>NZ_JAPKNH010000001.1 GCF_026344005.1 Kaistia terrae
AACAACGGCCGGTGTGTCCCGCCGCAGGGCGAATGCCGTCCGCCGCTGATCCGCGACAACAACGGTCGGTGCGTACCGCCGCAGGGCGAGTGCCGTCCGCCGCTGATCCGCGACAACAATGGCCGGTGTGTCCCGCCGCAGGGCGAGTGCCGTCGACCGATGATCCGTGATGACAACGGTCGTTGCGTGACGCCGCCGGGAGTTCGTCCTTGCCCGCGTGGCCAGGAGCGGGCCGACAACGGACGCTGCCGCCCGATCGCTGCCGTGGAATGCGGCGATGGACAGATCCGCCGGGGCGGCCGCTGCATCGATGCGCCGGTGCGGCCAAATCCCGACACGCCGAACTGCCGCCGTGGTCAGCGCCTTGTAGACGGTGTCTGCGTCGACGCGCGTCGTCCGCCGGTGCAGGAGTGCGCCGAGGGGGCCGTCTTGCGTCGCGGCCGTTGTGTGCCGGTTCAGCCGGACAAGCCGGATCGTCCGGTGCGGCCGGCTCCGGTCGAATGCGGCGCGGATCAGCGCCTGCGCAATGGGCGCTGCGTCGACATCAACCGCAAGCCGCCACAGACGCAGGATTGCCCGGACGGGACGGTCTCGCGTCGGGGCCGCTGCGTGCCGGTGAAGGCCGAGCAGCCGGATCGGGTTCGCCCGGCGCCGGTCGAGTGCGGGCCAAATCAGCGCCTGCGCAATGGGCGCTGTGTCGACGCGCAGCCCCAGCGCCAGCGGGATAACCAGCCGCAGCGGGATAACAACCGCCAGCAGCGGGATAACCCGCCGCAAAGGGATGCGCAGCCGGAACGGAAGCGGCCGGACTGCCCCGAGGGGACCACTTTCCGGCGCGGCCAATGCGTGCAGAACCAGCCGCAGGGTGGCGGCGATAACCAGCGGCCGCTGAACCGCATGCGCGAGCAGCTGGAAAAACTTCAGCAGCAACAGCAGCAATAGGCTGGGGTTCGGACCTGAAGAATGACGGCCGGCATCCGGCCGTCATTTTCGTTTGCAGGTCGCTCCCGGCGCGGCGGCCTCGATCGCCTTTTTCATCACGCTGGGCAGCGCCTCATGCGGCAGGTCTGCCGAACTTGCCCACCAGGCATCGCCCGGCGCCGGATGCGTATCCGGCAGGCGGGCATGCCAGATGTCGAGCGTCAGCCGGAAATGGGTGAAGACATGGATGACGGGCGCGGCGACGCGCTGCCAGTCGGCGGCGAGCGGCGCCGCTTCCGGTCCCTGTACCGTCTTTGCGCCCTGGATCCAGTCGGAGCCCGGCACCTCGGTCATGCCGCCGAGCAGGCCGCGTTCGGGCCGCTTGCGAAGCAAGATGGCGCCATCGGCGCGGATGGCGACGAAGGCAGCGCCGGCGCGCTCCGGCCTATCGGCCTTCTGCGCCTTGCGTGGATAGAGCTCTTCCGTGCCGCGCGCATGGGCGACGCAGGCTGTCTCCCAAGGGCAGAGCGAACAGGCGGGTCGCTTCGGCGTGCAGAGCGTGGCGCCGAGATCCATCATCGCCTGTGCATAGTCGCCTGCGCGCTTCGATGGCGTCAGTTGCGCCTGCAGTGCGGATATTTCCTTTTTGGCCCCCGGCAGCGGAGTGTCGACGGCAAAAATCCGCGACAACACGCGCTCGACATTGCCATCGACGACGGCGGCCGGCTCGTCATGGGCAATCGCGGCGATGGCGGCCGACGTATAGGCGCCGATGCCGGGCAGTTCGCGCAGGCCAGCCGATGTTTCGGGAAAGCGGCCGCCATGGTCGCGCAAAACCGTATCGGCGCAGGCCTTCAGGTTTCGGGCGCGCGAATAATAGCCGAGCCCGGCCCAGGCCTTCATGACATCCTCGGTCGGCGCGGCCGCAAGGTCGGCCACCGTCGGCCAGCGCGCGAGGAAGGCCTCGAAATAGGGCTTCACCGTCGTCACATTGGTCTGCTGCAGCATGATTTCCGACAGCCAGACCCGATAGGGATCCGGCTTCACGCCGGCGCGGCGCTCGGCCGGCGGCGTCCGCCAAGGCAGGCGGCGGGCATGGCGGTCATACCAGGCGAGAAGGTCGGCGGGGCGGGGCGGGCTGACGGACGGAATCATGCGCGGATCATGGTTGAAACGCCGCCATCGCGCCAGCATCAGCGCTTTTGAGCGGGAAGGCGATCCGACGCTCGATCCCGACCGCGTCGAGAAAGTCCTCGTCATGGCTGGCAATCAGCAACGCGCCGTCGAAATCCCGCAGGGCCGCCTCTATCGCCGCGATCGAATCAAGGTCGAGATGGTTGGTCGGCTCGTCGAGGATGAGCAGGCCCGGTGGCGTCGTGCCGCCGAGCACGCAGGCGAGCCCCGCTCGCAGCATCTCGCCGCCCGAAAGCGCATGAACCGGCTTCAGTGCCGCCTGGTTGCGATAGAGAAAGCGCGCCAGCACGGCATGGGCATGGTTGAGGCTGGCATCCGGGTTGAGGCGGCGGAAATTTTCGACGATCGATAGCGACGGATCGAGGAAACCGACGCTCTGGTCGAGCATGGCGCTGGCAATCGGGCGCTGCACGGTTCCTCTGGTCGGCTCAATGTCGCCTGCTGCAAGCCGCAGCACTGTCGATTTTCCGGCGCCGTTCGCACCGACCAGCGCGATCCGTTCCGGGCCGCTGATGGTCAGGCTGAATTCCTGGATCAAGGCCGGGCGGTCGGGATAGGCGAACTCGACTCCTTCGAAAGCAAGCACGATCCGACCCGCCGGCAGGTTGGTCGACGGTAGGCGCAGCGCAAGAGTCTCGACGCGCTCGAATTCCGCCTCGGCGCCGGAAAGTGCCGTCGCTGCCTCCTGTCGTTGGCGCTCGGCGCGCTGGCCGATCGCCCCGGCCGTGCGTTCGCTTCGATCGCGTTTGGCGTCGAGCAGGATTTTCGGCTGGTCATTTTTCGCGCGGTTCTTCGCGCCGCGACCGTCGCGCTTCTGCTGGCGCTCGACACTGGCCTGGATTCGGCGCTCGGTCGCTTTCGCATCGTGCCGTGCGATCTCGAGATCGCGCGCGGCGGTCTCCCGCTCGGCCGTCTTGCGCTCGGCATAGAGGTCGTAATTGCCGCCATAGATCCGCGCGCCGAGCGTCGAAAGCTCGACGATGCGGTCCATGTCGCGCAGCAGCGTTCGGTCATGGCTGACGACGATCGCGCCCTTCCTCCAGCCGGCAAGGATGCGCGCCACGGCAGAGCGTCCTTCGGCGTCGAGATTGTTGGTGGGCTCGTCGAGCAGGATCAGGTCCGGCTCGGCCAGCAACAAGGCCGCCAGCCCAAGCCGGGTGCGTTGACCGCCGCTCAGGCTGTCTATGGCGCGGGCCAGATCCAGTCCGGCGAGATCGACGGCGGCAAGCGCTTCGGCGAGGCGCGCTTCCAGCGTCCAGTCGGCGTTCGAAAAATCCTCGGCCGTGCCGAGCCCGCGTTCCAATCGGTCGAGCCGTTCGAGATCGGCGGCTATGCCGAGCGCGTTGACGACGGCCTCGCCGGGCAAGGGTTGCACGACCTGCCGCAGCAGGCCGATCCGACCGGCGCGATCGACGGTTCCGCCAGAAGGCAGAGCTTCGCCGGTGATGATCTTCAGCAGGGTCGATTTGCCGACGCCGTTGCGGCCGACGAGGCCGGTGCGTTCTGGCCCGAAGGAAATGTCGATGTGATCGAGGAGAAGGCGGCCGTCGGGAGTTGCGAACGACACATCATGCAGGGCCACGAGCGACGTGGCGGAGCGAATAGACATGAGAAATACCAGGAAATGGAGCGGGGCGCGGATAGGCGCGCCAAAACAGGCGGGATACGGCGGTTACGCCGTCGCGGTGGCCTGCTGCTTCATTGTCCTGAACTCCTGTCCTGTCGGTTCGCGATACATAGTCAATTTGCGGGGGATCGCCAAGGGCGGATTGCATGGCCGCCAAGGTGAAGATGCAGGCGCATCTTGCCGCTTTGAAACGGCCTTCTATCTACCCTTGGAACCGTTGTGGGGTGATCATGGCCAGCGACGTTGCACGTTTCGTCGGCGATATTCCCGAACACTACGATCTAGGTCTCGGTCCGGTTATTTTCGCAGGCCATGCGGAAGACCTCGCCCAGCGCGTCGAGGTCCATAATCCGACACTGCTGCTGGAAATCGCGGCGGGGACGGGCATTCTATCAAGGCAGCTTCGCGATCGATTGCCGGCCAGCGTGCGGATGACGGTAACGGATCTGAATGCGCCGATGCTCGAAAGAGCGCAGACGAAATTCCGGCCCGGCGAGCAGGTCGAATTCCAGACCGCCGATGCCATGGTGCTGCCGTTCCGAGACAATTCCTTCGATGCGGTCGTCTGCCAGTTCGGCGTGATGTTTTTTCCGGACAAGGACCGCTGCAATCGCGAGGTTCTTCGCGTTCTGGAGCCCGGCGGTAGCTATCTCTTCAACACCTGGGGCTCGCACGCCGACAATCCGTACGGCCGGATTGCGCATGAGACTGTCGCCAGTTTCTTCCCCGATGACCCGCCGCAGTTCTACAAGGTGCCGTTTTCCTGCCCCGACCCGGAGCCGATCCGCGCGTCGCTGGCGGAGGCAGGTTTCGTCGACATCGAGACCGTCTTCGTCGAGCGGCAAGGCGTGATATCCGACGCACGCGCCTTTGCGCGCGGGCTGGTCTACGGCAATCCGGCCATCGCCGAGATCCGGGGGCGCGGCGGCGTTGATCCCGACAAGATTGTCGAACGGATCGCGACAGCGCTTCGCCATGAGTTCGGCCCTGATCCCGGCCATGCGCGTCTCAAGGCGCTGGTGTTCGAGGCCCGGAAGCCGGACTAGCCGGTCACGTCCCAGGGGGCGACGGGCAGGAATTTCTCCACCAGAGCATCGACCACCACCCGCAGCTTGAGCGGCAAGGGACGCTGTGCTGGCCAGAGCGCGTGGATCGGCAGGGCATCGCTGGAAACCTCCGGCAATACCGTTTCGAGCGTGCCGGCCCGCAGCGCCGTCGCCACCAGCCAGCCCGGCAGGCAGCCAATGCCATGGCCGGCAAGCACGGCATCGGCAACCGCGTCCGAACGGTCGAGCGCGAGCCGGGACGAGACGGGTATGGTCCGGACCTTGCCGGCATGGTCCGTCAGCCGCCAGCCTGATGGCAGGCCGCGCCGGCGTTCCGTGATGCAGGCATGTTGCGCCAGATCGTCGATCGTCCGCGGCCGGCCGGCCCGCGCCAGATAGGCGGGAGCGGCGCAAAGCTGCGTCGTCTGCGTGCCCAGCCGGCGTGCGATCAGGCCGGAGGCATCGTCGAGCGCGCCGATGCGGACGCCGAGATCGATGCCCTCGGCGGTCAGGTCGGCCACGCGGTTGGAGAAACCGATGTCGAGTTCCAGCCGGGGGTGCCGGGCGGAGAGGTCGAGCAGCAGCGGCAGGATCCATTGCCGGCCGAACAGCACGGGGATCTCAATCCGCAGCAGCCCGGCGGGCTCGTCGGACCGCGCGGCGAGATTGGCCTCGGCTCCATCCAGTTCGGCCAGCGCCAGCAGGCAGCTTTCGCGGAAACGAACGCCTTCGTCGGTCAGGCTCAGGCTGCGGGTGGTGCGGTGAAACAGCCGCGTGCCGAGCCGTGCCTCCAGCCGTGCAATGCTCTTGCCGACGGCCGAGCGCGTCAGGCCAAGCCGTTCGGCGGCGGCGGTAAAGCTGCCGGCCTCGGCAGTTTCGACAAAGGCCACGATGCCTTCAAAGCGCGATGCGGAGAACATGTCTCATCATTCGGGAACTTCAATCCCGAGTAAAGGGAATGCTAGCCTGCATACGATCGCGGGGTGCGCGAATAATCTGTCCGGATGCTTCGCTTCGAAAGGACAGCACCTTGGCATTTCAGGACAGGACGGTTGCGATCATTGGCGGCGGCTCCGGCTTCGGCCTTCGCGTCGCGCATGGCGTGATCGCCGGCGGTGGCTCCGTCGTCATCGGCGGGCGGTCGGAAACGCGGCTCGCGCAAGCGGCGGCGCAACTCGGCCCCTCGGCGCGCGCAAAGACCGTCGATCTGGAAGACCGGGCCTCGATCGCCGACTTTTTCGAGGCGGTGGGTTCGCTGGATCATCTCTTCGTTCCGGCCGCGACCTACAAGGTCGGGCCCATCACGGCGCTTTCTGACGAGGATGCCGAGAGCCCGTTCCGGACCAAGTTCTGGGGCCAATACCACGCGGTGAAGGCGGCCATCCCGCGGATTTCGCAGGATGGCTCGATCGTGTTGATGGCGGGTGCTGCCGGCGCGCGGCCGCTGAAGGGCGCTGCCGCCTATGCCGCCTGCAACAGCGCGATCGAATCGCTTGGACGCGCGCTGTCGCTGGAACTGGCGCCGGTTCGCATCAATACGGTGTCGCCGGGCACGATCGACGGCCATCTCTGGCGCAGCCGCCCGGCCGAGGTCTACGAGTCGGCCTTCGCCCACTATTCGACGCTCACCGCGCTGGGTCGTCCGGGTACCGAGGATGAGGTGGCTGAGACGGTGCTGTTCCTGATGCAGAGCAGCTACATCACCGGATCGACGCTCTATCCCGACGGCGGCTACGCGCTGCGCTGAGCGGCTTCGCGGGGCTCGAAAAACGTTGGCGGCGGCTGATGTCATCCGGTGCTGTCACAATGCCGAAGTGGCTGTCACAAAACTGAAGCATGGACCTGTTCCTGTCGCCGCAAACAACAGGATATTGCCCATGTCTGAACGCGATCTGGAACAGCTTGCCCGCATCAAGGCGGAAATCGCCGATAGCTTCGACGAGGAACTGGAACTCCAGATGGAGGAGGACAGGCTCGACGAGCTGGTTGCCGAGGGCATGTCGGCCCCGGCCGAGTCGACGGTCGACCGGAAGATCTATTTCCGCGAGTTGTTCCGCCTGCAGCACGAACTCGTCCGGCTGCAGGATTGGGTCCAGCACAACAAGCTCAAGGTCGTCGTGCTGTTCGAGGGCCGGGACTCGGCCGGCAAGGGCGGCGCGATCAAGCGCGTCACCCAGCGGCTCAATCCGCGTGTCTGCCGGACTGTCGCCCTGCCTGCGCCGACCGAACGCGAGCGCAATCAATGGTATTTCCAGCGCTATGTTCCCCATCTGCCTACGGCCGGCGAGATCGTGCTGTTCGATCGCAGCTGGTACAACCGCGCCGGCGTCGAGCGGGTCATGGGCTTCTGCACCAAGGACGAACTCGACGAGTTCTTCCGTTCCGTGCCGGAATTCGAGCGCATGCTGGTTCGCTCGGGCATCATCCTGATCAAGTACTGGTTCTCGATCACCGACGAGGAACAGGAATTCCGCTTCAAGATGCGGATCCACGACCCGCTGAAGCAGTGGAAGCTCTCGCCGATGGACATGGAGAGCCGCGTCCATTGGGAGGACTACACGAAGGCCAAGGAAGAAATGCTGGCGCGCACGCATACGGCGGATGCGCCCTGGTGGGTGGTGCAGGCGGTCGACAAGAAGAAGGCCCGCCTCAACTGCATCGCGCACCTGCTGAACCAGATTCCCTATGGCGACGTCCCGAAGCCGGAAATCGAACTGCCGGGCCGCGTGCGCCACGACGATTATATCCGTCATCCGGTTCCGGCCGAACTCTACGTGCCGGAAATCTATTGATCGCAGCGCATGCCGGCGCCACGGGCGCCGGCATCGGACCCTAGAGCCGTTCATCGTTTCACGGAAACGCTGGACGGCTCTAATTCCTTGTTGGATCGCGTTTTCTTCACGCGAACCGGAGCCCACTTCGCTCGAAAACGCTCTAGACGGCCTCGCGGAACTGCTCGGCCGTTTCGAGATCGACCGAGACCAACTGGCTGACGCCGCGCTCGCCCATCGTCACGCCGAACAGCCGGTTCATCCGCGCCATGGTGATCGGGTTGTGGGTGATGGTGACGAAGCGGGTGTCGGTCGTCCGCGCCATCTCGTCGAGCAGGTTGCAGAAGCGCTCCACATTGTGGTCGTCGAGCGGGGCATCGACCTCGTCGAGCACGCAGATTGGCGCGGGATTGGTCAGGAACACCGCGAAGATCAGCGCCATCGCCGTCAGCGCCTGCTCGCCGCCGGAAAGCAGCGTCATCGTCTGCGGCTTCTTGCCGGGCGGGCTGGCCATGATTTCGAGGCCGGCTTCCAGCGGATCGTCGGATTCGGTCAGCTGCAGTTCGGCAGCGCCGCCGCCGAAGAGATGGGTGAACAGCCGCTGGAAATGAGCGTTCACGACATCGAAGGCGGCGAGCAGGCGCTCGCGGCCCTCGCGGTTCAAACTGGCGATGCCTTGGCGGAGACGGCGAATCGCTTCGATCAGGTCGTCGCGGTCCTTGATCAGCGCCTCGCGCCGCCCTGCCACTTCGACCGCCTCGTCATCGGCGCGCAGATTGACGCCGCCCAGCTTTTCGCGCTCCTGCCGGAGGCGGTCGAGACGAGTCTCCAACTGGCCCAGGTCCGGCATGGGAGCCGAGGGATCGATCTCGGCGAGCTTCACCACTTCATGCGGTTCGCAATCGAGGATCTCGAGGATGCGCGCCTCGATCTCTAGGCGACGTTCCTGCACCGCCTTCAGCCGTTCCTCGCCGCGCCCGCGCTGTTCGCGTGCCTCGGAAAGGGCGGTCATCGCGTCCTGGGACGCCTTGTCGAAGCCGGCCAAGGCCTTCTCGCCTTCGCGCAGCGCGTCGGCGGCGTCGCGCTTGGCGGCTTCCGCCTTGGTGATTTCGGAAAGCAGCGCCCGCCGCTTCTGCTCGATCGCGGCCGGAGCGTCAGCAAGTCCGGTGCGCTCGGTCTCGATCTCCTTGCGGCGGCCGGCGAGAATGCGGCCCTGGCTCTCGGCATTGATCGCGCGTTCCTGCCAGTTCTTCCGTTCTACCGCCATCGCCTCGAGACGGCGCCTGCGCACCTCCGTTTCCCGCGCAAGACCGTCGGCGGCGGCGCGGGCTTCGGAAAGCGCGCCACGTTCTTCGGCGACGGTGCCGCGCAGGATCATGACTTCCTGCTGGGCTGCGAGCGGATCGGCTGTTGCGGCGAGGGCGGCTTCCGCCCCCACGCGGTGAGCTTCGGCCTCTTCGACCGTCGAGGCGACGCGCTGGCGGGATTCCTCGACCGCCGTGCGGCGGCTGGTCAGGCGGCCGGCGTCGCGCTCAACCTGCGCCAGACGGCTTCGCGCTTCATCCAGCGTGCGCTGGGCGGCGCGGCCGGTTTCGCGGACCATGCGCTCCTGTTCCTGCGCGGTACGGGCGGCAAGGGCTGCCTGCGCCAGCACGGCCTGATGTCGTTCCACCTCGCCTCGCGCGCCGATCGCGGCTTCCTCCAGTTCAGCGAGGCGGTTGCGGTTGGCAAGCCGCATGGCGGCCGCCGTCGGCGCCTCGGCTGTCGCTACAAAACCATCCCAGCGCCAGAGGTCGCCTTCGCGCGAAACGAGAAGCTGGCCGGTCTTCAGCAGCTTTTGCAGAACCGGGCCGTCATCGCGGGAAACCAGGCCGGTCTGCGCCAGCGCACGGCTGAGCAGATCCGGCGCCTTGACCTTGGCGCCAAGCGGCTCAGCTCCGGCGGGAAGGGCGGGGTCGTCGCCCAGCGCGAAAACGCCGCGCCAGTGCGCCGCCATCGCCGAATCGTCGGAAGCATCGAGCGAATCGCCAAAGGCAGCGGCCAGTGCTGCCTCAAAACCCTTGGCGACAGAAAGCGTGTCGAGAAGCGGCGGGCGCTTACCGCCAGGTGCGCCCGAGCCGAGGATTTTGGCCAGAGTCCGCGCTTCGGTCTCGATGCCGGAAAGCGCACGCTCAGCCTCAGCCAGCGGTGCGCGCGTCGCGGTCTCGTTCTCGCGGGCCTGGGCGGATTGCCGCTCGGCAGCTTGTGCCTTGGCGTCGGCGGCCGAAACCGCCGCCTCGCCGACGGCGACAGCTTCCTGAGCCGGTGCGACGCCGGGTAGCTCCGCGATCTGGCGAACCAGCGTTGCAAGCTCGCGATCGACCTCGGCAAGCTGGCTTCGCGCACGCTCGGTGCGTTCGCCCGCCTCGCGATTCGTGCGCTCCAGTTCCGATTTTCGCGCCGCGATCACGGCATGCGTCGCGGTCGCTTCGGCCAGCTTGCGCTCGGTATCGGCCAGTTTGACCTCGGCCAATCTGCGCGCTTCGTTGGCCAGGGACTGCTTGTCGGCCGCGTCCTTGTCCTCGTTGCGAATTCCTTGCTCTTCGGCGTCGAGCCGCGTCAGGATTTCCGCGTTTTCGCGCACCATGCGCTCCTCGCGCAGAATGTCTTCGTTGAGCTGGGCGAGGCGGCGGTCGAGATCGACCAGCCGTTCCTTCATCCGCTTTTCGTCCGTGTCGAGCGCCTCGCGGGCAAGCGTGAGGCGTTGCAACGCGGCAGCGGATCCAGCCTCGGCTTCGCGCAGGCCCGGCAGGCCGCTGGCGGCGACAGCCTGGTCGCGCGCGGCCTTGGCCTGCGCCTCGCTACGCGTCACGACCGTTTCTCCGGCAGCCTGGAGAGCGGCTTCGGCCTCGCGCATCTGCAGCGCGGCGGCCAGCATGCGCAGATAAAGGACCGTCGCCTCCGTCTTGCGGATGTCGGCGGAGAGATTGCGGTAGCGATTCGCCTGCCGGGCCTGACGCTTCAGCGCTTCCAGCTGGTTTTCCAGCTCCGAGAGCACGTCTTCCAGCCGCTCAAGGTTCTGCTCGGCAGCGCGCAGGCGAAGCTCGGCCTCATTGCGGCGGGAATACAGGCCGGAAATGCCGGCGGCTTCTTCCAGTACGGCGCGGCGGGCCTGCGGCTTGGCCGAAATCAGTTCGCCGATCCGCCCCTGTCCCACCATGGCGGGCGAGCGGGCGCCGGTCGACGCGTCGGCAAACAGCAGCTGGACGTCGCGGGCGCGCACATCCTTGCCGTTGATCTTGTAGACCGAACCCGATTCGCGCTCGATCCGGCGCGTCACTTCGAGAATGTCGGCGTCATTGAAGGCGGCCGGCGCCATCCGGTCGTGATTGTCGACGACAAGCGTGACTTCGGCGGTGTTGCGGGCAGGGCGCTTGCCGCTGCCGGCGAAGATGACGTCGTCCATCCCGGACGCGCGCATGTTCTTGTACGAGCTCTCGCCCATCACCCAGCGCAGCGCTTCGACGAGGTTGGATTTTCCACAGCCATTCGGCCCGACGACGCCGGTCAGCCCCGGCTCGATCAGGAAGTCAGTGCCTTCGACGAAGGATTTGAAGCCGTGGACGCGGAGCCGCGTGAATTTCATGACGCGGGACCGGACCTGGAGGGGAGGGACTGCAAGCGGAGAAACTGCATAGGAAAAACCCTCCCCTGGTGGGGAGGGCCAATAGTCAGGACAAGCGAAAGACCGATCTCGCGAAATCGCGGCTGCGGCTTCGCGGGTCGGGTTGCGATCCGGTGCTGCCGATCAACCGGCCAGCAGCTTGTCCATTTCCTCGATCGAGAGAGCACCCGGATGCCTGGCCCCGTTGATGAAGAAGGTCGGGGTGGAATTGACGCCGAATTCGTTCGCGCCGCGATCCTTCACCGCATTCACGCCATCGAGCAGAGCCTGATTCTTCAGGGTGAGCTCGAACGTCTCCTGCGTGAAACCAACCTGCTTGGACAGCTCGAGCAGCGCCGGAACGGGGTTCTCGACGAAAGCCCACTTTTCCTGCTGGTCGAACAGCAGGTCGACCATCGGGAAGAAATTATTGTTGGGGGCCGAGTGCGCCAGCATGATCGCGGCGGTCGCCAGCGGATCGAGCGGGAAGTCGCGGAGAATGAAGTGAACCTTGCCCGTGTCGATGTACTTCTCTTTGAAGGGCTTCCAGGTCGTGTCGTGGAAATGCTTGCAGTGCGAGCAGGTCAGCGACATGTACTCGACGACGGTGATGGGAGCCTTCGGGTCGCCCATCGTGTTGTCACCGAGCGGGCCGGGCTTCAGCAAGGCCGCGAGATCTACCGTGTCGGCGGCGTGGGCCGAGCGCGGCAGCATCGAAACGGCGCCGATGGCCAGCGAACCGGCCCCGACCTGACCGAGAAACTGTCTGCGATTGAACTTCAAGATCCTGCATCTCCTATTGCCCCGGCGCTCAATGGCGTCCGGACAGCGGAATGAATGACACGCCTGACGCGAAACCTACCACATCAAATATGGCGTTTCTCAGTTTGTTGATCGCCCGGCCACAGCCTGCGGTCGTCACGGCCGCCTGGCGGAACCGTAGACGCCGCGACCCAGCCGAGCCAGCGCCTCCCGCAAGCCGTCGCTCTCCACGGAGGCTACGGTGTCGGCGACGATCGCCTCGTCGGCCCGTGAGAGAGGCGGCGGGGCTGTGACCGCCTTGCGCGGCGCCGAGACGACGCCCTGGACGATCTTCAGCTGCGACACGGCGCCGAAGCCGAGGAAGCCGTTGATCCGGTCCAGCATCACGCTGGTTTCATGCTGCAGATAGATGGCCATGCCCGAATCGACCCGGATGACCAGCGTCGCGCCGGCCGGCGCCTTCGTCTGGTCTCGGCGTGGCCAGGTGATCTTTTCCGGCATCGTCGTCGTGGCATAGCGGGGACCGACGATGTCGGCCCAGGCCGAAATCAGGTCGGCGGTCGCGAATCCGCGCTTGGCGCAAATTGGCGCTATGACACTGCCGATCAGCGCTCCGATCGATCGGGCGCTGCGATTGCCCTTGGGGTTCGAATTGTCACTCATGGTTATCTTGTCGCACGATGGCGAGCCGCTGTGAACGTGCCGCCCGTCAGGGATTCGCTGATTCCGTCAAAATGTCTCAGTAGCGATTTGATTAAGTCAAATGATATCAATGGGTTGCGATCGCCTTCCGGCTTCTTGACACGGGTTGGAGGCGTCACTATGGTGCGCGCGGTTTCGGGGCGGAACAAGCTTTGTGAGGCTTTCTCGACACTTGGCAAGGATGACGCGATGAGCGACACAGGTTCGCCGGGTGACGGAGAGAAGATCAGGCGGATGGCCGAGGACGAAGCTGCGCTATCTGCAAGGTTGCGCGCGCTCGGTCAAAAGCTCGACAAGGTCCAGGAAGAAGCGAAAGCTGCTGAACGGGCCCAGCCGTCGAACGATGTCAATGCGCAGGGTATGCGTCTGGCGTTTCGTATCGTCGGCGAGTTCGTATCGGGCGTGTTGGTCGGTGCCGGTCTTGGCTGGCTGATCGACTACTGGCTGGGTACGGCTCCTTGGGGGATGATCGTGCTCTTGCTGCTCGGTTTCGTCGCAGGCGTTCTGAACGTGTTGCGCGCGGTCGGCAAAGTGGCGCCGCCAGAGGCTCGGCAGGTATCGAGCCGTGGCAAGAAGCAGTAGTTACCAATAGGGTCGCGGCACAGGCTGCGGTCAGACTCAGGCGAAGAAGGCGGGCTCGGTGGCTAACGATCCGATCCATCAGTTTCACGTTAAGGAATACTTCCCGCTCGGCACGTTCGGCGGAATGGAATTCCATTTCACCAATTCTGCCTTCGCCATGGGTGCGACGGTTGCGATTGTGGTGGGTTTTCTGACCCTCGCTACTGCGAAGCGGAGCCTGATTCCGGGTCGTCTGCAGTCGGTCGCGGAACTCGCTTATGAGTTTGTCGCCGGAACGCTTCGGTCGAGCGCCGGCAAGGAGGGGATGCGGTTCTTCCCCCTCGTGTTCTCGCTGTTCATGTTCATCCTGGTGGCGAACTTCTTCGGAATGTTCCCCTATTTCATGACGGCTACCAGTCAGATCATCGTGACATTCGCCCTCGCCATGACGGTCATGTTGACCGTCGTCGTCTATGGCTTCATGCGTCACGGCTTTGGTTTCCTCGGCCTTTTCGTGCCGAGCGGCGTTCCGATGGCGGTCGTTCCGCTGGTATCGGCGATCGAGGTCATCTCGTTCCTTTCCCGTCCGATCAGCCTTTCGGTTCGTCTCTTCGGCAACATGCTTGCCGGACATATCACGCTCAAGGTTTTTGCCGGCTTCGTCGCCAGCATGGCCTCGCTCGGCGCGCTTGGCGTCGGCGGAGCGATCCTGCCGCTGGTCATGACGGTCGGCCTGACGGCTCTCGAATTCCTGGTGGCGTTCCTCCAGGCCTACATCTTCACGGTCCTTACCTGCATGTATCTGAACGACGCCCTCCATCCCGGGCATTGATCAGCAGGTCGGCGAAGGTACACACGTTCTTCCAACCCGAAATTACGACTTCAAGGAGCATAAAATGGAAGCGGAAGCTGCAAAGTTCATCGGTGCTGGTCTTGCCTGCTTCGGCATGGCCGGAACGGCTCTCGCCCTCGGTAACATCTTCTCGAGCTACCTGACGGGCGCACTGCGCAATCCGTCGGCTGCTGACGGCCAGTTCGGCCGCCTCATCCTCGGCTTCGCCGTGACTGAAGCGCTCGGCATCTTCTCGCTGCTCGTCGCTCTGCTCCTGCTCTTCGTGGTCTGATCCCGTCAGGCCGCCTTCGGGCGGCCGGGTGAAGCCTCATGCGGCGGCCTCGTGCCGTCGCATGTGTTTTATATTACGATCTGGGGTCTTCGATGACTTGGTTCATCTCGCCTGCCCACGCCGAGGATGCCGCGCCCGCGTTGGCTCCTGCCGTCGTTTCGCCGGCGCCGACTGAGACACATACCGAGGTCGGGCACGAAGCAGGCGTGAAGGCACCTTTCCCGCCCTTCGACACGCAGAAGTACCCGTCGCAGATCTTTTGGTACGTAATCTGCTTCGGTCTGCTGTATCTCCTGATGAAGCGCTTCCTGGTGCCGCGTCTCAGCACCATCGTTGAGGGCCGCGCCACGCGGATCGCCAACGATGTGGAAGAAGCGCAGCGCCTTCGTGTCGAGTCCGACAAGGCTCTCGGCACCTATGAGAAGGCTCTGGCCGACGCTCGTTCCTCCGCCCATGCCATTGCACAGGCCGGAACGGACGAGGCGAAGGCTGCTGCTGTGAAGCAGCGCGCCGATATCGAGTCCTCGCTGACCGCGAAGCTCGATGCCGCTGAAGCGCGGATTGGCGAGATCAAGGCGAAGGCACTCGGCGACGTCGGCTCGATTGCCGAAGAAGCCGCTGCGGCCGTTGTCACGGCTCTGTCGGGTAATCAGCCGAGCGCGGATGAGGTGGCAGCTGCCGTCTCCGCCGTCTCGTCGAAGTAGGGGCACACGAGCATGTCTATTGATGCTTCCTTTTTTGCCCTTGTCGGCCTGATCCTTTTCTTCGTGCTGCTGGCATTTGTCGGCGTACACACGAGCATCGGCAAGGCACTCGATAAGCGCTCCGAGAGCATTGCCAAGGACCTCGACGACGCCAAGCGTCTCCGCGAGGAAGCGGCGGCTCTGCTCGCCGACTACCAGAAGCGGGCACAAGAGGCGGAAGCCGAGGCCCAGACCATCGTCGAGAAGGCACGCCGCGAAGCCGCGGCGCTGGCCGACGAGGCGAAGGTCCAGATGGAAGATTACGTCACGCGCCGCACCAAGATGGCCGAGGACAAGATCACCCAGGCCGAACATCAGGCTCTGCAGGAAGTGAAGGCGCTGTCTGCCGATGTCGCGATCGCAGCTGCGGAAAAGATCCTGGCGGCCAAGCTCAAGGGCACGGCCGGCGCTGATCTGGTTGCCTCGTCGATCGCCGACGTGAAGAACCGCCTCAACTAACGAGGAATTCCTCGTCGAAGCATTCAACGCCGTCGGCTCTGCCGGCGGCGTTTTCGTTTGTGAGGACAGCGCGGACGGGCGCGAAGCTCGTGCGGTGCAGCGGGCAGGCGCCGAGGCTCGTCAATGCAGCCATGTGCACGGCTGTCCCGTAGCCGACATGCCTCTCGAAGCCATAGTCGGGATAGTGAAGTGCCGCCCGCACCATCATCCGGTCGCGCGTCACCTTGGCGACGATCGAGGCAGCGGCGATGGATACCGAGCGTCCGTCGCCCTTGACGAAGGCCTCGCCCCGGCAGCCGAGGCCGGGCGGAACGTCGATGCCGTCGACGATGACATGATCCGCCACATGGGGCAGGCCATTCACCGCTCGCGCCATCGCCCAGAGCGTTGCCTGACGGATGTTGGTCGTATCGATACGAAGCACGGACGCCGCGACGACGGAGACATGGGCGGATGCCATGATCTGCTCGAATAGCGCTTCACGCGCCGCTGCAGACAGCTTCTTCGAATCGTTCAGTCCGTCCGGAATCTTCTTCGGATCGAGGATCACGGCGGCCGCGACCACAGGGCCGGCAAGCGGCCCGCGTCCGACTTCGTCGACGCCGGCAATGGCCTTGTGGCCAGCCCGGCGCAGGCGCCGCTCGATGGCGTCCGTGGGGACGGGCGGTAGCTCGAACAGGAGCTGCGATTCGGTTGTGCGACGTGCCATCCGGGCAAGTTCCTCGACGCGGCAACCGAATGCAAGCATGTGCCGCTGGCGCCGACGCCGCACTGTGTCAGGCAAACCAAAAAAAGGCGCCGGGTTGCCCCAGCGCCTGGATCTCGAAGCGTGCCTGAACGCTGGCCATCAGCCGGCCAGTTGGCGGAACTCGTTCTTCAGGAAGTTGCCGACCCGCTTGCCGCGGTTCCGCATTTTCTCGAAGGCGGTCTGGTCGACGAAGTAGGTGTGCAGGATGCTGTCGCGCGAGGTCGGCAGCACGCCGGTCGGGTCAACCGAATGCCAGGTGTTGTCGCCGACCGCGAACGCATAGCCATGGTTCGGGACGAAATCCATCTGCTTCACGCGAGTGAAGCCACCCTCGGGCTCTTTCGAGGAAAACACCGTCCCAACGCCGTTCAGCGCTTCATCGCGCGGCAGATAGAGCTGGACCGTGATGCCCTTCCAGCGCGTATCGGTGTGTTCGGGGATGCGGTAGCCGGACGTATCGCGGGTCAGCATCGGGATCGGGAAGAAATCGCTGGCCTTGTAGGCGGTGCCGAAGCGCCGCTTCAGGCCCGGCTCCAACCGCTCGACGAAGGCGTCACGGACGGGGACGGAGCAGAGCGCCGCGCCGATCATGTTCCAGAGTTCCTTGCGCCGCCCCTCAAGGTGACGCAGGTATTCCGGGAAAAGGTCGACCTTGACGCGGGTCGCGCTGCCGTCGTCGCGGATGTTGACATTGCCACGTCCTGCAAGGGCGCGGAAATGTCCGGCGGACGGCATCAGTTCCTGCATCTCGGCATAAATGTCGGCCGGGAAGATTCCGTCCAGGACGAGGTGATAGAAGGGATCGTCGTAGGCTTCGGCCGCGCGGATCGCCTGCGCGATGTGGCTGACCAGATAGTCGAGATCCGATTTGGTGGACTTGAGCACGGGCGCCCCGCTGCGATGGATATAATTGTGAGTATTTTACTCAGCAAAGCGCCACGCCGCAATGGCATCGGGGGCGCAGGTATCTCCCGATACGCGACGGCGGCTATTTGACCTTCAACCGGATCATCACAGCGCGCCCACCGGCCTGCAGGTCGACCCGACGCACTTCAACACCGGCAACCGTCTCCATCAGATCGACAAGCTTGCGGAAGCCGTAATTGCGCGGATCGAAGTCGGGCATGCGCTTGAACAGGATTTGCCCCACAGGGCCGAGATGCGCCCAGCCGTCGTCGCCGGAGACGTCCTCGATAGCGGCGAAAATTTCATCGCGGGGCAGGCGAGGGGCCGTCTTGGTCGGCTCCTTCGCAGCCTTGGCTGCCGGACTGCCGTTCTTTTCCTGCCGCTCTTCCGCCAGCAGCAGGTCGCAATAGAAGAAGCGGTCGCAGGCGGCGACATAGGGCTTGGTCGATTTTTGCTCGCCAAAGCCATAGACGACGAGGCCGTCTTCACGGATGCGGCTGGCAAGCGTCGTGAAATCGCTGTCGCTGGAGGCGATGCAGAAGCCGTCCAGGCCCTTTTCGTGCAGCATGTCCATCGCTTCGATGGCGAGTTTCATGTCGGTCGCGTTCTTGCCGACAGCGGCCGGCGGAACGTGGACGGGGGTGAGTGCATGGGAGTGCAGCAGGGGCTGCCACTGGTTCATCGCGCTGGAGGCGAAGTGACCGTAGACGCGCCGGATGACGATGCGGCCGATGGTCGAGGCCTCGCGAATGATGATCGGCAGGAAGTCTGCCCGAACATTGTCGGCGTCGATAAGCAAAGCGAGTTTTTGCGTTGCCCCGGGAACTTGATCCGCCAATTCTCACTCCGATCGTCGCGATGGCGGCGGCTGTCGGACTTCGACGCAGAGCGCCTGTCACCAGCGCGCCAGATGCCCTCTTCTTAGCACAGAAGCCCTTCTCCGGCGCAGCCTAGAACAGGCTGAGCTGAGCGGGCTGATGCACAGGCGGGGAAAACAGGTCGGTGCGAAGCTTCAGATGACGCCGGTTGAGTTCGAGGCGCTGCGCCGCGATCTCGAAACGGCGACCGATCTGCCAGGCATAGGGGCCTTCGCCCTTCTGCCGCTTGCCGAACTCCGCGTCATAATCCTTGCCACCGCGCATGGAACGCAGCACCGAAAGAACGTGGCGGAAGCGGTCGGGATGGTGCCGCAGCAGCCATTCCTTGAAGATCTCGCTGACTTCGAGCGGCAGGCGCAGCAGCACATAACCGGCCTCCGTCGCGCCGGCGGCGGCAGCGGCGTCGAGGATGCGCTCGATCTCCGAATCATTCAGCGCCGGAATGACCGGAGCGACCAGAACCCCTACGGGAATGCCGGCGTCGGCCAGGCCGCGCACCGCGTCGAGCCGCCGCCCGGGCGTCGCCGCCCTCGGCTCCATCTCGCGCGCCAGCTTGCGGTCGAGCGTGGTAATCGAAAGCGCAACCTTGGCCAGGCCTCGCTCCGCCATGCGGCCGAGAATATCGATGTCGCGCAGCACCAGCGCCGACTTCGTGACGATGCCTACCGGATGGTTGAACCGCTCCAGCACTTCGAGGAGATCGCGCATCATGCGGTGCTGGCGTTCGATCGGCTGGTAGGGATCCGTATTGGTACCGATGGCGATCGTGCGCGGCTTGTAGTTTGGATCCGACAGCTCTTTCTCGAGCAGCTTGGCGGCGTCGGGCTTGTAGAAGAGCTTCGATTCGAAATCGAGCCCCGGCGACAGACCCATATAGGCGTGGGTCGGACGAGCGAAGCAGTACGAGCAGCCATGCTCGCAACCCCGATACGGATTGATCGAACGGTCGAAGGCGATATCCGGCGACTCGTTGCGCGTGATGATCGTCTTCGCCTTCTCCGGCATCACTTCCGTCTTGAACGGCGGCAATTCGTCCAGCGTCTGCCAGCCATCGTCGAACGGCATCGACTGGAAGCGCTCAAAGCGCCCAGAGCTGTTGCTCTGGGCGCCTCGTCCGCGTCGACGGTCAGGATCAATCGACGCGGCAAGAGCCTTATCCGCCGGCATGAGCAGCGGGTCGAGATGCGGCGGAAGGGAGCGAGCGAGCGACATGAAACGACTCATACGCCCAAGTTGAGAACAAAACAAGAACGCTGCGCCTTGCGACGCAACGTCTCGGCGGATTCACCTCGCAGTTGCACAAAACTCGGCCTAAAGTCGCGGGATGATCAGCGTCATTCTTCCAACCCACAATGACGAATTGGTGCTGGCGCACGCGCTGGCGGCGCTTGTGCCGGCGGCTGCCGACGGCATGGTGCGGGAAGTGATCGTCGTCGACTGTGGGTCGACTGACGGCACGATCGCCGTGGCCGATGCGGCAGGTTGCCGGATCCTGGACGGCACGGGCGTGCGTGGCACGGACCTCGCGGCGGGAGCGGCCAAGGCACGATCCGACTGGCTGTTGTTCCTGTCGCCTGAAGTCATGCTCGAGCCGGGCTGGCAGCGCGAGGCGCGCGAGTTCATCGACCGGCTGGCCATGGCAGGAGGGGGAAACGACAGGGCGGCCGCGTTCCGGCACGCGAACGCCGGTTTCGGCTGGCGCGCGCGATTCTCGGAAGTCAAGGCGTCGGTCCGCTCACGCCTGTTGGCATCGCCCTCCTTGAAGGAGGGGCTGCTCGTACCGGCCGCGCTCTATCGCGCCGTGGGTGGTCACCGCCCGAAGCTCGGCAATATTGAAGGTGATCTTGCCCGTCGTATCGGCCGCGGTCGGCTATCGTTCCTGCGCGCCCGTGCCGTATCGCGCGGCGTCGTCGCCTGAGCCGCCTCAGGCCTTCAGCTTGCCGCGCTTCAGATGCTCGTCCAGGCGGGGCATGATCTCGACGAAATTGCAGGGCCGGCTGCGATAGTCGAATTGCACGCGGAGGATGCTATCCCAGGCATCCTTGCAGGCGCCCGGCGAACCCGGAATCGCGAAAATAAAGGTCGAGTTGGCGACGCCCGCCGTGGCGCGTGACTGAATCGTCGACGTGCCGATCTTGTCGTAGCTGATGCGATGGAAGATCGCGGAAAATCCGTCCATGCGCTTCTCAAACAGCGGCTCGACCGCCTCCGGCGTCACGTCGCGGCCGGTGAAGCCGGTGCCACCGGTGCTGATGATGACGTCAATCTCGGGATCGTCGATCCAGCAGGAGACGATGGTGCGGATCTCCTCGACGTCGTCAGGGACGATAGCGCGTTCGGACAGGATATGGCCGGCGGCCCCGATGCGGTCGGCGAGTGTCTTGCCGGACTGGTCGTTTTCCAGCGATCGCGTATCCGAGACCGTCAGGACGGCAAAGCGGACGGGAATGAAGGGAAGGCTTTCGTCGGTGGTGGCCATGGCCGAATCCTCATCATTCGCGCTGAAGCCAGACAGACATAACGCTCGGCGCGAGGCGAGGAAAGGGTGTCAGGCGCCCTCGGCCGTGGTGGCGACGACCCACCATTCGGGATGCTGGGCGGCAATGCGTTCTGCGGCGAGTTTTGCCATGGTGGCGTCTGCGAAAAGGCCGAACACGGTTGCGCCGGAGCCTGACATGCGCGCCAACAGGCAGCCAGTGGTCGCGTTCAGCGCCGCGAGTGCATCCGCGATCACGGGCAGCGCTCCGACGGCCCCGGCTTCAAGGTCGTTACGGGTCTGAATCAGCCACTCGGCCAGGGCGGCGGCATCAGCGAAGGCAAGCGGGAACTCGGGCAGGGGCAGGTTGTCTGCATGCTCGAGCCGCTTGAAAACGCTGGGCGTCGAGACGGCTACACCGGGGTTGACCAGCACCATCGGCAGCGTCGGGAAGTGGCGCAACGGTTCGATCCGTTCGCCAATGCCGGTCGCTCGCAAGGGGGTCGAGCGCAGGCACATTGGGACGTCGGCACCGAGGCGCGTCGCCATGGCCAACCGTGTGTCGGCGCCGGCGGAGGGCAGGGGGGCGATTGTGTCCAGTAAGCGGAGCGTCGCGGCTGCATCGGCGGATCCGCCGCCAATGCCGGAAGCGACAGGCAGGCGTTTGATCAGGCGAAGCGCCAGGCCGTCGATCCGGCCGCCCGCCGCCGCGTGAGCGCGGGCCGCGCGCAGCACGAGATTGTCGGAACCGCTATCTAACCCGGCCGCGAACGGCCCGACGATATCGAGTGTCGGCTCGGTGGTGTCGGGAGCCGCGATGGCCTCGATCGTGTCGCCAATGGCGGCGAACACAACAAGGCTGTCGAGCCGATGATATCCATCGGCGCGACGACCGGTGATGTGCAGCGCAAGGTTGATCTTCGCCGGAGCGAAGGCCGACCCGAGCAAGATGCCCGGATCCGCCCCGGACCCCGAGGTCATTGCGCCGTGTCGAACTGCGGAATGTCGATGACCAGGCCCGGAACGATGACGTTCGGGTTGGGCAGCTTGTCACGATTCGCTTCGATCAGGCGGCTGTAGAGCTCTCCGTCGCCATAGATCTCAAGCGCGATCTTCCAAAGACTATCGCCTGTGGTGATCGTGAAATGGCTGACATCCTTGGCGCCCGACTCGGCTGCCTTGGCAGCGCTGCCGGGCTTGGTCTCGTTCGGCTGGGTGGAGTCCACTTTCACCGGCGCGGATTTTTCCTCCGCTTCGACTTTGTCGAGGCCCTTGGCGAGCTTGGCAAGGATGCGTTCCTTATCGGCCGGCTCGGGATTGAGATCGCGGGCGTGGGCCCACTGGAACGTTGCCTCGAGCTTGCGTCCGACTTTCCAGTAGGCGTCGCCGAGGTGGTCGTTGATCGTCGCGTCATCGGCCTTCAGCGAGATGGCGCGCTCGAGATGGCCGACTGCCTCTTCGTACTTTTCCTGCTTGTAGTAAGCCCAGCCGAGGCTATCGACGATGTAGCCGTCGTTCGAGCGGAGCTCGACGGCCTTCTTGATCATGTCGGTGGCGCGTTCGAGATTGAGCCCGCGGTCAATCCAGCTATAGCCGAGATAGTTCAAGACCTGCGGCTCATCCGGCGCAATCTCCAGCGCCTTCAGGAAATCGACCTCGGCCTTCGACCATTGCTGGGCGCGCTCATAGGCGATGCCACGGAAATAGTAGATCAGCCAGTTGCGCGGATTGTCTTCGGTGATCGCGTCGATCGCCTTGGTGTAGAGCTTGGCGGATTCGGCGTAACGCTTGCCGGTGCGAGCGATCGTGGCGAGCGTCGTCAGGGCGTCGATATCGCGCGGATTGCTGGCGATCAGTCGCTTGAGGCGCTTGACGGCTTCGTCCGACTTGCCGGCGGCATCCAGACTCAGCGCGACCTGGAGGTCGGCATTGCGACGTAGCGGCGAAGCCTTGGGAACCTTGTCGAAAATCGGGATCGAGCGTTCGAAGCGCTGCGCGTTCTGCGTCAGGTCGCCGAGCGCCATGATCACCAGATCGTTCGTCGGCTGCAGGTAGTTTGCCAGCCGCAAATAGATGGTGGCGAGATCGGCGCCGCCGTTTTCGCCGCCGAGCGCCGAACCCAGCCCGTAGAGTACTTCGCCGGCGCCCTCCTGGGCGTTGCGGACGAGCGGCGCGGGCTTCTTGCCGGCGTTGACTTCTTTCTGAAGCGCGGCGACCAGGGGGTGGCCGACGCTGTTCTGCGTGAAGCGGTCGAGCGCCTGCTTCGCTTCGTCGATCTTGCCAGCTCTTGCCATCATCCGGGCGTAGGCCTCGGTGATGCGCAGCGAGCCGCCTTCGGCCTCATAGGCAGCGGTGATAGCCTTCAACGCCGCATCGGTGCGACCTGCATTTTCGTTGATCAGCGCGGCATTGAAGTTCTTGAACACCGAATACCATTCGGGGCCCTGCATCGTTTCGACGATCTTGAGGGCCGCGTCGGTCTGGCCCTGTCCTTGCGCTGCCCAGGCGGACAGCAGCCCTGACGAGATGTTGGCGAGGGGCCCACGGTCGCTCTTGCCGAGATGCTTGCTGGCATCGACGAAATTCTTGGTCTTCAGCGCCTTCACGCCCAGAACCAATTGGCCCATTCGCATGTCGGGATTTAGCTCGACAAGCTGCTCCGCCAGCGGAATGGCGCGATCGATGTGGCCGTTGGCGAGCAGCAGCGTGAACGTGCGCTCGATCAGAATCGGATTTTCCGGATCCTGGCTCAACGCTTCTTCGAACAGAGCCGTGGCCGAATCATAGTCCTGCGCGTTGACCGCGCTCAGGGCAGCCAGATAGCTGCCGGACAATGTCGGCATGGCGTCGTCGAGCAATTCATTGATCGACGTTTCGCCTGGGGTTGTCGCACCGGCGAGCAGGCTGGTGCTGGCGAGAAGGGCCAGACAGATCGCGGCCGTGCGAAGCGGTCGGGCGTAGGGAGCAAGCGTGCGGCGCATCGAAATCCTGTCTGATACCGAGTGTTGGTATAGAACCTCGATCCCGAGGCTGAACAAAGAGGATGGCGCTTTTAGGACCACCCGGCAAGCGAAGGCGCAGGGAGAGCCGACAGCGTAGCCGCCGCGCACCCTCTGCGCCACATCTGTCAGTGCGCGCGCTCGATGCAGAAGTCGATGACTTCCAGCAGGGCTGCTTTCCAGGCCGTGTTCGGGAAGGTCGCCAACGCGTCGCGGGCCACCGAGCCAAAATGACGCGCCCGTTCGATCGTCTCATCGATCGTGTCGTGCGAGCGAAGCAGCGCGATCGCCTTTTCGAGGTCTCCTTCGTTGATCTCGCCCTTTTCGAGCGTGCGCTGCCAGAAGGCGCGCTCGGCTTCGGAGCCGCGCCGGTAAGCGAGCACGACGGGGAGCGTGATCTTGCCTTCGTGAAAATCGTCGCCGACATTCTTGCCGAGATCGGCGGAATTGCCGCCGTAATCGAGCGCGTCGTCGATCAGCTGGAAGGCGAGGCCGAGATTGGTGCCATAGGAACGGAACGCAGCGCGGGCGTCGCGCCCCTTGTCGGCGATGATCGGGCCGACTTCGGCCGCGGCCGAGAACAGCGCCGCCGTCTTGGCCTTGATCACGGCGAGATACTCATCCTCGGTGGTCGCCATGTTCTTGGCGGCCGAGAGCTGCATAACTTCACCTTCGGCGATCACCGTGGCGGCAGTCGACAGCACGTCGAGCGCATCCATAGAGCCGACTTCCACCATCATGCGGAAGGCCTGGCCGAGCAGGAAATCGCCGACGAGGACGCTGGCCTGGTTGCCCCAGACCATGCGCGCCGTCTGCTTGCCGCGCCGGAGCTCGCTCTCATCCACCACGTCGTCATGCAGCAACGTCGCCGTATGCATGAACTCGACGCTGGCCGCCAGCTTCACATGCCCGTCGCCGTGATAGCCGGACATCCGCGCCGCGGCGAGCGTCAGCATCGGGCGCAGGCGTTTGCCGCCAGACGATATGAGATGCTGGGCGACCTCGGGGATCATCTCCACATCAGATCCGGCTTTCGACAGGATGATCTGGTTCACCAGATCCATGTCAGCCGATACTAGCGCGACGAGAGGCTCGATCCGGGCTGCGCCCTTCTTCTTGCTCTCGTCGAGCGGAACTACCAATCCCACGGGCAACGCTCCCGGTTCGCCTCTGTTTCGCCGGGGACAATAGGGGGGGAGAGAGATCGGAACAAGTGACACGATGGCTCGGGGATGCAACCAAGTTGCCGAGCGGGGCATTTATGCTGCATTGCGAGACAATCGAGGTCGCAGCACGCCTCATTGCCGCCGCGCCCGGCCGGCCTTAGGCTCGGCAGGGTGGGACATTGCCGACAACAGCCCTTGAGGGGACATGGAAGAACTCATCCGTACCAACGACATCGTCATGATTTCCTTCGTCGAGGCCCTTTTGAAGGATGCCGGCATTGAACATCTGGTGGTCGATCAGAACATGAGCGTCATGGAGGGCTCGCTTGGCGTGCTGCCCCGCCGTGTCCTAGTCCTGACCGAACAACTGGAAGAAGCCAGGACATTGCTGGTGGATGCAGGCGTCGGCGGCGAACTTCGGCCGGAGGCGCTCTAGCATCATGCTGGACACAGCGTTCGAGACAACGACGGATGCCTTCCTAGGCGGATTGGTGGAAGCCGTCCAGCCGGCGCGAGGGCATCATCGCTCGGGTCTCGATGCCATCATCTTGGCGGCAGCGCTGGGGCGTGGCGTTCGTGGCCGTGTTGTCGATATGGGCGCGGGAGCCGGCGTCGCGGGATTTTCGCTCGCCGCGCGCGCCAGAGCGGCGCATGTGGTGCTGGTAGAGCGCGAAGTTGAGCTTGTCGCCTGCGCCCGCGAGGCGCTCGCTCGACCTGGCAATGCGGATTTCGCGGACAGGGTCGATGTCGTTTGCGCGGATCTCCTGGCCGGGGAGGCTCGCAAGGCGGCAGGGTTGCTGCCGGGAAGCTTCGACCACGCGTTGATGAACCCGCCTTTTCACGACCGCGGCAGCGTCCGCGCCTCGCCGGATGATTTTCGGGCCCGCGCCCATGTGCTGGGCGATGGTGGTCTGGACGACTGGTTCCGCGCCGCCGCGGCACTCATCCGGCCACAGGGGACGCTCGCCGCGATTCTTCCGGCCGACAGGCTGCCGGCTGTTCTTACCGCCTGCGACGGTCGATTCGGCGGGTTGGCGGTCTTGCCGCTCCATCCCCGGGCCGAGGAGCCCGCCACGCGGGTTTTGGTGCGGGGCGTCAAGGGAAGCCGCGCCACGATGCGGCTCTTGCCGGGCCTGATCCTGCATGGCATGGCGGGCTCCGCCTTTCTGCCCGGTCTGGTCGCTATTCTGCGCGATGGCGCGTCGCTTGCCGATATTCACCCCGTCTGGTCCGACCCGCTCTGGGGCGAGGCCGCAATCAATCCCACCTGAAGGTTAGTCGCCGTGTTCCAGGATCTCAAAGCAACGATTTTGAAGCGGCTGCCGGCTCGTTTCCGCAAGGAAGAGGTCGTGGTGCCTGTCGTGCGTCTTGCCGGGGTGATCGGCGCCGTCTCGCAGTTTCGCGCCGGCATGACGCTGTCGAGCGTCGCACCGCAGCTGGAGCGGGCCTTTGCCATGAAGCAGGCGCCGGTCGTAGCGATCCTGATTAATTCGCCGGGCGGGTCGCCGGTGCAGTCGCACCTGATCTTCAAGCGGATCCGGGCTCTCGCCGAGGAGAACAAGAAGGACGTGATCGTCGCCGTCGAGGATGTCGCGGCCTCGGGCGGGTATCTGATCGCGCTGGCTGGCGACGTTATCATCGTCGACCAAAGCTCGGTCGTCGGTTCGATCGGCGTTGTCTCGGCCGGCTTCGGTTTCGAGAAGCTGATCGAAAAGATCGGCATCGAGCGTCGCGTCTATACGGCGGGAGAGAGCAAGGCGATGCTCGATCCGTTCAAGCCCGAGAAGGAAGCCGATATCCAGCACCTGAAGTCGCTGCAACGCGACGTGCATGACATGTTCATCGACCTGGTGCGGGCGCGCCGTGGCGAGCGGCTCTCCGATGATCCGACGCTTTTCTCCGGCGCATTCTGGTCCGGCACACGAGGACTGGAGCTGGGCTTGGTCGACCGAGTCGGCGACCTGCGTTCCTATTTGCGCGGTCGGCTCGGTGACAAGATGCGCATGGTTTTGGTTGCGCCGAAGCGCGGCGTCTTGGCGCGGTTCGGCGGTGGTGGCGCGGGAGGCCTTGCCTCCGCCGCTATTGCGTCCAATATGGTGGACAGTGCGGTCTCCACGCTGGAGGAACGCGCGCATTGGAGTCGCTTCGGGCTCTAGTCGCGGGCCGGGTTTTCCCGGCGGTTCTCCGGCACGTCGATCGAGCGAGCCTTGGGCTCGAGAGGGAAGGAATGGATGATGCCGCAGGTATTGATGTTCGCGCTTCTGGGCACTTTGGGCGTGGTCGCCGCCCGGACCTTCATGAAGACGCGCGAGCGCGTCGCGGTTCGGGTTCGGGAAGCCGAGCGCGCCATGGCAAATCGGCCGATGGCGACTCTGGTTCAGGATCCCGCGACCGGCATCTATCGCCCGCGCGACCTCTGACGGCTTCTGCCTTCCTGGTAGCGGGCGCGATTTCGCGCCCGACCTAGTCGACCTGGCGCATCGCGCTCCGGTGAATGGCGCATTGCCGTTCTGCCGCACGACGGACGTTGCGGTGAATTCCCTCGCAGCTTGATGGGGCCCGATAGTTCGGGTCGCTGTCATTCGGGCAAATGCAGGACATGGCCTGGGAAATGCAGCTGCCGGGCATGTTGGCGTAGCCAAATTCCCCGCAGCCAATCGACCGCATACCACCATCGCCACTGCCACCACCACCATTCGGGCCACCGGGAACGGTCGAGGACGGCGTGCGTGACGGCGCTGCCTGCTGAGCGACAGCCGGGGCGATGTCTGCAATGAAAAGAGATGCGACGGCGAAGGCCGCCAGCGAAATGGAAATGCGCTTGGTCATCATGGTGCTCCTCTGAGCTTGCCATCGATGACGACGCGATATCCGGACCGACATCGTGTCGGCCGCGCGCTTCATGCGTTCCCGTTCGGGATCCTGCGTCGGGATCGAAGTCCCGGCCGACGGCAGGTGCACCATCTGCCATTCCCTTACGGAGCTCTATGACCGGGGTCACATTTACGCGACCCCGGAAATTTCAGGCTTCAAGCTCAGTTCCGCCCTATTGGATCAGGCCTACCGGCGGCGGATTGCAATACCAGGGCGTGTTTGCGTAGCCATATTGAGAACAATCGTAGTTCGGCATGCTGCTGCTACTGCCGCCTCCAGTGCTGCTGAACAGGTTGAGCAATGGCGTGCGGACGGGCGGTGTCGGCGGGGTTGGACCGCCGCCGCCGCCGCCACCACCTCCGCCTCCGCCGCCCCCGCCACCACCTCCGCCGCCGCCGCTAGGAGGCCAGGAGCCGTGACCGTGGTCATGGCTGTGCCCATGCTCATGGCTGCCATTATTCGCCGACATACCATTTCCGGCGCCCCAGCCGCCATGTTCGGAGCCTCTACCGCCGCCATAACCTAGACCGCCACTGGAGCCCATGCCGCCGGGCCTGGAGAGGCCGCCCCCGCCGTAGCTTTTCGATGTGCTCCTTGAGGGGCCGTCATTCGCAAAAGCCGGCAGCACGGCGAGGGAAAAGACGGCAGCAAGAGCAAGCGAGACATATTTGGTTTGGTTCTGCATGATGGTGTGCTCCTTGAGCCCATGCCATCGGCAGCGACGTGCAACTCGAGAGACCTCACAGTCGCTCGCGCCTCGCATTTAACCTTGCAGTTCTTTTATTCGGGACAGGTAGCCCCAGCCGAGGGCATCCCACAAGGTTCGCGCTTTCGCGTCGGAGATTCAATCATCCCGAGTGTCAAAACGCTGTTACGTGGCGTGAACGAATTGCCACCTTTTGGAGAGGTTTGTTGCTGCCCTCCCCCTGGGCGGGGGAGGGCAGGTCGTTCCAAAAGATCAGCCGCTGACCTTGGAGAAATCGGCAACGGCCAGCGTGGCGCTGCGGATGGCGTTCAGCAGGCGAAGGCGATTTGTCCGAACATCCGCCTCTTCCGCATTGACCAGCACCTTCTCGAAGAAGGCATCGACCGGAACCCGCAGACGGGCGAGGGCGGCGATGGCGCCTTCGAAGTCTTCTCGGGCAACCGCTGCCTCGGCTTCTGCGCGGGCGCTGGCGATCGCCACATGCAGCGTGCGCTCTTCCGAAAGCTTGAGGTACGAGGCATCGACAATACCGTCGAAGCTGTCGCCCTTCTTTTCCTCGGCCTTCAGGATGTTGGCCGCACGGCGGTAGCCGGCGAGCAGGTTCTTGCCATCCTCGGTATCGAGGAATTTGCCCAGCGCCTCGACGCGACGGGCGATCAACTGCACGTCGTCCTGATTGCCGAGTGCGAAAACCGCATCGACGAGATCGTGACGGGCACCCTGATCGCGCAGCTGGACCTTGAGGCGATCGGCGAAGAAGGCGATCAGGTCGGCGATGATCTCGGGCGTCTTGGCGTCGAGATCGCGGCGCAACCGGCGGCCAAAGCTCTCCAGTGCGATATCGAGATCCTGTTCGCCATCGACGTCTTCGGTCGAAACCTTGCTCTGCGCGATCTCGTAGACCGTCAGCGCGTCGGCTTCCGTCTGGTCGTTGTAGCCTTCGATAGCCTTGGCGAGCGCCGTGTTCAGCGGCAGCTTGGCATCGATCGACAGCGCAACGCGGATGACGCCCAGGGCTGCGCGACGCAGCGCATAGGGGTCCTTGCTGCCGGTCGGCTTTTCGTCGATCGCCCAGAAGCCGGTGAGCGTGTCGAGCTTGTCGGCCAAAGCCACGGCGATGGCGACCGGATCGGTCGGCACGCGGTCGCCCGGTCCCTGCGGCTTGTAGTGATCCTCGATCGCGGCGGCGACCGAAGCATCCTCGCCCTGCGCGAGCGCGTAGTAGCGGCCCATCAGTCCCTGGACTTCCGGGAACTCGCCGACGACCTCGGTGACGAGATCGGTCTTGGCGAGCAGTGCTGCGCGCTTGGCCTTCTCGACATCGGCGCCGACCAGCGGTGCGATGGCGGCAGCCAGCTTCTGTAGGCGCAGGATGCGTTCCGACTGGGTGCCAAGCTTCTCGTGGAAGACGATCTGATCGAACTTCGGCAGCCGGTCTTCGAGGCGGGTTTTCAGGTCCGTGTCATAGAAGAACTTGGCGTCCGACAGGCGGGCGCGGATGACGCGGCCATTGCCGGCCGTGATCGCCTCGCCGCCGTCGATCGCCTCGATGTTCGAGATCAGCACGAAGCGGTTCGCGAGCTCAGTCGTGCCCGGCTTGCGGACGACGAAGCACTTCTGGTTGGCGCGGATGGTGGCGCGGATCACTTCCGGCGGGATCGAGAGGAATTCTTCCTCGAAGGTTCCAACCAGCACGACCGGCCATTCGACCAGGCCGGATACTTCTTCCAGCAGGCCTTCGTCCTCGACCAGCTCCAGCCCGAGCGCGAACACGCGGTCGCGCGCGTCATGCAGGATGACGTCCTTGCGGCGGTCGGCATCGAGGATGACGGAGGCGTTGTCGAGCTTGTCGATATAGTCGTCGAAGCGCTTCACCCGGATCGCGCTCGGCGCGATGAAGCGGTGGCCGTGGGTGATGTTGCTCGAACGGATGCCATCGACTTCGAAATCGATGACCTCAGGCTCTTCCGTCTCGGGACCGAAAGTGCAGACGATGCCCTGTAGCGGGCGCACCCATTGCAGCTTGCCGGTACCCCAATGCATCGACTTCGGCCAGGGGAACGAGCGGATGATGGCGGGGATCGCGGTGGCGATCACGTCCTTGGTGTCGCTGCCCGGCTTGTGGATATGGGCAACGTAGAAATCGCCCTTCTTGGGGTCCGAATGAATATGCGCCTGGTCAAGCGAGGTCAGCCCCGCGCCGCGCAAAAATCCCTGGATGGCGGCGTCGGGTGCGCCGACCTTCGGTCCCTTGCGATCCTCATGGGTCGCGGCCGAATGCGTCGGGATGCCGGTGACGGTCAAGGCAAGGCGGCGCGGCGTCGAGAACGCCTTGGCGCCCTCGTAATGCAGGCCGGCCTCGACCAGCGCGTCGGTGACGAGCTTCTTCAGGTCTTCCGCCGCCTTGCGCTGCATGCGGGCGGGGATTTCCTCGGAGAAGAGTTCAAGCAGAAGATCGGGCATTTATTCTTTTCCCCCGGCTGCGGTTTCCAGCCAGTCTGCACCGCAGGCCTTGGCCAGTTCGCGGACGCGCAGGATGTAGCTCTGGCGTTCGGTGACCGAGATCACGCCCCGCGCGTCGAGCAGGTTGAAGGCGTGGCCTGCCTTGAGGCACTGGTCATAGGCGGGCATGGTCATACCGCCGGCGGCGAGTAGCGCCAGGCATTCCCGCTCGCAGTCCGCGAAGCGGCGAAACAGCGTATCCGTGTCGGCGAATTCGAAATTGTGCCGCGAATATTCCTGCTCGGCCTGCTTGAAGACGTCGCCATAGGTGACCTTGTCGTCGCCTTCGCGGCCGTTGAAGTTCAGGTCATAGACGTTGTCGACGCCCTGCACATACATGGCCAGGCGCTCGAGGCCGTAGGTCAGCTCGCCCGAGACCGGATTGCACTCGATGCCGGCGACCTGCTGGAAATAGGTGAACTGCGACACTTCCATGCCGTCGCACCAGCATTCCCAGCCGAGGCCCCAGGCGCCGAGCGTCGGGTTTTCCCAATCGTCCTCGACAAAGCGCACGTCATGCAGCGCCATGTTGATGCCGATGGCGCGCAGCGAGTCGAGATAGAGCTCCTGCAGGTTCGGCGGGTTCGGCTTCAGGATGACCTGGAACTGATAATAGTGCTGCATCCGGTTCGGGTTCTCGCCATAGCGACCGTCCTTCGGCCGGCGGGACGGCTGCACATAGGCGGCTTTCCACGGCTTCGGACCGAGCGACCGCAGCATGGTCGAGGGATGCGAGGTACCTGCGCCGACTTCCATGTCGTAGGGCTGCAGGATCGCGCAGCCATAATCGGCCCAGAAGCGCTGCAGCGTCAGGATCAGGCCCTGGAAGGACCGGTCGGGGCGCATGTGGGGAGGAAGCGTGTCGAACACCGGCAAACCTTGAGAAAATCGAACGCGCGCATGATGCAACGCGAAGGCGGCGCACCCTAATCGCCCGGCGCCTGCCCGGTCAAGGAAGGGCAGGCCGCACAGAAGGTGGGTAGGTGGTGGGAAGGGGCGGACGCATGGATCTTTCCGACCGGCCGCCGCGTTCCAACCTTATCGAACCCGCCTCGACTTCCTATGATTGGGAAGGTGATTTTCATCCCGGCCGAAACACCTGCAGGAGAATTCGCATGCCCGGCTTCAAGGCCGTCCTGATCCAGAAGGACGAGAACGGAACCCAGTCCGTCGGCTTTGCCGCGCTGGCCGACTCGGACCTGATGGAAGGCGACGTCACCGTTCGCATCGAGCGATCGACGGTCAATTACAAGGACGGGTTGGCGATCACCGGCCGGGCGCCGGTTGTGCGCCGCTTCCCGATGGTGCCAGGCGTCGACGGGGTCGGCATCGTCGAGCAATCGGCAGCGCCGGGCTTCAAGCCGGGTGACCGGGTTTTGCTGAACGGGTGGGGCGTTGGCGAACTGCATCTCGGCGCCTGGGCGGAACGCGCGCGCTGGAAGGGCGACTGGTTGATTTCGTTGCCGTCGGGCTTTTCGCCCGACGAAGGCATGGCGATCGGCACCGCCGGCTACACGGCGATGATGGCTGTGATGGCGCTCGAGCGTCACGGCATCCACCCGTCCTCGGGACCGATCCTCGTCACGGGCGCCGCCGGCGGCGTTGGCTCAGTCGCTGTCGCCCTTCTGGCCGGCCTTGGCTACCACGTCGTCGCCTCGACCGGCAGGCCGGAAGAGGAGGACTATCTGAAGGGTATCGGCGCCAGCGAGATCATCGAACGCTCGGAGTTGGACGGTCCCGGCAAGCCGCTTGCTCGCGAGCGCTGGATCGGAGCGATCGATGTCGTCGGCGGCCAGACGCTCGCCAATCTCCTCTCGCAGATCCGATATGACGGCGCGGTGGCGGCTTGCGGACTGGCCGGAGGCCTGGCGTTTCCGGCAACGGTCGCGCCGTTCATCCTGCGCGGCGTGACGCTTTACGGCATCGATTCCGTCTACGTGCCGAAGCCGATCCGCATTGCGGCCTGGGAACGGCTGGACCGGGATCTTGACCGGGCGAAGCTCGCCGCGATGACGAAGCGAATCCCGTTCGACGACGTGCTCGACGCAGCGAGGCAGATCGTCGAGGGCAAGGTGCGGGGTCGGCTGGTGGTCGAGATCGGGTAGGCGAGGTGCGGTCGGGCCGTCTGGGACTAGACTCTCGATTGCCCCACGCTCACCGTCATCCCTCGCAAGCAGGGATCCACCTTTAGACCCGTTGTGGCCGGCAAGTTCTCCTGGCCATGATCCACGTGTGAAATGGAAGTCTGGGGGGGGAAAGACCTCGGCTGCATGGATCCCTGCTTTCGCAGGGATGACGCTGGAGGTATGGCTGGCCCGATGGCTTTCCGGCGCGCGGCCCTGTCAGGACCGACGCCTCTCCGCCTCAGATCCAGCCGCCGCCATAGGTCTTGTAGAAAATGTGGTGGCCGACCTTCTGCATCTTCTTCATCGTCCGGGCCCAGCGCGGCTTCACGTAATTGGCGTGATAATGCGTCGAGGAACCGACATCGGCGTTCCACCAATTGTCTTCGTTAAGCACGCGCTTCGCCAGCATCTGCGCCCGCGTCCAGGATGTGGCGTCGGTGATGCGGTCGGGGATGCCGTCGCAGGCAAACGAGAACTGGCAGGCGTTGCGCATGTTCTTGTTCTGGTAAACGACGCCGCAGACCGTGTTCGGATAGGCCGGGTTCTTCAGGCGGTTGATGACGACCTGGGCGACAGCCAGTTCGCCCTTCATCGATTCCCCGCGCGCCTCGAAGTAGATCGCCGTCGCAAGGCACTTCTGCTCGGTGGCAGAACGCGCATTGTTCGGGATCTTGTTCATCACCCAGGCATGATCCGGCTTGCCGTCCTTGCCGATCGCCATCGGCCGGTTCAGGAGCGCCGTGAAGGGCGCGCTGAGCGCCTTGTCCTGATCGGGATTGGCGTAGGCCGAGATAACGGCACTGCCGGTCGGGGCGGAGAGGGCCGCTGCGCTATCCGGCTCGTTCGCTTTGCCACGGCCATTGCTCAACAAATTGCGGCGCGGCAGCGGCGCGATCGAAGCGAGCGCGACGACCGGCTTCGCGACTTCCGCAGCCTTCGAGGCATCGAGGCTTGTGGCGCTGGACGCGTATTGCAGCGGTTGGTCGGGCTTGGCGACATCGTGCGCCATCAGGAACGCCGTCTTCGGAAGAGCGTTGGCGTTGCTGAACACGCTGTCGAGATCGGCTGTCTTGAGAACACCGGCCTTGAAGCGGGCAGCGGCCGTCTTGACCGGCTCGGGCTTGCGCTGCGCGACGGTGATGTTCTGCTTGATGCTGCGATTGACAACCGGCGGCGTGAAGTCAGGCGCCGATACCGGCCCTCGCGCCGCGACGTCGAGCGTGGGTTCGATCAGGATGCCGTCGCTGATGGCGTTGCCGGCCACCAGCCGCGCGCTGGGCGGCGGGGAAAGGAAGGTCGGCTGATAGGCTTCGCCGGACGGCGTGGGCTTCAGCCGCGCCAGCCAGCGCTGCGAAACCGGAAGATCCTTGCCATAGAGGCTGGCAACGTCCTGCAACGCCACGGTGGTGGAGGAAAGCGCGAGAACGCCGCTCGCCAAAATGCCGGAAAGCAGCGCGAGACGACGGACGGACAGACGCGGCCGACGGCGCTTCAGCACGAACTGCGCATCGCTGCCCGAATGGGCGCGGGGGGACATTCCTGACGTCGGACGCCGATTGGATCCAGCCATGAGGTACGCAACTCCACGCGCACGGAACAAAACTGACCAGTGTGGTTCGCTGGTCACTTGGCTGGAATCTGCGGCATTAACCTTGAAACTCGGTTAACGAGCCGTTGGGTCGGTGACGGGAGTTCGAAGCGGGAAGGAAAAATCGGCTCGGTCTCTGTTTTGCAAGGCGGCCTGAGCGGCCGCGAGGCGGGCGACAGGCACCCGGAACGGGGAACACGAGACGTAATCAAGGTTAATTTCGGCGAAAAAGTGGATCGAGGCGGGGTCGCCGCCGTGCTCGCCGCACACACCGAGCTTCAAATCCGGCCGCGTCGCCCGCCCGCGATCGCAAGCGATCCGGATCAATTCGCCGACACCCTCGCGGTCGATCGAGGCGAAAGGATCGTGCGGGAGAATGCCCTTGGCGAGATAGGTGTTCAGGTAAGTCGCCGCGTCGTCACGCGAAATTCCAAAAGTCGTCTGCGTGAGATCATTGGTGCCGAACGAAAAGAACGTCGCGCTCTTCGCCAGTTCGCCGGCGGCAAGCGCTGCGCGCGGCAGCTCGATCATCGTGCCCAACTGATAGCTCGGCGCCCGGCCGTGAATCTTGCGAACGAGCGATTCTGCCGCACGTATGTGGCTGTTGACCAGATCGAGTTCCGACTTGCTGGCGATCAGCGGCACCATGATTTCGAGATCGACCGGCGTCCCCGTCTGGTCGGCGACGTCGAGCGCCGCCTCCAGGATGGCGCGCGCCTGCATCTCGACGATCTCGGGGAAGGAGATGGCCAGCCGCACACCGCGATGACCGAGCATTGGGTTCGCTTCTGAAAGAGCGTGGGTGCTGGCTCGGATCTTCGCCGGCGAAATCCCCATCACGGAAGCAAGTTCGGCGATCTCCGCTTCGCCCTTTGGCAGGAATTCATGCAGCGGCGGATCGAGCAGGCGGATCGTCACCGGCAGGCCCGACATGATCTCGAACAGCGACGCGAAATCGCTGCGCTGCATCGGAAGCAGTTTAGCCAGTGCCTCGGCGCGGGTGGAGCGGGTCTCGGCCAAGATCATCTCGCGCACGGCGACGATGCGGCGTGCGTCAAAGAACATGTGCTCGGTGCGGCAAAGGCCGATGCCTTCGGCGCCAAAGCCGCGCGCGGCGCGCGCATCGGACGGCGTGTCGACATTGGTGCGGATCTTCAGGACGCGGAACGTGTCGGCCCATTCCATCAACTCGGCGAAGGCGCCGGAAAGTTCCGGCTCGCGCAGCGGCACCGCGCCCAGCAGCACCTGGCCGGTGCCGCCATCGATGGTGATGGTGTCGCCACGATGGATCGTGCGGCCGCCGGCCGACATCGTGCCGGCGTGGAAATCGACGCGGATGGTGCCGGCGCCGGAAACGCAGGGCTTGCCCATGCCGCGCGCCACCACCGCCGCGTGGCTGGTCATGCCGCCGCGCGTCGTCAGGATGCCACGTGCCGCATGCATGCCGTGCACGTCTTCCGGGCTGGTCTCTACCCGTACCAGGATTACCTTGCGGCCCTGGGTGCGGGCGATCTCGGCCTCTTCCGAGGTGAACACGACCGTGCCGCTGGCAGCACCCGGCGATGCCGGAAGCCCGCGGGCAAAAATGTCGCCGCCCGATTCGGGATCGATGGTCGGGTGCAGGAGCTGTTCGAGCGTGCGCGGCTCGATCCGGGCGACGGCTTCGGCGCGCGTGATCAACCCTTCATGCGCCATGTCGACGGCAGTCTTGAGCGCGGCGTGGATGGTGCGCTTGGCGGGGCGAGCCTGCAGCATCCAGAGCCGGCCGCGCTCCACCGTGAATTCAAGGTCCAGCACGTCGCGATGGTGCTTTTCGAGCGCGTCGCAGACGGCGCGAAACTCCGCGAACACCGCCGGCATGGCGGTTTCCATCGATGGCAGTTCGGAGCCGGTTTCGCAGCGCGCGAATTCGGTCAGGTCCTGCGGCGTGCGCATGCCGGAGACGACATCCTCGCCCTGTGCGTTGGGCAAGTATTCGCCCCACAGGATCTTCTCGCCCGTCGAGGGGTGGCGGGTGAAGGCGACACCCGTCGCCGAGGTCTCGCCGAGATTGCCGAACACCATGGCTTGGACGGTAACGGCGGTGCCGCCACCATCGGGCAAGCTATTGATGCGTCGGTAGGCTTTGGCGCGCGGGTTGTTCCACGAGCGGATGACGGCCGAGATCGCACCCCAGAGCTGTTCGTGCGGCGTCTGGGGGAAGGGGGCTTCCAGTTCTTCAGCGACCAGCGCCTTGAACAGGTCGCATACCGCCTGCCAATCGCCGGCATCCAGATCGGTATCGAGTGTGAAGCCGCGCTCGAGCTTGTAGTCCTCAAGCCTCTCCTCGAACACGGAATGATCGAGGCCAAGCACGACGTCGCCATACATCTGGATGAAACGGCGATAGCTGTCGAAGGCAAAGCGGCGATCGTCCGAGACCTGCGCCAGCCCTTCGACCGTCTCGTCGTTGAGGCCGAGATTGAGGACGGTGTCCATCATGCCGGGCATCGACACGGCGGCGCCGGAACGCACGGAAACGAGTAGCGGGTGCTCTGCGTCGCCAAATTGATGGCCGGCGACCTTGGCTATGCCGTCGAGGGCGGCGGCAACCTGGCGTTCGAGTTCGGCCGGAAAGGCGCCCTCGGTCGCGAGAAAATGGCGGCAGATTTCGGTCGAGATGGTGAAGCCCGGCGGCACGGGCAGGCCGAGCGCACTCATCTCGGCGAGGCCGGCACCCTTGGCGCCAAGGATCTCCTTCAGCGCGCCGTCGCCCTCGGCGCGGCCTCCCCCAAAGGTGTAGACCCATTTCGTCATGACGCACGCTCCTGCGACAGGCGGCATCGACCGTCGCACCTCTAGCTAGATCAAGCTCTTAGTGCGCTGCAACACGAAAATATTGGAATATCGACAAGCATGGGTGGTGCGTCGATTGGCGCGCACCCGATGGCGAGCGCGTGCCAATCCATCCAAGGGATGCGGGAGAGTACAGGGAGCCCCCCGCCGCCCCTTATCGCGCAACGTCGAGGTCGAGCGAGAAGGGGTGGCCCTCGAACGCGTCGCGACCGCGGCCGATCGCCTCGATGGCGCTGACCATGCGGCCACGACGACCAAGGACTTCATCGGCAAACCGAACCAGCCGCAGGTTCGGCGTCGCGGAAGGCGAGCCGGCGCGGATCAACTGGGCGATCTCGGCCTCGTCGCGTTCGGGACGTAGTGCGCAGACCGTGATGAAGGCGGCGGCGGTCGAGCGGCTGATACCGGCGAAGCAGTGGATGACGATCGGCTTCTCCGGCTTCCAGGCTTCAACGAAATCGAGCAGGGCGGTGACATGCTCTTGCGCCGGCGGCGTCATGCCTTCCATCGGCTCCAGGATGTCGTTGAAGGCGAGGAAGAGGTGGCGATCCTCGGGAATGGCGACGGGGCGTTCGACCGGCGTGCCGGCATTGATCAGGGTCACGAGATGGCTGGCGCCGGTCTGGGCGACGGTGGCGCCGATACGGGTGAGCGAGCAGACATGAATACGGGACATCGTTGTTCTCCTTGCACCGTCTCGGTGTGTGTTTCGTCGGTGCGGGCGACAGGCCCATCAGGCCGTGCTGGCATATCGGATGGTATGTAGTGGCTCACGTCCGCCGGGTCACGCCGAAACGGTCTCGCCCGCGAGCGCATCGGCGAGCGCTGTGAAGCGTTCGAGAAACTTGCGCTGCGCCTCGGCCGTCGGCCAGGGATCGAGCGGCAGTTGTTCCTTGTGCACGCCGCGCGGTCGGCCGAAGAATTTGGCCGCTTCGGTCGCGGTGAAGCCGGCGAGCTCCGTCGCTTCAAAATAGGCGGCCACCCGGTCCGCCGCCTTGATCGCATCGGTAAGCGCGATCGGACGGTCTGCGGGCAGGCCGAAGCGCAGATGGATCGCTGCCTGTAGCCTCGCCTCGACCACCTTGTATTCGCCGCCGACCAACGCCTTGAACGGCGAGATCATGTCGCCGACGACATATTCCGGAGCGTCATGCAGCAGGGCTGCCAGCCGTCCGGCAGCCGAGAGCGTCGGATCGGCAATACCCGCTATCTGCTCGACCAGCACGGAATGCTGCGCTACCGAAAAGGCATGCGCGCCGCTGGTCTGGCCGTTCCACCGAGCGACGCGGGCAAGCCCATGCGCGATGTCGCTGATCTCGATGTCGAATGGCGACGGGTCGGCGAGGTCGAGCCGGCGACCGGAGAGCATGCGCTGCCAGACGCGCGGCGGGGCCGACCTGGCGCTCATGCGTCGTCCCCGGCATCTTTCGGCCAGTCGAATTTCGCGAAGGACGGCAGCGTGATGGTGAGCGGGACGCCACCTGCCGTCACCGGCGTGCCCTGGTCGAGCGCGCGCTTGGCCCGGTCGAGCCGGATCAGCCCAATGCCGGCGCTTCCTGCCGTGCCGCCCACGGTGCCGAGCGGCTTGCCGTCGGCCTCGATCGGCGTGCCGACCGCGGGCAGGGCGCTTTCACCGGCAATGGCGACGGCGCGACGACGGGCCGTGCCACGATGCTCCATGCGCGAGACGATCTCCTGGCCGACATAGCAGCCCTTGCGGAAATCGAGCCCGCCGAGATCGTCCATGTCGACATCATGGGGAAACGCGTCGCCGAACGGGAAGTCCCGTCCGCCTTCGGGCACCGTCAGGCCTGTGCGCCAGGCGTGATAATCCGCCTCGGTCGCTGCCTCATAGCCCGAGGTGTCCAGCGGCGAATCGACCGGTACGATCGCGCGAAATCCGAGCGCGGCCAGGCGCGGATCGCGCGCGACAGCGCCCGAGAGATTCGGAACGGTCTCGCTGCCCCAGAAGGCGACGATCTGATCGCTCTCGCTTCGATTGGCGATCTCGACCTTGGCGCGCAGCCGATAGAGCGTCATCCGCTTCTGGAAGTCGGCCACCAGCCCGCGCGGCAGATCAAAAAGAAAGCCGCCTTCCGTTGCCAGCACGATGAAGTCGAACAGGATCTTGCCCTGCGGCGACAGCAGCGCGCCAAATCCCGCACCGCTCGAAACCACGCGACCCATGTCGGTCGTGATGATATTCTGCAGGAACGTCTCGGCCTCCGGGCCGCCGATGAAGATGGAGCCTCGGTCGGCAAGGCTGGCATATGACCCATTACTCATAGACATGGTTCCCATGCATAGGACGCGCTTGTGAAGTTCGTCCGCCTTCCTTAATCCGAAGCCAGCATTCCGTCTTCATGCTTCGACGGATTGTGCGGACATTGGGGAGGGCGGCCATGTCGGATACCTACGAGTTTCTCTTTCGGAACGGAACGGTCGTCAATCAGGACGGCACCGGGACGCTCGACATCGCGGTTCGGGACGGTCGGATCGCCGCCATTGGCGATGTCGATCCGCGCCGCGCCGGCAAGGTGATCGATTGTACTAGCCTGCATATATTGCCTGGAGTCGTCGATACCCAGGTTCATTTTCGCGAGCCGGGCGCCGAGCAGAAGGAAGATCTCGAAACCGGATCGCGCGGCGCTGTTCTGGGCGGCGTGACCGGCGTCTTCGAGATGCCGAACACCAACCCGACGACGACGACCGCCGCAGCGCTGGCCGACAAGGTTTCGCGCGCCCATCACCGCATGCATTGCGATTTTGCCTTCTGGGTCGGCGGCACGCGCGAAAATGTCGACGACATTCCGGAACTGGAGCGTCTGCCGGGTGCCGCAGGCATCAAGGTGTTCATCGGCTCCTCGACCGGCAATCTGCTTGTGGCCGACGATGACGGCATTGCCGCCATCCTCTCCAAGACCCGTCGCCGTGCTGCCTTCCATTCCGAAGACGAGATGCGCCTCGAATCGCGAAAGTCGTTTCGCGTCGAGGGAGATCCGTCGTCGCATCCGATCTGGCGCGATGAAATCGCTGCCATGCAGGCGACGGAGCGGCTCGTGGCGATTGCCCGTCGTACCGGCGCGCGCATCCACGTTCTTCACATCTCGACCGCCGAAGAGATCGACTTCCTGGCGCTGCACAAGGATGTCGCCACCGCCGAGGCGACGCCGCATCACCTGACGCTGTCGTCCGATGACTATGCAAAGCTCGGAACGCTCTTGCAGATGAACCCGCCGATCCGCGATGCCCGCCATCGCACGGGTGTCTGGAAGGGTGTCTCGCAGGGCGTCATCGATGTGCTCGGCTCCGACCACGCGCCGCATACGCTGGAAGAAAAGGCCAAGCCCTATCCGGCCTCGCCCTCCGGCATGACTGGCGTGCAGACGCTGGTGCCGATCATGCTGGATCACGTCAACAACGGTCGCCTGACGCTGGAGCGCCTCGTCGATTTGACCTCGGCGGGTCCCGCCCGGATCTTCGGCATGGCGCGCAAGGGCCGTATCGCCGTGGGCTATGACGCGGACCTCACCATCGTCGACATGAAGCGGCGCGAGACGATCACCAACAAATGGATCGCATCGCGCGCCGGCTGGACCCCCTATGACGGCAAGCGCGTCATCGGCTGGCCGGTCGGAACAGTTGTGCGCGGTCGCCGCGTGATGTGGGAAGGCGAGATCACCGAACCTTCGACCGGCGAAGCGATCCAGTTCCTCGAGACGCTGCGTCCGGTCTGATAGATCGCAAGGCATCATCGGGCGGTAGCTCCCTGCCAACTCGCGGCGCTTCCGCCCGATCTCCATGTCCTGTTTTCAAGCCCGGAGCCATGGTCCGCGAGTTTCGACGCTCGCGCCTTGGAACCCGACTTCCGGATCAGATCGCCTCGATCACCACGGATTCCGCCGAACGCCTGGCGGGGCCGTGGTTGACGGCTTCAATATTGTTTCCGGCAGGGTCGATCAGAAAAGCGGCGTAGTAGTTCGGGTGATAGTCGCGCGGGCCGGGGGCGCCATTATCGCGTCCGCCTGCCGCGAGCCCCGCCGCGTGGAACGCGTCCACAGTCGACGGATCCTTGGCCTGGAAGGCGATATGGCAACGTCCGGTCGTCTGCGTGCCTTGGCTGACCATGAAGTCGTCGGCGTAGAGGAAGCTCTCTCCGTAGACGACAGGAATGCCCAGCGTTCCAAAAACCGCCTCGTAAAAGCGGCGGTTCGCCTCGTAGTCGCTGACGACAAACTGAATGTGATCGATGAGCCGTCCGCGATGGAACTGCATATTGTCCATGATGTTCCCTCCGTTATGAAGAGAACAAAGCATGAACCGATGTGGTGGTCAATCGGGCAGCAGCAGGGTCCGTTCAGTCGCCGGCTTCGAAGTGGGTCCAGGTGCCGTCCGGCGCGATGCCGACGCGATAGAACATGTAGGCGCCGAAGTTCTTCATCTCTTCAAAGTCGGATGAGGTCAGAATGCGGAACAGTTCGACCATCTGCGGCGGCGTCAGCGCGTTGATCGGGTAGCGCGCGAAATAGGGCCAGACATAGGATTCCTGCGGCGTGCCGATATCGACATGCACATAGCCGGCATCCAGCACCTCGCTCAGGATCGCAAGGATCTCACGGCCTTCGGGATCGCCTGACAGCGACTTCAGAAAGGCGATCGGATCCTGGTCCTGATCCTCGTCAGCGCCGAGGTTCGGCGGTGACTTGTTGGCATCGATGATCGGCTTCAGTTGCGTGATGTCGCCGGTCTTGGCGGCTTCAAGCAGCTTTTCGCGCAACTGTCTGACAGGTTCGGGCAGCTTCGAGACGTCATACTCGATGACGGGCAGGGGCTCGTCGGGCGAGATCTTGGCGGCGGGCTTGACGTTCGCGGGCTGTACGTCGGCGGAATCGTCGGCGCCGTCGTCTTCGGGGTCCGGTGGAATCGTGATGCTCATTGTCGGCACGGATTTCGTCTCGCCGGCGACGAGCGCATGCGACGGGCTCGTCCCGATCATCATCATCGCGATAGCGATTGCCGCGATTGTCCAGCGATCGAGCATGCCTGTCTCCTACCTGCGTTTGTCAGTCATACCCGACAGGCCGGAAACGGCCAAGCCACGGTGTCCTGCGATCCGGCGTCTGAAGTCCGGCGTGCGCCAGACATGATAAAGCCCCGCCGGCGTCACCGCCGCGGGGCTTCGGCTTGAAATGACGTTGCCGCCAGTCTGCTATTGAATCGTACGCTGCAGCGTGAATTCGCCGCGACGGACGCGGTCCGGCAGCGAAACGGCGAGATCCGCGACGGCATCCTCGCCATAGGTGTCGATCAGGTCCGACAGAGCAGCGAACAGCGCAGCGTGCGCGAGAATGTCCGGCTCGATGCCTTCGGCGATCGCCTCATCCCAGGCTTCCGTCAGATAGGCGAGGGCCGCACGCTTCTGTTCGGCAATCTCGATCTCGTCGGGATCGTGTTCCATGGGGTCGCCTGCTTTCCGCATCATGAATGGGCAGAAATCGAATCGCCCTCATCCGCAGGGTAGCACGAGCGGCGGGAACCGGGCCGAGATCCTGAAGGGGAGGTTAAGATGTCGATAACAATTCGCTGCGACTGGTTAACACAGGTGATCAGCGACCGTAGCGCGCCGTGATGTCGCGGGTCAGCTTCGTTCCTTCCGCCATGTAGCGGTCGACTGCCGTAAGAGCCGCCGGGGTGCAGCTTCGATATATTGTCGCGAAACTTGAATAGCCGCGGTTGAACTGCGAGACGATCCGCGCCCGGCGCTCGGGCGTCGGGTCTTCGGCGGTGAGGATCTGGTCCATCTGGTCGCGCCAGACACTGGGCTCCTCCGCGCCGCAAAGCGGCCGGAGATAGTGTAGCGCGCCGAGAATTTCCGAAAGTCGCTGGAGTTGCTGTTCGTAGGGTGGATCGGCGGCGCCTGTGCCGGCACCGGCGCCAGCAGTTGCCTGGGCAAGAGCCGCGAGAGGCGAGGCAGCCAGCAGCAGCGCCAGCGAGATCCCCGCCATCCGTCCAGAAATGCGTCTTGGCTTGGTCACGCCGATCCTGCTTGCCGTTTTGCCCGTTCGACCGGGAGATCGGACGGGATCATGATTTGCCCGGCGTCGCGCCGCAAGGTGAACCGGCGTCGCGGCGACGAATACGCGGTCAAGTCGGCGCAGAGAGCGCGACGATGCGCTTCAACCCTGGCGTTGTTTTCACAGAGTCGATGCCGTCCAGGGTGAACCAGCCGAAGGCGTCCGCATCGGAGGATGCGACCGGCGTGCCTGTCGCTTCCGCCGTGAAGACGATGATGACGAAATGACCGCGCACCGTGCCGTCTTCTGCCCGATCGATCGCATCCAGTGTTTCGACGAGGCGAGGGGACGCGATGACGAGCCCTGTTTCTTCCATCAGTTCGCGGGCTGCCGCTTCGGCCAAGGTTTCGCCGCGTTCGACCCGACCGCCGGGCAGGGACCAGGCGCCGCGCCAGGGATCATGCCCGCGCTGGATCAGCAAGACCTTGTCATCGCGCCAGACGGCTACGCTGACGCCGAGAACCGGCCCTGCCGGATCAGGCTGTGCGGGCAAGGCGGTCATGGCGGGCAAGGCGGTCATGGGGGGCAAGGCGGTCATGGGGGGCAAGAGGGTCGCGGTGGGCAAGCGTGTCATGCGGTTCGTTCGAAGCGGGAGATTGCATCGCCGGTCCCGAATGCGCGATGGCGTCGCGCGCCTCGGCGATGACGGGTCGGATCTCTTTCATGGCCAGGGAAGCGATTGGCCAGAGCAGGTCGAGCTTTCCGGTTCGCACCGCCTCGCGGACGGCGTCCTGCGCCGCGGCGGCCTTCCGGTCAAGCAGCGTCGCCAGTCGATCGAGCCGCACGCGGTCGCTATGACCGGCGGCGGTCGCGAGCACATGCCTCTGGTGTTCCGGCCTCCAGGCCAGAACGCCGTCGACGAGGTCGAGCCGGTGCGGCAATGTCTCGAGAAGCAGCGCCAGATCCTCGGCGTGATTCAGATAATTGCTTTCCGGCGGCGCCGGCCCGAACTGCATGCGTGTCTCCCAGGATGCGATAGCGGCACGCGACATCGCAAATACGCGGCGAGAAAATGATACGATGCTGATCGTTAGCGGTGCTTCCTTACGAAGTCTTTACCAAAGCGCCGCGGCGGCCTGAGTTGGAGAAATTTGGATGTGTGGACGCTACGCCCTCGCGGTGCAGCCGGAGGATGTCGAAGCCGAATTCTCGATGATCCGCATCGAGTGGTTTCCTCCGCGCTACAACATTGCGCCGACGCAGCCGATCCTGATCGTGCGCGGCGAAAGAGGGCAGCGGCGGCCGGCGCTGGTGCGGTGGGGGCTGATCCCGTCATGGACCAAAGACATGGCCGCCATGCCGCTCCTGTTCAATGCCCGCTCGGAAACGGCGGCCGAAAAGCCGGCCTTTCGCGGTGCCTATCGCCATCGGCGGTGCCTGATTCCGGCGACGGGCTTTTATGAATGGCGCAAGGACGCCAACGGCCGGAAGCAGCCCTTCTATCTGCAGCCAGCCAGCGGCGGCGTCATCGCCTTTGCCGGGCTCTGGGACGAGTGGGCTGACGACAAGGGCAACATCATCGATACGGCGACGATCCTGACGACCGCCGCCAATCGCGAGCTGGCGCCGATCCATGAGCGGATGCCGGTGGTGGTCCGCCGGGAGCAATATGATCTTTGGCTCGGTCTCGACGCCGAAAGAGACGCGAATGCCGGGCAGGTGCTGTTGCCGCCACCGGATGGCACCTTCGAGCCGATCCCGATCGGCGCCGGCGTCAACAGCTTTCGCAATGATGATCCGGCAATCCAGGCGCGCGCGGTCCTGGACGTCGTGCCGGAGGCTTCCAGTAAGAAGAAGTCGGAAAAGCCAGTCGATAGCGGGCAGCTCAAACTATTCTGACCACGACAAGAGGCGGGCGGCCGGGTTTCTAGCGTGACGACGAGGGCGTCGTCGCCTAAAGCTTCCCGGAAGTCCCGCCGCATCCCGTCTGCCCGAAAGCCTGCCAATGACCGAAATTCTCCAGCCTGCCATCGAGGGCTTTCTTCTTGGCGGGAGTTTGATCGTCGCCATCGGGGCGCAGAACGCTTTTGTGCTTCGGCAGGGTTTGGCGCGACGTCATGTCTTTCCGATCGCGACCTTCTGCTTCCTGGCGGATGCTCTGCTGATCGCGGCCGGCGTCGGCGGCCTGGGCTCGCTGGTTCAGGCGATGCCGCGCCTTCTGTTCATCGTGACGCTGGCCGGGGCGGCGTTCCTGACCGTCTACGGTGCGATGGCGATCCGGCGCGCCTCCCAGATCGAGGGGCTCTCGGTAGTCGGCGCGGCGGAATCACGGCTCGGACCGGCGTTGGCAACGGTCGCTGCGCTCACCTTCCTCAATCCGCATGTCTATCTCGACACCGTCGTGCTGCTCGGTTCGCTGTCGGCGCGGCATGCGGGGGAGGCGCGGCTCGCCTTCGGGCTCGGCGCGATGATGGCGTCCTGCGTCTGGTTCTATGCGCTGGGCTATGGCGCCCGGCTGCTGGCGCCGCTGTTTGCCCGGCCTATCGCCTGGCAGATCCTCGACATCGTGATCGGCCTGGTGATGTTTTCGATCGCCGCGTCGCTGCTTTGGCAGGCGTTTGGGTAACGCCGGCCAGCTCGCCATATCCCGTCGTGGTATCGCGCGGCCGCCCGGCAACAGGCAAGGCAGCCACTATCGAGCGATCCGGCCACACCGGAGTCGCAAAGACCACGCCACAGCGTTGCCGCTGTTGATTTTCGAAAAGATTCGGCGAGACAACCTTCAGGTCGTCTCGGAGATCAATCCCGATCGCTGGGTGTCAGAGCAGCATGCATCTGGTCAGACTTCTGCTGTTCCAGCTTCTTTTTCTGCAGGATCGCCGCGACGATCTCGGGGTTGCCGAGTTCGCCATACTTGGCCTGCAGGTCTTGATCCATCTCGCGTTGAGCTTTGGATCGGAAGGGGGGGTGCTTCAAAGTGGTCATGACAGTCTCGAAATCCTGAGCGTTTCCGCCGGATGCCGTACCGATCTTTGCCGGCTGGCACCCGAGGATGCGCGTATGAAATTCCATTATGGCGGATTCGTGGTTTATAAAATGGTTAAAGAGCCACGCCTGAGGACAATGATTGTTAAAGGAGTTTGCAGGATAGGAATGCCCGCTGGCTGCGCTAGACTTGTCGTCCCAAGTTCCCGGAAGCAGCGTGGCTGCGGAGAGACAGCATGACCGCGCGCCCTTTCGAGCGTCAGGCCAGGACCGCTCGGTGGTCATTGCGCCTCGCGCTGCTCCCGATCCCCCTCCTGATCGTCGCCGCGGTTATGCATCGCTATGGGCAGATCGACACCGCGCCGCTCTTCATCGTGATCGCCATTGCCTGGGCGCTCGCCCTGGCGGCGTTGGTGCTGGGTGGGCTGGCGATGCACGCCATCTGGAAGGACGGGCTGCTCGGCTTCGCGCCGGCTCTGACCGGTTCGCTGCTGGCCATCGCCACGCTCGCCATGCCGGGGCTCGTGGTGGAAGAGATGATCCGTCTACCGCGCCTCGCCGATATTTCAACCGATACGATCGATTCGCCGGTCCTCGGCCTTGTGGCGCCGAACGCGCTGGCCGCCCGAGATCCACTCGATAACACCGAGCAGGCCGCGGCCTATCCCGATATCCTGCCGCGCCACTATCCGCTGTCGCCGGAACGGGTTTTTGACGCGGCAATGGCGCTGGTCGTTTCGCGGGGATGGGTGGTCGGGTCTGTGACGTCGCCGGACCTGGAAAACACCGATGCGTCCATCGAGGCCGTCGCCAGGACGCTGGTCCTTGCCTTGCCGGTCGATGTCGCGATCCGCATCCTGGCCGATGATGACGGCTCGCTGGTCGACATGCGCTCGGCATCGCGGATCGGTGCGCATGACCTGGGCGATAATGCCCGCCGAATCCGCTCGTTTTTCCGTGATCTGGACGCGGCGCTGCAGGGCGTTACCGAGCCGGCGGAAGCTGACGAATCCGACCTGCCGCCCTTGCCGCCGGCTTCACCCCGACCGCGCTGATCACACCGGCTCGAAGATGCCGTCCAATGTGACGCCATTTGGCGCGCGTAGCCTTTCCCGCGCGACCAGATCTTCCAGATGCGCAAGCACGGAGAGCGCGGCGGCGCCATGCAGCGCCTTTGGCGTTTCGCGGTAGATGGCGGCGACGACCTCGGCGATCGTCCGGTCGCCACGACCGATGCGGTGGACGATAGCCACCTCGCGCATGCGCCGATGCGCCTTCAACCCGCGAACGAAGGCGGGTGCGTCCTCGACCGGACCGCCATGGCCGGGCAGGTAGATCGTCTCGGGCCGCTCGGCCAGCCGGTCGAGCGAGGCCATATAGTCGGCCATCGAACCATCGGGCGGCGCGACGATGGTTGTCGCCCATTTCATCACATGGTCACCGGAGAACAGCAGGGGCGTGCCCTCCAATGCGAAGGCCAGATGGTTCGCCGCGTGACCGGGGGTGGCGATCGCCGTCAGCGCCCAATCGCCGCCATCGATCCGCTCGCCATCGACCAGCGCCCGGTCGGGCACGAAATCCATGTCGCCGCTGGCATCCATCCGGTTGGTTTCGCCTGTTGCCAGCGGTCTCGCCAGCCGGTGCGGGCCTTCGCCAAGCAGGGTCGCGCCGGTTCGCGCCTTGAGGCGTGCCGCGCCCGGCGAGTGGTCGCGATGCGTGTGGGTGATGATGATGTGGCGGATCCGCTCGCCTTCGGTGGCGCGCAGCAGCGCTTCGATATGGGCTGGATCGTCCGGGCCGGGATCAATGATCGCCACGTCGCCGTGCCCGACAATGTAGCTGTTGGTGCCATGAAAGGTGAACGGTCCGCCATTGGGAACCGTCATGCGGCGGACCTGATCGCCAATCGGGACGGCGCAGCCATAGGCGGGATCGTAGTCGCGTTCGAAGGATATGGAAGCCATACGCATGAGCTAGCGGCATAGGCGAGACGGTTCAAGCACCTGGCTCGAATTCCAACCCCGGATGCGAAAACGCCCCGGCAAAGGCCGGGGCGTCTCCAAGCGCCACGCCGGAAGGCGGACGCGGCAGCTTTGGTGCAGCTTATGCCGGCTGCAGGACCTTGCCGGCAACCTTGGCGGCGATGGCGGCGACATGGGCGCCCTGGTACCGGGCAGCCTCGAGCTCGATAGCCGAAGGCTGGCGGCTGCCGTCACCATCGGTGATGGTCGAGGCACCGTAGGGCGAGCCGCCCTTCACTTCTTCGACGCCCGTCTGGCCCTGGAAGGCGTAGGGCAGGCCGACATAGGCCAGGCCGTGATGCAGGAAGGTCGGGATGAAGCCGAGGATGGTCGACTCCTGGCCGCCATGCTGGGTCGCCGACGAAGTGAACATCGAGCCGACCTTGCCGACGAGCTGACCCTTGGCCCACAGACCGCCGGTCTGGTCCCAGAAATTGCGCATCTGCGAGGCGACCGTGCCGAAGCGGGTGCCGGCGCCGACGATGATCGCATCGTAGTCCGCCAGATCGGCCGGGGTGGCGATCGGAGCTGCCTGGTCCATCTTGTAATACGATGCCTTGGCGACTTCATCGGATACCAGCTCGGGCACACGCTTGATGTCGACCTTGGCGCCGGTGGAGCGGGCGCCTTCCGCGACGGCTTCCGCCATCTGCTCGATGTGGCCATAAGCGGAATAATAGAGAACGAGAACCTTGGTCATTGGGTAGCCTTCCTTCATTTGCACCGCAGCATATTTCGGCTGCCCATGCATTTTTTGAAAGACGACTCCTGGTGAACAGTCTGTCTATGCACGGATATGCGTTGACGTGCTGCTAGCAAGCCCTTGCGGCAGAGGTTGCTTCGCCTATGCTTCGGCATCTTTCGTGTGTCGATAGTGGAGGGGACATGCTCGATAAGGATTTCGTGGTCTATGACGACCGCTTCAAGCGCCTGGCGATGGGGAACGTGCACGTCGAAAAGCTGGCGGAGGGTTGCCGCTGGGCTGAGGGACCCGCTTACTTTCCGGCCGGCAAGTATCTGATCTGGTCGGATATTCCGAACGATCGGCTGATGCGCTACGACGAGACCGATGGTTCCGTCTCGGTTTTTGCCACGCCTTGCAACAACCAGAATGGCCACACGGTCGATCTCGAGGGGCGTCTCGTCGCCTGCGAGCATCTCGGCCGCGCCGTCACCCGCATCGAGCATGACGGCTCGCGAAAAGTTCTTGCCGATCGTTTCGAAGGCAAGAAGCTGAACGCGCCCAACGACGTCGTCGTCAAGTCGGACGGCTCGATCTGGTTCACCGATCCGAGCTACGGCATCGACGGCGAATATGAGGGCGACAAGGCCGAGTCCGAGATTGGCGCCTGCAACGTCTATCGTATTGACCCGGCCACCGGCGCTGTCACGGCCGTCATCACCGATATGGTGCGCCCGAATGGCATCGCCTTCTCGCCGGATGAGTCGATTCTTTACGTGGCCGACACCGGCGCCACGCACAAGGCCGATTGCTCGCCCGATATTCGCGCCTATCCGGTCGCGGCCGACGGCAAGTCTGTCGGCTCGGGCCGCACCTTCGCCACCAGCGACATCGGCCTGTTCGATGGTTTCCGGGTCGACATCAGCGGCAACATCTGGAGCTCTTGTGGCGACGGCGTGAACTGCTATGCGCCGGACGGCGTCCTAATCGGCAAGATCAGGATTCCGGAAGTGGTGGCCAATGTCGAGTTCGGCGCCCGCAAGCGCAACCGCCTCTACATCTGCGGCACGACGAGCCTCTATGCCGTCTACCTCAACACCCAGGCGGCGAAGCGGCCGAAGGCGTAGGTCTTTCTGGATTTAACGCGGATCCCGGGTACGCCCGGGATCCGGTTGTCCTGCTTCCGCATAGACGGTCGGCAACCCGGCTGAGTGGATCCCTGCTTTCGCAGGGATGACGGTAGAGCGAGTTGTTACAACGCGATCGTGTCGTACAGGTCGAGCCAGTTCGGATTATTCCGCTCGATCAATTCGATCTTCCAGGACCGCTTCCAAAGCTTCATCTGCTTTTCGCGACCGATTGCCGATTCCATCGTGTCATGGATCTCGCGGTAGATCAGCGTCTTGACGCCGTAGCGTTTGGTGAACCCATCAAACAGGCCCTCTCGATGTTGCCAGACGCGTTGCGGTAGATTGCTCGTCACTCCAATATAGAGGGTGCCATTGTATGAACTTGCGAGAATGTAGACGCAGGGAGTCATGCAATTAAGGATTGCAGAATTACCCTCAGTCGTCATCCCTGCGAAAGCAGGGATCCATCCAGCCGAAGCATAGGGAAGTCTGGTGCTGGCGCCCTAATGTGAGAGGAGCGCCGCAAAGTTCCGCGACGTGGCGAAAGTCGGCATTCTCAATGCCTGTCGTGCAGGCACGAACCGTGGTCGCCCAGCACCTCGATGACCCGGCATTCGGCGACGCGGCCGTGTTCGCCTTCATCGACCATGCGCTGCACTTCGGAGCGGAGCGCGGTCAGCCTGGCGATCTTCTCGTCGATCTCGGCCAGATGGCTGCGCGCAATCACATCGACATCGGCGCAGGAACGGTCCGGCTGGTCGGAGAGCGTCAGCAACTGTCGGATCGCCTCGACTTCAAACCCCAGTTCCCTTGCGTGCCGAATGAAGCGCAGCCGCTGTACCGCAGCAGCGTCATAGCTGCGCCGATTGCTGTCGGTGCGCGCCGGCGAGGGCAGCAGACCGACCTCTTCATAATAGCGGATGGTGGGAACCTTGATGCCGGTCTCGCGAGAAACCGTGCCGATCGGAACCGTCCGGCTCATGAAAATTACCTCTTGATCCTCTAGTTGCTAGAGCATGTAGGCTCATTCTCGAAACACGCAAGAGCCTTGCGCCACGAGGCTGAAATCGAGAGCAGATCATGGGTATTCAAGACCGCTATCGCATCACCGGCATGGATTGCGCTTCGTGCGCGCAGAAGATCGACACCGCCGTGCGTCGCATTGCCGGCGTCGAGGATGTCTCCGTTTCCGTGTCGGCCGGCACGATGACCGTACAGCGCGGCGATGCGGCAGATCCGGCCGATCCGATCCAGACGATTGTGACGAAGCTTGGTTATGGCATCGCTCCGCTCGTGGGCCGCTCAGCCCCGTCCGAGCCGGCGCATCCACACAATGACCAGGGTGATGGCCATCACGATCACGATGCGTCTTGTGGCGGCCATTCCCATGATCACGGCTCTCATGATCATGACCACGCCCCTGGTCATGAACTCGCGACGCCGGCTGTTCCGGCCAAGGCGGCGCCACCTCTCGATCTGCATGGCCATGATGCCGGCGAGGATGACGGCGCCTGGTGGCAGTCGAAGAAGGCGCGCCTGACGCTGACGGCGGGCGCGGCGATCGTCGTCGCCTTCATCGTCGCGCAGTTCTTCCCGGACGTTCGCCAGATTGCTTTCGCGGTCGCCATGCTGGTCGGACTGGTGCCGATCGCCCGCCGCGCCTTCATGGCGGCGCGCTATGGCACGCCGTTTTCCATCGAGATGTTGATGACGATCGCTGCCGTCGGCGCTGTGCTGATCGGTGCGGGCGAGGAAGCGGCGATGGTCGTCTTCCTGTTCCTGATCGGCGAACTGCTGGAAGGCGTTGCCGCCCGCCGGGCGCGCTCCAGCATTCGGGGCCTTGCCACCTTGCTTCCGGAGACCGCCCGCGTCGAGGAAGCCGGCGGCACGCGTGAAATTCCGGCGGCCGAGCTCACGCTCGGCTCGATCATCCAGATCCGTCCTGGCGATCGTATCGCCGCCGATGGCCTGATCATCGAGGGCGAGAGCGCCATCGATGAAGCGCCGGTAACGGGCGAAAGCGTGCCGAAGCGCAAGGGCGTCGGCGATACCGTCTTCGCCGGCACGATCAACGCCGATGGTGTCATCCGCGTCGAAGTAACGGCGGTTGCCTCCGACAACACGATTGCCCGCATCGTCCGGCTGGTCGAGGAGGCGCAGGAATCTAAGGCACCGACCGAGCGCTTTATCGATCGCTTCTCGCGCTGGTACACCCCGGCCGTGCTGGTCGTTGGCGCGCTGGTGGCGGTCGGTCCGCCGCTGGTCGTCGGCGCTAGCTGGAGCGAATGGATCTACAAGGGCCTCGCCATTCTGCTGATCGGCTGCCCCTGCGCGCTGGTGATCTCGACGCCGGCGGCCATCGCTGCCGGGCTTGCGGCCGGTGCGCGCCAGGGCCTATTGATGAAGGGCGGCGCCGTGCTGGAAACGCTCGCCAGCATCAACCGCGTCGCGTTTGACAAGACAGGAACGCTGACGCTCGGCCGCCCCGTCGTCAGTGATATCATCGGCTATGGTCGCTCGGAGGTCGAGGTGATTGCCCTCGCGGCCTCGCTTGAAACCGGCTCCAACCATCCGCTCGCCCGCGCCATTTTAGGCAAGGCGACCGACATGGCAGCGCCGACAATCGCCGCCGAGGCGATCGCCGCGGTCGCTGGCAAGGGCATGACCGGCAAGGTCGGCGCCGATGCGCTGCTGCTGGGTTCGGCCGCCGCTGCCGCCGAGCAGACGACGCTGACCGCCGAGCAGGACAGCGCCATCGCCGCGCTCAGCGGCGAGGGCAAGAGCGTATCGGTGCTGCTGGTCAACGGCGCCATCGTCGGCATCGTCGCTATGCGCGACGGCCCGCGCGCCGACGCGAAGCAGGGACTGGCGGCCCTGGCGGCGCTTGATGTCTCGCCGATCATGCTGACTGGCGACAACGCGCGCGCGGCCAAGGCGGTTGGCGGCGATCTCGGCATCGAAGTTCGGGCCGAACTGTTGCCGCAGGATAAGCAACGCATCATCCGCGAGCTTCAGGCGGGCGGCGCCAAGGTTGCCAAGGTCGGCGATGGCATCAACGACGCGCCGGCGCTGGCCGCCGCCGATGTCGGTATCGCCATGGGCGGTGGCACCGACGTGGCGCTGGAAACGGCCGATGCGGCGATCCTCAACAACAATGTCGGCGACGTCGCCCGGTTGATCCGGCTGGCGCGGCGGACGATGACGAACATCCACCAGAATATCGTCATCGCGCTCGGCTTGAAGGCGGTCTTCCTGGTGACGACGATTGTCGGCATCACCGGTCTTTGGCCGGCCATCCTCGCCGATACCGGCGCGACGGTGCTGGTGACGATCAACGCGCTGACGTTGCTGGTGGTGAAGAAGGCGTAGGGCGCGTCTCCTGGAAGCCAAATCGGGCTATCCATGGTCTCCCGCTACCCAGGAAAATCCCGTCATCCCTGCGAAAGCAGGGATCCATTCAGCTGGGTTCGCGGCGGCGCGAGCCTCCCTGACTCTCGGCTGAATGGATCCCGGGTCAAGCCCGGGATGACGGAGAGAAAGGCTTGTTTTCAACGAGATAGCTACTGCAGCGCGGCACTGGCTGTTGCCTCGGAGACTGCCAAAAGCGCCGCCGCCGCATCGACGAGTCCCGCGCCAAAAATGTCGTCGCGGCCGGGCTTGCCGAGGTCGCGGGCCGATCGGGTCAGGATGGAGCGAACCGCATCGGGCGAAAGCTGCGGTGCGCGCTGGAGGAGGAGGGCTGCGACACCGGTTACCTGCGCCGCCGCGAAAGAGGTGCCGGAGAACTGGGCATAGGTCGCGCCGGGGGCTGCCGTCAGAATGTCGACGCCGGGGGCCGAAAGCGCGACATAGGCGCCGCGATTGGCCGATTTATAGATGGCGTCGGCCGGGTCGGTCGCCGTCACCGCGATGACCGCGGGGTGCGCGGCCGGGTAAGCGGGCGCGGCTTTTGGGCCGCCATTGCCGGCCGCCGCGATCAGGACCATGCCTTTTTCACGGGCGGCGGTGAGGCCGGCGGCCAAGAGCACGTCGCTGGGACCAGCAAAACTCAGATTGACGATGCGCGCCCCCGCGCTCGCCGCTTTGTCGAGGCTTTTCAATATGTCGAGCGTCGAGCCTCGTGCAGCGCTCCCCTCGGGTCCGAGGAAGCTGTCGAAGGCCAGAATCCTCACTTTTGGCGATACGCTGGTCAGGCGCTGGTGCGCGGCGATGACACCGGCGATCGCCGTGCCGTGCGGGCCAACGGTCGTCGTGCGGCTGGCCGGGTCGAGGGTGCCGGCCAGTTCGGGGTGGCTGCCGTCAACGCCGGAATCGATCACCGCGACCAGCACCGCGCTGCCATCGGCAAGCGCATGCGCCTCATCCAGACGCATCTTGGCGGGGGCATATTGCACAGCGGCGAGGTCGCCAGCGGCGGCCTTCGTCTCATCGGTCTGCAAGGCGTACAGGTGGTTCAACTCGCTGGAAATCAATGATTTTTCGGCACGCAGCGCGCGCAAGGTTGCGACCGAATTGCCGCCCTTGGCGACACGCGCACGGACGACGGTCGTGCCGGTCAGCGCCAGTTCGGCCGTCTCCAGCCGGGTCAGGCGGTAACGCTTCAGGATGGTGTCGGTGATCTCTGGAGATGGCGCCGCGAACAGTACTTCGCCTTCGACATAGGTGCCGGCAACCGCTTGCGGGATCGGTGGAGTCCGCTTTGGCGCGGGCGTTTTTGCCTTTATTGTCTTGGGCTTGGTGACACGCTGCTGGGCGGCTTTCGGCTTGCTGGTCTTCGTCTTAGTTGCCGCTTGCGGCCGGGGGCGGCGGGTTTCCGGGCGCTCGTAGCCGGGCGGCGGCGCGACCTCGCGCTCGCCCGCCGGATAGACCATTGTCGGGATGAACTGGATGACCGGGCCGAAATCCGGGCGGCGCGGTCGGTCGGGGCGGTCCTGACCCGGTTGCTTGGGTCGTCTCTGCCGTCGCCAGTCTTCCTCGTCGTTCGCGGCGCTTTGCGCGACAAGAATACGTTCTGCTGCAAGGACTTGCGGGATGGGTGCTGCGGCCAGCGTCGCCAGGGCGAGCGCCAAAAGTCCGATCCGATGCATGCTCATGGCAGCCTCCCGAGGGGCAGTCGCAGGAATGGCAGATGGGCTGTTGTGAACCGATGCCTACGGAGCCGCTATGACCAGCTTCACGATGTCTTTCGCGGCGGCGAGCTTTTCGATGACCGCCTTGCGGTCGGCCTCGCTCATGCTTGCCTCGCCGATCCTGAGCTTGAACAGGCCGCCGGCGCGGGGGCCGTCGATGATGGACCCGCCTACCGAGGCGATGGTTTGCTCGATCTGGGCCGCTTTTGCCTCCGGCTGGAAGGCGATCAGCAGGACGGCGCCGGCGGGGTTAACAGCCCCCGGTCCGGAGGCGGTTTGGTAGCCTTCCGTTAACCCACGGTCGGCCACCAGCCCACCGAGCGCGCCGCCAAGCACGAGCATGACGAGGGCGGCGGCGGCAGCGGACAATCCGAGCTGCGACGGGGATAGAGCGGCGATCTGCTCCCCAAGCCTGCCGAACAGGCCGGCGAGGAAGGACGGACGGGTGGAAGGCGCGGTTTTGCCGATCTCGGCGAACAGCTTTTCGGCCATGCGCGACGAGGGCAGGGGCAAGGCTTCGGCGCTCTCGATCGCCGCGATCCGCTCGCCTTCGATCCGTTTCAGATGCGCGCGCAAGAGCGGGTCGGCAGCGAGCGCCGCCTCGACCTCGATTGCCTCTTCGGCTGAAAGTTTGCCGGTGGCGTACCAGGGTAGCAGTGCCTCGATGCGTCCGGGCTCGTCCGTGTCTGGCTTCGTCATCATGGCCACCCTCTATCCAGTCCGGCTTCCCGGCAGAGTTCCGAAAGCCGCTTGCGGGCATGGAACACGCGGGTCTTCACCGTATTTTCCGGTATGCCGACAATGCGGCTGACGTCCTCGATCGACTGTTCCTGGTAGTAGACGAGGTCGATCACCTCGCGGTGCTCGCGCGAAAGCCTGTCGATGCAGGCCCGCAGGACACCGGCCTTGTCGGACTTTTGCAGCGTGACTTCCGGCGTATCGTCCTGGTCCTCGATCGTCTCGGCGAATTCGTCGTCGAGCGGGGCTTCGGTGCGCCGCCGCAGTGCCGAATAGGCCTTGAAGCGGGCGATCGACAAAAGCCAGGTGGTGACGCTGGCGCGGCCCTCGAACCGGGCCGCCTGACGCCAGACGTCGAGAAAGACCTCGGTGACGATGTCTTCCGCGATATCCTCGCGCCGGACGAGCCGCAAGACGAACCGATGGACGCGCATGTTATGCGCGGTGAACAAAGCCCGCATCGCGGCCTGGTCGCCCTTGGCGATCCGGGCCAGGTGCTGTTCGTCTTGGCTGCCGAGCATTGGAGGCCCCGTCCATCCCGCCATCTGACCGGGGAGGGTGGCGGGTTGCCGCGCCCCGGTCAACTCTCGTGGCGGTTGCCAGGCGGAGGCGGGATTGGCGCCCGTCGCCGCCTGGCTTGATCCGAGCATCGCTGCGATCACTCGCAGACCACGACCCGCTTCCAGACCCGGCCGACGCCGGGGACGAAGACACGCTTGCGGACCTTGTAGCATTCCTGGCTGGCGCCGACGAAAGCGGGGATGCCGATGTAGATGCCGCCGCCCCAGCGCGGGCCGCCCCAGCCGCCATGACCACCATGGCCGCCGTGCCCACCATGTCCGCCGTGGCCGCCGCCGTGACCGCCGCCATGGCCACCACCATGCCCGCCATGGCCGCCGCTGAAGCCGCCAGGTCCGCCGAAGCCGGGGCCGGCATTGGCGCTGCTCGTCGTGGCGAGCGAGGCGACGGAGAACGTTGCGATTGCCAGCGCTGCGACGGTGGCGGTGGTGCGGATCGTCTTGAGAATGGTCATCTTGTTTCTCCCTCTGGAACCTTTGGGACTGCCCTTTGCGGCCCCGATGACCATTGGTCGCGGCGAGACGGGAAAAGGTTCACGCGGTTCGACGATTTTTTCGGAGTTTTTTTGAATCCACCCGAAAACCGCAATTTCGCTGCGATTTTCCGCTTCGTTCGGCGTTGGGGCTTGACCGGGTCGCCCGTATCTTCAACGTGGGCGTCCACTCTTCATCGAGAGCGGCGACATGGCGCCTCGCGCCGCCGACCGCCGCTTCCGAGCAAAACCGACAATCGAGATTCACAGGTCTTCTGGATGTCTTCTTCCGAAACGATTGCAGCCTCGGCTCCCGGCGCTGGCGAACAACTCTCGACGCGAGTTGCCTTTTTCATCGCCGGTTTCGGCATGGCCGCCTGGGCGCCGCTGGTGCCCTTCGCCAAGGCGCGCGCCGGGCTGGACGATGGCATGTTGGGATTGCTGCTGCTCTGCCTCGGGGCCGGCTCGCTCGTTTCCATGCCGCTGTCGGGCGCTCTCGCGGCCCGCTTCGGCTGCCGTCGCATGATCGTTGCCGGCGCGACGATGCTGTGCATCGCGCTGCCTTTGCTCGCCAGCGTTTCCAGCTTCGGCCTGCTAATCCCGGCGCTGCTCTTGTTCGGCGCGGGCGTCGGCCTGGTCGATTGCGTCGTCAATATCCAGGCGGTGATCGTCGAGCGCGCCAGCGGCCGCACGATGATGTCCGGCTTCCATGGGCTGTTCAGCGTCGGCGGCATAGCGGGGGCGGGCGGCGTCAGCGCCATGCTGGCCCTCGGTGCCTCGCCCTTCGCGGCGGCTCTGGTCGTTGTCGCGGTGGTCGCGGCGGCGCTGGCCTTCGCCGCGCCGAACCTGCTGCCCTATGCCAGCCAGGGCAGCGGTCCGGCCTTTGCCGTGCCGCATGGCATCGTGCTGTTCATCGGTGCGCTGTGCTTCATCGTCTTCCTGACGGAAGGCGCGGTGCTCGACTGGAGCGCCGTGTTCCTCAGCTCCGTGCGCGGCGTCGATCCGAGCCATGCCGGGCTTGCCTACACGGCCTTCGCCATCACCATGACCATCGGTCGCTTGACGGGCGACCGGATCGTCCGCGTCGTCGGGCAAAATCGCATTGTCGTCTTCGGCGGCCTTTGCGCGGCGATCGGCCTCGCCATCGCGACGCTGGTGCCGTTCTGGGAGGCGTCATTGCTGGGATATGCGCTCGTGGGCGCCGGCTGCTCCAACGTCGTTCCTGTGCTCTACAGCGCGATTGGGCGGCAGAAGGTGATGCCGGAGCATATCGCGATCCCGGCCGTCACCACGCTTGGCTACGCCGGCATTCTGGTGGGCCCGGCGGCGATCGGATTCGTCGCGCAGGTCACCAGCCTGTCGGTGGCATTCCTCATTGTGGCTGTGTTGCTGGTCGGCGTTGCCGCCAGCAGCCGCTGGCTGCGCTAAAGCGTCTTCAAGCGAAACGGGTATCGGTTCGCTTGAAGAAAATCAGCCGATCAGCTCTTCGTCGACGTTGAGCACGGCGGCGATGGCGGCGCGTTCCTCGGGCATCAGGTCGCTGCCGCGTTCGGCCAGCATGATGATGATCAGGTCGACGCCGGACTGTTCCGAGAGTTCCCAGCAGGTCAGGCTGCGCCAGTGGCGTAGCGCCGCGAGGGCGGACGTGCCATTGGCAACGTCTGTCATGACCCCATCCGGCAGATAGCCATACGAAACGCGTCCGATTGTATGGGACGGGCTTAAGGCTGCGTTATGCGAGTGAGTTGGCATGGAAAAGCACCTCCTGCCTTTCCCAATGCGTGATCCGGGCTTTGGATCCATCCATCGTTAAGATCTTGTTTACCACGATGCGAAGCGGTGCTTTCTGGCCAGGCCTCATGGCGCATGGCCAGCAAGCGGGGCGGGCGGCCGAAGCGCTATCCCGCCCAATTCAGCGTGATGGCGGCGAGCACGAGATAGCGCCCCACCTTGGCTGTCGTCACCAGGGCCAGGAACACCGGCATCGGCTCGCGCAGGACGCCGGCGATGACCGTCAGCGGGTCGCCCACGATCGGCATCCAGCTTAGCAGCAGCGACCACTTGCCATAGCGGCGATACCAGCCTTCCGCCCGCGCCAGCCCGTCCGGACCGACGGGAAACCAGCGCCGGGATTGGAATTGCGCGATCCCGCGTCCCAGATACCAGTTGATCACCGAGCCCAGCACATTGCCGATGCTAGCCACCAGCACCAGCCAGAAGGGCGAATAATCCGCCAGGAGAAGGCCGACCAGCGCGGCCTCCGATTGCATCGGCAGGATGGTCGCGGCGGCGAGGGCGGCCAGGAAAAGACCGGCATAGACGGCGAGATCCGTCATGCGGCGCGCCGATCGGTGCCGGGCCATGAGGGCAGGATCGGCAGCGGGGCGATCCATGCATTCGATCCGAAAAACTTGGGCGCTAAAGTTTTCGTTTTGTATTCTTCAGAGTAAGTATGGTTGGCTTCCAATATATCCTCATTGGCGAAAATGCCGTGTGCTGGATGCTCTCGGTGGACTTTGGCCGAGAAAGCTCTGTTTGGGCAGAAATCCCGGCTTCTCATTTTCGCCACAAAATGGACGGATTTCCTTACATTTCTGCCGTATTTATCGACGCATTCCTTCCTAGGGTGCCGCTCCCGGCAACGAATCTGCCGTTTTGGCGTTGTCGATCCGGGTTCCGCGTCGGTCATGTCGATTCAAGCTGAGGCTGTGTCCAATGCACAACAGTAATCTGGATTGACTGTGATATACGTCGCTTAACATATTCGAAATGGAGTTCCCCCCAAATGAACGCTCTTCGCCTTGCTACCCTGATCTCGGCTTCGGCCCTCGCCCTCGGCGTTACCGCTGCCCAGGCTGCTGATCTCACCTACGAGCCCGCTCCCGCTCCGATCGTCGAAGCTGCCCCGGCTGCCTTCAACTGGACCGGCTTCTACCTCGGCGTCCACGCTGGCGCAGCGCTGCTCGATGGCGACTACAATGACGTCGACTTCGGCGGCTTCAGCGGTGACAACACCGGCTTCATCGGTGGCGTCCAGGCTGGTTACAACTGGCAGTTCGACAACATCGTCATCGGCGCCCAGACCGACTTCGCCTACACCTCGGCCAAGATCTCGGACGACGCGTTCGGCGCCGAGAACAAGCTTGAGTGGCTCGGCAGCACGACCGCTCGCGTCGGTTATGCCTTCGACAACTTCCTCGTCTACGGCAAGGGCGGTGTCGCTTACGGCCAGTCCAAGATCGACGACGCTGTCCTGTCCGTGAACGACTCGCAGTGGCACGTTGGTTGGACCGCTGGCGTCGGCGCTGAATACGCCTTCACCCAGAACATCACCGGCCTGCTCGAGTACAACTACGTTGACCTCGGCTCGCAGGATTACTTTAACGACGCCGTCAGCGCAGACCTGACGACCAACGTCATCAAGGCCGGCCTGAACTACAAGTTCTAATCGGCTCTAGAGCACGAGTTGGAGAAGGCGGCCCATTGGGTCGCCTTTTTCGTTTGGGACTTTGACGGAAACGGCGGAGCTCGGCGGTTTGCCGCGCCGATGTTCGGGCGCGGTGTGTGTCGTAGGGGCAACGGTATTCCAGCAGGGCTTCTGCTAGGGTCTTTGCAACAATAGATATGGAGTTCCCCCCGTGAACCTTCGTCTTTTCGCATTGGCTTCCGCTTCGGTCCTGGCGCTCGGCGTTGTCGGCGCCCAGGCAGCCGACCTGACCTACGAGCCCGCTCCCGTCGTCGAGGCGGCGCCGGCCGTCTTCAACTGGACCGGCTTCTATCTCGGCGTCCATGCCGGCGCTGCGCTGGTTGATGGCGACTACAGCTTTGACGGCTTCGGCTTCAGCGATGACAACACCGGCTTCATCGGTGGCGTCCAGGCCGGCTACAACTGGCAGTTCGACAACATCGTCATCGGTGCGCAGACGGACTTCGCCTACACCTCGGCCAAGCTTTCGGACGACGCGATCCCCGCCGAGAACAAGCTTGAGTGGCTCGGCAGCACGACGGCTCGCATCGGCTACGCCTTCGACAACTTCCTCGTCTACGGCAAGGGCGGTGTCGCTTACGGCCAGTCCAAGATCGACGATATCGACTTCGCCAACGACTCGCAGTGGCATGTCGGTTGGACCGCTGGCGTCGGCGCTGAATACGCCTTCACCCAGAACCTCACCGGCCTTCTCGAGTACAACTACGTCGACCTCGGCTCGCAGGATTACTTCGATGATTTCGTCAGCGCAGACCTGACGACCAACGTCATCAAGGCCGGCCTGAACTACAAGTTCTAATCGGCTTCGAAGTACGGTTTGGAGAAGGCGGCCCGTCGGGTCGCCTTTTTCGTTTCGGGCTCCGACGAAGAGGGGGGCTGAGGTTTTGCCGTCCCGATGAGCGGACGCTCCGATTCAGACTTCGGGTGTGTCGTTCGAGCCACGGTATTTCATCCGGACGTCTGCTAAGAGTCCCATAGCATTTGATATGGAGTTCCCCCGTGAACATTCGTCTTTTCGCACTGGCTTCCGCTTCGGTCCTGGCTCTCGGCGTCGTCGGCGCCCAGGCAGCTGACCTGACCTACGAACCCGCTCCCGTCGTCGAGGCAGCACCGGCTGCCTTCAACTGGACCGGCTTCTACCTCGGCGTGCACGCCGGCGCCGCGCTGTTCGATGGCGACTACAACTACGGCGGCTACCAGCCGAGCGACGACAACACCGGCTTCATCGGTGGCGTCCAGGCTGGCTACAACTGGCAGTTCGACAACATCGTTATCGGCGCCCAGACCGACTTCGCCTACACCTCGGCCAAGATCTCGGACGACTTTGTCGGCGCCGAGAACAAGCTGAACTGGCTCGGCAGCACGACCGCTCGCGTCGGTTATGCGTTCGACAACCTGCTCGTCTACGGCAAGGGCGGTGTCGCTTACGGTCAGTCGAAGATCGAGACCGTCGGCTTCGGCGACGATTCGCAGTGGCATGTCGGCTGGACCGCTGGCGTCGGCGCTGAATACGCCTTCACCCAGAACATCACCGGCCTGCTCGAGTACAACTACGTCGACCTCGGCTCGCAGGATTACAGCTTCGCAGGCAATAACGCTGCCAGCGCGGACCTGACGACCAACGTCATCAAGGCCGGCCTGAACTACAAGTTCTAATCGGCTCCAAGGCACGATTTGGAAAAGGCGGCCCATCGGGCCGCCTTTTTTCGTTTTGGGCCTCCGGCGGTGACGGCGGACCTCCGCGGCTCCGCCGTGCTGACGAGCGCTCAGTCTCTCCGTTCGCGCTATTGGTGTGTCCCCTGAGCAACGGTATTTCCGTCGGACCTCTGCTAGAACTGCCTTAGCAATTCATATGGAGTTCCCCGTGAACATTCGTCTTTTCGCACTGGCTTCCGCTTCGGTCCTGGCGCTCGGCGTCGTCGGCGCCCAGGCTGCTGATCTGACCTATGAGGCTGCTCCCGTCGCTGCGGCTCCGGCTGCCTTCAACTGGACCGGCTTCTACCTCGGCGTGCATGCCGGCGCAGCGATCACCGATTTCGAGTTCAGCTCGCCGCAGAACCTCGGCCCGGACTTCAGCGACAACAACACCGGCTTCCTCGGTGGCGTCCAGGCTGGCTACAACTGGCAGTTCGACAACATCGTCGTCGGCCTCCAGACCGACTTCGCCTACACCTCGGCAAAGGTATCGCTCGGCGACATCGGCGCGGGCGAAGTCGAGCAGAAGCTCGAATGGCTCGGTAGCACGACGGCTCGCATCGGCTATGCCTTCGATAACCTGCTTGTCTACGGCAAGGGCGGTGTCGCTTACGGCCAGTCCAAGTTTGAACTCCCCGTCGGCGGTGGCCTCTCGCTGCAGGATTCGCAGTGGCACACCGGTTGGACGGCTGGCGTCGGCGCCGAATACGCCTTCACCCAGAACCTCACTGGCCTGATCGAGTATAACTACGTCGACCTCGGCTCGCAGGACTACAACTTCCTGTTTGCCAATGCCGACGTCGACCTGACCAGCAACGTCATCAAGGCCGGCCTGAACTACAAGTTCTGATCGGCTCTGCAGTACGATTTGGAAAAGGCGGCCCAGTGGGCCGCCTTTTTCGTTTGTTGGACCCGGCTGGGAGTCCGAGAAGCCTGGTTTCCGCCGGCAGGCCAGGCCCGCCGGCGGAGGTAAGGTTCAGGTTGGCGGGACCGGGATGCCGCTGATGGTCAGCGTTGCTGCGGCAGCCTGCTGCAGCAAGGCGGCCTTCACGAGTGCCGGCTTCTCATAGGTCTTCTTCATCGTATTCCCCGTATGATTGCGTATGACGCAGCGTATTGTGGCATTGGCCCAACCTTGCCGTCGAGGGTACCGGCGCAACACACCCAGGCTATCCACGGTTGCTCCAGGGGAGATCGAAGGCGGAAACGCGTTGTCCTTGACCGGCGCCGAGCCCTTGCCTGCCAACGGATGCCGGATTTTGCGTGAAAAGGTTGCTCGCCAAGCCGTGCAACAGTATCCCTCTTGTCGACAAGAGGGATGTTGAGATGACGAAAAAGCCAGAGGTCAGCCGATCCACGGAGCGCAAGCGCGGTTCGGGCGTGAAAATGGTTTACGATCTGCTGCGCGACGAGATCCTTGATCTCGTCCTTTCTCCCGGCAGTCCGATCGATGAGGTCCAGCTCGCGGAACGGTTCAACATGTCCCGGACCCCGATCCGGGAGGCCCTGGTGCGGCTCGCGGGGGAGGGGCTGATCCAAACCCTTCCCAATCGCTCGACCATGGTGTCGAACATCGATTATCTCAACGTCTCGCCCTATTTCGACGCCATGGTATTGATGTACCGCGCAACGACGAGGTTGGCGGCGGAGAACCATCGCGAGTCGGATCTGGCGGCGATCCGCGGCCACCAGGCGGCGTTCGCGGCGGCGGTGCAGGCGCAGGATGCCCTCGCAATGATCGCGACCAATGCCGCCTTCCATTCGGCCATCGCCGAGGCCGGGCGCAATCCGTATTTCCTCGCCCTGTTCAACCGCATCCTCGATGAGGGGCGCCGTTTCCTGCGTCTCTACTATCAGTCCTATGAGGATCGGCTGCCGCAGCGTTTCGTCGATGAGCACGAAGCCATGATCGACGCGATCGTCGCGCGGGACGCGGATACCGCGGAGCAATTGGCAAGGGCCCATGCCAACCAGATCGTCGATCAGATCCGGAGCCTCCTGATCAGCGAGCGCCGTCTGGAGATCGCGCTTTAGGCGTTGTGGATTTTTTGTCGACAAACAGTATACAACGCGATATAAGGGGCGTCGACGGTAGGTTCGATGCCTTCGTAGGGCTGCGATCCTGCCATTCCGATCGGCAAAGCAGAGGAGTCCGATATGAAGGCCCAAATTTTTTCCGGTGTCATTCCCGCGTTGATGACTCCATGCAAGGACGACCGTAGCCCGGATTTCGACGGGCTCGTCCGCAAGGCCAAGGAACTGATCGCCGCCGGCATGTCGGCCGTCGTCTATTGCGGTTCGATGGGTGATTGGCCGCTGCTGACGAACGCCCAGCGCATGGAAGGCGTCGAGCGCCTGGTCGGCGCCGGCATCCCGGTCATCGTCGGGACCGGTGCGGTCAATTCGGCATCCGCCGTCGCCCTTGCGGCCCACGCCCAGAAGGTTGGCGCGAAGGGCTTGATGGTGATCCCGCGCGTGCTCTCTCGCGCCTCGGTCGTCGCGGCCCAGAAGGCGCATTTCAAAGCGATTCTTGCCGCTGCGCCCGACCTGCCGGCCGTGATCTACAACAGCCCCTATTATGGCTTTGCCACCCGCGCCGACCTGTTCTTCGCCCTGCGCGCCGAACATCCCAATCTCGTCGGCTTCAAGGAATTCGGCGGCCCGGACGACATGCGCTATGCGGCGGAAAACATCACCAGCCGTGATGATGGTGTCTCGCTGATGGCCGGCGTTGATACGGCCGTGTTCCATGGCTTCGTCAATTGCGGCGCGACCGGCGCGATCACCGGCATCGGCAACGTCCTGCCGAAGGAAGTCATTCACCTGTGCAAGCTGGCGCAGGCGGCGGCTACCGGTGATGTCGACGCGCGCCAGCGTGCGCTGGAACTCGAGCAGGCTCTGGCCGTGCTGTCCTCGTTCGACGAGGGCCCGGAGCTGGTCCTCTACTTCAAGTACATGCTGGTGCTGAAGGGCGACAAGGAATTCACGCTGAACTTCAACGAGGATGACGTTCTGTCGGACAGCCAGCGCAACTATGTCGAAGCGCAGCTGAAGCTCTTCAGCACATGGTATGCCGAGTGGAGCAAGCTTCCCGGCGCCGTCCAGAAGTATGCGGCCTGATCGCGCTTTAACGACAACGAACAAAAAGAGGCCCCGCGATGAGCGGGGCCTTTTTCATTTCGGCGGATGACGAGCGGGACTTTATGCGACGGCGTCGAGGCCGAGCGCCAGCAGCCTGTCGAGTTGCTCGAACTCGGATGCGGTGAGCAAAATGTCTTCCGCTTCTGACTTCGCGCGCGCCTCGAAGCGTCGCTGCGAGGGCAGCCTGGCCCCTTGCCCGACGATCGCCTCGAACAGGGTTTCGGCGCGGGCGAAGGGATCGCCGGGGCGTCCGGCAGCGAACTTCTCCGGCGAGAAGGCGAGGATGAGTTCGCCATGCGGGGGGACCAGAGTCGTGCTGCCCAAGGCTTCGAGGGCTTCCGGGCTGGTCAAGTCGCCGATCATGATGCCTGCGAGCAGTTCGATCATCGTGCCGATCGCCGAGCCCTTGTGGCCGCCGAACGGCAGCATGGCGCCGGCGAGCGCGGCATCGGGGTTGGTCGTCGGCTGCCCCGCCGCGTCGATCGCCCATCCTTCGGGCAGTGGCTTGCCGGCCCGTCGATGCAGCTCGATTTCGCCGCGCGCGGCGACGGAGGTCGCAAAGTCGAAGACGTAGGGCGGCTTGTCCCGGCGCGGCCAGCCAAAGGCGAAGGGGTTGGTGCCAAGCAAGGGCTTGTTGCCGCCCATCGGCGCCACGGACGAATAGCTTGGACACATGACGATGCCGGCCAGTCCGTGCTCCGTCAGGGCCTCGACCTCGGGCCAGAGCGCCGAGAAATGGGTGCAGTCATTGATCACGAGCGCGGCCAGCCCATAGGCGCGGGCGCGCTCGATCACGTGGGGCAGCCCGAGTTCGAAAGCCGAATTGGCGAAGCCGCCCTTCGCATTCACCTTCACGATCGCAGATGCTTCCTGCACCAGCAGTTCCGGCACGGCGTCCGGCCGTACCTTGCCGGCCTTCATCGTCCGCAAGGCGCCCTCGATCCGATAGATGCCGTGCGATTTGCAGGCGTCCCGTTCGCCGGCCACGATCACCCGCGCCACGGCGCCTGCCTGTACCGCATTCAAGCCAGCCTTGCGGAAGATCGCCTCCACGCGGTCGTTCAGTTCCTGAATCGTCAAACGGCGACTGTCTGTCATTTCCTGCCCTTCCTGGCCATGCGTACCGACACGCACCGCGAGCCGATAGATAGAATACAAAAAGTATACAAACGGTCGGAAAGTTCAATCGAATGCTTTTGCCCGCCAGCCCCAGGGCGGGGCCGCCGAAATCGGGGGCCGCCAAATCGGATCTGGACGCCTTGCCGCGGGGGGAGCGCCAGATGTGCCAAACCGGCTTTGGCTGGCGTGTCGACGGTGCCCCCGACTCTCCAATTTCGTGAACATTTGCGGAAGGTTAGGCGGGATCGGCGTGATCGTACTGTATACATAGTGTATTTTCTGGTTGATTTGATGCTGAAATCCGCAATAGTGGGGTCGTACCGTGAGAAACACGGACCAAGATAGGGAAAGAGTGTCAGATGAGGATCACCACTGCTGCATTCGGCCTTATGGCCGCCATTACAATGGTCAGCACAGCTCAGGCTGACAAACTGGATGACATCGTTGGTTCGGGAACACTGCGTTGCGCCGTCGTGCTCGACTTCCCGCCCATGGGTTCGCGCGATGCCAGCAACAATCCGGTCGGTTTTGATGTCGATTACTGCAACGATCTTGCCAAGGCGCTCGGCGTCACGGCCGAAATCGTCGAGACACCCTTTCCCGAACGTATTCCGGCTCTGATGTCCGGTCGCGTCGATGTCGGTGTCGCTTCGACCTCCGACACGCTGGAGCGCGCCAGGACGGTCGGGATGACGATCCCCTATTTCGCCTTCGAAATGGCCGTGACCGCCAACGAGAAGACGGGCATCAAGTCGTTCGAGGACATGAAGGGCAAGGTCGTCGGTGCGACCGCCGGCACATTCGAAGCCATCGCGCTTGAGAAGCAGGTCAAGGCATGGGGCGGCGGCGAGTTCCGTCCTTACCAGACACAGGCTGACGTCTTCCTTGCCCTGAGCCAGGGCCAGCTCGACGCCACGGTTTCGACCTCGACGGTCGCCCAGGCCAATGTGAAGACCGGCAAGTTTCCCGGCATCGCCGTGGTCGGCAAGGCGCCCTTCGACATCGACTATGTCGCGCTTTTCACCAACCGCGAAGAATACGGCCTGATCAACTTCCTCAACCTGTTCATCAACCAGCAGGTTCGCACCGGCCGTTACGCCGAGCTCTACGAGAAGTGGGTTGGCGGCGATCTGCCGTCGCTCACCGTCAACGGCGTCTATCGCTGATCTGACCGTTTCACCGGTGGCGCTGACCTTGGGTTCGCGCCACCGATCCACGCGAGAGGTGAAGCGGCATGTTCAAATACTCCTTCCAATGGAACCAGGCCCTCAAGGCGCTGCCGCAGATGCTGGACGGCGCCCTGGTCACGATGCAGATCGCGCTGCTGTCGATGGCGATCGGCCTCGTCGTCGCGATCATTCTCACCTTGTTTCGCCTGTCCGGCAGTCGCCTGCTTCGCGGGTTCGCCGTGGCCTGGGTCGAGATTGCGCGCAACACGCCGGCGCTGTTCCAGATCTACATGGCGCATTTCGGACTGGGTAGCTTCGGCATCCACCTCAGTCCGTTCACCTCGCTTCTGGCCGGTATCGCCTTCAACAATGCGGGCTATCTGGCCGAGAATTTCCGGGGCGCCCTCAAGGCTATCCCCGATACGCAGGCTCGTGCTGGCCGGTCGCTCGGCATGACCTCGCTGCAGGCATTCCGGTTGATCGTCGTGCCGCAGATGCTTCGCATCGCCTTCCTGCCGATTACCAACCAGATGGTCTGGGCCATCCTGATGACCTCGCTCGGCGTCACGGTGGGCATGAATACCGACCTTGCCGGCGTCACGCAGGCGTTGAACGCCCGGACTTTCCGTACCTTCGAATTCTTCGCCCTGGCCGCGGTGATCTATTACCTGATCGCCAAGGTGGTCACCCTGGCAGCCAGGCTGATTGCCTCGCGCCTGTTCCGTTATTGAGAGGGGAGAGCCATGTTCGACACGTCCCTTTCATGGGGTGATATCGTCTTCCTGGCGCAAGGCGCCGGCATGACGCTCGCGGTCACGGCGGTCTCCGTCATCGCCGGAACCATTCTTGGCATCTTTTGCGGTGTGATCCGCGTCCAGCTCGGGCCTTATTGGTCGATACCGCTGACCTTTGTGCTCGACATCTTCCGCTCTGTGCCTCTGCTGATCCAGCTCGTCCTCGCCAATGCGTTCCAGTCGATCGCGAAGCTTGGCTGGCCTCCCTTCACCACCTCCTGCGTGGTGCTGTCGCTCTATACCGCCGCCTATTGCACCGAGATCGTCCGTGGCGGCATCGACGCCGTTCCGCTGACGACGCGCCGGGCAGGGCGTTCCCTCGGTCTGAGCTGGTGGCAGGACATGCGCTTCATCGTGGCCCCGCTCGCCACGCGCGTCTCGCTGCCATCGTGGATCGGCCTCACGCTCGGCGTCATGAAGGACTCCGCGCTGGTGCTCTGGCTCGGCCTGATCGAACTCCTGCGCGCCTCGCAGATCCTGGTCACCCGGCTGCAGGAACCGCTGTTCATCCTGCTGATCTGCGGCGCGATCTACTTCCTCATCAGCTTCCCCATCGCCCGGCTCGGTGGCTATCTCGAAAAACGGTGGTCCCCCAATGATTGAGATTGAGAGTGTCCACAAATCCTTCGGCAAACTCGAAGTGCTGAAGGGGATCAACCTCACCGTGAACAAGGGCGAGGTCGTCAGCATCATCGGCGGCTCCGGCTCGGGAAAATCGACGCTTCTGACCTGTATCAACGGTCTGGAGCCGATCAACTCCGGCAAGATCAAGATCGATGGCACCGAGGTTCACGCCAAAAGCACGGACCTCAACAAGCTGCGCCAGAAGATCGGCATCGTGTTCCAGCAATGGAACGCCTTTCCGCACCTGACGGTTCTGGAAAACGTGATGCTCGCGCCCCGCAAGGTGCTCGGCATGGCCAAGAGCGATGCCGAGGCGATCGCCGTCAAGAACCTCACCCATGTCGGGTTGGCCGAGAAATTGTCGGTCTATCCAAACCGCATGTCCGGCGGCCAGCAGCAGCGCATGGCGATCGCCCGCGCGTTGGCGATGTCGCCGAAATACATGCTGTTCGACGAGGTGACCTCGGCGCTTGATCCCATGCTCGTCGGCGAAGTTCTCGATACCCTCAAGATGCTGGCGGAAGAGGGCATGACGATGATCTGCGTCACGCACGAAATGGCTTTCGCGCGCGACGTTTCCGACCGGGTGGCCTTCTTCCACCAGGGCGTCATGGCCGAGATCGGCACGCCGGAGCAGCTTTTCGGCGCTCCGCAAAATCCGGAAACTCAGAAATTCCTGGCCAGCATCCGGTGAGTTCCGATCTCGATGTCATCATTGTCGGCGCCGGCGTCGTCGGGCTTTCGGCCGCCATCGCCGCGCAGGCGCGCGGACTTTCCGTCACGGTCATCGATCGTGACGGCCCGGCCTCGGGCGCCTCGGCGGGCAATGCCGGCGCCTTCGCCTTCACCGATATCCTGCCGCTCGCTTCGCCCGGTATCCTGAAGAAGGCGCCGAAATGGCTGCTGGATCCGCTGGGCCCACTGTCGATCCCACCGGCCTATGCCCTCGGAATCGCGCCCTGGATGTTCCAGTTCTGGCGGGCCTGTTCTCCGGCCCGCGTCGCCGGATCGACCGCCGCGCAAACGGCGCTGATGGATCTGTCGAAGGCCGAACTCGAACCCTTCCTGCGCCAGACCGGCACGCTGCCCATGCTGCGCAAGGACGGCAATCTGCAGGTCTATGAGGGCGCGTCCGAGTTCAAGGCGTCGCTCGAAGGCTGGGCTGCGCGGGAAGCGCACGGCATCGAATTTCACCACCTCGACGCATCCGGCATGGCCGAGATCCAGCCCGGCCTCGCGCCGCGCTTCAGCCACGGCACGTTTACGCCCGGCTGGTTTTCCATTGCCGATCCAAAGCTCTATACGCTGGCGCTGGCCGAGGATTTTTGCGCAAAGGGCGGCCGGATCGAGCGCGCCGAGATCGTCGAATTGCGGCCTTCCGACGTCGGTGTCGAAGTTCTGGCCAGCGATGGCAGCGTCCGGCGCAGCCGGAATGTCGTCGTCGCGGCTGGGGCGTTTTCGCACAGGATCACGCGGACGCTGGGCGAGCCGATCCCGCTCGAAACCGAACGCGGCTACAACACGACGCTGCCGCCAGGCGCGTTCGATCTGCGCATGCAGGTCACCTTCGGCGGCCACGGCTTCGTCGTCAGCCGCCTCTCGACCGGCATCCGCGTCGGCGGGGCTGTCGAGCTTGGCGGACTGAAGCTGCCGCCGAACTTCCGCCGGTCGGAGGCCATGCTGAAGAAGGCGCAGGCTTTCCTGCCGGGGTTGAAGCCCGCGGGTGGCACGCAATGGATGGGCTTCCGTCCGTCGCTGCCCGACAGCTTGCCGGCGATCGGCCGTTCCCGCGCCACGTCGAGGGTTGTCTACGCATTTGGTCATGGCCATCTTGGCCTCACGCAATCGGCCGGCACCGCCCGGATCGTCGCCGATCTCCTGACCGGCCAGACGCCGGCCATCGACATATCGTCCTTCTCGCCACAACGTTTCCGATAGGGAGGCCCCCGTGGCCAATCACACTTTCTCCTGCATCGATGGGCACACATGCGGCAATCCCGTCCGCCTCGTTTCGGGTGGCGGTCCGCGCCTCGAAGGCGCCAACATGCTGGAAAAACGGGCGCATTTCCTGCGCGAGTTCGACTGGATCCGCACCGGGCTGATGTTTGAGCCGCGCGGCCATGACATGATGTCGGGCTCGATCCTCTATCCGCCGACGCGGCCGGATTGCGATGTGGCGGTGCTGTTCATCGAGACCTCCGGCTGCCTGCCGATGTGCGGTCACGGCACCATCGGCACCATCACGATGGGCATCGAGAACGGCCTGATCACCCCGCGCGAACCCGGCAAGCTGTCGATCGATACCCCTGCCGGCAAGGTCGACATCACCTACCGCCAGGAAGGCCGCTTCGTCGAGGAAGTGCGCCTTACCAACGTTCCCGGTTTCCTCCATGCCGAGGGCCTGACGGCCGAGGTCGAGGGCCTGGGCGAGATCGTGGTCGATGTCGCCTATGGCGGCAACTTCTACGCCATTGTCGAGCCGCAGAAGAATTTTCGCGATATCGCCGATCACACGGCCGGCGAACTGATCGGATGGAGCCCGAAGCTCCGGGCCGCGCTGAACGCGAAATACGAATTCGTCCATCCCGAGCATCCGCAGATCCAGGGCCTGAGCCACATCCAGTGGACCGGCCAGGCGACGCAGGCCGAAGCCCATGCCCGCAACGCCGTGTTCTATGGCGAGAAGGCGATCGATCGGTCGCCCTGCGGCACCGGCACCTCGGCGCGCATGGCGCAGCTCGCCGCCAAGGGCAAGCTGAAGGTCGGCGACGACTTCGTGCATGAATCGATCATCGGCTCACTGTTCAAGGGCCGGGTCGAGGCGGCGACGAAAGTCGCGGGTCGCGACGCGATCATCCCCTCGATCGCGGGCTGGGCGCGGATGACCGGCATCAACACCATCTTCATCGACGATCGCGATCCCTTCGCGCACGGCTTCGTGGTGAAGTGAGGCAAGCTATGGCCGCGCGCAGCATTCTGGGCGGCGTCGCCCACGGACCCGTCATCGTCGCCGGCGAGGCGCTGAGCTTCTGGGGCGGGGTCGATCCCGCCACGGGCAAGGTGATCGACGTGCATCACCCGCTTCATGGCGTATGCCTGACCGACAGCATCCTGTTGATGCCGTCGAGCCGGGGCTCCTGCACCGGCTCAGGCGTTCTGCTGGACCTCGCGCTGACCGGGCGGGCGCCGGCCGCGCTGGTGTTTTCGGAAGCCGAGGACGTGCTGACCCTCGGCGCGCTGATCGCGTCGGAACTGTTCGGCAAACGGCTGCCGGTACTGCGCCTGGCGCCCGAGGCTTTCGCGGCGCTGTCGCAGGCGAAAACCGCTACGATCAGCGATACGGCGATCGAGGCCGATGGATTGCAGCTGGCGGTCAGCCCGGCCGCCTCCGCCGCGCTCGACCTCACCGAGGCGGATCGCGCCATGCTTGACGGGCGCGAAGGCCTGGCCGTGCAACTGGCCATGCGGATCATCTGCGCCATGGCAGCCCAGCAGGGCGCGACGGGTCTGGTGGATGTCACGCAGGCCCATATCGATGGCTGCATCTATGCCAGCCCCGCCAACCTGACCTTCGCCGAAAAGATCGCCGACATGGGTGCGCGCGTGCGCGTCCCGACCACGATGAACGCCATATCCGTCGATCGCGCCAATTGGCGCGAGCAGGGCGTGCCTGCCTCGTTCGGCGACCCGGCCGCGCGTCTGGCCGATGCCTATGTCCGCATGGGCTGCCGGCCGACCTTCACCTGCTCGCCCTACCTGCTCGACAGCGCCCCCGGCGCCGGCGAGACCATCGCCTGGGCCGAGTCCAACGCGGTGATCTTCGCCAATACCGTGCTCGGCGCGCGGACGGCGAAGCACCCCGATTTCCTCGATCTCTGCATCGCGCTGACCGGGCGCGCGCCGCTCTCCGGCGTCTATCTCGATATCCATCGCAAGGCTCGCCGGGTCATCGATGTCGAACTGCCCGACGCGGTGGATGATGCCTTCTGGCCGCTGATTGGCTATCTCGCCGGCCGCGCCGCGCCCGACCGGATCCCGCTCCTGCGCGGCCTCGCCTCGGCCCATCCCTCTCGCGACGACCTGAAAGCGCTCTGCGCCGCCTTCGGCACCACGTCCGCCGCGCCGATGCTGCATGTCGAGGGCGTGACGCCCGAGGCAGAGGGAGCCGCCGCAGCGGATACCGACCGCATGGTCATCACCCGCGCGGACATGGCCGCCGCCTGGCAGCTGTTGAACGAGGGGCCGGAGGCGGTCGAACTCGTCGCCATCGGCAGTCCGCATGCCTCGATTGCCGAATGCCGCGCGTTGGCCGTGGCGCTTGGCGGCCGCAAGCGCCACAAGGATGTCGCGGTCATCGTCACGGCGGGGCATCAGGTCATCGCGGAAGCGCGCGACGACGGCACGCTCGGCCTGCTGGCGGAGAGCGGCGTGCAGGTGCTGCCCGACCTTTGCTGGTGCTCGATTTCCGAACCGGTTTTCCCGACGCGGACCCGGGCCTTGATCACGAATTCCGGCAAATACGCCCATTACGGCCCCGGTCTTTCCGGCCGCGCCGTGCGCTTCGGCAGCCTTGCCGAGTGCGTGAGCGCCGCCCTGACCGGACTGGCCCCCAAAACTCTACCCGACTGGCTTTCCTGAGGTATCCCGATGCGCTCGACCAAAGTCGTTCATGTGATCTCGGCTCATGCGGAAGGGGAGGTCGGCGACGTGATCGTCGGCGGTGTTTCGCCGCCGCCGGGCGATACGATCTGGGAACAGAGCCGGTGGATCGTGCGCGACCAGACGCTGCGCAATTTCGTGCTGAACGAGCCGCGCGGCGGCGTGTTCCGCCATGTCAATCTGCTGGTGCCGCCGAAGCATCCCGAAGCGGATGCGGCCTTCATCATCATGGAGCCGGAAGATACGCCGCCCATGTCGGGCTCCAATTCGATCTGCGTTGCCACGGTGCTGCTGGATAGCGGCATCCTGCCGATGCAGGAGCCGATTACGGAGATCACGCTGGAGGCGCCTGGCGGCCTGGTCCGTGTCCGGGCCGAATGCCGAAACGGCAAGGCCGAACGCATTTTCGTCCGCAACCTGCCGAGCTTCGCCGACCTGCTGGATGCAAAGCTGGAAGTGGAAGGGCTCGGCACGCTGACCGTCGACACCGCCTATGGCGGCGACAGCTTCGTCATCGTCGATGCGGCGGCGCTGGGCTTTTCGCTGAAGGCGGACGAGGCGCAGGATCTGGCGCAACTCGGCGTGCGCATCACCAACGCCGCCAATGCCGCGCTAAAGTTCCACCACCCCGACAATCCCGACTGGCGACATTTCTCCTTCTGTCTCTTCGCCGGTCCGGTCGAACGCACGGCAGAGGGGCTTCGCGCCGGCGCTGCCGTGGCGATCCAGCCCGGCAAGGTCGACCGCTCGCCCACCGGCACGGCGCTATCGGCGCGGATGGCCGTGCTGCATGCGCGCGGTGAGATGGTGGAGGGGGAAACGCTGACGGCGGTCTCGATCATCGGCTCGACGTTTACGGGCCGTATCCTCGGCACGACCGAGGTTGGCGGCCGCCCTGCGGTTCTGCCGGAAATTTCCGGGCGCGCCTGGATCACCGGCACCCACCAGCACATGCTCGACCCATCCGACCCATGGCCGTCGGGCTACAGGCTGGCTGACACCTGGCCCATGAAAAAATAGGCCTGCAACTTTTGTCGGAAGTGCACCGCTGATTCATCGGATCGGATAGTTCGAGCGTTCGTGGATGTGCGGACGCATCACGTCGCGAGTGCTTCGGCTGGGCGCGTGCCCTTCGCCGTTGCATCTGAAACCGCCGTGCGGTCATCTTTTTTATCGGAACGGCGCCATCGCGATCCGGAGTAAGATCGATATGCTTTGAAACGCCACTTCACCTCTCCCTGAGGCAGAGGTGAAAAGTCGGATTCGAGCCAGATGTTTCTGGCTCCAGACCAAAGGGCAGGGCCTCCTATTGCTGACTTTTCGGTTCATCCCACCCAAAGAGCTTGATCTCGGCACGACACAACCGGCTTACTCGTTGGATCTGGGCCTTTGAAAGACCTGTGACGGTATCGGAGGCGGTGCGGTGGCCAGTCTTGTGGCGCGGAAGATCGTCGACCGATATCGGAAGCCCAAGAAACTGCGCCACCTCGCCCAGTTCGCTTTTGAGGCGTCCATAATCCAAAACTTGGTCGGCGACCACCGCTCCGCCAGCATCGGCATATATCGGGAGATTCGACCAGAACTCGACCAGGGGATCGTCTTCCCCGTTCTCTAGCTTGTCGAGAAATTGATCAAAGGAGATCTCTCTACCGAGTCGATGTTGTCTCCAGGACCATAGCGAGATCAATCGATCCCATGGTTGTCGCTCTATGCTGAATTTGAAGTATTGCTTCCAGACTCGTTCTCCGACATGTCGACGAACATCCAGGGCGCTTGCGTGCTCTCCGAGCCGGAGCACTGGGCGAAAGAAACGCAGCAGTTTCTTGGCTGGACGTTCGAGTATTGGAAAGCGGGTCGTCGCGTGTGGTGTGCCCAGAACGGGCAGGTTGGCTCCCCAATTCTGCCTGCTCGTTGCCACGAAATCCATTTGACCAAGTTGAGGAATCAACCAGCCCTCAACAGAGGTGCCGGCGGTCTTTCGTGACTTCAGGAAGATGAACTCATGCTTGTGAGATACGATTGTCATTGCGACAGCAGAAGTATGAGTGGGACTTCTTTTGGAAACCTCCCACGTAGGGAGACGTCCGTCAATTGACGCACCAGGCCGTCACTGCTCCAGCATGGTAGCCTTCAGGGGAGGGCGAACGGCGCGGCGTTCTAGCAGGGCCCGCGTCCCGCTTCGGCGCCGTAGTCTTGGGGTTAAGACATGCCGGGGGGGGCAGGTGGCGCCGTGCCGCCAGCATGAAGCGATAGAGACCTGGCCCCTATGGCCCCTGGTGCGGCTGAGCCCAAGGGTCGATGGCCAGCCTCGCCCGTGTCGGTCCTATCGCTCGCGCTCGCGGTGTGGCCACGACGCCAGTTGACGAGGCGCTTCGTCGCGAAAGCCGGCCGCTGACACCGCTCTGCGGTATTGCGGCAAAGATTGCCCGCCATAATCAGCCGGCCGCTGCCATACGGTGGTGGCGGAGTCGTTTTTGTGCGTTCCCACCCATCCGAAAATCTGGGCCACCAGAACAGCCTCCCGCTACGATCCGGAACTGGAGTTTGGAGCGGTCATGGTTCGTGGGGGAGAAGCCTAGAAACAGAGACAATCTCGGGCTCGATCTTGGGCCCATGGTTCCGCCCCGGTGGGGGTAACTCAGATTTCTCAATGTTCTCGGGAAGATCGATGGTCGGAGTGGCAGGATTTGAACCTGCGACCCCCTCGTCCCGAACGAGGTGCGCTACCAGGCTGCGCTACACTCCGTGACCGCCGATGAGCCGGGTTATAGACAGAGGATTCGGTAGCCGCAAGGGGTGTTGTGCAGGTCTTGAACGACCCTGTGGATGACGGATGAAGAGGGCTGTTGATGACGGGGGTGGTGGACCGTTGCGGGCGGGCTCCCAACCGTCTATAGGACGGTCGCTGCGGTGTCTTCGGACCCGCCTGCTGGGGCGTCGCCAAGTGGTAAGGCAGCGGTTTTTGGTACCGCCATTCGGAGGTTCGAATCCTCCCGCCCCAGCCAGCGCATAAAACCGAAGAATCAACGACTTCTAGGCATATCGATCGTTGCTACGATCGATATGCAAAGGCCATCCCGAAGTTTTGGCTCCCGGCTGGCCGCCTGCTTCTATGCGCTTGGATGTTGAACGGGAACTGTAGCCTCCATCGGGCGCGTGGGCTGCTGTTGAAGTGCGGTAGCGGTTTGCGGCTATCACGCAGGCAGCCTGACTTAGTTTCCCGCCGCAATGTCGTGGGAGTTCAGCCAGGCGACGACGTGTCAGAAATGACGACGGTTTGGCCTTCAGATGGGAAAATTTGAGTGGCGTCTCGTCGCCATCGACTATTGGCCGGAGACATCTTGCGACGCCGGTCTCCTAAGGCTGACGCCGTTGTGCATCTTTTGAAGCAACCAGACCATAGATGCTTTCGTCATAAATTAGGCCACCTTATCGACTGTGCGTCAAATTTGCTTCAGCTCGGCGGTCGATTGCGAGCGCTGCTGCGCCAATGAATGCGAAAGCTCAGCCCTGTTGACCCGGCCGGCCTGCGAAAGATGGTTTGCCAGGCGGGGCGAAGCGGGAATTTTTTGCCTTATCAACTGTGGTCGCCCCGTTGCCCTTGGGGCGCCTAGGCCCGTTGGGTGGATGGTGCTATGTCATTCAGCCGGTCATTCTCTCGCTCTCTCCAGGCTAGAACTTCTCGTAAGGTTACCATGCCACTGCCAGGCAAAGTACGAAATGAAGCGCTCGGGGGCTTTCCTCGGTCATCGCAATCTGGACGACGCTGGTATGTCGCCGCGTCTCAACCGGGGCGCGAAGATGTAGCTCTTCTAAATTTGGGTCGTCAGGGCTTCGTCTCCTGGTTGCCTCGGCAGCGGCGCATGGTGCGACATGCGCGCAAAGCCTTTGAGAAATCAGTAGCTTTTTTCCCGGGATATATTTTTGTCTCATTGGACCTTGCAGCCGATCGTTGGCATCCGATCAACTCAACCATAGGCGTTCGATCGCTGATCATGCAGGGGGGGCGGCCAATGGCATGCCCGTCCGGGTTGATCGAAGGGATGCAAATTCTCGCAGATTCGTCAGGTGTAATGAATGAGCAGCAGATGTTGGCTGAGGGTAGCCAAGTGCGCGTGCTCGTAGGTCCCTTCGCTGAAATGATCGGTACGCTTACCCGGGCTGAGGGAGCTGGTCGCGTGCGTGTACTCCTTGATCTGATGCAAACTCAGGTTGCCATTCAGATGGATGCCCGTGATCTGACCGCATCCTACTGAGGCATGATCGAGAATCATGCCTCACCGCAACTTCGCGCAAATTTTGGTTTAGAAATTCACTTGATTTAATCATCTTGATAAGTGATGACTATCATCTGCTCGCGCGTGTTTCACCCGCGAGTGCGGTAGCTATGTGCCAACTCACCGATATCGACGTACGAAGCGAAGCGCTGTGTAATTTGCTGCGCTGCGTGTGATGCGTGTTTTTGTGACGCTCGCGGAATTTCGCGTTCGCTGGAGCGGTGAAATTTCTACGCTACTGCCCGCGACGATCGGAAAGATTTGGCGCGACGTTGCCAGTCGTATTTTCAGGGGGAATTCTTGGATCTGAACCACGCCAAAATCGCGGTGATTGGACTCGGCTATGTCGGCCTGCCACTAGCGCTTGCGTTTGGAAAATCGCGCGACGTCATAGGTTTTGATATCGATGCGGGCCGGAGTGATGCACTGCGTCGTGGCCATGACGCCAACCCTCGAAGCTACCGCCACGGAATTGGCTGAAGCCAAGGGGCTTCAGTTTACGAGCGAAATTGATTCTCTCAGGCAGTGTGGTGTCTTCATTGTCACGGTTCCGACCCCGATCGATCGGGCGAACCGACCCGATCTTGGGCCCCTCATTCGAGCATCCGAAGCGGTCGGACAGGTCGTTTCGGCTGGCGCTGTCGTGATCTTCGAGTCCACCGTATATCCTGTCTGCACAGAGGAAGTATGTGCGCCGATCATCGAGCGTTGCTCGGGCCTCAAACTGAACGAGGGCTTTTCCTCGGCTACTCGCCGGAGCGCATCAATCCAGGCGACAAGGCGCACCGGCCCCAGACGATCGTGAAAGTGACCAGTGGCTCGACGCCGGCGGCTGCCAATGCGGTCAATGAGCTATATGTATCAATCGTAGAGGCCGGGACCCATAGAGCCAGCAGCATCGCCGTTGCGGAAGCGGCCAAGGTGATCGAAAACACCCAGCGTGACCTCAATATTGCGCTAATGAACGAAATTTCAATCATCTTTGGCAAGCTCGGCATCGATACAAACGAAGTACTGGAAGCTGCGGGGACAAAGTGGAATTTCCTGCGCTTTTCGCCGGGCCTGGTCGGTGGGCACTGCATTGGCGTGGACCCCTATTACCTCACGCATAAGGCGCAGGAGCTTGGCTATCATCCCGAGGTCATCCTTGCCGGGCGGCGGATCAACGATGCTATGGGCCAGCACGCTGCGGATCAGACGGCTCGCCTGATGATGCAAAAAGGTATTCCGGTGGTCGGGAGTCGCATTCTCGTTATGGGTGCCGCCCTCAAGGAAAACTGCCCAGATATTCGAAATTCGAAGGTGGCCGACATTGTCGCCCGACTTAGGGAATACAACGCCGAGATTGACATCTGGGACCAATGGGTCTCGCCCGAGGATTGCTCCAGAACCCTTGGTATCACCAGTACCATTCACCGGCCCAGCAAGGCTTATGACGGCGTTGTCGTCGCCGTGGGCCATCGCGAGTTCCACGAGCTCGGTGATGAAGGCATTATGGCTCTTACGAAAGACAATTCGGTGATCTACGACGTCAAGGGCATCTATTCCCGATCGATCACGGATGGCCGCTTCTGATGAAAGTCCTGGTAACCGGCAGCGCAGGCTTCATCGGCTTCCATGTTGCCAAGCGCCTGCTTGAGCGCGGCGACGAGGTCGTCGGCTTCGACGTCGTGAATGACTACTACGACCCGGCCCTGAAGGAAATGCGGCTAGCGAAGCTGCAGGAGACCAGCCGGCAGACCAATTCGGGCTTCCACTTCGTCCGCGCCAACCTCGCGGATCGCTCCACGATCGAGCGCTGCTTCGGCGACCATAAGTTCGACCGCGTGATTCATCTCGCGGCCCAGGCCGGCGTTCGCTACAGCCTCGAAAACCCCCACGCCTATGTCGAAAGCAATATCGTCGGCTTCACTAACATCCTCGAGGCTTGCCGGCATGCCGAGGTCGCGCATCTGACCTATGCCAGCACATCCAGCGTCTACGGCGCCAATACCGACATGCCCTTCTCGGAGAGCAAGGGCGTCGATCATCCGCTGCAGTTCTACGCCGCGACGAAGCGCGCCAACGAGTTGATGGCGCATTCCTACAGCCACCTATTCCGGTTGCCGACCACGGGGCTGCGCTTCTTCACGGTCTATGGTCCCTGGGGCAGGCCGGACATGGCGCTCTTCCTGTTCACCAAGAGCATCCTTGCCGGTGAGCCGATCCGCCTGTTCAACAATGGCAACCACACGCGCGATTTCACCTATGTCGGCGACATCGCCGAGGGCGTCATTCGCGCCAGCGACCAGCCCGCGGCTCCCAATCCTGCTTGGGACAGCGATGCGCCCGATCCGGCCACCAGCAACGCCCCGTACCGGATCTTCAACATCGGCAACAACGATCCGGTGAAGCTGACAGAATATGTCGGCGCACTGGAGGAGGCGCTCGGCCTCAAGGCGACCATCGAACTGCTGCCGCTGCAGCCTGGCGACGTGCCGGACACCTTCGCTGACGTTTCCGCCCTGCAGGCCGCCGTCGGCTACAAGCCGGCGACGCCGGTGCGTGAAGGCGTCCGCGCCTTCGTCGATTGGTACCTTTCCTACTACGAGGGTGGCGTGCGCCCGTGAAGTCCCGCTCCATGATCGGCGCGCTGCGCGAAATTTTCGCGCATGTCTCGCCGCAGCGTCGCCGCCAGCTCTTTCCCGTGCTGGCGCTGATGTTGGCCGGCGCCCTGGCCGAGCTGGTGTCGATTGGCGCCATCCTGCCCTTCCTGGTGCTTGTCGCCGATCCGCAAAAAGCGATGGCCGTCGGCCCGTTGCGCAGCGTGGTGGAAAGCATCGGGCTCGACACGCCGGCCCGCGTCGTGACCGCGGCGGCGATCGTGTTCGCGCTCTCGGCCGTCGTGGCCGGAGCCGTCCGGCTGCTGTTAGTCTGGATTAGCCAGCGCTATGTCTTCGGCATCGCCAAGGAGCTCGGCGTCGCTGTCTACAGCCGCACGCTGCACCAGCCCTATGCTTATCACGCCGGCCAAAACAGCAGTGATACGCTGGCGGCGATCAACAAGGCGCAGCTCGTCAGTACGCAATTGCTCGTGCCGCTGATGCAGGCGGTCAGCGCCACCGTCATTGCGATCTTCATCCTCGCCGGCCTGCTGTTCATCGATCCGGTTGTGGCGCTCGGCTCGGGCCTCGGCTTCGGCGCGATCTACCTGCTGGTCATCGTGACGACGCGGCGCGTGATGCGGCGTAATGGCCGCATCATCGCAAAGGCGCAGGGCGAGCGGCTGCAGGCGGCGGGAGAGGGGCTTGGTGGCATCCGCGACGTCCTGCTCGATCGCTCGCAGGAGGTCTTCATTCAGCGTTTCGAGGAAGTCGAGGCGCGGTTGCGCACGGCCCAGGCGACCAACAATTTTCTAGCCCAGACTCCGCGCTTCATCGTCGAGGGGCTGGGGGTGGTTTTGATCGCAGGCTTGGCGCTGCTGCTCAGCTTTCGTGATGGCGGCCTTATCGCGGCGATCCCACTGCTCGGTGCTCTGGCTCTTGGCGCGCAGCGCCTGGTGCCACTGATGCAGCAGATCTATTCCGGCTGGGCGATGGCGCTGACCAACGGCACGATGCTCCATGACATCCTCGATATCCTGCGCTTGCCGAATGCGCCGCAATTCGAAGCGCCGCGCGACGGCGACAAGCTGCCCTTCGGCCGCGAGATCGTGCTGGAGTGTGTCGGCTTTCGCTATCCGTCCGCAGGTCGGCCGGCGCTGGAGAATGTCAGCCTCACTATCCCAAAGGGCGCTCGCGTCGGCATCGTCGGCAAGACCGGCAGCGGCAAGTCGACCCTGATGGACCTCGTCCTTGGCCTGCTATCGCCGAGCCAGGGGCGGATCCTCGTCGACGGCGTGCAAATCATTGATCCCAACCGCATCGCCTGGCAGGCGCAGATCGCCCATGTGCCTCAGGCGATCTATCTCGCCGATGCGACGGTCGCCGAAAACATCGCCTTCGGCGTGCCGAAGCACGCAATCGACCGGGCCCGCGTCGAAAGCGCCGCGCGGCAGGCGGAGTTGATGGACGTCATCAAGCGCCTGCCCGAGGGCTTTGATACCTTCGTCGGCGAACGCGGAATCCGCCTCTCCGGCGGCCAGCGCCAGCGCATCGGTATCGCGCGGGCGCTGTACAAGCAGGCGACGGTGTTGGTGTTCGATGAAGCGACGAGCGCGCTGGACAACGAGACGGAAGATGGAATCATGCAATCAATCGCGCGAATTGGCGACGATATTACGGTTTTTATCATCGCCCATCGATTGAATACAATCAGAGAAGCGACGATCCGCATCGATCTCGACCGTATTGGCAGTACCTGAGGGTGGCCATGACCAGGTATTTGCTTATTGGGTATTACGGATTCCGAAATTTCGGGGATGATTTGTTCAATGAAGCCTTAGTTGACCTCATTCAAAGACGATTTCCGGGATCGAATATTACCATCGCTTGCTCGAGTAGTATTATTTCGAAAGGTGTATCATTTGTTTCGCCAAGATGGGGGCGCTTCTGGCGGTCTGAAACAGTTCCTGCTGCGATTTTTCGGAATGTTGTCCTAGCTTATCTTGTTACCAGATCGGATGTCGTAATCATTGGCGGCGGGTCGCTGTTTCAATCTGCAAGGCCGTTTGACCGGCTTCCACTTTTGATCCGGTTTGCCAAAGCTCTCGGGCGCAAGGTCTTGGCGATTGGCGTATCCGTAGGCCCGCCAAAGCCTGGTGAAGAACTGCGCGTCGCGAAGCTTGTTAGAGGCCTTGATAGGGTTGGAGTGCGCGACGGCGCCTCTTGGGACTTCTGCGTCAGGAACAGTGTTACTTCCCGCGTGTTCACGCACGATCTGGCGATGGGATACATCTCCCCTCGCAATCATAGAAAAGGTCGGACACTGGGGGTGGCGCTTCATGGCGACCGCTATAGCGGGCAGTTCAAATCAGCGATCCTGAGGTTGGTTGGGCAGTACGACGACATCGTCCTGTTTTCGCTCGATGCGGGTTCGAGTGAGTGGGTTCACAATTGTATAGTAGATATCGCCTCCTTTCATTCCGCTGCAAAGTGTAGCGTCGTAGAATACATGGGAGATACGGGCGAGGTACTGAATGGCCTGGCGGAGTGCTCCTTGGTTGCAACTTCTAAACTTCATGGGGCGATCGCTTCATGGGCGTTGGGCGTGCCATTCCTCTTGGACGAATATCATCCAAAGTGTTCGGCCTTTCTCTCAGAAATCAATTGGTCAAACGATTTCGAGGCAGTCCCGGCACTTCTCTATGAGAAATGGGAGGATGAGGTGTCGCGTCCAGCCCCTGATGTCGTCAGGTTAGTTCAATCCGAGTTCCTTGGCGTTAAGTAGATATCATGGACTTCACTATTGTCATAACTACATTCAATCGCGCCCACCTAGTTTCCAGGGCAATACGGTCTGCCCTTGTCTGGTATACGCCTGAAATGACCATAGTAGTCGTTGACGACGCCTCGGAAGACGAAACTCAGAGTGTTATCCTTCAGTTGTTTGAGAAGGAAATCCGAAATGGCGTGATTGAATATGTGCGCCTCCCAGTTAATCTCGGAGCCTCCGGGGCCAAGAATGCCGGGGTCGAGAAGAGTAAAGGGGAATGGGTAGTTATACTCGACTCGGATGATGAGCTGATTCCAAACGCATTCGAGGTAGTTTCAAGAACTATCATAAAGCATGCCGGTGATGACGGAGTTTTTTTTCGGAGTATTGATGGCCAGACGGGGGAAAAGGTTGGTCCCCCGCAGAGCCCTATCTACCTCGGCCCGAAGGAAATATTTTCGCCCGGCTTGCCAGGAGAAACCTTACTCGTAGCAAAGCGGGCGACGCATTTGCGTTTTCCGTTTCCTGTCGAGCTCAGGGGGTGCGAAAGCCTGGCGTTCCGTAGCATGGCCGTGGGCGGGTTACGGCTAAGGCTGACCGACACGCCTGCACGAATCTACCATCAACCGAGCTTTGGCAGGCTGTCGGTTGGGGCCGGATTTCGATCGAGATACAAGTACATAGCGGTCTATCATTGGAGGAGTGCAGGCTTCTGGAGACATGCTGGTCTGAAGCACGCGGCTATTTCTTCAGCAAAGTCCGTAGTTTACGCACTGCTGTATGCCTCATGGAGACTAGATTCGTTTTGGCAGAGTAGGAGGTCCAGTGATCCAAAGGGCACCTAATCGGCCGAACGCTGCGCTCTGGATTGGTGTTTCACTATTTCTCCTCGCCGTTCTTGTCACAGCGTTCACCACGGATCTCCAGGAAAAGATAAATTCTGATATCTATTCGGATCTCTATCGATATCAGGTCGCGTTTGGGCAGATAGGCCAGTCTGGGCTCATCAATTATATTGCAACGATGCGATATGAGCCACTCTATTTGGGTAGTACTTGGGTATTCAATTGGTTGGATTTGCCGCTAACATCATTCGTTTTCTTTGTTAAAATATGTCTTGCGTGGGCGTATTACGCATTTTGTCTGCATCTGAATCGACGACCGATCGTATCAATGTTTGTGGCGGCGGCTTTAGTGATGTCGCCGCTTTTTGCTTCGTTTACGGAGAATATAATTCGGCAAGGATCCGCCTTCGCGGTCTTCTTGTACTTCTGTATTCTCTGGATCGAAGGCCGCCGGGCGGCAGCACTGGTGCTCTCACTGGTGGCCGTGTCGCTTCACTTGAGTGCGATTGTCTGGATCGGGGCGATGATCGCCGCCCTGCCGATTGCCAGAAGGTTCAAGTTTTCGACGTTGCTCGGATTTCAAATCCTTATCCTAATTGTTTATATGACTAACGTCATGGTTGGGCTGACTCCTTATCTGTCCTATATCTTGTCTTTAGTCGGATCCGATTATTATCGCTATGCCGAGTTCGGAGCAGCAACGCCCCCTAGCTATAACGTTGGATTTAAGATTAGTTTCTTTCTCGCATCATGCGCATTACTCACTGGGTTTGTCCTGAATCGTTCTAGAGGGAATTGGAGTAGCTCACTGGCCCAATTGTTCGTGTTCTCTCTCGTTATGACGTTCCTGTATGTTTGCGCCAGCGGTGTGCCCTTTTACGATCGCATAGCGACGCCGGCGTGGGCCCTTATCCCCGCGGTCTGGGGTGGGTTGCTGCTGCGACCTTGGACACGACACCCCGCTCTCCGCTCTTTTGAGCGTTTTCCAGTTCCACGTACGGTTAGGTCATGACTTTGCCCCGCAGATTAGTGTCTCGACTGGATGTGACCTCACAGCCAGCATTCGGTCTTGATGAAAGGACGGCGTGGCGGATACTACATGTGATTTCCGCTCCAGGCGGGGGCGGCGCTGAGCTTTTAGTTCGCGAATTGAATAGAATGTTACGTCTCAGGGGGATTTCAAGTGAAGTGGTCTATCTCACCAACCCCCAAGGCGTGCCGCTGGAGCCCGGAGAGGTATCATTGGATGCCGACTCGCCTCGATCGGCGATAGCTTGCGCGCGATTGGTAAAGTACTTGGGGGGGGTGGACCTCAGGGAATATATCGTCCATGCTCATTTGACTTGGCCAATATACTTCACGGCGCTTATTCTTCTGTTTAGGCGAAGGCGCGCGGTCGTGACGGAGCATAATACTCATAATCGAAGAAGAAATATTCCTGGAATGAGATGGGTCGAGCGTATCGTCTATGGACGGTACTCTCGCATATTCTGCATATCGGACGGTGTCCGGGAGAGCCTCGCAGGCTGGCTGGCGCAGCCGGCGTTGGAGCAGCGTCTGCGTTTGGCACGAAACGGCGGTCGAATTTTGACTTTCCAATCGGATCGGCGCAGAGAGATTGATCGACTGCGCATCGTTTCCGTCGGCTCCCTGACGCACAAGAAGGGCTTCGATCTCGCCCTCAATGCGATCGCTACAATCAAGGACAGTGTTTCTTCCTACTGTATAGTTGGGGAAGGGCCGCTTAGAGCTGCTTTGCAGGACCATGCGAAGCAACTGGGTCTCAGCGATATCGTCAGATTTGTCGGCTGGCAGGAAGATCCGACTACTTTTTACCACGAGGCCGATATCGCGCTCATTCCCTCGCGATGGGAGGGATTCGGGGTGGTGGCTGTGGAGGCGCTTTCGACGGGTTTGCCGATTGTAGCTTCAGACACCCCTGGACTTCGGGAGGTCGTGGAAGCAGGACCGGCCAACATTCTGGTTGATACGACGAATGCCGAAGGGATGGCGACCGCAATTCTCGAGTTGAGGGAACGAATTGGTTCCGGGGTGACTTTGCCTGGCGGTCAGAGAGTCGCGGCAGAACGGCATTCGTTGGACAGCATGGCGGATAGTTACATCGCAGAATATGCACGGATAGCATAAGTAGATTATATGTCTGACGTAATGAACAAGTCTAGGTCTTCCGAGTCAATAGATTCTGACCTTCGACCCTCGGGCATTCGGCGAGTCGCGATCTTGGCGTCGTCGCCTCAATCTTTGATTACTTTCCGAGGGAATCTAATATCGGCTCTTTCGACGAGAGGTCTCGACGTAATCGCGACTGCCCCTCTGATGGACAACAAAGTTATAGATGGCTTGTCGTTTCTAGGGGCAAGAGCGATAGGCTTGAACCTGTCACGGACAGGGTTCAATCCGTTCGCAGACCTTCAAGCCCTGATGCAGTATCGTCAGATGTTCTTGGACAACGAGGTCGATGTTGTCATTCCCTACACAATCAAGCCGGTTATCTGGGGGACTCTGGCGGCCAGGCGTACCGGTGTTATTCGTGTGGTCCCGATGATCACTGGGCTTGGCTATCCATTTTCAAATGGGTACGAGCCAAGGCGCCTTATCGCTCGGTTCTTCGCCTGCGTACTGTATCGGCTGGCGTTCTCGAGAGCAAACGTTGTGCTCTTTCAGAATCCGGATGACATGGCGTTGTTCCGAAAGTGGCGAATACTGCCTGGGAAAATGCCTGCGGCGGTGATCAACGGTTCGGGAGTGGACCTTGTCGAGTTCTCTCCGGTGCCGATGCCGATCCGGCCCGGCTTTCTGATGATTGCACGCCTTCTCCGGGACAAAGGCGTCCATGAATTGGCTGCCGCGGCGAAGTTGCTCAAAGCGCAGTACCCGGATATTGCGGTCAGGCTCGTTGGTAGCCTGGACGAGTCTCCCAACGGTATTCGTCAGTCGGAGTTGGAAGATATCACCGGATGCGGTGTCGAGTATCTCGGCCGACTTGACGATGTTCGGCCGGCGATCGCTGAGAACAGTGTCTATGTTCTGCCATCCTATTATCGCGAGGGGACGCCGCGCTCGACGCTGGAGGCGATGGCGATGGGACGGGCGGTGGTGACCACCGACGCGCCGGGCTGTCGCGAGACGGTGGTGGAGGGCGTAAACGGCTTCCTCGTGCCGCCGCGCGACGCTGTCGCACTCGCCGCCGCGATGGAAAAGTTCATCCGCGATCCCGGTCTCGCGGCGCGCATGGGCTCGGAATCGCGGCGAATTGCCGAAGAGAAATACGACGTCAACCTCGTTAATGCGGAGATCATGCGACATGCGGGCCTATAGGCAAAGTTCAGGCGCGCGGACGTGCTGAAGCGCATTTTCGATATCGCGGTGGCCTTTGCCGCTCTCGTAATTCTTGCGCCCGTGCTTCTTTTGGTCGGTTGCCTCGTCCATCTGAAGCTGGGCAGTCCGTTTCTATTCGAGCAGATGCGACCCGGCCGCGACGGGCGTCCGTTCCGGATGTTGAAGTTCCGCACCATGCTGGATGCGACCGACGCGCAGGGCCGGCCTTTGCCGGACCAGGAGCGGCTGACGTCGTTCGGTCGGCTGCTGCGCTCGAGCAGCCTCGATGAACTGCCGGAACTCTGGAATGTGCTCAATGGTGATATGAGCCTGGTCGGTCCGCGCCCGCTGCTGATGGACTACCTGCCGCTTTATTCACCCGAGCAGGCGCGGCGGCACGAGTTGCGCCCCGGTATCACCGGCTGGGCGCAGGTGAACGGCCGCAATGCGCTGAGCTGGGACGAGAAATTCGCACTCGATGCCTGGTATGTCGACAACCGCAGCTTTGGTCTCGATGTGAAGATCCTCTGCATGACGATCGCCAAGGTGTTGCGTCGGGACGGCATCAGCGCCGCCGGCGAGGCGACCATGACCCCCTTCGAGGGGCAGAAGACTACATGAAGGCTACAGTAGGGTGGATAATTCATTGAATCGTTTGGCAATTTACGGCAGCAGTGGGTTCGCGAGGGAAGTGCTTCCGTTGGTGCGACAACAGCAGGGGGGGCCGTTGGACGTCGTCTTTGTCGACGATGACGTGTCGCTATGGGGGACAGAAGTGGCCGGCATCCCGGTCGTTCCGTTCGAGAAGGCGGTCAGCGAAGATAGGAGTTTCACGCTTGCGATTGCGGACTCCGCTGCTCGCAGGAGGCTGGCGTCTCGATGCGAGGCGAGTGGTGTGAGCTTCTTCGATGTGCAGGCTAAGTCTGCAGCATCTTTTGATCGAGTTGATGTCGGTATCGGTTTGATTGCGTGTGCGAATGTCGTTCTGACATCGGATATAAGAATCGGGTCGCACTTCCACGCAAACATATACTCATACGTTGCGCACGACTGCATCATTGGTGACTATGTTACCTTTGCTCCGCGCGTAAATTGCAATGGAAATGTTCATATTCATGATGGCGCCTATATTGGAACCGCCGCGATCCTCAAGCAGGGCCGTCCAGGAAAGCCGTTGATAATCGGTGCTGGTGCGGTGGTTGGAATGGGCGCCGTAGTCACAAAAGATGTCGAAGCCGGAAGTGTGGTCGTCGGCAATCCGGCTCGCGTCCTTGCAAAGTAGCGGTTCGCGGCGCAACAACAGGTAGAGCCTTGCTCAATACATCCTTCTCCCCCTGGCCTTCCTTCGCTGTCGAGGAGGGCGATCTCGTGCGCGACGTGCTCTTGTCCAATCGGGTCAACTACTGGACTGGCGAGCATGGGCGGCGGTTCGAGCAGGAGTTCGCGGACTGGTGCGGCAGCCGGCATGCCGTCGTGGTCGCCAATGGCACGGTGGCGATCGACTTAGCTTGGATCGCGCTCGGAATCCGGCCCGGCGACGAGATCGTTGTGACTTCTCGGACGTTCCTTGCCTCCGCTTCTTCGATCGTCAATGCCGGCGCGGTTCCTGTTTTCGCGGATGTCGATCCGGACAGCCAGAACATCACGGCCGCAACGGTCGAGCGGGTTCTGACCTCGCGCACCAGAGCTATTCTCGCCGTGCATCTGGCTGGTTGGCCCTGCGAGATGGACGGATTGCGACAACTGGCGACGGCGCGCGGACTTTACCTGGTCGAAGATTGCGCCCAGGCGCATGGCGCGCGCTATCAGGGCAAACCAGTCGGCACGCTCGGCGACATCGCCGCATGGTCGTTCTGCCAGGACAAGATCATGACCACTGCCGGCGAGGGTGGCATGGTGACCACCGACAATCCGGAATGGTGGTCGCGCATGTGGTCCTACAAGGATCATGGAAAATCCTTTGAAGCCGTCTATCAGCGCGAGCACTCGCCCGGCTTTCGCTGGTTGCACGAAAGCTTCGGCACGAATTGGCGGCTGCCTGAAATCCAGTCCGCTATCGGCCGGTTTCAGCTGAAGCAGATGGATGCGTGGCACGCCGCACGAACGAGGAATGCGGAAGCGATCCTGGACGCCGCGCGGTCATCGGCGGTGTTGCGTGTCCCGGTCATGCCGAACCATATCGAGCACGGCTGGTACAAGTGCTACGCCTTCGTGCGTCCCGAGCGCCTGAGCGCGGATTGGTCGCGCGACCGGATCATCGCCGAGATCGTGGCGCGCGGCGTGCCCTGCTATTCGGGGGCGTGCTCGGAGATCTATCGCGAGAAGGCGTTTGACGGGACTGGCTGGCGCCCGACGCAGCCATTGCCCGTCGCAAGGGAACTCGGCGAAACCAGTCTGATGTTTCTGGTCCATCCGACGTTGACCGCGGACGAGATTGAAAAGACCCGCTCCACGATCCTTGAGGTCAGCGACCTGTCGTTGCGCTAGGTCGCGCGGCGACTGCCTAGGCTTCGTCGGATGAATCTTAGTCCCGCAAATTCATAGTGTCGCGCACGTTTCCCGAAAGAGTGGCGCTCGCCCAGGCGGCGATCGTCACCGCGGCAAGTCCTGATATCGATCTGGCGCCGGTCGCCTATCCACCTTCCGTAAAAATCCATTCATATGGATCACTCGCATGGCGCGGTTTCGCGCCAGAGGTCGAATAGTGTCTCGAATACAAGCATTGCGTCCCCTTGATTTTTTGCATGAGCGGGCGCGTGGCCTGTCTCGTCCACAAAAGCAGTTGATCATCGCGGCGATGGATCTGGTTCTGATCGGCGTTTCGTTGTGGGCGGCGTCCGCGGTTCGGCTGGGTGGGGTTTGGCCTGACGAAGTATGGGGGGAGGGGTGGCCGCTGCTGGTGGTGCTGCCGCCGATCGGCGTCGCGCTGTTCCATGGACTGGGGCTTTATCGGTTCGTGCTGCGTTCGCTGGGCCGGCATGACGTCATCCGGATCGCGCAGGCGAGCTTCATGCTGTCCCTGATCCTGGCGGCGTTCGGCTTCTTTGATTTCGGACTGTTCCTGCCGCGCTCCACGCCGATCATCTTCGGGCTGCTGCTGGCCTTCTTGATGGTGATCGGCCGCGGCGCTGCCAGGAGTTACTATCAGCTGCTGCGAGAGCGCGGCTTCCAGAAGCGCCCCGTCATCGTATATGGCGCCGGCGAGAGCGGCCTCCAATTGGTGGCCGCGCTGCATGCTGGACGCGAGTTCCGGCCAGTCGCCTACCTCGACGACGACAAGGACCTGCAGGGACGGTTCATCGCCGGAAGGCGGGTCCATGCACCTGGCGATGTCGATGCGTTATCGAAGAGATTCGCCGCGACCGACGTATTCCTGGCGCTGCCTTCCATCTCGCGGGCACGGCGGAAGGAGATTGTTAGCTTTCTGTCGCAGCGACCCGTCAGGGTTCAGACCATTCCCTCTATGGTTGAGCTGGCGGCGGGCTTCGAGAATATCGACCGGCTTCGGGAAGTAGGTGTCCAGGAACTGCTCAATCGCGATGCGGTCGATCCAGTGAGCGCCTTGTTCTCCTCCGTTCGCGGTAAGTCCGTGATGGTGACGGGGGCCGGCGGATCGATCGGCTCGGAACTGTGCCGGCAGATACTAGCGATGCAACCGTTGCGGATCGTGCTGTTCGAGATGTCCGAGGCAGCGCTCTACTCGACGGAGATCGAGCTGCGCGAGTTGGCGGCGGAGGTGGATGTCGAGCTCGTGGCGACCCTGGGCTCCGTCTGCGATGAGGCTCGGCTCCACCAGATCGTGCTGGGCTATGACGTCGAGACAATCTACCACGCCGCCGCCTACAAGCACGTGCCTCTGGTCGAGGCGAACCCGCTAGAGGGTATCCGCAACAATATCTTGGGGACTCGGGCGGTGGCGCGGATCGCCGCCATCTGCGGGGTCGACCGGGTGATCCTGGTCTCTACGGACAAGGCGGTGCGGCCGACCAGCGTCATGGGCGCAACCAAGCGGCTGGCCGAGATGGTGCTCCAGCATGCGCAGGCGCAAACGGCCGAGACCATTTACTGCATGGTGCGCTTCGGGAACGTGATGGGGTCGTCGGGCTCGGTCATCCCGCTGTTCCAGAAGCAGATCGCCGCGGGAGGGCCGGTGACTGTGACCCATCCCGAGGTCATCCGCTATTTCATGACGATTCCCGAGGCCGCGCAGCTAGTTGTACAGGCTGGCAGCCTCGGCAAGGGCGGTGACGTGTTTTTGCTCGACATGGGCACCCCGGTTGCGATTCTCGACCTGGCAAAGCGGATGATTCACCTGTCCGGGCTAGAGGTTAAAGATGCCGAGACGCCGCAAGGCGACATCGAGATCGCCTTCACGGGCTTACGTCCTGGCGAGAAGCTGTTCGAGGAACTGCTGGTCTCGGGCGATGTGCTTTCGACATCACATCCAAAGATAATGCGGTCGATGGACGGGCCGACGGATTTTCACGATCTTGATGCCGCTCTGATCGAACTTGAGAATGCGGTTCGCGATCACGACATCCAGGGCGCACTACGTGTCTTGCAACGTACTGTCGAGGGATTTGAGTCGGAGTATATTCCGCCTGAATTGCCGACTCAGTTGATTGGCATCATGTTAAGCGATACACAGGCCGCATAGTCGCGGGCATTATTTGAGAAAAATACACTAGATCGCAAAATTTATATTTTAGATTTGCGGACTGAATAGGATTTTATCCGTTACAAATTGTGAATAATCTTACGACTGTTCACTGTTTTTGTGCCGCTTGATCGTAAAAGTTGTTCCGCCTGGATTTGGACCGCTCTTGATTTGCGGACTTTAGGTTGCTAGTCTGAAATTGAATGCGCTGGCTTGTAATAAGCTGGTCATACTGTTGAGAGGGTTACCGATGTCTGCAGCAAGGCTTATCGCCTCGGGCATGATCGCCATGGCGGCTGTTTCGGGAATTTCGGTTTCTGGTGCGCAGGCGCTGACCGCGGGTGATTGCGGGTGCTTCGCGGCCTCTACGGCTCAGGCCGCTATTCTGACGTCGGCGAGCGGGCGCGTCGTGGTGTCCGGCAGTGCGGCTCCCCGGATCGGTGTTTCTGGCCAGAAGCTGTTTGTTGGAGAGCGTGTCGCCGTCGGTGCGAACGGTGCCGCCAAGGTTTCTATCGGGTCGTGCGGCCTCGCAGTTCAGTCCGGACAGGAACTGCTCCTGCAACGGGTTCAGGGTGGGGTTTGCGCGTCCGTGCCGGGTGGTGCTGTCGCTCCGGGTCTTGCCGCCAAGTCGAGCATCCCGACGGTCCCGTTGGTCATTGGTGGGACAGCTTTGGTGGCCGGAGCGGTCGCGCTTGCGGTCTCGTCCGGTGAGGATTCTCCCGCCAGTCCCTGATAGTCATTGGACCTGACGAGATTTATTTGTATCTGGTGGTGTATTGGCGGGCTTGAGTCTCGACTGGCCGGGGCTTAGCCTGTGATTGATCTTCATACTCATATTCTCCCAGCCTGCGATGATGGCTCGCCAGATCTGGCGACCTCTATCGCGATGGCGCGCATGGCTGTCGCCGATGGCATCCGTGTGATGGCGTGCACGCCGCACATCATGCCCGGCCTCTATCACAATGATGGTGAGGGTATTTCGCGCCGGACCGATGCCTTGCAGGCTGCGCTCGATGAGGCTGGCGTTGATTTGCGGCTCGTGACGGGCGCGGATATCCACATCGTCCCGGATCTGGCGCAGAAACTAACGACGGGTTTCGCGCCGACGCTGGCGGGGACGCGCTATTTCCTGCTGGAGCCGCCGCACCACGTCCTGCCGCCGCGGTTTGCCGAGTTCGTGCAGAAGTTGATCTCGGCCGGATACACGCCGATCCTTACCCATCCCGAGCGGCTTACCTGGATGCAGGCCCATTACGGCATCCTCGAGCGGGTCAACGCGATGGGCGCGTTGCTCCAGATTACCGCCGGCTCGGTGACCGGCAATTTCGGCGCTTCGGCGCAGAAGTTGGCGGAGCGGATGCTGGGCGAGGGGAGGGTCGATCTCTTTGCGAGCGACGCGCACAACCTGAAAGGCCGCCCGCCGGTTCTGTCCAGGGCCTTCGCGGCCGTCGAGGCTTCGCTCGGATTGGCAGAGGCTAACCGGATGTTTGTCGAGACGCCCGGGCGCATTCTCGCCAACGAACGGGTCGAACCCGTAGGCCAGACACAGTCCGGCAGGGGATCCATGCAGAAGCGGCCAAGCGGCCTTCGTCGTCTCCTGGGTAATTCGATGCGACACTTTTTGGGAGATCGGCGCCATGAAGGCTAGACCGCGAGTTAGACGTTACGGAGTCATCGCGGCGGCCGCCTTGCTGGCCGGTTGCACCGTGGGTGGCGCCGAGCGCCCGGCCAGCGGCGTGGCTACACCTGTTACGACGTCGTCATCGACTGGCCAGTACAATGGCGCGTTGCGTCAGGTTGCCGAATTGCCGGCGCCGCCCTCGACGGCGGGAGGCACTGAACAACCCGTTGCCGTTGCAGACACGCTGGAGATATTCGTCTTCCAGGTCCCCGACCTTTCGCGCACCGTCCAGGTCGATAGTACCGGCCGGATCAGCCTGCCATTGGTTGGGGCGCTCTCTGTTGCCGGGAAACCCTTGCGCGCCGTTGAGGCGGAGATTACGCGCGCCTATTCGGCGAATTATCTCCAGAACCCGCAAATCACGGTCGCCGTAAAGGACTCGGTCTCACGACGCGTCACGATCGATGGCGAAGTGGGGCGCTCCGGCGTGTATCCGCTACCGCCAACAGCGTCGCTGCTCGACGCGATCGCCCTTGGTGGTGGCCTGAGCAAAATAGCGGATGAGCACAAGGTGTATGTCTACCGTGACATCAACGGTCAGAAGCTGGTCGCCAACTATGATGTCGGGCAGATCCGGGCGGGACAGCGCGGCGATCCGCGCCTCTATGGCGGCGATGTTGTCGTTGTATTCAGCTCTGGCAGCAAGATTGCGATGCAGAATCTGAAGGAAGCCTTGGGCGTGGCGACACCAATTGCGCGTCTTGCGATTCCATAGCGCCATGCCGCCAATTCTGAATTTACGGGGCCAGATCTATGCATGACCGGCGTACCATGGCCTTGGATCGCGATGGTGCCGCGAACCTGCCTGCCAATGATTTCTATAATGGCCCTGGATATGGGCAGCGCCTGTATGGCTACCCGGAAGCGGAGGAGCCCGCAGGCATCGACCCGCTCCGGCTGCTGTTCTATATCGTCGAATATCGCTGGCTGATTGCTATCCTGCTCGCGGTAGGCCTGGTCTCCGGACTAACCATCACGATGATGCAGACGCCAAAGTATCAGGCGACGGCGCGACTTGAAGTGCAGATTCCATCGGCACGCGTGTTCCAGGATATGGAACTCGTCTCCGAGTCTTCCGACATCCGGGCCTTCCTGACGGCTCGCGAACGATTGAAGAGCCGTGCCTTGGCGCAGCGCGTCGTGCTCGGGTTGGGCCTGTCTGAGCGGACGGCCTTTCTGTTCCCTGCGCCCGATTTCGCCATCGGCAATATTTTCCGTCGTGCTTTTGGGGCTAGTGCTTCGGAGGCGTTGGATGATTATGCGCCGGAGGAACGCGAGGAAATTGCGATCAATCGGATTGTCGACAATCTTGCTGTCGATCTCGTTACCAACACGAGCCTGCTGTCCATCAATTATCGAGACCAGGATCGTCGCACGGCGCAAGAGGTAGCCAACCAGATCGCCCAGAGCTACATCGACCAGCGCGTCGACCAAACCGGTGCGACGTCGGAACTGGCGCGGCAATTTATCCAGGATCAGGTCGGTCAGGTTAAAACCAAGCTGCAGAGATCCGAGCAAGAACTGGTCGACTACGCTAAGGAAGCCGGCATCACGGTCACCGGCTCGGAAGGTTCATTGATCGAAAATAGTATGCAAGCGATCAATGCCGCGCTCTCGAAGGCCGTCGAAGACCGTCTTAGTCAAGAGCGACTGGTTCAGCAGATCAACGCGGGCCGCGGGGCGAGCCTTGAACAGGTTCTGGTCAGCGAGGGACTGCAGAAATTGCGGGGTGAGATCGCTGCGCGTAGTGCCGAATATCAGCAAAAACTAGGAACCTTCAAGCCCGGCTTTCCCGAAATGCAGCAACTTCAGGCGCAGATCAGGGAACTGCGCAAGCAATATGACGACGGTGTTGCCATCATAACGGATGGTGTCCGGCTAAAGCTCGACGATGCGACCGCCGAAGAGGCCGATCTGAAGCAAAAGTTAGCCGAGATGCAGGCCGAGCAGGCCACGTATCAAGATAAAAATATACGTTATACGATACTAAAGCGTGAGGTTGACTCGGATCGAGCGCAGTACCAGAGCCTGATTGGGAAGTTAAGCGACGCGAACATTACATCGGAACTGCGTCAGCAGAACGCGGTTATTGTTGATTTGGCACCGCTGCCACGGTTCCCGGTCTCTCCGAGGCTTTCGATCAACCTGGCAATCGCTATCATGCTATTCGCGGCTATGGCCGCTACGATTATCTATGTCCTTGAGCTGCTCAACAATACATTCGTCAATCCCGATCAGGTCGAGAAGGAACTGCAGTTGCCTGTCATGGGCATTCTGCCTGAGGTGGATGCGGAGCTTTTGGCCGAGAGCATCGCGGATCCGACCTCCGGATTGTCGGAAGCCTATCGGAGCCTGCGGACCGCCCTTCAGTTTTCCGGCACTGACGGGGCTCCCAAGACGCTTGTGATCACATCGTCGGAACCGTCCGAAGGAAAATCGACCACCGTCTTCAAATTGGCCAAGGATTTCGGCGTGCTCGGCCAAAAAGTCCTGGTCATTGACGGAGATCTCCGCAAACCAAATGTGCATCGTCAGTTTAGTATCGACAACACACTCGGGCTGAGCAATCTGCTGACAAACACGGTGCGCGCTGAGGAATTGTCAACCGTGGTGCGGCAGACCAAGGAAGAGAACGTCTGGGCAATCACGTCCGGAACCATTCCGCCCAATCCGGCCGATTTGCTGTCGTCGCAGCGCATGGCCCAGTTAATCGAGAGGATGTCGCAGCGCTTCGATTTGGTGCTGATCGATGCGCCGCCTGTGGTCGGCCTATCGGACGCGCCGATCCTCTCGCGTCTCGCTCAGGGTACATTGCTCGTCGTTTGTGCCAACAAGGTCACTCGGAAGTCCGCCAAGAATGCGCTGAAGAGGCTGAAGTCCGCCGGGGCGCAGGTCGTAGGGGCGGCCCTTTCCAGGTTCAGCGTCGGCAAGTTCGACTACAGCTATGCTTATCGATACATGAACTATCACTATTACAACTATGGCGGAGAGACGCCGAAGCTGGAGGGGCAGAGTGGCGACAGCAAGTCTGAAACGCAACAACCGGCCCATCGCCATCGCAATTTGGTCGGCCGCGCTCGTGTTGTCCTTGCTCGTCTTGGTCGAAGGCTTAAGCCGGTCGGTTGAAACCTCGGCGCCGCAGTCCGCACTACGGCTTAACCCCTTGAATGCTGATGCGCGTGTCGCGTCTCTCTCGAGCGCCCTCAATGGGCAGGATGAGCCCCAACCGGACCCTGCGGCGCTGGTCGATGATGCGAAGCGCGGCTTGTGGCTCGCGCCCGTGGATGCGCGTTTCCTGTCCTTGCTTGGCGAGGTGCGTCAACGCCAGGGGGACCGCGCGGCCGCCGAGCAGCTCTTCGCCTCGGCACATCGGGTCTCGCCAACGGAGTTGCACGCCCTTAGCCAATTGATACTGGCGGCCGGTGATCGTGGCGACGTTGTAGAGGCCGTGGGCCTGCTGGACGTGATGCTGCGTCGCTGGCCGAGTGAGCTCAAGGGGATAGAGTCGGCGCTGCCGGGACTACTGGCTAGTCCGGAAGGGCACCAAGCTGTCCTCGATGTTCTCCAGGCGGCTCCGCCTTGGCGCACTCGCTTCCTGGCTGCGCTGGCGCGAAGCGATGCAGGCCTGCCCTTGGCTTCGAGCCTTCTCCTGAACCTCTCTGATTCCGCGGCCTTCCCAACGCCCGGCGAAATTAGCACCGTCGTCAACGGCTTCCTGCGTGCCAAGCGTTATGACGATGCACATAGGCTGTTTCTACTGACCTTGTCTGATGCGGATTTCGGCCGTACCGGATTGGTGCATAATGGCCGCTTCGATGCCGCCGCCAGCCCATCGCCCTTCAATTGGCAGTTTGCCTCGACCTCGGCCGCAGAGGTCCGGTTCGATGGAGCGCCACCTTATGCTGGGGCAGGGGTCCGCTTTCTCAACAAGCCGGCGCGCGACATCCGCCTTCGCCAGACCGTCCTGCTCGGCCCGGGCCGTTACCGGCTCGCCGCTGAGACATCCGCCGTCAGCCTGGTCGTGCCGCGCGGTCTCTACTGGTCCGTCCGCTGCCTGACGCCGAGCCGCGAGATCGCCCGCATCGATGTCGATCCCGGGACCTATCGCGATCGCCAGATCTCGACAGAATTCGAGGTCGACGACTGCGCGGCGCAAAGCGTCGAACTGCGTTCCGGTCTCGTCGCGGATAGCTGGGTCTACCGTTATTCCGGTCGCGCCACCTTCCACAGCCTGGGCATTGAGAGAATCGACCGTGCAGCGTCTGGCAACTGATTGGCGCAAATATGCGCTGGGCACCGTAATGGTGCTGGCGATGATGCTCGGTGGAGGAGCCGCCTCGGGTCTTTGGACGGATTCTGCCCTCGAGGCGATTATCTTGCTGGTGTCGGCGAGTGTGCTGGCGGATCAAAACGGCGAGCCGATCGACAAGCGCGTGGTCTGGCTGGTGGGGGCCGTTTCATTCGTGGTGCTGTTGCAACTAATCCCCCTGCCGACCCTCCTATCCGAGGCCGTCCGCCCAGACCTCTTGGTTCGCACATCTGACGGCCGCCTTGGATTTTCTCCGATCAGCACAGATCTGGGGCGGACGCTGGGGTGCCTGCTCTATGTCTCGGCGCTGGCGTTTCTATTTCTTGCCATGCTCCGGATCCGGGGCGAGTGCCTGCACGGCCTGCTACCGTTCTTTTTGACAGGCGTGGCGCTCAATCTGGTGGTAGCCGCTATTCAATATGGCGCTTCCTCGCGGGTCGAGATTGCGACCGCATTGCCCTTCACGGTTACGGCCGGTGTCTTCGCCAACCGCAACCACCTTGCCTCGCTGCTCTATGCCTCCTTGCCATTCCTGATCTATCTGGCAACTTTTCGTGGCAAGGGAATCCTGGCCGGTATCGCAATGCTCTGCGTTCTATTGATCCTGCTCGCCGCGGGCTCGCGGGCGGGAGCTTTGATCGGCATTGCGGTCATGGTGCTATCGACTCTGTTCCTCAGCCTTCGTTCCCGGGTTGGGCTTGGAGCAATCGCTGGGCTAGTTGCCAGCCTTGGCGTCTACGCCATGGGCTCCTGGACGCTTCTCGAGACCCGGGGCATCGAAGATCTGAGCCGCATGCAAATGGCGCTCACGACCCTCGAAGGGATCGCTGACAATTGGTTTCTCGGCGTCGGCTTCGGGACGTTTGCGCGGGCGTATCCAATCTACCAGGACACATCTGAGATCTTCCGGAGCTACGTGAACCACGCGCACAACGATTTCCTGGAGCTGGCTTTTGAGGGGGGACTGCTGTCAGCCGGTCTCCTGCTCACCTACATCGCGCTAGTCGTCTGGCAGGTTGCCTCGGTTCGCTACAATTTGTTCCAGAAGGCTGCGGCGCTAAGCATTCTCTTCATTCTGGTGCATTCGGTCGTCGACTACCCCCTGAGAACGTTGGCTGTCGCGGTGCCGTTTATCTATTTCAACGCGCTGCTCTTCCACCTTGGTATCCGTCCCAAGGACCGGAAATCAGTTCGTCGAGTCCGGGTTCGCCACAACGGTCGGGAGATCCAGGTACCGATCGAGGCGCCGTAATGGGCATTTCGAGCATTCACGAAACCGGGTGTCGCTCGGGGGAGGGGACGTGACCATCTCCCTCGGACTAAACCGGCCGGGCAAGCGACACGCAGGATCAGGCGGGGGCGTCTTGGTCGGCGCGTATGCGGGCCCAATCATAAGCTAATTTTGCCAGACAACGGGCGCAACGATTCCTCCCCTACGTGCCCATAGGCCCGGAGGCGGCGTGGATCCCGGACCTCGCCAATGACCACCTCCTGCTCGGCGCGCTCGGCTTCTTCGTCGGCGCTGTGCTCTCCATGCGCGAGAGCCGATTGGGCCCGCGGCAGAGGCCTTCTTGGCGTGCAACTGTCGTGATACTCTCGCCCCGGCTGCACTCTCGGCCTTCTTCTCTGCATTCCAGACGATGTTCCAGATTTGGGTCGCACCTCCGATGTCGCCGGCACAATCCGGTGCGTTTGCGCGGGTGGTCCCTAGAGCCGGTGACAGGAGGCGGGCATGGATGATCTTCAGGCGGAAGTTCTCGTGGTCGGGGCAGGGCCGGTCGGGCTGACACTGGCGGCGGAGCTGGCGCGGCATGGCGTGCGCGCCCGCATCATCGACAAGAGCGCGGCGCCATCCCCTTTCTGCCGGGCGATCGGCGTCACGCCGCGCTCCCTCGAAGTGTTCGAGGACATGGGGATCGCGCGCACGCTGATCGATGCCGGGGTCTGGCTTACCGGAACGCGGGTTGCCATGTCGGGCGGTCCGGCGCGCGACGTGCTGCACGATTTCTCCGATCTGCCCTATTCGTCGCTCGGCGTGCCGCAATATGCGACCGAGGCAATTCTCGCCGCGCATCTCGCAACCTTCGGCGTCGCCATCGAGCGCGGCACCGCGCTCGCCAGTCTCGATTTCACCGAGGGCGGCATCGAGGTCGGGCTCGACACGCCCGGGGGACCGTCGACCGGCCGTTATCGCTATGTGGTCGGCTGCGACGGCGCGCACAGCGCCGTGCGCAAGGCGCTCGGCATCGGTTTCGAGGGCGACGCCTTTCCGATGGAATTCATGCTCGGCGACGTCCACATCGACTGGGATTTGCCGCGCGGCCTCGCCATGCGCGCCATGCGCCTCGTCGAAAACGATGCGCCGGATTTCCTTATCGCCATCCCGCTGCCGGACCACGGCCGCTACCGCGTCTCGATGCTGGCGCCAAACGCCGGCTCCCCCGCCACCGCCGAGGATGGCGTCGAGCACGGCATCCAGACCGACAGGCCCGGCGCGACGCTGGATGAATTGCAGGCCGTTGCCGACAGGCTGTTGCCGGAGCCGGCGACCTTCTCCGACATGCGCTGGTCCTCGACCTTCCGCATCAGCATGCGGCTGGCCGGGCGCTACCGCGTCGGCGATGCGTTCATCGCGGGCGACGCCGCCCACATCCACCCACCGACAGGCGGGCAGGGCATGAACACCGGCATCCAGGACGCCTACAACCTTGCCTGGAAACTGGCGCTGGTGGCGGGAGGCAAGGCCTCGGCCGGCCTGCTCGACAGCTACGAGGCCGAGCGCCGGCCTGTGGCCGTCGATGTCGTGGCGCGAACCACCGAACAGACCGTCAATTTCGGCCGCGACCGCACGCCGCCCAATCGCCTGCAGGACACGCAGGTGCTGATTTCCTATCGCGACGGGCCGCTGAGCCTTTCGGCCGGCGAGGGAAGCGTCCAGGCCGGCGACCGGGTTCCCGATGCGCACGGCCTGCGCCGCTTCGGCTTCGGCTACCCGCTCCGGCTGTTCGACCTGCTGCGCGGGCCGAGCTTCGTCCTGCTGGTGGCAGTGGGCGAGGGTGATCTCGAAAAAGCCGAGGCCGCGGCGGCGGAATTCGAGGCGGCTTGGCCCGGGCTGGTGCGCGTCGTCGCCGTCACGGCGGAACTCTCGGATGCGCAGCCCGTCGGCGTCGAATGGGTGCATGACGCCGAGGGCAACTTCAAGGCCGCCTTCGGCCCGGCGACCGGCGTCGCCTGGCTGATCCGGCCCGACAAATATGTCGGCTATCACGCCGGCTCCTGGTCGACCGATGGCGTGCTCGACTATCTCCGCAACACGATCGGCCTGACCCGATAGCGCGGATCATGCCGCGCCGGCGCGCCATTCGCTGGGCGACTGGCCGACGAATTTCTTGAAGGCGCGGCTGAAGGCGGCTTCGGAATCATAGCCGATCTCCTGCGCCACCGCCGCGACCTTTGAGCCGCGCTCGGCGAGCCGCCGGGCCGCCATCTGCATGCGCCATTGGGTCAGGTACTGGATCGGCGGACAGCCGACCAGTTGCGTGAAGCGCTCCGCCAGCGCCGAGCGCGAGGCGCCGGCGGCGGAGGCGAGTTCCTCCAGCGTCCAGGCGTGCGCCGGATCGGCATGCAGCAGCGACAGCGCCCGCCCGACCAGGGGATCGCGCAATCCGGCGAGCCAGCCGGTCCGGTCGGCGCCGAGCTCGTCCATGTGCTGGCGCACGACCTCGAGGAACATCAGCTCGGAGAGACGGTTCAAAATGCTCTGGCTGCCGGGGCGTTTGTTCTCGGCTTCCGCTGTGGCCAAGCGGATGAACTCGCCGAGCCGGCCGTCCGGCGTGCCGGCCGAGCGGCCGAACCGCATGAAGCGGGGCAGGGCGGCCAGCAGCGGATTGAACGGGCGCGCATCGCAGCTGAAGAAGCCGCAGACCAGATGCGTCTCGACCGGGCCCTCGTTGCCGGTCGTCAGCACGAAGGGCAGCATCGACTCGTCCTCGGGACGCCGGCGCAGGTCCCATCTCGGTTCGGCGCGCATGCCAGGGCGGCTCGAGAGCGCATGCGGATCGCCCTGCGGCATGACGGCGATGTCGCCCTCGCAAAGTTCGACGGGCTCGAAATCGCCGCGATCGACGATCGAGATCCAGCAAGAGCCGCGCGTGACGACGTGATATTCGATCGTGTGCTGGGCGCCGGGCATAACGAGCCCGCCGATCCGCTGTGTCGGCGGCGCCTCCGCCACCCAGGGCGAGCGGGCCGAGACGTCATAGAACACGGCGCCGGTGAGCCGGATGGCCGAAAGCACGTCCGAAAGGACGTCGATCTTGTCGTCGACACTCATGAGCGACACCGAAAAGGCCGCAGTCACGCCAATTTCCAGATGCGGGCCGAACGTCCGCCGGACCGCCGCGAGCGGCGCCGCGCGATACGGTCCTGGTCGCAGCTTCCTGACGTAAGGTCATCCGAGAATAGCAGGTCTGGACGCTCGGGCAAGAAATCCGGCGGATGGATCATTCTGCCGCTGCGTTAACTGGGGTACCCAATGCGCCGCCTCAGGGACATCGTGTCGGGCAGACAAGCGCGGCAAGGCGCGAGCAGCCTCAGTCGGGTTGGCATGATCCCGGGCAGCGGACAGGACGTCCGCTTCGGCTCATCGGTGCCCTCATAACGCTACCGATTTCCAAGGTGTCGCCGGGTGACCGGCGGCGCAACCGCGCTTCACATCACCCGTCACGGCCGCCAGGCGCGGCCGATCGAACGCTCGACAACGCGCCATCGGCGCCAAACCGTCCAGGAGACGAGCATGTCCATGACCACGATTGCAAGCGAAGCCATGAATCCCGCCACTGCCGCCGCCGCCGCGATGGCCGCGGCCCCCGATCTCGCCGCGTTGAAGGCGAAACAGCAGGCGACCTGGTCGTCCGGCGATTATGCCGTCGTCGGCACGACCCTGCAGATCGTCGGCGAAGCCCTCGCCGAGGCGATGGACCTGCGCTCGGGGATGCATGTCCTCGACGTCGCCGCCGGCAACGGCAACGCGACGCTCGCCGCCGCCCGGCGCTGGTGCGACGTCACCTCGACCGATTATGTCGACGCATTGCTGGCGCTGGGCCGGAAGCGCGCCGACGCGGAGGGGCTCGCCGTCACCTTCCGCCATGCCGACGCCGAGAACCTGCCGTTCGAGGACAACGCCTTCGACGCGGTGATGTCGACCTTCGGCGTGATGTTCTCCGCCGACCACGACCGCGCCGCGGCGGAAATGATCCGCGTCTGCCGTCCGGGCGGCAAGATCGGCATGGCCAACTGGATGCCGGAAGGCTTCATCGGCCAGATGTTCAAGACGATCGGCAAGCATGTCGCGCCGCCGCCGGGCGCGAAATCGCCGGCGCTCTGGGGCACCCGGTCGCGGATCGACGAAATGTTCGGAGCCTCGGCCCGCGTCATCGCCGCCGAGCCGCGCGTCTTCCATTTCCGTTACCGTTCGGCGGCGCATTTCCTCGACATCTTCCGCCGCTTTTACGGCCCGACGCTGAAGGCCTTTGGCGCGCTGGACGAGGCCGGCCAGAAGGCGCTGGCCGAGGACGTGACGGCGTTGATCGCCCGCTTCAACCAGGCCGAGGACGGCACGCTGGTGGTGCCCTCGGACTACCTCGAGATCGTCATCACCAAGCGCTGAGCGCCTGAGGACGATCGCAATCCATCGATAGCCGGCTGAAACGGCGTCGCGGTCCCAACCCGCGACGCCGCTTTTATGTGACCGAGGAAGCCGCGATCTGAGGTGAACTTTCGCCGGGAACTGCACTAAGATCCTGGTTTGCCGGCGCCGCCCTACGGCGCCGTGGAACGGAGACGAGCCATGGCGGAAGCGGAGACGGGCAAGACGGCGACCGAGGGCGAGATCGGGATCCTGCAGCGGCGGCGGATCGAGGCGGCGATCATCGCGCCGATCTATGCCGGCATGGTGCGCGAGATCGGCGAGGCGAAGGCGCAGGCGATTCTTGACGCCGCGATCAGCCAGGCGGCGATCGATACCGGCCGCGCCTTTGCCGAGCGGACCGAGGGCGGCACCAGCCTGCTAACCTTCCAGGAACTGCAATCGCTCTGGACCAAGGATGATGCACTTCAGATCGACGTGGTGCGGGCGACCGATACGCATTTCGACTACAACGTCCATCGTTGCCGCTATGCCGAGAGCTATCGCGAGATGGGGCTGGGCTCGATCGGCCATCTGCTCTCCTGCAATCGCGACAGCGTCTTCTGCCAGGGCTATGACCCGCGCATCACGCTGGAGCGCACCCAGACGCTGATGGAAGGCGCCGAGCATTGTGACTTCCGCTACACGTTTCACCCGGACGGTGCCGCCGACGCGACGCCCTGACGCAAGATCCATTCGGGTGGAATCGGGCCTCTGACCTCTCCCTGAGGGAGACCTTCGCATAACAACGTCCTCAACATGTTGAGGGTGGAGTGGGCGAAGTTCGCATGAGCGGGCTGCGCAACATGCCGTTCAAAAGACTGTTGCCAGCGGCCGCATCATCTCCTATGAATGTTATGTTATAACATAACACATACGGAGTATCCCGATGCGGACCCAACGCCTTCTCCTCGCCTCTGCCGCCCTGCTTTTCGGCTGCGTCACCGCTTCCGCGCATGGCATCTGGACGGCGGAACGCTGGGGCGAGACTGGCATCGTCTATGGCCATGGCGCCGAGGACGGCGCCTATGATCCGGCCAAGGTCAAGGCCGTGCGCGCCATCGACAAGGCGGGCAAGGTGGTCGACGCCAAGGCGATTGCCGGCGACAAACGGGCCGTGATCGAGGCGGCGGACGATGCCGCGATCCTGCTCGTCGATTTCAGCAACGGTTTCTATTCGAAGGGCGCGGACGGCAAATGGGTCGCCAAGCCGAAGGACGAGGTTCCAGGCGCGACGGAGGCGGGTGACAACTGGAAGCACAACGTCACTATCCGCCATCTGCATGGCGACGTCGTGCCCGCCTTGCCGGCGCAGCCGTTGCAGATCGTGCCGCTGGCAAACCCGACCGAGCTTGCCGCCGGCGCACTGTTCAAGGTGCGCGTGCTCTATGACGGAAAGCCGCTCGCCGGCGTCGCCATCACGCCGGACTACGTCAACGCGTCGGAGGCGAGCCTCGGCAAGACGGATGCCGATGGCGTCGCCGAGGTGCTGATCCGCAACGAGGGACTGAACGTCATCGCCGTCTCGCATGCGGCGCCGTTCGCGGACTTGAGCAAGGCCGACACGGTCAATCACTTCGCAACGCTCTCCTTCGTCAACGGCCACCACGAAGACTGATGCCGTCCGGCCGGGGCGCTCCGCTCCCGGCCGGATCCGCCACGCCATTCCCTCACCATGGATCTGCCTATGTCCGCGTCCCGTCCCGACGATGCCCGCCTGCCTGTCACCGTGCTTTCCGGCTTTCTCGGCGCCGGCAAGACCACGCTCTTGAACCACATCCTCAACAATCGCGAAGGCCGCCGGGTCGCCGTCATCGTCAACGACATGAGCGAGGTGAACATCGACGCGGCGCTGGTGCGCGACGGCGGCGCCAACCTCTCGCGCACCGATGAGCGGCTGGTCGAAATGTCGAATGGCTGCATCTGCTGCACGCTGCGCGACGACCTGCTCGCCGAAGTCCGCGCGCTCGCGGCCGAGGGGCGGTTCGATTATCTGCTGATCGAGGGCACCGGCATCGCCGAACCGCTGCCGATCGCCGCCACGTTTGATTTTCGCGACGAGGAAGGCCTGTCGCTGGCCGATGTCGCCCGCCTCGACACCATGGTGACGGTGGTCGATGCGGTGAACCTGCTCAAGGACTATTCGAGCCTCGACTTCCTGTGTGATCGCGGCGAGACGGCGGGCGAGGGCGACGAGCGGACTCTGGTCGATTTGCTCGTCGACCAGATCGAGTTCGCCGACGTCGTCGTCATCAACAAGACCGGCGATGTCGCGGATGGCGAGCGCGATCTCGTCACGACCATCGTCAAGGCGCTCAATTCCGACGCGCGCATCGTCTTTGCCAGCTTCGGCCGCGTCGCGATCGACGAGGTGCTCGGCACCGGCCTGTTCGATTATGACAAGGCGCAGGAGCATCCGCTCTGGTTCAAGGAGCTCAACGGTTTTCGCGATCATGTGCCGGAGACAGAGGAGTATGGCGTATCGAGCTTCGTCTACCGGGCGAGGCGGCCGTTTCATCCGGCCCGATTTCAGTCGTTTCTCGACACGACCTGGCCGGGGCTCATCCGTGCGAAGGGCCTGTTCTGGCTGGCGACGCGGCCGGAATGGGTCGGAGACATGAGCCTTGCCGGCGCGCTCTGCCGCACCGGGCCGATGGGCTTCTGGTGGGCCGCCGTACCGAAGGAACGCTGGCCGAACGATCCCGACTGGACCTCGATGCTCCGCCGCAACTGGGCGCCGGTCTGGGGCGATCGCCGGCAGGAACTGGTCTTCATCGGCACGAAACTCGACGAGGCGGCGATCCGCGCTGCGCTGGACGAATGCCTTGTCGGGCCGTCCGAACCCGCCCGCTTTGATCTGGGTTCCTTCAGCACGCTGCCGGATCCGTTTCCGGTTTGGCAGCGCGGGCAGGCGGCGTAAGCGTGCGCCTGTTCAATCCGTTCGCGCCGCGCGATTCCGCCGTGAATGCCGTGGCTTCGGCCCGGATCAAAGATTGGACCCGCGCGGCGCTCGGGCTCGATGACGGGGTGCGCGTGCTGGTGCATGAACTCGCCTGTTCGCGACCAAACTGTCCGCCGCGTGAAACGGTGATCCTGGTTGTGCCGGTGGATGCCCCGCCGTTCAAGATCGCCCTGCACAAGACGATGCAGGAACTGACCGAGGTGGAATTGTCGCTCGCTTGGGGCGGGCATGGGCCGCCCCCTTAGGATGGCTTGGCTGTGGCGGGTTGAACCCGGATCAGCCTCGCCGGCCGGCGCTTCGTTGCTCGCGTGCTGCTATTTTCTAGCGCTCGGCCGCCTCGCGGATTGCCGCGGTGAGCACCTGGAAAACGCGATCGTCCAGGCTTTGCGATACGTTGAAGCGCATATAGCTGCCGGCCGATTGCGCGACGCTGAAGGCGTTGCCGGGCGCCAGCACGACATGGTGCGCCAGCGCCGCTTTGGCGACGTCGGACGAGTCAATCCCGTCCGGCAGCTTGCACCACAGGAACATGCCGGCTTGCGGTTCCAGCCACGGCACGATGCCGATGTTCCGGAGGCGTCCGCCCACCTTCACCATGGCGCGGGAAAGCCGCTGGCGCAGGCCATCCAGATGTTTTCGGTAGCTGCCGTCGCGCAGAACGCTGAGCGTCAGTTCGGCATTGAGCCGTCCGCCGCCGAAGGTGGTGGCGATCTTCAGATCGACCAGGCCGTCGATCCAGTCCGGCCGCGCCGCGATGAAGCCGCAACGGGCCGAGGCCGAGAGTGTTTTCGAGAAGCTGCCGATCTGGATGACCCTCTCCAACCCGTCGAAAGCGGCGAGGCGCGGGGCAGCGGTCGTCTCGAAATCGGCGAAGATGTCGTCCTCGATGATGGTCAGGGCAAACTGGTCGGCAAGCTTCAGCAGCCGATGCGCCACCACCGGCGACAGGGTTGCCCCGGTCGGATTGTGGATGGCGGAATTGGTGATGTAGAGGCGGTGCCGGCGTTCGGCGCAGACCTTGGCGAACAGGTCGATGTCGGGCCCGGTCGGCGTGTAGGGCACGCTGACGATGGTGACGCGATGGGCCCGCAGCAGCGCCTGGAAATTGAAATAGCACGGGTCGTCGACCAGGACGACGTCGCCCGGCTCGACCAGGAAACGGCAGAGCAGGTCGATGCTCTGCGTGCCCGATTCCGTCAGAAGGATCTGCTGCGGCGAGACCTCGACGCCCTTGTCGGCGAGGCGCCGGCCGATCAGCTGGCGCAGCGGCGCGAGGCCGAGCGGGGTTCCGTAATCGGTCAGCGACGCGCCGTCGGCGCGCGACAGGGTTCGCAGCGCGCGGCGAAGGCTTTCCTCCGGCAACCAATCGGGCGGCATCCAGCCGCAGCCGGGCTTGAGGTCGCTATCGGCGGCGTCGAGCGATTGGCGCGACACCCAGAGCGGGTCGATGGCGCGGTCGCGCTTCGGGCCGATTTCTGACAGCGACAAGGGCGCGGTCTGGCTGGCGACATAGAAGCCGGAGCCCGGACGCGACAGGATCAGCCCTTCGGCGACGAGGCGCTCATAGGCCTCGACCACGGTTGAATTCGACACGGAGAGGTTTCGCGCCAGCGCGCGGATCGACGGCAGCTTGGCGCCGGCCAGCAGGCTGCGATTGGCGATGCGCTGCCGGATCGTGGCCATCACCTGGCTCGTGAGCGTGTCGCCCCTGGCGTCGATCGTCATCCGTACGGTTCCCGGTGCCATAACAGTTTGTTCCAACTGTATCGTTCTGTCTCTAGCAAGAAACCGTCCTGGAGGCGATAGAGCCGCTGAAACCCTGTTGGGCGCGACATGGATTGAGACGAGATGGACAAGACGACGAGCGGTTGGATCAGCGGCTTTATCGGTGTGGTGATCTTCAGCGGTTCGCTGCCGGCGACCCGCCTGGCGGTGATGCAGTTCGATCCCGTATTCCTGACGGTCGCGCGCGCCGCGATCGCCGGCATTCTGGCGCTCGCCTTGCTCCTGGTCTTTCAGCAGAAGCGCCCGGAAAAATCCGATCTTGTCTCGCTGTCCATCGTGGCCGGCGGCGTCGTGCTTGGCTTTCCACTTTTGACCGCGCTGGCGCTGCAACACGTGACTTCGGCGCATTCGATCGTTTTCATCGGCCTGCTGCCGCTGGCAACCGCGATCTTCGGCGTTCTTCGCGGTGGCGAACGGCCGAAGCCGGCCTTCTGGATCTTCTCGTTGCTGGGCAGCGCCGCCGTTGCCGGTTTTGCGCTGGCGCAAGGGCTGGCGGCGTCGCCTCAGGGCGACCTGCTGATGCTGGCGGCGGTTATCGTCTGCGGCCTCGGCTATGCCGAAGGCGCCAAGCTCTCGCGCACCATCGGCGGCTGGCAGGTCATCTCCTGGGCGCTGGTGCTCTCTTTGCCGATCATGCTGGCCGTGTCGGCCGTCTATCTCCCGGCGAGCTTTTCCGGCATCGGTGCGCCGGCCTGGCTGGGGCTCGCTTATGTGTCGCTCTTCAGCATGCTGATCGGCTTCGTGTTCTGGTATCGCGGGTTGGCGCTCGGCGGGATTGCCGCCGTCGGCCAGTTGCAGTTGCTGCAGCCATTCTTCGGGCTGGCCCTGGCGGCCTGGCTGCTGCACGAGCCTGTCAGCTGGATGATGCTGGTCGTGACGGTCGCCGTCATCGCCTGCGTCGCGGGAGCCCGGCGCTTCGCCCGCTAGGGCCAGATCCATCTGGGTCGATTCCGACTTTTCACCTCTCCCTGAGGGAGAGGTCGGCTCGAAAAGCCGGGTGAGGGTTTAGGGAACCATCCGAAGCGGCCGTAAACCCTCACCCGCCGGCCTTTGGCCGTCGACCTCTCCCTCAGGGAGAGGTGAAGAAGGATGGTTCAAAGAAGATCTCGAGGGTGAGGGGACGATCATGGACAGCTTGTTCACCGAAGCGCTTGTTTCGGGGCGAGGGCGAGTGGCCTACTTGGGTTGGAACGAGCGCGCTGGATTGCGCTCCCCAGCAACGGGAGATCCTCATGTCGAACGGCATCCACCACGTCACCGCCATTTCCGGCCCCGCCCGCCGCAACCTGACCTTCTATGCCGGCGTCCTCGGTTTGCGTCTTGTCAAGAAGACCGTCAATTTCGACGATCCGCGCACCTATCACCTCTATTATGGTGACGAGGCCGGGCGTCCGGGCACGATCCTGACCTTCTTCCCCTGGGAGAATGCGCCGGCCGGGCAGGTTGGCCGCGGCGAAACCTTCGAGACGGCGTTTCGCGTGCCGGCAAGCGCCATTGGCTTCTGGACGCAGCGTCTTCTGGAAAAGGGCGTCGCGCATGAAACGCCGACGCGCCGGTTCGGCGAGCCCGTACTCGTCTTCCGCGATCCGGACGGCGTCCGGCTGGCGCTGATCGGCGTTGCCGGCGCGGAGGCGGAGTTGGCTCAGGGCGCGGGCGACATACCGGCGGAAGCGGCCATTCGCGGCTTCCATTCCGTGACCCTGCTTGTCGACGACGCGCGGCCGACCGGCGCGATCCTCGGCGATGTGTTCGGGTTTGCGGATGCGGGCGGCGAAGACGCGACCACGCGCTACCGGGTTGAAGGTGCGGCCGAGGGCGGCATCGTCGATCTCCGGGTCGTCTCCGGTTTCCCGCGTGGAAATCTCGGCGTCGGCACGGTGCATCACGTCGCGTTCCGCGCCGCCGATGACGCGGAGCAGGCGGTGATGGTGCGCAAGCTGATCGAAAACCACGGCCTGCGACCGACGAGCCAGAAGAACCGGGACTATTTCCGCTCGGTCTACTTCCGCGAGCCGAACGGCGTGCTGTTCGAGATCGCCACCGACGTTCCCGGCTTCGCCGTGGACGAGCCGGCGACGAGCCTCGGCCAACAGCTCAAGCTGCCGGCCTTCCTCGAGCCGAGGCGGGCGGAACTCGAAGGGATTTTGCCGGAACTCGCCTGAGCCGGTTCAGCGCCAAGAAAAAGCCCGCGCGGAGCGATCCGCGCGGGCTTCGTTTTTTCTGTCGCCTCAGGGGCGGAAAGACATCAGGCGTCGATGTCGATGTCCTTGGTTTCCTTGCCGAGCAGCAGCGCGATCAGAGTCAGCACGCCCATGGCCGACAGGTAGATGCCGACCCAGAACGGGCTGCCGCCGCCATAGCTCCACAGCGCCACGGCAATGAACGGCGCCACAGCCGCGCCGAGGATGGACGAGACATTGTAGGAAATGCCCGAGCCGGTATAGCGCACATTGGCCGGGAACAATTCCGGCAGCAGCGCGCCCATCGGGCCGAAGGTCATGCCCATCAGCGTGAAGCCGAGGATCAGCCAGGCCATCACGCCAAACGTGCCGGCGGACAGGATCGGCACCCAGAGCAGGCCGAACAGGATGATGCCGAGCGTGACGCAGATCAGCGTCCGGCGACGGCCCCAACGTTCGGCCCAGGGGCCGGAGGCGAGCGTGAAGATGCCGAAGAACACGACGCCGACGATCATCATCAGCACGAAGGTGCGATAATCATAGCCGAGGCCCGTCAGCGCGCCGTCGGTCGCCGCGCGGCCATAGCTGAGCGAGAAGGTCGTCATCAGGTAGAACAGAACATAGGTCGCCAGCATGTAGAACGTGCCGAGGATCAGTTCCCGCCAATGCAGCTGGAAGGCGGCGACCAGCGGCACCTTCTGGACCTTGCCGGTCTCGACCGTCTTCTCGAAGGCGTTGCTTTCGACCAGGTTCAAGCGGACCCAGAGGCCGATGATGACCATCACGGCGGAGAACAGGAACGGAATGCGCCAGCCCCATTCGAGGAAGGCGGTCGACGGCCGCGACGGATCGTCGGAAGGCAGCAGCGCCGCGATGATCAGGAACAGGCCGTTGGCGATGATGAAGCCGAGCGGAGCGCCGAGCTGCGGGAAGGTGCCGAAGATGGCGCGCTTTCCGGGGGGCGCGTTTTCCGTGGCGACCAGCGCCGCGCCGCTCCATTCGCCGCCGAGCGCAAAGCCCTGCGCCAGGCGGAGGATCACCAGCATCGCCGGGGCGAGCCAGCCGACCATCGCATAGGTCGGCAGCAGGCCGATCAGGAAGGTCGCGATGCCCATGGTGAGCAGCGCGCCGACCAGCGTCAGCTTGCGGCCGCGCTTGTCGCCCAGATGGCCGAAATAGATCGCGCCGAGCGGGCGGGCGACCATCGCGGCGCCGAAGACGGCGAACGAGGCCAGCAACGCCGTCGTGTCATTGCCGGTCGGGAAGAACAGGTGCGGGAACACCAGCACCGCCGCCGTGGCATAGACGTAGAAATCGTAGAATTCGATGGTTGTGCCGACAAGGCTGGCCAGGAGAACGCGCGAGCGCGAATTGGCTGGCGCGGCGCTCCTGCCTGTCATGGCTTGGGTGGTCGATGACATTGAAAAGAGGCTCCACGGGGACGCGCAGCAGCAACGGGCAGCGTCCTTCGTCCGAAGCGGGCTGATGGGGAGCTGGTCGTCGCGGTCGCGGCGAAAGTCGCCGTGTTCTGTGCGTCAGGATACGATGTTGTGCGTATAGCCGAGCTTTCGACCGATTGCACCCCATGAAACGCCGTTTTTGAAGCGATTGTGTCGTTGCGGCCGCCCGGCGCATCGTCTCGGGGCGGTTCTGGCAAGTCGACGCGCGAAGCGGTGTTCGCGCGTCGAAGTTGTATGGCTCGCCACGAGCGGCCCTATTGGGGAGCGGTTTGCGCGGCTTACTTGTCAGCCATGCGCTTCAGGCGGTCGAGCACTTCGGCGACGACAATGTTCGGCGGCGGCTGGCGGGTTCCGCCCTTGAGGTTGCTCGGCACATTGAGCCGCACCTTGACGGCTTCGATGTCGACATCCTTGGCGCCGGGGATCGAGGCGACAAAGGCCATGATCGCCGTCATGCCGGCATCGATGTTGCGCATGGCGTGATTGATCTCGTCGATCAAAGCCTTGGTATTCGTGTCCATTCGCCGTTCTCCTTGAATAGGCGCGGCTTGATCCCATGAATTGGCGAAGCTGTCGAATCCGGCGGCGGGCGGCTGGGTCCGCAGGATCGGCGGCGCCGCCGAGCGCATCACGGAATCGAGGACGACGCCGTTCCGGAATCCGTCGGTGAAAGTCCATGCCGGTTATGACCGGGCGCGCGTTCGGGGTGCGGATCGGCGATGCGCAGCTCGCGGATTCGGCTGGATTGGCTTCACCGTGGGCAGTTGGGCGTGCCCGGTCCGACGCCGGAAAGCTGTCTTTCTGGTGGACGCAGCGCCAGGGAAGATTGCCCAGCGATACAAACAAACACGGCACCCATATCTTCCGCTGGCATGTCGGCAGCGCTCGTCTATAGAGAGACATGTCATGCGTTCTGCCGTCGCGGAATTCCGGGGCGAACCGCGACGCTGGATTTCATATTGGGGGATTGAGATGATCAAGGGATTCACGCGCTGGGTGCAGCCCTCGCTTGTCGCCGCTGCGCTTGTGTTCGGCGCGCCGGCGCTGGCCTCGGCTCAGGAACAGGGCGGGGATGTTCCTGTCCTCGGCGCCAACAAGGCAGCCGCCGCGGCCGCGCCGAGCTGGCTCAGCACCTGTCAGGGCCCCGGCCGTGCCGCCGAGCTCGAATGCCAGATGGAGCAGCGCGCCGTTATCTCCGGCTCGGGTCAGCTCATCGGCTCGGTCACGATCCGCGTCCCGTCGCAGACGCGCAAGCCTGTCCTGATGGTTCGCGGTCCGCTCGGCCTTTCGCTGGCAAGCGGCGTCACGATCGACGTCGATGACGCCTCGCCGCTGGCCCTGCCGCTGCAGACCTGCGACGCGGGCGGCTGCTACGCCGGCGCGCCGATCACCGACGAGCTGCTGAACGCCATGTTCAAGGGCCAGAAGCTCAACGTGACGTTTGAAAACCTCAGCAAGGAGCCGATCAAGCTGCCGATGTCGCTCACGGGCTTCTCGGCCACCTACGGCAAGATCAAGTAGTCCGGAACAGCGGATCGGGGGGCTCGTAACGCCCCCCGGCACGCAACGCGACTATCAGGGGTTGAGCGGCTGCGGGGGCAGGGGCGCCAGACGATGCGCGATGCATTTGATGACGAGGATAAGGGCGGACGGCCGGTTCTCTGGACGATTTTCGCCGTGCTGGTCGTGGCGTCGATCATCGCGGTCGGGCTGACATGGCGCAACCGGGGCTTCGACAACATGCTGGCGATGGTCGGCATCGACAGGAGCGTCAGCGATGCCGCGCCGGTAATCCACGCCGCCGATGTCGGCGCACCGTCGGTCGATGTCGGTGAACGGATCGGCGACTGGTTCGTGACGTGCGACCAGGCGACGAAGCGTTGCGCGCTGACGCAGACCAACCGGCAGGCGGGTCTGCCGTCAGCGTCATGGCGGATCGAGCGGACGGCGGCCGGTGACCTGATCGGGGTCTGGACCCTGCCGACCGGGGTCATGATTGGTCGCGGGATGCAACTGGCGCTCGATGGCGGCACACCGAGCGTGGTTCCCTATGATTCCTGCGCGAAATCCTCTTGCGAGGTGCGCGCCAAGCTCGGGCCGGATTTCGTCGACTTGATGCGGGCGGCGGCAAGGACCGGCGCGACGGTGACGCTCAAGGGGGGCTCCACCCAGAGCTATGAATTCAGCCATGACGGGCTGACGGCGGGCCTAGCCCGGCTGACGGCTGCCGCGCAGGGCTAGCCTTTCACCGTTTCCTGAAACGGCGCTTCGCGCGAACCGCCCGACGCTCCGTGCGCAACGGTGAGTGGCCTATCGCGTGCTGATTCCTGAGCACGCACGCGCTAGTTGACGTTACGGCATGTCGTCGTCAGCATGGTGCCGCAGCGTCCCGTTGGCTTTTTGCCGGCCGGAGAGTTGCGCGGGCGCGGCGGGCGGCGGATCGGGATGAACGGCAATCCGGTTTTCTTGTTTCGGTGGCCCGTGCTGGCGGCGCTGGCCCTGATGCTGGCGAACGATGTGCTGGGCGGTCCGTTGCGCTATGGCCTGTCGACGCTTGGCCTCGTTGGCCTTTCCTATGCGCCATTCCTGGTCGCCGCCGGCGTGATCGCGACCTATTCGCTCGCCAGTCTCGGCGCCCTGCGCTTTGATCCCGTCGCCATCGCGATACTGCTGCTGTCGGCCGTCTGGATTCCCTATGCGTTGTTGCTCGGCCTGCCTTCGGCGCAGGTCGCCTTCGGCTTCTACACCTGGATGCCGTGCTTTCTCGGCATGGTGGCGGTCGCGGTAGGCGCGCGGGCGGAGGCTTTGCGAATGATCGCGCTGGTCTGGGGCGTCGCGGTGCTGGGCGTTCTCGTCAATGCGGTCTGGCGCTTTCCCTGGGTCGGAGAAAGCTATGAAATCCTCGGTATTCAGGCCGAATTCGCGCGCGAATGGCAGGCGTTCGGTGTCGAACGATTGCCGGGCTTTTCACGCGCCAGCTTCACCGCCGCCAATCAGATCGCTATTGGCGGGGCGCTTCTGCTCGCTGGAGGTCTGGCGCGAAGATGGAAGATACTTGTCTGGCTCCTGTCGGTCGCGGCGATCGCCCTGACGACGTCGAAAGCGCCGCTGGCGGTCATGCTCATCGCGCCGCTCTGCCTCGCTTATTATGACCGGGTCGAGGGCCGTGCTGGCTATCGCTTCAGCCAGATGGTCCTGGTTGGCCTGCTCGCGGTGGCGATCGGGCTGCCGGTCGCGGCCTTGCTCGGATTTCGCTTTGGCGAGACCGGACATGTCGCCTTCCTGTCGCTCGGCTCTGTGGGGGTGCGCATGGACGAGATGTGGCCGCGCGCCTATGCGCTGCTGGATCCGCTTTGGCCGCGTCTGGCGCTCGGTGTCGGCTTTGGCGGCATAGGCGCGGGGCAGGCCTATTTCGATCCGGAGCAGTTCAGTCCGGGCGACAATCTGTTTGTCTTTCTCTACGTGACATTTGGAACCGGCTCGCTCCTGTTCCTCGCGGCGTTCTTGAAGGCGAACGCCCGGCTGTTTCGCGCCGCGCCGGCGGCGCACCGCGACTTTTTCCTGGTCTCGATCCTCGTCCTGGTGCTGGGCGCGATGGCCAATGTCGTCGAGTCGGTGCTTTCCGGTTTTCTGCTTGGCATGCTGTTCGGCAAGGCGCTGGATCCACGCGCGGCGATTGCGGAGGCGACGGCGCGCCTGCCGGTCAAAAATCATGGCCGGCGGATCGTCGCGCCGGTGCGGGTCTGAGTGCGATGCGCATCCTCGTCCTCAGCGCGCTCTATCCACCCGACAGTCGCGGCGGCGCGGAAAATTCGGCCGCCAACCTGACCCGCTGGCTGGCCGGGCAGGGGCATGAGATGGCGGTGCTGACGACCGCTGCATCGCGCGACGAGGAGTTGCACGGCGTTGAGCAGGACGGCGTCCGCATCTGGCGACTGCGCACGCCGCATGTCTATCCGCTCCGCGAGGCGCCCCATGCGGCGCGCTGGAAAAAGCCGATCTGGCATGCGCAGGATCATGTGGATCCACGCAACCGACGAGCGGTCGCAAGGGTCCTCGACGCCTTCCGGCCGGATTTCGTCAATATCCATTTCATCCAGGGCATTGGCTACAACGCGCTGAGCGAGATCGCCGCCCGCCACCTGCCCACGCTGTTCGTGCTGCATGATCTCGGCCTCGCCTGCATGCGAATGTCGATGTTCCGCAAGGATGCCAGCTGCAAGGCCCAGTGCATCGGTTGCCGAGCTTCCAGTTTCTATAAGGCAGGGTTGATCCGTCGCTTCGAGAGGATCGGCTTCTGCTCGCCCTCGCGCGCCAACCTGACGGCTTTGGCAGCGCTTTTTCCGATCGGGCGCTATCCCCATACCAGCATCCCCAACCCGAATTTCTATCCGCTGCCACAGGGGGAGCGGGCCCCGTCCGATCGGCTGCGGCTGCTCTATGTCGGCCGGCTCCATCGCAGCAAGGGCGTCGAAGGGCTGCTCGACGTGGCAGCCACATTGGCGGAAACGCAGCATTTTTCCCTGACGATCGTCGGCGACGGGCCGGAGGGGGAGCGGTTGCGCCGCCGATATGGCGACGCCGAATGGCTCCATTTCCTGGGCCATGTGCCGGAAAGCGAGGTTGGAGATCTCATGCACGACGCGGATCTCCTCTGCGTACCGTCGATCTGGCGCGAAAATTGGCCGGGCGTGGCGGTGCGGGCGCTGGAGATGGGGTTGCCGGTACTGGGCAGCCGGATCGGCGGTCTGCCGGAGTTGATCGATCCGGGCGTCACCGGCGATCTGGTCGAGCCGGGCGACCGCGCGGCCTGGATCGAGGCCCTGCGGCGCGTACTCGTCGATCCAGCCGAGGTGGCGCGCTGGCGGCGAAATGCCGAGGCATTGCGCGGACGTTTCGATCAAAATCGTCTGGGGGAGCGGATGCTGGCGTTCATGGCGACGATCGCGGGCCATCCTGTTGCGGTGCAGAATCGTGCCGAACAGGCCCTCGACGCGGGATAGAACTCGCCCTCACACTGGCGCGCCCGCGCACTCCCCATCGTGGTCAAGAATGCGGGCCGGGATGCCGACGGCGGTATTCCCGGAAGGGATATCCGCGAGAACGACGGCATTGGCGCCAATGGTGACATGGTCGCCGAGGGTGATGGCGCCGAGAATCTTCGCGCCGGCGCAAAGCTGGCAATAATCGCCGAGGCTCGGCGCGCCGGCGATGTCGGGATGATGCCGGCCGAGGGTGACCTGCTGGAAGATCGTGGCGTAGCTGCCGACAATTACCCCGTCGCCAACGACGATGCCGGTCGGATGCGGCATGTACAGCCCGCCGCCAAAGCGCGCGGTAGGCGCGATATGGCAACTGGTCCAGATTGTCGTCGCGTACCAGAGCAGCCGCCGCAACGGCCGGCCAATGAGCGGTAGTCGGCCCAACGCTTCCTGCAGCCGCAGCGACAGCGCCAGCTGGAAGCCGGGCTCCAGCAGAGCGAGACGGAGCAGCAGAAGCAAACCCGCCGGACGGCCCCTGGCCCGCGCCCAGACGTCGAGATCCTGGCCGAGCTTGTTGGCCATGGGCAAAGGAACCGGGCGAACGGAAAGGTCAGGCGCGGTCATGATGCGCCGCCGACTTGGCAAACGGGCCGGATTTCGCGCTGCACCGCGTCCGGGCCGCGAGGCCCTGTCATCGGCCAAGCTGCCGAAGGCCGGAAGTGCAGGTCGCCTTGCCGCATGGATGCCCCCGCATCGCTACGTCATGGCAAGTCTGGACGGTAAACTCGTTGCCGGCAATGCCTGTGTCGCGCGGCGCGTCAGACGGCTTCATCCTGCCGGGTCAGGCTGGCGGCGCTGAAGGTTCGGACGAAATTGGCGACGGCCCCGGCGGGCATTGCCTGGGCGATCAGATATCCCTGGATGATCGAGCAATCCAGGGCGACGACCGCATCGAGCTGGACCTGCGTTTCGACACCCTCGGCGATGATCTCGAGATCGAGAGCGTCGGCCAGCTCGATGATCGAGCGCACGATCGCCCGCGTCTTCGGATCATGCTCGAGATCCCGGATGAAGGAGCGGTCAATCTTCAAACTGTCGACGGGCAGGCTGCGCAGATGGCTGAGCGAGGCGTAGCCGGTGCCGAAATCGTCGAGGGCAAGCGAGAAGCCGAGCCGTCGAAGCTCGGTGAGAGTCGCCGCGATGCGTTCCGCGTCGCGCGATAAAATCGTGGTTTCGGTTACTTCGATGGTGAGCTGCGAACTGGTCAGGCCATTCTGGATGAGCCGGGTATGCAGGTCTTCGGCGAAGCTTGGATGGCGCAGATCGAACGCCGTGACATTCATGTTCACCCGCGTGTGCAGGCCGAGCTTTCCCCAGGCGGAGAGGTCGTTGATGACGCTCTGGATCATCGTCTTCGTCAGCGCCTGGGCGATATCCGGCTCGTCGAAGGTTTCGGCGAAGGTGGCCGGCATCAACGTCCCGCGTTCGGGATGCAGCCAGCGGGCAAGCGCCTCAAAGCCGATCAGCTTGCCTGTGCGCATGTCGAGCAGGGGCTGGTAGAATGGAACGATCTGGCCCGCGTCGAGGGCCAGCCGCAACGCCTTGAGCAAGGTGTACCGGCGTTCCGCATCGTCGCGCATCGTCGGCGCGAAGAAGACGGTGCGGCCGCGCCCGGCGCGCTTGGCGCGGTAGACCGCGATGTCGGCATCGGCCATCAACTCGCCCGAACTGCGTCCATCATTGGGGAAGACAGCCACGCCGGCGCTCAGGCTGATCGGAACATCCTGCTGCTTGACGGCGAAAGGGCGGGCAACGGCCTCCATCATCCGCTTGACGGCGGCGGCCGCGTCCTGGGTGTCCTGGGCGTTGGTCAGCACGACGGCGAACTCGTCGCCGCCCAGCCGGCCGATCACGTCGGATTTGCGGATCGTGGTTCGCAAGCGGCTCGAAACCTCGCGCAGAACCATGTCGCCGGCGTCGTGGCCAAGGCTGTCGTTGATGTCCTTGAAGTGGTCGAGATCGATGATGCAGAGCGCTGCCCGTCGCTTGGCGCGCTTCATCTGCTTCAGCTTTTCCTCGAACCGCTTTTCGAAGTAACTGCGATTGGGGAGCCCGGTCAGCCCGTCATGGTGTGCCAAATGGACGAGTTCGGCTTCCAGCGCGCGATTGCGGGTGATTTCCTCGCGCAGATCGTTCGTCGTGCGCTCCAGCGAGGCATAACTCGCCATCAGGTCGACGGCGCGGGCCTCGAGCAGCTCGTTGGCGTGCAGCAGCTCCTTGTGCTGAGCCTCGATTGCGCGGGTTGCGGCCAGGGTCGGGCCGATGTCGACGTCGGTGACGGTCAATCCCTCGCCATGCGGCGCCAGGCGCAACTGGCGATCGACGATCTTGCCGTCCTGGGGATAGCTTGCGTCGAAGATGTCGGGCAATTGGCTCTCGATGGAGCGGATGAGCCGATCCATCATGCCGCTCGTTTCGGCGAAGGGCCAGACGTCCAGCACTTGCGCGCCGATCAGTGCGTCGGCATGGGTGTTGAGCCGGCGGGCCGATTCCGCGTTGGCGGCGACGAGCGAAAAATTGACGACGGCGCCTTCGCTGTCGCGGATGGCGTTCAGGACGGTAATCGCGTCGGCGCTGATGTTGAAGACGGATCGCAGGACGTTGGTCGCATCTTCTCGCGGCCGGACGTAGCATAAGAGGCAATCGGTGTCGCCGGATCGCACGGGAAGCATCAGCCGCTCGGTGATGCCGACACTGGTGGCGCCGACATTGTTGTGCAGCGCCAGCGCGGGAAGGCGAGAACGCAGAACCTCGAGATAGGTCGCGCGGAACGTGCGCGCGCCGACATTATGTATATCTTCCAGTAATTTACCGGTCGGATCGTGTCCGAATACGGAGACGATGTTGCGGCCGACCTGTTCGTAGATCAGCGATTCTCCGCGGACGCGCATGACCATTATGCGTTCGGCGAGGGGGCTAGCCAGCACATGCTCGAAATGCCGGATGTCCGGGATGTCGCCACGATTTACCGCTGACCAAACGGCATAGAGATCACGGACGTCACTGAAATCAGTGGTCTGCTCTATATCGTGCGAACGGATGTCCACAAAGCTCTTCAAACCGGAGGCCTTCCTAGGTGAACACCTGGACGGAAGCTATAACACCTGTCCTTACAACCGATTAAGTGACTTTGCCGTCAGCTGCAATCGCTGCGATATGCAGTTTTCCCAGTAATCCTGAAATTGCAGCCATTTTTTGGACACAAGTTGAGGCAGCGCCGATTTCCGCGAAAAGGCCTCGCTCGGGCGCGTGGCAATGCGGGGGCTGGGGTGTCCGGGGCGGTCTCGCCGATCGATGGAAATATCGATCCAGTCTGGGCTGGACCGCGCGCCGATGAGCGCGCGGCAGGTTAATTTCGCTGATTGCCAAAGTGCGCAATCGCTTCGACTGGGCAGAATTTGTCCAGACCTGGGATCGATCAGGACGCCTTTGCCAATGTGGGAGCCGGATTGCGGCGGATCTTGCGGGCGGCGCGCTCGGCCGCGACGACGTCGGAGAAAATTCGCCCCTCGAGCGTAGCGAATGTGCCTTCGAGGGCGTGAAACGCAAAGGATCGGCTGCCGGACCGGATCAGGATTCCGGCGGCCTGGTCATCAATCTCGATGATGTAGTTGTCGAACACGGAAGTTCTCCTTTCGCCGCCTGAAACCTTGCGATGCAAGGTTCGGGCCGCGATCGTTATGTGTCGTAGCGTGAGCTGCGAACCGGAAGCGAGGTCCGGCGCGCATCAATGTCGGAAGTCAGTGGACGTTCCCGGTGACGCGACACATTTCGGCTTGCTGGAGAGGCTTACGCAGCGGGGCATTTGCTTTCGGCATCGGAAATCTCCGTCTTGGACTCCAGAGCCACGAACCCGTCGTGACGCTTTAGCGTTTGGTGTCGCGGCGCAAGCTGCTGTTCAAATCACCGCGGCATCGCGTGGGATGCGATGCCCATATGGGGCCGACAGCCCGGCTTGTACCAGCCAAGCATTTCCATTTTTTGACAGTCGGCGAGGATGCCATTCCGATGCCGTGTGCCTGGAGGGAATCTGGCCTGATTCCTGAGGTCGCGACGAGAGCGGCAAGCCCGACAGGGGCGAAAAATGCACCGTGCATCGCCTGCCGACCGGGCCCGGGCGATTGACAAGATCGGCGTCTTGCAAGTTCTTGGGGCGCGCCAGAATTCTTGGGTGCGTCGGCGTTTTTGGGCGCAGCATTGCGGTCCGGGGGGAGAACACATGGCCTGCTACATCGGCATCGACATCGGCACATCGGCGGTCAAGGCGCTGCTGCTCGACGAAAACCAGGCTGTGCTGGCGGAGACGGATGTGGCGCTGCCGATTGCTCGGCCGCATCCGCTCTGGTCCGAGCAGGATCCCGAGGACTGGTGGCGGGCGACGGAAAAGGCGCTTGGTGCGCTGAAGGAAGCCGCGCCGGCAGCCTATGCCTCGACGGCGGCGATCGGCCTTTCCGGGCAGATGCATGGCGCCGTGCTCATGGATAAGGCAGATCGTGTCCTGCGGCCGGCAATCTTGTGGAATGACGGCCGCAGCCATGCCGAATGCGCGGCGCTCGAACAGCGGGTGCCGGATCTCGGCCGCATCACCGGCGTGCCGGCTATGCCCGGCTTCACCGCGCCAAAGCTGCTTTGGGTGGCGCGGCACGAGCCGGAGACCTTCGCCGAGGTCGCGCATGTGCTGCTGCCCAAGGACTATGTCCGCTTCCGCCTGACCGGCGAGTATGTTTCGGAAATGTCGGACGCCGCCGGCACGCTCTGGCTGGACGAGGCCGAGCGGCGCTGGTCGCCGGATGTCGTCGCCGCCACGGGGCTCGATCCCGACGTCATGCCGCGCCTGGTCGAGGGATCGGACGCCGCCGGCACGCTTTCCGCTGCCACGGCTGCCTCGCTCGGGCTCGATCCCAAGGTCATCGTCGCGGGCGGGGCAGGGGATGCCGCTGCCGGTGGCATCGGCATCGGCGCGATCGACGAGGGCGATGCCTTCATCTCGCTCGGCACGTCGGGCCAGTATTTCGTCGTCAACGAGACCTATCGGCCGTATCCGGCCGCCTATGTCCACACGTTCGCTCATGCGCTGCCGGGACGCTGGTTCCAGATGGCCGCGATGCTGAATGGCGCCAGCGCGCTGGCCTGGGCGGCGCAACTGGTCGGCGAGGCGGATATCGGCAAGCTGCTCGCCCGTGTCGAGGCGACGCCAGCGAAGAACAGCGATCTCCTGTTCCTGCCCTATCTCGCCGGCGAGCGCACGCCGCATAACGATCCCTATGCGCGCGGCGTGTTCTTCGGGCTCGATCCGGCGACCGAGACGACCGATCTCGTCCGCGCGGTGCTGGAAGGCGTCGCCTTCTCCTTCGCCGATGCGCAGGCAGCGCTCGCCACCGCCGGCACCCGGCCGACGCGGATGGGCGCGATCGGTGGCGGCGCCAAGAGCCCGCTCTGGATGAAGATGTTCGCCGACGTGCTCGGCGTGCAGATCGTCCTGCATGAGGGCGGCGCCAAGGGGCCGGCCTTTGGCGCGGCGCGCCTGGCGATCCTGGCGGCAACCGGCGGTAGCGCGGCTGCAATCTGTACGGCGCCGCCGATCAACGCCACCATCGATGCCGATCCCGCCGCGACGGAGCGCTACGCCGAGAAAATCGAGCGCTTCCGCCGTCTATACAAGGTTCTCAAGCCGGAATTCGCCCCGCGCTGAGCGGTGCGTCAGGACGGGCGGCCGGCCGCAAAATAGCGGGCCGGCGTGACGCCGAGTTCGCGCCGGAACATGGCGATGAAGGCGCTCAGGCTGTCATAGCCGACATCGAGCGCGACATGGGTGATGGGGTTTCCGGCGGCGATCAGTTCCAGCGCGCGGATCAGGCAGGCGCGCTGGCGCCAGGCGGAAAAGCTCATTCCGGTTTCGTCGATGAAGCGGCGCGTTAGCGTCCTCGGCGCGATACCCGCCCATCTGCCCCATCCGGCGAGGTCCGTTTTCGCGGCGGGGTCGTCGGCGATGGCGCGCGCGATCCGGCGGGCGCGCGGGTCGCGTGGGAGCGGCAGGCTCAGCGGCATCGGCGTCAGGGCGGCGATCTCGTCGAGGATGACGCGGGCGAGGTTGATCTGCGGCGGGCCCAGCTCCCGCTTATCCGGCCAGTTGGCGGCTTTCCGTACCGCCTGCTTCAGGAACGGCGACAGCGCGCCAACGAGAACCGTATCGGGCAGGCCGGCGCAGGCGCTCGGCGCGATATAGATGGACCAACCGGCAAACGGCCCATGCGATCGCGCGCCATGCGGCAGGCCGGGCGGAATCCAGATCGCGTAATCCGGCGGCACGACGAAGTTCGCCGTCTCGCTCACCAGCGACAGCAGGCCGGTATTCGAGCCGAAAAGCTGGCCGCGCGCATGCTGATGCTGGCCGGACTGGACTGCAACGCCGCGCAGATCGGCCACGGCATAGAGCAATGGACCATCCTCGGCATGCGGGATGTCGAGATCGATCGATGAGGCTTGGTTGGCGTCCACGCGACAGAACTTGGCATGGACCCGCAAGCCACGCCAGATCGCGGGGCGTAAATCTCCGGCATCGCTGAACGGAGACCTCCCATGCGTGCAGAAGACATTCTCCCCGATGACGTCGATACCGGCGAATTTGCCAGCACGGTGATCCGCAAGGGCACCGTCGCAGCCTTCCTCGCCAACGCCGCGACCTTCTCGGATCCGGGCGCCGCCTCGGCCGCGAGGGCGATCGCCGAACATCACATCCTCGAAGCCGTGCCGGCGCTGCGGGCGCTTGGCCTGTTCGACGTCATGGAGGTGCGGGACCCGAACCTTCGCCACTGGATCGCGGACTGGACCGGCGTGGGGCGGAGCGAAGGATGATGCTGAATTGCGATGAGTTTCCGCTGGTCTATGTCGAGGATCACGACCACCACGCTTCCGCGCCCGGCGAGCCGTCCTGGCAGGACGAGCTGGAGACGCTGCTGGGTCGGAACCGACCGTTCGTGATCCTCTTCGACGCGCCGCAAAAGGACGAGCATGAGGAGAGCCAGGAGGAACGGCGCGAGAAGGCGATCTGGTTCAAGAGGAACCGCGCCCGGCTGATGTCGCTCTGTGCCGGCGCCATGGTCATCGAAAGCAACGGCCCGACGCCGATGCCGATCCGCCTTGCCGCGCAAGCTGTCGGCAAGGCGCTCGGGCTAGAATTCAGATTTGTTGGTGACGATCGCGCCGCCAGGGAAGCAGCCACTCGTCTTCTTTCAACCAAGGCCCTTGGTTCGGATTGAAGGCCGGCATCAAATCGAAGAAATAGCGACCTTGCATCGCCGCAAAAGCAAGAAATCACATGCCGCGATGCAAGGTCGAATGCGCCTTGACTTGCCTGCCGTTACGCCAATTAACTGTATCAGGTTAAATTAATGGGCGGTCAACGTCCTGCCTGGGGAGGCGTGTTTTGGAGAGGGCCGGCATCGGTCGCGGGAGCAATTCCGCGCAGCTTCGCCGCTACAATGAACGGCTCGTCCTGCAGCGGCTGCGCCGCGCCGGCGAGGCCTCCAAGGCCGATCTCGCCCGTGCTGCCGACCTCACCAACACCGCCATTGGCGGCATCATCCGCAAGCTCGATGATCTCGGCCTGATCGAGGCCGTCGGCAAGCGCCATGATGGCGGCCGTGGCCAGCCGGCGACCATGCTGCGGCTGAACCCGAAGGGCGCTTATGGCATCGGCGTTCGTCTCGACCGCCGCTCGATCGAGACGATCCTAATCGATTTCGACGGCACGCCGCTGGCGCGTCGCTCCTATGACATGGTGCTGCCGGAGCCGGACGAGGCGCTGGCCATGGTCGCGCGCGACGTTCAGGTTCTCCTGGAGCGGCTGGATCCGCAGGCGCGCGAGCGTTTCGCCGGCATCGGGCTGGCGCTGCCCTACAATCTCGGCGCGTGGCTGCGCCGGCTCGACCTGCCGCCCGAAATCTTTCGCCGCTGGGACGATTTCGATTTCGCCTCCCGGCTGGAGGAGGCGACCGGTCTTCCCGTCTTCAGCGAGAATGATGGCAACGCCGCCGCCATCGCCGAGCTGTTCTATGGCCTCGGCCGCCGCGTCGACGATTTCCTCTATCTGTTCATCGGCCCAGCGATCGGCGGCGGGATCGTCGTCAAGGGCGATTGCCTGCGCGGCAGCACCGGCAATGCCGGCGATGTCGCCGTGATCGCGGTGGCGCCCAGCCGGCTGGGGTCTTCGCCCAGATCGGATGATGGGCGCGAACTGCTGATCACCCGGGCGTCGCTCAACGCACTGGGGCGGCATTTGCAGGCACGCGGTGTCGCCGTCACCTCTCCGGCCGACATGCAGGCGGCCTTCGCCGCCGGTCATCCGGCCGTGCAGGAGTGGATCGAGGACGCGGTCGAGGCGCTGGCGCCGGCGATCTGGTCGGCGATCGCGCTGCTCGACGTGCCGCTGATCGTCGTCGATGCCGACATTGACGGCGGCCTGGTCGATGCGCTGATCCGGCGGCTTGCCGTGGCGCTGGACGAGCATGCGCCGGAAGCGCGCCGGCCGCCGCGCATCGTGCATGGCACGCTCGGCCGCGACGCCGGCGCCATCGGCGCGGCCAGCCTGCCGATGTTCTTCAATTTCTCGCCCCGCGCCTCGATCCTGACGGGCGACGACGACAACGAATTCGAGACCGGCCCCGCGCGATACGCCGGTCTCGCATGAAATTCTCGGGAGGAACCGGGAGCGTCGCGGAGAAGCTGGTCGCTTCGCAGGCGCAGAACAAGAATAGACCAGGGAGGGACTGAACATGCTCAAGAAGCTCATGCTCGCCGCCAGCATTCTGGCGGTGTCGGTTGCGCCGGTGCTGGCCGACGAGGTCATCGGCCTGATCACCAAGACGGAGACCAACCCCTTCTTCGTCAAGATGCGGGAAGGCGCGCAGGCGAAGGCCAAGGAACTCGGCGTCACGCTCATCACCGCCGCCGGTAAATATGACGGCGACAATGATGGCCAGGTGGCTGCGATCGAGAACCTGATCGCCGCCGGCGCCAAGGGCTTTGCAATCGTGCCGTCGGATTCGAAGGCCATCGTGCCGACGATCCAGAAGGCGCGTGACGCCGGCCTCAAGGTCATCGTGCTCGACACGCCGCTTGACCCGATGAACGCCGCCGACGCCACCTTCGCCACCGACAACCGCAAGGCCGGCCAGTTGATCGGCCAGTGGGCCAAGGGCACGCTGGGCGACAAGGCCAAGGACGCCAAGATCGTCTTCCTCGACCTCGCCACCAACCAGCCGACGGTCGACTTCCTGCGCGACCAGGGCTTCATGCAGGGCTTCGGCATCGACGTGAAGGACCCGAACAAGTACGGCGACGAGGACGATCCGCGCATCTGCACGCATGAAATCAGCCAGGGCGACCAGGAAAAGGGTCGTACCGCGATGGAGAACGCGCTGCAGAAATGCCCGGACGTGAACGTCGTCTACACGATCAACGAGCCGGCTGCCGCCGGTGCGTGGGAAGCGCTGAAGGCGGTCGGCAAGGATGACGGCAGCGTGCTGCTCGTCTCGATCGACGGCGGTTGCCCGGGCGTCAAGAACGTCCAGGCCGGCACGCTCGGCGCCACCTCGCAGCAATATCCGCTGAAGATGGCGGCAATGGCGCTTGAGGCGATCCATGCCGGCAAGATCCCGGAAATCGATCCGGCCGTCGGCTTCCTCGATACCGGCGCACAGCTGATCACCGCCAAGCCGGTCGATGGCGTGCCGTCGATCTCGGTCGAGGAAGGCCTGAAGCTCTGCTGGGGCTGAGGACATCCGCGCCGCCCTCGGGCGGCCGGATATGCGTCATGACATGGGAGCGCTCCGGCGCTCCCAAACTGCCCTAATGGGTGGGAGCGCCTCAGGCGCTCTCACGAATTGGCGCCGGGGAGGTTGGCCATATGAGTGACAATGCAACGGGTTCGGCTGCGGCCGAACGTGGGTTGGCCGAAGCCGAACCGGGCGGCGTTGCCAGCTTCGACAATGCGGACCGTGGACCCATCCGGCGGCTGCAGGAGATCCTGCATCAATACCCGACCAGTATTCCTTTCATCGTCCTGTTGATCGGCGTCGTGATCTTCTCGTTCGCCGCGCCGGGCAAATTCCTGGCGCCGTTCAATTTTTCTCTGATCCTCCAGCAGGTGACGATCATCGCGATCCTCGGCGTCGCTCAGACGCTGATCATCCTGACAGCCGGCATCGACCTCTCCGTCGGCGTCATCATGATCCTTGCTTCCGTGGTGATGGGACGCACGGCCGTCGTTTATGGCGTGCCGGTGGAGATCGCTTTTCCGCTCGGCCTGCTGGCGGGTCTCGCCTGCGGCTTCGTCAACGGTCTCATCGTCACCAAGCTGCGCCTGCCGCCCTTCATCGTGACGCTCGGTACCTGGAGCATCTTCGGCGCCCTCAATGTCTGGTATTCGAAGAGCGAGACGATCCGCCAGGCCGACATGCAGGAGAGCGCGCCCTTCCTGCAATGGACCGGCACGATCTTCAAACCCTATGACTTCTTCGCGCGGATGGGGCTCGATCTCGGCTTCCTGAAGGGATGGGTGCTGAACTACGGCTCGATCGTCATGCTCCTCGTCGCGGCCGTGATCTGGTACGTCCTGAACAAGACGGCGTTCGGCCGCCACGTCTACGCCTCGGGCGATGATCCGGATGCGGCGCGCCTCGCCGGTATCAACACCGATCGCACGCTGATCGGCGTCTATGCGCTGGCCGGCTTCATCTGCGCCATCGCCGCCTGGGTTCTGATCGGCCGCATCGGCGGCGTCAGCCCGCAGGCAGGCCAGACCGCCAACCTCGATTCCATCACCGCCGTGGTGATCGGCGGCACCAGCCTGTTCGGTGGCCGCGGCTCGATCGTCGGCACGCTGGTCGGCGCGTTGATCGTGGGCGTGTTCCGCAACGGCCTCGCGCTCTCCGGCCTCGAACTGCTCTGGCAGGATTTCGCCGTCGGCGTGCTGATCATCGTCGCCGTCACCATCGACCAGTGGATCCGGAAGATTTCATCATGACCCATGAAGCTGGAACCACTCATGTTGCGGGATACGCACCCGCCGCCGCGCTCGCGCCGGACACGATGGTCGTGCCGGCGCTCCAGGCTCGCGGGCTCAACAAGCGATATGGCCGCGTCGTCGCCCTCGACAATGCCGATTTCGACCTGATGCCGAACGAGATTCTCGCCGTCATCGGCGACAATGGCGCCGGCAAGTCGACCCTGATCAAGGCCCTGACCGGGGCGGTCAGTCCTGATCATGGCGAGATCTGGCTGAACGGCGAGCCGGTCGCCTTCAAGAGCCCGATCGAGGCGCGTAATCTCGGCATCGAGACGGTGTACCAGAACCTCGCTTTGTCGCCCGCCTTGTCGATCGCCGACAACATGTTCCTCGGCCGCGAGAAACGGCGCGAGGATTTCTTCGGCCGCATGTTCCGGACCCTCGACAAGACCTACATGCAGAAGATGGCGCGGCAGAAACTGACCGAACTCGGCCTTCTGACGATCCAGAACATCAACCAGCCGGTCGAGACGCTATCGGGCGGCCAGCGCCAGGGCGTCGCGGTGGCGCGCGCCGCCGCCTTCGGCAGCCGGGTCGTCATCATGGACGAGCCGACGGCAGCCCTCGGCGTCAAGGAATCGCGAAAAGTGCTGGAGACGATCCTCAGGCTGAAGGAGCGCGGACTGCCGATCGTGCTGATCAGCCACAACATGCCACACGTGTTCGAGGTGGCCGATCGCATCCATATTCACCGCCTCGGCAAGCGCATCGCGGTGATCAACCCGAAGCGGCACACCATGTCGGACGCCGTTGCCATCATGACGGGCGCGATGGCGCCACCGGCGGACGAAGCGGCCTAATCGGAGCGCTTTCCGTTCGCGCCCGCCTTCGGCTATCTTCCCGACCGCGAGCGCGAACGGATTTTCATGCGATTCTTCGGCAGGCCTGTCTACTTCCTGACTGTCGCAGCGTTCCTGGCGGGCGCCGCGCTCTTGCGCGTGGCAGATCCGTTTCCCGTCCAGGCCATACGCCTGCTCGCCTTCGACCTCTACCAGCGCATGGCGCCGGCCGAGGCGCTGCCGGAACATCCCGTCCTCATCGTCGATATCGACGATGCCTCGTTGAAAGCGGTCGGCCAATGGCCCTGGCCGCGCACCGTTCTGGCCGAGCTGACCCGAAAGCTGGGGGAGGCGGGGGCGGCCTCGATCGCCTTCGACGTGCTGTTCTCCGAGCCCGACCAGAGCTCGCCGGAACAGGTGATCAAGCGACTGTCGCCGGAGCAGGCGACGCTGGTTGCCGCCTCGATCGGCGACGCGCCGACGCATGACGCCGCCTTCGCCGAGGCCCTGGCGGCGACCCCATCCGTGCTCGGCCTGTCGCTCTCTGGCGGCGGTTCGCCGCTGCCGCCCCTGAACGCCGGCTTTGCCACGGCCGGCGACGATCCGCGTCCGTTCATCCCGAATTTTTCCGGCGCGATTGCCAATGTCGCGGCGCTCGACACGGCGGCGAAGGGGCTCGGCTCGATCAACTGGCTTCAGGATCGCGACCAGATCGTCCGCCGCGTTCCGCTGGTGCTGCGGGTCGGCGATGCGCTGGTGCCGTCGCTGGCGGCCGAGGCGCTGCGGGTCGCGCAGGACGCCGGCTCCTATATTCTGAAGGCGTCCAACGCCAGCGGCGAAGAAGCCTTCGGCCGCAAGACCGGGCTCAACCATGTGCGCATCGGAGCGCTGGTCGTGCCGACCGACGCGGATGGCGGCATCTGGCTGCGTTTCCGGCCGAGCGATCCGCAAAGCTTCGTTCCCGCCAAGGATGTGCTCGATGGCAGCATCCCGGCCCATCTGATGGAGGGGCGGATCGTGCTGGTCGGCACCTCGGCGGCGGGTCTGCTCGATCTGCGTGCCACGCCGCTCGATTCCGCCGTCCCCGGCGTCGAGATCCACGCCCAGGTGATCGAGCATGTGCTGACCGGCCGATCGCTGACCCGGCCGGATTTTGCCAGCGGGCTGGAGATTGCCGGCATTGTCGGCCTTGGCCTGCTGCTGGCGCTGATCCTGCCGAATGTCTCGGCCGGGGCCGCCGCGATCCTCGGCGTGCTGGCAATCGGTGGCATCGTGGTCGGCGGATTTCTCGCCTTTGACCGGGCCGGGTGGCTGTTCGATCCGTTCTATCCCGCGCTCGCCATCGCGCTGCTGGTGTTGGGGTCCGTGCTCTACACCTTCCGCCAGGCCGAGCGCGCCCGCGCCGGCATCCGCCGCGCGTTCCAGTATTACGTGTCGCCCGACGTGGTCGACGAGATCATCGCCGATCCGACGCGGCTTGAGCTCGGCGGCGAAGTGCGCGAGCTGACGCTGCTGTTCTGCGACGTCCGCAATTTCACGACCTTGGCGGAAGGGATGACCGCGACGGAACTGACCCGGTTCCTCAACGAATTGATGACGCCGCTTTCGAACATCATCCTGAAGCATCGCGGCACGATCGACAAATATATGGGCGACGCCGTGATGGCGTTCTGGAACGCGCCGCTCGACGATCCCGACCATGCGCGTCACGCGCTGGACGCGGCCGAGGCGATGATGGCGGCCATGGAGGGATTGAACGCAACCTGGCAGAGCGAGGCCGCCGCGCGCGGTCGCGCCATGCCGGAGGTGCGGATCGGCATCGGCATCAATACCGGCCCTTGCTGCGTCGGCAATCTCGGCACCGCCCAGCGCTTCGACTATTCGGCGATCGGCGATGAGGTCAATATCGCCAGCCGGCTGGAGCAGCTGACCAAGGAATACGGCCTCGGCGCCATCGTCGGCGAGTCGACCGTGCGGGCGGCTGGATCGGCGGGGCTGGTCGAGATCGACCGCATCCAGGTGCGCGGCCGCAGCGGGCACAATCGCATCTTCACCCTGGTTCCGCCCGATGCGGAGCCCGACTTCCTGGAGGCGCAGCGCGCCTTCGCCGCGACATTGCCGGAATTCGATCCGACGATCTGGAGGACGGCGCTTTACCGCGCCAAATCCGCAGCGCCGGCGCGGTTTGCCACCTACTATCACGTTATGCTGGAGCGACTTTCCGCGCGGGGCGGGCTCGGAGGAGCACCATCGCCCCACATCACGATCGACCTGTGACCGACGTCACATTCCACTCGCTGCAATTCTGACAGATTCAACCAGCGCCCGGCTCACATAGCGAAGCCGGCGGCATTTCGGAGGTAGTGTTGATCGATCCGACGCTCGCACCGATTGCTGCCTTGGCGGTGTTTCAGCTCAAGCATGTCATCTGCGACTATTTCCTGCAGACGACCAACCAGATCCTCAACAAGGGACTTTACGGCCATCCCGCCGGCCTGATCCACGCCGGCGTTCACGCGGTCGGCTCCGCGCCGGTCTTCCTTATCTATCCGACGATATGGCCGATCGCGCTGCTGATCCTGGCGCTGGAATTCGTCGCCCACTACCACATCGACTGGCTGAAGAACGACATCAGCGCCCGCTATGGCTGGGAGCCGAAGGACAAGCAGTATTGGTGGGCGATGGGACTCGACCAGCTGGCGCATCAGGCGACCTATCTGGCGATGACGCTGGCGCTGGTCCTGGTAAACCGATAGGCGACCGCGCTCAGAAGCGCGTGACGACCCGGGCCGTGAAAATGTGGTTCTCGAATTCGGCCTCGGTGTCGTTCGACTCGTTCCACTGGAAGCGATAGTCGAAGGCCAGATCGGTCTGCATGCCGAGCGCGCGGTTGAAGACGGCGCTCAGAAGCGGTTCGATCAGCACGTCATCACGCTTCTCGCCATTCGCCGCCAGCAGGTCGGTGTAGAGCGTCTGGGTGACATCGACGCCGCCGCCCAGCGTCAGCCAGTCGGCGACCTTGTTGAAATACTCGAAGCGCGCGCCCCAGGACACATAGGCGCCGGGCTTGATGTCGTCGGGGCCGAAGCTGACACTGGTGATGTTGAGGCCGCCAATATCGCTCCAGCGCCCATGCGGCGTGAAGACGAAGGCGTCGCCCTGGTCCAGGACGTCCGGCGACACCCAGCGCCCGACGATGTCGGCATAGAATCCGTCTGTCGAGAAAGACTGGTCGCCAAAGCTGCGATAGCCGCCGCGCACGCGCAGCAACTGGTAGGCCCCCTGCAAGGAGCCTTCGAACTGCATGCCGGCGATCGCCTCGGAGTAGTAATAGGCGTTGTCGAGGAACGACACGCCGCCACCGGCGAACGGATTGACGGTCAGATTGGTCGCGACCGGAACAAGGGGGCCGGTGACGCCGCCGAGATAGCCGTAGTCGAGCTCGCTAACATCGCTGAAATATTCGGCGTTGCCGGTCAGCAGCGTGCGCCAGCGCGTGTCGCCAAAGAGCCGTTCGTCCTCGATCCGGCCGCCGGCATAGGCCTTCAGCGAGCCTTCGAAGTCATCATGGCGCTGCAGTGGGTTGGTCTCGTAGCCGAGGCCCGTCTCGAGCGTGATCAGCGTTGTTTCCGGCTGCAACTGGCGGCGTATGCGCGCCAGGGCAGCCTGCGCCTCGGCGTTGTCGGGATTCTGCAACAACACGCGCTCATAGGTCGCCAAGGCCTTGCGTGGTTGGCCGACGGCTTCCGCGAGGCGGGCATATTCCATGTTGGCGGCGGTATCGGTCGGGTCGGCGATGACCTGCTTGTAGGCCTCGGCCAGCGCGAGGGCGTCGGCTCGATCCACCGCATGCGCGCTCGTTCCGTCCAAGCCGGCGGTCAATGCAACGAGTGCAACCGTCAGAAGACCACGCCTCACGCCCGGACGCTCCCCGATAAGCCAAACTTGGTAAACGATAAGTTCCAGGGCCTGCCGCCGCAACCGGCATGCACCATCGGTTGCGACTTTGCGGACGAACGGTGCAGATTGGTCACGATATTGGTAAAAGCAGCGTGCTTTGGACGACGACACCACCCGTCTGGCCGGTTGGCCTTGGTTTGTCGGGCGATGAGTGTCAAAATCCGCCCCTGTTCAGCAGGCTTGCAATCCGGGAGCCCATCATGCGCATCGGCCGTTTCTTCAGGTCCGCCGTGGCTATCCTGGCGTTCACCGCGCTGGCTGCCGGGGGCGCTTCCGCCGCTGACACCACGATCGGCCGCGCCGGCGCCGTCCACAACAAGGTCGACGGCGTTGTTCGCGGCGCTGCGCGCCCGCTCGCCGTGCGCGATCCCATTATCCAGAATCAGCAGGTTCGCACCGGCGTCGATTCCACCGCGCAGCTTCTGTTCCTCGACGAGACCAGCCTCAATGTCGGCCCGGGCTCCGACATCACGCTCGATCGGTTTGTCTATGATCCGGGCAGCTCGAAGAACGATATCGCGCTCCGGGCCACCAAGGGCATCTTCCGCTTCGTTTCCGGTTCGTCGGATCCGCGCAGCTATCACCTGAAGACGCCGGTGGCGACCATCGGCGTGCGTGGCACCATTTATGACACCATCGTCGGCCCCAACGAATCCGTCATCGTGCTGGTCGAAGGAAAGTTGGTCATCACGCTGCCCGGCGGTCGCCAGGTGACGCTTGATCGCCCGGGCAAAGTCTTGCGCATCAAGAAGGGCGGCACGGTCGAAGGTCCCTTGACCTGGGACGGCACGCTGATCCGTGTCACCGGCGTCGTGCCCTATCCGCTATATGGCGACAGCTTCTTGCCTTATCCGGAGAAGTTGCGCGCCCAGGATGGCCGCACCGACATTGTGAATGACCTGAGAGCTCGCGATATTCCGGCTGATATCCGTCCGCCGACCAACCCCTGCGATGACCGCCTCTGCTGCGGCGGCGCGGGCCAAAGGCACAATGGCTGCTAGCCGAGAGCCGGCTGGAAGCGGCTAGCGCCCGAACAATCGCCGCATGGCCCCGACGATTTCGTCGGTGCGAATGCCGAGGATGCGGGTCGCGTGCTCGTCGTCGGCGATCTCTTCCAACTCCGCCCGGCGTTTGGCCAGGAAGGCGCCGAAGCGATCGACCAGTTCCGGTGAGTGCGTCAGCACGTTTTCCAGCGCGACCTTGGTGATTTCGACGACGCGGGTCGGCTCGACGCTGGTGACGGTCGCGGCGCGGCGCGCGCCGGTCATCAGGGACATCTCGCCGAAAATGTCGCCGGGACCGAGCATGGCGACCTCGCGATTGGCATGGCGCGTGCCGGCGACCGTGACGTCGACCTTGCCATCGACGATGACGAACATCGAGACACCGAAGTCGCCTTCCGCCATCAGGATGCGGTCCTTGCCGACGTCGTAGATCTTGCTTCGTGCGGCGAGGTCATCGAGCTGCCGGTCCGAGAGGACGTCGGCAAACAGGCTCGTCCGGCCGAGAACGTCGCGCGTTTCCATATCAGACCGTCTCCGTTGCGGAGGGAAGTGTGGGTCTTCCTTCCTCCCGTCGTCAAGGTCCGGTCTCGGTTAACCTCAGCGGACGTTGAAGACGATCGGTACGCTGAGATCGAGCTGCGACATGCCGTCCGGCATGCGCGGGAAGGGCGATGCCTTGCGAACCGCCGACAGAGCGGCATCGTCGAGCATCGGATTGCCGGTGCTGCTCGCCAGAACGATATTCCTCGCAGCGCCCGAGGTCGTGATCGTGAAGCGGACATGGGCGCGGCCGGAAATGCCGAGGCGGCGCGCCTTGCTGGGCATCTGGGTCGCACGCACGATCTTCGCGCGGACTTTGCCCTGGTAGTTGGAATTGGCGGCGGCGCCGAAGCCGGACTCGCGCGAGCGTCCGATGCCATTGTCGCGGGCCTTGGAGTCACGGCTGGCAACCGAAGCGCCGCGATCGCTGTCTGCCTCGGCATCGCCTCGGCGCGGCGCCTGGGCCTTCTGCTTCTTTTCAGCCTTCTCGGCCTTTTCGCGCGCCGGCTTGCGGGTCGGCTCGGCCTTCTCGGCAAGCTTCTTCTCAACCGGCCTGGGCGCTTCGCGCAGCGCCTCGACGGGCTTGGTTTCTTCCTGCTTTTCGACAGGCGTCACCTCGACCGGCTTGGCCTCGGGCAGGGGAACCAGCTCTTCCGGAACGATCTCCTGGGGAGCGGGCGTTTCCACCGGCTTGATCGCCGTCAGCACCGCGGTCTGCATCGGCTTTTCGATCGGGCGCTCGACCGGCGTCGCCTCGGCTGCCGAGGTGGCGGCGGGCAGCGTCTCCGGCGTGGCGCTGACGGTCGGTGCGACGGCGGTCAGTGTCTCGGTCGGGACGATCTCCGACAACTCGGTCGAGGGCGCGGCGGGGAGGTCGCTCTCGATGGGCGTCGCCGAGATATCGGCGGCCAGCGCCGGGGCGATGGCGCTCGGCTGGGTCTCTGCCAACTCCGAAACAGCCGGGGCCTCGACGGCTTGCGTCTCGGCCGGCGCAACGGCGGTCTCGGTCGGTTGCGTCGGTTGCGTCGGTTCGGTTTCGGTGAGCGAGGGGGCGAGGGCGGCCAGTTCGGTCGGCTCGACGGCCGGGGCAATCTCGGTGTCGAGCGCCGTCTTGAGCTCTTCGCTGGCGAGATTTTCGATGGCGACGTCGGATCCCAGCGTCGCGTCGATCGACCCTTCGATCGAGCTTCCCGCACCGCTGCCGGCTTCGATCGCTTGATTGGGGTCCGGCGTGAACGCTGCCACGACGGCGCCGTGTGCTGCGATCGACAGGACAAGTGCCCCAACCCAGGAAGCGCGCCGAACCATGAATCTACCCTCGTCGTATCAAGCCGGGACTACTGCCGGGATCAATTCTCGAAGCGCATGTCGGTGCGCGTTGCGACCTTGATGCTCTCGGCACAGGAGCCTGGCGTGAGGCCGGCGCCGGTGCATTCCTTGACGTCGTTGACGAGGATGCGAGCGATCGACGGGCAGGCTGTTTCGGGGATGTCGAACTGGCGGACGCGGCTCTTGCCGGCGGGCACCTTGGCGGTGCGGACGACGACGAAGCGGTTCACCCGGCCGTCCTGCTCGAACAGCACAAGCTCCAGCGCCATGTCGTCGATATTGGCCTCGAGGCCGTTGTCGATGACGAAGCTGAGGCGGCAGGCCTTGTTGTTGGCCTCGGCACCGTTGAGCTCAATGGAGATGGTCCGGGGCGCGTCCTGCGCCTGTGCGGCGGAGGCCGTTGCCATCAGAACCAACGCCGCGCCTGTCGCGCCGCGCAGAAGACCGGCGCGCTTGCCGCCACTCGAAACTGCCATGTTCCACCCCGTCATCCGAAGGAAGCTGGCGAGCCATCTCAGAGCGTCGCCACATGTGCAGGTATTAAAATATGATGCTGAAAGTCAACTATAAATTGCGCAGCGGCGCCGCTCAGGAGGGCTGAGCGGCGAACGAGGCGGTGGCAATCGGGTGCATTGCCTCGATGCCGAGATCGAGCAGGCCGCGCAACTGGCCGCGATCCTTTGCGACGTCGGCGATCGTGTAGCTGTCGAGAACGGCGAAGAAGGCCTGGAGCGCTTCGCTCAGAATCTTGTTCACGCCGCACGAATCGACCAGCGGGCAATCGCGATTGGTCGTGTCGAAGCAGTCGGTGAGGAAGAAATTGCTCTCGGTCGCCCGCACGACGTCGCCGATCGAAATCTCGATGGCGGGTCGGGCAAGCCGGATGCCGCCATTGCGGCCGCGAATGGTCTCGACGAATCCGCTCTCGACGAGGACGTGCATGATCTTGAAGAGATGCAGCTCGGAGATGCTGTAGGTGGATGCGATATCCTTGATCCGGCTATTGCTGCCCGGATTGGCGGCGCAATAGAGCAGGATGCGGATCGAATAGCTGGTCTGTTGGGTCAGGCGCATGGCGTCCCTCGTTTAACCCCGCCCGAGCCACGCGCAGGAATCGAGCGCAGTTCGAGTGGTCATTAATACCTTCTCTTTAAAGTCTTGTTTTCCAGAGTTCAACCGAATCGACGCGTTGCGGCCGTTTGGCGGTCATTTTGACGGCTGTCGTGATGAGGATTTGGGTGGGATTCGCGACAGGGAGCGGCCGGATTGAGCCGTTTCGGCACGAAAAAGCCCGGAAGGCGAACCTCCCGGGCTTCACACGCTGCCAGGCAGCGAACGCGCATGAGACGTCCCGGAAGGCGAGCCCTCCGGAGGTGTCGCTAGATCAGCGAGCCGTTAACGATTGCCTTGCCCGTCTTGTCGAACAGGTGGACCGTCTCGGGAGCCACGATGATGCGGACCTTGTCGCCCGAACGCTCGCCGGCAAGGCCATCGGCCTTGACGACGGTCGGCTCGTCGCCGTCAACGTCGATATAGAGCATGGTCTCGCCGCCCAGATGCTCGGACAGCGATACGGTGCCGGGGATGCCGCCGGTGTCGCCCGGGGAGATCGTGAGATGCTCCGGGCGAACGCCGAGGGTCATCGGGCCGGGGGTGATCGTGGCGCCGCGCGTCGGTACCGCCAGCGTCGAACCGCCGGGGAGGGCGACGATGGCCGAGCCGCCCGTCACTTCCGTGACGTTGACCTTGAACAGGTTCATCTTCGGGCTGCCGATGAAGGTGGCGACGAAGATGTTGTTCGGGCGGTGATAGAGCTCGAGCGGAGAACCGACCTGCTCGATGCGGCCGGCGCTGAGCACGACGATCTTGTCAGCCATGGTCATGGCTTCGACCTGATCGTGGGTGACGTAGATCATCGTCGCCTTGAGATCATTGTGCAGCTTCGAGATCTCGATGCGCATCTGCACGCGCAGCGCGGCGTCGAGGTTCGACAGCGGCTCGTCGAACAGGAACACGTCCGGTTCGCGCACGATGGCGCGGCCGATGGCAACGCGCTGGCGCTGACCACCGGAGAGCTGGGCCGGACGGCGCTGCAGCAGCTCCGTCAGATGCAGCATCTTGGCGGCCTTTTCGGTGCGCGCCTGGATCTCGGGCTTCGGCATCTTCGCCATCTTCATGCCGAAGCCGATGTTCTCGGCGACGGTCATGTGGGGGTAGAGGGCGTAAGACTGGAACACCATCGAAACGCCGCGTTCGGCAGGCGCCAGGCGGGTTACGTCGCGATCGCCGATACGGACGGTGCCGTCCGTCGTGCCTTCGAGTCCGGCGATCAGACGCAGAAGCGTCGACTTGCCACAACCCGACGGGCCGACGAAGACGCAGAACTCGCCGTCCTTCACTTCGAGATCGACGCCGCGGATGATGGGTACTTCACCAAACGACTTCTGGACTTCGCGCAACGTCAGACTTGCCATTAATCAAACCTCCAACATGGAAACGCAAACGGGCGCAGCCGTCGAGACGGCCGACAATCCCGTCAGCAGGATCATTCCTCCATGCCTACCGTCCACGATCCGGGGGCTTGAGTAAAGTCCCCAAATGCAGCCGCTTCGCGGGGGCGAGGATGATCATTCTGATCACCACCGATGGCGACCGACACTCCTGCCTATTCCGGCCGCAACAACCGCCTTCAAGGCGTTCATTCCCCTGCGGGAGGTGGCGGTCGATGCCATGAAAAAGCGAAATAGCAGGCGTAAAGTGAGGATTGAGGAAATGTTGGCCGTGGAGCCGGCTCACTTCCATCCTGTGCCCGGCTGGCAGCCAGCGGGTGATCGTCGTCTCGGTGGGAGGCGCGATGACGGATGTCATGTTCGCCAGGGCGGGGATGGACCGGCGACCGTCGCCGGCGCGGCGATTCTTTTTTTGTACCGCAGCGACGGATCTGGCGCTGCAGCACGTTGAAGGTGGAAACGAGCCTCATTGACCGGACTCATTATGCCGCTTTGGAAACAGTTACTTCTGTGCGCTGTCGTCGTCATTCTCGCGGCGGGGGGCTGGTATGCCTTTCAGCATCGCGATTCGTTGGGCGGCGGGGCAACTGCGTCTGGTGGTCCGGGCGGCGGACGAACGGGCGGCGGCGGCCCGACGCTGGTGGTGACCGAGGCGGTCGGCAGCGAGGTCGAGAGCGACCAGGTGCGTTCCGTCGGCACGGTGAAAGTGCCGCGCTCGATCCGGATCTATCCGCAGGTATCCGCGATCGTCACCGAGGTGATGTTCAAGGCGGGCGACAAGGTCGTCAAGGATCAGGCGCTTATTCATCTCGACGAGGCCGATCAGCGCGTGGCGCTGGATCTCGCCAATGTCGCCCTCAAGGACGCCCAGTCGGCGCTCGATCGCGCCCAGAAGCTCTCGGCCAGTCGCAATCTCGCGCTCTCGGCGCTCGAGGATGCGCAATCGGTCGAGCGCAAGGCGCAGATCGCCGTGCTCGGCGCGCAGATCGCACTCGATCGCCGGACCATTACCGCTCCCTTTGACGGCGTCGTCGGCCTGAGCGATCTCGCGGTCGGTGATTTCGTCACCTCGTCCACCGTGGTGACCACGCTCGACGATGTCTCGACGCTGCTGGTCTCGTTCGTGGTTCCCGAGCGTTATGCCGGCCGCGTTGCAGAAGGCCAGGCTGTCACGGCGACGGCGGCAAGCCGGCCCGACGCGACGATCAACGGCAAGGTCACATCGATCGATACCCGCATCGACGCAACGGCGCGCACGCTCAAGGTCGAAGCGTCGCTCGATGCTGAAGCCGCCAACGCGATCGGTGTCAAACCGGGCATGTCGGTTGTCGTTTCGCTCGGCTTCGAGGGCCAGACGCGGATGGCGATTTCAGCGCTTTCAATTCAGTGGGACCGCGCCGGCTCCTATATCTGGACGGTTGTTGACGACATCGCCAAGCGCATGCCGATCACGGTGCTGGAGCGCCAGAGCGGGCGCGTGCTCGTCTCGGGCGATCTGAAGGCGGGTGACAAGGTCGTTGTCGAAGGCCTGCAGCGTCTTCGCGAGGGCGCGAAGGTCGCAGAGTTCGCCGCCGCCGCGGTCGGCGCGAAAGCGCCTGCTACCGAAGCGGGGAGCTGACGATGCGTACCGAGGGCCCCAATAATTCACGCGATCCGTCCGGCATGGAGCCGGCTCCGCAGGACACGCACGATCCAATGCCGAAGGAGGGCGCGGTGCCGGGTGGCGTTTCCGCGCTTTCCGTTCGACGTCCCGTTCTGGCGATCGTCGTCAATCTGCTGATCATCATTGCCGGTCTCGCTGCCTATCGCGGCGTCGAGATCCGCGAACTGCCCAATATCGACCAGCCGGTCGTCACGATCACCACCACCTATACCGGCGCCACGCCGGATACGATGGACAAGGAGATCACCAGCATCATCGAGAAGGCGGCCGCCGGTGTCACCGGCTGGACCGATATCCAGTCGCAATCGACCAGTGGCCGCAGCCGTGTGACGGTGCAGTTCTCGGACTCGGTCGACATCAACGTCGCCGCCAATGATCTTCGCGACGCGGTCGGCAACGCTCAGCGCAATCTGCCTGACGACGCCGATCCGCCGACGATTGCCAAGGCGGATACCAATGGCGACGCCATTATGCGCCTCGCCGTCACCTCGCCGACGCAGAAGATCGAAGACCTGACCAAGATGGTCAATGACGTCATCGTCGATCGGCTGAAGGCCGTCGACGGCGTCGCCGACGTCCAGATCAACGGCGACCGCTCCCCCAGTATCAGCATCTATATCGATCCGATGCGGCTCGCCTCGTTCGGGTTGACCGTGGCGGATCTGAAGACGGCGCTTGCCACCGTCGCGCTCGACGTGCCGGCCGGCAATCTGAAGGACACCAACCGCAACATGTTTGTGCGGGCCGACGCCAGCGTGAAGAACGCCGACGACGTCAAGGCGATCCGCGTCCAGGGCGATACGCGCGTCGGCGACGTCGCCGATGTCGTGTTCGGCCCTGCGGTGAAATCCTCCAGCGTGCAGGTGAATGGCCGTGTCGGCGTCGGCCTCGGCATCGTCCGTCAGGCCAGCTCCAATACGCTGGAAATCTCTACCGCGGTGCGCAAGGCGATCACGGAACTGGCCACGACGTTGCCGAAGGACGTCTCTGTCCGCGTCACGTCGGACGATGCCGATTTCATCTCCGGTTCTTTCGAGGAAGTCGAGCGCAGCCTGGTGCTGGCGATCATCATCGTCATCGGCGTGATCTACCTCTTCCTCGGCTCGCTCAAGTCGACGCTGATTCCGGCCGTCACCGTGCCTGTTTCGCTGCTCGGCACGATCGCGGCCATGTATTTGATGGGCTTTTCGCTCAACATCCTGACGCTGCTGGCGCTGGTTCTGGCGACTGGCATGGTGGTGGATGACGCCATCGTCGTGCTCGAAAACATCACCCGCCGCCGTGCCGAAGGCATGGGCGCGCGCGCCGCTGCCGTGCTTGGCGCCAAGCAGGTGTTCTTCGCCGTCATCTCCACCACCGCGACCCTCGTCGCCGTGTTCGTCCCGATCTCCTTCTTCAAGGGCACGGCCGGTCGCCTGTTCTCCGAGTTTGGCTTCGTGCTGGCTTTCGCCGTCACTCTGTCCGGCTTCGTCGCTCTGACGCTGGCGCCGATGATGGCGTCCCGCCTTCTCGGCGAGACGGATCTCGGACATGGCCAGAGCCGAAATCCGCTGAAGCGCGCCATGAACGCGATTGGCGGTTTCGGCCAGCGTCTCTATGAGCGCGTGCTCGATTTCTGCCTTAAGGCGCCCGCCGTCATCGTTCTGATCAGCGTGGTGTTCGCCGGTGGCGCGGTGCTGGCGTTCGAAATGCTGCCTGTGCAGCTGACGCCGCAGGAAGATCGCGGCGCCGTCATGATCGCCATGAACACGCCGCAGGGCTCGACGGTCGATTATACGCAGGGCCAGATGGCGCTGGTGACGCGCGCCGTCGATCCGCTGCTGAAATCGGGCGAGGCGACCAATATCTTCTCGATCGCCGGCAACTGGGGCAGCCCCAGCAATGGCTTCATGATGATTACCCTGGCGCCCTGGGGCGAGCGCTCGCGCAGCCAGGCCGAGATCAGCGCCGAACTGAGCCAGAAGCTGCGCTCCATCCCCGGCGCGGTGATCAATCTGCGTCAAGGCAATAGCCTCGGCATTCGTGGCGGCGGTCAGGGCCTGACCTTCGCCGTGACAGGCGTCGAATATGACAGCATCAGCAAAGCAGCCCTGCAACTGATCGACACGCTTGGCGCCAATCCGGCCTTCTCCAACGTCCAGCTCAATTTCGATCTCAACCAGCCGCAGCTTTCTGTCGATATCGATCGTGATCGCGCCGCCGATCTCGGCATCTCGGTCGCCGACATCGGCACCATTGTCTCGACGCTGCTGGCCGGCGCGGACATGGGCAATTTCTACATCGGCGACGACCAGATCGACATCACGGCGCTGGCTCCGGATGGCATGATCGTCACGCCGAGCGACCTGATGAACGTGCAGGTCCGCACGGGCGGCGGCGCGATGGTGCCGCTCTCCTCGGTGATCTCGGTCAGCGAAGGCGCGACATCGCCGACGCTGGCGCGCCAGTCGCTGCGGCGCGCCGTACCGATCACGGCGACGCTCAGCCCCGGCGTCGATCTCGGCTCCGCGATGGATATCCTGAACGAGGAAGCAGCCAAGCAATTGCCGGCCGGCATGAACATCGTGCTGACGGGCGAGGCGGCGACCCTCAACGAGACGTCGAGCGGTATCCTGCAGACCTTCATGTTCGCCGTGATCATCATCCTTCTGGTGATGGCGGCGCAGTTCGAGAGCTTCGTCTCGGCGGCAATCCTGTTCACCACGGTGCCCTTCGGCATCGCGGCAGGCGTCTACGCCATTCTGCTCTCCGGCGGCTCGCTCAACATCTACACCCAGATCGGGCTTGTCATGCTGGTCGGACTGATGGCGAAGAACGGCATTCTGATCGTCGAATTCGCCAACCAGCTGCGGGACGAGGGGCAGTCGGTCCGGGATTCGATCCGCAACGCCTGTCTGATCCGGCTTCGGCCGGTGCTGATGACGATGATCGCGACGGTCTTGGGCGGCCTGCCGCTGATCCTGACCGGCGGTGCCGGTTCGGAAGCGCGCGCGGCGCTGGGCTGGATCATGGTCGGCGGTCTCGGCGTCTCGGCGCTGGCGACGCTATTCCTCACGCCGGTCTCGTTCCTGCTGCTGGCCGGCTTCTCCAAGCCGCGTATTGCCGAGGAACAGCGTCTGGCGCGCGAGCTCGCCGAAGTCGAGGCGAAGGAAGCTCTTCGACGCGAGGGCAAGTCGCCCGAGGTGGAACCGCTGCCGCGCCCGATCGCCATCGCCGCGGAATAGGGAAAGATTGTCGTGGCTTTGCTACAACCCGACGAGACTCGCCTCAAGGCTGCCACGGCGGTAGCGATACGCTATCGTTTGATCCTTGGCGGCAAGTTCGGCGAAATCGCCGGCGACGAGGATCCGAAAGGTCAGACGCAGATAGTGGCTGGATTGGATGATCCGGGTGATGACAGGGCGATCCGCGCCGACCATGCGCTCATGCAGGCGGTGGCCGACGGAGAGGAAGGCGCGTTTGCACGGCTGATCGGCGCCGAGGCGCCCAAGCTGACGCGCTTTGTTGCCTCCGTGCTTTCGGATCTGTCGGAGGCCGAGGAAGTCGTGCAGGAGGCGCTGCTCCGGCTCTGGAAGCAGGCCGAGGGCTGGGAGCCGAATGCACGCATCGGCACCTTCCTGCATCAGGTCGCCTACCGCATCGCCATCGACCGGCTGCGCCGCCGGCGTCCGCATGTCGATATCGACGGCATGGACGATATTCTCGAGGATGAGAGCCCGACCCCGGAACGGCATCTGTCGCAGATGGATGAGGGGCGCGTTGTGCAGGCGGCGCTCGACCAGCTGTCGGAACGGCAGCGAACCGCCATCGTGCTTGCCCACTTCCAGGAACTTGGCCAGGCCGAGGGGGCGGACATCATGGGGATCGGCGAGCACGCCTATGAATCGCTCCTCGCCCGCGCCAGGCGCCGGCTTCGAAGCCTGCTTGTCAGCAAGGACGGGGACGAACGGCAGGAAGGAAGACGATCATGACCAAGCCATCCGGAGAGGGACGTTTCGAGCTGGCGAATGGTCCGGCCAACCTGCATGACGCCATCGATCGATGGGGCCCGGATCTGGCGCTCTGGCCGGACATGATGCTCGTCCGCCGGGCGCGGGAAGCGCTGCTCGCCGATCGCGATTTCCGCCAGTACCGCGACCGCTCCGTGGCGGAAGCCGCGAGGCTGACACGGGCGGCAAAACTGATCGACCAGCGGATCGCGGAAAGCGGCTCTGTCGAGCGGATTACCAAGAAGCTGCTCGTGGCGACGGGATCGAAGGTGATCCACTGGCGCCGGCGGATCGCGGCGCTCGCCGCCGTGATGGTGGTTTCGGCAGCGCTTGGCAGCGTTTTTGCCGAACTGATGCCGGCCGATGTCGAACAGCCGAGGATTGACGTGGTGCAACTGGATACGTTGGTCTTCGGACCGTCAGAGGCAGATTTTTGATGGCTTTCAAGATCGAACCCAAGACCCGGCGCGCACTTCTCTGGGGCTTGCTGGTTGTCTCGCTGGCCGTCAACGCCTTCTTCGTCGGCGCGACCGTGACGGATCTGGTCCGCTTCCGGCATGGCTCGGAGGACAAGAGCCCGCGCGTCATCCGCACCGAATTGCGCTGGTTGAAGGATCGGCTGTCGCCGGATTCGATCGAAAGCATCGAGAGACAGCTGGACAGTTTGAAGCCGGACATCCTGGTCCGGCTCGACCGGTTGAAGGCGCTGCGGCGGGAGCTGAACAATCTCGTTGCCGCGCCGACGCCCGACAAGGCTGCCATCGACGCCAATTTGCGCAATATCCGCATCGAAGTCGGCGCGATGCAGGAGCAGGTGCAGTCGCGCACCTTCGAAGCACTGCTGAACCTGCCGCCCGAGCAGCGCGCGGTACTGGCCGGGGCGCCGGACTGAGGCAAGCTCCGCCGGCGCAAGCGGCGGGCGCGCCATATCTACCGCTGTCGATTTGGAAAACCAAAGGACCGGTGTAGGCTGCTGCGCGGGCGGCTGGCATCTGCCGTCGTGCGCGCGGTTCGCTCTGCTGCGCGGTGAGGGTGAACGAAAATAGGGACAAGCAGAACGGAAGCTGGTTCCGAAGAAGTCTCTTTGTAAATGCAACGGCTTAGAGCGCTTTAGCGTTTCCGCGAAGCGGTCAGGCTTTCCGCACGAGAGAGGAAATGTCGATGAAGCGTTGTCTCGCCGTTCTGCTCCTATCCGGCCTTCTGGGGACGAGCGCTGTCGCCCAGGCCCCCCCGGCGGATGGCTTTGAAAAGCGTCTGCTCGAAGGTCGCGCCACTGAGGCCGTGATCTGGGGCATGCCGGCGGTCAACGCTGACCTGATGCTTCAGGAGATGCTCGACAAGACATCCGCGAAGCAGAACGACGTCGTCTTCTGGTCCCGTCCGGCCGACTGGAAGAACCAGACGCTGACGCCCAATCCGGATTCTATCTACTTCATGTCGTTCTGGAATGTGAAGGATGGCCCGATCGTCATCGAGGTTCCGCCAGCCACCGGCGGCTCCTTCGCCGGCAATATCGTCAATGCCTGGCAGATGCCGCTTGAGGATGTCGGCCCCGAGGGCGCGGATGCTGGCAAGGGCGGCAAGTATCTGATCCTGCCGCCGGGCTACTCGGAAAAGGTGCCGGAGGGCTATATCGCCCTGCCGTCGGATACGTTCACCGGCTTCGCGCTGCTGCGCTCCAATCTCGCCAGTCATGGCGAGGCGGATATCGCCAAGTCGGTCGCCTATGGCAAGCAGGTCAAGGTCTATCCGCTGGCCAAGGCGGACAATCCGTCCCCGACGCATTTCGCCGACGCCTCGGGCACTCTGTTCGATTCTACGATCCGCTATGACGCGAGCTTCTTCAGGAATCTCGACCGTGTCGTCCAGACGGAGCCCTGGCTGCAGCGCGACCGCGCGATGATCGACCCATTGCGCACGCTCGGCATCGAGAAGGGCAAGGCGTATCAGCCGGACGCCAAGGCCGAGGCGGCGCTGGACGTGGGCGCTCGCGACGCGCAGGCCTGGCTGTCGGCGCAGTATGATGCCGGCTTTCCGGTAATCAATGAAGGAATCCGCTGGTTTCCCGCAGCGCGCGCCGATTTCGCCAAGGCGGTGCAGAACGGCTATGCGGATCCGGATACCTACCCGGTCGATGCGCGGGGCGTGACCTACACGCTCGGCTTCACCGGCATCAAGCGGCTCGGCACCGCGCAGTTCTACCTGATGACCAACAAGGACAAGGACGGCAACGCCTTTGACGGCGCCGCTTCCTATCGGCTGACGGTGCCGGCCGATGCGCCGGTCAAGCAATACTGGTCCGTGACCGTCTATGACCGCGAGACCCACGCGCTGGTGCGCAATCTCGACCGCGCCAGTGTCGCGTCGATCACCAACGGGGTGACGCATAACGCCGATGGCTCGGTCGAGGTCTATTTCGGCCCCAAGGCCCCGGCAGGTAGGGAGGCGAATTGGGTGCCCACGGATCCGAACCGCCAGTTCGAGCTGCTTTTCCGCCTTTATGGTCCGGAGAAGCCGCTGTTCGACAAGACGTGGAAGCTTCCCGACGTCGAGAAGCTCGCCGCGCCGTGAAGCGCCCTGGAATGCGAAAGGGGCCGCGACGTGTCGCGGCGCCTTCTTGTTTTTGAGAAGCGCTGACGGCGCTCCGATCAGCGCGCCGCGGTGAAGCGGTCGGCGTCGGCCTGGGTCAACGGCGCGGGGCGATCCGTGGTGGTCGAAAGCGTGATCACCTTTTCCTGCGCCGCCGCGTCGAGGATCGAGACCATCGCGTCGAGCGCATGCAGGGCGACGCGGCCCGAGCAGCGCGGCTCGCGGTTGTGATCGGCAGCGTCGAGCAGATCCGCCACGCCGAGCATGCGGTAGTTGGCATGCTTGCCGTCTTCCCAATTGGCCTTGCCGAACGGCGCTCCCGAGGTGTCGACCTCGATATAGTCGCCCTTCTCCTTGGAGTAGCGGACGGTGCCGCCGAAGAAGTTCGGGTCGGGCACCAGCATCGTGCCTTCCGAGCCATAAAGCTCGATCGGATTGACGTGGCCGTTCTTCCATACATCCCAGCTCGCGGTCAGCGTGACCTGCGCGCCGGAGACGAAGTGGAGGATGGCGTTGATCGTCGTCGGGGTTCCGACCGGCACGGTCTTGCCCTTGAGCGGACCTTCGGCGGTGACCAGTCGGTCTTCGAAGCCCTTGGTCGCCACGGCGGTCACGGTGCGGATCGGCCCGAGCAGGTTGATCAGCGCCGCGATGTAATAGGGGCCGAGATCGAGGATCGGGCCGCCGCCGGGCTGGAAGAAGAAGCCCGGATTGGGGTGCCACATTTCCATGCCGCGGCTCATCACATGCATGGTGCCGGCGATGACGCGGCCGATCTTGCCTTCATCGAGCAGCAAGCGCGCCGTCTGGCCCGCTCCGCCGAGGAAAGTGTCTGGCGCGCTGCCAAGCTTCAGGCCGCGCGCGTCGGCCTGCGCCACCAGCTTCTTGCCGTCCTCGACGGAAAGCGCGAACGGCTTTTCCGAATAGGCGTGCTTGCCGGCCGAGAGGATCGAATTCGAGACTTCGTAATGCGCCGACGGGATGGTCAGGTTGATGACCGTGTCGATCTCGGAATCCTTGAGCAACGCGTCGATGGTCAGTGCGCTGACGCCGAACTGGTCGGCGCGCGCCTTGGCGGCGTCGGCCACGATGTCGGCGACCGCGACAATCTTGGTGCCGGGAAACAGCGGCGCCAGCTTCAGATAGGCAGCCGAGATATTGCCGGCGCCGATCAGGCCGATCTTGTGAACCTTGGTCATGTCGGGGAAGCCTTTCAGGAAACAAGGGCCTTGATGGCCGCGTAGGAACGCTCGGCGAACAGCTTCCAGTCCGAGGGATTATCGTGCTCGGCGACGAGAATGTTGGCCTTCTTGGCGTTCTGGATATGCGGCCACAGCGCCTTCCAGTCGACGACGCCGTCGCCGACATTGGTCCAGCCGTCATCGACGGTCGTGCCGGCGGGGGCGAGGTCCTTGATGTGGAAGGCGATGGTGTCGTTGGCGAGCTTGTCGATCTCGGCGGCAACATCCTGGCCGGCGCGGGCGACCCAGCCGAGATCGAGCTCGGAGGTGACGCCATTGCCAATCAGATGGTCGATCGGGCGCGAGCCGTCGGCCAGCGTCGCATATTCGAAGTCGTGGTTGTGGTAGCCGAGGCCAAGACCGGCGGTCTTCGCCTTTTCGGCTGCGACAGCGAAGCTCTCATGCAGCTTCTTCCAGCCATCCACGTCGGTCGGGCGCTGCTCGGCGACGAGATAGGGGATGACGATCGTTTCAGCGCCAATGGTCTTGGCGATGTCGATAAAGCGGCTGGTCTCGCCGACGACGCCATCAAGGGGGGCGTGGAAGGTGGGGGTCACGAGGCCGACGGCGTCGACCTTGGCCCGGTAGCCGGCGGCGTCATCGCCATAGAGCGGATAATAGGGTTCGACGGCGTCATAGCCGATCTTGGCCAGACCCTCGAGAATGGTCTCGAGCGGGGGGAAATTGCGGGCGGAATAGAGCTGAAACGAGATCTTGTGCTTCGACATGGGGATGTCTTTCTGGAAACCGTTCGTAGGAAAAGTGCCTTGAACCGCAGGCGGTAGAAACGAGAATCAGAGGCGCGCGCCCGTTGACAGATCGAAGATCGACGCCTGAGCGGGCAGGAAAAAGGCATCGACGGAGGACGGTGTCTCGACATGCGCATCGCCATCGATGCGCACCGAGAAGGTCTTTCCGGCGAGTTCGCCCCAGACCAGACTGTCGGCGCCCATCGGCTCCAGCAGGGTCAGCTTGACCGGCAATACGCTGGCGCCGGGCTCGCGATGTTCGAGGTCGACCTGCTCCGGCCGGACGCCGAGCGTCGCCGGGCGACCATGCTCGGGCGGCGTCTCGAATTCGTAGCCGGTCATGTCGACGAGATGACCGTCCGGCAGCTTGAAGGCGGCCTTGCCATCCGAGACCGACAGGTTGCCTTCGATGAAGTTCATCGAGGGCGAGCCGACGAAGCCGGCGACAAACCGGCTGATCGGCCGGCGATAGATCTCCTTCGGCGAAGCGAGCTGCTGGATCACACCACCATTCATCACGGCGACGCGGTCGGCCAGCGTCAGCGCCTCGATCTGGTCGTGGGTGACATAGATCATGGTCGAGCCAAGCTCTTGGTGCAGGCGCTTCAGTTCGACGCGCAACTCCGTGCGCAGCTTGGCGTCGAGGTTGGAGAGCGGCTCGTCGAACAGGAAGACGTCGACGTCGCGCACCAAGGCGCGGCCGATGGCGACACGCTGGCGCTGGCCGCCCGAAAGCTCGGCTGGCCGGCGTTTCAAGAGCGGCTCGATCTGCAGGATCTTGGCGGCGCGCGCTACTCGCTTGTCGATCTCGTCCTTCGGCACCTTGGCCATCTTCAGGCCGAAGGAGAGGTTTCCCTCCACCGTCATGCGTGGATAGAGCGCGTAGGACTGGAACACCATGCCGATGCCGCGGTCCTTCGGCTCTTCCCAGGTGACGTTCTTGCCGCCGATCCAGATCTGGCCGGCGGAAACGTCGAGCAGGCCGGCGACGGCGTTGAGCAACGTCGACTTGCCGCAGCCGGAGGGCCCGAGCAGGACGATGAACTCACCCTGCTCGATCTCCAGGTCGAGTGTCTTCAGAACCTTGAGGTTGCCGAATTCGATTTCGAGGTCACGAATGGAAACAGTGGCCATGGATCACCCCTTCACGGCGCCGGAAGCGATGCCGCGAACGAACCAGCGCCCGGACACGAAATAAACGAAGAGCGGTACGAGCGCCGTCAGGATGGTCGCTGCCATGTTCACGTTGTACTCCTTCTCTCCGAAGCTCGAATTGACGACATTGTTCAGCTGAACCGTCATCGGGAAGTTCTCGCGGCCGGCAAAGATCAGGCCGAACAGGAAGTCGTTCCAGATGCCGGTGATCTGCAGGATCGCGGCGACGACGATGATCGGCGTCGAGAGCGGCAGCATCAGCCGGATGAAGATCGCCCAGAACCCGCCGCCGTCGACGCGCGCCGCCTTGAACAGGTCGATCGGGATGCCCGCATAGAAATTGCGGAACAGCAGCGTCATCAGCGGCAGGCCGAAGATCGTGTGAACGAACACGACGCCGGGGATCGAATTGTAGAGCGACACCATCGAGAGGATGCGCACCAGGGGATAGAGGAAGACCTGGTAGGGGATGAACGCGCCGAGCAGCAGCACGGCGAACAGGATGTTGGCGCCCTTGGGCCGCCAGAAGGAGAGCGCGTAGCCCGTTACCGATCCGACCGCGATGGAGAGCAGGACGCTCGGCACCAGGATCTTGATCGAGTTCAGCATGCCGACATGGATGCCGTTGCAGTTGAGGCCTGTGCAGGCCTGCGACCATGCCTTGACCCAGGCATCGAAGCTTGGCGAGCCGGGCAGGGCAAACAGATTGCCGAGCCGGATTTCGTCCATCGGCTTCAGCGATGTCACGATCATCACATAGAGCGGGATCAGGAAGAACAGCGCCGAGATGATGAGAAAGGCATAGACGCCGTAGCGGCCGGGGCCGATGCGCTTCGGGCGGGGGCCCGAAGGCTCGATATGCCCGTTTGCGGTGAGAGAAGCCATGATCAGTGCGCGCTCCTCGGCTTGCGGAAGTATTGCACGTAGAGCCAGGGCGCCAGGACGCAGAGGACCGTGATCATCATGACGGTCGAGGCGGCGGTGGCGAGGCCGAGATTCTGGCGCTGGAACAGATATTCGATGACGAACTTGGCCGGCACCTCGGTCGATATGCCCGGGCCACCATTGGTCAGCGCCACCACGAGGTCATAGACCTTCACAACGGCGGTCGCGAGCAGCACCGTCGCCGTCACGAACATCGGCGTCAGGATCGGGATGACGATGTGGACATAGACGCGCCAGGTCGGGATACCGTCGACCTTGGCCGCCTTCCAGAGTTCGCCGTCGACGCCGCGAAGACCTGCCAAAAGGATCGCCATGACGAGCCCCGAGGCCTGCCACATGCCGGCGAGCGCGATGACATAGATCGCCCGGTCGCCGCGCGACAGCCAGTCGAAGGTGAAGCTCTCCCAGCCCCAGTTGCGCACGGTCTGCTGGACGCCGAGCGTCGGGTTCAGTGTCCACTGCCACACAAGGCCGGTCACGATGAACGACAGGGCGTAGGGATAGAGGAAAATCGTGCGGAAGACGCTCTCGGCGCGGATCCGCTGGTCCAGGAACACCGCGAGCAGGAAGCCGAGGATCAGGCAGCCGACGATGAAGATCAGGCCGAATATGGCGAGGTTCTGGACCGATATGATCCAGCGCTCCGAGCCGAACAGCCGCGTATATTGCGAGAAGCCGACATAGTTGGAGACGGGGAAGACCTTCGAACTCGTGAACGAGATCTGGATGGTCCAGATAATCGTTCCGATATAAGCGAAGATCACGATCAGCCAAGCGGGCAGGAGCGCCACCTGGGCCATCCAGAAGCGTAGAAATCGTGGTTTCAAGGTAACGCACTCCGATTGCCAGGCGGCTATGAGCCGCCGTGGACCGGCTCACCGCGACGGTGGCGCCAGACCGAGGAGGAAACCCGGCCGGAAATCCGGCCGGGTCGCTGTCCTGTTACTCAGAGGCGATGATGTCGGCGAACTTCGCCTGCAGGTCGGCCGGCGCCTGCGACGGCGTCGTCCAGAACTGGCCGATGATGTCCTGGATCGAGCCGATCGAGTCCGGCGTCTGCAGGAAGTCGAAGCCGGGAACGGAACCGTTCTCGGTGCCGAGCAGCTTCAAGCCGGCCTGGGCGCAGGCGTCGAGCTTGGAGGTGTCGACATCGCCGCGAACCGGGACGGAGCCCTTCTTCGCGTTGAAGGCGACCTGGGTCTCCGGCGTCAGCATGGTGTGAGCCAACAGTGCCTGGGCCTTCAGGGCGTCGGCATTGTCGGTCTTCGGGAAGACGAACACGTCGCCGCCAACCCAGTAGACCTGGTTGCCGATACCCGGAACGCAGCCGATTTCCTTGCCGGGGGTCAGGCCGGCGGCGATGACTTCGCCCTTGGCCCAGTCGCCCATGAAGTTGAAGCCGGCCTTGCCGGTGACAACGAGGCCGGTAGCCTGATTCCACTGGCGGCCCTGCTGGCCGGCATCGCCATATTCACGCAGCTTGCCGAAGGTTTCGACGACCTTGGCGAACTCGGGCGACTTGACCGCCTCGGCGTTGTTGTCGCCATAGACCTTCATGTAGAGGTCGCGGCCGCCGACGCCGAGCAGGACGTCGTTGAACAGCAGGACCTGCGTCCAGGCATCGCCCGACTGCGCCATCGGAATGACGCCGGCTGCCTTCAGCTTGTCCATGGCGGCGAACAGCTCGTCCCAGGTCTTCGGCGGCTCGATCTTGTTCGCTTCGAGCAGGGCCGTGTTGTACCAGAGCCAGTTGTTCGAGTGGATGTTCACGGGAACGGCGAAGTAATGGCCGTCACGGGTCACTGCCTTCACGAGAACCGGCGAAAGGAACTTGTCCCAGCCATCGGCCTTGGCGACGTCGTCAAGGTTGTTGAGCAAGCCCTGGGCGACGAGATCTTCGAACTGCTTGCCGGTGTTGAACTGCATGGCGGTCGGCGGATTGCCGCCAACGATGCGGTTGATGCCGGCAGCACGTGCTGCTTCGCCGCTGGCGATGGCCGCGTCGACCCACTCGCCGCCCGCTGCGTTGAACTGATCGGCGAACACCTTCACGGCAGCGGACTCGCCGCCGGAGGTCCACCAATGGATGACTTCGGCCTTTTCGGCTGCGACCGACGGGCCGGCCATCAGGGCCACAATGGCAGCGGCTCCGAGCAGTGCCTTCGTAAAGTGCTTCATGCTTCCTCCTCCCAGGGGTTCAGCGCCTTTCCTCAAAGGCGCCAATTCGTGAACGTCCGTCCGATCCGCCGGACTTGAACGCCCGAATTCTTGTAATCGATTACATCTACCGTATACTCCCCAAGCCGGCTGTCAACGCAAAGTTATTTTGCACTGCAAAAGAAAAGAACCGGCGCGGGAAGGGGACAAAGGGTGCGAACACTAGGAACGCCGGAGCCGGAAACGGCCCCCCGGACCGTCACGATTCAGGACGTTGCGCGACGGGCAGGGGTTTCCACCGCCACAGTGAGCCGGGCGATCGCCTTGCCGGAACGCGTCGCCGCGGCAACCCGCGAGGCGGTGTTTTCCGCGATCCGCGAAACCGGCTACACGCCCAACGCCGCCGCCCGTTCGCTGCGCGCCAAATCGACCAAGATGGTGCTGGTGCTGCTGCCGGGCATCGGCAATTCGTTCTTCACGCCGGTGCTGAATGCGCTCGAAGAGGTATTTACGGAAGGCGGGTACGGCGTACTGATTGGCTATACGCGTCAAAGCCGTAGCCGGGAAACGCACTATGCGCGGGTGATCCGGGCAGGGCAGGTGGACGGCGTCCTGGTCGTCACCGGCAATGTGCCGCGCGACGAGGAATTCGTCTCGGTGCCGGACACGGTGCCGGTATCCCTGATGTTTTCGGAAGTCCCCGGCACGGCGCAATTCTCCGTCTTCGACGTCGACAATCGCGGCGCCTCGGCTGATGCCGTGCGCTATCTGATTTCGCAGGGCCATCGCCGCATCGCGCATATCCCCGGCGCCGAGAGCGGGCTGGAGGCGAGGGAGCGGCTGGGCGGATATTGCGATGCAATACGAGAAGTCGGTTTTCCGCTCGATGAGTCGCTGATCTGGCGTGGCGCCAGCAATTTCGATTTTGCTTCCGGCGAGCGGGCGGCGAAGGATTTCTTCGCGCTCGACGACAAGCCGACGGCGGTTTTCGCAGCCGCCGACGAAATCGCGCTCGGGTTCATGCGCGCGCTTAAGAATCGTGGGGTGGGGATTCCATCCGATGTTTCCGTCATCGGCTTCGACGATACGGAATACGCCGTCCACTACGATCCGGCGCTGACCACCATGCGTCAGCCGCGTAACGAGATGGGCCGGCTTGCGGCGCAGGATCTGCTGCGCCGGATGGCGGCGCGGGATGGTGGCATCCCGACCTCGAAGGTGCGGTTGCCCTGCGAACTCGTCGTGCGCGAAAGCGTGCGGGCGGTCGAGTAGGGAGACCCCTTGCCCCAGCCCTCTCCTGCAAGCGGGCGAGGTGGCAGGTTTCACCTAGCCCTCTTGGTGTGCGTCTCCACGAGAAACTGAGGCAACTCAGGCCAAAAAGCCCTCGCCCGCTTGCGGGAGAGGGGTGGGTGAGGGGCTTGCTTCAGGCCATCGCCGCGAAAACTAGCCCGCCAGTTCCTCGCGCAGCATTTCCAGCAACAGCCACTCTTCTTCGGCCGCATCGCGGTCGTTCTGAGCGGCGGTCAGCTTGGCGTTGGCGGTGTCGAACGCCTTGCGGTCGATCGCGAACAGGTTCGGCCGGGCAAGCGTCGCCTCCTGCTTCTTGATCTCGGCGCCAAGCGCCTCGATCTTCGCCGGCAGGGTTTCCAGCGCGTGCTTCTGCTTGAAGGACATCTTGGCCTTCGAGGTCGGTCCCTTGTCGGTCGTGGTCTTCTTTTCGTCCTTGCGCTCGGCCTTGTTGAGGGCTCGCGCAGGGGCGGCGGCGCCGCGCTGGATCAGCATGTCGGAATAGCCGCCGGCATAATCGGTCCAGCGGCCATCGCCCTCCGCCACGATCACCGAGGTGGCGACGCGGTCGAGGAAGTCGCGGTCATGGCTGACCAGCATGATGGTGCCCGGATAATCGTCGAGCAATTCTTCGAGCAGATCGAGCGTCTCGAGGTCGAGATCGTTGGTCGGCTCGTCCAGCACCAGCAGGTTGGACGGGCGGGCAAGCGCCCGCGCCAGCATCAGCCGGCCGCGCTCACCACCGGAAAGGGCGGTGATCGGCGCGCGCGCCTGCTCGGGCGTGAACAGGAAGTCCTTCATGTAGCCGATGACGTGGCGGGATTCGCCGTTGACGATGACGCTGTCGCCCCGGCCCTCGGTCAGCGCATCGGCGAGGCGAAGGCTGGGATCGAGGCTTTCGCGGCGCTGGTCGAGCGTCACCATCTGCAGATTGGTGCCGAGCTTGATGATGCCTGAGTCGGGCGGCAACACGCCGGTCAGGAGGTTCAGCAGCGTCGTCTTGCCGGCGCCGTTCGCGCCGACGAGGCCGATCCGGTCGCCGCGCTGGATGCGGGTCGAGAATTCCCGCACGATCACCCGCTCGCCGAACGACTTGGTGACGTCGATCGCCTCGACCACGGCCTTGCCGGAGAGGTTGCCTTCGCTGGCCTGCAGATTGACGCTGCCCACGGTGCGGCGCTGGTCGCGGCGCTCCTGGCGCAGCCCTTCGAGCTTGCGCAGGCGGCCCATGTTGCGCTTGCGCCTAGCGGTGACGCCGTAGCGAACCCAGTCGATTTCCTGGCTGATCTTGCGATCGAGCCGCTCGCGCTCTTTCTCCTCGTCATGGAGAATGCCGTCGCGCCATTCCTCGAAGGCGCCAAAACCCTGCTCAAGCCGACGCGTCGTGCCGCGATCGAGCCACAGCGTCGCCTTCGACAGGCGCTCCAGGAAGCGGCGATCATGGCTGATGAGAACGAGCGCCGAGCGCATCGACTTCAGCGTCTCTTCCAGCCATTCGATCGCGGGCAGGTCGAGATGGTTGGTCGGCTCGTCGAGCAGCAGGATATCCGGCTCCGGCGCGATGGCGCGCGCGAGGGCCGCGCGGCGTGCTTCGCCGCCCGAAAGCGTGTTCGGCGCTTCCTCGCCCGTCAGCCCCAGCGATTCCATCAGCATGGTGGCGCGATAGGTGTCGTCGCCCGGCCCGAGACCGGCCTCGACATAGGCGCGCACGGTCGCATAGGCGGACAGGTCCGGCTCCTGCGGCAGGTAGCGCAGCGTCGCGCCTGGCTGCACGAAGCGCGTGCCGGAATCGGCCTCGACCGTGCCGGCGGCGATTTTGAGCAGCGTCGACTTGCCCGAGCCGTTGCGGCCGACAAAGCACAGCCGTTCGCCGGCGGAGACCGAGAGCGTCGCGCTTTCGATGAGAGGACGGCCGCCGAAGGTCAGGCGGATGTCCTGGAGGAGAAGCAGAGGAGGAGCCATTCGACGGGATGTAGCGATGACCGAGGGCGGTAGCAAGGCAGATCGCGCAGGCCATGGTGGCGCGCCAGGCTTTCGCCTAAGCTTGCGCCGCCGGCATCCGGGCGCGGGGAGGAAAAACTTGACCTATCGGACATCCGATCCGTCACGGCAGGCAGATCTGGTCGATCTCATGCATGCGGTCGCCTCGCGCGACGAAACGGCATTCAAGCGGCTTTATGACCGGACATCCGCGAAACTTTTCGCGGTGGTCCGCCGTATTGCCATTAGTGAAGCAGCTGCCGAGGAGGCGCTGCAGGAGGCGTGGGTCCGGATCTGGAACCATGCTGACAGATTTGATCCGGCCTTGGCTTCTCCGATCACATGGATGACGACGATTGCCCGTCATGCGGCGATCGACGCGGTTCGCAAGGGGCCAGAACGCGCCTCGGCGACGGCTGTCGTGCTGGACGAGGAGCTGGCGGATAAACTGCCGGCGCCTGGTTCGACGACGGACGGCCTGACCGGACCGCAGTTGCGGCGCTGCCTGGAAGGGCTGGAGCCGGACCGGCGAGGAATGGTGCTGCTGGCCTATAGCTACGGCTATAGCCGGGAAGAGTTGTCGCGACGTTTCGACAAGCCCGTCGCGACGGTGAAGACGATACTGCGGCGAAGCCTGATCGCCTTGAAGGAGTGCCTCGGTGGCCGATAACAACGAGATGGAGGGTCTGGCCGGAGAGTATGTGCTCGGCACGCTCGATCGGCCCGAACGGGACGCGGTTGACGCTCGCAGCGCCAGCGAACCCGCGCTTCGCGCCGCGATCGGCGACTGGGCCGAGCGACTGCAGCCGCTGGCCGATGACGCCGGCGAGCAGGCGCCGCCGCAAAGTCTCTGGACTTCGATCCTCGCCAGCATCCGCAGCGGTGGCTCCGGCGCCCGCGTGCAACTGCTCGAGCGCACCGTGCGTCGTCTGAAGATCGCGACGATCGGCTTCGGTGCCGCGGCGGCCGTGCTCGCCATTGTTGTCGCCAGCGACCGCCTGGTGCCGCCGCCGATGCCCGGCGCAAACTACGTCGCGGTGCTGAACGGGGAGGGTGGGCGACCCGCTTTCGTCGCGTCGGTCGATATCGATACCGGCATGATCCGCCTGCGTCGCGTCGGTGACGCGCCGCCGCCCGACAAAAGCTTTGAACTCTGGCAGGTTCCTGCCAGCGGGCCGACTGTGTCGATGGGCGTTGCCGACAATCTCAGCGACCTGATGCCAATGAACGTATCGCTGAAGCCCGGCGAAAAGCTGGCGATCTCGCTCGAACCGAGAGGCGGCTCGCCGACCGGCCAGGCGACGGGACCGGTCATGTATATCGGTGACCTACTGCCGGCCGAGTGAAGCCGACAATTGACGGAAGGCGGTGGTCGAACCTTTCACCGAAGGGTGAAAGGTTCGAGATCTTGTTCCAGCCGCATTTTCTTCACGCGAACCGGTACCCACCTCGCTCGAAAACGCTCAAGCCACCGCCTTGACGCGCTTTTCGATCCAGGTCGCGAGTCGCTCCAGCGCGGAATCAAGGATGGAGTCCTGCTTGGAGAAGCAGAAGCGCACGAAGGTCGAGGGCGCGTTGCCGTCATAGAAGGCAGAGACCGGAACGGCTGTCACGCCCGCTTCCACGGTCATGCGCTGGCAGACCTCGACATCGCTCGCGGCAAGGCCGAGCGGCGCGATATCGGCGGTGACGAAATAGGTGCCGTCGCACGGCACGACGCCAAAGCCGAGACGCGCCAGTCCCGAAGCAAGGCGGTCGCGCTTCTTCGCCAGGTCACCGGCGAGGCCGGCGTAATACGCATCTTCCTTGGCCAAGCCATAGGCCACGGCCGTCTGAAGCGCAGCCGGCGTCGTGAAGGTGGTGAACTGGTGCGCCTTGGCGATCGGGTCGAGCAGTCGCGGCGTCGCCGTGACATAGCCGACCTTCCAGCCGGTCAGCGAAAAGGTCTTGCCGGCCGAGCCGATGCGGACGGTGCGCTCGCGCATGCCCGGCAGCGTCATGAGCGGGATATGCTCACGGTCATCAAAAATGATGTGCTCATACACCTCGTCGCAGATCGCATAGGCGTCGAAGCGCACGCACAGCTCCGCGATCAATCCCAGCTCTTCGCGGGTAAAAACCTTGGCGGCGGGGTTCATCGGATTGTTGAGCAACACCGCCTTGGTCTTGTCGGAGAAGGCGGCGGCGAGTTCGTCGGCGTCGAGCTTCCAGTGCGGCGGCGTCACGCGCACGAGCTTCGCAATACCGCCCGCCCGGCGTACCAGCGGCAGATAGCAGTCATAGAGCGGCTCGATGAGCACAATCTCGTCGCCCGGCTCGATCAGCGAGGTGATGATATCGGCGAGCGCTTCCGTGGCGCCGGAGGTGACCAGAACCTCGGTCTTCCAGTCGACATCGAGATCGTAGAAGCGCTTGTTGGCCGCGGCCACAGCCTGGCGCAGCGCCGGCACGCCCATCATCGGTGGGTACTGGTTCGGCCCGGCGATCAGCGCCTCGGCCGCCATCCGGCGCACGTCCTCCGGTCCGTCGACATCGGGAAACCCCTGGCCGAGATTGATGGAGCCGTGTTCGATCGCAAGCCGCGACATCACCTCGAAGATGGTGGTCGGAAGGCCGGTATAGACGGGATTGGTCGGTTTCATCAGGTACTCCACTCGGCGCGGGAGATTATGGCGCGCGTCTCGCCCGCGCAAGCAATGGCGTGCCTTCGATACACCGCGTCGCAGGTGGGATTCTCTCAGGCCCGCTTCCGCCGACGTCGACGGGCGAGATTTTTCTTCGATCACCTGAAACCGTTTCCGTGTAGCTCCGTATAAGGTAGCAGAAGGACGTTTCGGACAAAATCACGACAAGCTTGGAATTGGCTTCGGATCGAAGGCGCACGGAAACACGTGTGGTTTCAGTCGACGATATAGCTTTGCCGAATTCCAGTTTGCTTGGGTGTCTGATGCGTGACTTCGAAAATTAGATCTGGTTTGGCGTTTGGGATGATCCCGACGTTACAGGAGGAAGTCTAATGTCTCGTTTTGCCAATATCGTCCGTGCAGCTGCTGTCGCTACCATTGCCTTCGGCGGCGTTGCCACCGTCGCAACCCCCAGCTTTGCCAAGACCGTGATGGTCGGCGGCGCGGCGATGTATCCCAACAAGAACATCATCGAGAACGCGGTCAACTCCAAGGATCACACGACGCTGGTCGCAGCCGTCAAGGCAGCCGGTCTTGTCGACACGCTGTCGGGCGCCGGTCCGTTCACCGTCTTCGCACCGACCAACGAGGCCTTCGCCAAGCTGCCGAAGGGCACCGTCGAGACGCTGCTCGAGCCCGCCAACAAGGACAAGCTGACCGCCGTCCTGACCTATCACGTCGTACCGGGCAAGCTCTCTGCCGCCGATATCATGGCCGCCGCGAAGAAGATGAACGGCATGGCGGAATACAAGACCGTGCAGGGCGAGTCGCTCAAGATCCAGGTCGACGGCAAGAAGGTCTGGGTCATCGACTCCAAGGGTGACAAGGCGCAGGTCACGATTGCCGACGTCAACCAGTCGAACGGCGTGATCCACGTCATCAACGCCGTCCTGATCCCGTAATTGTGCAAACGGAACCCGGCCGCAAGGCCGGGTTCCTCTCTGCTCTCTGATGGTCCGATCGGAGGCGAAAAAAAATCTGCAGCGGCCGAAACTTTCGATCCACCGGCTGCGTAACTCGATAACAAGGTTGGCGATCTTGTCTCCGGCCTCCCGGCAGGCTTGTCGACCTAACCGCGCGCGGATCGTTTCGGCGATGTGCGCACCGGCGCCGTTCCGGAGGCCGCCCCGCCCACCGGAACGGCGGCCGGCATTGTCAAGTTGCTCTTCGAATGACCACGTTTCGCGGACGCCCTGGCGTCGCCGACCGTTGCCGCATCGGCAAAGTCGGAATCGCGGAATTGATAGGCATCGATCCAGCGCAAATCGGAAGTCGCCCAGTCGATCAGGGTTGCCGATGCAGACAAAAGTCCCCGGGCCAATTGCTTGAATGGCCTCAAGAGCTCCCGGCGCAATTTCTTGATGCCCCGGAGTTTGCCCGGCGGCCTGTCGCGCCCGACGGCCAGCACCTTGTCGCGTGCCTCGACCAGGCTGCTTTTCAACGCGTCCAGCTTTGGCCCACGCCGGACGCTATCCTGGATCCCGGGAGCGGGGAGCATCTGATAGATCGTCAGGCTATCGGCCAACCCATTCTGGTTGTCAAATATCAGGACGTCGATGCTCTCTTCGTATTTCGCCATCCGCGATAGGACGCGTCGGCAAAACTCTCTGGAGACGACGTAAAATCCGGTGCCAAGGTGGGTCGAGTAGATCCTGAACAACTTGCGGTCACCGACAATGTTCAGGCCGTTCCTGTTGATCCGGATCCTTCCGCTATCGTTGACGGTGTAGCAGCCGGTTTCCAGCTTGACGACATCGGCATCCGGCGGAATCCAAGCATCGCTGCAAAGATAATCCCTCACATTTCCGGCGAGATGCAGATCGTCCTCCAGGATGGCTGCGTAGCGATCTTCTCCTGCGGCGATCAGTTCAAGGCAATGCCGATGGCTCAGGAAGCAGGCCAGTTCGCCCCGGGTGAGGGCGGACCATCGGTCTGGCTTCGGCGCCACGAGTTCCTGAAACTCAGCGTCCGAGATGGCTTCCTTGTCCACTGCCGCGACGCGCACGAATTCGACGCCAACCCGATTCAATAGCGTGGTCATGTACTGAAGGCGCTGTGGCGCGCGATCCAGATTAATCAGGTAGCATTTCAATTATGGTGCCCGTTCGGAAGTTTACGCAGCCCTTGCGTCGTGGAAACTCTTGGTCCGATCCCGGCTATTAGTCGATCGGACGAGGCGTGTGAACTCTGTTCACTCGCGTCGGTTGTCTTTGGCATCGGCAAGGCATGCCAGGCCCTGTGACATGTCAGCCTAGTAGGTGAGCATCGGCGGCAGATTTTTCGCCTGCTCGATCCAGTCTTCGACGATCTTTTCCGATGGGAGCTGGCGCACGAGCTTCTTCGCCGTGTTGATCTCGACCATCTTGGCGGTCAGATTGTCGGCCCGACGCGTCTTCAATTCCTTGACGGTGTCGACGCCGGCGGCTTCCAGCAGCTCGGAATATTCCTCCGCCACGCCCTTGATGCGCATCAGATCGGCCATGTTGGCCCATTTGAGGATCTTGCTTTCATCAAGACCGGACGTCGCGGCAAGCGCCTTTCGACCCTTCGGATCTTTCGCCTGCTCAAGAAGAGCGCCGGTCGTGCGGACTCCCACGGCAATCAGCTTTTCTGCGAAGACAGGACCGATGCCTTCGATATCCTTGATCGGGTAAGACATTCTCGAACTCTCCTGAGCGAATCCCAAGTGTTAGAAGTCTAGATCGGGATGTTCGCCCGTGCGTTGCGCGATGGCAAGTCGTGTCGTCGCGTGGGCCGCGCGACGGTAGATTGCACGGAACGAATTGGGTTCTATAAGGTCGCAAGAGCCCTTCGATCCACGGAGCGGCGGCGCCAGAGGAATGTGTCGATGCCGATGCTGGAAGCGGACAAGATCTATCTCGGGACGAGCGACAAGCCGGAATACCTTCTGCTCGGCCTCGCCAACCGGCATGGACTGGTCACCGGCGCCACCGGCACGGGCAAGACCGTGACGTTGCAGGTGATGGCACAGGGCTTTTCCGACGCCGGTGTCCCGGTGTTCTGCGCCGACGTGAAGGGCGATCTCTCGGGCATCGCCGAGGCGGGCGAGGCGAAGGATTTTCTCCTGAAGCGGGCAGAGGAAATCGGCTTCAAGGACGAATACAAGTTCGGCGCCTGCCCGACGATCTTCTGGGATCTGTTCGGCCAGCAGGGTCACCCGATCCGCACCACGGTGAGCGAGATGGGGCCGCTGCTTCTGGCGCGGTTGATGAACCTCAATGATACGCAAGAGGGCGTGCTGACCATCGCCTTCCGCGTCGCCGATGAGGAAGGCCTGCTGCTGCTGGACCTCAAGGATCTGCGCGCCATGCTCGGCTTCATGGCCGAGAACGCCGATCGCATCCAGGCGAAATACGGCAACGTCACCAAGGCTTCGGTCGGCGCGATCCAGCGCCAGCTGCTTGTTTTGGAAAACCAGGGAGGCGATTCGTTCTTCGGCGAACCAGCGTTGAACATCGCCGATTTGATGCGCACGACGACGGACGGTCGCGGCATGGTCAACGTGCTCGCCGCCGACAAGCTGATGAATTCGCCGCGCCTTTACGCCACCTTCCTGCTCTGGCTGCTGTCGGAGCTGTTCGAGGTGCTGCCGGAAGTCGGCGATCCGACCAAGCCGCGCCTGGTCTTCTTCTTTGATGAAGCGCATTTGCTGTTCGACGAGGCGCCGAAGGCGTTGCTCGAAAAGGTCGAGCAGGTGGTGAAGCTGATCCGCTCGAAGGGCGTCGGCGTCTATTTCGTCACCCAGAACCCGCTCGACGTGCCGGACAGCGTGCTGTCGCAGCTGGGCAATCGCGTCCAGCACGCGCTGCGCGCCTACACGCCGCGCGACCAGAAGGCGGTCAAGGTCGCGGCCGATACGTTCCGGCCCAATCCCGCCTTCAAGACGATGGATGTGATCACCCAGCTGGCCGTCGGCGAGGCGCTGGTCTCGACGCTGGAGCCGAAGGGCGTGCCCAGCATCGTCGCGCGGACCTTCATCCGTCCGCCGTCCTCGCGCATCGGCCCGGTGACAGAGGCCGAGCGCCGCCAGATCATCGCCACGAGCCCGATCGGCATCGCCTATGACAAGACCATCGATCGCGAGTCGGCCTATGAGATCCTCGGCCGCCAGGTGGCGGCCAACGCTCCGGCTGAGCCCGATGCCAGCGCACCGCCGACGGCGAGCGGCTTCGATATCGGCGGCATTCTTGGTTCGCTACTCGGCACCGACAAGAAGCGCGGCGAGCGCTTCACCGCAACCCAGCGCGTCGCGCGTGACGTGACGCGCACCGTCACAAACCGAGTGGCGGGGGATATGGCTGCCAGTATCGGCAAGAGCGTCGCCGGCTCGATCGGCGGCTCGGTCGGCCGCTCCATCGTGCGCGGCGTGCTTGGCAGCATCCTGCGCACACGCTGATCGCCGACGACGGACACAAAAAAATCCCCGGAGCGAAACTCCGGGGATTTTCTTTATTCGCGAGACAAACGCTGTCCGATCAGGCGGCGGCGCGCAGGCCTTCAGCCTCGAGCGCCTGCTGGACCGCCGGACGGGCGGCGACGCGGTCGAAATAGGCGTCCAGCTTGGAGCCGACGTCGAACTTGAAGCTCTTGGCCCAGCGCAGCACCGTGAACAGATAGCCATCGGCCACGCTGAAATTCTCGCCCATCAGGTAGGGCTTGTCGCCCAGTGCTTCGGTCAGATAGGCGAAGCGCAGCGTCAGGCGTTCCTTGACGCTCTTCTTGGCTTCCTCATTCGTCGCCGGGTTGAACAGCGGGCTGAAGCCCTTGTGCAGCTCGGTCGAGATGAAGGCGAGCCAATCCATCAGCTGGTAGCGCTCGCGGGTGCCGAAGGCGGGGGCAAGGCCGGACTTCGGCACGAGATCGGCGATCATCTGGACGATGACCGGGCCCTCGGTGACGATGCTGCCGTCTTCAAGCTCCAGCGCGGGAACATAGCCCTTCGGATTGATTGCCTTGAAGTCGCCGCCGCTCTCGGTTGCCTTGTCGCGCAGGTCCACCTTGACGATGTCGAAAGGCAGGCCGGCTTCGCGCAGGGCGATATGGGGCGAGAGCGAACACGCGCCCGGAGCGTAGAAGAGCTTCATCAATCACATCCTAGGGGAGAGGCCGTCACGGACGGCGGGAATGGTTTGGACGGCGGGAATGGTTTGTCGTCTCGACTTGATCTGTAAGGTGGGTATTCCACCGATGCCACGCAATGCGGCGAATTGTGCTCACTCCGTCAACAAGCGCTTGCCTTTTCTTTTGTGGGCCTTGAGCGTATCAGGACCGTTTATCGCGCGTGCCTGCGCGCTCGTTTCCCCTGGAGCCCGCTCGTGTCCGATCGCCTCGCCGACGTTCTCGCCCATATCGATGCCGACATCGAAAACAGCCTCGAAAGGCTGTTCAAGCTCATCCGCGTCGAGAGCATTTCGACCGATCCCGCCTATGCCGGCGCCTGTCGCGAAGCAGCCGACATGATCGCCGCCGATCTTGCTTCGATCGGCTTCGACGCCAGCGCGCGTCCGACCGCCGGTCACCCGATGGTCGTCGGCCACCAGGACGGCGGCAAGGGTCCGCGCGCCCTGTTCTATGGCCATTACGACGTGCAGCCGGTCGACCCGCTGGAGCTTTGGGAAACCGCGCCGTTCGAGCCGCGCATCGTTACCGCCGCCGACGGCACCAAGCAGATCGTCGCCCGTGGCACCTCGGACGACAAGGGCCAGTTGATGACCTTCATCGAGGCGTTCCGCGCCTGGAAGGCCGTCACCGGCACGCTGCCGATCCCCGTCTCGATCCTGCTCGAGGGGGAGGAGGAGTCCGGCGGGCCAAGCCTCGTGCCGTTCATGCAGGCCAACAAGGACGAACTGGCCGCTGATTTCGCCTTTGTCTGCGACACCAACATGTGGAACGCCAATACGCCGGCGGTCACCACCATGCTGCGCGGTCTGGTCGGCGAAGAGATCACCATCACCGCCGCATCGCGCGACCTGCATTCGGGCATGTATGGCGGCGCCGCCCGCAACCCGATCCACGTTCTCGTCTCGATCCTCGACGGCCTGCGTGACGAGAACGGCCGCGTCACGCTGCCGGGCTTCTATGACGGCGTCGGCGAGATCCCCGACAGCACCCGCCAGCAGTGGCAGTCGCTCGGCTTCGATCCGGAAGCGTTCCTCGGCGAAGTCGGCCTTTCGATTCCCGCCGGCGAGACCGACCGCAGCGTGCTGGAGAAGATCTGGGCGCGGCCGACCTGCGAGGTCAACGGCATCTCGGGCGGCTATACCGGCAAGGGCTTCAAGACGGTGATCGCCTCGCAGGCCTTCGCCAAGGTCTCGTTCCGCCTCGTCGACAAGCAGGATCCCGACAAGATCCGCGCCGCCTTCCGCGCCTATGTCCAGTCGAAGTTGCCGGCCGATTGCACCGTCGAATTCACCCAGCATGGCGGCTCGCCGGGCATCCGCCTGTCGGCTGATAACCCGGCGCTGGTGAAGACCCGCGCGGCGCTGACCGACGAGTGGGGCAATGAGTGCATGGTCGTCGGCTCCGGCGGTTCAATTCCTGTCGCCGGCGACTTCAAGACCGTGCTCGGCCTCGACGCACTGATGGTCGGCTTCGCACAGGAAAACGACCGCATCCATTCGCCGAACGAGAAATACAATCTCTCCAGCTTCCATGGCGGCATCCGCTCCTGGGCGCGTATTCTTTCAGCGCTGTCCGAGGAGGTCGCTTCGTGAAGATCTGCGTTTTCTGCGGTTCGAGCGCCGGCTATCGGCCGGAATATCGCGATGCGGCGATGGCATTGGGACGCGCCATCGCGGATCGCGGTGCGGCGCTGGTCTATGGCGGCTCGAAGGTCGGGCTGATGGGCGCGGTCGCCGATGCGGCGCTGCTGGCCGGCGGCGAGGTGATCGGGGTGATCCCCGAGGCGCTGCGCGACAAGGAAATCGCCCATATCGGCCTGACGCAGCTGCATGTCGTCAGTTCGATGCATGAGCGCAAGCAGCTCATGGCCGACCTTTCGACCGGTTTCGTCGCGCTGCCGGGCGGGCTCGGCACGCTGGAGGAATTGTTCGAGATCTGGACCTGGGGCCAGCTCGGCTACCACAAGAAGCCGGTCGGCCTGCTCGACGTCGCCAATTTCTACGAGAAGCTCGACGCCTTCCTCGATCACACCGTCGATGCCGGCTTCGTCCGCGCCGAGCACCGCGACATGCTGATCGTCGACGACAATCCGGTCACGCTGCTCGACCGCTATGAGAACTACCAGCCGGTGGCGCTGGCCAAATGGATCGGCCCGACGGAGCGCTGAACCGCGTCAGGACAAAAGCCGCGCCCGCCGTTCGGTCAAGTAGGACCGGACGGCCGGGTCGGTTGCGAGCCTTATCGCGCGGTCATAGGCCTCGATAGCTTCGCCATGCGCATCGGTACGCGAAAGCAGATCCGCCCGCACCGCCCAGAACGGCTGGTAGGTCTCGACGCGGGCCGCATCGATTTCGGCCAGGAGCGCCAGCCCGGCCCTGACGCCATGCGCTTCCGCTGTTGCGGCCGCCCGGCTGACGGCGACGCCCAGACGTGGGGCACTGCGAAACAGCTTTTCGTAGAGCGCGGCGATGGTCGCGCGATCCGGCGCGCCGGTCAGCCGATGTCCGACATGGGCAGACTGAATCGCCGCCTCGAACTGGTACCGTCCCGGCTGCCCGAACGCCGCGGCGCGGGCTAGCGTCGTCTCTGCCTCGGCAAGCCGCGTTCGCGACCACAGTGCAGCATCCTGCTTGGAAAGCGGCACATAGGCCCCGTCGCGCGCGCGACGAGCGTCTTTGCGCGCGTCGAGATGCAGCATCAGCGCCAGCAGGCCGAACGCTTCGGGTTCCTGCGGCATCCGTTCCGTCAATGTCCGTCCGAGCCAGAGGGCCTCGGCGGCGAGATCGTGGCGCTGGAGATCATTGTGCGCCCCATCCCATCCGCTGTTGAAGGTCGCATAGATCGCGGCGAGCACCGGCTCCAGCCGACCGGGGAGTTCGTGCGTTTCGGGCAGTTCGAAGCCGATGCCGGCGTCGCGGATCTTCACCTTGGCGCGGGTCAGCCGCCGCCCCATCGCATCCGGCGACACCACGAAGGCGGCGGCGATGCGGGCGGCGTTGAGGCCGAGCACGCTCTGCAGCATCAGCGGCGCATGAATGCCGGGATCAATCGCTGGATGGGCGCAGACGAACAGCAGCTTCAGCCGCTCGTCCGGGAAGCGCGGCGCCGCGAGATCGACTTCTCCGACAAGATCGGTAAGGAGAGCGAGCGAGCGCGACAACGCAGCGTCGGTCGCCGACCGCCGCGTTCGGTCGATCAGGCGCCGCCGCGCGACGGCCAGCAACCAGGCCTCGGGCCGTTCCGGGATGCCTTGCTCGGGCCACTGCTCCAGCGCGGCGACAATCGCGTCGGCGAGCCCGTCCTCGGCCGCCTCGATGTCACGGCCGCGAGCGGAAAGAATGGCGACGAGCCGGCCGTAGCTCTCGCGAACCGCTTGCTCGACGCGTCCTGTCGCCATCAACGATCTCGCAACTTTGCCGGGATCCCTACATCTGCGGCAGCGTCGGCCGGATTTCAACGCCGCCGAACGGCGCGCAGGGCGCCTTGGCGGCCCAGGCGAGCGCCGCGTCGATGTCCGCCACTTCGATCACGAAGAAGCCGGCCAGTTGCTCCTTCGCATCGGCAAACGGTCCGTCCTGGACCTGGTTCTGGCCGTCACGGATACGCAACGACGTCGCGGTCTCCGGTCCGAGCAGGCCTTCTCCGCCACGCACGATGCCGGAAGCGCTGATGTCGTCGACATAGGCCTTCCAGGCGCCCCAATAGGCTTCCGTTTCCGCGTTGTGATCCCGCGTCGTGAACTGCATCTCGGTTTCGTAGAAGAACAAGGCGTATTGCATGGATATCTCTGTGCGGTTCGAGAAGCGGGACCATTCCCGTTCTTCACGACAATGTCGCGGGGCCATCGACGATTCGGACAAGCTGGGGGAAAAAAGTTCAGGGCTTCGTCGCTGAAGCCACCGGAGGCACCTGCTTCAGATATTCGCCAATCGCCTCCCGGTCCTCGGCCGTCAGCTTCGCCATGTTGCGCACGACTTCGGCCATCGTGCCGCCGAGCGAATCGAACTCCGGCGTGAAGCCGGTATCGAGCGCGTTGGCGATGTCGTCGGCGCTCCAGTCGCCGAGCCCGCCGGAGGTGATGTCAGGAACCTTGCCCTTGCCGGATGGGTCCGGTGCGCCGCCGAGCGAGCGGTCCATCTCCAGCCCGCCCAATGCCGTGCGCGGCGTGTGGCATTCGTTGCAGTGGCCCGGACCCTCGACGAGATAGGCGCCGTGATTGACAGCCTCGCTCTTGGCCGGATCGGGCGTGAAGGTCTTGCCGTCGAGATAGAGCCATTTCCAGAGTCCGATGCCGCGCCGGATCGAGAACGGGAAGGGCAGGTCATGCGGCTGGTTGGCAGTGGCGTCCGCCGGCAGCGTGTCGAGATAGGCCTTTAGATCGAGGAGATCCGGCACGGTCATCCGCTGGTAGGACGTGTAGGGGAAGGCCGGATAGAGATGGCTGCCGTCCGGCGCGAGGCCGCGTTTCATCGCGTTGACGAAATCGAGCGTGCTCCAGTTGCCTATGCCATGCGTCTTGTCGGGCGAAAGGTTGGGCGCGTGGAAGGTGCCGAACGGGGAGGCTATCGCCACCCCGCCGGAAAGTTTCAGCAGATCGTCGCCGGCCGCACCCGGCGCGGCGTGACAGGATGCGCAGCCACCGGCCCAGAACAGCCGCTCGCCCTTGGCCGCGTCACCCGGCTTGTCGGGCAGCACGGCGGCGCTGAGCGGCTGCGGCGCGGTCATGAACCAGAAGGCCGCCGCAGAAACGGCTGCGACGGCGACGACGGCGAGGGCAGCGGAGCGCACCCGCACGGTCAGGATTTCTTGACGCGGAATTTCTCGTGGCAGCTCTGGCAGCTGGCGCCGACTTCGCCGGCCGATGCCTTGATGGCGTCGAGCCCGCCCGCAGCGGCGGCAGCGCCGGCGGTGGCGGCCGCTCCCATCTTCGCGGCGATGGCCTCGAAGCCGGCCTTGTCCTGCCAGATCGCCGGGGAGGCGGTGGTCTTGCCCTGGTCGGATCCTTCCGGGAACAGGGTCGGGAAGGTCTTCATGTCGGCAGCGATCTTTTCGAACGCCGCCTGGGCAGCCGCGGCGTCATAGGGGGTCTTGCCCTGCACCATCTGGAAGATCGTCTTGGCGGCGCCGGCATTGTCCTTCATCAGCGCCTGGCGCTGGGCGATGACGTCGTCGGCGCCATGGGCAAGGCCCGCGGCTCCCAGCGTCAGGGCCAGTCCGGCCAGTATGATCTTGAATCGCATCGACAATCCTCCGTTGTGGTGTTCGGAATCATTCTAACTGTCGCGACGAACGATGACAGGGGCAAGTCGGAAGGCGTTGCGGTCACGCAAATATGATCGCCTTTCCAGCGTCTTCGCGCATGTCGCTTTGCGGGGCCGGGCGCGGATCGAAAACCGCATACCTTTGATTGTGCATCCGGGCGGAGACGAGTTGCCGGACGACCCGGCGCTGCCTATGTTGCGTTCGGAACCTTCCCGCCGGGGCGTCGTTTTTCTGACGTGCCCCAAACCCACCGACATGGTCGATAGGAGTCTCCCATGGCTTTCGAACTTCCGCCGCTGCCGTATGACTACGAAGCGCTCGGTCCCTTCATGTCGAAGGAAACCCTCGAGTACCATCACGACAAGCATCACCAGGCCTATGTCACCAACGGCAACAATCTGCTGAAGGACTCGGGCCTCGAGGGCAAGAGCCTGGAAGAGATCGTCAAGGAGAGCTACGGCAAGAATGCCGGCCTCTTCAACAATGCCGGCCAGCACTACAACCATCTCCATTTCTGGAACTGGATGAAGAAGGACGGCGGCGGCAAGAAGCTTCCGAGCAAGCTGCAGGCGGCGTTTGATTCCGACCTCGGCGGCTATGACAAGTTCCGCGCCGATTTCATCGCTGCCGGCACGACGCAGTTCGGTTCCGGCTGGGCCTGGGTCGCGGTCAAGGATGGCAAGCTCGCCATCTCCAAGACCCCGAACGGCGAGAACCCGCTCGTCCATGGCGGCGCGATCCCGATCCTCGGCGTCGACGTCTGGGAGCACTCCTATTACATCGACTACCGCAACGCCCGCCCGAAGTACCTCGAGGCGTTCGTAGACAGCCTGATCAACTGGGACTACGTCCTGGAGCAGTACGAGAAGGCCGTCTGATCCCACGGATCGGATTTGAATACGGAAACCCCGGCCTTGCGTCGGGGTTTTTCGTTTTCGGGGGAGCGTCTAGTGCGCTCCGGCGAGGCCTGCCTGCGCCAGCCATTCGCGCATCAGCGCGTCGGCGCGTCCGGCCAGAGCGGGACCATATTGTGCCGCCTCCCGCCGCAGGGCCGGGATATCGATGCCGGCGCCTGCCAGCTCGGCCGCATGGCCGACCAGCCAGCGCTCGAAGCGCGGGCCGGTATCCGCCTCGGGATGGAACTGCAGGGCGAGGATCGATGGCCCGAGCGAGAAGGCCTGCTGCGGGCAGGGGCCCGTCGACGCCAGATGAATTGCCCCCTCCGGCAGGTCATAGGTATCGCCGTGCCAATGCAGCACCGGGCCGCCTTCGAGATGACGCAGCGGGCTTTCGGCACCGGCAGGGGTCAGCGTCACCGGCGCGAAGCCGATTTCCTTGACCCCGGATGGGAACACACGGCTGCCGAGCGCCGCCGCTATCAGTTGCGCCCCGAGGCAGAGGCCAAGCGTCGGGCGGCCGGACGCCAGCCTTCGGGCGATGAAGTCGCGCTCCGCCCTGAGGAAGGGATAGGTCTCGTCCTCATAAACGCCGATCGGCCCGCCGAGCACGACCAGCAGGTCGGGCGCCAAGGGATCGCCGGCCAGGAAATCGGCGTCACCTGCATCGCGATAGGTGATGGAGAAGCCTGCATCGGCGAGGGCCGGCGCGAACACGCCAAGGTCCTCGAACTGGACATGGCGGAGCGCCAGGACTGTCTTCGGCATCGTTTCGATCTGTCATTCGGGGAAATGGTGGCGGGACCGGAACGGTGGGCGCTCCGGTCGTCCAGCAGGTAGGAAAGGGCGGCTCAGAACCTTGCCGGCAAGCCTTGCGCGCAGCGGGTAAAGTTCATCAGACGGGGCCATTCGGTCTGGGTGTCGTAAAGCCAGCGCTTGCATTCCTTCTGGGTGCGGAAGCAGCCGACGCCCCAGGCGGGCTCCAGGCCGCGATCCCAGACATCCGGCTTCGAGCCGGAAAAGCGCGAGAACCAGACTTTTCGCGCGCCGAGCGACGCGGCGAGCGCCTGACAATTGCCCTGCGAAACATTCTGCCCGTAGCTCAGTCCGAAGAAGACCTGCGCGCTAGCGGGCGCAGGCACCGCAAATGCGCCTGCGAGTGACGATGCAACCAGCGCCATTGCCGCCAAACGTTTCATCGAAATGCCCTCGATTGTGCTTGGCAATTAAGGTGCGGCAGCGCTCGACGAAGTCAAGCGCCGCCGCGTTTTCGAGGAGAACGATCAGCCGTTACCGATGATCTTGCTGGCCACGACCTTGATGGCGAAGGCGGTCGAGAAGGCCGTCTCCTTCAACCGGTCGAACCGACCGGAAGCGCCGCCATGCCCGGCGTCCATGTTGGTCTTCAGCAGCAGCAACGCGTCGCCGGTCTTCTTTTCGCGCAGCTTGGCGACCCACTTCGCCGGTTCCCAATAGGTAACGCGGGGATCCGTCAGGCCGCCGATTGCCAGGATCGGCGGATAGTCGTGGGCGCCGACATTGTCATAGGGCGAATAGGCCGCGATGGTTTTGAAGTCCTCGGCGCTCTCGATCGGGTTGCCCCATTCCGGCCACTCCGGCGGAGTGAGCGGCAGCGTGTCGTCGAGCATGGTGTTGAGCACGTCGACGAAAGGCACTTCGGCGATGATGCCGCCGAACAGGTCCGGCTGCAGGTTGGCGACGGCGCCCATCAACTGGCCACCGGCCGATCCGCCCCAGGCGACGATCTTGCCGCGAGCGGTGAAGCCTTCCTTCGCCAGATATTCACCGGCGGCAATGAAATCCGTGAAGGTGTTCATCTTCTTTTCGCGACGGCCATCCGCATACCAGCGGAAGCCCTTGTCCTTGCCGCCGCGAATATGGGCGATGGCATAGACAAAGCCGCGATCGACCAGCGACAGCCGCGAAATCGAGAACGAGGCGGGAATGGTGATGCCGTAGGCGCCATAGCCGTAGAGCAGGCAAGGCGCACTGCCGTCGAGCGGCGTGTCCTTGTGGTAGAGCAGCGACACCGGCACCGTCTCGCCATCGGCCGCCTTAGCGAACACGCGGCGCGTGACATAGTCGGCCGGGTTGTGACCGGAGGGGATTTCCTCTTCCTTGCGAAGGGTCCGTTCGCGGGTCGCCATGTCGTAATCATAGACTCGCGACGGCGTCGTCATCGACGAATAGGTGAAGCGCAGCGTCGAGGTATCGAACTCGTAGCCGTCGCCCATGCCGAGCGAATAGGCTTCCTCGTCGAAGGCGATCGAATGTTCTTCGCCGGAAGCGAGCACCCGGACGACGATGCGCGGAAGGCCGGCAAAGCGTTCCAGCCGGACCATGTAGTCCTGATAAACCGTCATGCCGAGGATCAGCGTGCCGGGATTGTGCGGCACCAGATCGACCCAGTTTTCGCGACCGGGCGAGGCGACCGGCGCGGTAACGATCTTGAAGTCCTCGGCGCCGCCGGCGTTGGTCAGGATGTAGAGCTTGTCGCCGCTGTGATCGACGGAATATTCCTCCGCCGTCAGCCGCTCGGCGATCAAATGGTGCGCGCCGGTCGGGTCTTCCGCGTCGAGCAAATAGACTTCCGATGTCTCGTGATCATGGCTGTCGATCAGGATGTAGCGCGCCGACTGCGTCTGGCCGACACCGAGGAAGAAGCCCGGATCCTTTTCCTCGAAGACGAGCACGTCTTCCGCCTGCGGCGTGCCGATGACATGGCGGTAGATGCGGCAGGGGCGGTGGTTGTCGTCGAGCACGGTGTAGAACAGCGTGTTGCTGTCGGCAGCCCAGACGCCGCCGCCGGTCGTCGCCTCGATCGTGTCGGAGAGATCCGCGCCGCTCTCGATGTCGCGCACATGCAGCGTGTAATATTCCGAGCCCTTGTCGTCATAGGCAAAAGCAAGGCGCTTGTGATCGGGGCTGTGATCGGCGCTGCCGAGGCGGAAATAGGCGCGGCCCGCCGCCATCTGGTTGCCATCGAGCAGGATCGTCTCCGGGCCGGCTCCGTCGCGCGCCGTCCGTACGACCAGCGGCTGTTCGGCGCCTTCGGTGAAGCGCATCGCATAGGCAAACGCGCCATCGGGCGAGGGGACGGAAGAGTCGTCCTCCTTGATGCGGCCGCGCATTTCCGCGAACAGCTTGGCCTGCAACGCTTCGGTTTCCGCCATCGCGGTCGCCGTATAGGCATTTTCGGCTTCGAGATAGGCGCGGATGTCGGGCGCGAGCAGGGAAGGGTCGCGCATGACCTCCTGCCAGTTGCCGGCGCGCAGCCAGGCATAGTCATCGGTGAGCGAGATGCCGTGATGTTCTGTAGTCACGGGGTGCTTGGCGGCGAGCGGCGGTGTCACGAGTGAGGATACTCCGGCGGAAAACGGAAGTTGAAACGTGGAAACGAGGACGGTCGATCGGGCGAACGGGATTCGGCGCCCTCAGCGCGGTGGGGAAGCATCGTCGACAACAACCTTCTCCCGCATCCAGGATACGCGAGCGAAAACGGTGGCTTCCTCCCCATTCGACGATGGCAGGCGAAGCGGGGCGCTCACCAGGTCGAGATGATCTCCATCCAAGGTGTAGTACCGGACCTGATCGCTGCCAACCCAGGGCGGAAACCAGGCGATGTCGACATGTGTCACCAGCCGGTTGGGCGGTTCGATCCGGTAGCGGCCGGAATAGGCGACTAGCGACTGGAATGCCGCCGCTTGTTCGGCCTCGGTCCTTGGCAGGGGCCGATCGCTCGGCGTCATCAGGGCGAAGAAGCGGCCATCGGCGTGGAAAAGGATGGTGCCGGACGGATTAGCCCCGAACGGTTCGCTGCGCTCACCCGTATTGATGGTCTCGAAGACGAAGGATTTCAGCGTCCACGATCCAAGTAACCGGTCCCTGTCCATCGCCGCGCCTCGCCCTGGCGGGTTGCCGGAGAATGCCTCCGGCGCCCCGTGTCGTTTAGCTCTGGCTGTCGTCCGGCTTCAGCTTCAGCGCGGTGCCGTTGGTGCAATAGCGCAGGCCGGTCGGGTTCGGACCATCGGGGAACAGATGGCCGAGATGCGCCTCGCAACTGGCGCAGACGATTTCGGTTCGCACCATGCCATGCGAGACATCCGTCACTTCGCCCACCGCCACATCGTCGACGGCCGCGAAGAAGCTCGGCCAACCGCTGCCGGACTCATACTTGGTCTCGGAGCGGAACAGCGGCGCGCCGCAGGCGACGCATGTGTAGAGGCCAGCGCGCTTTTCATGGAGGTAAGGGCCGGTGCCAGGCCGCTCGGTCGCCTGCTGGCGGGTCACGGCATATTGCTCGGGCGTCAGTTCCGCCCGCCATTCGGCATCCGTCTTCTCGACCTTGGTGCGTCCGGCGTCGGGGCGATCGGTGGTGGTCATGCGCGCTCCTGTTGATTGGCGGTCGCCAAGGCGGTCCGCAAATCGCAATCGGGTGAAACACAAGCTGAGACCTCTAGATAGGCCATCGGCGCGATTTCACAATCTGCCATGTTCATGTTGTCGCGTTCGTCGAAGAGCCAGCCAACTTGTCTTGGGCTGACCGTCCCAGCGTGCTTTACCTGTGTCTAACCATCGAATCACGCGCGCCTTGCGGGATGTCCGAGCAGAAGGAGCCGACTACATGCTGCGCACCGCTAGTCTTGCTCTGGCTCTGTTTGCCTTCTGGCTGCTCTTGTCGGGCCACTACACTGTGTGGCTGGTGATTTCCGGCCTGGTCATCTCGATCCTGCTCGCTCTAGCGGGGCGCAAGCTCGGCTTTGCCGACGAGGAAGGGCATCCGATCGATCGGCTTTTCTCCGGTTTGATCTATTGGCCGTGGTTGGCGCGCGAGATCGTCAAGTCGTCGATTTCGGTGACCAGGATCATCCTCGATCCGAAATTGCCGATCTCGCCGCAGCTTTTCCACACCAAGGTGTCAGCCCGCACGTCCATCGGCGTCGCGACCTATGCCAATTCGATCACGCTGACGCCCGGCACGATCACCGTCGGCGTCGACCGCGAGCACGACCGCTTCCTCGTCCATGCGCTGACCAAGGCGGGCGCCGACGATGTCGAGGCAGGCGATATGGATCGCCGGGTCCGGCGTTTCGAGGGGAGGGCGGAATGATCGCCGCAGCCCTCCTGGCCGTGCTCGTCGCCATGGCGCTGGTCGTGGTGCGCGCCTTGCGCGGGCCAACCACTTTCGACCGGCTGCTGGCCGCCAATTCGATCGGCAATCTCGCGATCGTCGTGCTGGCGCTGTTCGGCTTTCTGACCGAGCGGCCGGAATTCCTTGATCTCGGCCTGACCTACGCGCTGCTCAATTATGTCGGCATCTTCGCCGTGCTGAAGTTCTTCCGGCACGGCTCGCTCGGTGCCGAGGCGGAGGCCGACAAGCCATGATCGACCTTGTTCGCGAAATCGCAGCCGGACTGTTCCTGTTCGCGGGCGCGTTCTTCCTGCTCGCCGGCGCCATCGGCATGAACCGGATGCCGGATCTGTTCACCCGCATGCACGCGGCTTCCGTCGGCGACACGCTCGGCGTCAGCCTGATGCTGATCGGCATGGTGTTTTTGGCCGGTTTCACGCTGGTCACGGTCAAGCTCGTCTTCCTGCTGGCTTTCCTGCTGTTCATGGGGCCGGTGGCCTCGCATGCCCTTGCTGCGGCGGCGCTGCAGGCGGGCGTCAAGCCGTTGCTCGCGAGCGAACGCACGAAGAAGCCGAGCGGAAAGCGCAAGCCGTCGTCGGTGAAGGGGAGCGGCAAGCCATGATCGAGACTGCCGTCACCATCATCCTTCTGTTGCTGCTGGGTGCCGTCACCATCGGCATCGTCCGGGTGCGCGGGCTGTTCGCCGCCGTGGTGCTGCTCGGAATCTACAGCCTGCTGATGGCGACCTTGTTCATTGTGCTCGACGCGGTGGACGTCGCCATGACGGAAGCGGCTGTCGGCGCCGGTGTATCGACCGTCTTCTTCCTCGGCGCGCTGTCGCTGACCGATACCGTCGAGGCGTCCGCCAAGCGCCCGCAGATCATGCCTGTGGTCGTTGCGCTGGTGACAGCCGGGGCATTGCTCTGGGGCTTGAGCGATCTGCCGGAATTCGGCTCGCCCAATCAACCGATCCACAGCCAGGGCGCGGATTACCTCGCCCGGTCGATACCGGAAACCGGCATTGCCAACGTGGTCAGCGCGGTGCTCGCCAGCTATCGCAGCTTCGATACGCTGGGCGAAACCACCGTCGTCTTCACCGCCGGCATCGGCATCCTGGCGCTGTTGCGGCGTCGGCGGGGCGAGGGGAAAAGCTGATGCGGCTCGATGTTGTCCTGCACGTCACGACCAAGTTCATCCTGGCGCCGCTGCTGCTCTTCGCCCTCTACGTTCAGTTCCATGGCGATTACGGTCCGGGCGGCGGCTTCCAGGCCGGCGTCATCGCGGCCGCCGCGATCATCCTCTACGGCTTGATCAATGGACTCGGCCCGGCGCAGAAGATCGTGCCTGTCGGCCTGCTCGAAGTGCTGATCCCCGGCGGCGTGCTGATCTATCTGAGCGTCGGCATCGCCGGCATGCTGCTGGGCGACAATTTTCTCGACTACAACCATCTCGCCCATGACCGCGTGCATGGCCAGGAATGGGGCGTCTTCCTCGTCGAGATCGGCGTGTTCGTGACCGTCTTTTCGACAATGATCGCGATCTTCTATGCGTTTGCCGGCCGGAGGCGCTCGTGATCGCGCATTTCAGCCAGATAGCCACTGTTTTCCTGATGGTCGCCGGACTTTACGTCGTCATCGCGCGCGGCAATCTGATCAAGAAGCTGATTGGCCTCTCCCTGTTCCAGACCTCCGTCTATCTCCTCTACATCCTGCCGGGAAAGGTGCTGGGCGGCACCGCGCCGATCCTCGACGCCGGTTATTCGGTCTATGCCAACCCGCTGCCGCACGTGTTGATCCTGACGGCCATTGTCGTCGGCATCGCCACGCTCGCGCTTGGCCTGACGCTGGTTGTCCGGATCAAGGAAGCCTACGGCACGATCGAGGAAGATGAGATTTTCGCCAAGGATGGTCCGCGCGCGAAGGTTGATCCCAAAGTCTCGAAGGCTAGCGTGAGCCCGCTCAACAAGACCGGCCGTGGCGGGAAATCGGCATGATCGCCACGCACCTGCCGGTCCTTCTGATCCTCGCCCCGCTGCTTGGCGCCGTTCTGGCGGCGCTGTCACGCAACGGTTTTGCCGCCTGGCTGATCGCGCTTGTCGCCTCGGCGCTGACGGCGACGTTTTCACTGGCGCTGTTGTGGCGCGTGCAGGCGGAAGGCGTCATTTCCTATCGTCTCGGCGGCTGGGCGCCCGAACTCGGCATCGAGTATCGCATCGATGCGGTCAATGCCTTCATCGTCGTTCTGATCGGCATCGTCGCCTTCCTGACGATGATCTTCGCCCGCCGCAGCGTGCTCGCGCCCGAGCGCATCGCGTGGTTCTACACGATGATGCTGCTTTGCGTGGCGGGCCTGCTCGGCATCTCGGTGACCGGCGACGCCTTCAACGCCTTCGTCTTCCTCGAGATTTCGTCGCTTTCGACCTACACGCTGATCGCATTGGGGCGGGATCGCCGGGCGCTGGTCGCCGCCTATCAATATCTGATCGTCGGCACCATCGGCGCGACCTTCTATGTCATTGGCGTCGGCCTGCTCTACCTTATCACCGGCACGCTCAATCTCGGCCTGATCGTCGAGCGGCTTGGCGCCATCGAAAGCTCGCGCGCGCTCATCGTCGCCGAGGCGTTCATCGTCGTCGGAATCGGCCTGAAGCTGGCGCTATTTCCGCTGCATGCCTGGCTGCCCAACGCCTATGCCTATGCGCCGTCCAGCGCCGCGGTATTGCTCGCCTCTACGGCGACGAAGGTGGCGATCTACCTGCTGGCGCGCTTCCTGTTCACGGTGTTTGGCGGCCATGTCGATGTCGGGCAGGTTCCGCTCGGCTCGATCCTGATCGGGCTGTCGCTGGCGGCGATGTTCATCCCGTCCGCCGCCGCCGTTTTCCAGAATGACATCAAGCGCGTCCTCGCCTTCTCGTCGCTCGGGCAGATCGGCTACATCACGCTCGGCCTGGCGCTCGCCAATCCGACCGGCCTGACCGGCGGCCTGCTGCATCTCTTCAATCACGCGCTTATGAAGGGCGCCGCCTTCATGGCCATCGGCGCGATCGTCCTGCGCACCGGCACGGCCAAGCTCGATGAACTCTCCGGCATCGGCCGCACCATGCCCTGGACTGCCGGAGCGCTCACCGTGGCCGGTCTTGCCCTGATCGGCGTTCCCGGCACCAGCGGCTTCGTCTCGAAATATTACCTCATCCTTGGATCGATGGAGGCGGGGCTCGGCTGGCTGGCGATCCTGATCGTCGCGAGCTCGCTGATCGCCGTGCTCTATGTCGGCCGCATCGTCGAGGTGATCTGGTTCCGCGAACCGGCGCTTGCCGCACGCGAAGCCAGCGAAGCGCCGGGCGAACTCCTGCTGCCGATGCTCATCCTTGCCGGTGTGACGATCTATTTCGGTCTGGATGCCGAATGGCCTGCCGGGCTGGCGTCCGCTGCGGCGCAAGCGCTGCTCGGGGTGGCGCGATGAACGGTCTCGCCCTCAATGATGCCATGCTGCTTGGCTGGGCGCTGGCGCTGCCCGCATTGGCGACGCTCGCCATCCTGCGCCTCGACCGCTGGCCGAATATTCGCGAGGCCGTGACGCTGATCGCCTCGGTGCTGCTCTTCGCCGTCGTCATGGCCCTGACAACCCGCGTACTGGCCGGCGCGCGGCCGGAACTGCACCTTGCCTCCGTCGCGCCCGGCCTGACGCTGGCGCTCAAGATCGATCCGCTCGGCATGCTGTTCGCCGCCGTCGCCGCAACGCTGTGGATCGTCAATTCGCTCTATTCGATCGGCTACATGCGCGGCAATGAAGAGCCGCGCCAGACGATCTTCTATGCCTGTTTCGCCATCGCCATCTTCGCCACCATGGGGCTGGCATTTTCCGGCAACCTGTTCACGCTGTTCGTCTTCTACGAGATCCTGTCGCTCTCGACCTATCCGCTTGTCACGCACAAGCAGACTCCGGCGGCGATGCGGGCAGGGCGGGTCTATCTTTTGACCCTGATCGGCGCGTCGATGGTGCTGTTGCTGCCGGCAATTGTCTGGACCGGCCTTGTCGCCGGCACGCTCGATTTCCGTACCGGCGGCATTCTCTCCGGCAAGCTCGGCGACGGCGCGCTGGCCTTGCTATTCGCGCTGTTCGTGTTCGGCGCGGCGAAGGCGGCGGTCATGCCGCTGCATCGCTGGCTGCCGGCGGCGATGGTGGCGCCGACGCCCGTCTCCGCGCTTCTCCATGCTGTCGCCGTGGTCAAGGCGGGTGTCTTCACCATCCTGAAGATTGCCGTCTCGGTGTTCGGCATCGAGACGCTGCAGACGAGCGGCGCCAGTGAATGGCTGGTCTATGTCGCCGGCTTTACCATCATCGCTGCCTCGGTCGTCGCCCTGCACGCCGACGATCTGAAGCGCCGGCTCGCCTATTCAACCATCGGCCAGCTTTCCTACATCGTGCTGGCGGCGGCCCTCGCATCGCCCGTCGCCGTTATCGGCGCGGCGTTGCACATCGCCGCCCATGCCGTCTCGAAGATCACCTTGTTCTTCGCCGCAGGCTCCGTTTACACGGCCGAGCATGTGACCAAGATCAGCCAGATGGACGGCATCGGCCGCCGCATGCCCTGGACGATGGGCGCTTTCGCTATCGGCGCGCTGTCGATGATCGGCCTGCCGCCAACGGCGGGCTTTTTGGGGAAATGGTTCATCCTCGATGCAGCGACCGGCGCTGCCAACTGGTTCGCGGTCAGCGTCATTGTCGTCTCGACGGTGCTGAATGCGGCTTATTTCCTGCCGATCCTGACGCGCGCCTTCCTGCGTCCGGCCAACGGGCCGAGGCAGGAAGCGCCGTTGCCGATGGTGATCGCGTTGACGGTCACGGCCGCTGGAACCGTGCTGTTGTTCATCTTCCCCAGCGTGCCGTTCCGTCTCGCTTCTATGATCGTGGGAGGGTGAGATGCGCTGTTTCGGAAGCAAGACCCTCACTCAACCCTCTCCCGCAAGCGGGCGAGGGCTTTTGGGCCCGCGCGCTTCAGCAGCAACCCTGTCGAATGTGCACGCTCTGGAGAACTGCCTCGCCCGCTTGCGGGAGAGGGTTGGGGTGAGGGGCTTTCCTGAATCCACCGTCGGGAGCCCCCCATGACCGTCACCGGTCGCAAGATCCTGTTCGCCCTCGTCGCCGTTCTCGCGCTGCTGGTCGTCGTCGATTCCTTCGTCACCCATCACCCCAGCTTCGGCATCGACGGCACGCCGGGCTTTGCCGCCTGGTTCGGCTTGGTCAGCGCGGCCATCGCGGTTGTGGTTGCCTATGGCTGGGGATTGCTGATGCGACGTCCGGGGGAGCGTGCAGATGACTGAGACCTTCGGGCCGCTGTCGCCCGCCCTCATCCTGATCCTCTCCGGATTGCTTCTGCCACTCCTGCGCGGCCCGTTGCGCAACGCTCTGTTCCTGTTCGCGCCTGTTGCGGCCCTCGTGCTCGTCTGGGCGTTGCCGCTGGAACCGGGACTCGCGATCGACTGGCTCGGCCTGCACCTCGTGCCTCTCGCATCCGACAATATGTCCCGCATCTTCGGAACAGCCTTCGGCATCGCGGCGATTGCCGGCGCGCTCTATGGCGTTTCGCAGCCCAGCGTCACCGAGAAGGCCGCGGCTTTGGTCTATGCGGGTGCGGCGCAGGGCATCGCCTTTGCCGGCGATCTCGTAACCCTGTTCGTATTCTGGGAAATCCTGGCAATCGGCTCGACGCTGGTGATCTGGTCGAACGGCAACACGCGCGCCGGGCTGCGCTATGCGCTGATCCATGTGCTGGGCGGCGTGCTGTTCTTCGCTGGCATCTCCGCGGAGATTTCCGCCTCCGGCAGTGTCGCGATGCACGCCATGCGCGCCGACACGATCGGCCGCTGGCTGATGCTGTCCGGCATTCTCGTCAATGCCGGCGCGCTGCCGCTCTCGGCCTGGGTCGCGGACGCTTATCCGAAGGCATCATGGTCCGGCGCCGTGTTCCTCTCTGCCTTCACCACCAAGGCGGCGGTTCTGGTGCTGATCCGTCTCTTCCCGGGCGAGCCGGCGCTGCTCTGGATCGGCCTTGCCATGGCGATCTACGGGCTGATCTATGCCCTGCTCGAAAACGACATCCGCAAGCTGCTTTCCTATTCGATCGTCGGCCAGGTCGGCTTCATGGTGGTGGCGGTGGGCATCGGCTCGCCGCTGGCGCTGGCCGCCGCCGCGCTCCATGCGCTGGCGCATATTCTCTACAAGTCACTGCTGATGATGGCCGCCGGCTCGATCCTGCGCTCGACCGGCGAGACGCGGCTGACCGAGTTGGGCGGGCTGTTCCGCGTCATGCCGTTCACGGCGGTGGCGATGCTGGTCGGCGGCTTTTCGCTCGCCGCCATGCCGCTGACGGCTGGATTTATCAGCAAGTCGGCAATCTTCGCGGCGCTGGCGGAAGATCAGGCGCGGTTCTACTGGTTCGCGCTTATGGCGATCTCGACAGGTTCCGTCCTGTATATCGCGCTGAAGCTGCCCTGGTTCGCGTTATTCGGGCAGCGCAGGAGCGATGTGGCGGTCGAGCCCACGGGCTCGATGAAAGCTGCGATGGGCGGGCTCTGTGCGTTGATTGTGGCGCTTGGTTGCTTTCCGGCCTGGCTCGAAAGTCTTGCGCCGGAAATCGTCGGTGTACCGATCCTGACGGTCGATCACATCCTGTTCCAATGGCTGATGTTAATCGCCGCAAGTTGCATATTTATCGGCTTGTTCGCGTTACTTCGGCCAAGTGTTGGATCTACGCTTGATGTCGATTGGCTATGGCGCGAATTGCCGCGTCAGGTAATTCCGTTCTCGAATGGCATTCGTGATCGCTTCCGCAAACCCGCCGATCGCGGGCTGAGCCAAGCGAAACAGGGGATAGCCTTGTTTTCGCAAGCGTTTCAGTCGCGTCTGCGAATGGCGGGCAACTGGCGAACCGGCGAAGTGGCCGCCTGGGCGACGGCGCTGTTGGCAATCTATGTGTTGATCGCGGCATTGTGAATGGCGTTCAGAGGCCGTTGTGTGATCACGGGAAGATTGGCCGAGACGAATCGCCGCGACCACAAAGATGTGTCATCGGCTATCAATGCACGGACTTAGCGCTTGTCTTTGCGGAAGCTGACTTATATAGCTGCCACGAAGTAACGGATTTAGCGCGCCAATGGCCACTGTCGATGCTTGGATTTTCCGGCTCTGGCGCCCGCGTAGCTGCAAGCTCTGAATTTCTTCGTTACAGAATTTGTTATGAAACAACCGAAGCTAGGGTAACCCATGATTGAAAAAACGGCAGGAAGCGATCTCATCGATCTGACGGCAGATATCGTCTCCGCTTATGTCAGCAACAACTCGGTTTCGGCTCAAGATCTCCCGGGTCTGATCACGGAAGTCTATCAGGCTCTGAATCGCACCCATGGCGGCGTTGTCGAGCCCGAGCCCGAGCCCCAGAAGCCGGCCGTGAACCCGAAGAAGTCGGTATTCCCGGATTTCATCATCTGTCTCGAAGACGGCAAGAAGTTCAAGTCGCTGAAGCGCCACCTGCGCACGCACTATGACCTGTCGCCGGAAGAGTATCGCGAGAAGTGGGGCCTCCCGGCCGACTATCCGATGGTCGCTCCGAGCTACGCCGCAGCCCGTTCCGAGCTGGCGAAGAAGATGGGTCTCGGCCAGCAGCGCAAGCGCCGCCCGTAGTCCTGATCGATTGAAATCTCAAAAGGCCCGGCATCCGCCGGGCCTTTTTTGTTTGGGCCACTCCAGCGCGCCGCACTGTTACGGCTGCAATTGCCGTCTTTCGCCTTCATAGGCCTGATGCAGAGCAATGTGGCGGTTGAGGTCGTAGGTCCAGTGGCCGGCCCGGCCGCGCATTCGCTCGGCTCTTAGCGCCCGGGCGAGCCTGGCCAGAATTCGCCGTCGCGCCGCCTCGCTTTCGTCGGCAAGCTCCGTTGGGGGCAGGGGCAGCAGGCGTGGCAGGGAAGTTTGGCGTTGATAAAGCGCGATGCCGGCCCCGATCACCGCGTCGATCGCGTGATGGGCGCTTCGACGCATTCGTGCTCGCAAGGCTGGTTCGTCGGGACAAGCGGTGGCTTCCGTCATGACTGGCTCCTCTTTCGAAGGCCGTCATTTTCGCTCTGCTCGCGAGTTGGGGGATAAACAGGCTGTCTATCCTCCTCTCGGCACGTCCGGATGGATGTCCGGCGCGCTCCAAAATTCTATCCCCGGCAAAGGAGTTTGGATCTAAACTGCGTTAGGTTTAAATTCCTAGTGTAGTCGAATAGGAGGTTCCCATGAGCGTACAGGTGGATCGAGCTGAGCATCGCGACAGCCGTTGCCGCCGCGCGCGGGCCGAGGGCACCAGACGGATGCTGGTGTCGCTGGTCGGTTCGGCGCTTTCGGTGGATCGGGATCGGCTTTGCGCGGCCGGTCGCGGCACGGCCGAGGAAGCCTATGCGCGTCAGATCGCCGTCTATATCGCCCATACGACGCTGGGGCTTTCCTATACCGAGGCCGGCCGGCTGTTCGGGCGCGACCGGACCACGGTTGCGCATGCCTGCCGCATCATCGAGGAACGCCGCGAAAGCCCGCGCGTCGATCAGTTCGTCGATCGTTTGGAGCGGGCGGCCTGCGGCAATACTGCCGAGAGGAGGGCGTGATGGCGACGCGCGAAACCGACCGTCTGGCCCGTCGCCTGGCGACGGCAGGCGCCCGCATCGAGCCGGAAGGCGAAGGTTTCGGCCTCGTGTCGCCCTTGACCGCCCGGCGCGCTGTCGTCGAGACGGCGAGCGTCCGGTCGGTACTGGCGGATGGGGCACTGGAGACCGATGGTGCGGGCTATGTCCTCTCCCGCGCCGGCCGGGCCAAGGTTCGCCGGATGCTTGCCGGTGGCGAGGACTTTTCCGTCCAACATCAAAGTCGCGCGCAACAAGCCATCGAGATGGACGGGGCGCATGTCACCGTCCTGGTCGACCAGAGCGAAAGCCCGCTCTCATGGCTGCGCAGTCGCAAGGGGCGCGATGGCAAGCCGTTGATCGACGACGCCGCCTTCGGGGCGGGGGAGCGTTTGCGGGCTGATTTCACGCGGGGCCAATTGATGCCGCGCGTGACCTCGAACTGGTCGGCGGCGGTGGCAAGCGGAAGGCGCGGCGGGGCGGGCGGCATGGCCGATCTGACTGAATCGGCGCTTTCGGCGCGGCTGCGGGTCGAGCGGGCGCTGGCGGCGACGGGGCCGGAATTCTCCGGCATTCTTGTGGACTTTTGCTGCTTCCTGAAAGGCATCGAGGAAATCGAACACGAGCGCGACTGGCCGAAACGCTCGGCCAAGCTGGTACTGCAACTGGCGCTTTCGGCGCTCGCCCGGCACTACGGCCTTGGCGCCAGCGTGAAAGCTCGTCCGTCAGGCGGAGGCGTTCGCCACTGGGGAACCGACGACTTCAAGCCGACCGCCGGCTGATCAGGCCGCGGCTTCGGCCGCCGCTTCCGTCTTGATGCGATTAACCATCGAGCGCAGGCCGTTGGAGCGCTGCGCCGTCAGATGCTCGCGCAGGCCGATTTTCTCAAACACCGCTTCCGCGTCTGTCGCGACGATTTCGGCAGCCGGACGACCGGAGAACAGCGCGATCACGATCGCGACGAGGCCGCTGACGATCAGCGCATCGCTGTCGCCCTTGAAGTCGAGATGCGGGCCGTCGGCCTCCTGCCGCACGTCTTTCTGCAGCCAGACCTGGCTGGCGCAGCCCTGCACCCGGTTGGCCTCGTTGTGGGCTTCGGGCGAAAGTGGCTCAAGCGTGCGGCCGAGTTCGATCAGATAGCGATAGCGATCATCCCAATCGTCGAGAAAGGCGAAGTCGTCGAGAATCCGGTCGATGGGCGAAAGCGTCGTGGTGATGTTCATGGCACCCCGCATATAGCGTCTCGCGCGTCGCTGTGAAACGGCAGACGCAGAAAAGAATGCGGGTTTCGCCAAGCGGGGCCGAGTGGGAAAAGCTCAGGCCTTGCGCTCATGCGGCGTCGGAGCGTGCCAGTTTGGCTCGACATCGGAAGGTGTCAGCGTGCCGCCCGAATTGGCGCCGGGAAGGATGGGCGTCGCGGCGGAGAGCGATCCGTCGATGGTGCTGTAGATCAGCTGCGCGCCATAGCGCGCCTTGGCGCCGAACGCTGCAAGCGCCGCGCCACCATTGGTGCAGACGTCCGGCTGGCGTTCGCACATGCCGGAAAGATCGGCGACGGCGCCGCGGGCGGCAAGCAGGGCATCGATGGCGTCGACACGCGGCGCCTGGACACCGTGGCTTGGATCGCCGGGGATCATCAGGACGACGACCGAAAACCAGAATGCTGCCCGCAGGATAAACATGGATCCGGTCCTTCCGCCTTCATGGGTGCCGCGTCGCCTCGGCTCGCCCGGGGCTCTTGATTGTCACCCTAGTCGAAGCAACTGAAGGCTAGGTTCAGGGAAAACGCAGCAATTGAAAGAGCTTGGTCAGGATCGGTTAACCATGGTGAGGCGCTTCTACTGGGGCTTGCTCGCCGGCTTTAGGGTTCCCTTAAGCGGGGACTGCCATGATGCGGGCATTGCCGGAAGGTCCTGCGCGTTGCCTTCGCAGCGGGCCGGAAGGCCGGAACGAGCGTCATTGGTGTGTTGTGTATGACGGTTTCATTCGAGCCTTTGCGGCGAATCATCGACGGGCTGGTCCACAGCTCGGCGGCTGACGATTCGCTGATTGCCGCGCGCCATCGCGCCTTCATCGCGGCGCATCTGGCGGTCGGGCTCGGCGTTCTCCTGCTGTTCCCGATCTGGCTGGCGCTGGCCGGTCGGCCTTCCTTCGTGTCCGCGCTCGCCTTTGCCTGGCTCGCCGCGCCGCTGCCGATCGCCGCGTTCCTGTCGCGCACCGGCCGCTATGGCGAGGCGCATCTCCTTTCGGCCCTGGCGCTCGCCGGTCTCGTCGTCTGGGGCGGCGCGCTGACCGGTGGTCTTGGCTCGCCGGCGCTGGTGCTGCTGGCGATCGTGCCGGCCGAGGCTGCCTTGTCTGGTTCGCGCCGCATCACGCTGGCGTCGATCGCGATTGCCGCCTTCGCACTCATTGGTTTGGCCCTCGTGGCACTCACCGGCTTGATGCCCGCGCCGCTGGTTGGATCCGCCTCCTTCGCGCCGATATTGATCGCCGCCGCCATCCTTTATGGCTGCGGTCTTGCGCTGCGCATCGAACTGGTCCAGCGCGTCGCGGAAGGGGCCGCTCGCGATGGCGAGGCGCGCTACCGGATGCTGGCCGACAACACGATCGATCTCGTCACCCGCCACAATAGCGTCGGTGCGGTCGAATTCGCCTCGCCTGCCACCCGCTCGATGCTCGGCTGTTCTTCGGCGGAATTGATCGACCATGGCCTGTTCGACCGGGTCCATGTCGCCGACCGCCCCAGCTATCTCCATGCGCTTTCGGAAGCCGACCGCACCCACGAACCGCGCACCGTCGAGTTCCGTCTGCGTCGAGCCGGAAGCGAGGGGACGGCAGGCTTCATCTGGGTCGAAATGCGCTGTCGTCCGGCGCTGGATGCCTCGACCGGCACACGCACGGTCGTCGCGGTGATGCGCGACATCACGGCGACCCGCAGCCAGCAATCCGCATTTGCCGAGGTTCAGTCCTCCGTCGACCAGGCCAACCAGTCGAAGGTCGCGTTCCTGGCCCATATGAGCCATGAACTGCGTACGCCGCTCAACGCCATCATCGGCTTCTCGGAGCTGTTGCAGCGTGAGCTGTTCGGCAAGTTCGAAATGGCGCGCCACCGCGATTACATCCGGTTGATCCATTCCTCCGGCGAGCATCTGCTGCAGGTGGTCAACAGCGTCCTCGACATGTCGAAGATCGAGGCCGGCAAGTTCGATGTCGTGGCGGTGCCGTTCCCGGTCGTGCCGGTGATCGACAGCGCGCTCGACATGGTTGCGCAGCAGATCGCCAGCCGGGGCGTCAGGCTCGTGCGTCGGATCGATCGCGACCTGCCGGACATCGTCGCCGACCGGCGCGCCTGCCGGCAGATCCTGCTCAACCTGCTGTCCAATGCCGCCAAGTTCACGGAGGCCGGCGGCACCGTGACGGTCACGGCCTCACTGGAGCACGGCGATCTGGTGATCGAAGTCCGCGATACCGGCATCGGCATCGCCGCCAACGACCTGCCGCACATTGGCACGCCGTTCGTCCAGGCAGACGCCTGCGCCGATCGGCGCGGCGAAGGCACGGGCCTTGGCATCTCCGTCGTCAAGGGCCTGGTGGCGCTGCAGGGCGGCACGTTCAGGCTCGAAAGCGAAGCCGGACGCGGCACGGTCGCGACTGTACGTCTGCCGGTGCGCCCGGAGCGCGCAATGATCCCGCGTGCCGATTCCGCCGATATGGTCCTCCAGCAGAGGGAGCGCAGGCGTGCGTGAGCGTCAGGCGCCAGCCAAGCGGAAGCGTCCCTCGGCCGCCCGGTCTCGTCCGGTCGTGCAGGAGAGCGAAAGCCTGCTTGGACGGCTGGCCGACAAGGTCATTGAGAATCCGGGGCGCGCGGGCGGTTTCACCCTGATTACGATCGCCGTGACGGCGATCGTCTCCAACGCCGCTTTCCTGCAGACCAAGCATCATCCTGACCCGCTCTTCGTCACGCGCGAAGTCGCCGAGAGACCCATACTCGACATCGGCCCGGCCACGGCTTCCGTGCCGCTGCCGAAGAGCCGCCAGACCGCGACGGTGCGGTTGCCGGGAGCCGCCAATCCGGCGCAGCCACTGCCGCAGGCGATTTCCGCCTCGTCCAGCAGTGCCGCCCCGGTGGTCAATCTCGTCGCCGCCACGCAGAAGGCGCTCGCGGATGCGCGGCTCTATGATGGTGCCGTCGATGGCGTCATGGGTCCGCAGACAAAGGCAGCCATCTCCGCCTTCGAGAAGAAGATCGGCCTGATCCCGACCGGACAGCCAAGCGCCCGGCTGCTTGGCCAGATGCGCAAGGGCACGCCGCGCGCCCAGATCGCCGATCCGATTTCGACCGGCTCGATCGACGATTCAGCCGAGCGCGAGCGGATGACGCGGGTCCAGGCCGCGCTGAACGAGATCGGCTATGGTCCGATCGAGACCGACGGCCATGGCGGCGGCAAGACAGCCACGGCCATTCGCCGCTTCGAACTCGACAACGGCCTGCCACTGACTGGCGCTGCCGGTGACGCCGTCATCGCCAAGCTGGTGATGATCGGCGCCATGAATACGCTGTGAAGATTCCGAGGCAGCCATGCGCGTGACATCCGGCCTCTGGGTCGCGGCCTATATCCGCCGTGCCTTCGTCGAAGGAGCGTTCGCGGCCGTGGTGCGGCGCGGGTCGGAAGAAGCGGGCGCCATTTTCGTGGTCGTGGACTGGCTGGATGGTACCGTCGACCTGTACGGCCCCGCGCCGCAGACCGCCTTCGATGATGGCAAGCCAACAGACCGGTTGTTCAACCGGATCGGCGATCGGATCGATCGGCTCGCGATGCAGGAGCGGATCGCGTCGGAAACGCGGTTCGATTCCGATATCTGGGTAGTCGAGATCGAGGATCGCCAGGGGCGGTCCTTTCTCGAGATCGCCGCCGACTGACGTCGCCTCAGGCGATCTTTTCCGCCCATTTCACGCGCTCGTTTACGCCTTGGCGTTCTGTCGCGACAGGGCGAGAATCCTTGCGCGGAACGTCCGCGAAATGAGGCTGGTGCACGGGTTCGGCCTCGGCATCGCCGCGCCAATAGCCCACCAGCTGGTTCGCAGCGGGCTGAGCGACGCCCGACAGCAATTCCGTCAGCCGGAAGAAGGCTTCGACCGCGTCGCGCATCACCGGATTGGCGAAAAGCAGCACCTGCTGCGCCTCGGTGTCGGACAGGCCGATGGCCTTCAGCAAGACGACAAGCGCCTCGCCGGACGGATCATCCAGCAGTGTCGTGACCTGGTCGATGTCGAGCCGGAGCCCTTCGGAAAGCGCCGCGATCAGCGCTTCGCGCTGGCGTTGGCGCGCCAGCATGGGAAGGCGGGCTCGACTCAGCGCCGCGCGAAACGCGTGGTCGACCTGCATCGAGGAGGGCTTTGGGATTGAGATCTGCCCCGGCGACAGCGCAGCGATCAGTGCCAGCCGATCGGCGCGGTCGAGGTGCAGGAAGGCAACTGCCGGATCGCCGGCAACCACATCGTCTGCCTCGGAGGACTGTGCGTCAGCGACAACCGGAGTGTCTTCGAGAAAGGCCATTTCCGGCACCGCCGGAGCGGGCTCGGTCGTAACCTCGGTCGGCGTGCCGGCTGCAACTTTGGCGGCAAGATGCGGAGTCTGGGCGGGTATCTCGACGGCTGCCTGAGCTTCAACAGGCGGTGGCGGCGTGGCAGCAGTCGGGCCGGCAACCGGCTTCAGCGTCGGCCGCAAATGGCCGGGCTGTCCGATTTCGGAGGCAAGCGCGCTCATTTCCGCGCTCAGGCTCGCGGTCAGGACGCGGGCTGCGGCGAGCGCCGAAAGCGGTTCCGACGCCGTTTTCAATGGCGGGTGATTCGTTTGTTCCGAAACGGGCTGGACAACATCTGGCGCGATTGCGGGTGTTTCGGCCTCGAACTCGGTCGGCAATTGCAGAATAGGCTCGGCGATTTCGACGGCCGGAATCTCGGCTGTCTCTATCTCGAATGGCGGAATCGTTGGCGCGAGCGGCGCCTCTTCGGCAACCGCCGGCAGCAGAGCGATGGTCTCGGCGTCGCCAGTCATCCGCAGGGCGCCGATGATATCCGGCGCGAGGTCGTGGCGCGATGCGATCATCCGGTAATGCGCCGGGCCGGTGGCGGCCATGATCGCCAGCAGATCAAACGAATTCAGGTCCGGCGCGTGACGCAGGATCGGGGAGGCGATCTCGGGCAAGTCCTTGCCGAGCAACCGTAAAATCGCGCCGGGCGTGTCCGGGTGACGCGCCAGCCGCTCGGCCACGAAGGCGCGATCGGCAGACGTTACCTTGGTTAGGAAATGCGCCGCCAGTTCCTCGAAGCGGCGAATGCCCGTCTGGTCGTGCGTCTTGTCGAGCACGAACAATTCCGTCGTCGCCCGAAGCAACGCGGCATCGCGGCTTTGCTGGCTCGATACGGCCATGGCCATGAGTCCATCCGAAAAATGCGAGGGATGCATGATGACGCGTTACCCGAAGAGCAGTCGACGCGATCGCAAATTCCGTCCGGGTGCCCCGATCGCCAAGCCCTGGCCGATCATGACGAAAAGTTGTTAGCGATCCGTTAACCTTGCCGGTTGGTAAATGATGCTATTGTTGATGAGAGCGTCCGCCGGGCTAATGGGGCGACGATGCAGCCGGACGGACCTCCAAGGAGGTCACATGGGCACCATCCTGAGCTACTCGGGCGATCGGCGTAGACGCGTCCGGTCCACCCTGCCGCGACAGGGAACTTGCGAGATCATCATTTTCACGGGCGTACGGATTGAGCGGTCGCGTCCTGACCGTCCCCCCTTGCCGCAACTCCCGCTTGCACAGCAGCCGAAGCCCGGCCGCGGCGCTTGATCGACTATTGTTTCTCGTCGCCGGGATCGGCGGGGGGAGGGGCATCGGCCGATGGCAGCTCGGCCGAGCAACTGGCGGCGCGCAACATCGTTTCCGCCCGGCCGACCAGCGTCGGGTCGGCGACAAAACTGCGGATCAGCGCAAAGCCGCGCGTGATCGGCACCTCGATGACGATCGACTGGTCGAGCGCCGCGATCGGGTTCTCGCGCAGTTGCGCCATCTGCACCGGCGTCGCGATCACCAGGTCGATGTCGGCGCGTTCGGCCGAGCGGTCGTTCAGGCTGTAGACATTGCTGCCGCGCCGGTTGAACACCGCGATTGACCAGAAATCCTCCGGCATCGCCGCCTTGATGCGGATCGGCCCGTCCTCGAGCGAAAAGCGGCAGGCGGCATAGGCCATTTGCGGATCGAGATAGGGCAGCGGTTCCGTGCCCGGCTCCGACATCGGCAGAAGATGAAACGCGCCGTCCTGGCCGAAGCGACCAAGCGAGGTCCAGGCGTCGCGATTGGCGAAATCGGGCATCAGCAGGATCACGGCGATGTGGATGATACCGCCGAGCAGCAGGCCGCCTATGACATAGAGCAGGGTGCGGATCACGGACATCCGACCCTCTCGATCGCCGGCACGACGATGGCGCCGATGGTCGCGCCGCCGGCCAGCGGCGTGTCGTAGAGGCGCAGGATCAGCCGGAACCGGTCTTCCGTCGTCACCGGCAACCAGTTGCCCGGCTGTGCCGAGCGCGACACGGCGATGGTGAAGCTGCCGTTTTCGTGGCGCAAAACCTCGCGCGAATGAAACACCGTGCGCTGGGCCGGGTTCTCCATCAGGTGCCCGTCGCCGTCATAGACGGTCAGCGTCCAGAGCCGCGCCGGCGGCGTCTGGCCGGTGATGCGATAGGTGCAGCCGCCATTCAACCGCGAGCCCTGGTCGTCGGCATCGGCCGAGAAGGCGAGGCCTTCGCCGGCGCCGAGCGGCACTTCGCCGGTGCGCGCCAGCATCGCCGCCGTATAGGGGTCGGCGTCCGCGCTGCCGGTATCGGGCCATGCCGTCCAGGCGCCGCGCGTCACCGCCCCGAACATCCGTTCGCGGTCGAGCACGAGCGCGGCCGAGCCGAATCCGACGATCACGGCGATGGCAATGGCGATGGCGAGGTTGATGAGAAGTCGCAAGAACAGGCCTCGAAGCGGAGTGTGGCGAAGATAGCGTGGCCGAACGCCGGGCGATAGCACGGTTGATGCAAACCATCGGCGGATGCACGCCGCTTTGCATGACCGCCGCAAGAAACGGGTTGCCACCGAAGGGCAAGGCGGGCAGAGCAGGCGGGTGTTCCGCAACCTCCCGAGGCGATGATGACGACGGCGATCCGCCAGACGATGACGCGCGGCGACTGGGCCCTGCTGGCGACCCTCTCGGCGCTCTGGGGCGGTTCGTTCTTCTTCAATTCGGTCGCCGGCAAGGCGTTGCCGCCCTTCACAATCGTGTCGCTGCGTGTCGGCATCGCGGCGTTGATTCTGATCGCGCTGATCCGCCTGACGGGCAAGACGCTGCCGGAAGGCTGGCGGGTCTGGCGCGTGCTGTTCGGCATGGGCCTGATCAACAACGTCATCCCGTTTTCGCTGATCGTCTGGGGCCAGACCCAGGTGCCGAGCGGGCTCGCCTCCGTGCTCAATGCCACCACGCCGTTCTGGACGGCGCTGGTCGTCAACTTCCTCACTGCGGACGAGAAGCTGACGGCGGCAAAGCTCACCGGCATCGCCATCGGCGTCGTCGGCGTCGCGGTGCTGATCGGCCCCGCCGTCTTCCTCAATCTCGGTTCGCATGGGCTTGGCGAATTCGCGATTCTGCTGGCAACCCTCAGCTACGGCTTTTCCGGCGCACTTGCGCGGCATCTGCCGCGCCTCGGCGTCGCGCCGATGACGGCCGCGACCGGGCAGATGATCGCCGCGACGACGATGATGGTGCCGCTGGCGCTGATCTTCGATCGCCCCTGGCAGCTGGACATGCCGGGCTGGCATGTCTGGGCGGCCATCCTCGGCCTCGCCGCGCTCTCGACCGCGCTCGGCTACCTGATCTTCTTCCGCCTGCTCGCCCGCGCCGGCGCGACCAACACCTCGCTGGTGACGCTGCTGGTCCCCGTCTCGGCGATCCTGCTCGGCACGCTGGTGCTGAACGAGACGCTGGAGCCAAAGCATTTTGCCGGCATGGCGCTGATCGGCCTGGGGCTGCTGGCGTTCGACGGCAGGGCGTGGCGCACGCTGCGGGCGCGCCGCGCCGTCGAAGCCACGTGACATCAAGAGTGGCGGCACGCTCCGTCGGCTCCCTCGCCCACGCAGTGGGAGAGGGCGGGGGTGAGGGTCTTGCTTTCCTCTAGAAGGCCTGCGTGCAACCCGGCGCCGCCGCGTCGCCTTCAGCCCAGCACGGCGCGCACGAAAGCGCCCATCTCGGCCAGCGAGCGACGCCCATCGGCAAGCTGCGGATAGAACAGGTGCCAGGCGTGGATCATCTGCGGCCAGACCTGCAGGCTGGTTCGCACATCGGCGGAAGCCGCGACGCCGGCCAGCCGGATCGCATCCTCGAGCAGCGTCTCGTCGGACCCGACCTGGATCAGCAGCGGCGGCAAGCCCTTGAGATCCGCATGGATCGGCGAAACCAGCGGATTGCGGGGATCGGCGCCATGCAGATAGGCCGTCGCCAGTTCCTGCAGATACGGACGCTGGATCAACGGATCGACCGCCGCCTTGCTCTCCATCGTGGCAGCAGACATTTCGAGATCCACCCAGGGCGAGGCGCACCACGCGCAGGCGGGCAGGGGCGTGCCCGCATCGCGCAGCGAAACCAGCGTCGAGATCGCCAGCCCGCCGCCGGCGCTCTCGCCTGCCAGCACGATGTTTTCCGGCAGAAACCCTTGCGCCAGCAGGAAGCGATAGCCTGTCAGCGCATCCTCGAGCGCCGCCGGAAAGGGGTTTTCCGGCGCCAGCCGATAATCTAGCGCCAGCGTGCGCGTCCCGGCTTCCCGCCCGGCCTGCGCCAGCATGTGCCGGTGGCTCCGGATCGACCCGGCGGCATAGCCGCCGCCATGCAGGAACAGGATTGCGCGCTTCGGATCGGCATCGGGCGTCAACGTCCATTCCGCCTTAACGCCATCCGCATCCACCGGCTTGACGACGACATCCGCCGGCATGTCGTAGCGCGCCGTCAGTCCATCCAGCCGCTTCCGCCGCCCCGCCAGATCCGCCGGCCGCTCCCCCGCCGCCAGCAGGGCGCGAACGGCTGCGATTTCTGTGGCTGTGTCGGTCATTTTTGCCTCCCCCGGTTTGAGTTCGATCCCTCGACCGCCCGGACGCGGATGTCCCAGCGGAGCCGATCGTTCGCCCAAGATTTGCGCGCGCCGTTCCGGTAGCGTCAATACGGGATGCGGAAACGGCAGTTGGAAGGATTGGGGCGCGTCGAAGGACGGATTCAGTTTGACAGCGGGGCGCTGCCTCCTTGGAGCCGAACCATGTTCGCCGGCATGGCGCTGATCGGCGGCAGGGTAAGCAGACGGTGACGGCGTGACGACGTCGCGGGTGAAAGTTGTGAGGGCTGTGTTGCAAAGCGTTGACAGGGGTCCCGCATGGCCGCTTTAGGACTAGTAACTGTCATTTGGCTGTCGACCCCATTCCCGCCATTCACGATCAAACTCGGGTAACGTGAAAGCCGTCGTCTCCCCACCCCTGATCGTCATCTGAAACGGGCGGATTCATAAGCTCGCCGAAGTCGCGAAAGATTCCCAATGTGTCACCGCAAGCGGATGCTCACTCCAGGTTCCCATTTTACCGGTTTTCAGCGATCAGCGTTACGGTTAGATATGCGGTCGCAAGCACGCGGCCGCCGATATTTTTGCAGAAAGAGATTTAGACCGTGGCGATTTCCTCTTTCCAGCTGAAATCAGCGCAGTTCCTTATGAATGGGGGTGTTCCACAGGTCATTGATTTCCTCGGACCCAATGCACACGCCGACAGGTCGCATATAACACTGATTACAGGAGCCAATGGCAGTAGTAAGAGCCGGATATTGGCAAGCGTTGTGGATCGCTTCTGCGAACTCCACGATGAGAGTTCCGAAAAAAAGGTATCAAAACGGTACAGCACGTCTGGAACTCACGGACTTATTTGTGAGAGAATCGACAGTCGAGGAGACCGGGCCAGAGATACTCACAATAACTTACATCGCACCGTTCTGCCGACAAAGATCTTAGTGCTGTCCAATCTTGTTATGGACCGATTTCGCTTTGTATCAAACGACCCCAACGATGATCAGTTTTACCAGTATCTCGGTGTAAGGCAGGCAACAAACCTGATGACAACGGGCTCAATGCAACGCTCCGTTGCTGAGGCTGTTATGCGGCTCTATGCAGATGAAGCCAAACGCGATCTGTTCCAAGGTTGGGCCGAGTTGGTGTTTGGTAGCACCCGTGAAATTGCCCTCACTTTTGATCGCGTCTCAATTTCGCAGATCGAGAAGTTTCTGTCAGAGGCAGATCCTGTGAACGCCTTGGTCGAGCGGATGGCCCGCGTGCGGGGTAGCGCTAGGCCCAGCGATGAACGGCTGCTTGAGGGCGCCAGCAAGTCAGCTCCGCAACTCATCCATTTTTTCAGTATCTCCTCAGCCGAACTGAAAATGTTGAAAGCCTCGGGGGTAGAGGACTTAGCCGCCCTGGCCTTAGGTTAAGGTTAGATGCGTTGAGCCACACCGCTCTGCTTGAGTTGGCAGAACTACAGCCGGCGGTTGCGACAGCCATTAGAGGTCGGTTTTTTTCTTGGCCGACTGTAGCGATTGAAGGAGACGCCTGGCAGGGCTGGACGGAATTCGGACAGTTAAGCTCAGGGGAGCAGAATATTCTATCTACCGGGGCAAAACTCATCGCACACGCCGAGCCTGGCTGTTTGATCGCGGTCGACGAACCTGAAGTAAGTCTCAATACCGCGTGGCAACAACACTACACCGACCTCGTCTCTCGATCTCTGTCAGAGGCTCCGGGAAGCCACGTATTAATCGCCACCCATTCGCCGCATCTGATATCCAGCCTGCCATTCGGCGAGTCCAGTATTGTACAGATAGAGCGAAACAAAGAGCGGCTAAAAGCTTCAACCATCGATGCCGAATTTGAAGGTTGGGGGTCTGAATCAGTGCTGTATCAAGTTTTGGATATTCCATCTGCTTCAAGCTTTGGATTCCAAAGGGAGTTGGCATCTATACTTTTGCACATTCAAGAAAATGGAGCAGACCGAGACCGTCTCGATGAATTCTTGGAAAAGGCGAATCGTCTGAATTTCGAAGGCGCAGACGCACTGGCACAGGTTATCGCGTCAATAAGAGATTACCGAGACGATTTGGTATGAAAAAGTTGAGCGTTCCGCAAATCCAATGGAGTACTGTCCGTTTCTTGCGCTGTAAGCTCTTGGATATTCCGACTGCCCAGGTTTTATGGAAGCGTAGGGATGGAAGATACAAGATTTTTAAAGATAGCATAACGACAACAATGTTGGCCGCGCAATCAAAGCGGTGTGCATATTGCGGCACCCGTCTATTCGAGAAGAGGCCCCACAGAGATCATATCGCCCCCAAGAGCCCCCATTACCGCTGGACATTTTGGCCAGCCAACCTAGTCTTGGCCTGCTATTGTTGTAACGTTGATTGTAAGGGTGAGACCGATACAGTCGCGGCGGCAGCGTCTAGTTATCGGCGCACCACCTTTTCCATCGTACATCCGTTCTTTGACGATCCTGCTGACCACCTGAACTTTGGAGTGGCTGATAGGGCCATACTGATCAGTCCAAAGAACGGTTCGGCGAAAGGGGCCGAGACGATCAGGCTTTTCAATTTGATGGACCCTGAACGTGCCAAGGAACGAGCTAAAGATGTTCTCTTGGATGACGATATCCAGCATCTCCAAGGCGTCACTCGGGATTTGTTTATTGCCGCAACCGAAGAGTTGCGTAGCAATAGAATTGTCATGAAGACATGACGCGATAGAAATATTTCTCGCATTGTACGCAAGAACTCGGGCCAAATTTATATAGGGGTGTGGTGCTTGGAGCAGTATGAACTGCCAGCTTGGGGACGAATTATCGCAGGTTGGCGCCGGAGCGGAGGTCTGCTCGGGGCCGGTTAGAACTGTGATTGCCATAAATGGCCGTCCGCTTCGATTACTCGGAACCGTAAGCAGACTGTCTCCTATCTGCCCCAGCTTTGCCAACCGCAGCGTCCGCTTTCCCTCGAAACCGCTGGAAACCCGCTAGCCCGCTTCCCACCCCATCTCGGACATTGCCGGCAGGTGGGCGGTCGACATCTTCCTCGATCCTTTCGCGGTCACGCCGCGCCGAGCCGAGCTCTAGTGCCCCCGCGTCGTAAGGCCCGGCCGGCCGGGGCGCGCCCTCTTTGTGCGAACCGGCATCCGCTTCGTTGAAAAAGAATGCCTAGCCGGATGTCGGCGCGGACCGGTTGTCCAGCGCTTGCCTGAGGTTTGCGCGCGCCGTTTCGTTGCGGCTCATCATCAGCGCGATCGCGGCTTCCGAAGCCTTGTCCGGGTGGCCGGCATCGAAGGGCGGGGCGGGGTCGTATTCGATCGCCAGCTGGATCGCCTTGGCGACTTCCGCACCGGCAAGCTCCGCGACGATGGCGAAGGCGAAATCGATGCCCGAGGTAACGCCGCCCGAGGTGAAGACATTTCCGTCGCGCACGACGCGCGCTTTCTCATGCCGGGCGCCGACCCGCGGCAGCAGGTCGACATAGGCCCAGTGTGTCGTGGCGCGACGTCCCCGGAGCAGGCCGGCCGCGCCGAGCAGGAAGGCGCCGACGCAGACGGACGTCACATAGTCGGCGCGCTCGCCCTCGCGGCGGATGAAATCGATCGTCTCGTCATCGGCCAGCGCATCGACGACGCCCGCGCCGCCGGGCAGGCAGATAAGGTTCAGCGGCGGACAATCCTGGAAGGTGCAGCTCGGCAGGATGCCGAGCCCGCGATCGCTCATAACCGGCAGCCGCGTTTTCGCGATGACATGGGTTTTCGCGTCCGGGAACGGGCTGGGCGCGGAAAGCGACGGCGGCGTTCCCAGCCGGCTCAAAACCTCGAACGGCCCGGTGAAGTCGAGCTGGGTCATGCCGGGGAAGATCACGAAGCCGACGTTGAAGTCCGACATCCAAACCCCCTCCGGATGCGCCGCGATCCGGTCCCGCTGCCTAGGCCGGCAGGACGAGCACCTTCGTGTCGACGGGCGTGCGCGCATAGAGGTCGAGCATGTCCTGCGTCAGCAGGCCGGTGCAGCCGCTGGTCACGCCGGTTCCGATCGAGCGCGCCACGCGCGTGCTGTAGATCGTGTAAAGCGTGTATTTGCCGTCCTGGTAGAGGTAGAGCGTGCGGGCGCCGAGCGGATTGTCGGGGCCTCCGGGCATGCCGGCGGCATATTTGGCCGCCTCGGGCTGGCGCGCGATCATCTCCTTGGGCGGCGTCCAGGTCGGCCATTCGGCCTTGCGGCCGACATAGGCCTCGCCGCTCCACAGGAAGCCCTCGCGGCCGACATTGGCGCCGTAGCGCGTGGCGTTGTCGTTGCCCTCGATGCGGTAGACATAGTGCTTGGCGGGATCGATGATGATCGTGCCCGGCGCTTCCTTGCTGGGATAGCGCACGGTGCGGCGGTAATATTTCGGGTCGACCTTGCTGATATCCACCGCGGCAATCGGGAATTTGGCGTCGGCCACCGGTCCGTAGGCCCGGACGGCCTCCGAATAGCTCATGCCGCCCGAAGACGCGCAACCGGCGAGGCTCAGCGCGCCGAGGCCGGCAGCGGAGCCGATCAGAAACGAGCGGCGGTTGAGCGCTGCAGGCGCAGCCGCCTCCGGCATCGGGCCACCCTCGGCCACCATGTTGTCCATATCCATGATCTCGGCGTTTCCCGTATCTGCTGCCCGACCAGCGACTTGCCGAACTGAGATTGCCGTCAAAACGCTCGATTGGCAAACCCGGGCCTTCGCTGCGCTGAAGGTGATCGAGGATGACGGCATGATTGTGTCTGTCGGGTTGTTGTTCGCCAGGCTGCAACTGGGCCCTCTCACGATCAATCCAGAGGGCGGCAACGCGTCAATGCGCTGTGCAAGCCGCGAGACTCAGCTAAAGCAGGCGGGTGTGCATTGGGACCCAAGCGAAGTTGATGGCGGAGACGGATCTCTATCTTCCACTGAAGGCCTTCATGGAAGGCGCCGGCTATTCCGTCAAAGGCGAGGTCAATGGCTGCGACCTGGTCGGCGTGAAAGACGGCGACCCGCCCGTGCTCATCGTTTGCGAGATGAAGCTGAGCTTCAATCTTGAACTGGTCATGCAGGGCGTCAACCGGGCGGCAGCCTGCGACGAAGTCTGGCTTGCAGCGCGATCCTCCAAGACCGGGAAAGGTCGGGAGCACGATGCGCGGTTCCGCAATCTGTGCCGGCGGCTTGGTTTCGGGCTCATCGCCGTCTCGGCATCCGGCGCTGTGGACGTCATCCTCGAACCCTTCGTCGCGACGCCGCGCCGAGATCCCAAGCGACGCTCCCGGCTGCTCGCGGAGCACAAGCTCCGGGTCGGCGATCCCCAGATCGGCGGCGGGCGCGGCAAGCCGATCATGACTGCCTACCGGCAGGACTGCATTTTGTGCGCGACGTCGTTGCTGACCGGCCCCCAAAGCCCGAAGCAGTTGAAGACGCTGGTTGCGAGAGCTCCGACAATCCTGCGGAGCAATGTCTATGGCTGGTTTGTCCGGGAGAGCAGGGGAGTCTACGGGCTGACGGAGCTTGGCCGGGCCGCCGTCCAGCCGGCGTAGAGCGCAAGCGGCTTCACCGTGTGGATCGCCGTTGCCCGGTTTTGGCGCGGGCGATCCACGGGTTTCAGGGGCGAGGGCGCTTACTTGACGGTGATTGCCAGGCCGCTGAGATCGGCATTGACCTGAAGGCCGACCTGCTTGCCGGTCAGTTCGAGCCGCGCGCCCTTTTCGTTCGTCATGACGATGACCTGGGCGCCCTTGCCGACCGCGCCGCCGCCGCCAACCGCGGCATAGGCGCCGGTCACGTCGCTGGCGCGGCGGATATTGCGCACGGTGCCCTGGAAATAGGTCTTGGAGGCGCCGAAGGCGAGGCCGCCCGAAATGCCGGCGATCGAGACGGGATAGCGGCGTCCCTTGAAGGTCAGCGTCCCGTCGCCGCCGGAACCGCCGACGAAGAAGGCAGCCTTGAAGACGGAGAAGCGGATCGTCCCGCTGTCGGCATGCGCGGCGGTGGCCATGCTGACAGCCCCGGCGGCGATGACGGCAACCGCGACCGAACGAATTCTGGACGAAATCATCATGATGGGAGGTTCCTCAAGGTTACCGCTTCCCCAGCGGCAGGGTTTTTCAGCATCGTATCCAATTCAACAATTGAACAGTCTCGTCCGTCATTGGTTCCACGCAAGCGGCTGGAATCTGGCCCTAAAACGCCGGTCGCGCATAGTAAGGCAGTTGCCTTAGTTTTCTTGACCGACGCGCTTTTCCGGTTTACTAAGGCATATGCCTTACCATTTAGCCCCCCTCGACCTTGCCTTTCACGCGCTCAGCGACCCGACCCGCCGCGCGGTGGTGTCGCGGCTGGCGGAAGGGGAGGTGGCGGTGAGCGCCCTGGCCGAGCCTTTCGACATGGCGCTGCCCTCCTTCGCCCAGCATTTGAAGGTGCTGGAGGATTGCGGGCTGATCGTCAGCGAGAAGCGCGGGCGCAGTCGCTGGTGCCGGTTGGTGCCGGCGCGCTTCGACGAGGCGGCCGACTGGATGGAGGCGGAGCGCCGGCGCTGGACGGAGCGGATGGATCGCCTGGAAATCTACCTGGACAAGAAGGGAGAGGACGATGAAGGACATGGCCAACCCGTTTGAGACCTGGTCGCTCGATCGTGAGATCGTGGTGGTGAAGCTGCTCAACCACCCTCGCGAAAAAGTCTTTGCCGCCTGGATGGACCCGAAGGCCCTGGCCGAATGGTATGGCCCGGCCGGCCTCGCCATCGAGAGCCACGAGGCCGATATCCGCGAGGGCGGGGTTTGGCGGTTCGATATGGTGGGCGTGTTCGAGGGCCGGGAACAGCGCTTCCCGAACCTGATGCGCTTTCTGGAGATCGTGCCGAACGAGCGGATCGTGATGGACTATGGCACGCCCGACCCCGACGATCCCGACCGGTTTCGCGCCACGGTGACCTTCGACGAGCAGGCCGACGGCAAGACGGTGCTGACCCTGCGCCAGCTCCATCCCAGTCCCGAGCGCCGCAAGGTGGTCATCGGCTTCGGCGCCGTGGAATACGGATTGCAGACCCTGGACGGGCTCGCAGCCTGGCTGGACGGCTGATCCTTGCGCCGATCAGATCGCGCGGCCTGCGGGTGATGGCAGCCTCTCCTCGCAGCTTCACCCTGCCTTCAGCAGCGAGAGAAATTCCTGGGCCGCCTTGCCCAGCGGGGTCTGTTTCATCCAGCGGGCGTAGAGCGGCAGTTTCAGGCCGTTCGTCACATTGGTGAAGGGCAGGATCCGGATGCTGCCGTCTCGGCGCAGCGGCTCGGCGATGGCCAGCGGCAGGTTGGCCCAGCCGAGGCCCGCCTTCACCATGTTGACCGCCATGGCCTGATTGTCGGTGCGCCAGTAGGTCGGCGCAATCAGCTGGCGGAAATTGGAAAGCGGAAGCTCGCCGCTGGCGATGACAATCTGGCGATGCTGAAACAGATCATCGAGCCTCAGCGTCTCGGCCGTCAGTAATTCCGAATCGTGTTGTGCCGAGACGACCGCGACCAGCGTCTCCGTGCCGACAAACTGGAAATCTTCCTGAAGGCTGGTCTCCAACTCGCCATAGGCGACGCAGAGATTGATCTCCGAATTGCGCATTCGGCGAAGAATGTCGTCATGCGGCGCCGCCACCACCTCGATCGTCAGCAGCGGATAGTGGCCGGCGACGACCGAGATCGCCTTCATCAGCCTGGAACTGTCTATCTCCGCGCCGACACCGATTGACAGCCGCGTCTCCAGCCCATCGGACAAGCCGGCGGCGTGGGCGTCGAGTTGCTTCAGCTGTTCGGCGATCAGGCGGGCCTGCGGCAGCAGGGCCTGCGCTGCCTGCGTGGGAAATACCTGCCGGGCGCGACGGTCGAACAGCGCATAGCCAAGCTCGGCCTCCAGATTGCCGATGCCCATGCTGACGGCGGACGGAACCCGGTGCAAAGCGCGGGCGGCGGCCGAAAACGAGCCGTGATCGATCACCGCCAGGAAGAGTTCGATGCTGTCGCTGGAGAACATGATGTCCATCATCTATCAATCGAATTGATAGATAGCAACTTTTTCTATCTCGAAAAGCGTCTATAAGCCGCCAACTCCAGCCGGGTTCCGGCGTGTTGCAAGAGGATTTTTCGGTGCAGGGTGTTCTACGCAGAGTGGTCTATATCTCGACGTTCGAGGTTACCGGGATCATCATATCCGCGCTCATACTGGCGTATCTTTCCGGCACCGCGCCCTCGCATACCGGTCCGCTCGCCGTCATGACCTCGGCGCTCGCCGTCACGGTGAACCTTGCCTATACGAGCTTGTTCGAGCGCTGGGAGGCGAGCCGCCCGGTTCGGTCGCGCTCGCTAGGCCGCCGCGTCCTGCACGCACTCGGCTTCCAGATCACGCTGCTGGTGTTCCTCATTCCGCTGATGGCGTGGTGGATGGATATGTCGCTCGTCGAGGCGCTGATCCTCGATACAGCGCTGATCGTGTTTTTCCCGGTCTACATGTTCGTCTTCAACTGGGTGTTCGACACGATCTTCGGCCTGCCCGACGCCGTCACCAAGGGTTTTGATCAGGAAGCAGGCGAGGCGGCCTGAGCGTCGGGCCCGTCATTCGATACGCGAGCCCGATTTCCACACCCGACCCGCGCTGCTCCTTACCTCTCCCCGAGGGAGAGGTCGGAGCGAAGCTCCGGGCGAGCGTTTAGGAAACCATCCGGTGAGGCCGTAAACCCTCACCCGCCGGCCTTCGGCCGTCGACCTCTCCCTCAGGGAGAGGTGAAGGGATGGTGGCGCCCCCCCCCTTGGCGGACCCGAAAAAAAACTATCCGTAGACGGCAGCCTTGATGGCGTCGGGGTAGGGGCCGTTGACGCCGGCCAGCGCCGTGTTCGAGAACGACACCACCGACAGCTTGCGGACCGGATCGACGAACCAGGAATGGCCGTAGACGCCGCCCCATTGCCAGGTGCCGGGCGAGAACGGCGAGGCGCTGGCGGCCGGATCCCAGGTGATCGACCAGCCGAGGCTGAAGCCGCGTCCGGGAACCGTGGTGTCGAATTTGCCGATCGCATTGGTCGACAGCAGCGCCAGGCTTTCGGCGGAAAGAACCGGGCCGCCGCCCCGCCGCATCGCTTCCAGGAAGGCCAGGATGTCGCCGGCCGTGCCGAACATGCCCGCGCCGCCTGAAGGGAACGAATTCGGATCGAAATTGCGGTTCGGCGCGAAAGTGACGGTGCCCATCTTGCCGGTGACGGGCTGATGCTCCGCCATCACCACCGGGCGGGGATCGCCATCGGCATAGGCGGCGGCGAGGCGGCTCCGGTCGGTCGGCAGGAACGCGGTGTCGGTCATGCCGAGCGGTTTCGTCACGCGGTTGGCGACGATATCGGGCAGGCTTTCGCCGGTCGCCTTTTCGAGCACACCACCCAGCACGTCGATGCCGACCGAATAGTACCAGGCCGTGCCCGGCGCAAAGGCCAGCGGATGCGCGGCGATCTTGGCGAGGTTTTCTTCCATGCCGCGTCCCGGCTGGTCGAGCCCCTCCGAGATGCCGGCTGATTTGTCATAGCCGTAGATCAGCCCGCTCGTATGGGTAAGCAGGTGGCGCAGCGTGATGACGGGTTCGCTGCCATCGGCAAGCTTTGGCCGGAAATCCGGCAGGAAGCGCGTCACCGGATCGTCAAGGCCGATCACACCCGCTTCCGCCAGCGAAAGCGCGGCGGCGGCGACCAGCGGCTTGGTGACGGAAGCGAGGCGGAAGATGGTGTCCTCGGTGGTGCGGCGACCGCTCTCGCGATCGGCATGGCCGGCTGTGCGCCGATAGACCAGTTCGCCATCTTCCGCGACCAGCACGACGGCGCCGACGATCACTTCGTCCCGGATCGCCGCGTCGATGACTGCATCGAGCCGCGCGGCGCGCTTGTCCTGGGCAGCGGTTAGGGCGGTATCGACGGCGGCCATGGAAAACTCCGAGACGAGAAACGGGGCGACAGAATGATCAGGAAGACGGCGCGATGCAACCCAGCGTCAAAGACGGAACGGTTGCATCCGGACTGAGCGCGCAGGGGCGCGGCGGACAGCCCGTTCGGGGGCTGGACGAGAAAGTCCCCGCGCTGGTCTGCACGGGGACTTCGGGAGCATAGCGCGCGAGGCGTCGATCAGAACTTGTAGTTCAGGCCGAACTTGACCGTCTGCAGCGAGGAGAGGTCGGCGTTCAGCCGGCTCCCTGGTCCAAACACCTCGACGTTGTATTCTTTCGAGCCGAGATCGGCATAGAGATACTCGACCTTGGCGGTGACGTTGTCGGTGACGGCATATTCGACGCCGGCGCCGACCGTCCAGCCGGTGTGCATCTGGCTGTCGCCAACGCCAAAGTTCGGAAGGCCCGGATAGCCACTGACGTCCAGGCCGGATTTGGCATTGGCCCAGGCGAAGCCGCCCGTGACATAGGGCAGGAAGCGGTCGATGGCATAGCCGGCGCGGGCGCGAACCGTGCCGAGCGCGGTGATCTTCGTATAGGCGGTAAACAGGCCGCCATCGGGACCCGGGGCCGCGAAGTCATCCTTGAAGTCGGCAAAAGCGGCGTCCGCTTCGAGGCCGAGAACGATCTGGTTCGAGAGCTGGTAATTGTAGCCGATCTGGCCACCGCCGAAGAAGCCATCCGGCTTGTTGCCCGCGCCTGCGGCATCGGTCAAATCATTGTCGAGGTCGGCCCAGCCATAGCCGGCATGGACGCCGGCGTAGAAGCCGGTCCAGCTGAAGACCGGAGCGGCGATGACGACGTCCTCGGTGACCACTGTCAGGTCCGCCGCATGGGCAGTCGATCCGAGCCCGAATGCGGCGACGAAAGCCAGGCCGAGTGCGTGCTTGATCATGATGTTTCCCCCAAGAGTTGAGAGAACGTAGCTGGAATGACGTGCGCCGTCCGTGCCCGACGAGCAACACCCTATATTATTGGTCCGAAATCAAAATGACCGCCAATACGACGGTTGCCACAGTGTTTCGCCATAAAAATGGCGGCGCTGCCGTGGCAACGCCGCCGTCTCGAAGGAGCTCTGATCAGAACTTGTAGTTCAGGCCAAACTTGACCGTCTGGAGCGAGGAGAGGTCGGCGTTGTACTGGCCGCTTCCGCCCAAAACATTCGCGGTGAAATCATTCGAGCCGAGGTCGGCATAGAGATATTCGACTTTGGCGGTGATGTTGTTGGTGACGGCATATTCGAGGCCGGCGCCGATCGTCCAGCCGGTGAAGACCTGGCTGTCGCTGGAGCTGACGTTTGAAGCGTTCGGGATGTTGCTGGCGATGTAGACCTCAGACTCTGCGTTGGCCCAGGCAAAACCACCCGTCACATAGGGGAGAAAGCGATCGACGGCATAGCCGGCGCGCGCGCGAACCGTGCCAAGCGCCGTGATTTTGCTGCGGGTGCCAACTTCGAAGTACTGGTCTCTGTCGCCTATGCGCAGGGCGCCGTTGTCCTTCAGGTCGGCGAAAGCGGCGTCTGCCTCGATACCGAGCACGATGTTGTTGGAGAACTGGTAGTTGTAGCCGAGCTGGCCGCCGCCGAAGAAGCCATCCGGCTTGTTGCCATTGCCCTCGCCGTACGTATCGGTCATTTCGCTATCGAGTGTGGCCTTGCCGTAGCCCGCGTGGACACCGGCGTAGAAGCCGGTCCAGTTGAAGGACGGGGCCGCGATGACGACGTCCTCGGGGACGACTGTCAGGTCCGCCGCATGGGCCGTCGAACCGAGGCTGAAGGCGGTCGCGAAAGCGAGGCCGAATGCTTGCTTGATCATAATGTTCCCCAAGAGTTGGAGGAACGTCTAGCCGGAATGAAGCGCACCGTCCGTGGCCGACAAGCAACATATTAAATTATTGAACTGAAATTGAAATTTCTGACAATGCGAAGGGAGACAAAGTGTTTCGCCATAGAAACGGCGGCGCTGCCATGGCAACGCCGCCGTCTCGAAGGAGCTCTGATCAGAACTTGTAGTTCAGGCCGAACTTGACCGTCTGCAGGGTGAGGTCGGCGGAGACCGGCGTTCCGAGGTCGAAATCCGTCGAGCCGAGATCGGCATAGAGATATTCGACCTTCGCCGTGATGTTGTTGGTGACGGCGTATTCGAGGCCGGCGCCGACGGTCCAGCCGGTGGAGGTCTGCTTGTCGGACGCGCTGTTGTCGATCGCGACTACCCCGTCCGCCGTCACGACCCGACGAAAGTCGAATTCGGTCTTCGCCCAGGCAAGGCCGCCTGTGACATAGGGCAGGAAGCGGTCGAAGGCATAGCCGGCGCGGGCGCGCACCGTGCCGAAGGCGTCGATCTTGGTGTTGTAGTCGAGGGCAAAGGATGTGTCCGCCGGGTCGCCGAGCAGGACGGAGATATCGTCCTTCTGGTCGCCGAAGGAAGCGTCCGCCTCGATGCCCAGGACGATGTTGTTCGAGAATTGATAATTGTAGCCGGCCTGGGCGCCACCGAAGAAGCCGTCCGGCTTCTGGCCGCCATAGGCGTCGGTCGGCTCAGACTTGAAGTCGCCCCAAGCATAGCCGCCATGGACGCCGATATAGACGCCGGTCCAGGTGAATATCGGCTCCGGCGCGGGCAAGGGCGCTGGCGCCAGGTCTGCGGCGTGGGCCGTGCCGGCCAGCCCGAGCGCGATGGCGAGCGCGATTGCGGTCTTCATCCAATAGCCTCCGTGATCCATTCTCGTCTAAAGGAACGATAGTGGATCTAGCCATGACGAAAGGGTGAACGTCGAGCGATAAACGAACCCTTCCCCGTTATAGTTGTGGTCCTGTTGCAATATTACATAGTTAGTTAAACTATACGTAAGTATATATTTGGAATATAGTTTTGATCTGATTTTTTAATGGCGACAAATTGTTCTGAAAATCGGTCGAAGTTCAGAGGGCGTCCGCCGTCCGGCTATGACCATGCCGGTGGCTTTGCGCGGTCGGGCCGGAAAATGGCCACCCCGACTGATGTCAGGGCTGCGCCGTCTCCGCGCCGAGCTGGGCGGCGCGGATGTTCGGCTCGGACTCGAAGTAAACCGCCTGCAGCGGCTTCAGCGGCGGCGCTGTCTGGAACAGCTTTTCGAGCGCAAGCAGTCGCTCGGTCGTTCGGGCCGAAAGCGAAAGCGGGCGCTGGTTCGCGTCGGTGCTGGCGATGGCGGGCGCCGGGCGCGGGCCGTCGGATGCCGGTTCGTCGATAAAGGGGATCGGCTTCAGCTCGATGCCGTTATGGGCATAGGTCATGACGCGCTTCCACGTCTGCGCCGGCAGCGAGCCGCCGGTCATCTTGTTCGACGAGGTGAAGTCGTCATTGCCGAACCAGACGCCGCCGACATAATTGCCGGTGAAGCCCATGAACCAGGCGTCGCGATAGGCGTTGGTCGTGCCGGTCTTGCCGGCCGTCTTGATGCCTTCCAGCTTGGCGCCGCGGCCGGTGCCGCGTTCGGGAACCTGGCCCAGCATCTCGTTCATCATGCCGACGACCTTTTCGTCGAGCACGCGCTCGGGCGGGGCGACGTCGCGCTTGCGGTCGAAGACCACCTTGCCCTGGCTGTTGACGATCTGGGTGAAGGGATAGGGCGTCGCCTTGAGGCCGCCATTGGCGAACACGGCATAGGCGCCCGTCATGTCGACGACGCGCACATCGGTTGCGCCCAGCGGCAGCGACTTCGAATTGATGATGTTGGTGGTGATGCCCATCTTGTGGGCCAATTCGATGATCGCCGGCCGGCCGACAGCGCCGGCAAGACGCACGGCGACGGTATTGAGCGAATGCACCAGCGCGGTGGTGAGCGGGATCGAACCCATGAAGCGGCCGCCATAGTTCTTCGGCGACCAGTTGCCGATCGAGATCGGCGCGTCGACGACGATGCTCTTCGGCGTGTAGCCGTGCTGGATCGCCGCCGTATAGACGAAGGGCTTGAACGAGGAGCCCGGCTGGCGCAGCGCATCGGTGGCGCGGTTGAACTGGCTGTCGCCATAGTCGCGGCCGCCGACCATCGCGCGGACGGCGCCATCCGGCTCCGCCACCACCATGGCCGCTTGGCTGACGCGGTAACGCTCGCCGGAATCGCGCAAGGCCCCCTCGATGGCTTCATCAGCGGCGGTCTGCAGGTTCATATCGACGGTCGAGCGGACGATCAGGCTGCGATCGCCATTCGGCACCTGTTTCTTGGTCTCCTCGAACGCCCAGTCGAGGAAATAGTCGGGCGAGGCGTCGGCGGCGCGGCGGACCACGTCGGCGGGCTTGCGGCGAGCCCCCATCACCTGGCCCTCGGTCATGAAGCCAGCCTGCACCATGTTGGTGAGCACGTCATTGGCGCGGGCGCGCGCCGCCGGCAAATTGACATGCGGCGCCCAGCGCGAGGGCGCCTTGTAGAGGCCGGCGAGCATGGCGGACTCGGCCAGGTTGATATCGCCGACCTTCTTGCCGAAATAGAATTCCGCCGCCGCGGCTGCTCCCGAATTGCCGCCGCCCATATAGGCGCGGTCGAGGTAGAGCTGCAGGATATCGTGCTTGGAAAGGTTGCTCTCCAGATAGAGCGCGAGGAAGGCTTCCTTGATCTTGCGGTCGAGCGAGCGCTCGTTGGTCAGGAACAGGTTCTTCGCTAGTTGCTGGGTGATCGACGATCCGCCCTGGCGCACGGCGTCGTTGCGCAGATTCTCGACCAGCGCGCGCGCGGTGCCGATGATGTCGATGCCGAAATGGGTGTAGAAGCGCCGGTCCTCGGTCGCCAGCGTCGCCTTGATCAGGCTGTCCGGCATGTCTTCCAGCGGCACGGCGTCGGAATGGCGCGCGCCGCGCTTGCCGATCTCGGCGCCGTAGCGGTCGAGGAAGGTGACGGAATAATCCGATTGCGCCAGCCAGTCCTGCTTGGTCGCGTCGAAGGCGGGCAGGGCCAGCGTCAGCATCACGATAGCGCCGCCGGTCGCCATGGTCAGGCCGTCGCCCAAGAGCTCGAACGGCGCGCGGCGCCAGCCGGTCATGCGGAAGCGCCGGGTGAAGCGCGACAGCGCCTCGGCTCCGTCCTTCAGCCCGGTCCAGATCCGATAGAGCGTGGAATCGATATAGGCATCGATCTCGATCAGCCGCAGCGGCCGCTTCGGCTCAGCGGGTGTATCGGAGGGAGCGTTCGGGGCGCCGGAGGCAGAGTTCGGACGACCCGCGCCTGGCAGGCGGGAGTGGATCCAATCTGAAATGCGATCCCAAAGCTTGCGCAAGGCCTGTTCCAATAACCCTCGAATGGTTCTAAAAGGCGGTCGAACATTGCATTCCCAGCGCTTGGCCGCGCCATTCGGAATGCCCGGTGATCGGACCGCCTCAAGCCCAGGCTGGTTTTCGCCGATTGACAGAGGATACGCAATCTCCATGCCCGTGCAAGGAAAGGACGCACCCGATGCTGCGACCTCCGCGCCACAGGATGCCGCAACGGTAGTCTTGCCATCGAGCTCCCCCCTGCCGTCGAGCGACCCGCTTTTGTCAGTCGGCGACCAAGCTTTGCCTGCAAGCGACGAAACGCCGTTCTGGAAGCGGCTGACGCTGGAGGAGATGAGTTCGACGCAGTGGGAATCGCTCTGCGACGGCTGCGCGCGTTGCTGTTTGAACAAGCTCGAGGATTGGGACACGGGTGAGATCGTCTGGACGGCGATCGCCTGCGAACTGCTCGACGATGAAACCTGCCGTTGCCGCGATTATCCGAACCGGCATGATTTTGTTCCCGATTGCATCCCGCTCGATCCCGAGACGGTGCGCACGCTGACCTGGCTGCCGCCGACCTGCGGCTATCGCCTGATCGCCGAGGGACGCGACCTCTACTGGTGGCACCCGCTGGTTTCAGGCGATCCGGAAACGGTGCACGAAGCCGGCATTTCAGCGGCTGGCCGGACGGTGAGCGAGAGCGACATTCCGGTCGAGGAATATGAAGAGTTCATCGTCGCCTGGCCGGGCGAGATCCCCGAGACGGAAGCGCCGAAGGGGTAGGGCACACTCATCCGTCCTTTACCTCTCCCTGAGGGAGAGGTCGGAGCGAAGCTCCGGGTGAGGGTTTAGGAAACCATCCGGTGAGGCCGTAAACCCTCACCCGCCGCACTGCGTGCGTCGACCTCTCCCTCAGGGAGAGGTGAAGTTCGCGCCTGTTGCCGGGTTCTTCCCGGCGAACCTCCCGATGTTTCGGCTGTATGGATCCCTGCTTTCGCAGGGATGACGGGGAGGGTGTCATGGCCTTGGCGAGGACGCCGCCGGAGGATGCGTCACCGGGGGGCGCCTACCCACCCATCCGAAACCTCTGCCGATACTGGCGCGGTGTCACGGAACGTTGCGCCTTGAACTGGCGATTGAAATTGGCCAGCGAGTCATAGCCGACATCGTCGGCAATCATTGCGATCGGCCGGGTTCCGCCAGAGAGCAGCGCGCAGGCGGCGCCGATGCGCAATCTTGCCAGGTAGCTAGTCACACTTTGGCCGGTGTGACGCAGGAACAGCCGGTGCAGGCCGGAAGGGCTCAGCGCCGCGATGTCGGCCAGCGCTTCGATCGTCAGTTTCTCGGCATAGTGACGATGCACATGATCAAGAACCCGGTCGATGCGGCCGCGATCGACGGGCTTGTCCGGCGCAGGCAAAGCGAGCGGCGAGGCCAGCGGTTCGGCTTCCGCATCGCGCGAAAGCAGCGTCAGCACTAGCAGAAGCTGGATCAACCGCTCGTCCGGCGGCAGCGTGAACAGTTCCTCGATCAAGGGGCGCGCACTTGAGGCGGTGGCGGCCGAGAACTGCAGCCCCGTCTGGGCCCGCGCCAGCATGGCGGCTACGGCGCGCAGTTCGGTGAACACGCCGCCGAGCGGCGCCGTCCATTGCGGCAAAAACCACATCACCAGCGCCACATGCGGTTTGGCAGCCTCGACCTTCTCGGCCGAGCACCAGCTATGCGGCAGATTGGGCCCGACCAGCACGAGGTCGCCGTCGTCATAGCTGCCGATATGGTCGCCGATGAAGCGCTGGCCGCGCGAGTTCAGCGTCATCGTCAATTCGAACTCGGGATGATGATGCCACTGGAACGGGATTTCGCCGTCGAGACGGCGGTTCAGCGTCGCCCAGGAGGCGTCTTCCGGCAGCGCCAATCTCTCAAGAAACGGCCTCATCTGGATCTCGCTGGCTCGTTGACGCTGGAATCGTATCAGTTTTCGCCGGGATCCGCGAACACGCGCGCCGCCGTCTCGCTAATCTTGCGTCAGAAGCATCCGAGAGGGATGCGGGAGATCAGGGAGAGAAATGATGTCCATGGCCGCCAAGCGCGACAGCCACCCGACGACGCACCAGGAAACGCAGCTGAAGGACATCGTGAAGACGCTGCCTTTGCGCGTCCTGAGCGAAGCCGACTGGCAGCACTGGACCACCAAGGGCTATGTCATTCTCCGCCAGGCCGTGCCGAAGGAGAATGTCGAGCGGCTGGTCGAGCTGCTCTGGCAGTTCGACGAGAAGGACCCCGCCGATCCGGCCACCTGGTATGCGCCGCAGCGCCGCGATCACCTGATGAAGGAGCTGAATGGCACAGGCATGCTGGAGATCTACAATCACCAGTATCTCTGGGACAATCGCCAGCAGCAGCGGGTCTATGATGCCTTCGTCGACATCTGGGACCGCGAGGACCTATGGGTGACGATCGACCGCGCCAATCTCAATCCGCCGAAGAAGGTGAAGGGCAATCCGAACGGCTTCATCCATTGGGATGCCGACACCTCGCTGGTTCCAGCTCCGATCGGCGTGCAGGGCGTTTTGAGCCTGAAGAAGCAGGACGGCGACGTCGGCGGCTTCCAGTGCATCCCGGAACTGTTTGCCAATTTCGATGCATGGGTGAAGACGCAGCCTGAAGACCGCGACCCGATGCATCCCGACACGACGGGGCTCACGATCACCAATATCGAGATGGAAGCCGGCGACTTGCTGATCTTCAATTCGCTGCTGGCCCATGGCGTCCGGCCCAACCATTCGGACGACCGCGTCCGCATGGCGCAGTACATTTCCATGCATCCCGCCGAAGAGGCGAATGTCGCCGAGCGAGCCGAGCGCATCCGCCTCTGGCGCGAGCATGACCATCCGCAGCGCGAAGCCTTCCCGGGCGACCCGCGCGAATGGGAAAAGCATAATGCCGAAACGGCGACGCTCTCGCCGCTGGGCGAGAAGTTGCTGGGCCTGAAGAGCTGGAACGAGTAGGGGGCGACCCGCAGGGTTGCCGCGCACTACGCGAGACGCCCGCTCGATGGGCGTCTCTAGCTCGCTAGCCGAACCGGGCATCCTGTCCGCGCAGCCGGGCGACGTCGCGCTTGGGCGAGAGCTGGTGGATGCGGACATAGTCGCGCGAGAATTGCGACGGGCTTTCATAGCCGACCGCAAAGCCGGCCTCGGCCGCCGTCAGGCCGTCCATGACCATCATCCGGCGCGCTTCCTGCAGCCGGATATGGTTGCGGAACTGCAGCGGCGTCATGGTCGTGACAGCGCGAAAATGCTCGTGAAAGCTCGACAAACTCATGCCCGCCATGGCAGCGAGATCGTCGACGGCGAATGCCTCCCGATACGACCCGCGCAGGAAGCGGACAACGCGCTCGATCTGGCCCAGCCGGCCTTCGCCGCTGGCGATCTGGCGCAGCAGCGCGCCATGCGGGCCGGACAGGATCCGGTGCAGGATTTCCCGTTCGGCGAGCGGGGCGAGATGCTTCGCCTCGGCTTGATCTTCCGTCAGAGCCAGCAATCGAACCGCCGCATCGATCAGGCCGGGCGTCGCGGCGCTGGTTGCCAGCGGTGAAGCTTGCTCCGCTGCCGGCATGTCCGCCCGCGTCGTGACGATCTCGGAAAGCAAAGCGCGGTCGAGTTCCAGCCGCAGGCAGAGGAAGGGCGCCTCGGGGCTCGCCGATACCACGGCGCCGATGACGGGCAGGTCGATGCCGACGATGAGAAAGCTCGATGGATCGTAGAGAAACGGCCGGCCGCTGATCGTTACCTGCTTCCGGCCCTGGGCGACGAGGCAGATGGACGGAGGGTACAGCGTGTGCACCGGCTCGGTCCGCGACGATGATCGGACAAGGCTCACCCGTTCCAGCGTCGTCTCGACGATGCCGTCTTCCGGCGCAAGGCGGCCGATCAGATCCGCCAGATCATTGCAATTTTGCATGCGGGCATCATCGATTGCGCGGCCGCGCAAGGCAACCTGATTTCGACCGGTTCGGACGATCGTGCAAGAGTCTCGGAGTTCCGTTCTACCGCCCGGCGGGCGGGATGGGCGATGTCGGTGTGTCTTCAAAAGGAGCACGACATGACGGATATCCGGAACAAGGTTGTTTTGATCACGGGCGCCAGCAGCGGTATCGGTGCCGCCCTGGCCCGCGAACTGGCAGCGGCCGACGCGAAGCTGGTGATCGGCGCGCGGCGCACCGATCGCATCGAGGCGCTGGCAGCCGAACTGGAAGGGGCGGGCGGAACCGTGCTGGCGAAGTCGCTCGATGTCACCGATCGCGACAGCATGAACCAGTTTGCCCAAGCGGCGCTCGATGCCTTCGGACGCATCGACGTGATTGTCAACAATGCGGGCATCATGCCGCTGTCGCCGATGGCATCGCTCAAAGTTGACGAATGGGACCGCATGATCGACGTCAACATCCGCGGCGTGCTGCATGGCATCGCGGCGGTGTTGCCCGTGATGAACCGGCAGGGCGCGGGCCAGATCATCAATGTCTCGTCGATCGGCGGGCTTGGCGTGGTGCCGACCGCCGCTGTCTATTGCGCCACCAAATATGCCGTGCGGGCGATCTCGGATGGCCTGCGGCAGGAGAACGACAGGATCCGCGTCACCTGCGTCTATCCGGGCGTCGTGGAATCGGAGCTCGCCGGCACGATCACCGATCCGGTCGCGGCGGCGGCGATGGTCGCCTATCGCAGCATCGCCCTGAAGCCGGCGGCGATCGCGGCCGCCATTGCCCATGTCATCGGCCAGCCGGCCGATGTCGACACCAGCGAAATCGTCATCCGTCCGACGGCGAGCGCCTAGGGAAGAGCCGAGGGCGGCGTCGTTCACGCGTCCGTGATCGGCGTCGCCCTTTGATATCGCCCGCCGCGCGCCCATTTCTGGGAGGCCCCTCCCGGGGGCATCCATTGCGAGACGAGCGGGTGTCATGGCCAGGGTGCCTTGCCTGCTTTCCGTCGCACAGCGGATTTCGATTCCGGCTGGATGCGCGTGCCGCAAAGGGCGTCGCTTCCGGCCTCCTCATCGAAGGACGACACCATGCCAAACGACATCAACGCCGCAGCGTCCGGTCAGTTTTTGATCGGCGGTGATTTGCCCGTCAACCGGCTCGGCTTCGGCGCCATGCGCATCACCGGCGACGGCATCTGGGGCGACCCCAAGGATATCGCCGAGGCCAAGCGCACGCTGAAGCGCGTCCCGGAACTCGGCATCGACCTGATCGACACCGCCGACAGCTACGGCCCCTATGTCAGCGAGGATCTGATCGCCGACGTCCTGCATCCTTACAAGAACCTCGTCATCGCCACCAAGGGCGCGCTGACCCGGCATGGTCCCAATATCTGGCAGGTGGTCGGCCGGCCGGAATATCTGCGCCAGGCCGTGCTGATGAGCCTGCGCCGGCTCAAGATCGAGCGCATCGATCTCTGGCAGTTGCACCGGATCGATCCGCGCGTGCCGCAGGACGAGCAGTTCCAGGTGATCGCCGACATGCGTCGGGAAGGCCTGATCCGCCATGTCGGCCTTTCGGAAGTCTCGGTTGCCGAGATCAAGGCGGCGCAGAAGTTCTTCCCGGTCACGACGGTGCAGAACCAGTACAACCTGGTCGATCGCAAGAGCGAGGCGGTGCTCGATTTCGCCGAGGCCAACGATATCGGCTTCATCCCCTGGGCGCCGCTCGCCTCCGGCAATCTTGCGCGTCCGGGCTCGGCCCTGACCTCGATTGCCGAAAAGCTCGGCGCGACGCCGGGTCAGGTGGCGCTCGCCTGGCTGCTGAAGCGCTCGAAGGTGATGCTGCCGATCCCCGGTACGGGCAGCGTCAAGCACCTTGAGGAAAACACCGCCGCCGCATCGCTCAAGCTGTCCGACGAGGATTTTGCCGCCCTCGACACGGAAGCCCGCCGCGCCGCCTAGGCCGTCCGTTCCCTCCTGCCGGTCGCGGGTTTCCCGCGGCCGGCGCGATCAGGCCGGCACATAGGTCAGCCGGATCACGCCCTCGTCGAGAGGGTCTGTTGAAACCAGCTTGAGCGGCGGGCAAGGCCCGGCGAAGAAGGGCGTACCGCTGCCGAGCACGACGGGATGCAGATAGAGCCGGTATTCATCGACAAGGCCTAGTTCGGTCAGGCCCTGCGCCAGCTTCGGTCCCGCGACGGCGATCTCGCCGGAAATCTTCTCCTTCAGGCCGCGTATCGCCGCCTCGAAATCCTCGCCGAGCAGGGTCGCATTGGCGCCGACCGATTTCAGCGAGCGTGACACGACCCATTTGGGCTGGCGCCGCCAGGCGGTCGCGAACGCCCGCTCGGCCGCGCTCCATTCCGGCCGATCCTCATCCCAATAGCGCATGATCTCGTAGATGCGCCGGCCATAGATGCTGCCTGCGAGGCCGTCGACATGCTCGGTCCAGTGGCGAAAAAGGGCTGGGCCCGTCGCCATCGCCTCATGGTCGACATAGCCGTCGAGCGACTGGTTCATTCCAAAGACGAGCTTCGCCATGCCGGGCCACTCCTGACGTTAGGTCACCAGACTAGCCCGGGACTGTGCCCGCATGAAATGGAAACGATCGGGTGGCGCGCGCGGGGCTTTTGGGTCCAGAGTGCAGGGATGGGTGATCCCCGGCCGGCGCACCGGCCGCCCCCCGGATCGCGCCCGCCCGACTGCCTCAGGAGCCCGCCATGGAATATACCCGTCTCGGTCGCACCGGCCTTGAAGTTTCCCGACTTTGCCTCGGCTGCATGAGCTATGGCGACCCGGCGCGCGGCAACCATGCCTGGACGCTGCCGGAGGCGGAAAGCCGGCCCTTCATCAAGAAGGCGCTCGATCTCGGCATCAATTTCTTCGACACCGCGAACGTCTATTCCGACGGCTCGAGCGAGGAGATCGTCGGCAAGGCGCTGCACGATTTCGCTAAACGTGAAGAGGTGGTGATCGCCACCAAGGTGCATGGCCGCATGCGCCCCGGTCCGAATGGCGCCGGCCTGTCGCGAAAAGCGATCCTGCACGAGATCGACGAGAGTTTGCGCCGCCTCGGCACCGATTATGTCGACCTCTACCAGATCCACCGTTTCGACTATCAGACGCCGATCGAGGAGACGATCGAGGCGCTCGACGAGGTCGTGAAGATGGGCAAGGCCCGCTATATCGGCGCGTCGTCGATGTATGCGTGGCAGTTCGCCAAGATGCTGGCAATGCAGGAAAATCGCGGTCTCGCCCGCTTCGTCTCGATGCAGGATTACGTCAACCTGCTCTATCGCGAGGAGGAGCGCGAGATGCTGCCGCTCTGCGCCTCGGAGGGGATCGGCGTCATTCCCTGGAGCCCGCTCGCGCGAGGCCGGCTGACGCGCCCATGGGACGAAAAGACGGCCCGCGCCGAGACGGACGAATTCGGCAAGGGGCTCTACTCCCGCACCGCCGACGCCGACAAGCTGGTGGTCGAGGCGGTCGCGCGTGTCGCGGCGCAGCGCGACCTTCCGCGCGCCCAGATCGCGCTCGCCTGGGTCTTGTCGAAATCGGTCATCTCCGCGCCGATCGTCGGCGCGACCAAGATGCAGCATCTCGACGACGCGGCGGCGGCGCTGTCGATCCGCCTCGACGAATTCGAGATCGCCGCGCTGGAAGCCGCCTATATTCCGCATTCGGTGGCGGGGTTCGTCTGAGGGACGGGCTTGTCTGAGGAGGCAGGTCCACAACGTCCGGACGCGTCAGAACCTGTCCTCGCTCGAAGGCCGTCAAGCGAGGCCGGATGGTGGTGCCATCGGGTGTCGCGTGCGTCGGCGGGCGGGCATGGAGGAAGCCGTCCGGACCTGCTAGACGTGCCGGAAATTCCAGCGCCATCCAGAGGATTTCACAGTGATCCAGCCCACGGCTACCTTCAAAGAGAACCTGCGATTGCTGCCCTCGACCGACGGTCTTGCCCGTATCGACCTCATCGATCCGGCTGGCGCGGTCGTGGCAACGATCGAAAACCAGCCGGGCAAGCAGGGTTCGCTGGCTGTCTATCAGTATCTCCAGCAGAGTTTTGGCGCGCTCCATGCCGAAGCCGCTGCCCATGGCCTAGACGTCTTTGCCGAGCACACGACCGATGCCAGGAACCGGCCGGGCGCTCATCCCAATGTCGACCGCCTGCTGGAAATTGTTGGCGGGGCCGCCCCGCTCAGCATCGGGCTTGTCGCTGCCTGATGCAGGCACCCCCGGCCTCATGGGCCAGGCGGTGACCCTGGGACCATGAACGGAAACGCCTTCGCAAAATGCCTGCGTTCGGACGTCCGGTCATGACGGATGGCAACGACCGGCACGGCCGCCATTGCCATCCGCATCGTGGTCGGGAAGCTGGACTCTCAGGTCCAGCTTGGCATCCAAGCATCAATGTAGCGGGCTCCAAAGCCGCCCTTCGGCAGGATGTCGCGGATTTTTGCGAGATCGGCCTCGGTAAGCTGGACCTCGGCGGCGCCGACATTTTCCTCGATCCGCTCGCGGCTGCGCGTGCCGGGAATGGGGACGATATCATCGCCCTGGGCGAGCAGCCAGGCCAGCGCCAATTGCGCAACCGTCGCGTCCTTGGTGGCCGCGAGCTCCGTCAGTTGCCGGACCGCCTCGACGTTGCGCTCGAAATTGCCCGGCTGCCAGCGCGGGTCGGTGCGGCGCATGTCGGTTTCTTCATACTGGTCGGCAGGTTTGGCCGTGCCGGTCAGGAAGCCGCGCCCGAGCGGGGAATAGGGCACGAAGCCAATTCCCAGCTCGCGCAGGAGGGGGAACAGCACTTCGACATCGCGCTCGAACAGCGAATATTCGGTCTGCAGCATCGCGACCGGCTGAACGGCATGGGCGCGGCGGATGCTCTCCGGTCCGGCTTCGCTCAGGCCAAAATGCTTTACCTTGCCGGCCTGGATCAGGTCCTTGACCGCGCCGGCCACGTCTTCGATCGGCACGTTGTGATCGACGCGATGTTGGTAGAGCACGTCGATCTGCTCGATTCCGAGATAGCGCAGGCTGTTCTCGGTCACCTCGCGAATATGCTCCGGCCGGCTGTCCGTACCGTATTCCTTCGTGAAGCCGAACTTGGTCGCGATCACGATGTCATCCCGGAAGCCTTTGACGGCCTTGCCGACGATCCGCTCGTTTTCGCCCCAGCCATAGAGTTCGGCGGTATCGAAGAAGGTTACGCCGAGTTCGAAGGCCCGCTGGATGGTGGCGATGCCTTCGCTTTCGTCGCTTGCGCCATAGGCGAGCGAAATACCCATCGCGCCATAGCCGATCTCGGAAACGATGGGGCCGTTAAGTCCTAGCTGTCGCTTTTTCATGGATCTTGTCCCGCTGTGAACGTGCGGGCTGCATGTGGTCGGGCGGTGATCCGGCCTCAAGCCGAAAAATCCCGATCTTTTGCCTGATCCTGCCAAAGGGGCGGGCGACACCGGAGAGATCGCCCTTTACCGCGGATTCCGATCGGCCGAGTATCCGGCTGTTCAGGAAGCGCGCCAATGGATGCGATTGCCGCCGCGAGATCTGCCTTTGCCGAGAGTTTGCGACGGCTCGTGCCGCTGCGCTCCGCCGCTGTTGTCGAGGCCTTCGGTCGCGTCCCGCGCGAGCGTTTCGTCGGGCCGCCACCATGGCGGATCAAGGATCCGTTCGCGGCGTACGACTATTGGACCGTGACCGGCGCAGATCCGAGCGCGCTCTACCAGGATGTGCTGGTGGCGCTGGATCGTGCGCGCGGCATCAACAACGGACAGCCGAGCCTCTGGGCGCTGGTGTTTGATAGGCTCGCGATCCGCCCGGGCATGAGCATCATCCATCTGGGCTGTGGGACCGGCTATTACACCGCCATTCTCGCGGAGCTGGCGGGGGCCGAGGCTGCGATACTCGCCATCGAGATTGATACCGACCTCGCCGGACGGGCGCGGGAGGCGCTGCGACCCTGGCCGCTGGTGCGCGTCGAACTCGCCGATGGCGCGCGGATGAAATTGTCGCCGGCCGACTGCATCGTCGCCAGCGCCGGCGCGACGCATCCGCTCGCCGGCTGGCTCGACGCACTGAAGCCCGGTGGCCAACTGCTGTTCCCGATGACGTCGGCGCGGGGGCCGGGCGGGATGCTGCTGGTCTCTCGCCGGGATGGCGGGGGCCATGCGGCCGAATTCCTCTGCGGCGCGGCGTTCATTCCCTTTCTGGGCGCGCGCGACGAATGGGTCGGCGATCGCCTCGGCCGGGCGCTGGCGATCGACCGGGGGAACGCCGGTCCGCTCGCTCCGCCGCGATCGTCACGCCGAGGGTTCCAGCTGCTGGCTGCATGGAAACGGCTGGTGCCTGTCGCGGCAGGAGCCGGCTGGGCGCCCCGATTCCAACCGTTGAGTTGGAACCGGGGCGCAAGTGTTGGAAGCGGGCAGGCCTGGACCTACCTCGCCGTCCACCCGCCATCGACCAGAAGGGTCTGGCCGGTGATCATCGAGGCGGCGTCGGAGGCGAGGAAGACGACGACGCCCGACACTTCCTTCGGCTGGCCGATCCGGTGCAGGGCGGCGATGCGTTCCAGCACGTCGGCGTGGAAAGCCGGGTCAGAGAGCATGTCGGCCGTGCCGTCGGTACGGATGAAGGTCGGCGCCACGCAGTTGACGCGGACATTGTGCTTGCCCCATTCGACCGCGAAGCACTTGGTCATATGGCTGACGGCGGCCTTGCTCAGGCAATAGATCGCCTCGCCCGGCAAGGCGATCGCGCCGGCCTGCGAGCCCATGTTGACGATCGCGCCGGATTTTCGCGCGATCATGTGGCGGCCGACATATTGCGACAGGAAGAAGGTCGATTTCACATTCAGGTTGATGGTGAAATCGAACTCGTCCTCCGGAAAGTCCTCGATCGGCCCCTCCGTGCCGCCGCCGACATTGTTGACGAGGATGTCGATATGGCCGAGCGCGGCGATGGCGCTGTCCACGGCGCCATAGGCCTGCTTCAGGTCGAGAACGTCCATCTGCAGCGGGATCGCCTTGCGTCCCATCGCCTCGATTTCCGCGACAAGCCCGGCATCGGCCTTTTCGTCGCGCAACCCCAGCGCGATATCCGCGCCGGCGGCAGCCAGCGCCAGCGCGGTGGCGCGTCCCAGTCCGCGCGCGGCGCCGGTGACAAGGGCCGTTCGGCCGGTGAGATCAAAACTCGGCAGTTCGCTCATCAGGTTCCCCTCCCAGGAATGCTTGATTGGCGGGAAGGATAGAGCAGGGGGAAGCGCTTGTCTGGAGCCGGTTTGGGTGAGGGGGCATTGTCTTTGCAAGATGAGATAGGAAAATAATCCTTGACACCGTGGCGCTGCTCCGGTAGGGTTCAGGCATAGTCGAAGAGTTGCGTTCAGCGGTTGCTGGCAGCGATAGGCTTTCTAATTCTCTCCCCACCATTCCCACACTCGCCGTCATCCCGGGCTTGACCCGGGATCCATGCAGCCGGGTTGATGGTCGCGCGAACCTGCCGAATGCGCGGCTGGATGGATCCCTGCTTTCGCAGGGATGACGGCGAGCGTGGGGTAGAGGTTGCGCTCCATTCGGCGCCCACGGCCGCGAACTTGCCACACCGCCACAGCCTGTCGAGGCAAAAAAGAATGCCTGAACTGAGCCTCGACCAATGGGCGGCGATCCGTGTTGCCTATGAGACGACGGCTGTCGGGCTTCGGGATATCGCCGCGACTTATGGCGTCAGCCATGTCTCGGTTGCCAAACATGCCGAGCGTGAAAGCTGGCTGCGGCCGGGCGAGGCGCCGCCGCTGCCGGATGGCGCGGCCGAAGAGAAGCTGGTGGCGCGGCTCTATCGAACCTTTGAACGACAGGTCGCCGAACTCGAACTGCGCTTCGCCAATGGCGAGGGCGGCGTCGAGGAGAAGGACGCCCGCACGCTTTCGGTGCTGGCCCGGACGTTGGAAACCTTGGCAAAGCTGCGGGAGGGGACGGACGATGCCGGTGCCGCCGCTCCCGTCGATATCGAAGCCCTCCGGGCGCGACTTCAGAAGCGCCTGGAACAGCTCGATGCGGAAGGGGAGCCGGCCGGATCGCCTGCTGGCGGAACTGCGGCCGGAGGAGATCGAGGCGTTCCAGTTTGATTGGGAATTTTGGGCCCGCGACGACCAGCTTCCGCCGCAGGGCGATTGGCTGAGCTGGCTGATGATCGGCGGGCGCGGCGCGGGCAAGACGCGCGCCGGGGCCGAATGGATCCGTGGCCTTGCCACCGGTCGTCCAGGTTTTGCCTCGGTACCTGTCGAGCGGATCGCCCTGATCGGCGAGACGCTGGCCGATGTGCGCGACGTGATGATCGAAGGCGTCTCGGGGCTGCTCTCCGTCCATCGCCGGCATGAACGGCCGAACTGGCAGCCGTCGCGCCGCCGGCTCGAATGGCCGAACGGCGCGGTGGCGCTGTGCTTTTCGTCGGAAGACCCGGAAAGTCTGCGCGGGCCGCAATTCGAGGCGGCCTGGGCCGACGAACTGGGCAAATGGCGCTATCCAGAGGCCTGCTGGGACATGCTGCAATTCGGCCTCCGGCTGGGCTCGTTGCCGCGCCAGCTCGTCACGACGACGCCGCGCCCGATCCCGCTTTTGAAGCGGCTGCTTGCGGCTGAGCGGACGGTGATCACCCGCGCCGGCACCAGCGCCAACCTCGCCAATTTGGCGCCGGGCTTTCTGGATCGCGTCGTCGGGCGCTATCGCGGCACGCGGCTTGGCCGGCAGGAGATCGACGGCGAGTGGATCGAGGATCGCGCCGATGCGCTGTGGAGCCGCGACGACATCGAGCGGGCGCGTGTCGATCAAGCGCCGGCGCTGATGCGGATCGCGGTGGCGATCGACCCGCCTGCCTCGAGGCGGAAGGGGGCCGATGCCTGCGGGATCGTCGCCTGCGGCCTGGCCGAGGACGGCACTGCCTATGTGCTGGCAGATCGCAGCCTGGCCGAAGTGAAGCCGGCGGCCTGGGCGGCGGTGGCTGTCGGGCTGTATCGGGCGCTGGATGCGGATCTGCTCGTCGCCGAGGTCAACCAGGGCGGCGACATGGTGGCGAGCGTGATCAACGAGGTGGATCCGGCCGTGCCGGTCACCTCCGTGCGGGCGACGCGCGGAAAATATCTGCGGGCCGAGCCGGTGGCGGCGCTCTATGCGCAAGGCCGGGTGCGCCATGCCGGAACGTTTCCGGCGCTGGAGGATGAAATGGCCGATTTCGGCCCGGAAGGTCTCGCCAATGGCCGTTCGCCGGACCGGCTCGATGCGTTGGTATGGGCGTTGACGGCGCTGATGCTGCGCGCGCCGGGCGAGCCCAGGATCCGAACGATGTGAGGGGTCTGGCGGCGCCTCTCGATGGAAGACGGTTGTCTTGGCGCGCGAATCCCCGGATGCATCGGATGGAAGCTCGGCCGATGGCGCTGTTGTCGCGCGGCTTGGCCATGTCGTTCAGAATGGGGTGGGACGCAGCCGATGGAACTGCTGAGTCAATTGTCGTCGCCGATGCAGTCTCTCTTGTTCGCTGGCCTCGGGCTGGTTTTCTATCTGTTCGGCCGGCTCGCGCTGCGGCTCATGGCGTGGCACGCCGGCCGTGACGGGCTCTCGATCCCGCAGCCGGCCTTTCTGGGAACCATCGCCACCGCCTGGGCGCTGTCGCTCGGCTTCATTGCCGCCGACATCTGGGCGGTCAACGCCAGGGCCGACCAGGCGACGAGCATGGAGCGCTCGGCAATTGTCCACATGCTGCGCAGCAGCGAACCGGATGTGCTCAATTCCAGCAAGCTGACCGAGGGCATCAGCGCCTACCGCCGGCAGGTTGCGGCGAAGGAGTGGCTGCAGGGCAAGAACGTGTCGCCGGACGAGGCGGTGGAGGCGGCGCTGCATGACATCAGCGGCGAGATCGCGCGGCTCGCACGCAGCGATGCGCCGTCCTCGCTCATCGGGCAATTGATTCACGACTTCAACGACTTGCAGGAAGCGCGCAACCTGCGTCTTTCGGTCGGCAATACCTCGGTCGACTATTACAAGTGGTATCTCGTCATCTTCCTGACGCTGCTGACCGCGATTACCATCGCCTCGACACATGCCGACAGACCGCGCGCCGGCAGGCGGGCGCTGGCGATCTATGCGATCACGGCTTCGATGAGCCTCTGGATCCTGGCCATCCACGCCAATCCGTATTCGGGGGTGGAGGAACTGCACCCGTCCTTGCTCTTCGCCAACCAGAAGAACGCCCATGGCGCGCTCGACGGTCTCTAGCCGGGAGTCAGCCCGCCGTGGACGCTGAAAGTTCCATCGACTGGCGGGCGACGATAACCCGGTCGCGGCCGGAGCGCTTGGCTTCGTAGAGCGCGCGGTCGGCCTCCGCCAGAACGCGGTCCGTGCTGGCGGCGCCCGGCCCGGTGGCCGCGAGCCCCGCGCTGACGGTGCAGTTGAGGCGCTCTTCGGCGTGGACAAGGGCCACGAACCGGGAGCGCACGTCTTCGGCATGGCGCAGGGCGGCGTCCGGCGCGGTATCCCGGAGGATCAGGGCAAATTCCTCGCCGCCGATCCGGGCGGCCGAAGCCGAGGCGGGAAGATTCGCCTGCAGGGCGAGCGCGAACAGGACGATCACTCGGTCGCCCATCGCATGGCCATGCGCGTCATTGATCGACTTGAACTCATCGATATCGAACAGCACGGCGATGCTCGAAGGCGGCAATTCACTCTCATGCGCCTCGAACAGGGCGCGGCGGTTCAGGAGACCCGTCAAGGGGTCGGTAAGAGCCTCCTGCCGGTGGGTTCGGACTGTCCGAATCTGGCTCAGCGCCATTGTCATGGCGCCCAGCGCCGGGATTGCTCCGATCACCAGCAGGATCGAGAGATCCTGTGCCCAGTTTCGCGGCGGGCCGAGGACCACCATGCCGTCGCGCGTCAGCACCAGCACCGCGCGGGGCAGGAACGATAGGCCGACGAGCAGATAGAGGGCAGCGATGGCGAGCGTTGTCATCGGGGCTTGCTCGCGCGCCTGCCAGAACTGATGCGATATCAGGAAAAGCAACGCCGCCGAGGCCATGAAGCCGACGGCATAGACGACGCCGTTATAGCCGAGAACAAACGGCAGGAGCGTCAGGGCTACCGAAACGAAGGTTGCTATCGCGATCCGTCGCCAGGGCGACGTTCCGAGCCGGAACTGCGCCGCGCTGCCATAGAGACTGGCCTCTCCCGCCAGCAGCAGGACGAAGGCGATGCCGAGCACCCAGGACGAGGGACGGAAGCTGTCGAGGGTCGAAAACCCGACGCTGATGGCGATCAACAAGGCGCCGAGGGCACAGGTGAACAGGAAGCCGTCCCGCCGCGAGGTCTTCCAGGCAGCGAGCAGAATGACGGCCAGGAAAGCCGCGGAAAAGCCGATAGCGACGAGGAGCGAGGCGAAGTCGAGCACCGGTGAGTCCTCTTGGGCCGGATGGTCTTGAGGCGGGGATACTGGCGCCGGGATGCTTTGGCGAGCGCTCTGGAAGAGGCAGGTTCCCAGGCAGCGCCTTCAACTCCGACTCGACGTCGAGTTTACGGCCGGAACGTAAGGCGAAGTGACGCCCACGTCGATAGGTTGTCTGTTCCAGCATGAACGCAAAGCGGTTGTAGGGCCAGTCCCTTACCCAACCCTCTTCGGAAAGCTCGCAATTGTAACTTTTGGCCAAGGCGCGCGGGCGCTCGAGGCCGGTGAAATCGGCTCCTTCTTCGAAAAGGGGGGGCCTTGGTGGGGAGGCCTCGGCATCTCCCGACAAGCTGTTCGATCGGAGACGCCATGAAACCGAACCTTCTTACCCGCCTGTTCGGCGGAAGCGTTGCCGCGCCCGAGGCAAAGGCGTCGCGCGCCGGACCGCTGATCGCGCTGCAAGGGCAGGGCCGTGCGGTCTGGACCTCGCGCGACCTCGCCAGCCTCGCCCGCGAAGGCTTTATGAAAAACGCCATCGTCTATCGCGCCATCTCGATGATCGCGGAAGCCGCGGCTTCCGTACCGTGGCTCGCCTATGAGGGCGAGGCGGAGAGACCGGATCATCCGTTGCTGGCGCTGCTGTCGCGTCCGAACGGTCGCCAGTCGGGAAAAGCCTGGCTGGAGGCGCTTTATGGCAATTTGCTCGTTTCCGGCAACGCTTATGCCGAGTTGGTCCAGCTTGGCGGCTCGCCTGCCGAACTGCACGCGCTGCGGCCGGACCGGATGAAGGTTGTGCCGGGGGGCGATGGTTGGCCGGAGGCCTATGAATATTCCGTCGCCGGGCGGACGGTGCGCTTTCCCGTCGAGGACGGGCTGTCGCCGATCCTGCATCTGCGACTGTTTCATCCGCTCGATGATCACTATGGCTTTGCCCCGCTGGAAGCGGCGGCGATCGCGCTCGATCTGCACAACGCCGCCGGCGCCTGGAACAAGGCGTTGCTCGACAATGCGGCGCGGCCTTCCGGCGCGTTGGTCTATCGCGGCGAGGGCGGCGCCAATCTGAGCCAGGAACAATTCGAACGGCTGAAGCGCGAGCTGGAAGCGAATTATACCGGCGCGGTCAATGCCGGTCGCCCGCTATTGCTCGAAGGCGGGCTCGACTGGACGTCGATGGCGCTGACGCCGCACGACATGGATTTCATCGAGGCGAAGAATGGCGCGGCGCGCGAGATCGCGCTCGCCTTTGGTGTGCCGCCCATGCTGCTCGGCATTCCCGGCGACAACACGTTTGCGAACTATGCCGAAGCCAACCGCGTGTTCTGGCGGCAGACGATCTTGCCGCTGCTTGGCCGCACCGCCGATGCGTTGACCAACTGGCTTGGACCGCATTTTCCCGGCGCGATCCGGCTGGGTTTCGACGTCGATGCCATCGAGGCGCTGTCGGTCGAACGGTCGGCTCTCTGGAGCCGGGTCGGTGCGGCGGACTTTTTGTCGAAGGACGAAAAACGCCAGGCAGTCGGCTATGGCGCGGCGAGGCCGGGGGATGGCGAAGGAGAAGGAGACGAGGGGTGGACGACTTGACCCGCGCCTTTGCCAGCCGCGGCGACCTCGCGCATCTGGCGCTGTTCCTCTGGGCTTCTGGCGCCAGCGGTTTGCTGGTCTGGGCGCTGCGCGAGCTGGCGAGTTCGAACCGCCGCTTCAACGACTTCGTTGCCGAGATCGCACGGCTGAATCGGTTTTTTAATGATCGGCGGTAAGGGACTGCGTTGACTCGGTTTTCTTCTCCCTCTCCCGCGAAGTGGGAGAGGGCTGGGCGAGGGTTCTTTGGAGGTGGAACGACGGCGGGACGCGCATCGGATTAAGCTCAACGCGTCCCTACGCCCACCGCCGTCATCCTCGCGCAGGCGAGCATCCATGCAGCCGAAGCCTCGGGAGGTTCAGGCGGTCCAATGCCGCCGGCCTTCGCACTGCGATCCGTGAACCCGGCTGCATGGATCCTCGCTTTCGCGAGGATGACGGCGAGTTAGGGGCAGGCGCCGAGCGTCAATTTGATGGAGTGAACGAATGGCCGCCATGCTGAACCGCATCCTGCAACGCCTGGCACCGGACCACAGAAAGGTTTTCCGCGATTTTGCTGGCGCGTTGGAAAAGCTGCTGGCGCGCCCCTGACCGACAACGCCCCGATTTTAAGCCGGCCGGACTCCCTCGCCCGCAAGGCGGGAGAGGGCTGGGGTGAGGGGCCTTCCTTCGCCTGAATCAGCCTCTGAACCGAAGCCGCCAAACCTTTGATCCGACTCCCCCTTCCACGCGGAACATTTCCGCGAAGGAGACCGCATGGCCTTTTCATCTCCGTCCGCGCTCGAAACCAAATTCGCCGCCGCCGACCTCTCCGGCATCGATGGCGAGGGCGTCTTCTCTGGCTATGCCAGCCTGTTCGGCACGGCTGATCTTTCCGGCGATCTCGTCCTGCCCGGCGCGTTCAGGCGCTCGATCGCTGCCAGAGGCGCGGCCGGTATCCGCATGCTCTACCAGCACGATCCGGCCGAGCCGATCGGCGTCTGGATGGAGATTCGCGAGGATCCGCGCGGCCTGTTCGTCAAGGGTCGGCTGATGGCCGACGTGGCGCGGGGACGCGAGGTGGCGAGCCTGATGCGGGCCGGCGCGCTGGACGGGCTCTCGATTGGCTTCAAGACCGTCAAGGCCCGCGCCGACCGCACGGCGGGCGTCCGCAAACTGATCGAGATCGACCTTTGGGAGATCTCGGTCGTCACCTTCCCGATGCAGCCCGACGCCCGCGTCTCGAGCGTCAAGACCACAGGCCTGGCGGCGCGGATGCGCCGGGCGGCCCGCTCCCTCCACCCGACCAGCCTTTCCCTCCACCCCACAAGGACAAATCGATGACCGAGATTTCCGGCTCTGCTCCCGAGGCGAAGGCAGCCGAGAGCGGCGACGTTTCCGCCGCCTTCGACGATTTCATGCGCGCCTTCGAGGCGTTCAAGGACACCAATGACGAGCGGCTCTCCGAGATCGAGACCAAGTTGACCGCCGACGTCGTCACCACCGACAAGCTCGACCGCATCAACAAGGCGCTGGACGAGCTGACGCTGAAGGGGCGCCGTCCGCCGCTTTCGGCCGAGCGCGGCACGGCGCGGCCTTCCGAGCACAAGCAGGCGTTTGAAAGCTATGTGCGCGGCGGCGACGAGGACGGTTTTCGAAAGCTGGAGCAGAAGGCGCTTTCGGCCGGGACCAATGCCGATGGCGGCTATCTCGTGCCGATCGAGACCGAGACGGAGATTGGAAAACGCCTCGCCGCGATCTCGCCGATCCGCGCCATCGCCGATGTGCGCCAGGTCTCGACCGGCACCTATCGCAAGCCGTTCATGACGGCGGGGCCGGCCGTTGGCTGGGCCGGCGAGACAGACAGCCGCTCCCAGACCACCTCGCAGACCATCGCGGCGCTCGATTTCCCGGCGATGGAGCTCTACGCCATGCCGGCGGCCACCGCCGCGTTGCTCGACGATAGCGCCGTCAACATCGACGACTGGATCGCCGCCGAGGTGGAAAGCGCCTTCGCGGCCCAGGAGGGCACGGCCTTCGTCTCCGGCGATGGCAGCAACAAGCCGAAGGGCTTCCTCTCCTACACCACCGCCGCCGAAGCGAGCTGGGTCTGGGGCAAGCTCGGTTATGTCGCGACCGGCACGTCCGCAGCACTTCCTTCCAGCAATCCGTCCGATGTGCTGGTCGACCTGATCTACACGCTGAAGGCCGGTTACCGCGCCAATGCCCGTTTCGTTCTCAACCGCCGGACGCAGGCGACAATCCGCAAGCTGAAGGACGCTGACGGCCATTATCTCTGGCAGCCGGCGGCGGTGGCGGGCGGCGAGGCGTCGCTGATGGGCTTCCCGGTGACGGAAGCCGAGGACATGCCCGACATCGGCGCCAATTCGCTGTCGCTCGCCTTCGGTGATTTTCGCCGCGGCTACTTGGTGGTGGACCGCCTCGGCGTCCGCGTCCTGCGCGATCCCTATTCCGCCAAGCCCTACGTCCTCTTCTACACCACCAAGCGCGTCGGCGGCGGCGTCCAGGACTTTGACGCGATCAAGCTGCTGAAATTCGGCACGAGCTAGGGGCCGACAACACCCTTGCTGCAGGCGGGCGAGTGGCCGCGCAGCTTTTCTCCCGGCGAGCGTCCACCATTTTTCGTTTCATCTCGCCGTCATCCCCGCGCAGGCGGGGAAACCAAAGGCCGGCCCCGGTTCCCTCCCATCGGGGTTGGCCCGGAGCGGCGCCTGCCGGTTGCGGGCGCCGCTCCACCTCACGATTTCGCATTCCATCCAAGGAGCCATCATGACCGCAGCGCTTGTATCCGCGCCGGCGACCGAGCCGGTGTCGCTAGCCGATGTGAAGGCGCATCTGCGCGTCGACGGCACGGCGGAGGATAGCCTGCTGCAAGCGGCGATCCTGGCGGCGCGCACCCATGTCGAAAGCGAGACGCGGCGAAAACTGATTGCCCAGGGCTGGCGGATCTATTTCGATGAATGGCCTTCCGGCCGCACCATCGACCTCCCCATCGCGCCGCTGATCTCCGTCGATGCGATTACGCTCTACGACATTGTCGGCGTGGCGCAGATCCTTGACCCGGACGCCTATCGCGTCGACGCCGCGCGCCTGCCGCCGCGCATCGTGGCAAGGCTCCGGCCACAGGCGGGCCTCTACGACAACGGCATCGAGATCGACGTCACCGCCGGCTATGGCGTTTCCAGCCTCGCCGTGCCGGCAGCGCTCCGGCAGGCAATTCTGATGCTGGTGGCGCATTGGTACGAGCATCGCGGGGCGGTTGGTTTTGATCGCGCCGGCGATGTCGCGCCCCTCGGCTTCGAGGCGATGGTTGCGCCCTATCGGGTCCGTTCGCTGTGAACGGTTTTGACCCCGGCCAACTTTCGAGCCGCGTAACTCTGGAGCGGCAAATCCGGGTGCCCGACGGCGTCGGCGGCGCGACAACCGACTGGGAGGAAGTCGCGACAGTTTGGGCGGCGATCGAGCCGGTCGCGGCCGGCGAGACTTTTTCGTCAGATCGGCTCGCGACCCGGATCACGCACCAGATCACGCTGCGCTTTCGCGCGGATGTCGAAGGCGGCATGCGTGTGCGGCATCGGGAACGGATCCTGCGGATCGCGTCCTGGCGCGACCCGGACGAAACCAGGCGCTTTCTCATCCTTGATGCGGTGGAGGAGCGGTCATGAACGCTCGCAGCCTGACCGGATCGGCGCTGACGGCGGCGTTGAGGAAGGCAGTCGATCCGGCCATCTCCGCCGCGCTCCAGCGCAACGCCGAACGGTTTCGGGCGGTGTTGGAAGAGGATCGAGATGCACCTTCACCTCTCCCTGAGGGAGAGGTCGGCCCCCAGGGCCGGGCGAGGGTTTATGGCCTTGCCGGAGAGTTCCCTAAACCCTCACCCGCCGCACTTCGTGCGTCGACCTCTCCCTCAGGGAGAGGTGAGGGTCGAACTCGGTCGTCGGGCTTCGCTGCGCCTCGATCGGTTCTCTCCGTTGGTGTCGCCGTGAGCGGCGAAAACCTCTTCGCCCGCGAATTTGGCGCGCTCGATGCTGCAGCCGATCCCGTCATCGTGCCCGCCATTGATCGCCTGAAAAGGAGACCGCGATGATCGCCGCGCTCGATTTGCAGGCGGCGCTGGTCGCCTGTCTCCTGGCCGATACCGATCTCGCCGAGATTGTCGGCGACCACATCCATGACGGCGCGCCGCGCGCCACGGCCTTTCCCTCGGTGACGTTGGGCGAAACCGGGCAAGCCGACTGGTCTAGCGACAAGGAGCCGGGTGGCGAGGTTCGGCTCGCCCTGCATGTCTGGTCGCGGGAGATCGGCAAGCGCGAGGCCTGGACGATCATCGGTCATCTGATGCGGTTGCTGCATGACGCACCACTGTCGCTGGACGCGCACGCGCTGGTGACGATCCGCGTCACCTTTGCCGAAGTTCGGCTCGACCCGGACGGGATGACCGAGCATGGCGTGGTGCGGATCGCGGCCCTTATCGAGGACTAGGTTTTTCGCGCCAGCCAGTCGGGCCGCAGGATCGCCATCACCAGTTCGTCATGATGCTCGCCGCCGACAAAGGCGCTGCCGCGCGAAATGCCTTCGGCCTGGAAGCCGACCGATTCATAGGCGCGGCGGGCGCGCAGATTGTGTGGAAACAGGCCGAGCGAAAAGCGATGCGCCTGCGTCTCGCCGAAGACGCGCTCGATCACGCCGCGCAGCAGCGCCGTACCAAAACCCTTGCCGGGCTCGGCAACCGCGATCCGCCTCAGAAGCGTCGACCGTTCCGGCGCATTCCAGTCGCGCAGCAGCGCGAAGCCGACCGGTTCCGCCGTGCGCGCGACGAAATAGGCATAGCGCGGCTCGGCCATCGCCTGAGCGTGCTGCTCCGGTTCCCATCGCCCGACAAGGTTTTCGAAACCCGGCCGCCGCTCGGTCGCGACGATGAACGGAATGTCGCTTTCCGTGGCGCGGACAATTTCGACATGGGGCATCGGCACAGGCTCCGGCAGCGCGAAACACGATCAAACGCAGGATAAGGGGATAGAGGATGACCGCGCAGAAGGGCAAGGATCTGCTCCTAAAGATCGACACCACCGGCTCCGGCGACTTTTCGACGGTGGCCGGCATGCGGACCCGCCGCTTCGCGCTCAATGCCGAGACGGTCGATATCACCGACACGGATTCCGCCGGCCGCTGGCGCGAGCTTCTGGCCGGCGCTGGCGTGCGCCGCGCCAGCGTTTCCGGCTCCGGCATTTTTCGCGATGCCGCGACAGACGCCGCCATCCGCACGCTGTTCTTTGACGGTGCGATCCGCGATTTTCAGCTGATCGTGCCGGATTTCGGCACGCTGGAGGGGCCGTTCCAGCTGACTGCGCTCGATTATTCCGGCGAGCATGACGGCGCCGTCACCTATGAGATCGCGCTGGAATCGGCCGGTCTCGTCAGCTTCACGGCGGCCTGATCATGGCAAACCGGCATCGCGGCGAGATCGACGCTCAACTGGACGGCAAACCGCATGTGCTCTGCCTGACGCTTGGTGCGCTGGCGGAACTGGAAGCGGCCTTCGGCGCGGAGGATCTTTCGGCGCTGGCCGCCCGCTTTGGCGAGGGCAGGCTTTCGGCCCGCGACGCGATCCGCGTCATCGGGGCTGGCCTGCGCGGCGCTGGGGCGACGATTGACGATCACCAGGTCGCGGCAATGCGGACCGAGCATGGCGCCGCAGGGTTCGCGGCGATCGTCTCCGAACTGCTCGGCGCGACGTTTGGCGGGCGGGGGGCGTGAAGCAAGACCCTCACCCCAGCCCTCTCCCGCAAGCGGGCGAGGGAGTCTACGGCGGGCTCCCTTCTGGTATCAGCACGGCTTTCGAAGAAGGCCCGGCCGCATCTGCCGAAGCTCGACCAACTCCCTCTCCCGAGAACCGGGAGAGGGCTGGGGTGAGGGCCTTGCTTCCTTCTTATCCCTCGACAGACGTTCCGCCCTTTCCCTGGCGCGAGGCGATGGCGATCGGGTTTGGCGTGCTGAAGCTTTCTAGCCGCGATTTCTGGGCGCTGACGCCGCGCGAGCTGGCTGCCGCTGTCGAGGGGCTGACTGGCCATGTTGGGGCGTCGATGGATCGGGAGACGTTCGAGGATCTGGCGCGGCGGTTCCCGGACGGGGGCGCCTCCTGACGGCCCTTCGGGCTCCTCAGGATGTTGAGGCTCAGGGCTGCCCTTTTAAGGAAGAAAGCTGGAACAAGGAGTCCCCATGCCGACACCGATCGACGAACTCTCCGTCCGGATCACCACCGACACCTCCGCCTTCACCGCCTCGCTGGATGGCCTTGCCAAGCAGGCGGACGGCTTCTCCGGCACGATCTGCCGGGCATTTCGCGATGCCGTTATCGGCGGCAAGGAATTTGACGACATCCTCAAAAACCTGGCGCTGCGCTTCTCGACGATCGCCTTGAACGCAGCGCTCAAGCCGATCGAGAGCGGGATCGGCGGCTTGCTTTCCGGCCTGGTCGGGTCGCTCGTTTCGCTCGGCGGTGCAAAGCCCTTTGCCAAGGGCGGGGTGGTCGCGAGCCCGACCTATTTTCCGCTTTCCGGCGGGCTGGGGCTGATGGGCGAGGCGGGCGCGGAAGCGATCATGCCGCTTTCGCGCGGGCCGGATGGGCGGCTTGGCGTTTCGGGCGGTGGCGCGCCGGTGACAGTCAACATCGCCATCCAGACACCGGACGCCAAGAGCTTCCGAAAATCCGAGGCGCATGTCGCCGCGACGCTGGCGCGCGCCGTCGGGCGCGGCCGAAGGGGGCTTTGATGCCGCTGATCCCTGCTTTTCACGAGATCCGCTTTCCGACCAACATCGCCTTTGGATCCTCCGGCGGGCCAGAGCGGCGCACCGAGGTGGTGACGCTCGGTTCCGGGGGCGAACGGCGCAATGCCCGCTGGGCGGAATCGCGCCGACGCTATGATGCCGGCTATGGCGTGCGGTCGCTCGCCGACCTGCATCAGGTGATCGCGTTCTTCGAGGAGCGTCGCGGAAAGCTGTTCGGGTTTCGCTGGCGCGATCGTGCCGACGATTCCTCCACTCTGCCAGGCTCGGAACCGTCCGCGACCGATCAGACGCTTGGCGTTGGCGACGATGCGAAGATGGTCTTTGCGCTGAAGAAGACCTATGGCGCGCTGCATGCGCCCTATGAGCGGGCGATCGCGAAACCGGTCGAGGGCAGTGTGGTGCTCGCGGTTGACGGTGTCGCTACCGAGGATTTTGCCGTCGATCCGGCGACCGGGCTCGTGACGCTCGCCGAGGCCCCGGCCGACGGCGCGATCGTTTCCGCCGGCTTCCGCTTCGACGTGCCGGTGCGTTTCGACTCTGACCAGCTCGTCATCAATCTCGCCGCCTTCGAGGCCGGCGAAATCCCGTCGATCCCGATCGTGGAGATCCAACCATGAGGTCGATCCCGGAGGGTCTCGCCGCGCACATTGCCGGTGACGCTTCGACGCTCTGCCATGGCTGGCGGTTGACGCGAAAAGACGGTGTTGTGCTGGGCTTCACCGATCACGACCGCGATCTGGTCTTCGACGGCGTCATCTTCGAGGCGGCGACCGGGCTTTTGGCCAGCGAGGCCAGCGCCGAGACCGGCATGGTGACGGGCGGCATGGAGGTCGCCGGCGCGCTGATCTCCGACCGGTTGTCGGAAACCGAGCTTGCCGCCGGCGCCTTCGACCACGCGAAGATCGAGACGTTCCTGGTCAACTGGCAATCGCCGGATGAACGGCTGCTGCTGCGCGTCGGCCATATCGGTGAGGTGCTGCGGGAGGACGGCGCGTTTCGGGTCGAGATCCGAGGCCTTGCCGCCGGGCTGGACGAGCCGCAGGGCCGCGTGTTTCGGGCTGCGTGCGACGCCGATCTCGGCGATCAACGCTGCAAGGTCGATCTCGACGATCCGGTTTTTCGCGGTAGCGGAACAGCTGTCGCGGCTTTTGACGGGCGGCGCTTCACCGTCTCGGGGCTTGATGCGTTTGCAAGCGGCTGGTTCGAACGCGGCACGCTTGTCTGGACCAGCGGCGCCAATGAAGGCCGTCGCGCCGTTATCAAGATGCAACGTCTCGCCGCCGGAGCGCTGACGATCGAGCTTTGGAACGCGATGACGGAGGCAATCCTGCCCGGCGACGGGTTCACCATCACGGCGGGCTGCGACAAGCGTTTCGAGACCTGTCGAGAGAAATTCGCCAACGCGCTGAATTTTCGTGGCTTTCCCCACATGCCCGGTAACGATTTTGCTCTCGGCTACGCCAGGAACGGGGGGCGCAATACAGGCTGAGCCAGGCTGACAGCGTCTGCATCTCCTCCACCCAACTCTCCGTCATCCCCGCGAAAGCGGGGATCCATACAGCCGAGGCGCAGGCATCCGAAGCGCCCCTGAACCCGGCTGAATGGATCCCGGGTCTCCGCCCGGGATGACGCCGGAGGGTGAAAGACGGCGCACCGCGAGGTCCCCATGACCGAAATATCCCGCCAAGCCATCGTCGCCACGGCCATGGCCTGGCTCGGCACGCCTTATCGGCATCAGGCTTCGCTGAAGGGCGTTGGCTGCGACTGCCTCGGTCTCGTGCGCGGCGTCTGGCGCGAGCTCTATGGCGACGAGCCCGAGGCGATGCCGGCCTACACTGCCGATTGGGCCGAGGCGCGCGGCGTCGACACCTTGGCCGAGGCGGCCGGGCGGCACATGCCACCTGTCCCTCTTGATGAGGCCAGGACCGGCGACCTGCTGCTGTTTCGCTGGCGAACGGGACTGCCGGCCAAGCATGCGGCGATCCTGATTGCGCCGGATAGCTTCCTTCATGCCCATGACGGCGCTTCCGTCGCCACCGCTGCCCTGTCGCCCTGGTGGCGGCGGCGCGCCGCCTTCACCTTCCGCTTTCCCGGAGTGACCGACTGATGGCAACGCTCGTTCTGCAGGCGGCCGGCGCCGCGATTGGCGGTCTGTTCGGGCCGGTCGGCGCGATCCTCGGCGGCGCCGTCGGCGCCATGGCCGGCTATGCCGTCGACCAGACCCTGTTTGGCCAGAACATAGAGGGGCCACGCCTTTCCGATCTCTCGGTACAGCGCTCGGAGGAAGGCACGCCGATCCCCCGCGTCTATGGCCGCGCCCGGCTGGCGGGGCAGGTGATCTGGGCGACGCGGTTTCAGGAAGTGAAGGAAGAGGAGGGCGGCAAGGGCGGGCCGACGGTCACCACCTATTCCTACTATGCCAATTTCGCGGTCGGGATCTGCGAGGGGCCGATTGCCCGCATCGGCCGTGTCTGGGCCGATGGCGAATTGATCAATCTCGCCGACCTGCATCATCGCGTGCACCTCGGCCATGACGACCAGCCGGCCGACAGCCTGATCGAGGCGAGGCAGGGCGCGGCCGGAACTCCCGCCTATCGCGGCACGGCGATGGTGGTGTTCGAGCGCCTGCCGATCGGCGATTTCGGCAACCGGCTGCCGCAGCTTGCCTTTGAAGTGTTCCGGCCGGTTGGCGGCGTCGAGGACGAGATCCGCGCGGTCGTCATCATCCCCGGCGCGTCGGAATTCGCCTATGACCCGCTGCCCGTCTACACCTCGAAGGGGCCGGGCCGCCGGGTCACGATCAACCGCCATGTCGACGGCGCGCGCACCGATTGGGAAGCCTCGATCGACGAATTGCAGGCGCTTTGCCCCAATCTCGAGCGAGCAGCGCTCGCCGTCTCCTGGTTCGGTGACGATCTTCGCGCCGGCCATTGCACGGTCGCGCCCCGCATCGAAGATTTTTCGACTGTTACGAGCCCGACCTCGTGGCATGTCGCCGGCCTTTCACGCGCCGGGGCGAGGGCGGTCAGCCGCATCGACGACCGCCCGGCTTTTGGCGGCACGCCATCCGACGCCAGCGTCATTCGTGCCATCCTGGACCTGAAGGCGCGCGGCATCGCCGTCACCTTTTATCCGTTCCTGATGATGGACATCCCGGCCGATAACGACCTGCCGCATCCCTACTGGGATGCGACCCAGCCCGCCTATCCTTGGCGCGGCGAGATCACCGCTTCAATCGCGCCGGGTCGGCCGGGGACGCCGGACCAGACCTCTGTGGCCGCAACCGAGATTGCCGCTTTTGTCGGCACGGCGGCGCGGACGGATTTTTCCGTCTCGGGCGGCGCTGTGCATTATTCCGGCCCGGATGAATGGACCTACCGGCGGATGGTCCTGCACGCGGCAAACCTCTGCAAGGCGGCCGGCGGCGTTGATGCCTTCCTCATCGGTTCGGAATTGCGCGGGCTGACCACGCTGCGCTCCGACGCCTCGACCTATCCGTTTGTCGCAGCACTCCGCGCGCTGGCGGCCGATGTCCGGGTCATCCTGCCGGCGGCGAAGATCACTTATGCCGCCGATTGGAGCGAGTATTTTGGCCACCAGCCGGGCGACGGCTCCGGTGACGTAAACTTCCATCTCGACCCGCTCTGGGCCGATGCGGCCATCGACGCGATCGGCATCGACAGCTATGTGCCCTTGTCCGACTGGCGCGACGGCTACGATCATCTCGATGCGGCGACGGCCGAAAGCGGTCGCGATGTCGATTATCTGCGCGCCAACATCGCCGGCAGCGAGGGCTTCGACTGGTATTATGCCAGCGACGCCGACCGGCTCGCGCAGGTTCGCTCGCCCATCACCGACGGCGGAGCCGGAAAACCCTGGGTGTTTCGCTACAAGGATCTCGTCGGCTGGTGGTCGAACGAACATTTCGACCGTCCGGGCGGCGTCGAGGCGGCGACTGCCACAGACTGGACGCCGCGATCAAAGCCGATCTGGTTCACCGAGATCGGCTGCGCCGCGATCGACAAGGGCGCCAACGAGCCGAACGTCTTTCCCGATCCAAAGGTCGGCGGCTCTCTGCTGCCGCATTTTTCCAATGGCAGCCGCGATGCACTGATGCAGGAGCGCTTTCTCGCCGCCGTGCTCGGCTATTGGGATCCTGCTTCGCCCGATTTTTCCTCGAGCCACAATCCGGTTTCGCCCATCTATGGCGGACGCATGGTCGACGCCACCCGGACCTATGTTTGGTCCTGGGATGCGCGACCGTTTCCGGCCTTCCCGCAGCGAACCGATGTCTGGTCGGATGGCGGCAACTGGCAGACCGGCCATTGGCTGAACGGCCGGCTCGGCAATCTGACGACGATCCGGCTGATCGAGCGCATCCTAGGGGACTATGGTTTCGAGCCCTATCGCATCGGCGATCTCGAGGGGCTGGTCGATGGCTTTGTCATCGCCCGTCTCGGTTCGGCTCGGCAGGCTTTGCAGGGACTGGCTGAGGCGCTCGGTTTCGAGGCGGCGGAATCGGGCGAGGTCGTTCGCTTCGTCAGGCGCGGATTGCCAAGGCTGGCGCTGACGAGCGCCGATCTCGTCGAGGAAGGCGAGCAGCCGCTTCTCGCCATTCGCCGGGCGCAGGAGACGGAGTTGCCGGCCGAGCTTGCCTTCGGCTTCATCGACGGCGCGAGCGATTATCGCGACCGGGTCATCGCCTCGCGTCGGCTGGAAGCGGCGAGACGCCGGCAGGCTGCGCTTTCGACCGGCATTGTCACGGACGACGCGCTCGCCGTGGCGCTGGCCGATCAACGCCTGCAGGAAATCTGGGATGGCCGCGAGACGGTGTCGCTGGCGTTGACGGATCGCAGGCTGGCGATCGAGCCGGCCGATGTCGTGACGCTGGTCCGGCCCGAAGGACAGATCAGCTTTCGCGTCACCAAGGTAGAAGATGGGCTGGCGCGGCGCATCGAGGGCAGGACGGTCGATCCGTTCGGCTCCGGCGTCCCGACCGCGGGCCTGGTCGGCGGCATGCCGGACGCGTCGGCCGATCCCGGTCCGCCAGACGTCGTCATCCTCGATCTGCCGTCGCTGGTGGCGACCGAGAGCGGCGCGGCGGCGCGGATCGCCCTGTTCGCCGATCCCTGGCCGGGCGCGTTTGGCATCTCGATCGGTTCGGCGAGTTCCGGCTTTCCGCTGCGCCAGATCCTTCCGCAACGCGCGGTGATGGGCAGAATTGCGGCCAGCGTGCCGCCCGGGCCGGTTGGACGCTGGGACACCGCGACCATTTTTGACGTCGCTCTCCCGGCCGGAGCGCTGGCGAGCCTGCCGGAAGAGGCGGTCCTGAACGGTCGCAACATCGCGGCAATTGGCAGCGAGGCGGATGGGTTTGAAGTCATTCAGTTCCGTTCCGCGGAGCTTGTTGGGGATGGGCGCTGGCGGGTCTGGGGGCTGCTGCGCGGGCAGGGCGGCACGTCGGATCTTGCGGCGCTGGGTCATCCGGCCGGCGCGCGCTTTGTCCTGATCAATGCGGCGACGCCCTTGCTGGATCTCAATCCGGCAGAAATCGGTCTCGCCCGCACGCTTCGGGCCGGGCCGCTGGCAATTGCCTATGATCCCGACCGCTTTTCGTCGCAGGAGTTTGTCATCGCCGGCCGGGCGTTGCTGCCCTTTGCGCCGGCGCATCTTCGCGGTCGCCGCGATGCGGCCGGCGATGTTGCGCTCAGCTGGATCCGTCAGACGCGGATCGGGGGCGATGGCTGGGAGGCGGTCGAAGTCCCGCTCGGCGAGGTTTCGGAGGCCTACCGGATTGAACTTTGGGAGGGCACGACGCTCCGGGCCAGCTTCGACACGACGACACCCACACTGACGCTTTCCGCCGTGGATCTCGCCGCGAGACTGAGCGCGCCGGACGCCGATTTTACCGCCCGCGTGGCGCAACGGAGCGCAACGGCGGGGCCAGGAATTGCAACGGAGGTCCTCGTCCATGGCTGATCAGTCCGCGCATCTGGCGCTTCCCTTTCTGGCGCCGTCGCAGGCCCAAAAGCACGTCACCCATAATGGGGCGCTGCGTCGCCTCGACGGGCTCGTGCACCTCGCTGTCGAGTCGGTTGCTGCGATTGCACCACCCGGTTCGCCGGTCCAGGGCGAGCGCCACTTGTTAGGGGCCAGCCCGACAGGCGATTGGACCGGGCGGGGCGGCGATCTCGCCGTCTTCGCCGATGGCGCCTGGTGGTTCGCGACACCGCAGATCGGCTGGCTGGCTTATGACAAGGCGAGCGAGACGCTACTGGTGCTGAAAGCGGCGGGTTGGACGAGCGTTTGACCCCAGATCCGCCGTCTCGTTCTCGCTCCCGGCTCGGCGTCATCCTCGCGAAAGCGAGGATCCATTCATCCGAAGCCTTGGGAGTTTCGAAGGACTCTCGGCGGCCGACCTCCCGTAAGCCCGGCTGCATGGATCCTCGCTTTCGCGAGGATGACGGCGAGAGTGGGCTTGGGGATGGAGCGCGGCGTGGGTGGCGCACGCGGCCAAACAAACGAAACCACCAACCTCACGGAGATCATCATGAGCGATCCCTTTGCTGGGGCGGCGTCGGGCCTTTCGGGTCCGGCGACGCGCCATTTCGCCATCACCCCGTCGAACAGCGCCGATCTCGCCATCCGGCCGCGCGCGCTGGTGTTCCAGACCGATGGCGATGCTGTCCTGCGCGACGAGGCGGGGACGGACGTCACCTACAGCCGCTATGCCGGCGATATCCTGCCGATCCGCGCCGTCCGCGTGCTGGCGACCGGCACGACGGCGACCGTTGTCGGGTGGATCTGATGCGGATGCCCGGTCTTGGCTTGTCCGGCGCGGGAAGCGCCGGGCGACGGGTGGCGCCGCCTTCCGGCCTCGGCTTTCCCTTCGCGGATTATCCGCTGGCTGTCCGTCGGCGCGGCGGCCGCTTCGTGACCGACTTCAAGCCGGAGACCCATGCGGCGGCGGCGCTCGCCGGTCCGGAATATTTCGTCGATATCGCCACCGGCAATGACGGCAATCCCGGCACCAGTTGGGGCGCGGCGGTCAAGTCGATCTTCGTCGCCACCCAGCTCGGCAATGCCGGCGGCGTGCCGTTTCATGTGTCGGTGAGGGCCGGCGTCTATTCCCGCGCCAACAGCTTTACCAATAGCGGCCCGATGGTGATCCCGACGCAACCGGCGGCCTATCGCGCTGTCGGCGGTCGCGTCACCTGCTGGGCCGGAGGCGATCTCGGCTGGTCCGGCTCGCCAGACGCCACCTACGGCAATTGCTATGCGGTCGCCCGCTCCAATGTCACCGCCGTGCTCGATCTGGCCCATGCCAACGGATTCGGCGAGCCGGCGGAACTGGTCCGCGTGACAGATGCCTCCGCCTGCAACGCGACGGCGGGCTCGTGGGCGCAGGTCGGCGGTACGCTCTACGTCCATCGCGCCGATGGCGTCGCGCCGACCAATGCCACGACGCGCGTGCTGCTGGTCGTCGATGCCTTCGTGCTCGATGGCACGGCAAAGTCCGCCTACCTGGAGGGCTTCGATTTCCAGGGCGGAGCGAATGGCGGCGTCTTTGTTCAGGGCGTGGCGACGCGGTCGCTCGTCTTCGTCGATTGCTCGGCCCGCTATGCCGGCGGCCCCAGCCACCTCTATGACGGGTTTCGCGTGTTCGACACCACTGGGCTCGTCGCCTTCGTGCGCTGTGTCGCGGCCTCGAATGCCAAGGACGGCTTCAACCTTCATTGGGGGCAGGGCGGCACGCCGTCGCTGTATCACCTGACGATCGATTGCCGTGCCTATGGCAATGGCCGCTACGAGAGCCAGTCCAACAACGGGCTGACCAGCCATGACGGCCTGACCGGCATCGATGTCGGCGGGCGCTATCACGACAATTTCGGCGCGAATGTCGTTTCCAATAGCGCCTCGCGGCTCTGGTGCCTTGGCACCGAGGCACACGACAGCCTGGGGGATGGGCCACGCGGCGGAGTGGTGGAACCCGTCGATTTCAACACGCAGGAAACGACCCGTTTCTGGCTGGAGCGGACGAAAACATCGGGATCCGCGAGGTCGCTGGTCGCCGGCGATACGTCAACGATCCGCTTGCGGCAGCATCGCGCCGAGACGGGGCAGGCACAGCTTGCCGATGTCGGCGCAACGATCGCCACGTACTGACCAAGAAAGTCGTCGGGGAAAAAATGAGCCCGCCGCTGGGGGGGGATAAGCGGCGGGCTCCTTCCGGCTTTGGGGCCGGGAGCGAGGTGCCTGGGCATCTCGAGACATCAACCCGGCCGTGTGGACTTGGTTCCCGACAATTCGGTGCGTTTCAGGAATTATTTGCATCAGTTCGGCGCGAGGTATCGGCATGGCGGAAATCAGTCCGGCGGGGCTCGAACAGCTCATCGCCGAAGAAGGAGATGTGCTGCGCGCCTATCGCGACGTGGCGGGTGTCTGGACCATCGGCGTCGGCCTGACGGCGGCATCCGGCGTCGTCGTGCCCAAGGCGGGAATGACGCTCACCAAGGCGGAGAGCCGGAAGCTTCTCGTCCGCGCCCTGGCCAGCGGCTATGAGCCCGCCGTCGCCAAGGTCATGCCCGGAGCGCCGGCGCATGCCTTCGATGGCGCGGTGTCGTTTCATTTCAACACCGGCGCCATCGAACGCGCCTCGTGGGTGAAAGCCTGGCGTAGCGGCGACAAGGGCGCAGCGCGAAGTGGTCTCGCTGCCTGGAACAAGGCCGGCGGCCGCGTGATCGCGGGCCTGACCCGCCGCCGCGCGCGCGAGGCGGACCTGATCCTCGACGGTCGACGCACCGTGCCGGGCCAGGCGTTCGGCGGGCTTCGGCGGGGCGATGAAGGCGAAGCGGTTCGCGCCCTGCAGGACGATCTCGTCCGTGCCGGACTGTGGGGTGGCCCGGTTGATGGCGTCTTCGGCGCCTCGACGGAGAAGGCTGTTCGCGCGTTCCAGGCTTCCCATCCGAACCTGACCGTCGACGGGATCGTCGGCCCCGCGACGTTGGCGCAAATCGCGCGGGTGCTTGCGGCGCGCAAGGGGCTCGCCGCCACGGCCGCCGGCGGAACGCTGGCAACCGGCGGCGCGGTCGCGGTTCAGGTCGAGGGCTCCATCCCCGATCCGTCGTTGCTGCCGAACGGGATTGTTCTCGCGGTGGTGTTCGTCGCCATCGCGGCGCTGAACCTTGTTGCCTGGCGATATCGCGACGAGATCCGCTCCCTCATCCGTCTCAGGAGGTCATGATGATCCGGCTGCCCACGCTCAATCCAGTCGATATCGTGCTTGGCGCGCTGGAAGGCGCTGTGAACCGGATGGTCGGTCGCGCCGACAATCCGCTGAGCCGGGACATGGCGCCGCGCATCACCAAGGCGATCGTCGAGGAGATCATCGCCGATCCCGCCGTGATCCATGTCGCGAACGCGGAGCCGTGGTACGCTTCCCGCGTCACCTGGGGCGCAATCATCGCAGCGCTGGCACCGATTCTGGGATTTGGTCTTGGCCATGCGATCTCGGCCGAGGATCAGGCGTCGCTGGGAGAGGTCGCGGTGGCGATCGGTACGCTGGCGGGCGCGGGACTGACACTTTACGGCCGCTGGCGGGCCCGCGCGATTCTGCTTGGAAAGTGATAGAGTTCGCGCAAAAGTTGTCAGCATTCAGGTCGTGTTCATATCAAGGCGCTTAGGAAAGGCGCATGTCGAAGAACTTCATCGTAATCATCTTCCTGGCGGCCATCTTCGTCTGGTTCGGATCCCCCCAATATGGTCCGACAGCAGCGTATGGCGACTCATGCCTGTCGCAGGGCGAGGCGCGGCAGGCTGTGCAGAAGGGTGACGCCATATCTTTGAGCGAAATCCGTGGTTCATTGGCGGGCGATGGTGGTGAAGTGGTTTCGGCCCAGCTCTGCAAAGCCGGCAATCGCCTCGTCTATGTCGTCAATGTCTTGGGCAATGGCGGCGAAGTGAAGCGCGTGCGCGTCGATGCCCGCACCGGTTCGATCATGGGGCGCTGAAACAGCACCCGCCGCGAATGGATGATTGGCTCCAAAGCAATGCGAATTCTCGTCGTTGAAGACGATCCGGATCTGAGCCGCCAGCTCACCGAGGCCCTGAAGACGGCGGGCTATGTCGTCGATTCGGCCAAGGATGGCGAGGACGGTCATTTCCTGGGCGATACCGAACCCTATGACGCGGTCGTGCTCGATATCGGCCTGCCGCGCATGGATGGCATCAGCGTGCTGGAAGCCTGGCGCCGCGCCGGCCGGAAGATGCCTGTGCTGATCCTCACGGCGCGTGACCGCTGGAGCGACAAGGTGCAGGGCATCGATGCCGGCGCCGACGACTATGTCGCCAAGCCTTTCCACATCGAAGAAGTGCTGGCCCGCATCCGCGCGCTGGTGCGCCGCGCCGCCGGCCATGCCACCAACGAGATCGAATGCGGCCCCGTCCGCATCGATACCAAATCCGGCCGCGTCACCGTCGATGGCAACCCGGTGAAACTCACCGCGCATGAATACAAGGTGCTCGAATATCTGATGCACCATCGCGACCGTGTCGTGTCGCGCACCGAGTTGATCGAGCATCTCTACGATCAGGATTTCGATCGCGATTCCAATACGATCGAAGTGTTTGTTGGTCGCTTGCGCAAGAAGGTTTCCGGCGATCTGATCGAAACCGTGCGCGGCCTCGGCTACCGGATCGTCTCGCCAGGAACGGCCTCGGCCGGCGGCGCCGACTGACATGCGGGTCCATTCGCTCGCGTTTCGGCTGATCGCCGGCGCGTCGCTCTGGAGCGCCGTGGCGCTGGTCGTGGCCGGCGTGATCCTGACCTCGCTTTACCGCGACACGGTCGAGCGCGCCTTTGACGAGCGACTTTCCGTCTATCTGAAAACGCTGGTCGGCAACCTCGCGACCCAGCCGCCTGGCCAACTGGGCGACCCCGGCAATCTAGGCGAACAGCGTTTCGAGCTGATCTATTCCGGTTGGTACTGGCAGATACGTCAGGCCAACGGCGCCGTGCTGCTCGCCTCGCGCTCGCTGTCCACCGATACGCTGGACCTCGCCAATGCGACGTCCCGCAGCTCCGTCGACGGCGTCGAACGCGCGACGATGGAAGGGCCGGACAAGCAGCAGCTGCGCGTCTTGCAGCGGACGATCACCTTCGATGTCGACCATCGCTACGACGTGCTGGTCGCCGGCAATGCGTCGGAGTTGCAGGAGGAGATCGCCGACTTCCGAACCAGCGTGGCGCTGACGCTGGCGGTCTTCGGCATCGGCCTCGTCGCCTCGACGGCGTTCCAGATCCGCTGGGGATTACGACCGCTCGATCAGGTCCGGCGCGGACTGGCGGCGCTTCGAAGCGGCAAGGAGCAGAGCCTTGATGGTCCGTTCCCGGCCGAGATCGAGCCGCTCGCCAAGGAACTCAACGCGCTGATGCACTCCAACCAGCAGATCATCGAGCGGGCGCGCACCCATGTCGGCAATCTGGCGCATGCGTTGAAAACGCCGCTTTCCGTCATCACCAACGAGGCGCGTTCGGATCAGGGCAAGCTGGCCTCGAAGGTCGGCGAGCAGGCCGAGATCATGCGGATGCAGATCAACCACCATCTCGATCGTGCCCGTATCGCGGCGCGCTCGCAGGTGATCGGCGCCGTGACGGAGGTCGAGCCTGTGCTCACGCGTCTCGTCCGCGCCATGCGCCGGATCCATGAAGATCGCGGCCTGACCATCGACCTCCATGTTGCCGAGGCCGCCCGCTTCCGGGGCGAGCAGCAGGATCTCGAGGAGATGATCGGCAATCTGGTCGATAATGCCTGCAAATGGGCAAGCTCGAAGGTCGCCATCGAGGTCGCTTACATTCCCGCTGCCGAGGATTTGGACGGCTCGCTGATCGTCCGCGTCGACGATGATGGGCAGGGCCTGACGGCGGAAGAAATGCTGGAGGCGACCCGACGCGGCAAGCGCCTCGACGAGAGCAAGCCGGGCTCGGGCCTAGGCCTCTCGATCGTCACCGATCTGGCGGCGCTTTATGACGGCGCGTTCGAGATGGATCGCTCGCCGCTCGGGGGATTGCGCGCCGAAGTCCGACTGCCGGCGGCATAATTGGCAGGACGTCCGTCGGCATGAGCTGAGTTGGCGTGGGTCCGTATTTCCGCCATGCTGGTGTTGGATGTGCGATCCCGTGTTTGGGGTGCTGTCCGTGCGAATCGTGCGGGCATACGAGGTATTTGAACATGCGGCTTGGTGGTTTGTTTGTCTTGGGCGCGATGGGCGCCACCCTGGCCGGCTGTGTCAGCACGGGTCCGAATGAGGGCGTTGGCACGATGGGCGGCGGTCGTGTTGCCCCGACGGCGGCAGGCGCGCTGGTCGGCGGTGTTGCCGGCCAGTCGATCGGCCGCGGACTCGATGACCGCGATCGCCAGCGTGCCGAAGAGGCCGAATTCCATGCGCTCGATTCGGGGCGGCCTGGTTCGCCCGTTGTCTGGAGCGGTGGCCGCGAAGGGTATCGCGGCGAGGTTGTTCCGGGGCCACGCTATCGCGTGAACAACTATGATTGCCGCGATTATACGCACCGGATCTGGACCGGTGGCGAGCCGCAGGTCGCCCGAGGCACGGCCTGCCGTCAGGATAATGGCGCCTGGCGACCGATAAGCTGACCCCACCGCTGGGAGACTCGGGTTCCCGCCGCGACAGAATGCGTCGTGCGCCGTCGCGGCTGACAGGCTAGAACGCGTCCAGGAACAGATCATGCTTCTTTGGATCGCCATGGCCGTGTTGACGGTCGCCGCCTCGCTTGCCGTGCTCATTCCCCTGGGCAGGCCGACCCGTGCCACCTCGGCCAATGCGGGCGCCGCGCGCTCGATCTATCGCGATCAGCTCGATGAACTGGCACGCGACCGCGAGCGCGGCCTGATCGGCGAGGGCGAAGCCGAGGCCGCGCGCATCGAGATCTCCCGTCGGTTGCTCAACAGCGATGCCGCAGGCTCTGGTACTCCTTCCGCGCCGCAGGCCTACCGCATCGAGCGCCTCATCGCCGTCGTCGCCATCCCCTTGATCGCCATCGGCGCCTATCTCTATGTCGGCTCGCCGCTATTGCCCGACAGCCCGTTCGCCAGCCGGCAGGCCCAGGAGAGCGGGCAGGGCGGCGTTGACGAACTGATCGCCAAGGTTGAGGCGCACCTCGCCGCCAATCCCGAGGACGGGCGCGGCTGGGAAATCCTCTCGCCGATCTACATGCGGCTCGGACGCTATGATGACGCCGTGCGCGCGCTGGGCAATGCCAAGCGACTGCTCGGGTCCACCGCCGAGCGCGAATCGCTTTACGGCGAGGCGCTGACGCGGGCGAGCGGCGATGTCGTTACCGAGGATGCCCGCGCCGCCTTCGACAAGGCGCTGAAATTCGACCCGGACGAGCCTCGCGCCCGCTTCTACCTCGCCTTGTCGCTCGGCCAGTCCGGCAGCAAGGACGAGGCCATCGCCGCCTGGAACGCGCTGATCGCGACGACGCCGGCCGATGCGCCGTGGCTTGCGTCCGCCCGCGCCGAGCTGGCGAAGCTGCAACCGACATCGACCGTTCCGCCGGACGCGCCCGGCGCCCCTGCCGCTCCGGGTCCGACTGCCGAAGATGTCGCCGCCGCTGCCGAGCAAAGCCCGGTCGAGCGTGAGCAGATGATCAACGGCATGGTCGCCGGGCTCGCCGCGAAGCTCGAGGCCGATCCGACGGATACGACTGGATGGGAGCGCCTTTTCCGCGCCTACATGGTCTTGGGTCGGACGGATGACGCCAAGGCGTCGCTCGCGCGGGCGAGGAACCAGCTGATCGAAAAGCCGGACCTTCTCGCGGTGGTCGAGAAGTCGGCGCACGATATTGGCATTGGCAAGGATTGATCGTTCGACATGACGCGTAAGCAGCGCCGCCTGACCCTCATCAGCCTTGCCGGAATCGTGCTGGCGAGCGCGGTCGGGCTCGTGCTCTTCGCTCTATCGGACGGCATCACCTTCTTCACATCGCCCTCGGACGTGCTGGCCAACCGGCCGTCGCCCGAACAGCGCGTGCGACTTGGCGGCCTGGTCGAGGTCGGCAGCGTCGTCAAGGAGGCCGATGGGCTCGTCCGCTTCGCGGTGACCGATGGCAAGTCGAGCCTGCAGGCGCGGTACGTCGGCATCGTGCCGGACCTGTTCCGCGAGGGGCAGGGCGTCGTGGCAGAGGGCAAGGTCGATGCCAATGGCGTCTTCATTGCAGATACCGTTCTCGCCAAGCATGACGAAACCTATATGCCGAAGGAAGTCGTCGAGGCTCTGAAGCAGAGTGGCGAATGGCGTCCGGAAGACGGCGCTGCGCCGCAGGCGGGGAACCCATGATCGTCGAACTCGGACACTACGCACTCGTTCTGGCGCTGATCCTGGCGCTTGCGGGCGGCACCTTGCCGTTTTGGGGTGCGCTGCGCGGCGACGAGCGGCTGATGACGATCGCCTCGACCACCTCGATCGCCCAGTTTGTCTTCGTCGCCATGAGTTTCGGCGCGCTGACTTACGCCTATGTCGTCTCCGACTTTTCCGTCCAGAACGTCGTCGAGAATTCGCACACCCTGAAGCCGCTGCTCTACAAGATCTCAGGCGTCTGGGGGAACCACGAGGGCTCGATGCTGCTCTGGGCTCTCATCCTGGTGCTGTTTGGCGGCCTGGTCGCGCTCTTCAGTGACAATCTTCCTTTGAAGCTGAAGGCGCTCGTGCTGGCGGTCCAGTCGTGGATCAGCGCCGCCTTTCTGCTGTTTATCCTCGTCGCTTCCAATCCGTTCCTGCGGCTCAATCCAGCGCCGTTCCAGGGGCGGGATCTCAATCCCGTCCTGCAGGATGTCGGCCTCGCGATCCATCCGCCGCTGCTCTATCTCGGCTATGTTGGCTGCTCGATCTCCTTCGCCTTTGCCATCGCCGCCCTCATCGATGGCCGCATTGACGCGGCATGGGCGCGCTGGGTCCGGCCGTGGACACTGGCAGCCTGGTGCTTCCTGACGCTCGGCATCGCCATGGGCTCCTACTGGGCCTATTACGAGCTCGGCTGGGGCGGCTGGTGGTTCTGGGATCCGGTCGAGAATGCCAGCTTCATGCCGTGGCTCGCCGCCACCGCGCTGCTGCATTCGGCGATCGTTATGGAGAAGCGCGAGGCGCTGAAGATCTGGACGATCCTGCTCGCCATCCTGACCTTCTCGCTGTCGCTGCTCGGTACGTTCCTGGTGCGGTCCGGTGTGCTGACCTCGGTGCATGCCTTCGCCACCGACCCGACGCGCGGCATCTTCATTCTCTGCATCCTGTGCGTCTTCATCGGCGGCGCCTTCTCGTTGTTCGCCGCTCGCGCCGGCACGCTCAGCCAGGGCGGCCTGTTCGCGCCGATCAGCCGCGAGGGTGCTCTGGTCCTGAACAACCTGCTCCTTACGGCCGCCTGCGCCACCGTGCTGGTCGGCACGCTCTATCCGCTCGCGCTTGAAGCGATCACCGGCGAGAAAATCTCGGTCGGCGCACCGTTCTTCGACATGACTTTCGGCCCGATGATGGTGCCGCTCCTGATTGCCGTGCCGTTCGGGCCGATGCTGGCGTGGAAGCGCGGCGATATCGTCGCTGCCGGCCAGCGCCTGCTGTTTGCCTTTGGCGCTGCGATGGCGGTGATGATCGTCGGCCTCGCGCTGATGGGCACGCCTTCGGCGCTGGCGTTGTTCGGCGTCGCGCTTGCCGTCTGGCTGATGGTCGGAGCGCTGTCGGAAATCGCCTTCCGCATCAAGCTCGGCCGCGCCAGTCTGGCCGAAAGCTGGCGTCGTGGCGCAGGCCTGCCACGCTCGGCCTGGGGCACGATGGTGGCCCATTTCGGCGTCGGCGTTACCGTGCTTGGCGTCATCGGCGCCACGGCCTGGCAAAGCGAGACGATCGCCTCGTTGAAGCCCGGCCAGTCGATGACGATCGATGGGCGCACACTGACCATGGACGGCTTCGTGCCGATTAGCGGCGGCACCTTTACCGGTACCGGCGTCCGCTTCTCGGTACGCGAGGGCGGCAATCTGGTCGCCGTCCTCGAGCCGGAGAAGCGGATCTACACCGTGCAGAACATGCCGACGACGGAATCGGCGATCAAGACGTTCGGCTTCTCGCAGCTTTACGTCTCCGTTGGCGATATCGCAGCCGACGGCTCGACCGTGGTGCGCGTCTACTGGAAGACGCTGGTCGCGTTGATCTGGCTCGGTTCACTGATCATGACGGCCGGCGGCGTGCTGTCGCTCTCCGACCGGCGGTTGCGCGTCGGGGCGCCGAAGCCTGCCCGGCGCTCGCTCGCCATTCCGGCGGAGTAGCCCCATGCGTCGCCTCCTGCTTGCCCTCGTCCTGATCGTTTCAGCGCTGCCGGCCTTCGCCGTACGGCCGGACGAGATCCTCAAGGATCCGGCGTTGGAGGCGCGGGCTCGTGCGCTTTCGGTTGAGCTGCGCTGCCTGGTCTGCCAGAGCCAGTCGATCGACGATTCCGACGCCACCATCGCGCACGACCTGCGGGTGCTGGTGCGCGAGCGGCTGGTGGCGGGCGACAGCGACGACCAGATCAAGTCGTTCCTGGTCGACCGCTACGGCGAATATGTGCTGCTGAAGCCCCGCCTGACCTGGCATACGATCGTGCTTTGGGGCGCGGCGCCGACGCTGCTGGTCATCGGCGGCGTGCTGTCCTTCGGCCTGTTCCGTCGCCGTCGCGCGGCATTGCCCGCGACCAGCCTGACGCGGGACGAAGAGGCCCGGGTCGAAGCGCTCCTGGCGCGCGAAGAATAGGCATCGGCCAACATTACCAACCTTTCATGATGGTGACAGAGCGCTGTAATCTTCGGTGCTCCATTCTCCGACGTATGAGCAGTAGCCCCCCGCGCTGCTTGCCTTGAAATACGTGACGGAGATAATCATGACCGAACAGAATCCCGCTCCGAAGTCCACCCAGACCAGGCTGCGCAGCCGCGCCTTGCTCGGCACGGCGCTCGCCGCCCTGATCGTTGGCGGCATTGCGGGTCAGGCCGTGGTCAGCTCCCAGACCCCGGCATATGCCGAGGCCGTGCGCGTCCAGCCGCAGCAGCAGCTCCCCTCGTTTGCCGACCTCGTCGACAAGGTGAAGCCCGCCGTCGTCAGCGTTCGCGTCAAGTCGACGATGACCGCCGCCGACGAAGCTTCGGCCGACGGCTTCCCGAATGCCGACCAGTTCCCGCCCGGCTCGCCGATGGAGCGCTTCTTCCGTCAGTTCCAGGATCAGCAGCGCGGCCCCGAGGGCAAGGCTCCGAACCGGACGCAGCGTCCCAAGCAGCGCCAGTCCATTGGTCTCGGCTCCGGCTTCTTCATCTCCGAGGACGGCTACGTCGTCACCAACAACCACGTCGTTGACGGCGCCACGGAATTCACCGTCAGCAATTCGGACGGCAAGGAATTCAGCGCCCGCCTGATCGGCACCGACGAGAAGACCGATCTCGCGCTTCTGAAGGTCGATGACGCCGCGAAGTTCACCTATGTCGAATTCGCCAAGGGCACTTCCCGCGTCGGCGACTGGGTCGTGGCCGTCGGCAATCCGTTCGGTCTCGGCGGCAGCGTGACGGCCGGTATCGTCTCGGCTCTCGGCCGTGAGATCGGCGCCGGTCCGTATGACGACTTCATCCAGATCGACGCTTCGGTGAACAAGGGCAACTCCGGTGGTCCGACCTTCAACCAGGCCGGCGAAGTGATTGGCATCAACACCGCCATCTATTCGCCGTCGGGCGGCAGCGTCGGCATCGCCTTCGACATTCCGGCAGCGACCGCCGAGCGTGTCATCAAGGACCTGAAGAACCACGGCGAGGTCGTTCGCGGCTGGCTCGGCGTCCAGATCCAGCCGGTCAGCCAGGAAATCGCCGACAGCCTGAACCTGAAGGAAGCCAAGGGCGCGCTCGTCAGCGAGCCGCAGGAAGACGGTCCCGCACTGGCCGCCGGCATCAAGTCCGGTGACGCGATCCTGACGGTTGACGGCAAGACCGTCGATGACGCCCGCAACCTGGCCCAGATCATCGCCGGCTACTCGCCGGACACCACGGTGAAGCTCGGCATCTGGCGCGGCGGCAAGCCTGAGGAAGTCAGCGTCAAGCTCGGCAAGCTGCCGGGTTCCGAGAAGCAGGCGAGCGCCAAGCAGGCCGAGGACAAGACGGCTTCGGTTGCCGATCTCGGCCTTTCGCTGACCGCAGCGCCGGACGGCAAGGGCGTCGTCGTCTCCGATGTTGATCCGGATGGATCGGCTGCGGAGCAGGGCATCCAGACCGGCGACATCATTCTCGCCGTCGGTGGCAGTGAGGTCACGCGTCCCGGCGACGTCGAGCGTGAGGTCGTCGATGCTAAGAAGCAGGGCATGAAGGCAGTGTTGATGCGGGTCAAGTCCGGCGATCAGACGCGCTTCGTGGCTCTCCCCTTCGGGAAGGCCTAAGCCCTCCGCCTGAAAGCCCCGGGGAGCGTTGGTGAGCCCCTCAGCGTTTCCTCTGGGCCTCGGCAGGCGGGAGATATCCCGCCTGCCTCTTTTTTATGGTCACGACATTCTGCCCCCAATTGCGAAAAGCGGCTAACGTCACGCCATGCGAATCCTGCTTGTCGAAGATGATCGTGAGACCGCCAGTTATCTCGTCAAAGCGTTGCGGGAGGCAGGCCATGTGCCGGACCACGCCGCCGACGGCGAGGAAGGCGCGTTTCTCGTCGATACCAACAAATACGACGTCATCGTCGTCGACCGTATGCTTCCCAAGAAGGACGGGCTGACGCTGGTCGAGGAAACGCGGCGCAAGGGCAACGACACGCCCGTGCTTATCCTCTCGGCGCTCGGCCAGGTCGATGACCGCGTAACCGGCCTCAGGGCCGGCGGCGACGACTACCTCGCCAAGCCCTATGCCTTCTCCGAACTGCTCGCCCGCATCGAAGTTCTGGCGCGCCGTCGCAAGCCGGGCGAAGCGGAGACGTTGCTGAAGGTCGGCGAACTGGAGCTTGACCGCCTTAGCCATCTGGTCAAGCGCGGCGACATCAACATTCCCCTGCAGCCGCGCGAGTTCCGCCTGCTCGAATATCTCATGAAGCATGCGGGCCAGGTCGTGACGCGCACCATGCTGCTCGAGAACGTCTGGGACTATCACTTCGATCCTCAGACGAACGTCATCGACGTCCATATCTCCAGGCTGCGCTCCAAGATCGACAAGGGTTTCTCCGAACCGCTGCTGCATACGGTTCGCGGTGCGGGATACATGGTTCGTGACGGGGTTCGGTAAGGTTGTCCGCACGACGGCGTTCAAGCTGTCTGCGATCTATTTCGTGGTCTTCTCGGTATTCGCCATCGCCTTTGTCGGCTGGATCACGCGCGAGACCGATCACTTCCTGACGCAGCAGGTCCGCGACACCATCGAGGCCGAGATCGGCGTGCTGGCCGATGAGGGACTGCGCAGCGGCATGACCGGCATCGTCGCCGCCATCGAGCAGCGCAGCCGCATTCCCGGCGCCAGCCTCTATGTCGTGACCGATTCACAGGGGCGGGTCGTTGCCGGCAATGTCACCGAGGTGCCGGCGGCCCTGCTGAAGCTCAGCGGCCTCGACCCGGTGACGATCCCCTACAAGCGGCTCGAAGGCGAGAAGACGCATCACATCGCCATGGTGCAGGTGCTGCCGCTGCCGAACAATTTCCGCATGCTGGTCGGTCGCGACATCAGCGAGATCGAGCGCATCCGCGAGGTGATCGGCAAGGCCATGATCAGCGCCGTCGTGCTGCTGATCTTCCTGGCGCTGGTGTCGTGGTTCTTCGTCAGTCGGCGCGTGCTGAAGCGGATCGATTCGGTTACCGCGACCAGCCGCCAGATCATGGCCGGCGATCTTTCCGGCCGGCTGGAAGTGACCCCGGCCGGCGATGAGTTCGATCGTCTGGCCGAAAACCTCAACGCCATGCTCGATCGGATCGTGCATCTGCTGCACGGTCTGAAGGACGTTTCCGACAACATCGCGCATGATCTGAAGACGCCGCTCACGCGGCTGCGCACCCGTGTCGAGGCAACGCTGGCCGGACCGGCCGAGGTCGAGACCTATCGGACGGCGCTCGAAGCGACCATCGAGGAATCCGACCAGCTCATTCGCACCTTCAATGCGCTGCTGATGATCGCGCGCGTCGAGGCCGGATCGCCGGATGGCGCCCTGGGGCCGCTCGATATGGCGCAGATCGCCGCCGATGTCGTCGAGTTCTACGAGCCGGTCGCGGAAGAGGCGGGCGTTGCGCTGACGATCTCCGCCGAAGGACCGCTGCCGCTTCATGGCAGCCGCGAGCTGATCAGCCAGGCGCTGACCAACCTCCTCGACAACGCCATCAAATATGTGGCGAGCGGTGATCCGGCCGAGCCAAATCCGACGATTGCGGTCGAGGCGCGGCAGGTCGACAACGAGATTGTCGTCTCTGTCGCGGACAATGGTCCCGGAATTCCGGAATCGGAACGTCATCACGTGCTGCAGCGCTTTGTCCGACTTGAAAAGAGTCGTTCACAGCCGGGCAGCGGCCTCGGGCTCAGCCTTGTCGATGCGGTCGTGAAGCTCCACCATGGTACGGTCGCCATGAGCGATGCCGGGCCGGGACTTGTCGTCACGTTGCGCTTTCCGGCGGAGACCTGAAGGACCGGATGATGGAAGCAACTCAGTCCCGATCGACGGCCCCGTTTATCGGTTCATCGCTTGCCACATCCATAAAGACCGATATCCGTCCGCCAAAAGCCGCGCGCTCCCGCGAGATTCTCGGCGATCTGCAGGCCGAGGCCAAGGACGCTGGTGTCGGACCGGCCCTGGCCGAGCTGTTGCAGGCCGACAAGCAACTCGGTTCGTTTCTGGCTGCCGTGTTTGACGCTTCGCCCTTCCTGCGCGAGATTGCCCGCTCGGACGCGACGCGCCTGGTCGCCATCCTCGCCAGCGATCCGGACGAGCATTTTTCCCGGTTGATGGGGGAGGTCGCAGGATACTGGCGCGATACCGACGAGGCGGCTCTGATGACGCGTTTGCGTCAGGCGCGCGCCGAAGTGGCGCTGCTGGTGGGCCTTGCCGATCTCGGCGGCATCTGGCCGGTTGAGCGCGTCACCGGCGCGTTGACGGCCTTTGCCGAGGCCGCGGTCAGCGCCACGGTCGACTTCCTGCTCGCGGACGCGCACGCGGCCGGCAAGCTGACACTGAAGCACCCGGAAGAGCCATCGCGTAGCTCGGGCTGGATCCTTCTCGGCATGGGCAAGTGCGGCGCGCGCGAGCTCAACTATTCAAGCGACATCGACCTGATCGTCCTGTTCGATCCCGAGCGGGCGCAGGTGGCCGATCGCGACGAGATCGGCGCGTTGTTCGTCAAGATGACGCGGCGGCTGGTGAAAATCCTGCAGGAGCGGACGAGCGACGGCTACGTGTTCCGTACCGATCTTCGCCTGCGGCCGGATCCTGGCTCGACGCAGGTCGCGATCTCGACGCTGGCCGCCTTCCTCTATTACGAGGCGAGAGGCCAGAACTGGGAACGCGCCGCCATGATCAAGGCGCGGCCTTTCGCCGGCGACATCGAGGACGGCGACGCCTTTCTGGCGGAACTGGCCCCCTTCATCTGGCGCAAATATCTCGATTTCGCCGCCATTGCCGACATCCATTCGATCAAGCGCCAGATCCACGATCATCGCGGCCATGACTCGGTCGCCGTCGCTGGCCACAACATCAAGTTGGGGCGCGGCGGCATTCGCGAGATCGAGTTCTTCGTCCAGACCCAGCAATTGATCGCCGGTGGACGCGACCGCGAACTGCGCGGCCGTCGCACGCTCGACATGCTGGAGATCCTCAGGGAGAAGGGCTGGATCGCGGACGAGGCGGCCGAGGACATGGCGCGCTGCTATCGCTTCCTGCGGGCGATCGAGCACCGATTGCAGATGATCGCCGACGAGCAGACCCATACGCTGCCGGATAGCGAAGAAGAGCTGGATGTCATCGCCCGACTGATGGGCTTCAAGACGGTGAAGGCCTTCTCCAAGGCCCTGGTCGATACGCTGGAAACGGTGCGCGACCATTACATCCAGCTGTTCGAGGCGGCGCCGTCGCTGTCTTCGACCCTTGGCAGCCTCGTCTTCACCGGCGACGACGAGGACCCGGAGACCGTCGCGACGCTCGGAAGCCTCGGCTACAAGAATCCGCACGAGGTCAGCCGGACGATCCGCGGCTGGCACTTCGGCCGCTATCCTGCGATGCGCTCGGCTGCCGCGCGCGAACGGCTGACGGAGATCACGCCAGCGCTGCTCGAGGCCTTTGCCACCACCGACAATGCCGACGCGGCCTTCAATGCCTTTGACCGCTTCCTCGCCCGCCTGCCCGCCGGCGTTCAGCTTTTTGCGCTGCTCGGTTCCAATCCCGGCCTGCTGAATTTGCTCGCCACGATCATGGGAACCGCGCCGCGCCTGGCCGAAATTGTCACGGCGCGCCCGCATGTTCTGGACGCCGTGCTCGATCCGGCCTTCTTTGGGCGCTTGCCCGATAAGCAGACGCTGACGGAACGGCTCAGGAATATGCTGGCCGAGGCGGTGTCGCTGGAGGACGTGCTCGACCGCGCCCGCATCTTCGGTAAGGAGCAGGGCTTCCTCATCGGCGTGCGCGTTATCGTCGGTTCCGTCAGCACGCGCGCCGCCGGCATTGCTTATTCCGATCTCGCCGATCTGCTCGTCTCGACCCTGTTCGATCACGTCAAGGCGGCTCTCGAAGCGCAGCATGGCCGCATCGCCAAGAGTCGCATTGCGCTGCTGGCGATGGGGAAGTTTGGCGGGCGCGAGATGACGGCCTCGTCCGATCTCGACCTGATCCTGCTTTATGATTTTGCCGAGACGGAAACCGGCTCGGATGGCCCCCGTCCTCTATCGGGCAGCCAGTACTACGCCCGCCTGACCCAGCGCCTGATCGCCGCCATTTCCGCGCCGACCGCCGAGGGTTCGCTCTACGAGGTCGATTTCCGGCTGCGCCCTTCCGGCAATTCCGGTCCGCTCGCCACCCATATCCGCTCCTTCGTCGAGTATCAGACCAAGGAAGCCTGGACCTGGGAGCATATGGCGCTGACCCGGGCTCGGCCGATCCATGGCGACGCAACGCTGATCGCCGAGGCCCAGGAGAACATCCGCGCCATCCTGTCCGCGCCGCATGATCCCAAGAAGGTGACGCGCGATGTGCTGGAGATGCGGGCGCTGCTGGAAGAGGAAAAAACGGCCGAGGGGCCGTGGGATCTGAAGCAGGTGCCGGGCGGCCAGGTCGACATCGAGTTTATCGCGCAATACCTGCAACTGGTCCACGGCACATCCCATCCCGAGATCCTCGACGTCGAGACGGAGACGGTGTTGGCGGCGGCGTCGCGGACCGGACTGCTTCCCGCAACCGAGGCGGAAATCCTGCTGACGGCGTTGCGCCTCTACCAGCGTCTGGTGCTGATCCTGCGGCTTTGCGTCGAGGGACCGTTCAAGGCGAGCGAAGCGCCACGCGGCTTGCTGGATCTGCTGTCTCGGGCGGGCGAACTGCCTGATTTCGCGACGCTGGACGCTCACGTCCAGGCGACCCAGAAGGATGTCCGCGCCTCTTTCGAGCGGATTATCGGGAAGGTTCGGCGGAAGCCCCGAGCCTGAGAGCGACGCCGGCCGACGCACCGGTCGGCGGCTCCAGCTGGGCGGTCTGCAGCAGCGGCAGGCGGATCGAGACGATCGTGCCCTTGCCCTCCTGGCTGCGGATGCGCATCGCGCCGCCATGCAGCTCGGCCAGTGAGCGCGTGATGGCCAGGCCGAGGCCGGAGCCCTTGTGGCTCTTGGTGAACTGGTTCTGCACCTGTTCGAACGGCCGGCCGAGCTTCTTCAGCGCTTCCTTCGGAATGCCGATGCCATTGTCTTCGATGGTCAGGGTCACGGCGCTGCCGATCTTGCGGGCGCGGACGCTGATGTGGCCGTTCTCCGGCGTGAACTTCACGGCATTCGAGAGAAGGTTCAACACCATCTGCTTGACCGCGCGGCGGTCGGCATGGAGGCCGAGCGCGCCTTCGAGGTCGGCTTCGATCACGACCTTGCGGGCGGACGCTTCCGGCGACATGACGCGGGCCGCCTCGTCGACGATCTCGTCCAGCATCAGCGGCTCCATGTCGAGCGTGATGCGGCCGGCCTCGATGCGGGCCATGTCCAGCACGTCGTTGATGACGTTGAGCAGGAAGTTGCCGCTGGCGTTGATGTCCTGGCAGTACTCGCCGTATTTCGGCGAACCGAGCGGCCCGAACAGGCCCGACTGCATGATCTCCGAGAAGCCGATGATGGCGTTGAGCGGCGTACGCAACTCGTGGCTGATATTGGCCAGGAACTCGGACTTGGTCCGGTTGGCGGCCTCGGCGCGATCCTTCTGCTCCGAATAGCGCTCGGCGAGATCGACCATCTCCTGCGCCTGCTGCTCCAGCTTCTGGCGCGACTGGCGCAGGTCCGCGATGGTCGCCATCAGGCGGCGCTCGCCGTCGATCAGCTTTTCCTCGTGGCGCTTGATGGTGGTGATGTCGGTGCCGACCGACACGAAGCCGCCATCCTTGGTCCGACGTTCGCTGATCTGGAGCCAGCGGCCGTCATTCAGCTGTGCCTCGAACGAACGGGCGCCTTCCTCGGCGCGGCCCTCATTCGGGACCTGCGCCCGCACAACCGGCTGCTGGCCGGCGGCGATGACCTGCGCATAGGGAGTGCCGGCCTCCAGGGCAGAGTTCGGAATTCCGTGCAGTTGCTGGTACTTCGAATTGCACATCACAAGACGGTTTTCCGTGTCCCACAGCACGAAGGCTTCGGAAATCGTCTCGATGGCGTCGCGCAGGCGGATGTCGGCGGTGCGCGAGCTTTCGGCCAGGCGCATCTGGTCGGTCACGTCGACGGCGATGCCGATCAGGTGCGGCTCGGTGCCGTCGGCATCGACCAGTTCAACGCGGATGCGCAGCCAGACATAGCTGCCGTCAGCCTTGCGCATGCGGAACATGCGGTCGACCGTCGTCTCGTTGGCGTCGTAGAGCGCCTCGACGAGGTTCATCAGGTCGCCATCCTCGGGATGGACCAACTCGTTGATTTCGCCGAAACCGAGCAGCGTGTCTCGCGGTGGTAACCCCAAAAGCTCGAACATCGACTTCGACCAGAACAGGCGCCCCCGGGCGACATCCCAGTCCCAAAGCCCACATCGGCCGCGGCGCAGCGCCGTGTCGAAGCGGTCATAGGTCTCCTGGTAGATGATGTCGGCTTCCTGGGCGCGGGCCGACTGCGAGAAGTAGCCGTAGAGGATGACCAGCAGGATGCCGCTGGTGCCGACAAAGACGGAGACGTTGAGCGAAACGTCGGCGCGCCAGTCGCGATAGATCGCGGGCAGGGGCGTCGCGACGGCAACGAAGCCGAGGCGGCCGCTCAGGTGGCGCAGTGTGGCGAAAGCAGGCTGGTCGCCGTCGATGTCGACCTTGAGCACGCCGGCGCGGTCCCCGAAAATGACCAGCGGCTGCGCGCCGCTGACGATCTCGGTGAAGTTGCGATCTTCCTCCATGGCCGAGCGCGGCGCGGTGGCAATCACGCGACCGGTGGCGTCAGCGACATAGATGCGCTGACCGGCATTCGCGGCGCTCTGCGGCAGGACATTGTCGAGCGCGTTCTGGACCGCCATCTGGTAGCGGTCGGTCGGCAGCGCCGCCTCCGCCTGATCAAGCGACTGGGCGAGGAAGGATGCGACCATGCCCATCATGTCGCGTGCCTGGTTCTCCCGCTCCATACGAAGATCGTAGAGCTGGACGAACCGCGCGAGAGCCACGATCAGCAGGAAGAGGATGATGAGGACGGGGATGCAGCGACGCAGGATCGGCTCGGACGAGACAAGCTTTTCGTAGGCCGGCTTGGCGAGTAGCCGAGCGTGACCTTTGATCATCTGCTTGCGTCGAAACAATACCCCTGCAATAGGCATGCGCTCGCTCGCAGACGCACTGGCTGTCTCTGCCCGCGCCATAGAAGCCCCCTGATATCAGCTATCATCGGGCCAGTCCCTTGCCCCGAATCACCCCCATTTGAATCGACGCGAATCGCATTGTCCAGAGGCGCGTTAGGGTTTCGTTAAGCATAATTTCGAGAGCGTGGCGGCGGGGAATCCAGGCGCCGCGGCACCCGGATTCACTTTGACTTAAAAGGCCGATTTTCGCCTGCCGAACGCTTAGGCAAGCGTCCGCGTAACGATGTCGAGCGTGTCGGGGGAAAGGTCCTTCGCCGCGGCGATCCGGCGCAGCGCCGCCTCGGCGCGGGCCCTGCGAACGGGTTCCAGAGCCCGCCAGGATCGGAAACTGACCAGCAGCCGCGCCGTCGTCTGCGGATTGCGCTTGTCGAGGTCGAGCGCGAAATCGGCGAGGAAGTCGTAGCCAGCACCGTCCGCGCGGTTGAACTGCGTCTGGTTGGCGCCCGCGAAACTGCCGACGAGAGCGCGGACGCGGTTCGGATTGTTCGGCGAATAGGAGGGATGCTTCAGCAGTGCCTTCACGCGGTCGAGCGTATCGGGTGCGGGAACCGTCGCCTCCAGCGTCAGCCACTTGTCGAGCACGAGCGCGTCGTTTGCATAGCGGTCGTGGAAGGCGTCGAGCACGGCGCGCCGCTCGGGCAGGGCCGCCTGCGTGATGGTGGCGAGCGCCGCAAGGCGATCCGTCATGTTGGTGGCGGCCTCGAAATGGGTCAGTGCCGCGGCGATCGCGTCCGGAGAGCGACGGGCGAGGCGCAGGTCGAGCAGCGTGTTGCGCAGCGCGCGACGGCCGGCGCTGGTCGCGTCCGGATGGAAGTCAGTCTCGCCAGAGAGCCGGGCATAGTGCCGTTCCAGTCGGTCGCCGAGACCGGTGGAGATCGCCAGGCGCAACGCAGTCCTCGCTGCGGCGATAGCCTCCGGGTCGACGTCCTGGCCCAGTTCCCTCGCAATGTCGGCCTCGCTGGGAAGCTGCAGCACCTGCGCGCGAAACGCCGGCTCCAGCGTATCGTTGTCAAGGACGCCGCCGAGCGCGTCGATCAGCGCCGGCTCGACCTTGGGCGCGCGGCCGGCGATCTGTTCTGCCGTGCCGGCCACCAGATTGCGCATCGCCAGGGTTTGCACCGCCTGCCAGCGATTGAACGGATCCGTATCGGTGCGGGCCTGGAACAGCAGATCGGATGCGGAAATGTCGATGGCGAGGCGCACGGGCGCCGAGAAGCCGCGCAGCAGCGACGGGACCGGTCGTCCGCCGACACCTTCGAAAACCAGCGTCTGGCTGGCTTCCGTCAGGTGGATGATGTCGCGATCGACCCGACCGCCGCTGACCGAGGCATAGTCCATGTCGTCGCCATTCGGTCCGATCAGCCCAAAGCGGATCGGCATGTGCATCGGGCGCTTCTGGCTTTGGCCGGGCGTCGCAGCAAGGCTTTGGGTCAGCGTCAGCTTGTAGGACTTGGCCGCTTCGTCGTAGGCGCCTCGCGCCACGATCTGCGGCGTGCCTGCCTGTGAATACCAGAGCTTGAACTGGCTCAGGTCGACGCCGGTGGCATCAGCGAAGCTTGCAAGGAAATCCTCGATCGTCGCGGCGTCGCCGTCATGCCGCTTCACATAGAGATCCATGCCCTTCCGGAAGTCGTCGGGGCCAAGGATGCTCTTCAGCATGCGCACGACCTCGGCGCCCTTCTCATACACGGTCGGCGTGTAGAAGTTGCTGATTTCATGGTAGATTTCGGGCCGCACCGGGTGGGCGAGCGGGCCGCCATCCTCGGGGAACTGGCGCGCCTGCAGCGTGCGCACATCGGCGATCCGTTTGACCGCGCGCGAGCGCATGTCGGACGAAAATTCCTGGTCGCGGAAGACCGTCAGGCCTTCCTTCAGGCAGAGCTGGAACCAGTCGCGGCAGGTGATGCGGTTACCGGTCCAGTTGTGGAAATACTCATGCGCGATGACGCCCTCGACATTGGCATAGTCGGCGTCGGTCGCGGCATCGGGGTCGGCCAGAACGTATTTGTCGTTGAAGACGTTGAGGCCCTTGTTCTCCATCGCGCCCATGTTGAAATCGGACACGGCGACGATGACGAAGATATCGAGATCGTATTCAAGGCCGAACACGTCCTCGTCCCACTTCATCGAGCGCTTCAGCGCGTCCATGGCGTAGGTGCAACGCGCTTCCTTGCCATGCTCGCAATAGATGCGCAGCTCGACATCCCGGCCCGACATCGTGGTGAAGCGATCGGTGATGACACCGAGATCGCCGGCGACCATGGCGAACAGGTAGGACGGCTTGGGGAAGGGGTCGTGCCAGATCGCGAAGTGGCGATCGGTGCCGGGAATGTCGCCGCTCTCGACCGGATTGCCGTTGGCGAGCAGGATCGGTGCGTCGGACTTTTCTGCCTCCAGCCGCGTCGTATAGACTGCCAGCACGTCGGGTCGGTCGAGGAAATAGGTGATGCGGCGGAAGCCCTCGGCTTCGCACTGCGTGCAATAGGTGCCGCTGGTGCGGTAGAGACCCATCAGCTTGGTGTTGGCGGCGGGATCGACGATCGTCTCGATCTCGAGCGTGAACGGTCCCTTCGGCACGTCGGTCAGCGTCAGCAGGCTCGGCGTCGCGATGTAGTGGCTGGCCGGAACGGCGACGCCATCCAGCTTCAAGCCTTTCAGCACAATCTCGTCGCCGATGAGTTCGAGCCGGCCCTTTCGGGCCTCTTCGGTGTTAGCGCGGATGGAGAGGGTTGCCGTGACGCGGGTTGCCGGCGGGTCGAGCTGGAAATCCAGGGCGACCGTATCAATGGTGAAAGCGGGAGCGCGATAGTCCTCGAGCCGGAAGGGGGCGGCTTCGGTTTTCATGGTGATACTCCCGTCAGCGACCGGCTTTGCCACGGCCAACTTGTTCGATCTCCAAGATAGGGGCTTCAACGGAGCGTCGCTATGGCAAAGGCCGAATTCCCCCGAAACTACGGATCCACGCGCAGGTGTTCTTCAATCCCGAACGCTTTGCATTCAGCGCGATTTGTCCGCACTGCCCTGAACTTTCGGCCCATGGGCGACGCGCCGTCCCAACTCTGAGTTGCCTACCTCAATTTCTGATGATATTTCATCACCAGGGAGGAATACCTCGTGGGCAAGACGACGCTGCAAGACGTCGCCCGGGAGGCTGGCGTCAGTCTCGCGACGGTCGATCGCGTGCTGAATGGGAGGGCCGGCGTCCACGCGCGAACGGTGGAGAAGGTGCAGACTGCTGTCGATCGGCTGAACTATCAGCCGGATCGGATGGCGTCGCGCCTCGCACGCGGTCGTGACTACCGTTTCGAGGTCATCCTTCCGATCGGCGCCAACGACTTCATGCGCGTGCTGGAGGCCGAGTTCCGCGCCACCGCCGAGCGTTTCGTCCAGGAGCGCGTGCTGCTCAACATCACGCTGGTCGATGTCTTCGATGGTGAGGCGCTGGCCGTCGCCTTGGAGCGGCTGCCTTCCGACATCGACGGCGTCGCGGTCGTGGCGCTCGATCATCCGGCCGTCGCCGAAGCCATCAACACCATCGCCGATCAGGGCATCGCCGTCGTGACGCTGGTCTCCGACCTGCCGGGGACGCGTCGCGCGCATTTCGTCGGCATCGACAATTCCGCCGCCGGCCGCACCGCCGCCAGCCTGCTCGGCCGCTTCCTGGGCAGCCGCAAGGGCAAGGTCGGGCTGATCGCCGGTTCGCTGGCGCTGCGCGATCATATCGAGCGCCAGTATGGCTTCGAGCAGGTCGTGGCGCGCGAATATCCCGATCTCGAAGTGCTGCCGGTACGCGAAGGGCGCGACGAGGATGACCGCGTCCAGCGCGTCGCCGAGGCATTACTGGCCGAGCATGATGATCTCGTCGGCATCTACAATGTCGGCGCCGGAACGACGGGCGTTGTCGCCGCGCTCGAGAAGATCGGTCGCAGCCGCGATCTCATCTTTGTTGCGCATGAGTTGACTGCCGCCAATCGTCGCCATCTGATCCGTGGCTCCATCGACGCCGTCATCAACCAGGATCCGGGCCACATGGCCCGCAGCGCCGCGCGCATCCTGCTGGCGATGCGCGAGGGCATGGAGATCGTTCCCGGTCAGGAGCGTATCAAGATCGACATTTTCATCCGGGACAATGTGCCGTAGCGGGCGATTGCTCCAGTGTTCAACCGACGACGGACGCAAGTCCGAAATGCAATATCCGAAGGAGGTTTTCGATGAAGACGATCAAGGGGCCGGCCATTTTCCTGGCCCAGTTCGCGGGCGATGCGGCCCCGTTCAATTCGTTCGACGCGATCTGCGGCTGGGCGTCTTCCCTCGGATACAAGGGCGTGCAGATCCCGACCTGGGATAGCCGTCTGATCGATCTGAACAAGGCTTCCGAATCGAAGGACTATTGCGACGAGCTGGCCGGCACCGCCGCCAAGCATGGCCTCGAAATCACCGAGTTGGCCTCGCACATCATCGGCCAGCTGGTCGCCGTGCACCCCGTCTATGACGAACTGATGGATGGTTTTGCCATTCCCGCCGTTCGCGGAAATCCGAAGGCGCGCCAGGAATGGGCCGTCGATCACCTGAAGCGTTGCGCGAAGGCTTCGAAGAATCTCGGCCTCAAGGCGCATCCGACCTTCTCGGGCGCGCTCGCCTGGCCGTTTCTCTACCCGTTCCCGCAGCGTCCCGCCGGCCTGGTCGAGGAAGCCTTCGCCGAGCTCGGCAAGCGTTGGACCCCGATCCTCGACGTGTTCGATGAGAACGGCGTCGACGTCGCCTATGAGATCCATCCCGGCGAAGACCTGCATGATGGCATCACCTACGAGATGTTCCTCGAAGAGGTGAAGAACCATCCGCGCGCGAACCTGCTCTACGATCCCTCGCACTTCGTGCTGCAGCAGCTCGATTATCTCGACTACATCGACATCTATCACGAGCGCATCAAGGCGTTTCACGTCAAGGACGCCGAGTTCAACCCGACTGGCCGCCAGGGCGTCTATTCGGGCTATCAGAGCTGGGTCAACCGCGCCGGCCGCTTCCGTTCGCTCGGCGACGGCCAGGTCGACTTCGGCGCCATCTTCTCGAAGCTCACCGCCTATGACTTCGACAGCTGGGCCGTGCTTGAATGGGAATGCGCGCTGAAGCATCCCGAGGACGGCGCGCGCGAAGGCGCCGAGTTCATCAAGGCGCACATCATCCGCGTCACCGAGCACGCCTTTGACGATTTTGCCGGCTCCGGCACCGACGAAGCGGCCAACCGCCGCATTCTCGGCATCGCTTAAGCCCCGGCAACGCATCCAGGATTGGAGAAAACAATGGCAATCGGAGCCAGTAAGGAAGAAACCGCCGGCCGTCGCATCCGCCTCGGCATGGTTGGCGGCGGGCAGGGCGCCTTCATCGGCGCCGTCCACCGGATCGCGGCCCGCATGGACGACCAGTATGAGCTGGTCGCCGGCGCGCTGTCGTCGGATCCGGCCCGCGCCAAGGCGTCGGCCCAGGATCTCGGCATTGCCGAGGACCGCGCCTATACCTCGTTCGAGGAGATGGCCAAGGCCGAAGCCGCCCGTCCGGACGGCATCGAGGCGGTGTCGATCGTCACGCCGAACCACGTCCACGCCCCGGCCGCCAAGGCGTTCCTGAACGCCGGCATCCACGTCATCTGCGACAAGCCGATGACGCTGACCGTCGACGAATCCAAGGAACTCGTCGAACTGGTGAAGTCGTCCGGCAAGATCTTCATGCTGACGCACAACTACACCGGCTATCCGATGGTCCGGCAGGCCCGCGCCATGATCGCCAATGGCGATCTCGGCGAGATCCGTCTCGTGCAGGCCGAGTATCCGCAGGATTGGCTGACCGAGCGGGCGGAAGCCTCCGGCACCAACAAGCAGGCCGAATGGCGCACCGATCCGGCCCGTACCGGTGCCGGCGGCTGCATCGGCGACATCGGCACGCATGCCTACAATCTGGCCTGCTTCGTCACCGGCCTCGAGATCGACCAGCTGCTGGCGCAGCTCTCTACCTTCGTCGACGGTCGCCTCGTCGATGACGACGTGCAGATCCTGCTGAAGTGGAAGGGCGGCGCCAAGGGCATGCTCTGGGCCAGCCAGGTGGCCGTCGGCCACGAGAACGGCCTGAAGCTGCGCGTTTACGGCACCAAGGGCGGCATCGAGTGGACGCAGGCGGACCCGAACTATCTCTGGTTCACCAAGTTCGGCGACCCGAAGCAGCTGCTGACCCGCGCCGGCGCCGGCGCCTGGCCTGAGGCGGCCCGCGTCAGCCGCGTGCCGGGCGGCCATCCGGAAGGCTATCTGGAAGGCTTCGCCAACATCTACACCGAGGCAGCCCGCGCCATCCATGCCGCCCGCGACGGTAGCGCGGTCGATCCGGCCGTGACCTATCCGACGGTCCAGGACGGCTTGGTCGGCATGCAGTTCATCGAAGCCGCCGTGGCATCGTCCAAGGCCGGCAACGTCTGGACCAAGGTCGGCTGATGGCAACCGCTGAAGGGAGTGAGACGGTGACAACTGGGAAGCCGCCCCTCCTGGAAGCGGTCGGGATTTCCAAATCGTTCGGCCCCGTCGAGGTGCTGGGAGACATCAATCTGTCTCTCATGCCCGGCGAGGTCCACGCCATCATTGGCGAGAACGGTGCCGGAAAATCCACGCTGATGAAGATCCTCGCCGGCCATTTGCCGTCGACGAGGGGCGAACTGAAGCTCGACGGGAAACCGGTCGTCCTGGCCGGCCCCGTCGATGCGGAAGCGCGCGGCATCGTGCTGGTGCACCAGGAAATCCTGCTCGCGCCGGATCTGACTGTCGCGCAGAACATCTATCTCGGCCGCGAAGTCCGGAAGGGCCTGACGCTCGACGACAAGACGATGAACAAGGGCGCGGCCGAAGCGGTTCGCGCGCTCGGCATCGACATCGATCCGACCATCGCCGTCGGCCGCCTGTCGATCGCCCAGCGCCAGCTGGTGCAGATCGCCCGCGCGCTGCTGGTGCCGCACCGCGTCGTCATTTTCGACGAGCCGACCGCCTCGCTGACCCTGACCGAGACCGATGCGCTGCTGCGCGTCATCCTCGACATCAAGAAGAAGGGCGCCGCCGTCCTCTACATCTCGCATCGTCTGCCGGAGGTGAAGGAGATCGCCGACCGCGTGACGGTCTTGCGCGACGGCAGGCTGATCACCACACGCCCGGCCGAAGGGCTGGAGGCTGTCGACATGGCGCGGCTGATGGTCGGCCGCGACGTCGCCAAGCTCTATCCCGACCGGGTCGCCACCACGGCCGTCGACTATGCGCTTGAGGTCGACGGTATGAACGTACCCGGCTATGCGCATGATGCTTCCTTCAAGCTGCGCCAGGGCGAGATCCTCGGCTTTGCCGGGCTGGTCGGCGCCGGTCGCACGGAATTGCTGGAGGGTGTGGTCGGACTTCGCACCTCGCATGGCAAGGTCAGGCTGAACGGCAAGCCGGTGCACTTCGTCACCGTTCGCGATAGCCTGCGCGCCGGCATTGTCTATCTGAGCGAGGACCGGAAGGGCAAAGGCCTGCTGCTGGGGCAAAATCTTGGTATCAACCTGACGCTCGCGGGCCTCAGCCAGTTCGTGCGCGGGCTGCTTATCGACCGCCGCAAGGAAGCCAAGGCGCTCGACGGCGCGATCGCCGAGTTCGACATCCGCACCCGCAACAAGGAATTGCTCGCCGGCCAGCTTTCGGGCGGCAACCAGCAGAAGCTCCTGCTCGCGAAGATGATGCTGCTGAACCCTCAGATCGTCATCATCGACGAGCCGACCCGCGGTATCGACATCGGCACCAAGGAACAAATCTACAAGTTCATCGCCGAACTGGCGGAAAGTGGAAAATCGGTCATCGTCATCTCGTCGGAGATGCAGGAGGTGATCGGCATCTGCGACCGCATCCTGGTGATGCGCAACGGGCGCATCGTCGGCGAGGTGAGCGGCAATCACATGACCGAAGACGAGATCGTCGTTCTGGCGACTGGCGTTACATCGAGGGAGGCCGCCTCGATGGCGGAACAGGCATGACCGATACGACAAGTTCTGCCCCGCCGCGCCGATCCTGGCGCGATATCGACCTTCGGGCCGTTGCGCCCTTCGTTGCGCTGGCGCTGCTGCTGGTGCTCGGGAGCTTCGTCAATCCGAACTTCCTCGGCTTCGACAACCTCTCCAACGTGCTGACGCGCAGCGCCTTCATCGCGATCATCGCGGTCGGCGCCACCTTCGTCATATCGGCCGGCGGGCTCGATCTTTCCGTCGGCTCGATGGTCGCCTTCGTCGCCAGCCTGACGATCATGTTCCTGAACAGCGGCATGATCGCCAATCCATTTCTGATGCTGGTCGCCGCCATGTTGCTGGCGATGGGCATCGGCGCGCTCTGCGGGCTTGCCAACGGCTTGATCACCACGGTCGGCCGCATCGAGCCCTTCATCGCGACGCTCGGCACGATGGGCATCTATCGCGGCCTGACGACCTGGCTGTCGCAGGGCGGCGCCATCACCATGCGCAATTCAGAGTTGCAGCAGCTCTATCGGCCGGTATACTTCGGCAAGATCTTCGGCGTGCCGTTTCCGCTGGTAGCCGTGGGGCTCAGCGCGATCGTCGGCGCCTTCGTGCTCTACCGCACGGCCTTCGGTCGTCACGTCGTGGCTGTCGGTTCCAACGAGGATGTCGCGCGCTATTCGGGCATTCCGGTCAATCGCGTCCGCAACGTCACCTACGTCATCCAGGGCCTCTGCGTCGCCGTGGCCTGCCTGCTCTACATCCCGCGCCTTGGCTCGACATCGGCCACGACCGGCCTGATGTGGGAATTGCAGGCGATCACGGCGGTCGTGGTCGGCGGCACGGCGCTGCGCGGCGGCGTCGGCCGGATCTGGGGCACGATCTGCGGCGCCTTCATTCTGGAGATCGTCGGCAACATCATGCTGCTGTCGAACTTCGTCAGCGAATATCTGCTTGGCGCCATCCAGGGTGCCATCATCATCATTGCGATGCTGGTCCAGCGCTCGCTGGTTCGGCGGTCGTGAAGAAAGGCCGGGTTTTCGGGTCGCCCGGCACTCTGATGCCGATCCGGGAAAACAGGGAGGAGAACCAATGCGCAAATCGATAATCGGGCTCACCGCCGTCGCCATGGTGGCGCTGATGGGCGCCGCCCAGGCCGAGGACAAGAAGGTCACGATCGGTGTGTCGATCCCGGCCGCCGACCACGGCTGGACCGCGGGTGTCGTGTTCCATGCAGAGCGCGTCGCCAAGCTGCTGATGGCCGAGCATCCGGGCCTCAACGTCATCGTCAAGACCTCGCCCGATGCGGCCAGCCAGGCCAATGCGGTGCAGGATCTCGCAACGCAGGGTCTTGATGCGCTCGTCATCCTGCCGTCCGATCCCGATCCGCTGGTCAACGCGATCAAGGAAGTGAAGGACGCGGGCAAGTTCGTCACCATCGTCGACCGCGCCCCGAGCAACAACGACAACTCGATCCGCGATCTCTATGTCGCCGGCAACAACCCGGCGCTCGGCCAGACGGCGGGCGAATACATCAAGGCGCAGACCCCCGACGCACAGGTCGTGGTCATCCGTGGCTTGCCGATACCGATCGACCAGCAGCGCCAGGACGGCTTCGACAAGGGCATTGAAGGTTCGAACGTCAAGGTTCTCGATCGCCAGTTCGGCAACTGGAACCGCGACGACGCCTTCAAGGTCATGCAGGACTTCCTGACCAAGCACCCGAAGATCGATGTCGTCTGGGCTCAGGATGACGACATGGCCGTCGGCGTGCTCGAAGCCATCGACCAGGCCAAGCGTACCGACATCCAGTATGTCATCGCCGGCGCCGGCTCGAAGGACATGGTCAAGAAGGTCATGGACGGCGACAAGATGATCCCGGTCGACGTTCTCTATCCGCCGGCGATGATCGGCACGGCGATGGCGCTCACCGCCGCCAATTTCTATGACCAGGTCCCGGTCCGTGGCACCTACATCCTCGACGCCACGCTGATCACCAAGGACAACGCCAAGGACTTCTACTTCCCCGACTCGCCGTTCTAATCGGCTGGTCTACCTGAACGTCCTGACCCTCTCCCGCCATGCGGGGGAGGGTTTTTTTGTTGGGAATCCGGCGGGTCGCCCGCATTGCCCGCCCCAACCTCGCCGTCGTATCTGCGAAGCCGGATCAGCGGCGGTTAGGACCTCATTCGGCTAGCAACGCGGCGCGGATGGATGGATCCCTGCTTTCGCAGGGATGACGACCGAGGTTGTTGAGCGTCTCTGCCATCCGTTCCAAGCCCACCGGTTTGCACCCTGCCCGAATTACCACCTTCGCCGGTATCACTCCGTTCGCCTGGGCCTCGCCCGTTGGACCCCGCCCGAATTCCCAACCTCGCCGTCATCCCTGCGAAAGCAGGGATCCATGCAGCCGGGGTCGTTGCCGCGCCTATCTCCCGATATTTCTGTTGAATGGATCCCGGGTCTTCGCCCGGGATGAGCGGAGTGGAGGCGCGTGGGAAAAACGGGGCTGAAAGGCCCGCGGCCTAAAGCGGCAGCAGATCCGTGTTCTTGACCTCTTCCATCACCGCATAGGTGTGGGTCTCACGCACGCCGGGCAGCGACAGCAGGCTGTCGGAGAGGAAGGCGCGATAGGCGTTCATGTCGCTGACGCGGGCCTTGATCAGGTAGTCGAAGCCGCCGGCCACCATGTGGCACTCCATCACCTCGGATGCGCGGCGCACGGCGATGGCGAAATGCTCGAACACGTTGGGCGTCGTCCGGTCGAGCTTGACCTCGACGAAAACCAGCAGGCCAAGATCCAGCTTTTCCGCCGAAAGCCGGGCGTGATAGCCCTCGATATAGCCCTCGCGCGTCAGCCGCTTGACCCGGTCGGCGGTCGCGGTCGGTGACAGGTTCACCTTGGCCGCCAGTTCCAGCGTGGTGATGCGGCCATCGGCCTGCAGGGCCTTCAGGATGGCGCGGTCGGTGCGGTCCATGTCGGATCGGTCTTTCTTCGTATGCAGGAGAATGGCCGGCTCAGCGCAGGTCGAGCCCGGCCAGGAAGCGGATCAGTGTTTCGTTGAACAGACGCGGCCTCTGTAGTGGCGCGAAATGGCTGACGCCGTCGAGCCAGGTCAGCGTCGCGCCGGGAATGCTCTGGGCAAGATAGCGGGCATGGTCGGCACGGATGAACTCGTCCATCTCGCTCTGGACGATGGCCACCGGGACCGGGATGTCGCTAAGATCGTCGGCGGAGTAATCCGGCTGGGTCCGCTGCATCTGGGAAACCGCGTCGGAAAAGGCGCCGAAATCGTCGGGTGTTGGCGACAATGCCGCGTAGTCCTTCACATGCCGCGCGAAGCAGTGGTCGATGACCGGGCTCGCCTGGAAGGGCTTTGCTCCGCTCGGATCCATGTTGCAGGCAAAGAAGAAGACACCCGCGACACGCTCGGGACGCCGGCGAGCCAGAACGAGGCCGGTGCAGGCGCCGTCGCTCCAGCCGACGATGGCTGGCTTGGCCAGATGCAGGTGGTTCATCACCGCGAGGACATCGGCGGCCATCAGCTCGTAGGAATAGGGCTGCTTGTCACGCGTGCTGCGTCCATGCCCGCGGCTGTCGATGAGGATGGGACGATAGCCGGCTTCCAGCAGCGCCGGAACCTGATAGCCCCAATTGCCGCTATTGCCGAGCCCGCCATGCAGCAGGATCACCGCCGGTCCGGCGCCGTAGCTCGCGCCCCAGATCCGCGCGCCGCTGTTTTCGACCACAAAGGTCTCTCCGGCCGGGGGCAGGGGCAAGGCGCCCTGTGCATCGAACAGGCTGAGATCGTCGTCGCTGATGTCCATTCCGAGAACCGCCTGCTGTGCGCCATGACGCCCCCATCAAGCACGGTAGAGATATTCGCGGGTAATTGCCAATAGGCCGCGATAGTCCCGGATTGGGCTATCGTCAAACCCCAAAACAACGGATCCATCGACGCTAGACTGCGAACATCGCAACCCGGAGTTTCCTCGATGCCGCTCCCCGCCGCCCTTGAACCCTTTCGTGCTCCTTATGCCGGCGACGACGCCGCGCTGATGCGCCAGGCAATCCGGGGCTCGATGCTCGACGCCACCGCCGAGGCGCGCACCGATCGGCGCGCGACAGCTTTCATCGAGGCGATCCGCGGCCAGTCCGGCGCGGTCGGCGGCATCGAGGATTTCTTGCGCGAGTTTGGGCTTTCGACCCGCGAGGGGCTGGCGCTGATGGTGTTGGCCGAGGCGCTGCTGCGCGTGCCGGATGCCGCTACCCAGGACCGGCTGATCGAGGACAAGCTCGGCGGCGCCGATTGGAGCGAGCATAGCGGCAAGGCCGAGGGCTGGTTCGTTTCGGCTTCGACCTGGGCGCTTGGCCTCTCCGCTCGCATCGTGACGCCGACCGACAGCGCCGACGGCATCATCGCCGGCCTCGTCAAGCGCGTCGGCACGCCGACCGTGCGCACCGCGACGCGCCAGGCGATGCGATTCCTCGGCTATCACTTCGTCCTCGGCCAGACCATCCAGGATGGTCTGAAGCGCGCCAAGGCGCTGGAAAAGCAGGGTTTTCGCTATTCCTACGACATGCTGGGCGAGGGCGCCCGCACGGCCGAGGATGCGCAGCGCTATTTCGACAGCTACGCCATGGCGATCGACGCCATCGGCAAGGCCGCCGGCAAGAAGGCGTTGCCCGATCGTCCGGGCATCTCGGTCAAGCTTTCGGCGCTGCATCCACGCTACGAGGCGGTCAACCATGCCCGCGTCATGGCGGAGCTGGTGCCGCAGCTGGTGAAGCTGGCGGCGCAGGCCAAGAGCTACGACCTCAACTTCACCGTCGATGCGGAAGAGGCCGATCGGCTGGAACTGTCGCTCGACGTGATCGCGGCGGCGTTTGCCGATCCCTCGCTCGCCGGCTGGGACGGCTTTGGCCTCGCCATCCAGTCGTATCAGAAGCGGGCAGGCGCGGTGATCGACTGGATCGGCGAGCTGGCCTCGAGGCTCGACCGCAAGATGATGGTCCGCCTGGTCAAGGGCGCCTATTGGGACACCGAGGTGAAGCGGGCGCAGGAGCGCGGGCTCGACGACTATCCGGTCTTCACCCGCAAGGCCGCGACCGACCAGAACTATCTCTTTTGCGCACGGAAGCTGCTCGACCTACGCCCCCGCATCTTCCCGCAATTCGCCACCCATAACGCACTGACGGTTGCCACCATCCTCGAAATGGCAGGCGAGGCGACGGGCTTCGAGTTGCAGCGGCTGCACGGCATGGGCGAGGCGCTGCACAAGGCGGTGCATGAAAGCGTGCCGACCGTCTCGACCCGCATCTATGCGCCGGTCGGCGGCCATCGCGATTTGCTCGCCTATCTGGTCCGCCGGCTGCTCGAAAATGGCGCAAACTCTTCGTTTGTCGCCGTAGTCGGCGACCGTTCGGTGCCGATCGCCAGCCTGCTGGTCCGGCCTGATACGACGCTCGAAGGTGGTGCCCGGGCTCGCCACCAGCATCTGCCGCTGCCCGCTGATCTCTATGGCGCCTCGCGCAAGAATTCGGCCGGCCTCGAATTTGGTTCCGAGACGGTGCTGGACGCGCTGGTCGATGGCATGAAGGCGCATGACGGCACGGCCTTGGTTGCCAAGCCGATCGTTGCGATTTCAATCGAAGACATCAAGCCGACACCCGTCTTGAGCCCGATCGATGGCCGGACGGTTGTCGGTTCGGTCGCCAATTTGCCTGTCGAGGCGGTCGATGCCGTCATGCGCGCGGGGCAAGCGGCATTTCGGGACTGGTCTGCCAAACCCGCTGAGGATCGCGCCGTCATCCTGGAGAAAATGGCGGATTTGCTGGAGGAAAACCGCGATCGGCTGATGAGCCTGCTGGCTCGCGAAGCCGGTAAGACGATGCCGGACGGCCTTTCCGAAGTGCGCGAAGCGGTGGATTTCTGCCGTTACTACGCTGCCGAGGCGCGCCGCCACTTCGCCGACCCGATCCGGATGCCCGGCCCAACCGGCGAGCGCAACGAACTCACCTATCGCGGTCGGGGTGTCTTCGTCGCCATTTCGCCGTGGAATTTTCCGCTCGCCATCTTCCTTGGCCAGGTGACGGCGGCGCTCGCTGCCGGCAACGCGGTCGTCGCCAAGCCGGCCGAGCAAACGCCGATCATCGCCTTCGAAGCGATCCGGCTGCTGCATGAGGCCGGCGTGCCGGTCGGGGCCTGCCAATTGGCGACCGGCGACGGCCGCGTCGGTGCTCAGCTTGTAAACCATCCGTTAACCCTGGGCGTCGCCTTCACCGGTTCGACGGAGACGGCCTGGTCGATCAACCGCGCGCTTGCCGCGAAGAAGGGACCGATTGTCCCGCTGATCGCCGAGACGGGTGGTCTGAATGCCATGATCGTCGATGCGACGGCGCTGCCGGAACAGGTGACGGACGATGTCATCGCCTCGGCCTTCCGCTCGGCTGGTCAGCGCTGCTCGGCGCTGCGCATTCTCTATCTGCAGGAGGATGTCGCAGACCGGATGCTGGAGATGATCGAGGGCGCTGCCGCCGAACTCACCCTCGGCGATCCACGCAAGGCCTCCACCGACCTCGGCCCGGTGATCGACGCCGAGGCGAAGGACAATCTCGATCGCCATATCGCGCTGATGCGCAAAGGCGAGACGGTGCGTTTCGAGGGCAGGGTGCCGAAGGCCGGGACCTATGTCGGTCCGACCATCGTCGAACTCAAGGAGGCGAGAACGCTCGACCGCGAGGTGTTCGGGCCGATCCTGCATGTCGTGCGCTGGAAGGCTAGGGATCTGGACAAGGTGATCGAGCAGATTGCCTCGACCGGCTACGGGCTGACGCTCGGCATCCATAGCCGCATCGACGACACGGTCGACGCCGTGGTGGCCAAGCTCGCTGTCGGCAATGTCTATGTGAACCGCAACGTCATCGGCGCTGTCGTCGGGACGCAGCCCTTCGGCGGCTCCGGCCTTTCCGGCACCGGCCCGAAGGCCGGAGGTCCGAACCACCTGCTCCGCTTCGCCGAGGAACAGGTGCTTTCGGTCAATACAGCCGCAGCGGGTGGCAATGCATCCCTGATGGCTATGGGCGACGGCTAGGCCGCGACAATTCGCATTTCCTGTAGGAACTGAACGCCTAGCCGCGAGATTAATACGGAATTCTGAATATCAACCCTTGTCATCAAGGGGCATGGTTGCAATCCTGACGCGAGTGACATTTTTTGTCTGCGCGCTTTGGGAGGAGCATCATGATGAGAATGGAGAAGAGGGCCGCCGTTCGGGCTCGCCTGTTGTCGACGACACTGCTTTTGCTTGGCTGTTCGTTTCCGTTCGCCGCGGCCCAGGCCTTTCAGGGTGGGACGGGTAATGACGGCGCTTCGGGCAACTCGAGCAGCATCGCCATTTCCGGGGCCGGCGACGCTGCGGTCACCAACAACACGAATTATTCGATCGCCATAGGCGGCGGCGCCACGATAGCCCCCGGTGCGAACTACTCGAATGCCATCGGATTCGGCAACACGATCGGAGCTGACTCTTCGGCGTCTACGGTCGTCGGCATCCAGTCGTCGATCGGGACGAACTCGAATAGCGCGAATGTCTTCGGTCGTTCGTCCACGATCGGTAACGACTCCAACGACTCGACGGTCGTCGGCACCGGATCCAGCATCGGCGACAGCTCGGTCGGTGCGCTGGCGTCGGGACGCAATGCGGCTGTCGGCGACAACTCCACGGCCGCGACGGCCGTGGGTAATGGCGCGACGGTCGGCGATCTCTCCAACAGTGCCTCCGCGATTGGCGCTGGGGCCACGGTAGGCGACGGTTCGTCGGCCTCGAGCGCCATCGGCGTGGGCGCCACGGTTGGCGACGGCTCGCAATCCGCCAATGCGATTGGCCGCAGCGCCAGTGTCGGTGACAACGCGACGGATTCGACCGCGATCGGCACACTCGCCAGTGTTGGCGATGGATCGGTGCGCGCCCTGGCATCCGGCCACAACGCCTCGGTCGGAGAGGGCTCTAGCGATGCCTCGGCCGTCGGAGCCAGCGCATCGGTCGGAGACAATTCCGGCTTGGCCCAGGCTGTGGGTGCCGGCGCGACTGTTGGCGATGGTTCCGGCGCGGCGAGCGCCATCGGCGTGGGCGCCACGGTTGGCGATGGCTCGCAATCCGCCAATGCGATTGGCCGTAGCGCCAGTGTTGGTGACAACGCGACGGATTCGACCGCAATCGGCACACTCGCCAGTGTTGGCGATGGATCGGTGCGCGCACTGGCTTCCGGCCACAACGCCTCGGTCGGCGAAGGTTCAAGTGATGCCTCTGCTGTCGGCGCAAGCGCATCGGTCGGAGATGGTTCCGGTTCGGCCCAGGCCATCGGTGCCGCCGCGACTGTTGGCGATGATTCCAGTGCGTCGAGCGCTGTCGGCGTCGGCGCCTCCGTTGGCGATCGGTCCGAGAGCGCCAACGCCATCGGCCGCAGCGCCAGCGTTGGCGACGATGCCGGCGATTCCACCGCGATCGGCACGCTGGCGAGCGTCGGCGACGGATCGGAACGTGCGCTGGCTTCCGGATACGATGCCTCGGTCGGCGAGGGTTCGAACGATGCCTCGGCTGTCGGATCCTCGGCCTCGGTCGGCGACAACTCGTCCTATTCGAGCGCGTTTGGCGCCTCGGCAAGCGTCGCCAGCGGCGCGCAATATTCGAACGCCTTTGGCTTCGAAGCGAGCGTCGCAACGGGCGCCAGCTATTCCAACGCCTTCGGTTATCAGGCAACGGTCGGCGTCGGCGCGACCAATGCCGTGGCTTATGGCTCCGGTGCGACCGTTGGCGATGGCGCCAGCGGCGCGGTAGCGATGGGCTATGGGTCCAACGTTGCGACCGCCGGTTCCGTCGCGGTTGGCGCCGGCGCCACGGTGACGGGCCAGAATTCGGTGGCCATCGGTCAGGGCTCTGTCGCCAGCCAGAACAACACCGTTTCGGTGGGCGATGTCGGCAGCGAGCGCCGCATCACCAATGTCGCGGCCGGCGTCGCACCGACCGACGCGGTCAATGTGAACCAGTTGAACCAGGCCTATGGCGATCTGTCGAACCAGATCGGCTCGGTCCAGAACGAGGCCCGGCGCGGTATTGCCGCCGCCGTCGCGCTCAGCAGTCCGCTGATGCCTTCGGCACCGGGCAAGACGACGGTGAATGGTAGTGTCGGCATGTTCAAGAGCGAGGTCGGCTTTGGCGTGAGCCTGGCTCATCGCCTCGATTTTTCGACGCCGGTCATGCTTCATGCCGGCTACAGCAATGGCGGCGGCGATGCCCATGTTGCCCGGGTCGGCGTGGCCTTCGAGTTCTAGGTCGCGTTCGAAGGAAACGTGTTTGAAAGTTCCGATCCGTTAACAAGTCAGGGGGCGGCGTTTCCATGAGACGTTGGAGCCCCCTGGCGCCGTCAGGGCGGAGCCACATGGCGATCCGTCGTCGCGATCCGTCTTGGCGATCCGTCTTCAAGGTTGGCGATCCGTCTTCAAGGAATGAACGGGAATGAGAATCTGTAACCGGCCTGGCCGCGCATGGCTCGGCTTGCTGGCCTTGCTGCTGTCGGCCGGGACTGCCGCCGCGCAGCAGGCCCAGCAGCCACCCGTCCAGCAGCCGGCGCAGACACCGCGCTGGGACGGCCTGCCGCTCATGAAGCTTGAGGCCTTTTATCGAGGCCCGCTGATGGACACGGTGATCCAGCGCTGGCGCGATCCGGTCGATGGCTCGATCTGCTATATTTACATGCCGATCTCGGCCGAGCATTCGCAGACGCCGAATTCGCCCTATGTTCAGTACGGGGCGAACCAGATCGGATCGATCAGTTGTTTTGCGCAACCAATGGCTGCGCCGGCCGTTGCACCCGCGCCGGCCCAAAGCCGGAACTCCAAGCCCAAGGCTCCTGCACCGAAGCCGCGGGAGGCGCCGGCGCCATAGGAACATTGTGCGGTGCGTTGTGCGCCGCACGCCATCTGCTATAAGCACGCGCGGCCGCCGGTAGGTGCGGTGAATGAGATGACCAGTTCATGGCTCTGAATGCGCAGGGGTCCAACACCGGGACCCCGTCTCCGGCTCTGGTGAATGATGCACCGGCCGGGGCTGTCTCCGACGACAACAATGTCGGCGGCACACCTGTCGCCCATACTGGCTTTTTCACTTTGGCGCTCGGCTCCGTCGGAGTCGTCTATGGCGATATCGGCACCAGCGTCATCTATGCGCTGCGGGAAGCCCTCCATGCCGCCAGCCGTGCTCATGGCGAACTGATCCGCGAAGATGTCATCAGCGTGATTTCGCTGATCATCTGGACGCTGACGATCATCGTCACGCTCAAATATGTCGTCATTTTGCTGCGCGCCGACAATAACGGCGAGGGCGGCACGCTGTCGTTGATGGCGCTCGCCTCCCGCACCATGGGCAAATCCGCGCCCATCGTCTTCGTGCTCGGCGTGGCCGGCGCCGCGCTGTTTTATGGCGATGCGGTCATCACGCCGGCGATTTCGGTGCTCTCCGCCGTGGAGGGCCTGACGCTGGTGACGCCGGCCTTCGATGGCTACGTCATTCCGATTACCATCGCCATCATCACCGCCCTGTTCATGGTGCAGCGCTACGGCACGGCCAAGGTCGCCAGCTGGTTCGGCCCGATCACGGCGGTATGGTTCATCGTGATGACGATCGGTGGCTTCCTGCATATCGCTGATGATCCCGGCATTTTCGCCGCGCTGAACCCCTATCACGCCGTCCGCTATGTCACGACGCATGGCCATACCAGCCTCTTCGTCATCGGCGCGGCCTTCCTGTCGGTGACCGGCGCCGAGGCGCTCTATGCCGATCTCGGCCATTTCGGCCGCAAGCCGATCCAGGCCGCCTGGCTCGCCTTCGTCTTCCCGGCGCTGGCCGCCAACTATCTCGGCCAGGGCGCGCTCGTCCTCGCCAATCCGGCCGCCGTCAGCAATCCGTTCTACCTGCTGTTTCCCGAGTGGGCGTTGTTGCCGGTCGTGCTGCTGGCGACGATGGCGACCGTCATCGCCTCGCAGGCCGTCATCACCGGCGCTTTCTCGATGACCCGCCAGGCGATCCAGCTGAAGCTGCTGCCGCGGATGGAAATCGAGCATACGTCCGAAACGCATGTCGGCCAGATCTACATGCCGCAGGTCAACACGCTGCTGATGGTGGCCGTGTTGATCCTGGTGATCACGTTCGGCTCGTCCAGCAAGCTTGCGACCGCCTATGGCATCTCGGTCACGGCCGAAATGGTCATCACCGCCTGCCTCGCCTTCATCGTCATCTGGCGCTTCTGGCGCTGGCCTATGTGGGTGGCGGCGCTGGTGATGGCGCCGTTCCTGATCATCGATCTGGTCTTCTTCGGTGCCAATCTGATCAAGGTCACCGAGGGTGGCTGGCTGCCGCTGGCCTTCGCCTTCATGATCATGTTCATCATGCGCACCTGGGTGCGCGGCACCAAGATCCTGTTCGACAAGAGCCGTCGCGGCGACGTGCCGTTGAACGATCTGGTCAAGAACCTTGAAAAGAGCAGCGTGGTCCGGGTTCCGGGCACCGCGGTGTTCCTGACCAGCGATCCCGAGACTGCGCCGTCCTCGCTGCTGCACAGCCTGAAGCACTACCGTGTGCTACATCAGAGGAACGTGCTGCTGACGGTGGTTACCAGCAATACGCCGCGTATCGACGATGCCGACCGCGTGCGGGTCGAGGAAATCAACGACAGCTTCACGCGGGTGTTCATGAGCTTCGGCTACATGGAGACGCCGAACGTGCCGAAGGCGCTCAGCCTTTGCCGCAAGCAGGGCTGGAAATACGACATCATGTCGACGTCGTTCTTCCTATCGCGCCGTTCGATCAAGCCGGCAAGCCGCCATCTGTTCGCGCGCATCCAGGACAAGCTGTTCATCAAGCTGGCGATCAATGCCAGCGACGCGACGGAGTATTTCCATATTCCGACCGGCCGCGTCGTCGAGATCGGCACGCAGATGACGATCTGATCCGGCAGGGACGTCATGCCGACGTCCCGCTTGTCCAACGATCGAAAAGGCCGCCGCGAGCAATCGCGGCGGCCTTTTTCTGTTGCGTCGCGCTTTTCACCTCTTCCTCAGGGAGAGGTGAAGGACGGCGCTCGCGTTTCAAGCAGATGGATCTCCTCCTGGCGTGGTCAGGCCGGGGCCGACTTGTTGCGGCGAAGCGTGAGCAGGACAGCCGAAACGAGGAAGTAGAAGGCACCGAACGCGGCATAGGGCGCGATATCGAGGATGCTTGGCACAGCGGTTCCCAACGACTGCTTGATGAAGAAGCCGCCCGCCAGGGACGACTGCGCGCCGCTCAGAATCATCGCCCACTGCGCGCCGTAGGATTTCCAGCGGCGTACTCCCGTGGCGAGTTGGAGGAGGCCGGAGAAGATCGCCCAGGCGCCGAACACGCCGAGAACGGCGTTCATGCTGCCAAGCGATGCCGCCACGCCGGCGGTGGTTGCGGCGCTCACTACCAGGTTGAGGGCTTGGGTTCGGTTCTTCGCCAGTCCGCCATTATTGGCAGCGTCGAACCAGTTCGCCGCGGCGTCCCAAGCGGGATAGACGACAAGAAGGGCAGCGGCGGCGAGCGGCTCGGTCGCTCCGACCGAGAAGGCCGCCGCGACCCAAGCCGCTGAGAACGCTGCGCGAGCGAAATAATAATTCCGCAATTTGGCCGAGCCTGGCTGCGCGACGGGGTGAGGGAACGGATGCTCGATACCTTGTGAAACCATTTTAGCTTTCAATCTACCTTCTAGTTGGTAGGTGAGCTTATGCCGATTGCGAAGCCGATGGCAAGTGGCTATCTTCCGATTAGAAGGTAGGGAAAATGACGCAATCGACGGCTGACCAGATCATCCATGAGGCGCGCAACCTCATCATGAGGCGCGGATATAACGGGTTCAGCTATGCCGACATCGCCGACGCGGTCGGCATACGGAAGCCGAGCATTCACCACCATTTCGCTGCCAAGAGCGATCTGGCGATCGCCGTCGTCGAGCAGTCGCGCGCCATTATCCTCGCGCATATCGAGCAACTTGCGGACGTGGAGCCCGACGCGGTGGCGCAGCTGCGCGCCTATGCGACCTATTGGGAACGGTGCATCGCGGACGACTCCGCGCCGTTCTGCGTGGCAGCAATGCTCGCCGCCGAGCTTCCGAGCCTGCCGGATGATCTTGTCGCCTCGGTGCGGGCGCATTTCCGCGACCTGACGGATTGGCTTGCCCGCATCCTCGCCTTAGGGGTGCGTCAAGGGAGCGTGCGCCTTGACGGCAATCCCGAGCAGGAAGCGGACGCTTTCCTGTCGGCCATCTACGGGGCGATGGTTTCGGCGCGGGCTTTTGGCGATCCCGGCCGGTTTGCCACCATCACCGAAACGCTGCTCACACGCGTCGTTCGGCTCCACTAGGGTATTTCATCGTATCTGGTGGACGTTCGGGGACGCAGCGCCCGGCATGGCGACTGTCTGATATGGGGTGGGAAGGGGAACGGCCGCTTGTGGGTGGGCAGAGCAAGCACGCGGACGTACGGTCAGCCACTACGAGCTACAACTCTGCGCCCTCATTTCAGACGTTAAGTCCAGCCACGAATGCAGCTGGAGGCGGACATTGCGACGGTCTTGGTCAGGTAGGTCACCGCAATGATCTTAGATGTCGACGGCGTGCCGTGGCTACTAGATGATGGATGGCGATGACAGCAACGAGACGATGCGCCCGAAGCGACGCACCTTCAGTCAGGCTGCGTCGATCCTCTTCGCGGCTTGGTAAACTTCGCCTTGATGGCGTCCTGACGCGCCCTCCGGCCGCCGTAGACGTCTTCCAGTGCTGTTTCGAGGATGTCGAAGGCGTCGATGCAGTCCACCAGCGTCAGTCCCAATTTATGGCTTCCGTCGTTGCCAATATCCTTTAGCGCAAGCATCGTATCGTGGTGACCGAAGCCTCGCTTTTCCCATTCTACCAGTCGGTTGTGCAATGGGACAAACTTGCCTTGAGGTGTTTCCCGGGCGATGCCAGCGTGAGTGACAATTTCCTCGACCGATATTCGCAGCTTGTTGATGCAGGAGCCTGCGTCGGTCCAGAGGAGGTTGAAGGCCCTTTCAATCTGCTCCTTGACCGCTCTAGGTGTCTTTTGATGAATGGCTATCACGCGCGGGCCGGGCATCATCGACAGCGGGTAGAAGTGGGTCTCTTCGCCCATCTGCTCTTCGCCTTCCTGGTCCGGATAATAATATGGCCCGGAACTCGCCCTGCCCGACATTACGGCGATGGTTTTGCAGAGCCCGAAAGAGCAGGTGAAAAAGCTGGTGAATTTGCCGCTGGCGACTAAGGGTTCCTCACTTGCCTCCCAAATCGTGACGGTCCTGTTCTTGACCCTCCTGAGGAGCCCATTACTGCATTTCGGGCAAGGGAATGCGGGATAGCTGTCTTCAGGGTATTTCTCGCTCCAGAGTAACCTGTCCATCATCCACCCACATGTTTGACGTCGCGCCGTGCTTTGACTTCCATTAGAGCCGCACGGGCGGGAGGAATCTCATGTTTAACTTGCTTATGCGGTCGGCCGACTGGAATATCAACAAGGCTGAAATGCCACTCGAACGTATGTTCGAGTATACGGAAAAGCACCTCGCCGCCTACTTCACGACAGAGGGTAAGCCAAATTTCGACTGGCTCTTCCAGCACCCCTGCCTGTTCATGGATGAAGGCATCATGGATGAAGTCGCGCACGTAGGGCGCGTCACTAGGCACCGCATCAGCGGCAAGGAAGTCGCGATCGAATACCAGATCGACAGGGAGGTTCCGGTACTTCGCAACGACTTCATCTATGAACACCGTCGGCATTTTGACATGACCGCTGATTGGGAATTCTCCCGCAACCACTGGGCAGTCAAGGAAGTGGATCTCTACCAGGTCCTTTTCACATCATGCGGTTGCCAGTCCGTTAGCGTCCGGAGGTCTTCAAGCTCGAGGAGCGCGAGATCGTCGATCCGAATCTGGTGTCTGCAATGATGCCGTTCGCCCCCGCGTTCAACGGCGTCTATGCGGCAATCGAGGCCGCGGCTGCGCAGATTGGAATGACCTGCCATCGCGCTGACAACGTATGGGAACATCACGCAATCATTCAAGATATCGTTCAGCTAATTGACTTCGCGCGCATCGTTGTCGTCGACTGCACCAGCCGCAATCCCAATATCTTCTACGAGGCCGGAATCGCGCACACGCTGGGCCGCGAAGTCATCCTGATCACGCAAAGTAAGGACGATATCCCCTTCGACCTTCAGCACATCAGGCATATTCCCTACCTGAACAACGGCGAAGGGCTCGCCGACCTGAAGGGCAAGATTCTAAGGCGGATGAAGACTGTGACCGGTCGCTAAGCAGGTTACGGCGACAAGCCTGTGCTCAATGGCCTTGGCTTTATGCTGGGTCCGGTTGACCCATCCAAGATGCGGACGGTGCGCATGCGGCCCGACACTGGCCGGAGATCGTTTAGCTTCTGAAGGACAGCTTCCGGGGTGCGACAGCAGGTCGTGGAACGACCGCCATGGGGTCGTGAGCGGACCTGCTATCCCAGGATATGCCAGGGGCCGTTGCATAGCGCTTCACACAACGGAACCGGCCCTCACTCCAGCGAAACTTCCGCCGCTTTCTTCTGGCCGGGCCGGAGCAGGAAGATCAGTAGCGCCATGAATCCGGCCGCGACGGTGATTGGCAGCGCTTCCGCGCCAAACAGGTCCATCAGGAAGCCGATCGGCGTCGAGCCGATCACGGAGCCGGCCGAATAGGCCATGGCGAAGCCGGTCGAGACGACCGCGAGGCGCTGGCCGCGAAAATCCTGGCCGATCAGCACGATGCCGAGCGTGTAGAGTCCCGAGACGGTGCCGCCGGCGATGAAGACAACCGGTTCGAGCAAGAACGCCTTGTCCATGACAAAGGGGAAGGCGAGCGTGCTGACGACGGCGATGCCGGCGCAACCGATCAGGGTCAACCGCCTGCCATGCCTATCGGCAAACCAGCCCAGAGCCACGATCAGAACGGCTTCGCCGAGGCTGAACACGGCGACCAGTCGCGAGGCGCCGGAATCGTTGAGGCCATGCGCGAGGCCGTAAAGCGGCAGCAAGCTCTGCATCGCCGTCTCGCCGATGCCGGTCAGGAATGCCGCCGCGATCAGGCTTCCCGCAAGCGTCAGCGACATGCGCAGCGTATGGACGTCGCCGCTCTCTTCCTCGTCGTCGACTTCGCCGACGGCGGAGCGGATCGACAGCGCCACCGCGACGCCGATGGCGAGCGGCACCATGGCGACGACAAGCGGCAGGCTGCCGGTCGAACCTGTTCCGGAGAGAAGGAGGGGGCCCATGAATTGGCAGGCGGCGTAGAGCGTGCCCGAGGCGCCGACGATCCGGCCGCGGTTCTTGTCGTCGACGACGCCGTTTAGCCAGATTTCAGTCGTCGTCCACAGTGCTGCGAAGCAGGTGCCCATGACGAAGCGCGCCACGAACCAGACGGCGATATTGTCGAAGGCGAAGATGGCCGCGAACGAAGCCAGCGACAGCGCGAACTGGGCGGCGACCAGCAGGCGCAGGCCCATGCGGTCGATCAGCCAGGGCACGAACGGGCCAAAGATCAGGATGCCGGCGCCGGCGATCGAGGCGTTGAGGCCGATCAGCCAGGTCGCGATGCCCTTCTTTTCCAGCGCCAGCGAGAAGAACGGATAGGAATAGCCGAACAGCAGCGCTTCGATGCCGATCAGCAGCAGTACACCGGCCACGCGCCAGGTGCGGCTTCGCGCGGCGGACGGTTTCGGTTCGGAAACAGGCATCAGATCTCGCAGTTGGGCTCTGGGCACCAGCATTTGATGCCCTGCGGCACCAGATCGAAGGTCCGGTAGTCGGCGGTCAGTTCCTCGCCCTCCGCGATCTCGCGATCGGCGAAGACATAGAGCTGCTCCTCCACCCGCGTGTTCGGGTGGCAGGAATGGTTGAGGAAATCGATGCCGGCCGGCTCTTCCATCGGCAGCAGGCAGAGCAGCTTGCGGCCGATCAGCTTCAGATGGACGGATTGCCGCCACCAGTAGTCGTCAAGCTCGCTCTGCTTGTCGAGGTCGATCAGCATCGCCTTGCCGTCGAAGAAGCCGAGCAGCGTGTCCTTGGGCACGGTGGCCTTGGCATGGATCGTCTGGTGATCGTCGCTGATCGAGCGGACCTCGATGAATTCTTCGTTGGTGTAGCTCATCGGGTCACTTTCTGAAGTCGAAGGCGGGGATGCCGCCGGACTGGCCGTCGCGGGAAGCCTGATAGCGCTCCCCGTCGAACAGCGCGGCGATCCAACGCTGGCAGAGGCGATTTGCGTAGACCACCGGCATTTCGTGGTCGTGCGGTTCCTTGGCGGTCTCGGCGAAGACCGGGTCGCTGTGCGGCGCCGTCCAGGTCTGCTGGTCGCTGGAAAGGTGTACAGCGCGCTCCGGCACCTCGGAAACCTTGTTGTAGGCCTGGATCGTGTTGATCGACATCTTCTGCCAGACCCCGGCGCACTTGTGGAGCAGGCGCTCCAGATCATGCCGGTTGCCCACCTCGTGCGGGGCGCAATGAAAATGCCGCTGGCTCATATCGCGCACCAGCATGCCGAAGGCGAAGGCGTCCGACGTGGTGTTGATGGCGAGAAACGGCGTGCTGAGGGCTGGATCGTAAAGCGGATCGACCACCGACGCCGCATGGGGGCAGAAGGCGACGGGGAAGAACTCGTAGAAGGTGGGAATTCCGGTCACCGGGCAAATCACATCGATCGGGATGGCGATGGTCTGGCTGTGGATCAGCGCTCCGGCACTTTCGGCGAACCCGGCATCGACCATGACCTGGGCAAGCACGCGCAACTCATCCTCCGAATTGTCGAAGACGCGGCTGGACGGAACAATGGCAAGAAAACCGGTCTTTCGGTACTCTTCAACATCCAGGCGGAAGGTATTGAGCGCTTCGGAGAACTGGTAGCCGTTGCTGACGTGCGCGACGGTATAGCGTCCCAGCTGGAATTCGCGCCTTCCCGCCGAGCAGCGAAGATCCGACTGTAGCCATTCGTCGAATTCAGCGGGGGACGGTGCCGTAGCGGTCTTGTGAAATGGGCAAGAGATGGCCGTGGATGATGCCATCCCAGCCGAATCCGGTGGGAAGTCCATATCGCCCCCGCAACATCGTCCACACAGGATAATACATGATTATGCGAAAATTGGGTGTAGGTCAGACGCTTTGTCAACCATATTATATTTGAAGCAATTGGGCGCCTTGGGGCCGCGCTCGATCCGCGAATGGGTAGCATCTCAGAACGGATTCGCACCGCGCGCCGCGGCTCCGCGAGCGATAAAATTGCCGAAATCCGGTTCCCCGAATATACCTAAAATGCGCTCGATCGAATTAAGTCGGCATAAAAGGGCCCGTGCTTACATTCCGGTGTAGTCAATCGAGATGGACCTTAAATGTCTCACCCGATCGCCGGGCGCATCACGTTTAACCTGGTAGTCGGCATCCTCGTGACGGTGGTGACGGTCATCGCGGGCATCGCCTGGATGGCCTATCGCCAGAATGACCAGGCCGCCGAGCAGACACGCACCATGGTGATGGGCGGCGTCGATGCCATGCATACCCGCATCCAGGGGCTGGCTAACGACTATTCCTGGTGGGAAGAGGCGTATGACGCCTATCAGCGCGGCGACGAGGAATGGATCGGCGCGAATATCGGGACCGGCATCGTCGACACCCAGATCGCGGATTTCCTGGCCATTCTCTCGCCCGAGGGGGAGCTGAAGTATGGCTGGTCGACACCGGCCGACGCACCGACCCCGAAATCCGTCCTGTCGCCCGAACTGATCGGGATGATCGAGGACCTTATCCGCTCGGCGCGCGTCGAAAACAACGCGGCCCGCTCCGGCTACATCGAAACCGCAGCCGGGACGCTGCTCGTCGGCGTTGCGCGCATCGCGCCCTTTTCAAAGGCCGAAACGGTCGACCCGGCGTCGCTGCCCTTGCTCGTGATGGGCTTCTATCTGGACAAGAAGCGCCTTTCCGGACTCGGCCAAACCTTCCTTATCGACGACCTGCGCCTTGAGCCGGAAGATCCATCGCATAAGGACAGCGAGTTTCCCGAGATCCGCGACCTCTACGGCGAGGTGATCGCGCACTTTGTCTGGACGCCGCCGACGCCCGGCTTCGCGGTCCTGCGCAACGTCGTGGCGCCGATCGCCGGCGGTCTGCTTGTCTTCTGCCTGATCGCCATGGGAACGGTGCTGCGCGCGCGTCGCCTGGCTCTTTCGCAAGCCCTGAGCGAACGGCAGGCCATCGAGGCCGCCCGAACCGACAGCTTGACCGGCCTGACCAACCGCTTTGGCTTCAACGAGATGATTGGCGGCGCCGCCTTCCTGGATGCGAGCGGCAAGGGCGCCGCGGCGATCATCTATCTCGACGTTAACGGGTTCAAGTCGGTGAACGACTCCATCGGCCATCAGGGTGGCGATGAGCTGGTCGGCATGCTTGCCGAGCGGCTGGCGATGATCCTGCCGGCGGATGCCTGCTTTGCCCGAGTCGGCGGCGACGAATTCGCGGTGGCCCTGACGGGACGTCCGGCGCTCGAGGCGGTCGCCGGCATCGCTTCCGCCATGGTGCATGCGCTCGATCAGCCTTTCGCGGTCGCCGGCTTCCAGTTCCAGGTGACGGCTGCCGTCGGCTACGCGGTTTCTGACGGGCCGGATGTGGCGCCGGAGGAATTGCTCCGTCGGGCCGATCTGGCCATGTACCAGGCGAAGAACGCGGCCGAGCGGGACGCCGTACAGTATCATTCCGGCCTCGAGACGGGAGCGCTGCATCGCAAGCGCCTCGGCATGGCGCTTCGCAGCGCCATCGAGATGAACGAAATGTCCGTTGTCTATCAGCCGATCGTGCGGGTCAGCGACCTGACGATCGTGTCGGTGGAAGCGCTCGTTCGTTGGGAATCGGGTGAGTTTGGCCGCGTCTCGCCGGCCGAGTTCATCCCGGTCGCCGAGGAGACGGGCGCGATCCACGATATCGGCAAGTTCGTGTTCCAGCGCGCCTGCCAGGATATGGTCGACTGGACCGGGCTGAAGATCTCGATCAATGTTTCGCCGGCCCAGCTGCGCGATCCGAGCTTTGCCAACGATCTGGGCGCCATTGCGCGCCGGCATGACGTCGTGCCGAACCGCTTCAAGCTGGAGCTGACGGAAGGGCTGCTGGTCCGCAACCCGACCATCGCCAAGCGCAAGCTGGCGCGGCTGAAGTCGATGGGCTTCGGCCTGTCGCTGGATGATTTCGGCACCGGCTTTTCCTCGATCGGCTATCTGCGTCAGTTCCCGTTCGATTGGCTGAAGATCGATAAGTCGTTCATTGCCGAGCTTGGTACCAATCAGACGGCGAATGCGCTGATCCAGTCGATGATTGCGCTTGGCGACGCCATGGACATTGCCGTCGTTGCCGAAGGCATCGAGACGGTCGAGCAACTGATGCTGCTGCGAATGCTGCATTGTGAATATGTGCAGGGCTTCTTCCTGGCCAAGCCGATGTCGGCGGCGGAAATTACCGCTCTGCTGGCAGAGCTTGGCGAGAGCCGCCGGATCCTTCCGGATCTGGATCTGCCGGATGTCGTGCCCGGCAGGGCGGTCCTGACCCGGTTCGGCTGAATGTCGATCTGGTTTCCTCGCTCCGCCTTTGCCATACAGGGGTATGAGGGGCTTTGGGGGAATGCCGGTGAGCGATGTACTGACGGGCGAGGAAGCGCGGCGTATCGCGCTCGCCGCCCAGGGTTTTGGCAGTCGGCGCGATGCCGGCCTGTCGTCCTGGCGGCAGATAGCCCCGGCAATCGGCCGCATGGGCCTTCTGCAGATCGATTCCGTCAATGTGCTGGTGCGCTCGCACTACCTGCCGGTTTTTAGCCGGATCGGCGCCTATGACCGCGCCGCCCTCGACACCCGCGCCTTCGCCGGCGGCAAGAAGCGGGCGCTGTTCGAGTATTGGGCGCATGAAGCCTCGCTGCTGCCGCTCGACATGCATCCGCTGATGCGCTGGCGCATGCAGCGCGCCGCGGCTGGCGTTGGCATCTATTCCGGCATCGCCAAGTTCGCTTCCGAAAATAGGGATTATGTCCGCGCGGTCGTCGAGGAAGTCCGCCAGCGGGGGCCGATGGGGGCCAGCGAACTGGACGATCCCGGCACCCGCAGCGGCCCTTGGTGGGGCTGGCACAAGGGCAAGACGGCGCTCGAATACCTGTTTTGGGCTGGCGAGGTCACGACCGGCCACAGGCGCGGCTTCGAACGAATCTATGACCTGCCGGAGCGCGTCATTCCGAGTGAGATCGGCGCCGTCGAAACGCCCGATGAGGCCGACGCCATCCGCGCGCTGACGCTGGCGGGCGCCAAGGCGCACGGCGTGGCGACCGAGACCGACATCCGCGACTATTTCCGCCTGCCGGTGGCCGAGGCGCGGATCGCGCTGCGCGAACTGGTCGAGGAAGGCGCGCTGCGGCCCGTGCGCGTCGAGGGCTGGCAACATCAGGCCTATCTTGCCGCCGACGCGGTCATGCCGGCGCGGGGAACCCCGACAGCGCTGCTATCGCCGTTCGATCCACTCGTCTGGCACCGGCCGCGCACGGAGCGGATCTTCGATTTCCATTACCGGCTGGAGTTCTACACACCCGGTCACAAGCGCATCTTCGGCTATTTCGTGATGCCGTTCCTGCATCGCGGTCGACTGGAGGCGCGGATCGATCTGAAAGCCGACCGGGCCGCGAACCGGCTGCGCGTTCTCGGTGTCTTCACGGAAGAGACGGTGCGCAGGCCCGAGGCCATGTTGCCGGCCCTGGCCGAAGAACTGCGGCGCTTGGCCGGATGGCTGGAGTTGGGCGATATCCTTGTAGAAGCGCAGACTCCACTTGCGAATTTGCTAAAAGAGCAAATGACTTAGCCACGCATTAAGTAATTTCGCGAGATCTTTGCGGAACGTGGAGCGATAGTTTGCACGTCGCCGTGGGAGATGATCTTGTCAGCGGTACCATGAGCCTGCTCCAGCGATCCACCTTCCGATTTGCCCTGCGCGTCGCCTTGCCGGTACTGCTGGTGCTGGCGGCGTCGATCGCGTTCATGATTTTCTCGCTCGCCGAGATGGCGGGGGAAGTGGACCGGATCGACGGCGTCGCCAAGGAACGATCGGCCGGTGCCGCCGTGGATGCCTACCTGAAGCGCCTGCGCGAGATCCATGGCGATTATGCCGTCTGGGACGATGGCGCGGTCAAGCTGGCGGGTGAGATCGACAAAAGCTTCGCCGAAAGCAATTTCAAGGAAGGGACACGCTCCGGCGTGTTTTTCGACGCCGCCTATCTGCTGGATGAGAACGGCGAAAACGTCTTCGCGTTTCGGCGCGGCGGCGTGGCGTCGCGTGGGGCGCTGGAGGAATTCGGCTCACCGCTCCAGGCGATGATCCTGAGCCTTGCAGGTCGTCATGCTCCCTTCGATTCCAAGGTGGGCATGATGAAGGATCGCTCGGGCAGCATCGCCGCGGTCGCCGTCGGTTCGATCTTTCCCGCAACCGAGTCGAAGCCAAGGCCCGTCGGCCAGCCGCGCCTGCTCGTGCTGGCCCATGTCCTCGATGAATTCACGATCCGCAAGATGGGCGAGGATTTCGTCATCGAGGGAATGTCCCTCAGCCTGGATCCGGAGATCGGCCATAGAGGGACCGTTCTGCTCGATCCGGGCAACAACTCGATCGGCGCCCTGACCTGGGCGCAGGGCAGCCGCGGCGGCGAGGCCTATTCCCGCGTTGCCCCGATGGCCTATCTCACGCTGACGGCCATCGGCCTGACGGTCCTGTTCCTGCTCGGGATCGGCTATTTCAACCTTGTCGCCGTGCGCCGACGGGAGCGCCAGGCCGTCCATGACGCCAATCACGACGGCCTCACCGGATTGCCCAATCGCGTTGCGCTGATCCGGACGCTGGAAGTCGCGGTGCGTCGTCCGCGTGCGCCGCCGCTGACCGTGTTGTTTCTCGATCTCGACCGTTTCAAGGAGGTCAACGACTCCTACGGACACCAGATCGGCGATCGCCTGCTGCAACGGGTCGCGCTTGGGTTCGGGGCGATATGTTCGCGGTGGGGGCAACTGGCCCGTGTCGGCGGCGACGAATTCGCGCTGGTGCTCAACTCCGGCGCATCGGTCTCGGCGGCCGAGGATCTCGGCAACCGCCTCGTGAACTATCTGAACGGGCCGATCGTGATCGATGACCGGGTGATCTCCATCGGAACCAGCGTCGGCATCGCGGTTGCCGACGAGAAGGGGATCACGGCCGATGAGTTGCTGCGGCGCGCCGATGTCGCGATGTATCAGGCCAAGGAACTCGGCCGCAGCCGCGTCGCGTTCTATGACTGGTCGATAGACGCCGAGAAGACCGATCGAAAGCGCCTGGCGAATGAACTGCGCGAGGCGCTGGAAGCCGACGCGCTGCATCTCGTGTACCAGCCGATTTTCGAGGCGCAGACGATGCGTCTGGCTCAGGTCGAGGCGCTGTTGCGCTGGACTCACGCCAGCCAGGGGCCGATTCCGCCTGATCTGTTCATATCCATAGCCGAGGAAAGCGGTCTGATGGATGCGGTCGGCGACTGGGTGCTACGCCATGCCTGTCGGGATGCGGTGCAGTGGCCGACGGTCCGGCTCGCCATCAACGTGTCGCCGGTGCAGTTTCGCAATCCGGGTTTCGACCGGGCCCTGGCAGGCATCCTGAGGGATTCGGGCCTGCCGGCGAGCCGTCTGGAAATCGAGATGACGGAGACCAATATGGTCACCTTCCCGGAGCGCGCCCAGAACATCGTCGCTTCGCTGCGCGCCCTCGGCGTCAGCGTGGCGCTGGACGATTTTGGCACAGGCTATTCGTCGATTGGCTATCTTCGCCGCTTCTCATTCGACAAGCTGAAGATCGACCGGTCGCTCGTCCATGGCGTGTCCGTCGATCCGGAGACGCGCCGGCTCTGCGAGGCGACCATCGCCCTCGGCCTCGCCCTTGATCTTGAAGTCACGGCCGAGGGAATCGAGTTCGAGGCGGATGCCGAAATCCTGCGCCAGGCCGGCTGTTCCTATCTGCAGGGCTTCGCCTTTGCCCGGCCGATGTCGGCGGCGGCGATCAAGGAACTGCTCGCCGCCGGCGCGACGCCGGCGGGCGCATCCTTGCACGAGGCTTGATCGATCCGGCCGCCGGCGGCCGGATCGAAATCCGGCGGATCAGGCGAGCGTCTTGACGGCGGCGGCGATCGCTTTGCCGAGGGCAACCTGATCGGCCGGGTCGAGATGGATGCCGTCATAGGCACTGGAGCGGATGTGCTGGCCAGCGTCGAGGAACGCCGTGCCGTGCTCCTTGGCGATGGCGGCATAGAGCGTCGCGAACTTCAGCGACTTGGCATGGCCGCCTTCCAGCATCGGCGTGTATTCCGGCTTCTCGCCCGTATGGTCGAGCATCGGGGCGGGCGCGACGACGAGGATTTTTGGCACGCCGGCATCGTTGCCGGCTTCGGCCTGCTTGACCAGCTTGATCAACTCGCCGACGCCCTTGGCGATATCTTCCGCCGGCACGTTGAACCGCGCCTTCAAATCATTGGTGCCGAGCATGATCACGACGACGTCGAGCGGGCGATGGCTGCGCAGGCAGGGCAGGAGGTAGGTCTTGCCGTTCATGTATTCGCCCTCGACCGGGTCCGAATGGACGGTCGAGCGACCCGGCAGCCCCTCTTCGATCACATGCCAGCCGGAGCCAAGCTCCGCCTGCGCGACACCGGGCCAGCGCTCTTCGCGCGTATAGCGCTCGTCGGGGCGGGGGACGGTTGCGGCGCCCCAGGTGTTGGAATCGCCATAGGCGAGAACGGTCTTCATGGAAATGCGCTCCTCCGGGCGAATCTTCTTCGCCTCTCCGTCCCCGATCAAACATCAGTTTTCCAAATTCTCAACCCGGGGGCTTACGCGAATCCGCCCACCCTCTACGATCGGACAGGGTGCTTCGGGACGGAGTGCTGCATGATGGAGAACCTTGAGAATGCGGAAGCCTGCCGACACCGCCGTACCGATCCTGCCCGTGATCGCCGAGCGCTGGAGCCCGCGCGCCTTCGATCCCGACAAGACGCTTTCGGAGGCCGATCTGAAACCGCTCTTCGAGGCGGCGCGCTGGGCGCCTTCGTCAAGCAACTCGCAGCCCTGGCGCTTCGTCTATGCGTTTCGCGGCGAGCCATTCTTCGACACGCTGGTCGATTGCGCGGTCGAGGGCAACCAGCCCTGGGTCCGCCGCGTCTCGGTGCTGGCCTATGCCGTCGCCAAGCTGCATTCCAAGAGCGGTCGCTCGCTTTGGCATAACCGCCACGATACCGGCATCGCGCTTGGCTATCTGCTGCTGCAGGCAACCGCCAATGGTCTCGCCGTGCATCCGTTCGGCGGCTTCGAGAGCGACAAGGTGATCGCCGCAGCCAACGTACCGGAGGGTTTTGAACCCTGCACCGGTATCGGCATCGGCTTCCCCGGCGATCCCGATATCCTGCCCGAGCGCGACCGGTTGCGTGAACTGGAAGGGCGCGAGCGGCTTGCGGTCAGCGAATTCGCCTTTCACGGCAAATGGCCTTCGGTCTAAACCGGCAAGTTGTCGACCGCTCCCTCCCGAGTGAGGGGGCGGTCAAGCTTGCCGATCCGAAGCAGGTGACGCAGCGGAATTTCTCGCCTTGGCTGTAAGTGCCAAATATATGTACCCGCCGTACGTATATATATTATTATAATTTTGAAAATAGAGCGACAAGGGACGGAATTTCGTTGTGTCGTCGGCCGGGTCTGCGTCGCCGGATATTGCGGCAATTGTCCACATCGCCGAATTGACAAGCTGCGGAGCGCGGACGTTAATGGTCGCCGACTACGGGATGGAGGCTTCGATCTCTCCGGGTTGGCGGACATGCGGTTGGAGGGCCGCGCCAACCCAAGGGGATCGTTGGATGGGTCCTTGGGAGGAACAAGCATGAAGAACCGTTTTGGCGTGCCATTCGGCGCGGCTAGTCGACGAACTGTGCTCAAATCGCTGGCGGCCGGGGTCGGCGTCGCGGCTTTAGGGGGCGGGTGGACCGGGGCGGCGTTCGCCGAGGACCGGACCCTCACGATCAACACCAACATAAGCGGCGAGGGCCAGCGCAAGCTGATGGCCCAGTTCATCGAAGAGTTCACGAAAGAGACCGGCATCAAGGTCCAGCAGAACGCGATGGACCATGAAGGCTACAAGACGGCGATCCGCAATTTCCTCGTCGCCAATCCGCCGGATGTCTGCCTGTGGTTCTCGGGCGATCGCATGCGCGCCTTCGTCAATCGCGGCCTGTTCGACGACATGTCGGATCTCTGGGCCAAGGAAGGCTGGGCCGACAAGGTCGGCGCGCTGACGACGACGGTCACGGTCGACGGCAAGCAGTATGGTGTTCCGACCGGGGCCAGCTTCTGGGGCATCTGGGCGCGCAAGGACTATCTGGACAAGTATGCCGGCGGCAAGGCGCCCGCCACCTGGGACGAACTCGTCGCCTATGGCGACAAGATGGTCGCGGACGGCATTTCGCCCTTTGCCATCGGCACCAAGGATCTCTGGCCTTCGGCAGCGTGGTTCGACTATCTGAACCTGCGCATCAACGGCTACGACTTCCATATGCAGCTGATGGCCGGCGAGGCCTCCTATGAGGATCCGAAGCTCGATGCCGTCTTCGACAAGTGGCAGGAACTGATCGACAAGAAGTTCTTCATCCCGAACCACACGTCCTATGACTGGCAGGGCGCGGTGCCCTTCCTGCTGCAGGGCAAGGCCGGCATGTATCTGATGGGCCAGTTCCTGACCCGCAACATTCCCGCCGCCGACCTCGACAAATACACCTACCTGCAATTCCCGGTGATCGACGCGGCGGTGCCGACTGCCGAGGAATTCCCGGTCGATTCCATGCACATTCCGTCCGGCGCGAAGAACAAGGACCTGGCCCGCCAGTTCATCACCTTCTTCTACCAGCCGCAGCGGCTGGCGCTCTGGGTCGAGCCGGAAGGCAATATTCCGACCCGATCGGACGTGCCGGTGCTGAAGAAGGACTGGCTGCTGGAGAAGGGCCAGGAAATCCTCAAATCGGCAAAGTCGGCCTCGCAGTACTACGACCGCGATACCGACCCCGACATGGCGCAGATCGGCATGAACGGCTTCCAGCAATTCATGGCGGATCCCAACAGCCGCAAGGCCGTCCAGGCCCGGCTCGAGCAGGCACGCAAGCGCATCTACAAGAAGAGTTGAGGCGGGGCGATCCACCGGCGCGGCCTATTCGCGCCGGTGGATCTTCGCTCGGGCTTCGGATGCGCGATCCCCCTGCGCCTCGTGGCTCCGAGCCGGCGCGCCTCGGGACTTCGCTCGATTCTCGCATCGAGTGTCCGGCCGGGGTGGCGATCCGAAATGACCGGATGGAATGACGGATGACAGATGTTTTGCGTGCATCGGCGACGCCAAATTCGCGACCGGGTTCCTTGTGGCGACGGCATCGGGAATGGCTGACGCCGGTGCTGCTTCTTGCTCCCGGCCTGATCCTTTTCCTGCTGATCATCGTCATCCCGACGCTGCAGAGCTTTCGCCTGAGCCTGTATGAATGGGATGGCATCGGCCCGAAAACCTGGGTCGGCCTCGGCAACTACACAGAACTGTTCGCCGACCCGCAATTTCTCACCAGTCTCAAGAACAACGTCATCTGGCTGGTGCTGTTCCTGATCGCGCCGGTGGGCGGGCTGGTTCTGGCCTTGCTGGTCAACCAGAAGATCAAGGGAATCCGGCTGGCCAAGTCGCTGTTCTTCATGCCGCTGGTGCTGGCGCCGGTGACGGTCGGCGTCGTTTATTCGTGGTTCTACGATCCGACCTTCGGCATGATGGCGCTGATCTTCAACGTCTTCGGCGCAACCGCGCCGGCGATCCTTTCGGATCCCGATCTGGTGACGTTCGGCATCGTTGCCGCTGCCCTCTGGCCGCAGGTCGCCTTCTGCATGGTGCTGTTCCTCGCCGGTCTCAATAATCTGGACGAGGATGTGCTGGGCGCCGGCCGCGTCGATGGCGCCAAGGGCTTTCCGATGTTCTGGCATGTCGTGCTGCCGCAATTGCGCGCGGCGAGCTTCATCGCCCTGACCGTGACGGTGATCGGCGCGCTGCGCAGCTTCGACCTGATCGCGATCATGACGCAGGGCGGTCCCTATGGCTCGTCCTCCGTGCTCGCCTACCAGATGTACGAGCAGGCGATCTTCTCCTATCGGATGGGCTATGCGGCGGCGATCGCCACGGTGCTGTTCGGCGTCATGGCGGTGTTCATCGTCTTCTATCTGAGCCGCGTCATGCGGGCTGAAGCGAGGCGCGAACGATGAGCTATCCGTTCCCCGTCCAGCAGGCGCGGCCCGCCGTCCGCGCGCTCTATCCTGTCGCCATCGTCGTGGTGCTGGCGCTGTGGCTGTTGCCGCTCGTCGCCATTACCATCACCTCGATCCGCTCGGCCGAGGATTTGATGGTCGGCAACTATTGGGGCTGGCCCAAGAGCTTCGATCTGCTGGAGAATTACCAGGCGGTCTTCACCCAGACGGCGATGGCGCGGTTCTTCTTCAATTCGCTGGTGATCACGCTTCCGACCGTGTTTTTCGTCCTGATCCTATCGACCATGATGGGCTTCGTGCTGGCGCGCTATCGCTTCCGCGGCAACATGCTTCTGTTCGCGCTGCTGATCGGCGGCAACTTCATCCCGCACCAGATCCTGATGATCCCGGTGCGCGATTTCATGCTAACGATCGGCCTCTACGACACGCCCTATGCGCTGATCCTGTTCCACACCGTGTTCCAGACCGGCTTTGCCACGCTGTTCATGCGCAATTTCATCGCCGATCTGCCGCCCGAACTGTTCGAGGCGGCGAAAGTCGAGGGTTCCTCGCCCTGGCAGGTGCTCTGGCACATCGTGACCCCGCTGGTTCGCCCGGCGCTCGCGGCGCTCGGCGTGCTGATCTTCACCTTTGTCTGGAACGACTATTTCTGGGCGCTGGTGCTGACCCAGGCCGATACGGTCCGCCCTGTCACCGCAGGCCTCGCCACTTTGCGTGGACAATACGTCACCGCCTGGAACATCATCGCAGCCGCGACCGTCCTGGTGGCGATTCCGCCTGTCCTGATGTTCTTCCTGATGCAACGCCACTTTGTCGCCGGCCTGACCATGGGTGCGGTCAAAGGGTAGCGGCGTGTTCCTTCTCTCCAAGGTTTCGGCGGTTTTGCCGAACGCAGTGCAACGAAAGAGACTGATATGACGATCTCGGCCGATAACCAGCCCCCCGTTCGCTGGGGTATCATCGGACCCGGCGGCATCGCCAAGGCGTTTCGCGACGGGCTGACGCATTCGAAGACCGGCAAGCTGGTCGCGATCGGCAGCCGCAATCCGTCCAAGCCGGGGCTCGGCGATGATTTTCCGGGCGCCCGTATCCATGACGGCTACCAGGCGCTGCTCGACGATCCCGAGATCGACGCCGTCTACATCGCGACGCCGCATCCCGGCCATGCCGAATGGGCGATCAAGGCGGCCGAGGCCGGCAAGCATGTGCTGGTCGAAAAGCCGCTCGGCCTGACCGCCTATGAGGCGGAGGCAATTTTCCACGCGCACAAGAAGGCCGGCACGTTTGCCGCAGAGGCCTTCATGTACCGCGTCCATCCGCAGACGAAGCGGCTCTATGACCTCGTCGCCAGCGGCATGATCGGCGAAATCCGCGCCATCAAGTCGAGCTTCGGTTTCGCCATGCCGAAATTCGATCCCGACCATCGGCTCTATGCCAATGACCTCGCCGGCGGCGGCATTCTCGATGTCGGCTGCTATCCGGTCTCGATGACCCGACTGATTGCCGGTGCAGCTTCCGGCAAGCCGTTCCTCGATCCCGTCCAGGTGCAGGGTTCGGCGCATCTTGGGAAATCCGGCGTCGACGAATGGGCGGCGGCGATCCTGACCTTCCCGAATGACATCATTGCCGAAGTCTCGTGCAGCGTGTCGGTGGCGCAGGATAATGTGCTGCGTATTCTCGGCACCAAGGGTCGCATCGAGGTTTCCGACTTCTGGTTCGCGACCGGCAAGGAAGGCGGCACCGGTACGATCCGTATCATCCGGCCGGATGCCAGCGTCGAGGTGGTCGAGGTCGTCGAGCCGAGCTGGCTCTATTCGTTCGAGGTGGACGCAGCCGGCGAAGCGATCCGCGCCGGCCAGCAGCAGCTTGCCTCACCCGGCATGAGCTGGGCCGATACGCTCGGCAATCTGCGCACGCTCGACAAGTGGCGTGGGGCAGTCGGCCTTGTCTTCGACATCGAGAAGGCATCGCGCAAGACGACCACGATCAAGGGCGCCAAGCTTTCGCGCGGCGCGAAATCAATCCCGAAGCGGCAGTTGGCGGGCGTCAGCCAGCCGACCTCGGTCGCAGCGCTCGGCTTCGAGTTCTTCCCGGATTTCGCCAGCGCTTCGGTGCTGCTCGACGCCTTCCACGAGGCGGGCGGCAATCTGTTCGACACCGCCTACATCTATGCCGGCGGCAAGACCGAGAAGATTCTGGGCGACTGGCTGACCAGCCGGGGCGTGCGTAATGAATCGGTCGTCATCGGCAAGGGCGCGCATTCGCCGCTCGTCTATCCGGATGTGATCGCCAAGCAGCTGACCGAGACGCTCGACCGGTTGCAGACCGACCATGTCGACATCTACTTCATGCATCGCGACAACCTGGACGTTCCCGTCTCGGAATTTGTCGATGCGATGGATGCCGAGGTGAAGGCCGGCCGTATTCGCGGTCCGTTCGGCGGCTCCAACTGGACGCGCGAGCGCATGGACGCGGCGATCGCCTATGCCGAAAAGACCGGCAAGCAGAAGCCGGGCGCGCTTTCCAACAATTTCTCGCTGGCCGAAATGCTCGACCCGATCTGGGCCGGCTGCGTCGCGGCTTCGGACGATGAATGGAAGGCCTGGCTCACCCAGCGCCAGATCCCGAACTTCGCCTGGTCGAGCCAGGGACGCGGCTTCTTCACCGACCGCGCCGGTCGCGACAAGCGCGACGACGAGGAAATCGTCCGCGTCTGGTACTCGGAGAAGAACTTTGAGCGTCGGGATCGTGCGATCGAGCTTGCCAAGCAGCTTGGCCGCGAGCCGATCCACATCGCGCTCGCCTACGTGCTGGCACAGCCTTTCCCGGTCGTGCCGCTGATCGGACCGCGTACGCTGGCCGAACTGGAAGACAGCCTTTCCGCGCTCGATATCCAGCTGACACCGGAACAGGTGAGCTGGCTGGATCGCGGCTAGCGCAGACTGGTGACGACCGGCGCCTCACCTCTCCCTGAGGGAGAGGTCGGACCGATAGGTCCGCGTGAGGGTTTAGGGAACCATCCGGTGAGGCCGTAAACCCTCACCCGCCGGCCCCTGGCCGTCGACTTCTCCCGTGAGGCGAGAGGTTAAGAATGGTGCTCACGTCGTGGGCTCGCCCTCATCTCCCTTTGGAGGTGAGGGCCTTGCCGCTTGCGCGGCTATTCCATCTCGGCGAAGCGATCGTCGACAAGCTGGGACATCGCCATCTGCTGCGACTTCTTCTCGGCTGGGCGCGCATGCAGCACAGCGGCGGCGAGGCAGGGGTTCAGCGCCTTATAGTGGCTTTGCAGGGCCTGCTCGCGGGCGCCGGGCTGGCTGGCGAGAATGGCTTGTTGCGACCTGGGCATTGGGTACTCCTCTCCCAGCCGCTGCATTACGCACAGCGACTGCCTGGTTTCGGATCGAACGCTGGCTGGGCGTCGACCGCTTCGGGACCGATCGGCAGATCGGCCAACTCGCGGACACTCAATCCCCAAAGTGCGTTCTCATTGTGGGCGACGGCCACTGGCTCAACTGCCCAATGAAGGACAGCGCGATAGAGTCCATAGATCGTCATGGTTCATCTCCTCGGCTGACGCTGAGGCAACATGGTCCTAAACCGATCGCGGCGGTATCGACATGATCTCGGTCACACTTTAGAAAAACTATATGACCGAGGCTTTCAAAGTTCCGCTCAATGCCCTCAGGGCTATAGAATTCGTCGCGCGAACCGGCACGCTGGCCGCCGCGGCGGCCGAGCTCGGCGTCACATCGGGCGCCATCAGCCAGCACATTAAGCGCGCCGAGGCGCGATTGGGGATTCACCTTTTCGAGCGCACGCCGCGAGGACTGGTGGCGACACCGTCACTGGAAGCGGCTTTGCCGCTGCTCAATGGCGGCTTTCGCCAGATCGCCGAGGCGCTGGCGCTGCTCGAAGGCGACGAGAGCGGCATGCTGACGATCACCACAGCGCCGACCTTCGCGGCGCGCTGGCTGGTGCAGCGACTGGGCCATTTCACCCGGGCGCATCCCGACATCGAGATCCGCTTCGTGGCCACGACGAATGTGATCGATCTTGCCCGCAGCGATGTCGATTGCGCGATCCGGCTTGGGCGCGGCGCCTGGCCCGGCGTGGTGGCGGAAAGCCTGACGCCGCAGCCCTTCTTCCCGGTCTGCGCGCCGCATTGGCGCGATCAGCTGCGAACGCCTGCCGATCTCGCGCATGTGCCCGTCATCGCCGATGAGGGAACGATGGTGGACTGGGAGGCCTGGTTTCTGGCGACCGGCGAGCCCCCAATCAAGCTGACGGGGCCGTCCTATACCGATCCGGTTCTGGCGCTGGAGGCGACGCTGGCCGGGCAGGGCGTCATGCTGGCCTGGCAGATGGTGGTCGCCGATGCGCTTGCCGCCGGTCGGCTTATCCGGCCGTTCCCGCAGGAGGCAAAAACCGATCTCGCCTATTGGTTCGTGACGACGGATGCCAAGGCGCGCAGCCGCAAGGTCCGGCTGTTCCGCGCCTGGCTACTCGACCAGATGGCGCAATCGCCGTAGCGGCGGAGCTATGTCGGCAAGGCATCCTGCGAATATTGCGCGGCGAATTCGGCACTGGGCGGGATCGGCGTGATGACGTCGATCAACACGCCATTCGGATCGCGCGTGATGAAATGCCTCTGGCCGAACGGTTCGTCGCGCAGGGCGAGCAACATCGGCAGGCCGGCCGCCGCAAGGCGCGCATGGACTGCATCGACATCCTCGACCTCGAAATTGAGCAGCAGGCCGGACGCCAGGCCCCGGCCGATTTCGGGAATCGTCGCATGCGTGCCGTCAAGCACGGCCAAGTTGATGGCAGGGTCGGTGGCGGATTGCAGATGGACATACCAGTCGCTTTCGAAGGCGGTGATGAAGCCGAAATGCGTCTGGTAGAACGCCGCCGTCGCCGGGACATCTTGCGTCATCAGGACGGGGTAGAAGCTGGTGATCCGCATGGCCTTGCACTCCCTCTGAATTGACATACAGTCTGTATGTATTTTCCTAATTAACATACAGGCTGTATGTATGCAATCGCCTCGCTCCAATCAGGACCGCACCGAAAAGACCCGGGCCGCCTTGCTATCGGCGGCGCGGGGCTTGTTCATCGAAAAGGGCTATGCCGAAACGTCGACGCCGGAGATCGTCGCGGCGGCCGGCATCACGAGGGGCGCGCTCTATCACCACTTCCAGGATAAGCGCGATCTGTTCCGGGCTGTTGTCGCCGAGGAAGCGAGCGCTGTCGCCGCGGCGATCGAGGGCAGGGCGTCGGCATCGATGCAGCCGGTCGCGGCTCTGATCGCCGGAAGCTTCGCCTATCTCGAAGCGATGCATGCGCCGGGCCGGACCCGGCTGTTGCTGATCGAAGCGCCGGCCGTGTTGGGCATGGCGGAGATCCAGGCACTCGACGAGGCGAACGCGGCGCGTACGCTTCGCGAGGGGTTGGAGGCGGCCTTCTCGCAAGCGGGGCGCGATCCCGGCCTGCCGCTTGCCGCGCTCACCGACCTGCTCTCGGCTGCGTTCGACCGCGCGGCGCTGGCGATTGATGCGGGCGGCAGCGCGGCCGACTACGGCGCGGCGATTTCAGTTTTGATAAGGCGTCTCGTGCTGAACTAGCGCCACAACATCGGAAGCTTGCCGCGCTGTCGGAACGACGTCGCATGCTGGGCAAGTGGACCACAAGGACTCGCAAGGAAACTGGAATGACGGAACAGAACGACCGGGTTCGCGAGCGCGAACGCATCCTGCTCTCGGAGAGCTGGGGCAAGCTGTACAAGAACATCTTCGATTATCGCCGCTCGGACGGCACCTGGCAGACGCAGACGCGCGAGACCTATGATCGCGGCGATGGCGCGGCGGTGCTGCCCTACGATCCCGATCGCAACACGGTCCTGCTGATCCGCCAGTTCCGCTATCCGGCCTGGGTGCGCGGCCATCATGAGCCGCTGGTCGAGGTCTGCGCCGGCCTTCTCGATGCCGACGATCCCGTTACCTGCATCAAGAAGGAAGCCGAGGAAGAACTGGGCGTCACGCTCGAAGCGCCGGTTCGTGTCATGGTTCCCTTCATGTCGCCTGGCAGCGTCGTTGAGCAGTTGCATCTCTTCGTCGCCCGCTATTCGCCGCACGATCGCACAAGCGAGGGTGGCGGCGAAGCGCATGAGGGCGAGGATATCGAGGTGATCGAGCTTCCCTTCGCAGAGGCGCTGGCCATGATCGACGATGGCCGCATCTGCGACGCCAAGACGATCCTGCTGCTCCAGCATGTGGCGCTGAAGCGTCTGCTGACGTCGTAACGCCCACCGGCGGCGAATGCGGCTGGCTGAATCGGTAGCGATCTGCTTTCCTGATCGGGATGGCGCGGAACGGGCCATCCTTCGGCTCGGATGACGGACCGTCGCCTGCCCGGAATGCAGCATTTCATGATCCAGTTTCGCCATTGCGCCGTGACGGTTGGAGCCTTGGCAGCGAGTTTGCTGCTGGTTTCCGCCGCGCGGGGCGCCGATCGCCTGGTGCTGTTCGACGCTGACGGGCTGGAGGTGAAGGCGCATCTGCAACTCGGCGGCAACGCCGTGTTCGAACGAAACCTGTTCTGGGACCTCGCCGCGACCGTCGCGCCGAACGCCGGCTTCGATCCGGATACGGACTGGCTCGAAGGCTACATCATGCCCGGGCTGAGCTTCACCAAGGAGCTGGGTGATTCACTCACCGCCTATGGCAAGATCTCGGTCGTCGCCTCCGGTACGCTGGGGATCGATGCCTTCGATACCGGCAGCACCGGCCGGATCACGCTGGAAGATGGCTATCTCGGCCTGCGCTCGCGCGACACCAGCGGCGCGACGCCCTGGTTCGACATCTCGCTCGGTCCGCGCGACTACAAGGCCGGCACCGGCATGCTGATCGCCAATGGCGGGGCCAACGGTTTTGAGCGCGGGGCGTTGAAGCTTGGGCCTCGAGAAGCCTGGGAGATGGCAGCCCTTGGCCGGTTCGGCTTTGGCGACTTCACGGCGACAGGCTTTTATGTCGAGCCCAACGAACTGCCGAGGAATCCGACCAACACGCAGATCGTCGGCGGCGATTTTCGCTATGACGGACCGCGCGATACCTATGCCGGCGCAACGCTCGGCTATGTGCCGGAATCAACCGCGCCCTATCCCAAGGCGGCGCCCGGCGGCGTCGGCATTCCCTCGATTATCCCAGATGGCCGCGACGGGCTGAAATTCGTCAATCTCTATGGTCGCGCCATGCCCTTCGAGGGCAGCCTCGAAAATCTCTTCGTCGGCGGCGACTTCGCCTATGAGTGGAACGATCGCATCGACATGCGGGCCTGGGCCGGGCGGGCGCAGATCGGCTACACCTTCGCCAATATCGGCTGGACGCCGACGATCGCCTATACCTACCAGACGTTCTCCGGCGACGATCCCGCGACGCCGCAGCTCGAACGCTTCGATCCGCTCTATTATGAAGGGTCGCCAAGCGCCTGGTCGACGGGCTCGAAATCGTCGATGGTCTTCATCAATTCCAACGTCAATTCGCAGCAGCTGAGCCTGAGTGTGCGCCCGACCGAGCGGGACACGCTGACGCTGCGCTACGCCTATATCAACGTCAACGAACTGCGGAGCCCGATCCAGTTCGGCCAGGCAACCCGGCTTGAATTCGCCAACGGCGTCGCTGATCCGGTCGCCGGCGTCACAGAACGCCATCTCGCCGATGACATCTATCTCGAATACATCCGCGCCATCACGCCCAGCACCTATCTGACCACCGGCATCAGCGCGTCGATCCCCGGGGCAGGCATGAAGTCCATCATCACCGGCCCGGCGCCGGTCTGGTATGGCGGCTTCGTCAACATCGTCAGCGATTTCTGACGCGCCAAGAGCTCAGTCGGCGCGCGAGTCGTAGGCGGCGCGTGTCGCGCGGATTTTTGCGTGGTTTGTCGAGGCCCAGTGCGTCAGCACGCGCATCGGCTCGGCCAGCGAATAGCCGAGATCCGTCAGTGCATATTCAACCTGAGGCGGCGTGGTGGGGAAAACCTTGCGGCTGACAAGGCCGTCGCGCTCCAGCCCTCGCAGCGTCACCGTCAACATCCGCTGCGAAATGCCGTCGACCGCGCGCTTCAGCGCATTGAAGCGATGCGGCTCGGAGGTCAGCTGCAACACGACGAGATAGCTCCACGCATCGCCCAGCCTGTCCAGCACATCGCGAACCGGACATTGCTCGGCCGGCAAAACGACCGTTCCGGCAAACGGTCCGTTCACCAACGGCTTGCCAATCGTTTCGACGTCGAGCCGTTCGGCGGTCTCGAAATCAAGCGAATCCGCAGTTTCGTGCATGTTCAAGCTGCCTCCGGCGGGCGAGGTGGTTCCCTCGTGGTGCCCTGGTGCGCCGCAAATGCGTCCTTCACGCATGCAAGTCAAGCGCCTAGTTATCTTTCGTAACCGCATCGTGCGGAAGCGGGGACGCCGGATGTTCGTCCCGCAACGGCGAAAAAGGATCGAGACAATGAAAATCGCAGTGATTGGCGCAACGGGCTTTGTCGGCTCGGCAGTTGTCGCCGAGGCGCTTTCGCGCGGCCATTCGGTCGGCGCCATTGCGCGCCACCCGGAAAAGCTGGCCGACGCACCGGGCCTGACCAAGATTGCCGGCGACGTGCTCGATGCCGACCGCGTCGCGGCGCTGGTCGCCGGCTATGACTATGTCGTCAGCGCCTATAATCCCGGCTGGACCAATCCGGATATCTACAATGAGTACAAGCGTGGCGCGGCGTCGATCGTCGCCGGCGTGAAGAAGGCGGGCCTGCCGCTGCTCGTCGTCGGCGGCGCTGGCAGCCTGGAAGTCGCTCCGGGCGTGCAGGCGGTTGACCTGCCGGAGTTCCCCGAGGCCTGGAAGCCGGGCGCGCTCGCTGCCCGCGACGGCCTGACCGACATCCGCAAGGAAACAGCGCTCGACTGGACCTTCCTGTCGCCGGCCGCCATTCTGGAACATGACACGCCGCGTACCGGCAACTATCGCCTCGGGCTCGACAACCCGGTCGTCGATCCGGCAACCGGCACCGCGCATATCTCGATCGGCGATCTGGCCGTGGCGATCCTCGACGAAGCGGAGAGCCGCAAGCACAGCCGCAAGCGGTTCACCGTCGGCGTCTGATCTACCCGAAACAAAAACGCCGCCCGGCTTTTCCTCGGGCGGCGTTTTATAGGATGAGTGCCAGCGGCAACCGCCGGCCCAGAATGGTTGACGATTTATTCGATGACGATGCTCGGCGCCTGCCTCGCGCCGGCGCCGGCCGAGACGGTCGCCCAGATCTTGGCGGCAATATCCTTGTAGACGCGGGCATGCGGGCTGTCGGGCGCGGTCGCGGTGATCGGCTTGCCGCTATCCGACGTCTCGCGGATGACCATTTCAAGCGGCACTTCACCCAGGAACGGCACGTCGAGCCGCTCCGCCTCGCGCTTCGCGCCGCCATGGCCAAAAATGTCGTAGCGGGCGCCGGTATCGGGCGCGATGAAATAGCTCATGTTCTCGACGATGCCGAGCAGCGGCACATCGACCTTGCGGAACATGGCGAGCCCCTTGCGCGCATCGATCAAGGCGAGATCCTGCGGCGTCGAGACGATGACGGCGCCGGCCAGCGGCACCTGCTGCGCCATGGTCAATTGCGCGTCGCCCGTGCCGGGCGGCATATCGACGACGAGAATATCGAGCGGCGCCCAGGCGACTTCGCGCAGCATCTGGGTGATGGCCGACATCACCATCGGCCCGCGCCAGATCATCGGCGTCTCTTCTTCCACCAGGAAGCCCATCGACATCGCCTTGATGCCATAAGCCTCCATCGGCTTCAGCGTGCGGCCGTCGATCGTTTCGGGCCGGCCGGAAAGGCCGAGCAGGCGCGGCACGGACGGACCATAGATATCGGCGTCGAGCAGGCCGACCTTCAGCCCGTTGGCGGCAAGCCCGAGCGCGATGTTGACGGCGGTGGTCGATTTGCCGACGCCGCCCTTGCCGGAAGCAACCGCGATGATCGCCGTCACGCCGGGAATGCCGGGCTTGCCGGAAGCGGAAGGCCGCGCGGCAGCCGGGCGCGGCGGGTGGGCGGCGGGCGAGGAGGCGGCCGATGCGGCGGGGCGCGGCGGCGGGCTGTTAGTGGCCAGCGTATTGCCCTTCCGCTCGGCCGTCAGAATTACCAACGTGCTCTCGACGCCTTCCAGGCTCTTGACGGCGGCGGCCGCTTTTTCACGCAGCGGCTCCAGCGCATGGGCGCGCGCCGCGTCGACGGTGATGGAGAACATCACCTTGCCGCCATTGATCAGAATATCGGAGACGAGGTCGAGGCTGACGATGTCGCCTTTTCCGTCCGGGCCTTCGACGGTCCGCAGCCGTTCGAGAATCGCGTTTCGGTCGAGAGCGGTCATGGCAAGCGGTCTTCCTGTCGATGAGTGGTGTGCTGCGGGGACATTAGCGCCGCGCGAGGCGGGATCAAGCGCCACGCGCGGAACAGCGCTCAATCCGGATTCAACAGGCGCCATCGTGGGTTAAGGCGTTAACGTGCGTTAAGACGCCTTACCGATAGGTTAACGCCTTACGCTGTACGGAAGGTTCTTGGTGTTGCAATTCTGTCATAGCGCCTGATCGCGCTTTCGCTATTATCAAATTCACGGAATCACGAGATGAGGTTCCGGTTGTTTCTGCCGGTCACCCTGGGGTGGGGGCCAATAAAAAGTAGAAGCAGCTGAACGGGGATTGGGACTGACTTCGTACGAGCTGACGAGAAGGGGTGATCCTGCGGGGTCTACTCGGTAGCGACGAGAAGAATGGCTAAATCTCTTTGTATTACCTTTTTGGAGGTCAGAACATGAACTTTAAGACCCTTCTCCTCGGCTCTGCTGCAGCTATGCTGATGGCTGGCGGCGCTCAGGCGGCGGATCTCACGGTCGCCGAGCCGGTTGACTACGTGAAGGTCTGCGACGCTTTCGGTGCTGGCTTCTTCTATTCGCCGGGCACGGACACCTGCATCAAGATCGGCGGCTACGTCAAGTTCGGTACGTCGTTCGGCGACCGTTCGGACCTGGGCGCGTTCAACGGCTCATACCCGGACAGCAACTGGGGCAACTTCTTCACCGAAGTCTCCATGCAGGCAACCGCTTCGTCGGTCACCGAATATGGTAACCTGACCGGCTTCATCGACCTGCGCGCTGCCACCAGCAACACGCCGGGCAACGCCAATGGCGCGACGCTCGACCAGTACATCAACAACACGACGAAGTCGGCTTATGTCGATAGCGCCTACCTCGAGCTCGGTCCGCTCAAGGCTGGTTACTTCACGTCGCTGTTCGACTTCGGCCGCGGCTACAACGACACCGGCATGTTCGGTTCGGATTCGACCGTCGATCACATCCAGCTGACCTATGCCGTCAACGGCTTTGGTCTGGCGATTTCGGTTGAAGATCAGCGCGACCGTGGTCAGCTGGCTCCCAACTTCGGCGTTGTTGGCCTGGGTACGGACTTCGTCGACACCCAGAACACGCCGGACGTCGTCGGTGCCGTCACCTACGCTTCGGGTATCTTCAGCGCCAAGCTCGCTGCTGCCTACACGAACCAGGCTATCGAATCGAACGGTCCCTACAGCTTCGATCCGAATGATGACAACTTCTTCGACGGCGCATCGGGTTGGGCTGTCGGCGGTGGTCTCGAGATCGCTCTTGACAACGTCTCCGCTGGCGACCGCTTCTTCGTGTCGGCTGCTTACGGCGACAACGCTAACTCCTTCACCGGTATTGCTGGCGGCACCTCGGTGGCTGGCTTCATCGGCCCCGTCCTGAACGACGCGGTCGCTGCGGCTCCCGGCACCAGCTGGAGCGCGCTTGCTTCGTACAAGCACGTTTGGAGCCCCGCTCTCTGGTCGTCGCTCTCGGGCGGTTACGCCAGCTACGATGGTTCTGACTACCAGGACAACATCGGTGTTGACGCTTGGCGCGTTGGCTTCACGACCGTCTACACCCCGGTCAAGGGCCTCGACCTCGTCGGTGACGTGTTCTACACGGCTGTTGACGTCAACGACGATCTCCCGACGGGCGGTCCGGACATCGACTACGTGAACCAGTCCAACGACGGTTCGGCTTGGAACTTCAACCTGTTCCTGAAGCGCTCCTGGTAATCTGACCTAAGGGTCAGTTATCGAAGGCCCGGCGGAGAAATCCGCCGGGCCTTTTTCGTTTGGCGACGTCGTGACGTGCGGCGCCAACGCCCTCTGCCTCCGCCGCATGTATTCCCCGCCGTCATCCGATCCGCCACCGCACGCCGCTGGCGTCATCTCGGAAGAAGACCTGGATCCGTTCAGCCAGAGCGTGCGTCGTGCGAGCCTCCCAACGTCTCGGCGCATGAATCCCAGCTTTCGAAGGATATCGGCAGGGTGGAGAGGTATGGCAGGGTAGGGATGGCGTGTTGGTTCCTGCTGACGCGCGGGACGACAACGCCAAAAAATTGCAGCCGACCATCCAGCTTCGCTCTAGAATGCCCTCATGGAATGGACCGATCAGGGCCTGGTATTGGGCGTCCGGCAGCAGGGTGAGACGAGCGTCGTTCTCGAACTGATGACGGCTTCGCGCGGACGGCATCTCGGTCTGGTGCGTGGCGGCAAATCACGCCGGCTTTCGCCGGTTCTCCAGCCCGGCAACACCGTTCAGGTGGTCTGGCGGGCGCGGCTCGACGAGCATCTGGGTGTTTTCACGGTCGAGCCGGTGACAAGCCGGGCCGCGAGCCTGATGGCCGAGCCGGCGGCGATCTTCGCACTGCAAACGCTGACCGGACATCTGCGCCTGCTGGCCGAGCGCGAGCCGCATGCGGCGCTGCATGGCGCGGTCGAAGCGGCTCTGGATGTTTTTGCGCAGGCCGATAGGCCAGATCTGCTGGATTTCGGCGCATTCATCGCCCGTTTCGAGCTGGTCCTGCTGGAAGAACTCGGCTTCGGGCTCGATCTATCGGTCTGCGCCGCGACCGGCGCGCGCGACGAGTTGCATTTCGTGTCGCCGAAGACAGGCCGGGCGGTTAGTCGCGGGGGGGCGGTCGGCTATGAGGATCGGTTGCTGCGCCTGGCACCGTTCATGACGGGCGGCCGCAGCAATGGCGGACCCGAAGAGTTGCGCGACGCCTTCCGCCTGACCGGCCACTTTCTGTCACGCCACATCTACGCGCCGCGCGGACTTCGCGAGCCGACGGCGCGGACGGAATTCCTGACCCAGATCGACCGGCTGGTCGAGGTCGTTTGAGGCTTAGGTCTATCCGCCCCTTGCTGCAAACCGCACGATCATCATCCTGACGTGCCCGGCTCGGCCGGGCCTCGAAGGAAGGTCCAGACGGCTCTTGGAAGCGGTAGTAGGCCATAGGATCGGGGGGCGTAGGAGAGGTTTCGTTGTTTCGCTGGACCCTCCTTCGAGGCTTCGCTCACGCGAAGCACCTCAGGATGATGGGCAGTGAGAAATGACGGGAATCCTGAGTGTGAGCCGGGATGGTTTACGGCCAAACCACATGGTTCCCCAAACCCTCACCAGGAGCTGCGCTCCTACCTCCCCCTGAGGGGAGGCGAGAAGCTAGATCCGCGTCTTGGATCTAGCTCTGCAAGCTCAGCGCGCCGCGCAGAAGTCGCGGACTTTCGGCGAGTAGCGGAAGGGGTTCAGCGTGATGTCCTGGCGGCAGCGATTGGCGATGCCCTGCTGAGTCCAGGGATCCAGCGACGACTTGAAGGCGGCGAGCGAGGCCGAGTCATCCGGGATGCTCGACAGGTCGAAGCCGAAAACCTTCCAATCGGGCAGCGGGCCGCTGTCGATGCCGCTCGTCGAAAAGTCATTGGCGCCAGCCAGCGCCGGTGACGAGGCAGAGACGACGATCGGGCCTGCCAGGAGCGCCAGCGCGACGAAACCGATTGCGGATTTGGACAGGCTCATCTTGGATCCTCATGCGATCGAATAAGTAGTGATGCGTGTATAGCTGGAATATCGTTGTCGAACCGTGAAATGCAACGCCCCATTGCGAGGATGGATGCATGCGCGGCGTTTTGGGGATCGGCGAGTAGGCTGCAATGTCTCCATTCTGCCACGCGCCTCAGGCTACACTGCGCTCACGATTCGGACGCCAACTGTCGAGAATGTCCTTGCGATACGCCATCTACGCCACGCCTTCCGCCGATCATCCCCTCTCGCAGGCCGCCGCCCGCTGGCTCGGGCGCGATGCCTTTACGGACGAGGCGCATCCGCTGCCGCCGGCAAACGGCTTTTCGGGCGGGACGATCGAAGCCTATCTGGCCGATCCGGCGCGCTATGGTTTTCACGCGACTCTGAAGGCGCCGTTCACGCTTGCCGAGGGCGAGAGCGAGGCGGGTTTGATCGCTTCCCTCGATGCTTTCGCGGCGCAGGCGGGCGCGGTCCTCGTTCCGGAACTGGTGATCCGTCGCCTTGGCCGCTTCTTCGCCCTGGTGCCGAACGAGCGGGTGCCGGAGCTTGACGATCTCGCCGGGCGGATCGTGGCCGAATTCGAGCCGTTCCGCTCGCCGCTGTCGGAGGCGGACATAGCGCGCCGCCGCGTTGCCGGACTGACGCTGGACGAGGAGACGAACCTGCTTCGCTGGGGTTATCCCTACGTCTTCGACGCGTTCCGTTTCCACATGTCGCTGACTGGCCGCGTGCCCAAGGATGACTCCGAGGCAATGGCGACCGAGCTGAAGCAGCGCTTCGCCGATTTCGATGGCAAGCCCTTTGCTATTGATCGGATTGCGCTTTTCGTTGAGCCGGAGCGCGGCGCGCCGTTCCGGGTTCGCCATGTCGCCCTGCTGACGGGAGGCGTTGCCTGATGCGCGAACAGATCTTTACGCATGCCCGCATCGTGCTGGATGACGAGATTGTCGAGGGCAGCCTCGTCGTGCGCGACGGGATGATCGCCGATTTCGACACAGGCGCGACGCGTCACGGAGAGGATCTCGGCGGCGATTATCTCGTGCCGGGTTTCGTCGAACTGCACACCGACCATCTGGAAAACCACTATGCGCCCCGTCCGGGCGTGCGCTGGAACGCGGTCGCGGCGGTCCAGGCGCATGATGCGCAGGTCGCCGGCGCCGGCATCACCACCGTGTTCGATGCGTTGCGCGTCGGCATGGACGAAGATGCGCGCACCACCACGTCCGAGATGCAGATGCTGGCCGGTGCGATCGAGACGGCGAAGCGCGAGGATCGCCTGCGCGCCGATCATCTTTTGCATCTGCGCTGCGAGGTTTCGGCGCCCGACGTGCTGGATGGCTTGGCCGGGTTCCTGGACATACTGCCGGTCAAGCTGGTCTCGCTGATGGATCATTCCCCCGGACAGCGCCAGTTCGCCAGCCTCGACAGCTATCGCGCCTTCTACCAGGGCAAGATGGGCATGTCGGACGCGGCCTATGAGGCGTTTGCCAACAAGCGGATCGCCCAGGCGGATGAGTTTTCCGCCCGCCATCGCCGCGAGATCGTCGATCTCTGCCATCCGCGCGGCATCGCGGTGGCGAGCCATGACGACGCCACGGCGGCGCATGTCGACGAAGCGGCGGCGGACGGCGTTTCGATTGCCGAATTCCCGACCACGATCGAGGCGGCGGCTGCGTCGCGCGCGGCGGACATCCGCGTCCTCATGGGAGCGCCCAACCTGGTTCGCGGCGGCTCGCATTCCGGCAATGTTTCGGCCGCGGTGCTGGCGGAAGCCGGGCAGCTCGATATCCTGTCGTCGGACTATGTGCCGTTCAGCCTGATGGTCGCGGTTTTCGCGCTGCCGCAGTTGGTGCCGTCGATTTCGCTGCCGGAAGCGGTGCGCCTCGTCACCCGCGCGCCGGCCGAGGCGGTCGGTCTCAGCGATCGCGGGGCCATCCGTCCTGGTCTTCGTGCCGATCTCGTTCGTGTTCGGGCGGGCGAGGGCGTTCCGGTCGTGCGCAGCGTCTGGCGTCTGGGCGAGCGCGTCTCGTAGATCAGGTTGTATCTGCTTGAAATGCCAGCGTTATTGTTCACCTCTCCCTGAGGGAGAGGTCGACGGCCGCAGGCCGGCGGGTGAGGGTTTACGGCCTTACCGGATAGTTCCCTAAACCCTCACCCGGACCTTTGGTCCGACCTCCCCCTCAGGGGGAGGTGCGAAACCAGCTTCCACCAAATGATTTATCCCGCCCCAGGGGGCTCGCGCAGATGTGCACAGCTCGCGAGCAGGCCGGGTCTATGCTCCGCCACCCGGATCACGTCGATCCGCAAGTTGGAGGCGCCACCATGGCTACGCAACAACAACCCATGCATCCGCATGCCGCGATGAACCCGATGAGTCGCAAGCTCGCTGACGAGCTTCAGCCGCTCCTGGAAGAGATCGCGGCCTGCATGGATCGCGGCGATGCCGCCGAGGCGACGAAGCTCTTCACGGAAGATGCGACCGTCATCAGTCCGACCGGTCTGAGGGGCTCCGGCCGAGCCGGTGTCCAGAAGGTTCTGGCGACCGACATGGCTTCGATACTCAAGGGCACGCACAGCCATTTCACCGTCGAAGCCGTGCGTCAGCTTGGCGATGCTGTCTTTATCGACGCGACGCATGAAATCGCCGGCTCGGGCGCCGGGTCCGGCGGCAAGATGGAAATCCATGTCGTGCTTCTCGCCCAGAAGAAGGGCGGCGGCTGGAGATTGATGGAGGCGCGGCCCTACGCCTTCATGACGCCGTCGACGACGCACTGACCGACTTCGACGCCATACGAAAATGCCGCCGAACAGGTTCGGCGGCATTCCTCAATCTGATCGCGGAGGGGGATGCCTATTTCTCGACGATGATCGCCGTGCGCATCATGCCGATCTCGTTGACGGCCCTGAAGAACACTTCGGCATTGGCCTTGTCGAGGCGGACGCAGCCATGCGAGGCGGGGCGGCCGAGGTTCTTCGTTTCAGTCGTTGCGTGCACGGCGATGCCGTCATTGAAGAACACCGAAAAAGGCATCGGCGCGTTCTCGTAGACCGTCGAATGGTGCATTTCGTCGAGATAATCGGGCCGGAACTTGCCCGGCGGTGTTTCGAAACCCTTGCGGCCGGTCGAGACCTTCCAGCTATAGGTTTCCTTGACGCCATTGCCGCGGTTGACCACGACATCCATCTGCTGCTTCGCCAGATTGACCTTGGCGAACACGCCGGCGGGGCCTGGAAACAGCGAGTTGGCGGAGGCGGCAAGCGGCGCTGCTGTCAGGACGACGGCTGCGAATGCGAACGAGGCGAGGCGGCGGGCGAACATGGGGGCGGTTCCGGGCGATTGGCCGGCGCCGTTCGGGCAGCGCGGGCCGGGTCAAGATCATGCGTCGAAGATCAGGACGAGCGACGTCTCGACGCCCGTTGAGACCGTTTCTAGCAGGCCGCGATTGCGGTGTCCGTGACGCTCGTCACGCAACGGCCGGTTGCTGCACGATTTTTCTATCGTGTGATCACAACGCGTGAATTCTTCATGCCGCGGTCGGCGATCAACCGGTAGAGCGTCCGGGCGTTTTCCGGCGCCAGCCGCACGCAGCCATGCGAGGCGGGCCGGCCGAGCGACCGGACATGCGGCGTGCCGTGGATGGCGTAGCCGCCACGGAAGAAGACCGAATTCGGCATCGGCGCCATATCGTATTTGCGCGAATACCACATGCGGTGCATCCGCGTCGGGCGATAGCTGCCGACCGGCGTGCGATAGCCGGCGCGCGCGGTCGAGACGTCCCAGCCATAGCGGGCGCGACCATCGACATAGACCACCATCTGTTGCGAACTCAGATTGATGCGCGCGACGACTTCGGCTCGCGCGGTTGCCGGGGCCGGACCAAGCAGGGCCGCGACAGCGATCGTCAAGGTGAGTCCAAAGGCTGCGAATGAACGGCGCATGAAGGTTCCTCCCCAGATTGCGCGTCCGAGCTAACCTTACGGTAGATGAGAAAGGTTGAACAACTTGTAATCCACGAACGAAAAGAAAGCGGAGGTGACGGCCGCGCGAGAGGAGCTGTTGCAATTGCAACTGCCAGCTCTGCGCGCGCAACGGTCGAACGATGCGCTGAACCGTGCTAGCAAGTCCTCGCCGGGCGCCAACGGAACAATCCAGACCCCGGAATCGTTCGAATGCTTATCTCGAGCATCGCAGTTCGAAGAAATATGGCTTCCGCGCCAAAGGAGACCTTGATGTCCGTCGAGCCCCAGACCCGCCGCCTGACCGCCGTCGATATCGGCAGCCGCAAGGGTGGCACGCCGATTGTCTCGCTGACCTCCTATCACGCGCATACCGCCTCGATCATGGATCCCTATGTCGACTTCATCCTGGTCGGCGATTCGCTCGGCATGGTGATGCATGGGCTGGAAAGCACGGTTCCCGTCACGCTCGACATGATGATCCTGCAGGGGCTGGCCGTGATGCGCGGCTCGAAGCATGCGCTTGTCGTCGTTGACATGCCGTTCGGCTCCTATGAGGAGAGCCCGGCGGCGGCCTTCCGCTCGGCCGTGCGCATCATGAAGGAAACCGGCTGCGGCGCGGTGAAGATGGAGGGCGGCGTGCATATGGCGGAAACCGTGCGTTTCCTGACCCAGCGCGGCATCCCGGTCATGGGCCATATCGGCCTGACGCCGCAGTCGATCAATACGATGGGCGGCTTCCGGGTCCAGGGCAAGACGGAGGCGAGCGTCGCCGCGGTCATGGCCGACGCCAAGGCCATCGCCGAAGCGGGCGCCTTCGCCATGGTCGTCGAGGGCGTGATCGAGACGGTTGCCCGCGAACTGACCAGGCAGGTGGCTATTCCCACCATCGGCATCGGCGCATCGCCCGATTGCGACGGCCAGATCCTCGTTCTGGAAGACATGCTCGGCCTGTCGTCGCGCGTGCCGAAGTTCGTCAAGAAGTTCGGGAATCTCGGCGGGCTGATCGAAGAGGCGATTTCTTCCTATTCCGAGGAAGTGAAGGCGCGGACCTTCCCGGCGCCGGAGAACGTCTACAAGGTCAAGAGCTGAGGCCCGGATCGAGCCTCCGCCCAAGAGCTGATTCGTCAGCGCATTCCGACGAACCCCGCCGGTGCTGGATGGGGCTGTGTGCGGCGCTGTCGCCACTCTTGGCGCAGCCCCGGAAATCGTCGGGACGCACGCAATATTTCCCCTGGATCCGCTGGCGGCGTGACGCTGCGGCGGATCCTCATGTTTCCCGGCTGAGAACCGCCAGCATCGATTTGCCAGCGCAGGGTCGCTTCGTTATGGTGCGCGCCGCTGACCGGAGCCGGAAAGAAGAGAATGACCGACATATTTCATGAAGTCGAAGAGGACCTGCGCCGCGAGAAGGCGAAGCGACTCTGGGCCCAATTCGGACCTTACGTACTTCTGGTTGCGGTTCTGATCGTTGTCGCGGTTGGCGGCTGGCGCGGCTGGGAATACTGGCGCGAACAGCAGGCCGCCGCGGAAGGCGACCGCTTCGTTTCCGCGCTGAATCTCGCGACCGAAAACAAGCACGACGAAGCCATCAAGGCGCTCAACGAAATCGCTGCGACTGGATCGGGCGGCTACCCCGTCCTCGCCGGCTTCCGTGCGGCTTCCGAGCTCGCAGCGACCAAGAAGACCGACGAAGCCGTCAAGGCGTTCGACGCGATCGCGGCGAAGTCGGATACCCCGGCGCTGCTCAAGGCGATGGCGCGTCTGCGCGCAGCCCTGCTCGTCGTCGATACGGCCGATCTCGCCACCATGCAGAGCCGGGTTGGCGATCTCGCCGCCGTTGGCGCTCCGTGGCGCCACAGCGCCCGTGAGTTGATTGGGTTGACGGCATACCGCGTTGGCGATCTGGAAGCGGCGCGCAGCCAGTTCCAGGCGATCGCCGATGATCCGGAGACGCCGCAGTCCATGCAGAGCCGCACACAACTGATGCTCGACCTGATCCGTTCAAAGATCGGCGCGGCTCCGGTTCCTGCCAAAAGCTGATGTCAGCCATTCGCTGACGCCACTCGTTTTCGTCGTTCCGGGGCCACGCGGAGCGTATCCGCCGGAACCTCGACGTGGCAGTCTTTCGGGAAGTCGCGGACGCCGTGACTTCCCGACGCCATTTTGAGGCCGAACCTACCATGACCTTCACCGTCGCCATCATTGGCCGACCCAATGTCGGCAAGTCGACGCTCTTCAACCGCCTCGTCGGCCAGAAGATTGCGATCGTCGACGACACGCCGGGCGTGACGCGCGACCGTCGACCGGGCGAAGCTCGGATCGGCGATCTGTATTTCACCATCATCGACACCGCCGGCCTCGAAGACGCCGATCCCGAGACGCTCGAAGGCCGCATGCGCGCCCAGACCGAAATGGCGATCGAGGAGGCGGATGTTTCGCTGTTCCTGATCGACGCCCGCGTCGGCGTGACGCCGATCGACGAGCATTTCGCCGAACTGCTGCGCCGCGTCGGCAAGCCGGTCGTGCTGGTCGCCAACAAGGCCGAGGGCAAGGTTGGCGAGAGCGGCGTCATGGAAGCCTATTCGCTCGGGCTCGGTGAGCCGGTGGCGCTCTCGGCCGAGCATGGCGAGGGCATGGCGGATCTGTTCGCGGCCCTGTTGCCGTTCGAGCGCGAAGAAGAAGAATTCGACGCCGAGGAAGATGATTTCGACGCGCCGCTGCCGATCGATCCAGAGACCGGCGAAGAGATGGAAGCCCCGCTCGACCTGAACCGGCCGATCAAGGTTGCCATCGTCGGCCGCCCGAACGCCGGCAAGTCGACGCTGATCAACACCATGCTGGGCGAGGATCGCCTGCTGGTCGGCCCCGAGGCCGGCATCACGCGCGATTCGATCTCGGTCGACTGGACCTGGAACGGCCGCCGCATCAAGCTGTTCGACACGGCCGGCATGCGCAAGAAGTCCCGCGTCGTCGAGCACAAGCTCGAGAGGCTGTCTGTCGGTGACTCGCTGCGCGCCATCCGCTTCGCCGAAGTCGTCGTGCTGATGCTCGACGTGACGATCCCGTTCGAGAAGCAGGATCTGCAGATTGCCGATCTCGTCGCGCGCGAAGGCCGCTCGCTGATCATCGCCTTCAACAAGTGGGATCTGATCGAGGATCGCCAGGCCAAGATGGCGGAACTGCGCGAGATGGCCGAGCGCCTGCTGCCGCAGGTGCGCGGCGTGCCGCTCGTGCCGCTTTCCGGCCTGACCGGCGCCGGCATCGACAAGCTGATGACCGAGCTGCTCAAGGTCTATGCGACCTGGAATCGTCGCATTCCGACGGCGGCGTTGAACCGCTGGCTGGCGAGCGTGCTCGAGCACCATCCGCCGCCGGCCGTCTCCGGCCGCCGCGTCAAGCTGCGCTACATGACGCAGCCCAAGGCGCGTCCGCCGACCTTCGTCACCTTCTGCTCGCGCCCGGAAGCGCTGCCGGAAGCCTATACGCGCTATCTGCTGAACGGCATCCGCGAGACCTTCAAGCTGGCCGGCGTGCCGCTTCGCCTGACCCTTCGCAAGGGTGAAAACCCGTTCGAGAACAAGGCGAAGAAGCGCTAGGTTAGGCGACGCGCGACCTTTCACCTCTCCTTGAGCGAGAGGTCGGAGCGACGCTCCGGGTGAGGGTTTAGGGAACCATCCGGGTGAGGCCGTAAACCCTCACCCGCCGCACTGTGTGCGTCGACCTCTCCCTCAGGGAGAGGTGAAGGTACAGTTTCGCAAGTCGAGGATTTCAGCCATGGCATCGCCCATCCGCGTCCTGATGACGGGCGACGATCTGGAGACGCCGGCCGCGTGCGTCCTGGCGCCCCTTGGCGCCATTCTCGAAACGATGAGTGGGCCGATCGACCGCGCCCGCATGATCGCGACGCTGGCGGAAAAACCCTTCGACGCCATTCTGGTGCGGGCCAACCCGCCGCTCGATGTCACGGTGCTCGATGCAGCCGGGCCTTCGCTCGCGATGATTTCCAAAATGGGGGCAGGGGTCGACAGCGTCGATCTCGCCGCCGCGACGCAACGCAATATCACCGTGATGACGGCCGGCGATGCCAACGCCGATGCGACGGCCGAAATGGCGATTGCCCTGATCCTTTCGCTGCGGCGCGACGTCGTGCGGCTCGATGCGCGGCTCAAGGCCGGCATCTGGGATCGCGGACCCTACCGGGCGACGGAGCTTCGAGGCCAGACGCTGGGCATTGTCGGGCTCGGCCGCATCGGCCGCCGGGTCGGCGAAATGGCCAGGGCGCTTGGCATGAAGGTCGTCGCATCGGGTCGTCCGGGCGCTGTCGCATCGGCGCAGGGCGGTTTCGCCATCCTGCCGCTGGACCAACTCCTGGCGGAGAGCGATATCGTTAGCCTGCATTGCCCGATGGATGCTTCCAATCGCGGTTTTCTCAACCGCGACGCCATAGCCCGCATGAGACCCGGCGCCTTGCTGGTCAACACGGCACGGGGCGGGCTGCTGCATGAGGCCGACGTGGCAGAGGCGCTTGTCTCGGGCCGTCTGGGTGGCGCGGCGCTCGATACGCTGGCCGTCGAGCCGGCGCTGGCCGAAAACCCGCTCCTGACCGCTCCCAACACGATCATCACGCCTCACATCGCCGCCGAGACGGAGGCGACGATTGAGCGCATCGCGGTGATGGGCGCGGAGAACGTCGTGAATTGGTTTTCGAGGCGCGAGATCCTCGTGGACCGGCTCGTCAACCGCGCCGTGCTGCCGCGGCTCAAGGATGTTTCGATCCTCTGAGCGACGGCGCTCCGGCCTTCCGGCCCTCCGGCAATCCCAATCCATCATCCTGAGGTGCTTCGCGTGAGCGAAGCCTCGAAGGAGGGTCCAGCGAATCGCCGGAACCTCCCAGGACACGATCAGGCGGACACACGCAAAGGAGCCATCTGGACCCTCCTTCGAGGCCCGGCTGCGCCGGCACCTTAGGATGATGATCCTGCGGTTTGCAGCATGAGGAGGGCAGGCTGGCGTCCCCTAAGGGATAAGTCGAAGGCTACTGAGGGCCACCGACTACGCCAAGAAGCGCGTCACCGTCCCCGTGGGGAATTCAAAGCGCGTGCCATTGTCGGTGAAGCCGGGCGCGATCATGCGCACGACGTCCGGCGCGACCACGCTCGGATGATTCAGCGTATCGGGATCCTCGCCGGGCTTGGCCTTGGCGCGCATCTGGGTGCGCAGGCGGCCGGGATCGAACAGATTCGCACGCACCGTGCTGCTGTCGATCTCCGCCGCATAGGTGCGTACGAGCGCTTCCAGCGCCGCCTTCGAGGCCGAATAGACGCCCCAATAGGGATTGCAGTTCACCACCGCGCCCGAGCTCAGGAACAGGGCACGCCCGGCGTCGGACTGGCGCAGCAGCGGGTCGAGCGAGCGGATCAGGCGGTAGTTGGCGGTGACGTTGACGGTCATCACCTCGTCCCAGATCTTCTGGTCGAGATGGTTGACCGGCGTGATCAGGCCGAGCTGCCCGGCATTGCCGACGAGGCCGTCCAGCTTGCCCCAGCGCTCGTAGATCGAGAGACCCAGCCGGTCTATCGCCTCCAGATCGCGCAGGTCGAGCGGCACCAGAGTGGCCGAGCCGCCCTTGGCCTGGATCGCGTCGTCGAGTTCCTCGAGTGCGCCGACCGTGCGTGCGATGGCGACGACATGCGCGCCGGCTTCGGCCACTGCGAGGGCCACGTTCCAGCCGATGCCACGCGAAGCTCCGGTGACGACGACAATGCGGCCGGTAAGGTCGGGAGTGGTCACGGGGCGTCCAATCAAGCTCTGTATTTCGCCGGGCGCGGCGCCTGGAAGGCGCCTGCGCTATTCCGGTGAGACGTGGGAAGGAAGGATCGAGAAGCGGGCGGCGGGTGCGCGGCTCAGCTTGCCTCGGCCAAAAGGTTCAGCTTCTGCACTTTTCCGCGATCTTCGAAATCGGCCAACCGGGTCGGGTAGTCGCCGGTGAAGCAGGCATCGCAGAACTGCGGTGCAAGGTTGTCGCGCTGCGCTTCGCCGACAGCGCGATAGAGGCCGTCGATCGACAGGAAGGCCAGGCTGTCGGCCTTGATGTAATCGGCGATTTCCTGAACCGTCATATGCGAGGCGATCAGCTTCGACTTCTCCGGCGTGTTGACGCCATAGAAGCAGGAATCCTTGGTCGGCGGGCTGGCGATGCGCATGTGCACTTCGGCCGCTCCGGCATCGCGAACCATCTGCACGATCTTCATCGAGGTGGTGCCGCGAACGATGGAGTCATCGACCAGGATGACGCGCTTGCCGGCCAGGACGCGCATATTGGCGTTGTGCTTGAGCTTGACGCCCATGTGGCGGATCGCGTCGGTCGGCTCGATGAAGGTGCGGCCGACATAGTGGTTGCGGATGATGCCGAGATCGAACGGGATGCCGGCGGCTTCCGCGTAGCCAATCGCCGCGGGAACGCCGGAATCCGGCACCGGCACGATGACGTCGGCCTCGATGCCGCTCTCGCGCGCCAGCTCGGCGCCGATGCGCTTGCGCACATGATAGACGCCGCGACCATCGACGGAGGAATCCGGACGGGCGAAATAGACATATTCGAACATGCAGAAGCGCGAACGCTGGCGCTCGAACGGGAAGAAGCTCTCGATGCCCTCATCGGTGATGATGACGACTTCGCCAGGCTCGATATCGCGGACATATTCGGCGCCGATGATGTCGAGCGCGCAGGTCTCGGAGGCGAGGATATGGGCGTCCTCCAGCTTGCCGAGTACCAGCGGGCGCACGCCGAGCGGATCGCGGCAGCCCATCATCTTCTTCTCGGAAAGGGCGACCAGCGAATAGGCGCCCTCGATGCGGCGGATGGCGTCGATGAAGCGGTCGAGCAGTTGGCCGTGGATCGAGGTGGCGATCAGGTGGATGATCGTCTCGGTGTCCGAGGTCGACTGGAACAACGAGCCGCGACGCTGCAATTCGCGCTTCAGCGTCATCGCATTGGTCAGGTTGCCGTTATGGGCGACCGCGAAGCCGCCGCCGGCGAATTCCGCGAACATCGGCTGGACGTTGCGCAGGCCGACGCCGCCGGTCGTGGCGTAGCGGTTGTGGCCGATGGCGCGCCGGCCGGGCAGCCGGTCGATCACCGCCTTGCGGGTGAAGTTGTCGCCGACGAGCCCCATGTGGCGCTCGATCGAGAACTGGCGACCGTCATGGGCGGCGATGCCGGCCGCTTCCTGGCCGCGATGCTGGAGCGCGTGCAGGCCGAGCGCGGTCAGCGCGGCCGCATCGTCGTGGCCGAACACGCCGAACACGCCACATTCTTCACGAAGGTGATCGTCGTCGGCGTCCAGGGGCAGCATCGAAAAATCGTCCATATCCGGTCCTTTTAGCCTGACGCGCGATCGGGGGCGCGATCGCGTCAGGGATTGGTACTTCCCCGGGTCAGTTCGGCGCCGGCGTCTGGTCCGGCTCTTCGGCCGGTGCATCGCCGCTGTTATCGAACAAATTGTCGAGGCCCTGGCGTTCCTGCGACCCGTATCCGGCTTCCGGCGGCTGCGGCTGCGTTTCCGGCTGCGTTTCCGGCTGCGCGCCTGGTAAGGCCGGGGTCGAATCCGGTGCGTCTTCGGCAGGAGCGTCGGTCGGCGGCGTTGCGTCTTCGCCCTTGCCGTGCAGGCGGTCCTGAATGGTCTTCTCGATGTCTTCCGGCAGCGCTGCCACCAGCCTATCGGCGAGAGACTTCAACATAGGTGCGCTTTGCGCATTGGCAACCCATGCCGGCTGCCTGTCGGACAGGATCCAGGACAGGAAGGCGAAGGCGATGACGACCAGCAGCAGGCCACGCGCCAGGCCGAAGGCGAAGCCCATGATGCGGTCGAGCAGGCCGACGCGGCTGTCGATGACGAAATCGGAGATCTTCATCGCGATGTAGCTGGCGATGATGAGCGCTACGAAGAAGATGCCGGCGGCGGTGGCGATGATCGCCACGTTCTTGTTGGCGATATAGGGCTCTACGAAGGGCAGCAGCGATTTGTAGAAGAAGAACGCCGCCGCGGCAGCCAATGCCCAGGATGCGACCGACAGCACTTCGCGGACAAAGCCGCGCACCATGGCCAGCATCGCCGAGAGGAGAATGACGACAAAGACTACACCGTCAAGGATTGTGACCGGCATTCCTACGATGACCCCGTTGCAGAAGGCTGCGGTTTAGCCTGTCGCATTCATGAATCCAATGCCTCATCGGCCACACTCGACCGTCGTCGTGCCGCCGGGTCCGGCACAGCCCGCTGTTCGGGCCGCGTGCCTGAGGCCGCGATCATCGCGACAAGACCGGCCAATTGATCGATCCCCTGTAGCCCAGGGCCGAGATTGGCGTCCTTGTCGATCGATGCGGCCGGCAGGACCGCCCGGGCAAAACCAAGCTTTTGCGCCTCTTTCAGGCGCTGCGCAGCATGGCCGACCGGTCGGACCGCTCCCGACAGACTGACTTCGCCGAAATAGACGCAATCCGCCGGCAGAGCAATACCGGAGAGCGAGGAGACCAGCGCCGAAGCCACCGCGAGATCGGCAGCCGGCTCTGTAATTTTCAGGCCGCCCGCCACAGCCAGATAGACGTCGTTGTTGCCGAGCTTCACGCCGCAATGTGATTCGAGCACCGCGATCACCATGGCGAGGCGGCCGGAATCCCAGCCGACGACCGCCCGACGCGGCGTGCCGAGCAGCGAGGGCGCCACCAGCGCCTGGATCTCCACCAACACGGGACGCGATCCCTCCATGCCGGCGAACACGGCGGCGCCGGGGGCGGTCGCGTTACGTTCGCCGAGGAAAAGCTCGGACGGATTAGGCACTTCGCGCAATCCGCTGCCGGTCATCTCGAACACGCCGATCTCGTCGGTGGCGCCGAAACGGTTTTTCACCGCGCGCAGGATGCGGAACTGCTTGCCGCCTTCGCCCTCGAAATAGAGCACGGCATCGACCATGTGCTCGACGACGCGAGGGCCGGCGATCTGGCCGTCCTTGGTGACGTGGCCGACCAGCACGATGGTCGCGCCGGAGTGTTTGGCATAGCGGATCATCGCCTGGGCCGAGGCGCGAACCTGCGTCACTGTGCCCGGCGCGGATTCGGCCGCTTCCGTCCAGAGCGTCTGGATCGAGTCGAGGATGATGAGGGCAGGGACGGGGCCTGCCTGCAGCGTCGCGAGGATGTCCTCGACGCTGGTTTCAGCCGCGAGCGCCACCGGCGTGTGGGCGACGCCCATGCGCTCGGCGCGTAGCCGCACCTGGGCGATCGCCTCCTCGCCGGAAATATAGACGACGCGCTCGCCCTTGGCGGCGAGTGCCGCCGAGGCTTGCAACAGCAGAGTCGACTTGCCGATGCCGGGATCGCCGCCGACCAGCAGCGCCGAGCCACGGACAAAGCCGCCGCCGGTGACGCGGTCCAGTTCGGCAATGCCGGTCGGGATGCGGGCGGCTTCCTCGCCGCCGCCGGAGAGCGCCTGCAGCTCGACGATGCGGCCGCGCTTGGCCGGGCCCTTGGCGGGGCCACCGCCAATGCCGCCCGAGGCGCTTTCCTCGACCATCGTGTTCCATTCGCCGCAGGCTTCGCAGCGACCCTGCCAGCGCGGGCTGACGGCGCCGCAATTCTGGCAGATGTACTGGATCTTGGCCCGCGCCATCAGGCGTCTCCGAGGTAATGCCGCGCATAGCGGGCGCCGAGGCTTGTCAAAAGTTCATAGCTGATGGTGCCGGCCGCCGCCGCGACCTCGGCCACCGGCATGTTGGCGCCGAAGAGCTCAACCCAGTCGCCGCGCCGCGCTTCGGGCACGTCGGTGACGTCGATCGCCATCAGATCCATCGACACGCGGCCGACGAGCGGCGCCGGACGGCCATGCAGGAAGGTCGCGGCGCCGGGGCGCTGATCGGTCGATCCGGCGGCGCGATGGTAGCCGTCGGCATAGCCGGTCGAGAGGATGGCGATCCGGCTCGGGCGGGCCAGCGTCTGCGCCGCGCCATAGCCGACCGTCTGGCCCGCTGGCACATTGCGGATCTGCACGATGCGCGCCTCGGCGGTGACGACCGTCTCGAGCGGCGCGATGCCCTCGATATAGGGGCCGCCATAGATGCCGATGCCGGGGCGGGCGATGTCGAAGTGATAATCGGGGCCGAGCGTAATGCCGGCCGTGTTGGCGAGCGAGACGGGCAGCCCGGGGAACAGCGCCCGAACATTCTGCATCGTCGCCAACTGGCGCGCGTTGAGCGGATGGGCCGGCGTGTCGGCGCAGGCGAGATGGCTCATCACCAGCGTCAGCCCGAGACGTTCGACCAGGCCGGGATCGGCGGCCAGTTCCTGCGCTTCGGCGAAGGTGATGCCGAGGCGGTTCATTCCGGTGTCGACATGCAGCGCGGCGTTGCCGTCGCCGCCGCGGGCGCGATAGGCGGCCCATTCATCCAGTTCGCCGGTCGAGCCGATGACCGGGCGAAGCCTCGCCTCGGCATGCATGGAGGAGAGGTTCGAGGCGAGGCCGTTCAGGATATAGATCGTCGCGTCCGGCGCCGCAGCGCGGACTCGCAGGCCTTCGTCCGGCAGCGCGACGAAAAAGGTGCGGCAGCCGGCGCGGGAAAGCGCCCGTACGGCGGGTACGAGGCCGATGCCGTAGGCATTGCCCTTTACGGCGGCGGCGGCCTCGGCGGCGCCTGCCAGGGCGTCCAGCGCCAACCAATTGCGCGACAGCGCGCCAAGGTCGATCGTCAGCCGGTTTCCGGCCGTGACGGGCGCCTGGGCGCGATTGGGATCCGATTGTTCCATCAGGGGAGGTTACGCGATTCTTGGCCGCCAGCGCGGCGAGCATGGGCAGGAATTCAAGGCCCCGGTCTCCCCGATTTTCACGGCGATCTCAAGGCGATTCCGTGTGGTATCGGTCTTGGCTGCACGGATGAAACGCGACCGACAAGAATGCAGGAGCTTGTTTTGACGACGGAAAGCCACCGCTATCTCGCAGGGCTCACCCTGGTCGTGCGCGACTATGACGAGGCGATCGCCTGGTATCGCGACAAGCTTGGCTTTGTCTGTGTCGAGGATACGCCGCTGGAGGCCGGCAAGCGCTGGGTTCTGATGGCGGCGGGTGCCGCTGCCGAGACGCGGATCCTGCTGGCGCGGGCCCGCGACGACACGCAACATCAGGCCATCGGCCGCCAGTCCGGCGGCCGGGTGTTCCTGTTTCTGCATACCGACGATTTCGAACGCGACTTCGCGGCGTTCACCGATCGCGGCGTCACCTTCCTCGAAGCGCCGCGCGCCGAAGCCTATGGCATCGTCGCGGTGTTCGAGGATCTCTATGGCAACAAATGGGACCTGTTGCAGCCGAAGTCGTGAAGCGCGGCTACTCGAATGTTTCCGGCAAGTGGTCGCGTTTGGCGAGGTTCGAGAAGCGGGTGATCTCGGCCTCGAACTGCAGCTGGACGGTGCCGGTGGGGCCGTGACGCTGCTTGCCGATGATGACTTCAGCGGTGCCGGCGACCTGTTCCATCTCGGCCTGCCACTTGAAGAAGTCCTCGGTGCCTTCCTTCGGCATCTTGCCCTTCAAATAGTACTCGTCGCGGTACACGAACATCACCACGTCGGCGTCCTGCTCGATCGAGCCCGATTCGCGCAGATCCGAAAGCTGCGGACGCTTGTCTTCGCGCGATTCGACCTGACGCGAGAGCTGCGACAGCGCGATCACCGGAACCGCGAGTTCCTTCGCCAGCGCCTTGAGGCCGGTGGTGATTTCGGTGATTTCCTGCACGCGGTTCGCCTGGCCCTTGCCCGAACCCTGCAGCAGCTGGAGGTAGTCGATCATCAGCACGTCAAGGCCGCGCTGGCGCTTCAGGCGGCGGGCGCGGGCGGTCAGCTGGGCGATCGAAAGACCACCGGTCTGGTCGATGTAGAGCGGAATGCGCGCCATCTCGCGTGATGCCTCGACGACGCGGGCGAACTGGTTCTCGTCGATCGAACCACGGCGGATATGCGAGGACGAAACGCCCGATTGCTCGGCGACGACACGGGTCGCCAGCTGTTCGGCCGACATTTCCAGCGAGAAGAAGCCGACGATGCCGCCATTGACGGTCTTCATCGAGCCATCGGGCTGCAATTCACCGCGATAGGCCTTGGCGATGTTGAAGGCGATGTTGGTGACGAGCGAGGTCTTGCCCATGGCGGGGCGGCCGGCCAGCACGATCAGATCCGAGGATTGCAGGCCGCCCATCTGGCGGTCGAGATCGTCGAGGCCGGTCGCGATGCCCGAGAGATGGCCGTCGCGCTGATAGGCCTCGCTGGCCATGTCGATGGCGGTCTTCAGCGCGTCTTCGAACGAGTGGAAGCCACCATCGTAGCGGCCGGTTTCGGCCAGCGCGAACAGGCGGCGCTCGGCGTCCTCGATCTGCGCCTTGGGCGGCATGTCGATCGGCGCGTCGAAGGCGATGTTGACGACGTCCTCGCCGATGCCGATCAGCGAGCGGCGCAGCGCCAGATCGTAGATCGAGCGGCCGTAATCCTCGGCGTTGATGATGGTCGTCGCCTCGGCGGCGAGGCGGGCCAGATACTGCGCCGGGTTCAACTCGCCGATGGCGAGGTCCGCGGGCAGGAAGTTCTTCAGCGTGACCGGGTTGGCGATCTTGTTCTGGCGGATGATCTGCGAGGTGATCTCGTAGACCGTCTTGTGCACCGGCTCGAAGAAATGCAGCGGCTCGAGAAAGTCCGAAACGCGGTAGAACGCCTCGTTATTGACGAGGATGGCGCCCAGAAGCGCCTGCTCGGCCTCGATATTATGCGGGGGCTGCCGATAGAATTCGGCTGGCTGCTGCACGGCTCGCGCTGGAACGTTCATGGTCAATTGGCTCTCAGATCCCTGAACGCCCTAGTTAGGCGCAGGAACCCTCGTCTGGCTAATGCTCGATGGTTTAGTACCCGCTATCCATAGGTTGGGTGATGCGACTCCGCGCCTACCGCATTTGCGGCTTGCGCGAAGCGATTCGGTGACAGTGGCGACCTTTCCGATTCGCGGAAGGTAGCTCCCTCCAAAGATGGAGAGAGCTATCCGTTGCCGGCGATCTTCAACGAAGGGCGCTGGCCGGCATGGTCGCGCCGACGCAAGGCGTCCTCGGCCTGCCAGATATAGTCCCGCGTCAGCGGCAGGGCGTTCTGGTCGCGGACGATCTGGATCTGGAAGATCATCATGTCCTGATAGCGGAAAGCCGTTTCGGAAGCCGCGAGATAGAACTCCCACATCCGGCAGAAGGCCTCGTCATACAGGGCGACAGCCTCGGCGCGGTGGGCCAGGAAGCGTTCGCGCCAGGCCTTCAGCGTCTCGGCATAATGCAGCCTGAGGATCTCGACATCCGTGACCTTGAGGCCCGCCTTCTCGATTGCCGGAAACACTTCTGACAGCGACGGGATGTAACCGCCCGGAAAAATATACTTCTGGATCCAGGAGTTGGTCTCGCCGGGCGAATCGAACCGTCCAATCGCATGCAGGACCATCACGCCGTCTTCGGTCAGGAGTTGGCGTGCCTTGTCGAAATACTCGCGGAAGTGACCAATGCCGACATGCTCGAACATGCCGACGGAAATGATGCGGTCAAACTGGCTTTTCAGCGCGCGGTAGTCCTGCAGCTTGAAGCTGGCGCGATCGGCGAGGTTCAACGACGCGGCGCGGGCGTTCGAAACCTTGTGCTGCTCTTCGGAGAGCGTCACGCCCGTCACGTCGACATCGGCATGGGTCGCGAGATAAAGCCCGAGGCCGCCCCAACCGGAGCCGATATCCAGCACCTTCTGTCCCGGCGCCAGCGCCAGCTTGGCTGTGAGATGGCGCTTCTTGGCCATCTGCGCTTCTTCGAGGCTGGTGTCCGGCGTTTCGAAATAGGCGCAGGAATATTGCTGGTCGCTATCGAGAAAAAGCGTATAGAGACGCCCGTCCAGGTCGTAGTGATGGGCAACGTTCTGGCGCGATCGGAAGGGTGTGTTCCACTGCCGGAAGCGGCGGGTCAGGACACGGACCTTATAGACGAGTTGCATCCACCAGGAACGCCCGCCACCGCCGGTGTTTTGCAGCACGACGGCAAGGAAATCATAGATCGATCCCTGCTCGACGACGAAGCTGCCATCCATGAACGTCTCGCCGAGTTTCAGCTCGGGGTTCATGAGGACCGCTCTTTCGGCCGCCGCTGTGGTGAAACGGACGCGGACCGGAATACCGCTGCCATCGCCGAAGCGGTGGAGCCTTCCCTTGGCGTCGATGATTTCAAGCGATCCGTGCTTCAGGATGCCTGACAGATAGTTGATGAGCAACCGGTTCATGGTGATCCGCTGCCCCCCCCTCTAAATGTCTTGGTTTACCAAGGCAGGTTGCGACAAGGCGGTCGGTGACGTCCGGCCGTCACATGGATGGTAATCCCGATTTCGCCGCAATTTCAAGCGGGTACGCGTGAAGCCGATTTCGTAGTGTTCGCCAAAGAAAAAGGGCGCCGCGGAGACCGCGACGCCCTTCCAAAACCAAGGCTCCCTTCGTGTGAAAGGAGCTGTTGATTAGATCTCTTCTTCGTCGTCGACGCCGGCGAAACCTTCGCCTTCCGGCAGCGGCTCGAGCTCGAAATCGTCCTGAACGGACGACAGGTCTTCGCCCTTCGACTGGCGAGCGGCTTCATCGGCGCTGCGAGCGACGTTGATCGAGACGGTTGCTTCGACTTCCGGATGCAGCGCGATCACGACATCGTGCAGGCCGATGGTCTTGATCGGAACTTCCAGGACGACCTGGCTGCGGCCGACCGAGAAGCCGGCTTCGGTGACGAGGTCCGACACGTCGCGCGAAGAAACCGAACCGTAGAGCTGGCCGGTCTCGCCTGCCTGGCGGACGACGACGAACGACTGGCCGTTGAGCGCCTCGGCGACCTTCTCGGCATCGGTCTTGCGCTCAAGGTTGCGAGCCTCGAGGTGGACCTTCTCGTTCTCGAAGCGCTTCTTGTTGGCTTCGTTGGCGCGCAGCGCCTTGCCCTGCGGCAGCAGGAAGTTACGGGCAAAGCCGTCCTTGACGTGCACGACATCGCCCATCTGGCCGAGCTTTGCGACGCGTTCCAGCAGAATAACGTCCATGAGATTAACTCCTTCGTTCGAGAATTCGATTGGTGATTACGAGATGCCGGGACGAGGCGCGGAGCGCCGGGCCCGGAATTGAAGCGCCGTGTCGGCCAGTCCGACCACGGCCATGATGCCGAGCGGCAGCAGGAAGATGAAACTGACGGCATAGACCAGAAACAGCAGCAGCGGCCGCGCCGCCTTGCCGATGAGTACCGCGTGCAGTAGGCCGAAGCCGGTCAGCGCGAAGGCGAAGCCCATGGCGCCGGCGACGGCGCCGCCGATCTGGCCGGGGATGCCCGGCAGCATGCTGGCGACAAAGGCGAGGCCGAAGAACAAAGCTGCCGACTGCGGCAGGACGACCGTCCAGAGCGGCGTCCATTCGCGCTTCAGCAGGCCGGACATCTTCGCGATCCGGGCGCCGAGCCAGGTGGCGAGCACGAGGATGCCGAGCGCCAGGCTTGCCGAGGTGAACGGCATCAGCGCGATGTTGAAGCGGACCAGCGGCTCCAGTTCCGCATCCGTCGGCGTGACGCCGTCGGTCTGGGCAAGCCACGTCTTCAGGACCGCCAGTGTCTGGGTGATCAATGCCTCGGGATCGTAGCCGAGCAGGAAGCCGGTCAAGACGACGGCGACGGAAATGGCGAGGGCCACGCGCATCAGCACGACGTCGAGCGGAAACCACTGCCGTCCGCCGGGCGCGGCATCATCCGGCCGCGACAGGCCGACGAGATGCGCTGCCCAGGCGACGGGCGCTGCGAAGAGGATGAAATAGAGGCCGCCGGCGAGGTAGCTGAGCGTGAAGCCGATCAGCGCGGAGGCAAGTGTCGCCGCGGCGGCGCCGGAAAGCGTGCCGAAACCAAGCGCGGCGATGGCGATCGGCAAGGGCGACAGGATGAACAGGGGGAAGGCGAGGGCGGTCCCGCTGATGAGCCCGGCAAACAGCAACGCTGCCGCCATTCCGGCTCCAGAACCAATCAGGATATTCCGCATCAACATGGTATCTCGCTGTCCCGCTTCGAGAGCGGTTAGAGGCAGGTCACGGGAAGCCCGGCCAAACCCCAACCAAGTCTTGCCTCTGGGAGGCTTCATGAAGTCTCGCCCATCGGGCGGATGTCGGACCGGCGCGAGGCGTCGGTCCGACGAATTCAACCTGTCGCGAGTGGAGACTTACGTCTCCGGCGACAGAAGTCTTACTTGATCACGTAGGGGATCAGGCCGAGGAAGCGGGCGCGCTTGATCGCCTGGGCGAGTTCGCGCTGCTTCTTGGCGGAGACCGCCGTGATGCGGGATGGAACGATCTTGCCGCGCTCGGAAATGTAGCGCTGCAGGAGACGGACGTCCTTGTAGTCGATCTTCGGTGCGTTCGCGCCGGAGAAGGGGCAGGTCTTCCGGCGACGGAAGAACGGACGACGCTGGCCGCCGCTGGAGGTGCTGGTTGTGCCGACGTCAGCCATTATTCAGCCGCTCCTTCAGATTCATCCGAGCGCGGACGGCGCTCGCCACGGAAACCACCGCCGGCGCCACCTTCACGGTCGCCACGGAAACCACCGCCAGCGCCACCACCGAAGCTGCCGCGCGGACGGTCGCCACGGTCGCCGAAGCGGCCGCCACGGTCGCCATCGTCACGATCGCGCTTCTGCAGCATTGCAGACTGGGCTTCCTCATGCGCTTCGACCTTGAGGGTCAGAATGCGGAGGACGTCTTCGTTCATGCGCTGCTGACGCTCCAACTCGGCCATGGCGGCCGCCGGTGCGTCGATGTTGATCAGCGTGTAGTGCGCCTTGCGATTCTTGCGAATGCGGAACGCAACAGACTTCAGGCCCCACTGCTCGATCTTGCCGACCGTGCCGCCATTGGCCTCGATGAGGCCCTTGAACGTCTCGGTCAGTGCTTCGACCTGCTGTGCGGACACGTCCTGTCGCGACAGAAATACGTGCTCATAAAGCGGCATGATTGCCCTTCCTTTTCATTTCCCGGCGCCAAGCCTCACCGAAGCCTTCGAGAAAGGCTGATCGGTACGAACTTCGAGAGCGGGAACACGGGAAGACGGGATCCTTGTGATCCCTACGGCTTGCGCCGCCTTCCGTTCAACCCCCGGCCGGGTGTCGATACGACGGGCGGTGCATATACGGGAATGGCCGGGAAGGCAAGGCGACTGGGATTCTTTGGGGCTTGCTTTGGGTGATCCTGCCCGAAAAGCGGCTCATAGAACTTTGGCGTACTCGAGAATTGAAAGAAAGACCCTCACCCAACCCTCGCCCGCGAGCGGGCGAGGGCTTAGGGCGGCGGACTTCATCGGTATCGGGCCAGGCGCCGACAAACGCCCTCTCCCGCCGCGCGGGAGAGGGCTGGGGTGAGGGGTTTGCTTCCTTGCCCGCGCGTAGGGCCTACCTCGCGCCGATGGAATCGAGCTCCGCCATCGCCTCGTCCGGCAGGGTGAGATCGGCGACAGCGAGGTTTTCGTTGAGATGGGCGACCGACGAGGTGCCGGGAATGAGCAGGATGTTCGGCGAGCGGCGCAGCAGCCAGGCGAGCGCCACCTGCATCGGCGTCGCGCCGAGACGTGTCGCGACTTCGTTCAGCGTCGACGACTGCAGCGGGCTGAAGCCGCCAAGCGGGAAGAACGGCACATAAGCGATGCCGTCGCGGGCGAGATCGTCGATCAGCGCGTCGTCGCCTCGGTGCGCCAGATTGTACTGATTCTGCACGCAGACGATCTTGGCGATCTTCTTCCCTTCGGCGACCTGTGCCGGCGTCACATTGCTGAGGCCGATATGGCGCACCAGCCCTTGCTGCTGGAGATCGGCCAGCACCGTCAGCATCGGCTCGATCGATCCCTCGGCCGGACCGTGCGTGTCGAACATGATGCGGAGATTGACGACTTCCATGGCGTCGAGGCCGAGATTGCGCAGGTTGTCGTGCACCGCCTGCCTCAATTGCTCCGGCGCATAGGCTGGCTGCCAAGACTTGTCCGCGCCGCGCAGCGCGCCGATCTTGGTGATGATCACCAGATCGTCCGGGTAGGGGTGGAGCGCCTCGCGGATCAGATTGTTGGTGACATGCGGGCCGTAGAAATCACTGGTGTCGATGTGGTTGACGCCCTGCGAAATCGCCTCGCGCAGCACGGCCAGCGCCGCGTCATGGTCTTTCGGGGGGCCAAACACGCCGGGGCCTGCCAGTTGCATCGCGCCGTAGCCGAGCCGCTTCACCGTACTATCGCCGAGCTTGTAGCTGCCGGCCGCGTCGATATTCGTCATCGTCTGTCTCCTTCTGGGTGACACTCAGATAGAGGCTGCGTCCCTCGGCGATAATCGGATACAATCAGCACGGGCTGTGCGGATTGACGAACAATGACGGTAGATCTCAGCGATCTGAATGCCTTCCTCGCCGTGGCACGCGCCAGGGGTTTTCGCGAAGGCGCGCGCGTCAGCGGCGGCAGCGCGTCGGCACTGAGCGAGGCGGTGCGTCGGCTGGAGGCGCAACTCGGCGTCCGGCTGCTCAATCGCACCACCCGCAGCGTCGTCCTGACCGAAGCGGGCAGGGGGCTGATGGAGCGGCTCGCGCCCGCCCTGACCGAGGTCGAGGCGGCGCTCGACGTCGTCAACGGATATCGTGATCGGCCGGCCGGCGTGCTGCGGCTCAATGTGCCGATCAGCGCGGTACGACTCGTGCTGGGCAGCATCGTTCCGCCTTTTCTCGCGGCATTTCCCGAAATCCGGCTGGAGGTGACCGCCGAGGACAGTTTCGTCGACGTGCTCGCTGCCGGCTGCGATGCGGGAATACGCTACGACGAGCGGCTGGAGCAGGACATGATCGCCGTGCCGATCGGGCCGCGCGTCCAGCGCTTCGCAACCGCCGCAGCGCCCGCCTATCTCGATCGTCGCGGGCGGCCGGAGCATCCGCGCGATCTGCTCGACCATGCCTGCATTCGCGGCCGCTTTTCCAGCGGGTCCATGCCGGCGTGGGAGTTCGAGCGCGACGGCGAAATCGTTCGTGTCGATCCGACCGGGCCGCTGATCGTGCAGGCGGGGTCGGCCACCGATCTCGCCGTCGACGCCGCGATCGCCGGCACCGGCATTATCTATCTGTTCGAGGACTGGCTGCGGCCACATCTCGACAGCGGTACGCTGGAGCCGATCCTCGAGCCGTGGTGGCAGCATTTCTCGGGGCCGTTTCTCTATTATCCCGGTCGCCGCCTCGTGCCCGCGCCGCTGCGGGCCTTCGTCGATTTCATCAAGGCCTCGGCCGAACGGCCCTGAAGCCGATAGCGCCAAATACCTCGCCGGCTTTCATTCTTGCCCCGGTTTCGCCGGCCGATTTCACATGGGTGTCATACGCAAGTTTTAGGTCGGCATGGTCGGCCGCAGCGCGGTCCCACCCATTGAAGAGGCTCCCGATGCGCAAACTGCTGTTCACGCTCGCCGCGACGACCATGCTCGCCGGCACCGCACAGGCGACCACGGTCTATCCGCTGGACCGCGCCACGATTCTCGCCGGCTCGCCGTTCGACTTCAAGGTCGAGTTCAACGAGACGGTGAAGCCCGAGGACATCAAGGTCACCGTCAACGGCCAGGACTACAAGACCGTCTTCGGCTCCGAGGCGACCTTCACCGAGACCGAACTCGGCAAGGACGACAAGAAGCTCGGTTCGGCGCTGACGCTGCGCAAGCTCGTGCTGGCGACGCCGGGCGACTACGCCGTCGAGGCGACCGCCGGTGGCGAGACCAAGTCCGTCACCTGGGTTGTTTACGGCACGGCCGAGCAGCCCAAGGCCAAGAACGTCATCTTCCTGATCGGCGACGGCCTTTCCGTCGCGCACCGCACCGCCGCCCGGATCATGTCCAAGGGCATGACCGAGGGCAAGGCTGACGGCCGCCTCGCCATGGACGACCTCGACCGGATGGCCTTCATCGGCACGTCCTCGACCGAAGCGGTTGCCACCGACAGCGCCAACACGATGTCGGCCTACATGACCGGCCACAAGACGGCCGTGAACGCGCTCGGCGTCTATGCCGACCGCACCCCGGCCTCGATGGACGATCCCAAGGTCGAGACGCTCGCCGAGGCGCTGCGTCGCCAGACCAAGAAGTCGATCGGCATCGTCACGACGTCGGAACTGCAGGACGCGACCCCGGCCGCCGTGGTCGCCCACACCCGCAAGCGCGCCGACAAGGCCGAGATCACCGGCATGATGTTCGACGTCCAACCGGACGTCGTTCTCGGCGGCGGTTCCGCCTACTTCCTCGGCAAGGAAACGCCCGGCTCCAAGCGCAAGGACGACAAGGACTACATCAAGCAGTTCCAGGACGCGGGCTACACGCTGGCCACCGACAAGGCGGAACTCGAGAAGGCGGCCGGCACCAATACCGGCAAGATCCTCGGCCTGTTCCACACCGGCAACATGGACACCGTCCTTGACCGCAACTTCCTGAAGAAGGGCACTGTCGGGAAGTTCCCGAACCAGCCCGGCCTGGTCGAGATGACCGAAACCGCGCTGGCGCAGCTCTCGAAGAATCCGGAAGGCTTCTTCCTGATGGTCGAGGCGGCCAACATCGACAAGATGTCCCATCCGCTCGATTGGGACCGCGCCGTCGTCGAGACGATCGAGTTCGACAAGGCTGTCGCCGCTGCCCGCGCCTTCGCCGAGAAGAACCCGGACACGCTGATCATCGTCACCGGCGACCATACCCACGGCGTCTCGATCATCGGCACCGTCGATGACGAGAAGACCGGTCCGGAAATGCGCGAGAAGGTCGGCACCTACGCCGATGCCGGCTTCCCGAACTACAAGGACGCCGACAAGGACGGCTATCCGGACACGATCGACGTGTCGCGCCGCCTGTTCCTCGCCGCCAATAACGGCCCGGACCACTATGAGACCTTCCGTCCGAAGCTCGACGGCCCGTTCGTCCCGGCCGTGAAGAACGAGAAGAAGGAATATGTCGCGAACGAAGCCTACAAGGACGTTCCCGGCGCCGTCTTCGTCCAGGGCAACATCCCGAAGGAAGGCGACTCGGGCGTCCATGCCGTCGATGACGTCGTCCTGCAGTCGACCGGCCCCGGCTCGGAAGGCTTCAAGGGCTACATGGAACAGAGCGACGTCTACCGCGTGATCGTCGACGTACTGGCGCTCGCGCCCGCCAAGAAGTGATCCGCCGGCCGCTGGCCGTATCCTGAAAGACAGGCTTCGGGCGCAAGCGCCCGGAGCCATTTATGCCTGGATCCCGACCCGGTTCCTTCGTTCTTCACCTCTCCCTGAGGGAGAGGTCGGAGCGCAGCTCCGGGTGAGGGTTTAGGGACCCATCCGGAGAGGCCGTAAACCCTCACCCGCCGGCCTGCGGCCGTCGACCTCTCCCTCAGGGAGAGGTGAAGGAGGGTCTTGCGACCTTTGATAGGAGAGACCGATGACGCTGGTTCGGATATCGCGGCGCGAAGCGCTGCTCGGAAGCCTCGCCGCGCTGGCAGCCCCTGTGCTCGTTGCGCAGCCCGCGCTTGCCGCGCTGCCGACGCTGACCTTCGATGAACTCTACGGCTCCGTCGGCGTTCTCGGCCTGACCTTCTCCGACAAGGTCAAGCAACTGGCCGGCCAGACCGTGACGATGCGCGGCTTCATGGCGCCGCCGCTCAAGGCCGAGGCGGCCTTCTTCGTCCTCACAGAAATTCCGATGGCGCTCTGCCCGTTCTGCTCGTCCGATTCCGATTGGCCCGACAACATCCTTGTCGTCTATCTCGGCGAGAAGCAGACCTTCGTGCAGCCGAACGCCGTCATCGAGGTGAAGGGCGTGCTGGAGTTCGGATCCTGGACCGATCCCGAGACCGGCTTCGTCAGCCTGCTGCGCCTGCGCAATGCCAGCTTCGGTGAAGTCTGACCCGATGCTCGGACTTTCTATCGAACGCCTCGCCATCTCGTTTCCCGGCCTGCCGACGCCGGTCCTGTCGATCCCGGCGCTGGAGATCGCGCCTGGATCGCGTGTCGCCGTCACCGGGCCGTCCGGCTCCGGCAAGAGCACGCTGGTCAACATCGTCACCGGGCTCGAGCGCACGACACAGGGCGCCGTGCGCTGGCGCGATACCGACATCGCCACGCTGCCCGAATCGAAGCGCGACGCTTGGCGGGCCGAGAATGTCGGGCTGGTGATGCAGGATTTTCATCTGTTTGCGGGCCTCTCGGCGTTGGAGAACGTGCTTTTGCCCGTGCGGCTGCGCGCCCGCAGCGTCGCGTCGCATATCGGCCGTGCGCGAGAGCTGATGAGCCGGGTCGGGCTCGCGCGACACGACCAGTCGATCACCACCATGTCGCGCGGCGAGATGCAACGCGTTGCCGTGGCCCGCGCGCTCTTGCGCAAGCCGGGCGTCATTGTCGCCGACGAGCCGACCGCCAGCCTCGATGCCGAGAGCGGCGCGGTCGTTGCCGACCTCCTTCTGGAACTGGCTAGCGAGGAGGGCGCGACACTGCTGGTCGTGTCGCACGATGCGCGACTAGTCGAACGGATGGATCGCTGCATCCGCCTCGTTGCGGGGCGGATCGTTGCCGAGCCCGCAGGAGAGCTTGTCGCACCCGCCGGGGGGCCACGCGCATGATTCGCTTCGTCTTCGCCGACCTTCGTCGCCTTTGGGCCGGTTCGCTCGTCGTCGTCCTGCTGGTTGCGCTGGCAACCGCGCTGGGCGTCGCCGTGACGTTGCAGGAGCGGGCGCTCCGGCTCGGCAGTGCGCGGGCGGCCGACAAGTTCGATCTCGTCGTCGGCGCGGCTGGCAGCGAGACGCAACTGGTGCTGTCGTCCATCTTCCTGCAGGCGGCGCCGTTGCCGCTCGTCCCGGGCAAGGTGCTGCACGATCTCGCGGAGGATCCGCGTGTCAGCTGGGCGGCGCCGGTCGGATTCGGCGATTCGTTCGACGGCCAGCCAATCGTCGGCACCACGACGGCACTGATCGACGGCGCCGGTGGCGGACTTGCCGAGGGCCGGGCATTTACCGCCCGGGCCGAAGCCGTCATTGGTTCTGGAGTCGGGCTAAAGCTGGGGCAGGAAGTCAAGCCGATGCACGGCATGCCGGGCGAGGGCGGTCACACCCATGCCGAGATCGCCTATCGCGTCGTTGGCCGCATGCAGCCCACCGGCACGCCCTGGGATCGCGCCATCCTCGTGCCGATTGAAGCTGTCTGGGGCATTCACGGCATGGAGGCGGGCGGTGCGCATGCGCATGACGCGGCAGGCCACGATCACGACCATGATGGCCCCGGCCAGGATCATGCTGCCAGTCATGACGATGAGGCGGAGCCGGATCATCATCACGGCGAGGAACAGACCGCAGCGTTGGGCGGCCCCTGGAGCGAGACGACGCCCGGCGTTCCCGCCATCCTCGTCAAGCCGAAGACCTTTGCCGACGCCTACAAGCTGCGGGCGCAATATCGAACCGGCGCGACGATGGCCGTCTTTCCCGGCGAGGTGCTGACCAGGCTCTACGCCACGCTGGGCGATGCCAAGAGGGTGCTGAGCGCGGTTGCAATCGGCGCGCAGGCGCTGGTGGCGGCGGCGATCGCGCTGGTGACGATCGTTCATGTTGGTCAGCGACGTCGCCAGATCGGGGCTCTGCGCGCGCTCGGTGCGCCGCGCCTGGCGCTGTTCGGCATCGTCTGGACGGAGTTGTTCCTGCTCGTCGCCGGCGGCGTCCTGCTCGGACTGGGGCTCGGCTTTGGCGCAGCAAAATTCCTCTCGGCGATTTTCACGCGCGAGAACGGCGTGGTCCTGCCGGTAGCCTTCTCAAACGCTGACTGGGCGCTGGTCCTGGCGTTGCTGGGCGTGGCGGCGATCCTGGCGGCTATTCCCGCCCTGATGGCCTATCGCCAGCCGGCGGCGGCGGCTTTGCGCGCCTGAGGGGTACTGCGAAGTCTCAACTCGCCGTGGCGGCGTTGACGATGATCACCATGGCAATGCCGAAGGCTGTAACCAGAAGGCCGCTCATGAAGCGATTCTTGGCCTTCTGGTAGACCGGGATTTCGAGCGAGTTGACCTCCAGCATCTCGGCCAGCGATTTGATCTGGAGCACGATGCCGATGACGAGGGCGATCGCTGCCACATAGTCGGACGTGATCCAGGGGGCTTCGTCCGTCGCCCATTGCGCCGTGAAGCCGAGGGAGAAGCCGAGAACGATACCGATCGCCGTCAGCGAGCCGTTGCGGAAGGTTGCATCGATGCGCGGCGTCGGCTCGCGTGGGCTGTTCGGATCCGTTGCCATCGGGACGTCTCCACCTGACGAGGCGGCGGCTCGGCTTCCCAAGCGTCGCTGCGGTTGTGCTCGCCCTCCTGTTTATCGCAAGGGCGGGGGATTGGACATCACCTTGCTGCCTTGCCAGTCGCGCCTGGCACGGACGCGTCGCCCATGGACGCTTCGGCATTGCAAAACATCGATTTGCGTGATGACACCATCAATTTTTCTGCACTTTTCTTTCCAATCGACCGCGGCCATAGTGCTTTTCCTCGGAAAGACCTCCGGAATCGCCGCTTTTGGGCTCGCCCTTCCCCTGGTCAACCTCAATCAAGGACGTTGGAAGTGAGCGAGAGCGCGCAAGTTTTGCCCGCGTCGTCCGCCCGCGGTATCGCGGAACGGACCTCCCTGGGTATTTTGGTGGCCATCAGCATCTCCCATATGCTGAACGATCTGATGCAGTCGGTCATTCCGGCGATCTATCCCATCCTCAAGGCAGAGTTCACCTTGAGCTTCGGACAGATCGGCTTGATCCAGCTGGCGTTCCAGCTGACGGCGTCGATTCTCCAGCCCGTCGTCGGCATCTATACCGACAAGAATCCGCAGCCCTTCTCGCTGGCGGTCGGCATGGGCGTGACGCTCTGCGGCCTGCTGATGGTGTCGATCGCCTCGTCCTATCCGATGCTGCTGCTGGCGGTGGCGCTGATCGGCATGGGCTCTTCGATCTTCCATCCGGAAGCCTCGCGCGTCGCCCGCATGGCGTCGGGCGGCCGGCATGGTTTCGCCCAGTCGCTGTTCCAGGTCGGCGGCAATTTCGGCTCGGCCATTGGCCCGCTGCTCGCAGCGCTGATCGTGCTGGCGCGCGGCCAGGCCAGCGTTGCCTGGTTCTCGCTGGTGGCCTTGGCCGGCATGTTGATCCTGACCCGCGTCGGTTTCTGGTATCGGGACCATCAGCGCGAGCGCAAGAAAGCCAACATCGCCCCCGCCGTACAGACGCTGCCGCTCAATGTGGTCAAGCGCTCGATCCTGATCCTCGCCGTGCTGATCTTCTCGAAGTTCTTCTACATGGCGGCGCTGACCAGCTACTACACGTTCTACCTGATCGAGACGTTCAACGTGTCGGTGAAGGACTCGCAGCTCTATCTGTTCGTGTTCCTCGCCGCCGTCGCTGCCGGCACCATCGCCGGTGGCCCGATCGGCGACCGTTTCGGCCGCAAGTTCGTGATGTGGTTCTCGATCCTCGGCGTGCTGCCCTTCACGCTGCTGCTGCCGCACGCCAGCCTCGGTTGGACGATCGCGCTGTCGGTGGTGATCGGCTTCATCCTGTCGTCGGCCTTCCCGGCGATCATCGTCTACGCGCAGGAACTGGTGCCCGGGAAGGTTGGTCTCATCTCCGGCCTGTTCTTCGGTTTCGCCTTCGGCATGGGCGGCATCGGCGCGGCGGCTCTCGGCGAACTCGCCGACTGGACCTCGATCACCTTCGTGTTCCAGGTTTGCGCCTTCCTGCCGATCCTCGGCCTGCTGACGGCGTTCCTGCCGGACATCCGGAAGGTCAAACACGCCTGACGAAACGAACTTCGACATCGGCGGTGGACAACGCTCCGCCGCCGATGGACCGAAAGCCGGTCAAAATCCTTGCTGCCGCAGCGTCGAGAGCAGGCTCGAGCGGTTCCGGGACGCTGCCCCGCAGCGTCACAATCGATCGGATTCGGCCGATTCTCACCTCCGTTTTGGCGGCCGGAAAGCGTTGCAGAAACGCGCCAGACTTGACTTGGACGCCGGAACAGACGATTAGCCGCCGCCGAACACGCGACAACCATCGCAGTAACATTTCGTGCGGGGCCAGCCATGACGATCGCTCTCACATTTCCCGGCCAGGGCAGCCAGGCCGTCGGCATGGGCAAGGCGCTCGCCGATAACTTCGCTGAAGCACGCGCCGTTTTCGACGAAGTCGATGACGCGCTGGGCCAGAAGCTCTCCGCTGTCCTCTGGGACGGTCCGATCGAGACGCTGACCCTTACCGCCAACGCCCAGCCCGCCTTGATGGCGGTCAGCCTCGCCGCGCTTCGCGTGCTGGAGGCCCAGGGCTTCTCCGTCTCGAAGGCCGCTTATGTGGCCGGCCATTCGCTCGGCGAGTACTCGGCGCTGGCCGCTGCCGGCAGCCTGTCGATCTCCGACGCCGCCCGGCTGCTGCGCATTCGCGGCACCGCCATGCAGCAGGCCGTGCCGGTCGGCGAGGGCGCCATGGCAGCCCTTCTCGGTCTCGATTTTGAAACATCCAAGGCCGTCGCCGACGAAGCCGCCCAGGGCGATGTCTGTGAAGCCGCCAACGACAATGGCCCCGGCCAGGTCGTCATCTCCGGCACCAGGGCCGCCGTCGAGCGCGCGCTGGATATCGCCAAGGCCAAGGGCGCCAAGCGCGCGATCCTGTTGCCGGTCAGCGCGCCGTTCCATTGCCGCCTGATGCAGCCGGCCGCCGACGTCATGGCCGAGGCGCTGGCTCAGGTAGCAATCAACGCGCCCGTCGTGCCGCTGGTCGCCAATGTGCTGGCCGCGCCGATTTCCGACCCGGCCGAAATCCGCGCTCGTCTCGTCGAGCAGGTCACCGGCATGGTGCGTTGGCGCGAATCGGTCAGCTGGCTGGCCGAGAACGGCGCCGACCTGTTTGTTGAAATCGGCACCGGCAAGGTGCTGTCGGGGCTTGCCAAGCGCATCGCGCCCGAGGCACAGACGCTGAATGTCGGCACGCCCGACGACGTGGCCGCCGCGATCGAGCGTCTCGCTTGATCGCCGGTCGTGTTGCCGCCAAGTTTGGCATGAACAGGGTAATCAGAAGGAAGTCGTCATGTTCGATTTGACCGGCAAGCGCGCGCTGGTAACCGGCGCGAGCGGTGGCATCGGCCGGGCGATCGCCCTGGCGCTGCACAAGCAGGGCGCTACCGTCGCCCTTTCGGGCACGCGTCGCGAGGCGCTCGAGGCGCTGGCAACGGAAATGGGCACCAATGTCCATGTCCTGCCGTGCAACCTCTCGGTCGCCGAGGAAGTCGAGACGCTGGTCCCGCGCGCCGAAGAGGCGATGGGCGAGCTTGATCTCCTGATCAACAATGCCGGCATCACCCGCGACATGCTGTTCGCCCGCCTGTCGGACGAAGCCTGGCAGGACGTTCTCGACGTCAACCTGACCTCGGCCTTCCGCCTGACCCGCGCGGCGCTGCGCGGCATGATGCGTCGCCGCTATGGCCGCATCATCTCGATCACTTCGATCGTTGCCGTCACCGGCAATGCCGGGCAGGGCAACTATACCGCGTCGAAGGCGGCCCTGATCGCGATGTCGAAGTCGCTCGCCCAGGAAGTGGCGAGTCGCAACATCACGGTCAATTGCGTCGCTCCCGGTTTCATCGAAACCGCGATGACCGACGCGCTGAACGAAAAGATTCGCACCGCCCTTCTCGAGCGGGTTCCGGCCAAGCGTCTCGGCTCTGCCGACGACATCGCGTCCGCAGTGGTCTACCTGGCCTCTCAAGAAGCGGCATACGTGACCGGTCAAACCCTCCACGTTAACGGCGGTATGGCTATGATCTAATTGAGGAATCTGCGTTTTCGCAGGCCTCTTGGAGAGGGTTGTCACGCCCCCTCGCGGCGACTGGTCAAGGTTCAGAAACTATGTTAGGACCGCGCAATATCAGTGCCGCGTCTTCGCCGCTTTTGCGACGGAGCAGGCGTGGATTGACGATCGCCGAAGACTAGTGACGATATCGCGGTACGTTTTCGGGGGATTGCCGAGGCGTCCGGGTTTCCAGCGCGCGACAAGTCGCGGCAATAGTAGACAGAGAACAATCGAGGTTTTTAGACATGAGCGACATCGCTGATCGGGTAAAGAAGATCGTCATCGAGCATCTCGGCGTTGAAGCCGACAAGGTGACCGAGGGCGCTAGCTTCATCGACGATCTCGGCGCTGACAGCCTCGACACGGTCGAGCTGGTCATGGCGTTCGAGGAAGAGTTCGGCGTGGAAATCCCCGACGACGCAGCCGAGACGATCCTGACGGTCGGCGACGCAGTAAGCTTCCTGGAGAAGAACGCCGGCTGATTGCCGATGTTCATCCAACATAAGCCAATGACAAAAACGGCCGGACCCATTTGGGTCCGGATCGGGGGAAGCGTATGAGACGTGTCGTTGTAACCGGGATGGGTATGGTGACGCCGCTCGGTTGCGGCGTTGAGACCAACTGGTCCAATATTCTTGCCAGCAAGAGTGGCGCCCAGAAGGTCACGAGCTTCCAGGTCGATGACCTGCCGGCTCAGATCGCTTGCCTCATCCCGCATGGTGACAAGGCCGACGGCAAGTACAATCCAGACGATTGGATGGAGCCGAAGGACCAGCGCAAGGTCGATGATTTCATCGTCTACGCAATGGCTTCGGCCGATCAGGCCGTGCTGGATTCGGGTTGGCTCCCGACTGCCTACGAAGACCAGATCCGCACCGGCGTGCTGATCGGTTCCGGCATTGGCGGCATCCAGGGCATTGTCGAGGCCGGCATCACGCTGCGCGACAAGGGCCCTCGCCGCATTAGCCCCTTCTTCATTCCTGGCCGTCTGATCAACCTGGCCTCCGGCCATGTCTCGATCCGCTATGGCTTCAAGGGTCCGAATCATTCGGTCGTCACCGCCTGTTCGACGGGATCGCACGCCATTGGCGACGCGGCTCGCCTGATCGCGCTCGACGACGCCGACGTCATGATCGCCGGCGGCACCGAAGGTTCGGTCTCGCGCATCGCGCTCGCCGGCTTCGCTGCCTGCAAGGCGCTGGCGACCAATTTCAACGATCGCCCCGAAGAGGCCTCGCGCCCCTACGACCGCGATCGCGACGGCTTCGTCATGGGCGAGGGCTCCGGCATCGTCGTGCTCGAAGAGCGCGAGCACGCCATTGCTCGCGGCGCCAAGATCTACGGCGAAATCATCGGCTATGGCATGTCCGGCGACGCCTATCACATCACCGCGCCTTCCGAGGATGGCGATGGCGCCTATCGCTGCATGCATGCCGCGCTGAAGCGCGCCGGCCTCAAGCCGTCCGATATCGATTACGTCAACGCCCATGGCACGTCGACCATGGCTGACGGCATCGAGCTGAAGGCGGTCGAGCGGGTTGTCGGTGAATCGGCCTCGAAGATCGCCATGTCCTCGACCAAGTCGGCGACGGGCCATCTGCTGGGTGCTGCCGGCGCGGTCGAGGCGATCTACTCGCTGCTGGCGATTCGCGACAACATCGCGCCGCCGACGATCAATCTCGACAACCCCTCCGTCGAGACGGCCATCGACCTTGTCCCCAAGGTTGCGAAGAAGAAGCAGATCGACGTAGCCCTTTCCAATTCCTTCGGTTTTGGCGGCACGAACGCATCTCTGGTCTTCCGCCGGCATGGCGAATAAGGGCGGTCTTCGCGCTTTCGCCATAATCCTCCATACAGTCGCCTCTCGGCATCCGGATCGAGTCCGGGTGTCGAGCAGGTGAGAAGTAGGGTGTGATGAACGATACGAACCAACCGGGCGCCAAAGATAACAAAGCTGGCGATGCCGGCGACGTCGGCTCGGCGGAATTCGGCAATCGCATCAATCCTCGCAGCCCCGGCGATACATTGCGCCCCGAGCGCGTGCCGCCGCCGCCGCCGCGGTCGCAGCAGGCCCGCCACCCCGTCGTCATCATCATGAATTTCGCCATGACGATTCTCGTCGTTGGCGTTCTCGGCGCGGCGGGCATGTTCTTCTTTGGCAAGCTCCGGTTCGAGCAGGAAAGCCATTTCGGGCAGTCCAGGACCGTCTCGATCGAACGCGGCAAGAGCCTGCGCGAGATCGCCCAGGAACTCCATGAGCGCGGGCTGATCTCGTCCAAGTGGATCTTCATCGCCGGCGTGCGCGCCTATGGCCAGCAGGACGAGCTGAAGTCAGGCGACTATCTGATTCCGCCGCGCGCCAGCATGCGCGACATCATGAACGCCATGGTGAGCGGCAAGGCGATCCTCTATTCGGTGTCCATTCCCGAAGGCCTGACGAGCAAGCAGATCGTCGATCGGTTGAACGCCGATCCCGGCCTCGTTGGCGAAATTACCGAAGTGCCGGAGGAGGGCAGCCTGCTGCCCGATACCTATCGCTTCTCGCGCGGCGACAGCCGCCAGAACATCATCGACCGGATGCTGCGCGAGCGCGACCGGGTGATGACGGCGGTCTGGTCCAGCCGCGACAAGGATCTGCCAGTCAAGACGCAGGCCGAGCTGGTGACGCTCGCCTCGATCGTCGAGAAGGAAACCGGCATGGCGGACGAGCGCAGCCGCGTGGCGGCCGTGTTCATCAATCGCATGCGCCAGAACATGCGCCTGCAATCCGACCCGACCGTGATCTACGGCATCTATGGCGGCAACGGCCTGCCGTCGGGTACGCCGATCCGCCGCTCCGATCTCGACGCGGTCAATGAATACAACACCTACAAGATCAGCGGCCTGCCCAAGGGACCGATCGCCAATCCGGGCAAGGCGTCGCTGGCGGCGGCCGCCAATCCGTCGCGCACCAAGGATCTCTACTTCGTCGCGGACGGCACGGGCGGTCATGCCTTCGCCGAGAGCTATGCTGATCACCGCAAGAACGTTTCGCGCTATCGCAAATGGCTTGCCGAACAGAAGGCAAAGGGCGCTGCCGCGGCTGCCGAGCAGAGCGCAGGTCCCGGCGACGCCGAGGACGACGGCAGTCTGCCTGACGAGGGCGCGGCCGATACGGCGCCGTTGCCGGCACCCAAGCCGTAGAGGCGGTCCATCTTTGTAGAATTGGCTTCACCTCTCCCTGAGGGAGAGGTCGGCTCGAAGAGCCGGGTGAGGGTTTAGGAACCTATCCGGTGAGGCCGTGAACCCTCACCCGCCGGCCTTTGGCCGTCGACCTCTCCCTCAGGGAGAGGTGAACAACGGGCCCAGCGCATCGTCAGCCTTCGCCGGGCAGCCCGCTGATCTCAGGAACATCTTCCAGATGCTCGTCCCAGTCCGCGCGGCTGGCGACGCAGATATGCGCGTCTGGTCGCATCGTCACGGGGCTGTCGAGGCTTCCTGCGGGAACGACGAGGAACTGGCCGTCCATCTCCGCGCGCGGCAGTGCGGAGCCGCAGGCGACGCAGAAGGCCTTTTTGTGCCGGGTCGCGGGAAGCTGGAACGTACGGACATTGTCCTGGCCCGAAATCCAGCTGATCCGGGCCGTGCCGGAAAACAGGTTCGCCCCATGCGCCGATCCGCTGTCCTTGCGACAACGCGAGCAATGGCACAGGAAGAAATTCTGGAAGTCGCCCGAGATTTCGAAACGAACTTCGCCGCAAAGACACGAACCCAAGTGTTGTGGCATCGCTTAACCGCCCCCCGATCAAATCCGTCAGACTACGCTCCGCAAAGGGGAACGCAGTCTGTCTCTCTCAGCCTCAGCTAGCCTTACGCAATTCGCCGACGATGGAGAAGCTGTCGGGTGACGCCAGCGCCCAGGATTGACGGTAGAACGGGTGAGGGCTGTTGCCATCCAGCAACTCTCCCTCGGTCAGATAAGGGAAGAGCTGCGAGTAGAGGCGGATCTCGTTCGAGCTGACGCGCCGCGCGATGTGATGGGGGCGCAGGGCGGACGGATGCTCCAGTCCTGCTGCCGCCAGCAGCTCCGCCAGCGCGTGCAGGGAGTTGTGATGGAAGTTCGCTACCCGCTGGGCCTTGTCCGGGACGACGAGCGCGCGCTGTCGCAACTGATCCTGCGTGGCGACGCCTGTCGGGCATTTGTTGGTATGGCAGCTCTGCGACTGGATGCAGCCGATGGCGAACATGAAGCCGCGGGCTGAATTGACCCAGTCGGCCCCAAGCGCCAGCACCGCTGCGACATCAAAGGCCGAGACGATCTTGCCGGCCACGCCGATCCGGATCTTCTGCCGCAATCCGGCGCCCACCAGCGTGTTGTGGACGAGCAGCAGCGCTTCGCGCATCGGCGCGCCCATATGGTCGGTGAGTTCCACAGGCGCCGCGCCCGTGCCGCCTTCCGCCCCGTCGACGACGATGAAGTCGGGCACGACGCCGGTCTTCAGCATCGCCTTGACGATCGCCATGAATTCCCAGGGCTGGCCGATCGCCAGCTTGAAGCCGACAGGCTTGCCGCCAGAGAGTTCGCGCAGCCGGGCGACGAACTGCATCATCTCGGCCGGTGTGGAAAATGCCGAGTGAGAGGGAGGCGAGATGCACTCCACTCCGACGGGAATGCCACGGGTCGCCGCGATTTCGGGGCTGACCTTGTTGGCGGGCAGGATGCCGCCATGGCCGGGCTTGGCGCCCTGGCTCAGCTTGACCTCGATCATCTTGACCTGATCATTGGCGGCCTGGGCGGCGAACTTTTCCGACGAGAAGGTGCCGTCGGCGTTGCGGCAGCCGAAATAGCCGGACGCGATCTGCCAGACCAGGTCGCCGCCATATTCCCTGTGATACGGGCTGATCGAGCCTTCGCCGGTGTCCTGCGCGAAGCCGCCAAGCTTGGCGCCCCGGTTCAGCGCCATGATGGCGTGGCTCGAGAGCGCGCCGAAGCTCATGGCGGAGATGTTCAGAACCGAGCCCGAATAGGGCTTGCCGCATTGTTCGTTGCCGATGGTGATGCGGAAGGTCCGGGGGTCCTGCATTCGGGCCGGATGCATCGAGTGGCCCATGAACTCATAGCCATCGGCATAGGCGTCGAGCAACGTGCCGAAGGGGCGCTGATCGGCTTCGTTCTTGGCGCGCTGATAGACCAGCGAGCGTTCGGCCCGCGAGAAGGGGAGCTTGTCGGAATCGGATTCGAACAGATATTGCCGCAGTTCCGGGCGGACTGATTCGACGAGAAAGCGCATGTGGCCGATCACCGGGTAATTCCGCGTGATGGCGTGACGCTTCTGGATCAGATCCCGCACGCCGAGCGCGCTCAGGGCGACGAAGACGATCGTCAGCAGCACGTTGAGCGTCCGGTCCATCGGGATCAGCGGCATGAGCAGTGCGGCGAGAACGCAGATCGCGAAGGCGCTGTAGCGGGCGATGAGCGAGAATTTCAGGATGGATTGCATGGCGCTTTCCCCGGCAGGGATTGTTGGGCCGGCAAGGGCTGCTTGGCCAATGGCCCGGGTCGGTTTGGATCTTAGTCTAAATCCACGACAGTCTCGTTGCGAGATCGGCCGATATACGCGTGCTCGCCCTTGAGCGACAGGAATGCGCGCATTACTGTCGCCGCTTCAAACCGGCGGGCCTGACCGGAATTTTCATGGCCAGGGACATTTCATGGCCGGGGAATCCTGATGGCATTGACGAGCATGACCGGCTTCGCGCGCTCCGCCGGAGCGGGCCACGGCTATCGCTGGACGTGGGAACTGCGCAGCGTCAACGGCAAGGGCCTCGACATCCGGCTGCGCCTGCCGCAGAGCTTCGAACACCTCGACCAGCCGGCGCGCGAGCGCATCGGCAAGGCGCTTCAACGCGGCAATCTTCAGGTCGGCCTCAGCCTGCAGCGCGAGACGACCGCCTCGGCGCTCCGCGTCAACGAAGCGCTGCTCAGCCAGGTGATGGATCTCGTGCGCCGTGTCGGCAGCCAGATCGACGCTGCACCGCCGACGCTGGACGGCCTGCTTTCGATCCGCGGCATTCTGGAAACGGTCGATGCCGAGGATGATCCCGCCATCGCAGGAGCGCTCGCCGCGGACCTCCTCGTCGATCTGGATACGGCCCTCGCCGAGCTCGTCGTCGCGCGGGATCGCGAGGGCGCGGCCATCGGCGCCGTGCTCAATGCCCGCATGGACGAGATCGAACGCCTGACGGCGGCGGCGGAAGCCTCGCCGGCACGCACCGTGGAAGCGATCAAGAAGAAGCTCGGCGATCAGGTCGCCGCCCTTCTCGACGCCTCTCCGGCGCTCGACCCCGACAGGCTGCATCAGGAAGCTGCCCTGCTCGCCACCCGCGCCGATATCCGCGAGGAATTGGACCGGCTGACGGCGCATGTCGAGGCAGCCCGGGCGCTGCTCGCCGAAGGTGGCCCGGTCGGCCGCAAGCTCGATTTCCTCGCCCAGGAATTCAATCGCGAAACCAACACGCTCTGCGCCAAGGCGAATGATCGCTCCCTGACGGCGATCGGCCTCGATCTGAAGGCCGCCGTCGATCAGTTGCGCGAGCAAGTCCAGAACCTCGAATAGGAAGTCGTTTATGTCGGTTGCCGGAACCTCACCCTCGCGGCGCGGCCTGATGCTGGTCCTGTCCTCGCCATCCGGCGCGGGAAAATCCACCATCGCGCGGCACCTGATGGCGGAGGACAAGGATATCGTCCTCTCCGTCTCGGTGACGACGCGCGCGCGCCGTCCGAGCGAGATCGACGGCGTGCATTATCACTTCATCGACCAGCCGACCTTCAACAAGCTGCGCGACAAGGGCGAGTTGCTGGAGTGGGCCGAGGTGCACGGCAATTGCTACGGCACGCCGCGCGCGCCGGTCGAGGCCTGGCTGACATCCGGCAAGGACGTGCTGTTCGACATCGACTGGCAGGGCGCCGACCAGGTTGCCAAGGCCATGCCGGAAGATCTCGTCCGCATCTTCGTGCTGCCACCGACCATGGCCGAGCTGGCGTCACGCCTCGTGCGCCGGGCCGAGGACGCCGCCGACGTGATCGCCAAGCGACTTGCAAACGCCAGGGCCGAGATTCTGCATTGGCGCGACTATGACTATGTCCTGATCAACAAGGACCTTCAGACGTCGCTGGAGAAGGCGCAGGCCATCCTCTACGCCGAGCGCATGCGCCGCGCCCGCACCACCTGGCTGGAAGGCTTTGTCGAGGATCTGCTGCAGCAGGAGTAGGGGGGCGGCGGGCTTTCCGGGCCGCGCTGCCATTCTTATCCCTCGCCCGCTTGCGGGAGAGGGTTGGGTGAGGGGCTTGCTTGCCTCGCCTGCCTAATATCCGAGCGGTTTCAGAAGTGACCCTCGCCCCAGCCCTCTCCCGCTTGCGGGAGAGGGGGCAGATTGTGCGTGCCCGATGTCGCTGGGCATCCGATTGCCTTCGCCTCCTGCCGCTGCGACAATCGCACAAGCATTCCCGTCGATTGGAGACACCGATGACGCTTCACGCTCGCGGCCTCGCCTTGGCCCTTGTCCTTGCTTCGCTGCCGGTCGCAGCTTCCGTGTCCGTCGCCGCCGATATACAGTCGGTCGCCGCCAGTTCCGAGGCGGCGAGGAGCTTCGCCTATCGCTGCGAGGACGGCACCCGACTTTCCGCGTCGTTCAGCCCGGCGGGACAGGGGCAGGGCACGGCCGACATCGCGTTTGCTGATGGTCGGAAGGTTGTGCTGCCACAGGCCGTTTCGGCCGATGGCGGCCGCTACGTGAAGGACGACATCGAGTTCTGGATCAAGGGCAATGGCGCCATGCTGACCATTGCCGACAAGATGACGAACTGCACCACCCACGACTAGAGCAGGATCTATCTGGGTCGATTCCGACTTTGCACCTTGCCCAGAGGGACAGATCGGATCGAAGAGCCGGGAGAGGGTTTAGGGAACCATCCGGTGAGGCCGTAAACCCTCACCCGCCGGCCTGCGGCCGTCGACCTCTCCCTCAGGGAGAGGTGAAGAACGATGTTTCAAATCAGATGGATCGTGCTCTAGCGACCAAGGCCAGCGTTCGTTTCAGCGAACGCCTATGGCAGCGCGTTGGCGAGACGGACAAAGCCGGCGACGTCGATCTCTTCCGCGCGCGCCGTCTCGACGATGCCGGCGGCTGCCAGCAGCGGCAATGGATCGGTGCCGAGGCTCTTCAGGCTCTGGCGCAGCATCTTGCGGCGCTGGCCGAAGGCGGCGGCCGTGACGCGCTCCAGCTTCTGCCGGCTGCACTCCAGCGGCGTCTGGCGGGGAACTAGCTCCACGACGGACGAGACAACCTTTGGCGGCGGGGTAAACGCTTTTGGCGAAATGTCGAACAGGATGCGCGCCTCGCTGCGCCAGCCGCACATGACGCCGAGGCGTCCGTAAGCGTCGTCGGCCGGCGTGGCGACAATGCGCTCCGCGACCTCGCGCTGGAACATCAGCGTCATTTTTTCATAGAAGGGCGGCCAGGGCTCATTCTGCAGCCAGCCGAGCAGCAGCGGAGTGCCGATATTGTAGGGCAGGTTGGCGGCGATCCGCACGCGGCCGGTCGCCAGCTTCGACATGTCGACCTGCATGGCGTCGCCCTCGATGATTTCGAGGCGGCCGGGATAGTGGGCGGCGATTTCAGCAAGGGCTTCGAGGCAGCGGCTGTCGCGCTCGATGGCGATGACCTTTTCAGCGCCCTCGGCCAGCAGCGCCCGCGTCAGCCCGCCGGGTCCAGGCCCAACCTCGATCACCGTGACGCCAGCCAGCGGGCCCGCGGCGCGCGCGATGCGGCCCGTCAGGTTCAAATCGAGCAGGAAGTTCTGGCCGAGCGCCTTCATGGCCTGGAGGCCATGGTTTGCAATCACGTCGCGAAGGGGAGGGAGGCCGTCCTGCGCCAGCGTCACGAAACGGCTCCCGCCGCGTGCTCGCGCTGGCGGTATTCCGCCTCATGTCGCGCGAGTTCGTCGGCGAGACGCAGCGCCGCGGCGAGGCTCGAAATATCGGCCTTGCCGGTGCCGGCGATATCGAAGGCGGTGCCGTGATCGGGCGAGGTGCGCACGAAGGGCAGGCCGAGCGTGACGTTGACGGTCTCCGAGAAGGCGATCGTCTTGGTCGGGATCAGGGCCTGGTCGTGATACATGCACAGCGCCACATCGTAGCGGGCGCGCGCCTCGGCATGGAACATGGTGTCGGGCGCGAGCGGACCGAAGGCGTTGATGCCCTCTTCGCGCAACGCCGCCACGGCCGGGCGGATGAACTCATCGTCCTCGGTGCCCATGACGCCGCCTTCGCCCGCATGCGGATTGAGGCCGGCGACGGCGATACGCGGATTGGAAATACCGAAGCGGCGGCGCATATCGTGGTCGATGGTGCGTCCCGTGCGGATCAGCATTTCCTCGGTCAGGAGACGCGGCACGGCGGCGATCGGCACATGGATGGTGGCTGGCACGGCGCGTAGGCCGGGGCCGGCCAGCATCATGACCGGATGAGCCGGCGAACCGCTCCACGCCGCCGACAGCATGCCGAGAAACTCGGTGTGGCCGGGATGCTGGAAGCCGGCGTCGAACAGCGCCTTCTTGTTGATCGGATTGGTGACGAGGGCCGAGGCAAGTCCGGCACGTACGTCGCCGACGGCACGGGCAATCGCCTCGATGACGCCGCGCGCAGCGCTACGCTCCGGCTGGCCGGGGGCGGCATCTGCCGCCGATTCCAACGCCACGACGGGCAGGACGCGGTCGAACGCATCGATCGCTTCCCCTGCCGACATCGTCTCGATCGGGATGTCGATCCCCATCAGCTTGGCGCGACGGCGCAGCGCATCGGGGTCGGCCAGCACGTAGAATGGCGGCAGCCGGCGCTCGCTTCGTTCTCGCCACACGGCCAGGGTGACGTCCGGACCAATCCCGGCCGGCTCCCCCATCGTTAGTGCAAGCGGCCGGAACGATGCGGAATCAACCATGTCGTCTCACTTGAAGGGGCTCCGCGGAAGCGCGAGGCCAGTCTATTTGTAACTGATCTTGGCGTCCTTGCGGAGCTCGGCGACGAAATCCTTGCCGACATTCTTGCTCTGCTCGGAGGCAAGCTTGTCCTCGATCTCGGCACGGACACCGGCGGTGCTGCGGATTTCCTTGATGTCACAGACGGCAACCACCTCGACGCCGCGTTCCGTGACGTCGGGCTTGATCGTGCTGCCGATCGAAGCCGCCTTCAGCGCCTCGCCGGCCGGGCCCTGGACCTGCGTGCTGTCACGCCGACCCATGTTGAGCACGACCACGCCCTTCAGGGCCTTGGCCTGCTCGAGGCTGGCGTCACAACCGGCGAAACGCTTGCGGAAGGCTTCGGCCTCGCGCTGCCGCTGGCCGACATAGCCGGCGGAGGAACCCTTGGGCACCACGAAGACGATCTGCTGGAGCTTGAACTCCTTGATCGTCGCCGTCTCGGTCTGGACGCCCTGCTTTTCCATCTGCGCCTGGACGTCGGCTTCGCTGACCTTGACGCTGCGGGCCTTGGCCTGGACGACCATGGCGCCGGTGATCTGGGCGCGGAGGAACTTGCGCAGCGTATCCGCCTGCACGCCCTGCGAACTGAGCGCCTTGACGAATTGGGCCGGCGGCAGCTTGACCTGCTTGGCAATGCCGTTGAAGCGCTCCTCGACCATGGCGTCCGAGACGTTCATGCTCCGGCGCTTCGCAACCTGGTCCAGCAGTACCTCGTCGACCATGTCGTCGAGCACCGTCTTGTCGCCGCTCGGCTGGCGGAAAAGCTTCATCAGCTTGATGCGCTGGCTGACGTCATAGGACGTGATCGGCTGGTCGTTGACGGTCGCCCGCACGGCGGACTGGGCCGAAGCCGTTGCCGGCAGGCTGACGCTGGCAAGGCCGATCGCGATGGCGAAAGCCGGCAGAAGGAAGGCGTTCAATTGAGTGCGCATGGCCAAAATCCGAATCCTGTCAGCTGCGGCGTGTCGCCGGTATTTCGGCGCACCGAATCGTCGTGCCGCCACGGAGGAACACATTCCGAGTGCATAAATCCTGCAAATCCGGCGAAACCATGAAGATCAATTGCTGCTGTTGTTGCTCGTCAGGGAGCCGACATCGCTGCGCAGCTTGGTTCCGCCCAGCGTCCGCAGCTCGAGGCGAACCATGAGCTGCTTCGACGTCTGCAGATCGGTGTAGTCGTCACGGATCTCGCTATAGGCGATCGAGAAGGTCGTGCACTCGTCGTCATAGGCGATGCCGATGCCGCTAGACGCGAGTTGATCTCCCTCGATGTCCCAGGCGACCGAGCCGAACACACGCCAGGTATCGGTCATCTGCCAGGAGGCCCTGCCGCTGATCGTATCCGTCCGCGCGTCATTGCCGATCGCCGGCTGTTCACGCAGGAACAGGTAGGATGCAGAGGCTGTGACGTCGCCGAACTTGCCGGTAGCCGTCACTTCGGCTCGATTGACATCAAGGTTCTCGTTGTCGAAGCGACCGCGCGCCGACAGGAAGTAGCCATAGCCGGTATCCAGCGTCACGCCGGCGACGACATCGGAGACGTCGGTTTCGAGACCGGATACGGCGCCGGTCGCGGTCAGGTCCTGGACGGCGAACGAGTTCTCGCCGGCAACCTGATAGGACTGGCCGACGACACCCTGCAGGGTCGCAAGCTGACCGACGCTGGCGAGATAGCGGAAGCCGACATTGACGCGGGTGCCGCCTTCAATCCGGTCGTAGCCGGAGAACTTGTCCCAATCGAACAGGCTCGAATCGTCGAAGACAAGACTCTGCGCGTCTTCGTTCGGCAGGAGACCGGCCATCGGCTCGTCCGGACGGACGATCATCTGGGCAATCGGCTCGAACAGGAAGCTGGAGGAAAGGCCGGCGGCCATGACGGGCCAACGCCATTCCACGCCGACGGCAGGCATGCCGCGGAAGAAGGTGCCGTTGTCGTTCAGGCCGGCAATGATCTGGTCCTGATCGAGATAGTAGCCATCGCCGCGCAGGTAGCCGAACGGCTTGAAGATCATGCCCAGCGGGCCGATCATGCTGCGCTGCCACGTGGCTTGCGAACTCAGGCGGTTGTAATTGCCCGACAGGCCGAGAATGTGCGAGTCGTCCTGGAGCCGGCCGTTGAGAACGCCCTCCGAAACGGTGATTCCATTGCCGTCATTGTTGACGATGTCCGTCTCGTCGCGCGACAGGCTTGTCAGGTTCGACTTGATCGACAGCTGACCGCCCAGGATCGAATTATCGAACAGATAGCTGTGATCGATCACCGGATGGACGATAGCCTGACGGCCCTGGTCGTACTTGATGTCCTCGTCGTTCGTCAGCACCTGGAAATAGAGAGCGCGCGCGTCGAAATAGTTGCGATCGCTTATGCCGGTCAGGTGGACGTCCGAGACGTTGATGTCGGTGTTGGTCGACAGCAGGCTGTAGTCGCGGCTGAAGGTACGGTCGCTGAGCAGCGTCGCGTCCCAGCCGACGGTCCAGTAGCGGTTCAGGTAGAAATCGCCCTTGGTCTTCACGCCGCCACGGAAATCCTTGACGCCGGAATTACGCGTGCCTTCGTCGTAGAAATCGTCGGGATTGAGCTGGTTGATGCCAGCCATCCGCAGCGAATATTCGCCATACTCGACCCGATGACGCCATTCGACATCCGCCAGGAAGCCCTGGTTGGTGTAGACGGCCGGGGCGAGCGTCAGGTCGTAGTTCGGCGCCAGCGCCCAGAAATAGGGGGTCTGGATGAACGCGCCCAGGGTCTTCTTGTAGCCCGCGGAGGGGAACAGGAAGCCGCTCTTGCGCTTGACGGTCGGATCGGGCGCCGAGAAAGCCGGGAAATAGGCGATCGGCATGCCGAGGAATTCGATCGACGCACGCTTGAAATAGACCATGTGCTCGTTGTGATCGACGATGATCCGAGCGGCCTTCACCTGCCAGATCGGCGCCTTGTCGGGCTTTTCGCGGCAGGGTTCGCAGGCGGTATAGACGCCGCGATAGAAGGTCGTGGTCTTGCCCTGGTCGCGCAGCGCCTTTTCGGCGGCGAAATGCGTCTGCGTCGGCGTATCCAGCCGGAGCGCATCCACGAAGCCGGTGGCAAAATCGTCAGTGATGTCGATCGTGTCGGCGGTGACGACCGCGCCGGTCCTGTCGACGATCTTCACGCGCCCTTCGGCGCGCATCTTCTTGTTCTTCTGGTCGTAGGTGACCCGGTCGGCTTCCAGCGTATAGCCGTCGTAATAGATCTTGACCTTGCCGACAGCCGCGACTGCGGCCTTGTCGTAGTCATAGACGAGCTGGTCCGACTCCAGCACCATCTGCGCATCCTTGGCAGGACGCGGCAGATTGTCGGCGCCGAAGCCGAGCGTACCGGGAGCGGATTGTGCAAAGGCGTTGTCGGCAGGGGCCACGAGGCTGAAGCCGAGACCAAGCGATGCCGCGACGAGCAGGGCACCAAAGCCGCGCAAAGCGCGAGACACCGCGCCGCGCCTCTGGAGAGGAACGGAAACGACCATCATCCGTCCTCCCGATGCAGAAGCACTGTTACACTTAACAAGGTGGCGACGATGGCTGGTGTCCAAGCGGCAATCATCGGTGACACGACGCCGCTCCTCCCCAATCCCCTCGCCAATTCTGTGACAACATAAAGCACGAAGCCTACCGCTACACCAGTCAAAATAACCTGCCCCAGGTCCCGCGAACGGGAGAAGCGGAGCGACACGGTCGCGGCGACGAATACCATGGCGAGGAACAGCAGGGGCTGCGCCAGAAGCGACTGGAACTGCATCTCGTACGCATCACTCGGAACTGCCGATTTTCTAGAAATTTCAATGAGTTCCGGCAAAGACCAGAACGAAACTGTTTCGGGGTCTGCCAGACTTTGGCTGACCTGCTCGGCGCTGAGATCCGTGGGGAGGTGAATCTCGGCTTCCGGAGCGGGGCGGCTGCCCGGCCGGGTCAGGGTCGCGTTGCGGAAGACCCAGTTTCCGTCCTCGAAATCAGCTGTGGATGCATCGATCCGATGGTCCAGCGTGCCATTCGATTTGAACACGAATGCCGACGCATCGACGAGCGAAAGGCCGCGGTTGAGGCTCTGCTTGGCGCCGATGATCGACGAACCCTCGCGGCCGGTCTGGCGCATCCAGATGGTCCAGTCCGACGATGATTCGGGTGCCGATCCGACGTCCGTTGGCAGTGTGGGCGTCGCAGCGGGCGCAGGCGCCGGCGTTGGAGCCGCCTTGGCCTCGAGCTTGATTCGGGTCTGAGCCAACTGGTTGGCCAGCAGAATCGAGCGTTCCTTGAGGTCGGTCGAGATCGGATTGAAGACGGTTGTCGCGAAGATGCCGATCATGACGGCGACAAGTCCGGCCGGCAGCAGGAATTGCCAGGCGGAGACGCCGGAGGCGCGCGCGACCACGAGTTCAAGCTGCCGATTCGCCATCACGAAGCTCGCCATCGAGGCGAACAGGATGGTGAAGGGCAGGGCTCGTTCGATGACGTTGGGAACGCGAGCGAGTGACACCAGCAGATAGAGGAAGGCGTCGAAGCCCTCGCGCCGGGCAGCGCGGCGGGCCAGTTCGAGATAGTCGATGAACGCCATCAGCACGAACACGACGATGAAGATGATCAAAGCCGTCTTGGCGAAGCGCTTGGCAAAATAGAGGCTGAGCGTGGGGCTGCGGAACATCACTTAGCTGTGCCCTCCGGTGGAGGGACGCGGGCCGATCCGGAACCGGTTGGCGATTCGCTGGAAGAATTCGGTCACGAACGAGGCGATGCTGTCGGAGGCGGAGAACCGGAACGAGCTGTAGACGGCGATGAGCGACAGGATGATGAAACCGATCGGCAGGGCGTAGAGGGCCGGAATCAGGCGGGCATCGTTTGCCGCCAGGCTGGCGAGAATCAGTCCGCCGATACGCACGCCGGTCGCGATGGCGATCGTGCCAAGCACGACGAGGCTGCGTCCCTGGCGTGTGGTCTGCGCCTGGCCGAGCGCCGCGACGGGCAGAATGGAAAAGAAGATGGCGTAGAGCGGCGCGGAGATGCGGTCATGCAGCTCGGACAGGAAGGTTCCCGGCCGCTTCTGATATTCCGGGTCGTTCGGGCTCGGCGACAGCAGGTAGGCGGTGCTGCGTTCGGCGGCCGTATAATCCGGCAGCGTGTTGCGGCTGCCAAAGGTCGACAGGTCGAACGCATAGGATTCAAACTCGATGATCGACATCGAGTTGTTCGTCTCGGACTTCTGCTGGATCGTGCCGTTCTGCATGATCAGGAAGGTGCCGAGCGGGTTCTTCAGGACGGCGCCGCGATTGGCGATGTAGACCGAGGTCTGGTCCGGCTGGCGGCCATCCTGGATGAAAATGCCTTCGAGCGTACCGTCCGGCTTGCGGTCCTTCACATGGAAGACGAGCCGGTTGCCGAGTTCCATGAACTGGCCTTCGCGCACGAAGCTGGTGATGAGGTCGGCGTTGATGCCAGTGAGCAGGCCCCGAAATGCCTGCAGCGACAGGGGCACCAGATAGAGCGACATCGAGCCGACGATGATCGCGGTGATCAGCCCCATCGACAAAGCGGGCTTCAGCAGACGGGTCTGCGATGCGCCGCTGGCGTTGATGACGACGAGTTCCGAATCGGCATTGAGCTGGTTGAAGGTGTAGATCGCGCCAATCAGCAGGGCGACGGGACAGACGATCAGCAGCAGGCCGGGGAAGATCAGGCTCGACACGCGAAAGAAGGTGACGAAGTTCTGGCCCTTGCTGGTGATCAGGTCGAGTTCGCGCAGAGCCTGGCTCAGCCAGACGGTGCCCGACAAGCCGCAAAGGCTCAGCAGGAATGCCGCAAACATCCGTTTGAAGATGTAACGCTCAATGAGCTTCATCTTGGTATCGTCGATCCTCGAACTCGGTACGCGCCTCGGAATGACAGCCTCGCCTCGGCTGCAACAAAATCTGGCGAATTCAACTCCTCGGAAGTTCAGGGTCGCGAACGTCCATGGGTGAACCAATTGGGTGAATCAAACGCGAACGAACATTCTTAATGAATGGTAAAGCTCTAGCTTGAACCCGCGCCACTTGCCAGAGAGGGCGGTCCGGGGACAGATTGATCCCCTAGCTGTGTGTCTAAACGCACGCACTCCCCGTTCCAGACAGCGCCACCCGGCGCCTGCCAACCTTGCCCCGCGAGATCTCAAATGACCGACAATCCAGCCGTTTCTTTCCACAAATCCGCCTCGTCCGATACCGGAACGCTGGTTGTGCTGACTGACGAGACGCTGGGCTTTGGCGCCGATGTGGGCGGGATGGGCATCGCGGAACTGGTGCTAAAAGCCGCAGGCGTCGCCGACTACAAAGGCAAGGCCATGGCGACTCTGGACGTGCTCGCGCCGGCAGGGCTGAGCTTCGACCGCCTCGTCGTGGTTGGTCTCGGCAAGGCGGGAGAGCTGGTGGAAGGCGATTGGTCGCGGCTCGGCGGCGCTATTCTCGGCGCGTTGCGCAAGGGCGAGAAGGCGACGCTGGTGGCGGAGCGGCCCGATGGCACGCCGATCACCGGCGACCAGCTGGCTGAAATCGGCCTCGGGGCGATCCTGCGCGCCTATTCCTTCGACCGCTACAAGAGCAGCAAGCGCGGCAAGGAGGGAAAAGACGGGGACAACGGCAAGGCGTCCAAGTCGCCGGCTTCGCTCGACATCGTGTCCGCCGAGGCGAGCAAGGCCAAGAAGGCCTGGACGGCGCGCCTGGCTGTGGCCGAGGGCGCGATTCTGGCGCGCGAACTGGTCAACGAGCCGGCCAACGTGCTGGGCCCGGTCGAATTCGCCGAGAAGGCAGCTGAACTGGCGGCACTTGGCGTCACCATCGAGACCCTGACCGAAAAGCAGATGAAGAAGCTCGGCATGCGCGCGCTTCTGGGCGTCTCGCAGGGCTCTGTCCGGCCCCCGCGTCTCGTCGCCATGCACTGGAACGGCAACAAGTCGAAAGACAAGCCTGTCGCCTTTGTCGGCAAGGGCGTCGTGTTCGATACGGGCGGCATCTCGATCAAGCCGGCCGGCGGCATGGAAGACATGAAGGGCGACATGGGTGGCGCCGCCGCCGTCGTCGGCCTGATGCACGCGCTCGCCTCGCGCAAGGCCAAGGCGAATGTCGTCGGCATCATCGGCCTCGTCGAAAACATGCCGGACGGCAATGCCCAGCGTCCGGGCGATATTGTCGCCGCCGCCTCCGGCGTGACGATCGAGATCATCAATACGGACGCCGAAGGCCGTCTCGTTTTGGCCGACGCGATCTGGTACGCGCAGAAGACCTATGAGCCGAAGGTGATCATCGATCTGGCGACGCTGACCGGCGCGATACTGGTGGCGCTCGGCAGCGACCATGCCGGCTTGTTCGCCAATGATGATGCGCTGGCGGCCGCGCTCTCGAAGGCAGGCGAGGCGACGGGCGAAAAGGTCTGGCGCATGCCGCTCGGCGCCGTTTACGACAAGATGATCGAGTCGAAGTTCGCCGACATCAAGAACACCGGCGGTCGCTATGCCGGCTCGATCACGGCGGCGCAGTTCATCCAGCGCTTCGTTGATGACGGCGTTGCCTGGGCGCATCTCGACATTGCCGGCACGGCCATGGGTTCGCCGCAGAGCGAGACCAATCGCTCCTGGGCGTCGGGCTGGGGCGTTCGCATTCTCGACCGCCTCGTCGCCGACAATTACGAAGGTTGATTCTCTTCAAGAGCGATCGGCCGTCCGGCTGATCTGCTACAAGACCACGACGCGGTCCGCTCCGAATGCCTCGGGGTGGGCGGCGTCGCGTGAGAAGGCGTGATGACCGAAGTCCTGTTCTACCATCTGCAGCAGCAGCCGCTGGAAACGCTCCTGCCGGGACTGCTGGAGAAATCGCTTGAGCGGGGTTGGCGCGTTGTCGTCGAGGCCGGTTCGGTCGAGCGCTGCGAGGCGCTGGACGCCTTGCTGTGGACCTATGGCGAGGACAGCTTCCTTCCGCACGGCCTCTGGCGCGATCCGGATGCTGCCCAGCATCCGATCCTGATCACCACCGAGATGGATAATCCCAACGGCGCCAATGTCCGTTTTCTCGTCGCCGGCGCATCGACCGGCGACCTGGCCGGCTATGTGCGGGTGGTGCTGCTCTTCGACGGCAACGACCCGGATGCCCTCGATGCAGCGCGCGCGTCGTGGAAGCGCGTCAAGGCCGAGGGCCATGACGCAACCTATTGGCAGCAATCCGAGCAGGGACGCTGGCAGAAGAAGGCGTGAGGGCAACGCCGAGGACAGTCTCGCAGCACTCCAACGCCCATCATCCTGAGGTGCTTCGCGCAGCGAAGCCTCGAAGGAGGGTTCAGCGAAACACCGGAACCTCACCCTGAGCGCAGACAAAGGGAGCCATCTGGACCCTCCTTCGAGGCCCGGCAGAGCCGGGCACCTCAGGATGATGGTCGTGTGGTTTCCGATGAACGAGTGGACTGGCCCGCGTGAGGCGGGTCAGGCCGCCTCGACCGCCGCTTCATATTCGGCCGACATTTCCAGCCAGGTTTCTTCCCGCTCGCCGAGCGACTTGACCGCGTCGGCGCGCTGCTTGGCGAGCGCGGTCGCCTTGGCCGGGTCCTTGGTGTAGAGGGCGACATCGGCCAGAGCCGTGTCGAGCTTCTGAATCTCTTTCTGAAGCTTTTCCATCAAGGACTCGGTTTCCTTGATCTTTTTCCGGAGCGGCGCGAGTTCGGAGCGCTTGGCGGCGGAATCGCGGCGACGATCCTGGGCGGTGTTCTTCGACGCGTCGCTGTCGGTCTTGCCGGATGACGTATCCGGTCCCTTCACGATCAGCTTGCGGTAATCGTCCATGTCGCCGTCGAAATTCGACACTGTGCCGTCTGCAACCAGCAGCAGCCGGTCGACGGACGCCTCGATCAGGTGGCGATCATGGCTGATCAGGATGACGGCGCCCGGATAGTCGTTCAGCGCCTGCACGAGCGCCTCGCGGCTGTCGATGTCGAGATGGTTCGTCGGTTCGTCGAGGATCAACAGATTGGCACCGCGGAAGGTGGCGATGCCGAGTAGCAGCCGCGCGCGCTCGCCGCCGGAAAGCTCGCGCGCCGGCGTATCCATCTTCGCGGTCGGGAAGCCCATCGACCCGACGCGGGAGCGAACCTGCGCTTCGGTCGCGTCCGGCATCAGCATGCGGATGTGCTGCACGGCGGTCTCGGCCGGGCGTAGATCGTCGAGCTGGTGCTGGGCGAAGAAGGCGATGTCGAGCTTTTCCGCCCGCCGCATCGCACCGGTGAGGTTGGGAAGGCGGCCGGCGAGCAGCTTGGCGAAGGTCGACTTGCCGTTGCCGTTCGCGCCGAGCAGGCCGATGCGATCCTCGACGTCGATGCGGAGATCCAGCTTGCGCAGGATCGGCTTGCCTTCTTCGTAGCCGACCGAGGCGTTGTCGAGCGCGATGATCGGCGGCGCGAGGATTTTTGCCGGCGGCGGGAAGTGGAAGGGCGTCACGTCGCTGTCGACGATGCCGGCGATCGGCTGCATCCGCTCCAGCGCCTTCATGCGCGATTGCGCCTGGCGCGCCTTCGAGGCCTTGGCCTTGAAGCGATCAACGAAGGCCTGCAGATGCTTGCGCTGGTCGTCCTGCTTCTTCTTCAGCTTCAGCTGCAGCGCCTGCTTCTCGCGGCGCTGGCGGTCGAAGCTGTCATAGCCGCCGCGATAGATCGTCAGCTTGCCCTGGTCGAGATGGACGATCATGTCGACGGCGCGATTCAGCAGGTCGCGATCATGGCTGATCAGGAAAACCGTGTGCGGGTAGCGCGCCACATAGTTCTCCAGCCACATCGTGCCTTCGAGATCGAGATAGTTGGTCGGCTCGTCGAGCAGCAGCAGGTCGGGCTCGGCAAACAGCACGGCGGCGAGTGCGACGCGCATACGCCAGCCGCCGGAGAAGGCGGAGCAGGGGCGAAGCTGCGCTTCGGCGTCGAAGCCGAGGCCGGACAAAATGGTGCCGGCACGCGCTTCGGCGGCATGCGCGCCGATATCGGAAAGGCGGATCTGGATCTCGGCGATGCGGTGCGGGTCGTTCGCATGTTCGGCTTCGGCCAGCAGCGCGGCACGCTCGATATCGGCGGCGAGCACGAAATCGATCAGCGATTGCTCGGTGCCGGGGGCTTCCTGCGCGACCTGGCCGATGCGGACGCCGCGCGGCAGGCCGATGGAGCCGCTCTCCGGGGCGATCTCGCCGGTGACCAGCTTGAACAGGGTCGTCTTGCCGGTGCCGTTGCGGCCGACGAAGCCGGCCTTGACCCCGTCGGGCAGGGCAATGGTCGCCCCCTCGAGGAGCGTACGGCCGGCGATGCGATAGGTGACTTCGTTGACGTGCAGCATGGGCGGCTATGTGCCGTGCCTAGACGCCGGACGCAAGCGCGGCGCGCGAACTTGGTCGTTTTGAAGCGCTTATCGGCTCTGGAAGTCGCGCACGATCAGTTCGGCATGGTAGCTGGACAGCTCGTAGCAAAGCACGATCTCGTTCGTCACCGGGTCGAAGCTGGACGTTTCCGCCCCGCAGGTCTTGGCACGCAAGGTCGGAGGGTTTGTCAGGGTGAAGTCGTTGGCGAGACGGGTCGCCACTTCTTCCAGAACCTTGTTGTCGTGCAAGACGGTCAATTCGCCGATCTGATCGCCGGTCGGTGGGTCGTAGAAAACCGGGATCGTCGTCAACGGCGCGCCGGGAGCCCGGCGCAGCGGCTTCAGGGCGCTGGTCCAGACTGCGCGCTTTGCCTGGTACGTTGTCGCGCAATTGGCGCGGATTTCCGGCGTCAGCGATGCCGCTTCGGAAATGTCGGCGAAATCCGTGGGATTCGCTCCGACCATCTTGCAGACGATGGCGTCGGCGCGGTCGGCGTCGAGGGAGTGGCGGTCGGGCAGGCCGGTCGAGGCGGGCTGCGCCGAGGCGGTGAGATGCTTCGAGAGCATCCAACTGTCGACGGCATCGACCAGCGTCTGGTCGCCGGCGCCGGTGCGAGGCTCGAGCAGCGTCATGACGGCGAAATCGTCCGCCGCCTGTTCGCCGCCGATCCGATCCATGCCGAGGCGTTCGATCATCATGTGGCCGGCTTGGTGATAAAGCGCGAACACGGCATTGCCGACGACGAAATCGACAAGCTCCGCCATCTGCGTATCCGACAGTCCCTGCGGCGTCTCGACATCGACGTCGGGGGTCGCAGCCTGCGCGGCGGAGACGGAAAGGGCGAACGCAAGGAGCAGGGGCCGAAACATGGAGACTCGCAGAAACAGAAAACGCATCGGCGGAAAACCTGCGCCTCCACCCCGGTTGAATCAAGCGACTGCCATCACACACTGCCGATAAATTTGCGTGACCGGTTGTGGCGAGATGAAAGGCCCGCAAGGCGTGTCGTTTCAGGGCTTGCTAGCGCAGTCCCATGCCCGTCTGGCGCTGGAACTGGATCAGGTCGAGGCTTTCGCAGGCGTCCCGGCCGGCGATGCGCGTCAGGATCGCCGTCGCCTGGCCGCGATGGTGAGTCTGGTGATTGAACAGATGGGCGAGGGCGGGGCCGAGCGGCTGGGTCACCTCCACCGGGTTGGTGATCGGCCGATAGGTGAAATTGCCGGCGATCTGCGCTTCCGTGAGGCCGTCGACATAGGCGATGAGCCGTGCATCCTCGGCTGCGCGTAGCCGGGCCAGTTCGTCGAGATCGTCCGTCACGATCTCGGTAAGCGCCGCATGGACCGGGCCTGCGCCGCTAAAGCGCCGCTGCCAGATCCGGTCGGTGACGAGGAGGTGGTTGAGCGTGCCGTTGAGCGAGCCGAAAAACGCGCCGTGATCGGCGAGATAGTCCTCGCGCGGCAGGGCGAGGGCCGCGGCGTAGAGACGATCGTTGGCCCAGCCATTATAGGCGGCGAACATTGCGAAATGCGGCTTCATGGTCTGGAAAGCTCCGGATGGCTGGCGCCCGCATCATGGCGGGAACCGAACGCTTGCCGGATTATCCCGGCCCGGAGTTTTTTGCAAAGCGTGTCACACGGCGGGGGAAGATTGCGGTTAACCTTACGTCATATCGGCGGGTGAGTCCCGCGCCATGCTGAGGCTCCGTTCGCGATATGGGAATATCCCACCCGCTGCTGCTCGAGATCATCTTCCATGTCGGCAATGCCATTGCCCTGATCGCCTACCTGTTTCGCGACCAGATCCACCTGCGGCTGGTGATCATCGTCAGCATGATCCTCCAGTCGATCTATTACCTCCTGATTTCGTCGGGTGGTCCGCTGTTCGATCCGCTCGTCTGGAAGATCCTGACGATCGTGCTCAACGTCATCATGATCGTCCTCGTATTTCGGGACCGGCTGCGGTTCGGCATCGACGATGAGGTAAGGCCGCTGTTCGAGGCGGTCGATGTCCTCTCGCCCGGCCAGTTCCGCAGGCTGCTCGCCTGCGCGCGGCGAGTCGACGGGCCGATGGCGATGACGCAGCGGGGCGTCCGGCCGGATCGGCTGTTCCATGTTCTTTCCGGCGTTGCCGAGGTGAACAAGGATGGTAGGCGCCTGAGTATAGGCGCGGGTTCATTCATCGGCGAAATCGCGTTCCTGACAGGCGGCACGGCGACGGCGGATGTGCGCCTGCAACCGGGTGCGCGTGTCCTGGAATGGGATGTCGAGCGGCTACGCGCGCTGATGCGCAAGGAAAAGGCGGTCGATATCGCGCTGCGTGGATTGCTGAGCCACGATCTGGCGATGAAGACGTCCCAAAGCGCCTTGCCCGAGCAAGCCGGCTTACCGGATCAAGGTATTCTGTCGATCCGCTAGCAGAATCGGGCCGTCTGAAACGAGCGGCAGCGATGTTGCCGCCCTTGCCCGGCCCCTGTGGCAAGGCTATACAGCGCCACCCAATCATCCCTCTCCAATCGATATGACAGGACTAAAGACATGGCGATCGAACGCACCTTCTCGATGATCAAGCCCGACGCGACCCAGCGCAACCTGACCGGCAAGATCATCGCCAAGCTGGAAGACGCCGGCCTGCGCGTCGTCGCTTCCAAGCGCGTCTGGATGTCCCGCCAGCAGGCAGAGGGCTTCTACGCCGTTCACAAGGAGCGTCCCTTCTTCGGTGAGCTGGTCGAGACGATGACCGCTGGCCCGACCGTCGTTCAGGTTCTGGAAGGCGAAGGCGCCATCCTGAAGAACCGCGAAGTCATGGGCGCGACCAACCCGGCCAATGCCGACGCCGGCACGATCCGCAAGGAATTCGCCTTGTCGATCGGCGAGAACTCGGTCCACGGTTCGGACGCTCCCGAGACCGCTGCCGAGGAAATCGCTTACTGGTTCTCGGGCATCGAGCTCGTCGGCTAATCAGCCGAACTTTTTGACGATACGAAAATGGCCGGGCTTGTCCCGGCCATTTTTGTTTTCGGGGGTGCCGTCCTTCACCTCTCCCTGAGGGAGAGGTCGGCTCGAAGAGCCGGGTGAGGGTTTACGGCCTTGCCGGATAGTTTCCTAAACCATCACCCGCCGGCCTGCGGCCGTCGACCTCTCCCTCAGGGAGAGGTGAAGGAAGGACGGGAGGGCTCGTATTCGCCTCAGCTCAGCCCGATCATCACCGTCTTGCGATAGGCCGGCCGCTCGGTCAGTCGCGCGTACCACGCCGCGAGGTGCGGTAGGTCGGGGCGCTCGATCGGCATCTCGAACCAGGCATAGGCAAAGCAGCCGAGCGGGATGTCGCCCATGCCGAAGTTTTTGCCCGAAAGCCAAGGCTGATCTGCCAGCGTGCGGTCAACGAAGGCCAACAGGCCGGCGCATTTTAGGCGCCCCGCTTCGATCGCCGCCATGTCGCGCTTGTCCGCTGGCGTGCGGACCATGCCCCAAAACAGATCGCGGAAAGGGCCGGCAAGGCTCGACGTCGCAAAATCCATCCAGCGATCGGCGCTGGCTCGCGCGGTCGGCTCTTCCGGCGAAAGCGTGCCGGGCGCATATCGCCCCGAAAGATAGCGGACGATGGCGTTTGATTCCCACAGAACGAAATCGCCGTCGCGGATGGTGGGCACGAGGCCGTTCGGGTTCATGGCGCGATAGGCAGGGTCGGCGGTCAACCCGAAGCTGCCGCCGGCGGGGATCCAGTCATAGGGGAGACCGGCTTCCTCGGCGCACCAGAGCACCTTCTTGACGTTGGTCGAGTTGTTGCGGCCCCAGATCGTCAGCATCAAGCGTTCCTTTGCTACCGGCAGCGCCTCTTTGAACGGCGGCCTCAGATCTCGTCGAGAAACTCGTCATAAAACCGGCGCAGCCGTGCCTGCCGGAGTTCGGCGAGTTGTGCGCCCGCCTGGGTTTGAAAACCGGCGGCGAGCTTGAACAGCTTGTTCTCGAAGTGATCGATGGCAAAGCTCTTATCGTCGAGCGGACGCCAGTTCGCCTCCGGATCGGCCGGATCATAGAGGCCGCTGCCCATCCTGCCGGCGATATAGAAACAGCGCGCGACGCCGATCATGCCGATGGCATCGAGCCGGTCGGCATCCTGCAAAATCCTGGCTTCCAGCGTCTCGGGCCGGATGGCTGCGGAAAAGCTGTGCGCTTCAATGGCATGGGCGACAGCGGCGATACGCGCTGCATCCCAACCGAGCTCGGCTAGAACCGCTTCCGCCTTGCGGGCGGCGAGGCGCGACGCCTGGGCGCGCATCGGGTCGTTCTTCTCGACCGTAACGCAGTCATGCAGCAGCGTGGCCGCAGCGACGATTTCCGACGCGCCGCCTTCCTTCGCCAGAATGGCGGCAGCGTTGTTCCAGACACGCTGCAGGTGGGCGACATCATGCGAGCCGTCATCGCTGGACGTCGCATGCGGCAGCAGCGCTTCGGCCAGCGCCTCATGCGGCGCGAAGGCGCCGTGGGAACGATGTAGAGGGGAGTGGTTCAATCAGCCGTCTTCCAGCGCTCTTCGGCATCATCATCCGACCGCTTGGCCGAAACCCAGTTCACCGCACCGGCCGCCGTATGTTCCTTTTTCCAGAACGGGGCATGGGTCTTCAGGAAATCCATGATGAAGGCGGCCGACTCGAACGCGGCGTGCCGGTGCTTGGAGGCGGTGACCACAAGCACGATGACTTCGCCCGGCTTCACCTTGCCATGACGGTGCAAAATCGTGACGTCGGAGATATCCCACCGGCCAGCGGCCTGCTCGGCGATGCGGGTGACTTCCGCCTCTGCCATGCCCGGATAGTGCTCGAGCTCCAGCGCTTCGAGCCGTCCATCCTCGTCGCGGCAAAGGCCGGTGAAGGTAACAACCGCGCCGATATCGCCGCGCCCCGCCGTTACGCGCTCCATTTCCGACGTGATGTCGAGAGGTTCCGAAACGATCGCAACGCGGACATGGGCCATGGCGAACTCAACCTCCGGTCATGGGGGGGAAGAAGGCGACTTCCCGGACGCCGGCAATTCGGGCGTCGTGATCCGCGTGGTCATGATCGAGGGCGACGCGGATGGCATCCGGTTCGGCAAGGGCGGCGTCGTAGCCGTCGCCGCGTGTCTTGAGCCAGCCGAGCAGGTCGCCGACCGTCTCGACGCTCTTGGGCAGCTCCACCGTTTCCTCCGCCGTGCCGATCCGCTCCCGGACCCAGGCGAAATAAACGAGCTTCACGTCTCTTCCTCCAGGATATGGCTGAGGCCGGCCCGGAAATAGTCATAGCCGGTGTAGAGCGTGACGATGGCCGAAATCCAGAGCAGCACGATGCCGATCGTCGTGGCGTAGGCGAAATAGGCGTCGCCGGCCGGGCCTGCGAGCAGGAAGGCGATCGAGACCATCTGCAGCGCGGTCTTCCACTTGGCGAGACGCGATACCGGCACGCTGACGCGCAGCTCGGCCAGATATTCGCGCAGTCCAGAGACAAGGATCTCGCGGGAGAGGATGATCAGCGCAGCCCAAAGCGACAGCCCGCCGATGGTGCGCTCAAACACCAGGGCCAGGAGGCAGGCGGAGACGAGCAACTTGTCGGCGATCGGATCCAGCATGCGGCCGAGCGAGGATTGCTGCTTCCATATCCGCGCCAGATAGCCGTCGAGATAGTCGGTCACGCTGGCGATGATGAAGAGCGACAGCGCGATCCAGCGCCACGAATCCTTGCCGCCGACCACGCAGAAGACGACGAGTGGCACCGCCAGAATGCGGGCATAGGTCAGGATGTTCGGAAGCGAAAGCAGAAGCGCCCGCTGCGGCCGTCTGACGTCGAAGGTGCGAAGTTCGCTCATATCTGTCCTGAACCCTCTCCATCATATTGCATCCGGACCATGCCCTGCCAAGGTGGCGGGACAAGATTGGCGCTCGGTTGCATTGCCGGGAGAGGCAATCGCGGGGAATCGCGTACATGATATCGCGTAGCGCGACGATTGCGCCACCTTGGAAGCATTCAACTAGGTGTAGCCGCGGCTTGTGGCAACGTTTGGACGGGGAATAAGCATGCGGGCCTGGATCGATCATTTCTTCAAGGCGCTGCGTTGGTCGGGCGCCGGCATGGCCGTGCTGTTCAAGGGCGAGATGGCCTCGCGCATGGAACTGGCAGCCGGCGCTGCCGGCCTCCTCTGGATTGTCGTGATCGGGCGGTCCATGGCTGAAATCGGCGTGTTTCTCGGTCTCGCTTTCGCCTCGCTCGCCGTCGAGGCGCTGAACACGGCGATCGAGGAGATCGTCGATCGCGTCTCGCCCGAACAATCCGAGTTTGCCCGCCGCGCCAAGGATCTTGGATCAGCTGCAGTCATGTTCATGCTGACGGGAACGGGGCTGTATGTTCTGCTGCTGACCATCGCTTCGGCGCTTGGCAGGTGAACCGTTGTCGCGGGGGCTGGGCGGTGCGGCTTGGCAGGAAGGCAACGCCCCGCTATGTCTCCGTCGAATGCTTATTGATTTGAAGGCTCCATCATGACCGACACGCTGCCCGACCGTCTTTCCAACGACCCGAAGAGCCCCTTCCATGACGAGGCGCTGCTCGAGCGCGGCATCGGCATCCGTTTCAACGGCACCGAGAAGACCAATGTCGAGGAATATTGCGTCAGCGAAGGCTGGGTCCGCGTTGCCGCCGGCAAGGCTCGCGACCGTTTCGGCAACCCGCTGACGATCAAGCTCAAGGGCGTGGTCGAAGCCTATCTGCGCGACGACACGGAAGACGCCGGCTGAGGCGGGTTTGCCCTTCCTTCACCTCTCGCCTCACGGGAGAGGTCGGCTCGAAGAGCCGGGTGAGGGTTTAGGAAACCACCCGGTGAGGGCGTAAACCCTCACCCGCCGGCCCTTGGCCGTCGACCTCTCCCTCAGGGAGAGGTCAGAACAGCGTGTTATTCCATACCCTTGGGCGTCTCGCCTTCGCCGTCCTCGTCGATGGGCGCGCGCTCTGCCAGACCATGGCCAAGCGCGACACGCTCGTCGAACACGAAGCACTCTCCCTGCCAGAGGCTTTCCTCGGCCGGGATTGTCTCGAGATATTTGAGGATGCCGCCCTTGAGGTGGAATACCTCCGCGAAGCCCTGCGACAGCAGGTAGGAACTCGCCTTCTCGCAACGGATGCCTCCGGTGCAGAACATGGCGACCTTCTTGTTCTTGTCCGGGTCGAGCGTGCGGCTGACGAAATCCGGGAACTGCGAGAATTTTCTCGTTTCCGGATCCAGTGCGCCCTCGAAGGTGCCCATCTTCACTTCGAAGCGGTTGCGTGTATCGAGAACGACGACGTCGGGATCCGAGATCAGCGCGTTCCAGTCCTCGGCCGCCACATAGGTGCCGACCTGCCGGGTCGGGTCGACCTGCGGCTGCAACAGCGTGACGATTTCCTTCTTCAGGCGGACCTTCATCCGCTTGAACGGCATCGCTGTCGCGCCGGAATATTTGAGTTCGAGATTATCGAGCCGGCCGCCGAACAACGTGCCGGTCGTCATCTCGGCAATCACCGCCTCGATCCCTTCGTCCAAGCCGGCAATGGTGCCGTTTATCCCTTCCGGGGAAAGCAGCAGCGTGCCGCGAATCCCGTGCGTCGCACAGAGTTCGATCAGCGGCGCACGCAACGCCTCGAAATCGGGAAATGCTGCGAATTGATAAAGGGCGGCAACCTTGTATGTCATGCGGCGAGCCAATAACACGATGCCGCGAATGACGAAATTGAAAGAATGACGCGGCCGCCCCTAAACATCTTCCCTTGCCGTTCCTACATGGCCTCCTGAGGGCCCTAAAGGGCTCGCTATCTCACAAAAGGGAAGAGACATGATTTTCGGCAAGCGCACACCGGCTTTTCTGGCGATGATTGGCATCGCCACGGCGATGAGCTTCGCTATAGTGGCCGACGCGGATGCGCGTCGTGGCGGCAGTTTTGGTAGCCGCGGCTCGCGCACCTTCCAGGCTCCTGCTGCCACCCAGACTGCCCCGAACGCCGCCCAGCCGGTGCAGCGCTCGATGACGCAGCCGTCGGCAGCCCAGTCCACCAACGCCGCGAACCCGGGTGCTGCCGCGCAGGCTTCGCGCCCCGGCTTCCTCGGTGGTCTCGGTGGATCGATGCTCGGCGGCCTGATGGTCGGCGGCCTGATCGGCATGTTGATGGGCAACGGACTCGGCGGAATGGCCGGCGCTTTCGGCTTTATCCTGCAGTTCGCGCTGCTCGCCATCGCCGCGATGTTCCTGTTCCGCTTCTTCGCCAACCGCAATCGCTCGGCGGGTGCCGGTGCGGCTCCGGCCGGTATGCCTCGCGGCATGATGCCGGACGCGCCTTCGGCCAATACGCCTGCCGCGAAGACGTCTGACGCTCCGCGCAGCGGTCTTGGCGCCGGCCTTGGCGGCTTCGGTGGTCTCGGCGGCTTTGGTTCGGGCGCCAAGGCACCCCCGCGCCCTGCCAACGCCATGAACGCCAATGACGAAGTCGGCATCACCGGCGGCGACCTCGAGGACTTCCAGCAGCTGCTGGACGACGTGCAGGGCGCTTTCGGTCGCGAGGACTATGCGGCTCTGCGGTTGCGCACGACGCCGGAAATCATGTCCTACCTCTCCGAGGAAATGAGCCAGAACGCCACCAACGGCCAGCGCAATGACGTCACCGACGTCAAGCTGCTGCAGGGCGATCTTGCCGAGGCCTGGAGCGAGGACGGCACCGACTACGCCACCGTGGCCATGCGCTACGAGAGCCGCGATGTCATGCGCGACCGGGCGACCGGTGCAGTGGTTTCGGGTGATGCCGACGCCGTGACGGAGACGACCGAACTCTGGACGTTCTCTCGTGAGCCTGGCGCCGAATGGAAGGTCTCGGCTATCCAGGAGACCTGATCCGGCCGCGACGTCTGATTTGAGGTAACGTAGCGGGTCGGCATCTGCCGGCCCGCTATTTTTTCATCGATCGTTTGCCCATGGAATTCCAATGTCGTCTCGCACCCCCTCGCTGACCGCTATCGGTTTCGATGCCGATGACACGCTCTGGCAAAATGAGCAGTTCTATCGGCTGACCGAGCAGCGCTTTCTCGACCTGCTGGCCGAGCATGGCGATCGCGAGGATATCGCTCGCCGGCTGAACGAGGCCGAGCGGCGCAACCTCAAGCTCTATGGCTTCGGCATCAAGGGCTTCACCCTGTCGATGGTCGAGACGGCGATCGAACTGACGGAAGGCCAGATTCCGGCGACCGCGATCAGCGAGATCCTCGCCGCGGGCCGGGACATGCTGGTCCATCCTGTCGAGACGTTGCCGCATGTGCGCGAGACGCTGGAGCAACTCTCCGGCCAGTATCGGCTGATCCTGATCACCAAGGGCGATCTGTTCGACCAGGAGCGCAAGCTTGCCGCATCCGGGCTTGGCGAGCTGTTCAACGCCGTCGAGATCGTCAGCGACAAGAACGCCTCGACCTATCAGCGCATTTTCACCCGCCATGCGGACGGTCCGGCGCACAGCATGATGGTCGGCAATTCGCTGAAGTCAGACATCGTTCCGGCGATCGAAGCGGGAAGCTGGGGTGTCTATGTCCCGCACGACCTAACCTGGTCGTTTGAGCATGTCGAAGCTCCGGTCGGCGCGCCGCGTTTTCGCGAGGTGCCGCATCTGGGCGAGCTTCTTTCGCTGCTCTCGAAACTCGACTGAAACGACCCGATTGGATGTCCGCATGAAGAGGGCGAGGCAGTCGATGCCTCGCCCTTTTCATTTTTGCGGGTGGTGGCGCGCTATTGCGGCAGCGCGCTTGTCGCTTCGGCGCGGGTCACCGCAGGCGGAACCCAGCGGCCCGTCAACGCGGCGCTCTGCGGCGCGTAGAGCCGCATCGTCAGGTTGAACGGTCCCTTGGGGGCGGGCAGCCAATTGGCTTCCTTGTCCTTGCCGGGGCTCTCGTTCTGGAAGTAGAGGTCGAGCGAGCCGTCGGGGTTCTTGACGAAGGGCATCCAGCTCGACACCGCGAAGCGGTTGAGCGGGTTGGCGACCTGGAAGCCGTCGGGATCGTACAGGGTGACCGACCAGAAGGCATCGACCGGCGGTTGCTGCCCCGCTTCGAAGTGCAGGACGTAGTCATTGGCGCCATCCAGAGGCTTCCCGGTCGAATCGCCTAGATTGAGCGGATAGATCGCGTCTTCCGGCAGGTTGGCGCCGAGCCCAAGCTGCGCGACAATCGCGCGCTTCAGGTAGTAGTTGCCGTAGACGCCCATGGTGTCGGTGTTCATCGACCAGCCATTCGCGATCTGGGCCAGCGTCTTTACCTTCCACGTCATCAGTTTTTGCCCCGCCGCCGGCGCGGCCATGAGGGCTGCCTGGACATCTGGCGAAAGCTTGGAGAAATCGAAGGTCTGGCCGGGGACGATGCCGATCTTGGCAAGATTGGCCACCATCGGCTGGTCGGTCATGTGGGGCGGGTGCAGCTTCAGCAATTCGGCCGCATAGGCGAAGTACTGGTCGCCCGGCATGTGATCGGCCGTCAGTTTCGGCGGAGTCTTCATGTCGATCTTGGGATCGATCTTGACGGCCGCTGCTGTGGCGGCCTTGCCCCATTGCGACAGCGGCACGACCTTGTAGCCAGCCTGGATCTTGTGGACGGCGTCATAGTCCGACGGGCCATCCGTCTTGGTGCGGCCGACGAGCCAGACATAAGGTGTTGGCGCTTCCAGCCGGATCGTGTCCTTCGGCAGCTTGAATTCCGTCAGCCAGTCTTCCCTGAGATCGGGTCGCCAGCCGGGCGGCGTTACCAGATAATTGGCCGCTTGCGTGCCGGTCGTGCGCCAGCCGGGAGAAGCGAAGACGTCCGACCACATGTCGAGCATCGGCAGCAGGAAATACCTGCCATCGGTGCTCGCATTCGAGACCACTACCGGCTCTTCCGTCATGTCCAGCCAGGCGACCGAGTAGAGCGTGTCGAAATTGGGCCGAACGACGACCTTGAAATCGGCCGGAGGAAACTCGGGGACATTCACGAACGTATTCATCGGTCCGCGCCCGAGCTCCTTGCCGGGCTCGATATTGGTGCTCTGCAGACGCGTCAGGTCCATGGTGATCAGCGGATAGAAGTAGAGATAGGCATCCGTCCCGATCGCCTGGGCCTGCTCCTTTGTCAGCGCGGTATCGGCTTGCGCCGAGAGCGGCACGGCGGCTGCCAACGCAGCCCCCAAAGTCGCCGCAAGAATGGAAACACGCATCGTGCAGACCTGCTTTCCCCGCCCGGAGCGGATCTTGGGTTGAATTATCAGCGGGCACATATTTGGCGATGCACTCCATTCCGTCGAGTAAATTCGATTTGAATTTCTGCGTTGCTTTGAGGTGAGTCGACAATATAAGTTTAGCTTATTTATAATTGCGAACAGTGATCGTGTCCGATTTGGTGTTTGCTTCAGAAAGGGTGGTTCATTCTGGAACGGTCCAGCCTGTTCGGGGATTGTCTAGTCAGTCGCGCAGATGTCTTCGGATCTGCCGCCGGAGCAGGAAAAGACGATGGTTCAGGTTGTCGGAATCGACCATCTCGTCATTCGCGTGGGTGATTTCGCGCGATCGAAGGCGTTCTACGGTCGCCTGTTTGCCTTTCTCGGCTTCGAGGTCCTCGGCGACTACGGCGATATGATCGGCTGGACGAATGGCAAGACGCGCTTCTGGATCGGCGAGGCGGACGCCGAGGGCAAGAAGCGCAAGCATCGCGTCGGCGACATCGGATTCCATCACTACGCCTTCGAGTTGCGCAGCCGGAAGGACGTCGACGATCTGGAGGCATTCTTGAAGCAGGAGGGCGCCGATATCGTCGATCCGGCGGATGAGTATTACGAGGACTATTACGCCGTATTTTTTCTGGATCCCGACGGGCTGAAGCTCGAAGGCATGACGTATGGCGAGAATGCCGCCAACGGTTCAGCGAAGGGCGGCGGCCATGCGGGAAGCGCGGGCTGACCCTGTCTGACGCGACGGGGCAGGGAGCTTTCGGATGACAAACACCGAGTCAGCGCTGGTGCGCTTCCATGCCGGCGTCGCGAGCGACAGTCAGGGCCGACAGATCGCGGAGATCCTGGGCTGGGACGACGACCGGCTTGAGTTCGTTCACGACTATATCCAGTGGCTGTTTCCGCTGCCAGAGCGGAGCGCCTTTAACCCCGACGCGCCGATCCTGACGACAGCCGACATCGCGGCCTTCCGGCAGCGGCCTGACCTCCAGGCCTCGCTGGATGCAGCCTTTCGAAGGATGCTTGCCTTCTACGGATTCGAGGAGGTGCAAGCGGAGGGCGGCCTCGAAATTGTTCGGTCGGCCGCGTTTCCACAAAAGGCGTCGAACTGGCTGAGGCCGGGAAATCACAACCTGCTGCGGATCAGCCGCATTTTGCGAGCCTTGACGCAACTGGGGCTGGCGCACCGGGCGCGCGCCTTTCTCGTTGCACTCGAAACCCTCTATGAGGAGCAGGGCGAACGGATCGGACCGGTGACGCTTTCCTATTGGCGTCAGGCTGTCCGCTAGGCGAGATTTTCGGCGCTGCGAGACGCCAGCCCATTTGATGGGATGCGGCGTCTGCTTATTCGCCGTTGTCGTGGAAGAAGTCATAGATCGCGCGCGCCATCTGCTCCGAAATGCCGGGCACGCTGAGCAGGTCCGGTACGCTGGCGCGACCGACTGCCTTTGCCGTGCCGAAATGGCCGAGCAGGGCGCGCTTGCGCGTCGGGCCGATGCCGTCGATTTCGTCTAGCGGGTTCTTGGTCAGCGCCACCTTGCGCTTGGCGCGGTGGGTGCCGATGGCGAAGCGGTGGGCCTCGTCGCGCAGGCGCTGGACGAAATAGAGCACGGGATCGCGAGGCTGCAACATGAAGGCCTCGCGGCCGGGCACGAAGAACTTTTCGCGGCCTGCGTCGCGGTCCGGCCCCTTCGCGATACCGATCAGCGGCACCTGATCCGTCAGGCCCAGTTCGTCAATGATCGTCTGGGCGGCAGAGAGCTGTCCCTGTCCGCCGTCGACGAAGACAAGGTCCGGCCATGGCCCAAAACCGTCCTCGTCGCGTGGCGCCGTCTCGCGCGAGCCGACTTCCTTGACCAGCCGCGAGAAGCGGCGCGTCAGCACTTCGCGCATCATGCCGAAATCGTCGCCTGGCGTAATGTCTTCCGAGCGGATGTTGAACTTGCGGTATTGGTTTTTCACGAAGCCGGTCGGCCCGGCGACGATCATGCCGCCGACAGCGTTGGTGCCCATGATGTGGCTGTTGTCGTAGACCTCGATGCGACGCGGCGCGCTTTCGAGGCCGAAGGCGGCGGCAACGCCGTCCAGCAAACGCGCTTGGCTGGACGTCTCGGCCAGGTTTCGGCCAAGCGCTTCGCGCGCGTTGAGCAGCGCGTGGTCAACCAGATCCTTCTTCTCGCCGCGCTTCGGCACGGCGATCTCGACCTTATGCCCGGCATGCTCGGAGAGCGCCGCGGCGATCAGGTCCATTTCCTCGACTTCCTGACTGAGCAGGATGAGCGCGGGGACCGGCTTGTCCTCGTAAAACTGGGCGAGGAAGGCGCCAAGGATCTCGGCCGCGTCGAGGCTCTTGTCGGCGCGCGGATAGAAGGCGTGGTTGCCCCAGTTCTGGCCGGTGCGGAAGAAGAACACCTGCACGCAGCTCTGGCCGCCCTCCTGATGCACCGCCAGCACGTCGGCCTCGTCGACCGATTGCGGATTGATGCCCTGGTGCGACTGGACGTGCGACAGCGCAGCGATGCGGTCGCGATAGATGGCGGCGCGTTCAAAGTCGAGATCGGCCGAAGCGGACTCCATCGCACGGGCGAGGTCCGTCTTGATCGCAGACGATTTGCCGGTGAGAAACCCCTTGGCCTCGCGGACAAGCTCCGCATAGTCGTCGAGCCCGATTTCGCCGGTGCAGGGCGCCGAGCAGCGCTTGATCTGGAACAGCAGGCAGGGCCGCGTCCGGCTTTCGTAGACGGAATCGGTGCAGGTGCGGATCAGGAAGGCGCGCTGCATGGCGTTCATCGTCGTGCCGACAGCGCCGGCCGAGGCGAACGGGCCGAAATAGTCGCCCTTGCGCGAGCGCGCGCCGCGATGCTTGACCAGTTGCGGCGCCTCGTGGTCGCCGGTGATCAGGATATAGGGAAACGATTTGTCGTCGCGCAGCAGCACATTGTAGCGCGGCCGCAGGCGCTTGATCAGGTTCGCTTCCAGCAGCAGCGCTTCCGTCTCGGTCCGCGTCGTGACGAATTCCATCGTCGCGGTCTGCTGGATCATGCGGATGATCCGGTTCGACTGCATGCCGATGCGCGTGTAGCTGGTGACGCGCTTCTTCAGGTTCCGCGCCTTGCCGACATAGAGAACGTTGCCGCTCTGGTCGAACATCCGGTAGACACCCGGCGCGTTGGGCAGGCGCGTGACGAAATCGGCGATGACCGCCGCCCCCTGCCCACGTGACAGGAACTCGCCACCCGCTTCGAAGGGGGCAAGATCGGCCGTCGCGGGCCCCGGCGCGTCGGGCTCGTCGACGATCTCCGTCTCGGGGCCGTTCTCGGGCTTGTCGCTGTCGGGAGGGGGCAGGGTGTTCACTCGTTGATGCCTACGATATCCGGCGTTTCCCATGCCAGATGCTGCCCGCCATCGAGCGCGATCATCTGGCCGGTGATGGACCGTGTTTCATACAGATATCGTATCGTTTGTCCGAATTCGCAAAGGTCGGGGCCGTGACGCAACAGCACGGCCTCGGCCTGCTTGCGGAATTCGGCCGGATCCTGGCGCGGCGAGGGCAGGGTTGGGCCTGGTCCGATAGCGTTGACGCGGATGCGCGGCGCCAAGGCCTGCGCCAGCGTGCGGGTCGCCGTCAGCAGGCCGGATTTCGAAAGCTGGTAGGACAGGAAGTGCGGCGTTGTCTTCCAGGCGCGCTGGTCGATCATGTTGACGACAAGCCCCTCGCGGTCGGCTGGGAGCTGGGCGGCAAAGGCGTCGGCGAGAAAAACGGGCGCGGCAAGGTTAACCGCCAGCTGTCGCTGGAAGCGCTCGGCATCAAGCGAGCCGATGCCGTCCGCCTCGAAGATCGAGGCATTGTTGACGAGCAAAGTCAGCGGCCCGAGCGCTTCGGCCGCCTTCGCGGGCAGCGCGCGGGCGGCGTCGAGATCGGCGAGGTCGGCGGTGACCACCGCTGCGCGACCACCCTGAGCGCGGATGTCGCTGGCGAGCGCTTCGGCGACATCGACCGAGCTTCGACAATGGATGGCGACGGCGAAGCCGTTTTTCGCGAGGTCCTCGACGATCGCCCGGCCGATTCGCCGCGCGCCGCCCGTGACCAGCGCTATGCCCTTTTCATCCATCATTTTGCCTGCCGATCATACGAATCCGTGGTGCTGCGAAGATAGGGTGGCGCGCTCATTTCGGTAAGCCTTCATTAGGCTTCGTTAAATGTGGTCAACACCTGCGTCGACATGATGTCCGACGGTTCAATTAGGGGCGAAAAAAGTCGCTAAAATTTTCATTAAATCAGCGACTTAGTGACGATTTGCGTGATTTTGGCAACGCGTGCCGAATGCCTCGAACATGCCGCAATTCCTGTCATGTTCTGCCGCAATGAGAGGGTTAATTCAAACCATCGGATCGGGGGCAAACGACGGCCTCCGGATCCAGCTTTGTAAGATTTAGTTCAGTACGATTTTAGTACGCATGGAGACCAAGATGCTGCGTATCCGCACCCTCTCCCTCGGCGCCCTGGCGCTCGCTCTTTCGGCAGCCCCGGTTCTGGCTGCGGACCTCACCTACGAGCCCGCACCGGCTCCGATGGCCGCTGCTCAGGCATTCAGCTGGACCGGCCCGTATGTCGGCGCCATGGTTGGCTACGGCTGGTCCTCCAACGATGCAGACACGCTCGGCGCGTTCGGTAGCGTCAACGGCAGCGGCTTCAAGGGCGGCCTGTACGCTGGTTACAATTTCGATCTCGGCAACCAGTGGGTTGTCGGCGCAGAAATCGACGCCAACCTTGATGACGTCAGCGGTTCGAATGTCATCGGTGGCGTTCGTCAGAAGTGGGACGGCACGGCCCGCGCTCGCGTTGGTTATGCCTTCGATCGTTACCTCGCTTACGGCACGGGCGGTGCAGCCATCTCGGCAGCCAAGGCTACGGTCAATGGCCTCGGTTCGGACGATCAGACCCACATGGGCTGGACCGTTGGCGCCGGCGTCGAAGCTCAGGTCTGGAACAACGTCACGGCTCGCGTCGAGTACCAGTACGCTTCCTTCGGCAAGGAACACTACAACATCGGTACGAGCGGCACCGACATCGACTTCAGCACCAACACGATCCGCGCTGGTGTTGGCGTAAAGTTCTAAGATCGGTTCTCTCGAACTGGATCAAAACGCCGGCGGGGCAACCCGCCGGCGTTTTTCGTTTGGGCGCCGCTCTCGCGCTTCGGCGTCGCTCGCCATTGGCGTTGCCGCGCAAAAAAAGAGCACCGGCGCGAACCGATGCTCTCAGAGTTATGCGCTGCGCAGATCAGGCGCGGGCGTGCTCCGTCCCGGCAAACAGGGCGGCGTGCAGTTCGTGCCAGCTCGCTTCGTTCGACGCGCAGAGCAGGCCGCCTTCGCGGTGGGCCGCCAGATAGGGGCTGCCGTCGAAGCGAGCCGAATAGCCGCCGGCCTCCTGATGGATCAGCCATCCGGCGACGTGATCCCAGACCGTCAGCTTGGTGAAGAGCGCGAAGTGGCTGTGGCCGCCGGCCAGCATCCGATATTCATGCGCTGCGCAGCGGTAGTTGGCCGCCGAGCGGGTCGAGGCCAGATTGGCGCAAACGCGCGAGCGCGTCGGCTCCGGCAATTGCGACCACGAAGCCGTGCCGGACATCTGCTTCACCGGCTTTGACTTGGCGACCTTCAGGTCGTTGCGGCCGCCATCGGCTGTTTCCGTCCACGCGCCTTCGCCCCGAACCGCGATGGTCCAGTCGCCGCCGACGGGGTCGAGGATGATGCCGCCCACTGTCTCGCCGCGAACGACGACACCGGCCATGACGCCGAACAGCGTCAGTCCGGATGCGAAATTCTTGGTGCCGTCGACGGGATCGACGACAAAGGCGAGATCGGCGCCTTCAAGATGATCCAGGAGCGTCTCGTCCGCCGAAACGGCCTCTTCGCCGATGACCACGGCGCCGGGGAAGGCCTTGCCGAGGGCGGCGGTGATCATCCGTTCGGCCGCTTCGTCCGCGTCGGTGACGAGGTCTTCGGCCGAGGTCTTCTGGCGGATGGCGCCGTCGCTGAGATGACGGAAGCGCGGCAGGATCTCGGTGTCCGCTGCGTCGCGCAGGATCTGGGCAACGGTCTGGGCATCGCCCACTGAAAAGCTCATCTTGATCTCCGGGGGTCGTTCAGATTTTGACGCGCGTCAGTTCGAAGCTGGGGACGCGGGCCGCGAAGTCATCGAGGAAGGCGACAAGCCTTGGGTGGTCTGCACGCCATTTTCCCGCGAAGCGCAGGTCGAGATAGCCAAGCATGCAGACGAGCGCAATCGAGCTGACATCGACGGTTCCGTCGAGCGGCAGCGCTTCGGCGGCGGCGAGACCACGCTGGATCTTCTCCTGCTGATGCGTCTTCCATGTGGCGCTCTGCAGGGCTTCATCACGCCAGCGGCCTTCATAGACCAGGAGGAGGGCGGCGTCGGCGATACCGTCGGCCAGCGCCTGGATAGCCAGTGTCGGATAGCGCTTCTCGGCTTCATTCGGGATGATCTTCCCGCTGCCGGCCAGATGGTCGAGATACTCCAGGATGACGCGGGAATCGTAGAGCACCGTGCCGTCTTCGAGGATCAGTGCCGGAATCTTGCCGAGCGGATTTTGCTGGCGCAGCACGTCGGTCGGGTCGCTCGTGTCGGCGGCGACGATATCAATCCGGTCCGTCAGGCCGAGGTGATGAGCCGCGATCTTGACCTTGCGCCCGAAGGGGGACGCTGGAGAACTACGCAGAACGAGCAAGGCGAGGGTCCTTCAAACAACAAAGTGGTCTGGCCGAGGCCCCGCTTTGAATTCGAGCGTCAGCGTACCGGCGGCATCCCGACGCTCTTGGCTCGGCAGGCCTTGCGGTCCACCTCGGCACAGGCGCGGAACTGGAGGTCCTTGGTCATGCAGATCCGCACTTCCTTCAGCCGGCGCGAGTCGCAGCTGACCGCGATGCCGCTGGCCTTGAGGCCGGGATTGGCGGCAATGAAGGCGGCTTCGACCGCTTGCGGGGCGACGTTGACGAAGTCCGGAAGGTCCACGAACTGTTTGGGAATGCGCACGGCATCATGCGCCTGTCGCGTCAGGTCGAAATAATCGGCCGGCTCCAGCCCGGAGCAGGAGCCGTGCGCGCGCCATTGGTGCCGCACCAGCGAGGGGCTCGGCATCACGTCCAGCATGCTGTCGACGAGACGACGCGGAATGCCGCTACGCGGTCCTGCGTCGCAATTTCTCGGCGAGCCGCGCTCATATTGCGGCCAGAGCCCGTGTACGACAAAGGCGAAAGGGCGGGGGCCGCCACACTGGATGCGGTCCGAGCGACCACGATCCTGGCAATAGGTCGGAGACCAGGACAGCGACAGCACGTAGAAGTCGAAATCGCCCGGCGTATCGGCCGCAGCCGGCAAGGCCGCCGTCCATCCGACGAAAAGCGCTAGCAGGCCGAAGACCAGTCCGCGCAAGGCGGCAATGCGATGCACCGTCAGTACCGACCGGCGCGAACCGTGCGGCACGCGGCATCATGTACCCGCCAGGGATCCTGTCCGGATACGCAGAAATCGACATACCAGCCGATCGAGGCGAAGCCCATGCGCTCCTCGATCAGGTAATAGACCGCCGTGGGACGGATATCGTCGGCGATATAGACGTCGGCCTTGCAGAAGCGGCGGTCGATCAGGCCCGGATCGCCGGGGCGAAACTCGGTCTCCTGGGTCGCGGCGACTTCGCGGAAGGCAAGGTTGTTGCCCCATGTGTGGGTGTTTGCCCAATGATAGCGCTTGGCCATGTTGGAGAGCACAGCGGGCGCATCGCAATTCGGCACGCTGCCACGGTCCCAGCCCCTGCGCACCTCCTGCTCGCCATAGCTGCCGTCATAGTCGGCGGCGAGGGCGGCGCCCGAGCCCACAAGCGTGGCGGTGAGGGCGAGGGCGGCGAGAAGGCGACGGATCATGGTTGCGATTCCCCAGAGGAGGCTTTGAAAGACGATGCGTCACACCCCCGGCATGGTCAAGCGCGCACTGGCTTCGACCGGGCAGGGTGGTGAACAGTTCGTCGCCGTGTGGACGGCTGGCAACACGTCCCGTTTGCTCCAATATGTCGCTCAACAAGGAATGGAGCATCGATATGGGACTTCTGGTCGACGGAATTTGGCAGGACCAATGGTATGACACGCGCAACACCGGCGGTCGTTTCGAGCGCAGCGCCGCCGGCTTTCGCAACTGGGTGACGGCGGACGGAAGTCCCGGGCCGACGGGTCAGGGCGGCTTCAAGGCCGAACCGGGCCGTTATCACCTCTATATCGCGCGCGCCTGTCCGTGGGCTCACCGTGTCATGATCTTCCGCGCCTTGAAGGGGCTGGAGGGAATGATCGACTATTCGGTTGTCCACTGGCTGATGGGCGAGCATGGCTGGACCTTCGCGCCGGGCGAGGGCGTCACCGCCGACAAGATCAACGGCTTCGAATATCTCCATCAGGTCTACACCAAGGCCAATCCCGACTATTCGGGCCGCGTCACGGTGCCGGTGCTTTGGGACAAGCAGACCGGGACGATCGTCAGCAATGAATCGTCCGAGATCATCCGCATGCTGAATTCAGCCTTCGACGGTGTCGGCGCCAAGCCTGGCGACTATTATCCCGAGGCGCTGCGGTCCGAGATCGACGCGCTCAATGCGCGGATCTACGACACGGTCAATAACGGCGTCTACAAGGCCGGCTTCGCCACCAGCCAGTCGGCCTATGAGGAAGCGCTCCATCCGCTTTTCGCCAGCCTCGATTGGCTGGAGGGCCTGCTTTCGCGGCAGCGCTACGTCGCGGGAGATCGGTTGACGGAAGCGGACTGGCGTCTGTTCACGACGCTGCTGCGCTTCGATCCCGTCTATGTCGGCCACTTCAAATGCAATCTGCGCCGGCTCGTCGACTATCCGGCGCTGTGGTCCTACACGCGAGAACTCTATCAGGTGGCCGGTATCCGCGAGACGGTCGATTTCGACCACATCAAGCGGCACTATTACGAGAGCCACAAGACGATCAACCCAACCGGTATCGTCCCGGTCGGCCCGATCCTCGACTTCGACGCCAGGCCGGATCGCGTGATCGCGGCCTGACCATCCTGAAACCCACGCGTCCCGCTTCGATGGCGGGGCGCGCTATTTCTCGCCGCGCAGCCACCAGACGCGGCGGCCGGCCTTGTCGGACTCGGCCAGGATCGGCGCGAGGCCGGTCAGCAGCGTATCGAGCGTGCGGTCGAGCTGCCAGGGTGGGTTGCAGATGATGAGGCCGGTGCCGTTGAACGTGTCGGGATTCGACCGCTCGCGGATCCAGAGTTCGGCTCCCAGCAGCTTGGTGATGCCGCTTTCCGCCAGCCGCCGGTGGAAGTTCGATACCGCGCCAAGGTCCTTGATTGGATACCAGAGCGCGAAGGTGCCGGTCGGCCAGCGCTGATATGCCTTCTCGAACCGCTCGGACATCGTCTTGAATTCGTCCGGCTGTTCGAACGGCGGATCGATCAGCACCAGCCCGCGCCGCTCCTTCGGCGGCACGAACGAGCCAAGCGCCAGCCAGCCGTCCAGTTCGATTGCCTTGACCTGGATGTCGCCGGCGAACCGCGCCGCCAGCGTCGCATGATCGGTCGGATGCATTTCGACCGCCGTCATCCGGTCGGTCTCGCGCAGGAGATGACGGATGATCCAGGGCGAGCCGGGATAGTGCTTCAGCTTGCCGTTCGGATTGGCGGCGGCGACGGTTGCCAGATATGGCGCCAGCGCTTCGGCGAGCTTGCGCGTCAGTTCGACCGCCGGCTTGCCGTCAGGGCGCAGCAGCTTGCCGATGCCACCCTGCCATTCACCCGTCTTGCCCGCCTCGGTGGCGGTCAGGTCGTAAAGGCCGGTACCGGCATGGGTGTCGATCACCCGGAACGGCTTTTCCTTGACCTTCAGATGCTCGATGAGCAGAGCGAGGATGGCGTGCTTGACGACATCGGCGAAATTTCCGGCGTGATAGGCGTGACGATAATTCATGCCCACGGTGTTGGCATTGCCAAGGCGGCGGTGCAAGGGCGATTCAAGCGTCGTTCGAATTATGAGGCGAACAGAGGCAGGGGCACCCTCCGCCCGTCGTTCAGGCCGCGAGCAGGCGCTGGATCTCCCCGACGGGAACGGATGTCAGCGTCTTCGTCACTTCGCCGTGGATCCGATCGCTGACCTGCTTGTGGAAGCTCTGTCGCAGCGCGCCCAGAATTTTGGGCGGCGCGACGATCACCAATTCGGTGAAAACATTCTCGAGAGCGGCTCGATAGAGCGCCTCCGCGATGATGCCTGCGAATTTCTGCTCTTCCAGCGTATGCCAATCCGTCTGTTCAACGGCGCTGCGGGCGGAGCCGACGCTCTGCATGACGCGGCCGGGACGGTCACTGCCCTGTTCGCGCGTCGACGGATTATACGGGCTGCCTATGATCTGCTCGACCGCCAGATCCAACTCTTTTGGCGTGCCTCGATTGCGCAGGAACAGTGCCTTGCGTCCATCACCGACGAGGATGAGAGCTTTGTTGTGAATGAGAAAATCGGCCATGGCGAACCTTCCTGATTACTGGAAAGAACGGTGGCGCCCCCCAGAATGGAGGGGCGCCTGTCGGAGCAACCGCGCAACGATATCAGGCTCTTACGTCATCACTTCCCGCTGGCTAAACATCTCCGCATAGCCAGCGATCATGTCATGCCTACATAGCTATCCTCCGGCGGAAGGGCGGCAAAGCTGCGCACCGCCGGTGTGGTCGCCCAGGGGAGCTTTTCGCTCGTCCACGTCTCCATGTAGGGCGCGAACCAGCTTGGATCATCGAGCATGGTCGGACGGAGATTGACGAAAAAGTCGATGCCCTCGGGCCGGGTGAACATCCACGACATGCAATGACCGCAGAAATAGTGCTTCGAGGCGCCGTGCAGGCCGCCGATGACGGGTTCGCCCTTCGTCACCTCGAAGGCGGGGCTGGGGATGGCGGCCGAGAGCGAGTAGGCGCTTGACGACATTTTCTGGCAGCCAGTGCAGTGGCAAGCCATGGTGAGGAGCGGCGGGGCGCTGATTTTCAGCCGCACCGCGCCGCAGCGACAACCGCCCTCGCGCACAAATGCACCGCCGTTTGGGTTCGTCGGATCGCTCATCTCGGTTCCTTCGTGTGGTTCGACGCCACAGGATCCGCCTGAGGAACGCTGCTGTCAAAGGGCGCGGCGATGCGCCGGGGGCGCGGTTTGCTCCGGCCATGGACCGCGCCGCAATATAGCGCGATAACGGGGTGACACACGGAAACACCACGCCATGAATGCTCCCGCCTTCCCCCGTACCGGTCATTCGGCCTGTCCGCATGATTGCCCGTCGACCTGCGCGCTCGATGTCGAGATTCTCGCGGGCAACAAGATCGGCCGCATCCGCGGGGCGAAGGACAACGACTATACCCAGGGTGTGATCTGCGCGAAGGTCGCGCGCTATGCCGAGCGGGTGAACAATCCGAACCGCTTGACGCAACCCCTTCGCCGCAAAGGCGAAAAGGGATCTGGCGAATGGCAGTTTATTGACTGGGAAGATGCGCTCGACGAAGTGGCTGAGGCCTTCCTGAAGGCCGAGGCCAAGCTCGGCGCCGAGACGGTCTGGCCATACTACTATGCCGGAACGATGGGCCTGGTGCAGCGCGACGGCATCAACCGGCTACGCCATGCGAAGCGCTATTCCGGCTTCTACGGCACGATCTGCACCAACATGGCCTGGACGGGATACATTGCCGGGACGGGCAAGATCGCCGGCTCCGATCCGCGCGAGATGGCGAAGTCGGATTGCGTGGTGATCTGGGGGACCAATGCGGTGGCAACCCAGGTCAATGTCATGACTCACGCCATCAAGGCGCGCAAAGAGCGCGGCGCCAAGATCGTCGCGATCGACATCTACCAGAACGAGACGATGAAGCAGGCCGATCTCGCGCTGTGCCTCAAGCCCGGCACCGACGCGGCGCTTGCCTGCGCCGTCATGCACATCCTGTTTCGCGATGGCCACGCCGACCGTGCCTATCTGGCCCGCTATACGGACGAGCCGCAGGCGCTTGAGGCGCATCTGGCCGACAAGACGCCGGAATGGGCGGCCGCCATCACCGGGCTCGATGTCGCCGAGATCGAAGCGTTCGCTACCCTGATCGGCACGACCAGGAAAACGTTCTTCAGGCTCGGCTATGGCTTCTCAAGACAACGCAACGGCGCGGTGGCGATGCATGCGGCGCTGTCGATCCCGGCGGTGACCGGCGCCTGGCAATATGAAGGCGGCGGCGCGTTCCATTCGAACAGCGGCATCTTCCATCTCGACAAGACGGCGATCGAGGGGCTCGATCTGCTCGACCCAAGCGTGCGCCAACTCGACCAGTCGCGCACCGCATCGGTGCTTACCAACGATCCCGACGCGCTGGCCGGCGGGCCGCCGGTGACGGCGATGATCATCCAGAACACCAATCCGGTAACGGTTTGCCCCGACCAGACGCTGGTGAAGCAGGGCTTCGCCCGGCCGGATCTTTTCGTCGCGGTGCATGAGCAGATCATGACCGATACGGCGAGGATGGCCGATATCGTGCTGCCGGCGACGATGTTCCTGGAGCATGACGACATCTACAAGGGCGGCGGCCACCAATACATCATCCTCGGCCCCAAGCTGGTCGATCCGCCGGCCGAATGCCGCACCAATCATCAGGTGATCGCAGGCCTCGCCAAGCGGCTGGGGCTGGAGCAGCCGGGCTTCGCCATGACCGAGCGCGAGCATATCGACCTGATGTTGCAGCGTTCGGGCTGGGGCACGCTGGCCGATCTCGAACAGACGCGCTGGATCGATTGCCAGTCGGATTTCGAAACCGCGCATTACCTCAACGGTTTCGGCCATGGCGACGGAAAATATCATTTCCGCGTTGATTGGACCGCTGTCGATAGCGAGAACTATGGCGCGGTCGGTCCGCACGCCGATATGCCGACGCTGCCCGACCACTGGGGCTCGATCGAGGCGGCCGACGAGGCGCATCCATTCCGCCTGGCCACCTCGCCGGCAAGGCAGTTCCTGAATTCGACCTTCAACGAGACGCCAACTTCGATCGGGCGTGAGCGCCGGCCGGAACTGATGATCCATCCAGACGATGCCGCCGGTCTCGGCCTCGCGGAAGAGGATCTGGTCAAGGTCGGCAACACGCGCGGCGAGGTCAAGCTGCATGTGAAGCTCTTCGACGGGTTGAAGCGCGGCGTGGTGATCTCGGAAGGTCTCTGGCCCAACAGCGCCTTTATCGACGGCAAGGGCATCAACACGCTGACGGGCGCCGACCCGGTGGCGCCTTTCGGTGGCGCGGCGGTGCATGACACCAAGGTCTGGGTGAAGGCAGCCTGAGGCGGCCCTCTGGCTCGCGGTGCGTCTGCCGCTATGATCGAACGCGTTGATACTTTGCCGGAGAAGGCGCGTGGATGAGTTTGAGCCGTTCTATCGCCTCGCCGTGGCTGCCGCGATCGGCTTGACGGTTGGCGTCGAGCGTCATTGGCGCGAGCGCGAGGCGGCGTCGGGCCAGCGAACCGCCGGCATCCGCACCTTTGCGCTGATTGGAATGCTCGGCGGTGCCGCCGGGCTGGTCGAAGCGGCGCTTCCTGCCGGAGGGGCGCCCGGCATTGTTGTCGCTGGGATCTTCCTCGCCTTCGCCGGCATCTTCGCCTTCTACAAATGGCGCGAGGCGCAGGCGGAATCCGATTTCAGCGTGACGACCGTTGTCGCGGCGATGGTCACCTATCTGTTCGGAGTTCTGGCAGTGGTCGGTGACCTCCGGCTGGCAGCCGCCGGCGCCGTTGGACTGACGGCGATACTCGCCAGTCGCGAGCCGTTGCACCGCTTCATCGAGCGCCTCAGCTGGGTCGAGTTGCGATCGGCCATCATTCTGCTGGCGATGAGCTTTGTCATCCTGCCCCTACTGCCCGCAACGCCGTTCGGCCCCTTCGGAGGCGTCTCGCTGCGGGCGGTCTGGTCGCTGGCCATCCTGCTCGCGGCCATTTCCTATGTCGGTTACGTCGCCGTTCGCGTGTTTGGTGCCGGGCGCGGGGAACTGGCGGCAGGGGCGGCGGGCGGGCTGATTTCCTCGACTGCGCTGACACTCGGCAACGCGCGACAGGCGGCTGACGGTGGCGACGCTCACCGGCTGGCGGCCGGTGCGGCGGTGGCGGGCAGCGTGTCCTATCTGCGGACTGCCATACTCGCGGTCGGGCTCGTCCCCGCGCTGGCCTCGGTGCTGCTGCCACCGCTCATCCTCGGCGCGCTAGGTATGGCTGCGGGAGCTGCGTGGCTGATGCGCGGGCGGATTGCCGCACCGCATGAAGCCCCGCCGATCGGCAATCCGTTTGACCTCGCCGGGGTCCTGAAGGTCGCGCTGTTCCTCGCCGCGATCGGCTTTGCTGTGCGCGCGGCGTCTTCCGTCTTCGGTCCCGCCGGCATTGTCGCGGTGTCGGCGCTGGCCGGCATAGCCGACGTCGACGCCGCAACGGTGACGGTGACGGGGCTTCCATCGCTGGATATCAGGATCGGGGCGTTGGCCATCGCTTCGGCCGTGGCGGCGAATACCGTCGCCAAGGCCATCTACGCGCTGGTGATCGGCGGCGCACGGTTCGGACGCCTGTTCGGCGTCATATCGGCCGTAACCCTGCTGGTCGGCACCGCCGCGTTCCTGCTGGCGCGCGGCGTGGCCGGTTGAGAGCCGCCCTAGCCGACGAAGCTCGGGCTCACCAGCATGCCGCCCAGCTCGGCCGGCAGGTCACTTTGGATCACGAGGCGCTCATTCTCGGCCGTTGCCAGGCCGGAGGCGACGAGGGCGAGCGCCAGCGGATAGAGCTGATGCTCGGCCGTCAGCACGCGCTTCGAAAGCGTGTCGGGCGTGTCGTCAAACGCGATCGGCACGGCGGCCTGACCGATGATCGGGCCGGAATCCATCTGCGTGCGGACGAAATGCACGGTGCAGCCGGTCAGCCGCATACCGGCTTCGATTGCCCGCTCATGCGTGTCGAGGCCGGGGAAGAGTGGCAGCAGCGATGGATGGATGTTGATCATCCGGTCGCGCCAGCCTTCGACAAAACCATCGGTCAGGAGACGCATGAAGCCGGCGAGGCAGACAAGGTCGATGTTTTCGGCGCGCAGGCGCGCATCCATCGCCGCGTCGAATTCGGCGCGGCTGGCATAGGCCTTGTGGTCGATGACGGCGGTGGCGATGCCGGCCTCGGCGGCGCGGACAAGCCCGCCCGCATCGGCGCGGTTTGCCACTACCAGCGCGATCTCGGCCGGATAGTCGGGATCGGCGGCCGCCTCGATCAGCGCCGTCATGTTCGAGCCGCGGCCCGAGATCAGGATCGCGACCCGCTTTCTCGCCATCGTCAAAGCGCCAGCGCGCCGGAGAACTCGACGCCTTCGCCGGTGCGCGGCACCAGCGTGCCGAGCCGCATGACGGTCTCGCCTTCGGCGGCCAGCGCCGCCGTGACGGCGTCCGCATCCTCGGCTCCGACGACGACGATCATGCCGACACCGCAGTTGAAGGTGCGCAGCATCTCGTGTTCGGCGACGCCGCCGGTTTTCGCCAACCAGCCGAAGACCGGCGGGACGTTGACGGCGTCAAGATCAACGGAAGCGGCCAGCGCGTCCGGCAGCACGCGCGGGATGTTGTCGACGAAGCCACCGCCGGTGATGTGCGCCATCGCCTTGATCGCGCCGGTGGCGCGGATGGCGGCGAGCAGCGGCTTCACATAGATGCGCGTCGGCTCCAGCAAGGCGCGGCCTAACGAAAGCTCCGGCGCGAACGGCGCGGAGGCGTCAAAGCCAAGGCCCGATAGCTCGACGATCTTGCGAACCAGCGAGAAACCGTTCGAATGCACGCCGGACGAGGCGAGGCCGAGCAGCACGTCGCCTTCGGCAACGTCGGGGCGCGGCAACAGGCCGGTACGCTCGACGGCGCCGACGGCGAAGCCGGCGAGGTCATAATCGCCTGCCTTGTAGAGGCCGGGCATCTCGGCCGTCTCGCCGCCGATCAGCGCGGCGCCGGCGATGCGGCAACCTTGCGCGATACCGGCAACGACGGTCGCGGCTTCCTGAGGATCGAGCTTGCCGGTGGCGAAGTAGTCGAGGAAGAACAGCGGCTCGGCGCCCTGGACGATCAGGTCGTTGACACACATGGCGACGAGATCGATGCCGACCGTGTCATGGATGCCGGTGTCGATCGCGACCTTGAGCTTGGTGCCGACGCCATCATTGGCGGCGACGAGCAGCGGATCGGTATAGCCGGCCGCCTTCGGATCGAAGACGCCGCCGAAGCCGCCGATGTCGGCGTCTGCGCCGGGGCGACGGGTCGCCTTGACGAGCGGCTTGATCATATCGACCAAGCGATTGCCGGCGTCGATATCGACGCCTGCGTCGGCGTAGCTGAGGGCGTTTTTGGCGCCGGTCTTTTCGGTCATCGAAGGATCCCGGTTGCTTTGCGCAGGGAGGACCACATCCGCGCCGTCGCCGTCAACCTTTATCGCGGCAAAACCGCGACCGTGGAGGCGTCCGGGCCGCCCCGCGCAGAGTGATGCAGCGTTAAGCTGTTTATGCGATGTCTTGAGTTGGCACGTGGCGCGCTATCAGTCCGGGCGATGGAGGGGAAAGCCCGGTGAAGAGGGAAATGAAGTCAATTCAATACCTTAGGGCTATCGCCGCCCTGATGGTTGTCTTCTTTCACCTCGAATTGCAACTGACGGGGCTGGGCTATCGGGGCTTCTGGCCGACTGGCCTCGCTGGCGGCGTCGACATCTTCTTTGTCATCACCGGATTCATCATGTGGGTGACGACCTATGACCGAGATGCGTCGCCGGTGTCATTTTATCGCCGCCGCCTGGTGCGGATCGTGCCGCTCTACTGGCTGCTGACCAGCGTCATCCTCCTGGTCCTGATTGTGCGCCCGTCGACATTGCAGAGCGGTGCTTTCGACCTCGGCCATATCGTCCGTTCATACCTCTTCATCCCGTCGCTCCATCCGGTCCTCAACGACATGCAGCCGTTGCTCGTTCCGGGCTGGACCCTGAACTACGAGATGTTCTTCTATCTCCTCTTCGGCGCCAGCCTTCTTCTCGACCGGTCGCGACGCCTGGCCGTGGTGGTCGGCGCTCTTGCCGTCCTGGTGTTGGTTAATGTGCTGGCGGCGCCTGATCCGAACACACTGCTCGGCTTCTACACAAGCAAGCTGATCCTCGAATTCGCGCTCGGGCTCGTCATCGGCAGCCTGTTCACGAGCGGCGCGCGCCTGCCAGGCTGGCTCGGGTGGGGGATGGTTGTGTCCGGCTTTGTCGCACTTTTCGGCCTCAGCGTCGCACTGCCCGAGGCGGATCGCCTGTTCAAGCTGGGCGTGCCGGCAGCCATCATCGTTGCAGGCGCCCTCGCGGTGGAGCGCGGCGGCGGCGGCGTTCATTCCTGGCCACTGCTTCACGGGCTCGGCGACGCCTCCTATTCGATTTATCTCTCACACGGCATCGTCCTGTCCGCGCTGGGGCAGGCGGCGCGCCGCTTCGAGATCGCCAGTGTTCCCGGCGGGCTTCTCGGCTTTTCGGCGGTCGCCATCGCCGCTACCGCCATCGTCGGCTTGCTGCTCTACCGCTATGTCGAGAAGCCGGTCCTGATGTTGATGACGCGGCAACTCGCTCCACGCACGCAGCTCGAGGCGTGAGTTTCTCGAGTCTCCCGGAAGATGCGCGTCCCGCGGCGACGCTTGCAGGGCCGGGCGGTCAGCCGAGACGGTGGGAACGCCGTTCGAATGTGCCTTGGTTCCGGTAACTTGCAATCGCCTCGCCTTGACCGCTTTGCCATGCAAGCCCTATCTGGAGCGCAATGGATCGAGGCGGATGGCCCGGCCGACCGATGAAAACGAGAGGGCGCCTGCGCCGTGAATCTGCAACGTCACATCGGGTTTTGGCTGGGCGCGCTCCTGGTCTTCGTCGTTTTCCTTTTTGTGTTCAGCAACGTCCTCTTGCCGTTCCTGGTCGGCATGGCGGTAGCCTACGGGCTGGATCCGATCGCCGATTGGTTGGAGCGACGCGGCCTGAGCCGGCTCGCGGCATCGCTGGTGATCCTGATCGGCTTCATCTTGCTGCTGGTGCTGCTGGTACTCCTGATCGTGCCCCTGCTGGTCAATCAGCTCGCCGGCCTGGTCGACAAGGTCCCTACCTATGCGGTGCAGGTGCAGGCGCTGGTGCAGGCGTTCCTCGAAACGCGCGTCGGCCAGATGCTTCAGGTCGATCCTGACCAGCTGAAGAATTCCATGGGCACGCTGATGACCGAGGCCGCAGGCTGGCTTTCGACGGTCCTGAAGTCGCTGTGGAGCGGTGGCTCGGCGCTGGTAGACGTCGCGGCGCTCTTCGTCGTGACGCCGGTCGTGGCCTTCTACATGCTGATCGACTGGGACAAGATGGTGGCGCGGATCGACAGCTGGGTGCCGCGCGACAATGTCGAGACGGTGCGCGCCATCGCCCGCGACATCGACCACGCGATTGCGGGTTTCGTGCGCGGGCAGGGGCTCGTCTGCATGCTGCTCGGCTGCATCTATGCCTTTGGACTGATGCTGATCGGATTGAATTTCGGCCTGCTGATCGGCATCGGCGCGGGCATTCTGTCCTTCATTCCTTATGTCGGCACGACGGTCGGCTTTATCGTCGGTGTCAGCGTCGCGCTGGTGCAGTTCTGGCCGGAGTGGCCGTGGATCGGCGCAACGGTGCTGGTCTTCATGGTCGGCCAGTTCATCGAAGGCAACATCCTGCAGCCGCGGCTTGTCGGGCGCAGCGTCGGGTTGCATCCCGTCTGGCTGATGTTCGCGCTGTTCGCCTTCGGTGCGCTGTTCGGCTTTGTCGGTCTTCTTGTGGCTGTCCCGGCCGCTGCGGCCGTCGCTGTCTTGATGCGCTTCGCGATTGCGCGCTATCTGACGAGCCCGATCTATCGGGGGCAGGCGGGCGGTGACGACCAGCCCCCCGCGCTTGGTTGAGCGGTGTCGTTCGAGCGTATTCCTATGAGTGATTCCCAGCGGCAATTGCCGCTTTCGCTGCCGCACAGCGCCGCCATGACGCGCGCGGATTTCATCGTCGGGCGGGCCAACCAGTCGGCTGTCGCCCTGATTGATCGCTTTCCCGATTGGCCCAATCCGGTGGCGCTTCTTGTCGGTCCGGTCGGTTCGGGCAAGACCCATCTCGGCCAGATCTGGAAGGCGGCCACCGGCGCTGTCGAGATCGCGGCCCGCGATCTGGCAACGACCGGGCTGGACGAACTCGTCGGCGAAAGCCCCGTTCTGGTCGAGGATCTGCACGAAGAGGGCGTCTCGCAGCCGGCGCTCTTCCATCTGTTCAATCTGGTGCGCGAGCGCCGCGTCGCGGCACTTCTGACCAGCCGGGTGCCGCTGCAGGCGCTGGATTTCGCCTTGCCCGATCTCAACTCGCGTCTGCGCGCCACGGTCCCGGTCGAATTGCGCGAGCCGGACGACGAGTTGCTGGCTCGCGTCATCGTGAAGCTTTTTGCCGATCGGCAGGTGGCGGTGGACCCCGCTGTGGTCGATTTCATCAGTCGACGCATGGAGCGCTCGCTGGGGGCGGCAAACCGGCTGGTTGAGCTTCTCGATCATGAAGCCCTGGCGGCGGGACGGCCGATCACCCGGCAATTGGCGGCGGCCGTGCTGACGCGGGAGGCCGGCGATGAGCCGGAATTACCTTTTGACGGCGAATGATCGCTTTGCGCTCCGTTCCTGAGGCAATTGTCACAATTCGCGTGTATCCTCGCGGAAAGATGCGATTGGAAGAGCGATATGGACCAGAAGAATCCTGACGCGGAGGCGGCGCTGGCTGCCCTCAAGATTGAAGCGAAAGACGCGAACCGGCTGCGCCACAGCCCGGAGCGCTTCATAAATCGCGAGATCTCCTGGCTGGAGTTCAATCGCCGCGTTCTCGAGGAATCGGGCAACCCGCAGCATCCGCTGCTGGAGCGCCTGCGGTTCCTGTCGATCTCGGCCAATAACCTCGATGAGTTCTTTATGGTGCGCGTCGCTGGCCTTCGCGGTCAGCAGCGCGAAGGCGTGAGCATGACCAGCGACGACGGCCTGACGCCGAGCGAGCAACTGGTCAAGATCGCCGATGCCGTTGGTCAGTTGGCATCCGAGCAGCAGAACCGCTGGGCGGAGCTGCGCGGCGAACTCGCCATTGCCGGCATCATGCTGGTCGATCCGGTGGACCTCAAGGACAGCGAACGCGGCTGGCTTGAGGGCTATTTCATGGACTCGATCTTCCCGGTCCTGACGCCGCTCGCCATCGACCCGGCGCACCCGTTCCCGTTCATCCCCAATCTCGGCTTCTCGCTGGTATTGCAGCTCGTTCGCCTTGCGACCGGCAATCGCATGACGGCGCTGCTGCGCGTGCCGATGACGCTAGACCGCTTCATCCGCCTGCCGGCGTCCGAAACTGGAATCGAGCGCTTCATCAGCCTCGAGAATGCGGTCTCGCTGTTCACGGCACGGTTGTTCCCGAGCTACACGATCGAGGGCGTCGGCGCTTTCCGCATCATTCGCGACTCCGATATCGAGGTCGAGGAAGAAGCCGAGGATCTCGTTCGCTTCTTCGAGACGGCGCTGAAGCGTCGCCGGCGCGGTTCGGTGATCCGGTTGGAGATCGAATCGGCCACGCCGGACGCCTTGCGCAATTTTGTTGCCGGTGCGCTCGCCGTGCTGCCGGACGAGATATTCCTGGTCAACGGCATGCTGGCGCTCAACGACTTGGCGCAGCTTGTCGGTATCGACCGGCCCAACCTCAAATTTCCGCCCTATCAGGCCCGCTTCCCCGAGCGTATCCGCGAAAATGGCGGCGATTGCTTCGCGGCAATCCGCAAGAAGGACCTGATCGTCCACCATCCCTACGAGTCGTTCGACACCGTGGTGCAGTATCTGCGCCAGGCAGCGCTGGATCCGGATGTCGTGGCGATCAAGCAGACGCTCTATCGGACATCGAAGGATAGCCCGATCGTCAAGGCGCTGCAGGAAGCCGCCGAAGCCGGCAAGTCGGTGACGGCGCTGGTCGAACTCAAGGCACGGTTCGACGAGGAAGCCAACATCAAGTGGGCGCGCGATCTGGAGCGCGCTGGCGTGCAGGTCGTCTATGGCTTCATCGAGCTGAAGACCCACGCCAAGCTGTCGCTGGTGGTTCGCCGCGAGGGCGGAGCGTTGGTCAGCTACGTCCATATCGGCACGGGCAACTACCACCCCGTCACCGCCCGCGTTTACACGGATTTGTCCTATTTCTCGGATGATCCGGCGATCGCCCGCGATGTGGCGCGCATTTTCAATTACATCACCGGCTATACCGAGCCTGTGGAAATCGAGCGCCTTTCGACATCGCCGCATTTCCTGCGCAAGCGCATCCTCGATCTGATCTATGCCGAGATCGACCATGTGAAGGCCGGACGGCCCGGCGCGATCTGGATGAAGATGAATTCGCTCGTCGATCCGCAGATCATCGATGCGCTCTATGATGCCAGCCGGGCCGGGGTCGAGATCGATCTCGTCATCCGCGGCATCTGTTGCCTGAGGCCCCGAGTGCCGGGCCTTTCAGACCGGATCCGGGTCAAATCCATCGTGGGCCGTTTCCTGGAGCACGCCCGCATTCTCTGCTTCGGCAATGGCCACGGGTTGCCCTCGCCGGAAGCGATCGTCTATATCGGGTCAGCAGACCTGATGCCGCGGAACCTCGATCGTCGCGTGGAAGCGATGATCCCGATGCTGAATCCGACCGTGCACGAACAGGTGCTCGATCAGATCATGGTCGCCAACATGAAGGACAACCAGCAGAGTTGGGAAATCCAGCCTGATGGAACGTCCCGAAGGATCGTGCCGCGCAAGGGCGAAGAAGTCTTCAACGCCCATCAGTATTTCATGACAAACCCGAGTCTATCTGGCCGTGGAAAATCGCTCAAAAACAGCTCCCCTCGGTCAATCGGAAGCCGACCTGCCAAGCCCTGACGATAGTTCCAGCGCGGCTGGGGCTGCCCAGCCGCATGAGTATGCGCCGGGGCGGCTGAATGGCAGCGGTCCCGTCGCGATCATCGACATTGGTTCCAACTCGGTTCGACTCGTCGTCTATGAGCGCATGAGCCGCACGCCGATGCCCCTTTTCAACGAAAAGGAGTTGGCAGGCCTCGGCCGTGGCATCGCTGCCACCGGTCGTCTCAATGATCAGGCCGTTCAGGCCTCGTTGGACGCAATTCGCCGCTTCATGGCGCTTTGCGAGCAGATGCACGTCAAGTCGGTGCATGTGCTGGCGACCGCCGCGGCGCGCGAGGCAACGAACGGCCCGGATTTCCTCGCTCAGGTCGAGGAAATCACCGGCGTCGACGTAGCCCTGCTGAGCGGCCCGGAAGAGGCGCGGCTTTCGGCCATGGGAGTGCTTTCGGGCATTCATGATCCGGACGGTATTGCCGGCGATCTCGGCGGCGGCAGCCTCGAAGTCGTCGATATCAAGAGCGGCGAGATTGGCCTCGGCGAGACCTTCCCGCTGGGCGGACTGCGGCTCGAGGAAGTGTCCGAGAAGACGCTGAAGAAGGCCGAGAAGATCGCCACCGATGCGCTGGCGAAATCGACAGTCCTCCTGCAGGGGCAGGGCCGGCCGTTCTACGCGATCGGTGGCACGTGGCGTTCGCTCGCAAGACTTCACATGCGCCAGAAGGGCTATCCCCTTCATATCATGCACGAATATGCAATTCCGGCGGACGAGGCTCTCGATTTCTGCCGGATGGTCGCGCGTCGCGATGCCGAGTCGCTCGATTCGATCGAGGCGGTCTCGAAAAGCCGTCGCCTTCTCCTGCCCTATGGCGCCATCGTGCTGGAGCAGGTCATCCGGGTGATGAAGCCGTCGGTGATCATCCTGTCGGCGCTCGGCGTGCGCGAAGGCCTGCTCTACGACCTGCTCGACGCGGAAACCCGCACCCAGGATCCGCTCCTGGCCGCCGGCGAAGAACTGGCGCTGCTGCGCTCGCGTTCGCCCGGCCATGCTCGCGAACTCGGTCCCTGGACCGGGCAGGCGCTTGCCGCCATCGGAATCGACGAGACGCCCGAGGAAGCGCGCTTGCGCACGGCGGCCTGCCTTCTGGCCGATATCGGCTGGCGTGCTCATCCCGATTATCGCGGCGAGCAGAGCCTCAACATGATCGCCCACGGCTCGTTCGTCGGCATCGATCACCCCGGCCGCGCCTATCTGGCCCTGGCAAATTATTATCGGCACGAAGGGCTCGGCAACGAGCTCATGTCATCGCGCATCCGCGAGTTGGCGACGACGCGGCTGATCGAACGGGCCCGCGCTCTCGGGGCGGCGCTGCGCGTTGCCTATCTCGTCTCCGGTTCGATGGCCGGTGTCATTCCGCGCACGCGGATCGAGGTCCGCGGCGACGAGCTGACGCTCGTCCTGCCGTCGGACCGCGCCATGCTCGCCGGTAGCCGCCTGCAGCGCCGTATCGCGCAGCTGGCCAAGCTCGGCGCCATGAAGCCGGCCATCGTCATCGAAGACTGACTGCCCGAAAGAGATCACCTACATATGTCGTCCATCGTCATCGCGGACACGAGCAGTTCCTATAACGGCCGTGACCTTGAACTTCGTCCGTTGAGAGGTACGGAGACTTCTGTCATCCGTCTCGCGCGGGCCCTGGCGCGACGTGGCCATCAGGTGACCGTCTATACGCGCGCGCTCGAATCCATCGAGAACGAGGGCGTCAGCTGGCGTCCTCTGTCGGAAGGGCTGCCGGAGAGCTGCGACCTCTATCTCCCGGTGCATCAGACGAAACTGCTTGGCCTGGTCCGTCGTCCCAAACGTCTGGCCCTTTGGGTGGCGTGGCCCGCGAACCAGCTCAGTCACTACAAGCGGCTGCCGGCGATGTGGTGGTATAGGCCGATCCCGGTGCTGATGAGCCTCTATCAGGCTCACGCCTATTCGCGGCTGCTCCCCCGTCGGGATCCGCAGATTGTGATTCCGCACGGCCTGCCGGACGACATACGGGGTCTGCCGCCCTTGAGTGTTCCGCCGCAGCCGCACGCCATCTTCGCGTCCGATCCGACCCGGAATCTCTATGCCGTCGTTTCGATCTGGGCCGAGCGGATCCTGCCAAAATGTCCGAACGCCATCCTCGACATCTATGGTGTCCACGGGGTCAAGGACGGGGAGGACCCCTGGACGGTCTGGGGCGGCAAGTTCCTGCCCGCGAATCTGTCGGCCGCCCAACGCGAATCGATCAAGATCCATCCGAGCGTGACGCGCGCCGAACTGATCGCCGCGATGCGTCAGTCCCGCGCCATGCTCTATCTCGGTCACAAGACGGAGGCGTTCTGCCTCTCCGTGGCGGAAGCTCAGGCGCTCGGCGTCCCCGCGGTGCTGGCGCCGACGACCTGTTTGCCGGAACGTATCGTCGATGGCGTCACCGGTTTCCTGCGCTCCGACCCGCAAAGCTTTGCCGACGCCGCGATTTCGCTTCTGTCCGACGACGCTGTCTGGCGTCACCACCACGAGGCGGCACTGCGCTTGCGCCAAGGGATTTCCTGGTCGGAAATGGCGGCACGGCTGGAACTGGCGCTTCTGTCGGATCGCATCCCCCTCGATTGGGGCGTGAATGATCCGTCGGTCGCCGAACGTGACGTCGATCCGTATGATCTGAAGACGAAGGGTCCGCTGGACGCTGCAGCGCTTCGGGTTCCGCTCGATCAGAGTTCGCCGGAGATCTTCCGGCGCTAGAGCGTTTTCGAGCGAAGTGGATACCGGTTCGCGGGCCTGTTCCGTGTTTCCACGAAACGACGAACGGCTCCAGACCCTGATTGCGCTTTCAGCGCAGCGCTCCGGTGATGGGTCGCGACGTTCGAGCACTCCCTGATGGCGATCGCCATCAGGGAGTGAATCTCAAGCGTTTCAGGCGGCTTCGATCGCCGGCTTCGGCTGGTCGCCGACAATCGTGACGCGGCGTCCATCGAGACGCAGCGAGATATCGCCCCGCTTCAGCTTCAACGCCTGCTCGCCGAACAATTCGCGCCGCCATCCATGCAGCGGCGGTACGTCGGCGTTGTTGTCACCGGCAATCGCTTCCAGATCATCTACCGTGGCGATCACGCGGGCCGCGACGCCATGCTCTTCGCTGGTCATCTTGAGCAGGACCTTCAGCAGGTCGACCGCCGCGCCGTTGCCGTCCGAGGCCGGCTTGACCTTGGGGACCTTGGGCAGCTTGTCCTTCGGCAGGTCGACAGCCTTCTTGACGACTTCAAGAATGTCTTCCGCCGTGCGCGACCGCTCAAAACCACGCGGAATCGTGCGCAGCCGTGCCAATGCCTCGGCGGTGGTCGGATGCTGCTCGGCGATCTCGTAGATCGCGTCGTCCTTGAGAATGCGGCCGCGCGGTACGTCGCGGGCCTGTGCCTCACGCTCGCGCCAGGCGGCGATTTCCATCAGCACGGCCAGTTGCAGCGGCTTCTTGATCCGCATCTTGAGGCGCTTCCAGACATTGGCCGGATCCACCTGATAGGTGTCGACCGAGGTCAGGACGCTCATCTCTTCCGCAACCCACTCGTTGCGGTTTTCCTGGTCGAGCTTCTGCTTCAGCGCCAGGTAGACGTCGCGCAGATGGGTGACGTCGGCGATCGCATATTCGATCTGCTGCGGCGTCAGCGGGCGACGGCTCCAGTCGGTAAAGCGCGACGACTTGTCGATCGGATGGCCGGTGATCCGGCCGACCAGCTGATCATAGCTGATCGATTCGCCAAATCCGCAGACCATGGCCGCGACCTGGCTGTCGAAAATAGGATGGGGGAGGATGCCGCCCAGATGCCAGACGATTTCGATATCCTGCCGGGCGGCGTGGAAAACCTTCACCACGGACTCCTTCGCCATCAGGGCGAAGAAGGGGGCGAGGTCCAGGCCCGGAGCTTCAGCGTCAATAACCACCGCTTCGTCCGTGCTCGCGATCTGGATGATGCAGAGCTTCGGCCAATAGGTGGTCTCGCGCATGAACTCCGTGTCGACAGTCACGAATTCGAACTTGGAAAGGCGTTCGCAAGCGGCGGCGAGGTCTTCGGTTGTCGTAATGATATCGGTCATGAAGCTTCTAATAGCGCAGGCGAGGCGGCTTGTCGCGGGGGGAGGCGACTCGACAAATGGAGAGAGCCCAGGCTCCGGCGATGCCGGGCGCCAGGAGAAAGCGCCTCATGCGTCGACTGCGGGCCTGGGCAATCCAAAATCCCGCCATGGCGCGCGACGACTAGTCAGTCGCGTGCCAACCGATTGGGCCGGAGTACATCCGTCCTGACCCGATCGTTCGAACTGCGGCACCTCTCGGTGCGCGGCCCGTATAGTGGCTGGGATGAGACTTAGATAGGAGACAAATCCTGTATTACAAGGGAAGGCTGCGTGCCGGGGCCGGTTCTTGACAAAGCGGGACCCGCATGCGCTTTTTCGCGCGCGTGCGGATATACCCTTATGTGTTGTATCCGGTCGCCCTGTTGACGCCTGACCAGACCGGATCCCAGCACCATGCATCGCTATCGCACCCATACCTGCGGACAACTCCGCGAGACCCATGCGGGCGAGACCGTCCGTCTCTCGGGCTGGGTTCATCGTGTGCGAGATCATGGCGGCCTGCTGTTCATCGATCTGCGCGACCATTACGGCCTGACGCAGATCGTCTGCGATCCCGACTCGGCCGCCTTCAAGACGGCTGAGGCCGTACGCTCGGAATGGTGCATCAAGATCGACGGCATCGTGAAGAAGCGCACGCCCGAGACAATCAACGCCAACCTGCCGACCGGCCAGATCGAACTCTTCGCCGAGGCGATCGAGGTTCTGGGCGCAGCCAAGGAACTTCCGCTGCCGGTGTTCGGCGAGCCGGAATATCCTGAAGACATCCGCCTGAAGTACCGCTTCCTCGACCTGCGCCGCGAGACGTTGCACGCCAACATCGTCAAGCGCACCCAGATCATCGCGACGATGCGCGAGCGCATGACCGAGATCGGCTTCCACGAGTACACGACGCCGATCTTGACCGCGTCGTCGCCGGAAGGCGCGCGCGACTTCCTCGTGCCGTCGCGCATCCATCCCGGCAAGTTCTACGCCCTGCCGCAGGCGCCGCAGCAGTTCAAGCAGCTCTTGATGATGGCGGGCTTCGACCGCTACTTCCAGATCGCGCCCTGTTTCCGCGACGAGGACCCGCGCGCCGATCGCCTGCCGGGCGAATTCTACCAGCTCGACCTCGAGATGAGCTTCGTCACCCAGGAAGACGTCTGGGACACGATGGAGCCGGTTCTGCGCGGCATCTTCGAGAAGTTCGCCGACGGAAAGCCCGTCAGCCAGCAGTTCCGCCGCATTCCGTATGACACCTCGATCCGTACCTATGGTTCGGACAAGCCCGATCTGCGCAACCCGATCGAGATGCAGGCCGTCAGCGAACATTTCGCCGGCTCCGGCTTCAAGGTCTTCGCGCGCATGCTCGAGGCCGATCCGAAGGCTGAAGTCTGGGCGATTCCGGCCAAGACCGGCGGTAGCCGCGCGTTCTGCGATCGCATGAACGCCTGGGCGCAGGGCCAAGGCCAGCCGGGCCTCGGCTACATCTTCTGGCGTACCGAGAACGACGTGCTTGAAGGCGCCGGCCCGGTTGCCAAGAACATCGGCCCGGAGCGCACGGAGGCGATCCGCGTCCAACTCGGCCTGGAGGATGGCGACGCCGTCTTCTTCGTCGCCGGCGATCCGTCGAAGTTCTACAAGTTCGCCGGCGATGCGCGCACGCGCGTCGGCACCGATCTGAACCTCGTCGACAAGGACCGGTTCGAGCTCTGCTGGATCGTCGATTTCCCGTTCTACGAATGGGACGACGAGTCGAAGACGCTCGATTTCGCGCACAACCCCTTCTCGATGCCGCAGGGCGGCATCGACGCGCTGAACAACCAGGATCCGCTGACGATCAAGGCGTTCCAGTATGACGCCGTCTGCAACGGCTTCGAGATCGCCTCGGGTTCGATCCGCAACCAGTTGCCGGAGACGATGGTCAAGGCGTTCGAGCTGGTCGGCCGTTCGAAGGAAGATGTCGAGCGCGATTTCGGCGGTCTCTACCGTGCGTTCCAGTACGGCGCGCCGCCGCATGGCGGCATGGCTGCAGGCGTCGACCGCATCGTCATGCTGCTCTGCGGCGCGCAGAACCTGCGCGAGATCACGCTGTTCCCGATGAACCAGCAGGCGGAAGACCTGCTGATGGGCGCGCCGAGCGATCCGACGCCGAAGGCGCTGCGCGACCTGCATATTCGCGTCAACCTGCCGAGCTGATTGGCAGGGGACGCCTTCCAGCCTGTGGACGACGGCGAATAATTCTTAGCCGGGGTTCACAAGTGAGGGGCATCCGTCTATATCACCACTGCGCGACGACGTCAGTCGCCGCGCTTGACGCGGGGTGGAGCAGCCCGGTAGCTCGTCAGGCTCATAACCTGAAGGTCATCAGTTCAAATCTGGTCCCCGCAACCAGCCTAAAAAGCCCCGGATCGCAGGATCCGGGGCTTTTTCGTTTGCACGGCTCGCGGGCTCACTTGTCTGGCCGGGACAGCTACCTGAGATGCGCTGCGATAAGGCCGGCGACCTCCGGCGCGTGGGTGAGCGCGAGGTCGTGGTCACCTCCCGGCAGAATGTGGAGGCGCGCATCCGGCAGCAAGCCGAGCAGTCGCTCACCCACTGCGATCGGGCTGATCGGATCGGCATCGCCCAATAAGAGCAAGCACGGTGCAGCGACGCCCGGAAGGCGCGTCGATAGATCCTCCGTCGGGTCTGCAATCCATTCGGCGGCTTGCGGGAAACTGGCCCGGTAGTCTTCACGCCAGTTACTGGCGCCGAGTTCGCCCATGGGCACGCCGGCGGAGGTCGCAGTCAGCACGAGGCGCCTGATCTTGTGCGGCACCCTCAGCGCCGCCTGCATCGCCACATAGCCTCCCATGGACTGCGCAACGAGGTCCACGACGCCCGGCTCTGCCTTCAGGCCTTCGGTCACCATCCCGACCAGATCGTCGATGCATCGGACTTCGGGATCCGGCGGTTCGCTGCCGAGGCCGGGCCAGGCGAAGAAGCGCCGATCCGTATCATCAAGGGTAAGTCGGTCGGAGACGGGCTTCCAGAAGGAAGCGCTGGCGCCCGCGCCGGGAAGGAAGAATATCGTCATTCGTGGTCCATCGGTCGGTGGCGGGCTCGGTACGATCTACGCGCAGGCCGCGCTGCGTCGAATCAAGGTTCCAGCAGGCTTTCCGCCGCGAAATCGACGAACACCCGCAGTTTGGGCGACAGGTGGCGGCTGGATGGCCAAAGCACGTTCAACATCGTCGTATTCGGCATGCAGTCGTTGAGCACGGTGACGAGTGTGCCCGCCTGCAGCTGCCGGCGTATGGCAATGTCGGGAATGCAGGCGATACCGAGTCCCTGTTCGGCCAGGCAGATCTGCGGTTCCAGCGTGTTCATCACGACGCTGGTCGGCAGCGCGACATCGACCGGATCGCCGCCACGTCGAAGCGGCCAGCGGTCCAGCTTGCCGGTGGTGGCGTAGCGGTAGATCAGGCAGGCATGATCGGCGAGGTCTTCCGGTTGTGTCGGGAAGCCGGTCTGATCGAAATAGGTCGGCGAGCCGACCAGAACCTTGCGATAGCTGCCGATCTTTCGAACCATCAGCCGCGAATCTGCCGGTTCGCCGGTCCGGATAACGGCGTCGAATCCTTCGTCGATCACGTCCACCAGCCGATCGCTGAAATCGAGTTCGACCTCGATCTGCGGATGGCGGCGCTTGAAGGCGGCGAATTTCGGCATGAACATGATGCCCATCGACGGCAGGCTAACGCGCAGCTTGCCCTGCGGCGCGGTCTGGGTCTGCGTCAGCTCCGTCTCCGCCGCTTCCACTTCGCATAGGATGCGCCGGCAGCGATCGAGGAAGCGCGAGCCCTCGGCTGTCAGCGTGATGGTGCGCGTCGAGCGGTGGAACAGCCGGACGCCGAGGCGCTCCTCCAGCCGGCCCACTGCCTTGCTGACGGCGGAGGGCGACACGCCGAGCTTGCGTCCGGCTTCAGTGAAGCCGTTGGCATCGGCCGCTTGTACGAAGGCGCTAAGCGCTCCGAGACTATCCATTCACATCCTCGATGAACGACATTTTTGTCAGAAGTGTTGTGAACTTTAGCCCATTTGTCGGCCAGCCGCGACCCTCTACGTTCTGCTCGAACCAGGCCGGATCGTGCATCGCCTTCCCGACGACGCTCCCTCCGCCTTCACCCAACCTCTGAAAGAGGCTGACATCATGTCTTCGATCACGCCAACGGATGCGCTGCCGACAGGTGCCGCCGCCCGGCCGGAATCCCTCCCCATTGCTGGATTGCTGGCGCTGGCCATGGCCGGCTTCATCACGTTGCTGACGGAAGTGCTGCCGGCCGGGCTGTTGCCGAAGATGAGCGCCAGCCTCGCCGTCTCGGAAAGCATGGCCGGCCAATTGATCACGGTCTACGCCATGGGCTCGCTGCTGACAGCGATCCCATTGATTGCCGCGACGCAGGCTCTGCGCCGTCGCCGGCTGCTGCTCTTGGCAATCGCTGGCTTCGCCGTGACCAACACGGTGACGGCGATCTCGGACCATTACCTGCTGACGCTGGTCGCACGCTTCTTTGCCGGCGTTTCCGGCGGTTTGGTCTGGGCTTTGCTCGCCAGTTATGCAGCGCGCATGGTGCCGTCGCATCTGGCGGGCAGGGCGATCGCGATCAGTGGTATCGGCGCGCCGCTGGCCTTCTCGCTTGGTGTTCCGGCCGGAACGTTTCTCGGCGGCGTGGTCGGCTGGCGGCTGGCCTTCGGCTTTATGAGCGTGCTGGCGGTTCTGCTGATCGGGCTGGTTTTCGCCAAGGTGCCGGATTTCCCCGGCCAGCCGGCCGGCAAGCGCCTGTCACTCGGCAAGGTGTTCCAGTTGCCGGGCATCCGGCCGATCTTGTTCGTCATCTTCGCCTTCGTGCTCGCACACAACATCCTCTACACCTACATCGCGCCCTATCTCGCGCCGCTCGGTCTGCTCGACCGCGTCGATGGCATTCTGCTCGTCTTTGGTCTCGGCGGCCTCGCCGGACTCTGGATCGCCGGCGTGCTGATCGACCGTTGGCTGCGCGAGTTGGTGTTGCTCAGCATCGTTGCCTTCGTCGCTGCCGTCCTGGCACTGGCGCTTTGGGCAAGCTCGCCGATGGTGGTCTATGCCGCGGTGGCCGTCTGGGGCGTGGTCTTTGGTGGCGCGCCAGCCCTGTTCCAGACCGCATCTGCCAAGACGGCTGGCGACGCCGCCGATGTCGCGCAGGCGATGATCGTCACCGTCTGGAACCTTGCCATCGCGGCAGGCGGCATCGCCGGGGGCGTGTTGCTCGAAGCGCTTGGCGTGATCTCGTTTCCCTGGGCGATGATCGTCGCGCTGATCCCGACGCTGGTCGTAGCATGGGCGGCGAGGCGGCACGGCTTTCCGGCGGTACGGCGATGAACTGGCTCGCTGGCCGTCCGGTTCTCGCAAGCCGCCGAATGCCAATCGTGTCGCCGTGTATAAAGCCAATTAAGTTTCGAATTGGGCTTCTCATCGGCGGCCTGACCCCCTATATCACCACTGCGCGCCGGCGAAAGTCGACGCGCTTGACGCGGGGTGGAGCAGCCCGGTAGCTCGTCAGGCTCATAACCTGAAGGTCATCAGTTCAAATCTGGTCCCCGCAACCAGCCTACAAAGAACCCGCCCTAACCGGCGGGTTCTTTTGTTCTGGGCCTGCGCGACCATCGCGGCGAGAGCGCCTTCAGGATCGGGCGTCGTTCCGTCCGGTCCTTTATTGACGATGACCTACTCGATCAGTCCGCGCAGCGTATCAAGCGCCGAAGTGCCGACATCGGGATCTGCCAAGGTTGCCGCAAGTTCGGCAGTCTTGCGGCGGTCGAACTCGGAGAGATTGGTGCAACCGAACCGGCGATGGGGCAGGGGGCCGCGAGTTCGACAGCAAGCCGTGCTTCCAACCATTCAAGTTTGCTCTGTAGCCCGGCTGTGCATATGCCGTCAGCAATCGCGTCGTAGAATCCGTCGAGTTGCGGGAGATCGCTGCCCGCTCAGTTGTTGAGCGTGCACGAGCGGCATGATCGACACCGCTGCGCGCATTGATCTCCTCGGCAAAGCCCTTGATGAACGCAGTGACAGCGTCGGGTTGCATGAGCCGGTTCCGGAGCAGATCGCGCACGGCCCCCTCCAGAACGCCGCGGCGGAATTATTTGCTTTGTGTGCAAAAGCGTAGCTTGCGAGCGGCAGAGCAGGCCACGTAGTCGCGGCACACAGCCGCAACCCGCCACAACAGCAGCCGCAGCGCAGTAGGCCTGTTAGCAGGTGAGTGTGTCGCCGCTTTGCATGGCCACTTAGCCGGTTGGGGGGCTCACAGCGGCACTGGAGTTGTGGAACTGTCACGGGCAATATGAATCTCGGCCTGTACGCCAGACCGCAGCCCTAGCTTTGCGGTTCGACGCGACTGGGGCATTTGACCTCAACCAAGCGATCGGCGTCGGCGGGTTGCCCGCTACTGGATCTCCATGATGAGATCGGGCTTCAGAGCCGCGACTTCGGATCCTGCGAGCGGTAGAGAGAGACGGAACGTTGTTCCGCTAGCGTCGCTGGCTACCAGCGTGAGCGCGCCCCCGTGCTGTCTGGCTATTTCCCTCGAGATATAGAGCCCCAGACCGGAGCCGTTGGCCCGCTGCCCGGCTGCGCGGTAATACTTCAGGAAGATGAACTCGCGATACTCGGGCGGCACGCCGGAGCCCTGGTCCGTCACGTTCACGAATACCATGCCCTCATCGACGGAAAGCCGGACGGTGACCGGGGTGGGCGAGGCCGAGTATTTCAGGGCATTCTGGACCAGGTTCTGGAGGGCGATTTCCAGCAGGTACCGGTCGCCGCTCACCTTCGCCTCGTCGCCCGGAAGGAGGCTGACGCGGCTGACGGCGTCATCGTCCAGTGCCGCTTGCAAAGTCCGCAGGATCTCGTTGAGATCGAATGTCTGGACCATCGCGTGCGGCTTCTCCGCCGCGTCGAGCCGATCCCCGGCCAGGACGTTTTCGATCAGCATCGACATCCGGTTGACGGTCCGGCGTATCCTGGCCGCGCGCAGCTGGACGTCTTCCGAGTTCTCGTCCGTCGAAAGCGCCATATTATCCGCAGCGCCTGCGATCACGGCCAACGGACCCCGGAACTCGTGCGTGACCAGCGCCAGAAAGTCTCGTTGCTGGACCAGGGCATCATTGACGGAATCGAGTGATTGCCTGAGTTTCACTTCGAGGCCGTGGCGTCGATCCACCTCCTCTTCGAGCGAGGCGTTGCTCTCGGCCAACTCGGCGGTTCTCTCGCGCACCTTGATCGTCAGGTCGCGTTCGGCTGCCTTGGAGATCGCGAGGACGCGATCCTGCTCCGCCCGCAGACGGCGCTCGGCCAGCTGCGTGGCGATGCGGCCGCAAAGCAGGATCAGGAGAAGGCCGAATCCCGCAGCAAGGCCACCGGTGATCAGATGCTGCATGCGCATGGGGGCCAGCGCCTCCAGCGACGCCAGCGTGAGCAATTGATATGGCGTATTGGTCAAGGACTGCTGCCGCAGAAGATAGGGCCGGCCTTCTATAAGCCACTGGTCGGATTGCCCCGTTTCGGCCATTGAGCGCACGTCCATGGCCTCGCCAAGCTCTTCCTCGCCGTCCGGCGGCTCGACCGTGCCGGGCGGCAGAAGCGTCGCCACATTGCGCAGCATGAACGGCTCGGACGAGGCGGTGATCACGCGCCCCTGGCGATTCACGACCAGGGATACATGTCGCCCCGTCAGGTAGTGCGCCACGTCCGGGGCATCGAACTTCACCGTGACTGACCCTAGCGGGGCGCCGTTCTCGTCATCGATGCGACTGGACACGAAATAGGATGGCGTCTTGTTAAGGCGGGCAATGCCGAACGAAGAGCCCTTGCCGTCGCGCAGGGCGTCGACGAGGTAGGGGCGGCCCGAGTAAATCATGCCGACGATGCTGTCCGGCGCGGCCCAGTTGCTGGCCGTCACCGTGTCGTCTGACAGGTTGTTCATGTAGATTCGGGCATAGTTCAGGTCGCTTGCCAGCGCGTCCATGTAGTCGCCGACCTGTTGCGCCAACGGGTCTCGCGTGAATTGGGCAGCACGCTGCGGACGTGTCAGGTCGATGGCTCCGGGCGCATCGATGCGGTAGCGGGTCGCGAGCTCGATGACCTGCGCTTGGCTCGCCACCATATTGGATACGCTGACCATTTCGGTGAACAACCGGTCCATGACGCGTGCGGTGGTGATCGCCTCGTATTCGGCGCTGGATGCCAGGCTGTCGAGCTGCGCTGTCATGGTGCGCTGCGACATCCACCAACCCATACCGGCCACCAGTGCCAGCCAGATCACGGCAACGCTCAACGTCACCCGGCGCAGGATCCGTAGCTGCCGCTTGTGCTGCGGCAGCGCGTCGCTTCCTCTGTAGCTGCCCGGAAGACCAGAGTCTAAAGCAGCTTGATCCGGCCTCATGCTCGCCACTGACGTGTTCACTTTGTCTCCATACCGGCCGATTGGCCATGTCTACGCACGCTGGCGCCGACTCATCCGGAATCGGTCGAAATGAATATTGGAATGCCGGGAAATGGCATCGCGGATCGTGGGTGTCTCGGCGGAATCCAAGAAGACTGCGGGACAGCCGCTGCGTGAAGCCCCAATCCGTGCTCCGTTTCCAAAATTAGGCGAGTGCAACCTAAGCGTCTGCAACGCCACACATGCAATTGAACAAGAGTGGCAACTCCAGATTGAAATCGATGCTGGCGAACCGAGCGCATTCGTGGGCTCTCTTTCGCCGATTGGAATGATCATTTCTCAATGACGGCAATCCATTTCCTCGCCTGCGCAAAATAGCGCGGGCCTGGAACGATATTGCTTCAAGATCCATCAAGTGAAAGCAAGTGTCAGAAACTGACAGGCAGCGAAATTGTTACGAATCTCGTTAGATATTACGTAGGGAATTGGTAACTCTTTCGATCATTTCGACCTCGAGTCAAAATTAGCTGGCGATTATCGCGGGACGACAAGAAGAAGAATCGCGAGCCGGCGGGGTCAGCGTAGTCCGAATATGCAACGAGAACCCTGAGTTCCATTCCGCCCCGGGGGGGGCACAACCAAATGAAACGACATCGGAATAGACTCTATATAAGCTGCTCGGTCCTTGCCCTTACCGCCGTTTTCGGCAGCTCGCAGGCCCAAGCCGCCGACCTGGCGGAATCCTATGGCGGCGGCTATGTCGAGCAATCCAGCCCGCAGCGCGGTGGGGTAGTCCCTGTGGCGGCGGGCCAGACGCCCAGCAATGATCAGCTCTACAGCATGATCCTGGACCTTCAGAAGGGCCAGCGTCGCCTGGAAGCCGAATTGCAGGCGGCCCATGCCGAACTGGCCGCGGTCCGGACCTCGTCCACCGCCATTCAGGGACAACTCTCTGCTCAGGCGGCAGGAGGCCGGATGCTGGTGGACTACAGCGGCGAAGCTCCGCCGAGCCGCCTTGCGGTGGCTGCGCCGAATTTCCGCATTGGCGGTGGTGGTGGCAATGGCCGCTACGAAGGCTATGGCTACACGGAGGGCTCACTGGCCATTCCGCTCGGCGAGCGCGGCGGCGTCCAACTCGACGCGCTGGGCGGCATTTCGCAGGAGAACGGCTTCGCCGGTTCCGCCGTGCATCTGTTCACGCGCGACCCCGAGAAGGGGGCGATCGGCGCCTATGCCAGCTACCTCTACGGCAACGGCTCCTACAAAGACGGCGACGATTACGAGCAGGGCGTCTCGCAGGCCAAGGTCGGCGTCGAGGGCCAGCTCTATCTGGACCGCTTTACCCTGGAAGGCCTCGCCGGCGTCAACTGGGATTCGCTCGACGACAGTGCGGGCCTGTTCGCCGAGGGCCGTGCCAACTGGTATGCGACCGACAACTTCAAGGTTGGTGGCGGCGTGCGCTACGCTGATGCGTTTGGCGGCGACCGGACCGAAATCGTTGGCGGGGCGGAATATCTGACCCAGTTCACAACCGGCACGGCGGCGTCGATCTTCGGTGATGTCGCGTTCGATGTCGGCGGCAGTGACGGCGGCGGCAGCGACGTGACGGCCTTGGGCGGTCTCCGCTTCCACTTCGGAACCGGCAACAAGTCGCTCATCCGGCGCGATCGCGAAGATTACATGCCGACCTATCTCGGTCGCGATGCCGGCGATCTGCCGCGTTCGGTGGATGTGGTCGCACAGCCGGGCGCCCCAGGCGCACCGGGAGCCCCGGGAGCGGAGGGACCGCCCGGAGCACCGGGACAAAAGGGAGATGACGGCTCGCCCGGAACGCCCGGAACGCCGGGTGCGGACGGAGCGCCGGGAGACAAGGGCGCCTCGGGTATCGACGGGGCGAATGGCGCACCGGGGACCCCCGGAACGCCGGGCGCCAAGGGTGACACCGGCGACAAGGGTGACGCCGGTTCGCCGGGAGCACCTGGCCCCGCAGGTCCGATAGGCCCCGTAGGCCCGGAGGGCCCTATGGGACCGTCCGGCCCGAAGGGCGACACCGGAGCGCCAGGAGAGTCAGGCGCCGGCTTCTGATCCACAGAACGCTCATCGTAAACCATCGCGGCAGCTTGCCGCGATGGTCGTTTCCAAGACATGTCATGATGGGAAATTGCCAGGCCTTGGCTGGTGGGCGACGGCGCTTGGCGCAGGACTTGCTCATCGGACCGGCAATGCGCAAACCTTCCTGGAAGCTGAAATGGCCGGGCCAGCATGGCAATGGACACTTCATGCGCCAACTGTTGAGAGCAGAAGATGGCCACGCCCCGCCTAGAATGCATGATTCAGTCGCCCAATCCGCCAGCCCTTGTCCAGGCGCCGGGCCAACGCGACTGGATGGACGCCACAAACGAGCATTTCGCCTATCGCTGCACGCCACTATCGATCGCAAACGCGTCCGGCTGGGAGCTTCTGAATCCGCACGAAGTGACGGTCATCTGGACCGGCTACAACAGCAAGAACGACATCATCATCCGCGTGCACGAGCCCGGCGTTACACATCGCTTCATCTCTTCGACCTTCGGGCATGGCATCGTCACCTTCCATCCCGGCTATGTCTTTCGGACAGATCCCGGCTGGATGGTCTGGGCGCGCGGCGGCCCGAACCGAATCAAGGATGGCATTCATCCGCTCGATGGCCTGGTGGAAACCAACTGGCTTCCCTTCAGCTTTACCATGAACTGGAAATTCACCCGCCCAGGCGCCGTGACCTTCGCCAAGGGCGAGCCGTTCTGCTTCATCACGATGACACCGAGCGTCGCCATCGAAGAAGTGCAGCCGGTCATCCTGCCGATGGAGGACGATCCGGATTTCCACAGGGAACACAAGATCTGGAACAGCGAGCGCCGCCTGTTCAATGCCGGCCTCCAGATGGGGGATGAACTGACCGAAGAACAGAAGTGGCAGAAGAACTATCTGAAGGGAGTCTCTCCGTCGGGCCTTTCGAAGGCCGACGCAAACCACCGGGTCAAGCGGACGCTCAAGGCGCCGATCTATGGCCGGCTGCAGAAGGATGCGGGTCCGAAAGCGGCGGGTTCCGACGTGCCGGCGAAAGAACCCGGAGAATCATGACGATCGATGCATGGCATCGAGACAGTTGACGGGGGACGACGTTCGCGAACGGCGCGGATAGTCGGCCAGTCCCCTGGCGAGGCGTCGCGATACGCACCCATCGAACCATTGAAATTGTTGCGTCGGAGATCCGTTAATGCCCGGAGAAGCACTCAAGCAGGGTGGCGTCGCCCTCTCTCCCCTCGTCTATCTCGTCGATGACGATGAAGATTTCCGGGAGGAAATGCTGGCCGGCCTGACGAGACTAGCCTTGAACGTGCACGGATTTCGCGACGCGGCGGCCCTCTACCGGGCGTTTGCGGCCAAGCCGGCCGATATCGTCATTCTCGACATTGGCCTGGAGGGCGAGGACGGCCTGTCGATCGCCAGCCATCTGCGGGCCTCGCAATCGGTGGGCATCGTGATGGCGACGGCAAGAGGTTCCGTCGAGGATCGCGTCAATGCGCTTGAAAAAGGCGCGGACGCCTATCTCGTGAAGCCGATCGACATTCGCGAGCTTGCCGCCACGCTGGTTTCGCTCAATGAGCGCGTCAAGCGCCAGATCGCGCCTTCGCCGGAGCAGACGCCGCAATGGGCGCTGGTGGAAGGCGGTTGGGTGCTGACCGATGGGCTGGGCCATCGTCTCCGCCTGACGGCGTCAGAGCAACGATTCCTCGCGCGCCTGTTCGAGGAACGCGGCCAGACCGTCGAACGCCGCGCCCTCGTCGAAGCCCTCGGCGCCGATATCTATGACTTCAATTATGCCCAGTTGGACACCCTTGCGAGCCGCCTGCGCCGGCGGGCCGAGAAGTGCGATATGCAGCTGCCTTTGCATGCAATCCGTGGCCAGGGATTCGCCTTTCCTGAGTAAGATCGACCGCCTTTTCGAGTTTTCGCAAAGTATATTTTCTAGAGAATGATTTAGGCCACCCACGCACAAGTTTTAGTCAGGTGTCAGGCAGTGATAGGATCTGAAACTTACTGAAATTGTGAGGACTCGTCCTGACAACTAGTTAAGGAACGGGGAAGAATTCGCACTGGCGGATTCGAATGAGACATGCAGCGAGGCGCATTGCGGAATCCGCGGTGACAGCCTGGCCTGCAGGTGGGGTCGTAATGAGCCGAGATCTGTTCAAAGGACTTGCCGCGCCGAACCGCGTTCGTTCGCCGCAACCTGACCAGCCCATTTTCGCCGTGGGGGCTTCGGCCAATGCCCCATCCTTTCCACTCGATACCCATGACGTATCCGGCATCGAGGGGACCGCTGGCTTCTCTTCGATCCACGTCGAGATGTTGCCTCCGCCGCCTTCGAGCGGTCCGCACGCCCGATATCAACGTCCGCTTTTCGGCCGGTCGAACGGATAGCTCCGCGCTTCCGTCACCGTCCCGCCCGACGCCTTTCATCATCACCAAAACGTTCAGGACAGCAGCATGCCCAACACACCCGCAACCCCTGCCAGCGAACATTCCCGGGGGCGCTCAAGCCAGGACGCCGGCTGGCGCTCCTTCCTCGTCAGGGGTGGACGCATGGTGAAGTACAAGGGCATTGTCGGCAGCGTCGCACCCCACCTTGCCTCGGCCGGACTGGTCGCGCTGGGAGTCGTCGCGTTCTCGGGTTCCGCAGCCCTTGCCGGCACGTGCAGCACGTCCGACAACACCAATTTTGCCTGCTCGGGTCCGGCCGGAGCCGCCGGCACCGACGCGCCGATCGTGATCAATGATTCGGGCACGACGACGGTGACGACCGATCCGGGCTTCGGTATCGACGCCAACGGCACCGCCATTACCATCCTGGGCAGCGGCACCGGCGATATCTCCTTCACGGACACCAACCAGTCGACGATCAACGGCACCGTGTATGGCATCTACATGTCCGGCGCTAACGCCGGCTCGATGAACATCACCACCAACGGTGTCATCACGGCCGGCAGCACGGGTATCCTGGCCCCGATGGGCGGGAACTCCACCGGCCTGACCATCGATGTCAACGACGTCAACGCGGGTGCCTATGGCGTCAATATCGTCGGCAATTCCGGCACGGGCGATATTTCGGTCACGGCCCATGACATCGAAGCGGCTAGCAACGGCATCAATTTCGACAATGGTGCGCAGACGCACGACTTCACCGTCGACGTCAACAAGATCACGTCCACTGGCGCCAACGGCATCTACGGCTTCTCCAGCGGCAACGGCGCCACCAACATCACGGTGCACGACTCCATCACGGCCGACGACAACGGCATCTGGATCGATGTGGATGCCAGCGCTGGCGCGGGCGCGACGACCATCGATGTCGGCGATATCGATGCCGGCAACGAAGGCATCAATATCGACACGAATTCGAACACGACCGATCTGTCGATCACGACGAACAACATCGAGTCCGGCGCCAGCGGCATTCGCTTCGTCCATCGTGGCACCGGCGACACGACCGTCGTCGCCAACGACATCACCAATACGACCGGCAACGGCATCTGGTTCGACACCTATGGCAGCGGCGACGTCTCCGTCACCGCCCACGACATCGACTCCGGCTTCATCGGCGTCTGGATCGACACGGCGGCGACCACCAAGGACTTCACCCTCGACGTGAACAAGATCACGTCCGGTGACGACGGCATCAATGTCGTCCACAGCGGCGACGGCTCGGTCAACATCACGGTCACCGACTCGATCGTCGCCGGCGACGATGCCATCGAGCTCCTCCTCGACAACAACAACGTCAAGGACGTCAACCTCGACGTCAACAACGCCCAGGGCGGCAATAACGGCATCTATGTCACCGACGTTTCCGACGCGGTCGACCCGACCGATCCCGACGCCGTCAACAACGATCTCACCATCGTCACCCGCGGCAACATCAAGGCTGGCAGCGGCTGGGGCATCTACACGGATACCGACCCGGGCGTTCTGACCAAGATCGACGTCCTTGCCGGCTCGACCGTCAAGGCGGATAGCAACGCGGCGATCTACAACGCCGATGGCGACAGCATCGTTACCATCCGGGACGCCTCGGAGGCTTCCAACAGCATTGTCGGCCGCATTGATCTCGGCGCGGGCGTCGACGTGCTGAACCTGCATGGCGGCTTCTCCGGCATCACCTCGCTCTATGGCGGCAAGACGCTCGGCGACACCCTGAACGTCTATGACGCCAACAGCACCTATGATGCCGACGCACTCGGCCCGTGGGATTCGATCAATCTGTACAACACCACGCTGAAGCTCTCGACCGGCACGGATACGGATGTCGGCGCGGCGTCGGACATGTCGAACGGCATCTTCCTGCACAATTCCGTGCTCGATGTCAGCGAGAACCCCGACTACGACTCGTATGGCAACCTGTCGATCGATACGACCAGCACGTTCTATTCCCGCGGCGACGCGGCGGGGAATGGTGTCCTGATCCTGGGCGGCCTCCACAATGACGGCCTCGTCTCGCTCTCCACGCCGGCTGGCGTCGGTGTTGCCGGCGACCTGCTGACCATCGGGGGGCAGTATTCGGGCGATGGCGGTGCCATCCTGATCGACACCGTGCTCGGTGACGACACCTCGATCACCGACCTGTTGCGTTTCAATGGCGGCACCGCCGAAGGCACCACCCGCGTCGGGGTGAACAACACCGGCGGACTGGGCGGACAGACGGTCGAGGGCATCAAGATCATCGACGTCACCGGTGCTTCGGACGGCGCGTTCTCGCTGATCGGCGACTATCAGATCGCCGGCCAGCAGGCTGTGCTGGGCGGCGCCTATGGCTACACGCTCTGGAAGAACGGTATCTCCAACCCGGATGATGGCGACTGGTACCTGCGTTCGCAGCTCGCTCCGACCGGCTCGAACCCGGGCGGTCTCCTCTACCAGCCCGGCGCGCCGGTCTTCGAGGCCTATGCTGGTGTCCTGCTCGGCCTCAACAGCCTCTCGACCCTGCAGCAGCGCGTCGGCAACCGCTCGTGGAGCGGCGGCGCGGTGGACACGGATTCCAAGCTGGCCAGCGAGCCCCTGTCGGGCATCGAGGGTCGCGGCATCTGGGGTCGCATCGAGGCAGCCCATACCTCGATCAATCCCGCCGTCTCGACCACGGGTTCCGACTACGACTTCGACACGCTGAAGTTCCAGGCCGGCGTCGACTTCTCGGTCCTCGAGAACGAGTCCGGCAAGCTGATCGGCGCCGTGACCGGCCACTATGGTCATGCATCGGCGGACATCACGTCCTCGTTCGGCGATGGCTCGATCAGCACCGATGGCGCCGGCTTCGGCGGCACGCTGACCTGGTATGGCAATAGCGGCTTCTATGTCGACGGCCAGGCACAGGTCAGCTGGTACGACAGCGATCTCGGCTCGGACGTGCTGGGCAACCTTGCCTCCGGCAATGACGGCACCGGCTACGCCCTGTCGTTGGAAACCGGCAAGCGGATCGGCCTCAACAACGACCTGTCGCTGACGCCGCAGGCCCAGTTGGTCTACTCCTCGGTCGACTTCGACGCGTTCACGCAGACCTATGGCGGCGAGGACGTCGCCGCGATCTCGCTGCTCAACAATGACAGCCTGCGTGGCCGTTTCGGCCTGTCGCTCGACCAGAACAAGTCCTGGCGTGGCGAAAACGGCCTGGTGTCGCGCAGCCACGTCTACGGCATCGCCAACCTCTACTACGAGTTCCTCGACGGGACCTCGGTCGATGTCTCCGGTGCGACGCTTGCCAGCCGCGACGACCGCTTCTGGGGCGGCGTCGGCCTCGGTGGCTCCTATGACTGGAACGACGACAAGTACTCGATCTATGGCGAGGGCTCGGTCAACACCAGTCTCCAGAACGTCGCCGACAGCTACGACCTGAAGGGCACCGCAGGCTTCCGCGTCAAGTGGTAGCCGCCCGACAAGGCCAGGACTGAATGCAACGAGACGCCGGCCACTAGGGCCGGCGTCTTTTTTGGCTGGATACGAGCAGAGAAGGACATGGCGATGCATGTGGTTTTGGTCATTGGCGGTGGGATCGTGCTGCTCGGCTTGTTCCTGCTGTTCGGCAAGCTCTGGGGCGGGGCGGCGCCCGATTTCGCGCTCGCTGTGAAGCTGTTCATCCCAATCTGGGCGCTGATCGCGATAATCAATCTCTGGGTCGGCGTCACCCGCGCTGGCTATTCGATGAGGGAAGAATTGCCGATTCTGGTCCTGGTGTTTGCGATCCCGGCAATTCTCGCCGGCGTGGCGTTCTGGCGGCTGGCACGGTGAGAGGACGAACATGAGCGAACAGACCAACCAGCACTCCTTGTTGCGCCGGCGCGACGGCCACCATGCCCGCGTCACCTACGAAGAACTCTTCTTCGATCTCGTCTACGTCTTCGCCGTCACGCAGCTCAGCCACGAACTGCTGCATGATCTGACGCCGACAGGCATCCTGCAGACGCTGATCCTGTGGTTCGCGGTCTGGCTCGGCTGGCAATATACCTGCTGGGTCACGAACTGGTTCAACCCCGAGACCCCGCCCATCCGCGGCCTGCTGTTTGCCAGCATGGCGCTGGCGCTGGTGATGGCCTCGGCGCTCGACGACGCCTTCGGGGATCGCGCCCTGGTCTTCGCCGGCGCCTACGTCGCCATGCAGGTCGGGCGAACGGCGTTCATCCTGCTTTCGCTCGGGAGCGATCATCCGCTCGCCGCCAACTACCGGCGGATGCTGGGCTGGCTCGTCATTTCGGCCTGCTTCTGGATCGCCGGCGGCCTGTCGGAATCCTGGATGCGCGTCGGCTTCTGGATCGTCGCGGTGCTTTGCGAATATGTCTCGCCGATGTTCGGCTTCGCCCTTCCGGGCCTCGGCCGCTCCTCGACCCGCGACTGGACCATCGAAGGCGGCCATCTGGCCGAGCGTTGCCAGCTCTTCGTCATCGTCGCGTTAGGTGAAACCCTGCTCGCCACCGGCGCCATGCTGGCCGGCACGGAAACGTGGGACGTTTCGGTTATCTCGGCCATGCTCGCGACCTTCGTGGGCACGCTCGCCATGTGGTGGCTGTATTTCGGGACGTCGAGCAAGGACGCCACCGATGCGATCACCCATTCCGACGATCCCGGCCGGATCGGCGCTTCCTTCCACTATGTTCACGCCATCCTGATCGCTGGCATCATTGCGACCGCCGTCGGTAACGACCTCGTCATGGCGCACCCGCATGAGGGGGTGAAGCTTGCCTACGGCCTCATCCTGTCGCTCGGTCCGATCCTCTATCTCGCCGGCAGCGCGATTTACAAGAAGGTAGTCTACGGCACCGTTCCGGTCTCGCACATCGTCGGCGCCCTGGTGCTCGCGGTCCTGATTCCGGTCCTGCTCAACACCAACCTGCTGATCGCGGGTTGGCTGACGAGCGCCGTCATGCTCTGCATTGGCCTGTGGGAAGGCCGCGTCCGGCGCAGCCGCCCGGGCGCGGTCCAGGCAGCTCACTAAAAGGGAACGGGGATCGGCGATGGACTTGAATTTTCATGTGGTGACTGTCGCGACGGATGTAAGCCGCGCAGGCATTCTGATTGAATCATCCAGGAAATTTGAGGTCCCCGTGCTCAATCTGGGAAGCAACGTTCCATGGCGAGCCGGCCAGGCGGGCGGGCTGAAGATCAATCTGCTCAAGCGATTTCTGTCGGGACTGGATGACGCCAACATCGTTCTTTTCGTCGATGGGTATGACACGCTCGTCAATGCTCCCCTCGATGAGATCGCCGAGCGATTTTTCGAGGCAGAGGTCGATATCCTCTTTGCGGCCCAAAGGCAGTGGCGGTCGGAAAAGGATCTGTCCGGCCATTTCCCGGAGACGAAAAGCGGCGATCGATACCTCAACGGCGGCGCCTATGTCGGCCTCGCCGCCAGCTTGAGGGAATTCCTGTCGGCCCCGCTTGCCGACGACGACGATGACCAGACCTATCTGAGTGAGGCCTATCTCCGGCATTCGCAGGGAGGGAGCGACATCCAGGTTGCTCTCGACACCGAAGCCAGACTTTTCCAGAGCGTGTCCGCCGCATCCTCCGACATCACCATCACGGAAGAGAAGCAGATCCTCAACACGACCGTCGATCGCCGCCCGCTCATCCTGCATGGCGGTGGTGACAAGGCTGACAAGCGCCGCTTCACCAATCTAGGCGCCTCCCTTGGCATCAGCCGGAAGCAGATTCAGTTTACCGGGACCAATGGCGCCTTCGACGTTGTGGGCCCCGAAATCATTCTCACCGACTTCCTGGATCCGGCGGAGTGCAGGAAGCTCATCGCCATGGCGGAGGACTATGGCGAGTGGAAGTCGATGTATGGCGACAAGTTCCCGGCTCAGGAATTGAGGCTGCGCACGCTTGATATCAATCTCTTCAACAAGCTCGAAGTCCACTTCGCCAACGACCTGAACAAGATCATTGAAAAGTATTGGTGGCCGATGCGGATGATCTGCCTCCGGGACGCGTTCATCATCAAATATTCGCCGGATACCCAGGCAAGCCTATCCTGCCATACCGATGCGTCGATGGTGTCCGGGATCGTCAAGCTGAATGACGACTATGAGGGTGGCGATACCTGGTTCCATCGGCAGCAATACAGCACGAAATATGCGCCTGTCGGAAAGATGGTTCTTTGGCCTGGACAAGTGACCCACGGGCACGAGGGGCGCGAAGTGACCGCGGGCACGAAATACTCTTTGGTTATCTGGACGTCTAGAACAAGAAATGATCTAAATTACTGATCAGTATAGGCGCAATCAAATTTATCCTAGACGATGATCACGTGTCATCGTCTTCGGTCAACATGTCTGATCTGACGCCCGTTTTTTCTACGATTTGAGGGAGAGTCCACGATTCTCTTCCTGGCCTCCTGCGGCCTGCTTTTCCAGCGTAGATTTCTGTACAAACTCTGCGGGTGGATGTCGGCAAGGGGAGAGTAGGTCTGTGGCGGTTTCAATCCTCTTTCCATGAGGGGAGGGTAGCTCTTGCTGAGTGTCGAGAACGGCGTGCCAATGAGCCATTCTTCTCGGAGGCACCCGTCGAGGCTCTCGGCGAAGGCGTTCTGCGTGGACTTGCCCGGCGGGATTAGCCGACAGGCTGGCGATAACGGTCGGTCCCACCTGCTGTCGCAAGCCACTCAAGCCAGTTGGGCGAAGAGAGATCCGGTTGACAGCGGAGCGCTGGTTCGACAAAGGCCAATGCCTGTCCCCGCAACCAGTCTACAAAGAACCCGCCCTAACCGGCGGGTCCTTTCGTTTTGGGCCTTCGCGACCATCGCGGTGACGGCCCAGTTCGGAATCGTTGCAGATCTCGAAAAAGCGGTCGAAGCAACGGCTTCGGCTACAGTAGCAACGAGAGCGTGTACTTATGACGTTTCTCTCGAAAATGGGGTAATCAGTTCGATAGCCTGGCGAGATATCGGAGGCGAACGACGATCTGCAGGCCGGATGAGATCTCACCAAAGCTACGAATTTACGACGCATTCCGATGCAATCATTCGGAGAGTGGAGAGCTCTAGTGCTTCATCTAAATGGTCTTGCCACGCTATCGCCGTATAGATTTGGTGTATGAGTCAATCTGCTGTTTGAAAATCTCATCGGCGTGTCGCGGACCTCCGATGTGCAAAACGAGGCTCTGTGGTTCGTCAGTCGATAGACGTCTTCAGGATAGCGCACACCAGTGCCCGATTTGTTCGTAGCGCGCTGACGGCTTCGCCCGGTGGGCTGACGATCAAGTGCATTGGCAACGCGAGCGCGGGTGATAGCGCAGCCTTCCTGAGCTTCGATTGACTAGGAAGCGAACCTCGGCTTCGTGGGGCTGCAGCCTTAGCGTGGTCAGCATTCGGACAATGGGTATTATTCGGCAATTCGCACGCATGTCGGGACAATGTCGGGAGATACGCCAGCACAGGACTGGTCAATAATATATTTCGATCTAAATTTGGAATATATTCGTATTGGCAATTGGGATTAAGCTGTTGATTGTTCGTGTTTTCTCTTCGTTATTTGGAAGGATGGCGATTTCAGTCGTTAATTTTAGTTTAGTGATCAATAAGTGGGTCCGTAGATAGGTTTCATAGAAGGAGCGTTCCACCGTTTGTAGTCAAATCAAACGGTAGCCAATCAGCTGAATTCGACGCCGGCCTGAAGGTATGATCGAACGAGATTTACGTGCTTAATTTACCAGTTCGCGATTCGAGAGAACTTGAGATGCGCGGTGTCGAAAGAGGTGCCGCATTGAGCGTGATCCATGTCGACACGCCGGGCCGTTATATCGTTGAGGTCGTTCTCAAGGATAGGCGGATGCCGTTTATTCGAATGAACGTTTGTCTGGGCGCGCATCCTGACAGGGTGATCTTCGTGCCCTGTGCCCGGCGGACGATCTATCTGTTGGAAAGCACCGAACGTGGATTGGTGCTGCAGTTGGATGGCCGCGACGTCCTTACTGCCAGTATCCGTCCCTGGAGAATAAGCGACCTTGGCGCGATACTCCGCCAACGCCGTCGCCAGAAGCGATTTCAGCTATCGCTTCTGGATCAGTCGCCTGGCCATCGCGTTGTTCTTCGCCCGCTATTGTACAGCTCCGGATCGGATGGGCGTGAATTGGCTACCGCTCTCAGAGGGGTGGCCAGTTGGGGCTTTGGTCCGGCCAGCGACAATCTGCAAAAGACTTTGGCGCGCTACTTTGACGGTCCTCCGATCCTGGCGCCGGAGCGGGCACCCACCGCCGAACCGAAGATCGCTGTCGCCCTTCACCTGCACTACGCGGAGTTGTGGCCAGAATTCGAGGCGTTGCTGGAAGCGATTGAGCGTCCGTTCCAGCTCATTCTCACATTGACCCATCCGAATCCGGCACTCGCGGAGCGCGTGAGAGCGACATTTCCGGGGAGCGAGGTTCTAGTCTATGACAATCGCGGTCGCGATGTCGGCCCCTTTGTCCAACTGCTTCGCGAAGGGCGGCTCGACGGCTTCGATCTCATCTGCAAGCTGCATGGCAAGAAGTCGGGCATGAGCGGGTCACGCATGGTTCTCGGTGAGATCTGGCGCCTGGCGAGCGTCTTTGACCTCATAGGCTCCCGCGACGTGGTTGATCGCATCGTCGCAGAGTTTGATCGTTCTCCGGACATCGGAATGATCGGATCTCGCCGCTTCCAATTGCCCAACGAATGGAAAGATGAGGCCGCTGCCTGGTCTGTCAACAAGGCGATGACGCTCGACCTGTTGGCGACGATGGGTATTGCTTCCAACCGACTAAGCTATTTCGCCGGGACGATGTTCTGGGTTCGCCGCAGTGCTCTCGAGCCTCTCAGGCGGCTTAATCTGTCTCTGGCTTCCTTTCCCGATGAGGAAGGCCAGCAAGACGGCACATTGCAGCATGCTCTTGAGCGAGTGTTCGGAATGATCTGTCCCAAGATCAAGGGCGTCGGTTGGGATGACGACGTAGAAATGGATCCTCAGAAGCCGACGAACTCATCCGATCGAGTTTCAGGGAGCGGACATCTCGAAAGGGGTGCTCGTCCGAGTGCAGGTGGCGCTCCGAACGTGTCTTCCTGAATGGCTCGGGTCGATCTGCCCCAGGAATTGCGGAGATAGTCAAATGTCCCAGCGCCCTCCGGTGCCTTCTGCGATCCTAGCTGTCAGGAAGCTCGTCGATGCTGATCTCGACGTGTTCTTTACGGAACCGCATCTGCTTGATGAGCCGAGCGCCTGGTTCGGGCATACGCCGTTTGCCCGCTGGATTATTCGTGCCGTGCAGCCGGCGGTATTTGTCGAGTTGGGTACGCATGCCGGCGTCTCCTACTCGGCCTTCTGCATGGAGATAAAGGCGTCAGGTCTCGGTACCCAGGGTTTCGCTATCGATACCTGGGAGGGCGATGACCAAGCCGGTCGCTACCCGGAGTCGGTTTTCGAGAACTTCAAAGAGTTCCATGCGGGCAATTTTTCTGAATTTTCCACTTTGCTCCGCTCCAGCTTTGATGAGGCGCTTCCCGGTTTTGCGGATGGATCCATTGACCTGCTCCATATCGACGGCCTCCACACCTATGAGGCCGTAAGTCACGATTTCAACTCGTGGCATTCGAAACTGTCGGATCGCGCCGTGGTGCTGTTCCACGACATCGCCGAGCGGAAGAACGGCTTTGGTGTGTGGAAGCTGTGGGACGAATTGAAGGATAGATATCCGCATTTTGACTTCGCGCACGAACATGGCCTTGGCGTCCTCGCCGTTGGCGGTAGCGCGCCGCGGGACGTGCTTGACCTATGCCGCCTCGAAGCGCCGCTTGCGTCAAAAGTCCGGGAGAGGTTCGAGCAGCTGGGGGATCGATGGCGCATTCAATCCGAAAATTCTCGCTATCAAGCTGTTCTGAAAAAGGAAATCGATGCAGGCCGCTCAGAAATCACGGTTGATAAGCTTAGGTCCGACCAATTCGACGCGAGGTTGCTGGCCTTCAAAAACGAGATCGCTAGTCTTGAACAGAGAGTGGCAGATTTGCAGGCGAGGTTGATGTCATGAACAATCTGCTATCATGGCTTGCCGCCGCTCCGCGGCGTGACGTCAATGGCTTGACTCCAATTGCTGCCGAATGCATGGCGACAGGCAACGGCTCCGTGAGCCTTGGAATTCTACATGCTAAGCCGGAGCGTTTTTCGTGCCTCACTCGAGCTTTATGAGGTTGCTTGTCAACCTCATCGCGGCATGTCGACATCCTTGGGATTCGAAAGAGCGCAAGAGATTTCGCGCGGCTCGCATTCATCGTAGCTACCATTCCGCCCTGAGTTCCGATTACCGGAGCATTGGCTCTGACAGAATCCGCCCGAAGGCCGCGACGCGACAATCCGACTATGAGTTGTGGATTGAGAATAATAGGCTGACTCCCACAGATATAGGGGAGCTACGCGCGGCTCTAGCGGAGCGCGGGAGCAAACTGCCTCGAATTTCTTTGATAACGCCAGTCTACAATACCGCTCCGGAGTGGATGATTGCCTTAGTGGAATCGGTCCAGGCGCAGATTTATGAGGACTGGGAGCTCTGCGTGGCTGACGACTGTAGCCCTGCATCCCACGTCAGGCCGATGCTGGACGAACTCCGCGCACGCGATCATCGCATCAAGGTTGTCAGCCTTTCAACGAACGGCGGCATCAGCAATGCCACTAACGCTGCTGTCACTATTGCAACCGGGGAAGTCATTGCGTTTCTTGATCACGACGATCTGATCACGCCTGACTGCTTGGCGGAACTTGCAATCTACTATGCCGATCATGCCGAGGCGGATATTGTGTATAGTGACGACGACAAGATTGGCCCCGAACATTACCGCTACGCGCCGCAGTTCAAGCCGGGTTGGTCCCCGGCATTGCTGCTCTCGTTCATGTATCTTGGCCACATCTTGAGCGTCCGTCGGGCGCTTTTTATTGAACTTGGAGGGTTTAGAAGCGAGTATGACGGCTCGCAGGACCACGACTTCTTCCTTAGGGCAAGTGAGCGTGCGCGCGAAATTGGCCACATCCCCAAAGTTCTCTATCATTGGCGTGCGGTAGAAGGGTCAACTGCGGTATCGGGAGATGCCAAGCCGATGAGCATAGAGGCTGGCCGGCTCGCGGTTGCGGATGCCTTGTCGCGACGAGGAGTCCAGGGGAACGTCGTCCACCCGGATTGGGCAATGGCAGGTCGTGTGGGAATGTTCGAGATCGAGTTTCCCGATTGCGGCCCCACGGTGAGCATCGTAATTCCGACTAAGAACCGGCTGAAGCTGCTCAGGGCCTGCGTCGGATCTATCGCGAAGACCAGCTATCGAGACTACGAGATCGTCATTATCGACAATGATAGCGATGACTCGGAGACCTTGGCATATCTGGCGGAGCTCCAAGAGCAGCAGAGCATTCGGGTTGTGAAAATTGGGAATCCAGCCGGTCGCTTCAGCTTTGCAGCGCTGAACAACGCCGCAGTCCGCCAAGTCACTTCGGACTACGTATTATTTCTCAATAATGACACTGAGGTACTCTCGCCGGGCTGGCTGAGCCAAATGATGGGCTACGCCCAAATGTCGGGCGTTGGTGCGGTAGGAGCTCGACTTTATTACGAGGACGGCACGATCCAACATGCGGGCATCGTCCACGGCTATCACGATGGTTTGGTAGGGCACGCTTTTCGAAACCTGCCTCAGCAAGATTGGGGTTATCTCGGCTTCATACGAGCTGCACGTGAATATTCTGCCGTAACCGCAGCATGCATGCTAACTCGGCGCGCCGTCTTCACAGCGATGGGCGGTTTTGATGAAGTGAAATTCGCAGTTGCCTACAACGACGTCGATTATTGCTACCGTCTTGTCCTCGCTGGGCTTACATGTGTCTATTGTCCAAGTGCAGAATTAATCCATTACGAGGGAAAGTCTCGCGGTTTCCAAGACGATCCGGAGGAGAAGTCTAACTTCCGTAGGAAATATGGAAACTGGAATGATCGCTGGTATAGTCGTAACCTTTCGCTCGAGGACGAATCCTTCAGGATCGCCTCCGCGCGCCCCGAAACCAAGCGCAAGGCCCCGATCCGCATTCTGGCGGTGAGCCACAATCTCAACCGCGAGGGGGCTCCTATTGTCTTGTTCGACCTTATAGTTGGGCTAGTCGAAAGGGGAATAGTGCGTGCCACCGTGCTGTCTCCCGTTGAAGGACCTCTCCGATCTAACTATGAGGCCGCAGGTATTCCTGTTGTTATTGCAGGTGAAGCGCTTCGTGGCGTTTCCAATCAGGCTACGCTTGATGTGGCGTTATATGGGCTTGGCCGGTTGTTTGCAGCGCTGGGCGCCGAAGTTGTATTAGCGAATACACTACAGACATTTTGGGCTGCCGCCGCGAGCGCGCAACACGGAATTCCAACGATTTGGTATCAGCACGAAAGCGAGCCGTGGCAAACCTATTTCAACGACTTGCCCAAGTTAACGCGCTCTGCAGCCTACGCGGCGTTTGCCAAGGCTTATCGCGTCGTTTACGTCGCGAATGCGACGAAGCGGGCTTGGTCCGCCCTGGAGACGCGCCGCAATTTTCAAGTCATTCGTCATGGTATTCCACAGGCGCGCCTTTTGGATGAGCTGAGCCGCTGGTCGCGAACTGCCGCACGTGAGCGTCTCAACCTCTCCAATAGCGACGTAGCGATAATAGTTGTAGGGACGATATGTGAACGAAAGGGGCAACTCGACGCTATTCGGGCTTATGTTCAACTTTCGGATAGCTTGAAGCAACGTGTGCGTATCTATCTTGTTGGTGCGCTCGTTGCTCCTTATTCCGACGCGGTATCTATTGAAATATCTGCCTTGACGGCTCATTCGGGTCGAATCTCGATGGTGGGTGCCGTAGATGACCCGTACCTCTATTACGCAGCGGCGGACATCATGTTGTGCTGCTCGCGCATCGAAAGCGCGCCGCGTACTATTATTGAGGCAATGGCGTTCGATTTGCCAATCATAACTACGCCGGTTTTCGGCATTCCGGAAATGGTCGTTGAAGACGTGAATGCGCTTTTTTACGAGCCTGGAGACGTGCGAGAATTATGCGCCTTACTTGAGCGGTTAGTCGAGGACGAAAAGCTACACGCGCGACTTCGCCTAAACAGCAAAGCTGTCCTAGACAGTCAACCAACTTTCGAGGATATGATACTTTCTTTTGAGAGCCTGTTGCGCCAAGCAGTCAATCTTGACTCTCGCGATAGGAGGTCTTCACTGAACTGAGGCGCAGGCCTATTCACCTAAATCTAAAGTTCGTCACATGAAGTCTGGTGGCAGAACGTTTATAGATGCTAGGATTTAATCAGCGGGCATGATTTAGGCGTAGGGCTTTCAGTGCTCGTGGCGCGCCTCGATCAAGGCGAAGATACCGGCGTCCAATTCTGCTGTGGATCGGAGAGCGCCGCGTTGTGTTTGCTTGCGGATCTCCCAACGCGGTTCATTCCAGATAGCGCCCGGATCCTTGGTGGGCAAAGGTCAATTCTGTGCCGGCAACCACTCGAAAGTGCTCGCCCTAACCGGCGGGTTCTTTTCGCTCTTTCCCGTCATCCTTCAACCCCGACGATGTTGCTAGCTGCCTCGGGCAAGTAGGACACGTCGATAGCGCCGACGCTGATTTGTCCCTGAATGGGAACCAACCGGCCGCTGGGCAGTTGTCCTCCTGCAATAACAGTTAAGAGGAATTCACGATGAGCAGCACCAGCGACAAGATCAAGGGCCTTGCCAACGAAGCCGTCGGCAACGTCAAGCAGGGTATTGGCAAGGCGACCGACAATGATCGTCTTCGCGCCGAGGGAAAAGCTCAGGAAATCAAGGGCGAAGCCCAGCAGGCAGTCGGCAAGGCCAAGGATGCCGTCAAGAACGTCGTCGACAAGGCCTGATCGCGGGACTCACATCATCTGACGATCTGCAAGGCCCTGGCCGGGTTTCCCGGCCGGGGCCTTGTGTTTTTGGGCACGGCGCGAGTCAAGCGACGTCGAACTTGACGCCCTGTGCCAGCGGCAGCGTCTTGCCGTAATTGATGGTGTTGGTGGCGCGGCGCATATAGGCCTTCCAGGCATCAGAGCCGGACTCACGGCCGCCGCCAGTCTCCTTTTCGCCGCCGAACGCGCCGCCGATCTCAGCGCCGGACGGGCCGATATTGACGTTGGCGATGCCGCAATCCGAGCCGCGCACCGACAGGAACGTCTCCGCCTCGCGCAGATCATTGGTAAAGATCGACGAGGAGAGGCCCTGCGGCACGTCGTTGTGCAGCGCCAGCGCCTCCTCGAAGCTCGAATAGCGCATCACATAGAGGATCGGCGCGAACGTCTCATGCGCGACCGGGCCGTTCTGCTCCGGCATTTCGACGATGGCGGGGCGGACGTAATAGGCGCCGGATGACTTGTCGGCATCGACGCGGCCGCCGCCCGTCACAGTGCCGCCGGCGGCCTTCGCGGCGTCGAGCGCCATCTGCATGCCCTTATAGGCGGATGCGTCGATCAGCGGACCGACCAGCGTACCGCTTTCGAGGGGATTTCCGATGGCGACCGAGCCGTAGGCCTGCTTCAGCCGCGGCACGAGGCTGTCATAGACGCTGTCATGCACGAACAGGCGGCGCAGCGACGTGCAGCGCTGCCCGGCCGTGCCCATGGCGGAGAACGCGACGCCGCGTAGCGTCAAATCGAGATCGGCCGAAGGGCAGACGATGGCGGCGTTGTTGCCGCCAAGCTCAAGGATGGCGCGCGCAAAGCGCCCGGCGAGGCGCGGGCCGACGATCCGGCCCATGGCGGTCGAGCCGGTAGCCGAGACGAGGGGCACGCGGCGGTGATCGACCAAAATCTCGCCGATCTCGCGACCGCCGATCAGCAGGGCGGCAAGACCTTCGGGAGCCGTGCCACCTTCGGCAACGAAGCGTTTCAGCGCACGATCGAACAGCGCCGAGGTAGCGAGCGCCGTCAGCGGCGTCTTTTCCGAGGGCTTCCAGACGACGCTGTTGCCGCAGACGAGCGCCAGTGCCGCGTTCCACGACCAGACAGCGACCGGGAAATTGAAGGCCGAGATCACACCGGTGACACCCAGCGGGTGCCAGCTTTCCATCATCCGGTGATCGCTGCGCTCGGTGGCGATGGTCAGGCCGTAGAGCTGGCGCGACAGGCCGACGGCGAAATCGCAGATGTCGATCATCTCCTGAACTTCGCCAAGGCCTTCGGAGACGATCTTGCCGGCTTCGATCGAGACGAGGCGGCCGAGCGCTGCCTTGTGGGCGCGCAGTTCCTCGCCGAGCAGGCGCACCAGTTCGCCGCGCTTCGGGGCGGGAACATTGCGCCAGGCCAGGAAGGCGGTGTGGGCCTGGTCAATGGCCTTTGTCGCGCCGGCAGCGTCCGTCTCGACGAGTTGGGCCAGTTCCTCGCCGGTGATCGGCGAATGGACGGCGAGCGTGCCGCCGGTGCGCGCGGCGGTGACGCCCATTCCGGCAAGCAGCGCTTCGACCTCGGTAACGAGGGTGTTCTTGATGGCGATCGTCATGGTGTTTCCTCGAATTCCGTGGCTTGCCCGCTTCTGCTCAAAGCCGGGCATCGGCGAGATGGGCGATCTGTGCCCCTACTTCGTAATAGGCCTCCTTGAGGCGACGCAAGCGCGCTTCCTGAGGCTCGGTAACGGGAAGCGGCAAATCGGCTTCCCCGATCCTTCCGGCGATATGGTCCGCCAGCACTCGCCCGAACACCGTTCCAGGTGCAATTCCACGTCCATTATAGCCGGAGAAGCCGATGACATTCTCCGCCAGTCTATGGAAGCGCGGCAGGCTGTTGCTGGTCATGCCGATCTGGCCGTACCACTCGGCTTCGAAGGCGATATCGCCGATCTCGGGGAAAATCTTGGCGAGCGCGCGCCTCGCCCAGGCGCGATGCACCTGCGTTCCGGTGCCGCGCAGCGCGCCGACGCTGCCGAAAACCAGGCGGCCGGCGCGGTCGAAGCGGAACGAGCTCAGCACTTCCTTGGTGTCCCAGGCGCCCTGGCGCTCGGGCAGGATGGAGCGCCGGAGATTTTCGCTGAGGGGAACCGTGGCGAAGTTGAAATAGGGCAGGTGGACCTGCTCCGTGCGGATCTCCGGCCATGGCGCGTTGGTGTAGGCGTCGGTTGCGACGACGATCCACTTGGCAGTCACGCTGCCGCGCGCCGTTCTCACGCGCCAACCGGACGGCGTCTTCTCGGCCGCAAGCACGGGGCTGCGCGTAAAGAGTTGCGCGCCGACCGCCATCGCCGCATGGGCAAGGCCGCGTGCATAGGCGAGCGGCTGGACGGTGCCGGCGCGCAGATCGAGCAACGATCCGGCATAGGCGCGACTGCCGAGCTTCGCCGCCGTCTCGTCCGCGTCGAGCAGGCGAACCGCCGCACCGCGCGCGCTCCATTGCGCCGCCCGCTGCCGGATCTCTTCCAGCCCCTTGGCGCCGACCGCGCAATGCAGCGTCCCGGCCGTTTCCAGCTCGCAGGCGATGTCATGGGTTCGGATCAGCTCGAAGACGAGCTTTGGCGCGTCGCCGAGCAGATGGAGCAGCCGGTCGCCATGCTGATCGCCAAGCGTACCGGGCAGGTCGTCGGGCATAACCCACATGCCGGCATTGACCAGGCCGACATTTCGTCCCGAGCCGCCAAAGCCGAACTCGACGCCTTCGAGCAGCACGACGTTGAGCCCGTCGCGCGCCGCGTGGAGCGCGGTGGACAGCCCCGTATAGCCGCCGCCTACCACCACCAAATCCGCCTTGAGATCCTGGCCGAGCTGCGTCGTAACAGGGGCGGGGGGCGCGGTGCGCTCCCAAAGTCCGTGCGATCGGGGATCGTTCTGCATCTGCTGTTCCGCCAACTGCGGGAGGGGCTACCTGATCATGGCCGCAGCCTTGTCCGGCGACAATGAAAATCCCGCCGCACGTGCGCCGTTCATATCGGCGGGACAGCGGGACTGTCATCGCATTGTCATGACTGTTGTCGCAGGTGGTGCGACATGCCTGATCCGGATGCCCGATCGGGTCGATATCGAGTTGCAGGCGATTGACGAACCCTGAGGAAAGATCTTTGCCGGCAGAGCGGATGGCGCGGCCCGTCGCCGGCGTCATCTGGGCTTATCGGTTCGATGGCGCAGGGCAGGCGTCCTCGGTCGAGGCCGATGCCTGCCTGCGGCCGCTCGACCCCGGCGATGGGTTTCTGTGGGTTCATCTCGATTTCGTCGACCGGCTGGCGCGCGATTGGGTGGCTAGCATCGACTGGCTTGAGCCCGCGGCGCGGCGCCTGCTTCTCAGCCCCGATGATTATCCAGCGCTCGAATACAGCGCCGATGCCGTCTGGGGCCGGTTTTCCGACACGGTTCAGGACCCGGACGAGGATAGCGACCGCGCGGTGCCGATGCGGTTCGCATTCGGGCGGGGCTATCTGGTTTCGGGCCGACGTCATCCCGTCCGCGCCGCGGCGTTGACGCGGGCGAAGGTCGATTCAGGTCATGGCGTCTCCGGACCGGTGGCGTTGTTCGAGGTGATGATCGAACAGGTATTGCGGGCCATGGCGGAGACGCTGCGCGCCTCGCGGGCGGAGGCGGATTCGATCGAGGATCGCGTGCTGGACGAACGGTTGCATGACGAATCGCGCCGTCTCGGGCCGCTGCGGCGCACGGCGGTGAAGCTGCATCGCCAGCTCTCCGGCCTGCGCAGCATCCTGCGTGAATTTGCCGAGGACGAGCATGCCGATGGCAGCCATGTCGCCTCCAGGGCCGCGGCCGAGCGACTGTTGCGGCGGATCGAGACGCTCGACCAGGAGGTCCAGGAAGTTCAGGACCGGGCGCGCTTCCTGCAGGACGAGATCGCGGCCAAGCTCGCGACCATCAGCAATCGCCACCTCTATGTGCTGTCCGTGATGACGGCCCTGCTGATGCCGCCGACACTTGTCACCGGGTTTTTCGGCATGAATACCGGCGGCCTGCCGTTCCTTGAGGGCGTGCATGGCTGGATCGGCGCTTCGCTGATCGGCGCGCTCGCCTCGGGCTTCACGCTGCTGGTGCTGAAGCGGCTCGGCTTCTTCGAGTAGCCACAGGTTTTCAAGAACCACCCGGGAAATGAAACGGCCGCCAGGCGGGATCCATGGATCGCGCAAGACGGCCGTTGTCGGTTTGGCCGGCGCTGGTGCGTCGGCCAATGGCGGGGTTGGCCGCCTAGTCTTCCGGAGGCGTGATCGCCACGCGCCCCTTCAGCCGATCATCCCGCAACTCATACCAGATGGCGTTCAGGATGCCGAAGGCGCAGGCTAGGCTGAGGCCGAGGATCCAGGAAAAATACCACATGCTTAGTCCTCCACTCAGTAGGCGTTGGGGTTCTTGCCCATGCTGTCGCTCGTCACCTTGCCGCGCATCACCCGGTACACGAAGGCCGTGTAAAGCAGGATGATAGGCAGGAAGAAGGCCGTCGACAGCAGCATGACCCAGAGCGTCAGCTTGGAAGAAGACGCATCCCAGAGGGTCAGTCCGGCATTCGGGCTGATGGAGGACGGCAGCAGGAACGGGAACAGCGAGACACCGGCGGTCGAGATGATGCCGAAGATCGCCACACCCGAGGTGATGAAGGTGAGCGCCGGCTTGCGGACGGTGAAGCCGACCAGGGCCAGTACTGCACCGGCGAAGCCGAGGATCGGCGCCGCCATCATCCAGGGGTAGGTCTTGTAGTTGCTAAGCCAGGCGCCGGTTGTGACGGTCGCCGTCTTGCCGAGCGGGTTGGATGGGCCGTTAGGGTCGATGACGCTGGTCAGGACATGCCCGCCAATGCCATAGGCAACCCAGACGCCGGCCAGTGCGAACAGCACGATGGCGGCAAGGGCGGCCCAGCGGCCGTAGGTACGCGCCCGGTCGGCGATCGGACCGGAGGTCTTCCACGTCAGCAGCGCCGCGCCATGCATGATCAGCATGGAGAGGCTGACAAGGCCGGCGACCAGTGCGAACGGCGTCAGCAGCTGGAAGAAGTTGCCGCGATAGAAGGTCCGCAGCGTATCGTCGAACTCGAAGGGCAGGCCGAGCAGAACGTTGCCGACAGCAACGCCCAGAATCAGCGAGGGGACGACGCCGGCGAAGCACAGCACCATGTCCCACTTCGAGCGCCAGCCTGGATCGCCGATCTTGCTTCGGTACTTGAAGCCGACCGGCCGCACGATGAGGGCGATCAGGATCACCATCATCGCCAGATAGAGCCCGGAGAAGGAAACGGCGTAGAGCAGCGGGAAGGCGGCGAAGATCGCGCCGCCACCGAGGATCAGCCAGACCTGGTTGCCTTCCCAGACCGGGCCGACAACGTTGATCACGATCCGGCGTTCTTCGTCCGTCTTGGCGACGAAGGGAAGGAGAGCGCCGATCCCGAGATCGAAGCCGTCCATCACCGCGAAGCCGATCAGCAGGACGCCGAGCAGCAGCCACCAGATGAGGCGGAGCGTTTCATAGTCGATGGGAACAATGTCGTGCATGGCAAACCTCGCGGATCAGAGCTTGGGAGCGGCGGTTGCCGGCTTCGGCAACACGTCGGCACCGGCAGGCGCGGTCTCGAACGGATTGTGATCGAGCGGGCCCTTCTTGATTGCCTTGAGCATCAGGAAGACTTCGATCACGGCGAGGACGCTGTAGAGGATCAGGAAGATCGCGAGGCTGATGACGAGATCCCAAAGGGTCAGGCCGGATGCCGCATAGAAGGTCGGTAGCACGCCTTCGATCGCCCAGGGCTGGCGGCCATATTCAGCCAGTAGCCAACCCGATTCGATCGCAACCCATGGCAGCGGCAGGCTGAAGAGAGCCACCCAAAGCGTCCAGCGCTTTTCGCCGAGCTGGTGCCGCGAGGCGAGCCAGAAGGCGGCGGCGAAGAACGCGATGAAATAAAGGCCCAGTCCCACCATCACGCGGAAGCTCCAGAACAGCACAGGCACGTTCGGGATGGTGGAATTCGCCGCCTTGGCGATGTCCTCGGGCGTGGCGTTCTCGATGTCAGTACGGATCTGCTTGACCAGAAGTCCGTAGCCAAGGTTCGGCCACTTCTCATCGAACACCGCGCGCGCTTCGGCATCGGCCGGATTGGCGCGGATCTTCTGGAGCGCGCTGTAGGCGGTGATGCCGTCGCGGATCTTGCCGTGCGCGGAATCAACCAGGTTGACGATGCCGGGAAGCTCCGTCGTCAGCGAGCGCGTGCCGATGATGCCAAGCAAGTAGGGGATGCTGATGGCGAAGCTATTTTCCTGCTTCTCCATGTTGGGGAAGGCGATGACATTGATCGCGGCGGGAGCTGGCTCGGTGTGCCACATGGCTTCCATGCCCGCGATCTTCATCTTCTGGTTTTCGGTCGTCACATAGCCGCTCTCGTCACCGAGCACGACGACCGACAGCGCGGCAGCGAGGCCGAAGCTGGCGGCAACCGCCATCGAGCGCTTGGCGAATTCCTGGTGACGCCCGCGCAGCAGGTACCAGGAACTGACGGCCATCACGAACATCGCGCCGGTGACGTAGCCCGCGCTGACCGTGTGGACGAACTTTGCCTGGGCGACCGGGTTGAAGATGACCGCCATGAAGTCGGTGACTTCCATGCGCATCGTATCGGGGTTGAATACCGCGCCGACCGGATGCTGCATCCACCCATTGGCGATCAGGATCCAGAGCGCCGAGAAGTTCGCGCCGAAGGCGACGAGCCAGGTGACGACCAGGTGGCCGACCTTCGACATGCGATCCCAGCCGAAGAAGAACAGGCCGATGAAGCTTGCCTCGAGGAAGAAGGCCATCAGGCCTTCCAGCGCGAGCGGAGCGCCGAAGATGTCGCCAACGTAGTGGCTGTAATAAGACCAGTTCATGCCGAACTGGAATTCCATGACGACGCCGGTTGCGACGCCCATGGCGAAGTTGATGCCGAAACAGGTGCCCCAAAAGAGGGTCATGCGCCGCCAAATTTCGCGGCCGGTCATAACATAGACGCTCTCCATGATGGCCATCAGGAAGGAGAGGCCAAGCGTCAGGGGAACGAAGAGAAAATGATACATCGCAGTGGCAGCGAACTGCAGCCGCGACAGGGTGACAACATCCATATCAATCATGGCCTATACCTTTTGAGCCGCCAGGATTTCAGAGCTAACGCGCTATAAGGGTTCTAACCTTGAGCGAAATCAATGCAGCCCGCTGCCACGTGCGGTCGATTGGCACAGGCGTGACCCAGATCGATACTGATCCGATAAGCTAGAGTGCATGAAGACCGAAGACACTACCAGAGGCGGTGAAACCGCCCGTTCGCCCGCTTTTGCGGCCCGCTGGCTCAGGGCACGAGGTCGAGTCGGCCGTCGTGCCGCGGGGATCGCCATCCTGGTGCCGCTCATCAGCGCCGGCTTGACCCTGGCGCAGGCCTATCTCCTTGCGACCATTTTGCACCGGGCGATTGTCGACCAGGTGGCGAGCGCGTCGCAGACGGGCGCCATCCTCTCGCTGCTCGGTCTTGTCGCGATTCGCGGTCTCCTGGCGTGGATCGGTGAGGCAGCCGGCATCCGCGCTGCCGAGGATATCAAGCAGGCGATCCGGCGCGACCTGTTCGCGACCCTGATGCGGCGCGGGCCTGACTGGATGCGCCAGCGCTCTTCCGGCGAGTTGGCAAGCCAGATCCTCGATCAGGTCGAGGCGCTGGATGGCTATTTCGCGCGCTTCGTGCCGGCCATGATCGCCGCCGCCGTGGTGCCGGTCGCCTTCGCCGTCGGCTTGATGCCGGTCGATCTGGTCGTCGGCATCGTGCTCCTTGTCACCGCGCCGATGATTCCGCTGTTCATGGCCTTGGCCGGTTGGGGCGCCGAGGCCGCCAGCCGCCAGCATCTGACCGCCCTGTCGCGGCTATCCGGCATGTTTGCCGACCGGATTCGCGGGTTGCTTGTCTTGAAGCTGTTTGGCCGGGCGGAGGACGAGATCGTTCGCGTCCGTAGCGCCAGCGACGAGTTCGCCGAGCGCACCCTGGCCGTGCTGCGGATCGCCTTCCTGTCGTCGGCGGTGCTGGAATTCTTCGCCGCCCTCGGCGTCGCCGGCGTCGCGCTCTATGTCGGGCTGACCTATGTCGGCCTGCTCGATCTGCGCGGCACCGGGTTCACCCTGCAGGCGGGGCTTTTCTGCCTGCTGATGGCGCCCGAAGTCTACATGCCGCTGCGCACGCTCGCCGCTCACTACCACGACCGGGCCAGCGCCAAGGCCGCCGTAACCAGCCTTGCCGCGACCTTTGAAAACCTGCCGCCCGTCGACGAAGTCGTTACGGCGCCCGGCTCGCCTTGGTCTCCTTCCGGGGCAATTGCCGTCACGGCGCGCCACTTGACGGTCGAGACGCCGGATCGCGGCACTATTCTCTCCGATGCAACGCTGGACATCGCAGCCGGCGAGACCGTCGCGCTGCTTGGCCCGAGCGGGATTGGCAAGTCGACGCTGCTCGAGGTGCTGGCGCGCCTGCGCTCGCATCAGGGCCAGATCGAGCTCGGCGGCGTTCCACTCGCTGACATCGACGAAGGGGCGCTCCGTCGCCATGTCGCATCGCTCGGCCAGCGGCCGCGCCTGTTCCATGGCACGATCGCCAGCAATATCCGCCTCGGCCGGGCCGATGCCACGGACGCGGAAGTACGCCTCGCTGCCGAACGCGCCTGTGTTCTCGATTTTGCCGACAGGCTGCCCGAAGGGCTGGCGACGCCGGTCGGCGAACGGGGCAGGGGCGTTTCGGGCGGCGAAGCGCAGCGTATCGCGCTTGCGCGCATCTTCCTGCGCGATCCGGCGCTGGTGCTGCTTGACGAGCCGACCGCCCATCTCGACATCGAGACGGAAGCGCGCGTCATGCGCACCATCCTCGCCTTCGCGCAGGGACGAACGTTGCTGATCGCGACCCACTCCATGGCCGTCGCCGCTCTGATGGACCGGATTCTCGAGATCGACGATCGCCAGCGCATCCTGGTGCGCGCGCCGGATCTTACCGCAGAACCGGTCCTGGCCCAGGGAGTGGCATGATGCGTTTGCTTTTCAGCCTTTTCGCAGCGCGTGCCGGCGGCCTCGCATTGGCGCTGGCGCTTTCCTGCCTCACTCTGGCTGCGGGTGTCGCCTTGTTCGGCGTCTCCGGCTGGTTTCTGACCGGCGCGTCGCTCGCCACCTCGGCCATGGCCTTCAACCTGTTCGGGCCGTCGTCGATGGTTCGCGGCTTCTCGTTCCTCCGCATCGTGTCGCGCTATTTCGAGCGACTGGCCGGACATGCCACGACCTTCAAGATTCTGTCGGATATCCGCGTCCGGATTTTTTCCCGGCTGATCCCGCTGGTGCCGCTGAAGGCGGCGGCGCATCGGACCGGTGATTTCGTCGCGCGGCTCACTGCCGACGTCGAAGCCCTCGACATGATGTTCCTTCAGGTCGTCGCGCCGATTGCCACGGCGGTCCTCGGCGCGCTCGGCCTCGGCCTGTTCCTCTGGATCGTGCTGCCCGATGCGCTGCCTGTGGTGCTCATCGGATTTGCGCTGACGACGCTGTTCCTGCCCCTGCTGATCGCGCTTTCCGGCCAGCGAACCGGCGCGGCGACCGTGCGCACCGCCGCCGATCTCCGCGTCGCCGTGCTCGACGGCATTGATGGCCATGCCGATCTCGTCGCGCTGGGGGCTGTCGATGGCGCCCGTCATGCGGTCGATGAAGCGGTCGCCAGCGTCCGCAAGGCGCGGCTGCGGCAGTCCTGGCGTGTCGCCTTTGGACCGGCCTTCGTCGTGCTCGGCACAGGCGCGACGGCGATCGCCACGCTCTATGTCGGGCTCCCGGTTCTGGAACAGGGGCGCGTCACCGGTCCGGTGCTGGTCGGCGCGCTGCTGGCCGTGATGGCGGTGTTCGAAGTTTCCGGCCCGATTCTTCGCGGGGCGGGCAAGTTGGGCGCCGCGAGTGCCGCGGCCCGTCGCGTCCAGTCGCTGGTCGACATGCCGCCGGCGATCCGTGATCCGGCCCAGCCCATTGCCGTGCCGGATGCGGGCGACATCACGTTCGAGCAGGTCGGCTTCACCTATGGCCGCGACCAAGCCGTTCTGGCGGGTCTCGACCTGACGATCCGGGATGGCGAGCACATCGCCATCATCGGCGAGAGTGGTTCCGGCAAATCGACGCTGCTCGGCCTGCTGTTGCGGCTTGTCGATGTCGAGAGCGGCGGTATTGGCATGGGCGGCGTCGATATCCGCGCGGTTCGCCAGGCGGATCTGCATGCCCATATCGCGCTGCTATCTCAGGACGCGCCGGTCTTCATCGGCACCATTCGCGACAATCTGAAGATCGCCGATCCACATGCCGCCGATGCAGCGCTTTGGGGCGTTCTGGAAAAGGCGCGGCTCGACGATTTTGTCCGCAGCCTGCCGCAGGGGCTCGATACATGGCTCGGCGAATCCGGCGAAACGCTGTCGGCCGGACAGGCACGACGCCTCTGCCTCGCCCGCACACTGCTGTCGCCTGCGAAGGTTCTGTTGCTGGACGAGCCGACGGCTGGCCTCGATCGGCCGACCGAAGCCGAGTTCCTCGCTGACCTGTTGGCGGTGACGACCGGCCGCACCTTGATCCTCGCCACCCATGCGGCGCTGCCGAAGGGCGCGGTCGATCGCGTCTATCGCCTCGAAGAAGGCGCCCTAACGCTGGAGGGGTGAGGGCGCCTACTTCCGGTGTGACGCGATGATGCCTGCCGCGAGCGTTGCGAGGTTTGCGCCCGGTCGTTCGTCGCCGACATTCTGCCAGGCGACGCGCGAGCCCTCGATCAGCAGGAACAACTGATCGGCCAGCAACTCTGGCTCGGACAAGCCTGAGGCGCGGCAGAGGCGAATGAGATTGTCGCGGTGCTGGCGCGTATTGGCTTCGATCACCTTGCGACCGGGATGTGCCGGGTCGGTAAGCTGGATCGCGGCGGTCGCCAGCGCGCAGCCGCTCTCATTGCCATGCTCGACATGGTTGGTGATGCGCATCAGCCATGCGTCGATCTGCGCCAGCGGTTGGCCCGGATGCTCGTTCTCGATCTCGCACCAGATTGCCGATCCCTCGGCCGCCAGCCCGCGCAGATACTCCGCGACCAGCAGGTCCTTTGATTCGAAGTGCCGATAGAGCGTCATCTTGTTGGTGCCGGCCGCCTCGGCGACCGCTTCGACGCCAACGCCGTGGACGCCATGGCGCGCGAACAGCTCGCGCGCAGCGATCAGGATGCGTTCGCGAGGCGGCAGCGCGCGTGCGGTAGCGCTGCTGTGAACAGACTGTTCAGCGATTTTCACATCCATCCCATTTGACTCGGTGTTACCAAGGAGTAACATTTAGTAACGTTACTCTACGGTATCGGCGTCCGTTCCTCCCCGGATCTGGACCGGTTGCCGTAACATAGTGAAGGCAAGACCGATGACCAACATCCTTTTCGTGACCTCAAGCCCGCGCGGCGGCGCCTCGCACTCCAGCAAGGTTGCCGAGCGCGTTCTGCAAGACCTTGTTGCCGGCAATCCGGATGCGACCGTTGTCCGCCGCGATCTCGCGCGTGACCCGCTCCCCCATGTCGACGAAGCCTATCTGGGCGCTGTGTTCACTCCCGCGGAAGCGCGCAGCGACGAGCAGAAGGCGATTGCCGCGGTTTCGGACGCTCTGATCGATGAGCTGTTCGCCGCTGACATCATCGTCATCGCCTCGGCAATGATCAACTTTACCATCACCTCGACGTTGAAGACCTGGCTCGACTACATCGCCCGCGCCGGTCGCACCTTTGCCTATGTCGACAATGCACCGGTCGGTCTGGTTACCGGCAAGCGCGTCGTGCTGGTCGAGTCGAAGGGCGGCATCTATTCGGAAGGTCCGATGAAGCCGAACGATTTCCAGCTGCCCTATCTTCGCTTCATCCTCGCCTTCATCGGCCTGACCAATGTCGAGGAAATCACGGTCGAGGGCGTCGCCTTCGGACCGGAGCAGGCGGCCAGCGCCGTGGCAGCTGCCGAGATCAAGGCGTCGGAGACGGCCCGCGCCATCGCGGCCTGAACCCGACTCTAGAGCGACAAATGAAAACGGCCGGATCTTTCGATCCGGCCGTTTTGCGTTACGGGGTGGTCTTGATTTCGACTTGCAGCAGGTCGGGCAGCTTTTGCGGCGCGCTTTCGGCCGTCTCCATCAGCGTCGTCACCGGAACCGGCGTCGTCGGCTCCGCGGCAATGGTCATCGTGCCCGGCGTCTTGATGAAGGCCTGAAGGGCAGGGGCGAGCTTTGCCTGGAAGCCCGGATTCTTCAGCACCATCAGGAACAGCGGCAAGGCGCCGGCGATCTGCTGGCGGAACTTGTCCGGCTCGACCTTCATCTTGGTCGCCTGCATGCCGATGGCGCGATCGACGATCGACTTGTCCTCGATCGCCAGCTTGCCGCGCGTGAACAAGAGCGACGCGAGCGCGCCTTCCAGTTGCTTCGGATCTTCGATCGCCTGGCGTGTCAGTCCGGTCAGCGTGGCGTCGACGTTCATCGTCGCCAGATCCTTGATGGCGAGCTTGAAGCCGTCGAGGATCAGGCTGTCGTCGGCTTCGCGCCAGGCAAGGCGGAAGCCGTAATCGGCAACCAGCCTGTCATAGCCGAGCCCCTTGATGATATCGCGGGCACGACGGTCGTCGATCTGCGACAGGTCGAGATCGAGGCCGCGCATCTCGCTGGTGATCGTGGTCGGCACGGGGCCGACATAATCGCCGAGATCGATGCGCGCGCGATCGACCGCGCCGAGCTTCTTGCCGGCCTGGGTCACGTCGACGCCGACAGCCTCGGCGAAGCCCATGGTCGGGATGATCGCCATCGGGTCGAAGTCCATGCCGACGGTCGCGGCGAGCGCCGACGACATGATCACTTCCGTCGACGGGAACTTGAAGCCGCCGATGGCCAGGCGCTCAGCCCCGACCGAACCCTTGTCCTGGACGGCGACATCGAGATCGCTGATGCCGATCTCGCCGATGCCGTCGCTGGAGAAATCGTTGATGTGGAAATCGCCGAGATGGAAGCGCTCGATCTCGGGCGCGGTGATGTCGAGATCGTTGAGGCGCACTGCACCGACGCCGACGAAGCTGAACAGGCCGGCGATATTGCCGCTCAACAGCCGCTCGGTATCCTCATCGGTGAGTTCGGGTTTCGAGAGGATTGTGTCGAAGAGGTCGGCGAAGCTCGTCTTCGGCTGGCGCATCCGGAGATTTTCCATCTCGAACGAGCCCATGCGGATCGAGGCGCCGGGCATCTCGATCGAGAAGTTGCGATAGACCTCAAGGCCGAGCACGGTGCGCCACTTGCCATCGCCGACGCCACCGACATAGCGGTCGGGATCCAGCACGGCCGAAACCGCGTCGAGGTCGTATTTGCGCGCTTCGATCTTGTCGATCGTGAATTTCAGCAGGCCATCGGGGGAGGGCATTTCCTGTGACACAGGTCCAAGCGTCACCTGATCGATGACGCCGTTGGCCATGCCCTTCAGCTCATACGAGCCGAAGCTTGCCGCCGAGGTCTGGCCCTCGGTCGTCTCCGTGGCGTCGATGCGGCCAATCCGGATGCTGTCGACGGAGGCCTTGGCGACAATACCCCAGCCTTTGGCGAGCGACGTGAAGATGCGGTTCTGGTCGAAGACGAAATTGACGAAACTCGGCACGGCGAGATTTTCGACGCGGATATCCGCGAGCGTTGCGCTCCCCAGATCGCCGAACGTCATCTTGCTGCTGTCGACCGTGATCCCGGTCGCCCTGAAGCCGCCATCCGCTGCCTCGGCGTAATTGGTGATGCCGATCGTCCCGAAGGAGACCTCCATCTTGGTCGCCAGCGTCTCGCTGCGGATCGTCAGGTTGCGCAGCGTCACGGTGCGCTGGCTCTCGTCATAGGACAGCTCGGAGAAACCGGCGACCCAGTTCGGCGAAGCATCTAGCGCCGAGACCCAATTGCGGATGGTCGTCTCGATCGGCGTTTCGGCTAGCGCGGGCAACGAGGCCGTCATGGCGGCGGCGCTGACACCGGCGGCGAATAGACGGACGCGTAGCGACGAACGGCTCATAGGGTGCTCCATGGCGGCTGGGCGATCGGGCTATGCGTGCCTTCGATCGGCCGTGTCAGGCAAAATCATCCCGAAAGGGGATAACAAAAACCCGGACGGTCTGCACCGCCCGGGGAACATTTGGCGTCTATTCGACGCGCAGTCTCGCGAGAGAGACTTACTGGTTGGCCTGGATATCGACAGCCAGGACGTCCGGCAGCGTCTGCGGCGCGGTCGAGGCGGCGCCGAAGATCTGCATGATCGGAACCGGATTGCCGGGAGCCGCGGTGATCGTCAGCGACTGCGGGTCCTTGAGGAAGGCGGTCGCCGCGGTGGCGATGCGATCCTGGAAGCCCTGGTTGCCGACAACCGAAAGCAGCAGCGGCAGCGCGCCGCTGATCTGCTCGACGAACTGCTCGGAGGTGGCGCCCATTGCCTTGGCCTGCATCTCGATCACGCGGCCGACGATGCCGGCATTGTCGAAGCGGATCTTGGCATTGTCGACCGTCGCTGTGGCAGCGAGTTCCGAAAGCTTGTCGGGATCCTGCAGCTTGTCGCGCGGCAGGCCGCCGAAGGTGCCGGTGATGTTGAGCTTGCCGACATCCTTGCCGTCGAACGAGATCGACCGGAAGGTGAAGCTCTGCTTGGCGTTGTCATACGCGCCGTCGATGCCGACGTCGAAGGTCAGCTTGTCATAGCCTAGCTTCTCGACCCAATCCTTGGTCTGCTCGTCCGACTTCAGCACGTCGCCGGGAATGTTGACGCCGCTGACGCGCAGCTGGCCATCGTTCGGCGCGCCCTCGATGACATCGCCGAGCGCTACGTTGACGCTGTCGATCGTGATCGGCGCGGGGGTCTCGGTGGAGACGACGTTGATCGTCGACATTTCCATGTTCGAGAACGGCGTGATCTTGGCCTTCGAGTTGATCTCGCTCGGCGCGGGAACGACGGCGTCCTTGAACGAGCCCTTGTCCCAGCTGATCGTCGTTTCCTTGTCGACGACCTTGCCGGCGTCGAAGGAGATGCTGGCCGCGGTGAAGCCGCCGCTGGTGCGCTCTAGCGGGCTTTCGATGACGATCACCGGGATCGTCACGTCGCCGCCCTGCTTGGCGACCATCTTCACGTTGTTCAGCGTGACGTTGTCGCCGTCGGCCTTGGCCGATTCAATCGTGACCTTGGCCTCGCCGCGCGCCTGAGCCGCGGCGACGAACGCGTCTGCGATTTTCTGGGCGTCGGGAGCTGCGAATGCCGCCGTCGACAGCATGAGCGCCGATGCGAGCGTGAGGCCGCGCACCGCGAAGCCGGAAACCGTCAGGTTCATAGTGTCCTCCAAGGAACGAATCGAGTGGGCTCGGCAAAAGCCTGAGCCATGTCCGTGATGTATTCTGTCGAGACTTCATGGCGAGAGCAAGAACGGCAGCCTTGCGTGTGACGCGCGTCACCCGCGACAAAACCGGGCCTTGCCTCTGCCCGAATCTCCGGCACAACCTGCCCCGCGCAATTTCCGCTACGTCAGGCGCGGGTTAGAGCGCTTTCGAGCGGAGGGGACGCCAGTTCGCGAGACGAAAACATGGCAAGGAACTGGGGCCTCTCGCCGTTTCGGCGAAACGGTGAAAGGCTCCAGGTTGCGCGCCGATCCGGATAAGCTAGCGGCGACCGCTATCGCAATCTTCCGCGTTGCTGGTTCCGCCGGGGCCGCAGGCATTGACGGGGTCCATCGCCTTGATGGCGGGGGCGTTCGAATTGGTGGTGCAACCGGCCAGGCCTGCAAGGCCGGCGCTGATTGCGAGAACGGCGAGTAGGGCGCGCATGGACTCTTCCTCTGGTTGGCCCTCGCGCATCGTCGCGTAGGGTTCCCCTGCGACGTAGCGCTTGTTTTGTGGGCGACCAGAGGTTCGCGCAACCCAAGGTCGCGCGCAAGCGTCCATTTCAGAGCACGATCAGGCCGACGCCTTTCAAAAGCTCCGTCGCCTGCGCCTTGGAGATGGTGGCCTTGCGGAACAGGCTTGCATCGGCCAGCGTGATGGCGCCAAGATCGCAGCCGCGCAGGTCCGCGCCTTCGAATTTCGCCGCCCGCAGGCTTGCCGAGCGCAGCGACGAATCCAGGAACACGGCATCGCGGAAATCCGCGCCGGCGAGATCCGCATCGGCAAAATCGACGCCGTCGATCCGCTCCTTGCGAAACGACACGTTGCGCAGCATCGCGCCATTGAGCCGCGTGCGCAGAAACGAAATGCCGATGGTCGCCGCGCCCTGGAAATCGCCCCCCGTCAGCTTGCTGTCCTCGAAGCGCGCATTGGTCAGTCGCGCCCGGACGAATTCGGAATTGCTGAAGTTGCAGTTTTTGAACTGCGCATCGGCAAGCTCGGCGCCGGAAAAGATCGCCTTCAGCGCCCGCACTTCGTTCCAGCGTGATCCGGTCGCTTCGACGCCGCGCAGATCGCTTTCGGTCAAGTCACAGCGTTCGAACTCGGCCTCGGAAAAGTTCATCCCCTTCAGGTCGCAACCGGTGAACTGGCAATCGACAAAACGCGCGCCGGAAAAATCGATCTCGCCGTCGAACAGCGTCGTCAGGCGAACCTTCTCGGCAGTGAGGTTTTCGACAATGCGGGCAGTGGGCTTGGTCATGGAATCGGGCGCCTCTTTGAACGGCCCCGTTGTAGCGCCGAAGCGGCCGCCCGGCCATGCGCAGGGCCTATGGCACTTCGCCGGATTGCCAGAGCCGGGTATCGAAGCGGAACGGCCGCCGGCTCGTCACCTTCAGCCCCGCCGCATCCCGATGGGCCGGATTGAGCAGCAGGTTGAAGCTCTCCGGCACGATGAAGGACGGCACGCGCAGCACCGGTGTGCGCGCCTCCGCCAGCCAGTCATCGCCAAAGGCTTGCGGCGTATCCGGCAGTGTGTCCAGCGTCTCGACGGCAATCCCGCCCAGGGCGATGCCGGTCAGTACATAGTCGTCCGGCAGCAGGTCGGGCGTCAGGTCGAGATGGACGCGCACTTCCAGCACGGCCAGCGCCGCCGTTTCCGCCGCATAGATCAGTGCCCGCCCCGGCGAATTCCAGCGCCCGCCATAGAGCCGCGCGCCAGTGCCCGAAAGGTCGGCATAGGGCGCGCGGGAAATGCGCCAGGCAATCAAGCGTCGCGTCCTGCTACAAGACGGGCGGGGCAGGCGGGAGATCGGCGGGCTTGCCCTTGGCCGTTCCGGTCAGGGCGTCCAAATGCAGGGCCGTCTTCGGCGCGGCCGTCCATCAGGCGGCGATGCCGTGATTGATGCGCCCAAGCAGGGTTTCGACCTGCAGAGCGCCTTCCGACGTGTCGAGCAGCGACAGGGGTGTCTCGTCGTCGAGCGCGCTGGTCGGCCGGCGAAGCCATGTCGCCGCCTTCTGCTGGCTGCCGAACGTATCCTCGGCCGCAGCGATCACGCGCGCCGCGCGCATTAGCCGGTCGGACTGGTCGGCGGTGAGCGTGCCGATCTTCCGGCGATGCGACAGCGTTTTTCGCGGGAGGACGACGAGATCGAGTTCTGCCAGCGTCATGCGGCCGGTATCGAGCACATGCTCAACCGCCTTGACGGGCAGCCCGTGCCGAACGGCGGCGATCAGGTCCCGCCCGCTGCGGATCGAAAGCCCGAGCGCGGTTTCCCCACCGACAATATCGAGTGCTTGCGTATGAGCCATGAGAGCCTCCTGGCGATATGCCAAGAAGATAGGTGCATATGGCCGGGGCGACAAGGGACGTCGCACGGTTGGTGACTTCCGTGCGTTCTAAGTGGTGAGGCTTTGTGGGGCGAAGCGCAGCCGCGAGACTGCTCGATCTACCTTGGAGCGATTGCGCTTGTAGAAGGCGAGCAACTCTACGAACGTTTCTTCAGAGGTAACTGCGTGTTCGATATGATCTCGCGTCGAGTCATTGGATAAAAGCATTCCAAGATCCGTCACGAGTCTATCGCTCGCGAGTTGCCGAGTCTTCGTTCCGAATAGACGGTGATTTACGGCAACCGCAAAAATTTCAAGAAGGTTGAGATAGTTATTGAGTTCAATCTTGAAGGCTACGGGGTCTTGAGTTTGAGCGGTAAGTCGCGCCTCCGCCTCTCGGATGTTTGCCGCAATGGTGAACAAAGTTTTCGCATCGTTAGATCTTCTTTGTTGTGTTATGGCATTGGCATTGAAGATTAGTGCAACTGCTGCTGCTATGGCTGATAGAATACTTCCCCAAACGCCCGCCTCTGAAAGCGAGGGAAAGTCGATCATCGGCGCTTGTCGCCGATAGGTGGGAACTCAATCGAACTATTCTTGCCCCCTGCGTTCGAAGGTTTGGAGCCAGCTTGCTGCAATGCCTGTTGAAGGTTTTGCGATGTGGTTCCGCGGCCTTCGTCTTTCAGTGCACCCGTCTTGGATGCGCCGGGCCGTTTAATAATCGGGATTCTTTCCGACATTAGGAGACCTCAGTTACAAAGTGCATCCCATGCGAGAAACGAAGGGATGCACTCTCCAATACTACGCCAGCGAGTTTCTTAGCCGCTCTTACGAGCAGCCGCTCGTATTTCCGCAGGTGTCGCACTTCAGGCAGGTGCCGTTGCGCACCATCGTGAAGTTGCCGCATTCGGTGCAGCTTTCGCCCTCATAACCCTTCATCCGCGCGATCGCGACCTGTTCGGCCGCCTTCGGCTTCGGCTGGGCGGTGGGCGAAGCCGAGATCGGTTCGGCGTGGCCGACGGAGAGTTCCGTCTCGGTGGCGACGTCGCGCTTGAAGGCGGTGGCGGCGGCGCCGCCGATGCCCGTCGTGCGCAGGGCCGTTACCGTCGAACCGGTGGAGGCGGGAGCGGTGGCCGCGCCCTTCGATTCACCGGCGCGGTCGACCAGCTTGAAGCGCTCGGTCTTGCCGCGGACGAGGCCATGGCTGACCTGCGCCGGCTTGATCGTCGGGATATCGCCGCCGCCAAGCGTCGTGGCGTTGTTGTCGTCGGGGACGACATGCGCCAGGTCGTTGCGGCCGAGATAGGACACGGCGAGCTCGCGGAACACGTAGTCGAGGATCGACGTCGCGTTCTTGATCGCCTCATTGCCGGTGACCAGGCCGGCCGGCTCGAAACGGGTGAACACGAACGCCTCGACATACTCTTCCAGCGGCACGCCGTATTGCAGGCCGAGCGAGATGGCGATGGCGAAGTTGTTCATCATCGCACGGAAGGCAGCGCCCTCCTTGTGCATGTCGATGAAGATCTCGCCGATGCGGCCGTCGCGATATTCGCCGGTGTGGATATAGACCTTGTGGCCGCCGACATTCGCCTTCTGGGTGTAACCCGTGCGGCGATCCGGCATCTTCTCCCGCTTGCGGACTTCACGCTCGATGATCCGCTCGACGATGCGCTCGGCAACCTGTTCGGCGCGGGCGGCCGGCGTCTTGGCCATCAACGCCTCGACGACGTCGTCGGCATCCTCGTCGTCATCGGCGAGGATCTGCGAATTCAGTGGCTGCGAGAGCTTGGAGCCGTCGCGATAGAGCGCGTTGGCCTTGAGCGCCAGACGCCAGGACAGCATGTAGGCGTTCTTGCAATCCTCGACGGTGGCGTCGTTCGGCATGTTGATGGTCTTGGAGATCGCGCCCGAGATGAAGGGCTGCGCCGCCGCCATCATGCGGATGTGGCTTTCGACCGACAGATAACGCTTGCCGAGCTTGCCGCAGGGATTGGCGCAATCGAACACGGCGTAGTGCTCAAGCTTCAGGAAGGGAGCGCCTTCCAGCGTCATCGCACCGCAGACATGCACGTTGGCGGCTTCGATGTCCTTCTTCGAGAAGCCGAGCGCCGGCAGCAGTTCGAAGGCCGGGTCGTTCAGCTGCGCTTCGGTGAAGCCGAGGCTCTTGAGGAAGTCCTCGCCGAGCGCCCACTTGTTGAAGACGAACTTGATGTCGAAGGCGGAGGCGAGCGTGCCTTCCAGCTTCTCCAGCACCTCGTCGGTGAAGCCCTTGGCCTTCAGCGTCGTGTGATTGACGCCGGGCGACTGGCGCAGCGACGCATGGCCGACCGCGTAAGCCTCGATCTCGGCGATCTGATGCTCGGCATAGCCAAGGCCCTGCAGCGCTTCGGGAACGGCGCGGTTGATGATCTTGAAGTATCCGCCGCCGGCGAGCTTCTTGAACTTCACCAGCGCGAAGTCGGGCTCGATACCGGTGGTGTCGCAATCCATGACCAGGCCGATCGTGCCTGTCGGCGCGATCACGGTCGACTGGGCGTTGCGGTAGCCATGCTGTTCGCCGAGTTCCAGGGCCTTGTCCCAGGCAGCCTTGGCATGCTCGCCGAGGCGAACATCCTTGAGCGAGGCGTGGTCGAGCAGCACCGGCAGGACCGACAGGCCTTCATAGCCCGTCGCCTCGGCATGCGCCGCGCGGCGATGGTTGCGGATGACGCGGAGCATGTGCTCCCGGTTCTTGGCGAAGCCGGGGAAGGGGCCGTGCTCCTTGGCCATCTCGGCCGAGGTGGCATAGGCGATGCCGGTCATGATCGCGGTCAGCGAGCCGCAGATGGCGCGGCCTTCGGCCGAGTCATAGGGGATGCCGGCGGTCATCAGCAGGCCGCCGATGTTCGCATAGCCGAGGCCCAGCGTGCGGAACTCGTAGGAGAGCTCGGCGATTTCCTTCGACGGGAACTGCGCCATCAGCACCGAGATCTCGAGCACCACCGTCCAGAGGCGGCAGGCATGCTCGTAGCGCTCGACGTCGAAGGTCTTGTCCTCGTTGCGGAACTGCAGAAGGTTCAGCGAGGCGAGATTGCAGGCCGTGTCGTCGAGGAACATGTATTCCGAGCACGGATTGGACGCGTTGATGCGTCCCGATGCCGGGCTGGTGTGCCACTCGTTCATCGTCGTGTTGAAGTGCAGGCCCGGATCAGCGGAAGCCCAGGCGGCGTGGCCGATCTGCTCCCAGAGGTCCTTGGCCTTCAGCGTCTTGGCGACCTTGCCGTCGGTGCGACGGATCAGGTTCCAATCCCCATCATTCTCCACTGCGCGCAAAAAGTCGTCGGTGATGGAGACCGAGTTGTTCGAGTTCTGGCCCGAGACGGTGAGGTAGGCCTCCGAATCCCAATCGGTGTCGTAGACCGGGAATTCGATGTCCGTGTAGCCCTGCTTGGCGAACTGGATGACGCGCAGGATGTAGTTCTGCGGCACCAGCGCCTTCTTGGCGGCGCGGATTTCGCGCTTCAGGGCCGGGTTCTTGGTCGGGTCGTAGCAATCGTCGCCCGAACCCTCGCAGTTCACGCAGGCCTTCATGATGGCCTTGAGGTGCTGCGCGTTGATCTTCGAGCCGGTGACGAGGGCGGCGACCTTCTGCTCCTCGTGCACCTTCCAGTTGATGTACTTCTCGATGTCGGGATGGTCGGCGTTGACGACGACCATCTTGGCGGCGCGACGCGTCGTGCCGCCCGACTTGATGGCGCCGGCCGCGCGGTCGCCGATCTTCAGGAAGCTCATCAGGCCGGACGACTTGCCGCCGCCGGAAAGCTTTTCGCCTTCGCCGCGCAGCGCCGAGAAGTTGGAGCCGGTGCCGGAGCCATACTTGAACAGGCGCGCCTCGCGGACCCACAGGTCCATGATGCCGCCTTCGTTCACCAGGTCGTCGGAGACGGACTGGATGAAGCAGGCATGCGGCTGCGGGTGCTCATAGGCGGTCTTCGACTTGACCAGCTTGCCGGTCTTGAAGTCGACGTAGAAATGGCCCTGGCTCGGGCCGTCAATGCCATAGGCCCAATGCAGGCCGGTGTTGAACCACTGCGGGGAGTTCGGCGCCACCTTCTGGGTCGCCAGCATGAAGCGGTGCTCGTCGAAGAAGGCCTGGGCGTCCTCCTCGGTGTCGAAATAGCCGCCCTTCCAGCCCCAATAGGTCCAGGTGCCGGCGAGACGATCGAACACCTGGCGCGAATCGACCTCGCCGGTGAAGCGCTCCTTCTCGGGCAGGGCAGCCAGCGCCTTGTCGTCGGCGACCGAGCGCCAGAGGAACGACGGGACGTCGTTTTCCTCGACACGCTTCAGCCGCGCCGGGACGCCTGCCTTGCGGAAATACTTTTGGGCGATGATGTCGCTGGCGACCTGGCTCCAGGTCGTCGGCACGGCAATGCCTTCCAGGCGGAAAACGACCGACCCATCGGGATTGCGGATCTCGCTTTTCGTCGTTCGGAACTCGATGCCGGCATAGGCTGATTGGCCCGCTGTCGTGTAGCGCCGTTCGATCCGCATCGTCTCAAGCCCTTTGTTTTTGCTGGCGCTGCCCCTGGCGCGCCGCCGGCCGGCGCATGGCGCCCGCTCTGTCCCTTGCCCAACGCTTTACACCAGGACGGGGTTCATTCCATCCCTCATCTAGTGCTCAAGATACGCTGAGACTCTAAATATAGTGTTTACACATCGAAATGTCACCAAGCGAACACGCATATCCAGGACACAATAGGGCGATCAGACGGGGAAGGGAGTCCACCCAACCGCCGTATGTTCCAACTGCCAATGATGTCCTGGAAATCCGGATCGGGGGGATCCGGAGCGCATTCCAACTCTTCGTCGGAAGCTATGACGAGTCCGGCGAAAGCGTCAAGGAATAGTGGTGGCCATTTCTAAGTCGGCTAGATGTGGATTTGCCGTTGCAAATTTCGGCGACGGTTGCGTAGCGATTGGGGGCGAGGTTTGAATCGACAGGAGTTTCAAGGTTAACAAAGCCTTGCGGTTCGAGACTCGATCGCGCGACAGGTCGATGACAGCCTGCGTTCAAGGGGGCTGATGGCCGCCTTATCCTCAATCTCCACAGGCGGCGAATATGCGCCGCTCCGTTGCCGCTTCTGCCTTGCGGAAATGGAAACGGCGGAAAGCCGCCATGCTGCCGGGACGAGTGAATTTCGCCTCTACGTCGCTCTGCGAATCAGCGCCGCGGGGCCGTTCGGCCAGCGCTGCGCGATATCGCGACGCTGAAACGAAAGAGCCCTCCAAAGAGGAGGGCTCGCAAGCCGGCCGGGGCCGGGCAATAGCTTGAAGGGGAAATCGCTTCACCTCTCCCTGAGGGATAGGTCGACGCCCGCAAAGGCGGCGGGTGAGGGTTTACGGCCTCACCGGATAGTTCCCTAAACCCTCACCCGGAGCTTCGCTTCACCTCTCCCTCAGGGAGAGGTGAAGGAAGAAACGACGGGGCAAAGAGGCAGGGCCTAGGGCGTCCAGGCGTCGTAGTCGCCGGTCGCGCGCGGACGCTGGTCGGCACCGATGATCGAACCCTTGGGGCGGTAGGCAGCAGCGGTGCCCGTGCCGTTCGGCTTGTGCGCCTTCTGCCAGTCGCGCGGCGTATAGCTCAACTGCGATGGCGGCGTTTCGATCCGGTGATGGATCCAGCCATGCCAGCCGGTCGGGATGGTCGAGCTATCGGCATAGCCGTTGTAGATCACCCAGCGACGCTCCGGAAAACCGCCGGCGGTGCACGCCGGGTCGGGAGTGCGGTAATAGGTGTTGCCGAACTCGTCCGTGCCGACCTTTTCGCCCTTGCGCCGCGTAAAGAGGCGCGTGCCCATGGTCTGGCCGTTCCACCAGGTGAACATTTCGGTCAGGAACCAGCCCATTTTCGACCCTTCTCTCGACAGGTAATTCGCTTGCTTATGCCGCCACCGCGCGGCCGAGTCAAAGGCTGCAAGGTGTTCCGGGCGGGAATGCCACCCATCTTGCGCTCATCCGTCGCGGGCAAGGTCCGAAGCCGCGACCGAAGGCTTTGTCGAAGCCGGCTCGTCGAGGCTGTCGCGCAGTCCGGCGATGGCGTCGCGGAGCGCGATGGCCTGCGTCTGCGTGACGGCAAGCTTGCCGGCGAGCGACTGCGTCACCGCGCAGGCATCCTGCAGCAGCGCCCGCCCGGTGTCGGTCAGGGAGACCCGCACCTGGCGCTCGTCGGCGGTATCGCGGCGACGCACGACATGGCCGGCCGCCTCCAGCCGCTTCAGCAGCGGGGTCAGCGTGTTCGATTCGAGGAAGACGTGCGCGCCGATCTCGCCGACCGTCAGCCCGTCGGTTTCGCCCAGCGCCATCAGCACGAGATATTGCGGATAGGTCAGGCCGAGCCGATCCAGCATCGGGCGATAGGCCCGGTTGAAGGCGCCATTGGCCGAATAGATCGCGAAGCACAGCATCTGGTCGAGATCGAGGGGGGAGGTCGGAACGTCCGGCATGGTCTGGTCTCCAGCGTGACCCCGCATAATGCATCGTGCGCGATTGAAGCGGAAGCGCTTTTATTTGCAGGGCAGGTATGCCCAAATATATATCGCACTCGATTAAATCGTGTGCGATACATATGTCGCCGGACAGGACCGGTGCCGATGCAAGCGCCTCCGGCGCAGACAAAACCCAGGAGACAGATCATGACCATACTCTACACAGCCGCCGCCACGTCCACAGGCGGCGGCCGCGATGGCCGCGCCGCCAGCTCCGATGGTCGCCTTGATCTGCAGCTGAGCGTGCCGAAGTCGATGGGCGGCAATGACGGTCCGGGCACCAATCCGGAGCAGCTTTTCGCCGCCGGCTATTCCGCCTGTTTCATGGGCGCGCTGCGCTTCGTCGCCGGCAAGGAAAAGGTGAAGTTGCCGGACACGACGGCTGTGACGGCCAATGTCGGCATCGGCCCGCGCGCCGATGGCACCGGCTTCGGTCTTGACGCGGCGATCTCGGTCGCGATCCCCGGCTTCGACCAGGCAGCGGCCGAAGACCTCGTCGCCAAGGCGCATATCGTCTGCCCCTATTCCGAGGCGACCCGCGCCAATCTCGATGTTCGCGTCTCCGTCGACGTCTGATTTCTGGACGGCTGACCAATAAAAAAGGCCCGGCAAATGCCGGGCCTTTTTCTATTCATGGGGCTTTCGCCGAAGAGGCGGCTTGCACCGCAGCCCGTTCCTAGAAGAACGAGCGGCGCTGCCACCAGCCACCGCGCTTCGGACGACCGTCCTCAGGCTCGGCTTCCGCCTGCGGCGCTGGTGCTACCGGTGCAGGCGCTGCCGCCGGTGCGACGGGTTCCGGCGCACGGTAGGCAACCGGCTCAGCTGCCGTTTCGGCGGCTTCAGCGGCTTCCTCAGCGGCGATCGTATCCTCGGTCACAACCGACAGGCTCTGGCGATCTTCGGCCGGAGCGTCGTCCTCGTTGTCGCCGACTTCCGGCATTTCGAGTTCCGGCTCGTCGTTGATTTCGTCCAGGAACGGCTCGCTCATGTCGCCGATATCGGCAACCGGGATATCGGCGGCGATCCTGCGCTCACCAGCATCTTCCGGCTCGACGTCGCGAACGCCCCGGCTCTCGACTTCGACAAAGCGCTCGGAAAGCACTTCGCCGGTCTCGTCGAGTTCGAGCGTCTGGCCTTCTTCGGCACCCTCGCCCTCGGAACCTTCGCCCTCGGCGCCACGACGACCGCGACGGCCGCCACGACGACCGCGACGACGGCGACGACGGGGCTCGCCATTCTCGTCGGTCTCGTCGCCCTCGGCATCGCTGCCTTCTTCGGAGGGCTCAAGCGTCGAGGCCTCGGAACCTTCTTCGCCGGCCTCGCCGTCTTCATCCTCTTCGCCGGCTTCGCCCGCGGATCCGGCTTCCTGGCCGGCACCGCCAGCCTCGCCGCCCCGACGACGCCGACGCCGACGACGCTTGCGCCGTCCGCCTTCATCCGCACGAGCTGCTTCGTCCGAGCTGTCACCTGCCGCATCCGTCTCTGCTTCGGCCGCAGCCTCTGCCTCGACTTCGTCTTCGACCTCATCCTCGATCTCTTCGTCTTCCGGATAGATCGTATCGGGATGGACGATGGGCGAGGGGGCCGCGATCAGCGCCGGGTCGCGCGGCACGACTGCCTCGCCGCGCTCGAGCATGTAATGCTGGGCGGTGTTGACGGTCTCGTCGGCGAGAACGGTGATGGCGATGCCGAAGCGGGCTTCGATCTCGGCCAGATGGTTGCGCTTCTGGTTCAGGATGTAGAGCGCGACGACCGTCTTGGTGCGGATGGTCAGGTTATGGGTTGCGCCCTTGAGCAGGGTGTCCTCAAGCGAACGCAGAACATGCAGCGCGACCGATGCCGGCGCGCGGACATAGCCGGTGCCGTGGCAATGCGGGCAGGTCTCGACCGAGCTCTCGACGACGCCGGTGCGCAGGCGCTGGCGCGACATTTCGAGCAGGCCGAAATGCGAGATGCGCCCGACCTGGATGCGGGCGCGGTCGTTCTTCAGCGCGTCCTTGATCTTGCGCTCGACCGCCCGGTTGTTGCGCTTCTCTTCCATGTCGATGAAGTCGACGACGATCAGGCCGGCGAGATCGCGCAGGCGAAGCTGGCGCGCCACTTCCTCGGCCGCTTCCAGATTGGTCTGGTAGGCGGTGTCTTCAATGTTGTGTTCGCGCGTCGACCGGCCCGAGTTCACGTCGATGGCGACGAGCGCTTCGGTCTGGTTGATGACGATGTAGCCGCCAGACTTCAGCGTTACCTGCGGCGAGAACATCGCGTCGAGCTGCGCCTCGATGCCGGTGCGGGCAAAGATCGGCTGGCTCTCGCGATAGGGCTGAACGCTCTTGGCATGGCTCGGCATGAGCATGCGCATGAAGTCCTTGGCCTCGCGATAGCCGTCCTCGCCGGAGACGAGAACCTCGTCGATGTCCTTGTTGTAGAGATCGCGGATCGACCGCTTGATCAGGCTGCCCTCCTCATAGACGAGGGTGGGGGCGGCCGAGCGCAGAGTCAGCTCGCGGACATTCTCCCAGAGACGCAGCAGATATTCGAAGTCGCGCTTGACCTCGGCCTTGGTGCGCGAGGCGCCTGCGGTGCGCAGGATGACGCCCATGCCCTCCGGCACCTCCAGATCGGCAGCGACTTCCTTGAGGCGCTTGCGATCAGCGGTGTTGGTGATCTTGCGGGAAATGCCGCCGCCCCGCGCCGTGTTCGGCATCAGGACCGAATAGCGACCGGCGAGCGACAGATAGGTGGTGAGAGCCGCGCCCTTGTTGCCGCGCTCTTCCTTGACGACCTGGACAAGCAGCACCTGGCGGCGCTTGATCACTTCCTGGATCTTGTACTGGCGACCGCGACCGCCGCGACGCCGCTCGGGCAGTTCCTCGAGCGCGTCCTCGGCGCCGACCGACTCGACGGTGTCTTCTTCGTGCTCTTCGTCGCCGCCGATTTCCTCGACGCTATGGTCGGATTCGGGCGCGTCGAGATGCGAAGCGTGGTTGTCGTCGCCATTCTCATCGCCATGGTCGCCATTCTCGGCGCCGCCGGCCGAGACCGGGCGTTCGTCGTGATGGTCGTCGTCATGGTGCTGGTCGTCGGAATGCGCTTCTTCGGAAGCGCCGCCTTCTTGGCCTTCCTCGGAACCGACATTCTCGGAGCGGGCGTCATCGGCGGCCTTGGCGGCAACCGAGCGGTTGCTGCCGCGCCGGCGGCTGTTCCTGGCCTTGGCGGCGGCGCGCTCTTCGGCTTCGCGCTCTTCCTGCTCTTCGGCCTCGATCAGCGCCTGACGGTCGGCAACCGGGATCTGGTAGTAGTCGGGGTGGATTTCGGAGAAGGCGAGGAAGCCGTGCCGATTGCCGCCATATTCAACGAAGGCTGCCTGCAGCGAAGGTTCGACGCGTGTGACCTTGGCTAGATAGATATTGCCGCGAAGCTGCTTCCGGCTCGCGGACTCGAAGTCGAATTCCTCGACTCGATTGCCGCGCACCACAACGACCCGGGTCTCCTCCGGGTGTGTGGCATCGATGAGCATCTTGTTTGCCATATTGGAAAATTCTCCATGGCTCGACGCGCAAATCTACGGCCGGCGCGCAGCGCCGATGCCGTGTTGGTCGCGAAGAAGCCGTGATGGGGGAAAAGTGAAAGTGCGCGCGCCTGCGCCAGGACCGTAGATACCACCCGACCGGCAATGGCCGGTTCAAGGTTGGCGGAACGGTCGGGGGTCGGCAAAAACATGGGTACGCGCTATGAGCCTCTTGAAGAACACACCGGCAAAGCTTCCCCTGCCGGTAATCCCGACCGCGAACGCTTCCGCGCCGCGCAGTCGCCGGATCGCAGGCACGCCCGACGTGCGCTCGGAAAGTCGAGCTGCACGAAAACGATACCTGTCCCATCCCCTGACCGTGCACCGAAGTGACCGCGGAACGCTCTTGAGCCGGCAACCTTTTGACAGGTCGATCGTCCCTCAGCGCCCCACCGCATCATGCCGATCACGCCTCGTTGGGGCGCAAATCGGTCGGAGGATGAATTCCGTAGTTTCCTTTTATGGAAGGTCACGATTCTTGGCAAGGATATTGGGTGGCAGGTGGGCCTTGCGAGGAAGCTGCAACAGGGCTTCAACAACACAGGCTTTTGTCGTCACGCAACTGTGCGCGGATGCTGTCTGGTTAGGACCTCTTAACCATTCGATCCTAATCGTTTAAACAGCCAGCATCGGGGCGGGGGCAAGGCTGCACCGGACGACACGATAGACATGCGAGCAAGACAAGGCGTCAGCGCCGATCCCACGGGTTGGCAAAAGGCCAAGAAACACGCCGAGCGTTTTCTCGGCGCCAGCGCCTTTGTGCTGATTTCCGTGCTGGCATCCGCCGCGCAATCGCCCGGCGACGACGCCCCGCCGAATTTTTCCGAAACGGTTGAGATGGCTCCGGCCGAAGACGCGTCGACGGGTTCCATCCCGGCCGTCATCGCGCCCGCCGATCCTGGATCTCCCTCGCAACGTGGCAGTCCTGCCCAAGCCTCGCCGGAAGCGCCGGCCGCCGTCCGCGCTGTGCCCGTCATAGCGCGCGAAGCCCGCGTCGTTGGCGATGGCGCGCGCACGCGCTTCGTCATGGACCTTTCCGGCCCTTCCGCCGTCACCGTCTTCACGCTCGACGAGCCGTATCGCGTCGTCGTCGACCTGCCCGAAATGCATTTCGATCTGGCCGCCGATGCCGGCAAGGCGGGGAAGGGACTGATCTCCGCCTTCCGCTACGGCCTGATCTCGGCTGGCAAGTCGCGCATCGTGCTCGATGCGACCGGACCTGTCGCGGTCGACAAGGCCTTCGTGCTGCCGGCCGAGAAGGAGCAGCCCGCCCGCCTCGTCATCGACATGGTCAAGAGCAACCGCACCGCCTTCCTGGATACGCTGCGGATTTCCCGCGACCGGGCTGCGGCGGAGCACAAGCCTGAACCCGCACCCGGCCCCGCGCCAAATGACGGCAAGCTGCGCATCGTGCTCGATCCCGGCCATGGCGGCATCGATTCCGGCGCCATCGCCAAGTCCGGCGTGTTGGAAAAGAGCGTCGTTCTCGCCTTCGCCCGGACGCTGAAGGAAAAGCTCGAGGCGAACAGCCGCTACGAAGTGCTGATGACGCGTGACGACGATACGTTCGTCACCCTGCGCGGCCGCGTCCAGTTCGCTCGGTCGAAGCATGCGGACCTGTTTGTCTCGATCCACGCCGATTCGTTCTCGGGCAAGGATATTCGCGGCGCGACCGTCTACACCCTGTCCGAGCGCGCCTCGGACCAGATGGCAGCCTCGATCGCAGAATCGGAAAACAAGTCGGATATCCTGGCTGGCGTCGACGTGCCGGAAGATACGGATGACGTTTCGGACATCCTGATCGACCTGGCGCGGCGCGAGACGAAAAATTTTGCCGTCGTCTTTGCGCGAAACGTGATCAAGGAATTGAAGCCCGCCGTACGCCTGTTCAAGCGCGCGCACCAGCAGGCCGGCTTCATGGTTCTGAAGGCTCCGGACGTCCCCTCGGCTCTTGTCGAACTGGGCTATCTGTCCAACGTGGATGACGAAAAACTGCTGACTTCTCCCGAATGGCGCGACAAAACCGCGGTTGCGATCACCCGCGCCATCGACGAATATTTTCGCACGCGGATCGCCAACATGGCCGCCTCCGAAACGGTGGATCCGAAGGTTGGCGTGCCATGAGAGGGCTGTTGCCCATAGATCACGCGGACGGACGGGCTTCCCTTCCGGACGCTCGCGCCCAAGTTTCTCCACAAAGCGACTGGAAGAACGAGGCTGTTGGGTCTATCGAGGCCAAACGAACCTGTAGTTCGCCTTCGGACAACGGACGGTTGAGTCCCTCGTTTTCAGGCGTTGATCGCGCGGTGAGCGTGAGCGGTGTCGTTCTTTTATCGGGACCGACCCGGCAATGCATGCCGGGAAGATCAACCAATTTCGAACCGGGGTTCGTCTCGTCGGCTTGAGCTTGTCGCCGGCTAGGCGATCCAGCGGGGAACGCGAGCGATATGTTTCTGCGACTAATCGGCTATTTATTCGGGATTGGCGCCGTGTTTTTCTTGGCAGTTGCTGCAGGTGTGGCTTGGTATGTCTCCGGCTTGACGGGCGGATTGCCCTCGGTCGAGGTACTGGCGAAATACGAGCCCCCGGTCATGACGCGCATCCACGCGTCCGATGGACAACTCGTCGGCGAATATGCCCGCGAGCGTCGCCTCTATCTGCCGATCCAGGCGATCCCGGATCGCGTCAAGGCCGCCTTCATCTCGGCCGAAGACAAGAACTTCTACACCCATGCCGGCCTTGATTATTACGGCATCGCCCGCGCGGCCCTCCAGAACATCGCGGCGCTCTCGTCCGACAAGCGCATGATCGGCGCGTCGACGATCACCCAGCAGGTCGCCAAGAACTTCCTGCTGACCAACGAGCGCTCGCTTGACCGCAAGATCAAGGAAGCGATCCTGTCGCTCCGCATCGAGCAGGCGAATTCGAAGGACAAGATCCTCGAGCTCTACCTGAACGAAATCTTCCTCGGCCTTGGTTCCTATGGCGTTGCGGCTGCGTCCTTGTCGTATTTCGACAAGTCGGTGCATGAGCTGACGCTGTCGGAAGCCGCCTATCTGGCAGCGCTGCCCAAGGGCCCGAACAACTACAATCCGTTCCGCTACGCCGACCGCGCCATCGAGCGCCGCAACTGGGTTATCGACCGCATGGTCGATAACGGCTTTGCCACCGCCGATGAGGGCGTGGCCGCCAAGGCTCAGCCGCTCGGCGTCAAGACACGCGTCGCCAGCCCGCACATCTTCGCCGCCGACTATTATGTCGAGGAAGTTCGCCGCCAGCTGATGCAGATCTATGGCGAGAAGGCACTCTATGACGGCGGCCTTTCCGTCCGCACCTCGCTCGACCCGGGCCTGCAGGTCATGGCGCGTCAGGCGCTGATGAACGGCCTTGTCCAGTTTGACGAGCAGCATGGCTGGCGCGGACCGGTCAAGAATGTGCCGATCGAAGGCGACTGGGGCGTCGCCGTCGGAACCGTGCCGCCGCTCGCCGATATCATCGAATGGCGCCTCGCCATCGTTACCGCCGTCGACAAGGATCAGGCCGAGATCGGGCTGCAGCCGGGTCGTGACGGCTCCGGCAAGCTGATGGCCGAGCGCGAGACGGGCGTCATTCCGTTCTCGGAGATGAAGTGGGCCAAGCCCGCCGGCAAGAAGCTGACCGGCGCCAGCGACGCGCTGGCTGTCGGCGACGTCGTCTATGTCGAACCGGCCGATGGCAAGCCGGGCTCCTTCCGCCTGCATCAGGTGCCGAACATCGCCGGCGCCATGGTCGTGATGGATCCGCATACCGGCCGCGTGCTGGCAATGGATGGCGGCTTCTCCTATGCGGAGAGCCAGTTCAACCGCGCCACCCAGGCGATGCGCCAGCCGGGTTCGTCGTTCAAGCCGTTCGTCTATGCCGCCGCTCTCGATAATGGCTATACGCCGTCGTCGGTGGTGATGGATGCGCCGATCGAGGTCGATCCGGGCTTCGGCCAGCCGATCTGGCGGCCTGAAAACTACGCCCAGAAGTTCTATGGACCGTCGACGCTGCGCACCGGCATTGAGCAGTCGCGTAACGTGATGACCGTGCGCCTGGCGCAGGACATGGGCATGCCGCTCGTGGCCGAGTATGCCAAGCGCTTCGGCGTTTACGACAAGCTCGGACCGTTCCTGCCGAACGCGCTCGGCGCGTCGGAAACGACGGTTCTGCGCATGGTCGCCGGCTATTCCGTGTTCGCCAATGGCGGCCGGCAGGTGAAGCCGACGCTGATCGACCGTATCCAGGATCGCTTCGGCAAGACCATCTTCAAGCATGAGGAGCGGGTCTGCGAAGACTGCTCTGCCGAGCAGTGGTCGCATCAGGACGAACCGGCCATCGAGGACAATCGCGAGCAGGTGCTCGACCCGATGACGGCCTACCAGATCACCTCGATGCTCGAAGGCGTCGTCCAGCGCGGTACTGCCACGGTTCTGAAGAGCGTCGGCAAGCCGTTGGCTGGCAAGACGGGTACGTCGAACGACTACAAGGACGCCTGGTTCATCGGCTATTCACCGGATCTCGTGGTCGGCGTGTTCATCGGCTACGACAATCCCAAGCCGATGGGACGCGGCATGACGGGCGGCGAAATGGCCGCTCCGATCGCCGGCGACTTCTTCAAGCTGGCGCTGGCCGACAAGGCCGCCATCCCGTTCCGCGTGCCGCCGGGCCTGTCGCTGATCCCGATCGATCGCAAGACGGGCATGCGTTCCGCCGCGGGTGGAGCCGGCACGATCCTCGAAGCCTTCAAGCCGGGCACCGGTCCGCCGGATACCTATTCGATCATCGGCCAGACCGATGCGAATGGTCAGCCCCTGACCGTGACGCCGGAAGCAGACCGAGCCGTCGTCTCGGGCACCGGCGGGCTCTACTGATCCAACAGGCCGCGGCTTACCCCCGCGGCCTTTTCCTTTGCGCAACTTTTCCCGAACGACATGACAAGTACTTCCCCGATCAAGACGGGCGGCTCCCCGACCCAAGCGGGCGCCTGGCGCCCGATGCGCACAGACGATCTTGGCGCCGTGGCCGAGATCGCCGACCGCGTCCACGAGGCCTATCCCGAGGATCCGGAGATCTTCGCCGAGCGGCTGCGGCTCTGGCCGGAAGGTTGCTGGGTCTATGAGAGCGACGGCGCGCTCATAGCCTATGTGTTGAGCCATCCTGCCATTGCGTTCGCGCCGCCGCCGCTCAACTCGCTCTTGGGCGAACTGCCCAAGGTACCCACGACCTATTACATCCACGACCTCGCCCTGCTGCCGGAAACGCGCGGGCAGGGCGCCGGCTCGGCCATCGTCCGCATCCTGCTCGACGGCGCGCTCCGGTCGGGTTGCCCGGATGTCTCTCTGGTCGCGGTCAACGAGTCGGCCGGTTTCTGGGGCCGACATGGTTTCGAGACCGTGTCGGTGCCGGCCCTCGACGCCAAGCTGCGCAGCTATGACGAGGATGCCCGCTTCATGGTCCGCCCGCTGGTGTGAGGCGGTGTCGGCAGGGCCGGCGACGCGCTTAACCTCTCCCTCAGGGAGAGGCGAAGAAGGCGTCAGTGCGATCCCGAAACGTGCGGGCTGCATTGCGCCCGGCACAACCTTCTGCGACCCTCCGGGGCGAGGGTTCGGAGGAATGGGTGATGCGGACCATGCTGACATCCTGGCTATTCTGGGCGCTGCTCTCGGCGGTGTTCGCGGCGTTGACGGCGATCTTCGCCAAGGTCGGCATCAGCAACGTCAATTCCGACTTCGCGACCTTTATCCGCACCATCGTCATCATTCTCACCATCGCCTTCATCCTGACGCTGACCGGACAGTGGCAGCCCTTCGGCTCGGTATCGCCGCGCAGTTACGTCTTCCTCGTCCTGTCGGGGCTGGCGACCGGTGCTTCCTGGCTCTGCTATTTCCGCGCCCTGAAGCTTGGCGAAGCGGCGCGCGTTGCGCCGATCGACAAGCTGAGCGTCGTGCTGGTGGCCGTTTTCGGCGTCGCCTTTCTCGGCGAAAACCTCTCCGTGAAAAACTGGCTCGGCGTGGGCCTGATTGCATCCGGGGCGGTTCTGGTGGCAATGCGCAGTTGACGGCGCTCCCCTAGCGGTTCGGCCTGCTCGGCCTCCAAAGCCAGCTAAATTCAATCCGAGGCCCTCTCTCGATGCGAATCGAGCGATTTATCACATTCGTCGCACGCGCGGTGCGAATGGGGGTTGACGTTGCCCTCGGGTTGGCGCACCTCAGCAGCGTCAAAGTCGGTTCGCGTATGCGGCCGACCCCCATCGGAACCTCAGTTTCATGTCGAGCGACAGTAGCTGTCGAATACAGGCGCCGCCCACGGCCGCCGTGAACTGATCGCTCGATCGGCTCACGCGACCGGCTGGGTGGCCGATCGGAGTGAGTCATGGAAGATATCGTCCGCCAAGACGAGGCGGTCCTGCGTTCCCGCGCATTGGATCTCGAAGGCGAGCACGTCGCCGATCTTATCGAACATCTCAACCAACACGACGCCGACGCCAATCCGGCCTTGTTGGCCGGCATTTCCGACGAAAGGCTGATCGAGATTCTCGACCAGCCCGAGTTCGAGGCGACGGTCGAGGTCATGTCGAGCCTGCCGGCCGATCGCGCGGTTCGCGTGCTCGCCGGCATGTCCGCCGACCAGGCAACGGATCTTCTGGCCGAGATCGAGGAGCCGACCCGCTCGCAGCTGATCGCGAAGCTCGATCCGGAGACGCGCAATGCCGTTGCGCGATTGGCCGCCTATCCCGAAGGCAGCGCCGGCTCGATCATGACGACGGAAGTGGTCAGCGTGCCGGCCAACTGGACCGTCGGCCAGACGCTGCAGCACATTCGCCTCGTCGAGAAGAGCCGCGAGACGATCTACACGATCTGTCTGCTCGATCCGCTGACCCATGCCCTGGTGCAGACCGTCACGCTGCGCCGGCTGATCGCAGCGGAACTCGATGCTCCCGTGCTATCCGCCGCCCGCCATCGCCGTCCGATCACCGTCACGCCCCGCACCGACCGCGAGGAAGTGGCGCGCCTGTTCTCGAAATACGATCAGATCGCCGTGCCGGTCGTCGACGAGCGCTATCATGTCGTGGGCATCGTCACCGTCGATGACATCATCGACACGATCTTCGAGGAGAGCACCGAGGACGTCCAGAAGTTCGGCGGCATGGAGGCGATCGACCAGCCCTACATGGACATCGGCTTCCTCAAGATGATGCACAAGCGGGCCGGCTGGCTCTGCGCGCTGTTCATCGGCGAAATGCTGACGGCAACCGCCATGCAGCACTTCGAGCACGAGCTGGAGAAGGCGATCGTGCTGACGCTGTTCATCCCGCTGATCATGAGCTCTGGCGGCAATTCCGGCTCGCAGGCGACCTCGCTGATCATCCGCGCGCTGGCGCTGGGCGAGGTCAAGCTGCGGGACTGGTGGCGCGTCGCACTGCGCGAATTGCCGAGCGGCCTGACGCTTGGCGCCATTCTCGGCCTGCTCGGCATCATCCGCATCAGCGCCTGGCAGGTGCTCGGCCTGTATGACTATGGCGAACACTGGATGCTGATTGCCGCCACCGTCGGTACCGGCCTTCTCGGCATCGTTACATTCGGTTCGATGGCGGGCTCGATGCTGCCCTTCATCATGCAGCGCCTCGGCTTTGACCCGGCCAGCGCCTCGGCGCCTTTTGTCGCGACGCTCGTCGATGTCACCGGCCTGGTGATCTATTTCAGCGTCGCCATGGTGATCCTGAGCGGCACGTTGCTTTAGCGAGCAAATGCGGAGCGTCCTTCGAGGCCCGAGCTTTGCTCGGGCACCTCAGGATGTTGAGGGCTGTTCCTGGCGGAAAGCAAAGACTTCAACATGCTGAGGTGCCGGCCAAAGGCCGGCCTCGAAGCACGCGCCAAGAAAGCGCGAGCTACTTCTTCTTCAGCTCGATGATGTCGAACTTCGATTCGAAGGCCGGCAGCGGTAGGTCGAGCCGGTAGCTAGACTGTCCGGCCTTGAGGAAATAGCCGACCTGGTCGTTGTCGGCCTTGGCGCCGTAGCGGCCCGGCTTGTCGCCGGCGATGTACGAGACACCGTAATAGAGCAACCGATTGGCGGAATCGTCGATGAAGTGGCCGGTCAGCCGCTGCGAGCCGCTCGTCTTGGTCAGCCGGTAGCCGATATCGTCCTCGTCGATCTTGCAGTTGAACCAGCCATAGATGGTCAGCGGCAGTCCGCCGCCGAGCTTGATCGTGCGGCAGCGATAGTTGCCGCGGATATCGACGCCGAGGATCGGCTGCGGCTTCAAAGCCAGCAGCGCATCGAGCGCCGTCACGTCGACTTTGTCGCCGCCTTTGCGGGCTTCCGCGATCGCCGATTTCTGAGTCGCTTCAAAGCGCGCGAGGCGATCCTTGTCGGTGGGAGTCAGGGTTCGCGCCGCCATAGTCCCATCGGCGAACGCCGCGCCGGACAGCAGCATCATGGCGATCGCCGGTATGAAGCGAAGGCGGCGGGCAGGCGATATCTTGGCAGGCGACGGCATGGAAGTCTCCCTCGTTCGTCCGCTTGGTTTACATGCGAAAGGGGCGTCACTATGTTGCCCCACCCGGCGGGGAGACCCTGCCCGAACGAGAAATGGACGTCTATCCATGCGAGCCGAGATCGAAACGATCATCGACGAAATCAAGCAGGGCATCACCCTGCTGAGGAGGCATCTTTGACTGGGATCGTGCCCAGAGACGCCTGCTCGAACTGAACGCTCTCTCCGAGACGCAGAACTTCTGGGATGATCCCCAGAAGGCGCAGAAGCTGATGCGCGAGCGCCAGGGTCTTGAGGACGGCATCGGCGCCGTCGAGACCAGCGAGCGCGAACTCCAGGATAACATCGAGCTGATCGAGATGGGCGAAGCCGAGGGTGATCCCTCGATCGTCGCCGAGGCCGAGGCCGCCATTTTCGCGCTCAAGGGCGAAATCCGGAAGCGCCAGGTCAATTCGATGCTGTCCGGCGAAGCCGACGGCAACGACAGCTATCTCGAAGTCCATGCCGGCGCCGGCGGAACCGAGAGCCAGGATTGGGCCAACATCCTGCTGCGCATGTACACGCGCTGGGCGGAGAAGAGCGGCCGCAAGGTCGAACTGCTGGAAGTCCATGACGGCGAAGAGGCAGGCATCAAGTCGGCCACGATCCTCGTCAAGGGCGAGCAGTCCTATGGCTGGCTGAAGACCGAATCGGGCGTCCATCGCCTGGTGCGTATCTCGCCCTTCGACAGCGCCGCGCGCCGCCACACCTCGTTCGCCTCGATCTGGGTCTATCCGGTCGTCGATGATTCGATCGATATCGAGATCAACGAGAGCGACTGCCGCATCGATACCTATCGCGCGCAGGGTGCCGGCGGTCAGCACATCAACACGACCGACTCGGCCGTGCGCATCACGCACATGCCCTCCGGCATCGTCGTGCAGTGCCAGAACGAGCGTTCGCAGCACAAGAACCGGGCCGCTGCCTGGGACATGCTGCGGTCGCGTCTCTACGAAGCCGAGCTGGAACGGCGCGAGGCGGCCGCCATGGCGACCGAATCGACCAAGAAGGACATCGGCTGGGGTCACCAGATCCGTTCCTACGTCATGCAGCCCTATCAGCTGGTCAAGGATCTGCGCACCGGCGTCGAGAGCACCAGCCCGCAGGACGTGCTGAACGGCGATCTGAACGACTTCATGGAAGCGGCGCTCGCCCAGCGCCTCGGCGGCAACGACGTCGACGTCCAGGATCTCGACTAATTCTGCTTTTCCGGGCGGGGCTTGGCTCCGCCCGGAATTTTCTAGAGCCGCCCAGCCTCAGTCCGGCCTGACGGCGGTGACATAGAGCCAGTCTGTCGGCTTGTTGTCATAGCCGCCGCCGACGCCCGACTCGATGGCGACCTCGCTACAGAGCCCGCCATCAGCCCTTGCCGGCGATCCAGTCCTGCGTTGCGACCACTTTCGCATAGCCGAAAGCCAACGCTGCCATGTTGGCGGCATGGACTTGCGCCGCGGGAACGGTCGTGCCGTCAAATTCCAGTTCCCGTGTCGCGCAGGCGTCGTGGATGACCACCGTCTTGTAACCGAAATCGGCGGCGGCCCGTCCGGTCGCGGCGATGCACATGTGGCTCATGGCGCCGACGATCACGACCTCCTTGATGCCCCGCTCGTCGAGCGCCTGCTTCAATACCGTCTCGCGGAAGGCGTTGGGGAAGTGCTTGATGACCACGGGCTCATCGCCTTTCGGCCGCACCGCCGCGTTGATTTCGACCCCTTCGGTGCCGGGCACGAAGAAGGGCGCCTCGTTCGACGCCGCCAGATGCTGGACGTGAATGACGGAATCTCCGTTGGAGCGCGCGGATTCGATCACCTGCGCCGCCTTGGCGGCGGCCGCCTCGATGCCTTCCAGCGGCCAGTTGCCCGGAGGAAAATAGTCATTTTGCAGATCGATGACGACGATGGCGCGCTGGCTCATGATGTTCTTTCCAGATCGGTTGTTAAGACAGTCTGCAATATGACCGCGTGCGTGCGAGTGCTAAATTGGCGAAATCGACAAAGATCGGGGTGATTTCGACATATGGCATTCGGCGATCCGATCGAACTCGGCCTGGTACTTTATCCGGATGCGCAGATGGCGGCAGTGCTCGGCCTGACCGATCTGTTCGCGGTTGCCAATCGCACGGCGCTGCGGCGGGGCGAGGCGGAGATCGCCCCGCTCAGGATCTCGCACTGGTGTCAGGCCGGTCCGGGAGGGGCGATGACGCGGGTCTTCGACACGGGGCCGGAACGCGCGGTTGAGCCCGCAGCATTGATCCTGCCGCCAAGCCTCGCCGATCCGATCGAGCCGGAGCAAGCTGCGCCCTATGCGGCATGGCTGCGAAGCTCGCATGCCCCGGGCGGCACGCTTGTCTCCGTCTGCGCCGGGGCCTTTCTGCTGGGCGAGACCGGCCTGCTCGCCGGTCGGACCGCCACGACCCATTGGGGCCTCAGTGAGCGCTTTGCCAGCCGCTTTCCCGACGTGCGCCTCGACATCGACCGGCTGATCGTCGACGAGGGCGATATCGTGACCGCCGGCGGCCTGATGGCCTGGACGGATCTCGGCCTCAAGCTGGTCGATCGCTATCTGGGCTCGGAGGTGATGCTGGAGACGGCGCGGGTGCTGCTGGTCGATCCGCCGGGGCGCGAGCAGCGCTATTACAGCACCTTCGTGCCGCGACTGGATCATGGCGACAAGGCGGTGCTGCAGGCCCAGCATTGGCTGCATGCGCTCGGCACCGAGGACGCGTCGCTGGAAAGCCTCGCATCGCGGGCCTGCCTGGAGGAGCGCACCTTCCTGCGGCGCTTTCGCAAGGCGACGGGGCTGACGACGACGGAATATCAGCAGCAATTGAAGGTGAACAAGGCCCGCGAGTTGCTGCAGTTCAGCGCCCTGTCGGCCGATCAGGTCGCCTGGGAGGTCGGTTATGGCGACCCCGGCGCGTTCCGAAAGGTGTTTGTGCGAATCGTCGGCCTGTCGCCGGCGGAATATCGCCGGCGTTTTCACGCCTGAGGCCGCGGATGGGGCCGGCTTACAGCAGGCGGCCGATTTCCTGGCCGGCCTTGAGGTAGATCATCGGATCGATGGCCTTGCCGTCGATGCGGATTTCGTAGTGCAGGTGCGGGCCGGTCGAGCGTCCGGTCGAGCCGACCTGGCCGATCTTCTGCCCGGCGACGACGCGCTCGCCAACCTTGACGGCGATGCTGCGCAGATGGCCATAGCGGGTCACGACGCCATTGCCGTGGTCGACGTCGACGCAATTGCCGTAGCCGCCCATATTGCCGGCGTTGACGATGGTGCCGGCGTTGACCGTGCGCGCCGGAAGCCCCGACATCGCGCGGAAATCAATGCCGGAATGGTACGCCAGTCGGCCGAGGAAAGGATCCCGGCGCGTGCCAAAGCCCGAGCTGATGTCGGCGTCTTCGAGCGGGCGCTTCAGCGGCAAGGCGAGCGCGATCTGCCGAAGCTTGGCTAGCCGGTCGAATTGGTTCGTCAGCGTCGCCACGTCCGACTTGAATTCGGCCGGGGTGGAGACAACGCCAGCCGGCGCGGGAATGAACGGTCCGCCGACACCGGAAGGAGCGGGCGGCACGCGACGTCCGAGCTTGCGCAGCGCCGCGTCGATCTTCTGCGACCGCTTGGTGACGCCTGCCATCATGCCGCCGACAAAGGCATCCTGATCGGCGGCCATCCGGGTGATCTTGTCCTCGAGCGGGTCGAGCTTGGGGACGACGGCCGGCATGGGCTGCGACGAACGAAGGGCCATGCTGGCGAGACGAACGTCCGGCTTTGCGACGCTCGGCGCGATCGAGCCCGTGACCTCCGGGTCGAGGCCGGCCTTGCGGCCTTTCGCCGGCTTCGGCTTGGTCGTGTTCGTCGCGGGGATCTGCACGTCCAGCCCGGCCCGTCGCGCCGCTTCGGTGATCTTGGACAGCGCCTTCTGGCGCGCTTCCAGTTCCTTCTGGCGGTCGAGCAGGCTGCGAACCTTCTCGTCGACGCCGGCGCTTTCCTTGGAGCGCGCCTTCTGCATGGTTTCAATCTCGGCGTTCAGCTTGCCGACTTCGTCGCGGAGCGTCGCTACCTTGCCCTCATAGGCCGAGATCTGGCCCTCGTGGATGGCGCTGGCCTCGACTTCGCGGGCCTCACGTACATTCTGCGAGGCGATGATCGCGTTCTGCCGCTCGGCGGCTGCATTGAGCAGGCCGTCGCGGAAAAACAGATAGGCGGTCGCGCCGAAATAGAGCGTCGAGAGCAGCAGCAGGCACGCGCCGCCGATCGCGATCGTGCGCGGGCGGATGTGAATGGCCCGTACCCGCTCGCCGTCGGCGACTACCAGCTTGGCCTTGCTCCGCTGACCGCGAACCCGGGTCGGAGCCAGTTCGGGCTCCGGCATGGGGGGCGCGGGAAGATGAGAGACCAGGCTCTGGCGGGGGATGGGGTGATAATCTTGGTACTGACTCGGCATCTGCGTTCCAACCGTCGCGGCGGTACTCGGACCTTTGGCCGAGGAGCACGACCGACCGCAACGATTAGAGGCAGTTAAGGTTAAGGCTTGGTTGACGCTTGGTCGGCTTTGCCGCTCTTCAGCGGTCGTAGGCGGGGGCCAGAGGCCGGTAGAAGCCGGGCGTCATGCCCGCCTCGGACCGCGCCGCTTCGTTAAAGGGAGGCTTCAGCGGACCGCGGAAATGCTTGATCACCAGCTGTCGGAATGTCGGTTCCGGCGCCAGATTCTGGCGGTCGCACATGAAGCGAAACCACTTGGCCCCGAAGGCGACATGGCGCTTTTCGTCGCGGTAGATAATTGACAGGATATTGGCGCTCTCGGCGTCGCCGACCTCGATCATCTTGTCGATCAGCGGCGGGGTGACGTCCAGTCCGCGCGCCTCCAGCACCAGCGGCAGGATGGCGAGTCGGGCGGTCAGGTCATGCCCGGTCTCCTGCGTTGCCTGCCAGAGGCCGTCATGCGCCGGCAGGTCGCCATAGGCGGCGCCGAGCAAGCGCAGGCGGTCGGCCAGCAGCGAATAGTGCTTGGCCTCCTCCAGCCCGACCTGCACCCAATTGTCGAAGAACGAGCGGGGCAGGGGGACGCGCACAAAACGGCCGACGAGATCCCAGGTCAGGTCGACGGCATTCAGCTCGATATGGGCGAGTGAATGGATCATGGCGATCCGGCCATGCTCGGAGTGGACCGAGCGCTTCGGCAGCGAGCGCGGTGGCACCAGGACGAGGTTGGCCGGCCGGCCGGGCTGGTCGGGCATGGCGCCGTCGAGCGCGCCTGCCGAGAGCGACAGGCGTCGCCCGAACCACGCCTTGGCGGTGGCGAAGGCCAGCTCAACCTTCTCGTCCAGGTCGGCGGTGGCAACGATCCGGGCGGAGGCGGCGGCGAGGCTGCGAAGATCGGAGGGCTCCATCGGGGTGTTCACAGGCTCTTTGCCGCCGCCAGAACGTCCTCGACATGGCCCTTGACCTTCACCTTGTCCCAGACTCGCGCGATGTTGCCATCGGCGTCGATGAGATAGGTGGTGCGCACAACTCCCATGTATTTATGCGCGAACATCGATTTTTCCGCCCACACGCCATAGGCCTCCAGCATGGCCTTGCTTTCGTCCGATACGAGGCGGATCGACAAATCGTGTTTCTTCTTGAAGGAATCGTGAGATTTGACGCTATCGGGCGATACGCCGATGACGATAGTCCCCGCAGCCTCGAAGTCGGCCTTTCGAGCCGAAAAGTCGATCGCTTCCAAGGTACAGCCGGAAGTGTTGTCCTTCGGGTAGAAATAGAGGACTACCTTGCGTCCCTTCAATTCCGAGAGCTTGATTCTGCTGCCGCCATCGGCCGGCAGGTCGAAGTCGGGAGCAGGAGAACCTTGTGTCAGCGTGGACATGCTGCCTTCCTTTCGTCGCACTTGTCTGGCGTGAGAAGCAGAATTGAAGCGGAATTTGCAAGGGGGGCTTGGATCAGGGCCCCGAATCCGGTTGAGATCAGAACAGAACGTCGGTCTGGTCCTGAGGGTCGGTCGACGTCTCCGATGAATTTACGCCGCTCCTGCATTGGGAGCCGGCTGGCAAGGGGTGTTGACGCCTGACAATGCGCCTCGACGAGTACCCATCGGCGCGCGCTCACCGGCCCCTCTATGAGCGTCCGCCGCCAAGGCGACGCGGCTGGTCGCGCTTGCTGCTGCGTCTGCTCGGCGCGTTTGTCCTGCTCGTCGTCATCCTGTTTGGCACATTGGCCGCCATCGTCGCCTCAGGCCCCGTCGATCTCGACGCGGTGCGCGATCGCGTGCGCGCCTCGCTCGCCTCCCGGCTGGGCCCCGATTATGCGGTCAGCGTTGGCCGCGCGATGATCGATGTCGATCCGGTGCTCGGCCTCGTGGTTCAGATCGACGAGATCTCTGTTCGCGACCAGAGCCATGCCGTTGTCGGCAATGTGCCGGCGGCGCGGCTGGCGATCGATCCGCTCTCGCTGCTGCGCCTGCGCCTGGATATCAGCACCGTCGAAATCTCCGATGCCGACATCTCGCTGGTGCGGGCGCCTTCGGGCAGCATCTATCTCGGCACCGCCGAGACGATCCGCCGAGCCGAACCGACACCCGCCACGCCCAGCACCGGGCCGGCCACGGCGCAAACAGGCAATGTGGCGGATGGCGGTTTTCCGGATCTGCTGCGGGCCATGCGGACCGTGAACGGAGCGCTCGATCCCGCCGTCGAGTTCGCGATTGCGCGTGGCTTCGAGCGCCTGTCGGTCGATGCCTCGACGATCCAGGTCTGGGATGCCGCCCAGATGCAGAAGCGGACCTTCGCCCACACCGATATCGCCTTGACGGTCGACCGTGACACGGGCGCCGTGAAGGCCAATTTCGACACCTCTGGCTATGCCGGGCGCTGGGCGGTCCAGGCCGAGCGGACCGTCGATTCCGACAACCAGGACCGCAATCTCTCGCTCATCCTTTCGCAGCTGTCGCTGGCGGATATCAATCCCGCCCTTGGCCGCCCCGAAAGCATGCTGCAATCCAACGTGCCGATGTTCGGTCGCGCCACCGTCCGGCTAAACCCCGCCGGCGAGGTCCAGCACGCGACGCTGCGGCTCGATCTCGGCGCCGGCCATGTCATCTCCGGCCTCGGCAAGGATACCGTGTTGCTCGACGAGGCGACGGTGCGGCTGCGCTGGGATGTTCCCCAGCGCACCATCGTCATCGAGCCGTCCGCCTTCTTCTTCGGCGACACGCGCGCCGTCGTCGCTGGCGAGATCAAGCCGCTGACGGCGGAGGCGGACGGGCGCTATGGATTTGCGCTCGAGAGCCGCAACGCCGTGCTTTTCGCGCACGACGCCAATGCGCCGCCAATCGTCGCCGACCGCATCTCGTTGGTCGGCACCGCCGATATCCCGGCCAAACGCATCGACTTCTCCGATGCGTCGATTACCACCGAGGGCGGATCGATCGCCGCCGCCGGTTCGGTCGGCTTCGATGGCGCCACGCCGTCGCTGGCGATGGCGGCTTCGTTCACGCCGATGGCCCTGTCCACCTTGAAGCAGATGTGGCCGCCCTTCCTCGCGGGCGGACCGCGCAAATGGGCCTATCAGCACATTACGGGCGGTACGCTGGAGGCTGGCCGTTTCGAGGCTTCTATCCCCGGCGGCGTGCTGTGGACGGGCGAGCGGGTGATCCTGCCGGAAGAATATATGCGCCTCGACATGCGCCTCGACGATGTTTCCTTCACCACCATCGGCACCGTTCCGATGGTGACGGGCGCCAGTGGCAATGCCGTGCTGGCGGGATCGACCTTCGGTGTCGACATCGAGAAGGGCCGTGTCGTCACGCCGCTCGGCAAGACCGTCGACGTGACGGCGGGCGCGTTCGCGGTTTCCAATACGGCACCGCGCTTTCCCGACGCGCAGATAGAGATCCAGCTGGAAGGCGATGCGGGCGCGATAGCCGAGATCGCCGACAGCGAGCCGGTTCTCGCCATGCAGCGCCGGTCGATCGACCCGGCCACGCTGTCCGGCAAGTCGCAGGCGACCGTGTCGATCAAGCTGCCGCTTCGGCCCGGCGTGACGCCGAGCGAGGTCGATTGGCGCGTCGGACTTACGACGACGAATTTTGCCAGCAGCGAGCCGATCGAGGGCAAGCTGATCAAGAACGGCGCATTGTCGATGACGGCGACGCCCGAAGAGATGGAGATTCAGGGCAAGGCGACGATCAACGGCGTCCTCGCCTCGATCGACCTCTCCCAACCGCTTGGCGATACCGATGGCGACGGCGTCACCGAGGCCGGGCGCCGCAAGGTCACGCTCAGCCTAGACGCGAAGGCGCGCAAGGCGCTCGGCATCGGCCTCGACAATGTCATCGGCGGCACGGTCGGCGCGATCGTTTCCGATCTGGGCGATGGCAGCAAGGCCCAGCGCTACGAACTGGACCTGAAGCAGGCGCGCCTCGTCCTGCAGGCGGTCGGCTGGTCGAAGGGCATCGGGGTTCCGGCCAAGCTGAGCTTCGATCTGCGTCCCACCGCCAACGGGTTCCTTGTCGAGAACATGGTGGCGACGGGCGATGGCTTCGGCTTCCGGGGCAAGGCCGTGCTCGATTCCAAATACGGCCTCGTCTCGGCCGATCTGGACCGGCTGGCACTTCGCAAGGGCGACCAGATCTCGGTCAAGCTCAGCCGCAAGGGCAACGGCTATTCGATCGTCGCGCGCGGCGCTTCTTTCGATGTGCGTGGCCTGATTGCCCAGTACAAGGCCGCCGCCACCGGGCCGAGCGAGGATGCGGCCGATATCTCCATCGACGCCAAGGTCGAGACCCTGATCGGCTTCAACCAGGCGACCCTGTCGGGCGCGGCGATCGTGGTTCAGGCGCGTGGCGGCACGCTGCAAAAGGCCTCGCTGGAAGGCATGCTCGACAAGGGCGGCATCTCGATGAGCTTCGTCGACAGTGGCGACCAGGCTGACCTGCGGCTGAACTCGGGCGATGCGGGCAGCGTGTTCCGCTTCATCGACATCTACAACCGGATCGTCGGCGGAAGGCTGACGCTGACCGGCAAGCGGGCAGGGCCGTCCGGCTCGTTCTCCGGCGTTTTCGACGTCTGGAATTTCCGCATCGTCGACGAGCCGTCGATGAGCCGGCTGGTGTCGGCGACGAACGGCACCGGGCCGGATGCGACCCGCACCGGGCTGAACCCGTCCAACGTCCCGTTCGACCGGATGCGGCTCGATTATACCAAGCGCGGTTCGATCGTCGTGATCGAGGACGCGACGCTGCGCGGCGCGTCGGTCGGCGCGACCTTCAACGGCACGCTGGACCTCGCCCGGCAGACGGTGTCGCTGGCCGGAACCTACTTGCCCGCCTATGCCTTCAACAATTTGTTCGGCAAGCTTCCCATCATCGGGCTCGCGCTCGGCGGCGGCAGCAAGGGCGGCCTGATCGGCGTGACCTTCAAGGTCGATGGCAAGCTGAGCGCGCCGAGCCTGATGATCAATCCGCTCTCGGCCATCACCCCCGGCATCTTCCGCAAGATTTTCGAATTTCCGGTCAACTGAGCGCGGGCCTGTTCGGCTGGAGCATCAGGTCGGGCGCGGGCTCGTTACGCCGGCAAGGTGTCGGATGTGAACGTCGGCCTCGGCGCCAGCTATACTTGGAACGAGATCGAAAGGACGCGCCACGTCTCGCTGTCCGGCTTCTTCGAGACCGAAAAGGCTGATTACTCCGCCGGCACGACGCAGATCTTCGGCGAAGTCGGCTATGACGTCGCGGTCAGCGCCGCGACGACGATCGAGCCGTTCGCAGGTCGCGACCGACGGCTATAGCGAGACGGGCGGTTCGGCTGCACGGGCTCCCGGATCAAGTCCGGGATGACGCCGAGATGATGATCATTGGCTTGGCAATCCGGCCGGAGCGCTTGTCTTGCGGAGCAACAGAAAAGGCGGCGCAGTTGCCTGCGCCGCCTCGAATTCTCATATCGACCGATTGATCAGACCGGACGAACCAGAATGTGCTTCTTGCGGCCGAGCGACAGCTTGACGACGCCTTCCGCCGTCAGCGCGTCCGGGCCGACCAAGACCTTCTCGTCGGTCACGGCCTGATCGTTGACGCGCAATCCGCCGCCCTTGATCTGGCGGCGGGCTTCGCCGTTGGAGGCGACGAGGCCGGCCTGGACGAACAGCGACAGTATGCCGAGGCCGTTGGCGAAGTCGGACTGGGCCACCTCGATCGTCGGCAGGTTTTCCGCCAGCGCCCCTTCTTCAAACGTCCGGCGGGCGGTCTCAGCCGCTTCGTCAGCGGCAGCGCGGCCATGCGCCAGCGCCGTCACTTCGGTGGCGAGGATCTTCTTCGCCTCGTTGATGTCGGAGCCGCCCAGCGCTGCCAGGCGGGCGATCTCGTCCAGCGGCAGCTCGGTGTAGAGCTTCAGGAAGCGCTCGACGTCGCCGTCCTCGGTGTTGCGCCAGAACTGCCAGAACTCGTAGGAGCCCAGCATGTCGGCGTTGAGCCAGACCGCGCCATTCGCCGTCTTGCCCATCTTGGCGCCGGACGAGGTGGTCAGCAGGGGGGTGGTCAGCGCGTAAAATTGCTTGTCGAGCATGCGGTGGCCGAGCTCGATGCCGTTGACGATGTTGCCCCACTGGTCGGAGCCACCCATCTGCAGCGTCACGTCATGGCGCTGGTTCAGCTCGACGAAGTCGTAGGCCTGCAGGATCATGTAGTTGAATTCGAGGAAGGACAGCGACTGCTCGCGGTCGAGGCGCGTCTTCACCGAATCGAAGGAGAGCATGCGGTTGACCGAGAAGTGCCGGCCGACATCGCGCAGGAAGTCGATGTAGTGCAGGCCGTTCAGCCACTCGGCATTGTTGGCCATGATGGCCGGGCGCTCGGCGCGCTCGAAATCGATGTAGTTGGCGAACACCTTGCGGATGCCGACGAGGTTCTCGTCGATCATCTCGTCGGTCAGCAGCTTGCGCGCTTCGTCCTTGAAGGACGGGTCGCCGATGCGCGTGGTGCCGCCGCCCATCAGCGCCAGGGGGCGATGGCCGGTCTTCTGCATCCAGCGCAGCATCATGATCTGCATCAGCGAGCCGACATGCAGGCTCTTCGCCGTGGCGTCGAAGCCGATATAGCCGGTGACCGTCTCCGTCGCGAAGCGGCGATCGAGCGCCTCGCTATCCGAGCACTGGTGGACGAAGCCACGCTCGGTCAGGATCTGCATCAACTCGGACTTGAAGGCGCTCATGACAGCCGGACCTTTGGAATTGTTTTGGGATTGGCCGGCTTTCTAGCAGCCGGGCCGGGAAATTTCACCCTCAAGGCGAAATTTCCCGGGCAGAAGCATTTTCGAGCGAAGCGGGTACCGGTTCGCGTGAGAACACGCGAGCCGGCAAGCTTCAGGCGGCGCGACGAGCCTTGGCGCGGCGCGCCTCTACGGATGCGGCAAGCCGCTCCAGTACGTCGACCGTGGTGTCCCAGTCGATGCAGCCATCGGTGATGCTCTGGCCGTACACCAGAGGCTGGCCTTCGACCAGATCCTGACGGCCGGCAACAAGATTGCTCTCGACCATCACACCCATGATGCGGCTGTCTCCTGCCTCGACCTGACGAGCGATGTCGTCGACGACGATCGGCTGGTTTTCCGGCTTCTTCGACGAATTGGCATGGCTGGCGTCGATCATGATCTTCGGCGAGATACCGGCCTTTTCGGATGCCTTGGCGGCCTCTTCGACGCTGGCGGCGTCATAATTGGTCGATTTTCCGCCGCGCAGGATGATGTGGCAGTCCTCGTTGCCGGAAGTCGTCGCGATCGCCGAGCGGCCGCTCTTGGTCACAGCGAGAAAATGATGCGGCTCGGATGCCGAGAGAACCGCATCGAGCGCGATCTTCACATTGCCATCCGTGCCGTTCTTGAAGCCGACGGCGCAGGAAAGGCCGGAAGCCAGTTCGCGGTGCACCTGGCTCTCGGTCGTGCGCGCGCCGATGGCGCCCCAGCCGACGAGATCGGCGAAATATTGCGGCGTCGTCATGTCGAGGAATTCCGAGCCGGCCGGCACGCCGAGATCGTTGATCTCGAGCAGCAGGTTGCGCGCAATCCGCAGGCCCTTGTCGATCTCGAAGCTGCCGTCGAGGTCCGGATCGTTGATCAGGCCCTTCCAGCCGACGGTCGTGCGCGGCTTCTCGAAATACACCCGCATGATGATCTCAAGCCGATCGGCGAGATAGGGGCGGATTTCGGCAAGCCGGCGCGCGTAGTCCATGGCGGCGACGGGATCGTGGATCGAGCAGGGGCCGATGACGACGGCGAGGCGGTCGTCGGTGCCGTGCAGGATGTTGTGCAGGGCGGTACGGGCGTTGGTAACCGTCTCGCTGGCCGTCTCTGTGCGCGGGATTTCCCGCATCACCTGCTCTGGCGTCGAGAGTTCTTTCAATTCGCGGATGCGGAGGTCGTCTGTGGTCAACACGGGTCATGGCTCCTTGGAAAATGGACCCACCCGGCGGCATAAAAAAAGCCGCCAGGTGTCTGGCGGCTTCGGGACAATTTGCGGTTTTTTAGACCGCGCGCACCCCTACCTCCGCCATTGTGAGCGGATAGCTAAAGTACCAAGCGTAGGTGGCGACGGCGAAAGTCATGACAGCGCATATAGATCAGCGAAATCGGTTTGTCACGTGGCAGATCGGCGGATCGCACGAAAGAGGGCGACTGTTGCCGATCTGCTCTTTGCCGAAGCGTGACTTGCGGCTATCCCGGATTAGAACAGTTCCGGGGGAACCTATGCGCAGAACCGTCGTTGTCGGGCTCATGAGTGGAACGTCGATGGATGGCGTCGACGCGGCCTTGATCGCGACCGACGGCGAAGAGGTCGAAGCTTTCGGCCCAACCTATTTCCGGCCCTATGCGCCGGACGAGCGCGCTGTACTGCGGACGGCGCTGAAGGCAGCCGTCGAGTTGAATCATCGCGATGCGCGCCCTGGCATCTTGGTCGAGGCGGAGCGGATCGTTACCGAGGCGCATGCCGAGGCCGTCGAGGCGCTTTTGGCGCGGCAGGACGTGGATGCTCCCCGCGTGACGCTTGTCGGCTTTCATGGCCAGACCGTTTTTCACGCGCCGAACCGCAAGCTGACGATCCAGATCGGCGATGGCGCGGCGCTGTCGCATCGGCTTGGCATTCCCGTCGTCTATGATTTTCGCGCGGCCGATGTCGCGGCCGGCGGGCAGGGGGCGCCGCTGGTGCCGATCTTCCATGCCGCCCTGGTGCGCGCCGCCGGCCTCAGGGGCGATGTCGCGGTGGTCAATATCGGCGGTGTCGGCAATGTCACGCGGATCGGCGCCGATGGTTCGATCGTCGCTTTCGACACCGGCCCCGGCAATGCGCTCATCGACGATCTCGTTCGCGAACGGACGGGCGAGGCGATGGATCGCGGTGGCGCGCTTTCGTCCGCCGGCACCGTGCAAAAGCAATCCCTGGCGGAGCTGATGGACAATCCCTGGTTCGACCTGGCTCCGCCGAAATCGCTCGACCGCGACGCCTTTTCGCGAGAGGCCGTCGCGCGCCTGTCGACCGCCGATGCAGCGGCCACTTTGGCTGCCTTCACCGCTGAGACCATCGCCCGTGCCGTTGCGCTGGCCGGTGGCGCCGACGACATCATCGTCTGCGGTGGCGGCGCGCATAATCCCGCCATCCTGCGCCTGCTTGCCGAGGCCAGCGGCGCCAACGTGACAACCGCCGATGCACTCGGCTGGTCGGGCGACTTCATGGAGGCGCAGGCCTTCGCCTATCTCGCCGCCCGCAGCGTCGCCGGCCTGCCGCTCAGCCTTCCGGAAACCACCGGTGTTCCGCATCCCATGCCGGGCGGTGTCCTGGCCCAGCCGGGAGCGCTGACGCGATGAGCCAACGCATCGCCGCCCCTGCGCGCCCATCCTTTCCCTTTTCTCCCGAGGAGTCGTCCGTATGCGCAATCGTCTGCTGAAGTATGGTGCTCTGTTGATGGTCGGCGCCGCGCTGGCCGTGCCGCTGGTGGCCTCGGCGCAGGCGGCGCCTGCCGTTGCGCCGCCTGCCGCGCAGGAGCCCGTGGCGGGTGCCGCGCCCGCGGCAAAGGTCGCGCCCAAGAAGGTGATTGCCAAGGTCACCAAGACCGCGCCGCGCGTCGCGCGCGACCCGCAGATCTATCTTTTCCGTGGCCTCGCCAACGTCTTCTCGCTCGGCATGGACGACATGTCGAAGGAGCTGACCGCGCAGGGCATTCCCAACAAGGTTCTCAACCACGCCAATTGGCCGAGGATTGCCGCGGAGATCACCGCCAAGTACAAGGCCAATCCGAAGTCCACCCGCCCGATCGTGCTGGTCGGCCATTCACTCGGCGCCAATGCCGTTCTGATCATGGGCCAGCAGCTCGCCCGCAACGGCGTGCCGGTTGATCTGGTCGTCACCTTCGATCCCACGACCAAGGGCCCCATCGCGCCCGGCGTGCGGCGCTATCTGAACCTCTATCAGTCCAACAATGGCTGGGCCGAGGCGCTGGACGTGCCGGAGGGCGCCGGCAAGCGCGTGGTCAATTCCGACGTCCGCAAGCGCGCCGACATCAAGACGGTGTCGCATTTCGACATCGAGAAGAACCGCGTGCTGCATCAGCAGGTGGTGTCGGAGATTGCCCGCCTGGTGGGAACGCGGGTCAAGCCGCAGAACCCGTCCAAAGCCGGAACGATGTGAGGCGCCGGCTCGTCGCGGATCCGTTTGGCGTCGCCCGAGCGGTTGAACTCTCCGGTTCGTCGCCGGGTGGCTGGCTCACTCGACAACGCTGACAGGCGTGAGTTCGAGCGGCTGTCAGTACTGAGTGAACTAAAAAAGGGCTCCCTCGGCGGAGCCCTTTTCTTTTTGTGGCGTCGAGCCGGCCTTGCCCGTATCGAGGCGCCAATGCCCGACTGTGCGGGTGGGGGCGTTGGTGGCGGGAGACCGGCGGCAACCCGGGCCCATTGCGAATCAGAGGCGTTTTAGGCGAGCGCAGAATCGACCCCGCCGACGCTTCCCAGGCGGATATTCGACGACCAGACTTTAGCAGTGCTTCAAATCCCCCCTGCTAGTGCCGCCTTATAGATCGGGTGGCATTGTTCGCCAGGTTCGCAATCAAAATTTGCGCGAGAACCGATTGCATTTTCGAAGGGCATCTCAACCTATGATAGGGATGAAATTCTCGTTTTCCTGCAAGGAGCTGCTGTCCAATTGCTAAGGGTAACAACTAGTATTAAGTGATAAGTGTATATTGACCCTGCGTCACTTGTAGATTGGTGATGCTATTTGGCAACGGTTTAACTCCGTGCGCTGCGCTAGCTTTCGTGCACCAGGCGGTGGGGGCCAAGATGGTCGTTCGCCCGGAGCATTTCTTTTGAGCGCAGGGGCTCCTTGATGAAATTCATTCTTCGCAGTGCAACGATGGCTTCCGTACTCGTCTTGGGCGTGGTGGGCGCTCATGCGGCGGACCTGACCTACGAGCCGGTCCCCGTGGCCGCTCCGGAAGTCTTCAACTGGACCGGCTTCTATATCGGCGTGCATGGCGGCGTCGCCGCCGGCGACTTCAAGTATCCGGGAGACATTACTGTCAACGATGACGGAGACATTTTCTCCATCGCCAACGGAGAGCTGGAGCAGGATGCAAGCGGCGGCTTCGGCGGCGTCCAGGTCGGCTACAATTGGCAGTTCAATCAGAACTGGGTTGTTGGTATCGAGGCCGACATCGCGGCTTCGTCCTACGAGGGCAAGCTCACCGGCAATCTCAATGCCGGCGGCACGAACGTCAATTTCGAGGCAGGCTCCGAAGTCGAATGGTTCGGCACGGTTCGCGGCAGGCTCGGCTACGCGCTCGACAACCTCCTGCTCTACGGCACCGGTGGTCTGGCTTATGGCAGTGTCGAGTCGTCGATTTCGGCCGGCATTAACGGCAACTCGCTGATCAATGAATCGGAATCGAATACTCAGTACGGCTGGACGGTCGGCGCTGGCTTCGAATACGGCGTCACCAAGAACATCACGCTGAAGACCGAATATCTCTATGTCGATCTCGGCAGCGAGAAGATCATTGATGCGAACTTCGGTCCCTTCCACGCAGGATTGGACGCAGAAACCAAGTTCCACACGCTCAAGGCTGGTCTGAACTACAAGTTCTGATCGCCACGGGTCAATCTGGATTTTGGAAAGGCTCCGCTTCGGCGGGGCCTTTTTTCGTTGCCGCTGGTATCTCGGATCGCGATCCGGATCTCGCTTGCCTTGTGGTGCCTCCGAGGCGCCGCGCTGCCGTTCCAGCAGCTCATCTGTATGGCCGCCAGCTTAGTGGATTGCCTTACGAAGATGGATATGTGTTCCTATCAAGTTACTTTCGGACTGAACAGAAAGTTAGCTAATCTACTACAGGCAAATCCTCGGAATAATTATACCAGAGGGTCAAACAATCGCGTATTTGCGCCTGAATCATCGAAAATTCGGCCAATTATGGAGTCGAATCCATGCGTTGTGTGACGAGTCTGCAATAGTTTGTTTGCAGATACGGTGTTAGCGTGAAGTCTCTGGGTGGCACTTTCATTTCAACCTTCGTGAACGACAAGATCGAAGAGGCTCGCAATGAAATATTCCCTTCTAATGGCGACCGCGGCTGCATCCGTCTTGGCCATGAGCCTCGGCGGCGCGCAGGCGGCTGACCTCACCTACGAACCCGCGCCAGTCATCGTAGCGCCCGCCGCCTTCAACTGGACCGGCTTCTATGCCGGTGTGCATGCGGGCTATGCCTGGGGCAGCGAAGACGACAACCAGAGTGTTTTCTTTCCCAACGTCATTACCCCCGCGGATAGCTTTGATGCGGACGGCTTCCTGGGCGGCGTCCATGCCGGCTACAATTGGCAGATGGACCAGTTCGTCTTCGGCGTCGAAGGCGATATCGATTATGCCGATATCAGCGGTGACCAGAGCTACAGCTATCTCGGCGGCGACGTGACTGGAAACCTTTCCTTCCGGAGTGACTGGCAGGGTTCGGCCCGCCTGCGCGCCGGCTATGCGTTCGACAACTTCCTGATCTATGCGACGGGCGGTATCGCTTTTGCGAGCGGCAAGCTGAGCTCGTACGGCTTCGACGTCAACAATGGAGCGTTCGGCTCCGATGACTCGAACACGCATGTCGGCTGGACGATCGGCGCCGGTGCTGAATATGCCTTCAGCCCGAACTGGATCGCCAGGGCCGAAGTTCGCTACTCCGATTTCGACAACCAGACCTACAATCTATACGAGGGCAGTGTAGATGCGGGCTGGGACCAGACGGCCGTCACCGTCGGTCTTAGCTACAAGTTCTGATCGAGAATTTCGGCTGATATGAGAAGGGCCCCGCTTGTCGGGGCCTTTCTTTTTGGATTGCCCGGAGGTCGCTTTTGCCTGTGAGGGGATGTCTCACGCTCCCGGCAGGAGCTTTTTCTCCCAGCCTCCATTCGCATCATCTTGCGGAGGGCCGAAGGGCCGTCTCGAAGGATGCAGGACGGCAAGACTGGATCCCGGCCTGACCGTGTGTCCTTCGGCGGGGGCTTCAGTTATGGCCTCTCGAGTGTCTGGCTCGTAATACATGATCGAAGGGAGCAGCCAGTCTTGAGCCTCCCCACCAGCGCGGTCCGAAATAGCCTTCCTTCACCTCTCCCTGAGGGAGAGGTCGACAGCCAAAGGCTGGCGGGTGAGGGTTTACGGCCTCTCCGGATGGTTCCCTAAACCCTCACCAGGAGCTGCGCTCCGACCTCTCCCTCAGGGAGAGGTAAGGGGCAACGCGGCTCGAATGAGGAAATCGGGCTCGCTTGCTGAATCACGGGCCGGACAATCAGGGGGATAGAAATACTGGCTGCAGGTAGGGCGCTTGGGGTTACGTGAAGGTCTGTCCAGGCCAGAGCCAAAGCACGCTCTGGTGCTTCAAAGCTGGTGTCTCTCAGGCGAGCCGGGGCGCAAAACTCATTGCATCTACAAACAAAAACGGCCCGGGCGATGACGCCTCGGGCCGTTTTCTTATGGGTCGAAAGGGCCTTGCGGCCCGTTCCAGAAAAATCAGGCGGCGGTCAGCATCGCGAGGCGCTTGTCGACATAGTTGCCGCAGATATCGATCAGCGGCTCGACCTGGCCTTCGAAGAAGTGGTTGGCGCCCGGCATGATCGTCTGTTCGACAATGATGCCCTTCTGCGTCTTCAGCTTGTCGACCAGCGTCTGCACGTCCTTGGGCGGTGCGACCTTGTCCTGGTCGCCATGGACGATCAGGCCGGAGGACGGGCAGGGCGCCAGGAACGAGAAGTCATACAGATTGGCCTGCGGCGCGATCGAGATGAAACCCTCGATCTCCGGGCGGCGCATCAGGAGCTGCATGCCGATCCACGAGCCGAACGAGAATCCGGCGACCCAGCAGGCGCGCGCATCCGGATGGATGGTCTGCACCCAGTCGAGCGCCGACGCGGCGTCCGAAAGCTCGCCCTCGCCATGGTCGAATTCACCCTGGCTGCGGCCGACACCGCGGAAATTGAAGCGCAAAACGGCAAAGCCGCGCTTCGCGAACATGTAGAACAGCTGGTAGGTGATCGCATTGTTCATCGTGCCGCCGAACTGCGGATGCGGATGAAGGATGATGGCGATCGGGCCGTTCTTTTCCTTGGACGGCTGGAACCGTCCCTCGATGCGGCCGGCGGGGCCGGTGAAGATTACCTCGGGCATGCTTAGCCTCGGACCTTTCGATCTGTTCAGAGCCCCATGAGCGACCTATATCAAAGCCAAATCGTAACTTGACTCTGAGTCTCAGGGTTTCTAGAACACTTTAGAATTATTCGAAAACGGCATCGGATGTCGATCCTGCCTTGTAGCGGGCCTTGTAGCATGATGCGGGGTCCGGATTTCAAGCATAATGCGACATCCGCCTCGCAACAGGAGACGGCAAGCCGTGGCAGCGCCGCGTATCTACCTCGATTACAATGCCGGTGCGCCGCTTCGACCCGAAGTGCGCGCGGCGATGATCGACGCGCTGGATGCGACCGGCAACGCCTCTTCCGTGCATGGCGAGGGCAGGGCGGCCCGCTCCAAGGTCGAATTGGCGCGACGCCTCGTGGCCAAGCTGGTCGGCGCCGATCCGGTGCGGGTGATCTTCACGAGTGGCGGCACCGAGGCAAATGTCACGGTGTTGTCGCCGAAAATGCGTATCGGTGCCGGTGAAATAGCGATCGACACGCTGCTGGTCGGCGCGACGGAACATCCGTCCGTGTTGGCGGGCGGCCGTTTCGGAAAGTCGGACACGCTGGCGATCGCTGTCGACGGCGAGGGTCGGTTGAACCTCGACGATCTTAGCGGCAAGCTTGATGGCTTGCAGGCTGAGGGCAAGCGGGCGCTGGTTTCGGTGATGCTGGCGAATAACGAGACCGGCGTGATCCAGCCGGTCGCTGAGATCGCTGCCATCGCGAGAAAATTCGGCGCGCTGGTTCATACCGATGCGATCCAGGCCGCCGGCCGGATCCCGGTCGATATCGCGGCGCTCGGCGTCGATTTCCTGACGCTCTCCGCCCACAAGATCGGCGGTCCGCAAGGGGCTGGCGCCATCGTGCTGGGTGGGGATCTCGCCTCGCCCCTGCCGCTGCTGGTTGGTGGCGGCCAGGAAAAATACAGCCGCGCCGGCACGCAGAACGTGGCGGCGATTGTCGGTTTCGGTGTGGCGGCGGAATGTGCCCGCGCCGATCTCGACCGGCAGGCCGAATGGACGCTATGGCGCGACGAAATCGCGACGGCGGCGCATCCGGCAATCCTATTGAGTGGCGGAGCCGACCGGCTTCCGCAGACGCTGTCGCTCAGCGTCGAAGGTCTCCAGGCGGAAACGCTGGTGATCGCCCTCGATCTCGAAGGAGCAGCGGTTTCGGCCGGGTCTGCGTGTTCTTCGGGAAAAGTCGGTATTTCGCATGTGATGAAGGCCATGAAGGTGCCGGAATCTCAAGCGAAGGCCGCGATCCGCGTCAGTTTCGGATGGCAAACATCCGAAAGCGACATACGTAGATTTACGGAGGTCTGGGGACGTGTCATGAGACGGCTTGCGCCGGGCGTGACACGCGCCGCATGACAACGCACTCAACCCGCGGTCCTTGAAACCGCTGTGGATGGAGTAGGCAATGCCTGCAATTCAGGAGACGGTCGATCAGGTTAGCCAGATCGACGTCGATCAGTACAAATACGGTTTCGTGACCGATATCGAATCCGACCGCGCCCCCAAGGGCCTGTCGGAGGATATCGTCCGCTTTATCTCTGCCAAGAAAAACGAGCCCGACTGGATGCTCGAATGGCGGCTGGACGCCTATCGGCGCTGGCTGACCATGACCGAGCCGACCTGGTCGCGCGTCCACTATCCGAAGATCGATTTCGACGACCTCTATTATTATTCGGCGCCGAAGAGCTCCCCGGGCCCGAAGTCGCTCGACGAGGTCGATCCCGAACTGCTCGCCATGTACGAGAAGCTGGGCATTCCGCTGCGCGAGCGCGAGATCCTGGCTGGCGTCGAGGGCGCGTCGGATCGTCGGGTCGCGGTCGATGCGGTGTTCGATTCCGTCTCCGTCGTCACGACGTTCAAGGAAGAGCTGAAGAAGGCTGGCGTGATTTTCTGCGCCATCTCGGAAGCCATCCGCGAATATCCCGAGATCGTGAAAAAGTATCTCGGCTCCGTCGTTCCGGTGACCGACAACTATTATGCGACGCTGAATTCGGCTGTTTTCTCGGATGGTTCGTTCGTCTACATCCCCGAAGGCGTCCGCTGCCCGATGGAGCTGTCGACCTATTTCCGCATCAACGAGCGGAATACCGGCCAGTTCGAGCGCACGCTGATCATCGCCGAGAAGGGGGCTCACGTCTCCTATCTCGAAGGCTGCACGGCGCCGATGCGCGACGAAAACCAGCTGCATGCGGCGGTGGTCGAGCTGGTTGCGCTGGAAGACGCCGAGATCAAGTACTCGACGGTCCAGAACTGGTATCCCGGCGACAAGGACGGCAAGGGCGGCATCTACAACTTCGTGACCAAGCGCGGCGATTGCCGTGGCGATCGTTCGAAGATCTCGTGGACGCAGGTCGAGACCGGTTCGGCGATCACCTGGAAGTACCCGTCCTGCATCCTGCGCGGCGATGACAGCCAGGGCGAGTTCTATTCGATCGCGGTTTCGAACGGCTATCAGCAGGTCGATAGCGGCACCAAGATGATTCATCTCGGCAAGAACACGAAGAGCCGGATCATCTCGAAGGGCATCGCGGCCGGTCGTTCGGACAACACCTATCGCGGCCTCGTCTCGGCGCACCGCAAGGCGTCCGGCGCACGCAATTTCACCAATTGCGACAGCCTTCTGATCGGCGACAAGTGCGGCGCGCATACCGTGCCCTACATCGAGTCGAAGAACGCCAGCGCCGTGTTCGAGCATGAGGCGACGACGTCGAAGATCGCCGACGACCAGCTGTTCTATTGCCTCCAGCGCGGGCTTTCGTCCGAAGAGGCCGTGGCGTTGATCGTCAACGGCTTCGTCAAGGACGTCATCCAGCAGCTGCCGATGGAATTTGCGGTCGAAGCCCAGAAGCTGATTTCGATCAGCCTCGAAGGGTCGGTCGGCTAAGTCCCCGCTTGTTGAACCCTCCCCGAGAGCGGGGAGGGTCGAAGCGCCTGAGGCGCTTTGGGAAGGGTCGCGGCCTTTCCGCTTGAACCCTGACCGAAGACGCCAGGGCGTCTTCGACCTCCCCCCGGGAGGTTCAAGAACCAGTTTTGAACGGAACAACGATATGCTCGAGATCAAGAACCTCCACGCCTCCATCGACGGCAAGGAGATCCTGCGCGGTGTCGACCTGGTCGTCCCGACCGGCGAAGTCCATGCGATCATGGGGCCGAACGGCTCCGGCAAGTCGACGCTGTCCTATGTGCTCTCCGGCCGCGATGGCTATGACGTCACCGAAGGCGAGATCATCTTCGACGGCAGCGACATCGTCGAGATGCCGGCCGAGGAGCGCGCAGCCGCAGGCGTTTTCCTGGCATTCCAGTATCCGCTTGAGATCCCCGGCGTCGCCACCATGACCTTCCTGAAGGCAGCGCTCAACGCCCAGCGCAAGGCGCGCGGCGAGGCCGAACTGACCACGCCGGATTTCATCCGTCGCGTGAAGGTTGCCTCGGAGAAGCTTAATGTTTCTCAGGAAATGCTGCGTCGTCCGCTCAATGTCGGTTTCTCCGGCGGCGAGAAGAAGCGCAACGAAATCCTGCAGATGGCGCTGCTGGAGCCGAAGCTGGCGATCCTCGACGAGACGGATTCGGGCCTCGACATCGATGCGCTGCGCGTCGTTTCGGAAGGCGTCAATTCGCTCCGTTCGCCCGAACGTTCCATGCTGGTCATCACCCACTATCAGCGCCTGCTCGACCACATTGTTCCCGACAAGGTTCATGTGATGTCGGCCGGCCGCATCGTTCGCACCGGCGGTCCGGAGCTGGCGCTTGAGCTCGAAGCCAAGGGCTATGCCGATTATGCCGGCGAAGCGGCTTGAGCGAGGGAGTGGCATCGATGAACGCCGAGCCGCGCATCCTGCGCACACAGGCTGAAGAAACGCTGGCGCTGGAGTTTGCCGCCGCCCGCACGCAGTTGCCGGGTTCGCCCGCGATTGCCGCGGCGCGTGAAAGCGCCTTCGCCACCTTCCAGAAGCTGGGCCTGCCGCATCGCCGGACCGAAGCCTGGCGCTATACCGACCTGCGTGCCCTGCTGCGCACCATGCCGCCGCTCGCGGTCGGTGCTACCGCCGAGGTGAGCTCGCTTGCAGATCCGCTTCCGGGTCTCGACCGTGCCCGTCTCGTGGTGGTCGATGGCATTTTCCGGCCGGATCTCTCGGACCTCAACGGTATTGACGGCGTCACCGTTCGTCCGTTGGTCGATCTGCTCCAGGCTAGCGATGCGCGCATCGGTCAGCAGATCGCCACGCTGAACGACGCGGTCGTGTCGCTGAATTCGGCGCTGATGATCGGCGGCGTTTCGATCGAGGTGCCGGCCGGCGCCCGCATCGAGCGCGCCATCGAGATCGCCCATGTGACGAGTTCGGCTGTCGCCTCGCATGTCCGCAACATTGTGACGGTTGGCGCGGACGCTTCCGTGCGCCTGCTCGAGACGCATGTCGGCCCGGCCGGCAGTGCCTATCAGGCCAATATCGTCACCGAGGCGACCGTCGGCGACCGCGCCAAGGTGATCTGGGCCAAGCTGCAGAGCGAAGGCAACGCTGCCGTCCATCTCGGCACGCTCGCTGTCACCATCGGCACCGAGACCCAGTTCGATCATCTGACGCTGATGATCGGCGCTACGGTTTCCCGCGCCCAGACCTTCGTCACCTATTCCGGCGAAAACGCCCGCGCCGGCCTGTTCGGCGCGACGATGCTGCGCGGCAAGCAGCATGCCGATATCGCGCTCAGCGTCGATCACGCGGTGCCGAATGGCGCCAGCCGCGAATTGTTCAAGGCGGTGATGGACGGTCGTTCGGAAGGCGTGTTCCAGGGCCGCATCATCGTGCGCCCCGACGCGCAGAAGACCGACGGCCGGATGATGACGCAGGGCCTGCTCCTCTCCGAGGACGCGTCCTTCTTCGTCAAGCCGGAGCTGGAAATCTTCGCCGACGACGTCCAGTGCGCGCATGGCGCGACCAGCGGCGAGATCGACGACGACATCCTGTTCTACCTGCTCTCGCGCGGCATTCCCCGCCCCGAGGCCGAAACCCTGCTGGTAACGGCATTCCTGGCCGAAGCGATCGAAGGCCTTGGTGACGAAGCCATTGGCGACGCCTTCGAGGAAATCTCGCGCAACTGGCTGGCAACACGCGGACAAGAGGCAGCATGAGCGAGCAGGGCGGCTATGACGTTCAGGCGATAAGGCGGGATTTTCCGATCCTGTCGAGGACGGTTTACGGCAAGCCGCTCGTCTATCTCGACAATGGCGCTTCGGCTCAAAAGCCGCAGGCGATGCTGGACGCGGTGACGAAGGCCTATTCGGAAGAATATGCCAACGTCCATCGCGGCCTGCACTACCTCTCCAACGTCGCGACCGATGCCTATGAAAAGTCGCGCGAGACGGTCCGGCGCTTCCTGAACGCCGGCTCGGTCGACGAGATCATCTTCACGCGGTCCTCAACCGAGGCGATCAACCTGGTCGCCTCGTCGTTCGGCGCGATGGAGATCGGCGAGGGCGACGAGATCATTGTCTCGATCCTCGAGCACCATTCCAACATCGTGCCGTGGCATTTCCTGCGCGAGCGCAAGGGCGCGGTGATCAAGTGGGCGCCGATCGCCGATGACGGCACCTTCCTGCTCGACGAGTTCGAGAAGCTGATCACGCCGCGCACCAAGATCGTCGCGATGACGCATATGTCGAACGTCACCGGCACCATCGTGCCGATCGCCGACGTGATCCGCATCGCCCATGCCCATGGCGTCAAGGTGCTGGTCGATGGTAGCCAGGCCGCCGTGCACCTGCCGGTCGACGTGCAGGCGCTCGACGCCGATTTCTATTGCGTCACCGGCCACAAGCTCTATGGCCCGACCGGCATTGGCGTTCTCTACGCCAAGAAGTCGCTGCTGGACGTCATGCCGCCCTTCCTTGGCGGCGGCGAGATGATCCGCGACGTCACCGAGGACAACGTCACCTATGGCGTGCCGCCGCATCGCTTCGAGGCCGGCACCCCGCCGATCGTCCAGGCGATCGGCCTTGGCGCGTCGCTGGAATACATGGAAGGCCTCGGCCGCGATAAAATCCTCGCGCATGAGCTGGCGCTGCGCGATTACGCGACGGAGCGGCTTTCGGCGATCAACAGCCTGAAGATCTTCGGCACGACCAGGGACAAGGGCGCGATCATCTCGTTCGAGATGAACGGCGCGCATGCGCACGACGTCTCCACGATCATCGATCGCGAGGGCGTCGCCGTCCGCGCCGGAACGCATTGCGCCCAGCCGCTCTTGCACCGGTTCGGCGTGACCTCCACATGCAGGGCATCCTTCGGTCTCTACAATACCTTCGACGAGGTCGACCGCCTTGCCGATGCGCTGGTTAAGGCGCACTCTTTCTTCGCATGAGGATCTGAAATGGACGACATCGCGCTGATCAGCGAAGAGACGAACGAAGTGGCGGACGAAGCGACGGCGACCGCGCCGGAAGCTGCGGTTTCCGCCATTCCGGCCGAGGAACTGGAGCGTCTGACCGGCGACATCGTCGCCGCGCTGAAGACCGTCTACGATCCGGAAATCCCCGCCGACATCTACGAGCTTGGCCTGATCTACAAGATCGACGTCGATGACGACCGCAATGTCGCGATCGAGATGACGCTGACGGCGCCGGGTTGTCCCGTGGCCGGTGAAATGCCGGGCTGGGTGGAAAACGCCGTTGGATCCGTTCCGGGCATTGGCCGTGTCGATGTCACCATGACCTTCGATCCGCCCTGGTCGCAGGACCGGATGTCGGATGAGGCTCGCGTCGCGCTCGACTGGTATTGAGGCCGACAATGGGCACGCCGCCACCGATCACCGGCGTTCTGGAAACGGCGATCTATGTCGACGACATCAAGCGTGCCGCGAAGTTCTATCGCGACGTGCTCGGCCTGCAGGCTTTGATCGAGGATGACCGCCTGGTTGCCTTCGATGCCGGGCCGGCCAGTGTGCTTCTGGTGTTCCTGCGTGGCGCGACGTTGAAGGATGTCGTGCTGCCGGGCGGCACCATTCCCGCCCATGACAGCAGCGGACCCTATCATTTCGCGCTGCGTATCCCGAAGGATGCGCTGTCCGCCTGGCGCGATCATCTGGTGGCGAAGGGCGTCCTCGTCACCGCCGAGATGGTCTGGCCGCAGGGTGGCGAGAGCCTCTATTTCAACGATCCGGATGGCCATGTCGTCGAGCTGGCGACACCCGGCATTTGGTCGAACGATTCCGATCTACCCGTCGCTGCCTTGCAGAACGGCATTTGATAGCCGATCTTAAGGGTCGACAAAGGCGCTTTGCGCCGCGAACTGGAGATATGCCATGGGCGTCCGTTCACGCTTTGCCGTGATGACCCTGACCGATGCCGCCGCCGAGCGCGTGCGCGAAATCGTCGAGGATTCCGACGTGCCCGTGCTGGGCCTACGCATTGGCGTCAAAAAGGGTGGCTGCGCCGGCATGGAATACACCATGAAGCCGGTCGCCGAGCCCGATCCCAAGGACGAGCGCATCGAGGAGAAGGGCGCTTCGGTGTTCATCGATCCGGCCGCGGTTCTCTACCTGCTCGGCACGGTGATGGATTTCGAGACGACCAAGCTGCGTTCGGGCTTCGTGTTCAAGAACCCGAACGAGGTTTCGGCCTGCGGTTGCGGTGAGTCCGTCATGCTGAAGCCGGCGGATCTCTCCGAGGCGAATGCCGCGACGGCCGACCACTAAGGCGGGCTTGCTTCACCTCTCGCCTCACGGGAGAGGTCGACGCACGCAGTGCGGCGGGTGAGGGTTTACGGCCTCACCGGATTTCCCAAACGCAACGCACCGTGCTCAACATGCTGAGGAGGCCCGAAGGGCCGTCTCGAAGCACGCAGAGCATATTCCGAACCCACCCTCTCCGCAGTCATCCCGGCGAAGGCCGGGATCCATACCCGCCGCCGGATTTCCGGACAGCCCCGCCTACATCCCCTGGCCAATGGTGATGGCCCCAGCCTTCGCCGGGGCGACGATGCCCGCGCCATCCCGAGTTCCATTCTGGAGACTTTCTTGTCCAGCCTGTTCGAGCGCTTGAAGTCCGATGCCGCCGCTGAGTGGCACGCCTATGTTCGCCATCCCTTCGTGGTCGGCCTTGGCGACGGCACGCTGCCCAAGCCGAGCTTCCAGCACTATTTGGTGCAGGATTACCTGTTCCTGATCGAGTTCGCTCGCGCCTATGCCATCGGCGTCTACAAGGCGCCAAACGCTTTGGAAATGCGCAAGGCTTCGGCCGGGATGCATGCCATCCTCGACGAAACCAGCCTGCATCTGACGCTTTGCGCCGAATGGGGGCTGTCGCAGGAAGCGGTTGAGAACACGCCGGAAGCCCGCGCCACCGTCGCCTACACGCGCTTTGTGCAGGAGGCCGGCTTGCGCGGCGACATGCTCGATCTCATTGTCGCGCTGTCGCCCTGCGTCGTCGGTTATGCAGAAATCGGTACCGATCTCGCGGCTTCCGGTACCGGCCTTGATGGCGCAAATCCCTATTCCGCCTGGATCCGCGAATATGCGGGCGAGGGCTATCAGGGCGTGGCCGAGGCAAGCCTTGCCCAGATCGACCGCCTCGCGGCAGACTATCTGACCGAGGCGCGCTATCCGCGCCTGCTTGAGATCTTCCGGCAGGCGGTCCGCCTGGAGGCTGATTTCTGGCAGATGGGCCTCGATATCGCAGACTGAGGCAGCCCATGACGGCCGATCTCGATTATCTCGCAGAGCTGTTGAGCCGGTCGGCGGCGTTCGCATCCGCCGCATGTTCGGCGGTCTGGGCTTTTTTCGCGATGGGCTGATGTTCGGCATCTGGCAGGGCGATGTCATCTACCTGAAGGCCGATGACCAAACCCGCCAGGCCTATGAAGCCGAGGGCTGCGGCCCATTCGTCTATGGCTCGAAGAACGGCCGCGATACATCGCTCAGCTACTATCGCATTCCGGAACGCCTGCTCGACGACACGGACGAGTTGCGCGACTGGGCGCTGGCCGCGATCGACGTCGCGATCCGGGCCAACGCCGCCAAGCCGATCAAGCAGCGGAAGTAGCGGAAAGTCCTCTTTCGCGCCGCCATCAGGGCGCCAGCGCGATCGCCTTCAGTTCCTTCCGGGCCGTGCCGAAGGTGCCGAGTTGATAGACCGATGCGCCGGTCGGGGAGAACGTGAACGTTTCGAACGGCTTGGCCAGCATCTTGTTCAGATAAGCTTCCGTTCCGACGCCGATGGTCACGTGCGGATTGAAATGGTCGCCCGCCGCGACCTTGGTGAATCCGGCGACATACTCGATCAGCGATTTCTGGATGTCCCGTCCGCCGTCTTGGCTGAAGAATGCCGAAGGCGTTCCCGTCTTCACCGTGAAGGGCTTGATGGCGGTGATCAGCTCATCCTGCAGCCGATGCAGGTCGGCGGTCGGTTCGACAACGATCCCGGCAAGGCCGACCGGCGGTGACGGGATATAGTAGTATTTGAAGGCCTTCAGCGGCCATGTCGTCGGCTTCTCCTTGCTGATAACCGCGTCCGCCGCCGCATAGACCTTGTCGAGGTCGTCGGTGCGTACGAATTGCTGCAGCAGCGTGACGTGAGGGTGGTGGGTCGCGTCGAGCGAAAACCCCTTCGGGAAGGACTTCAGCAGACGGGCGTTGGCGTCCTTCGCGTGCTGAAGCATCGTCGCGTCGGGTTCGAGCGCGATATCGATCGCGGTCACGGAATCGGATTGCGCTCTCGCACCGTCGATCGGCCCGAGCGCCAGGAGCAGCCCGAGGCCAGCCGCCATGCCGGCCACGATGAAGGCAGGTGCGCGCCGAGTGTGCTTCGGGGACAAAAACGGGCTCGCCGGAATAGCATTCGTCATCGCTCTTCTCCCGCAATTTTTGGCAAATCCGCAGGGGAGGTTGGTCGCCTGCGCGCTTTGAAAGACTTGCGCGCAGCCGATCGCCTTCAAGGCGCTTCACGCGATTGTGGAAGGCGCGAGATCGCTCAACCGGGAGCCAGTCCCCAACGGAAAGCAAGCCCCTCACCCAACCCTCTCCCGCGAGCGGGCGAGGGCTCTTTCGGCCTGCGGCTTTGTCGCAGGCCTAGCCGTCACTGTTCGGGAGAGCCAGCGTCTTCAATTACGCCGAGCCCGCCGGGATCGCCCCCTCTCCCGCCTGCGGGAGAGGGCTGGGGTGAGGGGCTTTCTGGCAGGCTTCGACGATCTGCCGCAACACTTCGTCGATGTTCTCAAACAGATCGTTGTTCCAGAACCGGACAACGCGATAGCCGAGGCCAGCCAATATGTCCGCCCGGTGCCGATCATGCCCGGCGCGCATTTCCGCATGTTGCCCGCCATCGAGTTCGACGATGAGCATGGTGTCCTTGCAGACGAAATCGGCGAAGTAACCTTCGATTGGAACCTGTCGGCGGAACTTCAATCCCTGGAGCCGGCGATCGCGCAGATGCAGCCAGAGCTTCAATTCGGCATCGGTCTGGGTCCTTCGCAAGGGCCGGGCGCGCGCGATTTCCTTGCGCATGGCTCCCCCGAAAGCAAGACCCTCACCCAACCCTCTCCCGCAAGCGGGCGAGGGCTTTTCCGCCGGCGGGTTTCATTCGGAACGAGACCACCATCCGTCCAACCCCTCCGCCCGGACTCCCTCGCCCGCGTGCGGGAGAGGGTGGGGTGAGGGGCTTGCTGTCCTATTCGACCACCACAGCTTCCGGATGCGGAGCCTTTGCCCTGACCGCGAGCTCCGTCACGGCCGTATTGTCGACCTTGCCGGATCCGAGCATTGGCAGCTTTTCGACGAAGATCACCGTCCTCGGCAGCATGATCTCCGACAGGCCGCGCGTCCGGGCGAAGCGCTGGAACTCCGCGAGGTCGGCGTCCGGCCGCTCGGTCACCAGCACGATCTCCTCGCCCTTGCGCTCATGCGGCACGGCGGCGGCCGCCGTCGCATGGTGCGGCCAGAATTCGCCGGCCAGCGCTTCAAGCGCCGCCAGCGACACCATTTCGCCGCCGACTTTGGCAAAGCGTTTGGCGCGACCGGAGATGGTGATGTAGCCGCTATCGATGGTGACGATGTCGCCGGTGTCGTACCAGCCATCGACCGGCGCCTCGAGCACGCCCGGCGCCTCGGCGCGATAGTAGCCGCGCATGACATTGGCGCCGCGAACCAACAATTTTCCGCCTTCCTCGATGCCGGCGATCTTTTCCAGCCGGGTTTCGATGCCGGGAAGCGCCTTGCCGACCGAGCCCGGACGGTTGGCCATCGGCGTGTTGATGGCGATGACCGGCGCAGTCTCGGTCGTGCCATAGCCTTCCAACAGGCGGATGCCGAACTTCTCCGACCAGACGCGGCGCGTCTCGGGCTTCACCCGCTCGGCGCCGGCGAAGACATAACGCACCGAATAGAAGTCGTAAGGGTGCGCCATCCTGGCATAGCCGGCCAGGAAAGTGTCGGTGCCGAACAGGATGGTGGCGTTCACGTCATAGGCCATTTCCGGCACGATCCGGTAATGCAGCGGCGAGGGGTAGAGCATCTGCCGGACGCCGGAGAACAGCGGCAGCAGGCAGCCCGCCGTCAATCCGAAGGCGTGGAACAGCGGCAGCGCATTGAGGACGATGTCCTCGCCGGAGAAGTCTATGACGCTGGCGATCTGCTGGCGGTTTGACTGGATGGCGTGGTGGCTGAGCGAGACGCCCTTGGGTGTTCCCTCGGAGCCGGAGGTAAACAGCACCACGGCTTCGGCCTGCGGATCGGTCGGGCGCTGGAAGGCGACGCGGGAGAGAAACAGCGGCGCAACCCCGCCAAGCATGGCAAACAGCTTGCGGAACAGGCCGATTTCGCCGCGCAGATCCTCCAGATAGACGATCCGGGTGTTCTGGCCGAGTATGTCGATCAACGGCTGCAAGCGGCCCTTTTCCACGAACAGCCGCGAGGTCAGCACCAGCTTGACCTCAGCCGCCTTCCGCGCCGCGTCGACCGAAGCAGGGCCGGCGGAGAAGTTGAGCATGGCCGGGATGCGGCCCGTCACCTGCAGCGCGAAGAACGTGACGACGGCGGCAAGCGTGTTGGGCAGCAGCACGCCGACCCGCTCGCCCGGCGAAGTCAGTTTCGCGAACGATTTTCCAAGCGCGAACGCGCCGCGGATGATCTGCGTATAGCCGATCGGGCTGCGGGTGACGTCTTCGATGACGGGACGCTTGCCGTGGATATGGCGGGCATGCAGCAGCGCGTCGAACAGAGTCTCCGCCGCCGGGCTGGTCTCGTAGACCATCTCGGTCATGATTGCTTGCAGGTGATGGCCTGCCTCGTGGCGGCGCTTGCGTCCGACAAGGCCGGGCGTCAGCTCGATCCGGCGCGTCGGCAACACCGTCATCTGGATGTCGGGGAACAGGCGGCGCCGAACCTTGCCCTTGAGCCGTGAGAAGATCGTGTATTGCGCGCCGTCGATGCGGACGGGGATGATCGGCACGTCGGCAAGCGCCGCGATCATCGCCGGGCCGTCATAGACCTTCATCAGCGCGCCGGTGACGGTGATGCGCCCTTCCGGGAAGATCACAAGCCGGCGGCCTTCCTTCACCAGCTTGACCATTTTTCGCACGGTGAACGGGCTGGTCGGGTCGACGGGCACGAGATCGAAGAACAGGAAGGCCGGCTGCACCCACCAGCGTTCGGCGATGTATTTGTTGATCGCGAACACCGGCTTGCCCGGCAGCAGGCAGCCGATCAGCACAGCGTCGAGGAACGAGGTGTGGTTGACCACCACCACCGCCGATTCCTCTCCGTCGCCATAGTTTTCCAACCCCTTCACGCGTGCGCCGAAGAAGAGCTGGAGAAGGCGATGGCCGATCGCCTTGACCAGTTCGTCGGGGACGAATTTCAGGCACACGATGGCCGCGATGATGTTGGCGAGGCCGAGCCAGAACAGCAGTTGCAGCGTCGTGACCCCAGCAGCGAGCAGGCCCGCCGCAACGACGGTGCCGAGCACCATGACGGCCGAATTCATGATGTTGTTGCCGGCGATCGCAGCCGAACGCTCATGCTCGTCGGCGCGCGATTGCAGCAGCGCGTACAGCGGCACGGTGAACAGGCCGCCGCCAAAGGCAACGCCGACGAGATCGATCAGGACGCGAATGCCGGGGCCCGACGTGATGAACGCGCCGAAATCGAGCGCGCCACCGGCGCCGACCGCGCCGAGCGCGCTGGCCGAATAGGACAAATCGACCATGAAGGCGGCCATGACCAGCGCGCCGATCGGCGTATGGCGGGCCGAGATGTGGCCGGCGAGCACTTTTGCTGTGGCGGCCGAGCCGAGCGCGATGCCGACGACGAAGGCGGCGACCAGCAGGTTGGCGACGATTTCGTCGACCTTCAGCGTCGACTTGGCGAAGTCGGGGAACACCGACATCACGATCAGGCCGATCATCCAGAACCAGGAGATGCCGGAGACAGCGAGGAAGAGCGTGCGTTTGCGGCGAATGGCGGCGAAGGCGTCGCGGCTGGAGCCGATGAGCGAGAACTTGAATTTTCCGGCTCCCGGCGCCGGCGGGGCGGACGGGATGAAAAAGGCGGCGACCGCGCCGATCAGCGCGACGGAGACCAGGCCGACAATCGCCACCCACTTGCCGCCGAGACCGATGGTGAGGCCGCCGAACAGCGTGCCCAGCAGGATGGCGACGAAGGTCGAGCCCTCGAACAGCGCATTGGCGGCGACCAGCCGTTCGCGGCCGACGAATTGCGGCAGGATCGAATATTTCGCCGGCCCGAAGATGGTCGATTGCACCGCGTAGAGGAACATGCCGAGCAAGGCGAGGGGTGCGGAATGGATCATGATGGCGATCGACGACAGGATCGCCAGCCCGACCTCGGCAAGCCGGGTCCAGCGCACGACGAGCTTCTTGTCGACCGTGTCGGAGAGCCGGCCCGAGACGCCGGAGAACAGGAAGAAGGGCAGCATGAACACCGCGCCGCCCAGCGTCACCGCCACTTGCGGCGATAGGCCGAACAGATCCGCGCCGCCATAGGCGACCATGAAGCCGAAGGCGCTCTTCAGCGCATTGTCGGCAAACGCGCCGAACCACTGCACGATGAAGAGCGGCAAAAAGCCCGGCGTCTTCAAAAGGGGCGGGGAGCCGGCAGGCGTGGCGCCAGGCGACGGGGTGTCGTGCGGTGATGTCTGTGCGGAAGCGTCCATGACGTCAAACCTCAGCCTGTTCGCGGCGACTCGCAAGTCGCTTTTATTGAACGATGTTCAATTGAATATCATCGTTTTGAACGCTGTTCAATACATGCTATCCCGTCCGGTGATAGGGAACGCAGTTGGAGTGGCCGGCCCGGCTTTCGCAGGAATGCGGTCCGGACTGGCAGAAGGCAGGAACGGCATGGCACGTCGCAGCGATCATGCGCCCGATGAATTGAAGCGCCTCGCAAGCGATGCCGGCCGGGCGATCGCCTCGGAGGAGGGGCTTCGCGGACTGACCGTGCGCCGCGTCGCCGAGCGGATCGGCTATGCGCCCGGCACGCTCTATAATCTGTTTGCCAATCTCGATGACCTGATCGTGCAGATCAACGGCTCGACGCTGGATGCGCTGGGTGTCGTGCTGGCCGAAGCGGCGAAGGCAGATCCGGAAGACCGGCCGCGAAAACTGGTCGAGGCCTATTTTGATTTCGTCGAAAGCCGGCCGCGCCTCTGGAGCATGTTGTTCGAGCATCGATTGCCGGAGGGAGAGGATCTGCCCGACTGGTATCGGCCGAAGCTCGCGGCGCTGCTGGCTCTCGTGGCCGAGGCACTGGGACCGCTGATGCAGGATCAGACCTTTGAGGCGCGGCAGGCGATCATCGTCACCATGTGGGCCGGGTTGCACGGCATCTCGACGCTGGCGGTCTCAAGCAAGCTGACCCTCGTCGCTGAAACCGACCCACGCCAGTTGGGCCATCTTCTCGTCCAGCGAATGCTGGGGCGCTAGGGCAAGGCCGCCGTCCTCTTGGGCATCCGGGCCGCGTGCGAGCTTTCTGGACCCTCCTTCGAGGCTTCGCTGCGCGAAGCACCTCAGGATGATGGCCGGTAAGGGTGAGGGGACGGGGAGCATGAGGCTTCGCCGGATGATCCCGTACCTTCGTCGGGAGCTGACTTGGTGCCCTCTGGAGCCACACGACCATCATCCTGAGGTGCCCGGCAGAGCCGGGCCTCGAAGGAGGGTCCAGAAGGCTCCTTACAACCTCAGCTCGCCGCAACCTCGGCCTCGCGGACGATCCCGAGGGCCGCGTCAAAGGCCGGAGCGATGGTGCGGGGCAGGGTGCCGGCGTTGAGCCGGTAGGTCGGCGTCGCGCTGACGAGCTTGGACAGCAGGCGGAACAACACCTGCTGCTGAGGCGGGACGCCGTCGTCGAACACGCCGATATTGTCGGTCAGTATGACGGAAAGCGCGTCGGCCTTGCTGAGACGAGAAAGGCTTGCCTCGCCATCCGAACGCGGCCCGACCACGACCACGGCGGCGATCTTGTAGCTTCGAGTGGCGTCCGGCAGCGGCATCAGTCCGGCGAGCGCGGCGCGCGTCAGCGGCGCCTCGTCCTCGTCGCCGCCAAATTCGCCGAGATGCGGCGCGATTTCCGGGAACAGCGCCGCCGTCCGTCGCTGCACCTTCAAGGTGCGCGGCATGCCCCAGCCGACAAGGTCGGTACCGTCCTGGCGCAAAATGACTGCGTCATCGCCCATATGGCCAAAGCCGCCAAGCGCCAGAGCCAGCGATGTCGTCGTCTTGCCGAAACCACTGGGCGCGAAAAGCAGCACCAGTTCGTCGCGGTCCGGCAAAAGCAGCGATGCCGAGTGAATCGTCATCAGCCCATGCCCGCGCAGGGCGATGTCGAAAAGCACCGCGCCGGCCATCGAGCGAAGCGGCTTCTCGGCGGACCCTACCGCCAGGACTTCGGTTAACGGCCGGCCGGCTTCCTCGATGATCGAGAGCCTGCCCGGCATATAAAACTGCTGGCGCTCGCCCGAGCGATGGATCTCGGCATAGCTGCCGTCGATCAGCGTGCCGCTCCAGATCATTGCGCCCTGGGGCGCAATGTCGTCACCGGCGGCCTCGCGGATGACAATCTCATGCTCGACAGGGCCTTCCGGCTGCACGAACTCCGCGAGTTGCGGGAAAGCCACCTCACCAGTGTCCTGGCGCTGGTCGACGAGATTGAAGGTGAGGCCGGGTATGACGAACCGGGTCGTGGACATCAGGCGGGTCTCGCGCGGTTCTTCTCGACGAAAATCGTCACCATGGACGGCTCCGGCGGATTGAGGATTTCCATATTGTCCGCCACCACCCAGCAATGCGCGGAAAGCTTCGCACTGCCGATGCTCTTGCGGTCGACGCCAAAGTGCATTTCGGCCGGTATACCCGCGAGCGTGAGGAAACGATAAGCGAGAATTCCTTCGCGCAGGCAGCGGCGGTCGCGCATGACCCAGGGCCGCCGCGCCGCGCGCTTGGAGCGATGGGCGATATAGGGCGCAGCCAGGCCGCGATAGCGGCGTCCGGGACCGGCATCGGCAATCTTCATGATATCGGAGAAATCACGCGATTTGCGACAGCGTAACGCCAGCGTGCGGGCCCAGAACCAGAGTTCAGTCCGGAACATAAGCCAGCGAAGGACGCCGTTGGGGGTCATTTTTCGACGCGGACGATCAGGCCTTCACCGGCCAGATGGTTGGCAAGTTCCGACATGTCGTCACGCAGCATGGCGGCGTCGACGTCGAACACCCTTTCGAGCTCAGAAAGTATGCCGGCGAAATTCCGCGTTCCATCGACGGTCGCCAGGAAGGCAGCGGTGGTGTCGTTGCAGGTGAAAAGCTGCCCGGACACGGTGTCGAGCAGAACCCCGCCCTCACCATCGCCAAGCGGCTGGAAGCTCGTATTTTCATGCAGCGCCCAAACAACGCCCGGCTCAATTCTCGACACAGCACGCCCTTCCGTCAGCGTTCGATTCCCGCGTGGGATAGCTCAACCACAAGTGATTGACCAGAGGCCCAACTTGCGGAGGCTTCCATAAGGACGTCATACTGATTAGGTTGATTCTAAATGTGTCGGAGGATGTTCATTGGCCAATCGTAGTGAAAAAAAGCCGTACGAGAGACCCGAACTGGTAAAGCGGGATCGTGTCGCGATGATCGTCGCCGCAATTTCCGGCTCGGCGCCCCTGCCGCCGCCATAGGCGGACCTTCCATCTCCGTCCGGATAGACCTTCGGGGGCGGAGTTTGGGGCTGAACATTTAAAGGGCGGTGCCAGGCACCGCCTTTTTCCGTGCTTAGGTGGATATACCTTGAATCGCAATGCCCGGGCTGGGGCGTGATGTCCGTCGTTGAAGCTGCCGCGCTGCCTTCCTTGTCCGCTGCCGGGCCGCGCCGCCTGTCGGGCGTCGACGCCCGTATGCTGATTGCGCTCGCCGATCCACAATCGGCCATCGTTCCGCCATCGCTGACGGCGGAGAGGGCCATTCTGTTGCTGTCGCAGGCCGAGCGGCATGGCGTGTTGCCGGCCGTCTTGCGAAAGCTTCGGCCGGGCCTGGGTTCCGCCGAGCGCCTGCCGATCCGCGACGGCTTCGCCCAGCGCTATTCAGCTGGCGTCGCTTTCAACATGCAGTTGCGCGCGGAAGGCAAGCGGCTCCTGACGGCGTTACGGGCTGCCGGCCAGCCGGCGCTGCTGATCAAGGGGCAGGATTTTGCCGAGAACCTCTATCCCGATCCCCTGTTGCGGCCGACAACCGACATCGATCTGATCGTGCCTGTCGAACGCTTGTCCGGCATCGAGGCAGTCGTGGCCGCGAGCGGCTTCGAACTGATAGCCGATCAGCGTGACGACGAGCAGCTCGAGCGAAAATGGATTCACTCGGTTCATCGCCAGCTGATGGTGGAGATTCAGGGCAATCTGGTGCATGCGCCCGGCCTGCGTTCGAAGCTCTCCCTGGGGTTTGCCGAGCTTTGCCCCGGCGGCGATCCGGGAGAGGCGGCGCGGCCTTCGGCGCGACTGGCGATCGCCGGCGTTCATGCCGCCAGCTCGCACCATTTCGAAAAGCTGCGACTGGTCGTCGATGTCCTGCAGGGGGCGCGCCGCCTGCAGGGAGCGGCCGAGGAAGCCGCGCTCGACGATCTCATCCGCCGTTCCGGCACGCGCCTCGCGCTGGTCGCCGCGCTCGATCTGGCGGCGCGGCTCTATGACGACGCGCGGTGCCGGGAATTGGCGCAGGCGTTGTCGCCGGTGCGCTTCCGCAGCGCCGCCAGGCTCCTGATCACGCCCGATGTCGTGATGGCGATGGAGACCGGCGAGCGGGCGTTGCAATCGTGGCGCCGCTCGCTGTTTCGCGAGTTGCTGAAGCGTGGTGAGGGAAGGGCTCCGATTCTCTCGTCATGAGACGAATTGAATGCTATCCGTTGTGCAGCGCGATGGGTTCGCGTGAAAGTCGACGGAGGGCAGGGTGCAGGTCGCCGAGATAGTTTCCTGGCTCGGTCGAACGAGCTTCTTCAATGGCCTGGACAAGGACGACCTGACGCGTCTGGCGCAGATCGCCCGTGTCTCGACCTATCCGGCCGACACGGTGCTGTTCTCGCAAGGGGACGAATCGGACGGACTTTATTCGGTCGTCGATGGCATCGTCCGTATCTTCCTGACGGCGGATGACAGCCGCGAGTTGACCATCCAGTTGTTCGAAGAGGGCGAGGTGATCGGCGAAATCGCGCTGATCGACGGCCTGCCGCGCAGTGCCGGAGCGGCGACCCTGACCGAAACGCGGATGATCTTCGTGCCGCGGCAGTCCTTCCTCAATCTGCTCGACAGTTCGAGCCAGTTGCAGCGCCAGATCATTCTCAGTCTCTGCGAGCGGCTTCGACAGACCAACGATCAGGTCAACCGCGCCGTCTTTTCGGATCTGCGGCATCGGTTGCTGGTGCTGCTGCGCCAGCTTGCGCTGATCCACGGCCGGATCGAGCGCGACATCGCCGTGGTTGAACTCGACCTGACGCAGGGCACGCTGGCACAGATGCTGGGCGCGAGCCGCGAGGCGGTGAACAAGCAGATACGCGCGCTGATCAAGGAAGGCCGCCTCTCGGTCGATGGCCACCGCATTATCGTGCACCGCTCGACCCGGGACGCCTGAAAGCCCTGCGCAACGCATTCCCACTGAAAATGATGACGATTTGGGCAACCGATAGGTTGTCGTCCAATCGAAACGGTCTGTGGCATAAGGTGCCCTGGCAACAAGGTGCCGACTCCTCCGCGACCCCGCAGCGGAAGAGCGCGGAAATCCGGCATCAATGTTGCATGGAACAAGGTCTGGCCTGAGCGATCGCCAAGGGGCCGGACACGAGCAATAGCGGCGAGCAGGACGAGGACATTCGATGCAGGATGCTACCATGTCGATATCGACGGACGACGCCAAGAGCGGCAAGCGTGCGCGCGTATCCGCCGCCGCGTCGGAAGCCGATGTGGCCGCTGCCCGCGACGCCATCACCGACAAGCTGACCTATGCGGTCGGCAAGAACGCCGTCACGGCAAGCGACCGCGACTGGTTTGTCGCCACCGCCTTGGCCGTGCGCGACCGCATGGTCGATCCCTGGATCGCCTCGTCCAAGGCCACCTATGCCGAGGGCCGCAAGCGCGTCTATTACCTGTCGCTCGAATTCCTCATCGGCCGCCTGCTGTTCGACGCGATGAACAATCTCGGGCTGACCGATGCGTTTCGCGCCGCGTTGGGGGATCTTGGTGTCGACATGGATCGCCTCAAGACCGTCGAGCCGGACGCAGCGCTCGGCAATGGCGGTCTCGGCCGTCTCGCCGCCTGCTTCATGGATTCCATGGCTTCGCTGTCGATCCCGGCCTATGGCTACGGCATCCGCTACGATCACGGCCTGTTCCGCCAGGTGGTGAAGAATGGCTGGCAGCAGGAATATCCCGAGACCTGGCTCTCCTTCGGCAATCCCTGGCAGTTCGAGCGCCCCGAGGTTGTCTACGACATCCAGTTCGGCGGCTCGGTCGAGGCGATCATGTCGCCGACCGGCGTTGCCCGCTATGTCTGGCATGCGGCCGAGACGATCGAGGCGGTTCCCTATGACACGCCGATCCCCGGCTGGCGCGGCCGCCACGTCAACACGCTGCGCCTCTGGTCGGCGCGCGCCGTCGATCCGCTGCGTCTCGACGCCTTCAACTCCGGCGATCACATCGGCGCGCTGGTCGAGCAGGTCCGGGCCGAGGCGATCTCGAAGATCCTCTATCCGAGCGACGAGAGTGCTGCCGGGCAGGAACTGCGCCTGCGGCAGGAATATTTCTTCGTCTCCGCCTCGCTGCAGGATTTGATCCACCGCCACACCCGCACCTATGGCGACATCCGCTCGCTGCCGGACAAGGTGGCGATCCAGCTCAACGACACCCATCCGGCGATTTCCGTCGCCGAACTGATGCGCATCCTCGTCGACCTGCGCGATATTCCGTGGGACGAGGCGTGGGACATCACCACCCGCACGCTCGGCTACACCAACCACACGCTGCTGCCGGAAGCGCTCGAGACGTGGCCGGTGCCGCTGCTCGATCGCCTGCTGCCGCGCCAGATGCAGATCATCTACCTGATCAACGCGATCCATCTGGAGAAGGCGAAAAAGCTCGCGGAATCGGACGACCGCTTCCTCTCCTCCGTTTCGCTGATCGACGAGAACAATGGCCGGCGCGTGCGCATGGGCCATCTCGCCTTTATTGGCTCGCATTCGATCAACGGCGTTTCGGCGCTGCATTCCGACCTGATCAAGCAGACGATCTTCCGGGATCTCGACCAGGTCTATCCCGACCGTCTCAACAACAAGACCAACGGCATCACTTTCCGCCGCTGGCTGCATGAGGCCAATCCCGGCCTGACGCGCATCCTCGTCGACACCTGCGGCCCGTCGATTCTCGACAATGCCGATGTGCTGTCGAAGCTGGAGCCGTTGGCTGGCGATGTCGGCCTGCATGAGGCGTTCGGCGCGGTTCGTCGGGACAACAAGATCGCGCTGGCCAAGCTGATCCGCGACCGGCTCGACATCCGCGTCAATCCGAATGCGCTGTTCGACGTGCAGATCAAGCGCATCCACGAATACAAGCGCCAGCTGCTCAACATCCTGGAGACGATCGCGCTCTACCAGGCCATGCGCGCCCAGCCCCACAAGGAGTGGGTGCCGCGGGTAAAAATCTTCGCCGGCAAGGCGGCGGCGAGCTACCATCAGGCCAAGCTGATCATCAAGCTCGCCAATGACGTGGCGCAGGTCGTCAACAACGATCCGACCGTGCGCGACCTGCTCAAGGTGGTGTTCCTGCCGAATTACAATGTCAGCCTGGCCGAGATGATCATCCCGGCCGCCGACTTGTCCGAGCAGATCTCGACTGCCGGCATGGAGGCTTCCGGCACCGGCAACATGAAGCTGGCGCTCAATGGCGCTCTGACCATCGGCACGCTTGATGGCGCCAATGTCGAGATCAAGGAACGCGTCGGCGACGACAACATCTTCATCTTCGGCCTCACCACCGAGGAAGTCGCTGCACGCCGCGCCAAGGGCATCGACGCCGCCGACACGATCGCCAGGTCGCGCATGCTGGCCGACGTTCTGGAAGCCATCGATTCAGGCATCTTCTCGCCCGGCGAGCCAGCCCGCTTCGCCGCGCTGACCACGGCATTGCGCCATCACGACTATTTCCTCGTGACCGCGGATTTCGATTCTTACTACGCAGCGCAACGAGACGTTGACGCGCTATGGCTCGACAGAGCAGCATGGTGGAAAGCGAGCCTACTGAACACGGCTCGGGTCGGCTGGTTTTCCTCGGACCGCACCATCGCGGAATATGCCGGGCAAATCTGGGACGTACCCGTCAAGCCGGCTGGATAGGCAAAGCATACAGGGAGACGCGATGACGGGTTGGCGGGCGAGCGTATCGGATGTTGAAGCCCTCATTGCCGCACGCCACGGTGATCCCTTCGCCCTTCTCGGGCCGCATGAAACGGATGACGGCCTCGCCATCCGCGCCTTCGTGCCCCACGCGGAAACGGTTGCCGTCGAGGATCTCGACGGCAACCGCGTCGCTCCGCTGGAGCGTCGTCCCGGCACGGACTTCTTCGAGGGCCTGATTCCAGGCCACAAGAAGCGCTTCGGCTACCGTCTCAGGGCGGAAAACCCAGGCGGCGGCTGGACCTTCCACGATCCCTACAGCTTTGCCGGCGTACTCGGCGCCACTGACGACTATCTGCTGGTCGAGGGCACCCACCGCCAGCTTTACGAAAAGCTCGGCGCGCATCTCCTGCATCATGAAGGCGTTGACGGCGTGCATTTCGCCGTCTGGGCGCCGGATGCCCTCCGCGTTTCCGTCGTCGGCAATTTCAACGGCTGGGATGGTCGCCGCCACCAGATGCGCAAGCGCGTCGATAGCGGGCTTTGGGAGTTGTTCGCGCCCGGCTTCGGCGAGGGCGAGATCTACAAATACGAGATCGTCGCCGCCGATGGCATCGTGCAGCCGCTGAAGGCCGACCCGGTCGGCTTTGCCGGCGAACTGCGCCCGTCGACCGCCTCGGTCGTGGCGCGAACCGACAATTTCACCTGGAACGACGATGCCTTCCTGCGCCAGCGCGGCGAGGGCCAGGCGCGTCGCCAGCCGATGTCGATCTACGAGGTGCATCTCGGCTCGTGGCAGCGCGGCGAGGGCAATTCGTTCCTCTCCTATGACGAACTGGCCGACCGGCTGATCCCCTATGCCGTCGAGCTGGGTTTCACCCATCTCGAACTGCTGCCGGTCAGCGAGCATCCGCTCGACGATTCCTGGGGTTACCAGCCGATCGGCCTGTTTGCGCCGACGCGCCGGCACGGCGAGCCGGCCGGCTTCGCCCGCTTTGTCGATCGCGCCCATCAGGCCGGCCTCGGCATCATCCTCGATTGGGTGCCGGCGCATTTCCCGACCGACCGGCATGGCCTTGCCCATTTCGACGGCAAGCCGCTCTACGAGCACGCCGATCCGCGCCGTGGTTTCCACCCGGACTGGAACACGGCGATCTATGATTTCGGTCGTAAGGAAGTGTCGAACTTCCTGGCCGCCAGCGCGCTCTATTGGCTCGACCGATTCCATGTCGATGGCCTGCGCGTCGATGCCGTCGCCTCGATGCTCTATCTCGATTATTCGCGCAAGGACGGCGAGTGGCTGCCCAATCCGGACGGCAGCAACGACAACAAGGATGCGGTCGCCTTCCTCTCCCGCGTCAACCAGCTCTGCTATGGCGAGCATCCCGGCACGGTGACCATCGCCGAGGAATCGACCTCCTGGCCCGGCGTCTCGCAGCCGGTGCATGAGGGCGGCCTCGGCTTCGGCTTCAAGTGGAACATGGGGTGGATGAACGATACGCTCGACTACATGTCGCTCGAGCCGATCCATCGTCGCTATCACCACGACAAGCTGACCTTCGGCCTGCTCTACGCCTTCTCCGAAAACTTCGTCCTGCCGCTCAGCCATGACGAGGTCGTCCATGGCAAGCGCTCGATCCTCGGCCGCATGCCGGGCGACCGCTGGCAGCAATTTGCCAACGTCCGCGCCTATTACGGTTACATGTGGGGCCATCCCGGCAAGAAGCTGCTCTTCATGGGGCAGGAGTTCGGCCAGCAGAAGGAATGGAACTTCAACCAGAGCCTTGATTGGCATCTGGTCGAAGATCCGATGCATGCTGGCCTCAAGGATTTCGTGCGCGACCTCAATCGCGCCTATCGCGGCCATGCCGGCCTGCATGCGCGCGATTGCGAGGGGGAGGGCTTCCGCTGGGTCGTGGCGGATGACAAGGACCAGTCGGTCTTTGCGTTCCTGCGTTTCGGCGGGCCAGACGACAAGCCGATCCTCGTCGTTTCCAACTTCACGCCTGTCATCCGCGATGGCTACCGCGTCGGCCTGCCCGAAACCGGGCGCTGGCGCGAAATCCTGAATTCGGACGCTTCCGTCTATGGCGGCTCCGGTGTCGGCAATCTCGGCGCCGTCGAGGCGACGGAGGTGCCGGCGCATGGTTTCCCGGCTTCGGCCGCGATCGTTCTACCCCCGCTTTCGACGGTCTTCTTCGAATACGAACCGTAAGGCGACCTTTGGCGCGGGCGGGCTTGGGTTGAGAAAAACTTGAGTTGATAAAAACACTGCAGGGCAACGAGCGTTTCGGGAGGGACTAAGGATGGAACGGCCGCAAACCAACGCGCCGCTGGCGCGTAATGCCATGGCCTTCGTGCTGGCGGGTGGACGCGGCAGCCGATTGATGGAATTGACGGACCGGCGCGCCAAGCCGGCGGTCTATTTCGGCGGCAAGTCGCGCATCATCGATTTTGCGCTCTCCAATGCCGTCAATTCCGGCATCCGCAAGATCGGCGTCGCCACGCAATACAAGGCGCACAGCCTGATCCGGCATCTGAACCGTGGCTGGAACTTCTTCCGCCCCGAGCGTAACGAAATCTTCGACGTCTTTCCGGCCAGCCAGCGCGTCTCCGAGGATGCGTGGTATCGCGGCACGGCCGACGCGGTCTATCAGAACCTCGACATCCTGAAGGACTACGACGCCAAGTATTTCGTCATCCTCGCCGGCGATCACATCTACAAGATGGATTACGAGTTGATGCTGCAGCAGCACGTCGACTCCGGCGCCGACGTGACGATCGGCTGCCTGGAAGTGCCGCGCATGGAAGCGACCGGCTTCGGCGTCATGCATGTCGACGATACCGACCGTATTCTCGAATTTGTCGAGAAGCCGAAGGATCCGCCCGCCATGCCCGGCAAGCCGGACAAGGCGCTGGCCTCGATGGGCATCTATGTCTTCGACACCAAGTTCCTGATCGAGGAACTGGAGCGCGACGCCAACGATCCCAATTCGAGCCGCGATTTCGGCAAGGACATCATCCCGAACATCGTCAAGAACGGCAAGGCGGTCGCCCATCACTTCGAGGATTCCTGCGTCCGTTCGAGCCAGGAATCGGTCAGCTACTGGCGTGACGTCGGTACGGTGGACGCCTATTGGGAAGCCAATATCGACCTGACCAGTATAGTTCCCGATCTTGACCTGTTCGACCGCAACTGGCCGATCTGGACCTATAGCGAGGTCACGCCGCCGGCGAAGTTCGTCCACAACGAGGATCACCGTCGCGGCTACGCGCTGTCGTCGCTGGTATCGGGTGGCTGCATCGTCTCTGGCGCCTCGCTGGAGCGGGCGCTGCTGTTCACCGGCGTGCGTTGCAACTCCTACTCGCATGTCGAGAATGGTGTGATCCTGCCCTATGTCGAGGTCGGTCGCGGCGCCCGCTTGAGCAATGTCGTGGTCGACGCCCGCGTCCAGATCCCGGAAGGGCTTGTGGTCGGCGAGGATCCGGAGCTCGACGCCTCGCGCTTCACCCGTTCGGCAAACGGCATCTGCCTGATCACCCAGCCGATGATCGACGCGTTGAAGGCTTGATGTTTCGATACAAGAGACCCTCACCCCAACCCTCTCCCGCAAGCGGGAGAGGGGCTTGCTTTCCTGGGGCAAGAAACATCTGGGCCGAATACGACTTTTCACCTCTCCCTGAGGGAGAGGTCGGCTCGAAAAGCCGGGTGAGGGTTTAGGGAACTATCCGGTGAGGCCGTAAACCCTCACCCGCCGGCCTTTGGCCGTCGACCTCTCCCTCAGGGAGAGGTGAAGAAGGCGGTTCAAAGTAGATGGATTTTGCTCTAGAGGCCGATTGTTGATGACCCTGAAAATCCTCGCCGTCGTTTCCGAGATCTATCCGCTGGTGAAGACCGGCGGACTGGCTGATGTCGCCGGTGCGCTTCCGGGCGCGCTGGTGCCGGAGGATGTCGCGGTGACGACGCTGGTGCCCGGCTATCCGGCCGTGCTGGCGGCGCTGAAGAAGCCGCAGGTCGTTCATACCTTCGCGGGCCTGTTCGGCCATGACGCGCGGCTCTTGAAGGCCAATGTCAGCGGTCTCGACCTTCTCGTGCTGGATGCGCCGCATCTCTTCAACCGGCCGGGCAATCCTTACGTCGACGCCGACGGCAAGGACTGGATCGACAACCCGCTCCGCTTCGCGGCGCTTTCGCGGGTCGCTGCTGAAATCGGCCAGGGCCTTGTGCCGGCGCTGACGCCGGACGTGATCCACGCGCATGACTGGCAGACCGGGCTGACCGCCGCCTATCTGCGCTATTCCGGCCGTCCCGCCGTGCCGACGGTGATGACCGTCCACAACATGGCATTCCAGGGCCAGTATGGCCGCGACCTGTTGCCCGCGCTCGGGCTTCCGGCGCGCGCCTATGCCATCGACGGGGTCGAATATTACGGCACGATCGGCTTCCTGAAGGCGGGCCTGCAGCTTTCCGACCGCATCACCACGGTATCGCCGACCTATGCGACCGAGATCCGTACCGCCGAGGGCGGCATGGGGCTCGATGGCTTACTGCGTAGTCGCGGCAATGCCGTCTCCGGCATTCTGAACGGCATCGATACCGGCGTCTGGAATCCCGCCACCGACGCCCGGATCGCCGCGCCCTTCGAACTTTCGCGCCTCGCCGGTCGCGCCGCAAACAAGAAGGCGCTGCAGCAGAGGCTGGGCCTCGACGTCGATCCGAATGCGCTGATCTTCGGCGTCGTCAGCCGGTTGAGTTGGCAGAAGGGCCTCGATCTCCTGCTCGAACGGCTGCCGGCGCTGCTCGCCGCCGGCGGGCAATTGGCGCTGCTCGGTTCCGGCGAGATGTCGCTCGCCAATGGTTTTGCCGGCGCCACCACCCTGCACAAGGGCCGCGTCGGCATGGTCAATGGCTATGACGAGGGCTTGGCCCATCTGATCCAGGCGGGCTCCGACGTCATTCTGGTGCCATCGCGCTTCGAGCCCTGCGGCCTGACCCAGCTTTGCGCGCTGCGCTATGGCGCGCTGCCGCTTGTCGCCCGCGTCGGTGGGCTGGCCGATACCGTCATCGATGCCAACGAGGTGGCGCTCGCCGCCGGCGTCGGCACCGGCGTCCAGTTCAGCCCGGTCTCCGGCGATGCGCTGGAGGCGGCGATCTGGCGTACCGCCGATCTCTGGCGCGACCGCCCAACCTGGAAGAAGCTGCAGAAGAACGCGATGAAGACCGATGTCTCCTGGACCCGGCCGGCCGCTGCCTATGCCCGGCTCTACCGCGAGCTGGTTGCCGGACGCGCGGGATGACCGTCAGTGCGCCCGTGAGGGAAGGTTCGCCGGAGCCGCTCGGCGTCACGCCGACAGAGACCGGCGTCAACGTCGCCGTCTATTCCGCCCACGCCGAAGCGATCGACTTCTGCCTCTTCGACGCAACTGGGCAGGTCGAACTGCGCCGCGTCCGCCTGCCAGAGCGCTCGGGCGACGTCTTTCACGGCCACATTGACGGGATTCGCCCTGGCGACCGCTATGGTCTGCGTGCCGAAGGACCATGGCGACCGGAGGCCGGCCAACGCTTCAATGGAGCAAAACTACTCGTCGATCCGTATGCGCTGGCGCTGGACCGGGCCTTTGTGCTCGACGACACGATGTTCGATGCCCGCCGGCTGGGCGCGGCTGAGGACGCGCGCGACAGCGCCGCCGTAGTGCCGAAGGCGATCGTCACGGCCGCCGCCACGCCCGCACCGCGCTTGCACCCGCCGATAGCCTGGGACCGGCAGGTCATCTACGAACTGCATGTGCGCGGCTTTTCAAAACTCAATCCGGCCGTGCCGGAGGCCATCCGCGGCACCTTCGCTGGCCTCGGCCATCCGGCCTCGATCGCGCATCTGAAGCAGTTGGGCATCACGACGGTAGAGCTGTTGCCCATCGCGGCCTGGCTCGACGAGCGCCATCTGCCGCCGCTCGGGCTCACCAATTATTGGGGCTACAACCCGATCGCCTGGATGACGCCCGACCCGCGTCTCGCGCCGGGCGGATTTGTCGAAGTGGCGGACTGCGTCGCCGCTCTGCATCAGGCCGGCATTGCCGTCATCCTCGACGTCGTCTTCAACCATTCCGGCGAGAGCGATCACCTCGGCCCGACCGTCTCGATGCGCGGCCTCGACAACGCGACCTACTACCGTCTCGAGCAGGGCGACCCATCCGGCTATGTCAACGATGCGGGCACCGGCAACATCCTCGCCATGGACCGACCGCCTGTCATCCGCCTGGTCATGGATGCGCTCCGAACCTGGGTCGAACGCACCGGCGTCGATGGCTTCCGCTTCGACCTGGCCACCACCCTGGCTCGCCGGGTTGAGGGTTTCGATCCGGCCGCGCCCTTCCTCGCCGCGATCGAGCAGGACCCGCTGCTGCGCGAACTGATCCTGATCGCCGAGCCATGGGACATCGGACCGGGCGGCTATCAGCTCGGCAATTTCCCGCCTGCCTGGGGTGAGTGGAACGACCGTTACCGCGATACGGTGCGACGCTTCTTTCGGGGCGATGCCGGCATGATCGGCGATCTCGCCACGCGCCTCGCCGGCTCGTCCGATATCTTTACGCATCGCTACCGGAAGGTTAACAGAAGCATCAACTTCATCACCGCCCATGACGGCTTCACGCTCGCCGATCTGGTCGCCTATGAGCACAAGCACAACGGCGCCAATGGCGAGCAAAACCGCGACGGCACCGACGACAACAAGTCCTGGAACAATGGCGTCGAGGGCGAGACGTCCGATCCCGCCATCCTCGCGCGCCGCCGCGCCGATATCCGCGCGCTGCTGATGACGCTGGTCTTCTCGCGCGGCACGCCGATGTTGACCATGGGCGACGAACTCGGCCGCAGCCAGCAGGGCAACAACAACGCCTATGCGCAGGACAATCCAATCGCCTGGCTAGATTGGTCGAAGATCGATCAGGATCTCATTGATTTCACAAAACAATTGCTGTCGTTGCGTGCGGCTCATCCGGCGCTGCGTGATCCGCGTCCCCTGACCGGGAAAGCACTTCCAGACAGTGGCGAGCCGGATGTCGGCTGGTTTGGCCCGAATGGCATGCCGCTCGACGAAGCCGGCTGGCACGCACGGGATGGCCGGACGCTGGTTGCCGTCCTTGCGGTTCGGATACCGCAAGGTCCGATCGAGCGCGTCTGTATCGCGCTCCATGGCGGCACTACTTCGATCGACCTGAAACTGCCGCCGCTTGACGGCGCGGCTCCATGGCGGCTCGCTGCTTCGTCCTTGCCGCCCGAGGATGGCGGGGCGGCAGGTTACGGCTCGAGCCGGTCGCTCAGGGTGGCCCCGCGCTCGGCATTGCTCTTCCTCGGCTAGATCATCCTCGGGGTAAGTCTTCGCCCGTCGAAGCGATCAGGAAGATTTTACATAAACTGGCGAGATGAAGCCGTCTCGCCATTTACGTTGTTGTGCTAATTCGATGGCTGCGCCTGGCGATTTTCGTTAAATTTGTAGGCAAGAATTTTGGGCGGCTGACGGAGGCTTTCGTGTCGGAAACGATTTTCAAGAATTGGACGAGCGACCTGAGCCGGGATTGGGGCAAGAAACCGATCCGGATCGATCATTCGTTGAGCCAGAATGAGCTGTTCTCCAAGGACGCCCTGGCCGAACTGATCCAGCGCTATCCGATTGAACATTACTCGCTGATGCGGACGAGCTCGCGCGGCGAGGAAAAGAAGATCTGGCGCAGGGGCGAGGTGGGTGGTCTGAGCGGCCATGAAGTGATGGCTCAGATCGCGTCCGGCGGTCTTTGGTTACAACTGCGCGAACTCAAGCTCGTCGACAAGCGCTACTACGACCTGCTGCAGTCGATCTATGGCGAGGTTGAGCAACGCGTGCCGGGCTTCGACTCGTTCAACCATGAAATGGGCGTGCTGATCTCGTCGCCGAATGCCAAAGCGCATTATCACGCCGATCTGCCGGGCCAGGCGCTTTGGCAGATCATGGGACGCAAGCGCGTCTACATTTATCCGGCGGAAGAGCCCTATCTGCCGCAAGCCGAACTCGAGAAGATCGCGCTGACCGGCCTGGAATCGGCTTTGCAGTACGATCCCGAATTCGATCGTCATGCGCTGGTGCTCGATCTTGAGCCGGGCCAGATGCTGACATGGGAACTGAACGCGCCGCATCGGGTCGAGAACCACGATGAGTTGAGCGTCTCGATGACCACCGAGCACTGGACGGAGGAAATCCGCCGCCAGCAGATGCTCACTGTGGCCAACGGCATCCTGCGCAAGCACTTCGGTGTCTCGCCGAAGCGCGGCCCCGCCGACGGCGCGAGCTTCTGGGCCAAGGCGGTATTGCAAGCTGGCTGGCGTCGCAGCCCCTGGTATAAGCGCGAGCAGCGCAAGATGTTGCCGGTCGACTTCCGTCTTACTCCGGGGACGACCACGTCGATCGTCGACATTCCCGCCTATGTCGTCTGAACGTTCGTCCGTTCGACCGCTGGCGATGGGGGAGCGACGTTATGACGAACGCGCCGCGTGATCGCTGGAAGGTGACCGTGCACGGATCCTGGCAGGAGGCCGCCACGCTTTGGCGGCCCTTCTTTGCCAGCGATTCCCCGCGGTCGCCCTTCCAGACAGAACACTGGTTATCGCATTGGTACGCGGCGTTCTCGGCCCGAGCGGATGTCGAGCCGTTGCTGGTGCTTGTCACTGATGCGAGTGGCGCTGACGCTCTCGCGCTGCCGCTGATCCTGCATCGCGACCGGCTGCGTACGATCGAGTTCGCGGATCTCGGCATCACCGACTACAACGCGCCGCTGCTCGGCCCGGCCGCGCCGGTTGACGAGACGGAGGCGCGCACACTCTGGCGCGCCGTTCGCGCCGCCCTGCCGCCGGCGGACCTGATCGAATTCACCAAGGTGGTGACGAAGATCGGGGATCGCCCCAACCCGCTGGTGCAGGCGTTGAGCGGCGAGGTCTCGCATCTGTTTGGAAATGTCGTCCAGATCGATGCCGACTATGAGGCGTGGCTGCGCAGCCTCAGCAAGGATAACCGCAAGGAACTCGGACGCTTCTGGCGGGTGTTCACGCGAGATGAGCGCGCGCGGTTCGTGTTCGCCGACACGCCCGAAGCCGCGAAGACCCTCTATGGACAGCTGACGGCGCAACAGAGCGCGCGCATCCGGTCTCTGGGCCTGCCTTATCTGCTGGATGAGCCCAACTATGATGACTTCTACCGGGAGCTTCTTCTCGACGGCCTGAACGATGGTTCGGCCCGGCTGTCGGCGCTGGTTGCCGGCGATGAACTGGTCGCGGCCTTGTTCGGCGTCGCGCGCGGCGATCACTATTCCATGGTTCGCATCAGCACGGCGGGCGGCGAATGGGCCAATTGTTCGCCGGGGCGGCTGGTGATCGAGCGGACGATGGAGGCGCTGCATCGCCAGGGTTTTCGTACCTTCGATTTCACAATCGGCGACTATGGCCACAAGCGCAGCTTCGAGGTCGCCCACATCCCGCTCGTCGACATCCATGAGAGCGTTTCCTGGCGCGGATGGGGAACCGTCGGCTATGAGGGCGCCAAGGCTTTCGTCAAGCGGCACCCGTCAATCGAGCGGTTTGCCCGCAAGGTCCTGCGCCGAGCTGCGTGAGGCTCAGGCGGAGGCCTGCGCCCGACGGTCGAGCCGGCGCCGCAGGATGCCGCGCGCTTCACCGCGATAGGCGATCAGGATGGCAACCGCATAGAGGAGCATGCCGAACAGGATGGTCAGCACTAGGCCTGTGATGCTCTGCGCGGTCGGGATGGTGGCCAGACCAAGTGCCATCGCGCCAGTCGCGGCCGTAACCTTGGCAATGTCGAGTACCGGCAGGATGAAGGCGAGCTTGCGAATGGCGAGATACATGCTGACGAGCGCGGCGAGGGTCGAGCCGAGAGCTGTGCCGATGACAGCGCCAATCGGTCCATAGAGCAGCAGGCCCGCTATTGTCAGGACAATGGCGGCGACGATCTCGACGATGTCGACGATCCCCGCATAGCTCAGCCTTTTCTCCAGGATGAAGATCTGGTCGCTGACATGCACATGCAGGAACCGGAGGGCGGCGGCGAGGGCGGACAATCCGAGAATTGCCTTCGTCATTTCGCGATAGGGCTCGGCGATCAGGAGGTCGGTCGCGGGCGCGCTGATCATGGCGATACCGACGACGGTCGGCGCCATAACGCCGATCAGCAGGGCGGCATTTGTGGCCAGTTGTTGCAAAGCTTCGGCGCGCTTCCCCTCGTTGAGCAGTCGCGCGGCGATCGGGAAGGCGGCGGCGGCCACCAGCATCGCGCCGAACGAAGCGCAGCGCCGCCCGAGTCCCCAGCCCACCGCCATCAGACCAAAGGCGGCGGCACCCGATATATGGCCGACCACGTAGCGGAAATTGTTTTCAGCGATCCAGCCGAGCCCATAGAGCAGCAGGATCGGTCCGCCATAGGCAAAGGCGCCGCGCAGGATTGCCCTGTCGATCCGGCGCGGCAGGATGGCGATGCCGATCAGCGGCGCGGCTATGAGGTTGGCAACAAACTGCGCGATGCCATAGGCGAGGATGAGCGCTTCGCCGGTGGGCTGCCACCAGGTGAGGAGCGCAAGACCGATGCCAAATCCGAGGATCGGCCCGACGATCTGCAGCAAGGTGTAGGCGAAGATGTTCGACTGCGCCCGTGCCCGTTCCGAATAGTGAGTGTTGATGCCCCGCGTCGCATAGAAGAAGGCAATGATGAGAACGGTTTGCCAGGACAGGTGCGTGACATCAATGATCGCCACCGTGGCCAAGGCGGCAATCAGGCTGATCGGGATCGAGAGGCAGACGATCGCGGCTTCGGTGTGCAGGAAGTCGCTGCGCTCGGTGCGACCTCGCTCGAACGGCATGAAGCGAAGCGCATAGACCGAGAACCATGACAGCGCGATCAGATAGGCGAATTCCTGGGTGGCAGTGATGAGGACATAGGACCCCATCTCCGCCGGCGGCAGGAAGTAGGTCCACACCACCATCGACAGAAGCTGGAACGCAGGCGACAGCAACTGCGCCGGCAGGTAGCGGATGGTCTGGCGGATCAGCATGCCGGACGTCCGTTGGCGGGCGCGGAAATCGCAGGGATAAAGCGGCGGTCGAGGCCGATCAGGATCATCGTCATGACGAGCGCCATGTCGGTGGTCTTGTTGGCGATGCCGGTCGAGGTCGAGGAGACAAGGAAGAAATAGGCAAGCGGTAGCAGTCCGGGCACCCCGACCGTGCGGATGATCTCGGCGCAAAGGAAAACGAGGCCGACGAAGAACAACACGGTGGTGACAATGCCGTAATAGGCGAAGAAGGCCACAACGAAGCTCTCGATGCCGATGGCGAGATCCAGCCGCCTCTGGTTGGAGGCGACATGGGCGAGGTCGGGGGCAAAGAAGATGTCGCGCAGCGCCATGCCGTCGAAGATGTGGAACATGGCGACGCGTGTCGCGGCGCTGCCGGAATCGTCATCGAACCGGCTCAGGAAGCTGTCGAGAATACCACCCTGGACGAGAAGCGTGCCCAGCGTTGCGATAAGGGTGAGGACGATGATTACGGCAAGGGCATTCCGGACGCGGAAAGGTCGCCCAGCGACCGCCTTGGCGAGGCTGAGCGCGCCGCGCGCCGCCAGCAGGGCAAGCACCACTACGGTTGCTGCGCGGCCACCGAAGGCAGCCAGCGCACCCAAGCTGTAGATCAGCAGGAAGGCGCGGATCGATAGGTCGAAGCGGCGACCGCCGGGGCCGGACAGGATCAGCAGATAGACGCCCGTCGCGAGTGAATTGATCAACGGATGGCCGAGCAGCGCTGTGGACCGCCAGTCATGATAGACGAGAACGCCGCCCTCGTAGTTTGGCGTCAGCCGCCAGCTTGTCAGAAGTTCCGCGAAGCCGATGGTGGAGTTGAGCAGGAAGAACAGGTGGAGCGCGATGTTCAGGCGCTCCATGACAGGAGCGGGTAATGCCGCAATCGATATGAACAGTGCCAGCGGCAACACGAAGGTGTCGACGACCGCCGAGACGGGCAGCTTCTGGACGACGATGGTCTGGAACGCCAGAAGGACAGTGGCCGCGGCGAAAACGAGTATGCCCGGACGCCGTATCGCCAGTGCCGCCAGCATCCGGCCCGGTCCGATGGCAATCACCCAGACTGCAAGCGCCGCCAGCGACAGATAGGTCGCGGGGTGAAATTTCGTCAGGCCTGATCCGCCGGGTGAACCGTAGGGTAGTCCGATCGCCTGAAGCACCTTGGAAGAAATAAAGAACAGAACGGCGATCGCCAGTACGGTAAGGCCGGTGGCGAGGCCGACCGGACGCGCAATGCGCAATGGCGGGCGCAAGCCCGAGGTTCCGAAGGTTCGGGAACCGTTGTCGTAAGCCGCGTAGGTCCGCTGGAGTCTCGGCGCAATCATCGCGCCACCGCTGTGTCCGTCGCGGAGCCGGTCTTGCCCGCACCCGTCTTGGTCGCCGGTCGAAGCGTGATACCGAGGAGAAGCGCCGCTGCCCAGCGCGAGCGGATCAGAACTTTGTGCAGCGCGATTGGCAGGAACAGGCCGGCAACCAGAGCCGACGCGAAGAGGATGGTGTTCGGCAAGCCTGGCGCCAGAACGGCAAGGCTCTTCCGCAACGCGGCGGTGAAGAACACGTGGAAGAGATAGATCGTATAGGAATAGGCGCCGACGAATTCGAGCGGACGCCATTTCAGCCGCGAGAAGAACAGAAACAGGCAGGCGCACACGCCGAATAAGAGGCCGAGCACGGACTCGCGGGAAAAATCGAGCGTGTTCCAACCGCGATATTCGCCGAGATCGAGCAGGAACAGGACCGCTACCGGCAGGCCGAATAGCGCCATTGCGATGCGCCGTCCCGACACGTCGCCGATCCGTCGATTGATGGACCAGATCCGCAGCAACTGTCCGAGCAGAAAATAGGGCAGGAGGTAAAGCGCCGAGCCGATTGAGAAAACGTCCGGATCGAAGGCGGGCGCGGCGATGAAGACGGCGCAACTGACGGGGAAGAGTGCGGTCATCCAGGCGCGCGCATAGCGGCCGGCGATGTAGTTGCTCACAAGCAGCGCCGCCATGATCAGCATGGTGGCCTGCAGAAACCAGTAGTGCTCGTAGGGCAGCACGTAGATCCGCCAGATCGGCAGGGAAAAATCGCGATTGATCAGGCCGAAGCAGACATAGAACAGGGTCGAGACGACGACAAAGGGAACTGCGATCCGGCGCAGCTTCTTGCCAAAGGCGACGCTCAGCGCTGCGCGATCGGCGACGAAGGCAGAGAAGACAAAGCCCGACAGGAACGAGAACAGCGGCATGCGGATATGGATGAATAGCTCCGTAAAGAGCCGCCAGTTGTCGTGAGCGGTGATGTGCATCCCGTGTTGCGGATCATTGCCGATCACGTGGTAGGCGACGAGCAGTACACAGGCGAAGCCGCGTAGGGTCTCGATATATCTGTCTCGTCCAGAATGGGTGGTTGCCATGCCGCTCAAATGGTCCGCTTGCAGGGTCATGCGCGAGCGAGCTTCGGAGGTGAGCTCGTCATGGGAGGCATTTTATATCGAAGCCCTTAACAAGTATCGTCTTTGGGCATCACGCAGGAGAATTGGCTGCCGCGATAGCCGCTCAGCCGAAAGACGCATTTCTCCCGCTCGCTCCAAGGATTTATGCGTCTTGGGGCAAGCGGAGATTATCGTTTAGCTATCCTTAAGCGACCCAACGCCATAGTCGTTCGGCCAGGGGGCGGGCGTGGCGACGATCCGTGATCTTGTGTACCTAATCACGTTCGTGGAAGCCAATGGCGCCCAAAGCCAATTTTTCAATGAATCGAGCTTCGCCAACGGCGGACGAACCCGGTGGGGCGTTTGGCCCGGGCTCGGATTCGATCGATCTCTCCGCACTCTTCGCTTTGTTGCGGCGCCAGATCCCACTGATCCTTCTGACGGTCGCACTGTTTGTCGGTGTCGCTTTTGCCTATTCCATGCTTGCCGAAAAGGTCTACCAGGCGACGACGCGCGTCCTGCTCGATCCGCGCGACAAACAGTTGGTCGGGCCTGAAGTTGTCCGTCCCACCCAGGGCGTGGATCTGAGCTGGATCGAAACGCAGGTCGATCTCGTCACGGCTTCTGGCACGCTTCGCGGTGTGGTCGAGAGCGAGCGTCTGATCGACGACCCGGAATTCGGCGGCACAGGCAACCCGGCCGATCTCGACGCGGTTCTGACGTCGCTCGCCCGGCATGTGCGCGCCGAGCGGGGCGCACAGACCTATGTGATCGATGTCATCGTTTCCTCGACATCGGCCGAGAAGGCAGCCCGTCTTTCCATTGCCGTCGCCGATGCCTTCATGGACGGCATGACTGAGGCAAAGCAGAACGCTGCGCGCCAAGCCAGTGTCCTGATCGCGCGGCAGATCGACGACCTCAAGGCCAAGGCACGCGAGGCGGAGGAACGGGTCGAGGCCTATCGCAAGGAACATGGCGTCGTTCAGATCGACGGCCGTCCCGTCGACGAACAGACCCTGAAGCAGCTCAACGAGGCGAATGTCGCGGCGCGGATGAAGGCGGACGAAGCCTCCAGCCGGCTCGCCAAGCTCGATGCCATCTCGCGCGAGAGTGGTGGCGATCTCGCATCGGCGTTGTCGTCGGTCGATTCGCCGGTGCTTGGCAGGCTCAAGGTCGAATATGCGATGGCCGTGCGCCAGCAGGCCGAGTTGCAGCAGACACTGGGCGATCGCCATCCGCGCATGCAGGCTATCGGTGCTGATGTCGCTCGCAGCCGCAGCCTGATCACGCAGGAACTCAAAACGCTTGTCGCGCGCGCCCGCGTCGATGCCGATCTCGCCAAATCGCAAGTCGCCAGCTCGACCGCTGCTCTCGTCGCCGCGACCCGCAAAGTCAGCGAGACCAGCGACGCCAGCGTGGCGATGCGCGATCTCGAGGGCGAGGCGGCCATACGTCGCGACGTCTATCGCGCCTTCGTTGCCCGCGCGCAGGAGACCGGATTGCAGGAGAACCTGCAGGTTTCGGACGCCCGTATCATTAGCCCGGCGCAGATACCCCTCTATCCGTCGTCGCCACGCAAGAAGATCATTCTCGGTCTCGCGGGTATCGGTGGCCTGGGCGTTGGCCTGGCCCTGGCGCTCTATCGCGGTCGCGCCAGGATGTTGCGACCCGTGGCGGCTCCGGCTGTTGCCATTGCCGATGCGGCGCCAGAGTTCCGCCGGAAGCCGGCACTCGTCGTCGACCCGCCGCGTCCACCGGGCATTGTCCTGGCAGAAGTTGCCGTGTCGGAATCACTCGCGAGTGGTGAGGGGCTTTCCGACGAAGCGGCCGGCACTGGAATCGCCAGCTTTGCCAAGGACGCCTATCCGGCGTTCCAGGCGCTTGCTGGGGCATTGACCATGCCAGCCGATACGGAGGGGCCCGCCGTCCATATTCTCTTCGGCACGGCCGCGAGCGGCGCGATCGCGACCGTCGCTCATGGCCTCGCCCGAGTTCTGGCAGAGCCGCAGGTCGAGACGCTGCTGATCGATGCCAGCTACGGTAGCGTCACGACGGGTTCGGCGCTGGTCGGCCACGATGCTCCCGGCATTCTCGATGTCGAGTTCAGTGGCGTTGATCCGCACGCCATCGGCACCCGACTGCCTGACGCCTCCATTGTGCTCCTGCCGGCTGCGAGCGCGCGTCTTCGTCAGGAAATCGGCCACCACGGCGACCAGTTGATCCAGACGATCCGCGACGTCGCCGACGGCTTCGCGCATGTGGTGGTCGATCTTGGTCCAGCCTGTCCGCCAGCGCTGTTCAACGCGCTGGTGGCGATCGCCGACGACGTCGTCATGGTGGTCGATGCGCAGGAAGCCGATGCGCCGGAAATTCTCGCCAGGTTCAATGAGCTTCGCCATCTCGTGCCCGAATTGCGCGGCATGGTGACGACGCTGGCGACCTCGGCCTCGGTCGAAACACGGCCTGTCGTTACGGCAGGATAGAGAATGGCCGCCAATCCCGTCCTCTACGTCGACGAGAGCCATCTCGGCCGCCATGTAACCGGATTGGAACGGATCACGCTCGAGCTGTTCTCGGTTGCCGCGCTGGCGCCGCTTGCCGTCGAGCCGCTGCGCGCCTCGGGCGTTCGCGGCATGATCGTTGCGCAGACGCTTAGCCTGCCAGCGCGCCTGGCCGCCAATCGGAGAGCCCTTGCTCTCTGCCCGGGCTTCCCGCCTTCGATTCCACTGTCGCTCTTCGGCGACCGCGTGATTCCCTATATCCACGACACCTTCCTGCTGAGCCGCCCGCAGGATCTGAACTGGCGTGCGAAATACTATATGGCGCCCGCGTTTCGGTTCGCGTTGCGCCGCTTGCCGTGGCTGTTGGTCAATTCCGAGACGACGCGCGCGGAAGTCGCCTCTCGCGCCAATTCGCGTGCGGAGATCTCGCTCTATCGCCCGCGCATACGCGACGTCTTCGGAATCGCGGAACAGGCGCTACGCCCTAGAAGCTGGTTGCCGGGCCAGCCGCTACGGCTGATTGCCATTGGAACGGTCGAACCGCGCAAGAATTTGAGGGCCGCCGCTGCCATCGTCGCCGCCTTGCAGCAGAGCGGCATCGACGCGCAACTCGACATCGTTGGCCGCTTTGGTTGGGGCGACGAGATGGAAGCGCTGAAGGCGTCGCCGCACGTAACGCTGCACGGCTATCAGGAAGCGGATCGCGTTCGCGCTCTGATCGGCGAGGCCCACGCGCTCATCACGACGTCGCATGACGAAGGCCTCGGATTAACACCGCTCGAAGCGCAGCATGGCGGGCTCGCCGTCATCGCAACGGACATCAAGGTGTTCCGCGAAGCGCTGGGCGATTCTGGCCTGTGGATCGATCCCGCCAATCCGGGTTCCGCCGCCGCGATCCTTCGCGAGCGGTTGGCTTCTCCGGACGCGCTGGCCGCGATTGCCAGCAAGGCGAGAGCCAATCTCGAGCGATGGAACGCTTGCGCCGACCGGGATCGCCAACAACTGATCGAACGCCTCACCGCGAAGCTTGCTGCGCAGCGCTAACTAGAGCGCTCTCCCCTTCAGCGCCGTCACGATGGCGTCAAAGGCGGGCTTCTTGCGGAAGCCTGAATCGAAAGGCAGTGGGCGGGGTAGTCGGGTCGCGTCCGGGTTCGCTTCGCGGGCGGCGTGCTCATACCAACTCGCGGAATCGGCCAACTGCCAGGTGATGATGGTCTTCACTGCCGGGACGGTGAGCACAGCGTTCAGGAAGTCGCGATAGCGGGCGGCTACAGCGGCATCGCGCAATCCGATGTCGGCCGGAAAGCTACTGTCATCGACATCAAGCTCCGTGATCCATATGTCGACCTGGCGTTCGGCCAACTGGTGCAGGAAGTCGACGAAGCCAGCATCGTCATGGGGCCGCGCTGGGTCGAGATGGCCCTGCAGGCCCACCGCATCCAGCCGTACCCCGTCATGCTGCAGCCGATCGACCAGGTTCAATAGCCCGGCGCGGACCCTGGCGCCGTCTTCTGTCCAGACCTCGGTCATCGTTTCGTTGAGCACCAGTCGTGCATTTGGGTCCGCCATCTGCGTCCGCCTGAAGGCGCGGCTTACATAGTCCTGGCCGAAAGCTTGCAGCCAGGGGCCGTCGCGAAAATCGCCGGGCAGTCCATGTCCCGGCCAGAACGGCTCGTTGACGACATTCCAGGCTGTCAGCTTACCGGCGAAGTAGGCAACAGTTTCGTCTATGTGGCGATCCAGCGCCTTCTGCTTGCCGGACTTCGACAGTGCCATCAGCCAGTCGGGGCGACTTTCGTTCCAGGCGAGCGAATGGCCATGGACGGGAAGACCTGCCTCGTCGGCAAAGGCAAGGATGGCATCGGCGTCCCCAGGATGGAAGCTGTCGGCCTCAGGACGGAGATTGCCGAAGACCATCGCCCAGTCGACAGTGAAGATGCGCGCCTGCTCAAGATAGAGCGTTGCCTGGGCCGGGCTCGTCAGCGTATCGGCGGCGATGGAGGTGCCAAACGTGATCGCGGATTTCGCAGCGATCGCGCCCAGGGTCTTGTCTTCGGGCGCGGCTTCCGCAGCCGCGGAGGTTAAAAGCGCGGCGGACAATCCGGCTCCCGCGCCAAGAATATCGCGACGCGACAGCGTCATTGCGGTTCCTCCAATGCCCGGTTCCGGTCTTCTTAACCTTCTTGGCTATATCGGTAGCGCACCACACAATGCAAAAACAGCGCCCGGATGTTCGATGACTACAGCCGGGCCTTCCAGGGTATGATGCACTTCATGGCGATGAGAGCCTGCAATCATGTCAATTCCTGACGGCCTTCCGCTACCAGCTCCGCTCGATCTGGTGCGTATCGGCGACGGGCGCATCAATGTGGGCGCACAGGATGAACTCATTGCTCGTGTTGTCGCCGACGCCCGGGGAGGTATCGGTGGCTCGGTCTTCACGCTCAATCTGGATCATCTGGTCAAGCTTCGCGACGATGCGCGGTTTCGCACTGCCTACCAGCGCGCGACTTATGTGACCGCCGATGGCGCGCCGGTCGTCAGGATGGCGCGCGGGCTTGGCGCACCGGTCGATCTCGTCACCGGGGCCGATCTGGTGGTGCCGCTCTGCGAGGCGGCGGCGAACGCGGGTGTCTCCGTGCACCTCTTCGGCACCTCCGACACGATCCGCAACGAGGCGGCGGCAAAGCTGACCGCGGCCATTCCGGGCCTTGTCATCGCAGGCTCGGAATCGCCTCCGCGCGGCTTCGATCCGGAGGGCGAGGACGCACGCGCCGCCGTCGAGCGGATAGTCGCTTCAGGAGCCGGCGTCTGTTTCGTAGCCCTCGGTGCGCCGAAGCAGGAACTGTTTGCCGACTGCGCCGTCTTGCGTTCGAGCGGCGTCGTGTACATCTGCATCGGTGCTGCTCTGGATTTCATTTCGGGTCACAGCAAGCGTGCGCCGCTGATTTTCCGGCGCACCGGCTCGGAGTGGGTCTGGCGCTTCATCCAGGAGCCGCGACGGCTCGGCATGCGCTATGCCCGCTCGATGACCTACTACATCCGCTATCGCCTAAGGCGGCAGGGCTCGCCCGGCAAGGACGTCTAGAGCGCTTCTCCGTGTATCCGGAACGGTGCGATTCTCCAGATTCTTGGCGGGCATGTTTTCTTCACGGGAACCGATATTCACTTTGCTCGAAAACGCTCCAAGGAATTCATCGTGCATCGGCTGACCATGCTTCATCCCATCGATCCGCGTGGCTCCAAGGTCGGCGGCATCGAGACCCACGTCCGGTTGATGTTCGAGCGCCATCCGCCGGATTTCTCGGTGCTGCTGGTCGGCGTCGACGAGCGCGGCGATCTGGAGCTTGGCAAGGTGGTCAAGTTGCCGGTCGGCGACCAAACGATCGATTTCCTTCCCGTTGTCCATATCCCCGACAAGGAAATCCACGGCGCGGCCAAGAAGCTCTGGCAATCGGTGACGTTGCGCTTTGCGCTCGGTGCGCTGCGCTATCTGCCGACCGTCCGCCGCGAGGGCGCGGCGGCACAGGCGACGACCGAGTTGCAGCGTTTTGAATTCGCGCCGATCGGGCGGATGCTCGGACGCCCCGTCGTCCAGCTCGTGCATGGCGAAGGCAGTCGCAAGGATCAGATGGATTCGCTGATCAAGCGCTTCTGGTACATCAACGCCGTCAACGAGCGCATCGCGCTGCGACTGGCGAGCCGCATCGTCTGCGTCAACCAGAACATCATCGAGCGCTTTAAGAAGGTCATGCCGCAACTTGTTGCGAAATCTGAGCTTCTAACCGTTTCCGTCGATATGGATCGCTTCGCGCTGGCGCCGTTTCCCGAGGGCGATGTTTTCCGGGTCGTCTTCGCCGGTCGCCTGGATGCGTTCAAGGATCCGTCACTGATGTTCGAGACGATGCGCCGGCTGCATGAGGCGCGGGGCGGGCGTTTCGAGTTCCACTATATCGGCACCAGCGATCCCCATCGCTTCGCCGAGTTCCCCGCGATCGAGCCCTTCACCATCCGCCACGGCTTCCAGAATTCCAAGGGCGTCGCCGCGATCATGCGGCAATGCCATTCCGGCGTGCTGACCTCGTTCTTCGAGGGAATGCCCTGCTATCTGCTCGAATCGCTGTCGACCGGTCGTCCGGTCGGCGCCATTCGCCTGCCGCAGTTCGATCCGCTGATCATCGATGGTGAGAGTGGGTTCCTCGTCGAACGGCCGGCCGATCCGGTCGCCTCTGCCGAGGCAATGACGGCGGGCTTCCTGAAGCTCTGGGACGAAATCCAGTCCGGGCGGCTCGACCCGGCGGCGATCCGCGCCAAGGCGATTCCATATTCGACCAAGGTGCAGATGCCTAAATTGTTCGAGCGCCACCGGCAATTGGCGGCGGCTGTCGCCCGGGCTTAAGCCTCAACCCTTGCGGACGATATCGTCGAGCAGAGACTGCCAGGCCGCGAAGCCGGCATCGCTGGAAAATAACTTTGCCCGACCGATGCGCGGTGCCGGGTCGCCCGGGTCGGCAAGGGTGGCGTCGATGGCGCGCGCCATCGCTTGTGTGTCTCCAATCGGCACGATCTTGCCGAATCGGTCACCTGCCAGAATTTCTCGCGGACCGGCACAAGCCGTCGCGACGACCGGAAGTCCGGCCGCCAGCGCTTCGACGGCGACCATGCCGAATGCTTCCGTTCGCGATGGGATCACGCAAAGTCGGGCTTGGGCGTAGAGCGGTCCAGGATCCGTATAGCCCACGAGTTGCACCCGCTCCTCGAGCTTGTTCTCGCGGATCAGCGTTTCAAGCGCGCCGCGTTCCGGACCTTCTCCTGCGATTGTCAGGGTGGCATGGTGGGTTGCTACAAGAGCAAATGCCGTGATCAGGTCATCAAAACCCTTTTCGCGAGACAGCCTACCGACGGCGACGATGCTGGGTGGCCGCGCCGTAAGCGATGCGGCGTTGATATCGGTCTCCGTGATGGGAACCGGATTGTAGATCCGCACCGTCTTCCCGGCTTCCGCGCCCCAGCGATCGATCATCACCATTTTCAGCGTCTCGGAGACGCAGACAATCCGGCTGCAGAGCTTCGTCAGCACCGGCATGCCGTAATAGGCAGCCGCGCTCAACTTGCCGGTTCTGTATTCCTCGAAGCCATGGAACGAGACGACCAGCGGCACGCGGCTGCCGGAGATCACCTTGGCAAGTGCCAGCTTGGTGGCGCTGCCAGAAAGGGCGGAGAGCGCGACATCCGGCTTGAGGCGGCGTAGCAGCCGGGCGAGGTCGAGCACATTGGCCCGGTTGCCCGGACGCAGTATTTCGACGCGCACGGCCGGATCGAGCGGCGTTGTATCATCGCCCGAGCCATCGACGGCGAGGATGACCTCGTCGCCTTGTGACGCGAAATGGGAAGCGAGCAGCGCCCAGACGCGTTCCGCACCGCCGCCACCAGCGAGAGACCGCGTGTAAAAGAGAAACTTACGCTTTGCCATTAGCCTGCTCGTTCCGTGCGTACTGCACCGAGCCGTAAAGCCGAATGCGCCCCGCGCCAAGGAGAGAGATGCCATGCGGATCGATATCCGGCTCGACCCGTCCAATCTGCGTGGCTGGCAGAGCGAAGTTGTCGCCGGATTGAAGGCGCTGCCGGAATGCGAGATCCGGCTCTCCACGGGAAGGGCCACCGGCGGCCTACCGAAATCCGCCGATACGCTATTCTGGCTGGAGCGCACGCTTTTTCATGCCGAGCACGGCGCGCTGGCGATGGTGGCCGACTGGCCGGACATGCCGATCGCGGATAGCGACTGGAGCCCTGATCTCCGGATCGATCTTTGCGGCGACGGGACTTCCGAGGGCGCGTCGATGGGCGTCCTGAGCCTCCGCTGCGATGGCGAGGCGCCGGAGGTCGGGGCGCTGGCCGCCGTGCTCGATGAACGCGCGCCTTACATGCACACCTGTCTCGCGCTCGACGGCGCGGTGCGCATACTTTCCGTCTGGCGTCCGGCGGTCGAGAATCCGCGTAGCGCGATCGCCGCGCTTGGGATGTTGCTGGGTCGCGCCGCCCACATGCTGGTGCATGACGCGGCGCGCCTCGTGGAGGGCGTCCCGGCCGGTAGCCTTGCCGCGCCGCCTCTTCCGGACACGCTGGGCCGCTCTGCGACCAGCTTCTTCGCGGCATCGCTGGCCGCGCGCGTGCGAAATCGGATCGAGCGGCAACTCGGCCGCGCGCCAAACTGGTTCGTCGCCTGGCGCGAACGGACGGGCGGTGAGGAATTGCCGGTGATCGGCCCGGCAGGTTTCCGCCGCCTCGCCGACGACGGCCAGCGCTTCTACGCCGATCCGTTTCTGTGGGAGCAGGGCGGTCGGCGGTTCCTGTTCGTCGAAGATTTTCCCTATGCGACGGGCAAGGGCGTTCTTTCGCTTGGCGAGATCGATGCGGCTGGAAACGCCACGACGCCGCGCGTCATCTTCGAGACCGATTGTCATCTCTCCTATCCGTTCGTTTTCGAGCATGACGGCGCGGTCTGGATGATCCCGGAAACCTCGTCGCGCCGCACGGTCGAACTCTACCGCGCCGACCCGTTCCCGGATCGCTGGACGCTGCATTCGGTGTTGCTGGAGGACGTCGATCTTGGCGATGCTACCTTGCAGAAGGTCGGCGACACCTGGTGGATGTTCGCCGGCTCGCGCGAGCGCTGGACGTCGAGCTGGGACGCGCTGTCGCTCTATCGCGCGCCGTCGCCCTTCGGGCCGTGGCAGGCGCATCCCGGCAATCCTGTGATGGTCGATCTCCACGCGGCACGTCCCGCCGGCCGAATCCTCGATATCGGCGGCCGACTGGTGCGGCCGGTGCAGAATTGCGACGGGCTCTATGGCGCGGCGTTGGGCTTTGCGGAGATCCGCACTTTGACGCCGGAGACCTATGCGCAGACGTTGTCGGCGACGGCGCTGCCCTGGGGCGACAATACCGGGCTGCATACCTTCAACCGCAGCGCCACTTTGGAGACCATAGACCTGTTCGGCCCACGCGGCTGAAGGACTGCGAGCAACGATCGGGCCTTGGGAATTCTGGCGATGAAATCCATGCGCCGAAAACGCGTTCGGCAATCATGACACATCGATGAATGAGCCGGCGAACCGGATTTTCTTAGTCTATTCGTGCGCTTCGACAGTGATCCACAGGGGAGGTCCGCTGTCACAAAAGATTTGCTTCGAAAATGCATGATCCGCCCAATCGGGAGATCATGATATGTTGGTTCTGGACGGCGTCGCACGACACTTCAACAACAAGGCAGCCGTCAGCGACGTCAGCCTGACGATCGGTTCTGGCAGCTTTGTTGGCGTGATCGGCCGTTCCGGCGCCGGCAAGTCGACGCTGCTGCGCATGGTCAACCGCCTCGTTGATCCGACCGCTGGCTCGATCCGCTTCGGCGATGTCGACGTCACCAAGCTTCGCGGCAAGGAGTTGCGCGACTGGCGCGCCCGCTGCGCCATGATCTTCCAGCAGTTCAACCTGGTCGGTCGCCTCGACGTGCTGACGAACGTGCTGATGGGCCGCCTCAACACCGTCTCGACGCCGCGCTCCCTGCTGCAGCTCTGGAAGGACGAGGATCGCGCCGTGGCGCTTTCGGCGCTGGAGCAGTTCGATATCTCGGCGCTTGCCGCGCAGCGCGCCGACAGCCTTTCCGGCGGCCAGCAGCAGCGCGTCGCCATTGCGCGCGCGCTGGTGCAGGAGCCCGAAATCATCCTCGCCGACGAACCGATCGCCTCGCTCGACCCGCGCAACACCAAGGTCGTGATGGATGCGCTGCTGCGCATCAATCGCCACTACGGCATCACCGTCATGTGCAACCTGCACTCGCTCGATCTGGCGCGCACCTATTGCGACCGGCTGATCGGCATGTCGGCCGGCCGCGTCGTCTTCGACGGCGTTCCCGAAGAGCTGACCGAGGATGTCGCCCGCGATCTCTACGGCCTCGAGGCCGATGATGTTCTCGATTTCGATCCGGCGGTTGCGCCGGACCGTTTCCGGGGCGCAATCGCCGCCGCGGCGTGATCCCCAAACTGCTTCCAAATCGGTGTCGATGCGGCACCGACAACACCAAAACTACCGCCAAAACCTGGAGACTACCGATGTTGAACCGTCGCACCCTTATCGGCGCCGCTGTCGCTGGCCTTGCGCTGGCCGGCGTTGCTTCGCCCGCTTTCGCTGACTGGAAGGCCGATTTCCCCGAGCTGACGATCGCCGTCATCCCGGCCGAAAACGCATCGACCACCGCCGACCGCTACCAGCCGCTGGCCGACTATCTCGGCAAGCAGCTCGGCGTTCCGGTCAAGCTGGCCGTCGCCACCGACTACGCTGCCGTCATCGAGGCACAGCGCGCCGGCAACGCCCAGATCGCCATGTACGGCCCGGCTTCCTACGCCCGCGCCGTGCTGACCGGCGTCGAAGTCGACCCGGTCGTCGTACCGCGCCATTCGAACGGCGCCACCGGTTATTATTCGGTCATCTACACGCTCGCCAACGGCCCCTACAAGTCGATCGACGACCTGAAGGGCAAGACGCTGGCGCTGGTCGACTCCAACTCGACCTCGGGCAACAACGCACCGCGCTTCTTCCTGCATCGCGATGGCAAGGACGTCGACTCGTTCTTTGGCAAGGCGATCTTCGCCGGCAGCCATGACAACGCCGTCCTCGCGCTCGCCCAGGGCACCGTCGACGCCGCTGCCAATTCCTGGAACTCGGAAGACGATTCCAACCTGACCCGCATGATCTCCAAGGGCATTCTCAAGAATGCCGACGGCAAGCCGATGACCAAGGAAGACTTCCGCGTCGTCTTCAAGACCGACTTCCTGCCGGAAGGCCCGTTCTCGGTCCTGTCGGCTCTGCCGGCCGACCTGAAGGCCCAGATCAAGCAGGCCTTCCTCGACATGCCGAAGAACGACGCCAAGGCGTTCGCCGGCCTTTCGGACGGCAAGGATACCGAGTTCGTCGCCGTCGAGCCGGCCGCTCTGCAGCCGATCATCGACATGGTCAAGTTCAACGACGAGCAGCGCAAGAAGGGCTCCTGAGCCTCTTCAAGCCTTTCGAGAGGCGGCCGGTTCATCCGGCCGCCTTTTTTGTAACCGGCCGCATGTCGCGGTTGTCCGTCCCTCGGGGCGGATGAAAAACAAGCGGAGACGGCTCTTGGCGACCGCCATTGCAAAGCTTCCGGATCACCAGGCGGCGGCCTTGAGCCGGGCTTATGCCAGCTCCGTCGCTGCCAAGCGGATGAAGACGCTCGCCGTCCTCGTTGTCTTGGCGGTGCTGATCTTTATCAGCGGCCAGATGGCGGACATCCGCCCGTGGAAGCTGATCACCAATATCGGGAATTTCGGCTCCTTCATCGGCCGTACGCTGCCGACGCTGACATTCGGTAATTTCTTCGCCGACATGAAAGCCTGGTACTGGAATTTCGGCGACTGGTTCCAACTGCTGGTCGAGACCATCCTGATTGCCTATCTCGGCACCTTCATCGGCGGCATACTCGCCTTCTGCCTCTGCTTTTTCGCCTCGGCCAACCTCGTTCGCAACAAGACGACGCGGTTCGTCGCCCGGCGCTTCCTCGAATTCTGCCGCACCGTCCCCGACATCGTCTTCGCGCTGATCTTCGTCATCGCCTTCGGCCTCGGGCCGATGGCGGGCGTGCTGGCGCTGACGATCCACACGGTCGGCGCCTTGGGAAAACTGTTCGCCGAGGTGGTCGAGAACATCGACATGAAGCCTGTCGAGGGACTTCAGGCGACCGGCGCCTCCTGGCTGCAGACGGTGCGCTTCGGCGTGCTGCCGCAGGTCTCGTCCGGCTTCGCCTCCTACGCGCTGCTGCGCTTCGAGATCAATGTGCGCGGCGCGGGCGTCATGGGCTTCGTCGGTGCCGGCGGCATCGGCCAGGAATTCCTGATCGCCATTCGCAATTTCTACTACACCGACGTCAGCGCCATCCTCCTGATGATCATCACCACCGTGATCCTGATCGATCTCGGCACGGAGCAGGTTCGTCATCGGCTGATCGGCATGGAGCGCATGCGATGAACACGGCTTCTACAGCAATTTCCCCCGGCAAGCGTGCCATCCGCGAAACGGCGCTGGCCGACCTCGACGGCCTCCGTCGACGTCACCCCGGCGCTTTCGCCAAGTCGGCGATGCGGCGCGCGTTCATGATCGGCCTGCCGCTCGTGATGGTGCTGCTGGCGTTCGGGGCTATGGTCTGGCTCGATTTCTCGCTGGTGCGGATCTGGAACGGCTTGCACCGGCTTGGCCAGTTCGCCGTGCTGATGATCCCGCCGGCGCCCGAAGGCCGGTTCATGGCCTTTTCCATCGCGCTTGGCGAGACGCTGGCGATCGCCTTTCTCGGCACGCTGACGGCCGCGATCCTCGCCTTTCCGGTGGCGTTCCTGGCCGCCAAGAACGTCATTCCCAACATCTTCGTCCATTTCGGCGCCCGCCGGACCTTTGACGTCTTCCGCTCAGTCGATACGCTGATCTGGGCGCTGATGTGGATCAATGTCGTCGGCCTCGGCCCCTTCGCCGGCGCGCTCGCCATCGCCTGTGCCGATTTCGGCGCATTCGGAAAACTGTTCTCCGAGGCGATCGAGGCGACGGACGGCAAGGCGACTGAGGGCATCGCGGCGTCCGGCGGCAGCAAGGCGCACCAGGTGCGCTTCGGCCTCGTGCCGCAGGTACTGCCGGTGATCGCCAGCCAGGTGCTCTACTTCTTTGAGTCGAATGTCCGCTCGGCGACGATCATCGGCATTGTCGGCGCCGGTGGCGTCGGCGCCTATCTGACCGAGCTGATCCGCGTGCTCGAGCTGAAGCAGGTCGCCTTCCTGATCCTGATGATCCTCGTCACCGTCGCGGTCATCGACTTCATCTCGTCGAAGCTGCGCATGGCGGTGATCGGCAAGTCGAAGATGGTGTGAGGGCGGGTTCCAGCCTGTCAGGTCCGCAAGGCGGTGCGTGCTTCGAGACGCCCGCCTAGCGGGCTCCTCAGCATGTTGAGATGGAGGTCTGCTGACCGGTTTTGGTCGTCGCAGGCCTCTTCCTATTGGGGAAGGCTTTCAAACCCAGCATGCTGTGGAGCCGCTCGCAGAGCGGCGTCTCGAAGCGCGCACAAACCTTCACCTCTCTCTCAGGGAGAGGTGAAGGGGAGGACGCCTCAGCTCTCGATCACCAGCTCCGTCCGGTCGGCGGAAAACGCCGCGCGGGTGAACTGGATTGGGGTGCCGGACGGATCGACATTGATGCTCTCGACCGTCAGGAGCAGGCGACCCGGCGCGAGATCGAGTTTCTGGGCCTCCTCGACACCTGCCGGCCGTGCCGTGATCCGCGTTTCCTGCCGGCGATAGTCGCTGACGCCGCAGGCTTCCAGCGCCTTTGTTACCGTGCCGACCGCGCGATAGGCCTCGACCAGACCGGCGAAGCGGGGCAGGGGGAAGTAGGCATTGCCGAGCGAGATCGGGCTGCCATCGGCCATGCGGACCGTATCCAGCCGGACAACCGGCGCGCCTTCCGCGATCGCCAGCGCCTTGGCAACCCCGGGATCGGCAGCCGTCTCATAGGCTTCCAGCAGCTTGCCGCCTGCCTCGCGCCCGGCGCGGGAAACGTTTTCCGAGAAGCGGGTGCGTGCGCCGATCGGATAGGGCATCGGCCTGTCCTCGACGAAGGTGCCGCGCCCCTGCGTGGCGCGCACGAGGCCGCGCGACGCGAGCTCGGAAAGGCTGCGCCGGACCGTATGGCGGTTGACCGCGAAGCGGGTGGCGAGTTGGCTCTCTGTCGGCAGCTGCATTCCGGCCCGCAGGCGTTCGCTGCGGATATCCGCCTCGATCTCGTCTGCGATCTGCCGCCAGGCGGCGATGCCGCGGCCGCGGGCCACTTCCGTCACGCCGTTGTCGTCGGCCGGGAGCACTGTGTCTGTCATCAAATCGTCACTGGACCTATTCATGCAGTTGTCTATATCATTAGACAACTCGAATGAGAAGCCTCGTAGGTGATGGATCTGGTCATGCGACATGAAGCGAACGGCGCCAAGCCGGCAATCGACCCCGATATTGCCGCCCGGCAGGCGGTGATGGCGACCTGCACCGGCGCAACGGCCGCCGAACTCGAGCACGCGTTGCAGGGTCTTGGCGAGGCTCCCTCGGCAAGCGATTTGCGCGGTACCGAGAACGGCCTCGTCATGCTGCGCGGCCGGATGGGCGGCGATGGCCGCGCCTTCAACCTCGGCGAGGCGACGGTGACGCGCGCTGCCGTTCGCCTGGACGATGGCCGCACCGGCTTCGCCTACCAGCTCGGCCGCGATACCGCCAAGGCGCGGATCGCAGCCATTCTGGATGCGCTCTGGCAGGGTCCGGAACGCGCCGCCGTCGAGAGCGTGCTGACGCCGATCCGCGACCGGATCGCCGGGGAAGCCGCCGCCAAGGCCCGTCGCGTCGCCGCGACCCGGGTCAATTTCTTCACCATGGTTCGCGGAGAGGATTGATGTCCGCCCTCGCTATCACCGCCGGCTTTGCCGATCCCGTCATCGAGGCGCAGGCGCATTTCCATGCCCTGATGAACGCGTTGGCGCGTCCGGGTTCGATCCAGCCTTTCCCGGCAGCCCTCGACGCCCCCGCGCCGCTGACGCCGGAACTCGCCGCCGTCGCGCTGACGCTCGCCGATCATGAAGCGACGCTCTGGCTCGACGAGACGCTGGCCGCCTCGAAGTCGGTCGTCGACTATCTCCGCTTCCATACTGGCGCCCGTCTGGTCGCCAATCCGTCCGACGCCGCCTTCGCGCTGGTGGCCGACGTGGCGGCCATGCCGTCGCTCGCAAGCTTCGCGCAGGGGACGGACGAATATCCCGATCGCTCGACGACGATCATCGTCGCCGTCGAGACGCTTGCCGCCGGCGGCGAACTCGAACTCGCCGGCCCCGGCATCGAGGATCGGACCCGCTTCGATCTCTCCCCCCGCCCTGCGGGCCTTGCCGCTCAACTCGCCGCCAACCGCGCGAAATTCCCGCGCGGCGTCGATCTGGTTTTCGTCGGCGCCCGCGAAGTCGCGGCGCTGCCGCGCACGACACTCGTTTCGGAGGTCTGATCATGTATGTCGCCGTCAAGGGTGGCGAGGAAGCGATCGACAATGCGCATGGGCTGCTCGCCCATGAGCGTCGCGGTCCCGTCTCGGTCCCCGATCTCTCCCCCGACCAGATCGAAAACCAGCTGGCGCTCGCTGTCGACCGCGTCATGGCCGAAGGCTCGCTCTATGATCCGGCGCTGGCCGCGCTCGCGATCAAGCAGTCGCGCGGCGATCTGATCGAGGCGATCTTCCTCGTCCGTGCCTTCCGCACCACCTTGCCGCGCTTCGGCAATGGCGAACCGGTCGATACCAGCGCCATGGCGATCGAGCGCCGCATCTCGGCCACCTTCAAGGATCTGCCCGGCGGGCAGGTGCTTGGGCCGACCTTCGATTACACCCACCGCCTGATCGATTTCATGCTGGCCGCCGGCGTTACCCCGCCGGCACCCGCCGAGGTCGAGACCGATTTCGAGGCGACGCCGCGCGTCACCGACCTGCTCGACGGCCAGGGCCTGATCGAGGCGGAGCTTCCCGACGATACCGCCGAAGTTGGCGACCTGACCCGCGCGCCGCTCGATTTCCCGGCCGACCGCGATTTGCGCCTGCAGGCGCTGGCGCGCGGCGACGAGGGCTTCCTGCTGGCGCTCGGCTATTCGACCCAGCGCGGCTATGGCCGCACCCACCCCTTCGTCGGCGAAATCCGCTTCGGCGAGGTGATGGCCGAGTTCGTGCCGGAGGAGCTTGGCTTCGCCGTGCCGCTCGGGCCGGTGACGCTGACTGAATGCCAGATGGTCAACCAGTTCCACGGTTCGGCCGAGCTGCCGCCGCAGTTCACCCGCGGCTATGGGCTGGTGTTCGGCCAGAGCGAGCGCAAGGCGATGGCGATGTCGCTGGTTGACCGGGCGCTCCGCACCCGCGAGTTCGGCGAGGACATCACCGCCCCGGCGCAGGACGAGGAATTCGTGCTGTCGCATTGCGACAATGTCCAGGCGACGGGCTTCGTCGAGCATCTGAAGCTGCCGCACTATGTCGATTTCCAGGCCGAGCTCGGGCTCGTCCGCAAGATGCGCTCCGAATATGCGGCGCGCCAGCAAGAGCTGAAGGAGGCGGCCGAATGAGCGCCGTGGCAGCACCGCAGGCGAGCGGCTACAATTTCGCCTATCTCGACGAACAGACGAAGCGGATGATCCGCCGCGCGATCCTGAAGGGGATCGCGATCCCCGGCTATCAGGTTCCCTTCTCCAGCCGCGAAATGCCGATGCCCTATGGCTGGGGCACCGGCGGCGTGCAGGTGACGGCGGCGATCATCGGCCCGGATGACGTGCTGAAGGTGATCGACCAGGGTTCGGACGACACCACCAACGCCGTCTCGATCCGCAAGTTCTTCGCCAAGACGGCGGGCGTCGCCACGACGACCGAGACGAAGGACGCGACGATCATCCAGACGCGCCACCGCATCCCGGAACGGCAGCTGACGGAAAAGCAGACAATCGTCTTCCAGGTGCCGATTCCGGAGCCGCTGCGCTTCCTCGAGCCGCGCGAGACCGAAACCCGCAAGCTGCATGCGCTCGCCGACTACGGGTTGATGCATGTGAAGCTCTACGAGGATATCTCGCGCCACGGCCACATCGCCACGACCTACGACTATCCGGTCGAGGTGGCGGACCGCTACGTCATGAACCCGTCGCCGACGCCGAAATTCGACAATCCGAAGATGCACATGTCGCCGGCGCTGCAATTGTTCGGCGCCGGTCGCGAGAAGCGCATCTATGCCGTGCCGCCCTTCACCAAGGTGCGCAGCCTCGATTTCGAGGATCATCCCTTCGAGGTGCAGAAGTTCGACAAGCCCTGCGCGCTTTGCGCCGCGACCAATGTCTATCTCGACGAGGTCGTGCTGGATGATCGCGGCGGGCGGATGTTCGTCTGCTCGGACTCGGATTATTGCGAGGAACGCCGCGCCGATGGCCATCGCGGCGAGCTTTCCGGCGAAGCGCCGCACCTCGTCGGGGGAGCGGCGTGATGGCGGACATCCAGGTTCGCAATGCGACGGAGGCCGATCTGCCGGCGCTGCTCGCACTCTATGGCCAGCCGGACTTCAACAATGGCCGCGTCACCTCGCTTGAAGTGGCGCAGGCAACGCTCGCCCGCATGGCGCAATATCCCGATTTCGCCGCCTATTGCGTCGAGGCGGATGGCCAGATCGTCGGCACTTTCTCGCTGATGGTGATCGACAATCTCGCCCATTGGGGCATGTCGTCGGCGCTGGTCGAGAACGTCGTCGTGGCGAATGGCCATCAGGGCGAGGGCGTTGGCCGCGCCATGATCCAGCAGGCGTTTCGGCTGGCGGAAGCGAAGGGCGCTTACAAGGTGGCGCTTTCGTCCAACATCAAGTCGACCAAGGCGCACGCCTTCTACGAAAGCCTCGGCTTCGAGAAATACGGCTTCAGCTTTCGGCTGGAACCCGTTTCCGGCAAGCGCGCCCCTCAGGTTGAACTCATCGACGGAGCCGCATCATGATGGCGAAGCTGAACGACAAGCCGCTGCTTTCCGCCCGCAATCTCGGCAAGCATTACGGCCAGCGGCTCGGCTGCCGCGATGTGAACTTCGACCTCTATGAGGGCGAAGTGCTGGCGGTGGTCGGCGAATCCGGCTCGGGCAAGTCGACCCTACTCAGCCTGCTCGCCACCGAGCTTCCGCCGACGGCTGGCGCCGTCAACTACCGGATGCGCGACGGCGAGACGCGAAACCTGTTCGACCTCACCGAGGCCGAGCGTCGCTTCCTGCTGCGCACAGACTGGGGCTTCGTCCGCCAGGATGCGCGTGATGGCCTGCGCATGGGCGTCTCGGCCGGCGGCAATGTCGGCGAGCGGCTGATGGCGGTCGGCGGCCGGCATTATGGCCGCATCCGCGACACGGCGAGCGACTGGCTCAACCGGGTCGAGATCGAGCCGGAACGCATCGACGACCTGCCGAAGAGCTTCTCCGGCGGCATGCGCCAGCGCCTGCAGATCGCCCGCAATCTGGTCACCCATCCGCGCCTCGTCTTCATGGATGAGCCGACGTCGAGCCTCGACGTTTCGGTGCAGGCGCGCCTGCTCGACCTGATCCGCGGCCTGGTTTCCGAACTCGGCCTCGCGGTCATCATCGTTACCCACGACCTCGCCGTCGCCCGCCTGCTGTCGCACCGGATCATGGTGATGCGGCAAGGAAGGGTGATCGAGACCGGCCTCACCGACCAGGTGCTGGACGATCCGCGCGAAGCCTACACCCAGCTTCTCGTTTCCTCGGTGCTCGCAGCATGACCCAGAACCTCGTCACCCTCGAAGGCGTCTCCAAGGCCTTCACTTTGCATCTGCGCGACGGCATGAAGATCAGCGTCGTCGACAACGTCTCCTTCGCGGTGAAGCCCGGCGAATGCGTCGTGCTCGGCGGTCCCTCGGGCGCCGGCAAATCCTCCATTCTCAAGATGATCTACGGCAACTACCGCTGCGATCACGGCCGCATCCTAGTGCGCGATGGCGATGAGCAGGTCGATGTCGCCAATGCCGAGCCGCGCCGCATCCTGGCGCTGCGCGGTTCGGTGATGGGCTATGTCAGCCAGTTCCTGCGCGTCATCCCCCGCGTCTCGTCGCTCGATATCGTCGCGGGCGCCGCGACCGATAGCGGCGTGCCGCAGCCCGAGGCCTGGGCGCGGGCCGAGCGCCTGCTGACGCTCCTGAACGTGCCGGAGCGGCTCTGGAGCCTGCCGCCGGCAACCTTCTCCGGCGGCGAGCAGCAGCGCGTCAACATCGCGCGCGGCCTCGCGGCGGATCGGCCGATCCTGCTGCTGGACGAACCGACCGCCTCGCTCGACGCCGCCAACCGCGCCGTCGTGGTGCGGCTGATCGAGGAGAAGAAGCGGGCAGGGGCGGCGATCATCGGCATCTTCCACGATGACGATGTCCGCGAGCTGGTGGCCGACCGCATCGTCGACGTGACGGAATTCGCCTCTTCCAAGGCGGCCTGAGGCTCCGACTGGTGCGTGGTTCGAGACGCGAACCTGCGGCTCGCTCTTCACCATGTTGAGGCCGGAGGAAGCCGGAACTCACGAACCCCAACATGGTGAGGAGCCCGCGAAGCGGGCGTCTCGAACCACGCACGAACCCAAACTTCGCCACGGCGTGACGAATGAACGAGAACGAGACCATGACCGAACCGACTGAATTCCTGATCGAGAATGCCAGCCTCGTCTTGCCCGATCGCGTGGTGGAAAAGGGCTGGGTCGCCGTCGCCGATGGCAGGATCGCCGAGATCGGCGAGGGTGACGCACCCGAGCGCGGCATCGACTTTGCCGGCGATCATCTGGTGCCGGGCCTCGTCGAATTGCACACCGACCACCTCGAGGCGCATTTCGCGCCGCGCCCGCACGTGCGCTGGCATGCGCTGTCCTCGGTGATGGCCTATGACGCGCAGATCGCCGCCGCCGGCATCACCACCGTGTTCGACTCGCTCCGCGCCGGCTCCGACGCTGACTCGGCCTCGATCGGCACCGATCTCGCGGTGCTGGCATCGGCAATAGAGGAAGCCCGTGCTACCGGCCACCTGCGCGTCGATCACCGCACGCATCTGCGCTGCGAGATCGCCTGTGACGACGTCATCGAGCATGTCGAGGCCTATGCCGCGCTCTACCCGATCCACATGATGTCGCTGATGGATCACACGCCCGGTCAGCGCCAGTTCAAGGATCTCGAGACCTGGCGCCGCTACTACATGCGCAAGAAGCCGATGTCGGACGAGGACGTGAACCGCTTCGTGTCTGCTCGGCTCGAACTGCACGCCAACAATGCCGGCCCGAACCGCCTGAAGCTGGTGGAACTCGCGGCAGCGAAGGGAGCGGTTCTGGCAAGCCATGACGACGCCACGGTGGCGCATGCGGCGGAAGCCGTCGGCAATGGCGTCGCACTTGCCGAGTTCCCGACCACACTCGAGGCCGCCGAGGCGCTGAACCAGGCTGGCATCAGTGTCATCATGGGCGGTCCGAATGTGGTGCGCGGCGGCTCGCACTCCGGAAATGTCGCAGCCGAAGATCTCGCACGCGCCGGCTTTCTCGATATTCTGTCGTCGGATTATGTGCCTGCGAGTCTGCTGATGTCCGCCTTCGAACTGCCCCGCCGTATTCCGTCGATCGACCTTGCGGCGGCGATCCGCACCGTGACGCAGACGCCGGCCCGCGCCACCGGGCTGACGGATCGCGGCGCGATCGAGAAGGGCCTGCGCGCCGATCTCGTGCGCGTGCATGTCAGCGGTCCCGATAGCGCCAATCCGACGCCGATGGTGCGCCGGGTCTGGCGCGAGGGCGAACGGGTTTCATGAGGGCATGATGAGCATGGGTGTATTGGTGGCGGTGGTCGGGCCGAGCGGTGTCGGCAAGGACACTTTGCTCGGCTACGCGAAGGCCGCCCTGGCGGGGGAGGAAGGCTTCGTCTTCGTGCGCCGGCTGGTGACGCGCGGCGAAAATGCCTTCGAGGACCACGATACGCTGGACGAGGCAGCCTTCGCGCATGGTGTCGAGACCGGCCAGTTCGCCGTGTGCTGGCGCGCGCATGGCCTCGGCTATGCGCTGCCGATCGACACGCTGGACGCGGTCGAAGGCGGCGCCGTCGTCATCTGCAATTTCTCGCGCGGCGCCATCGACGCGGCGCGGGAAAGGTTTCCGCAGGTTCGGGTCGTCGCGATCTCGGCTCCCGACGCGGTGCTGGCGGCGCGTCTCGCGGCCCGGGGACGCGAGAGCGACGATGGCATCGCCGCGCGTCTGGCGCGCGAGGCGATCTGCGCGAGTGAGATCCAGCCGGATCTGAACATCGTCAACGACCGCCCGATCGATCAGGCCGGCGGCGAACTGGTTGCCTATCTCCGAGGCTTGCGGGTCGGAGCGCTGGCCTGACGTTAGCTGGGCCTGCGCGCGCGGACGTGCAGGAAGATCGGGGCGACCCGTGTGTCGGCGATGATCGGTTCCGCCGCCGCCTGCGCCTCGGTCGCCCTTGGCTCGCCGAAGGCTTCAATGACGAGCCCGGCGTCGACGATCATCGACACCCAGTCGGTGAGGGTTCGGTGGAAGCGCGGGACGCAGAATGGCTCGACCTTGCCGCGCTCGTCCGCCGGCAGGGACGAAAACCACCAGGTCTCGACGGCGCCGTTCGTCTCTTCGAAATAATCGGCAACTTCGATCGCACGCGGCACGCCCTCTGCGTCGCGGATGTTTCGGCGGCGCGGTGGCACGAAGCAGGGATGCAGGATCGAGAACTGCAGGAAGCCGCCGGGGCGCAGCACGCGCTGCGCCTGCCCCAGCACGGCGTGCTGGTTGGGCATGTCCATCAGCGACATGAAGGCGGTAGCGAAATCGAAGCTGGCATCGGCGAAGGGCAGGGCCATGCCGTCGCCAAGCTGGTAGCGGATGCCGAGCGGATCGGCAGTCTCGCTGTCCTGCGCGTGGCGAAGGAAGGTGGGCGCGATGTCGACGGCCGTCATCTTCGCGCCCAGCCGCGCGAGCTGACGAGTGTTCGAGCCCTCGCCACAGCCGATATCGAGGCCTTCAAGCCCGTCGATCGGCGGCAGCATTGCCAGGAAGGCCGGCGTGTTCAGCGCATCCCGATAAACGTCGTAGCCGGCGCGCGAATGACGGGTCCAGGCTTCGGCATTGGCTTCCCAATGCGCGGCGACGATCGAAGGGTCCATGGGGCAGCGCCTTCCTGCTCGTGAGGGGCGCGCCTTTCAACAGATCGGGAACCGCCTGTCAAGCCGGCGGTTGCTGAGGGGAGCGGTCTCTACCGCTCAGTCCGTGACAGCGTCCCAGGGCAGGTCCGCGATGCGGATCGGCCAACGCTCGAACACCAGCGTTTCCTCGTTATCGGCGGAGCGCTCGAAGACGCGCGCGGCCATGCCGAGTTCAGCAGCGGAATGACCGAGATGCTTGGCCATCGACACTGCGACGTCATGCGACGTGAAAGCTCCGATTTGCGATCCGCTCTGGCTCACGATCGCATAGCCCCGGTCTTCATTGGGCTGAACATAGTAGACCGCCGAATCAAACACTTAACGTCTCCTTAAGCTCTTAACGATGCTTAACTGAGTCGGCCGGTCGTGTGTGCGGCTAAAGCACGTTGTACGGGAATTTCGGTCGAGTTGGGAGAAGACTGTGTCTATTCGGTCCGCCGCTTCGGCAGGGAGTGTCGGTCGGCGCCACCAATCGCCAGGAAGGCGAGGACGGCGAGGGTGCTGAGGACCGCGATGATCGAAAGCGCGACCGGGTAGCCGAGGTGCTCCGTCATCAGCGCGAACGCGAAGGGCGCGGCCGAGGAGACCACCAGTCGTACCGAGGTGACCCGGCCGAGCCGCTTGCCATAGCCGTCGCTGCCGAAAAGCTCGAGCGGCAGCGTTCCCTGCACGATGCTGGAAAGTCCCGAACTCAGGCCGAAGACGATCGCAAAGGCAAAGGCGCCGACGAGGTTCGGCGCGGTGGCGAGCAGGATCACGGTAGCGAGCGGCAGGAAGGCGGAGGCGATGACGGCCAGCGTCCGTTGCGACAGCCGGCCGCCAAAGGTCATGTTGGTGAAGCGGCTCAACACCTGCGCTGGGCCGAAAACCGAGGCCACCAGCACGCTGGCATTTGCGAGGCCGAGCCCGGTCAGCATCGGCAGCATGTGGACCAGGAAGGTCGAGGTCACGAAGCTCTGGATCGCGAAGCCAACCAGCATCAGCGCGAAGGCGCGGGGCCTTGCCGCGCTCTCGATGATCCCCGCCACCGACGCGGCGCCCGGCGGCGCATGGTCCGGCAGCGTGCGTCGGTCTGAGATGGCGCGCGTCTGCACCATCAGCCAGCCATGCACCGGCAGGCAGATGAAGAGATGCATCGCCGCGAACAGCCAGTAGACCTCGTGCCAGTCGAGATGGGCGTGCAGCGCCGTGGTGAACGGCCAGAACAGCGTCGAGGAAAACCCGGCCATCAGCGTCAGGTACGTGATCGAGCGCTGAGCCCGAGCGGGATCGAGTTGCACCAGCAGCGTGAACGAGGCGCTGTATTGCACCAGCGTCGAGGCGATCTGGATGGCGATCAGCCCGAGCACCAGCATCGTGCGGCTGCCAGACATCGCGCAGAAGGTGAGGGCCACCGCCGCCGTCAGCGAGCCGATCGTCATGATCCGACCGGCGCCGCGCCGGTCGATCCAGCCGCCGACCCAGGGCGCGCAGAGGCCGCCGGCCAGCAGCGAGACGGAGAGGGCGCCGAAGATCCATTCGGTAGAAAGCCGAACTCGCGCGCCATTGCCGGCGCCAGGACGCTGAAGCTGTAATAGAGCGTGCCGTAGCCGATGATCTGGGTCAGGCCGAGGGCGAGGACCGCCGTGCGGGAATTCATGGTCGATCGCCCTGGAAGGTGCCCGTCTCGGGCAGTTTCCGGCACCGCGCGACCTCTCGCGCCGTGATTCGTGCCGGTCACGGTTCTATGCGCGCTCCCGGCCCGAAAGGACAGCCGGAAACAGGCGGATACGCGGTCTTTCGCCAGGCGTGTAGCGACGGCGGATCGTGCCGCACGGAGCCGGGCGGGAACGTATCAACAGGGGACGGACAGGCTTGTCGTAGCGTCGGGCGAGCTTCGTATCGGCTTCGTTCTCCCCTTAGCCGGCGTGTCATCCGAGCGTTACGGGCGGCGGGCTAAGCGGTGGCCGTCGCGCCGGACCCCGGCGCTCCCTTTCCTTCGTGAGGCTCTCATGAACGCCAAATTCCTCGGCGCCGTCGGCACCTTCGCCGTTGCCGCGCTGCTCGCTGGCCCGGCCGCGGCCGACAAGACCAAGATCGATTTCTGGTTCGGCAATTCGGGCGATATCGCCAAGCGCGTCCAGGAACAGTGCGAGCGTTTCAACGCCAGCCAGGCCGACTATGAAGTCGTCTGCACCAGCCAGGGCACGTATGACGCCTCGCTGCAGAACACCATCGCGGCCTTCCGCGCTGGCCAGCAGCCGACCATCGCCCAGGTTTCGGATGCCGGCACGCTCGATATCATGCTGTCGGGCGCCTATTACCCGGCCAATAAGCTCATGACCGACATGGGTTATACGGTCGATTGGAAGGACTATTTCTCCGGCATCGCCAGCTATTATGCGACGTCGAAGGGCGAGATGTACTCGTTCCCCTTCAACTCCTCGACCGCGCTGCTCTACTGGAACAAGGACGCCTTCGCCAAGATCGGCAAGGACCATGCTCCGGCGACGTGGGAAGAAGCCGCAGCCGATTTCAAGGCGCTGAAGGCGGCCGGCTATGCCTGCCCGCTCGGCTTCAACATCTCGCGCGACGAAGTCTGGCAGCTTGGCGAGCAGTTCATGGCTGTCCATGGCGAGCCGGTTGCCACCAAGAAGAACGGCTATGAAGGCCTCGATGCCGAGCTGACCTTCAACAAGGGCAAGTGGGTCCAGTTCGTCAAGGATCTCAAGGGTTGGTACGACAATGGCGAAGCCGCCATCAAGTCGAAGGAAACCGGCCAGACCTTCGTCGAAGCCTTCGCCAATGGCGATTGTCAGGTCATCCTGACCTCGGTCGGCGACCACGGCAATATCGGCCGTACCGCCAAGGAAGGCATGAACTGGGACGTCGCCATGCTCCCGGTCTATGAGGGCACGCAGCGCAAGAGCTCGTTCGTGGGCGGCGCATCGCTCTGGGTCCTGACCGGCAAGTCCGACGCTGAATACAAGGGCGCAGCCGCCTTCTTCGACTTCATCGCCAAGCCGGAAGAAGCGCTGACCTGGTCGACCGTTACCGGCTATATCCCGGTCCGTAACTCGGGCTTCGAATATCTAAACGAGCAGGGCTTCTACGGCAAGGCGCCGTACAAGGGCCGCGAACTGGCGATCTCCAGCTTGACCGCTTCGCCGGCCGATGACGCCGCCCCGCATGGCATCCGCCTCGGCGGCCTGCTGCAGATCCGCCAGGAAATCTCGAACGGCCTCCAGGCGATCTTCATCAAGAACGAAGACGTCCAGGCCTCGCTCGACACGGCGGCCGATCGCGGCAACCAGATCCTGCGCAAGTTCGAGCAGACCTACTCCGGCAAGACGCTTCCGTAGTCGTCGCACCGAGCTCCCACCCCACCCTCCTCGCCAAGGCGGGGAGGGGCATGGGAGGCCGGGCGGAAGGTGGCCCGTTCACGTTCCGCCTATTCCTCGATCCGGCCGTGTGCCCCATGCGCCGAGCCGGATCCAGGTTGTCGTCGCCCCGTCGCGGGGCGCCGGCCGCCTGAAGAATGAGACCGTCCAATGGAAAAGCGCGCTACCTTCTCCTCCACGACGATCGGCCTGCTGTTCGCGGCGCCGATGCTCGTGCTGATCTTCGTCTTCTTCTACTGGCCGAGTGGCCAGGCGCTCTATTGGGCCTTCACGCTGGAACAGCCCTGGGGCGGTGGCAACACCTGGGTTGGCCTGCAGAATTTCCGCCAGCTGCTGATGGATCCCTATTACTGGGGTGCGATCTCGCGCAGCATGGTGTTCGGCCTGGGGGCGACCAGCATCGCCATGGGCGTCGCCCTTCTGCTGGCGCTGTTCACCGATCGCGAGATGCGCGGCCACAAGGCCTATCGCAGCATCTTCATCTGGCCCTATGCCATCGCGGCGCCGGCGCTTGGCCTCGCCTTCCGCTTCATCCTCGCGCCCGAGGCCGGCTTCCTGTCGCTGATCAACCAGATCTGGCCGGGACTGTGGAATCCGGCGCTTGATGGCACCGACGCGATGATCGCCGTCATCGTCGCCTTCTCGTGGAAATATATCGGCTACAACTTCATCTTCTTCCTCTCGGCGCTGCAGAGCATCCCGCGCTCGCTGATCGAGGCGGCCGCGATGGACGGCTCCGGCCCGATGCGCCGCATGTGGGATATCCAGTTGCCGCTGCTGACGCCGACCCTGTTCTTCCTGCTGGTGATCAACATCACCGAGAGCTTCCAGGACTCCTTCGGCATCGTCGACATCATGACCCAGGGTGGCCCGGCGAGGGCGACCGAGCTGATGGTCTACAAGATCTATTTCGACGGTTTCAAAGGCCTCGACTATTCCGGCGCTGCCGCGCAGTCGATCATCCTGATGGGTCTCGTCGTCCTCCTCACCATCGTGCAGTTCCGCTTCGTCGAGCGGCGCGTGCACTACAAATAGGGGGCGGATCCGATGGTCGAACGCACACCCATCTTCAACGCCATCTGCCAGATCGTCCTCTTCATCGGTCTGCTGACGGTCCTGCTTCCCTTCGTCATCGTCATCGTCGCGGCGACGCACGATATCCGCGCCGTCAACACGGTGCCGATGTCGATGGTGCCAGGCTCGGAGCTGTTCACCAACCTGCACGAAGCCTGGGTCCGGGCCGATCTCGGCCGCAAGCTGCTCAATTCGTTCCTGTTCGCGGGGACGGTGGCGGCCGGCAAGGTGCTGCTGTCGTCGATGGCGGCCTTCGCCATTGTCTATTTCCGCTTCCCCGGCCGGATGCTGATGTTCTGGCTGATCTTCATAACGTTGATGCTGCCGCTCGAAGTGCGCATCGTGCCGACCTATGCCGTCGCTGCCAATGCACTGGCGCCGTTCCAGGCGATCCTCAACATCACCGGCATCACGTGGCTGATCCAGACCGTCTCCGGCCTGCAGGTTAAGCTCGAATGGGGCCTGCTCAATTCCTATACTGGCCTGATCCTGCCGCTGGTCGCGACCGCCACCGGCACGTTCCTCTACCGCCAGTTCTACCTGACGGTGCCGGACGAACTGGCGGAAGCCGCCAAGATGGACGGCTCCGGCCCGGTGCGCTTCTTCGTCGACATCCTGTTTCCGCTGTCGAAGCCGAACATGATCGCGCTCTTCACCATCATGTTCGTCTGGTCGTGGAACCAGTATCTTTGGCCGATGCTGATCACCACAGATCCGAATTTCGGCATCGCCGTGACACAGCTGAAGCACCTCATTCCCTCCGAATTCGGCTTGCCGGACTGGAACGTCGCCATGGCGGGGACGCTCATCATCATGGCACCGCCGCTCATCGTCGTGATCTTGATGCAGCGCTGGTTCGTGCGCGGCCTGATTTCGACCGAGAAGTGATTGAAAGGACAATCCGATGTCATCGATTGCCATCAAGGGCGTCAAGAAGGCCTATGCCAAGAACGCCGTTGTGCACGGAGTGGACCTCGAGATCGCCACCGGCGAGTTCATTGTCATTCTCGGTCCGTCCGGCTGCGGCAAGTCCACGCTGCTGCGCATGATCGCCGGGCTCGAGGATATTTCGGGCGGCGAGATCTGGATCGACGGCAAGCTGGTCAACAAGATGGAGCCGCGCGCGCGCGGCTGCGCCATGGTGTTCCAGAACTACGCGCTCTATCCGCACATGACGGTGGCCGAGAATATCGGCTACGCGCTCAAGGTAGCCGGCGTGCCGAAGGCCGAACGGATGAAGCGCGTCGCCGCCACTGCCAAGGTGGTGGGCCTCGAAGCCTTCCTCGACCGCCGGCCGGCAGCCCTTTCCGGTGGCCAGCGCCAGCGCGTCGCCATGGGCCGCGCCATCGTGCGGGAGCCCAAGGTGTTCTTGTTCGACGAGCCGCTCTCCAACCTCGACGCCAAGCTGCGCGTCGCCATGCGCGCCGAGATCCGCCGCCTGCACCGTCGCCTCGGCGCCACCTCGGTGTTCGTCACGCATGACCAGACCGAGGCGATGACGCTGGGCGACCGGCTGGTCGTCATGAATGGCGGCCGGATCGAGCAGGTCGGCACACCGGCCGAAGTCTATAACCGCCCGGCCACCCGCTTTGTCGCCAACTTCGTGGGCTCGCCATCGATGAACCTGATGGAAGGCTCGATCGATCGGCATGGCGTCTTCGTCTATGACGAGCAGCGCCGGATCCCGCTGCCGGGCGCGATCGATGCCCGTCTCGTCGGCCACAAGGTCACGCTCGGTGTCCGCGCCGAAGCCGCCAGGCTTGTTGCTGCCGGTACGCCCGGCTCGCTCCCTGCCACGGTCGATTTCATCGAGGAACTCGGCGCAGGGCGTGTTGTCCATACCGATTTCGACGGCCTGTCGTTCGCCGTGGCGCTCAGCGACCCGGCCGCATTCGAGACCGGCGACACCGTCGGCGTCATGATCGATCCGGCCGACGTCCATCTGTTCTCTGCCGAAAGCGGCGCCCGCATCAACGCGCTGGCGCAGCTCCCACCGGTTCCTGTCGCGTCCTAATCAAACTCACGAGAGACTTGTCATGACCCAAGACCTGATCACGCATGTGGGCTTCAGCACCACGTCCGGCGAAGGCGATCTGAACCATCTTGAGGCCTCGCTCGCCCGCATCGTCGAATTGGGCGCCGATGTTGCCGAGCTTTCGCTCTGTGGTGACGACCTGATCACCGGCGGCCGGGTGATCGAGAGCCGGGCCAAGCGTCTCGCCGATATCTGCGCCAAGTTCCCGCTGCGTTACAGCGTTCACGGCCTGATCGTTTCCAACTTCATGGACGCGGTGAACCTCGACTACCAGACCGCCGCGGCCCGCGCTATGGTCCAACTCTGCGCCCGCGTCGGCTCGGACACGCTCGTCCACCACAGCGGCCATGCACCGATGGCGCCGGCCCGCGTCATCGCCGGCTACGACCGGATGCAGCAGGATGCGCTGACGGAATTGGCCGATTTCGCCGGCAAGCATGGCGTCCGCGTCGCGCTCGAGAACATCTTCTCAATCGGCGACGAAATGTATCGCCAGCAGCCGTCCGAGGTTGCCGCGACGGTCCGCGCCATCAACCACCCGAACGTCGTCGCCACCATCGATTTCGGCCACGCCTATATCGAGGCGACCCGCACGGGCGGCAACTTCCTCGACGAAGTCACGGCGATGGGACCGGTTGCCGGCCATCTGCACGTGCATGACAGTTTCGGCCGTCCCTACACGATGTCGAAATTCTACCACGCGAGCGAGGCGATCGCGCTCGGCATCGGCGATCTGCACCTGCCGCTCGGCTGGGGCGACCTGCCGTGGGAGACGGTGTTCGACACGATCGACGTCCTGCCGGGCACGTCGCTGATCATGGAGATCGGCGAGCGCTTTGACGCGGACCGTGCGGAATCGATCGAGCGCGCCCGCGCGCTTGCCGCTCGCCTCAACGCCCGCCACGCTGCCCTCGCGGCCTGATCCGATGAGCCCCGCAATGCCCCTGAACGAAGCTGCTGCTGCCTCGCTGGATCTGGTGACCGTACTGGTGCCGAAACTGCCGGCGCCGTCTTCCGCTTTGCTTCAGGAGGCGTTGCGCTCGGACAAGACGAGGGCGGAGCATGATCGCCTCGCCCTCGACCTGCCGGCGTTCAATGCCGTCGAGACGCGTGGGCCAGCGCCTGTGATCCGGCCGGATGGTCCACTCCGCATCGCGGCCTGGAATGCTGAGCGGCTCAAATATCAGATGCCTTCCGCCGATCTGGTCGCCGGCGTCTCGCCGGACATCCTGCTTCTGTCCGAGACGGACCTCGGCATGGCGCGGGCCGGCAACCGGCACACGACGGCCGATCTCGCGAGCGCGCTCGGCATGGGCTACGCCTATGGTGTCGAGTTCCTCGAACTCGGCCTTGGCGACGACCGTGAGCGCGCCTGGCATGCCGGCGAAACCAATGCCGTCGGCTTCCACGGCAATGCGTTGCTGTCGCGCCTGCCGTTCAGCGACGTGGCGCTGATCCGGCTCGACGACGGCGCCGTCTGGTGGGTGGATGCCAAGGATGGCGAACATCGGCTCGGCTGGCGCATGGCGATCGCGGCGAAGGTCGAGACAGGGCAGGGGCCGATCTGGACGGTCGTCGTCCATCTCGAAAGCAAATCCGACGCGGCCGACCGCGCGCGGCAGACGGCAAGGCTTCTGGTGGCGGTCGAGGGCTTGGCCGGCGACCTGCCTGTCGTCATCGGCGGCGATCTCAACACCAATGCCCTGATGGGGCATACGCCCGCAAACTGGCTGGCCGGACCGCAGAAGCACGAGCCTCTGTTTGCGTTGATGGCCGAGGCCGGTTTTGGCTGGCAGGAGGCGAATACCGCAGATGCGACATTGCGCATGCGCCCGGACGGCACGCCGCTGCCGCCCTATTGCCGGATCGACTGGCTGCTTTCGCGCGGTCTGACGGGCTCGAACCCGCGTACCGTGTCGGCATTCGACAAGGCCGGCAACGCAATCTCCGACCACGATTTGATCGTCGCAGATTTCGCGTTCAACGACAGGGTCTGAGCCTAGACACCCTACCTCGGGCGTCATCCCGGACGCAGCGAAGCGGAGATCCGGGATCCATGCAGCTGGGTTCCTCTCTCGGCAGCCGCTTCGGCGGAATGGATCCCCGGTCGAGCCGGGGATGACGGTGGGGATATGCCTGAGGGGCTCTATTCCCAGCCGAACACACTGCGGCCGGCATAGCTCGCCGACCGTTCGCGTTCGTCGGCGATCATCTCCTCGACGCTCGGGCCCGTGGCGATGCGCTCCAGCCGCCGCGACTGCTCGTCGAGCCGCTTTAGCGCCGCCATTTCCTCGGCCTCGCCGAGCTTCGCCTTCTGCACGGCCGAGGTCATGACGCGGATCGTGTGGTCATAGACCCTGAGCGGCACGGGGAAGGGGTGGCGGTCCTTGCCGCCATGCGCGAACGAGAAGCGCGCCGGGTCGCTGAAGCGATAGGGCGCGCCATGCACGACTTCCGCCACCATGGCCAGCGCCTGCACCGTGCGCGCGCCGACACCCGGCACCAGCAGCAGATCGGCGAAATCGACCGGCCCCTGGTCGGCCGCCGCCGCCAGCGCGCCATGTAGCCGCCGGGTGACGACATCGCTGGAGCGGACGTCATGATGCGCCGGCATGATCAGGTGCGGCAACAGCATCTGGTCAGTCGCGGACGGCGGCGGGGCCGTCTCGGCGCGGATCGCGGCGAATTCGAGAGCGATCTTGTCGGGGCCGAGGTCGGCCAGCATATCGAGTTGGCCGCTGCGCGACGCCTCCGCGCGCTTGTCGGTCAGATTGACGATCTCGCCCTGTCGCTCGCCATCGATTGCCGCATGCGGCTCGTCGACGAAGCTTTTCAGGCCTTCGGACTGCCAGTGATAGCGGCGCGCCTGATGGCTTTCCTCGTTCATGCCCTGCTGGATTACCACCCAACTGCCGTCATCTGTGACGATGAAGCCGTGCAGATAGAGGTCGAAACCGTCCTGGATCGCGGCGCTGTCGACCTTGGCGACGAGCCGGCTCGCCTTGGCCATCGCCATGCCGTCAAAGCCGACGCGGTCGCCGATGCCGATCAGTTCCTGCGGCGTCAGGCGCGAATGGCGGCCCTTGCCGCCGCAGACATGGATGCCGAGTTCGCCAGAGAGTGGCGCGAGCCCGCGCTTTAGCGCGCCGAGCACGCTGGTGGTGATCCCCGACGAATGCCAGTCCATGCCCATGACCGCGCCGAAAGACTGGAACCAGAACGGATGGGCGAGACGGCGCAACAATTCGTCGCGGCCATACTCCTGGACGATCGCCTCGCTGATGACGGAGCCGAGCTTCGTCATCCGGTCGGAAAGCCAGCGCGGCACATGCCCGCCATGCAGCGGCAGATCCGCGCTCCCGGCTCGCTTGGCCATGGTTCAATCCGTTTGTGATGATGCGTTTGCCGTCATCCTAGCATAGCGGATACAGCTGCAGGCACGCCCTTGAGCAGAGCAGACGCTGCGCAGGCTACATCATCTGCCCTGGTCTCAATCCGCGAAGACTATTGCCCAAGAACCAACGGGGCGCGGTGGCGAGGTCTTCGGGGGTGAGTTGCTGTTCGATCGCGTCGCCCGTTTCGAGCAGGTGCTGGCGCAGGATTCCGGGCAGGAGGCCATCGGCGAGTGGCGGCGTCAGGAGCAGGCCGTCACGCTCGACGAAGATATTGTTGCGGGTTGCTTCCGTCACGAAGCCTGAACGGTTCACGAGGATCGCTTCGTCCGCGCCCGATGTGGCCGCCTCCGCGAAGGCCGTTTCATAGAGTTGGCGACGCGTCGTCTTGTGGCGAAGGAAGGGATCGCCGGCATCGGCGCGCAGGCTGGCGATGATCGTCATCACCGGCCGATCCGGTTCGGCCGCCAGCGGCGGGGCGATGATGTCGAGAGTTCCGTCACGGCGAAGTTCGAGCCGCACGCGGTGATCATTGTCCGGATGGAACGTTTCTGCCAGCGCCTCCAGTCGTGCCTCTGTGTCTGCCCAGTCAAAGCGGAAACCGAGTGCCTTGGCCGATGTGGCGAGGCGGGCCAGATGCAGATCTAGGCGGGCTAGTCCTTGATCCGTCGATCCACGCAGCGTTTCGATCAGGCCGTAGTCTTCCGCGAGATCGGTCAGCACGCGGGCCTTGAGCAGACATTCGGCATATTCGGCCGAAGCCTGCGAGTCCGCCACGATGCCGCTGCCGACGTCGTAGCGGCCATTTCCATCGGCGAACAGGGTCGCGGTTCGAATGGCGACGTTAAAGCGAAGGTCGCCATTTGGTGCGATAGCACCGAGGGAGCCCGTATAGACGCCGCGGGGTGCTGTCTCCAGTTCGCGGATGATCTCCATCGCGCGTAGCTTCGGCGCACCCGTGATCGAGCCGCAGGGGAAGACTGCCTGAAGCAGCTGCGTGAGCGACGTGTCCGGCAACAGGTGCGATGTCACCGTCGAGGTAAGGGCGTGGAAGGTCGCGTAGCTTTCGACCTCGAACAGGCTGGGCACCGTGACGGACCCGATTTCGCTGATCCTGCCGAGGTCGTTGCGCAGCAGATCGACGATCATCAGATTTTCGGCCCGCTGCTTCGGGTCTTCGCGAAGCTCGACCTTTGCGGCGCTGTCGGTCTCTCTTTGACGGGGCACCGTGCCCTTCATCGGGCGAGTCGTGGCCTTGCCGTCCGAGATTTCCAGAAACAGTTCCGGCGAGACGGAGAGAATGGTCGTGTCGTCGAAGGCGACGATGCCGCCATGAGCCACGGGCTGGTTGGCGCGTAGCGCAGCGTAAAGCGCCAGCGGGTCGCCCTCATAGCGGAAGTCGATCGGGAAGGTGAGATTGACCTGGTAGGCATCCCCCGCTGCCAGATAGTCGAGGACGCGATTGACCTTCTCCGCATGGGCGAAGGCGTCCATCCTCGGCTCGATCGGACTCGGCGGTTGGGGTGGTGGCAGTTCCCCGAAAAATGCGTCGAGATCCCCGCCCGCGATGGTCGTGGGCTCGCGAAAAAGTCCGATCCACAGCAGCGGCAGCGCGCTTCCGGCCGGCATGGAGGCGATAAGGCGCTCTTGCAGCGCGTAGCCAAGTTCGTAACCGAAATAGCCGGCCGCATGCAGCCCGCGCGCAAGGCCCGCCTCAACTCGTCGCAACGCAGCCTCGATATCCTCGCCCGCGTAGCAGCGGATGATCTCGACCGGATCGTGATAGAGCCTTGCGGCGGCCGAGGTTGAGAGGCGGTCTTCCAGCAGAACGAAGGGGCGCGACAACAGAGCGGGAAGGGCAGGCGGCATCGGTAGCGTTGTCCTGAGCGTATGGGAGCGCCTTGTTCGGCTGGCACACTTCATAGCCTGAGGTATGCCGATTTACGACACCCAGTCCGGCTCCAGAACCCGCAGGCGCGGCATCCTCCAGCCAGAATGAGGACGGGATGCACTTGTCGACGAGTTAGGCACCCGCTTATGCCGTTAGCCCCAGTGCCTCAAAACGGCTGGCAACAGTTGCTGTATCCGAAACCCAGCAGTAGCCGCCAAATGCCTTCAAGGCATTGGCATGCCGTTCGGGGGTCGGCGCGGCGCAGGCGTCGGCGACGCAGGTAACGAGAAAGCCGCGATCTGCGCCGTCGCGCACTGTCATGTCGACGCACTGGTCGGTCAGGATGCCGGCAACGACCAAATGGCGAATCCCGAGATTGCGAAGCAGATAGTCGAAATTGGTCGAGTTGAAGATACCGGATGAGGTCTTCGGCAACAGGATCTCGTCACCGATTGGGGCAACAGCCGGCGAAGGCAGCCCAGCCGCGAGGCTTGGCGGAATGTGGATGGGTGTCAGCTTGTGGTCCAGCGAGCGATCGCGGCCATCCTCGGTCAGGCTCCGAATGATGGTGTGCAGCACTTCAACGCCAGACGCCCGCGCCGTCGCCAGTAGCCGCTGCTGGTTCGGAATCACCGTCTCCCGGGTCTGACGGTAAAAGTAGTGATTCGGCCCCCAGTCCGCGTGATCGGGATCCAGGCCGGGCTCCAGCCAGATCCGTTGCATATCAACGATAAGCAGCGCAGTCTCGTTGCGTCGGAAGGGTTCATTGCGGCGTGGTAATGGCGAACTCATGAGGCGGAATTCTCTCTGGTTTCAGCTTGGGCGGTGACCGCGCTTGTTCGCACTCCGGCAGCTAGAGCTGCTCGATCTCAGGGCGAATGTCCGCCTGCACGAGGGTTGGCTCCAACTTCGCGATCGCCGGTTGTGAATCGGTCAACTCGATGTCGCGCACCCACTCGCGCCAAATCGCGACGAGCAGGGCCATGAGGACGGGACCGATGAAGAGACCTAGAAAGCCCAGTGTCTTGACGCCACCAACGAGGCCAAAAATCGTCGGCAGGAAGGGCAGCTTGATCGGTCCCCCGACAAGCTTCGGACGCAATGTCTTGTCGACGATGAACAGCTCGACCGTTCCCCAGATGAACAGGCTGATGCCTGCGACAAGCGATCCGCTGGCTGCGAGGTATATGGAGACCAGCGTCATCGCCAGCGGCGCGCCACCTGGAATGAGCGCCATCATTCCGGTGATGACGCCGAGGGTGATCGGCGACGGAGCTCCGGCGATCCAGTAGGCGAGGCCGAGCACGATGCCCTCGCCGATGGCGATCAACGTCATGCCAGTGACGGTAGCGCTGATCGTGGCAGGAACGACGCGCGAGATTCGCTCCCACCGCATCGGAATGATGCGCTCGCCGATCAGGTCCACCTTGGCGACGAAAAGCTCGCCGTCGCGGAACACGAAAAACAAGGTTATGAGCATGAAGATGAGGGTCAGCAGCAGGCCGAACAGGCCACCACCCGCCGCGAGTACCGCGCGATAAATGTTGCCAATATTGGCGCCGCTGACTGCATAGATCATTTCGCCAATGGCGCCGGGACGCCCGACATACTCCGCCCAACGTGCCGAAAGCCATTCGCCGATTCCGGGGATGTTAGACATCCACGCGGGGACATCGGAGCCAAACCGGTTCGTCTGAATTGCCCAGGCCGAAAGCGCACGAACCTCGTCGATGGCATACCAGGCCGCGATGGCGATCGGTACAATCAGGAACAATGTGAAGAGCGCGAGCGCGACGGTCGCCGCCACCGTCCGGTTGCCGCCGGTAAAATCCACGATGCGGCGATAGATCGGCCATCCGGCAAAGGCGATGACGAGGGCGGCCAGAACCGGAACGACAAAGCTGTGAAAGAAATAGATTCCGGCGATGGCGATGAGGATCAGGAGCCAGCGCGCGGCCGAAAGCGGAGCGATCAGCCCGGATCGCGACGAACCGGCGAGGCCTAGAAGACGTGGTTCACGCGTCGGTATTTGAGTTTCCGCAGGGGGGCGCGTGTCAGGCAAGTCATTCTCTCCAATGGGTTAGCGCGGATGAAGCGGAATACCGATATGGCTTGATCCCGGCGAACGCCAACCCAACGCCAGTGTGGCGGATGCAGCCGCCCATGCCAACGCACCCAGTCTTGCATATTTGGATGTCACCTTGTGATCAGGCGGGATGGCCGTTCGTCGCACCGGTCCCTCAAGCGGAAGTGGGCGCGGTTCGCGCGTGGGTTGCCATCCAAGGTCGCGCGCCTTTTAGGCGCGTCTTCAGGGTGCCGCCTTGGTATGGCTTGGTTGTCTTTTTGTCGATGCGACTAGATCTCGGGTCCATTTGAGAGAATCGCTATTGCCGGCAAATGTTCAACGTGCCTGAATAGTCATGTTGTTCGCAGAACGGGAGGTCAGCATGGACGACACTAGCGTAGGTTGGATCGCGGCCATCATCATCGGCGGTATCGCCGGCTGGATCGCTTCGAACATCATGAAAAGCGATACCGGAATTCTCACCAATATCATTCTCGGCATCGTCGGCGCGGCTGTGGCCAGCTTCCTGCTGGGCCTCGTCGGTGTCGGCTTTGCAGGCTGGCTTGGCTATCTTATCGCCGGCCTCGTCGGCGCCTGTATCCTGATCGGTGTTGTGCGCGCGGTGAGGCGCTGATCTCGTTCGACTAAACGCCCGGTGCGGTCGCAGCTGTTCTGCGACCAGCGCAACAGCCAAACATCGCTCCGGGCGGATGCGAAACGGCTATGCATTCCAAGCTATGGCTTGAATGCGGCATGAACTGCCGGTGCCATGGCGAGCCTCTTCTCAGCCAGCCGCGAATTCTTCCGACGGACAGGGAACTGCTCTAAGGCCATCTCCCCTCACGTAGGGCTCGCCTTGGATCGTGCCGGCGATCGCCTCGACCTATGGCGAGGCCTCGACGAAGCTCGCGAGCAAGGCCGAGCAACCGAGGATCGACGGGGTCATCAAGCCCAGCCCTCCCAACCGGACCGAATGACCCTGCCATCGACCAATTATTCTTCGCCTTGCTGACAATCTATTTCTTTTGCAGTGCCTGGAAGGTGTCGACATAGCCGCGCCCTACAGCGCGGACTGCGCGGCCGATGTCGTCATAGGCGTCATCAGGCAGGTTGGCGAACGACACGCGCACGCTCCAGTTCGGCGCGTCGAACCCGCCCCCATTCAGCAGCACGATCGAATGGTCCTCGGCTAGACGATAGACAAGGTCGAGCGGATGCAAGTTCTTCTTCAACCAGGCGACGATGTCCTCGCCGACGTAGCGGCGAAGCCAGAACTCGAAATCGATGGTCCCATAGTATCCGGCGAAATTCGGATTGGGCTGGACATCCAGCGGCAAGCCCTCAAGCAGGCTGTTGACGCGACGGTTGCATATCTCCATGCAGGCTTTTTGATAGATTTTTTGGGTGTCCATCAGTTCGCTGATGGAAAACATCGTCATCATCACCTGCTGGGGCAAAGACAGGCCGGCCGTGTGATTGAGCGCGACGTCGCGGCTGTCGGCGACCATCCGGTCGATCATCTTCAACGTTCGAGGCTCGAGCGTGATCGAGATGTAGCGCTTGTCGAGGGCTTCCAGTTCCTTGGCCGGAAGCTTGGTCAACATGTCGTCGAGGATGTTCTTCTCATGCAGCGCGATCACGCCGAGGCGCCACCCGGTGCAACCGAAATACTTTGAATAGGAATAAACGCCGATCGTGTTGTGCGGCAGTTCCGCCATCAGCGAGCGGAAGCCGTTCACGAAAGTGCCGTAGACATCATCGGTCAGCAGGATGAGGTCCGGCCGCTTCGTTTTCACAAAGTCGACGAGCTTCTTCATTGTGGCAGGGTCGATCGCCATCGAGGTGGGATTGCCCGGGTTGACGACGAAGAACGCCTTGATCTTCGGGTCCGCGAGCTTCTGGATCTCCTCGTCGGAATACTGGAAACGGTTCTCCTGCGCGGCCTTGATATGCACCGCGTGGAAGTCGTAGTCCTCCAACTCGGCGATCTCGATATAGGGGGTGAAGATCGGCGTGCCGATCGCGATGGTGTCGCCCTTCTTGAGGATGCGGTTGGCGATCAGCGACTTGAAGATGTAGCACATGGCCGCCGTGCCGCCCTCGACCGCATAGAGGTCGTATTTGCCCGAAGGCGGCTTGTCGCCGCACATCGCCCACATCAGGTAGCGGTGGGCGACCTGCTCGGCGTGGACCAGCATCCGGTCTGGAACGGGATAGTTGTCGCCAATGATCGAGTCGGTAAGCTCGAAGACAAAGGCGTCGGCGTCAAAGCCCATGACCTTCACGCCGTGATCGACCATCCTGGATAGGAAGTCGGCGCCGGGCATGTCGGCATGCTTTTCCAGCCACGCCTCGAGGCGCTCGGCGATGCCGCGCATCTGCGGCATTCCAGCGAGCCCGGCCTTCGGATTGTCCATCGAACGGCGGCATTCGGTCAGGGCGAACTGGCCGAACAGAAAGAAGCCCTCGCGCGCCGCCGTTGCAACCCAATTGGGGTTGCCGCGGCCGGCATTCAGTAGGGCATGCGCGGACTTCTGCGCGCTCCGCTTGGCAAGCTTGAGGAGGCCGTCCTTGATCTCGAACGGGCTCATCTTCTCGTATTCACGGTAGTCGATCGTGGTCATGATGATACTCCCAGAATACCGAGCAGGACGTCATTGCCTGCTTTGCCTCTAGAGCCGTTCATCGGTTCGTCGAAATTGCTTGGCGGCTCTATCTCTTTGCTCAATCGCGCTTTCTTCACCCGCGAACCGGCACCCACTTCGCTCGAAGTGGGCGGCTAGCGGAATGCTGGATCATCTTCAGGATGCGGCGCGGCTTGCCGGCCGGCCTCAGAACTTCACCCTGGCTCCCGCCAGGACGGCATAGCTTTTGTCGAGTTCCGCACCCGGCTCCTCGTAGGAATAGGACCGAGCGCCGAGATAGAGCTCGGTTTGAAGGTAGTCGAGGTTCTGGACGAGTTGCGCGCCATAGGACGTGCTGCTGCTGTCGGCGGCGTCTATGTCCTCGCCGAAATAGGCGTCGACGGAGAACGCGGTCTTGCCGACCTCGAAGATCTCGGTCTGATAGCCGAGCTTGAAATAGCCATAACGACCGTCAACGACGTCTTCATCCGAGTAGGCGGCAGCGACAGTGAGGCTCAGTCCTGACGGCTGATGCAGTACCGATATCGATCCGTCGATAAGCGACTGGTCGTCCGCCGGCTGCGAATAGGCCAGGGCGCCAGAGACTTTGAAGGTGTCGAAGGTGTTCTCGTAGCGCGCAGCCACGTCCCAGACCGTGACGTCCGTCGTCTGGGGCACGACCTGCGTGCCGACGGATGTGGACAGGCTGAAACCGGAGAATTGCGGCGTGTCGTATCGAATCCGCATCTTGCGGCTCAGGCCGTCGAAATTAGTGAAGGTGTCCTTGACCTGGATCGAAGAGAGCTCTCCGTCCGAGAGCCTGTAAAATGGTCCGCCGGCCATGTCTGCAACAAGCGAATATCCGACCACGCTGGTGCCGGAAAGATCGACTTCCGCCGTCGAGTCTGAAGCCATGCTGCCCTGTCCGAGCCACAGCTTGCCGTAAGTCTTGGACTCCAGATAGAGCTCGGCCTTGCGGAGCAGGTTTGTTTCCCAGTCGAAGTCGCCACGATTGAGCTGGTTAACGTAGTTGGTCGAATAGGGATTCCATTCCCATTCGAGATTGCCGCCCATTACCCAGTCATCGTTGATAACCCCGTAGAGGCGGAGGCCGGCGCGGGTCGACGAGTTGCCGTTGTCGACCGGGCCGTATCCCAGCGTCGAGCCGCCATCATCGAAGATCAGCAGCCCCTTGTTGATCTGGCCGTAAAGCTCAATGTAGTTGTCGGGCGTGCCTGAGCGAAGTTTTGGTATCAGGGTCGCCTTGGCCTTGGTGGTTTCGGCCGCCGTCGGGGTCGCGGCGTCGGCTGCACTGGCCGGTACGGCCAAGCCCATCGACGCGAAAGGCAAAAGCATGGCTGCAGCCAACGCCCGTCGATAAGATCGCATCTCCCGTCTCCGCTCATTTCGATCCGCAGTTGCAAGCGGCGACCGCCTGACGGCGTGCGTCGCAGGGGGTATTCAAGTCGAAAGCAACTTGGAACATGACTTTCGTCGCTGTTCTAGACGGACATCTGGCGAGCGCTCAAGCGCGTTGCCGTTGCCAAGAGAGGCCTTTGCGGCGAGTAGCTGGATCGCCCCGGCGCCGTCGATGCTCCGACCGGATGCGGCGGCGCTAGCCTTCGCTGATCCTGCGCAGGACACGAAGCCGCAAATCGTTGCGCCGACACAGCGCAGGTCGCTTTTAAAACAACCCCTCGTTGGTATGCGCGAATGAAAGCCTCCCCTGACCTGCAGGTTTACGAAGTATTGTTCGGCGTTGTCGTCCAGATAAGAAGATAGTTAACTAGAAAAGAATAGGAAAAATGGCTTTACCATTAACTGCCGATGTCTGGGTATCAACGAATCGCAGTTATCGGAGGCTTTGTGGTTTTTATTAAGAAATTTTAATGTCGCACGAATTATTTTTGAATTAATGTCGTGCCGCATTTTGCAATCTTTACATTGATTACCCTTCGTCACATATGATCGTAGCATCTTGAAAGAATCTTTCAAGAGAGTAGGGTCTGATCGTAATCATGGTACTTGCAGTTAAAAATTTCTGCTGACCGTTCTGATGCATGGGGGGATTCCGCTATGTTTGATTGGTTTGTGGCCACGCTTCGCAGTTATCCGGAAATCGCTTTATTCCTTTCGCTTGCCTTAGGTTATTACTTTGGTTCCTTTACTTATAAGGGGCTCGGTCTTGGCGCCGTAACGGCGACGCTGATCGCCGCGGTCATCATCGGCCAGCTCGGAATCACAATTTCCCCGCCGCTCAAGGCGACCTTCTTTCTTCTGTTTTTGTTCGCGATCGGCTACGGCGTGGGGCCGCAATTCGTGAGGGGCATCGCCAAGGACGGTGTTCCGCAAGCGCTGTTCGCGGTGGTCGTCGCGGTGTTCTGTCTCGGCGCGCCGTTCATCGCAGCCAAGCTCGCCGGTTACGACGTCGGATCGGCCATTGGACTCTATGCAGGGTCCCAAACCATCTCTGCCTCGATGGGGCTGGCGACGGACGCCATCGGCCGGCTGGGCTTGCCGCCGGAGGAGACCAAGCGGCTGCTCGACGCCATGCCGGTCGCCTATGCCGTCACCTATATCTTTGGAACCGTCGGCTCCGCCATTGTATTGGCGCTGCTCGGACCGGCGCTGCTCGGCATCGACCTCGAGGCGGAATGCAAGCGCTATGAGGAAGAGCACGGCGGCAAGAAGCAGGAAGGTGGCGCGGGCACCGCTTGGCATCATTACGAACTCCGCGCCTACAAGGTGCGCGAGGGCGGTCCGATCGTCGGCCAAACAGCCCACAACGCCGAGTCGATGGTCCCCAATCAGCGCTTGTTTATCGAGCGCATCCGCCGCGACGGGAAGATCATAGACGCGACGGCGGAAACGGTGATCCAGGCGGATGATATCGTCGCCGTCGCAGGCCGCCGCGACGTATTGGTCAGCCTGCTTGGCCACGTGGCCGACGAGGTCGATGATCGCGAGCTACTCGCGGTGCCAACGGAAGGCGTCGACGTGCTGGTCACCAACAAGCAGGCAGACGGCAAGACGCTCGCCGAGCTGGCGCAATTGCCGGCGTCGCGCGGTGTGTTCCTCCGCCGGATTACGCGCGGCGTCACGGGGACCGAGATTCCGATCCTGCCGAACACGAAGGTGAACCGCGGCGATATCCTGACGATCGTCGGTCGGACCCAGGACACGACCGCGGCAGCAAAAGCGCTCGGCGTCGCCGATCGCCCCAGCGATATTGCCGACGTCGCCTTCATTGGCGCCGCGATCGCGATCGGCGCGCTGATCGGTGCGATCGTCTACAAGATCGGCAGCGTACCGCTGACGCTATCGACATCGGGCGGCGCGCTGATTTCCGGCCTCTTCTTCGGTTGGCTGCGCTCTGTCCACCCGACATTCGGACGGATCCCGTCCTCGACAGTCTGGTTCATGAATTCGGTCGGCCTCAACATGTTCATCGCCGTGGTCGGGATCTCGTCCGGCCCCGGCTTTGTCTCCGGCCTGCAGCAACTCGGATTCAGCCTGTTTCTCTGGGGCATCTTCGCAACGACCGTGCCGCTGGTGCTGGCGATGTATGTCGGCAAATACGTGTTCCGGTTCCACCCCGCGATCCTGTTAGGGGCCTGTTCGGGCGCCCGAACGACGACAGCTTCGCTCGGCATGATCAACGACCGCGCCAAGAGCCAGATTCCCGGGCTCGGCTATACCGTCACCTATGCGGTCGGCAACACATTGCTGACGATCTGGGGAATGGTCCTCGTGATGATGATGGCCTAGCGGCAGGGGCTCCGGATCAGGCTCCTCGCGGGAACTCTGGACGAGGGGGGCGTCCATCCGTGGCCGGCTCATTCGTGATGCGTCGGGCTCGTTCCAGGTGCATGCCATCTGCCGCCGGAAAAGAAAAATCGCGATGAAGTCGGCGGCAGGACCGCTGGCACCAATCAGGACATTGGGAGCGCGTCATGGCACGCAAGAACGCACGGATCGACCAGTTCCTCCTCATCCACTCGGCCCGCGCCGATAACTGGCGCGAGATCACGACCCTGGCCGATGCGTGGGCCGCCGGGCGCGGCGAGCGTGCGGCGCTGGAAGCCGCCATCGCCGAGATGGATAGTGTGGAGGAATTCCATGCCTATCCCGGAGCGCGGCTGCGCGGGGCGCTGACGGAGCGGATTGCCACCAACGATGCCGGTGGGGCGGCGAAGCTGGCGCGCCGGATCTCCAACGGACTTCTCACCCGGGCCTATCGTGATCGTCCCGGCGAATGGGACGTGCATGATGAAGGGGCGACGGGCGAGCTGGCAGACCTGTTGCCGCCGACGACGGGCGATGTCGGATTGCGACGCCCCTATTTCGAGGTGTTGTTCGTCAATAGCCAGCCGGCCGCCCGCTGGCCCGCCTTCACGGCGGAAGTGCGAAGACTGCGCCGAACGGAGGATGCCTTCATCTACGAGCCCGTCATGGCGGGCTCGTTCGAGGATGCCCTCTGCGCGGTGGCCTTAAATCCCGATATCATCTCTGTCGTTTTGGCCGAAGGCTTCCCCTATCGCTCGCGCCGCGATGCGCCGGTCCTGCGCTCGGTGCTGGATCCGCTCGGGGAGTCGGAGGGTCCGGACATGTCGGCGCTCCGTCTCTCGCGGGCGCTAAAGCGGATTCGCCCCGAACTAGACATCTATCTTCTCTCGGATCGCCAGGTCGAGACGATTGCCGGCGACCCCGCGGCGGATGCCGTGCGGCGTGTATTCTACGCGGTGGAGGAGTTGCTTGAATTGCACCTCGCCATTCTCGAGGGGGTGCAGGACCGCTTCGAGACGCCGTTCTTCGACAATCTGAAGAAATATGCGCGACGGCCGATCGGGACGTTTCATGCGCTGCCGATTGCCCGCGGCAAATCGGTGTTCAAGTCCGACTGGATTCGCGACATGGGCGAATTCTACGGCCTCAACCTGTTCCTGGCGGAAAGCAGCGCGACAACCGGCGGGCTCGATAGCCTGCTGGAGCCGACCGGCACCATCAAGCGTTCGCAGGAGATGGCCGCGCGCGCTTTTGGCGCCGACCACGTCTTCTTCGTGACGAACGGGACATCCACCTCCAACAAGATGGCGGTGCAGGCGCTACTGGCGCCTGGGGACATCGCGGTGGTCGATCGCAACTGTCACAAATCGCACCATTACGGCATGGTCCTCACCGGTGCGCAGCCTTACTACGTCGAGGCATTTCCGATGACGGAATACTCGATGTATGGGGCCGTTCCGCTCGATACCATCAAGCGGGCGCTGCTGGCCCTGAAGGCGGAGGGCCGCCTTGACCGGCTGAAGCTGCTGGACCTGACCAACTGCACCTTCGACGGACACATGTACAATGTCCGGCGGGTGATGGAGGAGTGCCTCGCGCTCAAGCCGGACCTCATCTTCCTTTGGGATGAGGCGTGGTCCGGCTTCGCCCGCTTCTCGCCCTTCCTGCGTCCGCGCACGGCGATGGGCGCAGCGGCAGATCTTGAGGATTGGTTGCGGGATCCGGATTCCGTCGCCGCCTACGAGAAACAGCAGGCGGAACTCGGCGAAAGCCCGTCCGACGAGGCGCTGCTCGCCACGCATCTGATCCCCGATCCGCGGCTCGTGCGGCTTCGCGTTTACCAGACCAATTCCACCCACAAGTCGATGTCGGCGATCCGTCAGGGCTCGATGCTGCTGGTCAAGGACGTCGACTTCCATACCGTGGAGGCGCAATTCCATGAGGCGGTCTTCACCCATGCCTCGACCAGCCCCAACCAGCAGCTGATCGCCAGCCTCGATGTCGCGCGCCGGCAGATGGAGCTGGAAGGCTACGGGCTGGTGATGAACGCCATCGAGATCGCGTTGAAGATCCGCCACGCGGTGAACTCGCACCCGCTGATCTCAAAGTACTTCCGTGTGCTCGGCGCGGACGAGATGATCCCGGAGGCCTACCGACAGTCCGGCTTCCAGGACTATCTCGCGCCGGGCTCTAGCTGGGGCACGGTGATCAAGGCGATGCGGGAAGACGAATTCTACCTCGACCCGACCCGCATGACACTGGTCTGCGGGACCGCCGGCTTCGACGGCACGCAATTCAAGGGCCTGCTGGCGAATGAGTACGACATCCAGCTCAACAAGACCTCGCGCAACAGCGTGCTGTTGCAGTCGAACATCAACAACACGCGAAGCGACGTCGCCCATCTCATCCGCGTCCTGGTCGAGATCTGCCACGGCATCGAAAAGCGCCTGGCCGATGGCGGCGAGGGCGAGCGCGCGACCTTCGCGGCGCGGGTCAAATCGTTGATGACCGACGTGCCCGATCTTCCCAATTTCAGCCATTTCCACGAGCTGTATCGCGGCGATGCCGGGCGGACGACGCCGGAAGGCGACATGCGCTCTGCCTTCTTCAACGCCTATGACGCCTCGGTCTGCGAATATGTGCCGCTGAATGGCGCCGAGTGCGACAAGCGCCTGCGCGAAGGCCCCGAAATGGTCTCGGCCAACTTCGTCATCCCGTATCCGCCGGGCTTCCCGATCATGGTGCCGGGCCAGGTGCTGACGCAGGAGACGATCGACTTCATGCGCAAGCTCGATGTGAAGGAAATCCATGGCTACGAGAAGGCGAGGGGACTGAAGCTGGTGAAGCCCGAGGCGGTTTTGGCCAAGGCGAAACGCTGAGCAGCATGTCGGGACCCGGCCGCGCCCGTGCATCGGGTCGGCCCGGGTCTCTGTCCGGCGAGCGGAGAAGCGCAGATCATGGTTTGGCTCGAACAGTTCCTGGTCAAATATCCCGAACTCGCCGTGTTCTTCGCGATCAGCCTCGGCTACTGGATCGGCGGGATCAAGATCGGCGGCTTCGGCCTCGGGCCGGTCACCGGCTCCCTGTTCGCGGGCATCCTGATCGGGCAATTCGCCGAAGTGCCGATCGCGGGCATGGCGAAATCCTTTCTGTTCCTCCTGTTTCTCTTCGGCATCGGCTATTCGGTAGGTCCACAGTTCCTGCAAGCGTTGAAGCGGGACGGGATGAAGCCGGTTCTGCTGGCGGTCGTCGTGTGCGTGACGGGACTGCTGACCGCCGTCGCCGTTGCGAAGATCCTTGGCCTCGACCCGGGCTTCGCGGCGGGCCTTGTTTCCGGCTCCTTGACCGAAAGTCCGGCCATGGGCACGGCGACCGAGGCGATCCAAGCGCTTCCCCTGCCGGAAGCCGAGCGAGCGCGCCTGGTCGCGCACATCGCGGTGGCGGATGCGGTCTGCTATATCTTCGGCGCTCTTGGCGTCATCCTCTTCTGCAGCGTCGTCGGTCCCAAACTGCTCGGCATTGACCTGACCGCGGAAGCGCTCAAGCTGGAGCAGGAGTTGGGCATCAAGCGTACGGCGGCCGGCGTTGTCTCGGCGTGGCACAGGTTCGAGTTGCGCGCCTACCGGATCGCGAAGGATGCGCCGATCGTCGGGCTGTCGCGGGCGGCCGCCGAGGCAAAATTCCCGGAACACAGGCTTTTCATCCAGCGTGTGCGGCGGCAAGGCGCAATTCTGCAGCCGACCGAGGACTTCCTCGTTGAAGCCGGCGATGTGATCGCTGTGTCGGGACGGCGAGAGACGCTGGTCGATGTGCTGGATCCCCGCGCCGAGGAGGTCGAAGACCGCGAACTGCTGGATATTCCGGTCGCGGCGGTGGAAATGCTGCTGACCCATCGAGAGCTCGCCGGCCGAAACCTGGAAGATGTTGCGAAGGAGGGCTGGGCGCGAAGCCTTTATCTCGCTGGCATTACGCGCGGCGGGCAGGACATCCCGCTTGGGCCGGGGGTGACGCTCGAACGGGGCGACATCCTCCGCCTGATCGGACCGGAGCCGGTTGTGGCGGACGCCGCCAGACAGATCGGTGTCACCATCGCGCCGACGACGGCCACGGACTTCTTCGTGCTTGGCCTGGCGATCTTCCTGGGCGGACTTGTCGGCGTCCTCGTCACCTTCCCGATCGGCGACATCCGGGTTTCCCTCAGCACGAGCGTGGGGACGCTGATCGCCGGGCTGGTGGTGGGGCACCTGCGGACACGCTTCCCACTGTTTGGTCGGATACCCGATGCAGCTGTGTCGCTGATGACCTCGCTAGGCCTTGCCGCCTTCGTGGCGATGACCGGCCTGCATGCTGGACCGGTCTTTGCCGCCGCCCTTGCTGAAGCGGGTGTCGGCCTGCTGTTCGGCGGCATGATCGTCACTTCGATGCCGATGATTATCGGGCTCTACTTCGGGCGCTACGTGCTCCGCATGAACCCGATCCTGCTGCTCGGCGGCCTCGCCGGGGCGCAGACCATGACGGCGGGTATGGCGGCCGTTCAGGATCGATCCGGCAGTCCGGTGGCCGTGCTTGGCTATACGCCGACCGTGCCGATCGGCCACATCCTGCTGACGACATGGGGAACCGTGATCGTCGGGATCGTCGCGAGCTAGATCCGACGGCCATCCTGGAGGGCGGCTGGATCCTTCGCTAAGCATGGGCGCGGCTCGTAGGGGCGGTGCCTCATCTCGAAGAAACGGTCAAATAAATTTTCGATTCGCGTGTAGAGAAAATTGTCATAGTGGGTAATTTTCGATAATATCGGCCTCTTGGTTGAGCATCAAGGTGAAGCATATGCTTGTCTTGCCGCGTGGCATACGGGTTTTGGACTTCGTGTTCCTGATGGCGACTGTTTTTGTCGCGACCGCGATTCCCGCCCGAGCGAAGGAACAACTCGTAGCGCAGGCTCCGGCGCCTCCCGTTCCGGAGCCGTCGCCAGCCGCGCCAGCGCCTGCCGCCGCGCCGACTGCTGACACGGCCGCGCCTACCCAGGCTGTACCGGACGACGTGTTCAGCGAGGCGGAACTGCGCAAATTGCTGGCGCCGTTTGCCCTCTATCCGGACACGCTCCTGGCGCAGCTTCTGCCGGCCTGCGCTTACCCGGTCGACATCGTCCAGGCGTCGCGCTGGCTTGGTAAGAACCGGTCCGCCGTCGCCAAGAATGACTTCTCCGGAGTCGACGCGCAGAACTGGGATCCGACCGTCAAGGCGCTGGTGCGATTCCCGGACATCATCGCGAGGCTCAACGACGACCTCGACATGACGACGGATCTCGGCGACGCGTTCGTGAACCAACCCGATGATGTCGCCGCGATGATCCAGGAATTGCGCCGCGAGGCGCAGAAGGCCGGGTCGCTCAAGACCACCAAGCAGCAGAGGGTTACGGTCCAGGACCAGGGCGGCACCGATTATGTCGTGATCGAACCGGCCGATCCGGGCGTGATCTACGTGCCGACCTATGATCCGCAGACGGTCTACTATGACAGCTACGGCAGCGGCGACGCGCTCGCCGCCGGCATCATCGGGTTCGGCGCGGGCATCGCCGTCGGCATTGCGATCGACAATGCCTGGGATTGGGGGCGTGGCTGGGTTTATCCGCCGCGTTGGCCGGGCTACCCCGGTTACCGTCCGGGCGGCGGCAACAACATCAATATCGGCAACAACATCAATATCGGCAACGACATCAACATTGGCGGTGACACGCGGCCCTGGCGGCCGGACGGTGACCGTTATCGTCCGGGTCAGGGCAGCAAGCCCGGCCTTGCCAACCGGCCGAATGCGCCGGGTGCCGGAAACCGGCCTGGTGCTGGCAATCGACCGGGCATTGATCGCCCGAATGCCGGCAACCGGCCGGAGACGCGCGACCGTCCCAATGCCGGAAATCGGCCGAGCGCAGGCAACCGGCCCGATCGTCCCGCGAGCGCTGGCAAGGGTCAGCGTCCTGGCTCGGGCGCCAAGCAAGCGGCGAAACGCCCGGCGAAGAATACAGCTTTCAGCAACGCCAAGATGGGCGGCAAGGGCTCCAAGGCTGTGTCGAACCGTGGTTCGTCGAGCCGGCAGTCGGTCGCAAGGCCGTCGAACAGCCGGCCTCAGATGAATCGGGGCGGCGGTGGCCGCCAGCAGATGTACAGGGGTGGCGGCGGGCGTCAGCAGATGCACCGCGGCGGCGGCGGTGGCCGGCAAATGCATCGTGGTGGTGGTGGCGGACGCGGAAGGCGCTGAGGAAAAAGACCATGCGAAACATAGCCTTGCCAGCTCTTGCCATCCTGATCGCCTGTGTCGCCGGCGGCGTCACCCGGCCAGCCGTCGCGCAGCAGGTCTTCCCCTCCGCCGAGGCGGCCTCGACCGCGCTCGTCGCGGCGGCGAAGGCGCCCGAGAAGGGAATGCTGGACAAGATTTTTGGCCCCGGCGCCCAGGATGTGATCGCCTCGGGAGACGAAGCGGTCGACAAGCAGCGACTGTCCGATTTTCTCGAACTGGCGAGCAAGGGCAGCACCGTCGTCGACGGCGAGAACGGAGCCAAGGTCCTGACTTACGGGGCTGATCTCTGGCCGTTCCCCATTCCGCTGAAGCCAAGCGGTGGCGGATGGACATTCGATCTCGCCGCGGGTAAGCAGCAGATCGCCGACATGGCAATCGGCCAGAACGAACTGGTGGCGATCGGCGTCTGCGACGACTACGTGGCCGCCCAGAACGAATATTTCCAGACCCTGCATGACGATGAGCCGGTGCAGCAATTCGCTCGTCGGCTGGTCAGTCAGCCCGGTCGGCACGACGGCCTTTACTGGGAGCCCGAGACGCCAACGGATCGCAGTCCGCTTGGCGATCGGATCACGGCGGCGGCCGTACGCAGCAGCGACGACCCGTCCGCGCCCCGCTCCTATAACGGCTATCGCTACCGCGTCCTGACCCGTCAGGGACCAGCGGCTCCCGGTGGTGCCTATGATTATCTCGTCAATGGCAGGATGCTGGCGGGCTTTGCCCTCGTCGCCTACCCGGAAAAATGGGGCGAGACGGGCATCATGACGTTTCTGTGCGACCAGCGCGGCAATGGCTATCAGCGCAACCTCGGCGCCTCAAGCGACGTGGTCGGGCCGCAGATCCGCAGCTTCAATCCCAGCGCCGCTTGGAGCCCCGTGCTGCCCTAGAGGCGGTTCCAGACACTCCACCTATTCCGCTTCCGCCAGTTCCAAGGTGGCCTCTTCCGTCGGATCACTATGACTTCATGCTGCCGGGCGCGGACGCCAGCGCGCGGATTGCGTCTTAGGCTGACCTTGCGCTCGTCGGCAATCGCGTCGGGATCGTAACCTGGTGTAGGCCCCGCAGGCCGTAGTCGCTGCAAATTGATGTGCCGGTTCCGAGATGTGACGTAAGTTACGGTAGCAGACATAGGCATGGCGAATACCGCAGACGGCTGACCCGGAGGAGGCGGCGGCGTGTCAAGTTCCATAGAACATCACGCCATCGACCCGTTGGACAGCGGGATGGCGCATGCCGTGCGCATCGCGGTTGATCGCGTTATCCGCAGTTCCGATTTCACAGTCGCGGAGCGTGCCCGCAAGTTCCTCTCCTATATCGTCAACGAGACGCTCGGCGGCCGGGCGGACCGCATCAAGGCCTATTCGATCGCGATCGAGGTGTTTGGCCGAAGCACCTCGTTCGACGCGCAGTCCGATCCGGTAGTGCGGATCGAGGCAGGCCGGGTGCGCCGAGCGCTGGAGCATTACTACCTGACGGCCGGGCGCGACGATCCGATTCTCATCGAGATCCCAAAGGGCGGCTACATCCCGAACTTCAGCTGGCGCAACGACCAGATCTCACGGCCGCCGGAGGCGGGCGCGACAACCGCGGCGGCGGTCCCGGCGGCTGGCGGGGGGCGCCGATACTGGCCGGCGCTCGCCATAGTCTCCGCGCTGGCCGTGGCCTTGGCCGTGGTGCTGTTCGAGCCTCTCGCCTTGCCGGGTGGGACGGACCGGCTCGCCACCTTCGGCGTGGCCGAGACGGCGGCGGTCCCTTCGCCTGCGCCGCACTTGGTCGTGTTGCCCTTCGCAGACATCTCGAACACGGCAGCCTCCGCGGTGATCGTCCGCGGGCTGACCGAGGAGGTGATCGGCCAGATCGCCAAGTTCCGAGAGATCGTGGTGATGCTGCCGAATGGCTCGACCGTGGCGCGTGACGACGGGGCGGCCGATAGAGAGGCGGCCTCTGCGCAGGGGGCTCGGTCGCGCTATGCGCTGGAGGGCAGTGTCCGCGTCGAGGACGACAGACTGCGGCTGATGGCGCGCCTGATCCGCCGCGGCGACGGGACCATCGTCTGGGCCGACAGCTATGACGATACGCTCGGCGCCCGCGACCTCATGGACGTGCAGGCGGAGATCGCCGCCAAGGTGGCGACCGCTGTCGCCCGACCCGACGGCGCCATTTTCAGCTCCGATTCCGCGCAGCTGTCGAAAGCGGCGACGGGCGACGGGGAGGCCTATACCTGCACCCTGGCCTACTATGCTTATCGAGCGGAACTGAAGCCGCAGACACGCAGCACCGTGGAGCCATGCCTGAGACAGACGACGGAGCGTTTCCCCAACGACGCCACCGCCTGGGCGCTGCTGTCGCTTACCTACCTCGATGAAATCCGCTTTCACCATCCTGTCGATGCGGGGCCGCCGCCGCTCGACCAAGCCCTTGCCGCAGCGCGGCGCGCCTTCGAACTGGATCCGAAAAACGTGCGCGGCATGCAGGCCTACATGGCGGCGCTCTTCTTCCACGATGAGGTCGAGGCGGCGCTGAAGCTGGGTGCCCGCGCGGTGGAGAGCAACCCGAACGACGCGGAACTCGTCGGTGAATATGGAATGCGCCTCGCCTTGTCAGGCGAATGGCAAAAGGGGCGGGAGCTGCTGCTCAAGGTGCTGGATGGTAATCCCGGCCCCCTCGGTTATTTCGAGACCGTCATTGCCCTGTCCTACTACATGCAGGGTGACTATCCGTCCGCTGCGACCCGGATCCGGAGGGCCAATCTGGACGCTAACCCCATCGACCACCTGGTCGCCGCGGCGATCTTCGGCCAACTCGGTCTCGATGATCAGGCGCGGGCGCAACGCGACTGGTTGCTCGGCAATGCCTCGGACGTCCTGGCGGATCTGCCTCGAGCTTTCCAGATGCGAAACCTGCGGGCGCGCGACGCGGCGCATCTCAGCGAGGGCCTGCGCAAGGCCGGGTTCGTCTTGTCCGCCTCCTAGGGCGGAGAGGTTGCCCCGCAAGGTGCGGGCAACGTCGAGACTACGCGATGCTACGGGCAGGCTCAGCTTGGCGCGCCTAGGCTTCAAGGTCAGCCGATCGGCGCATCGGTTCGAAGGAGGCGGTGATGGAACGGGATCTCGTCGAGACTGCGGAACCGGTCAAAGACCGGTCACGCGGAACCCTATCGGGCAAGGAATACGAGAAGGAGCTGCGGAAGCTGCAGAGCGAACTCTGCGTCCTACAGCAGTGGGTCCAGCACACCGGCCAGCGTATCATCGTGGTGTTCGAGGGTCGCGACGCGGCTGGCAAGGGAGGCACGATCCGCGCGCTCACCGAGCGGCTAAGCCCGCGCATCTTTCGGAAAGTCGCCCTGCCTGCGCCCTCCGACCGGCAGAAGACTCAGCTCTACATGCAGCGTTACATGGAGCATTTCCCGGCCGCCGGCGAAGTCATCGTCTTCGACAGGAGCTGGTACAACCGGGCGGGCGTCGAGACCGTCATGGGCTTCTGCACCAAGGAACAGCAGAAGACGTTCCTGCGGATCTGCCCGATGTTCGAACGGCTGGCGATTCAGAACGGCATCACGCTGATCAAATACTGGCTCGAAGTTGGCAACGAGGAACAGAAGCAGCGCTTCGAGGCGCGGATCACCGACCCGATGAAGCAGTGGAAGCTCTCGCCGATGGACCTGCCATCGCGGGAGCGCTGGTACGATTATTCGCGCGCGCGGGACCAGATGCTGGACGCGACGGACACCGAGGATTCGCCTTGGTACATCATCCGTTCGGACGATAAGAAGCGCGCGCGGCTGAACTGCATCGCGCACTTCCTTTCGCTCATCCCCTATGAGCGAATTCGCCCGCCTGAGGTGAAGCTGCCAAAGCGCGCGACGAAGCACGCCTATGACGACGAGCACACGATGACCGACCGTCGCTGGATTCCCGAGCGCTATTGAGGGTGCTTGCGGGCCGCGCGAGCCAAGGCTCTTCCTGGCGCCACGGGGGGTCAGCGGGGCGCAGCCAAACGCCCGCCGCCAGCTTCCCGGAACGCAGCCAAGGCATCCTCAAGGTCATCGAACAGCATGTCCGGACCGATCCGCGCCAGCGTTCCCGATCGTTCCAGCAGGGCACGGGGCTCGGTGTGCAGTTCTGCGATGCCGAATGCGATGCCACGCGCGGCGATCTGCGCGTGCATGTCATCCAGCATGGCCGCCGCGGTGGTGTCGATCTGGACGACAGCGCCTGCGTCGAGGACGAACCAGCGCGTTTCGGCCGGAAGCGCCGTGATCAGTTGCTCGAAACGACGTTTTACATAGTCGACGTTGAAGAACAGAAGGCTGCCCTGGATCAGATAGATGGCGAGGCCGGGGATGGGCTGCGCCTCCGGGTGTTTGTGCAGCTTGTAGAACCCTTCATGTCCCGGCATGCGGCCAAGAACGGCGTCGCGCGGCTTCGCGCCCCTGACGAGCAGATAGAGCAACGTCGCCGCGACCGCGACGATCACGCCCCTGAGCACGCCGAAACCGATTGCCCCCGACATACCGATCAGGGCAAACAGGAATTCCATGCGACTGGTCCGCCACAATTTGGAAAGCGCGCTGATGTCGATCAAACCGACGGCGGCCGAAGCCAGGATCGCGCCCAGCGCCGCCTTCGGGATCAACTGCAACGTCGCCGTCAGGAAGCCGACCGCGAGAGCAAGGGCGACCGCAGCGACGATGCTCGCCAACTGCGTTTTGCCGCCCATCGAGATATTGATGGCAGTGCGGGAATCCGACCCAGTCACGGGAATGCCCCCGAACAGCCCGGCGGCGACGTTCGCCGCGCCAAAACCGACGAGTTCCCGGTTGGCGTCGACGGTTTCGCCCGTCTTGGCGGCGAAGCTCCGCGCGGTCACGATGCCCGAGCCGAAGCTGACCAGCAGCACGGCGGCGGCGCCGAGGACCAGGTCTCCCAGATCTATGCCGGATGGAATCGGCAGCTGCGGCGTCGGCAGCCGGCCCGGAATCGGCCCAATGGCGGCAATGCCGTAGGATTGCAGGTCGAAGACCGTGGCGAGTGTCGTGGCGATGATGATGGCGACGACAGGGCCGGGTATCTTCGGCATCGTGGCGGCGAGTACGCGCAAGAGGATGAAGAGCGCCGACCCCAGCACCAGCGTCGGCCAGTTGATCAACGCCACCTTGCCCGCCAGCTCGATGAGCGGCCGGATCAGACCGTCGCTCTCGATGGAAACGCCGGTCAGCCGACCGATCTGACCGACAAGGATCGAGAGCGCGATGCCGCTCATGAACCCGATCAGGATCGGGCGGGAAAGGAAGCTCGCGATGAAGCCCAGCCGCAGCAGGCTGGCGATGAAGCAGAGCAGCCCGACGACCAGCGCGATGGCTGCCGCAGCGGCGACGTTGCCGCCGGCGGCGAGTGGCCCGAGCGAGGCGAGCACAGCGGCGATGACGATCATCGTCCCCGCGTCGGGTCCGACGATGAGCTGGCGCGACGAACCGAACAGCGCGTAAGCGATAAGCGGCACGATGCTGGAGTAAAGTCCCATCTCCGGCGGCAGGCCGGCTATGGCCGGATAGGCGATGGCGCTCGGCAAACCGACGGCGGCGATCGACAATCCCGACATGAAGTCGGCTTGCAGCCATGCGCGCTTGTAGTTGCTGAATTGGCTTAAGAAGGGTAACGCCGCCATCGCGGATCTCTCCGGCAGGACAAGAATGGGCGGCCCCAAGCCGGCGCGGGCTGGCAGAACCTGTCCCTTGCTGATTGTGGTCCTTCGAAGGGAGAGATCCTACGTAGCTTACGGTAGTGGCAGCACGCTCCGCGCCAGGCCGGCCGCCCGCGTCGCTTCCAAGCCCGCTGCTTTTGGCTGCGCGGTGCTGGCTACACCCGATGCTACGCGATGATACGCACGCGGGGTTTTGCGGATCGCTATGCTCACAGCTGAGAGTGGAATGGTGATCACGGCTTCGGAGACGGGTTAGTTGGTTTTCTAGCACAGCTGAATGGAGGGGTAGAATGAGGTGCCCCATCTGCGGCAGTAGCGCCAAGGACATCACTCCCCGTGAATCCGGATACGCATCCATTCGCTGTCTTGTCGATGGCGATTTCGAAATTGATGCCGGATGCCAGAGAGAGTTGTTCGAGTTGATCGAATCTGACCGTCATCGCGTCTTCCACGGGGCAATTCTCAGCGGACTAGCCGGCTCGCGCCCCCGCATTACGATGGCGGCAATCGTTGGTATTCAGGCCACGTCTCGTCAATTTCGACGGGATGCCATCGTGATCCCCGACATGAACTCAGAGTGCGCCACGTCTTCAAAGTAGGAGGAAGCGATGACAGCGACCGACGACCTCTCCAACCTGCTGCCGACAGCCGACCAGCTGAAGCAGAAAGCGGCCATGGCGGAAGCCGCAAAGGCAGACGAGGCCGAGCGTGCACGCATCGCCGGGGAGGCCGAGAAGCGTGCACTGATCGAGCGGCTCAGCAAACCATCGGGCGTATCGGACGAGGAGGCGCTGAAGCGGGTCGCGATCATCATCCAGCGCGCCGTCAGCAATGGCTTCACAGAGGTGCAGGTCTTTCGCTTCCCGAACACGCTGTGTACGGATCGCGGCCGGGCCCTCAACCAGGCGGAAGCGGGCTGGGAGGAGACGTTGACGGGGCTGCCAAAGGAGATGCTCGAGTTCTGGAGGCGGGAACTCCAGCCGCGCGGATACCGGATCCGCTACCAGATCGTAGACTTTTCCAGCGGCGCGCCAGGCGACGTCGGCATCTTTGTCGAATGGTCTTAGATAGCCCTCTTGCTCTGGGGCGAGAGGTTTGCGAGGCCGACCTGCAACTCGGCGACGGTCCGACATACCACCGTTGTCTGGTCCATGCCCGCGGTGCGGATTAAGAAGCTTGACGAACCGAGCATCGCGGTCCCTCAGGCTATTTGCAGACCAAATCAAGGATGGCGCCCTCGGCGTAGACGTGCGGCAGGCTTTTGTCCGCCGCACTTTTGGTTCAGGCCAGCGTTCGCCTCACGCTCGGCAGCAGACGCAGTAGCGCCGCATCGATCAGAAGCACCGCGACAATGGCGGCACCGGCCAGCGGGAACACGATGCCAAGGAAGACAACAAGCGCTGCCGCTCCTTTCCAGAACGGAACATCACCCGGTCGCGGCGGTGCGGCCAGCCGTCCAGAACCGCTGGGTCTCCGCTTCCACCACATGACCAGACCGGAGAGAGATACGCCCAGGACCGAGAGGCAGAAGGCTGTGTTGAGGGCGAAGTTCCAGACACCGAGGTCGCCCTCATGGAATGCGATGCCCCACGCCATCGCCTTGGCATAGGGCGAGTAGTCCGCATAGCGAACGTCTGCCAGGACATTGCCCGTGAACCGATCAATGTGGATGGTGCGGTCGGCCGCCGGGTTCGGTCCATCGTTCGATATGCTGTCGTGGCTGATCGTCCAGACGCCTGCATCTCCCTTCGGGAGGTTGATCTGGAAGCGCCCCACGAAGCCCAGGCTGCGCGCGAAAGCGGCCACCGTTTCAAGATCCACCGGTCCAGTAATGGCGGCTGTCCCTTTGAGGGAGCCGGAGGCGGGCATGGGGGTCTGCTCCAGCCCCCACGGCACCTCTTTGGCGGGTCCGTGGTTCATGTCCGCATGCACGTCATCGGACAGAGGCACGTTGTCCCACTTCTCGGCTGGAAACGTCGACCATGCCTGAACCATGCGCTCGCCCCAGACACCAGCCCAACTTAAGCCGGAGATCAGGAAGACGATCAGCATCAGCGACACCCAGAAGCCCACGACACCGTGCAGAGACTTCCAGAAAGTCCTGCCGCGCGCCGAAAGACGCGGGACGAGGGTATCCCGCCAAGAACCACCCCGCCGGGGCCAATGCAGATAGAGCCCGCTTGCCACCATCACGAGCCCGAGGCTGGCCGCGATTTCGATCAACCGGTCGCCGAAGGAGCCCAGCAGCAGCGTACCGTGGATCTTGTTGGCCAGGTCGTAGGCGCCAGCCCGCCACGGGAACGTGTGGAGCACCTCGCCAGTGTAAGGGCTCAGCACAACACCCGTGTTGCCGGCCTCGGTCGCGACCGAGATCACGGCTACCCTGTCCGCTGCAAGCGGCTCGACATACTGGGTGGCGCGGCCGCCCGGTATGGCCGTTTCGGCGGCCGTTTGCAGCACGCTCAGGGGAAGCGGCTCGCCACCCGGCTGGACGGTCATTCGCTCGGCACCGATGCCGGCCATCCAAGAGATCCAGAGCATGACCAGGCCGGTCGTGGCCAGCATGATCAGGAACGGGATGACATACAGCCCGGCATAGAAGTGCCAGCGCCAAGCGATGAAGTAGAACTTGTTGGCGCCAGAAGGCTGTGCAGCCTCCTTCGCCGACCCGCCGGCACCGACCGGGGGAAGCGTCGTATCCGTCATGTTTCCCTCGATCTCAGGCGCCAGCGACCAGTCGCTTCAGCTTTTCCAGCATGGTGTCGCGCGCTTCGCCGTAGGCGAGCGTGCCGACGAACTGACCGTCCTTGTCCATCAGATAGACCGAGGCGGTATGATCGATGGTGTAATCCCCGCCATCGACCGGAACGCGCTTGTAGTAAACGCGGTAGGCCTTGGTCACCGTCTCGATTTCGGCCTCGGTGCCCGACAAACCCTGGATATGGCTGTCGAAGGCGGAGGTGTAGCTGGCCAATTCCTTCGGCCCGTCACGTTCCCAGTCAACCGAGACAAAGGCGAAGTTCATCTTGTCCGCCTCGGGTCCCAGTTCCTTGATCAGGCCCGACAGCTCATAGAGCGTCGTTGGGCAGACCTCGGGACAGAAGGTGAAGCCGAAGAAGATGGCGGTCGGCTTTCCGAGGAAGTCCTTCTCGGTGACCGCCTTGCCATCGCCCCGCGTCAGCGTGAAGGGGCCGCCAATACTGGCAACTCCCGTCACGATCTGGCCGGCAGGCTGCGCCTGCCGAGAGTTTACAAGCGCGGTGAAGCCGACCAGCGTCAGGACGATGGCAGCCGCCCCGCCGGCCAGGAGACCTATGTGTCGAGGGCGCATCAGTGCTTGCCCCCGTGGCCGCCGTGCTCCATCGTCGGAGCTCCAAGCGCGCCGGCTGAGAGCTCTACGTCGACCGTGCCGGCATGCTCGAAGCGGAGCGTGACAGGGATCTTGGCGCCTTCGCTGATGGGTGCCTTGAGGTCGATCAGCATCAGATGAAAGCCGCCCGGCTCCAGCTTGACGGTTTCACCCGGAGGCAGCGCAAGGCCATCGGCAAGCTCGCGCATCTTCATCACACCATCGGTCACTTCCATTGTGTGGACCTCGACGCGGCCGGAAACCGATGAGGATCCTCCTACGAGGCGGTCGGCAGTCTGTCCGTGGTTGGTGAGGGTGAGATATCCACCTCCTGTACGCGCCGCAGGCGGTGTGGCGCGGGTCCAGGGATGGCCGATTTCGATGTCACCCGCCTTGTAGTCGTGGGCAAAGGCGGAAGGAGCGGCCAGCAGGACGGCGGCCGCGAGAAGGCGCGAAAAAGCTCGCATGATTGATCTCCAAATGCGCAAGAACAGCCGGCGCACGGGATGCGCGCCGAGCCATGAAATCAGGCGTCAGATGGAGAGCGAGGGCGGTCCTCGGGCCTCGGGAACAACTCGGGTCTTGGAAGGCGGGCCCCCTACTGCGCCGGCCGGGCGCCATTTCGCGGGTCGCACGTCGGCCTTGTAGGCGAACACGACCGGCGAAGAAGGCAGCAAAGGTCCTATGGCACTTGCTGCTTGGCAAAGCGTCGAGCAGCAATCGCGCGCCAGTGCCTTGATCGGATCTTCGTCGCTCGCCCCGCCGAGCGGAGAACAGATGATGAAGCGGGGGCCTGCTTCGGACGCAGCCATGACCGTCTGGGCGTAGGCCGAGATCAATCCTTGGGAGAGCAAGACATAGACAACGCCGACCGCCAGAAGGGCAGTCTTCAGCTCTTGCCAGATGAGCTTGCGCGTCACGTCCATAGATCGCTGATCGCATACCGCCATAGCTTTGTCACCGCGACAATTGCCTCCGGTAGGCCCGCTGCGACCTGTGGAGGGGCTGTATTGTCCAGTGGCGATCCAACCCAAATCTAGCATCGGCGGCACTGCCCACGTCGGATGAGGTTTCCGACGGCGCCGGTCGGTGACGGACCGGCCGGCGTCGAGGTCGGTTATCGCCAAGGCGAAAGGCAGGGAATTCAGCCTTGCGTGAGGGATCGCACCACGGTGTCGAGGAATTCGCTGAGAAGAAATGTCTCTTCGTCGACGTTCTGATCGGTAAGACAAGGCCCGTGCCGCATAGCAGCCTTCTGACGAGCGTGCTGATCTCCAACTACACGATCGACGTGTTGAAATCGGTTGCGTGGGCGCCAGCGTTTGGCTGCGGGAGATGTGGCGCGGACGCCAGCAAACGCCGCGTGAACTCGTGCTGAGGATTGATGAACAAATCCTCGGTCGCGCCGCGTTCGACGACTCTGCCGTCCAGCATGACCAGAACTTCGTCGCTGATTTCCCGGATCACGCCGAGATCGTGCGAGATGAACAGGTAGGAAACGCCGAGCTCGTCCTGCAATTCGCGCAGGAGATCGAGCACCTGCTTTTGCACCGAGACGTCCAGCGCCGAGACGGGCTCGTCGCAGACGATGACCTTGGGATTCGAGGCGATCGCTCTTGCGATGGCGATACGCTGGCGTTGCCCACCGGACAGCTGCAATGGCCAACGGCCGGCGTATTCGGCCGGAAGGCGGACTCTTTCGAGCAGCGACGCGACGCGCGCCGCATGCTGGCTGCGCGGCAGGCCGCCGGCATCAAGCGCATCGGAAAGAATGCGCCCGACATTCCAGCGCGGATCGAACGAACTGAGCGGATCCTGGTAAATCACGCCGAAATGGGGGCGCTGCGGCCGCCGCGCGCGTTCCGAGACGGCGTTCTTGCCGGCCGCGTTCCACCTGCTGCCGTCGAAGGTCACTTCGCCCCGGTCCGGGCCAACGAGGCCGAGCGCGATCCGCGCTGCGGTCGTCTTGCCTGAACCGGATTCGCCAACGATTCCTAGAGTCTGGCCGGAGCGAAGCGTGAAGCTTACATCGTCGACGACGCGACGGTCGCTACGGTCCGGTCCGGCATAGGTCTTCGACAGGTTCGACGCTTCCAGCACGATGGGTGTCTGGTCCTTGGAGGCGATCCGGGCCTTGTGCCGCCTTGCACCGGGAACCGAGCCGAGAAGCAGGCGCGTATAGGCGTGTCTCGGCCGGCCGAGCACCTGTTCGGTCGGCCCCTGCTCGACGACATCGCCTTGATGCATCACGACGACATGGTCGGCGATCTGCGAGACGACGGCGAGGTCGTGGCTGATGATCAGCAGGCCCTTGCCGCGCTGCTTGACCGCCTGCAGCACCTTCAGGATCTGCGCCTGCACGGTGGTATCAAGCGCCGTGGTCGGCTCGTCGGCGATGACGATGGCCGGATCGAGCGCCAGCGCGGTCGCGATCAGCGCGCGCTGGCGCAGGCCGCCGGAAAGCTGGTCGGGTCGCTGGCGGGCGCGCAATTGCGGCTCCGGAATGCCGACGAGATCGAGCAGCTCCAGCATCCGCTGCCGCCGCGTCTCGCGGTTGCCCCAGCCATGGGCCGAAAGCGCCTCGATCAGTTCGTCGCCGACCGGGCGCAGTGGATCGAGCGAGACGAGCGCATCCTGCAGGATGAAGCCGATATCCTTGCCGCGCAGGCCGCGCCATTGCCGGTCGGTCAAGCCGCGCAGGTCGGTTTCGCCGAATTGCAGCCGGGTCGCCGAAACGCCGGCGCCCGCGCCGGCCAGACCGACCAGCGTGCGCGCCGTGACGCTTTTGCCGGAGCCGGATTCGCCGACCAGCGCCACGGCCTTGCCGGGCTCGACGGTGAAGGAGATGTCGCGGACGACACGGCGGCGGCTCGCGCCGTTGCCGAGCGTGACCGAGAGGTCTTCGACGATCAGGGATTGGCCGCTCATGCGCCGCGTCCTTCCAGCCGGTGCTGCAGATAGCGGCCGAAGACGGTCGTCGCGAGCGTCGTCAGCACGATGAAGAGGCCGGGGAAGAAGGTCAGCCACCAGGCGCGCTGGACGAAGTCGCGGCCCATGGCGAGCATGGTTCCCCATTCCGCCGCCGGCGGCTTGGCGCCGAGGCCGAGGAAGGAGAGTGCCGAAGACCAGACGATCGCCTGGCCGATACCCATGGTGATGGTGACGATCAGAGGCCGCATGGCGTTGGGCAGGATCTGCCGGGCGATGGTGCGGAGCGGTGGATGGCCGAGCGCCCGCGCCGCCTCGACATAGCCGGCATTGCGGGCGGCGATCACCTGGCCGAGCACCATGCGGGCATAGCCGGGCGCCGTGCCGATGCCGGTCGCGATGATCAGCGGGCCGATGCCGCTGCCGAGATGGGCGGCAAACAGCAGCGCCAGCACCAGCGTTGGGAAGGAGAATAGCACGTCGAGCAGCCAGGAAACGGCGCGCTCGGCGAAGCGGCCGCCCAATCCGCCGATCAGGCCGAGGATGATGGCGAGGCTCATCGACAGCGCCACGGCGCCGACGCCGAGCAGCAGCGATTGCCGGGCGCCATAGATGACGCGGGTGAAGATGTCCCGGCCGGACTGGTCCGTACCGAAGAGATGCACCCAGCTCGGCGGCTGGAAGGCCTCGCGCGGCGCGATTGCCAGCGGATTGGCGGCGGTGAACAGGCGCGGTTCGATCGCCGCGAGCGCCAGGGCAAGAAGGAAGAGGCCGGCGAGGATGGCGCGCAGGGGCGGCAACCGCAGGGCAGGAAGCCGCCATGCGCCGGGGCGGATCGACAGGGCGTCGGAAAAGCTCATCGCGTGGCTGCCTTGATGCGGGGATCGACGAGGACGAACAGCAGGTCGGCGAGGGTGCTGGCGACGATGTAGACGATCGTCACCACCAGCGTGACGCCGATGGTCAGCGGAATGTCCTGGCGGGTGACGGCCTGGTAGAGGATGCGGCCGAGGCCCTGCCGGGAGAAGATCACCTCGACCAGAACGGCATTGCCGATCAGCGAACCCACCGCCCAGGCGGAGAGGCTGATGCCGGGCAGCACCGCATGGCGGAGCGCATGCCGCAGCCGCACCGCGAGGTCGGAAAGGCCGCGCGTTCGCGCCGAAAGGATGAAGGGCTGGTCGAGCGCCAGTTCGAGCGATTCCCGCGTCACCTGCGCCAGGAAGCCGGCGAGCGGAATGGCGAGCGCCAGCGTCGGCAGGACGAGGCCTGCGAATCCGTCGCGGCTTTGCGGCGGAAACCATTTGAGGCCGAAGGCAAAGACGGCGAGCAGGACCAGCGCCAGCCAGAACTGCGGCAGGGAGGCTGCCACGGCCTCAAGGCCGGAGCCGAACGCGCTGAGGAAGCGGTTGCGCCGGGTGGTGCCGATCACCGAGACGAGCGCGAGAGCCCATGCGACAAGCATTGCCGAGGCCGTCAATTGCAAGGTCGGGCCGATCTGCTGGGCCAACACGCTTGCGACCGGCTGGCGCTGCGAGAACGAGACGCCGAGATTGCCGGAGACCAGGCGCTCCAGATAGAGGCCGTACTGGACGATCAGCGGCCGGTCGAGGCCGAATTCGCGGATCGTCGCGGCGATCGTCTCTGGGCTCGGATTGGCGGTCGGGCCGCCGAGCACGGCGCGGACGGGATCGCCCGGTGTCAGCTTCAGCGCGAAGAAGGTGATCGTCGCCGAGGCGAGCAGCACGAGGATGCCGACCAGCACGCGGATCGCCACGCGCTGGCCAAGGCGTCCCAGCCCGTCACCCGATGGAAAGGCCAGGACGCCGGCGCTCATTTGCTGACCCAGGCGTCATAGAGAGTGGTCACCGACAGCGACGGCTCCAGCCGGACGCCATGCGCGGTCTTGTAGACGCCAAGGCGGGTGCTCTGCGGATAGGTCAGCACCTGCAGGAAGTTGGAGGCGACGATCTTCTGCGCCTGGTGGTAGAGCTCGCGCCGCGTCGCCTCGTCCTGCGTTTCCAGCGCCTTGGCGACGGTCTTGTCGAACTCGGCATCCTTGAAGCCGGAGGCGTTCTGGTGATAGCCGCCGGAGCCCGCCGCGCCGATGAATTCGGAGCTCAGCACGATCCGCAGCACGTCGGCGGTGTTGGTGTTCCAGTAGGCGCCGATCGCGTCGTAGTCCCAGCGCGAATCCCGGTCCAGCCAGTCCGAGAAGCCGACCGTTTCCAGCTGCACGTCGAAGCCGGCCTGGCCTGCGGTCGCCTGGATCTGCTCCCAGAGCGAGCGGTCGGCCGGGCCCTGGAAGTCGCCGATCGGGATGTGGATCGTGAGCTTCTTGCCGTCCTTGGAACGGATGCCGGCGCTATCGCGCTCGGTCCAGCCGGCCTCGTCGAGCAGCTTGTTGGCGCGATCGGGATCGTAGTCGTAGAGGCCCTGGAAGTCCGCCGTCGCGAAGGGGGTGACGCCGCTGAGCGGTCCCGGCGCGCGGCGATAGCGGCCGAAGAAGACGCTGTCGAGCGCGGAGGTGATATCGGCCGATCGGATGAACGCCTCGCGGACACGGATGTCGTCGAACGGCGCGCGGGTGATGTTGAGGCTGCCATTGGTCGGATTGCCGGGGCGATCGGTGACGATCAGCTTCAGATCCGGGTTCTGTTCTGCTTCTGCCTCGGATTCCGGCGGCACGGACTCGATGACGTCTACATCGCCGCTCGCGAGCGACGCATAGCGTACCGACGGCTCGGGGATGAACTTCCAGATAACCTGGTCGAGATAGGCCGGGCCCTGATGATCGGCGGTCGGCGGCGCCCAATTGTAGTCGGGGTTGCGCTCCAGCACGATCTCGCTCTGGCGGTCCCACTTCACCACCTTGAACGGGCCGGAGCCGATCGGGCTTTCGCAATTGACGTTGCGATCGCGCGCCAGCGCCGTCGGCGCCTGGATGCCGAGGAAACCCTGCGCCAGCACTTCCAGGAAGGCGGCATACGGCTTGGAGAGATGGACGACGGCGGTGAATTCGTCCGGCGTGTCGGTGCTGACATATTGCTGGATGTAGCCGCCGGCGGTCGAGGACTGCGTCGCCGGGTTCTTGATGTGGTCGAGGTTCGCCTTCAGTGCGGCGGCGTTGAACTTCTCGCCATTGGTGAAGGTGACGTCGTCGCGGAGTTGGAAGGTGTAGGTCTTGCCGTCCGGCGAGATGGTCCAGCTTTTCGCCAGCCAGGGGCCGATCCGGCCCTGCTTGTCCTGCGAGACGAGGGAGTCCGTATATTGCTGGGCAATGAAGACCTGCGGCATGTCGCCGTCGACATGCGGGTCGAGGCAGGTCGGTTCGCGGTCGGTCGCGTAGATCAGCGTGCCGCCCTTGACCGGCGTCGTCACGTCCTCGGCACTGGCGTGCGAAATGCCGCCGGCCAGCAGGAACAGGGTGGCAAGGGCGGTGGAACCGCGCGCAAGCGAAGCACGGCGAAGGATGCGTTTCATGCTGGTGTCGTCCTTTGCAAAAGGCAAGCGGAAGGCCGCGCCGTCCGTCCAGGAGGCGAGCATCCGGTCTGGTTTCAATCCGGGGCGACGGAGTGCCGGCCGGTGCGTTCAGGTCTTGGGTAGGGTCAGGCCGCTTCCGCGTCGGAGGGTTGCCGCGCTGCTGCCTGGGCCCGCTTCACCGCCTCGATGTCGCGATAGCGCGCACCGGGGTGATCGTCGGGCAGATAGGGGCCATCGCCGAAGAGCTTTTCGCGCAGCGTTCCCGCCGCATAGGAGGTCGGGTAGGCGTCGCGGCGCTGCAGTTCGGGGATGAGGTAACCGACGATGTCCTCGAACGAGCCCGGCGTGATCGCATAGGCGATGTTGAAGCCGTCGACGTCGGTTTCTTCGACCCAATCCTGCAGGATGTCGGCAATCGTTTCGGCCGAGCCGACGAAGACCGGCCCGGCGCCGCCAATGCCGCCCCAGCGCGCCAACTCCTCGATCGTCCAGGGCCGGCCGGTTTCCTCGATCGATTCAACCAGCGACGTCAGGCCGGCGGATTCGACCTTCCGCACCAGGTCGGTCGGCGCGTACTGGCCGAAGTCGATGCCGGTCCAGCCGGACATGAAGACGAGCGAGCCGTCATAGGAGGCGTATTCCTGCAGCTTCTCGAACTTGGCCTGCGCCTTGGCGTCGGTCTCGTCGACGATGATGGTGATCAGATTGTAGACGAGCAGCTTGCGCGGATCGCGGCCGGACGCTGCCGCGCGGGCGCGGACGTCGGCGACATAACTTTTCAGGGCCGGCTTTGTCAGGGCGCCGACGAACACGCATTCGGCGTTGCGCGAGGCGAAGCGTCGGCCTGCCTCGGATTGTCCAGCCTGGAACAGCAATGGCGTCCGCTGCGGCGAGGGCTCACTCAGGTGATAGCCCGGCACCTGGAAGTATTTTCCGTCATGGCCGATCTCGTGCACCTTGGCCGGATCGGAGAACAACCGCCGCTCGCGGTCGCGCACCACGGCGCCTTCTTCCCAGCTGCCTTCGAGCAGCTTGTAGAGGACCTCGAGATATTCCTCTGCCACGTCGTAGCGGTTGTCATGCTGGCGAAGCCCCGTTTCGCCGACATTCCTGGCGCCGCTTTCCAGATAGGAGGTGACGATGTTCCAGGCGACGCGCCCCTTGGTCAGGTGGTCCGCCGTCGAGAGCCGCCTTGCGAAGGTGTAGGGGTGCTCGAACGAGGTGGAGGCGGTGATGCCGACGCCGATATGCTGCGTGCTCATGGTGATCGGCAGCGCCAGCTGCAGCGGATCATTGACCGGAATTTGCGCCCCCTGACGCAGTGCCGCGTCGAGATCTCCCTTGTAGACGTCGTAATAGCCGATCACATCGGCGATGAAGATGCTGTCGAAGATTCCTTTCTCCAGAGTCCTCGCCAGATCAGCCCAGTATTCTACATCCTTGTAGCGCCACGACTGGTCGTCCGGGTGCGCCCATAGTCCCGGAGACTGGTGGCCGACGCAATTCATCTCGAAGGCATTGAAACGAATATGTCGAGGCAAGAGAATATTCCTTCGAGATTTCAAATTTTCGTAGTGAAAGACTAGCGGGGGTTTCGGGGCGGTTACAGGAAGCCGGTATCCTTCTTCGACGGATCGATGGAAATTTCCTCCACCATCCGACGCATCAGCTCGAACGGGCCGATCGCGCACGGGCATAATTTTTCCGCGCCGAGGCGCAGCACATGATGGGGTTTCTGTCCGCCTTCCCGTCGATCGGATATCGCTGGTGGACGGCTTCCACCGTCGTGGCCGTTTGCCTGTCAGGATCGCTTCCCGCCGTTTTCAGCGCGTGAGGCGGATCGTTGCAAAGGCGTCCATTTTCTCCCAGTCGAGGATCCTAAAGATGACGCAGATCGATGCCGGTTGGGGCGCCGGCCCTACGGCCTCCTACGAAACATTGGCCGCGACGTTCCGGCCCATTTTTCGGCAGATCGCGGCGGGAGCCGTCGAGCGCGAGGTTGCACGCCGCTTGCCGTATGAGGAACTCGCCCTGTTGAAGGTGGCGCGCTTTGGTGCTGTGCGCGTGCCGCGTGAGCAGGGCGGCTTTGGCGCCTCGCTTCCAGAGCTGTTCGCGCTGTTGATTGAACTGTCGGCGGCGGATTCCAACGTCACGCAGGCACTTCGTGCGCATTTCGGCTTTGCCGAGGAGATTGTCAGCGCGCAGCCGTCGCCCTGGCAGGCAAACTGGTTCGAGCGGCTCGTCGCCGGCGATACGGTCGGCAATGCCTGGACCGAAGTCGGCGATGCGAAGCAGTTGACCTTCGCCACTCGACTCGTCCGGGATGGCGAGCGTTGGCGGCTGAACGGCACCAAATATTACACGACCGGATCGCTGTTCGCGGAATGGATCGACGTCACCGCAACGGGCGAGGACGACAAGCCGGTCGGCGTACTGGTGCGCTCCGATGCGCCCGGCGTCGAGATCTTCGACGACTGGGACGGATTCGGCCAGATCGGCACGGCAAGCGGCACGTCGGTATTCAGCAATGTCGCGATCGAACCGGCGCAACTGGTCGCCGACGAGGGCAGGGTCAAATACGGCCAGGCCTTCTTCCAGCTCGTGCATCTGGCGACTTTGGCCGGCATTGGCCGGGCGGCGGCGATCGAACTCGCCGAGGCGGTTGCGACGCGGACCCGCCACTACAGCAACGGCGCCGGGGCGCGCTCGAGCGAGGATCCGCAGGTTTTGCAGGTCGTCGGTCGCATCCGCGCCTCGGCTTACGCTTCGGGCACGATCGTGCTGAAGGCGGCGGAAGCGGTGCAGCGCGCCTTCGAGCGTCGGATTGCCGGCGACGTGGAAGGCGAGACCACAGCCGCGGCAATCGCCGATATCGAAGTCGCGCAGGCGCAGGTGATCGTGTCGAGCCTGGTTCTCGACGCCACCTCGTCGGTCTTCGATGCGCTGGGAGCTTCGGCGACCCGCAAGGGCGTGGCGCTGGACCGGTTCTGGCGCAACGCGCGCACGCTGTCGTCGCATAATCCGCGCATCTACAAGGATCGCATCATCGGCGATTTCGCCGTCAATGGCGCGCCGCATCCCGCCCAGTGGCGGATCGGCAAGGTGGCCTGAAAAGTTGGATCGACGGTCGCCGGTGCACAGCCGGCGGCCGATCAGCCAGCGCGGCCGCGCAGCCCGGCGAGGGCCAGCGCGCCGACGAGGATCAGGCCGGACAGGGCGGATTTCAGGTTGAAGTCTAGCCCGAGCAGATTGAGCCCATTGGCGACCACGCCGAGGAATAGCACCCCGAGCAGGGTGCCCGGCACGTTGGGGCGCAGGCGCGGATGGATCGAGGCGCCGATAAAGGTCGCGGCGATCGCGTCGAGAAGGTAGGATTGGCCGGCGAGCGGTGTGAACTGGCGCAAGGTTGCCGCCAGGATGACGCCGCCGAGCGCGCAACTTGCCGCCGCGAGGATGAAAACAACAGCGACATGGCGGCCGACGCGGATGCCGGCGACGCGGGCGGCGCGCGGTTGTAGTCCGATCGCATGCACGCGCTGGCCGAAATTCGTTCGCTCCAGCAGCAGGTAGTAGCCGACCAGCACGACAGCGGCGATCACGATTTCCATCGGAATGCCGGCGATGTTGCCAGCCGCGAGGTCGCGAAAACCCTGCTCCATGCGTCGAAAGGCAATGGGCCCGCCGCCATCGGTGTAGATGCGCTGGATCGAGCTTCCGATGAAGAAGGTTCCGAGCGTTGCGAGGAACGGGCGGATGCCGAGCCCGACGATCAGCAGCGCATTGAAAGCGCCGACAAGCGCGGCGCCCGCCAAGGCGGCGAAGATCGCCACATACCAGGGCGCGCCAAAATCCTTCAGCGCGATCAAGGCGAAGACGGCCCCGAAATCGATCGCGACGCCCACGGAAAGGTCGATCCCGCCCGAGGCGATGATCAGCGTCATGGCGAGAGCGACGATCAGCAGGACGGCGCTGCTCTCCAAAATGGTGAGAAGGTTCGTCGGCGCAGTAAAGGCCGGCGCCTGGATGCTGAAGAACACCAGCAGCGCGATCAGGATGAGGATCAGGCTGTGCCGCAAAAGTGGGGCGACGAACCGGGGCAGGGCGAACGCGGTCATCGACGCAGCCGTTCATCGAGCGCTGCGGCGACCAGCACGAGCAGGATCAGGCCGCCCTTGATGCCGCTCACCCAGAAGATGTTGACCTGGAGCAGGGCAAAGCCGGTCGAGAGCGCCGTTACCAGCACGGCGCCGAGTAGGGCGCCCCAGACGGTCACGATCCGTCGGCGCGAGAAGGCACCGCCTAGAAAGGTCGCCAATACCATTTCGAGCAACAGCGGCTCCTCCGAGCCAGGCGAACTGCCGGAGCCGCGCGCCAGGATGGCGATCGCCGCCACGGCTGCGGCCGCCGCCGCCAGACCGTAGGAGAGGGCGACGGACTTTCGCGTCGGCAGGCCCGTCAGCGAGGCGACGGCGCGGCTGGCGCCGATCGCCTGTAGATGCGCGCCCCAGCGGGTGCGATGGACGAGGAAGGCGAGCCCGGCGAAGACGAGCAGCGCCAGCAGCATCGAGGCCGGGATACCGCCGATGTCGCCGTCGCGGACCCAGTCGATGGCCCGGTTCGAGACATTGATGCGTCGGTTGGAGGTGATGAGTTTGGTGAGGCCGGAAACGGCGACCGAGGTGGCGAGCGTCGCCAGGAGCGGCGTCAGGCCGATGCCGACGACAAGCAGGGAATTGGCGGCGCCGACCGCGAGCACGGCGGGCAGGCCGAACAGGAGCGCCGTGCCGAGGCCGCTTCCGGCGACGCTGAGCTGGTAGCTGATGATGCCGGCGCCGAGCACGGCTGCGGCGGGCAGCGACAGGTCGATGCCACCTGAAACGACATCATCCCCGCCGCCGATCACAACGACCGAGAGACCACAGGCGAGGATGGCGAGCGGCGCGGATTGGCGCAGGATCGCGGTCAGGTTCTGGGCGTCGAGGAAATTCGGGGCCCGCAGCGCCAGATAGGCGAGCAGTAGCGTGAGGACGATCAGCGCCGCATGCGAGACGAGGCCGGCCAGCCATGCCCGGCTGCTTGGGGCGGATATGGCGAGGCTCATGATGCCACCCTCTGGCCGGCCGCGTCGGTTGTCCGCGCGATCAGGCCGTCGACGCTGATTTCGCCGCACCGCACGATCTCGACCAGCTTCCCACGCACCAGCACGGCGATGCGGTCGCAAAGGCCGATCAGTTCGGCGGCGTCGCCGGACGAGACGATGACCGTCGCGCCGCCGTCAGCGAGTTCGCGGACCAACCGGTAGATCTCGGCGCGGGCGCCGATGTCGACGCCGATGGTCGGCTCGTCGAGCAGGAAGATTTCCGCTTCCGCCGCCAGCCAGCGGCCGAGCACCACCTTCTGCTGGTTGCCGCCGCTGAGCAGGCCGGCCCGCGTGCCGACGCTTCGCGGCCGGATGTCGAGCAGGTCGGCGAGCCGGGTCGCGCGCGCGTTGGCTCGACGCTCGCGGCGAAAGCCGGCAGTCGAGACTTCGTCGAGCGACGCGAGGTTGATATTGTCCGTGACTGCGAGGTCGAGCACGAGCCCATCCCGGCGGCGATCGCGCGGTACGAGGACGAGGCCGGATTGTACCGCAAGCGCGGGGTCGAGGCGGATTGGCCTGCCGGCTCGCGTCACGCGCCCCGTCGCAGGAGGGCGCAGTCCGTAGAGCCCGTCGACCAGTTCATCCCGGCCCGAGCCGATCAATCCGGCGATGCCGAAGATCTCGCCCTTCGCGAGGCTGAAGCTGACATCAGCGAAGCTGCGGCCGTCGCCCAGTCTTTCGACGGCAAAGCTTGGCTCGGCTTCGATGCCGTCTGCAGTGCGCACGGCCGCTGCCGGATAGAGATCGTCGAGCTGGCGGCCGATCATCCACGTGATGATTTCGTCAGTGCGGGTCGGGTTGGGCGCATCGAGGACGGCCACGTGACGGCCGTTGCGAAACACCGTGACGCGGTCGCAGATGTCAACGATCTCGCCGAGATAGTGGGAGACGTAGAGGATCGAGACGCCGCGCGCCTTGAGATTGCGGATGGCGTTGAAGAGCCGTCCGGTCTCGGCAGCGGCAAGCGGTGCCGTCGGCTCGTCGAACACGACGAGGCGGGCCTTGCCGTCGATCAGGGCGGCGGCGATCTGCACCAGCTTGCGCTCGGCGATGCCGAGGTCGCGGATCAGGGTTTGGCCATCGAGCGGGCATTCGAGCACGTCGCGCAGGAAGGCTTCGGCCTCGCGTCGCATCCGCCGCTTGGCAAGTCCGCCAAAACGGTCGGTCCGTTCCTGGCCGAGGAAGACGGATTCGGCGACGGTGAAATGGTCGACGAGGTTCAGTTCCTGATGGATGATGCGGATGCCGATCGCGTGCATATCGGCGGCGGCGCCACCTGCCAGCACCTCGCCATTGGCGAGAATATCGCCAGCGTCGCGCGCATAGACGCCGCCGAGGATCTTGATGATCGTCGACTTGCCGGCGCCGTTTTCCCCGACCAGGCCGTGAATCTCGCCGGCGCGGATGTCGAGATCGGCGGCGTCGAGCGCCCGGACACCCGGAAAAGTCTTGACGATGCCTGTCATCGCAAGCGTCAGGCCTGGCGCGAGGGATGCGGCGGCGAGGGGGAGGGGCATCGGGAAATCCAGCAGGAAAGCGAAAACCCCGGCGCGAAGGCAGGCTCCGCGCCGGGGTTGTGGTAGGGATGTGGCCTAGTTGATCGTGCCGTAGCCGAGCTGCTTGTAGACGCGCTTGGCTTCTTCAGGCCCGTCGACCGGGATGACCGGAACGAAGGTCTGCGACAGCAGCTTTTCACCGGCGAAGTGGCGCGCGACATTCTCGGCCGCCGTCTTGCCGATCAGGTAGGGCTGCTGGGCGATGTTGGCGACGAAGGGGCTGTCCTTCTCGGCGATGATCTCGAGCGTTTCCGGCCCGGCGTCCACTGCCGTCACCACGACGTCGCCGGCGCGGCCGGCTTCCTCAATGGCCTGGACGACGCCGATCGCCGGCTGGTCCCAGCAGGCGACGTGGATCGCGTCGAGCGTGCCCTTCGGGTGCTGTTCCAGCAGCGCCAGAGTCTGCTTGCGCGCGTCTTCAGGCGAGTTGGCGAAGACCTCGGCAAGTTCGGGCTTGATGATCTCGATCTCGGGGAAATCCTCGAGCACGTACTTCCAGAGGTCGTAGCGGACGCCGCAGAACTGCAGCGAGCCGGAGAAGGCGTTGAAGACCGCAACCTTGCCCTTGCCGCCAATCGCCTTGGCGAGAAGGATGCCGATCTGCGAGCCTGTAAAGTAATTGTCGGATGCTGTGTTGTTGACGGCTTCGGGAGAAAGGTGATCGACAGTAAATACCGGGATGCCGGCCGCCTTGAGCGCCTTCAGCTTGGGATCAACCGAAGCATCGCCAAGAATGGTGATGACGGCATCGACCTTTCGGGTGATGAAGACGTCATGGTTGTTGGCGTGGACCTGGTTGTCGCGACCGCCATCGGTCGGAACCACGGTGCCGCCCAGCTTCTCGATTTCCTCCGTCGCGCCTTTGAAGGCCTCGCGGTCCCAGAAATGCTGGGTGCCGACGACGGCGACGCCGATGGTCTTGCCAGCTAGGCTCAGATCCTGAGCACTGGCGGCCCCCGCCGCCAGTGCCAGGAGTGAAATGCCGCCGATCAAGCCGCCCGCAAGCGTTCGACCGAGCGTGGATACGAAACTGGATTGGGTCATAAGAAAGTCCTGAAAATTGGTTGTTGGTGCAAACTCGGTCCACCGCGGGAGGGGGCGCCCCTAGCCCCCCCCCGGTCCCATGCGTACAAGCTCTATGGATTTAGTCGTATTTTGAAGGCAGGCTGTTCTACGGATCCGCGGTAGAGGGGAAAATTCATCAGAAATGCGCCCGGCGCCGCCACGGCCGGATATTGGCGAAGAGCGGAACAGCGTCTGCCGGGTCGGGCGCGGAGCGCAGCGGAACCGCAGGCCAGCCTCAGTTACCGGCCGATGGAAACCCTCGGTCATCATTCTGAGGTGCCCGGCAAAGCCGGGCCTCGAAGGCGGGTTCAGTGAACCGTCGACTCCTCGCCTTTGTGACGTCCCGTTCAAGTCGGATTGCCCGCTGGATCCTCCTTCGAGGCTTCGCTGACGCGAAGCACCTCAGGATGATGGCGGAGCGGGGTCTATCCGCCCTAAAGGTTCAGAACGGCCGGCTCCGCGAGAGCGGCGAGGTCGCGATAGCGCGTGCCGGGATGGGGTGCCGCGAGTCGCGGCCCCTTGCCAAACAGCTTCTCGCGCAGCGTGCCAGGACGGTATTCCGTCTTGAACACGCCGCGCTTCTGCAACTCCGGCACCAGCAGGTCCACGACATCCTCGAAGGTTTCCGGCGTCACCGCATAGGCGAGGTTGAAGCCGTCGACATCGGTATCCTCGACCCATTCCTGCAACAGGTCGGCGACGGTCTCCGGCGAGCCGACGAAGAGTGGGCCGAAGCCGCCAATGCCCACCCATTCCGCCATTTCGCGCACCGTCCACTCCTTGCCGGGGTCAATGGTGGTGAAGGTCTCGACGGCGGATTGCACCGCGTCGGTCTTGCGGTGGCGTAACACTTCGTCGGGCTGGAACTGGCTGAAATCGATGCCGGTCCAGCCCGAGATCAGGGTCAGCGCGCCCTCATAGGAAACGTAGCGGCGGTATTCGTCGAACTTGCGCTTCGCCTCGGCATCGGTCTCGCCGACGATGACCGTCTGCAGGTTGAAGACCAGCACATCGCGCGGGTTGCGACCGGCGCGTGCGGCTGCCTCGCGGACATTGGAAACGTACTTCTTCAGCACCGCCTTGGATGGCGCGGCGACGAAGACGCATTCGGCGTTGGCGCCGGCAAAATCCTTGCCGCGGCTGGAAGCGCCGGCCTGATAGAGCACGGGCGTCCGCTGCGGCGACGGCTCGCTCAGATGGATGCCGGGCACCTTGAAAAACGGGCCATCATGCCGGATCGGGTGCACCTTGTCGGGGTGGGTGAAGATGCCGGCCTCGCGGTCGCGGACGACAGCGCCTTCCTCCCAGCTTCCCTCCCACAGCTTGTAGCAGACGGCGAGATAGTCCTCGGCGAGGTCGTAGCGGTCGTCATGCCGGGTCTGCGCCGGCATGCCGATATTGAGCGCACCGGAGTTCAGATAGGAGGTGACGATGTTCCAGCCGACCCGGCCCTTGGTCAGGTGGTCGAGCGTCGAAAGGCGGCGTGCAAAGGTGTAGGGATGCTCGAAGGAGAGCGACGCGGTCAGCCCGAAACCGAGGTTTTCAGTGAGGTGGGCCATGGTCGGGATCAGCTGCAGCGGATCGTTGACGGGCACCTGCGCCGAATTGCGCAATGCCGATTCCGTGTTGCCGCCATAGACGTCGTAGACGCCGAGCACGTCGGCGATGAACAGGCCGTCGATCTTGCCGCGTTCCAGCGTTTTCGCCAGATTCACCCAGTAGTCCAGGTCCTTGTAATTCGCGGATTTGTCTCGCGGATGGCGCCAGAGGCCGGGCGATTGATGGCCGACGCAGTTCATGTCGAAGGCGTTGAGGCGGATTTCGCGGGTCATGAAAATGCCTCCTACAGGGCGCCGTTGCGCGGCGGCGCAACCTGGTTGAGCACCCAATTGCCGACGACGTGGTACTTCCAGCGCACGGGGTCGTGTAGCGTATGGGTGCGGGCGTTGCGCCAGTGGCGATCGAGGTTTTCCTCGATCAGCGTCGAGCGCGTGCCGGAGAGTTCGAACAGCGTGTTGGTGGCAGCTAGCGCCACTTCCGTGGTCAGAACCTTGGCGCCAGCCACCGCGATGGTGGCGGCGATCACGTCGGGTTCGGCCAGCGAATGGCGGGCGATGTCGACCAACCGACCGGATTCGGCCAGCAGCGCGGTCGCGGCATCGAGGCGGATCGCCAGGCTGCCGACGATCGAGATGGTCAGCGGATCGTCCGAGGCGCGATCGACGCCGGCATCGCTCCAGGGGCGAGCCCGGTTGCGCACGAAATCCAACGTTTCCGCGAAAGCGGCGCGCGCGATACCAAGATCGATGCCGGCATGGATGACCTGCCCGAGCGAGCCGATCGTGGTCGGGCGGGCGAAGCCCTGATGGTGCTCGACGACGCTCTCGGCCTCGACGCGGACATTGTCGATGATGGTGGTTCCGCTGCCCGTCGTGCGCTGGCCAAAGCCGCTCCAGTCGTCGACGAGCGTCAGCCCTTCCGTGTCGTGCGGCAGGAAGGACATGGTGATCTTTCCGGCCGGGTCGTTGGCGAACACGACGATCCAATCGGCGAACAGCACACCGGTCGAATAATATTTGCGTCCGTTGATGCGATGGCCGTCGCCGTCCGGCGTGATCGTGGTGTTGAGCTGAGACACCGTCTTGGTGCCGATTTCCGACAGCGCGTTGCCGAACTGGTCGCCTGCCAGGGCGCGCTCGAAGAAGAAGCGCTTCTGCGCCTCCGTGCCGTCGACGCGTAGCGCCTCGAGAATGTAGAAATGGTTCTGCGGGATCTGGCCGATTGAGCTGTCTGCCTCGGCCAGGATCGCCGACACCTCGCCCAAGGTCGATGCCGAGACGTCGATGCCGCCATATTCGCGCGGGACCGTGATGGCGAGCAGGCCGGACGCGGCGAGTGCTTCCAGTTCGGCCCAGGGCAATTGCCGGTCGCGGTCGCGCTGCGACGCGCCGGGCGCAAATTCGGTGGCAAGCGCGCGGGCAACGTCCAGCGCTTCCTGATCGCTTTCGATCCGTTTCGCTGGCGAGGCGTCCGATAGGGCGGATGTGGCGGTGAGCGACATGCGGAAATCCTGACTGGATGGACATCGACGCGCCGAGCGAGCCTGCGCGCATTGCTGTCAAATTTCGCCGCCGAAGACGTTTGCGAGAAGACATCGAATTTCTATATTTAATAGATATTTGACAATTGTTTCCTTTTATTTCGATATGACGACCAATAAGTTACCGTGTCTTTTCAGAAAATTGGAAAGGCCTAAATAATAGTATTTGTATTGGAGATATACATGAGTGCGGACGTTCCCGAGCGCATCAAGGTTCTCTGGTTCCTTCCCACCCATGGGGACAGTCGCTATCTCGGCACGGCGGTTGGAGGGAGGTCAGTCGATCTGCCCTATCTGACCCAGATCGCACAGGCGGCGGACTCACTCGGATTCTACGGGGCGCTGCTGCCGACGGGGCGCAGTTGCGAGGATAGCTGGGTCATCGCATCGGCTCTTACGCCCTTGACCCAGCGCCTGCGCTTCCTGGTGGCGGTGCGGCCGGGCCTGCAGTCACCGACGCTTGCTGCGCGCATGACGGCAACGCTCGACCGGATTTCGGGCGGCCGGCTGCTCATCAATGTTGTGACCGGTGGTGATCCGCAGGAAAACAAGGGTGATGGCATTTTCCTGAGCCATGCCGATCGCTACGCCGTCACTCGCGAGTTCCTCGATATCTACAAGGCGGTTCTGCGCGGCGAGACGGTCGAGCATGAGGGGCCGCATTTCCATATCGAGGACGGCCGCCTGCTGTTTCCGCCCGTCCAGACGCCCTATCCGCCGCTCTATTTCGGCGGGTCGTCGGTCGAGGCGAACGATGTGGCGGCCGAGCAGATCGACAAATACCTGACCTGGGGCGAGCCGCCGGCGCAGGTGGCGCAGAAGCTCGACACGGTGCGGCGTCTCGCCGAGGCGAAGGGGCGGGATGTCAGCTTCGGCATTCGCTTGCATGTGATTGTCCGCGAAACCACCGAGAAGGCCTGGGCGGCAGCCGACGACCTGATCCGATATCTCGATGATGATACAATTGCCGCGGCGCAGAAGGTGTTTGCGCGGATGGATTCAGAAGGGCAGGCCCGGATGAGCCGGCTGCATGGTGGCCGACGCGACAAGCTGGAAGTGTCGCCCAATCTCTGGGCCGGCGTCGGTCTCGTTCGTGGCGGCGCCGGCACGGCGCTTGTCGGCGACCCCGATACGGTAGCGGAGCGCATTGACGAATATCGGCGCCTCGGCATCGATACCTTCATCTTCTCCGGCTATCCGCATCTGGAAGAAGCCTATCGCTTCGGCGAACTGGTGCTTCCGAACCTGCCGCTCGATCACCCGATCCCGTCGCGTAGCAACGCCGTGAACACCGGTCCGTTCGGCGAAACAATCGCCGGCGATCATCGGCCTGCAGCCCGATGAGTGCCTGTTCATGACGGGCCGCAGAAAGCCGCCGACAGTCGCTGTTGTCGGTGGTGGCTTTACCGGGGCGGCAGTGGCGTACCATCTCGCGGCAAGCCGCTTGCCTGGATTGGGGCTGATCACCGTCGTCGAACCGCGCTCGCTGCTCGGCGCCGGCCTCGCTTATTCCACGGTTGACGCCGCACATCGGATCAATGTTCCCGCGGCCAAGATGAGCCTGATCTCGGAACAGCCGGGCCATTTCGCGGAATGGCTCGACCGCACGGGGGCGGCGGACAAGGATGCGGAGACTGCCGAAGGCCAGGTCTTCCCGCAACGTCGCATATTCGGCTTCTATGTCGACGCGACGCTTCTGCCGCTGGTTGGAGAGGGCTTGATCCGTCACAGCCAGACCCGCGCCACCGCCATTGAAAGACAGGGAAAGCGCTTCCGGATAAGCTTGGAAGACGGAACCGCGCTCACTGTCGATGTCGTCGTGCTCACCACAACGCATCCCGCGCCGTCCGTGCCGGGGCCCTTGCAGTCGCTGATCGGCCGGAAGGGGTTCATTGCCAACGCCTATGCCCCGGATGCGATCGTTGACGTCGGACCAAAGGACCGGGTCCTGATCGTCGGCAACGGCCTGACGTCGGCGGACATCGCCGCCGCCCTTGACGTGCGCGGGCATACCGGGCCGATCACGTCCCTGTCTCGCCACGGCCTGCGTTCGAAAGGGCACGCTCCTGTGCCTGCCGACCCGCGCGGAGATTTCACCACGGCGCCCGCCCGAACCGCGCTGGATCTGCTGGCGCATGTCCGAGCCGAGTTGAAGGCGGGCCATGAGGTCGGCGAAAGCTGGCACCCGGTCTTCGACGCGTTGCGCAATCAGGGTGGGGCCATCTGGGCGGGGCTTACGCCGGTGGAGCGCCGGCGTTTCGTCAGGCACCTGCGGGTCCTCTGGGACATTCACCGTTTCCGTATCGCGCCGCAGGTCGAATCCGTGCTCGAAAGGCGGATTGCCGGAGGGAAGCTCGAGATCCTGGCCGGCTCCGTGGTGGCGGCGAGCCGTGAGGCTCGATCCTTTGCCATCGATATCCGCCCACGCTCGAAGCGTACCGTCCTTCGCGAGCGCTATGATGCGGTCGTCGTCGCGACTGGTCCGGCCCATGCGGCGGTCGTGAACGAGAATCTGGCGGTCGCCTCCCTGCATGCTGCAGGGCTCGTGCACCTCGACGAGTTCGGATTGGGATTATCCGTTAATCGCGACGCCCTCGCTCTCGATGCGGCCGGCTTGCCGGTGGCCGGGCTCTATGTTGCAGGACCTCTGGCGCGTGGAACTTTCGGGGAGTTGATGGGGTTGCTGGAAGTGACCCGCCATGCCGAATTTGTCGCCGCCCAAATCGCCCACGGCATCACAGGGTGAAGTGTGGGCGAGACGTCGATTTCGGTGTCTCGCTCCCTAAATGTGGTCGGTCGGCTCAGGCGGCGATCTCGTCGATCCCCGTCATGACGCCGACGACCTCGCGCAGGGTCGTCTCCGCCGGCGCGACGACGGCGGCCCGGCGTCCGTGCCGATGGATGTGGATGCGGTCGGCGATCTCCAGCACCTGCGGCAGGTTGTGGCTGATCAGCGCGACGCTGACGCCATTGTCGCGAATGCGGCGGATCAAGTCGATGACAACCGCCGTTTCCCGCACGCCGAGCGCTGCCGTCGGCTCGTCCAGCACCAGCACGCGCGCGCCAAACGCCATGCCGCGTGCGATCGCGACCGCCTGTCGCTGGCCGCCGGAAAGCTTTCGCACCGGCGTTGTCAGCGAGACATTGCCGAGGCCCAGTCGCGCCAGCTGCTCGCCGGCGACGTTCGCCATCGCCGCGCGATCGAGCGTCCGTAGGACGCGGCCGCTGAAGGAGGGTTTGCGGATCTCGCGCCCGAGAAACAGGTTGCTGACCAGATCGAGTTCGCCGGAGAGCGCGAGATCCTGATGCACGACACCGATGCCGGCGCCTAGGATCTGGGTCGGATCGGTGAGCCGCACCGGAATTCCGTCGATATAGATCTGGCCGGAATCGGGCACCGTCGCTCCGGTCAGCGACTTGATCAGCGTCGATTTGCCGGCGCCATTGTCGCCGACCACGGCAAGAATCTCGCCCTGGCGCAGATCGAAATCGGCCCCGCGCATCGCCTCGACGGCGCCATAGGTCTTGGTCAGGGCGCGCGCGGCAAGGATGGTTCCGGCGGGGATCGCGGGGCTGCTGGTCATGTCGATTTCCCGGCTCACGTCGATCTCCGGCGCGAATACTGGTCGAGCGAAACGGTGGCAACGATCAGGATGCCGGTGATGATGTCCTGGAACAGGCTGTCGATGCCGGCCAGCGTCAGCCCGTTGCGCAGCACGCCGACGATGAGCGCGCCGATCAGGGTGCCGAGCACCTTGCCGCGTCCGCCAAAGAAGCTGGTGCCGCCAAGGACGACGGCGGTGATGCTTTGCAGCGCGATGTTCGCCATGGCGTTCGGATCGGCGCTTGGAATCCGTCCCAGCGAAAGCCAGGCGCCGACGCCGTAGAGCAGGCCGGCGACTGCATAGACGCCGATCAGCGTGCGCTCGACCCGGACACCGGCGACCCGCGCCGCGTCGGGATTGTCGCCGACGGCATAGATGTGCTTGCCCCAGGCGGTGTTGCCGAGGATGTGGGCGAAAAGGGCATAGGCGGCGAGGAGGGTCGGGATGCCCCAGCTGACAAACACGCCGCCGATGCTGACGCCCTGGCCGAGCAGGGTCAGAAAACCCTTCGGGATCGTCTGGCTGCGCGAGCCGGAGAGCAGATAGGAGACGGCCGTCAGCACGGTGAAGGCGCCGAGCGTGACGATGAAAGGCGGCAGTCGAACTTTTGCCACCAGCCAGCCGTTCAGCGTCGAGGCGGTGATGGCGAGCGTCACGGCCAACAACAGCGCCAGTTCTTCCGGCACGCCGCCGACTGCGAGCTTGGCAGCCAGGATGGTGGCCAGCACGGTGATCGCACCCAGCGCCAGATCGACGCCAGCGGTCAGGATGATCAACGTCTGCCCGAGCGCCAGCATACCCAGCACCAGGGTTTGCTGCAGCACGAGCGAGACGTTGGTTGCCGTGAGAAAACGGTCGGAGGCGAAGGAGAAGACGATGATCAGTAGGAGCAGCGCCAGGGCGGGCCCGACAAGCGGATGACCGCGCAGGGATTTTCCCCACGCGGCCAGCCGGCTTTCATCTGCCTTCGCCGCCACGTCCGGGCGGGCGGGGACTACCAGCAATTCTTCAGGCCCCAGGCGGAGTTCTGCGAGGCGATGCCTTCGAACGGCTTGTCGGTCACCAGCACGGCGCCACTGTCGATGAAGCCGCTCGGCTTGGTGCCGGTCTTGGCGTAGTCGACGATCGCCTGCACGCCGAGCTCGGCCATCTTGCCGGGGAACTGGACCACGGTGGCGCCGACCTGGCCATCGGCCACCGCCTTGATGCCGTCGCAGCTGCCGTCGATCGAGCCGATCGCGACCTTGCCGGCGAGGCCGAGGGCGGAGGTCACGGCATGGGCGGAGACCGCCGCCGGCTCATAGACGGTGTAGACGGCGTTGATGGTAGGATCCTTCTGGAAGAAGTTCTCCAGCGCCGTCTGGGCTTCCGCCTGGTTGGAGATGTTCTGCTGGGCGATGATCTCGGGCGCACCCTCCTGGAGGCCGAAACCTTTCAGGAAGCCGTCATGGCGCTCGCGCGTCGAGACGGTGCCGCGCGTGCCGTCGACCAGCGCGACACGCGGCGCGGTATCGCCGAGCGCGGCGCGGACCCACTGGCCCTGCAGCACGCCGGCCTGCAGGTTGTCGGTGGCGAAGGTGGCGTCGACGGCGCTGTCGGGCGAGACGCGGCCATCGAGCGCGATCACCAGAATGCCGGCGGCGCGGGCCTTGGCGATGGCGTCGTTCAGCGCCTCGGCGTCGCTCGGCGTCACCAGGATGCCCTTGACGCCGAGCGCCGTCAGATCCTCGATCGCGGCGACCTGGCCGGCGGCGTCGTCATGCGTCTTGCCAGTGATGGCGACGATCTCGGCGCCGGCCGTCTTGGCATAGGCCTGCGCATCCTCGCGCAGCTTGACGAAGAAGGGATTGCTGTCGGTTCGCGTCACCAGGCCGATCTTGACGGCATCGTCCGCTGCGAAGGCGCTGGTCGACAGCATGGCGATCGCGACGAGGGCGAGCGAGGAGGCGTTGAATTTCAGGCGCATGGTTTTCATTAGCTTCTTATGGAGGCGCTATCTGCGTTCAGGAACGCGCAAAGACGTTCAAGGCGCAGATAGTCTCATTGAATAGGGTCGATGAATCGGGAAATATTCAAATAGATATGAACATCTATTCGTGCAAACATTGTGATTATCGATAATATTTAGGAAAGAAAGCGCGTTTTATATTTAAGGTGATCAATAGAAAAAACTTGAATGGCCGTTGCGTTATTTTCGCAGTCTCGCCGACAGGGGGGCTCGCGGCAGGCGTCACTGCCGTGGCTAGTCAGACGCAATCGATGGCGATTGTGCTGCGCGACAGGAGGGCTCACGCGGATACCTCCATCGGCTCCGCTTGCGGCCGCATTTGCAATGTCGGCGTAATGAAAGCGATGACGCTCGCCTTCAGCCCTTAGCGGCCGCCTGTCGGCGCTGTCTGGTTTGACAATTGGCGATAGCCGCCGTGCCAGTAGAGCAGGGGCTGGGCTTCCGCGCGTGTGGTGATGGCGCGCACCCTTCCGATCAGGATCGAATGGGAATGGCGTTCGATCGCCTCTTCCAGTTCGCAATCAAGCGCGGTCAGTGCGTCGACAAGGGCGAGGCTGCCGGTGGCAAGCTTCTGCCACGACGCGCCCTCATAGCGGTCAGGCCCCTTGACGCCCCCTCGGCCGGCAAAGTTGTCCGCGACATGCTGCTGGTCGTCGGCCAGCACGTTCACGCAAAAACTCTGGTAGCGCTGGATTGCCGGCCAGGAGGACGAGGAACGGTTGAGCGAGACGATGATCGACGGCTGATCTGCCGAAAGCGAGGAAACCGACGTCGCGGTGAAGCCCGTCAGTTCAGGCCCTTGTCCCACTGTGATGACACTGACGGCGCCCGCCAGAAACCGCATGGAGTTCTTGAAGGCCGCGGTTTCCACATGGGGCTGGAAGTTGTCGGGGATCGCCGTGTGGTCATAGACTGCGGCAAGGGACATGGTTTTCTCCATGGGGGACGTTAGTTTGCTGGATAGGCAACACGCGGCGCGCCGCCGAACGGCAGTGGTTCGCGGGCATGAGTCTTCACGCGATAAGGCGGAGCCACGCGTTCACGAATCTGGCGTTGTCGGAGGATCGCGGTCGCGTAGTTCATGCGCACATTGCAGCATGAGCGACCTATGAAAAACGAGGTCGAGACTATCCCGATTGCCACGCCACGAGGACTTTCCTTGCTGGAAGCGGGGTCGCAGGGAGAAGAAAAAACCTACAGACGATTTAGTCTATAATTTTGGTCGCCTTTTTAATTTAGGCGAACGCCGAAGCCATGGACTCCCTCTTGGCGCGGTGGCGGAGCAGGGGGCACGACGTTCCGAACAGTCCAACGTGTCAGGGTTGAAGGGTAGGTCGCCGCAGCGACTTGGTGCTGGATCGAGACTGGCAGTGCTGGATCCCGGTCTTGGCCCGGGCGATTGCCTCATGCGTCTTCGATGGTTCCTGCACGTCGTTGATGTGGGCGCCAAGCGGGTCGCGTCTGACCTGCGTCGTTTGGATCTTGAGCCTGTGCAGCATGGCTTGCGGCACGTCTTGCTTGACGCGTCCGGACGGGTTCCCTACCACTGCCTCCGTCATGGTTCTCCGGTCCGTCGAAGCGGCGCTGGGGCTAAGAGGGAATTAGGTGCGTCTGCTTCTGGCAGGCAATACCGGAGCTGCCCCCGCAACTGTAAGCGGCGAGTCCAGGTCCAACGAGTGCCACTGAAGCCGAAGCTTCGGGAAGGCCGAACCTGGGTGACGACCCGCGAGCCAGGAGACCTGCCCTGACCGGTTGCAATTCCTTGGGCGGGGTGTCCTGAAGGAACGGTTGGCTGGTCTCGACGGGCGTTTGCGCCGTCTATCCAATCATTCGTCCTTTTCCGACGCTTCGCCCGTTCCGCGGGGACTCGGACATGCTGGATCTCAAAGCCAAGCCTTCGGGCTCGAAGCCGCCTGGGCGTGCTGTCCTGTTGCTGGCAAAGTCTGCCTTCGCGGCGGCACCGATGCAGGAAATGCAGCGTCTGACCGAGCGCATCCAGCGACAGCGTGGTTCCGACGAGCATGTCGTCTTCGCGTTCTCCGAACAGGGTACGCCCGCCCTGCGCGATGTGATGCTGGAGCTTCGCGATGCCGGTTTTCGCGAGATCGTCATCGTGCCGCTGTTGATCCCGCTCGAGCCAAGCTTCCGTCTCTGGCTGGGCCGGACGCTGCAGCGCTGGCTGCGGGATGCCCCCGGCGTCTGGCCGCCGATCCGCATTTCCGCGCCACCGGAAGAGTCGCCAGGGCTGCATGACCTCGTCGGTGCGCTGATCGACGGCTGTTCGACGCAGCCTACCATGGCCATGCCCGACAGGCCGCTGCCCGACGCATCGCTGGTCCCTGCGCAGAAGCGTCGCGTCCTGGTCTGCCAAGGTGGCCCTTGCAACGCGGCGGGCGCCGACGTGATCTGGGGCCATCTCCGCAGCGAGCAGGAGCGCCGCAAGCTGCGCAACGTCGGCGATGGCGTGATGACCGCCAAGTCGACCTGCCTCGGTCCCTGCAATCTCGCGCCAGTGCTGCAGGTGTTTCCCGAAGGGACCTACTACGGCGGCGTCACCGAGGCCGGCATCGACTGCATCATCGATGAGCACCTGCTGGGTGGCCGCATTGTCGCCGCGCTCGCCTATGAGCCGACCGGCCGCAAACAGTTGCTGCGCTCTTAGTCCCTATTCTCCCATTTCAGAAAGACCTTCTCATGAAGACCATGCTTCGCGCCTTGCGGACGTCTGCGGTGCTGCTCGCGTCAGTGGCTGGTTTCGCAACCGTCGCTCATGCGGCCGATCCGTTGCGGGTCGGCGCCTCGTTCATTGCCAGCGGGCTTGATCCCACCAAGGGCTCGAACGGCTGGGCATTGGCCAGCCACGGTATCGGCGAGAACCTGTTTTCGGTCGATAAGGACGGCGTGCTCGTTCCGGAGCTTGCCGCGAGTGCCGAGCGCGTCGACAAACTGACATGGCGGGTCAGGCTCAAGCCGGGCCGCCAATTCTCCGATGGAGCGCCAGTATCGGCCGAAGCCGTCAGCGCCGGGCTGGCGCATACGACGGCGAACAACAAGGCGGCGCTCGCCACCGGAGGCAAGCTTGCGTTCCAGGCCGAGGATCCCCTGACAATCAAAGTTACGACCGAGCGGCCAGTGCCCCTCATCCAGGCACTGTTCGCCGAGTGGCCGTTGATCGTCTATGGCCTCAAGGCGGATGGCAGCGCCGTGTTCAGCGGTCCCTATGCCGTCCAATCCTTTAAGCCGGATGCGGAGATCGAGCTCGTCGCCAATCCGCATTTCGACGGCGCGGAGAAGCGCAGCCCCATCACCTACCGCAAATTCGGCGATGCGCAGGCGTTGACACTCGCCCTCGAAGCCGGGGAACTCGACCTTGCCTTCGGTCTGCCGGCCGAGAGCATTGCGCGGCTGAAGAAGGATCCGGACCTTGCCATCAAGTCGTTTCCGGTCGGCTACCAATATCTCGCCTATCTGAACACCCGGAAGCCCGCTCTGACCGATGCCAGGGTCCGCCGCGCCATCGATCTCGCCATCGACCGCAGCCAGCTCGCCACCGCCATCAATGGCGGCCTGCCGGCGACTGGGGCTTATGCTCCGTATTTCCCTTTCGCAGGCAAGGAAACGCGGCCGACCGACGCCGCGAAGGCTGCGGCGTTGCTGGACGCAGCGGGTTGGACGACTGGCGTCGATGGCAAGCGCTCGAAGGAAGGCGCGCCGCTGGAACTGACCGTTCTCGCCTATCCGCAGCGCCCAGACCTCGTTGCCATGTTGCCTGTGGTCAAGGCGCAGCTCGCTCCGCTCGGCATCGCGGTGGAGACGAAGATCGTCGAGAATGCCAACGACGTCGCCGCTTCGGGCGACTATGACGTTTTCCTCTGGGCCCAGCATACGGCACCGAGCGGGGACCCGGCCTTCTTCCTTAACAGCACGTTCAGGACAGGCGCCGGGCTGAACTTCACGGGCTATTCCAGTCCCGATTTCGACGCCATCCTCGACGGCTTCGCAACCGAGAGCGATCCGGCGAAGCGGGCCGACATTGCCGCCCACGCACAGCAGAAGCTGTTCGAGGACGCGCCGGTCTCCTTCCTGCTGTCGCCAGTCTGGCATGTCGGCCTGTCGAAGGCGCTTTCCGGCTACGAGCCCTGGGGCTCCGACTACCATGTGCTGCGCGCCGACATCGGCGAGGCGAACTGAGTGCGACGCCTTTGACGCTTCCCGCCCGGATCACGCTGAGGACGGTCACCAGCTTGCTGGTGATCTCTCTCCTGGCGTTCGCGGTCATATCGGCGATGCCGTCCGACCCCGTCGCCATCGCGATCCGGGCCTGGAACCTGCCGTCGGATGGCGCCACCGTCGCGGGCTTGCGCGCTCAGTGGGAGCTCGACCGGCCGTTCATCGAGCGCTACGGCTCCTGGCTGGCGCGCTTCGTTCGCGGCGATTGGGGCATCTCGTTCCGTACTGGCGAGCCAGTACTCGCCGAATTCCTGCAGCGCCTGCCGCTCACCATGACGATGGCGCTCTCCGGGCTGGCGCTCGCGCCACTTCTCGCCGTGCCGCTCGGCTTTTTTGCCGCGCTGCGTCCAAGCGGATTGATCGACCGCGCGACACGCGGCCTCGCGGTCTTCATCCAGGCCGTGCCGTCGATCTGGCTCGGCCTGATCCTGCTCTATGTCCTAGGTGTGCAACTCCGCTGGATCCGTCCTTTCACGCGCGACTGGACCGGGCTGATCCTGCCCGTGGCGTTGATCGCGCTGCATTCCCTCGCCGTGCTGACCCGAGTCTATCGCCGCGACCTGCTTGAAGTGACCCGGCAGCCCTTCTTCCGCACGGCGCTCGCCAAGGGCCTGACCCGTTCTGCCGCGCTCTGGCGCCATGGCCACGCCCACGCCCTCTACGCCATGATCTCTGCCTTTCGGGCCGAGGCAAGCTGGGCCGTTGGCAGCACGGCCGCGCTGGAGGTGCTGTTCGGTCTTCCTGGCATCGGCCAATTCCTCGTCGAGAGCATCGCGGCGCGCGATTACCCGGTCCTGCAGGCGTATGTGATGGTCGTGGCGGCCTGGCTTCTCGTTCTCAATGCCGGAGTCGCGCTCTGCCTCGGCTGGCTCGGGCCGCGTCCAGCATGAGACGGACGGTCTCTACACTCGCGTTGCTGCTTATCGGCTTGATGCTGATCGGCGCTGTATGGCAGCCCCATGACCCAGACGCGATTGATCTCTCCCTGCGTTTCGCGCCGCCGTCGCTGGATCACTGGCTCGGCACGGATCAACTCGGCCGCGACGTTCTTGCCCGCCTGATGATCGGGGGATGGCGGACGGTCGCAGTGCTTGGCTGCGTCGCGGCGATTGGCATGGTCGGCGGCACGGTGTTCGGCGTTGCTGCGGCCATGCTGGAAGGCTGGCGGGGTGCATTGATCCTGCGAGCGGGCGAGATGTTTATTGTCGTGCCCACGCTGGTCGTCGCTCTGACGGCGGCGGCCGTGTTCGGTCTCAATCCGGTTACGGCCGGCGTGGCAATGGGGCTGGCGGGCATCGGGCCCTACACGCTCTTCGCCCACGCCCTGGCGCGACGGCTCCTGGCCGAACCGTTCGTGCAGGCTGCACGAGCCATGGGGGTTGGCGGATCCGGACTTGTGGTGCGCCATGTGGTGCCGAACATGGCGCCCGTGTTGTTTGCGCATATCGGAGCCAATGCGGGTCTAGCCGTCACCGCCTATGCGGCGCTCGCCTTCCTCGGCCTCGGCGCCGATCCGTCCAGGCCGGATTGGGGGGCGATGCTATTTGAATACCGCATGTTCCTCTTCGATCATCCACTGCTGATGGTCTGGCCGGGGCTCGCCATCGCCATGGTTTCAGCAACGCTGAACGCAGTTTTCGATGCGCACTGAGCCGGATGAAAGCGGCGAGCATGGGGGCGCCGATCCATCGTGGATATGCCAGCGCTCGCCTCACGCTCGGCAGCAGACGCAGTAGCGCCGCATCCAGAGCTTTGTCGCCGCGACGATCGCCTCCTCCGGTTGCCAGACGGGGTTGGAAATTCGGGCTCATCCAAGAGGAGTCTGTGAGTATGAGCTTTTTGACTAGACATCATACGATCCCACCTCCTAGCCTTGTACTCGATGCGAAAATCACTCGGGGGTTGATCGATGCGTGGAGTTCTGGTCGGGGCGCTGCTCGGGATTGCGGCGACTATCGCGCCCGCATCGGGTGTCGTCGCGCAGACACTGAATTTCTCATGGCCAGCCAATGTCGGACCTCTCAACCCGCACGCCTACGCGCCGAGCCAGATGTTCGCGCAGGGTATGGTCTACGAGTCGCTGGTGAAGTATCAGCCCGACGGCACCGTGGCTCCGTGGCTTGCCGCCTCCTGGACCACGTCCGAGGATGGCCGGACCTACACCTTCAAGCTGCGTGATGACGTCACCTTCTCGAACGGCGAGACGTTCGACGCGGCCGCCGTCGTCGCCAACCTCGAAACCGTCATGGCCAACCGGAAGAGTCATGACTGGCTGGAACTCATCAGCCAGTTCCATTCGGTCAAGGCGCTGGCCGATTTCACGGTCGAGCTGCAGCTGAAGGATCCGTATTACCCGCTACTGCAGGAACTGGCGCTGGTTCGGCCCGTCCGTTTCCTCGCGCCGTCGCAGCTTCCGGCCTCCGGCAACACCGAGGAAGGCGTAAAGGCGCCCATTGGCACCGGGCCTTGGAAGCTCGTCGAAACGCGGCTCGGCGAATATGACGTGTTCGAGCGCAACGACAGCTATTGGGGTCAGAAGCCGGCCTACGAGAAGATCGTCGTCAAGGTCATCGCCGACAGCAACACGCGCGCCGTGGCGCTTGAGACGGGCGACATCGACCTGATCTATGGCGACGAGGGGCCTATCACGCCTGACACCTTCGCCCGCCTCAAGGCCCAGGGCTACCAGGGCGAGATCTCGCCGCCGCTCGGAACGCAGGCTATCGCGCTCAACACCAACAAGGCGCCGACGAACGACCTTGCCGTCCGCCAAGCGATCAACCACGCCATAGACAAGGACACGCTTATTTCAACGATCTATCACGGCACCCAGACCCGCGCCGACACCCTGTTCGCGCCGACCGCGCCTTATTCCGATGTGGGGTTGAAGCCCTATGGCTTCGACGCGGCACTTGCGGCGAGCCTGCTCGACAAGGCCGGGTGGACGCTCGCGCCGGGTGCCGACTTCCGCGCCAAGGATGGGCAGCCGCTGCAGATCGACCTCGCCTATATCGGGACGGACGCGGTGATGAAGTCGGTCGCCGAGGTACTGCAGGCCGACCTGGCCAAGGTCGGCATTGAGGCCCGGCTGCTGGGCGAGGAAGCCAACGCCTTTTATGCGCGCCAGACGGACGGCAATTTCGGCATGATCTTCGGCAACACGTGGGGCGCCCCCTACGACCCGCACGCCTTCGTCAGCTCGATGCGCGTTCCCGCTCACGCCGACTACCAGGCGCAACTCGGCCTCCCAGACAAGGCGAAGATCGACGCCGAGATAGGCCAGGCGCTGACCAGCACCGACGAGACGAAGCGCCAGGAACTCTATACCGACATCCTGACACGGCTACACGACGAGGCCGTGTACCTGCCGCTCACCTATTCCACGGCCATGCTGGTCGCGCGGGACAATGTCGGCAATCTCACCTTCGGCGCCACCTCGTTCGACTACCCCTTCGCCGACCTGAAGCCGAAGGACTGAGCCCCGCCATGGCCGGCTTCATCATCCGCAGGTTGCTTCTTCTGATCCCCATCCTGCTTGGCGTTTCCATCTTGATGTTCGTGATCATCCGGATGGCGCCCGGCGATCCTGCCGTGGCTTATCTTAAGCTCTCGAACATACCGCCGACGCCGAGCGCCGTGGCGGAGGCACGCCACACGCTCGGCCTCGACCGGCCCATCCTCTCGCAATATGCAAGCTGGATCGGCAATGCGGTGAAGGGCGACTTCGGCGTCTCGCATGTCACGCGACGCCCGGTCATCGACGACATCATGCACTTCCTGCCGGCGACGCTTCAGCTCGCCGGGGTGGCGCTCCTGTTCACGCTGGTCGTTTCCGTGCCGCTCGGCATCTGGTCGGCGCGTTACAAGGACCGCTGGCCCGACCACCTGGTGCGCGGCTTCGCCTTCGTCGGCGTCTCCACGCCGAGCTTCTGGCTCGGCTTCCTGCTTGTGCTGCTGTTTTCGCTGACGCTCAAATGGCTGCCGCCGATGGGCAAGGGCGGCTGGCAACACATGATCATGCCCGTGCTGGCGGTCTCGTTCATGTCGCTGGCGATCAATGCGCGCCTGCTGCGCGCCAGCATGCTGGAGACGGCGAGCGCCCGCCATGTACTCTATGCGCGGCTCCGCGGCCTCTCCGACCGGCGGGTCGAGCGCTCGCACATCCTGCGCAACGCCATGCTCCCCATCGTGACGGCGACCGGCATGCATGTCGGCGAACTTCTGGGCGGCACGCTGGTGATCGAGAGCGTGTTCGGCTGGCCGGGCATTGGCCGCTATGCGGTCACTGCGATCTACAGCCGCGACTTCCCCGTCATCCAGTGCTTCACCCTGTTCCTGGTGACGATCTTCGTCCTCTGCAACCTGGTGGTCGATATCCTCTATGCGTGGCTGGACCCGCGCATCCGCCTGAACGCGGAGGCAGCCCTGTGACCCTCGCCAGCCTCGATGAACACGCGCCCCGGCGCACGCTCTGGCGCCTGCCGGTTCGAGATACATGGCTGGTGCGCATCGCGCTCGTCATCGTCGTCCTGCTCGCCATTGCCGCCATTGCCGCGCCACTGGTCGCCCCCTACGACCCCAACGCGGTCGAACTGACCCGGCGCCTCCAAGGCCCCAGCCTCGCACATTGGCTCGGCACTGATCATCTCGGCCGCGACGAACTCACTCGGCTGATTTATGGAACGCGGGTTTCGCTGGGCTCGGTAGCGCTCTGCATTGTGCTGATCATGACGCTCGCCATCGCGGTTGGCGGCGCGTCCGGCTATCTGGGCGGGCGCGTCGACCAGGCCGTGATGCGCTTCTGCGACATCTTCCTCGCCTTCCCGACCATCGTCCTCGCGCTGTTCCTGATCGGCATCCTCGGCACGGGCATGGGGAACGTCGTCATCGCCATCGCGCTGTCGCACTTCGCCTGGTACGCCCGCATGGTGCGCGGCCTGGTTCTCTCCTTCCGGCAGCGTGACTTCGTGCTCGCTGCGCGGGCCGCAGGCGCCGGCCGCGTGCGCATATTCTTCGAGCACCTCTTCCCGGCCATCATGGCGCAGATGATCGTGCTCGCCACGCTCGACATCGGCCACATGATGTTGCACGTGGCGGGCCTCTCCTTCCTCGGGCTCGGCGTCCAGACGCCGACCGCCGAATGGGGCGTGATGATCAACGACGCCCGCCAGTTCGTCTGGTCCAACCCGATGCTGATTGTCTGGCCCGGCCTCGCGCTTCTGCTCAGCGTGATGGCGTTCAACATCCTGGGGGATGCGGTGCGCGACCGGCTCGACCCGAGCCTGCACGGAGACCACCAGCATTGACCGGGACGCTCACCATCGAGAACCTCCACATCGCCGCCAGGCATGGCGACCATGACCATGTGCTTGTCGACGGCATCAGCCTGACGATCCGGCGCGGGCGGATCCTCGCCTTGGTCGGTTCCAGCGGATGTGGCAAGTCCATGACCTGCAGCGGCGCGCAGGGCGTGCTGCCGCCCGGCGTGCGCGTCACAGGAGGGCAAGTGCTCTACGATGGCCGTCCCATCGCGCCGGAGAAGTTGCGCGGCCATGTCGTCGCGGCGATCCTGCAGAACCCGCGCTCGGCCTTCAATCCGGTCCTGACCATGGCCAACCACGCCAAGGAGACGCTGCGGGCGGTCGGCAAGCTCGACTCCGGCTGGCGCAGCCGGACTCTTGAGGCCTTCGCGACGGTCGGGCTGGAGGACGGCGAGACGGTGCTGGGGCTGCATCCTTTCGAGATGAGCGGCGGCATGCTGCAGCGGACCATGATCGCCCTGGCGCTTCTGTCGGACGCGCCCTTCCTCTTCGCCGATGAGCCGACCACCGACCTCGACCTCATCGTCCAGGCGCGCATCCTCGACCTGCTCGAAGAGCTTGCCCGCCGCCGCAATCTCGGCGTCCTCATGATCACGCACGACATGGGCGTGGTGGCGCGGCTCGCCGACGAAGTGGCCGTGATGGAGAACGGCCGCATCATCGAGCGGGCGACCACCCGCGATATCTTTGACAATCCGCAGCGCATAGCGACCCGCGAACTGGTCGAAGCCCACATGTCGCTCTATCCGGAGGTTGCATGAGCCCGATCCTGTCCGCACGGTCGCTCTCGAAGGTCTACTCGACCCATTCGCTGGTCGGGCGATCGGCGCCGAAGACCGTGCTCCGCGACGTGTCGCTCGACATCGCGGCCGGCGAGAGCATCGCGCTGCTCGGCCGCAGCGGCTCGGGCAAGAGCACGCTCGGACGCCTGCTGCTCGGCTTCGAGCGGCCGGACGGTGGCAGCGTCGCCTTCGATGGCCATGATCTGCGCGGCCTCTCGGGCGAGGCCTACCGGCACTATCGCCGCTCGGTCCAGGTCGTCTTCCAGGACTCGCTCGGCGCCGTGAATCCGCGCCATACGGTCGGCCGCATCATCGCCGAACCGCTGCGCCACCTGACGACGCTCGGCGCGGACGAGCGCGACCGCAGGGTCCGCTCGCTGTTGATGCAGGTCGGACTCGCGCCGGCCGACGCCCGCAAGTTGCCCACCCAGATGAGCGGCGGCCAGATGCAACGCGTTTGCATCGCCCGCGCCATCGCACCATCACCCCGGCTGCTCGTCCTCGACGAGGCAGTCTCCAATCTCGACCTCATGCTACAGATGCAGATGATCGCGCTTCTTAAGGAGCTGCAGTCGACGCTGAAGATGGCTGTGCTGTTCATCACCCACGACCTGCGGCTGGTGCGCCTGTTCTGCAGTCGCGTCATGGTGCTGGCTGCAGGTCGCATCGAGGAGGACGAGCCGGTCGTGCGGAGCCTGGAACTGCGCTCGGTGGAAGGACGCCTCCTGCAAGGCGCAATCCTGCCGGCACGGCCCGTCCATCGGCCCCTGGAGCCGGTTTAGCTGGCTTCGGCCTGAGGTGCGGGAACTGTTCGGGGGGCTGTCCGGCCGATAGTCTCCCTCGGACCACCGCGAGAGCCGCCGGAGCGCCGTGAAGAATTGCGGCTCCAGCGCGCGGAGAAATCCAGTCCGCCCATCGGCCGACAAGGCTACATCCTCCGACTCATCCCGAGCGAGGATGAAATGTAACATTCGCAGTCGCAAACGTTGCGGGGCAATTGCTTCAGTGCCCCCCCCCATATCCGATCGTCCGCTTTTGCCGTCCGTGCACATCTTCAATTGACCAACGAGCGCGCCGTCAAAAGCGGATCCGAAAATCCGTTCCGAGAGCTATTGTAGTTTAGCGGGCGCACGATGTACTTTGAACACTGCTCGATTTCACAGTCAATTTTCGACGAAATTCATTTAGGCTGTTTGCGATCGCAGTATACTGGTGCCGGATCAATTGGGGGGATCTAATTGCAGCGGGATCTGGAGGATGATGGTGCCGTCGCCACCGCGACGAGCGTCAAGAACTTGTCACGGCGCCAATTGCTCGATAGCAGCATGGGGATCGGCGCATTTCTGCTTACAGCAGGGGCCGCAAGGGCCCAGGACGCCGATCACAGCAAGCACGGCAGCATGGAAATGTCTCCTGCGCTGGGCAGGTTACCCGACAAGATGGTGCCCGCCACGGATCAGCCGCTTGTGGAGCCTGAGGTGCGGCGGTCCGTCGACGGCGTGCTGAGCACCACCTTGCGGGTTGGCTATGCCTATCGGCAGATCGGCGGCGTCCGGCTTTATGTCCGGTCCTACGAGGGCGGCAGCCCGGGACCGACCCTGCGCATGAAGCCCGGTGACACGCTACGCATCAAACTCGTCAACGATTTGCCGCCGAACCGCGACGCGATGCCCGCCGACATGAGCCGGCCGCATCAGTTCAACAACACCAATTTCCACTTCCACGGCGCGCATGTCAGCCCGAGCGGCATCGCCGACAACGTCATGCGCACAATGGCGCCTGGCTACACCTACGACATTGAAATCGAGGTGCCGGACGATCACACAAGCGGCACCTACTGGTACCATCCCCACCACCACGGCAGCGCCGATGTGCAGATGTCGAGCGGCATGGTGGGCGCCGCCATCATCGAGGGCGATTTTGCGGACGTACCGGAGATCACCGAAGCGCGGGAGCGCCTGCTGGTGCTGAGCCAGGTGGTGCACGATGCGAGCGGCATGATCGAGGATTTCGAGACGCTGTTTCCGGAGACGGCGACGCGCTTTCTGGCGATCAACGGGCAAAGGCGGCCGATGATCGCGATGCGTCCCGGCGAGGTGCAGCGCTGGCGCATCCTCAATGCCGGCTATCAGGACGATATGCTGCTCGATCTCGAGAAACACGACCTGCATGCGATCGCCTATGACGGCATCCAGCTCGGTGTCGTCGAGCCTTTCCAGCAGCTTCTCATCGCGCCGGGCCAGCGCGTCGATGTGCTGGTGAAGGCCGGTCCCGCCGGCACCTATGCCCTCGACGCAGCCCCCTACGACCAGGGGCATCCATCGCCCACGGGCCCGCTGGCACGGATCGTGGTCTCCGGCGACCCCATGGACATGAAACTGCCGGCTGCATTGCCGCCGCAGCCGCTGGAATCCATCCGGGATGCCGAGATCACCAACCGTCGCACGGTGGTCTTTTCCGCCACCGCGCCCGAGGCGGACGCCGCCGGCCATTGGCAGGAGTTCGGCTTCTTCATCGATGGCAAGAAATTCGATCCTCGCCGCATCGACCATCGGGTCGAGCTCGGCGCGGTCGAGGAGTGGACGATCGTCAACACCCATGAACATGACGATCACGTCTTCCATATCCACACCAACCCGTTCGAGGTCGTGTCGATCAACGGCAAGCCGCTGGCCGTGCCGCAATGGCGCGACACGGTGATCGTCGAGCGCAAGGGCGGCGAGGTCGTGTTCCGCTCCCGCTTCCTCGATTTCACCGGCGTCTACATGGTCCATTGCCACATGATGAACCATGAAGAGATGGGCATGATGCAGACGGTCGAAGTCTACCAGCCGTGAGCGGAGACGATCATGAATTTGGGCACAGTAACCGAAGTAAAACGGCCGAGATCCGCTGACGAAATCGGTAGCTGGCGGGATGGATACTCCTGGCTGGCCGGCGGCACCTGGCTGTTCTCGGAGCCGCAGGTGGCGGTCGACACGCTGATCGATCTCGACGCCCTTGGCTGGGCGCCGCTGACCGTGACGGAAGCCGGCCTCGACATCGCCGCGACCTGCCGGGTCGTGCAGCTGCACGATTTCGAAGGCCCGGCGGACTGGCGTGCGGTCCCATTGTTCCGGCAGGCCATCGACGCGTTCCTGATGTCGTTCAAGATCTGGAATGCAGCGACCATCGGCGGCAATGTCTGCATGTCGCTGCCTGCGGGCGCGATGATCTCGCTGACGGCGGCCCTCGACGGCGTCTGCACGCTGTGGCCGCGCGAAGGCGAGCCGCGCGAGGTGCCGGTCGTCGACTTCGTCACCGGCAACCACCGCAACGTGCTGCAGCGGGGAGAACTGCTCCGCCAGATCCACCTGCCGGCGGCGGCACTCTCGAAAAGGTCGGCCATGCGTCAGGTGTCGCTGACGAAATTCGGCCGTTCGGCCGCGCTCCTGATCGCCACGGTGGGGGATGGCGGCGCCGACTTCCTGCTGACGGTCACCGCCGCCACGCCGCGGCCGGTGCAGTTGCGCTTCGCCAGTTGCCCAACGGCCGAAGAACTGCGGCTGGCCCTGGAGGCTAGATTGCCACCGGACGCCTATTTCGACGACGTGCACGGGTCGGCTTCCTACAAGCGCCACGTCACGCATTATCTCGCCGAACAGATCCGCGCGGAGCTTGCATGACCCATTTCCATGTCAATGGCCGTCACTACGAGGCAGAGCCGACCGCCGGCCAGTGCCTGCGCACCCTTCTGCGCGATCTCGAGGTATTCGGGGTCAAGAAGGGTTGCGACGCGGGCGACTGCGGCGCCTGCACGGTGCATATCGACGGCAAGCCGTTCCACTCCTGCCTGGTGCCGGCGTTTCGTGGCGAAGGCCGCGAGATCACGACGATCGAGGGCCTGGCCACGGACGGCGAACTGCATCCGATGCAGCAGGCGTTTCACGATGCGCAGGCGTTTCAATGCGGGTTCTGCACCGCCGGCATGATCATGACGGCCGTGACGCTGACCGAAGCGCAGAAGCGTGACCTGCCGCATGCGCTGAAGGGGAACCTCTGCCGCTGCACAGGCTACCGATCGATAAACGACGCGCTGCACGGCACGTGCAACATCGAGGTGGACGTGGCCGGCAAGGCCTTGGGAGCCAGCCTGCCTAACCCGTTCACCGACGCCATACTGACCGGCACGGCGCGCTACACGATGGATCTTGCCGTCGAAGGGCTCCTGCACCTGAAGGTTCTACGCTCGCCCCATGCCCATGCGCGCATCGTCTCCATCGACCGCCGCGCGGCGCTCGCTGTGCCGGGCGTCGTCGCCGTGTATACTTGGGAAGACGTGCCGGGGCGCTTGTTCAGCTCGGCCTTGCACGAGGACCATCTCGTCGACCCCGACGACATCCGCCTGCTCGACGACGTCATGCGTTTCGTCGGCCAACGCGTCGCCGCCGTGGTTGCGGAGACCGAGGCGGCGGCTGAGGCGGGCTGCCGGGCGCTCTCCGTCGACTATGAGATCCTGCCGGCCGTCTTCGACCCGGTCCTGGCGGTGCAGCCTGGAGCCCCGCTGCTGCATGACAGGGACCAGGTAACCGGGAACGACAACATCTTCTGCACCTTGCAGGGCGAAATCGGCGACGTCGCCGAGGGCTTCGCGGAGGCCGACCTGGTGCATGAGCAGACCTATTCGACCACGCGCGTGCAGCATGTGCATCTGGAAACGCATGGATCGATCGCCTGGAAGGGTGAGGATAACCGCTGGCATGTCCGCACAAGCTCGCAGGCGCCGTTCGCCGCGCGGCAGAAGCTCGCCTACATCATGGGGATTCCGCCCCTCGATCTGCATGTGTTCACCGAGCGTGTCGGGGGCGGCTTCGGCGGCAAGCAGGAATTGGTGTCGGAAGATCTCGTGCTGTTCGCCACGATGAAACTCGGGCGCCCGGTAAAGTGGGAATGGAGCCGCGAGGATGAGTTCATCGGCGCCACGACGCGCCACCAGATGACCACACGGGTGAAGATCGGCGCGCGCCGGGACGGTACGCTGACGGCGCTCGACGTCGAGGTGTTCTCCAACACCGGCGCCTATGGCGGCCATGGCAGCGAAACACTGGCGGCTGCGATGGCGAGCCCGATCGCCGCCTATCGCTGCGCCAACAAGAAGGGCATCGGCCACGCCGTCTACACCAACATGACGCCCGGCGGCGGGTTTCGCGGCTATGGCGCCTCGCAGACCACCTTCGCGGTGGAGTGCGCGATCGACGAACTGGCAAGGCAGCTCGACATCGATCCGTTCGAGATGCGTCGCATGAACGTGGTTCGGCCTGGCGACAACATCGAATCGATCTGGAAGGAACCCAGCGACGCCAGCTTCGGCAGCTACGGCATCGGGGAGTGTCTCGATATCGTCGAGCGGGAGCTGAAGAAGGACAACGGCGTCGCGAGGCCCGACGGCGCGGATTGGGCCGAGGGCCAGGGTATCGCAATGGCCATGCTGGAATGCGGGCCGCCGACCGAGCATCGCTCGGGTGCCGAAATGCGGTTGCAGCCGAACGGCACCTACCATCTCGCCTGCGGTTCGACCGAAATGGGCAACGGCATCACCACGGCGCACAAGCAGATCGCCGCCTCGATACTGGGTACGCGCGCCGATGACATCGACATCATCAACGCCGATACGGATCGCACACCCTACGACACGGGCACGTTTGCGAGCACCGGCGTCGTGGTCGGCGGCAAGGCGGTTCACCTGGCGGCCGAGGCGATGTCGGCCGACATCCTCGACTTCGCGAGCCGCCACGCTGGCGTGCCGATCGATCAATGCCGCCTCGACAATGACGGCGTCATCTGCGGCAGCCGCCGGATCTCGCTACGCGAGTTGCATGCGGAAGGGACGAAGGTCGACCATCGCTTTTGGGTGAGCCGCCGGGCCTATCTGTCGCCGCGCACGATCGCCTTCAACGTGCAGGGTGTACGTCTCGCCGTGCATCGCACGACCGGCGAGATCCGCGTGTTGCACAGCGTGCATGCGGCCGATATCGGCCGGCCGATCAACCCGATGCAGTGCCGCGGCCAGCTCGATGGCGCCGTTGCGATGGGGTATGGCTGGGCGCTGGTTGAGAACATGGTGCATGACGCCGACGGGCATATGGTCAATCCGCAGTTGCGCAATTGCCGCATCCCGACCTTTGCCGACACGCCGCACACCGACATCTTCTTCGCCGATACGACCGATACGATCGGGCCTCTCGGTGCGAAGTCCCAGGGCGAGTGCGGCATCAATCCGGTGGCGCCGGCCGTCTCGAATGCGCTGGCCGATGCCACGGGTGTAAGGTTCGCCCATCTGCCTTTCCTGCCTGATCGCCTGTTCGCCAAACTCAGTGCTGCCCCATGAGCGATGCGGCAGCCAGCGTCAGCCTCGTCACGCAAACCTGCGTTCGGCCCGAATGCGCGGAAGCCTTCGCTCAATGGCAGGGTGAAACCAGCCGGGTAATCTCCGCCTTTCCGGGGTTCATCGAGCAGCGGCTGATGCCGCCGCACCCGCCGCTGCAGGTCGACTGGGTGATCCTGCAGCGCTTCGTCAATCTCGACGATGCCAGGCGATGGCTGGGCTCGTCCGAACGGCAGTCCCGCATCGAAGGCGCTGCCCCGATGCTCGTGGGTCGCGATGACGTCCATATCGTGCGCGACGATGCGGGTGCGGCGCGCACGGCGCCGGTCTCCGCCGTGATCAGCACGCGGGTGAAGCCCGGCATGGAGGCCGAATACCGCAAATGGGAGCAGAAGATCGCCGCCGCGCAGTCGAAGGCGGCAGGCTTGCAGGGCTATCGCTTCGAGCCGGCCGTGCCGGGCGTGCAGGAAGACTATGTCGCGATCCTGCGTTTTGACAGCGAAGCCAATCTGAAGGCCTGGCTCGAGTCGCCTGTGCGACGTCGACTGGTCGACGAAGCGGCGCCGCTGACGGCGGAGTTCCACACGCGGATGGCGGATAGCGGCTTCGAGCAATGGTTCCGCGATGCCACACCCGATGGGGCACCGGCGCCCGCGGCGTGGAAGATGAACATGATCGTTCTTCTGACGCTCTATCCGGTCGTCTTCCTGTGGGGCCTTCTGGTGGGCACGCCCATTCTGGCAGGCGTCCTGAAGCTGGATTTCCCCGTGGCCCTGTTCATCGGCAACGCGTTCAGCGTCATCCTCACTTCCTATCTAGTCCCGTGGACCGCCAAGCGGCTCAGCTGGTGGCTCACGCCACCGAAGGCAGGGCGAACTCTTGTGGAGCTGCGCGGCGCCGGGCTGCTGGTTGCGACTTACGCAATCATGATCCTGCTGTTTTGGAAGGCTTTATAGGCGATCGTACGGCGGGCCCGCCTCCAACCAAGCTCAACACTCTAATCAGACGCCATCGCGTTGGGGATCGCTCTGCGTTCAGATCAGCCTTATCGCGCTCTCGCTGACGGTCTGAGCGACGTACTCGGGGCGTTCCAGGGTCTGGGCGTCCTTCGTGTAGTCGAGGCATGCGTCATCGTTGGAAAACCAATTCCGATGGCTGCTCGGTCGACCGCATGTCAGCCGCTGCGGTGGCCGCATTTCATGTCGCAATGGATGAAGGCTTAGCGCCTATCGAGCCGGACATGCTTGATGGCGCGGCGGAAATAAGTGAAGGCGATCTCCAGCGAGTTGTCGGGTGCTTCGAGGATCGACGGGTAGGAGAACTCCCGGTTCAGCCCGTCCTTCGAGTTGTTGGTCAGGCAGTAGCCATCGCCCGTCTCGAGGTCGATGCGTTCGCCGAAGGTCTGGCCGCCATCCTTTGAGAAAGCCAGGCTTAGCGGCGCGCGGGGCACACCCCAGATCGCCTTCCGGCGATCGGCCGGCTCAGGCGTTGACGCGGCTTCAGCGTCGCCAGCGGTATCCTCAATGTCGTCGTAGAGCGAGAGCCGGCGATCGGTCGACGCTGAGGCGTCGACGTGGTTGTAGACGATGGCGATCTGGCCATCGGCGCAACGGATCGCCTGAACTGAGGAATTGTTGTTTGGGAGCGTCGTGGGCTCCGGTGGGCTCCAGTTCCGTCCCCCGTCATGGGAGCGGCTCCTCTGGATCCGCTCGGCGAAGCGGTGGCGGAAGAAGGCGACCATTTCGTCGCCGCCAAGTGGCACGATGTTCATGTGAACCGCGCCGATGCTCTCGGGCAGATCATGCATGGTCCAGCTGGCGCCATGGTCCACGCTGACGAGGACGGAGGCGAAATCCGCGTCGCCTGTCCAGCGCTCGCCCGGAATGCCGATGCAGCGGAACAGCGGCAGCAGCCATTCGCCACGGCCGTTCACGACGATCGGCTGCCGGACAAAAGTTCCCGGCACGTCCCAGAGCGTTTCGACCGGGCCAAAGGTGAGGCCGCCATCGTGCGAGATGCGCCGCTTCACCACCGAGCCGTCCTGATGGCCGGAGGTCTGCGAGGTGTGGAGCAGCCATACAGCGCCGTCCGGCGCGACGAAGAGGAGGGGGTTCTGCTCGGATTTTCCGTCGTCGTCCGAGAGCTTCTCCGGCGCCGACCAGCGCTGCGCGCCCGGCGCGAGACGGGAGAGATAGACCGAGATGTCGCCCATGCCCTCCATCGTGCCGCCGAACCAGACGCAGGTCAGCGTTCCATCCGGCAAGTAGGCGAGATTCGCGGCGTGGTTCTGGACTGTGAGCGCCGGAAGGAACGCATCCGAGCGGTCACTGCCGACGCGGTGAAGAACGCCGTCCAGGCTGTCCAGGCTGGGCATCGTGGTCATGGCAATTCGGCTACCTTGGCGCGGAGATCGTCGAGTTGGGTCGGGCTAAGTGGCAGGAGCGGTGGTCGCACGCGCTCCCAGCCTGTTTCGCCGTTCGCAACGCCGATCATGGCCTTGATCGCGGGGATCTGGACATAGCTGTTCGAGAGGCTGCGCCAGGCGTTGATGCGCGCCTGGGCTGGTTCGGCAACCGACGGTTCGCGGAAGCCGTCATAAATAGCGCGAAGCGAGTCTGCGACGAGATTGGAAGTGGCGGTGATGCAGCCCGCGCCGCCCGAACCGAGCAGGGGCAGGAGGAGCGGATCGGCTCCGGCCAGCACCGCGAAGCCGGGATGATCGGCGACCATCGCCTGCATGTTGGCAAGGTCGCCGGACGAATCCTTGATGCCGACGACGATGTCGGGAAAGGCCGCGATCAGCCGGGCGACGAGGGAGCGGGACAGCGGAACGCCCGAGACCTGCGGGATATGATAGAGGATGATCCGAAGGCGGTCGTCGCCCACCGCCTCGATGATCCGCGCATAGGCGGCGAAGAGGCCGTCGTCCGAAACGCCCTTGTAGTAATAAGGCGGCAGCATCACGACCCTGGTGACACCGTTGGCGAGCGCGTGGCGGGTCAGTTCAACAGTCTCGGGGATCGCCGCGACACCGGTTCCCGGGATCAGCTGATCGGGAGCGATACCGGCGCCGAGGGCTGCCTCCAGTATGGTCTTTCGCTCAGCGAGCGAGAGGGAATTTGCCTCGCCTGTGGTGCCGAGCAGGGCGATGCCGTGGCATCCCATGTCGAGAAGACGCTGGCAATGCTCGGCGAAAAGCCCGAGATCCGGCGAGAGATCGGCGTTGAACGGCGTCGCCGCCGCGCAGTTGACGCCCGAAATGGCGAAGCTCATGCGACGTTCCTCGGCGTGCCGGCGAGCCGCTTCGCATAAGCGATGGCCGCGTGCATGTTGACGTGATCGGCCTTGCCGGTGCCGGCGATGTCAAAGGCGGTTCCGTGGTCGACCGATGCGCGGTCGATCGGCAGGCCAAGCGACACGTTGACGGTCGTGTCGAACGCGACCAGCTTCATCGGGATGTGGCCCTGATCGTGATACTGTGCGACGACCAGGTCGAACGCGCCGTTATAGGCCCGATGGAAGACCGTGTCGGCCGAGATCGGGCCGACCGCGTCGATACCCTCCGCCCGCGCAGCCGCGACAGCGGGCGCGATCTGCTCATCGTCTTCCGTGCCGAACAGGCCATTCTCGCCGCAATGCGGATTGAGGCCCGCGACAGCGATGCGCGGTGATTCGATCCCAAGTCGGCGGAAATGCCGGTAGCCGGCGCGGATTGTCTCAAGGATGCGCTGGGTCTTCGACCGCTCGATGGCGCCGCGCAGCGCGACGTGGGTCGAGACATGGATGACCGACATGCGCTCCGAAGCGAGCAGCATGAAGCTGGACTTGGCGCCGGTCAGCGCCGCCAGCATGCCGGTATGGCCGTCATAGTGGTGTCCGGCGTCGTTCAGCGCTTGCTTGTTGATCGGCGCAGTGACGATGCAGCCGATCTCACCGCCTTCCGCCGCGCGTACCGCCTTCTCGATATAGCGGAAGCTGGCATCGCCAGCGCGCGGATCGAGCTTGCCGAAGGCAGGAATGTCTCCCTCGAAAGGGATGTGGTCGACGGCGATGTCATTGGACCCGGCCGAGAAATCGAGCGTCGCGCCGACGACGCCGGCGGCGCGCTGGAGCACGTCGCGATTGCCGAAGATGCGAATCTGGGCTCGCTCCGCAGGGGCAAGGTCGGCGAGCGCCTTGCAAATCACCTCGGCGCCGACGCCTGCAGCGTCGCCCATGGTGATGCCGATGATGGGGCTAGTCTCGTTCATGGCATTAACTGTCCGCCGTTGACCTCGATGATCTGGCCAGTGATGTAGCCGCTCATGCGCTCGCTTGCGAGGAATTCGAAGGCACCGACGCATTCCTCCGGAGTGCCGAGGCGCCCCATCGGGATGGTCTGGGCGGCGGCGGCAAGCTGCTCGGGCGTCGAAAAGCGTTCGTGGAAGGGCGTCAGGATCACGCCGGGCGCGACGGCGTTGACGCGCACGCCGGTTGGGGCAAGCTCCTTGGCAAGAACGCGGGTGATCGTCGAGACGAATCCCTTGGCCGAACCATAGAGGCCGGCACCACCGCCGCCGCCTGTACGGGCGGCGACCGACGTTGTGTTGATGATGGTGCCCGAGCGCTGTTCGCCCATCAGCTGCGCGGCCCTGCGGGCGGCGAAGAAGACGCCGCCGATATTGAGCGCGATGACGTTCTCGTACTGCTCGTCCGTGGCGTCGGCGATGGCGGTGCGACCGAACATCGAACCGGCGTTGTTGACGAGGATATCGAGTCCGCCGAGCTGCTCCGCTGCCTGGTCAATGAGACTGGCGGCTATCTCTCCATCGGCGACGTCGCCCTGTAGAACCGTGGCGCTGCCGCCACCCTCGCGGATCGTCGCGGCGACCGACTCGCCCCCCTCGCGATTGCCGTTGCAGTGGACCGCGACCTTGACGCCCAGCGCGCCGAACCGGGTGGCGACAGCCGCGCCTATCCCCGAACTCGCGCCTATGATGAGGCATCGCTTGCCTTCGAGATCCGCACTCATCGTCCCGTCCTTCCCAATGACACTTCAGTCGGAGCCTCACAACTGAGCGCCTTGTTGTCAAGTTGCCATTTGGTTGAACGTTGTTGCCTCGCGCAGGGACTTACTAGGTATTGTAAGGCTTCAGGCGCCATTCTTCACATCGCCGTCCGGAATTTTCGATTCCGTATTGACAGGTTTACAATTCGGGGTGAGGGTTCGCGTCGCGATTGGCGAGCGCTCGTGGAGGGAGCATTCGCCGATAGGATCGCCAAATGGGAGGGACAGACAATGTCGAACAGGGATACAGGCGCGCCGACTCGCCGCGAGGCGCTCAAGCTTGGCCTCGGCGCTGCCGTGGGCATCACGGCCTTCGGGTTTGGGGCCCGGATCGTCGTGGCACAGGAAGGCCAGGTGCTGAAGGTTGCCAACCCCAGCTTCGCGCAGGATTGGTCGCCGTTGCGCGGTGGTGGCGTTCCCTATCGCTGGAATTCGGCCTGGTGGGCCTCGCCGATGCGGTTCGACGCAGAGGGCAAGATTCACCCCTATGTTTTCGCAAGCTGGGCGCCGAACGCCGACAACACGGTCTGGACGTTCAAGATCGATCCGGCGTCGAAATTCTCCGATGGCAGTCCGATTACCGCGGCCGACGTCAAGGGATCCTGGGAGCTGGCGGCCATGCCGGCCTCGACCAACCAGCGCATCGCGCAGGTGATCTCCGGTGTGAATGGATATGCCGAGATCACCGGCGGCAAGACCAAGGAACTCTCAGGCGTCGCCACGCCGGACGCATCGACGGTCGTCGTCACGCTCGCCGCGCCCGATCCGATCTTCTTCATGCGCCTTGGCAATCACATCGCGCCGATCACCAAAGTGAGCCAGTCTCGCGGTGACGATGGCAACGAGGCGCCTGACTGGTATATGCCGCAGAACGGCGTTGTCGTCTCCGGCCCGTTCAAGCCGACCTCGATCGACCTCGATGCCGGTAAGCTGGTGTTCGAGCCGAACGAGAACTTTTTCGTCGCCAAGCCGAAGCTGGCCCGGATCGAGATCACGTCCATCGAGGACAATGTCACCGCGACGCAGTTGATCAAGTCCGGCGAATTCAACGCCCATACCGAACTGGTTACCTCGACCATCATCCAGGATCTCGGCCCCGAATTCGCCGCCGGCCCGCAGATCCCCACCAGCCAGCACTTCTGGTTCAATGGTTCGCGCGCGCCTCTCGATGACATCAAGGTCCGCCAGGCGCTGATCATGGCCGTCGACCGTGACGGACTGATCAAGGCTTCCTATCCGGACGGGCCGCACAAGAAGACCGACCAGGTACTGAATTCGGTCCCCGGCGCGGACCAGTCCGGCTTCGAGCCGTTCCCCTACGATCCGGCCGCCGCCAAGAAGGCGCTCGCCGAATCGAGCTATGGCGGACCCGAGCGACTGCCGAAGCTGCTGTTCGTCGGCATTTCGGGGCCGGCCATCCAGGCCGCGGCGCAGTACATCGCCGAGCAGTGGCGGCAGAACCTCGGCATTACCGCCGTCGACATGAAGCCGCAGCAGGACGCGTATGCCGGTCCGGACCAGAATGCGGTGCAGATCTTCCGCGACGACGTCGGCACCCGCTTGCCGGATGCGGCCAGCTATCTGCTCGGTTCGATCGCCTCGACCGCCGGCAATGCCCGCGACAAGATGGGCGGCTACAAGAACGAGACGGTGGACGCCAAGCTTGCCGAGGCTTCGACGAAGGCGGCCGACGACCCCGCGCGCGTAACGCTCGCGCAGGAGGCGCAGAAGGCCTTCCGGGAGGATTGGATGTTCATCCCCTGGTACGCACAGACGATGTCGCGTTGGGCAACGGCGAATGTCGCCGGCATGGACAAGAACCTGGACTTCCAGGTCGTCGCTCCCTGGGACATTGCGATCAACTGACGTCTTCGTCACGTTCCGGAGGCGCTTCATGGCGCCTCCGCCCCGACCGGATAGAAGTAGGAATCAGGGGCCATGCTCCGATACATCGCGATGCGGATCCTGCTATGGATCCCATCGGTTCTTCTCGTCATGCTGGGGGTCTACGCGCTCGCCTTTTATGGCGCCGGAGACCCGATCAAACTGATCTTCCTGCGTGCGCCCGGCGACGTCGCCTACGACCCGGTGCGCGTCGAGGCGATCCGGGAGAGTGCCGGCCTCACCAAGCCGTTCCTCGAACAGTTCGCCAATTATCTCCTGAACCTCTTGCAGGGGAATTTCGGCAACTCGCTGAATTCCGGCCGTTCTGTCTGGGCGATGATCTCGGCCGCGGCGCCGGTGAGCTTCAAGCTCGGCCTCTGCGCGATCGTGGTCACGGCCCTCATCGCGGTTCCGCTCGGGCTCGTGGCTGGGCTTAACCAGAATACCAAGCTCGACTACACCATCCTGGGCTCGGCACTTTTTCTCTGGGCCATTCCGCCCTATGTGGCGGGGCCGCTGCTGATGGTGGGCCTTCTCCTGATCCTTCCCGGCATCCATGTTCCCTATGGCTGGGGCGGGGTTTTTGACGCGCGGATCATTTTGCCTCTCGTCGTGCTCTCCTTCCAGCCGATCGCGCTCATCGTGCGGCAGACCCGCGCCGCCGTCATCGAGGTGCTGAGCGAGGATTTCGTGCGCACCGCGCGAGCGAAGGGCGTGCCGGAACTGTTCGTGGCGCTCAAGCATGTGCTCCGACCGGTACTCACGCCGGTCGTGACCCAGCTCGGCCTCATCATGATCACCATCATCAACGGCGCGATCTTCGTCGAGCTGGTCTTCGGCCTGCCGGGTCTGGGGCGCCTGACTGTGCAGGCCCTGATCAATTCCGACTATCCGGTGATCTTGGCCATCACATTGATCGGCTCTCTTCTCGTGATGCTCTCGAACCTGCTCGTCGATGTCCTGTACCCGCTCCTCGATCCGCGGGCAGCGACCAGCATGAAGGGGCGTTGAATGGCTTTTGTTCCGATGTCGGTACCCGTTCCCGACGAGGCCCCGGTCAGTCTTTGGCGCGACGCGTGGTCTCGTCTGCTGCGCAACCGGCTGGCGGTCGCTGGGCTGGTGATGGTTCTGGTCCTCGTCTTCGCCGCCGCCTTCGGGCCGATGCTGACGCCCTACGACTTTCTCAGCCAGAACCTCGAGGCCAGAAACCTTGCGCCAAGCCTTTCGCACTGGTTCGGCACCGACGATCTCGGGCGCGACGTCTTCAGTCGTGTGCTTTACGGCACGCGAACGGCTCTGATCGTGGCGGTCGTCGTCACCGCGATCGCCGTCGCGATCGGCGTAGCGCTCGGCGCGGTCGCGGGCTTCTTCGGCGGCCTGGTCGACCGGACAATCATGTGGTTCACCGACATGACCATGTCGGTTCCCAACCTGTTGCTGGTCGTCGTGATCAACGCATCGCTGAAAACGCCACTCAGCCAGTGGATGGAAGCCCGGTATCTCGTAACTCTCAACCCATTCTACCGAGAGACGATCTGGGTCGACTTCCTGCTCGTCTTCGGCTCGATGGCGTTGATCTCGTGGCCGCCCTATGCTCGCCTTGTCCGTGCACAAGTGCTCACGATCCGCAGTCGACCCTATGTCACGGCCGCGCGGGCGCTGGGGCTCACCAACCGGATCATCCTCATCCGCTATGTCGTGCCGAATGCGCTCGGTCCGTTGATCGTCGCCGTCAGCGCGGGGCTCGGCTCCGCCATGGTGCTGGAAAGCGCCTTCTCCTTCCTCGGCGTCGGTGTCAATCCGCCCACGCCGAGTTGGGGCAACATGATCTCGGACGGGCTACGGGTCTGGCAGCACTATCCGCACCTGCTCGCCGCACCGGCCGCCGTGCTCGGTCTTGCTACGGTCGCCTTCTCCTTTCTGGGCGACGGGCTCAACGACGCACTCAACCCAAGGGGCAGCAAATGAGCGAGCGGCTGCTTGACGTTACGGATCTCTCGATCGAGATCGAAACCAGGAGTGGCCCGGCCACCATCGTCGCGGGGATCGACCTGCATGTCGATAAGGGCGAGACGCTTGGCATTGTCGGCGAGAGCGGCTGCGGCAAGAGCCTCACCATGCTCAGCCTGCTCCGCCTGCTGCCCAACAAGATCCGCGTTGCCGGCGGTCGGGCCGAATTCCAGGGCCGTGATCTGCTGAAGCTGTCGCGACGCGAGTTGCGCCAGGTGCGCGGCGGACGCATCGGCTTTGTCTTCCAGGATCCGATGACGTCGTTGAACCCTGTCATGAAGATCGGAGCCCAACTCAGCGAGCCGCTGATCTACCATCGCGACATGAGCCGTGCCGATGCCTGGAAGCGGTCCGGCGAACTTCTCCGTCTCGTCGGAATTCCCGGCGCAGAGGAGCGGCTGCATTCCTATCCGCACGAACTGTCCGGCGGCATGCGCCAGCGCGTGATGATCGCGGCCGGACTTGCCTGCGAGCCGGAACTGCTGATCGCCGACGAGCCAACCACGGCGCTCGACGTGACCATCCAGGCGCAGATCGTTGATCTGGTGAAGGAACTCCGGAAGCGCCTCGGCATGTCGGTGGTCTGGATCACGCATGACCTCGCGCTAATCGCCGGCCTCGCCGACCGCATCTGCGTGCTCTATGCCGGTACGGTGGTGGAGGACGCGCCCGTCGACCAGCTCTTTGCCACGCCCGGCCATCCCTATACGCGGGGACTCCTCGCTTCCATTCCGCGTGTCTCCGGTTCGACGATGGCCCGCCTCAGCTCGATCGGCGGCACCCCGCCCGAGCCCGGCCGCCGGCCATCGGGCTGCGCCTTCGCGCCGCGCTGCCCGTTGGCGCAGGAGGTTTGCCGCCAGAATGCGCCGGCGCTCCAGCCGATGCAGGGGAGCTCGAACGCGCATCGTGTCGCCTGCCATTTTGCCGGCCGGCTGATGTCGGAGGCCGCATGATGGGTGCACAACCGCTAATCCGTGTGGAAAAGTTGCAGAAGCACTTTCCCATCCGCCTCGGCGCTTTTGGAGAGCGAGCCGTCACCGTCCACGCTCTCGACGATGCGACGTTCGACATTGCCGAGGGGGAGACACTGAGCCTCGTCGGGGAGAGCGGCTGCGGCAAGTCGACAACCGGCTTTGCCATTCTTAATCTGCACCGGCCGACCGCCGGGCGGGTCGTCTACCAAGGGCGGGACATTGCAACGCTCGACGAGAAGGCGATGCGGCCGATCCGGCGCGACCTGCAGATCGTCTTTCAGGACCCGTACTCCACCCTCAACCCGCGCATGACGGTCGGCGACGCCGTTGGCGAGCCGATCCTTTTTCACGGTCTTTGCAAGCGCAGCGAGTTGCCGCATCGGATCGAGAGGCTGCTCGCCGATGTCGGTCTTCCGCCACGTTTCGCCCAACGCTATCCGCATGAACTCTCGGGCGGACAGCGCCAACGCGTGGCGATCGCCCGCGCGCTGGCATGCCAGCCGAAATTCATCGTCTGTGACGAGGCTATTTCCGCCCTCGACGTCTCGATTCAGGCCCAGATCATCAATTTGCTGCTCGACCTGCAGGAAAAATACGGCCTCACCTATCTTTTCATCGCGCACGACCTCGCCGTTGTGCGTCACATCTCGACCAGAGTGGGCGTCATGTATCTTGGGCGCCTCGCCGAGCTTGGCACGCGCGATCAGCTCTTCGGTGAGCCGCTTCATCCCTATACCAAGGCGCTGATGTCGGCCGTGCCGGAGGCCGATCCGGTCGCGGAGCGCAACCGCCATCGGCAAATCCTCGAAGGGGACGTGCCGAGCCCGCTCAACCCGCCGCCCGGCTGCCGCTTCCACACACGCTGCCCGATCGCCATGGCCGAGTGCCGCACGATCGTGCCGGAATGGCGCGATCGTGGCGAAGGCCATTTCGTCGCTTGCCACGCGGTGCCGGCATGAGGCCGCTTTTCGCCATCATCGCGGATGACCTCACGGGCGCGCTCGACAGCTCCAGTCCGTTTGCGCTGGCTGGGTTGACGGTGGCCGTTGCGATCGGGCCGGACGCGCTCGACGCCGCGCTCCGGGATCATCCCGACGTGATCGTCGTCAACACCGCGACGCGGGGCGCGAGTGCCGACGACGCGGCCGCGACCGTGGCCGACGTGGCGTCGCGGCTGCGGGCGACTGAACCCCGGACAATGTTCAAGAAAATCGACTCCCGGCTGAAGGGGCATGTCCTCGTCGAAACCGAGGCGATGGCACGCGCCTTCGATTGCGCCCGCATCGTGGTAGCGCCGGGGGTGCCGGAGCAGGGCCGGCTGACGGTCGGCGGGGCAGTGACAGGACGCGGCGTCGCGGTGCCGCTGCCGATCAAGCCGCATCTCCCGCCGGGCACAATCATTGTTGATGCCATGACAGACGCGGAGCTCGACCGGATCGTTGCCGAGCATGACTGGTCGCAGACACTGGCTGTTGGCGCCCGCGGCCTTGGCGCCGCCTTCGCCCGGCGCCTTGGCAGCGTCCGCCACGCTCCGTTTCGACCGAGCCCGCGAACTCTCTTTGCGATCGGCTCACGCGACCCAATCACAATCGCTCAAATCGACGATCTCGCCAGGGCCGCGCCCGTGTACGACGTTCCACCCCATCGGGGCGCGATCTCGCTGCCGATCGTGCTCCGCAGCGTCGATCCGCTTTCCGGCGCGGACAGCGTGGCAATGCACCGGTTCGCCGAGGTGGCGCGGGACGCTGTCGCCAGGGCAGAACCCGATACGCTGGTTGCCTGTGGAGGCGACACGGCCCTTGCCATACTGGACGGGATGGGGTCTGGCGTGATCTATCCCCAGGGCGAGGCAGCGCCGGGCCTGCCGTGGTTTTTGATCGAACGCCCGGGCCAGCCGGGGGTACGCTGCATCGTCAAATCTGGCGGGTTCGGCGACGTCGACGCCCTCGCAAACCTGCTACCGAAGTGAACCGATGGCCAATACGGAACCAACGCCTCTCGACAGTCCTGCCAAGCCCCGGCCGACCAAGCTCGTCGACCGGGTTTTTGAGGAACTGAGCCAGCGCATCCAGGACGGCAACTATCCGCCCGATACGCGGCTTCCCGGCGAGCATGAACTGGCGTCCATGCTGGGTGTTTCGCGGCCAATCGTGCGCGATGCGCTCGGCCGTCTGCGCGAGAAGGGCATTGTCTATTCGAGGCAAGGTGCCGGGACCTTCGTCCGGGCGGCGGTATCGCCGCAGACGCAACTGGCTTATTCGCCCGTTAAGTCGATTGCCGACATCCAGCGCTGCTATGAGTTCCGCCTGACGATCGAGCCGGATGCTGCCTGTTTCGCTGCGCTGCGCCGGGACGAGGCGGCCATGAACAAGATCGCTGAAGCGCTTGCCGATCTTCGCGACGCCACGAGCCATCAGCTCCACCGCACCGATGCGGACTTCCTGTTCCACCGGGCAGTGACGGAAGCCGCCAATAATCACTACTACACGGCCTCGATGGATGCGCTGAAGCCGCATATCGCGGTCGGTATGCACCTTCACGGTCTTTCGCTGATGGGGCCTCACCTCCAGCTCGAGCGCGTCTACGGTGAGCACGAGCAGATCTACCTAGCCGTGCTCGAGGGCAGGGCCGACGATGCCCGCGAGGCGATGCGCGCACATCTAGAAGGCTCGCGCGACCGCCTCTTCGAGGGCAAAGTGCTGGATCTTTCGATCCGGTAGGAGAGGGCGGGTGTTTCGCTCAGAACGCCCGGGCGGCGGCGGGGGCAGGTCCTGGTGCTTGCGACAACCTTGATGTTGGCGGTCCGACCTTAGCTGGCGCGCCTCTCTCAATTGTCGCCGCCTCGCCGAGGATTTCACCCGCCGCGACAAGTCGCAGAAGAGAAGCGCGATGCGGTGCGACGTGAGCGTTGCGCTTCGCTACGGCCTGATTGCCGACTAAGGCCCCGCGCGCGTTGTCGTCGGCGACAAGCTCGGTCGCGTAATGTGCCTTGGCGGCGCTGGAAGGCGTTGGCTATTGAGCGGTGAGAGATTCGCGCGCCTGCTCAAGCTGATCGAGGGAGCCGGCTATGACGCCGTGCGACATCCGCTCGGCCGTCTTCTTGTCGTCGTCCAGCGGCTCGACAAGTTCGCGCTTGCCGATGATGTCGCGAAAATCCTCCGGGACGGTGACACGAAGGACATACCGGCCTCGGTTTAGATGGACATGTTTTATCGACGCCGCATCCCGCTTTTGTAGCAGGATTTGGGGCAAAAACCCTTGATCGGCAGGGTTTTTATAGCGATTTCAATGACTTCAAAGGGTGGTGGCGGAGAGGAAGGGATTCGAACCCTCGAGACGGTTTTAAGCCGTCTACTCCCTTAGCAGGGGAGCGCCTTCGGCCACTCGGCCACCTCTCCGCCGCCGGTGTTAAAGACAGAAAGCGCTGGATACAAGCGGTTTCGCGTGTTCACCGAGCTTTTCCACATCGCTCATCCTTGCAGGTCCGAGTCAGCAGAAGTGGAACAAGGCGGGTCCGAGCGTGGTTTGGTGCACCAAGACTGCATCAGTTTCGTCGCGCTTTGTTCACCGCCCCCCGACCTTGCGAGCGGGCTTGGCGGCCGGCTGCGCGAACACGTCGTCGATAGCGTCGCGGAGCTCTTCAGGGTGGAGGAACGTTTCCGACAGCAGGCGGTGCGATTTCCAATGCCCGGCCTTCGCCGTCGCCGCCAGCGTTGCTCCTGCTTCGAGGGGATCGGTTGCTGGCGTGGATAGCGGTGACGCTCAGCCCGATAGCGTCACTCTGCCGTTCAGCCTTCAGAGCCTCGCTGTTGTGGCGTCTGCAACGGATCGAGAGGTCGGCAGTCCGTGGCGCATGAAGACAACGCTGTTCACCTCATCAAGCCTGATCCTGACGGAATTCAGTGTCGGCTGCGGGAAAGTCCCTTTTCCTGCAACTCGGCCTGATAGGTGGCCCAGAGCTTGTCGTGGTCGCGACCGAGTTCAGCGAGGTAGGTCCAGGTGAACAGCCCTGTGTCGTGGCCATCATCGAAAATCAGGCGGATCGCATAGTTGCCGACAGGCTGAATGGAGGCGATGGTCACGTCGATCTTACCTGGTACGGTCTGCTTCTGTGCCTTGTTGTGCCCCTGGACCTCTGCCGACGGACTGGTGACGCGCAGATACTCGGCCGCGAGTTCGTAGCGCGCGCCGTCCTCGAATGTGACGGTCAGGATGCGCTTGTCGGGCGAAAGCCGGATCTCGGTCGGCCAGGGCGTGGTTGTGGTATTCATGGGAAACTCCGGCGGCGCTTCGGCCGTATAGATTGGCTAACGGTCGTCCTTCCGACGACCGCCATCTTCCGCGTGCCTTTGAAACCACGCGGCATGTCGTCTACATAGCAGAGATGGCGGCCCGTAAACGAAATTGGGCGGCTTGAGGGTTTTGCATGAACCAGTTCGTTCCGATCGTTGCCGATACGACGCCTATGATCGACCCGTTCGGTCGGTCGATCACGTATCTCCGCGTCTCTGTGACGGATCGGTGCGACTTCCGCTGCGTCTATTGCATGGCCGAAGACATGACCTTCTTGCCGAAGCGGGACGTGTTGTCGCTCGAGGAACTGGATCGGCTCTGCAGCGCATTCATCGCCAAGGGCGTTCGCCGGCTTCGCCTGACTGGTGGCGAGCCGTTGGTCCGCCGCAATATCATGTCCCTGGTGCGCTCGCTCGGCCGCCATATCGAGAGCGGCCATCTCGACGAACTGACGTTGACGACCAATGGTTCGCAGCTTTCCCGCTTTGCTTCCGAGCTGGCAGATGCCGGCGTGCGCCGCATCAACGTCTCGATCGATACGCTCGATCCGGCCCGCTTCCGTGCGATCACGCGCTGGGGCGATCTCGACAGGGTCATGGCCGGGCTCGACGCCGCCCAGGCTGCTGGCCTTAAGGTCAAGATCAATGCGGTCGCGCTCAAGGACGTCAACGAGCACGAGATAGACAACCTGATGCGGTTTGCTCACGGCCGCGGCATGGACCTGACCTTGATCGAGACCATGCCTCTCGGCGAGATCGAGGTGGATCGCACCGACCAGTATCTCCCGCTGTCCACCGTTCGCGCCCGGCTCGAGCAGAACTGGACGCTGAATGAGATCCCCTACAAGACGGGTGGGCCGGCGCGCTATGTCGAGGTCGCGGAGACGGGAGGGCGCCTCGGGTTCATCACGCCGCTGACGCACAATTTCTGCGAGACGTGCAACCGTGTCCGCGTCACCTGTACGGGCACGCTGTTCATGTGCCTCGGCCAAGAAGACGCCACGGATTTGCGCGCGCCGCTACGTGCCTCGGAGAATGATGCTCTGCTATCGGCGGCGATCGACGAAGCGATCGGCCGCAAGCCGAAGGGGCATGATTTCATCATTGATCGCGACCATCGCCGTCCAGCTGTCGGCCGGCATATGAGCATGACTGGCGGCTAGCTTCCCCGACGAAGCGAGGCGCTATGCTGCGCTGCAACCGAAGCGTTGCTGTCGATTGGGCGCGTTTTTCTTTCTTTGCATGTATTGATCGCGCCGAAGCGCCCCGCTCCGGTTGCTTCGTGCCCGTTTATTAGTCAATCTTGGTGCGCTGGGGCCTACCCGCCCTGACCCGGATCATCTGCGGCGCCGCGCTGCCGCGTATTGCCTGAAGTCCCATGCCCGCCCTGGCCGACAATTCACGCGGCATCATCATGATGGTGCTTTCGAACCTCGCTTTCATGATCAATGACACGTGGATCAAGCTGGCAAGCGATGGTCTTCCCACCGGTCAGATTCTCTTCATCCGAGGCATCTTCGCGTTCGCGTTGATCCTCGTGTTGGTATTCGCCACCGGTACGCACCGGCAATGGCGGGCTGCCTGCGATAAGCTTTTGGCCTGGCGCACAGTAGGCGAGATCGGCGCGACGGTTCTCTATCTCTACGCGCTGTTCAACATGCCGATCGCCAACGTCTCCGCCATCGGGCAGATCGTGCCGTTGATGACGACGGCAGCCGCAGCGGTATTTCTAGCCGAGCCGGTTGGCTGGCGCCGCTGGACAGCAATTGCCGTCGGCTTTTTTGGCGTCATGTTGATCATGCGGCCGAGCGTCTCGGGCTTTGACATCTATTCACTGGCGGCGCTGGCCTCGATGGGCTTCATCACGTTGCGCGATCTCGTGACGCGCGAGTTCAAGCCAGGCATGCCGACTCTGCTGGTCATCGCTGTCACGGCGGCCGCCGTCATGACGACCGGCGCGGCGATGTCGGTCACGGAAGTCTGGCCGGAGCCCGAAATCTGGCAATGGATGCTCCTCGCGGCCGCCGCCGTTCTGCTTGTCGGCGGCTACGGTGCGTCGATCCTGGCCATGCGTTATGGCGCGATGGCCGTCGTCGCACCGTTTCGCTATTCCGGCATCCTGTTCGCTGTCGTGCTCGGCTACATGGTTTGGGGCGACGTGCCGGACGCGCTGACATTGGTCGGCACGCTGATCGTCGTGGCGACCGGCGTCTATACGTTCAAGCGCGAAATGCGGCTGGCACAGAAGCCAGCAAACGCGTCGGAGCCGGTCGCGATCAACCCGTCCAGCGTGTGACGACCGCCTCAAGGTCCGGGCGGACGCGATCGGCGGGCCGTTCTGTCTGGCGTCCAAGATGGATGAACCCGGCGACGCGCTCACCCGTCTGAACGCCAAGGATGGCGGCGGCTTCAGGGTCTCGTCCCGGCCATTTCAGCAGCCATTGCGTGGCATAGCCATGAGCAGAGGCTGCAAGGATGAGATTCATGCCGACGGCGCCTGAGCCGAGGATCTGGTCCCATTCCGGAATCTTCGAGTTCGGGTCCGGACGGCTGACGACCACGACCGTTACGGGCGCGCGCATCATGTAGAGCGTCCACATATCGCTCTTCGAGGCATCGAGTCCCGGATTGCGTGCGGCATAGAGCGCGTCGAAGCGCTCGCCGGAGGACCTGCGAGCTTCAGCCTCAACGACAATGAAGCGCCAGGGTGCCAGGCGGCCATGATCGGGCGATCGCGCCGCAATCGAGAGGATGCGGTTGAGGTGCTCGGCCGGTATCGGCATCGGGTCGAACGCGCGCATGGGGACCGAGCGGCGCGTCTCGAGCTTGGCCAGCATGTTCGGCGATGCTTGCAGTTCGAACGCGTCGTCGTAGATGGGGACGGCAGACGTTGCCGGAGTGCCGTGATGGGCAGGGCCCTGATGATTCATGGGGGCAGGCTTTCGTCTTCGGGGCGGTGACGTTGGAGAAATGCGCCCAGGAACGACGATTTGCAAGGGACGGGGGAGGGTGGAAAGCTGTCCTTTCAGCACAAGCGGGAGACGAATTTATCTCCCTGTTGCGCGCTTTCGACAGCATGCGAACAGAAATCGCCCATGTCCTTGGTCAAAACATGGGCGATCAGCCGGATCATCTCTTTGAGCGGAGTGGGGCCGCCCTGCGCCTCATGCTCCCGGGCGCTCCATCAGGCCGCGCGGCCCGCCAGCGCCTGATCCGCGGTCAACGCCGTCTCCGGCGTCCCGGAAACGATCAGCTCCAGCACTTCCTGTTCGGTTGTGTGCTGGATGTAGCGGTCACCGACATTCTGGCCGCGCTTCATCACCATGATGCGGTCGCCGACCTCGAAGATGTCGGTCAGGCGGTGCGAGATGATGATCTGCGCCACGCCCTGGCGCTTCAACTCCGCCATGGTTTCGAGCAGTCTCTCGGTCGCCATTACGGAAAGGTTGGCGGTCGGTTCATCCAGCACGACGACGCGCGGATTGAACGAGATGGCACGGGCGATGGCGACGGATTGCTGACGGCCACCGGAAAGGCTCTCGACCTTCTGGAACACCGAATTGACGTCTACTTTCAGGCGCTTGAGCACCTGGTCTGCCTCGGCATACATGCGCGGCCGGTCCACGAAGAGACCCTTCTTCGGCCAGCGGCCGAGGAAGATGTTCTGGGCGATGTCCATGTTCCCGCATAGCGCGAAGTCCTGGTAGATCATCTCGATCCCCTCTTCGCGGCTTTCATGCGGGTTCTTGAAGTGCGTCGGCTTGCCCGAAACCAGCACATCGCCGGAATCGCGCTGATAGGCTCCCGTCATTACCTTCATCAGCGTTGACTTGCCGGCGGAGTTATCGCCGACGAGCCCCAGGATTTCCCCCTCGCCAAGTGTGAGGTTGATGTCCTTGAGGGCCTGGACGGGGCCGAATGCCTTGGAGATGTGACGCATCTCGATGATCGGCTTGGCAGCTTTGTTGTCTGACATGGGCGTTCTCAGATGTGAGCTGTTTCGGGGGCGGCCCCGGATTTTCGGGAAAAGCGGCGACGGATCGAACCGGCCAGGTCGCCCTGGCGGAACCAGATGTCGCCGACGACGGCAACGACAAGGATCAGGCCGATGAAGACGTTGACCCAATGCTGCGGCATCACGAAGGACTGGCCGTTGCCGAGGATCAATTGCAGCGACAACAGCGCCCGGATCAGCGCGATCACCGCGGCGCCGGCCAGTGCGCCGAGTACCGTGCCATAACCGCCGAAGATCGAGCCGCCGCCGATGATGACCGCGGCGATGGCGTCGAGTTCGCGAAGCTGGCCCGCCGAGGGATTGAACGAGCGCAGGAAGGCGACATAGACGACGCCGGCGCAGGCGGCGCAAAGAGCTGAGAACACAAGGCTTATCGCCCGAACCCGGGCGGTGTTGATGCCGGCGTAATCAGCGGCGCGGCGGTTGCCGCCGGTCGCGTAGACCATCTGTCCGAACGGTGTCTTGGCCAGCACGATGCCGGCAAGGATCGCGACGACGACCATGAAGATCGTCTGCACGCTGAGCGCTGCGGCGATGTCGTAGAACAGCGTTCCCTTGCCCGGTGCCACGCCAAAATAGGCGAGGGCGTCGATCAGCTTGCGGCCGAGCAGGTTGTACGCCTCCGGAAACGAGGATAGCTGTCGCCCCGCCGTCAGCCAGGCGCCGATGCCGCGCGCCATGTAGAACATGCCGAGTGTCGCGACGAAGGCCGGCAAACCGAAGCTAACTGTTAGCAATGCGTTAACCCCGCCGGCCGCAGCACCCGCGATCAGGGCGATGAAAACGGCCTGCCAGGGATCGAAGCCCATCTGCTTCATCAGGAAGGCGCAGGTGGCGGCTGAAAGCGCCAGCACCGAGCCGACCGAGAGGTCGATATCGCCATTGGCGATGACATAGGTCATGCCGATGGAGAGCAGGCCGACCTCGGTGAATGACAGCATCAGGTTGAAGGTGTTGTCGAGCGAGCCCCAGAAATCGGGCCGCAGATAGAGACCCGCGCACCAGAGCACGACGGCGAGAAGGATCGCCGCGGCATCGCGCCGGGCGAGGAAATGGCCGATCGGGCCGCGCGCCCGCATCGAGCGGTCGGAGGCGGAGGATCCCTTGGTCTGCGCACCCTCGATGGCGACACCGCCGATCTCGATGATCGGAGGAAGCGGACGTCCTCGAACGCGGGCCCAGAGGCGTGGAAAAACGTTGCGGCGGATGATCCAGGGCTCGATCAGCACCGAGATCAGCAGGATCAGACCCAGGAAGGCCGGTACCGCACCGGGCGGCAGCTGCGCCATGCCCTGCACCTGCATCTCGACCTGGCCAACCTTGACCGTCCGGGTCATGGGGATGCCTTCGCGCAGCACCTTGTCGATCAGCGTGACGAGGATGGCGCCAAGCGCGCCACCGAGCAACCGACCGCGACCGCCGAGGATTGAGGCGCCGCCGACGATGACGGCGGCGATGACGATCAGTTCGGCGCCCTGGCCATATTGCGAGGTGATGCCCTTGTCCTGCGCGACCGCCATAAGGCCGGCCAGGGTCGCGGCGAGCGAAGAGAGCACATAGGCGCGCATGCGGACGCGGCGGGTCGGGATGCCGGCATAGATCGCGGCCATCTCGTTGCCGCCGGTCGCGTAGGTCTCGTAGCCCCAGCGCGTCTTGGCCAGCACATACATGCCGACAAGCGTCACCAGGGCGAAGATCAGGATCTGGTTGTTGAAGCCAAAGGCGTTGGTCTCGCCGATCTGGAAGAACCAGGGCGCTATCAACGCCTTCTCGCTGTAGGAGACGGTCTTGCCGCCCGTTAGCCCCAGCACGAAGCCGCGACCGATGAACAGCATGGTCAGCGTCATGATGAAGGACGGCACGCGCAGAACCGTGACGAAGAAGCCGTTCAACAAGCCGACCGCCAGGCCGACCAGAATTGCGGCGACAAGCGACGGCACGATGCCAAGGTCGTAGTAGGACGTGGAAAAGGCGAGCGAGAAAACCGTCGCCACAAGACCGAAGGTCGAGCCTACGGAAAGGTCGAGATCCTTGTTGATGATCACGAAGGTCATCCCGGCGGCCATCACGCCGTAGCGGGCCGTGTCGCGCAGGATCGCCGAGATCGCGTCGGTCTGGCCGAAGAATTTCGGGTTGATGAAGACGCCCGCGATATAGAGCAGCACCATGAAGACCAGCAGGCCGACTTCCCAGCCTCCGATCAATTCAAGCGGCAGTCGTCTGCGGGGCGGGGCAAGGGTCGTCGAGGTCATGCTCTGCATCTTTGCGTCGAAGCGGGCCTTCAGGCTCAGCGAACCCCGGGGCTCCAAGGCGCGAAACGTATCTCCGTCCCGGTTGGCGTGAGGCCAGCCAGGACGGAGAGAGCGTCGCGTCATCCGCCAGCACGTCGCGAGGAAAGGCTGGCGGAATGCGGCTTAGTTTTCGAAGCGCTTGCCGACCAGGTCGACCGTGTCCTTCGTCACGAGCTGCGCGCTCGTGTCGAGATTGGCGGCGGAAACGCCGCGGTCGATCTGGAGATAGAGCTGGGCGACGGGCCAGAAGCCCTGCAGGAACGGCTGCTGGCCGAGCGAGCCGGTGAGCGCGCCGGTGCGGATCTGTTCCTGCTGCTTCGGACCGAGGTCGAAGCCGAAGGCGCAGACCTTGCCGTTGAGCTTCAGCTGGGCGACAGCGTCGCCGAGTGCAGGCGTCACGAAGCCATTGGCCGCGAAGGCGCCGACGACATCGCCGCGCGACTCGATCAGCGAGACGACGGAGTTGGTGATGTCGTCCTTGTTGACGTCGATGCCGATATTCTCCGGACCGGCGTCGATCTTGAAGTCGGCGAGGCGGCCGGCATCATTCAGGACCTTGACCGCGGCCTCGAACGCAGCGGTAACGCGGCGGTTCACTTCCTCGTTGCCGAGCGTCGTCGTCGACGGGAAAATGATCGAGCCGCCCTTGGCGCCCGAGTCGATGATGCACTTGGCGAGCGCTTCGCCGCCGATGCCGGCTGCCGACGAGAGCTGGCCGGTGTGGCTGATCTGCGAGCGGTTGGCGATCTTCGGATCGAACGAGTTGGTCGTCGCGACCGGGATGCCGTTGGCGAAGGCCTTCTTGACGATGTCGTCATAGGCGCCCGACTGCGGCGTCGTCATGATGAGGCCGTCGATCGTCGGATCGTTGATGACCTGGTTCAGGATTTCGATTTCGCGCGGAATGTCATCGACGGGGGCTTCGGAACCGAGCTTGATCAGGTTGATTCCAAAGGCGTCGGCCGCGACCTGCGCGCCCACATAGGTCGGATCAAAGAAGCCGTTGCCGGCGGTGTGCGTGACAATGGCAAAGGTCAGCTTGCCGTCTTTGGAATGGAAGTCCTTGGTGGTCGGAGCTTCCTTGGCGGCGTCCTCGAACGAAAAACCACCGACAGCCTTGCCGAGGCTGCCGCCCTGGGCGTGTGCCAGCGTGGCGATCAGCGATACCGATGCGCCGAGCGCGAGCGTCTTCAGAATCTGCTTCATAACTATCCTCCCAAATAGCCATCTCGGGACGCCAAGCGTCGGCTCGAGATGGCGGCAGCATAGGCAAGGCGTTTTAGGCCCGCAACGGGCAGATGACGCAAGTTGCCTTGAATATGAGGTTCGCACCTCACGCTTTAACCGAGGCGACGGGATAGGTCGCTCGTGATGCTGCGCCGCAATATTGTTAACTAGCTAGAATATTGGGGTAATTTAAACTTGCTGCAATGCAGGATTGCCTTAGGGAAGGCGCGCGTCATTCCAAAAGATTGTTTGGATTCTCGTGCGTCGCGGGGCCGGGTTGCGACAGCAGGCGCTCCGGCGAGGCGAAGAGACGTGTCCGGCACGCATGTCGCGCATCCGATCAGGGCAGGGCGTCGGGATCGCCGGAAAACTCGCTACTGGAAAACGTGCCGCCCTGAGTCAATTCCGCAATCGGGTCGTCGGTTGTCTTCCCTATATGCGTTTCGATGAAGCGGTCGGCGCTGTCCGCCGGCCGATAGCCCAGTCGCTCGGCATTGCTGTTGTCCCAGAACGAGCGGGAATTGTCGGAGACGCCATAGACGATCTCGTACGTGTAGTCGGCCGTGAGGCCGACTTCCACCATCCGGCCAAGGTCGGCGAACGACATCCACGTCGACAATTGCCGCGCGTCCGCCGGTTCGGCAAAAGACGAGCCGATGCGGATACAGAGCGCCGAAACGCCGTGCTTGTAGGCATAGAGCGCCGCGAGATCCTCGCCGAACGCCTTGGAGAGGCCATAGCGGCCGTCCGGCGCAGCCATCGCGCGATGATCGATCGTCGTGCTGCGGCGATGCATGCCGATGGCATGGTTCGAACTTGCGAAGACGATGCGGCGGACGCCGGCCAGCCGGGCTCCCTCCCAGAGGTTGATCGCACCGGCGATGTTCGCGGCGAGGACCTTGTCCCAACCGGCCTCCGTGGCCTGGCCGCCGAAATGCAGGATTGCATCGACGTCGCGGCAAAGCTCGGCCACGGCACTCGCGTCGGCGAGATCGCAGCGCACGACCTCTTCGCCGGGACCGGCCGGAGCCATTTCGGCGAGATCCGAAAGCCGTAGCGTTGGAAAGCGGCCGGCGAGTCGCGTCCGCAACTCGCGGCCGAGATTGCCGGCGGCGCCGGTCAGCAGAACGCGTTGATAGGGCATGTTTCGCTCCGCTGAGGTGGCAGTCGCCGTTATCCTAGGGCCTGGGCGCTTGCCTGCTCAAGCCTTGCCATGCGCGACGCTGGCCGCCAGCACGGTGAGTCGTCGAGATTGCTCAGGAAGGGCGGCATGGTCCTGTCTCAAGCGGATGAAGTGTGCGCGCGAGAGGCGGGGATGACGGCATCTGTCTTCATCAGAAGGCTCCGACTGCAATCTGTAATTTTACCTTACCTATTTTGAGCCGATTCGGCGATTGAAATGCGCCATTTGGCCTAATTTTACGGCGTCGTTGAGAGTTGGTGTGACAAATTAAGCCGTCCCCCCAGGCTTGAAAAGGTCACTGGCCCGCGGTCGACGCGTGGCGGCGGACATGCCATGTTGCGCCAGCGCAATCATCTGGAGACATCCATGACCGATCTCGGCCTTCGCCCGCTCGTTCCGACCCTGCATCAGTTGGCCGAGAGCGCCGTCTTTGACGATCGCAATAACCGGTTGCTCTATTGCGACATCCCCGACAAGGCGATCCACGCCGTTGATCTCGCGACCGGTGACGCCAAGGTCTGGCGCTTCCCGACGGTCGTCGGGTCGTTCGGACTGACCGAAAGCGGTCGTTTCGTGGTCGCTCTGCGTGATAGCGTCGTGCTGTTCGATCCGGAAACGGGCGAGAGCGAGACGCTGGCCGAGATCGAGGCCGACCTTCCCGAGACACGCCTCAACGACGGCAAGGTCGGACCGGATGGTTGCTTCTGGGTAGGCACGATGGACGAACGGCCGGATCGCCAGCCGATCGGCGCGCTCTACCGCGTCGATGCGAGCGGCAAGGTCGAGCGCAAGATCGATGGGCTGATGGTTTCGAACGGCCTGGCCTTCAGCCCGGACGGCCGGACGATGTTCCATTCCGATTCGCGCGGCCCCTGGATCGATCGTTGGGCATTCGACCCCGCCACAGGCGAGATCAGCGATCGCAAGCGTATCGCCGTGCTCGACGATTCCATTGGAAGGCCGGATGGCGGCGCGACCGATGCCGAGGGCAACTATTGGAGCGCCGGCGTCTCGGGCGCCAAGCTGAACTGCTTCTCGCCGGAAGGCGAATTGCTGGCGAGCTATGACGTTCCCGCCGCCGCGCCGACCATGCCCGCCTTTGGCGGTCCCGACATGAAGACCCTGTTCCTGACCAGCCTGCGAGATGGCCGGACGGAAGAGCAGCTGCAGCGCTGGCCGTTGACGGGTTCGGTGTTCATCGGCACGTCGCCGGTGGCCGGCTCGCCGGTCTCGCGCTTCCGCGACGTCTGATTATCTCCAAGGGAGGGGCCTTTGCCTCTCCCTAACGAGGTCTTCGCCCAAAAAGCCGCAGCCACAATCCTGAGGTGCCCGGCGCAGCCGGGCCTCGAAGGAGGATTCGGGAGGCTCGCTGGCGTGGCTGCGCCCTAGCACGAGCGTCCCGCGCTAGTGCCTTGAATCTACTGGACCCTCCTTCGAGGCTTCGCTGCGCGAAGCACCTCAGGATGATGGTGGAGATTGGGCGATCCCTCCGGGTCTCTGCCTCTATGGCGCTTACTCTTCTTCGGGTGGCAGCGGCCGCGACTTGCGGGTCGCGTCGATCGCCACGAAGGTAAAGGTCGCTTCCGTCACCTTGGTGACGTCGTTGCTCTCGCGGTTGCGCCGCCAGGCCTCGACGAAGACCCGCATCGATGACCGTCCGGTCGAGAGGATGCGGCCGTAGATGGTGACTTCGTCGCCGACGAAGACCGGGCTCAGAAACGACATTCCATCCACCGACGCCGTCACGGTCCGGCCGCGCGCGCGCCGGGTTGCGATCGTGCTCGCGCCCAGATCCATCTGCGACATCAGCCAGCCGCCGAAAATGTCGCCGGCCGGATTGGTGTCGTGCGGCATCGCGATGGTGCGGATGACCGGAATGGTGGTCTGGTGGGGAAAATCCGGCGCGTTCTGGGCGGTCATGGCAATTCCTGAGGCTGGCGATCGGCTGGCGGGTCGGCGTGAAACGAAACGGGGCGCCCGAAGGCGCCCCGCTGATAGTGCATCCTGATTCGGCTAGACCGAATAGTACATGTCGAATTCGACCGGATGCGGGGTGTGCTCGAAGCGGATGACTTCTTCCATCTTGAGCTCGATGTAGGCTTCGATCATGCCCTTGGAGAAAACGCCGCCTTCCAGCAGGTAGGCATTGTCCTTCTCGAGCGAGACAAGCGCCTCACGCAGCGATGCGCAGACCGTCGGGATCTTCTTCAGTTCCTTCGGGGGCAGATCGTAGAGGTTCTTGTCCATCGCGGCGCCGGGATGGATCTTGTTCTTGATGCCGTCGAGGCCAGCCATGAGCATGGCAGCGAAGGCGAGGTAGGGGTTCGCGCCCGGATCCGGGAAGCGGACTTCGACGCGCTTCGCCTTCGGCGAGGTCGCGAACGGGATGCGGCAGGAAGCCGAACGGTTGCGGGCCGAATAGGCCAGCAGAACCGGTGCCTCATAGCCCGGGACCAGACGCTTGTAGGAGTTGGTCAGCGGGTTGGTGAAGGCGTTCAGCGACTTGGCATGCTTGATGATGCCGCCGATGTAGTACAGGCAGGTCTCGGACAGGTCGGCATATTCGTTGCCAGCGAAGACCGGCTTGCCTTCCTTCCAGATCGACTGGTGCACGTGCATGCCCGAGCCGTTGTCGCCGTAAACCGGCTTCGGCATGAAGGTTGCCGTCTTGCCATACGAGTTCGCGACGTTGTGGATCGCGTACTTGTAGATCTGCATGTGGTCGGCCATCGTCACGAGCGTGCCGAACTTGACGCCCAGCTCGTGCTGTGCCGAAGCCACTTCGTGGTGGTGCTTCTCGACAACGACGCCCATCGCCTGCATGGCAGCGAGCATGTCGCCGCGCATGTCCTGGAGGCTGTCGATCGGGGGCACGGGGAAGTAGCCGCCCTTGGTCTTGACGCGGTGGCCGAGGTTGCCGCTCTCGTAGTCGGTGTCGGAGTTGGTCGGCAGCTCGATGTCGTCGAGCTTGAAGCCCGTGTTGTACGGGGTGGCCGAGAACTTGACGTCGTCGAAGACGAAGAATTCAGCTTCCGGGCCGACGAAGATCGTGTCGCCGATCTTGGTCTGCTTCAGGTAGGCTTCGGCCTTCTTGGCGATGCCGCGCGGATCGCGGTCATAGGCTTCGCCGGTGGTCGGCTCGAGCACGTCGCAAACGATCGAGAGGGTCGACTGCGCGAAGAACGGGTCGATGGTGGCCGTCGACGGATCGGGCATCAGCAGCATGTCGGACTCGTTGATGGCCTTCCAGCCAGCGATCGAGGAGCCGTCGAACATCGTGCCTTCGGCGAAGATTTCTTCGTCGATCATGCCGATGTCGAACGTCACATGCTGCCACTTGCCGCGCGGATCCGTGAAGCGGAAGTCCACATACTTCACGTCCTGCTCCTTGATGAGCTTCAGGACATCATTCGCGGTCGTCATAACTCTCTTCCTTCTATCAGGTGAACTGTGCCCGGTCGTGGCGGAGGCAAACAGAAGCCGGCGAAGCCGGCAGGAGGGATGCCGGCAACGAGTTGCCGGCGAAACTGATGGGGCTAGATCGCGTCCAGGCCGCTTTCGCCGGTGCGAATGCGAACCGCTTCTTCGATGTTGGAGACGAAAATCTTACCGTCGCCAATGCGACCGGTTTGCGCGGCCTTGCGAATGGCGTCGACGGCGCGGTCGACGAGCTCGTCGCCCAGCACGATCTCGACCTTCACCTTCGGCAGAAAGTCGACCACATATTCCGCGCCGCGATACAGCTCGGTGTGCCCCTTCTGGCGGCCGAAGCCCTTGGCCTCGGTGACGGTGATGCCCTGCAGACCAACCTCTTGCAGCGCTTCCTTCACTTCATCGAGCTTGAACGGCTTGATGATGGCTTCGATCTTTTTCATTGCCTCCGCATCTCCGAATGCTTGCCTCTAATGCCTGCCCAACCTGGCCGAATGACCGGCCTGGCTATTCACTTGCAGGCTCCGTGCCAATTGCCGGGTTTCGCTGAAAACGCCGGAAAATTGGGCTCCCCGCGTCCCATCATAGCGCGTATTGCAGGAAATCCGCCTATCGTCTGTTCAATTTTTAGGCAATTGAACAACAAGTCGGCAAATCGGCCTGCCGCGCTCTGGCGGGTTATTGGCCGTTCCGTGCCAGCCATGCATCGGCGCCGCGCATGTCGATACCGTGCTCGGCGCCAAAAGCGGGCAGATCCTCACGCTTCAGGCGGCCATCCAGCACTTCTCCGATGGCAAACAGGGTGAGCGAACGCGTCCCGCTGCGACAATGTGCCAGCACCGGGCCATCCGTCGTCGCCAGCACTGCCTGCAGGGCGCGGACATCCTGTTCGCTGATGGACGGGCCGGTGACTGGAATATGAGCATAGATCAGTCCGACGTCGTCGGCGGCGGCTTCTTCCTCGGCGGATGCCGGCTGGCCGGCCTCTTCGCCCTCGGGGCGATTGTTGATCACGGCCTTGTAGCCAAGGCCCGCCAGCGTCGCAAAATCCTCTAGAGCGATCTGGCCTGCGACGGATAGCTTGTCATTGATCTTGATCAGCGCGGTCATGGGCGGGGTTCCCGTGTTGAGGTCGTGTCGGCGCCGACCTTATCGCAGTGCGGAAAATGGACAACCTCAAGCCGCCTCTGGAAGCGGCTTTGGCCACGGTTGAGATCCGCAAGATGCCGATTGCGACGGCTTTGACCGCGTTCCAGACTGCGGTGCGGCCAGACGGGGGCGTGAAACAATGACGAGTAAGGGGCAGGGCGGCATGATCGAGCTTTTGACGCCGGGCGAGATGGCGGAGGCCGACAAGCTGACGATCGCCGCTGGGACGCCGGGCATTACCTTGATGGAAGCTGCCGGGCTTGCGGTTGCCGATGTCGCGGCCCGATCCCCCTTGGGAACGAGAATCGCCATCGCATGCGGTCCCGGCAACAATGGCGGCGACGGGTTTGTCGCGGCGCGTATCCTGGCTGCGCGGGGGTATCGGGTGCAACTGGGTCTGCTTGGCGCTCTGGATCGGCTGAAGGGCGACGCGGCGCTGGCAGCGGCAGAATGGCGCGGCGAAACGCTTCCGCTCGCCGCGGTCGATTTTGCCGGTGCCGGACTGATCATCGACGCACTGTTCGGCGCCGGCCTCGATCGCGGGATCGAGGGCGAGGCGGCCGAAGCGATCGCGGCCATCAATGCGTCCAGGGCGCGGGTCGTTGCCGTCGATTTGCCGAGTGGCAATCAGGGTGAGAGCGGGCAGATCCTGGGCGTCGCGGTCCGCGCTGACGAGACGGTGACGTTCTTCCGGCCGAAGCCGGGACATTTTCTGATGCCGGGGAGGGCGCATGTCGGACGGCTGACGGTTGCCGAGATCGGGATCCGTGATTCCGTGCTGCAGGCGATTCGCCCCAAGGCCATTCTCAACCGCAAGGAATTCTGGCTGCCGGCGCTGCCGACGCCAAAGGTCGATGGCCACAAATATGACCGTGGCCATGCTGTCGTCGTTTCCGGCGGCATGACGCAGACCGGCGCGGCGCGGCTTGCGGCGCGGGCTGCCCTTCGCGTCGGGGCAGGGCTGGTGACGCTCGCTTCACCGCCAGATGCGCTGGCGGTCAACGCGGCGCATCTGACGTCGATCATGCTGAAGCGGATCGATGGCGCCGAGGGCCTCGCCACCCTGCTCTCCGATCGTCGGCTGAACGGCGTCGGCATCGGGCCGGGGCTCGGGCCGGTCGAAATTGCCCGGCCCCTGGTCGAGGCCGCGATCGCTGCTTCGGCGGCGATCGTTGTCGATGCCGATGGCTTGTCAGCCTTTCAGCAGGACCCGGATCGGCTGTTTGCCTTGATAAAGGGGCGTCCGGCGCCCGTCGTGCTGACACCGCATGATGGAGAATTCGCACGGCTGTTTCCCGATCTGGCGAAACTGCCCGGCAAGCTCGATCGTGCGCGGCAGGCGGCCTCGCGCTCCGGCGCCATCGTGCTTCTCAAGGGAGCGGATACGACGGTCGCCGAGCCGCAGGGCAGGGCGACCATTGCCGACAACGCGCCGCCCTTTCTGGCGACAGCGGGATCGGGCGATGTTCTGGCGGGAATGATCGTCGGATTGCTGGCGGAAGGCATGCCCGCCTTCGAAGCCGCGACCGCCGCCGTCTGGCTGCATGGCGACGCTGGAGCCGTTCTGGGGCGAGGATTGATTGCAGAAGACCTTCCGGAGGCGCTTCCCCGTGTGTTCGCGCGGCTTTTCGTTTGACCCTGCGACCGCGAGTGCTATAGAGGCCCCACCTTGGCCGGAGCCTAGCCGCGACCGGGTATTGCGGGCGTGGTGGAATTGGTAGACACAGCAGGTTTAGGTCCTGCCGCCTCACGGTTTGGGGGTTCGAGTCCCTCCGCCCGCACCATCGCCCGGAATAAGCCGTGAACGCAGCCGGGCGAACGCCAAAATACCGATCGGAACAAGACAGAAAGCGCTGAACATGCAGGTGACCGAGACCCTCTCAGAGGGCCTGAAACGTGAACTCAAGATCGTGGTCCCGGCGACCGAACTCGACAGCCGCCTTTCGGCGCGCCTGGAAGAGATGCGGGGCCAGGTCCAGCTCAAGGGATTCCGTCCGGGCAAAGTGCCGGTCGCGCATCTGCGCCGGATCTACGGCAAGTCGGCCATGGCTGAGATCGTTCAGAACATCCTGAACGAGAACGCCCGCAACACGCTCGAAGAGCGTGGCGAGCGCGCTGCCATGCAGCCGAGCTTCGATCTTCCCGAAGACGAGTCCGATGCCGGCGAAGTGCTCGCAGGCAAGAAGGACCTCGCCTACACGATGTCGTATGAAGTCCTGCCGAAGTTCGAACTCGGCGATTTCAAGGGCATCAAGATCGAGCGTCCGGTTGCGGAAGTGACCGACGAGGAAGTCGACAACGAGCTCAAGCGGCTCGCGCGCGATTCCGCAGAATATGCCGTCAAGGATGGCGTGGCCGCCGATGGCGACCGTCTGACCATTTCCTACCTCGGCAAGCTCGATGGCGAGCCCTTCGAGGGCGGTGCTGACGACAATGCCTTCGTGACGATCGGCTCCGGCCGCTTCATCCCGGGCTTTGAAGAGCAGCTCGCTGGTGCCAAGGCTGGCGAAGAGCGCGTTCTCAACGTGACCTTCCCCGAGGAATACGGCGCGAAGAACCTGGCCGGCAAGGCCGCGACCTTCGACGTCGTCGTCAAGGAAGTGTCGGCTCCGGCCGAGACGACCATCGACGACGAGTGGGCCAAGAAGTTCGGCATCGAATCGCTGGACGAGCTGAAGGCAACGATGCGCCAGCAGCTGCAGAGCCAGCTCGGTTCCGCGACCCGCACGAAGGTCAAGCGCCAGTTGCTCGACCAGCTCGACGAGAAGCATGCTTTCGAGCTGCCGCCGACGATGGTTGAGCAGGAGTTCCAGAACGTCTGGAACCAGGTCACCCAGGATCTGCAGCGTTCGGGCCGCAGCTTCGCGGACGAGGACACGACGGAAGACGCCGCCAAGGCCGACTACCGCAAGATTGCCGAGCGTCGCGTGCGCCTCGGTCTCGTGCTGTCGGAAATTGGCGAGCAGAATTCGATCCAGGTCACTGACGAGGAAGTGCAGCGTGCACTCGTCGACCGGATCCGTCAGTTCCCCGGCCAGGAAAAGCAGGTCTACGATTTCTACCGCGAGAACCCGGATGCGCTGGCTAGCCTGCGCGCGCCGATCTTCGAGGAGAAGGTTGTCGACTTCGTGCTCGGCCTCGCAGAGATCACCGACAAGACGGTGTCGCGCGAAGACCTGATGAAGGACGACGAGGAAGAAGCGAAGGCCTGATCGGCGTTCGCTAGCCTCTGGAACGGGCTTGCCCGCGTCCACATACAAATAAGGGAGCCCCGGCGGAAGCCGGGGCCACCCGACGCGCCGGCGGAACGGTTGCGATACGACTGAGATCAACGATTTCGGCCGTGTCGGGGATGACGATCTGCGAAAGGGTCTTCCGCCACCCCTTTCGAACGCAGACGGCGTACCATATGTATGGGCCTTCGTGCTCCGGGAATCGGTCGTTCCGAGTGAGGTCGGGCCGGGGCATCTCAAGGTAATCGTGGCAGTCCACTGCGCCGAAGGAAGATCATGAAAGATCCTATCGACCTCTATATGAACACGCTGGTGCCGATGGTGGTCGAACAGACCAATCGCGGCGAGCGTGCCTATGACATTTATTCGCGACTGCTGAAGGAGCGAATCATCTTCGTCACGGGTCCCGTCGAGGACTATATGGCGACGCTGATCACCGCCCAGCTTCTCTTCCTCGAGGCCGAAAACCCGAAGAAAGAGATCGCGATGTACATCAACTCGCCGGGCGGCGTCGTCTCGTCGGGTATGGCGATCTATGACACGATGCAGTTCATCAAGCCGGCCGTCTCGACGCTTTGCGTCGGCCAGGCCGCTTCGATGGGTTCGCTGCTGCTGACCGCTGGCCAGAAGGGCATGCGTTTTGCGCTTCCGAACGCACGCGTCATGGTGCATCAGCCTTCTGGCGGCTATCAGGGCCAGGTGACGGATATCCTGATCCACGCCCGCGAAGTCGAAAGCCTGCGCAAGCGGCTCAATGAAATCTACGTGCATCACACCGGCCAGGATATGAAGACCGTTGAAGACGCGCTTGAGCGCGACAACTTCATGGTTGCCGAACGGGCCGTCGAGTTTGGCCTGATCGATCAGGTTCTGACGAGCCGTGATGCGCTCGATGCGATCAAGAAGGACTGATCGGATCGTTCTAGGTTCCGTCCCAGGGCAAGCTCGGCTGTACGTCAGCCGAGCGCGACATTAAGTATATGTTGACCATGTCGCGCCTAGCATGATTGGACCGCAATCTTAGGATTGTGTCCGTCATGAGGGACTGCAGAGTCCGAGTTTCGACCACCGGAGCGATGGAAATCGATCCGGAAAAGACATCGAAAGAAGTCGTTTGGAGGTCCCGAGCCTGAACGACAGCGAGGTAGACGGATGAGCAAAGTCAGCGGAAGCGACACCAAGAACACGCTCTATTGCTCGTTTTGCGGCAAGAGCCAGCACGAGGTGCGCAAGCTGATCGCAGGCCCGACGGTGTTCATCTGCGATGAATGCGTCGAGCTGTGCATGGACATCATTCGCGAGGAATCGAAGTCCTCGCTGGTGAAATCGCGCGACGGCGTTCCCACGCCGCTCGAGATTTGCGCGGTCCTGGATGATTATGTGATCGGCCAGCGTCACGCCAAGCGCGTGCTGTCGGTTGCCGTTCACAACCACTACAAGCGCTTGAACCACGCGGCGAAGAACAACGACGTCGAGCTGTCCAAGTCGAACATTCTGCTGATCGGCCCGACCGGTTGCGGCAAGACGCTGCTCGCGCAGACGCTCGCCCGCATCCTCGACGTGCCCTTCACGATGGCCGACGCGACGACGCTGACCGAAGCCGGTTATGTCGGTGAGGATGTCGAAAACATCATCCTCAAGCTGCTGCAGTCGGCCGACTACAATGTCGAGCGGGCCCAGCGCGGCATCGTCTACATCGACGAAGTCGACAAGATCTCCCGCAAGTCCGACAACCCGTCGATCACGCGCGACGTGTCGGGCGAGGGCGTTCAGCAGGCGCTTCTGAAGATCATGGAAGGCACGGTTGCCTCCGTGCCGCCGCAGGGCGGCCGCAAGCACCCGCAGCAGGAATTCCTGCAGGTCGACACGACGAACATCCTATTCATCTGTGGCGGCGCCTTCGCGGGTCTCGAGAAGATCATCTCGGATCGCGGTCGTTCGACGTCGATCGGCTTCAGCGCCCGCGTTTCGGGCCCGGAAGATCGTCGCACGGGTGAGCTGTTCCGCAATGTCGAGCCCGAGGATCTGCTGAAGTTCGGCCTGATCCCGGAATTCGTCGGCCGTCTGCCGGTTCTGGCGACGCTCGAGGATCTCGACGAGCCGGCGCTGATCACCATCCTGACCGAGCCGAAGAACGCCCTGGTCAAGCAGTACCAGCGCCTGTTCGAGATGGAGAATGTCGAACTGACATTCCATCCCGACGCCCTGTCGGCGATCGCCAAGAAGGCCATCGAGCGCAAGACTGGCGCTCGCGGCCTCCGTTCGATCATGGAAGCGATCCTGCTCGAGACGATGTTCGACCTGCCGGGCCTCGATGGCGTGCAGGAAGTCGTGATCTCGGCCGAGGTCGTCGAGGGCTCGGCCCGCCCGCTCTACATCTATGCAGAGCGTCAGGACGAGGCCGTCGCAAGCGCCGGCGCATAGCCAAGGCGTCCATAGCGAACTTGAACGGCGGGGCTTGTCCCCGCCGTTTTTCGTTTTGGGACCGCGGGTAGGTTTGTAGGGCAGTCTGGCGCGCAGTCGCTCAGATTGGCCCGTTGTTTCAGCGCTTTGGCGGCAGGATGGTCTTTAGGCCGAATTGAATGGCATGCGGCTCATAAGGCCGGAGATAAAAAGCGACCCTAAGTGCCCTCGGGTCGCGTGCCGACAACTTGACACCCCGATGGTGCGACGCCACCTAATGGACAACGCATCGCAAGATGCTCCGACCCCTGAGTCGAACTGTCGGCCCTTTCCCCCGGGCCGAAGGTTCATCTCCCAAGCCGAGCGGTGCCAAATTTGGGCCGTACCCGGTTCGAAAGGAATGCCTCATGACAGCTGATACCAAGCGTTCGATCGGCCTCGAAGCAGGCGACGAACTCTATCCGGTTCTGCCGCTGCGTGACATCGTCGTGTTCCCGCATATGATCGTGCCGCTTTTTGTCGGGCGAGAAAAGTCGATCCGTGCGCTGGAAGAGGTGATGCGGGCGGACAAGCAGATCCTGCTGGCGACCCAGCAGAATGCCAGCGATGACGATCCGTCGCCGGAAGCCATTTTCCCTGTCGGCACGCTCGCCAGCGTGCTGCAGCTCCTGAAGCTGCCGGACGGAACCGTGAAGGTTCTGGTTGAGGGTATCGCTCGCGCCGAAATCCAGCGCTACACCGACCATGAGGCCTATTACGAGGCCTATGCCACGGTGCTGACCGATGACTTTGGCGACAAGGTCGAGGTCGAGGCGCTGTCGCGTTCGGTCGTCAGCGAGTTCGAAAACTATGTGAAGCTCAACAAGAAGGTCTCGCCCGAAGTCGTCGGTGCGGTCACGCAGATCGACGACTATTCGAAGCTGGCTGACACGGTTGCCTCGCATCTCGCCATCAAGATCCCGGAAAAGCAGGCGATCCTCGCCTTGCCGACCGTTGGTGGCCGTCTGGAGCGCGTGCTCGGCCTGATGGAGAGCGAGATCTCCGTCCTGCAGGTGGAGAAGCGCATCCGTTCCCGCGTCAAGCGGCAGATGGAGAAGACCCAGCGCGAGTACTACCTGAACGAGCAGATGAAGGCGATCCAGAAGGAGCTGGGCGACCAGGAGGACGGCAAGGACGAACTGGCCGAACTCGAGGAGCGCATCACCAAGACCAAGCTCTCGAAGGAAGCCAACGAGAAGGCGATGGGCGAGCTGAAGAAGCTCCGCCAGATGTCGCCCATGTCGGCCGAAGCGACGGTGGTCCGCAACTATCTCGACTGGCTGCTCGGCATTCCGTGGGGCAAGCGCTCCAAGGTCAAGCATGACCTGCGTTTCGCGCAGGAGGTGCTCGATGCCGACCACTACAGCCTCGACAAGGTCAAGGACCGGATCATCGAGTATCTGGCCGTGCAGAGCCGCGCCAACACGCTGAAGGGGCCAATCCTGTGCCTCGTCGGCCCTCCGGGCGTCGGCAAGACCTCGCTGGCTCGTTCGATCGCCAAGGCTACGGGGCGTGAATATGTCCGCATGTCGCTCGGCGGCGTGCGCGACGAGGCCGAGATCCGTGGCCATCGCCGCACCTATATCGGCTCGATGCCCGGCAAGGTCATCCAGTCGATGAAGAAGGCCAAGAAGTCCAACCCGCTCTTCCTGCTCGACGAGATCGACAAGATGGGCCAGGACTTCCGTGGCGATCCGTCTTCGGCGCTGCTTGAGGTGCTGGATCCGGAACAGAACAGCACGTTCAACGATCATTACCTCGAGGTCGATTACGACCTGTCGAACGTGATGTTCGTGACGACGGCCAACACGCTGAACATCCCCGGCCCGTTGATGGACCGTATGGAGATCATCCGGATCGCCGGATACACCGAGGATGAGAAGCTCGCGATTGCGAAGAACCACCTGTTGCCGAAGGTCGTGAAGAATCACGGCCTGAACGACAAGGAGTTCAAGCTGGACGATGAGGCGCTTCGCCTGGTCATCCGTCGCTACACGCGGGAAGCCGGCGTCCGGAGTCTCGAGCGCGAGCTGGCTACCCTGGCCCGCAAGGCGGTCAAGGACATCTTGCTGAAGAACGTGAAGTCGGTTGAAGTCAACGAGACCGTCGTCGAGGAATATCTCGGCGTCCCGCATTATCGCTACGGCGAAGCGGAGCTCGAGGACCAGGTCGGCGTCGTGACGGGCCTCGCCTGGACGGAAGTCGGCGGCGAGATCCTGACGATCGAAGGCGTCATGATGCCCGGTAAGGGTCGCATGACCGTCACCGGCAATCTGCGCGACGTTATGAAGGAATCAATCTCGGCGGCGGCGTCTTATGTCCGTTCGCGAGCTGTTGATTTCGGCATCGAGCCGCCGCTGTTCGACAAGCGCGACATCCACGTGCACGTGCCGGAAGGCGCGACGCCCAAGGATGGTCCGTCTGCCGGTATCGCCATGGTGACGGCGATCGTTTCGACGATGACGGGCATTGCCGTCCGCAAGGATGTCGCCATGACAGGCGAGATCACGTTGCGCGGTCGCGTCCTGCCGATCGGCGGATTGAAGGAAAAGCTGCTCGCGGCGCTGCGCGCCGGGATCAAGACCGTGATGATCCCCGAGGACAATGCCAAGGATCTCGCCGAGATCCCTGACAACGTCAAGAACGGCATGGAGATCATTCCGGTCGCGCGGATGGACGATGTTCTGGCCCATGCTTTGGTGCGCAAGCCCGAGGCGATTACGTGGGACGAGAGCAAGGTTGTGGCCGATAAAACGGTCGTTGCGGAGGACGATCCGGCGTCCGCTCTGACCGCCCATTAACGGCTGATTCCTGCGAAAATGACGACGCCCGCCTCTTCGGCGGGCGTTTTCATGTGCTTTTTCGGCAATTTATCGGTCAAAAGTGAGGAATTCCGCCAGTTTCGCTTGCGTTTGTGCCGTTTTTCAGTGATTTCTCGCGCTCGGTCGGGTCATGCGAATCGTCCCGACTCAAGACCTGAGAAAGGATCATCCATGGCTAACAAGAACGATCTCATTGCTGCCGTCGCCGAGCGTACCGGCACGTCCAAGGCCGCCGCCGCGGAGGCTGTCGACGCAACGTTCGACGTGATCACGGCTGCCCTGAAGTCGGGTGACGAGGTCAAGATCATTGGCTTCGGCAATTTTAGCGTCGCCGCGCGCGCCGCGAGCGAAGGCCGCAACCCGCGTACCGGCGAGACGATCCAGATCGCCGCTTCCAAGACGCCGAAGTTCAAGGCCGGTAAGGGTCTGAAGGACGCCGTCAACTAAGCCATTCGAGGCTTGTTGGGTTTTGACGGCCTTGCGCTTTTCGCGCGAGGCCGTTTTATTTTGTGCGTGCGACCGAAAGGCTCGCTTTCGGGACTTGTAAGGCGGGGCGGTTTTCGCCTACACGTCACGGCGCTGCAGGACACTGCGGGCGATTAGCTCAGTTGGTAGAGCGCCTCGTTTACACCGAGGATGTCGGGAGTTCGAGTCTCTCATCGCCCACCACTATTTTCCATGGCAACCCCAAAAACTTAGCGTTTTCCTTGGTTTCCGTCAATGCGGACTGCTATGGGAATGTGCTAGGGCAATGGTTGGCAGGCGATGGCGAATGCGGGGACTGTTCAAGCGCAAGGGCTCGGACATTTGGCAGGGCCGATTCCGAATCCCCGAAAATCTCTGGCGCGAACGCAAGCGGCTCGTAGCCCTCGGCGTCAAAGACGCCCCAAAAACCCAAGAACATGCCCGCTCTACCGGCAAGCTTGATCAGAGCGAAGCCCGCGAGGCCTTCCAGGCCATGCTGGGCGCTTGGGACGCCAAGATGGCGGCGTGGGGTCGGTTGCTAGAGGAGGGGCCCCAGGGGCTCTCCCAGAAGCAACAAACGGCACTTGCTGCGGACTATGCCCGGGCGTTCCTTGCGAAGCATGAGGACAATCCCTCGGACGCTCCTCCGCCTCGGCCTCTGCGAGAACCCCCTGAGGTCAATAACGGTGCGTGGAAGGCAGCGGTAAAGGCTATGTCACCCGCCGTGCAAAAGCGCCTGGCGGCCGACCTCAAGGCCTTTCTCTCTGCGTCGGATGAGGAGCGGCGGCTTCGTCTCGGAATCCGGATCATCAAAGACCATCCGGCATTCGCCGCTTTCCTGGCACCAGACTTCGCGTCAATGCTGGAGGCGGAACATGGGGCTGAGACGGATGCGGCGCTGGCCTCCAGGGGCCTTCATATTGATTCGGAGACGCGGGGTCTGGTGAATTTCGAAATGGCCCGCCTCATGGGCGCTGTCCATCGGGGCTTGGAGGAGATGCGCGGCCATGAATGGAACCCGGTGCGGGAGCTTGAGGTCGCCCCCCACGTTTGTTGCCACGCGTAAGGCTGCTGCGGAGCCCGCTGACGCCCGCTTCTCCTTCCAGGGCATCGTTGACGCGGAAAAGGCTCGGAGGGCGCTAGGCAGGGACGCCAAGCCATTCCCCGAGTCATCCGTGCGGAAGTACTCAAAGCGGGGCCAGGAGTTTGCCGCGTGGCGCTTGTCTCGGGGGATGCCCAAGACGGCTGCTTCGGATGCCCGGACCGTGACTCGGGAGGAGGCGGAGCAGTGGCGGGCCTCGTTGCTGGATCAGGGCACGCTCGCCAACCGGACCGTTAATGACAAGCTAGCCAGCATCTCGACCATCATCGAGTGGGGTAGGGGGATGCATAGGGGCGACTTCCATCCGGGCGGCAATCCGATGGACGGACTGAGGAAGCTAGACTTCCGGGTACTCGATAGTGATGCCCGCACGTACGGCATAGAGGAGGCCATTACGGTCCTGGAAGCGGCTCGAAGGGAGGCCGAGGTGCGGCGGCGGTGGTTGCCATGGGTGTGCGCCTATACCGGGATGCGGATAGAGGAGGCGGGCCAGTTGAAAGCGGAGGACTTCTTCCAGGCCGGTGGACGGTGGTTCCTCACAGTCTCGACCTCGGGACGGCGGAGCTTGAAGACGGCCTCAAGTCAGCGGCGTATCCCGATCCACCCATCATTGGAGGCGGAGGGCTTCCTAAAGTTCGTCCAGGCTGTCGGCAAAGGGCGGCTCTTCCTGAGCAATCGCATCCAGCCACACATGTCGGAGTGGGTGCGGGAAACAGCAGGGGTTAAGCGCAAGGAGCTGTCACCGAATCATGGCTGGCGGCACTTCTTCGAGGACCTTTGCGCCTTGGCGAACATGCCGGATGCCGCAAGGGACTATATGACCGGGAGGGCCACTGGTAAATCCAGGGACCTCTACGGGCGAAGTGAGGTGATGTTGCCGGGGCTGACGAAGGCGATGGACATGGTGGCGGACATCTTGCAGCTTGGTGGTGCCAAGTGAGGCTCCCGTCACTCCAGATTGCAAAAATGATGATGTTGTTCACTAGACTAGGTCAGTTGATTGCATGGCTCGCTGTGCTGTTCGGCGCACTCAGGGCAGGTATGGGTTTTGGCATTGCCACGTCTGAGGACTATCAGGCGATGGCTACCCGCATACTCGGATCAAGCACAGGCGAGGCAATAGACAAGGGTCTAATGATGATTGTGTTCGGTATTAGCCTGGGGATTTTGACCGACATAAGCCGGTCGCTCCAGCGCTAGGGCCCTGGAGTCGCGGGCCGATTCATGCTCCTTCTCACGCCTCCTCCGTCATCCTCTTTGCCAGCCGCGACAGGGTGCTCCGAGACGCCCCCGTAGCCGCCACGATGCTATTCCAGCTTTGTCCGCTCTTGAGCATCTGCATGATGGCGGCGTTGCGTCCCTCGTCCTCAGGGCGGCCCTTGTAGCGACCTTCCTCCTTGGCCTTGATGATGCCCTGCGCCTGACGCCTGCGCCGATCCTCATAGTCCTTGCGGGCGATTGCGGCGAGCATGTCCAGGAGCATCCCATTGAGAGCGTCCAGCATGCGGGACGTGAAGTCGTCCTCCTTGGCGGTCGCCATGCCGTGGGAGGTTGGGAGGTCGAGGGCGACGATGCGAACCCGGCGCTGCCTGATCTCGTCCTTGAGGCGCTCCCAGTCGGCCGTGTTGAGGCGGCTCAAGCGGTCTACCTGCTCGATGAGGAGGATGTCTCCCGGCTGGCAGTCTGAGAGGAGGCGGAATAGCTCGGGGCGGGCCAGCGATGCGCCGCTCTCGTTCTCCAGGTAGGTGGCAGCAATCCTCAGCCCCCGCTCCTTGGCGAATGCCTCTAGGTCCGTTTTGGCGCGGCTGGCATCTTGTTCCTTGGTGGAGGCGCGGAGATAGGCGCGGACGAACATGGTGAGACCCCCTCAGTTCGATTTACATGGTCTCATTATTATTGGTTCGCTTTGGGTTGTCAAAGAGTATTTATCGAACCAATTCCACAAAGGTTCGCTAAAGGTATACCCATTTGGGTGGCAAGCGAACGCAGGCTAGTGAGGTGGCTGGGAGATCGACACAATGGGGTGGCGTAGGGGCCCGGTGCCGCTGGACTGAGGGGTGCCCCATGGTCGAGACCCCGGGCCAGTTTGGCGGGGGGGCATGAGGGGGGAAGCTGACCAATTGCCACGTATGTTGGATGGATCGCGCGGCGGACCCTTGGAGCTTTTCCGGGAGTCGGCTAGGGAGGGTTGTACCGGAATTGGATCGCACGTATGGACCTTCAGCTAGCCCTCATCCTCGGGCTCACCTTTGTGATCCACCTCATCGGCACCTTGGCCTATGCCTTCAGGATTGCGGGTATCCGTACGGGCCGCATTGCGGTCGCTTTCTCGCTGTTCAACATCTTGGTTCTGGTCTCGCGCACGTCGAACTCCTTCCAGGGGCCGTTCCTGGCGAAGCGTGTGGAGACGACGATTGATGGCCCGTCGCTCTACAATCTCCAGTTTGACTTCATGTTGATCATCGCCACTGCCTCGGCCGCTACCCTGGTGGGCGGTCTGCTGATCCCGACGTTCCAAAGGTACTCCACCACGGCGGTCTCAAGCTTCAGGCGAAATCGCTCGGTGCTGCGCCTGCTGCTTCGGTCTGTGACGCCACGTGGCATTTCGCTCTTGGTCGAGTCGGCGGCGGTTCCCAGTTATCAGAACCTTATCCAACTGAGGCGGCCCTCTGGCGTCCCTATCGGCGTCATCCTGATGAACTTCGCAGCGAGTGCGCTTTGGACAGTGGGGGTCCTTGCGGCGATCTATGCCGGTACTATCTCGCCCGAGCTACGGGTGACATCCAGCACGCTCTCCTCGGTCATCAACGGCGTGGCGACCATCATGCTCTTCATCATGATCGATCCCTACCTGGCTGGCCTGACGGACGACACCATAAGCGGTGACGCTACCGAGGGCTTTTTCCGCAAGGTCGTCGTGTGGATGATCGTGAGCCGTCTCGCCGGAACAATCGCGGCGCAATTCATGCTGGAACCGGCAGCGAAGCTGATTGCCCTAACAGCAAGGGCACTATGACGAGGGGGGCTACGCCCGCGCCAGCACTAAGACTGAGGCCACGAACAGCCCGAAGAACGTGATGCCGATCATCAGGCCAAGGCGCATGGTGGAAATGTGCAGGGCCGCCCTGAGGTGATCTTTGGTGACGAGTTCCGACATGGGGACTCTCTGCCTCCTAGCTGCTCACATGCAGAACATAGACGATGGCGACGAAGGCCAGCATCATCAGCGCGAAGCGGACAGTCAGCTTTCGGACCTGCAAGGCGAATAGCGCGTTCAAGTCCGCGAGACTGGCCTTGAGATCGTCTTTTGTAGCGGGGGCAGGCATGGCGTTGCTCCTCGGTGTGGGGCCTGACGCTTGCTTCGCACCATTCCCGTCGGCCCACAAGTTTGCGCAGAGCCCTCCTAATGCCGCTCCCTCCAAATGGCACCGTAAGGATCAGGTCCACTGGGACATAAATGCCGCCGGTCGGTTGGGCTTGAAGGCGAATCCAAAAGCAGACGTTATCGGTCGGATGGTGGGGAGGGGCCGTGCCTCAATGTTGCATTCCAGCGATATCCAACCCACGATAGTGTGGCAGACTATCTATAGATCTTCGATGGAATGAATCTTTGCACGTAAGTGCTGGGAGTTCGGGGGGACTCACATGATGAATGAGCTTGGCGCCGTGGGCGAACGTTTGGCGGCGTCGCAGGTTACTCTGGACGAGTTGCCCCAAACCAGCATTTGGGACGAGCTTAATAGCTGGGGCAAGTCCATCGTAGCATGGCAGCGCCACATCATCTCCCATGCCGTTCGAGATGGAATGCTCAGCAGCGAGCGCATCGACGAGGTCTATCGACTGTTTCTGCGAGAAAAGGGTCTTGATAAGGGCGACGAAGAGTTGCCTGACGTGCCGGAGTCGGTCACGGGCCGCGCCGCCGTAGAGGGGACGCCGCTCGCTCTGCAAGCCGTGAGGTCTCTGAACAATGTGAACGCCATCCCCGACGTTTCGCATCTTACCTTCGGCCCCCAGCTCACGGTCATTTATGGCCAAAATGGTGCCGGAAAGACCGGCTTTTCCCGCGTTCTGTCCCGCGCCTGTTTCAGTCGCTCCAGTCCCCAGATCATTCGCAACATCTACTATGATGACGCGCCGGACACACCGGCAACCGCCCAGTTTATCATCGACCGAGGCAATGGCCCTGACGAGGAGGTCACCTTCACTGACGGTGACGAACATAGTGATCTTAAGCGCGTGAGCGTTTTCGATTCCTTCGTCGCTCGTATCCATTTGGCCAAGGAAAATGAGCTGGGGTTTCAGCCCGCGGGGTTCGACGTCTTTGATGAAGCGATCCGCGCCATCGGCCTCATTACTCAGAAACTCGAAGCCGACATTAGTCAGAAGACGCGGCCGAATAAGTTCAATCAACTCTTTTCGGACCCTGGTCCGATTGCGGAACAGATCGACGCACTAAATCATAAGTCGGACCTTGCCGCATTGAGCGCGCTTGCCATCTTTGGCGATGCCGAACAGGAGAGGCTCGATGAGTTGGCGCGGCAAGAAAAGGGGCTTCTCGCCAAATCGCCTGTCGAAACGGTCAAGGCGCTGGCGACAGCCAAGACCGACATTGAAGCACTTCAAAAGAAGGTCACGGAGTTCGCCGGAAAATTCGCTGAGGCCGCCCTGGAGGAAGCACGCGGACTTCTTGATGAGCACCAGGCCGTGCTTCTGGCGGCGTTCAAGGCCGGAAGTGACATCGTCTCTAATCCGCGGTTAAGCCAAACAGGATCAGCCGGCTGGGATGACTTTGTGCTTTCAAGCCGAAAGTTGGGCCAGACTGAGGGCGATACCTATCCGGAGGAAGGCGACCCCTGTTTGCTCTGCCATCGTCCACTCGATGCACCATCCGCCACCCTCATTAATCGAATGTGGGGTTTTCTGGACCATGAAGCACGTAAGTCCGCCGTGGCCGCTGACGAGCGTCTCAATGCTTATATCGCGCAGATCAGGGCACTGGATTGCGCTCTGCTGCCTGGCGACAGTCGGATCCGAGCTGACCTTTCCAAGATCAATCCTGCGCTGGTTTCCGAAATCGACGAGGTCTCGGCTTCCTTCGACGGACGACGCAACGCGCTTGTCGCTACTCTGGAGATAGGTGCAAGGGCCGAGCTTCCGACCGGCGATTTTAATCTCCCCAACGAAGCGCTGGCGAAAGCCTTGGAAGAAATAGAAGTGCAGGCTGCCGCGCTCCGTGACGGCAAATTCGATGAGCTTCTCGCCAAGCTGAAGGCCGAGCATATCGCGCTTCGACAACGCCAAGTGCTGAGCAAGAATATCGGCGACGTTGTCGCCCACGTCGAGGACCTAGTTTGGATCGTGAAGGCGGGCGGGTCGCGTCCTAGCCCGCGTTTCGTGACCGATCGCCAGAAGATCGTTTTCGAAAAGCTGATTGAGGGTAACTACAAGAAGCGCCTGAAGGACGAATGCGCCAAGCTCGATTGCTCACTCCCATTTGACTTCAAGGCTCGGGGAAGCGCAGGAAAGACGCTGCGAGGTTTTAAGGCTAAGGGCGGCCACAAGCCTGATGAGATTTTCAGTGAGGGCGAGCAGCGGGCCTTGTCGCTGGCGGATTTTCTTACAGAGGTAAATCTCAACCCGACCAGCGCTGCTATCGTACTTGATGATCCGGTCACTTCGCTGGACCATCAGCGAAAGATCTCCATCGCCAGAAGACTCGTGGAAGAAGCGGGCGTCCGGCAAGTCATTGTCTTCACACACGATCTGGTGTTTTTGACGCTTCTCTCGGACTATGCCGAGAATACGGGTCATTCGGTTGTCGGACATTGGATCGAGCGCCATAGTGGCATGCCTGGCCATGTGAACATCGACGAGACACCAGCCAACACCAGAATCTACCGGAAGACCACAAAGGCCAAGGAGTTCTTGGAGCGTGCCAGAAAGGCGGACGGCCGCGAGAAGGTGGACTTGGTTCGTAGCGGCGCGGGAGCACTTCGCCGTACGATTGAGGAAGTCGTCCTCGTTCACCTGTTCAAAGACACCGTACGACGTTGGAATGAACAGATTCGGCTCGGTGCCGTTAGCAAGATTAGCTGGTCCGATGAAGTAGCGGATGAAATTGTTGCCTTGCAGGACGATACCTCTCGGCTCTTGGAGGGCCATTCCAACTCCGACGAGTTTTCTGGCGGAATGCCGGATGAGGATGGCTTGGCGAGGCTTATAGCCCGCGTGGATGCCCTGATTGAGAAGGCCAAAATAGAGCGCAGGTGATATCGTCTTGGGCCGAATGAATTGAGTGTGGACAGTCAGATTTGAAGTCGGCATTCAAATTGCCGACCATCGGCTTCTAGTGAGCCCGAAGCGTCATTGGAGGACTGTCTCCGTGCGCCTAGGATCACCCCACCCCGGATAGGACGGGATGGAATGCCTCGCGGGAGACATGGGGCGGACGGTAGGGGGGCTGGAGGCTGGCTGGTTGGGGGGGAGATTTGCGGGGGAGTGCATTGGGTGACTGGGGGGAGGTGGGGATTGATCCCTCCACCCTCTCTCTCGGCCGTGAGGCGAGGCCAGGGGGCTTCCGGGAGGAGGCCAATCACATTGAGCACTGAAGCAAGGCCTCAGTTCCCCGCCTCATGTCGCCCCTCAGGTCCCCCTCTCGGTCTAGAGGTCGATGATGAGAAGAGAGACCGTTTGTGCTCGCGGCTCCTTCTCCTAGAGGGGAGACTTGAAGGGCACTAGTGGCCAAGAGCGCTTGCGGCCGCCATATCGCTTATCCTTCACGGGTAACTCCACGCCTAGCAGCCGCGCGAGCGTGTTCACTAATAAGGCTAGCGCATAAGCCTAATTCTACGAGACATATAGGCTGACCCTGGGTTGCCGACTCCCAAGCGGACACCTACCCTTGCGCAAAGCTATGAAGCGAGCGAAATGCAATTCGCAGTGCGAGGGCGCAGCCAGTGATTCATGTTTTCAGCAACCTGGAGGAGCCAGGCGACGGCCTCGCGCCGATGTGCGACTTGACCTTCGACATTGTTGAAGCCGTTTACGACGAAGCCGGCTCCTGCTGGCGGTTGGAATTCCGCGCCGATGCGACACCACATGAGCCAGTCGGCTTCATGGCGATCATCCCGGTTTCCGGATGGCGCGAGCAGATCGATTTCGATGGGGATGATGCCCTTTACAGTTTTTGGGGATCGATCACGCTATGCTCGTGCGGCATTCAAAGTGACCGGCTCCTGGCCCTGATCGCCGAGCACTATGGTATCCCTACGTCGCGACCCAAAAGTAGATGGCCGCTGGTCAATTTCTTTGCCAGAAACGATCGCGACATCGCTACTAGATGGAAATTCGCCAACAGCATCGAATGCCTCGCCGTCGGGATAAACACGGATCCAGCGTTTATTGCTGACGGTCTGGTCCGCATGAAGCTCTTTCTAGACGATGGCATTGAAGACGGCCGCTATGCCGAGGTTTTTCTCAAAGTCGACCTGTCCATAGGGTTAGCCGCATTGTCGGAAAAAGATGAGGCCTATCGCGCGGACTTGGTTCGTTGGCTGTCGTTTCCGGGAAATGTGGTTGCCAAGCCAGTTGCGGCCGAGGCTGAGCCGAACCACTGACGATCTGCAACACCATCACGAGCCGCCAGTCGGCTTCCCACCCCCACACCAGTCATTTCGTATTTGTGAGTTCACGGCCTAGGGCAGCGCTCTGATCGTGACCACGGCGAGGACGAGCCCAGCGACCATGACGCCGAGCATGAGGAGGAGGCGAAGCTCCAGGACGCGCAGGGCGGCTCGGAGGTCATCTTTGGTGACGAGTTCCGGCATGGTGTCTCCCTACCGAGTCACGTCTAAGGCGTAGACGGTGATGGCGAAGGCAACCAGCATCAGCGCGACCCTGTTGGTCAGCTTTCGGGCCTGCAAGTCGGTCGATTTCTCTAGGGCCCGCGATGGAGGCCTTGAGGTCTGGAGGCGTAGGTAGGACCTGAGGAGAGTGCATAGAATGCAGGAGAGGGCACACTCTAGGGCTCAGCTTACTACGGAGGCCCGGTTTATATCAAAGATGTCGATCTGTGCATTATCGAAGAGCGCCTCAAGCGCATCGATGCCGTTGCTCTCAAGGTAGGCTTTTTCCCCGTCCGAAATTGGCACCATCAACAAGCAGTAAATTACTTGTCCTTCGACTTCGATTTTGTCTAGCGCGGGCCATAGAAAGGGGGCGACGAACGTTACGTGTCGAAGCGTCCGCGAAATTCCATACTGGTCTATGATATCGGGGATTAGTGAGCCGTACGAGATATTTGTCCGGTTTTTGAAACAGTCGAATACGCAGCTCGACAATAAGCTATCGACGTGCGGTGTGTCTGAGGCGCAGGCAGTCACGACCTCCACTTTCACCTCAACATCTCCCGCTTGCTGAACAGTTTGGCTCAATCCTACCGAGCCGTATGAAGTCACCCCTTCGACCGGAAAGTTGCGTCCGCTCACGATGGCGCAATCAACGACGCCGTCATCGTCTCCGAAACGAAAGACCTTTGTTTCAACCCCAAATGCAGCTCGGATTGTCTTTCCGAGACTGCGTTCGAATAAGGAAGGTGTTCTCATCGAGATTCCCGAGAAATTCATACATGACGGCAAAAGCAGCCCCTGAGCATGGGGCCATCATATGTGCCCATTGATGCAATTGGGAGATGAAACATTGGGTGGATGCAATCTTCCTTCAGCGTCAGGAGACCTGGAGCGGCTCCCAAGGGCGGACCTTGGGGCATGCCCGCCTCCGCGCGGAGACCTTCTGACAGTACTGGAGGGAAGGACGCGATGGGGCCTAAGGGGGAGACTTGAGGGGAGTGCGTAGGTGACTGGGTGGGGAGGAGGTGAACCCTCTCCATCCTCCTCAGACCGCAGGTCCAGACAGAGAGTTGTCCGGGAGGAGGCCAATCACATTGAGCACTGATGTCAGGCGCTCCTCTCCCCCGCCTCATGTTGCCCCTTGGGTCTCTCCTCCCGGCCTAGGTCGATGATGAGAAGAGAGACCGATCTCTTACTCCTAGAGGGAGAGAGACTGGGAGGGAGGTATAGTGGCAAGTTAAGCCACCAAGGCCACCTGAGGCCTCCAAATCGGCTTCTCCTTCACGGGCAACGCCACGCCTAGCAGTTTTGCCGAGACCGATTGCATGACATTCACGGCCTCCGCTCGGTCGGAACCCCTCACGTTTATTCCGTCATGAACCGGAAGGGCCGGAATGCCTCGGTCGGCCAATTCCAGAAGCACGGCCATGAGCACGCGGCTCTCGGTATGCATGAGTTCTACGCCAACATCCCGCCCGAGTAGATGCGCGATGGCCGGATGCCTTAGCATCATTGCCTCGACAAGCCGCCTCGCGGTCCAGCCCTCGGGGAGCGCGGCCTTGAGTTTCGGGGCAAGGAGCTTCATGTCGCCCTTTCGGGATAGCAGGGAGATCATCGCCAGCTTGGCCCCGTCCCGGTGTTCCTCCAGGCCGGGAACGTCGTAGGGGTCTCCATCCGGGAGGCTTCCGGTGGCTTTGAGATAGGCCAGAACAGCAAAGGCCGAGACATAGTCCAGGTCCGCGATATCCTCTCCGCCGATGGTGATGAGATACCGCCTGCGTGTCTTGAGGGTCTGCCAGAAGCCCCCAGCGATGCGACCATTGAGATCGAACGCTTGAGGGGAGTGGGCAGACCTGATGAGAAAGGATCGCCGCAAGGCCAGCGGTCCTATTGGCTCCCTGGCGTAGGCTATCCCGGCATCGTTGAGTATCGTGTTGATGTGTTCCATCTCGGCGCGGAACCTCATGGTCTCCTCGGTGTCGACGTATGGCACCAGATGTTTTCCAAGCGGAGCATGTTGGCGGCGGCGTGGTTCGTCCTTCTCTTGGTCATCTCGTGCCCGAAGCCAGATGGTCTCGCCTCCCATGTCCCGCCCAATGTCCCCGAGGCGGACCCTATGACGGTCCATGAGGGTCACGAACTCGGCGCTCGGCTCCACGGTCGTCGTACGCTGTTTGAAGACATAGGGGTGAACCACAAGCAGCCCGGCTTCCTGCAAAGACTGCACGACTCCCTTGAGTATTCCCTGAGGGTAGTCCTTGCGGTCGTACCGGGTCGGCTTGGTCTTGGCGGTTGAGATTGCCAAGAGGTTTCCCAGCTCGTGACAGGGACTCAAGGCAAGGTGCGTGAGGTTGGCCGCGATGTTGCCCATCACGAAGCGCCTACGCTCGGCGGCGTCACGGCGGAGAGACCTGATGCGGGTCGGGGAGGTAGGCACGGTGATGGACATGAGGTGGTCCACGAGGGCGGTTAAGGCGTCTCCCTTCGCGGTCAGCCAGGGGTCCAGAAAGATGGACGTGGGGGGCTCCTCATTGCTCACTCGCGGGCCCTTTCTGCCGCTTGATTGTTCACTCAATGACTCGTCAAATCGTTCCATATTCATCCTCCCACGATGGTTGTCCGACCGCCTGCCCCGAACAGTCCCAGGAAGGCCTCCATGCGTCGGAGTTCGTCCCTGGAGTCGTCCCTCGGAGGTCGTGCTGGAGGACGGGAGACCTTTGCGGCTGGCCTTGCCTGCGCTCTGATGTGATCGATGGTGTCGCTGCCGAAAGCTATGGAGGCTCGTTCCTCAATCATCCTACCCAGGTGTCGGAGATAGAGCCCTTCACTTCGAGGGTAGCGGGAGGTCCCATCTGGATAGTGCGTCCCGGCCGCCCCTCGGAGCCGCTTTGCCTGCTTGCTGATCTGGACGGCCTCCCAGTCGGGGGCTCCCCAGGGTCCCAACTCGGCCTGTGTCGCCTGGATGGTCAGAACGATGAGGAAGAGTTGCTCTGCCGTCTTTCCGGCCTCATGCAGCCTCGCGAGGGTGTTCCTGGCTTTGCCCTCTGGGGACATGCTCCGTTGGCGGTAGGCGTCCTGACTGCGGCCTTGAGAGGACATGAGGGCTTCCAGTCGGGAGAGGGCCATCCTGACGGGGGCATCATGCTGGTGCAGCCGATACCACTCAAGGACCGCCTGCCTGAATGGCATTAGCTCAGCCTTGGAATACGATTTCCGGTGCTCATGACCGTGAGCCCTCAGGTGCTCTCGGTGCGGCTTGCAATATTCCTCACTGAGACCCTGTGAAGCGGAGCGCTGAGTGGGTAGTTCGCACCCGGGCACCACACAGTGCTCTGGCGGGTAGGTCGAGGGAGCCTTGGCGCGACGCTTGATGTCTCGGGCCGCTCGAAGGCGGGAGTTTCGGGAGGTCATTGTCAATCCTCCTCGCCCATGAGCCTGTCCTGCACCAGCCGTCCCGTCTCTCCGTCATGGTCTGTGCAAATAGTGATCCCCTTGGCGAACCCTGGTGCCCCTCCGTTGGCTAGGTCGATGCCGTGATTTGGGTGGTAACCTAGAGCGATTTCCGCTGCTGCCCGCCGCCTGGTCGCGTGCTCCAAACTGTCGAAGCCGCCCAAGTCCCTAAGCACGCCCTGGTCATCCCGGATCTGCGCCCGCCACTTCTTCCCGTGGAGATGGACTCCCGTGACACCGGACGTGTTGTTCTTGTGTGGAGTGCGGTTCCGTGTGTTTTCCGCATGGGTAACGGCGCGGAGGTTCTCCCAACGGTTGTCGTCGCCCTGGTGATTGATGTGGTCTACGGAGTCGTCCGGCCACTTCCCGGTCTGGATCGCCCACGCAATGACATGCACTAGCGGGCGGAAGAGCTTTGAGTCGAGCGTCATCTGTGCCTGGAGGTAGCCGCTGGAGTTGCTACCTCCCACGGGCTTTCCGGCATATCGCTTGTTCCAGGTCTTCCACGCGCCATCGCTGGTGAAATGGCTTCGTGGTCGTTCGCGCCACGTCAAGATGCCCGACATGGGGTTGTAGTTAAAGAGTTCCCGAATGGTCTCTACTGGGGGAAGCTCTTTAGGCTTTGGCCTTTGGGCCATGGGTGTCTCCATCAAAAGAATGGGGACGGAAAGGCGCTGCTCTCCATCCCCAAAGATTGTTAATGTCTGTTGTGGTGGGTGCTGGTGCCTATGCTGGCCTAGCGGTGGGACCTGATGGCGAAGTGGGGCTTGTCCTTGAGGCTCTTCCAGTCAGCACCGACATCGAGCTTGATGCCGAGTTCCTTGGCGGCCTGCTTCATGGCCTTGACGATCTCCGCCTGGGAGGCCGACTCGAAGTTCACCGCCCCCTCTGCGTCGATAGGCCAGAGGTCCACGGCGTTGCCGTCCAGGTGGTCACTGTCTTCGGTCTTGCTCCATCCCCACTCGACAGCCTTCTTCTGGCTGGCTGCATCACGCTTGCCGGACCCTATGACGAACTTGATGCCCGTCTTCTCCTGGGCCCGTCTGATCACGTCCTGGAGCCCTGGCTTGAGGGTCTTGAGGTTGGCCTCGTGGTTCGCCACGGGGTCGCTATTCCACTCCTGGAACTTGGCCACCTGTCCCGCTCGGCCCTCGCCATCCACGTCAGGGATCTTGGCGTAGGCCCTGGGTGCGTTCGGGGAGCCAAGGGAGGCGGTGAGCCTCTCGGAGGAGTGTCCGGGAGGCCCCCCGTGGAGGGCCTTTATGACCTGCTGCGGGGTGGCTGCTGCCCGCTGGCCCTTGTAGGTTCCCCTACCGTTCGCCTTGGGCAGCGAGGCCCACTCGGCTGAGAGGTTGTTGAGGAACGTCTTGTCGTCCATCTGCCCAGCCTGCCACTTGGAGAGGCCACGACGCTCAAGAAGGTGCATCGCCATCCGGTCCTGCATCTTCTCATCGAACATCTCGTTACCCTTGAGGCCGAGATCCTTGCGGAGACTACGCAGGGTGGTGCGGACGATCTGATACCGGCCGGACGCCGAGGAGTTCCACCTGTTGTTCTTGTGGCGCAGCATCTTGGTCTGCATGGCGTCCACCTGGTCGAGCGTCATGCCGACGAGGTTCACGTCTCCGCCCGTGTAGGCCCCGTAACCCAGGGTCTCATTGTAGCCGTTCCTGCGGTCAGTTCCCTCGGTGTGTCCGATGAGGCCGAGGATGCCGTCCATAGGCACGCCAGCCTTGCGGAGGGACTCCACCCGGGGCGGGGCGCTGAATAGGTTCGTCAGCTTCTCGCGTGTCTCGGGGGAGACCTCAGAGGTATCCGGCTGGATGGAGTTGGTGATGGTCGGGTCGATCCCATCTCCGCTCTCACCCATGATGGCCTGCGTCTCCTCGTGAAACATCCGGTTGGCTTCCTCCAAGGAGACCCCGTTGCGCTGCGAGAAGGACTCGACGGCCCCCTTGCGGGCTGGACTCAGGGTCTCGAAGGCCGGAGGCGGGGTCGTATTGTTGTCGCCTGACGTTGGGAGGCCATTCGGTGCGACCTGCTGGTTCGCTGGGGGAATGACCGGCTCGGGCTCGCTTGCGAATGGGTCCTTCTTGGGCCCATTGGGTCCTGCCATCAGGTTGTCACCCATAATGCCGAGTGACCCGAGGGCGGACTGCCACCAGCTTCCTGCATCCTCCTGGGCGTACCCGGTGGCATCCTGGACGGCGTTCATGGTGTCCGTCACCGCGTCCGCTGACGCCTGGTCGGCCTGGCCCTTGGCCTCGGCCTTTGCGGCCTGCTGTGCTGCCAAGGCGGCGGCGTCAGCCTTCTGGCGGTCTGCATCCGACTGGTAGGTGTTGACGTACTCCCCGGTGTCATCCTCCTGGAGCCGGGAGCGGATGATCGTGGCAGCTTCCAGCGCCGCTTTCTCCTTCTCCATCATGGAGGCGTCGGGGTTCCGTTTCTCCCAATCGAGGAGGAGATGGCGGTAGTCGTGCAGAGCTTCGAGGGCCTCGGAGGAGAGCGGCATGTCCCCGCTGATGGCGGCCTCTGTCTTGGAGAGGGCGGTTGCGTTGGTCAGGAACCTGACGGTGTCCTTGGCGGTGGGGGCAGTGAAGATGCCGCCGTCATCCTGCGCCTTCTTCACGGCAGCCATCCGGTCGAGGGCCTTCTGGTAGGTCGCCTGATTCTTAATGACGCCGGCATCCCGCATCGCGTTGATATAGCCAATGCCAGCGCCGCTATGAATGTTCTCCCAGACGGGCATCAGACCCACATCCTCCTCCTGCTGGAAGCCAGTCTTGGCGGAGGTCTTGGCGTCCTGGAGGGTCTTGCGGATGTCGCCATCCCTGCGGCTCAACTTGACGATCAGCTCCTCGGGGACCTCCTTGTTCTGATAGATGAGGGCGTAGGCCCCGGCCTTGTCGGCCTCCTGCTGGGCCTTCTCTTCCGCCTCGCGCTGCCTGGCGATCTCCCCACCCGTGGCACCTTGAGCCGCCGTGATGCGGTTCTGCGAGGCAGTCATGGCCTCCCGGATCTTGGGGGCGAAGTTCATGGGGTGCTCCTTGCCGGGGAGCTTCTTGTCGAGGAGCTTGAGGACCTCCATGTCGGAAGTCCGCTCGGCCTGGAGGAGGATGGAGTCAACGATGAGCTGGTCCACCGGGGCTTCCTGCTCACCCCGGGCGAGCGCCTCGGTGCGGACCTCGATGGTCTTGTCCCAGAAGGCGTTCCAGTCGGTCGTTCCCGTGGCCCTACCGTCGTCCAGGGTCTCAGAGAGGGCGTGGGTGATGGTCGCGCCTGTGGTTGCCCGTGCTCCCTCCTTGATGCGCTCGTCACGTTCCGTCTGGAAGGTGTTGAGGCCACCCATCGTGACGCGCTCAAGGTGCGGGGCCAGGCCCTGAAGGACCTCGGGGTCCTGCTCCTCGCCCACGTTGTCGGACATCCACTGGGAGGCCCACGCCGAGTAGCCCGCGCTGTCCGCATCATGGCGTCCCTCCCAGGACTGGTAGTCGAGGGAGGACTTGTCACCAAGGCGGAGGCCCGCGAGGTTGCCCTGGGACTTCTTGTAGGAGGCCATGTAGACGGGCGAGGAAGATGCCGGGACCAAGCCCTGCTTGACTGCCTCGGCCCAGCCCACCTGGTTGTTCCGGTTGAAGTCCACAATGGCCTTAGCCTCTTCGGCCTTGTCGTTCTCCCCCTTCTTCTTGTTGAGGTAGCCCCCGAGGCCAGAGTCGAAGGCGGCCAGACCCTCGGCCAGCTCGTGCAGTGAGGAACGGCCTGGTTCTGCCGGACGGACGTAGGTGTCTACCGGCGAGGCCACACCCTGAATAGCGCTGGGTGCGGAGACCTCACGTACTTGCTGACGTGCCATTGTGATGGTCCTTTCGTGACAACAAAAAGCCCGCGTCCTCACGGTCGAGACCTGAGAGGAGAGGCGGGCGGATGATTGATCGGGTGAGAGAGGGTGGGAGGCCGGAAGTTGCTGCTACAAGGCGGCGGAAAAACGCGATGGGGCGCTGGGCCCCATCATATGCGCACCTATTGGGTCGCAGGATCCGATTGTCCCATCAAGTAGGAGGACATTGGGCACGGTCCCCATGTGTAGGCGGCGACCGTGCCGCTGCGCTAGTCGGCCTTCTTTAGGATCAGATCCAATTGGCGAATGAGACCCCTACCTGTCGGCGTCAGGCGGAACATCTTCTTCCGTCCGCTGTGGGGATGCTCTCGGGTCTCCACCAAGCCCAGTCCCGGCTTGTCCTCTCGGTAGCGGTGTCCGAGGTAGCGTGTGTGCTGCGAGAGCGAGCTGGGAGAGGTGCCTATCTTCACCGCGAGGTCCTCCAGGCTCATCAATTCACCGGCGCTGTCCACATGGTCCTCCCAAATAGCGACACCGAGGAGGGTCAAGGCGACGGTAACCGGGATGTCTCGATGCTCTGCCAGTAGCCTGCGGTTGGCCTCGAACAGTGCGCGTACGTGTCTGGTACTCATGGAACTCTTTCCCCCTGGAGAACGCGGAGGAGTGGCCCGGTGTCAGGCTCACTCCCCTTGATGGCGGCGCTGGTGCTACTCGGTGGAGGGCTTCAAACGTGACGGGGCGCACCCTGTCCGGCTTCCTGATCGATCCTCCAGGCGTCCACCCAGGGCGTCAGGTCGGCCCCAGAGGTCCAGTCGATGAGGAACTGGCGGACTTCGAAGTCCTCGATGTGCTCGATGGCGAACCCCATGGCGCTCTCGGGGCTCTTGAGGAGGGCGAGCATTTCAGTGTCTGTCGTGGCAGCTGTCAGGGCGGGGAGGATGTTGGTGGTCATAGGAAGGTCTCCATAGGGTAGAAAATGCTAGGTTTGACTGCTATGGTTTTGTCATCGGAAGCGTCGAAAAACGTAATGTTTTCAATGCTTGGATTGTGGGGGAGGTGATTTCGAGTCTCTCATCGCCCACCATGCCTCCGCGCCACGCGCGCCGGCCTCCTGAGCCCCTCAATCACCTTTCGAACAATCTCCCCGTCGATACCCCGGATCGCCTCCAGCGGGCCTCTGTGTCGATTCTGGACCGTAGGTCTCCGGATCTGGCGACGCCTGCTTGTGCCGCTCGCCCGGGACGTCGAAATAGTTGGCTTCGATCCGGCGGGAGCGCGCTGCCTGCGGCTTGCGTTTGGGGTGTGCTGGTCGCCCTTTTGGCGGTGTCGTGCGGTTTTCGTCGGCTAAACCGGTTTTCCACAATCGTGCTGGATCGCGTGCTTGACTTGGATAGGTCGGTACCGTACTTCAGCGCTCAACACGACGCGGTGACGAGCCGCGGCGCCCCGAAAGGGACCCCAGCGGGGGTGTAGCTCAGTTGGTTAGAGCGCCGGCCTGTCACGCCGGAGGTCGCGGGTTCGAGCCCCGTCACTCCCGCCATTCATTTTACCGAGCATCGGATTGCATCGCGTCAATCTGCTTGGAATGCGGATTGGAAGCCGCATCGAGCCTTCAGGGCTTGTTGGTCTTCCGGTCTGACTGCACGGTGCGGCCAAGGCTGCATCGACCCGAAAGGGGCACCCGCGGGGGTGTAGCTCAGTTGGTTAGAGCGCCGGCCTGTCACGCCGGAGGTCGCGGGTTCGAGCCCCGTCACTCCCGCCATTTCTTTCCCAGAGACTTTTCCTATCGGTCGCCGCCCCAGGCAAGCTTTGCTTGTCCGCGACGCTATTTGGCTTCGCAGCATCTGGCGCGGCCAGTGCCTGTCTCGTGCCGAGCCCGGGGCAGGGGCTGTGGGCTCATGTCGAGTCGGGTGGAGCCTCCGTGCTGCCCAACGTCTCGATCGCCGTTACGCGGCCCCGCAGGGCTTCGGATCGCTATCCGCGGCGAGCTGGCAGTGGGCCCGTATCGTGAAAAGCTATGTCCTGGCAAACAACACTCCGAATGAATGAGCGGTGCGCGCGGGATGTCGGTTGTCGTCGCGGCAGTCGCCGAGAATACACCGATGAAACGACGCCTGGTGCTCGAATACTTATGCTGCGACGCAGCGACATTAATATTAGATCGATGTCCGTGATAAGTTTATCCTTCGTTTGCTGACGTCGTTCACGAATGATTCGCGCTCGGTCGGCTTCTTAGGGAGTTCACATGGAAACTCTACTGCCTTTGATCATTCAGGTGGTCGCCGGCTTGATTGGCGGCAATGCAGCCGGCTCGGCGCTCAAGGACAAAAGCCTCGGCACAACCGGCAATTCCATCGCCGGTGGCATCGGCGGTGTTATTCTCGGCCAGATCTTGCAGGCCGTCATGGGAGGCGCAGCTCCTGACGCCGGCGCGGCAATGGCTGGCATGGATATCGGCAAGATCGTGACGGACGTGGTCGGCGGCGGTGCCGGTGGCGCTATCCTGACGGCCATTGTCGGCATGCTGAAGAATCAGGCTTCCGGCGCCCGATAGATCCTGATCGGTGCCCCGCGCACGGCAGCATCCATCTCGGCCAGCTTGAGACAATGGGGGCGATTCGCCCCCATTTTTTTGTCAAAACGCTCGCTATGGTGAACCGTTCGCTTTGCGGGCTTTCTGGCCGGTTTTCCATTCCGTCTGCGGGACATCTCGCCGCACGCGAAATTCCTTTCATTCTTCCAGTTCTAATTTTTGTCGGTTTTTGGCCGCGATGCGGTAGGTTGGCCTTCCGGGACGCCTTTGACGGGCGGGCTTGGGGCTTGCCACGTCTGGTCGCCTCCGATAAGCCTCGCCTATGTTTTCGACCGCCGCCCCGGCGGATCGCCGCTTTTCCTCGCGGCCGGCCGATACCTTAGTAGACTGAAACGCTTGGCGGCCTTTTTGCGCCGCACCATCCAAGAGCAGCGGCGCGGCTGTTCGGGATGGAGCAACGGAGCCGGATGCATGGAAGACCTGTTGCGCGAATACCTTCCGATTGTCGTGTTCCTCGGGATCGCTCTCGTCATCGGTTTGGCGCTGCTGATCTCGCCGTTCCTGGTCGCATATCGCAATCCGGATCCCGAGAAGCTCTCCGCCTATGAGTGCGGCTTCAACGCCTTCGACGATGCGCGCATGAAGTTCGACGTCCGGTTCTACCTCGTCGCGATCCTGTTCATCATCTTCGATCTGGAAGTTGCGTTCCTGTTTCCGTGGGCCGTCGTGTTCGGCGATCTCGGCTGGTTCGGATTCTGGTCGATGATGAGTTTCCTGGCCGTTCTCACGATCGGCTTCATCTACGAATGGAAGAAGGGAGCGCTCGAATGGGATTGAGCGGAACCTCGGGCACCCAGGTCGCGCAGCGGCCGAAGGGGCTTGTCGATGCGTCTGGCCGCCCGCTTGGCCATGACGATCCCTTTTTCATGGACGTCAACAACGAGCTGGCCGACAAGGGCTTCCTTGTCGCCGCCGCGGACGACCTGATCACCTGGGCCCGTACAGGCTCGCTGATGTGGATGCAGTTCGGCCTCGCCTGCTGCGCCGTCGAGATGATGCAGGTCTCGATGCCGCGCTACGACGTCGAGCGCTTCGGCTTCGCGCCGCGCGGTTCGCCGCGCCAGTCGGACGTGATGATCGTCGCCGGCACGCTGACCAACAAGATGGCTCCCGCGCTCCGCAAGGTCTACGACCAGATGCCGGAGCCGCGCTACGTCATCTCGATGGGCAGCTGCGCCAATGGCGGCGGCTACTATCACTATTCCTATTCGGTGGTGCGTGGCTGCGACCGCGTCGTGCCGGTCGACATCTACGTTCCGGGCTGTCCTCCGACGGCCGAGGCGCTTCTGTACGGCGTTCTGCTTCTGCAGAAGAAGATCCGCCGCACCGGCACCATCGAGCGCTGAAGGTACAGCATGGAAGAGACCCTCAAAGAGCTCGGTGACTACATCGTCGCGCAGCGCGCGGCCGATGTTGTTGGCTTCGAGGTCGCCTATGGCGAACTCAATGTCACCGTTCAGCGCGAAACGATCGTCGGACTGGTCCAGTGGCTCGCCAGCGATCCGAGCACCGGCTTCATCAGCCTGATCGATGTCTGCGGTGTGGATTATCCGCAGCGCGAACTGCGCTTCGACGTCGTCTACCACCTGCTGAGCCCGACGCGGAACCTCCGCATCCGTCTCAAGCTGGAGACGGACGACGTCACGCCGGTTCCCTCGATCACGTCGATCCTGCCGGGTGCGGACTGGTTTGAGCGCGAAGCCTACGACATGTACGGCATCCTGTTCACCGGCCACCCCGACCTTCGCCGTCTGCTGACCGACTATGGCTTCGAGGGACATCCGCTTCGCAAGGATTTCCCGCTGACCGGCTATGTCGAAGTCCGCTATGACGACCAGCAGAAGCGGGTCGTCTACGAGCCCGTAAAGCTGGCGCAGGAATTCCGCGACTTTGACTTCCTCTCCCCCTGGGAAGGCACCGACTACGTGCTGCCGGGCGACGAGAAAGCCAAGGACGCTCCCAAGCCCGAACAGAAGTCGAGCTGAGGCACGAGATGGCAGAAGCCCAGGTTCGTCCGTTCAATATCAATTTTGGTCCCGAGCATCCTTCGGCGCACGGCGTGCTCCGTCTGGTGCTCGAGCTCGACGGTGAAATCGTCGACCGCGTCGATCCGCATATCGGCCTGCTGCATCGCGGCACCGAGAAGCTGATCGAGACCAAGACCTATCTCCAGGCCGTGCCCTATTTCGACCGGCTCGATTACGCCGCGCCGATGAACCAGGAGCATGCCTTCGCGCTGGCCGTCGAGAAGATGCTCGACATCCAGGTGCCGAAGCGCGGCCAGCTGATCCGCGTTCTCTTCTCCGAGATGGGCCGTCTCCTGTCGCACGTCCTGAACGTGACGACCTGGGCGATGGATTGCGGCGCGCTGACGCCGCCGCTCTGGGGCTTCGAAGAGCGCGAAAAGCTGATGATCTTCTACGAGCGCGCGTCCGGTTCCCGGATGCACGCGGCGTATTTCCGTCCCGGCGGCGTGCATCAGGATATTCCCGAGCAGCTGGTTCGCGACATCGGCGATTTCTGCGATCCCTATCTGCGCCGGATGGACGATCTCGATCGTCTCGTCACCGGCAACCGCATCTTCAAGCAGCGCAACGTCGATATCGGCGTGCTGACGCAGGAAGAGGCGTGGAAGTGGGGCTATTCCGGCGTGCTGATCCGCGGCACGGGTGCCGCCTGGGATCTGCGCCGCTCGCAGCCCTACGAGTGCTACTCGGAGCTTGAATTCGACATCCCGACCGGCGTGCATGGCGACAATTACGATCGTTATCTCGTCCGCATGGCCGAGATGCGCCAGTCGATCCGGATCATGAAGCAGTGCGTGAACCGCCTGCTGACGACCGAGAAGACCGGTCCTGTGTCCTATACGGACAACAAGATCGTGCCGCCGAAGCGCGGCGAGATGAAGCGTTCGATGGAAGCGCTCATCCATCACTTCAAGCTCTACACCGAGGGCTATCATGTGCCCGCCGGCGAGGTTTACGCGGCCGTCGAAGCGCCCAAGGGCGAGTTCGGCGTCTATCTGGTGGCCGACGGCTCGAACAAGCCGTATCGCTGCAAGATCCGCGCTCCTGGTTTCGCGCATCTCCAGTCGATGGACTTCCTGTGCCGTGGCCACATGCTGGCCGACGTTTCCGCGGTGCTGGGTTCCATCGATATCGTGTTCGGAGAGGTTGACCGCTAATGTCCGTTCGTCGTCTCGCATCCGAGCAGCCGGAAAGCTTCACGCTCTCGCCGGAGAATCTGGCCTGGGCTGAGAAGCAGCTGTTGAAGTTCCCGGAAGGGAAGCAGGCTTCCGCCGTGATTCCGCTTCTGTGGCGGATTCAGGAGCAGGAGGGCTGGGTCTCCGAGCCGGCGATCCGCTGGGTCGGCGAATATCTCGACATGGCCTATATCCGCGTGCTCGAGGTTGCCACCTTCTACACGATGTTCCTGCTCGCCCCCGTCGGCAAGAAGGCGCACATCCAGGTCTGCGGCACCACGCCGTGCATGCTGCGTGGCGCCAACAAGCTGATCGATCGCTGCCGCGAGCGCATCCATCCCGAGCCGTTCCATGTTTCGGCCGATGGCAGCCTGTCGTGGGAAGAGGTCGAATGCCTTGGCGCCTGCGTCAACGCACCGATGCTGCAGATCGTCCCGGATACCTATGAAGATCTGACGGTCGAGACCCTCGACAAGCTGATCGACGACATCGAGGCCGGCCGGCCGATCAAGCCGGGCCCGCAGATCGAGCGCCATCATTCGGCGCCCGTCGGCGGCTTCCGCGCCCTGACGACGCCGGAGCTTTATGACGGCTCGATGGTCGGGCAGGGTGCTGGCCTGGCTGCCGCGCGCGAGGCGATCGCCGCCCGCGCCGCCGCCGCCGAGGAAGCCGCCCGCGTCGCTGCCAATCCCGCTCCTGCCGAGCCGCCCGTCGCTCCCGCCGTCAAGGCGCAGGGCGAGGCCGACAAGGAAAAGGTTCCCAATCAGGTCAACCAGACCGTACCGGCTTCGGACCCTGCGGTCCGCCCGGACGCGGCCAAGAAAGAGTAGAGGGGCGGACGATGCTTTCGGACAAAGACCGCATCTTCACGAATATCTACGGTCATCATGACTGGGGCCTGCAGGGCGCGCTGAAGCGCGGCTCGTGGGATGGCACCAAGACGATCATCGAAGCTGGGCGCGACTGGATCGTCGACCAGATGAAGGCGTCTGGGCTTCGTGGTCGCGGCGGCGCCGGTTTCCCGACCGGCCTGAAGTGGTCGTTCATGCCCAAGCAGAACGACGGCCGGCCGCACTACCTCGTCATCAATGCCGACGAGTCCGAGCCGGGCACCTGCAAGGATCGCGAGATCCTGCGCCACGACCCGCACCACCTCGTCGAAGGCGCGCTGATCGCCGGCTTCGCGATGGGCGCGCATGCCGCCTATATCTACGTCCGTGGCGAGTTCATCCGCGAGCGCGAGCATCTCCAGGTCGCCATCGACCAGGCCTATGACGCGCGCCTGATCGGCAAGAACAATGTCCATGGCTGGGACATGGACATCTATGTCGCCCATGGCGCCGGCGCCTATATCTGCGGCGAAGAGACGGCCCTGCTCGAAAGCCTGGAAGGCAAGAAGGGCCAGCCGCGCCTGAAGCCGCCGTTCCCGGCGAACGTTGGCCTCTATGGCTGCCCGACGACGGTCAACAACGTCGAGAGCATCGCGGTTGCCCCGACCATCCTGCGTCGCGGCCCGACCTGGTTCTCGTCGATCGGCCGCGCCAACAATGTCGGCACCAAGCTGTTCGGCATTTCCGGCCATGTGAAGACGCCCTGCATCGTCGAAGAGGCGATGGGTATCCCGTTCAAGGAATTGATCGAGAAGCACGGCGGCGGCATTCGCGGCGGCTGGGACAATCTCAAGGCGATCATCCCCGGCGGCGCTTCCTGCCCGATCATCCCGGCCGACCAGTGCGAAGACCTGATCATGGACTTCGACGGCACCCGCGCCGTCAAGTCGAGCTTCGGCACGGCCGGCGTGCTCGTCATGGACAAGTCGACCGACGTCATCCGCGCCATCGCCCGCATCGCTTACTTCTTCAAGCATGAGAGCTGCGGCCAGTGCACGCCGTGCCGTGAAGGCACCGGCTGGATGTGGCGCGTGATCGACCGCATGGCGCGCGGTGAAGCCGAGAAGCGCGAAATCGACATGCTCCTCCAGGTCACGACGCAGGTCGAAGGCCACACGATCTGCGCGCTCGGCGACGCCGCGGCATGGCCCATCCAGGGCCTGATCCGGCATTTCCGGCACGAGATCGAAGAGCGGATCGACCTCTATTCCCGCAACCCCAGGCCGATTGAGCGGCAGATGCTGGAAGCGGCGGAGTAAATCATGGCCAAAATCATCGTTGACGGCATCGAAGTCGACGTTCCGCCGGACTACACGCTGCTGCAGGCGGCGGAAGCCGCGGGCGCCGAAGTGCCGCGCTTCTGTTTCCACGAGCGTCTGTCGATCGCCGGCAACTGCCGCATGTGCCTCGTCGAGGTAAAGGGCGGACCGCCGAAGCCGACCGCTTCCTGCGCCATGAATGTGCGCGACCTGCGTCCGGGCCCGAACGGCGAGCCGCCGGTCATGCTCACCAAGTCGCCCATGGTGAAGAAGGCACGCGAAGGCGTGATGGAATTCCTGCTGATCAACCACCCGCTGGATTGCCCGATCTGCGATCAGGGCGGCGAGTGCGATCTGCAGGACCAGGCCATGGCCTATGGCGTGGACAAGAACCGCTTCGCCGAGAACAAGCGCGCTGTCGAAGACAAGCATATCGGCCCGCTCGTGAAGACGTCGATGAACCGCTGCATCCATTGCACGCGTTGCGTCCGCTTCACCACCGAGGTTGCCGGCATCTCCGAGCTTGGCCTGATCGGCCGTGGCGAGGACGCCGAGATCACCACCTATCTCGAGAAGGCGCTGTCTTCCGAGCTGCAGGGCAACGTCATCGACCTCTGCCCGGTCGGCGCGCTGACCTCCAAGCCCTATGCTTTCCAGGCACGTCCCTGGGAACTGACCAAAACCGAGTCGATCGACGTCATGGACGCCGTCGGTTCGAACATCCGCGTCGATACGCGTGGCCGCGAAGTCATGCGCGTGCTGCCCCGTCTCAACGAGGCGGTCAACGAAGAGTGGATTTCCGACAAGACGCGCTTCATCTGGGACGGCCTGCGCACGCAGCGCCTCGACCGCCCGTATCTGCGCGTCGATGGTCGCCTGAAGGCTGTTTCGTGGGCCGAGGCGTTTGCCGCCATCGCCGACCGCGTCAACGCCACGTCGGCTTCGAAGATCGGCGCGATCTCCGGTGATCTGGCCGCCGTCGAAGAGCTGTTTGCTCTGAAGGCGCTGATCGCATCGCTCGGTTCGGCCAATCTCGACTCCCGTCAGGATGGCGCGAAGCTGGATCCGGCGCTTGGCCGCGCCAGCTACGTGTTCAACCCGACCATCGCCGGCATCGAGCAGGCGGACGCGATCCTCATCGTCGGCGCCAATCCGCGCAAGGAAGCGTCGGTTCTCAACGCCCGTATCCGCAAGCGCTGGCGCGCCGGCAATGTCCGGATCGGCGTCATCGGCGAACATGTCGACCTGACCTATCCGCATGATTACCTCGGCGCTGGCCCCGAGACGCTTGGCGAAATCGCTGCCGGCAAGGGCTCGTTCGGCGAGATCCTCGCCAACGCCAAGCGGCCGATCGTCATCGTCGGGCAGGGCGCTCTCTCCCGTGACGACGGCAAGGCTGTGCTCGCCGCCGCCGCTGCCATCACTTCGGCTCCCGGCCGTGACGAAGGCTGGAACGGTCTCGCCGTTCTGCACACCGCCGCTTCGCGCGTCGGCGCCCTCGACGTCGGCTTCGTGCCGGCGGAAGGCGGGCTCGATGTTGCCGGCATGGTTTCCGCCGCGGGGCAGGGCGCGCTCGACGTGCTCTTCCTTCTCGGTGCTGACGAGATCGACACGACGAGCCTCGGCTCGACCTTCGTCGTCTATATCGGCACGCATGGCGATGCCGGCGCACACCGCGCTGACGTGATCCTGCCGGCGGCCGCCTACACCGAAAAGTCGGGCACCTTCGTTAATACCGAAGGCCGCGTGCAGATCGCCAATCGGGCAGGCTTCCCGCCCGGCGACGCGCGCGAGGACTGGGCCATTCTTCGCGCCCTGTCCGACGTGCTCGGCCACAAGCTTCCGTTCGACTCGCTCGGCGAATTGCGGAAGGCGCTCTATGCGGCCCATCCGCATTTCGCAGCGGTCGACACGGTCCGCGCCGGCGATATCGCCGACGTGGCGGCGCTGGCTTCGGCCGGCGGCTCGCTCGGCTGGGCGGCCTTCGCCAATCCGATCCATGATTTCTACCTGACCAACCCGATCGCCCGCGCTTCCGCCATCATGGCGGAATGTTCGGCGCTCGCGGCCGGCCAGCTTGCCGCTGCTGCGGAGTGAGGCGGGAATGAACGGCTTCGTCGAAAACTACCTCATCCCCGGTGCGATCATCGTCGGCCAGAGCCTGCTGGTTCTGGTGCTGCTGCTGGTCTTCATCGCCTATGTCCTTCTTGCCGACCGCAAGATCTGGGCTGCCGTGCAGATGCGTCGCGGCCCCAACGTCGTCGGCGCCTTCGGCCTGTTCCAGTCCTTCGCGGATCTGCTGAAGTTCATGCTCAAGGAACCGATCATTCCGTCGGGTTCCAACAAGGGCATCTTCCTGATGGCGCCGCTCGTCACCGTGACGCTGGCGCTGGCGGGCTGGGCCGTGATCCCGTTCAATGCGGGCTGGGTGATTGCCAACATCAATGTCGGCGTCCTCTATCTGCTGGCGATCTCGTCGCTCGGCGTTTACGGCGTGATCATGGGCGGCTGGGCTTCGAACTCGAAGTACCCGTTCCTGTCGTCGCTTCGTGCCGCGGCCCAGATGGTCTCTTACGAAGTGTCGATCGGCTTCGTCATCGTCACCGTGCTGCTCTGCGTCGGTTCGTTGAACCTGTCGGACATCGTGCTGTCGCAGCAGACCGGTCTTGGAACCAAGCTTGGCCTGCCGGGCAGCTTCCTGGACTGGTACTGGCTCGCGCTGCTGCCGATGTTCGTCATCTTCTTCATCTCGGCTCTGGCGGAGACCAATCGTCCGCCGTTCGATCTCGCCGAGGCTGAATCGGAGCTCGTCGCCGGCTTCATGTCGGAATATGGCTCGACGCCGTACATGATGTTCATGCTCGGCGAGTACGCATCGATCTGCCTGATGTGCGCCATGACGACGATCCTGTTCCTCGGAGGCTGGCTGCCGCCGGTCGATATCGCGCCCTTTAACTGGGTGCCGGGCATCGTCTGGTTCGTGCTGAAGGGCTCCATGGTCTTCTTCATGTTCTCGATGGTGAAGGCTTTCGTGCCGCGCTACCGCTATGACCAGCTTATGCGTCTGGGCTGGAAGGTTTTCCTGCCGATCTCGCTGGGCATGGTCGTCCTGGTCGCGGCTGTTCTGCAGACCATGGGATGGGCACCGTGATGCGCCTCGACCAGACCGCCAAGTCGATCTTCCTGACGGAATTCGTCTCCGCCTTCTTCCTGGCGATGCGCTATTTCTTCGAGCCGAAGAAGACGCTGAACTACCCGTTCGAGAAGGGGGCGCTGAGCCCGCGCTTCCGTGGCGAGCATGCGCTGCGCCGCTATCCGAACGGCGAAGAGCGTTGCATCGCCTGCAAGCTGTGCGAGGCGATCTGCCCCGCCCAGGCCATCACCATCGAGGCCGGTCCGCGCCGCAACGACGGCACCCGTCGTACGACGCGCTACGACATCGACATGGTGAAGTGCATCTATTGCGGCTTCTGCCAGGAAGCATGCCCGGTCGATGCCATCGTCGAGGGGCCGAATTTCGAATTCGCGACGGAAACGCGCGAGGAGCTCTACTACGACAAGGAAAAGCTTCTTGCGAATGGTGACCGGTGGGAGCGCGAGATCGCGCAGAATATCAGCATGGACGCACCCTACCGCTAGGCGGGTTGTGGTTCCGACGCAATTTTGGAGGGGCGCCGCGGCTTGCCGCGCTGTCCGAGGGCACGGATCATGATCCTGCATACCATTTTCTTTTATCTGTTCTCGGGCATCACCATCGCCTCCGCGCTGATGGTGATCTCGTCGCGTAATCCTGTGCACTCCGTGCTGTTCCTGATCCTCGCCTTCTTCAACGCGGCCGGGCTCTTCGTCATGCTCGGTGCCGAGTTCCTGGCGATGATGCTGGTCGTCGTTTATGTCGGCGCGGTGGCGGTGCTGTTCCTGTTCGTCGTCATGATGCTCGACGTCGACTTCACGGAACTGCGCCAGGGCTTCCTGCAGTATCTGCCGGTTGGCGGACTGATCGGTGTCGTGTTGCTGGCCGAACTGTTGATCGTCCTGAGCGGCTGGGCTTTCGCGCCCAATGTCGCCGGCAATCCGGTTCAGCCCATTCCCGACATGGCTCAGATTTCCAATACGGAAGCGATCGGGCGGTTGCTCTACACCCACTACATCTTCTTCTTCCAGACCGCCGGCTTCGTGCTGCTGGTGGCCATGATCGGCGCCATCGTGCTGACCCTGCGCCACAAGCCGCGCGTCAAGCGGCAGAACATTGCCGACCAGGTCGGACGGACGCAGATCGTCGAGCTGCATTCCGTCGAACCCGGCAAGGGCATCTGAGCGAGAGACGAGGAAAAAAACATGGCAATCGGTCTCTCCCATTATCTGTCCGTCGCGGCGATCCTGTTTACGATCGGCGTGTTCGGCATCTTCCTGAACCGGAAGAATGTGATCGTCATCTTGATGTCGGTCGAGCTCATCCTGCTCGCCGTCAATCTCAACTTCGTCGCGTTCTCGTCCTTTCTGGGCGATCTCGTCGGTCAGGTCTTCGCGCTTCTGGTCTTGACCGTCGCGGCCGCTGAATCGGCCATCGGCCTCGCCATCCTCGTCGTCTACTTCCGCAACCGTGGCTCGATCGCGGTGGAAGACATCAACATGATGAAGGGCTGAGGCCTGCCATGTATTCAGCCATCGTCTTCCTCCCGCTTCTCGGCTTCTTCCTTGCCGGCGCGATCGCTCTCTATGGCAGCTACTCCGCTGCCATGGTCGGCGCGCCCAAGGATGGCACCGACACGCATGATGACCACGCGCACGGTCATGATCATGGGCATCATGCTCACGATGATCACGGCCATGACGATCACGGCCATGATCATCATCACGCATCGGCGCCCGGTTCGCGCCCTGCGGAACTGATCACCACCGGCCTGCTGCTGGTTTCGGCGGCCCTGTCGTGGATTGCCTTCCTGACCATCGGTTCGCCGGAAGGCGAAACGGTCCGGATCAAGGTTCTGTCGTGGGTCACGTCAGGCACGCTGTCCTTCGACTGGGCGCTGCGCGTCGACACCTTGACCGCCATGATGCTGGTCGTCGTGACCTCGGTCTCGTCGCTCGTCCACGTCTACTCGATTGGCTATATGAGCCATGACGAGCATCGTCCGCGTTTCTTCGCGTACCTGTCCCTCTTCACCTTCGCCATGCTGATGCTGGTGACGTCGGACAATCTGTTCCAGATGTTCTTCGGCTGGGAAGGCGTCGGTCTTGCCTCGTATCTGCTGATCGGTTTCTGGTTCAAGCGTCCGGCCGCCAACGCCGCCGCCATGAAGGCTTTCGTCGTCAACCGCGTCGGCGATTTTGGCTTCGCGCTCGGCATCTTCGGCATCTTCGTGATGTTCGGCTCGGTCGATTTCGACACCATCTTCGCCAACACCGGCAGCGTCGCCGGCCAGACCATCCATTTCCTGTCGTGGGATTTTGATGCGCTGACCGCGATCTGCATCCTCCTGTTCATCGGCGCGATGGGCAAGTCGGCGCAGTTCCTGCTGCACACCTGGCTCCCGGACGCCATGGAAGGCCCGACCCCGGTCTCCGCGCTGATCCATGCCGCCACCATGGTGACGGCTGGCGTGTTCATGGTTGCCCGCATGTCGCCGCTGTTCGACCTGGCGCCGACGGCGCTGACGGTCGTGACCTTCTTCGGTGCGACGACGGCGTTCTTCGCCGCAACGGTCGGCCTGGTGCAGAACGACATCAAGCGCGTCATCGCCTATTCGACCTGTTCGCAGCTCGGCTACATGTTTGTCGCGCTCGGCGTTGGCGCGTATGGCGCGGGCGTGTTCCACCTGTTCACGCACGCCTTCTTCAAGGCGCTCCTGTTCCTCGGTGCCGGTTCGGTGATCCACGCCGTCTCGGGCCAGCAGGACATGCGTCACATGGGCGGCCTGCGGAAGCAGATCCCGATCACCTACTGGACGATGATCATCGGCACGCTGGCGCTGACCGGCTTCCCGCTGACCGCCGGCTACTACTCGAAGGACGCGATCATCGAGAGCGCCTTCGTCGGTCACAACGCCTTCTCCGGCTATGCCTTCGTGCTGACGGTGGCGGCGGCCCTGATGACCTCGTTCTACTCCTGGCGCCTGATCTTCATGACCTTCCACGGCAAGCCGCGCGCTTCCGCCGAAGTGATGAGCCACGTGCACGAGTCGCCGCCGGTCATGACCGTGCCGCTGCTGGTGCTGTCGATCGGCGCGATCTTCGCCGGCATGGTCTTCGCCAACCAGTTCATCGGCGAGGGTTATGCCGAGTTCTGGAAGGGTGCGCTGTTCACCAGCCCGGACAACCACATCCTGCACGAGATGCACAGTGTGCCTGCGCTCGTGAAGTACTCGCCCTTCATCGCGATGGTGATCGGTCTTGCCGTGGCCTACTGGTTCTACATCCGCTCGCCGGAGACGCCGAAGCGCCTCGCGGCGGAGCAGCCGATCCTTTACCGGTTCCTGCTGAACAAGTGGTATTTCGACGAGCTTTACGACTTCATCTTCGTCCGTCCGGCCCGTTGGCTCGGCCGCTTCCTTTGGAAGAAGGGTGACGGAATGGTGATTGATGGCCTCGGCCCCGATGGTATCTCGGCGCGCGTCGTCGATGTCACCAACCGGGTGATCCGGCTGCAGTCCGGCTACGTGTACCATTATGCCTTTGCCATGCTGATCGGCGTCGCTGCGCTGGTCACGTGGATGATGTTTGCGGGTTGAGGGGTTTTAGATGACTGACTGGCCGATCCTCTCGACCGTTACCTTCCTGCCAACGGTCGGCGCACTCCTGCTTTTGCTGATCCGCGGCGATGACGCGGCGGCGCGGCGCAACGTCTATTGGATCTCGCTCTGGACGACGATCGTCACCTTCCTGGTGTCGATCCTGATCTGGATCGACTTCGACAATTCGAGCGCTGCGTTCCAGTTCGTCGAGCGCGCCGACTGGCTCGGCGGCAAGATTTCCTATTCGATGGGCGTCGACGGCATCTCGATGCTGTTCGTCATCCTGACCACGTTCTTGATGCCGTTCTGCATCGTGGCGTCGAAGTATTCCGTGAAGGTCCGCTTCAAGGAATACATGCTGGCGTTCCTGGTGCTTGAGACGCTGATGATCGGCGTGTTCTGCGCGACCGATCTGGTGCTGTTCTACGTCTTCTTCGAAGGCGGCCTGATCCCGATGTTCCTGATCATCGGCGTCTGGGGTGGCCAGCGTCGCGTTTATGCCGCGTTCAAGTTCTTCCTCTACACGCTGCTCGGCTCGGTGCTGATGCTGCTCGCCATCATGGCGATGTACTGGCAGGCCGGCACGACCGATATCCCGACGCTGCTCGAGTACCAGTTCCCGGCCTCGATGCAGACCTGGCTCTGGATCGCCTTCTTCGCTTCCTTCGCGGTGAAGATGCCGATGTGGCCGGTTCACACCTGGCTCCCCGACGCGCACGTCGAGGCGCCGACGGCCGGTTCTGTCATCCTGGCAGGCGTTCTGCTGAAGATGGGCGGCTACGGCTTCCTGCGCTTCTCGCTGCCGATGTTCCCGATCGCTTCGGCCGACTTCGCGCCGCTGATCTACACGCTCTCCGTCGTCGCCATCATCTACACCTCCCTGGTGGCGCTCGTTCAGACGGACATGAAGAAGCTGATCGCCTACTCGTCCGTTGCCCATATGGGCTATGTCACGATGGGCATCTTCACGATGAACGCCCAGGGCGTCGAAGGCGCGATCTTCCAGATGCTGTCGCACGGCATCGTCTCGGGTGCGCTCTTCCTCTGCGTCGGCGTCATCTATGACCGGATGCACACCCGCGAGATCGCGGCCTATGGCGGCTTGGTCAACCGGATGCCGTTCTACGCGACCGCGTTCCTCGTCTTCACGATGGCGAATGTCGGCCTGCCGGGCACCAGCGGCTTCGTCGGCGAATTCCTCGTGCTGGTCGGCATCTTCAAGGTCAACACCTGGGTCGCCGCCTTCGCGGCTTCGGGCGTCATCCTGTCGGCAAGCTACGGCCTGTGGCTCTACCGCAAGGTGATCATGGGCGCGCTGGACAAGGCGAGCCTCAAGTCGATGTTTGACCTGTCGCGTCGCGAGATTGCCATTCTCGTCCCGCTCGTCGTGCTGACGATCTTCTTCGGCGTCTACCCGATGCCCGTCTTCAACGTGACGGGGCAGGCGGTCGATAACTTGATCACCAACTATCAGGCTGCGCTTTCCGCTGCCGGCAAGCTCGCGCTGGCAGCGCAGTGAGGAACTCGGACAGATCATGATGGACCTCGCTACGTTCCCCTCGCTCATGCCCTTCCTGCCGGAGCTCACTCTGGCGGTTGGCGCTCTTGTCCTGCTGATGATCGGCGCCTTCGGCGGCGAGCGGACGACTTCGCTCGTCACGACGCTTTCGGTAATTCTGGTGCTGGTCGCGGCACTCGTCCTGATCTTCGGTGCTGAGGACGGCGTCACCTTCAACGGCGCTTTCGTGCTCGATCCGTTCGCGCGCTTCATGAAGCTGCTGGCGCTGATCGGCTCCGGCTTCGCGATCATCATGTCGACCAGCTACACGAAGCAGGAAAAGATCGCCCGCTTCGAGTATCCGGTGCTGATCCTGCTCGCGACGCTGGGCATGATGCTGATGATCTCGGCAAATGACCTGATCGCGCTCTATCTCGGCCTCGAGCTGCAGTCGCTCGCGCTCTACGTCGTCGCTGCCAGCAACCGCGACTCGGTCAAGTCGACCGAAGCCGGCCTGAAGTACTTCGTGCTCGGCGCGCTTTCGTCCGGCATGCTGCTGTACGGCATCTCGCTGATCTACGGCTTCACCGGCCACACGCAGTTCCAGGGCGTGGCGACCGCGTTGGCCGCCGGTCCGGTCTCGGTCGGCGTCGTGTTCGGTCTGGTCTTCGTCATCGCCGGCCTTGCCTTCAAGGTCTCGGCCGTGCCGTTCCATATGTGGACGCCGGACGTCTATGAGGGCGCGCCGACTTCGGTCACGGCATTCTTTGCCGCGGCTCCGAAGGCCGCCGCCATGGCGCTTCTCGTTCGCGTACTGGTTGGGCCGCTTGGCCCGGCGGTTGCGGACTGGCAGCAGGTCATCACCTTCATCGCGATTGCCTCGATGATCCTCGGCGCCTTCGCCGCGATCGGTCAGCGCAACATCAAGCGACTGATGGCCTATTCGTCGATCGGCCATATGGGCTTCGCGCTTGTCGGCCTCGCCGCCGGCAATGAGTCGGGTGTGCAGGGCGTCCTGATCTACATGGCGGTCTATGTCGCCATGACGCTCGGCGCCTTCGCGGTCATCCTGTTCATGCGCCGCCAGGGCCAGATGGTCGAAGACACCAGCGATCTCGCCGGCATGTCGCGGACCCATCCGGTCGTCGCTTTCATCTTCGCGATGATCCTGTTCTCGCTGGCGGGCATTCCGCCGCTGGCCGGCTTCTTCGCCAAGTTCTACGTCTTCCTCGCCGCCATCGAGGCACAGCTCTACGTGCTGTCGGTGATCGGCGTGCTGTCGAGCGTGGTCGGCGCCTACTACTATCTCCGTCTCGTCAAGATCATGTATTTCGACGAGCCGGCCGAAGCCTTCGAGCCGATGCCGGGCGAGCTCCGCGTCGTTCTCGGTCTTTCAGGATTGTTCGTGATCCTCTTCGTCTTCCTCGCCGGGCCGCTCGGCACGGCGGCGAGCGTCGCGGCCAAGACGTTCTTCTGATTTGACGGAGTTCAAGCTCGGCCGGGCCTCAAGCGACAGTCACTACCGCCTCAAGTTCTTTGAGACGACGGGGTCGACGAATGCCGAGGGCTTGGCGGCCGCGCGTGCCGGGGATCCCGGCCGCTGCTGGTTCGTGACGGCGCAGCAGACGGCGGGCAGGGGGCGCCGGGGACGGCCGTGGGCGATGCCCGTGGGCAACCTCGCCGCTAGCCTGCTCGTTGTCGTTCCCAATCACCCGGCAACCGCCGCGACGCTCGGCTTCGTGGCTGGTTTGTCACTCGACGAGGCGCTGCGTTCGGTCGCTCCCGATCTCGCGTTCCGCATCGGCCTGGATGGTGTTGAGGGTACCGGTGCTGCCGGCCGCCGCGATCGCCTTCGCCTCAAATGGCCGAATGACGTGTTGCTGGACGGCGGCAAGCTCGCTGGCATTCTCCTTGAAGCGGAACCGCTCCCGGATGACCGACTGGCAGTCGTCATCGGCATCGGGGTGAATGTGGTCGCGGCGCCAGAAGGCTTGCCCTATCCTGCGACTGCGCTTGCCGATTTGGGCGTAGGGATCGATGCGGCTCGCTTGTTCGAGGCGCTGTCGGATGCCTGGTCCAGCGTATCCCGTGTCTGGAATGAAGGACGCGGCTTCAAGTCCGTCAGAAAATTATGGCTCGATCGCGCGGCCGGTCTCGGGGAGACGGTAGCGGTTCGGGTAGGCGAACAGGTATTCTCTGGAGTATTCGAGACGATTGACGAGGAAGGCCGCCTTGTCATCCGTTCTCCCGAGGGTTTGATCAGGACCATCGCCGCCGGCGAGGTCCATTTCGGTACAGTGGCGACGTCGAGACAATGAGCGCAAAAAAAGCAGCGACGGACGACTTCGTCTTCCTTCCCCTGGGTGGCGTTGGCGAGATCGGTATGAATCTCGCTCTCTATGGATATGGGCCTTCGAATCGCCGGCGCTGGATCGGCATCGATTTCGGCATCAGCTTTGGCGGGCCGGACCTGCCGGGCGTCGACGTCGTACTTCCCGATATCCGCTATATGGTGGAAGAGCGCGATTTCATCGACGCGATCATCATAACCCATGCGCATGAAGACCATTTTGGCGCGCTGCTCGACCTGTGGCCGCGCCTGCGCGTGCCGGTCTATGCGAGCCCCTTCACCGCCGGATTGCTGAACGCCAAGCGCGCAGCCCAGCCTGGCGCGCCTGAAATCCCGATCACCATCGTCAATCCTGGCGACCGCATCACGATCGGTGATTTCGAAGTCGAATTCATCGCGGTGGCGCATTCGATCCTGGAGCCGATGGCTCTGGCGATCCGCACGCCGCTGGGCACGGTGGTTCACACCGGCGACTGGAAGCTCGATCCCGAGCCTGTCATCGGTCCGCTGACCGATGCGGCGCGATTGGCGGCGATCGGCGACGAGGGCGTTCTCGCGCTTGTCTGCGATTCGACCAATGCCATGCGCGAAGGCCGCAGCCCTAGCGAGACGGAGGTTGGCCGCTCGCTGACCGAGATCGTCAAGGAAGCAACCGGCCGCGTCGCCTTCACGACCTTCGCGTCGAATGTTGGCCGCATCAAGTCGATCGCCCTGGCCGCACAGGCTGCCGACCGGCAGGTTGTCGTCGTCGGGCGCGCGCTTCGCCGCGCCATCGAGGTAGCGACCGAGCTTGGCTACATGGAGGGCTTGCCGCCCTTCCTCGACGAGGAATCTTATGGCTATCTGCCACGCACCAAGGTCGTGGCGATCCTGACCGGCAGCCAGGGCGAGCCGCGCGCGGCCCTTGCCCGGATTGCCGAGGATGAACACAAGTTCGTCGGCCTTTCGCCCGGCGACACAGTGGTGTTCTCGGCGCGTCCGATTCCGGGCAATGAGAAGGCCATCGGCAACATCATCAATGCGCTCTGCGACCAGGGCATTGTCGTCATCACCGATCGCGACCGTCTCGTGCATGTCTCCGGACATCCGCGCCGCGACGAACTGGCGGAGATGTATGGCTGGGTTCGTCCCGAGATCGCCATTCCGGTTCACGGCGAGGCGATGCACCTCTGGGCCCATGCGGCGTTTGCCCGCGATATGGGCGTCAAGCAGGTCGTGCTGACGGAGAATGGCAACATTGTCCGTCTGGCGCCGGGACCGGCCGAAGAGATTGACGACGTACCGGTTGGTCGGCTGTTCAAGGATGGCATCATCATCGCCGACGAGGCGGGGGTGGGCGTTCCGGACCGTCGCAAGCTCGCCTTTGCCGGCCATGTCGCTATCTCCGTCGTGCTCGATTCCAAGGGCGGCATCGCCGTTGATCCCGAGATCGCGCTGACGGGCCTGCCGATCCAGGGTGTGTCCGGTCATCCGTTCGAGGAGACCGTGATGACGGCGGTTCTCGGCACGATCGAGAGCATCCCGCGCGCGCGGCGTCGCGACTCCGAACTCGTCCGCGAGGCGATCCGTCGGTCGGTTCGCGCCTCGGTGCGACAGGCTTGGGGCAAAAAGCCACTTTGCACGGTCTTCGTCGCAATCGTATGAAGCCTTTGCGGGCGTGATGCCTGCGGAAGGATCGTTTGCGATGATTGGCCGACTGAACCATGTAGCGATCGCGGTGTCCGATCTGGATGCCGCGACGCGGATTTACCGGGACACGCTCGGCGCGCGCGTTTCCGCGCCGTTGAGCCTGCCCGAACATGGCGTGATCACGGTCTTCGTCGAACTGCCCAACACCAAGATTGAGCTATTGGCGCCGCTGGGCGAGGATTCGCCGATCGCGAAATTTCTCGCCCGAAATCCGGATGGCGGCATCCACCACCTCAGCTATGAGGTGGACGACATCATCGCCGCGCGCGACCGGCTGAAGGCCGAGGGCGCACGCGTGCTTGGAAATGGTGAGCCGAAGATCGGCGCCCATGGCAAGCCCGTGCTGTTCCTGCATCCGAAGGATTTCTGCGGTACGCTGGTCGAACTTGAGGAGGCCTGAACACCATGCCGATCTACAGCATCTTTGCCGTCTATTTCATCGTCTGGTGGCTGGTGATTTTCATGGTGCTCCCGTTCGGGATTCGCACGCATGAGGAAGAGGGCAATGTCCTGCTCGGAACGACCTCGAGTGCGCCGGCTAACTTGCATCTGGCTCGCAAGGTGATCATCACCTCTGTTATCAGCGCCATCATCGTCTATGGCATTTGGTACGGCTACGTGAAGATGGGCTGGACGGCGGAAGCGCTTAGCCACGTTTCCTTCTGATCCAGTCAAGAAACCCGGCAGTATCCGCAAAAAGAAAAAGGCAAGATCCTCGCGGATCTTGCCTTTTCTAGTTCGCGTTCAACCCCTCAGCCGAGCTTTTCGCTCGATTGGCTTTGATCGAGCTCATTATGGTGAGCTCGGCGGCAGCTGCTTTTCAGCGCGCCAGAGGGGGCTTCCTCCCAAGACCTAGACCGCGTGCCTTTGTTGGAGCCTCGCTTTACTGCGAGGTCCTTTATTGTGACCCGACGTTATCCAATGACTTCGCTCTTGTCATCTAATTGTGCATCGGTAGCCCAAATTTTTTGCGTCAGCATGACTGACCTTAGTCCCGGGATTGCGCCAATAGCCAATTTGGCCGTTCGAATGTGCGTCGATCACCTGGATACCCCGGCACGAGGCTCCTTCATTCGCCGCGACAAAGGCGCCAATTTCCGGGACTTGTGTTTTCGTCCGTCTATGGCTTGATGTGCGCCCATTCGACTCGCTGGAGCCCTTTTCTGATGCGCCTTTCCCGCTCATTCCTGCCGACCCTCCGCGAGACACCGAAGGAAGCCGAAATCGTTTCCCACCGGCTGATGCTCCGGGCCGGTCTTGTCCGCCAGCAGAGCGCGGGAATCTACTCCTGGTTGCCGCTTGGCCAGAAGGTTTTGGCCAATATCCAGCGCATCGTTCGCGAAGAGCAGAACCGGGCCGGCGCCATCGAGATCCTGATGCCGACGCTTCAGTCGGCCGATCTCTGGCGCGAGAGTGGTCGTTACGAGGACTACGGCAAGGAGATGCTGCGTATCGAGGACCGGCAGGAGCGCGAGATGCTCTACGGCCCGACGAACGAGGAAATGGTCACCGACATTTTCCGCAGCTATGTGCGCTCCTACAAGGAGCTGCCGATGAATCTCTACCACATCCAGTGGAAGTTCCGCGACGAGCTCCGTCCGCGCTTTGGCGTCATGCGCGGTCGCGAATTCCTGATGAAGGATGCCTATTCCTTCGACATCGACGAGGCTTCTGCCCGCCGCGCCTACAACCGCATGTTCGTTGCCTATCTGCGCACCTTCGACCGTCTTGGCGTCAAGGCGATCCCGATGCGTGCCGATTCCGGCCCGATCGGCGGCGACGCGACGCATGAGTTCATCGTGCTGGCGGCGACCGGCGAAAGCGCCGTGTTCCTCGACAAGCGGGCGCTTGATACACCGGTACCCGGTGACGATATCGACTTCTACGGCGATCTGACGCCGATCGTTTCGGCCTGGACCGAGAAGTACGCCGCGACCGAGGAAATGCACGACAAGGCCGCGTTCGAGGCTTTGCCGGAAGAGAACCGGGTCGAGGCGCGCGGCATCGAAGTCGGGCAGGTCTTCTATTTCGGCACGAAGTACTCGGAGCCGATGGGCGCCAAGGTTACCGGCCCGGACGGCGTGGATCACCCGGTCCACATGGGCTCCTATGGCATTGGCGTCTCGCGTCTGGTCGCTGCCATCATCGAGGCGAGCCACGACGAGTCCGGCATCATCTGGCCGGAGAGCGTTGCTCCCTACAAGGTTGGCCTGATCAACCTCAAGGTCGGCGACGCCGCGACGGATCTGGCCTGCGACGGGCTGTACGAGCGCCTTACGAATGCCGGAATCGAAGTCCTCTACGATGATGTTGAGGGACGCGCCGGGGCGAAGTTTGCGACCATGGATCTGATCGGCCTGCCTTGGCAGCTGATCGTGGGTCCGAAGGGACTGGCGAGTGGTGAAGTTGAGATCAAGCGACGGGCGACGGGCGAGCGCGAATCCGTTAGCCTGGATACGGCAGTGGCCAAACTTCTGGGCAGCTCTTAACGCGCGGCGCGCCGCGATCGGGACAGGAATGGCTGAGCCGACCGGCACGAAACCGTTTTCAACGTTCGAATGGATGCTGGCGGGGCGCTATCTGCGCGCTCGCCGGCGCGAGACGTTCATCTCGATCATCGCGGGCTTTTCCTTCATCGGCATCATGCTCGGCGTTGCGACGCTGATCATCGTGATGTCGGTGATGAACGGCTTTCGCGGCGAACTGATCGGCAAGATCCTCGGCATCAACGGCCACGTTGTGCTGCAGCCCCTGGACACGCCGTTCACGGACTTTGCCGACGTCGCCACGCGGCTGTCGATGGTCAAGGGCGTCACAGCGGCCATTCCGCTGGTCGAGGGGCAGGTACTCGCTTCCGGGGCGAACAACTCGACGGGCGCCCTGGTTCGCGGTGTGCGGGCCGAGGATCTGCCCAGTCTTCCCAGCATCTCGAATAATGTGAAGCTCGGCACGCTCGACAATTTCGATGAAGCCGAAGGCGTGGCGATCGGCACGCGGCTCGCCACCAATATGGGCGTCTCGATCGGTGACAAGCTGACGCTGGTCTCGCCGCGCGGCAATGTCACCCCCATGGGGATGACGCCTCGGATCAAGGCTTACCCCGTGGTGGCGATCTTCGAGATCGGCATGTCGGAGTACGACTCGTCCTTTGTCTTCCTGCCGTTCGCCGAAGCGCAGGCCTTCTTCAATTCGGACGACAAGGCCTCGGCGATCGAGATCTATATCTCCGATGCCGATCAGACCGGAGCGATGCGCGAGGCGATCGAGGCGGCCGCCGGCCGGCCGGTTCTGCTGACCGACTGGCGGGAGCGCAACATGACGTTCTTCTCGGCGCTCGAGGTCGAGCGGAACATGATGTTCATGATCCTGACGCTGATCGTCCTCGTCGCCGCGCTCAACATCATCTCCGGCCTCACCATGCTGGTGAAGGACAAGAGCCACGACATCGCCATCCTGCGGACGATGGGCGCGACGCGGGGCTCGATCCTGCGCGTATTCTTCATAACCGGCGCGGCGATCGGCACGGTCGGCACCGCCTTCGGCGTGTTGCTCGGCACCGTCGTCTGCCTGAACATCGAGTCGATCCGGCAGTTTGTCTCCTGGCTGACGCGGACCGAAGTGTTCTCGCCGGAGCTGTATTTCCTTTCGAAGCTGCCGGCCGATATGAATCCCGGCGAAACGATTTCGATCGTCGTCATGGCGCTCGTGCTCAGCTATCTCGCCACGATCTACCCGGCGTGGCGCGCGGCCCGGCTCGATCCGGTTGAGGCATTGCGATACGAATGAGTGATGCCGTGACCGCAGAACGTCCGTCGCAAAGCGCGCCCGCCGCCGATACTCCCGCCCTTCGCCTCGTCGGCGTCGAGCGCCACTACAAGGAAGGCTCGGGCAAGCTCTCCATTCTCACCGGTGCGGATCTCGCGATCTATCCGGGCGAGATCGTCGCGCTCGTCGCGCCCTCGGGCGCCGGCAAGTCGACGGTCCTGCATATGGCCGGCCTGCTGGAACGGCCGGATGGCGGCGATGTCGAGATTGGCGGCCGGCTGGCCGGCTCGCTCGGCGACGCCGACCGTACGGCCATTCGCCGGCTCGAGATCGGCTTCGTCTACCAGTTCCATCATCTGTTGCCGGAATTCACCGCGCTTGAAAACGTGATGATGCCGCAGCTGATCCGTGGCCTTGGCCGCAAGGAAGCGGCGCGGCGCGCAGCGGAACTGCTCGCCTATATGAAGCTGGAAGCGCGCGTCACGCACCGCCCTTCCGAACTCTCGGGCGGCGAGCAGCAGCGCGTCGCCATCGCCCGCGCCGTTGCCAACGCACCGCGATTGCTCCTGGCCGATGAGCCGACCGGCAATCTCGATCCGAAGACGTCTCACTATGTCTTTGACGCGCTCGAAGCCCTCGTGCGCGCCTCGGGCCTCGCAGCCCTGTTCGTCACGCACAACATGGAGCTGGCGGAACGGATGGATCGGCGCATCACCCTCGAGGCGGGTAAGATCGTCGAATTCTGACCTTTCCGCCTTTTGTGCGCGGGGAGGGCCTTTCCTAGGACAGCCATCCTATCCGGGCCGGCAATTGAGATAACTGTTTCTCGAATGCCTTTCTGGCGCTTGCTACTTTGCTCATCCCATTCCTTGGCTAGGCTTCGTCCGCGCCAAAATCATGAGCAAGGAACCACGATGCGTCGCCTTCCGGTTGTAACGGCTGCGGTCCTTTTTGCGCTCGGCGCGCTGCCGGCATTCGCCGAGGCGCCAAGCTCGATCCTCAATGCTTCCTATGACGTTTCGCGCGAGCTGTTTGTCGCCGTCAACAAGGAGTATGCCGCGAAATACCTGAAGGACACCGGCAAGACGCTGGAGATCAAGCAGTCGCACGCCGGCTCATCGAAGCAGGCTCGCTCGATCCTCGAGGGCCTCGACGCCGATGTCGTGACCTTCAACCAGGCAACCGACGTGCAGGTTCTGGCCGACAAGGGCTTTGTCGCCGCCAACTGGTCGGAAAAATTCCCGCATGGCGCGTCGCCCTTCTACTCGCTGCCGGTCTTCCTGGTTCGCGCGGGCAATCCCAAGGGCATCAAGGACTGGAACGATCTGGTCCGCGATGACGTCAAGCTCGTCTTCCCGAACCCCAAGACCTCCGGCAACGCCCGTTACACCTATCTGGCCGCCACTGCCTACGCGAAGGAAGCGTTCGGCAATGACGAGGCCAAGGTCAACGAGTTCGTCAAGAAGTTCCTGGCCAATGTCGCGGTGTTCGACACTGGCGGCCGCGCGGCGACGACGACCTTCGTCGAGCGCGAGATTGGCGACGTTCTGATCACCTTCGAGACCGAGACGACCGGCATCCGCAAGGAATTCGGCACTGACAAGTTCGACGCCGTCGTTCCCTCCGTCAGCCTGCTCGCCGATTTCCCGGTCGCAGTCGTCGACAAGGTGGCCGAAAAGCGCGGCTCCACGGAGATCGCGACCGATTATCTGAACTTCCTGTATTCGCCGGAAGGCCAGACCATTCTCGCCGAGAACGGCAACCGCGTTCGTGACGAGGCGGTGGCCAAGAAGTTTGCCGCGTCGTTCCAGCCTGTCCGTCTCGTGACCGTTGACGAAGTCTTCGGCGGCTGGCCGGCCGTCAACAAGACCTATTTCGGTTCTGACGGCCTGCTCGATCAGCAGCTCGCCGGCCAGTGAGTTCCGTCGGTTTAGACGGGGGCGGCGTCGCGGCGCTGTCGCGCGGCCGTCCATCGCAGGCAAATGGAAGAAAGCAAAGCCGGGTAGTTCCCGGCTTTCGCCTTTCGCTGGGCATTACGCTTTTCTACGCCGCATTGATCATCTGCCTGCCTCTGGCGACGCTGATTCTGGTCGGCGCGCGATTGGGGCCGGCCGATTACTGGGCCGTCGTCAGTTCTCCGCGCGCGCTTGCCAGCTATCGCGTCACGCTGGGCGCCGCCGCGCTCGCGACGGTTTTCAATACCTTCTATGGCTTCGCGCTCGCCTGGGTGTTGGTGCGCTATGAATTCCCCGGGCGTCGGATCCTCGACGCCATTGTCGATCTGCCCTTCGCGCTGCCGACGGCCGTTGCCGGCGTCGCGCTGACGGCGATCTTCGCCAAGAATGGTTGGTTCGGGGAACCGCTGGGCGCGCTCGGCATCACGGTCGCCTATACGCCGATCGGCATCGCGCTCGCCATGGCGTTCACCAGCCTGCCCTTCATCGTGCGCACCTTGCAGCCGGTGATGGAGGAACTGGACGGCGAGATCGAGGAAGCGGCGAAAACCCTCGGTGCCAACAAGGTCACCATCTTCTTCCGCGTCGTCCTGCCAATTCTCGTGCCGGCGCTGCTGGCAGGCGTTTCGCTCGCCTTCGCACGCTGCCTCGGCGAGTTCGGCGCCGTGATCTTCATCGCCGGTAATCAGCCCTACAACACCGAGATAACGGCCTTGCTCGCCTTCATCCGCATCGAGGAATACGACTATCCGGCCGCCGCCGCGATCGCCACCGTGATGCTGGGCACTGCCTTCGTCCTGCTCATCACCACCAACGCGCTGCAGGCCTATGCGCGTCGCCACGAGATTGCCCCATGAGCGGTGCCTCCAACCTCGATCGCGCGACATCTCGCCAAGGCTGGTCGCGCTTCGTCTTGATTGGGGGCGTGCTCCTGGTCACGGCTCTCGTCATCGGCGCGCCGGTCGTCGCGGTTTTCAGCCAAGCCTTGTCCAAGGGGCTTGGCTACGCGCTCGAATCGCTGGCGCATCCCGATACGCGCGCCGCGATCTGGCTCAGCGTCACCGTCGCGATCGTCGTCGTGCCGATCAACACGGTGTTCGGCATCGCGGCTGCCTGGGCAATCGCCAAGTTCCGCTTCCCAGGCCGCAAGCTGCTGCTGGCCATCGTCGAATTGCCGTTCTCGGTCTCGCCGATCGTCGCCGGTATTTCCTATCTGTTCGTCTATGGCGGGCAGGGGCTCTTCGGGCCGTGGCTGGAGGCGCATGATCTGAAAATCATGTTCGCGCTGCCGGGCATCATTCTCGCCACGACATTCGTGACGGCGCCCTTCGTGGCGCGCGAGCTGATCCCGCTGATGCAGCTTCAGGGCAATGGCGACGAGGAAGTCGCGGCGACTCTCGGCGCGCGGGGCTGGCAGACATTCTTCCGCGTGACGCTGCCCAACATCCGCTGGGGCCTGCTCTATGGCGTCGTGCTCTGCAATGCGCGGGTGCTTGGCGAATTCGGCGCGGTGTCGATCGTCTCAGGCAATATCCGCGGCGAAACCAACACGCTGCCGCTGCATGTCGAGCTGCTGTACCACGATTATAACGCGGCCGGCGCCTTCGCGGCAGCTGCGGTGTTGACGCTCGTGGCGCTTGTTACCCTTTTGGTCAAGACGCTTATGGAACGGGTCATACGCAGCGCCTGATGAGTGACAGAGGGCCGGTGCACCTTCAGCAAAGGCTGAGGCGCTCCAGTTCGATGTGGCGCTTCAGAACCACGTGTCGGGAACTCGGCAGGGCGATGGTGCCGGCGCATTCCAGTTGGGTCATCGTACGGGATACGGTCTCTATCGTGAGCCCGAGATAGTCGGCTATGTCCTGGCGCGACATCGCCAGGTCGATCTCGTCGTCACAGCCTTGCCGTTCCGCCATCTCGCTCAGGAACGAGCCGATCTTCTCCAGCGCCGTCTTGCGACCCAGCAGCAGCGAGTGCTGCTGGCTGGCATCAAGGTTGCGCGCTGTGATGTCCCAGAGTGCGCGGGCGACCTCCGGTTCGCGTCCGGCAGCGGCGAAGGCGGCGCTGCGACTGATCATGTGGACCGTGACATCCGTGATCGCTTCGGCGGCGAAGCAATGGGTATCGCGCGCCTCCATGCCGAAATAGTCGCCCTTCATCAGGAAAGCGCCGATCTGACGGCGGCCGTTGCTGAGCAGCTTGCAGGTGCGCGCGGTGCCGCTGACGATCTGGTAGATGTACTCGGCCGGTTCTTCTTCCGCGAAGATCTCGGCGCCGCGCTCGTAGCGAACGGTGACGCCCATCAGGCCCAACACATTCGACGTCGCAAAGCGGGAGCCGGAGTGGATGACAGAGGCCGCGCGGTCCTTCATTTCCGAAACGATGTTTCGGGTCGTTGCAACCGACGTCAGCATGTCGTCATCCTCGAATTTCATATGCGTTGACGCAGGATTAGGATGACGACTGGCGCTATGAAATTCAGATCATGTACCTAAGGGGTATCCCTTAGGTCCTTGGGGCCGCGCGTGGGCTATTGTTATTGACGATGCGAACAGAGGTGGCCGGGATCGGCGCAGCCGCTGCGCGATGCTGGAGGTTGGCGGTTTGGCCATGAAGCTGTTTTCCTGGCCTGTTACCGGGCGGCGCTGGCTCGTGCTGTCGACGCTCGCGGTAGCACTGCTGATTGCGCTTGCCTCGTGGCTGTCGTTGCAGCCGATCTTCCGCGCCCAGACGACCTTCCTCCTCTATATCCCGGCCGTCATCGTTGCCGCCGGCATCGGAGGTCTTTGGCCAGGGCTGGTCGCGACCGTGATCAGCCTGTCGCTCGGCATGCTGATCTTCGCGGGCTCCAGCGGGCTGGACCAGGCGCATGTCTGGAATGGCGCTGCCTTCGCCGTCATCGGCGGCAGTCTGGTGGCGCTTGGCGAATGGCTGCGGCGGGTGCGCCGGCAACTCGCAACCGTAGCTGTCGACCTTCGTTACCGGGAGGCTCATCTTCGCTCGATCCTCGATACCATTCCGGATGCGATGATCGTCATCGACGAGGCGGGGTTGGTGCAATCGTTCAGCGCCGCGGCACAGCGCATGTTCGGCTACACGGCGGATGAGATCGTCGGGAACAACGTCAAAAGGCTGATGCCATCGTCCTATCGCGAGCATCATGACGGCTATCTGGATCGCTACCGCAAGACGGGCGAGCGAAGGATCATCGGCATCGGCCGCATCGTCGTCGGCGAGCGCAAGGACGGTTCCACCTTTCCGATGGAGCTGGCCATAGGTGAGATGATCTCCGGTGAGCAGCGCTTTTTCACCGGCTTTATCCGCGATCTCTCCGAGCGGCAGCAGACGGAAGCCCGTCTGCAGGAATTGCAGGCGGAGTTGGTCCACATATCCCGCGTAACGGCAATGGGCGAGATCGCCTCGACCTTGGCGCATGAATTGAACCAGCCGCTTTCCGCCGTCGCCAATTATCTGCGCGGCTCGCGGCGCTTGCTCGAAAGCGGTACGGCCGAGAACATCCCCAAGGTGAGGGCGGCTCTCGCGAGCGCCGCCGACCAGGCGCTGCGGGCGGGCGAGATCATCCGCCGGCTGCGCGATTTTCTGGCGCGCGGCGAGACGGAGAAGCGGGTCGAAAGCCTGGCGAGGCTGATCGAGGAGGCGAGCGCGCTGGCGCTTGTCGGCGCCAAGGAAAAGGGTATCCGCATCGGCTTCAAGCTCGATCCGGAGATCGACCTGCTGTTTGGCGACAGGGTTCAGATCCAGCAGGTCCTCGTCAATTTGATGCGCAACGCCATCGACGCTATGGAGGAGGGCGGCGGTCGGGACCTGGTCATCTCCAGCGCGCTGGAGCCTGACGACATGATCAAGGTACAGGTTTCCGATCGCGGTACGGGCATCACCCCGGAGATCATGGCTCGGCTTTTCCAGCCCTTCGTGACGACGAAACAGACCGGCATGGGCGTGGGGCTGTCCATCTGCCGGACCATCGTCGAGGCGCATGGCGGACGAATCTGGGCAGAGAACAACCCGGGCGGCGGCACCGTCTTCAACTTTACGGTGCCTGCGGTCCGCAATGAGGAGACAGAGCGTGTCAGTTGAGACCATCGTTCACGTCATCGATGACGATGATGCAGCGCGGGATTCCCTGGCCTTTCTGTTCGAGAGTGCTGATATCGCCGTCCGGACTTATGCTTCGGCGACTGAATTCCTGGCGGTTGCGCCGGGTCTGTCGGGTGGATGCATCGTCACCGATGTGCGGATGCCGGATATCAACGGCATCGAGTTGCTGAAGCGGTTGAAGGCGCAGGGAATAGCCCTGCCGGTCATCGTCATCACCGGCCATGCCGATATCGCTCTGGCCGTCGAAGCGATGAAGAGTGGCGCCGTCGACTTCATGGAGAAGCCGTTCGACGACGAGGCGATGCTGCGCGCGGTACGGTCGGCTCTCCTGCGTCATGGCCGGACGCGCGAAGAAGGGCAGGAGCGGGCGGCAATCCGGCAGCGGCTTGCCATTCTTTCCAATCGCGAACAGCAGGTTCTCGAAGGGCTTGTGGCTGGGCACGCCAACAAGCGGATCGCGCATGATCTGGATATCAGCCCGCGTACCGTCGAGATCTATCGCGCGCATGTCATGACCAAGATGGCGGCGTCGAGCCTGTCCGAACTGGTGCGCATGGCGCTGATCACCGACGCCACAGGCAAGGTCGCTGCCTCCGAAGGATGAGGCGCGACTTGCGATGGATCAATGCGGATAGGGCGCGACCGGGCATTCTCCGTATTTTCCACGCGAACGTTTTACCGATGGCAGTCCCGACAGCGCACGACCCTCAGCAGCATGGACTGGTCTTCATCGTCGACAGCGATGGCGCCGTCCGGCGCTCGCTCCGTTTCGCACTCGGCATCGATGGCTTTTCGGTCGAAACATTCGGCGATGCCGAGACGTTCCTGCGAATGGCCGACCCGCGATCTGGCGCCTGCATCGTCGTCGACTACAATCTGAAGGGGATGAACGGGGTCGAGCTGATCGAGACGCTGCGCAAGCTCGAATGCCCGATACCCGCGATTCTCACGGTCACCAACCCTTCGCCGGCGCTTGTCCGTCGGGTTGCCGCCGCGGGGGTCGCCCTGGTCGAAAAGCCGCTGCTCGGCTCTGCTCTCCTCGACAGCATTCGTGAGGCATTTGCCGGCCGATCCTCGCTTCCCGATGGGCGTGGCCCTTTGGAGGGCTGAAACGCCAGTCCGTCGTGACGTCCGCAGGCGGCAGTGTCACGATGCCGGGCTACGGCTCGCGTATGGATTGCGCAGTCGAATCAGGCTTCGCGTGATACGACGCTATGCATCGATATCGCGACCATGACCCAGCTAGGTTTTGCAATGAACGAACCGTCCCGCACGACTGAACGCAGCCCGGTTCCGGCGCTGCTCGGGATCTGCACCGTGACCCTGATCCTGGCCGCGATGTACTGGGCGCAGACCGTGTTTGCGCCGATCTGCTTCGCGCTTCTGATCATCGCCATGGTCTGGCCGCTTCAGCGCGCTCTGCAGACGCGCGTGCCGCAGCTGGTGGCACTGCTGGTCTGCCTTGCCGGCACCATCGTCGTGATGACGATCTTCACCGTGCTGCTCGGCTGGAGCTTGAACCGCGTCGGCCTCTACGTGCTCAGCGATACGGCGCGTTTCCAGTCAATGTACAACGACCTCGCGGCTTGGCTGGAAGGGCATGGCGTCGCCGTTTCCGGCCTCTGGGAACAGCATTTCAACGTCAGCTGGATCCTGCGCATCGTCCAGCAGGTCACCGGCCGCCTCAACAGCACCCTCACTTTTTCGCTGGTCGTGCTGATCTATGTCATGCTCGGCCTGCTCGAAGTCGGCGATGTCGGCCGCAAGCTGCGCCGTTTCAAGGCTGGCAGCATCGGCCAGGCTTTCCTCATCGGCAGCGGCGAAACCGGCGCCAAGCTGCGCCGCTACATGCTGGTGCGCACGCTGATGAGCATCATGACCGGCGTGCTCGTCTGGGGCCTGACCTACAGCGCTGGCCTCAGCCTCTCGGCCGAGTGGGGCGTGATCGCCTTTGCGCTCAACTACATCCCGGTGATCGGACCGCTCTTCGCCACCGTGCTGCCGACGCTGTTCGCCATCGCGCAGTTCGAGACCTGGCAGGCGGCCGTCCTGATCTTCGTCCTGCTGAACCTGATCCAGTTCCTCGTCGGCAGCTATCTCGAGCCGCGCATCGCCGGCAAGTCGCTGTCGATCTCGCCGGTCATGGTGCTGTTCGCGGTGTTCTTCGGCACGTTCCTGTGGGGCATTGCGGGCGCGTTCATCGGCGTGCCGATCGTCATCGCCATCGTGACGATCTGCGCCCACCACGAATCGAGCCGCTGGATCGCCGATATTCTCGGCGCCGGCCAAGCCGATCCGGCCGACGCGAACCGGGGTTAACGCGCAGCCGGATTGGTAACGGTTCGTTAGCCCTGCGTCAGCGGCTGGACAATCGCGGGATGCGGCGCCGGAACGACGATCCGTTCCGGCCGCGCCAGCGCCAGTCCCTTGCCGTCGACATGCAGCGTGTGAATGTAGAAATAGCTGTCGTCGGCATTGGTCCCCTCCATCACCGGCGAGGGGGCGGAGATGATGGGCAGGCCGCCGCTCTCGCCGATCCAGTCGACATGACGATGGCCGTGCAGGACGACGGCGCGCCCGGCAAAACGCGTCAGCCGACGCACGAACCAGCTGCCATTGATCAGCGCCGTCCCGATCCGCTCCGATAGCGCATGCGCCGGTTGCGGATATTCGACGACATGATGATGCAGCGCGACGATCCAGGACGCTTCCGGATAGTCCGCCTTTACCGCATCCATCGCCCGCGCCTGCTCCAGCGACACCATGCCGAGCGCGTTGGTGAAGGAGAAATGCGTTTCGGCGTTCGAGTTCAGCACGATGATGCCGAGCCCGTCCGGGCGTGACGGCGGCTGGATCATCGGGAACGATGCTGTCCAGATATCCGAAATCGGTCGCCAGGCTCGGCGCGAGGCACGGTCGGCGAAGGCCTCGATCGAGGCTCGCTGCCGGTTCATCGCCTCGCCAAGCGTCTCGCCAAGGCGACGCTGGTCGCGGTCGACCAGCCGGTAGCGGTCGCCCTGCAGCACCTCCATCGCCGAGAGCGTGCGCAGCTGGCGCAATCGCTTGTTCGGGCTGGTCGGCAGATCCATGCGGGCAGGGTTGTTACGATCGACGACGTTGACGTCGTGATTGCCCGGAAGAACCGTGATGTGCGCCAGCAGCTCCGTGAACGGCTCCAGCGCGTCAAAAAACTCGGCCCATTCGGTCGAGATCCCGGCATCGGTCATGTCGCCGGTGATCAGGATGGCGTCGAGCGGCTTTTTCGCATGAAGCTCGCGCAGTTTCTCCAGCGTTGCCTTGAATTTCTCGTTGCCGCGCGGGCCGACACGGCCGCTCTCGATGCGAAAGCCATAGCGCTCGCCGACGCAATGGATGTCGGAGAGATGGGCTACCCGCCAGTGTGGCGCATCCACAGGGGCGGGCCGAAAGCCGGTGAAGCTGCGCGGCTGCGCCATGGTGGCGTCGGCGATGCCCCAGATGAGGGCGGCGATGGCCAGATAGGCGCATAGCAGCAGCGTGCCGTTGGCGAGCGCGATGATGACGACGCGGCGCGGCGCGCTCAGATCGGCGAGGGTGCCGGTCCAGTGGGTGGCGGGCCAGACGAGACCGGCGATGCCGAGCGCCAGAATGCAGACGGTGAGCCCGGCGACCGCCGCCGTCATGGCGCGCGCCTTGGCAATCATCGCCGGCGGGGCATCGATGCGGCGAAGCAGGCGGTGCTCGATCAAATGGCGCAGCGTCTCGCGGCAAAGCGCATAGGCCGGCTGCACCGCGATCGAGTTCAGCGACCAGAAGCTGCTCTCGATCATCCGGAACAGCGGGCGGCCGCCGAACCAGGCGACCAGGCCGAGGATCGCCAGCAGGAGGACAGGCGCCAGGCCGGTATAGATCTCCGCCGCCTGGCGGGAGACCGTGCCGATCCAGATCGACAGGAAAAAGGGGATCAGCCCGAGCGCGAGCCCAGGCAGGCCCATCAGCAGGGTCCAGGCAAGGATCAGCTTCAGCGGGCTGATCTCGGCCAGGAGCGATCCGGCAATCGAAAACAGCGAACGCTGCTTTGTGCTGGATGCGTCATCTTCAATGTCGCCCTTGCGGGGATCGACGATCGGTTTCATCGGCGGCACAGGAGCAAGGGCGACATCTGGTTCCTTAGCTCGTCGCGCCGGTGGAAGGCGTTGCTTCCGTTGCCGGAACTTCGGCGGGGGCGGCGGAGTGGTCGGCCAGGGCGGCGCGAAGCGCCTTTTCCTGCTCGTCGGTGAGCGAGGTCTGCATGACGGTGCCGCCGACGCCGCGCAGATCCGCCAATACCTTGTCGGTGGTCATCTTGCGGATCAGCAGGAAAAGGCCGGCATTGCCGGGCGCAAGCGACTGGGCCGCGTCCTTCATGAACTGGTCGTTGATGCCGATATCGGTCAGCTTGCCGCCGAGCGCGCCGGAAGCCGCGCCGATTGCCGTGCCGACCAGCGGCATCAGGAAGATGAAGCCGATCAGCGTGCCCCAGAACGCGCCCGAAACCGCGCCGGTCGCGGTGGTGTTCACCAGCTGGTTCAGCTTGATCCGGCCGTTGGCATCGCGCACGGCGACGACCGCGTCACCCAGCTCGATCAGATATTCCTTCTGCATTTCCAGCACGCGGTCGCGGACTTCTTCGGCTTTCTGTTCGGTAGGGAAGGCAATGAAGACGAGATCGCTCATTGGGAAACTCCATCGTTCGGGACGATTCTAAAACAGGGTGCCGGTTGGCCAGGACATCGATTGATAGGTCATGGGCCGCCAGTCGGCCGACGACGCCCCGGAGGGCGCATCATTCGGCGATGCCACCATAGCGCGATGCCAGAATTTTGCGAGCGCCCGAAGTCCCACGGGAAGGCTTTGCGTTCCGAAATTTGGCCGTCCGCGCACTTGGGCTGAGATCGCACTTCACCGAACTCGCCTCGCGAGCGGGGAAACAGACTCACCCCAGTCCGCAGCAACGAGTCGTGCTCTCGTCGGGCTGGCAATGTCGGCTCCCAAACGCCAAGGCGGGACAAGGCTGGCTGAGGGGCCATGTGTCCTGCTACCGCCGTGGAAATGCCCCTTCGACGATGGGGCTTGACCGATAGAACAAAACGTGAACATATGAGATATCGACAGTCCGATAAGGAGTTAGCCATGACCGCCTATATCCGTGACGTTGCCGCCCTGGGTGCGCTGATGCTGTTCATCACGATGGTGAGCCTCTGGTCCGATCTGATCGCTCACGTCGTCTGACCCTCTCCCATGCCCTGAGGCAGAGCGAGTTTGGGGGAAAGGCGGCGATGCGATGGACAGGCGCGGCGCTCTGGACGTAAATCAGGCGGAAGAGGATCGCCTGATGAGTCAAATTGCCCGGGACGTCGGATTTGTGCATCTGCGCGTCCACTCCGCCTATTCGCTGCTCGAAGGCGCGCTGCCGCTGAAGACGCTGATCAAGCTGGCAGCGGCGGACAAGATGCCGGCGCTCGGCCTGACCGATACGGGCAATCTCTTCGGGGCGCTGGAATTCTCGGAAAAGACGGTCGAGACCGGCATCCAGCCGATCATCGGCTGTCAGGTCGCGGTGCAGTTCGACGATGGCTTCGAGCCCTCGCGTCGACCGGTTCCCGGCCAGAAGAGCCTTTCCGATCTGATCATGATCGCCTCGAACGAGGAGGGGTACTGGAACCTCGTCCGCCTCGTGTCGCGCGCCTTCATGGAGACGGATGCCGGCGACAAGCCGCATATCAAGTTTGGTGATCTCGAAGGCGCGCATCAGGGTCTCATTGTCCTGACGGGTGGCGGCACCGGCCCGCTGGATCAGGCGATCCGGATCGGGCAGGGCGACTTTGCCGAGCGGCGGGTCGCGCGCATGGCGGGCCTGCTGGGCGATCGGCTCTATGTCGAATTGCAGCGGCACCACACGATCGAGCAGCAGCGCGCCGAACCGGAACTGATCGATCTCGCCTATCGCCATGGTTTGCCGTTGGTCGCGACCAATGAGGCGTTCTTCCCCAAGCGCGACGATTATGAAGCGCATGACGCGCTGGTCGCGATCGCGGAAGGCTCGGTGGTTGCCGACGAGAAGCGGCGGCGGCTGACGCCGGAGCATTATTTCAAGTCGCGCGCCGAGATGGTCGAGTTGTTCGGCGATCTCAGGGAAGCGACCGACAATTCGGTCGAGATCGCGCTGCGCTGTTCTTATCGCGCCATGAAGCGCAAGCCGATCCTGCCGCGCTTCGCCGGCGCCGATGCCGACGCGGAGGAGGCGGAGCGCGCCGAGGTCAAGGCGTTGCGCGATCTGGCGACATCAGGCCTGGAAAAGCGGCTGGCCTTCCATGGCCTCGCGCCGGGCCTGACCGACAAGGATTATTGGGATCGGCTCGAATTCGAGCTCTCCGTCATCGAGAAGATGAAGTTCCCCGGCTACTTCCTGATCGTGGCCGACTTCATTCAATGGGCGAAGCTGCAGGGAATCCCCGTGGGGCCGGGCCGTGGTTCGGGCGCGGGCTCGCTCGTCGCCTGGTCGCTCACCATCACCGATCTCGACCCGATGCGCTTCGCGCTGCTGTTCGAGCGCTTCCTCAATCCCGAGCGCGTCTCGATGCCGGATTTCGACATCGACTTTTGTCAGGACCGGCGCGGCGAAGTCATCGACTACGTCCAGCAGAAATACGGCGCCGCCCAGGTGGCGCAGATCATCACGTTTGGAACGCTGCAGGCCCGCGCCGTGCTGCGCGACGTCGGCCGCGTGTTGCAGATGCCCTATGGCCAGGTCGACCGGCTCTGCAAGATGGTGCCGCAGAACCCGGCCAATCCGGTGTCGCTGGCGCAGGCGCTGATCGATGAGTCGCGCTTGCGCGAGGCTCGCGACGAGGATCCGGCGGTCGCCCAGTTGCTCGCCATGGCGCAGAAGCTCGAAGGGCTCTATCGCCACGCCTCGACGCACGCCGCCGGTATCGTGATCGGCGACAGGCGCCTTGATGCGTTGGTGCCGCTCTACCGCGATCCGCGCTCGACCATGCCCGTCACCCAGTTCAATATGAAATGGGTCGAAAGCGCCGGTCTTGTGAAGTTCGACTTCCTCGGCCTGAAGACGCTGACCGTCATCGATACGGCGGTCAAGCTGATCGCCAAGCGCGGCATCGCCGTGGACATGGCCGCCATCCCGCTCGACGACAAGCGCTCCTACGAGATGCTGGCGCGCGGCGAGACGGTCGGCGTGTTCCAGCTGGAAAGCCAGGGCATGCGCAAGGCCCTGATGGGCATGAAGCCGGACCGTTTCGAGGACATCATCGCGCTCGTGGCGCTCTATCGCCCGGGTCCGATGGACAACATCCCGACCTACAACGCCCGCAAGCACGGCGAGGAGAAGCCCGACTACTATCATCCGCTGATCGAGGTCGTGCTGAAGGAAACGCACGGCGTTGTCATCTACCAGGAACAGGTGATGCAGATCGCGCAGATCCTGTCCGGCTATTCGCTCGGCGAAGCCGACATGCTGCGCCGCGCGATGGGTAAGAAGATCAAGGCGGAGATGGACGCCCAGCGCGACCGTTTCGTCGTCGGCGCCATCAAGCAGGGCCTGACCAAGGATCACGCCGACACGATCTTCGACATGCTGGCGAAGTTCGCCGACTACGGCTTCAACAAGAGCCACGCGGCCGCCTACGCCCTCGTCGCCTACCAGACCGCCTATCTGAAGGCGAACTACCCGGTTGAATTCCTCGCCGCGTCGATGACGCTCGACATGGGCAACACCGAGAAGCTGAACGACTTTCGTCGCGAGGCGATGCGGCTCGACTTCACCGTCGATCTGCCCTCGGTTAATCGTTCGGGCGCCGTGTTCGACGTCGAGGATGGCCGCATCCTTTATTCGCTGGCCGCCATCAAGGGCGTCGGCAGCCAGGCGGTGGAGCATCTGGTCGAGAGCCGTGGCGACAGGCCGTTCCGTGATCTCGCCGATTTCGCCAACCGCATCAATCCGCGCGTCTTGAACAAGCGCACGCTGGAAAGTCTGATCTGCGCTGGTGCGTTCGATGGTTTCACACCGGACCGCGCCCGCGTCATGGCTGGCGTCGAGCGCATCATGGCGATCGGCAGCCGCGCGGTCGAAGGCGCGGCGATCGGCCAGGATGAGCTTTTTGGCGGTGGCGGGCAGGGCGAGTCGCTCACCTTGCCCTTTGCCGATGCGTGGCTGCCCTCGGAGCGGTTGCAGCGCGAGCACGCCGTCGTGGGCTTTTATCTGAGCGCGCATCCGCTGGATGAATATACGCCGATCCTGAAGCGGCTGCGCGTGCAGACCTGGGCGGAGTTTTCCGAGGCTGTCCGGCTCGGCTCGGCCGCCGGCCGTCTCGCCGGCACGGTGACGACAAGGCAGGAGCGCAGGACGAAGTCCGGCAACAAGATGGGCATCGTCCAGTTCTCGGACCCGACCGGTCAGTTCGAAGCGATCATGTTCTCCGAGACGCTGAACGAATATCGCGACAAGCTGGAGCCGGGCCAGTCGGTGATCGTCCAGGTCGCAGCCGAAGACCGCCCCGAGGGCATCAGCGTTCGCATCGTCACGGTGAAGCCGCTCGACCAGATGACGACGGGCCTGAAGCAACTCCGCATCTTCATGCGCGACGATGAGCCCTTGAAGAGCATCGAGCGGCATCTTTCGCGCGGCAAGGGGGATGGGGATGTCAGCCTCGTCCTGATGCTGGACAAGGGCCAGCGCGAGGTCGAGGTGCAATTGCCCGGCCGCTACCTGCTCTCGCCGCAGATCGCCGGCGCCCTTCGCGCCGTCAGCGGCGTGGTGCAGGTCGAACTGGTTTAGCGAGATCGGGTTCGGGGGCAGGTAGAAAGCAAGCAAGACCCTCACCCTCTCCCGCAAGCGGGCGAGGGCTTTGGGGCCGGTGTTGGGTGTAAGGCCGGGCTCGGTCAATTCCCTCTCCCGCGAGCGGGAGAGGGTTGGGGTGAGGGGCTTTCCTGACAGGGCTTCTCGCCAGCCCGTCTGGCGCTTGCTGCAAACCGCATGATCATCCTCCTGAGGTGCCCGGCAAAGCCGGGCCTCGAAGGAGGGGCCAGATGTCTCCTTGCCTGCGTGCATCCGACGGTTCCTGACAGCTAGCCACAGGATGCGGCGCTCGCAGTCGAGGTTCCGGAGCTTCGCTGGACCCTCCTTCGAGGCTTCGCTCACGCGAAGCACCTCAGGGTGATGGGGAGGGATTAGCGACTGGCACTCCATACTGTCTGGACGACAGCGACATCCTGAGCCTGTGCCTGGGAAAATGGACCTGGCTCCGGCAGGGTGGCGCGCGCCGTCCGCGATCCCCATCTTGTGTTGCGTCAGGGCAGCGAAACCCTTGCGCTCTGGCCTTGGCCCGCCTATAAGGCGCGCATTCCACACGTGGGGCTCGGGCTCCGGCGGCGAATTTTCATTCGTCCGACGGGACCCACCGGTGTCGCAATCGCGGCTTTCCCCACGGAGGCTGAACCGGTAAAAAGGAGATAGGGCTATGGCTCTTCCGGATTTTTCTATGCGTCAGTTGCTTGAGGCAGGCGTTCACTTCGGTCACCAGAAGCATCGCTGGAACCCGAAGATGGCTCCGCACCTCTATGGCGTGCGTAACAACATCCACATCATCGACCTGGCCCAGACCGTGCCGATGCTGCATCGCGCCCTTCAGGCTGTCAGCGACACCGTCGCCGGCGGCGGCCGCGTTCTGTTCGTCGGCACCAAGCGCCAGGCTTCCGAGCCGGTCGCTGCGGCTGCCAAGCGTTGCGCCCAGTATTACGTCAATTCGCGTTGGCTCGGCGGCATGCTGACCAACTGGAAGACGATCTCCAATTCGATCCAGCGCCTGCGTCACCTCGACGAACTGCTTTCGTCGGATGTCCAGGGCCTGACGAAGAAGGAGCGTCTGACGCTGACGCGCGAGCGCGACAAGCTTGAGAACGCTCTCGGCGGCATCAAGGACATGGGCGGCATTCCGGACCTCCTGTTCGTCATCGACACGAACAAGGAAGCCCTGGCGATCCAGGAAGCCCGTCGTCTGAACATCCCGGTCGCGGCGATCATCGATTCGAACTCCGATCCCGATGGCATCACCTACCCGATCCCCGGCAATGACGACGCCGGCCGCGCCCTGACGCTCTATGGCGACCTGATCGCCCGTGCAGCGCTCGACGGCATCATGCGCGCTTCGGGTGGCGCTGGCGTCGATCTCGGCGCTCAGGAAGAAGTCTACGAAGAGGCTCTCGGCGAGGAAGTTTCGGCTGAAGCTGCTGCCGAGGAAGTCCCGGCTGCTCCGGCCGCCTGATTTCTGCCGCTGCTGCGCTCCTGCGTAGCGACGAAATGACCAATTAAATCAGCCGGGCGCTTTTGCCCGGCTGTTCTTTAGACAACGAGAAAAACGAGGCAGACGATGACCATTTCCGCTTCGATGGTGAAGGACCTGCGCGAGAAGACCGGCGCGGGCATGATGGATTGCAAGGCGGCGCTGATCGAGAACGGCGGCGACGTCGAGGCTTCGATCGATTGGCTGCGGACCAAGGGTCTCGCCAAGGCTGCGAAGAAGGCTGGCCGCGTCGCGGCTGAAGGTCTCGTCGGCGTCGCGTCGGAAGGCACCAAGGCTGTCGTCGTCGAAGTCAACTCCGAGACCGACTTCGTCGCCCGCAACGCCGCCTTCCAGGAAGTCGTTTCGAGCGTCGCCCAGGCGGCTCTCGGCACGGACGGTTCGGTCGCAGCGGTTGCTGCAGCCAACTATCCCGGCTCCGACAAGACGGTCGAGGCTTCGATCACGACCGCTGTCGCGACGATCGGCGAGCACATGAACCTGCGCCGTTCGGCCGCCGTCACGGTGACCGATGGCGTTGTTGCCTCCTACGTCCACTCGGCCGTCGCGCCGAACCTCGGCAAGATCGGCGTTCTCGTCGGCCTGCAGTCGACGGGCGACAAGGACAAGCTGGTTGCGCTCGGTCGCCAGATCGCGATGCACATCGCCGCCACCAACCCGCTTTCGGTTCGCAGCGATGAGCTCGACGCCGAGGTGGTTGCGCGCGAGCGTGCCGTTTACGCCGAGACTGCTCGCGAGTCGGGCAAGCCGGAAGCCATCATCGAGAAGATGGTCGAGGGTCGCATCCGCAAGTTCTACGAGGAAGTCGTCCTTCTCTCGCAGGCTTTCGTGATCAACCCCGACCTGACCGTCGAGAAGGCGCTCCAGGCGGCTGAGGCCGATGTCGGCGCGCCGATCGAGCTCACCACCTTCGTCTCCTTCCGCCTCGGCGAAGGCGTCGAGAAGGAAGAGTCCGATTTCGCGGCCGAAGTGGCTGCGGCTGCTGGCACGAAATAATTCGGGGAACATCTGTTCCTTTCCAAGAAAAGACAGGGCGCCGGATGACATCCCGGCGCCCTTCGTGTATCCGAAGGCGCCTTTCATAAAGCGAAGAGGAAGCAAACATGACGGAGTCGGTCCGTTTTCGACGTGTCCTCCTCAAGGTATCAGGCGAAGCCCTTCTCGGTGATCAGCCCTTCGGCATCGATGAAAAAGTCATCGACCGGATCGCCGGTGAAGTCGGTCAGGCCGTCGAACTGGGCGTCGAAGTCGGCCTGGTTGTCGGCGGTGGTAATATTTTCCGTGGCATGACGATCGCCAAGGCAGGCGGCAACCGCGTCGCCGGCGACCATATGGGCATGCTGGCGACCGTGATGAACGCCATCGGCATGCATGAGGCGCTGGAGCGCCGCGGCATCTCCTCGCGCGTTTTCTCGGCCGTGCCGATGCCGACGATCTGCGAGACCTTCAGCCAGCAGCGCGCCGAACGGGCGCTCAAGCGGTCGAAGGTCGTGCTGTTCGCCGGCGGCACCGGCAACCCGTTCTTCACGACGGATTCGGGCGCGGCTCTGCGCGCAGCGGAAATGGGCTGCGACGCGCTGTTCAAGGGCACGCAGGTCGACGGTATCTATTCCGCCGATCCCCGCAAGGATCCGACCGCCATTCGCTTCGAGCGCATCACCCACGCCGAAGTTCTGGCGCGCGGACTGCAGGTCATGGATACGGCCGCCGTGGCGCTCGCTCGTGACAACGGCATTCCGCTTGTCGTATTTTCGATCCAGGAACCGAACGCGTTTGTCGACATTCTGCGCGGCAAGGGCCGTGCGACGATTGTCGCTGACGAATGATGCACGCATCGGTAAACTCCGACGCGCACCAGAATTAAGAGGATGCCATGAACTTGGACGACCTGAAACGCCGAATGGACGGCGCCATCTCGGTCCTGAGGACAGACCTCGCCGGCCTTCGTACCGGCCGCGCTTCATCGGGAATGCTCGACCCGATCATGGTCAATGCCTATGGCTCGCACATGCCGATCACGCAGCTTGCGACGATCAGCGTGCCGGAACCGCGCCTGATCATGGTGCAGGTCTGGGACCGCGCCACGGCATCGGCCGTCGAGAAGGCGATCCGCGAGTCGAGCCTCGGGCTCAACCCGGTCGTCGAAGGCCAGGTTTTCCGCATTCCGATCCCGGAGCTCAACACCGAGCGCCGCATGGAATTCGTCAAGGTTGCGCACAAATACGCCGAGTCGGCCCGCATTTCGGTTCGCCATGTCCGTCGCGACGGCATTGACGGGCTGAAGAAGGCGGAGAAGGACGGCAGCATGAGCGAGGACGACAGCCGCCGTATGGCTGAAAAGGTCCAGAAGCTCACCGACGACACCATCGCCGAGATCGACGCGATTCTCGCGGCGAAGGAAGCGGAGATCAGCCAGATCTGAGCAGGGCGGTAAAGCCATGAACTCGAATGCCGACGATTCGGGCGCCGAGCTTCTGGCGAAGCCCTCTGACATGGCGGTAACCCCGCTCAGCGTGCCGCGTCACGTTGCCATCATCATGGATGGCAACGGTCGCTGGGCGCAGGGGCGGGGCCTCACTCGCACCGAAGGCCATCGCCGCGGCATGGAGGCGGTACGCGCCGCCGTCGAGACGTCGCGCGAACTGGGCGTCTCCTATCTGACGCTGTTCAGCTTCTCCTCGGAAAATTGGTCGCGGCCGCCTCTGGAGATCCAGTTCCTGTTCGGCCTGCTGCGCCTGTTCATCCAGCGCGACCTGGCCGACTTGCATCGCAACAAGGTGCGCGTCACCGTCATCGGCGACCGCGTGCGCCTCTCGGCCGATATACGCTCGCTGCTGGAACAGGCCGAGAAGCTCACCCGCGACAACACGGGTCTTCGGCTCGTCATCGCCTTCAATTACGGCGCGCGCGACGAAATCACCCGCGCCGTTCGCCGGCTTGGCGAGGAAATCGCCAACGGCACGCTCAGCCCGGACGCGATCGACGAGAATGCGATCCGTGCGCGGCTCGACACCGCCGACATGCCGGATCCCGATCTCGTCATCCGCACCAGCGGCGAGATGCGGCTTTCCAATTTCCTGCTTTGGCAGGCGGCTTACGCCGAACTGGTATTTCTGCCGGCCTATTGGCCTGATTTCGACCGCGCTGCCTATGTGCAGGCGCTCGAGGAATATTCGCGTCGTGCGCGGCGCTTTGGCGGAATTGCCGCCCGGAGGAGCGGTTGAAATCCCTGGATCCCGTGGGCTCACCCGCGAATGACGGCAAACCGCGACGAAGCGATCTGGTGCTTCGGCTCTGGTCGGCCGCGGTTCTTGTTCCCGTCGCCCTTCTCATCACCTGGTGGGGCGGCCTGCCGTCCTTCCTGCTGGTGGCACTTGTTTCGGCCATCGTATTCGCCGAATGGGCCAACATCGTCGGTCGTTCGCCGCGCCTTCTTCCCACCACGCCGGATGTCTCGATAGGCGTGGCCTTTGTCGCGCTCTCGGCCATCGTCGCCGGCCTGCAGGGGATTGGCGCCGGTCTCGCCGTGCTGGTCGCTGGTCTTGTCGGCGTCGCGCTGATCTCGCGCTCGGCCTGGCTCGCCGCCGGCGTTGTCTATGCCGGCCTGCTCGGTGTCTGTCTTGCATCGCTCCGCAGCGACAGCGCTTCCGGCCTGTGCGCCGTGGTCGTGATTCTCGTGCTGGTCTGGGGCACCGACAGCTTCGCCTATTTCGCCGGTCGCACGCTCGGTGGCCCCAAGCTCTGGCCCCGCGTTTCACCGAAGAAGACCTGGTCGGGTTCGATTGGCGGCCTGATTGGCGGCGTCATCATCGCCTCGATCACGGCGGCGCTTTTCGGCGTCCGCGTCGGGCCGCTGCTGGTTTTCTGCCTGGTGCTGCTATCCATCGCCTCGCAGGCAGGCGACCTGTTTGAATCCGCCATCAAGCGCCACTTCGACAAGAAGGATTCCGGCTGCATCATCCCCGGACATGGCGGCATGATGGACCGGGTCGATGGCCTGATCTTCGCAGCGATTGGCGCCGCGCTGATCGGCTGGGCCAATGGCGGCGACCATCATCTCGGCCAGGGACTGCTTACATGGTGAGAAGCCCCGCTTTGCCGGAGGGGCGCACCCGCGCTGAAAAAGCCCGCCGTACCCTCTCGATCTTCGGAGCCACTGGCTCGATCGGCCGCAGCACGGCCGATGTCGTGCTCCAGCATCGCGACGCCTTCGACGTCGACGTGGTGACGGCGCAAAGCCGGGTCGAGGAACTGGCGCAGACGGCGATCCAGCTTGGCGCCAGGCTCGCGGTCATTGGCGACGCCACCCTCCATGAAACACTGCGCGCCCGACTGGCGGGAACCGGTATCGCCGTCGCCGCCGGGCAAAAGGCCATCGTCGAGGCGGCGTCGCATCCGGTCGATCTCGTCGTCGCCGCGATTGTCGGCGCGGCCGGGCTGGAGCCAACGCTGGCGGCGATCGAAGCCGGGGCGGATATCGCGCTCGCCAACAAGGAATGCATGGTTTGCGCCGGGGCGTTGTTCAATCGCCGGGCGGCCGCGGCCTCGGTTCGCGTCTTGCCGGTCGATTCCGAGCATGACGCGATCTTCCAGTCGCTGGAGGCCAACAACCTCCATGCCGTCGAGCGGATCACCATCACCGCTTCCGGCGGGCCGTTCCGCACCGCCACGCTCGACGAGATGCGCCGCGCCACGCCCGAACAGGCGTTGAAGCATCCGCGCTGGGCGATGGGGCCGAAGATCTCGATCGATTCGGCGACGATGATGAACAAGGGCCTCGAACTGATCGAGGCGCACCACCTGTTCGATATCGAATCCGCACGGCTCGACGTGCTCGTGCATGCGCAGTCGATCGTGCATGGCTTTGTCACGTATGCCGATGGTTCGGTCATCGCGCAGCTCGGCGCTGCCGACATGCGCATTCCCATTTCTCATTGCCTGAACTGGCCACGCCGGGTCCTGACGGCAACGCCGCGGCTCGATCTTGCTTCCGTTGGGACGCTAACCTTCGAAAAGCCGGATTTGGAGCGCTTTCCAGCGCTCGTGATCGCACGGGCCGCGCTGGAAAATGGCGACTGGGCAACCAATATTCTGAATGCTGCCAATGAGGTCGCCGTGGCGGCGTTCCTCGAAGGCGCCATCGGTTTCCTGGAAATCGCGGCGACGGTCGAGGCGGTACTGGATCGGGCGACCGCCACGGTCGGCGGGACGGTGTTCGACACGGTTGAAACCGTCCTGGCGCTGGATGGCGAAGGGCGGCGACTGGCCGCCGAGCAAATTGAATTCCGAGGACGGCGCGCCCTCTGATGGCGCTGCACGCGAAAGCGGAAAGGTAATGTGAGGAATGGACTTTCTGGCTCCCTTGGGACAATTCGGATCGAGTACGCTCGGCTACCTGATACCGTTCCTCTTCGTTCTGACCATCGTCGTGTTCTTCCACGAGCTGGGCCATTTCCTCGTCGCCCGCTGGTGCGGTGTGCGGGTCAAGGCGTTCTCCATCGGCTTCGGTCCCGAACTGATCGGCTTCAACGACAAGCGCGGCACGCGCTGGAAGATCTCGGCCATTCCGCTTGGCGGCTACGTCAAGTTCCTCGGCGACGAGGACGCGGCCAGCACGCCGAGCCGCAACGCCATTGACGCCATGCCGGAGGAGGACCGCAAGGACACCTTCTTCGCCAAGAACGTCTGGCAGCGGGCGGCCATCGTCGCCGCCGGGCCGATTGCCAATTTCATCCTCGCCATCGTCATCTTCGCCGGCATCTTCACGCTGTATGGCCGTGAAGTAACGAGCGCCCGCGTCGACCAGGTGGTTTCCGGCGGCGCCGCGGAAGCGGCCGGCTTCCAGGTCGGCGATCTCGTGCTGTCGATCGACGGCAGCGAGATTTCCTCCTTCAACGACCTGCAGCGGATCGTCAGCGCCAGCGCCGACCGTCCGCTTTCGATTCGCGTCGAGCGGGCCGGCGGCGAGCTGACACTCGAAGCGACGCCGCAGCGGCGCGAGATCACCGACCGATTCGGCAATGTCCACAAGATCGGCCAGCTCGGTCTTTCGCGCAGCGCCAGCAGCGCCGATGTGAAGCTGGAGCGATTCTCGCCGCCGCAGGCCGTCTGGGAGGGCGCGAAGGAGACGTGGTTCATCGTCACCCGGACCTTCGACTATATCGGCGGCATCTTTTCCGGCCGCGAGTCGACGGAAGAGCTTGGCGGACCGATTCGAGTGGCCCAGGTTTCGGGGCAGGTGGCCACGCTCGGCGTGGTTGCATTGATCAATCTGGCAGCAATCCTGTCGGTCTCGATTGGTCTGCTCAATCTTTTCCCGGTGCCCATGCTCGATGGCGGGCACCTGATGTTCTATCTCTTCGAGATCGTTCGCGGTCGTCCCTTGAGCGAAAGGGCGCAGGACATGGGCTTCCGCATCGGCCTCGCCGCCGTGCTCATGCTGATGATCTTCACAACGTGGAACGATATCATCCACTTGAGTTCGCTTTGAGTGAGCGTGGCCCGTTGGCAACGGACCGTTAAATTCCGTTGTGTCACTATGGGGCTCGGCTTGCGAACGGTCTGGGCGCGTGCCACAAAGCTGCAGTCAATCAGTCCGGTACGAATCCCGTTTCGGGGCTCGGTCTGGGAAGTCAGAATAGAGCAGGGCGTTTGAACCCAATGAATTCCTTCAAGACTTTCACGCGGGGAGCGGCCCGTGCCGCGGCCATCACAGTGGCCGTCCCGGTTCTCGCCGCGCAAATGTCCGTCATTGGGGCAACGCAAGCCCATGCTGACGTAGTGCGTAACATCGTCGTGCAGGGCAACTCGCGCGTCGATCCCGAGACCGTCCGCAACTACCTCACGATCGAACCGGGCCGGAACTTCGGCGCAGGCGAGATCAACGAATCCGTCAAGGCGCTCTACGGCACCGGATTGTTCTCCGACGTGAAGATCACGCGTCAGGGCAACAACCTGGTCGTCAGCGTCAAGGAAAACAACGTCGTCGGCACCGTGCGCTTCCAGGGCAACAAGAAGCTCAAGAAGGACATGCTGCAGCCGATCATCGAGACGAAATCTCGTGGGGTGTTGACCCAGGAGAAGCTCGATGGCGACGTTGAGCGCATCAAGGAAGCGTATCGCCGCAACGGCCGTTCCGAGGCTGGCGTCACGGTCCAGACGACGCCGCGCGACAATGGCCGTATCGACGTCACCTTCGTGATCAACGAAGGCACGCGTACCGGCATCGCTAGCATCGACTTCGTCGGCAACAAGCACTTCTCGCGGACCCGTCTTCGCGACGTGATGACGACCAAGCGGACGAACATCACCAGCTGGCTGTCCAAGCGCGACACGTTCGACGAAGCACGCTTTCAGTCGGACCAGGAACTCATCCGCCGTCTCTACATGCGTAACGGCTTCGCCGATTTCCGCATCGTTTCGGCCGAGGCGAACTTCGACGAGGCGGCCAACCGCTATCGTCTGGTGATCACCGTTGATGAAGGCGCGCGCTACCGTTTCGGCGCCATCAACGTCGATTCGTCGATCCCGGAAGTCGATGCCGCCAATCTCAAGGGCCTGGTTCGTACCCGTGAAGGTCGCGTCTTCAACTCGACCCTGATCGAGCGCACCACCGAGGACCTGAACACGGCTGTCGCCCGCCAGGGTTACTCCTTCGCGCAGATCCGTCCGCGTGGCGATCGCAATTACGAAAACCACACGATCGACGTCACCTATCTGATCGATGAAGGTCCGCGTCTGTATGTCGAGCGCATCAATGTGCAAGGCAACACCCGTACGCGTGACTATGTCATCCGTCGTGAATTCGACCTGTCCGAAGGCGATGCATTCAATCGCGTCATCATCGACAAGGCCGAGCGTCGCCTGCGCAATCTCGGCTACTTCAAGACGGTTGCCGTCACGACCCAGCCGGGCAGCACGCCCGACAAGGTTGTCATCAACGTCCAGGTCGAAGACCAGTCGACCGGTTCGTTCCAGGTTGGCGGTGGCTACACCACCGATCAGGGCGGCGGCTTCATCGCTTCCGTCTCGATGACCGAGAAGAACTTCCTGGGCCGCGGTCAGTACCTCAAGGCTTCGGTCGGCGGCGGTGTCGACGATCGTACCGTGAACCTGTCGTTCACCGAGCCGTACTTCCTCGGTCGTCGCATGTCGCTCGGCTTCGACGTGTTCTACAACCAGGCCAAGGATACGGATTTCCGTCCGTACAACATGGATAGCTGGGGTGGCACGGTCCGTTTGGGCCTGCCGATCACCGACGACTTCAACGTCCAGTTCAACTACAAGCTGGTGCAGCGCGACGTCACGTCGTACGGCAGCAACTATCAGCAGGACATCAACAGCGGTCTGCTGGAGACGCTCTATCCGCTCGGTTCGGAGATCAACTCGTCGGTTGGCTACATGCTGACCTACTCGACGATCGACAACCTGCAGGATCCCCGCGACGGCGTGTTCCTGCGCTTCGCGCAGGACTTCGCCGGTGTCGGCGGCGACGGCCAGTTCGTGCGCAGCATCATCGATGCGCGCATGTACAAGGAGCTGTGGCCGGATTCGGGTGTCGTCGGCTTCGTCAAGGGCGGCGCCGGTAACATCACCGGTTACGGAAGCGATGACGTCGCGGTCCTCGACAACTTCTTCCGCGGTGGCGAGACGATCCGTGGCTTCCAGTCGTTCGGTTACGGCGGTCGCGTACAGGGTGCCAACGACGACTACGCCATCGGCGGTCAGAACTACTGGAATGTGACGGCGGAAGCTCAGTTCCCGCTGCCGCTGTTCCCGGAAGAGTTCGGTCTGCGCGGCGCCGTGTTCGCCGATGCCGGTTCGCTCTGGGGTCACGACGATCTTCAGGGGCTCGACGTTCAGGACAGCTCGATGGTCCGCTCGTCCGTCGGCGCCTCGGTCATCTGGAACTCGCCGTTCGGTCTGCTGCGCGCAGACTTCGCGGAAGCGCTTACGAAGGCTGACTACGACAAGACCCAGGTGTTCCGCTTCAGCGCTGGCACCCAGTTCTAATAGCCTTTATAGACATCTGAGGGGCCGCCGGGTGAGCCGGCGGCCTTTCTATTTGTGGACCTCCGCGGCATGACAGATCCCGTCTTTTTCGCTCCGTCAGGCCCGATCTCGCTCGATGACATTGTTGCCCTTACGGGGGCCCGGATCGCGAATGGCGTCGACGGACGCCGGCTGGTCCTCGGTGTCGCGCCGCTCGATCAGGCGCGTTCGTCGGACCTGACCTTCATCGACAATCCGCGCTACACGCCGCTTCTGGCCGGCACCCAGGCCGCTGCCTGCTTCTGCTCGCCCAAGCAGAGCGCTTCCGTTCCGGCCGACGTCGCGGCGCTGGAAGTCGACAAGCCGCACGACGCTTACGTCGCGGTTCAGATCAAGCTTTACCCATCCGCGCTGCGGCCCGCCTTCGTCTATGGCGAGGGCATTTCGCCGGCAGCCCATATCCACCCATCCGCCCGCATCGAAGCCGGCGCGACGGTCGAGCCCGGCGCCGTCATCGGCGCCGATGCCGAGATCGGCTCCGGCACGCTGATCGGCCCCGGCGCCGTCATTGGCGCGAGCGTCCGCATCGGCCGCGATTGTTCGATCGCTGCATCAACGACGGTCACCAACGCCTTGATCGGAAACAGAGTTATCCTGCATCCGGGCGTGCGCATCGGCCAGGATGGCTTCGGCTACCAGATGAGCGCCAAGGGCCATATCAAGGTGCCGCAGATCGGCCGCGTCGTCATTCAGGACGATGTGGAAGTCGGCGCCAATACGACGATCGATCGCGGCGCCAACCGCGATACCGTGATCGGCGAGGGCACCAAGATCGATAACCAGGTGCAGATCGGTCACAACGCGACCGTCGGACGGCATTGCATCATCATCTCGCAGGTCGCGCTCGCCGGCAGCGCCACGCTGGGCGACTTCGTCGTGCTGGGCGGCAAGTCGGGCGTGCTCGGCCATGTCACGGTCGGTTCCGGCGCGCAGGTCGCGGCGACGGCCAGCGTCAAGGATGATCTCGCGCCCGGTGGCCGCTATGGCGGTGCGCCCGCGCGCAATGTCCGTGATTGGTACCGCGAGGAGGTGGCGATTCGCCGCCTCGCACAGCGTGAAATCAAAGCCGGACACAACAGGGACAACAAGGGGGAATAAGCCCATGACCGAAGACGCCAAGGTTCTGGCCACGGCCGATATCCAGAAAATCCTGGAGCTGTTGCCGCATCGCTATCCGTTCCTCATGGTGGATCGCATCGTCGATATCGACCGCGACGAAAGCGCCAAGGGAATCAAGAACGTCTCCTTCAATGAGCCGCATTTTCAGGGTCACTTCCCGGGGCATCCGGTTATGCCGGGTGTGTTGATCCTCGAGGGCATGGCGCAGACGGCCGGTGCAATCTGCATCGCCAATGCCGGCACGGACGGCCCGCCGAAGATTGTCTATCTGATGACGATCGACGCCGCGAAGTTCCGCAGGCCGGTGGTTCCCGGCGATGTGCTCGAATATCACGTCCGCAAGACGCGTTCGCGCGGCGCGGTCTGGAAGTTCGAGTGCGAGGGGATCGTCGCAGGCACCAAAGTCGCAGAAGCGCAGATCAGCGCCATGCTGATCGAGAAGTGAACGGAGCTTCATGAGCAACATTCATCCCACCGCCGTCATCGAGGACGGAGCGCGTCTTGGCGCCGATGTCCGCGTCGGCGCGTTTTCCCTCATCGGCCGTGACGTCGTTCTCGGCGACGGCGTGGTGGTCCATAACCACGTCTCGATCGCCGCCCATACGACGATCGGCGAGGGGACAACGGTTCACCCGTTCGCCTCGCTCGGCGGCAATCCCCAGTCCGTCCACTACAAGGGCGAAGTGGGACTGGTGACGATCGGCAAGAACTGCGTCATCCGCGAAAACGTCACGATCAGCATCGGCTCTGTCGGCGAGCGGCGCGAGACCAAAGTCGGTGATCGCTGCTTCCTGATGACCGGCGTGCACATCGCGCATGATTGCCAGCTCGGCAACGACGTCATCATGGCGAACTGCGCGACGCTGGGCGGCCATGTCGAGATCGGCAACAACGTCTTCCTCGGCGGCCTGTGCGCGCTGCACCAGTTCGTGCGCGTCGGCGATCAGGCGATCATCGGCGGCCTCTGCCCGATCTGGCACGATGTCATCCCGTTCGGTGCCGTTCGCGAAGGCGCGGAAGGCCTGGGCGGTCTCAACATCATCGGCCTGAAGCGTCGCGGTTTCGACCGTCCGGCGATCCAGCGCCTGCGCGCGGCCTATCGCGACCTGTTCTTCGGTCCCGGCCAGTTGGCCGAGCGCATCGAGACGGTTGCGGAGCGCTATGTCGACGACGCCAACGTCATGCATGTCATCAACTTCATCCACAATCGCGGCAAGCGCCGGCTGACGACGCCGCGCGCCGCTGCGACCGAACACCACGATTCGGACGCGTGAGAGGTTGGCCGTGACAGAAACGGCCCAGACAGCGCCGAGCGCGCCGGATCCCGGCACGCTCGGCATCATTTGCGGTGGCGGGGCGTTTCCCACCGTGGTCGCGGAAGCCGCGCTAAAAGCCGGTCGAAAGGTTTTCCTGCTGCCGATCCATGGCTACGCCGAAGCTGCCGCCGTCGCGCGCTATCCGCATGAATGGATCCATATCGGCGCCTTCGGCAGGCTTTCCTCGGTGCTCCGGCGCAATGGCTGCCGCCAGGTTGTCTTCGTCGGCACGGTGCTGCGACCCAGCATCACCAAGCTGCGCGTCGATTGGGGTTCGCTGAAGCTGATACCGCGCGTGCTCGGCATGTTCCGCGGCGGCGACGATCATCTCCTGACCGCGGTCGGACGCATTTTCGAGGAAAACGGGTTCGAGCTGGTCGGTGCGCATGAAATCGCGCCGGAGCTTCTCGTGCCTGTCGGCGCGTTCGGCGCCCATCAACCCAGCGCCAGCGATCTCGCCGATGCGCATTTCGGCTTTGAGGTCGTGCGTGCGCTCGGGCGATATGACATCGGCCAGGGCGTCGTCGTCGGCAGCCGTCATGTGCTGGCGGTCGAAGCGGCCGAAGGCACGGATCTCATGCTGGAGCGGTGTCGCGAACTGCGCGCGAATGGCCGTATCCGGCGGCATGGCAAGGCGGGTGTGCTGGTGAAGGCGCCGAAGCCCGGACAGGATCGCCGGCTGGATCTGCCGTCGATAGGCCCGCGCACCATCGAACTCGCGGCCGAGGCTGGCCTTGCCGGCGTGGCTGTCGAGGCGGGCGGCGTCATTGCCGCCGAAATCGAGGCCATCGTGCGGATCGCCGACGAAAAAGGCCTGTTCATCATCGGACTCGACTCATGACGTTGCCGGCCAGCAAGCCGCTCGACCTGTTCATCATCGCGGGCGAGGAATCGGGCGACATTCTCGGCGCCGGCCTGATGCGGGCTATCGCGGCCAAGCGCGGCGGCCCGATCGCCTATCGCGGCGTCGGCGGCCATCGCATGGCGGAATCGGGCCTCGCAAGCCTCTATGCGATGGACGATCTGACGGCGATGGGTTTTGGCGCGGTGATCGGCAAGCTGCCGACCATCCTCAAGCGGATGCGCCAGACCGTCGAGGCGATCGTTTCCAACCCGCCGGATGTCCTGATCCTGGTCGATGCGCCGGATTTCACCCACCGCGTCGCGGCGCGGGTGCGAAAGCGCCTGCCCAATCTGCTGATCGTGAAATATGTGGCGCCGACGGTCTGGGTATGGCGGCCTGGTCGCGCCCGCGCCATGCACGGCTCGATCGACCATGTGCTGGCGGTGCTGCCCTTCGAGCCCGAGGTGATGCATCGCCTCGGCGGACCGGATACGACCTATGTCGGCCATCCGCTGCTGAGCGAGATCCCGCAATTGCAGCCGACGGCGGCCGATCTGGCGCTGCGCAATGGCGAGCCGCCGATCCTGCTGGTTCTGCCGGGCAGCCGTCGCATGGAGCTGAAGCGGCTCGGCGAGCCGTTCGGCAAGGCACTCGACCTGCTCAAGGCGCGTGGACACGATTTCCAGCTGGTGCTGCCGACGCTGCCGCGCATGGTCGATGTCGTGACGGAGACGACGAGCCACTGGTCCGTCCGCCCTTATATCGTTTCCGGCGAGGCGGCGAAGCTGGCGGCGTTCCGCTCGGCTCGGGTGGCGCTTGCCGCGTCCGGCACCGTGACGCTGGAGCTGGCGCTTGCCGGCGTGCCGTTCGCCGCCGCCTACCGGGTCCGCGAATGGGAAGCGCGCCTTCTCAGCATGATCATCACCACCCGCATGGCGACGCTGCCCAACATCATCCTGAACGAGATGCTGGTGCCGGAACTGATCCAGCATGATTGCACGCCGGAAAAGCTGGCGGACGCCCTGGAGCCGTTGATTGCGGACGGGCCCGCGCGTCAGCGCCAGCTGGACGGTTTTGCGCGGTTGGACGCGATCATGAGCACCGATGGCGTCGCGCCGTCCGACCGCGCGGCAGAGACGGTTCTGGAGCTGCTGGCAGCGCGCTGAGGTCGGGGCTCTTTCACGCTGCCGGCCCCCCGCGCTCTCCGTCATCCCGGGCGGAGACCCGGGATCCATTCAGCCGGGTTTTGCGTCGCGGCGTGGCAAACATCCCGGCTGCATGGGTCCCCGCTTTCGCGGGGATGACGGCGAGGAATGGGCTACCTCACCCCTTACCCCTTGAACGGCACCAGCGGCAGGCCTTTGACGCCGACGTCGAGGGCGAACAGGCCGCCGGGGTTTTGCTGGCCCGCGAGCTGATCCGGCGTACGATTGTAGATCGCCGTCGTTACATAGAGTGTATCGAGATCCCGCCCGCCGAACTCGCAGCAGGTCGGCAGGTCCGTCGGTAGTTCGATGGTGCGCACCAGCTTTCCAGCCGGGTCGAAGCGCAGCACCTTGCCCTGGAACGGGATCGTCGCCCAGTAGCCGCCCTCGGCATCTACCGTGGAGCCATCGACGACACCACCGCCCATTTCCGAGAGATCGAAATACGGCCTGCGGTTTTCGACATCGCCGGTCAGTGGGTCAAAGTCCCAGGCCCAGACGACCGGGCCGTGGCTGTCGGTGTAGTACATCGTCCGGCTGTCGGGGCTCCAGGCGAGCCCGTTCGAGCAGCCGATACCCTCGACGATTCGGTGGACCGAGAGATCGGCATCCATCCGGTAGAGCGAGGCGTTCTTTACCACCGGCTTGCCCGGCGCCTCGAACATCGAGCCGGACCAGAACCGGCCCTGCCGGTCGGTCTTGCCGTCATTGAAGCGGTTGTCCGGCAGGCTTTCTTCCGGATCGGTGATCTTGTCGAAGTGGCCGGTCGTGGAATCGAAGAAATAGAACCCGCTCGCCATCGTCAGCACCAGCCCGCCGCGCTCGCGCACGGCAATGCAGCCGAGCAGTTCGGGTGCGATGTGGGTTTCCGTCTGGCGCGATACCGGATCGAAGCGGTGGATCGCCTTCTGGTAGATGTCGATCCACCAGAGCGCTTCCGTCGTCGGGTCCCAATAGGTGCTTTCGCCGAGCTGTGCCTTGGCGTCAACGACGCATTCGATGTCGGTCATGAGGATCTCTCAGGCGGCTGGGCCGCGCTGCCGGCCGAAGCGGGGCAGGGCGGCGAAAAGGCTCGATAGGGCTTCGCTGGCGAGCGAGACGGTGACGAGGATGACCACGCCATAAACGATCAGCAGCGCGCCGCTGGAGAGGTTCAGCGCCGGCAGCAGCCCGGTCAGGATCGTCAGCACGAGGGCGCCGGCGATGGTGCCGATATAGTGGCCCGTGCCGCCGAGGATCGATGCGCCGCCAATCGCCACCGCCGCGATCGAGGTGAAGAGATAGGGATCGCCCATGCCGAGATAGGCCTGCGCCGTGTAGCCGGTCAAAAGCATCCCGGCGAGCGCTGCCGTGAAGCCGGACAGCGTATAGGCGAGCACGGTGGTGCGCAGCGTCGGCACGCCGGAGAACTCGGCCACCGTGGCGCTCGTGCCGACGGCATAGAGATGCCGGCCGAACGCCGTCTTCGACAGCAGGATGGTGGCGAAGGCGGCGAGCACGATCCACAGGATCAGCACGACCGGGAAGCCGGCGATGCGGCCGACGGCGAGGAACTGGATCGCTTTTGGCGCGGTCGAGGTCGGTGCACCGCCGGTATAGACGAGGATGCCGCCCTGCAGGATGACGTTGACGGCGAGCGTCATGATGATCGGCGGCACACCGAAGATGGCGACGCCGAGGCCGTTGATCATGCCGACCAGCGCGCCGGCGGCGAGCAGCATCGGCACGATCCAGAGCAGCGGCGCGTCCTGGCTGTTGGCGAGCAGCGTCATCAGCACGGCGGCCGAATTCAGCACCCAGGGCACCGACAGATCGATGCCGCCGCCGATGATGACGAAGGTCTGGCCAAGCGCGACGATGCCGATGAAGGCAGCGAGCACGGCCGTGCTGCGCAGGTGCGTCGCCGACAGGAAGCCGGGTGCTACGACGCTGGTCAGCAGCAGTAGGATGATCATGCCGAGATAGGCAAGCAGGATGGCGCGATGCCGGCGGATGTTCATGAGAGGCTCCGTCGCGCGGATTTCTCGGCGATCGAGCTGGCCAGGACGGCGACGAGCAGGATGATGCCGGAAACGATGGGCTGCCAGTAGCTCGAGACTTCGAGCACGAAGACGAGATTGCCTATGATGGTCAGGATGAAGGCGCCGATGATGGTGCCGACCAGCCCGCCGCGACCGCCGAACAGGCTGATGCCGCCGATCACCGCCGCCGCCACCGAGGGCAGGATGTAGTCCTTGCCGATGGTGGGTGAGCCGGCGCCGGTTTGGGTGGTCAGATACAGCGCGGCGAGCGCGGCGAAGATGCCGGAGAGGCCGTAGGTCGCGATGTTGATGCCGATCGGCGAGACGCCAGAGAGGAAGGCCGAGCGCTCGTTGGAGCCGGTGGCGCGGATGGCGATGCCGAGGCGGGTGCGCTTGAACCAGATCCAGAACACCAGCAGCACGGCGAGCAGCCAGACCGAACTGGAAAGGCCGAGCTTGGTCGAGACGCCGAACATCGTCCAGCCGGAGGGCAGGCTGCCGCCATCGGTCGGCAAAATGATCATCGCCGTGCCGGAAAGGATCGACCATGTGGCGAGCGTGACCAGGAATGGTTGCAGCCGCAGCGCCGTGATCAGGATGCCGTTCAGCGCGCCGACGAGGCCGCCGATGGCGACGATACCGAAGGCCCAGGCGGCGGCCTGCGCCGGGTCCGTTCCGAAGCGGGTGGCCGCCAGCACGGTGCCGAGGCTGATCATGCCGCCGATCGAGAGATCAATGCCGCCGCGCAGAAGCACGATGGTCTGGCCGGTCGCGGCGAGGATCAGCGTCATGGCCGCCGCCGTGTCGAGGTTCAGCTCGTCGAGCGTGAAGACGCCGTCGCGCAGCGACGCATAGACCAGCAGCAGGCCTATTAGCATCACGCAGGGGATGATCAGCGAGGCGCGGTCCAGCAGGGCCGACTTCCAGATCGCCGCGCGGGACGGGCGGTGAGCCAGCTCGCTGGGGCTGGATGTTGCGACCGTCATTTTCAAAGGGCTCATCGGGTCCGCGACGCTCATGCCGCCCTCGTCTCTAGCATTGCGGCGCGCAAAATCTGACGCTCGGAATTCTGCTCGCCTTCGAGAATGGCGGCGAGGCGGCCATTGCGCAGCACGGCGACGCGGTCGGCGACATGCACGAGTTCGGCGAGGTCGCTCGAATAGAACAGGATGGCGTAGCCCTTGGCGGCGAGGTCGCGCATCAGCTGGAAGATCTCACCCTTGGTGCCGACATCGATGCCGCGCGTCGGGTCATAGAGCAGCAGGATGCGCGCCTCGGTCAGCAGCATCTTGCCGAAAATCACCTTCTGCTGGTTGCCGCCGGAAAGGGTCCCGGCCAGTTGCTCCGGCGTGCCCGTCTTGATCTTCAGCGTGGCGATCATTTCGTCGACCAATGCGCCCTCGCGCCTGGGATCGGTGATGCCGAAGCGGGTGAAGCGCTGGATGACCGAAAGGGTGAGGTTTTCGCGCACGCTCTTGGCCAGCAGCAGGCCGTGATTGCGCCGGTCCTCCGGCACCAGCGCCAGCCCGTCGCGGCCGGTCAGCGCCTGGCGCGGGCTGCGGATGGTCTTGGGCTTGCCCCAGACATCGACCGTGCCGCGCGAGCCGCCAATGCCGAACAGCGCCTGGAACAGTTCGCGCTGGCCATGGCCCTGCATGCCGGCGACGCCCAGCACTTCGCCCTCGCGCAGATCGAGATCGATATCGCTCAGGCGATGATCGACGCCGAAGCCGCGCAGGCCGAGCGCGACGGTATCGGTCGAGGTCTTCTTCCGTTCCGGATAGAGCCGGTCCATGCGCCGGCCGAGCATGTCGGTGATGATCGTCTCGTCGTCGACAGCCTGGGTGTCATAGGCGGCGACCGTCGCGCCATTGCGGAACACGGTGATGCGGTCGGCGATCTCTCGCACTTCGCCGAGGCGGTGCGAGATGTAGATCACCAGCGAGCCGGCATCGGCGAGGCCCCTTGCGAGGCCTAGCAGCCACTCCGTCTCCTGCGGACCGAGCGCCGAAGTCGCCTCGTCGAGGATCAGCACTTTTGGATCGCGCGACAGCGCCTTGGCGATCTCGATCACCTGACGTTCGGCCAGGGTAAGCCGGCGCAATTCCTGATCCGGACGGATCGAGGGAAATCGATGCCGGGCGAAAAGTTCCAGCGTCGCCTCGCGCATGGCGCGGGCGCGCACCGTACGGACGGCCGAAAGCGGTTCGTGGCGAAACCAGATGTTCTCCTCGACCGTCAGATCGGGCACCAGCGACAATTCCTGGAACACCGGCGCAATGCCGGATCGCTGCGCTTCCTGCGGATCGCGCGGCCGGTAAGGTGAACCGGCGAGCGTCACCGTGCCGCCATCGGGCCGGACAGCGCCGGCCAGGATCTGGATGAAGGTGCTCTTGCCTGCGCCATTTTCGCCCAGCAGCGCATGGACCTCACCGGCGCGCGCGGAAAAATCGGCCCGGCTCAAGGCGGTGATGCCGCCATAGCGCTTGGTGATGGCCGTTGCGTTCAGAAGTTCGGTCATGGAGGGCCGGACCTTCAGTCAGGAATTTCAGGAACAAGTTATGTTTCGGCAGTCGAGATTGGCTCGGTCTGCTCCCTCTCCCGCTGGCGGGAGAGGGCTGGGGTGAGGGGCTTCCTCACTTTCCGATCTTCCGAGGCAAGACCCTCAGGCTACATCTGGTTGGAAGCGCCATTCTTCACCTCTCCCTCAGGGAGAGGTCGACGCACGAAGGGCGGCGGGTGAGGGTTTACGGCCTCACCGGATGGTTTCCTAAACCCTCACCCGGAGCTTCGCTCCGACCTCTCCCTCAGGGAGAGGTGAGAACGAGTGCCGCCCTTACGTACCGGCGGCTTCCTGCGGGGTGATTTCGACCCAGTCGGGCGAGATCGGCAGCGACAGGCCGGGAGCCAGATCCGGGAAGGCGGTCTTGCCAATCTCGATCTGCTGCATCTTCACGTCCGGATAGAGCTTGGACGGAGCCGGATGCGTCGACTGGAATGGCCCATAGACGAAGATGTGCTTTTCCTTGGCTTCCTTGCCGTCGAGGATGTCGACCGCGAGCTTGATCGCCTCGGCCGAGAGATAGGCCGGGTTGGTCTCGAGGATGCACTGCGCGCCCTCCGTCTGGGCGCAGACGAGCGAGGCCGAGTTGTAGCCGCCGCCGGCGACGGGGACGAGCGGCCGGCCGGCATCCTGCAGCGCCTTGATCGCGCCGGAGCCATAGCCCTGGGTCAGGATCGCATCGACCTGCGGATGGGCGGCGAGCAGCGAGGCGACGCCTTCCTGCTCCGGTCCGAGCGCGTAATTGCCGTTGAAGTAGCCGACGATCTCGATGCCGGGATAGGTCTTCAGCACCTTCTCGAAGCCCGACTGCAACTGCTCGGAGATCGGCGCGCCGGCGAGGCCGCGATCGACGAACACCTTGCCCTTGCCGCCGATCTTCTCGGCGATCCACTCGGCCTGGACGGCCGGGAGCATGTTCCAGTCGGATTCGACCTTGTAGGCGCAATCGGCCGTGACGACCTGGTCAAAGGAGATGACCAGGATGCCGGCGGCGCAGGCCTTTTCGAGGGTCGGATTGAGCGCGGTCGGCGAGCCGGCATCGACCAGGATCGCGTCCGGCTTGGTGCGGATGATGTTGTTGAGCGAGTTGATCTGCGCCTGCGTCGTCGTCTCGACATTCTCGATCTTGAGATCGACGCGGCCGAGGAGTGGCGGCTTCTTCACGACGGTTTCGGCGATGCGCAGCATCTGCTGGCGCCAATCATTGCCGACGAAGTTGTTGGACAGATAGATCTTGTAGGTCTTGCCTTCGGCCATGGCGGGCGGGGCGACGACCCCGGATATGGCGGCGGAAAGGCTGATTGCCGACAAGGCGGCGAATGCGGCGGCTGTGCGCTTCACGGAATTTCCTCCCTCAAGGAACGTTTTTTGGACGTATGCGTGCGGATGCTTCGGACAACCGAAGGCATCCGTCATGGCGACGCGTCATTCCCCTCCCGTTCGAGCGTCTTCCCGCCCTGAACGGTCGCAGCTGATCCTCATCGCTGCGATGAAATGTATGTTATTATAATCTCTTGGGTGTGTCCAGATACGCCGCTGGTTCTCAGACCAGATCGTTGGGGGCGTCGTAGGAGAGGCTGAACAGATCGGCGCGGTTCTTGTTGATCGTCAGTTCGACGGGTTCGCCCGCGGTCGAGAGATAGAGCATTTCGATGACGAGGATCGGGCCGCCGACCCTGTAGTCGAGCGTCTTGGCGAGCGCCTCGTCGGCAATGTCGGCCCGGACGGTGATCTTGGCGCCGGAAAGCTGGATGCCGAGATGGCGCTGGACCGCACGGAAGACGACGACATCGTCGAAATCGGTGCGCTTCAGCCGCGCGCCGATGGCGGGCGGGAAGTAGAAGGTCGTCTGGCCGGTCGGGCCATCCTTCTGATGCAGGGTGGCGCGCAGGCAGTGGCACGTCTCATCCGGCTTGAGGTCGAAGGCGGCGCTGGCAGCGGCGGAGCGCTCCCTGCGGTAGGAATGGATCTCCAGCGCGCGGCCCTTGGTCGAGTCGGCAATCTGCGCAAAGCTGCGGAAGGCGAAGCTCGGCAAGGCCGGCGCTTCCGGCGCGACGACAATGGCCGGCTTCGCGGCGCGCTTCTTGATCAGGCCGTCATTTTCGAGATCGCGCAGCGCCTGGCGCACGGTGATCAGGCTGACGCTGAAGCGATCCGCGAGATCGGCCTCGCGCGGCAGCGAGGTTCCCGGAACCAGCGTGCCATTGGCAATCGGTTCGCGCAGGATGACGGCGAGCTGTCGGTAAAGCGGCCCGTCGTCGCGCGAAAGGGCGCGCGGCATGAAGCTTTCGAGAGAAGCGACGAGGCCTGCTGCCTCGGACTCGTTCTGGGCCGCTTGTCCGGTCTTGCTTGCTTTCAACCTGATCAATCCTCAGAATCGTATTTGTTCGCATCTCAAATTAGCGAAACTTTACCCGACATACTATTCGACCGAGAGCGCGGCGAACGGCGCCGAACGCCGGGTCGAACGGTTGCTGGCCTCCATATTAGATTATAGTATCATAATATATCAATAAGTCCGGCCGGTTCGGACGAATGCCGGGGAGGGCAGGCGCATGCGCAGCGATTTGACGGGGAAGGTCGCCTTCGTGACGGGGGCAGCCGGCGGCATCGGGCGCGGTATCGTCAGCCGGCTGGCGGCGAATGGCGCGTCGATCGTCGTCGCCGACATCAACGAGGAGGGCGCGCGCGACGTGGCGGCCAGCCTGCCGGACGCGCTGCCGGTAACGGTCGACATCCGCGACGCGGATTCGATCGACCGGGCGGTTTCCAGGACTATCGAGACCTATGGCCGGCTCGACATTCTCGTCAACAATGCCGGCGTCAACACGCAGGCGCACCGGGTCAATGTCGACACGTTCCCGATCGAGGAATGGCATCGCATCGTCGGCATCGATCTCGACGGACTGTTCTTCATGACCCAACGCGCGCTGGAGCCGATGCTGGCGGCGGGCCGGGGCGGCCGGGTCGTCAACATCGCCTCGGTCGTCGGCCTCGCGGCGATGCGGTTGCAAAGCCCCTTCGTCGCCGCCAAGGCCGGCATGATCCATCTGACCCGCTCGATGGCGCTGGAACTGGGGCCGAAGGGCATCGCAACCAACGCTATCGCGCCCGGATCGATCATGACCGAGGCGACGAAGCTGTTGTTCTATGGCGAGAAGGGCCAGTTCCAGAGCAAGACCGCAGCGTTCATGAAACACATCCCGCTCGGCCGTCCCGGTACGCCGGAAGAGATCGGCGAGGCGGTACTGTTCCTGTCATCGCCGGAGTCTTCCTACATCAACGGCCAGGTTCTCGCAGTCGATGGCGGCTGGACCGCCGGGTACATGATGTGAGTCTTTGACGGAATGAAAAGGGGCCGGCGCATGAACAGCGCCGGCCCCTTTTTGCTTGTGTAGCTTGGCTGTGCAGACCGGCACGAAACACCGACTTTCCTTCACCTCTCCCTGAGGGAGAGGTCGACGGCGTAGCCGGCGGGTGAGGGTTTACGGCCTCACCGGATAGTTCCCTAAACCCTCACCCGGAGCTTCGCTCCGACCTCTCCCTCAGGGAGAGGTGAAGGAGAGCGCTTCTCAGACCAGCAGGCGCAGCGGCGCTTCGATCAGGTCGCGGAAACCGGTCAGGATGCTACCGGCATCGACTTCGGAGATCGCCTCCGCGTCATGAATCACCAGCGCTTCCGCCGCCGTTGCGTCATCGCTGGCGACGACCAGGATGCGCAGATCGACGCCTGAAGGCAGGCTGCCGGCGACTGGCCGCACGCCCTTCGCCGCCAGCCTTGAGACGACCATCACCTTGTCCGCTGAGACGGAGACATTGGCATCCGACCCGATCAGCCGGTCGATTTCCGTCGGCGCCAGGGCCACAGCGCGCGCGAGCGTCACCGCGCCCCCTTCCGGCCTCATCCAGCGAATGGATGTGGCATGGGCGCCAGCGCTGCGCGCCGCCGCCTTGATGACAAAGGCGTCGATCGACAGGCCGGTTCCGGACGCGGTGATGAACGCGGCCAGCGGCGCCAGATCGATCGTCGCGGCAAAGGCCGAGATCGAACGAGCCGGCGCGAAGGCGGGCGCTGGTGCCGGGGCCGCCATCGGAGCCGCGACGGCTGCCGGGGCTGGTTCCGGAGCTGCGACCGCAACAATCCGCAAGAGATCGTCGGCGACAATGCGGCCGTTCGGTCCTGTGCCGGTGACGAGCGACAGAGTCACGCCGCGCTCGCGGGCGAGGCGCTTCGCATAAGGCGAGGCGAGGGTTCGGGCGTTCATGGCGTTCCCCTCAGCGCCGGACGCTGCCGATGCGGCCGCCCATCGGCACGACCGTGCCCTTGGGCTGCTCGATCGGGCCGAGCGTGCCGTCGATTGGCGCTTCGATCTCGACCACGGCCTTGTCGGTCTCGATCTCGGCGACGATCTCGCCGGCCTTGACCGCGTCGCCTTCCTTTTTCAGCCAGCCGACGATCGTGCCTTCGCTGATCGTCAGATCGCCGAACGGCATGGTGATCGGTTCGCCGTCGCCGACTGCAACCGGAGCGGCGGCTACTGGAGCGGGTGCTGGCGGCGTAACAGCCTTGGGTGCTGCCGGTGCGACCGCCACAGGGGCGGGAGCCGACTGGCCGCCGAGATAGCGCCAGTGTTTCGGCACCGGCGGCTTGCCGTCCAGAACGCCCTTGGCGCCCGCGACGATCTTGTCGGCATCGACCAGCATGGCGCGTTCCAGCGCTGGGGCGAGGGGATGCGGCTGCGGATCGGTATGCAGCCGGCCAACCGGCGCATCGAGATCGTCGAAAGCGAGCTCGTTCATCGCCTGCGCCACCTCGGCGCCGACGCCGAACGCGCCCCAGCCTTCATCGACCACCAGCAGCCGGTGCGTCTTGGCAACCGATTTCGCCACCGTGCCGACATCGAGCGGCATGATGGTTCTGAGGTCGATCACCTCGGCCGAGATATCTTCGGCTGCCAGCTTTTCCGCCGCCTCCAGCGCGCGGTGCACCAGCTGTCCGGCCGCGACGATGGTGATGTCGGCTCCTTCGCGGGCAATCCGCGCCAGGCCGAACGGCACGAAATGCTCGGCGGTGGGTACTTCGCCCTTGGTGGCGAACAGCGCCTTCGGCTCCAGCATCAGGACGGGATCGCCGGCCCGCAGCGCCGTCTTCATCAGGCCCTTGGCGTCGGCGGGCGTCGAGGGCATGCAGACGATCAGGCCCGGAATATTGGCCCAGCTCGGATGATAGGTGCCACTATGGTGGGGACCGGCCGAGCGCACCGCGCCGGAGCCGACGCGCACCACCATCGGCGCGTTCATCTGGCCGTTCGACATGTAGCGCAATTTTGCCGCCTGCAGCACGATCTGGCCGGCCGCCTCGAAGACGAAATCGGCGAACATCAGGTCGGCGATGGTGCGCGATCCCGTCGCCGAAGCGCCGATCGCCGCCCCCGTAAAACCCTGCTCGGAGATCGGCGTATCGACCATCCGGTTCGGGCCGAATTCGGTCCAGAGGTTCTTGGTGTGTGCGAACGTGCCGCCGCGCTCGCCGGTGCCTTCGCCGAAATAGAGGATGTGCTTGTCGCGTCGCATCTCTTCGGCGATGCCGTCGCGCACCGCGTCGAGCCAGCTCTGCGTCACGGTCGCCGTCGGGGCGGCCTGCACCAGCGCATCGGCCGGGTTGATCGGCTCGGCATAGACATAGAGCGAACTGGTCGTCGCGTCCGGCTCCGGCGAATTCCTTGCGAATTCAAGCGATTCGGCGACGATCTTGTCGATCTTCGCGTCGATCGCGCCCAGCTCGTCGGCCGATGCGGTGCCGAAATCATCCAGGATACGCGCGCGGAACAGGTTGATCGGGTCGCGCTTCAGCCAGAGGTCGACTTCCGCCTGCGTGCGGTAGGTGCCGGTGACGTGGTCGCCTTCATGGTGGCCGACGGTGCGATAGGTCTTGGCCTCGATCAGCGTCGGGCCTTCGCCGGAACGGGCGCGGGCGATCGCGTCGGCCATGACCTGCCAGACGGCGATGACGTCATTGCCGTCGACGGCGATGCCGGGAATGCCATAGGCTGCCGCGCGGGTGGCGATCTCCGGGTTCAGAGTCGCCGAGGCGAGCGGCGTCGCGGTGGCGTACAGGTTGTTTTCGCAGACGAGGACGGCGGGCGCCTTCTGGATGCCGGCGAAATTCAGCGACTCGTGAAAACCGCCATGGTTGGTCGCGCCATCGCCGAAGAAGGCGACGCCAACGCCGTCCTTGCCCTGGGTCCGGGCGGAAATGCCGGCGCCGACGGCGTGGCTGATGCCGGCGGCGACGATGCCGTTGGTGCCGAAAAGCCCGGTCTTGCGGTCATAGAGATGCATGGTGCCGCCGCGCCCGCCACAGCAGCCGTCGCGCTTGCCGAACAACTCAGCCATCAGGATGTTGGGCTCCATGCCCTTGGCCAGCGCATGGCCATGGCCGCGATGCGTCGAGGTGATCCAGTCGGTCGGGCGAAGATGCGCGCAGACGCCGACGGCGGTCGCTTCCTCGCCGATATAGAGATGCAGGAAGCCGGGCGTCTCGCCCTTGCGGCAGGCGGTCTGCGCCACGCTCTCGAATCGGCGCAACAGCACCATCCGCTCGTAAAGCTCCAGCAAAGCGGCGGCCGTCAGCCCGGCCGGGACAATCTTGCCGGGCGCGCTGCGAAAGACCGGATTGTGGATTTCCGGGGCGCGGATCGCCGGATTCATCACTTGAGCGCTCATCATCCCTCCCTGACCCCCGCTCCTGCAGGGCGATGCGTCCTCTAGCCCGGTGATGGACATCGCATCTAAAATTATAATAGCATGATGTTATGTTATCGAGCCGTGCCTTGCCAAGGTCTAATCGTGGGTCCGGCTCAATTCACAGGCGGGACGTCGGGCGTTGCGAGAAACCGGCCGATGCCGCATAGGTCCGTTCGGGGGGAACTAGTCATGGAAATCGAGATCTCAGGCCAATCGGTGCGCATCGTGGGCGAGGACAACGCCATCCTGGCGGCCGTCGTCGCGGCGCTCACCGCCAATGGCGCGCTGGTCTCGCGCGAGGCGGGCGAGGGCGCGCCGGACATTCTTATTCTCTCGCACCCGCTCACCCCCGATGCGAGCTACCGGCCGGAAGCCTTGGCGGCGCAAGCGGAATCAGTCGCGAGCGCGATGGTCTCGCGAGGAACGGGCCGCATCGTCCATCTCGCCTCGGCCGCCGGTCTCGTGCCTATGCGTCGCCATCCCGCCTGGTCGGCGGCGATGGCCTCGGTGCTTTCGAGCGTGCGCGCGCTGGCGATGGTTTCTGGGCCAGCCGTGCTGGTCAACGCCGTCGCGGTCGGCCGCGTCGACGAGGCGGGCGACGAGGCGATGCTCTCCCATGTGCCATCCGGCCAGGCCGGCAAGGCGGAAGACGTCGCCAATGCCGTGCTGTTCCTGGTCGATCCGCTCAACAGCTACACGACCGGCCAGTCCCTCGCCGTCGATGGCGGCTGGACGACGGGCTACGGCCGCAATTTCTGAATTTTGGGGACGGTTTCGGGTGGGGGGCGTCCCAAGGCGGTCATGCAGTACCCCCCATGCCCATCATCCAGAGGTGCTTCGCGCCAGCGAAGCCTCGAAGAACGCACGGCCTATCGGCGGGGAGGGCTTCCGTCTTGCACGAGCGCTGTGCGTCCTTCGAGGCCGCCTTGAGGCGGCACCTCAGGATGATGAAGGCCGGGATTTGCAGGAAAGTCGGTAGCCGCATGAGCTTCTTACGAAGAAGCGTAGCGGCACGATCCATCCCGCGTCGCCCCCAGCCGCCAGTCCACGCTCGCCGTCATCCCGGGCAAGCGTAGCGCGACCCGGGATCCATGCAACTGGGTTGTCGGCGGCATGGCTCAACAGGCCGACCGTCCGGATCGCGCGCAACTTCCATTTTTCGACCCACTCAGCACGGCGGGCTCGCTACCATCGCCACAACCAACAAGCCGCCTCAGGAAACGCCAGCATGATCGAACTCGCCGCCGGAGACTTGACCCTCGTCCTCGCGCCGGAGATCGGCGGCTCGATCGCCGCTTTCCGGAAAAGCGGCATCGACATCTTTCGCGCGCTGACGCCGGATCGCGCGGCTGCGGGCGATGTGCTCGGCGTCGGCTCGTTCCCGATGCTGCCCTATGCCAACCGCATCGACGGCAACGCCTTCACCTTCGACGGCGTCACCTATCGCTTCAAGCCCAATAACGGTACCGAGCGTTTCAACGTGCATGGCACCGGCTGGCAGTCGGAATGGCAGGTCGAGGAAGCGTCCAAAACCTCGGCGCGGCTGACGCTGGAACGCCGCGTTGCCGGCGAGCCGTTCCTCTACCGCGCGACCCAGCATTTTGCGCTGGCGCCCGAGGGGCTGACGCTGACGACGAGCCTCGAAAACCTTGGCTTCGTCCGCATGCCGTTCGGCTTCGGCCATCACCCCTGGTTCGAGCGCGACGCCGATACGGAACTTCGCTTCAAGGCCAGCCACTTTTGGCTCGAAGCCCCGGACGGCGTCGCCGGCTCGCGCATCCAGCTTGCGCCCGAACTCGATTTTTCAAACGGCGCGCCGCTGCCAAGCCATTGGCGCAACAACAATTACTCCGGCTGGGACGGCCTCGCCGAACTGCGCTTTCCCACGCGCGGCGTGACGCTGACGATCGAGGCCGACCCGATTTTCCAAAACCTGATGCTCTACGCCGACCCGAAGCAGAGCTTCTTCTGCCTGGAACCCCAGACCAACGTCCCCTGCGCGGTGAACAAGTTTGAAGCCGGCGAGGAAGGGCTGGGGCTGGTGGTGCTCGCACCGGGTGAGGGGATGTGGGGGGTGGTTCGGTTCGGGGTGGGGTGATCTGGTCAGGTTCTATTTGTAGTTGAACCTGAGGGTATTCGCCTATATTGGGTGTATCTGAGTATCTACTCATTGGGATCGAGCTTCGCTGAAATGGTGAGCTAAATTGCAGTTCAGAATCCTGACAGCTCTAGCTATATTCTTGGGATCGTACCTACCTCTGAGCTTTATTTTGCTTGCTCAAGATTTTGCCTACGAGAACCTCAGTGGGCAGATATGCTGGGCTCCCTGGCGGGATGATTGCGCGCTTCCTTTCAAGAATCCATTTTTCTCGATTGGTATATTTCTTGCTTGCGTGATGTGTTTGATTGTCACGCTGGTGAGCTTGAGGTTGATTAAACCAAAGCAAGAGATATTAATCAAAGAAGCTAAGCATGTTCCGTCTGATCTGATGAACTATACTTTGCCTTACGTTGTTTCATTCATGAGTATAAGCTATCAGGATTCGGGAAAATTTGTTGGATTTGTCGTATTTTTAGTATGGATGTTTTGGATATCATATAAATCGGGTCAGATAATTCTTAATCCAATGCTGATTGTATTGAACTGGCGTCTTTATGACGTCTCATATGAATATGTCGGCGGGTCTGGCGTGCAGAAGGCAAATGTCTTGTCAAAGGGCAGTATAGAGGCCGGAAAGCGTTATTTTCAGGTCCCGATTCAAGAAATTCTCGTGATAACCGATACCGATTCGTCGGGGGGATGATATGCCGCTGCCGGAATCTTTTCAGAATTTCGATATAGAAAATTCTAGCGTACAGATTTGGCTGTTCAAGAAGTGGAGCCAGCCAGATGGATTATTACGTTTTTCCGGGCGATGGATTGATACTGATGACGACTTAGACCAAGCCCTGAAGCAGGCGATTGCGTTTAAACGTCAGAGCATTTTGGAGGTTAGTGACTACACGCTGCTAGCCGCGGCCAATGATGGTATTGCGCTACGAATCGATGCGCTGGCCACTCATGCCGGTGTGGTCGCCGCCGAGGCCGCCAACCCTCTTCCTGCTCGAAAAATACGATCTCTCGACGATGTACAGAATACGAAGTTTTACGTGATCAAATTGACCAGTGGCGACAACGTCTTGTACGCGGTCCGGAAGACGGATGCCACATGGCAGTCCAGGCGAGTTAGTGGCTTTCTATCTGTAATATATTCTGATGACCGTCTTGGTCTAAATGAGAATCCGGGATTCAATATTTCGAGAGATATTGATTTTTTTATCATTGAAGATGATGTTGTTATTACCAATAAGCCTGCATTCGAATCTGTTCTTAGCTATAAAGAGGCGCATGTTGCCGACTTTAATCTGCTTCAAGCAGACGATGAATTTTCATCACTCTTCTCTGATCTTGGTCCGCTGATTGATTTCATTGGAGTGAATAAGCTTCATTTGAGGCGCGCGTGCGCAATTCACCAGAAGGGACACTATCGTGATGCAGCGTTCATGACGAGATTGCGCCAACGACATGCTCAATGCGGACTGCAGCTCGTATTCGACGATCAAGGGCGCATAGTAGCTACGCTGGAGAGTTGTTCTGATATCATGCGCGCACTGCTCGACCATCGATTGTCATCGCTCTTCTCTGAAAACAACTATGACGTACCTGATGCAACGGTTGTGGCTTAGGTCGAGTTGCTCCCTAAGGTAACGGTGCCGTCAGGCTGCCATCCGCCGTAAAGGCGCTGTCGGTGATGAAGGACGTGTCGTCGGCGAGCAGGAAGGCGATGGCGCGGGCGAGCTCGCCTTTCACCTCTCCCTGAGGGAGAGGTCAGCGCGGAGCGCCGGGTGAGGGGTTAGGGAACCCTCCGGATAAGGCGTACTGCCGCAGGGTGGTGTGCCGGTGACGCCGTAAACCCTCACCCGCCGGCCTTCGGCCGTCGACCTCTCCCTCAGGGAGAGGTGAAGAGGGGCGCGATCCGGCGCGTGCGCCAATCGCCTGGGCCGATTTCTTGGTGCGAACAATCGCTTGCCGCTGCCGATCCTCGTGAAGCGCGCACAACAGCAGCGCCTTAAGCGCGCCATCCGCCGTGAAGGCGCTCCACGTCACAGGCGAGGCGTCGTCAGAGAGCAGGCAGCCGATAGCCTTGGCGAGTTCGGGTAGATCGGCGACGCGCGTGGCCTTGCGTTCGTCGAAGTAGAGCCCTGCCGCCTCGACCCTTTCTCTATTTCGAACGCTCAGGCGTTCGCTGCCTTCCTCCCCCGGATCCCGATGGAATTGCCCCACGGATCGCGAAACTGCGCCATCCATTCGGCGGCGTCGATTTCCATCGGGCCGCGATAGAGTTTTGCGCCGACTGACTGGAAATGGGTTAGCGCGCGGTCGAAATCTGCGACGGCCCAATAGACCACCGAGCCGGCAGCGCCGCTTGCCACCTTTTCGTCGGCCTGGACCAGTTCGAGCTGGATCGGGCCGATGGCGAGATAGCGGAAGCCGGAGGGTTCGCTCGTCTCGATCCGCGCTTCCGGGAAGGCGTTTGCGTACCAGGCGAGGCCCGCTTCCGGGTCGGCGACATGCACGAGAATGGCGGAGATGAAGTTCGTCACGGTCGGTCCCTGGCTGCGCTGGCGGCGAGGTTCGATGTCGCAAAAGTGGCGCGCGAGATCAACCGGCGGGCGAGGGCGCTCTCGCGCCGGGTGCGGTGCTTCACCTCTCCCTGAGGGAGAGGTCGGAGCGAAGCTCCGGGTGAGGGTTTAGGAAACCATCCGGAGAGGCCGTAAACCCTCACCCGCCGGCCTGCGGCCGTCGACCTCTCCCGTGAGGCGAGAGGTGAAGAGGGGTGAGCCGGCGAGGCGGGCCGGTGTTGCTACCCTCTACCAAAAAACTCCCCCACAAGGAGAGGCGAAGTGCCGAGCCTTGCCCTCAGAGCAGCAGCGCCGTCAGGCCGCCATCGACGACAAAGCCGCTGCCGGTGACGAAGGAGGCGTCGTCGGAGATGAGGAAGGCGATCGCCTTGGCGAGCTCGAGCGGGTCGGCGACGCGCGGCACTTTTCGTTCGTCGAAATAGAGGCCCGCCGCCTCGACCTTTTCGCGCGCGTCCGGCGCGTCGCCGAGCGTCATCCGGGTGGCGACCGAGCCGACGATGACGGCGTTGACGCGGATGCGGTCGCAAGCATAGTCGAGCGCCATCTGCTTCGACAGGCCGACGACGGCGGCCTTGGTCGCGGCATAGGCCGGCACGCCGGGGACGGTGGCGACCGCATGCACGGAGGCAAGGTTGACCACCGAGCCGCCGCCCGAGGCGCGGATCAGCGGCAGGCTCGCACGGCAGACGCGAAAAATCGCGGTCAGGTTTATCGCGACGGTCAGGTCCCATTCGGCATCGGAAACGTCTTCCAGCCTCTTGCCTGTGGCGTAGATGCCGGCGCAATTGACGACGGCGTCGAGCCGGCCATGCTCGTGGTGGCAGGCGGCGACGGCGGCGCGCACCGCCGCGTCATCGGTCAGGTCGACCTCGCGGAACGACAGCGGCAGGTTTTTGGCCGCTGAGGCCGCGTCGAGCGCGCGGCCGGCGTCGCCATCAAGGCCGATGCCGAAGACGCTGGCACCTTGCGAGACGAGATATTCCGCCGTGGCGCGGCCGATGCCGGTTGCAGCGCCGGTAACGAGGACGACCTTGCCGTCGAAGCGTCCCGCCATCATGCGCGTCCCGCGCCGGCGGCGAGCGCCTGTTGCTGCAGGGTGGCCTGCGCCGTCGTGATCGAGCGCAGCACCTTGTCCTCGCTGCCTTCGCCGCGCGTGAACTCGTCGACGATGCGGCCATCGGCGACCACCAGGCAGCGGTCGGCGAGGCCGATCACTTCCTCCAGCTCCGAGGCGACAACGACCAGCGCCACGCCCTTGTCGGCGAGGTCGACGATCAGCCGGTAGATCTCATGCCGCGTGCCGGCGTCGACGCCCTTGGTCGGTTCATCGAGCAGCAACACGCGCGGCGCGCTCATCAGCACGCGGGCGAACAGCAGCTTCTGCTGGTTGCCGCCGGAGAGATGGGCGACGGAGGCCTGCGGCGAGCGCGCCTTGACGTTGAGCGCCCGCATGGCGGCGAGCACGGCGCTTTTCTCGCGGCCCTCGCGCACCATGCCGTGGCTCGACAGCGGCGCCAGATTGCCGATGGTGATGTTGGCGCCGACCGGCAGGTTGAACAGCAGGCCGTCGCGCTTGCGGTCCTCGGTCAGGAGCGCCACGCCGGCGGCGCGCGCGTCGGCCGAGCGCTGGATCGCGACGGGGCTGCCGTCGATCTCGATCTCGCCGGAGAACGGGATGCGGCCGTAGATGGCGTGCAAGATTTCCGTCCGGCCGGAGCCGAGCAGGCCGGCGAGGCCGAGGATTTCGCCGGGGCGCACATCGAACGAGACGTCGCTGACGCCGCGATTGACGCCGAAACGGCCGGCGATCGAAAGGTTTTTTACGGAGAGAAGGGGCGGGGTCTTGGCCGGCGGAGCGACGTGGTCGGGATAGAGGCGCTGCAGCTTCTGGCCGGACATGGCGAAGATGAAGTGTTCCTCGTCAAAATGCTCGCGGTCGATCTCGGCGGCGACGCGACCATCGCGCAGCACGGTGGCGCGGTCGCAGATCGCGAGCACTTCCGGCAGGCGGTGGGTAATGAAGATCATCGTCTTGCCCTGCGCCTTGAGCCGGCGGAGCACGGAAAACAGCCGCTCGACCTCGACGCCCGAGAGCGAGGCCGTCGGCTCGTCCAGCATCAGCACGCGGGGCTTGAAGGAGAGGGCGCGGGCGATCATGACGAGATGGCGCTGCGCTGATGTCAGGCTTGCGACCAGCATGCGCGGATCGATGGCGAGGCCGAGATCCTGGAACAGGGCGCGGGCTTCGGCTTCCATGCGGCGGCGGTTGATGATCGGGCCGCGGCCGAGGCCGGTATGGCCGGCAAAGACGTTTTCGGCGACCGAGAGCTGTTCGAGAACCTCGATCTCCTGCGGCACATAGCCGACGCCCTCGGCGCGGGCGGCCGAGGTGGAGGCGAAGGCGACCGGCTTGCCGTCGACGAGGATTTCGCCCGAATAGGAGCCGGCCTTGTGGACGCCGTTCAGGATCTTGACGAGGGTCGATTTTCCGGCGCCGTTCTGGCCGAGCAGGGCATGGATCTCGCCCGGATGAACCGCGAAATCGACGCCGCGCAGCGCCTGCACGCCGGAGAAGCTCTTGATGATGGCGCGGGTCTGGATGACCGGCGGGGCAGTGATTGGGTCGGTCATGTCGTTGGTCCCCGGATACTTTCTTTTACCTCTCCCGTGAGGCGAGAGGTGAAGGGTAGAAAGTCCCTCACCCAACCCTCTCCCGCAAGCGGGCGAGGGCCAAGGGAGCAAGACCCTCTCCCGCGTGGCGGGAGAGGGCAAGGCAGGTTCGCGGGCTTACTGGCCGGCGCTGTCGAGCATCCTGTAGTAGGGCTCGAGGTCGGCGGCGGTGATGACGCCGGCCGGCAGCGGGTTCAGATAGGTGACCGTCTTGCCTTCGGCGAGGTCGTTGGCGAGTTCGGCCGTCTTGGCGCTTTCCTCGTAAAGCGGCTGGGCGACGACGCCATAGGCAGCGCCTGATTTCACCAGGTCGAGGTTCTGGCGGATGTAGTCCATGCCGATGATGACGAGCGGGCGGTCCGCCTTGCGGGCGGCGCCCGACCAGGTCTGCGCGCCGTTGCCGGTGGTCGAGAAGGCGGCGTTGACGTCCGGATTGCCCTGCAGCAGCGCGACGGCCTTGCCTTCGGCGGCGGAGGGCTCGAAGCCTTCCATCTGCGTCTCGAGGATTTTGATGTCTGGATACTTTTCAGCGATCGTCTTGCGGAACGAGTCCGCCATGACGTTCTCGGTATCGTTGGACGAGCCCTGCGTCAGGGCGATGACACCCTTGCCGCCGAGTTTCTCGCCCATGGCGAGGGCGGCCGAATTGCCGGCGCTCGGAATGTCCTCGCCGACGGCTGCCTTCAGGCCCGGGACGGAACCTTCCGGCGGCAGCACGTGCCAGGTGACGACCGGGAAACCTTCACGGCCGAGCTTGCCGATGAACGGGAAGATTTCGGGGCCGGGGCCATAGACGGCGATGGCGTCGAACTTGGTGCGGGCCATGGCCGCTTCAGCGAGCGGGATCGACGAGGAGACGTCGTAATTGGTCGCGCTCGGATTGCCGACGATCTCGCAGGTGTTGCCGAGTTCCTTGCACTTGTTGAGGAAGCCGGCCTGCATGAGGCGATGCACCGGATGGTCGCGCATCGGCTGCACCCAGAGGATGTTCTTGCCGGCGGCAAGGCTGGCGTCCGGCACGGCAAGCAGGCCGCCCGTCATGGCGACGGTAGCGAGCAGCGCGGTCTTCATCAGGCTGGAAATACGGATCTTCATGAGTAGTCCTCCCTCTGGTCGACCGGCCTTGTGACCGGCCATTTTCGATCCTTCGCGTCGTCCGGGCGCAGGCTCCTCCCTGGCCCGAACTAGCTCAGGATGGATTGCTTGGTGTTTCGGCGACGGGCGCGGAGCTGGAACCGGCGATGAAATAGCGGCGGCGCAGGATGTCGAGGCCGACGGCCAGCACCATGATCACGCCGACGGCGATCTGCTGCCAGTTGGCGTTGACGCCGACGACGACGAGGCCGCTGGTGACGACCTGCAGCAGCAGGACGCCGATCAGCCCGCCGGCCATCGTGCCGGCGCCGCCGAACAGGCTGACGCCGCCGACGACGACGCCGGCAATGACGTTCAGCTCCCAGCCGCTGCCGATCGAGGTGGTGCCGGAAGCGAGGTCGGCCATGACGAACATGCCGGCGACGGCGGCGAGCGCGCCAACCGTCATGAAGGCGCCGATCTTGTAACGGGCGGTGTCGATGCCGACGAGGCGGGCGACTTCCGGGTTGCCGCCGGTCGCATACATGTTGCGGCCGAGCACGGTCCGGCGAAGCACGAAGTCGGCGATCAGGGCCGCCGCGATGAAGAAGACGAAGCTCCAGCCGAGCCCGAACAGGAAGTCTGCATAGCCGATCTCGGTGATCACAGGCGGCAGCGGATAGACCGGATAGCCGTTGGTGACGACTTGGATCAGGCCCTGGCCGATGAACAGCATGCCGAGCGTCTGGATGAAGGCCGGGATCTTGAGCTTGACGACGACGAGGCCGTTGACGAGGCCGACACCGGCGCCAACCAGCACGCCGCCGAGAAGCGCCAGCGGCACCGGCAGGGCGAGCGCTGTCATCAGCTTGGCGCTGCAGACGGCCGAAAGGCCGGCGACCGCGCCGACAGAAAGGTCGAACTCGCCGCTGACGAGCAGGATGGTCTGGCCGATGGCGATGATGCCGATGAACGAGACGACGCGCAGGATGGCGCGGATGTTGCGCTCCGACAGGAACGCCGGCTCCATGATGTAGAAAAAGGTGACCAGCACGATCAGCGCGAGCAAGACGCCCACTTCGCCCACCGCGACAAAGCGGGTCAAACGATCGCGCATCGCGCGGCCAGATCCCTCGAAGCCGGAATCCCGCTCAACGGTACGTTCCATATGTTCCTCCCTTTCCACCAGGCGCGTCCTCCTCGACACGGTCCTCGGCGGGGCTCCTTCAGAACGTTGAAGGGGCCAGATGACATAACATCATGCTATTATAATTTTATCAACGTTCCGCATTGGGCCGCCCCCGAAAAAATATGCGTCGGGCGTTGGGCTGCAAGGCGGGCGCCACGCGCCAGGCGGATGCCGCGGCATGGGGGGCGAAGGTTCGTCGCGATCGACGAGCGAGATGGGTTGGACGTGAGCGCCGCTTGTTTCAGGTCGCGATGACCGGAGCCGAGGCAAGCCCTCCGCTCACGCCAGTGGACGAGGGCTTTTCGACCCGTAGTCGGCGATGCCTCGGGGCATGCGGCCCATCGACCGTCCGGCCCGATCGGTGCGCGCACTCGACGGCTCATCAAGCCGCTACCGCCCAAAAAAAATCCGGCGGGGGCCAAATGACCAACCCGCCGGACCAATGTGTGGGCCGCCTATGCCGCCGCTCGTGAGCGGAGGCGAGGGACGTCGGCCGCAGCTAGCCTAGCGCAGGCTTGCCGCCGCCTGGATGAGGCCGGCGGTGGAGGAGTCGCGCGACGAGGCGTCGGCGCGGCCATCGACCATCGGCAGCAGCTGCATGGCGAGCTGCTTGCCGAGCTCAACGCCCCACTGGTCGAACGAATCGATGCCCCAGATCGCGCCCTGCACGAAGACCTGATGCTCGTAGAGGGCGATCAGGCGGCCGAGCGTGAAGGGATCGAGTGTCTTGTAGAGGATCGTGTTCGACGGCCGGTTGCCCGGGAAAGTCTTGTGCGTTGCCAGACGCTCGACTTCCGTCGGCACCTTGCCTTCGGCTGCCAGCTCGGCTCGCGCCTCATCCGTCGTGCGGCCGCGCATCAACGCTTCCGTCTGGGCGAAGCAGTTGGCGAGCAGCAAGGCGTGGTGAACCTTGTCGGTTTCATGCGCCGTCGCCGCGATCAGGAAATCGCAGGGGATGACGTCGGTGCCTTGATGGATCAGCTGGTAGAAGGCGTGCTGGCCGTTCGTGCCGGGTTCGCCCCAGACGAGGGGACCGGTCGCGAGCGTCACGGCATTGCCCTCGAGGGTCACGCGCTTGCCGTTCGATTCCATGTCGAGCTGCTGCAGATAGGCTGCGAACCGCTCCAGGCGCTGGTCATAGGGCAGCACGGCCTTGGCCGGGAAGCCGAGGACGTTGCGGTTCCAGATGCCGATCAGCGCCAGGATGACCGGAACGTTGCGGTCGAGCGGCGCGGTGCGGAAATGCTGGTCCATCGAATGAGCGCCAGCCAGGAACTCGCGGAAATTCTTGGAGCCGATGGCAATCATCACCGGCAGGCCGATCGCCGACCAGACGGAATAGCGACCGCCGACCCAATCCCAGAAGCCGAACGCGCGCGAGACGTCGATGCCGAAGGCGCTGACCTTGTCGAGGGCGGTCGACATGGCCGCGAAATGCGCGCCGACAGCCGCCTCGCCCAATGCCGCGACGATCCAGGCCCGCGCCGTGCCGGCGTTGGTCATTGTCTCGATGGTGGTGAAGGTCTTGGAGGCGACCAGGAACAGGGTGGTGGCCGGGTCGAGGCCTTCCAGCGTGTCGTGGATATGCGCGCCGTCGACATTCGAGACGAAATGCAGGCGCGGACCGTCATGATAGGGGCTGAGCGCGCGGGTCACCATGGCGGGGCCGAGGTCAGAGCCGCCGATGCCGATATTCACGACATCCGTGAAGCGGCCGCCGACGCCGGCAATCGAGCCGTCGCGGATGCCTTCGGCAAAGGCGGACATGGCGGCGAGCACCGAATGCACGTCATCCACGACATTCTTGCCGTCGACGAGATATCTCTCGTCCGCTGTGGCGCGGAGCGCGACATGCAGGACGGCGCGGTTCTCGGTGACGTTGATCTTCTCGCCGGCGAACATGGCGTCGCGGCGCTCCTCGACACCGGCGGTGCGGGCAAGATCCAGCAGCGCCACTACGGCGGCGGCGTCGATGCGGTTCTTCGAATAATCAAGCAGCAGGTCGTCAGCACTTACCGAAAGTCGGCTGAAACGTGCGGGATCGGCGGCGAACATCTCACGCATGGTCTGTGCTTCAACGCGGTCGCGATGGCTGCGAAGCGTGGCAAAGGCATCGGAGATAGCTGCCGCCGTAGCGGCGGTTCGGGCGACGGTCATGTTCGGACGTCCTTCGAAGCGATGGGCCTACGGGGCAGAGGACGACATACGACGGCATCATCGTCGCGGCAAGTCCGCCTCCCTTTTGAGCGGGTGGACATTACATCGCCACTCTCACTTGCAAAAATTGGTATTCATTGCTGATGTTCGCAAAGAAGAGCGCCTGGGAATCAATTATTGATAGGCCATTCTGCGGGCGCGGAGAAAACTAGTGCAGAGCAAAGCCGACACCGAACTCGTGCGTCGCCAGAACCGAGGCCTGGTCCTGGGAGCGCTGCGGCGTGCCGGACCTTTGGCGCGGGTCGAACTCGGCCGCGAGACGGGGCTGAGCCCCGCCACGATCTCGGCCATTACCGGCGATCTTCTGTCCGAACACATTCTCGTGGCCGCCGATATCGACGAGCGCGCCGAACGGCCGCTGGGTCGCGGCCGGCCGCGCGTGGCGCTGACGCTGAACGACGACGCCGCCTACGTGCTGGGCGTCAAGATCGCGCTCAACACGGTGACGCTTCTCCTCAGCGACTATTCCGGCCATCTGCGCGACAGCCGCCGTCACACCGTCTCGACGATGGGGCTGGATGCCCCAGCCTTCGTGGCGCGCCTGATCGACATCATCCGGGGCTATCTTGCCGATCGGGAGATTGCGCCTTCGCGCGTCTCGGAGATTTCGATCGCCATTCCCGGCACAGTCGACGAGACGACCGGCACCTTGCTCTGGAGCCCGACGGTTGCCGTCGATGTCGGGGCGATCCCCGGCCCGGTTTCCGAAGCGCTCGGCATTCGTGCGTCGATGACCAATGACGTCAACATGATCGCGCAGGCGCTGCATTCGCGCGATCCGGTTCGTTTCGGCGGCACCTTCGCCACCATCTTCATCGCCTATGGCGTCGGCATGGGGCTCTATATCAACGGGCGGATGTTTACCGGCGCCTATGGAGCGGGCGCCGAGTTCGGCCATGCCAATCACATGCCCGGCGGCGCGCTGTGTCGCTGCGGCCGGCGCGGCTGCATAGAAGCGTATGTCGCCGATTATGCGATCTATCGCGCGGTCGAGGACCTGCCGCCGGATCTGTCGCCGACCGAGATCGATCCCGACGCCGAGACGATGGCCAAGCTCGAGGCCAGGGCGCGAGCGGGTGAGGATCGCGTGAAAATGGCCTATCATCAGGCAGGCTTGGCGCTGGGTTATGGCCTGTCGCGGTTGATCGCGCTGCTCAACCCGCAGCGCGTCGCCTTCACCGGGCGCGGCGTCGCCGCCTTCGACCTGATGGAAGCGGGCTTTCGTGCCGGCCTCGATGAGGGGTTGGTGCCCGAGCTGGCGCGCATGACCGAGATCGAGGTTTCCTCCGCCGAGGACGATCTGGTCGATGTCGGCATTCTTGCCGGCGCCATGCAGCGGCTCGACCGCGAGGTTTTTGCCAGTTCCGACCATGATCCGGTCGTGCTGCCGAAGCCGGCGGTTACGCTGCACGCACCGGCCGAATCCGCCAAAGCCTGATCATTCAGGCTAGCCAGTTCTCCAGCCGCTCGGCCGCTTCGGCGATTTCCGTCGTCGCGCCGGCGAAGGAAAAGCGGATATGGGCCGGGCCGTGGATGCGGTCGAAATCCGCGCCCGGCGTGGCCGAAATGCCGGCCTCGGCAAGCATCTTCTGCGCGAAATCGGCCGAATCGTTCGAGAAGCGGCGCACCGACGCGTAGATGTAGAAGGCGCCATCGACGGGGAAATAGTCGTCGAAGCCGATCTTCGGCAGCTTTTCGAGCAGCAGCTTGCGGTTGGCGGCATAGCCGGCCTTGATGATTTCCAGTTCGTCGGTCGCATCGAACGCGGCAAGGGCGGCGCGCTGCGACAGGTCCGGCGCGGAGATGTAGAGGCTCTGGGCGATCCGCTCGATCGGGCGCACCAGAATTTCCGGCAGCACCATCCAGCCGATCCGCCAGCCGGTCATGCAGTAATATTTCGAGAACGAGTTGATGACGATGGCGCGGTCGCTGGTCTTCAGCGCCGTCTCGGCGACGCCGTCATAGACGAGGCCATGATAGATTTCGTCCGAGATGAAGCGGATGCCCAGTTCGTCCGAGGCGCGGATCAGGGCGGCCAGCGCGTCCGGCGTCATCATCGTGCCGGTCGGATTGCCGGGGCTGGCGATCAGGATGCCGGCCAGCGGCTTTTCCGCATGCACGCGCTCCAGCATTTCCGGCGTGATCGCGTGCCGGGTCTCGGCTGATGTCTCGATCTCGACCACCTCCAGCCCGAGCGCACCCAGAATGTTGCGATAGGCGGGATAACCCGGCGAGGCGATCGCGACACGGTCGCCGGCGTCGAAAGCGGCGAGGAAGGCGAGGTTGAAGCCGGCCGATGAACCCGTCGTGATGGCGATCCGCGAGGCGGGAACCTCGATGCCGTGCGTATCGGCATAATATTGCGCGATGCGCTGGCGCAGCGCCCGTGAGCCAAGCGCTTCGGTATAGCCGATGCGCCCCGCGTCGAGCGCGGCGCGGGCAGCATCTAGCACCGGCTTCGGTGCCGAGGCGCCGGGTTCGCCGATCTCCATGCGGATGATCCGCTCACCCTTCGCGATCCGATCGAACGCTGCCGACATCACGTCCATGGCGATGAAGGGGGAGACATCGCTTCGACGCGATGGCGAACGATCGGGAGGCAACATGGCAGGCGGTTCCGGACACGGGAGGAAAAGTCTTGCTATCGCCCCATTTTCTGCGCATCCGTCCAAGGGGGATGTCGTTTGCGATAGCGCAAGGCGGCTTCATACAATTCGCCGGCCGCGAGGGAAAGGCTGGAGGAGGGGGATCCGTGTCGATTGCAGTAGAGCGCGTGGTTCGAGGTATTCTGGGCGGGCTCGTCGCCGTCACCATGATAGGGGTGGCGACGCTGGAACGCGCGCAGGCTCAATCGCGCGTGGCGCTGGTGCGCGATGCGGAAACCGAAGCGCTGATCCAGGATTATCTGAAGCCGATCTTCAAGGCGGCGGGCCTGCGCGCTACCTCGGTCGAGCTCTATCTGGTCAATAATCCGTCCTTCAACGCCTTCGTCGCCTCGGGCGACAAGATTTTCGTCAACACCGGCGCCATCATCGATTCGAAAACGCCGAACGAACTGATCGGCGTGCTCGCGCACGAGACCGGGCATCTCGCCGGCAATCACCAGATCCAGCTTCGCCAGCAGCTCGAGACCGCCAGGACGATGGCCATGATCGGCAGCGTTGTCGGCATGGGCGCGGCGATCGCGGGTGCGGCATCCGGTTCGGGCGACGCGGCGCGCGCCGGTGGCGGCATCGCCATGGGGTCGGGCGAAGTGGTCCGGCGCGGCCTGCTTGCCTATCAGCGTTCGGAGGAGATGGCGGCCGACCGTTTGGCGCTCACCTATCTCGACAAGAGCGGCCAATCGGCCAAGGGCATGATCACGACGTTCCAGCGTTTTGCCGACAACACGCTTTTCTCCAGCCAGGGCACCAATCCGTATCTCCAGAGCCATCCGATGCCGAGCGAGCGCATCGACCTGATCGAGAGCGCGGCCAGAAAGAGCAAGTTCTACAACACCCTGGATTCGAAGGAGCTGCAGGCTCGCCACGACATGGTGCGCGCCAAGCTCTCGGCCTTTTCCGAAGACTCGATGCAGGTGATACGGCGCTATCCGCCGAGCGACACCTCGATGCCGGCGCGCTATGCGCGGGCGATCCTGGCGTACAAGGCCGGCAATTCGCGCAACGCCATCGACCAGGTCGGCGCGCTGATCAAGTCGCGGCCGAACTTCCCCTATTTCTACGAGCTCCAGGGCCAGGTCCTTCTGGAATCGGGACGCGCGAAGGAAGCCGTCGCGCCGCTGCGCAAGGCCGTGGCGGCAGCGCCGCGCTCGGGCCTGCTGCGCATCATGCTGGGGCAGGCGCTGGTCGAGCTCGGCGATCCCAAGTCGATCGACGAGGCGGTGAAGAACCTCACCATCGGCCTGCAGACGGATCCGGATATGCCGATCGGTCATCGCAGCCTGGCGCGCGCCTATGCGCTGCGCGGCGACATCGCCATGGCCGACCTTGCTACCGCGCAGGGCGAATTCGCCGAAGGCAAGTTCAAGGAAGCGAAGTCCCGCGCCAAGCGCGCCCAAACCAAATTTAAGGCAGGATCGCCTGCCTGGCTTCGTGCCGACGACATTCTGTCTTATACACCGCCTTCGAAGAAATAATTGATCCGGTCTGCCTGTCGGTCGCCGCTGGCGATTGGTAGCCCGGCCCCAAACAGGTGAATGCAATGTCGAGACACTTCTTCGCTGCGGCCTTCGCCGCGCTCGCCCTGACCGTTGCCATGCCCGCCGTCTTGCCGGCGCAGGCCGCGAGCTTTTCCGAAAGCCAGCAGACCGAGATCGGCGACCTGGTGAAGGACTACCTGATGAAGAATCCGGAAGTCATTCGCGATGCGATGGAGGAACTCCAGCGCAAGGAGCAGCTCGCGGAGGCCGAGGCCCGCAAGACCGGCGTCGCCAAATATGCCGATCAGCTGTTCAATTCGAAGCGCCACGCCGTGATCGGCAATCCGAAGGGCGACGTCACGCTGGTCGAGTTCTTCGATTACAATTGCGGCTACTGCAAGCGCGCCCATGCCGACATGCAGAAGCTGATCGACGAGGACAAGGGTCTTCGCGTCATCCTGAAGGAATTCCCGGTTCTGGGGCAGGGCTCGGAGGAGGCCGCCCAGGTCGCCGTCGCGGTCAACCGGCTGTCGCCGGAGAAGTACAAGGCGTTCTACGACGAGCTGCTGATGAGCCGCGGAGCGGTCGACGGCGCGCGGGCGCTCGCTGTCGCTGCCGACCAGGGCCTCGACAAGGCCGCAATCCAGGCGCACCTCAAGGATCCCGAAGTCGCCGCCACGATCAACGAATCCTATACCCTGGCGCAGGCTCTCGGCATCAACGGCACGCCATCCTACGTTCTGCAGAACGACGTGGTGGTTGGCGCGGTTGGCTATGATGCGCTGAAGGAGAAGATCAAATCCGTGCGCGCCTGCGGTTCGGTGACGTGCTGATCGTGTAATCGCGCGAGTGTTTCACCGTTTCCCTGAAACGGCGCAACACTCTAACTCTTTGTCTGGTCGCGTTTTCTTCACGCGAACCGCACACACTTCGCTTGAAAACGCTCGAGGGATGAGCCGGTCGAGATTCATGAAACGTTAAGCGAAATTCGTGAATCGCCAGGCCGAGATTCTTGGGACAGTATCCCCGAGGCGACAGTTTCGGGGCTTTTCCTTTATTCCGCGACCCCCTATAACCGGCCAACTTCGCCGCAAGGGTCCATCCTTGCAGGGCCCTCGGTAGAAAAATCATCGATGACAGTCGCAGTACTCGTTCTCAACGGTCCCAACCTGAACATGCTCGGCAAGCGGGAGCCCGGCGTTTACGGCTCCAAGACGCTGGCTGAAATTGAAGTGGAAACGAAGGCTGCCGGCGAGCAGTTGGGCCTGGCGGTTGATTTCCGCCAGTCCAACCATGAAGGCATGCTGATCGACTGGATCCACGAGGCGCTCGGACGGTTCCGGGGCATCGTGATCAATCCCGGCGCCTACACGCATACTTCGATCGCCCTGCACGACGCGATCCGCGCCGTGGGACTCCCCACGATCGAGCTGCATCTTTCCAATGTCTTCGCGCGCGAAGATTTCCGACATCATTCCTATGTTTCCCCTGTCGCCGCTGGCGTGATCTGCGGTTTCGGAGCCGCAGGCTACGGGCTGGCGCTTCAAGCGCTGCAACCGCTCGTCGAGTGAGCGAGGGGGAACGGCCTCAATGAAAGAACAAAGGGCATGACGAGCAAAAATTCGACGATCGATCAGACATTGATCCGGCAGCTTGCGCTGTTGTTGACCGAGACGGATCTCACGGAGATCGAAGTCGAGCACGAGGATCTTCGTATCCGCGTCGCGCGCAACGTCACGGTCGCACCCGCTGCCTACCAGGTAGCGGCACCGGTCGCTCCGGTCGCCGTGGCATCGGCTCCGGCAGCACCCGTGGAAGTCAGCCTCGCTGGCCATCCGGGCGTTGTCCCGTCTCCGATGGTCGGCACGGCCTACCGTTCGGCAGAGCCCGGCGCCAAGACCTTCATCGAGATCGGCGACACCGTCCGCGAGGGCCAGACGCTGCTGATCGTCGAAGCCATGAAGACGATGAACCAGATTCCGTCGCCGCGTTCCGGCGTCGTCAAGGCCATCATGGTCGAGGACGGCCAGCCGGTTGAATATGGCGAACCGCTTCTGATCATCGAATGAGCGCTGTAGTGCCGATGTTCAACAAGATCCTGATTGCCAATCGCGGTGAAATCGCCCTCCGCATCCTTCGCGCCTGCAAGGAGCTCGGGATTCAGACGGTCGCTGCGCATTCGACGGCCGACGCCGATGCCATGCACGTTCGCCTCGCGGATGAGAGCGTCTGCATCGGCCCGCCGCCCGCGCGCGACAGCTATCTGAATATTCCCTCGCTGCTCGCCGCCTGCGAGATCACGGGCGCCGACGCCATCCATCCCGGCTACGGCTTCCTCTCCGAAAATGCGCGCTTCGCGGAAATTCTCGAAGCGCACAACCTGACCTTCATCGGACCGAAGTCCGAGCACATTCGCATCATGGGCGACAAGATCGAGGCGAAGCGCACGGCGAAGCGCCTTGGCATTCCCGTCGTTCCCGGTTCGGAAGGCGCGCTCAAGGACGAAGCCGACGCGATCCGCAACGGAGCCGAGATCGGCTATCCGGTGCTGATCAAGGCATCGTCGGGCGGCGGCGGTCGCGGCATGAAGGTGGCGCGTTCGGAGGCTGATGTCGTCATCGCCTTCCAGACGGCCCGTTCGGAGGCCAAGGCAGCCTTCGGCGACGACGCCGTCTACATGGAAAAGTATCTGGAGAAGCCCCGCCACATCGAGATCCAGATTCTCGGTGACGGCAAGGGCTACGCCGTGCATCTGGGCGAGCGCGATTGCTCGCTGCAGCGTCGGCACCAGAAGGTCTGGGAAGAGGCGGGTTCGCCGGCTCTCAACGACGACGAGCGCCACAAGATCGGCGCCGTCTGCGCCAAGGCTGTCGCCGATCTAGGCTATTCCGGCGCCGGCACGATCGAGTTCCTCTACGAGGACGGCGAGTTCTATTTCATCGAGATGAACACGCGCCTGCAGGTGGAGCATCCGATCACGGAAGCTGTCACCGGCATCGATCTGGTCAACGAGCAGATCCGCATCGCCGCCGGCAGCGGCCTGTCGTTCCGGCAGGAAGATGTGAAGTTCCAGGGCCACGCCATCGAATGCCGCATCAACGCCGAGGACCCGCGTACCTTCGCGCCGTCACCGGGCAAGATCACCTACTACCACCCGCCGGGCGGTTTGGGCGTTCGCGTCGATTCGGGCGTCTATCAGGGCTATAAGATCCCGCCCTATTACGACAGCCTGATCGGCAAGCTGATCGTGCATGGACGCAACCGCGTCGAATGCATGATGCGTTTGCGTCGCGCGCTCGATGAGTTCGTCGTCGACGGCATCAAGACGACGATTCCGCTCTTCCGCCAGCTGGTGGACGATCAGGACATCGCCGACGGCCGCTACGACATCCATTGGCTGGAAAAGAAGCTGGCTGTGGACCAGTAGGTCCATCGCTACATCCCCCTTTGAGGCGGCACGGGAACATGACAATGTTCTCGTGCTCTTCCAGGGAGGGGGCGCGATGCGCGGGAATCAGCCAGCGAACACAGATAGTTCCCCGTTCGATTCGTCACGGCTGGAACGCTATCCTGGTGTTGCGTGATGGCGCGCAAATCGGATCGCTACCCCGAAATAACGCCGCAGATCCTGCTGAAGGCGTATGCGTCCGGCATCTTCCCGATGTCCGACTCGGCCGAGGATCCCGGCCTCTACTGGATCGAACCCGAAAGCCGCGGCATCTTCCCGCTCGAGACGTTCCACGTCCCGCGCCGGCTGGCGCGCACCATGCGTCACCAGCCCTACGAGATCCGTATCGATTCGGATTTTGATGGCGTGATCGCCGGCTGCGCCGGCAATGCCGACACGCCCTATCGCGACAAGACCTGGATCAACCAGCGCATCCGCGCGCTCTATCACGAGCTGTTCACGCTCGGATATTGCCACACCGTCGAGGCGTGGCAGGACGGCAAGCTGGTGGGCGGGCTTTACGGCGTCCGGCTACGCGGCGCGTTTTTCGGCGAGAGCATGTTCAGCCACGCGCGCGACGCATCGAAGATCGCGCTCGTCTATCTCGTGGCGCGACTGAAGGCGGGCGGCTTTACGCTGCTCGACGCCCAGTTCACCACAGAGCATCTGTCGCAATTCGGCGCGATTGAACTCGACAAGGAAGCCTATCACCAGCGGCTTGACGCCGCCCTTGAAGGCGATGGCGAGTTTTACGGCTTGGACGGGCGCGCGACGGTCGACGAAGTCTTGCAGTTGGCAAGCCATACGTCATAGACGGCGTGGTCCACGGCATGCAGGCCGGGGCTGTCCGCGAACATCCAGCCGGTGAAGATCCGGCGCACCTTGCGGTTCAGCGTGATCTCGTCGACCTCGACGAAGGAGTCCGTCTGCGGCTGCTCTGTCGGCGGGCGGGAATAGCACGCCCGCGGCGTCACCTGGAGCGCGCCGAATTGCACCGTCTCGTCCATGTAGACGTCGAAGGTGATGATCCGGCCGGTGATCTTGTCGAGCCCTGCGAACTCGGCGATCGGATTCGTGATCCGCTCCGCGTTGGCGGGCGTGCCAACGAAGAGAGAGGCCAGGGCCGCCACGACAAATGCCGGGCCGCTGCGTCGTGAAATGAAACGTGTCATGGGATCCCGATGATGACCTTGCACCGCCGGGTTGGTGCTTAACACGCGATTCCGGCGGGGAAAAGGCGTTGCGCGCATTGAGGCGGCCCGGCCGTGCCGTCCGGGTCTGAAATCGCGCCATATGGCGACCTTTGCGCCTTGATGCGGCACAACGCGGTTGCACCTCGCGGCGAGCGGGTCCTATGATCGATGGGCTTTAGGGGGATCGATCGAGGAGGCAGCTCTTGCGGGCTGGATCGGCATGAACGAGGCCTCGGCCAATCGCGACACGGCGCCCCGAAAATTCGGCATGGGCGCAGCCGTCCGGCGCAAGGAAGACCCGGCCCTGATTGTCGGGCGCGGCCTGTTTACCGACGATTACGTGCCGGAGGGCCTGCTGCACGCATTTGTCGTGCGCTCCGCCATGGCGCATGCCCGCATCACGCTCAACGGCCTGGAAGCGGCCCGCGCGGCACCGGGCGTCAGCCTGATCCTCACGGGCACCGAAGTCGCCGACTATCAGGGCCCGCCGGCCAAGGAATTCCCGCCGATCGTGCTAGGCACGGAGCGCCATTTTCCGGACCGGCCGCTGCTGGTCGCGGATGTCGCGCGCCATGTCGGCGATCCCATCGCCTTTATCGTGGCCGATACGATCGAGGCGGCGCAGGCGGCGTCCGAACTGATCGATATCGACTATGACCCGCTGCCGACTGTGACGGACGCCAAGCAGGCTGTGTCTCCGGATGCGCCGCTCGTCTATCCGGAATTCGGCACCAATGTCGCCTACACCCATCATCGCGGCAGCAAGGATGCCACCGACGCGGCCTTCGCGATTGCAGCGCAGGTCGTCCGCATCGAGGTCATCAACCAGCGCCTCGTCGCCAACTACATGGAAACGCGGGGCATCGTCGCCGAGTACAACGCGGAGAGCGAGCGCTTCACGCTGACGCTCGGCACGCAGGGCGGCCACAAGATGCGCGATATTATCGCGCAGGACATTCTCCGGATCGACCCGAAGCGGATCCGCGTCGTGACGCCGGACGTTGGTGGAGGATTTGGCACCAAGTCCTTCGTTTATCACGAGTATCCGCTTGCGGCGCTCGCCGCTCAGGCGCTCGGCAAGCCGGTGAAATGGATCCAGGAGCGGGCCGAGCACTTTCAGATCGACGCGCATGGGCGCGACAACATCACGGCGGCCGAGATGGCTCTGGACGGCAATGGCCGCTTCCTGGCGCTGCGGGTCGACCTGCTGTCGAACCTTGGCGCCTATGTCTCGCAATATGGCGCCGACATCGCGGTCGGCGGCATCACCATGTCGACCGGGCTCTATGACATCCCGGCCATGGACGTGACGGTGCGCGGCATCCTGACGACGACGACACCGACCGACGCCTATCGCGGCGCTGGACGGCCGGAGGCGGCATATCTGATCGAGCGACTGGTGGATCTCTGCGGCCGCGAGACGGGCCTTGGCCCCGTCGAGATCCGCAAGCGCAATTTCATCCGCCCCGACCAGCTTCCCTACCTGACGCAGGGCGGCCGAAAGTACGATACGGGCGACTTTGCCGGGCATCTCGATCGCAACCTCGCCATCATGGATTTCAATGGCTTCGAGGCGAGGGTTGAGGCGTCGAAGCAGCAGGGAAAGCTGCGCGGCTTCGGCATCGCGACCTATGTCGAGGCCTGCGCCTTTCCAGGCTCGGAGCCGGCGACGGTGACGCTGAACGGCGACGGCACGCTGACGCTGCTGATCGGCACGCAGACCAACGGGCAGGGCCACGCCACCGCCTATTCGCAGTTCATCGCCGCGCATCTCGGCGTCGAGATGGACAAGATCCGGGTGATCCAGGGCGATACCGACCAGGTGCCGACCGGCGAAGGCACGGGCGGATCGCGTTCGATCCCGCTCGGCGCGGTATCGGTTGACCGCGCTTCGGTCATGCTGGTCAAACAGCTGAAGGAGATCGCCTCGGAGGAACTGGAAGCCGGGGTGGAAGATCTCGAAGTGGCCGACGGCGCCATTCGCGTCGCCGGCACCGATCAGTCGATCACGCTGTCCGAGATCGCCAGGCGGCCCAAAAACCCAGCTCTGCTGACGGCAGTTGGCGAGTTCGTGCAGGACGAATGCACCTATCCGAACGGCACGCATATCGCCGAGGTCGAGATCGATCCCGATACGGGCGTCGTCAGGGTCGTCGATTTCTCGATCTGCGACGATTTTGGCGTGACGGTGAACCCGATCCTGCTGGCGGGACAGGTGCATGGCGGCGTGGTGCAGGGCATCGGCCAGGCGCTTTACGAGCGCACCGTCTTTGACGGCGACGGTCAACTGCTGACGGCGACCTTCCTCGACTATTGCGTGCCGAAAGCCGACCACCTGCCGAACTTCCGCTTCGCGACCCACAATGTGCCCTCGACGACCAATGCGATGGGTATCAAGGGCGCCGGCGAGGCGGGGACGATCGGTGCGACGCCGGCGGTGATGAACGCTGTCGTCGATGCGCTGGCCCGGGCCAGGGGCATCACCCATTTCGATATGCCGGCAACGCCCGAAAAAGTTTGGGCGGCATTGCACGCGAACTAAACTACGGCCCTGCCATCCGGGCAGGACCGCCGCAAGACAAGCTCTGAAGCCGGCCGCGTCCTCCGCGGCCCACGAATGAAGAAACGGACCGTCCCCCGGTCCGATCGGTCTCATGGAAACGCCAGAACGGGGCCAGCCGCTATTCGGCGTGCTGCTCAAGGTCATCTCGACCATCGCCTTCACCGCGATGGCGACGCTGATCAAATATATCTCGGACTTCTATCCGCCGGGCGAGGTCGCGTTTTTTCGCTCGGCCTTTGCGCTCGTCCCCGTGCTGATCTGGGTGGCGTGGCTGGGCAATTTCCCGACCGTTTTCATCACGCCGCGTATCGGGGGCCATGTGCTGCGCTCGATCGCCGGCGCGACGTCGATGTTCTTCGGCTTCTCCGCCCTGGCGCGCCTGCCGCTATCGGACGCGACCGCCATCGGCTACGCCTCGCCGCTCCTGACGGTCGTGCTTGCCGCCGTGCTGCTCAAGGAGGTGATCCGGGTCTATCGCTGGACGGCGGTGGTGATCGGCCTGATCGGCGTGCTGGTCATCCTGTCGGATTATGTCGGGCCGGAGAGCGGCCCGGACCGCAGCACGCTTGGCGCGGTCTTCGCGATTCTTGCCGCCTTCTTCGGTGCGCTGGCGGCGACCCAGACGCGGCGGCTGACCTGGGTCGAATCACCCGGCACGATCGTCGTCTACTTCTCGCTGTTCACGGCGATCTTCATGCTGGTGACCGCGCCGTTCGGCTGGGTCATGCCGGATTGGGAGCATGTGCCGTTCCTGGTCGGCGCCGGTATTTTCGGCGGCATCGGACAGGTATTGCTGACGCAGAGCTATCGATATGGCGAGGCGTCGCTGATCGCCCCGTTCGAATATATCTCGATGCTCTGGGCGATCATTGTCAGCTACCTGCTGTTCAACTCGACGCCCAGCACCACCATGCTGCTCGGTTCGGCGATCGTCGTTGCATCCGGCCTGTTCGTGATCTATCGCGAGCATCGGCTCGGCCTCCGCAGGAGCCGCGAGCGCGCGTCCAAGACCCCGGCGGGGCCGGGCACCTGAGAGACAAGGACAAGCCGACATGACAGCCATCGCCGTTACCATCGCCGGCTCGGATTCGGGCGGCGGCGCCGGCATCCAGGCCGATCTGAAGACTTTTTCGGCGCTGGGTGTCTACGGCGCCTCGGTGATCGCGGCGCTGACGGCGCAGAACACGCTGGGCGTGACGGCCATCCACGATGTTCCCGCCGATTTCGTCACCGCGCAGATCGACGCGGTGTTTTCGGATCTCGCGGTCAACGCGGTGAAGATCGGCATGCTGTCGCAGCCGGGCGTCATCCGCGCCGTGGCAGCCGGGCTCGACCGCTATGCCCAGATGAACGTCGTGCTTGATCCGGTCATGGTGGCGACCAGCGGCGACATGCTTTTGCGCGATGAATCGGTCGCCGTGCTGATCTCGGAGCTTTTGCCCCGCGCGGCCCTCGTCACGCCGAACCTGCGCGAAGCGGCGCGGCTGCTCGAAACCGATGTCGCAGAAGATGAGGCGGGCATGGAGCGCCAGGCGGAGGCGATCCTGCGCCTTGGCGCTCGCGCCGTGCTGGTCAAGGGCGGACATGGCACAGGGCCGGAGAGCGCCGACCTGCTGATGTCGGCCGAGGGCAAGCGATGGTTCCACGCGCCACGCATCGACACGCTCAACACGCACGGCACCGGTTGTACCTTGTCCTCGGCCATCGCCGCCGGCCTTGCGCAGGGACTGGCGCTGGAGCCGGCGGTCGAGGCGGCAAAGCGCTACATCACCGAAGCGATCGCCGCCGCCGACCGTCTGCAGATCGGCCGCGGCCACGGCCCGGTGCATCATTTCCACAAGTGGTGGTGAGGCGCCGGCTCAGGCAACCGCGACCGCGGGCTGCCGGGTAGCTTTCCGAATGCCCGGTGCCAGCGCCTTGAGATCCCGGCCGCTCGGATTCTGGAATATGCAGAGATCGAACTCCGGCAGGATGGCATAGAGGTGATCGAATATATCTGACTGGATACCTTCATAGCTCGCCCAGGCGACGGTGTTGGTGAAGGCGTATATCTCGATCGGCAGTCCATCGGCGGCGGGAACCATCTGTCGCACGAGAATGGTCATGTCCTGCCGGATGCCGGGATGATTTCGCAGATACGTCTCCACATAGGCGCGGAAGGTGCCGATGTTGGTGGATCGCCTGCGGTTCGCGGCGAAGTTGGCGCGCTCGCCAAGCTTGCTGTTCCAATCGTCGAGTTCGGCCTGCTTGCGCGTCAGATAGGTTTCCAGCATGCCGAACTGGGCAAGCTTGGAAAACTCGCCGGGTTCGAGGAAGCGGATGCTCGTCTGGTCTAGGTGCAGCGAACGCTTGATCCGCCGGCCGCCCGACTCCTGCATGCCGCGCCAGTTCTTGAACGGATGGGTGACGAGCGTGCGGATCGGAAGCGTCGTGATCGTCTTGTCCCAGTTCTGCACCTTGACCGTGTGGAGAGCGATCTCGATCACGTCGCCATCGGCGTTCTGACCCGGCATCTCGATCCAGTCGCCGACCCGCACCATGTCGGTCGAGGATATCTGGATGCCGGCGACCAGCGAAAGCAGCGTGTCCTGGAAGACGAGAATCAGGACGGCGGCCATGGCGCCAAGGCCCGAGAGCAGGATGATCGGCGACTTGTCGATGAGGGTGGCGATGATCAGCAGGGCCGCGATCACATACACCGCGATCTTGACGACCTGGATGTAGCCCTTGATGGGTTTCAGTCGCGACGATGGGCGGCGGTGATACAGCGTGTCGACGATGTTCAGCGCCGCGCTTACGGATAGCGCCAGCGACAGGATTATGAAGGCATTCGCGACATTGTGGACGATCGTGACGACCCCGGGCGGCAGATCGGGAATGAGCCCGATGCCAGAGGAGACGACGAAGGCCGGCATGATGTTGGCGAAGCGCTGGATCGCGCCATGGCGACGGATCTGTTCGTCGCGCCCATACGCGGTCAGGCCGATGAAGTGATTGAATACCCGCAACAGCAGCGCCTTGACGACAAAGTTCGCGAACAGCGCGGCGAGGACCAGGGCAGCCAGGGCGAGCAGGGGGCTGACCCAGTGATGTTCCGCGAAAATGCGGTCGATGTTGTTCACCGTTACTCCTCAGGAGGCGTAGACAGCGCTCGGTCCGGGCTCATCGAGAGTTGTGCCGGGATCGGTTGCGCGCCTGATGGGAGGCATCCGTACGCGTTGTGCGGGGCCTGCGCCGACGATCAAGCAGGCTGGATACCGGGAAGGCAGAGGACGCCCGGCTAAGGGGGCTTCATCCACGCGAATGGTCCCTCTGGCGATCGAGGATCCCCGAAAGGACATGGCGCATCGGAACGCGCCGGACCATGTGGCGCAGCCTGCCCGCTGTGGCGGCTTGCGTCAATGCCACCGGACTCCGGGGTGGAAAACAAAAAAGCGGCCGACGCGCAAGGCGTCGGCCGCTTTCAATTCGTCAGCTTCGGTCGCCGGGCTTAGCCCTTGTAGGCGACGAATTCCTGTTCCTGGTCGCCCAGGCCCTGGATGCCGAGGCGAACCTTGTCGCCGGCCTTCAGGAAGCGCGGCGGCTTCATGCCCATGCCGACGCCCGGAGGGGTGCCGGTGGTGATGACGTCGCCCGGATCGAGCTGCAGGAACTGGCTGATGTAGCTGACCAGATGCGCAACGCCGAAGATCATCGTCTTCGTGTTGCCCGTCTGGACGCGCTGGCCGTTCAGGTCGAGATACATGTCGAGGTTCTGGATGTCAGCGACTTCATCCGGCGTGACCAGCCAGGGTCCGAGCGGACCGAAGGTCGGCGAACCCTTGCCCTTCATCCACTGGCCGCCGCGCTCCGTCTGGAAGGCGCGCTCCGATACGTCGTGGCAGACCGAGTAGCCGGCGACGTAGTTGATCGCGTCTTCTTCCGAAACGTAGCTGGCCGTCTTGCCGATAACGATCGCCAGCTCGACTTCCCAGTCGGTCTTTTCCGAACCCTTGGGGATCGTGACGTTGTCGTTCGGGCCGACGATGCAGTTCGGGGCCTTGTTGAACAGGATCGGCTCGGCCGGGATCGGCATGTTGGTTTCATGCGCGTGGTCGACATAGTTCAGACCGACGGCGATGAAGTTGCGCGTTCCGTTGACAACCGGGCCAAGGCGCGTGCCGGCCGGCACGACGGGCAGCGAAGCCGCGTCGACCTTGGCGATCGCAGCGATCGCGCCGTTCTTGAGCGTCTCGGGGGTGATGTCGGAAACGACGCCCGAAAGATCGCGAATGGTGCCGTCCTTGTCGAGAAGGCCCGGCTTCTCCGAGCCAGCGGCCCCGAAACGTACGAGTTTCATTGATATATCTCCGTGTTGGCGGGCGGATCATGGTCGAGGGGACGCTGGCTTGCAAGCGCAGATGTCTGACGACTTGAGCAATGCAGTTTGGCCCACAGGGAACAACTGCGCAGCCACCTTCGCCCTGACTGGAAATGTCAGCATTATTGACCTATTGCGGCGGCCGTGGCATGGAATGAGTCCGGTCTCGGGAGGACCCCATGGAACATGTGCTGGCCATTCTCGGCTTCGCGGCGGTGATGGCGTTCACGCCGGGGCCGAACAACACGATGCTGATGATTTCGGGCGCCAACTGGGGTGTCGTGCCCAGCGTGCCGCATATGCTCGGCATCACGGTCGGCTTTCCGCTGATGGTGTTCGCGGTCGGCATGGGACTTGGCGGATTTTTCGAGACCTATCCCGTCCTGCACGAGATCCTGAAATACGTCTCCTTTGCCTATCTGGTCTATCTGGCCTGGAAGCTGGCGCGCGCCGGCCGGCATGACGCCGACGGGAGGAAGCAGGGCAGGCCGATGACCTTCCTGTCCGCGGCGCTGTTCCAGTGGGTCAATCCCAAGGCCTGGATCATGGCGGTCACCGCCATGGCGCTGTTCGTTCCCGCCGGAAGCGCGATGCTGCCGGCCGTGCTGCTGCTGGCAGCCATCTTCGCGCTGACGTCGCTGCCTTCGGCCGTGACCTGGTGCCTGTTCGGGACGGCGATTTCGCGCTTTCTCGACAGCGATCGCCGCGTCGCGATTTTCAACGCGGCGATGGCGCTGCTTCTCGTCCTGTCGATGGTGCCGACCCTCTTCTGAAGACTGTCACAAATCTGTGGCGCGTGTCGGCTAAGCAATCGACACCGGTCTCATGGATGAGGACGAATCAACATCATGACGAGCGATGTCGCTCCCCGTCATCTCCGCACGCTCTTCCTGTCCGATTTTCATCTCGGCACACGAGGAAGCCAGGCTGATCTTCTGCTCGACTTCCTGAAGTGGCACGATGCCGAGACGATCTATCTCGTCGGCGATATCATCGACGGCTGGCGGCTGAAGAAGAGCTGGTATTGGCCGCAGGCACACAATGACGTCGTGCAGAAGTTGCTTCGCAAGGGACGCAAGGGCGCTCGGCTCGTCTACATCCCCGGCAATCACGACGAATTCCTGCGCGACTATCTCGGCCTGCAAATGGGTGGCGTCGAGATCGCCGACAGCATCATCCACGAGACGGCGGACGGCAAACGCCTGCTGGTGATGCATGGCGACCAGTTCGACGTTGTCGTGCGGCATGCCAAGTGGCTCGCCTTCCTCGGTGACCATGCCTACAACCTAGCGCTGGCGCTCAATACGGTCGTCGGCAAGGTTCGCCGCAAGCTCGGCTTTGAATACTGGTCGCTTTCCGCCTGGGCCAAGCTCAAGGTCAAGAACGCGGTTTCCTTCATCGGCGCGTTCGAGCAGGCGCTGCTGACCGAGGCAAAGCGGGTAGGGGCGGACGGTGTCGTCTGCGGCCACATCCACCACCCGACCATCCGCGACGATCTCGGCATCCGCTACATCAATACGGGCGACTGGGTCGAAAGCTGCACGGCGATCGTCGAGCATCATGACGGGCGGATGGAGATGATCCGCTGGGGCGATATCGCCGGCCAGTATGCGGTCGAATTCGAGGATGAGCCGGAGATCGACAAGGTCGCCGCATGAGCCGGATCCTGATCGCGAGCGACGCCTGGCATCCGCAGATCAACGGGGTCGTGCGGACGCTGGAGCGACTGGCCCGGCATCTGCCGGAATTCGGCGCGACGCCCCTCCTGCTGACGCCGGAAGGCTATCGCACGGTCCCATGCCCGACCTATCCCGAGATCCGGCTGACCCTCGCCGCTCCCGGTGCGATCGGTCGGCGGCTCGACGAGGCAGCTCCCGATCATGTCCACATCGCTACCGAAGGGCCGATCGGCTACGCCGTGCGGCGTTGGTGCCGCAAGCGTGGGCGGATCTTCACGACCAGCTATCACACGCGGTTTCCCGAATATCTCGCCGCACGCCTGCCTGTGCCCGTCGACTGGACCTATGCGGCGCTGCGAGCCTTCCACAATTCCGGCGCGGGATGCATGGTCGCCACCGCATCGTTGCAGGCTGAACTGGCAGGGCGCGGCTTCACCCATCTGATGCGCTGGTCGCGCGGCGTCGATGCGGAGCTGTTCAACCCCGCCCGGCGCAGCGAGATCCTCGATCTGCCGCGGCCGATCTTCCTCTATGTCGGTCGCGTCGCCGTCGAGAAGAACATCGGCGCCTTCCTCGATCTCGACCTGCCGGGCAGCAAGGTCGTCGTCGGCGACGGCCCGGCGCTGGAAAGCCTGAAGCGCGCCCATCCGGAAGTCTCGTTCCTCGGCAGCAAGGTCGGCAACGCCCTGGCCGATGTCTATGCGGCGTCGGATTGCTTCGTCTTTCCAAGCCGCACCGACACGTTCGGCGTCGTCATGCTCGAGGCGATGGCGTCCGGCCTGCCGGTGGCGGCCTTTCCGGTCGCCGGCCCGCGCGACGTCGTCGGCGGGACGGGGGCGGGCGTTCTCGACGAGGATTTGCGCAAGGCGGCGCTGACGGCGCTCGATATCCCGCGCGACGAATGCCGCGCCGTGGCGCTGCGCCATTCCTGGCAGGCGGCGACGCGACAGTTTCTCGACAACGTTCTGGCCGCGCAAAAAGGCTGCGCTGGCCGCGCTTTCGTGTAACGTTAAGGGCGTCCCACACGGCCGTTGGCAGAGTCATGACCCCCACCATTGACGATATCCGCATGGCAGCGAAGCGCATCGCTGCTGAAGCCATTCGCACGCCGCTGATTTCCAGCCCGGCGCTGGACGAGATCACCGGCGGGCGGATTTATCTCAAGTGTGAGAACCTCCAGCGCACGGGCTCGTTCAAGTTTCGCGGCGCCTTCAATGCCATCGCCTCGTTGAGCGAAGCGGAGCGGGCGCATGGCATCGTGGCCTCGTCCTCCGGCAATCATGCGCAGGGCATCGCGGAAGCGGCGCGGCTGTTCGGCGTACCCGCCACCATCGTCATGCCGGGCGACGCGCCCGCCGCGAAACGCGAAGGCACGCGCCAGCGTGGCGCTTCGATCGTCGCCTATGACCGGGCCAGCGACGATCGTGATGCCATCACAGCCTCGATTGTCGCGGAGACGGGGGCGGAGCTCATTCACGCCTATAATGACGGTCGCGTCATTGCCGGGCAGGGCACCATCGGCCTCGAGATCGCCGAGGATCTGGCCAAGCGCGGCGAGCATGCCGATATCGTGGTCGTACCCTGCGGCGGCGGCGGCATGTCGGCCGGCATCGGACTGGCGATCGCGGCGGAAAGCCCCAACACGCAGGTCTTTTTGGCCGAGCCGGCTGGCTTTGACGATTATGCCCGCTCGCTGGCTTCGGGCTCGATCCAGCGCAATCCGCGGACGGATGGTTCGATCTGCGATGCGCTGATGGCGCCGCAGCCGGGAGCCATCGGCTTTGCCATCAACCGCGCGACGGGCGCGCGGGCTGTCGCCGTGTCCGATATCGATGCCATGGCCGCCGTGGCCTTCGCGTTCCGGACGTTGAAGCTGGTTGTCGAACCGGGCGGCGCCGCCGCCTTGGCCAGCCTGCTGTCCGGCCGCATCGATGCGCGTGGCAAGACGGTGGTCATCCTGCTCTCCGGCGGCAATATCGACCCGGACGTTCTGGAGCGCGCGCTCGCGGCGTGATATCGGCTGCTTCCCGTTCGGACGGGAGAATCGATCCGTAGGCGCATCCCCCTGCGCTCTTCTTCTTGCGCCGCGCCATTCGCGCCGGCTTTCAGGTTTCAGGCATCATGGTTGCCGCGCCGCGCCATTTCGGCCCCCGCATCTCGCTCTTCTATACGGGCTTTTTCGTCGTCGGCGGTTTGATGACGCCGTTCTTCCCGGTCTGGCTGCATCAGCGCGGGCTGACGCCGGAGCAGATCGGCGTCTGTCTCGCCTTTCCGCTCGCGGCGCGGCTGCTGTTCATGCCGGTTGGAAGCGCCTTGGCGGACCGCGCCCCGAACCGGCGCTTTGCCGTCATCATCTTCGCGCTGCTCGGGCTACTGTTCTTCATTCCGGCGACGATGGTCGGTGGCTACTGGCCGATCCTCGTCCTGACCGGAATTGCCACGGCGACGCTCGGCCTGACCATGCCGGCCATCGATGCTCTGGCCTTGACCGGCGTACGCCGCTTCGGGCTCGACTATGGCAAGATGCGGGTGTGGGGATCGATCAGCTTCATCGTTGTCAGCCTCGCCGGCGGCGTCATCTTCGGGCATTTCGGCCCCGCTTCGCTCTCGCCCATGCTGATCGGCGGCTATGTCATCGCGGCGCTGTCGGCCTTCCTGCTGCCGGTTACACCGCCCGGGATCCGCGCCGCCGATGATGCGGCGAAGCCGGAGCCCGTTTCGGCGCGCTCGATCCTGATGAGCCGCAGCTTCCTCGTCGTGATGGCCTCGACTGCTTTCATCACAGCGACCCATGCCGTCTTCTACAGCTTCGGCACGATCCAGTGGGAAAAGCTCGGCTTCAGCGGCGGCGAGATCGGCCTGCTCTGGGCGTCGGGCGTCGTCGCCGAGATCGCCATGTTCTTCGTATCGGGCAAGGCGCTTCGCCGCGTGCCGCCCGAGCGGCTGATCCTGATCGGGGCCATCGCGGCGCTGGTGCGGTGGAGCCTGTTTCCGCTGGCGACCGAGCTTTGGTCGTCCCTGGCGCTGCAGATGCTGCATGCACTGACCTTCGCGGCTGTCTATGCCGGCATGCAGCTTGCCATTGCCCGCGACGTGCCGGAGGAAATGACTGCCTCGGCGCAGGGCATTTCGCAGACGACGTCGGGTCTGGCGCTGGCGCTCGCGACCCTGCTGTCAGGACCGCTCTATGCCCATCTTGGCGCGATGGCTTTTCCCGTCATGGGGATCGGCGGCGTCTTGGCCATCCTTGTTCTGCTATTGCCGAAGGATACCCGGCCTAGCCCCATAGCGCGGGAGCGGGCGGGCTGACGAGGCTGCCCTCGTAGACGAGGCCCGGCGAACGATCGCGCGCCAGCAGCAGCGGGCCGTCAAGATCGACGAACTGGGCGTCCTGCGCCAGCAGCACCGCCGGCGCCATGGCGAGCGACGTGCCCACCATGCAGCCGATCATCAGCGTGAAGCCAAGCGCTTCCGCCGACTTGCGCAGGCGCAGCGCCTCGGTGAGGCCGCCGGTCTTGTCCAGCTTGATGTTGATCGCGTCGTAGCTGCCGACGAGATGGCCGAGATCATCCGCGACATGCAGGCTCTCGTCGGCACAGACCGGTACAGGCCGGTCGAGATGGCGAAGCAGTTCGTCCTTGCCGGCGGGAAGCGGCTGTTCGATCAGTTCGACGCCCGCCTCGACACAGGCGCGCATGTTGGCGTCGAAATTCTCCGCCGACCACGCCTCGTTGGCATCGACGATGATCCGGCTCGTCGGAGCGCCGCGCCGGACCGCCGCGATCCGTTCGATGTCGCCGTCGCCGCCGAGCTTCACCTTGAGGAGAGGGCGGTGCGAGGCGACTCGCGCCGCCTCCGCCATGCTGGCGGCTGTGCCGAGGCTCAGCGTATAGGCCGTGATCAACGCCTTGGGCGCGACGATGCCGAGCGTGTCGGCGACGGAGATGCCGCTGCGCTTGGCTTCGAGGTCCCACAGCGCACAATCAATGGCGTTGCGGGCAGCCCCCGGCGGCATCGCGGCACGCAGCGCTTCGCGGTCGGGCGGGCCGGAAAAGGTTTCGAGCGCGGCGCGGATCGTGGCGACGACTCCCTCGACCGTCTCGCCGTAGCGCGCATAGGGCACGCATTCGCCGTGTCCCGTCCACGCGCCGTCCCGCAGCGTGACGACGACGACATGGGCTTCGGTGCGGGAGCCACGCGAGATGACGAAACTGCCGGCGATCGGCCAGCTTTCGACATCGACGGAAGCAGAGAAGGTCATGAGCGAGGGAAGTCCTGCAGGATGCGGTCGACGATCGGGCCGACGCCGGTACGGATCGGATCGACGGCGGGAATACCATGTTCGCTCGCCGCCGCATCGAGCACTTTTCGCGCCGCCTCGTCATCGAGCGCCTGGGTGTTGATGGCGATGCCGACGCAGCGGATGACGGGGTTGGTCAGCCGGCCACAGGCGATCGTCAGGTCGATCACCTGCTGGATCGACGGCAGGGGATGCTCTACGCCCCGCATCGTGATGCGGGTCGGCTCATGGCAGACGACGAAGGCGTCGGGTTGCGCGCCATGCAGAAGGCCCAGCGTCACGCCGGCGAAGGAGGGGTGAAAGAGCGAACCCTGCCCCTCGATCAGATCCCAATGGTTGGTTTCCGCTTCCGGCGACAGCCACTCGACCGCGCCGGAGATGAAATCGGCCACAACGGCGTCAATGGCGACGCCCCGGCCGGAAATGAACACGCCGGTCTGCCCGGTGGCCCGAAAATCGGCATCGAGGCCGGCGGCCCGCATGCCGCGCTCCAGCGCCAGGGCCGTGTATTTCTTGCCGACCGAACAATCGGTGCCGACCGTCAGCAGGCGCAGGCCGCTGCGTTTGGTTCCCTTTCCGGTGGCGAAGCGCTGCGTCGAATGGCGGACGTCGTGCAGCTTGCCGCCGGAGCGCGCGGCCGCGTCGCGGATCGCCGGATTGTCACTGAGGCGCGAGTGCAGCCCCGTCGCCACGTCAAAGCCAGCTTCGAGCGCTTCGACGATCGAGGCGACCCAGTGATCGGGCAGCACGCCGCCGGCATTCACCGCGCCGACGATCATGGTTCGAACGCCGGCCTCTCGGGCCTCGGCGATCGTCATGTCGGGAATATTCGCGTCCGCACGGCATCCGGCGAGTCGCAACTGGCCGAGGCACCACTCCGGACGCCAATCGACGATGCCGAGCGCCGTCTTGGCCGCCAGGGCGTCAGGAACGTCACCCAAAAACAACAGGTAGGGTGTTGCGATCTGCATCCCGACTTCCTTTCCAGCCAAGGGCTTGCCCGCGCTTCCTTGCTCGTGCAAACACCTATGAGGTAGGGAGCTTAGGAGGCGCCCAGCGGCGCCACAAGCCCCGCGCAAGCGCCCCTATCCCGGATGCAGGCTTCGAACGCGGAGCGGTCGTGGCAACGGCAATTGTAGCGCAACTCGATTTTTCGGACACCGACGGGCAAGCCCGGTTGCGGGCGGTTGGCTCATGGACCGTGCGCACCGTTGGCAATCTCGAGCCGTCGATCGACAAGGCAATCTCCGACGTTTCCGGCGCGACGGTCATCGACCTGTCCGGCATCGAGCACATCGATACCGCAGGCGCCTGGCTGCTCACGCGGCTCCACCGCGGACTGAGCGCCAAGGAAGGCGACGTCTCGGTCGAAGGCGCCTCCGAGAATGCCCAGCGGCTACTCGACGCGCTCAATCCGACCGAGCGCGAAACACCGCCACCGCCGCCGCAGATCGGCGCCGCGCAGGAACTCGTCGAGGCCGTCGGCCGGACGATGTATTTCTCGTGGCAGGATCTGCTCGCCGGCCTGAACATTCTGGGCGGCGTCACGCGCGGCCTCGCACGGGCCATACGCCACCCGGCGCGGTTCCGCATCACGTCGATCATCTTCCACATCGATCGCACCGGCCTGCGCGCCGTGCCGATCATCACGCTGATGTCGCTGCTGATCGGCGCGATCATCGCGCAGCAGAGCGCCTTCCAGCTCCGCGCGTTCGGCGCCGAGATCTTTTCCGTCGACCTCGTGGCAATCCTGGTGCTGCGCGAGATCGGCGTCCTGCTGACGGCGATCATGATCGCCGGCCGCTCCGGCAGCGCCATCACGGCCGAAATCGGCTCGATGAAGATGCGCGAGGAGATCGACGCGCTCAGCGTGATCGGCGTCGATCCCGTCGAAGTGCTGATCATGCCCCGGATCGTGGCGCTGATCATCGCCTTGCCGATGCTTGTGTTCCTGGCCGACATCGCCGCGCTCGTCGGCGGTGGGCTGGTGAGCTGGGTGTATATCGGCATTGCGCCGGAGGCCTATATCGACCGGGTGCGCGACGCGGTCGCGCTCAACACGCTCTTCGTCGGCCTGATCAAGGCGCCGTTCATGGCCCTGATCATCGGCATCATCGCGGCCTCGGAAGGCCTGAGCGTGCGCGGCAGCGCCGCGTCGCTTGGCCAGCACACCACCGCTGCGGTGGTGAAGTCGATCTTCATGGTGATCGTCGTCGACGGCCTGTTCGCCCTCTACTTCGCAGCGGTGAACTACTGATCATGGCAGAGCCGTTGAACGGGCATGGCAGCGAGAGGGAAGTCGTTATCAGCGGCCGTGGAATCACGGTCGGCTTCGGCGACCGGCTGATCCTCGAAAATCTCGATATCGACGTCTATCGCGGCGAGATCCTGGGCGTCGTCGGCGCTTCCGGCACCGGCAAGTCGGTGCTGCTGCGCACGATCCTCGGCCTTCAGTCCAAGCGGGCAGGGTCCGTCGAGATCCTCGGCACGCCCTATGACGATGCCGACGCCGATACGCGCGCCTCGATCGATCGCCGGCTCGGCGTTCTGTTCCAGCAGGGCGCGCTGTTTTCGTCGCTGACGGTGCTTCAGAACGTCGAATTCCCGATGCGCGAGCATCTGCATCTGTCGCAGCGGCTGATGGATGAACTGGCGCGCGTGAAGATCGACCTCGTCGGTTTGGCGCCGGAAGCGGCCGACCGCATGCCCTCCGAGCTTTCCGGCGGCATGATCAAGCGCGCCAGCCTGGCGCGGGCGCTGGCGATGGATCCGGCCATCGTCTTCCTCGACGAACCGACCTCGGGCCTCGACCCGATCGGCGCGGCCGAGTTCGATGAATTGATCGCCACCCTTCGCGATACTTTAGGGCTCACCGTGTTCATGGTAACCCATGACCTGGATAGCCTTCACACCGTATGCGACCGAATCGCGGTATTGGGCGAGCGACATGTGCTGATCGAGGGAACCATGCAGGATATGCTGGATTTCGATGATCCCTGGGTTCAGAAATATTTCCGCGGCGTGCGTGCGCGTCGCGTGGAGAACGAAGTTTAATGGAAACGCGCGCCAACTATGCAACGATCGGACTGTTCACGCTGGGCGTGATTGTTGCCTGCTTCGTCTTCATCTACTGGCTCGCGCGTTATGACGAGAGCGGCATCCGCAAGCCGCTGCGCATCCTCATTCCCGGATCGGTCACCGGCCTTGCTCCCGGCAGCCAGGTTCTCTTCAACGGCATCAAGGTCGGCGAAGTGAATACGCTCCGGATCAATCCGGACGATCCGAACGAGGTCGAGGCGATGGTTTCCGTCGACCCGAACCAGCCGATCAAGAAAGACACCAAGGCTTCGCTGGGCATTCAGGGACTGACCGGCATTGCCTATGTCGAGTTGAGGGGCGGCACGGGCTCGCTGCCGAACCTCCTCGACCAGCAGGGCATTCCGACTCTGACGGCGCAGGGATCCGGCCTGCAGGACCTGATCGCCAGCGCCCAGGAACTCGTGGCCAAGGTCAACACGGCGGTCGATCGCGTCAACGGCTTCATCGATACGGCCGAGCCGGCGCTGAACGTTTCCGTCAAGAACATCCAGACCTTCACAGGCGCTCTGGCCGAGAATGCGGACGGCGTGAAGGAATTCATGGCCAATGTCGGCGACCTCTCCAAGCGGATCGGCTCGCTATCGGAAAGCCTGAGCGGCGTCGTCGGCAAGGCTGACAAGATCATCTCGGCGATCAATCCCGCCAAGGTGGCCGATACCCTCGACAACATCGCCAGCGTGACCGAAAAGCTCTCGGCATCGTCGGACGCCTTCCCCGAAATCATCGGCAATGTAAAGCAGATCTCCGAGCAGTTGGAGACCGCGCTGGCCGGTGCCGAGAAGATCATCGCGGCGGTCCAGGTCGAGGCCGTCAAGAGCACGATCAACGACATCGCCATGGTCGCCCGGCGCGTCCAGACGGCCACCGTCGACGTCAACAAGATCGTCGCGGACGCGGGCAAGACCGTCTCCGACGCCAGGGATTTCGTCGCCGGCGTCAAGGAAAAGCAGCCCGACATCGATCTGATCGTCAACAATACCCGCGACATGGTGCAGAAGCTGAATGCCGCCTCGACCCGTATCGACGGCATTCTCGGCAAGGTGCAGGACCTCGTGTCCGATCCAAACGGCAAGAACTTCTTCGCCGAGGCGACCGCCGCCGCCGCCGCGATCCGCAAGGTCGCCGAGGCGTTCTCTGGCAAGGCCGGGCAGATTGCCGACAACCTCGCCAATTTCAGCGGCAGGGGCCTGCGCAACGTGGACGGTCTCGTCGATCAGTTGCGCCGGACAACGACGCAGTTCGATCGGGCGATCAATTCGATCCAGAGCAATCCGCAGCGTCTCATCTTTGGCAATCCGACGGTACAGGACTACAACCGGAAATGACGAACACCGGGGACACGCCAAACATGCGAACCGCCAAGCGATCCCTGTTGCCGGGGATGCTCACGACGATCCTGTGCGCCGCGCTGCTGTCTGGCTGCGTGAGCCGCCTGCTGACGTCACCGCCGCCAACAACCTACGATCTGCCCGGCGTCGAATCGGCGCCGGCCGTCAAGGGCCGGACCTCGTCCCAGGTCCTGGTGCCCGAGCCGTTCGCGCTGCAGACACTGGCCAGCCAGCGCATCGTCGTCACGCGTGGCCCGCTCGTCGCCTACTACCCCAACGCCCAGTATCCCGACACGCTGCCGCGTCTGGTGCAGAGCCGGATCATCCAGGCGTTCGAGAAATCGAAGGGTGTGCGCGCCATCGGCAGGCCGGGCGAGGGGCTGTCGATCGATTACCAGCTGCTGACGAACATTCGCACCTTCGCGTTCGACGTGACGCCGGCGGGTCGCTTCGCCGAGATCGAGATCTTCGCGCAGGTCATGAACGATCGCACCGGCAAGGTGGTCGAGGCGAAGCTGTTCAAGGCATCGGTGCCCGTCGCCGAGGATACGGCTCCCGCCGCCGTAACCGGCCTCAACGCGGCGCTCGATCAGGTTCTGGTCGAGATGGTCGCCTGGGCCGTTCCGCGCCTGTAGCGCGTACCGCGTGACCTCCTCTGTCTTCTCACCTCTCCCGGCGGGAGAGGTTGGCTCGAAGAGTCGGAGAAGGATCAGGGAGCTATCCCGTGAGGCCACAAATCCTCAACCGCCGGCCTTTGGCCGAGCCGGCGAAGGATGAAGCTTCCGCGTGTTCGGCGCGATGCAGCACGCAGCCGTTCGTAACGGCCGCATTTCAGGCTGGGCCGCTTACAACTGTCTGCGATGTCTTTTTGGGAGGTTGTGGCGCGGAGGGAAATTGCCTCGACGCGCGATCCTTGGCCGGCTAATCGCCGGGAACCAGCGGCGGTCGGGCTCAGCCAATTTCCGCCGACCATGCCACCGTCTCGCGGCGGCATGGTGAGATGCCGCGAAGCGGCATCAAACTCAGGAAGACGATGTCGGCAGGCGGACCGGGCGCAGCAGGAACTGCGGCACGTGATCGCCGAGGCCGATCACCTTGTCGTCCGGCTCGTTGCGATCACGACGATCGTTGCGGGCAGGGCGGTCGCGCTGATCACGCTCGCGGCGCGGGTTTTCCTGCTGACGAGACGCTTCCTGCTGACGCGGAGCGTCCGGCTGGCGGGAAGGTTCCTGCTGACGCGGGGCTTCCGGCTGGCGGGCGGTTTCCTGCTGACGGGGAGCTTCCTGCTGGCGCGGAGCTTCCGGCTGACGGGCAGCTTCCTTCTGGCGGGGCGCTTCCTGTCGACGCGGTGCGGGCTCGGCCTTCGGCTGGCGAGCTTCGGCGACGATTGGCTCGGCTGCGACCGGCGCGCTCTCCGGCGTCTCGGCCGCGGTCTTTTCGACCTGGCGCGCTACGCTCGAACGCGATGCGCGCGGCTTGCGCTCGCGCTCGGCGCGGGGCTCTTCGCCCTTGTCGCGGGCACGGCCGCCACGGGGAACCGGAGCCGCCGCAGCGTCGGCCGCTACGGGCTCGCCGATCCACTCGACGCCGTCACCGGTCAGCTTGTCGATCGCCGAAAGATACTTCTGGTCCGACGGTCCGACGAGCGTGATGGCCGTGCCGGAACGGCCGGCGCGACCCGTACGGCCGATGCGGTGGACATAGTCGTCCGCATGGGTCGGGATGTCGAAGTTGAAGACGTGGCTGACATCGGGGATGTCGAGGCCGCGCGCCGCAACGTCGCTGGCGACTAGCAGCGTCAGGCGGTTGTTCTTGAACGCGTCCAGCGTCGCCATGCGGGCACGCTGGTCCATGTCGCCATGCAGCGCGCCGACCGAGAAGCCATGCTTCTCGAGCGAGCGGGCGAGGACAGCCACATCGCGCTTGCGATTGCAGAAGATGATCGCGTTCTTGAGGTCGACCGCCGTGCGGATCAGTTCGCGCAGCGTCTCGCGCTTGTCGAAGGCATCGCGACCGGTGTGGACGAAGCGCTGCGTTACCGTCTTTGCCGTGCTGGCAGGCTTGGCAACTTCGACGCGGACGGGGTTCGACAGGAACGTGTCGGCGAGGCGCTGGATTTCCGACGGCATGGTGGCCGAGAAGAACAGCGTCTGGCGCGTGAACGGGATCAGCTTGGCGATGCGCTCGATATCGGGAATGAAGCCCATGTCGAGCATGCGGTCGGCCTCGTCGATGACGAGGATTTCGACGCCGGTCATCAGAAGCTTGCCGCGCTCGCAATGGTCGAGCAGGCGGCCGGGCGTCGCGATCAGGACGTCGACGCCGCGGTCGAGCTTCTTTTCCTGGTCGTTGAAGGAGACGCCGCCGATGAGGAGGGCGACGTTCAGCTTGTGGTTCTGGCCATACTTGTTGAAGTTCTCTTCAACCTGCGCTGCCAGTTCGCGCGTCGGCTCGAGGATCAGCGTGCGGGGCATGCGCGCACGAGCGCGGCCCTGCTCCAGCAGCGTGATCATCGGCAGAACGAAAGATGCTGTCTTGCCCGTGCCGGTCTGGGCGATTCCCAGAACGTCACGACGCGAGAGCACATGCGGGATGGCCTCTGCCTGGATCGGCGTCGGCGTGGTGTATCCGCTTGCCTCAACGGCAGCCAACACTTTCGGGCTCAGTCCGAGCGTAGAGAAGGTCATGTTTTGAAATGGGGCCCAAAGCCCGATGGGACGACAAACAGGCGCATCGCCATCGATGAAAAGATGCACGCAAATACGAGGTTTTGCGGGCTCTTGTCAATTGTTTCGCGAAGAATGGCGGATTCTGGCCGCTTCCGGCGGCAGGATTCTAGTTGCTGGCAGGGCCGAAACGATAGGTCTCGTCATCGCCGATGAAGAGTTCATAGCTCTCCTTGGCGGCGTTGGGGGCGGTCGGATCTATCATTTCGAGGAAGATGCTGAGACCGTCTGGGTCGGCTTCGGCGACGAGGTTGCCGACATTGCGCTTCAACTCGATCATTTCCTTGATATCGACGCTGCGCAGGACCTGCGCCGTTCCGTCGCTTCCCCGGGCCAGCCACTGGACGAAGATCCGGGCCGTGGGCTCCGGGCCGCTGCGGGCGACGATGATGCGGTAGGCGCCCTTTTGACCATCCTTCTCCCAGGTGCCAAGCACGCGGACATCCTGGATCGCCGGGGACAGCGCCGTGACGCTGTCGGCGACCGGATCGGCGCGCAGCGGCGCCGCCATCGCGACGGAGAGAAGGCAAGCTGCCAGAAGTGAGCGAACGATCATAAGTGAACCTCCGTAGGAAGCGGACCCGATGGCTGGACCCGAGGGCATGGAACGGTCCATGGGCGGATACTGGCTGTTCGCCGCGCTCTCGGCCAGGTTCGGCCGAAAGGCGAGGGCGATCAGATGTCGAGTTCCCGGACGAAGACGGCCCGCTCCTGGATGAAGCGGAAGCGTTCCTCGGGCTTGTTGCCCATCAACTGCTCGACGACATCCTGCGTAAGCTCAATGTCGCCGTCAACGATGCCAACCCGCAGCAAGGTACGCTTCGACGGCTCCATCGTCGTTTCCTTGAGCTGGCCGGGCATCATTTCACCGAGGCCCTTGAAGCGGCCGATCTCGACCTTGGCCTTGCCCTTGAACTCCGTCGAAAGCAGCTCTTCCTTGTGCTTGTCGTCGCGGGCATAGAGCGTCTTGCCGCCCTGGCTGATGCGGTAGAGCGGCGGAACGGCGAGGTAGAGATGCCCCTTGTCGATCAGTGCCGGCATCTCGCGATAGAAGAAGGTGATCAGCAAGGAGGCGATATGCGCGCCGTCGACGTCAGCATCGGTCATGATGATGACCTTGTCGTAGCGAAGGTCGTCGTCGCGATAATGGCTGCGAGCGCCGACGCCGAGTGCCTGCATCAGATCGGCGAGCTGTTGGTTCTGCGCCAGCTTCTCACGGCCGGCATTGGCGACGTTGAGGATCTTTCCACGCAGGGGGAGCACGGCCTGGCTGGCACGGTTGCGCGCCTGCTTGGCCGAGCCGCCGGCGGAATCGCCTTCGACGATGAAGATTTCGCTGCCCTGGGCCGCCGTCTGGCTGCAATCGGCCAGCTTGCCCGGCAGGCGCAGCTTGCGAACCGCTGTCTTGCGGCTGACTTCCTTCTCTTGCCGGCGGCGAAGCCGTTCCTCGGCCCGCTCGATCACCCAGTCGAGCAGGCGCGATGCTTCTTGCGGAGCTGCCGTCAGCCAGTGGTCGAACGGGTCGCCGATCGCCTTTTCGACGATGCGCGTCGCTTCGGCGCTGGAGAGCTTGTCCTTGGTCTGGCCGACGAATTCCGGCTCGCGCACGAACACGGACAGCATGGCGGCGCAGGAGGTCATCACGTCTTCGGCGGTGATGGCGGAGGCGCGCTTGTTGCCGGAGAGTTCGGCATAGGATTTGAGGCCGCGCAGCAGAGCCAGGCGAAGTCCCTGCTCATGCGTGCCGCCTTCAGCGGTCGGAATGGTGTTGCAATAGGAATGGACGAAGCCGTCGCCGGGATACCAGGCGATGGCCCACTCCGCCGCGCCATGACCGCTTGCCTTCTCGGTCCGGCCCGCGAAAATCTGGGCCGTGATCATTTTCTCGTTGTCGAGTTCGGCGGCGAGGAAGTCCTTCAATCCGGCTGGGAAATGCAACACCGCATTGGGCGGTGTCGCGGCATCGGGACCAAGCAGTTCCGGCGCGCAGGTCCAGCGGATCTCGACGCCACCAAACAGATACGCCTTCGATCGCGTCATCGCGAAAAGGCGATCCGGCTTGAAATGCGCGCCGACGCCGAAGATCTGCTCGTCCGGCTTGAAGCGAGTCTTGGTGCCGCGGCGATTGTGGACTTCGCCGACGGTTTCCAGCTTCGAGGTCGCATGGCCGCGCGAGAAGGTCTGGCGATAGAGGCGCTTGCCGCGCGCCACCTCGACTTCGAGAACTTCCGACAGGGCGTTGACGACCGAAATGCCGACGCCGTGCAGGCCGCCCGAGGTCTCGTAGACCTTCGAGTCGAACTTTCCGCCCGAATGCAGCGTCGTCATGATGACTTCGAGCGCGGACTTGTCCTTGAACTTGGGGTGCGGATCGACCGGGATGCCGCGACCATTGTCGGTGACGGTGACGCTGCCATCGGCGGCGAGCTCGACATCGATGAAGGTCGCGTGGCCGGCGACGGCCTCGTCCATCGAGTTATCGATCACCTCGGCGAAGAGGTGGTGCAGGGCCTTTTCGTCCGTGCCGCCAATATACATGCCGGGGCGACGGCGCACCGGCTCCAGTCCCTCGAGGACTTCGATGTCGGCAGCCGAATAGCTTCCCTCAGCGGAGGGCACGGCCGCGATCCGCCGCGGAGCGGGCTCCTCGCGCAAGGGGGCTTCCGGCTTGATCGCTCGTGCGGTCGCACCGGATCCGAAAAGGTCGTCGGTCTCTGCCATGGTCATCCGTAGCTGTGTGGTTGTTGCAATGGCGTGGTCGAGGCGGCGAATCAAGACGGAATTTTGCCACGCCCGGCGCTACGGCGCGAGTGTGTTCCTTGTTTGTTCGTCGTAGAAGTGGATTCTCCGCCGTGAGCTGGAAGAGCGCTGACACTACCCGTCAAACGAGTCTTGGGGAGGTGGTCACGATTCCTTGTTGCGGGCGAGCAACACTCCAATCGCAACTCGCGCACCGCCCCTGATGCCCGCCTCAATCGCCGCCTTTCAGCCATAAAGTGGAACGACCGTGCTCTTCATCCGGGGGCGGATAGGACAAACTTTGCGTATTGTCGGCACACGTTCTCATTCGTCTTTAAGGGTACACGCAGCTGTGATGGCGCGAACGATCGAACGCATGGGTAGCAGCCTCGGATTCGCCCGAAACCAATGCCATATTGGGGCAAATCGGAATCTCCGCCTTTTTGCGGATCAGCAAAAGTTTTTCGCTTCGGCGACCCTGGCGACCCTTTGGTCGTTGGCGGGCGCAAGCGTCTCGAATGGTGTGGCGTGCAATGCGCATCTGTAACGCAATCGGCGGTGTCGCCCTCTTTGGAATTAGCGTGCTCGCCGGCATCAGCGGATGGTCGGGGCAGGCATCGGCGCTCGACGCGCGGACGCTGGATCGCAACGCTACGCCGGTCGAAGCTTTTCGCTTCGGATTCAACGCCTACAAGCAGGGCGACAAGGACACCGCCGTCGAGGCGCTGACCTTCGCGGCCGACAAGGGTCACGCGGTTGCCCAGTGGAAGCTGGGCCGCATGTATGCCGAGGGCGACGGCCTCACCAAAGACGACAAGAAGGCGTTCGAACTGTTCAGCGAGATCGCCGACGCCCATGCCGACGATAATCCCGACGCTCCTTCGGCGCGCTTCGTGTCGAATGCCTTTGTCGCGCTCGGTTCCTATTATCGTGACGGCATTCCCAACAGCTCTGTGCTGCCGGATGTCAGCCGGGCTCGGCAGATGTTCTCCTATGCGGCGTCCTATTTCGGCGACTCCGACGCCCAGCTCAATCTCGCCCGCATGTATTATGACGGCGAGGGCGGCGAACGGGATGCCCGCCAGGCGGCCCGCTGGGCCAAGCTTGCGGCCGACAAGGGCAATGTCGGCGCCCAGGCGCTGCTCGGCCACATGCTGTTCGAAGGCGACGGCGTGAAGCGCCAGCCGGTCGTCGGACTGATGTTCCTGACCATCGCGCGCGGCCGCTCCGGGGCCGGCGATCCCTGGATCCTGAAGCTCCAGGAACAGGCCTTCTCGGTCGCGACCGAGACCGAGCGCCGAACGGCCCTCGCCATGGCGGACGACTGGATCGGCAAGAACCCGCAGACCGTCCAGTAGCTGGCCGCTCGGCGTCCAGCGCCGCCTTCCGGCACTGACATTCGGGCAACACACCCCCACTCTCTCGCATCCCCCGCAAGCTTGCCGGGGATGAACCGATCCGATGCTTGCGGGATGGCCGCGAATGCGGTCAGGATCGCTCCTGCAAACGTCTGTCGACCAGACCGCCCTCGGGGTGGTTCGCATGGGCAGCCGGGAGGGAGAAAAGATGAAGAGCAGCTCGGTTCAACGGGCCTTGTCGGGCTGGTTGTCTGGGTTGTGCCACGCGGGTAAGTGCCGCTCGCTTCCGGCGGTTTTGCCATGAATGCGTGGCGCCTTTCGCTCATCTCCGGTTTTCTGCTCGTCACCATCCTGACCATCTGGGCTCTCGCCAGCACGCTCGGCGAGGTCGAAGCGGATATCGGCGCGCGCGTCGACAGCCAGCTTTCGCTTGATGGCCAGCCCTGGGCCTCGGCCAAGATTCGGGGCCGTACCGTCATTGTGATGGGAACCTCACCGACGCTGATATCGCAGCGCCTCGCCGTCGAATCGGCGGAACGCGTCTGGGGCGTCGGCCGCGTCGTCGACGGCAGCGGCGTCATCCCGCTCCAATCGCCCTATACATGGTCGGCGACGCGCGCCGGCGACCAGGTCGAGATCAGCGGCTTCGTGCCGTCCGAGGAGGCGAGGCTCGCGGTCATGGCCTCGGCCGACCGCGAAATGCCCACGCTGAACCTCGAGGACAAGCTGGTGCTGTCGCGCGGCCAGCCCATCGGCTTCCTCGTCCTGACCGATTTCGCTCTCAAGCGATTGGCCGAGCTGGAGAATGGATCGGTGTCGCTGACCGGTTCCGGCCTCACGATCGACGGCACCGCTGTCGACGAGGCGCGTTTCGCCTCGGCCGCGCGCGCCATCTCCGCCAGCATCCCCGCCGGTGGACAGCTTCGTAACGTGCGCGTCCTGCCGCCTTTGAAAAAGGCGTTCACCTGGACCCTGGTCTATGACGGCAAATCGGTCGAGCAGAAGGGCTACGTTCCTTCGGTCGCCGTCCGGCGCGATATCGCAGACGCGCTGGCGGTGGCTCTGCCCGGCGTGCCCATGATCGATGCTACCCAACTTGCTTCGGGCGGGCCGGAAGGCTTCTCCTTCGCGGCAGTGTTCGCGGCCTATCAGCTGGCACGGCTCGATACCGGCTCGATCTCGATCAACGAGTCGCTGCTTTCCATCGAAGGCAAGGCCAAGACCGTGCCTGACTATGAAATGGCGCTGGCCGAAATCGAGGCTCGCCGCAGCAAGCGCGCGGTCGGGGTCGGCATCGGCTCGGTCGATCTGCTGCCGGCGCGGGTGGATCCCTATGTCTGGCGGGCGGATCGCGCCGGAACCAGCGTCGTCATGACCGGATATGTCCCTTCGGTCGAGGCCCATGATGAGGTTCTGAGCGCCGCGGCTCGCCTCTTCCCTGACCTCACCGTTCTGGACCACGTGCGTGTCGCCGACGGCGACCCGAAGATGGACTGGATCGGTGCGCTCAAATACGCGCTCGAGCAATTGTCCTGGCTCAGCAAGGGCTCGGTCGCGCTGACCGGGCGCCAATACGACATCGTCGGCGAAGCCGTCTCGACCTCCGCTTATTCCAACCTCACCGAAGCGCTCAAGAAGACGCTGCCCGCCAGCATGGAACTGCGTCGGTCCGCCGTTTCACCGGGGGCCGTTTCGCCATTTGTGTTTGCGGCGGCGCGTGTGCCCGATGGCCTGACGCTGAGCGGCTATGTGCCGACCGATGAGGTTGTGCAGAAGATCATCGCCGCCGCCCGACCCAAATTCGGGCCGGACCGCATCGAGCTGCGCTTGTTGCTCGCCGGCGGCGCGCCGGATGGGTTTGTCGAGGCCGTCGACGTCGCGCTTCAGGCTGTGAGCCGGCTGCAGGGCGGTCGCTTCGATCTCGTCGACACCAAGCTGTCGCTGTTTGGTGTCGCTGTTTCGGAAGGGGCGAAGGCCGATATCGAGGCGACGGTCAGGGCGAACCTCCCGGAAGACTTCGAGCTGACGCCATCGCTGACAGTCGCGGTTGGCGGAGATCCGCTTTCAGCGGCGGATTGCCAGGTCGCCCTGCGGACGGAGAGCGTGCGCGAAAAGGTGCAGTTCGATGGGGCGACGGCGCGCATATTGCCCAGCAGCTTTGGGCTTCTCGACAGGATCGCCGCCATCGTCCAGCGTTGTCCCGTCGCTACCGTCGAAATCGGCGCCCATACCGATTCCTCTGGCGGAACGCGCCGGAACCAGGCCCTGAGCGTCGAGCGGGCCCAGTCGGTCGTCAATCATCTCGTTTCCGATGGCGTCCGGCGCGAGCGTCTCAGCCCCGTTGGTTACGGCGGAAGTCGTCCGATTGCGTCGAATTCGAAGGCTGCCGGTCGTGCGCAGAACCGGCGCATCGAATTTGGCATTGTCGGGCAATAGGGGGCGGGATGGCTTACGTGATCGTGCACTATCTGCCCTTCCTCGCCGCCGCGGCCGGCCTTGGCTTCCTGATCGGCTGGTGGGCGACAGGTTCGCGCCGGGGACGCGGCGCCGATGACCTGCCCGCGACCCGCGATGCGGGCGAGGGGGAAACGTCATGATCCGTCACGCTGCCGAAGTCTGGGCGACGCTTGCTGTCTGCTTTGTATTCGGCGCGCTCTTTGGCTCCATCGTCCAGAGGACGGTCGCGCTGACGGCGCTACGGCAGGGACAGGCACGCCTGATCCGGTCGATCGACCGCGCCGTGCTCTGGCTGGAGCGAAACCTCGTTCCCCGCCGTGGCACGGTGCCGACAGTGCTTCCACGTACCGTGCCTGTGCCGCCGCCGGATTTTGGTCATGGTATCGTGGCGGATGAAACGATGCCGCTGGAAGCAACCGAGCCCTTTGCGCCCCATTTGATCGATGAAACAGGTGCGTTTCACCCCGTAGCGCCAAGCACCGGTCAGGTATCCGGCAACGTCCGGGCGGCCGAGCCGACGCCAAGACATGCCGAGGCTGTGGCGCGTGGCGACACCGTGGGCGTCCGGCCTTTGGCCTTGAACGCGCCGCGCCAGGGCGGACCGGATCCGCTGACCTTGATAAGAGGCGTCACCAAGCGGCATGCAGCCAAGATGGCGCAGGTGGGTATCTTCCACTTCAGCCAGATCGCGTCCTGGACGCCTCAGGAAGTGGCGTGGGTCTCTGGCTATCTTGGAGTGGGCGATGCGCTGACGAGCAAGGACTGGGTCGGGCAGGCGATCCTGTTTGCCAGTGCCGACGAGCCCGTCCGGCTGCCTGAGCCCTCGCCGGAAGCGGGTGGCGTCGCGACCCGGAAGAAACGCCAACCGAAGAAGACGGCGGCGGCTCAAGACTCCGTCGGGAGTGAACCGCTGCGTCGCAAGCCGGCCAAGCGCAAGGCAAGAGTGAAAGCTTCGGACGACAGGCAGCAGGAAGACCGTCCGGCCGAACTTGCTATCGCCGAGCGAACCGACAACGGAGATAGCCAGACGTAGGCTACGCCCACGCTGGCTAGGCCGGTTTGATCTGGGAAATTGGAAATGTCCCTGCCGTCGAAACGGCAGGGAGTGTCTCAGCCTCGCCCGCCGCGATTGAGATCGCGGCTGATGACAAGGGCGGGCTCGCCCAGGCGGGCGCGATAGACCTGCAGGTTTTCCATGCAGCGCATCACGTAGTTACGCGTCTCGCTGAACGGAATCCGCTCGATCCAGTCGACCGCGTCGACGTTGGGATCGCGCGGGTCGCCATATTGCGCGACCCACTTCATCACTCGGCTCCGGCCCGCATTGTAGGCGGCGAACGACATGATGTAGGAGCCGTTGAAGCCATCGACGAGCTCAGCCAGATGGGCAGCACCGAGCGTGGCGTTGTAGCCGGCGTCGGAGGTCAGGCGGTCGAGCGAGTAGGGCAGGCCGGACGCCTTGGCGACGATCTTGGCCGTTCCGGGCATCAATTGCAGCAGGCCGCGCGCGCCGGCATGGCTGACGGCACTCGGATTGAACGCGCTTTCCTGCCGCGCGATGGCGTAGACGATCGACTTCTCGATTCTGCTCGTCTTCATGGAACGCGGGATGGCGGCGGTCGGGAACGCCAGCGTCTCGACCGGTAGGCCGCGCGTATACGCCTTCTTGCCGATCTGCAGCGCCATCTGGTGCATGCCGCGCTTTTCCGCCATCTGCGTCAGGAGCGCCATCTCGGCCGGGTTGGTCAGCGTCTCGGACAGGCGGATATAGAACGCGCGAGAGCGATCCTCATACCCTGCTGCCGCGAAGCGCTGGGCAGCCAGCACCATCGGACGGCTGTTGAAGCGCTTCTGAATGGCGCTGTCGGCGGCCGGCGGGGAGGACAATCTCAGCTGCTTGGTGCCAAGCTTGGCTGCGGCGAGCTGTCCGTAAAAGGTGGTAGGGTAGGCTGCGGCCAAGCGATACTGTGCCAGGGCCTCGGCCTTCTCGCCCATGGCCTCCGCCGTCCGTCCAAGCCAGTATTCGGCTCGCGACTGGCTGAGCGGCATGCTCGAAACGGTCTGGATAGCCTGAAAATGACGCCGCGCCGCGGCGGGGCTGTTCAGGAAACGGAGCGCGTACCAGCCCGCGTGGAATTCGGCATCAGCCTGATTGGTGCTCGATTCCGCCGCATGTTCCGACACCAGCTTGTAGGCGAGCTTGGCATTGCCGAGGTCGAGCAGTTCGCGCGAAAGAACGCGCCGCTCGATCCACCATGCATCCGGATCAACCAGCGCGGCGCCGTCGCGCGGCGCCGTCAGCATCAGCGCCGCCGCATCCTGGTAGTTGTCGCCACGGCGCAGGTGCTGGACCTTCGAATAGATATAGCCCGGATCCTTGCGCAGCCGGGCTGGCACCTTGGCGAGCAGCGCGCCGGCGTTCTTGTCCTTGCGCACGACGGCGGCCCGGGCGGCCGCCAGTTGCTGGACGTCGGCGCCGAGCATCTTGGCCATCGCCAAGCCTTCCTTGGCGTCGTTGTCATAGAAGAACTTGTCCATCCGCGCCTTGTGATCGGCGGCGGTCAGCAGGGAGCCAAACTCCTTGAGGATAGTCGCTTCCGTGCTCTCGGAGAACGAATCCTTGCGCCACTTCGGGCGAAGAAGGGCAACCGCGTCCTTGGTGCGGCCGGCGCTCACATACGCACGCAGCAGCAACAGGGTTCCCTCATCGGAGCCGGGCTGCGTGCCGCCGAAAGCGCTGATGACGGTGGCCGGGTCGGCCTTCATGCGGGTCAGCGCCTGCTCGGCGCGACGACGCAGCAGCGCCTGGCTGGGCCAGTCCGGCAGATCTTGCGTCACTTGCGTGATCTGCGAAACCGACACGTCGGGGCTGCCGCTCTGCGCGACCATCCAGGCGATGATGCTCTGGTTGGTGCGGTCCGGCATCATGCGGCCGAGCGCCTGTGCCTTGCCGATCTGGCCGCTTTCAATCAGCTTCAGCGCGGCATCGAGGCCGAGCTGGCTGGGCGAGAAACTTTCAACGAGATCGTTGGCCGGCGACGCGACGCCGGCCCGGGCAGGGCGCGAGGGGCGTGCGACCGGGGTTATGCCGGACGTCGTAAGGTCATCCGATCCCGCATTCGAACCACGGCTGGGATTGAGGCGTGGAACGGGAGCCGACTGAGCCAGCGCGTCTCCCACGATCCCGAGACTGATCAACGCGCAGACAGCGACTTGCGTCAGCATTCCGATGCGACGCGGCAAGCTGCGATCTGCTTTAGCGATCATGTCGTCCCCACTCGTTCTCTCCGCGCCCGTGCGCGGCACACTCATGTACAGTCAGGATGTCGCCACAATGACCGGGGTCATAGGCGCAGCACCTGTTCCTCGATTCCGACCTTACGTCGCCATGGTGAACAAAGGCTTGACGCGACAACGTCCAATGCGGGAGTTCTTGCCCTGTCCATGGGCAGCGACTATGTTCGCCGCCCAAGTTAGTGCAAGAAACAGAGCATGTTGGACGACGCCATCACCGGTCATAATCGGGGCGGATTTCGGCCAATTGACGGCAAAAGGTGGAAGAGCGCGATGTTCAAGGGTTCGATCACGGCCATGGTCACCCCGATGCGGGAGGACTCGGTCGACGAGGACGCGTTGCGTTCCTTCATCGATTGGCAAATCGCAGAGGGAACCCACGGTCTCGTGCCGGTCGGAACGACGGGCGAAAGCCCGACCCTTTCGCATGCCGAGCACAAGCGCGTCGTCGAAGTGACGATCGAGGTTGCCGCGGGCCGGGTTCCGGTGATCGCCGGCGCCGGATCGAACAACACCGCCGAAGCCATCGACCTTGCCCGCCATGCGGAGAAGGCCGGTGCGGACGCCGTGCTCGTCGTCACGCCCTACTACAACAAGCCTAATCAGGAGGGCTTGTACCAGCATTACAAGGCGATCAACGACGCCATTGGTGTTCCGATCATCATCTACAACATCCCGCCGCGTTCGATCATCGACATGTCAGTGGAGACGATGGCGCGGCTGTTCGAGTTGAAGAACATCATCGGCGTCAAGGATGCGACGGCCAAGCTCGATCGCGTCAGCCTGCAGCGCCATGCCATGGGCTCCGACTTCCTGCAGCTTTCGGGCGAGGACGGCACGGCGCTGGCCTTCATGGCGCATGGCGGCCATGGCTGCATCTCGGTCGCGTCCAACGTCGCGCCGCGCCTTTGCGCCGAATTCCAGGAAGCCTGCATGGCAGGCGACTTCGCCAAGGCGCTCACCTATCAGGACCGCCTGATGCCGCTGCACAGCGCCATCTTCGTCGAGCCGAACCCGACCGGCGTCAAGTATGCGCTGTCGTTGCTCGGCAAGATGGAGGATCGCGTCCGTCTGCCGCTCGTCGGCATCACCGAATCCACCAAGACCATCATCCGCAGCGCCATGGCGCATGCGGGACTGGTCAACTGAGGCATTGATCCATGAGTAGCGGCACCGGCGATCCGCGCTATCGGCTTGCCGCCGACAATCGACGCGCCCGATTTGATTTCGAGATTGGCGACGTCTTCGAGGCCGGCATCATGCTGACCGGCACGGAAATCAAGTCGCTCCGTGGCGGCCGCAGCACCATCGGCGACTCCTACGCGGCCGAAAAGGGCGGCGAGGTCTGGCTCTACAACGCCTATATTCCGGAATATCTGCAGGCGAACCAGTTCAATCACGAGACGCGCCGGCCGCGAAAGCTGCTCCTGCACAAGAAGGAGATCGCGAAGCTCTCGCAAGCCGTGCAGCGCCAGGGCATGACGATTGTCGCGTTGAAGATTTACTTCAACGAGAAGGGGCGGGCGAAGGTCGAGATCGCGCTGGCTCGTGGCAAAAAAGAACACGACAAGCGCCAGACCGAGAAGGCGCGCGACTGGAACCGCGAAAAAGGTCGCCTGATGCGCGACAAGGGCTGACTGGTTTTCTCGTCGCCAGATTGGAATTCAAAAAGCCCGGTCGCGATGCGGCCGGGCTTTTTTGTTGCGCCGGCGGAGCGCCGCCTGCGTCCCATAAAAAAAGCCCCGCCGAAATTCGGCGGAGCTTTCTAACCTATGCGTCCGATGGGGAGATCCACCGGACGCGAGATCGCCGAGGCGACCTGGAATTACCAGGAGCGCTTCAGGAACAGGTTTGCGGTCCAGGAGTCGCCCGAAACTTCGGCGACCGGGGTGTCGAGGCTGACGTCCGTGTAGAAGACGTCGGCAACGAGGTCGAGGCCCTTGACCGGGGTGTAGGCGGTGTTGAAGCCAACGCGCCATGCGTCGACAGTCAGGCCGTTCAGGCTGTCGGAACCGTCAAAGTTGGCGTAGCCGCCCGAGAGCGACGACCAGAGCTGCGGGGTCCAGACGTGCTTGTACGAAGCAAGCGCGCTCCAGCTCGAGCCCGAAGCGATGGACAACAGGTTGTCCGGGAGGCCGAGAGCGCCGACGACCGACGTGCCGCCCGAGATGCCCGTGAACGAGTTGGCGTTGTCGCCGTATGCAGCCGACACGAAGAAGCGATCGCCAGCCGAAACGTTGTCGAGAGCGATCTCGAGACCGCCACCGATTGCCCAGCCGTCCTTACCTTCCAGCGTATCGAAATCGACAGCAGAGTTCGTGTACGCGCCAGCAACCTTCGCGCTGAAGATGCCCGACGAGTAGGTGACCGCAGCGACGATGTCCGGAACGTTGTTGTTGCCGAGATCTTCGTCGATGTAGCCGAACGAACCGCGATCGCGCTGGTCTTCGATCGACAGGGCCAGACCGAAGCCGTTGACGGCATAGGTCAGCTGGATGTGATCGGTGGTCGAATCCGAACCGAACATGCCGGTGTCGTCATAGCCACGGCCGAAGTCGAACAGCGACGTGAAGTAACCAGCCTTCAGCGGGCCGAGCTCAAGGTAGGCGCTATCGACGTAAGCCGAATTCGTCGACGTATTGATGTACTGAGCCAGGTCTTCGCCCTGGCCAGCCTCGTTGCCGGTCTTGGCGCGCATGTCGATGAAGCCGGTCAGGTTACCGTATTCGGTGACCGACGAAGCCGTCAGCTGGATCGAAACTTCCGTGTAGAAGTTGCCCCAGTTGTTGTTCGCGCTGTCCAGGCCGCCGAAGTCGCCGCCGCCGAAGGACGTGCCGAACTCGACATAGCCGCCGACCTTGATGCAGGTGTCGGTGCCGGGGGAGTAGAAGAAGCCTGCGCCGAACGCGTCGCAAACCTTCACGTAGTCAACCGGCTCAGCGACGGTGAGATCGGCAGCCTGAGCGCCGCCGGCGAGGATGATTGCTGCGGCGGAGCCGAGCAGAAGGGACTTAAAGTTCATAACCTGACCTCTGGTTGTCAGGGGATTGAGGCGGCCTACTTGCCTTCGGCCCGCACTGTTTCCAGCGCTCCGAAAGGGCGAGTCCATGCCGCGTCCCCCAGCCAATAATCTGCCCACGACCCCCCATGGGAAACAGGCAGAAACTTTCTCCAAATCACTCTTCGAAAGTCAGTTGAACTTAGCGATCAAGGTGATTCACGTAACTCAAAAACAGCCTGATCTCCGATATGGAGGGGTGATTGTAAGCTTGAGTGGCTAATTTGCGACAAGGTGCGTTTGGAGTTGTCTGGAAGTCGAGGGAAACGCTGCGGAATGGGGTGGGGAAAATATCGGGCAGTCCGACGCTTGAGCATCGCGGGCGGCTCGGAGGATGCCCATATTGGCCAAGCGCAGAGCCGATGAGCCCTGCTGAGGGCATATGATGATGCATGGAGCAGCATCAAACCTGCCGGAAATCGCGGCTCTATGGCGGGTTGTTGCGGGTCGAGGCTAGGCGGGCCATGCGGTGCTTCGCGAGGCAACTCATTCAATCGCACGCGTCAGCGCGTGTCGGAATCTATGAATTCGCGAACGTCCGAAAAGACGTCCTGGAACATCTGTGGCGTCAGGACGCCGGTGTTCGTGTTGTATCGCGAGCAGTGGTAGCTATCGAAAACGCTAAGTGCGCCGATGTTATGCCGCGCGCGATGTCCGAATTTGTGCCGCGCCATCCGCTCGCCGAGCGCGACGACGACGCTGTCATGCGCGATCTTGCCGAGAGCGATGATCGCGCGAAGGCGAGGCATCGCTGCGATCGTCGCCGTCAGGAACGGGCGGCAGGTACGGATCTCGTCTGTCGTCGGCTTGTTCTCGGGCGGCACGCAGCGGACGGCGTTGGTGATGGCTGTATCGATCGGCGTCAGGCTGTCGTCCGGCCGCGCCTCGAAGACGCCGCGGGCAAACCCGAAGTCGAGCATGGTCTGGTAGAGCAGGTCGCCGGCATAGTCGCCGGTGAACGGCCTTCCGGTCCGGTTGGCGCCACGCAGCCCGGGCGCGAGCCCGACAATGAGCACGCGGCCATCATCAACGCCGAAGGAGGGGACTGGCGCGTTGTTCCAGTCGGGCTGTTTGGCGCGCCACTCCCGACGGAACGCCACAAGGCGCGGGCAGAGCGGGCAATCTGGCGAAGGATCGGAAGTCGACAGCGGCACGGCTCAGGATTCCACGACTCAAGACTGTTCGCGCGAGCGATCGAGGAAAAGCATGAAGCCGATCAGATCTCGTCCTCGAAGCCGTCTTCGAATCCGCTGGTCGCCTGCTGGCGCTCATGGGTGCGGTGCGCGCGCTCGGCCGGGTCGCGGCCGATCCGGCTCTGCAGCGTGACCAGGTCGATGAAGTGGTCAGCCTGGCGGCGCAGTTCGTCGGCGATCATCGGCGGCTGGGTCGCGAGTGTCGAGATCACGGAAACCTTGCGGCCCTTGCGCTGGACAGCCTCGACGAGCGAGCGAAAATCGCCATCGCCGGAGAAAAGCACGACATGGTCGACGAACTCGGCGACTTCCATGACATGGACAGCCAGCTCGATATCCATGTTGCCCTTCACCTTGCGGCGGCCGGCGGCATCGAAGAATTCCTTGGTCGGCTTTGTGACGACCGTATAGCCGTTGTAGTCGAGCCAATCGATCAGGGGGCGGATCGAGGAGTACTCCTGATCCTCCGATAGCGCCGTGTAATAATAGGCGCGCATCAGATAGCCCTTGGACTGAAATTCGCCGAGCAGCTTCTTGTAGTCGATGTCGAAGGCGAGGGATTTGGTGGCGGCGTAGAGATTGGCGCCGTCGATGAACAAGGCGATCTTTTCGCGAGCGTCAAACATTTTGATTATCCAAAAAAATACGAAAAACAAAAACGGTGTATTCGCCAGCCCCAACGGGTCGGTCCGAACGATGCAATACCGCATCATTATAGGCTCGCTACGCAGGCGGCAAACAATTCATGGTGTACGGTTGCGGGCGTAAGCGCCGACATGCGGCGCGTGCACAGCGGGCGCCGACCCGTCATAATCTCTTGCAATCCGCCGTCCGCGCACTTATTCATGCGCGCTTGAACCCCAGACTATTTCGAACAGGAGACCTGACATGGCGCGCGTCACCGTGGAAGATTGCGTCGACAAGGTCGAGAACCGCTTTGAATTGGTCCTCCTTGCCGGCCATCGCGCTCGTATGATCGCCAGCGGCTCGCCGCTGACGATTGCCCGCGACAATGACAAGAATCCCGTCGTCGCCCTGCGCGAAATTGCCGACGAGACCGTTCACCCCGACGATCTCAAGGAGGATTTGATCCACTCCTTGCAGAAGTATGTCGAGGTCGACGAGCCCGAGCAGGACATGCAGCTTCTCGCCGAGGATTCGGCCGACGAGGACAATGGCGTCGCGTTTGACCGCATGTCGGAAGAAGAACTGCTGCGCGGCCTCGAGAACATGGTTCCGCCGGACAAGCAGGACGACTTCTAAGGCACAACGCCGCATCGCGGCCAAACCGCTTGTCGTTTGGCCGCGCGCGCTGTCCTATATGAACGGATAGCCTTCTGGCCGGGTTATGCCCGGCCTATTCGTGTGCCTTCGGAAATTGCGCCATGATGCGCCAATATGAACTCCTCGAGCGTGTCCAGCGGTACAACCCGCAGGCTGACGAGGGGCTTTTGAACAAGGCCTATGTGTACGCCATGCAGAAGCATGGCTCGCAGCAGCGCGCCAACGGCGATCCCTACTTCTCGCACCCGCTCGAAGTCGCCGGCATCCTCACCGATCTGAAGCTCGACGACGCCACCATCGCGGTCGCGCTTCTGCATGACACCATCGAGGATACGGACGCGACGCGCTCCGAGATCGACGGGATGTTCGGCGAGGATATCGGCCGGCTGGTCGAGGGCCTCACCAAGATCAAGCGCCTCGATCTGGTGACCAAGAAGGCCGCCCAGGCCGAGAATTTCCGCAAGCTCCTGCTCGCCATCTCCGAGGATGTGCGCGTTCTGCTGGTGAAGCTGGCCGACCGGCTTCACAACATGCGCACGCTGCATTTCATGCCGGAGGAGAAGCGCGGCCGGATCGCCGAGGAAACGCTGGAGATCTATGCGCCGCTCGCCGGTCGCATGGGCATGCACGACATGCGCGAGGAGCTCGAAGAGCTGGCCTTCGCCGTCGTCAACCCGGAAGGCCATCTCGCCGTCACCAACCGGCTGGCCGAGGTTCGCACGCGCAACGAGACCCTGATCGAGGCGATCGAGAAGGACCTGCGCGAGAAGCTCGAAAAGCACGGCATGAAGGCCAAGGTCTTCGGCCGGACCAAGCGTCCCTATTCGATTTTCCGAAAGATGGAACGCAAGGCCGTTTCGTTCGAGCAGCTTTCCGACATCATCGGATTCCGCGTCATTCTCGAGACGACGGCCGATTGCTATGCAGCACTCGGTATCGTCCATACGACCTGGCCGACCGTGCCGGGGCGGTTCAAAGACTATATCTCGACGCCGAAGCAGAACGACTACCGCTCGATCCACACTACGGTGGTCGGCCCGGGGCGCCAGCGCGTCGAGCTGCAGATCCGCACGCGCCAGATGGACGATGTGGCGGAATACGGCATCGCCGCCCATGCGCTCTACAAGGACAAGGGCAACGGCAACCTGAACGATGAGAGCCGCGCCTATACCTGGCTGCGCCGTACCGTCGAGATGCTGGCCGAGGGCGACACGCCGGAAGAGTTCCTGGAGAACACCAAGCTCGAACTCTTCCACGATCAGGTTTTCTGCTTCACGCCGAAGGGCCGGCTGATCGCGCTGCCGCGCGGCGCCACACCGATCGATTTCGCCTATGCGGTGCATACCGACATTGGCGACACGTGCGTGGGCTGCAAGATCGACGGCCGCATGATGCCGTTGACGACCGAACTGCATAATGGCGCCGAGGTCGAGATCATCTGCTCCAAGGCGCAGGTGCCGCCGCCGGCGTGGGAATCGATTGCCATCACTGGCAAGGCGCGCGCCTCGATCCGTCGCGCCGCCCGCAGCGCGATTCGCAAGCAATATGCCGGGCTTGGCCGCAAGATCGTCGAGCGCGCCTTCGAGCGCGCCGGGCGCGAGTTCTCCGAGGATCGCCTGAAGGCCGCTCTGCCGCGTCTCGCGCAGCAGAACACGGAGGACATGCTGGCCTCGGTCGGTCGCGGCGAGATCCCTTCGATCAATGTGCTGAAGGCGGTCTATCCCGATCACAAGGAAGAGCGCGCCGCCGTTCCCAAGGGCGGCAATGGCACGGGCGGCGAGCCGGGCTGGTTCGGGCTGAAGAAGGGCTCGGGCATGATGTTCCGCGTCCCCAGCGGCGAGCCGCAGGCGGAACTGCCGGCGATTCCGATTCGCGGCCTGCACGGCGACATGCCGGTTCGCTTTGCGCCGGAGGCCGGTGCCGTGCCGGGCGACCGCATCGTCGGCATCATGACGCCGGGCGAGGGCATCACGATCTATCCGATCCAGTCGCCCGCCCTGAAGGACTTTGATGACGAGCCGGATCGCTGGCTTGATGTCCGCTGGGATATCGACGCCGCGAACCGCGAGCGTTTTCCTGCCCGCATCGAGGTAACCGCGATCAACGAGCCGGGCACCCTTGCCCAGATCGCCCAGATCATCGCCGACAATGACGGCAATATCTCAAACCTCAGGATCGTGAAGAGCGCCCCGGACTTCTCGGAGCTGGCGATCGATCTCGAGGTGTGGGATCTGAAACACCTCAACCGCCTTCTGCGCGACCTTCGCGAACGCCATGTCGTGAGCGCGGCAAGTCGCGTCAATGCCTAGAGCCGCGTCAAGCCAGACGACGCCATGACAAGATCTGAACGGGACACAGAATGAACCAGGCCGAAATCCTCGAAGTTTTCCGCGAATCCGGCGCTCTGCTCGAGGGGCACTTCATCCTGAGCTCGGGCCTCCGTAGCCCGATCTTCCTGCAGAAGGCCCGTGTCTTCATGTATCCGGACCGGACCGCGCGTCTGTGCAAGGCGCTGGCCGAGAAGATCCGCGAAACGGGCATCGAATTCGATCTCGTCGTGTCGCCGGCGCTTGGCGGCCTCATTCCCGGCTATGAAACGGCGCGGCATCTCGGCGTGCCGGCCATGTGGGTCGAGCGCGAGCAGGGCGAGTTCCGCCTGCGTCGGTTCGAGCTGCCGGCGAATGCGAAGATCCTTGTCGTTGAAGATATCGTCAGCACCGGCCTTTCGATTCGCGAGACGATCGCGGCCCTTCGTGGCATTGGCGGCGATGTTGTCGCAGCGGCTTGCCTGATCGACCGGTCGGATGGCGAGGCGGATGTTGGCATCCCGCTCATTTCGCTGACCCGCTACAAGGTGCCGGCATACCCCGCGGATCAATTGCCGCCGGAACTGGCTGCCATCCCGCCCGTAAAACCCGGCAGCCGTAGCCTTTCATAAGGCGCAAGCCTTCGGGCTTAGTCCCCTGGTCCCCCCGCCATGCTGTTTCGCCGCCGCCGCCCGCTCAGGTTTCATCAGAAGCTGAACCACTTCATGTGGCCGAAGGGCGGTTGGTCGCGAGCCATTCGCTACTACTCCAAGCGGCTGTTGCGAATTTCCGGCTCGCCCCATTCGATCGCGAGGGGGTTTGCGTCCGGCGTCGCGCTGGCGATGACGCCGTTTATCGGCTTCCACTATCTGCTCTGCTTCGTCGTCGCCTTCGTGGTTCGTGGCAATCTTCTCGCGGCCGTGCTGGGGACGACGATCGGCAACCCGCTCACCTTTCCCTTGATCTGGGTTGCTACCTACGAGACGGGGAGCCTTGTCCTTGGCTGGTTCGGCATGTCCCCGGAGCCCTTGGACTTTCACCACCTCAGCCATAAATTGCTGACCGAGTCGTGGCGGGAAATATGGCCGGTCGTCGAGCCGATGCTCGTTGGCGCCGTGCCGCTTGCCTTGATGTTCGGCGGGCTTTCCTATGTCCTGGTCTACATCGCTGCCAAAAGTTTCCAGTCGTCGCGCCGACAGCGCTTTGCCGTGCGCCGTCGGACGCTGCATGGTAAGTAGCGACCGTCATCTGATGAGGGGGAATATGCTGTGACTGTCCGCAACGCGCTGCGTCTCGGGATCAATGTCGATCACGTCGCCACCATCCGGAACGCCCGGGGCGGCGAGCATCCCGATCCCGTCCGCGCGGCGGAGATCGCGGTCGCAGCCGGCGCCGATGGCATCACGGCCCATCTGCGCGAAGATCGCCGGCATATCCGCGACGCTGACATTGATCGGTTGCGCGCCGAGATCGACCTTCCGCTCAATTTCGAGATGGCGGCGACCCGCGAAATGGTCGATATCGCGCTGCGCGTGAAGCCGCATGCCGTCTGCCTCGTGCCGGAACGCCGCGAAGAACGTACCACCGAGGGTGGGCTCGACGCCGCTGGCCAACTCGCCCATCTGGTGCCATTGGTGCGGGAACTCAACGCGGCCAGGATCCGCGTCTCGCTTTTCATCGCCGCCGACCGACAGCAGATCGACGCCGCCTTGGCGCTCGGCGCCCCGGTGGTGGAATTGCATACCGGGACCTATTGCGAGGCCTTCCATGAGGGCCCTGAGGTGTTTGAACGCGAGCGCGCCCGCATCGAGGATGCGGCGCGCTATGGCGCCAAGTTCGGGATCGAGATCCATGCCGGCCATGGCCTGAACTACGACACGGTCAAGCCGATCGCCGCGATTCCCGAGATCCGGGAGTTGAACATCGGACACTTTCTTATCGGTGAGGCCGTGTTCGTCGGGCTGGATCAGTCCATCCGCACGATGCGCGCCCTGATGGATGAAGCGCGAAGCGCTGTGGGAGAACCGGCATGATCATCGGTCTCGGCAGTGACCTGATCGACATCCGGCGTGTGGAGAAAACGCTGGATCGTTTCGGCACCCGCTTTACGGATCGTGTGTTTACCGAAGTCGAGCAGAAGAAGTCCGATCGCCGCGCCGAGCGGGCGGCTTCCTATGCCAAGCGCTTCGCCGCCAAGGAGGCTTGCTCCAAGGCGCTGGGGACGGGGCTCAGCCATGGCGTCTTCTGGCGCGACATGGGCGTCGTCAACCTGCCAAGCGGCAAGCCGACGATGGCGCTGACGGGTGGGGCGGCCGAGCAACTGGCGAAAATGATGCCCGCCAACCACCATGCTGCCATCCATCTGACGATCACCGACGACTATCCGCTGGCGCAGGCCTTTGTGATCATCGAGGCCCTGCCGGACCCCGCCTGACACTCTGCGCGCCTGCGGCAGGAGTTAGCCTGCAGAAGGCTCGCGAACTTCGCGCAATTTCCAGGCGAGGCGGGGGCTGCGCGTTGCGCGGAAGCCATCGAGCCGGTATGTACCAACCTCCGCCGGATGGCGAGCTGAGAGACAGATTGGAAGGACGCATGAGCGTGGCGGGCGAAAAATACAAGGCCGAGCGCGGCGGCACCGGCGAGACCGTCAAGATCGTCATCAATGCACTCATCCTGGCGCTCATTGTCCGAACTTTCCTGTTCCAGCCGTTCAACATTCCCTCGGGATCGATGAAGTCTACCCTGCTGGTCGGCGATTATCTGTTCGTCTCGAAATACGCCTATGGCTACAGCAAATACTCGATCCCCTTCGCGCCGGACCTTTTCTCCGGCCGGATCTGGGCGACACCGCCGGAGCGCGGAGATGTGGCCGTCTTCAAGCTGCCGCGCGATCCGTCTGTCGATTACATCAAGCGGGTCATCGGCCTGCCGGGTGACAAGATCCAGATGATCGACGGCGTGCTGCAGATCAACGGCAAGCCCGTGCCGAAGGAAAAGATCGACGACTATGTCACGGCCGATGAGTTCGGAACCCTGACGCATGTGCCGCGTTTCAAAGAAACGTTGCCGAATGGCGTGAGCTATACCGTTCTCGATCTCGATCCGCGCAGCTTTTCCGACGATACGCCGCTGTATGAAGTGCCGCCGGATCACTATTTTATGATGGGCGACAATCGTGACAACTCGACCGACAGTCGTGTTCTGGGCGCGGTTGGCTATGTTCCCTTCGAGAATTTCGTCGGTCGCGCAGGGATGGTCTTCTTCTCCGTCGAGGAAGGCGCGCGGGCCTGGCAATTCTGGAGATGGCCGTGGACCGTTCGTTTCGACCGTCTATTCAAGGTAATCTGAGCTTGGCTTCTGAAGAACCGTTGCAACGTCTTGAAGAAACCATCGGTTACCGGTTTTCCAACCGTGGCCATCTGGTTCGGGCTTTGACGCATGCGAGCGCCATTGCGGAAAGCCATCTTGCGCAGGGCGAAAGCTACCAGCGCCTGGAGTTCCTCGGCGACCGCGTGCTGGCCCTCGTCATCGCCGACATGCTTTTGGCTTCGTTTCCCGGCGCCGAAGAAGGTGAACTGGCGCGACGGCTCACCGGCCTGGTCCGCAATGAGAGCTGCGCCGAAGTCGCGCTCGACATCGATCTTGGCAGCTGGATCCGCCTCGGCGGCGGCGAGGTACAGTCCGGCGGTCGCCGCAAGGCGGCAATCCTCGGCGACGTCTGCGAAGCGGTGATCGGTGCTATCTTCGTCGATGGCGGATTGCCGGCGGCGCAGGCTTTCATCGACAGCCACTGGCGCAAGCGTATGCTGAACTGGACGGGCCCGTTGCGGGACGCCAAGACGACCTTGCAGGAATGGGTGCAGGGACGTGGCCTTGCCGCGCCCAAATACGATATCGCAGAGCGGAGTGGCCCGGACCACGCTCCGCACTTTACCGTTGAAGTGAAGATCGAGGGCATGCCGGTTGTCCTCGGTTCCGGCCGTTCAAGGCGCGAGGCGGAGCAGAAAGCGGCGACCTCCGTGCTGTTGGCCCAAGGCGTATGGAGAGAAGAAACGCATGGCGTCTGATCTGGTAATTCCCGAGGAGACCGCGACCCGCTGTGGCTTTGTCGCGCTGATCGGCGCGCCGAACGCCGGCAAGTCGACGCTCCTCAACCAGCTTGTGGGCACGAAGATTTCGATCGTCACCCACAAGGTGCAGACGACGCGCGCCATCATGCGCGGCATCGCGCTCGAAGGCGCGGCGCAGATCATCTTCGTTGATACCCCCGGCATCTTCCAGCCGAAGCGCCGGCTCGACCGCGCTATGGTCGATACGGCCTGGGGCGGCGCCAAGGATGCCGACCTGATCGCCGTCCTGATCGACGCTGAGCGCAGCAACAAGGGCGAGACCGCCCAGATCCTCGACAAGGTCGCGGCCATCAAGGGCCCGAAGATCCTCGTCATCAACAAGATCGACACGGTCGCGCATACGTCGCTGCTGGAAATGGCCGCCAAGGCCAATGCCACGGTGAAGTTCGAGCAGACCTTCATGATCTCGGCCCTCAAGGGGCATGGCTGCAAGGATCTGATGACCTATCTCGCCGGTCGGGTTCCGCCGGGTCCGTGGCTTTATCCCGAGGACCAGATCTCCGATCTGCCGCTGCGGGCGCTCGCCGCCGAGATCACGCGCGAAAAAATGTTCCTGCGCCTGCATGACGAGCTGCCTTACCAGTCGACCGTGGAAACGGAACTCTGGAAGGATCAGGCCGACGGCTCGACCCGGATCGAGCAGACGATCTATGTCGAGCGCGAGAGCCAGAAGAAGATCGTGATCGGCCACAAGGGCGAGACGATCAAGGGCATCTCGATGGCGGCGCGCACCGAGATCCAGGAGATGGCCGAACGGCCGGTCCACCTGTTCCTGTTCGTCAAGGTTCGCGAGAACTGGGGCGATGATCCCGAGCGCTACCGCGAGATGGGAATCGAATTCCCGCGCTGAGTTTTTGACGATCGGAGCGGGTAAAACCCTCACCCCAACCCTCTCCCGCACGCGGGAGAGGGAGTTCGCCTGTGTTTTTCAAGCGCCAAATCGATGAAGAGCGCCGGCCAAAACCCTCGCCCGCGTGCGGGAGAGGGTAGGGTGAGGGGCTTGCTTGAGCTTCGTCCATCGACAGAGGGCGGCGGTTCGCATCCTGCCTCTGTTCACACCCGTTGCCTCTATCCCTCTTCGCGCAGCCGCTTCAGGTAGTCCGCGAGCGTCTTGCCCTTTTCCGGCCTGAAGATCTCGTCGAGGATCGTCGCCTCAACGATGCGGTCGAGCCGGAACATGCGAAAGTCCTCACGCAGTTCACACCAGGCCGTCGCGGTCCAGGCGTGTCCCCACGCCTCGATCGCCAGCGGGCGGACGGTGCGCGCCGTCATGGCTTCACTGGCGCTTCGATAATTCAGCTGCATCTTGTGCCGTTGCCGGATCGCCTTTCGAAACAGTGCCAGTTGCGTGTTCGAGGCCGTGATCAGGGCCGGTGATTTGACGTTGACCGCGTCGCGCCAGATCTCGCCGCGCCGGGACTCCGGCAACACCGCATCGATCTTGACCAGCGCTTCGCTGACGGCGGCGGCCAGTTCCGGGTCCGCCCATGCCTCGACGAAGCGCGCGCCGAGCGCCAACGCTTCCAGCTCCGCCTGCGAGAAGGCGAGGGGCGGCAGTAGCAGCGTGCCGCGCAGGACATAGCCGACGCCGCGCTCGCCCTCGATGGGGACGCCGGTCGCGACCAGCGCGTCGATGTCGCGATAGACGGTGCGCACAGAGACTTCGAGCTTGTCGGCGATCTCCTGCGCCGTCCGTAAACGAGCGCCTCGAAGCACCTGGACAATCTCGAAAAGCCGATCGGCGCGCCGCATGGCTCAACCGGAATAGGCGACGGGATAGTAGCCGCTCTGGAATGACGGCCTGTCGATCAGTTCGGAGAAGGCGACGGCATCCGGATTGCGCGCCAGCTGCGCACTCGCGGTGCTGGCGGAGTCGCGGTCGAGCCAGTGAACGATCTCCGTCCAACTGCCATCCTCGGCCTTGGCGATGCTGCGGGCGAGGAAGCCGCGCTGCCGGCGCAGCACGCTCATCGCATCGTCGGCGGCACGGACGAACTGACGCTCGTCGATGCCCGGCAACAGCGAATAGGAGCTGATTTCGAGAATGTTGTGGTTCATGGCGATATCCTCGCGGACAGTGTCGATACTGCCAACTTAAGGATACCCAACTGACAGCGTTGTGTCAGTTGGGTTCGCATGCTCGCGTTAATGTGCAAGCCACTCGATAGAGCGGCCGTGGAAGTCCGCGCGGGCGATCTCACGATCGGTCCCACCGGGCCAGAGCCTTAGCCGGACGGCGGCGGTATCCCGTCCGTCCGCTTCCATGCGCAGCCAGGCCACCGGCGCCTCGGGCGTCGCCTGCTGGCCGGCCGCTTCCATCGTCGCTGTGATGGCGGCGCGCGTCGCTTCGGGGAGATACTGCCAGACGATGGTGTGGACGAGCACGCGCGCCGCGCCTGAAGTGGGCGGCGCGGAAAAATGCTTGGCGACCCAGCCGGCAGCATCCGCCTTCTCGACCCGCCAGGACGCTGCGGCGGCGACATCAAGCGCGGCATCGGCGCGGGTCAGCCGCTCGGACTGATCAGCCCAGATATATGAAAGCAGGCGTTCTCGATCCTTTCGCGAGCCGGGATCGAGTGGGTTGAGGTCGCAGCCGGCGCGGGCGCGAATCTCAACCGGCGCAGCGGTTTCGGGACCAGGGCCGCGCCACTCCGAGCGAACCAGCACAGGCGAGTCGGTTGCGCCCCAGGAGGCTGATCCAAAGTCGTAGCGGTAGCGGTCGAAGCCGAGATTGAGGCCCATGCTCGCGCCGATCTCATGCCAGTCGAGCGGCAGGCCCAACTCGCTGCCCAGGATCAGGGCTGCGCCAAGCAGGACGGAGGAACGCGCGACTTCATTGGTCTGCGGTGGGCTGTCGAGCCAGTCATGCAGGAAGTCGTCTTCGGCTATTATGGCGTCCAGCAACGCGTTGGCGAGGGCGTTGCGATCCAGCGGGGCCGGCGGATAGACGCCGGCCAGCCCTGTCGATCGCCCCGCACGTTTCAGCGCGTGAAAGCCAGCGGCGGCGCGTAGCGCCAGCGCGTCGGCAACGGGGTCGCCTTGCCAATCCAGGACGCGTCTTCCGAAGCGGCTGGTCTCGTCGAGGCGTTCGGCGAGGATCGCGCACACTTCCGCCGTGAAGGGCGAACCGAGCTTTCGACAGGCCGTTGCCTGCATTTCGAACGACTTCAACACATCGCCGTCCATCGTCTGTCTCCGCTAGAGCATTTTCCAGTGAAGTGGGAGCCGGCTAGCGTGAAGAAGCGCTCTAGCCGGTCGGCTCGTCGAGATGGGATGGCAGGGTTGTGTCAAAACCTTTGGTGGCGTTGCGCCGGCTGCCGACCCAGATGTTGTGCCCGGCGGTGAAGCGATCCGGCTCGTCGAGCGAGGCCAGCGTCACGTCGATCTTCAGCGGGTCGTCTGTCGTGGTCATCATCAGCGGCGTGCCGCAATCGGCGCAGAAATGGCGGCGTCCGGTGGCGGAGGATTCGTTGACCTTCGGGCGCCCGGCAGTCAGCTGGAACGCGCTGGCGTCAAAGGTCGCCCAGGTCAGGAACAGCGCGCCGCCAGCCAGTTGGCACATCCGGCAGTGGCAGTGGCAGACGATCCGGGGCGGACGATTGATCGTGTAATGGATGCGGCCGCACAGGCAGCCGCCCGTGATCGGCGCCGCGCTCATAACCTGGCTCAAATGCGAAGCTCCACATGGATGGGAACGTGGTCCGACGGCTTGTCCCAACCGCGGACATGCTTGTCGATCCCAACCGACACCAGACGGTCGGCGGCCTGGGGCGACAGCAGCAGATGGTCGATGCGGATGCCGTTGTTCTTCTGGAAGGCGCCGGCCTGATAGTCCCAGAAGGTGTAGAGGCCGCCTTCGTCCGTGGTGGCGCGCAGCGCGTCGGTCAGGCCGAGCGTCTCGAGGGCGCGGAACGCCTTTCGCGATTCCGGCTGGTAAAGCGCGTCATTGACCCAGAGCGATGGATTCATGGCATCGCGCGGTTCGGCGATGACGTTGTAGTCGCCGGCCAGCACCAGCGGCTCTTCATAGGTCAGCCGCTCGGCCGCCCAGACGCGCAGGCGCTCCATCCAGGCGAGCTTGTAGGGGAATTTCGGCGTGTCGATCGGATTGCCGTTCGGCAGATAGAGCGAGGCGACGCGCAGCGCGCCGCTTTCGACCGAAAACACGCCCTCGATGAAACGGGCATGCTCGTCCGCGTCATCGCCGGGCAGGCCGCGATTGACCTCGTCGAAGGGCAGCTTCGACAGCAGGGCGACGCCGTTGAATCCCTTCTGGCCGTGGGTGGCGACATTGTAGCCGAGATCCTCGAAGGCGGAGGTAGGGAACCCCTCATCGACCGATTTGATCTCCTGCAGGCAGGCGATATCGGGCGATGCCTCCTTGAGCCAGGCAAGGGCAGTGTCGATTCGGGCTTTGACGCCGTTGATATTCCAGGTCGCGATCTTCATGGCGACAGACTATCCGATCCTCTGGCAGATGCCATCGGTCGGATTACATCCGCCCCGCATCTTGCACACCTGCCGTCACCGCCTAACTCTAGTGGCTCCGGCAAGGACCGGAGCGGAACGCGAAAGGGAGACAGGAATGCCGGTCAGGACATCGGACGCGAAGTGGCAGGGCGATCTCAAGAGCGGCAAGGGAACCGTTCATCTGGGCAGCGGCGCCTGGGAAGGGCAGTTCAATTTCTCGTCGCGCTTCGAGGAAGGCAAAGGCACGAATCCGGAAGAGCTGATCGCGGCGGCCCATGCCGGTTGCTTCTCGATGGCGCTTTCCGGTGGGCTTTCGGGAGCGGGCTTTACGGTCGATTCGATTTCGACGACTGCCAAGGTGAAGGTCGAGCCGGTGCCCGGTGGATTCGAGATCACCCAGATCACGCTCATCACCGAGGCGAAGGTTCCCGGCATCGACAAGGCGGCTTTCGACAAGATCGCGGCTGCGACCAAGGAAGGCTGCCCGGTTTCGAAGGCGCTCAAGGCCGTCCCCATCGAACTCGACGCCAAGCTCGTCTGATCCTTCGGGAGAAGCGAAGTCATTCAGCCGGCGCGTGTCTTGACCGCATGCGCCGGCTGGCCGACAGTCGCGCCCGAAAGTGGGGGTGACATGAGTACCGATCCCGTTCTGTTCGATACGCCGAAGCCGATTGCCAGCGAGACATTCACCGATCCGGACCTGGCCATCGCCAGGCTCGAGGAAATCTACGATCTGCACACGGCGCATCTGCGCGACCGCTTCGATGCCCTGCTGAAGGGGCATCCCCCCATAGGCCGCGTCCGCGCCACCTATCCCGAGATTCGCTTCACGACGACGAGCTACGCCAAGATCGACTCGCGGCTGGCCTATGGCCATGTTTCGGGGCCGGGCAGCTATGCCACGACGGTGACGCAGCCCTCGCTGTTCCGGAGCTATTTGAAGGAACAGATCAAGCTGCTCGTGCGCAATCACGGCCTGCCGGTCACGGTCGGCCCGTCCAATCTGCCGATCCCGCTGCATTTCGCCTTCCCGAATGGCGTGCATGTCGAGGGGCAATTGGCGGAACGGATCGAGCGTCCGCTTCGCGACATGTTCGACGTGCCGGACCTCGCGGTTACCGACGACGCCATCGTCAATGGCACGTTCGAACCCGCACCGGGCGAGCCCATGCCGCTGGCGCCTTTCACCGCGCCGCGCGTCGACTATTCCTTGTTCCGGCTGTCGCATTACACGGCGACGAGCGCCGAGCATTTCCAGAACTTCGTCCTGTTCACCAACTACCAGTTCTACATCGACGAATTCTGCGTCCGCGCCCGCAAGCTGATGGCTGAGGGCGGCCACGGCTATGAGGCGTTTGTCGAGCCCGGCAACGTCATCACGCCGGCCGGATCGACGGAGCCTGTCGGCGGCATAGCGCCGCCACGCCTGCCGCAAATGCCGGCCTATCACCTGAAGTTCGCCGGCAATGCCGGGCTGACCATGATCAATATCGGCGTCGGTCCTTCCAACGCCAAGACGATCACCGACCATGTCGCCGTGCTGCGCCCGCATGCTTGGCTGATGCTCGGCCATTGCGCCGGCCTCCGCAACACGCAGGCGCTCGGCGACTATGTGCTGGCGCATGGCTATGTCCGCGAGGACCACGTCCTCGACGCCGACCTGCCGACCTGGATCCCGATCCCGCCGCTCGCCGAGGTGCAGATCGCCCTCGAAGACGCGGTCGAGGCGGTCACGGGCCTTGAAGGCTATGATCTCAAGCGGATCATGCGGACGGGCACGGTCGCGACGATCGACAACCGCAATTGGGAGCTACGCGACCACCGCGAGCCGGTGCAGCGTTTCTCGCAGTCGCGCGCCATTGCGCTCGACATGGAGTCGGCGACGATCGCCGCCAATGGCTTCCGCTTCCGCGTGCCCTACGGGACGCTGCTTTGCGTCTCGGACAAGCCGCTGCATGGCGAGTTGAAGCTGCCGGGCATGGCGTCGGATTTCTACCGTCGCCAAGTCGGCCAGCATCTCGAGATCGGCATTCGTGCCATGGAAATGCTCCGCGAAATGGCGCCCGAACGGCTTCATTCCCGCAAGCTGCGCAGCTTTACGGAGACGGCGTTCCAGTAGGAACGCCGTTTTCGGGCTTAGAGCGCGAAGCTGGTGCCGCAGCCGCAGGATGCCGTGGCATGCGGGTTGCGGATCTGGAAGGACTGGCCGATGACGTCATCGACGAAGTCGATCTCGGAGCCATCCATATAGGGCAGCGAGATCTGGTCGATTAGCACGGTCGCGCCGTTCTTTTCGATCACGAGATCGTCTTCGGCGCGGGCCGCGTCGAGATCGAAGCCATACTGGAAACCCGAGCAGCCGCCGCCCGAGACGGTGACGCGCAAGGCCGTGCCGCTCGGTTCCTTCGAAAGGATGCGGGCGATGCGCTTCGCGGCGCGGTCGGACAGGGTGACATCGAGCGTTTCAGTGGTCATGGCTGCTTCCGAAAATAGGGGTACCTTGCAGGTGCCCGAACCCGATAGTTAGGAATGCGATTGGCGGTGTCAATCGTTGCAGTGCAATAGAGGGGCAGAGGAACACGCGAATGGAAGGCTTGATCGGCTTCGGCATCGGTCCGCATGCGGCCTTTGCCGTGGATCCAACGATGAGCCGGGGGCGACTCTATCCCGAGCCCGAAAGCCCGACTCGGACGCCTTATCAGCGCGACCGCGACCGGATCGTCCATTCGACCGCTTTCCGTCGCCTCAAGGACAAGACGCAGGTCTTTCTGTTCGATGAGGGCGATCATTATCGCACTCGGCTGACGCACACCATCGAGGTGGCGCAGATTGCCCGCGCCCTGGCACGGGCATTGCGGCTCGACGAGGATCTCGCCGAGGCCATCGCTTTATCGCACGATCTCGGTCATACGCCGTTCGGCCACGCCGGCGAGCGGGCGCTCGATCGGATGATGCAGGGTCACGGCGGTTTTGATCACAATGCGCAGAGCCTGCGCGTCGTCACGAAGTTGGAGCGGCGCTATCCGCACTTTGACGGCCTGAACCTCTCTTGGGAGGCCTTGGAAGGGCTGGTCAAGCACAACGGCCCCTTGCTCGACGGTCAGGGCAGGGGCGTTGGTTCCTATGAAGGCAAGGCTCTGCCGGCAGCGATTCTTGCCTATACGGCCGAACAGGACCTGCAGCTTGCGACCTACGCCTCGGCCGAGGCGCAGGCGGCGGCGATTGCCGACGACATTGCCTATGACGCGCATGACATCGACGATGGCATGAGGGCAGGGCTGCTGACCGTGGAAGGGCTGCGCGAGGTCGATTTTCTTCGGGAAATTCTCGACGCCATCGAGGCGGAGCATCCGGGACTGGAGAAGCCGCGCCTGGTGAACGAGGTCGTCCGCCGCGTTATCACCCGGATGATCGAGGACGTGATTGCCGAGGCATTGCGACGGCTGGGCGAGACGAAGCCGGCCTCCGCCGATGCGCTTCGCCATGCCGGCCGACCGATGATCGCCTTCTCCGCTGGGCTCGTCGCCGCCGACAAGGCGATCAAGACGCATCTCTGGCACCGTGTTTATCGCCATCCTCGCGTCATGCATGTGATGACGGCGGCGGAGGGCGTTGTCCAACGTCTATTCGAGCGCTACTGGAACGATCCGGATGCCCTGCCGCCGGAGTGGCGGACCGGGCTGGACGCAGCGGATACCGATCGTCGCGCGCGACGAATTTCCGATTTTCTCGCCGGCATGACCGACCGCTATGCATTGCGCGAGCATCAGCGTCTGTTTGACGCCTCACCGGATTTGGGTTAGGCGCGCAGCAAGAATTTTCCTTCCGCCCGAAGGGCTGTATCCCGCTATGAATATTTTTCGCGACTTCACCGCACGCGTAACCTCGGCCGTCGAGGTCATCCTGGCCGCGCGCGACAGCGTGCCTGTCGATCTCTCCCGCATCGTCGTCGAGCCCCCGCGCGACGCCGCCCATGGCGATCTGGCGACCAATGCCGCGATGGTGCTGGCGAAGCCGCTCGGCCTGAAACCGCGCGACCTCGCCGAGGCCATCGCCGGCCGCCTGCGCGATGACGAAGACGTTGCCTCCGTCGAGGTTGCTGGTCCGGGCTTCATCAATCTGACGCTGGCCGCGCCGTATCGCGCCCATGCCCTGAAGTCGTTGATCCAGGCCGGAGGCACCTATGGCCGCAGCCGCATCGGCGCGGACCTCAAGGTCAATGTCGAGTATGTCTCGGCCAATCCGACGGGTCCGATGCATGTCGGCCATTGCCGTGGCGCCGTCGTTGGCGACGCGCTCGCCAGTCTGCTGGATTGGGGCGGCTTTGACGTTACCAAGGAATACTACATCAACGACGCGGGCGGTCAGGTCGACGTCCTCGCCCGCTCGGCCTTCCTGCGTTATCGCGAAGCGCTCGGCGAGGACATCGGCGCGATCCCCGAAGGCCTCTATCCCGGCGACTATCTGAAGCCGGTCGGCGCGGCATTGGCCGATATCCATGGCCGCACGCTTCTCGACATGGCCGATGCCGAATGGCTGCCGATCGTCCGCGACGCAGCCATCGCCGCCATGATGATCCTGATCCGCGACGACCTCGCGCTGCTGAACGTCCATCACGACGTCTTCTTCTCGGAGCGGACGCTGAGCGGCGAGAATGGCGGCAAGATTGCCGAGACGATCGCCGACATGGAGCAGAAGGGCTTTGTCTATACCGGCACGCTGCCGCCGCCCAAGGGCCAGTTGCCCGACGATTGGGAAGACCGCGAGCAGCTTCTTTTCCGCGCCACCGAGGTCGGCGACGACATCGACCGGCCGCTGGTGAAGTCGGACGGCAGCTACACCTATTTCGCCGGCGACGTGGCCTACTTCAAGGACAAGTTCGACCGCGGCTTCCGGCAGATGATCTATGTGCTGGGTGCCGATCACGGCGGCTATGTGAAGCGGCTTCAGGCCGTGGGCCGCGCCATTTCCGGCGGCACCGCCTCGGTCGACGTCCTGCTTTGCCAGCTCGTAAAGCTCTTCCGCGCCGGCGAGCCGGTCCGCATGTCGAAGCGTTCGGGTGATTTCGTCACGCTGCGCGACGTCGTCGAGGAAGTGGGCCGCGACGCGGTGCGCTTCATGATGCTCTATCGCAAGAGCGACGCGCCGCTCGATTTCGACTTCCAGAAGGTAACGGAGCAGTCCAAGGACAACCCCGTTTTCTATGTGCAGTATGGCCATGCACGCGCATCGTCGATCCTTCGCAACGCGGCGCAGGACATGCCGGCGCTCGATCTTTCGGTCAGTTCACTGGCTAATGCGGATCTGTCGCTGCTCGACGATCAGGGTGAAATCAGCCTCCAGCGTCGGCTCGCGGAGTTTCCGCGAATCATCGAATCGGCCGCCGAGGCGCATGAACCGCACCGGATCGCGTTCTACCTTTACGAACTTGCAGCAGAGTTCCATCAACAGTGGAACCGGGGCAAGGATCTGCCGCAATTACGCTTTATTAACTCTGATCAACCACAGTTGACTTTGGCCCGGCTCGCCCTTGTTCATGCCACAAAGCTGGTGCTGTCATCCGGGTTGCTGGTGCTCGGGGTCGATGCGCCCGAAGAGATGCGGTGAAGTCTCTCAGGCAGCTTGGCGTCGGGTTTGACGGGCGGCACCGGTTGAAGCGGAAAGTGGAACGCGATGGCAGATCGCTACGATAATTCGTTCTCGCGACGGCCTGCGCCGCTCGACGGGAACACGGGGCGCCGTAACGAGCAGCCTTCGCCGGTGGAAGATGATCCGCTGGTCGAACTGGCTCGGATGGTCTCCGGCAATTCAAGCTTTGATGACATCGTTGGCGGACGCGGCACGGTCGCGTCGCCGGTTGTGCGCCCGGCGCAGCAGTCCGGCGTTCGCGATACATCGTTCGATCTCGAATCCGAACTGATGAACGATCTCCAGACGTCCTTCGATCCGGCGGTTCGCACCGCTTCGGGGCGTCCCGCGCAGGTCGAGCCGCCGCGTGCCGCTCCGCCGCGTGACGAAGGCTTTGACCATATGCGCATGCGCCCCGGCGCGCCGGCCGCGCCGTCGCAGCAGTGGCAGGCTGCCCAGCCGCCGCGTCAGGCCGAGCGCACGCAGCCGCGCTATACGCAGGAAACCTATGCCCAGCCTGCGGCCGAGGAAGAAGATCCCTATGCCGGCACCGCTTACGCGGGCGCCACGGACTATGGCCGCGAGCGCGGACAGCCCGCCCAGGCTGCAGCCTATGACCAGGGTCAGTATTATTCCGGCCAGGAAAATGGCGCGGATGATCACTCTGCCGGCTACGATGACTACGTCGATGATCCGAACGCCGGATATGACGACAACAGCTATGACCAGCGCCACGATCAATCGGAGCGCTATGCCGAGCCGCGTCGCTCGCGCAAGGGTCTGATCACTGCGGCGGTCGTGCTCGGCGTTGTCCTGGCAGGTGGCCTCGGCGCTTTGGCGCTGAAGGGTGACGGAACCACCAGCGGTGGTGCACCGGCAATCATCGCCGCCGATGAAGGTCCGACCAAGGTTCAGCCGGTAGCGTCGGCGGATAGCGAAGTCGCCCAGAACAAGCTGATCTACGACCGCGCCAGCCCGGAACTGGCCGGCGACGAACAACTCGTTCTCCCCGACGATGGTCCGATCGACGAAACGCCGGCTTCGAACGAATCCCAGGCCAGCCGCGAGATCTCGCGCATCATCTTGCCTGGCGCGCCGGGCGCTGACGGCAATCCGTCGTCGATTGACGATCTGGCGGGTGATTTTCCGGCGGCCCCTGCTTCATCCGCTGAACTGGATGCTGGCCCGCGCAAGGTTCGCACCGTCGTGGTGAAGCCCGATGGCACGATCATTTCGAGCGAGGCGCAGCCGCGCAATGCCGGTTCCAATGCGAACCAGGCAGCGCCTTCGACGAATGCGCCGATAGCGGCCGCTCCGGAGCCTGTCGCAACGCCTGCGACACCGGTTCGGACCACGGACGCCGAGGCTCCGGCCCCGGTTGCCGCCGAGCCGCAGGTTGCGGAAGTGCCGGCTGTCGAGCCGGCCACGCCGCGCGCTCAGCCGGCGGCTCCGGCCGCTGCGGCCCGCCCCGCTGCGTCGGGTGGCTTCGTCGTCCAGGTCGCTTCGCAGCGCACCGAAGAACAGGCGCTTGCCTCCTACAAGGCGATGCAGCGCAAGTTCTCCAACGTGTTTGGTGGACAGGAGCCGAATATCGTTCGCGCCGATCTCGGCGCCAAGGGCATCTACTACCGTGCTCGCGTGGGTCCGATGGCGACCCGCGACCAGGCCGTCTCGTTCTGCGAGAGCCTGCGTGCGGCCGGTGGCGACTGCATCGTCCAGAAGAACTGATCGCGAGAGACGAGCGGCGGATCCAATCCGCCGCTTGCGGCCTGCCCGGCGGGCGGCTAGAGCGTTTTCGAGCGAAGTGTGACACAGTTCGCGTCAAGAAAACGCGACCAAGCAAGGAGTTAGAGTAGGGCGCTGTTTCTGGTAAACGGTGAAATGCTCTAGGGCCGAACAATGACCGCCAAAGCATTCATTTCTGGTTGTGCAGGGCGCAGCCTTTCGGATGATGAAATCGCGTTCTTCCGCGATGAACGGCCATGGGGCCTCATCCTCTTCAAGCGCAACATAGGCACGCCGGAAGAAGTCTGCGATCTTGTCGCGACTTTTCGCGATCTGCTCGGCGATCCGGACCGGCCCGTCCTGATTGATCAGGAAGGCGGCCGCGTCCAGCGCATCGCCTCGCCGCATTGGCGCAATCGCCCGTCCGCGCGGAGCTCCGGTGACCTCTATGCCGAGGATCAGGCAGCCGGTCGACGCATGGCCTGGCTGCAGGGTCGCCTGATTGCCTCGGATCTGATCGATCTCGGCATCACGGTGGACTGCGTTCCCGTGCTGGATGTCGGCACCCCGCAGACCCATGCCGCAATCGGCAACCGCGCCTATGCGGAAGATGCCGAGCTGGTCTCGATCCTGGGTCGTGCGACCGCCGATGGCCTTGCCGCCGGTGGCGTGCTGCCCGTGATGAAGCACATGCCCGGACACGGCCGCGCGACCGTCGACAGCCATCTGAGCCTGCCGGTCGTCGAGGCTAGCCTGCGCACGCTGGAGGCATCGGACTTCGTGCCGTTCAGGGCGCTGAACGATTTGCCCATGGCGATGACAGCGCATATCGTCTTCACGGCGGTGGATCCCGAACGCCCGGCAACTACCTCGAAGATCGTCGTCGACGAGATCATTCGCGGTCGGATCGGCTTTGACGGGTTGCTGATGAGCGACGATCTTTCGATGAAGGCGCTCGGCGGCGACTACGCCAGCCGCGCGGCGGCCGTGCTTTCGGCTGGCTGCGACATGGTCCTGCATTGCAACGGCATCATGGAAGAGATGGCGGATGTGGCACGCTCGGTTCCCGAATTGACGGGCAGGGCGGCCGAACGGGCAGCGACGGCGCTTGCCGCGCGCAAGCCGCCGCACACGCTCGATCGCGAAGCGGCGGAGGCGGAGTACGCCACGCTCACCGACCGCGCCGGCTGGCCACCGGCGGCGGCCTGAGGCGACCGAATCCGATGGCCGCGACCCGCGACAAGGACGGCCAGAGCGAACTCTGGGAGATGGCTCCGGGCGAACGCAAGGATGGCGACGCCGCGCTCGTCGTCGATGTCGACGGCTTCGAAGGTCCGCTCGACCTGCTTCTCTCTTTGGCGCGGACGCAAAAGGTCGATCTCGCCAAGATCTCGATCCTGGCGCTGGCCGAGCAGTATCTTTCCTATATCGAGGAACTGCGGCGCCTCCGGTTGGAGCTCGCGGCCGACTATCTCGTGATGGCGGCCTGGCTCGCTTATCTAAAATCGCGGCTGTTGCTGCCGTCGCCTTCGCCCGACGAAGAGCCGAGCGGTGAGGAAATGGCGGCGGCGCTCGCGTTTCGTCTGCGCCGATTGGAAGCCATGCGCGAAGCGGCGGCCAAGCTGGTCAATCGCGATCGCCTCGGCCGCGAAGTGTTTGCTCGCGGCATGCCGGAGGCGGTCGAGATCGTCCAGCGCAGCGATTATGCCGCCACCCTTTACGACCTGCTGATGGCCTACGCCTCGCAGCGGCAGCGCCAGATGGTGTCGGTCGTGCATGTGCGGCGGCGTCAGGTCTGGTCGCTGGCCGAGGCGCGCGAGGTGCTGACGCGGATGGTTGGCAGCATCGCGGACTGGACGCCCGTCGACGTGTTCCTGTCGCCCTGGATCCTGACGCCCGAAATGCGCGCAACCGTGGTCGCCAGCTCCTTCAGCGCCAGCCTGGAACTGGTGCGCGAGGGCAGGGTGGAATTGCGTCAGACGGCCCCCTTCGCGTCCCTCTACATGCGGGATCGCGATCGCGATGGCGCGGAGACAAAGAACGATGGTTGATCGAGACAATCTGACCTTGCTTGCGCCGGAAGGGCACCGCATGGCGCTGCGCATTGTCGAGGCGATGCTGTTTGCAAGCGCCCATCCGCTTGGCGCCAAGGAGATCGCGGCGCGGCTGCCGGAAGGCAGCGACGTCGACGCGCTGATCCGTGAAATCGAGCACCTCTATTCCGGGCGCGGCGTGAACCTGGTCAAGGTTGCGGGCAAGTACATGTTCCGCACGGCAAGTGATCTCGCCTTCCTGCTGCAGCGTGATTCCGGCGAACAGAAGAAGCTTTCGCGCGCTGCGCTCGAGACGTTGGCAATCATCGCCTATCACCAGCCGGTGACACGAGCCGAAATCGAAGAGATCCGGGGCGTCTCGATCTCCAAGGGTACGCTCGACGTGCTGATGGAGGCGGGCTGGATCAAGATGCGCGGCCGCCGCCGCACGCCGGGCCGTCCCGTGACCTATGGCACGACCGAGAATTTCCTTGTCCATTTCGGACTGGAGATGATCGGCGATCTGCCGGGTCTCGAAGAGCTGAAGGGGGCCGGTTTGCTCGACGGACGCATTCCGCCGGGCTTTTCCGTGCCCGAGCCGCGTGATGGTGACGCGCTGAGGGACGACGAAGACCCGCTCGACCCTGATGACCTCCTCGCGGCCGGCCTCAGCGAACACGACTGAAGCCAGCGATGTGGATGGACCTTCCGGGGAGGCGGTCAGTTCCTGCATGAGGTCTGGCCTGCCCTAGATGTCAGTCATGATGAGTTTTGGAAACTCTACGGCAGATTGGCGCCTTGCGCGTTGAGGGCGGCACCGCGCGTCATGAATATTTAGTCTCCGTTCCTTGACGCGCTCGCCGCTACTTGCGCGGGTCGGGCTCAAGCCTATGCTCCGGCGCGGAGAGGGCCGTCAGACGCGGCCCGGCGTCAGCCTGGGGAGGCAGCTTTGTCCGATTTTTCATTCAATCGTCGTCAATTACTGACCATCGGCACCGGAATAGCCGCGATGGTGGCTCTGCCCGCGCCCGGGTTCGCCCTCTCGCCGACGCATCCGGTGATTGCTACCGGCGGCAAGGGCGGCGTTTTCTATCCGTATGGCAAAGCAATTGCCGACGTCCTGGCGGGCACGGTGGAGGTCACCGGCGGCTCTGTCGACAACGCCCGCCTTGTTCACTCGGGCAAGGCGGCAATCGGCTTTTCGACCCTTGATTCTGCCTATGACGCCGTTCACGGCGTCGGCGCCTACGCAACGGACGGCAAGCTGGATCTGCGCGTCCTGGCCGTGCTGTACGATTCCTTCCTGCATGTTGTGGCGAATGCCGATGCTGGCATCGCGACGATTGCCGATCTGAAGGGCAAGCGCGTCTCGATCGGCTCGGCGGGCTCCTCGACCGAATCGATAGCCGACCGCGTGCTTCAAGCGGCCGGGCTGGATCCCGCCAACGGGGTTGTGCGCAGCAATCTTGGCGTGGCCGAATCCGCCGAGGCGCTGAAGGACGGCAAGATCGACGCTTTCTTCTGGATTGGCGGGGTTCCTACCGCCGCCGTGCGCGAGCTTTCGGAAGGAAAACCCGCTTTGACGTTCATCGCAACGGGCGGTGAATATGCGGCGATCGACCAGAAATACCCCGGCCTCTATCGCCAACTCGTCCTGCCGAAATCGGCCTATGCCGGGTTGAAGGCCGACGTGCCGTCCCTTGGCGTCGCCAATATTCTGACTGTCTCCGCCAAGGCCGAGGACGCGTTCGTCACAGCCACCCTGAACGGAATCTTCGACAATCTCGGCGCGATCCACAAGTCACACCCCGAGGCTGCCAAGCTGGCCTTGACCAGCGCTGGCGTCGCGACGGCCGTACCGTTCCATCCGGCTGCCGAAGCCTTTTACAAGGCAAAGGGCGACTGACATGCCTCCGCCCGTCGGCCGGATCGGATTACTGCAAACTCGACGCCGGCGACGACAGGCGCTAAACCGCATCTATGACTGCAAGCACGCAATGGATTGAACGCACTGCCTGGGGCCGTCGCGGCACCGCCGGTGTCACGATTGCCGCTCGGCTCGGCTTTGACGGTGTCACGCATCACTACGGCGACGAGCCGTCGTTGCGTGGCATCCATCTCGAGGTGGAACCGGGAGAGGTTGTCTGTCTTCTCGGCCGTTCCGGCTGTGGGAAAACGACGCTTTTGCGCGTCACGGCAGGGCTTGAGCGCCCTTCCGGTGGACGCATCACGGTCAATGGCCGCGAAATGGCGTCCTCCACCGTATTTGTGCCGCCGGAGAAGCGCGGCGTCGGCCTGATGTTCCAGGACTATGCGCTATTTCCGCACATGACGATCCTGAAGAACGTCATCTACGGGCTCAATGATCTTCCGCGCGCGGAGGCCGAACGTCAGGGGCGGCTTGCGCTCGCGCGCGTCGGACTGGACGGGTACGCGTCGTCGCACCCTCATGCGCTATCGGGTGGCGAACAACAGCGTGTCGCGCTGGCTCGCGCCATCGCGCCACGCCCTTCCATGCTGCTCATGGACGAGCCGTTTTCCGGTCTCGACAAGCGATTGCGCGATCATGTCCGCGAGGAGACGATGGCGATCATCCGCGAGACGCGGGCGACATGCATCATCGTCACCCATGATCCCGAGGAAGCGATGCGTATGGGCGATCGCATCGCCCTCATGCGTGGCGGCAAACTGCTCCAGGTCGGCACCGCGCGGCATCTCTACGAGAATCCTGTCGACCTCTATGCGGCCCGATTCTTCTCGGAACTGAACGAGTTCGAGGCCATCGCCCGAAATGGTCGCGTGGAAACGCCGATCGGAACTTTTGCCGCGCAGGGGCATTCGGACGGCTCGACGATCTCCATCGGCATTCGGCCGCAGGGTGTCGGGTTTACCATTGCCGGGAACGGCGTGCCGGGACGCATTGTCGGCCACCAGTTTCTTGGAGAGGTTGATCTGCTTAGCGTTGCGATCGACGGCATGGATGTCCCGATCCGTGTTCGCACGCGCGATAACGCCGAACCCTTCGTGGTCGGCAGTGCCGTGTGGCTGACCATAGATCCACGCGACGTTCTGGTGTTTGCTAAACCGGCCGGATAACCCTACATGCGTGTCAGATGGTTGGTTGCGGGCGCAGGGTCCGTCTGCGATAGTCGCCCACCAAACGCATAGCGCGTGATTTTTGTGGAGATGAGTTGATGGGTTCTTTCAGCATCTGGCACTGGCTGATCGTGCTGGTAATCGTCCTTCTGCTGTTCGGCAAAGGCAAGATTTCCGACGTGATGGGTGACATGGCGAAGGGCGTCAAGAGCTTCAAGAAGGGTCTTGCGGACGAAGACGAACCGGTCGCCAAGCCTTCTATCGACAGCAAGCCTTCCGATGTCGTTTCGTCGAATACCGACGAGAAGACCCGCGCCAGCTAAGTCCTGAACAAGGGCCGCGAAGCTGCTTCGCATCCGCGCTTTTTGAGCGCGGATCGCAGGGCAGGTGGATCGGTGTGATATAATGCTGGATATCGGCTGGAGCGAACTTCTCCTCATCGCCGTCGTTGCTATCGTTGTGGTCGGTCCGAAGGATCTGCCGCCGATGCTGCGTGCGCTTGGACGTACCGTGTCCAAGATGCGCAAGATGGCGGGCGAGTTTCAGGGGCAGTTCAATGAAGCGCTCAAGGAAGCCGAGCTCGACGACGTCAAGAAGTCGTTCGACGAGCTTCGCGGCCTGAACCCGCTCAATGACATCAAGAGCAGTCTGAGTTCGCTTCCCGAGGCGATCGCCAAGCCGTCGCCGTCTCCGGTGCCGCCGCCTGCCGATCAGCCGGCACAACTCATGACGGATTCGGATATATTGCCGACACCGCCGCCGGAAGTGTCCAAGTCGCCGGTCGAAGCGTCCAAGGCCTCGGCATCGCCGGTCGAAGCGTCCAAGACCGTGGAAGCGGTTGCGCCGGTCGTCGCGCCGAAGCCGAAGCGTGCCGCAGCGACGAAGGCTGTATCCGCCGAGGGCTCGGTCCCGAAGCCGCGCGCATCGCGGGCGAAGCCCAAGTCGATTGATGGCGTCGCTGCCGTATCGGCAGAAGCCAAGGCGCCGGCTCGGATTCGCAAGCCGAAGCCGACGGTGGAGACCGCCGCACCTGCCGCCAGCCTATCCGCTGCCAACGAGTCGGTAGTTGCCAGCACGACCGAAGAGTCCAAGACATGAGCGACAAGCCTTCGGCCGAAGACGAGATCGAAGCGAGCCGCATGCCGCTCATGGAGCATCTGATCGAGTTGCGTTCGCGACTGATCAAGACGCTTGTCGCGGTTCTCGCCGCCTTCCTGATCTGCTTCTATTTCGCGGGTACGATCTACAATATCCTGGTCATCCCGTATGAGTGGGCCGTCGGCCCGGCGCAGGACGTCAAGCTGATCTACACGGCGCCGCAGGAGTATTTCCTGACGCAGATGAAGCTGGCGCTGTTCGGGGCCGTATTCATCGCGTTTCCGGTGATCGCGATGCAGGTCTACAAATTCGCGGCGCCCGGTCTCTACAAGCACGAGAAGCGGGCCTTCGTGCCCTACCTGATTGCGACGCCGGTGCTGTTCATCATCGGTGCGGGGTTGGTCTATTTCCTTATCCTGCCGATGGCGCTCCACTTCTTCCTGTCGTTCCAGCAGACGGGCGGCGAGGGCAAGGCGCAGATCGAAGCGCTGTTCAAGGTCAACGAGTATCTCGGTCTGATCATGACCCTGACGCTGGCCTTCGGCATCGTGTTCCAGCTGCCCGTCGTTTTGACGCTTTTGGGGCGGGCCGGCATCGTTTCGAGCCAGATGCTCAAGGACAAGCGGCGCTATGCCATCGTGCTGGCCTTCGTGGTCGCGGCCGTGCTGACGCCGCCGGATGTTATCAGCCAGATCTCGCTCGCCATTCCGGCAATGCTTCTTTACGAGCTCTCGATTGTCTCGGTCCGCATGGTTGAGCGCAAGCGCGCCGAAGCCACGGCCGCGGATGACGAGGACGAAGCCGAGGCGAAGTAGGGCGCTCGAAGCCTGAAGCCGGATTTCATTGGAGCCGCGCCATCCCGAGGGATCGCGCGGCTCTTTTTGTTTTCAGCGATGGCGGAGCGACGGTTTCGTCGCTTTCTCTCACCGGGCGCCGTGCTGCCGGGTTGATCCTTCGACAGTCTCCCACTATCCGTCATGCGAATGCTTTGCTCTTCCGCGGCCGGAACGATGGCCGCCATCTCTTCGAGGCACGATCATGCTCGACATCAAATGGATCCGCGAAAACCCTGAAGCGCTTGACCGTGCGCTCGCCAGTCGTGGAGCCGAGCCGATCTCGTCGAAGCTGATCGCGCTTGATGAAGCGCGCCGGGCCCATATCGTCCAGGTCCAAGCCGCCCAGGAGCGCCGCAACGCCGCCTCCAAGGATATCGGCAAGGCCAAGGGCGCCAAGGACGAAGAGACCGCCGCGCGCCTGATGGCGGAAGTCTCGACCATCAAGGAGTTCCTCGCGCATGCCGAGGAGACGGAGCGTCGGCTCAACAAGGAGCTTGATGACGCGCTGGCGGTCCTCCCGAACGTGCCGCTTGAGGACGTTCCTGCCGGCAAGGACGAGAACGACAACATCCAGTACTTCGGCCGCAACCAGACCGAAGAGCACGCGGCATCGGCGCGCCCCAAAAAGCGCGTGCATGCCTTTGCAGCCAAAGAGCATTTTGAAATCGGCGAAGCGCTCGGCCTGATGGACTTCGAGGCGGCCGCGAAGATCTCCGGCAGCCGTTTCGTCGTGCTCAAGGGCCAACTCGCCCGCCTGGAGCGCGCCATTGGCCAGTTCATGCTCGACCTCCACACGAGCGAGCATGGCTACACCGAGGTTCAGCCGCCCTTGCTGGTCAAGGACGATGCGTTGTTCGGCACTGCCCAGCTGCCGAAGTTCGCCGAGGATCTGTTCAAGGCCGGGGAGCAGCATTGGCTGATCCCGACCGCCGAGGTGCCGCTGACCAATCTGGTGCGCGAGAGCATCCTCGACGAGAAGGAGTTGCCGCTCCGCTTCACGGCGCTGACGCCTTGCTTCCGTTCGGAAGCTGGGTCGGCTGGCCGCGATACGCGCGGCATGCTGCGCCAGCATCAGTTCAACAAGGTCGAGCTGGTGTCGATCACCACGCCCGAGACCTCCGGCGATGAACACGAGCGCATGCTCGCCAGCGCCGAGGAAGTGCTGAAGCGGCTCGACCTGCACTATCGCGTCATGCTGCTCTGCACCGGCGATATGGGCTTCGGTTCGCGCAAGACCTACGACATCGAGGTCTGGTTGCCGGGCCAGAACGCCTATCGCGAGATTTCGTCCGTCTCGGTCTGCGACGATTTCCAGGCCCGGCGCATGAATGCGCGCTATCGCCAGGGCGCCGAGAAGGGCAACCGCTTCGTCCATACGCTGAACGGTTCCGGAACAGCGGTAGGCCGCGCGCTGATTGCCGTCATCGAGAACTACCAGAACGAGGACGGCACGATCTCGGTTCCTGACGCGCTCAAGCCCTATATGGGCGGGCTCGACAAGGTTGGGGCGGCATAGCCGCTCCCATCCGGTCTTGGACACCGACCAACGGCTTGCTCTCGACCTGCACCCTGACGAATAGCGAAGGCTGACCCAGACATGCGCATTCTGATCACCAATGACGACGGCATCCACGCCCCCGGGCTCGCGGTGCTGGAGCGCATCGCACGGACCTTGTCCGACGATGTCTGGGTCGTCGCGCCGGAAACCGACCAGTCCGGCCTCGCGCATTCGCTGACGCTGAACGATCCGCTGCGGCTGCGCCAGGTCTCCGAAAAGACCTTCGCGGTGCGCGGCACGCCGACCGATTGCGTGATCATGGCTGTCCGCAAGGTGTTGGACCGCGCGCCGGATCTCATCCTGTCGGGTGTCAATTCCGGCCAGAACGCCGCCGACGACGTCACTTATTCGGGAACCGTCGCCGGCGCGATCGAGGGGACGCTGCTGGGTATCCCGTCGATTGCCCTGAGCCAGGCCTACGAGTCGGTGGACGGTCAGCGCGTCATTCCGTGGGATACCGTGGAAGCGCATGCGCCGCGCATCCTGAAGAAGCTGGTGGATCATGGCTGCCCGCGCGGCGTGCTCTACAATCTGAACTTCCCGAACACGGCGCCCGGCCTCGTCACCGGTATCGAGGTGACGTCGCAGGGTGTCGTCTCGCACGGGCTGAGCGTCGACGAGCGCCATGACGGGCGCGGCAATCCCTACTTCTGGCTGATGCATCGGCGCATCGCCGAGGAACATGCGGCCGGCACCGATGTCGACGCCCTCCAGCGCCGCGTCATCTCGGTCACGCCGCTTCGGATCGACATGACGGCCTACGACCAAGCGCATGGCCTCAAGGCATTGTTCGACTGAGCGCTCTCGCGCCAAATGCTTCGCGGATCGCTGGCTTGAGGGTCTGCGATCCGCATTCTGCCCCGAAATGACGCAAATTCGTCGGCGATGCTGCGTGTAATAAGACGCCGTTTACCACCTTGGCCGCATGAGTAGGGCACATAAGGCGAGGGCGCGTAGCGTATGGCACTCGAGGCAGTTCAGTTTCATCCGATGGACTATGAGGCGTTCGACGATAATCTCGTCCCGATCGCCCAGTTTCTGCTGCGCCTGCGCCAGTTCGGCATCATGGATCGCCGCATGGTGGATGCGTTCGAATCGGTGCCGCGTCAGCCCTTCCAGCCGACCGATGCCAAACGCGGCCCGCTTTTCGGCGAACGGCCGCAGCCGATCGATTGCGGGCAGCTCGACACCCCGCCCATTCTTGCTGCGCGCATGATCGAGGCGCTTGCGCCGACGACCCGCTGTCGGGTGCTCGAAGTCGGCACCGGTAGCGGCTACCTGGCGGCTGTCTTGTCGCGGCTTTCCCGGCGGGTCTATACGGTCGACCGTTTTCGCACCTTGGCATTCGCGGCGCAGGCGCGTTTTGAAATGCTGCGGATCGCGAACATCACGTCTGTCTTCGGCGATGGCCTCGACGGCTGGCCGGAGAAGGGGCCATTCGATCGTATCGTCTCCTCAGCGTCGGCCCAGGCCGTGCCGCCTGCCTTTATCGAGGCGCTTAGCACGAGCGGTACGCTGGTAATGCCGATCGGTCCCGATGACGGCATCCAGACATTGACGCGCTTTATTCGTGTCGATCGCCAACTGGTTGCCACACCGATCTGTTCGGTGCGCATGGTGCCGCTGATCAAGGGCAAGGCAGCACGCCTCTAGGGCATTGCCTGGTTGCGCTTTCTTCACGTGAGCCGTTTCGCGCGACGGTCTAGAGCAAGATTCATCTGGGTCGATTCCTACTTTCCCGCATCTCCCTCAGGGAGAGGTGAAGAACGATGTTTCAAATCAGATGGATCTTGCTCCAACTTCGTCGATCCCGCAGCCTCGATCGCGAACCATTCCACCGAAGCGGATGCTGACTTTCACAACGCTGCTCAAGGCCCGCCCACGCTTGTCGCGGGCGCCTTGTTGGTTAAGGACCTGCGCGCCTGTGGTTCGCGGCCAGGCGCTGGAATAAGGCGCCGGAATGCCGGTTCTCCGGAATTCTGGCATCGCTGCGGCCTGAACCGGGCGGAATCCGGGGATTTCCTGGATCTTTGTTTCCGTTTCGAGTGATGCCGACGAAGTTTCGCATCGTGCTTAAGCCTTTATCAACGTTACCAGCGTCTATTGGCGTCATGTGTGGTGTGGCGTTGCGAGTAGGCTCGATGTGCAGAAATGCTTCCTCTTTTCGGTCTCGGACTCTCTCTCAGGTTGCGGTTATTGCGCTCCTTTCGGGGTTGACCGCGGCCTGCAGCGCTGACGGTTCGCGATATGGTTCGATTTTTACCGGTAGCACGGCGAACCAGAAGCAGATCATCGGCGGTTCGCAGCCGATGCCGGCTCCTGTCGATTACAGCTACAACAACGCCGGCAATGGCGATGTCGTCGCAACGCGGCCTGCTACGCGTGGTGTCAGCCGCTCCGATCTGCCGATGCTGCCGGGCGTGCAGCAGAGCAATCAACCCCTGGCCTCGGCTCCGGCCTACGGGTCGGCTGAGACCTACCAGCCGCCGCGTTCCTACACCCCGCCGACCGATACGGTTGGCTCGGTCCAGTCTTCCGCTCCCACTCAGGTCGCTTCCGCCGCCCAGCCTCCGCGTCGCGGCGGTGCCTGGTCGACCGAAGGCGGCACCTCGGTGACGCTCGGGCCGGGCGAGACGCTCTCGTCCGTGTCCCGTCGCTATGGTGTTCCGATCAAGGAGCTGGCCCGCGTCAACAACATCGGCAATCCGTCGCAGGTTGGCGCCGGTACGCGGCTGACGATCCCGACCTACGGCCAGGGCAACGCTGCTGTCGCCGAAGCGCCGGCTCCGCAGGGTCGTGACAATACGCAGCTGGTTGCCGGACCCGCCCCGGCTGGCGAGCGCAAGAACCTTGCCTCGGCCGAAGGTGCGCCGCTCAACGGTCTGCATACCGTGTCGCCGGGTCAGACCCTGTCGTCGATCGCCCGTCTCTATGGCGTCAGCGCCAAGGATCTGGCGTCCGCCAACGCGCTCGGCTCGACCAACCAGTTGAAGTCCGGCCAGAAGCTCAAGATTCCGGGCCATGACGGCCAGCAGCAGGCTGTCGCCCTGCGCACCGACCCGTCCCGTCGCGAGGAGAAGCCGCGCGGTGAAGATCCGAACGCCAAGCCGGACGCCGCCAATGGGCTGAACAAGTCCCCGAGCGCAGATCCGGCGACGACGGCAAGCGTTGCCAAGCCGGTCGAAACAGCTTCGATCGCCAAGCCGGCGACCCCGAATCAGCCGGTGGCCTACGCGCCGCCGTCCGAGACTGCACCGGCTGCGACCAATGCCAGCGCCGACGCCGGCTCAACCAACGGTACGACGTTCCGTTGGCCGGTTCGTGGACGCATCATCACGGGCTTCGGCGCATCGGCAACGGGCGAAAAGAACGACGGCATCAATCTCGCTGTCCCGGAAGGCACGTCGATCAAGGCCGCCGAAGCGGGCACCGTCATCTATGCCGGCAACGAACTCGAGGGCTACGGCAATCTGGTCCTCGTCCGTCATGCCGACGGCTGGGTCTCCGCCTACGCCCACAACAGCAAGATCCTGGTCAAGCGCGGCGATGCCGTGCGGCGCGGCCAGATCATTTCGCAGGCCGGCTCGTCCGGTTCGGTCAACGCGCCGCAGCTTCACTTCGAGCTCCGTCGCGGTTCGAAGCCGGTCAATCCGCTGGATTACCTGCAGAGCTGACCCGTCGAAGCACTTCGCGCGAAGCGGATAGCCGTTCGCGCGAAGACAATGCGACAGTTGAACCGTGGTTGGTGCCTTTCACCAAACCGTGCAAGACGCCAATCTGGCCGGCCTGATCTCATCTCGTGATGGATATTCCGGCCACAATACTGGCGGGGCGGCTTCAGCCCGCAAGAGCGACCCCAAGTCGTCCCGCCAGATTCTGCACATACTGCCAGGCCACGCGTCCTGAACGCGCGCCGCGCGTTGTCGACCACTCCAGCGCCTCGGCCCGCAAAACCTCCGGCTCCACCTTCAGCCCGAAGTGCTCGGCATAGCCGTTGACCATGTCGAGATAGTCGTCCTGGCTGCACTTGTGGAAGCCGAGCCACAGACCGAAGCGGTCCGACAGCGACACCTTCTCTTCGACAGCCTCGCCGGGATTGATCGCCGTCGAGCGCTCGTTCTCCATCATGTCGCGCGGCAGCAGATGGCGCCGGTTGGACGTGGCGTAGAAGACGACATTCTCCGGCCGACCCTCGACGCCGCCGTCCAGCGCCGCCTTCAGCGACTTGTAGGACGTATCGTCATTGTCGAAGGAAAGGTCGTCGCAGAACAGGATGAAGCGGCGATCCTGGGCGCGCACCAGCGTCATCAGCTCCGGCAGGCTGTCGATATCCTCGCGATGGATCTCGATCAGCTTCATCGGATGACCGCCGGGCAGCGCCGCGGCATTGCTGTTAATCGTCGCATGCGCCGCCTTGACCAGCGAGCTCTTGCCCATGCCGCGCGCACCCCAGAGCAGCACGTTGTTGGCCGGCAATCCGCGGGCGAAACGATCGGTATTCTCGACCAGGATATCGCGTACGCGGTCGACGCCCTTGAGCAGGACCATCTCGACGCGGTTGACCTTCGGGACCGGCTGCAAGGTGCCTGTCGATGCCTGCCAGACGAAGGCGTCGGCGGCGTCCGGGTTGAATTTCGGCCGTGCCGGGGGAACGGCGCGCTCGATCAGGGCGATCAGCCGGTCGAGACGATCGGCGACGGATTTCAGCGTATCTTCTGTCACAGTGCATTTCCTCGGGCCAATCCCTACCTCCCGCGTGTCGAGAGGTCTGAGGGCGTGCCGGCGGCTGGGGTTAAGGCGTTCAGACGAAGGCAAAACCCCTCATCCGGCTCTCCGGGCGATCTCTTCCCGCGTGCAAGCGAGGGCTCCGGACGACATTCGCCACTATCATGCTGGCGCGGCCATTTGCAAAGGCTTGCCGCGTGGTTATATTCCGCGCCGTTTCGCGTATCGCTGTCTCTCCCTATGTGAAGGTCGGCGCCAACCACGCGTTTTGATCGGGCGGGCCAGCAGTGGACCCGTCAACGCTACAGGGAGCAACCATTTCCATGTTCATTACCCCCGCCTTCGCACAGGCTGCCGGCGCATCCGCCGGTGGTGCCGACCTGCTCATCCAGTTTGTGCCGTTCATCTTCGTCTTCGCCATCATGTGGTTCCTGATGATTCGTCCGCAGCGGCAGAAGCAGAAGGCACATCAGGAAATGATCAAGGGCGCCCGTCGTGGCGACACGGTCGTGCTGTCGGGCGGCCTGATCGGCAAGATCAACAAGGTCGTGGACGATTCCGAGCTGCTGCTGGAAGTCGCCGAGGGCGTGCGCGTCCGCGTCTCCCGCGCCTCCATTGCTGATGTGCGCGCCAAGGGCGAGCCGGCCAAGGACGGCGAGTAATCCTCGTCTAGCTCCCCCTTGATGAAACGGCTCCTGTAGGAGCCGAGATCGACTGGAACGGTTTCCATGCTGCACTTCACACGCTGGAAGATGATTGCGATCCTGACCGTAGTTGTGGTCGGGCTTCTCGCCGCGCTTCCCAATCTCTTCTCGAAGGAAACCGTCGAATCCTGGCCGAGCTGGGTGCCGAAACGGCAAATGGTTCTCGGCCTGGATCTCCAGGGGGGCGCTTATCTTCTCTATGAGGTGGATAAGCAGGACTACGTCCAGAAGCGCCTGCGCTCGCTCGTTGGCGACATCCGCAAGGCGATGCTGGAAGAGCCGCGCATCGGCTATTCGGGCCTCGGCGTCCAGGGGCAGGGCGTTCAGCTCCGCATCCGCGACCTGTCGCAGCTCGACGAGGTCAAGAAGCGCCTCGAGCCGTTGCGCAACCAGCTTGCGACCTCCGCGCTCGGTGGCACGGCGGTCAACGAATTCGACCTGACCGTCGGCAACGACGGCCTCGTCCAGATGGCCTATTCGCAGGCCGGCCTCGACCAGCGCATCCGCCAGATCGTCGATCAGTCGATCGAAGTCATTGGCCGTCGTATCGACCAGCTCGGCACCGTCGAGCCTTCGATCCAGCGCCAGGGCGCCGACCGCATCCTCGTCGAGGCTCCCGGCCTTGACGATCCGGAGCGCTTGAAGACGCTCGTCGGCCAGACCGCCCAGCTGACGTTCCATCTGGTCGATACCGGCGTTTCGCCGACGGCCGATACGCGCAAGCCGGGCACGATCGTTCTCAATTCCACAGACAACCCGCCGGTCGCCTACGTCCTCGAAGAAGCACCGCTTCTGACCGGCGAAGACCTGACGGACGCCTCGGCAACCTTCGATTCGCGCACCAACGAACCGGTCGTCTCGTTCCGGCTCTCCAGCGCCGGCGCCCGCGTCTTTGGTGAAGTCACCCAGAAGAACGTCAACCGCCCCTTCGCCATCGTGCTTGACGACAAGGTGATCTCGGCTCCGGTCATCCGCGAGCCGATCCTCGGCGGCTCCGGCCAGATTTCCGGCAATTTCTCGATCCAGTCCGCCAATGACCTTGCGATCCTGCTGCGCGCCGGTTCGCTGCCGGCCAAGCTGACGATCGTCGAAGAGCGCAACATCGGTCCGGGCCTCGGCGCTGACTCGATCCGTTCGGGCAAGATCGCCGCGATCATCGGCACCGTCGCTGTTTGCGCCTTCATGGTCATGACCTATGGCGTCCTCGGCTGGATCGCCAACATCGCCGTGATCGTGAACGTCATCCTGATCTTCTCGATCGTGACGATACTTGGCGCGACACTCTCGCTACCGGGTATCGCGGGCGTGATCATCACGGTGGGAACGGCGGTGGACTCCAACGTTCTGATCTATGAGCGCATACGCGAAGAGTTCCGATCCGGACGCTCCGCCATCGCCTCGATCGATGCCGGCTTCCACAAGGCGCTCGGCACCATCCTGGACGCGAACGTGACGACGCTGATCGCCGCCCTCGTGTTGTTCTACATGGGCTCCGGTCCGATCCGCGGCTTCGCCGTCACGCACGCCATCGGCGTCGCGACGACGATGTTCACGGCGTTCACCTTCACCCGCCTTCTGGTTGCGATGTGGGTGCGCTGGCGCCGTCCGACCACGATTTCGCTCTGAATCGAAGCGAGGACACAAACCCATGGCTCATCTTCGCATCGTTCCCGACAACACCAAGATCCCCTTCATGCGGATGCGGAAGTGGACGTTTCCGCTCGCCGCCTTCCTCTCTGTCATGTCGGTGATCCTGTTCTTCACCGTCGGCCCCAATTACGGCATCGACTTCCTTGGCGGCACCGTCATCGAGATCCAGACCAAGGAAGCGAAGCCGGATCTCGGCAAGCTGCGTTCGACGCTGAACGATCTCGGTCTCGGCGACGTCCAGGTGCAGACGATCGGTTCCGACAACACGATCCTGATCCGCATGGGTCAGCAGGCCGGCGGCGAGGAGGCCCAGCAGGCCGCCATCGGCAAGATTCGTGCGGCGCTCGTCGATCAGGCGGAGTTCCGCCGCACCGAGATCGTCGGTCCGCGCGTTTCGGGCGAACTGGCCTCCCGAGGTGCGCTCGCCTTGCTGGCCACCTTCGCGGCCATCGCCGTTTATGTGTGGTTCCGTTTCGAGTGGCAGTTCGCGGTCGGCTCGATCATCTCGGCCGCCAACGTCGTGGTCATGACCTTCGGCTTCTATGTCGTGACTCAGCACGAGTTCAACCTGACCTCGCTCGCAGCGATTTTGACGACCATCGGCTATTCGCTGAACGACACGGTCGTGGTCTATGACCGAATTCGCGAGACGTTGCGCAAGTACAAGAAGATCCCGCTTGGCGACCTGATCGACCGCGCCATTAACGACATGCTGGGTCGTACCGTCATCACGACGGTGACCACGCTGATCGCCCTGTTCTCGCTTTACCTGTTCGGTGGCGAGGTCATCCAGGCGTTTACGCTCGCCATGATCTTCGGCGTTCTCGCGGCGATCTTCTCGTCGGTCTGTGTGGCGGCTCCGATCCTGATCTATTTCGGCCTGCGCCAGGATCAGATGACGAAGAAGGAAGACGTGGAGGCGGCCGGCAAGGCCTGAGCCGATATGGCGCTTTTCACGCGACCGTCCATATCGGTCCGCGACCAGCATTTTCCCGGTCAGGCTCCGATCGATGTCTACGGCGAAGGGGTCTTCCGCTTCGCCGAGATGTCGCATCCGGGTTCGATTCTCTGCCTGCCGAGCGGCATCTACGGATGGCCGGTCGGCAGCGCGGCGGAAATCACCGCCGAGACGCTGGCGGATGTGTTTGCCGAGGCCGCCGACATCGCCCTGCTGGTGATCGGTTGCGGTCGCGACATCGCCGTCATACCGAAGGGCTTGCGGGAGCAGCTCAAGGAAAGCGGCATCGGCGTCGAAGTGATGGCGACCGGGCCCGCGGTCCGCACATACAATATCCTGCTCGCCGAGGGCCGCCCTGTCGCGGCTGCGCTCGTCGTCATCTGATTGGTTTCGTTCCATGGACGTCTTCGCCCTTTGCGCCGATGAAGTACGCGCGCATGACCGGGATCGGTTTCTGGCCGATCTGTTCGCGCCGGAAGCGAAGCGGCGCTATCTCTTCGCGCTCCACGCCTTCAACCTCGAAATCGTTCGCGTGCGCGAACTCGTCAGCGATCCGATGCCGGGCGAAATTCGCCTGCAATGGTGGCGGGACGTTCTGGCGGGTGAGGCGAGGGGCGAAGTGGCCGGCCATCCGGTCGCCGCGGCTCTGCTGGAGACGATTGGCCTTCACAATCTGCCGCGCGCCGCCTTCGACAATCTGATCGAGGCGCACATCTTCGATCTCTACAACGACCCGATGCCGACGCTTGGCGATCTCGAAGGCTATGCCGGCGAGACCGTCTCGGTGCTGATCCAACTGGCGGCGCTTGTGCTGGCCGGTGGCGAGGATCCGCATACGGCTGACGCTGCCGGCCATGCCGGTGTCGCGCAGGCGCTGACAGGCCTTATGCGAGCCCTGCCGTATCATGCCCGGCGGCAGCAGCTCTTTATCCCGACCGATCTCATGGATCGACATGGGGTGAAGGCGGATGAGATCTTTGCCGGGCGGACGACGCCGGAACTGCTCGCCCTACTTGCCGATCTGCGCAGCACGGCGCGACGCCATCTGGAGGCCGGCCGCGAGGCGCTGGCCCGGATCGACCGCGTCGCTTTGCCTGCGTTCCAGCCGGTCGCCCTGGTTGCTCCCGTCCTGAGCTTGATGGACCGGGCCGACTATGATCCGTTCAAAACGGTGATCGACCCGCCGCAATGGAAGCGGCAATGGTGGCTCTGGCGTGCTGCCCGGCGCGGTTCGTTCTGAGCCACGGCTTTTTCGCGATCCCGGTGCGTCGGCTTTCGTATCCTGGCGCCGTGTATCCGTGAAAATCATCCACGCCAGCAAGGCGTTAACGCCGGATTTTGAATCGATCCCGCAGCCCCGACATCACGCTGCGCCGTGCGTCAGCACGTCGATGTTGTGGGCGTGGCGGACGGCGCCGCGCGCCGCCTCGTTCTGGTTGAAGATCTCGAGCGTCTCGGTCTCGTCGTCGACGACCGGCATCAGGGCCGCGTCCATGTAGCTCGCCTTGTCCGGGGTCGCCTCGATCCGGCGGCGCTGGCGTTCGAGCTTGAGGCCGAGCCAGATCAGCGTCGCGCTCTTGGCCAGCGTTTCCCAGGCATGGCGGGGATAGAAGCGCCAGATCGGTTCGATCGGCATGCCGGGGCGGCGGTCGAGACGGTCCTTGAACCGCACGACGCCGCCTTGCAGCGGGTGCACATGCTCGACATCGACCGAGGTCGAGAACCACATCAGCAGTTTCATGATGCTGGTTGTGCGGACACCCGTGGCGGCGGCGCGACGCAGGATCGTCACCATGTGCTCCGGCGAATAGAACAGCCGCCAGGCCTCGCGATAGATCCCCTCCCATTCCTGCTGCGACATCAGGCCATGGCCGGTGACGGCGTGCTCCAGGTCGTACTTGTTGAGGTCGCTATCCATGGCCACGCCCTTGCGGTGCAACGTCTGGTGATCCTCGGAGCCAGGCAGCGGCGTCAGGAAAAAGAACTCCAATATGTCGAGCGGCAACTCGCGTTGGATGATGCCGATATCGCGGCGAATGCTCTCGGGCGTATCGCTCGGGAAGCCGAGAATGTAGCCGGCATAGGTGATGATGCCCTGGTGCTTCCAGTCGAGCAGCATGCGGCGATATTCGGTGATCTTGTTCTGGCGCTTCTTCGCCGCCATCAGATTGTCGGGGTTGATGTTCTCAAGCCCGATGAACACGCGGCTGACGCCGGCCCGCTTACATTTCTCGATGAAGTTCGGGATCTTGTGGCAAAGCGTATCGACCTGGACCATCAAGCCGATCCACATGCCTTCCTTTTCCTTCAGCGCGATGATGCGGTCGAGGATGATCTCCCAATCCTTGTTGCGGGCGAAATTGTCATCGGTGATGAAGTAGTTATGGATGCCTTGGGCAAGGTTTTCGCGGATCAGTTTTTCGATATCGTCGGGCGAGCGGCGGCGTGATTTGCGGCCCTGCACGTTGATGATGGTGCAGAACGAGCACTGGAACGGGCAGCCGCGGCCCGCGTCGAAGCTGGTATTGCCGCCGAGCGTGCGCGCGACGTAGCCAGCGGGCAGGAAGGGCGGCGGCGTGCCTTCGACGCTCGGCAACTCCTTCATGTAATTATAGAGCGGCTGCAGCGTGCCTGCCGCCGCATCGAGCAGGACGCGGTCTAGCCGTTCCTCGGCCTCGCCGGCAAACAGGCTGACGCCGATGTCGAGCGCTTGTTGCAAATCGACATGCAGATCCGGCAGCATGGCCAGACAGCCCGAGACATGAAATCCGCCCATCGCGACGGGAATGCCGGCTTCGCGTAGCGGCCGCGCAAGATCGAGCGCGCGCGGATACTGGTTGGACTGGACTCCGACGAGGCCGACCAGCCCGAAATTGCCGTTGCTGCGAAACGCCTCGACGATCTGGTCGACGCGCACCCGCGTATTGGTTTCGTCGATGGCGCGGATATCGAGGGTGACGTCCGCGCCGAGTACCTTGCGATCCTCGCAATCGGAGGCGAGCCCATAGAGGCTGGCGAGCGAGTTGGAAGGGATCATGGAGCGGTGCCAGCGGATCACATAGCCGTCGTCGTCATAGTGCGACGGCTTGATCAGCATCAGCAGAAAGGACCGCTTCATGAGCGGATCCCGGAATGCGTTTCGGACTGCATGAGTGGCTTTCCCCCTTACGGCGGCTTTAGCGCATGCGAATTCTCGAAATGAGCATAGCTTGAATCAATGGATAATTACCTTACGGAAGGCCGGCGCATTCGGCAATGCCAAGCGCGCCGGTCTCCAGTCGTGGCTATTCGGCAGCGGCGACCGAGGCAGCGGCGGCCGAGGCCGGGCCATTGAGCCAGGCGGCCGTGTCGGCGCGGGCCCGGGCCGTCAGCGCCTTTCGCTTGGCGACCGTCTTGTCGGTGCCGCGCAGCTTGACGCCGGGCTCCTTCGGAACCTCGATCGGCGGGAACAGGCCGAAATTGACGTTCATCGGCTGGAACGAACGGCTTCCGGCCTCTTCATCGACGATATGACCGCCGGTGATGTGGCCGAGCAACGCGCCGAATGCCGTGGTCACAGGCGGCGGCACGGGCACTTCGCCGAGGCGTTCGGCAGCCGCGAAGCGGCCGGCGAGCAGGCCGATGGCGGCGGATTCGACATAGCCTTCGCAGCCGGTGATCTGGCCGGCAAAGCGCAGGCGCGACTGTGCCTTCAGGCGCAGCAGCGGATCGAGAAGTTTTGGCGAATTCAGGAAGGTGTTGCGGTGCAGGCCGCCGAGACGAGCGAACTGGGCGTCCTCGAGGCCGGGGATCATCCGCAAAACGTCGGTCTGCGCGCCATATTTCAGCTTCGTCTGGAAGCCGACCATATTGTAGAGCGTGCCGAGCGCATTGTCCTGGCGAAGCTGGACGATGGCGTGCGCCTTGACGGTCGGATTGCGCGGGTTGGTGAGGCCAACCGGCTTCATCGGTCCGAAGCGCAACGTCTCGCGGCCGCGTCCGGCCATGATCTCGATCGGCAGGCAGCCGTCGAAATAGGGCGTCGAGGCTTCCCATTCCTTGAAATCGGCGGTGTCGCCGGCGATCAGCGCGTCGAGGAAGGCGTTGTACTGCGCCTCGTCCATCGGGCAGTTGATGTAGTCGGCCCCGTTGCCGCCCGGTCCGACCTTGTCATAGCGCGACTGGAACCAGGCGATGTCCATGTTGATCGAGTCGAAATAGATGATCGGCGCGATGGCGTCGAAAAAGGCGAGCGAATCCGCGCCCGTCAGGTCGCGGATGGCCTCCGAAAGGTCCGGCGAGGTGAGGGGGCCGGTCGCGACAATGACGTTGTCCCATTCGGCCGGCGGCAGGCCGGCCATTTCGGTGCGGTCGATGGTGACGAGGGGGTGGTCTTCGAGCGCCTTGGTGACGGCTTGGGAAAAGCCGTCGCGGTCGACGGCGAGCGCGCCGCCGGCAGGCACTTGATTGCTGTCGCCCATGCGCATGATGAGCGAGTTCGCCATCCGCATTTCCGCATGCAGCAGGCCGACGGCATTGTTCTCGGCGTCGTCCGAGCGGAAGGAGTTGGAGCAGACGAGTTCGGCCAGGCCGTCCGTCTTGTGCGCTTCCGTCTCGCGGACAGGGCGCATCTCGTGCAGGACGACGGGGATGCCGCGATTGACGATCTGCCAAGCGGCTTCTGTGCCGGCAAGACCACCGCCGATGATGTGAATTGGATCTGTTGTCATGGCGCGGAGAATATTGCGCCGGAGCCCTTCGGACAACTGCGCAGTTCGCAGTTTGGTCCGGACAAAAGAAAACGCCCGTCGGGGAGGAGGTCGACGGGCGTTCTCTTGGGATGGCGCATCGCGAGGGAGGAGGTTCGCTAGCGCCGTATCGCTGGGAACAAGGGAGGAGGTTTGTTCCCGCGCGAATTTCGTGTCGGCTTAGTAACCAGCCGTCTGCTTGGCGATCTGGGTGATATCGCCACGGTTGATGCCAAGGTCATTGAGCTCGCGGGACGTCAGACGCATCAATTCGCTGCAGGTCTCGCGATACTTGCGCCAGTTTCTGTAGGAAGTGAGGATGTTCGTAGCCACGGTCATTTTCCTTCGGACATCGGACAGTTAGGGAAGCGGTAGTTGTTGTCTGTGTGTCCACCGCTCTTGTTGATCCCAATGTAGGGGATGCTTCCCAAAACGAGCACTGTGAAAAATCGCATGGCTGCGCTGCGCATGACGCAAAGCAACATACAATTGTGATTATATATTGCACTGCAGCATTGCCCAAAGAGGCAGCATTCGCCACGATGCAGGCGAGTCGAGCCGGTTCGCTTCTACGAACGCGGCTTCCGCCATAGGGGGATTCCGGATGCTACTGAGACGCTGGTCGCAAGGTTTGGCGGCTGTCCTGATCCTTGCCCTCTCCGGACCCGCCGTCGCGCAGTCCCTTTCGCCGATCAAGATCCGCTATTGCCATGGCTATGGCTGCAAGATGCGATCGCCTGTGGTGTTCTCCCGGGCCGACCTGCTGACGTTGAAGCGGATCCTGGAGGCGGGCCGACGTAGTCCCGAGGCGGAGCGGGCGGCCATTTCCCGCGCCGATCAATGGTATGAGCGCAAGGCAGGGGCTGCGACCGGCACATCGAGCGATGCCGCGAAAGGAGAGTTTGGCGTCTATACGCCCCTGACGCAGCTCGATTGCATCGACGAATCGGTGAACACGACGACGCTGCTGAAGTTGCTTGAAGGCCAGGGATGGCTCCAGCATCACCGCGTCGGCAGCGTGGCCAGTCGCGGGCTCCTGTTCGATGGGCGCTATCCCCACAACACGGCAACGATCATTGAAAAAGTGAGCGGCCGGCGTTGGGTCGTGGATAGTTGGGTCCGCGCCAACGCCCAGCCGCCGGATATCAAGCCGCTGGATGTCTGGAAGAAGGAAGGCGGGCGGCGCGGCTGAGGGAGCGTCAGCCGGTGCCCATTCGCCGCGCTGGATGCGGCACTACTCAGCCGCATCGTGGTCTCAAAGGGCACGCCGCCGCCTGGGGCAGGGGCGTGCCGCGCATTCTCTCCGGCCTTCCAGCCTGAACTCCCGATTGCAGCGCTTCCGCCTTGCGTGGCTCGCGGCTAGACCACGACCTTGCGATAGAGATGCCAGGTCGCATGGCCCAGCACCGGCATCACGACAGCGAGCCCGAAGAAGAACGGGATCGAGCCGACAGCGAGCGATACCGCCACGATCAAGCCCCAGAGCGCCATGACGCCGGGGTTGGCGAGTACGGCGCGGATGGATGTCAGGATAGCGGGGGCAAGCCCGACATCGCGGTCGAGCAGGAGCGGGAACGACACCACGCTGATCGTCAGCACCATCAGCGCGAACAGGAAGCCGACGCCGTTACCGACCAGGACGAGCGCCCAGCCAGCCGGTGTCGTCAGCACCCGATGCAGGAAATCGGGCATGGAGGCTGCCGGGCTGTAGCCGAAATACGAGACATAGATGGCGTTGGCGACGGCGATCCAGACGAAAAAGACCACCATCAACCCGACGCCGAGCATCAGGATCGCCAGCATGGATGGCGAGTGCCGGGCCTCCAGTATCTTCGGCAGTGAAATGTCCAAGCCCTGTTCTCGCCGCCGCGACAGCTCATACAGGCCGAGCGCCGCGAACGGCCCGAGCAAGGCGAAGCCCGCCATGATGGGAAAGAGCAGGGGCAGGATGTCCGCCCCAAACACGGCCCGGCCGATGAGAAGGCCGACGATCGGGTAGATCACCACCAGGAAAATTGCGTGGGTCGGCATGGCCGAGAAATCTTCCCAGCCGAGGCGGATCGCGTCCCGGAGATCGGCGACCGTGATGCGCCGCACCGTGGGCATGGCTGTGTCGGGTGAAGTCGAGCCGGTAATCAGATGCGAGTGGGTGGAATAGTCACTCATTTGCGCGGCCATGAGCGTGTTCTCCTGCTCTGCCCCCAAAGTTGAGCAATCACAGCGCCGCCGGGACCAAAGTCGATCGCAGGCCGCAGCGCCCCGATGTACTCCGCGACACAATAGCGCGGAAGCGGTGGTGGCGCGATCACGATTTTGCGTAAGCGCGGCCGTTCTTTTCCCGTCGATGCTGTGGAAGGGCCGAATGGCAGCTCCCATATGTTGTTGAGGGAGCTCTGAGCGTGAAACTTCCGCGCGTGGCCCTTTTCGTCGCGGTTACCGCCGCGATTCCGATTTCGCTACTGGCTGCCTCACCGCCTCCCGCGCCGACAGCGGCGAACCCGTTGCCCTCAGGCCTGATGATCGAAATCGAGGGTGCGATTGGTCCGGCAACGGCGCGCGCGGTGAAGGAAGGCCTTGCTGCAGCCGCGGCGCGATCGGCCGAAATCGTGATTCTCCGCCTCAACACGCCCGGTGGTCTTGCCTCCAGCATGCGCGATATCATTGTCGATATCGTTGCCTCGCCGGTGCCCGTCATCGGCTTTGTCGCGCCGTCCGGTGCGCATGCTGCCAGCGCCGGTACCTATATCCTCTACGCAACCCACATCGCGGCCATGGCGCCCGGCACCAATATCGGCGCCGCGACGCCAGTCGAACTCGGGGCTCCTATTCCTGGGTTGCCGGGTGGCGGCGAGGGCGGAGAACCGACGAAGGGAACGTCGCCAAACACTGGTGGCGATACGTTGACCGCCAAGGCGACGAATGACGCGGTCGCACTGATCCGCAGCCTCGCCGAACTGCGCGGCCGCAATGCCGATTGGGGCGAGAAGGCGGTGCGCGAGGCAGCGAGCCTTTCCGCCAATGCCGCGCTTGACGCGAAGGCGATTGATCTCGTCGCCCGGGATGTACCGGAACTGACGACAAGGATTGACGGTCGCACGGTCGAACTTGCTAACGGTGCCCAACGCACCCTGGCGACACGCGGAATTGCGGTAGACCGCTATGATCCCGGCTGGCTGATCCGCCTTCTCTCCGTCATCACCGATCCGAACATCGCCGTGCTGCTGATGCTCGCCGGCGTTTACGGCCTGCTCTTCGAATTCATGAGCCCCGGCCTGATCGCGCCGGGCGTCATCGGCACCATCTGCCTGTTGCTCGGCTTCTATGCGCTGAACCTGTTGCCGATCGACTATGCCGGTCTCGCGCTCATGTTGCTTGGCCTGACCTTCCTTGCCATCGAGGCCTTCAATCCGACCGTCGTGCTGGGGCTGGGCGGCCTCGTTGCCTTCCTGCTGGGAACGGCAATGCTGTTCAAGGTCGAACAACCCGGGTTCACCCTCTCGAAGCCGGTGGTCGGCGGCGTGGCCATTCTTGTATTCGGTCTTTCCGCGCTCACCGCCCGTGCGCTTTGGCGCATCCGCAAACGTCCGGCCCTGGTCGGCGGCGAAGCGATGCCGGGCATGCCGGCGGAGGTTATCGACTGGCACGGCGACCGGGGCCACGTCTTCGCCCATGGCGAGCGCTGGCGGGCGCAAGGCGGCGAAGCCTTTCTTCCCGGCGATAAGGTTGAGGTGGCGGTGATTGATGGTTTCACCCTGACGGTGCGCCGAACGACCGGCCGCAACGCCGAACCCGATGGAGAACGTCCATGAGTTTGATGCTTGTGCCCTATCTGGTGGTCTTGCTCATCCTGGTCATCTTCCTGCTGGCAGCGATCAGGGTGCTGCGGGAATATGAACGCGGCGTCGTCTTCACGCTTGGTCGCTTCACCGGCGTCAAAGGACCGGGGCTGATCATCCTGGTTCCGTTCGCGCAGCAGATGGTGCGGGTCGATCTGCGCGTCATCGTCCACAACGTGCCGCCGCAGGATGTCATCTCGCGCGACAACGTCCCGGTGAAGGTCAATGCTGTGCTCTATTTCCGCGTGCTCGACCCGGAGCGCGCCATCATCCGCGTCGAGAACTTCATGGCCGCGACCAGCCAGTTGGCGCAGACGACGCTTCGATCCGTGCTCGGCAAGCATGAACTTGACGAGATGCTGGTCGAACGCGATCGCCTTAACGCCGACATCCAGTCGATCCTCGACAGGCAGACCGACACCTGGGGCATCAAGGTCGCCAATATCGAGATCAAGGACATTGACCTGAATGACAATATGGTGCGCGCCATCGCCAAGCAGGCCGAGGCGGAGCGCCTGCGTCGCGCCAAGGTCATCAATGCCGAGGGCGAGCAGCAGGCGGCCGAAAAGCTTGTCGAGGCGGGCCGCATCCTGGCGCGGGAGCCGCAGGCCATGCAGCTTCGCTATTTCGCGGCGCTGCATGACGTCGCCAGCGAACGCACCTCCACCATTGTATTTCCGCTGCCGACGGAACTGCTTGGCCTGTTCAGGCGGCGGCCGCCTGTTTCGGAAGAGGGCGGAAGAGAATAATCTTACCGGGCAAGACAGCGTAGGAGAGCGCTATGGTCACGATCGATCATCTGGATCATCTCGTGCTGACGGTCGCCAGCATTGCTCAAACCTGCGCCTTCTACGAGAAGGCACTGGGCATGAGTGTCGAGACCTTCGGAGCCGACCGGGTGGCGCTCCGTTTCGGTCGCCAGAAGATCAACCTCCATGAGGTGGGCCATGAGTATGAGCCGAAGGCCCGGCTTGCGACGGCGGGTTCGGCGGATCTGTGCTTTCTGACCAGCACGCCGCTGGAGGACGTCGAGACGCATCTCGCACGCATAGGTGTGCCCATCGAAATCGGTCCAGTCCCGCGCATTGGTGCGATGGGAACGATCCTCTCCGTCTATATCCGCGACCCCGACGGCAATCTGATCGAAGTTTCCAATGCGAGCCGCGCTTCTGGCGCTGCGGGCTGAGTTCGGCCTCAGGCTCGCTTGCCGGCGAGTGCGAACATGGCGCCCTGCGGATCCTTGCACTGGGCGATCCAATCGCCGCCCGGAACCTCGATTGGCCCGTTCAACAGCTTGCCGCCGCTGCCTTGGACCCGCATCAGGGCAGCGTCGATGTCATCGACATTGAAATAGAAGAGCCAGAACGGTGGCGGCATGTGGTGTGGCTTGTTGAACATGCCACCGATCGGCGGGCCACCGGCCGTGAACAGCTGATAGATGCCCATCTCACCCATATCCATCGGGTCGCCCTTCTGCCAGCCGAACAGCGCTGCATAGAAGTCGAACGCCTTTTCCCAGTCCTCGGCATAGTATTCGTGCCAGCCGATATAGCCGGGGGTGCCCGGGGCGGGTTCTTCGGGCGCCTGTTCAGGTGGCAATGGCCTGAAGAGGGTGAAGACGGCCTTTTGCGGGTCGGAGACGACGGCGAAGCGACCGACCTGAGGGATCTCGGAGGGCTGCACATGCACCGCGCCGCCGAGGCTCGTCACCTTCGCGGCGGCAGCGTCAACATCCGCAACGGAAATGTAGCCGATCCAGCCGGGCGGCGTTCCCATCTTGCGGGCTTGCTCCGGCAGGTCCATCAGTCCGGCGACCGGGCTCTCTCCGACGGTGAGAAGCGTGTAGGCCATGTCGGGCTGCGAGGCATCTCGCGATCCCCAGCCGACCACCGAACCGTAGAACAGTCTGGCGGCCGCGGTGTCGGTCGTCATCAGTTCATACCAGACGAAACGGCTTGCAAGATCGGTCATTCCGGCCTCCTTCCGTTACGGAGTTGCCAACTTACACGAGATGACGCAGCGACGGAATTGCACGTCGTCGTGTCCGGGACAGCAGACGGATAGTGCTTCGCGCGCAACAAGGAGAGGCTGACTTCATGCCCGAGCCCGGATGCTGTTGCGTCACCATCCTGTCTGGGGATATGAGAAAAGAACTCGACTGGACCCGGTGAAAATCCGGGTGGCTCTTCCGGCCGCCGATCCGCCGGACAACGCAGATTGAAAGCACGGACGGTTCTTGGCGCGAAAGCGCACCCTCCGCATCTGCCGCGAAGCATCCCATCATGAACAGTTTTTCCACCATCCGCCGCGAATGGTTTTCCAACCTGCGTGGCGACATCCTTTCGGGCATGGTCGTTGCGCTGGCCTTGATCCCGGAGGCGATCGGCTTCTCGGTGATCGCCGGCGTCGATCCGAAGGTTGGCCTCTACGCCTCGGTCGTGATCGCCTGCGTCATCGCCTTCACTGGCGGTCGCACGGCGATGATCTCGGCCGCGACGGCGGCTACCGCCGTTCTGATGGGCGGGCTGGTGCGCGAATATGGCATCCAGTACCTGTTCGCTGCGACCATCCTCATGGGCGTGTTCCAGATCCTCGCGGCGCTGTTGAAGCTCGGTCTGCTGATGCGCTTCGTTTCGCAATCGGTGATGACCGGCTTCGTCAATGCGCTGGCGGTGTTGATCTTCATGGCGCAGTGGCCCGAACTGGTAAACGTGCCGACAGCCACTTACGGGCTGATCGCGCTGGGGCTTGCCATCATCTACCTGCTGCCGCGATTCACTCGGGCAGTGCCGTCGCCTCTGGTGGCAATCATCGTCGTGACGCTGGTCGCCTTCCTCTTCAAGATCGACGTGCGTACGGTTGCCCATCTTGGCGAGCTGCCGTCCACCCTTCCGAGCTTTGGTCTGCCGGATGTGCCGTGGACCTGGGAAACGTTGCGCATCCTGCTGCCCGTCTCGCTGCCGCTGGCAGCGGTTGGTCTGTTGGAATCGATGCTGACCGCGCAGATCCTCGATGACATGACGGATACGCCGAGCAACAAGAACCGCGAATGCGCGGGGCAGGGCCTCGCCAACATGGCGTCGGCGCTGTTCGGCGGCATGGGCGGCTGCGCCATGATCGGCCAGTCCGTGATCAACGTTTCGTCCGGCGCGCGCGGGCGGTTGTCGACCCTGGTCGCAGGCTCCTTCCTGCTCGTGCTGCTGGTGGCGATGCAGGACCTCTTGGCGATCGTGCCTGTCGCGGCGTTGACGGCGGTGATGATCATGGTGTCGATCAACACCTTCTCCTGGCGCTCGATCCTTCGGCTTCGAAGCAATCCCTGGCCTTCGTCAGTCGTGATGCTGGCGACGGTCGCGACCGTGTTCGCCACGCATGATCTGGCCAAGGGCGTGCTGGTCGGCGTCCTGCTTTCCGGCGTCTTCTTCGCCGGCAAGGTCGCGCGCCTGAGCCGGGTGACGTCTTCCCTGTCCGAAGATGGGCGGACGCGAACCTACCGTGTCGAGGGACAGATCTTCTTCGCTTCGGCCAGCACCTTTGCCGAGTCGATCGACCTCCAGGAAGATCTGGACCGGATCGTCATCGACGTCCATGCTGCCCATTTCTGGGACATTTCGGCCATTTCCGCGCTGGATCGCGTTGTACTCAAAGCGCGGGCTCGTGGCCGGGTCGTCGATGTCGTCGGGCTCAATGCCGCGAGTTCGACCATGGTTGAACGCTTCGGCGAGCACGACAAGGATGGAACCGTTTCGGCTCCGGTCCATTGAGGTCTCCAATACAGCCTTGCATCGCGAGCGCCTTGGTCGCTTCTACCGCACAACCCTGCTAAACTTACCCCGTCTATGCAACGTCGCGTCCGGCGTCGGCAACCGAACGAAACGCTTTGAACAGAGAAGTCCTCCCATGAATCATAGAATTCCCGCCTTGGTCGCCGTGCTGGCCGCCGTCGCTCTCGCTGGTTGCGTGTCGCAGCCCAGGCAGGTATCAGCGCCTCCCGGCCTTTCGCCGGTATCCGAGCCCCTGACCTGGGTTCGCAAGGACGGCCAGAGCGGACGCGCGAACCCGGCCTTGGCCGATCAGTTCGCCGCCGACCGCGCTGATTGCGTCCGCGCTCCCGGCGACAACGCGGCGCTGCGCGAAGCCGAGGCCTGCATGGGCAATCGCGGCTATGCGCTGGTTCCCGCCTCGCAGGCAGCCTCCCGCGCGGCCCAGTATCGCCGCATGGCCGGCTACTAATCCTGCCTGAATAGGTCTTCGCCGACAGGCCTCAGGGCCTGTCGACGAAGATGATTTCGCGCGTCCTGGCGTCTTCTTCCTGGAAGGAGAGCAGGGCTTCGGCTTCGCGCATCAGCGCCTGTCTATCCCCGCTCTCGAGCCGTATAAGTGGCGTGATCCGCAGCGTCGCCCGGTCTCGATCGCGATCGATCCGCCAGCTTCCAGCAGCAAAGCCGTCGATAAGGAAAGCCGGTATCATCCCGTTTTCCTTCATGAAATGACCCCTGTGGTCATCATGGACGATCCGGCTACGGTCGGCGTGCCCCAGCATGACATTGTCATAATCCGGCAGGAAACGCGGCGGCGCGACCGTGTCCTCCGGTGGCCTTGGCGCCTCTGGCAGGTCGTAGAGCACCTTGCCGTTCTCATCGCGGAATTCGACCAGCCGCGGCTTCAGCCGTTCCATCGCATCGGCGAGTTTCGTCAATCCCGACCACGCCTGAACATCGATAGTCGAGGCTGGGCCAAAGGCGGCGAGATAGCGCAGGATGACCGCATCGGGCTTGTCATCGGTGGAGACATGCTCCCCAGTCCAGTTTTGAAGCGTCGTCGAGATGGCCTGACCGCTGCGGCGCCAGAGACCGCGCGGCGTCACTTGTACCAGCGGCAGGATCGCCCGCACCGCCTGGGACAGCGCATGGCCGTCGCGGCCGGGGAAGTGTGGCGCAAGTTCCGCCTCCAAAGCCTTGTTGGAGCGCGGTTTTTCCGCAAGGATTTTCTCTCCCAATCCAAGCAGAGCGTCCATGTCGAGCCCGGCCAAGGCGCGGCCATAGACACTGCCCGGTGTCATGTTGCGCTCGAAAACCTTCTGCATGACGGGGCGCAATTGGGCGGCGTCGGCGACCGAGACGAGGTGCAGCGTTCCTCGCATCAGCGCAATCCGAACGAGCTTTCGCGCTTCCGTCAGTTCGGACACTTCCTCGGCGCGAAACCCTTCCAAACGGGACCAGAGCCCGAGATAGGGATTGCCGGGGATCTGCGATTGCAGCCCGACCAGCCGCTCGATGGCCGTCGAGGCCGGAAGCGGAACTCGGGCCAGCAACATCTGACGTGCCAGCAGCGCCCGGTTGAGCGCGCGGCGCGAGAGGATGGTGGGTTCCGCTGCCATGCTTTTCGACGTCCTCGCTGTTAGCGCGCCGTTAGCGATCCGTTAGCGGGCTTCAAGGATCAGGCGGATGCCGAGCGCGCCGATGACCGCGCCGGCAAAACGGTCGATCCAGGTCTTGGCGCCGAGATAGAGCGCACGCGGTCGCGACGACGAGAAGGCGAAGGCGACGAGGGCATACCACGCCGTCTCCTGCACGAAGATCAGAGCGGGCAGAGCGAGGTCGAGCCAGAGCGGCCGCTCTGCCGGCAGCAGGGCGGCGAACACCGCGCCGAAGACCGCGACGATTTTTGGATTGCTCATTTGGGTGGCCAAGGCCAGCCCGAACGAGCGGCCAAGGTTGGAGCCTCCCCCGGTGCCGTTTCGGGCGACTTCGACCGGCTGCTTGGCGCCGCACCAGATCCTGTAGGCGAGATAGAGGAGATAGACGCCGCCGGCGATCTTCAGCACCATGTAGAGGCCGGCGGCCTCGTTCATCAATGTTCGCAGGCCGAGCAGGGCAAGCGCTCCAAACAGCGCCGCGCCGACTCCCATGCCGACCGCCGCCGCGAGGCCATCCGCCCGCGACTGGGCGACGGCGGTTCGAACCACGAAGACGAAGCTCGGGCCCGGGCTGATCGCGCCGATCAGCAACGCTCCCAGAATCGCGAACAGCGCGGCAAACGGCGTCATGACGGTTCCTCGGCGGACGAGGCGGTCGATCCGCGCTCGGATTGGGCTTGGACTAGGACATGGATGCGGCCTGGAGAGTAGAGCGCCCGTCGCCGGGGCGGCAAGAGCCGCGCTCCGGCGACGGGACTGTTCCTAGAGACCGCTACCGGCCTGTTCGCCCTCATGCAGGCCGACGCCGGCCGCCGAAAGCTTCGCCCAGACGTCTTCGGCGCTTTCGGCAAAATCGAACAGGGTCAGGTCCTTGGCCGAAATCACGCCTTCCTCGACCAGCGCCTCGAAATTGATGACCTTCTTCCAGTAGGCGCTGTCGAACAGGATGATCGGGATCGGCGGCGCCTTGCCGGTCTGGCGGAGCGTCAGAATCTCGAACATCTCGTCGAAGGTTCCGAAGCCGCCCGGAAACACAACCAGCCCATTGGCGCGCATGGCGAGGTGCATCTTGCGCATGGCGAAATAGTGGAAGCGGAAGGTGAGTTCCGGCGTCGAATAGCTGTTCGGCTCCTGTTCGTGGGGCAGGGTGATGTTGAAGCCGATCGAGGGGGCGCCGACATCGGACGCGCCGCGATTGGCCGCCGCCATGATGCCGGGGCCGCCCCCTGTCGCGATGACGTTGTCGCGAAACGTGCCGTTGGAGACCAGCGCGCCGCCGCGTTCGGAAACAATGCGGCCGACCGCGCGCGCCTCGTCATACCAGCGGGCATGATGGCCGGCGCCACCTTCATGGATGCGGGCGCTGCCGAAAACCACGATCGTCGAGCGCACGCCCCAGAGCCGCAATGCCTCCTCGGCCTTGCTGTATTCCAACATGAACCGTACGCCGCGCATGGAATCGCTGAGCAGGAAGTCCTGGTCGAGGGCCGGCAGACGGTAGGAGGGGGAGCTCATCTGCGGGGTAACTGGAATGCTATCGGTCATATCGCCATCGTTTTCTGAATCGAGCGTGGATTATGCCGCGATGCGGCAATAATCGGTAGGGTGTCGCCTGCGCGGGGTCGTCGCGGCCAGGCTTTTGCCGGAGAGTCCGGGATTGGCCCAGGGCACGGCGCGGACGGAGGGAGCGCTGCTATGTCGAGGTTAGATAGGGATTTCGAGCCCTTCCTGCATCGCTGGAATCTCGCGGCCGATGGCGAGCCAATCGTCACGCACACCAGTCGCCTGTTGCCGGTGCGCCGGAATGACGAGTCGCTGATGTTGAAGGTCTCGCATGCCGAGGAGGAGCGCTTCGGCGGGCTATTAATGCTCTGGTGGGACGGCGAGGGCGCCGTGCGCGTGGTGGCGCATGAGGGAGACGCGCTGCTGATGGAGCGCGCCGAAGGCCCGCTCAGGCTTTCCGACATGGCGCGCAACGGCGAGGACGACGCGGCAAGCCGCATCCTCTGCGATGTCGCCGCCCGGCTACATGCGCCCCGCCCCGGCGCCCTGCCGGAAGCAACGCCGCTCGACCTCCGGTTTCGCGAGCTCTGGCCGGCGGCACAGGCGCATGGCGGGGTGCTCGAAGAAAGCGCCGTCGCCGCCCGCGCTTTGCTGGAAACTCCGCGCGAAGTGCGCGTGCTGCATGGCGACCTGCATCACGAAAACGTCCTCGATGGCGGTGACCGCGGCTTTCTCGCCATCGATCCGAAACGGCTGGTCGGCGAGCGCGGGTTCGACTTCGCCAACATCTTCTGCAATCCCGATGCGACGATTGCCCTGGCTCCGGGCCGCCTGGCGCGACAGGCGGATGTCGTCGCCGAGGCGGCAGGCCTCGATCGGTCGCGGTTGCTGCGGTGGATCCTTGCCTATGCCGGCCTCTCGGCCGCCTGGCATCTTGGTGACGGCAGCGATCCGACGATGGCCCTCGCCGTCGCCGAAATTGCGCTCATCGAGATCCAGGCAGGGTAGAGACGCTGCCGCATGCGTATCCTGGGGCGTAAGCCGAAGGCTCAGCTGACCACAACGCGGACGAAGCGGGTGATCTCGGTCGCGACGTTTTCATAGGCGTAAGGCTGGGCGCTGCTGTAAACCGCATAATCGCCAGCCTCGATGGTCAGCGGCCCTTCGGCCAAGGTGACCCGAAGCCGGCCCTGAACGACGGATATCATTTCATGCCAGCCATCCGGATCGGGTTCGGCGGCATAGCGATCTCCGACGCCCAGCGACCAGGACCAGAGTTGCGCTTCTTTTCTGGCCGGTGTGCTGGCCTGGATCATGCCGATGCTGGCCGGATCCTCCCCGCGCCATACCAGCGCGTCAATGCGGCGGGTCTCCGCTTCGGGATCGCTGACGATGTCGACGAAGCCAACCCCGAGCGCCTCGGCCAGGCGATCGAGGCTCGAAAGGCTGATGTTTTTGTCGCCCGCCTCGACATTGACGATCATGCGGCGGCTCAGGCCGGACGCATCGGCAAGCGCTGCCTGGCTCATGCCGGCCCGTTGCCGCAACAGGCGCAGGTTGCGGCCGACATGCGATAGCACATCGCTTCGCGGGGGTTGATTGTGCATTATATTGCTCATATGGGTATGCGCACTATGGTGCACATTTCCGGTTTCCGCAAGATTCCCTTCTCCCTGTCACGGCAGGAACTCCTTCTCGTCGCCATCACGATGGTCTGGGGAGGGACGTTCCTTGTGGTGCATATTGCCATGCGCCATAGCGGCCCGTTGTTTTTCGTCGGCCTGCGCTTTGTCGCCGCCGGCTTGCTGACGCTGCTGCTGTTCCGGCGAAGCATGGCCGGCCTCACCCGGCTGGAGTTCCGGGCGGGCCTCTCGATCGGCGTAGCGATTTTCCTCGGCTATGCGCTGCAGACCTATGGCTTGCAGACGATCACCAGCAGCCAGTCGGCTTTCATCAGCGCGCTCTATGTGCCGATGGTGCCGTTTCTCCAGTGGTTCGTCCTGCGGCGGGCGCCGCATCCGATGAGTTGGGTCGGGATCGCCTTTGCCTTTGTCGGCCTGCTTCTGCTGGCCGGGCCGGCGGCAGGCAGTGTCGCGCTTGGCAAGGGCGAGGTGGCGACGCTGCTCGGTGCGGTCGCGATCGCGGTCGAGATCATCCTGGTGGGCCGTTATGCCGGCAGGGTCGATACGCGCCGCATCACCATCGTCCAGCTTCTCGCCGCCGGCATGTTTTCGCTGGTCCTGATGCCGGTCGCCGGCGAGGCATTGCCCGAATTCTCCTGGACGCTGTTTGCCTGCGTCATCGGCTTGGCCGTCGCCAGCGCGCTCATCCAATTCTCGATTAACTGGGCGCAGAAGACCGTCTCGCCGACGAGGGCGACCGTCATCTATGCCGGCGAGCCTGTCTGGGGAGGTCTTATCGGACGACTGGCGGGAGACAGGCTGCCGGCTCTCGCGATAGTCGGCGCGGGGCTGATCGTCGTCGGCGTCCTTGTCAGCGAATGGCGGCCAGGTCGACGGAGCCAGCGCAAGACGGCCCGCACCCAGCCTCTCGCCAATCACGTTGAGCCGTCGCAGGCGGAGATCTGATTGGGCGCCGTCCGAGGCGCGGCGCGCGGTACTGTGCCGTAGCGTTCGAAGGGGCTGAACGGCGCCGGATCAAGAAGTCGGTCGCCCGATCTGGCCTCTTGACCCTGCGGCGTCTCGCTCCTGACGTAGCGGCCCGTGCAGGCCTTATGAACGACGCGTGCAAAGTGCATAATTTCGTTTGTGCGCCGGATCAACCTGCGCCATGCTCATCTTTAGCCCCGTTTTAAAGAGGGCATGGGAGGAAACAACATGTCGAATTTCGCAAGGTCTCTGCTCGCTGCCGGCGCGATTTCGCTCGCCGCGATGTCGACTGCACCGGCGCCCGCACTTGCCCAGGACAAGATCGAGATCTTGACCTCGGTCCCCGGTCTGACGTTCCCGTTCTTCGTCCACATGATGAACGCGTTCAAGGCTGAGGCCGAGAAGCAGGGCGTCACCGCCATCGAGAGCGACGGCCAGGTGTCCTCGCCCAAGCAGACGGCCGACGTCGAAGCGGCTATTGCCCGCGGCGTGAAGGGCATCGTCATCAGCCCGAACGAAGTCGACGCCATGGCCCCGGCCTTGCAGCAGGCCGTCGAGGCCGGCATCCCGGTTGTCACCGTGGATCGTCGCGTCGCGCAGGTCGAGGGCATTCTCGGCCATATCGGCGCCGACAACGTCAAGGGTGGCGAGGCCCAGGCCGAGCTGATCCTGAAGCTCTACCCGAACGGCGCGAACATCGTGAACCTGCAGGGCCAGTCGGGCGCCTCGCCGGCGATCGATCGCAACAAGGGCCTGCACAACATCCTCGACAAGCAGGCTGACAAGTACAAGATCGTCTTCGAGCAGACGGCCGGCTTCGACCGCGCCAAGGGTCTTTCGGTGACGGAAGCCGCGCTTTCCGCTCTCAAGGAAGCCCCGCAGGTCATCGTGGCCGCCAATGACGACATGGCGCTCGGCGCGATGGAAGCCGTCAAGGGCCGCAACCTTTCGGGCATCGCGATCATCGGCTTCGATGCTCTGCCGGAAGCTCTCGGCCAGGTGCGTGACGGCGGCCTGACGGCCACCATCGAGCAGTTCCCGGGCAAGCAGAGCGCCATGGGCGTCGACATGCTTGTCGACTTCATCAAGAACGGCAAGAAGCCCGCCGAACCGCTGACCCTGCTGACGCCGGTGGCGATCACCAAGGAAAACCTCAACGTTTCCGAGCGTCTCGGCGAACTGAAGTAGTCCAGCATTCAGGCAAGGCGCTCCGTGCCGCTGGCATGGAGCGCCTTCGCCGCGCCTGTTGCCGCCATTCGTATTCGGGCCCTGTCGGACCTGCCGTTTACGCCGCCTGCTTTCCGGAGCGAGGCGGTTTTCAAAGCGGTTGCATGACAGCGTCTGTCAATCGACAGCTGCGGCACGGATATCGGGCACTCCGGTGCCCCGCCTTTGAAATTGCCGGATCCCGCCGGCCGCTGTGCCGAAGCATGTCCGCGCCGCTTATTCGATCTCGTCCTTGCCCGCGCCGGTGGGGCAGGCGATTCCCTTTCTCCATCGCAAGCGAAGACTGATGACCGATCCGAAACCCCTGCTGAAGATGACCGGCATCGCCAAGAGCTTTCCCGGCGTCAAGGCGCTCGACGGCGTCGATCTTGAGGTCGCCTCCGCCGAAATCCACGCCCTGCTCGGTGAAAACGGCGCCGGCAAGTCGACATTGCTGAAGATCCTCGCCGGTGCGCAATCGCCGGATCGCGGCACCATTTCCTTTGACGGGCAGGAAGTCACGCTCGGCACGCCGCAGGATTCCCAAAAGCTCGGCATCGTCACGATCTACCAGGAATTCACGCTCGCGCCCGACATGACGATCGCCGAGAACGTCTTCATCGGCCGCGAGCCCGGCCCGCGCTTCTTCATCAACTGGCCGAAGATGGAAGCCGAGACGCTGAAGCTGATCCGCCGCATCGGCCTTGAGCGCAGCCCGATGACGCTGGTGCGCGACTTGTCCGTCGCTGAGCAGCAGATGGTCGAGATTGCCCGCGCGCTCTCCATGCAGTCGCGCATCATCATCATGGACGAGCCGACTTCGGCGCTGAGCTCGGCCGAGGTGGAAAAGCTGTTCCGCATCGTCCGCCAGCTGAAGTCGGAAGGCATTTCCATCATCTTCGTCACCCATCGGCTGGAGGAGGTGATCGAGATCTGCGATCGCCTTACCGTGCTGCGCGATGGCCGCAATGTCGGCGCCGGCACGGTGGCCGAGACGACGATCGACGGCATCATCCGCCTGATGGTCGGCCGGGAGGTCAATGCGCTCTATGCCCACCGCGAGGCCGGCGAGGTGGGTCCCATCGCGCTTGCCGTCGAGGGGCTGACCCGGCTGCGCACCGCGCATGACCCGCATGCGACCGAACTGAAGGATGTGACGCTGCATGTGCGGCGTGGCGAGATCCTCGGCATTGCCGGGCTGGTCGGCGCCGGGCGAACCGAAATGGCGCGTGCGATCTTCGGCGCCGATCCGTTCGATTCCGGCCGGGTGCTGATCGATGGCGAGCCGGTCGACATCCGCTCGCCGCGCGACGCCATCCGGCGCGGCGTCGGCCTTGTGCCGGAAGATCGCAAGCAGCAGGCGCTGTTCCTGGCGCAGGCGATCCGCAGCAATCTCTCCATCGCGGCCCTCGACCGCCTCGGTCGCTTCGGTGTGTTCGTCGACGAGCGCAAGGAACGCGACATGGTCGAGGAATACCGCAAGCTTCTGAACATCCGCATGGCGAGCCCCGACCAGGCTGTCGGCAATCTCTCCGGCGGCAACCAGCAGAAGGTGGTTCTCGCCCGCTGGCTGGCGCTGCGGCCCAAGGTCTTGATCGTCGACGAGCCGACGCGCGGCATCGATATCGGCGCCAAGGTCGAGGTGCACAATCTGCTTTTCGAGATGGCGAAATCCGGCATCGCCGTGATCGCCATCTCCTCCGAACTTCCAGAGGTTCTCGCGGTCGCCGACCGGATCGTCACGATGCGCGAAGGGCGCGTCACCGGCGAGACGATGCGCGCCGACGCGAACCAGGAAAAACTCATGACCATGATGACGCTCAGCGCCGCCAGCCGAGCTGCGTGACAAGACAAGGGATACGGTAATGACGGACGCACAACGAGTAACGGCGGAAAGCGCGCGTTTCGACTGGTTCGGAATGCTGGCGCGGTTCGCGCCGCTGATCTTCCTGGTCGCGCTGATGATCATCTTTGCGGTGCTGGAACCGCGCTTCATGTCGTCGATCAATCTGTTCAACGTCATGCGGCAGGTGTCGATCACCGGCTTGCTCGCCATCGGCATGACCTTCGTCATCCTGACGGCCGGCATCGATCTTTCGATCGGCTCGCTGCTGGCCTTTGCCGGCCTGGTCGCCGCCGCCGTCGCCAAAGGCGGCATGCAGGATCGCTTCACCGTGGGCGAGGGCGTTATCGGCTGGGGCTGGGAGCTCGCGGCGCTGGCGGCGATCGCCGTCGGCATCTGCGGCGGCCTGTTGCAGGGCCTGGCCATCACCAAGCTGAAGGTTCCGCCCTTCGTGGTGACGCTGGGCGGCATGTCGGTGTTTCGCGGCGCGGCTTTGCTGTTCGCGGCCGGCGGCCCGATCTCCGGCTTCCAGCCCGATTTCACCTGGTGGGGCCAGGGCAAGATCGGCCCCGTCCCGGTTCCGGTCATCATCTTCCTGGTCGCGGCGCTGCTCGCCCATATCGCGCTGCGCTACATGCGCTATGGCAGGCAGGTCTACGCCGTTGGCGGCAATCCGGAGGCGGCGCGACTATCCGGGCTGAACGTCAACTGGGTGATCTGCAGCGTCTACGTCATCATGGGCTTTTTCGCAGGCCTCGGCGCCTTCGTCCTGTCGGCGCGGTTGAACTCGGCTGAAGCGGTCGCCGGCACGGGCTATGAGCTGACCGTCATCGCCTCGGTCGTCATCGGCGGCACGTCGCTGTTCGGCGGCGCCGGCACGATCTTCGGCACGGTGATCGGTTCGATCCTGATCGGCGTCCTGCTCAACGGCCTCGTGCTGATGAACGTCTCGTCCTACATCCAGCAGATCATCATCGGCGTGATCATCGTGCTGGCGGTCGCCTTCGACACGTTTGCAAAGTCGCGTCGCCGCAAGGCGTAGGCAGAGTCCGGGCGGTTCAAATCCTTCAACAAAAATGGCCGCGCACTGCGCGGCCATTTGCATTTCCCGGGCGCGCATTTCCAGTCTGCTGCCGTAGGGGCGATCACGAGATATCGAACACGATCGCCTCACAACTCGTGATAGCATCCCGCCGCCATATGGCTCTCAGCCGGTCCAGAGGAGGAAGCAATGCTCATGCATGCACTCACGCCGCCATGGGGTTTGTGGCGCCATCGGGGGATGGCGCTGGCCGCAGGCTTCGCAACAATGTTGGCATTTGGCGCCCCGGCAGAGGCCCAGGACGCCGCGGCGAATGCCGAACAGAACCGTCAGCAGGCGATCGAAATCGTCAAGCGCATGGCGACCTATGTCAGCAGCGAGAAAGACCTCACGCTCTCCTATGACAGCGAACTGGAAGTCGTCACGCCGCAGATGGAGAAGCTTCAGTTCAACAGCTCCGGCAAGGCGTCGCTCAGCCGTCCCGACAAGTTCCGTGTCAGCCGCACCGGCGGCTATGCCAATGTCGAGTTGGTCTATGACGGCAAGAGCGTGACCGTGTTCGACAAGGATTCCGATACGTATGCCGTCGAGCCGGCGACCGGATCGATCGACAACGTCGTCGAACGGCTGCGGAGCGAATGGATGCAGGACCTGCCGGCGGCCGACCTCCTGACCACGGATTCGTTCGAAGCGCTGATGGCCGATGTGATCGAGGCGAAATATATCGGTCCCGCCGTCGTCGGCGGCGTCGACTGCGAGCACGTCGCCTTCCGCAATCACGATACGGACTGGCAGCTCTGGGTCGAGAGCGGCGAGCGGCCGATCCCCTGCAAGTTGGTGATCACCAGCAAGACGGTCGGCGGAGCGCCGCAATATTCGGTCCAGTTGACCGACTGGCAGAGCGGCGAATCCTTCCCGGCCGCCGCCTTCACCTTCGCGCCGCCATCCGGCGCCAAGCAGGTCGAGCTCAAGGCGCTGGCCCATGTCGATGAACTACCCTCGGGTGCCACGGTGGGAGAACCGAAATGACCCGTATCCTCAGTTTGCGCCGGCTCGGGCTGGCGCTGGCGATCATCGCTGGCCTGTTCGCAGGCGAGGGCACGTCGTGGACGTCGCCGATTACCGCGATCAGCCAGGCCGAGGCTCGCATCGGCCGGCCGCTGACGCCGCTCAGCTATGCGGGTGTTGCGCGTCGTACGACGCGAAGGGCCGTGGTTGGTGGCGCGGTGGTGGGCGGGGCCTATGTCGCCGGCGCCTATGTGGCGGCGCCCCGCGTTGGCTGCTACCAGGTCGTCGACGCCTATGGCCGCATGATCTGGCGCTGCCCGTAAGGGGCGGCTTTGAATGTGGCCCGACGTGCTTCGAGACGGCCCTGCGGGCCTCCTCAGCATGACTGGACGAGGGCCTTCTGGCTCAGCCGATAGCATTCCGCATTTCAGTCCGAACAGACCCTCACCCCGACCTCTCCCGCGCACGGGAGAGGGGGTTCGCCTGCGCTTGTTGGAACACTCGCTGGAGGTCGTCGGCCGAAACCCTCGCCCGCTTGCGGGAGAGGGCAGGGTGAGGGGATTGATGAATCAATGCTTATTCGGCGGCGATTGCCTTGCGCTTGCGGTTGGCGGCGCGGGCCTTTTCGAGAACCGGCTTGAGGAAGTGCCCGGTGTAGCTGCGCGGTTCCTTGACGATCTGTTCCGGCGTGCCGGTCGCCACGATCTCACCGCCGCCGTCGCCGCCTTCCGGGCCGATATCGATGATCCAGTCGGCCGTCTTGATCACTTCGAGATTGTGCTCGATGACCACGACGGTGTTGCCCTGGTCGACGAGGGAATGCAGCACTTCCATCAGCTTGGCGACATCGTGGAAATGCAGGCCCGTCGTCGGCTCGTCGAGGATGTAAAGCGTCTTGCCGGTGGCCCGGCGTGACAGTTCCTTGGCGAGCTTGACGCGCTGCGCCTCGCCGCCGGAAAGCGTCGTCGCCTGCTGGCCGACCTTGACGTAGCCGAGGCCGACTTCCTGCAGCGTCGCCATCTTGTCGCGAATGCTCGGCACCGCCTGGAAGAACTCGTGGCCCTCCTCGACCGTCATGTCGAGCACGTCGGCGATCGACTTGCCCTTGAACTTCACGTCCAGGGTTTCACGGCTGTAGCGCTTGCCCTTGCAGACTTCGCAGGTGACGTAGACGTCGGGAAGGAAGTGCATCTCGATCTTGATCACGCCGTCGCCCTGGCAGGCCTCGCAACGGCCGCCCTTGACGTTGAACGAGAAGCGGCCGGGACCATAGCCGCGCACCTTGGCTTCCGGCAGGCCGGCGAACCATTCGCGGATCGGCGTGAAAGCGCCGGTGTAGGTGGCCGGGTTGGAGCGCGGCGTGCGGCCGATCGGCGACTGGTCGATATCGATGATCTTGTCGATGAACTCCAGGCCTTCGATGCGGTCATGCGGCGCGGGATGAATATGCGCGCCGTTCAGCCGCCTCGCCACGGCGGCATATAGCGTATCGATCAGGAATGTCGACTTGCCGCCGCCGGAAACGCCCGTCACGCAGGTGAAGGTGCCCAGCGGAATATCGGCCGAGATGTTCTTCAGATTGTTGCCGCGCGCCCCGATCACACTGATTTTTCGGCTTTTGGAGATGGCGCGACGCTCTTCCGGCACTTCGACCGAAAGCTCGCCGGAAAGGTACTTGCCAGTCAGCGAGTTCGGATTGGCCATCACTTCGGCCGGCGTTCCCTTGGCGACGATGTGACCGCCGTGGATGCCCGCAGCCGGGCCGACATCGACGACGAAATCCGCCGTCATGATCGCGTCTTCGTCATGCTCGACGACGAGCACCGTATTGCCGATGTCGCGCAGATGGCGCAGCGTTTCGAGCAACCGTTCGTTATCGCGCTGATGCAGGCCGATCGACGGCTCGTCCAGCACATACAGCACGCCGGTCAGACCAGAGCCGATCTGAGAAGCGAGGCGGATACGCTGGCTTTCGCCGCCCGACAGTGTGCCGGAATTACGCGCCATCATCAGATAATCGAGGCCGACATCGACCAGGAAGGACAGCCGCTCGCGGATTTCCTTCAGGATGCGGACGGCGATCTCGTTCTGCTTGTCGTTCAGCTCAGCCGGCAGCGCCTCGAACCACTTGTAGGCGTTGCGGATGGACATCTGCGAGATCTGCGAGATGTGATTTCCGGCGATCTTCACCGCCAGCGCTTCCGGCTTCAACCGCATGCCGCCGCAGGCCTTGCACGGCGTCGAGCCCATATAGCGCTCGATCTCCTCGCGCGCCCAATTGGACTCCGTCTCGCGCAGGCGTCGTTCCAGATTGGTGACGACACCCTCGAACGACTTCTGCGTCTTGTAGGAGCGCGTGCCGTCATTATAGACGAACTCGATCTCACCCTTGCCTGTGCCGAACAGAATTGCCTTCTTCGCCTCCTCGGGGATCTCATCCCAAGGCGCGGTCATCTTGAATTCGTAGTGGCGGGCGATCGCTTCCAGCGTCTGCGCATAATAAGGCGATGACGATTTGGCCCAGGGCGCGACGGCGCCCTGCTTCAGCGAAACCGAGCCGTCCGGGATCACCAGATCGGGGTCGATCTTGCGCTCCGAACCGAGCCCGTCGCAGGTTGGGCAGGCGCCGAACGGGTTGTTGAACGAGAACAGCCGCGGCTCGATCTCGGTGATGGTGAAGCCGGAAACCGGGCAGGCGAACTTTTCCGAGAAGATGACGCGGCGCTCATTGCCCTTGTCGTCCTTCTCATCGGCATATTCGGCGATCGCGATGCCGTCGGCGAGTTCCAGCGCGGTCTGAAAACTGTCGGCCAGGCGGGCGGAAATATCGCCGCGCACGACGATCCGGTCGATGACGACGTCGATGTCGTGCTTCAGCTTCTTGTCGAGGACGGGCGCCTCGTCGATCTCGAAGAAGACACCGTCCAGCTTGATGCGCTGGAAACCCTTCTTCTGCAGCTCGGCCAGCTCTTTCTTGTATTCGCCCTTGCGGCCGCGGATCATCGGCGCGAGCAGGAACAGCCGCGTTCCTTCCGGCAGCGTCATGACGCGATCGACCATCTGGCTAACCGTCTGGCTTTCGATCGGCAGGCCGGTCGCCGGCGAATAGGGGATGCCGACGCGAGCGAACAGCAGGCGCATGTAGTCGTAGATCTCGGTGACCGTGCCAACGGTCGAACGCGGGTTCTTCGAGGTCGTCTTCTGCTCAATCGAGATGGCAGGCGACAGGCCATCGATCTGGTCGACGTCCGGCTTCTGCATCATCTCCAGGAACTGGCGCGCATAGGCCGAAAGGCTTTCGACGTAGCGGCGCTGCCCTTCGGCATAGATCGTATCGAAGGCGAGCGAGGACTTTCCGGATCCGGACAGGCCCGTCAGCACCACCAGCTTGTCGCGCGGAATGTCGATGTCGACATTCTTCAGATTATGCTCGCGCGCACCCCGGACGGAGATAAACTTGCCGGAACTCGCGCCGGGAAGCCGCGCGTCATCATGCTGAGCCATGTGTCGTCTGTCCAAATGGAAGGGGCCGGCGTCGAGACACCAAGGCCCAAATTTAGGCTGTCGGCCCTTCCATACAAGGAGAAGGTCCGGATTGTCGCGGCATTCGGTTGATTCACCTGACGGGATCTTGCCAGTTTGAATGCGATTGTCTAGAACAAAAAGAGAACATCTGGATTTCAGTGGCCCAAGACCCGATTGTCTGGTGGACAAGGCCTGATTGTCGCGGGCGGGTCGTGTCATTTCGGGATAGTTTGGAGCCAGCAAAGAGGCAGAAGGAACAGACCATGGCCGGAAGTGTCAACAAGGTCATTCTCGTCGGCAATCTCGGGCGTGACCCGGAAGTGCGGCGGATGAATTCGGGCGAGTCGGTCGTCAATCTGAACATCGCGACCTCGGAAAGCTGGCGCGACAAGCAGAGCGGCGAGCGCAAGGAAAAGACCGAGTGGCATCGCGTGGTGATCTTCAACGAGAACCTCGCCAAGATCGCCGAGCAGTATCTGAAGAAGGGCTCGAAGGTCTACATCGAGGGCCAGCTGCAGACCCGCAAGTGGCAGGACCCGTCCGGCGCCGAGAAGTTCACCACCGAGATCGTGCTGCAGCGTTTCCGCGGTGAGCTGACGCTGCTCGACGGTCGTGCCGGTGGCGGCGAGCAGTCGGAGTATCAGGGCGGCGGCGGCAGCGACTTCGGTCGGTCCAGCCCGCTCGAGGCCCCGCGCGGCGGCGGCCAGGCGGCCCGTCCCCCGGCGGCTTCCTCGTCCTACGCGGCCGACCTCGACGACGACATCCCGTTCTAGGATTGGTCCGTTCTGGACCCGAAAGAAAAAAAGCCTGGGAAGCGGTCGCTTCCCGGGCTTTTTCTTGCGGGCCATTCGGCGACAGCCGTCCTTTTGGTCCGATCGATCTCCGGCATCCTCCTTCGAGGCCCGGCTTCGCCGGGCGCCTCAGGATGATGAGTGAGTTTAGGGCGTGAAGGCCCGGACGAGGCTCAGACCATCACACCGTCGAGGATGGCGCGGAACTCTTCCGCCGTCGCGGCGCGCGGGTTGGTGGCGTAGGAGTGATCGGCCAATGCCCGCTCGACCACCCAGGGCAGTACGTCGTCGGTGACGCCCAAGGTTCGCAGGCCGACCGGGATGCCAAGCCGGCGGTTCAGCGCGTCGAGTTCGTCGGCGAGATCGGCGGAGGCGGGCAGGCCCATCGCGGCGGTGAGGCGGTCGACCTTGGCCGGCACGGTTTCGCGGTTGAAGCGCACGATCGCCGGCATCAGGATGGCGTTCAGCGTGCCGTGATGCAGGCTCGGGCTCTTCAGGCCGCCGAGGGCATGGCTCAGCGCATGCACGGCGCCAAGGCCCTTCTGGAAGGCGAGACCGCCTTGCAGCGCGCCCATCATCATCTCGCTGCGGGCTTCCAGATCGCTGCCATTGGTGACCGCGCGCTCGATATGGTCCCAGATCCGGCGCGCGCCATCGAGGCCGATCGCGTCGGCAACGGGGTTTTCGCGGGGCGACAGGAAGGTTTCGATGCAATGGGAGAGCGCGTCGAGACCGGTCGCCGCGGTCAGGCCCTTGGGCAGGCCGAGCGTCAGTTCGGGATCGCAGATGGCGCGCTTGGGGATCAGATGCGGGCTGATGAAACCGAGCTTGCGGCCGTCATTCAGCGTCAGCAGCGCGGCGCGACCGACTTCGGCGCCGGTGCCCGCCGTGGTCGGGATAGCGATGATCGGCGCCACCTTTGCGCTGATGCGGGCGATACCGCCGAGGATCGCCGCATAGGGCTCGAGCGGGCCTTCATGCGTCGCGAGCAGGGCTACGCCCTTGGCGAGATCGATCGGCGAGCCGCCGCCGACCGCGATGACGCCGTCGCAGTCGCCGGCCCGATAGGCTTCCAGCGCTGCCAGCACGGCGGCTTCGGTCGGGTTGGGCGGCACGTCGAGGAAGATCGTTGCGTCGGCGGAAAGGAGATCGGTGACGCGGGAAAGCAGGCCAGAGGCCTGCAAGCCGCGGTCGCTGACGATCAAGGGGCGCTTCACGCCGAGGGCCGCCAGCGCTTCTGGCAGGACCGACACGACGCCGGCTCCGAATTCGATCTGCGTCAGGTAGTTTATCGTGCTCATCAATCTCTCTTCCCGCTAAGCTCCCGGGCCGGGGCCCGGCGGGAGATTGCCAGCTAAGGCGCGGAAGGGACAGGCTGTTTTTGCGTGTCTTTGCGGTGTTGAAAATGTTCGGCCGGCGATAAAAGGGAATACGAGCGATGCCAATTCTGCCGGATGTGCTGGCGCCGGGTTTGAACATCGTCTTCTGCGGCACGGGGGCGGGCGCATGGTCGGCGCGGATCGGCGCCTATTATGGCAATCCCGGCAACAAGTTCTGGCCGACGCTGCACGCCATCGGCCTGACGCCGCGCCGCATTGCGCCGGCTGATTTTCTTGATGTGCTGACCTTCGGCATAGGCCTGACGGACGTCGCCAAGGAGCATGTCGGGCAGGATACGGCGATTGACCTGGAGCTTGTCGACGCGAGCGCCCTGCGCGAGAAGATCGGACGCTACAGGCCCCGCCACTTTGCGTTCACCAGCAAGCGGGCGGCTAGCCTCTATCTCGGACTGGCCACAGGCGCGATCCCTTATGGCATACAGGAAGAGTCCATCGGCGCGACACGCGTCCATGTTCTGACTTCGCCCTCCGGCCAGGCAGGGCCGCACTGGACGATCGAGCCGTGGCGGGAACTGGCAAGCATGGCTACCGGCTAGGCTGGACAAGCCGGACGTTTCGCCTCTCAATGCCGGACACATTCGTGCCCGATGGCGATAGGCCGACCGTGGCCGCACAGGAAATCCGCATGGCTCAGATCGCCTCTCTCTATCGCTATCCGGTGAAAGGCTTCTCGCCGGAAAAGCTCGACACGGCGGCGCTGAGGGCAGGGTACCGGTTTGATAGCGACCGGATCTATGCGGTGGAGAACGGTCCGTCCGGTTTCGATCCGGCCGCGCCCGCGTATAAGCCGAAGGTCAGGTTCCTGTGCCTGATGAAGAATGCACGGCTGGCGCAATTGCAAACCCGCTTTGACGACGCGACGCATGTCTGGTCGATCAAAGGTCATGGCGAGCCGTTTGCCGCCGATCTCTCCACGATCGAAGGACGCGAGGCGACGGAAGCGTTCCTCGCCGAATTCATGGGCGAGGAGCGGCGCGGCCCGCTTAAGGTGCTTTCGGCGCCGGGCCATGCCTTCACCGATGTCGGCAAGCCCTACATTTCGTTTATCAATCTCGCCTCGGTGGCGGCGGTTGCCAATTGGGTCGGCCAGCCAGTCGATCCGCTGCGCTTCCGGGCCAACATCTATCTGGACGGCATGGAGCCGTGGCAGGAGCTGGAACTCGTCGGCCGGGAGGCAACGATCGGCGAAGCAAGGGTGCGGTTCGCCAAGCGGACCCAGCGCTGCGCCGCGACGAATGTGAGCCCCGATACGGCCGAGCGCGACCTCGACATACCCGGAACGCTGCTGCGCAAGCTCGACCACACGGATTGCGGAATCTACGCCGATGTGATCGAAGGCGGGCGCATCGGTGCGGGGGCTGCCATGCGGCTGGACTAGATGGCCCCGGCCGTTTGTCGGACTCGGAGATACCATGCGCGTTGTCGTGATCAATCTGGACCGATCGCCGGATCGGCTTGCGATGTTTCGCGAGCAGGCGGAGAAGCTCGATATCGCTTTCGAGCGGTTGGCCGCGATCGATGCCGCGACGATACGCGAGCAACGCGGACGGATGACGGTCGGCGAAATAGCGTGTTTTGAGAGCCACCGCCTAGCCTGGACGCGGCTGGTTGAGAGTGGCGAGCCTTGGCTTGCTGTGTTCGAGGATGATGTCATTCTGGCACCGCCGATCGCGCCGCTGCTCCGCTCGCACGACTGGATTCCAACGGGTGTCGATCTGGTCAAGGCCGAGACCTTCGAGGCGAGCACCAAGGTCTCGCCGACAGGAATTCCGGTCGAAGGAACGGTGTTGCACAGACTGCTGACAACACACTGCGGAACGGCCGGCTACATGGTTTCGCGCAAGGCGGCAGCGGATCTCCTGATGCGGACCGAACAGTATATGCGGCCTGTCGACATCGCCATGTTCGATCCCGAGCAGGATTCCTGTCGACATCTTAACATCGTGCAGATGATCCCTGCACTATGCATTCAGGAGCGCTTCCTGGCCGACCGGAAGCAAAGCCTGCCGCAGCATGCCGATCTGATCGCTCGATCCGAGGTGTTTGATCCGCCTCCGCGACTTCACGGCGCAGCGAAGTACGGGCGCGAGGCCAAGCGCATTCTGGGTCAGATTGGCCGCCCCCGTAGCCTACTCCGCTCCCTGACGCCTTCTCGTCGACTGGTTGTTCCTTTCCTGGAATCCTAAAAGCGCTCTTTCAGCGTTTCCAGAGCCGGAGCGGGTGGTAAACAGAGCCGGAGGCAGGCCGAGCGCTGCGCTTGCTTACCAGAAGCGCTTGGCAGTGCGGAATTCTTGCCAGAGCTTATCGAGCGCCGCCAGCTGAAACGCCTTGTCGCGGACCGTCCAGCCGGCGATGGCGCCGACCGCGCGCTGGCTGATCGGCGAGGGATCGTCCGAAGCGATCCGGTTGAGGAGCTGTTGCGCCGCCCTCGCGTCGTTCAGCGAGCCGAGCACCGATTGCAGCGCGTTGATCCGCTTCTGGTAGCGCCGGATCCGGTTCGAACGCGGCCAGATCGGCTCGAGCCACTCGATCGTGTAGCGCAGTCTTTTGACCTCGATGCGCAATTCATGGCGCGCTTCGTCGGTGAGGTTTTGAAGCTGCTTGCCATGGTTCCTGAGCTGCCTGTCGGCGCGTGAAATCTCGCGCGTTGCCCTACGGCGAATGCCGCCGGCCAGTCGCTTCGAAATCACGCCGGCCTCACCGCGCCAGTGTTGCTGCGAGAGGGCGAGGGCGAGCCCCAGAAGCAGTTTTTGCGGCAAGGGACCGTCGAGAAGGACGCGGACCCGACGGTAGCTGTCGTGGCGCGCGGTGGCGGCGGCTTCCGTCAGCGCGGCGACATCGGCGATGCCGGCCAGCCTGTCGATATGCGGGGCCAGCGTCTCCTCGATGAGAATATCCCAGTTGCGGCTTTCGCCGAGCGAATCGGAAAGCGCATGCGCGTCGCGCTTGAGATCGTCCAGCGCCTCCGTGTCGGCCCACCGCGTGGAGAGCGCCAGAGCGGCGCGCAGGCGGCGAAGCGCGACGCGCAGCTCATGCACCGTCTCCGGCATCGGCCGGTCGAGCGCCGCACGCAAAGAACCCACCAGGTCGACCTGGCTTTGCGACAGGACGAGGGTGATGGCGTCGTCGACTGTCATGCGGGACGTGAGAAGGCCCAGGGGAGGGACGGGAGCCTTGGCCCGGCTAGCGTTCTTTCGGTCGGACATGGTCTTGGCTCTTGTCGCTATTTTCTAAAACTCGGTCGTTCGCTTGGCCGCTGCAAATCGGCCGCCTGTCACGGGTGGCCTGCGCGAAGCGTCTGAACTCGCATCTGTAGACCCATTTCACCGTTTCCCGGAAACGGCGCAATGCTCCAACACCTGGCGGGCGCGCGTTTTCTTCATGCGAACCGGTTTCCCACTTCGTTCCAAACGCTTGAGACCCATCCAGGCGGGCCTGAAAGGTCGCTAGAGCGGAGATCCATCTGCTTTGGAAAATCGTTCTCCACCTCTCCCTCAGGGAGAGGTGGAAAGTAGGAATCGACCCAGATGGATCTTGCTCTAGCCGACGTGCATCGCTGCTCGGGCAATCTCGGTTACGCCGTCAGCGACGAACTGCACGGCGAGCGCGGAGAGCAGGACGCCGAGAAGGCGCGTCAGCACGATCCGGCCGGTATTGCCGAGGAGCCGGTCAAGCGGGCCAGCGAGCAGGAAGACGAGCAGGCACGAGCCGATCAGCGCGGCGACAATGACCAGTAGGCCGACAAGGCCGAGCGTGCTTGGCGCCGAGGCCGCGATCAGGATGGTGGCGGAAATGGCGCCGGGGCCGGCGATCAGCGGGATGGCGAGCGGGAAGATCGCGAGGTGGTGGATATCGGCATGGTCCGGCACGATCTCCCCGTCGAGGGCCTTCTGGGCGTTGGCCATCTTGCGCTGGTCGCGGCGCTCGAACACCATTTCGAAGGCGATCCAGAACAGCATCAGGCCGCCGGCGATACGGAATGCCGCGAGCGATATGCCGAGGGAGGTCAGGAGCCCTTCGCCCACCACCGCGAAGGCGTAGAGGATGATGGTGGCGGTGACCGTGGCGCGGATCGCGATCTGCCGGCGCTGGTCGCGGCTCATGCCGCGCGTGAGGCCGACGAAGATTGGCGCGAGGCCGATCGGGTCGATGGTGACGAAGAGCGTGATCAGCGCATTCAGAAGATAGTCGAGCACGCCTGGCCCCTCTGCTGGCGAGAAGGGCGCCATCGTGACAGGCGGCGCGGCGCTCCGCCAGTGCGTCCCTCGATGCGAAGAGGCCCTGCGGCGCTGGATTGGCGCCGGCGCGACGGCTCGTCGCCCGACGTTCGCGACGATCCGCCGGGCGGATGACGGAACGCTTGCGACAAAACGGCGTTTAGCGGCGAAAAGCGCCGTGAATCCTGCGGTTTTGGCGGGATTCCTTGATGCGGCCACATGCGGGCTCTATGATGGCTGTAGCAGAAACTGATTCCGGAAAATAACTTGTCCGACACCCACGAGCCGCCGCGCCCCGATGAGCCGGGCGATGGTCGCCCATCCGATCACGAAACGATCTCCATCACCGATGAGATGAAGCGGAGCTATCTCGATTACGCGATGAGCGTGATCGTGAGCCGCGCGCTTCCGGACGCGCGCGACGGCCTCAAGCCGGTTCACCGCCGCATTCTCTATTCGATGCACGAGAACGGCTACGACTGGAACAAGTCGTATCGCAAGTCGGCCCGCGTCGTCGGCGACGTGATCGGTAAGTACCATCCGCACGGCGACGCCTCGATCTACTTCGCGTTGGTCCGCATGGCGCAGGATTTCTCCATGCGCGTCATGCTGGCAGACGGTCAGGGCAATTTCGGCTCGGTCGACGGCGATAGCCCGGCCGCCATGCGTTACACCGAAGTAAGGCTCAGCAAGGCGGCGCATTCGCTGCTGGACGATATCGACAAGGATACCGTCGACTTCCAGGATAACTACGATAGCTCGGAACGAGAGCCCGTCGTCCTGCCGGCGCGCTTCCCGAACCTGCTCGTCAACGGCGCCGGCGGCATCGCCGTCGGCATGGCCACCAACATTCCCTCGCACAATCTCGGCGAGGTGATCGACGGTTGCATCGCCTATCTGGAAAATCCGGGCATCAGCATCGAAGAGCTGATCGAGATCATTCCGGGTCCCGACTTCCCGACCGCCGGTTTGATCATCGGCCGCGCCGGCATCCGTTCGGCCTATCACGAAGGCCGCGGTTCCGTGCTGATGCGCGGTCGCGTGACGGTGGAGACGGTTCGCAAGGAGCGCGAGGCTCTCATTATTCATGAGATCCCGTACCAGGTGAACAAGGCGACGATGATCGAGAAGATCGCCGAACTCGTCCGCGACAAGCGGATTGAGGGCATCTCCGACATCCGCGACGAGTCCGATCGCCTCGGCATGCGCGTCGTCATCGAGCTGAAGCGCGACGCCGTCGCCGATGTCGTGCTGAACCAGGTCTATCGTTATTCGCCGCTGCAGACGTCGTTTGGCGTCAACATGGTGGCGTTGACGGGCGGCAAGCCGCGGCTGATGAACCTGAAGGACCTGATTCAGGCCTTCGTCAATTTCCGCGAAGAAGTCGTCGCCCGGCGCACACGCTTCCTGCTCAACAAGGCGCGTGACCGTGCGCATGTGTTGGTCGGTCTCGGCATCGCCGTCGCCAATATCGACGAAGTCATCCACCTGATCCGCACCGCGCCCGATCCTTCGACGGCGCGCGAGCGGCTGATGGAACGGCACTGGCCGGCGGTCGACATCGCCCCCCTGGTTGCGCTGATCGACGATCCGCGCCACAGGCTGGCCGCGGACAATACCTACCAGCTGTCGGAAACGCAGGCGCGCGCGATCCTCGATCTGCGCCTGCAGCGCCTGACCGCCCTCGGCCGTGATGAAATCGCGGACGAGTTGAACAAGCTCGGCGCCGAAATCGCCGATTATCTCGAAATCCTGCGCTCGCGCGCCCGCATCGTCGCGATCATTCGCGATGAACTGGTTGCCGTTCGCGACGAGTTTGCTACCCCGCGCAAGACCGAGATCCTCGACGGCGGCATCGACTTCGAGGATGAAGACCTCATCCAGCGCGAAGACATGGTCGTCACGGTCAGCCATGAGGGCTACATCAAGCGCGTGCCGCTGGTCACCTATCGGGCCCAGCATCGCGGCGGCAAGGGCCGCTCCGGCATGGCGACGAAGGACGAGGATTTCGTCACCCGTCTGTTCGTGACGAACACCCACACGCCGGTGGTGTTCTTCTCGTCGCGCGGTATCGCCTACAAGATGAAGGTCTGGCGCCTGCCGCTGGCAGCGCCCCAGGCTCGCGGAAAGTTCCTGAACAATCTGATGCCGCTCCAGGATGGCGAACGGATCACGTCGATCCTGCTGCTGCCCGAGGATGAAGAGCAGTGGGCAACGCTCGACGTCATGTTCGCGACGACGCGCGGCACGGTTCGTCGCAACAAGCTGTCCGACTTCGTCCAGGTGAACCGCAATGGCAAGATCGCCATGAAGTTCGACGAGGAAGGCGACGCGATCGTCGACGTCCAGCTCTGCTCAGAGCATGACGACGTGCTGCTGACGACGGCGAACGGCCAGTGCATCCGTTTTGCGACCACCGACGTGCGCGTCTTCAAGGGCCGCGATTCGACCGGTGTGCGAGGTATCTCGCTGGCCGAAGGCGACCGCATCATCTCGATGGCGATCCTGCATCACTTCGACGCCAATGGCGACGAGCGCTCGGCCTATCTGAAGATGAGCCGCGCGGTGCGTGGCGAGGTCGAGGATGCGACGGTCATCGAGCACGATGCCGACGAGACGCCGGGCAATGAGTCGCTGCCACAGACCCGCTATGCGGAAATGAGCGCGGCGGAGCAGTTCGTCCTCACCATCTCCGAGAACGGCTACGGCAAGCGGACCTCGTCCTTCGAGTACCGCATCACCGGACGCGGCGGTAAGGGCATCGTCGCCATGGCCGTCAACGAGCGGAACGGGCAGCTGATTGCTTCCTTCCCGGTCGAGGACTCGGACCAGATCATGCTGGTAACCGATGCCGGCCAGATGATCCGCATGCCGGTCGGCGGCGACAAGCCGATCCGCATCGTCGGTCGTGGCTCGCAGGGCGTCATCGTCTTCAACACGAACGACAAGGAAAAGGTCGTTTCGGTCGATCGCCTGACGGATGTCGAGGAAGACGAGCCCGACGCGGAAGTGCCGGCGGCCGGAACGGACGTTCCACCTGCGCCTGAAGCGCCAGACGCACCGGAGGTGCCGCCTGCGCCGGAATCTCCGCTGGAAGGCTGAGAAGATCCTCAAAAAGAAGACGCCGGCCTCAGGGGAAAGGCCGGCGTTTTCATGAGATGGGTATGCTTGGAGGTCTTAAGGGTGAGGGGAAACCCTCAGTTCGCATCCGCGACGGGGATGCGCGTGATAACGGAATAGCCTTGCTGGTGATCGACGACGGCTATCATGCGCGCGTCGGTATTGTCGGCGGTCGAAACCACCAGGCGATCAGCCTTCTTGGCTGCCGGAACATCCCTTTCGGAATAGACGGCGGCGCTAGCAAAGCCGACTGCGATGGTTGCTGCGGCGCAAGTTGCGAGAATGATGGTATGGAACCACGACGTCATAGCTTGCCCTCCGTGTTCTGTTGCGCCGGAATTTGTACGCAACATGAACTTTTGCCTATGAACCGCATCACAACTCGCCGTTCATTTGCTATTCATCTGGGAAGGCAATGCGCGTTTGGGAAGTTGGTTCCTTAAGGAAGTCCTATTCCCCTTCGTAAAGCTTGCGTGAGAATCCGAGAGCGTTCCGGGAGCGATATGTGATCATGGCGAGCGTTGGACTGTATCCCGGCTCTTTCGACCCTCCGACCAGCGGCCATGTCGACATGTTTCGCGCGGCGCTGAAGGTCGTCGACAGGCTGGTCGTGGCGATCGGAGTCCATCCCGGCAAGACGCCGCTGTTCTCGTTCGAGGAGCGCGTTGCGCTGATCCGGGAGTTGGCAGAGGGCATTGACGGTGCAGCGAGCCGGATCGACGTGATCGCCTTTGACGGGCTGACGATCGACGCGGCGCGCGATTGCGGAGCTTCGGTGATGATACGCGGGCTTCGCGACGGCACCGATCTCGACTATGAGATGCAGCTTGCGGGCATGAACGGCGCGATGGCGCCGGCGATTCAGACCGTGTTTCTGCCGGCAACGCCTGCGACGCGTCACATCACCGCGACGCTGGTGCGCCAGGTTGCCAAGATGGGCGGTGACGTATCCGCCTTTGTTCCGACAAGCGTTGCCCGAAAGCTGACACAAAAATTCAGTTCCTGATGCCGTCGCAAAAGGCGGCGCCGTCTACCGACCGGAGAACTCAGTGACCCGTTTCCTTGGCCTGTTCGCGGCGATCGCCGCCGTATTCCTTTTTGCCGCCGCGCCCGTCCAGGCCGCGAGCGAAAAGCTCGACCCGGAAAATACGATCAATCTCGACCTGAAGGATGGTCGCGTCGTGATCAAGCTTCGCCCGGACCTGGCGCCGAAGCATGTCGCGCAGATCAAGAAGCTGACCCGCGAAGGCTTCTATGACGGCATCGTCTTCCACCGCGTGATCGACGGCTTCATGGCCCAGACGGGCGACCCGACCGGCACCGGCATGGGCGGCTCGAAGGATCCCGACATCAAGGCCGAGTTCTCCAAGGCGCATTTCGCGCGCGGCACGCTCGGCATGGCGCGTTCGCAGAACCCGGACTCCGCTAATTCGCAGTTCTTCATCATGCTCGCCGATGGCGGCTTCCTCGATGGCCAGTATACCGTCTGGGGCGAGGTTGTGAGCGGCATGGATTTCGTCGACAAGATCGCCAAGGGTGAGCCGCCGGCAAACCCCGACAAGATCGTCAAGATGCAGATCGCCGCCGACGCGAAGTAAGTCGGCTCTCGCCGCGCCACCTTCCGGCGCGGCCCCTCAGAAGGAGATAACCGTGGCCGAAATCAAGGACCCGGAAAACACGCTCATCCTCGAGACCACCCAGGGCACGGCGACCATCGCCCTGCGCCCGGACCTCGCTCCGCTGCACGTTGCGCGGATCAAGGAACTGGCTCGCGAAGGTTTCTATGATGGCATCGTGTTCCATCGCGTGATCGACGGCTTCATGGCGCAGACCGGCGATCCGACCGGCACCGGCATGGGCGGTTCTGGCAAGAAGCTGAAGGCCGAATTCTCGCGCGAGCCGCACGTCCGCGGCACCGCCTCGATGGCCCGCTCGCAGGATCCGAACTCCGGCGACAGCCAGTTCTTCCTTTGCTTCGGCGATGCCGGCTTCCTGAACGGTCAGTACACCGTCTGGGGCCAAGTCATTGAAGGCATGGACAACATCGACAAGATCAAGCGCGGCGAGCCTGTCCAGAACCCGGACAAGATCGTCTCGATGAAGGTTGCCGCCGACGTCGCGTAAGCCGTCGCGGTTCGCGGCCGGAATTCCCGGCTGCCATATCTGAAATGCAGCGCGTCCCGGCCATCGCCGGGGCGCGCTTTCTTGTAGTCGGGGGCCATGCCGCGTGCCGTCCGATTCAAACGCGGCGCTACCGTCTGGCCGATCCAACCCTCGCGCCAAACCGAATTTCACAGGATACGGATCATGCTCGGCGTCTCGGTGGCGGGCTTTCCTCGTGCGCGGATCGAACCGCCGACGCTCATCGGCATCAGCGCGGTGCTGATGTGGAGCGCCACGATCGGCCTCTATCGCAATATTTCGGAGACGTTCGGCGCCGTCGGCGGCTCCGCGCTGATCTTTACCTTCAGCGGCATCGTCGCGACGCTCTATGGCGGGCGCGCCGCCTTTCGCGGCCATTCGCGCCTCTATCTGCTCGTCGGCGGCGCGATGTTCGTCACCTACGAGATCGCGCTGGCGCTTGCCGTCGGCCTTGCCCAGGACCGGGTCCAGACGGTCGAGGTCGGCATGATCAACTATCTCTGGCCGAGCTTCACGATCGGGCTCGCCGTCCTGGTCGGGCAGGCGAGGGCGGATTTTCTGCTGATCCCGGGGATCCTGCTCTCGCTCGCCGGCGTGCTGCTGGCCTCGTCGGGCACCGGCATTTCCATCCATTCGATGCTCGGCAACATCGCCGGCAACCCGCTGCCCTATCTGCTGGCGCTGATCGCGGCGATCACCTGGCCGCTCTACACGATCTTCACCCGCCGCCTGTCCGGCGGAAAGAGCGCGGTGCCGCCTTTCCTGCTGATGACGGCGGCGCTGCTGTGGATCCACTATTTCACCAGCGACCAGCCGCCGCTGCACTTTGATATCCGTGGCCTTTCCATGGCCCTGCTGTTCGGCGTGCTGACGACGCTGGCCTATTCCGCCTGGACCTATGGCGTCACCCACGGCAACCTCACCCTCATGGCGACGGCCTCCTACTTCACGCCGCTGCTGTCGGTGATGATCTCCAGCATCCTGCTCGACATGATGCCGGGTATGAATTTCTGGGGCGGGGCGCTGCTCGTGACCGGCGGTTCGCTCGTCTGCTGGTACGCCTCGCGTCAATAAGCCTTGCGGGCGGCTGTTGAGGTCGGGGCCTTCGCCCGCTAGGAAGGGCGCGCATCCGCAGCGGAATGAGAACATGCGCGTCGACCTTTTTGATTTCGATCTCCCCGAGGAGAACATTGCCCTGCGACCGGCCCGGCCGCGCGATAGCGCGCGCCTGCTCGTCGTTCGGCAGGATGCAGCCCTTGAGGACCGCATTGTCCGCGAGCTACCGGACATGCTGCGCCCCGGCGATGCGCTCGTCTTCAACGATACCAAGGTGATCCCGGCCCAGCTTTTCGGCGAGCGCGTGCGCGACGGCGTTTCGGCGCGGATCGGCGTGACACTGCATATGCGCGAGGCAGCCGACCGCTGGCGTGCCTTCGTCCGTCCGGCCAAGAAGCTGCAGCTTGGCGACCGCATCCAGTTTGGCGAAAGCGCCGATCGTGCCTGCCTGATCTCTGGCCTTGCCGCGACCGTGGCGGAAAAGGGCGAGGCCGGCGAAGTCGTGCTGGCCTTCGATCTTTCCGGCCCGGTTCTTGACGAGGCCATCGCCTCGGTCGGCCATATCCCGCTGCCGCCCTACATCGCCTCCAAGCGCGGCGAGGATGGCGAGGACAAGCTCGACTACCAGACGATCTATGCCCGCGAGGAGGGCGCCGTGGCGGCGCCGACGGCGGGCCTGCATTTCACGCCCGACCTGTTTGCCCGCCTGGATGCGTTGGGCGTCGAGCGGCATTTCGTGACGCTGCATGTTGGCGCCGGCACCTTCCTGCCGGTCAAGGCCGACGATACGGCGGAGCACAAGATGCATGCCGAGCGCGGCGAGGTCTCGCAGGCGACCGCCGATGCGCTGAACGCCGTGCGCGCTCGTGGCGGCCGCGTCGTCGCGGTGGGCACCACATCGCTGCGCCTGCTCGAAAGCGCTGCCGGCGAAGACAACATCATCCGGCCGTTCCACGGCCCCACCAGCATCTTCATCACGCCCGGCTATCGCTTCCGCGCGATCGACCTGCTGATGACCAATTTCCATTTGCCACGCTCGACGCTGTTCATGCTGGTTTCCGCCTTTGCCGGGCTGGAGACGATGCGGGCGGCCTATGAACATGCGATCGCCACCGGCTATCGCTTCTATTCCTATGGCGACGCGTCGCTGCTTTTCCCGTCGGAGTCGGGCGGCGGATAAGACGTTTTTCACCTCTCCCTGAGGGAGAGGTCGACGGCGAAGCCAGCGGGTGAGGGTTTAGGAAACTCTCCGGATGCGCCGTAAACCCTCACCCGGCCCTGGCGGGCCGACCTCTCCCTCAGGGAGAGGTGAAGAGATGCGAGACAGAATGACCGAGCAATTCACCTTCACCCTGCTCGCCAAGGACGGTATGGCGCGACGCGGCGAACTCTCGATGCCGCGCGGAAAAATCCGCACGCCCGCCTTCATGCCGGTCGGCACGGCCGGCACCGTCAAGGCGATGTATCCGGGCCAGGTGCGCGACCTTGGCGCGGACGTCATCCTCGGTAACACCTACCATCTGATGCTGCGTCCCGGCGCGGAGCGGGTGGCCAAGCTGGGTGGCCTGCATACCTTCGCCCAATGGCCGCATCCGATCCTCACCGATTCCGGCGGCTACCAGGTGATGTCGCTCTCCAAGCTGCGCAAGCTGAACGAGCGCGGCGTCACCTTCCAGAGCCATATTGACGGTCGTCGCTACGAGATGACGCCGGAGCGCTCCGTCGAGATCCAGGGCCTGCTCGGCAGCGATATCCAGATGCAGCTCGACGAGTGCGTCGGGCTGCCGAACCCGGAAAAGGAAATCGAGCGCGCGATGCAATTGTCGCTGCGCTGGGCCGAGCGCTCCAAGGCGGCGTTCGGCAACCAGCCCGGCAAGGCGATCTTCGGCATCGTTCAGGGCGGCGACAATCCGCGCCTGCGCGTCGAAAGCGCCGAGGCGCTGGCGGCGATGGACTTCAAGGGCTATTCGGTCGGCGGGCTTGCCGTTGGCGAGCCGCAGGAAGTCATGCTCGAAATGCTCTCGATCACCACCCCGGTGATGCCGGAGCTGAAGCCGCGCTATCTGATGGGCGTCGGCACGCCGGACGACATCATCGAGTCGGTCGCGCGTGGCATCGACATGTTTGACTGCGTCATGCCGACCCGCGCCGGCCGCCACGGCCTGGCCTACACTCGCTTCGGCAAGGTGAGCTTGAAGAACGCTCGCCACGCGGAAGACCATCGCCCGCTCGACGAGGCGTCGGATTGCCCGGCGAGCCGCGATTACTCGCGCGCCTACCTGCACCACCTCTTCAAGTCGCAGGAGACGCTGGCGTCGATGCTTCTGACCTGGAACAACCTTGCCTACTACCAGAGCCTGATGGCCGGCATCCGCGCCTCTATCGATGAAGGCCGCTTCGAGGATTTCCGCCTGGCCACCAAGGAAGGCTGGGCGCGCGGCGACATTCCGGCGCTGTAGAGGCCCGCTTTTGTTGAGGTCGGGGGTCGGTTTTCTGCGTACAACTCTGGCGTCATCCCGGACGTAGCGAAGCGGAGATCCGGGATCCATGCAGCGGTGGCTTTGGGAGGTTTGCGTGGCTCGGACCCCGGCTGTATGGATCCCGGGTCAAGCCCGGGATGACGGCGAGGGGGGCGTCGTCAGATCGTCGGTTCTGTGTCCCGGATCAGCGAGCAGCCAGCAATTTTCCAGCTGCCGTCGGGCTGCTTCTCGAACCGGTAGAGCGCCACCCAGTTCTGGCCGTCGGGGCCGGCCACATAGACCTTCTGCACGAAGCCGATCGGGCTGTCGGTGACGTCGCCATAGGCGACGCTGCGCGGCCGGTATATCGGCGGATAGGCCTGGCGGACCATGCTGAGGAAGATGTCCGGCGAGGGAAACATCCGCTGGATGCCCGGCGCGGCCAATCCATAGGCGGCATCGCCGTCGTCACGCTGGAACGCCGCGAGCTGATCGCGGACGGTCTGCTTCATCTGGCTCTTCTCGGCAACAGTCGGCTCTGCGGCTAAGGCTGAGGTGGAAAACAGGGCGGTCGCCAGCAGGAAGACGATGGTGAAGGCAATACGGGACATGACCATTTGCTCCGGCGCTCGGCAAGATCGCGTTGATCCTCTGCCTTGAACTAGCTACGCAGCGCGTCGAGACAAGGTTTCGCCGCGCAATCGATGATTGCGCGGCGGGTCGGGATCGCCCGAAATGGATGATTGGCGACCGCCCTGCTTGTGCGAGCGCATTGCGGGGAGGGGACCGGACCTGATATCCCGTCCCAGAGATAACGCGCTGCCGGAGGCCCCATGCGAGCCCTTTTCGTTCAGATAAAATGCCATCTCGGCCGTGCCTATGAGGTGGCCAACGCCATCGCCGACGCCGAGATCGCCTCGGAAATCTATTCGACGGCCGGCGAGTTCGACCTTCTGGTCAAGTTCTACCTGCCCGACGACGCGGACCCCGGCCATTTCGTCACCGAATCGGTGCAGCGCTTCGATGGTATCCGCGACACCCGCACGATTATGACGTTCCGCGCGTTCTAGAACGCTCCCGCTTCACAGAACCGGCACATTGCTCCGGCTCTCTGCCTTGTCGCGTGTCGTCACGTGAGCCGGTACCCACAGCGAGATCCATGATGAAGAAACTCAGCCTGATCGCTTCCACCCTGATGCTGGCGCTGCCGGCTGCCGGTCATGCCGCCAACAAGCCCGTCGCTCCGCCCGTCATGGTCAGCGCCGGCAAGTGCGACAAGCTGATTGTCGCCGGCAAGGACGCCACCAAGCAGTGCAAGAATTCGGTCGCCAGCGTGCCAACGCCGGGCGGCGTCGTCATGTTCATCTTCACCCAGGGCAAGACCCTAATCGGCTTCAGCGGCGACGCCACGAAGCTGGCGGGCGACAAGAAGACCGGTATTGCCGGCGTGCCGGTGCTGGATGTCACCATCCGCTCCGACAAGGAGCCGCAGGTGATCGCGGCCACCGAAGGCTTCTGCAAGTTCAGCGATCCCTATTCCGGCAAGCCGGCCATCGTTTCCTGCACGGCCAAGACGGCCGAGGGCACGTTCACGGGATCGTTCAAGTCGAACGGCAAGAAGCCCACGGCGCAGTAGGCAGATCCAGGGTCAGCCGCGCGGCGCGAGCAGGATGATCGCCGCGCCGGCGAGGCAGACGGCGGCGCCGGTCAGGTCCCAGCGGTCGGGCCGGGCGCCTTCGATGATCCAGAGCCACAGGATCGACATCGCAATATAGATGCCGCCATAGGCGGCATAGGCGCGACCGGCGGCGGCGCTGTCGACCAGCGTCAGCAGATAGGCGAACAGCGCCAGCGCCAGGACACCGGGAACGAGCCACCAGACGGAACGGTCGAGCTTCAGCCATGCCCAGAAGGCGAAGCAGCCGGCGATTTCGGCCAGCGCCGCGGCGACATAAATCGCGATCGTCATTCTATGAGAAGCCCCGTCCGCGTACCGTCTCTGGCGATTGTGCGCCAGTTCCCTGCGCGCACTCGCCTCGACAAGGCAGCATCGCCTTGGGTGTCATCGGTGGAATATCAGGGGAGTGGTGAGCCCGTCGGGATTCGAACCCGAGACCCCATGATTAAAAGTCACGTGCTCTACCAGCTGAGCTACGGGCTCATCGAGGTTGGGCCTCGAATTCGGGCGGAACCTAGTCGCCACGACGGGGCGGGTCAAGACACCTTCCGGCAACGATCGCTCGGTGGTCCACCGATTTTATCGGTGGCTCAAGCGTCCCTGTCGCATTCGCGCGAGATTGCGGCCTTCGAATGCGTTATGAACGCACCATATTTCTCCATTACACTGCTCCCTTGGTCATTCTCTCGGGAAAATCGAAGGCATCACCATGCGCATCGCGATGATTGGTTCTGGTTATGTCGGGCTCGTTTCCGGCGCTTGTCTGGCGGATTTCGGCCATGACGTGACCTGCATCGACAAGGATGCGGCCAAGATCGAGGCTCTGAAGCAGAATCAGATCCCGATCTTCGAGCCGGGACTGGAGGCGCTCGTCGCCTCGAACGTCCGGGCAGGGCGCCTGTCGTTCACCACCGAGTTCGAGGGGCCGGTCGCGGCCGCCGACGTCGTCTTCATTGCCGTGGGCACCCCGTCGCGACGCGGCGATGGTCATGCCGACCTTTCCTATGTCTACGCGGCGGCGCGCGAGATTGCGCTGGCGGTCAAGGGCTTCACCGTCGTCGTCACCAAGTCGACCGTGCCGGTCGGCACCGGCGACGAGGTCGAGCGCGTCATTCGCGAAGCCAACCCCGACGCGGATGTCGCCGTCGTCTCCAATCCGGAATTCCTGCGCGAAGGCGCCGCCATCGCCGACTTCAAGCGGCCGGACCGCATTGTCGTCGGCCTCGATGGCGATCGCGGCAAGGAAGCCATGTCCGAGGTCTATCGGCCGCTCTATCTCAACCAGGCGCCGATTCTGTTCACGTCCCGTCGCTCGTCCGAGCTGATCAAATACGCCGCCAACGCCTTCCTCGCGATGAAGATCACCTTCATCAACGAGATGGCCGATCTGTGCGAAAGCGTCGGCGCCGACGTCCAGGCGGTCTCGCGCGGCATCGGCCTCGACAATCGCATCGGCTCCAAGTTCCTGCATGCGGGCCCGGGCTATGGCGGCTCGTGCTTCCCCAAGGATACCATTGCCCTCGTCAAGACGGCGCAGGATCAGGGCACGCCGCTGCGGCTGATCGAGACCACGGTGTCGATCAACGACCAGCGCAAGCGCGCCATGGCGCGCAAGGTGATCCAGGCCTCGGGCGGCGAGATCCGCGGCAAGAAGGTCGCCATCCTCGGCCTGACCTTCAAGCCGAACACCGACGACATGCGCGAGGCGCCGTCGCTTTCGATCATCCAGGCGCTGCAGGATGCCGGCGCCAGGGTTTCGGCCTTCGATCCCGAAGGCATGGAGCCGGCGCGCCAGCTTCTTGGCGGTGTCGACTACGCGAGCGATGCCTATGACGCGGCGCAGGATGCCGATGTCCTTGTGATCGTGACGGAGTGGGACGTTTTCCGCGCACTCGATCTGAAGCGCTTGAAGGCAGCGATGAAGTCGCCGCTGATGGTTGATCTTCGCAACATCTATCGCCGTGACGATGTCGTTCGCGAGGGCTTCCGCTATGTCAGCATAGGCCGGCCGGGCGATGACGCTGCGTTCCAGCTGGACGTTGCTGCCGAGTAATCGGCTTCCATGAGTTGCGTCGTCTAGGCGCTTGAATTCATGTAGAAAAGCGACTTGTGGGAGCGGCCGGTCACGTTTTGGTCTGGTCATTCCTCTTGGGAATGGCATGATCCGATAGGGATTCTGAAAAGAATCGCGCGGGGATGCCATGCTCAACAGACGTATTCGTAGGACAATCGCCACTCTTGTGCTGGCCGGAGGAGCGTCTCTGCTTCTTTCGGCGTGCTCGGAGGAGAAACCGGCGCCTTTGCCGCCGCGGGCGGTTCGCACCCTCGTCGTCGAGAAGAAGCCGATGATCCTGACGGCCGAGGGGGCCGGCACGATCCAGGCGCGTTATGTCAATAATATCGGCTTCCTGGTGAGCGGGCGGCTGCTGACGCGAAATGTCGATGTCGGCGCTTTCGTCAAGAATGACGACCTTTTGGCGAGCCTCGATCCTGTCGACTACAAGTCCCGGCTTACGGCGGCTGAATCGCAGGTGACGTCCGCGCAGGCGGCGCTCGACCAGGCAGCCGGCGAGGAGAGCCGCTTCAAGGAACTGCTGAAGAACGGCTTTACCCCGCAGGCGCGTTACGACCAGGCCCTGAAGGATCTGCAGACGGCGCAGGCTGGCGTGGTTGGCGCCAAGGCCAATCTCAAGCTGGCGCAGGACCAGCTTCGCTACACCGATCTCCATTCGCCGACCGAGGGCGTGGTGACCCAGACCGGCGCCAATGTCGGCCAGGTGGTGCAGGCGGGCGAAATGGTCATCCAGCTGTCGAGTTTCAGCGACCGCGACGGCGTCTTCTCCGTACCGGTTCTCTACATCAGCGCCGCCAAAGTCGGCATGGCGGTCAAGGTCTGGTTGCAGGCCAAGCCGACCGAGATCGTGCAGGGCGTCGTCCGCGAGATCGCGCCGAACGCCGATCCGATCACCGGCACCTACACGGTCAAGGTCACGCTCGTCGATCCGCCGGCCGATATGTTCATTGGCGCGGTCGTGGTTGGAGAGGTCGACACCGAGGGGCACGAGGTCGTCACGGTGCCGGCGACCGCCATCCTCCAGACCGGTGACAAGCCGGAGGTCTGGGTTGTCAGCGCCGACAATGTCGTGAAGAAGGTTCCGGTGACGGTCGACCGATACGACACGTCAACCGTCACGATCTCGAGCGGCATCGTCCAGGGCGATCGCATCGTCGTCGCCGGCGTGAATTCGCTCAACGACGGCCAGAAGGTGGCGATCGAACCGACGGACGCACCGTGATGGGGCGCCTCAATCTCTCCGAATGGGCGATCAATCACAAAACGCTGGTCACCTTCTTCATGGTGCTCTGCGTCGTCGCCGGCGTGAAATCCTATATGAGCCTCGGCCGCGAGGAGGACCCGGAATTCGCGGTCCAGACCATGCTGGTGCAGGTCAACTGGCCCGGTGCCACGACGGCAGACACCATCTCCGAAGTCACGATGCGGCTGGAGAAGAAGCTGCGCGAAACGCCGAACCTGGACTACATCAACAGCTACACGACGCCGGGGCAGGCGGTCATCTATGTGAACCTGCTGCAGTCGACCCCGCCGGAGCAGATACCCTTCATCTGGTATGAGGTCCGCAAGAAGGTCCACGACATCCAGACGACTCTGCCGCAGGGCATACAGGGTCCGTTCTTCAACGACGAATTCGGCGATGTGTTCGGCGTCATCTATGGGCTGACCTTCGACGGTTTCACGCTGCGGCAGACGCGCGATTTCGCAGAGCAGGCCAAGATCGCGTTCCAGAACGGGAACGATGTCGCCAAGGTGGTGATGTTCGGCCAGCAGGACCAGACCTTCTACCTGTCGTTCTCGCCGCAGAAGCTGGCGGCCCTCGGCCTCAATCTGAACGACGTGCTTTCCTCGATCGCGGACCAGAACGCGCTCGTCCCTTCCGGTGTCGTCAACACGCCCGACGAAAACATACTGGTCAACGTGACGGGCGGGTTCCTGACGAAGCAGAACCTGGAAGCCGTCAACCTTTTCATCAACGACCGCTTCTTCCACCTGACCGACATCGCCACCGTCCAGGAAGGCTATGTCGATCCGCCGACCAAGATGTTCCGGGTCAATGGCAAGCAGGCCATCGGCCTCGGCGTTTCGATGAAGGCGGGGGGCGACAATCTTGCTTTCGGACAGGGGCTGGCGGCAATCGCCGCCCACCTTGAGCAGGAATTCCCCATCGGCATCGATGTCGTGCTGGTCTCCGACCAGCCGCAGGTGGTCAAGCACGCCATATCCGGCTTCACCGATGCGCTGCTCGAGGCGCTGATCATCGTGTTGGCGGTTAGCTTCCTCAGCCTCGGCCTGCGCGCTGGGTTGGTGGTCGCGTTTTCGATCCCGCTCGTGCTTTCGATCGTCTTCATCGGCATGGAGATGGCGCATATCAGCCTGCAGCGCATCTCGCTCGGAGCGTTGATCATCGCCCTCGGCCTTCTGGTCGATGACGCCATGATCACGGTCGAGATGATGGTTTCAAAGATCGAGGAAGGCTTCGAGAAGGCCAAGGCGGCGACCTTTGCCTATGTGACGACGGCATTCCCGATGTTGACCGGCACGCTGGTGACGATCTTCGGGTTCTTCCCGATCGGCTTCGCGGACAGCAATACCGGCCAGTACTGCTTCTCGCTCTTCGCGGTGATCGCGATTGCCCTGGTCTCGTCGTGGTTCGTGGCCGTGGTGTTCGCGCCGGTGATCGGCGTCTTCGTGCTGCCGAACAAGATCGTCGCGAAGCACAAGGAAGGCGCGCGCGAATACGGGCTCATCACGACGGTCTACAAGCATTTGCTGCTTGCCTGCATGCGAATGCGCTACCTCACCATCGCGGTGACGCTGGGCCTGTTCGTGCTGGCGCTGTTCGGCCAGCAATTCGTGCAGCGGCAGTTCTTCCCGTCGTCCGATCGTCCGGAACTGCTGGTCACGATCGATCTACCGGCGGCGGCGTCGATCTTCGCCACCGAGGAAGTGGTCACGAAGATCCAGACCCTGATCGACGGCGACCCCGATATCGAGCGTTACTCGAATTACATCGGCGGCGGCGCCATCCGCTTCTACCTGCCGCTCGCCGTCCTCAGCGACAACTCCTTCGTTGGCCAGTTCGTCATCGTGACGAAGGGCATCGAGGAGCGGGTTCGCGTCAAGGCGAAGCTTCAGGCGGCTCTTACCGATGCGGTACCGAATGCGACGACCTTTGTGCAGGATCTGGAACTCGGGCCGCCAGTCGGCTGGCCGATCCAGTACCGCGTGACGGGGCGGACCCCGGACGAGGCGCGCCGCTATGCGGATCAGCTCGTCAAGGTAATGGTCGATTCCGGCTACGCGCGCGACGTGAACTTTGATTGGCGCGACAAGAACAAGACGCTGAAGGTCGTGGTCAACCAGGACGTCGCGCGTCGGGTCGGCCTGAGCTCGAAGACACTGTCGCAGGCTTTGCAGGCGGTGCTTTCGGGCACGACGATTACCCAGATGCGGGACTCGATCTATCTGATCAATCTCGTAGCGCGCGCCGACGACAACACGCGCGCTTCTCTGGACGGCGTCCGCGACCTGCAGATCAGCCTGCCGAACGGAAAGTCCGTGCCGCTCCGCGAGGTTGCGACGATCGATTACGTGCTCGACGAAGGCTATGTCGGGATGCGGAACGGCATGCCGACCATGACCGTCCAGGCCAACATGATGCCGGGTCTTCAGGCGGCAACCGTCTATACCCGCCTGCGACCGGCGGTCGAGCAGATCCGCTCCACCCTGCCGCCCGGCGGGCTCCTTGTCGAAGGCGGCACGGTTGAGAAGAGCGCGCAGAGCAACGCCGCCCTGATGGCACAGGTGCCGCTGATGCTCGGTCTGATGCTGATCATCCTGATGGTCCAGTTGCAGAGCGTGTCGCGTCTGCTGCTGGTGATCAGTGTCGCGCCCTTGGGATTGATCGGCGTCGTCGCTGCGCTGCTCTTCACCAACACGCCGATGGGGTTCGTCGCAACTCTTGGCATCATCGCGCTGGCCGGTATGATCATCCGCAACTCGGTCATCCTGATCGATCAGATCGAGACCACGCGCAAGCATGGCGAGGATGCGTGGGACGCGGTGATCGAGGCGGCGCAGCATCGTTTCCGCCCGATCATGCTGACCGCGTCGGCGGCCATACTGGGCATGATCCCGATCATGCGCGACGTGTTCTGGGGCCCGATGGCCTATGCCATCGTCGGCGGTCTGGCGGGAGCGACGCTTTTGACGCTGCTGTTCCTGCCGGCGCTCTATGTGACGAGCTTCCGGATCAAGGAAACCAAGCGTCCGGCGGCTGGGCCCGAAGGGCAGGAGACGGCGGCGGTTCCGGCGCATTAGGGGTGGCCTTCTTTGCAGCCACTGGAGCAAGATCCATCTGGGTCGATTCCGACTTCTCACCTCTCCCTGAGGGAGAGGTCGGCTCGAAAAGCCGGGAGAGGGTTTAGGGAACCATCCGGTGAGGCCGTAAACCCTCACCCGCCGACCTGCGGCCGTCGACCTCTCCCTCAGGGAGAGGTGAAGAATGATGTTCCAAAGATGATGGGTCTGCTCTAGCCGCATCATGCCGCAGATGTCCCAATGGGCCGTCTCGACGCACGCATGGTGTCCATGGCGCCCAATCGCGACCCATCAACCCTATGTCACCTCTTGATGGCGGGCGGCGTGCGATGGATAAGGGGCCATTGGAACCAGTTGGTATGGATCAGATGGACGTAGTGGAACTCCTGGCGGCCCTGCACCAGGCCTTGCAGGCCGGCGCTTCGGTCGAGGACACCGAAAGCTGGATGCAGGCCTATGCCGTCATCCGTCGCGAGGTCGAGGCCGACGCGACTTGTGACAAGTACGATATCGAGACGCTCGACGTGCTGGCCGGCAAGCTGGCGACCCTGATCGCCGAGATCAACGCAGGCAATCCGGAGCCCGATTTCACCCCAGCGCGGACCTGGGTTGCAGCGCTCGCCGCCGCGATCCACCGGCGTCACGCCTAGATTGGCGTCGATGTCGCATCGTTCGGGTGGAACTCGCGAGATGTCACGACATTGGACAAGGGTTGAATTGCCTTCCCCTCAGCCTTCGCTAGTCTGGATTTCATGAGCACCGCTCGAATTCTTTCCTACAACGTCCACGCCTGCGTCGGGACGGACAAGAAATTGTCCCCCGAGCGCATTGCCCGCGTGATCGAGAGCTGCGCCCCGGATATCGTCGCGCTGCAGGAGATCGACGTCGGTCGCCCGCGTAGCGGTCGGATCGATCAGGCGCAGGTCCTGGCCGAAATCCTGGGCATGGACGCGCACTTCCATCCCTCGACCCGGATCGGCGTCGACGAGCACTATGGCGACGCGATCCTGACGCGGCTTCCCTATACGATGAAGAAAATGGGCGTGCTGCCGGGCTTCCACGACCGCATCAAGGTCGAGCCGCGCGGCGCGCTCTGGGCTTCCGTGCAGGTTGGCGGTGTCGAAGTCCAAGTGGTGAACACCCATCTGGGCGTCTGGCCGCACGAACAGATGCTGCAACTCTCGGCCCTGCTCGGGCCGGAATGGCTGGGCCATCCCGACTGTCGCGAGCCGGTTGTCTTCCTCGGAGACTTCAACGCCCCGCCAGGCCTGTCGCCCTATCGGCGGCTCGCCTCGGAGTTTGTGGACGTGCAGAAGGTGTGGGGCGAGCGCAAGGCCAAGCCGACCTTCCCCGGTCGCCTGCCGACGCTGCGCATCGATCATGTCTGGCTGCGCGGCCGGGCGACGGTTCAGAATGTCGAGGTCGTGCGGACGCCGCTGGCGCGCGTCGCCTCGGATCATCTGCCGCTCGTCGTCGATCTGGATTTCAAGGCCCATCGCCGGGAGAACGAACGCGAAGCGACCGTCGGCGCAGCCTGAGGCGCCGTTCGTTGCATCGCCGGATTTTGGTTCTTCTATCCGCCTTGACCCGACCGCTCCACTTCACGCGAGCAACGGGAGGCTCCGTTCAGCGCTTGCGCGCGGCGCGGGCTAATTCGCTGCGACGATGTTCGTCGGAACGGTTGCCGGTTTCGGTACGCATCCTGCAAAGATCTGAGACCAGATCGTCGAAACGCGAAATCTCGGAGCGGTTCATCCGGGAGAGCATCAGCGCCCCCGCGGCAAAATTGGAGCCGAACTGCAGGGTACGCGTGCTCAACGAAGGCTTCAGAGTCGAGTTGGCCATAGAATTCCTCCACGGCTTGCTGCGCTCTGACACAATGATTGTGGTGAAGCGCGGGTTCCATGACGGGGCAGGAACGGCGCCATATTAGATCAGAATCTTTCCCTGTGAAGGTCTCTGTTAATTATTGGTTAAAATAATTGATGAGCGCTCGAATTGCCTTCCGTTACGGTAATCGGATGATTCGGCAAGGTGCGCCCTCCGCCTCCGCTGCGGCGAAGGGCGGTCGCACGATCAGGCAAAGCGCCTGGGCGAAGGTCGACAGCATCGAGCTGTCCTGACGCGGCAAGGGGGTCGCGATATGCCGTCCGTCCGGGAGGTCGACCAGGCTGGCGCGGACATAATCCTGTCGCTTGTCATTTTCGCGCACCGGCGCACCAAGCTCGGCGAACTCCGTTTCATCGAGGAGCGGCAGGCCGAGCAGGCGCTGCATCAGCGGCTTCAGGAAGAGTAGGGCGCAGACGAGGCTGGAAACGGGGTTGCCGGGAAGACCCAGCACGCGCATCGGTCCGAGCCGGCCGAACATCAGCGGCTTGCCGGGCCGCATGGCGATCTTCCAGAAATCGAGATCCATGCCCCGATCCATCAAGACCTCGCGGACAAAGTCGTGTTCGCCGACCGAAGCGCCGCCGAGCGTCACCAGGATGTCGGCGCCGCTCGCCGTCGCGCGGTCGATGGCGTCGGCGAGTTTTGCACGATCATCCGAGACGATGCCGAGATCGATCACGGTGCCGCCCAGCGTCTCGACGAGCGCGGCGATGCCAAAGCTGTTCGAGGCGACGATCTGGTTGGGACCTAGCGCCGATCCGGGCGGGACCAGCTCGTCGCCGGTGGCGATGATGGCGACGCGGGGACGACTGCGGACGGGAATATCGCCATGGTTGAGGGCTGCGGCGAGCGACAGCTGGCGCATGCCGAGCCGTGTGCCCGTCGGCAGCAAAACCTGGCCCTCGACGAAATCGAGCCCCTTGGCGCGAATGTGCTGCTGCAAGCGGACGGCCTCTGTCGCGCGAATGCGCCCATCCGGGTCGACGACAGCGTCTTCCTGCAGCAGGACCGCATCGGCGCCTTCGGGAACAGGCGCGCCGGTGAATATGCGCACGGTCTGGTTCGGGCCGACGAGGCCTTCGAAGGCGTGGCCTGCCGGGGCCGAGCCGATCAGCGTCAGATGCGCAGGGACGGTGGCCACGTCGGCGGCGCGCACCGCATAGCCATCCATGGCCGAGACATCGAAGGGCGGCTGCGTACGCCGTGCTGCGAGCGGTTCGGCAAGGATGCGGTTCAGTGCCATGCCAAGCGGCACGGTTTCGGGCGGGGTCGGCAATACATCCTGCGTGATGCGGGAAATCGCGTCCTCAACCGGCAACAGGGCATCGGCCATCAGTCTGCCTTCCCGGCTTCGGCGTGCCAGTCGCCCGACTTGCCACCGGTCTTCTCAACGAGGCGGATGTTGCCGATCGTCATGCCGCGATCGACCGCCTTGGCCATGTCGTAAATGGTGAGGCAGGCGACGGAGACGGCCGTCAGCGCCTCCATCTCGACGCCGGTGCGTTCGGCGACCTTGGTCGTGGCGCGGATGCGCAGGCCCGGCAGCTGATCGTCGAACTCGATCTCGATCTTGACCTTCGACAGCATGATCGGGTGGCAGAGCGGGATCAGCTCATGCGTCTTCTTCGCCGCCATGATGCCGGCGATCCGCGCCGTCGCGATCACGTCGCCCTTCGATGCCGTGCCGGAACGGATCAGGTCGAGGGTGGCCGCCTGCATGGAGACGGTGCCCTCGGCGACGGCCGTGCGCTGGGTGATGTCCTTGGCCGAGACATCGACCATGTGGGCGGCGCCGGTCTCGTCGAGATGGGTGAGGCGAGGGGACATCAGCCAAGCTCCTTGCGCATGAAAAGCCGGGTATCGAGCGGCAGGCCCGAGAGCTCTTCGCCAGCGTGCAACAGAAAGAAAGCCGGCGTCCAATCGTCCGGCAGGACCTCGACAAAACCGCGCCGCTCATAGAATGGCCGGTTCCACGGCACATCGCGAAACGTCGCCAGCGTCAGGCGCGACAGGCCGCGTTGGCGCGCTGCTTGCTCGGCCGCCGCCAGCAGCGCACTGCCGAGCCCGCGACCGCCATAGGTCGTGGTGACGGAGATCTCGTAGAGGTGCAGCGCATCGTCCAGCCGGCCGGCCAGCAGGAAGCCGACCGGTGCATCGTCCTCTTCGGCCGCGCAAAGCACGACGCCATGCGCGAAGATCGAACGCAGGAAGCCTTCGCTGCAGGTATCGCTATCGGCGACGGCTTCGAGGCCAACCGCGCGAAACCGCTGCGCCGCCTCGCGCTCGATGGCGCGAAGCGAAGGGCATTCGTCCAGGTGGGCAGACCGTATTGAAATAGGCATGTCGTAGAACGATCCATCCAATCGAGACGGCGGACTTTCACCTCTCCCTGAGGGAGAGGTCGACGGCCGAAGGTCGGCGGGTGAGGGTTTACGGCCTCACCGGATAGCTCCGCTCCGACCTCTCCCTCAGGGAGAGGTGAGATCAGGGAGGTCAGGCCAGGGCGCGGCCCAGAAGATGCGCGGTGGCAGCCGCTACATCCTCCTGCCGCATCAGGCTTTCGCCGACGAGAAAAGTGCCAATCCGCGCCTTGCTCATCCGGGCGATGTCGGCCGGCGTGAAGATGCCGCTCTCGCCGACCAAAATCCGGTCTTCCGGCACCAGAGGCGCAAGGCGCTCGGAGGTTTCCAGCGACACCTCGAAGGTGCGCAGGTTGCGGTTGTTGATACCGATCATCGGCGAGGTCAGCTTCAACGCCCGCTCCAGCTCCGCCTCGTCATGCACCTCGATCAGCACGTCCATGCCGAGATCGATCGCCGTTGCCTCCAGCGAGCGGGCGACGTCGTCGGAGACGCCGGCCATGATGATCAGGATGCAATCCGCGCCCCAGGCGCGCGCTTCATGGACCTGATAATCCTCGTAGAGGAAATCCTTGCGCAGCGCCGGCAGGTCGACCGCTTCGCGGGCAGCGATCAGATAGTCCGGCGAGCCCTGGAAATAGGGCGTGTCGGTCAGCACGGAGAGACAGGCGGCTCCGCCCGCCTTGTAGGCGCGCGCCAGCGACGGCGGGTCAAAATCCGGGCGGATCAGGCCCTTCGAAGGGCTCGCCTTCTTGATCTCGGCGATCAGCGCCGGCTCGTTGGCGGCAAGCTTGCGGCGGATGGCGTCGACAAAGCCACGCGCCGGCGGCTGGTCTTTCGCCCGGGCGATGATCTCGGCCGGAGGGACCTTCGCCTTGGCGGCGGCGATTTCTTCGCGCTTGGTCGCTTCGATCTTCTTCAGGATATCGGTCATCGGCTCATCCGTTGGTGATCGCGACCAGGCGATCGAGGCGCTCATAGGCGCGGCCTTCGTCGATCGAGGCGGCGGCGAGCGCCACGCCTTCGGCAAGAGTCGCAGCACGACCGGCAACGATCAGCGCCGCGCCGGCATTCATCAGCACGGTGTCGCGATAGGCGCCTTGCTCTCCTTCGAGCAGGGCGCGAAGGGCTGCCGCATTATACGCCGCATCGCCGCCCCGGATCGCCTCGACAGGCGAGATCGCGAGCCCGACCGAGCCCGGATCGACGGTGAACGTCTCGATCCGACCGTTCTTGAGCGCTGCCACCTTGGTCGGGCCTGCCGTCGTGATTTCGTCGACGCCACCGGCGCCATAGACGATCCACGCACTTTCCGAGCCGAGCGCCGCCAGCACCTGCGCGATCGGCTCGACCCATTCTTCCGAATAGACGCCGATCAGCTGGCGCTTGACGCCGCCGGGATTGGAGAGCGGTCCAAGCAGGTTGAAGATCGTCCGCGTGCCGAGTTCGACGCGGGCAGGGCCGACATGCTTCATCGCCGAATGATGCATCGGCGCGAACATGAAGCCGATGCCGGCCTCGCGGATCGCCCTGCCGATGGCTTCCGGCGCGATGTCGACATTGACGCCGAGCGCCGTCAGCACGTCCGCGGCGCCCGATTTCGACGAGACGGCGCGGTTGCCATGCTTGGCGACCGGCACGCCCGCGCCCGCCACGACAAAGGCCGAGGCGGTCGAGATGTTGTAGGTGTGGGCGCCGTCGCCACCAGTGCCGACAATGTCGATGGCGTCCAGCGGCGCGTCGACTGGCACCATCTTGGAGCGCATGGTCGCAACCGCGCCGGCGATCTCCTCGACGGTTTCGCCGCGTACGCGCAGCGCCATCAGGAAGCCGCCGATTTGGGCCGGCGTCGCCGAGCCGGACATGATCACGTCGAAGGCCGATTCCGCCTCTGCCCGACTGAGCGATTGGCCCGAGGCGACCTTGGCGATATGGGATTTCAAATCATTCATGCTTCGATCCGCCTCACGCGACCGACCGGGAGGCGCGGTTTCGCGCGTTCCACTCGGCCGCCATGTCGAGGAAGTTCTTCAGCATCAGATGCCCATGCTCGGAAGCGATGCTCTCGGGATGGAACTGCACGCCATGCATCGGCAGGGTCTTGTGCATGGCGCCCATGACGACGCCGTCCTCCGATTCCGCCGTGATTTCCAGCACGGCCGGCATGGTCTCGCGCTTCACCGTCAGCGAGTGATAGCGCGTCGCCTTGAACGGGCCGTTGATGCCGCGAAACACGCTCTTGCCGGTGTGAGTGATGGTCGAAATCTTGCCATGCATCTGGGTCGGCGCGCGGATGACGTCGCCGCCCATCGCCTGGCCGATTGCCTGATGGCCGAGGCAAACGCCAAAAATCGGGATGGTGTCGCCGACGCGCTCGATCAGATCCAGGCAGATGCCGGCCTCGTTCGGCGTGCAGGGGCCAGGCGAAAGGACAATGCCTTCCGGATCGAGGGCGATCACTTCCTCGACCGTGATCTTGTCGTTGCGCTTGATGATCAGCTTGGCGCCAAGCTCCCCGAGATAGTGGACGAGGTTGTAGGTGAAGCTGTCGTAATTATCGATGACGAGAAAGGCCATGCTGCTGTTCCCTCCGCTTCGATCTACTGCCCGCGTCCAGCCTGAGAAGCGAACTTTACCGCTTCTTCGGCCGCACGGAAGAGCGCGCTCGCCTTGGCGATGCACTCTTGATGTTCGCTCTCGGGGACCGAGTCGGCCACGATGCCGGCTCCGGCCTGCGCATACATCTTGCCATCCTTGACGATCGAGGTGCGCAGCACGATGCAGGTATCCATCGCGCCATCGGCCGAGAAATAGCCGACGCAGCCCGCATAAATGCCGCGTTTCTCGCCCTCCAACTCGTCGATGATCTGCATCGCGCGAACTTTTGGCGCGCCGGAAACGGTGCCGGCCGGGAAGCCGGCGGCGAGCGCATCCAGCATGTCGTATTCGGACGAAAGCCGGCCGATCACATTCGAAACGATGTGCATCACCTGGCTGTAATATTCGAGGAAGAACTTGTCCGTGACCTGGACCGAGCCGATTTCGGCGACTCGGCCGACATCGTTGCGGCCGAGGTCGAGCAGCATCAGATGCTCGGCCAGTTCCTTCGGATCGGCGAGCAATTCCGCCGCCAGCGCCTTGTCGGCCTCCGGCGTCGCGCCGCGTCGGCGCGTGCCGGCGATCGGGCGGATCGTCACCTCGCCGTCGCGGACGCGCACCAGGATTTCCGGGCTCGAACCCGCGACCGCGAAGCCGCCGAAATCGAGGAAATACAGGAAGGGCGACGGGTTGGTCCGGCGCAGGGCGCGGTAGAGCGCGAAGGGCGGCAGGCTGAAGGGCGCTTCGAAACGCTGCGACAGCACGACCTGGAAGATGTCGCCGGCGGCAATGTATTCCTTCGCCTTGGCGACCATCTCCAGATAGCGCTCATGCGAGGTGTTGGAGACAACCGGCACGTCGAGGTCGATGTCAGAATAGGAGGCGCCGCGGTTCAGCGGGCCTTCCAGCGTATCGACCGCCGCCGTCAGCCGCTCGATGGCGCGGGCATGAGCTTGCGCTGCCGTGACGCCCTCCGTCGGGCGAATCGGCGTCACGAGCGTGATCACGTCCTTGATCGAATCGAAGATCACCATGACCGTCGGCCGCATCATGATGGCGTCGGGAACGTCGAGCGCGTCGGGGTTGGGCGCGCCCAGATCTTCCATCTGGCGCACCATGTCATAGCCGAGATAGCCGAAGATGCCGGCCGACATCGGCGGCAGGCCCTTCGGCAGGTCGATATGCGATTCTGCGATCAGGCGGCGCAGCGCGTCGAGCGAACGGCCTTCCAGCGGCGCATAACCCTCTGGGTCAACCGCAGGCGCGGTGTTGATCTCGGCACGGTCGCCGATGGCGCGGAAGAGCAGGTCGGGCTCGATGCCGATCATCGAATAGCGGCCGCGAACGGCGCCGCCCTCGACCGATTCGAGCAGGAAGCTGTTCTGCCTGCCTGCGGAAAGCTTGAGCATGGCGGAGACGGGCGTCTCCAAATCGGCAACCATTCGGGTCCAGACGACCTGCGCGCGGCCTTGTTCGTAGGCAGGCGAAATCGTCTCCAGCGACGGCTCGATCAACATGGTTTCAGTCCATCAGTTCGGGAAGGCTCATGGAGCCTTGAATGGGTACGCGACGCGGGAAGCGCGGCAATGGCGTGATCAATCCCGGCCGGAGCCGGAGGCGATCAACGCCATCGCCAGGTTTGCGTGCGCCGCCACCCTGCCGTCGACGCCTCATTTCCCGTGGACGGCCAGACGCCGGCCCCGGAAAGGGCCTGCGTTCCGTCGAAGGCAGATCCGGCGGCGTGCGCGAGGCACGTCCGCTCAGATCGCATTTCGGGCAAATGGCGTGGCGACATTGTTTCCAACCAACCCTCAGATGGCGCTGATGATCTGCTGCAGAACGTTCTGGTTGACCGTCACGCCAAGCTGGCGCTGCAACTCGGAAACATACTGCTGCAGGAGATCGTTCTGCATTGCGTCCGCAAGCTGCTGGGTCACAGCCGCATTATCGGTCGCGGGAGTGTAGGGCGTCTCGATGACATCCGCTACCTGCAGGACGATGTGTTCGCCGTCCTGCGCGCCGGGTGCAACCTCCGCCGAACCCTTGGGACCCGCGAAGGCCGCCTTGAGCGCTTCGGTCGAGAAGCTGTCGGCGGGCTTCGAACTGCGGGTCTGCTTGTCGAGGGTCTGCACGGGGAGGCCCAGCGACGTTGCGACGGCCTCCAGCGTCTGGCCCTTGCCGAGCTGGTCCTTGGCTTCCTTCGCCTTGGCAACGAGCTTGTCGGTCGTGGCCTGCTTCTTCCAGGCCTCGATGACCTTGTCCTTGACCTCGTCCAGGGCCCGGTCGTGCGCCTCGTTGATGTCGGTGATGCTGAACCAGACATAGCCGCCGTCATCGGTCGGGATGGCGGCATTGTCGATGCCGATATCGCTGGCGAAGGCGTCCTTGAGCAGTTGCGCCTGAGCCGGGATGTCGGCGAAGGGGTTGCCGGCAGCGTCGTTGCCGGTCTGGTCGACGACGATCTTCTTGACCGTCAGCTTGTTGTTGGTGGCGATCTCGTCGAGCGTTCCGCCGCCGGCGCGCGCATCTTCGATCGAATCGCGCAGGACGTTGATGTCGGCCTTGGCCGAGCTGAGGGACAGTTCCTTCTTGATCGCGTCCTTGACCGTCTCGAAGGCCGTGACCGTGGCCGGAACGACGTCGGTGACGTGGACGACGACGGGGCCGAAGCTGCCCATGACGACATCGCTCGAGCCGTTGGCCGGGAGAGCGAAGGCTGCCTCGGCGACCTTCGGGTCGATCAGCTTGTCCTTGGTGACGACGCCGAGATCGCTGTCGGAGAGCTTCTTGCCAATGCCTTCCAGCATCGATTCGAAGGATTCGCCGGCCTTGAGCTGGTCGGCTGCCGTCTGGGCGCTCGTCTCGTCGGTGAACACGGCCTGGAAGACATGGCGCGTCTCGGGCGTCGTGTAGCGCGCCTTGTCGGCGTCATAGGCCTTCTGGGCGTCGGCGTCGGAGATGTCGCCGGGACGGGCAACGTCTTCCGGACCCAGCGCGATCAACGAGATCGTCCGGGTTTCAGGAGCGCGCCAGTTGCCCTTGTTGTCATTGTAATAGGCGGTCAGCTCGTCGGCGTTCGGCGCCGCGATCTCGCCGACAGACGAAGCCGGCAGCACGAGGTAGTGGATGTCGCGCTGTTCGGTCTGGAAGGCGTGCAGCGCCTTGGCCAGGGCTTCCGGCGCGGTCGCGCCGCCCGAGATCGACTCGGCGATCTGCTGGCGCTTCTCCTGGGCGAGGCGATCCAGGACATAGGCGTCCTCGGTCATGCCGTTGTTGCGCAGGAGCGAAACGAAATAGTTGCGGTCGAACGTGCCGCCGGCGCCCTTGAAGGCGGGGTCCTGGGCGATCTCGCGGATCAACATTTCGCGCGAAACGCCAATGCCCAGATTCGTCGCCTGGTCATCAAGCGCGGCTTCGGTGACAAGGCGGCCGAGAACCTGGTTCGGGATGCCGAGCATCTTGGCCTGGTCCGGCGTGATCTGCTGGCCGACGCGCTGGCTCATCGCCTGCAATTCGCGGCGATAGGCGCGATCGTAATTGACCGACGAAATGTCCGTGGCGCCGACGCGGGCGACGGAATGATTGCCGACGCCGGTGAAGACATCCGCGATGCCCCAGGCGGCAAAACTCAGCACGAGCAGGCCGAGTAAGATCTGTGCCACCCAGCCGGCGGCGTATTTGCGCATCGTATTGAGCATCGACGTCCTCTAACGCGCGGGGGCTTTACCGGCCCCGCTTCGGGCGCGCGATCATAGGAAGGAGGCCCCTCCGGAGCAAGGTGAAGCGACATCTCTCTGCAAGTCGGCTTCGAATCGGCGCTTTGTGCGCGGATTCCCTCGTCTTTAGGCTATCGAGATTGGCGTAGCCGGCGTGCCATCGTGAACTCCAGCGGGAAAATACCGGGTCCTGCAACCGGATTGGCCGGCCGTTTCGCCTGTATTCGGCTCCGGCCCTTGACTTGTCGTGGCCGGGTCGGTGCATAGGATGCAACCAACTCGATCCACATCGTATCTCAGGAAGCGCCATGCCCATTTCCGGAAGCGCCTTGCCCAGCCCGAAGCCGATGATCGCCGGCAACTGGAAGATGAACGGTCTGAAGGCCTCAGCGGCCGAGCTCGGCCAGATCATGGCAGGGTACGGCGCGGATCTGCGGGGCAAGGTGGATCTCGCCATCTGCCCGCCGGCGACGCAACTGACCACCTTCGCCGTCGTCGCGCTCGGCAGCCGCGTGCTGATCGGCGCGCAGGATTGCCACGCCAAGGCGAGTGGCGCACATACCGGCGATATCTCTGCCGAGATGGTCGCCGATACCGGGGCGACGCATGTGATCGTCGGCCATTCCGAACGCCGCACCGACCATGCCGAGACGGACGCGACAGTCCACGCCAAGGCGGAAGCGGCATGGCGCGCCGGATTGGTGGCCATCCTCTGCATCGGCGAGACCGAGGCAGAGCGTCGCGGCGGAACGACCCTTTCCGTCGTCGATACCCAGTTGGCCGGCTCGGTTCCGGAAGGGGCGACAGCGGCGAATCTCGTCATCGCCTACGAGCCCGTCTGGGCTATTGGCACGGGGCTCACCCCCTCCAATGCCGATATCGCGGAAGTTCATGCCCATATTCGCCAGCGGCTGGTGAAGCGGTTCGGTGCGGAAGGCGAGGGGATGCGAATCCTCTATGGCGGCTCAGTCAAGCCGTCCAACGCCGGCGAAATACTCAAGATTGCAGACGTTGACGGCGCGCTCGTGGGTGGCGCCAGCCTGAAGGCCGTGGACTTCCTCGGCATCGCCGCAGCCTATGCATGATGCCGCGTTTGGCTTGTCTCCGGATTTCCGCTCTCCATATCAGGGGCGCGGCACTGGAAACCGCCAGACCGATCGTGTACAAGGCCGCCAGCTTTTTATGAATTCTGATCAGAGACATCGATGCAGACAGTTATCATCGTGATCCACCTTATGGTGGTCGTCGCGCTCGTCGCCGTTGTTTTGCTGCAGCGGTCCGAAGGTGGCGCGCTTGGTATTGGCGGCGGCGGCGGCGGCTTCATGTCGGCGCGCGGTTCGGCCAACGTACTGACGCGTACGACGGCCATCCTCGCGGCGATTTTCTTCGTTACGTCGATGGGCCTGACCTTGATGGCCCGCTACGGCGACCGGCCGTCCTCCATCCTGGACCAGATCCAGGGCCAGTCCTCGACGTCGGCGCCTGTCGGTACGGGCACCGGTATTCTGGACCAGTTGCCCGGCCAGGTTCCGGCGGCGGCTCCCGCTGGCGGCGCGGCTCCGGCCGCAGACGCTCCGGCTCCGGCAACCACTCCGGCTCCGGCTGGCGCTTCGGCTCCGGCAACCGCTCCGGCTCCGGCAACCACTTCGGCTCCGGAAGCTACGCCTGCCCCGGCAACACCGGCACCGGCTGCGCCTGCAGCTCCCGCTGTTCCGAGTTCGCAGTAAGCGCTTAAAAGCCTTTCTCCCTTCGCGTCGCCGCGCGTTTTCGTGCGGCGACGTTTTATTTGGGGCAGGCTGATTGTTGAATTGAGGCTCCGTCGTCATTCTGTGCGACGGCTTGTCTTTGTCGTATGAACCGATCGATCGAAAACTGAGGTAGAGGCCCATGGCGCGGTACGTATTCATAACCGGCGGTGTGGTTTCCTCGCTTGGCAAGGGCATCGCCTCTGCGGCGCTCGGAGCAATGCTCCAGTCGCGCGGCTACAAGGTCCGCCTGAGGAAACTCGATCCCTACCTGAACGTCGATCCGGGCACGATGAGCCCGTATCAGCACGGTGAAGTCTTCGTCACGGACGATGGCGCCGAGACCGATCTCGACCTCGGCCACTATGAGCGCTTCACCGGGCGCCCGGCCTCGAAGGCCGATTCGGTGACGACGGGCAAGATCTACCAGGAGATCATCGCCAAGGAGCGCCGTGGCGATTACCTCGGCGGCACGGTGCAGGTGATCCCGCACGTCACCGATGCGATCAAGGCGTTCGTGCTTTCTGGCAATGACGATGTCGATTTCGTTCTCTGCGAGATCGGCGGCACGGTCGGCGATATCGAGGCGATGCCGTTCCTGGAAGCGATTCGCCAGATCGGCAACGATCTGCCGCGCGGCAACGTCGTCTATATCCACCTGACGCTGATGCCCTACATCCCGACCGCCGGCGAGCTGAAGACCAAGCCGACGCAGCATTCGGTCAAGGAACTGCGCTCGATCGGCATCCAGCCGGACATCCTGCTTTGCCGCAGCGACCGCCCGATCCCCAAGGAAGAGCGCCGCAAGCTGTCGCTGTTCTGCAATGTGCGCGAATCGGCTGTCATCCAGGCGCTCGACGTCGCCCACATCTACGACGTGCCGACGAGCTATCACGCCGAAGGCCTCGACGACGAAGTGCTGGCAGCCTTCGGTATCACCGATGCGCAGCCGCCGGTCCTCGACAAGTGGAAGGCGCTGACCACCAAGCTCCGTCATCCGGAGGGCGAGGTCACGATCGCCGTCGTCGGCAAGTACACCGGCCTGAAGGACGCGTATAAGTCCCTGATCGAGGCGCTGCAGCACGGCGGCATCGCCAACACGGTCAAGGTCAACATCGACTGGATCGAGAGCGAGATCTTCGAGAAGGAAGATCCGTCGCCCTATCTGGAGCGCGTCAACGGCATCCTGGTGCCCGGCGGCTTCGGCGAGCGCGGCTCGGAAGGCAAGATCAAGGCCGCCGGTTTCGCGCGCCGTCGCAACGTGCCGTATTTCGGCATCTGCTTCGGCATGCAGATGGCCGTCATCGAGGCTGCCCGCAGCCTCGCCGGCATCGAGAAGGCCAGCTCGACCGAGTTCGGCCCGACCGAAGAGCCGGTCGTCGGCCTGATGACCGAATGGCTCAAGGGCAACATGCTTGAGAAGCGCCATTCGGCCGGCGATCTCGGCGGCACGATGCGTCTCGGCGCCTATGAAGGCCATCTCGAGCCGGGCTCGAAGATTGCCGACATTTATGGCGCGACGACGATCTTCGAGCGTCACCGCCATCGCTACGAGGTCAACATCGAGTACAAGGATCGGCTCGAGGCCTGCGGCATGCACTTTGCCGGCATGTCGCCGGATGGCGTCCTGCCCGAGACGGTCGAATTGCGGGATCATCCCTGGTTCATCGGCGTTCAGTACCATCCGGAGCTGAAGTCGCGGCCGCTCGATCCGCATCCGCTGTTTGCCTCGTTCATCGCGGCCGCCATCGACCAGTCGCGCCTCGTCTGAGGTTTTTCACGGGTCCTTGTGGCCCGTGATAAACCTCCCGAACGAATGTCGGTCGCGTCCCGCGCGATCGGCCATGGATCCGCCGCGATGTCGGGGTGTCCTCTCTCGCCATGGGCGAGTTTTCCCTCTCGTTTCGCCGCGGCGACATGGTTTTCACGCGAAGGTCGCATCGCCGCCGCTGACGTTGTAAGGATCGAGCCGCGGTTCGACGATTTCCAGGCCGCGACAGTTCTCAGGCACGGTGAGTAATGACGACTGAACCCAATGCGCATGTCTCCGCCGGCAAGGCGACCTTCGGCAATGATCTGCCGCTGACGCTGATCGCGGGGCCGTGCCAGCTGGAAAGCCGGCAGCATGCGTTCGACATGGCCGGTCGTCTCAAGGAAATCACGACCAGGCTCGGCATGGGCTTCGTCTACAAATCCTCCTTCGACAAGGCGAATCGCACCAGCATCGCTGGCAAGCGCGGCGCGGGCCTCGATGCGGCGCTGCCGATCTTCGCTGATATCAAGAAGGAATTCGGCGTCCCAGTGCTGACCGATATCCATGAGCGCGAACAGTGCGCGATCGTGGCGGAAGTCGTCGACATCCTGCAGATCCCGGCCTTCCTGTCGCGCCAGACAGATCTGTTGGTCGCTGCAGCCGAGACGGGCAGGGTGATCAACGTCAAGAAGGGCCAATTCCTCGCGCCCTGGGACATGAAGAACGTTCTCGCCAAGCTGGTCGACAGCGGCAACCCGAACATTCTCCTGACCGAGCGCGGCGCCAGCTTTGGCTACAACACGCTCGTGACCGACATGCGCGCGCTGCCGATCATGGCGGCGATGGGCGCTCCGGTGATCTTTGACGCAACCCATTCGGTGCAGCAGCCGGGCGGGCAGGGTACGTCTTCGGGCGGCCAGCGCGAATTTGTTTCCGTGTTGGCGCGTGCCGCCGTCGCGGTCGGTGTCGCCGGCGTCTTCATCGAGACGCATCAGGACCCCGACAACGCGCCTTCCGACGGTCCGAACATGATCCAGATCGACGAACTGCCGGCGCTGCTGGAGCGGCTGCTGGCATTTGACAAGCTTGCCAAGGCATAAAGAGCCAGTCGTTTTGTCGCGACTTGCGGGATGATGTAAAACGATCGCAGGATGTCACCCTGCGTCATGCTGGAAGAAGCTCTGCCCGATGGACCCGAACGAACTAGTCGTCATTCTCGATCGGGCGATTTCGAACCTTCCCGACCCGTCGGCGGATGGTCGCCGGCGTGTCTATGAACGGGTCGAACGCACCATCCGCGCCACCTGCACGCCGGAAGGCGGCGAGTTGGACATGGAGCGCTATCAGCAGCTCCGGCGCGATCTCGGCACCGCAATCGGCATTATCGAGCAGCAGCGACGGGCACCGGCTCCACCGAAACGTGCAGCGACACCGCCGCCTGCCGTTGCCAGCCCGGCGGTTACAGACCCCACGCCAACTGCTGCCACAGTCACAGCGCGGCGCACTGTCGCCAATCCGGCCGCCGTTGGCCCGACAGCCGCCATCTCTGCTACTGCCGCGCCGCCGCCGCCGTCTGAATACTCCGAACATGACGAGGGCGAACCGTCGTCTCCGCGTTGGCTGAAGCGTGTCGGCATCGCCGCCGGGGCCATAGCGGTCGGGCTCGGCGTCGTCATTGCGGTCCTTCCTGGCGGACCTTTGCGAGGCCTGCTGGCGGGGGGCGACACGAACGTCTCCAGCGAGCCGGCTCAACCCGGGATCCAGCCACCGGCCGATACTGCCGCTCCATCGCCAACGCCGGCACCCGCCGTCGTCGATGTGCCCGCACCGCCAGTCGAACCCGATGCTGGAAGCGATAGCACGACCGCCTTCGCGCCGGTCGCACCGACGCTGCCTGGTGTCCCACGCGTCACCGACGTCAAGGTTTCGATTCTTAACGGCGCCTCGGAATGGCGCACCCAGCGTCTGAATGGTTATGACGACCAGCCCTCCGGCCCGCCGGTCATGGCCATTGCCCAGGACCGCGATTCGCCGCTCGTCGTCTCGCTCTATTGCGACACGCCGGATCTGACGGTTTTCCGCGTCGCCTACGGTACCGATACGAGCACGCTTCGCCAGGAGATCTCCGAGCGCGGCAGCATGGACGGCATCGAGCGTCAGAAGATTCAGATCAAGACGGATCGCAATGAAGGCTTCGCAGGCGAGTTCCTAGCGCTGACGGCCCATAGCTGGGGAATCCGCATGGCGCCGGAGAATATCGAGACGCTGCGGGCCGGCAAACTGATCGAAATCTCCATCGGCGATTCGGTCGCCGGCACGGTGTCGCTGAGCGGCGCAACGCCGGCCATCGACGAAGCACTTAACGGCGGCTCCTGCACCTAGGCCAGATAAGCCGTCGAGCCTTATCGGCCTCAGCCGCGCCCGCGATAGGGGGCAACGCCCTGGTCGGGCAGCCAAAGGTTGGCCGGAACCGGGCCGCTCTGCCAGAACACGTCGATCGGAATGCCGCCGCGCGGATACCAGTAGCCGCCGATGCGCAGCCAATGCGGGTCGAGCAGGTCGATCAACCGCTTGGCGATGTCGATCGTGCAGCCCTCATGAAACGCGCCGTGATTGCGGAACGAGTGCATGTAGAGCTTCAGCGACTTCGATTCGACCAGCCAATTCTTCGGCACGTAGTCGATGACGATATGCGCGAAATCGGGCTGGCCCGTCTCCGGGCATAGCGACGTGAATTCCGGCACCGTGAAGCGGGCGACATAGAACGTGTCCGGATGCGGATTGGGGACGCGGTCGAGGATCGCCTTTTCCGGGCTTTCGGCGATGCCGACAGTCCGGCCAAGTTGCAGTTCGTGTTCCGTCATCATCGGACGCTCCCGGTAAGATGCCCTAGCGCGGCGCAAACAGCTCGCGCGTGTCGCGATTGAAGCGCCATGCGGAGAAGCCCTTCATTTCGGTTCCGCCCCACCAGCGCTTGATGCCATTGGTCGAAACATGGTCCTGGTCGCCGGAAAGGATATCCTCGCCGACCATGCTCAGCTTCAAGGGCGCGGTGACATATTCGGCGTGCACTTCCGAATCGGCATGCGAATAGGGCGTGTAAAGGCCCTCGATCAGCGGGAAATCGCAGAAGGCGAGCGAGTCGATCACGGCGTAGAAGGGCCAGGTGCCCATGAACGCGGCTTCCTCGGCCTGGCGAGCCTGATGGAACAGGGCGGCCGCCGACATATCCTCCATCCCCAGCGAATCGAGCAGCCGCATTTCCGTCCGGTTCAGGCCGGTCTTTGGCTGAGGCAATTCTTCGAGGAAGCGCGCCAGCGCGGCTTGCATGAAGGGGAAGCCCTTGATCGGCTTCGATGCGCGCTTGGCGATCAGCTCCGGTGTCGGCGAGGTCAGCTCGGCCCAGATCTTCGCCGCCGTGTCGAGATGGCCCTGCGTGACGCGCACGCCATCAATCGCGAAGCGCATCACCGTGTCCGGCCGTTCCATGGCGAAGAAGCTGTCGGCCTGGACGATGACGATGCCCTGCGACCGTTTCTCTCTGGCGAAGAAATCAAGGATCTGAAGCAGTTGCAGCTGGTCGTAGAGATCGTGCTCGAACCATAGCTCGATCCGATCGAACTCGGCATGGCGCCCCATCACCGCGTCGCGCTCAGCAAAAGTCGCCGCGACTGTCTCCGGATCGAACTTGAAGACTTCGGCCAGATGCACGGCGCGTACAGCCGAGACCGCCTCGAGCGTATCGAGCGGCGGGATCGGGCCTTCATGCAGCGCGTCGCGCCACGGCATGATGATCGCGCGGCTGCCGGCGGCGGTGAGAAGATCGGCGGTCTGGTCGCCGTCGGTGATGAGGAGCGTCGTCATGACGTCTTCATCATCCGATGCGAGACGGAAGGCAACAGAGAGGGCGCAAACTTCGCGTTCTGGCCGGCCACTGTGGCATGTGTGCCCTGATTATCGGGCCACAGCCGATCACAGTTTCTCGCCGGTCCCCTTCCGCCTTCATTCGCGGCAGGCTAGAAGCTGCCATAGCTGATCCGTACCGTTCGAGAACAAGGATTTCCGCATGACCGCCATCATCGATATCACCGCCCGCCAGATCCTCGACAGCCGTGGAAATCCGACGGTAGAGGTAGACGTTCTGCTGGAGGACGGCTCGCTCGGTCGCGCCGCGGTTCCGTCGGGCGCGTCCACGGGCGCACATGAGGCGGTCGAGCTTCGCGATGGCGACAAGTCCAAGTATCAGGGCAAGGGCGTCCTGAAGGCTGTGGAAGCCGTCAATGGCGAGATTTTCGACGCGATCGGCGGCATGGAAGCCGAAGACCAGGCGATGATCGATCACACGATGATCGATCTCGACGGCACCCCGAACAAGGCCCGCCTCGGCGCCAACGCCATCCTCGGCGTTTCGCTGGCGCTCGCCAAGGCTGCTGCCGAGGCTTCCGGCCAGCCGCTTTACCGCTATGTCGGCGGCGTCAATGCCAAGGTCCTGCCGGTGCCGATGATGAACATCATCAATGGCGGCGCCCATGCCGACAATCCGATCGACTTCCAGGAATTCATGATCCTGCCGGTCGGCGCGCCGACGTTCGCCGAGGCCGTGCGCTGGGGCTCGGAGGTGTTCCACACGCTGAAGAAGGCGCTGAAGGATGCCGGCCACAACACCAATGTCGGCGACGAGGGCGGCTTCGCCCCGAACCTGCCTTCGGCAACTGCTGCCCTCGACTTTGTCGCCAAGGCGATCGAGAAGGCCGGCTTCCGCCTGGGCGAGGACATCTATCTTGGCCTCGATTGCGCCGCGACCGAGTTCTTCAAGGACGGCAAGTACAACTATGAAGGCGAAGGCGTCATCCGCTCGATCGACGAGCAGGTCGCGTACCTTGCCGATCTCGCCTCGAAGTTCCCGATCATCTCGATCGAGGACGGCATGAGCGAAGACGACTGGGCCGGCTGGAAGGGCCTGACCGACAAGATCGGCAACAAGGTTCAGCTGGTGGGCGATGATCTCTTCGTCACCAACACGACGCGCCTGTCGCGCGGCATCAAGGAAGCCACGGCCAACTCGATCCTCGTCAAGGTCAACCAGATCGGCTCGCTGACCGAGACGTTGGACGCCGTCTCGATGGCGCACCGCGCCGGCTACACCGCCGTCATGTCGCATCGTTCGGGCGAGACCGAGGATTCGACCATTGCCGACCTCGCGGTTGCCACCAACTGCGGTCAGATCAAGACCGGTTCGCTGGCTCGTTCGGACCGGACCGCCAAGTACAACCAGCTGATCCGCATCGAAGAGCAGCTTGGCCCGCAGGCGGAATACGCAGGCCGCAGCATCCTGAAGGGCTGAGTTCAGCCTTCCAGTGGCGGATCTCGTTTCTAAATAAATAGCTCTCGGGCGCGGTACATGCGCCCGGGAGCTTTTTTTATCGTGGGCTATCCGGGGAGTCCCACCGGCTGCTGCTGCGTGATGCAGTGGATGTTGCCGCCGCCGAGCAGGATTTCGCGGGCCTCGATGCCGACGATACGGCGGTCGGGATGCAGCGCGGCGATGATCTCCATCGCGGCCGGATCCGTCTTCGGATCGAGCAGCGGCATCACCACGAGGCCATTGGCGATGTAATAGTTGGCGTAGGACGCGGCGAGCCTCGCGCCGCCCTGCCGGACGGCGCTGCCTTCGGAAACGTCGATGCCGGCGGCTTCCGCGTCGGTCATGTACAGCGGCCCCGGCATGGGCAGCTTGACGATCTCCAGCTTTCGCCCCCGCGCGTCGGTCGTGCTGGACAGCCGCTCATGGGCGTCGTGCGAGATCGCATATTGCGGGTCGTCGGGATCCTCGCACCAGGTCAGAGCCACGACGCCCGGCCGCGCGAAGCAGGCGAGATTGTCGATATGGCCGTTGGTCTCGTCGTGGAACAGGCCGGGCCCGAGCCAGATCGTCTTGCTGATGCCGAGGCGCGCGGCGAGTTGTTCCTCGATCTCGTCGCTGTCGAGGTAGGGATTGCGGTTGGGGTTCAGCAGGCATTCCTGCGTCGTCAGCAGCGTACCCTCGCCATCGACATGAATGGCGCCGCCTTCGAGAATGAAGGGCGCGCGATAGCGTGGGGCGCCTTCGATCTCCAGGATCTTGGCCGCGACACGGTCGTCCTGGTCCCAGGGGGAATAAAGCCCGCCATTGAAGCCGCCCCAGGCATTGAAGCGCCAGTCATTGCCGCGCAGGCGTCCGTCGTCGCTAACGACGAAGCTCGGCCCCGTATCGCGGCACCATGCGTCGTTGGTGGTCGCCTCGACGAGACGGATATGCGCAGGCAGGCGCTGGCGGGCGTTTTCCCACTGCGCGGATGACACCAGCATGGTCAGCGGCTCCGCCTCGGCGATCGCCGTGGCGACGGCGACAAAAGCCTGCTGCGCCGGCTTGGCGCCGAGCCGCCAATTGTCGGGCCGCTCCGGCCATATCATCCAGGTGCCGGCATGCGGCTTCCATTCGGCCGGCATGCGGAAGCCGTCGTCGCGGGGGAGGCTCTGGAGCGTTGCGGACATGATGCTCGTTCGTTGTCTTCGGAAGGATGATGCGATCGAAGCGGGAATGCCCTTCGAACGCAAGCGTGCTAGACGTGGCTATCGACGACTTCCAACGGATTACGCCATGCAGCTGCGCGCGCTCCTGTTCGACAAGGACGGGACCTTCCTCGATTTCGCCAAGACCTGGGACGCCGCCACGGGCTCGGTCATCGCCACGCTGGCGGAGGGCGACGCCGCCGTCGCCGCGCGTCTGGCCGCGATCGTCCACTATGATCTGGAGGCGCGGGTTCTGCTGCCGACCTCGCCCTTCATTGCCAGCTCGGTCGGGGAGCTGATCCCGCTTTGGGCCGAAGCGCTCGGCCGTCCGGGCGAAGCCGCTTTCGACCAGCTTCTGCGCGACCTGTTCCATGATGCGACGCTTCATGCCGCGACGCCGATCGGCGAGCCCTCGGCCGTGTTCGAGACGCTGCAGCAGGCGGGCTATCGCCTCGGCGTCGTCACCAATGATTCCGAGCGCGGTGCGCGGTCGCAATGCGAGCGGCTCGGCCTTGTCTCCTGGTTCGATGCGATCTTCGGCTATGATTCCGGCCATGGCCGCAAACCCGAGGCTGGCCAGATCGTGGCCTTCCTCGACCAGTTCGGTTTCCAGCCGGGCGAGACGGCGATGATCGGCGATACACTGCACGATCTGCATGCCGCCCGCGCCGCCGGCGTGATCGCCATCGGCGTCGAGAGCGGTTTCATGTCGGCCGAACAGCTGGCGCCGGACGCTGATTATATCATCAGCGATATCAGTAAATTGTCGGAACTTCTTCAGACGATGAACTAGCCCGCGCGGGTCTCCGGGCGCGCCGGATCGAGATGGTGTCGGATCTCGGCGATGTGCTCCGGGCCGATGCCGCAGCAGCCGCCGACGATCGAGGCGCCGGCGTCGATCCAGCGTGTCGCCCATACCAGATAGCGCGCCGGCGTGACGTCGGCGCGGATGTCCGAAATGCCGGCATAGGGCTCGTCGCTTTCCGCTTCGGCGGCAAAGGCATTGGCATAAACGCCGAGGCTCACGTCGCTGCGGCCGTTTGCATCGAGTGTTTCGCGCGCCTCGCGGATGGCAGCCTCCATGACTTCCGGCTGGCTGCAGTTGAACAGGATCGAGACGGCGCCGGCCTCGACCGCCTTGGTGACGCCGGTGGCAACCGTCTCGCCGGAGCGAAGTTCCGGCGGGCCTGTGCGGCCGGCCTCGTCCTTCAGCGTGTAGGAGACCCAGATCGGCTTCGGATGGTCGGCAATCGCCGCGATCGCGGCCAATGCCTCGACCGTCGAACTCTGCGTTTCGATCAGCCAGAGATCGACATGCGGCGCCAGGCCCTCGACCAGCACGCCGAGGATTTCGGGCGCGCCGGCGGCGTCGAACAGTTCCGGCCGGTAGGATTCGAAAACGGGCGGCAGCGATCCGGCGACGCGGACCGGGCGTCCCGCCTGATCGGCGGCGGCGCGGGCGACACGGCCGGCGCGATCGGCCAGCAGCAATCCTTCCGCCTCGAAGCGCTCGGCGCCGATCTGGTGCGGCTTGATGGCATAGGTGTTGGTGGTGACGATTTCGGCGCCGCTCTCGATGAACTGCTCATGTGCCTTTTGCACCAGATGCGGCGCCTCGATCAGCGCCAGCGCCGACCATTCCGGCAGTCGGAACGGTGCGCCGATGCGTTCAAGCTGCCGGCCCATGCCGCCGTCGAGAATGGTCACCTTGTCATGCGTCGTCATGGTTCTTGTCCTTGCAGGTATCGGACACGTCGTGGCCAGGCCGGCGACGGTCAGGATCGTTTGGTGTTGCTGGTAGCACCCGGAAAGCCGCGCCCAAAGCGTCGTTCGAGCTTGGCCTGGCAGAATTCGAGAAGGATCGACATCGCCCAGTAGATCGCGGCGGCTGTCGTCAGCATTTCCATGTATTTGTAGGTAGAGCGGCCGTAGGACTGAGCCAGGAAGTTCAGTTCCCAGACGCCCATCAACGATACCAGCGCCGAATCCTTCAGCATCGACACGACCTGCGTGCCGGCGGGCGGGATGATGACGCGAAGCGCCTGCGGCGCGATCACCTTCCAGGCGATGCGCCAGCGCGGGAGGCCGAGCGACATCGCGGCTTCCCATTGGCCGGCGGGAACCGAGCGGACGCCGCTGCGGACGATCTCGGCGTTGTAGGCGCCATAGTTCAGCGAGAGCGCCAGGATGCCGGAGGTGAGCGGGCCGAGAATGATGCCGATCTGCGGCAGCGCCAGATAGATCAGCAGCACCTGGATCAGCAGCGGCGTGCCGCGAAACAGCGAGCCGTAGAAGGTCGCGATGGCGAAGCAGAACGGGTTGGAAGACATCCGCCCCAATGCCGTCACCACGCCCAGGAACGCCGCGAAGCCGACAGAGCTTGCCGTGACGAACAGCGTCATCGCGGCGCCCTGGATCATGCCGTTCGGCGTCAGCCGGATGCCGAGCATGAACGGCAGGCGCTGGGCGATGGCGCCGCCATCAAGCCCGAACTGTACAAAGCCGACGACCAGTACAGCAAACAGGCCGGCCCACACGAGGCCGACCTTGATGCCGAACCGGCGTTGCGCCGAGAAGCCCGCGAGCCATGGCGTCGCGCCGGCCAGGAAGCGTGGCCGGCGGACGCCGCTGTCTCGTGGCAGTTCCTGCCTCAGCTCAAACGTCATTGCGCGTGATGTCGGTGCCGAGCCATTTCTCCGAGATTGCCTTCAGCGTGCCATCCGCGCGCAGGCCCTCGATGATCTCGACCACCTTGGCGTTCCACTCGGCGTCGCCCTTGTCGACGGCGATCCAGTTCGGCTCGCCGAACAGAGGTTCACCGACGACCTTGAGCGGTGAACCAGCGTCGATATGGCCCTTGGCGGTGGCGATGTTGGCGACAATCGCGTCGAGCCGGACGCCGGCGCCCAGCGCCAGGTTCTGGAAGTTGATGGTCTCGTCGGTGGGGACCTTGACCGGGTGCTCGAACGGGAAGGCGATGGCCTTCTCACCCGGAATGACGATGGTCTTGTCCAGATAGGCCTCATAGCTCGAACCAGAGCCGACGCCGACGCGCTTTCCGGAGATGTCCTTGATCGACTGGATCGCGGTCTCGTCCTTGTTGACGACGAGGACGGCCGGCGAACTGTAATACTGGACGATGAAATCGAGCACGGTGGCGCGGTCCGTCGTCGGCGTGATCGAGCAGATGCAGATGTCCCAACGCCCGGCCCAGCGGCCGGCGGTGATCACTTCCCAGCCGGGGACGGAATTGACGACCTTGACGCCCAGCTTGTCGGCGACGGCCTGCGCGACGTCGATGTCGAAACCGGCGAGATTGTTGTCCTTGTCGAGGAAGGTGAAGGGTGGATAGTCGTCGACCACGACGTTGTTCAACACCTTGGTGGAAAGCACCCGGTCCAGCGTCTCGCCGGCATGGGCGAAATTGGGCGCAAGCAGAAGGGTCGCCGCAAGAGCGAGCGCAGGACGAAAATTCATTCTATTTGAACTCCAGTGTGACCGTGAAGGTCATGGATCAATATGGATTTGAGCCTGGAGCAAATCTCAAACGCATAGGGAACGTCTGCCCGAAGGTGGACGATTTTTGCTTTCAATCCGAAATATAGGACGAATTCATCCTTCGTTTCAGAGCGCTTGAAACATGCCGGGGCATCAATATTCTTGTTCAAATATTGAACATTGATGTCGGCAAGTTAAGCAACACCATGCCATTTCGATGCGGCGCGGTGGAATGCCGTCCTGCGAAACCGTGCCGTCGAATGATATGAAGGCGATCAGCGCCCGGCGGCGAGGGGATGGCGTCCGTCCAGCGTCGTCAGCGCGCCATAGAGGTCCGGCCGCCGATCGCGAAACACGCCCCAGGAGCGGCGTTGATGGGCGATGGCATCGAGATCGAACGTCGCGGTCAGCACGCTCTCGCTGCCGCGGTCGGCCTCGACGAGCTTGGCGCCGGTTGGGTCGGCGATGAAGGAGGAGCCGTAAAAGGTGATCTCGGTGCCGTTCAGGCCGCGCTCGGTGCCGATGCGGTTGGAGGCGACAAGCGGCATCAGATTGGCGCCGGCGTGGCCCTGCATGACACGCTGCCAGTGTGGGGCGGAATCGAGCGAGGAATCCTGCGGCTCGGAGCCGATCGCCGTCGGATAGAACAGGATCTCGGCACCGCCCAGCGCCATGGCGCGGGCCGATTCCGGGAACCACTGGTCCCAGCAGATGCCGACGCCGATCTTGCCGAAGCGGGTCGGCCAGACGCGAAAGCCGGTATCGCCGGGCGAGAAATAGAACTTCTCGGTATAGCCGGGGCCATCCGGGATGTGGCTCTTGCGATAATTGCCGAGCACGCTGCCATCGGCGTCGACGATGGCGATGCTGTTATAGGCGGTCTGGCCGGCGCGCTCGAAATAGCTGACCGGCAACACGACGGAGAGTTCCGCCGCCAGCGCCGCGAAATGCGCGATCAGCGGATTGCCCTCGAAGGGCTGGGCCAGGTTGAAATGGTCGTGAAACTGGTCCTGGCAGAAATAGGGCGTCTCGAACAGTTCCTGGATCAGGATAATGTTGGCGCCCTCGGCCGCCGCCTGCCGCACCAGGCGTTCCGCCCGCGCGATGTTGCCGGGGCGATCCCAGTCGCACTCCATCTGCGTGGCGGCGACGGTGACTTGGCGCATGGTTCTACTCCCGCTCGGCGAGGCGATTGAGGATGCCCCGATAGGGCGCGAACAGCTTCTCATCGTCAAGCGGGGCATCATCGTTCCAGCTTGCGACGACACAATGAACGCCGCCATCCCTGTTGACGACGCGGGTCGAAAGGTTGAGCACGCCGATCTCCGAACCGCCCTTGTAGGCGACGGATTTCCAGGCCTTGGCGCTGGCGAGGCCGGGATTGATGCCGACGCTGGGAAGCGCGGCTGTCTGGTCGAGCAGGCGGCAGAGTTCGCGCGCCGTGAAGAACCATTCGACCTCATGGGTGGCGCTGGAACTGATCGCCCCAACCGGGGGCAGGGGCTCCTTCGCGATTCCGTCCAGAATGGCGCGGCGCACGGCGGCGTCGCCCGCCACCCATTCGGCCCGCATCGGAGCCTTGTCGGCCGTCTTCAGCGTGAAGAGTTCGCGCGTGGTCGGGAAGGGCGCGTTGGCGGGCGATATGGCCTCGACCACCTCGCGGCCGGCAATGCGGATCAGCGCGTCGGTCGCGGTGTTGTCGCTGATCGAAATCATCAGATTGGCGAGGGTTGCGAGCGTCAGGGGCGTGCCGTCCGGCCAATCCTGCAACTGGCCAGAGGGCAGGGACTTCCACGCCGGATCGAGCGGCACCACCTGATCCCAGCGTAGCCTTCCCTGCTCGACCGCGCCCTGGACCGCGACAAGGACGGCGAGCTTGGCGGCGGATCCGACGGCCAGCGGCTGCTCTGCCGCATGGGCGAAGATGTCCTGGCCGTTGCTGATGACGAGCAGCGCCGTCTTGCCGGGCAGGGCCTGGATCTCCTGCGCGAGGTCCGCGATCGCGCCTTGGGTTTCGGCCGCGCCGAACCAGAGGCCGATGATGCGGTCATCCTTGTCCAGCGTGATCGAGGTCGGCAGGTTTGCCCTGGCGAAGCGCAGCGTGAAGCCTTCGCCGGCCGTGTGTATCCCCTGCAACGGGCCATGCTTGGCGATCAGGCTGGCAACCAGCGCCTCGACCTCTGCGAACGAGACCTGGGCGAGGAAGCGCGCGTCGAAACGGGCGGCCGTCAGTCCTTTGGGCGTCATCAGGGCTTCGAGCGTTGCTTGCGGCGTCATGGTCTCGGCCTTGGCAGGTAGGGAGGTGAGAAGAGCGGCGGTGAGGGCGATGGCTGTCGTCAGATCTTTGAACAGTCGCATGCTCGATCCCGTTTTGTGCCCTCATCGGCAAGGGCGATACGCTCCATGGCGAACCGGACGCCGCCGCGCTATCGTCGGACGGCAAATGGAACGGTTCCAAGCCGCAGCCATTGGCCAATCGACGTGAAGGAGTAGCACCATGGACAAGTCGACCGTCAAGACCTTGAAGCTGATCGATCCGACGCTCGTAAAGGACCAGTGCTATGTCGATGGGGCCTGGGTCGGCCAGCCGTCGATCGATGTCACCAACCCGGCGACGGGCGCCGTCATTGGCCGCGTGCCGCGCTTTGGTGTCGATGAGACGACCGCAGCCGTCGATGCCGCCGCCGCCGCTTTCAAGCTCTGGGCGGCCAAGACCGCCAAGGAACGTTCAAAGCTGGTCCGGCAGTGGTTTGAGCGCATCCGCGCCCATCAGGATGACCTCGCCATGATCCTGACCTCGGAGCAGGGCAAGCCGCTGGCGGAAGCCAAGGGCGAGATCGACTACGCGAATTCCTATGTCGAGTTTTACGCGGAAGAGGCCAAGCGCATCGCCGGCGAGACGCTGCCGAGCCATCGCGCCGATGCGCGCATTCTCGTGCTGCGCCAGCCGACCGGTGTTGTCGCGGCCATCACGCCGTGGAATTTCCCGGCCGCCATGATCACCCGCAAGGTTGCGCCCGCACTGGCTGCCGGTTGCACGGTCGTATTGAAACCGGCCGGCGAGACGCCCCTCACGGCGCTGGCGCTGGCCGAACTGGCCGATCGCGCCGGCATTCCCAAGGGCGTGTTCAACGTCGTCACCGGCAGCGCGTCGGAAATCGGCGGCGTGCTGACGTCGCATCCGGCGATCCGGCTGGTGAATTTCACCGGCTCGACCGAAGTCGGCAAGCTGCTGATGCGGCAGGCTTCGACCACGGTGAAGAAGATGGCGCTGGAGCTTGGTGGCAACGCGCCGTTCATCGTCTTCGACGACGCCGATCTCGATGCTGCGGTCGAGGGCGCCATGATTTCGAAGTTCCGCAACATGGGCCAGACCTGCGTCTGCGCCAACCGTATCTATGCGCAGGCCGGCATCCACGACGCTTTCGTCAAGAAGCTGATCGCGGCGGTCGAGAAGCTCAAGGTTGGCAATGGCACGGACGACGGCGTCACGCAGGGCCCGCTGATCAACGACAAGGCGATCGAGAAGGTCGAGGAGCATCTGAAGGACGCCACGAGCAAAGGCGCGAAGGTGGCTCTTGGCGGCCATCGGCATTCTCTGGGGGGCTCGTTCTACGAGCCGACCGTGCTGACCGGCGCGACGCGGACCATGCAGCTTGCCCGCGAGGAGACGTTCGGCCCGATCGCGGCGGTGTTCAAGTTCGAGACCGAGGAAGAGGTCATCAAGGCCGCTAACGACACCGAATTCGGCCTCGCGGCCTATTTCTATTCGCGCGATATCGGCCGCATCTTCCGCGTCGGCGAGGGGCTCGAATACGGCATGGTCGGCATCAATTCCGGCGTGCTTTCGACGGAATTGGCACCGTTTGGCGGCGTCAAGGAATCCGGCAACGGACGCGAGGGTTCGCATCACGGCATCGATGAATTCGTCGAGAAGAAGTACCTTCTTGTCGCCGGCCTCGACCGGTAGGCTGATTTCACTAGGCACCACAACGCGATAGGCGGGCAACATGTCGAAGGCAGTGCGCTGGCAGAGCTGGGACGGCGAGGGGCTGGAGCATATGGTCTTCAGCGACCGTCCGACGGGGATCGCCGCCGAGGGGGCGATCCTGTCCGGCGGCGAGGCGCGCTTCGCCGCCCATTACGAACTCTCCTGCCACCCGGACGGCCACGTTGCCGAGGCACGGGTCGCCATTGTCGGCGGTCCGTCGATAACGCTGCAATCGGATGGCGACGGGCTTTGGCGAAACAGCGACGGCAAGCGGGTGCCGGCATTGGTCGGCGCCAGCGACGTCGATTTTTCCGCCAGTCCCGTCACCAATATGCTGGCGATCCGGCGGTTGGGGCTGGCCGAGGGGGAGGTGGGCGAGATCACGGCGGTCTATGTCCGTTTTCCGGATCTGGAAGTCGAACTGGATCGACAGCGCTACACCTGCCTGCAGGCCGGCCGCCGCTATCTCTACGAGGCGATCGACGGCACATTCCGCGCCGAGATCGAGACGGAAGAGAGCGGCCTGCCCACGCTTTATCACGGGCTGTTCCGACGCATTCCCTGAGCGTCAGGCCATTTGCATGCTGCATTGCCCGGCCGCAGGAAAATGCGGCGCGGGCGATGCGGCGATGTTGGATCAGGCGTCGGCGACCTTGCCGTTCGTGCCGAGTGGATCGTAGCTGCCGAACGACCACTCATAGCCCTCGCTGTCGCGGCAGGAATACTCCCGCGAGCCGTATTCCATATCTTCCGGCGGGCGGGTGATCTTCGCGCCCGCGGCGACCGCCATGTCGTAGTGCGCATCGACGAAACGGACCGAAACATAGACGCCTCCGGTTCCGCCGCTCGCCGTCCGTCCGCTGGCGACCAGTTCCGGCGTGAAGCCGCCCAGCATGACCATCGACTGCCCCAGTCGCAGTTCCGCATGGACGATTTCGCCGTCCGGTCCTTCATGCTGCGCGTGAATTTCAAAGCCGAACCCTTTGATCAGAAACTCTATCGCGGCTCTTGGATCTCTGTAGCGCAGCACCGGGAAGATATGGGACGTTCGGACCATTCGCGTTTCCTCCAATCGGTTCGCTATTCGTTTCAGGCACCGGCCTCGGCGTCTGCTTCCGTCGCCTGGGCAAGAGCCTGCTCGAACACATCTTCCGGCTGACAGCCGGACAGGGCAAGACGTCGGTTGAAGACGAAGAACGGCACGCCGCTGATGCCGCCCTGGGCAGCGGCGGCAGCTTCCTGGCGCGTGATCTCCAGCTCTGCTGCATCGGTTGCCAGCCGCCGCGCTTCCTCGGCCGTGAAGCCATGCCGTGCGCCGATTTCGGCGAGGACGTCCGGGTCGGCAATGTTGCGGGCATCCATGAAATGCGCCTCGAACAGGGCGGTCGCCAGCGCGTCCTGAGTGCCCTTGTCCAGCGCGTGGCGGATCAGCGTATGCGCCGCAGCCGTCGGGCGCATGCGTGGCTGCTTCGACAGGTCGAGCGCGATGCCGCTCTTGCGGGCTTCGGCCTCGACACGGGCGAACATCGGCCCCGGGTCACCGCCGAACCGCTTGCGCATCTTCTCGGCCACGTCGATCCCTTCCGGCGGCACGGTCGGATCGAGGAAGAACGGATGATGGATGATCTGCGCTTCGGTTCCGGCTTCGGCGAGCACCTTGTGCAGCCGTTTGACACCGATGAAGCACCAGGGGCAGACGATGTCGGTGACGACGTCGATCTGGATCTTCGACATAAAAATCTCCCGTCGCGCGGAAAGGTCGCGTCAACCAATCGGAAATGAACGTCAGCTATACCAAGCCTGCGTGACTGAGGACACAGTCGCGCTTCCGGATCGGTGCTATCCCTTCCGGCGAACAGATTCCAGTCTCAGGACAAAACCATGCGTATCGCTTTCGCAGCCTTTTTCGGTTTGATCTTCGGCGGCATCGTCGGCGTCGGAACGGGAGTGGGCATCGGCATGCTGTTGCAGCGGATAGTGGATGTGGGCTGCAATGCAGGCGGATGCGCAAATTTCGTGATGTTCTGGGCTGGTCTGGGTCTGGTGGTCTGCGCCCTGCTCGGCGCTGTTCTCGCTGGCGTCCTGACCCGCGAAGATGTTCGCGCCAGCATGCCCCGTCCCCAGTAGGCTTCGACGTTTCTACCCGACTTCGGCGAAGGCTGCGTGATAGCGGACTTCGCCTGCTGGCGTTTCCTGTCCTGGCGGCAGGACGAGCGCCATGAAATATTCGGGCGGTATGCCTGACAGGGTCCATCGCGGATCGGCTCGAAAACCGAACCGCTGATAGAATTCCGGTTCGCCGACCAGGACACAGCCGGCTGCGCCCAGCGCCTTGATGCGCTCCAGTCCCGTTTCGATCAGGGCTCGGCCGATGCCGCGCCCCTGCATCTCCGGAAGCACCGCCACTGGCCCCAGCCCGAACCAGCCTTCGTCCGCGCCGTCAATCGTGACGGGGGAGAAGGCGACGTGACCGACGATCTTCCCATCCTCCACGGCGACGAGCGAAACGTGCAGTGCACCATCGGCGCGCAAGGCCTCGACGAGGGCCCCCTCGCGCTGCTGGCTGTGCGGGTGACCCTGGAATGCCGCGGCGATCACCTCGCTTATGGCCTTTCCGTCCCTGGCGGTTTCGTCCCGAATGTTCATTCTTCGATGATCGTCTTGTTCTTCTCGGGAAACAACTACTTTTAAATTCAAATTTTGAACAAATATTCTGCAAGAATAGGAATTAATATTTATTTTCAACATTGTTGTGCGCTGCAAAATGAAGCGATACTAATCGGCGTATCCGAATAACAAGCAAGTTTGTCTAATCGTAATGCTTACGATTTCGACTGGACTGCTCTGCATGAACGGACGCTGCCACGTGAACAAACCTATCAAGAGCCAGTTTGACCCGGTCGTTCCGACGCAAACCAAGGCATCGCTTCGCATGGTGCTCGCCGGCGCAAGCGACCGCGCCGAGTTGGCCGCTGGCCCGCTGGCCCATCTCGTCACTTTTACAGACGAGCTTTTCCGCAGCGATGGCACGATGCGGGATGTCTACCCGGTCCTGGCCGTCGTCGCCTCGCCGGCGGGAGCGTCGGAGATCGACGCCATCTGTGCCGCGCTCGTCAAGATGGCGACCATTCCCGCGCCGCCCGTCATCCGCATCGATCGCGATGTGGATGGTGTCGCCGCGCTGATCCAGACGGTTCTCGAATCCGGCCTTGGGCGCATCTCCAGCTATGCCAGCACCATGGCGACGGAGCTGGTCATGCTGCGCCGGGAGCGCGAGACGCTGTTCGAGAATTTCCGCGTGCTGGAGGATGCTTTCCGGGCTCGCAACTGGGAGCCGGCGAGCGAGATCTTCGCCCATGACGCCTTTGTCGATCCGAAGGACGAGGGCATCGGTCGCCTGATGCGCGAAGGCTGGGTGGAGCAGTTGTTCCCCGTCTCGAGCTTTGGCGTCTCCGGTTTCGCACTGCATTTCCGCAATCTGGCCAAGGGCAGCGGCGAAGTGATCGTCACGCTCGACTATGTCGAGAACGGCGAGGGCGTTGCCGAGTGGATCGTGCCCTTCTCCGATCTCGCGGCGGACTGGAACTTCTTCTCCCTGCCCAAGGCCTGCGATGGCAGCCCGCGCACGCTGCGGCTGCGGATCTCGGCCAATGGTGCCGAGCCGCCCGCGCCGTCGCTGGGCCATCCGATCGCCAGCCGCCGCTACGCAGCCCGTGCCCGCACGCCGCATGGCGATCTCGATCACCGGCCGCTGGCGATCAAGATCTATTCCGGCATTCCCGGCGTCCGTCCGACCGCGCTGCCGAATTCGATCGCACCAAGCTCGCTCATCGGCGGTCGCCGGATCGAGGATTATCGCCTGCCGATCGATGCGCTGCGCGCTGTCGCCGACGTATCCGTCAGCCCGATCGTGCCCGATTTCCAGACCATCCGCTTTCTCGAGCACGAGGACGCCATCGTCTGTCATCCGCTGCCGGCCGGCATTTCGGCCGGTGCGGTCGCCAACGCGGTCGCGCCCGGTACGGTCCGCTTCTCGGCCCGCGCCACCATCGACCATGCAGAGGGGCAGCCGGCGCTCGTCGGCTTCCTGCTGGCGCCGAGTGCCGCCAATCTTCGCTCCGAGATCGCTATTCTCGAGCGGGAGGGAGCGGCCCGACGCTCCGCCTACTTCAGCGGTTGGCGCGACGTGATTGCCGGGGAGTCTGCCAGCATCAACATTGTGCTCGACAGCCCGACGCAGCGAACGATGAACCTCGTCATCCTGAGCCGCGCCAAGGGCGACTCCGTCGATTTCTCCTGGCTCAAGGTGTCCGACTTCCGTCTGGTCCGCCATTTCGAAGTCGAGCCGCGCGGGGAGGTTGCCCATGCGCAGTGAGGCCGCCGATCTCGTCGTCATCGCCATGCCGCTCTATGGTCACGCGGCCCTGGCCGTCGAGGCGCTGGAGACGGCCTTTGCGTCAAGGACCGAGTGCCGCATCGAGGTCGTCGTCTCCGTCGACGGCGATCCGCGCCGCGAAGTGTTCGACGCGCTGACGCTTTATGCTGCGACGCGGCCCGAGTTGCATGTGATCTTCGGGCCGAATGCCGGCCCCGGCGGCGCGCGCAACCGGGCGATCGATTTCATCGTCGAGACGCTGCCGGACGCGAAGGCGGTCTATTTCCTCGACGCCGATAACCGCGTGCTGCCGACGACCATCGAGACGCTGTATGAGCGGCTCAAGGCCGAGCAGTGCGGCTGGGTTTATACCAATATCGACACCTTCTCGGTGCGTTGGGGCGCGCACTATGGCGACGGCTATTCACGCCTGACGCACTGCGTCGCCGATAATATCTGCGACACCGGCTCGATGATCTCGATCGATGTCTTCCATGCCGGCGTCCGTTTCGACGCCGACCGGCAGAATGGTTTTGAGGACTGGGAGTTCTGGCTCTCCTGCATCGAGGCCGGTTTCGTCGGCGTGCCTTGCCACGACACGGCCTTCGAGTACCGGCTGCGCGCCGAAAGTCGCTTCAAGGAGGCGAACCGCGACCGCGCTGCCTCGGTGAGCTTCCTGCGTCGGCGCCACAAGGCGCTGTTCCGCCGATCGACGCTGGTCGATTTCGAGCATGAGGAAGCGCCGCGCTACGCGATGCTGCGCACCGGCGACGGCGCGATCGCCTGCTTCACCGATCCGACCATGCAGCCCTCGATTCTCGATTTCGACGAGGCAATCCGCGCCTTCTGGGGCAGTGCGGCCGAACCCGACAATTTTCATTTTCCGCCATTCCTGGCCGCGGGCAGCGCCGAGACGCTGAAGCTGCTGCAGGAATCGCGTCTCTGGCCAAACCTGCTGGTTCATCTGGAGCGCGCGACCGAGGCTGCCAACGTCGTGTTCGTGCAGATCCGCAATGTCGCGGCCGAGCGCGGCATCGACATCGAGATCCAGCCTTCCGGCCATGTCCGCAAGGGCCGGGCCGACCTCGTCTTCATGTCGTCGATCATCGCGCGCGATGCGATCCAGAACAACGCGATGGACTGGTTTGACTCGATCGCCGCCGACCAGGTCTGGCCGACCGTTGCCGTGGTCACGCTGCGCTTTCCATTCCCCGGCGCCGCACCAAAGCGTTCGTCCGCGACCCCCGAGCAGTCGCTGATCAACCTGGTTCACACCATCGCCACCAGCCCGCTGCGGACCTTCGCCGGCAAGCGCTGGACATGGCGTGGGTCGAGACTTCCCGCCCTGTCGGAACTCTACAAGCAGCTTCGCACCGAAATTGGCGGCGCACCGGTCCTGCCGCTCGGCCATGCCAAGAACGGCAAGCGCACGCTGGCGCTTCTGGTGCCAAACGCCTCGTTCGGCGGTGCCGAAAAGGTCGCTTTCGCGGCGGCGCGCGAGCTGAAGGCAGAGGGCTTCGAAACGCATCTGTTCGTGCTGGGTTCGGCGCGCATGGACGTTCTCGACGAGTTCGACGCCTCATTCGACTACATCCATTTCTGGAAGCAGGGCATCCCGGCCTGGGGCGGCACCAATCGCTTCCTCGGGCAGGACTTCATCGCCGAGTATCACGATGTCGACTGGAATGCGCTGAAGGGCGTGCTTTCTGGCTTCGACCTGATCATCAACAACCACGTTATGGCGGTGCATCCGCTGATGGCGCGGCTGCGTTCCGAGGGTGCGCGCACCGCCTGCTATCTGCATGTGGTGGACGAGACATCCTTGCGTCGCCCGGCTGGCCAGCCCTTCGCGGCGATCGCGCACGAGCATTGCTACGATGCCTTCCTGACCTGCTCCGAGCAGCTCAAGGTCTATCTGCACAGCTATGGCGTGCCGCTCGAGAAGATCTATGCGGTCGCCAACGCCCCGAGCATTTCGGTCAAGCCGAAGATGCTGAGCGAGATCGTGCAGAACCGGCAGGCGCGCCCCACCGATGCGCCACTGCGGATCCTCTACATGGGCCGCTTCGAGCCGCAAAAGGGCATCGACCGCATCCATGCGGCGCTACAGATCCTGCGCGATCGCAACATCCCGTTCGAGGCGTTGGCGGTGGGCGGCGAGATCCTTGCCGATCAGCCGAGCTCCTGGACCGGCAAGCTGCGTGAACTCGGCGTCACCGTCCGGCCGCCGATCTTCAGCGGTCGCGAAATTGCGACGATCCTGGCCTGGGGCGATATCCTGATCATGCCGTCGCGCTGGGAAGGCGCGCCGCTGATGATCGCCGAGGCACAGCTGGTCGGCTGCGTGCCGGTTGCGACAGCCGTTGGCGCTGTCGACGAACTGGTCACCGATGGCCGCGACGGCATCCTGATCGAAGGCGAATCCGACCTCAAGATCGTCGCCGATCTTGCCGGCGCCGTGGAGCTTCTCGCTCGGGACAGGGCCCGTCTCGGCCGTCTTCGCGATGGTGGTCTCTTCACCGCGTCGGGCCGCTCCTGGGCGGCTTCGTTCGGCCCCTTCGTCGAATGGTGCGACAGCACCGTTTCCGCGACACCCCGGATCGTTGCGCGCGCGCCGCGCCGTCCGCTCGATCAACCCATTACCGAGATTGAAGTCCAAGCCGTCGCCTGACGATGGCAGGACAAGAGGAAAGGTGCGTTTGCATGCGTTCGAGAATCCTGATCACGGGCATTCCCGGCCACTATACGAGGCTCGTCCGGAGCGCGAAGGGCGCGACCGTGAACTATGGCGAGCAGCAGCCTCAGCCCGAGAGCAAGGAAGCTTTCCTGCGTGAGCTGAACAACATCAGCAACACGGGCAATTACCTGATCGGTGAGGGCGCCTTGCGGGCCATGCCGGCCGGCGCCACGCAGGTGCCGTTCTGGCACCTCCACAATGCCTGCACCAACGGCACCGGCCTCGATGAGATCAACGCCAATTTCGACATCTGCGTCTTCACCTGCGCCAACCTCCTGCGCAAGGGCCTGTCGGCGGATGCCGAGGCGCTCGTCCTGAAGAACCTCAACATGCCGATCGTCATGCTCGGCATCGGCATCCAGAACCGCGCCGACCTCGAATCCGGCCTGCCGGAAGGCACGCAGGCGCTGCTCGATATCCTGAAGGGCAAGGAGCACTACTTCCTCACCCGCGGCCACGAGACGGCCGAGTTCCTGAAGTCGCGAGGCTTCTCCTTCGTGCGGCCGACCGGCTGCCCCTCGGTCTATTTCCAGCCCCATAACATGCGGGCCTCTCTGAAGCGCCTTCCGGACGTCAAGGTCGGCAGCGGCCGGACGGTATTCTCCGGCTATCTCGGCGCGACGGAAGAAGCCGTTCGCGACGTCAACATGCTGAGCAAGCCGGAAAGCGAGAACTTCTATGTCGTGCAGGACGAATTCCTGCATTTCGACATGAAGGTCGAGCCGAACAAGGACGGCCGGGTCTATGACTCGACCTCCGGCGAGATGATCGGCGATATGGCCTACAAGCATTCGGACCAGATGGAGCGCAAGCTGAAGCTCCATACCTTCTTCGATACCAACCAGTGGCGCGCCTGGACCTCTTCGATGGACTTCTCCATCGGCAGGCGGTTCCACGGCAACATCATCGCACTCCAGGCCGGCGTTCCCGCCCTGATGGTGGCGGTCGATGACCGCATGCGCGAAATGCTGAATTTCACCGGTCTGCCGGCCATCGAGGCTTCCGCGCTCGAAGCGGCCAACGATCGTGCCGAGTTCGTCTCCGACCATCTGGCGGATCTGAACGTCCCGCAGGTCGTGGAGAAATACAACGACCGGGAGACCAACTTCCGGACGGCGCTTCGCGATATCGGCCTGAACTAGCTCTGCGTTTGCCGCCCGCCCGACCCGGTCCGAAAACGGGCAGGGCGGCCTCCCGTTTCCGATAACCAGATCATTCAAAGGACAAGCGTCATGCGCATTTTGCTGACCGGCATTCCTTCCTACCTTCAGCGTACGGTTGCCAGCGCCTCGGGCGCGACGGTGCGCCACCGGCCCTACTTCGACGATATCCGTTCGAAGAAGGACGTCATCGACCAGGTCAAGAAGATCGCCAACACCGGCAACTACCTGATTGGCGAGGGCGCGGGCCAGGCGCTCAAGGGGCATGACGTCACCTATGTGCCGTTCTGGCATCTCGCCAACAGCCTGTCGCAGCCGGGCGCGTATGACGAGTTGAGCCAGGCCTTCGACATCTGCGTTTTCGCCTCCGCAAACCTGCTGCGTCCCGGCTATTCGGCCGATCTCGAAGCGCAGGTCTTCGAGAAGCTGAAGATGCCGGTCGTCGTGATGGGCATCGGCATCCAGAAGAAGGCCAATCTTCGCGACGAGCTCCCCGCCGGCACGCAAAAATTCCTCGACGTGCTGCGCGCCAAGGAGAGCTATTTCCTGACGCGCGGCTACTTCACCTCCGAGTTCCTGAAGGAGCAGGGGATGAAGTTCGTGCGGCCGACCGGCTGCCCGTCGCTCTATTTCAATCCCGATGGCATGCGCCAGGCGCTGACGAAGCTGGCCAATCCCGAACTGGTCGAATCCCAGAAGATCGCCTTCGGTGGCTATCTCGGCAGCGTCGCCGACACGATCGTCGATGCGCATGTGCTGCTGAAGCCCGACAGCACCGCCCACTACGTCATCCAGGACGAAGTCGTCGTCTACAACATGAACATCCAGGGCGATGATGCGACGCCGGCCTATGACGCGCCGTCCGGCCGCATCGTCGCGCCGCTGGAATACAAGCATCAGGAAAAGTGGCAGCGGAAGAACGACCTGCATGTCTTCTTCGACACCAATCGCTGGCGCACATGGGCCTCGCAGCTCGATCTGAGCTTCGGCCGCCGCTTCCATGGCTGCATCATCACCATGCAGGCCGGCGTTCCCTCGCTGATGATCGCCGTCGACGATCGCATGCGCGAAATGCTGGAGTTCATCGGCTTCCCGCATCTCGAGGCCGGCATCTGGAACCGCGAGGCGCAGAAGAAGGCCTATCTGAAGGAGTTCCTCTCGACCATCGACGCCCAGGCCTCGATCGATCGATACAATGCCTGCGAGATCAATTTCCGCACGGCCTTGAACGACATCGGGATCCAGCAGCCGGGCTTCCCGCAGCCGGCGAAGCCCGCCGCCCCGCAGCCGGCAGCCCGTGCTCATGAGCCGGCCTGATCCACGCATGCCTGCACGCATCGCCCCGGCTTTGGCCGGGGCGATGGCGTGGCTAGGCGTCCTCTGCGGTGCTCCCGCCGAGGCCGCCGAACTCGGCTTCAACCGGGTCAATCTTGGCTGGAAGAAGCCGGCCGAGCGGCAGAATGTCATTGATCAGATGAGGCAGAGCGGCGTCGCATCGGTGCGTCTGTCGCTGAGTGCACCGGTTGACCCGAGCCTTGATGCTGTCCGGATCGCGCACGAGGCCGGCCTGCGCATCCTGCTCGAAATCTCGCTCAATAATCCTGACTTCTATCCCAAGGGCACCAAGCGCCGTCCGGCCAAGGGCCAGAGCCACGACGCCTATCGGCTGTCGGATCTCGATCCCGAGCGCTATCGCATCGTCATGCGCGATGCGTTGGCGAAGCTGGACCAGATGGGCGTGACGGTGGTGGCGGTCGAGCCCGGCAACGAGATCAACTGGGCCGGCTACAATGGCGACCTGACCGTTAGGCCTGGCAAGGCCAGTGGCGCCATCACGCCTGGCGACCCGGCCAAGGTCGCGCAGGGGTTGGATCGTTATGTGGAGATCATCCGCGTTACGCATGAGGAGCTTCGTGCCTCGAAGCTGAACCGCGACGCGAAGCTGATCTCGGCCGGTCTCTCGGACATGCCCGTGCCATTCTCTCGCCGCGTCGGGCTGGAAATCATGCCCGCTGCCGATTGGACGGCGCGCATGCGGGAGCGCGGCCTCGATACGCTGGTCGATGCCTATGGCATCCATGTCTATCCCGGCAGCACCGGCACGAAGAAGCGACGGGATACGCTCGTGCGCGAGGCGCTTGCCTTCTGTGGGACCGCCCAGTCGGGCAAGCCGTGCTGGATCACGGAGTGGGGCGTCGCCAACACCTCGCCGACCTGCCCGATCGCGGACGACAAGCGCGCCGCGCTCGTCGACCAGGTCCGCGCCATCATTGACGAGGACATCGAGGCCGGCCGGGTCGAGGCTGCCTACTATTTCGATTGGGACAGCAAGACGCCCTACAGCGTCTGGCGTTGCGGCGGCCTGTCTTCGGCGGGCCGCGCCGCCGTCCGGCCTGTGGCCGACTGAAATCCCGATCCCGTTTTGAAGTTTTAGGGAGGAATGCGCATGGCGCTCCGGACTATCGTCATCGGTGGCTCAAACACGGTCATGCAGCCTGGCTACTGGCCGAGCTTGCTCGCCACCATGGCGCGACGCGGTGTGGCGCTCGACGTGGTCGCGGATCTCTCCGTCGGCGGTACGACGTCGGGCTTCGGCCTTTTCCAGCTGAAAGCGAACGAGCATCATCTCGCCGAGGCCGATGTCCTGATCATCGAATACGCCTTGAACGATGCCTTCGTGTATGGCGACGAACGGCGGCCGTTCCGTCATTGGGCCCGCTTCTACGAAGGCATCATCCGCTATGCGCGGGCGCAGAACCCCAATCTGCGGATCGTCTCGCTGGTGTTCGGAGCCCGCGGCGGCTCGTATGTCAGCGCTGTGCCGGCGATCGATGCGGGCATGCATTACATTTCGGAGTGGTACCAGACCTCGGTCGTCAATGTTTCGCGCCACCTGATGCTTCGCTTCGGCCGAGAGGTCGTCACCGATCCGTCGTTCTATTCGGACCAGGGTCACTATGCTCGCCCGATCCCGACCAGCATCGTCGCCGATATCGTCGCGGGCGAGCTGGAGCAGATCCTCGCCGCGCCGTCACAGCCGCGCGCCCTGCCGCTGCCGATCGATGTGCATCACTTCGCCGAAGCGAAGGTGCTCGACGCGAAGACGCTGATCGATACCTGCGGCCTGCCGGCGCGCGATTATCGCAACCGCCGCTTCGCGGCGACGACGGCTGATCTCGGTCCATACCGGTTGAAGCTCGAATTCGAGAAGGGCAGGCCGCTCGCCTTTGCCTATGTCTGCGCTCCGGAAGTCAGTGCGCTCGAAATCGCCATGCCGGGCGAGACGGTCGAGGCGGCGATGCTGAAGGGGGGCGTCCGCGACGGCGTCTTCAAATTCCTGCTGTCGATGCTCAGCTGCGAATTTCTCTATCCCGGCCCCACTCTGCTGCAGGAGCCGACGAAGCTCTCCTGTTCGATCCAGGTGGCGCAGGGCGTGCCGGGCGTCAATCGCCATGTGCCGAAGGACAATGTCGCCCATGGCGAATTCGACGCCTCGGCCGAGCGCGTGATGCCGCTGCTCGGCATGCTCTATACGGGAACGCTGAAATCCTGCGTCGCCGAGCCGGTCGCGGATATCCGGCCTCAGCCGGCGGCGGCAACCGAGCGCATCGAAGCGCCCAGCAGCTGAGCCATCAGGGATCGCTGCCGCGTCAGGCATTTGCCGAGTGCATAGCGCTCGATGATCGTATGGCGCGCGGCCCTGCGCATGTCGGCGAATGCTTCCGGCCGTGCGAGCACATCAAGAAGAGTGTCCGCCAGCGCCTCGGGCTCGAAGAACGGCACAAGCAGTCCGTTCTGGCCATGCCGGATCACTTCCTGCACTGGTGGTGTCGCCGAGCCGATCACCAACGCTCCGCATGCCATGGCCTCCAGCACGGACCAGGACAGCACGAACGGGTAGGTGAGATAGATATGCGCCGTCGAAATCTGGAATAACTGCGTCAAGATCTCGTGCGGAACCTGCCCGGGAAAGAATACCCGTGTCGGATCCAGCGGGGTTTCTTCCAGGATGGCGTCTTTCCACGACTTTCCATCGCGGCGCGAGGCGCCATAGCTGTTCGAATCGCCGCCCACGAAGACGAAGATCGCGTCCTTGTTGCGTTCCAGAACGCGGGCGGCCGCTTTCACGGCCTGCGGAAAGCCGCGATAAGGCTCGAGGTCACGCGCCGCGAAGGTGATGACGGGATCGCCGGCCTTGATGACACGTCCATCGGGGAGGGAGAGCCCGCGCCCGGCATTGGGGCGGAACCGCTGCACGTCGATGCCGTCATGGCAGACGGCGATCCGGCGCTGGACGCTTTCGGGATAGCGACTGCGCTGCCATCCGGTCGGGCTGATGCCCGCCTCGATGGCATCGAGCGTCACGAGTTGTGCGGCATTGCGCAGCCGGAGCCGCTGTCGCACATCCAGGTCGATGACATCCGCGGGATCAAACCCGACATCGGCGCCCTCGGCGCTGTAGAAGAACTCGCAATAGCCAAGCGCCGGCGTTCGCGGCACGACATCCTTGACGAACATCATGCTGCCCCAGCCGATATGGCCGACGATGATGTCGGGCGGACCTTCGGCTCGCACGAGCGCATCCAGCGTCTCCGCGACCCTGAGGCCGATCCGCACGTGATGTTCAGTGGTCGCCAGCGGGCTGCTTTGCACGACGCCGGGTCTTGGCGGCGGCTCGGCCCGATGTCGCACGATCCGCACACCCGCCAAGCGACGATCCACGCTCTCCGTAACGAGCGTCACCTCGCTGCCCCTGGCGGCGAGGTCGGTGGCCAGATGTTCGAACTGGCCTACCCCGCGTCGGTGAATGAACAGCACCTTCACGCGACAACACCCTGTGGTCCAGCCAACGGGACGCGGACCCGGCTAGACGCCGTATCGCGTCGCATTGGTCCAGACCAACTCCAGCTTCTGGAGAAGGCGATAGGCGTTGTCGAGCTCACGCGATTCGACTTCATCGCGGACGAGAAGGCGATGATAGGTGTCATCCGCAGTGCGCAGAGCGTTGCACAGATCGTGCCCCTTGGGTGACAGGCTGATGCGGGCCGAGCGACGATCGCGCTGTGACGCGACACGGTCGATATAGCCGAGATCAACGAGCTGCTTCAGGTAGTAGGAGACGTTCGAGCCGAGATAGTGGCCCTTGTCGAGCAGGTCGCGTACCGAGAGTTCCCCGTTGCCGATGGTGAACAGCACCATGACCTGCGCGGGTCCGATGTCGCCCACGCCGAGCTTGCCCATTTCGATCCGAAGCAGATCGGTAAAGCGCCGATTGACCCGCTCTATCGTCCTGGCGAGTTCGAAATGCGTGACATGGCCACCGTCGTGTTCGGTAACCACAGTAATCACGCTGGAGGAGGATGGACTGCCGTTCGATGAGTAGATTCTGGCCGACTCTTCGACTTCTACCGCCGCTTGCAGAAGTTCTCGCGTCATTGTGACCCCGCATTGTTAAAATTAGCTAGAATTTACAAGTAATTTTTGATCGCCATGTCATTTGAGTGGATTCCCCAACACTAAAGACGATACCGAATCAAGATCTCAGTAAGACTGTCGTGAATTTGCCCTAGTTGTATGTTCTGGACACCCTTGAAGCAGGACGATAAAGTTCAGAAATGACAATTTCAAGGCAATACAATATTATGCCGAAAATTGAAGCAACCTTGCACAAGCGTTCGGCAAACAAGACGCAGGGGAACGCTGGCCTTTCTCAAACTCTCGTCGTTGTCGAGGCCCGTCGCTCCTTTATGGTTGGGCTGGGGTACGCAGCAACCCTTAGTGCCTTTATCAATGTCCTTCAACTGACGGTTCCCCTGTACATGCTACAGGTACACGACCGCGTGTTGAATAGCCGGAGTATGGACACGCTCGCCATGCTGTCGGCCTTGGCCGCCGGCGCGCTTATCCTGTACGGCATACTGGAATTCATCCGCTCGCAGGTCTTCCTGGTGATGGGCGGCAGGCTGGTGCGCCGGTTGAATGAGCCGGTTCTCTCCGCCTCGATCCGCGCTACGGCGCGCGAAGGGACCGGCAAAGCAGCCCAGGCGCTTCGTGATCTTTCGGATCTGCGCAACTTCCTGACTGGCCATGCTGTGAGCGCGCCGCTCGAAGCGGCATGGAGCCCCATCTTCCTTGCCGTTCTGTTCATGCTGCATCCAGGGTTCGGCATCGCCGGTATCGTCTCGGTCCTCGTCCTGATCCTCTCCAGCGTGGCCATGGACCTGTTCACACGCGGGATTTTGAGCGACGCGAACAGGGAGAATATCGACTCGATCAGCAATATTGCCGGCCAGGTCCGGCATGCTGAAGTGATCGAGAGCATGGGCATGCTGTCCGCCTTGTCGGCCCGTTGGCGCATCGCGCAGTTCCGTGCCCTCGAGTTGCTGGAAACCGGCAATCGCCGGGGCCGAGCCATTTCCTCCATCACGCGTACCGTTCGATATGGCATGCAACTCTTCATCCTTGCCCTTGGTTGCATTCTGGCAATCCGCCAGGAAATATCCAGCGGCGCGATGATCGCGGCGACGATTGTCACCGGACGACTTCTGCTTCCGTTCGACAGCGTCGTCGAAAACAGCCGGCAATGGATTACGGCGAGTGGTGCGTGGAAGCGGGTCCGCAGCCTGCTCGAAACCGAAGGTACCGATCGCCAGACCATGTCGACATCGGTCGCCGATGGGGACCTCGTCGTCGACCGGCTGATCTACGCGGCGCAGGGACAGGATGTCCCGATCATCAAGGGCATCTCCTTCAGCCTTTCGCCCGGCGAAGTGCTGGGCGTTATCGGGCCATCGGCAGCCGGAAAATCGACGCTGGCGCGGTTGCTTGTCGGCATCATCAAGCCGACGGCGGGCGGCGTCTATCTGGACGGTAACAGCGTCTTTCTCTGGGAGCGGACCTCGTTTGGGCAGCTGGTCGGCTATCTGCCGCAATCCGTTTCGCTGCTCGACGGTACGATCCGCGAGAACATTGCGCGGATGGAGGATGGCGATCCGCGTGCCGTCATCGAGGCGGCGCGCATCGCAGATGTGCACGAAATGATCGGTCGCCTGCCGCTCGGCTATGACACGCCGGTGGGCGATGCGCGACTGACGCTCTCTGGTGGCCAGCGCCAGCGCGTGGCCCTGGCGCGCTGCCTCTACGGCCATCCCAGGCTGATCGTTCTGGATGAGCCCAACGCTAATCTGGACTCGAATGGCGAGGCGGCGCTGATCCGTGCGATTCGGGCGGCCAAGGCGGACGGAGCGATCGTCATCATGATCGCTCACCGACCTGCCATCATGGAAATCGCCGACAAGCTGCTGGTTCTCGAGAATGGTCGCGTTTCCCAATACGGACCGCGAACCGACATCATCGCGCCCATGACCGCCGAACGGCAGGGGCCCAAGCCCAGCCCGGCAATTGCGCAAGGTGGAGATCGGCGATGACATTGCCAAAGCAGACCCATACCGAGCTTGAAAAAGCTCGGCGCGAAGCCGTTCCTGCCATCATCTACGCCAACGCAGCCCGCCGCGCCCAACATGAAACGCTGGAGCGCGAGCCAAGCCTGCGGACCCCGATCATCGCTGGGGTCGTGGCGGTGGTTGTCGGCTTCGGCGGCTTTGCCGGCTGGGCCTATTCGGCCAATCTCGATAGCGCGTCCGTCGCCTCGGGCATTGTGATCGCCGATACCAAGCGCAAGACAATCAGTCACTACGAGGGCGGGATCCTGAAGCAGCTTCTCGTCAAGGAGGGCGAACTGGTAAAGGCCGGTCAGCCGCTTATCCTGCTCGACGATACGCGGGCCCGATCCGAGCTGCAGCAGCTCACGTCGCGCAGATTCTCCCTGATAGCGAAATTGGCGCGGCTACGCAGCGAGCAGTCCGATGCTCCCAGCGTGGTGTTTCCCGACGAATTGCTCCAGTCGACTGACGACGCCGCGCAGGATGCGATCACTGCCGAACGGCGGTTCTTCAAGACGCGGGTGGCTGCCAAGAGCGGGCGGCTTGACGTTCAGAAGAAGTCGGTCGAGCAACATGAAGCGGAGGCGCAGGCCCTGTCGGCGCAGATCGACGCGACAATCCGGCAAAAGGAACTGATTCAGGAGCAGCGCGATACGATCGCGCAGCTCGTGGCCAAGGGTTACGCCAAACGCTCACAGCTTCTGGAACTTGATACGCGCGCGAGCCAGCTCGTCGGCAATGGCGGCGAGATGGCTGCCAACAAGGCGAAGGCCGAACAGGCCAAGGCCGGCGCCAAGCTGGAACTGCTTGCGCTCACGTCGGACTGGCTGCAGCAGGTGGCTGGCGACATTGCCACGACACGTGGCGATCTGGCCGATGTCGACGAGAAGATCATTGCCTCGCGCGATGTCCTGCGACGACTGGAGGTGCGGTCTCCCGAGGCGGGCATCATCGTCAACTCCCAGATCCGCACTCTCGGCGCTGCCATCAGCGCCGGGGCGCCACTGATGGATATCGTTCCCGAGAATGAACCGCTGATCATCGAGGCTCGTGTCGCCCCTACCGACATTGACACGATCAGCCTCGGTCAGAAGGTGCGTGTCCGCCTGACGGCCTACAATCAACGCAATCACGCGCCCCTGGAGGGCAGGCTGATTTATGTCGGCGCGGATCAGGAGGTCGATCCGCACACGAATTCCGCCTATTTCGTCACCCGCTCCGAAGTGCTGCCGGAGTCGCTGGCGGCGGCCGCTGGCGTCAAGCTCTACCCCGGCATGCCGGCGGATGTGCTGATCATCAACAAGCCCCGGCTCGCCATCGACTACCTGCTGTCGCCGATCACGGACAGCCTCAACGCCGCCTTCCACGAGGAATGAGCCTACGCTGCAATGCAGCAATTTAAGGCGGAATATAATTCGAAATTCGATTCAAATTAATTCTATAGATCTACAAGTAACGCGGCAAATATCTCCATATACTACAGCAAATGCCTTGTTTTGCTTAAGGTCTTCTGAGTAGATTCTTTGAATTGGCCTTTGAATGTTTTCCGCCTTCGCTTATAGTGCAGTGCGTCATATCTTCCGTAGGCCAATAGGTCGGGAAGATGGGGCAGCCGCGGAGATGCTTCCATCTGTGCGGTATGAACCGACTGGCATAGGAGACTTCCATGGCCACACTAGAAGGCGGGGCGTATGACGACGTCCTTTTTGGATCGCGCTTCAGCGACATCATTTTTGCCCACGCCGGCAATGACTTTGTTTTCGGCGGCGACGGTGACGATACGATCTTCGGCGAAGCGGGCGACGACACGCTTTATGGCGACGCCGGCAATGATCTTCTGTTCGGCGGAGCCGGTTCCGATACGCTCTTTGGCGGCGAAGGGCACGACATGCTCTTCGGCGGCGATGGCGATGATCAGCTCTTCGGTGACGCCGGCAACGATATCCTCGACGGCGGCGCCGGCAACGACGTCCTCGACGGCGGTGCGGGCAACGACATCCTTCTCGGCGGCGCAGGCGATGACGTTCTGCGTGGCGGAGAGGGTAGCGATATCCTGAATGGCGGCGCCGGTAACGACATCCTCGAAGGTGGTGCCGGCAACGACATCCTGACCGGCGGCGCGGGTCAAGACGTGTTCGTCTTCACCGGCGGCGGCGGCAACGACGTCGTGCTCGACTTCCATGCCGGCGAAGATCTTCTGCAGATCTCGCAGAACATCAACGGCACGGACATCTCCAGCGCAGATGATCTCGCAGCGCGTGCCACCCAGGTCGGGGCCAATACGGTCATTGATCTTGGCCACGGCGATTCGATCACGCTCGTTAACGTCAATGCAGACGACGTTCACGGCCATCCGAGCAGCTACTTCGTGATTGGCTGACATTTAGTCAGCTGATGGTCTGCGGCGTCCGGATCCCTCCCGCCGGACGCCGCAGTTCTCTTTTGCGTTTACGATATCGAGGTGCCCGGCATGCTGGAAATCGTCCCGTTATCGTCTCGCGATAACCAAGCCGAAGCGATCCGCAGCATCAAATTGGCCTCGGATGTATCGCTGGTAGTCTGGGATCTGCCCGGACCTTGCGCCGTACCCCCGCGCTGCGCCCGCCAGGATGGCGAGATCATAGCTCCGCTGGCCAGCCTCCGGCTTGGCCGCGTCGATGGTGGGACGCGCATTCTGTGGGCCCTTCGCCCCCGTATTCCGCTGCGTCTGGTCGTGTCGGCTGGTACGCTCGGCCCTTCGGACAGGATCGATGTCGATCCGGCCGATCCGTTCATTGGCTCCGATATCACCAGCCTTGTCGAGGATCTCGACGGTCGCGCGCGCGTCTCGCTGCTGACGGCCTTCCTGACCTCCTGGTGCGGCGCATTTCGCCTGTCGCGCTCGCCGGCCTTTGCCGAGGTCGTGCAACTGCTTGCCGCCGAGCTGCAGCCTGGCAATGCGCAGGCCATGGTGGCCTGCCAGCCGACGCGCGACACGACGCTCATCGAATTTGCCACCAGCGCGGATCTTGGCGCCATTGCCTCGGCCCATCTTGTCACCGCACAGGGTGTGCGGCGGCTCGCCTGCGAAGTCTATGCCCGCAAGCCGGACCGCAGCGGCCGACGCGGCCTCGTCCTTCTCGTCGAGGGCGACGCCACCGCCTTTCCGTCTGGTACGCTGGTTTTGATCGGCGAGCACGGCACCGCCATCCGCGCGCTCGGCAAGAGCGCCAAGGGGCCCGCCGGCTTCCTGCGTTGGTGGGGCACGCGCCGCGGCGACGGGGCGCTGACCGAGTTCCTCGTCCGCAGCCTTTCCGTCAAATCGGAAGAGGCGCGACTTGCCGTTATCGACATGCAGGCGCGGGCCGCCATGCCGCCCAAGGCGGCGGAACTGGCCGCGTTCCAGCCCGGAGCGGAAGTCGATCTCGCTTTGTCGCTGGATGGCGGCCTGCTGGTCGGCGGCTGGTTTCGGGATCCGCAGGGTCTCATTGCCGGCATCGATCATGTCGCCGCCGAGGCGACCCGGTCGCTGGACAAGGTCTGGCATCTGTTCCCCGGCCGCGTCGGCACAGACGAGGGCACCGGCGGCCATGACGCCACCGGCTTCATCGCCTATCTGCCGCATGACAAGCCGGCCGGTCCCATCCTGCAGCCGCGTTTCCGCCTGCGATTGAAGACCGGCGGCGAGATCAGCCTGATCCCCAAGCTGCAGCCGATCGACGCCGCGACCATGCGGGCAGGGGCGCTTCGCTCCGTGCCGCTTCAGCACGCGACCGGCTCGCTACTGTCGACGACGCTGGGCCCGGCGCTGGCCGAAATCCAGGGCCGCGTCGTCAAGTCGGTGGCGGTTGCCAAGGTCGAGCGTTTTGGCCCCGTGCTGGACGAACCGCTGTTCTCTATCGTCATCCCGCTTTACCGCGTGCTTGATTATCTCCGTTTCCAGGTGGCGGCCTTCGCCACCGATCCGGGGCTGCGCGACCAGACTGAGGTCATCTTCGTGCTCGATTCCCCCGAGCAGGCCGACGACGTCAGCCACATGCTGGGCGGGCTCTATCGCCTCTACAAGATGCCGATGACCTTGGTCGTGATGAGCGCCAATGGTGGCTATGCCCGTGCCAACAATGCCGGCGTGGAACTGGCGCGCGGGCTTATCGTCAACCTTCTGAATTCCGATGTCATCCCGACGGAGCACAACTGGCTTGGCAAACTGGCCGACAAGCTCGGCGGCTCGCCGAGCGTTGGCGCGGTCGGTCCGAAGCTGCTGTTCGAGGATGGCTCGCTGCAACATGCCGGGCTTTATTTCCAGCGCGATGCGCGTGGAACCTGGCTCAACCATCACTTTTTCAAGGGCATGCCGGGCGGACACTTGCCCGCGAACCGGGCTCGGCTTGTCCCCGCCGTGACGGGCGCCTGCCTTGTCATGCTGCGCGAAACGTTCAGCGCAATCGGCGGGTTTTCGGAGGACTATGTCATCGGCGATTACGAGGACAGCGACATCTGCCTGAAGATACGCGAGGCCGGCCAGAGCGTCGCCTATGAGCCCGGCGTTGCGCTCTATCACCTGGAGCGTCGCTCCATGCGCCGCAATGGCGACTACATGCGCGGCATCGCCTCCCGCTACAATTCCTGGCTCCACACCCAGCGCTGGGATGGCGTGATCGGCACGCTGATGGATAAGGAAGCCGCCCCGTCCGAGCTGCCGAAAGCGGTAGAGATGACCCATCGCAGGAGCGCTGCATGACGGCTGTTACCGCTTTGAAGCCCGTTCCTGAAGTTTTCGCGCGACCGGATTTCGACGACCGGCGCCTCGACTGGCTGATGGAAAGCGTGAGGGGCAACAAGTTCCTGCCAGAACCAACCATCGATAGCATTTTCGTCGGAGACGGCGACTATCGCGCCATCGGCACCGAGTTCCTCGGTCATCTGGTCCGTCTCGGCGGCATCCAACCGAATGATCGCGTGCTCGACATCGGCAGCGGTATTGGCCGCATCGCCGTGCCGCTGACGCAATATCTGTCGCCGGGCGCAGCCTATTGGGGCGTCGATCCGGTGGCGGAAGGCGTTGCCTGGTGCAGCCAGAACATCACGCCGGTCTATGACAATTTCCGCTTCGACCACATCGATGTCGCCCATCACATCTACAATCCGAAGGGCGCGATCAAGGGCGAGGCGCTGCGCCTGCCTTACGAGCCGGCGAGCTTCGATTTCATCTTCATGATCTCGGTCGCGACGCATCTGCCGCCGCTGGAAATCGCCGCCTATGTCCGCGAGGCGAAGCGCCTGCTCGCTCCGGGCGGGCGGCTGTTCATCACGGCCTTCATCCTGGACGAGACCGCGCAGAGCGCCCTGCCGCAGCGCGATCCGCGACTGGCGTTCAAGCGCGAGGGCGAGGGGCCCGCTTGGCTGGTCGATCGCACCGCGCCGCTCAGCGCGGTCGGGTTCGATGACGGCTTCTTCGAGCGGCTTTTTCGGCACATCGGGCTTTCCGTCTGCCTCAAGAGCCTGGGCCATTGGCGCGGTCAGCCGGCGGCGCACTACCAGGACATCCTGGTCGTCGAGAAGAAGGGGTGAGCATGACGGAACGCATTCTGGTCGTTGCTCACAACCATCCCGACCTCCATCCCGGCGGCACGGAGATCTTCGCCCACGACCTGTTCCGCGCCTATAAGCGGGCGGGCTCCGAAGCCCTGTTCCTGGGTGCCACCAACCGCATCCATCGTGACGAGAAGCCCGGCACCAGCTTTCAGGGCATCGGCGACGGTCCCGACGAGATGCTGCTCTGGGCCGGCCATTTCGACCGCTTCTTCATGAGCCAGGTCGATCTCTATGGCGTCGTCCCGGACCTTGAGGCGCTGCTGACGGAGTTCCGGCCGGACGTCGTCCACATCCACCATCTGCTGTTGATCGGGGCGGAATTTCCAGCCCTCGTCCGGCGTGTGCTGCCGAACGCGCGCATCGTCATGACGCTGCACGACTATTATCTGATCTGCGCCCATGACGGGCTGATGATGCGCACGACCGGGCGCGAGCGCTGCCATGGCGCGTCGCCGGATCGCTGCCATGGCTGTTTTCCCGAGATTGCCGCCGATCAGTTCCTGCTGCGTGAGCGCTATCTGAAGACGCTGCTAACGACGGTGGATCGCTTTGTATCGCCGAGCGCCTTTCTGAAGGATCGCTTTGTCGCCTGGGGCCTGGCCGCTGACCACATTGATGTCATCGCCAACGGCCAGCCGGGCGAGGGGCGGGCGCCGACTCTGCGCGAAGACGGCGCGCCGCGCAACATCTTTGGCTATTTCGGCAATCTCAATCCCTGGAAGGGCGGCACCGTGCTGCTCGATGCCGCCGAGCGGCTGATCTCAGGCGGCGTCGATTTCGGACTCCGCGTCCATGGTGGTTCGCCGTTTCAGGCGGAAGCCTTCCGCACCGAACTCGATGAGCGCTTTGCCCGCACCGCGTCGCACGTAGCCCGGCGTGGCCCCTATCGGCGCGAGGATGTGCCGGCGCTGATGGCGGCGGTCGACTGGGTCGTCGTGCCGTCGATCTGGTGGGAAAACGCGCCTCTCGTCATCCAGGAGGCCCAGCAGCAGGGCCGGCCTGTCATCGTCAGTGGCATTGGCGGCATGGCCGAAATGGTCAAGCACGGCGCCAATGGGCTGACGGTTTCGCCCGATGATCCAATCGACCTTGCCCGCGCCATGCGCCAGGCAGCCAGCGATCCCGATCTCTGGCGTCGTCTCTCCGCCAACGCCACGCAGCCGCCGACCATCGATGCGGTTGCTGGCGAGTATCTTTCCCTTTTTGGTGCGCTCGCGCGCGCCAAGATCCCCGCCTGAAGGAGGTCACCATGCCACCGGTCGCGGAAGCCGTTTCCCTGCAACAGCCCCCCAAGCCCACGGAAGTTCCGCTCGGACTGACCGGGCGCGTCGACGCCATCGACAATGGCCGCCTGTATGGCTGGGCGTTCGATCGCAGTCAGCCCAGCTCGCGCATGCAGATCATCGTGTCGCTCGGCTCCCAGCGCGTTGCCGAAGCCACGGCCGACAAGCTGCGCTCCGACCTTCGCCGCAATGGCGTCGGCGACGGGCAGCACGCCTTCGATATCCCGCTGCCAGAGAGCGTCACGGCGCGGCAGCGCGATCTGTCGATCGTCGCGGTTTCGCCAACGGGCGAGGAACGCATCCTCTACGCCCCGACGCTCGACGAGCAGGCGGCCGAGGCGTTGATCGCGGCGCCGCTCACCCGTGTGCTCGAAAAGCTCGAAGTGCTGATGGCCGCGCAGCGGCAGCTTCAACTGAACCAGCGCGGACTCCAGCGCGCCGGCGAAGCCTCCGCCACCGGCGTGGACGCGCCACCCGCCCAACTCGACCAGATCGAGGTGACGCAGACGGAAATCGTCAGCCGGCTCTCCGAGCTGGAAGTCTTCCTGATGCGTTTCGACGGCATCGTGGCCGGGCTGGAAGGCCGTATCGACACGCTGTCGAAGCGGGGGCGCGGCGACATGAAGCCATTGCTGATCGTCATGGCGGGCCTGACCGGTGCAGTCATCGGCGCCGGCGTGACGCTCATTTCTTTTCTCACCTGAACGGATCGAGCCGGGACAGAATGATGTATCGCGTCGACGAGGAACCGGGGTCAAAGGGCAAGGGCGGGCAGCCGCCAACGGCCAAGGCTGGCCCATTGCCTCCGACCAAGACCGCATCGTCGCAGCCCCGGCGTGGCGGCGAAGCCCAGCCCGTCGTCGAAACCGTGATCGCCTGTCCGATCAACGAGACCCTCGTATTGCTGCTCGGCGCAGGCCCGCTGATGAGCGGCGCGCAGCCTGTTCTTCTCAACGGCGACCCGACGCTGCCGGGCAAGGTCCCGATCGTGAGTTGGCCACTGGTCGACAACAAGGGACACGCAACGCACGGCTTCGTCGCGCTTGTCTTTACCGGCCCGTTGAAGGGCGAACGCCTGAACTCGCTGACATTTCGCGCGCAGGGACGGGCCGTGTCCTACCGTGTCTCGCCCGATCTCATGCGACCCGCGGCGCTTGCCGGCGCGTTGGGTGACCTGGCGGGGCCGGGAATGCCGGCCGTCGTCGATGCCATTGTCGGCATGCTTAGCCAGGGGCCGATGAGCCGGCGCAAGCTCGCTGCGATGACGTCGTTTGTCGAGGCCGGCGCTCAGGCGGATGGGTTCATCGAAATCATCGGCGCGTTCGAGGATGGCGACGTCTACCTGCAGGGCTGGTCGCAGGAAATGACGCCCGGCATCAGCCGCGTGCTGATCGCCGGCGCAACGCCGCAGATCGCTGAATGCACGGCTGCCGCCTTCGACAGGCAGGACCTGAACAACAAGGGCAAGGGCTTCGCCGCCATTCTGGTCGCCCCCGAGGCGATCGATCCCTTCGGCATGCAGCGGCTCTATTTCCGCTGCCGCGACGGCTGGCGCTATGCGGATGTCTACGAACTGCGCCTGCTGGCCTCGCCGCGCGAAACGCCTGGCTATGCCCGCGCCATCCTGCCCAAGGTGCGTGGCTCGGCGGAGGTGGTCGTCAGGCTGCGCCAGGCGGCCTATCGCTATGAAGGACTGGATACAGTTTCTTCTCTGGCGTTGCCGGTCCGGATGGCCATCGATCATGCGCTGCGCACGGAACAGGGCGGCCTGCTGATCAGCGGCTGGTTCCTCGATCCCGACAACCGCGTCCAGGAGATCAAGCTTCGTCGCCGCCAGACCTCGGTCGATCTGAAGCCGGCCTGGAGCCGCATCGACCGGCCGGACGTCTCCAGGGCCTTCGACGGCAAGGCGCCGTTCCTGTCGCAACTCGATCCGGACCGACACAGTCACGGCTTCGTGGCCTTCATCCCCGACTTCGATCCGGACGGCAACGCGCCGGTCTATATCGAATTTGTCATTCCCAATTCACCGCCCGCCTACATGCCGGTCGTGCCGAAGCGTGTGACCTACCGGGACGCGGTTGCGCGGCAGCTCAAGTCGATCAGCGCGCGCGCCGTCTCGATGTCCGAGATCGTCGAACGGCACCTGATCCCGCTGGTCACGACAGCCGCCACCAAGTCGGCCGGTATCGAGACAATCGAGCATGTCGGCGTCGCAGCGTCGGCCGCGGCCGATACGACGCTGGTGATCGGCCTCGACGAGCAGACGACCGATGTCGCTTCGCTGGTCGCGCTGCTGGCGCTCGATGCGCAGATCCGCATCGCGCCGATTGTTCTCGCTGGGCCGGAGCGTACGATCGTCGAACTGCGCGGCGAAGTGCGGCGTCTTGCCCAATTCTATGGCCTGTCGGTGGACCTCGTGGCCGTCAGCGGCTTCACCGACGTGTTCGACGCGCTCATCGTCGGCGCGGGCGCCGCGAAGTCTGATCGTGTCGTGCTTTTCTCAGGCGCGCTCGTTCCTTCCGAGCGTGGCTGGTTTGGCCGGCTGCGGGCTGATCATATCGAGCGCGACGCATCGGCCATCGTCTCGCCGGCGCTGATCTATGAGGACGAGTCGATCCGGTGGGCCGGCTATCGGCTCAGCGCCGATGAGAGCGGGCTTCAACTCGGCGGCCTCGCGGAGAACTATGTCGGCTATCCCGCCGCGACGCTGGATACGATCGTGTCCGCATCCACGCCGGTCGCCAATCTCGAATGCTGCATCCTGTCCAAGTCAGCCATCGCCGCTATGGAGCAGGATGGCTACGGCTATCTGGGCAACCGCGAAAAAGGGCTCGACCTGGCGCTGCGCCTTTCGAAAGCTGGGCTCAAGGCCTTCTGGCTGCCCGGTGTCCGCGTTCTTGGCGCGGAAGCGCCCGCTGACGGAATGAATGCCTGGGAAGTCCACGCCCGCAACATCGATCGCGCCGTGTTCAACGCGCGCTGGGCCGAGACGATCACGACGATGGCGCAGGCGGAGGCAGCATGACGGACAATCTCCGCGTCCTCGTCGTCAGCCACGGCCATCCAAGCCTGTCGCTCGGCGGCGCTGAAATCGCCTCGCACAATCTGCACAAGGGGCTTAATGCGCTGGCCGGGGTCGACTCGGTCTATCTCGCTCGCGTCGGTGCGCCGACGCCGCGCCATGCCGGCACGGCGCTGATGAGCCTGCGACAGAGCGCCTCCGACATCTTGTTCCACAGCGACGACTACGATCATTTCTTCCTGTCGAACCGCAACACTGACGACATCCGGCGCGATCTGGTGCGCTTCGTGCGCGACCTGCAGCCTCATGTCGTTCATTTCCACCATATCCTCGGCCTCGGGCTGGAAGCGCTTTATGCGATCCGCGAGGCACTGCCGGACGCGGCGATCGTCGTGACGTTCCATGAGTTCCTGTCGATCTGCCACCATCACGGACAGATGGTGAAGACGAAGGGCTCGCAACTATGCCGCCGCGCCTCGCCGACGGATTGCCACAGCTGCTTCCCCGACATCGCGCCGGCCCGCTTCCTGAAGCGCGAGCGCTTCGTCCGCTCGATGCTGGAACTCGCCGACGTCTATGTCTCGCCGAGCCGCTTCCTGGCCGAGCGCTATGCCGAATGGGGGCTGTCGCCCGACAAGCTCTTCGTCATCGAGAACGGCCTGGCCATAGCCGAGCCGGTGCCGCCGCGGGTGCTGCCGGGCTCGGAACAACGTCGCAGCCGCTTTGCCTATTTTGGCCAGATGACGCCGTTCAAGGGCGTCGATGTCCTGATCGATGCCGTGGCGCGCGTGCCGGAACGGATCTGGGGCGAAGATTCCCGCCTGATGATTTTCGGCGCCAACCTCGAATTCCAGCCGCCGGAGTTCCAGGAACGGATGAAGAAGCTGATCGAGGATGCGGGCAGCCGCGTTCGTTTCTATGGCTCCTACCAGAATGGCGAAATGCCGGAATTGATGCAGACGGTCGATTGGGTCGTCGTGCCTTCGATCTGGTGGGAGAACTCGCCGGTCGTGATCCAGGAGGCGCTGTTTCATGGCCGCCCGCTGCTGTGCAGCAATATCGGCGGCATGGCGGAGAAGGTGCGCAACGGCCAGGACGGCCTGCACTTTCGCGTCGGCAGCCCCGAAGATCTGGCGGATCGTTTCGTCGAGGTGCTGTCGGATGGCCAGGCCTGGGAGGGACTTCGCGGATCGATGCGCCGTCCCCTCGGCCATATCGATTGCGCCGAGCAACATCTGGCGCTCTATCGCGCCGTCCTCGATCGCCAGTCCCATGCGGACGGCGGCGAAGTCGGCCAACTCGAACGCGCGTAAGCGATTGCGCGCAAACCGCCCGGAACAGGCGCGGAATCCCTGGGGGGATAAGGAGGAGGCCGTAATGGCACGTTTGCTGGTGATTATCCCGTCAGGCGAGATCTACGATCATGACTGTGTGCGCTGGTATCAGTACCAGAACGTGCAGCGCTCTATCGATAGCTACCACAATATAGGCGATGCGTTCGTCTTCGATTCCTCGTTGAAGCTGCTGAACTTCGACAAGATCGGCGTGTTGGAGATCAACAAGCCGGATTGGGCCAGTCTCGATCGGCTGCGCGAAGAATACGACTACGTCCTGCTGCGCGGCTCCAACTACATCCATAGCGAAATGGAGTGGCATGACACAGCCGCCGTCCTGAAGAAGCTCGGCCTGCCGGTGATCGCCTTCGGGATCGGCGCCCAGGCTCCGGTCAAGGGATTGATGGAGCTCTCCGAGTCGACGAAGGAGGTGCTGCGCGTCATCTCGGATCTGAGTACCTCCATTGGCGTGCGCGGCGCCTTTTCCGCTGAGGTTCTCGCCGATATCGGCATCGACAATGTCCGCATCGTCGGTTGCCCGACCGCATTCCGGGGGCTCAATCCCGATCTCAACATCAAGCTGGGGCCGCTCGAGGGTATCGAGAAGGTCGGCATTACCGTCCGGCGAGAAGTGTCGCCGACCTATGCCCAGAACATCGAGCGCTACCTCACCTTCCACCGCGATCTGGTGAAATCGCTCGCAAGGCGCTTCGACACCACGTTGATGGCGCAGGGCGAGGTCGAGGAGAAGAAGCTCGTCTTCGGAACCGACGACCAGAAGGAAGAGGCGATGGCGTCGTTGCGCGCCAATGGCTGGGCTTCCAAATGGTATCTCGATGACGAGATCGAGCGGCTCTATCGCGAGCGGCTGTTCTATTCGGACGTCGTCGCCGACTATGAAACGCTCGTGCGGAAGCAGGATCTGGTGCTCGGCTATCGCCTGCACGGCAACCTGATGGCGCTCGCGAATGGCGTCCCGTCGATCTACTTCACCTATGACAGCCGCACGACCGAGTTCGCTGAGACATTCAGGATCCCGAGCTTCGACGTGTTTCGGGATGGGACTTTTGTGCTCGAGGACTATTGGGAATCCTGGCGCTTCGACGCGTTCAACGCCGCGTGGCGCGATGTCTACGACGAAACCCGCAAATTTCTCGTCGAGAACAACGTCGACAACAAGCTGATCGACCGCGCAGCGCGGACGACAGGGGTCGACATGCTGCAAGTCGCCTGAGGCCTGTCGCCTGAGGCTTAGCGGATGCGAGAGGGGAGCATTCACCATGGTCGACGTTCACGGAACACCGGGCAGCGATACGATTGTCGGTACTGCCGGGCCTGACAATCTTTTTGGTGAGGCCGGTGATGATGTCATCACCGGCAATGGTGGGCTCGACCGCATCGAGGGTGGCGAAGGCGATGACAGGATCATCGTTTCGAGCGTGTCGATTGCCGAGGGAGGCAACGGTTTCGACACGCTTGTCGTCGATGCGTCCGGCTTCCGTTTGGGCGAGGCAGGGGGCCCCGGTTTCATCACTTGGCATCAGCCGAATGGCGATCTGTTCCTGGCCGATGATGGCGACTACATGTCGCCGGAGGGTCAGATGGCGACGGGCTTCGAGCGGCTGGAGTTTCTGGGCTCGGAACATAACGACATCGCATTCGGCACCAGCGGCGACGACATCCTGATTGGCGGCGCCGGCAATGACGATCTGGGCGGCTTCGGCGGAGCAGACTGGATGGACGGCGGCGATGGCGATGACCATCTCTGGCAGGAGCTGGAGTTCAACCTCGCGCCCCCGGCCAATCCGGACACCGTGATGCTCGGCGGGGCGGGTAACGACACCTTCGCCGCGCGGATCAACTTCGGCCTGATCGACGGTGGCGACGGCTTCGACACCGTGGCCATCACCGCCGTCGACTCCGACGGTCCCGTCAGCCTCGATATCCGGCCCTGGACTACGCTCGGCAGCAAGATCGTCAATGTCGAGAGCTTTGATGTCTCTGGCGCCTCCGGCAACGACGTTCTGTTTGGTGGCAATGGCGACGACACCTTCCGTGGCAATGGCGGCGACGACGTGCTGCGCGGCGGCAAGGGCAATGACTGGCTGATGGGCGGCGACGGCAACGATGTGCTCGATGGCGGCGCTGGTGCCGACCGCCTGGAGGGCGGCGAGGGGAAGGATCGTGTCGACTACGGCAACTCGACCGCCGGCATCGACGTCAATCTCGACCGTGCCAGCCAAATCGGCGGCTTCGCCCATGGCGACGTGCTGGTTGGGATCGAGGATGTTTGGGGCAGCAACTACAACGACGTACTCGTCGGCAATGCGGGCGCGAATGTCATCCACGGCGGCGCCGGCGACGACCAGATCAACGGCCGGGGCGGCTTTGATCGGATCAATGGCGGTGACGGCAACGACACCATCTACATGAGCGACATGGGCGCCGACTGGATCGACGGTGGCGACGGTGTCGACATGCTGCAGATCAAGTCGCCATCCACCGGCTCGTACTGGATCGACATGCAGAACGGCGAGACCTCGACCGGCTCGTCCTTCCAGAACATCGAGAAGCTGACCCTGTTCGGTCCCGATTACGGCCCGAACGGCTACACGCCGCCGGTCGCTTTCGACGTCATCGGCGGTAGCGGCGACGACTATGTCCAGATGCTGACGACCAGCGGCCTCGTCACGTTCCATGGCGGCACCGGCAACGATGTCGCCCACGGTGGCAAGGCCAACGACCTGTTGTTCGGGGACGATGGCGACGACCGCCTGCGCGGCTTTCGCGGTGACGACACCCTGACCGGCGGCGCCGGCGCCGATACCTTCATCTTCGACGGCCAATACAATGAAGGCTTCGACACCATCACCGATTTCAGCGCCGCCGAGGGTGACCAGCTCTATTTCCAGCCGGTCACCGGCCGTGCCTTCGCCAACTACGCCGGCTTCCAGGCGCATGCGTACGACACGCCGGAGGGCGTGCATGTCGATTTTGGCGGCGGCAGCGGCTTCCTGATCGCCAATGTCACGCTGGCCGAGATCGGTCCGGATCAGATGAGCTTTTACTGACAACAAACCTCCAGCCAAACAGCAGGAACACGCAATGACCGTTCTCGTCACAGGTGGCGCAGGCTATATCGGCAGCCACATGGTGCTGGCGCTCGCCGATGCCGGGCGCGACACCATCGTCCTCGACGATCTCTCGACAGGCTTCGCCGACCAGATTCCGGCCGGCGTGCGGCTGATCCAGGGTGATTGCGGCGACGAGGCGCTGGTGCAGCGGTTGATCCGCGAATACGGCGTCACGGCCATCGTTCATTTCGCCGGTTCGATCGTGGTACCGGATTCGGTCACGGATCCGCTCGGCTATTATTTCAACAACACCGCCAAATCGCGCGCGTTGATCGCCGCCGCCGTCGCCGGCGGCGTGCGAAATTTCATCTTCTCCTCGACCGCGGCCGTCTATGGCGAGCCGGATATCAGCCCAATCTCGGAAAGTTCCGCGATGCAGCCGATTTCGCCCTATGGCGCGTCCAAGCTGATGACGGAGTGGATGCTGCGCGACACCGTGGCGGCGCATGACATCCGTTCCGTCGTGCTCCGCTATTTCAATGTTGCCGGCGCCGATCCCGAGGGCCGCTCGGGTCAGTCGTTCCCGCGCGCCACGCATCTGATCAAGCTCGCCTGCCAGGCAGCGCTCGGCCAACGCAGCCATCTAGACGTGTTCGGGCAGGACTATGCGACACCGGACGGCACCTGCGTGCGCGACTACATCCATGTCAGCGATCTGGCCCGTGCGCATGTCCTTGCGCTCGACCATCTGCAGAAGGGCGGCGAGAGCCTGACGATGAATTGCGGCTATGGGCGCGGCTTCTCTGTCCTGGAAGTGATCGAGGCGGTGAAGCGCGTTTCCGGTGTCGATTTCGCAGTCCGCCTCGCCCCGCGTCGCGCCGGCGATCCGCCGTCGCTGGTGGCGGCGACCGATCGGATTCGCGAGCGTCTTGCCTTCCGTCCGGAGCGGGACGAACTCGACCTGATCGTCGCCGACGCCCTCGGTTGGGAAGTATCGCTGCAGCAGCGTGTTCAGGAACGGCGCGCCCCAAGGGCGAACTCGGCCACGCAGGGCGCACCAGCCTTCGCGGTTTGATATCTGCCGCAGCGGGCGACGCGAGACGGGCTGCTGGATGTCCGCCTGCATGAAACGTGCGAACAGGCGTTTTGGCGCCCGGTTCGCACGACGCGGATTGGCCAAACCGGGCGAAGATCGCATATAGAAGGGACAAATGGCACACGTTCCCCGGCAAGACCTATAAATATGCAGCAATATCAAAGACATAAACTGTCCGTCGCTCCAATGATGGATTGGACCGACCGTCATTGCCGCTATTTTCACCGTCTGCTTTCGGCGGAAACGCTGCTCTACACTGAGATGGTCGTGGCCGATGCGATCCTGCATGGCGACCGGCAAAAGCTGCTGGGCTTTGACCCGGCCGAGCAGCCGCTGGCATTGCAGATTGGTGGCTCGGATCCGGAGAAGTTGGCCAAGGCGGCCCGGATTGGCGCTGATTTCGGCTATAGCGAGATCAACCTGAATGTCGGTTGCCCGTCCGACCGCGTGCAGTCGGGTACGTTTGGTGCCTGCCTGATGCGCGAGCCACAACTCGTCGCGGAATGCGTCTCCGCAATGAAGGCCACGGTCTCGATCCCGGTGACGGTGAAGTGTCGGATCGGCGTTGACGAACAGGATGTCGAAGTCGCCCTCGACACCTTCGCCGACGCAATGGTAGCCGCCGGCGTCGACGCGCTGTGGGTTCATGCGCGAAAGGCCTGGTTGCAGGGCCTGTCGCCGAAGGAAAACCGCGATATTCCGCCGCTCGATTATGATCGCGTCTATCGCCTGAAGGCGCGTATGCCGGACGTCTATGTCGGCATCAATGGCGGCATCAAGAGCCTCGACGAGGCCGAAGCGCATCTCGCCCATGTCGATGGCGTCATGATCGGCCGCGCCGCCTATCATGAGCCGGAACTGCTCGCCGCCGCTGACCGTCGTCTTTATGGCGCCGACCGGCCGGATGCGGATCCGCGCGAGATCATAGAGGCGATGCTGCCTTACATTGCCAAGCAGCTGGCCGCCGGGACCCCCGTCAGTCACATGGCGCGCCATATGCTCGGGCTCTATCACGGTCGGCCCGGCGCGCGTCGTTTCCGCCAGATCCTGACGGTCGAGGGCGCGGGTCGGCAGGCCGGTATCGACGTGTTCCACCGCGCCATGGACGCCGTCGACGCGATCACGGCAACGGTCGCAGCGAGCGCGGCCGAAAGCGAGGCCTATGCCTTAGCGCATGGCAACATCGCCGCCGCCTGAGACAAGGTGCTGTGCCGGGAAGTCGCTTTCTCGTGACCGTGCGGGCCGGTATGGATGATGGCACAACCGATTCCGGCCCTAGCAAGCCCGTAGCGAAAGCATTCCCGACATGACGATTCGCGGTTTCACGATCGACGGTTTCCTGATCGCGCTGGTGCTCGTGGTTATCGCAGCCATTGCGTTTCCGGGGCCGGGCGAGAGCGGCGGCGTCCTGCATATGGATCTCATCGCCACCTATGGCGTCGCGGTGATCTTCTTCCTGTACGGCCTGACGCTGGCGCCCGAGCGCATGCATGCCGGCATTCGGCATTGGCGCGTCCATATCGCCGTTCAGCTCTGCACCTTCGTGCTGTTCCCCATCGTCGTTCTTACCTTGGGCACGCCGTTCAAGAGCTTCATCCCGGAAGAGGTCTGGATCGGCTTCTTCTTTCTGGCGGCATTGCCCTCGACGGTGTCTTCCTCTGTCGCCATGACCTCGCTGGCACGCGGCAACGTGCCGGTCGCGATCTTCAACGCGACCCTGTCGAGCCTGATCGGCGTCTTCGCGACGCCGCTGCTGATGGCGTGGTTCCTGTCGGCGTCGGGTGTCGGCATGGCGCTGCTACCGGTCATCGGCAAGATCGTTCTGCTGGTCCTGCTGCCGATCATCGTCGGTCAGATCGCGCGTCATTGGCTCTATGCCTGGGCGACGCGCCACATCAAGTCGATCCGTCTGGCGGACCGGGCGATCATCCTGGCGATCGTCTACAACTCGTTTGCCGACTCAATCGCCGAGGGCGTCTGGGCCGGGCATGACGTCAGCCTGATCGCCTCGATTATCGTCGGCGTGATCGCGTTGTTCTTCATCATCTACGGCCTGATGCTGATCCCGTGCCGTCTGATGGGGCTGAACCGGGCCGATACGATCGCCTGTTTGTTCTGTGCTTCGAAGAAGTCGCTGGCGACCGGCGTGCCGATGGCCAAGCTGATGTTCTCCGGCTCGCCGGCCCTCGGCCTGATCATCGCGCCGATCATGCTCTACCATTTCTTCCAGTTGCTGATCGTCAGCGTCATCGCGAACAAGGCGGGCCGTCGCGCAGAGGCCGAGGCAGCTACCGCCTGAAGCCAGACGTTCTCAAGAGGGCGCTGGCCGTTTCCGCCAGCAACAGAACGGCCGCCTTGGGCGGCCGTTTTTTGTCGGTATCGATCGTCGTGAGATTGGCGCTGTGCGTCAGTCCTGCCGCAGAAGCTTCGTTTGGGGCTCGTGGGCCACTTGCTTTCCCGTATGACCGCTGTCACACGCCTTTGACCGGTATAGCGACGAACGGCAGGCGTATTTCTTGGTAATTGAAGAATTTGGTCCGGTCGCCCATGCGTCAGGCGTCAACCTTCGCAAGTCCTTCGAGGCGGATGGCCAACGTGTTCATCACGACTTGGCGTTGCTCGTCGCTCATTCGCGACCAGTGGCTGATCTCGTCCAGCGACCGGCCGCATCCCTCGCAGAGTTCCGTCTCGGGATCGAGAATGCAGAGGCTGATGCAGGGCGAGATCATGACGAGGCGACGATGGCCATCAAATAGGTGATCAGCGTGATCTGCTGCACGGCGCCGAGCGTGTCGCCGGTCTGGCCGGCAATCTGCCATGCACAGAGCTTCTGGAAGGCATAGCCCGCTACTCCCGCCACGGCGAGCGCCACGACTGCCGGGAAAATGCCGGTGCCGATCGCCCCGCAGATCAGCGCGGCAAGGATCGCGATGCCGATGGCCGTCAGGCCGGTATCGCGTGACGGGCGGCCGGTCGCGCTGGCCAATCCCTCGAAGCGAGCGGGGGGCAACGCTGCCCAGAGCTGGACGATCGCGGCGCGGCTGACGATCTCGGCGCCAATCAACGCGGTGGCGACGGGCCAGGCGCCGTAGGGCAGCAGAGCGGCCAGCAGGCTTGCCCGCAACAGCAGGGAGAGCACCAGCGCAACGCCGCCAAACGTGCCGATCCGGCTGTCGCGCATGATCTCCAGCTTGCGCGTCGCCGTGGTGCCGCCGCCGAAACCGTCGGCGGTGTCGGCCAGTCCGTCCTCATGCAGCGCACCGGTCAGCGCGATGGTCGCCGCCAGCGAAAGCGCGGCGGCGGCGATCGTCGGCAAGCCGAGGGCGGAAGCGATCAACAGGGCGAGGGCGCCGACAATGCCGACGATCAGGCCAACGCCCGGAAAGGCGCGGGCGGCAATGGTGAAATCGGGCCGACGTTCGGCTGCGACGCCGAGCCGGGCAGCCGGTAGCCGGGTCAGGAAGGCCGTCGCCGCCGCGAGCTCGGACAACGAGGTGCGAATGGCGGTCCGGTACGAGTCGTCGGTCATCGGAATTGCCCCCGGTCGGCGGATAGTCGCACCGAGTCGCCGTCATCGGCGCTTGCGGTACGCTGAGGGACCGTTATAGATCGCCTCGCGGCCGGCCGCCAAGCGTCGTGAATCACAGCAAGTGTCGTGTAACACGGCCCGGCGCGCCGCTTCCATCCACCCCGCATCAAGCCGAGATACATATGGCCCGCTCCGCTTCCGGACTTCCCTTCGACGACATTCGCGCCCTTTTCGACGCGTTGCCGGGACCCGACGAGGCGGCGGTTCTCGCCATCCGGGCGCGCGACGCCCAGTTGACCAAGCCGGCCGGCTCGCTTGGCCGTCTTGAGGACTTGGCCGAATGGCTCGGCGCGTGGCAGGGCAGGGCTCGTCCCGCCGTCACCCGTCCGCTGGTCGCGATTTTCGCTGGCAATCACGGCGTCGCGGCGCGTGGCGTCTCCGCTTTCCCTTCCAGCGTCACCCAGCAGATGGTCGAGAATTTTGCCGCCGGCGGCGCCGCGATCAACCAGATCTGCATCGTCTACGATCTCGGGCTGAAGGTGTTTGACCTCGCTCTCGATATTCCGACCGGCGATATCACCGTCGAAGCCGCGCTGGATGAAGCGGGCTGTGCCGCCACCATGGCCTTCGGCATGGAAGCAACCGCTGGCGGCATCGACCTCCTGGCGATTGGCGAAATGGGCATCGGCAACACGACGATCGCCGCCGCGGTCGCGGCCGGCCTGTTTGGTGGCACCGGCAGCGAGTGGGTCGGCCCTGGCACCGGCGTCGATGCCGAGGGATTGGCGCGAAAGGTGGTGGCAATCGACACGGCGCTGGAGTTGCATTCGGCCCATCTCGGCGATCCGCTCGAAGTGCTGCGCCGTCTCGGTGGCCGCGAACTCGCCGCCATCGCCGGCGCGATCCTCGCCGCCCGCATGAGCCGCATCCCGGTCATCGTCGACGGTTATGTCGCAACGGCTGCCGCTGCTGTCCTCTACAAGATGGATCCGACATCGCTCGATCATTGCCAGTTTGGTCATGTCTCGGCCGAGCCGGCTCACGCCAAACTGCTGGCGGCGATGGGCAAGACGGCCCTGCTCGATCTCGGAATGCGCCTTGGCGAAGGCACGGGCGCGGCTATGGCCGCAGGCCTCGTCAAGGCTGCGGCCGAGATCCACACCGGCATGGCGACGTTCACGCAGGCCGGCGTTTCGGGTAAGGCCGACTGAGGTCAGCCGGCCGCGCGCCAGAGGATCTCGGTCTCTTCCGCCAGTGGCGTCTCTATCGCTGGAGATTCCGTCTCGATGACGCGGGAGCGGGGGAAGCAGGCGAGGGCTTCCGTGCCGTCGCCAACGCTTGAGCGCAGTTCGAAGGTGCCGCCATGAAGCCGGGTGATCGCCTCGACAATCGGCAGGCCCATGCCGGCGCCGGGTTCGGCCATCCGGATCGTGCTTTCACCCTGCCCGAACGGTGACATCACGGTCGCGATTTCCGCGACCGCGATGCCGGGGCCATTGTCGCGGATCGATATGTACTGGCCGCCCCCCGCCGTCCACCCGGCGCGGATGAAAATCTCGCCGCCCGTTGGTGTGAATTTGACAGCGTTGGACAGCAGATTGAGCGCGATTTGCCGGATACCGCCCGGATCGGCGCGAAGTTTTGGCAGAGCGGGTTCGATCTCCACCAGGATTTGTAACCCGCGATTTCGGGCGCGCGGGCCGACGAGAGCCTCGCAGGCAATCAGGACCTCGGCCAGGTCCACAGCCCCTTCGTTCAGTGCATAGCGTCCGGCTTCGAGACCCGACAGGTCGAGGATCTCGTTGATCAAGCCAAGCAAATGGCGACCGCTGGCATGGATATCACCGGCATAGTCGCGGTAGGCCGGGTTATGCATCGGTCCCAGTACTTCGCTCATCATCACTTCGGAGAAGCCCAGAATGGCGTTGAGCGGCGTGCGGAGCTCGTGGTTCATCGTTGCCAGGAAGCGCGTACGCGCCAGATTGGCCTCATCCGCAATCCGCAGGGAATGCTTCGAAGTCGCCTGCGCCGCTGCCAGCTCGAACGCAAGACGAGCCTGTTCAGCCTGATGCACACGCTCGCTGCGGATGCATCGAAGCGCGCTGAGCAGAGCACAGGCGCTGAGCGCGACGCCGGTCCCCATAACCACTGGAACCGAGGCTGATGGGAGCCAGACTGGTGCCAGGGCTGCGGCCGCCAGAATGAGTGCTGGCACAGTGAGGCAAGCGGCCAATCGCACCGGCGCAGTGTTCGCGCGTAGAGGGCGTCCGGCTTCGGCATTTTGGAAAGGGGCAGGGCCGGCTTCAGTCAGAGGGTCGCGAAAGAGCCTGGTCCCCGCGCGACGCCGTTCAAGGTCGTCGTCGGGCCGGGGAGGGTATTCGCCAATGACCGTCTCTGCCGACAGGCGCTGCATCTCACAACTTCCAGGAAGGAAGTAATCTAGGGTTGTCCTTGAATTTGCGTTTCGAACGCTTAATACCGACTTGATGAGCATGGTTAAGTCATTGCTAAATCCCGCAGCGCCGCCGACTTCCGGGCTGGACAGGATGCTCGCCGACATTCGTGCTTGCCGCATCTGCGTGGAGCACCCCATCGGCCGCCGCTTGCCGCACGAGCCGCGCCCGGTTGTCTGGGGCTCCGCCACCGCACGAATTCTGATCGCGGGCCAGGCGCCGGGGACGCGCGTGCACGCTTCCGGCAAACCGTTCACGGACCCCTCCGGTGACCGGCTTCGCGCATGGATGGGGATCGACGAGGCTGACTTCTACGACGAGACGCGGATCGCCATCGTGCCGATGGGCTTTTGCTTTCCGGGCCTCGACGCCAAGGGCGGCGACCTGCCGCCACGCCGCGAATGTGCGCCTGCATGGCGCCACGAGCTTTTGGCGCGGATGCCGGCGGTCGATTTGGTCCTCGCCGTCGGGCTCTATGCGCAGCAATACCATCTGGGCAAGCGCGCCAAGGGAAGCCTCACGGAAACCGTCGCGGACTGGCGACAATTGCTCGAAGACACGGCGCCTGTGCCGGTCCTGCCATTGCCCCATCCGTCCTGGCGCAACTCCGGGTGGATCAAGCGGAATCCGTGGTTCGAAGCGGAGCTGATCCCGACGCTGCAAGGCCTCGTTAGCGCACGGCTTGCGGGTCAGAGTTGACAACTTCCTGCGATTTGAGCATTTATCGAAGAATAATTTTCCCCATTCAGTGATATCGATAGCCTTCATTGGAAAATGATACTCGATTCACCGGAGTTTTAGGCAGAGGGTTTCTGAATGATCGACCGGCTCGACCGAAAAATCCTGCAAATCCTGCAGGAAGACGCAACCATCCCCGTCGCGGAAATTGGTCGCCGAGTCGGCCTTTCGACGACTCCGTGCTGGCGGCGCATCCAGAAGCTGGAAGAAGACCGCGTTATCACCAAGCGCGTCGCCGTCCTCGATCCGAAGAAGGTCAACGCCAAGGTCACGGTGTTCGTCTCGATCACCACCAGCCAGCACAATGAAGAATGGCTGAAACGCTTCGCGGAAGTGATCCGCGACGTTCCGGAGGTGGTCGAGTTCTATCGCATGAGCGGTCAGGTGGACTATCTGCTGCGCGTCGTCGTGCCGGACATCGAGGCCTACGACCTGTTCTACAAGCGGCTGATCTCGCGGATCGATATCGCCGACGTTTCGTCGGCCTTCGCGATGGAGCAGATCAAATATGCGACGGCGCTGCCGCTGAACTACATCCCGCTCGAAAAAGACAAGGGCATGGCATAGAGCGTTTTCGAGCGAAGTGCGCTGCGGTTCGCGTGACGAAAACGCGGCCAAGCATCTCTACGCGCACAGGCCTTGGGCTGCGGTTGAACCATGTCCGGCGGTGATCCGCCGGACATGGCGATCAGGCGGAGCGGAGGTGCCGGGTGAGACGATGTTCGAGCTTGTCCCACACGCGCCGAATGATCTCGACAACGACCAGATAGAGCACGGCCGCCCAGAGATAGACCTGGAAGTCGAAGGTGCGCGAATAGGCGAGGCGGGTAACACCCATCAGGTCGAACACAGTGACGATCGCCGCCACCGAAGACCCCTTCACCATCAGGATCACTTCATTGCCGAGCGGGCGCAGCGCGATCAGGATCGCCTGCGGCATGACGATCTTGCGGAAGATCTGGCGTGGCTTCAGGCCAAGCGACATCGCTGCCTCGCGCTGGCCGGCCGGCACGGCGCGGATGGCGCCGCGCAGGATTTCGGCCTGATAAGCGCCGGTGTTCAGCGTGAAGGTGAGCACGCAGCAGAAGAACGCATCCTTGAACAGCCACCACAGACCGATTGAGTCGAGCTGTGTCCTGAACTGGCCGGCGCCGTAATAGACGAGGAAGACCTGCGCCAGCAGCGGCGTCCCCCGGAAGAAATACATGTAGCCAAACGAGATGGCCCGCAGGATGCGGCTCCGGCTCATCCGCGCCAGCGCAACGGGGATGGAAAGCAGCGCGCCGAGCGTGATCGAGATGGCGACCAGTTGCAGCGTGACGACGAGGCCCTGCAGCATGCGCGGGCCATAGGTGGCGAGGGCGTCCCAATTCATGACGCTCTCCTCAGCCCGCGATTGGCCCAGCGCTCTATGGCGACGATGCCGATCGACGAGATCATCGACAGCGCCAGATAGATCAGGCAGGCGACGCCGAAGAACAGGAACGGCTCCTTGGTCACTCGCACGGCAAGGCCCGTCTTGCGCAGAAGGTCGTCCAGCGCGATCACCGAGACAAGCGAGGTATCCTTGAGCAGGATCAGCCAGAGATTGGCGAGGCCGGGCAGCGCGAGGCGCACCAGTTGCGGCACGATGACGAGGCGCAGCGTCGTGGCGGGCCGAAGCCCGAGCGCGTAGGCCGCTTCATACTGACCGCGCGTGATATTGTTGAAAGCGCCGAGAAAAACCTCTGACGCGTAGGCCGAGAAAACAACGCCGAGCGCCACCATGCCGGCGATGAAACCGTTGACCTCGACCGTGGCGTCGCTGAACAGTCCGACGATGCGTTGCAGCGCGATCTGGCCGCCGAAATAGACGATGAAGATCGTCAGCAATTCCGGCAGGCCGCGAAACACGGTCGTATAGGCGTTGCCGAAGGCGCGGAGATAGCGGTTGGGGCTGCGTTTGGCCAGGGCGATCAGAAAGCCCAGCGCCAGGCCGAAGGGAACCGTCGCCAGGGCGAGTCGGATCGTGAGCCAGGTGCCCTGAAGCAGTTCGTCGCCCCAGCCATCCGGCCCAAAACTCAGCAGTCTCAGTAGATCCACGCCGCCCGTCCCCCCACGGTCCTTTCATGCGGAACCGCGAGGCAGGGTGGGTGCCCTGCCTCGCGAAATCCTTATTCCTTCCAGATCGAGAAGGGGAAGTACTTGGCGTTGATCTTGTCGTAGGTGCCGTCGGCCTTGATCGCCTCGATCGCCGCCGAGATCTGGTCGCGCAGGTCGGTATCTTCCTTGCGCACGGCGGCGCCGACGCCATCCGTCGGCAGATCGGTGCCGACGAACTCGTAGTTGGCGCCATCCGCGGTCTTCAGCCAGTCGAGACCGGGCAGCTTGTCGACGAAGAGCAGGTCGATACGTCCGGCTACTAGGTCGAGGTTGACCTCATCCTGCGTCGGATAAAGCTTGATCACGGAATCCTTGTACTTTTCCTCGAGCTCGGTCGCCTGGACGGTCGAGGATTGCGCGCCGATCGTCTTGCCCTTCAGGCCTTCCGGCGAGGTGTCCTTGATGCCGGAGGTCTTCGGCGCGACGAAGGAGGACGGAGACTGATAGTACGGACGGGAGAAGTCGACGACCTTCTTGCGCTCGTCCGTGATCGACATCGACGAGATGATGGCGTCGAACTTGCTGGCTTGCAGCGCGGGGATCAGGCCATCCCAATCCTGCACGGTGAAGGTGCACTCGGCCTTCAGATTCTCGCAAATCGCCTTGGCAATGTCGACGTCGAAGCCGCCGATCTGGTTGTCGGCGCTGACGAAGTTGAACGGCGGGAAGGCGCCCTCGACGGCGACCCGGATGTTCTTCCATTCCTTTGCCTGAACGGCGCCGGTGACAGCCATCAAGGCCAGGGCCGCGATGGCGGCCTGCTTAACGATACGCATTTGCATTCCCTTTGACGCGCGTTTCTACATTTTTCGGAGTGCGCCACGCCCTCCGCTTCTTCCCAGGCCGGCGCTCTCTTGCTGTATCTTCCCACCTTTTTCAGGCGGGCCGCAACTCTCCAGGAATTCGAACCAGATTCAGGAGGAATGAGCGTTGGAAAGCCAGGCGTCCGCCTCGTCGCGCTCTTCCGGCGTATTCAGATTGAGGAAAGGGTCAGGGCCCTTGAGTGGCAGTTCGAAGGTGATGACGGTAAAGCCACAGGAAGCAAGGAAGGCCCGCACGCCCTGGCTTCTAGCCGTCTGACGCCACTCCTGCAACGTGTCCGCGAGGGCTACTGGCCAAAGGCCGACGACAGGATGGTCGCGCTCGCCGGATGCCGCGATGGCGATGCGCGGTTGGCCGCTTCGGCCGGCGTCGAGGCGCGCGACCAGATCAGCCGGGAAAAAGGGCGTGTCGATCGGGATGGTGGCGACGAATTCCGGCCGCGTGGGCAGCGTCTCGGCCCAGCGCAAGCCGGCAAGGACGCCCGCCAACGGTCCGGTATCCGCCCGGTCGTCGGCGAGAACCGGCACGCGATAGGCATCGAATCGGGCCGGGTTACCATTGGCGTTGATGGCCAGCGCATCGACCTGCGGGGCTAGCCGTTCGATCGCGTGTTCGATGAGAGGTCGGCCGCCAAGGCGAACAAATGCCTTCTCGCTGCCCATGCGTTGCGAATTACCTCCGGCGAGGATCAGTCCAGCGATCGTCATCGGCTCCATTTTCGGTTGAGGAGCATGAAGGCCCCGCCTGCGACTATCCCCCAGAATGCCGCGCCGACACCGAAAAAGGAAAGGCCGGAAGCTGCCGTAACAAACGTCACGATTGCCGCATCTCTGTGCGCTGCGACGGCGATGGCGCCTGCCAGCGCGCCGCCAAAGGCGCCAAACAGCGCCAGTCCGGTCGCTGCCTGGATCAGAACCGGCGGCGCGACGGTAACCAGGGCAGCGGCAAGCGTCGCGCCGAGGCCAAGGAACAGATAGGCGATGCCTCCGGTAAACGAGGCAATCCAACGCCGCGCGGGATCGGGATGCGCATCCGGCCCGGCGCACATCGCCGCCGTGATCGCCGCGAAGTTGAGCGTGTGGCCGCCAAACGGCGCGGCGAGAATGCTGACGATGCCCGTACCGACAAACACCGGCCCGACCGGCGGCTCATAGCCATTGGCTCGCATGACCGCGATGCCGGGCAGGTTCTGGGACGCCATGGTGACGATGAAGAGAGGGATGGCCAGTGAGATCAGGCCCTGCAAGGTAAAGCTCGGCATGACGAAGACGACGTCGGGCATGGCGTGGTCGATTGCCAGGCCGCCGGGCGGCAGCGTCCAGATGATCAGCGCTACCGCGGTGGCGACCGCGGCCGGAACGGCCCAGATCCGCCGGATCCGGCCGACAAATGCCCATACCAGAACGACGGGGAGGGCGAGTTCCGGTTCCAGACCGACCGCCTTGGCCGGCGCAAGGCAGAGGCTGAGCAGGATGCCGGCCAGCATGGCGCTTGCCAGCACAGGCGGGATCGCCGAGACGATGCGGCCGAATGGCTTGATCAGGCCGGCCGCGATGATCAGAACACCGGTGAGGATGAAGGCGCCGACCGCCGCTGGAAAGCCGCCCTGGATCAGGCCAGTGGCGGCAAACAGTACCGAGCCGGGCGTCGACCAGGCGATGGTGATCGGGATGCGGTAGCGCCAGCTCATGACGATCGCCAACAAGCCCTGCGCGATGCAGATTGCCAGCAGGCCGGAGGCGGCTTGCGCCTGGGTTGCACCGACGGCAACAAACCCTTGCAGAACAACGGTAAACACGCCCGCGAACCCGACAAAGGCTGCGATGATGCCGGCGATGATCGGCTGCACTAGCCCAGCCGGGCGGCTCGAGAACTCAACGTCGCCGGCGCGTTTCGCCGCGTCGAGAGTAGAGGTCCGCGCCTCGGTTGGCATGTTCATGGTCGGGATCCAGATTGCGTTTGTGGGTCGAATTGTTAAATTGGATCCAATCGACAGGCAAGAGCAGCGCTTCGGCTTTTCGCGCGGGGGAATCGAATATGACGGATAGGTTGCTGCAATTGGTCGAAGCCGCCGCGCCGCGTTTTCGCACGGCGACCGAATATGTCGAGGCGACGCTTCGCCAGGCAATCCTTTCGGGGACCATCGCGCCGGGCACGCCCTTGCGACAGGAGGAACTGGCCGCGACCTTCAAGGTCAGTCGAATGCCGATTCGTGAGGCTTTACGGCAGCTTGAGGCGCAGGCGCTGGTCGACTTCGAGCCGCATCGCGGTGCTGTCGTCGTGCAGATCACCTGGCTCGACGCGATGGACAATTACGTCATCCGCGCCGCCCTCGAACCGCAAACGCTGCGCCATTCCATCCCGAACCTGACCGAGGACGACTTTGTCATTGCCGAGGAGATCCTGGCAGAGATCGATCAGGAGCAAGACCCCGGCCGGATGGGCGAATTGAACCGACGCTTCCACATGACACTTTATGCCCAAGCCGGCCTGCCACGCTTGATTGCGCTGACGGAGCAACATCTTGCGACAGCCGATCGCTACCTCCGCTTTCACCTGGCGGCAGTCGGCGACATGGGGCAGGACGAGCATCGCGAGATGTTGGCCGCCTGCCGCGCTCGCGACGAAAACCGCGCTGTCGAGGCGCTGGCGCGCCATCACAACCGCGCCAGCGCGGCGATGAAAGCCTTTTTCGAGGGGCGAAAGTCCGGATAGAGCCGTAAGAGTTCCAGCCACCTCGATGCAAGTTTGGCTGCGGAACTAACGGGTCGAGCTCACCTATCCCTTGAAGCAATGCTCGCGGTGCCATTGCAGGAAATGAGGGTGAGGCCGCTCGCGTTTATGCATGAACGGGGGCGTACAGGCTCGTCCGGTCGGATTGATGAACGCTCTCACACTATCGATATCGTTGACCTGGCGCGAAATGAGGACTTCTAGATCGTCGCTGAGGCTGATGAGCCCGCGGTCAAACATCCAATGCGCCGTGCCGGAAAGGGCAATCCCGTTGCTGACGATGTCGGGGCCATTTGCTTCAACCGGTCGGATATGCGCCGCATCCACTTCCGCCCGACCTCCACCATTTATCAGCTTCAGCCCGGTGATCGCGCAGCGTTTGTCATAGGCTCCAAGGATCAGCCGCCGGAATGCTCTATCTCGAGCGATGCGGGAAGTGACAAGTGTCACGCGTTCGCGCGTTTCGTCGAATATAAAGGGTGCCTGACCGCTGTGAATGTCCGAGAATTCCAGCGCATTCCCAATGCGCGGCAATTCAGCCTCGCTGTCGTCGAGCCCCAACATAACGATGCGGTTGAAATCGGTCGCCGAGAGCGGCCGGACCGCAGATTGGGCACGACCCGATATGCGTCCCAGTTCGTTGAGCACACCAAGTTCGACGAGTCCGTCAGGGCCTTTGAAAGGTACCGGATTGACGAAATCGAGATAGCTGCCCGGCTCGATCATGGCGATATGCATGCCGGGCTGCGATATGTCGGGTATGACGGAATGGATCATTGCTACAGCAAAATAGCCGCGTGTTTCGCGAACTTTGCTGGGCTCATAATAAACAATCCAGTCACCGATACAGGCTTGAACACGCCGTAAATACTGCCCAGGGAACTGATACCGCTCCGCTGGACTGTCATCGTAGATTGAATCTGAGCGATGAATGAAGACCCCGAATCCCATACACTCTGTATAGCGCGCTCCTTATCGCTGTACACGCGCTGATTCGCTCGACCCATGTTCAGTCGCCCCATCTCCATGGATGACCTTCTGTCGTAGTCACTCCGAGTTGGTCGCCTGCGGCTTCATCCGCGACTTCGCTGTCGCGGGATGGTATGAGCGAAACTCGTGTGCCACCCGTCATCCGCGCAGTCCTTTCAAGGGGCCAGTCTAGCAATGCCGTCCATGAACAAAGCCAGAGCGGTATGGGATCCTGCTGTTTGCTCTCAGTCCATTGGTGGTCTCCAAGGCATCAGCCCGCCCTGCGTCGTTCGCTCCAACCAGCGGATTGGTTCGTGATCGATCCTGTTTCGACCTCCCTCGCGCTTGCCAACATGGGCTGGTCCGATTTCTTCGCCGACCAGGTCGAGGGCGACGATCTCGACCTCGTGCCGATGCGGATCGCGACGGTGCATAGGGCGCGGATGAGTGCCTTCTCGGTCGATGGCCCCGTCCGGATGATGCTGCCGCCCCACACCAACACCGGCGACTACGCGGTGGGCGATTGGGTGCTGGTCGAGCGCGGGACAAACTGGCTCCGCCGCCGGCTCGAAAGACGCACGCTGTTGCAGCGCCGGGTCGAGGGCGGCACCGCACCGCAATTGACCGCCGCGAATGTCGACACGCTGTTCATCGTCACCTCCTGCAATGCTGATTTCAACGTTGCCAGGCTGGAGCGCTATCTGGCGCTCGCCAACCAGGCCGGGACGCGCCCGGTGATCATCCTGACCAAGGCCGACACGGTCGAGGATTCGCAATCCTATGCGGCCCAGGTGGCGACGCTGCAGCGTGGGATCGATTGCGTGACGCTGGATGGGCGCAGCGGCGAGGCGGCGGCAGCGCTGGCGCCCTGGTGTGGGTCAGGGCAGACGGTGGCGCTGATCGGTTCTTCCGGCGTCGGCAAGTCGACGCTGCTGAACACGCTGGCCGGACCCGATCAGGACGCGCCGCAGGTCACCGGCGGTATTCGCGAGAGCGACGCCAAGGGCCGTCACACCACGACCTCGCGCTCGCTGCACCGGATTGCCGGCGGTGGCTGGGTGATCGATACGCCCGGCATGCGGACGCTGCATGTCAGTGACTCGGCCGAGGGCATCGATCAGCTGTTCGCCGAAATCACCGAACTGGCGCCAAACTGCCGGTTTCGCGATTGTACGCATGAGCACGAGCCCGGTTGCGCGGTTCAGGCAGCGGTCAAGGCCGGGACGCTCGATCCGGAGCGCCTAAACCGCTGGCGAAAACTGCAGGACGAAAACCGCGCCAAGACGCCGGTTCTGAAAGGGCCGAGGGGCAACAAGCGGTGATCCGGAAGACAGGGGCGCTCGCCTTCGTCATCCCGGCAAGCGGATTGGATCTCTGCCGCAAGTAGCCGGCCGGTCTCGTTGTTGTAACGAACTTTTGTGAGAACGATGCGGCCGAGCGTTTGAGCTTGGCATCGAGGTCTAGTATCGTCCGCGCGTCGTGCGAAAAGCTACTCCTGCAGTAGTCCGAATATTTCATACGTCTGCCATATCGAATTTCAAGGCTGATTTGTCGTCGCAGTGATGTTTTCGCTTTGCGGAGTCACGTCATGATTTCACGAAAACTGTTTTCACTCCTTATGATTTCGTCCGGCCTTTGTATTGCCTCGGCCCATGCGCAGACGATCAACGGAACGCCGGGAGCGCCGAGCGCGACACAGACCATCGACGGGCGCTATATTCCGAGCCCGCCGCTGCCGTTCGGCGGCGTCATCAATCTCGACGCGGCGAACTCGAAGCCGTTCTGGCCGCCGACCGTGGTGCCGCCGGCAGGCGCGCCCAATGTTCTGCTGATCATGACCGATGATGCCGGCTATGGCGTCTCCGGCACGTTTGGCGGCGTTATTCCGACGCCGGCTCTCGACCGGGTCGCCAATGCCGGCCTTCGCTATACGACGTTCAACTCGACGGCGCTGTGCTCGCCGACGCGCGCAGCCCTGATCACCGGCCGCAACCATCACTCGGTCGGCTTCGGCGTCATCACCGAGCAATCGACCGGCTTCCCCGGCTACGATTCCGTCATAGGGCCGGAAAACGCCACTGTCGGCGAAATCCTCAAGGAAAACGGCTTTGCGACGTCCTGGTTCGGCAAGGAGCACAATACGCCGAGCTTCCAGTACAGCCTCTCCGGTCCGTTCAACCAATGGCCGGTCGGCATGGGCTTCGAATATTTCTACGGCTTCATGGGCGGCGAGACCAACCAGTGGACGCCCTATCTCTTCCAGAACACCACCCAGGTTTTCCCGTGGATCGGCAAGCCCGGTTACAATCTGACGACCGACCTCGCCGACAACGCGATCGACTATCTGCGGCAGACCAATGCCGGGGCGCCGGACAAGCCCTTCTTCCTCTATTTCGTGCCGGGCGGCACCCACGCGCCGCACCAGCCGACGCCCGAATGGATTGCGAAGTTCAAGGGCAAGTTCGACATGGGCTGGAACGCCATGCGCGACCAGATCTTCGCCAATCAGAAGCGGCTTGGCGTGATCCCGGCCAATACGGCGCTGACGCCCTGGCCGGACAGCCTGCCGAAATGGGACACGCTCGCGCCCGACGACAAGAAGATGTTCGCCCGCCAGGCCGAGGTCTACGCCGCCTATGTCGCTTACACCGATCACGAGATCGGCCGCGTCATCCAGGAGGTGGAGGACCAGGGCAAGCTCGATAACACGCTGATCATCTACATCGAGGGCGACAATGGCACGAGCGCCGAGGGTTCGACCCTCGGAACGCCGTTCGATCTCGCCGCCATCCAGGGCATCGACATTCCGGTCAAGGACCAGTTGCCGTTCTATGATGTCTGGGGCTCCGACAAGACGACGCCGCACATGTCTGTCGCATGGTCCTGGGCTTTCGATACGCCGTTCAAATGGACCAAGCAGATCGCCTCGCATTTCGGCGGCACGCGGCAGGGCATGGCGATGGCCTGGCCGGCGCGCATCAAGGATGCCGGCGGGATCCGCCATCAGTTCCACCACATGATCGACATCGTGCCGACAATCCTGGAAGCGACGGGTATCCAGGCGCCGGTATCCGTCAATGGCATCCAGCAGCGGCCGATCGAGGGCGTCAGCATGGCCTATAGCTGGGACAAGGCGAACACCGACGCGCCCTCCGCCCGGACGACGCAGTATTTCGAGATGTTCGGCGATCGCGCCATCTATCACGATGGCTGGATCGCCTCGACCAGGCCGCCGCAGCCGCCTTGGCTGCTGGGCCTGGCGAAAATGCCGGACGTGATCGGCGGCTATGATTGGGAGCTTTACAACCTCGCCGAGGACTATTCGCAAAACAACGATCTCGCCGCTGCCAACCCGCAGAAGCTGCAGGAACTCAAGGATCTGTTCCTCGTCGAGGCTGCGAAATACAACGTCTTCCCGCTCGACAACTCGATCGTTCAGAGGTTGCTGGCGCCGCGCCCGTCCGCGACGGCGGGGCGGAACAGCTTTGTGTACGCCAGTCGTTTCTCCGGCCTTCCGGCCAGCGCCTCGCCCGATCTGCTGACCCGGTCCTACACCATCGAGGCGGATGTCGAGATCCCCGATGCCGGAGCGGAGGGCATGCTCGCCACGCTGGGCGGTCACTTCGGTGGTTATGGCCTCTATCTGCTCAAGGGCAAGCCGGTGTTCGCCTACAACCTGCTGGCGCTCGATCACTTCCGCTGGGAAGGCAAGGATGCGCTGACGCCCGGCAAGCATAGGATCGGGTTCGAATTCACCTATGACGGCCCCGGGCCGGGCAAGGGCGGGACGGGTGTCCTGAAGGTCGACGACAACGAGGTCGACCGCCAGCAGATCCCGCATACCACGCCGTTCCTGATGACGATCGACGAGACCTTCGATGTCGGCGTCGACACGCGCACCTCCGTGAACGAGGCGGACTATCAGGTCCCCTTCGCCTTCACCGGCAAGCTGGACAAGATCACCTTCAAGCTGGGCCCGACGCAGTTGAGTGCCAACGAACAGGCCGCGTCGCGAACCAAGCTGGCGCGGGCGAGAGACTAGGCGAGGGGCGGGCGTACATGCTCGCCCCCGGGCACCTCGACCTCTGACACAATTGTGGGTGGGGACCGCAAGCCACATAGGAGTGTCAAATGGGCCGACGCACGGAGAATGCGCCGGCCACCCTGCTCGACATCGCTTTAAGCCCGTTTGGCTTGCTTCGCCTCGTTGAGCGCGATTGCTGCCTTGACCAGCGCTTTGAAGGCGGCGGCGTCGATCGTTTCGCCTTCACGAATGTCTATGGCCCGACGTGTGCCGCCGCCAAAGCCGGCGTTGAACAGCCCTGTGGGATCGTCAAGCGCGGCACCGTGCGCGAAAGTCAGTTTGACGTAGGTCTTGTAGACCTCGCCCGTACAGAGGATCCCGGCATGCTCCCAGGTCGGCACGCCTGAGGGGTTCGTTGGCTTGACCCACTTCACCGCCTCGACCACGTCGGGATCTGCCGCACGGATCAGTTCGCGCATCCGCGCCAGCACCTCGCCGCGCCAGTCGCCAAGAGAAGCGAGCTTCGCGTCGATCCGGCTGGACGGCAAATCTGGATCGCTCATGCATCCTCCCCGATGATCTTCCTGCCGATCCCCAAAGGATCGCGGAATTCCTTGGTACGCAGAAGTAGGCGCAGCAAAATTTGCCCTCAGGCCGTGCTTCCTTCGAGACGGCTCGCTGCGCAAGCCTCCTCAGGATGTTGGAAATCGAGACCTGCACTACCGACATTCGGGTTGTGCGCAGGTCTCCCATGAGCGGCGCATCAGGGCGTGCCGGCGCGTCAGCCGCGCCGCGCGGCCTCGATGGCGGCGACGTCGATCTTCTTCATCTCCATCATGGCTTCAAATGCGCGCTTGGCCTCGGCGCCGCCGGCTGCCATCGCCTCGGTCAGCACGCGCGGCGTGATCTGCCAGGAGATGCCCCACTTGTCCTTGCACCAGCCGCACATGCTTTCCTGGCCGCCATTGCCGACGATGGCGTTCCAGTAGCGATCGGTCTCCTGCTGATCGTCTGTCGCGATCTGGAACGAGAAGGCTTCACTGTGCTGGAATGCCGTCCCGCCATTGAGGCCGAGGCAGGGGATGCCGGCGACCGTGAAGTCAACCGTCAGGACGTCGCCAGCCTTGCCGGAAGGATAATCGCTGGGAGCCTTGTGAACGGCATGGACCGCGCTGTCTGGAAATGTCTCGGCATAGAAGCGGGCGGCCGCTTCGGCATCCTTGTCGTACCACACGCAGATCGTGTTCTTGGCGATCACCATGGCTTGTCCTTTCGCATCTGAAGGCCAATTCCGGTTCAACTTCGCAACAAGGCTAGAATGCGCGCTTGCCGTGTGGCGTTCCGCTGGCTGCGCTCGAAAAAATATAGCGGGCAGGGGGCTGCCCGCTAATTGGCCAGATCTGGCGCTGGTTCAAGGCTGCGTCATGCGCCGGCGCGAAGCCTCACGCCAGATACTCCTTGAACCAGTCGATCGTGCGCTGCCAGGCGAGGTCGGCGGCTTCCTTGTCGTAGCGGGGCGTCGAGTCGTTGTGAAAGCCGTGGTTGGCGCCGGGATAGATGTAGCCCGCATAGGTCTTGCCATTGGCTTTCAGCGCGGCCTCATAGGCCGGCCAGCCCTCGTTGATGCGGGTGTCCAGTTCGCCATATTGCAGCAGGATCGGCGCCTGGATCTTCGGCACGTCCTCGACCTTGGGCTGGCGGCCATAGAAGCCGACGGCGGCGCCGAGTTCGGGATAGGCGACCGCCGCCGCGCTGGCGACGCCGCCGCCATAGCAGAAGCCGACAATGCCGACCTTGCCGGTCGTGCGCTCGTCCTTCATCAGGAACTCGATGGCCGCGAAGAAGTCGTTCATCAGCTTCGTCGGGTCGACCTGTTGTTGCAGCTCGCGGCCCTTTTCATCATTGCCGGGATAGCCGCCTTTCGAGGTCAAGCCGTCCGGCGCCAGTGCGATGAAGCCGGCCTTGGCGACGCGGCGCGCGACATCCTCGATATAGGGATTGAGGCCACGGTTCTCGTGCACGACGACGACGGCCGGCAATTTGCCCTCGACCTTGGCAGGACGAACGAGATAGCCGCGCACTTCGCCATGGCCGTTGGGCGACGGGTAGGTGATGTATTCGGCGACGATGTCCGGATCGGTGAACTGTACCTGCTGGGCCAGCGCGTAATCAGGCGACATCGAGCTCAGCAGCGCCGCGGCTGTGACGCCGGCAACGGCGAACTTTGCCGCACGGTCGAGGAACTCGCGCTTCGTGATCCGTCCATGTGCGTAATAGTCGTAGAGTTCGAGCAGTTCCTGCGGGAAGTCCTTGGCGGTCAGGCGGGTCATGGCGCGTCTTTCTTCCAACTTGAATGGGTCTTACCGATCGCGGATGGCGGGGATGATAGTGGCTGACGAGCCGCTGTCGACCGTCAATCCTGCGCGAAGCCCTCAAGGTTGCGCGGAGCGGTTGTACAGGGGGTGTTGGGGGCGCAATCGCGGGCGCGGCGGAGAGCCGCTCCCGTCACGCGATGTTTTCCTTGGCGGACCGGCGCTAGCGCTCTATCTCGAGGCTGCCTCGCGAACGCCGGATGTTCGCGTTTCGGCCGCCGTGCCGGCGGGACGGAGGCGAAGTCGGGCGGCCAAGCAGATGGGGTTGGTGTGAGAGCAAGGACCAGAGGCGCGGCATGACGCAGGATCCGCGAAGCGGAACGCGCATGCGCGCCGTTCTGCATGCCAGTCGCCGCGCCGGCTACGTCGCGCTCGGCTTTGCCTTCGTGGCGCTCGGCATCATCGGGGCGTTCCTGCCGGTCATGCCGACGACCGTGTTTCTCATCCTCGCCGCCTGGAGCTTTGGCCGGTCCTCGCCCCGGCTGGAGGCGTGGATGCTGAACCATCCCAAATTTGGCGGCGTGATCCGCGATTGGCGCGAGCATGGCGCGGTGCCGCGCCGGGTGAAATACCTGGCCTGCGGCGGCATGGCGTTCGGCTATGCGGTATTCTGGTTGTCGGCCCATCCGTCCTGGTGGCTGGGGGCGCTGGTCGCCCTCGGAATGCTCGCCTGCGCCATCTGGATTTCGACGCGGCCGGAACGGGAAGCAAGCCCGCCAGCCCTGCCCGAATAGGATTTTGTATCAGCCATGGGGCAGCGCGGGGCCGCCCCATGGCGCGTTCGTCAGGCCGCGAGGCCTCGGGTCAGATCCATCGCCTGCCGTTCGAACAGCCTGCGATAGATGCCGTCCTCGGTGCGGACGAGCTCTTCATGCGTGCCTTCTTCCGCGATGCGGCCACGGTCGAAGACCAGCAGGCGGTCGAGCGCGCGCACCGTCGACAGGCGGTGGGCGATGACGATCGCCGTGCGGCCTTCCATCAGCCGCTCCATCGCCTCCTGGATCAACGCCTCGGATTCCGAATCGAGGCTCGATGTCGCCTCGTCGAGGATCAGGATCGGCGCGTCGGCCAGGAAGGCGCGGGCCAGCGCCACGCGCTGGCGCTCGCCACCCGACAGCTTGACGCCGCGCTCACCGACCAGCGTGGCATAGCCCTGCGGCAGGCGCTGGACAAAGTCATGCGCGTTGGCAAGCTTCGCCGCCTCGATGATCTCGGCCATGGATGCGCCGGGGCGGGCATAGGCGATGTTGTCCGCCAGCGAGCGGTGGAACAGGATCGGCTCCTGCTGGACGATCGCGATCTCGCCGCGCAGCGAGGACTGCGTGACATGGGCGATGTCCTGCCCGTCGATGACGATGCGGCCATCCGTGACGTCGTAGAGACGCTGGATCAGCTTGACGAACGTCGTCTTGCCGGAACCGGAATGGCCGACCAGGCCGATCTTCTCGCCCGCCTTAATGGTGACGTCGAAATCCTTGTAGAGCGGCGTTTCGTGGCCGGCATAATGGAAGGTGACGTCGTCGAAGCGGATTTCGCCAGCGCCGACGACCATCGGCACGGCATTAGCCTTGTCCTCGATGCCAAGCGGCTGGGCATGCAGGGCGACCAGTTCCTCCATGTCGTTGACCGAGCGCTGCAGGTTGCGGATATGCACGCCGACATCGCGCAGATAACCCTGCAGCAGGAAGAAGGCCGTCAGCACGAAGGTGACGTCGCCCGGCGTCGCCTGGCCATGCCACCAGAGCAGCAGCACGGTGCCGATGATCGCGCCGCGCAGCAGAACGAGCAGAATGCCCTGCGCCGTGCCGTTATTGGTGCCGCGGATCCAGGTACGCGAGGTGCGGGCGCGCCATTTGGCGACGACGCGCGACAGGCGGTTGTCCTCGCGCTTCTCCGCGCCGAACGCTTTCACGACGGCATTGCAGGAGACCGCATCGGCGAGCGCGCCGCCGAGCTTGGTGTCCCACTGGTTGGCGAGGCTGGCGGCCGGCGCGACGTAGAACAGCGACAGCGACACGGCAATGGCAATGTAGAGCACCGAGCCGACAGCCACGATCAGGCCCATCACCGGCCAGTAGGAGCCGAGCAGGATGGTCGAGCCGATCAGCATCACCACCGAGGGCAGCAGGGCCAGCAGCAGCGTGTCGTTCAGCAGGTCGAGCGCCCACATGCCGCGCGTGATCTTGCGCACGGTCGAGCCGGCAAACGCATTGGCGTGCCAGTTGGTCGAGAAGCGCTGGACGCGGTGGAAGGCTTCGCCGGCGATATCCGTCATCATGTTCAGCGTCAGCCGGATGATGGCGAGGAAGGCGCAATGGCGCAGCGCCATCATGCCGACGCCGAGCGCCATCAGCGCGCCAAACGCATGCAGCGCCGCCGAGAGGGCCTCGTCGCGGTTCGTGATGCCACCGGCGATGGCGTCAACGAGGCGGCCGGCATAGAGCGGCAGCAGCACGTCGGCCATGGTGGAGACCAGCACGGTCAACGCGATGCCGACGATCAGCAGCGGCTGCTTGCGCCAATGGGCGAAGGTGAAGCCCAGCACGTTGGAAAAGGCGTCGGCCCGCCATCGGATACGAAAGCGGGGGAATTTGAATCGAGTCATGGTGACAATCCGGATGCGTCAATGACGCCGATCCGGTCCCTGAAAAAGGAGAAATAGGACTGCGAGCCGACGCGCAATCGGGGCGCGGAGGCTCGCGGCTAAACAGGTTGTTGTCGAAAGGGCGGGTTCTCAGAGAGCCGCGGAATGGAACCGGGGCGATGCCCGCGGAACGTCCGAATTAGCTGCGGGGAAAACCCGAAACCGGCTTTACCGGGGCGACGATCATATGCAGCGATGCCATGCAAATCCCCCGTGCTCGGAGTTGAAGAGGCGTTTTTTATAGCTGCGACGTCATGGATTGCAAGTGCGGCCCGCGCAGTTTGCGCGCCGCGTGTCGTCGCCGCAACAGGGGAACGGACGTGTTTTGCGCGAAAAGGGACGCCAAAATGCGATCGGCCCGGGCAAAGCCGGGCCGATCTGAGGTGTTTTCGTCGATTTCTGAGCGATCCGCTGATTGGCGACGAAGCTCAGTTCACCGGCTTCACTTCGGGGAAGGCCCATTCGCCGCTCAGGATGACCTGCTCCGGGCGATAGAGCCGGGCGGTGTAGTTCCAGCCGTCGACGATCGGCAGGCAGTTCGCGATCTTGCCGTCACAGCCGCCGAACTGGATCGTCACCGAACCATCCGCATTCTTGTCCGCGGTGATGTTGTTGACCGAATAGGCGTTGTGGTCGTTCTTCTCGAAGAAGCCCTGCTTGTTGTAAACGCTGACCGACCAGAAGGCCTGCACCGGCACGTCCTTCGGCAGGGTGACGGTATAGACCGTCTTGCCGTCGTTATTCGCGGGCGCGAAGCTCTGGTAATTAGCCTCGCTGTCCGGCAGGCCGCCCCAGCCGGCTGCCGTGCCGATCAGGTGCTTGATGGGATCGACCTGCTCGCGTGTTCCGAAGGCGCCGCTAAACGACGTCTGGTGCTTTGCCAGCGTGAGCAGCCCATTGCGGATATCGGTGAGGCTGTCCTGATCCCAGTCGGGGAGCTCGAGCTTGCCCGCGTCCGCCTGGCTGACGACGATAGCATCCTGCAGCTTGTGGACCGCCTCGACATCCTTGGGGTCGTTGGGATCGACGAGGGTTCGGATGGCGGCGAAGGCATATCGGGTACCGAGCGATTCCTGCGTCAGCGTAACCGACTCCTTTCCGTGCGCGACGGTCGGGATATAGTGGTCCTGGTCGACGATCATCATCGACATGTAGCGCTCGCCAGAATCCGGCAGCGAAATCGTGGCCGGACCAGCGGCAAGATCAAACACGGCAAAAGAATAGAGCGTATCGCGGTTCATGCGAATGACGGTCTGGTCGTCGATCGAGGCTGGTTCCCGCGAGTGCTGGAACTTGCCCAGGGCGCCCACGACCTTCGCATTCGTCGCGAGGTAATTGTCGGTCTCGGCGCGGACGAAGTTGTCCGTGGTGACCAGAGATTTGCCGTCTGATGCCTGGGCGAATGCACCGCCCGTCAGGGCGACTGACGCGAGGAAAAGACCCAATCCAACCGAGCGAAACATAGACATACCCCTTGATTCCAGACTGCGCTGCGTAACCGCGCGGACGATTTCACAAGGCTCGGCCGTGTGCAACTCAAATGGCACCCAGGGCCGGACCATCCACTAGGGGTAGGTCCGGAAAATGACCGGCATAAAACAACCCGGCGCAATTCCATGCGCTCCGAGGGGACGTCGTGGTGGGGCGGACATAGAGTCTTGAGCGGGCAGACCGTGAGCCTCCACTCTCCAAAATCGGCTACTTTTGACGGGGCCTACCGCATGCGCAAAATGGCCTTGGCCGCAGGGATGCCGTGGCTCCAAAACGCACTCGGCCCGGACATGCCGGGCCGAGGCTTCTGTTCGAACGGGTGTCGAGATCAGCCGATCTTCTTGCCGCGCGCGATGTCCTGATCGAAGCAGAGGTCCAGGATGCGCTGGATCTCGGCGGCGCGGCGGAAGCTCGGATCGCCGTTGACGCCCGAGTTGCAGGCTTTGACGAAGCGCTCGTAGGTCGTGACGACAGGCGGGCACTCGACCGGCTTCCAGGTCTGCGTCTCGATATCCGGGCCGGTGCAGATCTTCAGCGACGAAGCCTTGCCGTCGGTCTTCACCTGAAGCGCGCCTTCGGTGCCGAACAGGAGCAGGGTGAGGTCGTTGGCATGGCCGGTGGCGAAGCGGGTCGCCGTGATCGTGCCGATCGCGCCATTGGCGAATTCGGCCATCATGACGGCCGAGTCATTGGCGTCGAGCTTGTATTCGCCGATCTGGTCGCCATCCGCCTTGTGGAAGGTCTTCAGGCGGCTTTCTACCGTGGTAACGTCGCTATCGGCGCCGAACGAGGCGAAGTCGACGATGTGCACGCCGATGTCGCCCAGCACGCCCTTGGAGCCGTGCTCTTCCGACAGACGCCAGAGCCAGCGCGATTCCGTGCGCCAGTCGCCCCACTGCTTGCCGACCAGCCAGCTCTGCAGATAGGACGCCTCGACGTGGCGGATCCCACCGATCTTGCCAGCCGCTACCAGCTCGCGTGCCTTCTGCAGCGCGGGCGAATTGCGGTAGGTGAGGTTCACCATGTTGATGACGCCCTTCGCCTCGGCCGTTTCGGCCATTTCGAGGGCGTGCGGGTAGTCGGTCGCCAGCGGCTTCTCGCAGAAGACATGCTTGCCGGCGGCGAGCAGCTTCATCGTCGTGGCGTAGTGGACGGCGTCCGGCGTCACGTTGGCGGCGGCGTCGAACTGCCCCCAGGCGATCGCGGCGTCGAGATCAGCGAACAGGTTGGTGATGCCGTGCTTCTTGCCGAAGGCGGCGCGACGCTCGGCATCGGTCTCGACAGCGGCGACGACGGTTGCGCCCGGCGCTGCCTTGAAGGCGACGGCGTGGCTTTCGGCCATGCTGCCGGTTCCGAGGATGAGGATCTTGACCATGGATATCGCTCTTGGCTGACGGGAGGCTCTTGGCGGACGGGAGCGGATCCCGAGGGGGGCAACGGTAAGATTTCATCTCCCGCCGCGCGGGAGAGGTCGACAGCGAAAATGGCGGGGCGGGCGTAAATCGGCCGGGTGAGGGCGCAAACCCTCATCCGGCCTTGAGCCTCTCCCTTCCTGGAAGAGAGAGGCAAACGCGACGCCCGCCAGGCAGGCCTGCTCCGACTAGTGGAAGCCTTCTTCGCCGCGCTTGTGCAGCGTCTCACCCTTGATGGTGAGCGGGCCGTTCGGAGCCTTGTCGGCCGGGGTGTTCGGCGCCTTCTCGATGCCGGCCCAGGCCGGAGCGGGGTTGTAGGCCCACTTCACGGCGTTCTTCAGCACCTGCTTGACGTCGGGGTTGTAATAGATCGGGTAGGTCTCGTGGCCGGGCGAGAAGTAGAACACCTTGCCGCCGCCACGACGCCAGGTCAGGCCCGAACGGAACACTTCGCCGCCTTCGTACCAGGTGACGAAAACCGTCTCGTCGGGCTCCGGAACCGTGAAGGGTTCGCCGTACATCTCGGTCTGCTCGAACTCGAAATAATCGGACAGGCCCTGGGCGATCTGGTGATTGCGGTTGATCACCCAGACGCGCTCGAGTTCACCGGCTTCGCGCCACTTGAGCGAGCAGGGGGTGCCCATCAGGCGCTTGAAGATCTTCGAGAAGTGGCCCGAATGCAGGACGATCAGGCCCATGCCTTCCCAGACGCGCTTGGCAACGCGCTCGACGACGGCGTCGGAAACTTCGCCATGCGACTTGTGTCCCCACCAGATCAGCACGTCGGTATCGGCCAGGCGCTGCTCGGTCAGGCCGTGCTCGGGCTCCTGCAGCGTCGCGGTCGACACTTCGATGACGGGATCCTCGTCGAGGCCCTTGGCGATGGTGGTGTGCATGCCTTCCGGATAGATCTTCCGGACGACTTCATTTTCTTGCTCGTGGACGTTTTCGCCCCAGACAACAACGCGGATCGTCATGACCATGGTCTCCCTAGACGCTTCCTTGAGCGCGATCTTGCCGATCGCGCTATTGCGATGATGATTGCCCTGGTGGACCCGCGGTGGGAAAGCCGGGAGGGGCTGGGTCCATCCAAAGCGCTTTGAATCGTAAACCAGCCCACCATAACCTGCATCCCCGTTGACGCAATATCCCCTGTTCTTGGCCAATCTGTCGCAGAGGCGAGCGCGGGCTGAAAACCCCTCAGGACCCTTTTGCGGGCTCGGCGATTGCCGGGCCCCGGCCGGTCAGGTCGTCGCCCGCGGTTCGCGGCAGGCGCGCACAGACAAAGGCCGCGAGCAGCGAAATGCTGGTGACAGTCAGGAAGGCGGCCGAAAAATCGGCCATGACCGGCTGCGTCCGCCCCGAAACGGCGACGGCGACATGCAGCACGGAAGCCGAGACGCAGATGCCGAGCGACAGCATCATCTGCTGCATCGTCGTGTAGAAGCCCGTCGCCGCGCTCATGCGGTCCCGCTCGACCTCGGCATAGGCGATGGTGTTGTAGGCCGTGAACTGCAGCGACTGCGAGAAGCCGCCGATCAGCAGCACGAGATAGATGGCGGCGAGCGGCCAGTCCGGCCGGAAGGTCGCATAAATCGCCAGGAAGGCGCTGGCGATGACGCTGTTCCAGATCAGCGTGTTGCGGAAGCCGAAGCGGCGCAGGATCGGCGCGGCCGAGGCTTTCATCGCCATCGCGCCGGCGGCCGAAACGAAGGTGACGAGGCCGCTATGCAGCGCGGACATGCCGAAGCCGAGTTGCATCATCATCGGCAGCAGGAAGGGCATGGCGCCCGCCGTGATCCGCGCGAGGCCGCCGGCGATGACCGAAAGGCGGAACGTCTTCAGCCGCATCAGCGTCAGATCGAGGATCGGCGCGGCGTGGCGACGGGCATGGGCGATGTAGAGCGCGCCGGTAACAAGCCCGACAACCAGCAGCAGCAGGGCGGTGCGCGGCGACGCCTCGCCGCGTCCGCCTGTCTCGAAGGCGAAGAGAAGTGAGGCGAGCGATGTGCCGGACAGCAGCAGCCCGAGCACGTCGAATGGCCGGCGGATTTCTTCGCAGACATTGTCGATGTACCGGCTGGCGAGCGCGATGCCGACGACGCCGAGCGGCAGGTTCACATAGAAGATCCAGCGCCAGTCGAGATAGGTAACGATGACGCCGCCGACCATCGGGCCGATCACCGGGCCGATCAGGGCCGGCACCATCACCCACGCCATGGCCGAGACGAAATCGGCTCGCGATACGGTTTTCAGGATCACCAATCGGCCGACCGGCACCATCATCGCGCCGCCGAGCCCCTGCAGCACGCGGGCAAACACCAGGAAGGGCAGGCTATGCGCCTGGGCGCATAGCAGCGATCCCGCCATGAAAATCGCGATCGCGGCGCAGAACACATTCCGCGCGCCAAAACGATCGGCGATCCAGCCGCTGGCCGGAATGAACACAGCCAGGCTGAGCAGATATCCCGTCAGCGCGACGCTCATGTCGAGCGGCGATACGCCAAAGCTGCGCGCCATGGTGGGAAGCGCCGTCGAAAGCACGGTCGAATCCAGCTGCTCCATGAACAGAGCGCTGGCGACGATGAGGGCGGTGATGCGGTAGGTGGGGGCAGGGGCGGCGGGCGAGACGCCTGCGCCGAGGACAGTGTCGCTGGGCATAAAGGCTGCATTTCGTAAGGTGGGCTGTCTATCTGACTGATAGGCCCGCAAGGCGCAATTCACAATCCCGTGGTATAAGGTGGCGGCCCGGCTTGACTTGATCGGCCACGGCAATCTATATCCGGCCACCTTCCCCGGAACGCTTTCTCCGGTCGGCAAGGGCGGTTAGCTCAGCGGGAGAGCATTCGCTTCACACGCGAAGGGTCACTGGTTCAATCCCAGTACCGCCCACCATTTTCCTTTCTTCATCGGCAGCGATTGAGTTGGCTCGCATCACCCTTTCCAGGTGATTTGCGGGCAGCGATCGGGCTTGGACGCGATGGCGGGTCGGCCCGCTGCCGGGTGCGGCTGCTTGATGGTTGCGTCATCCCAAACGCTCGTCTCAGGAAATGTCCCGCGATCGCCCCACTGCTTCTCGACGAGGGCAGACAGGGATGGTGTCCCGGCGACAGGCTTGCTGCGCCTCATTGGCTGTTTCTGGCTGGGGTAGGGCGTCAGAGGGGGCTCTGCCCGTTGGGACAGCCGCGCCGCGCGCGACGGACTGTCCGATAGGTTCTCAAAGGGTGGGGCGCTCAGGCCTGTTCCAGCATCAGGTGGAGCTGGCTTTGCTCGGCGACGCGTTCGTGTTTTTCGAGTTCGCTCTTGATGCGGTACTGCAGCCGGCCGCCGGATTCGGGGAGGGCTGCGATGATGAGATAGGTGCCGGGAGCCGAGCTGAAAATCTTGCTCCTGTCCATGGTGACCCGTTGTCCAACTTTAAATGTATGTGCCATGCTAAATTTATAGCAGAAAAATGCTTTAAAGAGTCGGTCTTTTATGATGCGTTTTTTATCGCTCATCGATCCGGCAGCATGGGAAGATCAGCCGGCCACATTGGCTCGTCCAAAAATGACTTGAAGAATAATTTGCATTTACCGTTTCATTCGTCTAGGGTCTCTCATCCCAGCCGAACAGAGCGGGAGTTCGACAGGCGCATTCGTCAATGCAGCGGTCGTCCACGTTTGAAGCGGACGGATGTACTCCGTTTCTGGTTTTCCCTGATCGTTTGACGATTGATCAGATGCTCTGGTTGGGTTTGCGAACTTGATCGGTGAATGTTGCCGCGCGCCTTATGGGCTGCCGGTGGTGCTCCCGGTCCGGTTCGCTTCGAAGGCGCGCTGGCATGGTGCTGGCGTGAATGACTAAGGTAGTTTTCTAAATGGCCGATATTGGCACCGTTAAGTTCTTCGATTCCACGCGCGGCTTCGGCTTCATCGCGCCTGACGCCGGTGGTCCGGACGTCTTCGTGCATGTGACCGCTCTTGAAGCAGCCGGCATGCGTTCGCTCAATGAAGGCCAGAAGGTTTCCTTCGACGTCATCAGCGATCGCGGCAAGACCAAGGCTTCGAATCTCGCTGCTGTCTGAGCCTTAAGGCCCAGACTTGAAATCGAAGAGCCCGGCTTAGCGCCGGGCTTTTTTGTGTCTGGATTTCTGCGGGGCGGAAGCTAGGCCCTCACCCCAGCCCTCTCCCGCAAGCGGTAGAGGGGGTGGGTCGTGTCCCGTTGCGGGGGCCAGCCACCAGGACCCAGCAGAGCCAATTCGACACACGGCGAGCAAATTGGACCCACGGCGAACCGGTCCGCCCAAGGGGGCTCGATCCCACCAAAGCGCCGGCGGAAAAGCCCTCTACCGCCTGCGGGCGAGGGTTGGGTGAGGGCTTCCTTCGTTTGTGCAACGACGTGCTGCACCGGAACGAGAGCCTTTCAGAGCGGGATCGCCAGTTGTCCGTCGCCGCCGACGCGCGGCACGATGCGGACGTTCATCGCCTTGATTTCCTCATAGCGCTTCATCTCGCGCGAATAGGGGCGCCAGTCGTAGAGCAGCAGCTCGGCCGGACGCCAGAGACCGACCCAGCCGGCGATGATAAAGCCCTCGCCGAACAGGCGACCGACCGCATTGCCCTTGAAGATCAGCTCTTCGAACAGCAGCGACAGCGCCAGGCAGATGCCCCAGAACACGAGGCCGATGCGCAGCGCCTTTCGCCCCTCGAGCCAGATCTCGCGCTTCTTCTGCACGGCGAGGCGGATCTGCGCGTTGCAGTAGTTGGTGATGGCGATGCTCACCTTGGCCGGCAGGCCGGGTTCGATCATCGCTTCCGGCAAGTGGATGACGATACTGCTGATGCCCTTTTTGCCGCCGGGGCGGGCATTCATCGTGTCGATCAGCTGATCGATACCCGACGCCTCGATATTCTCGCCGAGGAACGGATCGACTTCCGGTGTCTGGAAGAAGTTATGGATATCGCTCAGATAAAGATCGACGGTGTCGTCAGCCGGGCTGGTCATTCTGACTGGACTCGTTTCGAGAGAGATATCCGACAAACATGAATGGCCGGCCCAATCTGGACCGGCCATGATTTAGATCACGTTGCTGCCCATCGAACCATCCGCGCGGATGGTTCGAACCGGATCGATCAGACGCTTTGCGCTTCGACCGCCGCGAGCGCCGTCATGTTGACGATGCCGCGCGAGGTGACGGACGGCGTCAGGATATGGGCGGGCTTGGCGGCGCCGAGCAGGATCGGGCCGACATGCAGCGCGTCGGTCATCACCTTGACGACGTTCATCGTGATGTTGGCGGCGTCGAGGTTCGGGAACACCAGCAGGTTAGCCTCGCCTGTCAGCTTGGACTTCGGCATGACGCGGGCGCGCAGCGTTTCCGAAAGTGCGGAGTCGCCATGCATTTCGCCGTCGACTTCGAGGTCCGGCGCCGTCTCCCAGAGCAATTCGGTCGCCCGGCGCATCTTGGCGCTCGAAGCATTATCGCGAGAGCCAAAATTCGAATGCGACAGCAGCGCCGCCTTTGGAGTGATGCCGAAGCGGCGAATGTGGTCGGCGGCAAGCCGCGTCACTTCGGCGATCTCTTCCGCTGTCGGGTTCTCGTTGACATAGGTGTCGGTCAGGAACGTCGTCGCGCCGGACGAGATCAGCAGGCTCATGGCCGAATAGGCATGGCTGCCCGGCCGCAGGCCGACGATGTCGCGGATGACCCGGAAATTGGTCCGGAACTGACCTTCGAGGCCGCAAAGCAGCGCGTCGGCGTCGCCGCGGATCAGCGCCAGCGCGCCAATGACGGTCGCATTGGTGCGGACGATGGTGCGCGCCGCATCCGGGGTGATGCCGTGCCGGCCCATCTTGTCGAGGTAGAGATCGACATAGTCGCGATAGCGCTTGTCGTCCTCTGGGTTGATGATCTCGCAATCGACGCCCGGCTTGAACCGCAACCCGAAGCGCTTGACGCGCACCTCGATCACAGAGGGGCGGCCGATCAGGATCGGCTGCGCCATTCCATCTTCCAGCGCCACCTGGGCGGCGCGCAGAACGCGCTCGTCCTCGCCATCGGCGTAGATGACGCGCTTCACGTCCTGCTTGGCGGCAGCGACCATCGGCTTCATCAGCAGGCCGGACTTGAAGACGAAGCGCGTCAGCCGGTCCATATAGGCGTCGAAATCGGTGATCGGCCGGGTTGCAACGCCGGAGTCCATCGCCGCCTTCGCCACGGCCGGCGCGATCCGCAGGATCAGGCGCTGATCGAAGGGCGAGGGGATCAGGTAGTCCGGCCCGAACGAGAGCTGCACGCCGCCATAGGCCTGGGCCACGACATCGGACGGCTCTTCATGCGCGAGCGCCGCGATGGCATGCACCGCCGCCTGCTTCATTTCCTCGTTGATCGTCGTCGCGCCGACATCGAGCGCGCCGCGGAAAATGTGAGGAAAGCAGAGTACGTTATTGACCTGATTGGGAAAATCCGACCGGCCGGTGCAGATCATCACGTCCGGGCGCACGGCGCGGGCGTCGTCCGGCATGATTTCCGGCTTGGGGTTGGCCAGCGCCAGGATCAGCGGCCGCTCAGCCATGCGGGCGACCATGTCGGGCTTCAGCACGCCGGCGGCCGAGAGGCCGAGGAACACGTCGGCGCCGTCGATGATCTCTGCCAGCGTCCGCTTGTCGGTCTTCTGCGCGAAGACGGACTTCCATTGGTCCATCAGGACTTCGCGGCCCTCATAGACAACGCCTTCCAGGTCGGCGACCCAGATGTTTTCGAGCTTGGCGCCAAGCGCCACCATCTGGTTGAGACAGGCAAGCGCCGCGGCGCCCGCGCCCGAACAGACGATCTTCGCCTCAGCGATTGGCTTCGCCTTCAGCCTCAGGCCGTTGATGACGGCGGCGCCGACGATGATCGCCGTGCCGTGCTGGTCGTCATGGAAGACGGGGATCTTCATGCGGGCGCGCAGCTTGCGCTCGATCTCGAAGCATTCCGGCGCCTTGATGTCTTCGAGGTTGATGCCGCCGAAGGTCGGCTCCAGCGCGGCGACCACATCGACGAACCGGTCGATGTCGCGTTCCTCGACCTCGATGTCGAACACGTCGATGCCGGCGAATTTCTTGAAGAGGACGGCCTTGCCTTCCATCACCGGCTTCGAGGCCAATGCGCCGATCGCGCCGAGGCCGAGCACGGCGGTGCCGTTCGAGATGACGGCGACGAGGTTGCCACGGGCGGTATAGTCGAAGGCCTTGGCAGGGTCGGCCGCGATGGCGAGGCAGGGTGCCGCGACGCCAGGCGAATAGGCCAGCGCCAGATCGCGCTGATTGCCGAGCGGCTTGGTAGCCCGGATCTCAAGCTTTCCCGGCTGCGGGAAGCGGTGATAGAAGAGCGCGCTCTCGTCGAGATCGGCGCCCGCCGGGCTTTTTTCGGTCATTTAATCTTGCCTGCGAACGATACGGATGGATGGCAGTTACCCTGCCGGTTTCCGTCCTAGCCGATCAGGGCAAGCGAGGCGAGCGAATGAGTGTCAGAAAGCCGCGAAGTTCGAACGAGTCGCAGCACCGCAAGCAATACCCTTGGTCATGCACATGCTGATGGCCGAGGTACGCGGATCGCGGAGGTCGGAATGCGAGGGGCGCTGGACGAGTTCGGCCAGGCCGATACCGACCAAGGTTGCAAAAAGGGTGACGGCGAAGAACGAACGGGTGGCCATACGCGATACTCCAGAAGCCTTAGGTCGATCGTCGGATCCTGCGCCCCCGCAACTGAACCCAACCTGAAACCTGCGTTTAGATTGCGTTCGGAATGATTGCGATTTGATTAAAATTGTCCCGATCTTAGGGTTTTGGTGACGTTGATGGCGGGACTGTGGATGGCTTGCGTCTTGACGCTACGGGCGAATTCCTGCATCACGCTGGCATGACGGCTTTTCCGCGTTTCAACGGCATTACCTGCTGCGGGATTATTACCGGCTAGCTCACGCTGGCTGAGGCCGTTCCTCTGTTCCATTCCGATAGAGACGAACGCCAAGGCCGGCGCGCTTTTGTTCATTCGGGATCGTTCAATGACACTGCGCCTCTACAATACGCTGACCAAGGAGAAGGACGCTCTCGCGCCGCTCCTCCGCGATCCCGTCACGGGCAAGGACCATGTCCGCATGTATGTGTGCGGGCCGACGGTCTATGACTTCGCCCATATCGGCAATGCGCGCCCCGTCATCGTCTTCGACGTGCTGTTCCGGTTGCTGCGCCATCTCTATGGCCCGGATCATGTCACCTATGTCCGCAACATCACGGACGTGGACGACAAGATCAACGCACGCGCCGCCGTCGACTATCCCGATCTGCCGCTCAACGCGGCGATCCGTCTGGTGACGGAGAAGACCGACGCGCAGTTCCAGGCGGATGTGGCGGCCCTTGGCTGCCTGCCGCCGACGGAACAGCCGCGCGCCACCGAACATATCGACGGCATGAAGGCGATGATTGAGCGTCTCGTTCAGCGCGGCGTCGCCTATGTGGCAGAGGGCCATGTGCTGTTCTCGCCATCGGCCATGGACAAGCTGAACGGCAAGCTGCCGCGCTATGGCGCGCTCGCCCGCCGCTCGCTCGACGAGATGCTGGCCGGTGCCCGCGTCGACGTCGCCCCCTACAAGAAGGAGCCGATGGATTTCGTGCTCTGGAAGCCTTCGGCCGAAAACGAGCCGGGCTGGCCTTCGCCGGCGGGCATCGATGGGCGCGGCCGTCCGGGCTGGCACATCGAATGCTCGGCCATGTCGATGGCGAAGCTCTTGGAGCCGTTTGGCGGCGGGCTGAATTGCGACGACCCGCTGAAGAACACGTTCGACATCCATGGGGGCGGCATCGATCTCGTCTTCCCGCACCACGAGAACGAGATCGCGCAGTCCTGCTGCGCCTTCGATGCGCCGCGCATGGCCAATATCTGGATGCATAACGGCTTCCTGCAGGTCGAAGGCGAGAAGATGTCGAAGAGCCTCGGCAACTTCGTCACCATCCGCGAACTGCTGGAAACGGGAAGCTTTGGGGAGCGCATCTGGAGCGGACCTGTACTGCGGCTGGCCATGCTGAAGACGCACTACAGGCAACCCATTGATTGGACCGCGCGCGCTCTGGAAGAGGCCGCCGGAACAATCAATGCCTGGCGCGAGATTGTTCGAGGTATTCCACTCGCACCGCAGGACGCGCCAAGGAATGTTTCCGAGGACGTGATCACGTCTTTGGCAGACGATTTGAATTTCTCCCAAGCTCTGGCTGCGATGCATAATTTGGCGCGGGAAGCGCGGCGTGGAAACGCCGAAGCCGCTAAGTCGCTGGCGGCAACGGCGGACTTCATCGGCCTCGATCGGCATCTCTGGGGTGGCAACGAAGACGCAATGATCTTCGCTCGGGCAACCGATAGGGCGCTGGATGACGCAATCGATGCGCTCATCGCCGCCCGTCTCGAAGCCCGGCGTGCCAAGAACTTCGCCGAGGCCGACCGCATCCGCGCCGAGCTCGACGGGATGGGCATCGTGCTGAAGGACGCCAAGGATCCGGTGACCGGCGAGATTGTCACGACATGGGAGGTGAAGCGTTGAGCGCGGCCCCGTCCCACACACAGTCCGTCATCCCCGCGAAGGCGGGGATCCATGCAGCCGGGTTCGTCGTGGTCCGTAAGATCGCAGTTTCAATTCCAAGAGCTTTAACGCCAGGCGCTTCAGCGGAATGGATCCCCGCCTTCGCGGGGATGACGGCGAATGGGCTGCCGTTGACTGCGCTCGCCCCGACGTCCGGCCAAAGAATTCACGCGCGCTGAACCGCGCGCCAACCAGAAAGACAAACCAATGACCAAGATTCCGCTCGACGAAGCCCTGATCGACCAGCTCATTGCTGACCGTATTGCAGCGCGTGCCGACAAGGATTTTGCCAAGGCCGACACCATCCGCAAGCAGCTCGACGCCATGGGCCTCGTCATCATCGACGGCAAGGACGAAGCAACCGGCGAGTTCTGGACCACGTGGGATCGCAAGGCGACACCAGAAGAAGAATCCGAATGACGAAAGAGCGCCTTTATCTTTTTGATACGACGCTGCGCGACGGTGCGCAGACGAATGGTGTCGACTTCTCGGTCGAGGACAAGGTCTTGATCGCCGGCATGCTCGACGCGCTCGGCGTCGATTATGTCGAGGGCGGCTATCCCGGCGCCAATCCGACCGATACCCGCTTCTTCACCGAGAAGCGGACGAACCGGGCGAAGTTCACCGCCTTTGGCATGACCAAGCGGGCAGGGGTCAGCCTCTCCAACGATCCCGGCATCAACACGCTGCTCGCGGCTTCTTCGGACGCGATCTGCTTCGTTGCCAAGACCTGGGACTATCAGGTCAAGATCGCGCTCGGCGCCACCGAGGAAGAGAACCTCGAAGGCATCCGCCAGTCGGTCGAGGCGGCCGTCGCAGCCGGCAAGGAAGCGCTCGTCGATTGCGAGCATTTCTTCGATGGCTACAAGGCCAACCCGACCTATACGCTGGCCTGCGCCAAGACCGCCTATGACGCCGGGGCGCGCTGGATCGTGCTTTGCGAGACCAATGGCGGCACGCAGCCGGATGAGGTCGAGCGGATCGTGCGCGAGGTGGCCAAGGTCATTCCGGGCGATCATCTCGGCGTTCATGCGCATAACGACACCGAGCAGGCGGTTGCCAATTCGCTGGCGGCCATCCGTGGTGGCGCACGCCATATCCAGGGCACGCTGAACGGCATCGGCGAGCGCTGCGGCAACGCCAATCTGACCTCGATCATTCCGACCCTGATGCTGAAGCCGGTCTATGCCGACCAGTTCGAGATCGGCGTGACGATGGAAGGCTTGCAGGGTCTGACGGCGCTGTCGCACCGCTTCGACGAAATCGTCAACCGCGCGCCAAATCGCCAGGCTCCCTATGTCGGCGCGTCGGCCTTTGCCACGAAGGCCGGCATTCATGCCTCGGCCATCGTCAAGGATCCGAGCACCTATGAGCATGTGAAGCCGGAATCGGTCGGCAATCATCGCCGCGTGCTGGTTTCCGATCAGGCGGGCCGCTCGAACCTGCTCGCAGAGCTGTCACGGCTCGGCATCACCGTCGACAAGGGCGACCGTCGTCTCGACGCGCTGCTTTCCGAGGTGAAGGAGCGCGAGGCGGTCGGCTATTCCTACGAGGGCGCCGACGCTTCGTTCGAGCTTCTGGCTCGCCGCACGCTCGGTCATGTGCCGGATTACTTCACGGTCGAGAGCTTCCACGTCACCGTCGAGCGCCGCTTCAACGCGGTCGGCAAGCAGATTTCCGTCTCGGAGGCCGTGGTCAAGCTGATCGTCGGCGGCGAGCGTCTGCTGACGGTGGAAGAGGGCAACGGCCCGGTCAACGCACTCGACCGGGCGCTGCGCAAGGATCTCGGCGTCTACCAGGACATCATCTCGGATCTCGAGCTGATCGACTACAAGGTCCGCATCCTGAACGGCGGCACCGAAGCGGTGACGCGTGTGCTGATCGAGACGCGCGACGAAACCGGCGATAGCTGGATGACGATCGGCGTGTCGGAAAACGTCGTCGACGCCTCGTTCGAGGCGCTGCTCGACTCGATCATCTACAAGCTGGTGCGTTCCGGCGCGAAGCCGGCCAAGGGGTAGGCTGGCCCCGTCATAAACAAACGGCCAGGGCGAAAGCTCTGGCCGTTGGCGTTTCAGAGGTCGGAAATCGGGATCGCCTCGGCAGCCATGCGCTGGGCCGGGGCATGGCGCGCGGCCAACAGCTTCGGCACGATTTCCTCGGCCGTATTGGCGACGATGTAGTTCACCTCGAAGCCATTCCGGATGAAGCCGGCATCGGCCATATGGCGCAGAAGGACGATCAGCGGATCCCAGAAGCCGTTGATGTTGGCGATCAGGACCGGCTTCTTGTGCTGGCCGAGCTGGGCCCAGGTCATCATCTCGACCAGTTCCTCCAGCGTGCCAATGCCGCCGGGAAGCGCCACGAAGGCATCCGAACGCTCGAACATGATGCGCTTGCGTTCATGCATATCCTCGGTGACGACGAGGTCGTGCGCCGTCTCCAGCATCACTTCGCGTTCCTTGAGGAACTGCGGGATGATGCCGGTCACATGGCCGCCGGCGGCCATGACGGAGCGGGCCGTGATGCCCATCAGGCCGATGGCGCCACCGCCATAGACGAGGCCGAGGCCGGCATTGCCCATGGCCGTGCCGAGCTGTTGCGCGGATTCGGCATAGATCGGATCGTCGCCTGCGGAAGAACCGCAGTAGACGCAAATCGAGGAGAGCTGTGTCATGAGGGCTTCGTCGCATCGAAAGGGGCAAGCGTCAAGCCGCTGGCAATTGCATCACAGCGCCCGAAAACTGCGGTTTCGCTGCCTTGTCGCGCTGCGGAAAGCAGGTATAACAGAACCATGAGATGCCGGGAAAACAGCCAAGAATCGGCGGATTCCGGCAGGGGAAATTGAGCCCGCCGGGCGCGGAACCCGAGAGCCGTTCCGTTTTGAGCGACAGGTTTGTGCATCGATGGCTGAGAAGACACCTCCCGGACCGAAGACTTCCGGCCGCGTTGCCGGCGTAGCGGCGGCCGCCGCTATCCTGGTCGGGGGCTATTACGGCCTCGTCGTCAGGCCGGCTTCGACGCCTGCGCCCGAAGCGACGAGCGCCGGCGCAACCAAGGCGCCCGATGCCGCGCCAGTTGCTTCCGACGCGAAGCCCGCCGACAGCAAGCCCACGGAGGCGGCAGCCGCCGCCGCTGCGAAGCCTGCCGAGAAGGCCGAGGCCGCGAAGGACGAAGCCGCGATTCCGACCGAAGGCTCCGTGCCGAGCTTCGATATCGTCCGCGTAGAACCGACCGGCGAAACCGTGGTGGCCGGCCTTGCCGCGCCGAAATCCAAGGTCGAACTGATGGACGGTTCCGCGCCGATCGCCACCGCCGAAGCGAATGAGCGCGGCGAGTGGGCGATGGCAATCGAGAAGCCGCTCAGCCCCGGCACGCATGATCTCTCGATCCGCACGACGTCGGCCGACAAGAAGACCGAAAGCCTTTCCGAGCAAAGCGTCGCCGTGCAGGTGCAGGAGCCCGGCAAGGGCGAAGCGCTCGTCGTGCTGAACACGCCGGACGCCGCCAGCAAGATCCTGCAAAAGCCCGAAGTCGCGGGCGAAACCCAGGTTGCCGCCGCCGCGACTCCTTCGGCGCCCGCCGGGACAGAAACACCGGCCACGCCAGAAAACGCCGCCGCGGCCCCGGCTGCTCCGGACGCCGCGGCCAGGCCTGACACCGCGGTCAAGCCTGACGCAGTTGCCACCGCGTCTAAGTCTGACGCAGCTGCCACGCCTGAAGCAGCATCCCAGCCCGACACGGCGGCCAAGCCTGACGCAGTTGCCAAGACGGATGCGCCCGCGACGCCAGACGCGCCTGCGAACGCGGATACGCTGGCCGAGGCCGACAAGGCTGCCAATCCCGACACCAAGCCTGGTGTCGCCCCCGCGGTTCAAACCCATGCGATGACGGCCGAACAGCCGGCCTCGATGCCGGATACCAAGTCGCCGGATACCAAGACGGCCGAGGTTACGCCGCCCGCCGCGGCGCCACAGGTTACCGTTGATGCGGTCGAGGTCGAGGACGGCAAGACCTTCGTCGCCGGCTCCGCCAAGACGAGCGCGCCGGTTCGCGTCTATGTCGACGAGAAGCCGATCGGCGAGGCCAAGCCGGGCGAGGGTGGCCGCTGGCTGCTCGAGACGCCGACGGCAATCGAGCCCGGCCGCCGCGTTGTCCGCGCCGATCAGGTTGAGCCGGATTCCGGCAAGGTCGTTTCCCGCGCTGAGGTGCCGTTCGAGCGCACCGCCGATGTGGCTGCGCTCTCGCCGGTCGTGGCGGGTGGCGGCGGTGCCGGTGGCGCGAGCGCCGATGGCAATGTGCCGGCCCCGCAGAACGTCATCATCCGTCGCGGCGACAATCTCTGGAGCATTTCCCGCCGCCTTTATGGCCGCGGCATTCGCTTCTCGACGATCTACGCGGCGAACGACGATCAGATCCGCAATCCGAACCTGATCTATCCAGGCCAGACCTTCGTGTTGCCGACTGGCGACGCGAACTGGACGAACTGAGTCAAAATCACCATGTGAGCGGAGCGCGCGGATGCGCGCTCCTTCTTTCCACCGCGCCCGGCCCGATGCCGAGGCGCGGTTTTGCCGTTGCGCCCGCGCGCGGCGACGCCTGCGATAATCTGGAGAGACGCCAATGAGCGCGAACCAAAGCGCCAAGCCGCAGCCCGCCAAGGGCGTGCCGGACGAAGAAAAGGACGCGACCGCGTTCTCCACGATTGCGAGCCTCTGGCCCTACATCTGGCCGAAGGATCGCGCCGATCTCAAAATGCGCGTGGCGGGCGCTCTCGTCATCCTGGTGCTCGCCAAGGTCCTGACGGTCTGCATTCCATTCCTCTACAAATGGGCGACCGACGCGCTCGTCTCGCCCGCCAACGCCGCCGGCGACAAGGCAGGCGTGGCGATGATCATCACCGTGCCGATCATGCTGGTGGTCGCCTATGGCGTCGGTCGAATCCTGCTCAACGCCTTCAACCAGATGCGCGACGCGCTGTTTGCCCGCGTCAGCGAGAACGCGATCCGCAAGCTCGGCCGTCGCGCCTTCGTCCACATGCACCGCCTGTCGCTGCGTTTCCATCTGCAACGGCGCACCGGCGGCCTGTCGCGGACGATGGACCACGGCATGAAGGGCATCGACTCGATCGTCGATCACATCATCCTCAACACCTTCCCGACGCTGCTCGAGTTCCTGCTCGCAGCCGTCGTCATCGCCTGGCAGTTCAACCTGACCTATGTCGCGGTGATCGCCGTGACCATCGTCGCCTATGTCTGGTTCACCATCGTCGCCTCGAACTGGCGCATTTCGATCCGCCGCGAGATGAACGCTTCGGACACGGACGCCAACGCCAAGGCCGTCGACTCGCTGCTCAACTATGAGACGGTGAAGTATTTCGGCAATGAGGCGATGGAGGCCGACCGCTACGACAAGTCGCTGGAGCGCTATGAGGCCGCCTCGATCAAGACCTGGACGTCGCTTGCCTGGCTCAATTTCGGCCAGACGGTGATCTTCACGACCGGCATGACCATCTGCATGGCCCTGTCGGGTGCTGCGATCATGCGTGGCGAGCAGACCATCGGCGACTTCGTCATGATCAACGCGCTGCTGGTCCAGCTTTCCTTCCCGCTGAATTTCATCGGCACGGTCTATCGCGAGCTGAAGCAGGGCCTGGCTGACGTCGAGGCGATGTTCCGCCTGCTCGACATGCCGGAAGAGGTTCAGGACAAGCCGAACGCCCCGGCGCTCGTGGTCAAGGAAGGCACGGTTCGCTTCGAGAACGTGTCATTCCACTACGATCCGGCGCGCGAGATCCTGAAGGGCGTCGATTTCGAAGTTCCGGCCGGCAAGACGGTCGCCATCGTCGGCCCGTCCGGCGCCGGCAAATCGACCATCTCGCGTCTGATGTTCCGCTTCTATGACGTCACCGCCGGACGCATCACCATCGACGGCGTCGATATCCGCGACGTGCAGCAGACCAGCGTGCGCGCCGTCATCGGCATGGTTCCGCAGGATACGGTGCTGTTCAACGACACCATCGCCTACAATATCGGCTATGGCCGTCCGAGCGCGTCGATGGACGAAGTGCGCGAAGCGGCGCAGATGGCGCAGATCGCCGGCTTTATCGAGATGCTGCCGGATGGGTTCGATTCGGAAGTGGGCGAGCGCGGGCTGAAGCTCTCCGGCGGCGAGAAGCAGCGCGTGGCGATTGCCCGCACCATCCTGAAGGCGCCGCCGATCCTCGTTCTCGACGAGGCGACCTCGGCGCTCGACACCCACACGGAGCGCGAGATCCAGGGCGCGCTCGACCGTGTCTCCGCCGGACGCACGACGCTGGTGATCGCGCATCGCCTTTCCACAGTTGTGACAGCCGATGAAATCATCGTGCTGGAGGCGGGGCGGATCATCGAGCGCGGACGCCATAGCGATTTGATGCTGACGGGCGGTCTTTATGCTTCGATGTGGGATCGGCAGCGCGAAGCGGACGAGGCTGCGGAGCGTCTGCGCCGGGTCCAGGAGACGGATACGCTCGGAATCGTGGTGCGCGGACCGAAGGCAGAAATGGAAACCGTAAGCTAGGATCGCTTGGTTCGGGCTTTTCTCATGCCCTGTGCCACGCCTCATCCGCTCCGCCCTCATCCTGAGGTGCTTCGCGCAGCGAAGCCTCGGAGGAGGATTCAGCGGGCGTCCGGATGCGACACGACTGGGAGATTTGGCTGCCATCTACCTTGGGGGATCGCTGGAACCTCCTTCGAGGCCCGGCTTTGCCGGGCACCTCAGGATGATGGTCGAGCGTTGCAGGGATTTACGCGTGCGCTCCCCGCGAGGGGAGGAAACGGGACAGGGCGGCTTCACACCCCGGCCTATCCGTGATTTACCGGACGCGACTTATTCAGGAGACAGGGCAAAGCATGGATTCTGTGCTGAAATCGATCCGGGCGAATTTCGTGCCGATCCACCGCGAAGGTTATCCCTTCATCGCGATCCTCGCCTTTGTCACGCTCTTCCTGGGCTGGCTCTGGGGGCCGTTGTTCTGGCTCGGCCTGATCGTGACGGCGTGGTGCGTCTATTTCTTCCGCGATCCCTCTCGCGTGACGCCGCTCGATCCCGATCTGGTGATCAGCCCGGCAGATGGCCGCGTCTCGGCCGTGGGGCCCTGCGTCCCGCCGCCAGAACTCGAACTTGGCACAGCGCCGCGCGTTCGGATTTCGGTTTTCATGAACGTGTTCAATTGCCATGTGAACCGCGCACCCGTCGCCGGTCGCATCCATCGCATCGCCTACAAGCCCGGCAAGTTCCTGAATGCCGAGCTGGATAAGGCGAGCGAGGACAATGAGCGCAACGGTCTGGTGATCGATAGCGCGCACGGCCAGCTGGGCGTTGTCCAGATTGCCGGCCTCGTTGCCCGCCGCATCGTCTGCTTCACCCGCGAGGGCGTGCAGCTCTCCGCTGGTGAACGTTTCGGCCTGATCCGTTTCGGTTCGCGCCTCGACGTCTACCTGCCCGAGGGCGCCGTTCCGCTGGTGGCCGAAGGCCAGACGGCGATTGCCGGCGAGACGGTTCTGGCTCGTTTCGGCACGGCCAGCAGCGGTGCTGCTTCCGGCGTGCGGATCGACTGACATGGAAACGATTTTCCCGCCGTTCGATCCCGACGACGAGGAAGGCCAGCGGCGGGAGCCGCGACAGGTTCGCCAGATTCCGATCCGGATGATCCTGCCCAATCTGGTGACGCTGCTGGCGCTCTGCGCCGGTTTGACCGCGATCCGCATGGCGATCGAGGCGCGCTATGGCGAGGCGATCGCGATGATCGTCGTCGCCGCCGTGCTGGATGGCATCGACGGCCGCGTCGCGCGCTTCCTGCGCTCGACCTCGCGCTTCGGCGCAGAGCTGGATTCCTTGACCGACTTCGTCAATTTCGGCGTTGCACCGGCGATCCTGCTCTACGCCTGGGCGCTGGACGAGGTTCGTTCGCTCGGCTGGATCGCGGCCCTCGTCTTCGCAATCTGCGCAGCGCTCCGGCTTGCGCGCTTCAATGTTGCGATCGACAACCCGAACAAGCCCGAATGGCAGGCGAATTTCTTCGTTGGCGTTCCGGCACCGGCGGGTGCCCTGATCGTGCTGCTGCCGGTCTATCTCGAATATCTGGACCTGCCGCATGGGCGCTTCACCGCGCCTGTGGTGCTGATCTACACGGTGGCGTGCGGCCTGCTGATGGTGAGCCGTCTGCCGACATGGTCGGGCAAGAAGTTCGGCACCCGCGTTTCGCGCGAAGTCGTGCTGCCGCTGTTCGTGTTTGTCGTCGTGCTGGCGGCCATGCTGTTCAGCTATCCGTGGCATGTGCTGGCAGCGGGCGCGCTCGTCTATCTGGCGGCGTTGCCGTTCGGCTGGCAGGCCTGGCGCAAGCATCTGCGCGAAGAGCCGGCCCCCACTGCCGTGGACACGGACGCCAAATAGCAAAAAGCCCGAAAAGTCGCGGACTTTTCGGGCTTTTTGTCTGTTCGAAAATCTGGATAGGGCCCGATCGTCGCGTGAAGCGGATCGGGCCTTTTCTTGTCAGCCGTGGCTGGCGACGGCCTGCATGCGCTCGTCGAACGGCACATGGCCGAAGGCGGTGTTGGCCGTACCCGGCGCCATCAATTCGAGGACGCGACGCATCTGGGCGATCTGGAGATCGAGCGCTGCCATGAAACGGGGATCGTCGGCGGGAAGGCTGGTTGCCTGAAACTGCGTGTGCGCGGACTGCATTCTGCCCTCCTTGGGGACGGTGGCAGCAGGCGGTCGCTACCAATTATTTAGATTTTGAGCCATGTAGGTTAACGCCGCGTGAATCAGCGAGGCCCGTTAACGCTGTAATTGCAGGCTTGCCGCGAGGCGGAGCCTTCGAAGCGACGACGACGATAACCATTCTGCGAGAGACCGGGATCAGCATGACGACGACCTACCCACGTGACCTCATCGGTTATGGCCGCAATACACCCGATCCGAAGTGGCCGGGCGGGGCGAATGTGGCCGTGCAGTTCGTCGTCAATTACGAGGAAGGCGGCGAGAGCAGCATTCTGGATGGCGACAAGTCGTCTGAGTCGCTGCTGTCGGAGATCGTCGGTGCGCAGCCCTGGGTCGGCCAGCGCAACCTCAACATGGAATCGATCTACGAGTACGGCTCGCGCGCCGGCTTCTGGCGCCTGTGGCGGATGTTCTCCAGCCGGCAGGTCCCGGTTACCTGCTATGGCGTGACGCAGGCCATGGCCCGCAATCCGGAAGCCGTCGCGGCGATGAAGGAAGCGGACTGGGAGCTTGCCAGCCACGGCCTGCGCTGGCTCGAATACAAGGACTTCTCCGAAGAGGAGGAGCGCCGCCATATCCACGAGGCGATCCGCCTTCATACGGAAGTCGCGGGTTCGCGGCCGCTCGGCTTCTACCAGGGCAAACCCTCCGACCACACGCTGAAGATCCTGATGGAGGAGGGTGGTTTCCTTTATTCCTCCGACAGTTACGCCGACGACCTGCCCTATTGGGTGGCGGGACCGAATGGTCCGCATCTGATCATCCCCTACACGCTCGAAACCAACGACATGCGCTTTGCGACGCCGCAGGGTTTCAACTCGGGCGACCAGTTCTTCACCTACCTCAAGGACGCGTTCGACGTGCTCTATGAGGAGGGCGAGCAGGGCGCGCCGAAGATGATGAGCGTTGGACTGCACTGCCGTCTTGTCGGCCGGCCGGGACGCGCTGCGGCGCTCGCCCGCTTCATCGACTACGTCGCCTCCAAGGAGAAGGTCTGGATCCCGCGCCGGATCGACATCGCCTGGCACTGGCACGCGCACCACAGGCCGGCATAAACGGCAGGCTCCTGCGGCTTTTGCTTGAATTGGCTGGGTTCAGCGGATACTCCCATCAGGCATGGGAAAAGCGCTGATTCCGCCGGATGGCGGCCATGTCGAAAGCATCAATCTTCGGGACGCTCTTGAAGAGCGTTATCTCGCCTACGCGCTCTCGACCATCATGGGTCGAGCGCTGCCGGACGCGCGAGACGGGCTGAAGCCTGTCCACCGCCGCATCCTGTACGGCATGCACCTGCTGCGGCTCAGCCCGGATTCGGCCTTCAAGAAGTCCGCGAAGATCGTCGGCGACGTGATGGGCTCGTTCCATCCGCATGGCGACCAGTCGATCTATGACGCGCTCGTGCGATTGGCGCAGGACTTCTCCTCGCGCTATCCGCTGGTCGACGGCCAGGGCAATTTCGGCAACATCGACGGCGACGGCGCAGCGGCATACCGCTACACCGAAGCGCGCATGACCGCCGTCGCGCAGATGCTGCTCGAAGGGATCGACGAGGATTCGATCGATTTCCGCGAGAATTACTCCGGCGATCTGAAGGAGCCGGTCGTCCTGCCGGCGAGCATCCCGAACCTGCTCGCCAACGGCACCTCCGGCATCGCCGTCGGCATGGCCACGTCCGTGCCGCCGCACAACATCGCCGAGCTTTGCGACGCTTCGCTGGTCCTGATCCAGAACCCGGACGCGACGACCGAGGAACTGGTCCAGCACGTTCAGGGCCCGGATCTGCCGACCGGCGGCATCATCGTCGACAACCGGGCGCAGATCACCGAGGCCTATCGCACCGGCAAGGGCGGCTTCCGCGTTCGCGCGCGCTGGCATGTCGAGGATCAGGGTCGCGGCACCTATCTGATCGTCATCACCGAGATCCCCTATCAGGTGCAGAAGTCGCGCCTGATCGAGAAGATCGCCGAACTGATCCAGACGCGAAAAGTGCCGCTGCTGGCGGACGTCCGCGACGAGTCTGCCGAAGACATCCGCGTCGTGCTGGAGCCGCGCGCCCGCACCGTCGACGCGGCGCTGCTGATGGAGTCACTCTTCAAGCTCACCGAGCTGGAGAGCCGCATCTCTCTCAACATGAATGTCCTTTCGAAGGGCATCGTGCCGAAGGTGATGAACCTCGGCGAGGTTCTGCGCGAATGGCTGGAGCACCGCCGTGAGGTGCTGGTAAGGCGCTCGGCGTTCCGCCTGGCCCAGATCAAGCATCGCCTCGAAGTGCTGGAAGGCTATCTCGTCGCCTACCTGAACCTCGATGAGGTGATCCGGATCATCCGCTATGAGGATGAGCCGAAACAGGAGTTGATGAAGACCTTCTCGCTGACCGATTTGCAGGCCGAGTCGATCCTCAACATGCGCCTGCGCTCTTTGCGCAAGCTTGAGGAATTCGAGATCCGCAGCGAGCACGAAAAGCTCTCGGCCGAGATGGCCGAGATCGAGGCGCTGCTCGGGTCCGAGGACAAGCAGTGGAAGACGGTGGCCTGGCAGATCAAGGAGGTCCGCAAGACCTTTGGCCCGGAAACCGAACTGGGCAAGCGACGCACCGGCTTTGCCGACGCACCGTCGCATGATGTCGAGGATATCCAGCAGTCGATGATCGAGCGCGAGCCGGTCACCGTCGTCGTTTCCGAAAAGGGCTGGATCCGCGCGCTGAAGGGCTATGTCAGTGATTTCACGACGCTGACCTTCAAGACCGATGACAGCCTGAAGATGGCGTTCCACGCCGAGACGACGGACAAGCTGCTGGTGTTCTCCACCGGCGGCAAGTTCTACACGCTCGGCGCCGACAAGCTGCCGGGCGGTCGCGGCCATGGCGAGCCGATCCGCCTGATGGTCGATATGGACAACGCCCAGGACATCGTCACGGTCTTCGTCCACAAGCCCGGCCGCAAGCTGCTGATCGCCTCGACGGACGGGCGCGGCTTCGTCGTGCCGGAGAGCGAAGTCATCGCCAATACCCGCAAGGGCAAGCAGGTGCTGAATGTCGACGGCACCGAGGAAGCGCGGGTCTGTGTCGAGGCGGCGGGCGATCTCGTCGCCATCATCGGCCAGAACCGCAAGTTCCTGATCTTCCCGGCCGAGCAGATTCCGGAAATGACGCGCGGCAAGGGCGTTCGCCTGCAGCGCTACAAGGATGGCGGGCCTTCCGACGTCCGCTTCTTCTCGACGGCCGAGGGCCTGACCTGGATGGATTCATCCGGCCGGAGCTTTACCCGTACGATCGATGAGCTGCGGGCGTGGGTGGCGGAACGTGGCCAGGCCGGCCGGTTGCCGCCGGACAAGTTCCCCAAGACGAATAGTTTTGGAACGCCGCCGCTGAAGTAGGGGCGACCCTGCCATTCTTCACCTCTCCCTAAGGGAGAGGTCGGAGCGAAGCTCCGGGTGAGGGTTTAGGGAACTATCCGGTAAGGTCTTAAACCCTCACCCGCCGCCCTTCGGGCGTCGACCTCTCCCTCAGGGAGAGGTGAGGGCCTTGCTTACCTGAAGGCGATCACTCGCTGCCCTGGCCCGCTGGTTCCCAGCCGCGCGGGCCGAGATGCTGCTGGGGCTTGAAGCGGGCCTTGTAGGCCATCTTCTTCGAGCCATCGACCCAATAGCCCAGATAGACATAGGGCAGGCCCATCCGACGGGCGCGGCGGATGTGATCAAGGATCATCAGCGTTCCGAGCGACCGGTCGATGAAATCCGGCTCGTAGAACGAGTAGACCATCGACAGGCCATCCGAGAGCAGGTCGGTCAACGCGGTCGCGATCAGCGGGCCTTCGCCCACGCCGGTGATGCCGCTATCCGGCCCGCGAAACCGGTACTCAACCAGCATCGTGTCGACATGCGTGTCCTCGACCATCATCGCATAGTCGAGCACGGTCATGTCGGCCATACCGCCCTGCGAATGGCGGGCGTCGAGATAGGCGCGGAAGAGCGAATATTGTTCTGAGGTCGGCGCCGCGTCGACGCGTGTCCCGATCAGATCGTTATTCTTTTCGAGCACACGCCGAAAACTGCGCGTCGTTTCGAACAGGTCGACGGGGACGCGGATGGAGACGCAGGCCTTGCAGGCCTCGCAGGCCGGCCGGTAGGCGATATTCTGGCTGCGCCGGAAACCACCCTGCGTCAGCACTTCGTTCAAGGCCGAGGCCTTGTCGCCGACGAGATGCGTAAAAACCTTCCGCTCCATCTGGCCCGGCAGATAGGGGCAGGGCGATGGAGCGGTGAGGAAGAATTGCGGCGTTTCGGTCGAGTGATGGGTCATCGCACAACGGGCCCGGACGATTCAGGCATATACCAACGATAGTACGCCAACACCGGGAGCCAATAGCGAAATTTAATCAGCGCCGGGTCCGCATCAGCGGGCCGGCGTTGAGAATGACCGTGCCGAGCAGCATGTCCTGCAGCAGGCGCTTGCGATTGGAGAACAGGCCAACCAGCAGCACCAGCGGCGTCAGCACCGAGATCGAGAACCAGAAGATCAGCGCATGCGCGGCGGCGATGATCACGCCGATGCGCTGCCCGTCGGTGCTGCGGATCGTTACGCCGGCCATGCGCATGCCCGGTGTCGCCGCCTTGGGGCCGCCCAGCGTCAAGCCGATATAGAGCAGGGCGACGATGGCGAACATCGGCAGGGCGAACAGGAACCACGCCAGCCCGAAGGTGAAAACGCCCATTGCCAGGATGACCAGCGACGCCAGCAAGAGAAAGAAACCGATCAAAATCGCGTCGATGATGCACGCAAAAAAGCGCTTCGACAGCACGCCGTCAAAGAGTTCGGGTTCGCGCACGGGGTCGAAAACCATACCGTCGGAACGATAAGCGTCATCGTAGTGCGTCATGGTCGTTTCCTGCTCGAGTCTCATTGTTATCAAATGGGAGGCACTGAACTCTCATACAAGAAGATCGACGTTCCGGCTGCCTGCCTCAGGGCGGATCCATGCGCTGTACAGAGTAATGGCGCGCTTCCAGGGCGGCAACGATCTCTCGCGCGTGGTCGGGGCCGTGCGTCTCGATCGTCACGTCCAGACTGGCGCCCTTCGCCGGCACCGAGAGCAGATGGCGATGATGCGATACTTCCAGGATGTTGCCGCCGCAATTGCCGATCGTCTCGGCGATGTCGGCCAGCACGCCCGGGCGGTCGGGGATGGTCATGCGCACGGCGACAATGCGTTCCGAACGGGCCAGTTCGCGCACCATGATCGAGGCGGCGATGCGCGGATCGATATTTCCGCCGGTCAGGACCAGCCCGACCCGTTTGCCCCGGAAGCGGTCCGGGTCGGCCAGCATGGCGGCAAGCCCCGCCGCACCGGCCCCTTCGGCCATGGTTTTTTGCAGCGTCAGATAGGCGTTCACGGCGCGCTCAATGGTCGTCTCGGAGACCAGGACGACGTCGTCGACACATTGGCGGACGATTTCCAGCGTCAGGACGCCGACATTCTTGACGGCGATGCCCTCGGCGAGGGTGTTGCCGCCGCATTCGCTCTCGACGCCGTCCAGCGCCGCCCGGATCGACGGATAGAGTTCGGTCTCCACGCCGATCACCTGCGTGTGGGGCGCCAATGCCCGGGTCGCGATGGCGATGCCGCTGATCAGTCCGCCGCCGCCGACCGGCACCAGGATGCAGTCGAGCTCCGGCCCATCTTCGATCATTTCGAGGCCGACCGTGCCCTGGCCGCGAATGACATGCGCATCGTCATAGGGATGGACCCAGATGGCGCCGGTTTCATTGGCGATCGTGGCGGCGATCAACTGGCAGGCCGCCAGCGTCTCGCCCTCGACGACCACCTTGGCGCCAAACGCTTGCGTCGCCTCGACCTTCACGAACGGCGTCGTCTTCGGCATGACGATGGTAGCCGGAATGCCGAGCCGCTGGGCGTGATAAGCGACCGCCTGGGCGTGGTTGCCGGCGGACATGGCGACGACGCCATTGGCGCGTTCTTCTGCTGTCAGCGACAGCAGCTTCACCAGCGCGCCGCGTTCCTTGAACGACGAAGTCACCTGCAGATTGTCGTATTTGACGTGGACCTCGGCCCCTGTCAGCCGCGACAGGCGAGGGGCGGGCAGGAAGGGAGTCCGGATCAGGACGCCGTCGATCTGCCGGGCAGCGTCGCGAATGTCCGCAAGCGTCGGGATCCCGGCCGTCAAAGGCGAGGTCGACGATGTCTCAGCCGGCGATCTTTTGGTCATTGAGCCTCCAGACTTCACGATAGGCGCGTTCCACGTCCCTCTTCCAGCACTGCACTCCGGCCGAGCAGGCCGTCTGGACGCAACAGGAACAGCAGTGTGAGGGCCGAGAGTACGACGATGTCGCGCGAAGATGAGTCGAAATAGGCGGACCAGAGGGTTTCGAGCGTGGCGATCAGCAACCCGCCGAGCACCGCGCCCAGCAGCGACCCGGCCCCGCCGACCAGGCTTGCCAGCAGCGCCTTCAGCCCGACGATCAGGCCCATGGAAAAGTTGATCGTGCCATAGCTCAGGGCGAGGACGACGCCGCCGCCGGCGGCAAGTGCCGATGCGAGGACCAGCGTACCCGTCGTGACCAGCGCCGGGTTGATGCCTGACAGCCGCGCCATCACCCCGTCATCCGCCACGGCCCGCCAGGCCCGGCCGAAGGGCGTGATCCGCATGAGGATCAGGACGGCAGCCAAGACGAGCGCGGAGACTGCGATGATCAGCAGGCGCATCTCGGTGATGACGACGGGAAAGGCGCCGCCGGTCAGGAGCACCGGCGTTTCCAGAATCGGGTCGATCCAGATTTCGCGGGCGCCCTGTGTCAGGCGGAGCATTTCGGAAAGTGCGACGCCGAGGCCGATCGTGGCGATGATGAAGGCGCGGTCCGGCCGGTTGATAAGCGGCAGGACGACAGTGCGCCCGACCAGCCAACCCCAGAGCGCCGCCAGCGCGACCGCGCAGGCAAGCGTCAGCCCGATGGTGGCGGCCAATCCAAGCGAGGGCATGGAAGCGGCTGCGACGATGCCGAAGATCGCGCCATAGCCGCCGATCACGGCGATCTGGCCAAACGCCATGTTGATGCGCCGGATCAAGCCGTAAATCAGCGCAAAGGCCAGCGCCAGCGGCGAATAGAGCGCCGCGAGATTGAGGATGTTGGTGAGTTGCTGAAGCGCGAAGCCGACCGATTTCGCCGGGGCCCAGGAAAAGACCTGGAGGGTCGGCGGTTGCCAGTTCGTCTCGGCCACGGCCCGGTCAACCGCGGCATCCTGGGACAGGAACCAGCGATACATCGTCAAGAGTTGCCGCTCCGAGAGCACGCCGTCATAGCCGCGAACGCCGATGACGTCGCGCCGGCCAGTTTCCAGCGTGCCGCCGCCAAAAGCACAGTCGACATAGAGCGGCAACGGCATCTTGGGGACGCTGTAGTTCACCCGCACCGCGTGGCTGACACCGACGAGCGGGATCACCGACTGGATGGTGACCTTCTGATTTTCCGGGGCGACGGCCGTGGCGACCGCCACGCAGATGCGAGCCTGCTGGCGGTCGACATCCGAGCATGCGGAAAGCAGCGCTGTCGCGCAGAACAGGAGCGCCACGACTATGGCCGTTCTGGCCGCCCCCATCATCGGCGCGTCCCTATTAGCGCGGCAAGAGGGGCGCGACGAGCGGCGCGAAGTAGGTCAGGATTCCGTCCGCCCCCGCCCGCTTGAAGGCGGCGAGGCTTTCGATGAAGGCGCGGTCGCCATCGATCCAGCCATTCTGCGCCGCCGCCTGCAGCATCGCGTACTCACCCGACACCTGATAGGCGAAGGTCGGCATGGCGAAGGTCTCCTTGACCCGCTGCAACACGTCCAGATACGGCATGCCGGGCTTGACCATGATCATGTCAGCCCCTTCCTGAATGTCGAGTTCTACCTCGCGCAAAGCCTCGTCGGTATTGGCGAAGTCCATCTGATAGGTGCGCTTGTCGCCGATCAGCGTCTTCGACGTGCCGATCGCATCACGGAACGGACCATAGAAGGCCGAGGCGTACTTGGCCGAGTAGGCCATGATCTGGATATCGAGGAAGCCGGCGTCGTCGAGCACCTCGCGGATCGCCGCGACGCGGCCATCCATCATGTCGGACGGCGCGATGACATCGGCGCCCGCCTCGGCCTGGGCGAGGGCCTGCTGGACGAGCAGGGCGACGCTGGCATCGTTGACGATCCGATCTCCTTCCAGCACGCCGTCATGGCCATGGCTGGTATAGGGGTCGAGCGCGACATCGGTGATCAGGCCGATATCCGGCACCGCCGCCTTGATGGCGCGACAGGCGCGGCAGACGAGATTGTTCGGATTGAGCGATTCCGAGCCAGTCGGATCGCGCAGCGAGGGCTCGGTGAACGGGAACAGCGCGATGGCCGGAATTCCGAGCTTCGCGGCCTTCTCTGCCTCCACGACAGCCTGGTCGACGGAGAGGCGCTGGACGCCCGGCATCGAGGTGACGTCCTGCCGGACATTCGTGCCTTCGACGAGGAAGATCGGCCAGATCAAATCGTTGACCGTCAGTACCGTCTCCCGCACCAGCCGGCGCGACCAGTCCGCCTTGCGATTGCGGCGCAGTCGCCTGCCGCCCAGGATCGCGTTCATATCGGGCGGGGTGAAGAACTGGCGAGTCATGTTGTTTTCCTTAGAAGGCGCGGCGGCGGGACGTTAGCACCGGGAACACCGGTCGCAAGCGCCGCGCTGTCGCGCCCTCGAATGGTATGGAGCGACTTAGCTCTTTCGGACGAGAACCTTGTCGATCCGGCGGCCGTCGAGGTCAACTACCTCGAAGATCCAGTCCTCGTATGTGAAGAATTCGCCCGGCACGGGGATATGGCCGAGGTGGTGCAGCATGAAGCCGGCGACGGTGGCAAAGTCCTCGTCGCGGCCGAGGTCCTTGAGGCCAAGCGTGCGCTCGGCCGTATCGATCGGCGCGCTGCCGTCGATCAGCCACGAACCGTCGGCGCGCTGGATCGCGTCCGGCACGTCGTCGCCCTCGTGCTCCGGCATATCGCCGGCGATCGCTGTCAGGATGTCCATCGGCGTCACGACACCCTGGAAGCTGCCATACTCGTCCAGCACGACCGCCATATGGACGCTCGACGTCTTGAAACGATCGAGCACCTTCAGGATCGGCATGCGCTCGTCGACATAGAGCGGCTCCCGGATTACCGGCGTCAGATCAACGGTCTGGCCCTTGTAGATCTGCTCCAGCAGGTCCTTGGCGTGGACGATGCCGATAACGGCATCGATCTCGCCACGGCTGACCGGGAAGCGCGAATGGCCGGATTCGATGACCGCGTCGCGGATGTCGCCCGGGCTATCCTCGGAATCGAGCCAGACGACGTCGGGTCGCGCCACCATGATCGTGCGCACCGAACGGTCGGCGACGCGGATCACCGCCTCGATCATTTCGCGCTCGGCCTGATGGAAGACACCGGCTTCGGTGCCTTCGGCGATCATGGTCTTGACCTCTTCCTCGGTCACGCCGCGCTCGTCATTCTCCTGTTTGCCGAGAATGCGCAGCACGGTGTTCGTCGAAAGGCGCAGGAACCAGACGACCGGCAGTGCGAATCGTGCGAGCAGGCCGACCGGCCGCGCGACGAAGCAGGCGAGCCGTTCGGGGTTGGTCAGCGCCAGGCGCTTGGGCACCAGCTCGCCGCAGATCAGCGAGAAATAGGCCAGCCCGACCACGACGATGACGGTCGCGATCGTCGAAGCGCGTGCGCCGAGGCTCGGGAATTCATAGAGCAGGAATTCGGTCAGCGGCGTTGCCAGCGCGGCCTCGCCGAACGCGCCGGACAGGATGGCGACGAGCGTGATGCCGATCTGGACCGCCGACAGAAAGCCGGTCGGGTCCTCCGACAGCTTCAGGGCGGTCGAGGCGCCACGGACGCCTTCGCTGGCCATGAACTGCAGACGGGCGGGGCGGGATGAAACGACGGCGATCTCGGATAGAGCAAAGAAGCCGTTGAAAGCGATCAACACAGCGATGATCAGAAGGTCTTGCCAGGGCATGTGTCGTTTAGCGCGCGGCGATCATTGAGGAGGGCACCATGGGTTCCATTTGGCCGTAGAAAAAAGGCCGGCAAGCAGGGCCGAACGGCCGTGCTCCGGAGTATAACTTCGCATCATCTATCTCGACATGGCGCTGATCATATCGAACGCGGCTTGTTCTCGCCAGCGGACAGATGAAGCAATCGCGGGCGCTCGAATGAGGTGGGGACGGAGCCGATCCACCCTTGCCGCAAAGTCCTCTCCGTTTACCATCGGCGGCTTCGAGCGCCGGAGGCAGAATGGCCGAGCCAGAGATACTTTTCGAACGCCAGGGACATGCGGGTCTCATCACGCTCAACCGGCCTGGCGCGCTCAACGCGCTGTCGCATGGGATGGTGACGGCGCTGTCGGATGCCCTCCGGCAATGGCGCGACGACCCATCGATCCGTCTGGTGATCGTGCGGGCGGTCGGACGCGCCTTTTGCGCCGGTGGCGATGTCCGTACCGTTATCGAGGCAGGGCAGGGCGACCCGGTCCAGAAGTCGTTTTTCGAGGCCGAGTATCGCCTGAACGCTGCCATCAAGGCATTTCCAAAACCCTATATCGCGCTTGTCGACGGCTATGTCATGGGCGGCGGCGCCGGTATTTCGGTGCATGGCTCGCATCGGGTCTTCGGGGAAAAAGCCGTCTTCTCGATGCCGGAGACCGGGATCGGCTTTTTCCCGGATGTCGGCTCCAGCTTCTTCCTTTCGCGCATGCCAAGCCAGATCGGACTCTATTGCGCGCTCGCGGCCGTCCGCCTGGCGCGGGGCGATGCCCTGCACGCCGGCATCGCGACCCATGCGGCGCCGGCGGCTGCGTTTGACGCCATCGTGGCGAGCCTTGCCGAAACGGACGACGTCGACGCGGTGCTTGCCGGGTTCATCGAGCCGGTGGCCCCGGAGACGCTGGGCACGCTCGATGCCGCCATCGAGGTGGTCTTCGCGACAGGATCGGTCGAATCGATCCTGGCCCGGCTGGATGGGTTGGAAGGCGCGCTGGCGGAGTGGGGCGGCCGGACCGCGGCTGCGATCCGTACCAAATCGCCCACCAGCCTGCGGGTCGCCCTGCGGCAGATCCGCGCCGCGCGCGACCTCGAGTTCGAGGATTGCATCCGGCTCGACTGGCGGATCGCCTGCGCCATGCTTGATGGCCATGATTTTTACGAAGGGGTTCGCGCCGCCCTGATCGACAAGGATCAGTCGCCGCGCTGGAACCCGGGCACGCTGGACGCAGTTGACCCGAGGGCGATCGAAGGGCACTTCGTGGCTCCCCTCGATGGAGACATTCCGCTGCCATGATGGACAATGAAGTCACCCAGCTCCCGAGCGAGCCGGACAATCCCTATGATCTGGCGCTCGATGTCTATCTGCGGGGCATCGCGGCCGTCCTGCTCCTGCTCGGACTGCGTCATTGGCTCTATATCGCCGGCGTGTTCCAGGATGATGGCTGGAGCCTGGAGACGATGTCGAACCATTGGCGGTTCGTCACCATCAACCTGGCCGTGGTCGACCTCGTCGCGGCCGTTGGGCTCTGGATGCGCGTCGCCTGGGGCAACGTGATCTGGATCTATGTCGCGCTGTTCGAAGTGGCGATGCACACGGTGTTCGCGGACACGTTCGGTTTCGACTGGTTGATCGTCTCGTTCCACGTCATTTCGCTTCTGGTCTTCGTCGGCCTGCTGGTGATGAGCCGCCGCCACGAGGCGGCGGCCGGCTAAAAGTCAGGCGGGGCCTAGGCTTGGCGGCGAGCATAGTAAGTTTTTAACGATAAGAACCGTTTCGGACGCCAAGCCACGAGGTAATCTGACGTTAAGCCTGATCCTTAAGATGATATTCAAATGATCACTCTAAGTTCCGTTGTCATGAGGTGAGAAGAATACTTGCCGCGGAAACAAGAGGCAGACAAGATGATCAGCGCGAAGCGGGCAGTCGAAACAGCAGTTCAGCCCCAGTTTACTCCGGATCTCAAGCCGCTTTACATGGAAGCGTTGACGCTCGTTGAGCGTCTGCATCGTCGCCTGCTCGACGTCGTCAAGGACGAGTTCGACCGTTCGGGTCGCTCCGACGTCAACAGCATCCAGGCGCTGCTGCTTTTCAACATCGGCGACGCCGAGCTGACGGCCGGCGAGCTTCGCACCCGCGGCTATTATCTTGGCTCCAACGTCTCCTACAATCTGAAGAAGCTGGTCGAGATGGGCTACATCCATCACCAGCGTTCGCGGATGGATCGTCGCTCGGTCCGCGTCAGCCTGACAGACAAGGGCCAGGAAGTCGCCGCGATCGTCGGTGGTGTCTATGAGCGCCACATGAAGTCGATCGAGCAGGTCGGCGGCATCGCTGTCGATGATTTCCAGCAGCTCAACCGCTCGCTGCAGCGCCTCGAGCGCTTCTGGACCGACCAGATCCTGTATCGCCTCTGAAATCGGACTGTCTGACCTTCCAAAAGCCCCGGCCGCCCCTGCCGGGGCTTTTGCACGTTTGGAGCCGGCCGTGAAGGATACGGTAACCATCCTCATGCAGCATGACGGAAGTGCTGCGGTGCAGCGCGGCGACATGAAAGCGCCATACTGACGTGACAGCCAAGGACAGGTGAGTTAAGTCGCGTCCTTCGGTCAATCGCCCTTGTGGCGAGGTCCGATGGCAGGCTGCTTGGCCTTTCGTTCAGGTTGCGACGTCGATGGGCAGTCGACGGTGTTTTCAGGGTTCGCGGCGCGTGCAAGCCGCAGTCGAAATCGGGGGCGGCGATCGGTTCGCGTAGCTCCCTGTACCAGCGGGCTACCAGAAGTATCGACATGAGCGGATCAAAGAACATCACTCTCTTCCCGGCCACCGCGATGACCCGCCGTGGCGCATTGCGCTCCATGGCCGGTGCGCTGGCAGCCTCGGTTGCTATGCCGATCGCGGCGTTTGCCCAAGACATGGACCCGATCAATCAGGTTCTGCAGAGCGGCAGTAGCGACTGGTCCGATGGTTTCGATGCCGCGTCGAGCGGTGCGGCCTCCGTGCGCACCTCGGCGCCGATCCTGTCGCCGGACACGGCGCAGGCCGTGGAATATGCAATCCAGAATTACACCGACATCGTCGCGCGTGGCGGCTGGCCGATGGTTCCCGGCGACAAGAAGCTCAGCCTCGGCCTCAAGGATCCCAACGTCGTCATCCTGCGCCAGCGCCTGACCGTTTCCGGCGATCTGGCCGCCGGCGCCGGCAATTCGCAAACCTTCGATTCCTATGTCGACGCAGGTCTCCGCCGCTTCCAGGCACGGCACGGACTGCCGGCTGACGGCGTCGCCGGTCAGTCGACCATCAACATGATGAACGTTACCGCCAACGTCCGTCTCGGCCAGTTGCAGACCAATCTGGTTCGCCTGCGCTCGATGTCGGGCTTCCTCGGCGAGCGCTATGTCATGATCAACATTCCGGCCGCGGCGATCGAGGTCGTTGAAGGCGGTCGCGTCGTGTCGCGCCATACCGCCGTCGTCGGCAAGGTCGATCGCCCGACGCCGGTCCTGGCCACCAAGATCTATCGCGTGAGCTTCAATCCGAACTGGACCGTGCCGGCGTCGATCATCCGCAAGGATCTGATCCCGCTCATGCGGAAGTCGCCGGATTACCTGACCAGCAAGCACATCCGCATCTATGATTCGGCCGGTGTCGAAGTTCCGCCGACCCAGATCGACTGGAATACCGACCAGGCGACCAAGGGCTACATGTTCCGGCAGGATCCGGGCGACTTCAATTCGCTCGGCAGCGTGCGCATATCGTTCCACAATGACGAGCAGGTGTACATGCACGACACGCCGCAGAAGGACATTTTCGGCCGCGAGCAGCGCTTCGATTCGTCGGGCTGCATCCGCGTGCAGAACATCCGCCAGGTCATCGGCTGGCTGCTGCGCGATACGCCGGAATTCCCGCGCGAGCGCATCGATGCGATCTTCAAGTCTGGCGAGCAGGTCAACGTCAATCCGAAGCCTGAAATTCCGCTTTACCTGCAGTATGTCAGCGCCTGGGCGATGGCCGATGGCGTGACCCACTTCCGCGATGACATCTACAATATGGATGGCATCGGCCAGCTGGCGCTTCAATAGGTCGCTGCTAGCTCTTAAAATGGTTGTTCCGTGCCAAGTGCCCGGAACGACCCCCGTTAATTGAAGGGCCGATGAGGCCCTTTTTCTTGGCGTCTACCCCCACATATGGTACGCCGCGCGAGTCCCGGCCGTGCCGTCATTGGCACGAATCCGGTTCCGCCAACAGGATGGACCGCCCCATGTCTCTGACGGATCGCGCTGATAGCCTTTCCTCGACCTCCGCTTTCTTCAACCGGACCCTGGCCCAGGCCGATCCGGAAATTGCCGATGCAATCGGCAAGGAACTCGGTCGCCAGCAGCATGAAATCGAGCTGATTGCTTCGGAGAACATCGTCTCGCGCGCCGTTCTGGAAGCGCAGGGCTCGGTGCTCACGAACAAGTATGCCGAGGGTTATCCGGGCAAGCGCTATTACGGCGGTTGTGAATTCGTCGACATCGTCGAGACGCTCGCCATCGAGCGCGCCAAGAAGCTGTTCGACTGCCAGTTCGTCAACGTGCAGCCGAATTCCGGCAGCCAGATGAACCAGGCGGTGTTCCTGGCGCTGCTGGAGCCGGGCGATACCTTCATGGGCCTCGACCTGGCGGCCGGTGGACATCTGACGCACGGTTCGCAGGTCAATATGTCCGGCAAGTGGTTCAAGGTGGCGCCGTATGGCGTGCGCCGCGAGGACCAGCTGCTCGACTATGAAGAAATCCAGCGCATCGCCGAAGAGACCAAGCCGAAGCTGATCATCGCCGGCGGCACCGCCTATTCCCGCATCTGGGATTTCCAGCGCTTCCGCCAGATCGCCGATTCGGTCGGCGCTTACCTGATGGTCGACATGGCGCATTTCGCCGGTCTGGTCGCCGGCGGCGCCCATCCGTCGCCGCTGCCGCATGCGCATGTCGTCACCACGACGACGCACAAGTCGCTGCGCGGCCCGCGCGGCGGCATGATCCTGACCAATGACGAGACGATCGCGAAGAAGATCAACTCGGCCGTGTTCCCCGGTCTGCAGGGCGGCCCGCTGATGCATGTGATCGCCGCCAAGGCTGTCGCCTTCGCCGAAGCGCTGCGTCCGGACTTCAAGGTCTACGCGAACAGCGTCGTCGAAAATGCTCGTGCACTTGCAGAAACGCTCAAGGGCTCCGGCTTCGACATCGTTTCGGGCGGTACCGACAATCACCTGATGCTGGTCGATCTGCGGCCGAAGCGCGTGAAGGGCAACGTGTCCGAGAAGGCGCTCGTTCGCGCCGGCCTGACCTGCAACAAGAACGGCATCCCGTTCGATCCGGAGAAGTTCTTCATCACCTCCGGTATCCGCCTCGGCACGCCGGCAGCGACGACGCGCGGTTTCGGCGTTGCCGAGTTCCAGGAAGTCGGCCGTCTGATTGCCGAAGTTCTGGGCGCCGTATCGCAGTCGGAAGACGGTTCCGCTCCGCTCGTGGAAGCTTCGGTCAAGGAGCGTGTCCATGCTCTGACCGCTCGCTTCCCGATCTATTCCTGATCGGAAAAACCCATGCGTTGTCCCTATTGCGGTAGCGACGACACGCAAGTGAAGGACTCCCGCCCGTCGGAGGACAATACGTCCATCCGGCGGCGGCGGGTCTGTGCGGATTGCGGCGGTCGTTTCACGACCTTCGAACGAATCCAGCTGCGTGAGCTGGTTGTTCTGAAGAAGAGCGGCCGGCGCGTTCCCTTTGATCGCGACAAGCTGATGCGTTCGGTCCAGGTGGCGCTGCGCAAGCGGCCGGTGGATCCCGATCGCGTTGAGCGCATGATCAATGGCGTCGTTCGCCAATTGGAAAGCAGCGGCGAGAGCGAGATCAACGCCGAGCAGATTGGCGTTTATGTCATGGAGGCGCTGAAAGGCCTCGATGACGTCGCCTATGTGCGGTTTGCCTCGGTCTATCGCAATTTCCGCGAAGCCAAGGACTTCTCCGCCGTACTCGACGAGCTCTCATCGCAGGACCTTGTGGATACCGAGGACCGCGACTAGGCCAGAATCTGGAGCCTTTCGCCGTTTCGATGAAGCGGGGAAGGGCTCCGGAGTGCTTTCAAGCGACGTGGATTCCGGTTCGCAAGAAGGCGCGACACGACAAAGAGCTAGGCGCTTTCGAACGATCTGCGGGGTTTCGGATGACGACTGAGCGAACCGGCAATTTCGATGCCGAGATGGACCGCCGGCTGATGGCCGTCGCGCTTCGGTTCGGCCGTCGCAATCTCGGTTCCACGGCGCCCGCGCCCGCCGTCGGGGCGCTTGTCGTGGGTTCAGAGAGCGGCACGCCCATTATCCTCGGTCGTGGCGTGACGGCGGCCGGTGGCGCCGCCCGCGCCGAAACAAGTGCGCTCGTCATGGCGGGCGATGCGGCGCGCGGCGCCACGCTCTACACCACACTGGAGCCGTCGCCCGATCCTGTCGAAGGCGTTTCTGTCGTCCAGACGATGATCGCGGCGGGCGTTTCTCGCGTTGTCAGCGCGCTGGAAAATCCCGATCCGCGCGTTGCCGGTCGCGGCCACGCACAATTGCGCGACGCCGGCATCGCCGTCACGACCGGGGTGCTTGGCGACGAGGCGCGGCGGCAGCATGCCGGAGTTATCTCCGTTCTGGCGGCGGGAAGGCCGCATGTCACCCTGAAGCTTGGCGTTTCCGCCGACGGCATGATCGGCCGCGTTTCGGGCGAGCGCATGCTGGTCTCGGGCCGCGAGGCATTCGCGCGGCTTCAGACCATGCGCATCGAGGCTGACGCGACGCTGATCGGCATCGGCACGGCGATGATCGACGATCCGAGCCTGACCGTCCGGGTTCCGGGCCTGCGCGCCCATTCTCCGATCCGCATTGTTCTGGACACGCAGGCGCGGCTTTCGCCTCATTCGTCGTTGGTGAAGGGCGCCGCCGACACCGCACTCTGGGTCGTTTGCAGCGCCGAGGCGCCACTCGTCAATCGGGTCGCATTGAGGGCGGCGGGCGTCGAGGTGCTGGAGGTTGGCACCGGTTCCGGCGGAGTCGATCTTGAGGCCGCCTTGCGCCTGCTGGCTGAGCGCGGCGTCACGCGCCTGCTGGCGGAGGGTGGCGCCAAGGTCGCTGCGTCCCTTTTGGCGCGCGGCATGTTGGACGAGGTCGTCTTGTTTCACGCGCCGGTGGTGGTCGGGCCGGATGGCGTGCGTGCGCTCGCCGGCGGCGCGCTCTCGGCAATCGAGCGCAGTCCGCGCTTCCGCCGCTTCGAAGAAGCGCGTCTCGGCGAAGACCGAATGGTTCGCTACGAAAGGGCAGTCTGAGTATGTTTACGGGCATCATTACCGACGTCGGCAAGGTCGCCGCCGTCGAGCGCCGCAACGACGTCAACAAGATCACCATCGACAGCCGCTATGACGGCGAGACGATCGCCATTGGCGCGTCGATCGCCTGCGCCGGCGTCTGCCTGACCGTGATCTCGATCGACAAGCAGCCGAATGGACGCACCTTCTTCGACGTCGAGGCAGCTCCCGAAACGCTGGCGCTGACGGAAGTCGGTCATTGGGAAGCCGGCCAGCCGCTCAATCTCGAGCGCGCCCTAAAGCTTGGCGATGAACTGGGCGGCCATATGGTCTCCGGCCATGTCGACGGCCTTGCCACCATCGTCAGCCGCGAGGATCTCGGCGAAACGACGCGATTTGTCTTCGAAGCGCCGGCTGATTTGGCGCGTTTCATCGCCACCAAGGGCTCCGTCGCGCTCGATGGAACATCGCTGACGGTGAACTGGGTCGAAGGCAACCGCTTCTCGGTGCTGCTCATCCCGCACACGCTGAGCCCCGATGTTACGACCTGGGGCGCGCGAAAAGTGGGCGACCGCATTCACCTCGAAGTCGACCAGATGGCGCGCTATGTGGCACGTCTGACAGAAGCCGCGTAGGCTGCATCTCCGTGTGGCGGCGACATGCGGTCCCGCCACTCTGGATCGGCATCGCCGGAGCCTTTGCGCCAACGCCCCGTCTGGGCGGGAAGGCGGCGGCTGCGGCGTTCTTTTCCCTTTACAGCGCAGGGACCGCGTGGTTCACCTGCCGCCCGTTCCTATCCGGGTGACCGGTCAAAGTGAGAACCTCAACATGAGCGATTCGGCCCCCCACCTTCTCGTCATCGATGCCCGCTTCTACGACGACATCTCGGACGAGCTGTTCAATGGCGCCAAGGCCGCCATCGAAGCTGCCGGCGCGACCTTCGAGCGTGTATCGGTTCCCGGCGTCCTCGAGATCCCGCCCGCGCTTTCGATGGCGCTGGCTGCCATGGATGAGGGTGAAGTCCAGTATGACGGTTTCGTCGTGCTCGGCTGCGTTATCCGCGGCGAGACCTCGCATTACGACATCGTCGCCAACGAGTCGGCCCGCGCCATCATGGACATGGCCGTGATCGAGTCGCTCGCGATCGGCAATGGCATCCTGACCGTCGAGAACGACGCGCAGGCCTATGCCCGCGCTCGCGTCAGCGAAAAGAACAAGGGCGGCGCCGCCGCCGAGGCCGCGCTCGCCATGGTCGCCCTTCGCACCAAATTCGGCTTCTGATCATGACCACCGCTGACAAAGCCCCGCCGACGCCGCGGGCCTTTCGCCCGGCCAACCAGCGGGGCGCGGCCCGGCTGGCGGCCGTTCAGGCGCTCTACCAGCTTGATGTCGGCGGTGCGCAACTGACCGAAGTCGTGGCCGAGTTCGAGAACTATCGGCTCGGCAAGGAAGTTGACGGCGATCAGTATCGCGATGCCGATGCCGCCTTCTTCCGGGACATCATCGCCGGTGTCGTGCGCGAACAGCGCAACCTCGACCCGGCGATCCACGTCTCCCTGACCTCGGATTGGCCCCTGAAGCGGATCGACGTAACGCTGCGCGCCATCCTGCGCTGCGGTACGTACGAGCTGATGGGCCGCAAGGACGTCCCCGGACGCGTCGTCATCACCGAGTATGTCGACATTGCCCGCGCCTTCTTTGGCACAGGCGACGAGCCGCGCATGGTCAATGGCGTGCTCGACACCGTCGCCCGCAAGCTGCGCGGCGAAGAGTTCGGCGAAGAACCGCCAGCCGACAAGGACTGAGCATGCCGGAGCGGGGAGAACGGCCCGGCGAGTTCGGGATGATCGCCCGCTATCTGCGCCCATTGGCCGATGACCCGGGCGCCTTCGGATTGACCGATGACGCGGCTTTGCTGCGTCCCGAACCCGGCTTCGACCTGGTCCTGACCAAGGACATGGTCGCCGCCGGTGTTCATTTCTTTCCCGACGATCCGCCTGAATCGATCGCCCGCAAGGCGCTGCGCGTCAATCTCTCCGACCTCGCCGCCAAGGGCGCCGCGCCGATCGGCTATCTGCTCGGGCTGGCGCTTCCCGCCGACTGGACCGAGGATTGGATGGCTGCCTTTTCGGCCGGCCTCGCTGAGGATCAGCAGCGCTATGGCATCCCGCTGCTCGGCGGCGATACGGTCAAATCCCCGGATGGACTGATGCTGTCGGTCACAGCGCTCGGCCAGGTTCCGGCAGGCGGCATCGTCCGCAGGGCGGGCGCCAGTGCAGGCGATGTCATCGTCGTTTCCGGCACGATCGGCGACGCGGCGCTGGGGCTGCGGCTTCGACTCGGCACGCTGGACGGCAGCGCGGCAGGCGAGGGCGCTGCCCACCTGCTCGACCGCTATCTGCATCCCCAGCCGCGTCTTGGCCTGGCGGAGGCTGTGCGCCGCTTCGCCACCGCCTCGCTCGACATTTCGGACGGGCTGATCGGCGATCTGAGCCATGTCACCCGCACCTCCGGCGTTTCCGCTCTCGTCGAGGCCGAGCGAATTCCGCTCTCCGATGCGGCGCGAGCGCTGATGGCGGCCGACCCGACGGTACTCGCCAGTGTGCTGACGGGTGGAGATGACTACGAGATCCTGACGACCATGCCGGCAGATCGCTTTGCAGACTACGAGGCGGCCGCCGCCCGCGCGGGAATTTCCGTCGCCCGGATCGGCCGCATCGTTGAAGGTGAGGGCGCGCCGACCGTGATCGACGCGGCGGGAGAAGAAATCACTCTGGGACGCGCCTCGCACGATCATTTCTGATCGCCGAGCGCATTTCTGCTAGAGCGTTTTTGCGCGAAGTGGTTCGCGCGAAGAAAACGCGACCAAGCAGAACCTGTCGCATTGCTCCGTTTCCGCGAAACGGCGAAATGTGACAGACGATTTTGCTTCGGCGCAGATATTGCCGATTCCGGTCGGGCGCAGGAGAGCGGTCGTGGATACCCAGAACAGCTTTGAGCTCGATCGTCAGATCCGCCGCAACGCATTCGTCCTGATGTCGGCGAATGCGGTCAACGCGTCGATCCTGCCGATTGCCGTCACGCTGGGCGGCCTGGCGGGTTTCTATCTGCTCGGAGCGGACAAGTCCCTCTCCACCCTGCCGATCACCGCCTCCACGCTCGGCGCGGCGCTGACCACCATTCCGGCCGCCATGCTGATGGGCCGCATCGGCCGCCGCAAAGGCTTCGTCTTCGGTGCGTCGCCGGCAATCTTCGGCTGCCTGCTGGCAACGTTCGCCCTGTTGCAGGGCTCTTTCTGGCTCTTCGTGATCTCGCTCTTCCTGATGGGCATGTCGAATGCCTTCAACCAGCAATACCGGTTCGCCGCCATCGATGCCGGCAGCCCTTCGGTACGCACCAAGGCGATGTCGCTCGTTATGGCGGGCGGCATGTTTTCCGGCATCATCGGACCGCAGACCGTCATCCTGACCAATGGCTGGCTGGGACCGGTTCCTTTCATTGGCAGTTTTCTGGCCGCGGCAGGGCTCGGCCTAATCGGCCTGCTGATTGCGAGCCAGGTGCGTGACGTCGTGCCGCCGCGGCCGGTAGAGACGCTGCTGGACGCGCCGAAGGGGCGGTCGCTGAAAGTCATCGCCCGCCAGCCGCGCTTCATCGCAGCGGTGCTCTGCGGCATCTCCTCCTACGCCCTGATGAGCCTCGTCATGACCGCCGCGCCGCTCGCCATGATCGGCTGCGGATTCAGCCAGGGCGAGGCGGCGCTGGGTATCCAGTGGCATGTGCTGGCGATGTATGGCCCGAGCTTTTTCACCGGCCGTCTGATCGTTCGATTCGGCAAGGACCGAATCGTCATCGCCGGCTTAGCGCTTCTGACCGCCTGTGCGCTCGTCGGCATCTCGGGAATCTCGCTCGCCCACTTCTGGATCACGCTGATCCTGCTCGGCCTCGGCTGGAATTTGGGCTTCATCGGCGCCACGGCGATGCTCGCGGAAACCTACCGCCCCGAGGAGAGAGGCAAAGTACAGGGTCTGAATGATTTCCTTGTCTTAGGCTCGGCGGCTACAGCATCGCTGCTCTCCGGCAAGCTGATCGGCGGGCCCGGTTGGACCTTCATCAACATGATCGTCTTCCCGGTGGTGATCCTGAGCCTCGTTGCCCTGACATGGTCGTTCGTGCTGCGCCGATCGTCTGGCGGGGAGAAAGCTTGACCGCGTCGTAAAGCCGTTCTCAACTCGCTTGACGGGGGGAAAAGCTGGGAGGAACGCTGCTCTTTCCCGCCGCACGGTTCAGCCGGCGCGGCGTCTTTGGACGGCCGTAATAAAAGGCCGGCCAGAGGAGGAAAGTGGACGTGATCTATCTCATAATTCTATGTGCGTTGCTTGCGCTCGCCTATGGTGTTTGGGCGACGCGATCGGTCCTCGCGGCCGATGCCGGTTCTGCCAGAATGCAGGAAATCGCGGCGGCGGTCCGGGAAGGCGCAAACGCCTATCTCAAGCGCCAATACACGACGATTGCCATCGTCGGCGTCGTTATCTTCGTCATCGTTGCTTGGCTATTGTCGCTGACCGTGGCGATTGGCTTCGCAATCGGCGCCATTCTCTCTGGCCTTGCCGGCTTCATCGGCATGAACGTCTCCGTTCGCGCCAATGTCCGCACCGCCCAGGCGGCAACGAAAAGCCTGGCGGAAGGCCTCGAGATTGCCTTCAAGTCGGGCGCCATCACCGGCATGCTGGTGGCGGGTCTCGCCCTGCTCGGCGTTGCCGGTTACTACCTGATCCTCACGCATTTTGCCGGCTATTCGCCGGATGATCGCATTGTCATCAATGCGCTCGTCTCGCTCGGCTTCGGCGCATCGCTGATCTCGATCTTTGCCCGCCTCGGCGGCGGCATCTTCACCAAGGGTGCGGATGTCGGCGGCGATCTGGTCGGCAAGGTCGAGGCGGGTATTCCGGAGGACGATCCGCGCAATCCGGCCACCATCGCCGACAATGTCGGCGACAATGTCGGCGATTGCGCCGGCATGGCGGCCGATCTGTTCGAAACCTATGTCGTGACCGTGGTGGCGACGATGGTGTTGGCGGCGATCTTCTTCGCGGCCTCGCCGATCTTCGGCAACATCATGCTCTATCCGCTCGGCATCGGCGCCGCCTGTATCCTGACCTCGATCGCCGGTACCTTCTTCGTCAAGCTCGGCGCCAACCAGTCGATCATGGGCGCGCTCTACAAGGGCTTCATCGCCTCGGCGCTTCTTTCGATCATCGGCCTTGCTGTCGCGACTCATCTCTTGATCGGCTGGGGCGAGATCGGCACGGCGGCGGGCTTCCTCATCACCGGAAAGAGCCTGTTCCTGTGCGGCCTCATCGGCCTCGCCGTGACGGGCCTCATCGTCTGGATCACGGAATACTATACCGGCATCGGATATCGGCCGGTCCGGTCGATCTCCCAGGCCTCGGTGACGGGGCATGGCACCAACGTGATCCAGGGCCTCGCCGTGTCGCTGGAAGCAACGGCGCTACCGACTCTTGTCATCGTTGCCGGCATCATCTCGACCTATTCGCTGGCAGGCCTGTTCGGCACCGCCGTCGCCGTTTCGACCATGCTCGGTCTCGCCGGCATGGTGGTGGCGCTCGATGCCTTTGGTCCCGTCACGGATAACGCCGGCGGCATTGCCGAAATGGCCGGATTGCCCAAGGAAGTGCGCAAGTCGACCGACGCTCTCGACGCGGTCGGCAACACCACCAAGGCGGTCACAAAGGGCTATGCCATCGGCTCGGCTGGCCTCGGCGCGCTCGTGCTGTTCGCGGCCTACAACTACGACCTGACCCACTTCATCACCGAGGCGAACAAGGAAGGGTCGACAAGCTTCCAGTACTTCAAGGGCGTCATTCCAGACTTCAGCCTGTCCAATCCCTATGTCGTGGCTGGATTGCTGCTGGGTGGCCTGATTCCCTACATCTTCGGCGGTATCACCATGACCGCCGTGGGGCGTGCCGCCGGCGCGATTGTCGAGGAAGTGCGCAGGCAGTTCCGCGATAAACCGGGCATCATGGCCGGCACGGAGAAGCCGGACTATGGCCGCGCGGTCGACATCCTGACCAAGGCGGCGATCAAGGAGATGGTGGTTCCCTCCCTCCTGCCGGTGTTGGCGCCGATCGTCGTCTACTTCCTGATCTACTGGATCGCCGGCAAGAGCGAGGCGTTCTCGACGGTTGGCGCCATGCTGCTCGGCGTCATTGTCACCGGCCTGTTCGTCGCCATTTCGATGACTTCGGGCGGCGGTGCGTGGGACAATGCCAAGAAGTCGTTCGAGGACGGCTTCGTCGATGCCAGCGGGCAGACCCACTACAAGGGCTCTGACGCGCACAAGGCTTCGGTGACGGGCGACACCGTCGGCGATCCCTACAAGGATACGGCCGGTCCGGCCGTCAATCCGGCGATCAAGATCACGAATATCGTGGCCTTGCTGCTGCTCGCCGTGCTCGCGCAATAGCGCGGACCACCCAAGAAAAAGGCCCTCTCCGCATCGCGGGGAGGGCCTTTTGATTCGTGTCTCGAATCGATTCGGTGACTAGCCGCCGAACGGATTGGCGCCCATGCCGACGGTTCCGGTCAGAACCTGCTCCAGGAAGCCCTGGTCCTTGCCGCTCGTCGGCGTCGTCTGGCTGACGTAATCGAAGATCTTGCCGTCCTGGATGCCGTAATTGGCGACCTGGGACACTTCGCCCTTCTTGTTGAAATAGACCGCCAGGATCTTCTGGTCGACGACCTTGCGGTTCATGAAGGCGACCGGACGCTTGCGCGTCTGGCTGATGTAATAATAAACCTCGCCGTCATATTCGGCCGTGGTCGAGGGCGAACCAAGCACGATCTGGACCTGCTCGCGGCTGGCGCCGACCGGCACCTGCTCGATCGCGTTGCGCGGCGGAACGTAGCCAGACTGGTAGGTTTCGTTGATGCCGCCGAGGCCGCTGGCCCCGCTGGTGATCTTGGTGCAGGCGCCAAGCGAAACGATCGCAACCGCCGCCAGCATGCCAACGCCGGCGCGCCTCACGAAGGGGCTGACAGCCAAGCGTCGATCTCTCATGCTGAACTCCATTCCATTCTCCTCGCCCAGTGACTGGGTTGGCATTCTCCCTAGCGTGCGCTAGGGCTCGTGGCAATCGTCCTTGCAAGGGCGGCGGACAGCACCATCTCTGGCAAGAGACCGCTGTCACCCTGCCCAACGGACCAACCGGATATTGGAGATCGGTCGAATGTTCCGCCGCCTGTTCACTCGCAATCGCAGGAACGAGGCCATAGCATATTCGCTTTACGGCGCCATCGTGGCGCAGGCACGGCAACCCGCGCTCTATACCGAATTCGCTGTGCCCGATACGCTGGATGGCCGCTTCGACATGGTCGTGCTGCATGGCTTTCTGCTGTTTCATCGACTCAAGGCTGAAAGCGCCGACGACCGCCAGGTCGGCCAGGACGTATTCGACATCTTCCTGAAGGACATGGACGGAACGCTGCGCGAAATGGGCGTCGGCGATATTTCCGTGCCCAAGAAGCTGAAGAAAATGGCTGAGGCCTTCTTCGGTCGCATCCGCGCCTATGACGAAGCGCTTCTCTCGGGCGATCGTGCCAAGCTCGTCGATGCGATCGAGCGCAATGTGTTTCCCGACGGCGCGCCGGCGGGCGTCGGGGGGCGGATCGCCGGCTACATGGAGGCCGCCGTCGGCACATTGGCGGCGCAATCGCTGCCGACGATCTTCTCCGGCAAACTCGACTATTCCCCCCTTCCTTCTTCGTCGGCGGCAGCATGATGACCGAACTCACCTTCACCCGCTCTTTTGACGTCTCTCACCTTGGCAAGTCCGGCGCGAAGCAGCACCTCGTCGCCAACGACACCGAGCGCGCTGCCCTCAAGAAGGATTTCGACCTTCTGTCGCTGGAGAACCTCACGGCCGATCTCGATATCGCGCCTTGGGGCCAGAAGGGCGTCAAGGTCGAGGGGCGGATTCTCGCCGATGTCGTGCAGCCCTGCGTGCTGACGCTGCAGCCCGTGCCTTCGCGAATCGATCACCGATTCTCGCTGAGCTTCCTGCCGGCCGATGCGATCGCCGCCGATCCGAAGACGGTCGCCGAGGCCGAGGTGATCGTCGTCTATGACGAGGAAGATCCGCCGGAGCCGCTTGAGGGCAATTCGATCGACTTCGGGCCGATCCTGGCCGAACAACTGGCGCTGGCGCTGGATCCATACCCGCGCGCACCCGGTGCGACGCTGGAGGAAACGGTGGAAGAGGGCGCTGAAAATCCGGCGTCGCCTTTCGCGGCTCTGTCGAAGCTCCGCGACAAATAATACTAGAAGGTCTTGAATCGGCCACACGGTGGTTGAAAGACTGTTGTTTCACCGGCCGAAACAGTTATTTTCCAGCGCCGTCGTCGCCGGGCCTTCGCTCAGAGCGGCCGCGTCGAACAGGGGCGGAATGGTTCAAGCGATTAGAATAGCGATCGACGCGATGGGCGGCGATAACGGTCCCGCGGTAGTGCTCGCGGGCGCCGATATTGCCTTGGTCCGTCGTCCTGAGCTGCGCTATCAGCTCTTCGGCGAGGAGAAGGCGGTTCTTCCGCTTCTCGAGTCGTATCCTCGGGTCAAGGCGGCATCGACCTTCACCCATTGTGAAGTCACCGTCCAGATGGACGACAAGCCCAGCCAGGCCTTGCGCAAGGGCCGCTGGAAATCGTCCATGTGGCGAGCGCTGGAAGCCGTGAAGAAGGGCGATGCCGACGCAGCGCTCTCCGCCGGCAATACCGGCGCGCTGATGGCGATGTCGAAGTTCTGCCTGCGCACCATGGCCGGCATCGAACGCCCAGCTCTGGCCGCGATCTGGCCGACCTTGCGCGGCGAAAGCGTCGTGCTCGACGTCGGCGCGACCATCAACGCCGATGCGCAGCAACTGATCGATTTCGCCATGATGGGCGGCGCCATGGCGCGTGCCCTTCTCGATGTCGAGCGGCCAACCGTTGGCCTGCTCAACATCGGCGTCGAGGAAATGAAGGGTCTCGAGGAAGTCCGCGTCGCCGGGCAGCTCCTCCGCGAGGCCGACCTGAAGCACCTGCGCTATATGGGCTTCGTCGAGGGTGACGATATCGGTAAGGGTACGGTCGACGTCGTCGTCACCGAGGCTTTCGCCGGCAATATCGCGCTGAAGACGGCCGAAGGTACGGCGCGCCAGATCTCGACGCATCTGCGCGACGCGATGAGCCGGACGCTGATGGGCAAGATCGGCTATCTGTTTGCCAAGGGCGCGTTCCAGCAACTGCGCCAGAAGCTCGATCCGCGCGCCTCGAACGGCGCCGTCCTGCTTGGCCTGAACGGCATCGTCATCAAGAGCCATGGCGGCACGGACGGTGTCGGTTTCGCCAATGCGATTGAAGTCGGCTACAGCATGGCCAAGAACGACTTCCTGTCCAAGATTAATCAGGATCTCTCCGACTACCACCGCGCGGGTTTTGCGCGGGGAGTGGCAGCGATCGTCGATGAAGGTGTGATGTGAGTTTCATCCGTTCGGTCGTTCTCGGTTGCGGCAGCTATTTGCCCGAGAAGACCCTGACCAATGCGCAGCTGTCGGAAATTGTCGATACTTCCGATGAGTGGATCGTCCAGCGTACCGGCATTCGCGAGCGGCACATCGCCGCCGACGGCGAGCTGACGTCCGATCTGGCGACCGCAGCGGCGAAGCTCGCGCTGGCCGATGCCGGGCTTTCCATCGGCGAGATCGACATGATCATCGTTGCGACGGCAACGCCCGACGATACGTTCCCCGCCACCGCCGTCACCGTGCAGCGCAAGCTCGGCATGGAACATGGCGCGGCCTTCGATATGCAGGCGGTCTGCTCCGGATTCGTGTTCGCGCTTTCGACCGCCGACGCGTTCATCCGCGCCAGCCAGGCCAAGCGAATCCTCGTCATCGGTGCGGAGACGTTCTCGCGCATCCTCGACTGGACCGACCGCACGACCTGCGTTCTGTTCGGCGATGGCGCTGGCGCGGTCATTCTTGGTGCCTCCGTCCAGGACGGTACGCGCGAGGACCGCGGCGTGCTGACGACGCATCTGCGCTCGGACGGCCGCCATCGCGAAAAGTTGTATGTCGACGGCGGACCGTCTTCGACGGGCACGGTCGGCCATCTGCGCATGGAGGGCCGCGAGGTCTTCAAGCATGCGGTCGGCATGATCACCGACGTGATCGAGGACGCCTTCCGGGCAACCGGCTATGGCGCCGACGATGTCGACTGGTTCGTTCCGCACCAGGCCAACCTCCGCATCATCGATGGCAGCGCCAAGAAGCTCGGCATCGAAAGCGACAAGGTTGTGCGCACGGTCATGCTGCACGGAAACACCTCCGCTGCTTCGATCCCGCTGGCTCTTTCGGTCGCGCGTGACGATGGTCGCATCAAACGCGGCGACCTGATCCTGCTCGAAGCGATGGGCGGCGGCTTCACCTGGGGCTCCGTGCTGCTTCGCTGGTAGGATTCTGCCAGAGATGCCCGGACCTTAGGATGAAGGACGTTGACCGTTCCCTGCTCTGGCAATAGGCTTGCCGGTGGGGAAGTTACGTTGGGTCACCAAGCAGAACATCGGGAAACGAGACCATGTCAGGCAAGACGGTGACGCGCGCCGACCTTTGTGAGGCGGTTTATCAAAAGGTCGGTCTGTCGCGAACGGAATCCGCCGATTTGGTCGAGTCTGTTCTCGACGAGATCAGTGCGTGCATAGTGCGGGGCGAATCTGTCAAACTGTCGTCATTCGGATCGTTCCTGGTCCGCTCCAAGGGGGAGCGGGTAGGGCGCAATCCAAAGACGGGTGAAGAAGTTCCGATCGCACCGCGCCGCGTGATGGTCTTCAAGCCCAGCAATGTCCTCAAGCAGAGGATCAACGGCTCTCTCGTCCCCAACGGGCATGACACGTCCGAGGACGAGTGATCATCTCAGCCGGACGAAGTGGGCGCCGAAGCGTGAGAGTTGATGTCCAAGGGTCCTGACGCCTTCCGGACGATCAGTGAAGTGGCCGAGGAACTCGACCTGCCGCAGCATGTGCTGCGGTTCTGGGAGACCCGGTTCACCCAGATCAAGCCGATGAAGCGAGGCGGCGGTCGGCGCTACTACCGCCCGGACGATGTCGAGCTGCTGCGAGGCATCCGGCGACTGCTTTATGGCGAAGGATATACCATCAAGGGCGTCCAGCGGATCCTGAAGGAACAGGGGCCGAGGCATGTCATCGTCGCAGGGCAGGGCATCGGTCTCGATCCCGCTCCCGAAGGTGGCGAGCCCGACGATTATGGCGACGATACCGCCCAGGATATGGATTTCGAGACGGCTTCCGAGCCAGACGATTTCGACGTCGATTCCGACGAAGTCGACAGCGGCGGTCGGCGCGAGCCCCAGTTCGGAACGCGCGCGGAACCGTCGCTGGATCGCCATCCCGTAGCACCTTCGGTCCACGTATCGGGCGAGCGCCAGTCACCGCCGGTACACTCGCGTATTCCGACGGCTCCGCCCGATTTGCCATCTTCGGCGGAGGACTATCTTCCGCCTCTGGTGTCCGAATCGCCGATGCCGCCCGAGCGGAGCGGCGCGCAATCGCGCCAGCCATCGCAATACGCACCGCAACCGGCACCGGACCGTCGCGATACTCACTATGCACCGTCCCGGGCGCAGGGTGGTCAGGGCGGCTATGACCAGCCCGATTCCGAAGCTGCAGCGCCTGCGTCACGTCCGGCCGAGCGTCACGCCCAGCCACCCGCCGGTCTCGGACATGGCGATCGCGAAAGGCTGCAGTCGACGCTGATGGAGTTGCTCGAGTGCAAGCGCATCCTGGACAACGTCCGCTAGGCGGTCGGCACTGGACGGGTGCGATGCGTGCCGGCTTTCTGTCGAAGAAAGCGAACCATCCACCGAAATGATGAGACCTCGGGACGCGTGTGCCGAATAGCCGGTGACAAGCCCGATCGAACCATGCTACCAGCGGCGCATTGACAGACAACCAGTGACTGTCGATGCGGTTTCGACCGCTTCGGGGCCAAGGCCCTGGAATAGAATGCGGATTTAATCCGATGGTTACGGAGCGTAGCGCAGCCTGGTAGCGCACTTGTCTGGGGGACAAGGGGTCGCAGGTTCAAATCCTGCCGTTCCGACCAACACTTAGCTCTTTGTTTCGGATCGCCCTAAGAGGCTGATTGGGAGCACGAGCGGCTTCCCGTACAATCCCTGCAGATCATCGGCTCGGTCGCATCGACAGCGCTTTTCAGTTAGTTCGCCACCGTTCCGTGCTCATACCAGGCAGAAGTCGCAACTGCCGCCTTTGGCGAGTGGCCGAACATTCCTGAACGATCCGGGTTCGTTGCTCGGCGTGCGATCGGGCGAAGCTCAGGTCACAGTGCCTGCCGAACCGAAGACAGGCTCTTTCGCCAAGAGCGATCGCAGCGCGAATTCCATGAAAATCCACCTTGGCCTTTGTCGAATCTGTGCATAAATAGCGCACCTGCCGCAGGGGATTGGTGGGGAGTTTCGGATTTGGGTCGACGCAGGTTCCTCTGCAGCCGGCCCATACCACGAAGCTAGGGCGGGCATTCATCGGTTGTGGATTGGCAGTGTCGGCGCTCGGTTTGGGCATTGTCCCGAAGACCGTGGCTGGTTTAGCGGGGGAGTAAAGCCAATGATTTTTTCATATCGAGAATTGGTCCGGGCCGGGCTCGCAGCGGGGCTCTTGATGAGCCTGGCCGGGACGGTATCGGCGCAGACAATCAGCTACTCCGAAGCGGGTGCCTTGCTCGCTCAGAGTTGCGGCAAGGACATTGTAAAGTTCTGTCCCAAGGTCAATCTGGGTGGTGGGGCGCTCCGGGATTGCTTGACGCAGCGCGCCGACAAGATCAATCCGCAATGCATCGCCGACTACAAGGCCGTGGTGGCGTCGCTGGACGCTCGCCTCGCGGCACAGGCGGCCGTGACCAAGGCCTGTCGCGGTGATGCGACGCAGTTCTGCCAGGGAACGGCGCCTGGAAACGCGCACTATCTCGGCTGCCTGAACGCCGCCAAGAAAGTCGTTAGCAAGCGCTGCACCACTGCCATCACCAACGCCGGGTGGAATTGAGCGTCATGTCGAGATCAATCCGGAATACATCGTCCCTGTCGTTCGCTGTTGCTGTCGTCGCGTTGCTCGGCGGCGCGCACAGCCCTGCCAGTGCGCAAACAGCGCTAAGCGGCGACCAGATTGTCCAGACCATGGGGAGCGCGGCGCGGGCCGCCCCTCCCGGTCTCACGGCAGCGCTGATCCGCCAGGCGGTACAGCAGCACATGATCGACAATCCCGGCATGCCGATTACCTGGAAGCCGCTGGAATTGCTGAATAATCTCGCCCAGATCGATGTCCAGATCCAGTTTGCGCTGAATTCGGCGATCATCCGGCCCGAATCCTATTCGACAATCGGTTCGATGGCCGATGCGCTGCATCATCCCGTGCTGGGGGGATACAAGTTTGTCGTCACGGGCAACACCGACACGACCGGCAACCGCAAGGACAATCTGGCGCTGAGCCAGGCCCGCGCTGACGCCGTCGTTGAGGCGTTGACGACGACTTTCAGCGTCGACCCAGCTCGCGTCGAAGCGGTCGGCCTCGGCCAGGAGGCGCTGGAAGACGTCAAGAATCCGAAAAACCCGATTAACCGCCGCGTCCAGCTGATCAATATCGGCAAGTATCTGCCGGGCAAGTAACAGAAGCGACCAGGACGGGCGGCACCCAAGGGCGCCGCCCGCTCGGGATCGACACGACCGGGGCAAGAAGACGGAGCTTTGCCAAAGGGCAGGGCATCGCTGGGATCGGCTGCGCCGGCGTCAGATAGCGTCGCCCATCGCCAGTATTATCGCGCCGCCGTTGCCGCCGAATTTTCGCTGCCTGCGCCACAACCAGGACGCTCAGCTCTGTCGCCGACTCGCGCGTCGTCGTACATCTGAATACGCACGCGTCGCCGACTTCATCGCGACGCTGTCCGGCGACGCTCGGATTTCCCCGAGGCCGTTCATTGGATCATTTCGTCAGATCGACAAAAGAGGAACGGGCACCATGTGCGACATCTGTCTGGGACGCGCCGCCGGACGCTACGCGCCTATGCGGGCGAGCGACCACACGCTGGGCGCTGCGGTTGCGCCGCCCGAGCGCGGGGCGGCGACGCCTACCGAGGCGCTGCGGGTGCTGATCGAAGGCAATGCGCGCTATGTCGCCAACGAGCCGCGCGAGCGTGACTTCTCGGCAGGTCGTGCCAGCCGCGCCGTCGGCCAGGCGCCGTTTGCCGCCATCCTCGGTTGCGCCGATTCGCGCGTCGCGCCGGAGCTCGCCTTTGACCAGGGGCCTGGCGATCTGTTCGTCGTCCGCTTGGCGGGCAATTTCGTTACGACGGAAGGGCTGGCAAGCCTCGAATTCGGCGCGGCCGTGCTCGGCACCAAAGTGATCGTCGTCCTCGGTCACAGCAGCTGCGGCGCGGTGAATGCAACGGTTGCGGCCATCCAGAACGGCAATGACCTTCCCGGTCATATCAAGGACCTCGTCGACACCATGTCGCCGGCGATCGTGCCGGTCGTGGACATTCCGGGTGACGATCTGGCGGACCGCGCTGTCATCGCCAACGTCCGCCACAATGTCGAACGGCTGCGTCAGGCGACACCAATCCTCAGCGAGCTCGTCGCCAAAGGCGACTTGATCGTCGTCGGCGCGGTCTATGATCTTCCTACCGGGACAATCAATCTGGTCTAGCCAAATAGCGGTCGCTCGCAGCGCGCGTCGCTGGACGACAGATAGAGAGGGCCGGATCAAAACGGCAAATGATTTGGCCCTCCTTTTGTCCGCGTGCTCTGCGGCGAGCCGATTCTCTTCTTCGGCTCCACGCTCCCCTTCAGCTTGCAGTCGAGGCTGGAGCTTCCTGCGACATAATTCTTGTTATGCGCCGGGGAATTTCCTAAATTGAATCATAGTTTAGTCAGATTCTTGGATTACATGAATTCACTATGCTGATGATGTTTCATTTTTTTGTTGCAAGGCTCTCCGGAAAAACGCGGGGTTTTTCCTGGAGTGGGGTTTTCACGAGCTGACCATCGCGCAGTTCTTTTCCACTCCGGGTGCATCGATCGCCGATCCGCAAGCCAGATCATCGTGTGAAGTGACACGGTGCCGGAGTTTTCTAATGCCAGATTTCAAGTCTATATTTACGTTCCGTTCCGGTAAGTCTTCATCGGGCGACATGTCGCTCGCGCTTGTACGTTCATCTCTGCCTGTCTTCGCTCCTCGCATCGACACCACGCTTCGCGATGTTGCCGCAGCACCTCGGGGGCGTGCCTGATGGACGAGTTGATCATGGAGCGCCCCTCCAGAAGAATTGTTCCCATCGAGGATGGCGACTCGTTCCAACAATTTGGTGCGCTGCCTTGGCGACGCAACAAGCGCGGCGACATTCGCGTCCTGCTCGTCACGTCGCGTGAGCGTGGCCGCTGGCTATTCCCCAAGGGATGGCTGGATGACGGGCGAACGCCGTCCGAGAGCGCGGCTACCGAAGCCTTCGAGGAAGCGGGCGTGATCGGCGACATTTGCGATCGCGATATCGGCTCCTACAGCTACACCAAGATTCTTCGCGACCAGTCGACTGTCGATTGCATCGTCACGATGTTTGCGCTGCGGGTGCGGGGAACGTTGCTGCATTGGCGCGAGCGGGGCGAACGCAAGCGCCAGTGGTGCAATCTCTCAGAGGCGATCGGGATGGTGTCCGACGAGGGGCTGAGCCAGCTTTTGCGCGAAGTAGAGGCCAATGGCAGGTTGCTGGCCGCAGGGGGCGACGCTGGCAAGAGTTGAGGTCGCGCCGCCAAGATCGCGCGGCTTGAGCCCTGCTGCATGCGCGCGGCGTGCCGCCTGGCGCGCATGCCGAGCTCCTAGTTGTCAGAGTTCGTTGAATATGGCGGGGCAGGGTAGATGCCCGTCCGCCCCTCCTCCTGGAGCATTTCACCCTTTCTTTGAAACGGCGCAATTCTCTAGCTGCTTGTTTGGTCGCATTTTCTTTCCGCGAGCCCGTACCCGCTTCGCTAAAAAGGCACTCTAGGCTGCGCGCGGCAGCGCGACCGGTCCGAAGATGATCGGAGAGGCAATGGGCTGCTGGCGAGCGAGGCGTCGTGTTTTCCACTCGACCGAGTAGATGCCCCACAGCAGGCCGTAGAGCAGGAAGAGATGCCGCCAGTGATCGTTATCGATCACGTTGTGGATGATCAGGTGGCCAAGATAGACGGCGTAGACGCTCTGGATGAAGGGCGTCCAGGGTCGCTTCTTGAAGATCAGCGGCGTCGCGATCACCAGCGTCCAGACGACAAGCGCAATATAGGCGAAGCCGCCGAGCCAGCCATAGGCGGTGAAGCCCTTGAGCCACATGTTGTGCTCGTCCTCGCCCATCCGGATGCCAAACTGGAAGGGGCCGAGGCCGAGCGGATGTTCCTGGATCAGGAAGAAGCCGATGATGTGCCGCTCGAAGCGGCCGAGCCTTCCGCCGTCATATTCCTGCACCAGCTTGAAGCGCTGGGCAAAGAGATCCTGTACCAGCGGGATCGATAGCAGCAGCGCCAGCAGCAGCGCGATGACGAGGATTCCCCCGGCGATATAGGCGAGCATCCGCAGCCGGTGGCTTGGGCGTCGCTCGGTCAGGAAGGCCAGCACCGTCACCACGAACAGGGCGAAGACGGCGAGCCCCCATGCCGCGCGCGAGAAGGACAGGAAGATGCCGGCCAGCAGGATCAGGATGCCGGCCATGCGCCAGAACGAATTCGCCAGGCGATCTGTCAGCACGGCCCGGGTCAGCACCACCAGCGGCAGCACGAGAAACGGCCCGAAGACATTCGGGTCCTTGAACGCTCCCTTGGCGCGGTCATACAGCGTGAAAAGCTCCGCGTGAGGGAACTTGCCGAAATAGGCGAGAATGCCGATCAGCGCGCAGACGATGGCGGCAGCGACGTAGCTGCGTTCTATCACCAGCAGCCGGCGCTCCGTATCCACCTGGATGACAGCCGCGAAGAAGATGGACGAGATGACCAGAAAGGCCGTGACCGCCATATAGACGGCCGGCTTCTGAAACGCATCCAATTGGGTGAATGAGAGCAGGCCGCCTGCCATATAGGCCAGCATCAGCACGATCATGGGCAGCATCGGCCGGCTCAGCTTCAGGCCGACAAAGGCCCAGACGGCGACGACGAGGCACAGCAGCAGGTCGGAAGGGGCCGGTTCATAAAGAACGAAGCCGCTGAGAAAGACGAGAGTCCCGATGATCGCGTTGGCGATCATGCGCGCCGGAATTGCGCTGGGTCGCGTCACCACGCGCATCAATAAGCGTTCTCGGTATTGATCAGGCAGAACGGCGTCATCACCAGAATGTACAGATCGAAGGCGACGGACCAGCGCTCGATATATTGCAAATCGAACTCGACGCGACGTCGGATCTTCTCGGGCGTGTCGACCTCGCCCCGCCAGCCATTGATCTGAGCCCAGCCGGTGACGCCGGGCTTGACCTTGTGACGCGCGAAATATCCATCGACGACCTCGTCCCAGAGCCGGTTTTCCGTGTGGGCGTTGACCGCGTGCGGCCGGGGGCCGACCAGAGAAAGGTTGCCGCGCAGCACATTGACCAGTTGAGGCAGCTCGTCCAGCGACGTGAGGCGGATGATGCGACCGACCCGCGTGACACGCGAATCGTTCTTGGTCACGGCGACCTTGGCCTCGGGATCGCTCATGTGATGGTACATCGAGCGGAACTTCAGGACGTCGATGACCTCGTTGTTGAAGCCATAGCGCTTCTGCCGGAACAGGATCGGCCCGCGGCTGTCTAACCGGATGGCGATCGCAGTCGCCAGGATGACCGGCGACAGCAGGATCAGGGCGAGGCTGGCAATGACCACATCGAACACGCGCTTCACGAGCGAGTCCCAGCCGGCAATCGGCCGATCGAACAGGTCGATCAGTGGAACCGGGCCGACATAGGAATAGGAGCGGGGGGTGAAGCGCAGCTTGCTGCCCAAGGCGGAAATGCGAATATCGACGGGCAGAACCCAAAGCTGCTTCAGGACCTGAAGGATCCGGCTTTCGGCGCTCATCGGCAGGGCGACGATCAACAGTTCAATGCGCGCGAGGCGGGCGAACTCGACCAGTTCGGCAATGGTGCCGAGCTTTGGCACGCCGGAGACTTCGTCCGGCGAACGATCGTCGTTGCGATCATCAAACAGGCCGCAAACCCGGACATTGGTCGAGGCCTGGTCCCCGAGGGCTGCCAGAAGCTCGGCCGCTTGCTCGCCACCGCCGACGATCACCGCCCGGCGTTCCAGTCGGCCCTGTCGTGTCCAGCGCCTGACAAGCGCCGCGACCGCGACCCGTTCGAGAATAAAGAACCCGACGCCCATCAGGAACATGATGCCGAGCCACACTCGTCGGCCACCGGAATCCAATCCGAAGAAGAAGCTGGCGGCAGCCATGATGGCGATCGTCAGACCCCAGGCAATGAGGATGCGCGACAGAACCGGCAGATAGTTGCGAAGCGCCCCGACGGTGTAGCCGCCCGTCGAACGGATCGCGAAAATGACGATCAGTGGCGCGGCGATGACCGGTATCGCTTCGCCCCACTCGAACGAGGCGGTATCTGGCGAGGATGCAAGCCAGAAGATGCAGCCGATGGTGACAAGCGCGACGGCCTCTATCGCCTGGATAGTTCCGGCGAGCATGCGCGGCGAAAACGCTTCGGTCGAAAGGCTTGCCGCGACCGTGCGCGCGTGCTCGTTCAGCGAGCTACGCATCATCGTCATGTCGTGGCGCTGTGAGGGATTGATTGTCAATGCGTCGCCAAACTGTAAAGGACGGCAGCAGAATAGCTGTCGAGCGCTAACAAACCTTTGCTGCGAACCACTTTTGGGGAGCGTCGAGAGCCATCGCCTTGCGAGCTATGAAGGGGCTCTTGAAACCCGCCTCTGGCCGTGTGGACGGCCCGCTAAGCGAGCTAAAGGAGGGGTTGCCGGCTACCGGCAGCCACAGTCTCGCCGCTCCGGCAATCACGATACAGCGCATCGACGACATCCGTCATGTGCTGGATCGAGAAGTGCGGGCGCACGATTTCACGCAGCCGGTGCGCCTGTTCGTTGGCGCGGGCAGGATGATCGAGAAGAAGCTCCATCTCGGTCGCCAGGGCGCGGATGTCGCTCGGGGCGACGAGCCGGCCCTGTTCTGTATCGAAAATTTCCGGAATGCCGCCGACTCGGGTGGCGACGATCGGGCGGCCGGCCGCTGCCGCTTCGAGAACGACATAGGGCATTGATTCGGCGCGCGACGGCACGACCACGATATGGGCCATTCCAAACGCGGTCCGCGTCGCCATGGCGGGATGAAACCGCGTCGTTGCCTCCAGGCCCAGCCTGCGGACCTGAGCCTGATATCGTTCCTTGTCGTCGCCGTCTCCAACGATCTCGGCCGTCGGCGCGGCGCCGCGCTTGTCGCGAAGCAGCGCGAGCGCGTCAATGAAGACGTCCGTGCCCTTCAGGTCGCGCATCATGCCGATATAGAGGAAATCCGCTGCATCCGGCCGTGTCTCGACCGGTTCGAATTCCACTTCACTGATGCCGTTCGGCACGATCCGCCAAGGCTTCCGGGGGGCTCCAACCTTTTGCCCGTAGGTCTTTGCCTCGTATGCGCTAACAAACACGAGCGCGTCGGTCAGGCGTTCCAGCAGGTGCTCGATACGGAAGAGCAACCGACCAGACCGCGTCGCGGTGTCGTAGTGCAGGCTGCCGCCATGCGGACAGTAGATTCGGACGACGCGCGAACCAAGAACGCGCAAGAGCGTACCGATCGTTCGCCCGTACACCCCGCCCTTGGCGCCATGCGTGTGGATGATATCGGGGCGCAACCCCTTGATGAGGCGGAAGAGACTTAGCAGCGCCAGGATATCGAACGGCGAGATGTGGCGCCGCATCGGCGTTCGGTGCAGCCCCAGTTCCAGATACGGCAGGAGCGCCTGGATCAATTCCTCTTCGCGAGGACCGCCAGTCGACGAGTCGCACAGAATTCCGACGCTGTGACCAGCGGCGGCCTGTGCCTTGGCGAGATCTCGCACATGGCGAAAGATGCCGCCGACGGGTGAACGAAGACAGTGAACAATCCTGAGGCTGGCGCCCGGATGCGCATGAGAATCATTCAACTGTTCGGACATTTGGCCTTAGAAAAAGCGCTCGCGCACATTGACGGTATCGCCGGGGAATATCGGCTGCGTCGGCAATAGCCGGACAGTCGTGACTTTTCCGTTCACTTGGCGAGTGACGTCTACATCTGCACGCTGGGCTCGTGGCGTAAAGCCGCCAGCGATCGCGACCGCGGTCTGCGCCGTCATGCCGTTCACGTAGGGATACTGGCCTGCGCTCGTTACTTCACCCATGATGAAGAACGGCCGGTAGCGATCGACTTCAACCGAGACATCAGGATCACGCACGAAACCCTTGCGCAGCTTGGCGGCGATGTCGCCTTCCATCTCCTGCGTGCTGCGGCCGCGTGCCGCCACGGCGCCAATCAGCGGCACGGAGATGTAGCCGGCCTGGTCGATGGTGTAGCTGTTCGTCAGATCTGCCTGCCCGAAGACCACGACACGAAGGCGATCGCCGCTGTCGAGACGATAGGGCGCGATCAGCGCCTTATAGGTCGCGGGATCCTGCGGCGGGTAGGGCGAAGCGCAGCCACCGAGCAAGGCAACGCCGATAAGGGTCGCGACAAAAAGGAAAAATCGCATCAGTAGGGCGTCCGGCTCGCGAGGGAATCTGTCGAGCCGACTGTCACCTGTCATGGTTAATGTCTGGTAAAGCGCCCTTACGCTTGCCTTACCTTTAACCAGCGATCTTAACGTCCGCTCGCCAAAGTTAACGCGGTAGTTACCCTGATTTTCGATGATGTCGCATTGGCAGGGAATTGACTCGACGATGACGGATAGCCGCCTCGGGCAAATCGATGATGTAGAACTCGACATGCGGGCGCTGCTCGGGGCGCTTCTGCGTGCGTCGCCATGGCTGCTGCTCGGCAGTATCCTCTTCGCAGGCGCCCTCTACATCGGGCTAAATTTCCTCACGCCGCGCTACTCGGCCGAGACGAAGATTCTCATCGAAAGCGGTGAGTCGGAAATCACCCGGGCCGGGACCGGCACGGAGGAGGCGAGGGCCCTACTCGATTCCGAGGGTATCGCCAGCCAGGTCCAGCTCATCGGCTCGCGCGACATCGCGACAACCGTCGTCAACGCGCTCGATCTGTCCCAGCGCACCGAATTCAACAAACCTCGTTTCCTGCCAAGCTTCGACCAGATGCTGGTGCGTTTCGGTCTCGGCCGCCCGGTTGCGGAAGGCTCCGTCGACGAACGCGTTCTGCAGCGATTCTCCGATCGGCTGGATGTATTCTCGATCGACAAGACCCGCGTCATCACCGTCGGCTTCACCTCGACCGATCCGCAACTCGCGGCGCAGGTCGCCAATGGCGTTGCCGACGAATATCTGGCGCTCGAGCGCGCGGCCCGCCGCTCGACCAACGCCGATGCGACCCGCTGGCTTGAAACGCAGATCGCGGATCTCCGGACCCAGGTGAGGACCGCCGAAGCTCGAGTGGAGGCGTTCCGCACGGAACACGGCCTGTTTTCCGGCGGGCAGAACAATACGTCGCTGGCACAGCAGAAGCTCAACGACCTCAACGCGGAACTCGCCCGACTGGTCGCGGCAAGATCCGCCGCCGAAGCCAAGGCGGCCTCGGTCCGTAAGAGTCTCGCAAACGGGGCAACACCCGATATACCGGACGTGCGCGACTCGCAGTTGATCCAGCGCTTGCGAGAGCAGCAGGTGGCGCTGCGCTCCCAGGTCGCCCAGCTTTCGACGACGTTGCTTTCAGGCCATCCACGTGTCCGTGAATTGAATGCGCAACTGGCTGATCTTGACGCGCAGGTGCGACGCGAAGTGACGCGTATCCTGCAAAGCCTCGAAGGGGATGCGGCGACGGCGCGCGACCGCGAGGTCGATATCGGCAAGGATATTGCCAGCGCCAAGGCCGCGACCGGCCGGACCAACCAGGACGAAGTTGAACTGCGTGCGCTGGAGCGGGAGGCGACGGCGCAGCGCGACTTGCTGGAGAGCTACCTCAAGCGCTTCCGCGAAGCGTCATCCCGCCAGAACGGCGACTACCTGCCGGTCGATGCGCGGATCATCTCGCGCGCCGCCGTCCCGCTGGAGCCGACCTTCCCGAAGAAGCTGCCGATCACAGCCGCCACCACCATCGCGCTGCTGCTGCTGGCGATCGCCATCATCCTGATCCGCGAATTGACCTCCGGGCGGGCGCTTCGCCGGATCTCGGACGATACGCCGCCGCTTGCGCCCAACGTCGTGCCCGTTGAGGAGGCGACGCACCGGCAGGATATGGCGCCGGTTTCGGAGCCCTTGCCGCCGGCCAGCCACCCGCTGCCGACCGAGCCCTTGGCAACGCTCGAGCCAGCACCAGCCCGCGCGCTCAGCGCTGAGGCGCAGGATGCGCTGAACTCGATCGTTGATCACATCGTCGGCGCGAAGGCCCGTCGCGTTCTGCTGTCGACGGCAGCGTTGCATTCACCGGGACGACCACTCGCTGCCGTAGCGCTGGCCCGCATCTTGTCGCGCCGGGGTAATCGGGTCCTGCTGATCGATCTTCATGCCGACGGCGCCGACGGCCAGGCGATGGCGGCCGGCGAACGTCTGCCGGGACTGACCGATCTTTTCGCGGGTATCGCGACGTTCGCGCAGGTCATCTTCCGCGACCGCCGCTCCCACGCGCATCTCATCCCGCACGGCTTGCTCGAATTCGGCCCCGACGCTGCCAAGGGCAAGCGCTTTGTCAGCATTCTGGATGCGCTGGATCAGACCTACGATCAGATCCTGTTCGACGCCGATTCTGACATCGCCATGCAACTGGCGTCACAGGCCGGCGTCGTCGTGATCGTTGCCGATGGCAGCGCCAGCGACCCGGATGTCGCGCGCGTCTACGAGGCGATGAAGGCAGCAAGCCCGGCCGAGGTGATGATGCTGATCGCCGAGGCGCCGTTGCAAACCGAAGATGCCTCGATCGAACCGGCTTTCGCCTGATCAGTCGGCATCGGCCGGAGCGGGCTTCTCGGCCTTGCCGCGCCAGCGCCGGATTGTCTTCGCCAGTTTCCAAAGCTTCGGATTGTCACGGATACGCCGTTCCGCCTGATCCTTGAGGCGGAGCAGGGCGGCGGCGGCGCGGCCAAGCATCGATACCGGCACGATGGCGCGCACATGTGGCTCGACGACATCGAGCCAGGACGCCTTGTAGCGCTCGTCGCCACGGCCGAGATCCAGCGCCGTCAGGCCGCGCGCGCAGCTTGCCGCAATCACCTCATGGAGCATCAGTTCACCGGGGCTGACACGCCGCCATTCATCGTCGGAGACCGACATGAAATAGCCGCTCAAGCGTTTAGACTGCGTTCCGCTGCCGAGAATGGCGCGAATTCCGCCGTCAAACTCTAGTGCGTCCAACTCGATCAGCGACGTGTCGCCGCCGCTCCAGCGTCGTTGGACGAGCGCCCGGAAGAAGTCGGCCACACCCGGCTCGGCGAAGCTGTCGGCGATGCCCTGGCTGCGGAACCAGGTTGCCTTCTGGGCGAAATAGGTGTCGAGGATCGCCAACGCCTCGTCGGCGGAGGCGGCGCGGCGAAGCTGGAAACCGCCAACGGGCTCCAGCGTGTTCGCTTGCCAGCGATGTTTCTTGGCCTTCCTGGCGCCGCGGTGCGCCTTGAGTACGGCGGCAAAGTCCGGCTCAAGCCGCATCCTGCTGACATCGCAGCGCGCAGAGCCGACTCCGGCGAGGGCGGCCAGCGGATTGGCAACGCCGGCCCATTCGACCGGCTGGGCGTCGAGATCGTAGAGGTCGATGCCGCCGATGGCGCGCGCGACGAGGCGGAGCAGGTCGTCGGCCGTGGCTGGATCAAGCGCCGCTCCGAACGCCGTGTCGAAAATTCCCATCCGGATATTGGCGTGTTCACCGCCGAGGAAGCGAGCGACCCGCAAAGGTCCGATCCGCTCGATGCCAAGCGGCAGGATCGCGACGAGGCGCTCCTCGCGACGGATGGCAACGATCGCAGGCCTGATCCGTTGCGGCCCCGTAGCGGCCTCGACCCAGCAATTGATCCAGTCGAAGCTTTGGTACACGGAGATGGGCAGGGCCTTTTCGAGCGCGCGCCAATCATCCTCGATTTCGCGAGCGGAGGCATGAACCGCGATCCGCAGTTCCGCGACGACGATGGGGGCCGCCGCTGCGTCCAATGCGTTCATGCCTTGATTTCCATTGCGTGCCAGAATTGTTGGAAGCCGTATCAACCTATCGTAAACATCGCGTTCGTATGAACCATGCGCCGATTGCACATGGGCCGAATGTAATGGCTCGGACATAGATGGCCCGGATGGCTGGATCGTTGATGCCTGATCTGAAAGTCGCCGGCTACAAGGCGGGCCTGAACGCGCTCTATTGGAGCGGCGTTCACCGGCTCTTTGCCGACCGTACGCAAGGCGCCGGCGCCATTTTGATGTTTCACCACGTCAGGCCCGAAAGCGCCTCGCGCTTCCAGCCCAATGCCCATCTCGAAGTAACCCCGACCTTCCTCGGAGACGTGGTCGAGCGGGTTCGGGCGCGCGGGATGGACATCGTCGATCTCGACGAAGCCATGCTCCGGCTCGCGAATCCAGGCAAGGCGCGCCGCTTTGTGGTGCTCACCTTCGATGACGGCTATCGCAACAATTTTACGAACGCCTATCCGATCCTGAAGGCGCTGGGTGTTCCGTTCACCGTCTATGTCGCAACGGGCCTGATTGATGGGACCGCCGTGCCGTGGTGGGAGGTGATCGTCGCAATCATCGAGCGGGCAGCGGGCGTTCAGATCCGCATCGGCGACCGGGATTTCGACCTCGCGACGGACAGCCTCACAAAGAAGCGCATCGCCGCGCGAATCCTTGCCCGCAAGCTCTGTCTGGTCAGCGAGGATGCGCAGCGCGAGGCCATCGACCGGGCGGCATCGGACTACGCGGTCGACACCCGCCACATGCTCTTGGACGAGATGATGAACTGGGACGAGGTTCGCGCCCTCTCGGCCGATCCGCTGGTAACGATCGGGGCCCATACGGTGGGCCACTATGCCCTGGCCAGGCTGGAACCCGGACGCGCCGAATGCGAGATGACCGAGAGTCGTGATCGGATCGAGGCGATGACTGGCTCGAGGCCCCGCCACTTCGCCTATCCCTATGGCTCGCCCGGCGCGGCTGGTGAGCGCGAATTCGATCTCGCAGAAAAGTTGGGCTTCGCCACCTCCGTCACCACGCGACGGGGCGTCCTTGCTCCGACCAGCCGGATGACGGCATTGCCGCGGATTTCAATGAACGGCCACTACCAGTCGACTCGCTATGTCGATCTGCTGCTGTCCGGCGTTCCTGTCGTGTTGGAGCGCCGGATCCGGAACTGGGCGGGAAGCGCCCTCAGTTCTTCGGCGCGGTAGGCTTCTGCATCCAGGCGATGATGGCGCCGGCGGGGAAGACCCAGGCGAGGCCGACGACGACGTAGTAGATCATCTGCGCCCAGCGCGGCGCTTCCGGGAGTTTCAGCTGGGCGATCACCATCGCCACGAAGGCGTAGACGATCACCAGCACTACGAGCGCAATCATGCCGATGAATTTGCGGAGCCGGATGGGCATGCTTGGCCTTTCGTGCAGGGCGGGCGGTTCGCGATGGCGTAGCCGAGGGCATAGCGCGTTCGTCGCCCAACCGCAAAGCCCGGAATGGCCGTCGCCCACGACGTGACGTTGCGCGACCGGATGTCGCGCGGCCGATTGGTACGGCGATCGCTGCCTCGGTTGTCCGGGGCGCGGCAAGTCGTTAATCCAGCCTCAAGAGCTCTTGAGGTGCGCGATGGCGATCGACGGTTTGGCAGCGAACAGTACAGTGAAGCAGGCTCCCTTGCGGGACAGGACGCGCGACCGCGCGCTGATCCGCATCTGGCTTGGCGCCGTGATTGTGATGGTCATCGCCATGATCATCGTCGGCGGTGCTACGCGCCTGACAGGTTCCGGCCTCTCGATTACCGAATGGAAGCCGATTCACGGTGTCATTCCGCCGATCGGCGACGTCGAATGGCAGGAAGAATTCGACAAGTACCGGCAAATCCCGCAGTACGAGCTCGTTAACAAGGGCATGACGGTCAGCGAGTTCAAGCAGATCTTCTGGTGGGAGTGGGGCCATCGCCTGCTCGGTCGTCTGATCGGCGTCGTGTTCTTCGTCCCGTTCGTCCTGCTCTGGGCAACCGGACGGATTGAGCGCCGGCTGGTTCCGCCGCTGTTGGGCCTGTTTGCGCTGGGCGGCCTTCAGGGCGGTATCGGTTGGTGGATGGTCACCAGCGGGCTCGCGGACCGCGTCAGCGTCAGCCAGTATCGACTGGCGATCCATCTCACCATCGCCTGTTTCATTCTCGCGGGCGCCGTGTGGATCAGCCGTGGGCTCGCGCCCGATCGGGGCGAGAATCGCAAGAACGCAGCGCCGCTCAAGGGCATGGCGACGTTTCTTGTCATTGTTGTTTTCCTGCAGATTTTCCTCGGCGGTCTCGTTGCCGGCCTGAAGGCGGGCCTGACCTACAACACCTGGCCGCTGATGGCGGGCAATATCATTCCCGATGGCGTCTACGACTATGATCCGAAATGGCGCAGCGTCTTCGAAGACGTCATGACGGTGCAGTTCGACCACCGCGTCGTCGCCTATCTGCTGTTCATCGCCGCCCTGATCCATGCCTTCCAGGCCTGGAAGCTGGCGCCGCGTTCGCCGGCCGCGCGCCGCGCCCGCCATCTGGCGCTGTTGGTCACCGCACAGGCCGGAATCGGCATCGCCACGCTGATTGCGGTCGTGCCGTTGGATCTGGCACTTCTGCACCAGTTCGGCGCGGCAGTCGTGCTGTGGGCCGTTGTCGCACACCGTCGGGCGATGAACGAACCGACCCCGGTGACGACGTAGCCGTCATTGTGAAACGGGACGAGACTGCGAGGAAGACTCGCTCGTCTCGTCCGCCTGGCGTTCAGTTCATTCCGCGGGAGCCACGAACACGTCGCGCGGCAACCGGCTGACGATGCGCGGACCGTCCGCTTCCAGAATGACGATCTCTTCCAGCCGGATGCCGAACTTGCCCTGCAGATAAATGCCGGGTTCGATCGAGAACACCATGCCCTCTTCGAGGATGGTTTCGCTCGTCGAGGTCAGATAGGGCGGTTCGTGCCCTTCGAGGCCGAGGCCATGGCCGGTGCGATGGGTGAAATAGGGTCCATAGCCCGCCGCCGTGATGACGCCGCGCGCCGCCGCATCGACTTCCCGAGCCGCGACGCCAGGACGAGCCGCCTCGCAGGCCGCCTGGACAGCGGCTTCAACCACGGCATGAACCTTCAGATATTCCTCGCTCGGTGTGCCGACAAAAGCCATGCGGGTCAGATCGCTGGAGAACGAGCCGGAACGGGCGCCGATATCCATGACGATGGCATCGCCAACGGCCACCGGTTGGTCGCCCGTCGCATAATGCGGGAAAGCGCCATTGCCGCCGGCGCCGATGATGACGAAGAGCGGCGTTGCACCGGCTTCCTCGAACACGGCGCGGGCCGCGTCGGCGATCTCGCGCTCGGTGACGCCGGGACGGATCGCCGCAAACGCGGCTTCCATGGCGCGGTCGTCGATCTCGGCATTGCGCAGGATTTCCGCCACTTCCGCGTCATCCTTCGACAATCGCATCCGGCCGACGCTTTCCGAAGCAAAGGCGGTCTTGGGCCCTCCGAGTGCCTCGATGACGAGCAGCGCGAAATCGGCGCGCATCGTCTCGTCGACCTGCACCAGTTGGGTGTCCTTCTCTATACCGAGCGACTGGATCAGCGCGGCGAGCGCTGCCTGAGGTCCGGTGGCGTCGGACCAGGTGAAGAAGGGCAGGTCGGTCTGCCGGCGCATCTCGTCGGCGTTCAGCTCCGGCATCAGGATGGCCGCGCCGCCGGGTGTCGCGATCAGCAGGCAGGGGCGCTCGTCGGCATGGGGATGAACATCGGCGATATAGGCCATGTGCGGGCCCGGGCCGAGCGCCACGACGTCGACGCCATTCTGGCGGAGCATGGATTGAAGGGTTGCGAGCCGTGTCATGGATGTCCCCTAGCTGAGTTTCACTATTGGTAAAAACTCTACCCGGCGCGGTCAACCGATGCGGCGGTTTCCGTCCACGCTTGCGAAGCGAACTCGATTGCGTCATTCCATTGCAAAGGCCGATCCGGCCGCAGGGTCATGATGCGCGTCCTTCTCGTCAAACTGTCTTCGCTCGGCGATGTCGTCCACACCTATCCGGCGGTGACGGACGCTGTACGCGCCATTCCCGGCCTTGAAATCGATTGGGTCGTCGACGAGGCCTTCGCGCCGCTGGCCCGCCTTCATCCCGCCGTGCGCAACGTCATTGCGCTGCCTATCCGCCGCATGAAGAAGAAGCCGCGCGAGACTTTTGCCGAGATGAAGGACGCCGTGTCAGCACTCCGAGGCGGCGGCTATGATCTGCTCATAGACGCGCAGGGACTGATGAAGAGCGCGCTCGTCGGAGTGTTCTCCGGCGTCACGCCCCGCCATGGCTTTGCCAAGGGCAGCGCGCGCGAAAGCATGGCGACATGGTTCTATCAGGTCGGTCATGACATCCCCGAAACCGAGCACATGGTCACGCGGATCCGAAAGCTGTTTGCGCAGTCGCTCGGTTATCCGATGCCCACGACCGCAGCCGATGCGGGCCTGGTGCCGGATTTCGCCAATTCCGGCATCCGCACGCGCAGCGGCGATGGCATCGTCCTGATCCACGGCACGAGCTGGGCCACCAAGACCTGGACGGTAGAAGGATGGCGCGGCGTTGCCGAGCGCTGTGGCGCAGCCGGCCTCAACGTGAGGCTTTTTGCCCATGGCGCCACGGAAACGGAACGCGCAGCCAAGATCGCTGCGGGCCTCTCGAATGTGGAGCAGGTTCCGGCCGGCGGGTTGGAGAGCATCATCCCGGTGATTGCCAACGCGGCCGGCGTCGTCACCGTCGATACCGGGCTTGGCCATCTCGCCGCCGCCTTTGGCATCCCGACGATCGGCATCTACGGTCCGACCAATCCCGGCCTGACGGGGCTCGTTGGCCCGGACGTGGAAGAATTCCTGTCGACGCGCGATTGCGCGCCCTGCGAACAGGCGAGCTGCCGCATCAAGCCGGATTTCGGCGAGGGGCCGCCCTGCATGGCCGACCAGACACCGGACCGGGTCTGGACGGCACTGGCCAGGCGCCTCCGGCTAGCCTCAGTCAGCAGTCTTTGATCCAAAGGCCTCGTCGGCTTCGAACAGCGCACCCATCATGTGATAGAGCGTCGAAGCCGGCATGTGATCCACCAGCGGCGAACCGTCCGTGTCGATGCGGTCCATCCAGCCGCCTTCCATCGAATCCGGCGCAAAGCTCAACAGGCTCGCCATCAGATGATCGGCCATTTGCGATGCGCCGGGCTGCCCTTCGCGCGTCGCCGCGACGAGCGCCTTGACGCCTTCGGCATGCGGCCACGAGCGGAAGCTCGGGATCATCACGCTGCCTGAATCGGTGACGGCATCGACAATCAGGCCTGTCTCCTGATCCAGTCCGTTGTCGATGGCGAACATCAGCAGACGGTCGGTCACGGTTTCCGGCACCGAGCCACCGAGACGGCGATATTCGCCCAGCAGCCAGTACCACTCGAACTGATGACCCGGCTCGACGCGGTTCTTTCCGCGCGGCTGGAGCGGTGTCCAGTCGGGCGAGAAATCCTCCAGCAACGCGCCGCTTTCCGCGTCGATGAACCGCTCCAGCGCCAGCGACACGAGCGCTCCGGCGCGGGCAAAGTCTCGCGCGCGTCCGGTCGTCTCATAGAGCGCCAGAACGGCTTCCAGCAGATGCATATGCGGGTTCTGCCGACGGGTCGGGTCCGTCGATGGCGACGCGTCGAGATGGCCGCCATGTGGAGCCGCCAGAACCATGTCGACTTCCGCAAGCGTCTCGTCGGCCAAGCGGATCGCGTGCGGATCACCCGTCAGGCGATGGCTCCACGCCAGCGCGTAGATGATGAAGGCATGCGCGTAGAGATCGCGGGCGCGGCTGGCGGGCGTGCCGTCCGGGGCAATCGAAAAGACCCAGCCCGGATGACCATCAGCGCGATGATAAAGCCGCTCGACATTGGCGAGGCAGGAAACGACCGACTCATCTGCGCCCTTGTACCAGCCCTTGAGGCTGGCGCGGGAAAAGGTGGCGATCTGGCGGGCCTGCACCATCAACCGGGTGGCGGGCAGGGCAATCGGCCGGCGGTCGAAATCCAGCCGCTCGTGAAACAGGCCGCGTTGCGTGTCGAAGCCAGCGCCGCTCCAGAGCGGCAGCGCGAGCTCGGTCGCCCAGCCCTTTGCGAAATCGAGACTCTTCACGATTTGGCCGCCGCGACGAGGGCGCTTGTCGAACGCCCGGCCACGAGATTGGCCAGAACGACCTTGCCGCCGCGCGCCTTCACGAAATCGCCGCCGACTACCTGATCCTCCCGATAATCCGCGCCCTTGACCAGGATATCCGGCTGTATCGTCTGGATCGCTTCTAGCGGCGTATCCTCGTCAAACAGCACGACGAGATCGACGGCGCGTAACGCACCCATCACGCGCGCTCGTGCTTGTTCGTCCTGAATCGGCCGGGTTGGTCCCTTGAGGCGTCGCACCGACTCATCGGTATTGAGCGCGACGACCAGCCGGTCGCCCTCTTTGGCCGCCGCCTCGATCAGGGCGATATGGCCGGGATGCAGCAGGTCGAAGCAGCCATTGGTGAACACCACGCGCGAGCCGCGCGCCTGCCAGCGGGCGACAATCTTGGCCGCCTCCTCGCGCGAGACGAGCGCGCCGGCGTGATCCTCGGCATGGCTTGCGCGATCGAGCGCTGCCGTCAGTTCGGCCCGCGTCACGACGGCGGTGCCGAGCTTGCTCACAGCGATGGCCGCGGCTGCATTGGCGATGACGACGCTGGTTTCGAGTGGCTGACCGGTTGCGAGCGCGACGGCGAGCGCCGCAACGACCGTGTCGCCGGCGCCGGAGACGTCGAACACCTCGCGCGCCTCGGCCGGCACATGCGTGACCGAGCCATTCTGCCGCCAGAGCGTCATGCCCTTTTCGGCGCGGGTGACCAGCACGTCGCCATCGAACTGGAGCCCGGCGGCGGCAGCTGCGCGCACGGCGTCCTCGTCCGTATCGTCGTGCAAGCCGGTGGCCTCGAACAGTTCCTTGCGGTTCGGCGTTACCAGCGTCGCGCCGCGATAGACGTCGAACGTACGGCGCTTTGGATCGACGATCACCGGCACGTTGCGGGCCCGGGCCTCGGCGATGAGCGCGGCAACGACGGCATCGGTCAGCACGCCCTTGGCATAGTCCGAGAACACTACGACGTCCGCCTCGGCGATGGCTGTCTTGCCCGCCGCGATCAGATTGGCCTGTGCTTCCGCGCCCGGCACGCCGGGGCTTTCGGCATCGATGCGGACGATCTGCTGGCGACCGCTCATGACGCGGGTCTTGGTCACGGTCGGCCGGGAATTGTCGACGACAAGGTGGTTCAGGCGGATGGCCGGATAGACGGCGAGAACGGTGCGAAGCTCTTCGGCTTCGACATCCGCGCCGACATAGCCGACCAGGGTGACCGACGCGCCAAGGCCTGCCGCATTGGCGGCGACATTGGCAGCACCACCGGCGACGATGCGGACATTGCCGTGCAGCAGCACGGGAACCGGCGCTTCTGGCGAGATCCGGCTGACGGAGCCGGTGATATAGCGATCCACCATGACATCGCCGATGACGGCCACGCGTCCGGAATGCAGTTCGTCCAGCATCGATAGATCCTAGTTAGGCCCAGCGGCAATGCCCGCCTGTAGGAGCACCCCGGCAACGAAAACGTCAAGATCTCCGCCGGGGAAGCGGTATCCAGGAATGCCGGCAGCCGACGCCGCTGCCATGTCGCTCGGTCTGTCGCCGATCAGGAACGACCGGCTCGCATCGATCGGCAGATCCGCAAACGCGCGCAGGATCATGCCCGGCTTCGGCTTGCGGTCCGGGTGATCCACGCGGTACTCGGCCACGGTGCCTTCCGGGTGATAGGGGCAGCTGTAGAATGCGTCGATCCCCGCACCGGCCTTGCCAAGCTCCGCCTGCATATGGGCGTGGAATCGTTCGACGTCCACTTCGCTATAGAAGCCCCGTGCGACGCCGGACTGGTTGGTGACGACCACAACCAGGTAGCCCGCCTCGTTCAATCTGCGGATGGCAGTCCTCGCGCCATCGATGAAGACCATGTCTTCCGGCTTGTAGGTATAGCCGTGATCGACATTGATCACCCCGTCGCGATCCAGAAACGCGGCCGGCTGGAGCGCCTCGCTCAAAGCGCGACGCCCTTGGCAAGATAGTCGCCAACGTAGCTCTGGATGCCATCTTCCAGCGAGCGGAAGTCGGCATTGTAACCGGCGCGGCGAAGCTTCGTCATGTCCGCTTCGGTGAAGTACTGGTAGGCGTTGCGGATCTGCTCAGGCATGTCGACATAGTCGATCACCGGTTCACGACCAGCGGCATGGAACACGGCACGCGCCAGATCAGCGAAGCTGCGGGCCTTGCCTGTGCCGACATTGAAGATACCGCTGACGCTTGGGCTGCCGATCAGCCAGCGCGCGACATCGACGCAATCCGCGACATGGACGAAATCGCGCAACTGGCCGCCATCGACATAATTGGGGTCATGCGAGCGGAACAGCGTCACGGCCTCGCCGGCGGCGGCGGTCGGAAAGATCTTGTGGATCACCGAGCGCATGTCGTCCTTATGCGCCTCGAACGGGCCATAGACGTTGAAGAACTTGAGACCCGCCCATTGCGGCGGCGTGGCACGACCGGCGCGGACATCGTCCATGATGCGGCGATCAACGGCGAGCTTGCTCCAGCCATAGGCATTGAGCGGCTTCAGCTTCGCGAGATGCTCGGGATCTTCGTCATCGACAAAGCCGACCTTGCCGTCGCCATAGGTGGCAGCCGATGAGGCATAGATCAGGCGGATGTCGTGCCTGGTCGACAGAACCCAGAGATCGAGGGTCGCGCGGATGTTGCGCTCGACGATCAGGTCGACGTCAGCCTCGGTGGTCGCCGAAATGGCGCCCATATGGACGATGGCTTCGACGCGACGGTGGTTTTCCTCAAGCCAGGCCAGTGTTGCCTCCGGCCGGATGACGTCATCGAGCCGGATGTCGGCGACGTTGAGCCATTTGCGACCGGTGCCGAACCAGTCCGCAACGACGATCCGCCAGCCATCCGCCGCGAGCGCACGCGCCATGTTGGACCCGATGAAGCCAGCGCCGCCGGTCACCAGAATCGTGTCGCGTCCGTCTCTCGAATTCACGCTCATTGGCATCATCCTCGGGGGCGCGCAGGATCGGCGCAGCGGCCGGTTGGATAGCGCATGTCAGGCTTGGATGGAACTACCGGCCTCGGCGCGCGCTACCGCGATAACTCGTTCCACCGCGTCAAACACGCGACGTGCGTCGATGCCTTCGAGGCAGGCCAGCGTCCCCAGAGGGCACTCGCGCTTGAAGCAGGGACGGCAGGACAGTTCGATCGAGACGATTTCGGCATTGGGCGCGGTTGGCGGCGTCATCTTCTCCGAGCTGGAGCCGTAGACGACGACCAGCGGCCGGTCGAGCGCGCCGGCGACATGCATCAGGCCCGAATCGTTGGAGACGACCGCGTCGCAGCGGCCAAGCAGGGCGGCTGCCTCGATCAGCGAGGTTCGGCCCGATACATCATCGATCGGCACGCCGGCGAGGCGAACGATCTCGGCCGAAATCGCCTTGTCCTTCGGGCCGCCGAACAGGCGAACGCGGTAGCCGGACTCGTCGGCGAGCCGGGCCAGGGCCGCGAACTTCGCTGCCGGCCACTGCTTGGCAGGACCGTATTCAGCCCCGGGACAAAGACCGAGGACCGGACGGTCGTCGTTGAGCCCGAAACGGGCAGCGAGGGCGGCAAGGTCGAGTTTTGGCTGCTGAAGGCGAGGGCGCGGCGAGGCGGGCGGCTGGCCGGCTGGACCGGCCAGCGCGACGAAGCGGTCGATCGTGCGTGCCGTCTTGCGGTCGGAATCATTCCGCGCATCGGTCAAAAGAATGCTGCGGCCCTCGGCGGCATAGCCGACGCGCTCCGGAATCCGGGCGGCGAAGGGCGGGATCGCCGCCTTGAAGGCGCGTGGCAGGACGATCGCCGTGCCGTGACCGGCAGTTTTCAACGAGCGCCCGATCCTCCATCGGCCAACCAGCCCAAATTGACCATGGCCGAAGCCGAGCGGAATGGTGTTTCGCACACCCTCGATCAAAGACGCGATCGGCAGAGACGCGGGCGGCGCGAGCACATCGACGGGGCGGTCGGGAAAACGTTGGCGCAGGGCCGCGACCAGACTCGCAGCCATGACCATATCGCCGACCCAGGAGGGGCCGACGAGAAGGATGGGCGAGGTGGTGTCTGTGGCGCGCATGTGGGTCGGGACTTCATGGCCCCGACCCGTCCGGGCGTCAAGCCGGATCAGCCGCGCGGTTCGGAGATCGGGAACTCCTGCGGCGAATTGCCGGGGAGTTCCTGCGGTATTGGCGGGATATCCGGCGGGCTCGGCTGAGGATCGGGCTGGGGCTGCGGATCATGGACCGGCGGCATGGGCTGCGGCGGCGCAGGATTGGGTACGTCCGGGTTGCCCGGCAATTCCTGTGGCGGAATCGGCGGTATATCCGGCGGCCGCGGGGGTTGGTCGGGCTGCGGTTTCGGATCGTGGACCGGCGGCGCGGGTTTTGGCGGCTGGCCAGGATCTGGGACATCGGGGCCTGGGGCTGCGTAAACCGGACGGTTCGGATCGGACATGTAGTTCTCCCTTCGCTCTATCAACGGGAGCGAGCGAAGGGAGTTCCTGTCAGACGTTGCCAGCGTCGGCTGTCGGGCCGGATTCGGGCGGCGGCTGGTCTGCCTCATCGCTACCCTTCGCGCCGCCGAAGAGCAGGCGCTGGTAGACAAGGCCGATGCCGATCAGCACTGCGCCGAGCCCCATGAAGGAGAGGGCGCGCCAGACCCCTTCGAGATTTGACATGTCGATCAGGAACACCTTCAAGACCGTCACGACGATCAGCAGGGCCGAGGCAAGGCGCGCTGCCCGCTGCTGGAACACCAGCCCGAAGGCAAGCAGCAGGATGCCGAGCACCAGCCATGCCACCGAGTAGGTGTAGGATTCAGCCGAGCCGATCGGATCCCAGGAGAGATCCGGCGAGGTCGCGAACAGGAAGCGGATTTCCAGTGTGACCGCGGCAAAGGCCAGGATCAGCGCCACCACACCCGTAGCCGCCTGCAGCCAGCGCAGACGAAGCGGCGGCGTTCTGAGAGCCACCAGACCGGCCAGCACCGCCGGCAGGCCATAGGCGAGCAGGATTTCGTTGAAGACTGGCCCGCCGCCGACAGCATCGCCGGTGAACAGCGGATTGGCGACGAAGCCGAGGCCGATGACCGCATTGAGCAGACCGAGGACGCGGGCAATCACGCTACCCAGCCCGAAGACGGGGCTCGGCCGGCTCTGGGCAAGGCGCGAAAGCCCGAGCGAGAAGGCGAAGGCCGCCGCCGTCGTCAAACCCTGTTCGCTGAGCGCGGTCGTCGGCGACAGCAGATCGCCGCCAAAAACGATGGCCCGGATCTCGAACACGACGAGCAGGGCAGCCATGATGACGGCCAGCGCTTCCGCCGCGAAAACGCTGCGGTCGACGCGGACGCGACGAAGCAGGACGGAAGCAATGGCGAAGGCCGCGGCCGGAATGCCATAGCCGATCAGGACTGAAAGATAGACCCCGCCTCCGGCGCGAACGCCGAAGATGTACGGGTCCCAGGCGATGCGAGCGAGCACGAGCAGCGCCAGCACGGCGACGGCATAGCGCAGCACGCCGATAGGACGCCGGAGTTGTACCCATGCCGCGCCAAGAGCCGCAAGCGCGAGAGCCGTGGTCAGCATGCCGCCTTCCAGTGCCATCGTGAGCGCCGAAGCACTGGCGGCGATGGCCCCGGCGGCGAACAGGCCCGTCGGCACTTGATCCAGGGCAGATTCAGGGCGCTCACGCCGGGCGAAACGTTCGGTCAGCACGGCGTAAAGTGCCGCAAGGGCCAGAGCGATCGCCGCGAAGGCGATGCTGGAGACGAAGCCGGTGATGCGAAGATAGGCGACGATGGCGACGATGACGGGCCCCGCGCTGGCAGCTGCGGCTTGAGCCGTGGTCGCGAACGGGCCGGCCTCCGGTGTTGCCTGCAACCGCGTCAGCGCCGTCGCGATCAGGGCGGCCGCGCCGAGCAGGCCGACCACGCCGAACATGCGGATGGCGTCGGGCAGGGGGAAGTAGATCGAGAGCGCATCGACGATATAGGTGACGGGCGCAACCGCTGCCTGCGACACGGCCGGCCAGAAATACAGCAGCGCGATCAGTTCGATGGCCGCGACCGGGGCGACGAACGCTACTGCGTCATACCTACGGGAGAGCAGCAACAGCATGGCGCCGCCGACGAGGCAGGCGGCGATGCTGGCGGAGGTGAAATGGCTGGCGATGGCGCCGAGTACGAGGAGAGCGGCGAGGCCCGCCAGCACGCCGATCGCGAACCAGTCGGGCCGGTCCGTCGTCGTATCGCGCTGAACGTCGACGACGAGGAAGATCGAGGTCAGGGTGAGCAGGATGATCGCGTAGATGCCGCCCTCGATGGCGCTCGCGCCACCAACCAGCATGCCAACGCCCCAGAGAATCGCGGCGACGCTGGCCGCGATGGCCAGCCAGCGCCAGAGGCGAAGCCGTGCCAGCGCAAAGGCGAAGGCCGTGACGACGATCAGATAGATCATCAGCGCCAGAATATTGGGCGCGTCGGTGGAGATCAGCAGCGGCGTGACGTAGGAGCCGACGAGGCCAAGGCCGGACAGCCAGGCGCCATGCAGGCCCGCGGCCGCCATCGTTCCCATTCCGATGACCGCGAGCAGGATGAACGCAGCCGTCGGTCCGATCAGGCCGTAAAGCGCATAGGCGGCATAGACGGTTGCGAACAGGCCAACCGTGCCGGCCGCCGTCAGCACGCCCGGCACGTTGGCGGCCGGTATGCGCGAAAATGAGGTTACCCGGTCGGAGCGGCGCAGCCATTCGCCCAGTCCCAGCAGGACAAAGGAGAACAGAGCGCCAAACGCGATGCGCACGCCTGGGCCAAGCAGCCCGGCCTCGATGGAGAAGCGGACAAGGAAGATGGCGCCGAGCGCCAAAGCCAGGCCACCAACCCAGACGGCCCAGCGCGCACCGAGTTTTTGCTCGAAGCTTTCCTTCGGACGCTTCGGTTCCTTGGAAGGCGATACCCCGGTTGCCTCGACCCACTCGGGCAGGGCGGGCTCTTCGGACTCAAAACCTCCGGTACCAGAATCGGACGGGATGCCGGTGGCGGGTACCGTCTTGGGAGTATCAGTCTTGGGAGTATCGGTCTCGAAGGACAACGGGTCGGGAGCGATGTATGGCGGGGTCTCGAAGGGCATGGCGGCAATTGCCCCGGAACCACGAGCCTCCAGCAGGCTTAGCCGTGACTCGAGCGCACGGATGCGACTGCGCGCCCCGAGCGACATCACAAACGCTGCAATGGCCATGATCGGCAAGGCGATCAGGGCGATGATTCCGATGGCAATCCATTCATCCATGCCGAGTCTGTTAGCATGACTTCGACTTGTCGGCTGTGATCGTATTCTCATGCGATTTGCAGCGACGGCCTGCGTTCGATCCGCGCGGAACCGCCGCCGGTGTTGCTGCGGCGCAGACTTCGCTATATCCCGCTGGCTTCAGGCAAGCATATTGAGGACGATAAGCGCGTGGGCAGAGCCGAGGCGACCGCTGGCGGGACGGAGGCGATCTGGTCACGCCTCGCGACGACGATCGAACGCGCGGTGGACCGGATTGCCGGATCATCGACGGCGAGTCTGGCCCTGATTGCCATCGTGGCCCTGCTTTCCTTCCTGCCGGGGCTCGCGACGCTGCCGCCGATCGATCGCGACGAGCCGCGCTTCGCGCAGGCCACGCACCAGATGGTCGAGACCGGCAATTACCTCGATATCCGCCTTCAGGAAGAGACGCGCTACAAGAAGCCGATCGGCATCTACTGGCTGCAGTCCGCTGCCGTCTGGTTGACCGGAACGGGCCCGGATGCGCCGATCGGCGTGTATCGCCTGCCGTCGATGATTGGAGCGATCCTGGCGGCCTGCCTGACCTGGTGGCTGGCAATGGCCTTCGGACGGCCGCGCGCGGCGCTGCTGGCCGGGCTGTTGATGGCCACGACTGTACTCCTCGGCGTCGAGGCGCGCCTCTCCAAGACCGACGCCGTGCTGCTCGCGACGACCCTCGTTGCGCATGGCGCCCTGGCGCGAGCCTGGCTCTCGCCATCGACGGAGCGCAATCTGCGCCTCGCCGCGATCTTCTGGACAGCGCTCGGCGCTTCGATCCTGATCAAGGGTCCTGTCGGGCTCGGGGCCATCATCTGTCCGCTGCTGCTGCTTTCGATTGTCGGCGGATCGTTCCGCTGGCTGAAGCAACTGGCGCCGCTGCCGGGCCTGATCTGGATGCTGGTCGTCGTCGCCCCCTGGTTTGTCGCCATCGGCATCGCCAGCAAGGGGGCCTTCTTCCAGGAAGCGCTGGGCAAGGACCTGATCGGCAAGGTCGTCAGCGTCCAGGAATCGCATGGCGCACCGCCTGGCGCTTACCTGCTGCTGATGTTCTTCACCTTCTGGCCGGTCGCAGCCTATTTCACCGCCAGCCTCTCCTGGATCATGGACCGCTTCAAGCAGCCGGTGGTTCTCTACGCCGTGGTTTCGGTGGTGCCGTTCTGGCTGGCCGTGGAAGCAATGCCGACCAAGCTGCCGCATTACGTCCTGCCGCTCTATCCACTGATGGCGCTGGCAACCGCCGCGGCCCTTGATGGTGGCGGCATCCGCACGAGCGGCTGGTTCGCCCGCTTCGCTGCGTCTGGCGCGGCCTTGTTCCCCTTCGCACTCGCCGTCGCCGCTGGCGTGATCGCGGTGTTACTCGGCGAACCGATGCCGGTCGCTGGCATCCTCGTCTTGCTGGTCGCGACCGCGGTCGGTCTGGTATCCGGAAAGCTCTTCGCGCTTTCGCCGATAGCCAGCAGCGTCGTTGCGGTTCTGACAGCGATGATCACCTATCTCGGCATTTTTGGAATGGTTCTGCCCGGCTATCAGTCGATACGGATCAGCGAGAACCTGGCCCGCACGGGTCATGCCGCCCTGAGCTGTCCCAACCCGCAATTCGCCAGCGCCGGCTATGCCGAGCCGAGCCTCGTCTTGCTGGCCGGCACCAAAACACTGCTGACGGGCGGGGCCGGTGCCGCCGACTTCCTGTCGGCTGGTGATTGCCGCGCCGCCTTTGTCGAAAAGCGTCAGTTACAGACTTTCAACGAGCGAGCCGACGATCTCGGCATGGTGGTGACAGAAGCGGGCACCGTCCGTGGCTATGCCCTCAATGGCGGCCGGATCCTCGATTTCCACGTCTTCGTCGCTCGGAGTGCTACCCCATGAGTGTTTGGCGCTTCCGCCTCTCGAAGCGAATGTCCTGGCCGCGCGAAAACTGCGCCGCGATTGCCGAGCGCGCGCGGCGCGTTCAGTTGCGGCCCTCGATCCACGCTCCGGTTTTCCAGACGTCGGACATCCTCGCGCTGGTGGTCATCAGCGCGGCGCTGGTCGGCATTGTCGGATTTGCCTTCGACGCTCTGTCGGTCGAGCGCGCCCGCGCCCTGCCAAGCGCGGTCCTGCTCGTCGCCAGTTGGCTATCTTATTTCGGCAAGTCGCAATGGGAGCTGATCCCGGCCGGCATCCTTGTGCTCGTCCTTCTCTCCGGCCGCTGGAAGATAGTGCCGCCCTTGGTCCGGGCCGCCTGGGCCGAGATCGGTGCGCTTTCGGCCTATATCTTCCTGGCAATCGCCGGCTCCGGCATTATCGTCAACATCTTCAAGCAGTTCATCGGTCGCGGCCGGCCACCGACCTTTGACGAGTATGGCGCCCTGGCGCTGCATCCGTTCGAATTTGCCTATCGTTTCCAGAGTTTTCCGTCCGGCCATGCGACGACGGCCGGAGCCATTATTGCCATCGGATTCCTGGTCATTCCACGCTGGCGGCTCGGCCTGTTGATTTTCGGGCTTGCCATGGCGGCAAGTCGAGTTGCTGTTGGCGCGCACTATCCAAGCGACATTCTGGCAGGGCTGATCTTCGGCTACGCCTTCAGCCTTTGGTTGGCCGGACGTTTTGCCACCTCAGGCTGGGGCTTTGCACGCGGATCGACCGGCTCTATAACCGCGCGCACTGCGGCGATCCGAACCAGTTTCGAAAGTCCCGCGCGCGTTGCGATCCTGTTTGCCGGGCTTCTGGACGCGCTCGTGGGACGGCGCATCTGGATCGCGGCGCTTAAATCCATCGGAGACGGTTCCTATGACGATGCCCGCTTCCGGCGAGACCGTCTTGAAAAGCCCTGATACGGACGCCGGCCTGATGGCGCGGCCGGACGTTTCGGTGGTCATTCCGTGCAAGAACGAAGCGGAAAACCTGCCCGAGCTTATCGGCGAGGTTGCCGCCGCTCTGGCCGGCCGCAAGTTCGAGTTGATCGTCGTCGACGACGGCTCGACAGACGCCACGCCCGCGGTTGTGCGCGAGATGATGCGTGACCGGCCGTGGCTGCGTTCGATGCGCGATGAGCGGTCGAGCGGGCAGAGCGCTGCCGTGCGCACCGGCCTGTTGGCGGCGCGTGGCGATATCGTGCTGACGCTCGACGGCGACGGCCAGAACAATCCGGAATTCATGCCGGCGATGCTGGAAGCGATGGAGCAGGGTGGCCCCCGGACGGCTCTGGTCGCCGGTCAACGCCTGAAGCGCACTGATTCCGGTGCCAAGCGCATGGCGTCGCGTTTCGCCAACCGCCTTCGCGGCGCCATCCTCAAGGATGGTACGCGCGATTCAGGCTGCGGGTTGAAGGCGATTCGCCGCGACGTGTTCCTGCTGTTTCCCTATTTCGACGGCTGGCACCGCTATCTGCCGGCGTTGACGATCCGCGAGGGCTACAAGGTCGCGCATGTCGACGTGGTCGACCGCAACCGTCGCCACGGAACGTCCAAATACGGCATCCTGGATCGGGGCCTCGTCGGCGCGCTCGATCTGTTCGGTGTCTGGTGGCTTATCCGGCGGCGGAAGAATATTCCCGCGCCGATAGAGGTGAAGATCGATGGTCGGTAATCTTTTCGGCTCTTTTGCCGCCTGGCTGCATCATGTTTTCGTCGAGCAGTTCGACATCTGGATCCTGCTCGGATTCGTCGCGCAAGCGCTCTTCACCATGCGCTTTGTCGTGCAGTGGATCGCCAGCGAGCGGGCAAAGAAGAGCGTCGTGCCCGCCGCCTTCTGGACCTTCTCGATCCTCGGCGGCGCGCTTCTGCTCGTCTATGCCATTTACCGCAAGGACCCGGTCTTCATCGCCGGGCAGGCGGCTGGCCTGTTCATCTATTTCCGCAACGTCTGGTTTATCCTGCACGAGCGGAAGCATGCGCGCGAGACGGGCGCCGTCAGCTGAGGTTGCTGACGCGCGCGAAGCTTGCTTCCAGGTCGGCGATCAGATCGGACGTATCTTCCAGGCCGATCTGAAGCCGGATGATGCGGTCCTCTGCCGGCCAGGCGACCGCGGTGCGGTTGGGCCGACCGATGATGGCGAGGCTTTCGTAGCCGCCCCATGAATAGCCGAGCCCGAACAGCCGCAGGCCATCGAGGAAGGCCTTGACCTTGTCGAGGCTCCAATCGCTCATGACGATGCCGAACAGGCCGCTGGAGCCCGTCATGTCGCGCTTCCAGATCGCGTGGCCCGGGTCGCTGGCGAGGCCGGGATGCAGGACGCGGGCGACCTCGGCACGGCCTTCGAGCCAGCGCGCAATCGACATCGCTGATTGCATCTGCCGATCGAGCCGGATGCCCATCGTGCGGATGCCGCGCAGCGTCAGATAGATGTCGTCAGGCCCGACGCACAGACCCAGATCGCCATGCGTGTCGCGCAGCATCTTGTAGGTCCGCGCATTCGCCGCGACGGTTCCGATCATCACGTCCGAATGGCCGCAGAGATATTTTGTGCCGGCCAGGATGGCCAGATCGACGCCATGCTCCAGCGGCTTGAAGAAATAGGGGGTCGCCCAGGTATTGTCGGCCAACACGAAGGCATCGCGCGCATGGGCGACAGCGGCGATCGCCGGAATGTCGGAGATCTCGAAAGTCAGCGAGCCGGGGCTCTCGAGATAGACGGCGCGCGTGTTCGGCCGGAACAGGGTCGCGATTTCGGCCCCGATCTTCGGATCGAAGAACGTCGTTTCAATGCCGAGCCGATTCAGCAGGCTGCGTGCGACGTTTCGGGCCGGGTCATAGACATTGTCGGCCATCAGCAGATGGTCGCCGGCACGCAGGACAGAGAGCAGGGCGGTTGAAACGGCCGAGAGGCCCGATGGGCAGAGGACGGCGCCCTCGGCGCCCTCCATCTCCGTCATAGCCATTTCCAGCGCTTCGATCGTCGGGGTGCCGCGGCGACCGTATGTGTAGCGCTGCTGGCCACCGAGAAGATCATCCGAGTTCTCGAACAGCACGGTCGAGGCGTGGATGACCGGCGGATTTACGAACGGACCCGTGATGTCGTGATCGCGACCGGAGCGCACCAGGCGCGTCAGCGGCTTTTCCATCGACAGATCACGCTCATTCCGGGACATGCAGGACTCCGAAGAAAATAGCTGGCGGGGGTTGGCTCTTCGATCCTGCGCATGTGCCTCTTTCGAAAACACATGCTGAAACAATGGTCTGCAGTCGGAACCACGCCCCCTTGACCCGCTTGGCATAATGCCATGTGATGCAGGGGTCAATTCAAGTTCTATCAGGCGGTCTATCGATTAAGGTTAGGCAGCGACGCGTCCGGGCAAGATGGAATGCGACAATGAACGCAATCCTGGGACGTTGATTGAATTCGTCGAAGATCTCGGTAACGAGACGATACTGCTTCAAATCGAAAGACTGATATTCCAGGGGAAGAGAAGGCTGTGAAATGAACAGGAATTTTGCATCTATTCTGGTCGGAGCCGCGCTGGCACTGGCGAGCGTTACAGCAGCAGGGGCCGGCACGTTGGAAGACGTGAAAGCCAAAGGTTTTCTTCAATGCGGCGCCAATGGCGGTAATTTGATCGGCTTCGGCGCTACGGATGAAAAAGGCGAATGGAGCGGTATCGACGTCGATTTCTGCCGCGCCATGGCGTCAGCGATCTTCAACGATCCGACCAAGGTCAAGTTCACACCGCTCAACGCCAAGGAGCGCTTCACGGCGCTGCAGTCGGGCGAAGTCGACGTGCTTTCCCGCAACACCACCTGGACGATGTCGCGCGACAGTTCGCTGGGCCTGCAGTTCGTCGGCGTCACCTATTATGACGGCCAGGGCTTCATGGTCCGCAAGTCGCTCGGCGTTTCGTCGGCGCTTGAGCTTTCGGGCGCCAAGGTCTGCACACAGACCGGCACGACGACCGAGCTGAACCTCGCCGACTATTTCCGCTCGAACAACATGCCCTACGAGGTGGTTGCGTTCGAGAAGAACGAGGAAGTCCTCCAGGCCTATGAAGCGGGCCGTTGCGACGCCTACACGACCGACGCCTCGGGTCTCTATGCCGAGCGCCTGAAGCTGGTCGCTCCCGACGATCACATGATCCTGCCGGAGATCATTTCCAAGGAGCCGCTCGGACCGGCCGTTCGCCAGGGCGACGACAAGTGGTTCACGCTGGCGAAGTGGACGCTGTTCGCGCTGCTCAACGCCGAGGAACTCGGCCTGACCAAGGCGAATATCGACGAGAAGAAGACCTCCGATAATCCGGAGATCAAGCGCTTCCTCGGCATCGAGGGCGATTTCGGCACGCCGGTCGGCCTGTCGGGCGACTGGGCCTACAACATCATCAAGAACGTCGGCAATTACGGCGAGATCTTCGATGCCAATATTGGTCCCTCGACCAAGTTGGGTATCGCTCGCGGCCTGAACAATCTCTGGTCGAAGGGCGGCATCCAGTACGCTCCGCCGATCCGCTAGTTTCATCGCGTAAACCACGGGCGGTTTTCCGCCCGTGGTCCTGCCGCGGCTGATGGGCGCCAAGACCCAGGCCGTGCCGATGAACCGACAGTGACCGCCATAGGCCTGTCGTCGAGGGGATACACGTTTGGCTGTACGAGGCGCGGCGTCCGCAGGGGGACGCATGGCTACTTTCCTGAACAATCCGACGATCCGGGGTTGGGTCTTCCAGATCCTCTTCGTCCTCGTGCTCGGCTGGTTCGTCTGGGACATCATCGACAACACCTCCCGCAACCTTCAAAAGGCCAACATAGCTGCCGGTTACGGCTTTCTCGAGCGGACGGCCGGTTTCGGCATCGTTCAGAAGCTCGTGCCATACACCGAGGCTTCGTCCTATGGACGGGCGCTGTTTGTCGGCCTGCTGAACACGCTGTTGGTCGCGGGAATCGGCATCGTGCTGGCGACGCTCCTCGGCTTTATCGTCGGTGTGGCGCGGCTCTCGTCGAACTGGCTGGTGTCGCGGGTCGCGGCCACCTATGTCGAGGTTCTCCGCAATGTCCCGCTGCTGCTGCAGTTGTTCTTCTGGTATTTCGCCGTTCTGCGCTCCGTGCCCGGAATGCGCGAGAAGTGGTCGTTCCTTGGCATTTTCCACCTGAACATCGGCGGACTACACGTCCCCAAGCTGATCCTCGGGGAAAGCGCATGGATGATCTTCGCGGCCATCCCGGTTGCCATCGCCGTCATGATCTTCGTCGCGAAGTGGGGCCATGAACGGCAAAGCCGCACCGGCATCCGTCCCCCGATCGGGCTGATCAATACTGCCGTGCTGATCGGCTTGCCGGTCATCGCTTTCTTCATCGCGGGTCGGCCGCTGCATATCAGTATGCCGGTTTTCACCGAAACGGGACCGCTCCTTCGGCGCGGGTTCCAGACCGATTCCGGCATGACCATCATCCCGGAATTTCTCGGGCTGCTGCTGGCATTGTCGCTTTATACGGCTGCCTATATCGCGGAAGTCGTCCGGTCTGGCATCCAGGCCGTTACCCGGGGCCAAACGGAAGCAGCCGCTTCCCTGGGGCTCCGTCCGCGCCAGACACTGCGGCTCGTCGTCTTGCCGCAAGCGATGCGGATCATCATCCCGCCACTGACCAATCAGTATTTGAACCTGACCAAGAACTCGTCGCTGGCTGTCGCCATCGCCTATCCGGACCTCGTCGCGGTCGGCGGCACGGTCCTGAATCAGACGGGGCAGGCCGTGGAAGTGGTGAGCATCTGGATGATTTTCTATCTGGGCCTCAGTTTCCTGACATCCGCTGTGATGGGCTATTTCAACAAGCGCGTCGCGCTGGTCGAACGGTGAGGGGCGCATCATGAACAAACCCGGCTCCGCCTTCGTTCGCGACTCGCTCCTTCCCGCCAGGGCGCCACCACCAAACTCGGTCGGCATCGTCGGCTGGATGCGCCAGAACCTTTTCTCCACGCCGCTGAACAGCGTCATGACCGTCGTCATCCTGGTGTTCATCGTATGGGCGGTGACCCCGTTCTTCCGCTTCACGCTGGTCAACGCCGTGTGGACCGGCGAGGACCGGCAGGCCTGCGCTACGGCGACGGGCGCCTGCTGGGCCTATGTGAAGGCCTATCTGCCGCAGTTCATCTATGGTCGGTACCCGATCGGCGAGCGGTGGCGCGTGGACGTCGTCTTCTGGACATTGGTTGTCGGGCTCATCCCGATGCTGATCCCGCGCGCGCCATACAAGCGTCTCAACGCCCTGTTCCTGCTCACGGTCTTTCCGGTCATCGCCTATATCCTGCTGACCGGCGGCCACCACCAGTTCTCCGGCCGGTGGATCCCGAACAGCTGGATGTCGCCGTCGCCGCTCCGCTTTGCCGTCGAATATGCGCTGGTCTCGGCCGCGGTGTTTGGCGTCTCGACGCTGTTTTCCTGGATGTCGGGCAGGCCGATAACGGGATCCTGGCGCACGCTTGGCTTCATCCTTGGCGCGTTCGCGATCGTGCTGGCGCTCGTCAGCCTCGATTTCGGTCTCGTGCCTGTGGAGACCGCGAATTGGGGAGGGCTGCTCGTCACGCTCGTGGTCGCCATTACCGGTATGGTGGCCTCGTTACCGCTCGGCATCCTGCTGGCGTTGGGCCGGCGATCGAACATGCCTGTCGTAAAGTTGGCCTCGACCATTTTCATTGAGGTCTGGCGCGGCGTGCCACTGATCACCGTGCTGTTCATGGCGTCGGTGATGCTGCCACTGTTCCTTCCAGACGGCGTGACCTTCGACAAGCTGCTGCGCGCGCTGATCGGTGTGGCGCTCTTTAACGCCGCCTATATGGCCGAAACCATCCGTGGCGGCCTGCAGGCCATTCCGCGCGGCCAGTATGAGGGGGCGCAGGCGCTTGGCCTCGGCTATTGGCAGATGATGCGGATGATCGTCCTGCCGCAATCGCTCCGCATCTCCGTTCCTGGCATCGTCGGCTCGTTCATATCCCTGTTCAAGGATACGACGCTGGTCATCATCATCGGCCTCTATGACTTCCTGGGCCAGATTCAGGCTTCGGCAAACGATGCCAAATGGGCGTCTCCGGTCACCGGACTGACGGGTTATATTTTCGCGGCCATGGTGTTTTGGGCATTCTGTTTCTCGATGTCGCGCTATGCTGCCTATACAGAAAGACGGCTCGACAGGGGCCGCAGATGAAATCGAAGGGGAACTGAAGATGTCGGATCTTTCCGTCGCCGCCGAAGAATTACCGCCGGTAGCGCCCGCCCTGACCGTCTCATCGACCGACGTCGCCGTCGAAATGGTCGACGTCAACAAGTGGTATGGCGAGTTCCATGTGCTGCGCGACATCAACCTGAAGGTCATGCGCGGCGAGCGCATCGTCATCTGCGGACCATCCGGCTCCGGCAAGTCGACGTTGATCCGTTGCGTCAATCGGCTGGAAGAGCACCAGAAGGGCCAGATCGTCGTCGACGGCAAGGAGCTCACCAACGATCTGCGCAAGATCGACGAGGTGCGCCGCGAGGTCGGCATGGTGTTTCAGCACTTCAACCTGTTCCCGCATCTGACGATCCTCGAGAACTGCACGCTTGCACCGATCAACGTCCGCAAGATGCCGAAGCGCGAGGCCGAGGACATCGCGATGCACTACCTGAACCGGGTCAAGATTCCCGAGCAGGCGAACAAATATCCAGGCCAACTCTCCGGCGGACAGCAGCAGCGCGTGGCCATTGCCCGCTCGCTCTGCATGAACCCGCGCGTCATGCTGTTCGACGAGCCGACCTCGGCGCTCGATCCCGAGATGATCAAGGAAGTGCTCGATGTCATGGTCGGGCTGGCGCTCGAAGGCATGACCATGATCTGCGTCACGCACGAGATGGGCTTCGCCCGCCAGGTCGCGAACCGGGTGATCTTCATGGATGGCGGCCAGATCATCGAGCAGAACGATCCGGTCAGCTTCTTCACCAACCCGCAGCACGAGCGGACGAAGCTGTTCCTGAGCCAGATCCTGCACTGAACATCTTGCGACGGGTTCCAGATTGAAAAAGAGCCCGGCAGGTGACTGCCGGGCTCTTTTGTGTTTGAGGGCTTCTAGCGACCCTGCAGCAGGGGCGTGATGTTGCGAATGGTGACGCGACGGTTCTGCCGCTCCGGTCCGTCCGTCGGGATCTTCAGATAGCGCTCGCCATAGCCCTGGCTGACGAGGGCATCGCGCGGAATGTCGAAGTAGTCCGACAAGATCCCGGCGACCGAGGCGGCGCGGCGATCCGATAGCTCCAGATTGGCAAAATCGGTGCCGACGGCGTCCGTATGGCCTTCGATCAGGAACACGGCACCGGGATTGCGATCCACGACACGACTGATGGCGCGGCCAATCGACTTCAGCTTGCGCACCTGGTCGTCCGGGACGCGAGCCGAACCGAACTCGAAGGTGATCGCGTCGAGATCCACGCGGCGCACCATGTCGCGTACTCGCGGATCGCGACGGATCTCATTCATCGAGTAACCGCGGTCGAGCCGCTGGACCGGCGCAGCGCGGAACGTGTCCTCGATCTGCCGCTCGGTGGCGCGGCCGCCATCGATGAAGCGATTGTTGGAGCGATAGGGACGACCGCCATAACCCGGAGGCGGGGGCACCTCGCGGTCGCCGAGGCCGGGGCCGTCAATGAAGATGTCGCGCTGCCGAGGTGGTTCGCGATAGTCATCGCGATACGAGCTATCGTTGTCGCCGGGGCGCGGCGGTCGAGCGTCAGGACGGGGGCGGTCATCGCCGGGGCGAGCCGAATTCGGCCGGCCTTGTTCGCCGCGCGGCGGACGGTTGCTCGTCGCGTCGGGACGGCGGTCCGGCGCAGGACGCGCATCCGGCTGGCCCTTTGGCGGCTGCTGCGGCTTCGGCCGCTGTTCACTCTGGGCGGGCGGAGCGGGCTTGCGATCCGGCGTAGGTGTCGCGTCGGGTGCTGGCTTGGCAGCGGGAGCATCCGGCTTCTTCGCACCTGCCGGCGGCTGGTACGCCTTGGGCTGGCCGCCATTGTCAGGACGCGGGTTCGGTTCTGCCTGCCGGGGGGCAGGGCGCGTCGGCTCCGTCTCAGCCGGAGCCCGTGGCGCGGGCGCGGAAGCGCCGCCGCCACCGGCCGACTCGGCCGCGCGGAGATCCTTCATGGCATCGGCAACGCCGCGACGAGCAGCACGAACGTCACCACCCGTATCTTCTGCCTGCTTGAGCGATTCCTGTGCCTGCTCCAGCAATTGCCGAGCCCGGGCGACGCGGTCCTCAGCCTGCGCAACCACCATCGGGCGGTTGTCGAGACGCGCTTCCTGACCAAAGGCCAGCGACGAGCCACCCAGAAGGACCGGGATCGCCACCGATGAAAACAGAATGAACTGGGAGGGTTTCATAGGCTTCCTACAGCTTGGCTTCAGCCGACGGTTTTGTCGAACACCCGAGCATCACTCCGGCGCCGATACCGTTCTGCTTGCCGCGAAAATGCGGCGACCATGAGGGAAGTATGCGCTGAGGGCCCCTGAACGGTGCCTGAATGCATGGTTCAGCCAGCACGCAGGAATGCCGTGCCGCCTCGGCGAGGTACACCCGAGGCGGTAATGGCTGTGCCGACGCGACATGCGGGCCGCTCAGAGAAATGGATGCACCCGATAGAACAAGATCCATCTGGGTCGATTCCGACTTTTCACCTCTCCCTGAGGGAGAGGTCGACGGCCGCAGGCCGGCGGGTGAGGGTTTACGGCCTCACCGTATGGTTCCCTAAACCCTCTCCCGGCTCTTCGAGCTGACCTCTCCCTTAGGGAGAGGTCAAGAAGGATGCTTCAGAGCAGATGGATCTCGCTCCAGGGCCGCGTCAGGCCGGGTCGGCGGGCCCTGTCACGACCGGGGCATCAGCCGCGCCGCCCCATTCGGCCCAGGAGCCATCATAGAGCGCAACATCTTTCGCACCGATCGTGCCAAGAGCGAGCGCCAGAATGGCGGCGGTCACGCCAGATCCGCAACTGGTGACGATCGGCTTGGACGGATCGACGCCCGCTGCGGCAAATGCCGCTTCGATCTCGGCCGCGCTCGTCAGCTTGCCATCCACCACGAGGGAGCCGGCCGGAACATTGCGGCTGCCGGGCATGTGGCCGGTGCGAAGACCCGCACGCGGCTCGGGCTGTTCACCACGAAAGCGTTCGCCCGGACGCGCATCGACAATCGTCACGCTGTGATCCGCGACCAGCCCGCGCATATCGGCGATAGAACGAACACCCGCTGCATCGAGCTTGGCATTGAAAGTCTTTGGCGTCGGCCTAGAGTCGCCAGCCTCGACCGGCCGCGCTTCGGCGATCCACTTCGGGAAACCGCCTTCGAGGATCCAGACATCCTTCGCGCCCATGATGCGGAACGTCCACCAGACGCGGGGGGCTGAGAACAGGCCCGCGCCATCATAGACGACTATGGTTTGCGTCTCGGATATGCCGAGCTTGCCGACCGTCTCCGCGAACTGTTCGGCCGAGGGCAGCATGTGCGGCAAGCCGGAGCTGGTGTCAGCGACCTTGTCGAGATCGAAATAGACCGCGCCTGGAATGTGCGAATTCAGAAATTCGCCGGCTGCGTCCCGGTTGGCGTTCGGCAGGTACCAGGAGGCGTCGACGATGGCGATCGACGGGTCGCCGAGGTGGTCTGCGAGCCAATCGGTCGAAACGAAGGTGGTTGCGCGGTCGATCATGTCCGTCTCCGGTAGGCAAGAAATTCAGTGGGATTGTCAGACTTGAGAGTCCGACCGACTCCCTCAGGCGAAGCGGATGCGGACGCGCCGGTTCTGCTTGCCCTTGTTCTCGATTTTGGCGACCACAAGGGCGCCGATCTCGGCCGTCGTCTGCACATGCGTACCGCCGCAGGGCTGCAGATCGATGTCGCCGATGCGGACGAGCCGGACACGACCGCTGCCCATCGGCGGCATGACGCTCATCGTCTTGACCAGGCCCGGATTGGCGAGCAGTTCCGCGTCGGTAATCCATTCCGTCGAGACGGAGTGATCAGCGACGGCGAGCGCGTTGAGCAATTCTTCGATCGATTCCTTGGCCGGCACGGCGCCGTCGATGTCAAAATCGAGATGGCCCTCATCGGCGCCGATGCGACCGCCCGATACCGGGAACGGCAGCGCGACGGTCAGGAGATGCAGGCCGGTGTGGATGCGCATGTGGCGGTGGCGTGTCGCCCAGTCTATGTGCTGGACCAGTGTTTCGCCGGACGATGGCAAGGTAGAACCCTCCGCCGGCACATGCACGATCTCGCTCTTGCTGTCGCCATATACGGTAGTGGCAATCTTGATCATCGACCCGTCCTCGCGCTCCAGCGTGCCGGTGTCGCCGGGCTGGCCACCGCCGGTCGCGTAGAAGATCGTCCGGTCGAGGATGATGCCGCCCCGCTCGTTGATACCGACGACTTTCGCCTCAGCGGTCGAAAGATAGGCGTCATCTCGGAAGAGCAGGGTCGTCTCGGCCATTACTGCGCCTTTTCGTATGGGACGATGATGTCGGTTTGGCGTTCGAGCCAGCCGGGGACCGGCAATCCCTTTTCGCGCAGGAAGGCCGGATTGAACAGCTTCGATTGATAGCGCGTGCCGTAATCGCAGAGGATGGTCACGATGGTGTGGCCGGGACCCAGCGCCTTGGCGAGGTGGATTGCGCCGGCGATGTTGATGCCCGAGGAGCCGCCGAGGACGAGGCCTTCATTCTCGGCGAGATCGAAGACGACCTCCAGCGCTTCCGCGTCGGTGATCTGGTAGGCGGCGTCGATGGGCGCACCTTCGAGATTGGCGGTGATGCGGCCCTGGCCAATGCCCTCTGTGATCGAAGAGCCTTCCGACTTCAAAACGCCGGTTGTGTAGTAGCTGAACAGCGCCGCGCCCAGCGGGTCGGCCAAGGCGATCCGGATGTCGGGATTGCGTTCCTTCAAGGCGATGCCGATGCCGGCCAGCGTACCGCCCGAGCCGACGGCCGAGACGAAACCATCCACCTTGCCGTTCGTCTGTACCCAGATTTCCGGGCCGGTTGTCTCGATATGCGCCTGGCGATTGGCAACATTGTCGAACTGGTTGGCCCAGATCGCGCCGTTCGGCTCGGTCCGCGCCAGTTGCTCGGCAAGGCGGCCGGACAGCTTCACGTAGTTGTTCGGATCCTTGTAGGGGACAGCCGGCACTTCGATCAGTTGGGCGCCCGCGAGCCGAAGCGCGTCCTTCTTCTCCTGCGATTGGGTATCGGGGATGACGATGACCGTCTTGAAGCCGAGCGCGCTGGCAACCAGCGCGAGGCCGATGCCGGTATTGCCGGCCGTTCCCTCGACGATCGTCCCGCCCGGCCGCAACTGTCCCTTGGCGATCGCATCCCGAATGATGAAGAGCGCAGCGCGGTCCTTGACCGACTGGCCGGGATTCAGGAATTCGGCCTTGCCGAGGATCTCGCAGCCCGTCGCTTCGGACGCCCGGCGCATGCGGATCAGGGGCGTGTTGCCGATGGCTTCGATGACGGAAGGAAAGACGGACATGATGACTTTCTTATGCGGGATGCAAAGAGGCTAACGGGGCCCACAGACTGGCTTCAAGCGGGCCTGCGGGGCAAAGCACCATTCCCCGGCAGCTTATGCCCGGACGAAATATCATGCTTCAATCATCTGTAAATCCGGAAGACGAATCCACTTCCTCCTCGCGCATTTGCGCAAAGGCGCGCAAAGCCCTTTCGCGTGTAGCACCGAGATCTACAATCGGCTCCGGATATCCGGCGACTCCGCCCGACTTCCAGGGGGCATGGATCTGCTTCGCCGGGACGTTGGCCAATTCGGGAACATAGGTCCGCACATAGTCCCCCCGAGCGTCGAATTTCTCGCCCTGCAGGACGGGATTGAAGACGCGAAAATAAGGCGCGGCGTCGGCTCCTGAGCCGGCTACCCATTGCCAGCTCGCCGGATTGTTCGCGGCATCGGCATCGACCAGCGTGTCCCAGAACCAGGCCTCGCCAATCCGCCAGTCAACCATCAGGTTCTTGATCAGGAACGAGGCGACGATCATCCGCACCCGGTTATGCATGAAGCCGGTCTGCCAAAGCTCCCGCATTCCGGCATCGACGATCGGGATGCCAGTGCGGCCCTGTTGCCACGCAACGAGCGACGCCTCGTTCACAGCGGGCCACGGAAACGCGTCGAACCGCGACTGGAAATTCCGTGTTGCTAGATCTGGCTGATGGAACAGCAGGTGCCACGAGAATTCGCGCCAACCGATCTCCGACAGGAACTTGTCGACATTGGCCAGTTCGATCTTCGGTGTTTCGGCCAGGGCCTCCGGGGAAACGCCATGCCAGAGCTGGAACGGGCTGATCTCGCCGAAGCGCAGATGCGGCGACAAACGCGACGAAACGTCGGCGGCCGGTTCATCGCGGCGAGCGGCATAGTCCTTCAGGCGCTCCGTCCGGAAGGTTTGGAATTGTGTCCGCGCACCGGCCTCGCCGGGCGTCCAGGTAGCCCGCAGGCCAGCGGCCCAATCCGGCTTAGTCGGCATTAGCCTCCAATCGGAAAGGCTGTCGGTACGAACGTCTGGGAGCGGCAAGGGCAGGGCGTCCGGCGCGGGCAAAGGCGTGCGCGGCGGCAGTTGAGCCCGGCACGCCTTCCTGAACGGCGTATAGACCCGAAATGGCTGGCCTGCCTGCGTGCGTACCGTCCAGGGTTCGTGGAGCAGATTGGCCTGAAAGCTCTCCACCACAACGCCCGTTGCCTTGAGTGATGTCTTGATTGCCGCGTCGACGGCGCGCTCGCCGCCGCCATAGCGGCGATTCCAGAAGACGTGGCCGGCACCGATTTCGCCAGAAAGTTCCAGCAGGACGTCCACTGCCGGACCATGGCGCAGCACAAGTCGTTGCCCGCGCGATGCCAGATCCTTGCTCAATGCCTCAAGCGAGCCGTGCAGCCACCATTTCGCCGCCCCGCCAAGCGGACGGATGCCCTCGCTCATCTCGTCCAGAATGTAGACAATGACCAGCGGCGCGCCGAGCTGTGCTCCGGCAGCCAGTGCGGGATTGTCGGCGAGACGGAGATCGTCGCGCAGCCAGACCAGCGTGGGCTTTTCGATATCGGTCATCCTATTGCGCTGGCGCGAGCGCGCCTGCTTTCACACGGTCAATATGGGCCCAGCCAGGCCGCTTGAACAGGAAGCTCAGGCGCGTGTCCCGCACCGCCCAATAGAGCAGTATCGGCACGACCACGCCGGCCGCCGTCACGATCAGCGACACGGTGCCGAGATCGGGAATGATGCCGGTCTTGAGCAGCAAAACGCGTGTCGCCGCCATGGGCAGGAAGAAGGCGAGGTAGATGACGATAGACTGCTGGCCGCAATAGCGCAGCGGCGCCATGAGGTCTGCTTTGGAAAGCAGCGCCGAGAAGGCAATCACGGCGCAGGCGCCAAGAACGCCGAGCCCGAGCCCGACGAAGGGCAACTCGGAGAAGCCGCCGAACACCGCGAAGCCGTTCACGACGGCCCAGGCCAACAAGCCGACTACAGCCAAGGCTGGCCGGTCAATGACGGCGGCCGCCAGCCGGAACACCTGCGGCGCGAATACATATCCGGCATAGAAATAGACGAAGCGTGAGGCGAATTCGTCCGGGAGCGTCCATCCTGTATGGATCGGCGCGATTTCGAGTGCTGCCGCCACGATGAGGACAATCCAGGACGGCACGCCGCGCAGAAGCTTCGTCACGGTGAAGAAGATCGGCAGGAGGTAGATGAACCAAAGCGTGCCGAAAGGCTCGATAAAGGCAAGCAGGAATGCTCCGAGCGCACCCCCGACACCGTCCTCCGCCATCATGCCCGGCGCCTTGAAGGCGAACTGGATCATCAGCCACAGGACGTAGAAATAGGCAAAATGGACGATCTTGCGGTCAGCATAGCTCCGCCAGTCGCGATCAATGACGCGGGAGAGAAACAGCCCCGAGATCAGGAAGAAATCCGGCATCCGGAAGGGGCGGGCAAAGGCGACCACATGACCGAGCCAGCTTTCCGCCCCGGCTGCCTTTTCGACGCCCAGCGTCGAGTGCATCATCACGACCATGATGATGCAGAACCCCTTGGCGTAGTCGACCCAATCAATGCGTGTGCGTTCCGGCATCGATCCCCAACCCCGTTTTGATCGCGAGCGAGACTATCCGCTGAAGACGACGATCCTGTTAGCGCACAAGGCGGCGAGAGAACCCGCCGCCTTGTGCAATTCAGAATAGTCCTTAGCGGAAAGCGCGCTACTGCACACCGCGCTGGGCGGCGCAATTCTTGGCGACGGCGACTTCGATCAGGGCGATCCGCTCGCCGCGCGCGCGGGCCATGAACTCTTCATACGTCGGATTCGGCGTACGGATGCCCAACAGGATAAACTGCAGCGTCGGGTTGCGGCGAAGCTCGGACCAGCTGTTGTTATTGCTGGAGATCGGGACGTTGAGCGCCTGGATACGAGTCGCGATCTCGTCGCAGGAGAGCTTGCTGAACTGGCTCGAATCGACCTTTTCGATTTCTTCGGACTGAGCGTGGGCGGACGTCGCGGCGGCAATCAGGCTGAAGCCTGCCAGTGCGATCAACGAAAAGCGTCTCATCAAATTCTCCTGTCGCCGAAGCCGAACAAATACGGTTCGGTCGAATATAGAACGGCCTGCGGTGGTTTGCATCGCGCTTTGATGGAAACGAAGGCGCTCATGCACGGGTGGGTGGAGAGTCAGGGCTTCTGCAATGCTGCCGCATCGGCTTCGGACAGGCTAGCGGATCGTACGGCTCTTTCGGGAAGCACGACTGCCGAACCCGAGGCTCCAGCCTCGAGAATGCCTTCCAGCACTTCCAGCACATGCAGCGCCAATTCGCCGGAAGCACGCGGCGGCGTGCTGTCGCCAAGAGAGCGGGCCAGATCGGCGACGCCCAGCATTCGGTAGTTGGCGCGATCCGGCACGTCATAAGGCCAGTTGATACGGCCGTGCAGGGTGTCAGCCGTCGAAAGCTCCTGCCATGGCTCGCCCCGCGTGCTCAGCGCGAGCGTGCCCCCGAACGTGTCAGGGTCCGGCAGCCGCAGCGACCCTTCGGTGCCGTGCAGTTCGATCGGATGGTTGCCATGCCGGAACACGTCCCAGCTCATGCCGAGCGTGACGCTGGCGCCGGAGACGAACTCGATCAGCGCCATGATCGTCGTCGGCGTGCCGACCGCGAAGGATGTGCCGTTGTTGGGGCCGGGCGCTGTGATCACGCGCTGCGCCTGTCCGATCGTGCTAAGCGCCATCACGCGCTTCGCCGGCCCCAGTAGGTTGACCAACATGGTGACGTAATAGGGGCCCATGTCGAGTATGGGACCGCCACCGGGTTGGTAATAGAACTGCGGGTTTGGATGCCAGTGCTCCATGCCGCGGCCCATCATGAAGGCGGTTCCCGCCACAACCCGGCCGATTGCGCCCTCATCCATCAGCCGCCGCGCAAGTCTGCCCGCTGCTCCGAGGAACGTGTCCGGCGCCGAGCCGATGGCGAGTTTGCGCTCCCTTGCTTCTGCCACCAGCCGCCGACCTTCGGCGGCAGTGGCGGCGAGGGGCTTTTCGGTGAAGACGTGCTTGCCGGCCGAAAGCGCCGCCATCGAGATGTCGAAGTGAGCATTCGGCACCGTCAGGTTCAGGACCAGATCGACATCCTCGGCAGCCAGCAACGCGTCGACGGTCAGTACCCGCAGCCCATATTCGTTCGCTCGTCTCTGCGCCGCCTCCGGCTGCATGTCGGCACAGGCTCGTAATTCTACGCCCGGAAACAGGGCCGCGTTGCGCAGATAAGTGCTGGCGATGTTGCCGCAACCGACAACGCCGATACCCAATCGCTTCATATCGATCTCCCCCCCACAGGCGCCGCGCCAGTTCCCCGAAACACCCGCACGCGCGTCGATGCGCATTCGTGCATCATCATGCTTGACCGCCGCGCACAAAACAGCAAGCATGATTTCAACGAAATCACGCCGAAGCCGCCTCGCGGACGGTCCGAAACCCGGAACATGCTCACCATGATGCAGATCGGTTGCCAGACCTATACGTGGGAAATGCTCGGCGACCGCTGGACCGGTGGCCCGGACGATCTGCTCGATGCCATATCGGCCGCCGGCTACTCCGGCATCGAGATCACCGACACCATGATCGGCCATTATGCCGGCAAGCCGGAGGCCTTTGGGCGCGCTCTCGCGGCGAGGGGGCTGGAACTGGCCGCGTTCGCTTGCGCCAGCGACAGCGGCTACACCGAGCAGGACCAGTTGGAGAGTGATCTCGCCATGGTCGATCGAACCCTCGATTTCGTGGCCGCCTTTCCGGGCGCCGTGCTTTCGCTCGGAAGCGCCACCATCATGTCTCCCGGCAGTCTCGACGGGAAATTCGCTGCAGCAGCAGCCTTTTACAACGCAGCCGGCGAACTGGGCCAACGGACCGGCGTCCCGGTCGCTGTGCATCCGAGTTCGCACCACAACACGCTGCTTTTCACCCGCGCTGATTATGATCGGCTGTTTGCTCTGCTGGATCCGGCGCGAATTGGCTGGGTACCTGACACCGGCCATATTTTGCGCGGCGGCCAGGACATTCTCGACACGCTGACGACCTACCGCGACCGCATCCGGTATCTCCATCTGAAAGACGTCGATGCGAGCGGCGACTGGCAGATGCTGGGCAGTGGCATCTGTGACACGCGCGCGGTGGTCGACATCGTCGCCACGAGCCCGAACTTCAACGGTTGGCTCGTGCTCGAAGAAGAATCGGACATTGCCGCCGCTGATCCGGCCAAGGCCGTCCAGACCAACCGCGAGACGATGCGAGCGCTTCTCGCCTGAACGCCAAGAAGGACATTCCATGATCAAGAAGGAAGCGCGCAGGCTGCGGGTTGGCGTACTCGGCTGTGGCCCGATCGCGCAATTCGCCCATCTCGAATCCTCGGTGAAAGCGCGCAACGCTGATCTCTATGCAATCTGCGATGCGGCGCCCGATCTGTTGGCGCGAATGGCGGCGACCTATGAGCCAACCAAGGCCTATGCCGACTATGACGCGATGCTGGCCGATCCGGAGGTTGAGGCCGTAATCGTCGCGATTTCAGACGCTTATCATGTGCCGATGGCGATCCGGGCGTTGGAAGCCGGCAAGCATGTGCTGTGCGAAAAGCCGCTCGGCACCTCGGTCGAGGAAGTCGAGGCGCTGAAGAAAGTCGTGGAGCGGACCGGGCAGACCCTGCAGGTCGGCCATATGAAGCGCTTCGACCCCGGCCTGGAGGCGGCTGAAAAGTTCATCCAGACCGAGATGGGTCAGATGCTGTCGCTAAAGGCTTGGTATTGCGACAGCACACATCGCTACACGATGACTGACGCCGTCCAGCCCTTGCCGATCACGAGCAAGCTGGCGAAGAAGCCCAGCGGCGATCCGAAGGCGGATCTGAGGCGCTATTTCATGCTGGCGCATGGCAGCCATCTTGTTGATACGGCACGTTTTCTCTGCGGCGAGATCACCGAGGTCCGGGCGCGCCTGCTGGAGCGTTTCGGCGCCTATAGCTGGTTCGTCGAGACGGGCTTCGCCAATGGCGTGCTCGGTCATCTCGACCTGACGGTCGCCGTCCGAATGGACTGGTTCGAGGGCTTCCAGCTCTACGGCGAAAACGGCAGTATCGTCGCGAAGACCTACAATCCCTGGTATTTCAAATCGAGCGATGTCGAGATCTTCTCCGAGAAGGACGCGACCTATCATCGCCCGCTTGGCGCCGACGGCCATTTCTTCCGCCGTCAGCTCGAAGGTTTTGCTGACACCATTCTCAACGGTGTGCCGCAGCGCGGCGCCAACATCGACGACGGGCTCGCTTCTGTCCGTGTGATGGCGGCGATTGCCGAGTCGGCGCGCACCGGCAAGGCGGTCAGCGTCACCGACATGCAGGGGGCGGTCTGATGCGTCTCGGCATCTTCGCGAAGACGTTTTCTGGTAACGATCCGTTAACCGTGCTGAGCGCGGTCAAGGCCGCCGGCTATCCAACCGCGCAGTTCAACATGGCCTGCGCCGGATTGCCGGCCATGCCGGATGAAATCCCGGCCGAGACGATCGAGGCGATCCGACAGGCCGTCGCCGCGACCGGAGTCGAGCTGGTCGCGCTGTCCGGTACCTACAACATGATCCATCCTGACGTCGCTGTTCGCGACGAGGGGATGCGCCGGCTCGGCGTCATGCTCGATGCGGCGAGACAACTTGGCATACCGCTGGTGACGCTCTGCACCGGCACGCGCGATCCCGTCGACCAATGGGCGCACCATCCCGACAACGCGACGCCGGAGGCCTGGGCCGACATGCTGACCGAGATGACCAAGGCGGTGGATCTTGCAGAGGCAGCCGGAGTCGATCTCGGCATCGAGCCCGAGCAGGCGAATGTCGTCACCTCGGCCGAGGACGGTCGTCGCCTGGTCGAGGCTATCGGCTCGGGCCGGATCCGCTTCGTGCTTGATCCTGCCAATTTGTTTGAAATCGCCGACCGAGATGCCGCGCGCAGCATTGTGGCACAGGCCGTAGAGCTTCTCGCCGGGCGCATTGCGATGGCGCATGCCAAGGACCGCAATTTGGACGGCAGCTTTGCTTCTGCCGGAACCGGTGTCGTCGACTTCAAGGACTTCCTGGCTCGGCTCAAGACGACAGGCTTCGACGGTCCTGTCGTCACGCATGGCCTGACAGCAGACGAAGCACCCGGCGTCGCCAGGTTCCTCTCCGGCGTGCTTCACTCATGACCCGCTCGACCTTCCGGCGAGATGACGCCGAACTCAGCGTGTTCGACAGCGTCGATGGTTGCCCCGTCGTGTTCCAGCACGGGCTTGGCGGTGACAACGGGCAGGTCGTGGAGAATTTCCCGGATGGCCCAGACTATCGCCGGCTGACGGTCGAATGCCGGGCACAGGGCCATTCGACGCCCGGTAATGTCCGGCCGTTCTCGATTGCCATGTTTGCCAACGACATTCTGGCTGTTTGCGACGCACGCGGGATCGAGCGCTTTGTCATGGGGGGGATCTCGATGGGAGCGGCGATCGCGCTGCACATCGCGCATCATCATCCCGAGCGTGTCGCCGGCCTCGTGCTGGCACGCCCCGCCTGGCTGTTCGATCCGGCACCGGAGAACATGCGTCCCTATGCCAAGGTGGCGGAAGTCCTGCGGCTGTATCCGCGCGAGGAGGCGGGTGCTGCCTTCGAAGCACTGCCTATCGCCGCGCAACTTCGCCGCGACGCACGGGACAATCTGGCTTCGCTGCTGAAATTCATCGATCGACCGAACGCGGAGCTGACGGCGGACCTCCTGTCCGACATCGCCCATGACGGACCGGGCGTGACCATGGCGCAGGCGGCTGCTCTGGATGTGCCGACGCTGGTGATCGGCCATGGCGTCGATCACGCCCATCCGCTCGCCTATGCGCAGCAACTTGCCGCCACCATTCCGGACGCGCGCATGGTCGAGATCGCCCCGAAGGCGACCGACAAAACGCGCCATGTTTCCGAGTTTCGTAGCGCGCTGCACGACTTCCTGCGCGCCCTGCATCCGATTCAGGAGAAGACCGCATGACGACCTCGAACAAGCCTGCCGCCGGTTGGCTCAAAGCCCTGCCGCGCAACCGACTGCTTGGCGAATTCTCGCTGTGGTCGGCCGATCTCTGCAATTTCGAGCGCGATATCGCGCGGATTGATGCGCATGTCGATCTTCATCATATCGACGTCGCAGACGGGCATTTCGCCCCGGCTCTACTGTTCTTCCCGGATCTCGTCGCTCGCATTCGTGGCCTGACCAGCAAGCCGCTGCATGTGCATCTGATGGTTCAGGACGACATCCTGCTGAACCAGATCCGCCAGTTCGCCGAGGCCGGTGCTGACCTGATCTCGATTCATGTCGAGAATGCCGCCGTGGCCGAGGAAGCGTTGGCGCTGATCGTCGATCTGGGCGTCGAGGCCGGCATGGTGCTCCGGCTCGAGACGCCGGTTGAAACAGTCAGGCCGTGGCTGCCAAGGCTGGCATTCGTCACATTGCTCGGTACGGCAATCGGCGTGAAGGGGCAGGGGCTCTCGGATGAGGCCTGCCCGCGCCTTGAGGCCGTCCGCGCCATGTTGAAGGAAGCCGGTCTGGAAGACGCCGTCCGGCTGGCCGCTGATGGCGGCATCCGCGAAAACACCGTACCGCGCTTGCGTGCCGCGAGTGCCGAGACCGTCGTGCTCGGCTCGCTCGCCTTTGGCGATCCCGATCTGGCCGGACGCATGGCCTGGCTGCACGCACTTCCGGCTCCCGGCGAGGCGGCATGACGCGCGCGGCGCTCGCCATCGATCTCGGCGGGACGGAACTGCGCGCTGCCGTCGTCGAGGCAATGGGCCGCGTCGCCGCCTTCGCCGCGACGCCGACCGACGCGCTGGGCGGGCCGCAGGCTGTCATCGCCCAGATGGAAGCGTTGATCGGCCAGGTGCGGGCGGAAACGCCTGGGGCCAGCATCGTCGGTCTTGGCATTGGCGCACCGGGGCCGCTCGACCCCGATGCCGGCGTCGTTGTCGACGCGCCAACGCTGCAAGGCTGGCGGGACGTTCCGCTGGCGGCGATCCTTTCCGAGCGCCTCGGCGTTCAGGTCAAGCTGGAAAATGACGCCAATGCGGCGGCGCTTGGCGAGTGGCGCTTCGGTGCTGGCCAGGGGACGCAGTCGATGGTGTTCATCACCGTCTCGACCGGCCTCGGCGGCGGCGTCATTGTCGATGGCCACCTGCTGCATGGCCGGCGTGGGCTTGCCGGTGAAATTGGCCACATGACGATTTCCGAACGTCCAGAACGGTGCGCCTGCGGCGGTGTCGGTTGCTGGGAGGCTTTTGCTTCTGGCACGGCGCTGGCTCGCGAAGCCGCCCGGCTCGTGGCGTCCGGCGACGCGCCCGAGATGGCGCGGCTCGCTGGCGGCCGTCCCGTCACGGGGCGCCACGTTGCCGAGGCCGCGCAGAAGGGCGATGTACCTGCCCTGAAACTGCTCGATGACGAAGCGCGCTGGCTCGGTATCGGCCTGACCAATCTGCTGCACCTCTATTCGCCCGAGCGGTTGATCCTTGGTGGCGGCGTCGGAAGTCTGCTGCCGCTGATGCACGAGACGATCAAGCAGACGATCCGCGAACGGGCCATGTCGGCCTTTCGCGATGTTCCGGTGGTGGCAGCAGCACTTGGCCGCAATGCCGGCCTTGTCGGGGCTGCCAGCCTCGTGCTCAAGGGGGCGGCATGACCATCGACGAAACGCCCCCACCTGGCCCGACCGACTCCGAAACTGGCAGCGGCGCCCTTCCTGCGCTTCGGCACAGCCGGCTGCTGCATTATCTGCAGGATCGCAGCCAGGCGACGGTGGCGGAACTGGTCACCCTTCTGGAGGTCTCGCGCGACACCGTCAGGCGCGATCTCGACCTGCTGGAGCGGCGGGGCCTGCTCGTGCGCACCCATGGCGGCGCGGTCACGAAGGATCGTCTGGTCCGGGTCGATACGACCATGGGCCTGCGCATGGACGAGCATGTCGAGGCGAAGCGCCGGATCGGTCAGGAGGCGGCGAACCTGATCCGGGATGACGAAACGCTGATCCTGAATGGCGGCTCGACGATCTGCTTTTTTGCGGCGGCGCTGGGCGGGCGGCGAAACCTCACCATCGTCACCAACAACCTGCGCCTGCCGGCCGTCGTGCCGGAGGGCAGCATCCAGTCGATCCACATTCTGGGCGGATCCTACTGGCCGAACTATCAGGTAACGATCGGCGCCATTGGCTTTGCTGCGGTGGCCGGCATCCATGTCGACACGGCCGTGATCGGTTGTTCCGGCGTCTCCGCTTCCGGCATCTCGATGACCAAGCTGGACGAAGCAGCGCACACTGCCGGCATGATCGGCGTGGCATCCCGCACGATCGTCGTGGCGGATCAGAGCAAGTTCGGCATCACGGCGTTCGCCAATATCGTCGGGCTGGACGAGATCGCGTGCCTTGTCACCGACAGCCTTCCGCCGCCGGATCTGGCGGCGGCGCTGGAGCGGGCCGGCGTGCAGGTGATTGTCTGCGGGGACTAGTTCAGGCCGCCGCCATTGCGCGAGACATAGACGTGGCCGCGCCGTTCGGAGAAGTGGTCGCGGATCTGCGGATGGCGCAACGGCTCCTCGGAATCGTCGAGGACCAGGTTCTGTTCCGAAACATAGGCGACGTATTCGGTATCGGCGTTTTCGGCGAGCAGATGATAAAATGGCTGATCGCGCGACGGACGGGCGTCCGCCGGGATCGCGTCCCACCATTCTTCGGTGTTGGAAAAGACCGGATCGACATCGAAAACCACGCCGCGGAACGGGAAGTTCCGATGGCGGACGATCTGTCCGATCTGGAATTTGGCGGTGCGCGGCTGAACCATCGGTTGTCCATTTATCACGGGCTGGCCAGAAGCCACGATGCTCCGGCCACGTCAACCTCTACGACGAATTTCGCGCTCCGGCATCGAGCGGATCAGAGGTGCGGCGTCAGCCCCTGGCGCATGACCAGCCGCTTCAGGGACGGCAATCTGTCGATCGCGAAGAGGCCGATTCCGCGCAGCGCCTGGACGGGCAGGAAGTCCGTCAGCAAGGTGCGGTTCAGCGCATCGACAGCCGTCGTCCTCGATAGAATATCGCCGCTGCGGGCGCGGTCATAGGCTGCCATCGCCTCGGCCCCGCCGGGATCGTCACGATGATCGCGGACGACGGCGGCGAAGGCCGCGGCGTCGCGCAGGCCGAGATTGAGCCCCTGCGCGCCAATCGGCGGGAAAACATGGGCCGCTTCGCCCAGCAGTGCGATGCGCCGCGCGGCGAAATGACGGGCGGTCTGGCCGGACAGGGGAAACACCTGACGGCTGCCGACAATCTTGATCTTGCCGACGATGGAGCGGGAGCGGCGTTCGAACTCGGCCGCCAACGCCTCGTCGTCCAGCTTCGACAGCCGTTCCGCTTCGGCCGGGCTTTCGACGCAGACGATGGCTGAACGCAGGCCCGGCATGGGAACGATGGTGAAGGGACCGGTCTCGGTGTGAAACTCGGTCGAGACGTCGTCATGCGGCAGGCTGTGGCTGATGTTGGCGACGAGCGCGGCCTGCGGATAGGACCAGCTGCGCACGGCAAGGCCGGCGGCATCACGAGCCTTCGAGCGGCGTCCGTCGGCGGCGCCGAGCAACTTGGACCGCACAGACGCCCCATCGACCGTTACGACAGTGACCGCGTCGTCATCCGGCAGAACTTCGGAGGCGAATCCCGTGACCCGCTCGATACCGGCCTTGTCAGCCGCCTCATCAAGGGCCGCGATCAGCACCGCGTTCGGGATGTTGTAGCCGAACGCCTCGCGCTCGACTTCATGGGCGTGGAACTCGACCAGCGGCGCGCGGATCAGCCGGCGGGTCGCATCGACGATTCGCATCGTGCGCAGCGGCGCGGCCTTCGCTTCGATCGATGACCAGACGCCGGTCTCCTTGAGGATATCGACCGAGGCGCCCAGCATGGCGACCGTGCGCTCGTCGCGCGGCGGCGCCTTTGGCGCGATCAGCGTGACGGAGGCACCATGGCTGCGCGCCAGAATGGCAGCAACCAGCCCAGCCGGGCCGGCGCCGACAACGGCAACATCGCTGATACGATCGGTCATGGTTGAGCCTGCGTTCTTTCATCGCCTGGGTTCTGGCGGTCGCGGATCAGCCGGACGGCCAGGGAACCCACCGCCATCGCGACGAGGAAGATCAGAATGTCGGGCAGCGCGAATGCGATATTGGCGATGGCCGGTCCCGGGCACAAGCCGGAGATTCCCCAGCCGATGCCGAATACGATCGAGCCTAGTACCAGCGGAACATCGACGCGCCGCGAGGCCGGCGACGAGAAGGTGGGGGCGGCGAGGGGATGTCGATGGCGGTGCGCGATGCGCAAGCCCGCCATGCTGACCAATACCGCCGCTGCGAGCACAAAGGCGAGGCTCGGGTCCCAGCCGCCGCTGCCGATGGCACCGATATCGAGGAACGCCTTCACCTTGGCTGGATAGATCATGCCCGAGATCGCCAAGCCCAGGCCGAACAGCAGGCCCGACGCTGCAGCGCCGACGTAGAAACGAAACGAAGGAAGCGACGCGCTCAAAGCCCGTGCCTCGCGATGAAAACCGTGATGACGGCTGCGAGCATGAAGACAAGCACGGCGACGATGGAGCGCACGGAAAGGCGGGCGAGGCCGCAGACGCCGTGACCGGACGTGCAACCCCGCGCCAGCGCCGTGCCGACGCCGACCAGGAGACCGGAGACCGCCAGATCGAAGCGCCCGAGGGCGAGATCAGGCAGGGCGGCCGAAGCATCGGAAATCAAGCGCGGCGCAACCATGACGCCGATCACCGCCCCGAGGGGCAGGCCGACCAGGAACAGCAGCCGCCAGAGGGTATCGTCGAACCGGGGCGACAGCGCCGATCCGAAGATCGACGATATGCCGGCGATGCGGCCATTGACGATCCATAACAAGCCGGCGGCGGCCCCGATCAAGGCGCCTCCGATTATCGCGGACACGGGCGAAAAGCCGATCATGCGGTACTCCTGCAACAACCGCATGGTGGGCGAGGCGCATCGACGGAGCAATCCTGTCGAATGTCGCAGGTCACGACGCCGCAGAGGCTATTGCCACTGAGCCGTTCTGCACGTATCGACAGAACATGTAGCCAAAGGCGCTGAATGACGCCGCACAACCATACGGCCTGTGCCGGCGACGATTCAGCAGGGGAGCCTCATGCCGACGACGAAGACTTGGGCCGTTCATCTTCTTACGGCGAGCGGTGCTGGCTTCGCGATGCTCGCGGCGCTGGCTGTCATGCGCGGCGCCTGGATGGAAACCTTCATCTGGCTGGGCGCGGCCCTTTTCGTCGATGGAGTCGACGGTCCGCTGGCGCGCGGCTTCCGGGTCGGCGAGCGCGTGCCGTGGTTTGACGGCGCCATCCTCGACATGGTGATCGACTACACGACCTACGTGTTCATTCCGGCGCTGATCCTGGCGCGTTCAGACCTGATGCCGCCTGGATTGGCGACGCCGGCCGGCATTCTCGTCGCCGTCATCGGCGCGCTCTATTTCGCCGATACGCGGATGAAGACGCGCGAATATGGCTTCCGCGGCTTTCCGGCAGTCTGGAACATGGTCGTGTTCGTGCTGATGGTATTTTCGCCGTCGCCGATCTTTTCCGCCATTGTCATCGTCGCGCTGGCAGCACTCACCTTCTCTCCGGTCGAGTTCGTGCATCCGGTGCGCGTGCAGCGACTGCGCCCGCTGACGCTCGCCGTGACGCTGGCCTGGTCGATCTTCTCGCTACTGGCCGTATTCGCCGAACTCCGTCCGAATCAGTATGTGCTGGCTGGCCTGGGACTGACGACGATCTATCTGACCTTTATTGGCGCGGTGCTTCAGGCCACGCGTTTCAGACTGCCCCCCCGAACGTAGACGAGGCGTCGCGCTCCATGAACGTAGACCTTCTGTTTCAACCCGCCGCCTGGGCGAGCTTCCTGACGCTTTCCGTCATGGAAATCGTTCTGGGCATCGACAACATCGTCTTCATCTCGGTTCTCGTCGCGCGCTTGCCGGCAGAGCAGGCCAAGCGCGCCCGCCAGATCGGCCTCGGGCTGGCACTCGTGTTCCGCATCCTGCTGCTGATGGTGCTGGCGTACCTCGTCGGCCTGACCCAGCCTGTCTTCACCCTGTTCGACCACCCCTTCTCGTGGCGCGACCTGATCCTGCTCGCTGGCGGCCTGTTCCTTGTCTACAAGGCGACGCACGAGATCCATAAGAGCGTTGAAGGCGAGGGGGATGGCGTGTCCGGTCCGATCACGGCCGGCTTTGCCGCGGTCGTCTCGCAGATCATCGTCATCGACATCGTCTTCTCGGTCGACTCGATCATCACCGCGATCGGCATGGCCGAGCATCTCGAGATCATGATCGCCGCCGTCATCGTGGCGATGATCGTCATGTACATCGCTTCCGGCCCGATCTCGCACTTCATCGAGCATCATCCGACCACCAAGATGCTGGCCCTGGCCTTCCTGCTGATGATCGGCGCGGCGCTGATTGCCGACGGCATCGGCTTCCACATCCCGCGCAATTATCTCTACGCGGCGATGGCGTTCTCGACGCTGGTGGAAGTGCTCAACGTGATGGCGCAACGAAACAAGAAGAAGCAGGCCTGAGCGGAGAAATCCGCACAAGCGGGGCCGATTGAATCGGTTCTAGAATCGGTTGCAGGGGCGCTGGGGCCCCTGTACAAGGGAATTTCTCCATTTGGCGGGCGTTTCGCCCGGATGGCGCATCCATCCACGCGGTTCCGACTGCGTCCACCACCCCAGCATTGACCGAGTCCGAAATGGGCCTTTCCTTCGCGTCCGCACGCCTCATCATGGCGCTGTTCTTCTTTTATTCCAGCTCGATGTCGAACTGGCTGATCCGCATTCCGGACGTGCAGCACAAGCTGGGAATGGAGCCGGCGACGCTGGCGATCTGCCTGCTCGGCGTACCGATCGGCCTGGTCACATCGATGGCGTTTTCCGGCGCGGTGGTCGAATGGCTGGGGCCGCGCCGCGCCATCCAGATCGGCTTCCCGCTGCTGCTGGCGCCGTTGCTGCTGCCCGGTTTCGCCAACACGCCGACGCTGCTGTTCTTCGCGCTCGTTCTTGTCGGCCTCGGCATGGGACCGCTCGAGGTTGCGCTCAACGTAACGGCGGACCGGATCGGTCGCGCCATCGGCCGCACCGTCATGTCGCGCTGCCACGCGTTCTGGAGCTTCGGTTTGATGGGCGGCAGCATCACCGGATCGCTCGCAGCCACTTACGGCGTGTCGCCCGAGATCCACATGATCATTGTGGTCATCTGCGTGTTCGTGATCGGCGAACTGCTCGCTTCGCGCCTGCCGCAGATCCAGGCTGAGGAAAGCGCGGGGCCGAAGGTCAAGACGTCGCATTTCGTTCTGCCGTCGCCCAAGATCGTGCTGCTCTGCCTGTTCGCCTTCGGCATGCTGCTGGTCGAGGGCGGTATCATCGACTGGAGCGCCATCTACCTCCGCGACGTTTTCGGTTCCACCCCGCCGACGACCGGCTACGCACTCACCGCCTTCAGCCTCGTCATGGCGTTTGGCCGTCTGGCTGGCGATTGGCTTTCCATGCGCTATGGCGCGGTACAGATGGCGCGGGTCTGCTGCATTGTCGCCCTCGCCGGGCTGGTCGTCATGGTCTTCGCGGTTGACCCGTTCATGGTGATCGTCGGCGCGGCCGCCACCGGCTTCGGCGTCTCGATCGTCTTCCCGCTCGCCGTGACGGCGGCCGCCTCGCGGGAGGGGCCGCCCGCCGTCAACGTCGCGGCCCTGTCGCTGCTGTCGTTCTCGGGCTTCCTGCTCGGACCGCCGATGGTCGGCTTCGTCGCCCAGTTCGGCGGCTATCGGCTGGGCATGGCGACGCTGCTGCTCGCAGCTCTCATGAGCCTCTGGCTTTCTGGCGAAGTCCGGCCGCGCAAGCCCGGCAGCACGCTGGTGCCAGCCAAGGGCGCGGGCAGGGACACCGCTACCGAGTCGGTGTAGCCTTCGACAAAGGAGACCGGATCTATGCCGGTCTCCGTCAATTTCATGCAGAGAGAATGGAGACTGTCATGGTCGAGACGATCCAGGTTCACGCCATTCGGGTTCAGTCGCATGGCGGCCCGGAAGTCCTCTCCTTTGACAAGGTCGAGGTTGGCGCGCCGGGCGCCGGCCAGGTCCGCCTCCGCCATACCGCCATCGGGCTCAACTTCGTCGACACCTATTTCCGCACCGGGCTCTATCCGGCGCCCGGACCGTTTCCCTTCGTGCTCGGCAGCGAGGGCGTCGGCGTCGTCGAGGCAGTGGGCGAGGGCGTCACGGAGTTCAAGATCGGCGACCGCGTCGGCTATGCCGACCCGATGGGCTCCTATGCCGAGGCGCGCCTCTCGCCGGCGGCCCGCCTGATCCATGTCCCGAATGGCATCAGCGACGAGATCGCCGCCTCGTCCATGCTGAAGGGCATGACCGCACGCTATTTGCTGCGCGAGACCTTCAAGGTCGGCCCCGGCCATACGATCCTCTATCATGCGGCCGCCGGCGGTGTCGGCCAGATCGCTACGCAATGGGCCAAGGCGCTCGGCGCCACCGTGATCGGCACGGTTGGCTCGGACGAGAAGGCCGAGATCGCCCGCCGGCTCGGCTGCGACCACGTCATCAACTACCGCACCGAGGATTTCGTCGAGCGCGTCAGGGAGATCACCGGCGGCGCCAAGGTCGATGTCGTCTACGACTCGGTCGGCAAGGACACGTTCCCGGCCTCGCTCGACTGCCTGAAGCGTCGCGGCACCTGGGTCTCATTCGGCAACGCGTCGGGCGCGGTGCCGCCGTTCTCGATCGGCATTCTGAACCAGAAGGGTTCGCTCTACGCCACGCGACCGTCGCTGGGCGCCTACATCGCCGAGCGCAGCGAGCTGGTCAAGACGGCGAAGGACCTGTTCGACGTCATCCTCTCGGGCAAGGTGGTGGTCGCCGAGCCGCAGACCTACAAGCTGGCTGACGCCGCCGAGGCGCAGCGCGCGCTCGAAGGCCGGCAGACGACGGGCTCGGTGGTACTGATCCCGTAAGGGGGGATCAGAACTGTCTCGAAGGCATGAGCCTAGCAACTGGATGCGTCGACATCGGGGCTGATGCGTCCGTGCCTCCCTCCGCCGTCATCCCGGCGGAGGCCGGGATCCATACGCGCCGGCCGGATTCCAGCAGACTCGGCCACCATTGCCTTGGCCGGTGGCTATGGGCCCCGGCCTTCGCCGGGGCGACGCCTTGGTGCCTCCTTCGAGGACTTGGCTTGCGCGAAGCACCTCAGAAGCCGTCCCATGGTCGATCAACTGCCTTTCACCTCTCCCTGAGGGAGAGGTCGGCGCACGCGGTGCGACGGGTGAGGGTTTACGGCCTCACACGTCCGGCTCCCACGGGACGGCGCTCCATCCGGATCGTTCCCTAAACCCTCTCCCCGAGCTTCGCTCCGACCTCTCCCTCAGGGAGAGGTGAGGGGCTTGTCCTGCAGGAACGCGGTCTGCCCCGTTCTCGGGTGAGAATGCCACACCCCTCAATACAGTCCGTCCCTCGCGGCAAAGTGGCTGCTGGCGAGGTTGAAGAAGGCGGCGGGGGCGTAGCGCAGGTCGCCGCCCTTGCGGATCACCATGCCGAAGCGGTTGAGCGGCAGGCCCTTGTCGGCGATCGGCCGGAACACGACTTCGCCCGACGCCAACTCCCGCTCGATGCCAAGCGGCGTCATGAAGGACAGATAGCGCCCGGTCTTGGCCAGTTCGAACAGCATGCGGATCGAATTCACCTCGACGAAGGAACCCCCCCGCGACCCGTCCTGGTCCAGGAAAGGTTCGATCACCTCGCGGATCGAGAGGCCCTGCCGGGGCACCGCGAAAGGGTGCGAAAAGCAGGTGGCGAAGCTTGGCCGCATCTCGTCGGCGAGCGGATGATCGGCTCGCATCACCGCGCCGATCGGCAGGTCACGGCGGATCGCGATCTCGATGCCGCGATGCTGGGCCGCCAGGAAGGTAAAGCCGATATCGACCTCGGAATCGACCACCAGGCCGATTGCCTCCTGCGCCGACGCCATCCGGATATCGACATGCAGGCTCGGATACTGCGCGCTGAAATCGGCGACAATGCTGGGCAGGATGGTCAGGCCGACGCTCTCGACGGTGGCGATCCGGACCGTTCCGGTCTTGAGCCCGGCCAACAGGCTCAGTTGCGACACCGCCGCCTCGAGCGGGCCGGTCAGTTGCCTGGTGTGGCGGAACAGGATCTCGCCGGCCGGGGTCAGCTTCAGCCGCCGCGCCTCGCGGCTGAATAGCGGCATGCCGAGCGTCTGCTCGAGATGGCCGATCTGGCGGGCGACGGCTGAGGACGCGACATTCAATCGACGCGCGGTTTCGCGCATCGACAGGGTTTCCGCGACCATCGTGAAATAGAGCAGCGACGGGGTATGGAACAGCCGTGCCAAGCTTGCCGGCGAGAGGACGCTTTTGCTCTCCGCGACCATCACGACCCACCTCGCCATTCTGCCAGTTGATGCCTTTTTGGCAGCACCCTGTGCTCCAACTGGCAGTATCATGGACATTGGAGGCGTTCTAGCATGATGATGGGGGATGGCGGCAGGATTGCGTTGCAGTCGCCGCCTGCCGCATTAAGATGCACCAGTTGATCAAAAAATCCATTTGATCAAACCTTAGGCATCTCTCTATCTTCGTCCAGGCTGGACGCGTGAGAAGCATTGGAAATGGACCGCAGATGGGTCGCCTTACCACACACGTTCTCGATACCGCCGCAGGCCGGCCCGCCGCGGGCCTCAAGATCGACCTGTACCGGCTGGGACCAGATCCGATCCTCCTGAAAACCGTGACCACCAACGCCGATGGCCGGGTAGATGGCGGTCCGCTGCTCGAAGGCGCGGCCTTGGAGGAGGGCAGCTATGAGCTCGTCTTCCATGCCGGCGACTATCTGCGCGGTGTCAGCGACGCCCTGCCGTCGACGCTGTTTCTGGATGTCATCCCGATCCGCTTCGGCATCGCCTCGGCGGCCGAGCATTATCACGTGCCGCTGCTGATCTCGCCTTACGGCTATTCGACCTACCGGGGCAGTTGAGCAGCACCATGCGCGAGACCATTCGTTTCATTCGCCGCGGAAAGATCGTCGAGGTCGCCAATGTCGATCCGATGATGACGCTGCTTGATTATCTGCGCCTGTCGGAAGGCTCCACCGGGACCAAGGAAGGCTGCGGCGAGGGCGATTGCGGCGCTTGCACGGTCGCCATCGGCCGCTCGCGCAACGGCAAGGTCGTCTACGAGCCGATCAATGCCTGCATCCAGCTTCTGGGACAGGTCGACGGCGCCGAGATCGTCGCGGTCGAGGATCTGGCCGAGGGCAACGAACTCCACCCCATCCAGGCCGCCATGGTCGAGAAGCACGGCTCGCAATGCGGCTTCTGCACGCCGGGCTTCGTGATGAGCGTCTTCTCGCTCTATCAGGGCACGGACGGCGCGGTCGGGCGCGACCAGATCAACGACACCATCGCCGGCAATTTGTGCCGCTGCACCGGCTACCGACCGATCGTCGAGGCGGCACTTTCCGTCTGCGCGAGCCCGCGCGACGACAAGTTCCGCAAGGCGGCGCAGGATACCGCCGGTGTTCTCGATTTCATCACCGACGACAGCGACATCTTCATCGGCGACGACGACCGCTTCTTCGCAGCACCCGCTTCCGTTGACGGTCTGGCGGCGCTTTATGCGCGCCATCCGGACGCGATCCTCGTTGCCGGGGCGACCGATGTCGGTCTCTGGATCACCAAGCAACTGCGCGATTTGCCGAAGATCATCCATCTCGGCCGGGTCAAGGACCTCGACGGCGTCGAGGATACCGGCCGCGAAATCCTGATCGGCGCGGCCGCGACCTATGCGCATGTAGAGCCCTATATGCGGACGATTGATCCCGACCTCGGCGAACTGTTTCGCCGTATCGGCTCGAAGCAGGTTCGTGCCAGCGGCACGGTCGGCGGCAACGTCGCCAACGGCTCGCCAATCGGCGATACGCCGCCGGCGCTGATCGTGCTTGGTGCGACGATGGAACTGCGCCGTCGTGACCGCTCCCGCATTCTGGCGGTCGAGGACTTCTACATCGAATACGGCAAGCAGAACCGCGCTGCCGGTGAGTTCGTCACCGGGATCCTGGTGCCAAAACTGCGGCCGGACCAGATCTTCCGCTGCTACAAGGTGACGAAACGCTTCGACCAGGACATTTCCTCGGTCATGGGCGCGTTCCGTTTCACCATCGATGCGGAAGGGCTGATCACCGAGGCTCGCATTGCGTTTGGCGGCATGGCCGGCACACCGAAGCGCGCCAAGGGCGCCGAGACGGCGCTGCACGGCGCGGGCATCCGCGATACCGCCGCATGGGCCAAGGCTTTCGCTGCCCTTCGCGACGATTTCTCGCCGCTCGATGACCATAGGGCCAGCGCCAATTATCGGGCCGAGACGGCGCATGCGCTGCTCGGCAAGGCGCTGATCGAAGCGGCGGGAACGCCGACATCGCGCACGCGTCTCGTCGGACGGCGGGAGGGTTTTGTCCATGCCGCTGAATAGCAAGGTTGATGCAGTGACCGCCGATTCCGAGCTTGCCGTCATCCGCAAGCCGCTGCCGCATGACAGCGCGCCGCGCCATGTGACCGGCTCCGCCGCCTATATCGACGATATCCGCGAGCCTGCCGGCACGCTGCATGTCGCGCCCGGTTATGCGCCGATCGCCAAGGGCCGGATCACCGGGCTTGATCTCGAAGCCGTGCGCGCCTTTCCGGGCGTTGTCGCGGTGCTGACCGCCGCGGACATTCCTGGCGCCAACGATGTCAGCCCGAAGCTGATCGGCGACGATCCGGCACTCGCCGTGGACGAGGTTCGCTTCCACGGCCAGGTCGTGTTCGTCGTCGTCGCCAAGACGCGCGACATCGCCCGCCGTGCGGCGGCGAAAGCCAAATTCACCACGGTGGCCGAGGCACCGGCCATTGACCTGGCCGACACCACCGACACCGTCTTGCCGGAATATTCTTTCGGTCGCGGCGATGTCGAGGCGGGCCTCGCCGCCGCGCCGCTGAAGCTGGAGGCGAGTTTCCGCATCGGCGGGCAAGAACATTTCTATCTCGAAGGCCAGATTGCCATGGCCGTGCCGGGCGAGGCGAGCGAGATGTTCGTCTACTCTTCCACCCAGCATCCGAGCGAAGTGCAGCACCTCGTTGCCCATGCGCTCCATATCCCGTCCAGCGCCGTGACCGTCGAGATCCGCCGGATGGGTGGCGGTTTTGGCGGCAAGGAGAGCCAGGCCTCGCAATGGGCCGTTCTGGCAGCGCTCGCGGCACACAAGACGGGCCGTCCCTGCAAGATGCGGCTCGACCGCGACGACGACATGATCATGACCGGCAAGCGGCATGACTTTCGCGTTGATTACCGGGTAGGCGCCAACCCCGAGGGTCTGCTGGAAACGGTCGACGTGGTGCTCAACGCGCGCTGCGGCCATTCGGAAGATTTGTCCATGGGCGTCGTCGACCGGACGATGTTCCATTCCGACAATTCATATTTCTACCCGACCTGCCGCGTCCTGACGCGGCGGATGCGCACCAACACGGTCTCCAACACGGCGTTCCGTGGCTTTGGCGGCCCGCAGGGCATGACCTTTGCCGAGCGAATGATGGATCACGTTGCCTATACTTTGGGCAAGGATCCGCTCGAGATCCGCAAGCTGAACTTCTACCAGGGCGACCGCGATCACACGCCCTATGGCATGAAGGTCGAGGACAGCCTGCTGCAACCTCTGGTGACGCAGCTGGAAGCATCATCGGACTATTGGGCGCGGCGTGAGGAGATCACCGCCTTCAACGCCAGCAGCCGCATCCTGAAGAAGGGATTGGCGCTGACGCCGGTGAAGTTCGGTATCTCTTTCACGCTGATGATGCTGAACCAGGCGGGCGCGCTGCTGCACCTCTATCGCGATGGTTCGCTCAACCTGAACCATGGCGGCACCGAGATGGGGCAGGGCCTGTTCCTCAAGGTGGCGCAGGTCGTGGCCGAGGAATTCGGCGTCGACATGGGCAAGGTCGCGATAACAGCGACGCGGACCGACAAGGTGCCCAACACCTCGCCGACCGCTGCCTCGTCCGGCACCGACCTGAACGCCATGGCGGCGCTCAATGCCTGCAACATCATCAAGGACCGGCTCTACACCTTCATCGAGGCGAAGTGGCAGGTCCGCCGCAACCAGGTGTCGTTCCGCGACAACCAGGTTGTCATCGGCAACCACGTCATGAGCCTGGCAGCCCTTGCGGACGCCGCTTACGTCGAGCGGGTCCAGCTTTCGGCCGCCGGCTTCTACAAGACGCCCAAAATCGCCTGGAACCGCGACAAGGCCGAGGGTCGGCCGTTCTTCTATTTCGCCTATGGCGCTTCCTGCTCGGAGGTCACCATCGACACGATGACCGGCGAGATGAAGGTCGACCGGGTCGACGTGCTGCACGATGTCGGCAAGTCGCTCAATCCGGCCATCGACATCGGCCAGATCGAGGGTGGTTTCGTCCAGGGCATGGGCTGGCTGACGACGGAAGAGCTGGTCTGGGACAAGCAGGGCAGGCTGCGCACGCATGCGCCCTCGACCTACAAGATCCCCGCGGCGTCGGATATTCCCGAGCACTTCCGCGTTGAATTATTCCAATCGGAAGGGCCGCGCGAAGACACCATATTCAAGTCGAAGGCTGTCGGCGAACCGCCGCTGATGCTCGGCATTTCGGTTTTCTGCGCGATCAACAACGCGATCGCCAGCCTGAAGCCGGGCGTGATGCCCGCCCTCGACGCCCCGGCGACGCCGGAAGCGATCATGCGGGCGGTCCGCGGCATGACGGCAGCTTGATGATGGCAGGATAGGATCATGTTGGTCTGGCAGCGTCTCCTTCAAGCGATCGATCGTCACGGCAAGGCTGCCATGGCGACCATTGTGGAGACGCGCGGATCAGCGCCGCGCGAGGCAGGCGCCCGTATCGTCGTGCTGCCGGACGCGACCTTCTTCGGCACGATCGGCGGTGGCACGCTGGAATGGCGCGTCATCGCAGATCTCCAGGCTGCGCTCGCGCGCCAAATCCCGCATTTCTATACCAGCCAGCGCGTCGCGCTCGGTCCCGAACTCGGCCAGTGCTGCGGCGGGCGGGTCGATCTGGCCCTGGAAGTGTTCGATCGCTCGCGCCGGGCGGAGGTCGTTGAACTCGCGGACGCCGAAGCGTCCGGCCTGTTCCGCACGCGCGGAACCCAGCTGTCGGACGGCAAGCTGCATCGCTCCATCGAGACGACAAGCCAGTTGCCGATCGGCTCGGCGCGGATCGATCACGGTGTCGTCGAAGAGGGCTTTGGCGACGATAGCCGCGTCCTGTATCTCTTCGGCGCGGGACATGTCGGCCGGGCGCTCGTGATGGCGCTGGCGCCGCTGCCGTTCCGCGTCGTCTGGGTCGATCCCAGACCGGACGCCTTTCCACAGCATGTTCCCGCCAATGCGCACTGCCTCCAGCCGCAGGACACACCCTCGGCGCTGGATGGCGCGCCGGAGGGGAGCTTTGTCCTGGTGATGTCGCACAGCCATGCGCTCGACTTGGCCATTGTCGCCAAAGCCTTGAAGGGGCAGCCTTTTGCCTATGTCGGGCTGATCGGCAGCGAGACCAAGCGCGCCCGTTTCTCGCACCAGCTCGAGCGCGCCGGGATGGCGCAGGACGATATTGCGCGGCTGGTTTCACCGATCGGCGTCCCCGGGATCAAATCGAAGCTGCCGGCAGCTATTGCGGCTTCGGTCGCCGCCGATCTACTGGTACGCGATGAAGCGATACGACAGGCGCTTGCGTATGGGACGATGGGGCCCGCCGAAGCATCGGCGCGAGCAGTAGGGGGACGCTGACGTGGAGCTCATCAAGGAGGGGGCGGCCAGCATGGCGCAAAGCCGGCATCGACCCGATAGCCCGCCGCTCCTGCACGCGATCGGCATCACCAAGTTGTTCGGCTCGTTCAAGGCCAATGACGGCATCGATCTGGCAATCCGCCCCGGCGAGATCCATGCGCTGCTCGGCGAAAATGGCGCCGGCAAATCGACGCTGGTCAAGATCCTCTATGGCGTTCTGCAACCCACCGAAGGCCGCATTCTCTGGAAGGGCCAGCCGGTTGGCATCCCCAACCCCTCCACGGCGCGAAAGCTCGGCGTCGGCATGGTGTTCCAGCATTTCTCGCTTTTCGAGGCACTGACCGTCGTCGAGAATATCGCGCTCGCGCTGTCTGATCGAAAGAGCCGCTCGGCCCTGGCTCGTGAAATCGAGACGATCTCGCTCGAATACGGTCTGCCGCTCAATCCGTGCTCGGTCATCGCCGATCTTTCGGTTGGCGAGCGGCAGCGCGTCGAGATCGTGCGTTGCCTGCTGCAAAATCCCGAACTGATCATCATGGACGAGCCGACCTCGGTGTTGACGCCGCAGGAGGCCGACGACCTGTTCGTCACGCTCGACCGGCTCACCGCGCGCGGCTGCGCTGTCCTCTACATCAGCCATCGGCTGGAAGAGGTGAAGCGGATCTGCCATCACGCGACGATCCTTCGCCACGGCAAGGTCGTGTCCGAATGCGACCCGCAGAAGGAAACCGCCGCCAAGCTCGCGACCATGATGGTCGGCGTCGAGGTGCGAAAGCTCTCCTCCGACCTGCCGCCTCCGCAAAATACCCGCACCCGGCTGTCGGTCCAAAACCTCTCCATGCCGCAGCCGCATCCCTTCGCGGTCGCCCTCAGCAACATCACGCTCGAGGTCAAGGCGGGCGAGGTGATGGGGATCGCCGGTATCGCCGGCAACGGGCAGGGCGAACTGTTCGACGCGCTGTCCGGCGAACGCCCTTGTCATGCGGCGAATTCGGTCTCGATCGACGGCAAGCCCTGCGGCGACATGGGCGTGACGGCGCGGCGACGGATGGGCGCCGCCTTCGTGCCGGAAGAGCGGCTTGGCCATGGCGCGGTGCCGCGAATGCGCCTCTCCGACAATGTGCTTCTGACGCGTCACGCCACGGGCGATGGTCTTTTGCGCGGCGGCGTTCTGAATCCGGACGCGGCGCGGGAGCTTTCCGATCGCGTCAGCCGCTCGTTCGATGTGCGCAAGGGTACGCCGGATCCAGAAGCCGGCTCACTATCCGGCGGAAACCTGCAGAAATTTGTCATCGGACGCGAGATCGACCGCCAGCCCGGCGTCCTCGTCGTCAGCCAGCCGACCTGGGGCGTCGACGCCGGTGCTGCGGCGATCATCCGCCAGGCCCTGATCGATCTCGCCCGTTCGGGCTCTGCCATTTTGGTGATCAGCCAGGATCTCGATGAGGTTCTGGAGATTGCGGATCATGTCGCGGTGATCTCCAAGGGACATCTTTCACCTTCGCGGCCGACCTCCGGGTTGACGCGCGAGGAAATCGGCCTGCTGATGGGCGGAATGGGCGAGCCGCACTCGGCCGACCGGGGGACTGCATATGCGGGTTGAGTTGGTACGGCGGAGCGAACGATCCGCTGCCATGGCCTATTTGTCGCCCTTGCTGGCGCTGCTTCTGACGCTGATCGGCGGCGCGCTGATCGTCATCGTCTGGCGCCTGTCGACCGTCGACCTGTCGAACCCGGCCTCGGGCGGCTTCTTCGGCGCGTTGCAGCAGGGCTTCGTCGATTACGGCCGTTTCCTCTATGTCTTCTTCATCGAGCCGCTGACCGAGCTCTGGTCGCTGGAGGAACTGGTCGCCAAGGCGACGCCGATCATCCTCGTCGCAATCGGCCTGTCGCTCTGCTACCTGTCGAACACCTGGAACATCGGCGCCGAGGGGCAGATTGCTGTCGGCGCGATCACGGGCTCATTCCTGCCGATATTCTTCCCGGACTGGCATGGCCCCTTCATGCTGCCGGCCATGCTGATCCTAGGCATGCTGGGCGGCATGGCCTATGCCGCGATCCCGGCGCTGCTGAAGATCCGCTTCGGCACCAATGAGATCCTGACCAGCCTGATGCTGGTTTATGTGGCCCAGCTCTTCCTCGACTATCTGGCGCGCGGACCCTGGCGGAACCCGGCGGGGCACAATTTCCCGGATAGCCGCGCCTTCGACGGCGGCCAGATCCTTCCGACGCTGTTCGACACCAACATCCGCATCAGCCTGATCTTCGTCTTCGTTGCCGCCTTTGCCGCATGGTTCCTGATGCGCTGGACCAAGATGGGGTTTCAGATCAAGGTTTTGGGCCAGGCGCCGCGGGCAGGGGCCTTTGCCGGCTTCAGCCAGAGCCGCATGGTGCTGATCACCTTCCTGATTTCCGGGGCGCTTGCCGGCCTTGCCGGCATCAGCGAGGTCGCCGGTCCGGTCGGCCAGCTGCGGACCACCGTTTCGCCCGGCTACGGCTTCACCGCGATCATCGTCGCCTTCCTCGGTCGGCTGAACCCGATTGGCGCGATCTTTGCAGGATTCCTGCTGGCGCTTTCCTATCTCGGCGGCGAGGGCGCGCAGATCGCGCTCGGCATGTCCGACCAGACGACACGGGTGTTCCAGGGCATGCTGCTCTTCTTCGTTCTGGCCTGCGACAGCTTCATCTTCTACCGGCTGCAGATCGTGCGCACCCCGGTGATGCAGACGGGAACGGTGGCGTCATGACTACGCTCATGCTGGAAGGCATCCTGCTCACCATCATCACCGCCGCGACGCCTCTGCTGTTCGCCTCGATCGGCGAATTGGTGACGGAGCGCTCGGGTGTGCTCAATCTCGGCGTCGAAGGCATGATGGCGATGGGCGCTGTCGTGGGCTTCGCCGTCGCGCACTCGACCGGCAATATCGCGCTCGGCGTCGTCGGCGCGATTGTCGCCGGCATGGCGATGGCGGCGCTGTTCGGTGTCGTGACCCTGATCTTCGTTGCCAACCAGGTCGCCTCGGGATTGGCGCTGACCCTGTTCGGGCTCGGCCTCTCCGGGCTGATCGGCGACGCCTTCGTCGGCGTGCCCGGCGCCGGCCTCGCCCGCGTCTCGATCCCCGGGCTCAGCGATCTGCCGGTTGTCGGCCTGCTGTTCCGCCTGGATCCGCTCACCTATCTCGCCGTCGCGATCACCATCGCCGTATCGTGGTTCCTGTTCCGTATGCGCGGCGGGTTGATCCTGCGCGCTGTCGGTGACAGCCATGTCTCGGCCCATGCGCTCGGCTACAGCGTCATCCGCGTCCGCTTCATGGCAGTGCTGTTCGGCGGCGCCTGCGCCGGTCTGGCGGGCGCCTATCTGTCGCTCGTCTACACGCCGCAATGGACGCAGGCGATGACGGCGGGGCGCGGCTGGATCGCCCTGGCGCTTGTCGTGTTCGCGACCTGGCTTCCGGGCCGGGTGGTGATCGGCGCGCTGCTTTTTGGCGGCGTCAGCATCCTGCAATTGCATGCCCAGGCGCTCGGCGTCGGCGTGCCGTCGCAGTTCCTGTCGGCGCTGCCTTATCTCACCACGATCGTCGTCCTGGTGATCATTTCGCGCAATCGTGCGCTCGTGCGGGCCAATACCCCGGCGGCGCTCGGACAGTCATTCGTTCCCGACCGCTAGGGAACGCTCGTCCGGGAACTGCCGCAGCGATCCGCGGCAAAAATCCTGCAGGGGAATGGATCGCAATTGGTTAAAGCCAGAGGGAAGCAGGCAATGAAGAGAATTCTTACCGCTGCGACGGCCGTCATCGCGCTCGCCGTCGGCATCGGTTCCGCCAATGCGGCCGACAAGCTGAAGGCTTGCTGGATGTATGTCGGTCCGCACAATGACGGCGGCTACAGCGAAGGTCACGACGTCGGCCGCCAGATGGTCGAAAAGCAGCTCGGCGACAAGGTCGAGACCTCGTATGTCGAGAGCATCGCCGAAGGTCCGGACGCCGAGCGCGCGCTTGAGCGTCTCGCCCGTTCCGGCTGCGAAATCATCTTCTCGACTTCGTTCGGCTTCATGGACCCGACCATCAAGGTCGCCGCCAAGTTCCCGAAGGTGAAGTTCGAGCATGCGACCGGCTTCAAGTCGTCGGAAAATGTCGGCACCTACAATGCACGCTTCTATGAAGGCCGCTACATTGCCGGCCAGATCGCGGCCAAGCAGTCGAAGGCCGGCGTCGCCGGCTACATCGTCTCGTTCCCGATCCCCGAAGTCGTGATGGGCATCAACTCCTTCATGCTCGGCGCGCAGTCGATCAACCCCGACTTCAAGCTGAAGATCGTCTGGGTCAACTCGTGGTTCGACCCCGCCAAGGAAGCCGACGCTGCCAAGGCGCTGTTCGACCAGGGCGCCGACATCATCACCCAGCATACGGATTCGCCCGCGCCGCTGCAGATCGCCCAGGAACGCGGACTGCACGGCTTCGGCCAGGCGCACAACATGTACAAGTTCGCGCCGAAGGCCCAGTACACGGCCATCGTCGACACCTGGGGTCCGTATTACGTCAAGCGCGTCCAGGCGGCTCTCGATGGCACCTGGAAGGCCGAGCAGATCTGGGACGGCCTGAAGGACGGCATCATGGAGATGGCGGACTACACCAACCTGCCGGACGATGTCGTCGCCTCGGCCAAGGACACCCAGGCCAAGATCGAAGCCGGCACGCTGCATCCTTTCAAGGGCCCGATCTTCAAGCAGGACGGCACCGAAGTGATCGGCGAGGGCAAGACGCTCGACGACGGCACGCTGCTCAGCATGAACTGGTACGTCAAGGGCATCGACGACAAGCTGCCCCAGTAACAGCGACCGCGACCCGGCCCGGACGCCTTGGGGCGTCCGGGTTTTCGGTTGCTTGCGCTCCGGCGGGCGACCGTCGGCGTGTCGAAGAAGATTCTCGGAACCGGCACCTGCGCGCCCACACGCACCCGGCACCTCAACGAGACTGAAACCCGCTCCATGTCCGCATTCGTCGTCGATTGGCTGAACCTCCTGATCCGCTGGGCCCATATGATCGTGGGCATCGGCTGGATCGGCACATCCTTCTATTTCATCGGTCTGGATCTCTCGCTGAAGAAGCGCGAGGCGATGAAGGAGGGCGTGTATGGCACCGCCTGGGAGGTGCATGGCGGCGGCTTCTATCACGTCGAAAAATATCTGGTCGCGCCGCCGGCGCTGCCCTCCGACCTGATCTGGTTCAAATGGGAAGCCTATCTGACCTGGGTCACCGGCTTCCTGCTGCTGATCGTCCAGTATTACTGGAACGCCAACACCTATCTGATCGACAAGTCGATCCTGCCGATGCTGCCGTCGCAGGCGATCGTCATCTCCATGTTGTCGCTGATCGGCGGCTGGGTCATCTATGACCAACTCTGCAAGTCGATCATCGGCCGCTACACGCCATTGCTGGCGGTCTGCCTGTTCGTGCTGATCGTCGGCGCGGCCTACATGTTCACGCATGTCTATTCGGGTCGCGGCGCGCTGATCCATGTCGGCGCCTTCATCGGCACGATCATGGCCGTCAACGTGTTCGGCGTGATCATTCCGAACCAGAAGAAGATCGTCGCCTCGCTGCTCAAGCACGAGAAGCCGGATCCTCGCCTCGGCGCGATCGGCAAGCAGCGCTCGGTCCACAACAACTATCTGACGCTGCCCGTGCTGCTGATGATGGTCTCGAACCATTATCCGATGCTCACCAGCCATCCGCAGAGCTGGATCCTCGTCGCCTTCGTCCTGCTGCTCGGCGGCTCGATCCGCCATTTCCTCAACCGTCACGAAGCGCACGACCCATTCCGCAAATTCGCCTGGACGATTCCGGCGGCGGCGGTGGCTTTTGGTGTGCTGCTGGTGATGACGGCGCCCCGCCCGGTCGAGATCGATCCGAGCCTCCAGGTGTCGGACGCCGATGTGCTGACACTGACGGCAAAGCATTGCGCCATGTGCCATGCGACCAAGCCGACGCATGACGGCTTCGACGCGGCGCCCAAGGGCGTGGTCCTGACTTCGACCGATCAATTGGCCGCCCACAAGACGCAGATCATGGCGCAGGCCGTGAACGGAACGGCCATGCCGCTCGGCAATGAGCACGGCATGACCGAGGACGACCGCAAGAGGCTTGGCGCGTGGCTGCAAAGTCATTAGACAAGCGGAAGTATTGCCTGCAACCGGGATGAAATGTCGACCCAACCGCTGATGCTCGCCGCGGTCAACCGCATGGATGAAGACGCCTTCGTGGCGAGTTTTGGCGACATCGCCGAACACTCGCCATGGGTGGCGAAGGTGGCGGAGAGGGCGCGGCCCTATCTCGACCGGACTGCGATGGTGACCGCCTTCGTCGAGGCTGTCGGCGCAGCCGAGCGGGACGCGCAACTGGCACTGCTGCGCGAGCACCCAGACCTGGCCGGACGCGCGGCCATCGCCGGCGAGCTGGCACCTGAATCCCGCAACGAGCAGGCCGGTGCCGGGCTCGACCGCATGAGCGCCGCCGAATATGAGCGCTTCTCCCGGCTTAACACCGCCTATCGCGACCGCCACGGCATTCCCTTCATCCTCGCCGTCAAGGGCGCGACGAAGGACCAGGTGCTGGAAGCCTTCGAGGCGCGCCTCGACAACCCCGCCGATATTGAATTCGCGACCGCGCTGACGCAGGTCCAGCGGATCATCCGTTTCCGCCTCGAGGACCGTGTTTCAGCATGACCGACATCGCCATTTCCCGCGCCATCGGCAAACGTGCGCAGCAGATGATCGACGGGCTGGCCGCGATCTCCGCCAGCCCCGACAATCTGACCCGTCTCTACCTGACGCCCGAGCACAAGCGCGCCGCAGAACTCGTCGGCGACTGGATGCGCGAAGCCGGCCTTTCCGTCCGCATGGATGCGGCAGGCACCATGCGCGGATCGCTGCCTCCCGGCCGTGCCGGGCGCAGCGGCAACAAGTCCCTGCTGATCGGCTCGCATATCGACACCGTGATCGATGCCGGCCGCTATGACGGCAATTTTGGCGTCATAGCGGGGCTGCTTGCCGTCGAAACACTGAAGGCGCGCGGCGTCGCCCTGCCATTCGGCCTAGAACTCCTCGCTTTCGGCGACGAGGAGGGCGTTCGCTTCCCGATCACGCTGACTTCCTCGGCGATCGCCGCCGGCATTTTCGAGACCCCGACGCTCGACCAGACCGACCGCGATGGCATCACCATGCGCGAGGCGCTGACCCAGTTCGGCGCCAACCCGGAAGCGGTCGGAAACGAGGCCTATCCGGCGGATTCCGTGCTCGGCTATCTGGAGGTCCATATCGAGCAGGGGCCGGTGCTGGAACGCACCAACGCGCCGCTCGGCGTCGTTACCGCGATCGCCAGCCAGAGCCGCCACCGCATCCGCATCAAGGGCGAAGCGGGACATGCCGGCACCGTGCCGATGGCGATGCGGCGCGATGCGCTCGTCGCGGCCGCGGAGCTGATCGTCGGTATCGAGGCCATCGCCAAGAAGGACCGCAAGAACGCGCTCGTCGCGACCATCGGCCAGATGGACGTCTTGCCCGGCGCGTCGAACGTCATCCCGGCCGAGGTGCGGTTCTCGCTCGACGTTCGTGCAGCGACCGACGACGCCAGGCGCGACGCCGTGGCGGCGATCCTGACGCAGGCGCGCAAGGTCGAGGCCGTGCGCCAGGTTTCGTTGAGCTTCGACAACGTGCTGGAAAAGCCCTATGCGCCCTGTGGCGAACGCCTGACCGCCGCCATCGAGACGGCAACCTCGCAGGTGATGGGCAAGCCGGCGCAGAGGCTGCTTTCCGGCGCCGGCCATGACGGGCTGTCGATGGCGCATCTCACCGAATACGGCATGATCTTCGTGCGCTGCCGGGGCGGCATCAGCCATAACCCGGCCGAGTTTGTCACCGTCGACGACATGGGGCTGGCCGTCGAGGCCCTGGTCGCGACCATTCTGGAACTGGCGAGGCAGGAAGAGCTGCCATGATACGCGACGCCGTCGCCGCCAATTGGGAGCGCGAAGTCGCGTTCCTGAAGGCGCTGATCCGGATCCCGAGCGACAACCCGCCAGGAAACTGCGCTCCCCACGCGGAAGCGACGGCGGCGGCGTTGGAAGCGTTCGGCTTCACGGTCGAGCAGCATCCCGTACCCGAGCCCTATGTGCGCCAGCACGGCATGAAGAGCGTCACCAACCTGATCGTCCGCAGGACGTTCGGCAGCGGGCAGGGGCCTGTCATCGCCCTCAACGCACATGGCGACGTCGTTCCGCCCGGCGGCGGCTGGACCACCGATCCCTATGGCGCGGAAGAACGCGACGGCGCACTTTTCGGACGAGGGTCAGCGGTTTCGAAATCGGATTTCGCGACCTATGCCTTCGCGCTGCTGGCGCTGGAGCAATCGACCAAGCGGCTGGATGGCGGCGTCGAACTGCATCTGACTTATGATGAGGAGACCGGTGGCTCGGTCGGGCCGCAATGGCTGCTTGCGCATGATCTCTCGCAAGCCACCCACGCGATTTCGGCCGGCTTCACTTACGCCATCACCACGGCGCATAATGGCGCATTGCACCTCGAAGTGGTGGTGCGTGGCCGGCAGGCCCACGCGGCCATGCCGTCCTGCGGAGTCGACGCGCTGGAGGCGGCGACTCCGATCCTCGCCGCCATCTATGCCGAGCGTCGTCGCCTGCAGGGACGCGTCTCGACCGAGCGCGGCATCGGTTCGCCGCAGATCACCGTCGGGCTGATTTCCGGCGGCATCAACACCAATGTCGTCCCGGATCGTATCGCCTTCCGCATCGACCGTCGCCTGATCCCGGAAGAGCAGGGCGAAGTGGTCGAGGCCGAGTTGATCAAGCTGATCGAGGCGGCCACGCCTGAAATCCCCGGTATCGAGGTGGAATGCCGGCGTATCATGCTGGCCGAGCCGCTGCGGCCGCTACCGGGCGTCGAGCGCCTTGTCGCCGCCGTGCAACGGCCGGCGAAGGCCGTGTTGGGGCTGTCGATCGAAGCTACCGGCGTGCCGCTCTATACCGACGCGCGGCACTACTCGGCCGCCGGTATTCCGACAATCCTCTATGGCGCGGGGCCACGTTCGATCCTGGAAGCCAACGCCCATTCGGCCGATGAACACATTCAGCTGTCGGACCTGCGAGCGGCCACCGAGATCGTAGCACTGGCGCTGGAAGACTTGTTGTCTGCCTGAGCCAGCTCCGGGTGAGTCCGTAGACCCTCACCCGCCGGCCCTTGGCCGTCGACCTCTCCCTCAGGGAGAGGTGAAGACGGGTGCTGGTAAGTAGCCGCCCCGGATGACCTGCGAGCCGCCAGAGCCCGGTTCTCGATCCGGATCCGGACGGCGAGCAGGATGAGGTTCAGAACGCCGAAAACCAGCGCAGGAATCGGCAAATCGAGGATCAGTGCCAGAAGCGGCACTTCCAGAGCGACGACGACATAGTTGGGGTGACGCAGGAAGCGGTACGGCCCGACCCGTTTCAGCGGCGCGTCGTCAAGCGTGATAATGCGCGTCGTCCAATAGGGACCGAGACTCGCCAGAACCCATATCCGCAGAACCTGCAGCAGTGCGAAAACAGCGATCAGGCCCCAGTTCACCGGCGGGTCTGGTGCCGTGAGCAAAGCCAGCGTCGCAAGCCAGCTGGCATGCAGGGCGACGATCAGCGGATAGTGTTCGCGCCCAACCTCGCGACCGCCTCGCGCCAGAAGCGCGCGCGTATTGCGGTTGGCGCGCGCCAGCTCGACCAGCCGCTGGATTGCCACCGCGATGAGCAGCCAATAGGCCCAGCCGATTGTCATCGGTCCGATGCTCCAGCGCCGACCGAAACCATCTGGAACGCAGCCGTAAAGCCCGGCCCCAGCGACGACATCAGTAGTTCGCCTTGGCTGCCGGATCTCAATAGATCCTCCAGCACGAACAACACGGTCGGCGCCGACATGTTGCCGTAGGCGGCCAGCACCCGCCGTTCGGCGTCGAGGGCGAATTTCGGGTAGCCGAAGACGATCTCCAGCTCGTCCATGACCTTGGCGCCGCCTGGATGGCAGCAGGGGCGGTCGACGTCGGATCGACTCAGACCGTGCCTCGCCAGAAAGCCGTCGAGGGCGGCCGGATATTGATCGGCGATGATCTGCGGAATGCTCTGCTGGAAGATGACATCAAAACCGTTGGCGTCGATGTTCCAGCCCATGACATCGAGCGTGTCGTGCCAGCAATGCTCGCCACCGACGCCAAGCGTGGCGAGACGCGGCGTCGCAATGCCGGCATCGCTGGTGACGACGGCCGCCGCCGCGCCATCGCCGAACAGCGCACTGGCGACGAGGTTGCTCTTGGTCAGCCGGTCATAGCGGAAGGCGAGGCTGCTGAGCTCGACGACAATCATCAGGCAGCGCAGCCCCGCCTGCGAGCGCGCCATCTGGGCCGTGCGGGTCAGGCCGAGCACGCCACCGGCGCAGCCGAGCCCGAAGATCGGCAGCCGCATCACATCCGAGCGGAAAGGAAGCAAATTCATCAGCCGCGCCTCGATGCTGGGCGTCGAGATGCCGGTCGAGGAGACGAAGACAAGAACGTCGATATCTTGCGGCCGGAGCTGCGCCGATTGCAGCGCGAGATTGGCCGCCTCGAAGGCGAGGGCGGTCGCGTGCTCCTGATAGAGCCGCGTCTTCTCTTCAAAATCGGCCGGCCCCAGAAACCACTCGACAGGCCGGCAGCTGTAGCGCGCGTCGATGGCGGCGTTGTCGAACACCTGCTCGAGCTGGTCGAAGAAGGGCATGCGCGAGGCGAACACCTCGCGCGCCCGCTCCTTGGCGACCGTTTGCGGAATACGAAACGGCGGCACGACCGTCACCAGCGACCGCAACGCCGCCGTGACCGCTGCAACGCGGGGCGGATGGGCCACAGCGACGGTATCGGGAAACTGGATCAGGTTCATGCCGTGCCTCTCCTTGAGGAGCCTGTTTCCAGTTTCAGTCGACGGGATTGCCGGAAATGGCGGCTGCGAGATCTTCGTATTGCTCGCATTCCTTGTTGCCACAAAGCTTCTCGACGATCCCCAGCTCGGCCTTCGCCAGTTCCATGCGCCCGGCGCTGGCATAGCCTTCGCCGAGATATTCATGGGTGTTGATGTTGTTGGGATCGATCGCCAGCGCCTGCTTGTAGAAGCCGATGCCAGTGTCGGTATCGCCCTTCTTGCGGTGGCTGTAGCCGATATAGGTCAGCACCATCGCGTCCTGCTTGTTACGCACGGCGGCGAGGACAGTCAGGGCGTCGTCATAGTGACCGGCCAATGCCAGCGCACGGCCCTGTTCCAGCAGATCCTTGTCGGGAACATTGCTCGACTGGGCGCGGACGCAGCGCTGGGTCTTCTTGTCCCAGACCAGCCCCTGCCGACATTGTGGTGGCGCACTGCCACCGCTTCCGGAGGAACCGCTACCGCCGCTCGCCGCGACGGCCGGCATAATGCCGGCAAGGCCGATCAAGGCCGCGCAGGTTATTGCGGCCAGGCTGTTCATTTTCCGATGGGAGATCTGTCGTGTCATCGCCGTTACCCTTCCTGATTGATCCGGAGAGGAAACGCCTATAGCTGGCGCTCTATTCGATCGGTGCCGGGCCGGCCACGATCACGAAGCGGTGATGACGAGTGGTGGGCTGTTCGGAAGACGGTTGGCCGGCGACGCCTGCTGCAACATCGCCGGCCCTGGCGCGTCTTCAACGACAGCCGTCTATTCGACCGGCTTGCCGGAGACTGCGGCTGCGAGATCTTCATATTGCTCGCATTCCGTATTGCCGCAGAGCTGCTGGACGATCGTCAGCTCAGCCTTGGCCAGTTCCATGCGACCGGCGCTGGCATAACCTTCGCCCAGATATTCATGCGTATTGAGATTGTTCGGGTCGAGCGCCAGCGCCTGCTTGTAGAAGTCGATGCCGACGTCGGTGTCGCCCTTCTTGCGATGGCTGTAGCCGATATAGGTCAGGACCATGGAATCCTGCTTGTTCTGCACGGCATCGAGCACATCCAGTGCGTTGTCGTAGTAGCCGGCGAGCGCCAGCTGGCGGCCCTGCTGGAACAATTCCTTGTCATTGAGCTCGCTGTGCCGCGCCTTGACGCATTGATGCGACTTCATGCTGTAGACAAGGCCGCGCTTGCAGACCTGATCCGCCGGCATGAAGTGGCTGTTGCCTCCGGTGCTATGGCTGCTGCTGCTGCTCCCGCCGCTGCTACTGCCGCCACCGCCCATACCACCGCCGCTGCTTCCACCGCTGCTTCCGCCGCCGCCGCCACTGCTGCCGCCTCCACCGCCACCGCCTCCGCCACCACCGCCGCTATGGCTGAGGGCGGCGCCGGTAGACGCAAGCAGGCCAACAATGGCCAGGGTGATCACGGATCGACTCGTCTTTTCGAACATGGTTGTCATCGGACCCTCCGACTGGTTTGCTCTCGCGACTGAGACGAGAGTCGCGGCAAGAACAGCAGGGCCGGGAGCCCTATTCGCTCGCCCATGTCTAGATCGGATCACGATGCGGTGAAGGCAGGACTGGCGCTTCATCTGGAAGCGCTCTGGCGCTATGGCCTCGTCCTGTCCCGCAACCGCGACACGGCGGAAGACCTGGTCCAGGCAACCTGTTTGCGCGCGCTGGAACGATCGCACCAGTTCCTGCCCGGCACGCGGCTGGACCGCTGGCTGTTCGCCATCGAGCGCTCCATCTGGATCAACGAGCTGCGCGCCCGACGCGTCCGGCAAGGCGCCGGCGTCGTCGACGCCGAGATTGCGCTCGTTGTCGATGGCGGGCACGAGATTGAAACGAATATTCTGGCGTCGCAGGTGTTAAGGGAGATTGGAAAGCTGGCGGAGGCGCAGAGGGAAACCGTGCTGCTCGTCTATGCGGAAGGTTTCTCCTACCGCGAGGCGGCCGATTTTCTCGGCGTCCCCATCGGCACGATCATGAGCCGGCTTGCGGCGGTTCGCGAGAAGCTGGGCGGTATGTCGGAAACGCCGCAAGGGCGCGTAGACAGGAAGCAAGGCGGCGATGACGGATAATAGTCATCCAGACGATGCACGGCTGATTGCTCACCTCGAAGGCCGGCTTCCGGTCGAGGAGCGGGAGGCGCTGATCGCACGCCTGTCTACCGATGATAGCTTGCGTATGCGTCTCGACCGCATCGAGCGGGGCGGGCCGATCATCGCCCCGGCCTTCGAAGCGCTCAAGGCCGACGCACCGCGCGCCCGGCTCGAGTCGCTGCTATCGGCAGCCATCGCCACCGACGAAACGCGCCGCGTGCTGGAGCGGCCGCGGACCCGCACGCTGCGGATGCCTCGATGGCAGCCCGGCCTCGTCGCCGCGGCGACAGCGCTGTTCCTGCTCGGCGGCGTCGTGGGCGCTGCGCTGAGTGGCTGGATCGGCAGCGACAATAGCGAGATGGCCGATAGCCAGGATTCCGAAATGCTGGTGCGTGCGCCGGAGGGTTGGCGTCAGGCTGTGGCCGAATACTGGTCGCTGACCACGGCGGATACGCTGGCGCTGGTGCCGACGCCCGAACGCGCGGCGGCCGAACTGCGCGCTGCATCCGCCAAACTCGGCGTTGATCTGGCCGGCGCGCCGGAGGCTTTCCCAAACCTGTCGTTCCGGGGCGCGCAGCTGTTCGATTTTCAGGGGCGTCCCCTGGTGCAGATCGCTTATCTCGATCCAGTGCACGGGCCAATCGCCTATTGCGTCATTGCCAAGCCGGACAAGGCCGACTTGCCATTGACGACGGAAGAAATGGACGGGTTCACCATCGTGCATTGGGCGTCCAACGGACAGGCACGGCTCCTGATCGGTCGCGCGCCTGCCGAGCACCTTCAGGCGTTGGCTCGAAAAGTCGCCAGCTAGAAGGCGAGGGCAGGGCCGATCCGAGCCCGACCCGACGCTTGATTCCTTGCGGCGGCGTGTCACGCGGGCTTGTTCTGCGGTCCTCCCGTACCTAGCTGTGGCGCGAGCGAAGCGGAAGGGAAAATCATGGAAACGAGCGGATTGATCCAACCGGCGACGGGCGTGGATGAAGCCTCGATCCGCCGGTTGGTTCACACCTTCTACGATCGCGTCTGCCTCGATCCGCTGATCGGCCCCATCTTCGACGCGCAGATCGACGACTGGGACGAGCATCTCGATAAGCTTTGCGCCTTCTGGTCCAACGTCGTCCTGCGTACCGGCCGCTATCAGGGCAGGCCGATGCAGAAGCATTTGCGCCTGCCGATCGAGCCCGCGCATTTCGACCGCTGGCTCGCTCTTTTCCGCACCACAGTCCATGAGACCATGCCGCCCGAGGCGGCGGCGATTTTCATCGACCGCGCCAACCGAATCGCCGACAGCTTCGAGCTCGGCATCGGAAGTGTCCGGGGAGAGATCCGCTCGCCACGCCACGCTGTCCGATCCTAAAGGGAGGTTTCCCCTACGGAATATTGCGAGCTTAAAAAGCCGCTCTATATTTGTAGGGACGGCTGACCGATCGAGCCGCGCCAAAAGGGGCTTTCCAATAAATGTCAGTGCTTTTCGAACCGCTTCAGGCGGGCGTTCTCCGGTTGCCCAACCGCATCATCATGGCGCCCTTGACGCGCAGCCGGGCAGGGACCGAGCGCGTGCCAAACGCGCTGATGGCCGAATATTACGCGCAGCGCGCTAATGCGGGCCTCATCATCAGCGAGGCGACCAGCGTTTCCGCGCAGGGTGTAGGCTATTACGGCACGCCGGGCATCTGGTCCGATGAACAGGTTGAAGGCTGGAAGCTCGTCACCAAGGCCGTGCATGACGCCGGCGGGCGGATGGTTTCGCAGCTCTGGCATGTCGGCCGCGTCTCCGATCCCGAATTTCACGGCGGTGAATTGCCCGTCGCCCCGAGCGCGATCGCGCCGGCCGGCAATGTCAGCCTGCTTCGACCGGTCCGGCCCTATGCGGTTCCGCGGGCACTGGAGACGGATGAAATCCCCGGCATCATCGAAGATTTTCGACGTGGCGCCGAGAACGCCAAGCGAGCCGGCTTCGACGGCGTCGATGTGCATGGCGCCAATGGCTATCTGCTCGACCAGTTCCTGCAGGACAAGAGCAACCACCGCACCGACCGCTATGGCGGCTCGATCGAGAACCGGGCGCGCCTGATGCTGGAGATCGTCGACGTGGCGATTTCGGTCTGGGGCCCGGACCGCGTGGCAGCGCATATCCGGCCGCGCGGCGACGACCACGATCTGGGCGACAGCAACCCGCGCGCCCTGTTCACCTACCTCGCGGCGGAGCTGAAAAAGCGCGGCATTGCCTTCCTTTTCGTGATCGAGCGCGAAGGTCCGGACAGCCTGCTTGGCGAGATCAAGCAGGCCTTCGGCGGCGTTGTTATCGCCAACCAGGGCATGAGCAAAGCCGACGCCGAGCGATTGATCCGCGAGGGCAAGGCCGACGCGGTGGCTTTCGGGCGCAACTACATCGCATCGCCGGACCTGGCGGATCGCTTCGCCAGCGATGCGCCGCTGAACCAGCCCGATCCGTCGACCTTCTATACGGCAGGCCCTAAGGGCTACACCGATTATCCGACGCTCGAAACCGTCGACTGATACGGCAAGTTCGCATCGAAATGCATGGGCGCGGCGAGGGTAGGGCAGGTTCCTCCCTCACCGCCACCGGCTACCCCAGAACCAGCAATTCCTCGAAATGGTTCATGTCGTCGAAGCTGCAAAAGGCCGGCGGGCGTAGCTCCAGGATCGGCGCTTCGCGGGCGATCAGGGCGCGGCATTCGTCGAACAGCGCCTCCCAGGCCGGCAGACGATCCTCGGCAATCCAGTCGATCATGTAGGCCAGCGTGACGTGGAAGCTGTAGTCGTCATGGTCGGGATGGCGATAGCCGAAGCTTTCGGCGAGCGCGTTGCGCCATGCCTTCATGATGCTGCGATCGGCTTCAGTTGCGCCGGCGACCGTCAGGCCGGTTGGAACGACGTCCATGACTTTGACTCGAAACGGCCCGGCGTCGCGAAAATCTTGCAGCCGGTCGAGATAGTGGCGCGTCATCGCGTCGATCCCGCTATCGAGCGCCATCGATTCCGGCCAGTAAGGCAGGGTGCGCCGACCTTCGAGAATGCCTTGGAAGAGCGTCATGTGCAGGCTGGAGACCGGCGTGAAGGCGAGCTGGCCGGCATCCGGCATCGCCATCATGCGGCGGCGAACCTCGACAATCGCGGCCTGCGATTTCGAGCCTTCGGCGAGGTGGCAAACCACTGTATTGCCTGGCTCCGGCAGGAATACGCCGCTGCGGTCGTAGCGGCGCCCAAGATGCCTGGGCGGCATGGTTTGCGCGCTGGCGGCATAGCGGGCGAGGGAGGCGGCGGCGAGCGTCGTTGTCATGCGAAGACCATTCGTTGGCGTCGGGCGTCGCCGCTTGGACCGGGCGCGACGACCGGCATCTAGCGCTCGACCATGAAGCACGCGTGACGGTGTCCGTCGAGACGCGATCGGCGCGGCGCGGGCAGGGCGCACAGACGCCCTCCCCACATTGACTCCGCCTGCCCCGGCGCCAGTTCAAGGCAAGTGTCGGCGTGGTCCTTGTCGTGCAACGACGGCGCAAAACGGGCTCTTCCAAAAAGGAATCTCGCGGTGGTCAAATCATCGGTGCCCAGCATGCGGATCACGGTCACGAAAGATGGCCCTTATCTGGTGCGCGGGCAGGTGCCGCTGAGCCGACAGGCGATCGGTGCCGATGCGGCGGGCGACTCGGTCGAATGGGTGCTGCTGGAGAGCATCGCCGCCGGCGCGGCCTATCGGCTATGCCGGTGCGGCCAGTCGGCGACCAAGCCGTTCTGCGACGATAGCCACATCCGGATTGGCTTTGTCGGGAACGAGACAGCAAGCCGGAAGCCCTATGCGGCACTGGCGCAGGAGATCGACGGCCCGGCCATGGCCCTGACCGATGCCGAATCCCTCTGCGCCTTCGCCCGCTTCTGCGATCGTGACGGCAAGGTCTGGAACAATGTCTCGCACGCAAGCTCCGAACCCGCTCGCGAGGCCTTTGTGCATCAGGTCGGCCAATGTCCGTCCGGTCGTCTCGTGGCGTGGGATTTCGAGACACGGGCGCCGGTCGAGCCAAGCCTGCCGGCATCGATCGTCCTCGTCGAGGATCCGTCGCAGGGTGTGAGCGGCCCGATCTGGGTGCGTGGCGGCATCGTCATCGAGGCGGCCGACGGCACGCCATACGAAATCCGCAACCGGGTGACGCTCTGCCGCTGCGGCCAGTCGAACAACAAGCCGTTCTGTGACGGCACCCATGCGGCGGTCGGATTCAAGGATAGCTGAAGGCGTTCGCATCCGATGGCCGGCGAACGCAATGCCGGATTGGCCGACAGCAGTGCTTCAGGCGGTCTGGGGGGAGGAAGCGGTGGACACAAGGCCTATCCTGCTTCGGACATCCTCAATTCGCATAAGATATATTATGGAACTATTCTGTTTGTGCGGATTGAGGTGACCTGGAGCCTTTGAGCCATGAGCTGTTCGCCCTGTCCGTCTGGCCTGCTCGTCCCAAACGTCGGGATCCGGCAAAACTGCTAATGCCAATGTTGGCCGGATGCGTTCGGTTTGTCTCCAGCCAGATCGACAGACTGCAGCGTCATTCGTCCGCCGTTCCACGCCGCCAGTATGCAACTGCCAGCTGCTCGCTCTTGCCGAGCTTGCAGGTGTCGCGCCAATGGGTTCGGATCTTCTGGATGGCGTCGAATTCGGTTCCGGCCCAGCAAAAGACATTTCGGTCCGACGGTATGGCGATACGCTGAACTTCGTCGACGATCGGGTTCTGCGACCCATTGCGCGAGATCCACTGAACCTGGATCCCTTCAGGCGCCGCGAGCGGCACGGCGTCGTCACCGGGTTCGATCTCCAGCAGCACGTGGCCTTTGGCCGACGGCGGCATATTCTCCAGAGCCCGGGCGATGGCCGGCAGAGCCGTTTCATCGCCGACAAGGAGATACCAGTCCGCTGGACGGATGCCCCGTCCGCCCGGCCCGGCCATGCCGACAAGCGCTCCCGGCTCGGCGCTTTTCGCCCAGTCGCTGCCCGGACCGGGAATGGCGTGAAGCACAAAGTCGATGTCGACTTCGCTGGTATCCAGGTCGATGCTGCGGATGGTGTATTTCCGGACATCGGGCTTACGCGCCGGATCTTCGGCGATCCCCAGGCCATCAGCGCCGCGAACGGGCCAGCCCGGCTCGGCCGGATCCTTTGGGAAGTAGAGCCGGACGTGGAAGTTCTCGTCGGTCGAAAACCGGGTAAGATCCTGTCCTTTCAACGTGATACGCCGCATATGTGGTGTCAGGTCGACGACGCGAACAACGCGCATTTCGCGAAAATCGGCGAAGGCCTGACGGTCGGAGAATCCTGTCCATTGGATCGCAGGCCGCTCCGGATGCGCGAATTCGAGCACGTGCGACGCGAGAAAGCTGGTGACGTCTTCCAGGCCGGACTGGCTCGGCGCCCGTGCCTCCAGGGACAATTCGCTCGGAGCGGACTGAAAGATCACCTCGCCGCCATACGGCAATGTCGCCACCCGGTGATCTTGCTGGCCGACAACGGCAATGTCATGCTCGGCGAGATGCGCCTGCAGCGCGTCCAGAACCTTTGCGGGATTTTTGAGGCGGATGGTGGCTTGCGAAGACAGCAAGGCAGAATCTCCTGAGCGTCAGACGGTAGAACGTGGTGGGACGGCGCTTTCGGGCAATACGACGACCTGGTCGCCGATCCGCTCGACACGCGCATGGACGCCATAGACATCGGCCAGCATCGCGGGCGTGAGAACGTCCTGCGGAGAGCCGGTGGCGTAGAGTCGACCGCGATCGAGAACGATCACCTGATCGGCCCAGCGAGCCGCCAGCGACAGATCGTGCAGCACCATGATCACAGCGGCGCCCTCCTCTGCCAGAGCCCTCACCTGCTGCATGACCTGCAACTGGCGCGCGAGGTCGAGCGCACTTGTCGGCTCGTCGAGGAAAAGCAGTCGCGGTGACCGTGCGATGGCTTGTGCCAGGCTGACGAGCTGCCGCTCGCCACCGGAAAGCTGGTCCAGCGACGACAGGGAAAGCTGCACGATGTTCAGGCGTTGCAGAACAGCGACGGCCTGCCGTTCGAGACCGCCCTTGGAGACGGCTCCCTGCATCGCCACGATGACGCTTTCGATCACCGTCAGTTCCGTGCCCTGCGGCAAAGCCTGTGGCATGAACCCGATCAGGCCCGCCCGCTCGCGCGGCTTCAGCAAGCGCAGGTTCGTTGACCCGAATAGTAGCGCACCTGTCGATGGAACAATCTGCGCCAAAGCTTTGAGAATAGTCGATTTTCCAGCGCCGTTCGGACCGACCAACGCGGTAACGGTGCCGGCTCGGATGGTCGCTAGGCTCAGCCCATCGATCGCCTTGCGGCGGCCATAGCTCACGGAAAGTGCTGTTACCACCAGTTGTTCGTGCACTGTCATGCCGGCCGCCGATGGCGTCGCACGACGAGCCAGACGAAGCCCGGCAAGCCCACGAGCGCCGTGACGATGCCGATCGGGATGACGATGCCGGGGACGATCAGCTTGGAGGCAATCGAGGCGGCGGAAACGGTAAGCGCACCGACGAGCAGGCTGGCCGGAAGAAAATAGCGATGGTCCTCGCCGACCAGCATCCGCGCGATATGCGGGGCGATGAGGCCGACGAAGCCGACGACGCCGACAAAGGCCACGCTGGTTGCTGCCAGCAGGCTGACCCGAATGAGCGCCATGAGCCGAAGACGATCCGTGTCGAAGCCGAGGCTGATCGCCCTCTCCTCGCCCAGTCTTAACGCGGTCAGCGGCCAGGCCGCCCGTAGCGAGAACGGCACCACAAGCACGAGTACACCGGCGAGGATTGAGAGCACGGTCCAATCGGCGCGCGCGAGGCTGCCCATGCTCCAGAAGACGATCTGCTGCAGCGCTTCGGCCGAGGCGATGAACTGCACCAACGACAGCACGGCGCTGGCGGCAAAGCCGAGCGCGATGCCGAACAGGATCAGCGTTTCCGCGCCGGCATTGGTGAGGCGCGTCAGTGCCTGCACCAGAAAGAGCGCCGCCAGGGCGAAGAGAAAGGCGTTGCCGGCAACCAGCCAGGGGCCGCCCAGCGAGGTCACGCCAATGCCAAGGACGATGGCCAGCGCGGCCCCAAGGGCGGCGGCATAGGAGATGCCAAGCGTGAAGGGCTCGGCGAGCGGGTTTGCAAGCACCGTCTGCATCTCGGCGCCGGCGAGCGACAACGATGCACCGACGAGCACAGCCATGACCGCCACCGGCAGCCGGACTTGCCACAGGATGACGCCCTGAGCGCGCGACAGTTCCGTAAAGCCCAGGAGGCTAGATGCGGCATCGCGGATCGAAATGGACGCGGGGCCGGTCCCGAGATCGAGAAGGAAGGCCGCGATCACGCCGAAGCCGAGGATGGCGAGCAGGATACGGCGGCGGCGCTTGAGGCCGGCATAAGCCGCAAGTGCCTCATCGGCCAGCCGCTCATGCTGGGAAACGACGGTGCTCACGGATCGACCCAGTAGGTTCCAAGCATCGGAACGGCCAGATAGTCGCGATTGATCGCGTCGATCGTCGCCTGCGGATCGATATCGGTGAAGAGCTCCGGATGCAGGATTTTCGCGAGCTTCTCGATCAGGACAATGTTCACCGGGCTGTCGTTGAACATATGCCAGACGGCAAAGGCGCGCCCTTCCCTCACAGCCGTCAGATCGGCGATGCCCGGTGTCGCGAGCAGCCTTGCAAAGGTGGTTTTCGCCGTTTGATCATCGATGCCGGTTCCGAGAACGAGGCCGCCACGAGCCGCCAGATGGGCGCCGCCCGTGGCGATGTAGATCTGGGGATCGTCCACCAGCAATTGCTCGAGGCTGACATCGCCGTAGAGACCGGGAACATGGGCCAGCGCCAGGTTTCGGCCGCCTGCGATCTCGATCATCTCGTTGAAGACGCCGCGACCGGGCGTCGAGCAACAGGGCATTCCGCCAGCATGAACATGCATGAAGACGCCGGGACGATTGATGGCCTGCTTGGCGAGCCGGTCCTGAATGGTCGAAAGCTTGCCTTCGTAGAAGGCGATGAAATCCTCTGCCTTCGGCTCTACGCCAAGCGCTTTCCCGAGCAGGCGCAGGCTGGGCAAGGCGTTGTCGAGTGGCTGCGAGAAGAAATCGACGACGAGGACAGGAATGCCCAATTGTCCAAGCAACTCGATCGAGCGGGCCATGGCAGGCGCTTCGGCGTCATAGAGGCTGAGAACCACGAGATCCGGCTTCAGCGTGGACACGGTTTCCACCGACAGCGTTTCCCCTGCCCCTCCGCCGACGACCGGGATGTCCGAGATGGCCGGGAATGCTTTTTGCCACGCCGCGTAGCTTGCCGTGTCGCGTTTGAAATCGTCGCGCCAGCCGACAATCCGCGATACCGGGTCCGGATGGATCAGGGCCAGAACGCTGATGCTGCGCCCGGTGCCGAGCACGATCCGCTCAGCCGGCTTCTCCAGCGTAACCGTCCGGCCAAGAATGTCCGTCATGATGATCGGCGACGCATAGGCAACGGCCGGCGCGAAGAGCAGAAGCACCCACGTGAAGAACGCGACCGCCGCTTCGAAACGCGGTCGAGCCGCCGGTTTCCCGGCGGCTCCTGCAAGATGTTGAATAGAGTTTGAAATTACCATGAGTACTTCAGATTGGCCGTGATCGTGCGTCCGGCGCCGTAGTTGCAGCTACCGCCGGTAGCATTCAGGCAGTGCGACACATAGGTTTTGTCGAACAGGTTGCTGACGTTGACGCGCAGCTTGGTGCCCTCGAACTCCTTGCTAATCGCGCCGAAGTCAACCTCGGCGCCGATGTCGACCAGGGCTCGTTCCGGGATCTCAAGCTGTGCCAGATAGGCCGGTGACGTCTGATAGGACGAAGTGGCACGAACGCCGGCGCTCAATGCCAGTCCCGGAGCGAAATCGGGCTGATAGCGCACCCACACCGAGCCCTGATGCTCCGGCAGGCGCAGCATCGGACGACCGATATCTGCCACGGTGCTGGATTCCAGGATTTCCGAGTTCGAATAGGCGTAGGCCGCGAGGACTTCCAGCGACGACGAAATCTCGTACTTGCCCTCGAACTCGACGCCGCGGACTCGGCTCTTGCCGCTCTGGACGTAATAGAGCGTGTTGGTAATGTCAGGCGTCAGGCTGTTGTCCGTCGTGAGATCGAACAACGACACACCGATCATGCCGCGTCCGTTCGCGGGCTCGTATTTGATGCCCACTTCATACTGGGTTGCGGTCTGGGGCGTGAAGGGATCACCGGCAAGAGTGGTGCCGAGCATGGGCTGGAACGACGTCATGTAGCTGACATACGGGGCCAGGCCATTGTCGAAGAGATAGGTAAGGCCAGCGCGACCGCTCAACGCCTGATCGTTTGTGTTGACGTTGGTTCCGGCGAGGCGATTTTCGCTGTCGATATCCGACAGATCATAACGCAGGCCGAACGTCCCGACCCAGTTGTCATAGCGGACCTGATCCTGCGCGTAGAAGCCGAGCTGGTCCTGCTTCTGTACACCCGAGCGGGTGACCGGCGAGATCGGGAAGTTGAGACCATAGATCGGATTGAGATAGTCAATCGGCGGGACGACGACCCCGCGTCCGGTATTGCCGAACTGGGTTTCCGACGTCGATCGAATGTAGTCGAGGCCAAACAGAGCCGTATGTTCAAAGGCGCCTGTCTGGAATTTCGCCTCGGCCTGATTGTCCACGGCGAACGATGTAAGGGAATCGTCCGACATCGCAGTGACGCGCTCAAGAACGGTGCCAGGTCCGTTATATGCGAAGGCCGGATTGACCAGAGCAAGGTCCATGTTCTGGTCAGAATGCGCATAACGCAGGTTCTGCCGCACGGTCCATGTGTCGTTGAAGCTGTGTTCGAACTCATATCCGAGCGCGTAAAATTCGCGATTGAACTCTCCGAAGCTTGGATCTCCCAGGAAAACGTCGCGCGGAATCTGGCCGGCTGGGTTCGGCAGCAGCGTACCGACCGCCGGGTAAAAGCGCGGCGAGAAGGTCGGCGTGTCACGCTGGTAATAGCCATAAAGCGTCAGGTTTGTGTCGTCGGTCGGCGCCCAGGTGATGCTGGGCGCCACCATGATCTGCTGGTCGCTCTCATGGTCGATCTGCGTGTTGAGATCCTTGCCAAGCGCCGTGAAGCGATAGAGCCACTGGCCGTCCTGGCTGATCTTGCCGGTCATGTCGACCGCGCCCTGGATGCCGCCGAAAGTGCTCGTCTGGACGGAGGCTTCGCGGTAGGTCTCGGCCTGGGGCCGCTTGCTGACTAGATTGACCAGGCCGCCGGGGATGGTGCGACCGTAGAGAACCGAAGCCGGCCCCTTGAGCACTTCCACCCGCTCCAGCGCGTAACTGTTGATGCTGGGTGTCGCGTATCCGGCGGGATCGCCGGGCAGCATGAGGCCGTCGAGCCAGGTATTGCCGAAAGTGTTGAAGCCGCGGATGTACAGCCAGTCGTAGCGGATGTCGTAGCCGTTCGGCTCGGCGTCTACGCCGGGAGTGTAGCGAAGCGCCTGGGCGACCGAATTCGCGCCCTGGGCGTCCATCTGCTCGCGCGTGACTACGTTCACGACCTGCGGCGTCTCGAGCAGCGGTGTCGCCGTCTTCGATGCGCTTACGGACTTCTTCGCGACGATGCCGTCGTCCGGCCCCCTTGCCGGTTCGCCGTCCTTGCTGTCGCCATCCACGACGATCTGTTTGAGTTCGACTGGCTGCTGTGCCAGAGCGGGCGCCGCGAACGCGACAACCCCGACGGCCGTAGTGGCCAGCAGAAGCGACCTAATCGTCATCCCGAAACTCCGCACCATAGACCCCCGACTAAAATCTAACTATCATGGTCATGTTATGGAGGTTCGTAGGGCAACTTAGCTCGGCGGACAACGGTTTGGCCTTTGCGCTCCAATCGGAGTCGTTTGCGCAAGCCGCAAAGTTTCGATGCTGCAGAAAATGGGCGACAGGCCGTCTCGTGAATTCATCAGAAGAAGCACAGAAAGCTGCCAGCCAGGGACTGGGCGCCGTCATGCGGGTCGCCGATCTCGAGCGACGGCCGGGTCTCACCTTGGAAAGCGACAACGACCGTCTTTCGCACGAGGATCCCTTGTTTCGCGGCGAATTCTGGCATCGCGAAATGCGTCGCGGCCTGCATGTACACGCGAGCAACGTGTTCGAAGTCGAAGGCTTCACGGCCCTTTCTTCACAGAAGGCGGGTCTCTCCTGCATCTTCCTGATCGAGGGAGATGTCGCCATCGAAGTTGGCGAGCGTCGCTTCGATTTTCACGGGACCGGCGCGGTGCATGAGGGCGTGCTCATCCCGAGCGCCCGCCCCGAACAGTTCCGGCGCATCTCGCGCGGCAATCAGAAGCTGCGTCATCTGGTGATCACGGTGAGCCCCGAGTGGCTCGATCGCGACGGCCTGGAAACGGTGAGTGACCACCGGTTGGCGAGCGGCCTCGCCAGCGATCATCTGGGCGGTCAGTCGTGGAAAACAACGCGGCGGCTGGGCGAGTTGGTTCACCGCATCCTGGCGCCCACCTGCGCGCCGTCGGATCTGCGCGATCTGCTGATTGAGAGCGCCGCGGTCGAGATCATCGCCGAAGCATTGGGCGCGTCAACGCATCAGGAAGAGCGAACTCTCACGACGTCGCTCACCCCATTCGACCGAAGCCGATTGCGTCGAGCCGAGGACTACATCGCCGGACACAGTGGCGCTCTTTTGGTCGAGGATATCGCTCGCGAAGCCGGCACGAGTGGTAGCGGATTGCAGCGTCTCTTCAAGACCGCGCATGGCACCAGCGTGGTCGAGCACGTCCGGCAAAGACGTCTGGAACAGGCGCGCCGCGCTTTGGCTGAGGATCAGGTATCGATCCAGGAGGCCAGCGCACTTGCCGGCTATGGCAACGCTGCGAATTTCGCTACCGCCTTCAAGCGGCAATTCGGTGTGTCGCCCTCCGAAGTGAGAGCGCGCACAAGGTAGGCACGGTTCTCGTCGTTGGAAGCTGCCGCTCTGTTAAGGGCCGTTCGGATCGCCCGAGGACGAGATCCAGCGTGGCGGCGACGTGAACTTCGATACCGCCGAATCGCTCCAGCGCATCACGTTGTCGACCAGCTTTTCGCTCTGGGTCACGACAGTCGAAGCCGCGGATTTGGCCATGCCGCCAACCGATGACGGCTCGCGCTCGATCGGGCCGAGGTTTTCATCCGGCGTTGCGATATCCAGCGGCGGCGAAATGCCCCTGGTCATGGGTTGTTCGATTTCGCGCGTCGACAGGACCCGAGGCTGTTCAGGCCGCGGAGCAGGCGGGGCCGCCAGGGCCTTGGTGACGGTCGTCTCCCAGGAAACGCAATCATCCGCCTCGCAGGAACGAGCGGCATCGTCTGGCCTTGCAGCCCGGGGGGCGGAGGACTTGGCTAGCGGCTTTGCCTGAGGCTTGGGCGGGATGGCTGCGACGGCTTCGGGCTTGGGTGCCTCTTCGGCGGCCGGGAGCGGCACGGCCTGACGGATCTCGGGCGTTGCATCGGGCGACTGAGCGTCCGGCATCACATAGATCTCGGCGGTTGCCGGCTGTGGCTGGCGTGGCAGCTGCGATCGCGTCAACATGGCATTCGTGACGAGCCCGGCGCCAAGCACAGCGACCAAGGCAGCCGATCCCAGCAAGACTAGACGCGGCACCCGGCGAAGAAGATTCGGAGAGATCTCGTCATTGATTTCAGCCACGGCGATTCCCCTGCTTTGGCGAAGGCAATGCCCTAGTAGGCACCTGATTCCCGGCCTCAATGGGGCCGCTTTCGGGCGAAGCGACGACGCTGACGGGCCGATTTGGCGGCATTCGGCCGTTTCCCAGTCAAAAACGAGCCTCAATGGCTCGATTGACACCCCCAAAGGCTAATCTTATCATAATACCATTGATCGCAAGGATCATCGCAGAATGGAGGAGGGCAGCCCCCTGCCCTTGGGCCTTCCGGAGCCGCGTCTGACGCTGCGCCGCGGCCCGACTGCGTCTTGTCGTGGTTGGATTTGGAGGAAGTCCCTTGGTTTACAGTACCCATCCGCGTCCGCAGATGGAGCGCAGCCAATGGCAGCCGCTCGATGGCGCCTGGCAGTTCGCTTATGATGATAAGGCGCAGTGGCAGCGGCCGGATCAGCCGGATTTCGCGCTGACCATCCAGGTTCCCTATGTGCCGGAATCCCCGCGCAGCGGCATTCACGACGAAGGGTTTCACCCGGTCGTCTGGTATCGCCGCACCGTCGAGTTGACGGATGAACTGGCGCCCGACGCCGCGCAGGACCTGATCCTGCACTTCGGCGCCATCGACTATGCCAGCGATATCTGGATCGACGGTCAGCACGCCGCGTCGCATTTCGGCGGCCACACGCCGGTCCGCATTGCCCTCGGCTCGCTGATCAAGGGACGCTCGTTCGAAATCGTCGTCCGCGCCGAAGATGATCCGGCCGACATGCACAAGCCGCGCGGCAAACAGGACTGGCTCGCCAAGCCGCATGGCATCTGGTATCCGCGCACAACCGGCATCTGGCAGAGCGTCTGGATCGAGCGCGTCGGCCGCAGCCATGTCGATCGTCTGCACTGGTCGGCCGATTTCGCCCGCTTCGAGATCCGTCTCGACGCGCGCGTCGCTCAGCCGCAAGGCTGCCGCCTCAAGGTGAAGCTGTCGCTGGACGGCCGGGTTCTGGTCGAGGACGAATACGCCGTCTCCGGCAAGGATACAGGTCGGGTGATCGCCCTCCCCGACCCCGGTATCGACGACGCACGCGCCCAGTATGTCTGGTCGCCCGAGCATCCTCAGTTGATCGACGCCGAAGTCACGCTCGTCGATGCGAATGGCGCGGTCGTCGACGCGGTGAAGAGCTATACCGCGATGCGCGGCGTTTCGACGGCCAACGGCCGCTTCGTCATGAACGGACGGTCCTACTTCCTCCGCCTCGTGCTCGATCAGGGCTATTGGCGCGAAGGCATCATGACCGCCAGCGACGACGAGCTTCGCCGCGATGTCGAACTGACCAAGCAACTCGGCTTCAACGGCGTGCGCAAGCACCAGAAGATCGAGAACCCGCGCTTCCTTTACTGGGCGGATGTCCTCGGCCTGCTGGTCTGGGAGGAAATGCCCAGCGCCTATGCCTTCTCGACCGAAGCGATCACGCGGGTCACGGCGGAATGGCAGGAAGCGATCGAGCGCGATTTTTCGCATCCCTCGATCGTGGCCTGGGTGCCGTTCAACGAGTCCTGGGGCATTCCGGAACTGCCCCATGATGCGCGCCAGCGCAGCTATCAGCAGGCGCTTTACCATCTCACCAAGTCGCTCGACCCGACCCGTCCGGTCAGTGGCAATGATGGTTGGGAGCAGATGGCGACCGACATCTTCGCCGTGCACGACTATCACTATAGCGGCGACGTTCTCGATGGCCGCTACCGCTCGGAAGCCGTGTTCCGCGATACGCTGACGACCTTCCGCTCTGCCGGTCGGGCGCTGGCGCTTGAGGGCCATGCCTGGGCCGGCCAGCCGGTCATGCTGACGGAGTTTGGCGGCATCGCCTTCTTCATGGGGCAGGAAAGCGGCTGGGGTTACAGCCAGGCGAAAGATGCCGACGATTTCCTGGTGCGCTATGCCGACGTGCTGCGTGGCGCTACCGGTTCGTCGCTGCTGGCCGGCTACTGCTATACGCAGTTGACCGACACCTATCAGGAGCAGAACGGCGTCCTGACCATGGACCGCAAGCCCAAGGCCGACATCGCCCGCATCCGCGCGGCCAATCTCGGCGTTTCGGTTGAGCGGCTTTCGGAAGATCCGCTGGGCTACAGCGCCCGTTGGGTCGCAAGGCAGGCCGGAATCCAGAAGAACTAGCTTCTGCCCTTAGCCATCCCAGACACGGAAAAGCCGCGGCTTCTGCTGCGGCTTTTTTCATGCCGTCAGTTCACAATGATGATCAGGATACCGCCCTAATCCATTGAAGTGACGACATCTAGTCGAGATCTTTTCGGCCGAGTTGCGTCTTCTCGAACACCAGAACGACGATGAGCGCGATCGCAAACGGGATCAGCAGATAGAGCAGCCGGAACACGATCAGAGCCGCCAGAACGTCATTCGGGTTCATCTCGGGCAGCGCCGCCAGAAACGTCACCTCGAGAACGCCCAGTCCGCCCGGCGCATGGGACAACAGCGCCAGCGTGAAGGAGGCAAGAAAAATCCCGAGAATGATGAGATAGCCCGGATTTCCGGCGGCCGGCAGGGCGAAATAGATGATCGCACCGGCAGCGGCCAGTTCAAGCGGCCCGGCCAGCATCTGGCGCGTGACGATCGGCAGGCGCGGGTATTGCAGCGTGAAACGCTTGAATTGCCATGGCGGGAAATGCAGCCAGGAGCCCAGAACGTAGAGGCCGACCAGAGCGAGCATAAGGACGCCGATGCTGAACGACACCCAATCCGGTATATCGATCAGCCGCCGCACGATATGGGGCTCGACCGTCAGCGCGAGGCCGCCCATCAGCACCGTGCCGATGAAGAAGGTGAACGAGCAGAAGACGATCAGCAGCCCGATTTCCTGCGGCGTCAGCCCTCGTGTCGAATAGGCCCGGTAGCGCACGACCGCGCCGGAAAGAACCGATGCGCCAATGTTGTGCGAAAGCGCATAGGTCGTGAATGAGCAGAGCGAGATGAAAGGCCAGGAGACCTTCTTGCCCAGATGCAGGATGGCGATCCGGTCATACCAGGCAAGGGCGGCATAGGCCACGAGGGTGGCAGCGACAGCGAGCGCCCAGTTTCCCAAGGTTATCGCTGCAAGGCTATCCGCCACTTCGGCAAAGGAAATACGGCGAAACTCGCGGTACAGGATGAAGACAGATACGGCGACGGCGCCGATCCCGAAAACGGACCAGGCCGCATTTCGCATTTTCATTAGGCAGGATCTCCTTACCCCGCGCCGGTTCCCAACGTTCCGCCGCATGCTGATTCCAAGAGTGGCACGTCCTTCCGGAGGGAACCAGTCCGTAACCCCTCGCCTTCGATGATGAATCCGCCCTCAAAGCCCGAGCGTTACGACCATGCCGTCATAAGCCGGCTCGACATCGCCGGGGACATGAGCCGCCAGGACGGCATAGTCGAGATCGCCATGCATGTGGGTCAGAATGGTCTTCCGCGGCCGCAGCCGCTCCTGCCAGGCGAGCGTATCTTCGACACTGAAATGGCTTGGATGGGGCCGCCAGCGCAGCGCATCGACCATCCAGAGCGAGAGGCCGGCGAAATGCGGCAGGCTGTCATGCGGGATATCGCTGATATCGCTTGAATAGAGAAAATCGCCGATACGGAAGCCGAGGCTGTCGATGTCGCCATGAATCTGGCGGACGGGCAGGATGTCGAGCCGGCCGCCTGAGCCATCGACCGAGAAGGCAACGCCTGCCTCGAGGCGGGTGCGGCCGAGTATCGGCGGATAGCTGCCGCCGGACGGCGTGCGGAAGCAGTAGCCGAACGCTTCTTCCAGCCGCTCTTGGGTGAAATCGTCCGAATAGATCGGTACGAGCCGATGCGTATCGAGCCAGAACGAGCGCAGGTCGTCGATCCCGTGCGTGTGATCGGCGTGAGGATGGGTGAACAGCACGGCATCGATGCGGTCGACGCGCGCGTCGAGAAGCTGGTTGCGCACATCCGGGCCGGCATCGACGAGGATACGCGTCGGATAGGGATGATCACCGCGAAAGGCGTCGATCAGGATCGAGGAGCGGGTGCGCCGGTTCTTCGGCTCGGACGGGTCGCAGGCGCCCCAGTCATTGCCGATGCGCGGCACGCCGGGCGACGCGCCACAACCCAGCACGGTGATGCGCAGCCGGTCGGCGCGTGGCGCTCCCGCCCCGCCCTCAGCCATGTTGCGCTGCCATCTGGCCGGCCAGCGCGTCGCGCGGCACCTTGGTGAAGAGACGCATGAAATTCTCCGTCGTCGCTCTAGCGATTTCCTCGGCCGAGACGCCCTTCACCTCGGCCAGCACGGCAGCGGTGTCGCGGACATAGGACGGCTCGTTGCGCTGGCCACGATGGGGCACCGGCGCCAGATAGGGGGCGTCCGTCTCGACCAGCAGCCGATCCATCGGCACGAACGCGGCGACATCGCGGATCGCCTGGGCGCTCTTGAACGTCAGGATGCCGGAAAAGGAGACGTAGAGCCCGAGTTCAAGGCCAACTCGTGCCAGTTCCGCGCCGGACGAGAAGCAGTGCAGGATGGCCGGGAAGGCACCCTTCCCCATCTCGTCACGCAGGATGGCAATCATGTCCTCGTCGGCGTCGCGGGCGTGGATGACGAGCGGCAATTGCGTGATGCGGGCGGCGGCGATGTGACGGCGCAGGCCGTGCGCCTGAAGCACCTTGTGCTCGGCGCCATAGAAGTAATCGAGACCCGCCTCCCCGATCGCGACAACCTTCGGGTGCTGCGCCAGCGTGACCAGCTCGTCGGTGGTGATGTCCGGCTCTTCATGGGCGCTGTTGGGATGGGTGCCAACCGAGCAATAGACCTCGTCATGCCCTTCGGCGAGCGCACGGATCCTGTCGAACTGGCGCACCCGCGTCGAGATCGTGACGATCAGCCCGACGCCCGCATCGCGCGCGCGCTGCATCAACGCCTCGCGGTCGGTGTCGAAGTCGGCGAAATCGAGATGGCAGTGGCTGTCGACCAGCATTGTTTTCAATCGCTCGGATGTTTGCGTCATGAGCGCAAATATGGGGTGTTTCGTGCGCAGTCAGTAGCGGCTTACCGCCGCGCTGTCGACCATTGTGGACAGTCGAGAGATCGCACCTCTACAGTGCCGCATGTGACCGCAGGCGGCCGGGGATTCGCACTTGCAACTCAGCCAACGCACTCTCTTCGCGATCCTTCCGAGGCGCCTCAAGGAAGAGGCCCTCGTGCGCAAGCTGGCGGCCCGGTTGCCGGCCATGCCCGGCGCACCCGCGTCGCTGGTCTTGACGCAGTCGACGGACGCCCGCCACCGCTTCCAGATCGATTTTGAACGGATCGGTACGCAGTTGCAGGTCCGGCTCGACCTCGATCTGATGGCGCGCGACCCCTACCAGTTCCAGACAGTCTGGCGGCGGCTTCCAGCCCTCATCCACATCATGGCCCGCACGGCCCCCGGCGTGACCTCGGCCATGGCGAACATCTCCGATGGCGGCGGCAACATTCCGAACGAGATCGCCTATTGCGCCGACGAGCCGCAGGCGATCCTCGTGCCGGATCCGGGTTTCATGAAGCCCGAGATCTACCAGTCGTTCCGCCGGCTCGCTGAAAACCGGCCGGGCCAATGGGCGACGCGGCACGATACGCTGCTTTGGCGCGGCGCCATTTCCGGCCCCGGAGACACGACCACCGATGCGATGGACATAGACGACCCGAACCTGAAGCAGCGCGTGCGCCTTTGTCTGGCGCTGCGCGGGCTCGACGATGTCGACGTTCGCCTGTTCATCCCCGAGCGCGACCGCGCCGCGCAATCGGTGCGTCAGGCGATGGAAGCGCATGGCATCCTCGGCAGCTATGTGGCGCCGTCGCGCTGGATCGACGTCAAGTTCGCGATCGATATCGACGGCCCGAGCAATAGCTGGGGCAATCTCTATACGCGAATGCTGCTCGGTTGCTGCGTGTTGAAGGTCGCCTCGCCGTCTGGATTCCGGCAGTGGTTTTATGACGAGTTCGTACCGTGGACGCACTTCATCCCGGTCGCGGCGGATCTGTCGGATATCGTCGAGAAGGTCGAGTGGTGCCGCACCCATGACCAGGCCTGCCGCGAGATCGCGGCGGCGGGTCAGGATTTCGCGCTTCGGCGGACGCGCGAATCCGAAACGATTGCCACAGTCCAGCGCATCAACGACCGGCTCGGAGCGGGCTAACGAAGAGATAGAGCGATCCGGGCCAACGCCATGGAGCGCGACCCGGATCCTGTTCTTAGGCGGACTTTTCGCTCTCTTCCGCCTCGACATAGCGCGGGAAGACACCGGCGGGCGTGGGCAGCGTCGATCCCGGCGCCAGACGGCCGGCAGCGCCCAATGAAGCAAAGCTGCGGCCTGCCTCCGGGATCGCCAGAAGATCGAGGATCTTCGCCGCAGAACTCGGCATCACCGGCTGCGACAGGATCGCGATCTGACGGATCACCTCGGCCGTGACGTAGAGCACGGTCGCGGCGCGGTCGGGATCGGTCTTGCGCAGCTGCCACGGCGCCTGGTTGGCGAAATAGCGGTTTGCCTCGGCAACGACACCCCAGACCGCGTTCAGCGCCTGGTGGATCTGCTGTACGTCCATCGCGGCGCGGCAGATCGGCAGCAATCCGTCCACGGCGGCGAGGATTTCCTCGTCGGCAGGCTGCAACGCGCCCGGCTGGGGCACGATCCCGTCCAGGTTCTTGCCGATCATCGACAGAGAACGCTGCGTCAGATTGCCGAAATCATTGGCGAGATCGGCATTGATCCGGTTGATGATGGCTTCGTGGCTGTAATTTCCGTCCTGGCCGAAGGGCACTTCGCGCAGGAAGAAGAAGCGAACCGGATCGACGCCGTAATGATCGATCAGCGAGAACGGATCGATCACGTTGCCGAGCGACTTCGACATCTTCTCGCCGCGGTTGAACAGGAAGCCGTGCGCGAAGACGCGCTTCGGCGGCTGCAAACCGGCGGAAAGCAGGAAGGCGGGCCAGTAAACCGAATGGAAACGGAGGATGTCCTTGCCGATGACATGCACGTCGGCCGGCCAGTAGCCCTTGAAGCTCTCGCTCTCGACATCCGGGAAGCCAACCGCCGTGAGGTAGTTGGTCAGGGCGTCGACCCAGACATACATCACATGCTTCGGATTACCGGGAACGGGAATGCCCCAGTCGAAGGTCGTGCGCGAGATCGAGAGGTCCTTCAGCCCGCCCTTGACGAAGCTGACCACCTCATTGCGGCGCTCGTCCGGACCGATGAAGTCGCGATTGGCTTCGTAATGCGCGAGCAGGCGATCTTCATAGGCGGAAAGGCGGAAGAAGTAGCTCTCTTCCTCGACCCAGTCGACGATCGTGCCCTGCGGACCATAGCGCTTGTCGTCGGCGCGGACTTCGGTCTCGGACTCGGCGTAGTAAGCCTCGTCGCGGACCGAATACCAGCCGGCATAGGTGTCCTTGTAGATGTCGCCATTGGCTTCCATGCGACGCCAGATCTCTTCCGAGGCGCGATAATGGCGTGGCTCGGTGGTCCGGATGAAGTCGTCATTGGAGCAATTGAGCGCTTCGGTCATCGCCTGGAAGCGCGGCACGTTGCGATCCGCCAACTCGCGGGCGGTGATGCCGTCGCGCGCCGCCGTCTGCACCATCTTGATGCCGTGCTCGTCCGTTCCGGTCAGGAAGAAGACGTCATATCCATCCAGCCGCTTGAAGCGGGCGAGCGTATCCGTTGCCAGCATTTCATAGGCATGGCCGATATGGGGAACGCCGTTCGGATAGGAGATGGCTGTCGTGATGTAGAATTTCGGCGCTGTCACCGCTGTCTCGCTTTTTGTTGAACGCAACCAATAGTCTGTGCGCCAGCTAACGCCGGCCGTTCGACAGCTTCACATTCGGGTCGCGCGAGCGAGGATGTTCATGGTCGTCAGCACAAACTGTTTGCGGTCGAGATTGAGCGCCTCGACCTCAGCCGAAGACTGTCGCAGCTTTTCCCACACCTCCGCCCAAGTCGCAAGCGGCGTTGCCGCCACGCATTCGGGGATTGGCGAGCCATCCGGCTCGGTTAGCCCCCGGGCGCGCCGGTTGAGCCAGGCGAAGACCAGATCGACGAAATTGCCAAACGCCTCGTCGGCGCCGCGTTGCGCAACGAGGTCGCCAAGCGCATGGGCGGACGGGCCGTCAAGCTGCGGAAAGCGCGCCACGACGCGCGAAAAGGCACGTCCCATGGCAGCCGCGTCTTCATCGAGAAAGCCGATGGCGCGGCGCAAACTGCCCTGCCCGGCCTCGGCCGCGAAGCGCTGGATATCTTCATCGACATCGGAATGCCGCCGCAGCGCCGATTGGATCGCCGGCACCGTCAGAGCCGGCAAATCAAGCCGACGACAGCGCGAGCGGATGGTCGGCAGCAGCCGGCCCGGCGCATGCGAGACCACCAGGAACAGCGATCGCTTCGGCGGCTCTTCAAGAACTTTCAACAACGCATTGGCGGCATTCGGATTCATGTCGTCGGCCGAATCGACGATGGCAATGCGCCAGCCGGCCTCGCCTGCCGTCGAGCCAAAAAACGGGATCGTCCGGCGGATCTCGTCGATGGTCAGGCTCGCCTTGAAGCGCTTGCCCTGCTCGTCCCACGGCCGCGACAGCGTCAGGATGTTGGGGTGCGAACGCGCCGCGATCTTCGCGCCCGCGGTGGAACTCGCCGGCACGGCCAGTGTCTCGGCATCCGGCGCCGTGGCAGGATCGGGATAGGTCAAGGCGAAGCGCGCAAACCGGTAGGCGAGCGTCGCCTTGCCGATGCCGCGCGGGCCGCCGATCATCCAGGCGTGGTGCATCCGCCCGCCGCGATAAGCTTCGATCAGCAGTCTCTCAACCGCCGGGTCGCCATGCCATTCGGTTTGCTCTTCCGGCAGGGGCCAGCCCTCGATCGCATCGGGGCGCGTAATGTCTGGCGCTGCCATGGTTCAGTTCAAGCTTTCATTCAGACGAAGGTTTACACCCTGCCAAATCGCGTCGGCGACCTGATCCTGGGTCTGGTTGGCGTCAATGACGAGGCAGCGCTCCGGTTCGTGCGCTGCAATCGCCAGGAACAGGTCGCGGCGGCGAGCGTGCCGCTCGACAGTCTCGCGCTCGAAGCGGTCGGCCGGCCCCGCCTCGCCGCTTCGGCGTCTGGCAGCCCGGCCAAGGCCAATCTCGACAGGAAGATCAAGGACCAGAGTCAGATCCGGCCGCACATTGCCGATGGCGACCTTTTCCAGTCCATCGAGCAGCTTCGCATCGACGCCATCCGATCCCTGGTAGGCGCGAGTTGAATCGATGAAGCGGTCGCAAAGTACCCAGTCGCCGCGCGCCAGCGCCGGCCGGATCAGCCGGTCGACATGGTCGGCGCGTGCCGCCGCGAACAGCATCGTCTCGGCCTCGGGGCCCAGACCCTCGGCAGCCCCGGAGAGGATGAAGGTGCGGATCTGCTCGGCCATCTCCGTGCCGCCCGGCTCGCGGGTCACCACGACGGTCAGCCCATGCTCGCGCAGGCGATCGGCCAGGCGTCGGATCTGGGTCGATTTCCCAGAACCCTCCCCGCCTTCAAAAGTGATGAACCGGCCCGGCAAACGCGTCGTCATTTCCCGTGGCATCATTTCCATTGTGGCAACCAACCGATCAGCAATTGCCGAACGGCGTCGAGGGCCCGCTGATCCATTGTGCCTCTAGCGATGGCTGCCGTTGTGAACAGCGGCTTTTCCAGAACCTCGGCATCGCCGACCCAGATCCGAACGATGCCGACCTGTCTGCCCTGCTCGACCGGCGCGATCAAGGGCCCGCTATAGCTGATCCGGGCGCGGATGCGCTCGCGATTGCCTCGCATCAACAGGATGTCGAGCGGCTCCTGCGTCGCGAGTCCCACCGAACCCGATGCGCCGCCATAGACCCGCGCGTCGCCTACCGCCTCGCCGCGGTCGAAGAAACGCAGCCGTTCGAAGGCGGTGTTGCCCCAGTCGAGCAGCTTGCGCGCCTCTTCGGCGCGGTCCTTGTCGCTTTCGAGGCCGCTGATCACGACGATCATACGGTGGCCGTCACGAACTGCCGAAGCCGTCAGGCCATAGCCTGATTCCTTCGTGAAGCCCGTCGAAAGCCCGTCCGCGCCAATGCCGGCCGAGAGCAGCGGATTGCGATTGCGCTGATAGATGTTGTTCCAGGTGAAATCCGGCTCCGAATAGATCTTGTAGAGGTCCGGATAGGTGCGGATCAGATAGTCGGCGATCTTGTACAGATCCTGGGCCGTGACCTTCTGAGCCGGGTCGGGCAAGCCCGAAACATTGGTGAAATGCGACCCCGTCAGGCCCAATTCCTTGGCCTTGCGGTTCATCATCTCGACAAAACCGCCCTCCGAGCCGGCGATCCCTTCGGCGAGGATAATGCAGGCGTCGTTGCCGGCCTGCACGATCGCGCCGCGCAGCAGGTCGGCGACGGAGATCGTCGATTTCAGCTTGGCGAACATGGTGGCGCTGCCGGAAGGCGCCCCGCCCGTCCGCCAGGCGAATTCGCTGACCGGAAAACTGTCCTGAAGATGGATCTTGCCGGCGCGGATGGCGTCGAACACGACCGCCATCGTCATCATCTTGGCCATGGCGGCCGGCTGGAACGCCGCGTCCTCTTCCTTGCTGAAGAGAATGGTGCCGGAATCGACGTCGACGAGCAGCGCGCTGGCGGCCTTGCTCTCATAGGGCGCTGCAATAGCGGAGCGTGGCCCCACAACCGCGCCAAGGACCATGAAAATGGCCAGCACGAGGGAAAAACGCAGCGGGAACCAGCAGGAAATCATCACCAAATGCCGGGCGCCTAAACCAGAGAAGGAGCGGCGCGAAGCCGCTCTCTTCTGGTTAACAGGCTCGGTACCCTACGATCAATGCTGGTGGTCAGCGGACGACCAGATAGGCACCGGACAAACCGGCTGCTTTCGCCGCGGCGACGGCATCGACGCCGCTCGACGCGCCATCGGCCAACACAAGTCGAAGCGACTGCATGGGGCGTCCATCGACGTCGATGCGTGTCGACGTGACCCGGCCGAGCCCTGCGAACTTGCCGGCAACGGCTTGGGCATTGGCGGAATTGGAAAACACGCCAAGCTGGACCACGTCGGCATCGGCGCTGCGCTCGGACGCGACCCGACGGACAGCGTCATCAAGCGAGGCCTGCAGCTTCTCGCGGCCCGAGGCGCCGGAAGCCATTTCTGCTGCGGCCTGCTGCGCCGGCGATGTCGCCAGATCGGCCGCATAGGACGAACGGGCCGAGCGCCGGACGGGCAAAGCATATTCGTCCGGCATCGGGGCCGGTTCGGCGTCGGAATATCCGACCGGGCTGTTGACGGTAAAGGAGCCGAGCGAGCGCTCGCCGTAATTGCTGCCTTCGACGCTCGGAGCCGCATCCGCAACGACGCGCCGCGCCGGCTGGGCTTCGGAATAGGCGATTGCCGGATCGAAAGCGCCGCCGTTTTCATAATAGTCGGGGCGCGAGCGCGGTATCGGAGCCAACGCCGCCATGACGATGGCCGGATTGGCGCTCGGCGCCTGCATGACCGGAGCCATAGCGAGCATGGTGTCGCCCGAGGTGCTGCTGCCGGGCCCCTTATAGGAAGCGAGCAGCATGCGCTGGTCATGGCCTTCCATCTTGGCGGGGCCGATATATTCGACCTTCACCTTGGCGGTGCCGTGATGCTTCATGTCGAGCACTTCGGCCGTCCGCGAGGAAAGATCCATCACGCGGTCGCTGGCATATGGTCCGCGATCGTTTACGCGGACCATGACCGAGCGGCCATTGCGCATATTGGTGACGCGCGCATAGCTCGGCAGCGGCATGGTGGGATGGGCGGCCGAGAGGCCGTCCATGTCATAGACCTCGCCATTGGCCGTGTAGCGGCCATGGAAGGCGGAACCATACCAGGAAGCGTAGCCGACGGCGGTATATCGCTTGTTCTCGAACGGCTTATAGACCCGGCCCTTTACCGTATAGGGCTTGCCTACCATATAGCGACCGCCGCCCTGCGGAACCTTCTGGCCATACTGGACCACGCGCGGGCTGGCTTTGACGCCATATTCCTTTTCGGAGAAATATTCCTTGCTGCGCTTGGCAGGCTTTGTTGGGGCGGTGGCGCAAGAAGCGAGGAGAGCGGCGGCGGCGACTGCGGTCGCGGCCTTCAGCATCACCCTGCCCTGCGGCGCTTCCGAGCCAAACAGGCCCAGAATCTGTTTTTTTGAAATCCCCATCTCGCCTATCCGATAGCAGCAACCGAAGAACTTGTCGATCTGATCGACGGGCGCCGACGCCTTTCGGGCCTGAAGGACATCGCGAAAACGGCGCGACACTCCAGCAAGCATGAACCCGCATTCAGCCGGTTTGGCCTTTCCGGCTGGTTAATCAACCGTGGCCGAAATGCGTCAAATACATGGAACAACCGGGACTCGGGCTGGAGGGTTAATCAATTGCCCTCGTTTCGAGCGTGTTGGGCCGTCATCCACATCTGGATGGAAGGTTCCACTTGCATTCGGATCAAGGGTTCAGCATTGATCCCGGATTGACCCGGACGGGTGGCCGAGTGGTTTAAGGCAGCGGTCTTGAAAACCGCCGAGGGTGCAAGTCCTCCGTGGGTTCGAATCCCACCCCGTCCGCCATAATTAATTGATTTTATTGACTAAATTGAATGGCTGGTTCGCCGCCGATAAGCTCGTGAGGTAAGAACGAAGCGGGTTCGTTCGGGAGCATCCGGGCGAAAAGCTGCAGAGACGGGACAAAAGTCCCGAACAAAGTTGCGGCTCCGCCCCTTCTGCAGCATTCGGCGTTGCCGCCTCGGCCGATCTCTACCGGGTGAACCTCACCAGCTTGACGCCAGGCGTCAAAGCCTCGTCGCGCGCTACATCGCCCGCCAGCAAGACTGATTACCTCAGCAGGTAACCCCCCGGAAAGCCTACGCGTCTACAAGCGGAATCAGGACGGCGCCGGGCTCAATCGGCAGTCGATTGAGACGGGAAGCACATGGCGGCAGATCAAACCACGGGAATCGCGATCATCGGCTGCGGCTATGTCGCCGATTCCTACCGGCAATGCCTGTCGCTGCATGCGGATACGCTGCGCCTCGCCGGCGCCTTTGACCGGGATCCGCAGCGCCTTGCCGCCTACACCGCGACATGGGGCGGCCGCGCCTATGCCTCGCTGGACGAGGTGCTGGCCGATGGTTCCTGCGCAATCCTGCTCAACTTGACTGATCCCGAAAGCCACGCCGCCGTGACGCAGGCAGCTATCGCCGCCGGCAAGCATGTGTACTCGGAAAAGCCACTGGCCATGACGGCAACCGAGGCGGCGACACTTCGCGACGCGGCGCGAAATGCCGGCGTGCGGCTTGCCTCCGCGCCGTGCAATCTGCTCGGCGAAAGCATGCAGACCGCCTGGGCCGCAATCCGCGCCGGGACGATCGGCAAGGTGCTTCTCGCCTATGCCGAGATCGACGACGGCATGATCCATCGCGCCGGTTATGATTCCTGGGTCAGCCGCAGCGGCAAGCCATGGCCGGGACGCGGCGAATTCGAGACCGGCTGTACCTATGAACATGCCGGCTATGCGCTGACCGTCTTCGCCGCCCTGTTCGGTCCGGCGCGTCGCGTGACCTCCTTCGCGGCGCTGCTGGTCCCCGACAAGGGCACCACGCCGCCGCTTGCGCATCCCGCGCCGGATTTTTCCGTCGGCTGCATCGAATATGACAATGGCGTCGTTGTGCGGCTGACCAATTCCATCGTCGCGCCCTATGACCACCGGATGCGGATCATCGGCGAGACCGGAACGATCGAAATCAAGGAACCCTGGGACTACGCCTCGCCTGTCATCCTGCGCCGTCCGGGCCAGGGCCGGATCGCGCGCTTCATCGAACGTCGACTCGGCGGCGGTCTCGGCAAGCGCCTGCCGATGGCGCGGCGCGTGCCGTTCAAGGGCGGGCGCGGCAAGCCGACCATGGACTTTCTGCGCGGGCCAGCCGAGTTGGCCGCCGCGATCCGCGAGGACCGCCCGTCGCGGCTCGACGAGGATTTCGCCGTGCATGTGACGGAATTGACCGAAATGCTGCAGCATCCCGAACGCTTCGACCGCCCTGCCCTTGTGCAATCGCGCTTCGCGCCGATCGAACCGATGGACTGGGCGCGATGAACGCTACACCGCAAGCCAATCTGATTACCTGCTCGTTCCGGGGCGATCTCGATGTCTGCCGGATGCTATGCGAGAGCATAGATCGTTTCGTACCCGCAACGATCCCGCACAGCCTCTATGTGCCGCGTGCCGACCTGAAGCTGTTCGCCGATCTCGCCTCGGACCGCCGCACGGTCGCGGCGCAGGAAGATTTACTGCCGAGCTGGTTCGTGAAGTTGCCGCTGCCGGGGCCGGAATGGCGCAAGCGGCTGCATCTGCCCCGCCGTAACATCTATGTGACGCCGTTCAGTCCGCCGGTGCGCGGCTGGATCGCGCAGCAGATCATGAAGATCGCGGCCACGGCCAACGCCTCGGCCGAAATCGTCGCCCATATCGACAGTGACAATGTCTTCATCCGCCCCTTGACGCTCGAAGCCCTCGCCCGCGACGGCAAGGTGCGGATCTATCGCGATCCCGTGCGGGTCGAAATGGAGACACATCGCGTCTGGCAGGAGACGGCGGGAAGGCTGCTCGGCCTGCCATCCAGCCGCTATTATGGCGCGGAATACATCAATCCCTTTGTCGTCTGGCGCCGCTCCGTCATTCACGGCCTGATCGAGCGGATCGAGGGCATCGCCGGCCGCGACTGGCGCATCGTCCTCGCCCGCACCCCGCATTTCGCCGAATATGTGCTGTACGGCGTCTATGCCGAGCAGGTGGTCGGCCTCGAACAAGCGGACCTGATGCCGGAGGATTTCACGCTCTGCCATTCGCGATGGGGCGATGAATTCGCCGGCGCCGAAGACGAGGCGTCGTTCATCCGCTCGCTGCGGCCGGAGCATGTCACCTGCCTGATCCAGTCGACCATCGATACGTCGATGGCGAAGCGGCGGGCGATCTTCGATCAGGTCGCAGCGCTTGCCGCCGAGCAGGATCAGGCGCGCTTGGGGGGGGGCGCCTCGCGGTAGACGGGATAGAGGCGGCCGAAGGACAATTTTCCCAGCACGCCGGCCCAGCGATAGCCAAAATCGGCCTTGGCCGCAGCCCCTTGTCGCCGGACGAGCGGATAGCGCAAGGCCAACAGCCCGAGTTGGACCATCGCCTTGGCGCGCAGCCAGCAGCGGGTGGCCAATGGCGCATCGCTGTTGCCGGCGACGGCCTCGGCATAGACCTGTCCGCCGGCAAAGAAGCGGCGGCGCAGATAGGCGGGATCGCAACGTCCGGCTGGGACGAATTCGAACACCCGCGCCTCCGGTAGCCAGCCGAACCGGCGGCCGCGCGCCTGCAGGCGGCAGAACAGATCGAGGTCTTCGCCGCCGGCATGGCCGAAGCGCGGATCGAACGGCTGGTCATCGGCAAGCGTTGTGGCGCGACGAAAGATCGAATTGCAGGTCGCCACCGTGATGGCGCGCTCTCCGCGCTTGCCGAGCGCCACGACATCCTGGCCCGATGGCGCCTCGATCTGGCGCGAGAACAGGGTCTGGATCGCCGGAGTCACGCGGTCAGGTGTCTCGAATACGGGATCGACGCCGCCGAAAAAAACGTCATGGGGATGTTCGCGCAGGCCGGCGACGACGGCGGCGAGCCAGCCCGGCGCCAGTTCCTCGTCGTCGTCGATGAAGGCGATGATCGGCGAGGTCGCGGCGGCGATGCCGACATTGCGCGCGACCGAGATATTGGCCGGATGCGCCGCGACATAGCGGATCTCGAACGGGCCGGCTGCATTGGCAGCTTCGACCACGGCGGCGGCCGAACCCTCATCGCTGTTGTCGGCGACGATGACGGTGAGGCTTGTCCCCTCCGGCAGAGTCTGCATGCGAATGCTCACCAGCGCCTTGGCGAGAAGATCCTCGCGTCGAAAGGTGCAGATGACGATCGAGAGATCGATCTCCGTCGCACCGGTTGTCGTAACCTTGCCCAAACCGCCTGCCCCCGCCCGTTCGTGCTCGTTCCTAGAGCAAAGCATCGTGCGCGGCCATGCGAGAACCGCCACCGGCCAGATGTTGCGGCCGACCGTCGGCGAGATCCCGGCTGCGCGACAACACGAACAGGAACAGAACCGCGACGTTCGAAAGCACCGCGCCGCGCATGAACAAGGTCGCCTCGGTCAGATTGTGCAGGAGATAGAGCCAGAGCAGCATGGCCATGAAGCCGATCGCCGCACGATCCGGGCGCGGTAGCGCGCGCGCGCTCGCCTGCGCCGTGCCGGATAGAGCCCCGTTCAGGACGATCAGGACGGCGACAATCATCGCCGGCAGGCCGAGATGCAGCCAGAGCTCCAGATAGCCGTTATGCGCCTGGTTGATGGTGCCGATGTCGACGTCGCCGAGCCAGGTTCCCGGCTCCAGGCGCTGTAGCGGATCGGCCGCCAAGCCGACATCCCAGAACGCGCCATAGCCATGGCCGAACCAGAAGCGCTCCTCCGCCGAACGCAGCGCGAAGGCCCAGAGTTCGTCGCGGCCGGTAAAGGACGCATCGCCCAGCGTCGCCGTCAGCACCCGGTTAGTGTCAAAATCGAAGACCGCGAACAGGCCAAGCAGCCCGGCCAGCCCGACAAGGCCAACAAAGATCATCAGCAGGATAAAGCGAGCCCCCCGCCATTCGGCGCAGGCGAACAGGGCGATGAGCATCAGCGCGGCGCCGGCGAGGCCGATCGACGTCTTGGAGCGGGTGAGAACGAGAAACAGGATCGCCGGGGCCAACATCAGCGCAGCGATCAGGACCGAGCGCGCGCGCGTCGCGCCGAGCATCCAGGTGGCGCCCGCGACGACCGTGATCATCGCTACCAGGCCGGCGACATTCTTCTGGCTGTAGAGCCCGCGCACGCCGATGTCGGTGATGGCGACGCCGGGCCAGAGTGCGGTCCCGACCAGATTGACCAGCATGACCAGCGTCAGGCCGACGAACCAGGTCGTGTGGAACCGGCGCAGATCCTGAAGACTGGCCGCGATCCCGGCCGCAATGGTGGTCAGGAAGACGAGAAGCAGAGCCCGACGCAGTGTTAGGCCAGGATAATCGGACCAGACGAAGCTCAGCAGAGAGAAGCCGGTCAGAGCGACCAGCGGCAGGTTGCGGAGACAAAGCGACAGCGCGGCGCGGTAATGAACGACAAGGGCCACCAGCGCCAGCGCGAAAAGCCCCAGCACGACGAGACGGTCGAGCGGGCTGCCTTCAAGACGTTCGGCTACCGAAGCATCGGCGAACGGGCGCGTGCCGACCAGCGTATAAGCCATGAAGCCGACCAGCAGCACGCCATGCAGCCCGAACGCGCCGACGACGCTGCGCGCGTCGCTCGCCGCGCGCAGTTCAACCGGTATCGGGGCATCACTCATGCGGATCGGTTCCGAGGCGGGTCAAGGTTCGGACACCGTCCAGCCACTCCGGTTACGCCTGTTGGACGGTATGTCTAGTTCGGTTATCCTGACCATCCGTCCAGCTTGCTATCACAGATTCGCAGGATCGGCGTCCCGGCGCAAAGCCCGTAACGAGATTGTCCTGCAGCCTGCATTTTAGCGCGCCCAACGACACTTCCAAGCGGCAATGAAGGTTTTACAGGTGGGCAGCGTTTCCATCGTCATTCCCACCTTGAACCGGCCAAGGGCTCTGCGACGCGCCGTCGAGAGTGCGCTTGCGCAGACCGATCTCGCCGATCTCGACATTGAAATCCTGGTGATCGACAACTCGTCTGATGGCAACGCCCGCGACCTGGTCGAAGCCATCGCGCCGGGCGCCAACCGGCCGGTCCGCTACGTCTCCGCCCCGGTGCCCGGCGTCGCGAATGCGCGCAATGCCGGCGTCAACGCCGCGCAGGGGCGCTGGGTCGCCTTTCTCGACGATGACGAGCAGGCATGCGAAACCTGGCTCAGCCGGCATGTCGAGACGGCCAGGCACAGCGGCGCCGACGCTGTCTTTGGTCCCGTGACGGCGCGTGCGGAGGATGGCCGGACAATCGGCCCGCTCGCCCCGTATTTCTCGCGCCAGTTCGACCGGATCGATGGCGAGGACGTGACCGACCTCGCCCCGTATCTTGGCACCAACAATTCCATGTTCGACCGAGTCCGTTGCCTGCAGGGCGAAGGCGGCCCGTTCGATACCAGCTTGAACGAGACCGGCGGCGAAGACACGCTGTTGCTCAAGCGCCTGGCCGAGGGCGGCAAGCGCTTTACCTGGTCGGCACAGGCAAGCGTGACGGAATGGGTGCCGGAGCGGCGGATGAGCTGGGCCTATGTCCGCAAGCGGAAATTCCTGAGCGGCCAGATCCGGGTGATGGTCCACCACAAGTTGCATCCGGCGCAATGGAGCCGCATCGCCTTCTGGATGTGTGTCGGGATGGCGCAGATCGTCCTGTACGGCATCGCCGCCATTGCGCTGCGGCCGTTCAGCAGGCTTCGGGCGCAGAAGGCCTCGGTGAAGGTCTTTGGTGGACTTGGCAAGGTGCTCTGGATGCCGCGCTTCCGCCCTGCCCTCTACGGTTCTGGCCTGGTATCGTGACGCAGAACGCACCGACGCGGCGTTTGGTGCTGGCGGGCGGATTGGCGGCCGGACTCATCGGCGCCATGCCGCCGACGGTTGCGCGCGCCAATTCACGCTGGATGCTGCGGATCGCCGATGGCGGACCGGGAACCCCGATCAGCCCGCTGATCTACGGTTCGAACGAGATCGGCACCATGGACGGCGGCGCGCCCTCGGCCGAACTCGACCAGGCGGCCGGCGTCACGGCGCGGCGCCTCGGCGGCAATCTGATGACCAGCTATAACTGGGTCAACAACGCGGCGAATTCCGGCAAGGACTATCATCAGTTCAACGGCCCCTTCCTGCTCGAAGCGCTCGGGATCGCAGAGAGTGACTGGCAAAAGCCGGGCCGGCTGATCGAGACGATGCACGAATCCTCGCTGGCGATGGGGGCGAAAAGCCTCGTCACCGTGCCGCTTGCCGGCTATGTCGCCGCCGATTTCGACGGCCCCGTGCCGGAGAATGCCAGCGCGCCCTCGCCGCGTTTCGTGCCGATCCGTTGGGAGCCCGGCGCGAAGGCGGGCGATCCGATCGATCGCCTTGTCGCCGACATCCCGCAACTCCTGGCTCGCCTGACCGCCCGCTTCGGAGGCGCCGACAGCGAGAAGGGCATTTATGCCTATGCGCTCGACAACGAGCCCGGGCTCTGGCCGGAGACGCATCCGCGCATCGTGACCGGCAAACCGACGATCCGCGCCTTTCTCGAACGCTCGCTGGCGGCAGCGCGCGCGATCAAGCGGGCCGATCCGGCAGCGCGCGTGTTTGGTCCCGTCAGTTGGGGCGCATCCGAGATGGTCAATTTCCAGGACGCACCGGACTGGAGCGATTATCGCCAGTTCGGCAGCTTCCTCGCCGCCTATCTCGACGCCTTCCGCCAGGCATCCGAGCGCGACGGCATCCGGCTGCTCGATGCGCTCGACGTCCATTGGTATCCCTACAGCAACCGGGGCAACCTGTTCCGCAGCGAGGATCCGGCGTTGGCAAAGGCCCTGCTTGACGCGCCGCGCTCGCTGACCGAGCCGGGTTTTCGCGAGGAGAGCTGGGTGGTTCGGGCGCTCGGCAACGCCGATAGCGACCGCGACGTCGGCTTGCCACTGCTGCCAAGCCTGCGCCGCATCGCTGATCATGGCTTTCCCGGAACAGCGATCGCCGTCACCGAATTCAACTATGGCGGCGCCGGGCAGATTGCCTCGGGACTGGCGCTGGCCGACGTACTCGGCCGCTTCGGCCAGCAGGGCGTCGCCTTTGCCAGCCATTGGGGCAGTCTCGATGGCTCGCTCGGCGCGGCCTACCGGCTGTTCCGGCTGCCGGACGCGAGCGGCCAGCGTTTTGGCCCTCGATCGCTCGGCGTCACCATCGAGGGCAATCCGGATCTCGTCGCTTATGCTGCCGCCAACGCGGATGGCCGGCCGGGCGTGCAACTGGTGGTGATCAACAAGTCGGAAGCTGCAGCGCTGGTCGATATCCGCTTCGAGACAGCCAGCGACCGGAAGTGCGCCTCCGTACTAGGCTTCGATGAGGCCAACCCAATGACAGCGCCGCTGGCAGCGATGCCATTAGCGGCCGATGGTGGCTGGCAGCTGGAATTGCCCGCCCGTTCGGCGCGGCGCTACGCTTTTGGCTGAGGCGGCTGTTTGACGATCGTTCGCGCAAGGCCCTCGGCGAGGCCGGTGCGCGAAGCCAGGCCTAGAGCGGCGGCCGCATCGGTCCGGTAAATGGCCTTGCGGCCGAAGATCGCCATTTCGGCGCGTGTCGGCGCCAGCGCCGCGCGGCGCGACACCGGCAGCCCCAGGCGATGCCCGATCTTGCTCAGGACGGCAACAAACTGTCGCACAGCAAGGCCGAAACCGCCGAGCCGAGGCAGTTTTGGCGCGCCGATCCGCTGGGTGAGAGCGGCGAAATACGCGTTCCAGCTCGGCGTCTCGGGTCCAACGAGCGTGAGAATTGTCACCCTGCCCCAACCGCTCGCATCACGGGTCAGGCGGAGCGATGCTTCCGCGACGACCGCGCCGATATCATCGACATGGACAAGCGCTGCCGGGCCATCGGCAGCGGGTCCGAAATCGGCCCACGCCCCGGCGACGATCCGCTCGGCCAGTTTGTCGGTCCAGAAGACGCTGCCCGTGCCATAGACAATTCCCGGCCGCAGGATCAGCGCACGCCGGCCGGGATGCGCCGCATCGCTGGCCCAGGCACTCACCAGTGCCTCGCAGGCGAGCTTCGCCCTGGCATAGGTCCCGAGCGAGCCCACCGGCGGCATGGTTTCGTCGATCGCACCCGTCCGCTCGCCATAGACGGCGATCGAGCTGAAATAGATCAGCCGCTCGATGTTCGCATCGCTCATGGCGTCGAGCAGCGTCCGGCACTGCGCCACCATGGCCGCCTCGTCGCCATAGGCGGCATGAACGACCAGTTTCACATCCGCGACGGCGCCGCGCATCTGCGCCCGATCGTCGAGATCGCAAGGGATCGGCACGAGGCCCTCCGGCGAGTTCGTCGTGGAGGGCGACCGCCGCGTGCCGGCGCGCACGGCGAAAGCGCCTGCCGCCAGTCGGGCTGCGACGACCGATCCGATGAAGCCCGTAGCGCCGGTTACCAGGACGGGGCAGCGCGGTTTGACAAAAGCGGGCATGCGGTCGGGCTTTGGGGAAATAGGATCGGACATGATTTCAGGCATGGCTTCAGACATGGGTTCAGGACTCCGCGGTCGTGGCCAGCCGGGAAGATGGCCGCAGGATCCCCAGCAGGGTCCGCAAGGTCGGACGAGCGAAGACGATCAGAAGCCCCACATAGCAGACAACGCCGATCGCCACCGAAAGGATCAGCGCCAGTGGACGGCTGATCTCGTCCATGGCGAACCCACTCGCGGCGACTACCACGCCCATGATGGAAGCGAGCCCATAGGCCGGCAGCAAAGCACGAAAGCGGTCGATCCGCGACCAGGCGAGATGGCGGGCCGGCAGGCCAACCGCGAACAGCGCCTGGAAGCCATCGCCGACAAGCCGTGACAGGCCGACGCTGATTGGTCCGAGCGGGGTGGCCAGCACCAGCAGCGCCATCGTCGCGCCAAAACCCGACAAAGCGGCGATCAGACTGAATTCCGGCCGGGCGCTGGCCGACAGCGCCGTATAGACGAGGCGCGCCGGCAGCAGGATGGCGGCGCCGATAGCGAGGCAGATAGCGATGGGAATCGCCGCGTCCCAGCCGGGTCCGGCGACGATCGGCAAAAGGATCGGCGTCACGGCTGCCATGCCGATGAACAGCGGCGCGATGACGAAGGCGGCGTTGGCGACGACCGGCTCGAGGCGGTCACGCAGGCGGCGAGGATCGTCGCCGGCGCTCGCAAAATAAGAAAAGGCAAGGTTGTGCGAGGTGGCGATGATGGCGCCGCGGATCGGCTCGATCAGGCGCATCGCCATGTTCACATAGCCCAGAACCGTGATGCCATAGAGCGCGCCGACGAGATTGTTGAAGGCGAGATAGGTCAGATTGTCGGCCAGTCGATCGAAGAAGGAGATACGCGCGAACCGGCCGACATGGCCCAGATGCGTCCTCGACCAGCGGGGTAGAATGAGGAATCCGAGCCGCCATTGCAGCAGGATGGCGCGGGCCACGACCACCAGCAGGCGCTGGGCGATCAACGCCCAGATGCCACCGCCGCCAAAGGCGATCGCCAGCGCCAGCGCGATGCCGATCGCATGGCCGCCCAGAGTCGCGAACGCCACATCGTTGAACCGGTGCAGTCGCCGCGCCAGCGCGGTCGCGATATCGGAATGTCCGCTGAAGAAGATCGAAAGCATGGCGACCGGCAACAGCAGCCGCATCTGCGGTTCGCCATAAGCGTTTCCAAGCCAGAACCCGCCAGGGATGGACAGGGCGAACAGGACGAGGGCCACCAGCCAGGCGGCGGCAAGAGCGGCACCCAGATGCGAGCGGCGCAGTGCGCGCCTTTGCGCCAGCGCCTCCTCGAATGGCGCGCCGACGCAGACGGAGGCGACAGCGACGAGGGTCAGGACCAACGCGCTTATGCCGAAATCGCGCGGCTCCAGCATCCGAGACAGGATGACGGTACTGCCGGTAAGCAGGGCAAGCCGGCCGATCGCATCGGCGCCCGCCCAACCGATCCAGCCCAGCAAGCGAGGCGTCTTGCGCTGGATCATGGAGGGGTTCGCTTTGTCGGACGACCGGAGCAGCGGGGCATCGTCAAGTCGGCATCGGGATCTCGCCGGAGGACGCCATGGGGCGGGCCGACGCATGACGACGGGGCTCGAGCCGGGAAAGCGAGCCGAAGGTGAGCATCGCCCGAAGCGTCAGCAAGGCCATGGCGAGGATCCCGCCGAAGGCGGCACCGAGGACACTCCAGGCCAGTTGACCCGCGAGCGACTTGCGCGCCGGCGGCGGCTGCGCGACCGAGACGATGCGGACGGCGCCGGGATCGATGCGGCCGAATTCGCCTGCCTGCAAGGCGCGCGTCTTGAAGGATTCGAGCAGGGTGCGATGGGTCTCGACCTCCTGCTCCAGCGCGCGCATCTCGATTTTCGCCTGCTGTGCCTTGGCGACAGCGTCGGAGAGCGTTGCGACCGAGCGAGCGACCGCTTGCTGCGTCGTGCGGGCGCGCTCGAGATCCGCGCGGGCGGCGAGCCGGATGCGGGCAAGTTCGAGATCGATCCGCCGTCCGATTTCCGCGACGCGGCCGCGCGCCGCCGTCAGATCGGGATGCCGATCGCCGAGCCGTGCAGCCAGGGCCACGAGATCTTCCTGCGCCGCGTTCTGGCGCTCGATCAGAAGGGTCAGCGAGCGTGTGTCATCATTGGCGCCCAGCATGCCGACATCCTGGCGCGAGGAATCGAGCTGAGCCGCGCGCGATGTCGCCTGATCGAGCCGCAATTGTGCGGCGCCGACCTCGGTGACCGCGTCGGCCAGCTTCTGCTCGACCACCAGCCGGTCGCCGGTGCTGATCAGTCCGTTCTGCATGCGGAAGGCGTTGGCCTTCGCTTCGGCGTCGCTCAATTGCTGCCGCAAGGTGTTAAGCCGGGACGTCAGCTCATCGGCCAGACGGCGGGCGGTGGCCGTACGGTTCGCCGCATCCGCCTCGACATAGGCCTCAACCACCGCATTGGCGAGGTTGGCGGCTGCGGCCGGCGTCGCGGCGGTTGCCGCGACATCGATGACAAAGCTGCGCTCGGCCCGCGTCACCTGGATGGAACGCTGGAGGGCTGCAAGGGCCGCGGCGTTGCCGCCTGCGGAATCGAGGCTCGGGCGCAGCGGCATCGGTTCGGTCGGCGTCGCGTTCTTCGCTTCGACATCTTCATCCGGGGCCAGATCGTTCATCAGGCTCTCGTCGCGCAGGACCTTCGACAACACGCGCTCGGAGGTCAGGATGCGCATCTGGCTCTCGACGACGCCGATCTGGCTGTTGGCGTCGAACTGGGCGGTGGAGACATCGCCGGGAAACACGGGCAACCCGCGCGGATCGAGCAGGAATTGCGCCGTCGCCGTATAGCGCGGCGGCAGGGAGGATTTCGCGAAGAAACCGAGGCCGCCGAACACGACGGCTGCCAGCAGGATCCAGCCAAGCCCGCGTCGGAGCGAGACGGCCAGGACGGCGAGCGCGACCGGCCACGGCCCGGCATCGCTTACCGAGGCCGCGTTGGCTGTTCCGAGGATGCGGGAACCGTCGGCCATGAACGCGCCGGTTTTCTTTCTCTGTTTGCAAGAGGCTCTCTTTGAGCCGCCAGCCGCCGCCGAAATGCAGATTAGGAATTCTAGCCCGCTGGCAAGGGAGCGGGATCGAGATAGTCGAGACTAGTCGCCGGCGGATTAATTTTCGGTTCAGAGGCTACGGCCACTTCATAGGCCGGCCTTAGCGTAAGACACACTTATCGAGGCCTATAGAGACAGACGATCGCGATAATCGGTCGGCGATTGCCATTAAATGTCCAGTTGTCAGCTGAATTTGTGGCTAGATGCCACTCGGCAGATCGCCGACACCACAACGAAGTCGGTATTACCTCCACGAAGACAGCCGCCTGTGTTGAGACATGAGACCGGCGCGCAACCACACGCGGACCCCGGGCCGCCGGCGGCAGTAGAAGCCGGCCGGCGCCTCATTCGCCGCGCCAGCCTGTCGATTGGGCAAGATGCCTGACGGGGCCCGTCGACGCTTGAGCGTTGCCTCAACCAGATTCGCGCCATCAAATAACCAAATCAAATCAGGCGAATTCCATCGCGCCGAGTTCGCGATAGAAGCGTCCCAGTTGGAGGATGTCTGTCTCGAACCATCCGGCCAGCCAGCGGTGATAGGCTCCCGACAGTTCGGCCGGCGGCGCCTTGCCGGAAAGGCTCGCCTCGATCAGCTGGCCGGCGAGCGTGCCGGACATCAGCGCCTTCAGCACGCCATGCGAGGATGCTGGGTCGAGCACCGCCGCGGCGTCGCCGACGATGAACCAGCCGGGACCGGAGGTCTGTGTCGCCATCCGCCATGTGACATCGGCGCCTTTCGTGCGCCCGACCGGAGAAAGGCGGCGCAGTTCCTCGGGTGGGCCGATGTCGGTCCCCGTCTCGCCGAAGCGCATGCGCGTCCACTGATAGAGTCCCAGCTTAACGCGTGCCGTCCACGTCCACCCCGAGGCATCGGCGACAAGAAGCGGGGCCTGGTCGCGTTCGGGGCAGGAGCCTTCGGCATAACCGTAATGGGCGATCAATCGTGGCGAACGGGCGGGCGTGTCTATGCTCATAATACGCCCGAGCCAGCGCGCGGCGCCCGTCGCGTCGACCACCATCCGCGCCGAGATATCGCCATCGGCCATGCGCACGCCGCAAACGGCCGGGCCGGTGCGGAGCACGTCACGCGGCGCGCAGCCCCTGCGGATTTCGACGCCAAGTTCAGCGGCACGGCCGAGCAGCAGGGCGTCGAAATCGGCGCGCCAGACCTGCAGGCCCATCCAGCGGTCCCCGACCCCGCCGCCAAAGGCTTCGAAGTGGCGCTTGCCCGATTTCTCGATCCAGATCCCCTCGTGGCGCGCGCCGGTCACGCCGGCGAGACGGTCAGCGACGCCGAGCTGGGTCAGGATCGCCTCGGCGCCGGGATGCAGCGTCTCCCCGGGCCGGTCGCGATCGCCCTTCTCGCGCTCGCAAAGGATCACCCTCAGCCCGCGCTGGGCGCAGGAAATGGCGGTAGCGCTGCCCGCCGGGCCGCCCCCGACAACGACTATGTCGGTATCGAACGATCGACGGTCCACGGCTTTCCTGCGCGCTGAATCAAGACGGTGTTGCCACGGACATAGGCTGTCGCCTGCTCCAGAACCTCGACATGCGTGGTGTGCTGGTCTGACGGATCGGCCGTCTGCGCGCCCCAGCGAAAGACGTGGAACCGATAGCGAGGCGATCCGCCGGGCCCATCGCCAAGGTTTGCACCCGACACCTTTTCGGCCTCGCCCAGATCCGCGTCGCCCTCGGCGACGGTGCGGAAGGAGAGGACCGCCCAGGTGGCCTTCTCCCGCAATACCTGATTGACCGCGTCGACGGCCCCGAAGCGTTGGACGAATTCGGGATCGCGAATGCCGAGCGCCCAGTAGATGGCGGCCATGGCGAGGATGCGCCGCTTGTATTCCTCGGCATCGATGCGCGCGGTCAGCGCGGCTGTCATGGTGCCGACCATGTCGATGTAATCGACCCGGAAGGCGTTGGGATAGGCGACCACCGGCTGGTCCTCGATGGCGATCAGCTGTGGGCCGCGCACGCCGTCCCAGGACAGATAGCGGCCATCGGCGAGCGGCGCGCTGCCGATCTCCTCATCCGTCAGCGGCGCGATGGTGGGATAGGGATAGCGACGACCGCCGATCTTCTTGTCGGGCGCGAAGGTTCGGGTCGAGTCCGGCGCCACGCCCGGCCAGTAGGCCCCGAGCGCCGCGCACAATTTGGCGTCCTCTATGAACGGCGAGCCGAGCCCGTAGCCGGCCATGAATCGCTGCAGCGGCAGGTTCGGGTCTGAAAAATAGATGCCCTGGCTCGTATCCCAACCCGGATCAAAGAGGCCGGGAGAGCCGTCCGGCAGGCCCGTCTTGCGGACGGTCCAGGGACCGTTTGGCGTCTGCGCGACGCGAGGCTCTGTTCCGGGCTGGGTGACGATCGCCGTGATCGTCGTGTCGTCCAGGCTGAAGCCGGCCGGCAGGGTGACATTGCCGGCAATCCGGGTCTGCGAAAGCGCGAGCGGGTGGATGGCCCAGAGCGAGCCCCGGATCGCCTCGGGAACCTCGGTCTGCCACCAGGTCATCAGGTCGCGCTGCGTGACGCCAGGGAAGAAATCTGGCAGGGCAACCATGGCATAGGCGGGCTTCACCGCATCGACGCTTTCGGCAAGTTGCGGGCAGATTGCCTCGATCCAGCCGTCCCCGACGCCATCATAGTAATGCAGCGCCTCATAGCCTCCGGCTGCGATGACTTCGTCCATGTCCGGCCGCAGATTTAGGTTCTCGATCTGGCCGTTGGGAAGGACGCGGTGACGGATGTTGATGTATTCGGGGGCTGGCCGCTGCGCATCCTGCGCCGAATCCAGCATGTAGCGCGGCTGCTCGTCCTCATCGCCCAAGGGCAGGACCTGCATCGCGGAGAGTTGCAGATTGCCGAGGTCCGACGTGTATTTCCCGTCGACCGGAAACGTCAGCAACCGTCCTTCATACTGGGCGGCCGTGACGAGCGGATTGGCGCGGGGTTCGAGCAGGCCGCCACCGAAACCGCGTCGCTGCGACAGGGAGCCGATCCTCTCGTCCTTGATCAGGAACGGAAAATTCTCGAGATCCTCGCCGCGCCAGTTGTTCTTGAGGCCCTGCAGGTCGAGAAAGCGGTGGAACTGCGCGAGGCCGTCATTGCGGAGGTTGCGGCGCAGATCGACCTCCAGGTCGAGGTCCGCGATGCACTCGCTGCCGCTGAAGAGCTTGTGGATCGGCACCCAGAAGGCGAGTTTCTCGTCTCCCGGCTGCGGATCCTGGGGACCGAAGGCCTCGGCCGCGCCTGTCATCTCGATCGCGAGATAGGGCGCGAAGCGTCGCGGCAGAACGGGGAAGTCGAACGGCCGCGCCTCGTCCGCCGCAACGAAGCCGCGCTCTTTCGCGTCGTAAGTCGGGGCGAGCGTGCCGAGGCGGGCGATGCCGGAACGCGAGAAGCAAAGCTCCGCATGGCGGCCATGCACGGACATCGGCGCATTCTGATATTGCGGCGCGAACACGACGATGCCGAGCGGCTTGCCGCCGGCACGGTCCCGCAGATCCTTCATGGTCGGAGGATGGACGCCGTAGACGAAGTTCTCCACCGCTTCGATTTCGGCAAGGCTCGGGAAGTCGCCGAGCGGCCGACCGGCGGGGTCCATGACGACGGTTGGCGATGCAAACGCATGATAAAGCAGGCTCCGGTCTGGGCTGCCCGGTTCGACCGCGCTTTTTCCGGCGAGCGAGAAATCACCGAAGCCGGGATAGGTCCGATCGATGCGCGACAAGGGCTTCGTCAGTTCGCTCGAAAGGTCACGCGCCCCGATATCCAGTTCGCCGCCGGTGGCTTCCAGGAGAAGCGATCGCCATCCGGCCGCGCTGAGGCGCTCCAGGGCCGCCGAAACGGGATCGACCAGACGCGGCGCTTCATGTGCGAAGGCAGGCAGCGCCCGCGAGATGGTGAAAGCGCCTGCCCCGAGCGCTGCGTATCGAAGAAAGTCCCGTCTGGTTGTCATGGCTCCCCCTCAAGCCGGGCGCCATTTCGCATGATGCCCTAGCGTCATATTGGCACGAAATCGGCAGAACGAAACATTTACTTGCGTTACCTTTGGTTCGCTGACACCGGGTAGAAAGCGATTTCTTTTGGTGTCGCATTCCTCCCTTTCGATGTCGCCGCGTTTCGGGCTGTCGTGTCGGGACAAAGGCAATCAGAATCCACGGGAGTGCGCGAAATCCGGCGCATTCTGGCGCCATGGCGACGGCCGTCACATCGGCGTCACGGCCGCCACCGTCAAGTATAATTGCCAGAACCGGTGGCGGGCGGTCGAGTGCTATCCTTGTACGCTTCTGTTTATGACTTCGGTTGCCCTAGCGTCGATTCGATTTGTCGGTGCAATCATCGGTGCCGCGCTGGCGCGATGACAGGCTGAAGCCTAACATCTCCGCTGAATCGCGGCGGGGTCTCCGGCGCCAAACGACGGGGGCGTCATGAAAGCGGACAGGAAGCGTTGGACGGTGTCGCGAAAAGATCGCGGTCGCGCCGGTGGTGCGGTTGGGGCCAGCACGGCCTCGCGGCTTCGGCATGCCATCTCGATCGTCAGCGGGAACGGACGGGGCTTCGTCTGCGCAATGGCTCTCGGCTGCATCAGCCTCACGGCGGCCGCGGCCCATGCGCAGACTGCATCGTCGCCGCCAGCGATCCCGCTCGAACTTGGCGCCATCCCACCCCAGGACATGATCGCCCTCGCGCCCGGCGGAACCGAAAAGGCCCTTGCCGCGCTCCCCGCGATCATCGACGACACGATGAAGCGCAGCGGCATTCCGGGCATGGCGGTTGCCGTCGTGCATGGCGGCAAGACGGTTTTCGCCCAGGGTTTCGGCGTGCGCGAAATCGGCAAGGACGCTGCGGTCGACCCACAGACGGTGTTTCAGATCGCCTCGCTTTCCAAGCCGATTGCAGGGACAATCGCCGCCATTGAGGTCACCGCCGGCAAGGTCAAATGGGATGACAAGGTGGTGCGCTTCCTGCCCACCTTTGCCCTTGCCGATCCCTATCTGACGGCGAACGCCACGATCGGGGATTTTTATGCGCACCGATCGGGCCTGCCGCTCGCGGCGGGCGACGATCTCGAGGATCTCGGTTTCGACCGGCACACCATCATCGAGCGGCTGCGCCTCCTGCCGCTCGATCCGTTCCGAACTTCCTATCACTACGCCAATTTCGGCATCACGCTCGGCGCCGAGGCGGTCGCGGCCGCCTCCGGCCAGACATGGGAAGAACTCGCCGCCAGCGCGTTGTTTGAGCCGCTGGGCATGACGTCGACCAGCACGCGGCACCAGGAATTCCTCGCCCGCAAGAATCGCACCGTGCTTCATGCGCTGGAGGACGGGCGCTTTCAGGCGCTGTTTGACCGGAACGCCGACGCGCAGTCCCCGGCCGGCGGGGTGTCGTCGAACGTTGTCGATCTCGCCGAATGGCTGAAGCTTCTGCTGGCCGGAGGAAAGTTCGGCAGCACGCAGATGATCAGCGCCGAGGCCCTGGCTCCCATGCTGCGCGCCCAGGCCTTCAGCGCCCCCTCGCCATCGCCGGACGCTCGATCGGGTTTTTACGGCTATGGCTTCAATGTCGGCGTTGGCGCCAACGGGCGGCCGATCATGAGCCATTCCGGCGCCTTTGTGTTGGGCGCGGCCACCAACCTGCAGATCCTTCCGTCGGCCGATGTCGCCATCGTCGTGCTGACGAATGGCGGCCCGATCGGAGCGGCGGAGACCGTTGCGACCCAGTTCATGGATTATGTCCAGTATGGCGCCTCGACGCGCGACTGGTTCGAGCTGTTTCGCGCGCGGGTGATGAACTACTACGACCCGGCCGGCGATCTCGTCGACGCCAAGCCGCCGACCGACCCCATGGCCGCCAGCGCTCCCGCTACCTATGTCGGCACCTACCGCAACGACTATTTCGGCCCGGCAAGGATCGAGCTCGACGGACAGGACCTCTTCTTCTCGGCCGGTCCGAAGGCCGCGAAGTTGAAGCTTTCGCACTGGGCCGGCGACACGTTCTCCGTCGCCCCGCGCGGCGAGAACCAGGCCTTCGGTTCGCTGTCCTCGATCAAGTTCGACGTGAAGGATGGCAAGGCCGTTTCCTTCAGCGTCGGCTATCTCGACGGCAACGGGCTGGGCACGTGGCGCCGGTGACGTCCGGCCGCGTGCGGCGCAGGATCATGGGGCCGATCACGGACTCTCGCATCCTGACGGCGCGTTTCAGTCTCCGTCCGGTTCGTGCTGGCATGCTCCAACCGTGTCGTCGCGGCTCGCCTTTCAACGGAGTGAAGTTGCGATGAACCGCGTGCCTAAGCGGCCGCGATCAGACCTGTTCCGATAAGGACGACAGGCGTAACCACATCCTTGCCATGCAGCCTGGTCAAATGGTCGAGGAGCCCCTGCATGATGTTGGCGCGCGCCTGCAGCGAGGTGAGTTGGCGCACCGACGTCATGTAGGTGTATTCGATCGCGTTGCGCGCGCCTTCGCGGCCGGCTGCGATCAGGACATCGCTGACAGCCTTCGGCAGTTGTTGGCTGGCCGGCGTGACCAGCGTGGTGACCATCGCGCTGAGATCCGGCGGCGAATGCGGGCTCTCATAGGAGAACGCCATTGGCACCTTAAGCGCCTCGCGGTCGCCTGCCGCCAGCAGCGCGATGTACCTGAGCACACGCATGTGTACTTCGAATGCGGAATCGGGATCCGCCATCTCGATGCCGCGGTCGTAAAATGCCACCGCAGCGGCGAAGTCGCCCCGCGCCTGCCGCAACTGCCCGAGCACCGGCAAGGCGGCGGCCGAGTCAGCCATACGGGCAAAAGCCCTGTCTGCGAGATCCTCGGCGAGCTCGAGATGACCGCGATCGACGAAATAGAGCAGCTTGGCTGCGGTCAGTGTCAGCAGCGGGTTGGTTTCGATGAGTGGCAGGCAATCCAGCACGGTCGCCTCGATCTCGCTCTCGATCTCGTCGCGCTCATCGCGGCCGATGCCGGTGAAGGGATTGGTGAGGACAAGGCGCGCAAACAGATGCAGGCACCATTGCAGGGCAATGTCCGCACTGGTCGGATTCTGCGCTCGCGCGTCACGCAGCTGCAGACCCTTCTCCAGCCATTTCGGGTTGGAGGCCGACAACAGGGTCGATGCGTTGCGCAGGCGGATTTCAAGCGACTGATCGGCAGGTGTGCCAAGCCCTTCCGAGGCCTCCGCCAGATTGCGCTGCAATGCCTCGATGATGCCGATCGAGGCGCGTTCCACCTCCGGAAGAAGCGAGGCCATGGTGGCGTTGCCGAACTCGAGCCGGAAGGCCCGGATAATGCGCCGTGAGGCCCCTTCGCGCAGGGTAGCGGTGCAATCCAACCGATCCCCGTTGTCCTGAAAGCTCACCTTCAGGACATAGCGCGCTGCGTGCGTCGCAGGGCCGTCTTCACGCCCCAGCACGATCACGGTCTCGCCTGCGCCAAGCCGAGCCGCGATCCTGTCGCGCATATGCTTGGTTACAGCGTCCGCACGGTCCGTAAGGGGCTTGTCATGCCGTGGGACGATAGCGGCTATCGCCAGAAGTCCGCTGACCGGAGCCGGATCGGGCCTGGGGGCAACGGGGGGCAAACTCGTCGCGATCCAGACGTAGCCCTCGCCATATTGCGTGGCGATGAAACGGGGGGATCGTGCGCTATCGCCGAGCTTGGTACGCAGGCGGTTGACGAGAAAGTCGACATTGCGGTCGGACGCATCGGCCTGGGTCGGCGCGATCGCGCCGAGCAACTGACTGCGTTGCATCAGGCGGTGCGGGTTCCGGGAAAGCACAAGCAGGAGCGCGCGCTCGCTGCGCGTGAATCGAATTTGCTCCCCGTTGCGATGAGCGAACAGGCAGGTGTCATCCAATACGACATCACCCATCACCAATCCGCCGAGCTGCGGCATCCCACGCTTCATCCGAACGCCCCAGACCGCCGGTCGACACGGCATGAAATCTCGAAAACACACGGCACCAGAATGTACGAAGCTTGACGTCCGGTCCATGCCGTTGGGGCACGCAGCTTTCTACCGTGTCCTGCCGCGAGGAACGGGGCAAATCGGACCATGTCTGCCGAGACCAGGCATCACGCGTGACCGGGTCACCCTCCGATTGATGCACGCTTTCAAATATCAGGCAAACAATCGCCTGCTATAGGCGATCTGAGCCAGAAATGGCCGCATAGACATATTGTCCGGGCAGCCCTGTCATTCATCTGTGCGCAAAGACTACCAGCAAGCGGGGGACGCCATGGCGCAGTCAACAAATCGTCCGATCCAGCATCGCCCCATATCGATGCGCGTTTCGAGCAAGGGCTTGCGCCAGGACGGAAGGTTGACGCGTCATCGCCGCAGCCTGTTGACCGGTGCCGCGGTCCTGCCGGCAGCGGCGCTCTGCCTGTTGATGGCCGGCACGGCTGCACGCGCGGAAAACATTCAATGGATAGGTCAAGGCGATTGGTCCGATGCCGAAAACTGGCAAGTTTTGCCGAACGGCGCCCATGTTTTGCCGGGGGAAAACGACAACGTCTTCATCTACACTCGAGGTCCGAACGTCAACGCTGCGGATGCTTTCACCCGCCAGTTGACTATCTCTGGTGCCAATAGCTCGCTCACGGTAAGTCCCGGGGGGACGCTTACGACCACTTATGGCGCATACCTGGGTAGAGGCACAAACACTGTCGGCAAGGCAACGGTAAGCGGCGCAGGAGCCGTATGGAATGCGGACACCATCTTCTTCGGCGCAGATGGCGGATCAGGTACGGTAACCGTCTCCGACGGCGGCAAGATAAATGGAGGAATTGATCTTAGCGCGGCCGGCAGCTTGCTAACGGTAACGGGAGCCGGGTCAGAGGTTAACAGTGATTTTATTCGCCTCTTTCGTGGAAAAACTGTCGTTTCTGATGGAGCTTCGTTATCTAGCAGCCACATATTCTCGGTCCAAGGCAACGCGAATCTCTTCGTTGGCGGGGGAACTGCCGACGCAGCGGATGCCAAGGCGCCCGGCTTCATTGCAATGTCAGGCGGCAGCATTTCGATGGCTGGCGCAGGCACCATCAACTTCAATCATACCGACCAGACCCGCAAATACGTGTTTGCGCCTGCCTTGTCGGGCGGTGGCACCCTTGAGTTCATCAACGGTGCCACGGTGCTGACCGCCAATAGCAGCGCCTTCACCGGCACCACCAATGTCCGCGAGAAGGGCACGCTGGTCGTCAAGGGTTCGCTGGCCGGTTCCGACGTCAATGTGTGGGGCGTACTGGCTGGCAATGGCGCCGTGAAGAGCGCGACCATCAAGGGCAACGGCAAGATCGAACCGGGCAATTCGATCGGCACGCTGCATATCAGCGGCGACCTGACGATGGAGGCGGAGTCGGACTACACGGTCGAGATCAACGGCAGTGCAAGCGATCTCATCGATGTCGGCGGAAGCGCAACCATTCTGAGTTCCACGTTCGAGATCCAGCGCTACGATACTGCGCAGTCGCCGGTTTTGCCGGGCACCACCTACACCATTCTGAAAACAGTAGGCGGCCTCACCGTGCAGTCGCCAACGGTCGCCGTCGCCGATTTTCCGTTCCTGAATTTCACCCTGAGCGAGGACGGCTTCAACGGCTATCTCACCACGTCGCGCAGCAGCGAGCGGTTCGCGGAGCTGGCTTCCACGCCGAACGAGATCGCGGTTGCGAACGTGCTGGACGGGATCGGTTCGGGCACGGCCTGGGAGCAGGTCGTCGGCGCAAGCGAGGCGCAGGCACGCTCCGCCTTCACCAGCCTCGGCGGGGCGTCCTTTCACGCCAGCGCGCTCAGCGTATTGTCCAACCAATCGCATTTCCTGCGCGACGCGGTGATCAACCGGCTGGCCGGCGCGAACGCGGGCCAGCTCCAGGCCATCGATGGCCTGTCGGCGACGAACGATCCGGCGACGGTGACCGCGTCTGACCCGGCCTATGCGATGTGGGGACAGGTCCTCGGCAGCTGGGGCGCATTCGACGGCAGCAGCAACGCGACGCGGGTCACGGATTCGATCGGCGGCCTCGTCACCGGCGTGGATGTATCGGTCGCCGAGACATGGCGTTTCGGTATCGCCGGCGGCTACAGCCACAGCTCCTTCGAGGCCACGGATATCGCGGCATCCGGTTCCAGCGACAGCTATCACGTCGCGCTTTATGGCGGATGGCAGTCGGATGGTTGGGCCGTGCGCGGTGGTGCTGCGTATTCGTGGAACGACATCGACACGTCGCGCCAGGTTCAGGTGGTCGGGATCGGTGACGTGCAGGA
>NZ_JAPKNH010000010.1 GCF_026344005.1 Kaistia terrae
GGGGACAGGGCAAGGTGGGGGGGAACTGCGGGAGCGCGGCGCGACTCGACAGCCAAAGCACAAGACGCAGTCACAGCAAGCAAGGCCCTCACCCCAACCCTCTCCCAGAGGGAGAGGGGAAGAAAGGGAGCCAGTGGGAGCCGATTGCTAGTCCGCCGGGCTACCGTCTGCTCTCGCCACGCCCTTCAGCGCAAAACGACCCGGTCATGCAAAAAATCCAGCAGCGCCCGGACGCGCGCCGGCAGGTGGCCCCCGGGGCCAACAAAAACCGCGTGGATCTCTTCCCGGTCGCCGGGGTTGAACGCCTCCAGCAACGCGACAAGCCGCCCTGCCGCGATATCGGCTTCGGCCTGAAATGTCGCGAGCCGCGCGACGCCGACGCCCGCGACCGCCAGTTGTCGCATCGCCTCGCCATCGCTGATCCGCGTGTTGCCGGTCGGCGTCAGCATCCAGGGCTGGCCGTCGACGCGGAACGGCCACGCCTCGACAGCGCGCGAATAGCCCAGGCGAATCAGATTGTGGCCCGCCAGATCCGCCGGGATTTTGGGGATCCCCTGTCGTTCGAGGTAGGTGGGCGCGGCGACGACGATTTTGCCCGTCTCGCCGAGCTTTCGGGCAATCAAGCCGGAACTCTTCAACGGACCGGCGCGGATCGCCAGATCCGTCCGTGCCTCGACAAGATCGATCACGGCATCGGTCAGGACGATCTCCAGCGTGATGCCGGGATGGCAGGCCAGAAAATCCGGGACGATCGGCAGGAGGATCTGCGTGCCGAAGGGGACATTGACGCTGACCCGTAGCGGTCCGGATGGCGTGCCGGTCGTCGACATGCTGCGCTCGGCCTCGTCGAGATCGGCGAGTAGCCGTACGCTTCGTTCGAAGAAGTCGGTTCCCTCGGCCGTGAGTTGAAGGCGCCGGGTCGTGCGGTTAATCAGCCTCGCCCCAAGCCGCGTTTCGAGCCGCGAAACCAGCTTGCTGACGGCAGAGGGGGTCATGCGGCAGGCGCGGGCCGCGGCCGAGAAGCCGCCCAACTCGACGACACGGACGAACACAGACATTTCGCCAAAGCGGTTGATTTCGCTCATGCTGAATTCAATTCACAAATCCTGTGCCTGCTGCAAGTCTAGTTCACGAACCCTCTTCGGTCCATCTTCTGGCCAACCAAGGTTCACGCAGAGATTCCAAAATGCCTCTCGCTCTCTATGCCCTGACCGCCGGTGCCTTCGGCATCGGCGTCACGGAGTTCGTCATCATGGGCTTGCTGATGGAGGTTGGCGCCGATTTCGGCGTTTCGATCTCGATGGCGGGTCTGCTTATTTCCGGCTATGCGCTCGGCGTGGTGGTCGGCGCGCCGATCCTCACCGCCTTGACCAGCCGGCTTTCCCGGAAGACGACACTGCTGGCGCTGATGGCCGTTTTCACAATCGGCAACGCCGCCTGCGCCTTGGCGCCTGATTATGCGACGCTGATGGCGGCGCGCGTGCTGACGGCCTTTGCGCATGGCACGTTCTTCGGTGTCGGGTCTGTCGTGGCCACGTCTCTGGTGGCGCCGGATCGCCGCGCCTCGGCGATCGCCATCATGTTCACCGGCCTGACCGTCGCCAATGTTCTTGGCGTGCCGTTCGGCACATGGCTGGGCCAGGCCTTTGGCTGGCGCTCGACATTCTGGGCGGTAGCCCTTGTCGGTCTTGCCGCTTTCGCCATTCTCGCGGCTCTTGTGCCGCGCGACAAGCCGTCGACGACGGTGCCGGATTTCCGTAGCGACCTGAAGGCGCTGATGCGTCGGCCGGTACTGCTCGGTCTTCTCACCACCGTGCTCGGCTATGCCGGCGTGTTTGCCGTCTTCACCTATATCGTCCCGCTGCTGACCCAGATCACCGGGTTTTCGGAGGGCGCCGTCTCGCCGATCCTGCTCGTCTTCGGCGCAGGCACGATTATTGGCAATCTGCTCGGCGGCAAGCTGGCGGATCGTCGTCTCGTTCCGACCATGCTCGGCAGCCTTCTGCTGCTGACGATCGTGCTGGCCCTGACGGGGTTCGCGCTGCAGAACCGCGTGCTGGCCGTGGTCGCCATCGGTCTGCTCGGAGCCTCGGCTTTCGCGACCGTCGCGCCGTTGCAGATGTGGGTTTTGGAAAAGTCACAAGGGGCGGGGCAGAGCCTAGCGTCGAGCTTCAACATTGCCGCCTTCAATCTTGGCAATGCCATCGGCGCCTGGCTTGGTGGCGCGGTGATCGATCATGGCCCCGGCCTTGCGGGAGTGACCTGGGTGGCGGCGCTGCTGCCGCTGGCGGGTTTTGGCGTGGCGCTCTGGGCGCTGCGGATGACGCGGGCGCGGCCAGACGGCGTGCCACTGGCGGAATGCGCCGCGGTCAAATAGAGCGCGATTCTCAAGAGGGGCGGCGGTATTCGCCGCCCCTCCTTCCAAATCAGGCGCCAATAGCGTCCAACAAACTTCGGCCGCAACAAACGGATCGCTGCCGCGCTTCTCCGCTTCTAGTTCTGCGCCTCCACAGATGGAGGTTTTCATGTCGTCACTACGAAACAAGGTGGCCATCGTCACCGGCGCGTCGTCGGGCATCGGCCTTGCCGCGGCAAACCTGTTTGCCGCGGAAGGGGCTGCCCTGGTCCTGAACGCGCGCGGATCCGAAGCCTTGGAGGCCGCGGCAGAAGCAATTCGGCGGCAAGGAGGCAAGGCCTTTGCCGTCGTTGGCGATGTGAGCCAGCCGGAAACGCATGAGGCCTTGACGCAAGCCGCTCTGCGCGAATTCGGCGGTCTCGACATCGCGATCAACAATGCCGGCCTGGTCGGGCCGATCGCTCCACTCGCCGAAATCTCGGTCGAGGCATGGGAGGCGACGCTAGCCGCCAACCTGACATCCGCCTTCTTGGCTAGCCGCCGTCAGATCCCCGCCATGCTCCAGCGCGGCGGCGGGTCGATCGTCTTCACCTCGACCTTCGTTGGCACCAGCGTCGGGATTCCCGGCATGGGTGTCTATGGCGCCGCGAAGGCGGGGTTGATGGGACTGGTGAAGGGAATTACTGCCGACTATGGCAGCCAGGGCATCCGGGCGAATGCGCTTCTGCCGGGCGGTGTCGATACGGCGATGGCGGGTGATACGGCGCAAAAGGAATGGGCGGCAGGACTGCATGCCCTGAAGCGGATTGCCCAGCCGGAGGAAATCGCTCAGGCGATGCTGTTCCTGGCAGGACCGATGTCCAGTTTTGTGGCGGGGTCGGCCCTGTATGCCGATGGCGGCAACGCAGCGGTCAAATAGCCCGACAAGGCGGGAAGCGCGCAGGCGTAGCAAGGCGCCATCTGCCTCAGAGAACCAGCGGCGTCGATCGGATCGCCGCCCTTTTTCCGTTTCAGGCGGCGTCGACGGTGAGCGGCAGCATTCTTTCGCGCGAGGCGGCGAGAAGCCGGGTCATGGCATCGGACGCATCTTTGGGGCGGCGGGCGACGATGGCGGTGCGAACGGCGTCGTGCAGGGCAATGTCCTCGTTCGGCGGCGCGGCGTGCTGTTGCAGCATTTCCGACGAGACGCGGAGCGCCGATTTGACGGCGCTGCCGATGGTCACGAACAGGCCGTTATGCGAGGCGTTGATCACGGCCAGATGGAAGCCGAGCGCCGATTCCGACGTTGCCTTGATCGGCAGCTTCTGGTCATAGGCGGCGACCAGCTCGTAAAAAAAATGCTCGATCTTGGCCAGATCCTCGGCAGTGCCGTCGCGCGCCGCCAGGAACGAGGCGCGCGGCTCGAAGCAGAGGCGCATTTCAAAAATGTCCTCGACGATCTTGTGATCGAACTGCGCCTGAAGCCGCCAGGCGAGCACGTCGCGGTCGAGCAGGTTCCATTCGGCGAAGGGCATGACCCGCGTGCCGATTTTTGGCGAGACCTCGATCAGCCGCTTGCCCGCAAGGCTTTTCACCGCCTCGCGAATCGTCGTCCGGCTGACGCCATAGGTCTGGCACAGCTCGCTTTCGATCGGCAGGGACGTTCCGGGCACGAATTCGCCGGAGACGATCCGGACGCCAATGTGATTGGCGACCTGCGCGCTCATCGTCCCAACCGGTAGAAGCTCGCGCTCCAGCATCACACCCTCTCCCGCCAAGTCTAATCCCTTTACGCGGTTTTCGATCGACAGGCCAAGTCCCCGCTCCGGGTTTGGAACGAGGGGCGGTTTCGGGGCGTGGCTTGCTGGCGACGAGCCGATTGACAAACCCCGAGATCAAAACCATGATCGACGTATATGATAATACCATTGAGGCCACCTTGGGGAGAGGGCACTTTGGGAAATCGTATCGGATGCCGATGCCGGACCCTGTTTTCCGGTCTCGGATAGCCCGCAACCCCTGTGTTCGGAGCCGCGTATCGCAGCCCGGTTGGGATGAGGATCCGGCAAGGCGCACGGAGCAGAGGACCGGGCCGGTCGTTGAAGATAATTCGGTCGCTTGCGAGCGACGACCAAGACGAGAAGAAAAAATTGTCGCCGGAGGACGGGTCTTGTTGGGAGATCCGAGGTGCGACAGCAAAGCGGAGGAATCGCGATATGCGGAAGTTTATGACGAAGGCGCTCGCCACGGTGGCGTTGCTGGCGATGACGGCCGGCGCCCAGGCCAAGGAAACCGTTGTCTGGTGGGACTTCCTGTCCGGCGGCGACGGCGTGCGGATGAAGTCGCTGATCGACGAGTTCAACAAGACGAACCCGGACATCGAGATCCAGGCGACGACGCTCGAATGGGGCATCCCGTTCTACACCAAGGTGCAGACCTCGGCCGCCGTCGGCGAAGGTCCCGACGTCATGACCTACCACCTGTCGCGCCTGCCGCTTGGCGTCGATTCGGGCGTCCTGCGCGAGATCACCGCGGACGAGCTGAAGGCTGCCGGCATCGAGGGTGCCAATTATGCGCCGGCTAACTGGAAGGCCGCGCAGGTCGATGGCAAGCAGTATGCCGTGCCGTTCGACATCCACTCGATCGTTCTGTTCTACAACAAGGACGCGCTGAAGAAGGCCGATCTGCTCGGCGAAGACGGCAAGCCGAAGGGTTTTGACGGCATCGAGAACTTCGACGCGGCGTTGAAGAAGCTCAAGGATGCCGGCTCCGACTACGGCATGTCGTTCCAGACGGCCGGCGATGGCGGCGTCTGGCGCATCTTCTATTCGCTCTTCAACCAGCAGGGCGGCGACTTCTACAAGGACGGCAAGTTCCTCGACGGCGACAATGTCGACAAGGCCGCCAAGGCTGCCGGCGCGATGGCGAAGTGGGTCTCGGATGGCGTCGTGCCGAAGCAGACCGACTACAACCCGTCGATCGCCCTCTTCACGTCCGGCAAGGCGCCGCTGCTGATGAACGGCGTCTGGGAAGTGCCGACGATGGCCGACCTCTCCAAGCAGGGCAAGCTCGGCTTCGAGTGGGGCGCGGTCCAGATCCCGACACTGTTCGACAAGCCCGCCACCTGGGCTGACTCGCACGCCTTCGCCATTCCGGACCGCAAGGGCAAGGAAATCTCGCCCGAGAAGCTCAAGGCTGTCCTGACCGCGATCAAGTGGATGAACGAGCACTCGATCAGCTGGGCCAATGCCGGTCACATCCCGGCCTATATCCCCGTGACCGAGACCGAGGCGTTCAAGACGATGGAGCCGAACGCGACCTATTCGTCGCTGGCTGCTACCGCCGTCTTCGATCCGACCAGCAAGCTCGCTGGCGTGGCATCGCCGGTCTACGAGGCTTCCGCCAACAACATCACCACCACGGTGAATGGCGACATGGATCCGCAGGCCGGTGCCGAGGGTCTGCGCGACGAGCTGCAGGCACTCCAGGAGTAGTCCGCACGGACTGACGCTTCACGACCCGGCCGGTTCGCTGGCCGGGTCACCCGCCTTGAAGCCTGGAAGCCTCCCATGCACACCAAATCACGCGATAACTGGGTCGCGGCGGCCTTCGTCGCCCCCTTCGTGATCGCCTATCTCGTTCTGTTCCTCTATCCGACCGTGAGGATGATCTTCCTCACCTTCACCGATGCCCCGTTGATCGGCACGGGCGGCTGGGTTGGATTCAAGAACTATCTGAGGCTCTTCAACGACAAGGCCTATATCAACGCCTTCTGGAACACCGGCTACTTCGTTCTCCTGACGGTGATCCCGAACACCTTGCTCGGCCTCGTCTTCGCGATGATGGTCAATCGCCAGAAGGGCTACGTCCAGAGCTTGATCCTGGCCGCGTTCTTCCTGCCCTACATCCTGCCCGTCTCGGTCGTCTTCCGGATCTGGGAATGGATCATGGACTACCAGTTCGGCATCGCGCAGTACGCGCTGGATGCGTTCTATGGCGAGCGGGTCGCGGTGTTCCGTAACAAGGCATGGGCGATGCCGATGATTGCCTTCGTCACCATCTGGTGGACGATCGGCTTCAACGTCCTTCTGTTCATCGCCGGTCTGCGCAACATCTCGCAGGACATGTATGACGCCTCGGCGCTCGATGGCGCCAACCGCTGGAAGCAGTTCCGCTTCATCACCTGGCCGCTGATCTGGCCGGTGACGGCGCTTGTGCTCACCATCCAGCTCATCCTGCAGCTGAAGATCTTCGATCAGCTCTATCTGCTGACGCTTGGCGGCAACGTCAACAACACGATGGTGCTGGTCCAGTACATCTACAAACAGGCGTTCCAGCTGAACAAGGGCGGCTATGGCGCGACGGTCGCGTTCTCGCTGTTCATGATCATCGTCGTTGTTTCCGTGCTGCAATACCAGGTTCTGAGGGCCAAGCCGCGATGAACATTGTCAAGATAGACTTCGCGGGCCGCCTGATCACCCTGGTGACGCTGGCCATCGCCATTGTCTGGGCCTTCCCGCTCTACTGGGCGATCATCACGACGCTGAAGCCCGAGTTCGAGGTCGTGCAGCCAGGCATCAACCTGCTGCCGAAAACCTGGACGCTCGAGTCCTATGCGCATGTGCTGACGACAACGAAGATCGGCCGTTGGTATCTGAATTCGGTCGTCGTCTCGGTCGTCGTGACGATCCTGGTCGTCATGATGGGCGCGCTCTGCGGCTATGCGCTGTCGCAACTGCGGTTCCGCGGCCGAACGGTGCTCTGGTTCACCGTGCTCGCCAGCTTCATGGTGCCGATCCAGGCGCTGATCGTGACGCATTTTGTGCTGATGAGCCAACTCGGCCTGATCAACACCTGGCTCGGCATCATCCTGCCGCAGCTGATCGTTCCGGTGGTGGTGATTGTCTACAAGCAGTTCTTCGACAGCGTGCCGAAGGATTTTCGCGAGGCGGCGCGCGTCGACGGCGCGGGCGAGTTCGACATCTTCCTCCGCATCTTCCTGCCGATGAACTGGGGCGTCACGACCGCGCTCGCGATCATCACCTTCATCGGTGCCTGGAACAGCTTCCTCTGGCCCTTCCTCGTTTCGACGTCCGAGGACACGATGACGATCACCGTCGGCATCACCCAGGTGAAGGACAATTTCGGCGTCCAGTACGCCCGAAACCTTGCCGCCGCCGTGCTCGCGGCCATGCCCGTCGCCATCGCCTACCTGATTTTCCAGCGTCGCGTGACGCAGGCGATCATGCTTTCCGCCGGCATCAAGGGTTGATGCCGGAAATTTCAACCTCCGCCGCACCCACTCCCCGAAACGGGATCGCGGTGGTTTCCTTCAAGGCCCATTCGAGAGCTTCCATCCCATGTTGAACGCCAGACTTATCGTTGACCGCGACTTCGTCGTTTCCGAACTCGATCGCCGCATCTTCGGCACCTTCGTCGAGCATATGGGCCGCTGCGTTTACGGCGGTATCTATGAGCCCGGCCATGCCACCGCCGACGAGGACGGCTTTCGCGGCGACGTGCTGGAGCTGACCCGCGAACTCGGCACCACCATCATCCGCTATCCCGGCGGCAATTTCCTGTCCGGCTACAATTGGGAAGACGGCGTCGGCCCGGCCGACAAGCGCCCCGTCCGCCGCGACCTCGCCTGGTTCTCGACCGAGACGAACCAGTTCGGCACCAATGAATTCATGAAGTGGTCGAAGAAGGCCAATATCGAGCCGATGTTCGGCGTCAATCTCGGCACCAAGGGCGCCGATGAGGCGCGTCAGTTCCTCGAATATTGCAACCATGACGGCGGCTCCGCGCTGTCGGATCTCCGCAAGGAACATGGTTTCGAGGCGCCGCACGACATCAAGTTCTGGTGCCTCGGCAACGAGATGGATGGCCCCTGGCAGATCTGCCACAAGACCGCCGAAGAGTATGGCCGCGTCGCGCTCGAAACCGCCAAGGTGATGCGCTGGGTCGATCCGACCATCCAGCTCGCCGCCTGCGGCTCGTCGCATCGCAACATGCCGACCTATGGCTCCTGGGAATATCAGGTCCTCGATCATTGCTATGACGAGGTCGATTTCATCTCCCTGCACACCTACTTCAACAACCACGGCGATTCCGCCGCCGAATATTTCGGCGTCATCGAGCTGCTGGACGCGTTCATCAAGGAAGTCGCGGCGATCTGCGACGCGGTCGGCGCCAAGCGTCGTTCGCACAAGAAGATCATGCTGTCGCTCGACGAATGGAACGTCTGGTACAAGACCCACAAGATCGAGAACATGCGCGTCCCCGGCTGGCCGGAAGCGCCGAAGCTGATCGAGGAAGTCTACAACACCGAAGACGCGCTGATCGTCGGCGGCGCCCTGATCGCCATGCTGAACAACGCCGACCGCGTCAAGGTTGCGTGCCTGGCGCAGCTGGTCAACGTCATCGGCCCGATCATGACGGAAACCGGTGGCGACGCCTGGCGCCAGACGATTTTCCATCCGTTCGCGCTCGCCTCGAAGCATGGCCATGGCCGCGTGCTGAAAAGCGTCGCCGAGTCGGAATCCTACAGCGCCAAGACCTTCCCGGAGATCCCGTATCTCTATGCGACGGTCATCGACAATCCGGCCGATGGCACCACGACGGTCATCGCGCTCAACCGCAGCCTGACGGATTCGATGGAAGTGGAAGTCGAGCTCCGCGGCCTCGGCACCGACCGCGAGCTGGTGCATGCGACCGAGCTGCACCATTCGAACCTCAAGGCCGTCAACACCAAGGACGCGCCGAACACCGTCGCGCCGAAGGCCAACAAGGACGTGACGATCAACGGCGAGCGGATGACCGTCCGCCTGAAGCCCGCCTCGTTCAACGTCATCACGACGAAGGCAACGCCGGTCGGCAACGCCTGAGCCTGACCGTTCCCCATTGAACGCCCGACTTGCGCCCGCATCCTCACCGATGCGGGCGTTTTTTTGACTCAGCCACTCTGGAACCGATGCCGACCTCGGTCGAAATCGCTCCGGCTCAATCGGTCGCGTTGCGATTTTTTCAACACGACCCTATGACATCGGCATGGCCATCATCGATCTTGCCAATCCGACGCGCTTCATGACGCTGACCGATCGCCTCCTGCCCTGGCTCTGGGGCGTGACGCTGCTCGTGCTCGGCTGCGGTCTCTATCTCGGTCTGTTCGTCGCGCCTGCCGATTACCAGCAGGGCGAGACGGTCAAGATCATGTTCATCCATGTGCCGGCCGCCTGGCTCGCCATGTTCGGCTACGGCATGATGGCCGCCTCGGCCCTCGGCACGCTGATTTGGCGCCACCCGCTCGCGGACGTGGCTGCCAAGGCGACCGCGCCGGTTGGCGCTGCCTTCACGCTGATGGCGCTGATCACCGGCTCGCTCTGGGGCAAGCCGATGTGGGGCACCTGGTGGGAATGGGACGCCCGCATGACGTCGGTGCTGATCCTTTTCCTGATGTATCTCGGCCTGATCGCGCTCTGGAACGCCATCGAGGACCCGATCAAGGGCGGCCGCGTCGGCGCCGTGCTGATCCTGGTCGGCTCGGTCAATCTGCCGATCATCAAGTTTTCAGTCGATTGGTGGAACACGCTGCACCAGCCCGCCAGCGTGTTTCGCATGGGCGGTTCGACGATCGACGCCAGCATGCTCTATCCGCTGCTGATCTGCGCCATTGGTGCGACGCTGCTGTTCCTCACCTTGAGTTTGATGGCGATGCGTAACGAGATCCTGCGCCGCCGTATCCGGGCGCTGCGCCTCGTCGCTGCGGCAACCCCGGTGGGAGTTTCGGCATGATCGAGGCCCTAGGACCGCATGCCGGCTTTATCCTCGCGGCCTATGCCGTCAGCGCCTTGATCGTGCTGGTTGTTCTTGGCTGGATTCTCTTGGATGGCGTCCTGCTGCGCCGGCAGATGCGCGACCTCGAAGCGCGCGGCATCCGTCGTCGTTCGGCGCGCAAGGCCGCCGCCAAAGCCTCCGACGTCAAGGCTGCGTCATGACGGCTACCGAAACCCGGCCGGGGCGGTCCCTCGGGCGGAAAATCGCCATCTGGACGCCGATTGCCGTCTTCGCCGCGCTCGCGGTCCTCGTTCTCATTCGGCTGGAGCAGGGCGGCGATCCCTCGCTGATCCCGTCCGCGCTGATCGGGCGCGCGGCTCCGGTCACGGTTCTGCCGCCGCTGGAAGGTCTTGACCGGCCCGGCATCGATACCGCCGATTTCGCCGGTAAGGTGACGCTGGTCAATATCTGGGCTTCGTGGTGCGTGCCTTGCCGCGAGGAACATCCGATCCTCGAAAAGCTGGCGACAGACAAGCGCATCAACCTGGTCGGCATCAACTACAAGGACCAGGCAGCGAATGCGCGCGCCTTCCTCGGCCAGATGGGCAATCCCTACGCGGCTGTCGGTGTCGATGAAAAGGGCAGGGGCTCGATCGACTGGGGCGTCTATGGCGTGCCGGAGACGTTTTTGGTCGGCCGAGACGGCAAGATCCTGTTCAAGTTCGTCGGCCCGCTCAGCGAGCAGAGCCTGGCCACCGGCCTGATGCCCGAGATCGAAAAGGCGCTGGCCGCGCCGTGAGCCGCTGCTTTTTTACCTCTCCCTGAGGGAGAGGTCGACGCACGCAGTGCGGCGGGTGAGGGTTTACGGCCTCACCGGATGGTTCCCTAAACCCTCTCCCGGCTCTTCGAGCCGACCTCTCCATCAGGGAGAGGTGAGAAGTCAGATTCCACCTAGATGGATCTTGCCTGGCAGGGACCGGCATTTCTGCATCAGGCGGCCTCCCAGCAAGCCTGTCCGCCACTTTCCGCAAACCGCACGATCATCATCCTGAGGTGCCCGGCGCAGCCGGGCCTCGAAGGAGGGTCCAGGAAGCGCTGGCGTTCTGCTCGTCCCTCCTTCGAGGCTTCGCTCACGCGAAGCACCTCAGGATGATGGGGAGCGGGCAATGATCGGGGCGGAAGTCCGAGTGCGGGGTCAGCAAGTATAACAAGCAAGCCCCTCACCCAACCCTCTCCCGCAAGCGGGCGAGGGCTTTTTTGGGCCGGTGTGGCGTCGACGGCGAGACTGGGTGCAGTGAGCTCCCTCTACCGCTTGCGGGAGAGGGTTGGGGTGAGGGCCTGTTGCAGCATCCCCCTCAGCGGATCGGCTGTGCCTTCTCTTCCGGGATCGTCGTGCGGGTAATCAGCGGCAGCTGGAACAGCGTGAAGACGAAGGTCAGCGGCATGATGCCGAATACCTTGAAGTTGACCCACAGATCGGTCGCCGCCTTCGGATCACTGAGATAGGCGTCTGCGCCCTTCCAGATCACGATGTTGAGGACTGCCAGCGCCAGGAAGAACAGGCCCCAGCGGAAGGTCAGCTTGCGCCAGCCCTCATCCGTCAGCTTGAAGACGGAATCAAACACGTAGCCAAGCAGGGAGCGGCCGAACAGCAGGCCGCCGAGCAGCACGACGCCGAACAGCGTGTTGACGATGGTCGGCTTCAGCTTGATGAACGTGTCGTCATGCAGCCACAGCGTCAGGCCGCCGAAAACGACGACGACGACGCCCGTCACCAGCGGCATGATCGGCAGTTTTCGCGTCATCGCATAGGAGACGGCGAGCGCTGCCAGCGTCGCGACCATGAAAAGCCCGGTCGCCCAATAGATGTCGGCCCGCGCATTGGCAAAGAAGAACACGCCGAGCGGTCCGAGTTCGAGCGCCAGCTTCAGGAGCGGATTGAGCTCCTTGCGGGCGGGATCGTTGGGGGCGCGTTCGATTTCGATTGTCATGGTTGGCTTTCGGTGGTGGTCGCCAACAGATAAGGCGAATTTAGCGGCTGATCTATGGCGCAGGTCACGCAGCGATACCTGCGATGGCCTTGGCAAACTCGTCGGCCGAGAATGGTTCGAGGTCGTCGACGCCCTCGCCGACGCCGATAAAGTGGATCGGCAGGCCGAATTTGGCGGCAATCGCTACCAGAATGCCGCCCCGCGCCGTTCCGTCCAGCTTGGTCATGACCAGGCCGGTGACGCCGGCAACGCGGCCAAAAATCTCGACTTGTTGAAGCGCGTTCTGGCCGGTGGTTGCGTCCAGCGTCAGCAAAACGCTGTGCGGCGCAGTCGGATCCTGCTTCTTGATCACGCGAATGATCTTTTCCAGCTCCGCCATCAGTTCGGTGCGGTTCTGCAATCGTCCGGCCGTATCGATCAAAAGAACGTCAGTGCCGGCGGCCTGCGCATCCTTGAGCGCATCGAAGGCAAGGCCGGAGGCGTCGGCGCCGATGGCGCGGGCAACGATGGTCGAGCCGGTGCGCTGGGCCCAGATCTTGAGCTGCTCCACCGCCGCCGCGCGAAACGTGTCGCCGGCGGCGAGCATGACCGAGCGGCCTTCGGCGCGCAGTTTTGCCGACAGCTTGCCAATCGTCGTCGTCTTGCCGGTGCCGTTGACGCCGACGACGAGGATGACATGCGGCTTGCGGGCCGGATCGATCACCAGCGGCTTCGCCACCGGGATCAGAACTTTTCGCACTTCCTCGGCCAGGACCGTCCGGACTTCGTCGCCGTCGATTTCCTTGTCGAAGCGGCCCTTCTTCAGGGCGGCGGTGATCGCGGCGGCGGTCGTCAGTCCGAGGTCGGCCTGAATCAGGACGTCTTCAAAATCGTCCAGCGTCTCGTTGTCGAGCTTGCGCTTGGTGAAGACGGAAACGATGCCGTCCGAAAGCGCACTCGAAGAGCGTGACAGGCCGGCGCGCAGACGCTGGAACCAGTTCTGTTTCGGCGCGGGCTCGGGGGCAGGGGCCGGTGCTTCGGGAGCGGCGAAGAAGCCGGTTTTTCGCGGCGCGACGGGCGCTTCGACCGGAGCTGGCTCCGGCTCGATGACGAGCGGAATCGGTTCGGGTGCGACTTCAGCCTCGAATTCGACCGGCGCTATCGCCTCGACGACTTCGATCGCTTCCACGGGCTCGACGATGACGGGAGCCGGCGGCTCGACCGCGATCGGCTCGATCACTTCCGGTGTGGCAGGCTCGGCAGCAACAACCGCTTCGGGAGAAACGACGGGTTCCGGAGCGGCGGGCGCAACAGGCTCCGGGGCCGGCTGCGGCGCGACGACGGTCTCGGCCACAACTTCCGGCTCGACCGGCTTGGGAGCGCCGCCGCCGAAAAAGCGGCGGAACAGGCCCTTCTTTTCTTCTGCCATGGTTCAGGCGGCCTCTGCGAGTGGTGTGGCAAGGAGGCCCGATGCCGTCCGTCCAGTGATTTGGGCCAGGACAAGCGTCCCGGCAGCGATGCCCGGCATGGTGACCGGCGTAAAATGTTCGGTGCGGCCCAGGCCGCCCTTTTCCATCAGCACGTGGCGCGTCGCGCCGATCTCGCGGTCGAGATGGGCGGTCAACGTTGCCTGGCCTTTTTCTCGCAGCCGCGCGGCGCGAGCCTTGATGGTTGGGTGGTCGAGCTGCGGCATCCGCGCCGCCGGCGTGCCGGGGCGGGGCGAGAACGGGAAGACATGCAGATGCGTCAGCCCGCAATCATCGACCATGGCCAGCGAATTCTCGAACATCGCCTCGGTCTCGGTCGGGAATCCGGCAATGATATCGGCGCCGAAGACGACGTCGGGCCGAAGTTTTCGCACGTCCTCGCAAAAGCGGATCGCATCGGCGCGGCCATGCCTGCGCTTCATCCGCTTCAGGATCATGTCGTCGCCGGCCTGCAGCGACAGGTGGAAATGCGGCATTAGCCGCTCGTCCTCGCCGATCGCCCGCATCAGGGCGTCGTCCACCTCGATCGTGTCGATCGAGGAGAGCCTTAGTCGCGGCAATTCCGGGACGAGCCGCAAAATGGTGGCAACCAGCGTGCCGAGGCTCGGCTTGCCGGGGAGGTCGCTGCCATAGGCGGTCATGTCGACGCCGGTCAGCACGATCTCGGCATTGCCGGTCGCGACCAGCTGGCGGATCTGCTCGACCACGGCGCCCATCGGCACCGAGCGCGAGGGACCGCGGCCATAGGGGATGATGCAGAAGGTGCAGCGGTGATCGCAGCCATTCTGCACCTGCACGAAGGTGCGGGTATGGCCGTCCATGCCGGCGACGAGATGACCCGCCGTCTCGCGCACATCCATTATATCCGCGACCTTGACCCGCTCATGGTCCGCAATACGGAGGCCCAGCGGCCGGTAGGCGGCGGCGGTCAGCTTCTCCTCATTGCCGAGGATCAGGTCGACTTCGGGCATCGCCGCGAAAGTGGCGGCTTCCGTCTGCGCGGCGCAGCCGGAGACGACAATCTTGATATCGGGCTGTTCGCGGCGGGTCCGGCGGATGGTTTGCCGTGCCTGGCGCACGGCCTCGGCGGTGACGGCACAGGTGTTGATGATCACCGCGTCGGTCAGGCCCGCTTCCGCCGCTCTCGTCCGCATCACCTCGGTTTCGAGCGTGTTGAGGCGGCAGCCGAAGGTGATCGTCTCAATCGTCATGCGCGGCGGGCGACCGTATCCGGCGCGACCTCGATGCGGACTTCGTCGCCGAGGACGATCACGCCCTCATGCTCGAATTCGGCGGCGCCGGTCATCAGGATATGGTTGTCGGCACGCCATTCGATGTTGAGCACGCCGCCCGGCAGGCGGACATCGACAGTGCGGCCGGTCTTGCCGAGGCGGGCGGCGGAGACGGCGGTGGCGCAGGCGGCCGTGCCGCAGGCCAGCGTCAGCCCGGCGCCGCGCTCCCAGACGCGCAGCGTGATCGAATGATCCGAGGTCACCTCTGCGATCGAGATATTGGCGCGATCGGGAAACATCGGGTCGCGCTCGAGGATCGGGCCGATGCGGCCGAGATCGATTGTCGCGACATCGTCGACCCAATAAATCGCGTGCGGGTTGCCGATATTGGCGACAGCCGGCCGCGACAGGATCGGCGCGTCGACCGGGCCGAAGCTCAGGTCGATCGTGGTCGTGTCCTCGAACGGCACGGAGAGCGGGATCTCGGCCCAGCCGAAGCGCGGTTCGCCCATGTCGACGGTGATGGTCTCGGCGTCCCTCGCCACGACATCGAGCAGGCCGGCCGAGGTTTCGAGCTTGAACGTCTGGCGGCCGGTCTCGCGCATCAGCACGAGCGCGACGCAGCGCGTGCCGTTGCCGCAGGCGCCGGACAGCGAACCGTCGGTGTTGAAGATCGTCATGAAGGCGTCGGTGCCGGCGGTCTTCGGCGGCTCGATCACCATCAGCTGGTCGAAGGCCGTGCGCGGGTCGGCGGCGATGGCGCGCGCCGAGGTGGCGTCGAGGCGCGTTTCGGCCTCGCGCATGTCGAGCACGGTGATCTGGTTGCCGATGCCGTTCATCTTGGCGAAGGGGGCGTTCATGACGTTCCGATCATCACGCTTCCGGACAGGGTCCGGAGCCTTGAGTTTGTCGCGCATATATGGCGGAAAGATCAGAGAAATTCCATACTGACGCGCACGTCGAGGCCGGATTGGCGGGCTGAAGCGACAACAATCGTGTCGCCCGGCGTCCGGGACCGGCGTTCAGGGCGACCAAGAGGAAGCTAGCCTACGCAAAACAGGGGCGAAGTAACGTAAACTGGCCGCAAGGTCGTCGTTTCGGCTCGGCGCGGCTTGCGGGCCGTCATCGAGGCTGCTTCACTGCCCCTCCGCCTCGAGGACCCTGCTTCGCCTCGTGAATGCACGAACGGTTCGACGGCCCATCGGGATGGGCCGAGGTCGTGCTTCTCTTCTGTCGATGGACATCTGCATGTCGCTTGATATCGCTACCCGCGTCTATAATCACGGCTTCCGGATCGATCCCATCGTCCGCACGCTGCTGGATACGGACTTCTACAAGTTCCTGATGCTGCAGCTCATTCGCGAAAAATCGCGCGATGTCCGGGCGACGTTCGGGTTGATCAACCGGACCAAGACGGTGCGCCTGGCCGATGTCATCAACGAACAGGAGCTGCGCGACCAGCTCGACCATGCGCGTACGCTGCGCTTCCAGAAGAACGAGCTGATCTGGCTTGCCGGCAACACGTTCTATGGCGTGAAGCAGATCTTCAAGCCCGACTTCCTGGAGTGGCTGGAAGGTTTTCAGCTACCGGAATACGAGCTGCGCCGCACCGATGACGGCCAGTATGAGCTGCGCTTCGAGGGGCTTTGGAGCGAGACGACACTTTGGGAAGTGCCGGCGCTCGCCATCGTCAGCGAGCTGCGCGGCCGAGCCGCCATGAAAGGCATGAGCCGGTTCGAACTCGACGTGCTTTATGCCAAGGCCAAGGCCAAGCTCTGGAGCAAGATCGAGCGCCTGCGCGTCCTTGCCCAGGAAGGCCCGTTGAAGGTTTCCGATTTCGGCACCCGCCGCCGCCATAGCTATCTCTGGCAGAAATGGTGCGTCGAGGCGCTTCAGGAGGGGCTTGGCGATAATTTCGTCGGTACCTCCAACGTCAAGATGGCGATGGCCGCCGGCCTTGAGGCGATCGGCACCAATGCGCATGAGCTGCCGATGGTCTACGCCGCCCTGGCCGAAACCGACGAAGAACTGCGCAACGCGCCTTATGACGTGCTGCGCGACTGGCAGGAAATGTATGACGGCAATCTGCTGGTCATGCTGCCCGACACCTATGGCACGACGCAGTTCCTGCGCAACGCGCCGGACTGGATCTTGAACTGGAAGGGCCTGCGCCCGGATTCAAAGCCGCCGATCGAGGGCGCCGAGGAAGCCATCGCCTGGTGGCAGCTGCATGGCTCCGATCCGCGTGAAAAGCTGATCGTGCTGTCGGACGGCATGGACATCGACACGATCGAGGACGCGTCGCGGCATTTCCGCAACCGGGTCAATCTCTCGATCGGCTGGGGCACCAACGTCACCAATGACTTCCGCCATTGTGCGCCGGACGGCAAGGACGACCGGCTGCAGGCGATCTCGCTGGTCTGCAAGGTTGTCTCGGCCAATGGTCGCCCGGCGGTCAAGCTCTCCGACAACGCCAACAAGGCGACGGGACCAGCCGACGAGATCGCGCGCTACCGCCGCGTCTTCGGCCACCAGGATCTGATGGCCCAGCCGCTCCTCGTTTGAGGGGCGGAGCGGGGCAAGGCTTGGAGCCCAGTTCCGCCGTCATTCCTGCGAAAGCAGGAATCCATGCTGCGGCTAGGTTCGCATATCTGTCATTCCGCTTGCGGCCGAGCGTGGCGCCACGGACGAGTGGATCCCTGCTTCCGCAGGGATGACGGCGAGGGTGGTTCACGGATAGCGCGTAAACCCTCACCCGCCGCACTGCGTGCGTCGACCTCTCCCTCAGGGAGAGGTGAGAAGCAGCTTGACCCCTGCCTCAAACCACCGCCGTGCCCGAAAAATGCGGGCTCTGGAAATCGAGCCGCTGCAATCCCCGACGCACTTCCGCATCGCGCATGAACAGGTCCCAGATCAGGCCGGTGCGGTAGTTTTCGATCATGATGATCTGCGGCCCCTGGTCGATGGCGAGATGGGTTTTCGCCACCCAGTCTGCGCTTTCGCTGAAGGCGTCGAAGAAGCCGTATTCGCCCCAGAGGCGGTCGCCCATTCCGTCGAAATGACGCAACGCCTGCATGGCGATATCGGGCGCATAGGGCAGGCTGGAGATCGCCGCCGTTGGGGCGATGACGCCACGGTCATTGTCGGGTGCGTGCGCGGAATAGCCGGTCGGATTGTCGCTGGCCGACAGGCCCCAGCAATCCGGTCCATAACCCTTGAACCCGCCGGGATTGGCGACGCAGTAGGCATAGTTCAGCTGCGTATGGGCGACATTCTGCGCCCAGTAATCGGCATAGCGATCGGTCAGGCCGCGCGGGTCGAGGCCGAGAAACGAATAATGCGCAAAGAACAGCGGCCCGCCGCCATCCGGCCCAAGCGGCAGGTCGACGCCATATTGGGTGCGGCGGTTGATAAAGGTGCGGCTTTGGGCGAAGCCGTTGTGATAGGCGATCGGCGGGATTGAATATTGCTCGGCGCCGGCCGCCAGCACGAAGAGGATGAGACACTCGTTCCAGCCGAGGATCTCATGGTTCATCGCCCAGCCATGGTTCGGGCTCCAGTGCCAGTAGAGCCCCTCGCGACCATCCCGGGTGAACCAGCTCCATTCGACGGCGCGGCGCATCCCCTCGATCCGGCCGCGCAGCCAGGGCTCCCTGCCGTCGTCGCGGTCGAAATAGACCTGCGCCGCGATCAGGCCCTGGATCCAGAACGCTGTCTCGACCAGGTCGGCGCCATCGTCCTTGCGGGCATAGCGCACCACCTTGCCGGTCGTGCCGTTCATGAAGTGCGGATAGACGCCATGAAAGCTGTCGGCCTGTTCCAGAAAGCCGATCATCTTGTGCAGCCGCTCGACGGCTTCGGCGCGAGAAATCCAGCCGCGCTCGACGGCGATGACGATCGCCATGACGCCGAAGCCGGAGCCGCCCAGTGTGACGACTTCGTCATTGCCAAGCGTGCGGTCGCGCGCCAGCCCGCTGACGGGATGGCCGAAATCCCAGAAGTAGCGGAAGCTCTGGCGCTGGACGCGCTCCAGCAGTGCGTCGTCGTCCAGTCTTCCTGACGTCGTGGTGGCGGCCGTCAGGCTGGGGGCGCGAACCGCCTTAGCTGGCTTGCTCGACGCGGGATGCTTGGGGCTCTTGGGTTTGTTCATCCGGGGCTCGGGTCGCTGCGGTGGCGGGATCGGGCGCTGGTGGATCGGGGCGCTCCGTTGTCTTGTCGGGCTCGGCATCCACCAGATTGATGGTGCGCGCATAGAAATCGCCGGTGGTGGCGCGGCTGGAAACGGTGACGACGGCTGATTGGGCCAAGTCTTCGTTCAGGATCGAGGTGAAGATCGCGCGCTGTTCCTCGTCGAGTCCGTCAACGACCTGCTCGGTGAAGACCCATTGCGGCTTCAACAGCAACAGGCGTGCGAAGGTCAGCCGTTCCTCGTCGTCATAGGAGATTTCCTTGGCCCAGCGCGCCTTGCGGTCGAGCGACCCGGCAAGCCGGCCAAGGCCGACGCGCTGCATCGCCGCCTGAAGCTCGTCATCACTGAATCCCGATGGCGCCAGCGGATAGGTCAGGGCGGCGCGCAGCGAACCGTCCGGCACATAGGGACGCTCCGGCATGAACATCACCTTGGCGCGTGGGGGGCGGCTGATCTTGCCGGCGCCCCATGGCCAGAGGCCGGCCAGCGCCGAGAACAGCGCGCCATGGCCGGCGCCGGTGCGGTCGACGATCAGCACGCGGTCGCCCGGTGCGATCACGACCTGCGTCTGATCGAGAACGGCGCGTTCGCCGGTCCAGTCGATCGCGACGTTGTCGAGCTCCAGATTGCCGAGCGGCGCGAGGTCATATTCGATGCGCTCGCCATGGGAGCGCGGTTGTTCGAGCGTCACCAGGGCCTGGCGGAAGCTCATCACGCGGGCGAGCGTGGCGCGCCAGTCGGCGATGGCGCTGAAATTGTCGACGAACCAGCGCAGGCTGTTCTGAACCTGGTTGAAGGCGCCGACCACCATCATCAGCTCGCCGAAGGAAAGCGTGCCGCCGAAATAGGCGGGAGCGGCGATGACGATCGGCGCGACGAGGCCGATCCAGCCATAGCCGGCGGTGACCCAGGTCAGCCGCGCCAGCGCGTTGACGAAGCGCCGCGTGATGTCGATGACCCGGCCGAGTTCTTCGTCGAGATGCTGCTTTTCGTCTGCCTCGCCCGCGTTGAGGACGATGCCGTTGGCGTTTTCGTTGACCTGCACCATGGCGAAGCGAAGATCCGCCTCGCGGGCATAGCGCTCGACGCCGATGCCGATCAGCGGCCGGCCGATGCGCCAGCTCACCCACGAGCCGGTCAAGGCGAAGATCAGGGCGCACCAGACCATGTAGCCGGGAATGATGAAGCTGTAGCCGGCGACGGTCAGCACGACACCGCTCGACAGCACCCACAGCACGCCGACGAAGCTGATGAGCAGCAGCGTCGACTGGAACAAGCCGATGCCGAGGCCGGCTGAAAGCTCGGCCAGATGCTTGGCGTCTTCATGCACGCGCTGGTCGGGATTGACGCCGATATCGCCGGCATCGCCCAGCATGACGAGGCGCCGCGGCGCCAGCCATTGCGTGATCAGGTCGCGCGTCAGCCATTGCCGCGATTGCAGGGTGATCATCTGCGCGAGCCAGGTCTGCGCGACGTTCAGCACCAGCAGCACGCCGGCGATGCCGAAGAACACCATCAGGTAGTAGAGGAAGGACGAGAAGTTGCGCGTCTCGATCGCGTTGTAGAACGGGCTGTTCCAGGCGTTCAGCACCACCTGCATGCCGGCCGTGGCGATGATGACGGTGACGATGCCGATCGTGAGCAGAACGAAATCGCGCCGACCGGACGAGTTCCAGAGCGCGGAGACGAAGGCCCTGAACTGTTGGACCAGCTCCGCGATCTCGTCCGTTACGCCGTCGGCGTTCTCGGTGGTGTCATCGGGTCTTTCCGTCATTACTTCAATTATCCGGCTTCGGCGCAGACGAGCATACCGCCCGGGGGGACGAAAACGCGCATCATTCCGTCAAGTGTGGCGGCCAAAGCCGCTTTCCCGGTCAAACTGTTGCAGAACGACATCAAAACAACCGGGTGCGACCGGAAGCCCCGGCACCTTGTTTCCTGGGTCTCGCGCTTGAGCCCGGTAGACGGCGTGGGCGCTTGCAGCGAAGCGGCCACCGGTTCGCGTCAAGAAAGCGCGTGCAACCAGTGTGGCGGCGCATTGTGCCGTTTTGGTGAAACGGTGAAATGCTCTAGGATTCCGGCAGGGACGAAATCCGGTACGCCCATGCCCGGATCGACAAGACGGTTCGGGAGGACCTCATGAGCAGCTTTATCCTGGCGATCGACCAGGGCACGACGTCGACGCGCGCCATTGTCTTCGATGAGACCTATCAGGTGCGCGGCGTGAGCCAGCAGGAATTCCCGCAGCATTTTCCGCGTTCGGGCTGGGTCGAGCACGATCCCGAAGATATCTGGCGGACCGTGCAGGAAACGATGCGCTTCGCGGTCGCCGGTGCCGGGCTTGCCTTGTCGGATATCGCCGCCATTGGCATCACCAATCAGCGCGAGACGACGATCCTCTGGGATCGCGAAACAGGCAAGCCGATCCACAACGCCATCGTCTGGCAGGACCGGCGCACGGCCGATCATTGCGCGTCGCTGAAGGCCGATGGCGCCGAGTCGGGTCTGACGGAAAAGACCGGCCTGCTGCTCGATCCCTATTTCTCCGGCACCAAGATCGCCTGGATCCTGGATTCTGTCCCCGGTGCCCGCGAGCGGGCCGAGCGGGGCGAACTGGCCTTCGGCACCGTCGACAGTTTCCTGCTCTGGCGGCTGACCGGCGGCCAGGTACACGCGACCGACGCCACCAATGCCTCGCGCACGATGCTGTTCAATATCCGCACCGGCGAATGGGACGACGAGCTGCTCGCGCTGCTTCGCGTGCCTAGGGCGGTTCTGCCGGAGGTGAAGGATTCGGCCGCCGATTTCGGGGTCACCGACCCGTCGGTCATCGGCGCGTCGATCCGGATTGCCGGCATCGCCGGCGACCAGCATGCCGCGACCCTGGGCCAGGCCTGTTTCAAGCCCGGCATGCTGAAATCGACCTATGGCACCGGCTGTTTCGCGCTGTTGAATACCGGCGCGGACATGGTGCTGTCGAAGAACCGGCTGCTGACGACCATCGCCTACCGGCTCGACGGCAAGACGACCTATGCGCTGGAGGGGTCGATCTTCGTCGCCGGCGCGGCGGTCCAGTGGCTGCGCGACGGCCTGCACTTGCTGGAGCGCGCCGATCAGGCCGGGCCGATGGCCGAGCAGGCCGATCCGCACCAGAACGTCTATCTCGTGCCGGCCTTCACCGGGCTCGGGGCGCCGTGGTGGGACGCGGAGGCGCGCGGCGCGCTGTTCGGCCTGACGCGGGCAACCGGCCCGAACGAGTTCGTTCGCGCCGCGCTCGAATCGGTCTGTTACCAGACCCGCGACCTGCTCGACGCCATGCGGCTAGATTGGTCGCAACCCGGCGAGACGGTGTTGCGGGTCGATGGCGGCATGGTGGCGAGCGACTGGACCATGCAGCGGCTGGCCGACATTCTCGACGCGCCGGTCGACCGGCCTGTGGTGATGGAAACGACGGCGCTGGGCGCGGCATGGCTTGCCGGCCGGCAGGTCGGCGTCTGGCCGGCGGAAGAGGGGTTCGCGGCCAACTGGCGACTCAACCACAAGTTCCTGCCGGACATGGCGTCCGATCGGCGCGAGGCCAAGCTGGCCGGTTGGCGCGACGCCGTTCGCCGTACGCTGACGCATGCGTGAGACAGGGCGTCCCTGTGTGATTGGCGTCACAGTTCCGTAAGGGAAAATGCGTAACATGGTGTCTTCCGTCAGGAGGTCACCATGCTCCGCACGATCGGAATTGCCTTCGCCATCCTATCGATTTCCTGGGTCGCATCCACCGGCGCCCGGGCCGAGGATGCGCCGCCCAAGGTGGTCCCTGCCGAATGCAGGAAGATCGACCGCTGCATTCCGACCCGCGAAATTCTGGACCGCAGCGGGGGCCTGGACGGCAAGGTCGTCCTGGATGACAAAGCCGCCCTGGACGACAAGTCCGTCCTGGACAAGACCTGGATCCGGCTCGACACGGAGAAGAGCCCGTTGACCGATGTCCGTTGATCCGCCGGGTCGCTGCCGCCGTTACTCGAACTTCCCGAGATAGTCGGGCTTGCCGAGGGCGATGCCCTTGTGCCGCAGGATGTCGTAGGCGGTGGTGACGTGGAAGAAGAAGTTCGGCAGCGCGTGGTTGAGCAAATAGGTCTTGCCGTCCAGTTGCAGCGCGCCGTTCCGCATCGAGATCGTCCTGGACTCGCTGCCGTCGAGCGCCTCGGGCGGGATCGCCTTCAGGAATTCCACCGTGCGCTGGATCCGGGCCTTCAACTCGGCGAAACTCGTCTCCGTATCGGCAAAGCTCGGATTGTCGACGCCCGACAGGCGGGCTCCGGCGCCCTTGGCGGTGTCGCTGGCGCGCTGGATCTGGCCGGCGAGCGTCAGCATGTCGGCCGCGAGGCGACCGTCGATCAGGCTTTGCGGGTCAATCCCGTCGGCGGCGCTCTGCGCCACGGCCTTGTCGAGGATGGCCTCGAGATTTCCGAACGACCGGATGAACACCGGAATGGAAGCCTCATAGATCGATAGCGCCATGATTGTCTCGGATGCTGGGGCGCGTGGCCGGGTTCCGTCACGCGCGTCTGCGGGACCGGAAGATGGGCGTGCGCCTGGATCCGTTTCAAGTGGCTGGCGAAGATTTGGCTGGGGGAGGGGCGGCGCTCGGCTGGTTTCAGCGTCTGGCCTGTCATGGCGTCCGGCCGGCAAAACATCGGCTTGCGGATCGGCCATAAAAAAAGCGCCCGTCGGGGAGGAGGTCGACGGGCGCTTTAGTTGATGGTGCCGCACAAGGGAGGAGGTTTGTGGGCACCTAATCGCAGGGAACAAGGGAGGAGGTTTGTTCCCTGACGAATCTCGAATTCCTAGTAGCCGGCTGCCTGCTTGGCGATCGACTTGATGTCGTGGCGGCTGATGCCCAGATCAGCGAGCTCGCGGTTGTCCAGGCGGGACAGTTCGCTGCGGGTCTCGCGATACTTGAGCCAGGTCTTGTAGGAGGACATGAGGTTCGTAGCCATCATCGGTTCCTTTCCTGGTGGCCGCTTCGTCTGGCGCCGGATTTCTCTGTCGCCGTCTTGTTGATTGGAATTTAGTCCGCTCCTTCCCGGATGAGCAGTATGAAAAAAATCATGCCAGCATTGCGCTGAATGCAGAGCAGCATCTGCAATGCAGTAATTGCTGCGGTGCAGCATAATCAGATGACGCGTCCGTTAACGGAACGCTACCGCTACGTTAACGTCCGGCGACCGCCAGCACGACCATGACAAGGCAGGCGACCCACAGGCCGGAGAGCCCGAAAGCGCCATAGGCGATGGCGCCGAGCAGGGCGCCGAGGCAGAGCGAGGCCCACAATAGAAGGCTCGGTGCCCAGCCCCACTTGTCGCCACCTTGTAGCGCTGAGGCGAGGCGGTGGCCTACCTTGACCAAGGCGCCCGTCACATAGGTCAAGCCGATGCCGGGGGCTCCATTGCGCTGGAACACGGCGTTTTCGACGCCCATCGCCAGCGCCATGGCGACAGTGCCGACAAAGGCGATATGGAAATTGGCTGAAAGAGCCGCGAGGGCGAGAAGGCCGGCCTCGGTCCAGAGGATGGCGGCGCGGCGGCTGCGCCGTCCGTCCTGGCCGACCAGCGCGCCAAGCGCTGCCCCAAGCACGAAGATCACGATGATGCCGGCGACCTCGCCCGCCTTCATCCAGTCACCGGTGGCGAGATCGACGCCGAGCCTCGTCGTGTTGCCGCTCATGAACGAGACGAACACGCCGCCGAGATGGCGAAATCCCATCGCGTCGACATAGCCCGCCACGCCGGCAAGGAAGCAGGCAAGCGCCCGCTGTCTGTTCGAATAATCCAACATCTGCGTAGACCGGATCGGCAGGAGTCTGACCCGCACCAGGGGATGGCGCGGAGGGGAAGGGGCATGAATACCGCAGGCTGCTTAAGATTTATTAACCCTGTCTTCTTAAATTGGCGGCTGAATACAGAGAATTGTTGTCGCATCCCACAGCGTGGAGAGCCTGCCTTGTTCGTCGCCCTGATACGCGTGGCGCTTGTCCCCTCTCTGGCGCTGGTGCTCGCTACGGCATCCGCCACGGCCGAAGAATGGGGCGAGCCCTATCCGGACGACGCGGCCCAGCAGCTGTCCTACCCGGACGAAGCCCCGTCCTATCAAGACCAGCCGCGCCGTTCGGGCGATGTGCGCTATCCCGAGCCGCAGCAGCCTTACGCCGCCGAGGCGCAGCCTGCCGGCGACCCGCCGCTTTACGCAGCGCCGGCTGCGCCCACCGTCCAGGCGCGGCGCCCGGCCGTTTCGCCGTTGCCGGCCGATTTCGTTGCCCTCGCCAATGAGGCGGCGATGGAGGGTGTACCGCGCAAGAGCGACAAGCCCGATCCGCAGGTGCTCAAGCTGCAGGTGCTGCTCGACCGCGTCCACGTCTCGCCGGGCGTCATCGACGGACGCCTGGGCGGTAATCTCAACAAGGCGATCTCGGCGTTGCAGAGCGTGCACAGCCTGCCGCCGAATGGTCGGCTGGGCCCCGATATCTGGGATATCCTGCAAAGCGCGGCCGATCGTCCGGTGCTGATGGACTATGCCATCACCGACAAGGACGTCGCGGGCCCCTTCGTGCCTGTCATGCCGAAGGACTATGCCGAAATGGCCGAGCTGCCGAAGCTCGCCTATCGCGATCCGGCGGAGCTTCTGGCCGAGAAGTTCCACATGGACGAGAATTTCCTCCGCAATCTCAATCCGGAAGCGGATTTCAACCAGGCCGGAACGATCATCACGGTCGCGGATGTCGGCCCCAATTCCAAGGCCAAGGTGGCGCATCTGGTGGCCGATGCCAGCACGCGACAATTGCTTGGCTACAACGAGAACTGGGACGTCGTTGTCGCCTATCCGGCCACGATCGGCAGTGCCGACCTGCCGTCGCCCTCGGGTATCCATGCCGTCAAGGCTGTCGCCGAAAATCCCGATTATTGGTACCGGCCGAAGGTCAACTTCCAACAAGGCAACAATACCAAGGCGCTCCGCCTGGCGTCCGGTCCCAACAATCCGGTCGGATCCGTCTGGATCGGCCTCGACAAGCCGACCTATGGCATTCACGGCTCGCCAGAGCCGAGCAAGATCGACAAGACCAACAGCCATGGTTGCCTGCGCCTGACCAATTGGGACGCGCAGGAACTGGTGAAGCTGGTGCGGGTCGGTGTCGATGTGGAATTTGTCGACCAGACCCCGACCGCTTCGATCGCCCCGGCCAAGGCGGCCCCTGCTGCCGCGCCCTATGAGGAGGCGGCCGCCGTGGATGATGCCTACCAGCCGATGCCGCCGCAGCCCCGCTGAGGGCAGGGCGCGGTCTGGCGGCCACACCGCGGCGCAAAATGATGGAGCGGCGTCGCGCAGGCTTGCCGCCCTGGCCAGCGGCTTGCTAGCTATGCCGATCATTTCGACGAGGACATAGAATGAACCGCTTCGCACTTCCGCTGGCTCTGGCCGCCGTCTCGGTCGTCGCGGCCTTCTCCGCCGGCGAAAGCTTCGCCAAGTCGAAGGCCGCCGCTCCCGATGCTCCCGCCAAGGTGCGCGATGCCTCCTGCAAGCAGTCGCGCTGGGAGCTCAAGGGTGCTGGCTCGAAAACCATTGTCGAAGGCAGCCAGGACCGGGTATGGCGCGTTTCCATCACCGGCGTCCCGGCCAAGGCTTCGGTCGTGCTGGAATACACGCGGGCGAATGGAACCAAGGGCGAAGTCGGCATGCCGTCCGGCTATGCAACCCTGGTCGAAGGCTCGTCGGTCCGCATGATCCTGACGGGCGCCGCCGCTTCCGTAGCCGGCACTATCAACGCCCAGTGCTGATCATTCCAAAGTTCTGAGACTGCGACACAAAGATCTTTGAACCGGCGTCAGTCTGTGGCGCCGGTTTTTGTTTGCCCGCTGACGCGGCCTAGCCTTCCAGGAAGTGCCCGACGGCGTTGAGCGGCTTGACGCCGTCGCAGATGATCTTCGCCATGGCGAGCATCGGTACCGCCAGCACCGCGCCCGGTACGCCCCACATCCAGAACCAGAAGATCAGCGAGATGATCACCAGCACCGGGTTCAGCGTAAACCGCCGGGCCAGAAGCATCGGCGTGACCGCCTCGCCCTCGATGACATGGATCAGCAGGTAGAGTCCGGCAGGTAGCAGGGCCTGCCAGAGCGGGTCGATGGTCAGGAGCCCTGCCAGCAGGAACAGGCCGACTCCCGCGAAAGGACCCATGATCGGCACATAGTTCAGCAGGAAGGCGACGGTGCCCCAGAGAATGGGATCGCCAAGGCCGCAGGCCCACATCGCCACGCCCGTCGCAACACCGACGGCTATGTTCATCAGCGTGATCGTTACCAGATAGGCGGAGACGTTTTCCTCGATCTGCTGCGACAGATCGACGACGCGCCGCTTGTCGCTGAAGCTTGGCACAATCTCCACCATCCGGCGCAGGAAGGTGTCGCCGGAAACCAGCAGGAAGAACAGGATCAAGATGGTCTCGAAGAATCCGCTGGCGAAGTGTTGCGTTCCCTTCATCAGCGTTTCCGCCAGCGTCGGACCGCCGCCTCCGCCGGCCGCAGCGCCATCGAACTGATGCAGGAATTTCTGCAGCGCGCCGATCGGCTGGCTCAGGAATTTCAGCCGTTCCTCCAGGCGCTGAACACCGCCCGGCAGCTTTTCGCCCCAGGCGGTTGCCGGGCCAGACAGCGCCGCGCCAACGCCTACAATGACGCCGAAGACGGTGAGTATCAGCAGCAGCGCCGCCAGGGTCCGTGGAACACGGAGACGCTCCAGCAGCCGCATGGCCGGTTGGAACAGAAGCTTGAGCACGATGGCGAGCACGATCGGCAGGATGATGTCCGATGCGAAATAGCAGATCGTCAAAACCGCCAGAACCAGCAGGCAGGACTGAATGACGAGCTTCGGATCGGAGGAGAACGGCCCGGCCTCACCGGTCAACTCCGGCATTTCCAGCGGTGTGGTCTCCGTAGTCGGGATTTCGACTCTCAACGGATCGGCCATCGGCACAACTCTCTTTGCAGGGAATACCTTCCGGGAGCGGACGGATCCATCAGTCATCGACACACGACGGAACTCGCCCCGAGCGCGCGTATTCGCTGGAAATGCGCGGGCGCTTCCATGGTTGCACGCCGTTCTCGATAATCGGCTCTGTCGAAGGACGCCCGGACCGGCTTCCGATCAGTCCTGCGTCTTGCCGATCGAATCCGCCATCATGGCGCCACGCTTGCCGAGCGGCTTTGGCCGTCCCACGGTCGAATCCCGCGCCGTCTGGTGCTCCATCTCGGCGTTCAACTCCGCGCCCAGCAGGATGACCGTCGCGGAAAGCCAGATCCAGGTCATGAAGCCGATGATGGCGCCCAGCGCACCGTAATTGCGGTCATAGCTGCCGAAGCTGGAGACGTACCAGGAGAAGCTGATCGAGGTGAGGATCCAGAGCGTCGCCGCGACCGTGCTGCCCCATGTCACCCATCGCCATTTCGCCTGCTCCCGGCAGGGGCCGAACCGATAAAGGATCGCCAGCGCCACCCAGACGAAGAAGCCGAGAATCGGCCAGCGCAGGAAGTTGATCCAGACCTCGGAGGCGCGGTCGATCTCGAGGAAGCGCATGGCGATCGGAACGGCGACTATGAAAGCAATGGCGCCGATTCCGGCAGCGATCGCCAGCAGGGTGAAAATCAGTGATTCGACGTTGAGCGCCAGGATGCCGCGTTGTTCCCTCTCGCCATAAGCGATGTTGAGGCCGTCAATCGTCGCCTTGATTCCGGCATTGGCGCTCCAGAGCGCGAACAGGAAGGAGAGGGCGAGGTTGAGGCTGAGGGCGCCGCTGGACGCCTTGACCGCGAGGTTGATCTGGTCGGAAATCAACTCGAACGCGCCTGCCGGAAGCACGAATGCCAGACCGGAGAGGTGGCTGTTGATGGTCGTGACATCGGCCACCAGGCCGTAAAGCGTCACGAAGGCGCTGAGCCCGGGAAAAATCGCCAGAAGGCAAAAAAAGGCCATGCCGCCAGCGAGTGTCAGGACGCGGTCTTCCAGCGAGCTCTCCCAAACGCGCCACAGGATATCCTTCCAGCCGCGGGCGGGAATGTCGATCGGCGTGTTGGCAAGCCGACCGCGGCCGGGCTCGGCCTCTTCGATAGCCTGTTCCATGGCATGCTGGAGAGGGGCGCCGGTCAGGGTTTCGGAAGGGGGCTTTGCGGACGCCATTTGTCATGCCTGTCTGAGGTCGGGTGGAGGTTCAACAGCGGCGAAGCGCCTGGTGGCCGGCTTCAGGCGCTAGTTCCGTCGCCCGAAGGAGGTGCCGAACTTTACCGAACCGCCGATCTTTATGCAGGCGCCCGTACTCGCCGAATAGACAAATCCTTCGCCGAAGGCATCGCATATTTTGGCGTAATGCGGATCTTCATCGGATGGTTCCGTTTCGACGGTCTGCCGTGGCAGCCATTCGCCTGCCGGATTGGGAGCCTTTTCCGGATTGGTCTGCGGTGGCGCAGGCGGCGGCAGCCATGCATCGGCGGAAGCCTGTGGCGCGGCCAGCACGAGGCCCAGCGACACAAGAAGCCCTCCGCCAGCTTTCGGGGCGCTGCGCCAAAACAGGCTGTCTGCAACGCGCCATTTCATGAATCGTGAAATCCGAGCCAGGGTTCGAGATCCTCGAATGACATGTCGGTCGGCCAAGTCGGGCTGAGGGCGATCGCCAGATGTCCATAGCGGATCGAGATCTGGCCTTCGGCTGCCTCCTCGCCCTGCTTGGCAACAGCGGCGAGATAGAGTGCCGATGCCAGCCCGGTGCGGTCGCTGCCGTCGGCGCAGTGGATGAGGATCGGCTTGCGCGATGTTTGGAACAGGTCGATCAGCGCGGCCGCCTCGCCTTGCGAGAGTTCCGCCCGCGACGACATCCTAAAATCCTTGCGATCGATGCCGAGATGATGGGATTCGGCGATCTCCGCCTGGTACCAGCTTGCCGCGTCATTGGCGCCGGGAAGGTTGATCACCGTCCGGATGCCGTAGTCGCGGACATAGCGCCCCAGTTGTTCCGACGAAGGCTGGGCCGAGCGGTAGAGTTCGCCGGCAACGACCGAATGGAAATTGCCCGCCAGAACGAGGATCCCGACATAGAGACAAACCGATAGTGGCAGCGCCAGCAGCACACCGCCGATCGTCCAAAACCGCTTGTTGCTCATCGGTCGCCGACATCCTGCTCGCCATGCGACCGTGCCGCATCCCAACAAATTATCCCAAACGATGGCCCACGCCAAGCTGAACACCAACCGCCACGCGGGGGTGCATTCCAAAGAGACGCCAGGCGGGAGTGGGCTAGATCACACGTTCCAGAGGCATGTCTGCCCGGCAATCATGGGGCGAGTCCCGGCATCGCATCCGCCATACGTCCGAGGCAACGCGCCTGGTCACGGGGGCGACCCAGATCCCCATAGCGAGCCGCAGCTTCCGCGAATGCAGCCAAGGCTCGCACATTGTTGGATTGTGCCCGACGCTGCACGCCGCGCGCTTCCCAAAGCGCCGCCGCCCATGGGCCGCCCTGCCACATGCCGGCGATGCGCTCGGCCTCGTTGAGGCGGCGATCGACCTGTTCCAACTGGCCCGCTTGCGTCAGCGCCACGGCCGAGGCGATACGCAAGGCCATCGAACAGGGCTGGCAGGCGCCCGGCGTCAGCAGCCGGTCGCCGGTCAGGATCGCTTCCTCGACCTTCTCCGGCGTCGTCGCCGCGCGAACCGCCAGCGCTTGCAGGCGCAGCAGCAGGTGGTTGGAAAGCCAGGATTGCGTCGCGTCGGCAAGCGCCCGCTGGATCAACCGGCCGGCCTGCCATTTCTGGCCGCGCGCCAGCGCGATCTCGGCCAGGCGCTCCAGGACGAGAACCCGGCCTGACAGCGCATTGGCGCCCACATGCAGCCGCTCCGCTTCGGTCAGATGCTTCTCCGCCTCGTCGAGGTCGCCGGCGCAGCGGGCGATCTCACCGAGGATCAGACCGGCCAGGGCGCGGCCGGCGATTGAATCGGCATCCTCGGCAACGCACATGAGTTCCTGCGCGGATGCGGCGATCGCCGCATGCCCCTTGGCGTCGCACAGGCAGAACTCGGCGAGGCAGAGATGTCCGTCGAAGACAGATGGGACGAAATCGTCCCGGCTACGCACCCATTCGGTGAACTCGCTGCGGAACAGTTGCGGCCAGCGTCCCTGCATATGCGCGGTGAGGCCGAGAATGGCGCCGGCTTCGCCGACCTCGCGCGCCAGGCCGCCATCGAAGGCCTGGGCACGGGTCTCGCGCGCCAGCTCGGCCGCCTTGTCGAATTCGCCGCTCTGCAGATGCACCAGCGCCCACGCGATCGAGGCGCGAATGCGCTCGGCCGGTGAGGCCGGTTCGACGCCGGAGAGCGACAGCGCGCGCTCATAGAGCTCGATCGAGGCCTTGCTCGGACCGACGCCCAGTTCAGCATGCAGCCGCTCGCGCAGCTGGTCGAACTGGCGGATCGCCTCGCCGCGATTTCCAGCATCGAGTGCGGCCTGCATCAGCGCGCGCTGGGCTTCCTCGTCGGTCGGGTCGAGGGCGATCAGGCGACGCCAGAGCCGGCCGGTGCGCAGTACCGAGGCATAGAGCCGTTGCAATTGCTCGCGCGGGGCATCCAGCCATTCCAGGAAGCGGTCATCGGGCAGCAGAACGCCGCCATAAAGATCGGCTGCCGCCTCGCATTCGGCCGGGTCGCCGCTGCGCAGCGCCTGCTTCGCCGCTGCCTCGAAGCGCTCCACATCGGTCTCGAGCTCGACCTCGTCGGCGAAGGCGACGATCTCCTTGCTGACCGTGATCAGGTCATGCGCGCCCATGGCGCGGCGCGCGAAATGGATCGCCTTGCGCAGATTGGCGCCAGCGAGCTCCACGTCCTGGTCGGGCCAGAACGCCTCCATGATCTGCTCGCGGTGGATCCTGTGCTGCGGCGAGACGGCCAGCAGCTTGATGATGGCGGCGGCGCGATCGCGCTTCCAGGCGATCGCGGGAACTTCCTCGCCGTCGATACGGACGACGAAGCGCCCCAGTAAATGAATGAACAGCTGCACCATGTTCCCCTGCCCGCGACGGATCCGGCTTGGCCCGGACGGTCTCGCCGCAACGATTGTTACTTCGGGGAACGCTCGCGGAACAGCGCATTCGTATCGTGTGCCCATCGAGACTACCAACCAGGAAGGGAAACATCATGTCGCTGCGCATCAACGATCTCGCACCGGATTTCACCGCCGAAACCACCCAGGGCCCGATCTCGTTCCACGAATGGCTCGGCAAGGACTGGGGCATCCTGTTTTCGCACCCCAAGGACTACACGCCGGTCTGCACCACCGAACTCGGATACATGGCCCGCCTGAAGCCGGAATTCGACAAGCGTGGCGTCAAGATCATCGGCCTCAGCGTCGATCCGGTCGACAAGCATGCCGGCTGGGCCAAGGATATCGGCGAAACGCAGGGCTTCGCGCCGAACTTCCCGATGATCGGCGACCCGACGCTGGCCGTCTCCCAAGCCTATGACATGCTGCCGGCCGCCGCCGGCGACACTTCGGAAGGCCGGACAGCGGCCGACAACCAGACCGTCCGCAACGTCTACGTCATCGGCCCGGACAAGAAGATCAAGCTCGTCATCTCCTATCCGATGACCACTGGCCGCAACTTCGACGAGGTGCTCCGCGTCGTCGACTCGCTGCAGCTGACCGCCAAGCACCGCCTCGCCACGCCGGTGAACTGGAAGCCGGGCGACGACGTGATCATCGCCGGTTCCGTCTCCAACGACGAAGCGAAGCAGCTCTATCCGCAGGGCTGGAAGGAGCCGAAGCCCTATATCCGCATCGTGCCGCAGCCGGTCCTGACCTAGCCGGAGCCCGGCGAGGACGGCCAGCCCGTCCTCGCCCAATCACCGAGCTGTGCTCACCCGAAGTCCCGGACGTGATAAAATGCCGTCACGTTCTGAGCCCGGCGGAACCCATTTCCAACCGATGGAGCGGACCATGATCTTCCGGCAGCTGTTCGATAGCGTCTCCGGCACCTACACCTATCTTCTCGCCAGCCGGCCAGGCGGCGAGGCCCTGATCATCGATCCGGTCCTCGAAAAGGTCGACCGCTACCTGCAACTAGTGCGGGAGCTGGATCTGAAGCTGGTCAAGGCGGTCGACACGCACCTGCATGCAGACCACATCACCGGCCTCGGCGCGCTGCGAGATCATACCCAGTGCATCACCGTGATGGGCGAGCAGACCAAGGCCGACGTCGTCGCCATGCGGGTTTCGGATGGCGACCGCGTCACCATCGAGGGGCTGAGCCTCGATGTCCTCTACACGCCGGGCCACACCGACGATTCCTATTCCTACGTCATGGGAAACCGGGTCTTCACCGGCGATACGTTGCTGATCCGCGGCACCGGCCGCACGGATTTCCAGAACGGCGATCCCCGGGCGCAATACGACTCGATCTTCAACAAGCTGCTGCGCCTGCCGGACGAAACGCTGCTCTACCCGGCGCATGACTACAAGGGCGACACCGTCTCCACCATCGGCGAGGAAAAGCGCTTCAACCCGCGCCTCCGGGTGAAATCGATCGACGAATACGTGCAGCTGATGAACAGCCTGAACCTGCCGAACCCGAAGATGATGGACGTCGCGGTTCCGGCCAATGTGCGCATCGGCTTCCATCAGGACGAGATCGCCCGCAAGGGCTGGGCAGTTGCGGCGAGTGAGGCGCTCGACATGCGCGGCCGTACCGACGTGACGCTGGTCGATTTGCGCGAGAAGAGCGAGCGCGAACGCCATGGCGCAATCCCGGGCTCGATCCATGCGCCCTATCCGGCGCTTCAGGAAAATCTGGACGCCGGTGGCATGCTGCATGCGCTCGCCGTCGCGGCGGGCAAGCGGATCATCTTCTACTGCGCTTTTGGTGAACGCTCGGCCATGGCGGTGCAGGCGGCCCAGGACGCGGGCCTGAAGACAGCGAGCCACATCGAAGGCGGGTTTGACGCCTGGAAAAAAACCGGCGGGCCGATCGTGCACTAGATCCGCTGCTCGACCAGGGTAGGGTCGTCTATTCGATGGGTAGCGTCGGCTCGCCGACGCTTCTGTCGCGCGCCGAGCGTGGCCTTTTGGGGGGCACCTGATCGTCGATTGCCGGAGAGCGACGACATCATGCACGCCGGCCTCCTGAATTGCAGGAGGGGCGACGGGATGCGGGAGCCAGGCACCCGCGTTCCAACTTGGATCGCTTCGCCAGAAGCGACGTTGTCGTCAACTTGGTCGACGATATTCTAGAGTACAGGCCGCTTTGCGAGTCCCACTCTGAGGTAAGGACGGCGCTCCGTCTCAGACGTTTTGTTCGCGCTCCTGAGGCGCAAAAGATCCTTGCGAGCGATCAGTCCAACCAGGCGGCGTGTTTCGCGATCCACGATAGGAACGCGGCCTGTTTGGGCGGAGACCATGACGTCGGCAATGTAGCCTACTGTGTCCTCGGGATAACCGACTGGAAGCGATCCGTCCGAGATCATATCCGCCAGGCTTTGCGCGGCGAATTCAGGACGCCCCCGCCAATCCAACACATCGGCGCGGGATGCGACTCCGGCCAGGGTATGGTCGGAATAAAGCACCGGATAGATGCGATGCGTTGCTTCCTGCGAAGAAAAAAACGCACAGGCCTGTTCCACGCTCATGGACGCAGACAGGCTATCGACTTCGCGGATCATGATATCGGCGGCGCGCATTTGTTCGAAGGGATCGACGCCGTATTCGCGCGCGATATGCTGGCCACGTCGGGCGATCTTTTCGGTCAGGATCGACCGGCGAAGCAGGAGCACGGTTACCGCATAGGCCGCGACCGTTGCGGCGAGAAGCGGTACGAGCATGTTGATGTCGCCCGTTATCTCTACCGCGAAGAAGGCTCCTGTCAGGGGCGCGCGCATGGTGCCGCCCATCATCGCGGCCATTCCCAGCAGGGCCCAGAAGCCCGGCTCGCCCGGTAGTGCCAAGCCCACGAGCCAGCCGAATGCACCGCCGAGGATGAGCAGCGGCGCCAGCACGCCGCCCGAGGTTCCCGATGAGAGGGCTACCAGCCAGATTCCGGCCTTCACGAAGAGGATGGCGACGACCGTCTGGACCAGGATGTGGCTGCTCAGCAAATCGGAGATGACGTCATAGCCAACGCCGAGAGCGCGCGGCTCGATCAGGCCGCCGAGGCCGACGACCATGCCGCCCAGCGCGGGCCACCGCATCCAGTGGATGGGGAGCCGTTCGAAGCCGTCTTCAATCTTGTAGAGAAGGGTGGTCAGCAGGCCAGACTGCAGTCCGGAAAGGATCCCGACGGCCGCGCAAAGCAGGATACCCCACCAGGGCAGGCTCAGCTGGAAGTGCGCCGGGAAAAGCGGGCCGGCGTCAAAGAGAAAGGGCCGGCATGAGATCGCCGTGCACACCGCGACCGCAACGGGAATGAAGCTTCGCGGCTTCCATTCAAACAGGAGTAGTTCGACCGCCAGCATCAGAGCCGCGATTGGCGAACCAAAAATCGTTGTCATCCCGGCGGCGGCGCCGGCCACGAGCAGCGTTTTGCGCTCGGCGGCGCTCATGTGGAAGAATTGCGCAAACAGCGAGCCGATGGCGCCGCCAGTCATGATGATCGGCCCCTCGGCGCCGAACGGGCCGCCGGTTCCGATCGATATCGCGGAAGAGAGCGGCTTGAGTACAGCGACCTTCGGCGACATCCGGCTACCGCCGATGAGAATCGCTTCGATGGCCTCCGGAATGCCATGCCCCCTGATTTTCTCCGAACCGAACCGCGCCATCAGGCCAATCAGCAGGCCGCCGACAACGGGCGCCAGGATCATCCAGGCAGAGCGTGGCACGTCGGCGAAGGAAGTCGCTTCAAAGCTCACGCGTCCGAACCAAACGGCATTGGTCACTAGCGCGATCAGGTTGACGAGCAGCCAGGCTGCCAGCGCGCCGCCCGTGCCCACGATAATCGCCATGCCGATCAACAGCAGAACGCGCTTGTCCGTCGTGAAATCACCTGCCTCACGGCGCGCCAGCCCGCCCGTGAAGTCGTGCTGATGACGTTGTTCAGAATGAGGGTTCGTCAACTCAGATCTCCGGCCAGCACTGCCGTCTTCGGACGCAGCACACATTGAGCAATCCGAGGTCTGATTATATCGTACTACGACATAAATCAACAGGGGCGGACGATGCGCTGCGGGCCGTCATCTGGCATAACGTCCGTTCGTCGGTCTGATTAAAAGGATGCAGTGCAACTTGGGCAAAGCGGATGAACCCCTGAGCGAGGGCGACTACGAAGCGCTGGCAAACCTGCGCTACACGCTGCGCCGATTTATGGATTTCAGCGCGTCAGCCGCCAAGACAGTCGGGCTCCCGAGCCAACAGCATCAGGCCCTGCTGGCGATAAAGGGACATCACGCGCCAGATCCGATGACGATCGGCGTGCTGGCGAACCGGCTGTTGATCGCGCCTCATACGGCGACGGAGCTTGTCGGAAGATTGAGTCTTGCCGGCCTGGTGGAGCGGAACGCTGACCCAGGTGATAAGCGCCGTCAGTCTTTGACTCTGACTGCCAAAGCCGAAGCTGTTCTGCACGAGCTGAGCGGTGCTCACTTGAAGGAAATTCGAGATCTTACTCCCGAACTGATTTCTATCCTGAATAAACTGAATAGACCTCAGTACTAAGCTTCTCGAATTCTGAGCTCTCGGCGCACTGGCTTCGATGTTGTCTATGGTCGGGAGCGTGCTAACTGCCTTTTCTCGAAGTCGATCCGATCCAACTCATGGTTCGACATCATGTGGCGCGAGCGCCGACACCTGCGTTAGCCGGCGCGCCAGGCCTCGGGCTGGCGCGAGAAGTGCAGAACCGTCTCCGGTAGTTCTCCCGACGCCAGCGCCGCCAGGCTGACCGTATCGAGGACTTTGAGCACGCTGGCGCGGTAGGCGATCCACACGTCCCGCAGCGGTCGCGCGAGGTCGTTGTAGTCGAGCGATTGCGGCTCAATCCCGCGCACCAGCACCATCTCGCCCTCTACGACGCGGATGACCTCGCCGACCGAGATCGTCTCCGCCGGCCGAGCGAGCCAATAGCCGCCATCGGCGCCGCGCTGGCTGTTGACGAGGCCGCCTCGGCGTAGGTCCGACAGGATGTTGACGAGGAAGTTGAGCGGGATCGACTGCGTGCGCGATATCGCCTCACACTTGATTGCCACGCCGTTCGCGGCCGCGATCTCGATCATGGCGCGAGTCGCGTAGTCCGATTTCGCCGAAATATGCATTGTCTCTCCGAGGCAAGATGGAGCCATTCCATACTCAATATATGACATTGAGTGGAAAAGGCTACCCTCTTAGTCATGGCATAATTCATTGAATTTCAAAGATATTTTGGGACGATCGTTTACGATCGGCCGAATCTTTGGATCATTCTTCACAAGTTTTGTTGTGAATAGCCGATATCATGACGAGGTCGATGCGGGGCCAAGGTTCCGCTGCTTAGAGGAGACATCCATGACCGACATTCCCCCGCTCGTCGACGGTGACTGGCTGCAGTCGCGCCTCGATGATCCGCGGCTTCGCCTCTTTGACGCGACGGCCCAGCTCGCCTTTCCTGATGATGAGAAGGACGGCTATTACCGCCTGACCTCAGGGCGTCCCTCCTACGCCGAGGAGCATATCCCGCGCGCTGCCTTCGCGGATCTGCTCGTCGACCTCGCGGATCCCAATTCACGCTTCGCTTTCACCGTGCCGCCGTCCGATGTCTTCGCCCAACAGATCGGTGCGCTCGGTCTCTCCAATGACGATTATGTCGTGGTCTACGACCAGTTCGACCCGGCGCGCAGCGACAAGTTCTACCAGCATTGGGCCGGGCGGCTCTGGTGGCACCTGCGCCTCGAGGGTTTTGAGCGTGTCGCCGTGCTCGACGGCGGCCTGAACCAGTGGAAGCGCGAGGGGCGCCCCACCGAGAGCGGTGAGTTCATCTATCCGCCGGCGAGTTTTCAGGCCAAGCGTCGTTCGGATTTGATCGCGACCAAGCAGGAGGTGCTGGAAGCCATCGACCGCGACGACGTGCTCCTGCTCAACACTGTCGATCCGATCACCCATCGCGGCGAGAAGAACACCTTTTCGCGCCCCGGCCACATCCCGAACAGCCGAAACGTCTACTACGAGGACCTGTTCGATGTGGAGACCGGCAAGCTCAGGGACGCAGCTGAGCTTCGCGCCCATTTCGAGCGCGCGGGAGCTCTCGACGCCTCGAAGCGCGCCATCACCTATTGCGGCAGCGGCATTGCCGCCTCGGTCGAGGCGCTGGCGCTGGCCACGCTCGGCCGCGAGGACGTCGCCGTCTATGACGGCTCGCTCACCGAATGGACCGCCGATCCCTCGCTGCCGCTGAAAGTCGGCGTCGAGCCCTGAGGCGCGCGCTGCCGCCACCCGGGCGGCCCACCATAGCCATGAAACTTCCTTCCCGGATTTGAGATTTCTCTCACAGAAAGGCCGACTCACATGACCAAGGACCGCTCGTCCCAAGATCCAGCGTCGAACAACAAGGCATTTGCCGCTTCGCGGCGACGCTTCCTGCAGCTCTCGGGCCTCAGTGCCGGCGCCGCCGCCTTCGGCCTCGGAGCGGGCTTCGGCCCTGGCCTATCGGCCGCCCGCGCCGCTACGGCCGCCCGGATCGGCTTTACGCCCTACACCTATGCCTCAACCCTGTCGGTGCAGATCGCCGAAGCGTTCAAGGTCGCCGCCGCGCAGCTCGGCGCCACCGGCGAAAGCTTCGACGGTCAGGCGGATTCCTCCGCTCAGCTGAACGGCATCAACCAGCTGATCGCCAAGAACTTCAACGGCGTCTCGCTCGAGGCCGTGGACGGCGGTTCGATCCGCTCGCTCGCCCGCATCGCGGAACAGAACCAGGTTTATCTGAACCATGTCTGGAACAGCGCGACGTGGTTCACGCCCTGGGATTCGAGCGAGTTCTACGCGCTGCATATCCAGCCGAACGAGTATGAGGGCTTCGGCCAGGTGACGCGGGTGCTGCTCGACGCGCTCGGCGGCGAGGGCACGATCGTCCGTGTCGGCGGCACGCTGAACGATCCCTCCGACGTAGTGCGCACAGCCGGCGCCGATGCGGTGATCGCGCAGTATCCCGGAATCAAGCTCGCCGGCGAACTGCCCGGCGACTGGGCGCCCGAGCCGGCCCAACGTGCGGCAAGCGCACTGCTTTCGCGCTATCCCGATACGCGCGGCATCATTGCGCAGAACGACGACATCGCCACCGGCGTCATCGCGGCCATCCGCGCCATCGGCAAGGTGCCCGGCAAGGACATCCTCGTCATCGGCACCAACGGCACGAGCGACGCTGCCAAGCGTATTCAGGCAGGCACACAGCTCGCCTCGGCGATCAACAACCCGTCCTTCATCGGCTACACGCTGGCAGCCAACCTTTATGATCGGATCAACGGCTGGAAACCGGATCCGCTGGAGCGCTCGCTGACCTTCCGCGCCGAGATCCTGACGCGCGCGAATGTCGAGCCTTACATCGCGCGCTACATCGACCTGCCGGTCTCGGCGCATTTCGACGCGAATCTCATTTCCCGCGTGAAGAGCCCGGACAATTGGGATCCGCAGTACGAACTGGTGCCGACCGATCTCGACCTGCTCTGGATCGGCCAGCCCAAGCCAGAGGGCTATGTATATCCCGAGGCCTATACCAAGGGGCGGTCCGACGGTTCGCTGGAGCGCATTACCAAGCTCTACAGCGACCACTACAAGATCAAGATCCTCGATCCGTCACCGGTCAAGGCCTAAGGGCGGAGCGTGCCATGCCGGCCACTGTAGCGCCCTTGCTCGAGGCGATCGATATCACCAAGACCTATGGCAGCAACGAAGTGTTGTCCAAGGTCTCCCTGAGCGTGGCACCGGGCGAGATCGTCGGCCTGATCGGCGAGAACGGCGCCGGCAAGAGCACGCTCCTTAACATCCTCTCCGGCGTCGTCTCCCCCGACGCCGGGAAGCTGCGTCGCAACGGCGCCCCGATCGCCCCCTCGACCTATCGGGAGGCAAGCCGCAGCGGGATCATCCGGGTCTTCCAGGATTCCGCGCTCATCGACAATCTACGCGTCTACGAGAACCTCTTCTTCGGCTGGGAACACTTCTTTACCGGTCGGCTGGGACTGCTGGATCGCCGTGCCATGCTGGACGCCGCGCGCAAGGCGCTGGACGCGGGCGGCCTCACCGAGCTCGCGGCCGATCGTCCAATCTCCGATCTCGCGCCTGGCGAACGCCAGGCCCTCGACATTGCTCGCGCCGTTGCCACGGCCGACCTTCTGGGCATCGAGGCGCCGGTGATCCTGTTCGATGAGCCGACGACTGCGCTCGACAGTGCCAATGAGGAGAATTTCCTGCGCCTCCTGGAGCGGCTGCGCGGGCGGGCCGGGGTCGTCTTCGTCTCGCATCGCCTCGGCGAGGTGCTGCGAAGCTGCGATCGCATCGTCGTGCTCAAGGACGGCAAGCGCGTCGCGGACGCGCCCGCCTCAGGGCTGACGGACGCTGACCTGCACCGGTTGATGGTGGGGCGCGAGCGCACAGGCAACTATTATCGCGAGGATCGACAGAAGCCGCGACCAGGCCCCGCGCGCCTGGAGGTGAACGGCATCGCCATTGCCGGCGCCTATGAGCCGGTGAGCTTCGCTCTCGCGCCCGGCGAAGTGCTCGGCCTCGCCGGCACCGACGGCTCCGGCAAGCGGCGCCTCGCGCAGACCATTGCAGGGGAGCGCAGCCCGGATCGCGGCGAGATCCGCGTCGATGGCAAGCGCCTTCGCACCGGAGTGCCGGCCGCCGTCGCGGCCGGCGTCGCCTTTGTGCCGGGCGAGCGCCAGCATGACGGTCTGATCGTCCGGGAAACGATTCTCGCCAATTTTGAGCTGCCCTCGTTGCATGACCTTTTTTCCAACGCCGCCGGCTTCCGGCTCGGCCGGAAGGCCCGAACGGCCGCGGAACGTTACATCGCCGAGCTTGAGATCAGCGCGCCGAACGGCGTCGAGAGCCGCATCGACACGCTCTCCGGCGGCAACCAGCAGAAGGTGCTGCTCGCCAAATGGCTGGTGCGCGACCCGCGCGTGCTGGTGCTGGAAAACCCGACCCAGGGCGTCGACACCGGTGCGCGCGAGGCGATCTACCGCGCCGTTCGAGATGCCGCCGCGCGCGGTGTCGCCGTCGTGATCGTCAGCGACGACCTTCCCGAACTGATCGGCCTTTCCGACCGGATCCTGATCCTGGTCGAGGGACGATCCACCCGCCTTCTGGATGCGGCGCCGGGCGCCAAGCCGGAAGAGGCCGCCGTCGTCGCCGAAATGATCCCCGCGGGCATCCGATCCACTCCGGGAACCACACCAGGAATTACCCATGTCTGACCAAACTGTCCCCATCGCGCCCCTTGCACGCCTCACGGAACGCCTGCCTTTCCGGTCAGGCCCCAGCTTCGTCGACGTCCTGCCTCTGCTTGTGCTCGTCGCCCTCGTGGTGTTCTTCGCGACCCAGGCGGAGTCCTTTCTCGGCAGCCGCAACCTGCTCGTAATGAGTGGCCAGGCGGGCATCCTGCTGCTGGTCTCGCTCGGAGCAACGCTCGTCATCGTTACCGGCAGCATCGATCTTTCCGTGGGATCGATCATCCTGCTCACCGGCGCCATCCTCTCGCGGCTCCTGGTCGGCGGGGTCGACTCGACGCTGCTCGTGATCCTCGCCACGCTCGCCATCGGCGCGACGGCCGGCTTCGTCAACGGAGCGATCTTTGCCTTCGGTCGCATCCCCTCCTTCATCGCGACGCTCGGGGCGCTGTCCTTCTTCAACGGGCTGGGGCTCACCATCATCGGTGGCCGGTCGATCGCCTTCGATTCGCCTGGAGTGCTCAACCTCGCCATCGGCCAGTGGATCCCGAACGTGCAGAACAGCGCGCTGTTTGGCCTGGTTGCCCTCGCGATCCTGTTCGTTTTCTCACGCTCTACCCGCTTCGGCCGCTACCTCTATGCGATCGGCGGCAATGAGCGCGTCGTCGCCCTTTCAGGCATTTCGATCCGCCGCTACAAGATCCTCGCCTTCGTACTGTCGGGCGTGACGGCGGCGCTGGCAGGTCTGCTGGTGACGGCACAGCTCAGCGCCAGTGGACCGTCGCTCGGATCGACGGCCCTTCTCGATTCGCTGGCCGCGATCGTCATCGGCGGCACCGCGCTCTCGGGCGGCAACGGCGGCGTCCACCGCACGCTGCTGGGCGTCCTTATCGTCACCGTGCTCGTCAACGGGCTGAACCAGCTCGGTGTGCAGGACTTCGCACAGATCATGATCAAGGGCGCGGTGATCGTCGTGGCGGCGATCTTCACCATGGCTTCGCAGCGCGGATTGCATTTGAAATAGTAGCAGTGGGATTGCGGCCTGCTCGCCGCAATCCCTTCAGACGCTAAGCTGAGGATCCGCCGCGTCGATAGGATCATCCGGCCGATACCTGACAGCCGGCACGAGGCTGCATCAAAACCTGCGGACCTCGTGCCGAGCCCGGCATGGACGATTTCCGACATGCGTATGCGGGAATCCAGGCGCCTTTGGCGCCTGCCGAGTTCAGATCGCCAGATAGCCCCTCAAGACATCCGGCTCGAGACGCCCTTCGGGTTCGAACTTGGCGACGATACGGCCTTTTTCCATGACGTAGACCCTCTCCGCCACCGAGCAGATCATGTCGACATTCTGCTCCACCAGGACAATGCTGAGGCCCATATCCTGCCTGAGACGAAGCATGATGCGCGCGATGTCCTGGGCGACATTCGGCTGAATGCCTTCCGACGGCTCATCCATGAGCAGAAGCTGTGGCCTGGCCACAAGTGCGCGTGCAATGGCGAGTTGCTGCTGTTGCCCGCCTGACAAGACGCCGGCTTTCTGGTTCAGCTTTTCCGCGAGAATGGGAAAATACTCGAAGATGCGCTGGAGGTCGCCTGGGTCCGGCCTGCGCACCGCCATCGCGCCCACCGTCAGGTTTTCGGATACCGTCATGCGCGGAAATACGTCGCGTCCTTGCGGCACATAACCGATGCCCAGCCGCGCTCGTTTGTGCGCCGGCAAATGCTGGACAGCCTCCCCCCGAAAGTGGAGCGTGCCTTCCTTGACCGGGATGAGGCCGATCAGCGTCTTCATCAGCGTCGATTTACCGACGCCATTGCGACCCGTGATCGCAAGGATCTCCCCCGGACGCACTTCGAAATCGACGCCCTGAAGAACGGGCTTGTCGTCATATCCGCTCTTCAGATCGGTAACCGTGAAAACACTGTCAGGCATGCGACCGTCCCAGATAGATGGCTTCGACGCGGCTGTCGGCCATGACCTCCTCGACCGTCCCCTGAGCAAAGATGCGCCCGAGATGCATGACCGTCACGCGCTGCGCGACCTGGCGCACGAACGCCATGTCATGCTCGACGACCAGCACCGTTACCCCCTGCGCGTTCAGGGATTTCACCAGTTCGCCGGTTGCCTCCGTCTCCTTTGGCGACATCCCCGCCGTCGGCTCGTCCAGGAGAAGCAGCCGAGGTTTCAGGCAGACCGCCATGCCGATTTCCAGCCATTGCTTCTGTCCATGGCTGAGGTTCCCGGCCGGGCTCCTCGCTTCGGCCGCAAGGCCCAGAAAGTCGAGCATTTCGGCTATCTTTCCGGCAAGCGCATCGGCATCGCAATTGTGCTGCAGCGCCGTTTGAAGGTTTTGACTGACGCTCAGGGTCTTGAATATCCCAGGTACCTGGAACTTCACGCTCATGCCTTCGTGCACCCGCTGGAACGGTTTCAGCCGGGTGATGTCCTTCCCCGCCAGCACGATCTTGCCGCGATCGGGAGAGACCACCCCCAGGATGAGCCGGAAGAACGTGCTCTTGCCGGCGCCATTGGGCCCGATGAGGCAATGGAGCTCACCAGCGTCCAGCGTGAAATCGACGTCCGCCGTGACATGAAGCCCGCCAAAATGCTTGGAGAGGCCCTGTATCTCAAGAAGGGCCATCAGAGGCTTCTCCGGTGGCGCAATGTCTGGGTGATCCGGCCCAGTTTCGCCGCGCCCGAAAGGATCAGCCCGTCGGGCATGAACAGCACGGTGAGGACCAGCAACGCCCCCATCACGACCAGAGCATACTGGTTGCCATATATGGTCAGCGCCTGGAACACGGCGAGAACGATGAAGGTTCCGATCGCCGCGGCGGTGATGTCGGATCGTCCCCCGACGGCGACCCAGACGATGGGGAGGGCAGCAGCGGTCATGCCCATGCTGGATGGCGTGATATATTGCCCCCAGGCGGTGTAGAGGGCGCCCGATAGCCCGGCCAGTGCGGCGCCGATTACGAAGGCGCCCAGCTGATATTTGCGGATGTCGTAGCCAAGCATCTCGGCGCGCTCCGGGTTCTCGCGAATGGCGACGAGCACGTTGCCGAACCGGGAATTGAGCAGGATCCGCAAGCAGAGATAGACGATGAGCAGCAGTGCGAGCACGAGATAATACAGCGGCGGATCCGGGTAGAATACGAAGTCGCCGCCGCTCCACGGCAGGGTCAGCGGCGGCATGGTGTTGATGCCATTGGTGCCGTTGAGGCGGGCGGTTCCGATTTTCCATTCGGGTCCGGAGGTCTGCGCCATGAAGCGCTCCAGGACCAGCGTCACCGACAGCGTGACAATGCCGAGAAAGACGCCGTTGATGCGACTGAAGAACAGGAAATAGCCGAGGATCGTGGCGAACAGCGCTGCCGCCAGGACGGACAGGGCGAGTGCTGCGAAGGTGAACCCGTAGGCGGTGCCGACATTGATGGTCAGCACCGCGTAGCTGTAGCCCGCGATGCCAAAGAAGGCGGTCTGCCCGAAGCTCAGAACGCCGACATAGCCCCAGATCAGGCACAGCCCCAGCGCGATAAAGACCGAGTTGAGGAAGTACACGGTATTGCCGACCGTATATCCGTCGGCAAATGCCGGGAAGACGAGCGCCACGGCGACGACGAGCGCGAAGCCGAGCCAGAACGGACGGCCATGGCCGATCGTTTGCGGCCCTTCTATCAGACTGAAAAAGCGGCGAACTGCGTTCATGGTCATTGCCGTGTCAGGAAGCCCGAGATGCCCTTGGGCAGTATGCGGATGACCACGATCACCGCGATGAGAAGGCCGATCTGGCCGAAGAGCTGGCCCTTCCAATAGGTCATTCCCGCCTTGATGATTGCCAGGATGGCGGCGGCCGGTGCTGTGCCGAGTATGACGTCCGCGCCGCCGACGACGACCGTGACGAAGGCTTCCGTCATGAAGCTCGTGCCCATTGTCGGCACCAGCGTCATGGTCGGCGCGTAGAGGCCCCCGGCAAGACCGGCAAGGCCCGCGCCGATGGCGAATGTCCAGCTGTAGATGCGTCTCGTGTCGAGCCCGGACGCCGCCGCCATATGCGGGACCTGCATCGTGGCGCGCGCGGCGATGCCGAAGCGCGTCCAGTTGAAGACGATGTAAAGGCCCGCCAGAACGGCCAATGCCGACCCGAACAGGACCAGGCGATAGACGGAATACGAATAAGGCCCGACCGCGAAACTGCCATAGGGCGTTCCGATGCTGGGCATGTTCGAGCCGAGCGTGATCAAGGTCGTCTGGGTGACGACAAGACTGATCCCCCATGTCAGGACGATGGAGTCCAGCGGGCGCCCGTAGAGATGGCGTATGCAGGCAAACTCTACGACCATTCCGGCGAGCGCGGAGGCAATTGCGCCGATGGCGATCGCAAGGGGGAGCGGTACCCCGGCATGAACGGCGGCCACCGTGACATAGGCCCCACACATGATGAACTCGCCATGCGCCAGGTTAACGATGCCCATCATGCCGAAGACGATGGCGAGCCCACAGGCGGCCAGGACCAGAAACGCGAACGCATCCGCGAATTGCATCACCATGGCGAATGCCAGATAGCCGGTTTCCATAAAGGGACCTGTCACCAGAAAAGGGGAGATCGCCCGAGCAGCTTTCGCGGGGCGATCTCTTCGTTAAGCGGGTAGGTGGATCAACCCTTCGGCGGCGGATTGTCGGGCGAGTACTGGGTGCTCGGATCAAACTTCGTCAGGTCGCAACCTGCCTGTCCGAGCCAATAGGGCTGCACATTGTCCCAATGGGCCGGGAAGCTGATCGAGTGATCTTCGCCGACCTTGGCAAGATAGATCGAGTGCGAGACATGCTGGCTCTTCGGGTCGATGCAGACCTTGCCTTCCGGTGCGTCGGTGCAGATGTCGCCCTTGGCGATTTCCTTTTGCAGATCGGCGCGCTTGGTCGACCCCTTCGCCCGCTCGACCATCTCCTTGTAGAGATACACCGCCAGGTAGGAGTTTTCGGCTTCCTGGTTGATGTAAGGGATCTCGGGATATTTTTCCCGGAACCGCGCGACGAATGCCTTGGCCTCCGGCGTGTCGATCTCCTCGATGAAGTTCGTCGTCACATGCATGTTGGCCAGTGTCGGCGGCGTGAACCGCTTGTGCTCATAGCTCTGGTTGACGCCGATCGACGAAGCCATGGGCAGGTTCAGCTGCGCTGCCGAAGCCTGCTCGAAATAGGAAGACTGGGAGTTGCCGACCAAAAGCGTCACGACGAAATCGGGCTTGGCCTGCTGGATATTCTGAATGGTCTGCGAGAACTGGGAGACGCCCAGCGGGATCAGTTCCTGGCCAACCAGCTCGCCACCATTTTCCTTGACGATCTGCTTCATCCATTCGGCCGAGATCCAGCCAAAGCTGTAATCGGCGGCGATGGTGTAGACCCGCTTGCCATAGGTCTTCATCATCCAGGGAATGAGCGTCGAGATCTGCTGCTCGGCCACTGCGCCGGTGATCACCATGTTCCCGTCGCAGACGCCGCCTTCATACTGGTTGTTGTAGAAGACGAAGCCGTCGAGCTGGTTGACGATCGGCCGGTAGGCCTCGCGCTCGGACGATGAGTAGCCGGCGAAGACGACGTCGGCCTTGTCGCGCTGGAGAACCCGGCGCATGAATTCCTGGTATCGGGTGTTCTCGGACTGCGTGTCGTAGATGACCAGTTCGATCGGCCGGCCGGCGATCCCGCCCTTGGCGTTGATCTCGTCCGTGGCAAGCTGGATCGCTTCGACCTTGCCCGAAGTCGCAAGCGCGAAGTCGCCCGACTGATCCTCCAGAACGCCGATCTTGATCGGTTCGCTGGCAAATGACGGGACGATTGTCGATACCGCGGCCGCGACCAGAAAACTCCCGGCAAGTGCCGCTTTTCGAAAACGAAGTAGGGCATTCCTAGACACTGCATATTCTCCATCTCAGGTTGAGATCAGGGTATGCAGGGGGCTTGAATCGTCCAATGCTATTTTAGCCCAAACCCTATCGAATTAGCGGATGGAGTGCGCGAGATATGCGCTATCCGCGTCAAGTTTCACGAAACCGTGGTTTCGCGACAAAAAACTTCTTCTAAACCGCTTCAATGCAAGGAAACTGATCTTTCCCCCGACGGCTACCCAGAGGCTTAATGGGCCCAAAATCTGGATGAGGTCCCATGAATCTGCGCAGCATTCGATACTTCGTGGCCGTCGCCGAAGGGCTGAGCTACTCCCGCGCAGCCGAGCAGTTGAACATCAGCCAATCGGCAATCTCCCGGCAGATTCAGATTCTCGAGGACGAGCTCGGCATCAAGTTGTTTGACCGCTTTGGTCGTGGCGTTCAGCTGACGGCGACCGGCGAGGAGTTGCTCGCGGAGAGCAAGGCGATCGTCAACAAAGTGTCGGCGTTGCATGAGCATGCGCGCGAGCTGGCGGGCGGTATCCGTGGCGTTCTACGCATCGGCACGACACCGCAGACTCTGGAGAGCTTCGTCGCCAAGGTGCTCAATCAGTATCGGCAAAAATACCCCAACATAGCCGTGACCTTGATCGAGGACGGCTCCGCGAACCTCATCAGTAAGATCGAGGCAGGCGACGTCGATCTTGCCTTTGTCGCCCTGCCGCGAAATTCGCACTTTGCCAAGCGCGAGCTCTTTCCATTCGGTGCGTTGGCGGTTTTGCCGCCTGGGCATGCCCTGGCCACGCGCCGCACGATCGAGATCGACGAGTTGGCAAATCAGCCCCTCCTGCTCCTGCGTCACAGCTTCATGACCCGAAAGCTCTTCGACGGAGCCTGCGCGCTCTCCTACATAACGCCGAAAATCCTTGTCGAAAGCAGCAGTCCGCACGGGTTGGTTTCGCTGGCCAATGAGGGGCATGGCATTGCCATCATCCCTTCGACCATGCGGCTGCGCCCCAACCAGCACACCGCCGCGCTTCACTATGAAGGGCGTCAGCTCGGACTCTGGATCTCGGCGATATGGGATAATCGGCGCAATGTCCGGTCGCTCACCACGGACTTTGTCAACCTCGCCCATGATTTTGCGCGGATCTCCTATCCGGGGCAGAATTTTCATTTCAAGGAAATGTTCGATTCCGCATCATCCTCGATGGCGTCATGACTGTTTTTGAACTGGTGACAGCACGTTTCGCCGCGTCGGCTCGTTTAACCAAGAAACGAGATGAATGGATGCGATAACGGCATTGGACCTGCCCGGATTTCGAAATCAGGATCGAACGCGACAACAGCCGGCGCCCCCGTGCGCTGTCGGAAAATCGCATATCTGGAGCCAGCATGACACGTTCCGATCCATCAGCCAGCCTGCCTGCCATCCCTGAACTGGCGGCCCACTGGAAGAAGCTCGACCTGGCGGCGATCCTGCGCCGTCCCGCCGCCTTCATCTCCATCAGCCAGACCAAATCCCTTTATGAGCCATGGGGCGCGCAGGCACGAGAGAAGCAATGGGAACGCGGAAGCCTGGAAGCCACGCTGAAAGTCGTCGCCGCGGCAAGGAAGCAGCCGAACTTCCTCTCCTATAGTTGGGTTGGCGCGCCGATCTTTCGCGACAGCCAGCCCAAGACCGCTTTTGACGAGGTTCAGTTCGCATCCTGGGCGGAGGGACACGACTTTTCGCCCGAGAAGCGGCTTGAGGACAATGAGCTGGTCGATCCGCTCCGCGCCGAAGTCCGCTCCGGCGATCTCGAATTCAACGAACTGGCTTTGCAGAGCGCTTTCATCGGCACGCCGCTTCCTATCGAGCTATCGCGGAAGCGTATCGAGGTGATCGTGCTGACTGGCCTCCATCTCGACTGGTGCATCGAGGGCAATGCGCGCGCAGCCCGTGACAACGGGTTCTTGCCGATCGTCATCGGCGACGCGACGGGAACGCAGCGGATCGACCAGCAGGAAGCCGCCTATGAGCGCATCAACAAATTCTTTGCGCCGGTTATCAGCGCGGCGGACTTCGTTCGCTATCTCTCCGCCGATTGACGCTCGAGCTTCTCGAGGCGCCAACGATGCCGGCTCGCGTTAGCCAACGCGACCAAGCAAAAGTCTAGAGCCGTTGGGCGTTTCCAGGAAACGACGGAGGCGTTGGCTCGATCTCCTTTTGACGAAGGTCGTCCAGGCGCGCCAACAGCGCGCCGCCACAACCATGCGGGATTGCACATGCATACTGAACTGACGCCGGAACAGGAAAAGCTCCGACAGGACGCCAGGTCCTTTGCCCGCTCTATTGCATCTCCGCGCGCCGTGGAAACCGATCGCAGCGAGCAGTATCCCTGGGATGTCGTGAAGGGTCTGGCGGATGCAGGGTTCATGGGCATGACCATCCCCCGGGCCTATGGCGGCGGTGGGCGCTCGTTCTTCGATGCCGCGCTGGTTATCGAGGAGATGGCGAAGGCGTGTACCGTCACGGCGCGGATCGTCGTCGAAGCCAATATGGGCGCGATCTCGGCTGTCATGGCCTATGGCAGCGAAGCGCAGAAGAAGCTCGCCGCGGAACTCGTCCTGTCCGGCGACAAGCCGGCCATCTGCATCACCGAGCCGGAGGCGGGCAGCGATACGCTGGCTATGACGACGCGCGCCGACAGGCGCGGCGACGTCTATGTCCTCAACGGGCGCAAGCACTGGATCACCGGTGCCGGCGTTTCGCGACTGCACCTGATCTTCGCGCGGGTGTTCGATGAGGCCGGAGATGAGCTTGGCATTGGCGGCTTTCTGGCGATCCGCGACGAACGGCCCGGCCTGCGCGTGGCCAAGCGCGAACCCACCATGGGCCTGCGCGGCATTCCCGAGGGCGAACTCGTTTTCGAGGACCTCGTTGTTCCGCTGGATCGGGTGCTCATGCCGCCGTCCGGTTTCAAGCGCGGCTTCGTCGACCTGATCAATGCCTATAACAGCCAGCGCGTCGGCGCCGGTACGGTTGCCATGGGTGTTGCCGCGGGCGCACTCGAACTCGCGGTCGAGTGGACCAAGACCCGCGAGCAATTCGGCAGGCCCATCGCCGAGTTTCAGGGCCTGCAATGGATGCTGGCCGACATGCAGACGCAGTTGACTGCGTCGCGGCTGATGCTGCATGCGGCGGCGCGTTCGCGCGGCCCGAATGGAAGCCTTTTTCCCGATCCCGCGCTGGCTGCGCAGGCGAAGATATTCGCCTCCGAGGCGGCGATTACCATCGTCAACAATGCGCTCCAGCTCTTTGGCGCGCGCGGCTATTCGCGCGATCTGCCGCTCGAGCGCATGGCGCGCGACGTTCGGATGTTCTCGATCGCCGGCGGCACGGCGCAGGTATTGCGCACTCTGGTGGCCTCCAAGCTGCTTGAGCGGAAATTGCCGCAGACGCGAGACGGCTACACCAAGGCGGGCGCCTGAACCATGGCAGGCCAAACCGAAGCAGCAAGGCCGATCGGTGCCCTGTCCGGCATTCGCGTGCTGGACATGTCACGTATCCTCGCCGGCCCCACCTGCACGCAGATATTGGGTGATCTCGGCGCCGAGATCATCAAGCTGGAAAAGCCCGGCGCGGGCGATGATACGCGCAAATGGGGACCGCCCTACATTGAGGGGCCGGATGGGCAGGAGACGACAGAGTCGGCCTACTATCTCTCAGCGAACCGCAACAAGCGGTCGCTGGGGCTCGATTTCACCAAACCGGAAGGCCATGCGATCCTGCTGCGCCTGCTCGAAAGCTGCGACGTGCTGGTCGAGAATTTCAAGACCGGCACGCTGAAGCGCTACGGACTCGACCATGACAGCCTGAAAACCCGGTTTCCAGGCCTGGTCTATTGCTCGATCACCGGCTTTGGACAGACAGGCCCCTACGCCGCGCGCGCCGGATACGACTATATCGCGCAGGCCATGGGCGGCATCATGAGCGTCACCGGCAGCCCGGACGGGCCGCCCATGAAGGTCGGCGTCGGCATTGCGGATGTCACCACGGGGCTTTACGCGACGATCGGCATCATCGCCGCCCTTCGCCACCGCGATGCCACGGGCAAGGGCCAGCATCTCGATATAGCGCTTCTCGACACCCAGGTTTCATGGCTCGTCAACGAGGCGACGAACTATCTGGTCTCGGGCGTTCGCCCCGTTCGGCGCGGCAACGAACATCCCAATATCGTCCCTTACAAAGCGTATGAGACGCTGGACGGCTTTATCGTTCTGGCCGTCGGCAACGATGCGCAATTCCGGCGCTGGTGCGACCTGGCCGATCTAGGTCATCTCGGCGAGGACCCACGATTTTCCAGCAACGCAAATCGCGTGGTCAATCGCGTGGAACTGGATCGGCACGTCGCCATCGCCATGAAGCTGAGAACGACGGCGAACTGGCTTGCGGTTCTCGAGACGGAGGGCGTTCCGGCCGGGCCGGTCAATGGCATTGACGAGGTTTTCAGCGACCCGCAGGTTCTGGCGCGCGGGATGCGCATCGAGATGCCCTATCCGCACGACGCTTCCGGAACAGTTGCACTGGTCGGCAGTCCCCTGAAGTTGTCGGAAACCCCCGTCTCCTACCGCTACGCCCCACCGCTCGCCGGAGAACACTCCAAGACGCTGCTCTCCCAATTGGCCGGCCTCGCCGATGACGAAATAGTGGATCTGGTGGCCAAAGGCGTCGTTTCCTCGACAGTGCCATGAATGGGTGGGACTCGGCCCATTTCGGCAATTGCCGCGAGCGTTAACAGCATCCCTTCGGCCTAGTTCTCTTTCGCCAGCACCCGATGACGTCCCGCATGGCGGCAGTCGGCGGGAGGTTAGCTAATGGCGGTTGTCCGTGTGATGACCCTAGGGTACGGATAGCCTTCATGGGTGCATGGAACGGGGCAAGGGAACACTATGGCAAAGTCGATCGGCGCGCTCCTCATCGCAGGCCTGGCAGCCGTCAGTTTCATCACCCCGTTGCAGGCTCAGACCGCGCTCTCGCCTCCCGTGGTGTTCGACAATGTTCGGATCTTCGACGGCGAAAAAGTGACGGCTCCGATGAACGTGCTGGTCGAGGGCAATCGGATCGCCACGATTTCGGCAGAGCCGATTACGACAGCGGACCCGGCAACCCGCATTGCCGGCGACGGCAGGACCCTTATGCCCGGGCTGATCGATGCCCACTGGCATACGTTTATGGTGCGGCCGACAATGGCGATGGCGTCAACGGCGCCGTTGACGCTGATTACCTTGATGGCCGGGGCGGAAGCGGAAGCGACACTGTTGCGGGGGTTCACAAGCGTTCGGGACCTCGGTAGTCCTTCATTCGGGCTCAAGATGGCGATCGACAGCGGTGTCGTGGTTGGTCCACGCATATGGCCGTCAGGGGCCATGATTTCGCAAAGTGGTGGCCACGGCGATTTCCGCATGCTTCACGAAGTGCCGGCTACCCCCGATGCGCTGAGCTATCCAGAACGGATCGGCATGTCGGCTATCGCCGACTCGCCAGACGAGGTGCGCAAGCGCACCCGGGAGCAATTGCTGCAGGGCGCCAGCCAGATCAAGCTGACCGTTGGCGGCGGCGTATCGTCACCTTACGGACCGATCGACACCGTGCAGTTGAGCGTTCCGGAAATCCGGGCAGCGGTCGAAGCTGCAGCCAACTGGGGCACTTATGTAACGGTACACGCCTATACGCCCGAGGCCATTCGAAACGCCATCGAGGGCGGCGCCAAGGTCATTGATCACGGGCAGCTTGCCGACGAAGCCACTGCCAAGCTCATGGCGGAGACCGGGACGTGGTGGAGCCTTCAACCATTCCTGGCCGATGAAATGGCAAATGCGCAACCGGACGCCGCCGGTCGAGCGCAGGCAGCAGAGGTCCGCTCGGGAACCGACAATGCCTATCGTCTGGCAAAGGAATTCGGAGTGAAGGTCGCTTTTGGCACCGACATCCTGTTCGACGGTGCGCGGGCGGCTCGGCAAGGCGCACAGCTTCAGACGATGACCCGGTGGTATACGCCAGCAGAGGTGCTGAAAATGGCTACCGCCGACAACGCAGAGCTGCTGGCGCTGTCCGACCGGCGCAATCCCTATCCTGGCAAGCTCGGCGTTATCGAAGTTGGCGCACTCGCAGACTTGCTGTTGGTCGACGGCGACCCGGTCAAAGACATTTCGCTGCTATCGGATCCATCCAGCAGCTTGTTGGTGATCATGAAGGATGGTCGCATTTTCAAGAATTCGCTGATTGCCAACTAGGCGCGGTGCTAGCCGCTGGGCTCGACGCCCTGGCTGTACGGCAATTGCGTCGGGACGGCATAGCCGGAGATATCCGGTCCACTGCGGCCGCTCTGGAGGGAACCTAAGCCAAGCCATCTGATTGAATTGGATGGCCCTGAAAAGAATCCTCCCGTTTCTTGCTGCCGGCATCGTGGCTGCGTGCAGTCCGGCCGGCCCCGTAGGAAACGCGTCTGTTCGCCAACCGGCCAAAATCGTTGAGCTCAATCGCTATCTCGGCCGCTGGTTTGAACTTGGCCGATACGAAAATCGCTTCGAGCGGAATTGTGAGGCGGTTACAGCCGATTACAGTTTGCGCGACGACGGCACGGTCAGGGTGGTGAACACCTGCCGCGAAGGCGGTGTGGATGGAAAGAAGAAGGTCGCGGAGGGCCACGCCAAGGTCGTGCCAGAAAGCGGAAATGCGAAGCTGAAGGTATCCTTTTTCGGGCCGTTCTACGGCGACTACTGGGTGCTCGATCATGGACCCGACTATGCATGGTCAATTGTCGGTGAGCCGTCCGGCCGATATTTGTGGATCCTGACCCGTACCGCCAAGCCGTCCGAGCAAGTTCGCAAGATCTTGCAAGCCAAGGTTCGGGCGCTCGGCTATGACGTGGGCTTGCTACGCTGGACCCAGCATTGAGACACACGGTCTGCAAGGCTGCGGTCCGAGGATCGAATGCCGCTTCTTGGAATCACGCGAGGCCGCTGCCGGCATTTTACAGCGTGGCCGCCAAGGGGGCCGATCCAGCGAACAAATCGACGGCCAAGGCGGCGCTAACAGTCAAGGCGTTGTTCGAGGAGTTCGAGCGTTTGCACATCGCGCCCAAGTTGAAGCCCAATACGACGGCCAGTTATCGAAGTGCGTTCCAGGTCCACATTGACCCGATCGTCGGCCGCAAGCGCGCCGCAGATGTCCAGCCAGCGGATTTGCTCCGCTATCAGGCCAAGCTCGATGGTCACCGAGCGAGCGCCAACCGTGTGCTTGCGGTCGTCAGCGCGATGTATTCCTGGGCCGGTGAGCACGCTTTTATCGCAGAGGGAACGAACCCAGCCGCCAAAGTCACGCGCTTTGCCAACAAGAAGCGGGAGCGGCCTCTCAGCCTTGAAGAACTGGAAAGTTTGGGGGCGGCCCTGACGGAGGGCGAGAACGTCGGTATCCCTTGTGCCCGATCCGAGCAAAAAGGACCAAGCACGCACCGAAGGCAGAAAATCGTCGCGTCATCATCGACAGAGAACCTGCCGGGGCGCTTCGTCTCCTGATGCTGACGGGCGCCCGGCTGCGGGAAATCCTCCATCTGCAATGGCAAGAAGTTGACCTGGAGCGCGGTCTACTCCTTTTGTCGGACAGCAAGACCTGGAAGAAGACAATCGTTCTCAATGCGCCCGCGATGATCGTTCTCGGTAGTTTGCCGAGGACTGGAATTTACGTGATTGCTGGCACGAGCGTGGGAGCCAAAGTCGAGAGGCCACGCTCGGATCTCAAGAGGCCGTGGGCGCTCGTTTCCAAGCGGGCAGGGTTAAGGGGCGTGCGCCTCCATAGTCGGGAAGTTGCTCGGGCACAGCCAGGCTTCCGCGACCAACAGGTAAGCCTACCTCGCTGACGATCCAGTGAAGCGTGCCTCAGAGGTAATCGGTTCCACGATATTGCAGCAGCGCTCGATGGATAGACTGGCACGAACGTGGTCGGAATGAAGAGGCAGCGAAACGCGCAGGGATCGGGCGGCCACCCGACAAGCAGTTATGCCCCCTCGGCTTCCCTGCGCTTCATTTGAGTGCCGCATATGCATGTGATGTCAGTTCTAAATGTATGGGAAAATCCAAGACTGGAATGGATGCCAGATTGCATCTGGAGGTGGCTCGGTTTGATCCGGAGAGGATCGGGCCCTTTGCAGGTCGCATCGTCTCGTTATCATCGGCCTGCTCTACTTCGTCCCGCTGGCCAGGAATCCGACCGCCGTTGACAGTGCGTCGAGCACAATGCCGTCGTAATAGGGTGGGCGGCAATGAAGCCGGGCGCAAGCGCCAGGCCGTCTAGATCCTGCTCCGGTTCGCCGGTTCTCGGTACGATCGTGCCGGTCGGTCCTGCGGCTGAAGTCCGGTCGCCTGTGATGGCCAGTTAGCCGCGATGGTATACCGCCCGCGCCATCATAGATCAGGGCCTTACAGAAGGCGTGATCATGCGCGGGCCACGTGGTCATGGGCCTATTCGTGCGGTTTGATGGTGGATGCCAACGGGGTCGGGTCGGTCGAGGGCGTCTGGATGGCGATGCCGATGCTGGCGACTGTGTAGCGGACGCGGCGCAGCGCCTCGCGCCCCCTGCTACCCAACTTCACCGCGACGCCGGCGGCGATCGTATCGATGACGGCCATATGGGCATAGCGCGACGGCGTGGGCAGCAGGATATTCTCGTCTTCCGCGACCGCGACGGGGATCACTATGGTCGCTGCCTTTGTCAGTGGCGCATCCGGTCGGGTCATGACCACCGTCGTCGCGCCGAAGGACACGGCGATCTCGACGGCCTCGACGACAGCCCTTGAATGGCCGCTGTTTGAGATGGCGAAGACGGCGTCACCCGGCTGCAGGGTCGCTGCCGACATGCGCATCTGATGGCTGTCCGTATAGCCTGAGACGGGAATGCCGAGGCGGAAGAGGCGCAGTTTTGCATCCTCCATCATGGCTGCCGAGCCGCCGCCCTGCCCGTAAATGTCGATGCGCCGCGCTTTGGCAAAGGCGGCGATGGCGTCGCCTACGGCGGCCGTATCCAATTGATCGAGCGTCTCGCGCACCGTCGTCGCGGCGCGCATCATGATCGTCTGCGCCAGTTGGCCGACATCGTCGCTAAAGACACGGTCGGAGCGTAGATAGACGGCCGCGACCGTCAGCGTCGTCGCCAGGCCGATCTTGAATTCGTTGAACGAGGCGCAGCCGACGGAGCGGCAGAAGCGCGTCACGGTCGGCTGGCTGACGCCCGCCTTGGCGGCGAGATCGGCGATGGTCGATCGTGTTGCCGCCTCGAAATCCTGACGCACCACTTCCGCGACGCGCCGCTCGGCCGGCGACAGGTCCAACTCGACCCGCTCGATCCGCGAGACGATATCGATGGCCGCGGTTGTGACGGGGTTCTTGCGAGGCGACATGCGGTGGTCTTCTCCAGCGGGCTGCGAGGCCGCGGAAACGGAGCGATCCCGGCGGATTGATGGTCCGGGCGCAGGCGGTACAAGAAATTGAATTACACGTTTTCCGACCTTCGGCAAGCAGGGCGGCTGTTTGCCGATACGGTGCTGTTCCACATGACGGTACAGCGTGTTTTGTATCGCGGTCGAATAAATCCCGCAAAAAGGCTGGATTTTGGGGCCGTGGAAGTGTTTCGCGCTCCAACATCATTCGGCCTTGCGGAGTTTGAATTATTGTAACATGATTTCAGGAATGAGCCGCCCACAAGGGCGGACGGGGAATGAAGTTGCCGGGATGAGCCGCAAAGGCCGCCGGCTGCTTTCAGGGAATGTGGGGGCGCTAGCGTGAACGCTATCGAAGCTCTTGGCTTGCCGCGCGCAGATGCGACGGCACCGGCCAAAATGGTCGTCGAGGGAGCCAGCAAGTTCTATCAGGCGCGCAGCGGCGTCGTGCATGCGCTCGACAATGTCTCGCTCGAAGTGCGGGAGGGCGAGTTCCTCTGCATCCTAGGGCCATCTGGCTGCGGAAAGTCCACGCTGCTCTGGTCGATGGCGGGGTTGCACGGCCTCAGCGCGGGCCGGATCCGGCTTGGCCAGGAGCCGATCCTGAAGCCGCATCCCGAAATCGCGATGATCTTCCAGGAAGCGAACCTGCTGCCCTGGCGCAATCTCGAGAAGAACATCGAGCTGCCGTTCGAGCTGAAGCGGATCCCGCCGGACACGGCGCGGATCAATGCGCTCCTGCAGCGCGTCGGGCTCAAGGGCTTCGAGACCAAGATGCCGCGCGAGCTGTCCGGCGGCATGCAGCAGCGTGCCTCGATTGTCCGCAGCCTGGCGGTCAACCCGTCCGTCCTGCTGATGGACGAGCCGTTCGGCGCGCTCGACGCCTTCACGCGCGACGAGATGAACCTGCTGATCCAGGAAATCTGGATGGAGACGCAGAAGACGATCATCTTCATCACCCATTCGATCGTCGAGGCGCTGTTCCTCGCTGACCGCATCGTCGTCATGTCGGCGCGTCCCGGCCGGACCCAGGAGATCGTCGACGTCGACCTGCCGCGGCCGCGCGGCGTCGACGTGCAGTCGACGCCGGAGTTCATCGAGCGCGTCAATGCCATCAAGGCGATGATCGACCACCGCAAAGCCTGACGGTCGCAGTCAAAGTTCAAGGATAGTGCACGTGGACAGCCAACTTCGCGACCAGATCCCGACCTTCGGTGCCAAGCCGGGTGCTGCCGGCGGCGCCAGCCTTTCCGGCGGCCTCACTTCGCTCACCTCGGGCGGCGGACGCAGCGCCTTCGAGACCTTCATCATCATCCTCGTCGCCGTCGTGATCATCGGCGGCACTGAGTTGCTGCTCGGTATCTTCCAGGTGCCGCAATACATCATGCCGAAGCCGAGCCAGATCGGCATGGCGCTGATCACCGAATGGAAGTTCATTTGGCCGCACCTGGTGGTGACGATCTGCGAACTGCTGATCGGCTTTGCCATCGGCGCCTCGATCGGCTTCGTGCTGGCGGCGGTGATCACCCAGTTTCCCTTCGCCGAGAAGATCGTCACCCCCTACATCCTGCTGCTGGTGACGACGCCGATGCTGGCGCTCGTGCCGTTGCTGGTGCTGCGCTTCGGCTTCGGCTGGGAGCCACGCATCATCGCGGTGGCGCTCGCGTCGGGGCCGATGGTGATGATCAATTCGGCGACCGGGTTCCGCCGCGTCGATCTCGCCAAGATCGCGCTCGCACGCTCCTTCGGCGCCTCGACCTTCCAGATCTTCACCAAGATCCGCATCCCGATGGCTATGCCGATGATCATCGTCGGGCTGATGGTGGGCTCGATCTTCGGCCTGCTGACCACGGTCGGCGCCGAGATGGTCGGCGGCGCGGAAGGCCTCGGCAATCGCCTCAACTACTATTCGTCGATGATCCGGATGCCGCAATTCTTCGCGGTCATCACGCTTCTCGCGATCATCGGTATCTCGATCTACGTGTTCTTCTTCTGGGTCGGAAAGAAATGGGCCAATTGGGAAGCCTGACACCGGCCGTTGCCTGACAGAAACGAGGGAACTGCAATGACTGACATTTCGAACCTGATGATCAATCGTCGCCGGCTTCTGCAGGTGACGGCGGCGGGCGTGACCATCTCGGCCATCGGCCTTGGCGGCACCGGCGCGGCGCAAGCCGACGAAATCACCATCCGCTGGGTGTCGCCGCGCGGCACGCTCGAGGTGCTGGACGATTTCGCCTATTGGGTCGCCAAGAAATACGGCTATTTCGGCGACCTGAACACGGTGATCGAGGCCGGTCCGCAGGACGGCACGGCGACGGTCAAGCTCGTCGACCAGAACCAGTCCGATTTCGGCTATCCCTCGCCGGGCGTGCTGTCGCTCGGCCTCGAGCAGGGCATGGACCTCGTCTCTGCCTATCACGTGATGGCCGGCGACGTGTTCAACTTCGCCTTCCCGAAAGGCAAGGCTCCGGCCGACCTGAAGGGTCTCGAAGGCAAAACGATCGCGCTCGGCTCTTCGGGCTGGCAGGCGATCACCAATCCGATGCTGGCGGCCGCCGGCGTCGATACCAGCAAGGTCAAGTATGTCGAGGTCAGCGCCTGGGGCCAGGCACTGGCGCAGGGCCAGGCCGATGCGGCGCTGTCCTGGGAAGGCCTGCGCGCCCAGTGGCGCGGGCAGGGGCTCGATTTCGACTATCTGCTCGGCAAGAACGTCTCGAAGTTCCCGGCCAATTCCTATGTGATCCGCAAGTCCGACCTCGCCGACGCGGCCAAGGTCGCGGTCTATGAGAAGTATCTGCGTGGCTGGGCGATGGGCATGGAGTTCGGCTGGGTCAACCCGCGCGCCGCGACCCAGATCACCATGGAGCAGTTCCCGGGGCTGGCGAGCCAGATGGATCCGACCGTCGCGACGGAATCGCTGATGCAGCAGACGGCGCTGATGCATGCGCGCTGGGACGAGCGCAAGGCCTGGGGCTTCCACATCGAGGATAGCTGGCAGGGCTATTTCGACGCGATCGCCGAAATCGGCCAGGTCTCGAAGGTCTTCAAGGCCGCCGACGTGACCACCAACCAGTTCATCGCGGCGGCGAATGATTTCGACCACGCCAAGGTGAAGGCCGATGCCGAAGCGTTCCAGCTCTCGGACGCCTACAAGGCCGTCGACGTCGCCGCCATCGAGGCCGCGCTCTGATATCTCGGGCGGCGGCGTTGACGCGCTGCCGCCCTCCAATTCGGCTTGCAACACTCGGTGCCCAACATCCTGAGGAGGCTTTCGGAGAAAGCGGTCTCGAAGGACGCAGGGCCTGAGGGCAGGGTTCTTTTGGCGGTGCAAGAAGTCTCTGCGTCCTTCGAGACGGCCCTTCGGGCCTCCTCAGGATGTTGAGGACGGTGGTTTGCAAAGCGCGTTCTCCGAAGAGGACGACTGGCTGGGTCAGACTAGACCAAGGGACACAGTATGTTCGAGTTCGACCATGTCGGGATCACTACCACCGAGCCGCAGCCCGACGAGAACTGGGTCGAGCAGAGCCGGATCTGGGTCACCAATCCGCGAAACCATCCCGAGCACATCGAGTTCCTGCGCTATGCGCCGGACAGCACCGTGCCGGAGATCATCAAGAATACGCCGCACGTCGCCTACCGGGTGACAGAGCTGGAGCCGCATCTGACCGATGTCGAGATCCTGATCCCGCCCTTCATCGTCGGCGAGTTTCTCGAAGTCGTCTTCGTCCTCAAGCACGGCATGGTGTTCGAATACATGCGTTACCTGAAGGACGGCTGGTTCGAGTGATGGGCGACGCCGTTTGGATATCAGCGAGGGATAGGGAATGAGCGGTACGTTCGCGGGCAAGCGCGTTGCCATCACCGGTGCGGCGGGCGGCATTGGGCAGACGCTGTGCCGGCTGTTCGGCGGCGAAGGGGCCACCATTCTCGCCCTCGACAAGAGCGACAAGGTGCTAGCGCTCGCCGATGAACTCGCGGCCGACGGCATTCCTGCCAGGGCGGCGGTGGTCGACATCAGCTCGGCGGAAGCGGTCGCCGGAGCTTTTGCCGAGCTCGGCGAGGTCGACATTCTCGTCAACAATGCCGGCTATTCCTCGCACCCGACCATGGCCTCGACCGATCCGGCCGGCTGGCAGTCGGACATGCACGGCAATCTCGGCGGCGCCTATGCCTGCACGCATGCCGTCCTGCCCGGCATGGTCGCCCGGCGCTCGGGCGCGATCGTCAATGTCGGCTCGGTCAACGCGCTCTATGCGCTCGGCGACCCCGCCTACAGCGCCGCCAAGGCCGGCATGATCGCCATGACCAAGGCGATCGCCATGGAATATGGCCGCTATGGCATCCGCGCCAACATCGTGCTGCCGGGAACCGTCCGGACGCCGCTCTGGGAGCAGCGGGCCGCCAAGGATCCGAAGGTGCTGGAGACATTGCAGCGCTGGTATCCGCTCGGCCGCATCGTCGAGCCGGCCGAAGTGGCGCGCGTCGTCGCCTTTCTGGCGTCGGACGCTGCCAGCGCCGTGACCGGCGCGGCGATCCCGGTCGATTGCGGGCTGACGGCCGGCAACATCGTCATGTCGCGCGAACTGACGATCGAAGATTTCTGAGGGGGATGGAATGGATAGACTGCGCATCGGCGTGATCGGCCTCGGCTGGTTCGGCGAGATCCACTGCGAGACGATCATCGGCGTGCCCAATCTCGAACTGGCGGCGTTGTGCACCCGCCAGCCTGACCGGCTCGCGGCGATGGGCGCTAAGTTCGGCGTGGCGAAGACCTATACCGACTACAACGACATGCTCGCCGATCCCGAGATCGACGCGGTGTCGATCTGCACGATGTGGGACCAGCATGTCGGACCGGCCGTCGCGGCGCTGAAGGCCGGCAAGCACGTCTTCCTCGAAAAGCCGATCGCCTCGACCGTCGAGGATGCGCGCACCATCGTCGAGGCCGCGAAGGGCGCGAAGGGCATCCTGTTCGTCGGTCATATCGTGCGCTTCAACCCGCGCTATCGCATGGCGAAGCAGGCGATCGACGCCGGCAAGATCGGCAAGATCGTCGCGCTGTCGTCGCGGCGGAACATACCCGCCGCCTGGACGCCGACCATCCTCAACAAGATCGGCCCGATCGTCGGCGACGCCATCCACGACACCGACGTCATGCTGTGGTTTACCGGCGAGAAGATCGTCTCGGCCTATGCGCAGACGATCTCGGTGCGAAACCTGACGCATCCCGATATCGGCCAAACCATGTACCGCTTCGCAAGCGGCGCGACGGCGACGCTGGAGACCGTCTGGTGCATGCCGGAGAAGACGCCGTTCGACATCGACGAGCGTATGTCGATCATCGGCACGGAAGGCATCATCCATGTGCAGGATACCTTCCCGAACCTCGGCATCGTCTCCAGCGACAAGCTGCACAGTCCGGACACGACTTATTGGCCGGAGTTCAACGGTGTGCGCGGCGGCGCGCTGCGTGACGAGTTCTCCTATTTCGCCAAATGCGCGCTGGCCGGCGAGACGCCCGTGATGGGCGTGCCCACGGATGCCGCGGCGGCGCTAGAGGCGACGCTGGCAGCGGAAGAATCTGCCCGAACGGGCAACGTCATCAGGATCGGACAGGGGTGAGCGAAATGGCCAAGCAACGGGTTCTCGTCGTCGGTCTCGGTAATATGGGCATGAGCCACGCGCTCGCCTATGCGAAGATCGACGGATACGAACTGGTCGGACTCTGCACGCGCAACATCGACAAGGTCGAATTGCCGCCGCAGCTGCAGGGCGTGCCGAAGTTCAGCAATTTTGAAGCCGCGCTGGCCGAGTTGAAGCCGGACGTCGTCTCGGTAAACACCATGCCCGACACGCATGCGGACTTCGCCATCAAGGCGATGGAAGCCGGCGCGCATGTCTTCGTCGAGAAGCCGATGGCAATCTCGGCCGCCGATGCCGAGCGGGTCGTCGAAGTCGCCAAGCGTACCAAGCGCAAGCTCGTCATCGGCTACATCCTGCGCCAGCATCCGAGCTGGGTGAAGTTTATCGAGATTGCGCGCGAACTTGGAACGCCGCTGGTCTTCCGCATGAACTTGAACCAGCAGTCAAATGGCGAGACCTGGGAGTGGCACAAGCGGCTGATGCAGAGCTTCCCGCCAATCGTCGATTGCGGCGTGCATTATGTCGACGTGATGTGCCAGATGACCTCGGCCAAGCCGGTGCGTGTGCATGCGATCGGCGCAAGGCTGACGGACGAGGTGCCGATCAACAATTACGGCCAGCTGCAGGTAATGTTCGAGGATGGCTCCGTCGGCTGGTACGAGGCCGGTTGGGGACCGATGGTGTCCGAGCAGGCCTTCTTCGTGAAGGACGTGTTCGGCCCGAAGGGCTCGGCTTCGATCGTCATGGCGGAGAACAATTCGGGCGTGAAGTCGGACGACATCAACGCCCACACCAAGACCAGCCAGATCCTTCGCCACTACGCCGACATGAGCAAGCCGGACGAGCGCATCGATGTCTCGGACGAACCGGATCACAATGCCTTGTGCGAACGTGAGCAGCTCTATCTGCTGAAGGCGATCGAGGAGGACCTCGACCTGACCGACCACATGAACGATGGCGTCAAAAGCCTCAAGATCGTGCTGGCAGCGGACGAGTCGATCCACACCCAGCAGGTGGTCACGCTGTAGCGATGGCTCAATGTTCTCATCATCGACTCGTTCATCAGTTCTCATCAAGTCGATGAGAACGATAATTCTGCGATTGACCTTGTCCTCAAGACGTGGGGATAAGTCGCGGCACAGACTCAATGCGCAATCATGTTTGTGCATCACACCCGCAAGCCCAGCGGACAAGCCGCGAGCGTAGACGACGCTCGCGGTGCTTCAGCTCTCCTGGCCGCGGCGCGAGTGGTTCGCCACATATAGCCGATTGCCGACTCCGAGATGGCCAAGTTTGGAGTCTTGAAGGGATCGAATGTCTTCAGAGCTACCATTGGGAAGGCCAACATGGCGCCCCGCTCGGAAGAGGCCGAGTGGTATCGAATAGTTCGGTCAACCTCGGCAATGGCCCTGGTTCTGCAGGGGACGAGGTGGGCGTCGTGGAAAAATGGCACCCAGTTGGCGGCCCTTCGGATGACGAACGAATGAAGGCTCTTGCTGTGCTGGCAAAGGCTAAGACTAAGACGCGGAAAGATGAGCAATCGCCGGAGTGGGTAGGCCATGCAATTGCGCGGGGTCTAGGGTGGGATATCGGCGGCTCGCTTCGTTGCGCCGACCGCACCGCAACGCAAAACAGCGATCGTGACAGAGTGAATGACGAACGCTACTCAGCTAGTACGGCGAAGAGGCTGTGGATGTTGCCCTCCGGATCGGCAAAGAAGCCGGCAAAGTGTCCCCAGTGCTTCTTCGTGGGGTCGGCGATGGATCGCCCGCCATTCGCCACGATGTGGCTAAACCGTTCGTTGACATCGTCTGTCGATGCACATTCGAAATTCAGCTCGAAGGCTTGGCCAGTGAACTGCGTGCGGTAATCAGGGTGATCGTGCGTATTGGCGCTCATGCCGATCCTAGAGAAGATGGCAAAGCGGATGCCTTCGCCTCCAAAGGCGACGTAGTTCTGCTCCGTGACGTCAACGCGAAGGCCGAGCGCGTCACGATAGAAGGTAGCGAGCTTCGCTACGTCATCCGCGAGCACAGTGATTCCCTCCAACCTAGCAATGGCGGCTTTGGTAGCGGTCAACGCGTAATCTCCAAGTTCGTTTCTGTTCTTCACTAGCGCCTATTCGCGCTGTGCGGCAACACCATGGCTACGACACTGAGGTTGGATGCTTTAGAGCGGCCCCCCGCACCAACCCACTTCGCGGGAAGGGTGTCCTCTTCGGCAGCATCGCGAATGGTGATTGTCATGAGAACCAGATAAGTTGAGAGGAGCCGGACTTCGGGTGCCAACAGGGATCGTCCGCTTCTGGTCTCCACCCACCCAAGAGCCGACAGGCAGTAAACCACCCCAAGACCGACAGGCAGGGAACATATCTGCGCGTCGAAGCGGAAGTTCTCCTCGGCCTTGATTGGCCGAGTATGAAACGCGCGAGTCACAACCGTTCGGGGCTGTGAACGGACTGACGACTTTTCGGGAGCGAGGCCAGGAACGCAGACATGCGTTTGCTTTCGAGACAATCAGCAGCTTCGAGTCTCTTTGGCTCGACAAATTCTTTAACGATCTAAATAGCTTATCGAAGCCGAGGATCTCGGCGTAGACTGCGGATCGCAAATACTGAAACGTACCGTTTTTCGGCATGTGGGCTACTCTCATGTCTCGTCAGGCCTTTTCTGTGAACCGGTATGGTCCCGGTGATCTTCGCCGACGACTGCGACCAACGCCGGCGCCCTGCAGGAGACGATCTGGGTAGCGGCCGAGGTGGGCTGCGGATGGCCCTACGACCCGCCTCATCGAGGGCGTCCGGCATGTCCTCTTAGGGCCATTCCTGGATGGGCCCTGCGTCCTCATCCTAACCTCGCGGCGTCTCTGCCGGGGCGAAGGAAACGGGGTAGCGGATCGCGTCCAGGGGTTCGAGCTGCTCCAGGATGAGCTCCCGGATCCAGCGATGCTCGGGGTCGTCGTCGTGGCGCTTGTGCCAGCATAGGTGAAGCGGAACGACGGGCATCTGAAACGGCAGCGAATAGATCCGCAGCCCCAGAACATCGGCCACGGAAAGGGCGAACCTGTCGGGAAGGAGGGCGAGCAGGTCGGTCTGCGCGACTACCCTGGCAACGCTGAAAAAATCGGGAACGGTCGCCACGACGTTGCGCTTGCGTCCGATGCCGGCAAGGGCGGCATCCTCCTCGCCCACCAGCATTCCGTCCGGTCCAAAGAAGACCTGCGGCATTTCGCAGAAGAGGTCGAGAGGGATCATGTGGCGGTCCTCGATTCCGGCGCGGGCCAGATATCGATTGGACCGGCTCGCCACCGGCGTCGGGGCAGCGTGCATGGCGAGGACGCGAACCACCCATTCCGGCAACGCGTCCTTGATGATGCCAAATGCAAGGTCGATACCGTCCTCGGCCAATTGCAACGCGAGCGGTCGTGGGTTCGTCGGCAACAGCTGGAAGCGGATGCCCGGCGCGCATTCGAGCAACAGCGTCAGGATCTTCGGGAGAACCATCTCCGCCAAATAATCATCGCCGAGCATGCGGATGAGCCGCGTCGATTTGGCCGGGGCGAACGGCGCATTGCCGGCAAGCACCAGCTCGATCCGGCCGAGCGCCTGCCGCAAGGGATCGCCGATCGACGCGGCGAATGGCGTCGGCACCATCTTGTTGCCCTCGCGAACGAACAGCGCGTCGCCGAGGATGCCGCGCAGCCGGGTGAGGGCCGCGCTCACGGCGGGCTGGCTCAGTCCGAGACGCTCGCCGGCGCGCGTCGTATTGCGCTCGTACAGCATGGTGTCGAGCACCCGGAGTAGGTTGAGGTCGAGAGTTCCCCAATTCATCTGGCGAATACTCCCTATGATAACAATTCATTTCCCCGATTTTGCAGCCAGAACCAGTATAGCGCCCATCGAACGGCATCCTTCAAGTCGACGTCTCAAAAATGAGGAGGCACGGCAATGAAATCGGACCCTTCCTGGAGAGAATTCGTGGCGATTGTCGCGGCGCTGATGGCGATCGATGGGGTCGCGATCGATATCATGCTGCCGGCGCTGCCGGAGATCGGCGCCGCCTTCCATGTAGCGAACACGAACGACCGTTCGCTTGTGCTGACGGTATTTCTTCTCGGCTTCGGCTTGCCGCAGATCCTCTTCGGGCCGCTCAGCGATCGCTTCGGCCGCCGGCCGCCGATTCTGATCGGCATCGCCGCCTACTTCGCTGCCGCGCTGGCATCACCTGCCGTCACGGAGTTCGGAGCCTTGCTGGCCATCCGCTTCGGCCAAGGCGTCGCCGCGGCGGCGATCCGCGTCGGCATCCTTTCGGCGGTCCGCGACCGTTATGAGGGCGAGGCGATGGCAGAAGTGATGTCGATTGCCATGTCGATCTTCCTGCTCGTGCCGCTCCTGATGCCCGGCGTCGGACAGATCCTTCTTCTCCTCGGCCCATGGCAGTTGATCTTCGTCGTCATGGGGGCCGTCGCGGCGATCCTCGGCGGCTGGGCCCTCCTCCGCCTGCCGGAAACATTGACGAGCGAGAACCGTCGCAGGCTGGATTTCGGCAGCGTGGCGGACGGCTTCGCCATGGTGATCCGCAATCGGATGGCGGTGGGTTACGGATTCTCCGGCGCGTTCCTGCTTGGTATCGTGCTGGCGCTGATCAACACCTCGCAGCAGGTCTATGTCGATCTCTATGGGCTCGGCCCGTACTATCCGCTCGCTTTCGCGGCCCTGCCGGCAACGGCGATCGTCGGGTTCCTGCTCAACACCCGGCTGGTGGCGCGGTTCGGCATGCGCCGGCTGTCGCATGGCGCGATGCTGCTGTTTGTCGCCGGCAGCGTCGTGTGGTTCGGCATGACGCTGTTGGGAACGCCGCCGCTCTGGCTGTATCTGCTGATGATGGTCCTGGTGACCCCGATGGTCGCGTTCTGCTTCACCAACACCGGTGCGTTGGCGATGGAACCGCTCGGGGAGGTGGCCGGCACGGCGGCGTCGATCTTCGGCGCCGTCCAGACGGTCGGCGGTGCGCTGCTTGGCCTGGCGGTGGCCCAGTCCTTCGACGGGACGTTGCGGCCGGTGATGGCCAGCCTGTGTCTGTTTGGCGCCTGCGTGCTGGTCTGTTTCCTCGTCGCCGAAAAAGGCCGCCTGTTCGGGGATGGGACCCAGGCGGCTGAACCCGCGGCCCTTGCCTAACCGGCGCCGTAGCGCAGGCCGTCGACGAGCATGGCGACTATGCGCTGGCGTTGGCCGGTCCTTCCGCAGGACTATGCATGCAGAGCCTCGCGACGGCGAAAAGGAGATCATTCGCCTCGATATCGCCCCACACTTCGCCGGCATTCCCACCGAACGCCATCCCCAGCAAAACGACGACGAGAACTGCCAGGACCGAAAGGGCACTGTCGACAGCATTGCCCTGTTCCGTCAGGACGGCGCCAGCGCCATCGTCCTCGGATCGGGAGCTTATGGCGGTCGGCGGCAGCAACTGTTTCGGCTATTCAGCATACCGTGCATCGATGGCCTGGAAGCAGCCATTGCCTTTTGCGAAGTCAGCAGTGCGGACCTATCAACTAGGGTCACTAATGTGCGATCGTCGTTTCTTCTCGGAGCGGTAGCGCCCCTCATCTCCACGGAAACCGACACTGGCAACCGCTGGCCTCTGCCGGAGGCGGTGCGTTCGAGCGGACTTCACGCCCGGCAACCGATTTTCGCGAACCCCGAACCTCCATCATGTTTTCCGTCTCGAGAACCAACTTACAGCGCGAAGGAAAGATTAGGTCGTCGCCAACAACTTGTTGCCCGATAGCCGACGGACGAAAAAGTCCCAAGCCGCAACAGGGGATCATGCCGGTCAAATGTCCGCTTTTGGAGGGATGACGAGCCCCCCTGGATGGCAGAGATGGGGGCGCAGAGCCGTCTGGCAGCTTTCGGGCGAGCCAAGTCAGGTAGCCAATGCTCCTCGCACCCCGATTTGAGGGCACTAGCGACCTCCCATCCGCCTGAAGTCTGCGTTAGCCTTCATCAGTTCCCTGGCGATGCGCGTGATGTCAGAGACGATCGCCTGGTCCGACGCGGTCTCGAAGAACGGGCCGATCGGTCCGGTATCGGCGATCCCCGCCAAGCGGATCGCGTCATGCACGACGGGAATGGCGGAATAGGCACCGCGGGCAGCATCGAAATCCACGAAGACCTGGCTGAGGCTGTCGATTGCGGCGCGGTCTCCCCGCTTCACGGCTTCCAGCAAGGCCTGCGAGATATGCGGCGCCAGCAGGCCGGTGCCCGAGGTATAGCCCTGGATGCCGAACTTCGAGCTTTCGACGATGGTCAATTCGCCGGCCCCGTCGATCAGGCGGTCGGCCGAGCCGACCAGGTCCAGCAGTGCGGTCAGATGCGGCGACTGGCCGGTTTCGTCCGGGACGATGCCGTATTCGACGCCGCAGAGCGCACCATCCTTCAATAGCGCCGCGACGTCCTGCGGCGTCAGATAATCGAGCGCCTTGAAGAACACCATCAGCGGCTTGCCATAGGCATCGGCCAGCTTGCGGATGCCGGTCGCGACGCCTTTCGGCTGCACCAGCCAGAACGGCAGCAGGATCGCGGTTGGGAAGTCGCGCTCGCGCAGCATCGCCACCTGGTCGATCGCCTTGCCATAATCGCCGCCGATCGCCGGCACCATCCAGGCTTCGTCGGAGGGAGTGACCGCCTCGATCAGGTCGAGCACAGCGCCATATTCGCTGAGCCTTGCGTTGAACAGGTTGGCGATGCCGCCATACATGAACGAGCTGACGCCGGCCGAGGCGAGCCAGTCGACGATCTTGCGGCTTTCACCGAGGTTGATGCCGCCATCCGGGTTCCGAGCGATGGGCGGTAGCGCGATGATGGAGGCAACAAGGTCTTCGGGCGTGACGGGGGTGGTCTTCATGGCAAACTCCGGGGAACGATCGGTGAGGAAGTTCAGGCGCGAAGGACGGCTGGCCAGGTGGAAGCGGATGGGCGTCGGCCACGGGCAAGGCGAGCCCCATCGCGCCCCGCGTGGCGGCGGCGGTCTTTGCCTGGTGCGGAAGTGGCCGGGCTAGTTGGCGTAGGCTTTCAGGACGATGCGTTCGACCAGCCCGATCAACGCGTAGAGAAGAATGGAAAAGGCGGTCGTCAGCGCGACGCGGGCCCAGAGGCCCTCATAGTCCGAGACGGCGGCCGTGGTGACGATCGCATAGCCGAGCCCCTTGCCCGTCGCGAGCCAGGCCGCCAGCAACGCGCCCGTAATGGCGAGCGGCGCGGCGGTGCGCAGCGAGGTGAACAAGGCCGGCAAGGCGCTTGGAATCTGCACCGTCATCAGCGTCTTGAAGCGCGAGGCGCCGAAGACCTTCATCAGGTCGCGCGAGCGGGCGGGCGTCTGCGCCAGCGCCAGCGTCATGTTCACAAGCGTCGGGAAGAAGGTGACGATCGCGCCGATCATGACGACGGCGAGCATGTTGCGGCCGAATACCAGGGTCACCAGCGGCGCCATGGCGACGAGCGGTATCGAGCGCAGCGCGATCGCAACTCCCATGAAGGCCCGCTCGACTCCGCCCCAGAGATTGAAGGCGATCGCGACGAGGACGGCAGCTACGGTGCCAACGACGAGCCCGGCGGCGCTGTCACGGATCGTGACGACCGCCTCGCGCATCAACTGAGCCCGGTTCTGGGCGCCCGTCAGCGGGTCGACGAGATAGTTCCACACTTCCAGCGGTCCCTTGCCGAAGAAGGGCGGCACGGAAAAACCGCGCAGGATCGCCCACCAGACGAACAGCACGAGACCGAGCGAACCGAGCGCCGTGGCAATCGCCATCGCCCATCCGCCGCCACCGTCGGCCTTTGCATGCAGACCGCCGATGTCTGTCGAGACTTCCCGCGCCCAGGGCGTCATCAGGCGGGCGACGAGGCTGGTCGCCGCATAGGCGATGGCCGCGAGCACGCTGGCGACGACGGCGATCGCCCAAGTCCGGGGAATCTCCATCGCCTGCTGCGAATTGACCAGCATCAGACCGAGCCCGGTTTCGGTGCCGCCCATATATTCGCCGACGATCGCGCCGAGGATGGCGGCCGGGGCCGCGATGCGCAGCGCGGCGAAGAGGTGCGGCAGGGCCGAGATCAGCCGGACCTTGAACAGCTTGTGCCAGGTGCCGCCGCCAAAGCCGTGCACCAGGTCCAGCATGGTGCGGTCGACATGGCGAAGGCCCGTCACCGTGCCGATCAGCGTGGTGAAGAACACCGACAGCGCCGCCAGCACCACTTTGGGCGTATCGCCGGAAAACAGGATCATCATCAGAGGCCCGATCGCGACGATCGGCAGGCAATAGGAGACGATGCCGAGTTGCAGGATCGGCCGTTCCAGAAACGGAATGGCGACGGCGACGAGGGCGAGGAGGATCGCGAGACTGTTGCCCCACAGCCAGCCACGAAAGGCCGCCGAGACCGTGTAGGAGGCCGCATCCGCATAGAAGGCGAACCCGTCAAAGTGCATCTGCCGCGCGATCTGCAGCGGAGACGGAATGGTGCCGTTGCCCGACGAAATGAAGATCACCGCCAGCTGCCAGAGAAGCACGAGCGCCGCGAGCCCAGCGGTCGCATAGAGAATTCCGGACCAGTTCAAGGCGCGCAACCGGTCGACGGGCCGGACCATGGTCGCCGCCGTCATAGGACCGGTTCCATGTCGTCGGCCTTGGAACCGAACAGAAGCTCGCTGAACACGTCGCAAAGCCGGTGGAATTCCGTCGTACGCATCATTTCCGGCGTGCGCGGACGCGGCAGGTCGATCGCCAACGTCTCGACGATGCGTCCGGGGCGCGCGGTCATCACCGCGACCGTATCGGACAGGAAGACGGCCTCGGAGATCGAATGCGTCACGAGCACCGTGGTGGTGCGTCGTTCCATCCAGATCCGCTGCAGGCCGAGATTGAGCCGCTGGCGCATCATGTCGTCGAGCGCGCCGAACGGCTCGTCTAGCAGCAGCGCCTTCGGCTGGTTGACGAGCGAGCGGGCGATGGCGACGCGCTGGCGCATGCCGCCGGAAAGCTGCGCCGGCCTCGCCTTCTCGAAACCCTGCAGGCCGACCAGCGCGATCAGGTCGCGGATCGCCGCGTCCTGGCCCGTCATGCCGCTGATCTCTAGCGGCAGGCGGATATTGTCCTCGACCGAGCGCCAGGCGAGCAGCGAGGCGTCCTGGAAGGCGATGCCGATCTCGTGGTTGGCGCGCGATACGCCGGGCGACTTGCCGTGGATCAGCGCGCTGCCATTCGTCGGCACTTCGAGATCGGCCAGAATCCGTAGGATTGTCGACTTGCCGCATCCGGACGGGCCCAGCAGCGATACGAACGAGCCGGCTGGCGTGCGCAGATCCGCGTCATGCAGCGCCGTGACGATGCGGCCCTGCAGCGAGAAGCTCTTGGAGAGCCCATAGAGCACAATGCCGCTGGCATCCCCGCCTGGACGCGTCGGCGGGTTCGCCTTCGGCTTCATCTCGAACTTCACGTCGGACATCTCCATCGGATGGACCCCATTTCGGCCGGCGGACGGCGCGGCGCTTGATAGGAGCCGCGCCATGCCAGAATCAGGCCGGAGCCTTGGCGCGGAGGGCGTTCAGGTAGTCGAGATACTTGCTGTCGACGCCTTCCAGCATGTTTTCGAGATCGCCGCCGCCGGCGCTGGTCCAGTGTTCGGGACCGCGACCGAGCTCGACGCCGCGACGGGTGTGATAGTCGACCATGAAATCCTGGATTTCGAACTGGCGTTCGCCGCGCGAGGTCACCTCGATCGCCCATTGCGCCAATTGCGGCGCCGTGCGGTCCTTCTTGTTGGTGACGACGATGCGGACCGCCTGCACGGCGTAGATCCAGCGCTCGGTGCGATCGGTATAGCGCTGCCGCTGCGAATTGAGCGCCTCGATGATGGCCGGCGCCGTCACCAGGCCGAAGCCGACTTCCTCGGTGGCGATGATCTCGATGCGGCGCCAGAGCAGTTCTTCCGTCTCGAGGCCGCTCTGGTGCAGTTCAAAGGCGGCGAGGATGGCTTCTTCCAGCCAGCCACGACGGACCGACTTCTGGAAGACGGAACGGACTTCGTCGACGGGATAGCCGTTGATCGTCTTGGTGCGGGACCAGACATCCGCGCTCTGGTAGTTCTGGGTCATGCTGGGTTCCTGTCGAACGAAGGCCGTCATTCCCCGGACAGGTGGTCCGGGGTTTCAAGTTGCGGGCAGCAGCCGCCATGATTTTGGATCGTGGGCGGTCCGGCAGGGGGCCGAACCGCCTTTCAAAAAAGGCCCTAGAGCGTGGTCTTGCCCTGGAAGGCCTCCTCAAGGATCTCGTTGGTGAAGAGGTCCTTCTTGGCGACGATGCCGGCGGTCGCCAGCGTGGCGATGGTCTCGTCGACGGCCTTGTCCGTCATCCAGAACAGGCCGTGCTTTTCCGTGTCGGCGGTGACCATCAGTTCGTTGGTCGCGGCGGCGGACTTCTCCTGCGCCGCCTGGTCGAGCCCGTTGCCCTTGCCATAAACGTCGACGGTAAGCTGAGCCGACAGCGCCGGGTTCTTGACCGCCTCCTGCCAGCCGCGGATCGCGCCGCGCATGAAGGCGACGACCTGGGCCCGCTTCTCCTTGTCCTTCAGCGTCTCCTCGGTCACGAGGTAGTTGCAGTTGAACATCGGGTAGCCGTAATCCGCCATCAGCAGGTAGCTGACGTCCTGGCCCTTCTGGCGCAGTTGCACGACGTCATCGTTCGAGAAGCCGAAGAACGCATCGAGTTCGCCGGAAACCAGCGGCGTGAAATCGTGCTGGGCGGGGACCGTGTTGACGCTGGCCGGATCGATGCCGTTGATCTTCAGGAAGGCGTTCCACACGACCTGGTTGTTGGCCTGGATGCCGACTGTCTTGCCGACCAGGCCCTTGGGTGCCTTGAGGCCGGTCTTGGTCAGCGAGATGATCGAGGACGGCGACTTCTGGTAGTTGGTGCCGATGATCTTCAGCGGGGCGCCCTTGGCGACCGCGTTCGCCGTGTTGTCGGTGCTGTTCTGCCCGACCAGCGCCTTGCCGGAGATGACGATCGGCTCGGCCGAGACGCTGGGGCCGCCGGCCAGCAGGTCGACCGCGATGCCCTCCTGCTCGAAGAACTTGTTGGTGTCGGCGATATATTCGCCGGCAAACTGGAAGTTCTTCACCCAGCCGAGCTGGTAGGCGATCTTTCCGAGCTTGGGCGTGTCGGCCAGGGCGCGCGACGTGATGAAAGCCGGAGCCGCGAGAGCGGCCGCGCCGACCTTGATGAAAGTCCGTCTATCCATTTCCACAGGCTCCGAAGGATGATGTGCGTTCGACGAGGAGTAGTCAGGGGTAGAGAAGCGGGGCTTCATCGCCCGGAAATCAGCCGGTTCCGGTCGGCAATGAACATCGTGTTACAGAAAGACTGTCACGACGTTCAAAATTGTACAATTGGGTAGACTGCTGAAATGGTCGTCACGCGGAACGCGGAAAAAACCAGCGAAAACAACGGTCGCGGTCGCGCTGCCTAGCAAGGCGAAGCGCGGCTGATCATTCCGGCGTCACTGCCTGCGGAGGCCTGCGGGGCCGTTACTGGCCGGGGCGTTCGAGCCAGGGCAGTTCGAGCGCCGTATATTGCTCGGCCAGTTCCACGGCGCGCTTGGTGCGGTGGGCGACGGCGGCGACCAGCGCCTCGATCAGCGTGATGGCGGCGGCGTTGGACATCGAGCCGAACTGGCGCTCGGCCCGGCAGAACAGGTTGATGTCGGCGAGCGGCGCCAGGGGCGACTGGTGGCTGTCGGTGATCGCCAGCACCCTTGTGCCGTGGGCGCGGGCGAGGCTTGCGAGCTGGATCACGTCGCGGATGTAGTTCGGGAAAGCGATGGCGATCGCCAGATCGTCTCGGCCGAGTTCGGTGAACTGCCGCGCCACGCCGATCGCGCCGCCATAATTGGCGATCGATGTGACGTTGCCGCGCAGCCGCTGCAACTCGTTGCACAGGATCGCCGCGCAGCTCGCGCCATTGTCGAGTCCGAACACGATGATGTTTTTGGCGGCAAGGACGGCGTCGACCGCCTGGTTAGCGCGCTCGTCGCTGAGCCCGTCCATCGTGGTCTGGACGTTGGCGATGTCCTCGCTCATCGACGCGCGGAACACGTCGAGGCTGGTCGATGTGCGCGACACCTGGACCTGCAGCCGCTTTACCGGGTCGAAGGCCGGCTCAAAGCTCCGGATCAGTTCGGTGCGGAATTCGGCATAGCCGGAATAGCCGATGGCGCGCGCGAAGCGGTTGGCCGAGGCGACGGAAACGTCGAGATCCTTGACCGCTTCATGGATGCTGATCCGCGCGACCTTCACCGGCTCTGCCAGCACGAAATCGGCGAATTTCTGCAGGGCACCCGTCATATGCGGGTATTTGGAATGAATCCGTTCCGCGATCGAAATCAAAATGGCTCCATCGCACCTAAGACGCGCTCGCCGGCTGGAGCAAGCGCCATGGATCCACAGTACGCGGCCGTACAAGGAATCGACCCGTCAATCCGTAACGGCTGACCAAGCAAAATCCAAGCCGACACGGATCTAAGTCGGATTCGGTTTCAGATTCATCGAGCCAATTGTATCTACCCGGCTCCATCTAGACCAGTGATCTTCGTCTCCCGCTTCGTGCGCGTTCCCTTCTCTTCAAGCAAATCGCGCAGTCCGTGTTCGCTATTCGCGCGGCATGTCGGGGGCGCGCGTTACATTGCGGCCCGCCGCTCAGTAGAGTCCGGCTTTCTCGCGTGCGAGCGCATGCTCGTACGATGAGCGCGTGCACTCTGCTGGAATACACAGCGATCCGATAGAGGTTCGCGTGAGTGCACGAAGTGCACAGCTCGGACGGCTGTGCACTAGCCTTTTGGGTGCCTTAAGGGACACAAGAGCGTTTCTGTCCAATCTGTCGCGAAACACAACGTCTGGCTGTTCGTCCGCCGCCAGAAAAACTTGCCTTCGCCGCAGCTGGAATGTCCGCTTCACCGCTTGGCACGGTTACCGCAATGGCGGCGACGCCTCGGCCCTGCGCCGTGTCGACTTCCCGGCCGCCCCCGAGTAAAGTGAAGCCGTTGGTCGCTTTTGTCTGCGTGTTAGTGCCTCCGGGTCCGCCAATCCCTCTCCGCCCGCCAGCGGTTTCCCAGGCGATTGCTGCCGTCTTTGGACTTTCGTCGCGTGCCTATCATTGTCCCACGAACGGCAATCTCGACGATTCAGTCAAATGAGAAACGGTCTAGGCAAACGCCACTCCCCGACCGTTCTTCGGGCTGAACTCCGAGCTGGCGAACGAGTGTGTCAAATCCCGGTCGATACACGAATCTGCCAGCGATGAGGTGATCATGATCAATCTGGGAGGAAGCGGCTATTCCTCCACCTTTGAGACCGACGACCGCTGAGAGGCGGCAGGTATCCCGCCTGAAGAAAGCATAGTCTTGTTCCGTCTCTCGGCGCGTAAACGGTAGTGGCTCGCTTGCGGCATAAGTCCGCGAGCGTTGTTGTTAAATGCGTAATCTTTCAGTCATTGAGTATTTTTCTGGCGCAGTCAGAGTCGAAAAAGCCGCGCTGATAGCCAATGCCGTTTGCCGTTCGACCCTGTGTCGCTGAAAGGCAGAAAGTTGCCACCTAGGACAATCGAACATACCGACGGTACGCCTAACAGCATTTGATTAGCCTGCCAGCGCCAGCAGAGAGGTGGGCAGTAGGGTGGATTAAAAAATCAAAAACCCTCTATCCTATTGAATTAACTTATTTTTTCGGGGAGGAGTGGTGCCGCTTACAGGATTCGAACCTGTGACCCCATCATTACGAATGATGTGCTCTACCAGCTGAGCTAAAGCGGCTTACCGAGGGATTTGACCGGCGCCGCGAGGGCTGCTGTAAAATCCACGGGGTTCATAGCCACATTCGGGAAGCGTTTCAAGCCTCCCTGATGGTTCTCCACTGCCTCACTGCAATCGAAGTCGATCGGCTGGTTCGGCTTCGCTGTCTTCGATGCCCGGATCGTCGGGGATCGGCGGCACGACGACGGGAGCCGGTTTGCCTGCATTCCCGTTCGACGCTGCCGTGGGGCTCTTCGCCACAGCGGAAGATGTTGGTGCCGTAGGCTGCGATGCTTCCGTTTCCTTCTCGGGCTTGGGTGCCACGATCGGGGCGGGCTTTGCCTCGATCACGAGCGGTTCATCCGGCTCGGGATCCTGAAAATCGAGATCGAGGGTGGGGCGCTGGTCGGCAGCAAGCGCTGCCGTCGGCGTCCGCCATTCGAAGGCGTCGAGTTTTCGCGAAATCGGCGAGATCGGCGCCCAGGCCGGGAAGACATAGCCGTCGGCCGTCCATTGCGGATCGCGCGGCGCACGAACGGCGCGCGAAAGCCATTCGCGGACATGTCCGCGATTGCCGTCCGGACCTTCCTCGATTTCCGCCATCAGCAGGCAGAAGCGTTCCGTGCGCTCGCTGTCGGGAATCGCCGCCAGTTCACGTCGGGCCAGCGCCCAGTCGCGGGCGTCGATCGCCGCACGGGCCACCGCCAGCCGGCTTTCGAGATGACCGGGGCGCAGGGCCGCCAGCTTCTCGGCGCGCTTCAATCGTTCCTGCGCGGCGTCGCCGGGGCGCACCATGGCATAGGCTTCGGCGAGTTCGGGATGCGGCTCGTACTTCCAGCTCGTCTCGATCACGCGGACGGCGCGCTTGACGTCGCCTTGGCGGGTGAACAGACGGGCGGCGAGGGTCGCAGCCGGGACGAGACCCGGCGCGAGCTTGACGGCTTCCTGGGCGGCGGCGCGCGCTTCTTCGGGGTCGGAGGATTCAAACTGCAGGCCGCGTGCCGTCAGAAGCACGGCGCGCAACCGGTGTGCCGCCCCGCGTTCGATCAGCTTGGCGTGGAGATTGGAGCCGAGGGTCGACAGCGCGGCCGACCACTCGCCCTTGGCGGCCTGGTCCTCGAACAGGGCGTTGCCGGCCCAGGCGAGGCTGGGCGCCGCCTTGACGGCTTCCTCCGCATAGTGGCGGGCCGCCTCGTGTTCGCCACTGCGCTGCGCCTCGACATAGAGACCGCGCAGGCCGAGCAGCCGTGTTTCGGGGTCGGCCAGCATCGTCTCGAACGCCGCGCGTGCGCCGACGCTATCGCCGGTCAGCTGCGCCGATTGCGCCGCGAGCAGCAGGGTCAGAGGCTCGTCCTTCAGGATTTTTCGCGATTCGATGGCGAAGCGTTTGGCCCGTTTCACGTCGCCGGATCCGATGGCGATCATGCCGCGTGACAGGGCGCGATAGCCGCGATCCCGCTTGCGGCCGGAAAGCCAGCCGCCGAACAGGCGCGGCGCGCGGAATACCGTGATGATAATCCAGAGCAGGATTGCCAGCGCCACGAACAGGACAGCAAGGCTGACCGACGCGACCATCAGGCTGGTCTGGTAGTCATAGCCCTGCCAACTCAGGGCGATCTCGCCCGGACGGTCGGCAAGCCAGGAAAATCCAGCGGCGATCGCGAAGACGAGGGCGACGTAGATCAGAATGCGGACCATCGTCGCTCCGTCAGTTGGAAGGGGTGGCGGCGCTAAGGCCGGCGAGAGCCGTATCGACGGTGATTCGCTGCCCGGCTTTGGCGGCCCAGTCGGCGAGCGGTGCCCGCGCCAGCGTGTCGAGCGCGTCGCCTTCGCGCAGAGCTTCGGCCAGGTTGCCATCCTTGACCGCCGCTTCCATGCGCGAGACCACGGCGGTCGCCGAAGGTCCGGCCATGGGTCCGGAGGGTTTGACGCTGACCAGGGAGCCGGCCGAAGCGGCGAGGCGATCGATCAGGCTGGCGCCGGGATCAACCTTGGCGGCGGCGATGCGGATCTGTTCCGCGACGGCCGGGAAGGCGGCGATGAGATCGGCCTTCGACGGCACGCCGGCTTCGGCGAACGGCTGCAGCGCGGCGATTTTTTCGCCTTCCGTGCCGAGGGCCGCGACGGCGACAAGCTCGTCGGCGAAGGGGCCGGAAGCGGTTGCTCCCTGGCGAAGCGCCGTGATCGCGATGACGCGGGCGGCGGCCTCCGTCTTCGGGTCGGAAGGCGGATGGGCCTCCACGGCATCAAGCCGCGTGGTCAGCGCGTCTAGGCGCGATTGCAGCGGCGATAGATCGACCGGCGGGGCGGCGGGTGCGGTCGCCGCTGCCGGTTCCGGCCGTGTTTCGAGCGCGGATAGCCGGCTTTCGATCGGGCCCAGATCCGTCGGTGCGGCGGCAATCGCGGGGGCCGGTTGGCTGGCGGCGGCCTTCAGCTCGGCAATTTCCTTTTCCAGCCCGGCGAGGCGGCCCGGGTCGACGCCGTTCGTCGCAACCGGCTTCGACGTCAATTCGTTGGCAGCGGACTCAACCCGGTCGAGCCGGGCCGAAACGGCGGCGAAACGCGAATCGAGGCTGGCGCTTGCGATCGGATCAGTACCGGTCGAGGACGAGAGAAGAGCGACCAGCAGACCGCCGATGATGCCGCCGCCGAGGGCCGCGATAGCCGGCATGACGAAGCGCGCCAAAGCGGGATCGCGCGAAGCGGGGGTCTCGGTCGTCACGGTTTCATCTGCGGTGACTTCGGGTTCGTAGGGCTGGCTTTTGGACGCTGGCGTCTCGGAGGACACCGTCTCGTGGACAGGCGCATCGGTCGTGGCGGTCGCCTCGGCAGGGGCTGAATCGGGCATCGCTGCGCTCGACTCGGCTTCGAGATCGATCGTTACGGGAGGCCGCTTGCGGCGGGATCCGGACGGTTCGCCTGCCGGCTTGAAGGTGTCGTCGTCGCTCATATCACCTCGATCTCGTCGGTCGCTCCGACCCAGTATAGACCAATGCGTTAACGGACGCCTGAAGGCGATGTTCCCATGCCTTTGGGAATTTGCGCCAGCAGGGCGTCGTCGGTCGGCTCGGCAGCGATGAAAACCGCGCCGAATGTCAGCATGGAGGCAATGGTCTCCGACAGCGTGTAGATCGGTAAATCGTCGACGGGGGGCTGTGGATTCAGTCCGGCAACAAGCTGCACGAAAGTTTTGGCCGTTCGCGGCGAATAGAGCAGGACGCCGTCGATCCGGCGTTGACGCAGATCATTCGCCACCGAATCAGGCAGGTTGGCCGCCGGGTCCATCCGGTAGACCTCGACGAGGAACAGCGCATGGCCGCCTGCGATCAATCGTTCGGGCCAATTTCCGGCACGGTCGACAGCGGCGGGATAGAGCAGCGTTCCAGCTCCGGGAGCGAGCGTCGCGATCGCCAGCGTCGCCAACGCGTCGCCGTCGCCATTGGCCGACAGTACCTTGGAAAATCCAGCATCGCGCGCAGCTTCGGCGGTGCGGTCGCCGACGGCGAAGACAGGAACATCAAACCAGCTTGCGGGAAAGGACCAGCGCAGCAGGCCGCGCAAACCGTTGCCGCTGGTCAGCAGGATGGCAGCCGGCTGGAACGCGGGCTGCGGCGGATCGAGGAAGATCGCTTCAAGCAGCGGCGCCATCACCGGCTCGTGTCCGAGTGCGCGCAGCCTTTCGGCGGTTCGCGTCGCTTCGGGTTCCGGCCGGGTGACGAGCAGCCGCATCGTTCGTCAGCCGGTCGTGAAGAAGGTCTTGCCGCCCCGGCCGATCAGTTCGTCAGCCGCCGCCGTGCCGATCCGCGCAGCATCTGCGAGCGGGGCCGTCATCTGGGTTGCCTCCGACTGCCGTCCATCCGGCGAAAGCACAATGCCGCGGAACAGAAGCTCGCCGCCAGAAAGGGTCGCAAGGCCGCCGATCGGCGTCCGGCAGGAGCCGTCGAGCCGGGTCAGGAACGCGCGCTCGGCCGCGAGCGCGGTCTCCGTGGCCGGGTCGTTGATGGCGGAAAGCAGTTCGCGCACGCGAACATCGTCGGCGCGGCCCTCGACAGCGACGGCGCCCTGGCCGACGGCGGGAAGAAAATCATCCAGCTCGAGGATCGAAGTGGCGAGATCGGCGCGGCCGAGCCGGCGCAGGCCGGCCAGCGCCAGCAGGGTGGCATGGGCGACGCCGCTTTCGAGCTTGGCGAGCCGTGTCTGCACATTGCCGCGAAACTCGACGACGACGAGATCGGGCCGGACGCGCAGCGCCATGGCGCGACGACGCAGCGACGAGGTGCCGAGTACGGCGCCCTGCGGCAGATCGCGGATCGAACCCGCGACCGGCGACAGGAAGGCATCGCGCACATCCTCGCGCGGCAAAAAGGCGATCAGCGTCAGCCCATCCGGCAGGAACGTCGGCACGTCCTTCGAGGAATGCACGGCGATATCGATCGCGCCACTGAGCAGCGCTTCCTCAAGCTCCTTGGTGAAAAGACCCTTGCCGCCGGCTTCCGATAGCGAGCGATCCTGGATCCGATCGCCCGATGTCTTGATGACGACGATCTCCATCAACGCCTCGTCGAGGCCGTGGGCAACGGCCAGCCGGGCGCGCGTCTCGTGCGCCTGGGCGAGTGCCAGCGGGCTGCCGCGCGTGCCGATGCGGAGGACGGGGATGGAGACTGCGGATTGCACGGGGTCGGGTCCGGATGTTAGGGCCTGTCGGATCAATGCCCGTCAGGGCAGAATTCGGCGCCAGTCTAGCCACGACGGGCCCATCTGCAAGCAAGCCGCCCGATACGCGGCGAAAGGCCCCGGTGTGAGTGCTTCCGTCCTGGTTCTGGGTATTGAGACGAGCTGCGATGAAACGGCGGCCTCGGTTGTTTCACGTGAGACCGAAGGGCGGGGCGAAATCCTCTCCAACGTCATCCTTTCGCAGTTCGACGAACATGCGGCCTATGGCGGCGTCGTGCCGGAAATCGCCGCCCGCGCCCATGTCGAGGCGCTCGATCGTGTCGTGCAGGCAGCGATGGACGAGGCTGGCGTCGGTTTTGCGGATCTCGACGCCGTGGCTGCAACGGCGGGACCGGGCCTGATTGGCGGGGTCATCGTAGGGCTGACGACGGCAAAGGCGCTGGCGCTGGCTGCCGGCAAGCCGCTGGTGGCGGTCAACCATCTCGAAGGCCATGCGCTGACGGCGCGCCTGACCGACGGAATTAGCTTCCCCTATCTGCTGTTGCTCGTTTCCGGCGGCCACACGCAGATCCTGCTGGTGCGCGGTGTCGGCCAATATGAGCGCTGGGGCACCACGATCGACGATGCGTTGGGCGAGGCATTCGACAAGACGGCGAAGCTGCTCGGCCTGCCACATCCGGGTGGCCCCGCCGTCGAGCGCGCCGCAGCGCGCGGAAATCCCAATCGCTTTGCGCTGCCGAAGCCGATGTTCGGCCGACCGGGCGCCGATTTTTCCTTCTCCGGCCTGAAGACGGCGCTCCGCATCGAGGCGGAGGCGATCGCGCCGCTGTCGGAAGACGATGTCGATGATCTCTGCGCCGCCTTTCAGCGCACGGTGACACTGGTGGTGCGCAATCGCATCGGCCATGCACTGGATCGGTTCCGTGCCGAATTCCCTGAAATTGCCGAACCGACGCTGGTGGTCGCCGGGGGCGTTGCTGCCAACAAGGCGCTGCGCGCCGGTCTCGACGCCGAGCTTTCCGCACGTGGATTCCGGCTGGTGGCGCCGCCGCTCGTACTCTGCACCGACAATGGCGCGATGATCGCCTGGGCCGGGGCGGAAAGGCTGGCGCTCGGCCTTCTCGATGATCTCGCGGCACCGGCGCGGCCGCGTTGGCCGCTCGACCAGCTTGCTGCACCGATGCTCGGCTCCGGCCACAAGGGGGCCAAGGCGTGAGCGAAAATCTCATCCAGAAGCGCAAGGTCGTGCTCTACGCGACGTGGCGCGGGCGGCTGCTGGTGTTTCGCGAGCCGGACTTTCCGGAATACGGCATCCAGGTTCCTGGCGGCACGATGGAAGCGGGCGAGACGCCCGAACAGGCGGCGCGTCGTGAATTTCTGGAAGAGACCGGACTGGTCGCGCCCGCTGTCATGACACTATTGGGCGAGCGCGCCTATGGCTATGCGCCGCCGGACGGTCCGGAAAGGCTGCATCGGCGGTGGTTCTTCCATCTCCCGCTTGACGGAGACTTCGCGGAAACCTGGGAGACGCTGGAAATGCACCCCGATGCCGGCGGTCCACCGATCCGCTTCGCGCTGTTCTGGCTGAAGCTGCCGCTCGGCGAGGCGCTGTTCGGCGAACTGGACGCGCTCCTCGATAACCTGCCCGCGTTGGAGACTGCGTCATGACGATCGATCACATCGCCGTCGTCGGTGCCGGGGCTTGGGGCACCGCGCTGGCGCTGGCCGCCCATCGCGCCGGTCGCCGCGTTACTCTTTGGGGTCGCGACACCGCCGAGATGGCCGCCAGCCGCGAGAATGCCGCCCATCTGCCGGGTGTGGAATTGCCGGCTTCAATGCGGATAACGGACCGGATAGAGGACGCCATCGCGGCCGATGCGATCCTGCTGGCAACGCCGGCCCAGACGGTGCGCGAAGTCGCGCGCCTGCTCGAATCGATCGCCGAGGACACGCCGGTCGTGCTCTGCGCCAAGGGGCTTGAGCGTGGTTCGGCCAAGCGGATGACCGAAGTCTTGGCCGAAGCGCTGCCGCCGGCGGCCCCCGCCGTGCTGTCGGGCCCGAGTTTCGCCATCGACGTGGCGCGCGGTTTGCCGACTGCCGTCACCATCGCCGCGACGGATTTGAAGCTCGCCATGGCGCTTTGCCATGCGCTCGGTTCCTCCAGTTTCCGCCCCTATGCGGAGACCGACATGCTCGGCGTCGAGATCGGCGGCGCGTTCAAGAATGTGCTGGCCATCGCCGCAGGCATCGTCGCCGGTCGTGAACTGGGCGCCAGCGCCAGCGCCGCCGTGATCGCGCGCGGCTTTGCCGAATTGCGCCGCCTCGGCGAGGCGCAGGGCGCTCTGCCGGAAACGCTGATGGGGCTTTCCGGCCTCGGCGATCTGGTATTGACCTGTTCCTCGGTGCAATCGCGCAATTTTGCCTATGGCCACGCGCTGGGCAGCGGCGCGGCGCTACCCCCGGCCTTGGCCGAAGGGGCTGCGACGGCGCCGGTGGCCCGTGATCTCGCGCGTCGTCTGGATGTGCCGATGCCGATCACCGAGGCCGTCGCCGCCATCCTCGAAGGAAGCTTGTCCGTCGAAGCTGCGGCAGGAGCGCTGATGCTGCGCCCGCTCAAGCGCGAAGCCGATTGACCCCCTCGAAGCGTCCTGCTTCGAGGTCTTTACCTTGGCGGCCGAGCCGCCTACCGTGCGGCCGCAATTCTTGGAGGTTTTCATGCACTTCGTTGCCATTCTGACCGATCGCGAGGACGGCCTGCCGGTTCGTCTCGAGAACCGCCCCGCTCACATCGAGTGGCTGAAGGAAACCGGCATGGCCATCGCCGGCCCGTTCCTCGACGACAAGGGCGACATGGTCGGCTCGCTGCTGATCATCGAAGCCGAGGATGAGGCAGCCGCGCGTGCCGTCTTCGCAACCGACCCCTATGCCAAGGCTGGCCTGTTCAAGGACACGGTCGTTCGTCCCTGGCGCTGGGCCGTCGGCAAGCCGGCCTGATCGGCAGACCCCTCTCTATCTCTTCCGGAGCGTCCCATGGCCTATTGGCTCTTCAAGTCCGAACCCGACGTGTTTTCCTTCGACGATCTCGTGAAGAAGGGCGCCGCCGGCCAGGAATGGGATGGTGTCCGCAACTACCAGGCGCGCAACAACATGCGCGCCATGCAGCTTGGCGATCGCGGCTTCTTCTACCATTCGAACATTGGCAAGGAAGTCGTCGGGATCGTCGAGGTGGCCAAGCTGGCCCACCCCGACTCGACCGATGACAGCGGCCGTTGGGAATGCGTCGACCTGCGCGCGATTCGGCCGATCCCCAAGCCCTATTCGCTGGAGGCCGCGAAGGCCGAGCCTCGGCTCGAGGGCATGGCGCTGGTCGGCAATTCGCGCCTCTCGGTGCAGCCGGTGACCGAGAGCGAATGGAAGTTGATCTGTGAGCTGGGCGGGCTCGATCCCGCCTCGATCTGAGCCGGGATTGATCGCGGATCCCGCGCGCTTCATCATCGAACAGACCCGGTTGGCGCCGGTCGCCTTCGTTCCGGAAATCCAGCTATATCAAGCCGATGAGGCCACCGCGCTTTGGCATCTGACCGAAGCGACGCTGGACCGCGCCGACATGCCGCCGCCGTTCTGGGCCTTTGCCTGGGCGGGAGGGCAGGGGTTGGCGCGCTATATTCTGGATCACCCTGAGGCGGTTAAAGCGAAGCGGGTGCTGGATTTCGCCTCGGGTTCCGGGCTTGTCGCCATCGCCGCCGCCAAGTCGGGTGCACTTTCGGTCGAGGCCGTCGACATCGATCCTTTTGCCGTTGCAGCCATTTTCCTGAACGCCGAAGTAAACGAAGCAACCATCCACGCGCGACATGACGATGTGATCGGAATCCCGGCTGGGGATTTTGATGTGCTGCTGGCTGGCGATGTCTTCTACGATTCCGGTTTCGCGGCGCGACTGATGCCGTGGTTCGCAGCGCTCTCCGAGGCTGGCGTCACGGTGATCGCCGGCGACCCCGACCGGACCTATCGGCCGGTTGCGAGCGTGCGCGAACTCGCCCTCTATGAGGTGCCCGTCCATCTCGCGCTTGAGGATGCCGCAATGAAGCGGGTTCGGGTGTTGCGCTTCGAATCGCTCCAGACTGCCTTGCCGGGAGGGCGGGGATTCGCATAATGCCGCCGGCATGAAGGTGTGCTTCGCCATGTGCGGGGCTGCCAGGGAGGAATGAAGATGCACGACAAGATCTATCCGGTCTCGGACGATTGGGCGAAGCGAGCACAGATCGACGAGCCGACCTATCGCGCCATGTATCAGCGCTCGGTCGCGGATCCGGATGGTTTCTGGGCCGAGCAGGCCAAGCGAATCGACTGGATCCAGCCGTTCACCAAGGTGAAGAACACTTCGTTCGCGCCGGACAACGTCTCGATCAAGTGGTTCGAGGACGGCGCGCTCAATGTCTCGGCCAATTGCGTCGACCGGCATCTGGCCAAGCGCGGCGACCAGGTGGCGATCCTCTGGGAGGGGGATGATCCCACAGAAAGCCGCTCGATCACCTATCGCGAGCTTTCCGAGCAGGTGAACGTCTTCGCCAATGTGTTGAAGGAGATGGGCGCCAAGAAGGGCGACCGGATCACGATCTACATGCCGATGATCCCCGAGACGGCCTTCGCCATGCTCGCCTGCACCCGCATCGGCGCCGTGCATTCCGTCGTCTTCGGCGGCTTCTCGCCGGATAGCCTTGCCGGTCGTATCCAGGATTGCGACTCGAAGCTGGTCATCACGGCGGATGAAGGCCTGCGTGCCGGCAAGAAGATCCCGTTGAAGGCCAATGTCGACGCGGCGCTGGCCAAGCTTGGCGGCGACGTGAAGACGCTGGTCGTGCAGCGCACCTTTACCGACATCCCGATGCAGAACGGCCGCGACGTTTTCTATGGCGATCTTGCCAAGACGGTGTCGCAGCATTGCGAGCCGGAGGCGATGAACGCCGAGGATCCGCTGTTCATCCTCTACACCTCGGGTTCGACCGGCAAGCCGAAGGGCGTGCTGCACACCACCGGCGGCTATCTCGTCTATGCCTCGCTGACGCACAGCAAGGTGTTCGATTACCAGGATGGCGACATCTACTGGTGCACGGCTGATGTCGGCTGGGTCACCGGCCATTCCTACATCGTCTACGGCCCGCTTTCGAACGGCGCGACAACGCTGATGTTCGAGGGCGTGCCGACCTATCCGACCAATTCCCGCTTCTGGGAAGTGATCGACAAGCATCAGGTCAACATCTTCTACACGGCGCCGACGGCGATCCGCGCGCTCATGCAGGCCGGCGATGAGCCGGTGAAGAAGACCTCGCGCGCCTCGCTCCGCCTGCTCGGCTCGGTCGGTGAGCCGATCAATCCGGAAGCGTGGGAGTGGTATCACCGCGTCGTCGGCGACGACCGCTGCCCGATCGTGGATACGTGGTGGCAGACGGAAACCGGCGGCATCCTGATCACCCCGCTTCCCGGCGCGATTGGCCAGAAGCCGGGCTCGGCGACGTTGCCGTTCTTCGGCGTCCAGCCGGCGATCGTCGATGGCGAGGGCAAGGTGCTGGAAGGCGTTGCCGAGGGCAATCTGATCATCACCGATTCCTGGCCGGGCCAGATGCGCTCCATCTATGGCGATCACGCGCGCTTCATGGAGACTTACTTCTCGACCTACAAGAACGCCTATTTCACCGGCGATGGCTGCCGGCGTGATGCGGATGGCTATTACTGGATCACGGGGCGCGTCGACGACGTGTTGAATGTTTCGGGCCATCGCATGGGCACGGCCGAAGTCGAGAGCGCGCTGGTGGCGCACGAGCATGTCTCGGAAGCCGCCGTCGTCGGCTATCCGCACGACATCAAGGGGCAGGGCATCTATGCCTATGTCACCCTGATGGCGGGCGCCGAGGCCAGCGATACGCTGCGCAAGGAGCTTGTTGCCTGGGTGCGGACCGAGATCGGCCCGATCGCGTCGCCGGACCTGATCCAGTTTGCGCCCGGCCTGCCGAAGACGCGTTCCGGCAAGATCATGCGCCGTATCCTGCGCAAGATCGCGGAAGGCGAGTTCGGCAATCTCGGCGATACCTCGACACTGGCCGATCCGGCCGTCGTCGATGATCTTGTGGCTAATCGCCAGAACAAGCGTTAGGCGGCCAACGCTTTCGCCGTTCCGCGTCTCCCTGCGAGGGTTTCGCGGAACGGTCGTCATCAATGCGCCTGACCCGAAATGGATCGGGTCAGGCGCTCGCCTCAGCCGATGTTCGAGGCGAGGATTGCTTCGAGGCGGGGCGTCGGCAGGTCGAGGCCTATCGCCTGCTTCCACGCCAGCAACCCGCCAATGCGGCGGCGCTTCTTTTCGGTGTGATTGCCAAAAATCTCGGCGAGCCGGTGCGCGAGGAAGGGGTTCTCGAACCGCTCCAGCACGCTCGCCCGGTATTCTGGCGCTTCCACAATGCCGCCGGCAGCGAAAATCGGCAGCACTTCGGCGTCATAGATCGCACCGAGCTTTTGGCGCACGGACGGATCGGCGACGATCTCGCGCACCAGCTCCCCTTCCGGCCGACGGGCCTCACGCCACTGCTCTGCCAGCACCGTATGGCCGAGATTGAGGATGAACAGCTTTAGCCGCTCATGGACGGCGAGGTCGTCGACCATAAGCACGTCCGGGTGGATGCAGGGGGCGAGAAGGCCCGGCTGCTTCTCGATCGCCCAGAGCGCATAGGGCTCCGCCACGGCGCCGGCTGGCTCGATCGGCTCGGAGACGATGCGGTCGACCAGCGAATTGGCGAAAATGCAGGTCTCCAGCCAGGCGACGAATTCCGGCGGCAGGTCGTTCTCGGCGGCGAGCGTCAGGAGCAGCGCCTTGAGCACGTCGCCGTTGCGCGGGATCAGTTCGCAGGGAAACAGCGTCAGCGGCGCCCCGTCCGCCTGCCATCTGGCGGCCAGCAGCTTCAGCAGCTTGAGCGGGAAGGAGCGCGGCACGTCACTGCCCAGCCGCTCGCCCTCGTTGAGCGCAAATCCCGCATCCGACGTGTTGGAGATCAGAATCTCGGCCTCGTCGACGACGATGCGCTCGACCTCGTCCCAGTTGTCGACGGCGGAGAGGCCGCGCACCAGCGAGGTGACGCCGACGGTGCGCTCGACCGGTCCGCCGTTCTCGATGCCGCGAATGACGATCGGGATCGGCGAGCCGTCGAAAGCGGCCAGACGGCCCGATCGAGCCCCTGACGCCGTCGTCTGCACGATGGTGACGGGGCCGACGTCCTGGCCACGGCCACGCGCCTCCGACAGGAAGAGATCGGCATGCGCCTGCAGGAAGCGGCTGGTGCCGAACTGGACGATCGGCGTGCGGACAGGTTCGCTCATCGGTATTTCCTCAAAGGCTTAGTTCAATGTGCCGCTTTCCGGGGCTTCCGGAACGGGCGGAAAGGTATTGGCGGAACAGACGGCGATCGTCTCCTGTAGCCGGATCGTCTGGTCGTCAGCCATGGTGCGCGCCAGGAATGAGGCCATCAGGCCCTTGCCTTTCAGATCCTCGAACACGCAGCCGCAATAATTCTGGCAGTCGGTGGCGCTCTTGCCGACTGCGACGCAGCGATCGGCGCAATCGGCCCGCGCGGCGTTCTCTGCGCCATTCGGGACAAAGATCGCGGCCAGCGCGAAGAAGAATGCATAGAGCACCGGCTGGTGGATCAAATAGACGGCGAGCGAGTGGCGGCCGCCAAAGGCCAGCCACCGGCCGAGGGCAAAGCGCGGCTGCCAGGTCGCGAGGCGCTGGTCCCAGCCGGATGCAATAGCAAACTTGGCGATTGCCATACCGGCGAGGACCACGCCGAACCATGGGAACAGCGGCACATAGTCGAACGAGCCCGGTGGCTTCGGCGCCAACCCAACCCACCAGAGCGCCGGCTGGGCAAAGAACGGATCGCGGAACAGGAAGGGCAGCGCGAAAATCGCGACGGCGGCAAGCAGGATGGCGCGGGGCGGCCAGCGCAGGAAAGCCAGGCCCAGCACGCTCGCTAGCGCGATCTGGTGCAGGATGCCGAAGAAGATCCAGCCCTCCGGCATGACGAAATAGGTGGCCGCCGACACCAGCGCGGCCGCCGCGACGATCATCGCCAGCCGGATCAGGTAAGGCTTCGGGCGAAAACCGTTGCGGGTCGAAAGAACGAGGCTGATGCCGACCAGCATCAGGAACGAGCCGGCGATGGCGCGGGCGAAAATGATCCAGCCGATCGAGGCGCCGGGATCGAAACGCACGATGTGCAGGAAGGCGACGTCCCACGAGCCGTGGAAGATCGCCATGCAGACCAGCGCCACGCCGCGTGCGACGTCCAGCGCGGCGATGCGGGAAGGACGGGCAACCGTGGAGGCAGCGCCGGCACGTTCGCCAGACAACGCGGCAGTTGCGTCATTCATGTGCAAGCTCCGCCGATTGACGGTTCCCAACGCCCTAGCCGCCCCATAGTCTCGACGTGTCGCTTCGTCATGGTTCAAGGACCCGCATGTCGATCATTCCGATCATCGATCTCTCCGATCCCCAGGGCCCGCGCGCGGTCGCCGATGCGATCGGTCGTACCTGCCGCGAGACAGGCTTCTTTCTCATAACGGGTCATGGTGCGAATCCCGAAATCGTTCAGCGCGGCTGGCAGGCAGCACGCGCCTATTTCGATCGTCCGGTCGAAGAAAAGCTGACCGCCGTGATGCCCTATCCGGGCTATCCCTATGGCTACAGTCCGGTCAAGGGAGAGACGCTCGCAGCGTCGCTCGGTGAGGCGAAGCCCGCCGATCTGAAGGAGACGTTTTCCTTCGGCCCTTCCGCCTTCCAGCGCCTTGACCACAAACCGGGCGACGACGCAGAGGCCTTCGTCTTCTCTGCCAATCCGTGGCCGATCGGCGGTGACGAGTTCCGCCTCGCGACCCAGGCCTATTATCGCGAGATGTCTGCGCTCTCCGGCAGGATCATGCACTTCTTCGCTTTGGCGCTCGATCTGGACGAGACCTATTTCGACAAGTTCATCGACGCGGAGGCGAGCGCGCTGCGTCTGCTCAACTATCCCGACCTGACGGAAGATCCCGTTCCCGGCCAGCTGCGCGCCGGGGTGCATTCCGATTACGGTTCGATCACCATCCTGATGCAGGAAGATGCACCGGGCGGGCTGGAAGTGAAGGGTCTCGACGGCGAATGGCACAGGGTTCCGGCCATTCCCGACAGCTTCGTCATCAATATCGGCGATCTGATGCAGCGCTGGACTAATGACCAGTGGAAGTCGACGTTGCACCGCGTCACCATCCCGCCGCGCAATATCGGCCGCTCGGCCCGGCGCCAGTCGATGGCCTTCTTTCATCAGCCGAATTGGGATGCCGAGATCGCCTGCATTCCTACCTGCGTGAAGCCGGGCGAGACGGCAAAGTATCCGCCGGTCGGTTCCGGCGAGTATCTCGCATCTAAATTCCGCTCGACGGTCGTGAAGGCTTAAGCTTCGGGCGGACGCAGTAAACATGCCGGCATGGCGCGAATCTTGCGTCATTCCGGTTGGTGCGCCCGCCGCCAACGTCCCGCTGCGAACGCCCTATGGAGAGCATAAGAGCCGATGTCGATCCTCGCCGCGCTTCGCCACGTGACCCGCTATCGCTATGACCGGCCGGTCCAGTTGGGGCCGCAGGTCATCCGCCTGCGCCCGGCCCCGCATTGCCGCACCAAGGTGCCGAGCTATTCGCTGAAAGTGACGCCGGCCAACCATTTCGTGAACTGGCAGCAGGACCCACACGGCAACTGGCAGGCGCGCTTCGTCTTCCCGGAAAAATCGACTGAATTCGCCATCGAGGTCGACCTGCTGGCGGAGCTCGAGGTCTATAATCCCTTCGATTTCTTCGTCGAACCCTATGCCGATCAGTTCCCCTTCGCCTATGAGCCGGCGCTGGCGGAGGAACTGGCCGCCTATCTGGCGCCGGAGCCGGCCGGGCCGCTTCTGACCAATTTTTTGGCATCGATCCCGCGTGAAAAGATGCAGATCGTCGACTTCCTCGTCGCGATCAACCAGCGCCTGCAGAGCGACATCCGCTACCTGATCCGGATGGAGCCGGGCGTGCAGACGCCGGAGGAGACGCTGTCCTCCGCCGCCGGCTCCTGCCGCGATTCCGGCTGGCTGCTGGTGCAGGCGCTGCGCCATCTCGGCCTCGCCGCCCGTTTTGTTTCCGGCTATCTGATCCAGCTGAAGCCGGACGTCGCCGCCCTCGACGGTCCGTCCGGCACTGAGGTCGATTTCACCGACCTGCACGCCTGGGCCGAGGTCTATGTGCCGGGGGCCGGCTGGATCGGCATGGATCCGACCTCGGGCCTTTTCACCGGCGAGGGCCATCTGCCGCTCTGCGCTACGCCGCATTTCCGCTCGGCAGCTCCGATCACCGGCTCGTTCGCGGCCGATCCCGGCACGGAGACGTCGTTCGAATTCGAGATGACGGTCGACCGTGTCGCCGAAAATCCGCGCGTGACGCTGCCCTTCTCCGACGACAGCTGGGCTGCGCTCGACGCGCTCGGTCACAAGGTCGACGCCGATCTGAAGGCGAACGACGTCCGCTTGACCATGGGCGGCGAGCCGACCTTTGTCTCGATCGACGACTATCAGGCGGAGGAATGGAACACGGAGGCGGTCGGTCCCACCAAGCGCGCCCGCGCCGACGAGCTGATCCGCCGGCTGCGCGAACGTTTTGCCCCCGGCGGCTTCCTTCATTACGGCCAGGGCAAGTGGTATCCGGGCGAAAGCCTGCCGCGCTGGACCTTCGCGCTCTATTGGCGCAAGGACGGCAAGCCGATCTGGCGCGATTCCAGCCTGATCGCCACGGAAACGGACGACCTGAAGGCGACGCCCGAGCAGGCAGGCGCGCTGCTCTCCGATCTCTCGGAGCGGCTGGGCATTTCGGCCGATCACGTCGTTCCGGCCTATGAGGATCCAGCGCACTGGATTCTCAAGGAAGCCGAGTTGCCGGAAAACGTCACAACCGGTGATTCAAAACTCGATGACCCGGAAGCGCGCGCCCGGATCGCTCGCGTGTTCGAACGCGGACTAACGCAGCCGTCCGGCTACATCCTGCCGGTGCAACGCTGGCAGGCGGCGGCCGCTCCCGACAAGCGCTGGATGTCGGAGAAATGGCCGCTCCGGCGCGGAAAGATGTTCCTGGTTCCCGGCGACAGCCCGGTCGGTTTCCGACTGCCGCTGTCGTCGCTACCCTTCGTGCCGGTCTCGTCCTATCCCTTCATCGTCCAGCGCGATCCGGGCGCCGTCACGGGACCGCTGCCCGATCCCGAGGATCTGGCGAGCCGCGACCGCGAAGGGCATGAGGCGCTTTCGAAGCAGGAGGACCTAGCCCGGCATCTGGCTGGCGCCGGCGCGGAAGACGCCGACGCCGAGCGTGGCGAGCAGGTCGAGCAATTTCTGACCGAAGACGAGACGGTGCGCACGGCGCTTTCCGTTGAGCCGCGCGACGGCCGGCTTTGCGTCTTCATGCCGCCGACCGAGAAGCTCGAAGACTATCTGGAACTGCTGGCCTCGCTGGAGGAATCGGCCCGCGCGCTTGGTCTCGCCGTGCATGTCGAGGGCTATGCCCCGCCGATCGATCCGCGCATGGACGTCATCAAGGTGACGCCGGATCCCGGCGTCATCGAGGTCAACGTCCAGCCGGCGGCGAACTGGACGGAATGTGTCGCCATCACGCGCGATCTCTATGAGGAAGCGCGGCAGTCGCGGCTCGGCACCGAGAAGTTCATGACCGATGGCCGCCACACCGGTACCGGCGGCGGAAATCACGTCGTCGTCGGCGGTGCTCATCCGGCCGAAAGCCCGTTCCTGCGTCGGCCGGACCTGTTGAAGAGCTTGGTGCTGTACTGGCAGCGCCATCCCTCGCTCTCCTACCTGTTTTCCGGCCTGTTCATTGGCCCGACCAGCCAGGCGCCGCGCATCGACGAGGCACGCCATGACGGGCTCTACGAGCTGGAAATCGCGATGGCCAGCGTGCCGACGCCCGGAGCCGGCATCGCGCCGCCGCCCTGGCTGATCGATCGGCTGTTCCGCAACCTGCTCACCGATGTCACCGGCAACACGCATCGTTCCGAGATCTGCATCGATAAGCTGTACTCGCCGGACGGTCCGACCGGTCGGCTCGGGCTTGTCGAGTTCCGCTCCTTCGAGATGCCGCCGGACTACCGCATGAGCCTCGCGCAGCAATTGCTGGTGCGCGCGCTGATCTCGATGTTCTGGCAGAACCCGCAGCAGGGTTCGCTGACGCGCTGGGGCACGCAGCTGCATGACCGTTTCATGCTGCCGCAGTTCGTCTGGTCGGACTTCCTCGACGTGCTCGGTGATCTGCAGCGCGCCGGCTATGCCTTCGATCCGGTCTGGTTCGAGGCGCAGCGCGAATTCCGCTTCCCCTTTGTCGGCCGCATCGAGCAGCAGGGCGTCAAGCTGGAGCTGCGGCAGGCGCTGGAGCCCTGGCATGTGCTCGGCGAAGAGGGCGCGATCGGCGGGACGGTGCGCTATGTCGACTCATCGGTCGAACGTATCCAGGTCCGCGTCGAAGGTTTTGACCCACGTCGCCATGTCGTTTCCTGCAACGGCCGTCGCGTGCCGATGACTCCGACTGGAACGGCCGGCCAGTATGTTGCGGGCGTTCGCTACAAGGCGTGGCAGCCGGCGCGCGGCCTGCACCCGACCATTCCCGCCCATGCGCCGCTGACCTTCGACATCGTCGACAGCTGGTCGCAACGTTCGCTGGGCGGTTGCGTCTACCACGTCGCCCATCCGGGCGGCCGCAGCTACGATACGTTCCCGGTCAATTCCTATGAGGCGGAAGCCCGTCGTCTGGCGCGCTTCGAGGCAATCGGCCATACGGCGGGTCACTTCATGCCGCAGGCCGAGACCGGCTCGCCGGAGTTTCCGATGACGCTCGATCTCCGTCGTCCGGCCAATCTCTGATGCCCATGACGCGCAAGGAAACGATCCGCCGCAGCAAAGTTGCCGCCGACAGGGCGGAGCGGCTGATCGCCAACTACCGGCCGCTGCCCGGCGTCGCCGACGAGTTCATTGGCCATGACGGCAGCATCCGGCCGCACTGGATGCGCTTCGTTGAATCGATGGCCGAGCTCGGTCCCGACGAGGTGCAGCATCGCTTTGGCCTCGCTGACCGGCATCTGGCCGATTCCGGCGTCGTTTTTCGCGCCTATGGCACCGAGAATGGGGATGAGCGGCCCTGGCCGCTGTCGCATGTGCCGTTCCTGATCGAGCCGAAGGAATGGGCGCGTCTCGAAGCCGGGCTGATCCAGCGGGCCAAGTTGCTCGACGCCGTTCTGGGCGACGCCTATGGCGACGGCCGGCTCGCGGCTGACGGCGCGCTGCCGGCCGCGATCATTGCCGGCAGCCCGGAATATTTGCGTCCGCTGGTCGGCGCCAAGCCGGTCGGTGGCCATCATCTGCGCTTCTACGCCGTCGATGTCGGGCGAGGACCAGACGGGCGCTGGTGGGTGGTTTCCGACCGCACCCAGGCGCCATCCGGCGCCGGCTACGCGCTGGAAAACCGCATCGCCTTGTCGCGCGCGTTGCCGGACCTCTATCGCAGCTTCAATGTCGAGCGGCTGGCCGGCTTCTTCCAGGCGTTTCGCACCGGGCTCAACAGCCTGAACCGGCACGAGGAAACCCGCGTCGCCCTGCTGACACCAGGCCCGCTCAACGAAACCTATTTCGAGCATGCCTATCTGGCGCGCTATCTCGGCTTCGTGCTCGTCGAGGGCGAGGATCTGACGGTTCGCGACGACACCGTCTACATGCGCACTATCTCCGGCCTGAAGCGGGCCGACGTACTGCTGCGCCGTCTCGATGCCGATTTCGCCGACCCGTTGGAGTTGAATCCCGCCTCGCGGCTCGGCGTGCCGGGCCTTGCCGGCGCCGTTCGACAGCGCAATGTCGCCATTGCCAACGCGCTTGGCTCGGGGCTGGTCGAGGCGCGCGCCATGCTGGGCTTCCTGCCCGGCCTCGCCCGCCGCATCCTCGGCGAGGATCTGATCCTGCCAAATGTCGCGACCTGGTGGTGCGGCCAGACGTTGGAGCGAGACCATGTCATGGCCGAATTCGACCGCATGGTGATCGCCCCGGCGCTCGGCGCCAGCGTGCCCGGACTGCTTGAGCGGGGCGCGGAACTGGGCGGGACGATCGATCCCGAGCGCAAAGCCGATCTGATCCGCGCCATTGGTCGGCGCGGCACCGATTTCGTCGGCCAGGAAGCCGTTCAGCTTTCGACCACCCCCGTCTGGCGGGGCGAGGGCGAAACGGCCCGGCTGGAGCCTCGCCCGTCCATCCTCCGCCTCTATGTCGCGCGCACCAATGACGGCTGGACGGTGATGCCCGGTGGGTTCTGCCGCATCTCCGACCAGCCCGACGCGCGCGCTGTGACGCTGCATCAGGGTGGGGCCTCGGCCGATGTCTGGGTGCTCTCCGACAAGCCGGTGGCAGCGACCACGCTGCTCGCTTCGCCGGATAAGGTCGCGCTGCAACGCAAGACCCAGACCTTGCCGAGCCGGGCGGCGGAAAATCTGTTCTGGCTCGGCCGTTATGTCGAGCGCACCGAGGCGACGCTGCGGATCGTGCGCGCCATCGCCGGTCGGCATATCGACGCGGAATATGACGGAGCGGCGGTTGTTGCCCAACTCGTCGCAACGCTGGCTGCAGGTGGATCGATCGGCGAGGCAGACGAAGAAGCGACCCCGACCGAACGCGCTCTCGCCGTCCTGACCGCGCGCGACGATTTCAATACCGTGCCACGTCTCGCCCAGGCCTCGCGCCGCGCTGCGTCGGTCATTCGGGACCGGTTGTCACCGGATGCCTGGCGCACGGTTGCCGATCTTGAAGCGCTTTTGAACCAGCCGCTGGAGGCCGAAACCGACAGCGACATGCTGGAGCGGGCCAATGCCGCTCTACGGCTGATCGCCGCCTTCTCGGGGCTCGTGCACGAAAATATGGTGCGCCAGCAGGGTTGGCGTTTTCTAGAGGCTGGTCGTCGCATCGAGCGCGGCCTGGCCATCGCCCGCGCCGCCCGCTTTTGCGGCATGTCGGGCAAGCCCGGCGAACTCGATGCACTGCTGGAGCTCGCCGACAGCCAGATTACCTATCGCATCCGCTATGTCATGCTGGCTGCGCGCGTGCCGGTCGTCGATCTGGTGCTGCTGGATGGCGGCAATCCGCGCGCACTCGCTTTCCAGGCGGACCGCATTCGGGCTCTGCTGGCGGATATGCCCGCCCACGCGCCGGCTGGCCTGCTGGCGCCGGCGGATAGGCTCGCGACCCGGCTTGCCGCCGAACTGGGCACGGCCGACGCCGCAGCTCTTGATGGCGACGAGCTGCTTGGTTTCGAGCAGGCTCTGATGAACATTTCCGACGAGATCGCGCTTGCCTACTTCACCCACCGGCGCGCCGCCGATCCGGTCGATGGCGGGGAATGACGATGCTCTACGATATCCGCCAGACCACTCGCTATACCTATGCCTCGCCGGTGCCCTTCGCTCGACAGGTGCTGCGCCTGCTTCCGGTCGCGCGCGACGGCCAGCGCGTCATCGCCGCCGATCTCGTCATCACGCCAGAGCCGACCGAGCGACATGACGACTTCGATTTCTTCGGCAATCGCATCACCACAGTCGCTTTCGCTTTTCCGCATGAGGAACTGACGCTGGAGACGCGGGCGCGCGTTGCCGTCGATCCCGGCGAAACGCGCGACAGCGAGGCGACGCCGAACTGGGAGCAGATCCGCCGCCTCGCTGTTGCCGAGACGGACCTCGGTCCGCTTTCGCCGGTACATTTCCTGTTTGCCAGCCGTGTCATCGCCATCGACGATGCGATCGCAGCATATGCACTCGAAAGCTTTGCGACTGGGCGGCCGATTCTGGCGGCGGCTTTCGATCTGACGTGCCGGATCAAGGCCGATTTCGCCTATGATCCGGAGGCCACCGACGTGACGACATTGCCCGCCGACGCCTTCGCCAAACGGGCCGGTGTTTGCCAGGACTTCGCCCATGTGATGATCGCCGGTCTACGCACGCTGGGGCTTCCCGCCGCCTATGTCAGCGGCTTTCTGCGCACCTTGCCGCCGCCAGGCCAGCCCAGGCTGGAGGGGGCCGACGCCACGCACGCCTGGGTGGCCGTCTGGTGTGGGCGCGAGGTTGGTTGGGTCGGTCTGGACCCGACCAATGGTGTGGTCGCCGCCGCGGATCACGTTGTGCTGGCAATTGGCCGTGACTATTCCGATGCCGCGCCGGTCGATGGCATCATTGTCACCTCCGGCGATCATCAATTGGAGGTCGAAGTGGATGTGCTCGCCATCTCCGGGTCCGATGCCGGATAACATCATTCCAAGACCGAATTTGGCAGTCGAGCGCGACAGGCTGGTATTTCTCGACGGCACACGGTATCAGGACGAAAGCAATTCCCTGCCGCCTTGGCTTGCGGAATCGGTTGTCATGTCTGCCGCGCGAACTTCGACTTCGTAGCGAGAGCGTAGGCTTGCACCGAAAAGCGAGAGCCATTCTAGATAGGATTACGTGACCGTCATGTCTTCCACGTTCGACGTCGTCGCCGATGTGATCGCCCAGACCAGCGAAATTCCGCGCGAAAAGATCACTCCCGAATCGCATGCCATCGACGACCTTGGCATCGACAGCCTCGATTTCCTGGATATCGTGTTCGCGCTCGACAAGAAGTTCGGGATCAAGATCCCGCTTGAGCAGTGGACCCAGGAAGTGAATGCCGGCAAGGCCTCGGTCGAGGATTACTTCCTCCTGAAGAACCTCTGCTCGCACATTGACGACCTGGTCGCCAAGAAGTCCGCCTGACAGGATCGGCGTCGAAGCCACCATGCGTCTTGAATATTTTCAGATGATCGATCGCATCGTCGATTTCGACGCTGCGGCCGGTCGGATTCATGCCAAGGCTTTCGTCCCCGAGACGAGCCCGGTGTTCGAAGGGCACTTTCCCGGCTATCCGATATTGCCGGGTGTGCTCTTGATCGAGACCATGGCGCAGGCATCCGGATTCCTGATCCTCGGCCTGAACGGCCTTTCCCGCATGCCGTTCTTTGCCGGCAGCAAGAAGGCCAAGTTTCGCAAGTTCATCGAGCCGGGCGCCGAGCTCGACGTCTATGCGACGCTGACTCATGACGGCTCCGGCTTTGCCATGACCGAAGCGAAGATCGAGTCGAACGGCCCTATCTGCGATGCGGAACTGATGCTGCGCATCATGGACTTCCCGGCGCCTGAGCTCGTGGAGAACATGCGTGAGCGGGTCCGGCAGATCGGCCTGACGCCGGTCGGAGATGCTGCATGAGCGATCCCCGCGACGTCTGGATCACCGGCATTGGCCTGATCTCCTCGCTCGGCGAGGGGCTGGATGCGCATTGGCAGGCGATGGCTGTCGACCAGCCGCGTGTCGGCAACGTCGACACGGAGCATTTCGCGCCGTTCCCCGTCCTGCCGATGGTGCCGCTCGAACTCGACAAGCAGATCCCCCGCAAGGCCGATCAGCGTCAGATGGAGCCGTGGCAGCGCCTCGGTACCTATGCTGCCGGGCTGGCGCTCGCCGATGCCGGGCTTTCCGGCGATCTCGAGCGCCTTGCGCATATGGATATGATCGTCGCGGCGGGTGGCGGTGAACGCGACGTCGTCGTCGACGGCCAGATCCTGGCCGGCCTCGGCAGCGCGGAAAATCCCGACGCATTCCTGAACGAGCGGCTCGCCAACGATCTCCGCCCGACGCTGTTCCTGGCGCAGCTTTCCAATCTTTTGGCCGGCAACATCTCGATCGTCCACAAGGTGACCGGTTCGTCGCGCACCTTCATGGGCGAGGAATTGGCCGGCATCAGCGCCGTGGAGATCGCCGCGAGGCGCATTCGCGCCGGTGGTCAGGGCGAACAGTTCCTCGTCGGCGCCGCCTATAATGCGGAGCGCAAGGACATGCTGCTGAGCCTCGCGCTTGGCAACACGCTTTGGCAGGGCGCCGTGAATTCCGTCTGGGAGCGTGCGAACGCCGGCGGTGGCATGGTGACCGGCTCGCTCGGCGTCTTCCTCGTGCTCGAATCGCGTGAAAACGCCGAAGCGCGCGGCAAGTCCGGCTATGCCAAGCTCGGTCCGGTGCTTTCCGGTCGCAGCCGCCGCGAGCCCGGCCAGGCCGCCGCCGTGGCGCGCAACCAGATTGACGCGATCCGTCCCTCGCTCGGCGACAAGCCGGTCGGCCTGCTCTCCGGTGCAACCGGCATTGCGAATGCCACGCTCGAAGAGCGCGCGTTGCTGGAATCGCTCGTTGCCGAAGGCACGGTCGGTCCCATCCGCGCCACGCAGAGCCTGATCGGCAACAGTCTCGAAGCCGCATTCCCGGCCCAGGTCGCGCTTGCCGCGCTGGCGCTGTCGCGAAAAGGTTTCTATCGGCCGTCCGATTCATCCGGGCTGGAGCTTGAAGCGACGGACGCCCCCACCCAGATCCTGGCGACGAGCTGGGGTTTCTGGCGCGGCGAGGGCATGGCGCTTCTCGAAGCGATCGACTGAGAAAGGTCACGAGCATGGGCACAGGCAAGACGCGGGATCATCTCGGCCGTCCGGTCGTCGCTGTCACCGGCATGGGCGTCGTCACGTCGCTCGGTCAGGGCATCGACGCCAACTGGTCGGCGCTGACCGCCGGCGAGTCCGGCATCCATCGCATCACGCGCTTCCCGGTTGACCATCTTCGCACCACGATCGCCGGCACGGTCGATTTCCTGTTCGATGAAACGCCGCGCTCGGCCGTACTGACGGAAAAGCTGGCGCATCTCGCCGCCGAGGAAGCGATCGAGCGGGCCAAGATCGGCACGCCGGGCGATTTTCCGGGCATGCTGTTCATGGCCGTTCCGCCGGTCGAACTTGACTGGTCGGTCAAGCGCGAGCTGTTCGACGGCGGCAATTCCGAGAATGACGATCCCTATGATCGCATGATCGAAAGCGGCATGGCGCTCAACAGCGCCGACGCTTACGAATATGCGCTTTATGCCTGCGTCGCCGAAAAGACGGCCGACCATTTTGGCACGCGCGGCGCGCCGATCTCGCTGTCGACGGCCTGTGCTTCGGGCGCTACCGCGATCCAGCTCGGCGTCGAGGCGATCCGGCGCGGCGATACTGATGCGGCGCTTTGCATCGGTACCGATGGTTCGGTGCAGGCCGAATCGCTGATCCGCTTCTCGCTGCTTTCCGCGCTTTCGACCAACAATGAGGATCCGACAAAGGCCTCGCGGCCCTTCTCGAAGAACCGCGACGGATTTGTTATGGCCGAAGGCGCTGGTGCGCTCGTGCTCGAGGATTATGATGCGGCCGTCGCGCGCGGCGCCGAGATCCTGGCTGTCATTCGCGGCGTGGGCGAACAGGCCGACGACTTCCACCGCACCCGTTCCAAGCCGGATGGCTCGCCCGTAATCGGCGCCATGCGCCAGGCGCTTGGCGATGCCGGCATCGGCCTTGACGAGGTCAATTACATCAACGCGCACGGCACTAGCACGCCGGAAAACGACAAGATGGAAGCCCTGTCGCTGGAAGCCGTGTTTGGCGAGCACGTCAGGACGATCCCGATCAGCTCCAACAAGTCGATGATTGGCCATACGCTGACGGCGGCCGGTGCGATCGAGGCAGTGTTCTCGATCCAGACGATCCGCAGCGGCGTCATTCCGCCGACGATCAACCAGGACGTTGCCGACCCTTCGGTGTTGCTCGACGTAGTGCCGAACGTCGCCCGCGAGGCGCCGGTCTCGATGGTGCTGTCGAACTCCTTTGGCTTCGGTGGGCAGAATGCCTGCCTGGTGATCGCTGCCAGCCCGGCCTGATCCGCGACGCTCGGTCCGTGCCCGTGCCTCTGGCATGTTTGGCGCCGAGACGGTAAAGCAGGCGCTGTTCAGAACGACAGACGGAAAACTCATGCGCGCCCTCCAGCTGCTCGCCGACCGCAAGCTCTCGATCGTTGACGTCCCCATGGCCGCCGCGCCCGGTCCCGGCGAGGTCCGCGTGGCAATGGGCGCCGTGGCGCTCAACCACATCGACGTCTGGGGCTGGCGCGGCATGGCGTTCGCCAAGCGCAAGCTGCCGCTCACCGTTGGCGCGGAAGCCGCTGGCACCGTTGAGTCGATCGGCCCCGACGTCGAGGGCGTGAAGGTCGGCGACCGCGTCGCCATCTATGGCGCCGAGACCTGCGGCACCTGTCCCGCATGCCATGCCGGTCGAGACAACCTCTGCGAGAACGTCGCTGGCGTGCGCGGTTTCCACATCGATGGCCTTGCCTGCGAATACGTGACTCTCAAGGCCCGCCATGTCGTCGTGGCGCCCGCCAGCGTCGCCATTCACGACATTGCCTGCACGCCCGTCACCTTCGGCACCGTCCAGCACATGCTGTTCGACAACGCGAAGCTCGAAGCCGGCCAGACCATCCTGATCCAGGCGGGCGGCAGCGGCATCGGAACAGCGGCGATCCAGCTCGCCAAGGCGGTCGGCGCGACGGTGATCACCACCGTCGGCAGCGACGAAAAGGGCGAGAAGGCCAAGGCGCTCGGCGCGGACCACGTCATCAACTATCGCGAGGACCGCTTCGAGGGCGTCGTCCGCAAGATCACCAAGAAGCGCGGCTGCGATGTCGTGTTCGAGCATGTCGGTGTCGATACCTGGGCCGGGAGCATGTTCTCGCTGCGCAAGGGCGGCACGCTGGTCACCTGCGGATCGACCACCGGCATTTCGACCGAGATCAATCTGTTCCAGCTCTACCAGCAGCAACTGCGTCTGATCGGCTCGTTCGGCTGCCGCATCGAGAACATCGCCCAGTCGCTCGCCAAGATCGCGGCGGGCGTCGTCACGCCGGTCATCGATACCGTCGTTCCGCTCGATGACATGGGCGATGCACTGGACCGCATCGAGAAACGCCAGGTCTTCGGCAAGATCATCGTCACGCTCTGATCCAATGGCCCTGCCTGGCAAGAAGAACCCCATAAAGACCTGGATGCGGCGCGTCACGCGCAGCCGTCCGGCCCATGCCGTCATCGCCTTCTGCGTGCGCGGGCTGATCGTCGGCGTGCGTAGCCTCGGCGAAAAGCGCGCCGGCCGCGTCGCCGGTTCGGTGGCGCGCTTCATCGGCCGCTTCGTGCCGGAATCCAAGCTGGCGCGACGCAATCTGGCCGTCGCCTTCCCGGAGAAATCCGATGCCGAGCGGGAGCAGATCCTGCAGGGCGTCTGGAACAATCTGGGCTGCACGGTCGCGGAATATGTCTTCCTCGACAAGCTGGTCGATATCGATCCCGAGCGTCTTGGCGAAGGGCGGATCGACGTTGTCGGCGTCGATCAGTTCCTGGCGATGCGCGACGACGGCAAGCCGGGCATCATCTTCTCGGCCCATCTCGCCAACTGGGAGATCCTCGCTGTTGTCGCGGCGCGCTTCGGCCTGCCGGTCGTATCGTTGTTCCGCGCGCCAACCAACAACGTCATCGCCGAAGACCTGATGCGGCAGCGCGAGCAGATGATGGGCAAGCTTGTCGCTTCCAACCGCGGCGCTACCTTCGAGGTCGGCGCGGCGCTGGATCGCGGCGAGCATATCGGCATGCTGTGTGACCAGCACCATAGCCGCGGACCGAAGGTGCCGTTTTTCGGCCGCTTGGTGCATGCCAATCCGCTCGTGGCGCGCCTGGCCCGGCACTATGATTGCCCGGTGCACGGCGCACGCACCATCCGCCTGCCCGACGGCCGTTTTCGCGTTGAGCTGACGCCGCCGGTCGACATGCCCCGCGACGAAGAGGGCTTGATCGACGTCGATGCCGGCACGGCCAAGGTGATGTCCGTCGTCGAAGGCTGGGTACGCGAAAATCCGGAGCAATGGCTCTGGCTGCACAATCGCTGGCGTTAGGTTTCCTCTTTCGTCCTCGGCCTTCGGGCCACGTCCCGGCAGAACTGCCGGACACCAGCCTTTAAATCCGCGCCGCCGCGTGGCAAACTCTGTTCATGGTTCATTCTCCTGTCCTTGCCGTGCCGCGCGACGGCCGTCAGTCGGAAACGGCGCTGGCGATCCAACGCGGCGTCGGCCGCCTCTTTCGCGCGCATGGCTACGCCGTCGTGACGGAACTGGTACTGGCGACGGGGCGACGGGCCGATGTCATCGCGCTCGGGCCTTCCGGCGAAATCACCATCGTCGAGATCAAGTCGTCGATCGCCGATTTTCGCGCCGACGGCAAATGGCCGGACTATGCGCTCTATTGCGACCGGCTCTATTTCGCCAGCCATGCCGGCGTGCCCCGGGAAATATTCCCCGAACAGGCAGGACTGATCCTGGCCGATGCCTATGGCGCTGAAATTCTCCGGGAGGCGCCGCTTTCGCCGCTGGTCGCCGCGCGCAGAAAAGCGATGACGCTGCGCTTCGCCCAGGCTGCCGCCTACCGGCTGCATGGCCTGTTCGACCCCGAAGCCGGGTTTCGTGAGATCCTTTGATCCGATGTCGTTGACGCTGCGGGCTTGAAGCGTTGGCGCGATGCCGCTAGACGGGATCGGCCAATTCGCAAAAGGAAAAACCCATGAGCAGCATTCGTCGCATCGAGCCGGGCCCCCGCATGAGCGCAGGCGTCGTCCACGGCAACACCGTGTATCTCGCTGGCCAGGTCGGCAATCCGGGCGACGACGTCGCAGCCCAGACCCAGACCGTGCTCGACACCATCGACCGTCTGCTGGCCGAGGCCGGCACCGACAAGTCGCGCATCCTGTCGGCTCAGATCTGGCTGGCCGACATGGCCAATTTCGGCACCATGAACACCGTCTGGGATGCATGGGTCGACAAGGCCAACCCGCCGGCACGCGCCACGGGTGAGTCCAAGCTCGCAACCCCCGCGCATCTCGTCGAAATCATCGTCGTCGCCGCGCTCGCCTGAGCGCCACGACCTTGAACTGCGAACGGGCGCCTCGGCGCCCGTTTTCATATTCCGTCCGTATGGCCGTTCGTTCAGCGCGGTGCGCGCTTCGCCAGGATGCGCTGCAGGGTGCGGCGGTGCATGTTGAGGCGGCGTGCCGTCTCGGAGACATTGCGCTCGCAAAGCTCGTAGACGCGCTGGATATGCTCCCAGCGCACGCGGTCGGCCGACATGGGATTGTCCGGCGGAAGTGCGCGTTCGGCGGGATCGCGGGTCAGCGCCGAAAAAACTTCGTCGGCATCGGCGGGCTTGGCGAGATAGTCGACGGCGCCGAGCTTCACGGCGGTCACGGCCGTTGCGATGTTGCCGTAGCCGGTCAGCACGACCATGCGTGATTCAGGCCGGCGCTTGCGGAGGAGTTCGATCACGTCGAGGCCGTTGCCGTCCTCGAGACGCATGTCGACAACTGCGTATGCCGGCGGCTTCTGGTCCACCTTGCGCAGGCCCTCGGCGACCGAATCAGCCGTTTCCACGGCAAAGCCGCGTGTTTCCATTGCGCGGGCCAGTCGCTGCAGGAAAGCCTTGTCGTCATCAACGATGATGAGCGAGGTATCAGTGCCGGCGAGACCGGCAGATTCCAGGTCTGTCATAGACGTTTAACTCCGCGCCTCCCCGAATTATCTTTTCCTTCCATCCGGGTTATAGGCATCCCAAGCCCCCGCGCCAAGGCCGCCATGCAACCAGAATGGTCAAAACCGCGCGCTCAAAGGGCCGCTCTCGCGGTCAACTGTCCATTGAATGGCTTTCCAGGCCTTTGCGCTCGTCCGATCTGCCCGAAATACCGAGTCGGTCCATGGCGTCGCGCGGCCAGACAATGCGGACGATTGCGCCATGCTCCGGCGCTTCGCGATTGGAGAGAGCAAGCCGCGCGCCTGTGCGCTCCAGCAGCGTCTTGGCGATGAAGAAGCCAAGGCCAAGGCCGCCGGCTTCATGATCCTCCAAGCCTTCCGTCGTGCGCGCTCGTGTCGTCACGTAGGGCTCGCCGATATGGTCGATCACTTCGGACGCAAACCCCGGTCCGTCATCGGCGATCGTCAGCGCCACCTCGTCTGCATTCCACACCGCCGTAACCTCGACGGTCGTCTCGGCGAAGTCGACGGCGTTCTCGACCAGATTGCCGATGCCGTAGAGAATTGAAGGATTGCGCCGGCCGACTGGTTCGCTGTCGCGGTCACCGACGAACTTTACCTGGATGTCGATGCCGGTATCGGCATGCGGCTCAACCACTTCAGCCAGCATATGGCTGACGGGGAGGCGGTCGATATGCTGGCCAGGCTCGGTCGAGAGCGAGGTCAGCTTGCCCAGAATGTCGCGACAGCGCTGGGACTGGCTGCGCAGCAGGGCGATATCCTCGGCATAGGGGCTGTCTGCCGGCAGTTCGCGCTCCAGCTCCTTGGTCACAAGCGCGATGGTCGCGAGCGGTGTGCCGAGTTCATGCGCGGCGGCGGCGGCGAGCCCATCCAGCGCCCAGAGGTGCTGCTCGCGGGCCAATACCAGCTCCGTCGCCGTCAGGGCATCGGCAAGCTGGCGTGCCTCCTCGGAGACGCGGAAGGCGTAGACGCCCATGAAGAACACTGCCGAAACCAGCGCGAGCCAGAAGCCGACCACATAAAGGAACGGCATCGAGAATGTCTCGCCCTCGGGCCAGGGCAGGGGCATGTGCCAGAGAGCGAGCGCCGTCACCGCGGCGATGACCAGCCCGCCCAGCATGACGGTCAGGCGGGGGGCCAGCGTCGTCGCGGACACGATGACCGGTACGATGATCAGCACGGCGAACGGATTCTGCAATCCGCCCGTCAGCGACAACAGAACGGAAAGCTGCAGCACATCATAGGCCAGCAGCAGCGCTGCCGTACGGCCTTGCAGGCGCAGGCTGGATGGATAGCGGATCTTGATGAACAGGTTGAGCCAGGCCGACAGAGCGATCGCCGCCAGGCAGAGCCCGATCGGCATCGGGTATTCCAGCCAGAAGCGCACGAACACCACTGTCGCCGTCTGGCCGATGATGGCGAGCCAGCGCAGCCGAACCAGCGTATCGAGCTTCAGACGGCGCGCGCCGAACCCGTGCGAGGGGAAAGCTTGCTCCGGCATTGTCGCATCACCTGAAGTTGGAATTTGCTTAGTTTGGCCGGCTTATAGCACGAGGCAGGCGATAATGGGCGATCCCGCACGGGCTCTCGACCGCAATACCCTTGCATCCGGGCTAAAATCGCCCTTACATATTGCATTGCACAAGGCTGGCCGCCGCCCTTACTGCCCGACGGAATACCCGGCCGGTCCGATCCCTTCGCGGAGCGGCAGGTGGACGGCATGATGGGTCCCTTATCCTACTATCAGCTCTATGAGCTGAATCACGCGGCGCTGTCGCCGATGCGCGCGGCCGCTGACATGTTCGGTCAGATGCTGAAGAACCCGCTCAATCCCATGAGCCAGACGCCTTTTGGCCGTAACTGGCAGGCAGGTTTGGAGCTGTTCGAGCGGACGACCCGACGCTACGCCAAGCCCGCTTTCGACCTGCCCTCGACCCTCGTCGGCGGCATGCGCGTTCCGGTCACCGAGCATGTCGTCTGGCAGAAGCCGTTCTGCGATCTGATTCACTTCGAGCGCCAGCTTGAACGACCCCGCCGCGATCCCAAGCTCCTGATCGTCGCGCCGATGTCTGGCCACTACGCCACACTGCTGCGCGGCACGGTCGAGGCAATGATGCCGCGCCATGACGTCTACATCACCGACTGGATCGACGCCCGCATGGTGCCGCTGTCGGACGGGCGTTTCGATCTCGACGACTACATCGACTACTTGGTCGAGATGCTGCATTTCCTCGGCGACGACGTGCATGTGATCGCCGTCTGCCAGCCGGCGGTCCCGGTTCTCGCGGCCGTGGCGCTGATGGAGGCGGCCGGCGACCGTTTCGCGCCGCGCTCGATGACGCTGATGGGCGGCCCGATCGACACCCGCATCAATCCGACCGCCGTCAACGAGATGGCACAGGGCAAGAGCCTTGATTGGTTCGCCGAGAACGTCGTGATGCAGGTGCCTTTCCCGCATCCAGGCTGTTTGCGCGACGTCTATCCGGGCTTTCTGCAACTTTCCGGTTTCATGAGCATGAACCTCGATCGCCACGTGACGGCGCATCAGGATCTGTTCAAGCATCTGGTCGCCGGCGACGGCGACAGCGCCACCAAGCATCGCGACTTCTATGACGAATATCTGGCGGTCATGGACCTGACGGCGGAATTCTACCTGCAGACGGTCGATACGGTGTTCATCACCCATGCGCTGCCCAAGGGGGAAATGACCCATCGCGGCGTTCCCGTCGACCTGACAGCGGTCCGCAACGTCGCGCTACTCACCGTCGAGGGCGAGAACGACGACATCTCCGGCGTCGGCCAGACCGAAGCGGCGCAGCACCTTTGCATCAACATCCCGGACGACATGCGGGCGCACTACATGCAGCCCAAGGTCGGCCACTACGGCGTCTTCAATGGCTCGCGTTTCCGGGCCGAGATTGCACCGCGCATCAGTGATTTCGTCCTGACGCATGATGTCGCTCGTCCGTCGGGCAAGCCCGTTCCCGTCGAGTCTGCCCAGGCCAAGGCGGCTCAAGCCAATACAGCGCCGGTCAAGGCTGTTGCGACGAAGCCGACGCCTGCAAAGGCTGTGACAGCCAAACCCATCGCCGCCGGCAAGCCGGTGGCCGCCAGGCCGAAGGCAAGGGCTGCCAAGCCAGTCGAGGTCGCCGCAACAGAAGCGCCGGCGGATGATCTGAAGCGGATCGCCGGCATCGGTCCAAAGCTCGAGGCGAGCCTTAATGCCGCCGGCATCACCCGCCTCGCCCAGATCGCCCGGCTGACCGTCAAGCAGGCGACCGCGCTCGATACCCGCCTCGCGCTCAAGGGGCGTGTCGCGCGCGACAAATGGATCGAGCAGGCCAAGGGGCTTTTGCAAGAGCTTCTGGCAGAGGCGGGCTCGACGAGCCAGGGATCCGCTACGGCATCGGTCAAATAAATACTTCTTGAATCGGGGGGCGTCCTTTCCCACTTCCGTTTCTGGGGGTGCGAGAGAGGAAGGTTCAATGTCTCATACTCAGGCCTTGCGTCCGGGATGGACGCCGCTCACCATCGCGTTGATGGTCCTCGGCTTCTTTGTGTTCTGGCCGCTCGGCCTTGCCATGCTCGCCTACATCATCTGGGGCGACCGGCTACCCGAGTTTCGTCGCAACGCCGAGGGAATGCGCAACGACTTCAAGCGCTCTTTTTCCGGCTGCGGCTGGCAGAGCCGGCGTGAGTCGAACGGTGGCGCGTATTACAGCCAGAGCGGCAATGCCGCCTTCGACGACTATCGCGCAGCCGAATTGAAGCGGCTCGACGAAGAGCGCCGGAAGCTGGATGAAGAGCGCGCCGAATTTGAAACCTTCGTCCGCAACCTGCGTCGCGCTCGCGACCAGGAAGAGTTCGATCGTTTCTCTGCCGAACGCGCCGCGGCACGTCGGAACCAGACGCCCCCCACGCGGGGCGACTCGAACCCCTCGGGGCCGGTGATCGATCTCTGATCGCTGGCTGAGACTGAGAAGGCCGCGCCTCAAGCGCGGCCTTTTTCCATGGACCGTCCTGCTTTCAACCAGATCTGTGAGACTGCCAGGCCAATCCTAGCGCCGTGCCGGGATTGGAACCGAAATGATCGTCGCGACTTGGTGGTGCAGGATCCATCCAATGGGAGAGTGGCATGAGCCTATTCAGTTCGATCAAGAACAAGATCTTCGGCTCCGGACACGCGCAGGCGGCCGAAGTCGCCCCGGAGGCGAAAGCCGCTCCGCAGGCCCAGGCTCCGGCTAGCGCTGCCCCGACGCCCACGGCAGCGGCGCCTACGCAGCCAGCCGCACCGTCGTCCGCTCCCGCATCGACCCCGGCTCCCCAGGCGACCGTTGATGTCGTCGTGGTGCTGACGGCGCTGAGCGCCAAATCCGGCCAGAAGCTCGACTGGAAGAAGTCGATCGTCGACCTCCTCAAGCTGCTCGATCTCGACAGCAGTCTGGCCTCCCGCAAGGCGCTGGCTGAAGAGCTTCACTACACCGGCGACACCAGCGACTCGGCGACGATGAACATCTGGCTACACAAGGCCGTGATGAAGAAGCTGGCTGAAAACGGCGGCAAGGTCCCGGCCGATCTTAGGGACTGATATCCTCTATATTCCGGCAATGTTTCGAAGGGCCGCACCTTACCGTGTGGCCCTTCGTCGTCGTGGATTCGGCTTGTGACACTTTCATGCGATCCTTGACCGACGAATCACTTGATCAACGAGCCATCTGACCGACGACCCATGGGTTTTTTCGAGCGCATCACCGGTAGTGCCACGCGCGTCGCCGCCAAGCCGGATCATTGCCATGTCGAGATCGACGGCGAGCCGGTGCGGGTGACCTTGCTCTGGAACGAGCGCGCCCGGCGCTACACACTTCGACTGCGTGGCTCCGTGCGTGAGCCCGTCGTCACCATTCCCGCCCGGGGCAAGCTTTCCGAAGCGCGTGCTTTTCTCGATCGTAATCGCGGCTGGCTTCAGGCGCGTCTCGCTGCCCTGCCGGTGGCGACGCCGCTGGCAGACGGCGCTTCCATTCCGCTGCGCGGCACGCCTGTGCGCATCGTCCATAAACAGGGTCGCGGTGTTGTCAGCCTGCAGGATAGCGACGGTGAAACGGTCCTCGTCGTACCCGGCGAGATTGCCCACCTGCCGCGCCGCGTCACCGACTTCCTGAAGCGCGAGGCGCGCCGCGATCTCGAGATTGCGACGGCCCGACATGCGGCGTCGCTCGGCGTTACGGTCAAGGCCATCCGGCTCGGCGATCCGACCAGCCGCTGGGGCTCCTGCTCCTCGTCCGGAACGATTGCCTATTCCTGGAGGATGATCCTGGCGCCGCCCGCTGTGCTCGACTATCTCGCCGCTCATGAAGTGGCGCATCTGCGTGAGATGAACCATTCGGCTCGCTTCTGGCGGCATGTCAAATCGATTTGCCCCGCCATGGAGGAGGCCAAGTCATGGCTCACCCGTCATGGCGCGTCGCTGCACGCCGTTGGAGCGGAGTGACGGGCAGCGTCGCTCCTTGCGGATGGGCTCCGGCTATGATTGAAGCTGATACCCTGGTAGGGGGACCGATATCATGTCAGCCGAAATGTCGCCTGTGTTCGCCGTATCGAGCTGGAGCTTGCACCGAGCCCTTGGCCTGACCTATCCGAACCGGCCCGATCATGACGTCGTACCGCCGCCCGAGGCGACCTATGGCTCCGGCCGGATGGCACTGATCGACATGCCCCGCGCGGTGGCGGCGCTTGGTATCCAGCGCATCGAGGTCTGCTCGTTCCATCTCCCCAGCCGCGACGCAGACTATGCGGCGGCGTTCAGGGCGGCGCTGGACGAAGCCGGCGTCACCTTTCAGACCCTGCTGATCGAATATGGCGACATCACCGATCCGGCGACGCGCGAGCGTGACCTGGCCTGGATGGAGAGCTGGATCGACACGGCAGCCTTGTTCGGGGCCGAGCAAGCGCGCGTCATCGCCGGCCGCGCCCTGCCAACCCGCACCGCGCTCGACGCGAGCATCACCGGCCTGACACGTCTCGGCCATTACGGCGAGGCGCGCGGGGTTCGCATCATTACCGAGAATTGGTACGAGCTTCTGCCCGGTCCGCGCGAAGTGCGCTACATGTTCGATCGGCTGGACGAGACGGTGGCTCTCAACGGCGATTTCGGCAACTGGTCGGGTCCGACCAAATATTCCGATCTGGAGGCGATCTTCGATCTCGCCACCTGCTGCCATGCCAAGGCGGATTTCGGCGGCGGAGTCCTGCATGCCGAGGATTACCGGCGCTGCCTGGCGGCGGCGGACGCCGCCGGTTTCCGTGGCCCGTTCACGCTGATCTATGATGGACCCGACGACGACGAATTCGCCCATCTGCTGATCGAGCGCGATTTCATCCGGCGTCATTTTGAGGAAGCGCGCGTTAATCTGGTCTAGGCGCGCCTCGTCGCGTTTTCTCTGCGCGAACCCGAACCGACTTCCTTAAGAAAACGCTCTAGCGGACCAGGTTCAGCGTCCTCGTGCCGGGCTTTGGGGCCGGCTTGTGTGCTTCGGCTGCGGGCCGGGCCGGCTCGGCCGCGGGGGCCGGCTTCGCAGGCTCGGCCACCTTGGGTTCAACGGCCTTGGGCGGCTCGAAATCGAAGGAATAGTCGGCGAGCAGCTCGATCGCCTTGGCGAAGATCGCTTCTTCGCGACGTGTCTTCTCCGCTTGCTCGCGCGTGTCGGCGGCGCGGCGTTCCAGCACCTTGCGAATGATGTTGTCGCCCTCGCGCTTGCGGAAGCGGGCGGCCATCGCCTCGGCGCGCTTCGCCTGGCGCTCCAGCTTGCGGATACCGACGCCGATATCGCCCTTCTGCTTGGTCAGCGTGTCGCGGATCGGCGCGATCAGGTCTACCGCTTCGAAGGGGAGGTCGCTTTCGAGTACCGAGGCGACCAGCGCGTGGATACGCTCCATTGCCCGGCCGGCGATATCGTCGATTGCCAGTTCACCCTCATAGCCGCTCTCGTCATATGCCTTGCGGCGGTCGGGATCGGACAAGATCGCATAGGCATGGCTGAGCGTGTGAAAAGCCTCGGCAGTGCCGCCGGCATCGGGATGGGCGGCGCGGGCGCGCTGGCGATAGGCCTTGTCGATTTCGGCCGGGGTCGCGTCGGGTTCGACCGCCAACTCGCGGTACAGTTTGCGCTTGTCGGCCATTGCCGGATGACTCCCTGGGCCGGGCGCCCGGCCTCTCCTCGCGGAGAGGCGAACTTTGAAATGAAGCGCCGCGAACCGGCGCGTCGCCACTATCCACGGCTGGCCCGCAATGTCCACCGCGCCGTGGCAGCGGGGGTACTCGATCAGCCGCCGAACAGGCGGTCGATCAAATTGCGCCGATGCGGACGAGCCTGATAGACGCCAGCCTGGCCGTCTTCGCCGACCGATCCCGGCGGAACCGGGCCGTTGCGGTCGTCGCCATAGGACGGATCGCCTTCGCGATAGATGCGGGCGCCCGGGGGCGGCGCCTGGTAGCCGCCATCGTTCCAGCCGTCATCGATCGCTTCCGGATCGTTTGAGCCGCCATAGTTCGGCTGGTTGGCCTGTTGCTGCGGCTGGTACTGCGGTTCCTGTTGACCATAGGGCGGCTGTTGCCCCGGTTGCTGCTGCGGCGCGCCGCTGCCGACCACCTGGCCGTATTCATCGACCAGCCCACCCTGCTCGGGGCCGACATACTGTCCGTTCTGGTACATTTCCTCCGCCATCGCGGCCGGGTCGCGATAGGCGTAGTTGCCGGGCAGCGCCGCGACCGCGACGCCCTTGTGCGCCTCGGTCATGAATCGGTTCCAGATCAGCGCCGGCAGCGTGCCGCCGGTCATGCGCTTGGTCGGCTTTGAATCGTCGTTGCCGAGCCAGACGCCGGTCGTGAGATTGGCCGTGTAACCGACGAACCAGGCATCCCGCGAATCGTTGCTCGTGCCGGTCTTGCCGCCCGCCTGCCAGCCGGCGATCGCCGCCTTGCGCCCGGTGCCGCGCGATAGCGTGTCGGTCATCATGCTGTTCATCATGCCCACATAGAGCGGGTCGATGATCTGGGTCGCCTTGACGGAGGGATGTTCGTACAGCGTCTTGCCGGCGACGTTCTTCACCCGCGCGATGACATGCGGTTTGGCGCTATAGCCGCCATTGGCGAAAGGCACGTAGGCGTCGGTCAGCTCCAGCAGGCTCACTTCGGAGCTGCCGAGCGCAATCGACGGGTTGGGCTGCAGCGGTGAGGTGATGCCGAGCCGCTCGGCCGTCTTGATGACACGGTCTGGGCCGACTTCGTTGGCAAGCTGCACGGCGATCGTGTTGATCGAGAGCGCCAGGGCGGTCTGCAGGGAGACAGGGCCCTTGTACATCCTCTCGTAATTCTTTGGCTCCCAATTGCCGATCCGGGTCGGCTCGTCGACGCGGATGGTCTCGGGAACAAGGCCGTATTCCAGCGCTGACAGATAGACGAACGGCTTGAAGGCCGAACCCGGCTGGCGCTTTGCCTCGACGGCGCGGTTGAATTGGCTTTTCCGGTAGTCGCGGCCGCCGACCATGGCGCGCACCGCGCCGGTGCCGTCAATCGCCACCAGCGCACCTTGCGACACGCCGAACGACTTGCCGCTCTTGTCGAGCGCCTCGGTCAACGCCTTGCCGGCGCTCTCTTCCAGATGCGGATCGATCGTCGTCTCGACGATCACGTCCTGGTCGAGCGCGCCGACGACTTCCGGCACCAGATCGGCGACCCAGTCGGCGACATAGCGGCCGGCGCCACCTTCGCCCTCGGGCTGCGCCTTGATGGTGATCGAGGCGGCTTGCTTGGCCTGTTCGGCGGATATGAAACCCGCTTCGCGCATCGCGCCCAGCACGACATTGGCGCGCGAATTGGCGGCCTCCTGGTCGCTGGTCGGCGCGAAGCGCGACGGCGCCTTGAGCAGGCCGGCGAGCATTGCCGCCTCTTTCAGCGAGATATCGCGGGCCGACTTGCCAAAATAGCGCCGCGACGCGGCGTCGACGCCATAGGCGCCCGCGCCGAGATAGACGCGATTCAGGTAGGATTCCATGATCTGCGCCTTGGAGTATTTCGTCTCCAGCCAGATCGCCATGATCGCTTCCTGGATCTTGCGATCCATGGTGCGTTCCGGCTTCAGGAACAGGTTCTTGGCCAACTGCTGGGTGACGGTCGAACCACCCTGCACGATATAGCCGGAACGGAAATTGACATAGGCCGCGCGCAGCAGGCCGAGCGGATCGACACCGAAATGGCTTTCAAAGCGCCGATCTTCGATCGCCATCACCGCCTGGCTCAGATAGGGCGGCAATTCGTTGATGCGTACCGACTCGCCGCCGGTATCGCCGCGATTGGCGATCAGCGTGCCGTCATTGGCGAGGATCTTGATATTGGGCGGGCGCTTGGGCACCGACCAGTTGGCCGTCGAGGGCAATTGCGTCGCGTACCAGGCGATACCGCCAGCCAGCGCGATCGTGCCCCAGAACATCAGGATCACGGACCACTTGATGCCGCGGCGCACCCATTTGCCGATACCCGAGCCGCCCGATGACCGCTTGCGACCGCCGGAGCGCGCCTTCTTGCGGGCGGGCGCCTTGGTGGGGCGGCGCGATTTGGAGCGTCGGGATACTGCCATGGGGTCATCTTCACCGAGATCGATGAATTCCGCATCCTCAATGTCGTGTTCAAAGGGGGCAGAATCGGGTTCGCCCGCGTGGCGGCGGCGGTCGGCGGCGCCTAGTTCTGGCTCGCGTCGCTCGCGCCCTGCGCGGGAAGCGGTGTCCGGTTCAGGCTTTTCCCGTTTGCGGCTGGTGCGCTCCAGCGCCATCCCCGGCTCACGCCGTTCGGCGGCGCTGCTTTTTGCACTGGCCTTGGCGGATTCCTTGGCGCTTATCTTCTGACTGCGCTCGTCCGCGTCAAAATCGGGCGCGTCACCCCAGCTGGAATCATCCCAGTCAACATCGTCGGGCTCGGCGGCGCCAGTCTTGCCGAAGCCGGGTTCGCTGCGCGACGCGCCAAAACCGGGTTCCTGCCGTTCCGCGCCAAACCCCGGCTCGCCGCGGGCCTTGCCGAAGCCGGGCTCGCTGCGCGGCTCGCCGGCGCGCTCGCGACTGCCACGCTCACGGGGGGCACGCGGCGCAAAGCCACCGGCCGCACGGTCGTCCGCGCCCAGGCGAATGTCGAAGTCGCCCTCATCCGTTTCCTGCGGCTTGTCGAGCACCGGTTCGATCCGTTCGCTTCGCGGCGGTCTCGCCATGCCTGTTTCGTCTTCCGGTCCAAAGGGTCGATAGAATGCGCGGGGGCGCATGTTTAGCGGCCCGAATGCCCGATGAATACGGCGATTTCAGGGGAATCGTCAGTTGCTAACCGCCGATCGCCGTCGCGGGAGGCCGGAGCCCGGCAAGCGGCGTGCCTGTGACCCGCATAACAGCGCTGGGAACGAAGATGGATAATGCTTCGTTAAGCAACGGGGTCGTTCAAAGGAGACGGCAATGGCACAGGTCGCGGCAAAGATGGATCAGGAAGCAACGATGAAGATTGCTGCGACTTTGGCCGCGTCCACGACGCTGGTGCTGTTCCTGGGCAGTAAGGCGCCGCTGGAGCCGGCGACGGCGCTGGCCGCGCTCGCGCCGATCGCCCTCTGCGCCCTGCTCTACTTGGCCGGCGCTCTCGCCGCCACCAGCGTCACCAGCCTGTCGCGCCGCCCGATCCTCGGCGTCGCGGCGCTGACTGGCTTCGCGCCCTTCGGGCCGCTGCTGCCGCCCTCCGAAGACTGGGCACTGTTCGCCGCCTTCCTCATCTTCGGCCTGCTCACCGCCGGCAACCTCAAGGCCATCGTCGCCGCCTTCGCCCGCGAGCGGCTCGGCAGCCTGTGCGGCGCCTGCGCCCTCGGCCTGATCGTCGCCATCGCCGCGACCGCCGGCATGGCGAATGGCCCGCTGATGCAGATGATCCTCGCTCTGACCGGCATCACCGCCTGCCTAGCGGTTGCCAGCGTCGTCGCTACCAGCCCTGCCAAGGCGCGCTGATCTCGAAAGCCGACAGCACGATGGCAACAGAAGCGCTGTCATCGCGTCGCCGGCTGTAGCCAAAGCGGATGCTCGCGGGCATAGTCCGCGCATGTCAGAAACGCTCGCTCCCGCCATCCCGTCCCGCCCCGTCCAGAAGGGCGATCACGTCTTTCTGGTCGATGGCTCGTCCTATATTTTCCGCGCCTACCACGCGCTGCCGCCGTTGACGCGCAAATCCGACGGCCTGCCCGTCGGCGCCGTCGCCGGCTTTTGCAACATGCTGTGGCGGCTGCTCAAGGAAGCGAACGAGGCCGGCGTCAAGCCGACCCATCTGGCGGTCATTTTTGACCATTCCTCGACCACCTTCCGAAACGCGCTGTACGACAAGTACAAGGCGCAGCGCCCCGAGCCGCCCGAGGATCTGCGTCCGCAATTCGGCCTGATCCGGCAGGCCGTCCGTGCCTTCAACGTACCGTCGATCGAGATGGAAGGTTTTGAGGCCGACGATCTGATTGCGACCTACACCAAGCAGGCGGTCGCCGCCGGCGCGGACGTCACCATCGTCGCCTCCGACAAGGATCTGATGCAGCTGATCGAGCCCGGCGTTCTGATGCTCGACACGATGAAGGGCAAGACGATCGGCCGCGACGAGGTGATCGAGAAATTCGGAGTGCCGCCGGAAAAGGTCGTCGATGTGCAGGCGCTGGCTGGCGACTCGGTCGACAACATTCCCGGCGTCCCCGGCATCGGCATCAAGACGGCGGCGCAACTGATCGAGACCTATGGCGATCTCGAAACGCTGCTCGCGCGGGCCGAGGAGATCAAGCAACCGAAGCGGCGCGAGGCGCTGCTCGCCAACGCCGAATTGGCCCGGATTTCGATGCAACTCGTCACACTGGATCGTGACGTGCCCCTGAACGAGCCGATCGATCGTCTCGGCGTGCGGCCCGTCATTGGCGAGCAACTGATCTCATTCCTGAAGGCGATGGAATTCACCACGCTCACCGGCCGTGTCGCCGCGGCGACGGGCGTTGAATCCGGCGCCGTTGAGCCGGATGGCGCGCTGCTGGCCAAGGGACGTGCCGCCAGTGTCAGCGCACCTGTGCTCGGCGCGGATGGCACGCCGCAGCCGACGATAGAGGATGTTGAAGGCCTCACACCAGCCGGTCTCGCCGCTGCCCGCGCCAGCGCCATCAAGGCGATCCCGTTCTCGCATTCCGGCTATGAGACGGTAACGACCGAAGAGCGCCTCTGGGCGTGGATTGCGCGTGCAACCGAGCTGGGCGTCGTCGCGGTTGACACCGAGACCACATCGCTCGACCCGATGCAGGCCGACCTCGTCGGCGTCTCGCTGGCGGTGGCGCCGGACGAAGCTTGCTACATTCCTCTCGCCCATCGCGGCGAAGGCGACGGCCTGTTCACCGAGGGCCTGCTGTCCGGCCAGATCGAGATCCGCACGGCGCTCGCCATCCTGAAGCCTCTGCTTGAGGATCGCGCCGTGCTGAAGGTGGCGCAGAACCTCAAATATGACTGGCTGATCTTGGCCCGCTACGGCATCGAGACGGTGCCCTTCGACGACACCATGCTGATCTCCTATGTGCTCGATGCCGGTCGCGGCACACATGGCATGGATCCGCTGTCGGAAAAGTGGCTTGGCCACAAGCCGATCTCGTTCGACGACGTCACCGGCAAGGGAAAGGCGCGCATCACCTTCGACCGTGTGCCAATCGAGCGCGCCAGCGAATATGCCGCCGAGGACGCCGACGTCACGCTGCGGCTCTGGCAGGTGCTGAAGCCCCGCCTGGCTGCCGAGGGCATGTCGACGGTATACGAGACGCTGGAGCGGCCCATGGTGGCGGTGCTCGCCTCGATGGAACGGCGCGGTATCTCAATCGACCGCGCTATCCTCTCGCGCCTCTCCGGCGAGTTCGCCCAGAAGGCCGGCGCACTCGAGGCCGAAATCCAGGAGATCGCGGGCCAGCCTTTCAATGTCGGCTCGCCGAAGCAATTGGGCGAGATCCTGTTCGGTGTGCTGGGCATGCCCGGCGCGACCAAGACGGCGACCGGTGCCTGGGCGACCGGCGCCAGCATCCTGGAAGACCTGGCCGAACAGGGCTTTGAGCTGCCGCAGAAGATTCTCGACTGGCGCCAGCTGACGAAGTTGCGCTCGACCTATACCGACGCGCTGCCCGGTTTCGTCCATCCCGAGACGAAGCGGGTGCACACCTCCTATGCGCTGGCGGCGACGACGACGGGCCGCCTGTCCTCATCCGAACCCAACCTGCAGAACATCCCGGTCCGCACCGAAGCAGGGCGAAAAATCCGCGCTGCCTTCATCGCCGATCCCGGCCATAAGCTGGTCTCAGCCGACTATTCGCAGATCGAATTGCGGCTGCTCGCCGAAATCGCCGATATCCCGCAGTTGAAGAACGCCTTTGCCGAGGGCATCGACATTCACGCGCTGACGGCGTCGGAAATGTTCGGCGTGCCGGTCGAGGGCATGCCTTCGGAAGTGCGCCGCCGCGCCAAGGCGATCAATTTCGGCATCATCTACGGCATCTCGGCCTTCGGCCTCGCCAACCAGCTGTCGATCGCCCGCGAGGAAGCCGGCGCCTACATCAAGCGCTATTTCGAGCGCTTCCCGGGCATTCGCGACTACATGGAAGAGACGAAGCGGATCTGCCGTGACCTCGGCTATGTGACGACGCTGTTCGGTCGCCGCTGCCACTATCCCGAAATCGCGTCGAAGAACGCTTCAGTGCGGGCCTTCAACGAGCGCGCCGCGATCAATGCACGGCTGCAGGGAACGGCGGCCGACATTATTCGGCGCGCCATGGTCCGTGTCGAGCCGGCGCTGGAGCAGGCAGGCCTCAACGCCCGCATGCTGCTGCAGGTGCATGACGAACTGATCTTCGAGGTGCCGGAAGCCGAGGTCGAGCCGACGGTGGCGCTGGTCACTCGAGTCATGGAGAACGCGCCTACCCCGGCCGTCGCGCTCAGCGTGCCGCTCAATGTCGACGCCCGCGCCGCCAACAACTGGGACGAGGCGCACTGACGCTCGTCGGATCGCAAGGCAAACAAAAAAAGGCGCGGCCACTGGGCCGCGCCTTTTTCATGATGGCATTCAGCCGGGACGGCGCCCGGGGCATGTCGTAGAGACGATCAGAGAACGCCTTCGACGGCGCTGAAGCCTTCGAAATTCGGATGGCCGAGGAACATCGGCTTGCGGTCGCCGGCGCCCTTGTGGGAATCGCGGAACTGCTGCGACTTGGTCCAGGCGACGAAGTTCTCTTCGGTCTTCCAGACGGTGTGCGACGAGTAGAGCGTGTGATCTTCGGCGGTCGCGCCCTTCAGCAGGTTGAAGGAGACGTAACCTTCCAGCTCATGCAGGTTGCGCGGGCGATTGCGCCAGATCTCTTCGAACTCGGCTTCCTGGCCCTTGATTACTTTGAAGCGGTTCATGGCGATGTACATGATCGTTTTTCCGTTTGCGTGCCGATGAGGTGCGTTGGTGGAGTGATGCACGGGTTTGAAGGCAAAAAAATGAGGAGGGACGACCGTTGCCGGTCTTCCCCCCTCGCGTCTGCCCGTCGTCACCACACCGCCGGGCAAACGTATTCAGCTCCGGCTTAGAACTGCATCTTCGCCGTCAGCAGGAAGGTGCGGCCACGGCCCGTCTCACCGGTGAAGTTGGTGACGTTCGAGAGAGCCGGCGTATAGGCCTTGTCGAACAGGTTCGTGATGTTGCCGCTGAGCGACAGGCCGTTGTCGAAGTTGTAGTTCGTGAACACGTCGACCAGCGTGTAGGCGTCCCAATCCGTCGGGTTGGAGGCGACGACGTCGTTGCCACCGTAGGCCGAGCCAACATAGGACAGTCGACCGCCGACCGTCAGGCGCTGCTCGAGGAAGCGGGCGCCGCCGGTGAGGGTTGCGACGTGCTCCGGCATCTGCATCGGGGCGCCGGCGCCGGCAACCTGCGTCGGCAGGTCGGTATGGGTGTAGCCATAGTTGAAGCTGGCGAACGCGACGCCGGCATCGTAGGTCGATTCGAACTCGAAGCCCTGGACGACCGAAGTGCCTGGCTGATTGGCGAAGTAGAAGCCTCTGCCGGCGAACTGGCCGACGATGTAATCTTCGATGTTCTGATAGTAATAGTTGGCCTTGATGCGGAGGCTATCATTTTCCGTCAAGACGTTGTCGCGACGGATGTTGGTGCCGATTTCCCAGCCCTTCTGGATTTCCGGAACCAGGAACGGGTTCGGGTAAGCGTTGACGCCGCCGCCGGGATGGCTGCCGCCGAGCATGGTCTCGGAGATGGTCGGCGGACGGGTGCTTTCCGAATAGGTGACATAGGGCTGCAGCCACTCATAGGGATTGAGCGCAATCGTCAGCTTCGGATTGATGCGGCCGCCCGAATTGTCGACGTCATGAAAGCCGATCGGAATGTTGAGCGGATTTCCGAGCTGGGCATTATAGCTTCCGTCGAGATTGTAGAAATCGTAGCGCAAGCCCGCGATCACGTCGACGATATTGTAGCTGAAGGTCGTCTCCGAGAAGGCGCCTGCATTGTAACTTTCGCCGCTTGGATTCACGCCGCCGCCGGATAGGGGGGTGCGGACGTTGTAAGCGGTAACGTCATCGCGGAAATACTCGAAACCGTAGATTGACTTCACGCCGACCTGGCCGAGCGCGAAGTTCGACGTGTTCGAGATATCGAAACCGTATCCCTTGTCCTCCATGACGCGGCCGGCGGATGCGCCAGCACCAGAGACGTTGCCGTCATACGTCATCGTGACGTCGTTGTAGTAGACGTGCGCAGCGACGTTGACGAGTTCGCTGTCCGGGTCCCAGTTCAGGCCGGCTGTATACGTGTTCGACTTGACGTTCTGAAAGTAGGAGTTGGCGAAGAAGTCGTTGTCGTAGAGCACCGCTCCGACCTTTACAGTCAGGTCGTCGGTCGGAGCGAACTCGCCTTTGATCAGGCCTGAAACGAGGTTCTGGCCGGTGAACGGCACGGTGATGCCGTCGCCATTCTCGAAATCGTTCGGGCTGCTGTAGCTGATCGCGCCGGCGATGGCCGCGCCGCCGCCGGTCGAGCGCAGTGCGCCCGCGGCCATCTCCGAGAAGCCAACCTCGTTGCTGCCCCAGGTCAGCGTCGCGAGCGCGCCCCAGTTCTTGCCGTCGGTGATGATGTCGTCGACGCCGAGCGTGCGCATGTTGGCGGTACCCGCCAGAGCGCCGGCACCACCCGCGGTCGAGACGGCTCCGCGCTGTACGTCAACGCCGGCAACCAGCGCCGGGTCGACATAGGTGAAGCCCTGCGCCTCATGGCCGGTGAAGCGGAAGTTCTGGCGAACGCCGTCGATCATCGTGTTGACGCGGCCCGAGCCTTCGAAGCCACGGATGTTCACCGAGAGACCGGCATTCTGCACGCTGTCGCGCGAGAAGGTGCCCGGCATGGCGCGGAGCACGTTGCCGATGTTGCGCTGGCCGAACAGCTGGATCTCGTCCGCGCCGGCCGAGCTGATCGAGGCCGGGGTCGTGAACGGGTTCTTCCAGCCTTCCGGCGCGGCGGAGACCGTGATCGGGGCGAGGAAGCTGGTCTCGCCCTTGGCGGCCTTCTTCTTCAGCTCTTCGTCAGTCTCGGTGGTGCTGGCGGCCGGCGTTGCCGCGGCCTGCGCCTTGGCGGCGTTGGCGGAGAAGGCGGAGAGGAGTGCCGCGGCCGTACCAGCCATCAGCCAAGTCTTATGTCGAGCGACACGCATGCGAGCCCCATAGGCGATTTGTTTGAATGGGCCTGGCTGGCTGTCCGGGCCCGCATCGTGGCGGTCCGGCACTGGCGTGCTTGGCGGTCACACCCGTTCTCCGCAGCCTCGGGTGAGGCGAGTTGCGTCGAAACCGGTGTCAGCGATGTTTCACTTGCGGAGATACGAAAAGATGAGTACGTCAGTCAACTAAATTGTTGCGAATTATTCGCAAGTTTAGAATGAATCAAAATTGCCGCCACCCAGGCAATCCGGTGGAGCTCAAATGCACGACATAACATTGGCCGGTGTCGCTCAGGAGTCGCCCGTTTCGGGCTCCGGGCCGCGCGTGATTTCCAGCGGCGACCTCCTCAACGGAGCCCGGGAGATCATCATTCGCCATGTTGGCGAGGATTACAGGCTGCGCCTTACCCGGGCCGGCAAGCTCATATTGAACAAGTAGAGGGGATCATGATGAGGCTCGCGCATTCTCCTATGCCTTTCGGCGTCGTTCGGTCGGTCGAACGCCTGTCGGGTCGGCGCTTCCAGTTTCTCTTTGGCTTGACCTTCGCGCTCGCCATCACCTTCGGGGCGATCGTTGAATCGGTGGCCGCGGATCGGGTGATCGAGGATGCGACCGGCCGCAAGGTCACGATCGGCACGACGCAGCGTATCGTCACCATCGGCGGCGACATCACCGAGATCGTCTATGCGCTTGGCGCCGGCGACAGGATCATCGCCCGCGACACCACCTCGTCCTATCCGGCAGAGGCCAACGCCAAGCCGGACGTCGGCTACATGCGGGCGCTGTCTGCGGAAGGCGTGCTTTCGGTCAAGCCGGACCTGATCATCGCCGTCGAAGGTTCCGGCCCGAAGGATGCGATCACGCTGCTCGAATCGGCCTCGGTGCCGATCGTCATCGTGCCGGAACGCCGCTCGGGCGACAGCATCGTCGCCAAGGTCCGCCTGATCGCCGACATTCTTGGCGAGACGAAAAAGGGCAACCAGATCGCCGATGGGCTGACCACGAAGTTCAAGGCACTCGAGACCGCGATCGCCAAGATCCCGGAAAACGAGCGCAAGAAGGCCGTGTTTGTGATGAGCCTGAACGGCGGCAAGCCGCTGGCAGCCGGCCACAACACCGCCGCCGACGCGATGATCAACATGGCGGGCGGCATCAATCCGATGGCGGCTGTCGAGGGCTACAAGCCCGCTTCCGACGAGGCGCTGATTGCCGCCGCTCCCGAAGTTGTCGTCATGATGAATTCGCAGCAGGGGGCGCCCAAGCCGGACGTCGTGTTTGATTCGCCGTCGCTGCGCGCGACCCCTGCCGCTCAGAACAAGGCGCTCGTCGCCATGGACGGGCTCTATCTGCTCGGCTTCGGTCCGCGCACGGCGGACGCGGCGCGCGATCTCGCGCATGCGCTTTATCCGACGCTCGACCTTCCCGAGTGGCCGGTAGCGAACTGATGAGTCTGGTTATGACAGCCCCGGTCGCCGGCGATCGTCGCGGCCGGGCCCGCATCGTGATCGCTGGCCTGGTCGTCCTCCTCCTCGTTGTTTGCGTGATTTCGCTCTGTATCGGCCCGTCGGGCATGTCGACGGCGGAGGTCGCAGGCCTGCTCTCCGACGCCGTTGCCGGGCGCTTTGACGCGATCAATACCGTCAACCACGTCATCCTGTTCGATATTCGCATCCCACGCACGCTGCTCGGTGCGATGGTGGGGGCGGGGCTGGCCCTGGCCGGTGCCATGATGCAGGGCCTGTTCCGCAATCCGCTGGCCGATCCGGGCCTCGTCGGCGTTTCGGCGGGCGCCGCACTCGGCGCGGTGCTGGTCATCGTGCTCGGTGGCGCGTTTCTGGCGCCGGTGATGGATTTCCTCGGCATCGGCGCGCTGCCGATCGCCGCCTTCTTCGGCGGCCTCGGCACGACGCTGCTGCTCTATGCGATCGCCACGCGGCGCGGCCAGACCTCGGTTGGCACCATGCTTCTCGCCGGCATCGCGCTCGGCGCCATCGCTGGCGCGGTTACCGCCTATCTCGTCTTCCGCAGCAATGACTTCCAATTGCGCGAACTGACCTTCTGGTCGATGGGCGGGCTTGGCGGCGCGACCTGGCACAAGATCCTGCTGGCGGTGCCGTTCATCGTCGGCGTGTTCCTGGCCATGCCGTTTACCGCCCGAGGGCTCGACGCCCTGGTGCTGGGCGAGGCGGAAGCCCGCCATCTCGGCTTCAACACGCAGTTCCTGAAGAGCCTGATCATCCTGGTCGTGGCGCTCGCCGTCGGCGTTTCGGTCGCCTTTGCCGGAATCATCGGCTTTGTCGGCATCGTCGTGCCGCATGTGCTGCGGCTGGTGATCGGACCGGAGCATCGGACGCTGCTGCCGGCGACCGCGCTGCTCGGCGCGACGCTGCTGATCGTCGCCGACATGGTCTGCCGCACGATCGTCGCCCCGGCGGAACTGCCGATCGGCATCGTCACCGCCACGATCGGCGCGCCCTTCTTCCTGTCGATCCTGCTCAGGAAGCGCGGCGTCATCGATCTCTAGGCGGACAGGATCGGCCTGCGATAGAAGATGGAGACGCGGCGGCCGCCAGCCGGCCGGCCGCTCTCCCAAGAAACGGGAAGCAGAGATGCTGGAAGTTGAAGCCCTCACCATCCGCGCCGGCCAGCGCGCCATTCTCGACAACGTCTCGCTGACGGTCGCGCCCGGCCAGCTGACGGCGGTCGTCGGACCGAACGGTGCCGGCAAGTCGACCATCCTGAAGGCGGTCACCGGCGAACTGCGCGCCGCCAGCGGCACGATCAAGCTGGACGGCAGGAGCATCGCTTCCTACCGGCCCTATGAACTGGCGCAACGCCGTGCCGTGCTGCCGCAATCCTCTTCGCTCGCCTTCCCCTTCACCGTGCACGAGGTCGTGCGCCTCGGCACCAGCGGCGCGCTGAACCCCGTCGATCGCGCCGCCCGCGTCGCGGCAGCGCTCATCCGGGTCGATTTGAACGGCTTTGGCGGCCGCTACTTCCAGGAGCTTTCCGGCGGCGAGCAGCAGCGCGTCCATCTCGCCCGCGTGCTCTGCCAGGTCTGGGAGCCGGTGGTCGCCGGCCTGCCGCGCTATCTCTTCCTCGACGAGCCGACGGCCAGTCTCGACCTGCGTCACCAGCTGCTCACCCTCGACACGGCCAGAAATTTCGCCCGCGCCGGCGGCGGCGTCATCGCCATCCTGCATGATCTGAACCTTGCGGCGCTCTATGCCGACAAGATCATCGTCGTCAGCGCCGGCCGGATCGCGGCCAGCGGTACGCCGCGCGAGGTCCTGACCGACGAGATGATGCGCTCCGTCTTCGGCGTGAGCGTGCATGTCGGCGGCGTTCCGACCGACGCGCCCTTCATCCTGCCGCACAGCGCCCACGCCGCCTGACCTTTTTGGGGCCGGTTCGCGTAGGCTCCCGATACCCTTCCCGCGAAAAAGAACCTGCCCAAAGGGGAGGCTCTGATGCCATGCCGATTCCATCCGGCGGGAACAGGCTCTAGATTGCGCCTCCCGAAACTGCGGACAGGGATTCGAACATGGCAGCCCAAAAGCCGGTGCCGACGCGCACGGTATTGATCATCGACGTCGGAACCTCGTCGGTGAAGGCGGTTCTGTTCGACGAGGCTGGTCATACCCTTCGCTCTGCCGATGCGCCTGTTGTCACCCAGGTGCCGCAACCCGGTTGGGCCGAGCAGGACCCGGTCACCTGGTGGAAGGCGACCGCGGACGCCGTGCGCGGGCTCGCCATCGACGATTCTCCCATCGCGATCGCGCTCACCGGCTCGATGCAGAATGTGATTCTGCTTGGTCGTGAAGGCACGAGCCTGCGCCCGGCTTTGCTCTACAGCGACGCACGGGTCACGACGGCCGAAATCGAGGCTCTGAAGGCGCAGCTGCCTGGGGACTTCGAGGCGCGGATCGGCAATCGCGCCGAGCCGGCGCTCTGCCTGTTCCGGCTCGACTGGCTGCTGAACCACGAGATCGACACCATGGGGAAGGTCGAGCGTGTGCTGTTCGGCGCCAAGGACGCGATGATCCATCGCATGACCGGCCGCGCCGTTGTCGATCCGACCTGCGCCACCACGACCGGCCTGCTGAACCTGGCCGAGCGCCATTGGGATGCGGCCATCCTCGGTGCCATTGGCCTATCGCCGGCGATCCTGCCCGACATTCTCGATGCCGACGCGCTGGCCGGCCCGCTGCTGCCGGAGCCGGCGAGCGCGCTCGGCCTGAAGCCCGGCATTCCGGTTTATGTCGGAGCCGGCGATGGCGGCGCCACCGCCTGGGGCACGGAGAGCGAGCGGCATGACCGGCCGCACGCCTATCTCGGGACCACAGGCTGGATCGCGGCGACGATGCCCTATTCGGTCGCCAAGCCGCCGCGCGACGCCTATACGCTGGCCGCGCCTGTCGGCACCGATGTCATTGTCATCTCGCCCTTTCTGGCGGCCGGTCTTGCCATCGATTGGTTTGCCAATGTCACCGGCCGCCCCGTCGGCGCGCTATATGCCAGCGCAGAGGCTCAGGACGCCAATCCGCCCGGCGCGCTGTTCCTGCCCTATCTGATCGGAGAGCGCGCGCCGTTCTCCGACCGCGCCGTGCGCGGGGCCTTCTTCGGCCTCGACCGCGACCACGCGCCGGAAGCGCTCGCCTATGCCGTGCTGGAAGGCCTTGCCCACGCCATCCGCGACAATCTCGACGCGCTGCCGATTCGGCCCGCAACCATCGCGCTGGCCGGCGGCGTCGCCGGCAGCCTGACGGTCGCGCATCTGATCGCCGACGTTACCGGCGCCCGTGTAACCGTTCCTTCCGCCAGCCGCATCGTCACTGCCTATGGCGCCTTCCGCATCATCGCGCCCATCATTGGCTTGATGCCCAAGAGCGTCATGCCCGAGAGCGTCGCGGCGGCTGAGATCGGCAGCGCAACGAAGGTTGGTGGTCGCAAAAAGAAGGCCGGCGGCAAGGGTGAAAAGCGCGCCAACGGGGGTGACGAAACCGTCGTCGAGCCGAGGCCGGAGCGGGCCAAGCGAGCCGCCCGACGCTTTGCCGCCTACCGCGAGGCGGCCGGTCATGCCAGGGCATTGGCTGCGGCGCTCGATCCGGCGCTTTGAGCCGCTTGCGCGGGGCGTAGGGGAAGCGATATCACTTCCCCCGAACCCAAGGGGGAGAGAGAAAAATGCGGGCTGGAATTCTGGGCTTGGCTTTTGCCGGCTTGATGGCTTCGACGGTCGGATCGTTTGCCGCCGACGTGGCGGTGCTGACGCCGTATCAGAGCTCGGTCGCCACCAACCAGATGATCAACGTGTTCCAGGACAAGGCCAAGGCTGCCGGCTGGAATGCAACCGTCGTCGATACGCGCGGCGACATGGGCCAGCTCGCCAGCCGCATCGAGGACGTCGTCGCCGCCAAGGTCGCGGCGATCGTGCTCGTCAGCGTCGACCCGACCCAGATCCAGGACCAGGTCAGCGCCGCCGCCGCCGCTGGCATCCCGGTGATCACCATCGACGGCGCCAAGGCGCCGGGCGTGGCGCTCAACGTCACCTCGGACAATTTCGAGCTCGGCACCAAGCTTTCCGATTTCCTGTTCGGCAAGCTCGGCGGCAAGGGCAACATCGTAAAATTCTTCTATTCGGCGCATCCGGGCGTACACCAGCGCGAGTTGGCGCTCGACGCGGCGCTGAAGAAGTATCCCGACATCAAGGTCATCGCCGACCATTACGTCGTCGTGCCGGGCCCGATCGACGACGCCCGCAAGACCACGGAAAACTGGCTGAAGAGCCAGGGCGACCAGATCGACGCGGTCTGGGCAGCCTGGGACGAGCCGGCGATCGGCGCGCAGCTGGCGATTGAGGCCGACAAGCCGGATTCGAAGATCATCATCGCCGGCATCGACGGCAATCCGCAGGCGGTCGAGCTGATCAAGGCGTGCAGCCACATCAAGGGCACCGTCAGCCAGGATTTTGACGCCATGGCCGGCCTTGCTGCCGAAGGCCTGACGCAGATCCTCGCCGGAAAGACGCCGGAAAAGGTCGAAGTCTTCGCTCCGGCCAAGCTGATCACCCCGGAGACGCTGGGCGTTACCTGCCCGTGACATCGGAGTCCTTTCTCGCGCTGGGCGGCCTCGTCAAGCATTTCGGCGCGACGAAAGCTCTCGACCATGCCGATCTCGCGCTCCGCGCGGGGTCGGTGCATGCGCTTGTCGGCGAAAACGGCGCCGGCAAGTCGACATTGATCAAGACCTTGTCCGGTCTCTACCAGCCCGACGCCGGCACGATCCGTCTCGACGGCACTGAGGTGACCATCGACGGCCCGCGTGCGGCCGAGGCGCTGGGCTTTCGCTTCATCCACCAGGAACTGAACCTGGTTCCGCATTTCGACGCTGTCGGCAATGCCTGGATCGGTCGGCGCCATCCCCGGCGCGGTCCGTTCATCGACCGCCGCGCCATGCGGGCGAAAGTCGCCGACGTGGCGGCGCGCATCGCCCCCGACCTGCCGCTCGACAAGCCCGCCGCGCGGCTGACGCCCGGCCAGCGTCAGATGGCGGAGATCGTCCGCGCGCTGATGGATCCGTGCCGCCTCGTCGTCATGGACGAGCCGACCTCCAGCCTTTCCGAAGGCGAGGCCGAGCGGCTGCACGCGATCGTGCGCCAGCTTTCGGCCGAGGGCTGCGCCGTCCTGTTCATCTCGCACCGGCTCGACGAGGTCATCGACCTTTGCGATAGCTACACCGTGCTGCGCAACGGCCGCACGGTCGGCGCGGGACGGGTCGCCGACACCAGCCGCGCTGGACTCGTCGCGATGATGTCGGGCGGCGCGGGCGCCTCGACTTCAACGCTGCAAGACACCCGCTCCCCACATCCTGAGGAGGCTTTCGCAGAAAGCCGTCTCGAAGGACGCACGGACGACGTGCAGCAAGACCATTCCAACGCGACCGCCCTGCGTCCTTCGAGACGGCCCTCCGGGCCTCCTCAGGATGTTGAGGGCGGTCCTTTGTTCGGCCAATCCAAAGGTCGGGGCGATAAGCCCGTCCTTGCCACTGACATCGCCTTCGGCCCCGGCGACAGCCGCTTCATCGTCTCGGTGCGGGCCGGCGAGATCGTCGGGCTCTACGGCCTTGTCGGCTCCGGCCGCTCGTCGCTCTTGAAGACGATCTGGGGCGCGACGCCCGGGCGCGGGCTGATCGCCATCAACGGCCAGGTGCCGCGACAGGGGCCGGCCGGCCGCATTGCCGCAGGCGTCGCCTATGTGCCGGAAGACCGGCGCCGCGAGGGCCTCGCCAATTTGCTCTCGATCGAGAGCAATCTTTCGCTAGCTCACCTTTCCGATTTTCGCGCCGTCGCCTCCCTTCCGGCGCCGTCGCGCTCAAAAATCCGGAACTTCGCCGGCGCCACCGGCGCGCGCCTGCGCCTTGTGGCCGGCGGCCTCGACCATTCCCCTGCCACGCTCTCCGGTGGCAACCAGCAGAAGCTGCTGTTCGGCCGCTGGCTCGGCCGCCCTATGCGGGTCCTTCTCGTCGACGAGCCGACGCGCGGCGTCGATGTCGGCGCCAAGGCCGAGATCCATGGCGAGATGCGCAGGATCGCCGATGATGGCGCCGCCATCCTGATGGCGACCAGCGACATCGAGGAACTCCTAGCCCTTTCGACCCGTGTGCTCGTGCTCCATGCCGGACGGCTGGTGGCGGAGTTCGACGGTCCCTCGCTCACCCGCGCGGCCGTCGTCGCCGCCGCTTTCGGCCACGCTCCCGACGAGCCAATGCCGCCCTCGGAACGCTCCGCATGATCCTTCTTCGCCGTTACGGCACGCTCCTGGCGCTGGCGCTGATCGTCCTCGTCTTCACCATCGCTTCGCCGCAGGCTTTCGGCTCGACCCCGAACCTCATCAACATCACCCAGCAGATGGCGCTGCTTGCCATCGTCGCCATCGGCGCGACGCTGGTCATGGTGCTGGGCGAGTTCGATCTCTCCGTCTCGGCGGTGGTCTCCTGGGCCGGCATCGCCGCCGCCGCCCTGTTCGCGGCCGGCGTCGCGGTGCCGGTGGTGATGATCGTCGTGCTGGTCTCTGCCGTGGCGATGGGTGCGATCTCCGGCTTCCTCGTCGCCCGCTTCAAGGTGCCGAGCTTCATCGCGACGCTTGCCTTCGGCACGGTCATCGGCGGCCTGACCTTCTGGGTCTCCAACGGCGCGACGATGTTCTCCGGCATTCCGGCCGGTTTTCGCGATCTCGGTCGCGGCACGCTGATGGGCGTGCCGGTGCCGACGCTGTGGCTGATCGGGACGGCAATCGTCTTCTGGCTGCTGCTCGACCAGACCGAGTTCGGCCGCCGGCTCTATGCGATCGGCGGCAACCGCGAGGCGGCCCGCCTGGTCGGCCTGCCGGTCCGGCGCGACATGGTGGTGGCCTTCGCCCTTTGCGCGGCGCTGGCGGGCCTCGCTGGCCTGTTGCTGACCGCGCGCCTCGGTAGTGCGCACCCGACCGGCGGCGGCGGCTACCTGCTGCAGGCCTATGCCGCCGTCTTCCTCGGCATGACGGCATTCCGCGAGGGCGAGCCGAGCGTGCCCGGCACGCTGGTTGGCGCTGCGATCATCGCCGTCGTCTCCAACGGCCTCACCATCCTCGGCGTGCCGAGCTTCCTGCAGGACCTTTTGACCGGCGCGATCATCCTCGCCGCCGTGCTGGTGCGCAATTTCGGCCGCGACGGCGATTGAGATTAGCTTCGGCCGCCTTATCTTCCCTTGCGACTTTCCCCCGACCTACGAAAGATCCGCGATGAGACAAGACGTCGAGATCCAGACCGCCGACGGCATCGCCACGGCCGGCCTGTTCGCCCCGGCCGGGCCGAACGCCACCACCGCTGGCGTCATCCTCTACATGGACGCCTTCGGCCCACGCCCGGCGCTCTACGGCATGGCCGAACGACTTTCCGATGCCGGCTATTTCGTCCTCGTGCCGGACCTGTTCTATCGCGCCGCGCCCTATGGCCCGTTCGATACCAACGCCTTCAACAACGAGGCGACGCGCACCGAATTGCGGGCGCTGCTGACGGCCACCACGCAGGCGATGACCGCTTCCGACTCAAGCGCCTTCATCGCCGCTCTGGATAAGGCCGGCGCGACCGGCCGGATCGGCGCGGTCGGCTATTGCTTCGGCGGCGGCCGGGCGCTGACGGCGGCCGGCACCTATCCGGAGAAGATCGCGGCGGCGGCGAGTTTTCACGGCGGCAATCTCGCCAGCGACGCGCCCGACAGCCCGCATCGTCTCGCCGGTTCGATCAAGGGGCGCGTCTATGTCGGCATGGCCGGCGTCGACAACAGCTTCCCGCCCGCGCAATCGGCAAAGCTCGCCGAGGCGCTGCGCGAGGCCGGCGTCGACCACATCCTGGAAAACTATGTCGGCATGGCGCATGGCTGGGCCGTCAGCGACCACAGCGTCCATGACGAAAAGGGCACCGAGCGCCACTGGAAGCGGCTGCTTGAGTTCTTCGCTGAGACGTTGAGGTAGCCCTTCGACGGTCTGCCACGACGGTGATCATCGACCGGGGTCGTTTTCGACGGCCGGCCAAAGAAAAACGGCGCCCCGAGGGGCGCCGTTTTCGTATCAGTTCGGTACGGCGGTTGCCGGATTGGGCGGGAAGGCCGCGTTCTTCTGCTTGCCGTCGAGAAGGCCGATGGCCTCCTGCAACTGCTTGTCGTCCTTGGCCTCCGGCGGGACATAGGCCTGCGAGCCGGTGCCCTCGTCGCCGCCACCTTCATTGGTGAGGTGGCCCTTGAGCGAGGCCTCGCCCTTGGTGTCGGTGATCTTGTCCTTCAGCTCCGGCGGCAGCTCCTGCACGATCTGGATGTCCGGATCGATGCCCTTGGCCTGGATCGACTTGCCCGACGGCGTGTAGTAGCGCGCTGTGGTCAAGCGGATCGCGCCGTTGGAGCCGAGCGGGATGATCGTCTGCACCGAGCCCTTGCCGAACGAACGCGTGCCGAGGATGGTGGCACGCTTCTGGTCCTGCAGGGCGCCGGCGACGATTTCCGAAGCCGAGGCCGAGCCGCCATTGATCAGCACGATCACCGGCTTGCCATCGGTCAGGTCGCCAGGACGGGCGTCGTAGCGCATGTTCTGGTCGGCATGGCGGCCGCGCGTCGAAACGACTTCACCCTTGTCGAGGAAAGCGTCGCCGACGAGTTCTGCCTGGTCGAGCAGGCCGCCCGGATTGTTGCGCAGATCGAGGATGTAGCCCTTGATCTTGTCCTTGCCGATATCCGCCTTGAGCTTGTCGATGGCGTCCTTCAGGCCGTCATAGGTCTGCTCGTTGAAGCTGGAAATGCGGAGATAGCCGATGTCGCCCTCGGCGCGCGACTTCACCGACTGGACGCGGATGACGTCGCGGACGATCTTCACGTCGAAGGGCTTTTCGGTGCCCTTGCGCTGGATCGTGACGGTGATCGGCGTGTTGACCGCGCCGCGCATCTTGTCGACGGCCTGGTTCAGATTCATGTTCTGGATGACTTCGCCATCCAGCGCCACGATCAGGTCGCCGGCCAGGATACCGGCCTTGGCGGCCGGGGTGTCGTCGATCGGCGACACGACCTTGACCGCGCCGTCCTCCATGGTCACTTCGATACCAAGCCCGCCGAATTCGCCGCGGGTCTGGACCTGCATGTCCTTGAAGTCTTTGGGGTTCATGTAGCTCGAATGGGGATCGAGCGAGGTCAGCATGCCATTGACAGCGGCCTCAATGAGCGCGCTGTCTTCCGGCTTCTCGACATAGTCGGAGCGAATCCGCTCGAACACGTCGCCGAACAGGTTGAGCTGTCGGTAGGTATCCGAGACGGCGGCATGCGCGACGCCCGGAATCAGGCTCGGAACCTGGGTGAGCGTCACAGCGGCCGTTGCGCCGATGATGGTGCCGGCCAGGAGGAGCGAAGCGTTGCGTATCATCCGCCAACCTTTTCGTCGTTAGATCGGGCCCACCATGGGGCCGGGTCGATCGAGTTACCGTCTTTTCGAAATTCGACATAGAGCACGGGCTGCGTTGCGCCAATGCCTACGGTGCTGCTGCTAGCCAGCAACCGCGATCCCATCAGCGCCACAGGTTCCCCGGCGAGAACGAACTGTCCCAACTCGACGTCGATCCGTTCCATACCTGCCAGCAAGATATGATATCCGCCGCCGGCATTGATGATCAAGAGTTGTCCGTAGGATCTGAATGGTCCTGCATAAACTACCCACCCGTCCGATGGGGAAGAAACCCGCGCGCTGGCGCGGGTCGCAATCGAAACGCCCTGCGTGGTGCCGCCAAGCCCGTCGGCATCGCCGAAGGTTTTCAGCGACACGCCATTGGCCGGCCGGGGCAAAAGACCCTTGGTCGAGGCAAAGGCAACGGCGGGGGCGATGCGGTCCGCAGCGCCCAGATTTTCGGGACGCCGCGAGGCGCGGCCGTCATTCATGGCGGCCTGATTGGCGGCTTCGGCCTGTTTCGCGGCCTCCGCCGCTTCGGCGGCCGCCGAAATCTGGCCTTCCAGATCGGCGATCAGGCCCTTGAGGCTGGTCGCGCTTTTGGCGAGTTTTTCCGACTTGGCCTGCTCTTCGGCAAGCTGCTGCTCGGAGCGCGCGCGCGCCTTGCGCTTGTCGTCGACCAGGAATTCGATGCGGGTTCGCTCTTCGGCGAGCGCGCTGACGTCGGCGCGCATCCGGTCACGTTCGCGCGATTGCTCGGTCTTGAGCGCGACGAGATGCTGCAGGTCGGCGGCGAGCGCTTCGGCCTCGACGCGCAGTTCCGGCACGACGGAGCCGAGCAGCATCGCGCTGCGCACCGAGGCGAGCGCGTCTTCCGGCCGGACGACGATCGCTGGCGGTGGCTTGCGGCCCATGCGCTGGAGCGCGCCCAGAACATTGGCGAGCACGCCGCGACGGGCCCTCAGCGAGGTGTGGACGGACTTCTCTTCGTCCAGCAGACCACCCATGCGCTGCTCGGCCTCGTCGATCTGGCGCTCGAGCCCGCGGGCCCGTTCTCCCGTTTCGATCAAGGACTTGTTCAGCGTCGTGCGGTCCTGGTCGAGCTGATCCATCTCGGTGCGAAGCGCCGCCTGGCGCTCTGCCGTGACTTCGATGTCGTGGGTGAGGGCATCGAGCTCGGCCCGGCGCGCGGCGCGCTGCTGCTCGGTCTGGCTGATGTCCGTGTGGGCAATGGGGGCGATCGGGGCCGCCGGCGCGACGGGGTCGACGGCAAAAGCGGGCAGGGCGGTGCTGGCGATCAAAGCCGAGACAAAGGCCGCCCGACCGAAGACGAGGACCGTCTGTCGAGGCAGCGAAGAGACCCGAATTTGAACCAAGTGCAGGCGCCCGGCGGCTAAAAGCTGAGTTAACAGCGACGACAATTGGCAGCGAAGTGTTAACACCTCGTCAACCCTGTGAGTGCCCAAGCGTAAGGAAAGATTGCGGCTGAAGCGCGACGGCGTTGCCGGCTCGTACGCGCGCTATTCGCGATGATAGGGGTGGCCGGAGAGAATCGTCATCGAGCGGTAGATCTGCTCGGCCAGCAGCAGGCGAACGATCTGGTGCGGCCAGGTCATGGCACCGAAGGCGAGCTTCAGGTCGGCCCGCTTGCGGATCGCCTCGCCATGGCCGTCCGGTCCGCCGATGGCAAAGACCAGATCGCGCGTACCCTGGTCGCGCCAGTCGCCGACCCGCTTGGCGAAGGCGGCGCTGCTCGGTGTCTCGCCGCGCTCGTCGAGCGCGACCAGAATGGCGCTGTCGGGCAGGGCGGAAAGCAGGGTTGCTGCTTCCTGCGCCATGCGCTCGTCGGTCCGCTGGGACCGGCTTTCGACGAATTCGCGGACGGAGAGGGTCAGGCCGAGACTGCGCCCGGCCTGCGAGGCCCTGTCGATATAGCGCTCGATGAGCGCGCGGTCGGGGCCGGCTTTCAGCCGACCCACTGCGGCGATCAGGATGCGCATTTCGCGACCTTAAATTCCGGACGGGTCCTTACGACTGGTCCGAAGCCGCATCATCCCCGGCCGACCACATCTTCTCGAGATTGTAGAAGGAGCGGACTTCGGGCCGGAAGATGTGGACGATCACGTCGCCGGCATCCAGCAGTACCCAATCGCAATGGGGCACGCCTTCCACGCGGGCTACGCGTCCGCCAGCTTCGATCAGGTCGCGGCTGATATGTTCAGCGATGGAGCTGACATGTCGCTGCGAGCGGCCCGTGGCAACGACCATAAAGTCGGCCAAGGCTGATTTGCCGGCGATATCGATGGAAACAATATCCTCAGCCTTCGAATCATCGAGGGTGGTGAGGATCGCTTTGAGAGCTTCGTCCGCCGAAATCTGCCGGCGCACGGCCACTCGGTGAGGTGCGCGTTGAATAGCGTCCTCAGGCTGCATTGCCGTCGTCAGTGGTCAGTCCTTTCGCCATTAGCGCGGTCGGCCTTGTAGCTGGCCAGGAGCGGTTGCGCTCCACGCGAGGGAAATTGTGCAAAAAAGCACATAGGCACGACGCTGTGGCGCTTTCAAGACGTCGCGGCACTCTTATTGCGTCGCGCACGCAGTTGTGTCGAAGAAAGCGCGACTCGGGGCCCGTGCAGGTAGACCCAGGCGGGAGGCGCCGCCGTCGGCAATCGCGCGGCGTCGCGCTCCATCAACCGGTCGAAACGCAGAGCCTGCGCGGCAGGGGCCGCCGGCGCGATAAACGTGCTGCCCGGCCGGTCATAGACGGCGATCGGCATCAGATCGGCGATCCGCCGCCAGTGCCGCCAGCGATGGAACTGGCGCAGATTGTCGCCGCCCATCAGCCAGACCAGATTTACGCCGGGCAGGCGCTCGGAAAGGATGGCGAGGGTGTCGGCGGTAAACCGCGTCTTCAGTGTCGCCTCGATCGCGGTGACGTGGATCTGCGGATGGTCGGCCATGGCGCGTGCCGCCACGATACGGCGACCGAGGTCGTCGGGGGCATGATCCTTGAGCGGATTGCCGGGCGTCACCAGCCACCAGATGGCGTCCAGCTCCAGTCGGCGCAGCGCCATCAGGCTGACGGTCAGATGCCCCTTGTGCGGCGGATCGAACGTTCCGCCTAACAGGCCGATGCGCTGGCCGGGCGCCGCGTGCGGCAGCTTCAGGGCCGAACGCAGCGCCGGATCTTGCATCACCGCCCTGACGTCGGCCCCGTCCCGGCTCACGGACGCGTCTGCCCGGAGCCGTTCACGCGATACTTGAAGGAGGTCAGCTGTTCGAGGCCGACGGGACCGCGCGCATGCATGCGGCCCGTGGCGATGCCGATTTCGCCGCCAAAGCCGAACTCGCCGCCATCGGCGAACTGGGTCGAGGCGTTGTGAACGACGATGGCGGAATCGACCTCGGCCTGGAAGCGGGCAGCGACTGCCTCGTCCTGCGTGATGATGCCGTCCGTATGGTGCGACGAGTAGGTCTCGATATGGTCGATCGCCGCGTCGACGCCGTCGACGACCTTCACGGAAATGATGGCGTCGAGATATTCGGTCGACCAGTCCTGCTCGGTCGCGAGGGTCGCGGCCGGGAAGCGCGCGCAGATTTCGGCATCGCCACGGATGGCGCAGCCGGCCGCAACCAGCGCATCGAGGATCGGCACCAGATGGGTGTCGAGAATGGCGCGGTCGATCAGCATCGTCTCGGTCGCGCCGCAGACGCCGGTGCGGCGCATCTTGCCGTTGACCAGCAGCGTCTTCGCCATGCCAAGGTCGGCCTTGGCGTGGACATAGAAATGCACGATCGCCTCGAGATGGGCGAAGACCGGCACGCGGGCTTCTTCCTGAACACGCGCAACCAGGCTTTTTCCCCCGCGCGGCACGATCACGTCGATCGCGCCGTTGAGGCCGGAAAGCATGGCGCCAACGGCGGCGCGGTCGCGGGTCGGCACGATCTGGATCGCGTCGGCGGGCAGGCCGGCGGCGACCAGCCCCTCGACCAGCGCTGCATGAATCGCGCTCGACGAATGGAACGAGTCCGAGCCGCCGCGCAGGATCACGACATTGCCGGCCTTGAGGCAGAGCGCGCCGGCGTCGGCCGTCACATTGGGGCGGCTTTCATAGATGACGCCGATGACGCCGAGCGGCGTGCGGACGCGCTCGAGATGCAGGCCGTTCGGCCGGTCCCAGGCCGAGATCACGGTGCCGACGGGGTCGGGCAGGGTGGCGATCTCGTCGATCGCCGCCGCGATGCCCTCGATCCGGGCCGGGGTCAGGGTCAGGCGATCGAGGAAGGAGGCGGCGGCGCCTTCCGTCTTCATGCCGGCGACATCGCGGCCATTGGCTTCGAGGATCGTTTCCGCGCGGGCGCGGATCGCCGCGGCCATGGCCTTCAGCGCCTCGTTCTTGGCATCGGTCGAGGCCAGCGCCATGCGCCGGGCGGCGGCGCGAGCGCGCCGGCCGATATCGAGCATCATGGCTTCGACCGTCTCGGTCTTGTCGCCGGTTGCGGTCTCGCGGAGGAGGGAAGTTGTCATGATGATTTCCTATTCGCCGCGAAGCGCCATGTCGTCGCGATGGACCATGGCAGCCCGGCCAGCAAAGCCGAGAATCGTTTCGATTTCCTTGGTATTGCGACCGGCGATGCGTTCGGCGTCGGCCGCGTCATAGGCGACGAGACCGCGCGCGATCTCCTCGCCATTCGGGCCCTGCACGACGATCGCGTCGCCGCGCTGGAACCGGCCTTCGATCCGGCGCACGCCGGCCGGCAGCAGGCTCTTGCCCGAGCGCAGCGCCTTGACCGCGCCGTCGTCGATCACCAGCACCCCGCGCGTCTCCAGATGGCCGGAGATCCACTTCTTTCGCGCGGTGACGGGGTTTGATTCCGGCAGGAACCAGGTCGATTTCGCGCCCTCGGAAACCCGCTTCAGCGGGTTCAGCGGCTTGCCGAGCGCGATCAGCATGGCGGCTCCGGCGCCGGTGGCGATCTTCGCCGCCTCGACCTTCGTCTTCATGCCGCCGCGCGAAAATTCCGAACCGGCGCCACCGGCCATCGCCTCGATCTCGGCGGTGATCCGCTCGACGACGGGAATGAAAATGGCGTTGGGGTCGGATTGCGGCGGGGCGGTGTAGAGCCCGTCAATGTCGGAAAGCAGCACCAGCAGATCGGCGCCCATCATCGAGGCGACGCGGGCAGCGAGGCGATCATTGTCGCCATAGCGGATCTCGCTGGTCGCCACCGTGTCGTTTTCGTTGATGACGGGAATGGCGCCGAGCTTCAGCAGCGTGCCGATGGTCGAGCGGGCATTCAGATAGCGCCGCCGCTCCTCGGTATCGCCGAGCGTCAGCAGGATCTGCCCGGTGGTCCGGCCATGGCGGCCGAGTATCTCGGAATAGGCCCGCGCCAGCGCGATCTGGCCGACAGCGGCAGCGGCCTGGCTCTCTTCGAGCTTCAGCGCGCCCTTGGGCAGGCCGAGTACGCCGCGCCCGAGCGCAATGGCGCCGGACGAGACGAGCAGGATCTCGCGCCCGCCGGCGGCAAGCTGCGCCACGTCGTCGATGAAGGCCGTCAGCCAGTCTTCGCGCAACCGGCCGGTGGCACGGTCGACCAGGAGGGCGGAGCCGATCTTGATGACGATGCGGCGAAAGTTTTCCGGCTTGAGCGTAGCCGCGATGTCGACGGTCTGTTCCACGATCAGGCTCATGGTCTTTGTGCTCTTCGATCCGATGGGGCTTGTTTAGCCCAGGTGCAGCTCAGTGTCGGGCCCATATTTTGAAATCGGGACCCGGATTGGTGCTTCAGATGGCGGGAACCGCAATTGTCAAACCTCTGGCCCTTCCAAGTTGATCGACCTGCTCCGCCATCATCCTGAGGTGCTTCGCGTGAGCGAAGCCTCGAAGGAGGATCCAGCGGGGCGCTCCAGCAGGCCCCGCGATCTATATCGGGGCGTTCGCTGGAACCTCCTTCGAGGCCCGGCTTCGCCGGGCACCTCAGGATGAGGGTCGAGCCTGGGAGATTCGGGATCCAGGCGTTGAGCGAACTCCCGGTGTAGATCGGCGTCGCCCAGACATCGCGGGCCAGACAGTCATGAGACCCTTGCTCGGCTCGCCGAACATCAACTCATGAGCGTCACGGTCGCCAAGTATCCTTGTTGCTCGGATGCAGGTTCGGATCTTCCAGCTTGCCCTGGTCGATGATGCGGCCAATGGCGCGGAGCGCCTCTTCCATGCCGACGCGGGTCGCGGCGGAAAGAACCATCGGCACATGACCGCAAGCCTTGGCCAGCTGCTTCTTGCGCTTCTCGAACTCTTCCTCGGGAATGGCGTCGGCCTTGGAGAGCGCCACCACTTCGAGCTTTTCCGCCAGCACGTCGCCATAGGCGTCGAGCTCGCCGCGCACGACGCGGTAGGCTTCGGCCGGATCCTCCTGGGTGCCATCAACGAGGTGCAGCAGCACGCGGCAACGCTCGACATGGCCAAGGAAGCGGTCGCCGAGGCCGATGCCTTCATGCGCGCCTTCGATCAGGCCGGGAATATCGGCCATGACGAATTCGCGGCCGTCGCTGCGCACGACGCCGAGATTGGGATGCAGCGTGGTGAAGGGATAATCGGCGATCTTCGGCTTGGCGGCCGAGACGGCGGCCAGGAAGGTCGACTTGCCGGCATTGGGCAGGCCGACGAGACCGGCATCGGCGATCAGCTTCAGCCGCAGCCAGATCCAGCGTTCCAGGCCTTCGAGACCGGGATTGGCGCGGCGCGGCGCCTGGTTGGTCGAGGTCTTGAAATGGGCATTGCCGAAGCCGCCATTGCCGCCCTTGGCAAGCTGGACGCGCTGGCCGACATGCGTCATGTCGGCGATCATCGTCTCGCCGTCCTCGTCATAGATCTGCGTGCCGACCGGCAGCTTCAGGGTGACGTCGTCACCCTTGCCGCCGGCGAGGTTGCGACCCATGCCGTGCACGCCGACCTTGGCCTTGAAATGCTGCTGGTAGCGATAGTCGATCAGCGTGTTGAGGCCGTCGACGCACTCCGCCCAGACGTCGCCGCCCCGGCCGCCGTCGCCGCCATCCGGACCGCCGAACTCGATGTATTTTTCCCGACGAAACGACACGCAGCCTGCGCCGCCGTCGCCGGAGCGGATGTAGACCTTGGCTTCGTCGAGAAATTTCATTTTTTAAACTCGTAGTGACGCGCGCGCGTCAGGGCTGTGTCGATATGCGCAAGATCGCGGCCAAGCGCAAGGTTATGCTGGATCGAGCGACCGATGATCTCGAATCCGAGCCGCTTCTGGATGGCGAGCGAGCGCTCATTGCCCTCGAACACGCCGGACTGGATTGTCGTGACGTCCGGATCGACAAAAGTGTCGTCGACCAGGGCCGCCACGGCCTCGCTCATATAGCGCTTTCCCCAATGAGCCTGCGCCAGCCAATAGCCGAGAACCGGCTCCGGGCCTGCGTCGCGCAGCGAGATGAGCCCGATCATGCCATCGCGATCGATGGCGTAGACCTGCTCGGCGCTGACCGGACGCTGCGCCCGTTCCCAGGCGAGAAAGCGCTCGGCCTCATCGAGGCTATAGGGATAGGGAACGCGCGCGAGCCAGCGCGTCACCTCGTAATCGCTCAGTCCGGCCGCGATGGCGGGGCCATCGCTAGGCCGCAGCGGGCGAAGCAGCACGTTTTCCGTGCGGAGCGTCTTTTCGGGCAGGATCGCCCGTATCGTCATCATCGGTCGCCCTCCTCGTGCAAGGGGCGGGGCCACAGGGTTGTCGAAGCACCGTCGCCATCGGGGCGGCGCCCCCACGACTTCAGGCTCTGCCAGACGCGACGCTCGAGCACGAAATGCTCGACGGGGACGGAGCCGCGCGCCGAAAGCGAGCGCACCATGCCCGTGTCGCGGAACTGGAAGCCGCATTTTTCCGCCACGCGCCGGGCCGGGCCATTCGTCACCCGGACGGCGCACCAGAGCCGCTCGACGCCCGCCGCGCCAAAAGCATGGTCGATCGTCGCATGCGCGATCTCGGTGCCGAAACCTTCGCCCCAGAACCGTTCCGCCACCCAGAAGGACAGGTCATGGCCTTCGGGGCGCGTGGCGCTCAGGCGGTGAAAGCTGGCGCCCAAAAGGGTGCCATCGGTCCGCGATGCGGCAACATGCGCCGCGCCATCGACGGCGTGGCGAGCCTGCAGGATCCAGGCATCCGCATCGGCGCGGCGATAGGGGTGGGGCACGCTCACGAGGTTCATCGCGACGCGCGGATTGTCGATCGCCGCGGCGAGGATTGCCGCATCTTCCGTCCTGGGCCGCCGCAGCGTCAGCCGCGCCGTCAGGACGGTCCGTTCTTCGTCCTCGAGTGTGCCTTCTAGATCCTGGTCCCGCATTGGAGCCTCCCGGTCGGGCCAAAAAGAAAAGGGGAGATGGTGTCCCATCTCCCCTGTCTTCTGACCATCTCGGTCGGCCGGGTCGATGCGACGCCGGCGTTCCCAGATGAAAGCCGGTTACTCAGCAGCCTCAAGCGCCGCCGGAGCGACGACGGAGACGTAGGTACGGCCGTTGGCTTTCTTGCGGAAGGATACGAATCCCTCCTCGGTAGCGAAGATCGTGTGATCCTTGCCGAGGCCAACGCCGGTGCCCGGATGCCATTGGGTCCCGCGCTGACGCAGGATAATGTTGCCGGAAATGACAGCTTCGCCGCCGAACTTCTTGACGCCGAGGCGTCGACCCGCGGAATCGCGACCGTTGCGCGAAGAACCGCCTGCCTTTTTGTGTGCCATGATCGAACTCCCGATCCGTTGTTAGGGGCGCGCTAGAAAGCGCGGCTCAGCGATCTTCGCCAGACTTCAGCTCTGCCTGGTCGATCTTGGCGCGCGGCGGCTTGCCGGCGAGAAGCTCAGAGGCCTGCTGGACCCACTCTTCACGGCCGACGCGGCCGCGCAGGGTGAGTTCTTCGTCATACTTGGCGATGTCGGCATCGGTCCAGGCAGCGATCTGCTCCCAGGAGGTGACGCCGGCGGCGCGCAGCTTCTTCTCGATGGTCGGGCCGATGCCCGAGATCAGCGAGAGGTTGGAGCTGTCGAGCCCGCCGCTGACGAGAGCCGCCGGGGCGGCGTCGGTCGCGGGTGCTGCAGCCTTGGCAACCTTGGCCTTGGTGGCCTTCTTGCCGGACGCCTGGGCGCCATTGGTCAGGATCTCGGTGATCCGGACAATGGTCAGGTGCTGGCGATGGCCGCGGCTACGCTTGGAATTCTGACGGCGACGCTTCTTGAAGACCAGGATCTTGCGCGTGCGCATCTGATCGATGATCTCGGCGGCGACCGTTGCGCCTTCGACGAAGGGAGCACCGATGGTGATGCCGGCTTCGCCACCGACGAGAAGGATCTCGCCGAAAGTGATCATATCGCCGGGCGCTCCTTCGAGCAGCTCGACTTCCAGTTCGTCATTGGCGGCAACAGAGTACTGCTTGCCACCCGTTTTGATGACTGCGAACATTGTTCTATCCAGTTGTTCAGCGTGACCTCGAAGGGTCCGCTTCTTCAGTCAGGGTTCATTGAAATGGAGATAGCGCAGCCCAAAGCTACGCCGCCATTCCGGGCGCACTTATAGGGAAGAGCCCCCGCCTGTCAAGCGAAACCGGGCGGCCAAGAGTCCAAAAAGCCAGCGAAACAAAGGCCTCGCGGCAAGACGCCGGCTACGCGGTTGCGGGCGGTGGCGGAACTCGGTCGGCGTGCCGTGGGGCTGTGGACTGGAAGGGCCGATGGAACTGCGGGGCGGGGCAGGGAAAGCGGCGGGGCCGGCATCCAGCCGCCAGCCATGCTCGCGCCACCAGCGAGTGGCTGGATTCGGCGCGGGGGTGCGCAGAGCCATGTACATGGCTGCCTCCCTTGATTGGCTGGCGGGTCGATTCTGTGTGCTTGGGCATGGAATGATCCACAAGGCGTGGGAAAGGCAGCGAAGGGTCTTGTCATCGTCTGCCGAGCCATGTATCAGGCCAATCGCGCTGACAGCGTCACCGCGGAGAGGTGGCAGAGTGGTCGATTGCACCGCACTCGAAATGCGGCATACTCGCAAGGGTATCGGGAGTTCGAATCTCCCCCTCTCCGCCACTAAGTTCTTGTAATTACAGGGACTTTCACTTTCTGAATATCGCTGCAAAAACTAGCATGGCATCGGCTTGGCACACTTTTGGCACAGGCTGGTTTGCTATGGCTTCAATACGCAAGCGTGGATCGTCGTGGCACGTTCAAGTTCGGAAGGCCGGTTTTCCGACGCTTACTCGAACGTTCGATTCGAAGGACGCTGCTGCTCAATGGTCGAGGGATCAAGAGCGCAGTATCGACCGTGGTGATGTTGAGCCGTCAGCCCATCGCCTGAAAGACATTGTCGTACACGATTTGCTTCAGCGGTATGAGGACACGGTCACGTGCTCCAAGCGGAGTCCGGATCAGGAGCGATCCAAGCTCGCTGTGTTGCGTCGTCATTTGCCCGCAAGCCTTCCACTTTCCCGATTGACCAGCGCCGTCATTGCCAACTATCGAGACTTCCGACTGGCGGTGGTGCAATCCGGAACAGTCCGACGAGAACTGGCCGTTCTTCGACATTGTCTGGAAGTGGCAAGGAAAGAGTGGGGAGTTCCCCTGTCTCGAAATCCTGTCGCCGGAATTGCAATTCCGCCGGCTGGCAAGGGCCGGCAACGGAGACTGGAGCCAGAAGACTGTGAGCGTCTCAATCACGCATTGAAGTCGGCAAAGGCATGGTACCTCCGACCCATGATTGAACTCGCTATCGAGACAGGAATGCGGAGAGGCGAGCTTCTGCAGTTGGAATGGTCGAATGTCGACTTCGTTCGCAATCTGGCTCTGCTCAAAGTGACAAAAAATGGCGACAGCCGTTCCGTGCCATTGAGTTCGAAGGCCATCGCAATCCTGAATGGACTACCCAAGCCGGAGCGGCGTGTCTTTCCGATCAAGCCATGCACGGTGAGGCAAGCGTGGGTGAGGCTGATGGAGCGGGCTGGAATTGAAGACCTTCGGCTTCATGACCTCCGTCATGAGGCAATCAGTCGGTTTTTCGAGCTAGGATTGTCCGTTCCGGAGGTGGCTCTCATTAGCGGACACAAGGATTCGAGAATGCTCTTTCGTTACACCCACATTCGGCCAGAGGACGTAGCGAAAAAGCTGCGCTGATGTTGCTTCTATGACCGTTGATTTGGCTCTTTGTCTTGGGCCTTCTGCCGGTAGTCGTGGCGAAAAGGGCAACAGGCTCTTCGAGCAACAAGCAGGCCGTGCTATCTGTGATTGCATCGCATGCCCGAGGGGATTTCTTGACCAACAAGACAGCCAAAGCAAACGTAAAGCGCTTCCCGGTGTTTCGGCTGATGCTCTGATCGATGCCGGCCTTCTCGATCCATTTTTCCATCTGCGGGACCCGGTTGATATTGCCCTTGTAAAGTTTATGCGCTGAATCTCACCGGAAAGAGGACAGAGCAAAGCGAGGGGCTGACCGAAGACGGTGCACATGGGCGGGCGAAAAGGGCGGTGAGTGAAGCTGACGGGCTAGGCGGCGGTGACTACCGACCAAGGATGTCTTCGGGTCGTTGCAGAGGAACTTGCTCAACCCGCTCCGGATGCGCTCTGTAACCGAGACGCAATCCGAATGTGGTGAAGTCGGCCGAATCCTTAGCCTCTAGGTCGTGGCAGGCGGCGAAGTAGAGCATGTAGCTCGATTCGTTGTAGCCAAAGGCTCCCTCATCGGAACCCGGTGAAAGCATATCCGCATTCCAGCCGTCATCTGCCCTATAGAGCACGGCGGGCGCCGTCAGCGAACAGAAGGCCAATGACACGGAACGAAGGCCGCCGGTGAGTGGCGCTGGCGTGTCATAGCTGCCTTCTGGATGCATGGATGACCAATCCGCCCGCTAGATCCTGTAGAGATTGCCTTCCCTGTTTCGCCCAACAAGTTTACGGTTCTCTATGCTGAACCATGTGCAGGTGTCCATGTGACACCGCCCCCTGATCCGCTCGCCGAGCAGCGAGTTCGACATCATCGGGAGGCTTGGGCTCCCTGACGGTTCGATTTTGCGGTCTTCAATTCGGCCGATGTCGGAATAGCGCATCAACTGAACACGGCGCCCTTCGGTCGCTACGATCAAGCATCCGATTTGATTGGATCGACCGTCTAGACGAAGGCATTTGGATCGCTCGGAACGAAGCCAACGACGCTGGTCAGCCAAGAGCGCCGCTTTATTCGAGACTTGCCGTCGAGCGGTCGAGAACGCCTTGCCCATATCGCCGTCCACCGCTGACAAATGTGGATCAGAGCAGATCAGCCGCTCATCGGTGGCAGAGGCTTTGGAGCATGAGAAACTGGCAGCAAGAGGTTCGCTCGTCTCTTCGGAAATCCGAACAAGACGTTCTGCATCTCCAAGAAAGAGCCTAGCTGTTAGTTTCGGGCCAAGCACTTTTCTGGATTCAGATTCACTGCGCATCAACTGGCACTCCATCGCCGGTGACGATGGTTGCGTTCAGCAGCGCCTCAAGAATTCCCTCGACATATGGCCGTTCGAATGCTTCGCAAAGCATACCGAGGACTTTGATGAGGTAATCATAATCTTCCGGGAAAAGGAGCCGAAACCCATCGATGCTCTCCGCAATTCGCATATGATTGATTAGGAAGCCAATGTAAACATCGTCATTTCTGTCGTGTTCGCTTGTCAATACACGTAATGAATCCCACCAGATTCTGTGTTCGATTGCGTAGTAGATCCCATCGTTTGCGGTTTCCGCCATTTTATTTACTCCGCCTGCGTCGGCGTTCTGAATTCCGATCTTGCTGGTATGCTGTATTTAGCATTCGGGAGCTTTTGACTGCCGATGGCTGTCTCATCCACTTTCGGCGGTTGCATTGTTTCGCCGGACACCTAAGGATGAGGTGTCAGATCGCAAACGCCGGGGGGCACGCATGCGAAGCCTATGGATAGTCGGAGCGCTGTTGGCGACCGAAATGCCAGCCGTCGCCGCAGACGTTGGTCCGCTGAAGGGCGGATGGATTCCAAGCAGTTCGTCCTGCAAGGCATACCGAGATCGTTCGGACGAGAGCGCTATGATGATCTCCGGTAGACAGATCGAATTCTACGAATCCACCTGCGTGATCCGTGGCGCCAAGAAGTCCGGAGCGAGCTACTCGCTGAAACTGCTCTGTGAAGGCGAAGGCGAGACATTCCAACGTTCCTTCGTTGGAAAGCTCAACGGAAACAATACGCTGGTGGTCAAAGATGGCTTCACATACAAGCGTTGCAGCTAGCGCTTTTGCGGCGCTGTTCCTGCTATCAGCGGCTGCGGTTGCCGCTGAGCCCAAGCTATTCTCCCGTGCCGGCGACGGTCAGAAGTTCGATGCCTATTTGGTTTCGAAGGAAGCAACTGGCCTTGGCAAGAATCACTTTTCCAATGTGCGGTTTGTATCGCAGGGCAAGAAGTCGAGCACCGCAGAATGGATCGTCAACTGCAATCAGGGCTTCCCCCAAGTGGTCTCGCCGAGCAACGTAAACACCTTCGTGAAGGTGAACGAGCGCCCGGCTGCCAAAGACCGCTTCAAATATGAACTTTGGTTCGCCGTTTGTGAGGGCAAAACCCAACATGCCACCGAACAGACGCCGCAGCCATCAGAAGACTGTCCCGTAGATCGGCTCGTGTTCAGGGATGACCGCACGAACCGACAGTTTGTGTCCGAACGAGTTGCCGTAGATTATCGGTACATCTGCGATGGTAAAATTACCAAGGCGTTTGATCGTCCCCAGAAGGACCTGGCCGCTCGTTGCCAAGGGCCGTATGGCGACACGGTTATCGAAGGGCTTTTGGATGGAAAGAAGGCCCATGCGGTCTATTCCGTCGCCGATGCCGCACCTTGCTGTGTCTGGTACTCCCACAAGGGCGCTTTCAAGCCGGATCAGGGAAACATCACGAGATGGCTCAAATCCAACGAGGCGTGGTCGGTCCAGTTGGGCGATGAATGGTATGTGATCGGGCCATCCAATCCGCCTTACGAGGACGACAAGGGCCCGATGGGGGGCGGCAATTTCCGGCCGGTTGGCTGCAAGTTTCGCTAGTCTGGCTTAACCCGGGATTTTTCCCGTCTGCGGAGTTTTTACCGCAACTGCTTGGATGACCTCTATCCCGTCTCTAGCGAGAAGTTCGTCGAACGACTTTTGACATTTTACGTAAAAAGCCCAATTGCCGAAAAAACCGGACGGGATGTTTTTCGTCAGCGCCGCTTTCTGGTCTGCGACAAATACCGACAAACGTCGTCGGTACTCTTCCTGCGTGATAGTTTCCATGGTGATCCTCACGCTGTGAATCGGCGCCCCAACATTGTTACCCGGGTTCAGCCCGCCGCTTGGTTCCGGCCGCCCGAAAGATAGCGGTAGAGGGTGGGTTGCGACACCCCGAGACGTTCGGCAACTTCCTTCACCGTGATTGTGCGATCAGCGAGCAGTGCCTTCGCAGCCGCCAAATCGGAGTCCGATAGGGATCGGGGCCGACCCCCAGCTTTCCCGGCGTCCTTGGCCGCTTGCAATCCAGCCATAGTGCGTTCCCGGCTCAAGGAGCGCTCGAACTGAGCCAATGCACCGAACACGTTGAAAATCAGCATCCCGCCAGCCGTCGATGTGTCGATGCTTTCGGTCAGAGACCGAAACTCAATTCCACTTTCTTTCAGGGATTCAACAGTGTCGATAAGTTGGCGCAGGCTACGCCCCAACCGATCCAGTTTCCAGACGACGAGGGTGTCGCCCTTCCGAAGGTAGTCGAGTGCCTTTTGCAACTCGGGCCGGTCTCGCTGCGCTCCGGAGGCTGTTTCATGGAAAACCTTTTCGATGCCTTCACGGGCGAATGCGGCTCGCTGAAGACCAAGACTTTGGTCGGACGAGGATACCCTAGCGTAACCGATCTGCATTCGTGCCTCTCTCAAAACTCGTCTCACGTCAAATAATGAGAATACTCTAAATTGGAGAGATTCTTTTTGGAGTTCGGTCGAGAACTATCCAGATTGGACCTAGAGGAAACGATAGGCCTAACTTTGGACTACAGCGAGATGGTTTATCTGGAGCGAGTGGACGGAGCGCTGTTACTTGAGGTACGCGAAGACGAATGCAAAGAGAATATCATTAAGTTTGTTAACAAAAATGCTCCGTCCGCCAGACAGACCCTAACGACGAAGTGGTTCGTTGAACAAAATGTGGGTGCCCGTAACGAGACTGTAATGAGTATTGTCGGTAGGTGTGCGTGCTCCGTTGCGCCGGAAGGTGGTCATCTTGGGACACACGTATATATACCATAACAAACTCCGGCAAATAATGCATCTAGATGTACAGCGCGATGTATGTTTGATTATATCCTCGACACCGCAACAGAGCGGCCATTCTTGTGCCGAGGATTATTTCGCGAGATGACATGACGACTTGGCTTGTAAGAACTGTTCATATCGATTTCATGACAATAATCTGTAAATAAAAGACTGTTTGTGGGTGCGATCTTCAACGAAGTCGTAGGACCAGACATGGCTGGGATACTCTGGCCGCAGCCGGATGCACGATCCATCATTCAGCCAGAGCCGGCCACGTTTGGGCTGCCTCTGCTGAACCTTCAGCCCCTCCCGCCGCCAGATCCGTTCGACCCGTTTGACGTTCACCACCCAGCCCGCACGGGGCAGCATCGCCGTGATGCGGCGATAGCCGTAGCGGCCATATTGGATGGCGAGCGCAATGATGTCGGCGGTCAAAGCCGCTTCATCATCCGGGGGCGTCGGAACCTAATCCATATATCGGCGCAGCGACGGTGAGCGGCGTGTTTGATCTCGGCGATCCGCGCCGCACCCTCGAGGCGGCGGTGCTTCCAACTGGTGGTCGTGTCCCCCCAGGCTGGGTCTTTCCTGACGGTGATCGATTCGAAGTCGACGGACATGCGGCATCTGCGATATCTAGGCTAGAGATGGTCTAAATCATTGGAGTTGCGTGAAGTTTTTAGCTGGACTATCTGACCTCCCAGGTAGCCCCCACTCGGCGCGTCGACTATGCGCGAGTCTGCTCATGCACCACGCCGCTTCCCACCATGCCGACTATCCTGAATGACGCGTTTCAACGGCATCGCCGCTCCCTGACCTGGAGTGTGATGCGCATCGTGCGCGATCCTCAGATTGCGGAGGATCTGGCGCAGGAGACCTATGTCCGGGCGCATAAGGCGATCCAGGCGGGACCCATCGAGCATATCGAGGCGTTCCTGCACCAGACCGCCCGAAATCTGGCGCTCGATTACCTGCGTCGCCGCAAGACGCGGGCGCGAGTCGAGACCGACGGCCTTAGCAACGAGACGCTGGAAAGCATCCCCGCCGATGTGCCGTCGCTCGAAACGGAAATCATCGAACGCGAGCGCCTGCGACTGTTCCAGGCAGCACTGGCGACCTTGCCGGAGCGCGTGCAGCGCGTCGTGGTCCTGAGCCGGATCGAGGAATGGACGAATGCCCGGATCGCGCTGCATCTCGGCATTTCCGAACGCACCGTCTTCAACGATCTGAAGCTCGCCATGGCGCATTGCCGCGACGCGTTGGCGCGGAGTGACGGGCGCTGAGCGCCCCTGGTGAAGGGCCCCAAACTATTTTTGCCGGTTTCCATTCTGCGAAACGTCTTTCTATAAAGACCCGAAGGCCAGCACGATCGGATGAATTGGGTGGGACCAGAGAGTTCAAGGGGCGACGCCCGCGCCAACGCTTCGCAACCGTCCGACCGGCAGGAGGGCTCTGTCGCCGACATCGTCGCGGACGAAGCGCTTGATTGGTTCGCGCGGCGGCGCAACGCCGGGCCTGATGCGGCCGAAGAGGCCGAATTCGAAGCCTGGCGGCAGCGGAGTTCGCACCACGCCGAGGCCTATGGTGATCTGGAGGCGCTGTGGGGGTCGACGGCCTTCGCCGCCGCCGCCCGTAGCCTGCCCATAGGCGAGCCGTATCGAGCAAGCGATACGAAACGGCGTCCCGCTCGGCCGAAGCCGGCCGTCCCGTCCGCCGCGCGTCGACGGAACCTCCGTTTCGGCGCCGTCGCGGCATTGCTGATGTTGGCTTTCGGCATCTGGCAGGCGCCGACACTGCTGTTGCGCTGGCAGGCTGACTATATCACCGCCGCCGGCGATCGCGCGACGATCCGGCTTCCCGACGGATCAACCCTGATCCTCAACACCGCATCGGCGGTGGCGCTAGACTTCGAGAGCGGCCGCCGTGACGTGCGGCTCCTGCAGGGCGAGGCCTTCTTCGACGTCCGGCATGATCCCGAGCATCCGTTCCGGGTCGCCGGGCGGTTCGGCGTTGTCGAGGTAAAGGGCACGGCGTTTTCCGTGCGGGAGGACGGCTCTCAGGACATCGTCATTCTCGAGCGGGGCCATGTCGCGGTCAGCCTCGTCGCCAACAAAGCTGCGCAAGCGGCGCTGGAGCCAGACCAGCAGGTCATCGCCAGCGCCGATGCGCTCTCCGCCGTCGAGCCGGCAGATCCGGCCATGGCGCTCGCCTGGCGACAGGGACGGATCGTCTTCGACGACCAGCCTGTCTCCCGCGTGCTGGCTGAATTGCGCCGCTATCGCAGCGCGCCGGTCGTCGTCGCCAGCGGCCTCGCGGAAGAATTCCGCGTCAGCGGCAACTACCGGACGACGGATATTGATGGCGCGCTGCGCTCGCTGGCGGCCGCCGCCGGCGTCTCCGTAACGTCCCTGCCCGGCGGAATTTTAATCCTTCACTAAATACTCAACTTTTCTTTTCCGGTTTCGCTCCCCTCGAACGTCGGATGTGTGAGAGGGCGATTTCAGCGCGACGCCGAGCGGCCTCTTCGATCTGGAAAAGGGGCTTTGCGGCATGACGAACGGGATGTTGACCACCGGTACACGGGCAGGCGCACAGGCGAAAACGCGCGCAAAGTGCCGACTGGCCTCGCTTCTCGTAACCTCGGCCCTGCTTGCCATGACGACCGGCCTTTCCCCGCAGCCGTCGCTGGCGCAGTCGTTGCCTGCGGACATCGGTAGCCAGGCCGTCGCCTTCTCCATTCCCGCCCAGCCGCTCTCGACCGCCGTCAACGCCTTCATCGGCGTGACCGGCTGGCAGATCAGCTATTCCTCGGCGCTGGCGCGCGGCAAGAAGTCGGCTGCCGTCGTCGGCACGATGCCCCCGGCGCAGGCGCTGCGACAGCTGGTGGCTGGAACCGGCCTGGAGGTTCGCATCGGCACCCCCGGCTCGGCCGCGCTGGTCGGTCCAAACTCGGCAGGTGCACCGGCTGCGACCGACGGATCGCTGGTACTGGAGACGATCGACGTAACAGCTGGATCGAAGACGTATGGCGGCCTCGGCGGCCTCGCCAGTCCCGATGCGAAGTATGAGACGGCGCAGAGCGTCGAGTTCCTGTCGGAAAGCCAGATCGAACGCTTCCGCGGGTCCTCGGTCGGCGACTTCCTGAAGGGAATGCCCGGCATCCTGACGGGCGACAACCGCAACAGCGGCGCGATCGACGTCAATGTTCGCGGCATGCAGGGCTTCGGCCGCGTGCCCGTCGTCGTCGACGGCACGCAGCAGCAGAACACCGTCTATCGCGGCTATTCCGGCGTCGCCTCGCGCAACTATGTCGATCCGGACTTCATCGGCGGCGTCGTGGTCGAGAAGGGTCCTTCGGCCGGCGTCTATGGCGTCGGCGCCACCGGCGGCGTCGTGCGCATGGAGACGATCAATGCCGACGACATCATCGTCGGCGACAAGGCCTGGGGCGTGCGCGTCAAGGGCAGCCTGATGACCAATACGGCGAGCCCGCCGCCGGTCGGCACGCCAGGCGGCTACCCGACCACTGGCTTCGGCCGCTACATCACCGGCTGTAACTGGAACTGCACGATTGCGACCGTGCCCACCACGACGCTGAACGGCAGCCCCTATGGCATGGACCGACCCGCGACCTTCCTGCCGACTTCCGGTGCCGGCAGCGCATCTTTCGCGGCGCGCAACGACATGGCCGAAATCGTCCTCGGCTATTCACGCCGCAAGAACGGCAACTATTTCGCCGGGACGAACGGCCACACGCCGCAGCTTGCAATCAGCTACGACCGGATCATCCGGCCCGCCCTCGGCTCGCGCCCCGAGCAGATTACCGACTACACCGTGCTGAGCCTCGACGGCCTCAACCGCTATCGCGGCGGCGAAGAGGTGCTCAACACCTCGCAGGACAACACCTCCTACCTCGCCAAGGCCAAGCTGGAGCTGGATGGCGGGCACATCTTCGACGCCAGCTTCATGCGCTACGAGAGCAATTTCGGCGAGATGATGCCCTCGGTGATCATCCGCTTCGACGGCGCCACCCAGGCTGAGCTTAGCGACGTCGCCGTCAACACCTACCGCGCCGGCTACAAGTACGATCCCGAGAACCCCTGGATCGACTTCAAGGCCAATGTCTGGATGACGGATACCGAGACCCATATCCGCACGCCCTACGCCTTCAATTTCGGCAATGGCAACATCCTGGACGTGCCGCAGGGCTATTGGGACATCGCCAAACGCTACGGCACCGACGCGGTCAACACCTCCACCTTCGAGACGGCGGTCGGCAAGGTCGAGGTCGCGGCCGGCGGCTCGTATATCTACGAGACCATCGCGCCGCCGTC
>NZ_JAPKNH010000011.1 GCF_026344005.1 Kaistia terrae
AACGGCCGGCCCGCCATGATCGACTGGTCCAGCCGGCTGTGGGTTTCGGTCGTCTCCGCCTTCAGCAGCTTGGCGCGGCTCGCCTCCTGCGGCCGGACGGTGTCGATTGTGTCGCTCATGCCTGGGAAACCTTCTCCATGGGGATTTGTTTTGCCTGGGTTTTATTGGACGACGAGGCGTTGCGCTAGAACTAGAACTTGTAGTTCACGCCCACGCGCACCTGATCGATATCGAGATCGCCGCGCCAGCTCCGCACCCGGGTCGAGCCGAAGGACTCGGACTCGTTCTCGAACGAGCCGCGATCCAGGTTGACGAAGTTGTACTCGCCCTTGAGTGTCCAGTTCCGCGTCATCGCGTATTCGACGCCGGCGCCGACCGTCCAGCCGGTCATCCGCTTGCTGTCGCCATAGTAAGCGGTGCTCGAGCTGCCGACTTCCTTGGTGGTGTAGAAATAGGACTGGTCTACATCGGCGGCGGTGAGACCGGCCGAGCCGTAGACGAAGAGGCGATCCACCGCGACGCCAGCCTTGGCGCGGACCGTCGCCATCCAGTTGACGTCGGCCGTGAAGCCGTACGCGTCCCAGCGCCCGTCATACTGAGCCTTTGTATAGCTTGCATCGGTCCAGGAGAAATCGCCCTCCAGACCGAGAACAAGATCGTTGGCAAACTGGTAGTTGAAGCCAGCCTGGATACCCGCGGACTTGCCGGTAAAGTCGCCCAGAACCTGATCGTTCGGGGCCGGCGGCGTGAAGCCCTTCGTGTATTGCACGAAGTCAGCCGCCCGGGCGGCGCCGCTCATATAGGCGGCGTTCGCACCGACATAGACCCCCGTCCAGTCAAATTCAGGACCTTCGGCGAAATGTGTCAGGCCGCCTAGACCGTCGGAACCGCTGGTGGAATCGGAGGGCGAGAACTCGCCCGTCAGGCTGAACTTGATGGTGCGACCCGGAGACGGCAGGAGAGCCAGGTTGAGCGGATCGACATAATACTGGTCCGTCAGGTTTTCGATGCTGATCTGCGCCATCAGGAAGTCGCTGAGCTGATAGCTCGCGAACACGTCAAGGAGCGTGTAGGGCTGCCAGGTGATCGGCGCGATGAACGGGCTGGCGCCGGACTGCGTCGGCTCGGCATCCGCGCCGCGCGGACCGACATAGGTGACGCGGCCACCCACCGTCAGCCGGTCGTCGAAGAACTTCTGGCTGAGCGCGAGGCTCAGCGAATATTCCGGCGGAACGTAGTTGGTCGCATAGTCGGCCGCCAGCGAGCTGTTCTTGCAGGTATCGTTGGTCCGGCAATATTGGATGTCGGTGTAGTAGGTACCGGCGAAATCGGCATTGAAACCGCCGACCTTGTAGTTGCCCGACAGCTCGAAACCAGAGAACTTCGCCTGCGCAATATTTCCGACAACCATATTGTTGATGTAGTAGTAATAACCCGGATAATACTCGACCGCGACGCGATCCCACCGACGGTTTATGTAGTCATCGATCGTATTGTTGAAGTAGGCGAGCTTCAGGCCGAGCGAGTCAGTTTCCGCCAGAAGGCCTTCCTTGACGAGATTGGCGCCGAATTCCCAGTCCTTGGCCCGTTCCGGCTTCAAGTTTTCGTCGATAATCGTCGCGAAGCCACCGGCGGCTTCGAACAGCGACGGAAGTCGCGACGCCTCCTTGTAGCCACCGAAGATCTGGACACCGTCCATCGGCATGACCGTCACGCGCGTCGAGAAGTCGAGCGCGTCGTCAGTGGCCGGCTCATCGCTATTTCCGGGCGCCTTGTTCTTCGAATTGTAGCTGTGATAGCGCAGCCCGCCTTCGAGCTGCAGCCAGTTCGTCGGGCTCCACTTGCCATTGGTGAAGACGCTGGTCTCGTAGCGCTCGCCCTGTCGTGCCGGAATGCCGCTGAAGGACGTGGTTCCCGGACCGGTCGCCTCGTTCTGGTAGGCCAGGCCGTATTGCAGCGCGACCTCGCCGAGGCCCGTCGAGAACGCCGAAGTATTGGAGAGGTCGGTGCCCCACATATCGGCCCATTTGTCGGAGCGGTTCACGCCGCCGTCCGCCGTCGAGCTCAATTCCTCGAGCTGGGTGCCCCAGAGGTTCCACTTCACGTCGATCAGTTCGCTGGCCGGGTTCCAGCGATAGCGCGAGGTATAGGTGTTGACCTCGACTTCGGATGGGACGCCCTGCTGGCGGTTCTGCTCGTTGTTCCAGAACCCCATCGGATAGGTCTCGCCATACTCGTTCTTCATGTGCGAGTAGCCGAGTTCAAGCGTGTGATCATCGGCGAAGCGGAACGTGCCCTTGAGCAGGCCGGAATAGCTGTTCTGCGAGGTGTTCAGCACTTCCTCGCCCGGAAGATAGGCCGTCAGGCCCGGCTTGAAGAAGGTATAGCCATCGCAATAGCCGGGAATGTCGATGCAGAGCTGCGGCGGAGCCGTTTCCTCCGGTGCATGCGAGCCGTTTTCGCCGGCATGGTAGTTGCCGGACTTGCGCCGGGCGAAACCGGCGACGAGATCGAAGTTTTCACTCTTGGTCGCGAGCACGACGCTGGCCGAACCGGATGTCGGATCGAGCCAGGAGGGACGATCGACGTCAGCCGAGGCGTAGGAAACGCCATCGGTGAAGATCTGGGCCATATTACCCTTGGCCTTGCTCGATAGCGGCGTCGTGTTGTTGCCGCCCTCGACCTTGACCCGGATACCGATCGACTGGCCTGGCGCGACGATGTCGTCGGCGTTGATCGTGGTCATGTTGACCGTGCCGCCGATGGCGCCGGCGCCGCCCGGCGCGGTGCTCGGGCCCTTCTCGATATTGATGCCGCCGATGAAATCCGGATCGACGAAAGAGCGGTTGGCGATGCCCTGATAACCGCGATAGACGGCCGTGGCGTTCATCGCGCCGTCGACGGTGACCGGCGTGCGGCCCTGCCCCTGCAGGCCGCGAATGTTGACGTCGAGGCCGCCGCTATTGCGGCTCTCGCCGGAAAGCACGCCCGGCTGGCTGCGCAGCATGTCGGAGGGCGAATTGCTCGGATAATGCTCCAGCGTCTCGCTGGAAATATGCGCCACGGCGGCGGGCGTGGTGAACACGGTCGCGGCAGTGCCGTCCCAGCCAATCGTGCGGCTGGCGCGGCCGGCCGTTACGTCGATCGTCTCCAGCACCAGCGATCCATCATTGGCCACCGGCGCACTCGAGGATCCGGCCTTGCCGACGGTCGCCGTCGTCGCATTGGGGAAGGAGAAGACGAGGCCGGAACCGGTGAGAATGCGAGCCAGCGCCTCGTCGCGCGTGGCGCGGCCGGTGATGCCCGCCGACGTCTTGCCGGACGCGGAGGCAGCCAGATACGTGACCTGCAAGCCGGACTGGCGTCCGAATGCTGCCAGCGCCTGGTTGAGGGGGCCGGGCGCGATCTTGAAATCGATCGTCTGCGTCGCCGCCTGCGCCTGCGCCGCAGAAATCGTGGCCATCCCGGCACCGATCCCCGTCGACAGCATCAGCGCTGCGACGAACGCCTTGCGCGCGGTTCGTCGGCACGCAGCATTCCCCAAATTCCGCATCATGGCTCGGCTATTCCCGTTGTTTGCATGAGAGCGGGATGCCGTGCCTGAATGCTGGGTAGTGCTGTCCCTGAGACTGATACAAACGGGGTGCGGAAATTTTCTCCCCTCGCCGCAGATAATTTCGAGGGGCCTATCCGCGCGCGAAAGCACGGGGATCCTGATTGTCCGTCCGGCGCGCCCGACGCCGCAGGGACGGGTGCTTCCACCTCAAATCGAGGAGATCACCGTCAGGAAGGACGCGGCCTGGCGGACACGGCCGCCCGCCGGAAGAACAGCAGCCTCGAGAGCGCGGAGCGGATCGCCGACATCAAACAGGCCGCTAACCCGCGCCGCGCCGATGGAGGGATCGGCGATCAGGATCCGGCCGGGAACCCAGCGTCCGATCCTCGCGACCAGGGCTGCGACCGGCTCGCGCTCGGCGATGATGAGGTTTTCGCGCCAGGATCCGACCTGGCCGGGCTCGCGGCGGCCACGTTCGCTCGCTTGCGAGTCGGGGTCAAAACTCGCCCAGTCGCCGGCTTCGAGCCGAAGGGCCTGGGGGTTGGATTGATCGAGGCGGGCATCGACGCTGCCCGTGTCAACACCGAGGCTGACGATGCCGGCATCGCTCGACATGTCGAACGCCGTACCGCGCGCGACGACGGCCACATGACCGCAATGGACCTGAAACGGCAGGACGCCATCGGCGGAGACGTCGAAGAAGCACATGCCCTTCAGTAGCGTGATGTCACGTTGCTCCGCACCGAAGGCGACCGCGATGGCGCTGTCGGGTCCAAGCGTCGCCAGGCTGCCGTCCGGTAGCGGAATGCGGCGGATTTCGCCCTTGGCGGTAATGTAATCGGCGCGAGCCCGCAGGATCGCATCGGGCGCGAACAGTGAGCCAGCGGCGAGCGCGCCAAGTCCGACCGCGCCGCCCAGCATGAAATTCCGGCGTGAGGGGGCGAACTGCCGGCGGCGATCCGCCTTCCTGCGATCGGTCAGGACCTTGCCGCTCATGCCATGCACGTCCGACACCTGGGTCCAGACCCGTTCGTGCTGCGGTCCACGCGCGCGCCAGGCGCGGATCATCTCGATCGACACGGGATTGTCGGGCGCGATCTGCAGGCGGATCACCAGATCGATCGCCTCGTCGAGTAGCCGATCCGCGTCCGGAGTGACCTTGTTCATGCTTCCTCTCCCCGCGATCGGCACGCGCCCCGCGGCCGAATCGTCTCGCCATGTATTACCCACGGCGCGGCTTCTTTTTCTCTCGCGGCTGGAATTTAGTTCAAAGACTGCCCGTCCGAAGCACGATATGGCGATAGGCCTCGCGGATCAGCGCCCAGGTCCGGGTCGTCGACAGGCCGAGTTCCTGCCCGATGGCGGCGATCGTCTGGTCGCCAAGGCGATGGCGTTCGAAGGCGATCCGCGTCCGCTCGGGCAGTTCGGCCAGCGCCGCCTCGACCTGCCGAAGCCGCTGGCGGTCAAAAACCACGACCTCCGGCGACGGTGCCGGGTCGGCGATCTGCGTCCAGATCTCGTCGGAGACCTCGACCATCGCCGACCGACGCACGCGCTCGACATGGTTGATGCTCAGATGGCGCGAAACCTGATGCAGATAGGCGCGCGGATTGTGGTTCAGCGTGCCGTCTTCCGGCGGCGATGCCAGCACGCGCAGGAACGTGTCCTGGGTAATGTCGGCCGCCGTCTCGGCATTCAGTCCGCGCCGCCGCAGGGCGCGGGTGATTTCCTTGGCGTGACGCCGGAACAGGCTCTGAATGTCCCAGGACATGCTTAGCACCCGCCGCCGCGTTGCTGCAGGCGGCAGAGCGAAGCCGCGACCCGATCGAGCCGTTGCAGCCTTCGGCCACCGCGCTGGATCGGCACCACCATGATTGGCGGGTGCCAATGGCGCAGGCGCATCGGCGTCGGGTTTTCCGGGCTGTCGGTCGTGTACGTCGCGGTCATGAGCGCTGCACAGGTGCGGGATGGGGCTCGCGCGCCTGCGAAACGGCGAGTGGGTTCAACCTGACGCCCGGATAGGGCAAATGAAAAATGCTTGCAACAACAATGATTTAGATGATTTCTAAACCTCGTGCCCAAGATCCGCCAAGCGTCGGAAAACGCTACTCAACTCGTCGTGTATGGAAAACGACGGTCGAACCAGGCGTCGAACGAAAGCCGTGACCACGTACCGCGCGTCTATCGTTCCACCCGGCTTCCGCCGATCACGCCGGCTCGTTCGGCAGCAGGCGCGCTACGGCGCTCAGAAGATCGGTCTGCGAGATCAGACCCAAGATCTGGTCGTCGGCATCGACGATGATGACGGCGTGGGTCCGTCCATCTGTCAGGACCGGCAGCAGCGACAGCGCTGCATCCGAGACCGCTGCCGTGGCCGGCGGCGAAATCGACCCTGCGATCGTGCCCGTGCTCTGCGAAATCTCGCGGAGGCCGACCGTGCCGATCAGGCGGCCATGGCGGTCCTTTACCGGCAAGGCGCGGATATTGTGCTTCAGCAACAGACGGCGTGCGTCATCCGGATCGGCATCTTCGTCGATGGCGATCACGTCGCGCGACATGATGTCGGCGCAGCTTATGCCGGCGTGCGACCGGACCGCAGCCTGAAGTTCGACCTGCTGCAGCAGCCGGCTCAAATCCGCCCGATCAATATCGAAGGTCTCGTCGAAGGCCTCCAGCGCCGCGTCGACGTCTTCCTCGCGAAACCCGACCCGCACCGACGAAGGCAGGTCGTTCGTCTGATGGAGATTTTCGACCGGCTTTACAGCGACGTGGGGGTAGCTGCGCCTCGCGAGCTTATGGAAGAGCAGCCCCAGCGCGACAAGGAGGCAGGAGTTCAGAGCGACGGGAACGAAAGGGAAGAGAAACCCCCAACCGGCCACGGCAGGCCCGCCCAGAACGGCGGTCAGGGCCGCGGCGCCTCCCGGCGGATGCAGGCACCGCGTGAACGACATGGCGGCGATGGCCAGCGAGACGCCGACGCCGATCGCAAGGATCGGATCCGAAATGAAATGGGCGACGATCAGGCCGATCAGGGCGGATATCGTGTTGCCGCCGATGATCGACCATGGCTGCGCGAGCGGGCTTGCCGGCACGGCGAAGAGAAGCACGGCGGAGGCGCCTATGGGCGCGACGATGAGCGGAAGATGCGGACCGTGGCCGAACAGATATCCGCTGATGGCGCCGGTCAGCGCAATGCCCAGCAACGCTCCGAAGCAGGCGATCATCCGGTCGCGCAGCGTCGCACCAGCCAGGATCGGTGAAAAGAATCGGGAGCCCCAGGAACGGCTGGCCTCCGGTTTGGAGGCGTCGGGAGGCTGTATCATGTCACGGGCCTGGGAGCAGTTTTCAAGGAACGCAATTCGGGCCGGTCTCGTTCGCGGACAGCGCGGACTCACGGCCCTTTTGCGGCGTCGAGTTCGACCGAAGACGAATGGAGCGGCGGGGCGCAGCCGATACGGCAAGAGGCCGGACGACGCATCCAGCCCTCTCCATACAAGAACCGATGGGAACGCTCAACCGATCGCGCTGGGGCCATTGCGGATGCGAAAACTGGAATCTGCACGCAAAAACGCCCCGCGAAGTAGCGCGAGGCGTCATTCTGAAGGGCAGTCTCCTGCGAAACTTGCCCGAGAGGGTTACTTGGCAGATTTGTCGGCAGGGCCGGCGTGCATGATGTCGTCGTTCTCCGGCCCATCGACGATCAGGTATCCGGCCAGCCCGCGCTCGGCGCGCGACAGGGCGTGATCGACCAGGACATAGTGGCCGCCGCGATCGATCTTGAAGTCGACGATCGTCGCGCCGCCCGGCGGCACGGTGACCGTCTGCACGCCCGTCAGGGGCGGCGAGCCGACGCTGCCCATGGAATAGACGTTGTCGAAGATCTCGCCGATGACGTGGAATGAAGACGTGAAGTTCGGGCCGCCGACGCCGAAGAAGATGCGAACGGTCTCTCCCACGGTGGCATAGAGCGGATGGCTCTTCGTCAGCGAACCGACCGCGCCGTTGAACAGGAAGTATTCCGGCCGTTCGGAGATCAGCTTGTCATAGTCCATCTCAAGCGCGCCGTTCGAGCCGAACGGTTCGACGGTGTAGAGTTCGCCCTGCATCACGTAGAATTCACGGTCGACCTGCGGCAGGCCGCCCTCCGGTTCGACCAGGATCATGCCGTACATGCCGCTGGTGATGTGGTGGGCAACGCTCGGCGTGGCGCAGTGGTAGACGAAGATGCCGGGCTTGAGCGCCTTGAAGGTCACGACGGTCTCGTTGCCCGGGTCCGTCTGCGTTGCATGGGCACCGCCACCGGGACCGGTCGCTGCGTGAAAATCGACGGAATGCGCCATGACGCTGCCTTCCGGGTTTCTCAGATGCACTTCGACCGTATCTCCGACGCGCACCCGGATGAACGGGCCCGGAACCTTGGCGTTGAACGTCCAGTAGGTATAGGTCGAGCCATCATCGAGCCTGCCGACCAACTCGACGGTCTCCAGATCGACCCGGACAACCTTCGAGCCGCGCTGCCCGATAGGTCCGGGCAAATCGGCGGGATCGCGGACGACGTCGGCAGCGGCCGATGTCATGGCCTCGCGCGGACCAGCCATGACCTGGATCAAACCCTCCATGCCGGCCTGACGATGTCCGGCGATCGAGCAGAAATAGGCAAACTCGCCGACTTTGCTCGCCGTGAAGGCGAAGGTGGAGGAGGCGTTCTTGCCGACCACGACGGAGGAGCGCGCCGCATACTGATCGACGACGACGTCATGCTCTGCGCCCTCGCCATTGATGAGGTTGATCTGGATCAACTCGCCCTCATGCACCATCAGGGTCGGATTGATCTTGCCGTCAATGTCGCCGCCGACACCGATATAGACCATGCGCCCGGTGGCAATGCCGGTCCGCAGCGTGAAGGTCGTCGGGTTGTGATAGCTGACCGAAGCCGTCGCGACGGGGACACCGGCCGGTGGAGCACTCTTGTCGACGGCAACAGGTGCCGTCGACGCCTGCGCTTCGGCCGGCGCCGCGCCATGCTGATGGTTCTGGGCGAAGGCCGGTGACAGCAACATCATGGCGAAGATCGCCATCATTGCCACCAACAGGCGCCGGAACAGCGAGCGCTTTTGTGGTGGATCGCCTCTTGGCGCCTTCGGAAGAAATTCGCCTGTCGCTTTGCGTAGATCGAGCATGGATCTCTCCAATGTTGCTCTGGACGAGAAAGGAACAGGCCGAAAATAGCGGCCGGGTACTTTCCTTCTTTGCCGAAACGCAAGGAGAGGCGCGAATGATTACGAAATCTGCGGAGATTTGGCAGCTTGCCGGCGTGGCCGGCAAAGCATGCCGCCATAGAGCAGGGCAAAGCCCAGAAACGCCGCCGCCCAAGCCAAGGCGGAGAGATGAAGGAGCCAGTCTCCCGGCAAACCGAGCGCGGCGGCGATGCGCGCAGCCGCGGCGATCAGGATGGCGGCGAAGACGAAACTGCCCGCCCTGCCGGCACGCAGCGGATTACCAGTATGGCCCAGCGTGGCGCGGACCATGACGGCGAGCGTCATGGTGCCGATGGCGCCGACACCAAACGTGTGCAGCCCGGCGACGGTGGCGACGATTTCCGGCAGCAGAATCGCCAGCGCGGTCAAAAACAGACCAAGCGGCACGAAGGCATAGGCAACGTGCAGGATCAGCACGAGGGGATCGCGCAGCGTGCGGTCGCCCGCCCATCGGGCAAGCCGGATCGCGTTGAGGAAGGCGGCGACCAGAAGCGCCGTGCCGGCCTCCGCTCGCTCCGGCCAGAAGGTCCACGCCATCAGCGCCAGCGCCGTGAGCAGGATCGTCGCCATGTCGAAACGGTTGAGGGGCACCGGCAGGCGGCCGGGATTCTCGCGGGCCAGCCAATTGCGGGTGAAGCTCGGGATGAGGCGGCCGCCAATCACCATCACCAGAACGATGGCCCCGCCGATCGCCAGTCTTCGGGCGATGTCGGACAGGCCTTCGACATGCGCCTCGATATGGAAAAGAATATTGGCCGCCAAGAGAACGGCGACCGGGATGAGAACCTTGAGATTGCGCCAGTTGCGGCCCGCGACGATTTCCACCGTAGCGGCGGCGGCGACGGCCAGCAGGAAGGCGCAATCGATCAGGGCGGCCAGCAACCAGCCCGTCTGCGCCGAATAGAACACGGCAAACCGGCCGGCGAGCCATAGCAGCACCAGCGCGAGCAGGGGCAGCCCCTGCACCGGCAGGCGGCCAGTCCAGTTTGGGATGGCGGTCAGAAGGAAGCCCGTCAAAACGGCCGCCAGATAGCCGAACAACAGTTCATGCACATGCCAGTCGACCGGGACAAACACGCTCGACGTCGCCAAATGGCCATGCAGGAGCGGCAGCCAGAACAGGATCGACAGGCCGGCATAAAGCGCGCCGAGCCCGAAGAATGGCCGGAAGCCATAGGAAAGAATGGCGGGGTGGCGGCCCGGCCGGGTGCGGGGAATGGCCATTCAGGAAATCCCGGTAGGGGCCGGATGAGATTCCGGCCCGGTGGGCAGGCAACGATCAGTTGGCGGGAACTTGCGCCAGCAGCGCCTCGAAGGCCTTCTTGGCCTTGCCGGGATGCTTTACCGCCTGCGCCTCGGCCAGGTTAGCCGGCTTTCCGACGACGATCAGGGCCACCATGCCCATGCCGTAATGAGGCGTGCACTTCACGCCATAGACGCCCTCTGCGTCGACGGTCACGGTGATCTTCTCGCTCATCTTGCCTTTGAAGGGCTCGGCGCCGGCGGGGAGCATGCCCTTGACGGATTCGGCATCATGGGACTTGTCGGTCGGCAGGAAGGTGACGGTATCGCCGGGAGCCGCCGTGATGAAATCGGGCTGGAATACCATGGCGCCCTTTTCGCCCTTGTTCAGCATCTGGACCTGGTGATCCGCGGCTTGGGCGCCGCTCGCCATGGCGATTGCAATGACTGCCGCGGCCAAGGCCATAGTCCGTTTCATAGTGCGTTCCTTCGTTTCAAGCCGTGATGATCCCTGTCATCACCCTCTCTATAGACGGCCCGCCGACGGTCGGATTTGTTACAGCGCAAAGAAGCGAACGGATCTGGAACCGAAGAGGCAGGTAACGACGCTTGCGATTTACCAGGCGGAATGGGAGATTGCGGCGCGCTCGCACAAATCCCCCGGAAGCGGCCCGAAGCGTCGCGCTGAGAGGAACCATGAGCCAACTGGATCGCTCCCTGATCATGGGGCTGCCGCCCTTCGAGACCGCCTCGCCTGCGAACCTCGACTACGTTCTCTCCAGCGCCCGCTCCTTGCGAATCGCTAAGGATTCGGTGGTTTTCGAGCAGGAGGGGGCGGCGCATTCCTTCTTCCTGCTGCTCGACGGGCATGTCCGCGTCGTCAAGACCACGCCGGATGGCGATCAGGTGATCGTGCGCTATATCAGTCCCGGCGAACTGCTTGGGATAGCCCAGGCGCTGGGGCGCTCAACCTATCCCGCCAGCGCGATCGCTGCGGTCGATTGCGTCGTGCTGGCATGGCCGGGCGCGCTCTGGAGCGACTTCATCCAGCGGATACCGGCCTTCGGCACCAATACCTACAAGACCATCGGCGCCCGCCTGCAGGACGTACAGACCCGCCTTGTCGAAATGGCGACCGAGCGGGTCGAGCAGCGGGTCGCCAACGCCTTGCTGCGGCTTGCCAGCCAGACAGGAATAAAGACGGAGGCGGGAATTCGGATCGATTTTCCGATCTCGCGCCAGGATATCGCCGAAATGACCGGGACCACGCTGCACACGGTCAGTCGTCTCCTGACGGCCTGGGAGGCGAAAGGGCTGGTCGAGAGCGGCCGTCAGCGCGTGACGGTCGTGGCGCCGCATCGCCTCATGCTGCTCGCCGAAGGCAAGGCCGGCAAGGATTGATCTAGCCCGGACCATCTTCGATCACGCGCCGGACGTCTTCGAGGAAAACGGCCCTATCGACGCCATTGTCGCGGCATGCCTCGGCGACCGTCTGGAACGGCGCCATCGGACAGCCGACGCACAGCATGTGATGACGGAGAACCACACGGATGGTCTTCGGCCACCGCCGCATGATCGCGTCCATCGACATCGTCTCCAGCGCCACTTCCATCACCTTCGCTCCCGCTGACCCATCGGCAGAGTAGGCGTCTCACCGCGACCGCTCCTTGCGTTGATGCAAGGATAGAGGCGGTTTTCTGCTCGGCGACGTGGAGGTTCTGAAGACCATTCAAGTCATCGCCAGCAACGCTTTTTGCCTCTCTCTTTGATCTAGAACAAATACGAACGCGCTGAATTCCTAGAAGGTCCAGCCGCGCGCAGCCTCTCGTGAAGGCGGCGCGATGGCGTGATTTCTGGAATATGAGGGCTCGGATATGGTTGCGGGATTAAGCAGGGGCGATCGGCAGGTCGCACTCGCGATCTCGATTCTGATCGCACTTTGCGGCCTGGCGCTTGCCGCCGTTGGCCGCGGCGATCCGATCGGGACCCATGGTTTCATCATTCTTCTCTACGCCCTCGGCGTGAGCTTCTTCGTGATCGCGGGCTATTACGCGCCCGAGCCCGACATTTCGCGGCTGTTGCGCTACTATGATGACCCGACCAAGGTCGGCATCGTGCTCGCCATGGCCTGGGCCGTATTCGGCCTCACCTTCGGTGTCTGGGTCGCCGCCCTGTTGGCTTGGCCCGATCTCACCTTCGACGCAGGCTGGGCGAGTTTTGGCCGCATCCGGCCGGTGCATACGACGAGCGTCATCTTCGGCTTCGGCGGCAATGCGCTGATCGCCACCTCCTTCCATGTACTCCAGCGCACGTCGCGGGCGCGGCTGCCCGAGCAGATCAGCCCCTGGTTCGTGCTGCTCGGCTACAATCTCTTCTGCATCATCGCGGTGAGCGGCTATTTCATCGGCGTCACGCAGTCCAAGGAGTATGCCGAGCCGGAATGGTACGCCGACATTTTCCTGGTCGTCGTCTGGGTCGTCTACTTCCTGATCTACATACGCACGCTGCAGCGGCGCAAAGAGCCCCATATCTACGTCGCCAACTGGTACTACATGGCGTTCATCCTGGTCGTGGCGGTGCTGCACATCGTCAACAACCTCGCCGTGCCTGTATCGTTCGGCCACGCCAAGAGCTACTCGCTGTTCTCCGGCGTGCAGGATGCGATGACCCAGTGGTGGTATGGCCACAACGCCGTCGCCTTCTTCCTGACCGCCGGCTTCCTCGGCATGATGTATTATTACCTGCCGAAGCGCGCCGGGCGGCCGATCTTCTCCTACAGGCTGTCGATCATCAGTTTCTGGGGCATCACCTTCATGTATATGTGGGCGGGCTCGCACCATCTGCACTACACGGCCCTGCCGCAATGGGTGCAGACACTTGGCATGACCTTCTCGATCGTGCTGCTCGTGCCGTCCTGGGCCTCCGCCGGCAATGCGCTGGCGACCCTGAACGGCGCCTGGCACAAGGTTCGCGACGACGCCACGCTGCGCTTCATGATGGTCGCCGCCGTCTTCTACGGCCTTTCGACTTTCGAGGGCTCGTTCATGGCGATCCGCGCTGTCAATTCGCTGAGCCACTACACCGACTGGACGGTAGGCCATGTCCATGCCGGCGCGCTCGGCTGGGTGGCGATGATCTCCTTCGGCTCGATCTATGCGCTGGTGCCGTGGATGTGGAAGCGCGAACGCATGTATTCGTCGAAGCTTATCGAGTGGCACTTCTGGTTGGCGCTCGCCGGGACCGTCGTCTACGTCTTCGCGATGTGGAATTCGGGCATCATTCAGGGCCTGATGTGGCGCACCTATAATGAAAGCGGGACGCTGGCCTATTCCTTCGTCGACTCTCTGGTTGCGATGCATCCCTATTACATCGCACGCACCTTTGGCGGCCTGCTGTTCCTGATCGGCGCAATCCTCGGCTCCTACAACATCTGGATGACCATCCGTCAGCCGGGAACCGCTCTCGCCAGCCAGGGCGAAGCGGACGAGCCGCACCTTGCGCCCCAACCCGCCCTTCAGGCTGGAGAATAGCCGACCATGCCGAGTTTTCATCGCAAGCTCGAACGCAGCGCCATCGGCTTCGTGCTGGCCATCGTCGGCGTTTCGGCGATCGGCGGGTTCGTCGAGATCGCGCCGCTGTTCACGATCCACGAGACGGTCGAAAAGGCGCCCGACATGCGCGTCTACACGCCGCTCGAACTGGCGGGGCGCAACATCTATCTGCGCGAAGGCTGCTATGCCTGCCACTCGCAGATGATCCGCACCCTGCGCGACGAGGTCGAGCGCTACGGTCCCTATTCGCTGGCAGTCGAGTCCCAGTACGACCATCCGATGCTCTGGGGATCGAAGCGCACCGGCCCCGATCTCGCCCGCCTCGGCGGCAAGTATTCGGACGCCTGGCAGACGGCGCATCTGCGCAATCCGCGCGACGTCGTGCCCGAATCCGTCATGCCGAAATATGGCTGGCTGGAGCGGACGACGCTGCGCACCGACGACCTCGGCGATCATCTTCTGGCGATGAGCCGCGTCGGCGTTCCCTACACACAGGCGATGATCGACAACGCGCCAGCCGATGCCTACGGCCAGGCAACGCCGGATACGACCTTCGCCACCGACGTCAGCGAACGCTATGGCGAGGCGACCAATATCCGCGCCTTCGACGGCGATCCGTCGCGCGTGACCGAGATGGACGCGCTGGTCGCCTATCTTCAGATCCTGGGCAAGCTGACGGACGCAGCCACGGCCAAGACCGAAGCAACCGGCGCAGAAGCCCCCAAGGCCGAGGCAACGAAGGCCGAGACAGGCGCAACTCAAGCAACGGGAGGCTGACAGCGATGGACCTCGACTATCAATCCGTCGTCGCCTTCTCCAAGAGCTGGGGGCTGTTCTACCTGATCGCGCTCTCCATTGGCGTGCTGGTCTACACGTTCTGGCCGAAGAACAAGAAGGGCTTCGACCAGGCCAAGAAGAGCATTCTCGACAAGGACGACAAGCCGTGGAACTAGGCAAGCGCGATCCCGTCACCGGACGGACGACGACCGGACATGAATGGAACGGCATCGAGGAACTCGACTCGCCGGTGCCGCGCGTCGTGCTGTTCTTTCTGGCCGTCACCATCCTGTTTTCGATCGGATATTGGGTCCTGATGCCGGCCTGGCCGCTGGGCTGGACCTATACCAAGGGCGTGCTTGGCATCGACCAGCGCGAAATCGTCACTCGCGAAGTGGCGGATGCCGCCACCGCCCGCGCCGGCTGGACCGACCGCGTCGCCACGCTGGACTACGCCGCCATCGAGGCTGATCCGGCGCTGATGCAATCCGTCCGCGAAACCGGACGCACGCTGTTTGTCGACAATTGCGCTGCCTGCCACGGTGTCGATGCCAAGGGCGGTCCGGGCTTCCCCGATCTCAAGGCCAAGAGTTGGCTCTGGGGCGGCACACCGGAAGCCATCGCCGAAACCATCCGCGTCGGCATCAACTCGACCCATGGCGATACGCGCGTTTCCCAGATGATGGCGTTCGGCAAGGAGGGCATCCTCGACCGCGAGCAGGTGACCAATGTCGTCGCCTATGTCCGCTCCCTGTCGGGAACGGCGACGGGCGCACCGCTCGACGCCGACCGGGTCAAGGCGGGCCAGGAGGTCTTCGCGGCCAACTGCGTCGCCTGTCACGGCGAAGCGGGCAAGGGCAATGCCGAACTCGGCGCGCCCGACCTGACCGATCAGGCCTGGATCTATGGCGGCGACGCACAGTCGATCTACAGCACGGTTTATGGCGGGCGGCAGGGTCACATGCCGCATTGGGGCGAGCGTCTGAGCCCGATCGACACCAAAATCCTGGCGCTCTACGTGCATTCGCTTGAGGGAGAGGCAAAATGAGCCTCGCTCGATCAGCGCCCGGAACGCGGGAACGACGGGTGAACTGGAGGTGGATTTCGATCGCCATCGCTTCGGTCAGCATCGTCGTCCTGCTCGGCGCCAATGCGCATCTCGTCTATGTCGCGCTCCGCTACCAGCCGGATTGCGTCCCGCATGCAAAGGCGGCTTCCGATTCCGGTGACGGCTTCCGCGCCGCCAAGTCTGCATGCTGAGGCAGGAGATTTTCATGGCCACCACCACAAATCCATCCAATGCCCTCCAGCAACCGCTTGCGCCGTCGCGGCGGCGCGGCCTCGCTCCAGGCGCTGCCTTCGGCTGGCTCGCGGCCGGCTGGCGCGACCTGCTCGTCAGCCCGGCGACCAGCCTCGTCTACGGACTGGTCGTCTTCGCCATCTCGGTCGTCGTGATCTGGAGCCTGTTCGCTCTCGGCCTCGACTACATCCTCTTCCCGGCGCTGGCCGGCTTCATGGTCGTCGGGCCACTCGTCGCGATCGGGCTCTACGCCAAGAGCCGCGACATCGCGCAGGGCCGTCCGGTCTCGCTGGCGCGGATGATCTTCGTGAAGGCACGGTCCGGCGCCCAGGTTTGGTTTACCGGTGCCATTCTCTGCCTGCTCATGCTGGTCTGGATGCGCGCCGCGGTAATCATCTACGCGCTGTTCTTCGGCTTGCGCCCGTTCCCCGGGCTCGATCACGTCGCAACCATGCTGTTCACCACGCCGGTGGGCCTTGCGATGCTTCTGGTCGGAACCGTCGTCGGCGCGCTGTTCGCGGCCTTCTCCTTCGCCATCAGCACCTTCGCGATCCCGATGTTGCTCGATGAGGATACCGACGCGTTCACGGCAATGGGCACCAGCATTTCGCTGGTCTGGAACAATCTGCCGGTGATGCTGACCTGGGGCGCGATCGTCCTCGCGCTCTTCGCTGTCTGCGTGGCAACGGGGCTGATCGGTCTGATCGTCGTGTTCCCGCTGCTGGGCCACGCGACCTGGCACAGCTATGAGGCGATGAAATGAGTTGCTGCGCGGCCGGCGCCGCCGACGCGGCCCGGCCGATCGACGCCGTCTCGAACGAGGAACTGCTTCTCGCCAGCCGCGATCTCGGCGACGGCCTTCGCCAGGTCGATCTCGCCGTGCCGGACATGCATTGCGCCGACTGCATCCGCAAGATCGAGCGGGGACTGGCCGGGCTTCCCGGCGTCACGCACGCCCGGGTAAACCTCTCGACCCGGCGAGCGAGCGTAAAGTGGCGCGGCGAGGTTCCGCCGCTGATCGAGACTCTGGCGGGGCTCGGCTATGCCTCGCACCTCTATGACACGACCGAGGCGGCGAGCGATCCGCAGCTTACCCGGCTGATCCGTGCGCTGGCCGTTGCCGGCTTTTCCTCGATGAACATCATGCTGCTGTCGGTGTCGGTCTGGTCCGGCGCCGACGCGGAAACCCGGCAGGCGTTTCACTGGATCTCGGCCCTGCTCGCCATACCGGCGCTATTCTATTCCGGTCTCGTCTTCTTCCGCTCCGCCTGGAGCGCGCTCAAGCATGGCCGCACCAACATGGACGTGCCGATCTCGATCGGCATCAGCCTCGCCTTCGGCATCAGCGTCTACGACACCTTCCAGAACGGCGCGCACGCCTATTTCGACGCCGCGACATCGCTGGTGTTCTTCCTGCTGATCGGTCGCACGCTCGACCATTTGATGCGCGAGAAGGCACGACAGGCGGTCAGCGGCCTGGTTCGCCTCGCCCCGCGCGGCGCGACCGTCCTGCACGCTGACGGCAGCCGCGACTACCTGCCGGTGGCCGAAATCGAACCCGGCATGGTGCTGCTCGTCGCTGCCGGCGACCGCGTGCCGGTCGATGGCACCATCCTCAGCGGCGCTTCCGAACTCGATTGTTCCGTTGTTTCCGGCGAAAGCCTGCCCCAGCCTGTCGAGGCAGGATCCGTGCTCAAGGCCGGCATGCTGAACCTGACCGGCGGCCTCGTCGTCACGGCGACCGCACGAGCGGAGGACTCGTTCCTCGCCGAGATGGTCCGGCTGATGGAAGCAGCGGAAGGCGGCAAGGCCCGCTATCGGCGGCTCGCCGACCGTGCCTCGCAGCTCTATTCGCCAGTCGTGCATGCAACGGCCTTCCTGACGTTAATCGGCTGGATCGCCGCCACCGGCGACTGGCATCGCTCGATCAGCATCGCCATCGCCGTCCTCATCATCACCTGCCCCTGCGCGCTCGGCCTCGCCGTGCCGATCGTTCAGGTCGTCGCCGCCCGGCGCCTGTTCGAGAACGGGGTCATGGTCAAGGACGGCTCCGCCATGGAGCGCCTGGCCGAGATAGACACCGTCGCCTTCGACAAGACGGGCACGCTGACCCGCGGCCAGTTGAAGCTCGTCGACGATGAGAGGATCGAGCCCACGGATGCGGCGATCGCCGCCGCGATGGCCGCATCCTCCAACCATCCCGCTTCGCGCGCCATCGCCGCGCGCTTTGGCGTTGGCGACGTGACGTTCGCGCGGCTGACCGAGATTCCCGGCCGCGGCATCGAGGCGGAATTGGACGGCCAGACCTATCGCCTCGGACGGGCCGATTGGGCGCTGACGAACCCCGGCGAATGGCAGGGAGCCGTCCTCAGCCGCGACGGAAAGTTGCTCGCACCCTTTTTCTTCACGGACGAACTGCGGCCGGACGCGCGCGAAGCCGTGTCGGCCCTCCGTCAAGCCGGCCTTGAAACGCTCATCCTTTCCGGCGACCGCGCGGAAGCCGTGCAGGCGACGGCCGCCGAGTTGGGCATCCCCAATTTCACCGCGTCCGCCCTGCCCGCCGACAAGGTGTTTCGCGTGGAAGCGCTCGCCGCGGCGGGCAGAAAGACACTGATGGTCGGCGACGGGCTCAATGACGCGCCGGTCCTGACGGCAGCCCATGTCTCGATGGCGCCAGCGAGCGCCGCCGATATCGGTCGCAACGCCGCCGACTTTGTCTTCCTGCGCGACAGCCTGAAGGCCGTACCGCTGGCGCATCACGTTTCGATGGAAGCGGGGCGGCTCATCCGCCAGAACTTCGGCCTCGCCATCGTCTACAATCTCATCGCGCTACCGATCGCGATCGCCGGATGGGTGACCCCCCTCATCGCAGCGCTGGCCATGTCGCTGTCGTCGATCCTGGTCGTCGCCAATGCGCTGCGTCTCAAGGCCGGCAACGGCAAGGGCGAGGCAAAGTCCAGCGCCGCTGTCAAAACGCGGCCCACGGAAGCCGCCGAACGGGACGTGCGCCAGACCCCGGTCGCACAAGGTCAGCCATGGACAGCCTGATCTTCCTCGTTCCGCTCGCGCTGCTGATCGGCGTGGTGGCGCTCGTCATCTTCCTTTGGTCGCTTCGCAGCGGCCAATATGAAGACCTCGACGGCGCCGCCGAACGCATCCTCCTGGATGAAGACGAAGACCGGGGCCCCGGCGCCTGAAGCGCCCGCAACTTTCGATTCCAGCACCCCGTCGCCTGCATCGGTCGGCCTCGCTGCCTGCCGTTAATGCCGGCAGCGCCGACCATCGATCCCCTTCCCGCGCGCCAAATTTTCCATCTCGTGGAACGATGCCGCATGAGGCATCGTATGATGATTTTACCAACAATATTTAGCGTTGATACTTGATAGCGCCTGTCCTAGCCTGAGGGCCAAGACGGACGGCAAGCCATCCCGCCAGCGCAAAACAAAGCGAATCGCGCGGGATTTGGGCAGCCGGTCGAGACGAAAGCCGGGATCAAACAGACGGCAACAGTCTGCGCCCCGGAGGGAAACAGGGACGGCACCAGCCGCTCTCTCGAAGGCAAGTCCATCCAAGGGAAGGGGTTCACGATGAAGACCAACAAGAACAACATGGCGGGCGGCCTCGATCGGCGCGCCTTTCTGAAGGCTGGCGGCGCCACGGCGATGGCCGCCCTCATGGCGCCGGGCCTCGTCGGCCGCGCAGAGGCAGCCGGCTTCACCGGCTCGCTCGACATGCTCGCCTGGGATTTCCAGCCCGACATGATCAAGACGCTCGTCGGCGAATGGACCGCCAAGGGCAATCCAGCCGTCAATCTCGCCGTGATCCCGAATGTCGGCTATTCGCCGGCGCTGCAGACCCGCCTGCGCGGCGGCGACGCGATCGATCTCTATTACAACTTCGCCTACAACTCGCAGAAGTTCGTCGACCAGGGCTGGGCTTCGAAGCTGAACGGCCTGCCCGGCGTCGATGACATGGTCGCCGACATGTTTGAGAGCGCGCGCCCAGCTTATGTGAACGCCAGCGGCGACATCATCAGCGCGCCCTATTTCTCCGCCGTACACATGATGCACTACAACCAGCGCATGCTGAAGGACGCCGGCATCGCTGCCGCGCCGCAGACGCTGAAGGAAATCTACGACGCCTCGAAGACGCTCAAGGACAAGAAGATCGTCGATGCGCCCTACGTCGCCTATTGGGTGAAGGAATTCTGCGAGGAATACCTGCACACCTATCTGCTGAACGAGGGCGTCACCGCGTTCGACGCGGCCGGCAAGCCGGTCTTCGCCGACGATCCGAAGACCGTCGGTGTCTTCGAATGGTGGCAGGCCATGTATCAGGAAGGTCTGGCGGCAAAGTCGGTCCTGAACACCGATCCGGGCAAGCTGGCCAACCAGATGGCGCAGGGCGAAGCCGCCTTCTTCGTGCTGCACCACTATTTCCTGACGTCGATCCGCGCGTTGGGAGGGCCGGAATCCGCCAATGTCATGCAGTCGCCGATCGGCGGTTCCAACTTCACCTTCCAGATCGGCGAAGTGCTGCAACTCGGCGCCGGCGAAGATGCCCCCCGGCGCGAAGCCGCCTGGGATCTGATGAAGTTCTATGGCTGGAAGGATTCGGCCGGCAAGTTCACCGTCTTCAATCAGTGGGCCAAGGCAGCGGGCCTCGCTGCGCCCTATCCGGGCTTCTTCAAGGACCCCGACGTCATCGCCGCCTTCCCGGATTACTACGACCTGCCGCTGATCTCGAAGACTTTCGAGACCGGCTCGAAGGTCGTTCCGGCCCGCACGCTGCCCTGGTATCCGGACTTCCAGGCCCGTGTCGGCGACGTCGTGCATGCGCTCCTGCTCGGCCAGGCAACGCCGGCGCAGACGGTCGAGGACCTGACGGCAGCGGCGAATTCGGCCCAGAAGGGCCGAAGCCTCTGACGTTGCAATCCTGAATGCGGGCCTCGGTTTCGCTGGCGAGACCGAGGCCCTGCCCATGATGCGCGTACAGACATGCCTGCCCGCGGCAGCCATCCCATGGGCTCGCAACGCGACGGCAGCGCCTGAAGGAAATCACCGTGTCGGCCACACGCAAACTCGGCGGATCTCTCCGCAACGACGACGGACGGTTCGGGCTCAAGGTGACGGCGCCTGCCGCCATCCTTCTCGCCGTGCTGCTGCTCATTCCGACTGTACTCACCATCCTCTACAGCCTGCATGACGTGCCCGCGCATGGCCGCAGCCTCGGCCCCTTCGTCGGTCTTGAGAATTACACCATCGTCCTCGGCAGCTCGGTGTTCTGGCGATCGGCCTGGGTGACCTTCCTGTTCTCGGTCGGCTTCGTCGTGCTCTCGACCCTGTTCGGCCTCGCCATGGCGCTGCTGCTCAACCAGCACTTCATCGGCCGTGGCCTCGCCCGCGCGCTGCTGATCATCCCTTGGGCGACGCCCTGGCTGATGATCGGCATCCTGTGGAAGTGGTTTGCCGATGGCAGCGTCGGCGGTCTCAACGCCGTGCTGCTGATGATGGGCGCCACGACCGACTATCACGACTTCCTGTCCGACCCGAACTCGGCGCTGGTGGTGACCATCGTCGCCGCCGTCTGGCGACAGGCGAGCTTCGCCGGCATCCTGCTGCTGGCCGGCCTTCAGACGTTGCCCGGCGATCTCAACGAGGCAGCATCCCTCGACGGCGCCAATCTCTGGCAGCGCTTCCGCAACATCACCCTGCCCTGGCTTCGGCCGGCGCTCGTCACCGTCACCGTGCTCAACATCATCTACGCCTTCCTGCAATTCGACGTGATCTTCGCCATGACCCAGGGCGGGCCGGGTGACGCCACCCAGGTGCTTTCGATCCTGATCTATCGCCAGCTGTTCGGCGTCACCCAGATCGGCCTCGGCTCGGCGCTCGCCGTCATTCTCGGCTTCGTGGCGCTCGCCGGCGGCCTGATTACCGTCAAGCTGCTTTACGCCCGGGGGAGCCAGCCCGCATGACCGCTCTTGTGCAAACCGCCCCGGCGCGACGCCGTTCGAAGGCCGCCACCGCCAGCGGCCGGCAACGAAGTTTCGTCGCCAGCTGCGTGATCTATCTCTGCGTGCTGGTGTTCGCAATCTGGATCCTGCTGCCGGTCTGGTATCTCGTCGTCTCCAGCCTGATCACCCCGTCGCAGCTCGGCGTGAAGCCATTCCCGATGGTCCCTTCCAGCATTACCTTCGACAACTATCTCTCGGTGCTGACCGGCTCGACCAATCTGAAGGGTTTTGGCACCACCGACATGGGCTCGCGCCTGCTGCCGGCGATCGGCCAGAGCTTCTTCGTCAGTTCGGTGCTGGTGATCCTGAACCTGTTCATCGCCGGTCTCGCCGCCTACGGCCTGTCACGCTATCCGTTCCGGGGCTCGCGGCTGTTCGAGCTCTCGATCATCATCTCGCGCGTCATCCCGGCCATCGCCATCATCGGGCCGTTCTTCGTCGCCTTCCGCGTCACCGGCATCCTGAACACGCCCTGGGCGCTGATCATCAGCTACAACGTCTTCACGCTGCCGCTGGCGATCATGATCCTGAAGAACTACTTCGACCAGCTGCCGCGCGAGATCGAGGAAGCCGCCAAGATCGACGGCGCTTCCCGGCTTCAGACGCTCTGGATCATCGTCGTGCCGCTCGCCCGCCCCGGCCTAGTAGCCGCCGGCGTGCTGATCTTCCTCGAAGCGTGGAGCGAGTTCTTCTATTCGCTCGTGCTGACCAACCAGCTGACCGTTCCACCGCTTCTCGCCGGGTTCCAGTCCGTGCAGCAGTTCAACTGGAACGCGCTCGCCGCCGCGACGGTGATGTCGATGATCCCGCCGGTCGTGCTCGTCATCATCTTCCAGCGCCACGTCGTCGGCGCGCTGACTGCCGGAGCCGTGAAATGACCAGGTCCATCCGTGCGGCAGTCATCAGCGCCGGCTCATGGTCGCAATCGAGCCATCTACCGACGCTCGCCGCCCATCCCGGCGTCGAGCTGGTGGCGCTGTCGAGCCCGAACGAAGCGACGGCGAAGAACCTCGCCGCCGCTTTCGACGTGCCGCTCGCCTTCACCGACTGGCGCGATGTGCTGGCGCAAAAGCCCGACATCGTCGTCGTTTCCAGCCCGCCAGTTGCGCATGAAGAGCAGGTGATCGCGGCGCTCGAAGCCGGCGCGCATGTACTGGTCGAAAAACCGTTCGCGCTGGAAGCCGTTGCCGCAAGCCGGATGCGCGACGCGGCCGACCGGGTCGGCCGCACCCTGCTGGTTGGTTTCGGCTGGCCAGCCGCGCCCGGTTTCGCGCTGTCGAAAGCGCTGATCGACAGGGGCGAGATCGGCAAGATCGAGCACCTGACCATGCATCTCGCCGTCAACACGCGCGCTCTGCTGATGGGCGGAACGGATGGCGGCTGGGGCGGCGACGGCACCTCCAACACCGCCACCTATACGGACCGCAAGATCTCGGGCGGCGGTTCGGCCGCCGTCTCGATGTCGCATCAGCTCGGCCTGATCGAATGGCTGGCCGGCGAGCCGATCGTCGCCGTCAGCGCCAGCACCTATCCGCCGGGGCGCGAGATCGACCTGCATGCCAGCGTCAACGCCGATTTCGCCGGTGGCGGCACGGCAGCGATCAGCAGCGGCTCGACGCACCCCTATCTCGCCCGGCCGCAATGGCACCTCGCGCTCTATGGCGACAAGGGCCAGATCTGGCTCGATTCCGTCGTCGACCATGTCCGCCTCGTGCGGGCGAATGGCGACGTAGTCGAATATGGCGAAGCCGATGCCTCGGGCCTCTACGACGCCGGCGCGCCCACCACCGCGTTGATCGAATGCGCGCTCGGTGCACCAGCGCCCACGGGCCTGACAGCGCAATTGGCGGCGCACGTCGTCGCCGTCACGGACGCGATTTACGAGAGCGCCCGCACCGGACAGAAGATACGGATCCCAACAGCATGACTTTCCAGACCACGCTCTTCTCCGGCGGCATCATCGTCGATGGCCTCGGTTCCGATCCCGTGCGCGGCGACGTCCTGGTCGAGGGCGACCGGATCGTCCGCATCACCGACGGCACGGAAAAGCTCGAAGCCGACCGCGAGATCGCCATCGGCGGGCTGATCCTCGCTCCCGGCTTCATCGACATGCATACCCACTCCGACCTGCAGGTGCTGGTCCAACCGGACCACACCTCCAAAATCACGCAAGGCGTGACGACCGAAGTGCTCGGCCAGGATGGGCTCAGTTACGCGCCGATCGACGAGGCGACGCTGGCCGAACTCCGTGCGCAGTTGAAGGGCTGGAACGACGACCCGCCGGGTTTTGACTGGAACTGGCGCTCCGTCGCCGAATATCTGCAGCGTCTCGACGGCAACACCGCCGTCAACACCGCCTACCTCGTGCCGCACGGCAATCTGCGCATGCTCGTCATGGGCAACGCGCCCCGCCTCGCTACATCCGACGAGTTGGAGCAGATGAAGGCGCTGCTGCGCACGGCGCTTGAGGAAGGTGGCGTCGGCCTCTCGACCGGCCTCACCTATGTCCCGGCCATGTATTCCGACACCGACGAACTGGTGGCGCTCTGCGAGGTCGTCGCCGAGTATGGCGGCTTCTATTGCCCGCACCACCGAAACTACGGCCTCGATGCGCTCGGCGGCTATCGCGAATGCTTCGAGATTGCCCGGCGGTCCGGCGTCGCGTTGCATCTCGCCCATACGCATCTCTCCTTCGAGTGCAATCGCGGCAAGCTGCCGGAATTGCTGAAGATGCTGGACGACGCGATTGCCGACGGTGTCGACCTTACCTTCGACAGCTATCCCTATCTCGCCGGCATGACGACGCTGCTGTCGCAATTGCCGAGCTGGTCGCTCGCCGGCACCGGCGAGGAACAGATGGCGCGTCTTCGCTCGCCTCAGTATCGTGCCAAGATCATCGAAGCGCTCGACATCATCGGTTCGGACGGGCATCAGGGCCTGACCGTCAATTGGTCAACCGTGCATGTCGTCGGCACACCCGGCGCGCCGGAGCTTGAATGGGTGATGGAGTCGGACCTTGCGACCGCCGCGAAAAAGGCCGGCAAGAGCCCGGCCGAGTTCGCGCTCGATATCCTCGTCGCCACCGAGCGCAGCGCCCCTTGCGTGTTCTTCATCGGCCATGAGGAACATGTACGGGCGCTGATGCAGCGCGACGAGCACACAGTCGGCAGTGACGGCATCCTGGTCGGCGACCGGCCGCATCCGCGCTCCTGGGGTACCTTTCCACGTATGCTGGAAACCTATGTGCGCGAGGAAAAGGTACTGACGCTCGCCGAATGCGTCCGCCACATGACCAGCACCGCCGCGAACCGCCTGCGCCAACCCGATCGCGGCCGGATCGTCGAAGGCGCCAAGGCGGACATCGTCGTCTTCGACGACATGACGGTGAAGGCCCACGCCACCTACGAAGTCCCGCGCCAGGCAGCGACGGGCATTTTCCATGTCATGGTCAATGGCAAGCTGGCGCTCGAAGACGGCAAGATGACGGGCGTGCGCGCCGGCCGTGTCATCCGCATGCCAGCCTGATCTCGCCTATCCACAAGGTACAAAGCAAATGTCCGCCGCCCTTTCCGCCGCTGCCTCCGACTGGACCGACATCCCGGTCGCCACGCCCGGCCTCGTACTCGATCTCGACGTGCTCGACCGTAACCTCGACGAGATGGCGGCGATTGCCCGCTCGGCCGGGGTCGAGCTTTATCCGCACGCCAAAACGCACCGCATGGCCGATGCCGGGCGCCGCCAGATCGCGCGCGGCGCGCACGGCCTTTGCGTTGCCAAGCTCGGGGAGGCCGAAGCCTTTGCCGATGCCGGCATCGAGCGGCTGTTCATCGCCAACCCGATCTTCGGCGCCGAGAATGGCGCTCGGGCACTGGCGCTCTCCCGCCGCGCCGACGCGCTGTTCGCAACCGACAGCGTCGACGCCGCGGCCAGCATCGGCGCGGTCTTCGCGGCGGCGGGCGAAAAGGTCCGCATGATGCTGGCGATCGATTCCGGCCTCGGCCGCGAGGGCGTCTCGCCTGCCAAGGCGGTGGATGTTGCCAAGGCGATTTCTGGCGCGCCCGGCGTCGATCTTGTCGGTATTTACACCCATGAAGGCGCCACCTACGGCGCCAAGGACAAGGCCGACCTCGAAGCTCGCGCGGTGGCCGCCGGTGAACTGATGGTCGGCATTGCCAAGGCGATCCGCGCAGAAGGTATTAAGCTACCGATCGTGTCGCTCGGTGCCTCGGCCTCGGCCCGAGCCGTCGCCCATGTGCCGGGCGTGACCCAGATCCGCCCCGGCATCTATGCTTTCAACGATGTCGGCCAGATCGCGCTCGGCAATGCGACGCTCGACACCGTCGCCGTCCGCGTCATCGGCACGGTCATCAGCCATCCCGATCCCGACCGCGCCTGCATCGACGCTGGCTCAAAGTCGCTTTCGACCGATCTCGTCCCCGCCGCGGCGCATCGGCACGAATATCCCGGCATGGGCATGATCGTGAACGCACCGGGCTGGGTCATCGACAAGATGTCGGAAGAGCATGGCTGGCTGCGCTGGCAGGGCGAAGGCGAGCCGACGCCGCTGCCGGTTGGCACCCGCCTCGAGATCGTGCCGAACCATGTCTGCATGGCCTTCGCCATGCTGCGCCGCGCCGCGATCCTGCGCGATGGCAAGCTGACCGGAACCTGGGAAGGCTTTGGGCCGGGCTCGTCGGAATAGCGATAGCGAGCTAAGCTCTACGCAAACCAGCACCGATCGGGGGAGAATCCAGATGTCCGACTTCAAGCTCGCAGCCGGCGAGGCGCTATTCATTGCGTCACGCGGCGTTTTCGAACTGCACGGCCTCACCCGCTGGGTCGAGACGGACGGCCTCTGGAAGGGCGAAACATTGGCGCGGGCCGAGCATCTCTCCTCGCTCGCCTGGCACCCGACTCTGCCCGTCATCTACGGCACGTCGCGTGCCGGCATGGATGGAGAGATCCATGCTTGGCGGATTGACGGAGACAAGGCCGAAACCATCGGCGAGAAGAAGAGCGGCGGCGCCGAGCCCTGCCATCTGACCGTCGATCCCTCCGGCAAACTGCTGGTCTTCACCAACTACACGACGAGCACGGTCGGTCTGCAGCGCCTTGGCGCCGATGGCAGCTTCGACGGTGATGTCGCGCTTGTAAAACTTTCAGGCGGCGGTCCGGAGACGGATCGGCAGGACGACGCGCATCCGCACCAGGCCTTCTTCGTCGGCGAGACGCTGTTCATCATCGATCTCGGTGACGATTCCATCCGCGAATTCAGCGTCGACCTGACCAAGCCGGGCGCGGCCGCGTTGACGCAGACTCGGGTGACAAAGCTGCCCGCCGGCTGCGGCCCACGCCACGCCGTCGTGTTGCCGGACGGCCGCCTCGCCATCTCAGGTGAGCTTGGCTCCAACCTGCTCGTCGGCCATCCTGGCGCGCCTGAGGGCGCCTGGCAGAGCGTTCCAAGCACGACGCGTCCGGGACCGGCTCGCACCCGCCATCGCCGCAACTATCCCGGCGACATCCAGCGCTCGGTCGACGGACGCTTCGTCTATTTCGCCAATCGCGGCAACGACACGATTTCGACCTTCGACGTCTCCGGCAAGATACCGAAGCTGGTGTCGGAACTCGATTCAACCGTGTTCTGGCCGCAGCACCTGCTCGTCCAGGGCGACCACCTGCTCGTTGCCGGCTGGGATTCCTCGCGCATCGCCGCGCTGAAGCTCGATAACGGCGTACCGGTTTCGGCAGATACCGCCTTCGAATGTGCTTATCCCGGCTGGATCCTGCCGCAGAAAGCCTAGTCGCCTCGGTCCCGGCAGCGGCTCGACCAAGGCCGCGGCCGGCTTGGCTTTAGCGTCGGCGAAAAGTCGACCTCAGGTGGCCCGAAAACGTATCTGCGCGGCCTCGTGCAGATCGCCGAGCAGCACCAACTTGAGGAAACGCTGGTCGTCATTGTCGAGGCCGATGCGCTGAAGCGTCAGGAACTCGAGCGATTCCGCGATGGTCAGACCCCGAAAACATTCGCGTCCGGCGCCATCAATCACCAGCGCCTGCGCCGGCTCCAGTCTGTCGCGTTCCTCGACAGTCAGTTCGAGATAGCGGACCGGACGGCTGGTCGATCCGGACGGCGCGGCGGCTCGTCGGGGGTCTGCGAAAGCAGCGGCCGGAGGCGTCGGCTTCCGCGGCAGTTTGGACTTCTTTCCTAGCGACATGCAATTTGCCTTGTGGGTCATCCTGACCCGATAAGGCAGCCTCAGCCGTTCGCAAATTCGAAAACCGATCGTTGCAATTTGAACGATCGGACGATTTAGCAAGGCTGACCATCGAGGCGGGATGCGGCCGCCCGAAGACGGGCAAACATCGGCGAGCCATGACCGTTTTTCCACGGCGCCTGGTGCATTTTGCCGTTTCTCTGAAACGGCGAAAATCTCAAATTTCCTGCCTGGTCGCGAACCGTCATGCGTTCGCGCGAAATCGCCCTAGTGGCGCGAGTTCGACATCGACTTGGAGTGCTTTTCCATCGACATCAGGACATCGGCTTGGCCGAGCAGATCGTCCAGGGACTCGTTGCGGCCCGGCATAGCCTGCACGATGCCGACGCTGATCGAAAGCGTACACTGCGCAGGCGACAAGCGATTGAAGTAATCGAGCCGCGTCCGCAGGCTGTTGCGCAACGTCTCGGCCGGGGCCAGCGGCGCCTGCACGAGAACGCAGAACTCGTCTCCGCCCATCCGGCCGACTACGTCCGACTGACGCACGCAGTCACGCAGAACGCTGGCGCAATCGGCGATCAGACTGTCGCCGACCGAATGGCCGAACTTGTCGTTCACCTTTTTCAGCCCGTCGACATTGATGAAGGCCAACTGGCACCCGTAGCCGCCGGCGAGGACCGCCTCGGCCGCGCGGCGGAAACCGCGCCGATTCAGGAGACCGGTAAGATCGTCAGTGATGGAGAGTTCCTCGATATCAGCCTTCGCCTTGTCGAGTTCGGCAGCGCGCAGACGCACGCGATCCTCAAGTTCCCCGTAGATGCGGATGTTCTCGATCGCCAGCGACGTGGCGTCCGCGAGCCGCACCATAAGGTGCAGGTCGTCCTCATTCGGCCCGTTCACCGCCGCCCAATAGACCCCGATGGCCCCAACGGGCTCCAGGGTGCGGATCGGAACAACGACCAGGCTGCGGACAAAGGTGCCCTCAAAGACGGAAGGGTCGAGACGGTTATCCGCCGTGATATCCAGCGACAACACCGGCTGCCGGTTCAGCATCGCCCAGCCTTCGATGCAATCGTGGAGCGGAACACGCATACCCTTCCACAGGGGCGCGATCGCATCCTCATCGACGAAATGCCCAAACGTGCCTTCGCGCTGGAAAAAGGTCGCGCCGTCGCTGCCCGTCATCTGGCGGGCGGCCGCATTGACGATGCGCTGCACCTGGCCCGTCTCGCGCGCGAACGACAGAGCCTGCACCGCCGAGAGGAGAATCTCGACAGAACGCAGATAGCGCTCCGGATCGCGCGGCCGAGTGCAGGCCGCAATGCCCACTATGTTCGATACCTGGCCGTGCATGTGCGTCTTCGATTGCCTCGCAGAGATTGCCACTGGTAGCAGATGCAATCATTCCGACACAATCATAATGCAGCCCGAAAACCAACAACGTTTCGCGAGGATGCCCATGGACATCCTCGCGCTACCAAAAGTTGGGGCTGAAGACCTAGCCGCTGACGGATGCGAGGAATTTCTTGAAAACGAAGCCGCGCTTGCCGCTGGCAACCACCTCGCACCAACCCTTGCACTGAACGACCTGCACCTGGTCGCCGGTCTTGAGCAGGCCTATGGTCGGCGCACCATTGTCCGGATTGCCGCGCAATTTGACGCCGCTGGTGATCCTGGCGGGCCCGGGAACGAGCGATGTATCCGCCGCCTTGGCCGGCACGGCCACCGACTCAGGAACGGCCGCGGTGACTTCTGACGATGGTACCGGATCGGCGACGGGCTTCGGCGCAGCCGCGACCGGCGCGGATTCGGGCGCCACTGCCGGCGGCGCCTCAACAGCCGACGTCGCATAGACCGCGCGAACGCTCGGTTGGACCGGTTCCGTGCGGACAGCCGAACCAGGCAACAGTGCGGTGCCCAGCGTCGGGGCAGAGCCCGAGATGGATTCGAGCCCGTCAGTACCCCGCAGTGGCGGCGCTTCCGGCAATGCCGGGTCCTCGACAGCGCGGTCATAGACCTGCTTGGCCGCCGGGGCCGGCAGAGGCGCGGCCTCCGTCGTGGCGATTCCGGCGGTGGCGATCCCCGCAGTAGAGACCTGGTCGATCGCCTCCTCGACAGGTGCATCGGTGCGGGCGGTGACCGACTGGATGGTCGCCAGGGCGCCGCCGCCGACGAGAGCCAGCACGGCGAGGACGGCCACCAACTGCCGGTTCAACACGGTGCGGCGACGTCCCGCGTCGGTATAGGCGAGCGGCGCGGCGTCATAGGAAGGCGCCTCCCCTCGGGAAACGCGCAATTCATCGACGGCAATCGAGAGGCGTTCCGCCAGTTCGCCGGAAAGCTGTTCTTCCAGCGCCGCGCCCGTCGGCGCGGAATCCGGGACGGGGGCCGTATTGGCGAGACGTCCACGCGCCAGAAGCCGCTCGACCACAAGCCGATCCTGCTGCGGAGCCTCTGTCGAAACGGTCCCGCCGGGCAGCGTATCGCCGGCAAAGCCCGTCTCGATCTCGGCCTGGACCAGCGGCAGCGCATGAACAGACCGGGCCGGCTCGTCGGGTTGCAACACCGAGGCAACGTTGCGCAGGTCGCTCATCAGGGCGGCCTCAAGCTCGGCGGCGAGATCTTCCAGCCGGCTCGCAGCCTCAGCCGCAGCGGCTTCGGGCCTGGCATCATAATGCACGAGCCTGGGGCCGGCACGCAGGCTCAGGGGAACGGGGAGGGACGGCGTACGGGGAGACTCCTCGGAAGCGCCTTCGGCGCCGGAATTCAGGAGATCCTGATCGGTCAGCTCAGCGAGACTGCGCGCGCGCAAGGCGGCGCCGGACTTGCCCGAATGTGTCATGGTACTCATCTCTACTTTGCTTCGACATGTAACCCCCACACCCGCCAAAACAGACGACAAATTCGTTTTGGTTAATATTTCCTTCTGCAGTAACTTGTCGAAATATTACTACAGAAATCTTCCCGTCGACCGGCTCCATCCGAAGTGGATCGATCCAGATTGATCATGAACGGAAAATGCGGCGACTCTTTGCCGATCTTGAGGCCGGAGCCACAACCCGGATCAACGACGGCTGTATCTGCCGTGTTGCTTGATCGCGAGACGTCGGCCTGGTTGCGAGGTGTAGGGCCTAGTCGCGAAGCGTGCGTGGACGCAGGGTGCGCAGAGTAAAGATATAGACCGGCACACCCGAGATCAGCACCAGCAGCGCGGCAAAGGGCGCGGCGGCGGCATAGGCGCTGTCATTGGTGTGCAGCCAGACTTCGGTCGCCAACGTCACCACGCCGGTTGGAGCCAGGATCAGAGTGGCCGTCAGTTCGCGCATCAGTTCGAGCGCCACCAGCGCCAGGGCCGCGCCAAGGCCCGGGGCCAACGACGGCAAGGTCACTGAGACGAAAGCCTGCAGCGGGCTGCGGCCGAGCGTGCGAGCCACCTCCTCGATCTCGCGCGGCACCAACTCGGCCGAAGCACGGATCGCCGATTGGGCAAGCGGCAGGAACAGGATCGCATAGGCCGCGAACAGCACGGCCCGCGTCTGGTAGATCGCCGGCAACAGACGGATCGAGAGATAAACCAGCGCCAGGGCGACGACGAGACCCGGCAACCCATGCACGACATAGGGCAACCGGTCGGCGAAGCGCGCGAAGAACCCACCACTGCGCAGGGCCAGCAGCACCAGCGGCAAGGCGATCAGCGTCGTGACGACGGTTCCAGGCAGCGCCAGAGACAGCGAGCCAAACAGCGCCGGCCCCAGCGCATCCAGGCCTCGACCGGCCGAAACACCCTTGACCAGCCAGTAGCCGAGACGGCCGAACGGCACGCCGAGCGAGACGATCGCGACCAGCAGGAAGCCAAGGACAACGAAGGGCGTCGCGCGACCGAGGCGGGCCGGCGAACCGCGCCGCGCCGTGTTGCGGCCCACCTTCGAGAAACGGACGCCGCGCCGCAGCCACATCTCGCCGAACGCCACCGGCAGGCAAAGCAGCATCAGCAGCGCGGAAAGCACGGCCGCCGACGAATTGTCGAACTGCAGCTCATACTGCTGGAAGATCGCCGTCGTGAAGGTTTGGACGCGCAGCAAAGCCAATGCGCCGAATTCCGACAGCATGTGCGCCGCCACCAGCAGGGCGCCGCCGCCGAGCGCTGGAAGGGTTCTTGGAAAGGTCGCTCTCCAGAAGGTGGCGCCCGGCCCCTTGCCCAGCGAACGCGACACTTCCTCCATGCCCGGATCCATGCCGCGGAGCGACGCCGCCACTGGCAGGAAGATGAGCGGGAAGCTCTCCATGGTCAGGATCAGGATCGCCCCAGGCATGCCCTGAAAGGCGGGGCCGAGCGACTTCCACGCGAAGCTGGCGACGAAGGCCGGCATGGCTAGCGGCAGGCAGCACAGCACCCGCCAGAGCCACTTCGCCGGAAGATCGGTGCGCTCGGTGAACCAGGCGGCGGCATAGCCGATCAGCCCGGAAAATACTGTCACCGACAGGCAGAGCGTCACGGTATTGCCGAGCAGCATCGCCGTGCGCGGCCGGGCGAGCTCGTTCCAGATCCCTTCCCAGCCCGCGCCCCAGGAACGCATCAGCACATAGACGATCGGCAGCGCGATCAGGGCGGTCGGGATCAACGCCAGCACGACGAGCAGCCGCGACGCCGGCGCAAGGCCGGCGGTGCCGCGCCGGGAAGAGCTGCTGGAAGCGCTGCCGTCGCTGGTCAAGCGAGATCAGCCTCGCGCAGCAGTGCGAGCGCATCGGCGGCGTCGCCGAGATCCGCCGGCGTCACAGGCGCCGGATCGAGCTGGTCGAAAGGCTTGAGCGAGAAGGGCGACACGACGCCGGGCCGTAGCGGGTATTCCGCGATCGCGCCGACGATGGCCGCCTGCCCCTCGGCGCTGACCATGAAGGCGACGAAGCGCTGCGCGGCGGCGGACTTCTTCGAGGTTTTCAACACCCCGGCGCCGGAAACGGTGATCAACGTGCCGGGGTCGCCATTGCCGATGAAATACAGCGCCGAGTTCATATTGTCGGGGCCGAGCTCATGCTCCAGCGCGTGCCAATAATAATTGTTGCTGAGCGCGACCGCGATATCGCCACCCTCGACCGCCTCGACCGCGGCGGAATCGCTGTTGTAGACGCGGCCGTACTGGCGCAGGCCCTTCAGCCAGTTCAACGCGACGTCGCGCCCCTTCAGCAGCGAAACGGCGACGACCTGCTGCTGGAAAGCGCCGCTGTTCGGCGCGAAGGCGACCTTGTCGGCCCAGCTCTCGCCGGCGAAATCGAGCACCGTCTTCGGCAGCGCCGACAGTTCGATCATCGACTTGTTGTAGACGACGACGCGGCAGCGCGCTCCGGCACCGATCCACGATCCGTCCTTGGCGGCGAATTCGGCCGGGATCTGCTTCAGCGTTTCGGGATCGAGCGGCGCCAGCAGGCCCTTGGCATCGATAGCGGCGAGCGAGGGGCTCTCTTCCGACCAGAACACATCGGCGGGCGAATTGGCGCCCTCCTCGATCAACTGGCTGGCGAGCTGCGCGCTGTTGCCATTGCGCGTGACGACGGCGATGCCCGTCGCCGCGGTGAAGGCGGCAACCAGCGCTTCGACCGGCGGACGATGCTGGCCGTTATAGAGCGCCAGCGTCTGGTCTTCGGCGCGCGCGGGGCTGGCCGTGTCCGTGAGCAGCGCTGCACCGGCTGCCCCGATGCCGAGATGCATCAGCTGACGTCTTGTGACGTCGTACATTGGAATAACTCTATGTTATTGCTGTCGATTACTTTTTGTACCAATACCTGCGGGCGCGCCCTGTCAACTCCGTAGGACTACGAAGCCAATACGCCGCCGTTGCGGTTTGTCGGGAAAGTGCGGCTAGGCGCGAATGCGAAGACCGGCCGGATCGTAAAGCGGATCGAGATGAACGCGGGCCGCGATCCGGGTGCCGGCAACCTCCAGCTCATAAGAGCCGGAAAGCACAAAATCACGGTCCACCCCGGCGGCGCGGCGCACATAGCCGTAACCGATCGGCCGCTCGACCGTGTAGCCATAGCCGCCGCTGGCGAGCCAACCGACACGCTCGCCATCACGATAGATCGTCTCGCGCCCGAGCAGGACGATTGAGGGATCGTCGGTGGTGAAGGCGGCGAGCATGCGCGGCAACGGCTTCTGCGCCTGTGCTTCCAACGCCTCGCGGCCGAGAAACGGGATCGACTTCTTCAGCTTCACGAACGACGCCAGACCGGCGACGAGCGGTGAATGGTCAGGGCCGATCTCGGCGCCCCAGGCGCGATAGCCTTTTTCCAGCCGCAGCGTTTCGATGGCGCGATAGCCGGCAAGCTTCAGGCCCAAGGGGCAGCCGGCCTGCATCAGCGCATCGTAGAGCGTCAGCGCAAATTCCGCCGGCACATGCAGTTCCCAACCCAGTTCACCGACATAGGTGACGCGCAGCGCCAGCACCGGGCAGCCGGCGATGGAGAGCCTTTTCGCACGGCCAAACGGGAAGGCGGCATGGGAGATGTCGGCATCGGCCAGCGGCTGAAGGATGTCGCGGGCGCGCGGCCCCATCAGCACCAGCACGGCATTCTGCGAGGTGACATCCGTCAGCCGCGCATCGAGGCTGGCCGGGATGTTCGACTGGATCCAGTGGAAATCATGTGTGGCGAAGCCGGTGCCGGTGACGACGTAATAGCGATCCTCGGCCAGCCGCGCGACGGTCAGGTCACACTCGATGCCGCCCTTTTGGTTCAGCATCTGGGTGTAGACGAGATGCCCAACAGGCTTGGCGACATCGTTGGCCGCGATCCAGGAAAGCGCCTTCTCGGCGTCAGGCCCGGTCAGCTCGAACTTGGCAAACGAGGTCTGGTCGAACAGCACTGCCGCCTCGCGCGCGGCGCGATGCTCGCGGCCGACCGCCTCAAACCAGTTCGGGCGCTCATAGGTGTAGATATCTTCCGCCACCTCGCCCGCTGCGATATCGGCAAACCAGTTGGCGCGTTCGAAGCCGAGTTTTTCGCCGAACACCGCGCCCTCGGTCGCCAGCCGATCATAGAGCGGCGAGCGCCGCAGCGGCCGGCCGGAGAGAAACTCCTCCGAGGGCCAAGCCATGGTGTAGTGCCGGGCATAGGCCTCCTGCGTCCGACTGCGGATCCAGGCGAGATCGTGATGGTTGCGGCCGAAGCGGCGGATATCGACCGGCCAGAGGTCGAAGGGTGGCGCACCATTCACCACCCATTCGGCCAAGGCCATGCCGGCGCCACCGCCCGACGCAATGCCGAAGGCATTGAAGCCGGCGCCGACGAAGAGGTTCTTGACCTCCGGCGCTTCGCCGAGGATGAAATTGCCGTCTGGCGTAAAGCTCTCGGGGCCGTTGATGAACTGCTTGATGCCGACCGTTTCCATCGCCGGCACGCGACCGAGTGCCTGCTGCAGGATCGGCTCGAAATGATCGAAATTGGATTGCAGCAGCTGGAATTCGAAATCGCGCGGCAGCGGATCGACGTCCCAGAGTTTCGGATTGGGCTCGTAGCCGCCCATCACCAGCCCACCGACCTCTTCCTTCCAGTATGTGAGCCGGTCGGGATCGCGCAAAGTCGGCAAGTTCGGCGTGACGCCGGGGATGGTGTCGGTGATCAGATATTGGTGCTGCACCGAGACGAGTGGGACGTTGACGCCGGCAAGCCGCCCGATTTCGCGCGACCATTGCCCGGCGCAGATTACGACCTTGTCGCAGGCGATGCGGCCTTGATCCGTCTCTACCGCGACGACCGCATCATTCTCGACGACGATATCGGTGACGGCGACGCCCTCGCGAATGGTGACACCCTTCTGGCGCGCGCCCTTGGCGAGCGAGGCGGAAATATCGGAAGGCGAAACCTGGCCGTCGGTCGGCAGGAAGGCAGCGCCGACGACATCGTCGACCTGCATCAGCGGCCAAAGGTCCTGTGCTTCGCGCGGCGTCAGCAGCTGCATCTCCAGACCGAAGGAGCGCGCCGTCGTCGCCTGGCGACGCACTTCGGTCCAGCGCTCGGCATTGCAGGCGAGCCGCAGGCCGCCATTGCGCTTCCAGCCCGTCGCCTGCCCCGTCTCGGCCTCCAGCCGGTCATAAAGCGCCACCGAGTAGCCGAGCAGCTGCGTGATGTTGGCGGAGGTGCGGAGCTGGCCGACAAGGCCGGCGGCATGCCAGGTCGAGCCGGAGGTGAGCTTGCCGCGCTCAAGCAGGATGACGTCGGTCTGGCCCATCGCACCGAGGTGATAGGCAACCGAGGTGCCGACGATGCCGCCGCCGATGATGACGATGCGGGCCGAGGAAGGAAGATCGCTCATGCACGTTCCATTTCGTCAAAACTGGCGAGCGAACGCTGAAAGCGCCCGAGGAATTCGGCCGTATAGGCGGGATAGTCGAAGACGAGATGGCTGTGCAGTTCGGAGACCATGCTCCACATCGTCTCGCGCAACAGAGACGCCGCCGTCATAGCTGCCGCGCGCCGGCGTAGCTCGTCCGTCAGTGGGCGTTCGAAATAGAGTTCCAGAACTCGCTCGGACTCCTGCCGCGACAGCGAGTTGTTGGAAGCCAGCCCGCCCAGATCGAACAGCGGCGAGTTGAAGCCGGCATAGTCCCAATCGACCAGCCATAGCCGCTTCCCATCATCGATCAGATTGGCAGCCAGCATGTCGTTGTGGCCGAAGACCAGCTCGATCGGGCCGACCGCCTTTTCGAGCCGCTCGGCGGAATCCAGGAGGCGCACCAGCATTGGCAGATAGTGGCTCTCGCCGGCTTCGAGCGTATGCGTGTAGTCGCGGATGACCTGGAACACCCAGAACAGCGGCGCCGGGCCGCGGAAGAAGCGCGGGATGTCATGATGCGCCCGTCGCAGCAGATCCACGATGCGACCCAGATAGCGCTCGTCGCTGATATCCACGGGCGTCAGGCTGCGCCCTTCGATGAAGTCGATGACCATGGCGCCGGGCTCGGCATGCACGACGATCGGCGAGACGCCGGCTTCCGCCGCCGCATGGCTGGCCGCCAGCTCGTTGGAGCGGATGATGCCGTGCTCGACCCTGTCGCCGCCGATGCGCACGACAAATTTCCGGCCGCGATCCTCGACCCAATAGTTGGTGTTGGTCAGCCCGCCCGCCAGCGGCTGCGGCGAGACAGGGCCGCTCCAGAACGAGAGCCGGGCCGCGCGCGCCAACGAATCCTGCGTGTCCGTCATGACCGAAGGTTCCGGATGGGAAGGACTTCCCCCGCGACGAAAGGAATCCGTCGCGTCGCTATTGGAAACCAGGCAGGGGGAAGGATGCAAGCACCGCGTGCAGAGGCGGAGCTAAGCGGAGCGGAGAAGGGCTACCGGGGGTCAACGGTTCGACCCTTCTCCGTCCGATAAGAGCTGATTACGCACAACCGGAAGATCAGCTTGCCAAGATGTGTCGCAAGCTTCCTGCCAAGCGCGAACGACCGAACTTCCACCAGATATGGTTAGCATTTGAATCAAATCCGCCAGATCTGGATAGGGTTAACGGCGGATTTACCCTTCGCGCATTGCATTCTGCGACGGGATTCGCAGATTGCAACGACGGACCCGCGCTATCCGATGCGGATTGGCACGAGGCTGGCACTCGCCGGATCCTGCGCCTCGCCATCGGCGCGCGGCAGGCGCAGCCAGAAATCGAGGAAGCCGTCGAGGAAGCGCGAGGTCTGCGCGTCATAGACGGCGCGGCCTTCCATATGCTGCGCGCGCGGCTGGGCGCCGGGCAGCTTGAAGCGCTCTTCCCCCGTGGTCGTCCAGCGATGCATCATAGCCAGCGTCAGCTCGATATGGAACTGGAAGCCGAAGGCCGAGGGGCCATACTGAAAGGCCTGGTTCTGATAGAGCTGGCCCTCGGCCAGCAGCGACGCGCCGGCCGGCAGATCGAAGCCTTCGCCATGCCACTGATAGACCGTCTCCGGCCAGGCGCAGAGCCCCTGCCCCGCCTCGGTGGCTCGTAGCGGATAATAGCCGATCTCGACCAGACCATCCGGACGCGGCCCGACGCTGGCGCCGAGATGGCGCGCCAGCATCTGCGCGCCGAGGCAGATCCCCAACAGCGGCGCCTGTTCGGCCAGCGGCACCGCCAGCCATTCGATCTCGCGACGAATGTAGTCCTCGTCGTCATTGCTGCTCATCGGACCGCCAAAAACGATCGCCCCAGCATGATCGGCCAGCGTGTCGGGCAGCGGATCTCCAAAGCGCGGGCGGCGGACGTCGAGAGCATGACCACGATCCGTCAGCCGGAGGCCGACACGACCCGGTGTCGAATGCTCCTGGTGCAGGACGATCAGAACGGGCTTCGGCGGCGACGGCAAGACGAAAGGCTCCTTGTTCGGGTCAACCGGTCGCTCAGGCCTTGCTGGGATCGAGGCCGTCGAGGGCGCTGCCACCCGATTGCACGATTTTCTTCAACCGCAGCCTCGCGCGGCCGGAAACGCCAAGCAGGTCGGCGACGCGCCAGATCGAATTGTCTTCGAATTCCGTCAGTCGACCATCCGCATAGACGAGGTCCCACATCATCGCGACGATCTGCTCGCGATCGATCTCGTCCAGCTTGGACTTGAGTACGCTGGTGAAACGGTAGAAGTCGATCGCCTCCTCATCGGCCTCAGCGGCGGCGCGCACGAGCTTGTCCGTCTCCGCCTCGTCGAGGCCGTAGCGCGCCTGAAGCAATTCGTGCAGGCGCACACGCTCAGCCTCGGCAACGTCGCCATCGACCGCGACGACATGATAGAGCAGCGCCGCCGCGGCAAGGCGGTGATCGTCCTCGCCGAACGACCGGGCCGGGGTTTCGCCCGTCAGTTCAGCGATGAAATTGCGAAGCACATTGAGCATTCAAATTCCTCCAGGCGGCCAATTCGAACATCGATTCGGCCGTCGCGCCACCCCAAGGGGCATGAGATTGAGGCAGGGATAGGAAAGTGGCGCGCGACATGCCGTCGCCACACGCAACGTATCCGGGCGTTGCCGCGGAAAAGTCGGATTCGAGCCAAGACGACACAAAGAATGCGCAGGGTCGGCTACAAGTAAACTGCGCACAAAAATAAACCGCCGACCTTTTGGGCCGGCGGCTAAACATAACTTAATAAGAAAATTCTTTGCTCGAACCAAAAAAAACTCGAGCTCATTAATTCTAAGTACAACTACGCGTCAAATAACCTTCGAATACACTTCTAACCGGGAACTTCCCGAAGCTGCCTATTCCGTGCGGACTTAAGATCTGGTGAATCGTCTGCCCCGCGACAAGAAAAGAATATGGGCTTCCGCGGCGGGACGCAAGCGGGTTTTGCCCTCTAGGCGCCACATTTTCACAACCTGCCGGATTTTGGCCCTAAATGGGGTTAATCCGTCTAAACCATACCAGCCCTGGCGCCACAACGGGAGGCGGCCGAAACGGCAGAAACCGCCGCGAACCCGCCGCTGCTCGACCGGACCAAAAGGAAAGGGCCGGCGCGATATCTCGCGTCGGCCCTCTTTATCTTCACCTGGCGTCGGATGTCAGCGTCGACGCGCCGCGCCACCGCGGAAAGGCGGCCTTGGTGCCTGCGATGCAAGCGGTTCGCCCTTGTGCCGGAAAACCAGTCGCGCACGATCGAGATCGTATGGCGTCATCTCGACGGTTACGCGGTCGCCCGCCAGCGTCTTGATCCGGTTTTTCTTCATCCGGCCCGCAGTGTAGGCGACGACGACATGCCCGTTCTCGAGTTCCACGCGGAACTTGGCGTCGGGCAGTACCTCGACGACCGTACCTTCGAATTCGAGCGCTTCTTCCTTCGCCATGTGTTTTCCTTACGAGACCTTCAATTCCGTCGCGGACGTCTTGCCGCGGCGGTCGGTCTCGAGTTCGTACGAGATCTTGGCGCCGTCGCGCAGCGTCGACAAACCAGCGCGCTCAACGGCGCTGATGTGAACGAACACGTCCTGACCACCCTGGTCGGGCTGGATGAATCCATAGCCCTTCGTCGCATTGAACCACTTCACTGTACCCGTCGCCATGGAAATCTCCTTCAGTCTGGCGGTAGAGAACTTTGCTAACGACCGTCCCGTCGTCAAGCCGCTCGGCGGCGTTGTTGGCCACGCCACCGATTTTTCTTGCTCTTTTCTTCGTTCGGCTGGCTGTCGCGGACCGGCTTTTCGCCCCGCTGCGCATCCGCAACGGGTCGAGGGGCCGAATGCGAGGCCTTGAACTGGGTCGCGACCTCGGGAATCGGACGGCGAATCAGCCGCTCGATTGCCTTCAGACGCGCCGATTCACCGGCGTCGAACAGAGAGAGTGCGAGCCCGCTGCGACCAGCGCGGGCCGTACGTCCAATGCGATGGACGTAGGATTCCGGTTCGTCGGGCAGGTCGAAATTGACCACATGGGTGATGCCGGAGACATCGATGCCGCGAGCGGCGATGTCGGTCGCGACGAGCACACGGAGGCTTCCATCCTTGAAGCCTTCCAGCGCCTTCTGACGGGCACCCTGGGACTTGTTGCCATGCAGGGCCAGCGTCTCGACGCGCGCCTTCTGCAAATGCTGCGCGACGCGATCGGCGCCGTGCTTGGTACGCGTGAAGACGATGACGCGTTCCATCTCCGGATTGGCAAGCAGATCCAGGAGGAAGTTGCGCTTCTCGGCCGTCGGCACGCGATAGAGCTTCTGGTCGATGCGGTCGACGGTGACAGCCTCGGGCGTGACCTCGACCCGGATCGGGTCCTTGAGGATCTTGCGCGAGAGCGTCGCCACTTCGGCGGGCATCGTTGCCGAGAACAACAGCGACTGACGCTGTTCCGGCAGCAACGCCACGATCTTCATGACGTCGCGGACAAAGCCCATGTCGAGCATGCGATCGGCTTCGTCGAGCACCAGGTGGGAAACCTGGTCGAGACGGACGACGCGCGCCTGCAAATGGTCGAGCAGACGGCCGGGGGTGGCGACGAGGATGTCGACACCCTTTTCGAGCGCCCGGATCTGCGGCTGATGGCCAACGCCGCCGAAGACGAGCGCGTGCCGGATGCCGAGGAACTTCGAGAACTTGCGCAGCTCGGAATCGATCTGGATCGCAAGTTCACGCGTCGGGGCGAGAATGAGGGAGCGAGCACTTTTCGGCTGGAGACCATCAGCGCGGCGCGACAGATGCTGCAGGAGCGGCAGGCCGAACGCGGCGGTCTTGCCGGTTCCGGTCTGTGCAATGCCGAGCATGTCACGGCCTTCGAGAAGTGCGGGGATTGCCTGGGCCTGGATCGGCGTCGGCGTCGTAATGCCGGCCACGTCAAGCGCACGCACGAGCGGCTCTGCAAGTGCCAGAGCTGCAAAATTTGTCAATTGATTCAAGAAGAAAGCCTAATTATGCGAACACCGTCCGGCATCCGACTTCTAGCCATGACCCACGCGCGACAGGATCAGAGGACGGGGTCGTGTCCTGCTTATTCAGCAGGATGGAGCCACCGAAATCTCGTGTGGCACAGCGCGATCACGATGATCGTCGCCGCGTATATGCAGTCTCGCTGGGGAAAAAGCAAACGAAAAGTCGCAGCGGCGCCGACAGCGCCCCTTTCCCAGGCCGTATTGACCTTGATCTGCTTGTCTATACCCCACTTCTGTGCAGAGTGCCCCTTCAATCATCCCATCATGTGATTTCATGTCCGCCAGCAGCCCAATTGCCACCCCCCGCACGCTCTCCGGCCCGCTTCTCGGCATCGCGCTGATGATTTTGGGCATTTTCCTGTATTCGGCCAACGATACGCTGGGCAAATGGCTGACCGCCACCTACTCGGTCGGCATGATCATGCTGGTGCGTTCGATCGCGGCGATGGTGGTGCTTGCGCCGTTCGTCCGGAAGCAAGGCGGGATGGCCAAACTCCGCCAGGCGCCGCGCCCGTGGATGCAACTGCTCCGCGTCGCCGTCATGGTCGGCGAGATCGGCTTTTTCTACTGGTCGGTGTCGATGCTGCCCTTGGCCGATGTCATGACCTATTATCTCGCCGGCCCGATCTACGTCGTGGCGCTCTCGGCCGTCCTGCTCAAGGAAAAGGTCGATGCACCGCGCTGGCTCGCCGTCATCGCCGGTTTCATCGGCGTGATCATCGTTCTTCAACCCTCGTCCGAAAGCCTGAGTTGGGGCGCGCTGATCGCCATTGGCGGCAGCCTGTTCTTCGCGGCGCTGATGATCGTCACCCGCCAGCTGCGCGGAACGCCGGACTCGACGCTTCTCACCTTCTCGACCGTGGCGACCCTCGTCGTTGGCGCGATCCTGGCGCCCTTCACCTGGACGACGCCGACGCCGATGGGCCTCGCAAGCCTCGCGCTGATCGGCATCGTCGCCCTGGCGGCGCAACTCTGCGTGACGCGCTCGCTGCGGCTGGCGCCAGCCTCGGTAGTCGTTCCCTATCAGTACACCATGCTGATCTGGGCCGTGGTGTTCGGCTATTTCTTCTTCGGCGATACGCCCAAGCCGTCCATGTTGCTCGGCGCCGCCATCATTATCGCCGCCGGCTTCTACATCTTCCTGCGGGAGCAGCGCGCCGGCCCGCCGAAGGGCGGCGAAACGCTTGCCGAGGAAGTCGGCGACAACGTCCCCGGATAGGGCGCCTGACTTCACGATTGCGTGCGGCTCCAGGCCATAGCGCCGCCGCAATTGAGGGAGGAGATCGGCCGTCAGCATGGCGCGTCGATCCCGATACGCCGGACCTTGCGGATCGGTCGAAATGGGCGTTCCATCGCGCCTCGTGAGTGCAGTCGACGCCCCCTCGCCTCCCGTCTTTGCCGTGCGCGCCGCTTCGGCCGCCGATCTCGACGGGCTGGTCGCGATCGAGAGCCACTCGTTCGAAACCGACCGGATCGCACGTCGCAGCTTCCGCAAGCTGGTGGAGGCGCCGACCGCCGCCATCACCGTCGCGTTCCTGCCCGATGGCCGACTTGTCGGCTATGCACTGCTGCTGTTCCGGGCCGGCACGGGGATGGCGCGGCTCTATTCCATCGCCGTGCTGCCGGAGATGCGCGGTAGCGGCGTCGGCGCGGCGCTGGTCGCCGAATCCGAGCGTGTCGCCTTCGATCGCGACCGCTTCCTGTTGCGCCTCGAAGTGCGCGAGGACAATGCCGACGCCATCCGGCTCTATGAGCGAATGGGCTATCGCCGCATCGGCCGATATCTCGACTATTACGAGGATCACGCCAACGCGCTGCGCTACGAGAAGCGGCTGCGCGGCGACGCGCTCTCGACCTCGGTCCGCTACTACGAGCAGACGACCGATTTCACCTGCGGTCCCTGCTGCGTGATGATGGCGCTCGGCCATCTCCGCAAGGATTACGCCATGAGCCCGGTCGAGGAGATCAAGCTCTGGCGGCAGGCGACGACGGTTTTCATGATGGCCGGCCTCGGCGGCTGCGACCCGCACGGCCTTGCCGTCTCGGCCGCCCGCAACGGGCTTGCAGCCAGCATCCATGTCAGCCGCGAGGGATCGCTATTCCTGGAATCGGTGCGCGATCCGGAAAAACGCCGCGTCATGGAACTGGCGCAGGAGGATTTCCGCCACCAGACCATCGCCTTCGACATCCCGATCCACCATCGGCCTCTCGACGTCGCAGCCATCCGGGAGGCACTAGCGGAAGGGGCACTGGCCATCGTGCTGATCTCGGCTTACCGGATGTTCGGCAAGAAGGTGCCGCATTGGGTGCTGGTGGTCGGCGACGATGGCCGCCATCTTTTCATCCACGATCCCTGGGTCGAGGACCGCAGCCGCGAAACCCACAATGATGCGGCCAACCTCCCCATTCCCTATGCCGATTTCGAGCATATGGCGCGCTGGGGGCGGGAACCGTTGCGCGCCGCCGTCGTTCTCAGACCGAGGTGAACCATGGTTGATTGGGTAATCCTGGTCGACGCGGCCAAGGACTTTCCGAACGAAGACACACCGCACAAGGTCATCACGACGAAGGACTACCTCGCTCGCACCAATCTGTTTCGCGGATCGCGTCCAAAAATCATCAACCTGTCGCGCTCCTTCGCCTATCAGAGCCGCGGCTACTACGCCTCGCTTCTGGCCGGAGCACGCGGCCACCGGGTTGTGCCGACGGTGGAGACGATGATCGATCTCGCTAGCCGGACCCTTTATGCGCAGGCCTTGCCGGAGCTGGAGGACCAGTTGGTCAAGGCGATCTCGGCGTCCGACGACAAGAACATGCCCAAGCGGCTGCTGGTCATGTTCGGCATCACCGATGACCACCGCTTCGACCGCTTTTCGCGACTGTTGTTCGATTGGTTTCGCTGCCCGGTGCTCGAAGTGACGATTGATTCCGCCAGTCGGGCCGAGATCCGCAAGCTCGCGCCGGTGCCGTTGAACAAGCTCGCCCCTGACGAACTCGCCTTCTTCCACGAGGCATTGCACGACCACACGCGCCGCGAATGGCGCTCCAAGAAGGCGACACGCTCGACACCGCGCTATTCCTTCGCCGTGCTGCACGATCCGACCGAGGCGATGCCACCCTCCAACCTTGCCTCGTTGAGACACTGGGCGCGCACCGCCGAAAAGCTCGGCGTCGAGGTCGAGCCAATCACCAAGAAGGATCTGGCGCGGCTGGCGGAATTCGACGCCCTGTTCATCCGCGAGGCGACGTCGATCGACAATCACACCTACCGCTTCGCCCGGCGCGCCGTGCAGGAGGGCATGCCGGTGATCGACGATCCGGTGTCGATGATCCGCTGCACCAACAAGGTCTATCTGCAGGAGTTGATGACTGGCAACGGCATCGCCGTGCCGCCGACGATCATCCTCGGCAGTCCCCGCGATCTCGAACGCGCCGGCGACGAACTGGGGTTTCCGCTCGTCATGAAGATCCCGGATTCGTCCTTTTCCCGCGGCGTGAAGAAGGTCGACAATCATCACCAGATGGATCAGCTCGCCCGCGCCTGGTTCAAGGATACCGACCTGCTGCTGGCGCAAAAATTCATGCCGACGGAGTTCGACTGGCGGGTCGGCGTGCTCGGCGGCAAGCCGCTTTTCGTCTGCCAGTACACCATGGCCAAGAAGCACTGGCAGATCGTCAAGCACCAACCCAACGGCAAGGCGCTGGAAGGCGGCCTGCGCTCCATGACCATCGGCCGGGCGCCGCCGGAAGTGATCGACATCGGACTCCGAGCCGCGCAGCTGATCGGCAACGGACTCTACGGCGTCGACATCAAGCAGACCGAGGATGGGTTTTTCGTCATTGAGGTCAACGACAACCCGAATATCGAGCACGGCATCGAGGACGTGGCTGAAAAGGACCAGGTCTGGATCGAGTTGACCCGCTGGTTCGTCAACCGGCTGGAGCGGTAAACTTCAGCGTGGTTGGCTAACGCGCTGATAGCCCCAGGCTCGCCGTCATCCCGGGCTTGACCCGGGATTCATCCGACCGCGCGCTGCCGCGAGAATCTTTCGAGATCGCGGCTGCATGGATCCCGGATCTCCGCTTCGCTGCGTCCGGTATGACGGCGGCGATTATGAGCCCTCGGCGACGGGCGTCCTAGTGGTCCCAGGCCTGGATGTTGGTCTGGCGGCGGATCTTGCCGTCGACGAGTTCCAGCATGGCGCTCATATAGACCTTGACGCCATCCGGATACGTGCAGGTCTCGGCGAAAGCGAGGTGCGTGCCGTCCATGAGCCCGTCATCCAGATGATGCTTCATGGCACGGCCGCAGACGTCGTCAAGCATCGCCCCGATCGCCTGCTTGCCCTTGAGCACAAGCGGCCGGCTCGGCGGATGGTCCTGATCGATCACGCGGATTTCGGCGTCGTCGGCATAGAAGGACGTCAGAGCCCTGGCGTCATTGCCTTCCACCGCCTGGCGAAGGCTGGAGAGATTGACTGCGTTCTGCATGGTCTCCTCCTGCGAATGCCGGGAGGCGGGCGGGGACGCCGCTTGACGCCCTGTCGCGCATAGTCATGCGAAGACACGACAAATCCCGGGCGCGAAGGGGTAATTTATCCCAACGAGGCCCGGGCGATGCAGGTTTTGGCGGCAGCGCCCATCACATTCGAGCGATCCACCGCCGACGCAACGAACGCCGTCAGCGGCGAGGTTCGTCCGGATCGACGACGACGTATTCCGCATCGATGATCACCTCGTCCGTACGACCGCGCGGAGGCGCGCGAAACGGGTTCGGCTCTTCGGTGTATGCGGTCTGCGAGGCTGGGCGCGGCTGCGGGCCGGGCTGCATGCCCGGCGGCATGGCGCGAGCCAGGAAGGATCGCAGGATCCGGCGGCGGAACAGATAGACGACCGCCAGTACTGGGATCAGGATCAGCGCAATTGAGAGCGATACGACAAGGGCCGCGAAAACCACGCCGGCGCCGACCACAAGGGCCAGTCCAAGCCGCAGCTTGTCCTTCCAGCTCGTGGTGCCACGGGGGCCTGAAATCGTGAAGGTCCGGTAAGTCGTCATCATCTCCGCCTGTTCAATCGCGCCAACACATGTGGGTGCGATGGTTCGTTCGCGCAACGGCAGGGTCGCAAGAAGAAACCGAGATATCAGGATCGGTGGTGATTGCGCCGGGATTTGGGCCGGCGCGCAACACAAGATTGCGAGCCGGTATCGTTTTGTTGCTGGAGCCTGGCGGCTCGCGTTTTCTTCACGCGAACCGCTACGCACTTTGCTCGAAAACACGCTTGCGCCGTTGCCAAGAAAGCAGCGCCGGCGAAGCGACCAGCCTCAGGCCTGGATCTCGGATCCGTCCTGGCTCCAACGCGTGTGGAACTTGCCCGGCTTGTCCAGACGGCCATAGGTGTGCGCGCCAAAGTAATCGCGCAGGCCCTGCAGCAGGTTGGCCGGTCCGCGCGCGCGGCGAAGACCGTCGTAATAAGCGATCGACGAGGCGAAGGCCGGGACCGGGATGCCCTGCTCGATGGCGAGGCCGACGACCTTGCGCCAATTGGGCTCAGCCGCGACGACCGCATCGCGGAAATAATCCTGCATCAACAGGTTCGGTCCGGCGACGCCCGCGTCGTAGGCGTCGCGGATGCGGTTCAGGAAGCGGGCGCGGATGATGCAGCCGCCGCGCCAGAGCGAAGCGACCTCGCCCAGCTTCAGATCCCAGCCGAACTGCTCGGAAGCGACCGTCAGGTGCTCGAAGCCCTGGGCATAGGCGACGATCTTGGAGGCATAGAGCGCATCCTTGATGGCGTCGATGTCGGCCTGGGTGATCTGGCGCTTGGCGGGAGCCTCGTGCGGGAAGAGCTTTTCGGCTTCGGCGCGCTGGGCGCGACGGCCGGAAAGCGCGCGCGCGAACACGGCTTCGGTGATCGAGGTCAGCGGGATGCCGAGATCGAGCGCCGACTGCGCCGTCCAGCGCCCGGTGCCCTTCTGCTCGGCTTCGTCGACGATCGAATCGACCAGCGGCTTGCCGGTGTCGTCGAGCTTGCGCAGAACGGCCGAGGTGATGTCGATCAGGTAGGAATCGAGATCGCCCTTCATCCATTCGGCGAAGATGTCGGCGATGGCGGGAGCCTCGAGGCCATAGACCGTCTTGAACAGGTCATAAGCTTCGGTGATCAGCTGCATATCGGCGTATTCGATGCCGTTATGGACCATCTTGACGTAGTGGCCGGAGCCCTCGGTGCCGATATAGGAGCAGCAAGCCTCGCCATCGACCTGGGCCGCCATCTTGGTGACGATCGGCTCGATGCGGGCATAGGCCTCGCGCGTGCCGCCCGGCATCATGCTCGGACCTTCAAGCGCGCCTTCTTCGCCGCCCGAAACACCCATGCCGATGAACTTGATGTCCCGGTCCTTGAGGTAATGGAAGCGACGGTTCGTATCGGTGTAGAGCGAGTTACCACCATCAATGATGATGTCGCCCGTCTCGAGATGCGGCAGCAATTCCTCGATCACGTCGTCGACCGGCTTTCCGGCCTTGACCATGATGATGATGGCGCGCGGCTTGGCGATCGAGGCGACGAAGTCGGGAATGAGCTTCGACGGCGTGAAGCGCCCCTCGGAACCATGCTCGTTGATCAATTCGTCAGTGCGAGCACCGTTGCGGTTGAAAACGGCGACGCCGAAGCCCTTGCGGGCGGCGTTGCGGGCGAGGTTCGCGCCCATCACGGCGAGACCGAGCACGCCAATATCAGCGAGTTGCTGCAAAGTGTTTCATCCCTGATGCGTGTTAGACTTTTGGACCATCGCGCGGAAAGGCGTTGGCCTGCGAGTTTGACATCAGCCGAGAGGCTGAGCGGACGGGTGCACAAAAAGACGGTATGGACCGACGACGGGGCGAGGGCAATATGCGGACGGAAAATTGCTGCGAAGCTTGAAGCATCGACGATTGCCGGATGCCCGGATTCCACCTCTACTCAGCCCGCACAATTTTCAGGAGAAATCCATGCGCCGCTTTATGCTGATTGCCGCGATGACGCTTGCTGGATTGTCCACCGCCAGAGCCGTCGATTGCGACAATGCCCCGGACCAGGCCACGATGAGCCTCTGCGCCGACAAGGCACTGAAGGCCACTGACAAGCGGTTGAACACGGTCTATCAGGCAATCACCCGCCGCCTCGCAGATGACCCCGACTCCACGAAGCTGCTCGTGACGACGCAGCGCGCCTGGATCGCCTTTCGCGACGCCGAGTGCACCTTCCGGAGTTCGGGCACGAGCGGCGGCAGCGCCTATCCCATGGTCTACAGCACCTGCCTCGACGGTCTGACACGCAGCCGGCTGGACGAGCTCAAGGCGTTTCTGACCTGCCAGGAAGGCGACATGAGCTGCCCTGTGCCGGCGGAATGATCCCGCCGGCGGAGAGCGAACCCATCAGACGTCGAGATTGACGACGTTGAGGGCGTTGTCCTGGATGAACTCGCGGCGCGGTTCCACCTCGTCGCCCATCAGCTTGGTGAAGAGATCGTCGGCGGCGTCGGCCTCCTTGATCTTCACCTGCAAGAGCGAGCGGACGTTGGGATCGAGCGTCGTTTCCCAGAGCTGACTGGCGTTCATCTCGCCAAGGCCCTTGTAGCGCTGCATCTGGATGCCCTTGCGACCCTGCAGGAAGACGGCTTCCAGCATCGAGCGCGGCCCGTAAATCGGCGTCGACATCTCCTTGCGGCGCAGCGAGGACGGCTTGGCGAAAACGTCGGAGATGCGCGAGGCGATGGCGTGCAGCTTGCGGGCATCGGCCGAATCGATCAGCGCCATGTCGATCGTGTGGACTTCCTGGACGCCGCGAACTTCGCGCTCGAAGCGATAGCCGCCATGCGGATCGACCGTTCCCTGCCAGCCGCGCTCCGTCTCCTCGGCGATGAGGTCGAGACGAGTGGCGATGGCATGGGCAGCAGCCGTGGCGCGATCCTTGTCTTCCAGCAGCGCCGGATCGAGACCGCCAGCTATGGCAGCCTGCTCGACCATGCCGCGATCGTAGCGGGTGTGGATGCCGGACAGGATCGTCGCAATCTGGCGGGCGTCCTGGATCAGGTGATCGAGATCGGCGCCCGCGCGCACTTCGCCATCGGCGAGTTGGAGAGCCGCCTCGTCGAGACCCTGCTGGATCAGATAGTCCTCCAGCGCGCGCTCGTTCTTCAGATACTGCTCCGAACGGCCCTTGGTGACCTTATAGAGCGGCGGCTGGGCGATGTAGATGTGGCCGCGCTCGATCAGTTCCGGCATCTGCCGGAAGAAGAAGGTCAGCAACAGCGTACGAATATGGGCGCCGTCGACGTCGGCGTCCGTCATGATGATGATCTTGTGATAGCGCAGCTTGTCCGGCGCGAACTCGTCCTTGCCGATCGAGGTACCGAGCGCGATGATCAGCATGCCGATCTGCTCGGATGACAGCATCTTGTCGAAACGCGCCCGCTCGACGTTCAGGATCTTGCCGCGCAGCGGCAGCACGGCCTGGTTCTCGCGGTTACGCCCCTGCTTCGCCGAACCACCTGCCGAGTCACCCTCGACGATGAAGATTTCGGACTTGGCGGGATCGCGTTCCTGGCAGTCGGCAAGCTTGCCGGGCAGCGAGGCGATGTCGAGCGCACCCTTGCGCCGCGTCAGATCGCGCGCCTTGCGCGCCGCTTCGCGCGCGGTGGCCGCCTCGATGACCTTGGCGAGAACGATCTTCGACTCGACCGGATGCTCCTCGAACCACATGCCCAGCATCTCATTGACGACGTTCTCGACAATGGGGCGCACTTCCGACGAGACCAGCTTGTCCTTGGTCTGCGACGAGAACTTGGGATCCGGCACCTTGACCGAAAGCACCGCCGTCAGGCCTTCGCGGCAATCGTCGGCGGCCAGCGTCACCTTCTCGCGCTTCGCGATGCCCTGGCTATCGGCATAGCCCGTGACCTGGCGCGTCAGCGCGCCACGGAAACCGGCCAGATGCGTACCACCATCGCGCTGCGGGATGTTGTTGGTGAAGCAGTGCACGTTCTCGTGGTAGCTGTCGTTCCACCACATCGAGACCTCGACGGTGATGCCGTCGCGCTCGTTGGTCATGTAGATCGGCGCGGGCATCAACGGCTTCTTGGTGCGGTCGAGATAGCGCACGAAAGCATCGAGGCCGCCGTCATAGACCAGCTCCTCGCGCCGGACTTCGACGCCGCGCTTGTCGGTCAGCACGATGCGCACGCCCGAATTCAGGAAGGCGAGCTCGCGCAGGCGATGCTCCAGCGTGTCGAAATCGAACTCGACCTGGGTAAAGGTCTCGGTCGACGGCAGGAAGGTGACTTCCGTGCCGTTGCGACCGTCCCAATCGCCGACGACCTTGAGTGGCGACACGGCGTTGCCATGCGCGAACTCAATCTCGTGCACCTTGCCATTGCGCCAGATCGTCAGCTTCAGCATGCTCGACAGCGCGTTCACGACCGAGACGCCGACGCCGTGCAGACCGCCGGAGACCTTGTAGGAGTTCTGGTCGAACTTACCGCCGGCGTGCAGCTGGGTCATGATGACCTCGGCGGCCGAAACGCCTTCTTCGGCGTGCAGATCGGTCGGAATGCCACGGCCGTTATCCCGAACCGTGCATGAACCGTCGGCATTGAGCGTGACGTTGACCTCGTCGGCGTGGCCGGCGAGCGCCTCGTCGATGGCGTTGTCGACCACCTCGTAGACCATGTGATGCAGGCCGGAACCGTCATCCGTGTCGCCGATATACATGCCCGGACGCTTCCGGACGGCATCCAAGCCCTTGAGCACCTTGATGGAATCGGCGCTGTAGGCTTCAGAGGCTAGATCGCGGGCGGTATCGGACATTCAGGCTTCCTTGAAAGCTTCGCGCGTGCACGCGCGCGAAAAGTCGAATCGAGTCGCTAATATATTGCTTCGACAAGCAAATTGCACCCTCACCCTTACACGGAAACGCGGCGCCACGGTGGCAAAAACGGCGGAATCGCAGGGGCCGCCGGCAACGTGACGATCGGCCGCCGCGCCTTGATGTCGGATGTCGGGCTCCGCGCCCCTCAGCGGGCCGAATGCAGCGCTTCGAGGAAGGCCTCGCCATAGAGGCTGAGCTTGCGTTCGCCGACGCCCTGGACGCCGCGCATCTCGTCGAGCGTGCCGGGCATGGCCTCGGCCATCTCGATCAGCGTGCGGTCCGGGAACACCATATAGGCCGGCACGCCTTCGTCGCGGGCGATCTCGCGCCGCAGCGCCCGAAGCTGTTCGAACATCGTCGCCGTCGCCTCGTCGAGGCCGTCGGCGCGATCGTTTTTCTCCGAGCGCTTGGAACCGCCGCGCTTGGGCGCCGCCTCGCGGATCGAGCGCAGCGCGATCTTCTCGTGGCCGAACAGCACCGCCTCGCCTTCCGGCGTGATACGGAAGCCGCCATGCTCCTCGCTGGCCTCGGCCAAGGCTCCGGCGGCAAAGAGCTGACGGACCAACGTGCGCCAGACATGGGCGCTGCGGTCGGTACCCACGCCAAACGTCTTGATGCGATCATGGCCCTGACGCTGGACGGCATCGGTCGCCTCGCCGCGCAGAACGTCGACGAGATGCGCCGCGCCGTAGCGCTGACCGGTACGCACGACGGCCGAGAGCACCTTTTGGGCATCGACCGTCGCATCGACCAGTTCGGCGCCGCCCTCACAAAGGTCGCAGGCGCCGCAACGGCCCATCGGCTCGCCAAAGTAGGCAAGCAGCGCCTGTCGGCGGCAGGTAGCCGATTCCGCCAGGTCGGTCATGGCGGCGAGCCGCTTCTGCTCGACGCGACGCTGCGCCTCGCCAATCGATTTCTCGTCGATCTGGCGGCGGCGGAAAGCCATGTCGTCGAGGCCGTAAAGCGTCAGCGTATCGGCCGGCAGGCCGTCACGACCGGCACGGCCGATCTCCTGGTAGTAGGCCTCTACACCGGCCGGCATGTCGGCATGGATGACGAAGCGGACGTCCGGCTTGTTGATGCCCATGCCGAAGGCGACGGTGGCGACAACGACGACGCCGTCTTCCTGCAGGAAGATATCCTGATGCTTCGAGCGGATGCTGGAATCGAGGCCGGCATGATAGGGCACCGAGCGTATGCCCTTGCCGACCAGCCATTCCGACAGCTTCTCGGTCTTGTCGCGCGACGAGGCATAGATGATGCCGCTGGCACCCTTGTGACGCGACAGGAAGTCGGCGATCTGGGTGCGCGGCCGGTCCTTCGCCTCGAAGCGCAGATGGATGTTGGGCCGATCGAAGGAATGCACCACCACCTTGGGCGGCGAGGAAAACAGCTGCGCGGCAATATCGCTGCGGGTCGCGGCGTCGGCCGTCGCCGTCAGCGCCACCACCTGCACGCCGCCGAGCGCCTCGCGCACGGAAGCGAGCTGGCGATATTCGGGCCGGAAATCATGACCCCATTGCGAGACGCAATGCGCCTCATCGATCGCCAGCCGGCGCACGTCGCAGGTGGCGAGCAGCGATACCAGCCCGTCGCCGGCCAGACGCTCGGGCGAAACGAACAGCAGCGAGATCTCGCCGGCGCGCAGCCGTCGCAGCGTCTCGCGATTGGCGTCGTCGCCATTGGTCGAATTGAGCGTCGCCGCCGCCACGCCGACATGCTGCATCTGCTGCACCTGGTCGCGCATCAGCGCGATCAGCGGCGAGACGACGACCGTCAATCCGCCATCGACGATGGCCGGCAGCTGGTAGCACATCGACTTGCCGGAACCGGTCGGCATGATCGCGAGCACAGGCTCGCCGCTCATCACCGCTGCGATAACCTCGTCCTGACCGGGACGGAAATCATCATAGCCAAAGACGGTTTTGAGCGCCGCGCGGGCACGCGATAGCGGCATGGAGCATCCGGGGAAAGTGATTCGATTGGCCGGATGCTATCCGCTCAACAGCCGGCTTACACGTCCGAATGCCGAACCGCGTCGATCGGTCTGGATCTGTCGATCAGCGCGAGGCGATCGCGATGGCCGCTCCGGCCATGACGACGCTGCTGGTGCGATTGACCATCTTGACCGCCTTGGAGCTGGTGATCAGGCGGCGAGCGCGCAGGGCGACAAGGACGTAGAAGGCGAAGACGCAACCGACAACCATCAGCGTCACCGTGGTGAGTTCCAGGAAGGCGAGACCGTCGATCTTGGTGATGTCGAGGATGGAGGGCAGCAGAGCCAGATAGAACACCATCGTCTTGGGATTGCCCATGCAGACAGCAAGCCCGGCGAGGAACAGGCGAAACTGGCTCTCCCGCTCGACAAGCGGCGCGATATCGGGGGCCGCGGCCGGCGCCTTCCACATCTTCCAGGCGATAAAGAGCAGATAGGCAGCGCCAGCATATTTGATCAGCGCGAAGACCTCGTGGAAGGTCTGGGCGACGACGGCGAGGCCCAGTACGGCGAGCGTCAGCCAGACAATGTCACCAATCGCCATGCCGGCGGTGAAGGCGAACGCTCCCGTTCGACCACGGCCCAGAACGCGGGCGATGATCGCGGCGATGCCGGGACCGGGCGAAAAAGCGGCGACAGCGAGGGCGGCGGCGAACAACGCCAGTCCCGAAATCGAAAGTCCTGTCATCTCACCCTCTTCGGCCGTGTCAATTCGGCTCGACGCGTCACAACGTTTCGACGCGTCCTGGCGTCACGGTAAAAATCTGCGCAGATTGCGGCAATTCGGCGAACAGCGCTGGGTCTGCCCCCGTCATGAACACCTGTCCACCGAGCCTGTCCAGTGCCTCGAAGAGAGCGGCACGCCGACGCTGGTCGAGATGGGCGGCAATCTCGTCTAGAAGAACGATCGGCGCCAGCCCACTCATCCGCGCGACGAGACGGGCATGCGCCAGCACGATGCCGACCAGCAACGCCTTCTGCTCACCGGTCGAGGCGCGGCCGGCGGGCACGTCTTTGGGTCCGTGGCGAACGACCAGATCACTCGCCTGCGGGCCGATCAGCGTGCGGCCGGCGGCGCGATCGCGGGCGCGGCCGTTGCGGAGTGCCGCGCGATAGCGATCCTCGGCCTCAACGGCAGGCCCTTCGCCGATCCAGCCCTCGACATCGCCTTCGAGCGCCAACACGGCGAAAGGAAAAGGCGAAGTGTCGTCGCGCTCCTCGGCGATCAGTCCGGCCAGCCGCTCGGCGGTCTCCTTGCGGGCGGCGGCGACCGCGACACCAATTTCCGCGATCTCTGCTTCCAGCCCATCGAGCCAGGCGCGATCGGCGGCGGGATCTTCCAGCAGGCGGTTGCGGCCGCGCACGGCCTTCTCGAACGAATTGACCCGCGCGCCATGCTGCGCGTCGACCGCCAGCACCAAGCGATCGAGAAAGCGACGGCGATCGCCGGCAGGCCCCGTGAACAGGCCATCGAGCGTCGGCGTCAGCCAGACGATGCGGAGGTATTCGGCAAAGGCGGTGGCGGACGAAACCGGCGCGCCATCAATGCGGCAGCGGCGCGAGGGCGGCGAGCCATCCAGCGCCGTGCCGAGCCGGACGGAGCCATTGGCCGTATCGAGATCGACCGCCACGACAAAGCCGCCTCCCCCGCCGATCCGCGCCATGTCGGCCATGTCGGCGCGGCGCAAACCGCGCCCCGGCGATAGCAGCGAGATGGCTTCGAGGAGATTGGTCTTGCCGGCGCCGTTCTCACCCGAGAGGGCAACGAGGCGACCGGAGACCGAAACTTCGAGGCGACTGTACGAGCGGAAGTCGGCCAGCGTCAGCCGCGTGATGCGCGGCTGGCTGGCGTCGGCGACGTGGCTCACACGCGCATCGGCATCAGGACGTAGAGCGCGTCCTCGTCGCCGTCATCCTGGATCAGTGTTGGCGAACCGGGATCGGCCAGCTTGAACAGCGCCGTGCCGGTCTTCAGCTGGCCGGCGATGTCGAGCAGGTAGCGCGAGTTGAAGCCGATATCGATCGGATCGGCGGCATAGTCGACATCGAGCTCTTCCGTCGCCGAACCCGAATCCGGATTGTTGACGGTAAGCGCCAGGCGGCCTTCCGACGACAGCGACAATTTGACGGCACGGCCACGCTCGCTGGCGATGGTGGAGACGCGGTCGACGGCGTTCGAGAAGGTGGCGCGATCGACCTTGAGCAGCTTGTCATTGCCCTGCGGGATAACGCGGGCATAGTCCGGGAATGTGCCGTCGATCAACTTCGACGTCAGCACCACGGCGCCGAACGAAACGCGGATCTTGGTTTCCGACAGTTCGATGGTCGCGACTTCTTCCGAGCTTTCGAGCAACTTCTGGATCTCGCCGACGGCCTTGCGCGGCACGATCACGCCCGGCATTCCCTCGGAACCGATCGGGGCATTGGTCTGCGCGCGCGCCAGGCGGTGGCCATCCGTCGCCACAGCGCGCAGAACGGTGCGTCCTTCAAGCGTCGGCGTGTGGAGATAGATGCCGTTCAGGTAATAGCGGGTCTCTTCGGTCGAGATCGCAAACTGGGTGCGATCGATCAATGTCTTGAAGCCGGCGGCCGGCATTTCGAACCGAATCGGGAACTCGCCGGTCGTCAGGTCCGGGAAGTCGGTTTCCGGCAGCATCTGCAGCGAGAAGTTCGAGCGGCCCGAACGCACCGTCAGCGTCTGGCCATCGGCAGACGTTTCGAGCGCGACCTCGGAGCCGTCCGGCAGCTTTCGCACGATGTCGTAGAGCATGTGCGCGGGAACGGTGGTCGCCCCGGGGCGGCCGACATCGGCGGAAATGGTTTCCAGAATCTCGAGATCGAGATCCGTCGCCTTCAGTGTCAGTTCCGAACCGGAGGCGCGGAGCAGCACATTGGAGAGGATCGGGATCGTGTTCCGTCGTTCGACCACGCGATGAACGTGATTGAGGGACTTCAGGAGATTGGATCGCTCGAGGGTCGCTCTCATGAAACGCAGGAACCTTGACAGAAAAGCCGCGCAAATGGCGCGGCACCGACAACAGCCGGACAATGCGTCCGGTACGGACCGTGGAAGTTGGCTTGTTCGCGGCCGGAACGCAAGGCCCCGTCGACAATCTGCCGAGGGCTGTGGCAACCGCGAATGCAAAAAAGGGCCGGCGAATCCCGCCGGCCCTTTGGCAGATCGACTATTCGTCGATCATGCGCTTCAACAATTCAATCTCTTCCGCCAGATGCTGGTCCCCCTGCATCATCTCCTCGACCTTGCGAACGGCGTGCAGCACCGTGGTGTGGTCGCGACCTCCGAAGCGGCGGCCGATTTCCGGCAGCGAACGCGGGGTCAGCGTCTTCGACAGATACATGGCGATCTGGCGCGGACGCACGATGGTGCGGGTGCGGCGGCTCGACAGCAGGTCTGCCTTCGAGACGTTGTAGTGACGCGAGACGACCTTCTGGATGTCCTCGATCTTGACCCGGCGCGGTTCCGTGGCGCCGACGAGATCACGAAGCGTGATCTCGGCCGAGTTCATCGTCACCGGCTGGTTGGTGAACTGCCACTGCGCCACGAGGCGATTGAGCGCGCCTTCGAGGTCACGGCCGTTCGAAACAACCGACTGGGCGACATATTCGATGACCGTCTCGGGAACATCGACGCCGGGGTTCTGCGACTGCGCAATCGCATAGCGTGACTTCAGTATATCGCGCCGAAGGTCGAGATCCGGCGAGCTGATCTCGAAGGCGACGCCGCCGCGAAGACGCGAACGGACGCGCTCGTCGAGCGTCTCCAGCTCGGCCGCGGGACGATCCGCCGCCACGACGACCTGACGCGCGCCGTCGATCAGCGCGTTCAGCATGTGGCAGAATTCCTGCTGCACGGACTTGCCCTGCAGGAACTGCAGATCGTCGATCAGCAACAGGTCGATATCGCGCAGGTTTTCCTTGAAGGCGATCGCCGACTGGTTCTTCAGCGCAGCGACAAAGCGGAACATGAAGTGCTCGGCGGTCAGGTAGACGACCTTGCGGCTCGGATCCGCGCGGCGTGCCGCCTGGGCGACAGCGTGCAGCAGATGGGTCTTGCCGCGGCCCACTCCGGCGTGGAGGTAGAGCGGATTATAGGGCGTCGGACGGCCGGCCGGCGTCTCGGCGACAGCACGGGCAGCCGCATAGGCGACGCGGTTGGCGCCACCCTCGCAGAAGGTCTCGAAGGTAAAGCGCGGATCGACCGGCGAGCCGGCGCTATCGAGGCGCGCGGCGCTCGCCTGCGCCATCACAGGAGCCGCACTCGACGCCGGGATGAAGGTCGGCGCGGGGCTTGCCGCCACGGCCGCGACGACCGGTTTCTCGACCTTGACCGCCGGGCGCGCGCGAACGGCGCCACGAACGATCAGCTCAACCCGCCGCACACTGTCGACTTCCGCCGTCCACAGCCCGAGCAGCTTGTCGAAATAGTGCGACTGAATCCAGGACTTCAGGAACCGTGTCGGCACCGACAAATTGACGGATGCGCCATCGGCACCTTCGAACTCGACACGCGCGAACCAGCTCGAGAAGATGTCCTCGCCCAGCTCGGTGCGAAGCCGCGTCTTGACGCGCTCCCAAAGCACCGCATCGGCGCGCCCGCTCATCGGCTGAACCTCGTCGACGGCGATAGCCCGCAGAGCCGAAGCCCCCGATCCGAATTCGCCCGTCCTGTCGTCGCGCATCTGAGCCCCTCTCGTAACGAGCATCTAATCATGACTGGACCCAAGGCAGTCCCGCGGCTTTCCAGCCATCCACGGTCCCACGATGTCGTCCTTCGTCCAGCGGCCCTTCGAAGCCGCCGGCAATGTTGAAACACCGGTCGAAACCGGCATCGGCCAAAGCGTTCGCCGCCGCGAGGCTGCGTGCGCCCGACCGGCACAGAAAATACAAAGCCGTCTCGCGACCGACGCCACGTCGGTGCAATTCGGCGGCGAGCACCTCGGCGAAGTCGGCGTTGACCGCCATCGTCGGGTAGCTCTGCCACTCCACCAGGAGCGTCTCCTTGCCGATCGCGCTCAGATCGACAATGCCGACATAGGCCCACTCGGCCCGGGTCCGTACATCGATCAGCATCGACTGCGGCTCGCTGGAAAGACCTTCCCAAGCCTCATCGGCCGAAACGTCGCCGGCGAAGCTGCCGGCAGGCGAACGAGACATAATGCTCCCTCACGCAAATGAGCCGTCAGGCCACATGCTATGTAAAACGCTAATTTGATACTGGCGGTGGAGGTTCTTCCAAAACACGGAAGCAGTTAAATACGCATAAACACTACATAGAGAACAAACTTAATGTCCGCGATTTCACTGCCTTTACGCCCCTAGACTCTCAGAGGCGGAAAACGCCCGTTTGAATAATTGCCGGGTCACCCCGCCGGCCGACGACGACTTTGCTGTCGTGTCCATGAAGGGGAAAATACACAGCGGGTTGGTGGCTCGCAACGGCGCAGGGCCAAGATTCGCCCGCGCCCTGCCGCCGCACCCCCTGGCTGCCACCCCCTCGCCCCCTCCAGCCCGTCCGAATCCCTTACGACTCAAAGGGTTCAGAAGGCGGCGGCGCGACCCGAGAAAAGATCCAAAGCAGGCGAAAAATATTCGACCCGCGCCCCTTGACTCGACTGGAATCCCACCGAGTCGATGAAGGCTACCCGCACCGGCACATAAGCCTTTGATTTTGTTGATAAAATGGTGCGAAGCAGTTGAAGCCTCCGCGCTTCCGCAACGGCTATAACGGCATTTCTGAGGCAGGGCAGACACTTACCCGAATAACAAAAAAGCCCGGCCGAAGCCGAGCTTTTTGTCAATCCCCAGAAACTCTGCAGATCAGGCGGAGATCGCCTTCACGCGAGCTGCGAGGCGCGAAACCTTGCGGGAAGCAGTGTTCTTGTGCAGCACGCCCTTCTGGGCAGCGCGCATCAGTTCCGGCTGGGCGTTCTTGAACGCCTCGGCGGCGGCAGCGGCGTTGCCCGAAGCGATCGCCTCTTCAACCTTGCGCACCTGGGTGCGCATGCGGCTGCGGCGATTGCGGTTGACCTCGGCACGGCGAGCAATCTTGCGGGTCGCCTTCTTGGCGGACGGCGTATTGGCCATGAGGGGCCTTCCTGAAAAAGCGGTTCGTTGGACTTCCGTGCCGCAAACCAAAGGTTTTCAGGCTAAACGGAAGAGGCGGCTTCGAGGCCGCCCCGGGGTTCATGGGCGGCTTATAGTCGTCTGCCCGCGCGGCGTCAATCGCGAAGCGCAGGATTCAGCGGTTGCGGAACGCTGCCGGTCGCTTGTCGAGAAATGCCTCCATTCCCTCTCGCGCATCCTCGGTGGCGAAGAGCGAATGGAACAGCCGCCGCTCCGTGCGAATGCCGTCGGCGAGCGGGCTCTCAAAGGCGCGATTGACCGCCTCCTTGGCCATCATGACGGCAGGGAGCGAAAGGCCGGCCATCTTCTGCGCCACGGCGATGGCCGTCTCGACAAGCTCGTCCGTCGGCACGACCCGCGAGACCAGGCCGATCCGCTCCGCCTCACTCGCATCGATCATCCGACCGGTCAGGACCATGTCCATCGTCTTCGCCTTGCCAACCGAGCGGGCAAGGCGCTGGGTGCCGCCGGCGCCCGGCATCAGGCCTAGCGTGATTTCCGGCTGGCCGAACTTCGCGTTGTCAGCTGCGATGACAAGATCGCACATCAGCGCCAGCTCGCAGCCGCCGCCAAGGGCGAAGCCCGCGACCGCAGCAATCACCGGCTTGCGCACACGCGACAGCTGCTCCCAGCGGGCGACGAAATCATCCATGAAGACGTCGACATAGCCGAGCGCCTGCATCTCCTTGATGTCGGCGCCGGCCGCGAACGCCTTTTCGGAACCCGTCAGCACGATGGCGCCGATGCCGGCATCCGCCTCGAAGTCGTCAAGCGCCGCGTTCAGGTCGGCGATCAGCTGGCGGCTCAACGCATTGAGCGCCTTCGGCCGGTTCAGGCGGATGATCCCGACGGCGTCCCGCGTTTCGACGAGGATGGTCTCATAGGACATGGCGCGCTCCCGTTTTCCATGATCGCCCTCCCCTGACCGGCAAGGGCAAGGTGAACGGAGCCGAAGGCCTAGCCGACGCACGCCCGACCATCAAGCGCGGACGGGCTTTCGGCCGCCTTCTCCCCGCTCGCTATTTCTGGCAGGTCGCACAAAAGAAAGTAGAACGGCCGGATTGGACTTTTCGCTCAATCACGCCGGTGCAGCTCAGTTTCGGGCAGGGCTCGCCCTCGCGGTCATAGACGCGAAACGAGTGCTGGAAATAGCCAAGCTCGCCATTCGCCTGGCGATGGTCGCGCAGCGAAGAACCACCAGCGGCGATCGCTGCGGCAAGAACCTCCCGGATCGACGCCGCCAGACGGTCGGCCGATTTCGCGGTGAGCGATCCGGCACTGCGCTCCGGCGACAAGCCCGACATATGCAGCGCCTCGCAGACATAGATATTGCCGAGGCCGGCGATCAGGCTCTGGTCAAGCAGCGCGGCCTTCAGCGGCGCCTTCTTGGCGTCGAACAGCGCATGCAGCACCTTGCCATCGAATTCATTGCCGACCGGCTCGATGCCGAGGCCGGCCAGATGGCGCGCAGTTTCAATGCCGGATCGATCCGCGAGGTCCATGAAGCCGAAGCGGCGTGGGTCATTATAAATGACGCGCTTGCCGTTCGAGAGATGGAAGACAACGTGATCATGCGCCAGCGCTTTTCCGCGCGGATAATGGAAGTCGCCCGGCGTCTCGGGATCGGCCTCTGGCCCCTCCTCGATCCGGAACGAGCCGGACATGCCGAGATGCATGATGAGCACGGCGCCATCGTCGAGATCGGCGAGCAGATATTTCGCGCGACGGCCGAGACCTTCGATCCGCCGGCCAGTCAGCCGCTCGGCGAATCGTTCGGGAAAGGGAAAACGCAGGTCAGGCCGGCGTTGCTCCAGCCTGTCAATGACAGTGCCTTCCATGGCAGGGGCAAGCCCCTGGCGGACGGTTTCGACTTCAGGAAGCTCTGGCATTTAGGCTGCGTCAACTCTGCGGGTAGAGGGGCCGTGGCGCACGGATGGCGCTTCAGGTATCAAGGACTTCGATTTTCCAGGTCGGGCGGGGGTCGCCGCTTTCATGCGGTCATCCCGCATACGCGATCGCTGGCTCATATGCGTAATATAAGGAGTGGGACGCCATGGCGACCGAATCTCGCAGCGAGACGCCCGAAAAGGGCCGCGCCTCCTTCGGATTCCGCGATGTCGATGTCGATGCCAAGCAGGGCATGGTCAATGACGTCTTCCACAAGGTGGCCTCGCGCTATGATTTGATGAACGACTTCATGTCGGCCGGCCTGCACCGCGTCTGGAAGGACGCCATGGTGTCGTGGCTGACGCCGCCGCGCAACCGGCCCTTCGAGGTGCTCGACGTCGCCGGCGGCACCGGGGACGTGTCGTTCCGCATCGTCGAGCGCTCGCACAAATCGGCGACCTCGACCGTCTGCGACATCAACGCCTCGATGCTCGAGGTCGGCCGCGAACGCGCCCAGAAGCGCGGGCTCGCCGATCATGTCACCTTCGTCGAGGGCAATGCCGAGGAACTCCCCTTCGAGAGCAACCGCTTCGACGCCTATACGATCGCTTTCGGCATCCGCAACGTGCCGCGCATAGACCAGGCACTCAAGGAAGCCTATCGGGTGCTCAAGCCCGGCGGCCGCTTCCTCTGCCTTGAGTTCTCCGATGTCGACGTCCCCGGCCTCGACAAGATCTACAATTTCTATTCGTTCAACGTCATTCCGGCGATGGGCAAGGCGGTGGCCGGCGACAGCGAAAGCTACCGCTATCTGGTCGAATCGATCCGCCGCTTTCCGCACCAAGAGCGCTTTGCCGAGATGATCCGGCAGGCCGGATTTGCCAAAGTCTCCTATCGCAATCTGACGGGCGGCATCGCCGCCATTCACTCGGGCTGGAAAATCTGACGCAATGGCGCTCGGCATAGCCGCCCTTTTCCGCCTCGCCGCGGCAGGTTTCGTTCTGGCGCGTGAAGGCGCGTTCAGCCTCGTGGACATTGATGACCTGCCGTCCGGCGCCCGCCTTGGCGTTCGGCTCGGCCGGCTGGTGGAGCGGCGTTCGGCGCTGGTCGCCGATCGCGGCGAGCGGATCACCGCCGCTCTCAACAAGCTCGGCCCTTCCTATGTGAAGCTCGGCCAGTTCATGGCGACCCGGCCCGATTTCGTCGGCGAGGATGTTGCCGATGCGCTCGGAAAGCTGCGCGACGAGATCGAGCCCTTCGGCGAGCCGGCGGCGCGCGTCGTCATCGAGAAGAATTTCGGCAAGCCGGTCGACACCATCTTCACCAATTTCTCGCCGCCGATCGCCGCCGCCTCGATCGCGCAGGTGCACAAGGCCGATGTGATCGAAAGCGATGGCAGCCTGCGCGCCGTTGCCGTCAAGGTTTTGCGTCCGGGCGTGCGCACGCGCTTCCACCGCGATCTCGAAACCTTCTATGCCGGCGCAAAGCTGGTCGAACGCATGGATCCGGCAATGCAGCGGCTCAAGCCGCTCGCCGTCGTCGACACGCTCGCGCGATCCGTATCGATGGAAATGGACCTCCGCCTCGAAGCGGCGGCCCTTTCGGAAATGGCCGAGCGCACCCAAGGCGACCCCGGCTTCCGCGTGCCAAAAGTCGACTGGGCCCGGACGGCGCGCGATGTCTTGACCATGGAGTGGATCGACGGCGTCAAGCTTTCTGATCCCGTCGGCATCGAAGCCGCCGGCCATGATCTGAAGGCTGTCGCCCGCCGGCTGATGCAGGCGTTCCTGCGCCACGCCATGCGCGACGGCTTCTTCCATGCCGACATGCACCAGGGCAATCTGTTCGTCGATGCGGCCGGCGACGTCGTCGCGGTCGATTTCGGCATCATGGGCCGGCTCGGCCAGGCCGAGCGACGATTCCTCGCCGAAATCCTCTATGGCTTCATCAAGCGCGACTACCTGCGCATCGCTGAAGTTCATATGGAAGCCGGCTATGTACCGGCACGCCACGCGCCGGAAGATTTTGCCCAGGCACTGCGCGCTATCGGCGAGCCGATCCATGGCCAGCCGGCCAGCGATATCTCGATGGCCAAGCTGCTGACGCTGCTGTTCGAAGTTACCGAGCTGTTCGACATGCAGACGCGGCCGGAACTTCTCATGTTGCAGAAGACCATGGTTGTCGTCGAAGGCGTCGCCCGCTCGCTCGATCCCACCTTCGACATGTGGGACGCCTCGGAACCGGTTGTGCGCGAATGGATCGAGCGCAATCTCGGGCCGCTGGGCAAGCTCCAGGAAGCCGGCTCCGGCATCGCCGACCTCGGCCGCGCCGTGACGAGCCTGCCGACCATGCTGCAGCATGGCGCGCGGATCGCCGCGCAATTGAGCGACGCGACCCGCGACGGCATCACGCTGTCGCCGGAAACCGTCGAGGCGATCGGCCGGGCCGAAGGCCGGGGCAATCGCTGGCTGACGATCGGCGTCTGGGTGGCGGTTGTGCTGCTCGCCTGGAATATGTTCACGTAGTTTTGGCCTTCGCGCACCGCGCGGGGACGACAGCGGGGAAGCATCATGGCGGATTTTGACGCGACGCTTCAGGGCAAGCGCATCCTGCTGATCATCGCGGGCGGCATCGCCGCCTATAAGAGCCTCGACCTGATCCGCCGCCTGAAAGAGCGCGGCGCCACGGTTCGCGTGGTGATGACCAAGGGCGCGACCGAGTTCATCACCCCGCTCGCGGCCGGCGCACTCGCCGGCGGCACCGTCTACACCGATCTGTTCGACCGCGAATCCGAGCAGGATGTCGGCCACATCCGGCTTGCCCGCGAGGCGGACCTGATCGTCGTCGCCCCCGCCACCGCCGATCTGATGGCGAAGATGGCCGGCGGGCATGCCGACGACCTCGCCAGCGCTGTTCTGCTCGCGACCAAGCTTCCCGTCCTCGTCGCTCCGGCGATGAACCCGGCCATGTGGGCGCACCCGGCAACCCAGCGCAACATCGCGACGCTCCTCGCCGACGGCATCCGGCTTGCCGGTCCCGAACGCGGCGAAATGGCAGAGAGCGGCGAGGCCGGAACCGGACGCATGTCCGAGCCGCTGGCCATCGTCGCGGCGGTCGAGGCGCTTCTCTCTGGCGACAATGGCGCAGACGCAAGCGCCAAGCCCTTGTTGGGAAAGCATGTTCTGGTGACGGCCGGGCCGACGCACGAGCCGATCGACCCCGTCCGCTACATTGCCAACCGCTCCTCCGGCAAGCAGGGTTTTGCCATCGCGGCGGCAGCTGCGGCGGCAGGCGCCCGGGTGACGTTGGTCGCCGGACCGGTCGGGATGGCGGATCCCGAGGGCGTTTCGGTGCGCCGGGTCGAGACGGCGCGCGACATGCTGGCTGCCGTCGAGATCGCGCTTCCCGCCGATATCGCCATCTTCGCCGCGGCGGTTGCCGACTGGCGGCCGGCGCATGAAGCGGTCTCGAAGCTGAAGAAGGACGGCTCCGGCATCGTGCCGCCGCTGCACGTGACCGAGAACCCCGACATCCTTGCAACCATTGCGCATCGCCGGGACGGTCGCCCCGGCCTCGTCGTGGGCTTCGCCGCCGAGACGGACGATGTGCTTGAAAACGCAACGAAAAAGCTAAGCCGCAAGGGCGCCGACATCATCGTCGCCAATGACGTTTCGCCGGCGAATAATGTCATGGGCGGCGCAGCCAACACCGTTCATCTGGTGACAGCGGAGGGCATCGAAAGCTGGCCGCAGCTTCCGAAGGACGAGGTCGCCCGCCGCCTCGTGCACTGGATCGCCGGCCGCGTTCCGACCAAAGCCTGACCGGAGGCACACATCATCCGCGCCCTCCTGACCCTGTTGCGATGGACCGGACGACTGGTCCTCTGGCTGGTGATCGCGCTGACCGCGACGCTGGTCGGCATGGCGTTCTGGTACCAGCTGCCGCTGCCGCCAATCGTGCTGAAGATTGCCATCGGCGCCTGGGCCATCTTCGCGCTCGGCGTACTTTTCCTTGAGATAACAAGGCGTTCGTGGATCGTTCGCGGCGTCTATGCGCTGGCGCTGATCGCCGCTCTCGTCTGGTGGGCGAGCATAAAACCGAACTTTGATCACGAATGGGCGCCCGATGTCGCTCATATCGTCACCGGCACCCGCGACGGCGATATCGTCACCTTGGAGAACGTCCGCAACTTCGACTGGCGGACGGAAACCGACTTCACGCCGCGCTGGGAAACCCGCGCCTACGACCTCTCGAAGGTGGAGAGCGTCGACCTGTTCCTGTCCTATTGGGCCGGGCCTGCGATTGCCCACACGCTGGTTTCCTTCGGCTTCGAAGGCGGCGAACATGTTGTTTTCTCAGCGGAAATCCGCAAGGAGAAGGGCGAGAGCTTCTCGTCGATCGGCGGCTTCTTCAAGGAGTTCGACCTGGCGCTGATCGCCGCCGACGAGCGCGACATCATCCGTTTGCGGACCAATATCCGTGGCGAGGATGTCTATCGCTACCGGATCGAGATGCCGAAGGCGGGGATGCAGGCGCTGTTTCTCTCCTATCTCGAGACAGGAAACCACCTGGCGAAGGTCCCGACCTTCTACAATACCGTCACCGCCAATTGCACGACCGTGGTTTTCAAGCTTTTGCGCGCGCTCGACCCGGCGCTGCCGTTCGATTATCGCATCCTGCTTTCGGGCTATCTTCCCGGATATATCTATCAAAATCAGGGCTTTACCACTGGCCTGAGCGAGGCCGAATTCCGGCGTCGCGCCGCCATCAGCGCGCTTGGAATCGCCGCAGGAGACAGCCCAAACTTCTCCGAAGCCATCCGGGTTAACAGCCCCCCGCTCCGTTAACACCCCGTTAGCCCATCGTTAAGCATGAGGACATTTCCGTGCCGCACCAGCCGACCATCGAACTGAAGGTGCTCGATCCCCGCCTGGAAGCCTGGGGAATGCCCGCCTATCAGAGCGACATGGCGGCGGCGATCGACCTGCGCGCCGCGCTCGACGCGCCCGTCTCGATCGAGGCCGGATCGCCGGCCATCCTGATCCCGAGCGGGCTCTCCCTCTTCATCCGCGACCCGTTCGTCGCCGCGATGATCCTTCCCCGCTCCGGCCTCGGTCACAAGACGGGTCTCGTGCTCGGCAATTCGACCGGGCTGATCGACGCCGACTATCTCGGGCCGATCCTCGTCAGCGTCTGGAACCGCAACGCATCCGGCACGCCGCCGATCGAAATCCAGCCCGGCGACCGAATCGCCCAGATGATGTTCGTGCCGGTGGTGCGGCCGCGCTTCGAGGTGGTCACGGAATTTTCCGCCGAGACTTCGCGCGGCGCCGGCGGCTTCGGCTCGACCGGCGGCAAATAGCGAGGCTCGACCCGGCCGACCGGCTGGACTAGGCTTTCGACACAAGACAAACGGGTTGAGGAGACGAAGAATGGCTGACGAAAAGAAGCGCGGACGCGGCAAGATTTATGCGTCGATCACCGACACGGTGGGCGACACGCCGATCGTCCGGCTCGACCGGCTCGCCAAGCAGAAGGGCGTGCAGGCCAATCTGCTGGCCAAGCTCGAATTCTTCAATCCGATCGCCTCGGTCAAGGATCGCATCGGTGTCGCCATGGTCGATGCGATGGAGGCTGCCGGCACGATCACGCCCGGCAAGACGACGCTGATCGAGCCGACCTCCGGCAATACCGGTATCGCGCTCGCCTTTGTCGCCGCCGCGCGCGGCTACCGGCTGATCCTCGTCATGCCGGAGACGATGTCGATCGAGCGGCGCAAGATGCTGAAGCTGCTCGGCGCCGAGCTGGTGCTGACCGAGGGCCCGAAGGGCATGAAGGGCGCGATCGCCCGCGCCGAGGAACTGAAGGCGGAGATCGGCGACGCCGTGATTCCGCAGCAATTCCAGAACCCGGCCAACCCGGCGATTCACCGCGCCACCACGGCGGAGGAAATCTGGAACGACACCGATGGCGGCATCGATATCCTGATCTCCGGCATCGGCACCGGCGGCACCATTACCGGCGTCGGCCAGGCGCTGAAGCCCAGAAAGCCGTCGCTCCAGGTGATCGCGGTCGAGCCGGTCGAAAGCCCCGTCCTTTCCGGCGGCGCGCCGGGTCCGCACAAGATCCAGGGCATCGGCGCCGGCTTTATCCCCGGCGTGCTCGATACGACGATCTATGATGAGATCGTCCAGATTGCCAGCGCCGAGGCGCTGGAGACGGCGCGCGAAGTGGCGAAGGTCGAAGGCATCCCGGTCGGCATTTCGTCGGGCGCGGCGATCGCCGCGGCGCTCAAGGTCGGCGCCCGGCCGGAAAACGCCGGCAAGAATATCGTCATCATCATCCCCTCCTTCGCCGAGCGCTATCTGTCGACGGCTCTGTTCGAAGGTCTGGAGTAGGGCTGAGGGCTTTCCCCACCTCTCCCGCGCGCGGGAGAGGGTTTTGCTGAGGGGTATCCCTCAGAGCCCGATCAAAACGCCTCAGCCGTGGGACAGGTGAGAGGCGCACTGCATCCGGCGTCATCCCCGCGAAGGCGGGGATCCATGCAGCTTCCCAAGGCACTCGGCTGAATGGATCCCGGGTCAAGCCCGGGATGACGGCGAGTATGGTTGTCCAAGGGCCCGATCAAAACGCCTCAGCCATGGGACAGGTGAGAGGCGCACTGCATCCGGCGTCATCCCCGCGAAGGCGGGGATCCATGCAGCTTCCCAAGGCACTCGGCTGAATGGATCCCGGGTCAAGCCCGGGATGACGGCGAGTTGGAGAATTCGGGCGAGGCTCGTCCTGCCCCCTCGCCCGCTTGCGGGAGAGGGCTGGGGTGAGGGGCTTTTCTTTCGGGCTGCCCCGCCCACCCCGTCCTCAACATCCTGAGGTGCCGGCGAAGCCGGCCTCGAAGGACGCAGGGGGCCGTGCAAGCCAGGTCGCCTTGCGTGCTTCGAGACGGCCCTTCGGGCCTCCTCAGCATGTCGAGAACCGACCACCTCATCACGGAGTTGCCCCCTCGGCACCCAACTCCCCCGTCATCCCGGCGGAAACGGGGATCCAGACACGCCGTCGCCGGGCGAGATGCCTGTGCGTCGATTTCCCTGGCCTGAGCTTATGGGCCCCGGCCTTCGCCGGGGCGACAAGCAGGCACGCCCCCCAAACAAAAAAGGGGCCGGCGCGAACGCCGGCCCCTTCGATGGAAAAGAAAAACTCAGACCCAGCCGCCGTCGACGACGTAGCTCTGGTTGGTGCAGCCGGAGGCTTCTTCGGAGGCGAAGAACAGCACCGGCTTGGCGATGTCGTCCGGGAACAGCTTGCGCTTCAGGCACTGCTTGGCCATCAGATCGGCTTCGGCTTCCGGCGTCAGCCAGAGGTCGATCTGGCGCTGGGTCATGATCCAGCCGGGGACGACGCAGCAGACGCGGATGTTGAACGGGCCGAGATCGCGCGCCAGGCCACGGGTAAGGCCCTGCACGGCGGATTTGGCCGAGGTGTAGGCCGGCATGCCGCCCTGGCCGATCATCCAGGATGTCGAGCCCATGTTGATGATGGCGCCGCCGCCGGCTGCCTTCATGTCCTCGGCAACGGCCTGGGCCGCGAAGAACTGGTGGCGGATGTTGACCTGGTAGCGCTCGTCCCAATATTCGGGCGTCACGTCTTCCAGCTTGTGGCGCTGGTCGTGCGCGGCGTTGTTGACCAGGATCGTGATCGGCCCGAGCGCTTCACGCACATTGGCGATCGACTGGCGCAAAGCTGCGATATCGCGCAGGTCGCACTTTTCGAAGTGCACGGTGCCGGTGGCGGAAAGCTCTTTTACGAGCGCTTCGGAAGCTTCGGCGTTGATGTCGAGGAAGCCGACTTTCGAGCCCTGGGCGACGAAGTGGCGAACAATGGCTTCGCCGATTCCGCTGCCGCCGCCGGTGATGAGCACGGTCCGGCCCTTGAGGCTCGGATAAATGGCGCCGCTGGTCATGAGTGTTTCCGTCCCTGAAACGATGTCTCTTCGCCGGCAGGGCCGGCCCGCGCCTGTTTTAGGCCAAACCGGGAAGGAGAGGAATCAAAATTTGAGGGGCGCACGTCAGAGGGGGAAAGACCCGGAGCACTGGCTGTTGCTCGCGACGGTCGTTCCACAATCGCGGCGAAGATGCCGACGACGCTGCTGCCCAGCTAAGCGGCGTTGCCAACGCCACAACCATGCAGAAATTCCCAACGGTAAGGTTGCATGAACAGATAGACTCTGGCGTATCTATACTAGTTAAACTTGCGACCGGGGGCTCGCACATGGCATTTCGCTCACTGCCACTTTCGCTACTCATAGTAAACAAGGCGAATGATCGTCACGGCGAACTCGAAAATGAAACTGCCGCGATCGGATGGCTGTTCAGCAACCGCGAACTGCATATGAGGAATTTAGCCAAGGACATCGTCGCGGAGGGCGGGATATACGACGCTCCGCTAGTCACCCCCAACGGCGAAGAATACCTGGTATTCGACGGAAACCGTCGCGTGACCTGCATGAAGCTCATTGCAAGGCCCAATCGCTCGCCGACAATTGAGCTCCAGCGCTTTTTCATCGAACTTCGAGAGCAATGGGAAGGCGAGTTTCCCAGTCGCATTACGTGCCAAGTTGAAAGCAACCGGGATCGGATCGATGACATACTTTATCGACGGCACACCGGCACCCAGAATGGAGTTGGCCAGAGTACTTGGGACGACCGTATGAAGTCGAACTTCGTTGAACGAACCGGCAAATCAAGCGGTCTTCATATTGCGGACGAAGTGGAGAAACGGTTGGTTGGCGCTAGCCTATGGGATAGTAAGCGGAAAATACCACGTTCTAACATGAACCGCTTGCTATCGTCCGAGGCCTACAGAAACCGCGTTGGGTTCAGCATCTCGCGCGGCAATTTTGAATTCACTCACAACGAAACTGCCTCACTCAAGGCATTGTTTAAAATCGCAGACGATCTCACAAGCAAATCAGTCGTTTTGAACGACATCTGGGACGTATCCGCGAAGCGACAATATCTAGATCGGTTGGATCGCGAAGGCGTATTGCCTACCGCAGCAGACGTTTTGACACCCCCGTCAATGCCACCGAGCAAGCCCCTAGCGATATCACAGCCAAAGCCATTCTCAGCGCCCAAGACACAGCCGAGGATCACGCTGATACCCAACGACGTCGAATACCCTCTGACATGGTCCGGAGAACAGCAACGACTCAAGGCGATATGGGACGAACTTGCATGCAATTTAGAGCTCTCCAAGCACCCTAACGCCATAGCGGTAATGTTCCGGGTTCTGGTTGAGCTTGCAGTGGATAGCTACATCCGAAGCATGAACCTGTCGGAGGTTCACGAGAATGACAAGTTGTCCAATCGCGTGTTAAAAGTTGCGGCGGATATGAACGCGAGGAAAAAAATCGATAAACGATACTATGATGAGTGTAAAAAGCTAAACAATTCAGATCAATTACTATCAATGGCAACGATGAATAGCTGGGTTCATTCGCCAAGATTTAATCCGTCACCGCAACACATGATATCAATGTGGGGTTCCTTATCGACTTTCATCGTTGAATGCATAAACGCGTAGCGATCGAGCTGAGATAACACTCTCGGAGTGCCGCCGCAGGCTCTTGTCGTGATCCCTGGTTGGATTCCTCCTTACTCACGAACAGTTAGCGCGTCCTCATCACCTTCGTCGTCGCATCTGACGGCGTGTTCGCCCTCGCCGACGCCATGACGACGGTGGCGCTCGCCATCTCGACGCTGATCGTCAAATCGACGCAGGGCGACGCGCGCTGCCTCAGCCGTGCCTGCCGCGCGGCCATCTCGCGATGGCGTTCTGGACAGCGGCGATGAAGATCGCCGTGCTGATGCCAAACATCATCAAGCCATTGGCAGCCTGCATCGGCGCAAGCAGCCGCATGCGGCCGCTCAGCACGACATCGCCATAACCGAGCGACGTGAAGGTCACACCGGAAAAATACCACGCCGTTTCAAAGTTTTCGAAGGCGCCGAGCGCGATATAGAGCAGCGCCCAAAAGGCGATCTGGACGAAATTGCCAAGCATCAGCACGGTCATCAGGATCGAGAATTGCAGAAAAATCGCCCGCCACGGCTTCGGGCCCAGCGGTCGCGTTCCGGCCCGCGCGAAGTAGCGCACCGCGACCATCGATGCGTAGGCCTGGAGCACAAGGCATCCCAATATCGCCAACAGGCCGAGAGCCAGGATTACGATCACGGTAGTGGTTCATCCCCCCGCTGGCCGTTGCCGACCGGGCGCTGGCGCAGCCATTCCATCAGCAGCACATAGGCGACAGCCAGAAGCACCGGCCCGACAAACAGGCCGAGAAGACCATCGGCAAGCACACCTCCAATGACGCCGATCAGGATCACCGGCATCGGCACTTCCAGCCCGCGACCCAGCAGCAGGGGCTTCAGCGCATTATCGCTGAGGCCCATGACGAGGCTCCAGATCGTGAAGAGGACGGCCGGCGTCGTGGCTTCGGTCAGGAAGACGTAGGCGATGACAGGCAGCGTCAAGAGCGTCACCGGCACCTGCACGATGCCCAGCAGGAGGGCGACAAGCGTCAAAAGACCGGCCGCCGATAGACCGATGGCGAAGAAGCCGATCCCGACCAGCAGGGCCTGGATCACCGCGACGCCGATGACGCCGAGGGCCACGCCCCGGATCGTGGCGACCGTCAGCGTCGCGAGGTGCGCCCCTCGCTCCCGGCTACCGGTGACACGCTGCAACAGGCGCAGGGCGAAATTGGCGGCGCCCTTGCCATAGGCGACGAGCACAGCGGCGATGCCGACGGAAACGACGAATGACAATTCGCCGGCGGCGAGATCGCGAGCGAACGACAGCAGCCACGCCGTGAACCCGCTTAGCGCCGAGCGATATTTGGCAAGTGCTGCCGGCAGATTGGTGGCGACGAGCGCCCAGATCTCGGTCAGCTTCGCGCCCACCACCGGGATGTCGGCAAGCCGGGGCGGCGGCGGCGGCACGGTCAGGTCGTTGTTCTGCAGGCCCGAGACAAGCGAATAGAGCGAAGACCCGAGCGACGTCACCACGACGACCATCGGCACCAGCGTCAAGGTGACGCCGACCACGCCGATCAGCAGCGCCGATCCGCGATTTCCGAGAGGAACGGCCAGACGGCGATGCAGCGGATACAGCATCACGCCAAGGATAACCGACCAGAGCAGAATGGCGGTAAAGGGCAGCAGGATGCGGACGCAGACATAAACCAGAAGGGCCGCCAGCCCGAGCTGGAGCGCCGTATCGAGCAGGTTGGAGCGCGGCGGCGCGTAGCCAGCCTCTGGCGCATCCTGATCCATCCGCTTGCCCTCTGCTTCCATCTCTTGCAGCAGTTTTCGCGACGCGCCCGGTCCGTCCCAACAGCATATCACAAATGACATCTTCCCCTGCGTAAGTTTGCGGGATGAGCGGGGTATGGGGTGCATCGACCGACCGGCGCCGCTAGAGCGAGATCCATCTTCTTTGAAGCGCCATTCCTCACCTCTCCCTGAGGGAGAGGTGAAAAGTCGGATTCTACCCAGGTGCTTCTTGCTCTAAAGTCCGGCGACCGGCGCATTCGGGCGGCCGGAGGGTGAGGAAAGAATATTGCTGACCGAACAGGGCGTCCTTCGCGCGTCGATCCTCATCACCTTCGTCGTCGCGGCGTTCGGCATCGTTTTCGGGCTGCTTTCGGGCTCGTTCTCCATCGCCTTCGACGGTGTGTTCGCGCTGGCCGACGCCGCCATGACGACCGTGGCGCTGGGCGTTTCGGCGCTGATCGTCAAATCGGCGCAGAGCGACGCGCTTTCAGGAAAACTGCGCAACCGCTTCACCATGGGCTTCTGGCATCTGGAGCCGATGGTTCTGGGGCTGAACGGCACCATTTTGATCATGGTTGCCATCTATGCGCTGATCAACGCCATCCTCTCGATCCAGGGCGGCGGCCGCGAACTGGAATTCGGCTATGCCATCCTCTATGCCGCGACGACGCTGGTCGTCTGCCTCGGCATGGCGTTTTTCGACTGGCGCGCGAACCGGAAAATCGAGTCCGACTTTCTCAAACTGGACATCCATTCCTGGCTGATGTCCGGCGCGATCAGCGCGGCGCTGCTGATCGCCTTTCTCATCGGCTATGGCGTCGAGGGCACGCGATACGACTGGATGACGCCCTATATCGACCCGGCCGTGCTGGCGATCATCAGCGTCGCCATCATCCCGATTCCGATCGGCACGGTGCGGCAGGCGGTGGCCGACATGCTGCTTCTGACGCCGGCCGACCTGAAGGAACATGTCGACCAGGTGGCGCGGGATACGGTCCAGCGGCATGGATTTCTCACCTATCGCGCCTATGTCGCCAAGGTGGGCCGCGCCAAGCAGATCGAGATCTATTTCATCGTCGCCCGCAACGGCGCGGCGCGGCGGCTGGAGGAATGGGACAAGATCCGCGACGAGATCGGCGAGGCCATCGGCGACGAGAGCTATAATCGCTGGCTGACCATCGCCTTCACCACCGACAGCGAATGGGCCGAATAGCTTTTCTCCCTAATTTTTCCCGCGGCTGTCGATTCCGGCCGGGCTCGTTCGTTGAGGAGTGGAGGCGCGGCTGTTTTGGCCGGCGCCAGCGCGAACCAGCAAGGGGATGAGAAAATGCCTCATGACCAGATCGTCCAGCCGGGAGACCTTGTCCCGGCAGCGGAAATGGCCGCGCGGAACACCGGCCGGGTTCTGAACGAAAGCGACGAGTATCGCCGCGCGCGCCAGGCGCTCCTGGCGGAAGAGATCGAGTTGCGTCGCCATATCGAGCGGGTGGCCGAGTTGCGGCGTCACCTGCCGCCGGGCGGCGTCGTTGCGAAGAACTATGCGTTTGAAAGCGAAATGGGGCCGGTCGATTTCGCCAGCCTGTTCGGCGATCACCAGACCTTGGTCGTCTACAGCTACATGTATGGCCCGCAGCGCAAGCGGCCCTGCCCGATGTGCACCTCGATGATGAGCGCCTGGGACGGCGAGGCGCGCGATGTCGAGCAACGCGTGGCCCTGGCGATGATCGCCCGCTCGCCGATCGAGCGGCTGTGGGCGTTCAAGCAGGAGCGCGGCTGGAAGGCGCTAAAGCTCTATTCTGACGTCAGCGGCGATTTTACCCGCGATTATGTGAGCGCCGAGGATGCCGATATTCCGGCCCTCAACGTGTTCACCCGGCGCGACGGCGTCATCCGGCATTTCTGGGGCGACGAGATGGGCGAGACCGCCGATCCCGGCCAGGACCCGCGCGGCGCGCCGGACCCGATGCCGCTCTGGACCATCCTTGACCTGACGCCGGAAGGCCGCGGCACCGATTGGTATCCGAGCCTCGAATATCGCTGAGGCCGGGCCTCACCCTACCCGCGCGCAAGAACGGAGATTTCCGATGCAGTTTGCCTGCCTGGTCTATGTCGACGGCGACGCGATGGCGGCGCTTTCGAAGGAAGAGCAAGCCCGGCTCACCGACGAGACGATCGTCCAGGATTGGGCCCTGCGCCAGGCGGGCCGGCTGATCCTGGCGCGGCCGCTGCAAGCGCCGGAGAGCGCCGCCGTCGTGCGCGTGCGCGCGGGGCACGCCAACGTCACCGACGGCCCCTTCTCCGAGGCCAAGGAGATTCTCGGCGGCTTCCTGATCATCGAGGCGGACGACAGGGAGGCGGCGATCGCGGTGGCGAAGGCGTCGCCGATGGCGCGGATGGGCAGCATCGAGGTCCGGCCGATCCTCGACCAGACGCACAGCGTGACGGGCGAAGGGCGGCCACCCGCCCTTTCGCGCGCGGTCGATCAGCCGTCGACCCGCTCATAGACCGTCGCGGCGGGCTCCGGCTTGTCACCGAGGCGATAGGCGGCGCGCAGAAGTTCGCTGACACGGTCGGCATCCGCGTCTGACCTGGCGTGGATGCGGGCGAGCGGCGTGTTCGCGTCGAGGCGCGTGCCGAGGCCGGCCAGGTGAGAAAAGCCGACGGAAAGGTCGATCGGGTCGCTGGCGACACGACGGCCGCCGCCAAGCTCGATCACGGAGATGCCGACGGCGCGGGTGTCGATCGCCGAAACATGGCCCTCGCCTTCCGCCAGCACGTCGCGGACCACGGTAGCCTTCGGCAAATAGTCATCGACGCGCTCGACGAAATCCGTGGGGCCGCCGAGCCCCGCCACCATGCGTCCAAACACCTCCGCCGCGCGGCCGGAGGTAATCGCCGTCTCGATGCGGTCACGCGCGGCGGAAACGCCATCGGCTCGGCCGGCGGTGATCAGCATCTCGGCGCCGAGCGCCACGGTGATCTCATGCAGGCGTGCATCTCTCGCGGCGTCCGTCAGGTAGTGGACGGCGTTTCTCACCTCGAGCGCATTGCCGGCGGCGGACGCAAGCGGCTCGTTCATGTCGGTGATCAGGGCCGTGGTGCGGACACCGGCGCCATTCGCCACCTCGACCAGGCTTTTTGCCAGCGCGCGAGCGTCAGCGTGGCTGGCCATGAAGGCGCCAGTGCCGGTCTTGACGTCGAGGACGAGGCCCTGCAGCCCGGCGGCGAGCTTTTTCGACAGGATAGAGGCCGTGATCAGCGGGATCGATTCGACCGTCGCGGTGACGTCGCGGATGGCGTAGAGGCGCTTGTCGGCCGGCGCGAGATCGGCGGTCTGGCCGATGACGGCGGTGCCGCAATCCCTCACCACCTGGCGGAACAGATCGAGGTCGGGCTGGCTCTTGTAGCCGGGGATGGCGTCGAACTTGTCCAGCGTGCCGCCGGTATGGCCGAGACCACGACCGGAAATCATCGGCACATAGACACCGCATGCGGCAACGGCCGGGGCCAGCATCAACGAGACATTGTCTCCGACGCCGCCGGTCGAATGCTTGTCGACAACGGGGCCATCGAGATGCGACCAGTCCAGCACCGAGCCGGAATCACGCATGGCGAGCGTCAGCGCCACCGCCTCGTCGCGGCTCATGCCGCGAAAGAAGATCGCCATGGCGAAGGCGGCGACCTGCCCCTCCGAGACGGCGCCGGAGGTCAGCCCCTCGACCATGAAGCGGATCGCGTCCGAGGGCAGAACCTCGCCCTCGCGCTTGGCGCGGATGATTTCCTGCGGCAGCATTTTTTTGGCACGCCTCCCAAGCGTAGTCCGAGTTCGACCCGGCTTCTTCCAACCGGATCGCACTATACCTCACCTCTCCCCTCGGAGAGACCTTTGCAAAGCCCCGCCCTCAACATCCTGAGGAAGCCCGCAGGGCCGTCTCGAAGGACGCGGAGCCGTCGTGCAAACCCGAGCGAATCCTGCCCTTCAGTCGTGCGTCCTTCGAGACGGCTTTCTTCGAAAGCCTCCTCAGGATGTTGGACATGGGGGTACTGCGGAACGGGGAACCATCCGGTGAGGCCGTAAACCCTCACCCGGAGCTTCGCTCCGACCTCTCCCTCAGGGAGAGGTGAAAGGAGGGCTGGATCGTCCTCAGTCCCCCAGATCCCGCAGAAAGCGGCGGATGATCTTTTCGAGCTTTTTCGCGCCGAGCGGAGCCATCTCCTTGGTCTCTTCATGCGAAAGCTCGCCCGCCGCCATGCCGGCGCCGAGATTTGTGATGTTGGAGATGGCGGCGACCTTCAGCCCGAAGAAGCGGGCCAGAATGGTCTCCGGAACGGTCGACATGCCGACGGCATCGGCGCCGAGGATGCGCGCCATGCGGATTTCGGCCGGCGTCTCGAAGGCGGGGCCGGAGAACCACATGTAGATGCCGCTCTCCAGATCGAGGCCCTCGCGCTTGGCGGCGCGCTCCAGGCTGGCGCGCCAGACCAGGTCATAGGCGACCGAAAGGCCAACGAAGCGGGCATCCGTCTCCTCGCCGATCAGCGGATTGCGGCCCGAGAAATTGATGTGGTCTTCCAGCATCATCAGCGAGCCGGGGCCCATTTCCGGGCGCAGCGAACCGGCGGCGTTGGTGAGGATGACGCCCTCGCAGCCCAGTTCTTTCAACATGCCGATGGCGTTGCGCATCACCGATGCATCGCCGGACTCGTAAAAGTGCGAGCGGCCGGAGAAGACGAGGACTTCGACGCCGTCCAGTCGTCCCGCCACCAGCGCGCCGGCATGGGCAGAGACCTTCGAGACCGGCATGCCGGGCAGGTCGGCATAGGGGATCCGGACGGCGTCGGTGACGGCGTCCGCCAGCGGGCCAAGGCCGGAACCGAGGACGATGCCGATGCGATAGGGCGCATCGCGCCGATCGCGCAGCACGGCGGCCGCGGCGCGACCGTCGTCCCGGAGCGCGGACATCAGAACCGCTCGTCCATGGAGAAGCCGGCGGGCAGCAGCTGGGCCATGGTGAAATCCTGGCCCTCGCCGGTCGGATCCGAGCAATGGATCAAGGTGTTGGGATGCGAAAATTCCTTCAGCCGCTGGCGACAGCCACCGCAGGGCGTGCAGACAATGCCGCCATCGACCCGGTCGGCCACGACGACGACAGCCGCGATGCGGCGGCCTTCGCCGGGAATGCCGGCGGCGATCATCTGGCCGATAGCCGAAGTCTCAGCGCACCAGCCCTCGGGATAGGCGGCGTTTTCGACATTGGCGCCGACATAGACGCTGCCGTCCTCGGTCAGGACGGCGGCGCCGACCAGAAATTTCGAATAGGGCGCGTGGGCATTGAGGCGGACTTCCTGCGCCCGCTCCAGCAGTTCGGCCTTCAGCTGGTCGTCCATTCTAGCGCTCCTTCACATAGGGCACGCCGCCAGCCTTGGGCGGGATCGCCTTGCCGATGAAGCCGGCAAGCAGGATCACGGTCAGGATGTAGGGCAGTGCCTGGATCAACTGGACCGGAACCTCGCCGAAGCCCGGGATGATGATGCCCTGCAGGCGGATCGAGGCCGCATCGAGGAAGCCGAACAGCAGGCAGGTCAGAAGCACGTTGAGTGGCTTCCACTTGGCGAAGACGAGCGCGGCAAGCGCGATATAGCCCTTGCCGGCCGACATCTCGCGGATGAAGCCGGCGGACTGGGCGATCGACAGATAGGTGCCGGCGAAACCGGCAAGGATGCCGCAGCAGATCAGCGCGCGATAACGCAGCCACGCCACCGAAATGCCGGCCGTGTCGACGGCGCCGGGATTCTCGCCCACCGCGCGGACGCGGAGGCCAAAGCGGGTGCGATAGAGCACCCACCAGGTGAACGGGACGGCGAGGAAGGCCAGATAGACGAGGATGTTCTGGCCGGAGATCAGCCCGGAATAGAGCGGGCCGATGAAGGGGATCGGCGCGATATCGGCAGCAAACGGCAGCGTGATCTCGGTGAAGCGCGCCGTATTGGGCAATTGCGGCGTGCGGCCGCCCTGGCCGAACCAGGCATTGCCGAGCAGGATCGTCAGGCCGGAGGCGATGAAATTGATCGCGACGCCGGAGATGATCTGGTTGCCGCGCTGGGTGATCGAGGCGAAGCCGTGCAGCAGGCTGAGCAGCACGCCGGTCAGGATGCCGGCGAAAAGGCCGAGCCAGGCCGATCCGGTGACGGTGGCGACCGAGGCGGCCGAAAAGGCCGAGAACAGCATCTTGCCTTCAAGGCCGATGTCGAAGATGCCGGAGCGCTCGGCATAGAGGCCGGCGAGCGCGGTGAAGATCAACGGCACCGACAGGCGAACCGTGGCGGCGAGGATCTGGATCAGATCGGCGAAGTCCATGATCGCTCCTCAGGCCGCGCCGGCGGCGGAAGCCGCGACGGATTTGGGTTTCGGGGCGAACAGCACGATCAGCGCCGGACGGAACATGTGTTCGAGCGCACCGGCGAACAGGATGACCAGACCCTGGATCAGGATGATCACCTCGCGCGAGATATTGGGCATGTCGAAAGCGAGCGCCGCGCCGCCCTGGTACAGCACGCCGAACAGGATCGAGGCGATGACGATGCCGACCGGATGCGAGCGGCCCATCAGCGCCACGGCGATGCCGACAAAGCCGGCGCCGGCGGGAAAATCGATCTGCAGCTTGCCGGCGTCGCCCATCACCGGGTTCAGCGCCATCATGCCGGACAGGCCGCCGGAGATCAGCATGGTGACGACGACGGTCTTCACATAGGGAATGCCGGCATAGACGGCGGCCGTCGCATTGGTGCCCATCGTGCGGATCTCGAAGCCGAAGCGGGTGCGCCAGATCAGCAGCCACACCGCGAAGGCCGCGACCAGCGCGATCAGGAACGAGACATTGAAGGGCGCGGCGCCGATGTCGAGGCCGAACACCTGCATCAGCCAGCCGAGCTTCGGCAATTGGCCGCCTTCCTCGAACAGGCGCGTCTGCGGCGACATGTTGCCGGGCTGCTTGATGACGTTGACCAGCAGATAGACCATCAGCGCGGCGGCGATGAAATTGAACATGATCGTCGTGATGACGATGTGGCTGCCGCGTTTCGCCTGCAGCCAGGCGGGAATGAACGCCCACGCCGCGCCAAACGCGAAAGCGGCGGCCGTCGCCAGCACGGCGGTGATGTACCACGGCATGTAGCGGTCGAGCGCGAGCGCTGCGAAGGCGACGCCAAGGCCGCCGAGATAGACCTGGCCTTCACCGCCGATGTTGAACAGGCCGCCATGGAAGGCGACCGCGACCGCGAGGCCGGTGAAGATGAAATTGGTGGCGTAATAGAGGGTGAAAGCAATGCCCTCGCCGTCGCCGAGCGCGCCGGCAACGAGATATTTCACCGCTTCGATCGGGTTTTCGCCGATGAACAGCACGACGAGGCCGGAAATGGCGAAGGCCACGGCGACGTTGAGAAGCGGCAGCAGGCCAAAATTGACCCAGCGCGGCAGGGTTCCGAGTGGGACGCTCATGGGTGCAATCCGTTGATGGTGCGCGGGCCGAAATCTTCACCTCTCCCTGAGGGAGAGGTCGACGGCGAAGCCGGCGGGTAAGGGTTCACGGCGTTGCCGGAAACGGTCGGCCGAAGTCCCCTCACCCCAGCCCTCTCCCGCAAGCGGTAGAGGGGGCCGATCGAGCCTGGTCCCGGCGTCACCGCCACACCGGCGGAAAGGCCCTCGCCCGCTCGCGGGAGAGGGTTGGGTGAGGGTCTTGCTTGACCATCAGACATCACTCCGCCGCCTCCCGGCCGATGCCGGCCATCATCAGGCCGATTTCCTGCTCGTCGGCATGCGCCGCCGGCTCGCCGACAATGGTGCCGGCGAACATCACCAGAATACGGTCGGAGAGCGAGCGGATCTCGTCCAGCTCGACCGAGACCAGCAGGATCGCCTTGCCCTCGTCGCGTAGCGAGACGAGGCGCTTGTGGATGAACTCGATGGCGCCGATATCGACGCCGCGCGTCGGCTGGCCGACGAGAAGACAGGCCGGATCCCGCTCGATCTCGCGTGCCAGAACGATCTTCTGCTGGTTGCCGCCGGAGAAATTCGCCGTCTTCAGCCGGGGATCGGCCGGGCGGATATCGTACTTCTCGATCTTCTCAATCGCGTCCTTGCGGATCGCGTCGATGTTGAGGAACGGGCCTTTCAGATATTTCGGGTCGTCCTGGTAGCCGAGGATCGAGTTTTCGTTTTCCTCAAACGAGAGCACCAGCCCCATGTGGTGCCGGTCTTCCGGCACATGGGCGAGGCCCTTCTTGCGCAGCAAGGCGGGGTCGATACGGCCATTGCGATCGACCGGCTCGCCATTCATGACGATCCGTCCGGACGAGGCCTTGCGGATGCCGGCGATCGCTTCCAGCAGCTCCGACTGGCCATTGCCGGCGACTCCCGCGATGCCGACGATCTCGCCGGCGCGGACTTCGAACGACACGTTATCGACCATGGTGACGCCGCGACCGTCCTTGACGGTCAGATTCTCGACCGAGAGCACGACAGGGCCAGGCTTCGCTTCGCCCTTTTCGACGCGCAGCAGCACGCGGCGGCCGACCATCAGCTCGGCCAGTTCCGCCATGGTGGTCTCGGCGGTCTTGCGGGTGGCGACCATTTCGCCGCGACGCATGACCGAAACGGTATCGGTGATCGCCATGATCTCGCGCAGCTTGTGCGTGATCAGGATGACGGTTTTGCCCTGCGCCTTCAGCTGCGCCAGCATCTTGAACAGGTGGTCGGCCTCGGCAGGCGTCAGCACGCCGGTCGGCTCGTCGAGGATCAGCACCTCGGCGCCGCGATAGAGCGCTTTCAGGATCTCGACCCGCTGCTGCTTGCCGACGGGGAGTTCCTCGATGATCGCATCCGGGTCGACGTCGAGCCCGTATTCGCGCTCGATCTGCTGCAGCGCGCCGCGCACGGCGGTCTCGCCACCCTTCAGCAGCACGCCGCCCTCGACGCCGAGCATGACGTTTTCGAGGACGGAGAAATTCTCGACCAGCATGAAGTGCTGATGGACCATGCCGATGCCGGCGCGGATCGCGGTCTGGCTGTCGGTGATCTTCAGATCCTTGCCGTCGACCAGGATCTGGCCGCTGTCGGCATGGTAAAAACCATAGAGTATCGACATCAGCGTCGACTTGCCGGCGCCGTTCTCGCCGATGATGCCGTGGATCGAGCCCTTGGCAACGGAAAGATGGATATTCTTGTTGGCGTGCACCGCCCCGAAGCGCTTGTCGATGCCGACAAGTTCGATGGCGGGGGTCGGATCCAAGGTCGAAGCTGTCATTCAGGGCCCCGAAACGGCTGCATCTTCGCACGGAAGATGGCCGGATTGTTCATCGCCATGACCGGGACAGGGGCCGGACCGCCTCACCCGCCCGAAGCCATGCTTCGCCGGGATATCCCCTGTCGTCTCGGTTCGCCGCCGTTCTCCGCGCCGGACAATCCGACGGCGCCTCTGGCCGCGTCGCTCGTGAACCGCGATGCCGGATCGCTCCGGCATCGCGGCCTCGTCTCAGGAAGCGTCCGGGATTAGCCCGGGCACTTCTCGTCGCTCATGTAGTCATGAACCTTGACGGTGCCGGAGATGATGTCGGCCTTGGCCTTCTCCACGGCAGCCTTCATCTCGTCGGTGACGAGCGGCTTGTTGTTGTCGTCGAGCGCCCAATCCACGCCGCCTTCCTTCAGGCCGAGGGCCTGGGTGCCGGCGGTGAACTTGCCTTCCTTGACGTCGGCATAGGCATTGAACACGGCCACATCGACGCGCTTGACCATCGAGGTCAGGATCTTGCCGGGATGCAGGTGGTTCTGGTTGGAATCGACGCCGATGCCGAGCTTGCCCGCGTCGACGGCCGTCTGCAGCACGCCGAGGCCGGTTGCGCCGGCAGCCGCGTAGATCACGTCCGCGCCCTGGTCGATCTGCGACTTGGCGAGTTCGCCACCGCGCACGGGATCGTTCCAGGCAGCGCCCGTCGTACCGGTCATGTTCTGGAACACGTCGGTCGCACCGGCAGCCTTGGCGCCCTGGACATAGCCGCAGCCGAACTTGCGGATCAGCGGGATATCCATGCCGCCGACGAAGCCGACCTTCTTGGATTCAGACTTCAGGCCGGCGAGAACGCCGACGAGATACGAGCCTTCATCCTCGGCGAACACGACCGAACGGACGTTCGGCGCATCGACGACGGAGTCGACCAGCACGAACTGGGTCTCCGGGAATTCCTTGGACACCTTGGCGACCGCATCGGTCCAGGCGAAGGAGAGCGCGACGACGGGGTTATAACCGCGCTTGGCGAAATTGCGGATTGCCTGCTCGCCCTGCGTGTCGTTCTGCGGCTCGAAATCCTTGTAGTCGATGCCGGTCTCGGTCTTGAACTTCTCCGAGCCGTTGAAACCGGCTTCGTTGAAGGATTTGTCGAACTTGCCGCCCGTGCCATAGACGATGGCCGGCTTGACGTCGGCAGCCCATGCCGAACCGGTAGCCATAAGGGCCACGAAGGCTACACCGATAAACTTGCGGATCATGATGGTGACTCTCTCCTCTTGAAGGCTTTTTCGTCCGGCTGGCATTTGGCCGCCAGACCGAAAGTTCCCCTGACGTTACCGACGAGCGGGCGTTCAGCCCAATTTCGCATGGGGCTACGCAAATTTCATGCGCTTTCTTTGAACAGCCCCCCGCCTATCCGCCGCTTTCCCTGCAAGGCGGATCGTGGGGGCCAGATTATGCGGCGACATTTTTTTATACAACTGATCAAAGAAACGCCGTCGCGAGGCGCTCAATCAAATTGTCGTCTGCCGCACTTTCGGCTTTTCCTCGGACCCCGATTTTTCTATCACTGACGAGCCGGTCCGGACGACCGCATGGAGGACTGACGATGACGATCCGCCCGGCCGAAAGACGCCCAGACCAGATCCACCCGGCATTGGCGCTGGTTGCCCATGACAAGAAGAAGGACGACCTCGTCGCCTTTGCCGTGACGCATCAGGCCAAGCTTTCGGACTTCGACCTCTATGCGACCGGCACGACCGGCAGCCGCATCCTCGACGCGGTGCCGAGCCTGCCGGTGACGCGGCTGAAGAGCGGACCGCTCGGCGGCGACCAGCAGATCGGATCGCTGATCGCGGAAGGCCGCATCAAGGGGCTTATCTTCTTCGTCGATCCCTTGACGCCGATGCCGCATGACGTAGACGTCAAGGCGCTGATGCGGCTGGGGGCACTCTACGACATTCCGATGGCGCTTAACCGCTCCACCGCCGAATTGCTGATCGCCCATCCCGACGCGTTCCTGCAGACGACCTGACGACCCGATCCCGTTTCCCGACGCGCGAGCGAACCCAAGGCACCATGACCGCTTCCTCTCCGACCCGCGATTTCGTTCCGTTCCCGACGCTGATTGGCGATATTGGCGGCACCAACGCCCGCTTTGCGCTGGTTCCCGACGAGGACGGGCGGGTCATCCGTTTCCCGACCGTGCTGACCGCCGATTTCGCCACCATCGATGATGCGATCGCCGCCGTGCTGCCGGAAGGCGTGACGCCGCATTCGGCCGTGCTGGCGCTGGCCGGGCCGATCCAGGGCGACCGGGTGCCGCTGACCAATTGCCATTGGGTTGTCGAGCCGAAGCGGATGATCGCCCGCTTCGACATGGACGAAGTGATCCTGCTGAATGATTTCGAAGCGCTGTCGCTGTCGCTGCCGGCGCTGGCCGGCGACGATCTGGTGACGATCGGCAGCGGCCAGCCGCACGCCAGCGCCGCGCAGGTCGTGGTCGGCCCCGGCACCGGCCTCGGCGCGGCGGCCCTGATCCACGCCAATGGCATCTGGGTGCCGGTCCCCGGCGAAGGCGGCCATATCGACCTCACCCCTGTGAGCCGGCGCGATTTCGAGATCTGGCCGCATATCGAGCGCCCGCACCAGCAGACCGACCCGTTTGCGCGCATCGAGGGCGAGACGCTGCTCTCCGGCAGCGGCCTGTTGCGGCTCTATCGCGCCGTCGTCGCCGCCAATGGCGCATCGCCCCGCTTCGACAACCCGTCCGAGATCACCGCCGCCGCGATGGATCGCTCCGACGCGGCCGCCGAGGAAGCGCTTGAACTCTTCTGCGTCCATCTCGGCCGTCTTGCCGGCAATCTGGCGCTGATCTTCATGGCGAATGGCGGCGTGTTCCTGGCTGGCGGCATCGCCGCCAAGATTGCGCCCTTCCTGAAGCAGAGCGGGTTTCGCGAGGCCTTCATCGACAAGGTGCCGCATGGCGCGATGATGGACCGGATGCCGACCTCGGTCGTGGTCCATCCGGAGCCGGCCTTGGCCGGCATCACCGCCTATGCCCGCCATCCCGAGCTTTTCGGCGTCGTCACCGAAGGCCGCCGCTGGCACAAGTGAGCGGGCGTTCTTCCTTCACCACTCCCCGAGGGAGTGGCCTGCAATCGAGCAGGTCGATCATCACCCTGAGTGTCTGGCCCGTAATACGTAGTTGAGGGAAGCAGTTGGAGCCTCCTCACTGGTGCGGTCCGAAAGGCCCTTCCTTCACCTCTCCCTGAGGGAGAGGTCGACAGCCGAAGGCTGGCGGGTGAGGGTCTACGGCCTCTCCGGATGGTTCCCTAAACCCTCACCCGGAGCTGCGCTCCGACCTCTCCCTCAGGGAGAGGTAAGGGGCAACGGGGGTCGAATGGAAGATCGGGCTCGCTTTTCGAATTATGGGCCGGACACTGAGGTGCCCGGCAAAGCCGGGCCTCCAAGGAGGGTCCGGAAGCGCTCTGATTTCGCCGGACTTCCGTTGACATGCCGGGATGCCCGCTGGAGCCTCCTTCGAGGCTTCGCTGACGCGAAGCACCTCAGGATGATGGCGGAGGCGGTCCACAGGCCGGTTTCCGAGGACGCCAGTCGGCGAGGCCGTACCCCCTCGCCCGCCGGCCTTCGGCCGTCGACCTCTCCCTAGAGGCGAGAGGTGAAGGAACGCCGCCTCAGCTCGCCCGCCGCAGGCTTGAGCCTTGCGCCCAGGCTCCGAAGGCAAACACCCAAACTCCGTCATCCTCGCGCAAGCGAGGATCCATGCAGCCGAAGCCCAGGGCGTTCAGGCTTCAGCTTCGCGTCAAAAACCCGGATGAATGGGTCCCCGCCTGCGCGGGGATGACGGCGAGCGTGGGGCAGCGCTCCGCGACCCATCCTGCGCTGGAGTCCCCTCAGCTGATCCGCAGCAGGCTGGCGATCTCGATGTCTTCGCCGATATCGGGCCAGTGAATGCCCTCGCCACGGCCGACGAGCTGCCAGTTCTCACGCTCGGCACGGGTCGCCCCGACGAGGCGCGGGAACCAGTCGATCGGGGTTGCCAGTTCGCGGCCATCGGCCAGGCTGACCAGAAGCGCCTCCTTGGTCACGGCCGCATCGATGGCGACGGGATCGATCTTCATGGGCGTTCCTTTCCGCGACCTGGAGCCTTGCCTACGCGCATTTACGTCACGCGAACCGACACCCACTTCGCTCGAAAACGGTCTGGGCGTGATTCGCCTTTCTTCAACGATGCCCACGGCAGAATGGCGATTCCGAGTCCCGATCCGCCTTTTTTTCCGCGGATCAGGTGCCGCGCGGCTTGGCCCGCGCCGTCGCCTTGGCGACCAGCGGATCATCCGGCCAGACATGCTTTGGATAGCGCCCGCGCATGTCGGAACGGACATCCTTCCAGGAACCACGCCAAAAGCCCGGCAGGTCTTTGGTGATCTGGATCGGTCGATGCCCCGGCGACAGCAGCGTCACGGTCACCGGCACACCGCCATCCGCCACCGCCGGATGGCGGTCGAGCCCGAACAGTTCTTGCACACGGATTTCCAATACGGGGCCGTTCTCGTTCGAGTAATCGATCGGCACGCGCGATCCCGAGGGCGCATCGAAATGCGTCGGCGCGAGACGATCCATCGCCGCGCGCTTGTCCCAGGGCACGAGGCTTGCGAGCCCTTCATGCAAGACACCCGGCGTCACCGCATCGAGCCGGCGTTTTCCATTCAGGAACGGCCCGAGCCAATCCGCCAGAGTTTCGGCCAGCGCCATGTCGGACACATCCGGCCAGTCGCCGGCAAGCCGCGCATGCAAGAAGGCGATGCGAGCGCGAAACTGCTCGGCAGATTTTTCCCACGGCAGTTCGGCCACGCCACGCCGGCGGATCTCTGCCAGCAGGGCTGAATGCACCGCCCCATCCGACACTTTTGCAATCGCCCGATCGCCGAGGATCAAACGGCCAAGCCGGCGCACGGCCCGACCGCGAACCGAGCCGGTTTGGGAATCGAAGGCGACGCTTTCCTCGTCGACGATCAGGCTCGAAAAATTGGCCTCGATTTCGGCCAGCGTGATCGGCGCCGCTGTCAGGATGCGGGCTTTTTCCGCCGCGCCCTGCAGGCTGGCGATCGCCAGGAACGGCTCGCGCGACAGAGCGTCGGAAGCATCCAGGACGCCGCCACGCCCATTCGCCATGACAAAAGCGCCCGGCGCGCCGCGGGCCATGGCGATGCGGTCCGGGAAGGCAAAGGCGAGCAGCAGGCCCGCTTCCTCCGGCGCCTGCCGGCCGTCGTCCGGCCGCGCGCCGACATCGCGCGCCCAGCGCGCGGCCAGGCCGAGTGAATCGCGGGATCTCGGATCGCGCGCGGCAAACAGCCGGCGCACGCGCTCGCGAAGGTCGGTGTCGTTGCCGCCAAGGCCGATTTCGGAAAGCACCGCCGCGACGGCGCCGGCAAGACCGCCGAGTCCGAGGTCGGCACCTTTGCGCAGCATGTGACCAAGGCGCGGGCTCAGCGGCAGTCGCGCCAGCGCTTCACCTTCCTTCGTCAGGCGGCGATCGGCGTCGAGCGCATCGAGCCGGGTCAGCAGCGCGACGGCTTCCTCCCAGGCGGGCTTCGGCGGTGGATCGAGAAAGGCAAGCTGGCCGGGATCGGCGACGCCCCAATTGGCGAGATCAAGCACCAGCGGCGCGAGGTCGGCCTCGAGAATTTCCGGCCGGTCGAAGGGGGCGAGCGCCGCCGTCTGGCCCTCTTCCCAAAGACGGTAGCAGATGCCGGGCTCGGTGCGTCCGGCGCGGCCGCGACGCTGGTCGGCCGCCGCGCGAGAGACGCGGCGGGTTTCCAGCCGGGTCAGCCCGGTCGCCGGCTCATAGATCGGGGCGCGGGCAAGACCGGAATCGATGACGACGCGAACGCCTTCGATGGTCAGCGAGGTCTCGGCGATCGAGGTCGCCAGGACGACCTTGCGTTTTCCCGGCGCTGTCGGGCGAATGGCGCGGTCCTGCACGGAAAAATCGAGCGCGCCATAGAGCGGCGCGATCTCGACCTCAGGCCCAACACGCCCCTCCAATCGCTCTGCGACGCGGCGGATTTCGGCTTGCCCCGGCAGGAAGACGAGCAGACTGCCGGTTTCGGCCGCCAGCGCCCGGCGCACGGCATCGGCGACATCGTCCTCCATGCGGCGGGCGGGATCGCGGCCGCCATGCCGGGTCTCGATGGGGAACATCCGGCCGAGGCTTTCGACCACCGGCGCATCGCCGAGCAGCCGCGCCACGCGCGCGCCGTCGATCGTTGCCGACATGACGAGGATGCGAAGATCGTCGCGCAGCGCACCCTGTGCATCCAGCGCGAGGGCAATACCGAGATCGCCATCGAGGCTGCGCTCGTGAAATTCGTCGAAGATCACCGCCGCGATGCCTTCAAGCGACGGATCATCGAGGATCATGCGGGTGAAGACACCCTCGGTGACGATCTCGATCCGGGTTTTCGCCGAGACCTTCTTGTCCAGCCGGACGCGATAGCCGACGGTCTGGCCGACCTCCTCGCCCAGCGTTTCGGCCATGCGGCGGGCGGCGGCGCGGGCAGCGAGCCGGCGCGGCTCCAGCATCAGGATGCGGCGATCACCACGCCAGGGCGCATCCATCAGCGCCAGCGGCACACGCGTCGTCTTGCCGGCGCCGGGCGGCGCGACCAGCACGGCGCTGGTGCCACTTTCGAGCACGGATTTCAGTTTTGGAAGGACGTCATCAACGGGCAGCATGCCTGCCGTCATAGAGGGGGACGGAGTTTCGTGCCAGTGGGGGGCGCGCGGGCTCCGTCCCCCCAAACGCCGTCATCCCCGCGAAGGCGGGGATCCATGCAGCCGAAACCTTGGTCCATCAGCGAAAACCCGGCTGAATGGGTCCCCGCCTTCGCGGGGATGACGGCGAGAGCAGGAATGAAACAGGGAGTCTTCTAAGGTTGCCAAAAACCCTCAGGCGACCGTGCCGGCCTTCGCGTCGATGGCGTTGAAGTCGGTGACGATCGGGTGGGTTGTGTCGGGGGGAATGACGACTTCGCCCCTGTCGAGGCCGATCGTCGCCATGCCGGCGTCGCGGGCCGCGTCCAATTCCTTCGTATTGTCCGACAGGAACAGTATTTCCGAAGGCGAAAATCCGATCTCGGCGGCGATGGCGATGTAGGACGACGCTTCGAGCTTCGAGCCGATGGCGGTGTCGAAATAGCCGGAAAACAGCGGCGTCAGATCGCCGGCGTTGGTAAAGCCGAAGATCAGCTTCTGCGCCAGAACCGAGCCGGACGAATAGACATAGAGCGAAAGGCCATCGGCCTTCCATGCGGTCAGCTTCTCGACGACGTCGGGATAGATGTCGCCCTTCAGCACGCCGGAGCGGTAGCCGTCTTCCCAGATCATGCCCTGCAGCGACTTGAGCGGCTTGGCCTTGCGGTCCTCGTCGATCCAGGCGGCCAGCAGCTCGGCCGTTTCTTCCGCGTTGAGATCCGGCCTTTTGGCGAGATCGCGCGCTTCGGCCAGCGCCTCGGCGACGGCGGGTTCGGCCGCATGCTCGGCGACAAAATCCTTCAGCCGGCTGCGCGCATAGGGAAACAGCACGTCCTTGACGAAGGAGATCGACGAGGTGGTGCCCTCGATATCGGTCAATACGGCGCGGATTGGCGAGGTCGACATCGATGGAACCCTGATGGTTGACTGGAACTTCCGCCTCTAACCGATTACGTGAAGGCGGTCATCCCATTTTCGGTCGAGGAATTTTTGATGAAAGTCGACGGCGTAGCCTATCGCTCGATCTGGCGCGATCCCTCGGAGACCACGGTTACCGTCGTCGACCAGACGCTGCTGCCGCATCGTTTCGATACGCTGAAGCTGATGAATGTGGCGGACGCCATCGATGCGATCAAGCGCATGGTCGTGCGCGGCGCGCCGCTGATCGGCGTCACCGGCGCCTATGGCTATGCGATGGCGCTGCGCGACAACCCGTCCGACGCCAATGTCGACGCCGCCTTCGACGCCATCAACGCCGCGCGGCCGACCGCCGTGAACCTGCGCTGGGCGCTGGAAATCATGCGCAACGAGGTTCGTGAGCTCGCGCCGGACGACCGTGCCGTCGCCGCCTATGTCGCGGCCGATCGGCTGCGCGCCGAGGACATCGAGACCAACGGGACCATCGCCGAACATGGCGCGAAGCTGGTGCGCGAGATTTACGAGGCCAATGGCCGCTCGCGCCCGGTCAACATCCTGACCCATTGCAACACCGGCTGGATCGCCTGCGTCGACTGGGGCACGGCGCTCGGTGTCGTCTATCGCGCCCATGATGACGGCATTCCCGTCCATGTCTGGGTCGACGAGACGCGCCCGCGCAACCAGGGCGCCAGCCTGACGACATGGGAACTCGGCTCGCATGGCGTGCCGCATACGCTCGTTGTCGACAATGCCGGCGGCCACCTGATGCAGCATGGCCAGGTCGACATCTGTTTGGTCGGCGCCGACCGCGTCACCGCCTCGGGCGACGCCTGCAACAAGATCGGCACCTATCTGAAGGCGCTGGCCGCCAAGGACAATAACGTGCCGTTCTATGTCGTGCTGCCCGGCTCGACGATCGACTGGTCCATCGATGACGGCGTCGCCGAGATCGAGATCGAGGAACGCGCCTCCGACGAGGTGACGCATATTTCCGGCATTTCCGGTGACGGCAGCATCGTCAAGGTGCGGCTGGCGCCGAAGGGCACGAAAGCCGGCAACCCGGCCTTCGACGTGACGCCTGCCCGCCTGGTCACCGGGCTGGTGACCGAGCGCGGCGTCGCCGAGGCGAGCCGCGCCGGGCTTTTGGGGCTTTATCCCGAAAAGGCGTGATCAGGCCGGGTCGGGCTCGGCGCGGGAGGCAAGCTTTGCCGTCCGCGCCGGCGACTTCATCGTCGCCAGCAACAGGATGAGGGCCGCCAGCTCGAACAGGGCGGCGGTCCAGCCGATCGCCGTGATCGAGATGAAGTCGATCGCCAGCGCGCCGATGGCAGCGCCCGCCGCCGTGCCGAAATAGAGCGCCGACGAGTTCAGCGACAGGGACACCGCGGCAAGCGAGGGCGCCAGCTTCACGAGCCGCACTTGCTGCACGGCGGGGAACGACCAGCCGGCCAGGCCCCATATGGCGACGATGATATAGACGACGACGAGGCCGTGCCGGCCGGGCGCGAAGATCGAGACCAGCGACAACGCCGCGAAATTGATCGTCAGCGTCACCAGAACGGCGGTCAGGAAGCGCCGGGCGTTCCAGCGGTCGGCCGCACAGCCGCCGATCAGATTGCCGGCCGCGCCGCCGATGCCGGCGAGGAACAGCGCGCCTGCGACCATTTCCGGAGTCGCGCCAAACACGCTGATCATCAACGCGCCGAAATAGGTGTTGATGGCGAAGATGCCGCCGAGCGTCAGGAAAGTCAGCGCCAGGACGACCAGCAGGTCCGGCCGGCGCACCATTTCCATGCGGGCGGCGAGCGAGACGCTGGCCGGCGAGGCGACGCGGGGCAGCGCGACAAGAATGCCGAGCAGCGCCAGGGCGGCGAGCCCGGCGACACCGAAGAAGGTGGCGCGCCAGCCGAAATGCTCGGCGACGATGGTGCCGATCGGCACGCCGACGATCATCGACACCGTCATTCCCGTATAGATGATCGAAATGGCGCGGCCGCGCTTCTCCGGCGCGACGATGGTCGCCGCCGTGCCGGTGGCGGTCGGCACGAAGGCGGCGGCGGAAAGCGCCAGCAGCACGCGCGAAATCATCAGCCAGAGATAATCCGGCGCCATGCCGGCAACGATGTTGGCGAGGCCGAATGCGGTTATCGCCAGGATCAGCAGCGTCTTACGCGGCCAGTTGGCGGTCGCCACCGCCAGCAGGGGCGCGGAGACGGCATAGACGAGCGCGAAGCAGGTGACGAGATGGCCGGTCGCGGCGACCGAGACGTGCAGGTCATCGGCGATCATCGGCAGGATGCCGGCGATCATGAAACCCTCGGTGCCGATGGCGAAGGTGCCGAGCGCCAGCCAGATCAGGGAACGGAGCATGGTGATTTGTCCAAGAGTTCAATAACTATTGGACAATTGGATCCGTTTGGCCGCGACGTCAAGCAATGTTCAATAACTCTTGAACTGATTGCGATCCAGATTTATGTGTCGGCCATGGCCAAGGAACTTTTTCACCCGCTGACCGAACAGATCGACCTCTCCGCCGTGCTGGAGGCGCTGAGCGACCCGACGCGACGCGACGTGGTGCAGCATCTGCTCAGGGTTGGTGAGGACAGCTGCGGCGCCACCTCGGCGTTTGCCGGCATGACCAAGACCAATCTGACCTATCACCTCGCCAAGCTGCGCGAGGCCGGCATCACCCGCGCCCGCATTGACGGCGCCAGGCGGATGATTTCGGTGCGCTATGACGACATGCAATCCCGGTTTCCGGGGCTGCTGCCGGCGATTCTAGGCAACGGCACGCCCGAGACCTGAAGCTACCTTCCCCGGCGCGGAATCTCCGTCGTGCCTTGCAGGACCGCGCCCTTTGAATTGCGGCAGAAGCAGCGGTCGCCCACCTGCTCCAGCCGGCCGGTCAGGCAGGTTCCCTGAAGCGTCCGGCACTGGCTGCCGGTCATCGACCGGGCCTTTGGTGCGTTGGGCATCCGGACACTCGGCTGCGGCGCGGTGAACAACTTTGGCTGGGCAAACAGATTCGGCTGGTTGAAGAGGCCAGGCGTGTCGATTCGGGTACTCCCCTGCGCCATCGCCGACGTCAGGCTGATGAAAATCGCCAACACGCCGAAAAGCGCGCTCCACAAAACGTGTCTCTGCATCAGACGTCTCCGGGCAGCGCGGGTGTGTCGCGCGCAAACCATCTTATCAGGCCGGCCATCTCGCGACGATCCGACAAATCCGCCGGGCTTTCGGTCGCGGGGCGGCTATGTTAGGAAGGCCACGATCAGCGTCGGGGGTTTAGCGTCTCCACGCCAACAGCATCGTGCGCGCGTTCGGTATTCGAGCGCTGGCGCCCAACAGAGGTAGATTGACGGCATGGCAGATCGCCCGTCGAGCTTCGACTATGAGGCTCTGCTCGCCTGCGGGCGGGGGGAATTGTTTGGCGAAGGCAATGCGCAACTGCCGCTGCCTCCCATGTTGATGTTCGACCGCATCACGTCGATCAGCGAAGAAGGCGGCGAATACGGCAAGGGCCATATTCGCGCCGAGCTCGACGTCAATCCGGATCTCTGGTTCTTCCAGTGCCATTTCCAGGGCGATCCGGTAATGCCGGGCTGCCTCGGCCTCGACGCCATGTGGCAGATGCTCGGCTTCTTCCTCGGCTGGAGCGGCTCCGAGGGTCGCGGTCGCGCGCTTTCGACCGGCGAAATCAAGTTCTCCGGCATGGTCGTGCCGAGCGTCAAGAAGGTCGAATACGGCGTCGATCTGAAGCGCGTTCTCCGCTCGCGACTGGTGCTTGGCATCGGCGACGGCTGGTTGAAGGCGGATGGCGTCACCATCTACCAGGCCAAGGACCTCCGCGTCGGCCTGTTCAAGGGCGAAGCGACACCGGCCGTCGGTTGATGGCGGGGCCGGCTCCAGCGAGCCGGTCGGTCATCCCCGAACGTTAGTATTCAGGAAGGACACCGAGCGATGAAGCGGGTCGTAGTGACGGGGATGGGTATCGTCTCCTCCATCGGGAACAACACCCAGGAAGTGCTGGCAAGCCTCCGTGAGGCCAAGAGCGGCATTTCCTTCGCACGCGATTATGCCGAACACGGCTTCCGCAGCCAGGTCGCCGGTGCACCGACGCTGGATCCGACGGAATATGTCGACCGCCGCGCCATGCGTTTCCATGGCGGCGGTACGGCGTGGAATCACGTCGCGATGGACCAGGCGATCCGTGACGCCGGCCTCGAGGAGAGCGAAATCTCCAACGAGCGGACCGGCATCATCATGGGTTCCGGCGGCCCGTCGACGCGCACCATCGTCGAATCGGCGCAGAAAGCCCTGGCTTCGGGCTCGTCCAAGAAGGTCGGCCCGCTTGCCGTGCCGAAGGCAATGTCTTCCTCGCCCTCGGCCACGCTCTCGACCTGGTTCAAGATCAAGGGCGTCAACTATTCGATCTCCTCGGCCTGCGCGACGTCCAATCATTGCGTCGGCAACGCCTATGAGATGATCCAGTACGGCAAGCAGGACCGGATGTTCGCCGGCGGCTGCGAAGAGCTCGACTGGACGCTCTCCGTGCTGTTCGACGCCATGGGCGCTCTGTCGTCCAAGTACAACGACCGCCCCGCGGTCGCCTCGCGCGCCTATGACGCCAACCGGGACGGCTTCGTCATCTCCGGCGGCGCCGGCGTGCTGGTGCTGGAGGAGCTCGAGGTCGCCAAGGCACGCGGCGCCCGTATCTATGGCGAGATCGTCGGCTACGGCCTCTCCTCCGACGGCGCCGACATGGTCGCCCCGTCCGGCGAGGGCGCGGCGCGCTGCATGCGCCAGGCGATTTCGGCGGTGAACGGCAAGATCGACTACATCAACCCGCACGCCACTTCGACGCCGGTTGGCGATCTGAAGGAAATGGAAGCGATCCGCGAAGTGTTCGGCTCGGGCGACAATTGCCCGAAGATCTCGGCGACCAAGTCGCTGACCGGCCATTCGCAGGGCGCCACGGGCGTGCACGAATCGATCTATAGCCTGCTGATGATGAACAACCACTTCATCGCGGAATCGGCCAATATCGAGGAACTGGATCCGGCCTTCGCCGACATGCCGATCGTGCGCAAGCGCATCGACAACGCGAAGATCGATACCGTACTCTCCAATAGCTTCGGCTTCGGCGGCACAAACGCCTCGCTGGTCTTCCAGCGCTACGTCGCCTGAGACAAAACAAAAACAAGGACGATCGAATGACGGCACCAATCAGCAACCTGATGAGCGGCAAACGCGGGCTCATCATGGGTGTCGCCAACGATCATTCGATCGCCTGGGGCATTGCCAGGACACTGGCAGCGCACGGCGCCGAAATGGCCTTCACCTATCAGGGCGAAGCCTTCGGCCGTCGCGTGAAACCGCTGGCCGACAGCATCGGCGCCAAGCTGCTGCTGCCCTGCGATGTCGATGACGTAGCCTCCGTCGACAGCGTCTTCGCGACGCTGGAGAAGGAATGGGGTTCGATCGACTTCATCGTCCACGCGATCGGCTTCTCCGACAAGAACGAGCTGAAGGGTCGCTACGCCGACACGACGCGTGACAATTTCGTGAAGACGATGGTGATCTCGTGCTTCTCCTTCACGGAGATCGCCAAGCGCGCTGCAACGCTGATGACCAATGGCGGCTCGATCCTGACGCTGACCTATGGCGGCTCGACCCGCGTCATGCCGAACTACAACGTCATGGGCGTGGCCAAGGCCGCGCTGGAGTCCTCGGTGCGCTATCTCGCCATGGACTTTGGCGGCGACAACATCCGCGTCAACGCCATCTCGGCCGGCCCCGTCCGCACGCTTGCCGGCTCGGGCGTCGCCGATGCGCGCATCATGTACAACTACCAGAAGAAGAACGCGCCGCTCCGCCGCACCGTCTCGCTCGACGAAATCGGCGGCTCGGCCCTCTATCTGCTGTCGGAGCTGGGTGCTGGCGTCACAGGCGACGTGCACTTCGTCGATTCGGGCTACAACATCGTCTCGATGCCGCGCCTGGAAGAGCTGAAGGTCCACGAGGCGCACGCCGAAGCGATCAACCCGCAGGCCGACTGATCTTTTTCGCTGCCGCAGAATTTCAAAGGGCGCCCATGAGGCGCCCTTTTTCTATTTCAACGCGCTCGCTGTTCCGCCGCTTGCCGCAAGCCGCACGATCCTCATCCTGAGCGTCTGGCCCGTTCGTCGAAAAACTCGACCATCATCCTGAGGTGCCCGGTGCAGCCGGGCCTCGAAGGAGGGTCCAGACGGCTCCTGGCGCCGGTCCGGCCCCGGCAAGCGGCGGATGTGACGCTCACGTGGGGGAGTTCCTGAGTTTCGCTGGACCCTCCTTCGAGGCTTCGCTGACGCGAAGCACCTCAGGATGATGAGGAGCAGGGAATGGTGGATGCAGATTCAGGCTCCGGCTGTAGATCGGCGCGAAGATGCTCCGGAGCGGCATGTGAAAAGCACGGCTCTGTCACGTGCGCCCCGGCCAAGCCGTGCTATCGTCGCGCAAACTCCCCTCCCCGCCGCCTGCGTGACGGGCGTCCTCAACGGTGATGCAAGAATGTCCGGCAAGAAGCTGATCGATCCCACCTCGCTGCCCTACCGCCCCTGCGTCGGCGCGGTCGTGTTCAACAAGGAAGGCCTGGTCTGGATCGGCGAGCGCTCGCCCAATGCCGAACTGACGCCGGGCGATCCGGTCTGGCAGCTGCCGCAGGGCGGCATCGACAAGGGCGAGGATCCCCTGCCCGCCGCACGGCGCGAGCTGTACGAGGAGACGAGCATCCAGACGGTTTCGCTGCTGGCCGAGGCCGAGGGCTGGTTCGACTACGACCTGCCGCCAGAACTGGTCGGCATCGCCCTCAAGGGCAAGTATCGCGGCCAACGCCAGAAGTGGTTCGCCTTCCGCTTCGAGGGTGACGAGAGCGAGATCAACGTGCTGGAGCCGGGCGATGGCAGCGCCGAGGCCGAGTTCATCTCCTGGCGCTGGGAGCCGATCGAGCACCTGCCCTCGCTGATCGTGCCGTTCAAGCGCAAGGTCTACGAGCAGGTCGTCTCGGCCTTCCGCCATCTGGCGCCCTGACGCCTACCGCCGGGCTCAGGCCCGCCGCGCGGCGCCACACCTTGGCCACGGACCTTAACAATTCATAAGGCAGCCATTCAGTTTGAGTTCATCGGGCCGGGCCCATAAGGGGGGCATCAACCAAGAGGATGCCCCCGATGAAGAAGATCCTTCTCGCAACGATCGCCCTGTCGATGCTCGCCACGCCGGCCGCCTTTGCGCAGCAGTATCGGGGCGACGGCGACCGCTACCAGGGCCGGGATCGCGATGGACGCGGCGGCTATGAGCAGCAGCATCGCAAGCCCGAGATGCGCAAGCAGCAGAAGAACCGTCGTCATTGGTCGAAGGGCCAGCGCGTGCCGTCGCAGTATCGCGGCGGTCGGGTCGACTATCACCGGCACAATCTGAAGGCGCCGCCGCGCGGCTATCAGTGGGTCGAGAATGACGGCCAGTACCTGATGATCGGCATCGCTACCGGCCTGATCGCCGCGATCGCGAACTCCGGCCGGTAAAGTCTGGATCGGCGCTGCAACCCAGCGCCGCCTTTCACCTCTCTCCGTCGGGGGAGGGGAAGGGTTCCGGCCCAGCTAAGCCCAGCCGACCCATAAAAAAACCCGCCATCACCGATGGCGGGTTTTTTCGTCGTGCGTTCACGCGGCTCGACGCCGCGTAAATAGATTAGTGGCCGAGCGCTTCGCGGATGTCCTGAAGCTGCTGCAGCTTGGTCTGCGCCACAGTGCGTTCGGCGTCGTCGCGCGCGTCGGCGACGTCTTCCTCGGCATTGCGGATCTCGAGTGCGAAAGTCTCGGGATCGAGGCTTTCGGTCGGGATGGCCTGTTCGGCGAGGATGGTCAGACCGGCCCCGTTCACGTCGGCAAAGCCGCCGCGGACGAAGAACTTCTGAACACCGCCGCCGACTTGCGTGACGATAACGCAGCCCGGCTTGAGGGTCGCCATGAAGGGCGCATGGTCCTTGAGGACCGTGAAATCGCCTTCAGCACCCGGGACCACAACCGAGAGGACCTGCTCTGAAAGCAGGAGCCGCTCGGGTGAGACGAGTTCGAACGAGAACGGATCTGCCATGTTGGGCTCTTTCTCTCGTCAGACGATCAGGCTGCGGCCGCGAGCTTCTTGGCCTTGGCAATTGCGTCTTCGATCGTGCCGACCATGTAGAAGGCCTGCTCGGGGAGGTGATCGTAGGTGCCTTCGCAGAGACCCTTGAAGCCCTTGATCGTGTCTTCGATCTTGACCTGGACGCCCGGCGAACCCGTGAAGGCCTCGGCAACGTCGAAGGGCTGCGACAGGAAGCGCTCGATCTTGCGGGCGCGGGCAACGGTGAGCTTGTCCTCTTCGGAAAGCTCGTCCATGCCCAGGATCGCGATGATGTCCTGGAGCGACTTGTAGCGCTGCAGGATCTGCTGAACCTGGCGAGCGACCGAGTAGTGCTCTTCACCGACGATGGCCGGCGACAGCATGCGCGAGGTCGAGTCGAGCGGATCCACGGCCGGGTAGATGCCCTTTTCCGAGATGGCGCGCGACAGAACGGTCGTGGCGTCAAGGTGGGCGAACGAGGCGGCCGGCGCCGGGTCGGTCAGATCGTCGGCGGGCACGTAAATGGCCTGCACGGACGTGATCGAGCCCTTATGCGTCGTGGTGATGCGCTCCTGCAGCTGACCCATGTCGGTCGCCAGCGTCGGCTGATAGCCCACGGCCGACGGGATACGACCGAGCAGAGCCGACACTTCCGAGCCTGCCTGGGTGAAGCGGAAGATGTTGTCCACGAAGAACAGAACGTCCTGGCCCTGGTCGCGGAAATGCTCGGCGACGGTCAGGCCGGTCAGCGCGACGCGGGCGCGGGCGCCCGGCGGCTCGTTCATCTGGCCGAACACGAGGGCGCACTTCGACTTGACCGACGCGTCCGGGTTCTTCGGATCGGCGTTCACCTTGGAGTCGATGAACTCGTGGTAAAGGTCGTTGCCCTCGCGGGTACGCTCGCCAACGCCGGCGAACACGGAGTAACCGCCGTGCACCTTTGCGACGTTGTTGATCAGTTCCTGGATCAGAACGGTCTTGCCGACGCCGGAGCCGCCGAACAGGCCGACCTTACCGCCCTTGGAATAGGGAGCGAGCAGGTCGACGACCTTGATGCCGGTCACGAGGATCTCGGCCGAGGTGGACTGCTCGGAATAGGTCGGAGCGGGAGCGTGGATCGGACGGAGGCCTTCAGCCTCGACCGGGCCGGCTTCGTCGATCGGCTCGCCGATGACGTTCATGATGCGGCCGAGGGTGCCGACGCCGACCGGAACCTGGATCGGACCGCCGAGATCCTTGACCTTCTGGCCGCGGACGAGGCCTTCCGACACGTCCATGGCGATGCAGCGCACGGTGGACTCGCCGAGATGCTGGGCGACCTCCAGAACGAGGCGGTTGCCATTATTGTCGGTCTCGAGCGCGTTCAGGATCGCCGGCAGATGGCCTTCGAACTGCACGTCGACGACGGCGCCGATGACCTGGGTGACCCGGCCGGAGCCGGCCTGCTGATTGGTGTTCGCCATGGTGTTCAACTTTCCAAAAATCCGGTCAGAGCGCCTCGGCGCCCGAAATGATCTCGATCAGTTCCTTGGTGATCATCGCCTGGCGCGTCCGGTTGTACCGGAGCGTGTACTTCTTGATCATCTCGCCTGCATTGCGCGTGGCGCTGTCCATCGCAGACATCTTGGCACCCATTTCGGAGGCCACGTTCTCGAGGAGAGCACCCAGGACCTGCACCGACACATTGCGCGGCAGCAGGTCTTCAAGGATCGCCGCTTCGTTCGGCTCATATTCGTAGTTCGCAGCGACCGTGTCGGCGTCGGTCACGGGGACCTGGGCCGGAATGATCTGCTGCGCCGTCGGGATCTGCTGGATCACCGAACGGAACTTCGAATAGAAGAGCGTTGCGACGTCAAACTGACCGTCAGCATAGAGCTGGAGCAGCTTGCGGCCGATCGCGTCCGCATTGGTGAAGCCGATCTGCTTCACCGTGCGCAATTCGATCAGCTCGATGATTTCCGACGCGAACTGGCGACGAAGGATGTCGTAGCCCTTCTTGCCGACGCACAGGATCTTCACCGTCTTGCCTTCACGCTGCAGACGCAGCGTGTGCTCGCGCGCCAGACGCGCGATCGACGAATTGAAGGCGCCGCACAGGCCGCGTTCAGCCGTGCAGACCACCAGAAGATGCGTCTGGTCGGAGCCGGTACCAGCGAGCAGCTTCGGGCCGTCGTCGGTGTTGACGCCAGCCGCCACATTGGCGAGCACGGCGTTCATGCGCTCCGCATAGGGGCGCGCGGCTTCAGCAGCAGCCTGGGCGCGACGCAGCTTCGCCGCGGCGACCATCTGCATCGCCTTGGTGATCTTCTGTGTCGCCTTCACCGAGGTGATGCGATTTCTAAGTTCCTTGAGGCTCGGCATGAGCGTCCCTGTCGAGCGGAATGAAAGCCGGGCCGCTCAGGCGACCCAGCTTTGCAGACCTAGGTTCAGGCGAAATTCTTGGCGAAACCGTCCAGAACGGACTTCAGCTTCGTGCGGAACTCGTCATTCAACTCGCGCTTGTCGCGGATGCCGTCGAGCAGCGCCTTGTTGTCCGTCCGCAGCACGGCCAGCAGGCCAGCCTCGAACGCACCGACCTTGTTGACGGGGATGGCATCGAGATAGCCATTCACGCCGGCATAGATCACGGCAACCTGCTCTTCGACCTTCAGCGGCGAGAACTGCTGCTGCTTCAGGAGCTCGGTCAGGCGCGCGCCGCGGTTCAGCAGCTTCTGCGTCGTGGCATCGAGATCGGAACCGAACTGCGCGAAGGCAGCCATTTCACGATACTGCGACAGCTCGCCCTTGATCGGGCCGGCAACCTGCTTCATCGCCTTGATCTGGGCGGCGGAGCCGACGCGCGACACCGAGAGGCCGACGTTCACGGCCGGGCGGATGCCCTGGTAGAACAGGTCGGTCTCAAGGAAGATCTGGCCATCGGTGATCGAGATCACGTTGGTCGGGATGTAGGCCGACACGTCGTTGGCCTGCGTCTCGATGACCGGCAGAGCCGTCAGCGAGCCATTGCCGTTGTCGTCGTTCAGCTTGGCCGCACGCTCGAGCAGGCGGGAATGCAGGTAGAAAACGTCGCCCGGGTAAGCTTCGCGGCCCGGCGGGCGGCGCAGCAGCAGCGACATCTGGCGGTAAGCCACGGCCTGCTTCGACAGATCGTCATAAACGATCAGGGCGTGCATGCCGTTGTCGCGGAAGAACTCGCCCATGGCGCAACCGGCCATCGGGGCCAGGTACTGCATCGGAGCCGGGTCGGAAGCGGTCGCGGCGATGATGATCGAATATTCGAGCGCACCGCGCTCCTCGAGCACCTTCACGAACTGCGCGACGGTCGAACGCTTCTGGCCGATAGCGACGTAGACGCAATAGAGCTTCTTGCTCTCGTCGCCGCCGTCATTGATCGACTTCTGGTTCAGGATGGCGTCGAGCGCCACGGCCGTCTTGCCGGTCTGACGATCGCCAATGATCAGCTCGCGCTGGCCACGGCCGATCGGGATCATGGCGTCGATAGCCTTGAGGCCGGTCTGCATCGGCTCATGCACGGACTTGCGCGGGATGATGCCCGGCGCCTTGACGTCGACGCGGCGACGTTCCGTGAACTCGATCGGGCCCTTGCCGTCGATCGGATTGCCGAGCGCGTCGACGACGCGGCCGAGCAGACCCTTGCCGACCGGCACGTCCACGATGGCGTTGGTGCGCTTGACCGTGTCGCCTTCGGCGATGTCACGGTCGGAGCCGAAGATCACGATACCGACATTGTCGGTTTCGAGGTTCAGGGCCATGCCGCGGGTTCCACCGGGGAACTCGACCATCTCGCCGGCCTGGACATTGTCCAGACCGTAGACGCGGGCAATACCGTCACCGACCGACAGAACCTGTCCGACTTCGGAAACCTGAGCCTCGGAGCCGAAATTCTTGATCTGCTCCTTGAGGATTGCGGAGATTTCAGCGGCGCGGATGTCCATCAGCCGACCTCTTTCATAGCGATCTTGAGTGAATTGAGTTTGGTGCGAAGCGACGTATCGATCATGCGGCTAGCGACCTTGACGACGAGGCCGCCGATCAGTGCCGGATCGACATTCGTAGAAAGCGTGACGTCCTTGCCGATCTGCGCCTTGAGCGCTTCCTTCAGCGCCACGGTCTGCTGATCGGAAAGCGGCTCGGCGCTGGTGACCTCGGCGGTGACTTCGCCGCGATGCTTGGCCAAAAGCTGGCGGAAGCCAGCGATCATGCCCGGAACGGCGAACAGACGGCGATTGCTCGCCGCGACCTTGACGAAATTGCCGACCAGCCCACCGATCTCAGCCTTCGCCAGCACGGCCGAAACAGCGCGAAGCTGATCGTCGGCGGCGAATACCGGGCTCTGGACGAGGCGGACGAGATCGTCGCTCTCGCTCAAGAGACCCGTGAAACGGGTCAGATCGGAATTGACGGCATCCAGCGCGCCGCTCTCCAGGGCCAGATCAAACAGTGCCGTCGCGTAACGTCCGGCGACCCCTGATACGAGAGTTTTGTCTTCTGCCACCTGATCCTCGCTCTGTGACGCGCCCCCACTTCCGGGTTGGTCCGGATGCTGCACGCAACGCCTTGAACGTATTGAAGATTTTTTCAACGAGAACACGCCGCCAAAAACGACATTCCCCGAAGCCGCGCGTTCGTTAGCACAGCGTCCGGCGACTCGCAACACGGCCCGCGCTTTGAATCGTCCAGAAGGACCCGCTGACGTGCGCGTCACCCGTCAAAGGAAGCTCTGCGGATCGATGTCGACCTGCACTCGCAGGCTGCCGCGGACTGCCGGCGCCTCGGCCAGCCAAGTGCGCAGAAACGCCTGCAAATCGACCGAACGGGGCGCCTGGACCAGCAGGCGAAAGCGGTGGCGGCCACGCAAAACCGCCAGCGGCGCTTCGGAAGGTCCGAGAACCATCACCGGCCCGCTTTCCGGCGCCGTCCGGCGCAGCGCCATCGCATAACCATAGGACGTCGCGCGGTCAGCGGCGGAGATGATGATGCCGGCGAGCCGGCCGAACGGCGGCAGCACGGCGATTCGTCGCGATTCAATCTCGCGGGCATAGAAGGCCTCGCGATCCCCCGAGGCGATCGCCGCGATGACGGGATGCTCCGGCGCATAGGTTTGCAACAGCGCGCGGCTGTCGCCGCCGGCGCGACCGGCGCGGCCGGTCACCTGCGCCAGCAACTGAAACGTCCGTTCGGCGGCGCGCGGGTCACCATGGGCCAGCCCCAGATCGGCATCGACGACGCCGACCAGCGCCAGCAGCGGGAAATTGTGCCCCTTGGCGACGAGCTGCGTGCCGATGATGATGTCGGCGGCGCCGTTGCGGATGGCGTCGAACTCCTCGCGCATTTTCTTCACGCCGCCGAGCAGATCGCTCGACAGCACGATTCTTCGCGCATCCGGGAACCGTGTGGCCACCTCTTCCGCCACCCGCTCGACGCCCGGCCCGCAGGCGACGAGGCTGTCCTCGGCGTCGCAGACCGGACACTGGTCCGGCCGGCGCTCGTTATGGCCGCAATGATGGCAGACGAGTTGGCCGCGAAAACGGTGGTCGACCAGCCATGTCGAGCAATTCGGGCACTGGAAGCGATGGCCGCAGCTGCGGCAGAGCGTCAGCGGGGCATAGCCGCGCCGGTTCAGGAACAGCAGCGCCTGGCCCTTGTTGGCGATCGTCTCCTCTATCGCCTTGACCAGCGACGGCGCCAGGAACTGACCGCGCTCCGGCGTGTCGATGCGGAGATCGACCGGCGTGATCTCCGGCAGCTTGGCCGCCGCATAGCGCGCCGTCAGCAGGATGCGCCGATAGCGGCCCTGATCGGCATTGACCCGGCTTTCGATCGAGGGCGTCGCCGAGGCGAGCACCACCGGGAAGCCGCCGATATGGCCGCGCACCACCGCCATGTCGCGGGCGTTGTAGATAACGCCCTCTTCCTGCTTGTAGGCCGTGTCGTGCTCTTCATCGACGACGACGAGGCCGAGCTTCTGGAACGGCAGGAACAGCGCCGAGCGCGCGCCGACCACGGCCTGCACCGCCCCGGTGGCGACGCCGCGCCAAACCCGTTCGCGCATACGCGGTGGCATTTCAGAGTGCCATTCGGCCGGACGATGGCCGAAGCGGCGAGCGAATCGGTCGAGGAAATCGACGGTCAGCGCAATTTCCGGCAGCAGCACCAGCGCCTGCTTGCCCATGCGCAGCGTTTCGGCCAGTGCCTCGAAATAAACCTCCGTCTTGCCGGAGCCGGTGACGCCGTCGATCAGGGTTACGGAGAAAGTTTCCTCGTCGACGCTGGCGCGCAGAAGTTTTGCCGCGTCGTCCTGGCCGGGATCGAAGGTCGGGCGGGCAAAATCGGGCTCTGGCGGCAGGGTCAGAGGCGGCGGCGGCAGCGGGACCGCCTCCAGCGCACCCTGCTCCAACAGGCCGTTGACGACGCTGGACGAAACGGCGGCGAAGGCGGCGACCGCGCTTTTCGGCATCGGCTCGCCACCGGCCAAGGCATCGAGCACGCGCTGGCGCGAAGGCGTGACGCGGTCCGGCGTCTTGCCGGTGACGCGCAGCGCCGCCACGGCGCGCTCGGGTTCCAGCGCGTCGGGTGCGCGAAGCACCATGCGCAGCACCATGCCGCGCTGGCTCAGCGTGTAATTCGCCACCCAGTCGACGAAGCGGCGCAAGCTCGGATCGATCGGCGGCGAATCATAGTGATGCAGCACGGCACGCAGCCGATTGTGACCGACGGAGGGATCGACGGGATCGTCCCAGACGGCGCCGATCATCTCGCGGGGCCCGAGCGGCACGCGCACGATATCGCCCGGCGCCAGCTCCATGCCGGCCGGAACCTTGTAGGTGTAGGGTCCGTCGACGGCGAGGGGCAGCAGGACCGAAACGGTTCGACCCAGATGCGCCGGCGTCCCCAGATCCAGAGTCAGGTCCAGTGGCAAGTCCAATGGGGGGTCCAAAAACGGGATCCAAACCGGGATCCGGGTGGCAAAGCCTTGTGTCGGACCCTATACGAATCTAGGGACCGGCGAAGCGGCCGACGATGCCGCCATCGACGGCCAAAGAAAAGCCTTCTCTCCGCGAGACCGACGATCATGATCCTCGAACACGCTTTGCTTATCGTGAAGCCCGGCCAATTCGTCGCTTTCGAGACGGCGATGGCACAGGCTGCTCCGCTCATCGCCGCCAGCCCCGGCTTCCGCGGGCTCGAAGTGCGGCCCTCGATCGAAAAGCCCGGCACCTATCTGTTGCTGGTGCGCTGGGAGCAGCTGACCGACCACGACCCCGACTTCCGCGCCTCGGACCGCTACCAACGCTGGAAGGCGCTGCTGCATGATTTTTATGAGCCGTTTCCGATCGTGACGCATTTTTCCGAGCCGCTGCTGCTGTAGGGGGGATTGCACGGCTGCAGAAGCAAGCAAGGCCCTCACCCAACCCTCTCCCCGTCGGGGCGAGGGCTTTTTGGCCAGCGCTCGACGCCCGGCGTGAGCGCCCCCTCGCCCGCTTGCGGGAGAGGGCTGGGGTGAGGGTCTTGCTCCCTTAACCCGACATCAACCAAGATATCGTCGAATGGCGCCATGTCCGCGCCCCTCGTCATTGCCGCCCGCGACACGCTCGAACAGATCGACGCGTGGGGCGAACATTTGCGCGGCGAGCGGCGGCTATCGCCCAAAACGCTCGAAGCGTATTCGCGCGATCTCGAACAATTCCTGTCGTTCCTGACCGGCCATATCGGCAATCCGCCTACCATCGCCGATTTCGCAGCGATCCGGACGGCGGACCTGCGCGGCTTCATGGCGACGCGGCGCTCGTCCGGCGCCGGAGCGCGAACTTTGGCGCGCGGTCTGGCAGGTATCCGCTCGTTCATCGGCTACCTGGAGCGCGAGGGCCATGCCAACGGCGCCGCCTTCCGCGCCATGCGCTCGCCGCGCCAGCCAAAGACCCTGCCCCGCCCGCTCACCGCCCCGTTGGCCCGACGCGTCGTAGAGATGGACGAACAACTCGACGAAGAGCCCTGGGTGGCGGCGCGAAATGCCGCCGTGCTGGCGCTCTGCTATGGCTCGGGACTGCGCATTTCCGAAGCGCTCGGTATTCGCCGCGTCGACGCACCGCTCGATCCCTCGGCGACCCTGCGCGTTACCGGCAAGGGCGGCAAGATCCGCCTGGTGCCGGTGCTGCCGGTCGTGGCCGAGGCGGTGGGAGAGTATCTGCGCCTGTCGCCGTCGCAATCGAAGCCGGACGGGCCGCTGTTTCTCGGCGTGCGCGGCGGACCGCTCAAGGCACGCATCATCCAGTTGGCGATGGCCAAGCTGCGCGGCGCGCTGGGGCTTTCGGACAGCGCCACGCCGCATGCGCTGCGCCATTCGTTTGCGACGCATCTGCTGGCCAATGGCGGCGATTTGCGCGCCATCCAGGAGCTGCTCGGCCACGCCAGCCTGTCGACGACGCAGGTCTATACCGCCGTCGACACGGAGCGCCTTCTCGCCGTCTTCGAGATGGCGCATCCCCGCGGCAGCAACCGACCGGGCTGAGGCCCGCGATAAAGCCAGCCCCTCACCCCACCCTCTCCCGCAAGCGGGCGAGGGCTTTTCGGCAGGCAATCTTCATCGACTGTGAGTCTGAACAAGCTCAATCGGCCCCCTCTCCCGCGCGCGGGAGAGGGCTGGGGTGAGGGTCGTTTACACCGCCACCAGTTCGAACACCGCCTGATCGATGGTGAAGGAACCATCCGGTTCGATGGCAAAGTGCTCGCGCACGCCTTCCGACATCGCCGCCTGCAAGGCGCGGATCGCCTCGACCATCACGGCTGGCGTCCGCATCCGCCCGACCCAGGCGTCAAAATCGAGCGGCAGGCGGCGGCGCGTCACGCCGACCACGGCAAATCCGGCCTCGGCCGCGATCGCAACCCATTCGGCGCTGGAATAATCCCGCACGTGAGATGGGTCGCGCAGCATCTCGAAGGTCTGCAGGAAGGTGTCGGACACAGGCACTTCCGGCGCGATGATGTCGGAGATCACCGCCGTGCCGCCGGTCTTGATGACACGGCGCGCCTCGCGAACACCCTGGCGAACATTCTGCCAGTGATGGGCCGAGTAGCGCGACAGCACGACATCGAATTCGCCATCGGCAAAGGGCAGCTTTTCCGCCGCGCCCTGCTTCGTGGACAAATTGGCAAAGCCTCGCTTCGCCGCCTCGGCCGCGACGGCCTCCAGCATGCCGGCCGACAAATCATAGGCCACGACAGACGCCACAACCGGCGCCACGCCATAGCTGACATGACCACCACCGCAGCCGAGGTCGATGGCGCGGGCATTCGGGGTGCGCGCCGCGATCTCGATCATCTGCTGGAGATCCGCGCCCTGGGCGTGGACGGTGCTGGCGACATAGGCCGAGGCCTGCGAGCCGAATTGCTGCACGACCAAAGCCTCGTGGCTTTGGCGCTGGGCAGCGCTGTTTGTCGATTGGGTCATGGCTGTTTTCCGCGCGGTCGATCTTGTTGGTGGTGATCATCGACCGTCCCGGAAGGAATTGCCAGTCACCGTAAACCCGTACCAGATCCTACTTTATCCTGGTATAAGGGATGCCATGATCCCGGAAACCGACATCGTCCGCCGCCGCGAGCTTGGCGAATTCATCCGCGCCCATCGCGAGCGGCTGCAACCGGCCATGTTCGGGCTAGATCCCGGCACGCGGCGTCGTACGCCGGGCCTGCGCCGGGAAGAGCTGGCACAGCTCGCGGGCGTCAGTGCGACCTGGCTGAGCTGGATCGAGCAAGGGCGCGAGATATCGGTCTCGGCGACGGCGATTGCGCGGTTGGCGCGGGTGATGCGGTTGACGCCGGCCGAGCGGGCCTATCTGTTCGATCTCGGCGGAAAACGAGATCCGCAGGCGGGCGAGGACATGGGCGTCGACGTCCTGCCGCCGGAGCTGGCTGCGACGCTGGCGAAAATGCCGGACCCGGCCTATGTGCTGGATCGCTCCTGGAACGCGCTGGCCTGGAACGAGGCGGCGGCGCATCTCTTCGTCGGCTGGCTGGATGGCGAAGCGTCGGGCGCAAGGAATCTGCTGCGCTACATGTTCACGTCACCGGCGGCGCGAGAGATGATCCAGGACTGGGAAAGCCGGGCGCGGCGGGTTGCGGCGGAATTCCGCGCCGATTACAGCCGCCATCTGGAGGCGCCGGAAATGCGGGCGCTGGTCGAGGAATTGATCCGACTCAGCCCGTTCTTCGCGCAAGCCTGGGAGGCGCATGCCGTGGTCGACCGCGAAGGCGGCCTGCGCACCTTCACCCATCCGCAGGATGGCTTCTTGCGCTACGAGCAGATCACCTTCCTGCTCGCGCGCCATCCCGACATCAAGCTGGTGATGCTGGCGCCTTCAGGCGCGGGGTAGCCACCGTCTACTCCCGGTGCTCGCCGGCATCTCCAACGCGCGCCGTCATCCCCGCGAAGGCGGGGACCCATGCAGCCGTGCTGCCGGAAGGTTTGCTCGGCAAGTTTCCAGCTGAATGGATCCTCGCTTTCGCGAGGATGACGCCGGAGACGGATCGGCCTCAGGCAACCATCCGGTGAGGCCGTAAACCCTCACCCGCCGGCCTTTGGCCGTCGACCTCTCCCTCAGGGAGAGGTGAAAGTCAGCACCATGCTCCAACTGCGCCGTCTCTCTGAACGGCGCAAGCCGAGAGAAATCAGGCGGCGACGACGCCGTAGCGGGTCGCGGCGTCGATGGTGAGGCCGGTGCCGACCGAGCCGAACGTGTCGCCGTCGACGACGCGCGCATCCGGCACGGTGCCGAGGATGGCGGCATGGACATGCGCCAGCCGGGTCGAACCACCGGTCAGGAACACGGCGTCGATGGCGTTTGGGCCGAGGCCGGCGTCGCGCAGGCAATCGCCGATCCGGGCGGCAATCTTGTCGGCGAGGCCGCGCGTCTTGTCGACCAGCACCGTGCGGTCGACATTCATGGCAAGGCCGCTCTCGATCCAGTCCAGCAGCACCTGCACCTGCGGCTCGTCCGACAGCGCGATCTTCGCCGCCTCGATGTCGATGGCGAGGCGGTGGCCGCCATGCTCCTCGACGACATGGATCAGCCGCTCGATCAGTTCGGGATGCTGCGCCTCGCGCCGGACCTCATGCAGCTGCCGCATGACGCCGCTCTCATAGAGCCGGTTGATCGCCGACCAGGTGGCGAGATCGTGATAGTAGCCGCCCGGAACCGGCAGGCCGGCGCGCTTCATGCCGGTGCCGAAGCCGAGCAGCGGCATCGCCGTGCCGATCGAAAGGTAGTGGTCGAAATCCGTACCGCCGATGCGGATACCGTCATTGGCCAGGATGTCGTCGATGCGATCGGCCTTGTGGCGACGCTCCGGTCCGAGGCGGACGATGGAAAAGTCCGACGTGCCGCCGCCGATATCGGCGATCAGCGCCACTTCCTCATGGTTGACCTGGCGCTCGTAGTCGAGGGCCGCCGCGATCGGCTCGTACTGGAAGGAGATGTGCTTGAAGCCGACTTCCTGCGCGATCGCCTCCAGCGCTTCCTCGGCCTTGCGGTCGCCATCGGGATCGCTATCGACGAAATGCACCGGCCGTCCATGCACGACGGCGTCGATCTCGACGCCGGAGGTCGCCTCGGCCTGCTTCTTGATGATGTCGACATATTGCGAGATCACGTCGCGAAACGAGACGCGGCCACGGCCGATGGCGGTCGATTCATTGATCAGCGAGCTGCCGAGCACGGACTTCAGGCTGCGCATCAGGCGGCCATTATTGCCATCGACATAGGAGCGGATGGCGGCGCGGCCAACGGCCGGCGGCGCTCCGTTCGGCGTGTAGAAAATCGCGCTGGGGATGGTGACGCTAGACCCTTCAAGCGCGATCAGCGCCGGACCGTCCGCCGTGGTTATCCCGAGCGTCGTGTTGGACGTGCCAAAGTCGAGGCCGCAGGCTACCATGATAGAGAACTCCGTGAAGGGCCGGTCTGGTTAAGGGGTCGAAGCGCCCGGATCAAGGCCTGCGGCGGAAATATCGCCGCATTGCAGCATGGATCTTTCACGATGAAACCAATCTTGATTTGGTCTCACCCCCATCCTGTCGGATTGACGCAGCGTCTGGGGAGGCGCCGATTCGCGGCGTCGGGATAGGGAGAAGACGATGCGGGCTGTCACCATCGACGAGGCGTTGAACGCCGCCGGTACAGGGGCGTTCCAGCGCCGGCTGTTCCTGATATTCGGCCTCGTATGGACCGCCGACGCGATGCAGGTGCTGTCGATCGGCTTTACCGCGCCGTCGATCGCCAAGACCTTCGGCCTCACCCTGCCCGTGGCGCTGCAGACCGGCACGATCTTCTTCGTCGGCATGCTGATCGGCGCGGCCCTGTTCGGCCGCCTCGCCGACCGCATCGGCCGCCGCAACCTGCTGATCATCACCGTCCTGCTCGATGCGCTGTTCGGCCTCGCCTCGGCCTTCGCCTCCGATTTTACCATGCTTCTGGTATTCCGCTTCATCACCGGCCTTGCCGTCGGCGGCACGCTGCCGGTCGACTATGCGATGATGGCCGAGTTCCTGCCCGCCAACCGGCGCGGCCGCTGGCTCGTCGGCCTCGAAGGTTTTTGGGCCGTCGGCACGGTCATCGTGGCGCTCGCCGCCTGGTATGCCGCCGCTACCGGCATGGTCGATGGCTGGCGCTTCATCTTCATCATCACGGCGCTGCCGGCGCTGATCGGCCTGGCGTTGCGTTTCTGGGTGCCGGAATCGCCGTTCTACCTATTGCGAAGCGGCAAGGCGGCGGAAGCGAAAGCCGTTCTCGACCAGATCGCCACCACCAATGGCAAGCCGGTGCTGAACGGCAAGCTCGTCGACACGCAGGAGCCGCGCCTGCCGCTCTCCGCCCTGTTCTCCGGCCCCTATGCCCGCCGCTCCTACCTGATCCTCGCCGCGTGGCTGCTGGTGTCGATCTCCTATTACGGCATCTTCGTCTGGCTGCCGGGCAAGCTGGTCTCGGCCGGCGAGCACTACGGATTCCTGCGCGGCTACGGGTTCCTGGTGCTGCTGGCCCTGGCACAAATCCCCGGCTATGCGCTGGCCGCCTATGGCGTCGAGCGCTGGGGCCGCAAGCCGACGCTGATCGCCTTCCTGCTGCTCTCGGCGGTCGGCTGCTTCCTCTATGCGGTTCTGAGCGATCCGACGGCCGTCGGCGCGGCGATGATGCTGATGAGCTTCGCGCTGCTGGGCACCTGGGGCGCGCTCTACGCCTTCACGCCGGAACTGTACCCGACCTCGCTGCGCGCCAGCGGGATGGGCCTGGCGGGCGCCATGGCGCGGCTGGGCGGCCTTCTGGCCCCGACCCTTGTCGGCGCCGTCGTGACCTACTCCTTCAACGTCGCACTCGGCCTGTTCGCCGCGATCCTGCTGCTCGGCGCCATCGCCACGGCGATGATCGACGTCGAGACGAAGCAGAAGCCGCTGACGTAGCGGGGCAGCCCCTCACCCCACCCCTCTCCCGCAAGCGGGAGAGGGGGTTCGCCGGTGCAGGTTGAAACGCGGAGCCAGCAAGCCAACAGCCGAAAAGCCCTCGCCCGCTTGCGGGAGAGGGTGGGGTGAGGGGCTTGCTTGGTAAAAAAACGAAAAAGCCGGCGCCTGTCCAAGGACGAGCGCCGGCTTTTTGTTGTTCAGGACGTCATCGGGTAAGGCCGTAAACCCTCACCCGCCGGCCTCCGGGCCGTCTACCTCTCCCTCAGGGAGAGGTGAAAAAATCCTACATGTGGATCGGCTTGAACCAGGCGGCGAGCGCCGCTTCCTTGATCGATTCCGACATCGTCGGATGAGCGTGGGTCGAACGGGCCAGATCCTCGGCCGAGCCGGCGAATTCCATCAGCACGACGGCCTCATGGATCATCTCGCCAGCACCCTTGCCGACGATATGCGCGCCGAGCAGCCGATCGGTCGTGGCATCGGCCAGAACCTTGACGAAGCCATCGGTCGCCAGCATGGCGCGGGCGCGGCCATTGGCCGAGAACGGGAACTTGCCGACCTTGTAGGCGATACCAGCAGCCTTCAGCTCTTCCTCGGTGGCGCCAACGGTGGCGACCTCCGGACTGGTGTAGACGACGCTCGGAATCGCGCCGTAGTTCACATGGCCTGCCTGGCCGGCGAGTATCTCGGCAACCGCGACGCCCTCGTCCTCGGCCTTGTGGGCCAGCATCGGGCCGGCGATCACGTCGCCGATGGCATAGATGCCGGCGACATTGGTCTGGTAGTGGACATCGACCTTGACGCGCTTGCGCTCGTCCAGTTCGACGCCGACGCCTTCGAGACCCAAGCCCTCCGTGAACGGACGGCGGCCGATCGAGACCAGCACGACGTCAGCTTCCAGCGTCTCGGCAGCACCGCCTGCCGCCGGCTCGACGGTGACCTTCAGCGTCTTGCCGCTGGTGTCGACGCCGGTGACCTTGGTGCCGAGCTTGAACGCGAAGCCCTGCTTGTCCAGCAGGCGCTGGAACTGCTTGGCGACATCGCCGTCCATGCCGGGCAGGATGCGGTCGAGATATTCGACGACGGTCACTTCCGCGCCGAGACGACGCCAGACCGAGCCGAGCTCGAGGCCGATAACGCCAGCTCCGACGACCAGCAGCTTGCCGGGAACCTTGGTGAGTTCCAGCGCGCCGGTCGAGGTGACGATGCGCTGCTCGTCAACCGTTACGCCGGGCAGCGGTGCGGAGTCGGAGCCCGTTGCGATGACGATCGCCTTGGTCTCGAGCGTCTCGGACGTGCCGTCTTCCTTGGTCACGACGACCTTGCCGGGAGCGGCGATCGAGCCGGTGCCGATATGGCCGTCGATCTTGTTCTTCTTGAACAGATAGGCGACGCCGTCGACATTCGACTTCACCGTCGCGTCCTTGTGGGCGAGCATGACGGGCAGGTCGAGCTTCGGCTTGGCGACCTTGATGCCGAGCGCGTCGAGATGGCCGACCTCGTCGAACATCTCGGAAGCGTGCAGCAGCGCCTTGGACGGGATGCAGCCGATGTTGAGGCAGGTGCCGCCATAGGTCGCGCGCTTCTCGACGACGGCGACCTTCAGGCCGAGCTGGGCTGCCTTGATGGCGCAGACATAGCCACCCGGACCGGAACCGATGACGATGAGATCGTAGGACATGGGGTCTCCCGGACGATTTTTGGCGTTAGCCAGCGGCGCGTTTTTCCGCGCAGAAACGAAAATGGCCGGAGTCGTCACGGCGGCGCGAAAGGCGCCTATCCGTTGCTCCGGCCGGCTGAATGTCGAAGCGCGCCCGAAAGGGGCGCGCCGTCTTCACGGGCCTTCGCCGCCACCACCAGAAGAAGGCCCGGAACGCGGGAGCGCGCCGGGACTGCCTGGGGTCGGGGGACGAAAGCCATGTCGGTTCCGTCCTGGCGATCAGAGATCGAGAACGAGACGCTGCGGATCCTCGAGGTTCTCCTTGACGCGCACCAGGAACGTCACGGCTTCCTTGCCGTCGACGACGCGGTGATCGTAGGAGAGCGCCAGATACATCATCGGACGGATCTCGATCTTGCCGGCAACGACCATCGGCCGCTCCTGGATCTTGTGCATGCCGAGAATGCCCGACTGCGGCGCGTTCAGGATCGGCGTCGACATCAGCGAACCGTAGATGCCGCCATTGGTGATCGTGAAGGTGCCGCCCTGCATCTCTTCGATCTTGAGCTGGCCGTCGCGAGCCCGCTTGCCGAGACCGGCGATCGTCTTCTCGATGCCGGCGAGCGACAGCTGGTCGGCGTCGCGCAGGACCGGAACGACGAGGCCCTTCTCGGTGCCGACGGCGATGCCGATGTTGTAGTAGTTCTTGTAGATCAGGTCGGTGCCGTCGATCTCGGCGTTAACCGCCGGGATTTCCTTCAGCGCCTGGATCACGGCCTTGGTGAAGAAGCTCATGAAGCCGAGCTTCACGCCGTGCTTCTTCTCGAACAGGTCCTTGTACTGGGTACGCAGAGCCATCACGGCGCCCATGTCGACCTCGTTGAAGGTCGTCAGCATGGCGGCGGTGTTCTGCGCATCCTTCAGGCGGCGCGAGATGGTCTGGCGCAGCTTGGTCATGCGGACGCGTTCTTCACGCGATGCGTCGTCGGCCGAAACCGGCGCACGGAGGGCGACGGGAGCGGCAGGCACCGGAGCGGTAGCACCGCCGGCGATCGCGCCGAGCAGGTCGCCCTTGGTGACGCGGCCATCCTTGCCGGAACCGGCGACGGCCGAGGTATCGACGCCGCTTTCGGCGGCCAGCTTGGCAACGGCCGGGCCGTTGGAGCCGGCAGCAGCGGTTTTGGCGGGGGCCGGGGCGGATGCGGCGGAGGCAGCCGGGGCGGCCTTCGGCGCTTCCGTCTTGGCGGGAGCAGCAGCGGCGCCGGCGCCGGCGGCGATCGTGCCGAGCAGCGCGCCAACGCCGACCGTGTCGCCATCCTTGGCGGCGATCGCTTCAATCACGCCGGCGACGGGCGAGGGAACCTCGATCGTGACCTTGTCGGTCTCGAGCTCGACAACCGGCTCGTCGATCGCGACCGTCTCGCCGACTTTCTTGAACCACCGTCCAATCGTCGCCTCGGTCACGGACTCGCCGAGGGTCGGGACACGAATTTCGGTTGCCATGGCTTGGGTCTCTTACCGTTCGAACTTTGTGGACATTGGATGAAGCGAAGTTTCGCTGGATGATAGGTAGTTTTGGGCGGCACAGGGAAGCGCCGCCCGAATTTTGATCAGGAAAGCGCGTCGTCGAGGAAGGCGTTCAGCTGAGCCAGATGCTTGGACATCAGGCCTGTCGCCGTCGCTGCCGATGCCGGACGACCGACATAGCGGGCGCGGTTCGACTTGCCGGCGACCTGACCGAGCACCCATTCCAGATAGGGCTCGACGTGAGCCCAGGAACCCTGGTTCTTCGGCTCTTCCTGGCACCAGACGATCTCGGCGTTCTTGAAGCGGCCGAGCTCCTGGACCAGAGCCTTGAGCGGGAACGGATACAGCTGCTCGACACGCAACAGATACACATCGTTGATGCCGCGCTTCTCGCGCTCCTCGTAGAGGTCGTAATAGACCTTGCCCGAGGTGAGCACGACGCGACGGATGCGCTCGTCGGGAACGAGCTTGATCGGCTCGTCCTTCAGGAATTCCGCATCGTCCCACAGCAGGCGGTGGAACGATGAATCCGGACCCAGCTGGTCGAGCGTCGACACGGCGCGCTTGTGGCGCAGCAGCGACTTCGGCGTCATCAGGATCAGCGGCTTGCGGATGTCGCGCTTCAGCTGCCGGCGCAGGATGTGGTAATAGTTAGCCGGCGTCGTGACGTTGGCGACCTGCATGTTGTCTTCCGCGCACATCTGCAGGAAGCGCTCGAGACGGGCGGAGGAATGCTCCGGACCCTGGCCCTCATAGCCATGCGGCAGCAGGCAGACGAGGCCCGACATGCGCAGCCACTTGCGCTCACCCGACGAGATGAACTGGTCGAACACCACCTGGGCGCCGTTGGCGAAATCGCCGAACTGGGCTTCCCAGAGCGTCAGCGCGTTCGGCTCCGACAGCGAATAGCCGTACTCGAAACCGAGCACCGCTTCTTCCGAGAGCATCGAGTTGATGACCTCGTAGCGGGCCTGGCCCTCGCGGAGATTGTTGAGCGGGATGAAGCGCTCCTCGTTCTCCTGGTCGTAGAGCACGGAATGGCGCTGCGAGAACGTGCCGCGCTCGACATCCTGACCCGACAGGCGGATCGGGTTGCCGTCATTGGCGAGCGTCGCGAAGGCAAGCGCCTCGGCGGTGGCCCAATCAATGCCGACGCCCGTCTCGATCGCCTTCTTGCGATTGTCGAGGAAGCGCTGGACGGTGCGGTGGACGTGGAAGTCCGCCGGCACGTCGGTCAGCTTGGCGCCGAGCGCCTTCAGCGTGTCGATCTCGACGCCGGTCTTGCCGCGACGCGGCTCGTCATCGGCGGCAGCAGCCTTGAGGCCGGCCCACGCGCCGTCGAGCCAATCGGCCTTGTTCGGCTTGTAGGACTGGCCCGCCTCGAACTCGACCTCAAGCCGCGAACGCCAGGCAGCCTTGGCTGCCTCGACTTCCTCGGACGTGACCAGGCCCTCGGCGATCAGCTTCGTCGAATAGATCTCGACGATGGCAGGATGGCTGCGGATGTTCTTGTACATCAACGGCTGGGTGAAGCCCGGCTCGTCGCCTTCGTTGTGACCGAAGCGGCGATAGCAGAACATGTCGATGACGACAGGCTTGTGGAACTTCTGGCGGAACTCGATCGCGATCTTGGCAGCGAAGACCACCGCTTCCGGATCATCGCCGTTCACGTGGAAGATCGGCGCCTCGATCATCTTGGCGACGTCGGACGGATACGGCGAAGAGCGCGAGAAGCGCGGATTCGTCGTGAAGCCGATCTGGTTGTTGACGATGAAGTGGATGGAGCCGCCGGTGCGGTGTCCCTTCAGGCCCGACAGACCAAAGCACTCCGCCACGACGCCCTGGCCGGCAAAGGCCGCATCGCCGTGCAGCAACAGCGGCAGCGTGCCGGTGCGGACGTAATCCTTGTGGATGTCCTGCTTGGCGCGGGCCTTGCCGAGCACGACGGGATCGACGATCTCGAGATGCGACGGGTTGGCGGTCAGCGACAGGTGGACCTTGTTGCCGTCGAACTCGCGGTCCGAGGAAGCACCCAGATGGTACTTCACGTCGCCCGAGCCTTCGACGTCGTCGGGGGCGTAGGAGCCGCCCTTGAACTCGTGGAACAGCGCGCGGTGCGGCTTGGCCATCACCTGCGTCAGCACGTTCAAACGGCCGCGATGCGACATGCCGACGACGATCTCGTGCACGCCGAGCGTACCGCCGCGCTTGATGATCTGCTCGAGCGCCGGGATCAGCCCCTCGGCGCCGTCAAGGCCGAAGCGCTTGGTGCCGGTGAACTTGACGTCGAGGAACTTCTCGAAGCCCTCGGCCTCGATCAGCTTGTTGAGGATCGCCTTCTTGCCTTCCGGCGTGAAAGCGATGGTCTTGTCCGGGCCTTCGATGCGCTCCTGGATCCAGGCCTTCTCGACCGGATCGGAGATGTGCATGAACTCGACGCCGAGCGTCGAGCAATAGGTGCGCTTCAGGATCTCCAGCATCTCGGGGATGGTGGCGAATTCGAGCCCGAGAACGTTGTCGATGAAGATCTTGCGGCTGTAGTCGGCCTCGGTGAAGCCATAGGAGGAGGGATGAAGCTCCTCATGGTCGCCGGCGGTCGCGATGTGCAGCGGGTCGAGGTCGGCATGCAGATGGCCGCGCATGCGATAGGCGCGGATCATCATGATGGCGCGGACCGAATCACGCGCCGCCTGCTGGATCGCAGCCTCGGACAGCACGGGAGCCGCCTGGCCATTCGGCGCAACCGCCGGAGCCTGGGCCGCCTTCGCCTTCAGCTTGTCCGTGACCGTCTTCTCGATCTGTCCCCAATTGCCGTCCATGGCCGAGACAAGCTCGCCATTGGCGTGGAGAGGCCAGTCGGCGCGCTTCCAGGGCGCACCGCGAGCCTCGGCCACGACGGCCTTCGGGTCATCCTTGAGCGCTGAAAAGAACGTCTGCCACTCCGGATCGACCGAAGCGGAATCGTTCTGATAGCGGGCGTACAAATCCTCGATATAGGCGGCGTTGCCACCATACAGGAAGGATGAGGTCGCAAAGGCCGCGTTGGCTTGCTCGCGTGACATGTGCTGGTCGAGGAGCGCCGCCCCTCTCTCCTCTAACGCGCGGCCATGCGCCGCGCTCTTGTTGAAAAACCGACATTCCGGCACTCGGAATGTCGGTCTTGTGTCTTAGCCCTTCAAGACCTCAACCAAGGTCTTTCCAAGGCGCGCCGGCGACGGCGACACCCGGATACCCGCGGCTTCCATCGCCGCGATCTTGTCTTCCGCGCCGCCCTTGCCGCCGGAGATGATCGCACCGGCATGGCCCATGCGACGTCCCGGAGGCGCCGTGCGGCCGGCGATGAAGCCAACCATCGGCTTCTTGCGGCCGCGCTTGGCTTCATCAGCCAGGAACTGCGCTGCTTCTTCCTCGGCCGAACCGCCGATTTCACCGATCATGACGATCGACGTGGTCTCATCATCGGCCAGGAACATTTCCAAAATGTCGATGAACTCGGTGCCCTTGACCGGATCGCCGCCGATGCCGACGGCCGTGGTCTGGCCGAGGCCTTCCTGGGTCGTCTGGTAAACGGCTTCATAGGTCAGCGTGCCGGAGCGCGAGACGATGCCGACCGAGCCCTTCTTGAAGATGTTGGCCGGCATGATGCCGATCTTCGAGGCGTCGGCGGTGACGATGCCGGGGCAGTTCGGGCCGATCAGGCGCGACTTGGAGCCGGACAGCGAACGCTTGACGCGCACCATGTCGAGCACCGGGATGCCTTCGGTGATGCAGACGATCAGCGGGATTTCCGCGTCGATCGCTTCGCAGATCGCATCGGCGGCGCCGGGCGGCGGCACGTAGATGACGGAAGCATCGGCGCCGGTGGCGTCGCGGGCTTCAGCCACGGTGTCGAATACCGGCAGGCCGAGATGGGTCTGGCCGCCCTTGCCGGGCGAGGTGCCGCCAACGACCTTGGTGCCGTAAGCGAGCGCCTGCTCCGAATGGAACGTGCCGTTCTTGCCGGTGAAGCCCTGGGTGATGAGCTTGGTGTTCTTGTCGATCAGGATGGACATCAGACGGCTTCCTTCACGGCCTTGACGATCTTCTGCGCGGCATCGTCGAGATCGTCGGCGGGGATTACGTTCAGGCCGCTCTCGCGGATGATCTGCTTGCCGAGTTCGACGTTGGTGCCTTCGAGACGCACGACCAGCGGAACCGTGAGGCCGACCGTCTTCACCGCGGCGATGACGCCGCGTGCGATGACGTCGCACTTCATGATGCCACCGAAGATGTTGACGAGAATGCCCTTCACCTTCGGATCGGAGGTGATGATCTTGAAGGCTGCCGTCACCTTCTCTTCCGAAGCGCCGCCGCCGACATCCAGGAAGTTCGCCGGGCTTTCGCCGTAGAGCTGGATGATGTCGAGCGTCGCCATGGCGAGACCGGCGCCGTTGACCATGCAGCCGATCGAGCCATCGAGCGCGATGTAGGCGAGGTCATACTTGGACGCTTCGATTTCCTTGGCGTCTTCCTCGGTCTCGTCGCGCAGCGCCAGCATGGCCGGCTGGCGGTAGAGCGAGTTGGAGTCGAACGACACCTTGGCGTCGAGGACCTTGAGGTTGCCGTCCTTGGTGACGATCAGAGGATTGACCTCGAGCATCTCCATGTCCTTGGCGACGAAGGCCGTATAGAGCTTCGTCACGACATCGGTCGCCTGCTTGGCGAGCGCGCCGGAAAGGCCGAGCGCCTTGGCAACGGTGAGGCCGTGATGCGGCATGATGCCGGTCGCGGGATCGACCGAGAAGGACTTGATCTTCTCAGGCGTCGAATGGGCGACTTCCTCGATGTCCATGCCGCCTTCGGTCGAAACGACGAAGGAGATGCGGGCGGTCTCGCGGTCGACCAGGATCGAGAGGTAGAATTCCTTCTCGATGTCCGAGCCGTCCTCGATGTAGAGGCGGTTGACCTGCTTGCCGGCCGGGCCGGTCTGGATCGTGACCAGCGTGTTGCCGAGCATCTGCTCCGCGAACGCCTTCACTTCTTCGATCGACTTGGCGAGGCGGACACCGCCCTTTTCGCCGGCAGCCGCTTCGTTGAACTTGCCCTTGCCGCGTCCGCCGGCATGGATCTGCGACTTGACGACCCAAAGCGGACCGCCAAGTTCCTTGGCCGCGGCTTCAGCCTCGGCTGCCGAGAAGATTGCGACGCCGCGCGAAACCGGGGCGCCGAATTCCTTCAGCACCGCCTTCGCCTGATATTCGTGAATGTTCATCGATGACGTTCCGCCTTTGGGGATCGTTGTCTAGGTCCGGGTCCCGGACGTGGCGCGGGACCCGGTATTATTGCAGGGCTCGGCCGATCAGGCGCCGAGAGCCGGGGCGATCTTGACGCAGGCCTCGACGAGGCTCTCCACCGAGGCGAGCGACTTGTCGAGCATCGCCTGCTCGGCCTTGTTCAGCTCGATCTCGAGGATGCGCTCGACGCCATTGGCGCCGATGACGACCGGAACGCCGATATAGCGACCCTTGACGCCATACTGGCCGTCGAGCAGGGCTGCTGCCGGCAGGACGCGGCGCTTGTCCTTGAGATAGCTCTCGGCCATCACGATCGCCGAAGCGGCGGGCGCGTAGAAGGCGGAGCCGGTCTTCAGGAGGTTGACGATCTCGGCGCCGCCATCACGGGTGCGCTGGACGATCTCTTCCAGACGATCCTTCTCGATCCAGCCGAGCTTGACCAGATCGGTCAGCGGGATGCCGGCAACGGTCGAATAGCGGGTCAGCGGCACCATCGTGTCGCCATGGCCGCCGAGCACGAAGGCCGTCACGTCTTCGACGGAGACCTTGAACTCTTCGGCGAGGAAATAGCGGAAGCGGGCCGAGTCGAGGACGCCGGCCATGCCGACAACCTTGTTCGCCGGCAGGCCGGAGAACTTCTGCAGAGCCCAGACCATCGCGTCGAGCGGGTTGGTGATGCAGATGACGAAGGCGTTCGGCGCATACTTCTTCAGTCCGGCACCAACCTGCTCCATGACCTGGAGGTTGATGCCGAGAAGATCGTCGCGGCTCATGCCGGGCTTGCGGGGTACGCCAGCGGTGACGATGACAACGTCGGCGTCCTGGATCGCGGCGTAGGACGATGCGCCGGAGACGTTGGCGTCAAAGCCCTCGACCGGTGCCGCCTCGGCGATATCGAGCGCCTTGCCCTGAGGAACGCCGTCGGCGATGTCGAAGAGGACGATATCGCCCAGTTCCTTGATGCCGGCGAGAAGGGCGAGCGTGCCGCCAATCTGACCGGAACCGATCAAAGCAATCTTGGCTCGTGCCATGTGCAGGTCTCCCGATGGAGGTTTACCTAAACGTAATGCGACAGATGGTCGTCTGCCGGAACGCGCGTGGTCTAACGCCATTGCGTGACGGGTGCAAGTCGGACCAGCACCTTCCGTGGCGGCAATCCGCCAAATATCGCAGCATCTTACGTTAACGTCATGTCTCGACGATGAAGCCGCGATGCGGTTCGCGGAGGTAATCCTGCGACCGCATCTCGGTCAAGCGCGACGCCGTGCGCGCAAATTCGAACGCTTCCGTCCCGGATTCGGCGACGTAGAGATCGTCCGGCTCGGCCGCGGCCGAGATCACAATTTTCACATGGCCATCATAGAGCGCGTCGATCAAGGTAATGAAACGCTTGGCTTCATTGCGCCGCGCGTCGCTCATGACGGGAACGTGATCGATGATCACCGTGTGGAAGGCGTGCGCGATGGCGAGATAGTCGCTCGCGCCGAGCGGCTTGTCGCACAGATCGGCAAAATCGAATCGGGCGACGCCATCGACCATTTGCGGCACCACGACATCGCGACCCAGAACCGACAAGGTCGACGGCTCGCCATGTGACGTTCGCGTAAGCTGGAGCCATGCCGAATCAAGCGCTGCATCCGCATCCGGCCCAAGCGGCGTGAGATAGACGGGGGCGCGGTCGACCTTCTCCTGCCGGTAATCCGTGCGCGCAGCGAGACGCACGACCTCGACCCGCTGCTTCAGCAGGGCGATGAAGGGCAGGAAATGATTCCGGTTGAGGCCGCCGCGATAGAGATCGTCGGGATCGACATTCGACGTCGCAACCAGCACGACGCCCTTGGCGAAGAGCTGGGTAAACAGCCGGCCGAGGATCATGGCGTCGGCGATGTCGGTGACGGTGAATTCGTCGAAGCAGAGAAGCTGCGTCTCGGCCGCGATCTCCTCGGCCACCGGCAGGATCGGGTCTTCGCCAGATACCGTGCCGTTCTTGATCGCCTCGCGCATGCGAAACACGCGGGCGTGGACGTCGGCCATGAAGTCGTTGAAGTGGGCCCGGCGCTTGCGCTGCGTCGCGGCGCGCTCGAAGAACAGGTCCATCAGCATGGTCTTGCCGCGGCCGACATCGCCATGGATGTAGAGGCCGCGCAAATCCGGCGTCGCCGTCTCGCGCTTGGCGAACAACCAGCCCAGGGCGCTCGACTTGCGGGCGAGACGCCGCTCCGCCAGCCGCGCGTTGAGGGCGTCGAGCTTGGAAACCAGCACGCGCTGCGCCGGATCTTCCTCGATCTCGCCGCTGGCGACGCGTTCGCGATAAGCGTCGGCGACGCGGGAAACGACGGGCAGGCCCTGGCTCACCGAATAACCCCTACCCGTCCCTATTCCGCGCAGCCGAAACCGCTTGGCGTATCAGCGATAGAAGGAAACCGCCGCGCCGCCATTGATCTGGCCGTTGAACTGCGTCTTGCCGGTCGAGGAGAGGCTCGCAACCGAAACGCCATTGGCGCCGGCCAGAACCACCTGCGAACCGTTGAGGCTCCAGGCCGAGATCGACTTCAGCGTCGGAGACTGGCAGCCGCGCGTCGAGGCGCGGTAACCGCCGGTCCAGCTCGTCAGCGTCATGAACAGCTGGCAGCTCTCGCCGCCGGACTGGAGCGTCCAACCGCCGAGCAGATCGGTGCGGCCGATCTCTGCGCCGGAAGCCGTCGAGACGGGCGGCGGCGTGGTCGGCGCAGCGTTGATGGGGGTGGCACCCGGCATCGCGCCATCCGTGATCGGCGGCGGCGTCTGGGCATTCGGATCCATCGGCGGCGGCGCCAGAGCGTTGCGCGTCACCGGCGCGGAAGCGACCGGCGGCAGCGTATCGCTGACCACGGGCTTCGGCTGTTCCATCGGACCGAGGCCGATGGCCCCGAACGAGCCGCAGCCGCTCAAGGCGGCCGCCAGCGTGGCGACCAAGCCGATCGGCGCGAGACGTCGGAACATGAAATTCTCCATCATCGAAATCCTCGTTGCCGCACCATGCGCGCACAATCGAGCCGCTTTGAGGCAAGCGAGAATACGGTCATCACCCCAGCCAACACGTCCACCGTCGCGCACGTTGCGCGAACCGGACCGTCGAGACGAGAAGAATGATGGGAAATCACACGAAATTCCGCAGCCTGTCTGACTTTGCGCAATACGGCATAACGCCAGTTACGACAAGTCTCGTCAGGACACGCCCGCGCAAGAAAACGACCGACTATTCGGGTCGATGGCACACGGCCTCGATGTTGTGGCCGTCAGGATCGAGCACGAAGGCGGCGTAGTAGCCCGGATGATAGTGGGGACGGATGCCGGGCCCGCCATTGTCGGTACCGCCGGCGGCCAGAGCCGCGGCATGGAACGCATCGACGGCGGCGCGGTTTTCGGCGGCAAGCGCGATATGGACATGCGGCGTCGTCTTCTCGCCGCCGGAAAGCCAAAGCTCCGGCTTGGCCGCGCCATAGCCGACGACGTCGCCATAGCCGGTCAGCTCGCCCGGAACCCGCATGAGTTCCTTGACGCCGAGCGGCGCCAGCGCCGCACTATAAAAGGCCAGCGAGCGGTCCAGCTCGCTGACCGTGATGCCGATATGATCCAGAACGCCCATTCGCCCCTCCAGCCGTCTCGCCTCTGCCACGCAGACCCGCGCAGCAGGGAAACCCGGCGCCGGGGCGGCGTCAAGTTTCTCTGAAAACCTCAGGGCGTCATCGGCTCGATATCGAGCGCCAGGCCGAGTTCGGCCGCCTTGCGGCGCACCTCTTCCTCGGGCCGGTGCATGGCCGTGGCGATGATGTCGGCCGGAACATGCTCGACCGCCAGTTCGCGCAGGCGATCGATCGCCTCGATCGTCCAGGACTTCTCTAGATCTTCTTTGATGGTCATGGTCGTCTCCATCCGAAAACCGATCGGTCCGAGCCAAACGAAAACGGCGCGGAAAAGTTCCGCGCCGTTGCATCAAAATTCGGGTCACCGCGGAGAAATCAGACGCGGCGCTCGACCATCATCTTCTTGATCTCAGCGATCGCCTTGGCCGGATTGAGGCCCTTCGGGCAGGTCTGCGCGCAGTTCATGATGGTGTGGCAGCGATAGAGGCGGAAGGGATCTTCCAGATTGTCCAGACGCTCGCCGGTCGCCTCGTCGCGGCTGTCGATCAGCCAGCGATAGGCCTGCAGCAGAACGGCCGGGCCGAGGTAGCGGTCGCCGTTCCACCAGTAGCTCGGGCACGAAGTCGAGCAGCAGGCGCACAGGATGCATTCATACAGGCCGTCGAGCTTTTCGCGGTCGGCATGGCTCTGCAGCCATTCCTTCTGCGGCTCCGGCGTCGCCGTCTTGAGCCAGGGCTCGATCGAACGGTGCTGGGCGTAGAAATGGGTCAGGTCCGGGATCAGGTCCTTGACCACTTCCATGTGTGGGAGCGGATAGATCGCGACCGGGCCCTTCACATCGTCGATGCCCTTGGTGCAGGCGAGCGTGTTCGAGCCGTCGATGTTCATCGCGCACGAGCCGCAAATGCCTTCGCGGCAGGAGCGGCGGAAGGTCAGCGTCGGGTCGATCTCGTTCTTGATCTTGATCAGCGCGTCGAGAACCATCGGCCCGCAATCGTCGAGATCGAGGAAGTAGGTGTCGACATGCGGGTTCTTGCCGTCGTCCGGGCTCCAGCGATAGACGCGGAACTCCCGGACATTGTTGGCCCCAGCCGGCCGGTCCCAGACCTTGCCTTCTGTAAGCTTCGAGTTCTTCGGGAGGGTCAGCTGGACCATGGTAAGCGTCCTCGGGCGTAAATTTCGTTCAGCGACGGTCCTTGCGGACCATGAGTTTCAAACCGGACCAGGTAGCGTCGATCGCCGCGACCTTGATGTCGACGAGATCGAGCTTGAGCGCCGCATCGCGGACGACATCCTCGGTCACGTCGCTTGCAACCTTCGAGGCCTTCTTCGGCCAGGAAACCCAGATCATGCCGTCGCGCCGGATGGCATTTTGGAGCCGCACAAGATCGCGTTCGACCTCGGCGCGGCTCTTCGTAAACGCATGGATCGCGTCGAGCGCAGGATCGGAACCGAGCGGCGAAGCCCAATCGTCCGTGCGCAAAACCGCATCGAAGGCCACGCTGTCGGCCAGAGCTTCCAACTCGGCCGGCAGCGCCACGAACGCCACCGCCATGCCATCCTTGAAGCCGAGCTTTTCGGGAAGCGAACGCCCCGAAGTGCCGGACGAAGAAGACGTGGCGGCGGACATCATGCGCCCTTAGTAAACGCGAGCCTTGGGCTCGATATAGGCGATGTCGTTCGACATCGTGTAGGTGTGCACCGGCCGGTCGTCGAGCTTCACCGTCTTGGCGTCGGCGTCGATGTAGGCGAGCGAGTGCTTCATCCAGTTGACGTCGTCGCGAGCCGAATAATCCTCGCGAGCATGGGCGCCGCGCGATTCCTTGCGGGCTTGCGCCGAGTCCATGGTGACCACTGCCTGGACGATCAGATTCTCGAATTCGAGCGTCTCGACCAGATCCGAGTTCCAGACCAGCGAACGGTCGGTGACCTTGATGTCATCCGAACCCTTCCAGACCTGGTGGATCAGCTCATGGCCCTCGTCGAGCACTTCGCCGGTGCGGAACACGGCGCAGTTCGACTGCATGACCTTCTGCATGTTGAGCCGCATCTCGGCCGTCGAGGTCGAGCCATTGGCAAAGCGCAGGCGGTCGAGTCGGGCGATCGAGTCCTCGCCGGCATTCTTGGCGAGTTCCTTCTGCGGCTGGCTCGGCTGCACCGTCTCGATGCAGCGCAGCGCCGCCGCGCGGCCGAACACGACGAGATCGGTGAGCGAGTTCGAGCCGAGGCGGTTGGCGCCATGCACGGAAACGCAGGCCGCCTCGCCCACGGCCATCAGGCCGGGAACGATGGTGTCCGGGTCGCCGCCGACCTTGTTCAGCACTTCGCCGTGATAGTTCGTCGGGATGCCGCCCATGTTGTAGTGGACGGTCGGCAGGACCGGGATCGGCTCCTTGGTCAAGTCGACGCCGGCGAAGATCTTGGCACTCTCGGAGATGCCGGGCAGCCGCTCATGCAGCAGCGCCGGATCGAGATGGTCGAGGTGAAGGTGGATATGATCCTTCGCCTTGCCGACGCCGCGGCCTTCGCGAATTTCCATGGTCATGGCGCGCGAAACGACGTCGCGCGAGGCCAGGTCCTTGGCGGAGGGGGCATAGCGCTCCATGAAGCGCTCGCCTTCCGAATTGGTCAGGTAACCGCCCTCGCCGCGCGCACCCTCGGTGATCAGGCAGCCCGCGCCATAGATGCCGGTCGGGTGGAACTGCACGAATTCCATGTCCTGCAGGGGCAGGCCGGCGCGCAGAACCATGCCGCCGCCGTCGCCGGTGCAGGTATGGGCCGAGGTGGCGGAGAAGTAGGCGCGGCCATAACCGCCGGTGGCGAGAATGGTCTTGGTCGAACGGAAGCGGTGCAGCGAGCCGTCTTCGAGGCATAGCGCCACGACGCCGCGGCATTCGCCGTCTTCCATGATCAGGTCGATGGCGAAGTATTCGATGAAGAACTCGGCCGAATGGCGCAGAGACTGGCCATAGAGCGTGTGCAGGATGGCGTGGCCGGTGCGGTCGGCGGCGGCGCAGGTGCGCTGCGCGATGCCCTTGCCGAAATTCGTCGTCATGCCGCCGAACGGGCGCTGGTAGATCTTGCCCTCTTCGGTGCGCGAGAACGGCACGCCGAAATGCTCGAGCTCATAGACGGCGGCCGGCGCGTTGCGCACCAGATATTCGATCGCGTCCTGGTCGCCCAGCCAGTCCGACCCCTTGACGGTGTCGTACATGTGGAAGCGCCAATCATCCTCGCCCATGTTGCCGAGGGCTGCCGAAATGCCGCCCTGCGCCGCAACCGTATGCGAGCGGGTCGGGAACACCTTGGTGATGCAGGCGGTCTTCAGGCCGGCCTCGCTGGCGCCGAGCGTGGCGCGCAGACCCGCGCCGCCGGCGCCGACGACAACGACGTCGAAGGTGTGGTCGATGAAGGGATAGGCGCGGCCGTTGATGGACGCGCTGGCGTTGGCTTCAGCCATGGCTTCAGCCTCCGAAGCTGATTTTAAGGAAGGCGAGGATGGTCGCCACGCCGACGGCGACGGCGAAGAACATGTTGGCGACCAGCGCGACGATCTTCAGACCGCCATGCAGGTAATCCTCGATGATGATCTGCATGCCGAGCTTCATGTGCCAGACGCCGGTGCCGATCATCAGGATCATCAGCAGCGCGACGAACGGATTCGCCAGCGCCGCGACGACTTCCGGATAGGGTTTTCCGGCCAGCACGATGACGAGAAAGACAAACAGGATGGCCAGAACGGCAAGAGCAGCGCCAGTTAAACGCTGATGCCAGAAATGGCCCGTGCCTTCCTTGGCCGAGCCGAGCCCGCGAACGCGGCCGAGCGGTGTACGCATGGAATTGCCCCTCAGCGAATGGCGAGCGCCACGACCCAGATCAGGATCGTCAGCACGGCGGAGCCGATGATGTTGGCCCAGGAGAGATTGTCGCGCGACGACTTCGAGAAGCCCGCGCCGAAATCCCAGACGAAATGGCGGATGCCGCCGAGCAGATGCTGCATCAGCGCCCAGGTGTAGCCGAACAGCACCAGAAGGCCGATCCAGGAACCAAACACCCACGAGACGTAGGAGAAGGGGCCCGGGCCGGCGGCGGCCGCGATCGCCCACCAGGCGAGCAGCAGCGTGCCGAAATACAGCGCGCCACCCGTGACACGCTGCAGGATCGACACCGTCATGGTGATGGGCCAGCGATAGACCTGAAGGTGCGGAGAGAGCGGACGGCTCTTCTTCGCCTCGGCATTCGACATCGTGTTCATCCTCAATCGCTTACGTAAACGTAAGCATTTAGGGTAGAGAGATTGGACCGGTTCTAACCCCATTGTGCGGCGCGGTCAAAACGGTCTTTTGCGTGACGCAAGGTCAGGCAGGCCGCTTTTCCTGCGATTCGCCAGCCCTGATTGCCATCATCGCGCGTTTTGGCAATGTTGCAGAGGCCCACGAGGGAAATCCGACCCAGGCGGCGCCCGCTTCCGGTCCGATTCCCTCCGCGCCAAAAGGAGAATCCGATGACCCGACGCCTGATTTCGACCGGATCGCCCTTCGAGAAGGCCGCCGGCTATTCCCGCGCCGTGGTGCAGGGAGACTGGTGCTTCGTCGCCGGCACAACGGGCTATGACTACACCAGCATGACCATGCCGGCCGCCATTGGCGAGCAGACGGAAAACGCCATGGCGACCATCTCGCGCGCGCTTGGCGAGGCGGGCTTCGCCCTCAGCGACGTCGTGCGCGTGCATTATCATGTCACCGACGCCGCCTTTGCCGATGCCGTATTCCTCGTCGTCGGCGCCTATTTCCGCGACATACGACCGGCGGCGACCATGACGGTTTGCGGCCTGATCCGTCCGGAAATGAAGGTCGAGATCGAGGTTACGGCGCTGAAAGCCTGACCTCGCGGCGTCGGATGCGCGGGATCGGCTTGCATCGAGGCTTTCGCGACGCTATCGCTGCCCGCGATCCACACGCCCGCAGACCCGCTCGACAAGAGAACCCGCGACATGACCACCTACAAGCTTCTTCTCCTTCCCGGTGACGGTATCGGCACCGAAATCATGGCCGAAGTGAAGACGGTCATCGACTGGTTCGGCAAACGCGGCGTCGCGTCGTTCGAGTATGAGCAGGATCTGGCCGGCGGCGCGGCCTATGACGCGCACGGCAAGGCGATCTCCGAAGCGACGATGAAGCTGGCGCAGGAATCCGACGCCGTGATCTTCGGCGCTGTCGGCGGCCCGAAGTGGGACAGCGTTCCCTATGACGTGCGCCCGGAAGCGGCCCTGCTGCGCCTGCGCAAGGATCTGGAACTGTTCGCCAACCTGCGTCCGGCCATCTGCTACCCGGCGCTGGCCGATGCTTCGTCGCTGAAGCGCGAGCTGGTCGAAGGCCTCGACATCCTGATCGTGCGCGAGCTGACCGGCGGCGTCTATTTCGGTTCGCCGAAGGAAATCGTCACGCTGGAGAACGGCGAGAAGCGCGCCGTCGACACCCAGCTCTACACCACCTCCGAGATCGAGCGAATCGCCCGCGTCGCCTTCGACCTGGCCAAGACCCGCTCCAGCCGCGTTGCCTCGGCCGAGAAGCGCAACGTCATGAAGTCGGGCGTGCTCTGGAACCAGGTCGTCACCAAGGTCGGCAAGGAAGAATATGCCGACGTCGCGCTCGAGCACGTGCTGGCCGACAATTGCGCCATGCAGCTCGTCCGCCGGCCGAAGCAGTATGACGTCATCGTCTGCGACAACCTGTTTGGCGACATCCTGTCCGACGTGGCGGCGATGCTGACCGGCTCGCTCGGCATGCTGCCCTCGGCAGCGCTCGGTGCTCCCGACGCAACGACCGGCCGCCGCAAGTCGATGTACGAGCCCGTGCACGGTTCGGCCCCCGACATCGCCGGCCAGGGCATTTCGAACCCGATCGCGATGATCGCGTCCTTCGCGATGGCGCTGCGCTATTCCTTCGGCCTCGTCGAGGAAGCCGACCTGCTCGACCGCGCCATTTCCAGCGTGCTGAGCAAGGGCCTGCGCACCGGCGACATCTACACCGAGGGCACGACCAAGGTCGGCACCAAGGAAATGGGCGCCGCCATCCTTGCGGAACTCGACACCCTGTCGGCCTGAGAATAGCCAGCCTTGCGGCCGAATCTTTTTGCCGGGCCCCGACTGGTCAAGCTTGGGTGATCTCTGTATAAGGCCGCATTCAGATTGTACTGCTATGCCCTTGCCGGGCGGCGCGCCGCCGGTTCGACGGCATATGACGAAGGAAGAATGAAATGGCAGTTCCGAAGCGAAAGACGTCGCCGTCGAAGCGCAACATGCGCCGTTCGCACGATGCGCTCGCACAGCCGGCCTACACCGAGGACAAGAATTCGGGCGAACTGCGTCGCCCGCATCACATCGACCTCAAGACCGGCATGTATCGCGGTCGTCAGGTTCTGACGCCGAAGAGCGAAGCGTAATTCGGCGGGGCGCCCGGCGCCCTACCGGCTTATAGCCATCGTTGAACATTCAAGGGCCGGCCTCAAGCCGGCCCTTTTCTTTTGCGCGAATTGCTGTTGTTGTCGTTACGGTGCGGAATAAGTTTCGCGGACTGCTCGGTTCTTGTTTTGGACCCACGCCTTGTCCGTTCTGCTAGAATGGACATCGTCTCGAGCTAGGGAATCCGAACGTGGAAAATGCGGTGAGCGGCGATTTAGGGACCGATCGTCCCGACAGCACCGCGGCGATCCTCTCGACAGTTGGCGAGGTCGTCTATCGCTGGACGCTGGAAGACGACCGGATCGAATGGGGCGGCGACGCGGCTTCCGTGTTCGGCATCGCCTTGCCGGAGGCGATCGCCACGGGTGACGATTTCTCGCGGATGGTCGAAGACCTGAGTCCGCTGGTGCGGCAAGAGGCCATCCTCGGCGGCGTCGATACCGGCAACGGCGTCCCCTACCGGCTCGAATATGCGCTGCGCCCCCGTGGCCCCGACGGTCCGATGCTCTGGATCGAGGATGCCGGCCGCTGGTATGCCGATGGCACGAAGATCGCGATGCGCGTCGAGGGCGTGCTGCGCGTCATCAACGAGCGCCACGCCCGCGAGCAGCGGCTCGCCTTCCTGTCGAGCCATGACGACGTCACCGGGCTCTTCAACCGCACCTACCTGCTCGATCGTCTCGACGAGACCCTTCTGGCCGCACGCGAGAGCGAGACGACGGCGGCTCTCCTCGTCATCGCCATCGACGATTTCCATCTGATCAACGGCGCCTATGGCTACCGCGCGGGCGATCGCATCCTCGCCGCCGCGGCACGCCGCATCAAGGCAAGGCTACGCGAAGGCGACGTCATCGGCCGCTTCTCCGGTCACAAGCTCGGCCTGATCCTGATGCATTGCGACGAAAACGAGATGATGTTCGCGGCGGAGCGCTTCCTCTCCGCCATCCGCGACGATGTCATCGCGACGCCCGACGGCGCCGTTTCCGTCACCGTGTCGATCGGCGGGATCGTCCTGCCGTATCATGCGCAAAATCGCGACGACGCGATGGAGCGGGTACAGGAAAGCCTGGGCGCCGCGCGCCAAAGCGGCCGTGGTCGTTTCGTTGCCTTTGTCCCCTCGGCGGGGCGCGAATCCGAGCGGCTTTCCAATATTGCCCTGTCGCAACGCCTGATTGGCGCCCTCTCGGAGCAGCGCCTGCGCCTGGCGTACCAGCCGATCGTCGACATCGCGACCCGCAAGACCGTCTACCACGAGGCCCTGCTCCGGCTGGGGCAGCCGGATGGGAGCATCATCTCGGCCGGCAACATCATTCCGATCGCCGAGCGCCTGGGGCTGTCGCGGCTGTTCGACCTCGCCGTGCTCGACCGCGTGCTGGAAACCCTGCTCCGATATCCCGATGCCAATCTGTCGCTGAACGTCTCGCCGGAGACCGCCGCCGGAACCGACTGGCTGTCGAAATTCGCCAGAACGGTCAGCCAAAAGCCGGAACTGGGCAAGCGCCTGATCGTCGAGATCACCGAGACCAGCGCCATCCATAGTCTCGACGAGACCGCGCATTTCATCTCGACGATCCACGATGTCGGCGCCCGCCTCGCCATCGACGATTTCGGCGCCGGCTTCACCTCGTTCCGCAATCTGCGGGCGCTCAAGGTCGATATCGTCAAGATTGACGGCAGCTTCATCGCCACCCTGCCCCAGAGCCGGGACGACCAGATCTTCGTCCGCCGGCTGGTCGAGCTGGCGCACGATCTCGGCATCGAGACGGTCGCCGAATGGGTTCAGGACGAGGAAACCGCGCAAATGCTGGCCGGATGGGGCGTCAGCCATATCCAGGGCCACCTTTGCGGCGTGGCGAGCCTGGAATTGCCGTGGAAGTAGGCGGTTGCCTGCCAAGGTCGGCCCTGCCCGGCCGCGTAACGATGCCTTGCAGCCCGGCAGCTACCCCGCGAACCGGTTCATGCCCTCGGCAAGCTTGATGTCAAACGACGTCACACCGTCGACGACATGGGTCGCCAGCGTCACCGTGACCTTGCCGTAGACATTGCTCCATTCGGGATGGTGGTTCATCCGCTCCGCCAGCAGCGCCGAGCGCGTCATGAAGGCGAAGGCCTGCTGGAAATCTTCGAAGGCGAACACCTTGGTGATGGCCTCGCGGCCCTCGACCAGCGCCCATCCATCCAGCTTCGCCAGTGCTGCCGCGCGCTCGGCCGGGTCGAGTTTGGCAATCATGATCGTGCCTCCGAATATTCGGCGAGCGGATAGCTCTGCTCGATCAGATAAGGCCCGCCGCCCGTCGACGCCTTGGATGAGAACAACACAAAACGTGTCACGTGAAACGCTGCCGCCAGCAGGCCGCCGCGCAGGGTGAGATAGGCCGCGACGTCGCGATGCGGCGTGTTGCGCAGGCGGGCGAGCGTCACATGCGGCGTGTATTTGCGGCCCTCGGGCGGCAGGCCGATGCGTTGCAGGATGCGCTCCTGCTCGGCCTGCAACTCTGTCAACGCTCGCGACGAAGCGATGCGGGCGACGATGGAATGGGGTTTCGCGGTGCCGAACGAATCGAGGCCGGAAAATTCCAGGTCGAATTCGCGCCGACGCACCCGCGCCAGGGCGTCGGCAACCTCATCGGCGGTACGATCGTCGATATCGCCGATGAAACGGAGCGTGACGTGGAAGTTTTCCGCGTCGATCCAGCGCGCGCCGGCAATGCCGCCGCGCAGGAGCGAGAGCCGTTGGGCAATGTCGGCCGGGATCTCGAGACCGGTAAACAGGCGCGGCATGATCGCCCTCCTTTATCGGTGGGACGGGAGATCAGACTCGCGGTTTGCCGGCCGACTGTAAAGCCCTTTCCGGTACGTCTCAGGGGCAGGGATTGCCGCGCCACTGGTGAACGGCGTCGATCTTTGCCTCCAGCTCGGGGCTGATCGCGACATCCGCCGCGGCGATATCCACCTTGAGCTGATCCATCGTGGTCGCGCCGATGATGTTCGAGGTGACGAAGCAGCGCGTCGTGGCAAAGGCGACGGCCAGCGTCGCCGGATCCATGCCGAACTCGCGCGCAACCGCCAGATAGGCGTCGATTGCCTCATGCGCGCCCGGCGTTTCATAGCGATCGCCGCGCTTGAACAGCGTCGAGCGGGCGCCGGCCGGACGGGCGCCGTTCTGGTACTTGCCGGTCAGATAGCCCTGCGCCAGCGGCGAATAGACCAGCAGACCGACCTGCTCGCGCATCGCGACTTCGGCGAGATTCACCTCGAAGGTGCGGTTCAGCAGGTTGTAGGCGTTCTGGATCGAGACCACGCGCGGGCCCTTGCCGGCCTCGGCGGCTGCGACAAAACGCGTCGTGCCCCAGGCGGTCTCGTTCGACAGGCCGACATGCCGGACCTTGCCTTCCTGAACCAGCTCCTGCAGCGCGCCGAGCGTCTCCTCGAACGGCACTTCGTCGGCGGCGGGCTCCGGATGGCGGTAGATCGTCGGGTTGGAGCCCCACAGCGGCACGTGGCGGTCGGGCGAATGCAGCTGGTAGAGGTCGATATAGTCGGTCTGCAGCCGCTTCAGGCTCTTCTCGATCGCGTCGCGGATATGGGCACGGCTCAGCGTCGGCGTCGCACCGTCCCGAAACCAGGTAAAGCCGTTGCGACCGCACACCTTGGACGCGAGGATGACCTTGTCGCGATTGCCGCGCGCCTTCATCCAGTTGCCGATGATCCGCTCGGTCGAGCCCTGCGTCTCCGGCTTCGGCGGGATGGAATAGAGCTCGGCCGTGTCGAGGAAATTGACGCCCTGCTCGAAGGCGTAGTCCATCTGCTCGTGGCCCTCGGCCTCGGTGTTCTGCTGGCCCCAGGTCATGGTGCCGAGACAGATGGAGGACACGCGCAGATCAGTCCGTCCGAGCGAACGATATTCCATGGCGAAAAGCTCCGAGAATTTTGACGCGGCAAGGCCGGATGTGGAATGGCCGGATTTAATCTGCAGGGCGTGCGTAAGACTGGTCAGCGCCTGGCTTGCGCGACCAGATCCTCCACGGCGGGAAGGATTTTCTCGACGATCACCGCGACGCCGGCGGCGTTGGGGTGCATCCCGTCGGCCTGAAGCAGGGTCTGTTCGGCTGCGACGCCGTCAAGGAAGAACGGATATAGCATCGCATCATGCTTCGCGGCCAGATCCGGATACAACCCGTCGAAGCGTTTTGCGTAGTCCGGCCCAAGGTTTGGCGCAGCGCGCATCCCAGCCAGCAGCACCGGCAGCTTGCGCTCGCCGAGGCGGGTGAGGATGGCGTCGAGCGCCTGCTCGGGCACCGCAGGATCCAGCCCGCGCAGCATATCGTTGGCGCCGAGTTCGACGAGGACGGCCTGCGCATCCGGCCCGACCGACCAGTCGAGACGCGCCAGCCCGCCACCCGCCGTGTCGCCGGAAACGCCGGCATTGACGACTGCGACATCAAGTCCCTTCGCCGTCAGCGCCTTCTGCAACTGATCGGTGAAACCCTCGCCGGGGCCAAGGCCATAGCCGGCCGAGAGGCTGTCGCCGAGCACGACGAGACGGAGCGGAGCGGCCCATGCGGCGCTCGTCAGAGAGGCAAGCAGCGAGATAGCTAGCGCCAAGGTCTTTATCATCTGTGTTTTGCCACCATATTGAGCGGAACGCGCCGCGATCGGCAGGACGCCGGCGTTCGACGGCTTCCTCCGTTCGACGAGCCTGCCCGTCGCACGATATAGGGTTCGCGCGCGTGATTGATAATGTCCCGAATAATTCCGATGCCGTCATCCGGCTTTCTTCGGTTGAATTGGCGCTCGGTGCGGGAGCCGCTCGCGTCCACATCCTGCGAAATGTCTCGCTGACGATCGACGCCGGCGAGAGCGCCGCGCTGGTCGGACCATCCGGCTCCGGCAAATCGACGCTGTTGATGACGATGGCCGGGCTGGAACGCGTCGACAAAGGCAGCGTTCTGGTCGCCGGCACCAACCTCGCCGCGCTCAACGAAGACGGACTGGCGCGGTTTCGCGGCCAGAATGTCGGCATCATCTTCCAGTCGTTCCACCTGATCCCCAACATGACGGCGCTGGAAAACGTCGCCGTGCCGCTGGAACTCGCCGGCCGCGCCGACGCCTTTGCACGCGCCGAGGAAGAGTTGAGGCTGGTCGGCCTTGGCCAACGGATGAACCACTATCCTTCCGCCCTTTCCGGCGGCGAGCAGCAACGCGTGGCGATTGCCCGCGCCCTGGTGGCCCGTCCCGCCATCCTTTTCGCCGATGAGCCGACCGGCAATCTCGACGAGACAACCGGCCGCGAGATTGCCGACCTGCTGTTCGACACCTGCGCCGAGCGCGGCACCACGCTGGTGCTCGTCACGCATGACAACGCATTGGCCGGCCGCTGCGACCGGGTGATCCGTATCCATTCCGGCGTGATCGATCCGCGCGAGGCGAATGCCGGCGCGGTTCGGAGCGCTGCGGAATGACAACTTCCAGCTTGCCGCTCCCGCTCCGGTTCGCGCTGCGGGAACTGCGCGGCGGCCTTCGCGGCTTCCTCGTCTTCCTCGCCTGTATCGCTCTCGGCGTCGCGGCGATCGCCGCTGTCGGCTCGGTGTCGCGCGCCATGACGGATGGCCTCGCCCGCCAGGGCCAGGCCATCCTCGGCGGCGATGTCGCCTTCACGCTGGTGCAACGACAGGCCACGCCCGAAGAACGCGCCTTCCTCGAAAAGCATGGCGCGGTTTCCGAGATCGCATCGCTGCGCGGCATGGCCCGGCTCGCGGACGGTTCCGACCAGACGCTGGTCGAGATCAAGGCCGTCGATAGCCCCTATCCGCTCTATGGCACGCTCAAGGCCGGGGACGCCGTCGACGCGACCGCCGCCCTCAACGCCGGCACGGCCCTGGCCGATCCGGAGCTTTTCAGCCGGCTCGGGGTCAAGATCGGCGATACGCTGCAAGTCGGAACCGCCAAGCTGAAGCTCGCCGGCCCCATCGCCGATGAGCCGGACAAGCTCGCCACCGGGCTGGGCTTCGGCCCGCGCCTGCTGATTTCCCGCAACACGCTCGACGCCACGGGCCTCGTCCAGCCGGGCAGTCTCGTCGAATGGACATACCGCCTGCGCATGCCGGACGGCTCGCCAGACAGCGCCGTCGTCAACCTCGTCGAGACGGCGAACACCGACCTTCCGAAAGCCGGCTGGCAGGTGCGCAGCCGCGATGACGCCTCCCCCGGCCTCAAGCGCAACATCAGCCGCTTCGCGCAGTATCTGACGCTGGTCGGGCTTGCCGCCCTGATCGTCGGCGGCGTCGGCGTCGCCAATGCCGTCGGCGCCTTCATGGAATTGAAGCGGCCGGTCATCGCCACGCTACGCTCGCTCGGCGCGCCGGGGAATCTGATCACCCAGATCTATCTGATCCAGATCCTGCTGATCGCGCTGCTCGGCGTCGTCATCGGCCTTGTCCTCGGCGCCCTGGTGCCGGTATTGGCGCTGCAATTCCTCGCCGACGTGCTGCCGGTCGGCGCCGAGACGGGCCTGTATCCGAGCGCGCTCGGCTATGCCGCGCTCTATGGCCTGCTGACCGCGCTGACCTTTGCGCTGGTGCCGCTGGGCCGCGCCGGCGACATCGCCCCGACGGCGCTGTTTCGCGATGGCGCCGCCTTCGGCAAGGTGCGACCCCGCATCGCCTTCCTGATCGCCGCGATACTATCGGCGGTCGTGCTGGCCGGGCTCGCCATCCTGCTCGCCTACGACCAGCGGATCGCGCTCTATTTCGTCATCGGCGTCGCGGCGTCCTTCGGACTGCTGCGCCTGGTCGCCTGGGGCGTGACGGCGCTCGCCCGCCGCGCCCCCAGGCTTGCCTCGACGGAATGGCGGCTCGCCGTCGGCAACATTCATCGCCCCGGCGCACTGACCGGTTCCGTCGTCCTGTCGCTCGGGCTCGGCCTGACCGTGCTGGTGACGATCGCGCTGATCGACGGCAATTTGCACCGGCAATTGACGCAATCCCTGCCTGAGCGAGCACCGAGCTTCTTCTTCCTCGACGTCCAGAATTCGGAGGCGCCCGCCTTCGTCGACTTCCTGAAGAAGGAGATCCCGGGCTCGACGGTTGAAAGCGTGCCGATGCTGCGCGGCCGGATCACTGCGCTCAACCAGACCCCGGCCGAACAGGTAACGCCCGCGCCCGAGGTCGCCTGGGTGCTGAAGGGCGATCGCGGCGTCACCTTCTCAGCCACCATGCCGAAGAATTCGCGCCTGTCGGCCGGCGAATGGTGGGCGGAAGACTATACCGGCCCGCCGCTCGTCTCGATGGTGGGCGAGGCGGCGCGGGGCCTCGGCCTCAAGCCCGGCGACACCGTCACCGTCAACGTGCTCGGCCGCGAGATTACGGCGACCATCGCCAATCTGCGGGAAGTCGAATGGGAAAGCCTGGCGATCAATTTCGTCATGGTCTTCTCACCCTCGGCTTTTGCCGGCGCGCCCTATTCCGTGCTCGCCACCCTCGCTCATCCGGGCGAGGCCAATCCGGCGGCCGAAGCGAAGCTGATGCGCGATGCCGGCGTCGAATTTCCGTCCGTGACGGCGATCCGCGTCCGCGAGGCGCTCGACCGCATCTCGTCGATCCTCGGCCAGCTGATGCTGGCGATCCGCGTCGCCTCGTCGATCGCGCTGGCCGCTTCCGTACTGGTGCTGGCGGGCGCGCTGGCAGCCGGACACCGGCAGCGTCTGTACGACGCGGTGATCCTGAAAACGCTGGGGGCGACGCGCGGCCAGTTGCTCTACGCGTTCGGGCTTGAATACGGATTGCTCGGCCTGGCGACGGCGGTGTTCGCCGTGCTGGCGGGCTCGCTCGCCGCCTGGGGCGTTGTCGCCGGCGTGATGGGCCAGCCCTTCGCGATCTTCCCTGTCACCGCGCTGGGCGCCGCCCTGATCGCCGTCACGTTGACCATCGGCCTGGGCCTCGCCGGAACGTGGCGATTGCTCGGCAAAAAGGCAGCCCCGGTCTTGAGAAACCTGTAGTCGCATCCGACGGCTTCGCGTACGATTACGTTACTTGGGTCGCGCGGGATATCTTGCGCGGATCAATCGGGATGCCCATATCGCTTGGACACCCCGAGGGCTTGTCGCCCGGCCGGTCCGTAGGGATTGCGATGCCGGGCGTCGGAAACGGGGGTTTCGCGGCAAACGCAACCGCGGATTTTTTATTCGGAGAGGACTTCGATGGCAGATTTCGACAATCGCGTCTCACCGTTTGGCGCAGCGCGTGCCGAAACCGGTGTTATCGACCAGGGCCTGCGCAGCCACATGCTGCAGGTCTACAACTACATGGCGATCGGCCTGATGATCACCGGCGCGGCCGCGCTCGGCGTCTTCAAGCTGGCCGTGACGAACGATCCGAGCATGGCCGTCGGCCAGATGGCAAACGGCCTGATGCTGACCAGCCTCGGCAAGACCATCTACACAGGTCCCCTGATGTGGGTTCTGATGCTGGCACCGGTCGGCCTGGTCTTCTGGCTCTCCTTCGGCATTCACAAGATGTCGACGGCAAAGGCACAGGCCGTGTTCTGGGGCTACTCGGCCCTGATGGGCATCTCGCTGTCCTCGATCTTCGCCGTCTACACGGCGCAGTCGATCACGCAGGTGTTCTTCATCAGCGCCGCGACCTTCGGCGCGATGAGCCTGTACGGCTACACGACGAAGCGCGACCTGACCGGAATGGGCTCGTTCCTGTTCATGGGCCTGATCGGCATCATCATCGCTTCGATCGTCAACATCTTCATCGGATCGTCGGCGCTCGGCTTCGCGATCTCGATCCTCGGCGTGCTGATCTTCGTGGGCCTCACCGCCTATGACACGCAGAAGATCAAGGAAATGTACTATGTCGGCGACGACAGCACGGTTGCCGGCCGCAAGGCGATCATGGGCGCGCTGACGCTCTATCTCGACTTCATCAACCTGTTCCTGATGATGCTCCGCCTGTTCGGCGACCGCCGCTAGAGCGGGTATCACCAACAGATCGAAGGGCGCGGCCAAGGCCGCGCCCTTTTTTTGTGTTTTTTTGCGAACGGGCGGCCAAGCCCATGCCGCCTGAAGCTTCCAGCCTACGAGTGCCCCCATGCCAGCCCTTCCCAGCGATCTGTATATCCGCCCCGTCGCCGCCAACGATCTGGTCGCGATCACCTCGATCTATGCGGATTGCGTGCTGCACGGTTCGGCAAGCTTCGAACTGGAACCGCCGGACGAAGCGGAAATGCGCCGTCGCCACGATGCGCTTCTGGATGGCGGCCATCCCTATCTAGTGGCCGAAGGCGGCGGGGAGATCCTCGGCTATGCCTATGCCGGGCCATACCGGCCAAGGCCTGCCTACCGCTCGACGGTCGAGGATTCGATCTATCTCGAACCCAAATCGCAGGGACTCGGCATCGGCAAGCGATTGCTGGCGGAACTGATCGAGGCGGCGACCACAGCCGGCTTCCGCCAGATGATCGGCGTCATCGGCGATTCCGGCAACCAAGCCTCGATCCGGCTGCATGCGGCGCAGGGATTTCGCCTTGTCGGCATCTTCGAGAATGTCGGCTGGAAGCACGGCCGCTGGCTGGACAGCGTGCTGATGCAGCGGGCGCTCGGCGACAGCAACGACACGCCGCCGAGCCTGTGACGGCTGCCTACCCATCACCCGGAAAGCCTCTGACAGGCACATGCCCGTCAGCCATGGATGATCAACCCTGGACGAGCTTGAGCTTGGTATCCAGGACCGCCAGCACCTGCCGGAGATCGTGGCCGCGCTTCATGATGTAGCCGCCGGTCGCGATCACGGCATAGGCGCCCTGACGGTTCCGAAGCTCGGGATCCTTCACGACCGTATAGAGCGGCATTTCGGACGAACGGCGGAAGATGGAGAACACCGCCTTGTCGCGCAAATGATCGATCGCATAGTCGCGCCACTCCCCGGCCGCCACCATGCGCCCGTAGACACGCAGGATCTCGTTCAGTTCCAGCCGGTTGAAAGCTATCAAGGGAACGGACTTGGCCGTTTCCGGTGGGTTCAGCGACACCAGCGTGGCGCTGCCACCGGATATCGCCTTGTCTTCACCTTCGCTCAATGGCGCCTCCTGTTGCGAGCCGCTCCGTCATCGAGCTGTCATGATCGCTCCGATCGGCGGCGCTGGCAAGGCGCGGCCGCCAAATGGTGCGCCGGCAGACGACATCGCGGCAGCGCGGTCGCTTTCACAATCCGTGAAGTCAGACGGCCCAAATTCCTTTATTCCGCCCTCTTTCGGCCCGGCACCGGCCGCATTGGCCCAGTAATTTCCAACAATCGCTTCGAACGGTCCGGCTTGGCCAAGGCTTCGGAATTTCTCAGCCCCCCAGCCCCCCGGGGTCCTCAGCTGGGCCGGACCACCTTCGAAAGCGGTTGGCGGAGAAGTGCGTTCCCCTCCCAAAAAAGCACCTCAAGGTCGGCTCTGCCGGCCTTTTTCTTTGCCTGTATGGCAGGGAACGCCCTCCGCCCTTGAATCCGGACCGACAACCGGCGATATCAGCGCCGCCTCGCTTGCGCGAGCCTGTTGCCGATCGCGTCCCCCGCCCGCCGATCCGTCCCGGGCCGGGACGTCGAAAATTCCGGAGAGAAAGCGTGTCAGACCAGAAACCCGCCGCAGAGACCCGTTCCTTCGAGGCCGAAGTCTCGCGCCTGCTGCACATGATGGTGCATTCGGTCTATTCCAATCGCGACGTCTTCCTGCGCGAACTGATCTCCAACGCCGCCGACGCCTGCGAGAAGCTGCGCACCCTGTCGCTGTCCGATCCGGCGCTGATCGACGACGGTGACGCCTTCCAGATCGTCATCGAGGCCGACAAGGACGCCCCGAGCGTCGCCATTGCCGACAATGGCATCGGCATGGACCGGCAGGAGCTGATCGACAATCTCGGCACCATCGCCCAGTCCGGCACCCGCGCCTTCCTGGAACAGGCGGGCGAGAACGCCAAGGGCTCGGCCCTGATCGGCCAGTTCGGCGTCGGCTTCTATTCCGCCTTCATGGTCGCCGACAGCGTCTCCGTCGTCTCGCGCAAGGCGGGCTCTGACGAGGCGTGGCGCTGGCATTCCGACGGCAAGGGCGCCTACGAGATCGAGCCGGCCGAGCTTTCCGAGGCGCCGTCGCGCGGCACCCGCATTGTGCTGCATCTCAACCCCGACAATGCCAGCTATGCCGAGACGGAGACGATCGAGCGCATCGTCACCGCCTATTCCGCGCATGTGCCGGTGCCGATCGTCCTCAAGCTCGCCGATGGCACCGAGGAATCGCTCGCCGATGGCAGCGCGCTCTGGCGCAAACCGAAATCCGCCGTGACGGAAGAGGAATACAAGGAATTCTACGGCCATGTCGGCGGCCGCTTCGACGAACCCGCCGTCACCATCCACTACCGCGCCGAGGGCAGGACGGAATATTCCGTGTTGCTTTTCGTGCCTTCGTCGCGGCCGTTCGATCTGTTCGAGCCGGAACGCCAGGGCAAGGTGAAGCTCTATGTCCGCCGCGTCTTCATCACCGACGAGGCGGAGATCCTGCCGCCCTGGCTGCGCTTCGTGCGCGGCGTCATCGATTCGGAAGACCTGCCGCTCAACCTGTCGCGCGAGATGCTGCAGAAGAACCCGGTGATCGAGACCATCGGCAAGGGCGTCACAAACCGCATCCTCGCCGATCTCGACAAGCTGGCGACCGACGATCCCGAGCGCTTCGCCAAGGTCTGGGAAGCTTTCGGCGCCGTGCTCAAGGAAGGCCTCTACGAGGCGCCAGACCGGCGCGACGGGCTGTTCAAGCTGGCGCGCTTCAAGACGACGACCGGCGGCGACAAATGGCGCAGCCTGGCCGAGATCGTGGCCGACTTCCGTCCCAACCAGACGGCGCTCTTTTACGCACTCGGCGATGATGCGGCGACGATTGCCGCCAGTCCGCATCTGGAAGGCTATGCCAAGCGCGGCGTCGAGGTGTTGATCCTCGCCGATGCGGTCGACGCCTTCTGGGTCCGCACGGCGCTTGGCTTCGACGGCAAGCCGTTCCAATCGGTGACGCAGGGCGCCGCAACGCTCGACCTGATCCCGGTGCTGGAGGCCGAAGCGGCCAAGGACGCCGAGAAGGACGAGAAGCCAGCCTCCGACGCAGCCCTCGCCGCGCTGACCTTGCGGTTGAAGCAGGCGCTGGGCGACAAGGTTTCCGAGGTGCGCGGATCCAGCCGGCTGGCGACGAGCCCCGCCTGCCTCGTGTCGCCGGAGTTCGGCCCGGACCGGCAGCTGGAGAAGATTCTGGCGAGCCGCGACGGCGCTGGCGGTCGGGCAGCCCAGATCCTCGAGCTCAACCCTGCGCACCCGCTGGTGGCCGGCCTCGCCGCCCAGGCGGCGGCAGGCGGGACGGCAGCCGAACGCGTCGACGCGGCGGCACCGCTGATCTTCGGCCTGGCGCGCATTCTCGACGGCGAAGCGCCGGACGAGCCGGCGGCATTCGCCAAGGCACTGGCGGCCTTGATGGAAAAGACCGTCATCTGACGATCGACATTCCTGCAGGAAAACGAAAAGCGCGGGCCCGCCCGCGCTTTTCGTTTTCGCCCGGCGCAAATGGGGCGCTTCTTCACCTCTCCCTGAGGGAGAGGTCGACGGCCGCAGGCCGGCGGGTGAGGGTTTACGGCCTCACCGGATAGTTCCCTAAACCCTCACCCGGCTCTTCGAGCCGACCTCTCCCTCAGGGAGAGGTGAAGAAGCGCCACGCGTCCTGGCAGAATATCCGCTGATGCACTGAACGGCGCCGAGCGCTCACCACTCCGCGCCCTTTTCGGAAAACGCCGCGCCCAAAATCTCGCCCGGCTCGCCATTGGCCGTTTCCGACTGCAACAGGATGGCGCAGCCATCGGCATTGGCCTGATGGTACTCGCTCATCGGCAGATCGACGTCGACGGCATCGCCCCGCCACATGGCGATCGGGCGCAGCTTGGTGACGACGTTGTAATATTGCAGCGTGCGGTCCTGGTTCTCGCCCGTGCGGACGGGCACCGCGACCTGACGCTTGTAGAGCGCCAGCCAGATCGTCGCCTTGCGCTCCTGCGGAATAGACAAGCCAGGAGACTCGCTGACCCGCACATGGATCGCGTCGCGAACCATTTCCATCTGCACGGGAATGGCGAGCGGCGGCTTCGATTTGAGGACAGCCTCGATCGCCGTGCGGTCGCTGCCGACGACATGGGTGGTGCCATTGACGATCATCTGGGGGGTGTAGATCTGGCGGTCGCCGCGGGCATTGGCATAGGCCTTCTGCCGGTCGGTGAACTCATGGCTGGCCAGCGTGTCCTTCCAGCCGAGATAGTCCCAGTAATCGACGGGAAGCGACAAGGCGACGATGTCGTCGCGCTTGGAAAAATCTTCCAGCACCTCGTCCGCGGGCGGACAAGACGCACATCCCTGGCTTGTGAAGAGCTCCAGAACCGCCGTGACTTTCGTGTCGCTGGCGGAGGCCGACAACGCCGGCATCACGCTCAAACCGAAGGCCAGGACGATCCAGATGGATTTAGGAACAAACATGTCCTGATACGTGTCCTGACCGTCCTGCCACCGCAACGCGCGAGGCGTGCCCAGACAAAATTAAGTCGGCGTTTATTCGGAAGCCATTCAAATAAGGGTGACCACTCGTGAACAGGGCGCCGTCGAAGCCGCTCCGAGGGAGCGTAAACCCGCGCTGTTGCTTAAAAAAGCAGCAGCGCGGGCCTTCACGAAATTACCGCGTAGGGCGACCTATTTCGGCTCAGGCAACCAGGTTGCGGAGCACGTATTGCAGGATGCCGCCGTTCTGGAAGTACTCGAGTTCATCCAGCGTATCGATTCGGCAAAGCAGCGGAACGACCTTCTTCGTGCCATCGGCGAAGGTGATTTCCGCATCCAGCATCTGGCGCGGCTTCAGATCGCCGGCAATGCCCTTGATCGTCACGGTCTCGTCGCCCTTGAGGCCGAGCGTCTGCCAGGAGACGCCTTCCTCGAAGACGAGCGGGACGATGCCCATGCCGACCAGGTTCGAGCGGTGGATGCGCTCGAACGACTGGGCGATCACGGCGCGGACGCCGAGCAGATTGGTGCCCTTCGCCGCCCAGTCGCGCGACGAACCGGTGCCGTATTCCTTGCCGGCGAAGACGACCAGGGGCGTGCCCTCGGCCTTGTACTTCATCGCCGCGTCATAGATCGGCATCTCGACGCCGTCCGGCTCGTGCAGCGTGAAGCCGCCTTCCTTGCCGCCCAGCATCTGGTTCTTGATGCGGATGTTGGCGAAGGTGCCGCGCATCATGACTTCATGATTGCCGCGACGCGTGCCGTACTGGTTGAAGTCGACCACGGCGACGCCATTGTCCGACAGATACTTGCCGGCGGGCGAAGCGGGCTTGATCGAACCGGCCGGCGAAATGTGGTCGGTCGTGATCGAATCCAGGAACAGGCCGAGGACGCGGGCGTTCTCGATGTCCGTGATGGCGCCCGGCTTGCGCTGCATGCCGACGAAATAGGGCGGGTTCTGCACGTAGGTGGACTTGTTGTCCCAGGCGTAGGTCTCGCCCTTGGGAACCGAGATCTTCTGCCAGTTCTCGTCGCCCTTGAACACGTCGGCGTACTTCGTCTCGAACATCTTCTTGGTGACGTTCTCGCGGATGAACTTGGCGATCTCGCGGTTCGAGGGCCAGATGTCCTTGAGATAGACGGGCTGGCCGTCAGAACCGGTGCCGAGCGGTTCGGTCGTCAGGTCGATCTGCAGCGAACCGGCCAGCGCATAGGCGACGACCAGCGGCGGCGAAGCGAGGTAGTTCGCCTTGACGTCCGGATTGACGCGGCCTTCGAAATTGCGGTTGCCCGACAGCACGGCGGCGGCAATCAGGTCACCCTGGTTGATCGCGGCCGAAATGTTTTCCGGCAGCGGGCCGGAATTGCCGATGCAGGTGGTGCAGCCGAAACCGACCAGGTTGAAGCCGAGCGCATCCAGATCCTTCTGCAGATCGGCGGAGGCGAGATATTCCTCCACGACCTGCGATCCCGGCGCCAGCGACGTCTTGACCCAAGGCTTCGACTTCAGGCCCTTGGCGACCGCGTTGCGGGCCAGGAGGCCAGCCGCGATCAGCACGCTCGGATTGGACGTGTTGGTGCACGACGTGATGGCGGCGATGGTCACGTCGCCATGACCGACCGTGTAATCGGTATCGGCAACAGCAAAGCGCTTGTCGGCCTCGCCGGGCTTCTTGAACTCGCCTTCGAGCGAGGCCAGGAAGCCGGTCTTGGCGTCGGTGAGCAGCACGCGGTCCTGCGGACGCTTCGGGCCGGCCAGCGACGGCAGAACCGAGGTGATGTCCAGTTCGAGCACGTCGGTGAAGACGGGATCGGCCAGGCCGGGCTCGCGCCACATGCCCTGTGCCTTGGAATAGGCCTCGACCAGCGCGATGCGCTCGGCCTTGCGGCCCGTCTCGTCGAGATAGGCGATGGTCTCGTCATCGACCGGGAAGAAGCCGCAGGTGGCGCCATATTCCGGCGCCATGTTGCCGATGGTGGCGCGGTCGGCGAGCGACAGGTGGTCGAGGCCGGGGCCGAAGAACTCGACGAACTTGCCGACGACGCCCTTTTTCCGCAGCATCTGCGTGACCGTCAGCACGAGATCGGTGGCCGTTATGCCCTCGTTCAGCTTGCCGGTCAGCTTGAAGCCGATGACTTCCGGGATCAGCATCGAAACCGGCTGGCCGAGCATGGCCGCCTCTGCCTCGATGCCGCCGACGCCCCAGCCGAGTACGCCGAGGCCATTGACCATGGTGGTGTGGCTGTCGGTGCCGACGCAGGTGTCGGGATAGGCGACGGTCTCGCCGTCAGCGGTCTTGGTCCAGACGGTCTGGGCCAGATATTCGAGGTTCACCTGGTGGCAGATGCCGGTGCCGGGCGGAACGACGCGGAAATTGTCGAAGGCCGACTGGCCCCACTTCAGGAAGCGATAGCGCTCCTGGTTCTGCTTGTATTCCTCGTCGACATTCTTGCCGAGCGCGGAAGCGCTGCCGAAGAAGTTGACGATAACGGAATGGTCAATGACCAGATCGACGGGAACCAGCGGGTTGATCCGCTTGGGGTCGCCACCGAGATTGACCATCGCGTCACGCATGGCGGCGAGATCGACAACGGCGGGAACGCCGGTGAAGTCCTGCATCAGCACGCGGGCGGGACGGTAGGCGATTTCGCGCTCATCCTTGCCGCGCGACACCAGCCAGTCCTTGACCGCCAGGATGTCGTTCTTGGTGACGGTGCGACCGTCTTCGTTTCGGAGCAGGTTCTCGAGCAGCACCTTCAACGAGAAGGGCAGCGTGGAGATACCGGGAAGCCCGTTCTGCTCCGCGTCCCTCAGGCTGAAATAGACATAGCTTTCCGCTCCGACCTGGAGAGTCTTGCGGGATTTAAAGCTGTCGGGATGCTCGTTGCTCACGATACGGTTCGTCCTCGTTTCTGTCGCGGAAACGCATGGCCGAAGTCGATGCACGAAGCGTGCCCGACCCGGTCAGGCGCACCCAAGAAGGCGGCGGAGTTTGGTCTCTGCACGCGGTCCATCCCTGGGGTGGTGACGCAGGTCTTGACCGCGGCGCGACCGGCGCGCCGGGTTGCAGGCCTTATAATGAATTTCGTAAGGAGAAGCCAGATCAACGAAAGTCGCTGCGCTTGGAATCTTTCAAAGCTGCTCAAAGGCACCCCGATCCGGCTGATTTGGCCGGCAGGAGCGGCGCATGAACCACGCGAATAGCCGGCTTTCGGCACGCGAGCTTGCTGTAAGTCGCGGCGGCCGCAGCATTTTTTCCCAAATCAGCTTTGCCGTCGCATCAACGGAGTTGCTGGCCGTCACCGGGGCCAATGGCGCGGGCAAATCGACGCTGCTGCGCGCGGTCGCGGGACTGCTGCCGATCGCCTCCGGCACGATTCGATTCGACGATGCGCGAAATAGCGACGCGACGACTAGCGAAAGCGCTCATTATTTCGGCCATCTGGACGGTTTGAAGCCAGCCTTGAGCGTATTCGACAATCTGGCGCTGTGGACGCGCATTGCCGGCAAACCGGGGCTTTCGACGCTGGAAGCGCTGGAAAAGGTCGAATTGGACCACCTCGATGACCTGCCGGCCGGCTATCTATCCGCCGGACAGAGGCGGCGCGCCAGTCTCGCGCGGCTGCTCGTCGTGCGGCGTCCGATCTGGCTGCTCGACGAACCGACCTCGGCGCTCGACGCCCGCTCGGAAGAAACGTTTGGCGCCCTTCTGGCGGAACATCTTGCCGAAGGCGGCCTGGCGCTGGCCGCGACACATCGTCCCCTCCCCGTCGCCAGTACCGCGACGCTCGCGCTCGGTGCCGCATGACCGGCTTCTTTTTCGGCCTGATCGGACGGACGGTGCGCCTCTCCCTGGGCGCGGGCGGCGGCGCTTTTGTCGGGCTTATCTTCTTTCTTTCGGTTGTCGCCGTGGTGCCGTTCGGCGTCGGGCCGGACATGAAGCTGCTCGCCCGCATCGGCCCGGCCATGCTGTGGATCGCGGCGCTGCTTGCCACCCTGCTCGGCCTCGACCGGCTGTTTCAGGACGACCGCGACGACGGCAGCCTCGATCAGTTCATGCTCTCCGGCCTGCCGCTGGAACTGATCGTGCTCGCAAAAGCGATAGGCCACTGGCTGGCGACCGGCCTGCCGCTGGTGCTGGGCGCGCCGGTGTTTGGACTGATCCTCGGCATGGACGCGCAGGCGATCGGGCTGGTGACGCTGACGCTGCTGATCGGCACGCCGGCGTTGATTTTCATTGGTGCGATCGGCGCTGCGCTGATCACGGCGCTGCGCCGGGGCGGATTGCTGGTGGCGATCCTGGTGCTGCCCTTTACCATCCCTGTGCTGATCTTCGGCGTCAGCACGATAACGGCGGCAACGACGACCGGCATGCCGGTCCTGAACCCGATGTTGATCCTCGTGGCCCTGACCATGGCCAGCGCCGTGATCGGACCTGTCGCCGGCGCGGCAGCGCTGCGGGCCGGGATGGACTGAGTTTTCCCGCTAGCGTCCCGGGCCTCTGCCATCATCCTGAGGTGCTTCGCGTGAGCGAAGCCTCGAAGGAGGGTCCAGCGGGCACTCCGTCTTGGAGTCGGCGAAACCCGCCCGCAATCTCCACCAAGAGAACTCCCTGGC
>NZ_JAPKNH010000012.1 GCF_026344005.1 Kaistia terrae
CTGGACCAGGAAGTGCTGTCCCTCCTGCGCCGAGCCTCCCCCGTGCCGCCACCACCGCCGGGCGTCAAAAAGACCATCACCGCGCCGGTCCGGTTCAGACCCTGACGTCACTGCCGAGTTAGCGGCACTCCGGCGGCTGATTGAGACAGTCTCAGTGCGCATGTCTGCCGCCGGGCGCGATCTCTCCCGCCTTTACGCGTCAGGCGCGGTCGGCCTCTTCCAGGCGAGCCCAGTCGAAGCGCACGCCACAGCCCGGTTCGTCGGGCGCCACCGCGCGGCCGTTCTCGACCACCAGCGGACGGTGGGTGTAGCGGTCGATCTGGAAGGCGTGGACCTCGAGCCAGCCGGCATTCGGCACGGCCGGCACCAGGCTCACATGCAACTCCTGCATGCCGTGGCTGCAGACCGGAATGTTCTTCGCCTCGGCAAGCTTTGCCGCGCGCAGGAAGCCGGTGACGCCGCCGCAATTGGAGGCATCGGGCTGGATGTAGGACAGCGACGAATGCTCGAAGGCGTGCTTGAACTCCTGCAGCGTATGCAGGTTTTCGCCCATCGCCAGCGGCACCGTCGTCGCCTTGGCGAGCGCTCCATAGCCGGCGAAATCATCCGGCTCCATCGGCTCCTCGAACCAGACGAGATCGAACGGCTCGAAGGCCCTTCCGGCCGCGATCGCACGGTCGAGGTCATAGCCAAAATTACCGTCGACCATCAGCTTGTTCGAGGCGCCGATGCGCTGGCGCACGGCGCGCAGGCGCGCAACGTCCTCGGCCAGGTCGGCCTTGCCGACCTTGATTTTCACGGCGGTAAAGCCCTGGTCGATATAGCCGCCGACGCTCTCGACCAGCTTTTCCAGCGGATAGTTCAAATCGACGCCGCCGCGATAGGTCAGCGGCGTCTTGCCGGCGCCGCCCGCCATCTTCCAGAGCGGCAGGTTCCGCACCTTGCCGCGCAGATCCCACAGCGCGATGTCGATCGCCGAGATGGCGAAGGAAGCAATGCCGCCGCGCCCGACATAATGCAGGCGCGACTGCATCTCGTCATAGAGCGTGTCGATCTCGTCCGGGTCATGGCCGACCAGCATCGGCGCGAGATCATGGTCGATCATCGCCTTGGTGGCATGGCCGCCGGTGCCGATCGTGTAGGTGTAGCCAATGCCCGACTGTCCGTCCGAGGTCGTGATCTCCGCCGTCACCAGCTCGAAGTAAGTCTGCAGGCCGTGCTTGGCGTCTTGCATCGGCTCTTCGAGCGGAACGCGGAAAACGCGCGCCTGGATATCGCGAATGGTCTGTCGGCTGGTCATGGTTTCCTGGCCCTGGCGGTTCTTGTTGTCGAGTATGGGAGGGGTTTGCTGCCGTTTCCCCGGCCGCATCAGCTCCAGTTGACGTACATCGTCTTCTTCTGGAAATAGCCGTCGAGGCCGTAGCGGCCGTCTTCGCCGCCGATGCCGGATTGCCCCCAGCCGCTATGGAAGCCCTGCACCAGTTCGCCATTGGTGCGGTTGAAATAGATCTCCCCGAAGTTCAGACCTTCGGTCAGCCGCATCAACCGCTTCAGGTTGCCCGTGTAGACATAGGCGGAGAGGCCGAACTCGGAATCATTGGCGAGCGCGAGCGCCTCCTCGAAGTCATCGACGATGACGATCGGCACGACGGGCCCGAAGATCTCCTCGCGCATGGCAGGGACGGCGTTGTCCTTGGCGAGCAAGACGGTCGGTGCATACCAGTTGCCTCTCGCATAGGCGCCCTCGGTGAGCCTGCCGCCTTCCAGCAGGACTTCGGCGCCGGCCTCGGTGCTGCGGGCGACGATATCGACGATCTTGTCGACTTCGGGACCGCTGATCTTGGGTCCGATATCCGGATTGGAGAGCGGATCGCCGACCACCAGCGCCTTGCTGCGGGCGATGAACTTCTGGATGAATTCCTCCGCGATGGCGCGGTGGAGATACATGCGCTCGTTGCAGGTGCAGATCTGGCCGCAATTGGTGTAGCGGGCGGTGATGGCGCTCTCGACCGCGCGGTCGATATCGGCGTCCTCCATGACGATGAAAGGCGCCTTGCCCCCGAGCTCCAGCCGGATCGGCTTGATGCGCGCGGCACCCGAGGCATAGATCTCGCGACCCGCCCGCGTGCTGCCGGTCATCGTCACGAGATCGGAATCCGGGCTTTCGACCAGCGCCTGGCCGACCGAACGTCCGGTTCCCGTCACGACGTTGAAGACACCGGCGGGAATGCCGACTTTTTCTGCGAGCGCAGCAATGGCGAGGCCCGAGAGCGGCGTGAACTCATGCGCCTTCAGGACGAAGCTGTTGCCGGCCACCAGCGCCGGGCCGAGTTTTCGCGCTGTCAGCGCCGCCGGATAGTTCCAGGCGGTCAGGCCGACCACGACGCCATAGGGAACGCGGCGGATCCAGATTTCCTCGCTGGCGGCGTCGGACGGCATGATGTCGCCCTCGATCCGGCGCGCGCTCTCGGCCGCATAGCGCAGGAACACCTCGGTTGCGCCGATCTCTCCGGTCGCCTGGTTGAGGGGCTTGCCCTGCTCGGCGACGACGACATGCGCCAGCAGCTCGCGATTGTCGCGAACCGCGTCGGCGAGCAGCCCGACCAGTCTGCCTCGTTCCGGCGCCGGGGTCGCGGCCCAGCCGGGCTGCGCCTTGCTGGCGGCATCAAGCGCTGCCTGGGCATGATCGGCGGAGCCGCCCGGGACCGTAGCGACGACCTCGCCAGTGGCGGGGTTCTCGACCTCGACGCGATCTGCCTTTGCCTCGGGAAGCCACGCGCCATCGATGAACATGCCGAAATGCGACGGCGTTCCCGCCATCGCCGCGGCCTTGAACTTGTCGAGCATCGCTTCCTCCAATATTATTTTTGGTACGACCAAACTTTGTAAAACTTGGACCACGGAACCAAAACTGAGTCAAACCGATTTTAAAAATCGAGGTATTTGGCCGATTCGTGCCGATATCAAATTATTTTGGTCCGTCCATATCGGCTCATGCTTGATCTTCGCCGGCGTTTGATGGATTGCTGCAATCAATAAATTTCCGCCCGGATGAAGATCGATGTCGAACGCCAAGCTGCCGGATGAGCCGGCTCCCCGCATGAGCGAGCACCGCGCCGCCGATGCCATGGTGGCAGAGATCGAGCAGGACATCGTCACGGGAAAGCTGGCGAACGGCAGCCCGCTGCCGCCCGAACGCGACCTGATGGGGCGCTTCGGCATCAGCCGCACCGTCGTGCGCGAGGCGATCGCGACGCTGACGACGCGCGGCCTGCTGGAAAGCAAGCCGCGTTATCGGCCGATCGTGCGCAGCCCCGGCTATGACGCGGCCTTCTCGGCGGTCGGCGGCGTCGTCATGCACCTGCTGAAGCAGAACAACGGCGTCAAGACGCTCTATGACGTCCGCATTTTCCTGGAGGCATCGCTGGTGCGCCACGCGGCGCTACACGCCCGCAAGGACGACATCGTCGCGCTGCGTGAGGCGCTGGAGCGCAACCACGCCGCCATCCACGATCCGGTCGAGTTCGACAATACCGACGTCGCCTTTCATGCCGTTTTCTATGCGATCCCCGGCAATCCGGTGTTTCCGGCGGTGCACCGTGCCTTCGTCAGCTGGCTGTTCGAGCACTGGCAGAGCATGAACCGCTCGGTCGAGCAGAACCTCATCTATTACGCGGGCCACAAGGCCATCTTCGACGCGATCATCGATCGTGATCCCGAGGCAGCCGAAAAAGCGCTGCTCTCCCATCTGGGCGAGGCATGGGAAACCGTTCGGGGCACATTCTAACAAAAAGAAATCAGGGAGGATTTCAGCAGTGGCTCGGGAGGAGTTTGACTACATCGTCGTCGGGGGCGGATCATCCGGCTGCGTCGCCGCCGCGCAATTGGTGACCAAGGGCAACTTTCGCGTCCTGCTGCTCGAGGCCGGGCATTCACACCACCACCCGCTGCTCGACATGCCGCCTGGCATCTTCAAGATGATCAACGGCAGCAAATACATGAAATACCACACGACCGTGCCGCAGGAGCATCTGGACGGCCGCGAGCACGATATCCCGCAGGGCAATGTGCTGGGCGGCGGTTCGTCGGTGAACGCGCAGGTCTATATTCGCGGCCGCGCGTCGGACTATGACGATTGGGACCAGATTCTGCGCGGCAACAATGACGGCGCCGACTGGAGCTGGAATGCTGTGCTCAAGCACTTCCGGGGCATGGAAGGCAACAATCGGCTGAACAACGACGCGCATGGCGCGGACGGTCCGCTGCTGGTTTCCGACCCCGGCCATATCAACGAATTGTCGCGCTGGTTCGTCCAGGCCGTGCAGGCGTTGGACGAGCCCTTCAATCCTGATTTCAACGGCCTGTCGCAGCGCGGCGTCGGCTTCTACCAGTTCATGAACCGCAGCGGAAAGCGCAGCAGCGCCGCCTATGCCTTCATCGAGCCGTTGAAGGACGATCCGCGCCTGACGGTTCGGCTGAACGCCGAAGTGTCGCGCATCCTGATCGAGAACGACGCCGCCGTCGGCGTCGTCTATCGCAAGGATGGGGTCGAACATGTCGTGCATGCGAAGGGCGAAGTCATTGTCAGCTCCGGCGCGCTGGTCAGCCCCAAGCTGCTGATGCTGTCGGGCATCGGCCCGGCCGCGCATCTGGCCGAGCATGGCATCGACTGCGTCGTCGACCTGCCGGGCGTCGGCGCCAATCTGATCGACCATCCGGAAGTGCCGATCACCGGCACGACCAATGGCAAATACGGCTATTTCAACCAGGGCAATGGCTGGCGGATGCTGAAGAACGGCATTCAGTTCAAGCTTTTTGGCAGCGGGCCGATCACCTCGGCCGGCGTCGAGGCCGGGGCCTTCGTCAATCCGGACGATCCCGAAGCGCCGCCGACCATCCAGGCCTTCTGCGTGCCGATCGTCTATCTTGATCGGGACACCCGCAAGTCGATGAAGGACACCTACGGCCTGACCATCACCACGGTCGTCGTGAAGCCGAAATCGCGCGGCTTCGTCAAGCTGCGCTCGGCCGATCCCGCCGCCATGCCGCTCGTCTCGCCCAATCTTCTGAAGGATGAGGACGACATGCGCCAGATGATGGCGGGCCAGCGCTTCTTCCTGCGCGCCTTTAGCACCGACCCGCTCGCCAGGCGGATCGAGCGGGTGGCGCTGCCTGCCGTGGCCAATCCGGACGACGCGGCAATCCGCACCCACTGTAAGCGCTTCGTCAAGACCAACTATCACCCGGCCGGCACCTGCAAGATGGGCGCGGATGGCGATCCGATGGCGGTGCTGGATTCCCGCATGCGGGTTCGCGGCGTCGACAATCTCAGGGTTTGCGACATGTCGGCGGTACCGAACATCAATGCCGGCAACACAAATGCCCCGGCCATGATGCTCGGCGACCGCTGCGCGGACTTCATCCTCAACCCGGTGTGAGTTGCCACCGCAAAAGGTTGAGGTGCGCCCCGGCAGGAAGATTGTTGGACGCGGCAAAATTGGCTATAGAGAAATATGAAAGCGCTTTCATTTCTCCGGAGCGCGCCCTTTTTCTTTTCCATAGCCAGAAGCCGACATCGGAACGCGTGTCGGTCGTGAAAGGACGGACATGCCGCAGGACATGCGTGAGATCAGGACCGACGTTCTCGTCATAGGCAGCGGTGGCGCGGCGCTTCGGGCAGCGCTGGAGGCGCAGGAGGGCGGCGCCGAGGTCACGGTCGCCATCAAGGGCGAATTCCGCCGCAGCGGCGCGACATTCCACTCCGTGGCCGAGGTCGGCGCCTTCAACGTGCCGGACGGCGCCGGCGATGCCGCCGACAGCCCCGACGTGTTCCTGAACGACATCCTGACCGCAGGCCAGGGCATGTCCGATCCGCGTCTCTCGGCGATCCTTGCCGGCGAAGCCGAAGACGCGCTGCGTTACCTCGAAGGGTACGGCGTCCATTTCGAGCGCGTCGGCCCGGAAGCCGGCGAGCCCTATCTGACCTTCAAGGCCTGCTTCTCGTCGAAGCCGCGCTCGCATGTGATCAAGGACCACTTCAAGCCGATCGTGAAGGCGCTGGGTTCAGAGGCGACAAGGCGCGGTCTCTCGGCCATGGACCGGCTGATGATCAAGGACCTGATCGTGCGCGACGGCGAATGCCTCGGCGCGGTCGCGGTCGATGCGGCAGGCAAGCTGGTCGTCATCCGCGCCAAGGCGACGATCCTGACCACCGGCGGCGCCAGCCAGCTTTTCCGGACCAACCTGTATCCGTCCGACATCACCGGCGACGGCTATGCCATGGCGCATCGCGCCGGTGCGCATCTGGTCAACATGGAGTTCATGCAGGCCGGCGTCTCGATCATCGATCCTTTCGTCAACCTGTTCGGCAATTACCTCTGGGATGCCCGTCCCAACCTGACCGACCGGGACGGCAAGCCGTTCATCACCGACTACCTGCCCGAGGGCTTGGCGCTCGACGCTGTCATCCACGAGAAGCAGCGACATTTTCCGTTCTCGTCCAGCGACATCTCGCGCTTCATCGAGATATCGATCCAGAAGGCGATCAACGAGGGGCGGGGCACCGACAAGGGCGGCCTGCTTCTCGACTTCATCCATGACGATCTCGACGCGATTCTTGCCGACCAGAGCCGCAGCGTCGCCAAGATGTGGCCGCTGACCTATGACTGGTACAAGGAGCGCGGCACCGACCTGCGCAAGGACAAGGTCGAGATCACCTGCTCGGCCCATGCGATCAATGGCGGGCTGCGGATCGACGAGGACGCGCAATCGAACATCAAGGGCCTGTTCGCGGCCGGCGAGGTCGCGGCGGGACCGCATGGCGCCGACCGGCTCGGCGGCAACATGTCGGTGACCTGCCAGGTGTTCGGCGGCCGTGCTGGTCGGGCGGCGGCGGCGCGCGCCCGCGAGATCGACCACCGCCCGCTGGCCGACGCGCTCGAAGGGCACGGCGCCGTGCCGAAGGGCGCGAACGGGTCTTCGACACGGGAACTGCCCGAGCTTCGTGCGAAATTGCAGGACGCGGCCAATCGCCATCTGCTGATCCTGCGGGGCGAGAAGGGTCTCAAGGCCTTCCGCGCCGAATGCGCCGATATCCGTCACAGCCTCGCGAACGAGACGCGGATCGACACGCCGGCCGAGACGGTGCAGGCGCTGGAACTCGCAAACCTGATCGAGGTCGGCGAACTGATGGCGCTGGCCGCGCTCGCCCGGCCCGAGAGCCGCGGCAGCCACTACCGCGAGGATCACCCCGAGCGCGATCCCGCCTTCGAGCACAATATCCTGCTCGATCGCCACGCCGAGGGCGGCTTTTTCCGCGCGCGACTGGGCGACCTGTAGAGCCATCCATGAGGAGCCCGGCGCGGCCGGGCTCCGATCCCTCCACGCGATGGGCACAAAAAAGCGGGCGTTGCGAAGGGGTTCGCAACGCCCGCAAGTTTTGGGGCCAGTATCAAGCGGGAGGGGGAGGGATGTGGCCCCGGAAAGTGTCCTTTGATCGGTTTGGAGGGCCGTTCAGCATTCCGGTGAAACGCTGAACGGCAGTTGTCGTCCGTCCTTCGGTCAGCCCTTGGCGGCGTAGTAGGGCTGGCGCTTGCCGAGATGGGCGAACACCGTCTTGATGTTGGTGAATTCGTCGAGACCGGCCTGGCCCATTTCGCGGCCGAAGCCCGAGGCCTTGTAGCCGCCGAAGGGCATCTGCGGCGAACCGTCGATGGTGGTGTTGATCCAGACCGAGCCGCTGCGCAGCTTCGGCGTGATCTGGTGGGCGGTATCGAAATTCTTGGTCCAGATCGTGCTGGCGAGACCGTAGATGGTGTCGTTGGCGAGGCGGACGGCCTCGTCCTGGTCCTTGAAGCGGATGATCGACAGCACCGGCCCGAAGATCTCCTCGCGGAAGATCGTCATGTCGCTGGTTACATGGTCGAAGATCGTCGGCTGGACGAACAGGCCGGCGTCCTGCTTGGCGGCCTCGCCGCCCAGAAGCACAATGGCGCCCTCGGCCTTGCCCTTGCTCAGATACGAGCAGACCTTGTCGAAGTGCTTGTCGCTGATCATCGCGCCGACATCGGAATCATCGGCATGGATGTCGCCGAGCTTGAGCGACTTGGCCCGCGCCACGAGACGCGCGACGAAATCGTCGGCGATCTTTTCGTCGACCAGAAGCCGGGTGGCCGAGCAGCAGCATTCGCCCTGATTGTAGAAGATGCCGTAGAGCGAGCCGTCGATGGCGTCCTCGAGATCGGCGTCGGCGAACACGATGTTGGCCGACTTGCCGCCGAGTTCGAGCGAGACGCGCTTCAGCGTCTCGGCCGAGTTGGCGAGGATGCGGCGGCCGATTGCGGTCGAGCCGGTGAAGGAGACGAAGTCGACGTCCGGGCTCTTGACCAGGGTTTCACCGACCGGGTCGCCATAGCCGGTGACGACCGACAGCACGCCCTCGGGGATGCCGGCCTCCGTGCCGAGACGCGCCAGCTCCAGCGCCGTGCCGGAGGTGAACTCGGACGGCTTCACCACCACGGTGCAGCCGGCGGCAAGCGCGAACGGCACCTTCTGGGCGAAGATCAGGGCCGGGAAATTCCACGGGATGATCATGCCGACGACGCCGACCGGCTCGCGGTGGATCCAGCCGGCCTTGTGCGGGCCGAGATTGGAGTAGGTCTCGCCATGGACCTGCATGGCGAGGCCGGCGGCGAAATGGGTCAGCGACACGACATTGCCGAGATCGCCGCGCGCCTGGCGGATCGGCTTGCCGACCTCGTCGACCTCGATGCGGGCGAGGCGTTCGAGGTTTTCCTCGATCAGGTCGGCCCAGCGGCGCAACACGGCGGCGCGCTCCATGCCGGTCTTGTTGGGCCAGGGACCGTTGTCGAAGGCGTCGCGCGCCTGGGCGATCGCTGCGGCGGCGTCCTCGGCCGTGCCCTGCGCGAAGCGGGCGACGAGGCGGCCGGAGCCGGGCGAAACGCGGTCGATCATCGAGCCGGAGGCGCTCCCGTCGCCGGCCACGTGGTGGGCGTAGTCTCGCGTCGTGAAGATGTGGTTCATGGCTTCAATCCTTCGATGCAGGCTGTTCGAACAATGAGGGAGGCGGGCGGTTGGTTCATCCGGCCCGCTCAAGCGATGCGGCACCCATGGCGATGCGGTTGCCGCGGATGAAATCGGAAGCGCGCTCCCCGATCATGATGCTGGGAGCGTTGGTGTTGCCCGACACCAGCCGCGGCATGATCGAGGCGTCGGCGACGCGCAGTCCATCGACGCCATGCACCCGCAATTCGGTATCGACGACGGCCATGTCGTCGTGGCCCATCTTGCAGGTGCCGACCGGGTGATAGCCCGAGCGCGCCCGATCCCGGATATAGGCTTCGTATTCGGCGCGGCTACGGCATTTTGGTCCCGGCATGAACTCGTCGGTGGCGAAGCGGGACATGGCGGGTTGCGCCATGATGTCCTGCCCGACCTTGACGCAGTCGATCGTGCGCTCGACGTCGTAGGGGTCGCCGAGGAAGTTGGGGTCGATCGAGGGCGCGACGCGCGGATCGCTGCTGCGCAGCGTCACGGCGCCACGCGCCCGCGGATGCATGAAGTAGCCGTTCAGCGTGCAGCCATTGCCGGTGACGGTGGCGTCGGTGTCGTTGACCTCCTCGACGCCGGTGCCGGGCAGGAAGTGATACTGCAGGTCGGGCGCGTCGAGGCTCGGGTCGCTCTTGCAGAAGGCGCCGCCCTCGACGATCGTCCCGGCGATCGGGCCGTTGCGGAACAGCGCATACTGGATCGCCGGCATGATCTTGCGGGTCGTCTTCTTGTAGACATCGTAGCTGTCGACGTTCTTGACGTTGTACATCATGAACACGTCGAGATGGTCGTGCAGGTTCTCGCCGACGCCGGGCAGGTCGACCAGCGTGCGGATGCCGTGGCTCTTCAGATGCGCCGACGGGCCGACGCCCGACAGCATCAGCAGCTTGGGTGAGCCGATCGCGCCGGCCGAGACAATCACCTCGCGCGAGGCGCGCTCGATCACCGTGCCGTTGCCCTTGATCAGTTCGACGCCGACGGCGCGGTTGTTCTCGATCACGATCCGCTTCGCCAGCACGCCGGTGCGCACCGTCAGGTTCGGCCGGTTGCTGGCCGAGCGCAGATAGGCGACGGCGGCGCTGCAGCGACGACCGTCGCGGTTGGTGGTCTGGTAGAGGCCGGTGCCGGGCTGGGTCGCGCCGTTGAAGTCGGCATTGTAGGGCATGCCGTATTCCTGGCAGGCCTGCACGAACGCCTTGCTGAGCTTGTGGGGATGGCGCTGGTCGACGACGCTGAGCGGGCCGTCAATACCGTGATAGGGCGCCGAATATTTCTCGTTGCTCTCGGCGCGCCGGAAATAGGGCAGGACGTCGCGATAGGCCCAGCCGGCGCAGCCCATCTCTTCCCAATTGTCATAGTCCTCGGCATTGCCGCGAATATAGACCTGGGCGTTGATCGACGAACCGCCGCCGAGCACGCGGGCCTGCGGATAAAGCGGGGTGATGCCGCCCTGGTGCTGCTGCGGCGCCAGCTCGTAGCGCCAGGTCAGAGGCCCCTTGGTCGTCTTGTAGAAGCCGACCGGCATGTGGATGTAGGGGTTCCAGTCGCGCGGGCCGGCTTCGAGCAGCAGCACCTTGGCGTCCGGATCCTCCGACAGTCGGGTCGCGAGCGCCGAGCCGGCGGATCCGCCGCCCACGACGATGAAATCATACATGGCTGTCCTCCCAGATATTCTTGTTGGATGGGCCCGGCGCAGCGTTGGCGCCCGGACCGAAGGTCAGCTCACCCATTTCAGGATGTGCTCACCGACGCATACGGTCTCGTCGCGCTGGTTGGTGACGGAGATCTCGGAGCGGGCCCGGCGCCGCTCGGGATCGATCTCGCGCACCGCGTAGCGCAGGCTGACCGTGTCGCCGATGAAGACGGGCTTCAGGAAGCGGATCCGGTCGTAGCCGAGCGAGACGGGCGTCTCGGTGGCGCGTACATTCGGCACCTGCTCGACGATCTTGGTGGAGCAGGCCGACATGAAGGCGACGATCAGCGCGCCATGGGCGATGCGGCCCTCATAGGCCGAGCCCGACATTGCGGTCTCGTCGACATGGTTGGGCGAATGGTCGCCGCTGACCTCGGCGAAGGCGTTGACGACGGCTTCGCTGACCTCGCGCTCGAGCGTCACCGCGTCGCCTACCTTCAGATAGAAATCCGTCACCCCTGGTTCCTCCTCGGGCATTGCGTCGCCGGTCCGCGCTAGGCACTGGCCGGGCTTGTCATTGGTTCCCCGGCGGCTGGAATGGCGAGCCGTTTCAAGGGGATGGATCGCCGCGATGCCGGCAGGGCCGCCTCGCATGGCAGGAAAGCGGCTCCCCTTCATCCTCCTCAAGATCAAAATGAAAACGCTTACATTTCCGAATGCTATCGCCTTTTTGTGCGCGGTGCAATGGGGGTCTTTCGCCGGCATGGTGCCGCATGTGGTCTTGTGGATCGCTGAAAATATGAGCAATGCCTTGGGGAATGCGGTCGGTATAGTCCCTGCCGCCGCCGTGAACAGGGCGCTTGCACTGCCCCATTGCCAAGCCTCAATACTTGCGATAGCCTTTCTGAAATCGCTTTCATAAACGGATTTCGTTGGAGGAACAGTGCGCCATCTCGAGGGTATCCGGATCATCAGCTTCAACCATTTCCTGATGGGTCCGGTCGGCATTCAGTTCCTGGCGGATCTCGGTGCGGACGTCATCGCCATTGAGCCTGTCGAAGGGGCGTTCCAGCGCAAATGGGGCGGCGCCAACCGCTTCCTGGACGGCCAGACCATGCTGCAGCTGACCGGCAATCGGAACAAGCGCAGCCTGGCGCTCGACCTCAAGAGCCCGGAAGGGCTGGCGGTCGCAAAGAAGCTCGTCGAGAGCGCCGACGTCGTGGCGGAGAACTACCGCCCCGGCGTGATGGCCAAGCTCGGTCTCGGCTTCGAGGATATCCGCAAGGTCAATCCGGGCATCATCTATGCCGCCGCCTCCGGCTTCGGGCCGGATGGTCCCTATGCCAAGCGGCCGGGCCAGGACCTGATCGTGCAGGCGATGTCGGGCCTCGCCGCGATCACCGGCACGCAGGAGGACGGGCCGCGCGGTGTCGGCGTCTCGGTGGTCGATCATCATGGCGCGGCGCTGTTCGCTGCCGGCATTCTGGCTGCGCTCTTCCGCCGCGAGCGCTCGGGCGAGGGCGGCCGGGTCGACGTCAGCCTGCTCAACGCGGCGCTCGACCTGCAGATGGAATCGCTGGTCTGCTTCATGAACGGCGCGCGCGATGACGACGTTCGCCAGACCGGGCGGATCTCCGGCTGGTACTATGGTGCGCCCTACGGCATCTATTCGACGAGCGACAGCTTTGTCGCGATCTCGCTCGGCACGCTCGAGGCGATCGCCACGGCGATCGAGATTCCCGAGGCCGAGCGCATTCCGAATACACAGGCCTATGAGCGTCGGCAGGAAGCGGCGGCCAGCATCGCCCGGGCGCTGAAGAAGCGGACCACGGCGGAGTGGACCGTCATCCTGGCCGAGCACGGCATCTGGCATTCGGAAGTCAACGACTACACCAAGCTCGCCGACGACCCGCAGGTCATTCACAACGGCAATTTCGTCACCGTCCCCGGCGCAACCGGCTCGCCGATCACGCTGGTGACCCATCCGGTCCGCTACGACGGCGAGGTGCCGGAGGTGCGGCTGCCGCCGCAGAATCTGGGCGCCCAGACGGCCGAGATCCTCGCGGAACTTGGATATGACGAAGCGGGGATCAAAGCCCTTTTCGAAGGCGGCGTGGTCGGTGGCGAGACCGCCGGAGAGAGCGCCGCGCCGCTCGCCGCGATCGCACACTGATAGCTACAGAGGATAGGCTAAGATCATGAAATCAATGCATGCAGAAATCGGCGATGCCGTTCGCTTCTCGAAGACGGTTGGCGAGGCGGATGTCTATCTCTACGCCGGCATCACGGGCGACTTCTCCGGCAATCACGTGAACGAGGAGTTCATGAAGAAGTCGGTCTATGGCCACCGGATCGCCCATGGCGCTCTGACCATCGGCTTCATGTCGACCGCCTCGACGCTGATGATCGAGCGCAGCCTGTCGCAGGGCATCGATTCGACGCCGGTGTCGCTCGGCTATGACCGTGTGCGCTTCCTGGCGCCGGTGTTCTTCGGCGATACGGTCAACGTTACCTACACGATCAAGGAAGTCGACGAGGAACGTCGCCGGACCCGGTCGCAGGTCGACGTGCACAACCAGAACGGCGTTTTGGTTGCCGTTGGCGAGCACCTGCTGAAGTGGGTCAAGAACGAAGTGGTCGAGACCGAGGCGGCCTAGCCGCATCCGCGTAGAGGCCGCGACCGGCCGCTTGCAGGACGTGTCGCGGGGGAGTGAGGGAAGAGACTATGACCGACTACGTGATCGTCGGCGCCGGCTCGGCGGGCTGCGTCCTCGCCAACCGATTGAGCGCCGATCCCGCCGTCAGCGTGGTTCTGCTGGAAGCCGGCGGACCTGATCGCAGCCCGTTCATCCACATGCCGGCGGGCTACCGGCAGCTGATGCTGTCGGGCAATGTCGACTGGGGCTACCAGACGGTGCCGCAGAAGCATTGTCATGGCCGCACCTTCCACTGGCCGCGCGGCAAGGTCCTTGGCGGCTCCAGCTCGGTCAATGGCATGGTCTATATCCGCGGCCATGCCTCGGATTATGACGGCTGGGCGCAGATGGGCAATCGCGGCTGGTCCTATTCGGACGTGCTGCCCTATTTCAAGCGCGCCGAGAACTGGGAACTGGGCGAGGACGAATTCCATGGCGGCGACGGGCCGCTGCATACCTCGCGCGTGCAGGAATTCCATCCGCTGGCCCGCGCCTGGATGGATGCCGGCGTGCAGGCGGGCTATCCGCGCAATCCCGACGTCAATGCGTCGAGCCAGGAGGGTTTTGGCCCGCTCGACAGCACGATCACCAAGGGACGTCGCGCGAGCACCGCCTATTGCTACCTGCGGCCGGCGCTGGCCCGTCCCAATCTCAAGGTCATCACCCACGCGCTCGCCTCGCGCGTCGTGATCGAGGGCGGGCGCGCGGTCGGGGTCGAATATGTGCGCAAGGGAAAGACCGAGATCATCCGGGCGGATGCCGAGGTGATCCTGGCCGGCGGGGCGATCAATTCGCCTCAGCTGCTGCAGCTTTCCGGCGTCGGCGACGGCGACCATCTGCGCTCGGTCGGCATCCGCGCGGTGCACGACCTGCCCGGCGTCGGCCAAAACCTTTCCGACCACGTCGCGACCGAGATCCAGCAGGAATGCACGCAGCCGATCTCGCTGCTGAAGGAGCTGAAGCCGGTCAATGTCGCGAAGTCGCTGGTGCGCTATGCGCTGACGCGGGGCGGGCCGATCGCCCATCCGGGCATCCAGACCGTCGGCTTCGTCAAGTCGCGGCCGGATCTCGTTGCTCCCGACATCCAGTATCATTTCATCATGATCATGTATGGCGAGCATGGCCGGACGCTGCACAAGTCACACGGGTACCAGCCGCTGATCAACGTGCAGCGGCCCGAGAGCGTCGGCACCGTGCTGATCCGCTCCAAGGATCCGACCAAGCATCCTGAAATCGATCCAAATTATCTGGCGGCCGAAGACGACGTGCGCGTCCTGCGCGACGGCATAAAAATCTGTCGTGACGTGTTGGCGCAAAAAGCGTTTGATCCATATCGTGGAACTGAAATTTCCCCTGGACGCGACGTCAGGACGGATGCTCAGATCGACGACTATGTTCGCCAGTCGGCGCACACGCAGTATCACCCGGTCGGGACCTGCAAGATGGGCATCGACCCGATGGCAGTTGTTGATGCATCGCTCCGGGTGCGCGGATTGAGTGGACTTCGGGTTATCGATGCGTCGATCATGCCGAAGATGGTAAGTGCGAATACGAACGCCGCGACGATCATGATCGCCGAAAAAGGGGCTGACATGATACGCGGTGGACGTGAGGGCTACGCGGAAAGCGTGGCCTGATGGGGGACGGGGCTTTTGGGAGAGAGCCCTGAATTTAAAAAGGCGGATATCGGACCCCGCCCAACATGGTCCGAGGGAGGAAGTAAAATGATCAATCGTCGTTCATTGCTGCAGATCGCTGCCGGTGGCGCAGCCCTGGGTGCCTTTGGCCTGCGTCCGGCTTATGCCGACATGCCCAAGCTGAAGGAAAAGGAAACCTACAAGATCGGTTTCGCCCAGACCGAGAGCAACAACCCCTGGCGCCTGCAGCAGACCAAGAGCATGCAGGAAGAAGCCAAGAAGCGCGGCTGGCAGCTGGTCTACACCGACGCCGCCGGCTCGGCCGCCAAGCAGGTTGCCGACGTGCGCTCGATGATCGCCCAGAAGGTCGATGTCATCCTGCTCGCACCGCGCGAAGAGCGCCCGCTGATCCCCGCCGTCATGGAAGCCAAGAAGGCCGGTATCCCGCTCTTCCTGATCGACCGTGGCGTGGATCCGAGCCTCGCCAAGGGCGGTGAAGACTACGTTGCCTTCATCGGCTCCGACTTCGTCGAGGAAGGCCGCCTGGCCGCCGAGGCGCTGGTCAAGGCCGTCGACGGCAAGGCCAAGGTCATCGAGCTGGTCGGCACCGTCGGTTCGTCGCCGGCCAATGACCGCGCCAAGGGCTTCGCCGACTACATCAAGGACCATCCGGGCATCGAGGTCATCGCTTCCCAGTCCGGTGACTTCGCCCGCGACAAGGGCCGCCAGGTGTTCGAGACGCTCTACCAGGCGCATCCCGAGGCAACGGCGCTCTATTCGCACAATGACGAGATGACGATGGGCGCCATCGCTGCGATGGAAGCGGCCGGCAAGGTTCCGGGCAAGGACCTGATCATCGCTTCGATCGACGGCACCAAGGACGCCGCCCAGGCGCTCCAGGACGGCAAGGTCGTCGTGGTGGTCGAGTGCAACCCGAACTTCGGTCCGGCTGCCTTCGACGCCGTGGTCAAGTATGGCAAGGGCGAGGCCGTGGCCCCGCGCCTGGTCAACAAGGACCGCGTCTTCACCAAGGAAAACATCGCCGAATATCTCCCCGAGGCTTACTAAGCCCGGCCGGCGGGCGTCCTCTGGGCGCCCGCCATTTTATTCAGCGTTGACCATTCCTCGCGACAGCCGTAGCCGGATGCGGCTTCGGCTGTCGTCAGCTCCGAGACAGAAGCGCCCATGGCTACCCAAGATATGGCCGTCGCAGAACCTTTTCTGTCGATGCAAGGCATCAACAAGTCCTTTGGCAACATTCCCGCCCTGATCGGCGCTTCGCTCGAAGTGCGCGAGGGCGAGGTGATGGCCCTGATCGGCCAGAATGGCGCCGGCAAGTCCACGATGATCAAGGTCCTGAACGGTTTCAGCCGCAAGGACGCAGGCACCATCACGGTGAATGGCGCGCCCTGGGCGGCGACCTCTCCCGAAATGGCGCAGCGCGGCGGCATCTCGACGATCTTCCAGGAAATCAACCTCATTCCCTTCCGCTCCGTGACCGAGAACATCTATCTCGGCCGTGAGATCAAGACGCGGTTCGGCCTGCTCGACCTCAAGGCCATGCAGGCCGGCGCCCGCGCGCTGCTGGCCGAGTTCGACATCGATGTCGACGTGCGCCGGCCGCTCGGCGAATTCTCGACCGCCATCCAGCAGATGGTGGCGATCGCCCGCGCCGTGTCGTTCGAAGCCCGTCTGGTGATCATGGACGAGCCGACCTCCTCGCTCGACGATACCGAGGTCGGCGTGCTGTTCGAGACCATCCGCCGGCTCAAGGCCAAGCGCGTCGCCGTCGTCTTCGTCAGCCACAAGCTCGATGAACTCTACGCCGTCTGCGACCGCGTCACGGTCATGCGCGACGGCCGCACCGTCGCCGTCTCGACCATGGCCGAAATGACCAAGCTGCAACTCGTCGCCACTATGCTTGGCCGCGACCTCGCCGAGGTCCGCCGTGCCGGCGCCACCGCCTTCACAGAGGGCAGCCGCGCCATTGGCGAGGAACTGCTTTCCGTGAGGGATCTTGGGGTCGGCCGCCGCGTGCGCGATGCAAGCCTCTCCGTCCGTCGTGGCGAGATCGTCGGCCTGGCCGGCCTGCTCGGCGCCGGCCGCACCGAGACGGCACGCGCCATCTTCGGCGCGGATCCGCACGAGAAGGGCAGCATTCGCTTTCAGGGCAAGGAGACCGATTTTGCCGCGCCCGCCGATGCGATCCAGGCCGGCATCGGTTTCTGCTCCGAGGACCGCAAGCATGAGGGCATCATCCCCGGCATGTCGGTTCGCGAGAACCTGACGCTGGCGCTGCTGCCGGCGCTGTCGCGCGCCGGCATCGTCGACGAGGGGCGGCAACGCGAGATCGTGCTGCGCTTCATCAAGGAGATCGGCATCAAGTGCTCGAGCCCCGAGCAGAAGATCCGCGAACTCTCCGGCGGCAACCAGCAGAAGGTTCTGCTGGCGCGCTGGCTCTGCATGAACCCGAAGCTGTTGATCCTGGACGAGCCGACGCGCGGCATCGATGTCGGCGCCAAGGCCGAGATCCAGCGTCTGATCCGCAAGCTCGCGGATGACGGGCTGGGCGTGCTGATGATCTCGTCCGAAATCGAGGAAATCGTCGAGGGCTCGGACCGGGTCTTCGTGTTGCGGGACGGCAAGATGACCGCCGAATTCGATGGCGAGGCCATCACCGAACCTGCGGTCATGGATGCCATGGCCCACGCGCATGGAGAAGTCGCATGAGTTCCACGACCCAGAATGCGCCTTCGCCGGTGCCGGGAAGCGTCGGCTCGCCGCCGCGTGGCGGTATCGCCTCCCTGCTGTCGCGCCGCCATATCGGCACCATCGCGGCGCTGATCGCGCTGCTGATCTTCAACTTCATCTTCACGCCGCACTTCGCGACGATGCAGACCCTGTCGGTGAATCTCACCCAGGTCTGCGTGATCGTCATCGTCGGCGTCGGCATGACCATGGTCATCGCCACCGGCGGCATCGATCTCTCGGTCGGCTCGATCATGGCGATCGCCGGTGCCTTCGCGCCGCAGATCTTCCAGGGCATGCTGTTCCCTGTACCCAACCTCTATGTCGGCATTGCGCTCGCCATCGTTATGTCGATCACCATCGCCGGCTTCTTCGGCCTGTTCAACGGCTGGCTGGTGTCGAGTTTCCGCGTCCAGCCGATCATCGCAACGCTGATCCTCTACATCGCCGGCCGCGGTATCGCGCAGGTCTGGACCAATGGCGACCTTCAGGTCTTCAAGGTTCCCGAGTTCCAGCAGATCGCCATCGGCCGCGTCTTCGGCGTTCCCTTCCAGGTCTGGATCATGCTGGCGCTGGTGCTGATCGCGGCATGGGCGCTGCAGCGCACCGTGTTTGGCCGGCAGGTGCTGGCGGTCGGCGGCAATGAGCAGGCGGCCCGCCTCGCCGGCATTCCGGTCCGTCGCGTCAAGCGCCTCGTCTATGTCATCTCGGGCGTGTGCAGCGGCATCGCCGGCCTGATCGTCATCGCGATGAATTCGGCCGCCGACGCCAACCTGATCGGCATGGGCATCGAGCTCGACGTGATCGCGGCGGTCGCGGTCGGCGGCACGCTGCTCAGCGGCGGCCGGGCGACTATCATCGGCACGCTGCTCGGCGCGCTCATCATCCAGCTCGTTCGCTATACCCTACTCGCCAATGGCGTTCCCGACGCGGCGGCCCTCGTGGTCAAGGCCGGACTGATCGTGCTCGCCGTCTGGCTGCAAAGGCAGGATCGCGCGTAAATGCCTCGTCTTCACGCCTCCGCCGGCTTCGGCGCCCTTCTCGCGCTGCTCCTGATCATCGGTTTCGGCGCCTGGCGCTACGATGGCTTCATCAGCGAGTACAACATCCTCACCGTGCTCCGTTACAACTCGATGTTCGCGTTGGTCGGGCTCGGCATGTGCTTCGTCATCATGACGGGCGGCATCGATCTTTCGGTCGGGTCGGTCGCAGCGCTCTCGAGTGTCGTCGCCGCCTATCTCAGCCCCTATGGCCTCATTCCCGGCCTGCTGGGCGGGCTTGCGGCGGGTGTTGCTGCCGGCACGATCAACGGCTTCATCATCTCGAAGATGAAGATCCTGCCCTTCATCGCCACGCTGGCGACGATGCTGGCGGCCTCCGGCGTCGCGCTGCTGCTTTCCAACCAGCAATCCGTTCCGGCTTCCTACGACACCAATTTCATGGCGCTTGGCCAGGGTGATTTCGCCCTCTACGCACCCGACTGGGTCAATGGCGAGGATGCCGGCTTCTTCGGCGCTGTCATCCGCATCTTCCTCGGCTTCCCGATTCCGGCCTGGATCGCGCTGTTCGCCTATCTGCTCGGTTCCTTGATCCTCAATCGCACCGCCTTCGGCCGCCATGTGCTGGCGGTTGGCGGCGGCGAGGAAGCCTCGCGCCTGATGGGCTTGCCCACCGATCGCACGATCTTCCTGGTCTATGTGATGTCCGGTCTTCTGGCTGGCATGGCGGGTGTGATCCTGGCCGCACAGTTCGGCGCCGGCCAGCCGATCGAAGGCATCGGCTGGGAGCTGTTCGCCATTGCTTCGGTGGTGGTCGGCGGCACGCTGCTGACCGGCGGCAAGGGCTCGGTCGGCGCGACGCTGGTTGGAACCCTGCTGCTCGGTATCCTCTTCACCGTTCTCAATTTCGAGAACGGCATGGGCTGGATCAGCCTCAGCGCTTACTGGCAGTCGGTGCTGCGCGGCGGCTTCCTGTTCGTCGTCGTGATCCTGCAGAGCCGGCTCACCCGGTCGACGGCTGCCGCCTGACGCTCCACATCGGCTCAGCGGTTTACAAAACCGCTGAGCCGTGGACTGGCATCGCTTGCGGCGTTCAGCCATCTGCTACAGAGTCCCGGCATGGATAATTCCGACAAGAAATTGCCGTCGCATGCCAAGGGAAAGGCCGAGCCGCCGTCACCCGGACCGACGCGTGCCAAGCTCGAGGACGTCGCCAGTCTGGCGAAAGTGTCGCTTGCAACGGCCTCGCGCGCGATCAACCAGCCCGACATCGTGCGGCCGGCAATTCGCGAGCGGGTGCTGCGCGCCGTTGAGATGCTGGCCTATACACCGGATCGTGCCGCCAAGGCGCTCAGTTCCGGCCGCAGCCATACGGTCGGCGCCGTTGTGCCGACACTCGGCAACGCCATCTTCGCCGATGGCGTCGAGGCGCTTGAGGTCGGGTTGGGCGCTCGTGGCTACACGCTGATCCTCGCCCATTCGCAATATGATCCGGCGCGCGAATTCCGCCAGATCCGCTCGATGCTGGAATATGGCGTCGATGGGCTCGTTTTGGTCGGCGATTCCTTCGCTCCGGACTCGTTGCCGCTCATCCGGCAGCACCGGCGGCCGCTGGTCACGACCTATGTCTGCACCTCGCGCCAGAACATCGCGGCGATTGGCATCGACAACCGCCGCGCCACCTACGGCATGACGCGGTACCTGCTGGAGCTCGGCCATCGGGAATTCGCCGTGATCGCCAATACCGGCATGCCGAATGATCGCTCGAAGGCGCGGCTCGATGGTATCCTGGACGCGATCGGGGAGCAGGGCATCCGCCTGCCGCCCGACCGGATCATCGAGGCAGCGCAGCCTACCATCGTCGCCGGTCGCGAGGCATTCCGCCGGCTTCGCGCGGCCCATCCCGGCGTCACCGCCTTCCTCTGCACCACCGACGCGATGGCGGTCGGCGCCGTGGCCGAAGCCCGGCGCGAGGGCATTCGCGTGCCCGAGGATGTTTCGATCACTGGTTTCGACGATGTCGAGATCGCGGGCGAGACGGATCCGCCGCTGACCACCGTCCGGGTTCCCGCGGCCGAGATCGGCACGCTGGCAGCCAATCAACTGATCCGCATCATCGAAGGCGAGCCAATCCCGATGAGCACGCAACTGGAAGCGACGTTGGTCATCCGTGGGTCGACCGGACCTGTCGCGGCTCCCGCATTACGCAAGCGCCGTCCCCGCGCCGCCGTCGTCTAGTCGCGCCGGACGTGCCGTTTCGCCAGGAGGGCCGCCGACATCCAGATCGCCAGCCGTCGGGAATCCCGTCCGATCCACTCAATCCGTGAACCGATCTAGCCCGCTCAACGACGGCCGGCAGAGAGCCTGTCACCGCCAAAACGGCGACAGGCTCCAATCTGCGTCGGGTCGCGTTTCCGTCACGCGAACCGCGTTCGTTCGAACGCCCTATTCCGTGAAGAAGCGAACCGACATGCGGTGATCATAGACTTGGTCGGGCAACACGGTCGTGCTTGGGAAGTGCGAGAAATTCGGTGTGTCCGGGAATTTCTGCGTCTCGAACGTGTAGCCGGCGAAGCGGCAATACGGGCTGTTCGATTTTCCGATGACCGTCTCGTTCAGATAGCCGCCGGTATAGAATTGCACGCCGGGTTCGGTGGTGTGCAGTTCGAGGCCGCGGCCCGAAGCGGGATCGACGACGCGGGCGCAGAGACGGAGGTCTTCGGCCTCGCCGCCGAGGCACCAGTTGTGATCATAGCCGCCGCCGACGAGATGGCCGGTTCCGATATTGGCCAGCGCATCGATGTCGGCGCCGATCGGCTTGGGCGCCCGGAAGTCGAAGGGCGTTCCGGCGACGGCAAGGATTTCGCCGGTGGCCAGCAGTTCATCATCGATCGGCACGAAGAAGTCGGCGTTGATGGCGAGGACCTGCTCGCGGACATCGCCGGATGCGTGTCCTGCCAGGTTCCAGTAGGTGTGATGCACGGCATTGAGCACCGTCGGCCGGTCGGTCATGCCGCGAATGGCGATCTCAAGCCGGTTGTCTTCGGTCAGGCAATAGCTGGCCGAGAGATGGACGGTGCCGGGATAGCCCTCCTCGCCATGCGGCGAGACCATGGAGAAGGTGACCGTGTTGGTAGCCTCGTCCACGGTCGCGTCCCAGATCTTGCGATCGAAGCCCGCCACGCCGCCATGGAGGTGATTGTTGCCCTCGTTGCGCGAAAGCTGGATCGCTTCGCCGCCAAGCGAAAAGCGACCGTCCCGGATGCGGTTGCCATAGCGCCCGCAGGTCGCGCCGAAATAGGTGTCGGTGGCGACATAGGCGTCGACATCGTCGAAGCCGAGCACGATGTCGGCCATCTCGCCGGTGCGATCGGGCGCGTGAAGTTCGGTCAGCCGCGCACCATAGGTAATCAGTTTCGCCGACAGGCCGTTGCTGTTGCGCAGGACGAAGCCGCGCACAATCGCGCCGTCCAGATGCCCGAACACGAAGTTCTCAATCATTCTCGTTTTTCCTCGATCCACGTTGCCGCCCTCGCTCGGGCAAGGGCGACCCACCCCCTCCGGTGGACGGCTCAATTCTAGGTGCAAGTCTCGTGGCTGCCCATCCAGTTTTTGGCCGAAGCGAGTGAGATGCTGATGAAGCAGCTCTCGGAATTTTGTCGGTGGGATGGCGACGCCTTCATGGAAAGGCCCGAGGTGGCCGATCCCGTGCGCTTTGGGTTATCGATTGGTACAGGTCAAGTTCGAGACCGAGCGTCACATACCGGTGTACAACCTTGCAAAGTCAGGCAAGAAGCCGCGCTCTAGTCGTCACGCCAGCCATGGAGATGCCGGGACTCATTCGAAGAGGCGAGCGCGTCACGCGAGCTCAATCCCCACTGTCGCGAATTTCAGTCAATCTGGCAGCAGCACATCGTCGAGATGAAGGGCAAGGTCAGAGTAAGCAAGCACCCGAAAAAGGGCTTGTGAGCTGGCGTGCCCGTGCCGCGAGGATCGGCTCGGTGACTGATGACCGAGAGCCGGGATCCGCGAAAATCCTGGCAGATCGTGGAGACGCTCCTTGCGACCTCCTGCCTCGGTGTCGGTCATCAGCGGTCGTCTCTCCGCCCCGGAAGAGGTAGCAAACGCCGTTCTGGCGGTCGCGAGTCTTCTGACCTTTACGACCGGCTCTATTGTCCCGGTCGACGGCGGACGGCCTCTGAACTAGATCGCCGCCTCATTCGGGCGCCGACCGTTAATGTCTCAACCGGCGGGGCAGTTGGAGCGGCTGGGAATAGCGCATGCCTGCTATGGCCTATGGCTGACCGCCGCAACGCTCTCCAACCGCTCTCATGAAACTCCAAATCGGAACTAGCTTGTCTGGCGTTCGAATAGAAAAGGCCCCGAAGCGTGCGCTTCGGGGCCTTGTTGTTTGGCGGATCCGGCGTCGGCCGGTCCTGGATCAGAAGTTGTGGCTGGCCTTCAGGCCGAAGGCGTTCTCGGTCGAGGTCTGGCCGAAATTGCCGTCGTAGAAGGCGCGGATCGTGTTGCCGTTCTCGAACAGCACGTCGACGCCGGCCGAGGTGTTCCACAACAGTCGGTCGGTCGAGGTGGTGATGGTGAAGGCGTCGGTGCCCGACGTATCGGCGGTAAAGCGGGCGTTGAGGTCGAAGCCGTCATTGGAGAACACGGTGACGCCGCCCTTGACGTAGGGACGGATCATCGTGCCGCCGGCTGTCACAACCTGGCCGCCGACTTCCAGTTCGGGCGCCACGCTGAACACGGTGCGCGAGCCGCTATCGACCGATACGGCGGCGAGACCGCCGGTTTCGCTGAACGCAGCCTGGTACAGATAGGTGGCGTTGCCCTCGATCTGCGGACGGATATAGACCGTCTCATTGCCGAAATCATACGAGGCGCGCAGGCGGGCATTCAGCGTGCCCGATTCCGGCTTGCCGGTCAGGTCGTCGCTGAAATCGCCGAAATTGACGGAACGTTCGGTGTCATACCAGGCATAGCTGCCCGAAGCCGCCGCCGAGAGCGTCAGCGGGCCGGGAACGTACTTCACGACAACGCCGGCTTCGATCTGCTTGCCGTCGCTGGTAGCGCCGTCGGCACCGGTAGACTTGGAGGTGCCTGCCGCGGCGCCGAAACCGAAGCGGTAGTCGTCCTTGAAGGCGTACTGCGCGCCACCGGCCAGTTCCCACGTGTCGCGGCTGAAGCCCGTCATGTCTGCCGTCGTATCGCGGTCGAAGGTGCGATAGCCGACGCGGCCCCAGGCGCACTCGCCTTCGGCGTTGAAGGCAAAGGCGCCGTCGCGGACCTTACAGCTCAGCAGGCTGCTGGCGAAACCGAGCGAGTCGTAGAGCGCCGTCAGCTGCTGGTTCAGATAGGTGTCCGGCGAAAGCTGATTGTAGGCGTCGTTGACCTCTTCGAGCGAACCGAGATTGAGCAGCGCAAGGCCAATCGGGTCGAGCGAGGGCGTGTTGCCGATGGCGTTGTTGAGATAGCCGCCAATGGCCCGGCCGTTCGGGTTCATGCCCTGGGTGATGTAGTCGTAGCCGGCCACGGTGATATCGAGATGCTCGTCGTCCGGCGTGTTGATCGCGTAGTTCACCAGCGGATTGGAAAGCGCCAGGTTCGAGACCGTGACCGAGTTGGCCGACGCGACCGTGAAGGTCTGGCCGAAGGCGCCTATCGATGTCAGGTTCAGGCCGAGATTGCCGGCAAAGCTGGCGTTCTCCGAGACGTCGAGCCTGTCGGCTGTCGAATTGGCCAGGTCGATGTCGATCTTCAGCGTGCCGGTCGAGGTGTTGACGAAAGAACCGGTCAGCGCCGTGGTCGCAACGACGCCATCGCCGCCAATCGAGACGAAGCCGCTATTGGTCAAGGTGCCTTCACCCAGGTTGACGAAGGCACCCGTGTTGAAGACGGCAAGCTCGTTGTTGGTGAAGCTGTTTGCCCATTCGCTGAGGAGGACGTTGCCGGTGATCGTGCCCGTGTTGATGATCGACGTGACACTGTCTGCACCCGCCGTGACAGCGTCGCCAGCAATTCCGTCCGCGGTGCTGATGGTTCCACCGTTGGCGAGCGAATTGATATGTCCGCCATCAAAGTTGATGCCGGCAAAACCCGCGCCACCCTTGACCGAGCCGGCGGTGACGGTGACGCTCTGGTTGCCGTAGCCACTAAGGCGAACGCCGTCTCCACCCGCCTGGATGTCGCCATCCGTGGTGACATCAATCGCGGCATTGGCGCTCTTGACGAAGATGCCGCTGCCATTCGTGGTGGTGATGTCGCCCGTATGCTGGATCGAAACTAGACCGGTATCGCTGACGTTGCCGGCACTGATGCCGTCTTCCTTCGCGACGATGTCGCCCGTGCTGACAACGGTGATGGCGCCAAGCGCCGACGTTGCGATGATGCCGTAGCCGCTGCGGCTCGTGACATCGCCATCCTGGGTGACCTTAACCGCCGTCGTGCCGAGGTTAGAGGCAACGATGCCGTCCTGTTCGGCAAGGATGTGGCCGGTATTGTGGACGACGACCGCGCCGACTGCGGACGAGGCGATGATGCCACGGCCAGTCGTGGCGGTGATGTTTCCGGAGGTCCGGGTGATGCTGACGTTGGTCTCGCCGACATTGGAGGCAACGATGCCGTCCACCGCAGCGAAGATATCGCCACTACCCTTGACCTCAACCTCGCCGGTGGTCGACGAGGCGAGGATGCCCGAACCCTGATTGGCGGTGATCGTGCCGCTACTCGTGACGGCGACCGTGGTGTCGCCCTTGTTGCCAGCGGTGATGCCGTCGTGTTCCGCCGTGATCTGGCTATTGCCGGTCACGGTCACGGTAATGGCGCCGGTCGATGACCAGGCGCTGATGCCGGTGTTCGAATAGGAGGTGACATTGCCCTCCTGGTTGATTGTCACGGCGCCGCCGCCGAGATTCGCGGCGCTGATGCCGGCAAGCTCTGCCGTGACGACGCCGGTGTTCGCGACCTTGATCTCGCCGGTTGCCGACCAGGCATTGATGCCGACGCCCGCGGTGGAAACCACTCCGGCGCTGATGATATCGATCGTGCCGCCGCCGAAATTGGTCGCGTCGATACCGTCGAGCGCAGACGTGATGGCGCCTGTGGTGACATTGACCGCGCCGGTCGACGAGGAGGCCTCGATGCCCTTGCCGCTCGTGGAGGTCACGGTGCCATTCTGCACCACGGTGACCGCAACGTTGTCTGTGTTGGACGCCTTGATGCCGGTCAATTCGGCGACGATGGCACCCGTATTCGTGATCTTGACGATGCCGTTCGATGACGACGCCTTGATGCCGACCCCATGCGTCGAGGTTACGCCAGCGCTGGTGATCTCTACCTTTCCATAGCCGAGATTGGAGGCATCGATGCCGTCGAGTGCGGCTGAGACCGCGCCCGTCGTGACCGTGACGTCGCCGCTCGGCGACGAGGCCTCGATGCCTTTGCCGGCGGTTGAGGTCACGGTTCCCGTCTGGTTGACGGTGACAGATCCGTAATCGCTGTTCTTGGCATAGATGCCGTAGGTCTTGCCCTGGATGGCGCCTGAAGAGGTGACGGAGACCGTGCCGGTCGTCGACGAGGCCCAGATCGCCGCGCCATTCGATGCTGTGACGTCGCCGGTCTGGAAGATCGTGTTGTCGGTAGTGGATTCGGAACGGATACCGTCCTGATTGGCGGTGATCGTGCCGTTGTTCGTCACGGATACGCCGGCTCCATCCGACACAACCTTGATGCCGGTTCCACCTGTTGACTCGATCGCGCCTGCGGTCCGGTTCACGGTGACGCCCTGGTTGGCGCTGATGGTGATCGCGTCGCTGGCCGCCTTGATGGCACCCGACCCGGTGAGGTCCGCGGTGCTGTCGAGCGTGCTCATGACTACGCCATTGCCGGCAGTCGATGTGATGTCGCCGGTCTGGACGATCTTCGTTGATTTCGAACCGGACACGGCAGTCACGGCGTCCGATTTCGCCGTCACGGTCCCGGTCTTGGTGATCTCGACGGCGCCGTCGCCCGAGTAGGCGTAGATGCCCTTGCCGTCCGAGGATTGCAGCGCGCCGGTCTGGCTGACGGTCACGGATTGCGAGCCGCTCTCGGCATAGATGCCGACGCCATGGGACTCGATCGTGCCGGTGTTGGTGACGGAAACGACGGCATTCGGGCCGAGAGCCACGATGCCGTCGGCGTCGTGGGCGATGATCGAACCGCCCGTATGCGTGATGATCAGGGACTCGGAATCGCTGGTGCGAGCATAGATGCCGGTGTGGCCGGCATCGATGGCGCCGTTGACGTCGATCGAGATCGTGCCGAGCGCTTCGGTGTAGACGCCGTAGCCGGCATCCGCGGTCAGGTCGCCTGTGTGGTGAACATCGACCAAGCCTTCGCTGCCATGGCTTTCGAGACGGATGGCGTCCACGCCGGCCTGGATGTTGCCCTCGCTCTGGGAAGTGACCTCTCCCTGGCCCCAGCCGGTGATGCCATTGCCGGCGGTCGCGTTGATCGCGCCATCGTGGTCGATGGACACGTCGCCCGAGACATTGCTTCGAAGGTTTATGCCGTCGATCGCCGCATCGATCGTGCCGACGCTGGTCTCGGTGATGCCGCCATTGGTATCCGCGACGATGCCTGACCCGAGGGTTGATGTCAGGTTGCTCGTCACGTCGATGTCGATCGTGCCATCGCCGGTACCGTGCAGCTTGATCGCGTCGAGACCTGCGCTGATGGCCCCATGGGTCGTCAGATCGATCGCGCCATCCGTTTCCGCCCAGACGCCGAAACCATCGGTCGCGGTGATGGCGCCGGTGTGATTGATCTTGATGTCGCCGATGTCGCCGTCTTCGTAGCTCTGCGCCTTGATGCCGCTCGCGCGCTCGCCGGTCACCGAGATCGCATTCGAACCCGTGTCGCTGGTGATCTCCACCGCGCCATTCGAGATGAAGCGAATGCCGGAAATGCCGGCGGGCGGGGCGATGTTGGCGCTCGGGCTCGTTACGATGAGCTGGTCGATCCCATCGTTTTCGCCAATATCGATTCCGCCAGCGAGATCGCCGCTGCAGGTTTCCGTCGTGCCGCTGGTCGTGCACGGCGTCGCGGGGTCGGCGAAGGCCGGTGCCCCCATGCCGAGCAGGAGCGCGCTTGCCGCTGCACCGCCGAGAAGGGCGCTGCGCCAGGAGGATGCCGAGCGGTGGGAATCATCGTCCATCAGATACCGGCCCGAGGTGGGATTGTTGCGGTTCTGCTGGCGGTGGCCGTAGCCCCCTACGCTTTCTGAATGTGACAAGACGTCCCCCGGCTCTGCATGATCTGTCTGATGAAGGTGTTCCGGGCCGCGTGGCGCGGTGCCCGGATCGAAAGAAATGGGTTGTGCTCAGCGCTACTCGTCATCGCGCGTCTCCAGCCGGGCATCGGTCAACCCCGTCTGGTTGGCATCCGTCCCGGCAGCACGGGCGTGCGCCGAAGGATGGCTGGACGGCTTCAGGATCTGGGACGCCGGCTCGGCATCCTTGGCGGTCTTGCCGCTGGTCTGGCTCGCGATCGCACCGCCGACGAAATCGTCGTTCGAAAGCTTCGGCGCGGCGTTCATTGGCGCGACCATGACGAACACGAACAATCCCGAGGCGGCGAGCATCTGCGTCGGGCGGAAGCGCAGCATGCGGATGTTCCCGGTCATATGCGCCTGCGCCTTGGCCAGCGCGCCGATGGCGGGACGCGTTAGCGTCTCGAGGCGCTGGCGGGTCGCCAGCATCAGGTCGGCGAAGCCGTGCCGGAAGCCGATGAAGTGGTGCAGGCCGTAGGCGTAGAGCGAAACGTTGAGCGCCGGAATGATGGCGCCGAGATATTGGCCGGCCAGTATGCCCTCGATGACATAGCGCGACATCAGCAGCAGCATGAAGCCGTTGAACAGGAAGCAGTAGGGCGGGATGAACGTCCTGTCGGCAACCTTCGGCGTGCGCGAGAAGCTGCCCTTTTTTCCCGTCACGATCTGGCGGATCGAGGCGGCAATGCCGGCGAAGCTCACCGGCAACAGCATCAGATTGAGCGCGCAGACTGCGAACAGGTCGCGGAAGCGATAGCCAAGCCGCTTCAGATCCATGCCGTAAAGCAGGAAATACGGGACCATCACCAGCGGCGTCCAGACCAGTGCACGTCCGTCGGATCCCGCCCAGACCATCAGGATGAAGACCGCGACGTTTCCAATCACCGGCGACAGCAGATAGTTGGTCCGAAGCATGAGTTCCGGCAGCCGCCTGAAGCGTCCGGAATTGCCGAGATATTGCTTCAGCAGCATCGGGAAGATGATGAGCCCGCCATTGCTCCAACGCTTGCGCTGGATCGCCAACGCGCCGAAATCGGCCGGTGTCGCGCTGTAGGCCATCGGCGCGAAGTGGTTGTGCACCGACCAGCCGGCATGCAGCAGGTCGATGGTCGACCCGGTATCCTCGATAACGGTCTCGTCCTGGATGAAGACCCTGCAGCTCTTGCCGCCTTCAACCTGCTCGCGAACGATCTGCTGCAGCGCTTCGAAGCGGATGAGGGCGTTGGCTCCGACCCAGTAGGATGCGTTGAAGTACGTTGCGCCCTGGTGGATCAGGTACTGGATGTCCGTCGTTGCACCGGCGATCCGCTCGACTGGCGCGGTACCCTTCGGGAACGTCAGGTACGGGGTCTGGGCGACGCCGAGCGTCGGATTGCCGTTCAGCAGATGGACCAGCTGCAACATGTAGTCGTTGAGAATGACGCTGTCGGCATCGAGCGTCAGGACATAGTCGGCGCCCGCGATCGCGATGGAATCGGTAGAGTTCGGACGCGTCGTCTCGATGACAGCGCCGTGCTGCGTCGAGCGCGCGACGTAGCTTCCTCCCATCAGCCCGATATAGGCGTTGAGGTTCATCGCCTTGTTCGGCGCGTGCGACAGGTTCTCGAACGTCTTGCGCTCGAAGCTGCTGATGTCGGTGCAGAACAGGTTGGCGAGCACGCGGTATTCGCGCGCGATCTCAGGAATCGTGAGCCCGCCCGCTGCCACTCGATCGGCCGCGCTGCGATAGTGCCGGGCAAGATCGAGCAGGATCCGGTCGATGAAGAAGCGGTCGACGTGACCGAAGGCCGGCGATATCTCGGCCTCAAGCGTTCTGGCCAGGCCTTCGAGCCAGTATGCCGCGTGGTCATAGCAGCGCTTCAACCGGCCTGCCTCGGCGGCGAAATTGATGACGTCGGTCTCAGAGCGTCGCTGCCAGGCGGCGGCTTCAGCTCGTAGCGCCCGCATCGGCTTGTCGAGCATCCCCCAAACTTCGTCGACGGCCGAAAGCGTGAGCTCGACAGAGTCGGGATCGCTCGGCGGGTCATCGACAAGCAGGACGATGCGGCGGTTGGAGTAGCGGGCCAGGGCGGCCGAAAGCATCGTCATGATGATAACGCGCCGCTCTTCGCGATAGGTCGGGATCAGCACGGCTACACTCGGCGCGCGATCCTCGAACAGATAGGCGACGTCGGTTTCGGTAAAGGCGCGGTGCTGTTGCGCGCGTCTTGCCGCGCCATAGCGGCTTAGTTGGTAGGAAAGGCAGCAGTAGATGAGTCCGAGCAGCAGCCCGCAATAGATCAGGCGGTCGGCGAGGCCCATGTCGTCAAGGACATAGAGGAACACGGCCAGCGCACCGACGGAGGTGAGGGAGCAGGTAATGAAAAACAGTACGAGAAACGGCTCGTACGAACGCCTACCGGACGACGATCTCGGAAAGGGAAAACGCAGAATTGGCATGCAGGCTTGGCTCGATCCGGATTTGCAACAGGTGATGAGCGCGGGCTCACCCAGGGCATCTCGAGACGCCATGTGGCATCTCGAGAGGTCTAGCGATAAGCGGTGTTGCCGGATGCGAGTGGGGGCGGATGACCGATCATGCCCAGCGGCAGATTGCTGCTGCCGAGGCGGGTCAAGCCAAAATCAGGGGGAAGGCCGGGTAAGTTGTTTGGTATTGCAATACAGTCGGGAGAGGCGAAAAGGCAGGGCTCGGCCAGGCTCGTCCGTCTAGGTGACGAGCTACGCAACAGACCCGAGGTCCGTCGAGCGAGCCGCTCCTCTAATCCGTCTTCCACTTTAGTCGCCCCCCGGCAGCTCACAGTTCCAACGTTACGTAACCCGAAGCAAGTTTCGTATTAAGAAAATAAAAATCAATGAGATAATCGAAAATCGCAGAACCTGTTCCTCCGTTACACGGCTCGGCTACGCAGCGCAACCGCTGCCCCTTACGTTACTGGCATCTGTGACGGGAATGTCACGATAATGGTTCTATTCTTCGACCAACCCCACCTTGTTCACCGCGGGCGCAGCGGCTACCAATGTCGCGGTCCGGCGGGCCCGAGCGTTCAGGCAACCTCCGCCCGGGTCGGCATTATGCGATCGGGGTCCCAGTCAGATGGCTTCGGGGACTGATCGCTGCGAAGGGGCTGGGTTCAAGGCATGGGCAATAATCTCGTTAGCTATCGATCGGCGCTTCGGGCTCTGGTCGGGGGGCTTTTGGTCGCCGGATCGATCGCCTGTGCGAATGCCGGGCCGAACGACGAAGGCGACCGGGCGCTCGCGGCGCAGAACTACGATCGCGCCATGGCGCTCTACCGGCAGGCAGCCAACCGCAATGACCCTTGGGGTCAGATCAACGTCGGCAAGATGTACGAGAATGGCCAGGGTGTCGCCAAGGACCCGAAGCAGGCTGCCGTGTGGTATGCGAAGGCCGCCAATCAGGGCAATGATTGGGCCCAGAACAGCCTAGGCTCCTTTTACGAAAACGGCACCGGCGTGCCGAAGGACGTCGCCAAGGCTGCGGCGCTTTACAAAAAATCGGCTGCCAAGGGCAACAACTGGGCCCTGTACAATCTGGCGCGCTTCCAGGCCGAGGGCATCGGCATGGCCGCCAGCCCTGCGGAATCGCTGAAGAATTTTCGCAAGGCGGCCGAGCTTGGAAATTCGTGGGCGCAATACACGCTCGGCGACAAATACGCGACGGGCGCGGGCGTTCCGCCGAGCTACCCGACCGCCATCGCCTGGTACAAGAAGGCGGCAGACCAGGGCAACGCGTGGAGTCAGTTCAAGCTCGCGCAGTTCTATGAGAAGGGGACGGGCGTCGTGCAAAACGATGCGGCCGCCGCCAAGCTCTACAAGGCCTCGGCCGATCAAGGCAATCACCTCGCCCAGGCGAGCTACGGCTTGGCGCTGGAGACCGGCAAGGGCCTGAAGCGATGGAACAAAGCCGAGGCCGTTCGCTACTACAAGCTGGCCGTGGTCAATCCGGGCGCCCCGGCGTGGGTCATGAAGCGTCTTAGGGCGCTGGACGGCGCGCAGCCCAAGCAGGCGGCGAACTGACGCTGGCCTCGATGAGGCGGGCCGTACGCATAACAGCCACCCGTCATGGTTGACGCGACGAAGGCGGGCCCGAATTGTTGCGGTAGGATTGAGATCGGTTCTCGGGGGCTGCGCGACAAATCCCGCGCAGCCATATCTGATGAACGTCTCATCGCGTCATGGTCGGCGTCCCCGCATGACGCCAACCAGTGTCGGCGCCGCTACGGCTTGACCCAGGTCGCGCCCGACAGCACGCCGCCATCGACGACGATGGCTTGTCCGGTGATGTAGGAAGAGGCGGGCGAGGCTAGCAGCAGCGTCGCGCCGATCAACTCGTCCGGGTTGGCGAGACGGCCGGTCGGGATGAAGCGGGCGAACCAGTCGGCACGATATTCGTCGTCCCAGAGCGGGCGGGTGAACTCGGTCTTCACGAAGCCCGGCTCGATGGCGTTGACCTGGATGTTGTCGCCGACCCATTCGCGCGCCATCGCCTTGGTCAGCTGGCTGACGCCGGCCTTGGAGGCGGCGTAGACCGAGATCGTGTTGAAGGCGTGCTTGGCGCTCAGCGAGCTGATGTTGACGATCTTGCCGCCGCCCTGTGCCGCCATATGCGGATGCGCCGCCTGGGACAGGAAATAGATGCTGCGCAGGTTGACGTCGATGATGGCGTCAAAATCTTCCGGGGTCACCTCGACGATCGGCTTGCGGCGGTTGGTGCCGGCGCTGTTGAGCAGGATGTCGAGGCTGCCGAGCGCCGCATGCGCTTCGTCGACCAGCGAACGGCAGGCCTTGGCGTCGGTCAGATCGGCCTTGAAGGTCAAGACCTCGACGCCAGCCTCCTCGATGAACGCCTTTGACGAGGCCAGGCGCTCGTCGTCGAAGTCGTGGATGGCGACCTTGGCGCCGCTTTCGGCCAGTGCCTTGGCCAGCACGCGGCCGATGGCGCCGCCGGCGCCGGTGACCAGCGCCGTCTTACCTTCCAGCGAAAAGAGCGTATCGAGGATACGAGCCATTTAACTTGCTCCAAAGGATGATTGAAGTGTGCTCGGCCCAACCGGAACACCGGCCGGGCCTAAGGTTCGGAGATCCGGGCTAGAGCGCGGACGGAATAGCGGCGACGGCGAGCTTAGCCGATGGCACCGGGATGGTATCGTCCAACAGGCCCTCGTCGCGCAGTTCCAGCCAGAAATCGTCCGGGATCGGATGCTGCAGATACTTTAGATTCTGGATGATCTCGCCGGCGCGCGAGGGGCCGCTGAGCACGCTCGCGACCCCGTCGAAACCGAATGGAAACTGCAGCGCGGCGGCCGCCAGCGGCACGCCATGGCGCTCTGCCACAGCCTGCAGCCGTCCGACCCGATCGAGGACCGCCTGGGGCGCCGTCGAATATTCGTAGCGCGCATTGCCGGAAACGCCGGTCGCCAGGATGCCGGAATTGAAGACGCCGCCGATGACGATGCCGGCGCCCTCGCGCTGCGCCCGCAACAGCTCGTCCGCATAGATCGTTTGTTCCAGCAGCGTATAGCGCGAGGCGACGAGGAAGGCGTCGAGCGGGTAGCGGTCGAGAAAGCGGTTGATCATGCCGCGCTCGTTGATGCCGGCGCCGATGGCGCTGATCTCGCCGGAGGATTTTAGTTCTTCGAGCGCGCGAAAACCGCCGTTCTCTAGCTCGCGCAGCCGGGCCAGCAGGTCGGCCTCGTCCGGGAAATAGCCGCTGTCGAGATCGTGGATGTAGAGGACATCGACCTTGTTGATGCCGAGCCGCTGCAGGCTGTCCTCATAGGAGCGCAGGATGCCGTCATAGCTGTAGTCGTGCACATGGTCGAAGGCGAGGCCGCCCTTCCACTTCGAGCCGTCGAATGTGGCGCGGTCATGCGGCCGGAACAGCCGCCTTCCGACCTTGGTGGAAAGGACGAAATCCTCGCGCGGACGGCGATAGAGTGCGCGTCCTGTGCGATGCTCGCCCTGGCCGAGCCCATACCAGGGTGCGGTGTCGTAGAGCCGGATACCGCCGTCCCAGGCGGCTTCCAGCGTCGCGCTGGCATCCGCTTCCGGGATCTCTTCGAACAGATCTCCGAGCGGGCAGGTACCTACGCCGAAGACCGGGATTTGCAGATCCGTCTTGCCGAGCTGGCGTGTCTGCGAAGGGTTCATGCGGGATCTCCCAGTCGGTCGGGATGGATGAGCGTGCCGCGCGCGGCCGAGAGATAGGCCGCCTCGAGCAGGGCATAGGTTGCAAGGCTGTCGCGGCCGGACGTATCCGGCTCGACGCCCCGGCGAAGGCTATCGACGAAATGGCGCTGGGTATGGACGACGCTGTCCTGGATCTGGGTCCAGGGTTCGCTGGTCCAGCTGCGGTCATCATGGGGCACCGCGATCCGCCGCGTGCCGTCCTTGCCATGCACGGTCAGCACCCGGTCGGCGCCGATGATCAGCGTGCCCTCGGTGCCCTCGATCTCGCCCAGCGTCTGCGGGAACGGGTCGGGCTCGCGTTTCGTTGCGTAGCTGAAATCGAGGATCGACGTCGCGCCTTGTTCATGGCTGAGCAAGATGGTCGCGGCGTCCTCGCCGGCGATGCCTTCCTTGATCTGCTGCGTGCGGCAGAAGACGCCGTTCGCCTCGCCAAACAGGAAGCGGGCGAGATCGAGCAGATGGATGCCGACATCCATGATCATGAAGCGTTTGACGTGAACCAGATAGGGCTGGTTCGAATACACGTCGATGCCGGTGCGCCAGGACAGGCGGCCGAAGGTAAGTCGGCCCAACTCGCCGCTGTCGAGAATCTCCCGGACGGTCCGGAACAGGTTCTGGAACCGGAAATCCTCATGGATCATTAGCGGTACGTTCGCCGCAGCCGCTGCCGCTACCATGCGCTTGCAGCCGTCGAGATCCGGCGCAAAGGGCTTTTGCAGGATGACGGGCACGCCATGGGCGAAGGCAAGAGCGGTCAGCGCCTCATGCGTTTCCATCGTCGTTGGGATATCGACGAAATCGAGGGCCTCGGTAGCTAGCATCGCTTCGGCGCTGGTGTAGACGCGGGCGATGCCGAACTTTTCCGCAGCAAGCTTCGCTTTGGATTCATCGACATCGCAGACGGCGACGATCTCGACATCGTCGAGGTCGGCCCAGCCATGCAGATGGTTCTGCGCGAAGAAACCGCAGCCGATGACGGCGCCCTTCAAGCGTGCGGTCATGCTGCCGCTCCTTCTTCGAGAACGGTCGCAACCGCATAGGCATCGAGCGTCAGCACGCCGTCCGTCGGGAGGCTGGCGGTCGTGTCGCGGAACAGGACCGGGTCCAGCGCCGCAGCGGCGAAGTTCTCGGCATCGAGACGTCGGATGGAAGAGAGGCCAAGACCCTTCAGGCGGAGCGTCACGGGCTCGTCGGACAGATTGGCGAGGATCACCTGCCGCCGACCATCCGAAACCCAGCCGAGCGCTGCGATGTGCGGATGAGCGACGTCGATCGCGAGTTGCCGGTTGCCAGACGCCGCGACGAGGTCGGCCGCGACATGGAACAACGGATAGAGGCTGCCCTCCGCCGCATCGTCCCACCACGGCCGTGCATAGGTCTGGCGCGTCGAGACTAGGCCGAACGGGCCGACCGGCGCGCCGAGCACCAGCGTGTCGATGCCGTATGGCGCGACGGTCGCCGCGTAGCCGACATGCCAGGCGGCGCCGAGCAGCGCTCGCTGGCGCGGATCGGCGGCGGCGAGGCCGACGCGGCCGTTGTCGGGATTGGGCGTCGGCCCGGCGCCATAGGGATTGAGCCTTGCCCCGATGCCGATCGGGCCGATGTGATGTGGCGCGTCACCGGCGATCGCCCGCGCCGAACGCAGAATATGCGGCAACGATTGCAGCGTCTCGATCACGGAGAGATCGTCGGCGGCATGCACCGTTGGCGCCGTCGCGTGCGTGATGAAGTCGTAGGTATCAGCAGGCGGTCGCTTGCGGTTGAATTCGGTGAAGAAGGCGGGCGTGCCGCCGCCGGCAGCAACGCCGGGGAGGAGTTTGCGAATGGCCTGATGAATCGTCGCCTCGTCGGGCGCGGGTGGGCGCGGCTCGCCGGGCTGGAACGAGTTCTCGTCCTGCTTCGGGAAGACGGCCACGCTCAAGGGCGTGATGCCGGCTTCTGTCAGAAGGCGGGCGGCCTCGGCGATCTCGGCGTCGGGGTCGCTTTCGGCAGTGATCAGTAGTTCAAACGAGATAGGCAGGCCGGCAGCCCGTGAAAACTCGCCGGCGGCACGAATGTCCTCGGGTTTGTCTCCGGCGGAGGGATCGTAGCGCAGCAGGAGATGCGCTCCAGCGAGGGGCGCGAGCGTGGAGGCGACTTCGAGCGAGGCGCTGGCGAGGCTGGCCGGAAGGCCAATGCCGATGCGCGGCAAGCGTATGTCGGTTTCACCGCCGACGATCACGTCCGCAACGTTGTTAGCGTTCGCAGCCGTTGCCGGCTGCGCCAATGCGGACGAGTCGTTGACCTGCAACAGCACGGACTGCCGTGTCGTCGTGCCCGCTTCGAGCGAATAAGGGTAGGGCAGGCCGATCGGGCGGCTATAGGTCTTGAACGAGGCGTCCGACCAGTTGCGGTGGTCTTCCATCTCGAAGACATCGCCTTCCAGCCGAACCGAGACCGAAAGACCCGGTCGCGGCGAATGGGTGATGGCACGGATATCGAACAGCGGCTGGCCGGGGCTGATCGCCTCCGGCATCACAAATTCTTCCGTGCCGCCGGAAGCATGCTCGACCGTCAGGCGCTGGCCGACGACACCATCGAGCGGGTGCAGCACGACGAAACCAGTGCGGTTGGTCTCGAAGCTGGTTTCAGGCTCTATGGTCGCCGTCGCCTCCAGCCGGCCCTCGGCCGTACCGGAAAAGCGGATGTCGACCGAGACGATCGAGGCGTGATCGCGATAGTGCGCCGTATAGCGGATTTCGAAAGCGGCCTCGTCCTCGCGGATTTCCAGATCGGAAATCTCGGCATCCGGCGTTCCCCAGCCCGGCGTGCGGACGAGGAACGAGATGCCGCGCAGCACCTCCTGGTCACGCCAGCGGATCCAGCGCAGCGCGCCGCGATCATAGCTAGCCGAAAGAGCGCCGGCGCGGAGAGGCTGGACCGGCGGCTCGGCGAGCTCGGTTCCCGTCAGAAAGATCGTGCGGCTCATCGCTTGTACTTCTTGATGAAGATATCGAACGTGACCGCCCCGACGATGATCGCGCCGATCAGCAATTGCTGGACGTAGGGCGAGACGTTGAGGATCACGAGACCGTTCAGCAGCACGCCGATCAGCAGAGTGCCGATCACCGTTCCGGCGATGCTGCCGGTGCCGCCATAGAGGCTGGTGCCACCGATCACCACGGCGGCGATGACGTTGAGTTCATACTGGTTGCCGGCAACCGCCTCGGCCGAATTGAGCCGCGAGGCGAGCAGGAAGCCGCCAAGACCTGCGCAAAGCCCTGTCAGCGCATAGACGCTGATCAGCGTGCGGTTGACGTTCAGCCCGCACAGACGCGCGGCTTCCGGGTTGGAGCCGATGGCATAGACCGAGCGGCCATAGCGCGTGTAATGCAGCACGAAACCGGCGATGACGACGACGACAAGGAAGACGATGACCGGGACCGGGACCGGCCCGACCATGCCGCGTCCCCACCATCCGAAGGCCTCGTCAAAGCCGCTGATCGGGCCGCCATTGCCGATGATCAGCGCGAGACCGCGAAAGATCGTCATGCCGCCCAGCGTCACGACGAAGGCCGGCACGGTCAGCTTGGCGACGAAGACGCCCTGCAGCGCGCCGGCCACGCCGCCGACCACGATTGCCGCAAGGGCCGCCCAATACCATTCGAAAGCGCCGCCACCCGCCGTCAACTCGAAGCGACCGGGGATGCCGCCCTTGGCGACCACGGCGGCGACCAGGCCGGTCAATGCGATCAGCGCGCCGATCGAAAGGTCGATGCCGCGCGTCAGGATGACGAAGGTCATGCCGACCGCGACGATACCGAAGATCGAGACCTGGCGCAGGATGTTGAACAGGTTGAGCGACGACAGGAAGCGCGGCGCCAGGAAGGTGAATAGCGCCATCAGCAGCAGCAGGAAGATCAGCGGCGCAAGGCGCGCGAGCAGCGCGATTGCGTTTGCCGGCGCCCGGGGGCGGACCAAGGAGGTCGGGGGAGCAAGGGACATGGTTTCAACCGTTGTGGGGATCAGGCTGCCGCCTTGGGAAGCGTCATCAGGCGCATCAGGCTCTCTTCATCGGCGTCGCGGCCGGCGAGTTCGCCCGTCAGGTGGCCGCTGCGGATTGCCAGGATGCGGTCGCTGAGCGCGAGAACTTCCGGCAGGTCGGACGAGATCAGCAGGATGGCGACGCCGTCAGCGGCAAGCTCACGCAGCAGCCGGTGCAAATCCGTCTTGGCGCCGATATCGACGCCGCGTGTCGGCTCGTCGACGATCAGCAGCCGGGGCTTCAGCGCCAGCCATCGCGCCAGCACCACCTTCTGCTGATTGCCGCCGGAAAGCGTGGCAATCGGCGCGTCGGCTCCTGCTGCGCGCAGCTTCAGCCGATCCCGGAACTGCTGGAAGGCGAGCTTCTCCGCCTTGCGGCGCAGGGTCCCGAACAGGCCGGGACGAACGCTGCCAACGGCGGCAAAGTTTTCGCTGATCGGGAGCGAGGGAAAAAGCGACTGCTGCTTGCGGTCTTCCGGCACGAGTGCGACGCCGGCCGCAATGGCATCGCCTGGACCCTTGGGCCGAAAAGCCTGTCCGTTCAGGCGGATGACGCCAGAGCCGATCGGATCGGCGCCGAAAATCAGTCGGGCGATTTCGGTGCGGCCGGCGCCGACAAGCCCTGCCAGGCCGACGATCTCGCCGGCCCGGACAGCGAAGCTGACGCCCTCGACCGAGGCCGAACGGGCGGAGCGCGGCTTGCTATGCAGATTCTCGACCTCCAGCACCACCGCGCCCGGCTTCGAGGCGGCGTGATCGCGGTCTTCTTCCAGCAATTCGCGGCCGACCATCCAGCGCACCAGGTCGTCGATCGTGGCGTCGGCGATATCGCCGCGCGCCACGACCACACCGTCGCGCAGCACGGTAAAGCTGTCGGCGAGTTCCTTGACCTCTTCCAGCCGGTGGCTGACGAAAAGGATCGCGACGCCTTCGGCCGTCAGCGAGCGAATGACCGATTTGAGGCGGCCCACTTCGCGCGGCGTCAACGAAGCCGTCGGTTCGTCCATGATGATCAGGCGGGACTTCAACGTCAGCGCCCGTCCGATCTCGACAAGCTGTTGCTCGGCGATGCTCAGATCCGCAACCCGTCGTCCCGGAGCAATGTCCGCACCAAGCTGCTGCATCACGGCCGCGGTGCGCTTGGCGATGCCGCGCCAATCGACCAGGCCAAGCCGGTTGACGGGCAGGCGACCCGCGAAGATCGTCTCCGCTACCGTCAGATCGGGAAACAGGCTGAATTCCTGATGGATGGTCGAGATGCCGCGCTTCTGCGCATCGTTCGGCCCTGTCAGCTCGACGGGCTGGCCGTCGATGCGGAGCGCGCCGCCATCCGGCTTGTGAATGCCGCTCAGGAGATTGATCAGCGTCGACTTGCCCGCGCCGTTCTCGCCGAGAAGCGCATGCACCTTGCCCGCCGCGATCGACAGCGAAACGCCATCGAGAACGGTCACGCCAAAGAAGTTCTTGGTAAGTTTTTCGACGTCCAGAAACGCCTCATCGGGCGGCGTGGCGCCACCCGATGAAACGTCATTCCTGGCATCACTGCCGGTTGCGATCATTTCGTGATCGTACCGATGCGTTCGGCTTCGGCGAGGTTAGCCTTGGTGATGGCGACCGGCTCGACGAGGATGTTGGAATTGGCCGGCTTGGTGCCTTCGCGGATGAAGTCGACCAGCGTCTTCACCGCGACGCGGCCCTGCTTGCCGGGGAACTGGTCGACGGTTGCGGCCAGCGAACCGTCGCTTACGGCCTTCAGCGCATCGGTCGAGCCATCATAGCCATAGATGGCGATCTTGCCGTTGAGCTTGCGGGCTTCGACGGCCTGCACGGCGCCGAGCGCCATGTCGTCATTGGCGGCAACGATTACCTGCGGCGCGTCGGCAAGACCGGTCAGGATATTCTCGGTGACCGAAAGGCCCTGATCGCGGCTGAAACGAGCGGTCTGCTCGGAGACGAACTTGTAGAGATCCGGCTGCTTGTCGAGGACGGTATGGACGCCCTGGTTGCGGTCGTTGGCGGTCTTGTCGCCGGGGATGCCCTGCAGGTTGATGATCGTCGCGCCCTTCGGGAACTGCGCGGCGATGGCTTCACCCTGGCGTTCGGCGCCCTTGACGTTGTCGGCGGCGACATTGGCCAGAACTTCCGGCACGCCATTGACCGGACGGTCGATCGTCACGACCGGCACGCCGGCGGCGATGGCGGCCTTGACGGCCGGAGCGAGCGCGTCGGCGTCGGCCGGAGCGATGATGATGCCGTCGACGCCCTGCACGATGGCGGCTTCGATGTCGGCGATCTGCTTCGGCGCGCTCAACTGGCCGTCAGCGCGGAGGATCTTCACCTTGCCGAGCTTGCCGGCTTCATCTTCCAGCTGTTCCTGCAGGAAAACGAAATGCGGGAAGGAATAGGTCAGCGAGGAAACGAGGATGGTAACCTCTGCATCCTTGCCCTTCGGCTCGGCCGAAGCGTGGAAAGCGGGGGTCGTCGCAAGCGCCGCGAGAGCAAGCGCGGAGATCGTTGCCTTGATCGACATCGGTTTGAAATTCCCTTGGGACTTCAGTGCCCAAGCGTATTTGGGCGGTTGATACTGCAGTATCTATATTGAGATTGTCGTCGATCCCTGAAGGCAGGATTTTCTGTGAAAATGCGATCAAAGGAAACACAATTCCAAAACAAACAGAGCCTGTCTAGCCGCCTATCTTTGATATCTTAGATTGCTTCGTCGTATGTTTACCACCCTCTCCTGGCGACCCAGTGTCTGCGATCCGTGCAATGGGTGAATGGGTATGAGCGGGTGGCGGCTGAGGCTGGACTTCCGCGCCGCCCGGCCTGCGAGCGATCGATTTTGGTGGACGCGGACGGCTGCGGTTCGACGCCGGAATGACGGCGGCGACTAGCGACCGGATGGGGCTTCTTCTATTGCTTTGGGCATTCGGACGGCGGGGTGCGCGCGCCTCCCTACGAGGCTGACGGTAGCCATCCGGACGGACCAGGATTTCGTTTTTGTTGGAGAATGACGATGAGCGAATGGCTTGTAACCACGGACTGGCTTGCATCGCATCTGGGCGATGCCAAGTTGGCCGTGCTCGATTGTTCCTGGTATCTGCCCGATTCCGGCAAGCAGGCGATTGATGATTTCCGTCGCAGCCATATTCCCAGCGCGCGCTTCATCGATCTCAGCGCGGTATCGGATCCGGACTCGCCCTATGTGAACATGCTGCCGTCTGCCGAACTCTGGGCCAGCGAAATCGGTCGCCTCGGCATCGACAACGAGACGACCGTGGTCATCTACGATGCCGGCTATGTATCTGCCCGCTTGTGGTGGATGTTCCGCGTCTTCGGCCACGACAAGGTTCGGATTCTGGATGGCGGCTTTCGCAAATGGGTTGCCGAAGGGCGGCCGGTCGAGGCTGGTGATGCCAAGGAGACAGCGCCCGCGGCTTTCGAGGCCACGCTTCAGGCGGGCCGGGTCGTCAACGTCGACGAGGTGCGCGTCGCGCTCGATAGCGGGGTGGCCGTCGTCGATGCTCGCACCGCGGCGCGCTTCGACGGAACCGAAGGCTCCGGCTATCCTGGAGTGGCGAGCGGCCACATGCCCAACGCAATCAACACACCCTGGGCCAAATTCTTCGATCCGGCGAATAACTTCGCCTTTGTCGATGCGGAAGCTGCCGCAAAGGTTTTCGCAGATGCGGGTGTCGATATCACCGGCTCGGTGATCACGACCTGCGGTTCCGGTGTGACGGCCTCGATCCTGGGCTTCATGATCGAACGCGCCGGCAACGAGAACTGGAAGCTCTATGACGGCTCCTGGCACGAATGGGGTCAGCGCGAGGATACGCCGAAGCTGAGCGACGCTGCCCCCAAGGCCTGATCGTGCCTTTGCTCGCTGGATCGCCAGTGTCCGGACGTCGTTCCGTCGGGACACTGGCCGCGATCCGTAGTGGGGAGCTTATCTTTCGTAGAACTTGTTCAGCCTTGCGCTGATGACGACCTCGTTGAGGCAGACCGAAGCCGGCTGCGTCACGATGAAGAGGGCAAGCTCGGCAAGATCGGCCGGCTGCAGCATCTCGGCTCGTTCCTGGGCGGTCGGCGGCGTCGGCCGCTTTTCGAGGATCGGTGTCGCGACTTCGGCCGGCAGGATGGCCGTCGAACGGATGCCGTTGCGATATTCCTCCATGTTGATGCTCTGGCTCATCGCCACGACAGCATGCTTGGCCGCCGTATAGACCGGGCCGCTGACAGGGTGGATGAACTTGCCTGCCCAGGACGCGATGTGGATCAGCTGGCCCTGCTGGGCCTTGCGCATGGGATGCATAGCGGCAGCTGCGCAATAGAAGGCAGCTGACAGATTGCTGTTGATCAGACCATCGATGCTGTCGGTGGTGAGGTCTTTCCAGGCGCGTTCGACGATGTTGCCGCCGGCATTGTTGACCAGGATGTCGAGCCGGCCGAACCGCGCCTCGATTTCGGCAACGATCGCGCCCGCCGTTTCGGGCTGCGTCAGGTCGCCGGCTCGTGCGAGGCTCGTGCCGCCGTTCTTGGCGATATTTTCTGCTGTCTGCTCGAGCGCTTCCTGACGCCTTCCGGTCAGGACGACGGTGCAGCCGGCGCTCGCCAGCGCGGTCGCGACCGCCTGTCCGATCCCGCTGCCCGCGCCGGTGATCCAGGCGACTTTTCCAACCAGACTGTTCATGCTCTTCCCGTCCTTGAAGGTGAGCGCCGCTGATAGCGAATGGAGAGGCGGAAGGGCAAGTGTGTCGACCGCAATGTGGCGGAACGGATAGGCGATGGCGACGATATCGCCAGCCTCGACCGCGCCAGAGGACCGGCGATTCAGCGCGCACATCGAGATGGGCACTGCGCAGAGGGGGCTAGCCCTCTGCGCAGTGGATTTGTTACGCGGCCGAGATCTTGACGGTGTCGGTCGAGAGCGCGCCTTCATAGACGGTCAGGCCGATTCCGCCATCGCGGAAGGCTTCGGCGCTATTGTCCGTCGCCTCGATGGCAACGCCGCCGACGGTGGCCGAAATCGTCGAGCCGACGACCTTGGCGCTGACGGGGATCGCCTTTTCTAGCACGAACTCGAACGGCTTCGACGCCAGCACAACTTCCTTCTCGTCGCGCACGCGGACGATCTGAAGCTGGCCGTCCTGGGTGATGCGGATGCTGTAATAGCGGCGCAGGCCCTGGACGCGCAGCGCGACGCCACCATGGACGGCGAGATGGATCATGATGTCCGCGTCGAGCGCGTAATCGGTCCATTCGCGCGTGCCATGCGAGACAATGCCATCGCCCAGCGATTGCGAGATCCGGAAGCTCGGCGGGAAGCGCTTCGAGAAGAAGCTGACGCCGTTGACCCAGGCCATGCGCCAGAAATCGCCGTCGCCGGCCGGACGCTTCAGCGTCACTTCCGGCGCGCCGTCGAAGCGCAGGTAATCGACCAGCACCTTGCCATCGGCGCGACGGCCGGTTGCCGTCAGCACGACGCCGATTTCGGCGATCGGCTGGCCGTCCAGTTCGGGCAGGCGCCAGTTCAGCACGGTCTCTGCGCCGGGAGCGAGCTTTACCGCTTCGCCATCGATATCGCGCAGCTTGTCGGCGCCGTCATAGACGCGCAGACGCAGACGCGCTTCGACCTCGCCCTTGTTGGCGGCAGGCGCCACGACCCGCGCCTTCACAACCTGGCCCGGATAGACCAGCGGCGTTGCCATCAGGTCATAGGTTCGCATGTTGAGAAGTTCAGGCGGCGAGAAAGTGGGGCTGATCGCCGCCGCTTCCTGGCCGGGGCCAAGCGCCTCGTAGCCGATCGAAAGGGCGCGTGCGTTGCCGAATTCCTCGTTGCCGACGCGGAGGAACGCATTGGCCGTGAAACCACCCTGCGGGCGGAATCCCTGCTGGCTGCCCGGCAGCGAGAAGTGGAACTGCGCGCCGTCCTTCGGCTTGTCGAGCTTGTCCTGGCCGGCGAGCTGACGACCGAGATTGGTGAGGTAATAGGAGACACGGACAGCGTCATTGATCGAATTGCCGCCATCGCCAGACGAGATCAGCAGCCGGTCAGCGATAGGGCCGCGCCAGTCCGGGCCGGCCTCGATGCCGTCGAGACCGAGCATGATGCCCATCAGGCAGCCGACATTGCCGGCGTTGCAATCGGTATCCCAGCCCGACGTGTTGACGATCATCTGCGCTTTCTGGAAGTCGTCCGGCGCGTAGAGCACCGACATGATCATCAGCGCGTGGTTCGGCACGACGTGGCAGTTGCCGGGATATTTGTCGTAGCCGTAATGGTCCTGGATCAACTGGCGGGCGACGCGCCAGTCGGCGTTTTCCTTGCGCCAGCGGCGGACGTCGGCGATCAGCTTCGCGATCAGGCTGTCCGCCGGAATGACCGAGAGACCGACATCGAGCAGGTGGTCGATGTCGCGGCTCTGGAAGGCTTCCGCTTCCATCGCGGCCCACAGCATGGCGGCATAGACGGATTCGCCGTCATGGCTGACCTTGCCGGCCTGCTCGGCGAGCTTTGCCGCCAGCTTCGGCTGGTTCGGCGCAACGAGCGCCCAGCCATCGATGAAGATCTGCGCGCCGATCTGCTCGGCGACGGGCTGGCCATTGGTCGCCATCGAACCGGAGGCGGGCGCAGGAATGCCCTTCTTCAGGTTGATCCAGGCCGTGTGCTCGGTCGAATTGCCGACGCCGCCCCACCACAGGATCGAGCGCTCCTCGACGATATAGTTGAGCCATGCCTTGCCGATATCCTCGGCCGAAAGGTCCGGCGAAACGCCGTAGTCTTCCAGCGCGCGGACGAAGGTGAAGGTGCCGGCGACGTCGTCATCCGTGACGACGAGCGGCTGGTCGAGACGGTCATGGACGTAATAGTCGATCGGCCCGAGCTCTTCCATGATGCGCTGGTAGGTCCAGCCCTCGAAGGGACGGCCGAGATAGACGCCGATCAGCTTGCCGAGAACGCCGGCATAGACGCGATCCAGATAATCGTTCGGTAGGGTCATGTTGCCTCCATAAGAATCTTGTTCTCAGCCCTTCACCGAGCCGCCGGCCATGCCTTCGATGAAGCGGCGCTGCAGCAGGACGAAGAGGACGACGACGGGCAGGACGATGATCAGGGCTGCGGCCATGATCTCACCCCAGTCCGAGCTGTACTGGCCGCTCAGCAGGAAGAAGGACACGACGGCGGTCATGTTCTCCGAGCCCTGCAGGAAGGTGGTCGCGATCAGGAACTCGTTCCAGGAATAGAGCCCGATGATCAGCGCGACGGTCAGGATGCCGGGGGACACGATCGGCAGCATCACCTTGGTGAAGACCTGCCAGTGATTGGCGCCGTCGATCTGTGCCGCTTCCTCGAGTTCGCGCGGAATGGCGAGGAAATAGGTGCGCAGCAGCATGACGGCGAAGGGTGAGAAGATCGCGGTATAGATCAGTGCGACGGCGAAGGTGTTGTTGATCAGCCCCAGCTTGGCGAAGCCGAAATAGAGCGGGAACAGGAACAGCTGGATCGGCGCCGTCGTCGTGCCGAGCAAGTAGAAGGTGACGATCTTCCAGCTTTCGATCTTGCGCCGGGCCAGCACATAGGCCGTCAGCGACGAGGTCGTGCAGACCAGGACGATGGTCGTCGCGGTCAGGATCACCGAGTTTAGCATCGTCTGCGAGAAGCGGGCGTCTTCCCAGGCGCGGGTGAAATTATCCCAGCGGAACGTCTCCGGCCATGCCAGCGGATTCTGCACGATCTGGGCGGCAGGCTTGACCGAATTGAGCACCAGCAGCGCGATCGGAAACAGCGTGATGATCAGCGCGATGCTGAGCACCGTATAGGTCAGGATGAGCGTCGCCCGGTTCTCGACGAGTTTCACTTCGTGCTTCACTGGTGGAACTCCTTGGCCTGCGCCCGGATGTAGAAGGCGGTCGCGACCAGGCCGAAAAGGCTGATGACGACGGCGACGGCCGCGGCCTTGCCGACAGCGAGGTCATAGAAGGCGCTGCGATAGGCGAGGGTGGAGAGTACTTCGCTGGAGAAGGCGGGACCGCCCTGGGTCAGGATGTAGACGAAGTCGAACACCAGGAACGACCAGATGACGGTCATGATCATCATCAAGGTGATGGTCGGCCAGATCGCCGGGATCAGGACGTAGCGAAGGATCTTCCAGAAGCTGACGCCTTCGAGACGCGCAAACTCGATCTGTTCCTGCGGGACCTGGCGGAGCGCTGCGAAGAAGATCACGCAGAGAAAGCCCCACCAGTGCCAGAGGTCGACCGTCGCGATGCCGAGCAGCGCCGTGGAGGGTTGCGACAGCGGATCGATCGTCGGGAAGCCCATGCGCTGGAGCATGCCGTTCACGCCCGAGACCGGGCTGTAGATCATGCCCTGCCAGACGCGCGCCAGAATGGCGGTCGCGATGATCATCGGCAGGAAATAGATGACCTGGAAAAACATGCTGCCGCGACGGGCGATCAGCAGCAGCGTCGCCGCCAGCAATCCCATGAAGATCGGGATCGTCAGGAAGATGCCGGTCCAGATCAGATTGTTGGTGAGCGCGGTCCAGAAAACGCGGTCGCTCCAGAGCGCCTGGAAATTCTGAAGGCCGATAAAGACGGGCGTCGTGATGCCGTCCCAGCGGAAGAAGGCCAGCGCGATGGTCAGGACTGCGGGAATGAAGATGATGACGACATTGATGAGCAATGTCGGAACGAGATAGAGCCGATACATGCTGGGTTCTCCGCGGGAAAGAGCAGCGACGACGATCGCGCCGCTGCTCCGCCAGGCGCGTGGGGTGTTACCGGGCGGGGATGGCCGGCACCTTGCCGTCGGCCTTTTCCTGCAGGAACGTCGCGTTGAGCTGTTCCAGGAACTGGGCCGTCGTGCTGCGGCCGAGCCAGACTTCCTCGATGCCGCTGACCAGGTAGGAATCGGTCGCCGGCGGCAGGAATGTCCAGGTCGTGTAGCCGTACTGGTTGTCGCCAACGGCTTCGGCCAGCGTCTTCATCGTCTCGCCGTAGAGCGGCAGGCCGTTGTCGACCTGTACTTTCGACAGATCGGCCAGTGGCGTGTTCCACTCGCCCGGCCAGGCCGAGTTCATGACGCCATACGTCTTCTCGGAGAAGATGTAGTCGATGGCCGCCGCGGCGCCGTCCGCGTTCTTGGAGGTGGCGGCGACCGAGAAGGTCGAGCCGACGCCAAGCGGATAGACCGGACCGTTGATGCCCTCGGCGCTCGGGAAACCGACGAAGCCGACTTCGGCGTTGTTCGGTGGGAAATAGGTGTTCACGCGCTGGAACTGCCAGGTGCCCGTCGGCATCATGCCGGCCTGTCCGGTCGCCATCTGGGCGAAGGCCTGCTCGTCGCTGAGCGAGAAGTAGTTCGGGCCGAAATAGCCCTTCTGCCACCAGCTGTTCAGCGTATCGATCGCCTTGACGAAGGGCTCGGCGGTCCAGGGCAGTTCGCCCTTCAGCGCCTTGTAAACATTCTCCGGTCCGGCGATCGAGTTCAGCACGATCGAGACATAGTGCTCGTTGGCCGGGCGCCAGTTGGCGTTGCCCGAGGCGAAGGGCACGATCTTCTCGGCCAACATGGCGTCGGCAAGCGTCTCGATCTCGGCGATCGTCGTCGGCGCCTTCCAGCCGTGCTTCTCGAACAGGGTCTTGTTGTAGAACAGGCCGAGCGTCTCGTAGGTCTTCGGCAGCGCATAGAGCTTGCCGTCATACTTGCCCATCTCGATGAACACCGGAAGAATCCGGTCGGTCCAGCCGAAGCGCGTGACGTAGTCGTCGAGCGCCAGCAGCTGGCCGGCGCGGGCCATCGGCGCGACATAGGTCGGGCCGGCCGTGTAGACGATGTCCGGGCCGTTGCCGGAAAGCAGCGCCACGCGCATCTGCTTGTCGAGTTCGGTGCCGCGATAATCGATGGTGAGGTTAAAGTCCGGGTTCGCGGTGTTGAACGGTTCGATGATGCCGGACTTGATGTAGCCCTGCTGCTTCGGATCGGCGCTCTCATACCACCAGGTGATACGCTTGCCCTCGGCAAGGGCTGGGCCGATCAGGGCGGTGCTGGCCAGGAGCCCGAGGGATCCGGCGATGAATGTACGTCTCTTCATGGTTTCCTCCTTCAATCAATCTGACGTCTAGACGGTGCCGCGCTCGATCAGCTGAAACGGCATTTCCTCAATGGTGCCCTTGCCCGAACGGGATCCGCTCAGGCGTTCGATCAGGATTTCGGCGGCTTTCTCCCCCATCCGGTCCTGAAACTGCGCGACGGTGCTCAGCGGTGGCGTGACGAGGCGCGCGGCTGAAATATCGTCAAAGCCGAAGACAGCGATCTCACCGGGAATGGCGATGCTTCGTTCGCGAAGCGCCTGCATGACGCCGATCGCCATCAAATCGTTGGCAGCGAAGATCGCGGTCGGCTCGTATCCCGTCGCCAGGATCGCCTCGGCGGCGCGAAATCCCGCACCTTCGCTAAAGTCATTCTCGATGATGACGAGCGGCTCGATGCCGGCGCGGCCAAGCACCTCGCGATAGCCCTCGACCCGGACGCCCTGCGGTCCGCCGGTGCCGGCCACCATTGCGATGCGGCGATGGCCCTTGGCGATCAGGTGCTCCGTGACGGAAATCGCCGCGGCGTGGCTGTCGACGAAGATGTCGTCTATGGCGAGGTCGCCGCCGCGCTTCTTGGCCGATTCAATCCGCACCACCGGGATGCCGATATCGAGCAGGGGCACGAAGTCCTGGACGCGCACGGTGAAGAAGACACCGATGACGCCGTCGACGCGGCCCTGCCGGGCCCAATCGAGGAAATGCCGCTCGCGCGCCGGGATGCCATCGGTGTTGACGGCGATGACGTCGTAATCATGGTCCTGGGCGATCTTCTGAACGCCGCGGATAAGGCCGGGATAGAACGGATTGGTGATGTCGGGGACGATGCAGGCGATTGTCATCGTCCGCCGCGTCTTCAGCGCCTGCGCAAACCGGTTCGGCACATAGCCGAGTTCCTCGGCGACGGCGCGGATCCGCAGCACGGTCTCGGCGGAGACCGACTGGGTCGTCGCCCCGCCCAATACCATCGACACCGTTGCCTGCGAGACACCGGCACGGATCGCGACGTCTTTTTGGGTGGGTCTGCTCGACACTCGGTATCCCCTTATACGTATTATTTATACGTATAAGTAGCGCCACGATGGAGTCAAATGGATTCCTGCGATCTCTCGCCGCCACATCGAAACCCGATCCTCCACCACGACGCCGCCGTTCCGACACGGGCATCGCGGCACGCTTTACTTCCGCAAGATTTGTCGGGCTCGTCTGTGTATTCTTGGTGAAGTGCAGATGGCACAGTCAGCCAGAGATAACCGCGATGGTTCAACGGGATACACCACCCCATGGCCTTCTCACCGATATCCATCTGAAGGGACCGTGATGCGCGACCAGCGAGGAGCTCCCCCCGTTCCAGACGCGGTTGCATCGGCTTTCGCGGGATTTTCCGGACCGACCCGAAGTCGACTCCTTCGCATTCGCCAGCTGATCTTCGAGGTTGCCGAAACGACTCCCGGCGTCGGGCCGCTGACGGAAACGCTGAAATGGGGCGAACCCGCCTATCTGACCAATGCCTCTCGATCTGGCAGCACGATCAGGCTTGGCGTCGTCAAAACCCCGCCAGACACCGCGGCCATCCTGTTCAATTGCCGCACCACCCTGGTGGAGAGCTTTCGGGCCCATTTTCCGGATGTCTTTGCCTATCAGGGCAACCGGGCGATCCTGGTTCCGACCTCCGCCCCCCTGAACGAGCAAGCCCTGGCGATCTGTCTGGCGATGGCGCTCACCTACCACCATCGAGCAAGGTCCTCCGCCTTATCGAGCGGACAGTAACATCGGCGCCGGCATGTGAGGCCTCCCGATGGAGGCTGCTGCAGGTTCGCTGGATGAAAGGGGCGAGATGACTTATAAATCATGGAATAGATTTATTACGGATCGTCTCGGATGGACCCCTTCAGCGATGTCATCGCCCTACTTCGACCGAGCACGGCCATCTCCAAGCCCATCAGTGGGCGAGGCCGCTGGGGCATTCGATATGCGGCCCATCATGCGCCCGGCTTTACGATCATCCTGAAAGGCGCGTGCTGGATCGCCTTCCAGGGAGAGGAGCCCTGGAAGCTGGAGAAAGGCTCCTTTCTTCTCCTGCCCTCCACCCCGGCTTTCACCTTGAGCAGCCATCCCGGTATAGCCTGTGAGCTGCGCGACCCGATGGACGTGCCCGTCCGCCACGGCGAGCAGGAAGGCGAGGCGGATTTCGAAGCGCTCGGCGGCACCTTCCGCATTGAGACGGTCAATGCGCCGCTCTTGCTCGCCCTGCTGCCGCGCATGATCCATATTCCGCCCTCGGAAGGGCGATCGGTGCGGCTCGGCCGGGTGATTGACCTCATCATGGAGGAATGCGGCGGCGACGAACCGGGCAAGGAAATGATCCTTCAGCGCATGCTCGAGGTTCTGCTTGTCGAGGCTTTGCGCTGGCACGGAATCGCGACGGACGGCGACCGTGCCGGTCTTCTCAACGGGATGCGCGACCCGGCCCTGGCGCGCGTCCTCGGCGCCATGCACGCCGATGTGCGGGCCGACTGGACGGTCGCCAGCCTTGCCAAGATCGCCGGGCAGTCGCGTTCCGCCTTCGCCGCGCGCTTCGGCGCGGTCCTCGGCTGCGGCCCGATCGAATATCTCGCTCGCTGGCGGATGGCGCTGGCAAAAGACGCCCTGCTGCGCGGCGCCAAAACGCTCGATCGGATAGCCGACGAGGTCGGCTACGAATCCGCGAGCGCTTTCAGTACGGCCTTTCGCAAGCGGATCGGATGTCCGCCGGGAAAATTCGCCCGGATCAGCGGCGTCATCGAACCCGCCTAGGCTCGGTCATACGGGTCAGGCTCGCGGCACGTGAAGCATCCACGTCTGCGACGTCGTCCGCATCGCGCTTGATGCTCTTCTTGCATCCGCGTCTGTAGGGACCCTCTCTTGCCATTGCTTCCCACGAATTGGACAGTTGGAAATTAAAAACAGACGTTTGATTATGGGTCGTCCCACCAATGCCGCCTATCAAGGAGCCATCCGAAACCAATGGAGGCTCCCATGCAAACGATCCTGATCACCGGTACATCCTCGGGCTACGGCCTCGAGATCGCGCGTCATTTCCTCGACAAGGGCTGGAATGTCATCGCGACCATGCGGCGCCCGGATGCCGCTCTGCTGCCGACCTCGCCCAAGCTGCGCATCCTGCCGCTCGACGTGACGAACGAAGAGAGCATTGCCGCCGCCATCGCAGCGGCCGGGCCGATCGACGTGCTGGTCAACAATGCCGGCATCGGCGTCGTCGGCGCGTTCGAGGCCACGCCGATGGCGCATATCCGCAAGGTGTTCGACACCAACACCTTCGGCGTCATGGCGATGTGTCAGGCCGTCATTCCGCAGATGCGCGAACGCCGCTCCGGCGTGATCGTCAACGTGACGTCGAGCGTCACGCTGGCTTCCATGCCGCTGGCCGCCGCCTATACCGCCAGCAAGCAGGCGATCGAGGGCTTCACCGGCTCGCTCGCCCATGAACTCGGCCATTTCGACGTCCGCGCCAGGCTGGTGGAGCCGGGATATGCCCCGACGACCCGTTTCGCCCAGAATACCGACCTGCGCGTCGAGGATCTGATCCCTCCGGCCTATGCCGGTTTCGCAGCACCGATTTTCGAGGCTTACGCCAAGCCGGCGCTGACGACGAAGGAGGCGGATGTCGCGGAGGCCGTCTGGGCCGCCGTCCACGACACATCGGACCGGCTTCAATTCCCGGGTGGAGCCGACGCTATCGCCCTCTATCAGGCTCGCCACGGTTGAGGTTGGACCCGGCTTGATCCCGAACAACGGGGTAGATCGGCGGTGCCGTGTCTATCCCTCGTTGTTCTTCAAGTTCCATTTGCCACGCTTGGCATTGAAGGGAGCAGCCGGGCCCAGCGCATGTCTGGCTCGGCCCGGCAATCCGCCTCACTCGGGGATGAGCTTGTATTCCTTCAGCAGGTTTCCGACCTGCGTTCCGTCGACCTTCTTCAGGAACAGGTGCTGAAACAATTTGGGGCCAGGAACGTCGAGTTCCCTGCCATCCCGCAGGACATGCATGGCGCCCAGCATTTTCCGGATATCGTAGGTCGAGTTGAATACTTCCGGAACGCCGCGCTCCACGCCGAGCAGGGTGTAAACGGCCTCCATCGGCGTACGGACCGAATACTCCGTCGTGAATATGCAGTCCCGTTCTCGTGTTTCAGCGAACTGGCCAATGAATGCGAAGTTCACCGACCCCTCCGGGACCACGTCCGGCCTGTCGCCAGCCTTTCGGGGCATGAAGAACGAGGTGACGTAGGGCATCATCACCGGCACGGCCCGGGCGCCGGTCGCGGCCAGTTCGGGAATGTCCTGAACGGGAACGCCCAAGTGATAGAGCCATTCCTGTACAATCTCCTCGCCGGTGCAGTCCTGCATGGGCTTCTTTACGAAGTCCCCGGCCTTTTCCACGAACAACGAGTAAAACCAGACAACGATTTGGCTCTTGCTCTGCTTCTTGAAATGGGGCTGGCGATTGACCGTCCAGCTACACAGCCAGCTTGAATCTTTCGCGGTCACGATGCCGCCCGAGACGACCTTGCCGTTGAAAGGATCGCGCTTGCATATCCGCGCGATATACTCCGGGATCCGCTCATCCAGCGTGGTGATCGTCGCCGATTCCCACTTGGTTTCTGGAATATGGCCCGCAAACACCTCAGGCCGGCCAAAGGCGTCGTCCTTGGCCGCGATGCGCCTCCACAAATCCCATGCCGGGGCCGGGCCAGTGTTGAGGGCCGCGGGCGTGTGATGATCGCCATTTTCGGAGTTTTCGGTCAAAGACCCGATCGTCATGAACACGAGGTCGTGTTCTCCCAGGGTCACGCCCCCAGCCTGTCCATTCTCGGTCCAATGGATCCGGGTAGCCTGCTTGCGGCCGGGCTGGATGTCGAAATCGACGTCGGTGACCTCCACCCCATAGTGGAACTTCACGCCGTGGCCGGAGAGCCAGTTCACCAGAGGCAGCACGAGGGATTCATACTGGTTGTAGCGCGTGAACTTCAGCGTTGAGAAATCGGCCAAGCCTTTGATGTGGTGAATGAAGCGATGCAAATAGAGCTTCATTTCCAGCGCAGAGTGCCACTCTTCAAAGGCAAACATCGTCCGCCAGTAAAGCCAGAAATTGCTGGCGAAGAATTCCTTGCCGAAGACTTCGTTGATGCGCTTGCCTTCCATATCCTCGCGGGTCGCCATGAAGATCCGGACAATATCCTTCTCACCGTCGGGACCCAGGGTCAGGAGCTGCTTGTTGGCCACGTCCTGGCCCTGCTTCTGGGTCACCCTCTGAAGCGAGTAATTCGGGTCATCGCGGTTGAGATAATAGAACTCTTCGAGGACGCTCGCTCCTTCAACCTCAAGAGAAGGGATGGAGCGGTAAAGGTCCCAAAGGCATTCGAAATGGTCTTCCATTTCGCGTCCGCCACGAATGACAAAGCCCTTGTCCGGCTCGTCGATGCCGTCCAGCGCGCCGCCTGGCAGCCCTAGTCGTTCGATGATCGTTATCCTGTCGCCGGGCATGTGACCATCCCGGATCAAGAAGGCAGCGCCTGCGAGCGCTGCAAGACCAGAGCCGACGAACCATGCCGTCTTGTTCTCAACGCCTTCGCGTTTGCGTGGTCGGACAAAAGCTTCGTAGTTGCCGCTTGTATATTCCATTTTGCCTTCCACGATATAATAAAGAAATTTCGTTGATATGCCATGACGGCTAAAGACAGCGCTTCCGCGATGCCAGGATTTCCTTTGTAGATCGCATCCAAATCAGCAATCAGACTATGATTCTTTGATCGTGCCTGTCCATAGACCTCGCGGCCGGGGCAGGCGATATGACCAGACGGCCTTGGGCGGCGGCGGTCGTGATGACAGAGAAGCGGAGGATGACGCCGAGCCATCGCCGGGCGCCCGAACGTCATCCGGGCGGAGGAGGAGGCCATGGCATGGATAAGGCGGATTCGAGCCGCTCAAGCCAGTCCCGTTGGTTCCTCTTTCGCGATAGGCGTCTTGAGGCCCGCCTGCCTCAGCGTGCGATCGAGAAGCTCGGTATAAAGGGGGCGTCCGCCGCACCATTGGGCGATCAGGCTCGCGGTGACGCAGGTGGCCATCAACGGTAGGACAAGGGCGTAGGAGCCGGTTATCTCCAGCGTCAGGGCGACGCCGACGATCGGCGCGCGCACGGAGGCTGTGAAAAGTCCTCCCATCGCGACGATCGCGAACGCAAGCGGAGCCATCCCTGAATCAGGCAGAACGAGCGCCATCGCTTGGCCGAAGGCCAGTCCGAGGCAGCATGCGAGCGCCAGGATCGGGGCAAAGACACCGCCGGGGACGCCGCTCGAATAGCCGCCGACCATGGTCACGAACCGGATGGCCCCCAGCATCAGAAGCAAGGTGATGGTGGAGTTTTGGGAGGCGAGGTCGAGAATGACGCTTTCGCCGCCGGTGACCGTCATCGGGGACAGCACGAGGAGCGCCCCGCTGAGAAGGCCAACCACCGCCGGGTAGACATAGGGCGCGCGCTTCTGGCTGTGGGCGCTGAAGTCCATGGCCCAGAGGATGCTCCTGTTCAGCGCCACGCCGATAAACCCGAGGAGGGCGCCGAGCAGCAGGAAGGCGGGCAGAAGCGTCAGAAGCGCATCGGTCGACAGGTGCGGCAGCAGTAATGGCAGCGTCGGGCCGGTTCCGACCATGATTTGCGTGACGACCGTCGAGGCTATCGCCGCGAAGATCACGCCGAGATAGGTCCGGAACGTGTAGGGAAACTCCTTGTGGGTTTCCTCTATGATGAACAGTACGGCGGCCAGCGGGGCGTTGAAGGCGCAGGCAAGTCCCGCCGCGGCGCCCGAGGCGAGCAGGCCGCGTCGCTCCAGTTCCGTGGTCCGGAAACAATCCACCGCCGCCGCGGCCGCCGAGGCGCCCATGTGGATTGTCGGCCCTTCACGGCCAAGAACGAGGCCGGAGCCAAGCGCCAGCAGGCCGGCGAAGAACTTCACGGGCAGGACGCGACGCCACCGGACCGGGCGCAGTCCAGCCAGGGCGCCCTCGATCTCCTGCACGCCGCTGCCGCCGGCTTCGGGTGCAAAGCGGCGAACCATGAAGAGCGCGAGGACGGTGCAGGCCATCGTCACGAGGGCCGCCATTCCGGCCAGCGGCCAGCCGCTCGCGACGCGTGCGAGAAGTTGCGGCCAGACGATCAGCCAGTCGACGAGCAGATGAAACAGCGAGCCGATTCCGCCGGCCACGCCGCCCACCAGGACGGCGAGCGCCATATAGCGCGCCTCTCCCGGCCGATCCCCCGGCTGTCCCTGTGCGAGCATATCCGCGTCCGTCACAGCCGGAGAGCGTTGAGCCGTAAGCCGTTCATGCATGCCTTGTTCCGTCCCTTCCGTTCTGCCGATGCCCTTGCGGCCTGGGCATCCATCCCGTTGGCGCACCGGAGAGATCGCGGCTCACGCGTTGAGCCTGTTCTTGTAGACGGTGCCCACCAAAATCGCCCGGTGAAATCGTCAAGTCCACCACCCCGGCCGGTGAAGGGAGCTGGACCGCTGTGTCGGTGAGCGAGGACGGGAGGGCGGGATTTGTCTCAATCTGCAATTGAGTCGCGCTATGGCTGTGTTTGGAATCGAGGGTTGTCGTGCGTGAATTCTCGCGTCTTGTCCTAGGTTTCGGCCGGTTTTGACTTCAATTCGACCGAGGATGATGCGGAAAGCGGGGCACTTCGAGCTGCCTAGCGCCTTGCGTGGAAATAGATTCTCATCTTTATTCGTTGCAGGATGGCCTGCATCGGATGCGGTTGAAGGACAAGATGATTCCCGTCCGTTTTGGAGCGACACATGCATTTTACTCCCCGCGAGATTGATAAGCTTCTCATCTACACGCTCGCTCAGGTGGCGCAGCGACGGAAAGATCAGGGGCTAAAGCTCAACCATCCCGAGACCGTGTCGTTGATCTCGGTGGCTGCTCTTGAGGGCGCACGCGCCGGCAAGACCCTGGAAGAGGTCATGGAGTCCGCCAGCAAGACGATCACCCGCGATGACGTCATGGAAGGCGTCGTCGAGATGATCCCCTATGTCCAGGTGGAAGCGGTCTTCACGGACGGCAGCCGTCTCGTCACTGTCCACGATCCGATCAAGTAGTACCGAACAGGGGGGGCTTCGATGAGCTCAGATCAGAAGAAGGCGCCTGTCGGGGGCTTGGTCCTTGGTAAGGGCGATATCGAGATCAATGCGGGCTATCCCACGACGACATTGAAAGTCCGCAATACCGGCGATCGACCGATCCAGGTCGGATCGCACTATCATTTCTTCGAAGTGAACGCCTCGCTCGAATTCGATCGGGAGCAGGCTTTCGGGAAACGTCTCAACATTCCGGCGACAACGGCGCAGCGCTTCGAGCCTGGCGACGAGAAGGAAGTCACCCTCGTTCCGTACCAGGGCAAGCAGCGCGTGCTGGGCTTCAACGGTCTGGTCAATGGTTGGGTCGGCGACGAGAACTATGACGATTACCGTCCGCGCCTGGCCGATGCCATGGAGCGCATCGAGCGCTACGGATTCAAGAACAAGTCCTAGTTTGTCGTCCCAACCCAACAGAACGGAATTTTGAGATGGCAAAGATTTCGAGGCAGCAGTACTCGGACTTGTACGGCCCGACGACGGGCGACAAGATCCGGCTGGGTGATACCGATCTCTATATCGAGATCGAGAAGGATCTGCGCGTCTATGGCGAGGAAGCCGTGTATGGCGGCGGCAAGACGCTGCGCGACGGCATGGGCTTCGACAACGAGCTGACCAGCTCCGCCGGGGCGCCGGACCTCGTCATCACCAACGTCACGATCCTCGATGCCGTGCAGGGCGTCATCAAGGCGGATGTCGGCATCAAGAATGGCCTGATCTGCGCTATCGGCAAGGCTGGCAATCCCTCGACGATGTCGGGCGTGACAGCCGGTCTGGCGCTTGGTGCAGGTACGGACGCAATCTCGGGCGAGCACCTGATCCTTACCGCCGGCGGCATCGATGCGCACGTCCACTTCATCTCGCCACAGCAGGCCCAGGCCGCGCTCAGCAACGGCGTCACGACGCTGTTCGGCGGCGGCATAGGACCGTCGGACGGCACGAACGGCACCACGATCACCCCGGGTACGTGGAACATCGAGATGATGCTCCGCTCCTTCGACGGGTGGCCGGTCAATGCGGGCGTGCTGGGCAAGGGCAATTGCTCCTCGCTGCTGCCTATGGAAGAACAGCTCCACGCTGGCGCCATGGGCCTCAAGATCCATGAGGATTGGGGTTCCACGCCGGCCGCGATCCGGGCGGCGCTGACGGTCGCTGACAATTACGACATCCAGGTCTGCATTCACACGGACACGCTGAACGAAGCCGGTTTCGTCGAGAATACGATCGCCGCGTTCGAAGGCCGGACGATCCATACCTACCACACGGAAGGCGCCGGCGGCGGCCATGCTCCGGACATCATTCGTGTAGCCGGCGTTTCCAATGTCATTCCGAGCTCGACCAATCCGACCTTGCCCTTCGGAATCAATTCGCAGGCCGAATTGTTCGACATGACGATGATCTGTCACAATCTCAGCCCGAAGATCCCGACCGACGTCGCTTTTGCAGAGAGCCGCGTGCGTGTCGAGACCATCGCTGCAGAGAACGTGCTGCATGATCTCGGGGCGATCTCGATCCTCTCCAGCGACAGCCAGGCCATGGGTCGCGTCGGGGAGAACTGGATGCGAACCATCCAGACGGCGGACCTGATGAAGCAGCGCGCCGGTGCCTATGAGGGTGACAAATCCGGCAACGACAATGAGCGCGTTCTGCGCTTCGTCGCCAAGGTGACGATCAACCCCGCCATCGCGCAGGGCGTCAGTCACGTCATCGGCTCGATCGGTATCGGCAAGATGGCGGATCTCGTGCTTTGGGAGCCTGCTTTCTTTGGTGCTAAGCCGAAGATGGTGATCAAGGGCGGCATGATCTCCTGGGCGCTGATGGGCGACCCGAATGCCTCGTTGCCGACGCCACAGCCTGTCATCTACCGCCCGATGTTCGGCGCACAGGGCTCGGCTCTGCCCAAGACCCGCGTTACCTTCACCTCGCGCGCCGCCTATGATGATGGCATCGTCGATCGCTACGAACTGAAGTCGCAGGTCATGCCGGTCTACGGTACGCGTGCGATCAGCAAGGGCTCGATGATCCGCAACAGCACCCTGCCGGAGATCGAGGTAAATCCCGAAACCTTCGCGGTCACGGTCAATGGCAGACACGCCACGATCGAGCCCGCAAAGCGCGTCCCGCTCGGACAGTTGTACTTCTTCAGCTGAGCCAATTCGGAATGCGGAGGACGACTGGTCCTCCGCATCTTCATGCATGGTGGCACTGTGAGAGCGATCGACGTCATTTGGGTCTGCCTGGGCGGCGGTATCGGGTCGCTGCTCCGCCGGCAGATCGGGCATCTCCTTGGTTCCAGGATTCCCACACGCTTTCGCTACAGCAGCGGTTTGGCGACGTGATATCCTCGCTCGATATCACCGGTACTCCTGGCCGCTACACGACCTTCGGTTCCATGCAACTCGATGCCGTGCAGATGGCCGAGGGGCGCCGCCATGCGCTTGCTCGTTTCGTCCGTGCTGGCGGGGTTGATCGCGGCGGTCGCGGGCGTAGCGCTGGCAAAGGCCTGAGGTAGTTCGCTCATGTCGGTTCAAGCAGCGACGTTCTCACGTTTTATGAGCCTTTTCCGAGATGGCGGCGCCGGCCAGTTCGGACTGGAGATGCTCTACATCGTAGCGAGCCTCGTGGCCGGCTATGCTGCCATCTTGTTCGGTATTCGCGACGCCAAGCGGACCCGCGCCGCTTGAGCACCAAGTTTGTTTGGAGACACGAATGATTCTCGTCGAAAATAAGCTCGGCAATCTCAGCGATCCCGTCTGGCGGGAACGCGCTCGGAGCGTCGAAATCGATCCCCTGGTTCTGGAACAGTGGGAAGCGCCGAAGAATCGCCTGCGCAAGGCGAGCGAGGGCGGCGTCGAACTCGCGATCTCCCTGCCGCGTTCAGAGCACCTCCACAATGACGACGTGCTCCACTACGACGCCGATAGGGGGGTAATCGTTGTCGCCCGTATCGCGCTGAAGCAAGTCCTCGTGATCGAACTCGAGGGACTGGAGACGCTGTCGCCTCTCGAAATCCTGCGCACTTGCTTCGAGCTCGGACACGGCCTCGGCAATCAGCATTGGCCTGCGGTTATCAAGGGTTCAACCGTCTATGTGCCGCTGTCGGTCGACCAGAAGGTGATGGCTTCGGTCATGCGCACGCATGCCTTCGCCCATGTCAAAACCCATTTCGCACCGGGCGAGGAGATCGCTGCGAAGCTGGACGCCAAGGAAGTCCGGATGTTGTTCGCCGGCGCCGACGCGACGCCGCATCATCATCGCGACCTGCATAGCGACAGCCACTCGCATTCCCACGGTCACGACCACGACCACGATCATGGCGACGGTCACAGCCACGATCATGGTCCCAATCATTCCGATGATCACAATCATGATCACGGCCATACGCACAATCACAAGCATTCCTCGGGAACGTGATGGCTGACGACGAGACAAGGACGCCGATCGCATCGCTCGACATGGTGCGTCTGGCACGCCTGCTGCAATTTTCTGACTCGACGCTACCGATCGGATCCTTCGCGTTTTCGAATGGTCTGGAATCGGCCATTCAGACCCAGGTCGTCACGGATCCGGACAGCCTCCTGCAATATGTCGAGTTGGTCTTGCGTCAGGCAGCACGGATGGACGGCGTTGCACTTCTTCACGCCCATCGCGCGGTTCTCGCCGGAGACTACCAGGGCATCCTTGATGCGGACAGCGAGTTGCTTTGCCGTCGCGTGGGCGAGGAGCAGCAGCTGATGCTGACGCGGGTCGGCAAGAAGCTGGCCGAACTCGTGCTGAAGATCACCCACTCACCCGTGCTGGAGCGCTGGCTCGCCGATATCAAGGCAGGCGTCACGCCCGGCTGCTTTCCAATCGGCCAGGCGATTGCGCTGGCTCATGTCGGCGCGACCGAGGTCGAAGCCTTCGTCATGCATCAATATGGCGTGTCGTCGATGATCCTCAGCGCCGCGGTCAGGCTGATGCGGATCGATCACATCGATACGCAGCGCATCCTGTTCAAGGCGCAGGAGCGCGTCCAGGACGACTACCTTGCCGTGCGCGATCTGTCCCTCGATGAGATGTCGGCGTTCGCGCCGATCTTCGATGTGCTCGTCGCCCACCATACGACAACCCATGTCCGGCTGTTCATGAACTGAACCCGGCATTGGCAGAGGAACCGGATATGAAGAAAATCACGCGTATCGGCATTGGCGGCCCCGTCGGCTCCGGCAAGACCGCGGTTATCGAGGCCATCACACCGCTCCTGATCAACATGGGCATCAAGCCCCTGATCATCACCAATGACGTGGTGACGACCGAAGACGCCAAGCAGGTGCGCCGCACTCTCAAGGGTGTTCTGATCGAGGAGAAGATCGTCGGGGTGGAGACGGGCGCATGTCCGCATACCGCCGTGCGCGAGGACCCCTCGATGAACATCGCGGCTGTCGAGGAACTCGAGGAAAAATACCCCGACAGCGATGTGATCCTGATCGAATCCGGCGGCGATAACCTGACGCTGACCTTCAGCCCGGCGCTCGCGGACTTTTTCATCTACGTGATCGATGTCGCGGCAGGTGACAAGATCCCGCGCAAGAACGGCGCCGGCGTCTGCCAGTCGGACATCCTGATCATCAACAAGAAGGATCTCGCGCCTTATGTCGGCGCCAGCCTTGAGGTCATGGACCGTGACTCCAAGCTGATGCGCGGCAAGAAGCCGTTCATCTTCACCAACTGCAAGACCGGTGAAGGCGTCGATGACCTGATCCAGCTCATTCTCGATATGGCGCTGTTCGACGTGAAGGTGACTCCTCCGGCTGCGGCGAGTGCATGAAGCCATGACACTTCACGAGCGGCTCGGCCGCCTCGACGGGGCTCGCGAACTGCGTGATTTTCACACGCAGCCTGCGCAAATGCGTGCGGCGGCGCATGGCAAGGTGGGTGAGCTTCGCCTCGGTTTCTCGATGCGAAACGGCCGCTCCATCCTGCACGATCTCTACCGGATGGCGCCGTTGCTCGTGCAGCAGGCGTTGTACTGGGACGAGGCGATGCCCGAGTTGCCGATCTGCGCGATCATATCGGTCGGCGGCGGTATCCTGCAGGGCGACCGCTACAAGATCGACATATCGGTAGGCGAGGGCGCCTGCGCCCAGGTGACCTCGCAGAGCGCCAATCGCGTTCATCAGATGGACGCGAACTACGCCTCCCAGTACCAGACGGTCACGCTCGAAGCCGGGGCCTATCTCGAATATCTCCCGGACTTCACGATCGCCTATCGGGGCTCGCGTTACATCAATCAGACCGATGTCGTCGTTGCCGAGGACGCCACGCTTCTCTACGGCGAGATGATCCTTGCCGGTCGCAAGCATCACCATGTCGACGAGCGGTTCGGCCTGGACCTGCTGTCGATGACCGTCTCGGTTCGTCGGCCCGACGGAAGGAAGCTTTTCACGGAGAAGTTCCTGGTCGAGAAGGGGGATCCGACGGTCGATTTCGCGGCGGTGATGCGCGGCTTCGACGCCTTCGCGAATGTGATTTGCCTGACACCGCCAGAGATCGCCACGCGGATCAAAGAGCGCTTCGCGACCAATTTCGAAGCGGAGTCGCCGCGCGCGATCTCCGGTGTGTCCCGGTTGCCCAACGCTGCCGGCTTGATGCTGCGCGTTGTCGGGGTCGAATCCTACGACGTCCGCAATGAGGTTCGTCGCTTCTGGCGCATCGTGCGCGAGGAAGTGCGGGGACGGACTCTGCCGGAAGAATTTCTTTGGCGTTGATTGGGGGGTGAACCAGCGATGGCGGACAAGAAGAGCGACTTTCTGACGGCGTGCCTGCGTGGGACGAGCCAGGTCTTTTTTATGCAGAATGCCCTGACAGGCGTTCTTTTCTTCGTCGCCATGGCCTACGCGTCCTACGTATCGGGCGTCTGGGCAACAACGATCGGCGCCGCGATCGGTGTCGTTGTCGCGACGCTGACGGCGATCGTTCTGGAGTGCGACGAGGATTCGATCGGCCAGGGCCTATTCGGCTTCAACGGAGTCCTGGTCGGCGCCGCCCTGCCGACTTTCATCGCGGTCTCGCCACAGCTCTGGGTTTACGTTGTTGTCGGCGCCGCCGCGAGCACGGTTCTAACCGCTGCCTTCAGCGCCACCTTGACCAATAGCTGGGGCATTCCCGGATCGACCGGTCCGTTCGTCCTCACCGGTTGGCTGATGGTGGCGGGGGCCTACTCCTTCGGCGGGCTCGAGGTCGCCGGAGAAGCGCCGAAGCTCGCTTCCGCCTTTGGGCCGCATCTGGTGACGATCCCGCCCCTCAATGAGCTCGTGGAAATATTCTTCCGCAATATCGGGCAAGTATATCTGCTGGGTAGCGCCGTCAGCGGCGCGATCATCCTTGCCGGCATCTTCATTGCTTCGATCCCGGCTGGCATTGCCGTCGTCGCGGGTTCCATCATCGCGATCATCGTCGCGGTAGGCATGGCCGCCGACCCGGCGATCGTCAGCCAGGGACTCTACGGTTTCAGCCCGGTCCTGACCGCTCTCGCGGTCGGCGTGATTTTCCTCAAGCCGTCAGTGAAAGTGGCCCTCTATGCCGTCCTTGCCACCGTGACGACGGTGTTCGTGCAGGGCGCACTCGACGTGATCGTGGCACCGTCTGGCCTGCCTAGCTTCACCGCCCCCTACGTGCTGACGATGTATCTGTTCATCGCGCCGAAGAAGCTTATGGCCCCGCATCCGCACAAGGCAGTGAAGGACCACATGGCCTACGAGGCCAAGAAGTCGATCTAGTATCGGCGCAAGCGCGCATCCTCTCTCGCGGCGCCCGCTCCGGAGGCCGGCCATTCACTCGTAAAGGAAAGCCGATGCAAGCCATCAATTCGGGCGATACCGCCTTTATTCTGATCTGTACGGCGCTTGTTTGCATGATGACGCCGGCGCTTGCTCTGTTCTACGGAGGCCTGGTCAGGCAGCGCGACATGCTGTCGATCATGATACAGAACTTCGTCTGCATCGGCGTCGTTGGACTGATCTGGGTGTTCGGCGGTTTCAGCCTGGCCTTTGGCCCGGATATCGGCGGCGTCATCGGCGACATCCGCCCCTATTTCGGCATGTATCACGTCGGCATAGAGCCCAATCCCACCTATGCCCCAAACATTCCGTTCATCATGGTCTTTGCCTACCAGATGATGTTCGCCATCATCACGCCGGCTCTGATGACGGGCGCCTTTGTCGGACGAATCCAGTTCGGCGCTTATCTCTTCTTCATCGCCCTGTGGACCATCCTCATCTATCTCCCGGCGGCCCATTGGGTCTGGGGTGGTGGCTTCCTCGCGAAGCTTGGCGTCGTCGACTTTGCTGGCGGCATCGTCATCCACACCGCGGCAGGCTTCTCCGCGCTCGCGACGGCGCGTTACCTCGGCAAGCGGAAGGTGTCGGTCGGTGAAAAGGAAACCTTGCCTGCCAACCTCCCATTGGTGGCGCTGGGGGCGGGCTTGCTGTGGTTCGGCTGGTTTGGCTTCAACGCCGGCGGAGCCTATGCGGCCAATGCTCTCGCGGCCTACGCTTTCACCAACACCATGCTGGCCGGTTCGATTGCCATGCTGGTCTGGATGTTCTGGGAATGGCGCGAAACCAGGCGTCCATCCTTCTCGGGCGTCCTGGTTGGAGCGGTCGCCGGTCTCGCGACCATCACGCCGGCAGCCGGCTATGTCGAACCCATGTCGGCCCTGCTGATCGGCGCGGTCGGCGCGACGGCCTGCTACCATGCGAAATATGTCCAGAGCTGGCTGAAGATTGACGACACGCTGGAAGTCTGGCGGGCCCATGGCGTCGGCGGCATGACCGGCGCGCTGCTGATCGGCGTCCTGGCAAGCTCCAGCATCAACAAGGTCTCTGCCGGCTTCTACCAGCTCGGTGTGCAGGCCCTGGCCGTCGTGATCGTCGCCGCCTACGCCGCGATTGTGACAACCATCATCCTCAAGGTACTCGACATGACCGGCAAGATGCGCGTGCCGGAGGACGAGCAGATAAACGGCCTCGACGAAGCGATGGTCGGCGAGCGGGCCTACAATCTCTGGAACATGGATCGCAAGATCTCGGAATAGCCTTCCGGGCGAGGAGGCGGCCCTTGGGCCGCCTCTTGCTACATTTGTGAAGGCGCGGCCCGCATCGGCGCCGCCGAAGGGTCGATCGCGATGCGCGATCGGCCTCATACATTAGGGACGTGGCTGTGTTCGTACGGCCCAACGAGCGGGTCGGACGACGCCACCATGGACTTCACGATCGCGATTTTCATCCTTGTCTACTTCGCCATGGCCCTTGGTCATCTGCCGGGCTTCCGCCTCGACAGGACCGGTGCCGCCGTGGTCGGTGCGATGATCCTGATCGCGGCGGGGGAGATTTCTCCAGCCGCCGCCTGGGCTGCCGTCGACTACCGCACCATTGGTCTGCTCTTCGGACTGATGGTGGTTTCAGCCGCCTTCATGGTCGCTGGCTTTTATGACCGGGTGGCGCAAAGCGTCGGTTCGATCGACGTCGGCCCGAAGGGGCTTCTGGCAATTCTGATCGCCGTCTCCGGCGTGATGGCGGCGCTGCTGAACAAGGATGTGGTGGCGGTAGCCATGACGCCCGTCTTCTGCTCCATCTGCCTGCAGCGCCGGCTCAATCCCTTGCCGTTCTTGCTCGGCTTCTGCTTTGCCGCCAACTTCGCCTCCGCCGCGACGCTGATCGGCAGCCCTCAGAATATGATCGTCGCGCAGGCGCTCGACCTCTCCTTTGTCGGCTTCATGCGGGCCGCGGCTCTGCCGGCGTTGGTCGGCCTGCCGGTGATCTGGGTCGTCATCGTGCTGTGCTATCGCGGGCGGTGGGAATTGTCGGTCGTGCCGGATCCCGTCAAAACGGGGACGGAGGCGGTTGCCACGCCGCCGGTCGAGTTCAATCGGGGGGAGACGATCAAGGCGGCGATCGTCGCCGTCGTGGTGATCGGTCTCTTCATTTTCACGGACTGGCCACACATGCTGATCGCGCTCGCCGGCGCCAGCGTGCTGCTCGTCAGCCGCCGCATGGCCTCGGCCAATCTGCTGCATCATGTGAACGGCGACCTTTTGATCCTGCTGTTCGGCCTCTTCGTCGTCAACGCGACCCTGACGGCCACGGGCCTGACGCAGCATCTGCTGACCGGCCTCCGTGATGTTGGCCTGGACCTGCACGATCCCATGTCGATGCTGGGCGTCATGACGGTGCTGAGCAATATTGTCGGCAACAACCCCGCCGTCATGCTGGTGGCGCCCTTCATCGGGGGCGCGCAGCAACCGGAAGCCCTTGGCGCGGCGATTGCGCTGGGTACCAGCTTCTCGTCGAGCGCAGTGATCTTCGGCAGCCTCGTGGGCATTATCGTCGCCGAGGAATGCCGCAAGCGCGGCATCACCTTGAGCTTCACCGAATTTGCCAAAGCCGGCTTGCCGACCTCGATCATCTGCCTGGCGATGGCGGTCGGCTGGGTCTTCTATCTTACCCACTGACCCTCATGCCCGCCGCGGTGGCGAGATCGCCTATTTCATCAACAGCACGATGATGATGCCACCGATGGTGAGCAGTGTGTTGGATATGGCGTAAGGCACCGTGTAGCCGAGCGCGGGCACCTGGCTGCGGGCCTGGTCGGAGATCATGCCGAGCGCCGGCGTCGAGGCGCAAGCGCCCGCACAGCAGCCAAGCACCAAGGCATCGTCGAAACGGAAGACATATTTCGCCAGCAGCAGCGCGGCCACGGTGGGGATCGTCGTCACCACCATGCCCCAGAGAAACAGGCTCACGCCAACCTGCTGCACGCCGGCGACAAAACTCGGGCCGGACGAAATGCCGATGACGGCGATGAAGACGTTGAGGCCCACGGCGTTCATGAACCAGATGACCGGCGGAGGCACATGGCCGAAAGTCGGATGCACGGAGCGCTGCCAGCCGGCGATGATGCCCGCGATCAGCACGCCGCCGGCCATGGAAAGGGTCAGCGGCAGGCCGTCCACGCTGATCATCGGAATACCGATCAGGGCGCCTATTGCGATGGCGAGGAACACGGACGAGATATCCGTCTCCTTGGTGGAAAAGTCTGCCCGGCCGATGGCTTTGATCGCGGTTCGGATCTTTTGCGGGCGCCCGATCACGGTCAGCACGTCGCCGCGATGGATCTGCGTTTGCGGCAGGATCGGGATTTCCGTGCCGGAAGCGCCGCGCCGGATACGGGTGAGAAAGATCCCATGGGTCACGTCGAGGCGCGCAAGATCGGCCAGTGTCTTGCCGTCATAGGCGCGACGGGTAACCACGACGTCGATGCCCTCCGTTGGCATGTCGAGCATTTCAGGGTCTTCCACTTCCTCGACGCCGGTTGTGAAATGCGCTTTGAAGTTGCCACGGGCTCCAGCAATGCTGACGATGTCGTCGGCCTTGAGGATGGTGCTTTCATTCGCATCGATCACCTGATCGCCGCGGCGGATCCGGTCGAAGAACATCCGGGCCTGCATGCCGGCTTCTGCCTCGCCGACGGTCTTGCCGACCTGTGGAGCGTCCGCCGACAGTCGATAGGTGCGGATGATGTAGTGGTGCCAGGACGTGCCGACGCTGCGACTGGTCCCGCCCATGCGGGTCTCGTAGGCGCGGCATACGGCTGGAAGGTCGATGCGTAGCAATCGCGGGCCGATCTGCGAAATGATGAGGATCGGGCCGACCGTGCCGAAGATGTAGGTCATGGCGAAGGCGGTCGAGATTGCGCCAACCATGGATCGCGTCTCTTCGGCGGAGAGGCCCAGGCGACCGATGGCGCTTGTCGACAGGCCGAGGGCCGAGGACGCGGTGGCAGCCCCGGCGAACAGGCCCGCGCCAAAGCCCACGTCATAGCCTGCGAGGCGTGCCACGCCATAGGCGGTGCCGAGCATCAGCGCGCAAACGATGATCGCGAACAGGGCCTGCGGCGCGCCGTCCTGTGCCACACCTCGGACGAACTGCGGTCCGACGCCGTAGCCGATCGCGAACAGGAAGATCAGGAAGAAGACGGATCCGACGGTTTGGGAAATCTGGATGTCGAGTTGGCCGATCAATATCCCGACCAGCAGAGTTGTCGTCACCGCACCGAGGCCGAACCCTCGGAATTTGATCGTCCCGAGCGGATATCCGATTGCAACGGTGAGGAAGAGGGCGATTTCGGGATTTTTCTGCAGGGTCGTCGGTAACCAATCCCACATGCGATTACCGCCTTTTCGTATATTGGGGCCGCGAGCTTAGGGCACAGGGCGCGCCGGATTTCGATCGAGGGCACGACGTGAGCGTCAGTCTAGCCGAGGTAAGGAGCCCGTATGAACTCCAAATGACGTCCTGCACCAACTTCTAGAGGGCCCCTCTTTTCCAAAGACCAAGTCCTGACGCCAGACGATCGATATCGCACTGAGTCTCGGTAGGGAGCGCAGCTATTGCCGCGCTCATTGTCATCTCTATACGGCGAGCTGGGTGTGATGGATGCTGAAGGCTCCGGGCATCGTTACCCGCATAAGGGCTTCGACGAAGAAATAATCGCCGAACATGACTGCCGACTGCACGCCGATATTGTGGGGCTTCGAATAGCAGCCCTTCGTCAACAGACCGCGATGCTCAGGCGATGTCGCCAGATAGCCCGTGCAGAGACCGGCGAGCAGGCGCTCGGCCGTCTGCTGCCATTTCTGTTTGGCGGCCGGATCGGGATGCAGCCGCGCCAGGTCGATTAAGCCCGCCGTCATGATGGCAGTCGCTGACGTATCCAGCGGGGCGTCTGGCGTTGTATCGGCGAAATCCCAGGGCGGCACGATGGCCCCGCCGAGTTGATCCAACCATTTGCCGGCGACGATCTCGCCACGGCTGAGATAATGGCTGTCTCCGGTCGCGCCGGCCGTTGCCGCCAGTCCGTAGACCGACCATCCCGTGCCGCGCGACCAGGGCGATTCGTCGTGCAGGCCCTGATAGGTGTAGCCGCGCAGCCGATCGCCGCTCGTCGTGTCGTATTCGACAGCGTGATAGAGCGTCAGGTCGGGGCGGGTGAAGGCGCGGTCGGTCATCCGCGCATGCGCCTCGGCGGCGAGCAGGAAGCTCGCATCGCCGCTTTCCGTCGCTGCCCAGTAGAGCAGGGGGATGTTCGCCATGGTGTCGATCGCCGAGCTGGCGCGACCGCGCGGATCGCTCATCGGGCCCCAGGACGAGATGTAGGCGCCCTGCCTCGTGACGACGAGGCGGTCGCGCAGGCGGGCGGCGGCGCGCAGCGCGATGTCGCGATAGCGTCGCTCGCCGGTGATCCGGTAGAACGGCATCGCCGAGCTCAGGAAGATGAAACCGATATCGTGCGTGTTGCCGTCCTCGGCGCGCTGCTCGACCAGAAGCATGCGCTCGCGCGCCAGCGTCAGGAACTTCTCGTCGCGGGTGTGCAGGTAGGACGCGAGCAGCAGGCCGACCCAGAAGCCGCAGAACCAGTTGCCATGGCTCCAGTTGGTCCCGGTATAGCCGGCCGAGACCGAGGCGGGCATCGTCTGCCAGGCGCCGTCCGGGGCGGTGACATAGGGAAACTCGACGCCGATGGCTCGCTCGTCCTCGATGAGCTTGGCGGCAAGCAGGTCGAGAGCTTCGTGGAAGGGCGCAGTCGACATCGGGCAGGGTCCTCCGGTTTCGGTCGCGGTCTCCAGGCCGGCGCGGACGCGCCGGACTTGCCTCCTCAGGGCCGCTTTGTCATCCTGTATCAGAAAACGTTTTCAGAGACGAAGTGCATTTTTTTATCTCGTCGGATTTGGAGTTCTAATCTTGGAAATACTGGCCCCCCTGATCGCGACCGCGCGACCCTCCGCCCATGTGCTGCAGGTGAGCCTCGACCGGCCGGCGCAGCGCAACGCGCTGAGCAACGCCCTGCTGCAGGAACTGGCCGCGGTGCTGACGGCCGCGTCGCTCGATGACGATGTGCGCTGCGTCGTGCTGGCGGGCGGGCCGGCGCTGTTCTCGGCCGGCGCAGATATCAAGGAGATGCAGCGCGACGGCTTCGCGGCGATCGACAACCCCGCGCGCGTCGCCGCCTGGCGGGTGGTCGAGGGATTCCGCAAGCCGATCGTCGTGGCGATCGAGGGCATCGCCTATGGCGGCGGCCATGAACTCGCGATGCTCGGCGATATCGCGATTGCCGGGGAGAGCGCCCGTTTCGCCCAGCCGGAGATCAATATCGGCATCCTGCCCGGCGACGGGGCGACGCAGCGGCTGGCGCGCACCATCGGCAAGTCCTTGACGATGCTGATGGTTCTGACCGGCGAGCCGATCTCGGCTCAAGCGGCGTTGCAGGCGGGGCTGATCGCCGAGATCTGTCCGGACGGCGAGGCGGTGACTCGCGCTTTGGCTGTCGCGGCAACGATCGCGACCAAGGCGCCGGTTGCGGCGAGGCTCGCCAAGGAGGCGGTGCTGGCGGCCTATGAAACGCCACTCGCCATGGGCCTCGCGGTCGAGCGCAATGCCATCCGGCACGCCTTCACCACCGAGGATCAGAGCGAAGGCATGCGCGCCTTCGTCGAGAAGCGCCCGGCACGATTCAGCGGAACCTGACGGGGACTATTCCGCAGTTCTGTGCAGCTTTGGCCGGCGGACGAGGCCGGGTGCCGGACCTGTCGAGCCGCGGACGATCAGGCGGTGCGGCAGGGTGGTGATGACGGGAATCCGCACGCCGGCCGCCGCATTGACCAGATGATCGGCGGCGGCGCGGCCGATCTCGTTGGCCGGCACGCTGATCGTCGTCAGCGGCGGATCGAACTGGCTCGCCAGCTCGATATCGTCGAAGCCGGTGATCGAGATGTGCTGCGGCACCTTGAGACCGAGCGACCGGGCCTCGGCCAGCGCGCCAATCGCCAGCGTGTCGGTGGTGCACATCACGGCGGTGATCTCGGGATTGGACTGGATCAGCTGCCGGAGGCCCTGGCGGCCGTGTTGCAGGGTCTGGCTCATGCTGATCACGTGCGAATGGGGCAGGGGCACGTCGGCTTCGGCCAGCGCCGCGCGGATGCCGAGATAGCGCGACATCGAGCGGTCGTTCGATTCCGGCAGATTGGCGATGATGCCGAAATGGCGGTGGCCGAGCTCGAGTAGGTAGCGCGCCATGGAGGCCGCCGCGCCCTCATTGTCGATGCCGATCGCCTGCACCTCATCGCGCGCTGTGGCGACGTAGGTGGTCAGGTATGGCACGCCATGCTGGCGAATTAACTGATGCGTTTCAGGGAGTTGCGCGTCGCCGACCAGGGCCAGGCCATCAACGCCGTGCTCCAGCAGGCTGGCGACTTCCTGCAGTTCGCGGCGGGCCTCATATTGCGAATTGGCGATCAGCAGCGTGTAGCCGTGCTCGCTCAGCCGGTTCTGCATCGCCTCGACGCCTTCGGCGAAAATGCTGATGCCAAGCGTCGGCACGACGACGCCGAGGGTGCGGGTGCGGCGCGACTTGAGCGCCCGGCCGGCGCTGTCGCGGGTATAGGCCAGCGCCGTGACGGCGCGGGAGACGCGCTCGCGCAGTTCCGGGCTGACGATCTCTGGATGGTTCAGGACGCGCGAGACCGTTGCCGGCGAAACGCCGGCCTTGCGGGCGACATCGCCAAGTTTCACCTTGCTGTCGGATAGTGTTGGCGTCGGCGTGGCGTTTTTATTCTTGGTCATGGGACGTTGAACACGGCTTTGGGCAGTCGAGGACCGCCGCGGAGCGATTGGCGTCACTATCGTCGAATTGGATGTCGGGGTCCATCGCCGCAACTCGAACTCAGCTGGCTTCGCGATTGTCCAAAAAAGACGCTTGACCTCGTGAAAGCCGCGCGCCAATCTGAAAACGATTTCAGAGGGCGGCGATGCGCAAATCCGGCTCGCTGCCGGGCTGCGATCCGGTCGTTTCCGCGACGCGCTGGCGCGTGGAGTTCGGCTGCCTGCGAGCGAGTGTTCCGTTCGATCGGGGAGATCGACGGAGAAGGGCGGCCGGGTCTCCGGCGTCCGCTGCCCCCGGCGGCAAAGGTGGTTGAGGAGCCGCCCGTCGTCCGGGTTTCGACAGACATGAATGAAGGCAGGGTGTCCGGCGGCTGTGCCGTCCGGCGGAGGGCCGTGCTGTGTCCGCAGCACGGCAAGAGGGCGCGACAAGGCGCCGATACTTGCGGAGGGAACGCATGAGAATTCTAAGCCGATCGGTGGCCCGTGTGCTGCTGCTGGCGTCGTCGCTGACCGCGTTGTCGGCAGTTGGCGCGCGCGCCGAGACGACGCTCAATCTCTGCTACATGAACCATCCGGTGATCGCGGCGAATGTCACGATCCTGGAGAAATGGGCCAAGGAGCAGGGCGTCACGCTGAACAAGACGCCAGTCTCCTATTCGGTCTATCTGCCGAAGATCACGCAGATGCTGAGCGCCGGCGCGACCGACCAGTGCGACATCATCTGGAACAATGACGACTGGGGCCAGGATCTCGAAGGCTATCTCGCCTCCGTCGAGGACGTGACCGAAGTCCGCAACGTGGCCGAAGGCCAGTTGGAGCCGTTCCACAACAAGGAAGGCCAGACGACGGCCGTGCCGATCGTCACCACGGCCGGCATTTTCTTCTATCGCACCGACCTCGTGCCGGAAGACCAGGTGCCGAAGACCTGGGACCAGCTCGTCTCCGTCAGCAAGAAGCTGCAGGAAGAAGACAAGGTCCGCTGGGGCTATGTCGGCGGCATGTCCTACACCAATACGTTCTTCAGCTTCTGGTGGACGCTCTGGAACAATAATTGCGACATCTACGAGCCACTCTACGAGCGTGACAACGTCAAGATGGGCGAAGCAGGCTGGAAGCCGATGACGGCGTCGGCATGCCAGAAGGAAACCGCTGAGTTCTGGTGGGATGCGCTGCATGCCAACAAGATCAGCCCGCCCGGCATGACGACCTATTCGCGCGACGAGGCCAACGCCATCTTCCAGGCTGGCGACGCGGCCTTCACGGTCGCTGACACCACCTTCCTCGGCAACTTCAACAACCCCGACAAGTCGAAGATCGCCGGCAAGGTCGGCATCGCGACCTTCCCGCAGGGCCCGAACAGCAGCGGCCATCGCAACTGGATCGATATTTGGGGCTGGTCCATCCCCAAGGTGATCGATGCGGAGAAGCAGGCTGCTGCCAAGAAGCTGCTTGGCGCCATGATGACGGACGTCGATGGCCAGATCGAGCAGTGGCACCTGACCGGCGGTCCGCCGCCGAACACCAAGGTCTGGAAGGTTCTCGACGAGCAGGATCCGAACTGGGTCAAGATGAGCAAGATCCTGTTCGATTCAGCGCATGTGCATGATGCCTACTACTTCCGCAACTGGGCGGCGACCCACAAGGTCTACTCCGACGTCATGATCCGCGCGATGAAGGGTAGCCGCGAGGATATCCAGGCAACGCTGGAAGCCGGCGTCCAGCCGATCCACGACGGCGCGCCGAAGTAAGCCGATGAAACGGGTCGCGGCGAAAACGTTTCGTCTCGGCGAGAGGGAGCGCTTCATGCTCCTTCTCGTCGCCCCCGCAGCGCTGGTGCTCGTCTGTTTCCAGATCATCCCGATCTTCATCGGCATGAATGCGAGCTTCCGCGACTGGTCCCTGGTCAACCCCGCCAAAACCTGGATCGGCCTTAAGCACTACAGGGACGTCCTGAGCGATCCCGTCTTCCTCTATACCGTGCTGCCCAACACCTTCATGCTGATGGTGTCCTCGGTGGTGCTATCGCTGGCCTCGGGCCTCGGGCTGGCGCTGCTTCTGAACAAGCCGTTTTTCGGCCGCCCCGTCGTCCGCACGGTGATCCTGCTGCCGCTGACGGTGGCGCCGGTGATAACAGCCACGATGATCCGCTGGTCGTTCAACGATCAGTTTGGGGTCATAACCAACCTGTTGAGCGTCCTTGGCTTTCCGGAAATCGGCTGGCTCTCGGATAAGTGGCCAAGCTTCTCGCTGATCATCCTGACGGATGTCTGGATCTGGGCGCCGTGGTTCACGATCATTATTCTCGCCGCTTTGCAGGGCCTGCCTCGCGAGCCATTCGAGGCGGCGCAGATCGACGCATCGGGCAAGTGGAGGACCTTCACCCACATCACGCTCCCGATGCTGAAGCCGGTGATCATCGTCTGCGTCCTGATCCGCTCCATCGACGCCTTCCGCACCTTCGACCAGGTCTGGATCCTGACCGGCGGCGGTCCGGCGCGCGAAACCGAGGTGTTCAGCGTTTACGCCTATGTCGAGGCCTTCGTGCATCTCGATTACGGCAAGGGCGCCGCGGCGGCAGGCCTTGGCGCCTTGATCATGCTCGTCGTCGGCATTGGCCTCTACAAGCTCGTCAATCGCCTGATGGAGGTGTCTCGATGACTGTTGAACCCTTCACCCTCCCCATCGCGAGGCCGGGCCCGACCATGTTCGAGCGGTTTGCGCCGGGCGCCTGGCGCGTGTTCATCGGCCTTGTCATCGTCGCGGTGCTGATGATCTTTATCGCCCCGGTGGCGATCCTGATCGTCACGTCGATCCGCCCGGCATCCGGCATCTACTACATCTGGCGCGGCACCGAATTCACCCTCCAGAACTATGTCGAGGTACTGCAGCAGCCGCAGATCCTGCATGCGATGTTCAACAGCTTCGTCATGGCGACGCTGGCGACCGTCGTCTCGCTGGGTGTGACGGTCGGCAGCGGTTACATGCTGTCGCGCTTCACGGGCCGGATCCAGAAGACGTGGTTCGCGACGATCTACGTGTTCCGCACGGTTCCCTACATCTCCTTCGTGCTGCCGCTCTATCTCGTCACCACGAATCTGAGGATCTACGACACCTATCTCGGCCTGCTGCTGCCGCACATCGCCGTACATGTCTGCTTCTTCTCGTGGCTGATGAAAGGCTTCTTCGACAGCATCAATCCGTCGATGGAGCATGCGGCGCTGATCGACGGCTGCACCCGCTGGGGCGCCTTCCGCCGGGTGGCGCTGCCCTCGGCCATGCCGGGCATCGCGGCGCTGTCGATCCTGTCCTGGCTCTGGACCTGGAACGAGTTCCTGTTCGCGCTGATCCTGACCGGCCAGCGCACGCCGATGATCACCTCGACCATGGCCCAGTTCGTCACCGAGACCGGGACGGAATGGAACCTGATGAGCGCGACCGCCGTGCTGGCGATGCTGCCGGCGCTGCTGGTGACGATCTTCGGGCAGAAATACGTCATTCGCGGCCTGCGGATGTAATTCCCTCAGTTTCTGGAGGCCGCTATGGCTGAAGTTATCCTGAAGAGTGTCGGCAAGGCCTATGGCAGCCATCCGGTTGTCCATGACGTCAGTCTGACGATCGCCGACAACGAGTTCGTGGTGCTGGTCGGGCCGTCCGGCTGCGGCAAGTCGACGACGCTGCGCATGGTGGCGGGGCTGGAATCCATCTCGTCCGGCACGATCCAGATCGGCAACAAGGTCGTCAACGACCTGCCGCCGAAGGATCGCGACATCGCGATGGTGTTCCAGAACTACGCGCTCTACCAGCACATGACCGTCTACGACAATCTCGCCTTCGGCCTGCGCAACCGCCGGGTCGACGAGGCGACGATCAAGAAGGAGGTCGAGCACGCGACCAACATCCTCGGCCTCGCGCCGCTGCTCTCCCGCAAGCCGTTCCAGCTTTCGGGCGGCCAGCAGCAGCGCGTGGCGCTGGGACGCTGCATCGTGCGCCATCCGCAGGTGTTCCTGTTCGACGAACCGCTGTCGAACCTCGACGCCAAGCTCAGGGCGCAGATGCGGATCGAGTTGAAGGCCCTGCGCGAGCGCGTGGCCACTACCTCGATCTACGTGACCCATGATCAGGTCGAGGCGATGACGCTGGGCGACCGCGTTGTCGTGATGAAGGACGGCTATATCCAGCAGGTCGGTACGCCGCTCGATATCTACAATCGGCCAAAGAACCGCTTCGTCGCGAGCTTCATGGGTTCGCCGGCGATGAACTTCATCAACGTCGATCTCATCGAGGAAGGTGGGCGCACCCGCGCCGTTGCCAAGGATCTCTCCATCGCCGTGCCGGAGCGCCAGGTCGCCAGCCTATCGGGCCACGGCAATCGCTCCGTCATCCTCGGCATCCGGCCGGAGCATATCCATCTCGGCGCACCGGCGGAGGATCTCGGTACCACCTTCCGCGGGGAGTTGACTGTGACCGAGCAATTGGGTTCGGAACTGGTTGTGGGCACGAAGGTGGCGGATACGCTGATTATGGCGTCCCGCATTGCGCCGGAAACGGAACTCAAGTTGCATGAGCACGCGCCGTTCTGGGTCGACCCCAAGGCGATTCACTTCTTCGATAGCAAGACCGAGGCGGCGATCCGATGAGAAGAAATCGGCGAGCCCGCGTGGGTCTCGCCGATTGCTCGTTATGCCAGCCGTCAAAGCCCTGATGATGCGTCAGGGTTAGCGGGGGGCTCGACGCTTCATGAGCGGCGGCTTCCTGTTTGTCGTTGTGATCCTGCAGAGCCGGCTCACCCGGTCGACGGCTGTCGCCTGACGCTCCACATCGGCTCAGCGGTTTACAAAACCGCTGAGCCGTGGACTGGCATCGCTTGCGGCGTTCAGGCATCTGCTACAGAGTCCCGACATGGATAATTCCGACAAGAAATTGCCGTCGCATGCCAAGGGAAAGGCCGAGCCGCCGTCACCCGGATCGACGCGCGCCGATCACCTGATCCGCATCATCGAAGGCGAGCCAATCCCGATGAGCGCGCAACTGGAAGCGACGTTGGTCGTCCGTGCGTCGACCGGACCTGTCGTGGCTCCCGTATTACGCAAGCGCAGCAGCCGCGCCGCCGCCGTCTGGGCATGACGGACGTGTCGTTTCGCCAGGAGAGCCGCGCCGTCACCGTGCTCGGCGTCACCATCCAGGTCGCCAGCATCACGCCGGAAACCGTCGCCGGCAGCAGGGATATCGTTCTGCTGCATCAGGGGCTGGGCTCGATCACCCAATGGGGGGCTTTTCCGCTGCAGCTTGCCGAAGCGACCCGCTGCCGGGTCTTTGCTTATGATCGGCTCGGCTATGGCCGCTCCGATTTTCCCTCGGCTGGGGAGGCCGACTTCCTCGAGGCGGAAGCGCGATCGTGCCTTCCGGCCCTGCTCGATGCGCTGGGTGTCGAGCGTCCGGTGCTCTATGGCCACAGCGATGGCGGAACGATTGCGCTGATGTTCGCGGCCAATGCGCCAGATCGGCTCGCCGGTCTGGTCAGCGAAGCCGGCCATGTATTTTCCGAGGTGGCGGAGACTGGCGGCATCGACGCGTTGCGGGTCGAGTTCGAGGCTGGCGAACTGGCCGGGAAGCTGGCGCGCCATCACCCGCGTCATCTCCAGCCGATGTTCCGCCGCTGGGTCGATTTCTGGCAGGCGCCGGGCCGGGAGAACTGGAGCATGGTCGAACGCCTGTCCACCATCCGTTGCCCCGTTCTGGTCATCCAGGGCGCGGACGACGAGCACGGAACGCTGCGCCAGGTCGACGAGATCATGGACCATGTGACCGGGCCTGCCGAGCGGCTGATCCTGCCCGGCTGCGGCCACATCCCGCACCGGGAAATGCCCGAGGCCCTCCTGCCCACCGTGGCGCGCTTCGTCGCCAGCATCTAGACGGATCACCCCGGGTCGGCCTTCCACGGCGGATGGCGTCACCCGCCCAGCCGAACCGGCGATGTCATGCCGATCTGGCGGAAGCTCTTGAAAGCGCTTTTGCAGCTTACCGTGCGCGCGGCTAAGCCGGCATCAGGCGGTCAGCCGCAGATCGTCGCTAGCCTGGCGTGAGGCCGCGACGGCGCGCGAGACGACCAACCGCTCGACCTCGTCGTCGTGATAGCCAAGTTCACCCATGATCTCGCGCGTGTGTTCGCCGATTTCGAGCGCCAGGACGCGAAGTTCCGGCACCTCGCCGTCATAGCGGTTGGGATGATTGACCAGATGTACGGTGCGGCCGCGCACGGTGATCTCGCGGAAGATCTGGGCGTGCTGGATCTGCGGATCGTCGAGCAATTCGTCGTAGAAGTTGATCGGCGCCCACCAGATCGAACTGGCGTCGAGCTTTTGTCCAAGCTGTTCGCGCGAAAAGCAGGCCGTCGCTACACGCAAGCGGCGGGCATATTCGTCGCGCTCCTTGTAGCGGTCGTTGCCGGCGATCTCGCGCAGCGCGTCGCTGTCGAGCGCATTGGCGAGCACGGTGGCGTCGCAGAGCGAGATGACGATATGGCCGTCAAGGGTCGGATAGACGCCGTAAGGAGCTGCGTGGAACCAGGTTGCCAGATTGGATTCGCGCTGCAGGATATCGCGCGTCATCCCGCCGGCGAAGAAATTGACCAGCGCCTCGCCCTGCAGGTCGAGGCCGGAATTAAGCAGGCTCGCCTCCACCCGCGTGCCGACGCCGTCGCGCAGGCGGCGGACCAGTGCGCCGAGGATGCCCATGGCAAGCAGGGCGCCGCCATGCTGGTCGACGATGGCGGCGCCGACCGGGGTGGGCGCACGGTCCGGCGTTCCCGTCACGCCGATCAGGCCGGATCGCGCCTGCATGAGGATGTCCTGTCCCGGCATGTGCGCCATCGGTCCGGTGGAACCGAAGCCGGAGGCGGATGCGTAGATCAGCGTCGGGTTGATGGCGCGCAGTTCGTCCTCGCCGAAGCCGAGCTTGGCGAAGACGCCGGGACGGAAATTCTCCATGACGACATCGGCGCCGGCGATCAAACGGCGAGCGACCTCGCGGCCTTCCTCGCTCTTCAGATCGATGCCGATCGAGCGCTTGTTGCGATTGGCGCAGAGATAGAAGCCGCTGATCCCTTCGACGAACACATCCGCTCCCGACCAGCGCCGCTCATGGGCGCCATCGACCGGCTCGACCTTGATCACATCGGCGCCCATGTCGGCCAGATATTGCGCGCCCGCCGGACCTTGCAGGAAATGGCAGAAGCTGACGATGCGGATTCCGTTGAGCAGCATTTTCTTCCCTGAAGTCTCTTGGCGTCGAAGGTACGAATTCTCCTATGAAAGCGTTTTCATTCTTTCCGCAAGCCGTCAATTCAAAACGTGCTGGCGCGGTTCAAAGCTTGGGATGGAGGTGATTGTTGCGCGAAGCTGGATCTCTTCGCCGCCAAGTGAAAAGCGCCCGTCCCGGATGCTATTGCCATAGCGTCCACAAGTTGCGCCGAAATAGGTGTCGGTGGCGACATACGCGTCGACATCGTCGAAGCCGAGCACGATGTCGGCCATTTCGTCGGCGCCATCGACCGCAGTTGCGTGCTGACAGCCTCGCGAAATTCGCAAAACCAGCGGCTGTTGCCGACGTCGAGCTTCAGCGCCATGGCCTTGCCGCCCTTGGCGATGATCGCGCTGACGACAGTAATCGGCCGATCGCGGGTTGTTGTTGTAGGCGACGATGATGCCATGCCGCCGGTCACGATGGCGATCTTCATCTCTCACTCCTTCGTGTTTGGTGTGAGACGAAGTTAACCCCCACGATCACTGCCCACTCGCCCGATCCTCCTCCAAACTTGCCTGTTTCTGCTTCCGGGTTGTTGGCACCTGTCGATGTGCCGAAAGGGAAGGACCTATGATGATGGGAGCGCTGCTTCGCGAGCGTCAGCGGCAGTTGATTCCGATCGAGGGCTGACATATCGCCAAGCGACGACGGCCGCGACGAGAGCGATGACAGCTCCACCCACGAATGCGGCGGGTACGTCGTCACGCATGAACTCTGCCACATCGCCGTGCCGCATCTCGGGCCAGAGTTCTTCGAACTGTTGGATCGAGTCTTCCCTGATTGGGAAAAGCGCAAACACCGACTTGAGCAAATAATGGCGTGAGCAGAGTCATAGCGGCGCTACCGGTGCACCCTGGGGTTGCCATCGCGCCGCAACCCTTAAAGCCTTTCCAGGCCTCCAAGTGAGGTTGAGCGGCTGACATTCGGACCGATTTGGGATCATCATCGAAAGCCCGCTTGTGCGCTGGTCCTGCGTGAAATCGGTCATTCCGCCTCCGGCCCTTTTGCCATCAGTCAGTGTCAAGCTGCCCAACCCCTTGCCGCGAAGTCGCATCTTCCGGCCGATGCGCCGAACATTCTCGCGTTCGCTAGCGGCAGAATGGAGTGGAGTGGAAAGTCGCCTGTCCGCATCTGCGGAGGAAGCATCCAAAGGCGGGCGCCTTACGCAGCCGCACGCAGCAGCATGCCAAAGAGGTCGCGGGGGTCGTCAGGATCGGCGAGAAGGTCGAGTTCTTCGTAGAAGGCCGTACCCGTCAGCTTGTCGCGGACATAGCGCAGGGCCGAGAAGTCCTCGGTGGCGAAGCCGACGGAGTCGAAAAGGGTAATTTGCCGCCCGTCGGTTCTGCCCTGTGCTTCGCCGACAATGACGCGCCAGAGCTCCGTCACCGGGTGGTCGGGCGAGAGCTGCTGGATCTCGCCCTCGATGCGCGTCTGCGGCGGGTATTCCACGAAGATGTCGGCGCGTCGTAGAATGGCAGCCTGAAGCTCGGTCTTGCCCGGACAGTCGCCGCCGACCGCGTTGATATGGATTCCCGCGCCGACGAGATTGTCGGTGAGGATCGTCGCGCACTGCTTGTCGGCCGTGACGGTGGTGACGATCTCGGCGCCTTGTACTGCTTCCTCCGTCCCTTCGCAGATCGCAATGTCGAAGCCGAAGCCCTGGAGGTTAAGTCGGCATTTTTCGCTGGCCGCACGATCGATGTCGTACAGGCGCAAGCGATCGACACCGATCAGCGCCCTCATCGCCAGAGCCTGGAACTCGGCCTGCGCGCCGTTGCCGATGATCGCCATGGTCCGGGCGCCCTTCGGCGCCAGGTGCCGGGCGGCGACGGCGGAGGTCGCGGCGGTGCGAAGCGCGGTCAGGATCGTCATTTCGGTAAGGAGAACAGGATAGCCGTTCGCGACATCCGCCATGACGCCGAAGGCAGTCACGGTCTGGCGACCGTCGCGCGTGTTCTTCGGGTGGCCGTTGACATATTTGAACCCGTAGGCCGCGCCATCGGATGTCGGCATCAACTCGATGACCCCGTCGGGCGAATGGGCGGCGACGCGCGCCACCTTGTCGAAGCTTTCCCAGCGCCGGAAGTCGTCCTCGACATAGGCGCAGAGCTCGAGAAGGAAGCGCTCGATGCCGATCGACAGCACGAGCTTCATCATGTGGTCGACGCTCACGAAGGGAACGACGTTCAGCTTGGGATTCATGACTTTCGTCTCCACTTTCGGAAGGTCAGGCGAACGAAGCCGCCGGCCCGGAACGCGCGGCGAGATGGATGCCGGCAAGCATGCAGCGCACCGAACCACCCGCGAGTTCGACCGTCGGAACGTCGAGGGCAAGCAGGGGCGTGACGGCTTCAATGCTCTCGCGCTGCTCCGGCGTCAGCGAGGCGGCGGCGCGTGATGAGATCGCGAGAAACCGCCCCCTGCTGCCGCGCAGTTCGAGCGCGTTGCCGGCGAACTCGCCGATCTGCGCGTGGCTCAGCGGCACGACGATGCGCCCGGTTTCCTCCAGCCGCTCGCGGATTTCGGCCCGGCGCGCGTCTCCAACGACCGTGTCGAGCCCGACCAGCGCGATTTCGGTGCCGACGCACATGATGACGTTGGTGTGGTAGATCTTCGCGCCATTCGCATCGGCGGCTTCGAACAGCATGGGCTCGAAGTTGAAATGCGTGCAGAAGCGCTCCAGCGCGACCTCGTTGGTGCGGTTCGAGCGCGCCGCATAGGCGATGCGACCGATATGGTCGAACACCATCGCGCCCGTGCCTTCCAGGAAGACATGGTCGGGCTCGAGGCCGGAATAGTCGATGACGTCCTGTACGCGGTAGCGCTGCTTCAGCATCTCGATGACGTCGGAGCGTCGCTCGCGGCGCCGGCTCGGATTGAACATCGGATAGATCGCGACATGCCCGCCGGCATGGGTCGAGAACCAGTTATTCGGAAAGACCGAGTCCGGCGTCGCCGTGCTCTCGTCCTCGAAGAGATGGACGGTGACGCCGGCTTCGCGCAGGCGCCCGGCCATGCGAGTTACCTCGTCGAAGGCCGCCTCCGCGATCTCGCCGCGCGTACGAAAGCCGTCCGCCGATTGGAAGACGTTGTCCGCCGCCGTTTCGGGATTGGGCGTGAAATGGTGGGGACGGATCATCACGACGCCGGATGGCGCCTGGGCTGCGAAACCGCTCATGTCACTCGATTCAGAAGGCTGGGGGAAGGCTGGAAAGACCCCAGCATAGGCGAGCAAAATGCCGGTAGAAATGTCAATAATGGCAAAAGATGCGTGCTATGCTACGCAGATTGTCAGTATGTTTCGGACGTTTTGCATGTATCAGCTCGACGAACTCGATCGAAGGATGATCGACGTCCTGCGCAGTGACGGACGCGCGCCCGTGTCCAAGCTTGCCGACATTCTGGGCGTCACGCGCGGCACGGTGCAGGCGCGGATCGACCGCCTTCTGGATAGCGGCGCGCTGCTCGGCTTCACGGTACGCGTGCGGCAGGATCATGACGCCAACGCAATCCGCGCGGTGATGATGATCGAGGTGGCGGGCAAGTCGACCACGGCGATCATCAAGCGCCTGCGCGGCATGCCGGAGCTTCATTCGCTCCACACAACGAACGGAAGCTGGGATCTGATCGCGGAAATCCGCGCTTCCTCGCTCCACGATTTCGACCGTGTGTTGCGCGAGGTCCGCCAGATCGACGGCATTCTCAACAGCGAGACGAGCATTCTCCTCAGCTCGGTCTGAACGCGAAACGGCCTCCCGCGCGGGTACGCGGGAGGCCGTTCAGAGGAATGACGATGAAGGCTGATCAGGCCTTCTGGCGGGCGATCAGGCCGAGCGCCGTCGTGATGACGCGCGCGAAGGTCAGGGCGCCGATGCCGTCGACGTCGCGCTCCGGCATGAACTCCACGAAGTCGACCGCCGCGATCCGACCGCGCGCCGCCGCGCCCCGGATGAGGTCGGTGATTTCGTCATAGGTGAGGCCGCCGGGCGAGCGGCCAATGACGCCCGGAACCAGCGACGGGTCCATCGCGTCGGCATCGACGCAGACGATGATGTCGCTTCCCTCGGGAATGAGGTCCAGCGCCTTCTGGACGCCCGAACGATGGAGTTCGCGCGCCGGAACGAAGGACACACCCCATTTCAGGGCATCCTCGTAGTCGCTCGTCGCGGCCGAGCCGATGCCCCGCGCGCCGACCTGCACGATGCGCTCGATATGCTCCATCTCGGAAGCGCGGCGCATGGTGGAGGAGAGACCCATCCGCTCGTCCATATGCGTTTCGCGCCAGTCGATATGAGCGTCGATCTGGAGAATGGTGAACTTCCGGTCGCCGGCCATGTCGCCGATCGCCTGAAGCATCGGGATCGGGATGGAATCGTCGCCGCCGAGAAGCACGGGCACGGCGTTCCGCTCCAGGATCGTGCGCACCGCGCCGCGGATCGCGTCGCGATTGGCGGCTCCGTCCGCTTCGTCGAAGGGAAGGTCGCCGCAATCCACCGCGCGAAGGCGCCGCTCGGGGAAGACCTGGCCGCCGCTGTCGAAGTCGTGGCGTTCGAGATTGGCCGTCAGCGATGCCGTCGCGCGGCGCAGCGCGTCCGGCGCGTTGCGGCAATATGCACCGACGGAGCGGTAGGGCGTCGCGCAGGGAACGCCGAGGATGGCGATCGGCGCGTCCAGAGCGGAGAGGTCGTCGCAAGCGTCGAGGCCGAGGAAGGTCGAGGTTTCGCCCGCGCCGAACAGGGCGCCGAGATCGGGCTTCTGGTTCATGGAAGGATGATCCTTGCTGGAAAGCGCGCGGTCAGAGCCGCGCCTGGAGGTAGCCGGCCCAGCGGTGCTGGGCGAACTGGAAAAGCAGCACGAGCACGAGCGTCAGCACGAGATAGATCGCGGCCGCCGTCACGTAGGGCTCGAACATGATGTAGTGGTTCAGCGCGATGTTGCGGGCAACGCCGGTGACTTCCAGCAGCGTCACGGTGCTGGCGAGCGACGTCGCGTGGAGCATCATTACCGTTTCGTTGCCGTAGAGCGTCAGCGAGCGCGTCAGCATGGCTGGCAGAAGAATGCGCCGCGCCCGCGTGAAGGGCGACATGCCGTAGGCACGCGCCGCCTCGATCTCCCCCACCGGCAGATGTCGGAGGCTGCCCGCGAAGATCTCCGTCGTATAGGCCGTCGTGTTCAGGACGAAGGTCAGGATGACGCAGACGAGCGCGCTCGACAGCCACGGCCAAAGGAGGCTTTCGCGCACGAGATCGAACTGCGCGAGCCCGTAATAGATCAGGAACAGCTGGACAAGGAGCGGCGTGCCGCGAAACACCAACGTATAAAGAGCGATCGCATTGCGCAGGAACGCGTTGTGCGAATTGCGCCCCAGCGCCAGCGGCATCGCCACAACGAAAGAGATGGCGAGCGAGACGACGGTGAGGATCACCGTCAACTTCGCGCCCTGGGCATAGAAGCCGAGATTTTCGGCGATGATATCCCAGTTCATCGGGCAAGTTCCTTCACGCCAAGCTCGTAGCGCTTGGCAGCGCGGGAAAGGATGAAGAGCGAAATGGCGGTGATCGCGAGATAGAATCCGCCGGCGAGCAGGTAGAAGGTGAACGGCTTGGCCGTCGCCTCCGCCGCCCCCCTGGCCCGGAACATGACATCCTGGAGGCCGAGCAGCGAAACGAGCGCGGTCGCCTTGGCGAGCACCAGCCAGTTGTTGGTGAAGCCGGGCAGCGCGAGGCGCATCATTTGCGGCAGCAGGATGCGCCAGAAGATGCGGAATCGTCCGAGCCCATAGGCTTCGGCAGCCTCGAGCTGGCCCTTGGGAATGTTCATCAGGGCGCCGCGAAAGGTCTCGGCCATATAGGCGCCGAAGATGAGCCCGAGCGTCGCAGCCCCCGCCCCGAATGGGCTGAACTCGATATAGACGTCGTAGCCCCAATCCTGCGCTGCCTGGCTGAGCAGCGCGGGTAGCGAATAGAAGACGAGAAGCATCATGACGAGGTCCGGGATGCCTCGGACCACGGAGGTGTAGAGCGTGGCGGTGACGCGCAGCACCCGCGAGCGTGAAAGCCTGGCGAGCGCTGCCGCGATGCCGATCACGACGGCCAGTATCAGGGATACGAAGGCCAGCGACAGGGTGATCCACCCCGCCGCCAGCACGGATACGACATAGCCGCCGAGCATCGATCAGCCCTAGTTTTTGCCGAAATACTTGGCGTCGATCGCCGCGAGCTCGCCGTTCTCCCGGATCTTGGCGAGGCCGGCGTTGATTTTCGCGAGGAGGTCGGCGTTGCGGCGGTTGATCGCGATCGCGACGCCCTCACCGAACTCCGGCGCATCCTTGCCGGTATATTGCGGGCCGACGAGCTCGAATTTCTCGGCATTGTCGCCGTTGAGGAAGGCGTGCGTGATCTGCGCCTCGTAGCTCATGTGGAGATCGGCGCGTCCGGCGGTGAGCTCCAGATAGGGGGCGCTGCCGCCGTCGTAGCGCTTGATTGTCGCCTTCGGGAACGTCTTGGTGACGAAGGCGTCCATCGGGGTGCCGGTCTGGACGGCGACGATCTTGCCGGCAAGCCCGTCTGGGCTGATGTCGAGATCGGCGCCCTTCTTGGCGACGAAGCGGAACGTCGGATGCGAATAGATGTCGCTGAAGGCGATGATCTTGCGGCGCGCGTCGGTGACGGTCAGCTGCGAGATCAGCGCGTCATACTTGCCGGCGGTAAGCCCGGGGATCATGCCTTCCCAGGCGGCGGCAATAATGTTGCAGTCGAGTTCAGCCGCCTTGCAGACGGCGCTCATCAGATCAATGTCGTAGCCGACGAGCTTGCCGTCCGCGTCGACGGACTCGAACGGCGGGAAGGTGGCGTCGGTTGCGATCGTCACCTGCTCGGCGATCGCCGGCGAGAGCGAAGCCAGAGCGATGAAGCCGCCGAGAAAGAGGGTAGAAAGTTTCGTCATGGGAAGTCTCGTTCTCTGAAAGGGTTATTTTTCATTGCATCCGGCGCCGGGCCCTGGCGCCGAAATCTCGTGAGCCGCAATCGGCGCGGCGATGGTTCAGGACTGAAGGCGACCTGCCAGAAACTGTCGTAGGCGCGGGCTCTCCGGATTGCCGAACACGGCCTCGGGCGAGCCTTCCTCCTCGACGCGCCCCTCGTGCAGGAACATGACCTTCGAGGAGAGATGGCGCGCAAAACCCATCTCGTGCGTGACGACGATCATGGTCCTGCCTTCCTCGGCGAGAGTCTGCATGACACGCAGCACCTCGCCGACGAGTTCGGGATCGAGTGCCGAAGTCGGCTCGTCGAAGAGCATCACGTCGGGATCCATGGTCAGCGCGCGGGCGATTGCGACGCGCTGCTGCTGGCCGCCGGAAAGCTGCGAGGGATAGCGCTCGTAGGTGTCGGGCTTCATGCCGACCTTGGCGAGATTGGCCTTGGCGCGCTCCACCGCTTCCTTGCGGGATACGCCGAGCACGCTGACGGGGGCCTCGGTCACGTTGTCGAGGACGCTCATATGCGACCAGAGGCAGAAGTTCTGGAACACCATGGCGAGGCGCGAGCGAATGCGCTGCAGCTGGCTGGCGCTTTTCGCGCGCAGGGTTCCGTCGCGGCGGTCGGCCACGAGGTCCAGGACCTCGCCGTTGACGCAGATCGAGCCGCTGTTGGGACGCTCCAGCATGTTGATGCAGCGCAGGAACGTACTCTTGCCCGACCCGGAAGAGCCGATGATCGAGATGACGTCGCCCGCCGCGGCGTCGACGCCGATGCCCTTCAGGACTTCGGTATCGCCAAAGCGCTTGTGAATGTCGGTGATGTGGAGCTTCTGCATGGGCGGACTCAACGAAAGGCTTGGAAGGCCGGTCAGGCCGGGGGCGGCACGATCATCCAGAGCGTGACGCAGGGCTCGCTCGCGGACGGGTTTCGCCAGGTGTGCGGAATCTTCGGGTCGAAACTCAGCGTGTCGCCGGAGGTCATGTGGTAGTCCTCGCCGCCGACGGAGATGTCGAGTTCACCGCTGATGACGTGGACGAGGTCGAGATCGGCGCGTATGGCATAGGCCTCGGGGCCGGACCCACCGCCCGGGTCGATCACGGAATGCAGCGTCATCATGTGTTCGTTGCCGACGCCGCCAACGATGCGCTCGCGCATGCCGACACCGCCGAGATTGATCGGCGCGCCTTGCCCGGCCTTGACGAAGCTCGTCGCCGGCGGATCGAAAATCGCACCCGGCTTCACGTCGATCGCGTCGCAGATGCGCAGGAGCGATGCGATCGAGGCCTGCACGAGATCGCGCTCGAAGCGGCTGAGGAAGGATTTGCTGACGCCGGCCTTCAACGCCACGGCATCGATCGAAATGTTCTTCTGCTGCCGGAATGCGCGCAGTCGCGCACCGACGTTGAAACCGTTCGGTGACGCAGGCACATCCTCGACCGCCGACTCTGTCGTGTCGTCACAGATGGTAGAAGACCGTTCCATCCGCCCTCCGAAGGTTGCTCTGTAGGCAACTTTTCATCAAACGGATATGAACGCAACACTGGTTTTCTATGAAAGAATGATTTGTTGAAGGTTGCTCATGAAGAAACCAATCTGCTTAAACTCGCGGCAGGTCTTTCGCCGTTTCTGCCGCTTTGACGGGCCAAATGGCTTGGAGACCTGAAGCCGAATGGCTCCATGCCGTCTCAACCCCAGCAGCGGTGTGAATAGCGCCGAGTTTCATAGACAACTTCCTTCCTAATCTTGAGGTAGAAGGCCTATTGGGGCCAAGCTAGATTTCAGCGCCGATTGAACGTGGTGCATTGCGTCCGACCAACACGCGAGGCCGGGGAAGTGCTTCGTATCAATTGGTCCGTGGCTTCCTTACCGACCCCATCCTCGGCTCCGGGACGTATTCGCCGCCGAGGTCCGCGCTGCCTCGGCCGACTTCGACGTCTCGGTACTGGACTTACGCTTAAGCCGATCTGTCGACGACAGCATTTGGGAAGAGGCCGAGACGGTACAGGCCCGCGGCGCTCCGGATCCGCTGGCAGCCCTCGTCTGGGGCAAGTCTGACGGCCTTGCGACCCGCGAGGGACAAACAGCGCGTTGGACTGCCGCGTTCGAGAGCCGAAGGTGACGATTGCGCCCTACACCCGGTCGGTGGCGGCCGGATTGAAGAGTGGGTCGATCCGCACTTGGCCGGTAAACCAGTTGGAGGGTCCCTTTGCTGAAGGTGCCGTCCCACTACGAAAGGTCTCCATGGTCGCGTCCTTTCAGGACAAAAGCTCAAGGCGCAGAGAATGCCGGCCTTTCACCAACAGAGACCCCACCCCGCCTTCGATCTTGCCTAGAAGGATCAGGTCATCCCAGTATGTATAGCCGCTGTGGAAGAAGGCGAGGTTGCCCCAGCCGCGGAAATAGCAGAGGTCGCCTGCCGCCTCGACCATGATCGGTTGCCGACCTGCCTCGTCCAGGCGGCGCGGCAGATGGGCGAGCTTCTCGTTGTTCGAGAAGTCCTCGATTGTGAGGTCCAGCGGCAGCAGCGCGATCAGGTTACGCGTGGTCGCGTTGTCCACCAGGCGATAGGTGAAGTCCTGGTCAGCAAATCGGCAGCGAAGGCGCATCGACGTTCCGTTCTGGGCGCTGCTCCAGGTGGGCAGCACGGCGGCACTGGCTGCCGCTGCCATGAGGTGGCGTCGGTTCATTGTCGGGGTCCTTCACCTGTCGGCAGCCTTCCAGAATCTGAGCCTGCCGGCGGTCGCAACGCAAGGCGCTGCTTCCAAACTCACGCCTTCCCGCTGAACACGGGAAACCTGCTTGCCTCGCCGTAGTCGATCGATCCGATACCCTTCAGTGTTTCCATGTCGGCGGCCGAGATCGCGAAATCGAGGTCCGCGTTGGTCTTCATGTGAGCGGGCGTCTTGGTCTTCGGAAGTGCGACCATCCCGAGTTGCAGCACGTAGCGGATACAGATCTGCGGGACCGTCACGCCGTACTTTTCGGCCATGGCAGTCACGTTTGCATTGTCGAGAATCTTGCTGTGCGCGATCGGCGAGTAGGCTTCGACCAGCATTTCGTTCGCCGTCGTGTAGTCGATCAGGTCGAAGGGCGTGTTGCCGATGTGGGCCAGGATCTGATTGATCATCGGCTTGATCCGGGCGTGCTCCAATAGGTTCGCCAGGTCGTCGCTCTGGAAATTTGAGACGCCGATGGCGCGTATCTTTCCGGCTTTGTAAGCCTCCTCGAGCGCCTTCCAGGCGGCCAGATTGCCGTCGAAGAAGCGTTCTTCGCCCGCGAACTGGCTCCATGGCTGCGGGCTGTGGATGATGAAGAGGTCGACGTGATCGACGCCGAGCCTGGCCAGCGAGCCTTCGATGGCGGCCTTTGCGCCTTCGTAGTCCTTCACTTCGGCCGCCAGCTTGGTCTGAAGGAAGATGTCTTCGCGGGCGATGCCGCTCTTGCGGATGCCTTCGCCAACGCCGCGCTCATTGCCATAGGCCTGAGCGGTGTCGATGTGACGATAGCCGAGGCCGATGGCAGCCTGGACGGCCTCGGCCGCCGCACCGTCCTCGATCATCCAGGTTCCAAGGCCAAGTTTCGGGATCGCCACGCCGTTCGGCAGGGTCAGAGTTTCTTGCAGCACCATTTCGGTTGTCCTTCTGTTCCGCATGCCAGCGCGCTGGATGGCGCAAGGGGCCCCGGCGCCCGCCGTAAGCCGCTCAGAAGTCCGGCTCTCGTGCCGAACCTTTCCCGACTATGTAGAATTCACGCGGCGGTCCGATAACCCGGACAAGACTGCAAGGTCTCATGAACGGCGTGCATCAATGGCTCCGAAGCGCGAACCGGCCTCGGGCTGTGTGCCATCACTCCCGGTATCGTAGAGCATCCAGGAGCAGGGAAAAGGCCGGCGAAGCGTGCCTGCGGCTGGGATAGAAGATGTGCAGGCCTGAGAACGGCTCGGACCAATCTTCAAGCACGGCAACAAGCTGACCCGAAGCCAGATAAGGGGCCACGAAGAAGTCCGGCAGCATGCAGATGGCATTACCCTCCAGAACAGCAGCCAGCATGGGCCCGATCGAGTTGAACACCAGTTGCCCCGGCACGCGGAGGCGAGTTTCGCGCCCGTCTTTCTCGAACTCCCAGGCCCAAAGCCCGCCATGCGAAGGCAGCCGTACGTTGACGCAGTTGTGCGACATAAGGCTCTGCGGGGTCTCCGGCTGGCCATGGCTTGCGAAATATCCGGGCGTGCCGACACACAGCAACCTCACGTCGGGACCGATCCGCATGGCGATCATCCCTTCCGAAACCCGGCCGCCATACCTCACCCCGGCATCAAACTGATCGGCGGCGATGTCCGTCAGGGCGTAGTCCACCGTGATCTCCAGCTTGATGTCCGGAAAGGCGCGCAGCAGCGGCGCCAGTTTCGGCCACAGTAACCCTTCCACGGCAAAGTCCGGAGCGGTCAGGCGGATGGTGCCCGCGGGCGTGTCGCGAAACGAGGCAAGCGCCTTCAGCTCGTTTTCTATCTCTGCCAGACTGGGCGTGAGGGTAGCGAGCAGCCGCTCGCCTGCCGCCGTTGCCGATACGCTCCGCGTGGTCCGTGTCAGCAGCCGAAGGCCCAGCCGTTCCTCCAGCGCGCGAATTGTGTGGCTCAGTGCCGATTGCGAGATTCCAAGCTGCCCTGCAGCGCGGGTAAAGTTGCGCTCCCTTGCTACAACCGAAAAGGCCAGCAGATCGTTGAGGTTCTCCCGTAGCGTGCTTTCCTGGGACATTTAATTCCTCGAGACAGTTCGATCGTGACCTATGGCATCGCTTCATCAATGGTGGAGCGGTTGCGGCTACTTGTGTCAACAATCATCGCACCTCGCAGCTTCCTCGACATCCTATTTATTAGCTGGGCTCATAACTGAAATCGGTGTTTGCCCATGATCTCGGGGCGAGCGATCGCCATCTTGTGCCAGACACGAAGGAGATCGGAAAATGAAGTTCCTCGCACCACTGGCGGCAGCAGCCACCATTGTCACGGGCGCAGCAAACGCTCAGCACGCATCGTTCGAAAGCGCTGTCCCCGCGCTGTCGCACTACGGCTCGACTGTCGTCCAAGGCGACCTCTGGAAGAGGCCTGGGTTGTCGGCCCGCGACCGCAGCATCGTCACGGTCGCCACGCTGATCGCCCGCGAACAGACCGCTTTGATGCCGGAAGAGCTTGCCCGCGCCTTGGACAACGGCGTGAAGCCTTCTGAACTGTCCGGCATCGTCACGCACCTCGCTTTCTACGCGGGCTGGGGGAATGCTGCCGCCGCTGCCGACGCGCTGGCTCCGATCTACGAGACGCGCGGTATCCCTGCGGAAAGCCTTCCCGGCGCCGAGGTGGAACAATTGCCCCTGAACCAGGAGGCGGAAGACGCCCGCGAAGCCGGCGTCCAGGCCAATCATGCGGAAACCTCGATCGGCGTGGTGGACTATACCCGGGACGTCCTGTTCCGCGACCTCTGGCTTCGCTCCGACCTCGCGGCGCGCGATCGCAGCCTCGTCACCGTCACCGCGCTGGTCGCCGTGGGGCAGGCGGAGCAGGTTCCGTTTCACCTCGGCCGCGCGATGGACAACGGTCTCACGCGCGACGAGGCGTCCGAGGCCCTGACCCAACTCGCCTTCTATGCCGGCTGGCCGCGGGTCTTCTCGGCGATGCCAGTGTTCCGCAGCGTTTTCGACGCACGCCCCACCTCGGAATGACAGGAGTGACATCGATGAGAAGGCAAGCCTACGCAGCTCTCGTCGCAACGCTTCTCATGGTGGGAGCAGCAGCCTCCATAGCATTGCTTGGACCCGGTCAAGCACAGGCACATCACGGGTGGAGTTCGTTCGACACGGCCCGCGCCTACTACATCCGCGGAACGGTCACGTCGGTGCGCTGGGGCAACCCGCATTCGGAAAGTGACGCTCTCGGTCGGCTCCACGGCGCTGCCCGATGGCTTCCGCGATCGTCCGCTGCCGCCGGCTGCGGATCAGGCAGACGGTCAGGCAACGATGGCTTCCGCGCGACCCTACTCGGGCGAGCACGCGGAAATCCACCTGACACTGGCCGGACCGAGCTGGATGGAACGCTGGGGGCTGAACCGGGCGCTCGAGGAAGGAGAAACGATCGAGGTCCTCGGCTATCTGGGCTCGGAGGATTCCCACGACCTGCGCCCCGTCATGTTCTGGCTGGCCGACGGCCAAGGCGTCTGGCAGCAGCTGACGGCCTTCCCAAGTCGTCCGGAACCCGCGAACTAAGCGATGTCGCAGGATAGGTGGCAGGGATTCCTGGCCTGGCTCGAACGCAGCGATCTGGGCGAAGCCGTCCGGATGCTGCCCCAAGGCCTACCCGTTGCTGGAAGCTCTCCACATCCTCGGCATCGCTCTTCTCATCGGGCCGGCAATCGCGGTGGACCTGCGGCTCATGGGGCTCGGCGGGCGGCTCGTGGCGGTAACCACCGTCACCCGCAACCTGCTGCCCCTATGCCACGCTGGCTTCGCTGCAGTTGCCTTCAGCGGCGCGCTCATGTTCGCGGGCATCGCTCGTCAGGCGGGCTTCAGCGCCGCGGCCCCCTGGAAGTTCGGCCTGATCCTGCTGGCGGGAGCCAACATCGCCGTCTTCCACTTCGGGATCTACTGATCGGTCCATGATTGGGATCGGAACCAGAAGCCACCCGGCGCGGCCCGCGCCGCCGGCGCGATCTCGGCCTTGAGCTGGATCGGCGCGCTCATCGCGGGTCGATACCTCGCCTACGTCTGAAACCAAGGAAACTCATGATGAAAACCAAACTAGTTCTCGCTGTGTTCGCGCTGGCCTCAACGGTAGGCGCTGCCTTCGCCGAGCAGGAAATCTCGACGGCAGCGGGTCGCCCGGCGTCGATCGGATCGGCCGACTTCTTCACCGGCCATGTCGTCGTGGAGCCGATCTTCGGCGCAAGCGAACACCGTAACGTCTCTGCCGGGATGGTGACCTTCTCCCCCGGCGCGCGTGCGGCCTGGCATACCCACCCGACCGGACAGACACTCGTCGTCACTTCGGGCACGGGCTGGACGCAGATGGAGGGCGAGCCGAAGCAGGTCATCCGGGCCGGCGATGTCGTCTGGTGCCCGCCTGGTGTGAAGCACTGGCACGGCGCGACCGATGTCAACGCGATGAGCCATCTCGCTGTCACTGGCGTTGATGGCGAGACCGCCGTCACCTGGATGGCGCAGGTGACGGACGAGCAGTACCTCGGCGACTGACCCCTGCGGCCATAGGTGCCGTCAGGTGGACTGCTGCGGGCATTGTCTCGCAGCAGTCCTTCAACATTCGACATTCCTGACCGGAAATCCGACCATGCTCGCGAAGACACTCATTGCTGCCCTGACCATCGCTGCGTTCACCGCGACCATCACCCATGCGCAGGATTCCCGAGGCCGCGACGTCACGGTCGTCGCCGAAGGGCTGGACTATCCCTGGAACATCGCATCCGACGGCGGCCGCATCTTCCTTACCGAGAAGGCCGGCAACGTCCTGATCCTGACAGATGGCCGAATGTCCCGTGGGAGCCTGATCACGACCGAGCCGATCGAAACGGACGGTGGGCGCGGCCTGCTCGGCATGGCATTGGCGCCGGATTTTGCTATCTCCGGGACCGCCTACTTCTATCATTCCACCGCGAGCGGTAACCGCGTGATCGCGGCGCGGCAGGAAGGGGAGGCGTGGCGGGAGGTCGGCGTTCTTCTCGACGGCATCCCCGGTCATCGCCTCTACAATGGCGGTCGTATCGAGTTCGGCCCCGACGGGCTGCTTTATGTGACGACCGGATGGACCGAGAATCCAGATGCGCCTCAGGACGTCGCGAGCCTCGCAGGCAAAATTCTTCGTATCCAGCCGGACGGTGGCATCCCCGGAGACAACCCCTTTCCCGGTTCCCCGGTCTGGACGCTGGGGCATCGCAATCCGCAGGGCATCGCGTGGGACGAAGCAGGACGCATGTTCGCAGCCGAGCACGGCCAGTCGGCGCTGGACGAGGTCAACCTGATCGAGAAGGGCGGGAACTACGGATGGCCTCTCGCGCAGGGTGACGAACGTCGAGAGGGGCTGACGCCTCCGCTGACGCACTCGGGAACCTCGACCTGGGCACCGTCCGGAATTGCCGTTTCAGGGGATAAGCTATTCATGGCGGCGTTGGGTGGCCGCGGCATCGAGATTTTGTCTACGCGGAGCGGCGAAAGGATCGACGGCATCGACGTGGGTGAACGGGTTCGTGATATCGCGGTGGTCGATGGCGCCATCTATGCAATCACAACGAACAGATCGCCACGGGCCAGCGGCCCGTCTCGCGACAGGCTGTTGCGCATTTCGCCGGACTAGCTCGTGCCTCATCGAGCCTGAACGAACGGCAACTTTCGGGCCATGACGCAACCGCCGAGAATGGCTTCATTGGAGTCGGGAGCTGTCGTTGGACTGCGGTTGGAGACGGCAGCTATGGCCTGTGACCGCCCCACAAGCGGACAGCCCGATGTCGGTCCCATTTCGGACCTTCAAGGGCCGAGCCTCAGCGAAGCTAGCCTATATTCCCTGATTGATTGAACCGCCGTCAGAATGATCGCAGCGCAACTCCGCCAATCGGATAAATCGGGGCCCGGTGACAGGATCTGCTTGAGCCGGTGGAGGAGCGGGCATGGCCGCTCGGGCAGACTTCAACCTGATGAGCCAAGGCTCGGCCGCTGCCAGCGCGTCGGCGACGGCAAGCCCGATTGCCCGCAACGCTTCCGGATCGCCGGTGTTGGAACTCGTGGCCGAAAAGATCTCGGCGACGGTTGCCGGCGCGACGACAATGGCGCGTTCGGCGGGGATACTGCCTGGGCCCAGCCAAGCCTGTGCCAGTGCCGGAGCATCGAGTATCGAGCAGCGCCAGATCGCCCTCGTCGAGTTTCAGCGCGGAGAGCAGCCCGGCATTTCAAGTGCCGAGAGAAAGGTGCCGCTCCAGGCGCGCTCGACGATGATGCTGCGCTCACGCAAGGCGACGAGGGCGCGGCGGTTGACAGTGGCAAGCTCCATCGGCGTCGCGCCGAGATTGTTGACGAGCAGGGCGACGCGATCGCCGGCCCGCAGGCCAAGATCGCCGACGATTGTCGCAACGATCCGATCCGCCAGTTCATCCGCCGATTTCAGCGTCGTGCGCTCGACTCCCTTCTCGCCGTGGATGCCAAGGCCGGTGCAACTGCCGTCCGAGGAAAGCGTGAAACGTACGCCGCTCGGCCTGCGGGACGCTGCGACCTCGGCTTAGGGCAAGGCGACAACAGGAGAAAGCCATTTTGGCTCCTCCCGTTGCGCCGCCCCGTCACGTCCTGCGCTTGATGCTCGGGGGCTGCCAGGAGCCGCTCAGGATCGGTTCCTTGCCCCAGTAGGCGCGGATGTAGAGCGAGAAGTCTCCGTCCGGCGCCGGAAGCCAGTTGGTCTCCTTGTCGGCCCCGGGTGACTTGGCACCTGCGTAGAGGGTCAGCGAGCCGTCCGGGTTCCGCTTGAGGTTCTTGTTCTTGGTGCCGAGCGAGTAGCGCTTCAGGTCGTTGGCGTGGAAGAGGTGCTTGTCGTTGTAGAGCGTCACTGACCAGAAGCCGTTCACGGGTGGCTCCTGGCCCGCAGCGAAGGTGATTTCGTAGCCGGTCCCGCCATGGAGCTGGCCGCCATCGGCGTCGTAATCGGTGTAGAAATACTGGGTCTCGTTCGGCCGGTTCTCGAACATGTTCGACTTGGCCGTGGCGGTCCGGTTGAAATAGTCGATGCCGTACTGCGCGTTGTTGACGGAGCGGTTCCACCCGTTGCCGGCCGGCAGCCCGTTGTGCTTCCAGAGGAAGAAGGGGCGTATGGCGTCCTCTTCCGTCTTCACGGCCGTCTCGACCAGAACCTTCTTCAGCTCCGGGTCTTTCGACGCCGCATCGAGCAGCAGCCGGAACTGCTGGTAGAGCGCCTCCTCGCCCGGCAGTGGGGCGACGATGTCGAGCACCTCGCCGAATTGGTCGAAGAACTTCTCCGGCACCACCCATCGCGTCTCCTCGCCGCTCGATTTCGGGCCGGGGATATCGGGCACCGCGTTCCATGCGATGGTCTTCGCCGCGCCCGTAAAGTCCTTGAGCGGATAGGCGACGATCTGGTTGATCACGCCCTGGATCGCCTTCTTGTCCTCCGGGGTGTCGTCCTGGAAGACGCGCGGAATGGCGTTGGCGAGCGAGGTCGAAGCGCGCAGGACCTCCGTGATCCCAGCCGGCTTTAGCCCCTGCCAGTTCGGTCCAACGAGCAGGTAGAAGCCCGGTGTCGAGCCATAGGCCTTTCCAAGTCGCCCGAACTGATCCGTGCGGGCGTCATAGAGTGCGTAGACCCAAAAACGGTCGCCGAAATCGGGCACCTGGATGACGACAGGCTCGGTATCGAGATCGAAGAAGCCGAGGCCGTAGACCACGTCCTGGTTCGGGCAGGTGACGAAGGTTTCGGACGGCTCGATATAGTCGGCGAGCATGGCGATCTGTCCGCGCGGCGCGGCCGGCAGGACGCCGTTCAGATGGCCGGGTTGCGGTGCCTGTGTGATGGCGGCGCGCCGGTTGATCATGTTGACCATCGGCCACCCCCAGACATAGGCCGTCTGGGCCAATGCCCGCGCATAGCCGGGCTGCATGGCAATTCCTGGCGTAGGCTGCGTCAGGCCTGCCGACTCCGGTTGCGCATGCGCCGGGCCAATGGCCACGGTCGTGGCGGCACCAACTGCGATTGCCGCTCCGCCTGCCGCGCGTGCGCCCAAAAGCGCGAGTGACGTGACGCCGAGGCTGCCTCGCATTGCGTCACGACGGGTCGTGCCCAGGGGGCGCGTCAGATCCTTTGTCATGGTTGCGGTCCTTGATACGGGGATGGAAGCGTCAAGCTTGGGCGTCACTTCACTTTCACGAGGTCGTCCGGCTTCCAGGTCTGGTCGTAGAATTCAGTCCCGGTGCCATAGAGGCGAACGGTCGCCAGGAAATTCCGGTCCGGCACGGTCTGGATGAAGTTCGCATCCGGCGCGCCGGCCGGCTTCTGTGGCCCGAACCACAGATCGACGGAGCCGTCCGTGTTGGTCGCGACCTTGTTGAAGGCGTTGATCGAGGGGAGAAGCTGCGGCGTTTCCGGCATCGTGCCGTCCGTGATGTCATAGGCGGTCACGGCCCAGAACAGCTTGGCGGGCGGGTTGGCCGGCAGATGCAGCTTGTAGCTCTGCGAGCCGTTCAGGAAGTCGCCGTCCGCATCCCGCAGCGTCGTCGGATATTTCGATCCGGCATCCAGCGTCCGCATGACCATGGCCGGCGCTGACGAATAGGCCACCTGGAAGTAGGTCGCCCTCTGGTTCACGTCGAGATAGCTATCCTGCAGCCATTCAGCCGTCGCCCCGCCCCAGACGTTCTCGTATTGCCGGTCGGTGTAGTAGCGATTGCGCCCATCCGGCCGTCCGAGCTGGCGCAGCGCCAGGATCATCTTCGGCGCGGTTTCGACGGCCTTCTTCAGGAGTTCCTGCTGCTTCGGGTCCGGGTTGAAAGGCTGCCCCTTGACGATGCCGATGGAGGCGAGCACGCCGCGCAGTTCCGGATCGATGGCCGCTACCGGCTCGTAGTCGACGAAGGCCTTCAGCTTGGTCCAGAAGCTGTTGTCGACCGGGTACATCATGTCGATGCGCTTGCCGCTGCCGTTCGGAAACTGCATCGGCTTCACGTCTTTTTCCGACGCCCAAAGCGGGTAGATGCGCGTCTGCTCCGCGAGTGCGACGGCGGGCGCAGGGTCCGGGCCATCATCGCCCTTGCCCATGATGGTGCGGAAGAACAGGAAGACGTTATTGGTCGGCGACGTGAACGTGTAGTAGCCCTTCGGCACTTCGCCGTCATAGCCAGGCGGCAGGAGCAGATAGAGCCCGCCGCGCGCACGGTCCGGCCCGACCGCGCCTACATCGGTGATGGTGCGCTGGAAGAAGTCGGTGAACATGCCGATGACGTTCGGCGGCGCGGCGATGACGAGCGGCCCGGTTTCCTTCAGGTCCAGATAGTTCATGGAGTAGATCACGTCGGCGTTGGGTGTGGGCACCCAGGCGCGCGCGTCCATCCTGTCCTTCCAGATCGGCAGGACGTTGTAGCCCTTGCCGAAGGCTGCCTCCGATCCATCGCGCATTCCGATGACGTTGAGGGCGGGCAGCATGGTCATGTAGGCATGCACGGCGCGCTGGTAGAAGAGTTCGTCGCGCAGCGCTTCCGCCTCGGGGGTCGGCAGCCAGTTGCCGTTGTTGAGTTGCCGGACCAGCGGCGAGGCCGTCTGCTCCTGCGCCGACACGGAAATTCCGGAAACACCGCACAGCAGGGCCGCAGCGACAGTCCAGCGTACAAGGTTCGTTCGCATCACCTTCTCCTGATCGTCACAAGCTTCGTTGGTCGTGCAGAGGCGAGCCAATTCGACCGTTAGTCGCTCAGCCCGTCGTAACCGTCATCCAGCCGCCAGGTGCCGGCCTCGACCCCGTCAGCGATCCGCAGGAGCCATTGCGTGAGGCTCGCGGCGATGACCGAACGTCGGGGGTCGTCGTAGAGAAACCAGATGATCCGGCCATAGCGACCGGCCGGCACGGTGCCGAGGTCCATGCAGTAATGATCGCCACGCGGGCTGCCGAAGAGAGGGAGCCATTCGCTCGACCAGATGGGAGGCTGATCGCCTCCGGGACCCGCAACACCCGTGCCATAGCGCAGGCACAAATCCTCCCAGGTGACGCGCACCAGATCGAGCGGCAGCCAGCGCTGGTTGAGGCACAAGCTTGGCGCCCCCTCCGGCTGGCCGTCATGCGTGGCGTAGAGCATGCGGATCTCGCATGGCATCGTCTTTCCAAGTTGGGTTTCGAGCCTCGCCAAAGACCCCATCTGAGCGGCTGGCCGGAACAGCGGCAGGCGGTCCGGGTGACGCCGCATCATCCAGGCCTCTATGCGCTGGATCGACCGGACGGCATCCGGGCTGCACGACATGCGCGGCGCTCCTCCCAAGCAGGCTTCGCTCGTTCACCAGTGTTTGATATGCCTACGCGAAGGATAGATCGTGCCGGACTCGCCTCAAGACCCGGCGCGTGCCAATAGTTGACTGCGCGTGCCAAATGGATCGGTGCCGTCACCAGCGTCAGGAGAGGGCAATGGACTCCGGAGGCATCTCCCGAACCTTCTTTTCGACCCATGACTTCGATGACTGGCGGGACAGCATCGGCGTCATCTTCGACGTGGATCGACCGGAGGGCGCGCCAGAGGAATTCAGCGCCGAGGTCGAGGCCTTCCAACTCGGTGACATGATCCTCGCCAATTCCCGGCTTGGCGCACAACGCTATGTCCGGAGCCCGTCACAGGTGCGACGCGACGGGCTCGACCACTTCCTGCTCAATCTCTACCGGACCGGGGGGGGGCGGGCTCGAACGGATGAGGGTGATTTCCAGGGCGGAGCGGGCCAGATCTCGGTGCTCGATCTCTCGCGCGAACTCGTCAGCGACGAACCGCAGTCCGACCTGCTGGCCCTGTTCCTGCCGCGCGCCTTGATGGAAGAGCAGCTACCGGATCTCGGCGCCCTGCACGGTCAGGCGCCCCAAGGTCCCTATGCCGTGCTGCTTGCCGAGTATCTGGATCTGCTGGGACGACGGCTTCCGACCCTTCTGGAGGGGGATGGAGGCGCGCTTGCCCGCGCGACCCTCGATATCCTGACGGCGTGCATCAAGCCGTCGCTGGCCCATGTCGAGGCCGCGCGCCCCGGCCTTGAACTCGTCCTGCTGCGTCGCGCCAGGCGCTTCATCGATGCCCATCTTGGCTCGGAGAAGCTGACTGCGGACACAATCTGCAATGCGCTGGGCGTATCGCGGCGGACGCTCTATCGGCTTTTCGACAAGGAGGGCGGCGTGCAGCACTACATCCAGGGCAGAAGGCTTGAAAGCATCCGGTCGCGGCTTGCCGATCCGAAGGAGACGAGGCGGATTTCGGAGATTGCGGCCGACTTCGGTTTTCTCCGCAGCGATCATTTCGCCCGCGCCTTCCGGCACCAATTCGGCCAGTCACCGCGCGACTCGCGTGCTCCGGACAGGCAGAAGCAGGTTCCGGCTCCCGTCCGTATTTCCCACGCGCCCGACACCGGGTCACCGGGTTTTGACGACTGGATCCGGACGCTGCATGCCTGACGGGAGGCGCGTGGGAAAGGGTATTGGCGTGCCGCCTATGCAAATTGCATGGCTTAAGGAGTGCATGGGAAGGCGTCAGAAGTCGGGGATGTCGTCCTCGCCTTCGTCTTCGTCGAAACCCACATGCTCCGACAGGTGCCTGACGAGCTGCTTCAGGTTTCGCCCGAAGTAGTGGGAGAGGGCCATGGCGGCTACCTCTGGGTTCTGGGAGAGCTTCGTGCTGAAGGTCTTGGCAAGCCTGTCGGCCCAATCATTGGCAAGCGCGTCCAGCCTCGCCTGCTCCTCATCATCCGTGAACGGCTCCGTGGAGATGCCCCTGGCCGTCTGCTGCGCCTGCCACCATTCCCGGTAGGAAAAGGCATCAGACCCGAGATCCTTGGCTGCACGGCGCATAAGGGCGACCTGTCGATCCGAGACGCCCGCTGCCTGGACGATCATCACCTTGGTGTAGAGCTTGCCCATCAGGACGAGCCTCCACCCGTAGTTCATCCGTTCGCGGGTGCTCATGGGCAGCTTGGCGCGGCTGTTGGCCTCACCAGCCGCCAACACGGCCTCGTCGACAGTGCCCGTGAAGGGCGCAACAGGGACAGGCTCTCCCCAGCGGGCAAGCTGATAGGCCAACATCCGGTGATGGCCGTCGATCAGGTACGCGTCTGGGCCAATCCACGCCACGAGAACCGGCTCCAGCTCCTTGCTGACCTCCAGACCCCGCTTGAGATCCTGAACGTGCTTCTCGTCGGTGCCGTTGAGGCCACGTGGCTGGAACAGCTCCGGCAGCTGTTTGATCGAGTGCCAGGGCAATCGGTCCGGCAGTGGCGAGGGAGACGGCTGCTTGGCCTTCTCCGTCAGCTCGGCGAGGAGCTGCACGGGCACGAAACGGCTCCGCTCATCCTCAGCCCCAATTGCTGTAGAGGCCTCGGCAGTGGCCAGTGAGAGCACATCTTCCATCACTGCAATTCCCTCATCGCTTCCGCCAGCCCTGCCGCGCTTGCCGCTCGCGCCTCGCGGTCGCGCGCTTCGAGCCGGGCGAGATGGACGCCAACCCCGCCCAGCGCCTCGCCGATCCACTGAGCCATGATCAGGACCGCCCTCGGTGGAATGTCGCGTTGGAGGCGCTTGGCGCGACCGCCCGGCCACTCATCCACGTTGGCCTCCGTGAGGCCCCGCAAGCGGTGGATGAGCTGAGCCCTGAAGGCCTCATCGGAGCGCAGCCGCCTGAGGTCGTGCTCCTGCAGCAGATACATCGCGAAGACCGTCTCGGTGATGGCTCGCGGCGTCACGGCCTCGCCCAGGACGACCACCTCGCTGGCCGCCGTGCGCTCATAGCGGTTCCCCGGTACGCCCCGCTTGGCCTCGCCAAGGATGGCCCGAGCATGGTCCACGACCGTCTGCCAACGTGCCTCGGAATGCGCCCAGGTGGCGTTGTCGGCGTTTTTCTCGATCCGCTTGCGCACCAGCGCCACGAAAGGCGCAAGTTCAGCCTTGGTCACCGCCGTCTGCTCGGCATGTCCGTGGCGGCGAAGGTTGCTCTTGTGGGTCGGGCAGAAGGTGCCGTAGCGGGTCGTATGCGCGCCACATCCCAGCACGCGACAGGGTCGGATCATCAGGGCCTCGGAGCGGCAATCAAAACGGCATCCATCCCCGGAGAGACAGACGCGGAACTACAAGAACGGACTGGCAACAGCCGGTGACGCGACCTAGCCGTGATGGCCTGTCCCGTCAACCAGTCGTGGGCGTGGCACCATCGGGGGACACGCGTGGACTCGATCCCTTGGGCGACATCACGAGGCCGGTGCCGCTTCCCTGACGATCCGGTCGACCTGCTGACACCGATGCCGAGTTCCTTGGCGATCTTCACCTTGCCCTTGCCGGCTGTGCGCGCCTCCAGCACGGCGGCGTGGACGCCAGCCCATTCGGCGGCCTTCTTCCGGTCCTTCTCGGTGCCCTTGGCGGGGCGTCCGAGCTTGGTGCCGTAGGCCTTGGCGCGGGAGAGGCCGGCGTTCACCCGCTCGCGGATCATCTCGCGCTCGAACTCGGCAAACACGCCCATCATCTGGAACATCGCCTTGCCGGCCGGCGTCGACGTGTCGAGGCCCTGCTGATGCAGGTAGAGGTCGACGCCCTTAGCGTGAAGCTCACCCAGGAAGGTGAGAAGGTCCGTCAGCGAGCGGCCGAGGCGATCCACGCTCCACGCGGCGAAGAGGTCGATCTCGCGGCGCGCCACCGCCTTCATCATGGCGTCGAGACCCGGGCGCTTGTCCCGTCCCTTGGCCCCCGAGATGCCGGCATCCTCGAAGGTGGCGACCACCTGCCAGCCATGGCGCTGTGCGACCGCCTCAAACTCGTGGCGCTGGTTCACGACCGTCTGGCCGGTCGTCGAAACGCGGAGGGACGACTTCCAGCATGCGGATATCGACTCTCCCCAACCTTGGCGTATCCCCTGGATGGCTCGGTAAAGGGCAGTGCGACTTGCTTGGCGCCCTCGACGGGGTACGCGGATGGGGTACCTAACGGGGTACACACCTAAGCGAGTCGCCCATGTAAGTGGCTGAAAGTGCTTGTCTTTTCAGGTCAATCGGGGTGTTGGTGGAGCCGAGGGGAATCGAATCCCTGACCTCTGCAGTGCAATTGTCGACGTCACGGCTTTTCGCGATATCCCGCCTAGTCCTAGGAAGTCATAAATAGATATAAAATCAATAGTTTAAGCTTTTTTGTTCATCGCTATGGCGTTTGACTTTTCCCTGTTTATCCCGATGATGTGCTCACGATACGCTCACGATACGCTCACGAATTGGGGAAGCCATGCGGTTGACGAAGCGTGTGATTGACGACTTGGCGGTTTCGCCTGGTGAGCGGGAAATCTTCCTTTGGGATGATGCGGTTACGGGATACGGCGTGCGGGTCAGCCCAACCGGTCGGAAGGTACTGTTGGTCCGATACCGCATCGGCTCGCGTCAACGGTTCCTTTCGCTAGGGCCTTTGGGCTCGCCATATACCGTCGAAACCGGTCGTGACAGGGCGAGGAGTATTCTGCGCGCGGTTGCTGAAGGAGATGATCCCCAGAGCAAGAAGATGGAGCAGCGGCGAGAAATGACGGTCGGGGAACTGATCGATCAATATCTGTCGGTTGGCCCCACTGACAAGCCGTCCAAGCGGCAATCGAGTTGGGTCACGGACGCGTCCAATTTAAATCGACACATCCGGCCGTTGGTTGGCGGTCGGCTGGTTAGTGAAATGTCGAGTGCGCATGTGTCGAAATTGCGCGCTGACATTGAGCGCGGCCGAACCGCAGTAGACGAAAAAACGGGCTATCGCGGCCGAGCCATTGTTCGCGGCGGAGCCGGCGTCTCGAACAGAGCGATCAACGTTTTTCAAGCCATGCTGACATGGGCACTCAAGCACGAGTTGGTGTCGTCAAATCCCGCCAAGGGCGTGGCGCGTACAAAAACGCAACGCCTGGAAAGGTTTCTATCGGAAGCTGAATCGGGTCAATTGCTGGTCACGCTTGACGCGCTGGAGGCCGAGGGGCGTGTTCACTCCGTCTATTCCGCCATCATTCGGCTACTCTTGTTTACTGGCGCTCGCCGATCCGAAATCGTCGACTTAAAATGGAGCGAAATTGACTTCGATCGCTGTTACATTTTGCTTGCGCCAGCGCGCCACAAGACAGGGGCAAAAACGGGCTCTAAGCGCATAGCACTAGCGCCAAGTGCCCTCGAGATCGTCGGCAGCCAGCCTCGTGTAAGTGACTTCGTTTTTCCTGCATTCCGGGGTGTTGGTCGGCTGGATGCTCCGACGTCTGGGTTGGGAAAGGCGTGGGATCGCGTGAGAGAAGCTGCAAATTTGGCTGGCGTACGACTTCACGATTTGCGTCACACTTTCGCATCGTTCGGTGTTTCGACAGGCGAGACGCTCTATTCGATGGGTAAGGCGATGGGCCATTCGAGCGGGACTATGACCGAGAGGTACGCTCATCTTGCTGACGATCCGATCCGCGCAGCAGTTGGTCGTACTGTCACGGCGATTGAACGCACTCGCTCCAATAACGAACATTGACGGTCGTTGCGATTTCATCCGAACGAGATGTCCAAGACTAGTCGTCTTTGAGGTGTCGTCGCGCTCGGTGGCATATCTGTTGGCGGCTGAAACCGGTGATCCGCCCTCTGCCACAAATTCCGTGCGGCTGGTCAGATCAACGACTGCTACCCTTTTTCAGAAGGTCCAACCGTAGCTCCACGATCGACGCCGCCTCGATGATTTCCTCCCTCTCGCAGCGCCGGATTAGGACTCGACTAAACCGAGCACTGTCATAGAAGGCGACGTACTGGCCGGTGACGGCGCAGACCGTGGTCCAGTGATCAAACTCGCCGCCAAGCCCGATGATGACGCCAGTGCCAGGTTTGGCCGTATGTCGCGCCAGCCACGCGATCACCGTGCTTGGGTCGGTATCGGGCTCGTTCTTGAACGGCCGGCGAGCCGTCAACCGAACGGTGTTTCGTCGATCCATATGCGACACGGCCGCCTTGATAAGAATCCAAAGCGGTCGTGTGTCGATGCCGTATGTCACAACGGACAGGCTGCCGACTTGCTTGTGAGCCTGCTTGGCCAGCATGAAGAACAGCCTCTGCCAATCAGTTCTATCGAGTGCGGATTGGGGGCCGAGGCAAAGCCGGACGGCGTTGACGATGGCGTAGATACCGCAGAGACAGTCGAGATCGCCCTGCTGGTACAGCGGCAGCGGTTTGACGGGCTTGGCCAAGGCTGCACCGTCAATATTCACTGGCCAGCATAATAGTCAGGACACGCGCGGTGAGCTTCGCGTCGGCCGGGTCCGGGGAGTGCAGTCGTAGGCTGCGGTCGTAATCGTCGATCTTGAAGAAGACCGGCTCACCCGCTGCCTCGAGCGAGCCGAAGTCGCGTTCTCCATAGGGATCGTTGTCAGCGTCGAAGCGATCGAACGCTGCAACGGCAGCGACGATCGCCTGAACCGCGTCGTAGCCGAGCGCGGCAATCCCATCCGTCACGACTACGGATCCACCAACACCGTTCGTGCGCAAGGCGTCATTCAGCCGTCGAATGCGGCTAAGCCGAGGGGGAACTTTTGGCTGCTGCGATCCGTCGAAAGTATATTTGTTCATGATATGTTCCTTTTGCAGACAAGCGTCTTCGGCGGAGGAGGGCCTCCGTCGGATGCGAAATGTCAGATTGCGAGGATGGTCTAGAGGAGGCGAACTAAGCGGCGCTGAGCGGCTTCGTCGCCATCAATGTAGCCCTGTGTCGTTTTCAGAGACCGGTGGCCGACCAGAAGCTGAACATCCCGTAGCGAGCCACCGGCCTTTGTTGCGAGGCGGGCGGTTTGTGTCACAAACGTTCGACGACCGGAATGCGACGAGCAACCGGTAAGACCTAATTCGTCGTAAAGCTGCGCGAACCAATTGACGATCGAACCGGCGGTCATCGCACCAGACCGCTCTGACCGAATAACCGGGCCGTCGGTTGCATCGACCCTCAATGCGATCAGCGCGTCGCGAAGGGTGGGGTGCATTGGAATGCGCCGACCACTTCCCTTTTTGGCTGCTTGAGTTGGAAGCTCAATCATGGTGCCGACGCGACCACGGCTATCGGTCACCATACGCCATGTCAGTCTGGAGACTTCACATGCGCGTAAACCGGCTTTGACGGTGAGTAGAATAATGGCGATGTTTCGGTCGGGATGTCGGCTGCACCGTGCCAAATTAAGCGCGCGTCGAACATCCCGACCGCCAAGAACTTTGGCTGGTTGTCCTCTCATTAAAGCCTCGTGTGAAAAAAAAGGCGTGGCAGTCGGTCAATCAATACGTCGACGCCATACGCAACACATCATTGCACAAGTTAAAAATAATGTCAATTATTTCAATGCCTTACCTTCTTTAGAGTAAATCTCGCGCGGGGGGCTCCAGCTTCAAGGAGACGCAACTTCACTTTCTTTTGCGGACGCTCAAAGCTGACCATTGTCTCATTGAGCTCCAAGTACCATCGCCATGTCGTGTGCGGCGAGCACCTGGCGCGGCCGTTCGGGTCGCAGCCCTCGGCCCCACCAGGTGACGCTGCTCTCAGTTGCCCCGGACTAACAGCAAGGCCGAATTCTTAGTTCAGACGTCCCTGCGCGAATGAGCCTATGCTACGGCCTCCGACACGACCAAGCCGGCAAGGAGCGCAGCTATTGCCGCGCTCGTTGCCATCTCTATACGGCGAGTTGGTTATGCTGGATGCTGAAGGTGCCGGGCATCATTATCCGCACCAGGGCTTCGACGAAGAAATAATCGCCGAACATGACTGGCCACTGCACGCCGATATTGTGCGGCTTCGAATAACAGCCCTTCGTCAACAGACCGCGATGCTCGGGTGATGTCGCCAGATAGTCCGTGCAGAGGCCGGTGAGCAGGCGCTCTGCCGTCTGCTGCCATTTCTGCCTGGCGGCCGGATCGGGATGCAACCGCGCCAGATCAAGCGGGCCGGCCGTCATGATGGCGGTCGCGGATGTATCCAGCGGGGCGTCTGGAGACGTATCGGCGAAATCCCAGGGCGGCACGATGGCCCCGCCGAGCTGATCCAACCATTTGCCGGCGACGATCTCGCCACGGTTGAGATAATGGCTGTCTCCGGTCGCGCCGGCCGTTGCCGCCAGTCCGTAGACCGACCATCCCGTGCCGCGCGACCAGGGCGATTCATCGTGCTGGCCCTGATAGGTGTAGCCCTTCAGCCGATCGCCGCTCGTCGTGTCATATTCGACCCGCGTGATAGAGCGGCAGGTCTGGGCGCGTGAAGGCGCGGTCTGTCAGCATGCGCCTCGGCGGCGAGCATGAAGCTGGCGTCGCCGCTTTCGGTCGCTGCCCAATAGAGCAGGGGGATATTCGCCATCGTGTCGATCGCAGAACTGGCGCGCACGCGCGGGTCGTTCATCGGCCCCCAGGACGAGATGTAGGTGACGACCAGCCGGTCGCGCAGGCGGGCGGCGGCGCGCAGCGCGATGTCGCGATAGTGGCGTTCGCCGGTGATGCGGTAGAACGGCATCGTCGAACTCAGGAAGATGAAGCCGATGTCGTGCGTGTTGCCGTCCTCGGCCCGCTACTCGACAAGCAGCATTCGTTCGCGCGCCAGCGCCAGGAACTTCTCGTCCCTTGTGTGCGGGTAGGACGCCAGCAGCAGCCCGACCCAGAAGCCGCAGAACCAGTTGCCATGGCTCCAGTTCGCGTTCCCATGGACCAACAATCGATCGCTAGGTGTCGAGCGGCTGCCAACAGCTGAAATCACAAGACTAAAGCTGCCGGACCGTTATGAGCGGTAAAACAGACTGGAGCAGGTTTAGGGGGGGAACTAATATTCACATAGAGCGCGCTTTGTGTTTAGTAAATCGTTCAGCATCAGAACAATCTAGTACGTCGGCACTAAGGCCGCCGTGTCGAAGTTCGCTACGGGCGCTGGTAATGCGTCGCAGTTCATCAACCAGAATGCCGCTACCATGCTGACACGAGAATAGTATCAATTGTCGGGTGACACATTTAATCCCGCTCTCGAAGATCGCACGTGGTATGAACATACAATTGAGCTACCGGGCAGGTCTAGACTAGCGCGATTATCCGCTCGATGCGTTTTTCCGCGAAGCCAGCCTCAAATTTCGACCCGCCAGCCAGAAATGCGTTCTGGAAATGCGGCTTACCGCGGAGCATCAGCGTAAGCGTGTCCTCCGCCGGGCCGATCACGCAATGATACTTGGGCACGCTTAGCCCAAAAACGTCGCCCGCTGCGAGCTCTGTATGGCCGCCCGGCTCGAGATTGGGCGCTTCTGGCTTTCCGTTGTTGCTAAACTCGAAATGAAGCATGTCTCCACGGAGGACCCGTGAAATTTACCACTTTTACCATCAGTGGTTTCTAGTACCCTTATTGGGTGCTGCGCATGGGGCGGCCTAGCGCCTTCATCGCGGATGCAGGACCGTGAGCATCTCAACCGCAGTTAGCGGACTGACCTCTGCAACCCGTTACGTTGAGCCGAAAGCGGCGGCTAGAACCAGTACCGCCATGAAAGCCATTTTAGCCGACCTGTTCCAGAACAATGATACCGATACACGGCGTGGCGCAGCCCCACCCAGTCCTGTTCTTCTGGGGTGGGCATGTAGTCGAGCTTATACCAGGTGTTCTCGGCTTCCCACTTCTCAGCGAGCTTCGCGCACTGGATATCGGGATTCGAGCCGCCTTCCATCCATTCCGATTGGTCAGTCCATTTCCGATCGACAATCAGCGGAAGAATGATGAATATCATAAGAATCGCGACGAGGATCATCTTGATCTTTATGATAGTCAGGATCCTCATAATCAGAGGAAGCTCGTCTGGGGCGTCGGCATCGACGACTTCGCCCCGTTTCAGAAATGGCACCCACGCCTTCTCGCAATGCTCTTTGGTCAGAAAGTCGCTGTGATGGAACCCGCGATACCATCGCTCTGCTAAAGGAGCACCTTGATAGCCGTGTGAACCGATGGACCCGTAACCCCAAGTCACGCTCGTCGCAAGAGCGGGCCAAAAATCCCGCGTTCCTATCTCATTTAAGATGGGAGAGGTGAAACGGCTTGTGAGTTGCGGGAACGGAAAGGTGTTGGGGATGACGCTGCCGCAAAATATTACGCGATGCCACTTCAGTCTGAATTCCTTTTCGATGATGCGGGAGACGACGTAGCTTCCGAAGCTGTGCGAGATGATTGAAACTCGATCTGGCTTGTGCATATCGATCGCCGCGTCGATCTTGGAGACAACGACTTGGATCGCCAATCGCCTCAACCAGTCGATCGGCAGCAAAAAACGTATGACCCCGAAATAGCCGTAACCAGCTGGCTCGCATTCGAAGCCAGCTCGCGTCAGCGTCTGTCCGACCTGGGTCATCCAATTCGCCCGAGTATTAATTCCGTGAACCAGGATAACGAGGTGTTTGGCTTGAGAAACCTTGAGTTTGAATGTCCATAATTCGACATCTGGACCAATATCAGCATGCGCTGATAGCTCACGGAACGACGCTTGAATCGTGATCCGCGCGGTGGTCGGCGAGATTTGAATCGCTGCTCTGCCGCCAACCGTCTTGATTTCCGTCAGGAAATTGCCGTCGACGAACACTTTTACGACGGCCCCGGCCAAGGGCTTGTCGTCCTCATCAAATACATCGACTACGATCATCCGGTCCGAAAGCATTTAGCAGCAAATCTTTATGGTTACGCCTTGGCCTTGGCATGTTATGCATCCCTGCTGTGATCGGCCATCGGCGCATCGGGCAATACACTTGTCAGCGTGCTCCCGACGGTGAAGCACGTTCCCGACGATCGTATGGTCACCGACGAAGTGCAACGAGAGCTGGTCGTCATGGTCCAGAGGGCCGACGAAAGCTCTTCCCACATTCGGAAAATCAATGCCGGGATATTTGACTTGGAGGAACAAGACGATAGGTTCTCGGGTCACCAAGTCGATCGCCTCTGTTCTGGTGGTCCCGCGGTCCGTGGCGCTGATGTCATAGGATTGAGCATGTATCATGCCCGGGACGCGCGGCCCATTTAGAAAGCGGGTGAAATCTCTCGAGTGTCCGCGGAAATTTCTGTCGGCAAATACAAGGGATAGCTCGACAGCAAGCGTGTGAGCTTTGGCAAACGCTAGGTGCAGGTCGAATGCCAAGTCAAAGTCCTCCGCCACAGCCGTGTTCGGCTCTCGATTTCAATTAGCAGAGTTACTCAACTCCGGAAACTAGGGCGCGCATCGATCCATTCTAATATTGCGGGATATGCATCGCTCGGTCGACCTAAGTCTTGTAAGGTCACTTAATTGCTAGCTGATGGCAAAAGCGGTGAACTGCCCTGAGTTGGCTAGGGAATGCCTCTCGTGGAGTGCATAGTGTGGCAACCCGAGTGTGTGATTGAATCCCACCAAGTGTTGAGCCAAGGCGACCGCGATACCTTGCTCGTCCTGGGCGAGTTGTAAAGAATGAGGCCTGCCGGCAGACCAGCTGGGCGTCGGGTGGTAACAGGGTGGAAATTGATGCTGTTGACGACTGACGACAAGCCTCTAGCAGCAAGGTCTGCAAAATTCGCGCACTACTTCCGCCAAATCAGAGATCGTATGAGTATAGCAGACTTACAAGCGGCTGAGGCTTACGTGGACGCGCTTATCGAAAGTCAGAGGCAGGATGAAGTTCACGTGGCCAGCTGGTTGCCTGGCGCCAATTGGGGCGGAACTCCGCTCCAACCTATCTGGGATGCTTGTTCTCGGCTTTATCCCAATGGGGATCCGCATGAAATGTCGGCGAGGTTCTTCGGGCAGCTTGTTCGGTCGCGATTTCATGATCATCAAGACACTTGGTACTGCACGCTAAACGAGTATGTGGCGCGCAGTTGGATCTATTTTCGAAAGCGATAGATCTAAAAGACAGTTGGTATCGTAGTCGACGAGCACTCTTGAATTGACGCTGAAGGCGGCTGCTCGAATGGCGCTTTGATGTGCGCGATCATGAGGGCCGAATTGGATAGCCAAATCGATACGCTCGACATCACTATGCCAAACTAGATCGCTTATTGGTGCGCCAATAGATCGCGCCATATCAGACGAAATATCTCTGCTTGGTAGCGCGCATCGCACAGAGCGTCGTGTGTACCAGAAAGAGCAGGCTTGAGATGCTCCGCGATCCTGCTAGAGCGCGTGTCGCGCCAAGAGCAGCGCATCGCGCCCATGTACAGCGCCTTGATATCCAAAGCTGTGAAGCCGAACGGGTTTGCTCCTGAGAATCGATGGAAATAATAGTTCACGAAAGACCAGTCGAACGGTGCGTTGAACCCGACGAAGACGAGCGCGTCATCGGGGCCAGCCAGCGTCGCCAACCAACTCGAAAACGTCTTCATCGCAGCTTCGGGCTCGAGCCCCCGCCCGCGCAGCTCTTCCATAGAAAGCCCGGTCACTTCTAGCGCTTTCGGGTCGAACTTGTCGTTGATGGGTTTGACCTCGACGGTGAAGCCGTTGTCTGGATCGAAAGCGGAGCAGGCGCCGATCGACAGCAGACTGTATTCGCCCGGGATCGGCCCCGCAGTCTCGACATCGACTGAAATGAAGACTTCGCGAGGGCTGTTCATGAGATCAGGGGCTCCGTGGGAACAAGCGTCGGACGATTACGGATCGCGGTCCAATGCTCGAGGAACGCCCGCCTCCGATCGTCGGCGCTGCCGCTCGCTTTCCAGTGATGACCGGCGAACGTAGCGATGTCGAACGGCAGGTTTGCACCTTCTCGTGCTGTGACCATTGTGGGTAGGCCGCGCCCGAGCGCATAGCCCAATTCAAGAAAGCAGTTTGGCCGGGCGCCAGTGATGTCAGCGAGCACGACGCTGCTGCGATGGAGCTTGGCGAATATCTCCTGATCGATCCGGGCGTGGTCATAGGTCTGTCGTCCGTCGATAACGATCAGACGATAGCCAAGTTCCCCTTCCAAAACCGGTTTTGCCACCACGTCGAAGAAATCCTGCACGTTTGTGTAGTCCTCGTGGTCGGGGTTCAGCAAACGCACGGCGAACGCCTTGGGGCGGTCGAGAGATTCGAGCAGATCGACAACCGCTGAGACGCGATCGGGAATGCTCTGCCGTTTGGGAAAGCCGATACGGTTGATCCAGTCATGCGCATCACCGTCATCGGCGATCTGGAACAGGCGACGCGTTTGAGCACTTGCGAGGCCGAATGCATAGAGCCGGCGCGCGCCCTTGGTTTCGGCGCCAATCGGAAGGTTGAGCGGTATGATCGGCTTGCCAGCATCGTGATAGAGGTTCGCCAGATACAAAACCCCTTCGTCGCCGCCGAGTGCGATCAGCACGTCGCCGAAGCGCGCCTGCGCCTCCATGCGTTTGCTGTTCATGTTCCAATAGGCTGCGCTCTCAATTTTGATCAACTGGGACGCACGGAGCTCGTCCCACAGGTCGAGGTATTCATCGGGAATTTGTTCCTCGGTCTTGTGGTGCTGCACGGCGACGATGAACGGTCCGGGCACGTTCTGGGGCCGATGAATGAGGTTGTCCTTCACCGTCCTCCAGACTAGCCAGTCGAAGCAGACAGGCATCCCATCGACGTTCCGCTTGGGTTCGGCATCGACGGGAATGACGAAGTTGGCGCCACGTTTCACGAGCTCCTTGACCAGGAGGGCGATCAATTCGCGCGCTGCCTCAACATCGGCCGTCGGCGCGAGCGTCAGATCGTTTACGACACTGCCGGAAATGTGGATGCGGCGGCCGAACAGGGGAGACCGAGCCACTATTTGTCCTCCATGACAGGAGACGCGTGAAGGGTGGACGCTACCGTCGATAGGTCCGCGAAGCTCAGGGCGCGGTCGGGGTACGCCCTTGCGAGTGCAGCAGGATAGAGCCGTGTGCGAATGTCAGAGTATGTCCAGGCCGGACGGCTATCCCGGGCGCCGGTCAGCCGCGTCAACTCGACGAGTTGGGACTGCGGAAGTCCGAGGCCGGCAAGGTCCATCTGGAGAAGCTGTTGGCGTTCAGCATCGCTGGGGCGGGCGAACGTCTCAATGATGGCGGCTCGCCGGAGCAGGGCCGGATCGAGAACCGACAGGCGGTTGGTGCAGAGGATCACGATGATTCGGCCGCCATACTGCCTGAGATCGTCAATGCCCTGGATCAGGGTGTTCACCGCAACCTTGTCCTCATGGTGGCTGTGATCCTGCGCGCGGGACGCCGCTAGGCTGTCGCCTTCATCAATGATCAGGATCGCGCGTCTGCTTTTTCCGACCGACTTCGTGACCGTTCGGAAGGCTTCGGCAATCAGGGTGCCCATCTCGCCGACCATGCCATTGCCGCGCACCCGGTTCGACAGCTTGAACAGCATTGAATCCGAACTGCGTGCCTCGGCCACCAGGCGGTTGGCGATGCATTCCGCCATAGCCGTCTTACCGGTGCCAACATCGCCGTGGAAGATGACCAGCGGATACTGCTCGGCGACGAGATCGCACAGCCCGAGAGTGCCACCATGGTGTTTCTTGTTCCACTCGTCGAGCTCTCCAACGTTCAGAAGGAGCCGAAGTTGGTCGTGAACGCGGTCGTAGCGTTGATCGAAGCCAAGCAAGGTCTTCTCGCGCTTAGCCAAGTTGTCGCTCGGAAGCGCCGTCTCGCTGTCAAAAATGCTCGGCTGGCTCATGCGGCCCAATCCTTCCTCTGCATCCCGTAGGTGCTGCTGACATAATTGCGGCCGCCGGACGAATTTAGGCTGGAATGGCTGGTGTCGGCATGGGAAGTGGTCCAGCCGATCTTGAGCTTGCTCCGCGTCGCCTCGCGCGCCGCGCCCGTGTAGGCAGCGGTGTAGCTGATCACGATCCGCAGATCGGCACTGGCAACACGCGGCCACAGCACGCCACCGGGCCGGCTGGTACTCAGCGTTCCAGCATCGGTATCGACATCGAAGCGAACGGCCTTCAGCTCGATGCCATTTTGCAGCAGGGTCACGTCAACCCAGGCAAGATAGCCTCCTTTGGCGAGCACCGCGACATCATGAGCGTAATCGGCCGCCTGCTGAGGCGTCCATGCCCCGGTGCTGTCCGCGATCATCGCGAGATCGGCCCGCACGCGCCGGACGACGTTTTCGATATCGGTTGTCGTATATGTGGCCGAAGCTGTCTTCGTCTGGCTCATGTCAGTCCTCCGCCTTGAAGCCCGGACCGAAGACCTCTTTCCAGACTGCATCATCGTCCTCGACCGACGCGAAGTTCACCGTCTCCCAGGCTTCCTGCGCCGCCGCGACGATCTCCTGCCGCTCCACCTCAGAAATTCGGCTGGTGACGTTATTGAAGCTGTAAACCGGATCAAAGATCACGACCGGTTCGGAGAACGAACCGAGCGGAAGCGTGTTCTCGGGAAAGCTGATCTGATCCTTGAGGCCGGACTGAGCGATGTAGAGCAGAAAGTTGCGGAAGCGCTGTTCAATGCTGCCCTCCTTGCCCCCTGTGGCGAGCACATGCGCCATGATCAGCTCAATGGTGAAGGACTTGAGTGGCTTGATGTCCGCATAGTTGCGCCATTTCTTGGCCAATCGGACCAGTGTCCGAAAATCGCTGTCCTGGTTCTTGCGGTCGCGGACGAATTGGATCTGGCTAGGCGCGCATGTCTGGAGCTTCGAGCCGTCGTGGATGTCGAACTGCCAGCCATAGCCCGGACGTTTCTCGTCTTCGATCACCGGTACAATGTCGACACTCAATCCTGTACCGACGAACTTCACTGTTGCCGCCTTGCGCTGGATCTCGAAATCCTCGACAGACTTGTTCGGGTAAATCTTGATCAGCAGTTCGTAGATCGTGGCGCTCAGGCTATCGAGGGTTTCCTTGCTCGCGTCGCGGCCGGAAATGTAAAACACCACATCGACATCGACCGGATCGTAAGTCGTCTTGCGGAGGATCGTGAACTTGGCGAAGGAGCCGGCCTTCACGACCTTTGTGATCTTGATCTCGGTTTTGTCCTTGACGCTGTTGCGCAGTTCCTCGATCAGCCGATCGACCTGTGCGTGGTATTCTTTGCGCTTATCCGCCGGCAGGCGGAGTACGTTGCTGTCGTAGTAGCGAAGCTCGGTATTCGTGAGAGCCATGACGGTTCCGTAGGCCTGACACTGTTCGAAGCGATCGGGACAGGCCGTTCCCGCATCGACATACGACGGTTTACAATTTGGACGATATCTCGACCTAGTTCCCAATATCGGTGTCGGTTCAGCGCGTTTCAAGAGCTTTCGGTTTACAAAAAATAAGATTAATTGTAATTTTGGAAACTGCGAATTGCAAGGAGGCTGCTATGATCGGAAACAAGCTCAAGGTCGCTCGATCGGCGTCGGGCCTCTCGCTGCGTGCGCTCGCGGATGCGATGAATGGTCTCGTGTCTGCACAGGCGATCGGCAAATATGAGCGAAACGAGGATATGCCGAGTTCGCGGGTTCTGATCGTGCTAGCGAGGGCGCTCCACGTCTCGGAAGAATACCTTCTGAGCGAGGACGAGCTTTCACTGGAAGGCGTGGACTTTCGCAAGAAGGTAGGAACGTCGTCCAGAGAGGAGGCTGCGCTGGAGGCTCGCGCGATCCATATGCTGGAGCGATATCTGGCGGTGGAGGATCTACTTCACATGCGAAGTGTCGAATGGGAGCAGCCGCGCAGCGCACCTCATCCGGTCGCCGATGTGCGTGACGCTGAAGACGCTGCACGCTCGGTTCGCGAGGACTGGGGGCTAGGAAACGATCCTATACCCCAACTCGCAGAGCTTCTGGAAGAGCGGGGGATCAAAGTACTTTCGCTCGACCTCGACAATGTCGATGGCCTCGCCGCCAAGGTGAGGCGCAAGGACAGGGATGCCGCCCGCGTCATTGTCATCAAACGGAGTACATGGTCGGAACGTAAGAGGTTCAACCTGGCGCATGAGCTGGGACATATGGTCATTGCGCCTTCTGCAGATGTTGATGAGGAGAAAGCCGCACATCGTTTCGCCGGTGCATTCCTAATGCCTGCCGACGTTCTGCGTGCAGAAATCGGCGCACACCGGTCGTCAATTAGTATTGGTGAGTTGGTTGCTTTAAAAAAGCGCTTCGGCGTAAGCATTCAGGCGCTTGCTTATCGCTGCAAGGATCTTGGGATTATCAGCGATGCGGCATGCGCGCAGTTGTTCAAGATATTTGCCGAGCGAGGGTGGAGGGCTGCTCCCTATGAGGAACCCGAGAGTATGGCGCCAGAAGTGGAGGAGCCGCATCGTTTCGAACGTCTATGCTACCGTGCGCTTGCTGAAGGTGTAATCGGAGAGTCACGAGCGGCCGAACTTCTCGGCATTTCTGTGAGAGAGCTCGACAAGCGCCTGGATCAGGTGGCGGTTTGACCTGTGGCCATTCTCGTCTCAGATACTTCGGTCCTGATCGACCTCGAACGGGCTGATCTGCTCGAGGCTATGTTTCTGTTACCGTTCGAGTTTGCCGTGCCTGATCTCCTCTACACAAGGGAGCTCGCTGGGGAGCTCGGCGACAGCCTGTTACGGCTCGGCTTACGAATGGAAGAATTGACACCCGCAGAGTTGCGGCGCGCGACCACCATCAATCGTCGGCATAGCCGGCTCTCAGTGCCGGATAGCTTCGCATTCGCCATCGCCGAGTCTCGAGGTTGGGAGCTACTGACCGGCGACGGCACCCTACGCGAACTCGCGGTTGCCGAGCAGATCGACATGCACGGCGTGTTATGGCTTTTTGACCAGCTTACGGACGGCAATCATGTAGGCTTCGATCGTCTACATGGCGGTCTAGGCAGGCTATTGACACATCCGCGCTGTAGGTTGCCGCTAAACGAAGTGCGGCGACGCCTCACCCGTCTCGCTCGATAGCTGATACGGTGTCATTGTACGAACAGTGTATAGGGATGATTGCATTCTTGGTGTCGACTACTAACGCCTGACAGTATCGCATGTACCTCACTCCGGAGGGCGACGCCGATCTAATGCAAGGGCAATGTCTCAATCGCAAGCTCCAGGTTGAGAATATTGCTAGGCCCGTACTGTTGTTCGCGTGTGACGAGGCATCCGGATGCAGCAATCAGTCATACGTGATCGACGGTGGCTGGGTTTAGTCGAGCCACCAGGCATGCTGTCCGACGTTGGCAATCCTATAGGATTGGATGTAGCGACGGCCCAACTGAAGGCGCTCGATAGGCCAGGATTGACTGGATGTCTCCGGCCTCGCGCTCCGGCGAGGCATCTACCGCGAGGAGGTCGATTGCCTCTACGTCTGGCGGCTTCTGAGCTTACTGTCCGGCGAGCAGCAGCCACATTTCGCAGGGAGGAACTTTATCTGCCTAGAGTAGTTTTGCGATTTATCGTGTGTCAACGCCGGTCGGATTCCAGGCCAGCGTGGCGGAGTAAAAGCAGGCCATTGCTGGCGATGGCATGACGATATGCAAAGGGGCCCGATCGGGGCCCTTTGCATATCGTGGCGGCGTTCGGGATCAGGGTGTTGTGATCTCGCCGGTATCAGGGTCGACGATCTCTGTGGCTTGGTTTTGCTCCGCCCTTCCGGCAGTGGCGCGGCGGCGGCCGGCGGACTGCTTTAGCCGGTAGCTGTCGCCATTCATGGTCAGGATGCTGACGTGGTGCGTGAGCCGGTCGAGCAGCGCGCCGGTGAGGCGTTCCGAGCCCAGCACCTGTGTCCAGTCCTCGAACGGCAGGCTAGATGTGACGATGGTGGAGCCGCGCTCGTAGCGTTGCGAGAAGGTCTCGAACAGCAGCTCTGCGCCGGTCGATGACAGCGGCACATAGCCGAGTTCGTCGATGATGAGCAGCTTCACCGATGCCAGGTCGCGCTGGAGCTTGAGGAGGCGCCGTTCGTCGCGGGCTTCCAGCAACTGGCTGACCAGCGCGGCGGCGGTCGTAAACGCGACCGTGAACCCCTTCTGGCAGGCCGCCAGACCAAGCGCGAGGGCAACATGGGTCTTGCCCGTGCCGCTGTTGCCCAGCGCGATGATGTTCTCGCGCCGGAGGATGTACTCGCAGCGGGCAAGCTCGAGGACGAGCATCTTGTTGAGGCCGGGGATTGCAGTGAAGTCGAACGTGTCGATGCTCTTCACCGCCGGGAACCGGGCCGCCCGGATCCGCCGTTCCACCGTCCGGCGTTCACGGTCGATCAGTTCGAGCTCGATCAGCCGGAGCAGGTAACGGGGATGGTCGATACCGCCCTGGGCGCACTCTCTGGCCACCTTCTCGTACTCGCGCAGCACCGTCGGCAACTTCAGCTGCTTGAGATGGTGCGCGAGCAGGACCTGGGGCGTGCCGCTCATGGTCCCCATCGGCATCGTGTCGCTGGTCGTCCCGGTCATGCCGCGAGCACCGCATAGTCGGCGGCGGATGTGGTCTTCACGTCCATCTTCGGCAGGTGTGGATAGGCGGCAAGGTCGAGCCGGGCGGGTCGGCGCTCGATGCGCGCCAGCGCGATCAGCCTGACCGCGTCGAAGCCGGCGGCGCCGATATGGATCGCCTCGGTGACCGCGAACGTGACGACGTCCTTGGGCATTGCTTCCAGCAGCCGCAGGACCTGGATAAACTCGCGCTTGCCACGGTTCCCCATCCGCGCCTCCAGGCAGGTGTCGCAGACGCTGAAACACCTCGGGCAACTCCCAGCCCTGCAGCGCGGCGGCCTGATCGAGCGCATTGGGCTTCATCTCGATGAGCGCCAGATAGTGCAGCGGGTTGGAGACGAACACACCCTCGCCGTAGGACCGCGGGTGCCGGGCGATCTCCCTGCCGCCGCACAGGATAACGACCTCGTCGACAAAGCCCTTCACCACGACGTCCTGGAAGCCGTAGGCCGTCGGCACCGAGTAGTCGTTCGTCCGGTAGCGGACGAGCGCCATCGACGAAACCCGCGCTGCGCGCTTCTCGCATGGCTCCAGCGGCACCGCCGGGAGGGCGCGTAGCGCCGCACTATCCGCCACCAGCCGCTCACCGATGGTCTCGCTATGTCGGCCGGCGCGTTCGCCCTGACGGCAACGGCAGCGATCTTCGAGCATGGCGTTCAGCGCCTCGAAGCTCGCCACTTGCGGAATGGGCACCATGAAGTTGGCCCGGGAGAACTTCACCAGCCCTTCGACCTTGCCCTTGTCGTTGCCCTTGGCTGGGCGTCCGAAGCGGTCCTGGAACAGATAATGACTGACCAGTTCAGTAAAGGCGCGCGTGCGCTCGCGCTCCCCGTCGCCGCAGATCTTCGCGACCGCGATCTTGAGGTTGTCGTAAAGGATCGACAGCGGCACGCCGTCGAAGAATGCAAACGCCGAGACATGGCCGTCGAGGAACGCCTCTGTCGTCTCGCGCGGATACGCCTTTACGAAGCACGCATCCGACTGCGGCACGTCCATGCAGAAGAAGTGGATCTTCTGGCGTACCCCGCCGACGATGGCGACAGCCTCGCCAAAATCAACCTGCGCGTGACCGGGCGGATGCGCCAGCGGCACGAACGTCTCCCGACCGCGCGCACGGCAGATCCGCACATAATCCTTCACGACCGTGTATCCGCCAGCAAAGCTGTGCTCGTCGCGCAGCCGCTCGAAGATGCGCTTGGCGCTGTGCCGCTGCTTCACCGGCGCAGCCTGGTCCGCCTTCAGGATGCCGTCGATGGCCGGCAGAAGCGGCCCCAGCTTCGGCTTCCCGACCGGCTTCGTTCGCGTGTAGCCCGGCGGCAGCGAGAACCGGCACATCTTCGCCACCGCTCACGGTTCAGCCCGAACACCCGTGCCGCCTCCCGGTGGCTGTGACCCTCAATGAACACGAAGCGCCGAACGGCGGCATAGCTCTCCACGGCAAACATCCCCGGCCGCCCCCAAAGAGAGCAACCTAGTCCACTGGCCGGATTTTACTCCGCCACGCTCAGCACAACGCCGGCGTTCCTCTGGCTGGTTATGTCACCGCCGCATCCAATCGTGAGACGAACGCGTCGCCGAACTGAGATCCTGTGCCGAACAAGCCTAAGCAGGGGCAGGATGAGGCTGGCGAGCCGCAACTCATGGCAGTTGACCACTTTTGCCATGAGTTGAATGCACCTGTTCTGCGATGTGGCACCGAACACCCGGCGCGTCGTCGAAGAAATGGCGCTAGCGAAGCTCAACCGCTGCGGCATAGTTGAGTTTCGATTCTCTTCCCGCAAGGACGCCAACGTGGCGCAAGCCGACAGCCGCCAAAGTCAGTTCTTGGATCAAGACTCTGACGTGCTCTTCGTCCCAAGATGCCGAAGTGCGTGCACGTGCCCTCTTTGAGATCTGCTCGTTCTTGAGGTGGCCAACGAATGAAAGGCAGAGAAGACTGTCTTCCGACATAATGTTTTATAGATTTATGTTGGCCGAAACAAATGCGATTGGGCTTGGGAATGCACGCGAAATTTCGCTGGATCTAGTTAGAATTATTACAGAATAGGATCTATTCTATCTGGAGAATCAGCATCTCGACGGCGATGTCAGCAGAAGAATGGCATCGTTAGTCAAGTTCATAATAACAGAATATCCCGACGACGATTTCGCTCCCAGTATAAATATGTACATCGAATTGATAGCCGTGAACAATATTCACGGGTTGGGCACGCTATCCGAAACCGGATTTCGAAATATCTTTCGTCCTCACAAATATAACTGCGCACTTCATTTCGTAAACAATCTGCAAATGAACTCTATAATGTCGATCTTTCCTAGAGACAAGGACATGGTGGAAAAGGCTGCTCGGGCTTTGTCGGGATCGGTTCTTCAGGAATTCTTCGGTAAGTATAAGACAACCCTGCAGCAACTGGATGAGCGATCGGACCCGCGTGCCTTTAAGGCTAAGAGCTTTCCCGTTGCTCCCGTCGATTTAGTGCCGTCTCCGATAAAACTGCTACGGCCTACAGGGCGTGACAACATCGTGCGCTTGCTGGCCAAATACCGCGATTTTCCGAATTTAAGTGATCGTTGAGATCGTCGTATACCATTGATATTGAACAAAAATATTCTTTCTGTCGCTCGAACCTTCAGCGATCAGGTGTAGCTTAAGCAACGTCCTGATACCTTCTTCCGGAGCCCTCTCGGTGCCAGATTATGGTCGTTGTCGTAACGAGAGAGGTGAGAATGACTAAAAAAATATCAGGGCCGTCCGGCGCTAGTTTCGACGTATTCCTAACGGAACGGGAACTTGGCCTCAGGCACCATGTCAGCACAAAGACTCTTCGCAATGAAAGAGTCATCGGTACATCTATACAGTACTATAAATTCGGCCATTTGGTCCGCTACCGATTGGCGGTTGTCGTGGCATGGGAGGAACGGCAGCGGCGCTCGTCCACTTCTGATGTCGGAGGCCAAAATGTCCGTTCGCATTGAAAGTATGCTCGCCGCCAGCAGCTGCGCTCGCTTTTTCGGGGACGGGAAGCCGACCTGGAAACAAGGGAAAAAGCAGAAGGCGCCTCTTTCATCGAAGGAGGCTTCAAGTCTGAGATTACAGTTGATCAAGGTGCTCAGGCGGCATGGCAAACGCCGCCCGGATGCACTTGCTTTGGCAAATCGGCTAGCGGACTGCCATGCCAATTCGCGGTGCCTCAGCGGTGCTTGCCCCGAGTGTCGCCGGGCGCTCCAACGGATGTTTGTCGAAGCGGCCAGCCGCTATCAAGCCAATGATAGATGGTTGTTTTTCACTGCTTCTTGCGTCCCCTCGCGCGGCATTCCGGGGGGCAGCCTGAAATGAAAAGCCCGTTTGCACAACAACGTCGAGGACTGCGGCAAGCACTGGATGAAGCCGGGGTGCGGGTCGCCTTCGGCGGATTCGATATTAGTTTCAACGAGCACGAGAAGGGTGAATTTGTTCCGCACTGGAAGCCCCATGCTTGGATACTCCTGGGTCTGGATCCTTCAACGGCAGAGCTCGAGGCATTTCGAGGCCTAATGAATGCTCTGAACAAGTCAGACGTGACCGGCCGCTACTCATTTGCGGCTTCTCGTACGCTCCGCCTGAGAAAGTTTGACGGAAAACTGGCTGGCATCGCTTACGCATTGAAAACGGACTTTGAGCGTCGCGTGACGGTACCGCCCGGATGGCGAGCGGGAACAACAACTCGTCAGAACACGCGGCACCGTCCGCTAACCGCCGATCAAAAGCTGGAGTTGGCTCTATCGCTCGATAGAATCGGCATTTCCTGCAGGGTATTTCTACACGGCCTCCGCATGGTCCATACCAAATCGGGGCCACGGCTTAAGCGTTGCCATAAGCAACTCAGCTTGCCGAGACCTAACTAAAAACTGAGTGAACTGCACTGCCATCGCCACTCCTGGCGATGGCGCTCGCCGCCGTGTCGACCGTGTCGGCAGTGTCACTGCGCAATCAAATCCCCCAAAAGGCCACCTGCCGACACGATGTGTCGGCTGTGTCTCCGTGCCTTGCAACAGGAGAAATCAAGACCAAGCAACCTGTCATCCGAAAAATCTACAATGACTACGACGAGGCGACTGAACAAGCGTTTGAAGTGTTTCAGTTCAGGGCGATCGGCGGTCGCAGGCGACATGTTTCCATCGAGCGGGAAAAGGCCCAGAACGCAAAGTACGTCGTTGACGAATTGCTAAGAAAAAACATTGACCTCGCTCATGTGGACGATTTGCAAACGTCAGTTGAAACCGCGATCAGCAGCGAGCCGGGTACAAGGCGAAAGTATGCAAAGCGGCTCGGCTGGCGCAATCGCGGGAAGAGCTTTGTGACGGCGATGGAAACGCTCGGAGCGCCAACATCCCTCAAGACGCTGCCCCCGCGCTTCCTAAGCGCCAATCAACACTGTTCCATCGAGCGCGTGGGCACCGTCAACGCCTGGAAGGAAGGGGTTGCCGCGATCTGCCGCTACTCTGATGTCGCGATGCTTGCCGTTGCGGCGGCTTTCGCGGCGCCTCTTCTGAAAAGCAGCGGCCTCCAATCATTCGGCATCAATATCTATGGCCGGTCGAAAGTTGGAAAAACGGCGTCACTGCTCGCAGCGTCTTCATTCTACGGCATAGGTCGAGAGCCCAGGCTGCCGAACTGGAATTCATCTCCCGCGGCGCGCAGCGAAATGGGGCGAATCGTTAGCGATCTCATGTTGCCCGTAAATGAAGTTGGGCTCGCCGCCAGTTCCAAGAAGGCTACGTACGACACGATCAGGCAGTTCATTTACGCGATAAGCGAGGGCAGAGATAAGAGCCGCCATAGCCTCTCTTCGTTTGCCTCCTCGTCAACCAGCGCCGAGTTCAGGACGATATTCGTATCAACCGCCGAGCACTCGTTTAATGATCATGCGGCCGCCTCCGGGCAGACCCGTGACCTTGGTGAATATGCCCGTTGCCTAGATGTACCTGCAACTCGCAGCGGACCGATCATCTTTGATCGGCGTCCAAAGGGGGCATCGCGTGTGTGGGCTCAAAAGCAGCTACAACTCATGCGCGAGGCTTGTGAAGCGAACCACGGCGTTGCCCTTCCCCCTTTTATTGAGCACCTAGTTGGCCTCGAAGGCGGTCTACGTGAAAGGGTTCAATCGCTTATTGAACACTTTACAGCTGGCGTCCCATCGAGTGCCAAGCAGGGAGTTCTGCAACATGCCGCCAAGAATTTCGGTCTTCTCTATGCTGGGGCATTTTGGGAATCGAAGCCGGTTTGCTGCCATGGGATGCAGCCAAGTTCGAGCGGGCTGTCAGCAAACTGTTCTCTCGCTCGCTGGAAAATATAAACCTTGCCAACGATCTAACAGAAAATGCTCGATCTGTCCTTCGAGCTAAACTGGCTGGTCCGAGAATCTTTCGTTGGGAGAAGAATGGGGACTTCGGTCCCGCTGCATGCGATGGCTTTGTGCGATCCGTGGGTGGGGAGCAAGAGTATACGGTCCACACCAAAGCGTTTCGCGCCTGGTTTAATAGCTCCCGTGAATTCTCTGCCGCATTCGCAATCCTAGTTGACGGCGGATATCTGAAGCCCAAGAATTCAAGCCGTTCTAGAAATCCAAACTCGATTGATTGGGCGGAGCAGACGCCGAAATGGCCAAAGGGCAAGGGAGTTCGCTCGCTTGTCTTTCGTGACCCCTTCTAGCGTTCAAGGTTAATACGCGGCGCCATTCTAACAAGAGCAACGAGCCTCACCCCGCGCTCGTTTGCTCACGACGCGCTCACAACTCACATCCAGAAAATACTGATCGTTTACGTAACCGATTAAAATCATTGGTGGAGCCGAGGGGAATCGAACCCCTGACCTCTGCAGTGCGATTGCAAGTGCTAACTTCAATCTGAACTTTTCTGCCGTCTTCCTGATTGCGCTAGTCCGCTGTTTTTAATAACTGAAATAGAAATTGTCTAGTCGTGTCGGTTTTCTGGAATAGGCGCATGTCTTCCCTCCTTTCGTAATTTGTGGTGAGTATTTGGTGAGTAGCAACATCGAATGGGATAGGCTTTGCCCAAGCTCACCAAGCGGACTGTCGAAGCTGCAATTCCACGCGACCGCCAATTCACGATCTGGTGCAGCGACCTGGCTGGCTTCGGCGTATTCATTAATCCGACAGGAAAGCGAAGCTACTTCGTCGACTATCGGAACGACGCCGGGCTAAGGCGTCGGATGACCATCGGCCAGCATGGCAAGATCACGACTGAGGAAGCCCGGAAGCTCGCCATCGCGACCCTTGGAAGCGCTGTGCGCGGAAACGACCCCGGCGGCGAGCGAGCTGAACGGCGGAAGGCCATAACGGTCAGTGAGTTGTGCACGCGCTATCTGGAGGGATCATATTCGGGTCTGGTTACAGGGCGGCGCGGCACTCGGAAGAAGCCGTCGTCCCTGCTGATTGAAGCGGGTCGGATCGACAGGCACATCGTTCCCTTGCTTGGCCGTCGGCTGGTCAATGAACTGGTTCCTGCCGATGTATACCGGTTCATGCGAGATGTGACCTCGGGCAAAACGGCTGTCGTCGCTGTTTCTGACAAAAAGCGGGGCAAGGTAGTCGTGACAGGCGGGGCGGGTACTGCCGCCCGGACCGTTGGGCTGCTTGGCGGCATTCTGTCCTATGCTGTATCGGAAGGCATAATCGAGACTAATCCCACGCGCGGCGTCAAGAAGCCTGCCGGGCAGCGACGCGAGCGCCGGCTGTCGCCGGATGACTACCGGGCTCTAGGCCAAGCCCTGCAAAGGGCTGATGGTGAGGCCGAGACACCGCAAGTAATCCAGGCGATATGGCTGCTGGCGCTGACGGGATGCCGAAGGGGAGAGATTGTCTCCCTGCGCTGGTCCGAGGTGGACAGTGACGGGATGAGCCTTCGTCTTCAGGACAGCAAGACCGGGGCCTCAGTTCGACCGATCGGATCGCCGGTCATCAACCTGCTTTCGACGATAAAAAGAGATCCACAATTATTGTTCGTTCTGCCCGCAGTCCGAGGCGACGGGCCATTCGGCGGCTTTCCGCGAGGTTGGGCTCGGATCATGGAGCGCGCGGGGCTCGAAGACGTCACACCGCACACGTTGCGTCACTCGTTTGCATCGGTTGCTGGCGATCTTGGCTTCGCTGAATCGACCATTGCTGCATTGATCGGCCACGCAGCGGGATCGGTTACTAGCCGCTACATCCATCGTCTTGATTCCGTGATGGTGGCCAGCGCCGACAAGGTCGCAAAGGCCGTGCTCGACCAAATGTCCGACAGTTCTTCTGGTTTTCCGCCGAAGCTCTAGACAGTCCAGCCGTCCGGCCCTAGGGGAATTATTCTCCAGATGATCGGAAGCCCAATGGCCAAAGCCAAAGATGATTTCAGCTACGAGCTTAGACCGCTCCCTCCGACCAAAACGGTTTCGCTGACGGACGCGTTGAGCTTAGCGCTGTACGGAGGTCTTCCGACACCTATTGATTCATCGACTGGCTCCGAAGTCTACGGCATTGTTGGGGGTCCAATCGAACGAGATGGGCGTCATATATATTTTGTCAAACAAGACGGCATCTCCAGAGAACTGAGAGGGCCCAATTCTCTCGATGTCGCCAAGCCGGGAGCACTGATGTTCGGAATCCGGGCAGCAAGAGCGAAACAAGTCCCCAGCAAGACAGACAATGTCGGCACCGACAGCGTCTCTGTCGAAATAGCCAACGAAGACCTCAACGACTTCAGTTTGACACCCGAAGACTGTGCGGAATTTGAATTACGATACGCCGACTTTGAGGAGCGCTTGTGTAATGCAGCCGCTTCAGGGGAGGTAAAGTTTTTCGGCATCAAGGTACAGGGCGCAATTGTTACGGATAGCTCCGACATAGAATTTGACCTTCTGGAAATCGAATCTCAGTACTTTTCGGCACATCGAGGCTTTGATGATAACATCATCGAAAGTTATTCTTATTGTTCGACCGAACTTCGTCCGGATAGGACCGAGGAGGACGAACAACTGCTATCTAGCTATTACAACGTTCATCTCCAAGCAAAGGGCTTCATTACCTTCATTAAGCGCGAATACCCCGCTATCCTCGATCTTAAGTTGCAGCAGCGCCTAATGGCCGTTGCTGAGAAGGAGCGGCTAGCGGAAAAGCTCGCAGCCAAGCTGATCGAAGCATTGCGAGATGAAAAACGGATCACCCGGGAAGCGGCGCTGACGATTGTCGGCTGTCCAAGTGTCAAGACACTTCGGTTTATCGAGATATGGGGCCGTGCTCATGCTCTAGCGAAAATCGACCCTAAATCTGGCCGTCCACCTAAGCCGAAAACCTCCTCACCGAAAACCTCCTCATAGAATCACGTCCGCTTACTATTTCCGCGCTTCGACGCAGCTTACCTCCTTGTGACATTAGCGGCTGGCCATCGCCGCGATCGACCGGCGGCATCCTGCTGCTGGAAATGTCAGAAAGCGAGGTAGTCCATGCCTAACGAATCCGAGGGGGCCACGCCGGGTGCGGCGTATCCCTGGGCCGATACCCGGAGCCCGAAGCCGCGGCTGTCTTCTACGGAGGCCTCGGCCTACCTGCTTGAACAGCACGGCATCCACGTCGCTCGTGCGACCCTGGATAAATATCGCTGCGTTGGCGGCGGCCCGTCCTTCCATCGCTTCGGCAAACGCGTCCTGTACCTACGCGACACGCTCGACAGCTGGGCCATGCACCGCCTCGGGCAGCCCCTTGACAACACGTCCCGCACCTAGCGCGACCTAGCCCTCTTTCAAGCCCTTCCAGACTGCATCCCGTCGAACCGCCTCGGTTCGGCGATCCCTTACCCATGTCTTTTTGAGGTCAATTGTGAACGACAAGATTCCTTCTAAAATTTCTAGGATTCCCGCCAGCGCCAAGACCGACAAACGCCGCTACGACCTGCGCACACTGCGCGAGACGGCATCCTTCACCATCGAAGAGCTTGCGGTGGCCACGAACCGGACGGTGGCGACGGTCCGCGTCTGGATCACCGAAGGCCTTCCCCTCATGGACGACAAGGAGCCGAGCCGTATTGCTGGCTGGGCCGCCAAGGCTTGGCTGGGAGCCAAGTGGAACGACCGGACCAGCGTCTGCAGCCCGTTCGAGCTTTATTGCTTCAAATGCGCCGAGCCGCACGAGCCGGCGGCCGGCTCGTTGGCGATTGGCCGCCGTGGCAACTCCCTGAACGCGACGGCTCGTTGCAACTATTGCGGAACCACTACGCACCGGGGCGTGAAGCCTGAGGACGCCATCGCTATGCTGAAGCGCTTTGGCGGGTCGACGGAGGAAGTAGATGGA
>NZ_JAPKNH010000013.1 GCF_026344005.1 Kaistia terrae
AGACCGGGGCGTCAACGATTAATTCGAACAATTCCAGCAGCGACCACTGCCTAGGATCCAGCCATGTGGATAAGCCGGCTCCAATGCCCGGCGAACCGGCAGGAACAGGCCGAATTCTGTAACGCATTGAAATGTATTAATTTTCGTTAACCGATCGCGCCGAAGTCAGGGCCGGACCGTGCTTCACTCGAAGGCAGGGCGGAGCCCCGGAATTGGACCGATACCGCTTGGCACGACGGGATCCGGGCAATCGCTCAGGAGGAGAGCCCCCTCTTCCCTCTTCCCTCTTCCCTCTTCCCTCTTCCCTCTTCCCTCTTCCCTCTTCCCTCTTCCCTCTTCCCTCTTCCCTCTTCCCTCTTCCCTCTTCTGCACTCCGTGCCAAGGAAGGCCTGCCAGCCATATTGATGACACGAAAAGGGGCGACTTCAGGAGACGGCAATGGCGGCGCTGCTTCGGTTTGGCCGGTGCCATGCGCAACGGCATGATAGACAGCGGGCAAGCTCGCCTGACAAATGCGTCCGCTTCGTTGACTTGAGCCGCCGCGAACGGCAAATTCCTTCGTCACGCGGGGCAGGCTCCAGGATCAGATGACAGGCAGTGCGAATTCTGCCGGCGACGGGGAGAATACGGAACCGTGAAGGCATCGACGCGCGGCGGCGCGCCAGCAAGAGGGACGCACGGCTCCAGGATCGACCTTGGCCGTGAGCCGCCTTTGACGGTCGGCGACACCCGCGAAGGTGTTCCGCAACGGCGCAGCGTCAGCATTCGATGGCTGACGGGAACGGTCCTCACCGGCTTTACCTCCACCATATTGATGGGCGGCGCCCTGATGGCAGCGCTCGATGGCCGTCATCAGCTTGCCTTTCCCCCAGAAGTCGGCCGCGCCGTGCGCGCCTCCGAAGCCGGCGGCGATGTCCCGGCGACCAACGGTTCGAAGGGCGATCGCATACGCGCTGCCCGCGAACCCGCTTCCGACCGCCAGGTCGTCCAGGTTTCGACCGTCACCAAGCAGGGTGATCGCGACCTCATCAAGCTGAAGCCCTTTGCCCGCATCGCGACTTCGATCGCGACAACCATTACCGCGCTCAGCGACGACGTGCCGGCCTACGACCCGGCCAAGATCGTCGCCGGAGCCGCCGCCAACCGGGGCGGAGACAAGGGCGCGGATACTCCCGCGCCAACCGCGACCGAAAAGCTCGGCGTCATCGAAGACGAGGGCGCATCGGGCGACGGTGGCGACGACGCCCTGATTGTTGAGGGCGGCAGCGGCGATGCCCCCGACGATGACAAGAGCGGCGATGCCAATGTGATCGCCGTTGGCACTGAGCAGGAACAGATCTACGGCGCCAATGTCGAGGGCGAGGTATCGATCAAGGTCAGCGACTTCCCGATCAACGAAGCCCCCCAGGCGGAAGAGCCCAGCTTCAGTCCCGACGAGGCCGAGCAGGTCGCCCGCGCCTCGATTGAGCCGACGCTTTCCAATGGCATCCAGATCGCGGCCATGCCGTATGTCGATCCCGATCGCTTCTCCTTCGACGAAAGCGGCACAGATCCCTTCTCGGCACTTGGCGTACGCATTGTGCCGGAAAACGTCTCCTTCGTGTCGAAGACCGGCCCGGCCATTCCCTCGGATGAGCGCGTCGCCGTCGTCGAGAAGAAGGAAACGCTTGACGAAGTCCTCGAAGAGAATGGCGTCGCCGCCAGCGAGGCGACGAATATCCTGTCTGCCATGTCGAATCTGATGGATCTGTCGGACCTGCAGGCTGGCCAGAAGGTCCGCATCCTCTTCTCATCGGAAGGCGAGACATCGCGGCCGATGCGCGTCTCGATCTATGACGAGGGCTCGCACCAGGCGACTGTTGCCCGGCGCGATGACGACACTTTCGTGCGCGCCGACGAGCCGGAAAGCTCGACCGATGAATTCGAAATGGCCGAGCCGGCGCCGATCGACAACAGCCCGATGCCGCGTCTCTATCAGGCCGTCTATGAGACCGCGCTGGAACAGAAGATCCCGGCTCCGCTGATCACGGAGCTCATTCACATTTTCTCCTATGACGTCGATTTCCAGTCGCGCGTCGCCCCTGGTGACACGCTCGAAGTATTCCACTCGTTGCCGGAATCCGGCGGCGCCGAGGACGACGAGGAAATTCTCTACGCGGCCATCACGCTCGATGGCGCGATCAAGCGTTACTATCGCTACCGCTCGCCGGATGATGGCGTCGTCGACTATTTTGACGAGGAAGGCCGCAGCGCCAAGAAGTTCCTCGTCCGCAAGCCGATGAATGGCGGCGTTCTTCGCTCCAACTTCGGCTATCGCAAGCACCCGATCCTTGGCTATACGCGCCTGCATCCGGGCGTCGACTGGGCCGCGCCGCGTGGCACGCCGATTCTCGCCGCCGGCAACGGAACGGTCGAGAAGGCAGGCTGGAGCTCGGGCTATGGCAATTTCACGCTCATCCGGCATACCAACGGCTATGAATCGGCTTACGGTCACCAGTCGGCCATCGCCAAGGGAATCGTTCCAGGCGCCAAAGTTCGTCAGGGCCAGTTGATCGGTTATGTCGGCTCGACCGGTCTCTCCACCGGTCCCCATCTGCACTATGAAGTGCGCATCAACAACAAGCCGGTTGATCCGCTTCGCGTGCGCCTGCCTCGCGGTCGCGTGCTCCAGGGCGAGATGCTGACGGCCTTCAAGCAGGAGAAGCTGCGCATCGACACGCTGATCGGCATGCCGGCCAGCGCCAAGGTTGCCGCGATCAGCGCCGACGTCGAAGCCACCAACTAGATACGGATCGGGAGCCAGTCCCGGGAAAGCGCGATGTTACCAGAAAGCGACAGATGACAGCCGCAGCCCGGCTGCCACGCCGAACGGCGCGGCAGCCGGCTCAATCTGTCATCCGCCTCATCTGAGGCGACTTTCCGTTTCTGGGGTGCGCCGCTGCGACGATGTCTGCAGCCGCACCGGCATGGACATCGCCATGAATTATTTCGAGAGCCCGTTTCTGGGCAAGCCGCTGATCGAGCAGGTCACCAATCCCAATATCGTTGTCGGCCGCTACAGCTACTATTCCGGCTACTATCACGGCCATTCGTTCGATGATTGCGCCCGCTTCCTGATGCCCTATCTAACCGATGTCGACCGGCTCGTGATCGGCAACTTCTGTTCGATCGGAACCGGCGCGTCTTTCATGATGGCTGGCAACCAGGGCCATCGGAACGACTGGGTCTCGACCTTCCCGTTCTTCTACCTGCCGGATGAGCCGGCGTTTGCCGATGCACTCGACGCCCATCGCCCAGCCGGCGATACGGTGATCGGCCACGATGTCTGGATCGGCGCCGAGGCAATGATCATGCCGGGTATCCGTATCGGCGATGGCGCCGTGATCGGCAGCCGGGCATTGGTGACGAAGAATGTCGAGCCCTACACGATCGTGGGCGGCAATCCGGCACGGCCAATCCGCAAACGCTTCGCGGACGAGACGATCGCCATGTTGCTCGAAATGACGTGGTGGGACTGGGAACTCGACCAGATCCGAGAGGCCATGCCCCTGCTCTGCTCGGGGGATGTCGTGGCGCTGCATCGGCACTGGCGGGCGCGTCAGCCAAAGGGATAGGCGAGCCTTCGAACAAACGAAAATGGCGCCGCATTCACATGCGGCGCCATTCTGGCATTGAAGAGGATGCAGGGCGGAAACCACCCTGCGTCTTCTGACTGGATCAGGCGGCGGCCGACGCCGTCTCGCCGCGCGGCAAGAACAGAAGCCTGTCCGTGCCGGCGGTGATCTTGATCAGCTGGCCGTCGGCGATTTCGCCGGCCAGGATCTTGTCGGCCAACGGATCCTGCACATAGCGCTGGATCACCCGCTTCAGCGGGCGAGCACCATAAGCCGGGTCGTAGCCCTTGTCGGCCAACCAGGTTCTGGCCGTGTCGTCCAGCTCCAGCGTCACCTTGCGCTCCTCGAGCAGCTTGGCGAGGCGGCCGAGCTGGATCTCGACGATCTTGCCCATCTCCGTCTTCTTCAGACGGTGGAACAGGATGATGTCGTCGAGCCGGTTCAGGAACTCGGGCCGGAAATGCCCGCGCACGACGGCCATGACCTGCTCGCGCACGCCATCGACATCCTCATCATCGCGCAGATGCGCCAGATAGTCGGAACCGAGATTCGACGTCATGATGATGATCGTGTTCTTGAAATCGACCGTTCGACCCTGACCATCGGTCAGGCGGCCATCATCCAGAACCTGCAGCAGCACGTTGAACACGTCAGGATGCGCCTTTTCGACTTCGTCGAACAGCACGACCTGATACGGCCGACGCCGCACGGCTTCGGTCAGCGACCCGCCCTCTTCATAGCCGACATAGCCCGGAGGCGCGCCGATCAACCGGGCCACGGAGTGCTTCTCCATGAACTCGGACATATCGATGCGAACCATCGCCGTCTCGTCGTCGAACAGGAACGAGGCGACCGCCTTGGTCAGCTCCGTCTTGCCGACGCCCGTCGGGCCAAGGAAGAGGAACGAGCCGATCGGCCGGTTCGGGTCCTGAAGACCCGCACGAGAGCGACGAACGGCGGTCGAGACGGCATGCACCGCCTCGGCCTGGCCGACAACGCGCCGGGCCAGATCGTCCTCCATGTGCAGCAGCTTCTCACGCTCGCCCTGCAGCATCTTGTCGACCGGAATACCGGTCCAGCGCGCGACGATCTGCGCGATGTGTTCGGGCGTCACCGCCTCTTCCATCATCGTGCTGGTCTGCGCCTTCTCGGCCTCGACAAGCTGACGCTCCAACGTCGGGATCGCGCCATAGGCAAGCTCGCCGGCTTTCGCCAGATCGCCGGTGCGCTGCGCCTTGTCGAGGTCGCTGCGTGCCTGGTCCAGCTGTTCCTTCAGCTTCTGCGCCACGTTCAGCTTCTGCTTCTCGGCCTGCCAGCGCTGGGTAAAGGCTGACGATTCCTCTTCGAGGTCCGTCAGCTCCTTTTCCAGCCGCTCGAGCCGGTCTTTCGAAGCCTGGTCCGTCTCCTTCTTCAGCGCTTCGCGCTCGATCTTGAGCTGGATGACGCGCCGATCGAGTTCATCGAGCGCTTCCGGCTTGGAATCGACCTGCATGCGCAGCCGCGCCGACGCCTCGTCCATCAGGTCGATCGCCTTGTCCGGCAGGAACCGGTCGGTGATGTAGCGGTTCGACAGGGTCGCGGCGGCGACAAGCGCGGAGTCGGTGATCCGCACGCCATGGTGCAGCTCATACTTCTCCTTGATGCCGCGCAGGATCGAGATCGTGTCCTCGACCGTCGGCTCTCCGACGAAGATCGGCTGGAACCGGCGAGCAAGAGCCGCGTCTTTCTCGACATGCTTGCGGTATTCTTCGAGCGTCGTGGCGCCGACGCAGTGAAGCTCACCGCGCGCCAGAGCCGGCTTCAACAGGTTCGACGCATCCATGGCGCCATCCGCCTTGCCGGCGCCAACCAGCGTGTGCATCTCGTCGATGAACAGGATGATTCCGCCATCTGCCGCGGTGACTTCGGAGAGCACGGCCTTCAGCCGTTCCTCGAATTCGCCGCGATATTTCGCACCGGCGATCAACGAGCCCATGTCGAGGGCGAGAAGGCGTTTATCCTTCAGGCTTTCCGGTACGTCGCCATTGACGATCCGAAGCGCCAGGCCTTCCGCGATCGCGGTCTTGCCGACGCCCGGCTCGCCGATCAGGACCGGATTGTTCTTGGTCCGGCGCGACAGAACCTGGATCGTGCGGCGGATCTCGTCATCCCGGCCAATGACCGGATCGAGCTTGCCGTCACGGGCCACCTGGGTGAGATCGCGGGCATACTTCTTAAGAGCGTCATACTGACCCTCGGCGCCCGCCGTATCTGCGGTCCGCCCCTGGCGCAGCGCTTCGATAGCGCGGTTCAGGTTGACCGGCGTCACACCGGCATCCTTGAGGATGTTTGCGGTCTTGGAATCTTTCTCCAGCGCAAGCGCCAGCAGCAGCCGTTCGACAGTGACAAAGCTGTCGCCGGCCTTCTTGGCCAGATCGGATGCCTGCTGGAAAACCTTGGCAAGCGGAGGCGCGAGGTAGAGCTGACCCGCTCCGCCGCCGGAGACCTTCGGCATCGCATCGAGCACGAGCTCGGTCGCGGCAAGCGCCTGGCGGGAATTGCCCCCCGCGCTGTCGATCAACCCGCCGGCGAGACCTTCCTCGTCGTCGAGCAGAACCTTCAAGAGATGTTCGGGGGTGAACTGCTGATTGCCACGTGTCATGGCGAGCGTCTGCGCCGACTGGATGAACCCCTGCGCGCGCTCAGAATAATTATCGAAATTCATGTCTGTGCCTCCTGACCCGGTCCCACCGCCCCGAAGGCGCGAATGGGCCGCTCGAATATGGACCTGCGTCCGGCGACAGCCAAGCTTGGCCTGCCGCCTGAAGAGGATATGGTGTTGCAATGCAGCAACAGAAAGGGGCGGCAGCAAAAAATTTAACGCGCAGATTGCATCGGAGACGTTAGCGGTTCGGCCCGCGACCTGACACCGAAAGCAAAACGCCCGGGCGTTGGCCCGGGCGTTTTATTGGTCTTGGAGGTGGAACGACTTACTCGTCGCCAGCCGGTTCGCTGGCCAAAGCTGGCTCGGATGCGGCCTCATCGTCCCCCGTGCGAGCCCGCGCACGGGTAGTGCGACGACGGCGCGGCCGGAACTCCTCCTCGTCGGCCGAGGCAGAACCCTCGGTGCCGAGGTCGAGGCTCGGAGCCGCTTCAGCGGCCGCAGCCGCAGCGGCTTCTGCCGCGGCAGCCCGTCCGGCCTTGGCCGCGTTGCTCCTCGGCGCACGGGTCGGCGCGGGTGATGCGGGAGCGACATCCGCCACAACGGCAGCCACAACGACCGGCTCGACCTTCACGGCCTCAACCACCTCTGCCTGAACGGCTGCCGGTGCCTGAACAGCTGCCGGCCTGACAGGCTCGGCGGCGGGCTGGAACTGCGGCACATCAACAGCCGGCTGCGGCGAAGGCTCGCCCGTTACGAAACGCGGCAGCTGCGAATGCTCGTTGCGATCGCCGCGATCCGAGCGGTCGCCACGATCCCGGCGCTCGCCGCGATCCGAACGCGGCTGGCGATCCGTGCGTTCCGGACGATCCTGACGCTCGGGGCGATCCGCACGCTGTTCGCTGCGCTCCGGCCGATCGGCACGCGGTTCCGTCCGGTCGGGGCGGTCGGCGCGCGGCTCATTGCGATCGGTACGCGGCTCGTTACGATCCGAACGCGACTCGAACCGATCCTGACGGTCGCCACGATCCTGACGATCGGCGCGCGCGGGACGCTCGGAGCGATCCTGGCGATCCGGGCGATCCTGACGGTTCGAGCGGTCTTGACGGTCTTGACGATCGGGACGGTCCTGACGTTCCGAACCCTCGCGAGCCTCGCCATTCTGTCCAGCGTCCTGGGAGCCGTTGACATAGGGCTGCGGGTCGTTCGGCCCGACATTGCCGTCGTTTTCACGCGGCTGCTGTGCCTGCTGGCCGCGCTCCTGATTGTGCGCCTGACCGAAACGCTCGCTGAAGCGATCGTCCTCTTCGTCGAGACCCTCATCGTCCTGATCGGCGCGATAAGAGGGCTGCGGCTGTTGGGAGTTCTGCGGATTCAGCGCCTGAGCGGCGGCGATGACGCGGAAATAGTGCTCGGCATGCTGCAGATAGCTTTCGGCCATCACCCGGTCGCCCGACGACTGTGCGTCGCGCGCCAGCGTCACATACTTCTCCGCGATATGGAGAGCGGTGCCGCGGATTTTCACATCCGGACCATTGCTCTCGAACGAGCGGGTAAGCGGGTTGGGGCCCTTGCGGTTCTGGTTGCTGTTATTGTTATTGCTGTTGTTGTTCCGCCCGCGCATCCGCTTGTTATTGTTATTGTTGTTCTGCTGTCCTTGTCTCATGAATTTTCTCTTCCGGGACCAACAAGGTCAAAAAATCTCTTCGGCCGAAGCGAAACGCTGGCCGGACAAATCCGTCGATCGGGTCGCCCCAAGCCGAAGCTCGAAACGCCGGGACCGGCGAAAACGATCGTCACTCTTCCGCGGAACAAGGCAGCCCAACGTCCAGTCTTGAGACCTGAGGCGACCTGGCCACCGCCGGAGCGGGGCGTCCTGGGAATTCGTGTCGTGCCGAGTAGAGATGACGCTCAAGGTTACCAGAGCCGGTCGATCTCCCCCGATACGACCCTCATGGCCAATCTGGTGGCCTTTGCCGCGGCGCTCCCGATCGTGGCTTTCGCTTCAACGTACGGGAGACACATCATTCCATCTGCGGCTGCTCGGAAACTAGCCGTTTCCCGGCCGATTTCCAAGCGGATTATTCAGTTTAGCCTCCGAGCCACTACCGAGCGCGATCAATTTTGCCGGATCAGTTCGACGACACGGTCATGACCGGCGAGATCGGGATGAATTACACCCTCGAAGCCGGCAAGCCGTGCGAGCGAGCCCAAAGCGTCACCCTGATCGTAGCCAATTTCGAAAAACGCCGCGCCTCCGGGCTGCATCACCCGGTCGAGGTCCCGAAGGATCTCCCTGTAGGCATCGAGACCGTCGTCACCCCCGTCCAGTGCCAGCATTGGATCGTGGTCCTTGACCTCCCGATCCAAGCTCTGAATGACGTTACGTTGTATATAGGGCGGATTTGAGACGATTACATCCACCGGGCAACAACTGGCCGACCAAGAGCCTTGAATGAACACGCTGCGATCGGAAAATCCGAGCCGCTGGGCGTTTTCCCGGGCTGTGCGCGCCGCGCCTTCGGATAGATCGATGCCGACGCCACGCGCCTGCGGCAGGGCGCTCAAGAGCGCGATCAGGATCGCGCCGCTGCCCGTGCCGATGTCGACAATGCGCAAGGGCGCGTCACGACCATGGGTGCGGTCGATCCAGGCAAGCGCCGCCTCGACCAGCGTCTCGGTATCCGGACGCGGCACCAGCGTGGCGTCGGAGAGGCGGAAGCTCAGGCCCCAGAACTCCTTCTCGCCGATAATCCGCGCGACCGGCTCGCCGGCAAGCCGCCGTTCGATCGCCACGTCGATAGCGTGGATCTCCGGCTCCGACAGCGTCCGGTCATCGACGAGAACAAGTTGATCCGGCGCCATCCCGAGGGCCGAAGCAATCAGCAGCCGGGCATCCAGCGCCGGGGTCGCATCGGCGCCCAAGCCCGCGGACAGCCGCTTCGCCGCGGCACGGCGCGCCGCCCCAAGCGTAGCGGCCGCCCCAATCATGAATCGAGCGCGGCGAGCAGGCCCGCCTGATGCTCGGTGATCAGCGGCTCGATGATCTCGTCGAGCGCCTCGCCGGCCATAACCGCATCGAGCTTATAGAGCGTCAGGTTGATGCGGTGGTCGGTGACGCGACCCTGCGGGAAATTATAGGTGCGGATACGCTCGGAACGATCGCCCGACCCAACCTGGCCCTTGCGATCGGCCGCGCGTTCCGACGAAAGGCGCTCGCGCTCCTGGTCAAACAACCGGGCGCGCAGAATCTGCGTCGCTTGGGCGCGGTTCTGGTGCTGGGAGCGTCCCGCCACGACGATGACGGTTCCTGTCGGAATATGCGTGATGCGCACGGCCGTATCCGTCGTGTTGGCGTGCTGGCCGCCGGCAGAGGAAGCGCGGGTCGTGTCGATCTTGATGTCTTCGGGACGGATGTCGATGTCGACATCTTCCGCCTCGGGCAGCACGGCGACAGTCGCGGCCGAGGTATGGATGCGACCGCTCGCCTCCGTCGCCGGTACGCGTTGGACCCGGTGCGCACCGGACTCGAACTTGAAGCGCGCGAACACGCCCTTGCCGGTAACGTCGGCGATGATTTCCTTGTAGCCGCCGGCCTCGCCCTCGCTCTCCGAGAGAACCTGGACGCGCCAGCCATGCAGCGCGGCATAGCGCTGATACATGCGGAAGAGATCTCCCGCGAACAGAGCCGCCTCGTCGCCGCCGGTGCCGGCGCGAATTTCGAGAATGGCGCTCTTTTCGTCGGCCGCATCGCGTGGCAGCAGCAGGACGCGGATTTCCTGGACCAGCGCGTCGATCTGCGCTTCGAGCGAGCCGCGCTCTTCCTCGGCAAGCGCCGCCATTTCCGGATCGCCGGCGAGATCGTCCAACGCCTCGCGCTCGGAAAGCGCCGCCTTTATCCGGTAGACGGCCTCGGCAATATCCTGCAGCTCGGCGCGTTCCTTGGACAATTGCACCAAGGTCGCGCCGTCGCTGGTGGCGGCAAGCTTCTGATCGATAACCTCGGCGCGGGCGACGAGATGATTGATCTTTTCCCAAGGAAGACCGGGCGGCAGCAAGGAGGTCAGATCGGTACGCCTTCGGCTTCGGCGAAGGCGGAAAGCGCCGCGCGGACGCCGTCCTCGCCATCGTCCAGGGCTAGGAGGGGATCAAGCACGGCCTTCAGCCGCGCCACATCGAGGGCCAGCAACATCGCCTTGACCGGGCCGATCGAGGCCGCCGACATAGAGAGCGAACGGAAGCCGATGCCGGTCAGCGCCATCGCCGCGAGCGGGCGGCTGGCGATTTCGCCGCAAAGCGTGACCAGCCTTTCATGCCGGTCCGCCGCCTCCACGATCATGCGAAGCGTGCGCAGGAAATGGCGCGACAACGCATCGAAGCGGCTGGCGACGCGGGTATTTCCCCGGTCGCTCGCCGTCATGTATTGCAGCAGATCATTGGAACCGACCGAGACGAAATCGACGGCCTCCATCAGTGAATCGAGCTGGAACAGCAGAGCCGGAACTTCCAGCATCGAGCCAAGCAGGATCCGCGTCGGCTCCTTGTGGCCATGTCGCCGCAACTGCGCGACCTCACGGTCCAGCAAGGCGCGAGCCCTGCGGATCTCGCTCACTTCGGTGACCATCGGCAGCATGACGCGCAATTCGCGACCGGCCGCCGCGTGCAACAGCGCCCGCAACTGCATGCGCAGCAGGCCAGGACGATCGAGGCCGAGGCGGATCGCCCGCCAGCCGAGCGCCGGATTCTCTTCCGGCTGCATCCGCATATAGGGCAGCACCTTGTCGCCGCCGATATCGAGCGTGCGGAACGTCACCGGCCGATTTCCGCTGGCCTTCAGCACGGCAGCGTAGAGCGTGGTCTGCTCATCCATCCTCGGCATGGTCGATGCGACCATGAACTGCAGCTCGGTGCGGAAGAGGCCGATGCCCTCGGCGCCCGCCTCTGCGAGATGCGGCAGGTCGACCAGCAGGCCGGCATTCATGTTGAGCGAGACGCGATGACCATCAAGGGTGACCGCCGGCTTGTTGCGCAGGAGCCTGTATTGCGCCTGACGCTTGGCCCGGAACTTGACCTTTTCGCCATAGGCGGCCTCGACGTCGGCTGGCGGCCGGACATGGGCCTCGCCGCTCTCGGCGTCGAGAATGATCGCGTCGCCGTTTTCGACCAGCGAGACGATGTTGGCAGCGCGACCGATGGTGGCGATGCCGAGCGCGCGCGCGACAATCGTCACGTGGCTGGTCGCCCCGCCCTCCTCCAGCACCAGACCGCGCACACGGCTGCGGTCATAGTCGAGCAGTTCGGCCGCGCCCATGTTGCGCGCGACGATGATGCTGTCCTTGGGCAGGCTGGCGCCATCAGGTCCGTGCGACTTGCCCATCAGCTCGCGCAGGAGCCGGTTGGCGAGATCGTCGAAATCGTGCAGCCGCTCGCGCAGATACGGGTCGGTCTGGCGCTGCAGGCGGGCGCGCGTATCGCTCTGCACCTTCTCGACGGCGGCTTCCGCGGAAAGCCCGTTCTGGATCGCCTCGTCCATGCGGCGAACCCAGCCGCGGTCATAGGCGAACATGCGATAGGCTTCGAGAATGTCGCGATGCTCGCCCGCCGGCGCGATATCGTCGCGCGAGAGCATGTCATCGACCGAAAGGCGCAGGTTGGCGATCGACTGTTCCAGCCGCTGGCTTTCCTTGTCCGTATCCTCGGCAATCAACTGCGTAACGACGACGCGCGGCTCATGCAGCACGACATGACCGAGCGCAATGCCATCGGAGAGCGGCGTGCCCTTCAGCGAGAGCGGACGCTTGACGTCGAGCGAGGTGCCGGGCCGGGCGAGGCCCTGGAGTTCGCCGACCGCGATCATCTCGGCCAGAACCATCGCCGTCGTCTGCAGCGCTTCGACTTCTTCGTCGTAATAGGTGCGATGCGCCCGGTTCTGCACGACGAGGACGCCCAGCGTCCGGCCGGCGCGCAAGATCGGCACGCCGAGGAAGGCGTTGTAAATTTCTTCGCCCGTTTCCGGGAGATAGGCAAAGGCGGGGTGGCTTTGGGCGTCCTGCAGATTGAGCGGACGCGCCTCGGAGGCGATCAGGCCGACCAGGCCCTGGCCGACGCGCAGGCCAGCATGGTGGACCGCCGAACGGTTAAGGCCTTCGGTTGCGTAAAGCTCCAGAACGTCGTCGGCGCGCAACACATAGACCGAGCACACCTCGGCCACCATGTTGGCCGCGATCTGGGCAACGATCTTGTCGAGCCGGTCTTGCGCGCTGATCGGCTCCGCCATGATTTCGCGCAGGCGACGGAGCAGGACGCGCGGCCCGGCGAGTGACCCCCGCATGGTCCGCCTTCCGCAATTTGAGAGCTGTGACGGGTTCCGACCACCGAAATCCGTCTTGGGCAACCGACCGATTCGGCCGGTTCCCCGCATGCTTTCCTACCTAGTCGTGGCACGAGTTAGGCAGAAGGTAAAATGCTGTTTCGTCGGGTCGAAAAGCCTGTTGATCAGGCAGCATCCAGCCCATAGAGCGAATGCAGCGTCCGCACTGCGAGCTCGGTATACGGCGCGTCGATCAGGATGGAAATCTTGATCTCCGACGTCGTGATGGCGCGAATGTTGATGCCTTTGCCGGCCAGCGCCTTGAAGGCGGAAGCGGCGACGCCGGCATGGCTTCGCATGCCGATGCCGATCACCGAGACCTTGGTCAGGTCGCGCGAGCCCTGCACGCTGGTATAGCCGATCGAATCGCGCGCCTGCTCCAGCACCTTCCAGGCCCGATCGAAATCGGTGGTCGGCACGGTGAAGGTCATGTCGGTGGTCGTGCCGTCTTCCGAGACGTTCTGCACGATCATGTCGACATTGATGTTGGCCTCGGCCAGCGGCACGAACACCGCGGCGGCGACACCCGGCTTATCGGCGACTTCGCGGAGCGAGATCTGAGCCTCGTCCTTGGCGTAGGCGATACCGGTAACAACCTGCTTTTCCACGATCTCGTCCTCGTCGCAAATAAGGGTGCCTGGGGGATTGTTGGGATCGGCGAGACGCGGATCTTCCGGGTCGACGAAACTGGACCGCACGAAGGTCCGCACACCATGCACCATAGCCAGTTCGACCGAACGCACCTGCAGCACCTTGGCGCCCAGCGACGCCATCTCAAGCATTTCTTCATGCGAGACGCGGTCGAGGCGCTTGGCCTTCGGCACCATGCGGGGATCGGTCGTGTAGACGCCATCGACGTCCGTATAAATATCACAGCGATCGGCCTTGATCGCAGCGGCGATTGCGACAGCGCTCGTGTCGGAGCCGCCACGGCCAAGTGTCGCGATGCGGTTGTCGGGGCCGATGCCCTGGAACCCTGCGACGACCGCGACCTGACCCTGCTCCAGCCGTTCGATCAACCGCGAGCCGTCAATATCGACGATCCGCGCGGCGCCATGGGCGCCATCGGTACGGATCGGGATCTGCCAGCCCTGCCAGGAGCGAGCATTGATGCCCATTTCCTGCAGCGCGATTGCCAGGAGGCCGGACGTCACCTGCTCGCCGGAGGCCACGACAGCGTCATACTCGCGCGCATCGTGCATGGGCGCCGCGGCGCGCGTCCAATTGACGAGTTCGTTGGTCTTGCCGGACATGGCCGAAACCACGACGGCGACCTGGAAACCCGCATCGACCTCGCGTTTGACGTGACGAGCCACAATGCGGATGCGATCGATATCGGCGACGGAGGTTCCGCCGAACTTCATCACCAGCCGGGCCATCAGCAACCTTTGAAGGGCAGTTTCCGCAGATCGTGCGGAAGAGATTGAAGGAGTTCCGGCTAACAAGAACAACCGGACGGGCGCCTTCATAGCGGCTTCGGAAAGAAGCCGCAACGGCAACGGAGCCCCACCAGCGCCAAGCCTTGGGAATGGGGTGGGACAACGTCGAAAACAACCGACCGAGGCTCGAGGCCCGACGCACGCGACATCGAAGCGGGCGACCGCCGCCTTGACTTCACACCCCGTGACGACGACGTTCGCCGCAGAAGGAGCCGCCCATGTCAGCCGCAAGCACCACCCTCGATCCAGGCACCACGGTCGATCCGGACGAAATCGCGCATTTCTCCGCGATCGCCAGCGAATGGTGGGCGCCGAACGGCAAGTTCGCGCCGTTGCACCGGCTGAACCCGATCCGCATCGGCTTCATCAAGGAAGAGGCGGCGCGCCTGTTCGGCCGCGACGGCAAGGATCCGAAGGCGCTCCAGGGTCTTCGCGTGCTCGATATCGGCTGCGGCGGCGGCCTGCTTTCCGAACCGATGGCGCGACTTGGCGCGACCGTTATCGGCGCCGATGCGTCGGAAACCAACATCGGCGTCGCATCCCTGCATGCGAGCGAAGCCGGCCTCGACATCGACTACCGGGCGACGACGGCCGAAGCGCTGGGCGCTGCCGGCGAACGATTCGACATCGTGCTCGCCATGGAGATCGTCGAGCATGTCGCCGATCTACCGCTCTTCATCCGCGAGACATCGGCGATGGTGAGGCCAGGCGGGCTCATGGTCCTCTCGACCATCAACCGCACGCCAAAAGCCTGGGCACTGGCGATTTTCGGCGCGGAAGTCGTGCTGCGCTGGCTGCCGCGTGGCACACATAGCTACGACAAGCTCGTGCGTCCTTCGGAGCTCACGGCGGCGCTGGCGGAAAACGGCCTCGACCTCTCGGCCGAGACCGGCGTTGTCTACAATCCGCTGCGGGACCAGTGGAGCCAGTCAACCGACATGGACGTGAACTACATGCTGTCGGCCGTACGCCGCTAACCAGCACGGCCGAAGATACCGGCGTCCGGCTAGTTGCCGTCTTCGGGAAGCGTCGGCAAGGGCAGGAAATCGATGCCCTCGTCGATCAGCGAGCGGGCCTCTTCCGGCGAAGCCTCGCCATAGATGCCGCGCGCCTCGACCTCCTGATAGTGGATCTTGCGCGCTTCCTCGGCGAACTTGCCGCCGACATAGTCGGCATTTTCGGTCACATGCTCGCGCAGCTTGCGCATCATTTCGACCATGGCGACCTGACGCGGATCGGGCGCCGCGACCTTGACGGCCGCCGCTTCGCGCTTGCGCGCCGTCGCAACCGACGGCGCCATCAAGGCTTTCACGACATCGCTGGTCCCGCATTCGGGACACGTTACAGCACGCGCCTTGGCTGCCTTGTCAAAGGCAGCCGCATCGCGAAACCAGCTTTCAAAGTCGTGCCCGGCCGTACAGACGAGATTGTATCGGATCATGACGTCTATATGGGGGTCAGATCGCGAAGCTGCCAACCTGAGGCATCTCGGGCAGGGCGAAATCCCGCGCATTCACGAGCGCCGGAATGGCTAGGCGCGCCGAAGCGGAGAAGGCGGGATCGATTTCGGCGATGATGAAACCAGGCTGATCGTCCGCCTCGGCCAGGATCTTGCCCCACGGATCGATGATCATGCTGTGGCCATAGGTGTCGCGGCCGTCCTCGTGATGGCCAGCCTGCGCCGCTGCCGCGATATAGGAGCCGGTCTCGATGGCACGCGAACGCAGCAGAACATGCCAATGCGCCTCGCCGGTCTTCTTGGTGAAGGCGGCAGGCACGGCGAGGATCGATGCGCCGGCCTTGGCCAGCGTCCGGTGCAAGGCGGGGAAGCGCACGTCGTAGCAGATCGTCAGGCCGATCTTCGTCCACGGCAGGTCAGCGACGATCGCCGTGTCGCCGGCGCGGTATGTCGCCGATTCGCGATAGCTCTCGCCGCCGGAAAGATCGACATCGAACATGTGGATCTTGTCGTAGCGCCCGATGATGGCGCCGTTCGGCGCGATCAGGAACGAGCGATTGGCGATGTGGTCGTCTGCGAGCTTGATCGCCATCGAGCCGATATGGAGATGAATGCCCAATTCGCGCGCGATCTCGCGAAAACGCTGCAGCGACGGGTCGATCTCTTCCGGGCCGATCGAGGCAAGAAGCGCTTCCTTGTCGCGGTCGAGGATCGTCGTCATTTCCGGTGTCAGCACATACCCAGCGCCGGCCGCTGCCGCAGCGCGGATCAGAGCTTCGGCGTCATCGACGTTCGCTGCCACCGAGCGCCCGCTGCGCATCTGGACGCAAGCCGCTTTGAAGCTCGTCATCGGCTCTCTCCTTGATTGTCTGAATGGAAATGGCGGCCGTCAGGACGCCAGCAGCATATCCAGACGCCCTTGGGCGTCGAGATCGTGTAGGTCGTCGCAGCCGCCGACATGCGTCGCGCCGATGAAAATTTGGGGGAAGGTCGAGCGCCCCTGGGCGCGTCCGATCATTTCCTGGCGCAGTTCCGGCTTGCCGGTGGCGTCGAATTCGACATACGCAACGCCCTTGTTTTCCAGAAGGCGCTTGGCGGATGAACAATATCCGCAGGCCTGCCGGGTGTAGATGATCACTTCGGCCATGTGCAATCCTGATGAAAGGGAGCCGCCTATATAGGCTTCAGCCTAGCCCTTCGACAACCCGCGCGAAGACGACGACATCGACGCCCGCCGCTCCACCGCGCAGAAGCGCTCGTGTCACGGCCTTCGCCGTGGCCCCGGTCGTATACACATCATCGACCAGAAGTACGTGGCGGCCAGCGAGTTTCGCCTTCGCCTCCGGCGACACCCGAAATGCGCCCTGAACGTTGGCCGCGCGCTCGGTCGCCTTCAGCCCGACCTGTCGGCGCGTCGGCTTGATCCGGTCTACCAGATTGGAGCCATGCGGCTTTTCCAGTCCCTTTGCGATCTCCGCCGCGATCATGGCCGACTGGTTGAAGCGCCGCTGCCAGAGCCGGCGCGGATGCAGCGGAACCGGCACCACGACGTCCACGTCTACGGTAATGTCGCCCGCCGCCCGCATCATCATCGCACCGAGCGACCGGGCAAGCTCCGTGTGATCATGATATTTCAACGCCTGCACGATGCGGCCGGAAAAATCGTCATAGACAGCGACGGCGCGCAATCGACCGAAGGGCGGAGGATCGGCGATCGCCTCGGCCGAAAGCGCTTCCGGGCCGATATCATATCCGAAGGGAATAGCGAGCCGCTGGCAGAAGGGCCGTTCGATCAGCCGCAACTGGCTCCAGCAGGTCGCGCAGAGCGCCCCGGTCGCCGCCACCGGCCGGCTACAGGCCATGCAGGCCGGCGGCAAAGCGAGGCCAACCAGAAGCCGCCCCACAGCGCTTGCGCGCGCCTGGAGAGAATTCAGGAAAGTCGGTTTGTCGACCGCAGCGCACTCGTGCATGCCGTAACGTAATGCAAAACGGCTTTGACCGGAAGGACGGTGGGTTCCATAACCGCCGCCAACACATCCATCAGGAAGGCTGTCTCATGGCCGGCGCCCCCACACTTTTCGACCGAAGCCTGCTCGATCTGCATCGCGCCCGCGCCGAAAGGCTGGCCGTTCCGGGCAGCGATTTCCTGCTTGCCCGCACCATCGAAGACCTGATGGACCGCCTTTCGACGGTAAACCGCCATTTTGAACAGGCAGTGGATATCGGCGATCTTACGCCCGCGCTTGCCGCCGCGCTCCGCGAACGGGGCCAAGGCGGTGTGGTGAGGCGCGTCCGCCTGGACGAAAACGAGGGTCTGCCGCTGGAGCCGGGCTCGGTCGACCTTGCCATCAGCGCCCTGTCATTCCAGTGGGTCAATGATTTGCCGGGGCTGCTGGCGCAGATCAAACGGGCGCTGAAGCCGGACGGCCTGCTGCTGGCCACCCTCATCGGCGGCGACTCCTTGCAGGAGTTGCGCGCCGTTCTGACCGAGGCGGAAAGCGACATTCGCGGCGGCGCAGCCCCACGTGTAGCCCCCTTCGCCGATGTTCGCGATATCGGCGCGCTGTTGCAGCGCGCTGGCTTCGCCTTGCCGGTGACGGATACCGATCGCCTCATCGTGCGATATGACAGCTTGTTTCATCTGATGCGCGACCTGCGAGCCATGGGGGCGACCAACGCACTCGTCGCCCGCGATCCGCGCCCGCTCACGCGCCCCATCCTGGCCCGTGCCGCCACGCTCTATGCCGAGCGATACGCCGATGCCGACGGGCGCATCCGGGCTACTTTCGAAGTGATCGCGCTCTCGGGCTGGTCGCCACATGAAAGCCAGCAGAAACCACTCAAGCCGGGTTCTGCCAAGTTACGGCTCGCTGATGCGCTCGAAGCCGCGCGGAAGGAGAGAGAGGGGTCGCCGGATTAGGCGCTCAGGCCTGCCAGGCCATCGCAGCGACCCGTTCGTAAAGCGCCACGATCCCGCCGCTGGTGAAAGTCACGGCGATCAGCGCCAGCACGATGACGCCGATGATCAGGCCATATTCGAGCGCGATCGGCCCACGGCGGGCGCGCAAAAAACGTAGCAGGGAATGACCAGCGGCGGCGTTCATCGACAGTGCCTTGCCCGGACAGCGGCAACATCCCGCTATCCCTTCGGCGCCACCAAACGCGGCGCCTTCAGCCCACAAGCTCGCCTAAACTCATAAAAGCTCGATTAACGGCGCGATCAAAGGTTCGTCGGCCGGCGGCATCGGATAGTCGCGCAGCGCCTTGGCGCGAACCCATTTCAGGTTCTGCCCTTCGAGACTGCGGGGAAAGCCGGTCCAGCGCCGGCAGACATAGAGCGGCATCAGCAGGTGGAAATCATCATAGTTGTGGCTGGCGAAAGTCAGCGGCGCGAGGCAGGCCGTCTTGGTTTCGACGCCCAATTCCTCACGAAGCTCGCGGATCAACGCCTCTTCCGGGCTCTCGCCAGCATCGACCTTGCCGCCGGGAAATTCCCAGAGACCGGCCAGCGATTTTCCTTCCGGACGCTGGGCGATCAGGATGCGGTTGTCCGGATCGACGAGCGCGCAGGCGACGACGAGAAGAAGGCGGCGTGTCATCGAAACCTCGCGACGGGGATCAGGCGGGACGGCGGTAGTGATAGCGATACTGCTCGACGAAGCCGAGCGACTCATAGAGCCGGATCGCCGGCTCATTGTCGGACGTGACCTGGATCGCCGCCGCACGGGCGCCGTTTTCCTTCGTCCAGTTCAACGCCGCCCGCATCACCGCCGCGCCATAACCCTGCCGACGCTTCGTCTTGTCGGAGATGACATTCAGATAGACGCCGATACCGCCGGAATTAACCGCAAGCGCCGCGGCGGCCGGCGATCCGTCCGGGGCATAGACGACGACACCGCGCGCTTCCGGCGCGATCAGTCCGAGCAGGATCTTCAACGTCTCGACGGTCTTGCCGGTCGATTGGCTCAAGGTCGACTGAGCCCGATACCAGCGCGGATCGGTCGGTTCGAAAAACCGCACGTCGCCCGCCGGCTCGAACTCGATACCCTCCAGATCCATGACCAGAACGCAGCTTTCGTCAAACGCCGCCCAACCGGCACGATTGAGCGCATCGATCACGCGCGGCCCGGCCAGCGGGGTCACGCGAAATACCGGCTCGATGCCATGGCTTGTCGAGAGCCCCGCCAGATACGCAATCCGGCGCTCGGCCTCGTCGTCATCCTCGGGGTCAAGGCTCTGGAACGAGTTCGAGCGCTTCGAATAGCCATGGGCGAAGCGCCAGATCCAGGCACCGTCATGCACGGTGCCAACGGCGGGCCATGCTGAAAGGCAGGCGGCTTCGATACCCAGGATCGACGGCAGTGTTGTCACATCAGCTCCGGTAATCGCCATTGATCGCGACATATTCCTTGGTCAGGTCACAGGTCCAGACGGTGGCCTTGCCTTCACCGAGACCGATTTCGGCGGTGATGACGATTTCCTTGTTCTTCATGTAGGCCGAGGCGACCGCTTCCGAATAGGCCGGGTCGCGCTCGCCCTCGAAGGCGACGCGGGTTTCGCCGAAGGAGATCGACAGCCTGTCACGATCGGCAGGCTCGCCGGCCTTGCCGACGGCCATGACGACGCGACCCCAATTGGCGTCCTCGCCGGCTGCCGCCGTCTTGACCAGCGGCGAATTGGCGATCGACAGCGCAATCCGCTTGGCGGACGAGTCAGAGGCGGCGCCAACGACGCGGACCTCGATCAGCTTGCGCGCGCCTTCGCCGTCACGCGCCACCTGGGTGGCGAGGTCGAGGAGAACGGCATCGAGCGCGAGCGCGAAATCGACCAGGCGCGGATCGGCTGCGTCGGTGATCAGTTCGGCATTGGCGGCCTTGCCGGTGGCGAACAGCAGCAGCGTGTCGGAGGTCGAGGTGTCGCTGTCGACGGTGACGGAGTTGAAGCTGCCGACGACGCCCTTCGACAACAGCGCCTGCAGCACCGGAGCGGCGATGGCGGCGTCGGTGGCGACGAAGGACAGCATGGTCGCCATATCAGGGGCGATCATGCCGGCGCCCTTGGAAATGCCGTTGATGGTGACCGTAGCCGCGCCGAGCTTGACCTGACGGGTCGCCCCCTTCGGGAACGTATCCGTGGTCATGATCGCGCGGGCCGCGTCGATCCAGGGGCCGCTGGCGGCGCGGGAAGCGGCATCCGGCAGGACGGCTGCGAACTTTTGCGCGTCGAGCGGTTCGCCGATCACGCCGGTCGAGGCGAGGAAAACTTCATCCGGGCGGCAATCCGCGACCTTGGCCGCCAGTTCGCCCTGTAGGCCGCAGGTCTCGCGACCCTTCTTGCCGGTGAAGGCGTTGGCATTGCCGGAATTGACCAGAAGCGCCCGTGCCGTACCGCTTTTCAGCGATTCCCGGCACCAGTCGACCGGGGCCGATGGGCATTTCGACTGGGTGAAGACACCGGCGACCGTCGTTCCGGCCGAGAACAGCGCCAGGAAGACATCGAGCCGGTTCTTGTACTTGATGCCGGCCTCGGCGGTCGCGAAGCGAACGCCTTCGATCGGCGGCATGTCGGGAAAGGGGACGGCGAGCGGGGAGACGGCAGTGGACATGATGCCTCGGCTGTTTCGGGCAAATGAGGCCATCCCTCTGCCCGAACCGCCTGTCACGCGCAAGCCGTTTCACGATCGCCCGGCGGTTCTGCCGCGATCCTGAAACGCGAAAAGGGCCGGACAATGTCCGGCCCTTCCGTTAGCGATCCGTTAACCTGGCGGTAACGGCGATTACTGCGCCGGCTGCGACGGAGCTGCCTTCAGGACGGGATCGACGATCTCGACCTTGCTCTCCTTGCGCAGGCCCTCGACGGTCTCGACGAAGGTGTCGCGCAGCACGAGCTGGCGGACCTGATCCTTGACCTGGTCGAAGGTCGGCAGCGGCTGCTTGCGCTTCTCGACCGACTTGATGACGTGGAAGCCGTACTGGGTCTTGACCGGCTTCTCGGTGTACTTGCCGGGCTCGAGCGCGAAGGCCGCGTCCTCGAATTCCTTGATCATCTTGCCCTTGGTGAAGAAGCCGAGATCGCCGCCCATCTTGGCGGAACCCGGGTCCTTCGACTTCTCGGCCGCGAGCTTGGCGAAGTCGCCGCCCTTGTCGAGATCCTTGATGATCGCCTTGGCCTCGTCCTCGGTCTCGACCAGGATGTGCTCGGCGTGGACTTCCTCAGCCGGAACGATCTTGGCGACCTCGGTCTCGTAGCGCTTCTGGACCGCTTCGTCGGTCACGCCGAGATCGACCTTGGCACGGAAGAACTCGTTGCGCAGGGCGCGGGCGCGCAGCAAGGCGAGGCGGCGCTGGAACTCTTCCGACTTGTCGAGACCGTCCTTCTCGGCGGCGGTCGCCATCAGGCGCAGGTCGATCAGCACGTCGAGAATGGCCTTGCGGCGCTGCTCGGGAGCAACCTTGGCGAGTTCCTCGGCGAAGTCGTCGCCGGCCAGCGTCAGGTCGGCTTCGGTGATCGGCTGACCGTTGACGGTCGCCAGCACGGTGGTCGGATCGACCGGCGCGGCAGCCGGAGCGGCGGCGGGGGCTGCGGCCGGCGCTGCATCCTGGGCGGAAGCGGGAAGCGCCAGCGCCATCAGGCCGAACACGGCCAGAGCCGGCCCGCGCAGGGCCGTAAGGGAAGATGAGACACGAGACATCATGGACTTGTCCTGTTCCATTACGGAGAGAGAAGTGAAGAGCATTGCGTGTTCCTCACGATCAAGTGCGTGGATCCTCTGCAATTCCGGCATTTTGCAGGCACGGAACCGCGGGTCGTCCACGTTGACAACCATTGTGCCCCCTCTTATCTGTCTCGGAACTCGGCGTCCAGAACGCTGTGACGTGTGAGGTAACGGCGCGCCTAACGGTTTCCGACCTCCGTCGCGGCATAAGTATCGCTGCCGACAACAAGAACCCGGCGCCCCCTCGCCTTCTTCGGGCGGCCCGGCTCCAACATCAAGGATGACCCATGGCCGGTCTCGGTTCGCTTGCGCGCAAATTTTTCGGCTCGGCCAATGACCGCCGCGTCAAGGGTTATCGACCGATAGCCGCGCAAATCAATGCGCTGGAAGCCGAGCTGTCGGCACTCACCGACGACCAGCTCCGCGCCCGCACGGAACAGTTCAAGCGCGAGATCGCCGGCGGCAAGTCGGTCAACGACCTGCTGGTCCCCGCCTTCGCCACCGTCCGCGAAGGCGCCAAGCGCGCGCTCGGCATGCGTCATTTCGACGTGCAGATGATCGGCGCCATGGTGCTGAACGACGGCGCCATCGCAGAAATGAAGACCGGCGAAGGCAAGACGCTCGTCGCCACCCTGGCCGTCTACCTGAACGCACTGACCGGCAAGGGCGTCCACGTCGTCACCGTCAACGACTACCTCGCCTCGCGCGACGCCGAATGGATGGGCCGGCTCTATCGCTTCCTCGGCCTGTCGGTCGGCGTCATCGTGCATGGCCTCGACGACGACCAGCGCCGCGCGGCCTATGCCTGCGACATCACCTACGGCACCAACAACGAGTACGGCTTCGATTATCTGCGCGATAACATGAAGTACGAGCTCGGCCAGATGGTCCAGCGCCCGCATCACTACGCGATCGTCGACGAAGTCGACTCGATCCTGATCGACGAAGCGCGCACGCCGCTGATCATCTCCGGCCCGCTCGACGACCGCTCGGAACTCTACTCGACGATCGATGCGTTCATTCCGTCTCTCGTGCCGGAAGATTACGAGATCGACGAGAAGCAGCGCACCGCCAACTTCACGGAAGCCGGCAACGAGAAGCTCGAGCAGCTTCTGACCGAGGCGGGCCTGCTGAAGGGTGACTCGCTCTACGACGTCGAGAACGTCACCGTCGTCCACCACATCAACCAGGGCCTGCGCGCGCACCGCCTGTTCCAGCGCGACAAGGACTACATCGTCAAGGATGACGAAGTCGTCATCATCGACGAGTTCACCGGCCGCATGATGCCGGGCCGCCGCTATTCGGAAGGCCTGCACCAGGCGCTGGAAGCGAAGGAACGCGTCAAGATCCAGCCGGAAAACCAGACGCTGGCCTCGATCACCTTCCAGAACTATTTCCGCATGTACGAGAAGCTGGCCGGCATGACCGGTACGGCGCAGACGGAAGCGGCCGAGTTCATGGACATCTACGGTCTCGAGGTCCTCGAGATCCCGACCAACGTCCCCGTCTCGCGTATCGACGATGACGACGAGGTCTACCGGACCGCCAACGAGAAGTACAAGGCGATCATCCGCGTCATCAAGGATTGCAGCCAGCGTGGCCAGCCGGTCCTCGTCGGCACGACCTCGATCGAGAAGTCGGAATTGCTGGCCGAGCTGCTGGTGAAGGAAAAGGTGCCGCATCAGGTCCTGAACGCGCGCTACCACGAGCAGGAAGCCTATATCGTCGCCCAGGCCGGCGCGCCCGGCGCCGTCACGATCGCCACCAACATGGCCGGCCGCGGTACCGACATCAAGCTCGGCGGCAACCTCGAAATGCGCATCGAGCGCGAACTGGGCGACGTCCAGGACGAGGCCGAGCGCAATCGCCGCATCGAAGAGATCAAGGCCGAGATCGCTGTCCTCAAGGACAAGGCGCTCGCCGCCGGCGGCCTCTACGTCATCGGCACCGAGCGGCATGAAAGCCGCCGCATCGACAACCAGCTGCGCGGCCGTTCCGGCCGTCAGGGCGACCCCGGCCATTCGCACTTCTTCCTGTCGCTGCAGGACGATTTGATGCGTATCTTCGGCTCGGAGCGCATGGACGGCATGCTGCAGAAGCTCGGCCTCAAGGAAGACGAGGCGATCGTCCATCCCTGGATCAACCGGGCGCTCGAAAAGGCTCAGCAGAAGGTCGAGGCGCGCAACTTCGACATCCGCAAGAACCTGCTCAAGTACGACGACGTCATGAACGACCAGCGCAAGGTCATCTTCGACCAGCGCATCGAGCTGATGGCCGAGGAAGACGTCGCTTCCACCGTCGACGACATGCGCCAGGAAGTGATCGCCAACCTGGTCGCCAAGCACATCCCCGAAAAGGCCTATCCCGAGCAGTGGGACGCCAAGGGCCTGCACGAGGCGCTGCAGACGGCGGTCAATCTCGACCTCCCGATCGAAGCGTGGGCGGCCGAGGAAGGCATTGCCGACGCCGAAGTGCTGGAACGCGTGCAGAAGGCCGGCGACGAAGCCGCCGCCGCCCGCACCGAGCGTTTCTCGCCGACGGTCATGCGCCAAGTCGAAAAGGCCGTGCTGCTGCAGACGCTGGATCACCTCTGGCGCGAGCATCTGGTCACGCTCGACCATCTGCGCCAGGTCATCGGCTTCCGCGGCTATGCCCAGCGCGACCCGCTGAACGAGTACAAGACCGAGGCGTTCGAGCTGTTCGAGGCGATGCTGCAGAACCTGCGCGAAGCGGTCACGGCGCAGATGATGCGCGTCGAGATCATGCAGTCGCCGCCGCTGGCTCCCGATGAGCTGGACATGGACGGCCTGCAGACCCTGCATCTCGATCCGTTGACCGGCGAAAACGAGTTCGACGACCGGCCGCTGCTTGAGAATGCGGACGCTGCCGCCGGCTTCGAGGCCCTTGGCGTGGATCCGAACGATCCGACGACCTGGAGCCGCCTTCAGCGCAACGCCCCCTGCCCCTGCGGTTCGGGCAAGAAGTTCAAGCATTGCCACGGCAAGCTGGCCTGAGGCGGTTCGCCTTCTGAGCGATCCCGCTTGGAGCAGACAAATTGAAAGAGCCCGGCGCGCCAGCGTGCCGGGCTCTTTTTTTGTTCTGGGGCCGGAGTGTGCGAAGTCGAGAGGCACTGGCGGTGGCCCGACCCGGGGGATTCACAGACACGATCATCATCCTGAGGTGCCCGGCGAAGCCGGGCCTCGAAGGAGGGTCCATGAAACGCGGCTCACCGCGCGTCAGAATTGGAGTGTTTCGCTGGATCCTCCTTCGAGGCTTCGCTTCCGCGAAGCACCTCAGGATGATGGGGGGAACGGGTCGATAGGCCGGGAAGCCCGGGAGCGTCCGACTGGCGCGAGCAAGGCCGCGCAGCACCGCCCCCACTCCGGCGTCATCCCGGGCGGAGACCCGGGATCCATTCAGCCGGGAAGCCGGGGGCTGAAGCATGGCCCGTTAGGTGGAATCTAGCTTCCCACCTCTCCCTGAGGGAGAGGTCGGCTCGTAGAGCCGGGTGAGGGTTTAGGGAACTCTCCGGTGAGGCCGTAAACCCTCACCCGCCGGCCTGCGGCCGTCGACCTCTCCCTCAGGGAGAGGTGAAGAATGGCGCTCCAAGCCGGGTGTACCTTGAAAGCACCAGCTGTTTCGGCTGAATGGGTTCCCGCCTTCGCGGGAATGACGGCGAGTGTAGGGGGCAGCCAGCGCCCAACGCCGGGTGCAGCCCACACTCCAGAAAAGCCGGCAACGGCGCTCAGGAAGGCATGGGCTCGGCCACCGGGTGACGATGATTGGCGGCCACGAGCTTTTGCGCCAGCGCGTTGCCGATCACCTGATGCACGGCGGCGGAGAGCTTTGAATCCTCGGCGCAGGCGCGCGACAGCTTTTCGCGGTCGAACGCGATCACCGACAGCCGGTCCGAAGCCTTGACCGTCGCCGACGCGACGATGCCGGTCAGGAACGACACCTCGCCGACGAACTCGCCCGGATGAATGCGGGCGACCTCGGCATGGTCGACCGTCACGACGGCATGGCCGGCAGTGACGAAATAGAACCAGTCGACCCGTTCCCCCTCGGTCGTCAGCGGCGCGCCGGGCGCCAGGTCATAGACCTCGCCAAGCCGGATCAGTTCCTCGAGCTGCGTGTCGTCGAGGCTGTTGGCCGCGTCGATCACCACCCCGTCGGCGCCCGCGCCCAGCAGCTGGCCCCGCGTCGCCTTGGTCAGGACACGGCGCGCCTGCACCAGCGCGACCAGCCGGTAGGCATTGATCAGGATGAAGACGATGTTCCAGACGATGCCGGTGTAGAGCGAACCACCGGCCATGGCGAAATAGATGATCTGGAATGCCAGCGAAACGATCAGCAGGATGCGCAGCCAGAAGATGTTCGTCAGGAACAACGAGATGGCGAACAGCACATAGCCGATATGGGCTGGCAGGTCGTACCAGCCGCCAAACGTTTCGAGGATGTCAAACACGCACCGTCTCCCCGCGAAGGCCACGCTCGACCTGAACAAGGTCTGGGCTTTCGTGCCTCAGTCTAGAGCGTTTTCGAGCGAAGTGTGTAGCGGTTCGCGTGAAGAAACCGCGACAAGGGAGAGTGCGGCAGCGTCAGGCGCCCGAAAGACGCTCACCCCGCCCCTCTCCCGCCAGCGGGAGAGGGAGCGCGCCGCACCCGGTCTCGACGTCGACAGCACACCGGCCGAAAAAGCCCTCGCCCGCTTGCGGGAGAGGGTTGGGTGAGGGGCTTGCTTGGCCTTTGGGAAGAACTCAGTCGGCCAGCTTTTCCGTCAGGAAGGCCTGCACGGCGGCCGGCGGCACATCCTTGGCGATGAAGGCCTGGCCCACACCATGCGTCAGGATGAAGGTCAGCGTGCCGCGCGAAACCTTCTTGTCCTGCCCGATGCGCTGCATCAGGTCTTCCGCGTCCGGCAAGCCGCCCGGCACGTCGGAAAGCCGCGTCGGCAGCCCGACCGACCGCAAATGCGCCTCGACGCGGACGCCGTCATCCGGCGAGCAGAGATTCATGCGGGCGGAGAACTGGTGCGCCAGCACCATGCCGATGGCGACGCCCTCGCCATGCACCAGGCGCTGCGAATAACCCGTCGCCGATTCGAGCGCGTGGCCAAAAGTGTGGCCGAGATTGAGCAAAGCGCGCTCGCCGGTCTCGTGCTCGTCGGCCGCGACCACCTTGGCCTTGGCGCGGCAGCTGGTGGCAACCGCGTGTTCGCGCTCCGGACCGCCGGAAAGGATGCCCTGCCAGTTCTGCTCGAGCCAGGCGAAGAAGGCCGGATCATCGATCAGCCCGTACTTTGCGACTTCGGCATAGCCGGCGCGGAATTCGCGGGGTGAAAGGGTATCCAGAACACCCGTATCCGCGATGACGAGATCGGGCTGGTGGAAGGCGCCGACGAGGTTCTTGCCCTCGGCGGTGTTGATGCCGGTCTTGCCACCGACGGAGCTGTCGACCTGCGACAGGAGCGAGGTCGGGATCTGGACAAAGCGCATGCCGCGCCGGGCAATTGCCGCCGCGAAGCCGGTCAGATCGCCGACGACGCCGCCGCCAAGTGCGATCACGATGTCGCCGCGCTCCAGCCGCGCCGCCAAAATGGCCCGGGTTACGACTTCGAGCGTGGCAAAGTTTTTCGAGGCTTCGCCGGGCGCGATTTCGATCGGCACGCTCGGAATGCCGGCGGCGGTCAGTGAATCCGTCAGCGTGCCGAGATGCAGCGCGCCCACCGTCGCGTCGGTGACAACAGCCGCACGCACTTTCGGCAGACGTTTCGCGATGGCCTGGCCCGCATCCTGGAGCAGGCCGCGGCCGATCAGAATGTCATAGGCGCGGTCGCCGAGCGCTACGCGGACCGAGGTGGTGGAGGCTTCGGCGGTCATCATCGGAAGATCAGCTTTCCTGCGCAGAACCCTCTGCCGCCAGGAAGGCGAGCAGGGCTTCGATGGTTTCGTCGGCGACGACCTCATGGGTGACGTCGCGCGACAGGATATGGACATTGGCCAAGGCATAGACCGGGTAGCGGTCGGTCATCAGCTGGCGCATCGTGCCTTCCGGATCTGCGGTCTGCAGCAGCGGCCGGTTGGCGCGCTTGCGCACCCGCGCCATCAGCACATCGAGCTCGGCCCGCAGCCAGATCGAGACAGCGCCTTCGAGGATCGCAGAGCGCGTCTCCTCATTCATGAAAGCGCCACCGCCCGTCGCCAGCACCTTGGGATTGCCGTCGAGCAGGCGACGGATCACCCGCCGCTCGCCATCGCGAAAATAGGCCTCGCCATGCTGGGCGAAGATTTCTGGAATGGTGGCGTCGGCGGCCTTCTCGATCTCGGCGTCGGCGTCGATGAAGGGCAGATGCAGCTTTGTGGCGATGCGCTTGCCGACCGAGGTCTTGCCGGCGCCCATCAGACCGACGAGCACGATGGCGCGCGAACCCAGCCCCGCGATCAGGGCGGCCTCGGGTTCCGTACTCTCTGTCTCTGGAACGATGCTCTCGATCATGGTCCCGCAGCTCCTCGTCCAGCCTGTGTCGAGGTAGAACCGGACCCGGGCGACGCTGTCAAGCATTGGCAGCGCATCGGCTGCGGAGAGAGACAGGGCCGAAGGGCCGGAATTCACCCGATCTTAGCCACGGAGCGCCGCAAGCCGTTGCAATACCGTCCCTTGCCATCGGCGTCAGCGCATGGCCATAACCACAGCTTACATTGTCCAGAAGGTCCGGGGCCGGTTCATGCCGACACTGTCGCGCTTCATTGTCGCCTGCATCCTGCTTGCGCTTGCCGGCTATGCCGTCGTGTTCTCGCTGGCGAATTTTGTCGAGCCGAGCCCGCGCGAAATCACCATTCGGGTGCCGACCGACCGGCTGCTGCAGGAACCATGATGAACGCGAAATCCAAGGGCAGGCGCTCGCTTGCCGGCATGCACCATCTCGAAGCGTTCCTGGAGATGATGAGCGCCGAGCGGGGCGCCTCCCCGCACACGCTGACTTCCTATCGCCGCGACATCGAGGACTATGCCGAATTCCTCGGCGATCGGGGGCTGGATTTCGAGCGCGCGGCCCTTACCGATGTCCGCGCCTACCTGGTCGATCTCGAACTGCGCGGCTTTGCGGCCTCGTCGGCGGCGCGCAGGCTTTCGGCGCTGCGCCAACTGCATCGGTTCCTGTTTGCCGAAGGCGTGCGTGGCGACGATCCATCCGGCATCGTCGAGGGACCCAAGCGCAAGGTGCCGATCCCCAAGGTGCTTTCGGAGGCCGAGGTCGACCGGCTGCTGGAAACGGCGGAGAGCGCCGTGGGGCTGGCCAAGACGCCGGCCGCCCAGTTGCGCGCCGCCCGCCTCGCCGCCCTGCTGGAGACGCTGTACGCCTCCGGAATGCGCGTTTCCGAGCTGGTGGCGCTACCGTCCTCGGCAGCCAGGGCCGATCTGCGCGCGCTGATCGTGCGCGGCAAGGGCAACAAGGAACGCATGGTGCCGCTCACGGCGCGCGCGAGGGAAGCGATCTCGCGCTATGTGGCGCTGCGGCGCGAGCATGAGGGCAAGGCGCCGAGCGGCCAGTGGCTGTTCCCCTCCTTCGGCGAGAGCGGCACGCTGACCCGCCAGGCCTTTGCCCGCGAGCTGAAAGACCTTTCCGCCGCCGCCGGCATCCCGGCTTCCCGCGTGTCGCCGCATGTGCTGCGCCATGCCTTTGCCAGCCATCTTCTGCAGAACGGCGCCGATTTGCGCATCGTCCAGCAATTATTGGGGCATGCGGATATTTCAACCACGCAGATCTATACCCATGTTCTGGAGGAGCGGCTTCGGGCGCTCGTCGCCGAACATCACCCGTTGGCGAAATCCTGACGTCTCCGCAAGCTCCGCTTGCGTCAGCTTGACACCGCCGGGCCTTACAGCCAGTGTGCGGCCACTTTCAGGGAGGTCTATCCGGCCGCCCGCATATAGCCATGTTTGTACGGCTTGAAGGTCTGGATGCGAACCTTTCTTGAATTCGAAAAACCCGTCGCTGATCTCCAGGGCAAGGTGCAGGAACTCCGCGCCATGGCCGAGAAAGGCGATGCCGTCGCGGTTGGCGACGAAATCACCAAGCTCGAGGCGAAGGCCGGCCAGGCTCTGGCCGAGATCTACGCGAAGCTGACGCCCTGGCAGAAGACGCAGGTGGCGCGCCATCCCGACCGGCCGCACTTCGTCCAGTACGCCAAGCGGCTGTTCACCGATTTCACGCCGCTCGCCGGCGACCGCAAGTTTGGAGAGGATCAGGCGATCCTGGCCGGTTTCGGGCGTTTCCGTGGCCGTCCTGTCGCCGTCATGGGCCAGGAAAAGGGCCATGACACCGAGAGCCGCCTGCGGCACAATTTCGGCATGGCCCGGCCCGAGGGCTATCGCAAGGCCGTGCGCATCATGGAACTGGCCGAGCGTTTCGGCCTGCCGGTGATCGCGCTGGTCGACACGGCCGGCGCCTATCCCGGCATCGACGCCGAGGAACGCGGCCAGGCCGAGGCGATCGCGCGCTCGACCGAAGCAGCGCTCGGCCTCGGCACGCCGAACGTCTCCGTCATCATCGGCGAAGGCGGTTCGGGCGGCGCCATCGCGATCGCCACGGCGAATCGCGTGCTGATGCTCGAGCATTCGATCTATAGCGTCATCTCGCCGGAAGGCGCCGCCTCGATCCTCTGGCGCGACGGAAGCCGCGCCCAGGATGCGGCGACCAACATGAAGATCACCGCGCAGGACCTGTTCCGCTTCGGCGTGATCGACGAGATCATCCCCGAGCCGATGGGCGGCGCGCATCGCGATCCCGACGCGACGGTCGACGCTGCCGGCAATGCGATCGCCCATGCGCTGGCCTCGTTCGAGGGCCTTTCGGAAGGTGACATCAAGCGCCAGCGTCGCGAAAAGTTCCTTGCGATCGGCAGGTCGCTTTGACACGATTCCGCCCGTCTTCACGTCTATTGAGCTTCTGATTCGGTCCGCGCATCCCTGTAGCAGGTGGTGCGCGGTCGTTCAGAGACGGGATGGGGCCAATCCGCCGCAGGGCTGCGAAGGCTCCGCAGGGGTTGTGCATGCCAGGTTCCGCGTTTTTCTCTCGTCTTCGCAATTTTGTGCTGGGCAAGTTTGGGCTGAACAAGTCTGGGCTGGGCAAGGCCGTGCTGTTGCTCGCGGTCGGCCTCGTGCTCGCCGCTTGCCAGGATGGCGGCGTCCCCAAGCACATGAAGCCGCTCCCCGCCAAGCTCAAGGCGAAGATGGAGCAGCTGAACATGGATGCGAAGGCGCCGATCTATATCCGCTCCTTCAAGGAAACGTCCGAGTTCGAGGTCTGGAAGCAGCGCCGCGACGGCAGCTACGGACTCCTCAAGACCTATGCAATCTGCAAATGGTCCGGAAAGCTTGGCCCCAAGATCAAAGAAGGCGACCGTCAGGCGCCGGAGGGCTTCTATACGGTCAAGCCCGGCCAGATGAATCCGAACTCCCAATACTACCTGTCGTTCAACATCGGCTTCCCCAATGCCTATGACGATGCCTGGGGCCGCACCGGCAACAGCCTGATGGTGCATGGCGCCTGCTCGTCGGCCGGCTGCTATTCGATGACCGACGAATCCGCCGGCGAGATCTACTGGCTCGCCCGCGATTCGTTCATCGGCGGCCAGCGCTCGTTCGAGGTCCACCTTTATCCGTTCCGCATGACGGCCGAGAACATGGCCAAGCATCGCAACGACCCGAACATGCCGTTCTGGAAGATGCTGAAGGACGGCAACGACCACTTCGAAGTGACGCGCAAGCCGCCCGTCGTCGGCGTCTGCGGCAAGAGCTACGTGTTCAACGTCGATACCGGCGGCGCCAAGCTCAACGCCGCGGCTGCCTGCCCGGCCAACATGCGCGTGCCGGAATGGCTCGACGCGGCGGTGAAGCAGAAGCAGTCGAAGGACCAGCAAATCTTCCTCGCCACGGCCGCCAAGCTCGACGGGCAGGACCAGGTTGCCGCCTCGAAGGCCGTGACCGACGCTGCCGCGCGCCAGGCATCGCTGGAAGCCGAAGCCGTTGCCTCGGCCCCCGCCGCCTTCACCCCGGTCGCCGCGGCGGAACCGATGGGCAACGCCGCCTCGATGGCAATCGACGGTGTCCCGGCTCCCGAAATGCCGCTGCCGGTGCCGTCGCCCGTCCGCATGACGGCGGATCCTGCGGCCGATGTCTATGCTCCGGCGCCGGTCGAGAAGAAGCCGGGCTTCTGGGACAAGTTCAAGAAGCGCCAGCCCTCGTAGCCAAAAGGCCCTCACCCCAGCCCTCTCCCGCTCGCGGGAGAGGGGGCGGGCCGCGCCGCGTCCCGAAAGACGGCGGCTCTCTTTCCGCCATCAAGCTGCGGCCGAAAAGCCCTCGCCCGCTTGCGGGAGAGGGTTGGGTGAGGGGCTTGCTTGCGATTCCAGCATATCCCGCGCACCCGCGCTCGCCGTCATTCCCGCGAAGGCGGGAACCCATGCAGCCAGAGCTTCTGGCGATTTGGTTCCCGAATTCGCAGCTGAATGGATCCCGGGTCTTCGCCCGGGATGACGTCAGAGTGGGGATAATCCCGAGGACACCAAGCGCCGAGGTTGCCCCCTATTCCGGCGCCTTGGCGCGGATGGCGAGGGCGTGGACACCGGCGGCGAGTTCGTCGGCGAGGATCGTGTTGATCGTCCGGTGGATATCCACACGGCTCTTGCCGCGAAACGCTTCGGCCGTGATCAACACGCGAAAATGGGTCTCACCCTCGTCCCGATGTCCGGCATGGCCCTTGTGCAAATGCGACTCGTCGATCACATCTAGGCTCTGCGGCGACAGGGCGCTTGCCAGCGCCGTCGTAATCCGCTCTTTCGTGTTCATAGAGAAAGCTCCGTCACTCTGGCGAACCATCGCCTTGTTCGTGGGCGGAGTGGCTATCATAATCGCATCATGAAGCTCGATTCAAAATTGTTCGACGGGATCCGGATCAAGTCCGCATCCGGCAAAACTGCCCAGAAGCCAGCGACCCAGCCTTGCAGCTGGGCCGGCTGCAAAGCCGAAGGCACGCACAAGGCGCCAAAAGGCCGAAACCGCGAGGGACAGTTCCACCTTTTCTGCATCGACCACGTTCGCCTGTACAACAAGAACTACAATTACTTCTCGGGCATGGGCGACGACGATGTCGCCGCGTTCCAGAAGGATTCGCTGACCGGCCATCGCCCGACCTGGACGATGGGCGTCAACAGCGCCGGCGAACAGCGCGAGCGGGTCAAGACTGAGGCAGCGCGCGACTGGAGCGGCGGCGTGCAGGATCCGTTCGACATGTTCGACGGGACGCCCGGCCGCATGAAGGAGCCGGCCAAGCCGGTCCGTCACATCAAGACGCTGGAGCGAAAGTCCTTCGACACGCTGGAGCTTGACGGTTCCGAGACGAATGTCGAGATCAAGGCGCGCTACAAATCGCTGGTCAAGATCTACCACCCCGATGCCAATGGTGGTGACCGCAGCTTCGAGGACAAGTTGGCGGAAATCATTCAGGCATATAACTTTCTCAAAGCGGCCGGCTTCTGCTAGAAGAGCCTCCTCTTCCGCTCGCTCCCCGCGAGCGGAATCTTCAGTTTGGCCCTCCCGCCTTGAACCCGACCGCAAGCGTCCGCTGGATGCGACGGAGCAGACATGACTGAGACGACGACTGATCGCACCGCCCTGCCCGATACGACGATTTCCGTCCGGGAGGTCTTCGGTATCGATACCGACCTTCGTGTGCCGGCTTACTCGCAAGCGGGCGAGCATGTGCCGGAGGCGGATCCGGACTACCTGTTCGACCGCACGACCACGCTCGCCATCCTGGCCGGCTTCGCGCACAACCGCCGCGTCATGGTCACCGGCTATCACGGCACGGGCAAGTCGACCCATATCGAGCAGGTCGCCTCGCGCCTCAACTGGCCGGCCGTGCGCGTCAATCTCGACAGCCATATCAGCCGTATCGATCTGATCGGCAAGGACGCGATCGTCATCAAGGACGGCCTGCAGGTCACGGAATTCCGCGACGGCATCCTGCCCTGGGCCTACCAGCACAACATCGCGCTGGTGTTCGACGAATATGACGCCGGTCGCCCGGACGTGATGTTCGTGATCCAGCGCGTGCTCGAATCGTCCGGCCGCCTGACGCTGCTCGACCAGAACCGCGTCATCCGCCCGCACCCGGCCTTCCGCCTGTTCTCGACCGCCAACACGGTCGGCCTCGGCGACACCTCCGGCCTCTATCACGGCACGCAGCAGATCAACCAGGCGCAGATGGACCGCTGGTCGATCGTCACGACGCTGAACTATCTGCCGCATGACAACGAGGTCGGCATCGTCGTCTCGAAGGCCAAGGGCTTTGACGATCCCAAGGGCCGCGCCCTTGTCGGTCGCATGGTTCGGCTTGCCGACATGACCCGCTCGGCCTTCGTCAATGGCGACCTGTCGACCGTCATGAGCCCGCGCACGGTCATCACCTGGGCCGAGAATGCCGAGATCTTCGGCGATATCGGCTTCGCGTTCCGCGTGACCTTCCTGAACAAGTGCGACGAGCTCGAGCGTTCGCTGGTGGCGGAATTCTATCAGCGCGCCTTTGGCGAAGAGCTGGTCGAATCGGCTGCCAATGTGGTGCTGAGCTAAGGCGGACCCAAACCCTCGCCCGCATCGCGGGAGAGGGTTTGGCTGGCGAAGGCATCGCCAGCCAGGACTTGGCGAGGCTTGCACATTCGTGCGCACCGCCTCGCCCTTTCGGTCGATAGCCCTTGGCAAGGATCTGCGCGTAAGATCGGCAGCCCGGATCTTCCCACAAGATCGGGCGCCCAAGACCCTCACCCCAACCCTCTCCCGCCAGGCGGGCGAGGGAGAAGGAAGCGAAGATGAGCGGCAGCAACAGCGATCCGAGACAGAGACCCGGCGAAGCGGCGACGGAACCGTTCAAGCGCGCGGTCGCCGGCTGCGTGCGCGCCATTTCCGGCAAGCCGGACCTCGAAGTCTCGTTTTCCAACGACCGGCCGATCCTGACCGGGCTTCGCGCCCGGCTGCCCGAGCCGGCGCGCAAGCCGACGGCGGCCGAGGTCGCCGTGACGCGCGGCCTCGGCGATTCGATGGCGTTGCGGCTTGCCTGCCATGACGACGCGATCCACCGCGCCGTTTCGCCCGAGGGCAAGAACGCCCGCGCCATTTTCGACGCCGTCGAACAGGCGCGCGTCGAAGCGATCGGCGCGCGGCGGATGGAGGGTGTCGCCGGCAACCTCGCCGCCATGCTCGAGGACCGCTATCACCGCGGCAATTTCCACGAGATCACCGAGCAGTCCGAAGCCCCGCTTGAGGATGCCATCTCGCTGCTCGTGCGGGAAAAGCTGACCGGGCAGAAGCCGCCGCAATCGGCCGAAAAGATCGTCGACCTCTGGCGCGACTGGATCGAATCCAAGGCCGGACCGAATTTCGACAAGCTTTCCGACGCGGTGGGCGACCAGAAGCGCTTCGCTTCCGCCGTCCGTTCGCTGCTCGCCTCGCTCGACATGGCCGATGAACTCGGCAAGGGCGAGGACGACGACAACGAGGACCAGGGCGACGACGCCTCCGAGGATTCGGGCTCCGAGAAGGACGATGCATCGGATCAGGCCGACCAGGCCGACAGCGACGCCGCCGAGGAAGCCGAGACCACGGGCGACGAGTCCGAGGCCGGCGACACCGAAACGACCGAAGCCGGCGCGGAAGACGATTCCGACGGCGAGGACGCCGAGGATGCGCGCGACGCCGGCGAAGCCAAGCGGCAGGATGGCCCGTTCTCCAACGCCCATCCGACCATCGACTACAAGGCCTTCACCCAGCGTTTCGACGAGACGATCAAGGCCGAGGATCTTTGTGACGCGGCGGAGCTGGACCGGCTGCGCGGCTTCCTCGACAAGCAGCTTTCCAACCTGCAGGGCGCCGTTGGCCGTCTCGCCAACCGGCTGCAACGCCGGTTGATGGCGCAGCAGAACCGCTCATGGGATTTCGATCGCGAAGAGGGAATGCTGGATCCGGCGCGGCTCCACCGCGTCGTCACCGATCCGATGCAGCCGCTCTCCTTCAAGATCGAGAAGGAAACCAATTTCCGCGATACCGTCGTGACGCTGCTGATCGACAATTCCGGTTCTATGCGCGGCAGACCGATCACGGTCGCGGCGACCTGCGCCGACATCCTGGCGCGCACGCTGGAGCGTTGCGGCGTCAAGGTCGAGATCCTCGGCTTCACGACGCGCGCCTGGAAGGGCGGGCAGTCGCGCGAGGCATGGCTGCAGGCCGGCAAGCCGGCCGCTCCTGGCCGCCTGAACGATCTGCGCCACATCATCTACAAGGCCGCCGACGCGCCCTGGCGGCGCGCCAAGCGCAACCTCGGCCTGATGATGCGCGAAGGCCTGCTCAAGGAAAACATCGACGGCGAGGCGCTGGACTGGGCGCATCAGCGCCTGCTGGCGCGCACCGAACAGCGCAAGATCCTGATGATGATCTCGGACGGCGCGCCGGTCGACGATTCGACGCTGTCGGTGAACACCGGCAACTATCTCGAGCGCCATCTGCGCTTCGTCATCGACGAGATCGAGAATCGCTCGCCGGTCGAACTGATCGCCATCGGCATCGGCCATGACGTGACGCGCTATTACAGCCGCGCCGTGACCATCGTCGACGCCGAAGAACTGGCCGGCGCGATGACGGAAAAGCTGGCCGAGCTGTTTGACGAGCACCAGGCGCCGGTGCGCCGGGCTGCGCCGAGACGGCGGACCGGCACGCGATGAGGCACGCGCTGGCGGCCCTCTGTGCGATGATCCTGGCCGGGTCGGCCGGCATCGCACTGGCCGCCGGCTTCCTGCCGGAGCCCGTCCGCACCACGCGGATCGACAAGTTCCTCATCGGCCGCGGCCAGACCCAGTTCGGCGAATTCGAATTTGCCGGTGGGCTGACGCTGACCTCGACCAACCGCGCCTTCGGCGGCCTGTCGGGCATCGATTTCAGGCCGGACGGCAAGAGCTTCGTCGCCATCTCGGATACGGGCTACTGGTTCCGCGGCACGCTGGAGCGGGAGGCGGGGCGCCTGGTCGGCATAAGCGACGCCGAAGGGGCGCCGATGTTGAACAGCAAGGGCAAGCCGCTCGGCATCAAGAGCAACGCCGACGCCGAAGGGCTGCGGCTGACGACGATCGACGGTCGCGAGGCGGCCTATGTCTCGTTCGAGCAGGCCAACGAGCTTCGCCTCTACCGCGCCAATCCCGACCTTTCGCTCGCCAGGCCCGAACCGGTCAAGCTGCCGCGTTCGGCAACCGGACTGGTCCGCAACAGCGGCCTCGAAACCGTGGCGCTTGCGCCGGCCGACAGCGCGCTTGCCGGATCCCCTGTGCTGGTCGCGGAACGCTCGCTCGACAAGAGGCGCAATCATCGCGCCTGGATCGTGCGCGGGCCGCTCGCCGGCGCCTTCACCGTCGTGCGCAGCGACGATTTCGATGTGACCGACGGCGCCTTCCTGCCGAATGGCGACCTGCTGCTGCTGGAGCGACGGGTGATCATGCCCTATGGCGTCGGCATGCGGTTGCGCCGCATTTCAGGCGACACGATCCGCCCCGGCGCGCTCGTCGACGGCCCCATCGTGATGAACGCCGACATGCTGAACCAGATCGACAACATGGAAGGCCTCGCCGTCACGACCGACGAGGAAGGCCGGACGCGCATCACGCTGGTGTCGGACGACAATCTGAGCGTCCTGCAGCGCACCCTGATCCTCGAATTCATCTGGCAAGGTCCGGGCAGCGCTCCCAGCACCGCCGTCAATTGATCCCGCCTTTTTCGCGCGAGCCAGCCCGCCCAGCATTCTCGGCCGCCGCGCGATCAGCTATGCTTTGATTCTGGCGCGGCCCACGCCTCCCCCCTCCAGCCGGGACAGCATCCTTCATGCAGGGCGACGGACGATCTTTCGAACCAACTGTTCGAGCCTGCGCATAAGGAGGGATTGCCAAACCCGCTCGCAATAGGAGGTTTGCGCCATGATTCTGTCCGCCCCCGTCCACCAGTTGAAGCGAAACGCCCGGCTTCTGTCCCGCAGCGAAGGGATTCCCCTGCACGCCGCGCTCAACCGGATCGCCGCGAGCGAAGGGTTTTCTGCCTGGAGCCTGCTCATCGCCAAGGCAGCGGCGATCTCGCCGGCCGCGCGGCTTTACGCCCGGCTTTCCCCCGGCGATCTGGTTCTGGTTGGCGCACGTCCTCGCCAGGGCAAGACCCTGCTGAGCCTGGAACTGGCCGTCGAGGCGATGCGGGCCGGCCATCGCGGCGTGTTTTTCACGCTGGAATATACCGGGAGCGAGATCATCGATCGGCTTCGGGCCATCGGCGCGGAGGCGATGCTGGCCAGCGGTCTGTTCGCCTTCGACAGTTCCGACGCGATCAGCGCCGACACCATCATCCAGACTCTCGCCACGGCGCCACCCGGCACGCTGGCGGTCGTCGACTACCTGCAACTGCTCGACCAGCGCCGCGAGAACCCCGACCTGATGACGCAGATCCGTACCCTGCGGGCCTTTGCCCAGAAGCGGGCGCTGATCCTCGTCTTCATTTCCCAAATCGACCGCACCTACGATCCGGCTAGCAAGGCGTTTCCCGATATCGGCGATGTCCGGCTGCCAAACCCGTTGGACCTTTCGCTGTTCAACCACACCTGCTTCCTGAACGGCGGCGAGGTCCGCTTTCAAGCGGCATAACCAAGCATAAAAAAAGCCCCGCCGAAGCGGGGCTTTTTCTATTTGTTGGGAGCCGGTCAGGCCGGGCTTCTCTGCGCGTCGGGCCAGGACAGCACATACCGCATCAGCGCGCGATAAGGCGCCAGCAGCAGCAGGGCCGCGCAGAGCTTGACCGTCAGATCGCCCAGCGCCCACGACATCCAGCGCGCACTGGCAATCGACAACACGCCCAGAAGCGGCGCCGATTCGAGCGCGAAGGAATCGTTCGGGCCGAGGAAGGCGGCAAACGGTGCAAAGGCGAGCGTGAAGAAGATCGCCGTGTCGATCACCGAGCCAACGACCGAAGCCGCCAGCGGCGCCCGCCACCAGGCCTGACGACGCAGCCGCGCAAACAGGCTGATATCGAGCAGCTGGCCAAACAGGTATGCCGTGCCGGACGCGATCGCGAGACGCGGCGTCGCCAGCTTGAAGGACACCACGATGGCGCAGACGAAGCCGACCAGCACGACAATGCGCGCCACGTTCGGGCCGTAGCGTCGGTTGGTCAGGTCGCTGATGAAGAAGGCGAACGGATAGGTGAACGCGCCCCAGGTCAGGATATCGGCGAGCGCAAGCCTGCCCACCATCGCATCGACCGGATACTGGACGAGGATGTTGGACAGAACGACAACGGCCGCCATGAAGGCGGCCGCAACGATGTGACCGGGCTTGATCATCGAAGGCCTCAAGCGGCTACGACGGCTTCCACGCCAGCGGTCTTCTTGGCGATAGCGCGCTTCAGCGTCAGGGCGCGATCGGACAGCTCGCTGGCGCTAGCCTTGGCCAGGTACGCGTCGAGACCACCACGGTGCTCAACCGAACGCAGGCCGTAAGCCGAAACGCGGAGCTTGAAGCTGCGGCCGAGCGCATCGCTGATCAACGTCACATTGACGAGGTTCGGCAGGTAGCGACGGCGCGCCCTGTTGTTGGCATGGCTGACGGTGTTGCCGGTCATAACGGCCTTGCCGGTCAACTCGCAGACACGGGACATAACAGAAATCCTTCTTTTCCGCCGCAACGCGCCGGGCTCGGCATTCATAGCAGCAGGGGTATCGGAAAGTGGGCCTTCTCATAGTGGCCGAAGCTGCGGTCGTCAAGCTTTCAGCATGCGATGACTAGTGACGAAGGCGGTGCAAATCACATAGAATCACGCGAAGTGATTTGGGGGCATCGATCACGGGCTCGAAGCCCCGGCTGTGAAGCCGGCGGGAATCGGGTTCGGCTGCCCTCTTCGACGGAACAATCCCATGCGATCGCCCCGCCTTCTCCGTACCTTTGTCCTGCCGATGCTGGCCACGATCTCGGCCGGCATTCTGGCATCGACTTTCGTCGTACCGAAGGCGGAAGCCGCTCCCGCCGCCACGCCGAAGATCGGCACGGTAGACGGCGAATATAACATTCTGCTTGGCGGAATGACCATCGGTCGGTTCGCGCTCGACACGGTATTTGACGGCAAGGGCTACACGATCACGGTTCGCGGCACGACCAGCGGCGTCAGCCGCTTCGTCTCCGACGGCAAGGGCCTGTTGAAGAGCAGCGGCCGCATTGTCGGCTCGCGGATCCTGCCTGCGGCCTACATGCTGGATACCAGCGAGAACGGCCAGCGCAACAGCACCGTCTCGATGCAGATGAAGGCCGGCACCATCATCAATGTGGCCGCCATGCCGCCCCTGGCCAAGAAGGCGGATCGCGTTCCCCTGTTGCCGCAGCACAAGCGCAACATTTTTGATCCGCTGAGCGCGATGATCGTGCCGATCGTCAAGGGCAACCCGTCGGCCGCCTGCAACCGCACCGTCCCGGTCTTCGACGGCTGGCAGCGCTTCGACGTCAAGCTATCCTACAAGGGCACGGCCGAGGTCGAGGGCCAGCCTGGCTCCTACAAGGGCACGGTCGTCGTCTGCGCCGCCCGCTATGTCGCGGTCGCCGGCCACAGGCCGACGCGCGAGGCGATCGAATACATGGAAAACAACAAGACGCTCGAAGTCTGGCTGGCCCCGGTCGAGAGCCTCGGCGTGATGATGCCCTTCCGGATGCAGATCGGCACTGAAGTGGGCATGCTGACCATCCACGCCTCCCGCTTCGTCGGCCATACCGAGACCCAGCGCGCCTCGGCGGAATAGCGGTCGCTGAGGCTTTTTGGATCGCCTTACGCTGGCCGTCGCACCCAAACGCTCGCCGTCATTCCCGCGAAAGCGGGAACCCATGCAGCCGTCGCATCGAGCGCCTGGCTCCCTATCTTCCCGGCTGAATGGATCCCGGGCCTCCGCCCGGGATGACGCCGGAGCGTTGGGGATATCCGGGTGCCAGTTTGCGCCCTGCTCGGCCCCTGTGCGTGCTTCGAGACGGCCCTCCGGGCCTCCTCAGCATGATGGGGGTTTTGAATTGCATCGATGGAGGAGGTTCTGGAGACCCTCACGACCTCGAGCTTTAGAGCAAGATCCATCGGGGTCGATTCCGACCTTTCACCTCTCCCTGAGGGAGAGGTCGGCTCGAAGAGCCGGGAGAGGGTTTAGGGAACCATCCGGTGAGGCCGTAAACCCTCACCCGCCGGCCTGCGGCCGTCGACCTCTCCCTCAGGCAGAGGTGAAGAAGGATGCTTCAAAGATGATGGATCTTGTTCTAGCTACCGGCCGTCCTGCCAAATGCCAGACTCCATCATCCTGAGGGGCTTTCGCAGAAAGCCGTCTCGAAGGACGCACGACCTCGATGCAACCCGGCACTCCCCCCGCAAAATCGAGTCGGCCCTTCGGGCCTCCTCGGCATGTTGGGGCGGTGGGTTGCGAATTGAGTGACTGTCCCGGATTGCAACACTCTGCCATCCAGCCTTAACCATGCGCCCCCGGATCAGCCCCGGCCAATATAGCCGGGCCAAGACAGCGCCCCGACATCCAGTGGCCGAATTGAAAAGCCACACCACCGCTCGTGGGCACGAATGCGGAACCCTGATACGCCAGCGATTCGTCCATGCTCCGTTCTGGGTTCGGCCCGATCCTTAACGCGATCGGTCAAAAGCCCTTGAAACAATTTACCTTTTGCTAACCACGCTGGCTCAGTGCCGAACCGGCAAAGGTTAATGCCAGACGGTGTTTTTCCGTCGATGACGCGGGGTTCACGGCACTATTTCGTGGCACTCGCGCCGAGCCGGCACATATATGGGGGTGAACAGAAAGCGATTTCCGACGAGTCAGCGATTCGGACATCGTTTGTTCTAGAAAGGTTCCAAACCTTAACCGGAACCCTTTGCGGCAAGGATCCGAGCGGGTCACTGTATCGACATGATACAGAGGACAGGTTCGGAAGCGTTGATCTGGAAGTGAGACCGCCCGCGATATGCATGAACGGATAAGACCCCCTGGCGCCGGAGCGGGCGGGCGCAATGTCACTGCCGTCCTGGGGCCGACCAATACCGGCAAGACGCATCTGGCGATCGAGCGGATGCTGGCCCACTCCTCCGGCATCATCGGCCTGCCGCTGCGGCTTTTGGCGCGCGAGGTCTATGGACGGGTCGTTGCCCGCATCGGCGCGGAATCGGTGGCGCTGATCACGGGCGAGGAAAAGATCGTCCCGCCCAATCCGCGTTTTCGCGTCTGCACGGTCGAGGCCCTGCCCTCCCATACCGACGTCTCGTTCGTGGCCATCGACGAAATCCAGCTGGCGGCCGATCTCGATCGCGGCCATGTCTTCACCGACCGACTGCTGAACCTGCGCGGGCGCGACGAGACGCTGCTGCTCGGCGCCGCCACCATGCGCGGCATTCTGGAAAAATTGCTGCCGGGCATCGAGATCGTCACCCGGCCGCGCATGTCGATGCTGACCTATGCCGGCTCGAAAAAGATCACCCGCCTACCCCGCCGCTCGGCCGTCGTCGCCTTCTCGGCCGACGAGGTTTATGCGGTCGCCGAACTGATTCGCCGGCAACGCGGCGGCGCCGCCGTGGTGCTTGGCTCCCTTTCTCCCCGGACGAGAAACGCCCAGGTCGAACTTTATCAATCGGGCGATGTCGATTTTCTGGTGGCGACCGACGCCATCGGCATGGGCCTCAATCTCGACGTCGACCATGTCGCCTTCGCGCAGGAACGCAAATTTGACGGATTCCAGTATCGCCGGCTGACGGCAGCCGAGCTTGGCCAGATTGCCGGGCGCGCCGGACGGCATACGCGCGACGGCACCTTTGGCGTGACGGGCCAGGTCGACCCGTTCGAGGACGAGCTGATCGAGGCGCTGGAAAGCCACCACTTCATGTCGGTGCGAACGCTGCAATGGCGCAATCGCGCGCTCGATTTCCGCTCAATCGATACGCTTCGCGCCAGTTTGGACCGCCCGCCGGCCATGGAAGGCCTGTCGAAGGCGCCGCCCTCGGAAGACGTTACGGTCCTCGAAATCCTCTCCCGCGATCCCGGCATAAGGGGGCTGGCCAACCGGCGCGAACGGCTCGAACTTCTCTGGGATATCTGCCAGACGCCTGATTATCGACGCATTGCACCGGCTAATCACGCCGAGCTGGTCGGCGATATTTTTACCTTCGTCGCCCGCGACGGGGCGGTTCCCGACGACTGGTTTCAGCGTCAAGTCGCCTTTGCAGATCGCACAGATGGCGATATCGATACGCTTGCCAACCGCATTGCACACATTCGGACATGGACCTTTGCGGCAAACCGGCCTAACTGGCTTAAAGATCCTCGCCATTGGCAGGAGCGCACGCGCGCTATAGAGGATCGTCTTTCCGATGCGCTCCACGAGAGGCTGACTCAGCGTTTTGTGGATCGACGCACCAGTGTACTGATGAAGCGGCTCAGAGAAAACGCCATGCTCGAAGCAGAAATCACGACCTCCGGCGATGTGCTGGTCGAGGGACAGCATGTCGGAAGCCTGCAGGGTTTCCGCTTCACGCCAGATCCCCAGGCCGACGGACCGGACGCCAAAGCGATCGGGGCGGTTGCCCAGAAAGCCCTTGCAGGCGAAATCGAACGCCGTGCCGAGAAATTCGGCAACGCGCCCAATCCCGAATTCGTGCTGTCGACCGACGGCACGTTGCGCTGGCTCGGCGCGCCTGTCGCGCGGATCGTCGCAACCGATGACGCGCTGAAGCCGCGCTTCGTCGTCTTGTCCGATGAAGGCCTGACCGGCCCGGCGCGCGAACGCGTGCAGGATCGCGTCGACATCTGGCTGAAGAGCCATGTCGAGACGCTGCTGAAGCCCTTGTTCGAATTGCTGGCCGGTGTCGAGCTTTCGGCGCCTGCACGCGGCATCGCCTTCCGTCTCGTCGAGGGACAGGGCGTGCTGGAGCGTTCGGAACTCGCGGACGAGATCAAGGGTCTCGACCAGGATTCGCGCGCCGGCCTGCGCAAGCTCGGCGTCCGTTTCGGCGCCTATCACATCTACGTCCCGGCCCTGCTGAAGCCCGCCCCGAGCGCGCTGAACGCCATGCTGTGGGCGCTGAAGAACCACGGCCTCGACGCGCCGGGCCTGGCCGAGCTGCCGCAGCTGTCGGCCACCGGCCGCACCACGGTGCCGGTCGATCCGACGTTCGCGCGGCCGCTCTACAAGGTCGTCGGCTATCGCATCGCCGGCAATCGCGCCGTCCGCATCGATATCCTCGAGCGCCTGGCCGATATCATCCGCCCGCTGATTGCCTGGAAGCCGACTTCCGACAATCTCGTGCCGCCCGAGGGCGCCGTCGACGGCAATGGTTTCACCATCACCGTCGCCATGACGTCGCTTCTGGGCTGCTCGGGCGAGGATTTCGCCGGCGTGCTGAAGTCCCTGGGTTATCGTCTCGACCGCCGTCCGGCACCGCCCAAGGCGGCGCCTGCCGCCGTCGAGGCAACTCCGGCGGCCGTTGAAGCCGCGCCGGTCGTGACGATCGCTTCGGAAGAGACAGTCGAGACGGAAACCGCGAGCGAGGCCCCGGCTGAGGCCGAGGTGGCTCCGGTCGAGACCGTCGTCTCGGAAGAGACGGTGGAAACAACCGAAATCACGACCGAAGCGGAAGCTCCGGCCGAGGCTCCCGAGGCCGACGCCACGCCGGTCGTCGATGCGCCGTCGCTGGAAACAGCCGATGTCGAGACGGCCGAGGCCGCCACGGCGGAAGCGGCTGCGCCTGCCGAGCCGGAAATGATCGATGTCTGGCGTCCGGGTCGTTTCGACCGTCGTCCGCCGCAGCGCGCCGACAACCGTCGCCGTCCGAACAACGCTCCGGCTTCGGCCGATGCCGCGACGGGCGACGCCAGGCCGGAAGGTCGCGAAGGCGGCCGTGGTCGCCCGCAGGATGGCGAAGCACGCCGCCAGGGCCGTCCGCAGCAGGCGCGTGGACCTCGTCCCGAGCGTGGCGGCGAGCGTCCGCAGGGCGATCGCGACGGTCGTCGCAACGATCGTCCCGGCAATGATCACCGCAACAAGGGCGGCGATCGTCCGGGTCAGAGCGCGCCGCAGCCGCGTCGCGAAGAGCCCCGGCGCGAGCGCGCGATCGATCCCAACTCGCCCTTCGCGGCTCTGGCGGCCCTCAAGGCCGACCTGGAAGCCAAGAAGCGCGGCGGTTAACGCAGACGCGGAGCAGCGATGAGCGAGGAGACCGGACGCCAGCGTATCGATAAATGGCTCTGGTTTGCTCGCTTCGCCAAGAGCCGCTCGATCGCCCAGAAGCTGGTGACGGGCGGCAAGGTCCGCGTCAATCGCGACAAGATCGATTCGTCGAGCCGCCTCGTGCGGCCCGGCGATGTGCTGACGCTGGCGCTCGAACGCCAGATTCGCGTCGTTAAAATCCTCGACCCCGGCACGCGCCGGGGTCCCGCCCCCGAAGCGCAGCTTCTGTATGAAGACCTGACCCCGCCGGCGGTTCTCACCGAGCCGGTCGTGCGCGGCGGCCCGAGGCCGACAAAGCGCGATCGCCGGGCGCTGGATGCGTATCATTCCTTCTCGTCGAACGGTCTTGGCGAGAATTCGAATGGCTCTAGAGAGAATTTTCCAAACGACGACGAAGATTGAGGAAATTCATTCAGCCCGGCAGGCTGGATGCCGCATCGGCGATCCTTGCGCGTTCCGGCTAAAGCGTTTACCCAAAGCGCGGCGGCGAGCTTGGAGCGTGCTCGCCCGAGGAGACGAATGTGCCCTATGTCGTGACCGACAACTGCATCAAGTGCAAATTCACGGATTGCGTCGAAGTGTGTCCCGTGGACTGCTTCTACGAGGGCGAAAACATGCTCGTCATCCATCCGGATGAGTGCATCGACTGTGGCGTCTGTGAACCGGAATGCCCGGCCGAGGCGATCAAGCCGGACACCGAGCCTGGCCTCGAGAAGTGGCTGAAGCTCAACGCCGAATACGCCGAGAAGTGGCCCAACATCACGGTTCGCAAGGATGCGCCGGCTGATGCTGCCGAGTTCGACGGCGTGGCCAACAAGCTCGAGACGCATTTCTCCGCCGCTCCCGGCGAAGGCGACTGAGCCGGCTTTCCAGCCGGGTTCCTTCCGACGCCTGAGCGGATCCGATACCCGCCATCAAGACCAGCCCCGAGGTGCGCCCGCGCACCGCGACGGCAACGCTTTGATTTTGGGGTATTTTGTGATATATATACAAATACAGTCGGTAACCACTTACGGCGTAACCGCACCGTTCTGGTGTTTCGTTCGTGAATAACCCTCAACATTGAAGCCAAAAGTCGTCCTGCCGCGACAATAGAGCGCGGCGGCGGTGCATTGTCTTCGATGTTGATTGCGCGCGTGCGGATCCCCATATCGGGATGAGTGTTTTCCTGATCGGCTGACAGTGGATGAGCGGACCCGACCGGGTCGCCTCCGGAACCAAGTTCCGGGACCGGTTCGGGAAAGCGTTTGCCATGGATGAGACGGGTTTCGTCAGAATCCGGTTTGGCTTGGCGAGCCAGGCCCGCCAATTTAACGGAGTTAATACGCGTATGGCCACCCTCAAGAAGACCACTCTGCGTTCCGATTTCAAGACCGGCGAACAGATTGTCTATCCGGCGCATGGCGTCGGTTCGATCGTCGGCGTCGAGGAACAGGAAGTGGCCGGCATCAAGCTTGAGCTCTTCGTCATTTCCTTCGAAAAGGACAAGATGAAACTGCGCGTCCCGGTCGCGAAGGCCGCGACGGTTGGCATGCGCAAGCTTTCGGACGCCACCACCGTCAAGAAGGCTCTCGAGACCATCCGTGGCCGCGCCCGCGTCAAGCGCACCATGTGGAGCCGTCGCGCCCAGGAATATGAAGCGAAGATCAATTCCGGCGATCTGATCCAGATCTCGGAAGTTGTCCGCGACCTGTTCCGTTCCGACACCCAGCCCGAGCAGTCCTACAGCGAGCGCCAGCTCTATGAAGCCGCTCTCGACCGCATGTCGCGCGAAATCGCCGCAGTGAGCGAGATCTCCGAGACCGAAGCGGTCCGTCAGATCGAGCAGAACCTTGCCAAGAGCCCGAAGCGCGGCGGCAAGGCCGATGAAGAGGCAGCCGTTGCCGAAGTCGACACCGACGACGAGAAGCACGACGAAGCCGCATAATCTGCGCACTTCCAGCTTGTTATTGAAACGCCCGGCTCCGCCGGGCGTTTCTTTTTTGGGCCCACCACCAACATATGTTCCCTGACGTTTTCGCGCAGAAACCCTGGAGTTACGGCACGCTAGCGTCACCGATCCTGCTGCCACGATCGTCGCATCACACCAATGTGTCGTGCCTTTGTGGAACGCGAGCGTAGGGTTGCCCCTTAGATGCACGTGGGGCGCACGAAGCTTTCCATAAACAGGAGTAGGTCGCATGGGCACATCGGCGATCTCCGGGCGGCAATTCGTCAAGGCGGCGATGCAGGCGCCCTATCTGGAGCGAGACGAGGAAAAGAACCTCGCCATCCGTTGGCGCGACATCAAGGACCAGGCGGCCCTGCATCGTCTCGCCGCCTCGCATATGCGGCTGGTCATCGCGATTGCTGCCCGGTTCCGGCATTTTGCCTTACCGATGAGCGACCTGATCCAGGAAGGCCATGTCGGCCTGCTGGAAGCCGCCGCCCGGTTCGAGCCGGACCGCGATGTCCGCTTCTCGACCTACGCGACGTGGTGGATCCGCGCTTCCATCCAGGATTACATCCTGCGCAACTGGTCGATCGTCCGTGGCGGCACCAGCTCGACCCAGAAGGCGCTGTTCTTCAACCTGCGCCGGCTGCGCGCCAAGCTCTCGCAAGGGTCGGTCGCGGTCCCCAATCACCAGATCTACCAGCAGATCGCCATCGCGGTCGGGGTCTCTACCAATGACGTCGCGCTGATGGACGCCCGGCTTTCAGGCTCGGATACCTCCCTCAACGCGCCGATCTACGACACCGAATCCTCGACCTCGGATCGCCAGGACTTTCTCGTCGACAGCATGCCGCTGCCTGACCAGACGGTCGGCGACGTGATCGACACAGAACGGCGCGTCGTCTGGCTGAACGAGGCGATGGGCGCGTTGTCGGACCGCGAAGTGCGCATTCTGCGCGAGCGTCGCCTGCGCGAGGATGGCGCAACGCTGGAATCGCTCGGCGAGACGCTGGGCATTTCCAAGGAACGCGTACGGCAGATCGAGAGCCGGGCGATCGAGAAGCTGAAGGCCGCCCTGCTACGCGACCACCCGGATCGGGCCAGCTTCGTGTGAAACGGATCGACCGGATTTCGCTACTCTCACCTCGCTATCCGAGGGAGAGGGTAGCCAAATCCATTCGATCGTAGCGCGAGCCTCGACGCCGCAAGGCCGTCATTCCTGCGAAAGCAGGAATCCATGGTCCGGCCGGGTGGGACGTCTCCCGCAATGCAGAGCTGGTCAACGCCACGGCTGAGTGGATCCCGGCTCGGTGGCCGGGATGACGGCGAGGGTGGGACTTGCGCGGTGTGCCACCTGCAGGCGCACCAAGATAAAGCGCCTTCACGCCCGCTCAGAAAGCCAGCCCGTGCCGCGGAGACCTGCTAAGCCGTCCAGACCTCGGCGCGGCTCTCGCCAAGACCCAGTTCCTCCAGCATTTCCTCGATCACGGTGACAACCAGCTTGTGATCATCCGCCTGCGGAAGCCCCGAGACGGTTGCCGTGCCGACCATGCCGACATCGCGGACCATGATCGGGAAAGCGCCGCCATGCGGCAGATATTTGTGCGGGTCGACCAGTTGCGCGGTGGCGAAATCGACGCCCTTCACGCGTGCCTTCTGGCCCATGTAGAACGAGGAATGGCCATAGCGGCGAACGACCGCCGTCTTGCCGGCGACCCAGAATTCGTTGTCGGCCGAGGTGCCGGCCAGCGCGCAATAGAACAGCCGCTGCTCGCCGCGCGAAATCTCGACGACGATGGAGAGGTCGTCGCGCCGCGCCCGGTCGATGATCTTCTGGCCGAGCGCAATCGCGGTATCATTGTCGAAGCGATCGAAGACCAGCCGTTTTTCCTGATCGAGAAGTTCCTGCAGCAATGCCTGGTCGTCGCTCATATCCGTCCCCGCTTGTCGATCCAATGTGGCCGCGATCATCGCGCGGCGGCAGCGCCGGCCGCAAGAGCCGCCCGGTCAAAGGTGGTGGCAATTTGGCCCTCGGCCATGCGGGCAGCGCGGTCGCACATATGGCCGATGACGTCCGGATCGTGGCTGACCAGCACAAAGCTCATACCGAAGCGCGCCTTGAGCGTGACAAGCAGGTTCAGGATCTCGGCCTGCACCGACATGTCGAGCGCCGAGGTCGGCTCGTCGAGCAGAAGCAGTTTGGGCCGCAGCAGCAGCGCGCGGGCAATCGCGATGCGCTGGCGCTGGCCGCCGGAAAGCTGATGCGGATAGCGCCCCGCGACATCCGGCCCGAAGCCGACCTCGGCCAGCGCCTCGGCGACGCGCTTGTCCGGATTGTCGAGCCCGTTGACGACGAGCGGCTCGCGCAGCGCGCGGCCGATCTTGTGGCGCGGATGCAGCGAGGCATAGGGATCCTGGAACACCATCTGCACCTGCTGGCGCAGTTTGCCCGTAAAGCGCCTGCGCGGCGGCACAGCCTGCCCGAGCAGCGACATCGAACCGTGCCAGTCGCGGTTCAAGCCGGCGATGACCCGCAGCAGCGTGGACTTGCCGCAGCCGGATGGCCCGAGCAGGCCGAAGGTCTCGCCATCGCCAATCGAAAGCTCGATGCCCCGAAGGATATGGCGGCCGACGTCCTGATCGCGGAACGTGACATTGAGATCGCTTATATCGACGAGGCTCATGCGCCGGCCTCCAGGCGGACGCGGTCGAGCGTCGGCAGCATCGTGCCGAACGTCTCGGGCGAAGGTCGGCAGGCCCAAAGCGTCCTGGTGTAGGGATGCTGCGAGTTGACCAGTTCGGACGCCGGCAACCGGTCGACGATATCGCCACGATACATGACGAGCGCCCGGTCGCAGAAGCGCGCCACCTGGTCGAGATCATGGCTGATCAGGATCAGGCCCATCTGCCGCTCGTCGACCAGCTTCAGCATCAGGTCGAGCACCTGGTCGCGAAGATCGCGGTCGAGCGCAGAGGTAGGCTCGTCGGCAATCAGCAGGCGCGGCTCGGCAATCAGCGTCGTCGCCAGCATGACGCGCTGGCCCATGCCGCCGGAAAGCTGGTGCGGATAGGAATGATAGGCGCGGAGCGGATCCGGCAGGCCGACAGCTTCGAGCATCGCCAGCGCGCGCTCGCGCCGCTCGGCCTTTTTGGCGGCGGTGTGCAGCTTCAAAGGCTCTTCGACCTGGCGGCCGATGCTCATCACCGGATCGAGCGCGAATTTCGGATCCTGCAGGACGAGGCCGATCTTCGAACCGCGCCAATGCTTCCATTGCCGGGGCGTGAGCGCGGTCAGATCCTCGCCATCCAGCGTCAGCCGGTCAGCTGTGACGCGGCCGGGTTTTGCCACCAGCCCGATCAGCGCGCGCGCCGTCATCGACTTTCCCGAGCCTGATTCGCCAACCAGGCCAAGCTTTTCGGCGCCCATCGCGAACGAGATGCCATGCACGACTTCGACCGGGCCACGATCGGACGGGAAGCGGACGGAGAGTTTTTCGACGTTGAGAAGAGTCGGATCAGCCATTGCGCGGGTCCATCAAGTCACGGAGCCCGTCGCTCAAAAGATTGAAGGCGAAGCTGGTCAGGAGGATCGCCGCGCCCGGCGTCGCCGCCACCCACCACTGGTCGAAGATCACCTGCGTGCCATCGGCAACCATCGCGCCCCATTCCGGCGTCGGCGGCCGGACACCGAGGCCGAGGAAGCCAAGGCCGGCGGCGATCAAAATGATACCGCCGAGATCGAGCGCCATGCGGACGATCGCGCCGGGCAGGACGAGCGGCAGCACATGGCCGAGCAGCAGGCGCGGGCCGGTGATGCCCATCATTTCGGCCGCCGCCAGATAGTCGCTCTTGCGCAGCGCGACGGTTTCGGACCGGGTCTGCCGCGCATAGGCGGGCCAGGCGGTCAACGCCAGCGCCAGCGCGCCATTGACGAGGCCGGCGCCGAGAACGGCGACGAAGGCGAGCGCCAACACCAGCTTCGGGAACGCCATGGCGATATCGGTGATGCGCATCAGGACGCGCTCGACGAGGCCGCCATAGAAGCCGGCGATGATGCCGATGGCAATGCCGACCGGCGTCGTCAGCAGGATGACGATGGCGAGCAGCATCAGGGTCGGCCGCGTGCCGTAAAGGAGCCGCGAGAGCAGATCGCGACCAAAGCCGTCCGTGCCGAACCAGTGCGCGGCGGAGGGCGGCGCCAGACGATTGGCGACATCCTGCGCGATCGGGTCATAGGGCGCGATCCACGGCGCGAACAGCGCGACCAGAAGGATCAGTATAACGAGCGTCGCGCCGATGGCGGCGGAGGGCGAGCGGCGCGCGAATTTGGCCAGCGAAAGCCGGTTGGGGGCGACGGCGACCGTCAGCGGAAGATTGGTCATGACAGCCTCGGGTCGACGATGCGGGCGAGAATGTCGGTGATCGCGTTGACGATCACGAAGCAGACGCCGATGACGAGCGTACCGCCGAGCACGGCCGGCATGTCGGAGGCGAAGATCGCCGTCGTCATGTAGCGGCCAAGGCCCGGCCAGCCGAACACGGTTTCGGTCAGCACCGCGCCTTCCAACAGCGTCGCATAGGCAAGCGCGATCACAGTCAGCACGGTTCCGGCGACATTGGGCAGGAGATGGGTCAGCATCAGGCGAACCTCGCCGACGCCCTTGGCCCGCGCCGCGACGGCGTATTCCTTGCCGAGTTCGCCGAGCAAACTCGCCCGCGTCAGCCGCGAGATCGAGGCGAGCGAGTGAATGGCGAGCACGGTTGCCGGCAGCACGAGATGCGACAGCGTATCGAGGAACGACCCCTCCTCGCCCCAGATCGCGGTATCGATCAGGTAAAAGCCGGTCACCGGCGTGATCGTATAGGCGTAGATGTCGGAGAGCCTGCCGGGGCCCGCGGCCCAATGCAGCTTTGCATAGAACAGCAGCAGGAACAGCAGCCCGAGCCAGAAGATCGGCACCGAATAGCCGATCAGCGAGACGATGCGGACGAGGCCATCGACGAGCCCGCCCGGCCGGAGCGCGGCCACGACGCCAAGCGCCACGCCGAGCAGCGCGCCGAAGAGGATGGCGACGGTGGCGAGTTCCAGCGTTGCCGGAAACACGCGCACAATGTCGCTGAAGACAGGCTGGTTGGTCGACCAGGACGTGCCGAGATCGCCGGTGAGCGCGTCGCCAACATAAGTGGCGAAGCGTTGCGGCAGCGGATCGTCGAGGCCGAGCGTCTTGCGCGCCGCCTGATAGGTCGCCTCGGTCGCCTTGTCGCCGGCCAGATGCAGGGCCGGATCGGCGGGCGAAAGCTCGGCCAGCGCGAAGGTGACGACCAAAAGGCCAAGCAGAGTTATCGCCAGCGTGACCAGCCAATTGGCGACGCCAGACAAAAACGAAAGTCCCCGCCGGCCGCGAGGCCGACGGGGAAGAAGCTCAGGGGCCGCCAGCCGGCCGCCGGTATCTGTCACTTATTTCTCGACCCCTGCGAAATAGACCTGGTCCGCATTGAGGCCCTGGACGAAGCCCTTGACGTTATCGCGCAGCACGATCTGGTTGTTCGGCTGCAGGAGGATGACGAAGGGCGACTTCTGCTGAACCTCAAGCTGAATAGCCTTATAATCCGCCGCGCGCTTCTCCGCATCCTGTTCTTCGACCGCGGCCTGGGTCTTCTCGGAAAGCTCCGGAATGCTCCAGCCATAGCGCCAGGCAACCGTCTTGGTGCCATCATCGCGATTGAGCGCGAAGGCGCTGGCGTTGGAATGCGGGTCGAAATAGTCCGGGATCCAGAACGCCAGAGCCGCCTCGTGGCCCTGCGAGCGGAGCGTCGAATAGAACTGGCTGGCGACGGCGGGCTCGATTTCCAGCTTGATGCCGGCCTGCGCGAAGGTCGCCTGCAGCGCCTGGGCGATGTCGGTATAGGGCGGCTGGTTGATCACGGAGAGCTTGACGGTCACGCCCTTGTCGAGACCGCCGGCCTTCAGGATGCCCTTTGCCTTCTCGACGTCGAGCTTGAACGGCGTATCGTCGAGCGAACCGGCAAAGCCCTTCGGAATGAAGGCCTGGTGGACGTTTGACTGGCCCTTGAGCAGGTTCTTGGCAATGCCCTCATAATCGACGAGCCAACGCGCGGCTTCCCAGAGCGCCGGGTTCTTCGTGTCGGGATTGGTCTTGCTGGCGGCATTGAAGCCCAGGAAATCGACCTCGGCGGAAGGCGCCGATAGCACGTTGATGCCGGGCTTGCCGGTCAGGGCGGCGATCTGGTCGGCGCCGATATCGCGGGCGATGTCGGCATCGCCCTGCTCGATCAGCAGGCGGCGCGCGGACGGATCGGCGACATTCTTGAAGATGATGCCCTTGAGCTTGGGCGCGCCGGTCGGCGACGTCGCATTGGCGTCGAGCACGAGCGCTTCATGCGGCTGGTAGGCGCGGATCTTGAACGGGCCGGAGCCGGCCGAGGCCGTGTGCAGCCAGGCATTGCCGAAATCGCCATCCTTGGCGTGCGCCTCGACTTCCTTCTGGTCGACGATCGAAGCGACCGGCGCGGAAAGGATCGAGAGGGCGAAGGACGGGCCGACCTTGGCGGGCCAGGAAACCTTGACGTGGTTGTCGTCGACCTTGGTCAGGAAGGTGTCGACATTATCGGCCGACCAGCCGAGCTCGTTCAGGATGAACACCGGCGACTTGCCAAGCTTCACCGCCCGCGACAGCGAATAGATCACATCGTCGGCGCGAACCGGATTGCCGGACGAGAAGGTCGCACCTTCGCGGATCTTGAAGGTGATCGCATTGCCTTCCGGCGCCACGACCCAGCTTTCGGCCAGCACCGGATCGAGCTTGGTCGGCTCGGTCTGGTTCGACTGCACCAGCCGCTGATACAGGCTGTTGAAGGACTGTACCGAGGTCAGCTCAAAACCTTCGGCCGGATCGAGGCTGACGATGTCGTCGATCGCCTGGGCGACGATCAGCAGATCCTTGGGCGTGGCGGCCTGGGACGGCGCCACGAACAGGCTGCTCAGGGCAATCGCGCCGGCAAGCGCCGTCGCGGATAGGAAGCGGATGGTCATGAGGTCCTCATTGTTCCATGCGGGCGGCCGGAAGCCAGCCGCTCCCCCAATTGATGGGCATGGAACCATCCGCCGCGTCCGCCCGCAACGGGCGTCGTTTCGATTTTTGAATAGATGGTGAAAAAAACACCGCGAAGTGTCCGGCGCGGTGTGAATTCAGACCTTGTCTCGACGCCCCGACGCAACGCAGCCGGAAAACGGCCGGCTCCCGACGAAACAATTCAGTCGGCGCAAATGGCGTTTGGCGCTGTCAGTCGGTGACGACGGTGGCGCCGGTGCGCAGCGTGTTGGAGATCGTGCAGATCGTCTCGGCCGCCTCGATCAGCTTGGCCTTCTTCGCCGCGTCGAGCGGGCCCTCGATTGTCACCGTGGTGACGAAGCGCTCAACCCGCGAAAGGCCGTCCTTTGCCTTTTCCGGGATGACCTTGGCTGTCACCTGGTCGATTTCGCCGATCCATCCCTCGCCGCGCGCGGCGATCTGGACGCTGAGGACGATGCAGGACGAAAGCGACGCCGCGAGCAGGTCGAGCGGATTGAACCCTTCGGCCGAGGGCCGCGTCACCACCGACAGCTTGCCGCCGGTTTCGCTGATGACTTCCGGCAGGCCGTCGCGGCTTGCCGAGGCTGTGGCCCCCACGGAGCGGGTCCGGATCGTCGCGTTCATGCTGCATCCTTGAAAAAGGAGCCGATCACCGCCGGCCCCCTTTCGAGTGCTACAGCCACGGCCAATAGGCAAGCGACCAGACGAGGTCGGATGTGGTGTCGGCGTCGTCTGCCTTGTCGCCGTCAAGCACCTGGTCAGGACGCTGCGAGGGCTCGGAATCTCGAGCAACCTTCGGATCGGCGGCTCGAAAGAACGAGAAAAAACGGGGAAGATCGGAAGGAACATCGTTGGCTAGTGTCATCGGGTTTCTCCCAGGAATGCGCCGCAGAAGCAGGCGGCCGGCACGTCTCCGTCGCTCGTTGACCGAAGCAGAACAGCCCGGTCAGACCCGAGATTTCCCGAAATGAAGCCGCCTGTCAATAAACCCGACAAAGTTGGTCGTGTAAGTGTCCTGAGGAAATACGGACAAGATGCTGATCCATTTCGCGTTATTTGGATCGGCAGCCTGTGCGAAAACACGTCCGCCAGGCAGGGCCAACAGGCCATCTTCCCAATCCCATTCCGGCGTCATCCCCGCGAAGGCGGGGACCCATTCAGCCGGGCTTCCGGTGAGCTAGCCTCTCCATGCCTCGGCTGCATGGGTCCCGGCTCGGGGGCCGGGATGACGGCGAGCGTGGGGAACGGCAAGAGGCAGGTGCACCATCGTGCTGGGACTCGGCACGCACAATTTGAGACCCAAACGGGCGGACCGAAGGCCAACAAAAAACGCCGCGAACCCGGAGGTTCGCGGCGTCGAGACGGCGCTAGAAGGATGGAGCGAAACGCTCAGCCCTTCATCGTTTCCTGGAAGGTTGCCAGGTGCTTCTGCTGCGCTTCCAGCATCTTCTCGCGGTAGATGCCGTAGATGACGTCGGTGTCGTGCAGCGTCACGCCTTCGATGGTCGGCGAAGCGAAGACCGGCAGCTCGAGGCCCTTCTTCGACAGCGCGTCAGCGGTGCGGGCGATCAACTCATGCGTCAGCACCATCGCCAGAACGGTCGAGGAACCCGAGACCGGACGGCTCCAGCCCTCGATCGGGACGATGGCGTCCTCGACCGGCGAGTTGGTGTCGATGACGATGTCGGCGACGTCCTTCAGGCGGTTGCCGGAAGAGTGCTTGGCCGGCTTGTCGTTCGCCTTCGAGGTGACGGCGACAACGAACAAGCCGCGCTTCTTGGCGTACATCGCCGTCTCGATGCCGGCCGAGTTGGTGCCGGAATGCGAGTAGATGATGATCGAATCGCCTGCATTCAGCGGCTGGTGATCGAGGAACTTGTCGATGTAGTTCTCGGTCCGCTCCAGCCAGAGCAGTTCGCGCACGCCGCCGGCGCCAAGCACGTTGTGCCACATGACGCGCGGATCGGTCAGCGGGTTGAAGCCGACAAACGAGCCGTAGCGCGGAAAGGCTTCCTGGGTCGGCAGGACCGAGTGGCCCGAGCCGAACAGGTGGATCAGGCCGCCCTGCGCCAGCGATTCGGAGAAGCGCTTGGCGGCTTCGGTAAGGCCCGCGTCATTGGCTGCGCCGGCGGTCTCGATCAGCTTGATCAGCCTGTGCAGGTAGAAATCGGTCATGAGTCGTCTCCTTGGAGTGTTTTTGGGAAAAGGAATGCGGCGCGGCCGTCAGATCCTCAGGGTGGAACGGATCTCGTAGCGGTCGCCCCGCATGGTCGAGAGAGTGAATTCGATCGGGCCGCGCGGGTCGGTGGCGAGGCGCTCGACGATGAAGGCGGGGCTGCCGGCGGCGATTTCGAGCAATTCGGCATCCTCCGGGCCGACAGCGCCGACACGGTAGAGTTCCGTCGCCTCGGTCGGCTTGATGCCGTAGCGGCGCTCGATCTGGCCGTAGAGCGATCCGCCCGAAAGGTCCTCGTCGAGCAGGCCGGGGACACGGTCGAGCCGGAGGTGCGCGGTCTGCACGCCGATCGGCGAGCCGTTGCCGAGCCGAAGCCGACGGACGAGCGCGACGGGCTCGCCTTCCTCGATCTCAAGCGCCGCCGCGACCCGGGCGCTCGCCGGCACGATCTCCTGCGCCAGCATGCGCGAGCCGACAGTCAGGCCCAGCGCCGCCATTTCATCGGAAAAGCTGGTCAAGCCGCGCGCACCGGCCACAACCGTGGCGCTGCGGACAAACGTGCCGCGGCCATGCTCTCGGCGGAGCAAGCCGAGGGCTTCGAGATTGCGCAGCGCATGGCGCACGGTGATGCGACTGACGCCGAGCCATTCGCAGAGCCGATCCTCGGCCGGGATCTGCGAACCGGACGGCCATTCGCCAGCCTCGATACGGGCGCGGATGGCATGCTCAGCCTGGTGCCAGAGCGGCTCCGGACGGCTGCGGTCGAGGGATGTCATTGCGTTTTCGGTCATCGGACCCTCCACCATTCCGGCCCAAGGCCGGCGGCCACGGCAGCACCAACAAGGCCGGCGCGCGGACCGAAATGGCCCGGCCGGATCAGGATTTCTCTCAAATGCGGCGGCAGGTTCCGCGTCAACGCCGCGCGGAGCGAAGGGCCCAGCACATCGATGGCATCGGAAACACCGCCCGCGAGCAGCACGGCCTGCGGATCGAGCAGCGCCACGGCGCCGGCAAGCGTCGTTCCCAGCGCCGTCCCGACCCGGTGGATGGCGAGGTTCGCGTCCCGGTCGCCGGCCCGCGCCGCTTCGATCAGCGCCGCGCCATCGGCAAAACCGGCGTCATGGCCAAGTTTATCGAGCGCACGCCCGGCGGCCTGTCGCTCCAGCCAGCCGGAGCGGTCTTCGCCGGGATCGGATGTGTCAGCGGAAGCCCAGCCAAACGAGCAGGCCGCGCCCCGGCCGCCGCGCACGATGCGCCCGCCAGAGAGCACGGACGAACCGATGCCAGTGCCGATTGCCAGCAGGATCGCATCGTCGAGGCCGCTCGCAGCGCCAAGCGTCGCCTCGGCCAGCATTGCCATCTGCGCGTCATTGCCGGCTGCGACCGGAACGCCAGCTTCACCCAGCAGATCAGCGAGATCGACGCCGTCGAGCAACGGCAGGTTCGGCACCCAGCGCGCGACCGTGCCTTCGACAAGGCCGGGAACGGTGATGCCGATGCCGACCAGCGCCGCAGCATCCGGACGCGCGGCGATCAAGTCCAAGACCTTTTCGCGCAACGCCTCGCCCGTTTCGGGCGCGGGGAAGCGCTCGACATGGCCAAGTTCGGCCGGCGCGTCGACAGGAGAAAAGCCGGCGCGAAGGCTGGTACCGCCGAGATCCAGCGCCAAAACGTGAGGAACGGTGCTCATTGGCCCCCCATTCCCGTTGCCGTGATGGTGCGGACGAAGAAGCGTTGCAGGAAGACAAACAGGATCAGCGGCGGCAGCACGGCGAGCGTGGCGCCGGCCATGACCAGGTTCGTGTTCACCGCCGAGCGATTGTAGGAAAGCAACCGCGCCAGGCTGATGACGATCGGATAATCGTTTGTGTTGCCCTGCAGGACAGTCAGCGGCCAGAGGTAGCTGTTCCAGTGATAGACGAAGGCGAACAGAGCGAGCGCCGCCAGGGCCGGCGCGACCAGCGGCGCGACGATCGTGAACACGATGCGGAACTCCGAAGCGCCATCAAGCCGCGCCGCCTCGACCAGTTCGTCCGGCACGCCGGCGATGAACTGGCGCATCAGGAAAATGCCGAAGGCGTTGGCGAGGTTGGGCAGGATGACACCGGCAAGGCTTGCATTGAGGCCGATCGAGCCGACCAGCCGATAGAGCGGGATCAGCGTCACGATTGGCGGCAGGAACATCGTCGCGATCGTGATCGCGAACAGCACTTCGCGGTAGCGGAAGCGGTATTTTGTGAAGGCGTAGCCCGCCATCAGCGAGGTGACGAGGATGCCCGCCGTGGTGATGCCGGCGATCACAGCCGAATTGGCGAAAGAGCGGCCGACGCTGATGAGATCCGACACCTTGGTATAGGCGTCGAGCGTCGGCGTGCCGGGAATCCAGACCGGCGGGGTCTGCATCGCCTCGGCCGGCGTCTTCAGGCTCGACAGCACCATCCAGACGAGCGGGAAAGCGGAAGCGACGGCGATCCCGATCATCAGCAGATAAAGGATCGCGCGCCATGCGGGCGAGCTTGCGCCCGGGGAAGAAGCGGTAGCGGGAACGCTCATCGCCGATCCTCCCTGCGGGCCAAGGCAAAGACGGCGGTCACCGTGACGACCAGCGCGAGCAGCAGCGTCACCGACATGGCCGAGCCGAGCCCGCCCTGGGCCCGCTCGATGCCGACGCGGCGGATGTGATAGGTCATGACATTGGTCGAGCCGACCGGCCCGCCCTGGGTGATCAGCGCCACCGGCTCGAACACCTGGACGGCGTTGATCAGCGCGATGACGGCCGAGAACAGCAGCGTGCGCTTCAGCAGCGGCAGCGTGATGAAGCCGAACAGCGACGGCCCGCGCGCGCCGTCCATCCTGGCCGCTTCATAGATCGAGTGCGGGATCTGGGTCAGGCCGGCGATGATCAGGATGGTGAAATAGCCGACCTGCTGCCAGACATTCAGCAAAACGACCGAAACCAGCGCCGTATCGGGCGAGGAAAGCCAGGGCTGCGGGCCGATTCCGACCCAGGACAGGATCTGGTTGAACGGCCCTTCCGTCGGCGAATAGAGCTTTGAGAACACCAGAGCGACGGCGATCATCGGCACCATGTAGGTGGCGAACAGGATGGTGCGCAGGATGTTGGCGCCCCTGAGCTCCGCCTGGTGGATCAGCATGCCGAACAGCACGGAAAGCGGCAGCAGCAGGGCGATCGAGAGCAGCGAATAGAGCGCCGTGTTGACCATGGCTCCCTTGAAGTCGCGCCCAACGGAACTCGTCCCAAAAATCTCGCGAAAATTGTCGAAGCCAATAAAGGTCGCGGTCGAGAACGGCGTCTGCGACGACCACTTCGTGAAGGCGAGCCAGATCGTGAGCGCGATCGGAACCAGCACAAAGATCGCGATCAACCCCAGGCTCGGCGCGAGCATGGCCACGATCGATTTTCGAAATCCGCTCATCGGTATGCGTGTTCTCTGTTCATGACAGCCCTGGGCGTGACTCGACCTGCCTCTCCCGGTCGCGGGAGAGGGTTTGGCGAGGGTCTTCGTGTGGCGCTTGGTTCGGGCTCAGGCTCTGCAAGCAAGGCCCTCACCCCAGCCCTCTCCCGCAAGCGGGCGAGGGAGTCGGGATTCCTCCTCCGTCATCCCCGCGAAAGCGGGGATCCATTCAGCGTCCCAAGGCAGTCGGCTGAATGGATCCCGGGTCAAGCCCGGGATGACGACAGAGGGACACCAGCGCGTCTACTGCGCCGCCTTCTCAAGGATGGCTGTGGCGTCGGCCTGGGCGCCGGCTGCTGCTTCCGCTGCCGTCTCCTTGCCGAACTGCACCGCCTCGATATGGCCCTGCAGCGATTCCGTGAATTCCTGACCGCCAAGCACGGTCGGGAACGGGCGGGCTTCCGAAAGCACGGAAACATAGCCGGCCAGGAACGGCGTCTTCAGGCGCTCGGCGAAGGCCGCGACGTCAGACGTGCGCGACGGCAGGATGCCCATGGACTGCAGCAGATCGCCCATGGCGGATGCGCCGTTCTCGCCCGAGGTCGGGCCGTTGAACCAGGCGAGGAAATCCCAGGCCGCCTTCTTCTCCGCGTCTGTCGCGCCGTCAGAGACGACCGTCATCCAGGAATAGGAGATCGAGTGCGGTCCATCGCCCTTCGGGCCGACCGGGATCGGCGCAGTGGCGATATCGGCGAAGCGGTCGCCCATGCCGGCCTTCAGAGCGGACTCCCACCAGTTCGCCATGATGATCATGCCGGTCTTGCCGGACACGAAATTATCCAGGAACGGGCCGGTGGTGTTGGCGTCGGCGGTGCCCATGGTGGCAACCGAGGCGCCGGACTTGATCAGCTTCTCGTAGAGCTCGAACGTCGCCTTGGCGTTGTCGCTGTCGAGCTGCGGCTTGCCGTCGACAACCAGTGCGCCGCCATTGGAGGCGAGCAGCGAGGCGAAGGGGTGGACGACGCCCGCCGCCCACGAGTTGATCATGCCAAAGCCCTGCTGACCCTTGTCCTTGTTGGTCAGCTTTTCGGCGGCGGCATAGAACTCGTCCCAGGTCTTCGGCGCTTCCTTGATGCCGGCTTCCTCGAACAGCTTCTTGTTGTAGTTGAGCGCGTAGACATCGATCTCGTTGGGATAGCCATAAACCGTGCCGCCGACGCTGGCGGCCGTCGCCACGCCCTTCGGCCAGTTGGTCGTGACGTCAGTGGCGCTTGCCTCCGGCGCGGCGTTGACGAGCTTGTCGCGCGCCAGCTCCGGCAGCCAGAGATCATAGATGCCGGTGATCGTCGGGCCGCCGCTCTGGCCGGCCTGCGAGCGCAGCGTCGTCAGCAGATCGCCAAACGGCACGGCGCGAACCTCCACCTTCACGCCCGGATGATCCTTGGCGTAGGTGGCAGCGGCAGCCTCCAGCTTGGCGACCGTCTCCGGCGGCCAATGCGTCAGGAACGACACGGTCACGTCTTCTGCCCAAGCTGCATTCGAGAACATGGCAACGCTTGAGAAAGCGGCCAGCGCGGAACCCAGGAACAAGCCCATCAAAGGTCTGATCGTCACGGAACCCCTCCGTTCAATGCCGACGGTCCGACGGTGTTTCGGCCGTCTTTTTTCATTATGACGTAAGGACGTTATAATGACTTTTCGAAATCGGCAAGCCGCCTTTTCGGTGTCACGCGGGCGAGTTGCCAGGATCCGCGCCGTAGCGCCGCAAATGCCGAAAATACCGACAGGTCGGGAGCCGAACCGACGGGCAGGATTTTGCGCGGGGCGCCGGATCGAGAGAACGCCCGGCCTTGCCGATGGCAGTCGCAACCCCACATCCTGAGGGCAGTTCGCTATCCGTGCGCCATGGGGAGATCATCCATGACCGACCAATCCGCCCTGCCCGAAGCCGCCCGTTCCTCGACACCCCTGCCCCGTCCCGTCCGCTCCAGCCTGGACCTGATCGGCCGCACGCCGATCGTCGAGTTGACCACCTTCGACACCGGGCCATGCCAGCTGTTCGTCAAGCTGGAGAGCCAGAATCCGGGCGGCTCGATCAAGGACCGGATCGCGTTGTCGATGATCGCCGCCGCCGAGGCCGATGGCAGCTTGAAGCCGGGCGGTACCATCGTCGAGGCGACGGCCGGCAATACCGGGCTCGGTCTGGCGCAGGTGGCGCTGCCGAAGGGCTACAAGCTGATCCTCGTCGTGCCCGACAAGATGTCGCGCGAGAAGGTGCAGCATCTGCGCGCCATCGGCGCCGATGTCCGCACGACCCGTTCCGATGTCGGCAAGGGCCATCCCGAATATTACCAGGACATGGGCGCCCGCATCGCCGAGGAGGTCGGCGGCTTCTTCGTCAACCAGTTCGCCAACCCGGCCAATCCGCACGCCCATGAGACGACGACCGGGCCCGAGATCTTCGAGCAGCTCGATGGCGACGTCGACGCGATCGTCGTCGGCGTCGGCTCCGGCGGCACGCTTTCCGGCATCGGCCGCTATTTCAAGCGCGTCTCGCCGAAGACGAAAATGGTATTGGCCGATCCGAAAGGCTCGATCCTGGCGCCGCTGGTGGAGACCGGCGAGACGATCGAGCCGGGAAGCTGGGCCGTCGAGGGCATCGGCGAGGACTTTGTGCCGCCGAATGCCGATCTCTCTCTGGTGTCGCGCGCCTATACGATTTCCGACCGCGAGAGCATCGCCGCCGCGCGCGCCCTGCTGGAGCAGGAAGGCATCCTCGCCGGCTCCTCCTCCGGCACGCTGCTGGCGGCGGCCTTGCGCTATTGCCGCGAGCAGAAGGAGCCGAAGCGCGTCGTCACCCTCGTCTGCGACAGCGGCAACAAATATCTGTCGAAGGTTTTCAACGACGTCTGGGTCGCCGAGCAGGGCCTGATCGAGAAAATTCGCCATGGCAATCTGCGCGATCTCGTCGCCCGGGGCTTTGCCGAAGGCGGCACGGTGACGGTATCGCCGGAGGACACGCTTTCGACCGCCTATGCGCGAATGCGCTCCGCCGACGTTTCGCAATTGCCGGTCATCGAGCATGGCGCGTTGATCGGCCTGATCGACGAGAGCGACGTTCTGGGCGGGCTTCGGCCGGACGAACACAATGGCCGCGGCAAGTTCAGCGCCTCGGTGCGCGACGCCATGGTGACATCGCTCAACACCTTGCAGGCCGACGAGCCGGTCGAGGCGTTGTTGCCGGTCTTCGAACGCAACGAAGTGGCCATCGTCCTGGACGGCGACGAGTTCGTCGGTCTCATCACCCGGATGGACCTGATCAATCATGAGAGGTTAGCGTTTTGAACAAGCCCCTGAAGCCGAACCGGCTCGCCTTCGAAACGCGAACGATCCATGGCGGCCAGAGCCATGATCCGCTGACGGGCGCGGTAATGGTGCCGATCTATGCCACCTCCACGTTTGCGCAGGACAGCCCGGGCGTTCACAAGGGCTTTGAATATGGCCGCTCGCAAAACCCGACCCGCTTCGCCTTCGAGCGAGCCATCGCGGATCTGGAAAGCGGCACGGCCGGCTTCGCCTTCGCCTCCGGCCTGGCCGCGATCGCGACGACGCTGGAGCTGCTCTCCGCCGGCGACCACATCGTTGCGACCGACGATCTCTATGGCGGCACGTTCCGGTTGCTCGACAAGGTGCGCAAGCGCACGGCCGGGCTTCAGGTGACCTTTGTCGATTTCACCGACCTCGCCGCCATTGAGGCGGCGATCCGGCCGGAGACGAAACTGCTCTGGATCGAGACGCCGACCAACCCGCTGCTGCGGATCATCGACCTCGAAGCCGTGGCGCAGCTTGCCAGGCGGCGCGGCCTGATCACGGTGGCCGACAACACCTTTGCCAGCCCCTATATCCAGCGCCCGCTGGAGCTTGGCATCGATATCGTCGTCCATTCGACGACCAAATATCTGAACGGCCATTCCGACATGATCGGCGGCACCGTCGTCGTCGGGCCAAAACAGGAACTCGTCGACCAGATCCGCTTCCTGCAGAATGCGGTCGGCGCCATCTCCGGCCCGTTCGACAGCTTTCTGGCCCTGCGAGGGCTGAAGACCCTGGCGCTGCGGATGCAGCGGCATTCGGAAAACGGGCTCGCCATCGCCCGCTGGCTCGAATCGCGGCCGGATGTGCGCCGCGTCCTCTATCCCGGCCTCGAAAGCCACCCGCAGCACGCCATCGCCAAACGGCAGATGCATGCCTTTGGCGGCATGATCAGCGTCGAATTCGACCGCGACCTTGCCGGCACGAAGCGTTTCCTCGAACGCGTGCGGCTGTTCACCCTGGCCGAGAGCCTCGGCGGTGTCGAAAGCCTGATCGAACACCCGGCGACGATGACCCACGCCTCGATCCCGCTGGCGCAGCGCGAGGCCCTCGGCATCACTGACGGGCTGGTGCGGATTTCAGCCGGTATCGAAGCCGCAGACGACCTGATCCAGGACATCGCCCAAGCGCTGCTGTGACAGAAAGCACCGCGGTCATGGGGACCGCGGAGGGGGTGTGACCTAGATCAATGCGCAATCCATGACGTTACGTCATGGTCGGTGTAGAAGATTAACTTCGACACCGAGGCGGCCATGACTGATTCGACGAACTCTTTGGATACGGAGCCCGTTCCGGCACCCGATGGCGACGGGACGGCGCTCGCGCAACCCCATAGCCCGGCAAAGATTCCGGCGCGGCGGCGAAAGGCCGACGCGGACGCTGCGATAGTGACGCCCGTCACGCTGGACTTGAGCAATCGGGTGATCGAGCACTTCCAGTCAGTCGGCGACGACTGGCGGGCGTCGATCAACGAATCGCTCAATCTGGTCGTCAATCGCCACGTCTCGCGCGAGGCCAAGAAGCGGGCCCGCCTGCGGGCGCGCAGCGCGGTCAAGCGCCGGCCGCCGCTCGCTCCCGCCTGATCGGTTCACGTGAAACAACAGCCGCCGAAGCAATTCGCGCGGCTCTTGTTTCGGCGGAGGGGTTCGCAGTTCTCCTGCCTTCGAGGAGAGGCGAGAAGCGTGCTCCCGGCGTCAGGCGGCTCAGGGGCCGCCGCCGAGATACAGAACCCGCGTCAACAAGGTGTAGTTCGCCTCCGACGCCATGATGGCGACGAAGACCAGCACCAGCAGCGGCGGCAGCAGGATGGCGTAGATCAGCGTCAGCCGCTCCCAGGCGATATGCATGAAGATGGCGACGATCAGCCCCGCCTTCAGCAGCATGAACAGCACAATCAGCGTCCAGCGCAGCCAACCCTGCAGGCCGATATAATCGACCATGTAGGAGCAGGCGCTGAGGACGAACAGCCAGCCCCAGACGGCAAAATAGAGCCGAACCGGATGGTGCTGGTGCGCCTCGTCGGCAACCGGCGCGTCGCTGCTGACGTTTGGATTGGCGTGCGGGTCGGCGTGAACGGTCGTCGCGGACATGCGAACCTCCTACCAAAGGTAGAAAAAGGCGAAGATGAAAACCCAGACCAGATCGACGAAGTGCCAGTAGAGGCCCATGATCTCGACGGCCTCGTAGCGCCCCTTGCGGCTGGTGAAGAAGCCACGCCGGCCGGTGTCGAAATCGCCGCGCAGCACCTTTCGCGCCATCAGGATCAGGAACAGCACGCCGAAGCTGACATGCATGCCGTGGAAGCCGGTGATCATGAAGAAGGTCGAGCCGAACTGCGGCGCCCCCCACGGATTGCTCCACGGCCGCACGCCCTCATGGATCAGCTTCGTCCATTCGAACGCCTGCATGCCGACGAAGCAGGCCCCGAAGAGCGCCGTCAGCAGCATCAGCGCGCCAGCCTTCCGGCGATCGCGCAAATAGCCATAGTGGACGGCCAGCGCCATGGTGCCGCTGCTGGAAATCAGCACGAAGGTCATGATGGCGATCAGGATCAGCGGCACAGACTGACCACCGATCGTCAGCGCGAACACCTCGCTCGGATTAGGCCAGGGAACCGTCGTTGACATCCGCGCCGTCATATAGGCAACGAGGAAGCAGCCGAAGACGAAGGTGTCGGAGAGCAGGAAGACCCACATCATGGCCTTCCCCCACGAGACACCCTTGAAGGATGTCTGGTCGGAGGCCCAGTCGCTGACGAAACCGCGCCAGCCGCTCGCCGGGGCGATCCGTTGACCGGCCGGCGGCGAGGGAGGGAGATCCACCACATGATCGGTCATGCGTTCCTCCTGGAGCGTTTTCGAGCGAAGTGGGCACCGGTTCGCGTGAAGAAAACGCGATCAAACAAAGAGTTAGAGCCGTTCAGCGTTTCTGAACGGCTCTAGGTCAGCAACTGACGGCAGATGGCGACAAAGTCGCCGACCCAGTTGGTCAGCAGCCCCAGCAGAACCAGCCAGATCAGCAGCAGCGCATGCCAGTAGATGGCGCAGAGATCGACACCGAGCCGAAGCCTGGCAACGCCGGCGCCCTGTTCCATCCGCCAGGTGACGCGGCCGAGCCCCGCGAGGCCGCCCAGCACATGCACGCCGTGCAGCGCGGTGATCAGATAGAAAAAGGCGTTGGCGGGATTGGAGGCGAGGTAATAGCCCTCGGCGTTCAATTGCCGCCATGCGATCAACTGGCCGACGAGGAACAGCATCGCCGTCGCGCCGCCCGCCAGTACGCCGGCCCGCACTCCGGCCATGTCGCCACGCCGGGCGGCGAGCCGCGCCGTTTCAAGCGCCAGGCTGCTCAACGCCAGCACGCCGGTATTGACCCAGAGGATGCCGGGCGTCCGCACGGCCTGCCAGTCGCCCAGGCTGGCGCGCATCAGGTAGGCGCTGACCGTGAGGGCGAACAGCGAGCCGATGACGGCGAGAAAGACGCCGAGCGCGACCTTGGCGACGCGTGCCGCCGAGGGATCGGTCACCGGATAGCCCCCGGCGACTCCGACCTCGAGCCAGGGCTTGGCCAGGATGCCATGCCGCCAGAGCCATGCGAACACGACGGCGACGATGGCGGCGAGGAAAAGCAGGATGATGCTCATCGTGCGCCCTCCGCAATGGCGTGGCCCGGCACGACCGGATCCGGCCCCGGCTGGTTCTGGGGCAGGAAATCCTCCGCCGCACCCGGCACCGAATAATCATAAGCCCAGCGATAGACGGTCGGCCGCTCGGCGCCCCAATTGCCATGCGCCGGCGGCGTCTCCGGGGTCTGCCATTCCAGCGTCGTCGCCCGCCACGGATTGCCGCCGGCCTCGCGGCCATGCCGTAAACTCCAGGCGAGATTGAACAGGAACAGCATCTGCGCCGCGCCGACGACCAGCGCGGTGATGGTGATGAAGACGTTCAGCGTGGCGGCCGAGGGCGGCACGAAAGCCGTCTCACCCATTTCAAAGTAGCGACGCGGTACGCCGAGCAGGCCGAGATAGTGCATCGGGAAGAAGATCAGATAGGCGCCGAGGAAGGTGACCCAGAAATGGATCTTGCCGAGCGTGGTGTCGAGCATCCGGCCGGTGATCTTCGGATACCAGTGATAGATCGCGCCGAATATGACGAGGATCGGCGCGACGCCCATCACCATGTGGAAATGCGCCACCACGAACATCGTGTCGGACAGCGGCACGTCGACGACGACATTGCCGAGGAAAAGCCCGGTCAACCCGCCATTCAGGAAGGTGACGATGAAGCCGAGCGCGAACAGCATCGGCAGGGTGAAATGGATGTCGCCGCGCCACAGCGTCAGCACCCAGTTATAGACCTTGAGCGCGGTCGGGATGGCGATGATCAGCGTCGTCGTGGCGAAGAAGAAGCCAAAACCCGGATTCATGCCGCTCACATACATGTGGTGGGCCCACACGACGAAGGAGAGCGCGCCGATGCCGACGATCGCCCAGACCATCATCCGGTAGCCGAAGATGTTCTTGCGCGCATGCGTGCTGATCAGGTCGGAGACGATGCCGAAGGCCGGCAGCGCAACGATGTAAACCTCGGGATGGCCGAAGAACCAGAACAGGTGCTGGAACAGGATCGGGCTGCCGCCGCCATAGGCTGTCTGCTCGCCCATTTCGACGATCGCCGGCATGAAGAAGCTGGTGCCGAGCAGGCGGTCGAACAGCATCATCACGGCACCGACAAACAGCGCCGGAAAGGCGAGCAGCGCCATCACCGTGGCGGTGAAGATGCCCCAGATCGTCAGCGGCATCCGCATCAGGGTCATGCCGCGCGTCCGTCCCTGCAGGACGGTGACGACATAGTTGAGCCCGCCCATGGTGAAGCCGATGATGAACAGCATCAGCGACACGAGCATCACGATGATGCCCCATTGGTGGCCCGGCGTATTGCCGAGGATCGCCTGCGGCGGATAGAGCGTCCACCCGGCCCCGGTCGGACCGCCGGGGACGAAAAACCCGGCCGCCAGCACCAGGACGGCGAGCAGATAGATCCAGTAGCTCAACATGTTCAGATACGGGAACATCATGTCCCGCGCGCCCAGCATCAGCGGGATCAGGTAGTTGCCGAAGCCGCCGAGGAACAGCGCCGTCAGCAGGTACACCACCATGATCATGCCGTGCATGGTGATGAACTGGTAATAGTGGTCGGCGTCGATGAAGGGCAGCAGGCCCGGAAAAGCGAGTTGCATCCGCATCAGCCAGGACAAGACCAGCGCCACCAGCCCGATCGCCATCGCCGTCAGCCCGTACTGGATGGCGATGACCTTGGCATCCTGCGAGAAGACGTATTTCGTCACCCAGCTTTTCGGATGATAGAGGTCCAGTTCGCCGATCTCGAACCCCGGCGCGACGCCGGTCGACGCCCCAGAAGTGGGTCCGCCATGCGTGACATCGACCATGAGCCGTCACCCCGCTGCCTTCCGGGGCGGCCGCATCCCGGCTCCCCGCTCTATCTGTCATTCGCGCCGCCTTCGCAGGCCGGCGCTATTCCGTTGCGCTGGCTTTGGTCGCACCGGTATCGATCGCGCCGGTGGTGGCCGGCGCCTGCATCTGCTCAAAGGTCTGCTGCTGGGCGAGCCAGGCCTGATAATCGGCCTCCGGCTCAACCACCACGGTGCCGCGCATATAAGGGTGGCCGACGCCGCAAAGCTCGGCGCACAGCACCTCGAAGCTGCCGGTGCGGGTCGGTGTCAGCCAATAGTAGGTGACCGAGCCCGGGATCATGTCCATCTTGGCGCGGAACTCCGGCACGAAGAAATCATGCACCGCGTCGACCGAGCGCAGCAGCAGCGCCACCGGCTTGCCGACCGGCAGATGCAGTTCGCCGCCCTGCACGACGACATCATCCCGGCCAGCCGGATCGTCCGGGTCGATGCCGACCGGGTTGGTGTCGGAGATGGCGCGCGTTTCGGAAGCGCCGAGCTTGCCGTCCTTGCCGGGCAGCCGATAGGCCCATTGCCATTGCTGGCCGACCACCTCGACCGCCGTCGCGTCCGCCGGAACCGTTATGTAGCGCGCCCAGACCACCAGGCCCGGCGCCAGCATGGCGGCGACGCCAATGCCGGTTCCGATCGCCAGCCAGCTTTCCAGCCTCCGGTTTTCCGGCTCATAGGCGGCGCGACGGCCGGGCTTGTGCCGGAAGCGCAGCAGGCAATAGGCCATGAACAGCACGACAGCGGCGAAGACGGCGCCGGTGATCCAGAAGGTGATGTTGACGGTGTCGTCGATATAGCCCCAGTTCGAGGCGATGGGCGTAAACCACCACGGGCTCAGAAAGTGGAAGAGCACCGAGCCGAAAACGATAAGAGCCAGAACAATCGCGAGCGGCATCCTCTTCATCCCTGCCATGACGGCGACGGAACGGAATGCATGAATACGAGCGGACACGGAGACGCATCGCCCCCGTTCACCCCTGTTCTATCCGACGATATTAGGCTTCTTCGCGCGCGTTTCCAAGAGATCGCACCTCAAAGATCGCACGCGGAGATTATGGAAATAGAAAAGAACCGCCCGTCGCGATCGCCACGCGCCGGACGACTTGGAAGAAGCGTTACAGTTTCTTTCCGTCCGGCCCGAACTGCTTCAGATAGGCAATGACGTTGTCGATATCGGTCTGGTCCTTCAGGCCGGGAAACGACATCTTTGTGCCGGGGATCTTGGCCTTCGGGTTCTGGATATATTCGCGAAAAATCGTCTCATCCCAGACGATGCCGGAATTCTTGTTGGCAGGAGAATAATTATAGCCGGGAACCGAGCCGGTCTGGCGGCCGAACAGGCCGTTCAGTTCCGGCCCGACGGCATTCTTGGCGGTCTCGCCGACCTGATGGCAGGCGCGACATTTGAGAAATACCTTGGCGCCCTGTGTGGCATCGCCATCGGCCAGGGCGGCGGGAACCAGTGCCAGGCTCAAGATCTGGGCGAGCGAAATTGCAAAGCCCCGTACATGCATCGAAGCCTCCCGAGAGACTGCAAGAGCATCGCGACCGTTCCGGGAGACACAACGACCCGAAACGTCGTGCTCGCCACCACGCTAGCATATTTCCGCTGCGTCACATCAGATTAGAATGACTCTTATCCGATTCCCGATGTGAGGGCGTGTCGCGCCAAGCCAGAGGACGTGTTGCGGAGGCAAGGCACCCTCCTGACGCGAAGGCCCCTTGCCTCCTCCGCGCGAACAGGCTTGTCTTTCGGTCGAGGGTCGCTGTCCCGCCCACCCTCAGCAATCCCGCCGGAGAAGCGAATGATCTACGAATTGCGCATCTATTCCTGCCTGCCTGGCCGCATGGCCGCCCTGCAGAACCGTTTCCAGAACCACACGCTGCGCATCTGGGAGAAGCATGGCATCCGTCAGGCCGGCTTCTGGACCACGCTGATCGGGCCGGCCAACAATGATCTGACCTACCTGATCGCCTGGGACAGCCTGGCGGATCGCGAGACGCGCTGGAACGCCTTCATGAGCGATCCGGAATGGCAGGCCGCCCGCGCCGACAGCGAGAAGGATGGCCTGATCGTCGCCAATGTCGCGAGTTCTTTCCTGCAGCCGACGGCGTTTTCCTCGGTCCGCTAGACCAGCCGGCACCCGCTACCGCCGCAGCGAATATTCCGCCGATGACAAGCCACCGAGGTCCGACAGGCCACGGTGGCTTTCGCCTTGCGCGCCGCCTCGAAGCATTAGCTCCCGCGTGACATTCACGGGCGAATTCGATGTGTCACGATGATTAACATGCAACCTGATCATTGAGCTCTTCGGCAATCCGAACTAAGCAAATCGGGCTGAGATTGCAGTTTTTCGCTGAGGGGAAGATCATGATTCGTCAAAACGGCAAGAATTTCTCGAAACTCTGGCGCACAACGACGCGCATGGCAGCAACGGCAGCTGTCGCGGCATCGCTCATGACGACGCAGACAGCACTGGCCTGCACGAGCTTTCTGGTCCGTACGTCGGACAACAGCGCAGTCTATGCCCGCACGATGGAATTCGCGATTCCGATGCAGTCGAGCGCGCTGGTGATCCCGCGCGGCTACGCCCTCAATTCGACCGGCCCGGACAACAAGCCGGCCATGGCCTGGGCCAGCAAATACGCCGCCGTGGGCATGAATGCGATGGGCGTGACCGGCCTGGTCGACGGCATGAACGAGAAGGGCCTGACCGGCGGTATCCTGTATTTCCCCGGCTTTGCCGGCTATGTCGATCCGGCCAAGGCCGATCCCGCCAAGTCGCTCGCCCCCTGGGACGTTCTGACCTGGGCGCTGACCAATTTCGCCACCGTCGCCGAGGTCAAGGCGGCCCTGTCCGAGATCGCCATCATCGATGTGGTGCAGGTCGATCTGAAGATAGCGCCCCCGGTTCACTACACGCTGCACGATGCGACAGGGGCATCGCTGGTAATCGAGCCGGTCGACGGCACGCTCAAGGTCTATGACAATCCGATCGGCGTGATGACCAATTCGCCTCCCTTCGATTGGCACAGGATCAATCTGAGCAACTACCTCAAGATTTCCCCGTTCAACGCGCCGCCGCTGAAGCTCGAAGGGGAGACGATCCAGCAGCTCGGCCAAGGCTCGGGCCTGCTCGGCATTCCAGGTGACCCGACCCCGCCGTCGCGCTTCATCCGCGCGGTCGGCTATGCAATGTCGGCGGCGGCGGTACCGAGCGGCATCGAGAGCGTCCGCCTCGCCGAACACCTAATCAACAATTTCGACATCCCGAAGGGTTGGGTTCGCGAGGGTACGGACGCGGCCAACGAACAGCTCGAATATACCCAGTGGTCGGCAATCGCCGACATCAAGAACCGGGTCTATTACGTCAAGACCTATGACGATCAGGTTCTGCGCAGCATCGACTTGATGAGCTTCGACCTCGACGCCAAGCAGACGGCAGTCGCGCCGCTGAAGTCCGGCCTCGCCTCGCCGGCGCTGGAATTTGCCAAGCCCTAGGGCTTGTCGGAAGTCTCGAAAAAGCAAACGGCGCGTGCCTTCACGCGCCGTTCTTTTGTTCAGGCAAGGCCACCGCAAGCGCCAGTACTTTGTCTCCCGCCACCAAAACCTCTGGCACAGCCAAGGGAGAAAGTGCTGGGAACCAACGCGCAGGGGCGCTCGGACCTTTTAGTAAAGCCGCAGGAAGGCTGGCAGGAAGCCTTGGTTTTGCACGAACTCAAGCGCTTCCATCAATGGGAAGATGGCGAGAAACAACATGCCGTCCAGGAAGGTTCGCTTCAGCGCATTTGGCGAGAAAACGACATCCGGCGAGTCCTGGTAAAGCGAGAACTTCGGCCAGAACAGCGGCGTCCGCTTGGCGTAGGCCTCGAACTCGCTTCCAAAAAGCGCCGTCAGGTGATCGGCTTCCTTGGTGGCCGTGATCGTGAAAGCAATGTAGCTCAGCAGGCCCAACGCCAGCGCAACGATAGCCGAACCGAAAATCAGGCCGACGCCGACCACGCCGATCGTCGAGAACAGATAGAGAGGGTTGCGCGTGATCGAATAAGGCCCAAGCGTCGTCAACGCGCGGTTCTTGCGCGAGCCGATGTAGAGGATGCTCCACATTCGTCCGGCGACGCATACCAGCACCAGGCAGAAGCCCAGCGATTCCATGTGTTCGTGCACTCTGCCCGTCCAATAGGGACGAGCCAAGAGCAGGAACAGGGCGAACACCAGCGCCCCGACCTGAATAAGGTTGATGCGCAGTCTTTGGTTGAGAGCCTGGAGTCGCACGTCGCCCACCGCCTGAGATTGAATGCAGCCCTGCTCGTCCACCATTGCGACCAATCTATGGCTGGCCGAAGCGTTGGTAGCAGACGCGCCTCGGCCGGCTCCGACGAAATCCTCGAATTGCCGCTGCCAACCGCTCGAAACAGCCGAGACTAGGGCAGAAAAATGCTGGCCCGCATTGTGAAATCCATCGCTTCCAATGCGAGCAAGGCGGATATCGCGGCCCAGATCTTGCCGGGCAGGCCTTTGAGCGATGTGAGCCTCGACGGGGCCGCCTCTCCCTCGGCTCGGCAGGCTTCGAAAGCGACCAGAAGCCGCAGTTTTGACCCACTCGCCGCCGCGTTGTCGAGCATGACAGAATACCACCCGCCCGGCTCGATCGCCATGACGGTCCCGATATTGTCCTGACCCCTGACCTTGGGCCACGCGATTCGATCACCGACCCGGAACCGCGGGTGGATTTCATTGTCGGCAGCCCACTGGGCCTGCACCGCATCCAGCCGCTCGGCCAACATCCGGCTGAATTCATCCAGCGCGGCATAAATGGCGTCGTCGCAGCGCCAGGCCTCATAACGAGCCAAGTCACGGCCCAGTTCGCGACCATCCTTCGTGACGTCGCCATAGGTGGCAATATCATGGGGCGCATCCTGAAGCCTATCGGCCCGGATCATTCCCGCCTCGTACATCCGCACGGCCAGCTTTGTCGCAACCGCCAACCTGTCATCGATCGTCAATGTCGTCGGGCGCGCAATTCCAGTCAGGGTGCCTGGCATCGGTGGCGTCTCTCCATTCGGTTCGGCTGCGAATGGCGCGCCAGTCGCAGGACCACATATGGACCGTCGCCACTCAGTTTAGAAGCCCTCCGATGTGCGAGAAATCAGCAACCCGCGCAGCAGTAACGGAAGCAACAAAAACGGAAATAATCTCCCCTCGATGAGGGCTTGACCCTCCCGGTAGCGGATCGTCGCGCCGAAGTCGCTGAACCGCCTGGAGCATCTCACCGTTTCATCGAAACGGCGCCATGCTCTAACGCTTTGGCTCGCCGCGTTTTCTTCACGCGAACCGCAGCACACGTCGCTCGAGAGCGCTCTAGCCGGCGACGGTCTCTTCCGTCAGGAAATCGGCCATCTCGGCATTGTAGAAGACCTTGGAGCGCGGACCGATCTGGATCGGCTCGAGCATGCTGACGCACGTCCGGTAGTGCGGCGTGTGGCGATGCTCCTCGAGGGCTGCGGCGGACTTGAAGACTTCATAGATCAGGAACTTGTTGCCGTCGTCCGGATCACGCAGGACGTCGAAGCGCAGATTGCCGGGTTCCTGGCGCGTTCCTTCATAGTTGATGCGGAAGGCTTCGATGAAGGTGTCGGCATGGCCCGGCTTGACCGTAATGGTCACCATCTGGATGAGCATATTCACTCCTTTGCAAATTGATTGAGGTCGCGCCGAAAGCGCGACGAAATCGCGAAGTCAGAGACCGGGCGCCTTCCACATCGACGTGGTCACGCCTTCGTCGACGAGTTGGAGTTGCAGCGCATAGGCGCGCGCCCAGCGCTCGCCGGCCTCGTCGTAGATCGCCTTGTGAGCGAGATCCGGCTCGAAATGGCGGTCCCAGCGCACCCAGCTTTCCGCGGTCGACACGAAATCCCGCTGCAGGCCCGCCCCGATCGCGGCGGCGGCGGCGCAACCGAGCGCGGTTGCTTCCTTCACCACCGGCGTCACCACGGGAAGGCCCGTCGCACTCGACAGGATCTGGGCCCAATGGGCCGACTTCGCGGCTCCGGCTGCGAAGACGATCCGTTTCGGCGTCACGCCGGAGAGCTTGAAGATCGCGGCGAGATTGCGCGCCGCGACGATGGCCGCGTTCTCCTGCAGGGCCCGGAAGATCGCCGCCTTGCCGGACTTTTCCGGATCGATCGAGAGGTTCAACAGCGATGGCGCCGCGTGGTACCACTTGCCGTAATGCATCACATCGGAGAACACCGGAATGATACCATAGGCGCCGGGCGGGATATGGGCCGACTGCGCTTCGAGCAGCGAATAAGCATCGCCGCCGCCGGCATTCGCCGCCGCCACTTCCGCCGCGCCAAAGCTGTCGCGGAACCAGCGCATGACGACGCCGACGAAGAAGCTGATCGCTTCCGCCTGGTTGAGTCCGGCGACGACATGCGGATTGATGCGCAGATCCATGGACGGGTCGGTCAGCGTCTGGTCGACATTGACGATCTGCTGCCAGAACGTGCCGCCGAGAACAGCGCAATCGCCCTTGTTGACGACGCCAAGCCCGGCTGTGCCGATCTGGCAGTCGCCGCCGCCGGCAACGACCAGCGTTCCCGCCTTCAGTCCCGTCGCTTCGGCCGCCTCGGCCGTCACGCGGCCGATGACCGTGCCGGACTCGACCGCTTCGGGGAAAATATCGTCGCGCATGTCGGCCCAGCGCATCGCCTGCGGCAGCCAGGTCCGCTCGCGAAGATCGAGCAGTCCGGTGGTGCCGGCATTGGAGGGCTCGCTGACGAGAATGCCCGAGAGCCGGGCCAGAACCCAGTCCGACAGCATGCTGATCCGGTGCATGCGATCATAGACATCGGGCAGGTTGCGCTTCAGCCAAAGCAGGCGCGGCAAGGCGCCGAGCGCGAAGGTCTGGCCGGAATGCGCATAAAGCCTGGCCTCAAGCTCGGGGAAGGCAAGCTTCAACTCGCGGACTTCGCTGTTCGAACGACTGTCGACATTGGCGCAAGCCCAGATTTCCCGCCCCTCGGCGTCATAGACGACCAGCGCCTCGCGCATGCTGGTGGCGCTGACGGCGGCGATGTCGGCGGCCGAAATACCCGCGCTGGCAATCGCCTGTCGGATGGCGCGGGCAAGGTGGGCCCAATTCCCTTCGACATCGAAATCCATCGAGCCGTCGAAGCGCGGATCGGGCTTGTGCCACCACTCGTGCTGTGCCGCGGCAATCTGATTGCCCGCCGCGTCGAAGATGACCGCACGGCCGCTGCCGGTTCCGGCGTCCACCGCCAGAAGATACGTCCCCGCCATAGCCATCTCCCTAGTCCTTCAGGTCCATCAGACCGAGTGCCGTCGTTTCGTCCGTGATCAGGATGCCGACGAACCTGCCCTTGAGCGCGGCGTGGATCGCCGGAACTTTCTCCAGCCCGCCCGCCGCCGCGACGACCTTCTCGGCCCGGGAAAGCGCTGCGAGCTTCACCCCGATGACACGGTCGTGCAGCTGCAGGTCGAGCACCTCGCCCCTGTCATTGAAGAACTGGCAGAGGATGTCGCCGACGGCGCCCTTGCGGCGCAGTGGCTCAACCTCATCCGGCGCCACATAGCCGGAGCGCACCACCGTCGACGTGCCGGAGAGTTCGCCGATGCCGACGAGCTGGTACGAGGCGTTCAGCGCCATATCGAGCAGATTGGCGACAGCGGGCTCCAGCGAAAGATTGCGCGCGACGTCGGGATCGCGGACGACCAGCGGCGCGGGCACGAGATGGACGCTGCTGCCCCAATTGGCGGTGCGCATGCCATCGACATAGGTGCCGACACCGCCGGTCAGGCTGACGAGGCCGATATTGCGTTCATTGGCAAGGTGGCCGAGACGCTGGATGGCGTTGCTGACCGTGGCGCCCCAGCCGACAGCCAGAAGGTCATCCGGCTGCAGCCGCTGCATGAGAAATTGCGCCGCCGCCTGGCCCAACCGGTCACTGGTTTTCTGGCCGGGAAGCTCCGGCACCACATAGGCTTCCAGCAGGCCGTAACGGCTCTTGATCTCGCGCTCCAGCGACAGGCAGCCCTGATACCGAGAATTGATCCGCACCTGGATGATGCCGGATCGCCGGCCACTCTCGAGCAGTCGCGACACCTTGATGCGCGACATGTTCAGCTTCTCGCCGATCTCGTTCTGCGTCAGGCCGTCATTGTAATAGTACCAGGCGATGCGCGTGAGGATTTCCTCGTCGGCATCGCCGTAGCTCCACTCACTGCTTTCCGAGGCCATACGCGGGCATCCCTTGTCGCGATTTGTGATCATATCGATATCGTAAAAACATTTGATACGTCAACACCGTCAGGCCGGCATAATCCGCAGCATGCCGGAAACACCGTGAATTCCTCACAATTCGCTATATTGCGCCGCAATATGATGGAATTGGATTGCGACATCCGTATTTGAGCATATTGACGCCCCTTCGATGATATGATCACTTGAAAGGCATATAAGACATCTGAACAGGTGCCGAATGACTGCGGACTTAGCGGCCGGGAGCGCTGCACAGCTCACCAACATCTGGAAATCCTACGGCCCGGTCCCGGTTCTGAAGGGTGTTTCGCTCGCCTTGCAGCAGGGCGAGGTGCATGCGCTGCTCGGCGGCAACGGCGCCGGCAAGTCGACCCTGATGAAGATCATGTCTGGCCTCGTCTCGGCGAATGCCGGGTCGATCGAGATCAACGGCGTGCCGCTGCCACATGCCTCGCCGGCACTCGCCCAGCAGCTCGGCCTGTACCTGGTTCCCCAGGAAGCGCACATCCTCGGCAACCAGTCGGTTCTGGAAAATATCTGCCTCGGCCTCCGCCCTTCGCCGCGCGCCCTGCGCAAGCGGGTCGAACAGCTCATCGCCGAGCTCGCCGTCACGCTCGACCTCGACGCCCAGGCGGCAACGCTGGAAATCGCCGAGCGCCAGATCGTCGAGATCCTGCGCGGCCTCGTGCGAGAAGCGCGCGTGCTGATCCTGGACGAACCAACCTCCGCCCTGACGCCGTTCGAAGTGCATGCCCTGTTCCAGCGCGTCCGCAAGCTGCAAGCCCAGGGCGTCGGTATCTTCTTCATCTCGCACAAGCTGCGCGAAATCCGCGAGATCTGCGGCACGATCAGCGTGCTTCGCGACGGCGCCGTCGTCCTCAGCGGGCCGCTGGACACGTATAGCGATGCAGAAATCATCGACGCGATGAGCCGCGTGACAACCGGCGCCGCCCCCACCGGCGCCCCGGCGAAGCGCTCCGGCACCGGAGCCGGCCCCGTGCGACTATCCGTTCGAAAACTTAGCGGCGAAGGGTTTCGCGACATCAGCCTGGAGGTCCGGGCGGGCGAAGTGCTCGGACTTGCCGGAGTCGTGGGCGCGGGGCGAACGGAGTTTTCCGAAACGCTGTTCGGCCTCCGTCGCCAGAGCGGTGGCTCGGTCGCGCTGGACGGGGTCGAGCTTGCCAACCGCTCGCCACGCCGCTGCATTGATGCCGGGCTGGTCTACTTGCCGGAAGACCGGCAGCAGAACGGCCTGTTCCTCGACGCCCCGCTCTACTGGAACACCTCGTCCTATCTGATCCACCGACTGCCTTTCCTGCTGCGGCCCGGCCACGAGCGCAGCCTGTTCGACAAGTTCCGCCAGAGCATGGGCATCAAGTGCACGGGACCGGGGCAATCGGCCAAGGCGCTCTCCGGCGGCAATCAGCAGAAAGTGCTGATGTCGAAATGCCTTTCGGCCGCGCCCAAGGTGCTCGTCCTCGACGAGCCGACGCGCGGCGTCGACGTGGCGGCCCGCAACGACATCTACGCGCTCATCCGCAAGCTGGCGGCCGACGGCGTCGCCGTCATCCTGATCTCGTCCGATTTCGACGAGATCGAGTTGCTGGCCGACCGGGTCGTCGTCATGGCCTTCGGCCAACTGGGCGGCGAACTCACAGAGAACATCAGCGTCGACGCGATCGCCCGCCTGGCCTTCGGCGCGGGGGAGCAGGCCCATGCTTAACATTGTCGCGCGCAACCGCGTCCTCATGCTGCTGGCCGTCATGGCGGCGGCTTGCCTGGCCCTCGGCTTCGCGGCGCCCGGCTATCTGTCGGCCGCCACAGCCTCGGTCATCCTGTCGAACAGCCTCGTCCTGCTGCTGATCTCGCTCGGCACCATGCTGGTGATCCTGACCCGGAACATCGACGTTTCCAGCGGCTCGATCCTTGGCCTCAGCGCCGCCACGCTCGGCATGTCGCTCAATGCCGGCGTCAGCCTGCCCCTGGCGATCGCGCTCTGCGTTCTGACCGGCATGGCGGCGGGTGCGCTGAACGGATTGCTGGTCGCCTATCTCCGCATCCCCTCGATCGTCGCAACGCTGGGCACGCTCGGCCTCTATCGCGGCATCATGCTGATCCAGACCGGTGGCCGATGGATCGAGGACCTGCCGCAAAACCTGAAGGCGCTGGCAGGCGGCATCGGCTTCGGCATTTCGATCCTGACGGTCACGGTGCTCGGACTCTTCATTCTCGCCTGGATCTTCCTGCGCAGGACGCGGTTCGGACGCTATTTCTATGCCGTGGGCGACAACCGCGACGCCGCGCATCATCTTGGCGTGCCGGTCCGCCGCGTGCAGTTCACCGCCTTTGTCGCCTCGGGTGCCTGCGCCGCCATCGCCGGCCTGATCTTCGCAGCCCAAATCGGCTTCATTCCCAACCAGGCCGGCAATGGCGTCGAGCTGAAGGCGATCGCCGTCAACGTGCTGGGCGGCGTCAGCCTGCTCGGCGGCAGCGGCTCGGTGGCCGGCGTCTTCACCGCCGCGATCTTCCTGACCTCGATCGACAGCGCGCTGGTGTTCCTGAAGATCCCGGCGTTCTGGAACGACTTCATCGCCGGCGCGATCCTGCTGATCGTGCTGCTGCTCGACGGACGCATCCGCCTGCTGATCGACCGGCGCATCCGTGCCCGCCGCTATGCCGTCCATGCCCGCACACCGCAAGGCGGAGGGGCGACCGGCAAGATCGCCGACAAAGCCCTGCTGGCGGAGGCAAGCCGATGAAAAACATACTCTTCCGCTGGGAAGCGGCGCTCTTCCTGATGCTCATCGCCGAGCTCGCCGTGTTCGGGTTCATCAACCCGCGCTTCCTCAATGTCGGGAACCTGATCTACGGCACGTCGGATTTCGTCCAGATCGGGCTTGTGGCGCTGCCGCTGACGCTGGTCATCATTGCCGGCGGCATCGACGTGTCCTTCGCCTCGACCATCGGCCTTTGCGCCATCGTATTCGGGGTATCGAACTTCTTCGGCGTGCCGCTGCCACTGGCGATCGGAATGGCGCTCGTCGCCGGCGCGCTGGCCGGGCTCCTCAACGCCACCGTCATCCACCTGTCGAAGATCCAGCCCTTGGTCGTGACGCTCGGCAACCTCTATCTGTTCCAGGGCGCGGCCACCGTGTTGTCCGGCGCCGTCGGCGCAGGCGGCTATGAGGGCATCGGTAACTTCCCCGCCAGCTTCACCAGCTTCGGCTATGCCGAGTTCCTGGGCGTGCCGGCGCCTCTCGCCGTGTTCCTCGGCCTCGCCGCGGTGCTCGTCGTGCTGCTGCATTTCACCCGCTTCGGCCGCGCCGTGTTCCTGATCGGCCAATCGGCGGAGGCGGCGCGCTATTCCGGCCTTTCGGTCGCGGCGACGCAGACCGTGACCTACGTGATCACCGGTGTCTGCGCCGCGATCGCCGGCCTCGTCATGTCCGCCTATTTCGGCTCGGCGCGGGTCGATCTCGGCGCAGCGACCCTCCTGCCGGCCGTCACCGCGGCCGTGCTCGGCGGCGCGTCGATCTATGGCGGCCAGGGCTCGATCCTCGGCACGCTGCTCGCAACATTCGTCATCGGCTACCTGCAGCAGGGACTGCAGGCAAGCGGTGTTCCAAGCCAGATATCCAGCGCGCTTTCGGGAGGTTTGCTGGTTGCTGCGGTCGCGTTGCGCCACGGGAGTGCGCTGCTGGCCGATTTCATCGCTGTCGCCCGGCAGAAACGAAACAATCGGGCATCAGCATTTTGAGGAGGAGACTACAATGACAACGAAGTTCCTGAAGTCCGGACTGATGGCGGCAACCCTGCTCGCCGGCTCCCTGTTCGCCACGGGCTCGGCGCTGGCCGAATCCCAGATCGCGTTCATTCCGAAGCTGGTCGGCGTCGGCTTTTTCACCAGCGGCGGCGCCGGTGCGGTGAAGGCAGGCGAAGAAGTCGGCGCCAAGGTCACCTATGACGGCCCGACCGAGCCCAGCGTCTCGGCGCAGGTGCAGTTCATCAACAACTACGTCAACCAGGGCTACAACGCGATCATCGTCTCGTCGGTGTCGCCGGACGGTCTCTGCCCGGCCCTGAAGCGCGCCATGGAGCGCGACGTGCTGGTCATGACCTGGGACAGCGACGTCAACCCGGATTGCCGCAGCTACTACATCAACCAGGGCACACCGGACCAGCTCGGCGGCCTGCTGGTCGACATGGCGAAGGAAGGCGTGACCAAGGAGAAAGCCAAGGTCGCGTTCTTCTATTCGAGCCCGACCGTGACTGACCAGAACGCCTGGGCCGAAGCCGCCAAGGCGAAGATCGCCAAGGAGCATCCGGGCTGGGAAATCGTCACCACCCAGTACGGCTACAATGATGCGCAGAAGTCGCTGCAGACAGCCGAGAGCATCCTGCAGACCTACCCCGATCTCGACATCATCATCGCGCCGGATGCCAACGCCCTGCCGGCCGCGGCCCAGGCCGCTGAAAACCTCAAGCGCGCCGAGGGCGTCAACATCGTCGGCTTCTCGACGCCCAACGTCATGCGCCCCTATGTCGAGCGCGGCACCATCAAGCGCTTCGGCCTCTGGGACGTGACGCAGCAGGGCAAGATCTCGGTCCATGTCGCCGAGCACGTGCTGAAGAACGGCAAGATGAAGGTCGGCGACAAGCTCGACATTCCGGGCGTTGGCACCATCGAAGTCTCGCCGAACAGCGTCCAGGGCTACGAATACGAAGGCGAGGGCAACGGCATCATCCTGCTGCCGGAGCGGACCGTGTTCACCAAGGAAAACATCGGCAACTTCGACTTCTAAATCGCGAAACCATGCGGGCGGCCCCACAGGGGCCGCCCGATCCATTTCCCTAAAAGCAGAACGGATCCAGACCCATGCAAAGCCGCTGGAACGGCGACGAGGCCAATCGTTTCATCCAGGCAGCCCTTGCCGCCGGCCAGAGCGAGGCGCTCGGCCTTCGCATCTACACGTCGCGCATCATCGGCCAGGATCCCGACCTCGTCCTGCATGGCGGTGGCAACACCTCGGCCAAGCTGACCGGCGGCGACGGCCAGGAGATCATGCACATCAAGGGCAGCGGCTGGGATCTCGACACGATCGAGGCGCCGGGTCTGCCGGCGGTGCGGATGGAACCGCTGATCGCCGCGCGCGATGGCGGCAAGCTGTCGGACCCCGAAATGGTGGCGCTGCTGCGCTCCGCTTTGCTCGATCCCGCCTCGCCCAACCCTTCGGTCGAGGCGCTGCTGCACGGCTTCCTGCCGTTTGCCTTCGTCGACCATACCCATGCGACGGCCGCACTCGCGCTAGCCAACCAGCCCGACATGCGCGAGACGGTGAAGCGCGTCTATGGCGACCGGCTCGCCTGGGTCCCCTATGTCATGCCCGGCTTCGACCTCTCGATCGAGGGCGACAAGGTCTATCGCGACCATCCCGGCTGCGAGGGACTCTGGCTCGAGAACCACGGCCTGTTCAGCTTCGCCGACACGGCCGAGGCCTCCTATGAGCTGATGATCGAATTCGCGACCATGGCCGAGCAGGAACTGGCACGCGCCGGTGTGGCGCTCGAAGGTCCGCAACAGAGCGACCGCGATGCCGACCCGGCATTCGTCGAGCGGCTGACCGCCGCCCTCACCCGCCCCGGCTCGCCCTTCGCCAAGGGGCTTTCGCTCGACTACCGCTCGACGCCAGCGATCCGCCGCCACGTATCGAAGCCGGATGTCGAGGACATCGCGCTCCGTGGCACGGTCACGCCCGACCACGTCATCCGCATCAAGCCGTTCCCGCTGATTGTCGATGCCGGCGCCTCCGAGGCCGAGATCGACAAGGCGCTTGCAGGCTATGTCGAGCGCTACACCGCCTATTTCGAGCGCAATGCCGCGAAGGCCAGCGAGCCGAAGACGATGCTCGACGCCTATCCGCGCGTCGTCCTCGTGCGTGGCGAGGGTATGTTCGGCCTCGGCAACAACGCCAAGGCTGCGAAAATCGCCGGCGACCTGATCGAGCAGTCGACGCGCGTGATGAACGCCGCCGAATCCTATGGCCGCTTCACGCCGATTTCGGAGCCAGACCTGTTCGACATGGAATACTGGTCGCTGGAACAGGCCAAGCTGAAGTCAGCCTGACAAGCATGGGCGGGGGGTTCCCCCGCCCAATCTGCCTCTGCCACGCAGACTGGCGGCCTCTCCTATTTGACCACCGAATACGGCAAAGCCTTCGCGGGCGATGGATTCGGGAACTGGTTCCGGGATCGCTGTGCGGAAGCGGGCGTGCCGGGAGCGACTCGCGCGGCAGAGGCACGCGCGACGACTTCCGAGCTTATGGCGATGTTCGGCTGGCAGTCTCCGAAACAGGCAAAACTGTACGCCCGAGCAGCCAACAGGGCAGCGATGGGTGTGCATGCGAGCGACAAGTTGCAGCAACAGAAACAGAACAAAACGCCCGTACCCTAATCCGAGGTGCGGGATTTAGCGCGATTTCGATAACGAAAACAGTCACTTAGTTTTTAGGTGGTGTCCCGGAAGGGGGCGACCCGAGCCAATGAAATCAACGGGTTCGCGAAATAGTTTGCAAAATCCAGTCGTGCATAGTTCCGCTTTGTTCTACGGCCCAGCGAATGCGACAGGGGATAGAGGCGGCTCTTTATGGGAGCCGCCTTTTCGCATTTTAGGATTCAACTCCTAGTCTCCTTGACTCTCTTTGCGATGAGAACGAAATAGGAACATCAAACACGGAGCAGCGTCATGGGCGAGCCCGCCGAACGTCTCGACGAGGTGCAAAGCGCGTTGGATCAGCGCGTACAAAGCCTTCTATCGGCTCACAACGGCGACCCCCTGGCTGTCATCGAAACGCTGCTGATGGCTGTCGATGCGCGGGCGGAACGCGTGTCATTCGGGTTCGTGCGCGGGCGCCTCCCGGCAGTCGAGCGGCAGGAGGCTTGATGGACGTCGAGACGCTAACCGATGCTTATCGCGCGGGCTGGACGGCTTCCGTCCGATGCCTGGGGCGCGATGCCAGCACCAAGAAGGGGACCCGCGCTTGCGGGCAGAGCGTCAATCTCGACCTACCTTCGATGATCTGGACGCGCGGCCGGGACTACCCGCTCGCGATGCTGCCCGAGCGGCTTAAGTGCCCATCGTGCGGATGCAGGAGGGTATTCATTGTGTTCAGCATGCCCGGCAAGGGCTCGCAGGCGATGATGGGCGGCTAAAGCCCGCTGATATCCGCCACCAGCTTGATCAGCGCCCACCAGGACGCAACCGAGGCGGCGATCAGGCTTGTGTAAACGAGCGTGCGTGTGATGGCGGTGCGCGTCATGATACCCCCTTCGCCTATGGTAAGGGCGGCTCTGGCGGAAAGTCCACCCCGGTGTAGTATCTCTTCCCGAACAGTAAAATGAGATCACATGGTCGGATCGCAGCATCATACAGGCACATCAACTCTGTTATGCCGGTCAGGAGTGTTACCAGCAGGCTCGTTCGGATTGCCGGGGCTCATTAGCGTCGTCATTGTTTTGGTGAGTGCCGTCCTTCAAATTATGATTAACGAGCCTCGATGGCAGGGTGACACTTCATTATACATTGAAGTTGCTAAGAATATTTTTGAGTATGGCTGCTATAGCGACGACATAGTCACCGATGACTGCACGTCTAATTTTATATCAACAAAAGCACCCGGGTATTCAATTTTTGTCGCGCTGAGTTATTTCCTTGGTGGCCAAAGTACGAGCACGGTACTTGTATCCCAATCGCTAGCATATGCACTTTCAGTCATTCTATTGATATTGTCGCTACGCGGAACTGGCGCGATGCAAGTAGCGACCGCAACGCTATTGAGTTTTTCTCCGGCAACGTTTGCTTGGTCCAGCATCCTGATGCCCGAGTACCTATCCGCTGCAACGACAATTTTGGTTGCCGCTTCTCTCGTTCGCTCTGTGCGACGCGGACGACTTGACGTGCTGGCAGTATCGCTGGCCATCGCAGCCGCTGTTATCGTTCGGCGGGAACAGGTATTCCTTCTCGTCGCGGTCTGCGTTGTCGGACTGAGCCTAATGGATTGGCGAACGCTTCTAAAAGCTCTTGCCCCGATCGGCATTTCCGCAGGAATTGGCCTTTTCGCTTGGCAGATTCCTGCTGCTGTAAAAGGGGAATGGGAGCAGCCATCCTATCTATATAAGGGAGATCGCCCGTCCGGCGTGATTGATTTATGGAGGGCGACGGCGCTTTCGCAGGAAAGCGCAAGCCAGTTCCTTTGGCCCATTTGGAACAAGCAATACTCTACAATAGAAAGTGCAGCGAAATTCCATTTTTCGCCCAGCGTTGAGCCTGATCTAGGACGGTTGATGGAGCAGGCATCCAGACTGACCGATGGAGGACCTTTTCCAAGCGAATTGGACGAAAACTTCGCCACGCTTGCCAATTCCTTTCAGAGAAATAATCCAGTTGAAGCTTACGTGCTTGTCCCTTTGACGCGAGCCACACTACTGTGGACTAGAAAAGATACTGTAACTTCGTATGGATGGAACAATTTAATACTAGCCAATATTGCGCACATCTACACGTTGCTTGTTATATCGGCGGCGCTTATTTTCTGGCCGATGGCCATATTATTAGGTGATCGCGCAGCATTTTTGCCGCTGACGGCCGCCTTGCTTACCACCACGGTTCGCACGGCCATATTGGTTTCGATATCGCTCACGGCGATCGAGCTGCGCTACCTCGTCCCTATCATGCCATCTATCGAGGTTGCGGTTGCGATCTCCATAGTGAGTTTCTGGCGCACCATCTTTCGTGCAGGTGCGGTCGCGGTACGAAAGAGAACCCCCGCCGCCCTCACGGCCCCCGATGAGGAATCCAACTCCAGATCCGCATGAGGGTGTCGATCAGCAGCGGCAGGCCCAGCACCAGGCCGATCGCCGCCCCGCCGACGAGCCCAAGAAACTTACCGACCGTCCCAAAGCTGATCATCACGCGGATAAGCCGCTGGAGGAATGCGACCTCATCCGGACGCAGGTCCTCCAGCATGCGACGCGTCTCCTCGGGGAGATCGCCATAGCGCTCGGCGAGTGGTTCCGATTCCGGTTGCTTCATCTCTGTCTCGCCTTCCCCAACTCGACAACGGCCTGATCATAAGCCGCGACGGTGCCAACGTGCTTGATGGTGCAAACGCCATAGGCGTCGATTGCCCGGTTGGCCATGATCTGAGGATTGCGGCTGACGACCGGTGGCGCGCCGGGCTCGCGGATCTCAGGGGCGAGTGACGGCAGGAAGACCGGCGCCGGGTCTGGCCGCGCGGTCGATACGTGACTGCACCCGGCCAAACTCATCGTCGCTATAGCGACAAACAGGGTCGTCGCGCGTGAGGGCTTCATCACTGGCCGCCTCTCTCAGATAGGCAATCGCGCGGTTCACGCCGATCGCGATGTTGTTGACGCCGGTGGTGAGCCGGGCATTACGGGCAATGGTTTCGTCGCGTGCGGCAATTGTCGCGTTGAGGGCGTCGCGTTCCAGTCGAAGCGCCTTTGCTTCGTCGAAGGTGTTGGTGATGCGGTAGCCGGCGTAGGCGCCGGCGACGAGGCCGATGGCAGCGGCGATCGCCATGCCCTTCAGGCCGAAGACGGAGGTCATGCAGCCTCCCAATCCGGGAGATCGACGGTCTGGCCGGCCAGCGCATGCGAGCAATCGCCGAGGAACTGGATGCGGCCGTCCGTCACGAAGGAGTGGCAAGTCTCGGCGCCGGGATTGTGATAGGGCCCAGGTGCATTGACAAAGATCGACGGCGTGAACGTCGGGGCATCGGCATTGCCGTTGTAGCCCCAGCGCGGACTGGGCCCCTCCCCGACGCTAACCTGGTGTGCTCCATCGCAGCCGGGGCACCAGAACAACAGACGACCACCCTCTGCCGAACGTAGGATTTTCGACAGCGCGCCCATCAGAGGCCACTCACGCAAAGCTCGCCTTCACCGATCCGGCGGGCGTCGCCCATCTCCCTGCGATTGACGAGACCGATGAACACACGGTTGTTGGCCTTGTTGAAGGCGGTGGCTGCACTACAGCTGGCGAGATAATCACCGGCGCGGCCGAGGCGCGCGGCCGTCGAGTTGCACGATCCGCCCTTCGTGGCGCCGATACCGGTGCCAATGTTGTAGGAGAGCGAGTTCATCATTGCCCGCCATGACAGTGGCTTTTTGTCGAAGCCGGGGATGCAGCGCACCAGCTGCGCCCGGAACTCCGCCATGCGGGTCACAAGCCGCTTGTCACAGCCGGCCGGAGTCTCGACCAGGCCGGGCTTCACACCCTTGGTGTCGCCATCGCAGATCGTCCAGGGAACGCCGCCTGTCGCCGGGTCTGGATACGCCCGGAGATGACGACCTTCCCACGGCTTGACCAAGAAGGTCGCTGCGAGTGCCACGTCGTCGGGGACCCTGGTCCCAGAGACGGTAGCGAAGCCGCCGATGGCAATCGCTATGATGCCGGCAATAGCGGCCTTGCCGCGCTTCGTCGAATAGAGCTTAGCCATCGGTCAGAGCCTTCTGCGGGATGAGGCGGGAGAACGCGGCCAAGATGGCGAGGATCGTGGTGATCACTGCCAGCCAGCCAGCGGGAATGGGCAGGGCAAGGCCGATGAGGGGCATGGCCGCATCGAGGCCTTGGATCGCGGCGATGAGGAGGATCAGCTTGAGGCTCCAGGCATAGCGCAGCACTGCGCGCCAGTTGGGCACGAGCATTTCTTGTCTCCGGAATTGTGATGATGGGGAGGTGGTTAGTAGCGATCAGCCGCTATGAACAGCGCGTCGATAGCGTCGTCATCGAGCGACATTTCGAGGGCGAGCGCGGAGACGTAGGGGTGCGTCCGTTCCCAGACGTTGGCGTCGGCGAACCAGATGCGGACGGCACGGACGGGGATAGCCGCGATCACGGCTTCCAAATCATCAAGCAGCGTCATCCTGCCGACGAGAACGCCCTCTTCGGCCTCTTGCCCCGGAAAAGTAATGACGGCGTCCAGCGCCAGCTTCGCCTGAGCGGCCGATACTCTCGAGGGGACACCTGGTAGCAGCGCCACGTAGGCTGCAATTGGGATCGCCTGTGCCGCAACGACAGCCCGGATTGCCACTGCCGTCTCCGCGTCGTCATCGGGCGCAACGGTGTAGCCGAACGGCTCACCATCGTCCGGCGTGACCGTCACGTCGTACCAGCCGGAAACGTTGATGAAGCGTGCGTTCGTAACCAGCATTAGCTTATCCTCACCATCGTTCCGGCCTGATTCTCCAGGAGCGCCACACCAGCAATATTGCGCCATGTTCCAGCTTGGGCAGTCCCGCTATTGTCCATAGTCCCCCCAGCGTCCCAAAATGCGTTTTGAACACTGGACCCGGCAATGGTAGCGCCATCTGCAAGTGACCCCGTCCCGCGTTTTACCATCATCATTGCCGTGCCAATGGGGTACACCGAGGTGGTTGGGATAGGCGCAGCAACTGCCGCCGCAACAAACGCCGTCGTCGCCACCTGCGTCGTATTCGCGCCAGCCGTTGCGGTCGGCGCCGTGGGCGTTCCGATGAGTGCGGGGGAGTCGGCGAAGACAGCGCTGCCAGTCCCCGTTTCGTCGGTTAGGGCCGCGCGCAGGTTGGCGCTCGATGGGGTTGCTAGAAATGCGCCGATGCCGGCGGCTGCGGCAATGCCCGACCAGGTGGTCAGATTGATCGAGGCCGGCTGGTAGACGCCGGTTCCAGCGAATTGCGACCAGGTGATCGCCGTCGTACCGAGAGTGCCGCCCGAGACGACGGAACAGACCCACGCGCTTGCGCCGTGCGCTGTTCCTTCCTCGACCCAGACATTCGCACCCGGCACCTCAAGCCAGTTGTCCATGTCGGCGGCGCGCGCCCATGCGCCAGAGGCTGCCACATAGATGCCGTTCTGCGCAGCCGTCGTCTGGCTCTTGACCAGAACCCGGTTGCCCGCGACCGGCGTCACGCCGTCACGCGCAGCGAGCCCCGACAGCGTGTCATTGGCGGTCGTCGCCAGGCGAACGCTTGGCTTCGGATCCAGTCCTGCGGCGACGTTGTCGACATACTGCTTCGTCGCGGCATGGAGGGCGCTGGACGGATCAGCGTTCAGCGTCAGGGCACCGGTCATCGTGCCGCCGGCGAGGGGGACTGCGCCCAAGGTCGTCAGCATTGCCGCCGTGTTGGGGTCATCGAGCAGCGTCAGCGCGGCGGCCGAGACGGTGATGCTCGACAGCGATTGCAGCGACGCGTGATAGGCCTGCACGTTCGTGCTGATGACAAGTCCGAGAGTCGTCTGGGCCGCCACCTGGTTGACGTCATCGAGCAGCGAAAGGCCGAAGGCGCTCGGCACTGTTGCGCCATTCTTCAGCAGTTTGCCGGTGGTGCCATTGAAAAGGGCAAGTGCGCCATCGGTTACCGAAGTCGGCCCGACCACATCGCCCGCACCGAGGCCGTCCGAACCTTTGTTGCCGGTTCGGGTGAAGCTGAGAACGAGCGGTGCGCCATTGGTAAGGGAGCCCGAGCCCCCGACCGGCACGACCGGGATCTTGCGATATCCAGCACCATCGATGACAGAGCCGGTGACGACGAATTCGGCAAAGGTCGAGATGTCGGTGCCGTGCTGCATGAAGATCGAACCGCGATTGGCGGTGTTGGTGCTGTCATCGAAGCTATCCAGCCAGGCCGTGACATCGGCGCCGGCCGATTCCTCATTGTCGATGAACAGAGACGTGACGGAGCCGATCGTCGCGTGGTTGAAGGCGAGCGTACCGGCGCCCGGGTCGGCATCGGTTGTCGTGGTCGAGAAGGCAAAGCGCCGGCCCGGCAGGAAACCGTCGAGCCCGGCCGGGATCTCGAAGTTCAGGATCGCTTCCGTATCCGAGCCGGAGTTGGTGACGGCAGCGGGCACACTGGCCGGGACGGTTACAACGGTCCCGACCTCGACTGTCGCCGCGTTGCCGTTGTCTCCGTTGTCGCCCTTGTTGCCCTTGTCGCCGATGCGCTCGGCGCAGAACATCACGGCGTCGCCATTGGCAAACGGATTGCTAGACGAGCTACCGAGCACGTTGATGGAGAGGTTGCGATACCCGGTCGGCGAAGCGAGCGCGCTCAGCGAGGCGAGCAGCCACTTGGTCGGGTCGGACGCCCTGAAGATCCGGATCAGCGCCCTGGTCGGGTTGGTCGAAAGCGCGAGCGTGTCGAGCACAGACGCCCAGTCGCTACCGTCCGAACCGGACAGGTCCACCCGCATCACGGTCGCGAGGTTCTGTGTGGCGTTTCCAAGCCGAATCTGCCCGGCCCCAGGATCGGAATCGGTTGTCGTCGTCGAGAAGGTGTAAGGGATTGAAATCGCGCCGCCGGCCGGGCCGATACTGCCGACATTGCCTGAAAGTGATGCAGACAGGGCAAAGCTGTTTCCATTGGACCAAGTGCCGCCGGAAGCGAGATGCGCAAGCGTGAGCTTGCGGTAGCCAGTCCCATCAACAACGCTGCCCGTCACGAGGAATACGGCCCAGGCGGAAGGATTGGTGATCCCGCGGAGCGCCAAGATAGCCCGCACAACCGATGAGCTGTCGTCCAGACTATCGAGCCAGCCCGTGATCGAACCGCCGCCGGCCTCAAGGTTGTCGACATAGGCGGCAGTCGCCGAGGCCGGCGCAGCATTGTTGAAGCGGAAGGTCCCGTTGCCTGGATCCGCATCAGTCGTGGTCGTCGAGTAGACCAGCGTCACGCCAACCGCCGACCCGGTGTCGCCCTTGTCGCCCTTCGCCGTGAAGCCGAGCACGCAGGCAGCGTTGTTCGCCATGGTGCCGCCCGAAGCGACGAACGCGACCGGGACCGTGACCCAGGTACCATTGTCGGTAACCGCACCGGCGACATCGTATTCGACAAAGTTGGCCTGATTCGAGCTGTCGGCGACCTTGATCCGGCCCTTGCGGGAAGACGTGCTGTCATCCCAACTCGCAATCTCGGCCGCCAGGTTGGAGCTGTTGCCGTCCGTCTCCGAGATGAACAGGAGGGTCGCGCTCGAAGGCGTGGCGTGATTGACCTTGACCCTGCCGGCAGACGGATCGGTTGCGGTTGTCGCCGTCGCCCAGGCGTAGGGGAAGCCCGTCGCGGCACCAGCCGAGCCCTTATCACCCGAGACGGTGGCGACCATCGAGATAGCATCGCCATCGACGAACGGCGAGGCCGACGACCCGCCGATCAAACTGACGGCGATGTTGCGGTAGCCGGTCGGCGTCGCCTGCGAGGTCGCCTGGAACGTCAGCCACTTCGATGGATCAGCCGTCTTGAACAGCCGGATCAGGCTCTTGACCAAAGAGGACGAGAGGGTGAGTTGGTCAAGCAGGGTCGCGACGCTGATGCCGCTGGCATCGGCCAGATCGGCACGGAGGGTGGTCGCCGCGTTCTGAGTGGCATTGTCGAGCCGCAGCTGGCCCGTGCCGGGATCGGCATCGCCGGTCGTCGACGAGAAAACATAGCCGATCGACAGCGCGCCGGAGACCTGCAGGCCAGCCTCGATTGCGGCGATGATGGCGGCAAGCTGGGCGTTGGCGACAACGGTCGTCGACCAGGCGGCGCCCGTCCGCAGGATGAGATAGTCGGCCGAGGCAGCGACCGTCGCGCCGGGCCAGCCCTCAACCAGAACCAGATTGAGGTTGTCGGTGACGCTGTCGATGACCGCGACGGTGCCGCCGATCACCAGCTGATCGCCGGCCTTGACCTGCGACAGGGCAGCAGCACCGACCAGCACGACAGCCGTTGAGCCGGCCGTGACGGAGAGCGTGCCGGCGCGATAGTAGCTGTCGATCATCGGAGAAGCTCCAGTTCAAGCAGGACGGCGTCGATGGCGGCGGGGTTTGGGGCGGAACGGATGGCGGCCTGCGCGCGCTGGCGCTGGGCTTCGATCGCGGCGATGACTTCGGCCTCAGTTGCAGCCTTGGCCACGACGGTCGCCGCGAGGCTTGCCACGTCGAATGTCTGGTCGAACGCCTCGGCAGTAAGGAGAGGCGCCCCGCCCTCGCCCGCCAGTACGCGCTTCGCTTCCGCCAGCTTTCGCGATCGCAGGATCGCCACCGGCGACGCCGTCATGGCGTAGAGGCGTTCGCTCATCACTTCATCCAGACGCGCAAGGGCGCTCCCCCGGAGAGGTTCCAGGTTCTTCGTCAGACGGATTTTCAAAGGAAGGCTCCGGCTAGGTGGCCGTAATCTCGGCAGACCAAGGCATGAACGGGAAGCTGTCGAAGACGACCCAATAGGTCGCCGGCATGTCGGACGTCAGCTCGATCAGGCCGCCGACGACGGTGACCGGCTCGCCGTCGATCTCGACGACGCACGGGTCCGGCAGGCCGGCGATCTTGACCTTGCTGCGTTTGTCCGCCGGGATCTCGGTGCGGCTGATGGCGATCGGCGCCACCGGCCGAGGGACGAGATGGCCGTCGACGACATAGTTGTCGGTCATCGAAACACCGTCCGGCTCGACCACGAACAGGAAGCCTCGAGCGCGCAGATCGTCGAGGTCGTCGGGGCTCATGGCGCCCGACTGCGACTGCGTGATCCGACCATTCTCGTCATGATAGAGCAGCTGCATCAGGTGATCTCATTGTCGAAGACGTTGTAGGAGAAGGTCGCGCCGGCGGTTGAGTTGGCGATCGTGAAGTAGTCGCGACCTCGATAATATTGGACCGTGAAGCCGCGCCCCGGGCTGCGAGTGGCATCCGTTCCGAAGAACATGTCGACGAAGATTAGCGGCAAGCCAAGGAAGGTCTTGGGCAAAGGGATGTTGGTGTTGCCGGCCGCGAGAGGCGGCGTAACACCCGAGAGCAGCGGGCGAAGCCGCTTGGCCGCGCTGTTGAAGACGAGGTTCTCCGGCGCTGCCGTGTCGACGTCATGGCCGGGCTTGGAAAACTGGATGACGAAATCGGAACCGCGCTTGCCGATATGTCCGCGCTTGGTTGGCATGGCTCAACTCACGGCAGGGGAAGCGGGATGTCGAGAACGATGATCGAATAGTTGAGCCAGAAATTGCTTCCGATCCTGCGCAGATGAACCCTTCCCACTCCTGGTTGGTCATCCCGCAAGCGCACGAACCCGTCAGCCGGATAGCCAGAACCCCACGTGTTCACCACCCTGTCGGACGGCAGGTGGTAGATCTGGTTTTCGTTGTTGGCCGTTTGAGAGATCGTGCAGAAGAACAGGACGACCGGCTTATAACCCTTCCACGGATAGGTGAATCCAATCTCCGTATAGACGTTGTCGGTCGGGGCGCTCGCCGCTCCCCTTATCCAGTTCGAGAGCGTGCCGTTGATGGTGATGAAGGTATCGTCCGAACTGAATATCATCTGCGACTTGGCGCAGGTTCGAACGTCGCGACCGGGCCGCGACGAATAGAGGCCGTAATCGGCACCTCGCTTGCCCATCATCATGCGGGCCAATGGGTGGGGGTCGGTTCCGGCCCCATCAACGTCTCTGGCAGGAATCTTGAACACGATGACCACCATCAGGCCGGCATATGAGTTCGCGCCGATGGTGTAGAACTTCAGCCGATCCTTGAAGCACTCATACGTGATGGTCTGCACGAACTGGTGGACCCAGGAGATGTCGTCCGAGGCCTGTGGAAAGGCGACTGGATTGACCAGGAAGCACTTCACGCAAGGGACATAGGGAAGCGCCGGAAACGTGAACTCGAATGGGTTGGCGACGGTGCCACTGCCCGTCGCCTTAGTTAGAACCGCGTGGATATTGCCGGCGAATGGCCAGGCGGTATCGAAATCCACCTGGTCACGCGGCAGGTTCGGATCGGACGCGTCCTGGCCGGGCTTGCTGATGCGGGCTCGAAAGTCACCCGGCGAAAGCTCGCCGGCGAACAGGCGGGGATTATCGGCCATCAGGGCTCCGAGAAGATGAGCGCGTCGTTGCTCAGGTCCAGCTTCACAACATCATTGGACGACTGGAGGACCAGGTGGCGCGCATAGAGAATGCCGGCGACGATAGAGAACGGGATGACGCCGGTTGTCGCGTCACCGAGGACGAACTGGTCCGCCTTGATGACGCAACGCGCGACACCGCCGACGATCTCGAGCATGAAGCCCGCGTCTTTCCAACTCGGCGTTCCCGACGTTCCGACGTTGAGGAAGATCTGGAACCGCGCCGTCACGCCGGACGGCGCCGACACGGCTTCGAACTTGATAAAGCCGCCAGCCGTCCCCTGATCCGCGATCGCCTGCACCGCTGTGACCATGCTCGCGAGAGCATCGTCGGCATCGGCGCGGGCTGTCGATTCACTTAGGATCGCGGCCTGGTTTTCGTCACTGACGGCTGTGAGCGCGACAAGGTCAGAAGCCAGCGCTGCATCGCCTTCAACGAAGGCCGTCGTGACGCGCATGATGGCGGCGGAGATGTTGCCGCTGAAAGCAATCACGCTTTGACGAATTTCCTGTCGCTGCAGAAAGCCCTGCCCAGCCTCTTCGGCCGAGGTATGCGCGACCTGTTCGATCAACTCACGCATCTGGTCCTGCAGGGCCTGCATCGAGCCCTGGGCGTCATTGGTCATGAGCGCGAGCTCATAGCGCTGCTGCTGCGTCAGGCCCTCTGCGATGTCTGGGGTCAGCACTGCGCGCCAGCTCGACCAGGCGGCCGGGCGCGGCGATGCGGGCCGGTAGCGCCCCCTCACCTCATACTGCGTCAGGCCGAGGATCGACTGCGAGATTTCGATCGCGCCGGCGTCGACGCGGTCGGTCTCGGATTGCAGCACCATCGTTTGATCGACAGCCAGGCGCACCTCGAACTGCACGCCGTCGACGTCGTCGATGTTCGGGTCCCACGACATGCGGATACCAGCCCGCATGCTGTCGCCGTCACCCCGGATCGTGATCGGGACGGCGTTCCAGTCGATGATCGGCTGCGCCGGCGGCCGGATGACTTCCGTCGGCGCCGTGATGACCGGCCGCTCGTCGTCACCCGGAATCCAAAGATAGTCCGCCGGATCGACTTCGGTCAGGTTCAAGCCGATGTTGAGGTTGCCGAGATCCTGCACCGCGTCGGCGCGAAAGAGCTTGGTGACATAGCCGTTGCGGGCCGATGTCCAGGACACGAAATCGTTCGGCTCGAGCAGGAAGGCGTCAGGCGGCATCGGCAGCGCGTGCTGGCGGAAGCGACGGGCCTCGGCCAGCGCCGACTTCATCAGCCGCTGCACCTGCGTGCCCGAGGTCACCAGCCCATAAGTGACGTCTGCCACCTGGCGACGGCCATCGTCGGCCGCCTCCAGCGCGAGCGAATAAAGCGGCGGCGCATCCTTGGCGCTCCAACCCTCGCCGGGCTCGATGTACTTGCCGGTCACCGCATTGATGACCTCGGCCAGCGAGGGGAAGGGTTCAAAGGTCTGCGGGTCCGTCGAGAGGATCGTTTCATCGGTGAAGGAGAAGACCGACGTGCTCGGGGCTCCGACGTGCGGTTTGTAGACGCCGCCCACTTCGGCCAGTCTACCGTTGCAGCCCTTCATCATCTCCGCCACAACATCGGCCGGATCAGTGTCGAGCGAGATTTCGCCGCCCCCGCGGTACTGCGCTTCCGTGCCTCCGCCGACCAGCGGGACAGACAGGTCGCATTCATTCATCGCAGCAGACCAGGACGAGATCGGCAACTGCGGGCCGGAAACAGTCTGGCCGCCGAAGAAATATTTGCCCTTATAGGTGATGCCGCGAATGACGTTGTAGGCCTGCACAGCAAGGTTCGCGGGCGCAGGCGAATAGGTTGAGGGATCACCCCAGGTCTGCACGCCCGAGCCACCCATGGCACTGTCCTTGCGGACGTCATAAAGTGGCACGCCGTCGAGCACGAACTTGAACTGCGGGAAGCCAGAGAAGACCTTGTCGCTAACGCGAGCGATGATCACGGCATAGGCGACGCCCGTGCCGACGCGTGTCGCTTTCCAGGGCCGCGCCGAGCCTGCAAACCGCGATACCATCTGGGCATCGGCCGTGGTCTGCTCGCCGTCGTAGAAGCGAATCCAGAGCCGATCACCATCATTGTTGTACTCGGGAATCGCGCGCTGCGTGCCCGACGGCGTGGACGGGTCCCAGGTGACCTTTGAACCGTTGACCCAAACCTCGGCCAGCCCTTTCACCGGCAGATCCGAGAGGGAAATCACCCTGTGATAGTAGGCGTTCGGCGTGCCGTCGTCCTGACCCCAAGTGCCACGATAGACGAGCGAGCCAGCCGTCATGGCTCGGCCGATGATGAAGCTGCGCGATACGGCGCCGCCGCTCTGCATTGTCCCGGAAGCGCCACCAGTGCCTCCGACAGGCTGCTTCTTTCCGAAGATGCTCTGCGCGAGGTAACTGATGCCGAGCCCGATACCCAGCTTGAGCGCACCTCCAACCAGTCCTGCGAGGATGCCACCGCCGCCGAGCCAACCGGCGAACGCGCCGATTGCCCCGATGATCGGAACAGCCTGGCAAAGCGCCGTCGAGCAAAGCAGCAGTTGCGCCGCAGTCGATGCGGTTCGAAGGGTGCGACGGATCATGGGATTCGAAATGCCTTTGCAGCCGTGAGGCGATCGAGCGTGCCGAGCCCATCCAGGCCGAGCACGGTCACGCGCTCACCGGCGACGACGCCAAGCGCCCAACCGTCCGGCGTATCGAAAGCCGCGATATCGCCGGCTCCAGCCATCATCGGCTGGATCTCTTCGAAGAAATTGGCGGCGAGCGAGACAAGATCGGGATAGCCGGCCCGCTTCAGGGCGCGGTGCGCGCCACCAGCCGAGCGATAGGAACCGCGAAAGCCACTGGCGAGATCCAGGCCGGTCATCTCCTTGATGCAGTCGGCGGCGAACAGTGCGCAGTCGTGATCACCCCACGCGAACGGGATACGACGGTGCGCCTCGATCGCTTCATGCAGGGCGGTGCGCCAGGTGGGGATACGATGAAGGGCCATCAGCCTGCCCGCCCCTTTTCCTTCCCCCAGAAGATTTCCCACGTCTCGACCACGCTGGTGTCGTGATAAAAATCGTCGTCGGACTTGCGCAGGATCTGGCTCTCATGGCTGCGAACGTCCGGGTTCTTTCGTGTCAGTTCGCGGGTGTGCGAGGCGCAGGAGAGCGTCACCGTCGAGGCACCACCTTCGGACGGTGTGACAACCGGCGCTTCGTCGATAAAGCCGACGAAACGCGACTTGGCTGGCGCCACCAGTTCGAGCGTGTCAGGGTTCAGATAGCCGCGGTAGATCGCGATCGGCGCATTGCGAGCATCATAGGTTCGGGTCGCATCGATCACCGAGGCGTCGATGCCCGACAACACGACGTCGACCGTCCGCACCGAGATGTCGGAGATCAGCGGAATATCGCCGATCGAGACGAGCGCGCCGCCGACGAAAGACTTGGTCTCGACCACCCCAGTCCGGCCGTTCTTGACGAGGCAAGAGAGGGACCCGGCATCCGACCAGAAACCAACGTCGGACGAGTTTCCGGTAATGCGGTCCTTCACGGTAATGACAACAAGGTCACGCGCGACGACGGTGCGGGCGACGATGGCAGCAAGTTCAGCCGGATCGAGCGAGCGCATCAGATCACCTGCACGGCTTCAAAGCCGGCTTGGCCGATCATGCCATCCGCGCTCAGATTGAGACTGCCGGCGACGATCCGCATCTCGGCGGAAGGGCGCTTGAGCGAGACGACGTTGTTTACGGCGGCGCCCTGCCGCCGTGGCGGGTGGATCTCGAACTCCGGCGTCACGCCTGAGCCGTTGGCCACCACGGACGGCGTCACGACCTGGTGTAAAGCGCGCGACGTGCCATAGTCGAACGAGACCATATCGCCGACGGTCAGCACATAGCCGGCCGGCAGCCCCTTCAAAAGAAGGTTCTTCGCTCCGGCACCGAGCCCGCTGATCAGGACATTGCTGGCGCCGAGGATTGCCCCATCGGGATCGGCCGCCGGAAACTGCGCAGCCGGATCCCAGGCGTAGAAGCTGCCCAACGAGCCCCCGAGCGCGCCAACGATCGCCCGCACCCGCCTTAGTTGATCCAGCGTCAGCGTGGAGCAATCGGCCTTCATCCGCCAGAGCGGCGAGCGGAGATCCTTCACCCGGGTCTGCCCGCCCGCCTGCCCCGATGACTCCTGCCCGTAGTCGATCGAGAAGGTCACACCCGATATGACGAGCGCGCTCATGAGGTCAGTGTTTGCCATCAGCCGACCGCCAGTTGTCGGTTCTGCTTGGCGCGGCGGATGATGTCGGGAATCCGCGCTTCGAACTGCTTTTCCCGGCGCGCGACCATTGCCTCGATCTTGCTGACGGTATCTTCGCCGGCATTTCCCTGGATGATGATCGGGCTCGAGTTCTGGAAGTGAAAGACCGCACTACCACCACTGCCACCGCCGACTGCCTCGATACCGAGCCGCCCATTCGACGTTCGCCGCAACGGCACAACCGCCTCGAAATCCTCTTCCCCCATCAGACCGGTGCGTCCGCCCGACATTGGGAACGTCGTTGGACCAGTGACCACGCCGCCCTTGGCAAAGGGAACGACATTGCCGCCGGAGAAGGCCGCGCCCTTGGCGAACATGCCACCGGTGCCGCCGATCGACATGAAGCCGCCGCCGCCCATGACGCCCATCAGGTTGCCAAATAGGCCGCTGATGGCCTGGTCTAGGGCCATCTCGATCAACTTGTCGGCCAGCCGGTTGAGGGCGTTGCCGAGCGATTCCATGACGGACTGTCCTTCACGAAGGCCCGAGATGAAGCTCGAGGCGAAATCCATCGACATATCCTTGCCGATCGCCAGCTGTTCGTTGAGCCGGATCATCTGCGCTTCGGTCGAGTTGAGATCTTCCGGCAGACCGGCGCCACGCAGCGCGGCAGCGACGGTCTGGTCGATCGCCGACCGACCAAGCTGGCGACGATCGAAAAGCAGATCCTGCTGCAGCCGCGCTTTCGCCACCTGCTCTGCCAGCTGCGCGTATTCGTCGGCGATCCTTTCGATTTCCTTGCGCATTGGCTCCGAGACGGACCGCCCCTTGTCGGTGGCGCTAGCCAGCAGCTCCTGCTGTATGCGGTACTTCTCCGCCGCAGCGTCCGCCATGCCGACCGTCTCGATCTCGACATGCAGCTGATCGATGCGGTCGTTGGCATTCTTGATCAGGTCGCGGTAGGCGTTGGCTTCGCGCTCGGCCGCCTTGCCGGCGGCGGCGCCATAGCTGCCGTCCGGGTTCGCGCCGAGATAGTTCGGCTTCGACTTCGGCAGCGGCACCTGGCTATCGGCAATGCGTTGCCGAGCGGCAGCTGCCACGCTGATCGCCCCAGCCCTGTCGGCAGCGCTGGCGGTGCTGCCGAGCGCCGTCTCGAGCGCTTTGTCTACCTGCTCGAGATCGGAGAGCTGCGGCAGGGAGATCTGAGAGATGGTCTTCAGCGCGTTGGCGTAGTTGTCGAGACTGACCTGGTTGCGCCGCGCAGCCGCGCCGGCCGCATCAAATCCTCCCGTCAGGCCCAAGAGCGAGCCCTGAGCCTGGTTGGCCGTGTCCGTGATCTCCATCAGTTTCTTGACGGAGTCGCCCAGCGCCTTGTTGGTCGGATCGAGGTTCGCCAGATTGGCGACTTCCGACCGCAGCTTGCGAACATCGGGCTGGCCCGAGCGCACACTTTCGAAGAAGCGGTTGAGCGGCGCTTCCAGCGATTTGAACTGCTCGGCCATGGCAAAGCCGCCGCCACTGGCGCCACGCGCCAGATCGCCGAAGCCATACTGCAGCGCTTCGGAAGCTTTCTTCATTTGGTCCTGCAGATCGTTCTGTTGGATCCGGGCCAGGACCTCGGCCACGTTCCGGCCCTCAGCTGCAAAAGCCTCGAGCTTTGGCGCGGCGTCGCCATAACTGGCCTTGAGGGTCTGGATCACCGTCTGGTGACGCTTCAGCACATCCTCGAGGCTTTCGGAATCACCGCGCATCTTCTTGAAGATCATGCTGGCCGCCCAGCCGCCGGCCGCAAGTCCGGCCAACGCCAATGTGACCGGGCTGACCATCGACGCCAAACCTTGAAACGTCCCGACGAGGGCGGTTCGAATGCCGCGATTGCCGAAGATTTGCGTCAGCTGGCCGCTCTGCTGGGCGAAGATCATGAACGGCGACTGGCCAGTCGCGAGGCCGGTGGCGATATCGTTGAGCTGATAGGTGAGGTTCGTCACCTCATGAGTGGCGAGCTTGGTGTTGCGGCTCATGGTGGTGAGCGAGCCCGCCGTGGCGTCGTACCGGGAGCGCGCCATGGCCTGCGCCTGCGCCAGTTCCCCGGCGTTGATCGCACCGGCCGAGGCCAGGCTGGAATATTGCGCCAGCTCGGCGTTCATCTGGTCCAGCGCGGCACCGAGCGGATTGATCTGGGCGCGCAGCTGCGCGGCCTCCTTGGCCATTAGGCCCTCGGCGCGCGCGGCGTCTTCGAACACCGAAGCGCTGTCGCGAGCCGACTTGCCCGTCGTGGCGAAACTGGCGTTTAGGGTCTGATTGAAGTTCTGGCCGATCTGCTGCGCCTTCAGCACGGCAATCTCGTCGAGCCGGTCAAGCTCAGCAGCGAACGCCGCCGCACTGGCGCTGGCCGACGCACCCGATTCCTGCGCGCCGATAAGTTGGCCTGGCGAGACGCTGACGCTCATGGCGCCGTGCAGGCGCGCATACTTGGCCGTCAGCATGTCGATGGCGTTGGCAGCGCCCTGCGCGTCGGTGACGCCCTGCTCGAGCGCCGCGTTGATCGTGCGCTGTCCCTTTTCCATCTGCATCTGGGCGCGATAGTCGAGGTCGATCGACTGGCGCAGCCGGTCATAGGCGCCGGCCGACGACGTCACCTTCTTTGCAACGGTGTCGGTCGCGATTGCCAAAGGACCGGCCGAAGCCGCAACCTGCTTCTGCGCCGTGTCGACCAGGCGCAGATTGGCTGCGGCTTCGACGACACCTTCGGAGCTACCGCGAATCGACAGCCGGCGGATGGTTTCAAGACTGGCCATTGGCGGGATTGTCTTTCCGAGCTTTCTCGCGCTCGCGCTCGAGATGTTCGAGATAGGCGCTATCCATCGACCGGATCAGGGCGAGGAAGCGCTCAAAGCTGTCAGCAGCCTCAAGCCGGTATCGCCCGGCGTAGCGATCGACCGCCGACCATGGAATTGGCCCGGTGGCGAAGCCAACCGGCCGGTCGGTCGTCAGGTTCCAGAACGCGTCCCAGACGAAGCGCAGCGCATCGTCTGGATCTTCGCGGGCGGCCAGAAACGGCAGGTCCGCGATCGGCATTCCGCTGTCGCGCGCAGCGGCAGCGATCTTCTCGGCATGCGCCCCCCACTGGAGATGCCAGTCGAGGGCGCCTGTCAGTTTCCCGCGTCGAGATCGAGATCCGCCTTGCGGCGCTCGGCAACGGTGGAAGCGGCCCAGATGACGCCGTCATTGAAGGCGCGCATATCGGGATCGGCGAGGATCAGCAGCGCATTCTCGCGGGTGAACGGCAGCGGCTTGTCCTTGTCGTCTTCGACATGCTCCCAGCCCAGAAGCAGGGTCTCGACGATCAGGGTGTTCGTCAGCTTGTCCTGCTCGGCCGGCTCCTTGCGGAGATGGCGCGGGATCGCGGCGACCAGTTCGGACTGGCGACGGCGATAGTCGTCATTGCCGAGGCCGCGCACATGCAGGCGGATGTTGCCGAGGGCCGGGATGTCGCCGACCCAGGCGCCCTGTTCGAGCTTGGCAGAGTCGATCTTGAGATTTGCGAGCTTCATCGTGAGGTTCCGGGTTGTGAGAAGTGAGGAAGGGGCGGCTCGCGCGCTACGGCAGGAACCAGAACCGGCCGACGCTCATGGTGTAGCCCTTGACGGCATCCATGATCGCGGTGAAGCCGGCCGACAACATCACATCGGCATTCTTGCCGGAGACGCCTGGCGAGCCGCCGGAAAGCTTGATCGACGGGAAGTCGAACAGCAGCGATTCCTTATTGCCGTCCTGGCGGCCGAGCCGCATGTCGTAGGAGGTCAGCGTGTTGTTGATGACCTGCTGATAGACGCTCGAGTCTCCGAAATAGGTCTCCAGCGTGCCGGTGACGGAGAACTCGCCGTTGCCGATGCCGACGGCGGCGATCGAGCCGACCGCGTTCTGCCGACGCAGGTTGTTGTTGATCTCGAACTGCGCCGACATCACGAAGTTCGGGCCGGACAGCAATGACCCACCAAAACCGATGCGGCCGACATTCGACGAGGTGTTGAGCACCGGATAGGTCGGCGCCGGGATGTCGGTGGCGCCAGCGAAACGCGACGCCTGGACAGCAGCATCAGCACCGACATAGGTCCGGGAATAGGCGGCGGGTTTCTGCGCCGGCGCATTCACCGAAAGCCGGTCGAGCGTCTGGCCGCGCAGATATTCGAACGTCACAGGCGCATGGTCGAGATACTGGCGCTCGATCGTGTTCGAACGCTTGCTCGAGCCGTTGACCAGGAAGTCGCCAGCATAGATCTCGATCAATTTTCCTGTGCCGACATCGGCGGCAAAGCCGACCGGGACGTTGTCGAGGGACAGGCGGTTGGCACTGATCGCCGCGATGCGCGCCCAGCCGTTCGTGCCGGCCGTGGCGAAGAAGCTGTTGGCCGTCGTGCCGCCGATCCGGATCCACTCGCCGACATGCAGGCCGAGTGTAGTGAAGTCGAGGATAGTCGAGGCGAGCGCGTTGCCGCCGATCGTGACTGCGGCGATGTCGGCCGATGCTCCGGCAAAGCCAACCACCCGAGCAGCAGCGCCAACAGGGATGGGTGCCGTCTCGGCCACGAAGGTCGAGGCCGGGAACACGATGGTGGTGCTGGTCGCCGACGAAACCTTGGCGACCTTGTTGTTAGCCGCCGTCGGCAATCCGGTCAGCACCACCAAATGGTTGGCCTTGAACGGCGTGCCAAGGCCGGCGGCAACCGTCAGGGTCGTGGCCGACACGTCGGAAATCTGCGTGTCCAGCGTCACCACCTCGATCGACGGCTTGCTCGACCAGGTGCCCTGCAGCGCTTCCTCAAAGTCGTCGTCGACCGAGCGAAACGAAAGCTCGCCGCCGATATCGCCGCCGGCCTGCATGCCGACCAGGATCAGGTCGGTTACCTGGCGGTCGGGCCGGATCTCGGCCGACACTTCGGTCTGGGGGCTGGCGGCGAGACCGGAAGAGGTCTGGCGGATGCTCTTGAACGCTGGGGTCGGCGGGGTGACACCGAAGGTCGCCTCACGGACCTTGGCGAGGGCAACACGGTTCGTCGACTGAAGGTCGGCCATGAAACGTCTCCGTCTATAGAGGGGTTAGCCGAGTAGGTCGGCCTGGTAGGGAACGGCGATCGAGAGCAGGAGGTAGTTGCCGTTATCGGTGTCGTCCTCGATCGACGGGGACGTCGGGGCATAGGTCGTGACGCCCATGAAGTCGGCATTTGCGCCGAACTGCTTGGCACGGAACAGTTTTGCCAGCTCGTCGGTCCAGATCAGGGCTAGCAGCCGGCCCTCGATCGTGCGCGGCATCGCCAGCACCAGGCGGAAAGCGCCCTCTTCTCGAAAGACGTTGGCGCCCGGCGCGCCGATGGTGATCTGGCTCGACATTGCGACCGGGTACTGGACGACGAGAAAGGCGGAGGCATCGCCTGGCGTGTCGCCATTGTCGTCGGAGAAGCCGCGAACCGGGCAAAACGCCCAGCCGGAAGCGAGCCGGGCCTCGACCGCGGCTACAACTTGTTGCATCGGCATGTCAGTACGTCCTGATCTTGATAGCCGGCTGGCGGCGTAGCCATTCGCCCGGCGACTTCCGGCGATGGTGACGGCTGGCGTGCCGCATCGCGCCATCGGTACTAGCCCAGTCGTCGATCATCCCCGCCTGCAGCACGACATGAGAGAAAGTGATCGATGCGAGGTTTGAGAACCGCCTCGAGGCGATCGCGGCGACAGCCTGGAACACGCCGTCCGGCGCCATGGACGACAGCCCCTGCTCGATCTTGCGGGCGTAGGGGACGGAGCTGACGAATACATATTCCGAGGCCGGCGGCACGAGGGCGCCGGGGTCGACCACTGCGCCATCGGCGAGGAACAGGAACGACCGCGCAAATCGGCCGGTTCGGACCGGCGATGCCTGCACCAGCATCTCGCCAATCTGGGCGAAGATGTCCTGCAGCATCTCGAATTCGAACACGACAACACCGTCTGGACGCACTGTTTCGACGGACGCGTTCGGCCGACCGTCGACATAGGTATCATGCGGCGGCACCATGCCGAGCACTTGCTGGTTTACCCGCTGCGCCTCGGCAAGCTCGCGCCTGGCGAAGGCCGCCAACTCAAGACTTCGCGCCTCCGGCGACAGCGTCTCATCGAGCATCACGGCGATATCGCGCTCGATAGAATCGATCCGCGAAGAGATAGCCATCAGCTGCGCACAACCAGTTCATAGGCGATCAAGACGCCGGCAACCCGACGACGATCGTCGTCGATGGACTGGATGTTCGACACACGCCCCCGGATCACGACCTTGTCACCCTTACGCAGGGCTCCAGGCCAGCCGCTGGCCTCGACGTCCTCAGCCAGGACAAGCACCCGGCGATCAGCCACGGTGATCGACCCCACCAATTCCTCTGGCGCGAAACCAAGCAGCCGACCGGGGACAACTTTCTCAACCGCAGGCGGTCCGACTCGACGCAACATGACAGACTCACCGAGCCTATCCATCGAGCGTCTGTATCGACCGCGGGTCTCTTCCGGCGATGCCATGGCTAGAGGTTTTCCGTCTTGTAGGCTGCGAGCAGCCGCATCGCAGCCGGCGGGATCATGTCGGCGCCAAAGATGGTCGGATCGAAATACTCGACGCGATCGACATCGTTGACGGCATCGACCTTCACGGCCAAGTCACGGCGTTGCGCCGAAATGGCTTGGCGCGCTACCAAGATGGCGGCCATGCGGATATCTGCCGGGACATCGTCGAAGCCAGCCTCATAGGTGACCGCTATAGGGCCACCACACCACTTTGCGTGGCCGCCGGCCGACAAACGGGAGACCATCCCAGCCCCGGCCTCAACCTCTATCTGCGAAAGATCAAGTGCTGTGCCGCCCTGCTCGACATTCAAAACACTGATGAAACGGCGGCGCAGAATAAGTCGCGTGACGACAGCATCGAGCCGTACCGTCTCAACTAACGTTTCTTTACGCAGCGTCGGCGGAGCGAGCCCCGCCGACGCAACGCCGCAGTGCCGGGCGACGGCAAGGGCGATGCCGTCACCCAGAGCCGTCACCTCGTCGTCCGTCCCACCCACCCCGAAGCCGGCCGCCGTGCGCAGTTCGGCGAGCGTAAGCAAGGCGTGTGCGCTCGGATATCCGGATTGCGCCTCGGCCGGCGTCAGGAGGGCGAGGCTCATGTGGCGGACGGTCCCGTCGGGAGCGTCGCGGGATCGAGTACCGCGATGATCTCGGCCTTGGTCTGCGCCTTACCCAGCTCAATACCGCGCTCCGCCGCCAGCGCCTTAAGCTCGTCGAGCTTGAGGCGGCCGAGATTGACGATAGCCGTATCAGCGCCATGGTCCGCATCGCCATCCCTAAGTTCAGCCATCCCGTCGCGGAGGGCAGAGACGGCCAGGTCGCCCACCACCGTATCGCCCACCTCAATGTCGCGAGGGTAGATTTCTCCGTCCCGCACCCCCTTGAAGGGAGAGACGACGATCGCGCTAATTTCAGCCATTTGGATCTCCTGCTTGCTGGCTGGGCCTGCTGGTGACGCCTACGGCGCCCGGCGAGGAGCGCCCTTGATGACGGTGACGGAGAGCGGCGTGGCTGTGCCATGCGTCCCGGAGAAGTCGGCCAGCACCTTCAGGTAGCGCCTGTTGCCGACATAACCGACCGCAAAGCTCTCGATCGCGGGATGTGCGGCCACGAGCGATTTCACGATGCCGCCACTCACTGCTGCAGGCGAACTCGGCCCGCAGAGATCACTGGCAGCGACCTGGGAGTAGGAGACGTTATCGTCGGAATGGGTCACGACGAACTCAATCTTGTTCGTGGCATCGAAGGCGATACCCCCGACGCCGATGCCGAGAACGATCGTTGCGCCGTCATACCCCTGAAGATCGATCGCCGCAGAGGTGGCATCGGCATTCGCGGCCACCGGGCCGAGCGCGGCAACGGCAGCGATTTTCGTAGCGAGGTCACGCATGGTGCGCTCCTATCTGGATTGAGGGAAAGGTTGCCGGCGGCAGATGGCCACCGCCGGCCGGCACCAACTCAGCCGAAGCGGAGAAGCTTAATAGCCTCGAAGTTCTGGATGCCGCCGCCGACGCGCTTGGTCGTGTAGAACAGCACGTAGGGCTTGGCGGTGTAGGGATCGCGCAGGATGCGGATGCCGACACGATCGACGATCAGATAGCCGCGCTTGAAGTCGCCAAAGGCGAGTCCATAGGAATTGGCGGCGATGTCCGGCATATCCGGGATCTCGACCACCGGTCGACCAAGCATCTCGCTGACCACGCCATCGGTCTTGAAGTTGATGTTGATCAGATAGTTGCCCTGGCCGTCCTTCAGCTTACGCAGAGTGCCGAGCGTCTTGTTGTTCGCCGTCCAACTCGCGACGTTGCGGTAGGGCACCTTCAGCGCGTGGAACAGGTCGATCAGCACGTCGGCCGGATTGCTGGCCGGAAACGCGCCCGAAACGCCCGTACCGACATAGCCGAGCTTGCCCCAGGCATAGTTCGCGTCCGCGACGTTCTCATAGGCGAGAAAGCCCCAAGGCCGCTTCACGCCGTTGCCCGAGACGAAAGCCGCACCTTCCTGCTGCGCAAACTCCAGCGTGACCTCATCGCTGATCCAGCTTTCGAGGTCGATGAAGGAATCGTCCAGCATCGTCTGGGTCGCCGCCGGCATGGCGTAAAGCTCCATTGCCGGGAAACTCAGCTCGGAGAGCTGCGACGCAAGCGTCTGGACGCGGTTGTCGCCCTCGCCGACCCAGCCGGAAGTCGTGCCGTGCTGATTGACCAACTTGGAGTAGCTGTAGCCACCGATCGAGCGAACCGTGGCCAGGGAACGCATGGGCGATACGACCTTGAGCACCGAGTCGATCGTCGAGTCCAACTCGGGACGGGTGAGAAAGCCGCCGTCCGGCTGCGACTGCGTGGTCATGGCAGCCGAAACGGGTTGGAAGCCGGCTTTCGCCTGCAGGGCCTTCATGTCCCGTTCGTCGACCGTGCCACGCATCCAGCCGTCGACACTGGCGAAATAAGCCAGCTGCTCAGCGCTGTAGACCCGTCCGCCTGACGGCATGTTGCCGTTGAGCTGGAGCGCGGCGATCTTGCGGGCGATGTCATCGACAGCGGCCTGGTGTTCACCGACCGCCGCATTGAGGCGGTCGACCTTTTCCGTGAGCAGGCCATCAGCCTTGCTCTTCAAGGCATTGTCGTTTTCAGTCCGAAACTCGGCGAAGGTCTTGCCAAGCAGATCCATCGCCGCCTTCAGGTCGGCCACGGTCGGTGCGGTCTCGGCGCGCACGAACTGGAGCCCGCGCGGCACCACCGGAGCGATCATGCTGGCGATGGCCGAGCCGGCACCGAGGTGAAAATGGGCGACGGCGGCGCCGCCGTCGGCGAGCGCCATGGACGCGACGAGAGTTGCCGCGACGGCCAGCGCCGCGAACACGTAAATCCCACGCATGGGGTAGCTCCTAGTTTTGGGCGATCGTGCGGATCGTCGATTGGATCGAGGCGAGGAAGTCCGAATGGCCAGCGTCTTGCGTGGCCGTAGGAACAGCGTCGTGCGTGTTCCGCTTGATGTTGGCGAACAGCTCGCGCCGCTCGCTTCTGGAGATGTTCTGCTTTGCGAGAAGAGAATCTACGCGGCGGAGCGCCTTCACGGACGAAGCAGCCACACTGGCCTGGGCGTCTTCGACGATCTTGTCGCCGTCGAGCAGCGCGTCCGCGAATCCCATGTCGAGCGCACTCGCCCCCGAGATCCAGGTCTCGCCATCCATGAGCTTCGCGGCTGCCAGGACGTCCATGCCGGTCCGGGCAGCATAGACCTGCGCCATGGCGGCATCGAACGGCTCGAGCATGTCGGCCGCCTTGCGGAAGTCATGTCGGTTGCCGACGGCACCGGCCCAAGCGTTGTGGATCATCAGAAAGCTGGCTGCACCAATTTCGATCCGGTCGCCGGCCATAGCGATGACGGAGGCCGCGGAAGCGGCAACGCCCATGACACGGACCGTCACGCTCGCCTTGTGCTGGCGAAGGAGGTTGTAGATCGAGACCCCTTCAAAGAAGTCGCCGCCGGGCGAATTGATGTTCACGACGATGTCGGCATCACCGATCTTTCGCAGCATGCCGGCCACGCGATTGCTGGTCATGCCCTCGCCGGTCCAATAGTCATGACCTATCGTCTCGTAGATAGAGATCGAGTTTTCGGGCGCGTCGGCAGCCTTTACGCCAGCCTGCCAACGGTCCACCGCATCAGGCCGCATGTCCCAGCCCATATCGGCAGAGATCTGGAAATCGGGGATCTCAGGAAGCGGCCGGATCGACATTCTGGTCTTTCTCCTTGGAGTTGTCGGCCCGGTTGCCGACCAGGTTAGAAGCGACGGTGTATTCGCCACCCTTGCCGTCCGGCCGCGGGTTAATGTCTTCGTAGGACCGGACTTCATCAGGGCTGTAGACCCCGCGATCGAGGCCGGATTTATAGGTTTCCCAACGCGCTGCCGGGTCACCGCGCAGAAGGCCCGTAGTGTAGAATCGGGCCTCCAGCCGCGGATCGCCACCATCGAGCAGGTCGCGTCTTATAGCGCCCTGCCACATAGTCAGATGATCTTGCAGCGAGTACTGAACGAACAGCGTCGACATCTGAAGCATGCCGGGACTGGCATTAGAGTTGTGGCCAGCACCAGCCCCGATCATGTGCGGCGGTACGCCGTAAAATGTGGCGATATCCTGCCGCTGGAATTCACGGACAGCGATGAACTCGGCGTCTGCGGCGGTCATCGCGACCTTGTCGGAAGCCTTCATTCCCTCCTCGAGGATGATGGCTTTGTGCGCATTCTCGGCGCCTGCGTACTTTTCCTCGATCGACTGCTTCAGCCGGCCGTATGCCTCCGGCGACATTCGATCAGGATGCTCGTAGACCTGCCCGGCAATGACGCCATGCTTGAACAGTCGCGCTCCAGCTGTCTCTGCCTGGATGGCGAGCCCGACAGCCTCGCGCATATACGAGATCACCGAGAGACCGGTGACGCCATCTAGCGAAAGCCCGCGAAGGTGAAAGACGTCATCGGCCTTGAGCCGGATCTGGGCGCCGTTCGGACGGTGGTAGGTGTAGTCAAGAGATAAGTCAGGCAGCTGGACGACCGAAACTCGGTCCGGATGCATCGGAAGCAGCGCTGTAATCCGCTTGCCGACCTTGACCTTGAGGGCGTAGCCGTTGCCACGGATCAGGACATGCGCCTGCAGCTGGCGGATGAATTCCTCTGGCGTCTGCCAATGGTTAGGCTTGCGCGTCAGGAGGTTCCGCACCGGGTGATCGACGGCCGGTTCGCGGTGACGTTCGTCAACACGGATGATGATATCGCGCGGCAAGTTGGCCACCGCGCCCGAGATGAGGCCGATACAGCGCCAGGCAACCGACACCCGCATGAGCCCGTCCGGCGTGACGACCGCACCTGACTTGGTTTCGGTTCCGCCCCGCATGAAGTCACGAATGACAGGGTCACCGAGATCTCGAACAGCAATCTGTTCGCCTTGTGCACGGATGCCTGCCACGGCCGGAGTAATGTCCTCCGACGGCGGAGACAATGCCTCCGGCGGCGGAACAGTCTCGCTCGGGCGAGCGCCAATCCATGAGAACAGACCCATATGATCCTCAGATCGCGAGCACGCCGCGAGTTTCGTAGACGGATGGTCCGTCACCGGGTCGGAATGCCACGCCGATCGCCATGATCAGCGCGACGACGCCGTCTATCTTCTCGGAAGATCGGACCTTCGAAGGCTTAATGTTGCCGGCGTCGTCCTGCTTGTAGGCGACATGATCGACCTGCCAGCGCATGCAGGGATGTCCGCCGGCGTCGAGCTGGCTGGAAATGGCCAGGCGCTCGAAGTCCTTCGCGGCCGGCGACATCGAGTAGAAGCCCTGGCCGAAGAACTCGACAGGGACACCGCTCTCGGCGAGCGTCACCGCAGTCTCATGGCCCTGGAACAGTCGATCGACGGCCAAGTTCTGGACATCGAACCTCTCCGCATCGGCGATCACCTGCTTTCGGATGGTCGCATAGTCGACGCTGTTCCCTTCCGTCTCGCGGATGGCGCCGCTCTTGGCCCAAGCATCATACCCGACACGATCGCGACGAGCCCGAAGCTCGATGCTCGCGGCCGGCACCCATAGCCTCGGAAGGATCAGCCAACGTGTGTCTGCGCCGTCCGGCGGGAAGATCCAGACCAGGGCCGTCAGGTCGCTTGTCGATGAAAGGTCGAGCCCGCCAAAACAGGCACGACGCTTCCGCCCCAGCATCTCCATCTCAATTTTGCGCCAACGCTCCTTGTCGGGAGCGCCGGCATCCCATTTGTCGAGCGGGATCCACCGATCGGCCGTGCCGATCCACTGATTGAGATAGTAGCGCCTGAAGTCCGCCTCGAGGCGCGGCGCATCCTTCGCCTTTGCGCATTCTTCACGCAGGAATCGAAGGGTTGGCGAGACGCCAAGATTAGGGTTTGCCTTGTACCAGACCTGCTCGTCGGTCCAGTCGTCTTCAGGCTCAGCTGCGAAGATGACGACGAGCGTATCGGCGATCGCTCCCTCACCACGGCTTTCACGCTCAATACGACGGCTCTCGTCGAAGATCACCTCTCCGTAGCCCCGTCCCTTGAGGCCTGCGGTTGAAGCCAGGAGCTCAATCGGCTGATCGCGGGCCGACGTCGACTGGTGCAGCGTGTTCATCAACTCGCCATCACGCCATTCGTGCATCTCGTCGCCGAGGATGACCGAAGCGGAGAGGCCATGCTTGCCGACAGCCTTGCCGGAGAGCGGTACGAACTTGGCCCGGAGCGACTGGACAAAGAGCGAGTCCGCAGCGGGCGTGATCTCCTTCATCAGTTCCGGCGACAGCGTCACCATCGTCTTCGCCTTCTCGAAGACAATGCGCGCCTGCGCTTCGGAGGAAGCGAATGCATAAGCCTGACCACCGAACTCACCGTCGACCAGGAAAAACGCCAAGCCAAGTGCTGCCAGGAACTCGCTCTTGCCGTTCTTGCGGGCGATCCAGAGCAGGAGGCGCCGGTACAGCCGATAGCCGTCAGCCAGTTTCCAGCCGAACAGCAGTCGCACGATGCAGGCCTGCCATTTCGTAAGGACAAAAGGCTTGCCGCCCCAACGTCCCTCCGTATGGCGAAACCACCGCGGCCACTGCTCTACGATGCGGTTGGCCAGAACCGCATCGAACCAGGCACCAGAAACGGCGGCGGACTTGTCCCATTCACGAGCGACGAAAGAGAACCCAGCCGCGTCGTCGACCCAGGCAGGTCGAGCCATTACCGCCATGGCTTAGTTCGGCTTGCTCGAATGGCGGCGGGCGAAGCCGGCGATGGTGTCGTTCTCTGTTGCATCCATCGGCATCGACGGCTGTTCCGGCCCACTATCCTGCCTGTCGCCGAACAGCGGCCCTGCCGATGCCCCGGTGCCTGTCAGCTCGCGTATCAACTTGTACCGATCGAGCGGCGTGAAGCCGAAGCGGGCAGAGAGATCCATCACGACCTTGGCGGCATCGTCGCGGTGAGCGACGGCAGGATGATCGTGGATACGGTAGCCGCCCGATGTGGTCCTGACACGTTGCGTGTCACCATCCTTGGCCAGCTTCTTCACCGCCGACCAAAACCGATCGAGGTAGTAGCAATACATCGCCATGGTGTGGCGATCGAGGCGGTCGAGAATGTTGCGGCGCCGAAGCTCGGGAACGTATTCGTTCCAGATCTGAATGGCGCCTTCGAACTCCTCGAGGCCAAACATAAGCGGCGGCGCCAGCACGTCGGTAGATGCCGACGGCGCATCTGCGAGCAACTTGATCCGGGCATCGATCGTAGGCTTGGCCTTCCGACGTTTACCGGGATTGCCCTTGTCCTCCTGCGAGGCGATATCTGGACGTCTTCCGCGCACAGCCGTCTCCAAAAAAAAGTGTTCGCGGAATTTCGCGGGGGAAAATGCTTGCCCCCCCAGCGGTCCGACGCCCCAGCGCCACCAACTTCAGACCCCCCCACCCCCTCGCCGAAGACTTCGGGTCATTTCGCGCGCCCGAGCGCTGTCGAGGTGGAGGTCATCAAGACTGGCCTCGGCGCGGGCGACCATTCCCTCGAGCATCTGCTTGACCACGTCGTGGTGCCACTTGCAGCAGGCCTGCCAGTTGGTCTCGTCCCACATGAGCCCGTCGTCACCGCGATGCGGGATAACGTGATCCACCACCTTTGACGGCTCGACCACATCGACGGCGAGGCAGCCGACACAGAGCGGGTGATGATCCTTGAACCTACGAGCGGCGCGATCCCAGCGGGCTGTGTAGCCTCTCTGCCTGGCACTGCCTCTCAGCCTGTCCGCCTCACGCCGAAGCTCGGCTTCAGGCGGGATGCCGTTCCTACGATAGATGGGCGGAGAGACAGGCATACCCTAGATACAACTAGGCCCGGCCTGCATCTCTGCATCCGGGCCATGCGTCGCCATTTGCGATGATCGGCTACACCGTCATCTGGGGGGACTGCCCACGCTCAGGACCTATTCTTGGCCGCGTTGGGGAACCAGTCGCTCTCGTCCTGCCCCATCGCTATTCGAGCACATCGATGTCGTCAAGATCGACACGCACTGGGGTCGGGCGCCCGAACAGTTCTAGTTCACACTTTACCTCAGCCTCATGGCCACCAGGCGTCACGATAGCCGTGAAGTCAGCGAATGGCCCGCCAGTGATCCTGATCGGGGTTCCTGCCTTTGGCTTCAACAGGTTAGCCCGCTTCGGCGGCGCACTATCATGCGTTGCGACACGGCGCTCAATGTCAGCAATCGCCTCCCTGTCGAGGCTAACGAAGGTGTCGGCGTCTCTTTTTAGAACCAGCGACACGCCGGGCACGTCCATCAGCGGCCAGCATGTAGAGACCTTCGGCACGACCTCTACGAAGAGATATCGAGGGTAGAGCGGCACCTCGATTCGACGCATCGGCTCGCTTGCTTCGCCTTTGTTCCGCTTTTTGCGCTCCGCCCTCAACCCGCCGCGCTTCTTCACCGGCACCCACTTAGCGACGATGGGCAGGTAGACCGCCCATCCTCTTAGAGAGAGCGCTGCAGCAGCCCTCCGCTCATCACAACCGCCCGTATAGACGATGAACCAACCCTCGGAAGGCCGTCGCTCCGACCGCTCAGAGGCGGACGGGAGGAAGTCGACAATCTCGCCGATCTGCCAGATCTTGCCGTGCTGTGCCGTCATGAGATCTACCGCCGCCATTTCCATTTCAGAGACCACTCGCTTCACTAAATTCATTCCGGATCTGCCCTTCATGCCCAGGCGGCCACTGGCTCGGCACCTTGATGAAGGGCATGCGCAGGTCGTTTGCGTTGAAGCGGAAGACGAGATCCTTCGACATCCGATCGGCCCAAGCACGGAACTCCGGCGTCACGGCACCGGATGAATCGCGCACGGCGATCGTCTCTAGAGCCGCGACGTCCCCCGGCTTCGGCACGGAGTTAGCCGGCACACCAACACCCTGTCGCGGCTGGGCTCCGATAGGAAAAGCCTGATCAAACATGAACTTGATCCGCTCGCCGTTCTTCCAGCGCCGCCAGAAGACAACCCACCACATGTCGGTGCCGGGCTCGATTGGCAGCAACGTGCTGCTCGCAGATACGCCGCCCGCCTTCACAGCCAGATCCAGCCACTTCCGCTCTTCGATGAAGGTGAAGAACCGGCAATGCGCCCTGTCGATGCGCAGCTTTGCGATGAACACCGGCACCGCAGCGCTTGCAGCGGCTCGATCAGCCTCGGAGAGCCGCAGCCAGCTGCCGTGCGACCGGACGATGTTGTCGGTGTCCTGCTTCGGCCATTGCCGAAACTGAGACATGAACGCCTCATCGGCCCGCGCTACCTCGGCCAGTGCGGCTCGCTCGGCCCCGGCGTCGAGCTTTTTACGAATTTCCAATCCAGAGCCCAGCGGCGAGCGCGCGTCTCTCTCCAAGTCGTTATTAGAAGAGGTCGTTCTATTGGATGCCGGTTCTGGACCGGCATCCCCATGCCGGTTCTGGGGCGGCATGGGGGATGCCGGTATACCGGCATGGGGGGGCGCAGTATCGCCCGAGATGTCGTCGTCGTCCTCATCCAATTCATCAGAGTTATTGATGAATTCAGCCGGGCGTTTGTCGTCGAGCAGCACGCGATATTCATGCGACCGCTTACCGTTGTTCGGATGAAACCGTTCCTGCTGCTGTACGTATCCGCATTCGACAAGGATCGAAATGGCGGCCTGAATGGTCGAGCGGGCACACTGCAGCTGCCCCGCCATCTTCACCTGGCTGCGCGAACACCATCCACCGCGATCCGTGTGCCGGCCGAGGATGCAAAGCACCTGCAGTGCCTTGCCCTTGAGGCGAGGATCGGTCGCAGCGTCGCCATGAATGATCGAATAGCGAGGTCCGCTCACAGGCTTGCCTCCGCGCCGATGCGTTCGGCGTGCCTACGCATCCCATGCAGCACGGTCGTGTGATCCCGTCCGAAGAAGCGGCCGATCTGTGGCAGCGAAAGGCTGGTCTCGTTGGCGGCCCGGTACATGATTTCGTGCCGCGCTCGCGCCAACGCTCGATCCTGTCGCCGCGAGAAAAGCTCGTGTTCCTTGAAGCCACACCGAAGCATGACCTCGCCGGAGATCTCGCGGATTCGCGCCAGATCCTCGTCTGTCGCCGCCCGGCGTGCCGGCTTGGCGGCAATCGCTGCGGTTGCCTGCTCGCAGGCCGGTTGAAGGCGACGGCGCGCGGCCAGCATCTCTCGTTGCAAGCGCGCCACGGCTTTGCGGGCCTCTTCGCCAGGTGGTTTCGCGCCGTGATGGATGAGCAGCAAGGCGAGTGATCGCCGGCAGGCTGCAACCCGCATTTCGCGCGTCATCAGCAGTTCTTCAGGTGACAGATTCATGCGCTGACCTCCGGCGCTTCCAAACCCCAGACGTCCCAACCCGGCCGCGCGCGGCGGGCGTTGAGCTCAATCTTGGGAAGGTTCGGGAAATAGGCTTCGATAAGCTCATAGAACTTGTCGGGCTTGGCCGAGTGTTCGCCGACTGTAGCATCAAGGAGCGAACCCCATTGCTCGCCCATCGCCGGCGCCGGGACGTTGCCGATCGTCCCAATCAGAAGCAGCTCATGCTGGTTCCGGTTCCAATAGCCGTTGCCGATCCGGTCTTTGCCCCAGATGAAGTGCGACTTGTACTCGAAGCCCCAATTCTCCATGACGCGGAGCGCGGCCTTGAGCATCGGCGCGGTGGCCCAGAGGAACAGGACGCAATCTTTTGCCGCGATGATGCCGACTGGACGCAGGACGATGTCGTTCGTCGGGGTCGTCGGATAGTGATTGTCTGCCGCGCGATCCATACCGGTCTCGCGGCTATAGGGCTCGAAGCGCCACTCCGGATCCGCATAGATGACGCCGTAGCGCTTGTCGGGCAGCGCCCGCTGTCGGCTGGCCAGCGCCGCCTCGCGCCCGGCGCGCTTTGCCTTCTTTTCGGCCGTCTTCGTGTCCCGCAGCCGCCTGATCGCGGCGCTCAGCGCGCGCGGATCGACACTGTCGACGATGCGTTTTTGCTCTGCCAACGGCAGCGAGGCGATTTCCGCCGCCGCCGAAACCGAGATCCGGCCGCCATCCACGGCAGCCACCAGTTCGGTGGCGCCATGGGCGAGCACGTCGCGCGCCGTCGTCACACTGCGATCGGACACGCTGGCGACGCGGGCCGCCTCTTCCTGGCTGACTTTCCGCAAACTTGCGGAAGGTTCGGCAAGGTCGGTCCGTTCGCCCTGCCGCATGGTGGCGACGCGCGCGGCGACGAGCGCCCGCTGGCTCGGCGAAAGCTGTCGACGATGCAGGTTCTTCGACATCACATAGGCAAGCGGATCGCTGCCACGGAACTGGCGGGTGTGGACGGTGGCGCCGACGGCGAGCGCGGCGCGATATCGGTTGCGCCCATCGAGGATCGCGCCTTCGAGAAGCTCGATCGGCTCCTGCAGGCCGTTTGCGGCGATGTCGGCCATGAGGTCGTCGAAGGCTTCGCCCTCGATCAACGGGAACAGGTTCGCGAGCGCGTGAAACGGCAACTGGCCGACCGCCGCCGGCACGTCGCCCGGTTGCCAGGGGACGAGCGCCGTCATGCTGCCACCTCAGGCCGCGAAAGCGCGGCGTTGAAGGCGTCGATCATCGCGATCGCGCGCAGTTTCGCATCGGCGTCGAGGTAGTACCCCTGCCCCCACACGGTGCTTATCGTGACACCGTGGATCTTCAGTTTCTTGCGGATCTTGCAGATGAAAACATCGATGATCTTGATGTGCGGCAGATCACCATCATGGTGATGGTCATAAGCGCCGTTCATCAGCTGCTCTTTGGTGCAGACGTCCCGCTTCATCAACATCAGGAAGATCCGCGCCTCATGCGCCGTCAGGCCAAGGCCGGGCGGCAGGCGCAGCTGCGCCTCGGCGTCGCGCTCGAGCGTCTCGACACGGTCGCGAAGAACGGCGTTCTCCGCCTCGAGCATGGCCACCTGCGCCGCCAGATCAGCCATTGCGGGCCTGCCGCTGTTTCGGCGTCGCGCGGTACCAGGCAATGGCGAGGGCGCGAGACATCGGCATTTTCATGCCCTTGCGCACCGTCGACTCGGCATGGCCCAGCCATTGGCGCGCGGACTTGGAGCGGATCGTGGCCGTCAGGTCGACCGGGTCGAGCGAATCCTTCCACTCCGGCTCGGTCAGAAGCGCCGTGACGGCGCCGATCTCAGCCGAGGCCAGCGGCGCGCGCTGCGCATCGATCAGGACCTTCAGCATTCTCGCCGTGAAGTTGACGCCGCGCCGCTCGGTAATCGTTCGCAGCCCGGCGATGGCCATGGTATCGCCGATCTTGAAGACGCCCTGCGCGGGCGGGCTGCGCAGGATCCTCGCGCCCGACTTTTCGCAGGCCTGGTTCATGGCAACCGCGATCTCGTCGCCGGCGGCGAGCGCGGCGTAATAGATCTGGTTGCTGGTCATCGCAACGCGGTCCGAATTGTGCCGGACAAACGCCATCGCGCGCTTCGCCAACTCGGCCGCATCGACGACCATGACGGGAATCGTGTCGATGCCGGGATGGCTCGCAGCCGCGATTGCGGTGTGCTGGCCGTCGATGACCATAAGCACACCGTCGTCGCCCTCGGCGCAAACCGGCGGCTTGAACGAGTCCCATGACCAGTTGCCGACGATGCGACGGATCAGGGTAATCGACTTGTCGGCCAGTTCGCGCTGATACCGGTCCTCGACGCAAAGCGTGGCCGGATCGACCCAGCGAAACGCGGGCCGATCGGCCGCGACCACGTTCGGCTCGACACCGACAATCGGGATCGCCTTGATCGGCCGGAAGCCCGGAACCATGGCGGCAATGTCGCCGCCGGACACGTCATGCTTGCTCATACGCCATGCCTCCGTTCAATGAATTCAGCGTGTTTCACTAGGTGTTTCGCGTGGAACCGGCGCCTCGGGCGGGTTGACCAGGCGCTTGCCGGTTTTCGGATCTACGAGGAACCAGTAGGGATTGGCGTCGATCCAGAGGCAGAGCCGCAGCATGTTGCCAGCCGAGATCGCCTGCGCCCGCTCGGCGCGGCAATGCGTGGCGTAGGAAATGCCGGTAATGTCGGCTGCCGCCCTCATGCTGACACCGATGATCTCGGTGCGATGCGCGTGGACGAAGAGCCCGAACGTCTGGTGATCGATGTCCCAGCCGATCGCCGCGCGCGCTGCGGTGTCGGACCTGTTCAGCATCAGACCATCCCCAGCGCGTTTTTGTAGAGCTCGAGGATCGCCTCTTCCTCTTCAAGCACGCCGGCGTCTTTCTTCCGCAGCGATACGATCCTTCGCAGCGCCTTGGTGTCATAGCCGTTGGCCTTGGCCTCGCCATAGACGCCCTTGATGTCGTCGGCGATCGCCTTCTTCTCTTCCTCGAGGCGCTCGATGCGCTCGACGATCGAGCGCAGCTGCGCGGCGGCGACACCGTTGATGTAGCCGCCTTCGCTCTCTTGGGAATCGGGCTTCAAGTCCCTGCCCGGCCGGGCGCGACCGGTGGCATAGGGGTCGTAAGTGTCTTCATCGGTCATGATGCGCCTCCGAAAAGCTCGGCCTGGCCAACCTCTGCCGGCGGCGTCACAAGGGCCTCTTGCTCGGCCAGCCAGCGGGGAATCGTGACGATCGCCCGCTTGTCGCCAGCCATGGCGACGTCCAGGTGGACGAGCGCGACCCAGACCGCGTTGCGCAGATCACCGTCTCGCGACAGCCGCACCGCCCGATCGCCGCGCGCGTGGACATAGAGGTCGAGCGTCAGGATGGGAGAAGCCACGGCTCACCTCCTGAGGACTTTGCCTCGACATTGCGCGGGTGCCAGGCACGAAGGCGCGCCATCCACTCGCGCGCGACGTCGAGGCGATTGCCGACGCGGAAGAAGTCCCAGCCTTCAAGGCTGCGGATGGGCGCGGCTGTCTCGACATTGTTCGCCCACGGCCCGGGCGACGGCCCCATCAGTTCGTCGCGCTCGCGCCGGAGCATGCGAAGATCCATGTCGGCAACGATGCCGTGATGGTAGGGCGAGAGCGGCCAGCTGAGGCCCAGCCTGCGATAGATCTCGGTGTCGATGCCCCCCTTCAACACCTTGAGCGTGCTGCGGATCATGCCGTTCGCAGGTCGCCCGAGCCGGTCGACGGCGATGCGGTCGAGGGCGGAGACGAATGGCGCCGTCAAGTCGCCGATCAGGGCTTCATGCGCATCGTGAAGCAGGAACGCCAGCGCCGCATCGGTGTCGCCGCAGGTTTCCTGAAGCACGGCATCCGCGCCCAGATAGGAATGCTGCGCGGTAGAGAAGCCCGCGCTGTCGAGACGGCGGGTGTGCCCGGCGAAGCGGTTGGCCAGCGCAAGCGGGATGGCAATGTCGACCATCATGTCGATGGCCGAGAGATCTGGCCGTGCGAGGTCGACAGCAAGGCCGGAGCGCGTCTGCATCCAGATCATGACTTGATCCATTCGATGGTGGTAGAAATGATCTTCGCCCCGGTCAGGAGCAGGGCGGCGGAGCCGGTGAGCCAGAGCGCGATCACGCCGATGACCCTCCAGAGGTGGTCGCGACGAGCGTCGGTGGCGGGATGATCGGAGGCGCCCATGTCAGGAGCCCTTCGCCGCGACCGAGGCCAATTTCCAAAGGATCTGATCGACCCCTTGGCTCACGTCGGAGAATTCCTTGATGGCCTTGCGCGCGGCGGCGGGCGTGTTCCGCAACGCCACTTCCGCGAGCGCTGCCGTTGCCTCGGATTGTTCCTTGGCGATCGCGCCAAGTTCAGCAATCAGCTCATCTTTGGCCGCGCTGGCGTTGTCATCGAACCGCACGACATGGCAGTGCGCGAACGATGCAAAGAAGTCTGCGAAAGCTGCGCCGCCACCTGAAACCCCGAGCAACAACATGTGGTCGCGAGATAGCTTTTCGGGATGATTGTCCAGGCAGGCCCGCGACAGGAAGCTTTCGTCGACGCCGAGCAGGAACGCGACCTTCTTACGGCCTCCAGCGGCGATGATCGCCTCATGGCAGGCCTTCTTGAAAAGAGTGATCGTGCCCTCGGGCAAAGCGAAATCAGTCACGAAAAACCCCTTTGGTTTATTCGCTGCGTCGGCGGCTTGGGTCTGGCAGAAAGAGGTCGTCAGAAGCGCGTCACGGAGGGCCACGCAGATGTCGACCATCAGGATGCTGATCGCCGCCAAAATGGAGCGGGCGCGGCTGAAGGAGGCCCCGGCCCGCTCCAAGTCTGGGGAGGAAGGAACCTACGCGCCGGCCAACGGCGCGCAGGGCAGTCACGATCACCGCGCGGGGAATCCGGCGATCGCTTTTCGGTCCGGCCACCGCCGGAAAGTCAGAGCCCTCAGCGGAGCACAGGCGATGCTCGATCGTCATGCAGCCTCCGAGCCCGCGACCGGACGCTCAAAGAACCAAGCGTCCTGCCAGGCAACACCCTTGGCGATTGCCGCCTTTCGGACCATCGCCAGTTGCGAAAGGTCAGGAAGCAACGCACCGTTCTCCCACCGCGAGACAGTTGCCTGTCGCACCCCCGCGATCTCTGCCATTTCGGCCTGAGTGATACCGAGGACGTTCTTTCGGATGTAAAGAAGCGTGTTCATGACAAGCCTTATACGCATACGAATTTATATCCGCAAGGGGCATACGTTCGCGTATTCGCCCGCGAACATACGAGGGCGTATATTGTGCGTATGGATATGAAACAGACCCTTGAGCGCATTCTCGCGGATCGCCGTTGGACCCAGTCCGACTTGGCCAGCGCTTTGGGCGTGACACAGGCGACCGTTTCACGCTGGTTCCACGGTTCGGATCCTCGCGGCGCTACGCGTGACCAGATCCGCCAGTTGGCGGATGGCCCTTCCGCCGCCTCCGCCCTTATCCGCGTACCGCTCATTTCCTGGATCAGTGCCGGCGCTCTCAAAGAGACCGCCAACATCTCAGGATGGGAGGATATACCTCACTTGGAGATGGCGGATCTTCCACCGGGAGACTGGATAGCTCTCGAAGTCGGTGGTGATTCCATGGATCGCATATCGCCGCCGGGCTCGATCATCGTAGCCAATCGGCGCGACACCCGCTTGGTGCCGAACGCCTGCTATGTGATCGGGGACCAAGACGGAAACGCCACATACAAACGCTGGCGCCCTAACCCCTCTCGCTTCGAACCCGTCTCGACAAATCCCGATCACGAGGCGCTCTTCCCCACAAGCGAGCCGACGATCATTGGCCGAGTGCGGCGATCCATCATTAATATGTAGCCGGTCGATTCGCGGCCTAGCACCCGTCGCTGGCGAAGCAAGGCCGCGCATCACTACCCAAAATTGAATTGGTCGACATCAACGCATATACGTTTGCGAATTTTTCTGTTGCATTGATTATTCGCATGCGTATTCTTGTTTCCATCGGCGCGGGCATTGGCCTGGCGCGCCGAACCGAACCCGGTTCCGATGGAGCGACCCATGCACACCCAGACAACCCCGCTGCGCGTCCGCCGCAACAGCCGTAACGAGACGGCCCTCGACGTGGCCCGCCGCACCAACAGCATCCACAACCTCATGGCGGCGGAGATGATCGACCGGGCGTCGATCGATGGCAGCTGCAATGAAGATCACCTGAAGCTCTGCGGTTTCACCCAGGACGAGATCCTGATGCACGGGCCGCAGGCTCGCCAGCTCGCCGAGCGGAAGGCTCTCGCGGCCTGACACGATCGTCAGGCCAGCGCGGCTTCGGCGCCCCTCCCCCAGCCGAAGCCGCGTCGCCGGACGATTATGTCCAGCTCGGAGACAGTTATGATCAAACTCGGCGACAAGGTGTGTGATCCGGTGACCGGCTTCACCGGCACCGCGACGGCGCGCCTCGAAGAACTCGGCACGGCGCCGCAGATCCGCGTAGAGGCCCAGAACGCCTCACCCCATGAGGCAATCCAATCGCATTGGCTCAATGAGCCGCGGCTTTTGGCGAAGGCGGACTGACAGGGACCGTCCCGCCAGCGCGGCTTCGGTTCCAGCCCCCCCACCGAAGCCGCGTCGCCGGACGATCATGTCCATCGACGAGATCCCCATGAAAACCCTGATCGAAATTACTGACGCGATCTGCGGAAGCGATCGCGACACATGGCTGGCGCTTGCCTTTTTGCCTGCCATGGCTGGCCTGATCATCATCCTCGCCATCGGCTTTGCGCCATGGCCCTGATAACGGCTGCCGAGCAGGTGGCCCTCACCCAAGCCGCCGACGACATGAGCGAGATCTGGCAACAGATCTGCGCAGCCAAGCGGCTTCGCCAGCCGGTGCCGCGCTCGGCCATCGCCAAGCTGGCCGGCATCGTCGCTGTCGCCCTTCGCATCACAACCGCACGCGCCCACGACGAAGCCCTGCTGGCAGCGCTCGAGGCATGGATCCAGGAGGATCTGCAATGAGCCGCAACTATCTCGTCTGCGAGGGATGCGTTGAGCCGCTCGACATCAGCGACCGCTACTATCCCGGCATCGATTGCGTGCTCTGCGTCAAGTGCGCACCGACCTTCATGGATCTGCTGTCCGAGCCGACATCCTTCGTCGAGCAGGATGACGATGCGATGCCGCTTAGCCGCGAGAAGCGCGAGGCCATGCTGGACGCCCATATCGCCGCCGGCGGCCATCCGCAGGACAGCATGGCGACGAGGGCGGTGGAATGATCACGCGCAACCATATTACGCCGGCCCAGCGCCAAAGGGCGAACGACTTCCTGCACTGGCGCCAGGAGAACGGCGGCGCGGTCCGCTGGGATCGAGGCGGCGCAGCTGCGCGCCGTCGCAACCGCGAGCGCCGCGACGAGATCGCGAAGACCGGCTTCGTGCCGACCGACACTTACCTGCTTAACGACGGAGCGCGGCCATGAGCGAGGCGAGCATCGTCTTCATGATCCTCGCCTATCGCGCCGCGATCCTTGGTGTGACGGCCTACGCCGTGTTCTGGCTCGATCGATCCGGCTGGTGGTTCCTGCTCGCCATCGTTCTCGCCGGCGGCGCTGAGTTCACCTTCTCCGAAAAGAAGGAACGGCCATGAGCCCGCAACAGAGCAAGGCCCGGCCAATCCTGTTTTCCGGACCAATGGTCCGCGCGCTGCTGGATGGCAGAAAGACACAGACCAGGCGGCTGATGAAGCCGCAACCTGCTCTGGTCGGTGACGACCAGTGGCACATCCCAGGAACGCCCGACGAGTTTCGTCTGCCGGCGAACAGGATGGGGGCCTTTGCCCCAGACTACGTCCGCATCAAACTCGGGGATCGCCTCTGGGTTCGCGAGGCTCATGCCTTGTTGCCGCGCACCGCCTATCGCATGAGCATCGGCACCGGGACCATCGCCCAACGGGAACATCCGACCGATGGCTATACCGCCGCCGTGTTTCGCGAGGGGTTCGATCGATCTGGCCGGCCGGCTTGGCGACCCTCGATCCACATGCCCCGCTGGGCGAGCCGCCTGACGCTCGCCGTCACAGATGTTCGCGTCGAGCGGCTGCAGGGCATCAGCGACGCAGACGCCGAGGACGAGGGCATCGACCTCGACAGTGACTTCGCCTCGCTGTGCAATAGCATTGCCGATGCCGGTTACTCGAATGACTTGCCTAACGGCTCGGTCCAGCAGGCGGTCTTTCGCCACCTCTGGGAAACCATCAACTGCGCTGGCTCGTGGGAGGCTAACCCTTGGGTCGCCGCCTACACCTTCACCGTTTCCCGCACAAACATTGACGAGGTTCGGTGATGGCTGATCGCATCGAAGACGGCGGGACGGCGGAGGCTGGGCTGGTGGAACGGCTAGCCAAGGGTGGCCACACGCCCGGGCCGTGGGGCTGGTTCGGCAATGCCAACAGCTATTCGCTGTATCTCGCCACGAGGCACAGTGGCCGCCGCTATGTGATGAGTTTCAGACGTTGGGGGATGCGCGGCGCGCAACCGGAGTTCCAACCTGAACGCGGCGGGTTGGTCGACGCTTCCAGGCTTCTAGAGTTTGAGGTCGGGGACCGAACGGTGCGGGGCGTAGAGCAGGCGAAGGCCAACGGTAGCGTCTATCGCTATGACGTGCGCGGCATCGACTGTCCGGATGCCCGCCTGATCGCGGCTGCGCCCGAGCTACTCGACCTCGCCATCCAGCAAGCCGCCGAGATCACCCGCCTGCGCGCGGAGAACGCCGGGATGCTGGAGGCGCTGAAGTTCTACGGCGACGCGTGGATGTGCGGCACCAACAAGCGCTATGGCGGCTTGGAGTGGAAGCCGAAAGAAGCCCTGTTGGACGACTGCGGGAACAT
>NZ_JAPKNH010000014.1 GCF_026344005.1 Kaistia terrae
TGGATCTTGCTCTAGCGGGCTAGGCCGCAACGCAGAGGATCCCGGGCAGCGCTTGCGAGTTCTGCTGGACCCTCCTTCGAGGCTTCGCTGCGCGAAGCACCTCAGGATGATGGTCGAGGGGGGCGAAGGCTGACTATGGGGCCATGAGGTCCCTGCCCCATCCCGCCACCTTCAACTGGCGGACTACGCGCCCCGCCATTCCTCCCGCACCGCCTCGTCGGCCTCCGCGGCCATCGCGCCCGGACGGGACGCTTCGAACTCGGCCGAGGCCAGGCGCGAAAACGCCCAGACGGCGGCGCCCCTGACAACCGGGGCCGGATCGTCCAGCAGGGTCCGCACCGCGCCCAGCAGGGCCGCGTCGCCGGAATTGCCGATCGCGATCAGGACGTTGCGCACAAAGCGATCGCGGCCGATGCGCTTGACCGGCGAGCCGGAAAAGAAGGCCCGGAAGGCCGCGTCGTCGAGCGCCACAAGCTCCGAAAGCCTCGGCCCCTCATATTCGGGCCGCGCCTTCAGCTTCATCTCCGAGGCCGCTTTCGCAAACTTGTTCCACGGACAGGCCGCGAGGCAATCGTCGCAGCCATAGATCCGGTTGCCCATGGCGACGCGGAATTCACGCGGGATCGGCCCGGCATTCTCGATCGTCAGATAGGAAATGCAGCGCCGCGCATCGATGCGGTATGGCGATGGAAAAGCGTTGGTCGGGCACGCGTCGAGGCAGGCCCGGCACTTGCCGCAATGATCGCGCTCCGGCGCATCGACGGGGAGCTCGAGCGCCGTGAAGATCGAGCCGAGAAACAGCCACGAGCCGAATTCGCGCGAGACGAGATTGGTGTGCTTGCCCTGCCAGCCAAGCCCAGACGCTTCGCCAAGCGGCTTTTCCATCACCGGGGCCGTATCGACGAAGACCTTGACCTCGGCGCCGGTGCGCGAAGCGAGGCGGCCGGCAACCTGCTTCAGCTTGCCCTTGATGATGTCGTGATAGTCGCGGTTGCGCGCATAGACGGAGATGTTGCCGCGATCACGCGCTTCCAGCAGCGTGCGCGGATCGTCTTCCGGGCCATAGTTGAGGCCGAGCATGATGACGGTGCGGACATCCGGCCAAAGCACAGTCGGATCCGCACGGCGCGCGGCCGTCTCCTCCATCCAGGCCATGGAGCCGTGGTGGCCGTCCCTCAGGAAAGCGTGTAGCCGCTCTGGCGCCAGCGGAATGGCATCGGGACCGGTGATGCGGACGACGCTGAAGCCCTCGGCCAGCGCATCGGCGATCAGCCGCGCCTTCTCCGCCTGAAGCTGCTTTGGCGTCAGGAGAGCTTGGGTCAGAAGTCCAGGTCGATGTAATGCGGCGCCGGGGGAACGCCCCGCACCACGTCGTTCAGCAGCTGCCGGAACGACGGCCGCGACTTCACCCGCGCGTACCACGCCTTCGCCGCCTCGTCCGCCTCCCATGGCACCTCGCCAAGATAGTCGATGCAGGAGATCTCCGCGGCGGCCGCGAAGTCGGCAAGCGTCAGTTCACGCCCGGCCAGCCAGTTCCGCCGCGCCGCCAGATATCCAATGTACTGGATATGATAGCGGACATTCGCGCGCGCGGCACGAATGGCGGCGGGATCGGGCGAGGTATTGCCTTCACCCTGCTTCATCTGCCGCTTGTAGATCTTTTCCGTAACGAGATAGCTCGTCACTTCGCCATGCAGTTTGCCGGAAAACCATTCGACGAGCCGGCGCACTTCGGCGCGGTCGGCCGCATGTTCCGGCATGAGCCGGACCTCGCCCATGCGGGCGCCCTTGGTTTCGACAAGATACTCCGTGATGACGGAGCCGCCGGCCACGACCGCTTCGTTGTCATCGATGAAGACCGGCAGGATTCCAGCCGGGTTCAGCGCCAAAAGGGCCGCATTGCGGACCCATGGCTTCTCTTCGACGAATTCGACGGCCTCATCGTACTCCGACAGCACAAGTCGGGCATAACGCGAAGCGGCGGAAAAGGGATGATGATGGAGAAAGGACATTGATCCGCAGGTCGAGAGCTGACAGAGCGAAGCGATTCTGCGGCAGTGAGTGCAGTTGCGAGAACGGCTTCAGCGACCGCATATAGGCCGCGATTGTGGCGAGTATCAAGCCGATTCGCGGCTTTTGACTCTCAACACCGCTTGCAGGAACGATCATGGATATCCCAGGTTTGCTGGATGCGCTTGTACTCGGCCTGATCGAAGGCCTCACCGAATTCATCCCGGTCTCCTCGACCGGCCACCTGCTGCTGGCGGGGCACTTCCTCGGCTTCGACAGTCCGGGCCGCGCCTTCGAGGTGTTGATCCAGCTTGGTGCGATCCTGGCCATCCTGACGGTCTATTTCGGCCGGCTGCTCAAGATCGTGCACGATCTGCCCAGCGATCCGCGCACGCGCCGTTTCGTGCTCGGCGTGCTGCTCGCCTTCCTGCCGGCGGCCGTCATCGGCGCCGCGGGACACAGCTTCATCAAGCAGGTGCTGTTCGAGAGCCCGATGCTGATCTGCATCATGCTGATCGTCGGCGGCTTCATCCTGCTGATCGTCGATAGGCTCGATCTGAAGCCGCGCTATCACGACGCGATGGATTTTCCGCTCGGCATGTATCTGGGCATCGGCTTCGCACAGTGCCTGGCGATGATCCCCGGCGTATCGCGCTCGGGCTCATCCGTCGTCGCCGCCATGATGTTCGGCAGCGACAAGCGCGCCGCGGCGGAGTTCTCGTTCTTCCTGGCCATGCCGACCATGGCGGGCGCCTTCGCCTATGATCTCTACAAGAACCACGACATCCTGACCGCCGCCAGCCTGTGGAACATCGCCGTCGGCTTCGTGGCGGCTTTCGTCGCCGGTGTCTTCGTCGTTCGCCGACTGCTCGATTTCGTCAGCCAGCGCGGTTTCGCACCCTTCGCCTATTGGCGCATCATCGTGGGAGCCATCGGCCTCGCGGCGGTCCTCACCTTCGGGTGAGCCATCGGTCCGACTGATGACGGAATGAAAAAGCCCTCGCCGGGGATACCGGGCGAGGGCTTTTCTTATTGGATCCAACAACCGAATTGGCAGGCGCCGATTACGCCGTGCGCTTGTGGTCGAACTGGCCGTGCGGCTTGAAGCGCTGCAGATAGGACGGCAGTTCCGCGAGCATATTGCTCGGATGGATGCCGATACCGGCCAGCGTACAACCTTCCGCTTCGGCGGCGGCCGAAACGACATTGTCGGTCTTCAGCAGGCGAACCTGATCGACGGTCAGGAGCGGCTTCGGCAGCCACTGGGCAATCGTCGCACCATAATGCGCCATCGTCCACGGCACCGAGACCAGCAGCGGCGAACGCTCGATCTCTGCCAGCAGCAGTTCCATGCACTGGCGGAATGTCTTCACTTCCGGGCCGCCGATCTCATAAATCGTACCGCCGGCCAATTGGCCCTCGACGGCGCGAGCGATCGCTTCCGCCACATCGGCGACGAAGACGGGCTGCAGCTTGGTCGCGCCGCCGCCGATCAGCGGCAGAATGGGCGAAATGCGGGCCATGTCGCCGAAGCGGTTGAAGAACTGGTCTTCCGGTCCGAACACGATCGAGGGACGCAGGATGACGGCATTGGGCACGGTCTCGAGAACGGCGTCCTCGCCCAGAGCCTTGGTGCGGGCATAGAGCGATTCCGACTTCGGATCCGCGCCGAGCGCCGACTGATGCACCAGCGTCTGGATGCCGGCAGCGCGCGTTGCCTCGGCCACCGCGCGGGCGCCGAAATTATGCAGGACGGAGAAATTCTGGCGGCCGCTCTCGTTCAGGATGCCGACGAGATTGACGACCGCGTCCGCGCCCTGAACCGCCCGATCGACCGACCAGCGATAGCGCAAATTCGCCTGGACCGGCATGATCTGGCCGACAGCGCCAAGCGGCTGCAGATGACCGGCAAGATCCGGGCGTCGCACGGCGACACGGATGCGCCAGCCGCGCTTGGCGAGCGCGCGCACCACATGACGGCCGATGAAGCCAGAGCCGCCGAAAACCGTGACCAGTTTGTCGGTACCCGTCGCCATGTTCTCGTCTCCACTCTATATTTGAAGCGTTCTCATATCGGCTCGCTGGCGCGCTGTACAGTCGCCAGACGGTCGCGCTCAGCCGATCAGCCGGCCCACCAGCTTGGCGGTATAATCGACCATCGGCACGATACGCGCATAATTGAGCCGCGTCGGCCCAATGACGCCGAGAACGCCGACCACCCGGCTCTCGGAATCGCGATAGGGCGACACCACCAGGGACGAACCGGAGAGCGAGAACAGCTTGTTCTCCGAACCGATGAAAATCCGCACCCCGTCGCCCGCTTCTGCACTGCCGAGCAGGTGAACCAGCTCGCGCTGCGTCTCGATATCGTCGAACAGCAGGCGGATGCGCTCAAGATCCTCGGCGGCGCGAACGTCCTCGAGCAAATTGGCCTGGCCGCGCACGATCAGCGTATCGGGGCGCAGTCCGGTCGCCTCGACCCAACTCGCCAGCCCCGCATCGACCAGGCGCGCCGTCAACTGATCCAGTTCGGCGCGGACCTGTTCCTGCCGCTGGTTCAGTTCGGCGCGTGCTTCCGGCAGGCTGCGACCGCGCAGATGCGTATTGAGGTAGTTCGAGGCCTCGACCAGGCTCGACGGCGTCGTGCCGGGATCGAGGTCAATCAGACGGTTCTCGACCGATCCATCTTCGCCGACCAGCACGACCAGCGCCTTGGTCGGCTCCAGACGAACGAATTCTATGTGTTTCAGCCGCTGGTCGCTTTTCGACGCGAGCACCACGCCGGCGCCGCGCGAAAGACCCGAAAGCATGCGCCCGGCCTCGCTCAGCACGCCATCAACCGTCCGCCCGGCGCCACCGCCGGCAACCTGGCTTTCAATGTCGCGCCGTTCGTCGGAGGTCAGGTCGCCAACTTCGAGCATGGCGTCGACGAACAGCCGCAGGCCACTTTGGGTCGGCAGTCGGCCGGCCGAGGTATGGGGCGCGTAGATCAGGCCGAGGCCTTCCAGATCCGCCATGACATTTCGCACGGAGGCGGGAGACAGGGCCATCGGCAGGATGCGCGCAAGATTGCGCGAACCGAGCGGCTCCCCCGTCTCCAGATAGCTGTCGACGATGCGCTTAAAGATTTCGCGCGAGCGCTGATCGAGCGCGGAAAGCGCCGAAGTCGCCGTATCGGAGGCCATGCGGTCCACGGGCAAGACGCTGGATCCTCTGTTCGAATGCTTCGATCTATTTGATTAAGTGTCGATTTTCGTGCCCGGTTCAAGCAGGGCTTTACGTTTCGAGCCACCGACCTGTACAAGCGGGCCAACGAAACAGCCAGGAATATCCCATGCGACCTTCAAAACGCGCCCCGGACGTACTGCGCGCGGTAACGCTCGAACGCGGTGTTGCCAAGCACGCAGAGGGTTCGTGCCTGGTCAAGTTCGGCGATACGCATGTGCTTTGCACCGCCAGCCTCGAAGACAAGCCGCCATCCTGGCTGCGTGGCTCGGGCAAGGGTTGGGTCACGGCCGAATACGGCATGCTGCCGCGCTCGACCGGCGACCGGATGCGCCGCGAGGCCGCGACCGGCAAGCAGTCCGGCCGGACGCAGGAAATCCAGCGCCTGATCGGTCGCTCGCTGCGCGCCGTCGTCGATCTCGTCCATCTCGGCGAGAAGCAGATCACCATCGACTGCGACGTGCTGCAGGCCGATGGCGGCACCCGTACGGCCTCGGTCACCGGCGCCTGGGTGGCGCTGCATGACTGCGTCGCCTGGATGAAGTCGCGCGACATGGTCGGCCCGAAGGTCATCCGCGATCACGTCGCTGCCGTTTCGGTCGGCATGTATCGCGGCACGCCCGTACTCGATCTCGACTACGCCGAGGATTCCGAGGCCGAGACGGATGCGAATTTCGTCATGACCGGCTCCGGCGGCATTGTCGAAATCCAGGGCACGGCCGAGGGCAAGCCCTTCAATGAAGCCGAGCTGACCGCGATGCTGACGCTTGCCAAGAACGGCATCGTCGATCTGGTCGAGCTGCAGAAGCTGGCCATTTCCTGATGAACGCTCCGAACAACCGCCTGTCTTCCGGCGACACGCTCGTGCTCGCCTCGCACAATGGCGGCAAGCTGCGCGAATTCGCCGGGCTGCTGGCGCCGTTCGGGCTCAAGGTGATCTCGGCAGGCGAACTCGGCCTGCCGGTTCCCGACGAAACCGGCACCACCTTCGAGGAAAACGCCGCGATCAAGGCGCATGCCGCCGCCAAGGCGTCGGGCTTCCCGGCGCTCTCGGACGATTCCGGACTCTGCGTCGATGCGATCGGCGGCGATCCCGGCGTCTATTCCGCCGATTGGGCAGCCCCCGATGGCGATTTCGCCCGCGCCATGCGCAACGTCGAAGAGAAGCTGCAGCAAGCCGGCGCCACCTCGCCGGACAAGCGCACCGGCCGTTTCGTCGCCGTGCTCTGCCTCGCCTTCCCGGATGGCACGACGCGCAATTATCGCGGCGAGATCGACGGCACGCTGGTCTGGCCGCCGCGCGGCGAGCTCGGCTTCGGCTATGATCCAGCCTTCCTGCCCGAGGGCCATGCGCTGACCTTTGGCGAGATGGTCGCGGAAGAAAAGCACGGCTGGTCGGCCGGACGGACCGATGCGCTGTCGCACCGGGCACGCGCTTTCGCGCTGTTCGCCCAAAACGAACTCGGGGCCTGAACCCGATGACCGCACCGATCGAACCCGGATTTGGCGTTTATGTGCACTGGCCTTTCTGCGCGGCCAAGTGCCCCTATTGCGACTTCAACTCGCATGTCCGCCACCAGGGGGTCGATCAGGAGCGGTTCGCCAAGGCGTTCGTCACCGAGATCAAGACGATGGCGGCCAAGTCGCCCGGCAAGACCGTCGACTCGATCTTCCTCGGCGGCGGCACGCCGTCGCTGATGGATCCGAAGACCGTCGGAATCATCCTCGACGCGATCGGCGCGGCGTGGAACGTCGCTCCGGACGCTGAAATCTCGATGGAGGCCAACCCCTCCAGCGTCGAGGCGGAACGGTTTCGCGGCTATCGCGCCGCCGGCGTCAATCGCGTCTCGCTCGGCGTGCAGGCGCTGAACGATGGGGATCTGAAGGCGCTCGGCCGGGTGCACAATGTCGAGGAGGCCATGCGCGCCATCGACATCGCCCGCGCCACGTTTCCACGCCTGTCCTTCGACCTGATCTACGCTCGTCCGGGCCAGACACCGGATATGTGGCGGGCCGAGCTGATGCAGGCGCTGGAACGCGCCTCCGATCATATGTCGCTCTACCAGCTCACCATCGAGCCGGGCACGATGTTCGAGAAGCTCTACGCGGCCGGCAAGCTGGTGATCCCGGACGAGGATACGGCAGCCACCCTCTTCGAGATCACACAGGAAGTCTGCGACAAGCACGGCCGGCCGGCCTACGAGATCTCCAACCACGCGGTTCCCGGCGGCGAGTGCCGGCACAATCTCGTCTATTGGCGCTATGGCGAATATGCCGGCATCGGTCCCGGCGCCCATGGCCGCCTGATCATCGACGGCAAGCGCCACGCGACCGCAACGACGCTCCTGCCGGAAACCTGGCTCGGACGCGTCGAGTCCTGGGGCGACGGCATCGAGACCGATGACATCCTGACGCCGGAGGAATCCGGCGACGAGATGCTGCTAATGGGTCTCAGGCTCACCGAAGGCATCGACCTTCGTCGCTACAAGGCGATCGCCGGCCGTACGCTCGATCCGCGTCGCATGGCCGATCTGATCGAGCACGGCATGGTCGAGCAGATCGACGAAAACCGCATCCGCGCGACGCGCTCCGGTTCGTTCGTGCTCGACGCCGTGGTCGCCGACCTGGCGGCCTGAGCTTTCTTTCTCTCCGCTCCTGAAGAGTAGCCCCTCACCCCAGCCCTCTCCCGCAAGCGGTAGAGGGAGTCTGCCTGCGCCCGTTCGCTCGGATGGCGCCTGAGCGGCGACGGTGTGAAGACCGCCGGCCCAAAGCCCTCGCCCGCTCGCGGGAGAGGGTTGGGTGAGGGTCTTGCCGGCCTTTACCGACCGGCATGAGGACCAGGAAAACAGCTACTACGGACCCACACTCGACCATCATCCTGAGGCGCCCGGCGAAGCCGGGCCTCGAAGGAGGGTCCAGAGAACGCCCGCAGGTCTGCGAGACCGACCGCCCCTGAAAAAGCAGAGCGCCCGCCGAACCCTCCTTCGAGGCTTCGCTGACGCGAAGCGCCTCAGGATGATGGTCGAGCAAAACGATCCGCTGGAAGGTCCAGAGAAGACGGTGCGAAGTCGCCGCCTACGTCCCGGTGCGGGCAAATGTCTGCGGGGCGCGGTCGATCATGACCGGGGTGCCGCCGCCGAGCTCATAGACCGCGAGCTGACGCTGATTGGTGCCATCGGGGAGGAAGCGGAAGGCGCCGTCGACGCCGATGAAGCCGTTCGGATTGGCCAAGGTGTCGGCGTTGAAGCGCTTGTCGCCATAGCGCGCGGCAAGCCCGGCTGCGAGGCTTGTCGCATCATAGCCGAGCGAGGCGGTGCGCAACGGCGGCGCGCCGAAGACGCCCTGATAGCGGACGGCGAAGGCGGCATAGCCGGCACGATCGGGCGCCGGATACCAGCCGCCGCGCAGCGTCGGTTCGGCGGCGATGCGCGGATCGTCCCACTGGCCAGAACCGAGGAACTTGACCTGGCCCGGCCTTATGCCGCGGGCGGAAAAGATCTGCGCCAGGAACGGCGCGGCATCGCCGGCGTCAGGCATGAACACGGCGTCGACCTGCCCGCTCTGGATCACCGCCGCGATCGCCTCCGCCTTCTGCTGCATGGCGACCCGGTCGAGGCCATAGCGCTCGATGGTGACGATGCGCGCTCCATTGGCGGTCGCAGCGCGCTGGACGGCCGCCTCCATCACCGTGCCATAGCCATTGTCCGGCAGCAGCGCCGCGATCGAGCGTTTCCCCTGCGACGCGGCATAGCTGATGATGCGGTCCGCGTCCGACTGCGGCAGGAAGCTCAACAGATAGACATTGCGAGCGGCGATGCTGGTATCGGTCGAGAAGGCCACGATCGGCACGCCGGCCGGTCTCGCGACCGAGGCCGCCGCGGCAACGGATTGGGAAAAGAGCGGACCCATGATCAACTCGGCGCCCTGCGAAATCGCCTCGGTGGCGGCCTGGCGCGCGCCTTCCGGCGTGCCACGATCATCCTTGACGATAATCTGCAGATTGGCGCCGCCCTGGAACTCGCGCAGCGCCAGATCGGCGGCATTCTTCAGATTGGCGGCGATTGCCCCGGCATTGCCGGTGGCCGAGGACGGCACCAGCAGGGCGACGCGAACAGTGCCGGTGCCCAGCGTTTCACCGCTGACGGGCAGGTTGCCGTTCGCCGCTGGAGCCAGGCCGGCCCCGGCGCCAGAGCCACCAACGGTCGAGGAACAGGCCGTGAGCAGACCGAGCGCCGCGACGCAGGCAGTGAACACCCCTGCCCTGCGGCCATCCAGCCGTTCGGAACGAAACCAACCCACACGCCTTCTCCTGTTCAGCCGCAGGATGTAACTGTAGTGGAAAGCCACTGGTTGTTCAGCGGCAAAGAGCGGCGGTTTCGGTGAATTCAAGTCGGGTGTCACATCTCCACAACGTCGGCGCAGGCGCGTCATGAGCGTCTCGTCGCGACCGGGCATTCCGGAGGGTGTCGCCAGCGACAGCGCCGCGAGCTATCTGATCGACGGCCAGCGCCTGCGCGCCCCGACTATCGAGGGCGGGCTCTACATCGTCTCGACGCCGATCGGCAATCTGCGCGATATCACCATCCGGGCGCTGGCGACGCTGGCGGCTGCCGACGTGATCGCCTGCGAGGATACCCGCGTCACCCGCGTCTTGACACGGCACTTCGGCATAGAGACCGAGCTTTTCGCCTATCATGAACACAATGCCGACCGGCAGCGGCCAAAACTGCTGGCGGCGCTCGCCGCCGGTAAGGTGATCGCGCTCGTCAGCGACGCCGGCACGCCGCTGGTATCCGATCCCGGCTTCCGTCTGGTCGGCGACGTTCTCGGCGCAGGCCATCGCGTCATTCCAATCCCCGGCGCCTCGGCCTTGCTGGCAGCCCTCGTCACGGCGGCGCTGCCGACCGACACCTTCCTGTTCGCCGGCTTCCTGCCCAACCGCACCGTTGGCCGCAAGAAGCGACTGGCGGCGCTCGGCGACGTGCCGGCGACGCTGATTTTCTATGAATCGCCGCATCGGACGGCGGATTCACTGGCCGACATGGCCGAAACCCTCGGCCCCGACCGTCCCGCCGTCATGGCGCGCGAACTGACCAAGACTTTTGAGACCGTGCGTCGAGGCACGCTCGGCTCGCTCGCGGAAGCGTTTGCCAACGAGCCTTCGCCGAAGGGCGAGGTTGTCATCCTGATCGGCCCGCCGGTCACCAGCGAGCCGGACGCCGACGAAGTCGATACGCTGTTGGCGCGACTGTTGGAGAGCCATCCGCTGAAAGAGGCGGCGGCATTGGCTGCAACCGCCACCGGCATGCCCAAGCGCGACCTCTACCAGCGCGCGCTGGAGCTGAAGGCCGAGGCCGCCGAAGACGCGGATGACGAAGACGCTTCCGACGAGATCGTCGACGAAGATGGCGCGGCCTGACCGCCGCACCTCCGAACGCCACGGCCGTTTCGCCGAAACGGTCGCCGCGCTTTTCCTGAATCTGAAGGGCTATCGAACCGTCGCGCGCCGCTTTCGCAGCCCGCTCGGCGAGATCGACCTCGTCATGCGGCGCGGCAGCACCCTCGTCTTTGTCGAGGTAAAAGCCCGCCGCACCATCGACGCCGCCATAATGGCGATCACACCGACGGCACGCGGACGCCTATTGCGGGCGGCGGAAAGCTTTGTCAGCCGCCACCCGCAGGCGGCCGGCATGAGGCTTCGCTTCGACATCGTCGCCATCCGCCCGAGGCGACTTCCTCATCACATCGTCGACGCTTTCGCTCGGGATCGTTGACAGCGGCATTGCCATTCGCCCCTGCCACACGACATAAGAGGCCTATTCCGCATTGGGGGCCTTCATGTCGCTTTCCGTCGCCGTCCAGATGGACCATATCGCCAAGATCAATATCCGGGGCGATTCCACCTTCGCCCTGATGCTGGAAGGCCAGCGACGCGGCCACAAGCTGTATCACTACACGCCCGACCGGCTGTCACTGAACGACGGCCGGGTCGAAGCGGCGATCGAAGCCGTCACTGTCCGCGACGTGCCCGGCGACCATTACTCGCTCGGCGAGGCGGAACGTACCGACCTCTCGACGATGGACGTGGTGTTCCTGCGCCAGGATCCGCCCTTCGACATGGGCTACATCACGACGACGCACCTGCTTGAGCGCATTCATCCGAAGACGCTGGTGGTCAATGACCCGGCCGAAGTGCGCAACGCGCCGGAAAAGATCTTCGTCACCGACTATCCGAAGCTGATGCCGCCGACGCTGATCTCCCGAGATGCCGAGGAAATCCGCCGCTTCCGCCAGGAGCATGGCGACATCATCATCAAGCCGCTGTTCGGCAATGGTGGCGCCGGTGTCTTCCGCCTTTCGGAAGGCGACCAGAACCTCGCCTCGCTGCTCGAGATCTTCTCGGCCGCCTATCGCGGCGAACCCTATGTCGTGCAGCGTTATCTGCCGGCGGTCCGCGCCGGCGACAAGCGCATCATCCTGGTCGATGGCGTCGCGGTCGGCGCGATCAACCGGGTGCCTGCGGATGGCGAGTCGCGCTCCAACATGCATGTCGGCGGCCGTCCCGAGCCGATCGAACTGACCCGCCGCGATCGCGAGATCTGCGAAGCGATCGGGCCGGATCTGAAAAAGCGCGGCTTCATCTTCGTCGGCATCGACGTGATCGGCGACTACCTGACCGAGATCAACGTCACCTCGCCGACCGGCATCCGCGAAGTGAAGCGTTTTGGCGGCGCCGACATCGCCTCGCTGATCTGGAATGCGGTCGAAGCGAAGCGCTGAGTTAACAAACCGCTAACAACATCCGCGCTCCGACCCGGATGTTCACGACCTGTTCTTGTGCTCCCGCCCGGATTGACGTAACGTCATATCTTCAACGGGGGAGCGGACATGGTCGCGCATGTCACGACGGTGGCCTTTCAGGGCATTGAAGCGGTTCCGGTCGACGTCCAGGTGCAGATTGCGCCGGGCTTTCCCGGCATCGTCATCGTCGGCCTGCCGGACAAGGCTGTGGCCGAAAGCCGAGAGCGCGTGCGCGCCGCCCTGCACGCCTCCGGCCTCGCTTTGCCGCCGAAGCGGATCATCATCAATCTGGCGCCGGCCGACCTGCCGAAGGAAGGCAGCCACTACGACCTGCCGATCGCTCTCGGCCTGATGGCCGGGCTCGGAGCCATTCCGGGCGAATTGCTTGCTGGTTTCGTCGTGCTCGGCGAACTGTCGCTCGATGGCACCATCGCCAATGTCGCCGGGGTGCTGCCGGCGGCGATCGGCGCCAACGCCATAGGGCGCGGCCTGATCTGCCCAGCCGCCTGCGGGCCGGAAGCAGCCTGGGCCGGTGGCGACATGGAGATTCTCGCGCCCCGAAGCCTGATCGCCATCGCCAACCACTTCAAGGGCACGCAGCTGCTGACCCGGCCCGAGCCGGCGCTGAAGCGCGACGGCGCCGCCCTCCCCGACCTCGCGGATGTCCGGGGCCAGGAAAGCGCCCGCCGTGCGTTGGAAATTGCGGCCGCCGGTGGGCACAACCTGCTGATGGCCGGACCGCCAGGTGCTGGAAAATCGATGCTGGCAAGCCGCCTGCCCTCAATCCTGCCGCCGCTCTCGCCCAAAGAGTTGCTCGAAGTCTCGATGATCGCCTCGATCGGCGGCGAACTGGTCGGCGGCAAGCTGACGGATCGACGACCGTTTCGCGCACCGCATCATTCGGCCTCGATGGCGGCCATGGTCGGTGGCGGTCTGCGCGCGCGCCCGGGCGAAGCCTCGCTTGCCCATCACGGCATCCTGTTTCTCGACGAGTTGCCGGAATTCACACCCCAGGTGCTCGATTCGCTGCGCCAGCCGCTCGAATCCGGCGAAGTGCTGATTGCCCGCGCCAACCACCGCATCCGCTATCCCTCGCGTTTCCAGCTGATCGCCGCCATGAACCCGTGCCGATGCGGCATGGCAGGCGAGCCCGGCATGAGCTGCAAGCGCGGCCCGCGCTGTGCGGCGGACTATCAGGCCCGTCTTTCCGGCCCGTTCCTCGACCGGATCGACATCCGCATCGAGGTACCGGCCGTTGTCGCCAGCGACCTGATCGGCGCGGCGCCATCGGAGAGCAGCGCCATCGTGGCGGAACGGGTCGCCTTGGCACGCGCGCTGCAGACCGAGCGATTTGAAGCCTTGGGCGTCGATGACATCCGGACCAACGCCCAATGTTCCAGCGCCTTGATCGAGACAATCGCCACGCCGGACAAGGCCGCGGCACGACTGCTCAGCGACGCCGCCACGGCGCTCAAATTGTCCGCGCGAGGCTATCATCGCGTGCTGAAGGTCGCGCGCACCATCGCCGACCTGGATGGCGCCGAGACCGTCGGCCGCTCGCATCTCGCCGAAGCGCTCAGCTACCGCGTCGCCGGCGACCGTCTGCTCGCTGCTGCCTAAGGGGCCGCCACTCTATGGACGACAATAACGCCGGCTGAGCAACTCGCAAACGGGAGCGAAGGGAAGCCGCGCAACGGGTTTGCCGGCGGATCGCCATATATCCGGCAACAAGCAGCTCGACGACGTTTGGCCTCTGTCCAGCGGGGCCCGTTCCGAGCCCTGGGCCGGTGTTTGCCCGCGATGCGACGCCGTGTCGGTCGCGCGACCGGGGGTCTCACCATGGCGAGCAACATCTGCTGCCGTTCCGGCCACCCAGGAGATCGAGCCGCGGAAGGGGTCGGGGACAGGGGGCGAAGAAAGCTTTGTCACCGAACTGTCGGAGAGATGTGACAGTCTTGTTCGTCGTCTCGGTATCGCGGGATCAGACGGCTTGGGCAGGCAGGAGAACGAGTGATGGTGAAGCGCGGGATTGCGTCGTCACAACCGGTTCAGCGCGTATCGGCGGCGATCGTGGCTTTACCGGCACTATCGCAGCGCGTATTCGGCGGTATAAGGCTGTCGATGCCGAAAGCTCTTCGCCCCGCCGTCGCACTGCCTGAATCGCTCGGAAGAATCGGGGCGCTGGAAGTGCGCCTTGCGGTCTCGCCGCGCGAGGTGAAGAAGGCGCAGAAGCTGCGCTACAAGGTTTTCTACGAGGAAATGTCGGCCATTCCCGACATGCAGGCGCAGCTTTCGCGCCGCGATCGCGATGGCTTCGACAAGATCTGCGACCATCTCCTCGTCATCGACCACGATACCCGGACCGCGGCCGGCGAAGCGGCGATTGTCGGCACCTATCGCCTTCTCCGCCAGGAAGTGGCAAGCCGACACACCGGCTTCTACACGGCGAGCGAATTCGACATCGCCCCGCTGCTGGAGCGCCACAACGCCCTGAATTTCCTGGAGCTCGGTCGTTCCTGCGTGCTGAAGCCCTATCGCACTAAGCGCACGGTCGAACTGCTCTGGCACGGTATCTGGAGCTATGTCCGCAGCCACGGCATCGATGTGATGGTCGGCTGCGCCTCGCTCGAAGGCACCAATCCCGACGCCCTGGAACTGCCCCTTTCTTTCCTGCACCACAATGCCCGCGCGCCCGCCGAATGGTCGGTGAGCGCGCTGCCGCATCGCCGCGTGCCGATGGACCGGCTGCCGGAAGGCGCGATCGACATGAAGGCGGCGCTGAAGACACTGCCGCCGCTGATCAAGGGCTATCTGCGACTCGGCGCCTATATCGGCGACGGGGCGGTCATCGATCGGCAGTTCGGCACGACGGACGTGCTGATCGTCCTGCCGGTCTCGGCGATCAACGAGCGCTATGTGAACCACTACGGCGTCGACGCGACGCGGTACGCCGCCTAGGGCCCACCTGCTGCGTTTCTCCACTCCATACGGAACAGGCTGACGCGTTCCTGAAAACGCCCTGAGACCGCCTTAGCGCGGCGGGAAGGCGCGGCCGGGACGCGAGCGGTAGGTCGGCAGCGTCCAGCCGAACCAGAGCGCGCCGGCGCGCACGACGAAGGCCGACATCGTGCCGAGCAGGGCGGCCGGCCAAAAGCCCGTTCCAAGCAGCGTGGCGAGCACGAACAGCCCCGCGCCGATCACCGTTGCCGTCACATAAATTTCCCGCCGCAGGATCACCGACGGTTCGCCGGCGATCATGTCGCGGATAACGCCGCCGAAGGTTGCCGTGACAACCCCCATCACCACCGCGCCAACAGGGCTGGCGCCGGCGTCGAGTGCCCGCGAGGCTCCCATGACGCAATAGCCGGAAATGCCGATCGCATCGGCCCAGAGCAGGAGCCGGTAGCGGTACTCCACAAAGGGGGCGAGGAAATAGACGACGACTGCGGTCAGGATGCAGAGCACGACCGGCGCGGGCTCCGTGATCCAGAACACCGGCGTGGCGCCGAGGATGACATCCCGAAGTGTCCCGCCGCCGACACCGGTGATCGCCGCCATGAACGCGAAGCCGACCAGGTCGAGCTGTTTTCGCGAAGCGGCGAGCGCTCCGGTCAGCGCAAAAACAATAACGCCGATGAGGTTGAGGCTGTAGAGCAGGGCAGCATCCACAGCCTCTTGGCCCCTATACCGAACGCAGGATCGTATCGTCCGCTTCGGACTTCGGTCCCTTGGGCTTCGGCGCGCCCTTGGCGACGCTCACCATGGCGGGGCGCAGGACACGGTCACCAATCACATAGCCCGACTGCATGACCTGCATGACGGTACCGGCCGGCTGTTCAGACGTCGGCACCTCGAAGACGGCCTGGTGCATATGCGGATCGAACTTCTGGCCCAGCGGATCAAGCTTGCGGACGCCATGCTTCTCCAGCGAGTTGACCAGATCGCGCTCGGTCATCTCGACGCCGTCGATCAGCGCGGTCAGCGCGGCATTGGAGTTGCGCTCGTCTTCCGGGATCGCCTCGATCGCGCGAGCCAGATTGTCGCCCGCCGTCAGCATGTCACGCGCGAAGGCGGCGATGGCATACTGGCGCGCGTCGGTCACTTCGCGCTCGGTGCGGCGGCGCAGATTTTCCATCTCGGCGATCGTGCGCAGGACACGATCCTTCAGCTCGGCATTTTCGGATTCAAGCGCTGCAATACGGGCCGTGGCCACGTCGCCGTCCACGGCCGCCGCAGCCGCTTCAGCGGTCGCTTCGGTGGCGGGAACGGGCTGTGTATCGTCGGACATGGCAAACTCTCTTTTCATCAGAACCAAAGGTTAGGCCCGATATCATGAGTTTGGGGCAGAAAATCAAGCTCTTGGCCTGTCCGCTGTCCGGATACCGCTCACCCTTACGCTAGTGAACCGTGCGCTAGAGCACAATGACCCCGTGATGCTGCGCTTCGGCTTCGGGCTCGACATGGATCAGAACTTCCGATCCCTCGACCGCCTTGTGCAAGGCTGCTTCGATGCGGTCGCAGATGATATGGCCGACAGCGACTGTCATCGATCCCGGCACCACGAGATGGAATTCGATGAAGATGACGCGGCCGGCGTTGCGGGTGCGCAGGTCATGCACCTCGATGGCGCCCGTCGCCTCTTGGGATATGACCGAGCGGATCTCGGCCTCGACATCGCTCGCCACAGCATGGTCCATCAAACCGCCGACCGAATCGCGGATGACGCGCCAGCCGGACCACAGGATGTTGACGGCGACGATGACGGCGAGCAGCGGGTCGAGCACGACCCAGCCGGTCATCGCCACCAGCACGAGGCCGAAGAACACGCCGACCGAGCTGATGACATCGCTGGTCAGATGCCAGGCTTCGGCGATGAAGGCGGGCGAACGGCGACGACGGCCGAAGCGGAACAGATACATCGCCCACGCGCCGTTGATGGCGGTCGCGAACAGGTTGATGGAGAGGCCGACGCCGGTGTTCTCCAGCGCATGCGGCGTCTCGAGGCTGTTCCAGGCCTCGCGCAGGATCAGCAGGGCCGCGACGACGATCAGCACGCCCTCGAGCACGGCCGAGAAATACTCCGCCTTGTGATGCCCGAACTGGTGGTCGCTATCGGCCGGCTTGTGGCTGAGGCGGATCGCCCAGAAAGCGGCACAGGCTGTAACGAGATTGACGATGCTCTCAAGCGCATCCGAATAAAGCGCGACGCTGCCCGTCTGCAGATAGGCGGCGTATTTCAGCGCCATCACGACCAGCGCGATGACGATCGAGCTGAGCGCGACAAGCGTTATCCTGTCGTTCCATTTCGGCATGATCGTCCTCGGAAACTCGGCGGTTCGGCGCAGGTAGCACCGCCGGGAGGACGCTTCAACGGCTATCTTCGCAACTGCGAACGAGTGGCAATCGAGGGTGCTGAAAACCCAGCAAACGCCTCAAAGTCGACGCAGCGCCACCTGTTCAATTAGGTGGCTTTCCCCTTTGCTGAGGATAAGGTCGGCGCGCGGGCGGGTGGGCCGGATGTTCTCGTCGAGATTGACCCGGTTGATCCGCGACCACAGCCGCTCGGCGATCGCCAGCGCCTCGGCGTCGGGGATCATCGCATAGCGGTGGAAGTAGGAATTGGGATCCTGGAAGGCCGTTTCGCGCAGGCGCTGGAAGCGCTCGACATACCAGCGCCGGACATCGGCCTCGTCCGCATCGATATAGATCGAGAAATCGAAGAAGTCGGAGACGAACGGCACCGCCGTGCCATCGCGCGGCAAGCGTGGCGCTTGCAGCACGTTGATGCCCTCGACAATCAGGATGTCGGGGCGATCGATGGTGATCCGCTCGCTCGGCACGATGTCATAGACGAGATGCGAATAAACGGGGGCGGACACACTGCCGAGGCCGGCCTTGATGTCGGAGAGGAAGGCAAGCAGCGCCGGCAGGTCGTAGCTTTCCGGAAAGCCCTTGCGCTCCATCAGCCCTTCGCGCTCAAGCACGGCGTTGGGATAGAGGAACCCGTCCGTCGTGATCAGGTCGACCTTCGGCATATTGGTCCAGCGCGCCAAAAGCGCCTTCAGCACGCGCGCGGTGGTCGACTTGCCGACGGCGACAGATCCGCCGATGCCGATGATGAAGGGCGTCTTGCCCTCATTGGCGCCGAGAAAGGTCCGGGTCGCGTTGTAGAGGCCCTGGGTGGCTTCAACATACAGGCTGAGCAGGCGCGACAGCGGCAGATAGATCGTCTCGACATCTTCGATCGAGATCGGATCGTTCAGGCTGCGCAGACGCGACAGGTCGTCCTCGGTCAGCGTCATGGGCGTATCGGCCCGGAGCCTTGCCCATTCCTGGCGGCCGAAGACGCGATGCGGGGCGTGCTCGATGCGCGCGGACTTGTCCATGGTCATTCTCCCCGGCTGCGGATCACTCCGCCGGCCGTGCCGCCTTTTCCTGGAGCCCGGTCTGACGGGTCCGGCCTTCCAGTTCGTCCATCACGGCGTCGAGCGGCACCTCGGCCGCCTCCAGCATCACCAGCAGATGATAGAGCACGTCGGCCGCTTCCGCCGTCAGTTCCGCCGCATTACGCTCGGTCGCCGCGATGACGGCCTCTACAGCCTCCTCGCCGAACTTCTTGGCGCAGCGCGACGGCCCCTTGGCCACCAGCTTGGCGGTATAGGAGCCGGGATCGCCGGAATGGGCGCGGCTTTTGATGATGACGGCGAGATCGGAAAGCGTGAAATTCGACATGCCCTGCTCTCCTCAGCCGTCGAGCCGGACGGGAATGCCGGCCGCGGCCATATGAGTCTTGACCTCGCCAATGGTGAATTGGCCGAAATGGAACACCGAGGCGGCCAACACGGCGCTGGCATGACCTTCAATGACACCATCGACGAAATGATCCAGAGCACCGACGCCGCCCGACGCGATCACCGGGATCGGCACCGCATCGGCAATGGCGCGGGTGAGCGCGAGATCAAAACCGTCACGCGTACCGTCGCGGTCCATAGAGGTGAGCAGGATCTCACCGGCACCGAGCGCTGCGACCTCGATCGCATATTCGATCGCATCGATGCCAGTCGCCTTGCGGCCGCCATGGGTGAAGATTTCCCAGCGATCGTGATGGTCGCCGCCCATGCCGCGCCGCTTGGTCTGCTTGGCGTCGATGGCGACGACGATCGCCTGCGCGCCGAACTTTTCCGCCGCGCGGGCGACGATCATGCGATCGGTCACCGCGGCCGAGTTGATCGCCACCTTGTCGGCGCCCGCTAGCATCAGGGCACGGATATCTTCCACGGCCCGAACACCGCCGCCAACCGTCACCGGCATGAAACAGGCTTCGGCAGTGCGCGCCACGACATCGAGGATGGTGCCGCGATTTTCATGCGTCGCCGTGATGTCGAGGAAGCAGAGCTCATCGGCGCCGGCCGCGTCATAGGCTTTTGCCGCCTCGACCGGATCGCCGGCGTCGATCAGGTCGACGAACTGCACGCCCTTGACGACACGGCCGTCATGCACGTCGAGGCAGGGAATGATGCGAGTCTTGAGCATCAGGCTTTTCCCCGCGCGTTGCGGATCAGTTCGAGCGCCTCGGCCGGGTCGAGCCGGCCGTCATAGAGCGCGCGACCAGAGATCGCGCCTTCGAGGATGGCGCAATCGGGCTGCAGCAGGCGCTTGACGTCGTCGAGCGAGGCAAGGCCACCGGAGGCGATCACCGGGATCTCAACGGCGCGAGCGAGCGCCAGCGTCGATTCGATGTTGAGGCCCTTCAGCACACCGTCGCGATCGATATCGGTGAAGACGATAGCCGCGACGCCGGCGTCCTCGAACCGGCGCGCCAGCTCGATGGTGGTCAGCTCCGAAGTCTCGGCCCAGCCCTCGACGGCCACCTTGCCGCCGCGTGCGTCGATGCCGACGGCGACTTGGCCCGGATGGGCCTTGCAGGCCTCGCGAACGAGGTCGGGATCGCGCACCGCGATGGTGCCGAGGATGACGCGGGCGATGCCCTTGTCGAGCCACGCTTCGACGCCGGCGCGGTCGCGGATACCACCGCCAAGCTGGACCGGCATCTTGACCGACTTCAGGATCGCCTCGACCGCCGCGCCATTGACCGGCTGGCCGGCGAAGGCGCCGTTCAGGTCGACGACATGCAGATACTCGAAACCCTGCGTCTCGAACTCATGCGCCTGGGCGCCGGGATCGGTGTTGAACACCGTCGCCTGCTCCATGTCGCCGAGCTTGAGGCGAACACAGGCGCCGTCCTTCAAATCGATGGCCGGGAAAAGGATCATCAGGGCTTCCACTTCAGGAAGTTGGCAAGGAGGGCGAGACCGAGCTTCTGGCTCTTCTCGGGATGAAACTGCGTGCCGGCAATGTTGCCGGTGGTGACGATCGCCGTGATCGGACCGCCGTAATCGGCGGTCGCCACGACATCGCCGGCCTGCTCGGCATAAAACTGGTAGCCGTGCAGGAAATAGGCGTGCCAGCCATCGTCGCCGAGCGCGATGCCGTCGAGCAGCGGATGCGGCGCGGACGCGTTGAGCGTGTTCCAGCCCATGTGCGGGATCTTCAGGTGCGGATCGTTCGGCTCGATGCGCCGGACCTCGCCCTGGATGCGACTGAGTCCCTTGGTCACGCCATATTCGATGCCGCGCGTCGCCAGCAGCTGCATGCCGACGCAGATGCCGAGAAACGGCCGGCCGCGCGCGTCGATCGCCTCGTTGATCGCCTCTATCATGCCGTCGACGCTGTCGAGATTGGTGCGGCAATCGGCAAAGGCGCCGTCGCCGGGCAGGACGATGTGGTCAGCCTTGGCAACCACGTCCGGATCGGCGGTGACGACGACGGACGCCGTCGAGCCGTTGCGCGAAGCGGCAAGCTCCAGCGCCTTGGCGGCGGAGCGAAGATTGCCCGCGCCGTAGTCAATGATCGCAATGGTCATCGGGATGTCCCCGGGGTCGGAAAGAGGCCGACGATATCGGCCGAGAAACTGGGTTTTGCGACGGGACCAGCGACGACGCCAACCGCAGTCGGGTCGGCGCCGGTTGGCGTCACGCCAGCAAGACGATGAAAGAAGCGGATCTCCGCCTCCTCGAGCGAGCGACCTTCGGCGACACCGCGCTCGGAAAAGCGGCGACGCGCCAGCGACCACCGCCGCAGCGTGTTGCCCTCGAAGCCGAGATAGAGCGCGCCAAGAAAACCAAGCGCCGTCGCCGTCGGCACGCCGAGAAAGCGGCCCGACAGTTCGATCGCGACGGCGAACAACGCATAGAGGCAGAGCACGACCCACATGCGCCGATAGAGCATCCAGATCACCGGGATCAGGAATGCCGGCCAGCAGAAGCCATCCTTGACGAAGATGATCCGGTCGGCCTCGCTCCTTCCGCCGGTCGCGGAAACAGGCGGTGCGTGCACGGTATAGGTCGTCATGACGCCCTCTCAGTCGCCGAGCTTGCCCTTGGTCGACGGCACGCGGTCGGCCTGGCGCGGGTCGATCGACGCGGCCACCCGAAGCGTCCGCGCGACCGCCTTGAAGCAGGTCTCGGCGATATGGTGGTTGTTGTCACCATAGAGGTTTTCGATGTGCAGCGTGATGCCGGCGTTCTGGGCGAAAGCCTGGAAGAACTCCTTGAACAGCTCGGTATCGAAATCGCCGACCTTGTCGCGCGAGAACTCGACCTTCCAGACCAGATAGGGCCGGCCGGAAACGTCGATGGCGCAACGGGTCAGCGCCTCGTCCATGGCGAGGTGCGTGTCGGCATAGCGGGTGATGCCGCGCATCTCGCCCAGCGCCTTCTTCAGCGCCTGGCCGATAGCGATGCCGACATCCTCGACAGTGTGATGCTGGTCGATATGCAAATCGCCCTTGCACCGGATGGTCAGGTCCATCAGGCCATGGCGGGCCAGTTGATCGAGCATATGGTCGAAGAAGCCGACGCCCGTGGCGATGTCGGCGCGGCCAGTGCCGTCGAGATCCAGCGTTACCGCGATCTCGGTTTCCTTCGTCTTGCGCTCGATCGTGGCGCTACGCATATCTGAGTTCCTTCCCGGTCCTTGCTCGGTCCAGCAATCTGGGTCCCTTTGGCTCAGGACAGCCGGCTTTTATCAGGCGTTTCCCCGTAGCGCCATAAGGTTGAGCAAGCCTTTGCATCATCGCCCCTCGCGCCTACATATGACGCTCTAGCCAACAGGGATCGCCGCGGGGCCTCAGGGACCAAAGCGATCCGCCACGAAAGCAGAACATGACCCATTCCCAGAATGAGAGCCCCTATGCGGCCTGGCACGGGACGACGATCATCACCGTCCGTAAGGGCGGCAAGGTCGTCATCGCCGGCGACGGCCAGGTATCGCTCGGTCAGACCGTCATCAAGCACACCGCCCGCAAGGTTCGCCCGCTCGGCAAGGGCGGCGTGATCGCTGGTTTCGCCGGCTCGACCGCCGACGCCTTCACCCTGTTCGAGCGCCTCGAGGCGAAGCTTGAGCAATATCCCGGGCAGTTGACTCGTGCCTGCGTCGAACTCGCCAAGGACTGGCGCACCGACCGCTATCTGCGCCATCTCGAGGCAATGATGCTGGTCGCCGACCAGACCACCAGCCTGGTCCTGACCGGCAATGGCGACGTGCTCGAGCCGGAAGGCGGCATGATGGGCATCGGTTCCGGCGGCAATTATGCGCTCGCCGCGGCCCGTGCCCTCGCGGATACCGACATGACGGCTGAACAGATCGCCCGCAAGGCAATGGCGATCGCCGCCGAAATCTGCGTCTACACCAACACCAGTGTCACGCTCGAGCAGCTCGACGCAGCTTAAGGCGGACAGGAAATCCCATGACCAATTTCTCTCCCCGCGAGATCGTCTCCGAGCTCGACCGCTACATCATCGGCCAGAACGACGCCAAGCGCGCCGTCGCCATCGCCCTTCGCAACCGCTGGCGCCGCCAGCAGCTCGAAGGCACGATGCGCGAAGAAGTGCTGCCGAAGAACATCCTGATGATCGGACCGACCGGTGTCGGCAAGACGGAGATCTCGCGCCGCCTGGCGAAGCTCGCCGGTGCGCCCTTCCTCAAGGTCGAAGCGACGAAATTCACCGAGGTCGGTTATGTCGGCCGCGACGTCGAGCAGATCATCCGCGACCTCGTCGAGATCGGCATCGGCCTGACGCGCGAAAAGAAGCGCAAGGATGTCGAGGCCAAGGCCCATCTCTCGGCCGAGGAGCGCGTGCTGAATGCGCTTGTCGGCGACGCCGCCAGCCCCGCCACCCGCGAAAGTTTCCGCAAGAAGCTGCGCTCCAACGAACTCGACGACAAGGAAATCGAGATCCAGGTGCGCGACCAGTCGGGTGGAATGCCGCAGTTCGACGTCCCCGGCATGCCGGGCGCCTCGATCGGCGTGATGAACATCGGCGACATGCTCGGCAAGGCCTTCGGCGGCAAGACCAAGACGCGCCGCGTCACGGTCAAGGACAGCTACAAGGTCCTGATCGACGAGGAATCCGACAAGCTGCTCGACGACGACGCGCTGACGGCCGAGGCTATCAGCGTGGTCGAAAATGACGGCATCGTCTTCCTCGACGAGATCGACAAGATCTGCGCCCGCGAAGGCCGCTCCGGCGATGTTTCACGTGAAGGCGTGCAGCGCGACCTTCTACCCCTGATTGAAGGAACGACAGTCGCAACCAAATATGGACCGGTGAAGACGGATCACATCCTGTTCATCGCGTCGGGCGCCTTCCACATCGCCAAGCCGTCGGACCTGCTGCCCGAATTGCAGGGCCGCCTGCCGATCCGCGTCGAACTGAACGCGCTGACGCAATCCGATTTCCGCCAGATCCTGACGGAGCCGGAAGCAAGCCTGATCAAGCAGTATGTCGCGCTGATGCAGACCGAAGGCGTCACGCTCGTGATTGCCGAGGATGGGATCGACGCGATCGCCCGCATCGCCGTCGAGGTCAACTCGTCGGTCGAGAATATTGGCGCGCGTCGCCTGCAGACGGTGATGGAGCGGATTCTGGACGAGATCAGCTTCGCCGCCCCGGATCGCTCCGGCGATACGGTGACGATCGATGCCGCCTATATCGAGGCGCATATCGGCGACTTGTCGCGCAACATCGACCTGTCGCGCTACATCCTCTGAGGCTTTTGGGGCTTTCCCCCTGCCCCGACGCAAAAAGACCGCTCCCGGAGACAGTATCCGGGAGCGGGTCCGCTTCCGCCAATGGCGTTATGTGCGCGACTGTGGCAGCGAAGCCGTTTTCGAGCGTGGAATTCCGATGCTATAAGCCCGGTTCGGCCGATCCGCGACGGAGTTCGGTCATGGCTCGACCGACGGATCCCCCATGCGTCTCCTGCGCAGTGCCCTGCTCGCCTCCATCGTCATCTCGACGATCCTGCCGGCCATGGCCGTTGTTTCCGTTCCGGCCGGCAACCGCTCGAAGGAGCAGCCGGCGATCGACATGAGTTCGATCAAGCGTGCCGGCGAGACCAAGGAAAGTTTTGAGGCCAAATACAGCCGCATCTATGCGCTGCTGAAGCGCGACAAGAACCTGATGCGCTCGATCAAGCGCGCCGCCGCAACCTATGGCGTCGACCCGGTCCATCTGATCGGCGCGATCGTCGGCGAGCACACCTACAATGTCGGCGGCCTCGACAGCGCCCAGTCCTACTACGTCAAGGCGCTTGCCTATCTCGGCACCACCGACCTCGCCTTCGGCTACAAGGGCGAGAGCGTGACCGACTTCGTGGCGCGGCCGCAGTTCGACGAGTGCGACGGACTCAAATCCGCTTACGACCTTTGGACCTGCCGCGAGGACGTCTGGGACAAGGATTTCCGCGGTAAGACGGTCGAGGGCAAGTCGTTCCCGCGCGATCGCTTCTCGAAGGTGTTCTTCCAGCCGCTCTATGCGGGACAGACCTTCGGCCTCGGCCAGATCAATCCGCTGACCGCGCTGACGGTGACGGATATCGTGCACCGGAAGAGTGGCCTGCCCCTGCTCAGCGCCGAACGCGCGCCACAACTCTACCAGGCGATCATGGATCCCAACATGTCGCTGGACTACATGGCGGCGATCATCCGCCTGTCGATCGATGTCTATCGCGATACGGCCGGTGTCGACATTTCCAACAATCCCGGCATCACCTCGACGCTCTACAATGTCGGCGACGTCAAGGTGCGCGCCCGCACCCTGGCCGCCGAACGCAAGCGCAACAAGTCTGCCACGCCGCAGGAAAACTACTATGGCTGGCTGGTGAACGACCGGCTGGACGACCTGCGCAAGCTACTCTGAACAGGCCGAGTTCGCTTTCGAGCGAAGTGGGTGCGGTTCACGTGAAGAAAACGCGACCAACCAGAAGCTAGGGCAATGCCTAGGCGCCATCGACATGGTCGCGGGCGGCCGCATCGCGTACGGCTTTCTTCAGATCCCGCAATGATTTGGCGCTAAGGCCGCCGATTTTAGCCGCCAGCAGATGCGCCAGCTCCGTTGCCGCCGGGTCGAGCCCGGCTGTATCAACGACAACACGCGGATGCGACGTGTCGGCCAAGCGCTGCAATTCCTCGGCCTCATCCCAGATCACGTTGAAATAGGCGATGATGCGCTGAACCATGAACCAGCTTGGACTGCCGCGCCGACCGTGCTCGAGCGCCGACAGATAGGAACTGGAAACGCGCAGCCCCTCCGCCATGTCTTTCAGTGAAAGGCCGCGCTCGTCGCGCATGGCGCGCAGGCGCACCCCGAACGGCGTCACGGTTCGCCCACCTTATGCAGGGTCCGCTTCTTGCGGATGCGGACATAAAGCGCGCCGCCGCCACCATGACTGCGATGCGCCTCCTCGAAGCCGATAACGATATTGCGCAAACCCGGCTCGGCCAGCCATTGCGGCACACGCCGGCGAAGGACCCCGCGCTCGTTCATGCCGTAGGGATCATCGCCGCCCACCTTGCCCTTGCCGGTGATGACGATCACCAGCTTCGACCCGCGCGATTGCGCATCGCGCAGGAAGCCGTGCAGCCGGTCATGCGCATCAAGCTGGGTCAGGCCGTGCAAATCGATGCGGCCGTCGATCTCGATGGTGCCGCGGGCGACGCGGGTCAGCGTCCGGCGCTCGATGGGATGCAGCGGCGGCGGTGGGGGCGGCACGGCCTTGCCGAGCTTGCCGGCATTGGCGGATGCCCCTGCCCCCTTTGAAGGTGCGGACATGACGGGCGCCTCGGCCACCGGCGGCGCGGGCGGCTCGGCCATCATGTCCTCAGGGCGAAGCGGCGCCACTGTGCGGGCAACGATGGCCCAGAGCGTTCGTTCTTCGCCGGAAAGACTTCGCTTGCGGCGCGTCATAGAGCGCTCCGCGGCGCCAGGACGATGAAGTCGCCGGCTGCCTGCATGCGCCCGGCAATCCGTCCCGCCTCGTCGCCCGATCCGAAGAAGATATCGCCCCGCGAGGGCCCAAGAATGGCCGAGCCGGTGTCCTGCGCCATCAGCAGCCGACGAAACGCAGTGCCGCCTTCGGCCTGCGGCAACACCGTATCGATCCAGATCGGCGCGTGAAACGTGTGCAGCGTGCGGTCCACGGCGAGGCTGCGACCGGCGGTCAGCGGCACCTTGGCGGCAGCGATCGGCCCGAGCGCCGGATCCTGCACCGCCGCCTCGCGGAAAAATATGTAGGAGCGGTTCTGCCAGATCACCTCGGACGCCTGGTCCGGATGATCGGCGAGCCAGGCGCGGATCGACTGCATGCTGACACCGCCCTTTGGCAGCGCCTGCCTGTCGAGCAGAGCCTTGCCGACCGACGTGTAGGCATGGCCGGATTTCGCCGCATAGGTCACGCGCAGCCATTCGCCATCCGGCAGCCGCAGCCTTGCAGCGCCCTGGATGTGGACGAACAGCGCATCGACGCGATCGGCGAGATAGGCGAGTTCAAGGTCGCGACCGGCCAGCGCGCCGCGCTCGATCTCGCCACGGTCGAAGAAGGGCTCGAAACCGTCAGCTGTCTTGCGGGCAAAGCGCATACCGGGCTCCAGGCCCGACGGTGGATTGTGCTCGTCGACTTCCGCCAGTTCCGGCGGCGCCGCGTAGAGCGGCACGTCAAAGCCTTCGACAGGCGTGCGCGAAGCAGCGACTTCGGGCTCGTAAAAGCCGGTAAAGAAGCCCCTCGCCGGCTCCGAAACCACCCGCATCGGCTGAAAATGCGCTTCGAAGAACGCCTTGGCTTCATCGCGGGAAAGCTCGGCCGGCATGGCGGACGCAAGTTTGGCGATGCGGGCCAATCCGGCACCATCAATGCCCAGCGCGCGCGTCTTCGGCTCATGCGCGGCGGCATGGACCGCGCTCAGGCGATAGGCGCGCCAAGCCGCGGCATGGTCATCGTCGTGCCAGCCTTCCAGCGCGCCGAACGGCACGGGCACGAGCCGGGCGTTTGCTTCCGTCGACACGAGCGGAACTTCCGATCATTCAACGGTTTCGGTAGCGACAAGCAGCCAGTTGGGATCGCGGGACGACACGTCGCGCGCAAAGGTCCAGATGTCGGTGACATCGGCAATGTGGACCGGGTCGCCATCGACCACAGCGCCAGCCTTGTCGCGCGTCGCCGAAATCAGCTTGGAGACGAACTTGACCGAAACCTGCGCGCTACCGTTCTTCAGCGCGGCATCGACCACTTCTACCTTCTCGAATCCAACGAAATCGAACTCGACCGTTTCGCCGCGCGACTCGCGATCGGCGATGGCGCTGGCGAAGCCGTCATAGACCTCGCGGCCAAGCAGCGGCTTCAAAGCCTTCTGGTCGCCCCTGGCGAAGGAGGTGACGATCATCTCGTAGGCAGAGCGGGCGCCATCGACGAATTGCTGCGGATCGAAGTTGCGATCGGCGGCCATGATCTCGGCGACCGAGGCGGCGAGCGGCGTGCCCAGCGTGGCGACCGCGGAGACGCGATGATCATCGTCCTGCGCGGAAATCGTTGCAGACGAGACGTTCTCGTTGTCGCGGCGGGGCAGGTTCACAACCTTGCCGTCGTTCGCCGCCTCCGGTTCGTCTGCCTTGCGGCGCGTGAACGGATCGAAGGGCGGGCGTTCGCTGCCGGTACGTTGACCGAGAACGCCACGCAGCTTGAAAAAGATCACCACCGCGAGGACGAGGAAGATCAGCGTATAAATGTCAACGAAGCCGTTCATGCCGAAGGCATCCTGTCCTATTCTGGGAAGTTCATGGTGCCGAGTGCGCGCGCTTCAGCGGTCATGAACCCAATGTGGTAATCGTTGGGCGTCTATCCAAGTCCGTCAAGGGCACAATGCCAGAGTGTGGCCGCGCGGCGTGTCTCGAACGAGCTTGGTACAGCCGCTTGTATCACTGAGACGGAAGTGTTAGCGAGCCCACTTGTTAAGATCAGGCCATTCGGCCGATTGTTCCAGGGGAGCCGCCTTCATGGCCGATGACAACGAAAACGGCGCGGGCCAGCTCGCCCAGCCGAACCTTTCGATCCTGTTGCAATATGTGAAGGATCTCTCCTTCGAAAACCCAGGCGCGCCGCGCTCGCTGGGTCCGCGTCGCGCTGCGCCGCAGATCAACATCGGCATCAATGTCGGCGCCAATCCGCTTGAGGGTGACGACTACGAGATCGAGCTGCGCCTCGAGGGTCGTGCCACCGACGGTGACCAGACGCTGTTCGTTGCCGAGTTGGTCTATGCCGGCGTCTTCCGCGTCGCGAACGTGCCGCAGGAAAACCTGGCTCCGATCCTGATGATCGAATGCCCGCGCCTGCTGTTCCCGTTCGCGCGCCAGATCCTGGCCGACATGACCCGCAATGGCGGTTTCCCGCCGCTGCTGGTCGATCCGGTGGATTTCACCCAGCTCTACCGTCAGCGTCTGATGGAAATGGCCGCCGCCCAGCAGGGTTCGCGCCCGAGCTGATCGTTTTCGCGACAGCCTTGCAAAACAAAGCTCCTGAGCCGGCCGGTTCAGGAGCTTTTTTAATGTCTGCCGTTCTGCAAATTGCCGTCGCCCCGATCCATGTTCAGGCCGGTTCGACCTCTTCGGGCAGATAGGCCTTCCAAAGCGCGCTATCGCCCATCTTGGCGATGAAGGCGCGATGCGCCGCCTGCTCTTCGGCTGTCACGCGAAACGCGCGCGGCTCGGGCCGTTGCTGCGGCGCGGCCACGATCATCAAGCCGCCGGCGTCATTGACCTCCGAAACCGTCTCCGGCACCAGCACGAGATCCGGCTGCCTGCCGCCGATCAGTTCCAGATAGACATCGGCCAGAAGCACCGAGTCAACCAAACCGCCGTGAACGGTTCGCGAACTGGTATCGATGCCATAGCGCGAGCAGAGCGCATCGAGCGTGTTGGCCGCTTTCGGATGCTTGCGCCGCGCGAGCGCCAGCGTGTCGATCACCCGTTCCGGGGCAATGGGTGGCTTGCCGAGCCGGCTGAACTCCGCGTTCAGGAATCCGATATCGAAATTGGCATTGTGGGCGATCAGCGACGCGTCTTCGATGAACGCGAGAAACTCGTCGACAACAGCGCTGAACAGCGGCTTGTCGGCGAGAAACTCGGTCGAAAGTCCATGCACCCGAAAGGCCTCGTCCGGCATCGAGCGTTCGGGATTGATATAGACGTGATAGTGGCGGCCGGTCGGCAGGTGGTTGAACAGTTCGACGGCGCCGATTTCGACCAGCCGGTCGCCCTTCAGCGGCTCAAGACCGGTCGTTTCCGTATCGAAGACGATTTCCCGCAAAATTTGGCTCCGGTTCCGTTCAATTCAAACTGCCGGGGAGGGCGGTCGCCGCAATCCCCGGACTGATCAGGCCGCGGCCTTGGCCGCCAGCGCCCGCACGATATCGGCAACGATGAGAGCCGAAGCTTCCTTGCTGTGACCCGTATCGACGATGAAATGGGCGCGCCGACGCTTCTCCGCATCCGGCACCTGTCGCGCCAGGATAGCGGCGAAGCGCTCCGGCGTCATGCCCGGACGTTTCAGCACGCGCGTCGCCTGAATTTCGGACGGCGCGCTGGCGACGACGACGACATCGACGCGATTTTCCGCGCCTGTCTCGAACAGAAGCGGCACATCGGTGACGAACATGGCCCGCCCTTCGCTCCGCGCCGCAGCCATCCGTTCCGCCTCGACCGCCTGCACCATGGGATGGACTATCGCTTCGAGCACCGGCAGCGCGGCCGGATCCTCCGCGAGAATGGCCGCAAGCTTGACCCGATCCACGCCCTCTTCGGTAATTGCTTCGGGAAAGCGCGCAGCGACGAGCGGTACGGCTTCGCCGCGATAGAGCGCGTGAACCACGGCGTCGGCGTCGTGCAGCACGGCGCCATGAGCGGCGAACAGCCGGGCCGTCGTCGACTTGCCCATGCCGATCGAGCCTGTGACGCCGATAACGATCACGCAGCCACTCCCGTTTCCGTCACGCCCATATCGGCAAGGATCAGACGACGCAGTTCCGGCGTCACGACCGGTCGCTGCCCGAACCAGCGTTCAAAACCCGGAACGGCCTGATGCAGCAACATGCCGAGACCGTCGACGGTCTGCAGGCCGCGCGCCCGCGCCGCCTTCAGCAGCGGCGTTTCGAGCGGGATATAGACGATATCGGTGACAAGCAGCGTGTCGCGGGCAGGGGCGAGGTCAATTTCCAGCGGCGGCTGGCCTTCCATGCCGAGCGAGGTGGTGTTGACCAGTAGCGAAGCCTGCGGCAGCAGGGCAGGGACGTCTTCCCAGCCTACCGCGTGAATGTCGGCGCCAAAACGTTCAGCCAGGGCCTCTGCCCGGTCGCGCGTCCGGTTGACGACATGGATCGGTGCAAAGCCCCGCGCCTGCAACGCCCAGATCACGGCGCGCGCCGCGCCGCCCGCACCAAGCACAATCGCCGCGCCCGGATTGGCGTCAAAACCCGGGGCGAGATGATCGAGATTGGCGATAAAACCTTCGGCGTCGGTGTTGGAGCCCATCAGCCTGCCATTCTCCAGCCAGACCGTGTTGACGGCGCCGAGCGCCGTCGCCACCGCATCGGCATGATCGACGGCGGCAAACGCCGTTTCCTTGTGCGGGACGGTGACATTGCAACCGACAAACGGGCCGTTGGCGAAATCGGCAAAAAAGGCCACCGCCTGCTCCGGCTCGACCGGATGACGCACATAATCGCCTGCCAGTCCGAGTTCCGACAGCCAATAGCGATGGATGATCGGCGAACGCGAGTGCTTGACCGGCCAGCCGATGACGCAGGCGGTCGGCACGGCAGAAGTCGCAGTATTGGAAATCGTCATATCGCCTCGTCAGGACGGGAGGATGCCACGCTGGCGCAGGATCTCGAGGAGCGGCAGCAGCGGCAGGCCGAGAATGCTGAAATAATCGCCATCAATGGCAGAGAACAACTGGATTCCGACGCCTTCAAGCAGATAAGCGCCGACGGACCATAGCGCGGACTCGCCCGCTTCATCCAGATAGCGCTCGATGGCTGCCTCGCTCAGCGGCCTCATGGTCAGGCTCGCCGTACTGACAAACTCCCAGACGATGTCGCCCTCGCTGGCCAGAACGACGGCCGTCCGCAGTCGATGCGTCTTGCCGGCAAGCCTTGCGATCTGCCGCGCGGCATCCGCCCTATCTGCCGGTTTGACGAAGCGTTCGCCATCAAGGTCCAGCACCTGGTCACCACCGAGGACAAGTGCGCCCGGCGTCGTGATTGCCTGCGCCTTGGCCCGCGCCAGCGCCAGCGCGATCTCGGTCGGCGTGGCGCCGGCCGCCAACAAAGGCAATTCCAGCGCACGCTCGTCGACACCTGGGGAAACCGCCTCGAAGGGAATGCCGGCGTTACGGAGCAGGGCGATGCGGGTCGAACTGGTTGAAGCGAGGATCAGTGTCATCGGTCGGAGACATCCGGGATCGGGCTGTTCTTTGCCGGATCCGGGTTGGAAAGGTCCTTGAGCGCCCCCGCCTGCTTGTTGCGCAATGCCAAAATGGCGGCGGCTGTTTCCTCGATCGAGCGACGCGTCACGTCGATCACCGGCCAGCCATTGCGAGCGCAGATTTTTCGCGTCGAAGCGATCTCGTTGGCGACGGCGGCGCGATCGACATAGGGGTCGTCATCGCCAAAATTCGTATTGGAGAGGATCCGGTTCTCGCGCATTTGCACGATCCGATCCGGCGTTGCGATCAGCGCGACGATCAGCGGCTTCGTCGCGGCCTCCAGTTCGACCGGCAAACCAATGCCCGGCACGATTGGAATATTGGCGGTGCGCACGCCACGATTGGCCAGATAGATGCTGGTCGGCGTCTTCGACGTTCGGCTGACACCGATGATGACGATCTCGGCCAGGTCGAGATCCTCCGGCAACTGGCCATCGTCATGCATCATCGTGAAGGTCAGCGCCTCGATGCGACGGAAATAATCGCCATCGAGCGAGTGTTGCGCCCCGACGCGGCCCTGGCTCGGCGCGCCGAGATAGGACTGGAACACCTGAAGCACGGGATCGAGAACCGAAAAGCACGGCACACCGATGTCGCGACACCCCTGTTCCAACATCACCGCCATCGAGCGATCCACCAGTGTGAACAGGACGATGCCCGGTTCCTGCTCGATTTCGGCGACAAGCCGTTCGACCTGCTTCGGCGCGCGGACCATCGAATGCAGGTGTTCTATGATCTCGACGCCGGGATATTGGGCCGAAGCCGCCCTTCCAACCGTCAGCAATGTCTCGCCTGTCGCATCCGAAATCAGATGGAGGTGCAGGTGGCGGACCTCGTTCTTCACACTGTCATCCCCAGGGCTGTGGACAGGACGTGGATAAATCCCCCGTCCGGTCTCCGATGACCGACTTGTCCCCGATGAGTGGAAAATGATCAACAGCGGCTGAGCCTGGGGACAAAGATTCAGGCCTGTCGAGGAAAGCGGGAATTAAGAAGTTATTAACCAAGACATTAACGAGATATTAACAGCCTGCGGCCGGATCTCTAAAACTGTAAACGTCCAAAAATTTACAGATGAATCAAAGCGCTAGAGAAAAGCGACAGCCGCTTCTCCCCAAAAGGATTCACAACGAACGCCAAACACGTCGAGGTTGCACGGGCGTCTCGGTCGCATTGTGGATAGCGCTGAATGACGGTAATCCACCGTCAAGAAGAAGAAGAAACTACAGATAGATCTCTTTCTTTGGTGATGGTGGTGAAGAACGACCCGACGGCTTTGATGACGAAAGCGCGCCTGCTGCGCGTGCTGGATGGCGAAGCGATCGCCCGGCCACCCATGTGGCTGATGCGACAGGCAGGACGCTACCTCCCGGAATATCGGGCGCTTCGGACGAAAGCCGGATCGTTCCTCGATCTCTGCTACACCCCGGAACTGGCAACGGAAGTGACGCTGCAGCCAATCCGGCGGTTTGGCTTTGATGCTGCGATCCTGTTCTCCGACATTCTCGTCATCCCGCATGCTCTCGGCCGAGACGTTCGTTTCGTTGAAGGCGAGGGACCGCGTCTCGATCCAATCGAGATCGCCCACCTTGACCAACTGACAGTCAACGCCGTCCTCGAACGGCTGGCGCCTGTGCTGGAGACCGTGGCGGCGGTTCGGAGCGAATTGGCTCCAGACAAGGCGCTGATCGGCTTCTGCGGGGCTCCCTGGACCGTCGCGACCTACATGATCGCCGGGAAAGGGACTCCGGATCAGGCACCTTCCCGTCTTCTGGCAGCGCGCAATCCCGAAGCGCTCGACAGACTGATTGAAACGCTGGTTCAGGCTTCGATCGTCTATCTCGTGGCGCAGCTTCGCGCCGGCGCGGATGCCGTGCAGATCTTTGATAGTTGGTCGCGCGTGCTTTCGCCGGCCGCTTTCGAGCGTTGGTCTGCCGGACCGATCGCCCGGATCGTTGCCGGCGTTCGCGCGGAAATTCCGGATGCCCGGATCATCGGTTTTCCGAAAGGCGCGGATCGCGGCCTGGTTTCCTTCGTCGAAACGACGGGCGTCAACGCTGTCGGTGTCGATTGGACCGTACCGCTTGCCACGGTGCGGGCGGAAATCGGCGATCGAGCCGCTATACAGGGCAATCTCGATCCGATGGCGTTGGTTGCCGGTGGCGCACAGCTCGACGACGCCGTTGACGAGATTCTCGACGTCATGCGCGGTGGAAGACTGATTTTCAATCTCGGGCATGGGATCGTGCCGCAGACGCCGATCGAGCATGTCGAGCGTCTCGTCGAACGCGTGCGACGCTAGGGCAGGGGCAAGCAATGGCTTACTATGACTGGATCAAGGCGCTGCACGTCATTTCGGTGATCGCCTGGATGGCCGGCATCTTCTACCTGCCGCGTCTTTTCGTCTATCACACCAGTGCTGCGGTCGGTTCGGACAAGTCCGAGACCTTCAAGGTGATGGAAGCCAAGTTGTTGCGGATGATCATGAATCCGGCGATGATCCTGACTTGGATCACCGGCCTGACGATTGTCCGTCTCGGCGGCTGGGAACAGCAGCCCTGGTTCATGGCAAAGTTCGTTCTTGTCATCGCCATGTCGGTTTTCCATATGTGGCTGGCGTCATGCCGCAAGGCTTTCGCGGCGGACCGGAACAGCCGGTCGGAGCGCGCTTTTCGCCTCGCCAATGAGATCCCCACCGTCCTGATGGTGCTGATTGTCATCCTGGTCGTCGTCAAGCCGTTCTGAATTTCTGCGTATTTGCGACGTTTCTGCCGCTTGCCGTGGAACCGGCGAGCGATTATGGTGCGCCATCTTGTCGAAGCAGACGGATGCCGGTTGACCTGCCAGGGACGACCGAAGCATCGCGCCGGTGGGCATAGTTCCCGCCAGGCTGAAGTTCTGCCAATCCCCTTTCGATATCCTTCGATCCATCCTTTCCTGAATCCCAACGAGATTCACAAAACCCATGCGTGAAATGAAACTACAGGACCTCAAGTCCAAATCCCCGACGGAGCTGCTAGCCTTCGCCGAGGAACTTGAGGTCGAGAATGCGAGCACCCTGCGAAAGCAGGAGCTTATGTTCGCGATCCTGAAGCAGCTGGCTGACAACGATGTCGAGATCGTCGGACAGGGCGTCGTCGAAGTGCTGCAGGATGGCTTCGGCTTCCTGCGCTCCCCCGACGCCAACTATCTGGCTGGACCCGACGATATTTACGTCTCTCCCTCGCAGATCCGCCGCTTTTCGCTGCGGACCGGCGATACGGTCGAGGGCTATATCCGCAGTCCGAAGGATGGCGAGCGCTATTTCGCCCTGCTCAAGGTCTCGACAATCAATTTCGAGGACCCGGACAAGGCGCGCCACAAGGTTCACTTCGACAATCTGACGCCGCTCTACCCGAACGAGCGCTTCAGGATGGAGCTCGAAGTTCAGCACGGCAAGGACATGACGCCCCGGATCATCGATCTGGTCGCGCCGCTCGGCAAAGGCCAGCGCGCGCTCGTCACAGCGCCGCCGCGCACCGGTAAGACGGTGTTCCTGCAGAACATCGCCCATTCGATCGCTGAAAATCACCCCGAGTGCTACCTCATCGTTCTCCTGATCGATGAGCGTCCGGAAGAAGTGACGGACATGCAGCGTTCGGTGAAGGGCGAGGTCATTTCCTCGACCTTCGACGAACCGGCAACCCGCCACGTCGCCGTCGCCGAAATGGTCATCGAAAAGGCCAAGCGCCTGGTCGAACATGGCCGCGACGTTGTCATCCTGCTGGATTCGATCACCCGCCTCGGCCGCGCCTACAACACCGTCGTGCCGTCCTCCGGCAAGGTCTTGACCGGTGGTGTCGATGCGAACGCGCTGCAGCGGCCGAAGCGTTTCTTCGGCGCCGCCCGTAACATCGAGGAAGGCGGCTCGCTGACGATCATCGCGACCGCCCTGATCGATACCGGCAGCCGCATGGACGAAGTCATCTTCGAAGAGTTCAAGGGAACCGGTAACTCGGAAATCATCCTGGACCGCAAGGTGGCCGACAAGCGGACCTTCCCGGCGATCGACATCACCCGTTCGGGCACCCGCAAGGAAGAGCTGCTCGTTCCGCCGGACGTGCTCAAGAAGATGTATGTCCTGCGCCGCATCCTCATGCCGATGGGTACGGTCGACGCGATCGAGTTCCTGCTCGACAAGCTCAAGCAGACGAAACACAACTCCGATTTCTTCGACCAGATGAACACCTGATCGAGAATTTTGCGACGCTTCGCGCGGCGCTTGGGATGAGAAAAGGCCGGGCAATCGCCCGGCCTTTTTGCGTTTGGGTGTTAACCCATCGGGATCGGAGCGTTAGCGATCCGTTAGCCATGTCCGGCGAGGTGAGCAGCCAGGGCTTGCGGATCGGTGAGCGGTAGCGAGCAGGCACCCTCGCGACAGACATAGGCCGTCGCCCTTCCATCAATTGCGGTCTTGCCGTGCGCCGGATGCGAGGTCGGCAAGCTCGAACTTTCCGTCCGCACATCGAGCACGAAATGGCGTTGCCAATTTTGCAGGACGATATCTCGGAGCGATGCGCCATCGCTGCCGGTCGGCGTCAGGATCACGATGGTCTGAACCGCGAGACGGAGATCGAGCCCCGATAGCAGGCTGGCCGACCCAAACACATTGGTGGCGATCGCCGAAGCGGCAGCTTCCAGAATGGCATCCGCTCGGTCGCGATAGAGATCGTTGCCAGTCAGCGCCCACAGCCGGACAAGACACTCGACGGCGAGGCCATGCGGATTGGGTGCGGCGTCGTCGATGCGGTCGGACTTTCGAACGATGAGCGCCTCGGCGTCATCGGCGGTGAAGAAATAACCGCCGTCTCCGTCGCCATGATGGGCTTCAAGGTCATCGAGAAAACGCGCGGCATGATCCAGATAGACCGCATCCTGGGTTGCCTGATGCAGCGTGATCGCCGCCTTGGCCATGGACGCCAGATCGGAGGAGAAGCCCGGAAACACCATCTGCCCGTTGCGCGCCGCGTGGCCGAGACGGCCATCCCGGGCGATGGATTCGGTTATGAAACGAAACGCCTGCTCGGCCATTTCGATCCAATCGGGGCGATGCAGGAGCATGCCGGCGGTCGCGAGGCCGGAAATGGCATAGCCGTTCCAGTCGACCAGGATCTTGTCGTCGAGGCCGGGACGAATGCGCATGGCGCGATGTTCCTGCATCCGCGCCAGCAATCTTTCAGCGCGAACTGCGTCGACGGCGGATAGCGGGGCGGGGGTCTTCAATCGATTCGGGATCGAAACGCCTTCCCAATTGCCCCCTTCGCTGATGTCGTAGAGTTCCGCGATGAGAGCGGCGTCGTCGGGCACCAGGAATTGGTCCAGCTCGGCGCGGTTCCAGACGTAGAACCGCCCCTCATGCCCTTCTGAATCCGCGTCGAGGCTGGCCGAAAATGCGCCGCCCGGCAGCAGCATTTCTCGTTGAAGCCAAGCGACGGTGGTTTCGATTCGGTTCCGATACGTCGTGGCCATCGGTCCGGCTCGGGAAGCCAGCGCCCATTGCTCGATGACAAGGCCATTGTCGGAGAGCATTTTCTCGAAATGCGGCGCGAGCCAATCGGCATCGGTGCTGTAGCGGGCCAAGCCGCCGCCGACGTGATCAAAAATGCCGCCATTCGACAGCCCGTTCAGGGTCGCAGCGACGGCCTGAGCATAGACGTCTTCGCCGTTGCGCGTTGCGCTGCGGGCCAGAAAATCGGTGACGGCGGCATTGGGGAATTTTGGCGCGCCCTTGGTGCCGCCGCGCTCCAGATCCATGATCGACAGGATCGACCGCGCCGCTTCGTCGAGCAGGTCACGTCCAAGCGCCGGCCCGGCAGCCTGTGGGCGCGGGGCTATATGCGCGGCGATGCGGTTTGCCTGCGCAAGGATCTGTTCCCGGTCGTTCTGGTAGAAGGCAGAAATCTGCTCCAGCACGTCGACGAAACCAGGACGGCCATAACGCGACGTCTTGGGAAAGTAGGTGCCGCCCCAGATCGGCTTGCCGTCGGGGGTCAGGAACATCGTCAACGGCCAGCCGCCCTGGTCGCCCAGCGCGTGCAAGGCCGCCATGTAGATCTGGTCAATGTCGGGCCGTTCCTCGCGATCGACCTTGATGTTGACGAAGAGACGGTTCATCACCGCGGCCGTCGCGTCGTCCTCGAACGATTCATGCGCCATGACATGGCACCAGTGGCAGGCGGCATAGCCGATCGACAGCAGGATCGGCACGTCGCGGTCATGTGCCTCCTGCAGCGCCGCGGCGTTCCAGCCGCGCCAGTGAACAGGATTGTCCTGATGCTGGAGCAAATAGGGGCTGGTCTCGAGGCGCAGCAGATTTTCGGACATGACGGCTTTCGCAAGTTAGAGCCTTTGTGGCGGCGACGTCCGAGGGTAGACCTCCATGGCGGGTGCGCAAGCGTTGGCTGCGGAGATGCACCAAAGCCCTGGGCCACCGGATTGGCCGAGGGGTACAGAGATCAGGCAAGGATTGAGTAGGCGGGAATGACCATCGAACGACACGACACGATCTTCGCCTTGTCGAGCGGCGCGGCGCCCTCTGGCGTGGCCGTCATCCGTTTCAGCGGCGCGAACGTTCGATTCGGACTCGAAACGTTGATTGGTGATGTACCCGCGCCCCGGATGGCGGCGCTGCGGACGCTACGCGCGCCTGGATCGGAAGACATTCTTGATCGTGGACTCGTTCTGTTCTTTCCGGGTCCGGCCAGCTTTACCGGGGAGGACGTCGCCGAATTGCAGGTTCATGGCGGCCGCGCGGTTATCGCCAGCGTGCTGAAGGCGCTTGGAACTCTGCCAGGATATCGCCATGCCGAGGCCGGTGAATTCACCCGCCGCGCCTTCGAGAACGGCCGCGCCGACCTGACCGAGATCGAAGGCCTGGCCGATCTGGTCGCCGCTGAAACCGAAATGCAGCGCCGTCTGGCGGTTCGGCAGGCGGAGGGCGAGCTTCGAAAGCTCTACGAGGATTGGCGGCATCGCCTGATCCGCGCCCGCGCCTTGATCGAGGCCGGACTGGACTTTGTCGATGAGGAAGATGTCCCGGATGACGTCATGGCGCCAGCATGGCAGGAGGCAGCTTCGGTCGCCCGCGAGATGGCGGCGCATCTGGATGATCAGCATTTTGGCGAACGGGTGCGGAGCGGCTTTGAGGTCGTGCTGCTGGGCGCGCCGAATGTCGGCAAGTCCAGCCTGATGAATGCGCTCGTGCGCCGCGAGGCGGCCATCGTCACGGCCGAGCCTGGCACCACCCGCGACCTGATCGAGGTCGCGCTGGATATTGACGGCCATGCCGTGACGCTGATCGACACGGCGGGATTGCGCGAGACGGAAAGTGTTGTCGAGCGCGAGGGAATTGCCCGCGCCCGTCGTCGGGCGGGCGTTGCCGACTTGGTCCTCGCTCTGTCGGACGAGGACTCCTGGCCCGAAACGATTTCCGAAAATGGCCCAATCCTAAGGGTTCGTACGAAGCTTGACCTCATTGATTCGGACTCGAAACGAGTCGCGAGCGAAGCCGATGTTGCTGTGTCGGCGCGTAGCGGCACCGGCCTGGATAACCTGATCCGCGCCATTGGTGGCGCCCTGCGGCTGGCACGTCCCATGCCCTCGGCCTTGATTACCCGGACACGCCAGCGTGACGGCATCGCACGGTCGCTTGCCTATCTTCAGGAACTGGAGCGCGAAGGCGATCGCGCTATCGAGGTGAAGGCCGAGCTCCTGCGCAGCGCCGCCGACGCGCTTGGCCGGGTGACCGGCAAGGTCGATGTTGAGGACCTGCTCGACGTTATCTTTGCCGAATTCTGTATTGGCAAATAGGCATCGTTTCGCATCCGTGTTCCACGTGAAACAGTTTTGTCTTTGACGCGGTTCGGCCAAGCGACTACGAAAACGCGATCAACAGGATCGGAACTATGACGAGCGCAGCAGACGCCATTTTTGACGTCGTCGTGATTGGCGGCGGCCACGCTGGAACGGAAGCGGCCGCTGCCTCGGCGCGGCTCGGCGCCCGCACGGCCCTAGTGACCCATTCGCGCGACACCATCGGCGTCATGTCCTGCAACCCGGCCATTGGCGGTTTGGGCAAGGGACACCTCGTTCGCGAAGTCGATGCCTTGGACGGATTGATGGGGCGTATCGCCGATGCCGGTGGCATCCAGTTCCGCATGCTGAACCGCCGCAAGGGCCCGGCCGTGCGCGGACCGCGCGCCCAGGCAGACAGAAAACTCTATCGCGAAGCGATGCAGGCCGAAATCTTCTCGACCGCTAATCTGACCGTGGTCGAGGGCGAGGCGGATGACCTGACGGTTGTCGAGGGCCGGATTGCGGGCGTCGTGCTGGCCGATGGTCGTCGGATTGTTTGCGGCGCGGTGGTGATCACCACGGGCACCTTCTTGCGCGGGCTTATCCATCTGGGCGAGACCCAGACTCCTGCCGGGCGTGTCGGCGAAAAGCCGGCGATGGGCCTTTCCGCTGCTCTGGAACGCCACGCCTTTAATCTGGCTCGACTGAAGACCGGTACGCCGGCCCGTCTTGATGGCCGCACCATCAATTATGATGGTCTCGATCGCCAGCCCGGCGATGACGAGCCGGAACCGTTTTCGACGCTGACGACGCGCATTGATCGCGAGCAGGTTGATTGCTTCATCACGCGCACGACCGAAGCGACCCATGCGGTGATCCGCGCCAATCTGCATCGCTCGCCTATGTATTCCGGCCAGATTGAAAGCCGTGGCCCGCGCTATTGCCCGAGCATTGAGGATAAGGTTGTCCGCTTCGCCGAGCGCGATTCACACCAGATCTTCCTGGAACCGGAAGGGCTGGACGATTCCACGATCTATCCGAATGGTATTTCGACCTCCTTGCCGGAGGATGTGCAGCGCGCGCTTGTCGCGACCATTCCCGGATTGGAAAACGCGGTCATCCTGCGGCCAGGCTATGCGATCGAATATGACCATGTCGATCCGCGCGAACTGACCGCGTCGCTGGAGACCAAGAAGGTCGAAGGCTTGTTCCTCGCCGGACAGATCAACGGCACCACAGGTTACGAGGAAGCAGCGGCGCAGGGCGTCGTCGCCGGTCTCAATGCGGCGCGTCGCGCCGGTGGCCAAGACGGCGTCGCCTTCAGCCGGTCGGACAGTTACATCGGCGTGATGATCGATGATTTGATCACGCGCGGTGTCACCGAGCCCTACCGCATGTTTACCTCGCGCGCCGAATATCGGCTGTCGCTGCGGGCGGATAATGCCGATCAGCGCCTGACGCCGTTTGGCCTCTCCATTGGCGCGGTTGGCGCCCGTCGCGAAGCAGCCTTCGCCGCCAAGCTGGAGCAGCTTTCGCAGGCGCGCAAGGCCTTCGCCGCGCATAATCTGACGCCGAATGAAGCCGTGAAGGTTGGCCTGGGTGTCAATCAGGACGGCGTACGACGTTCGGCCTTTGACCTCTTGGCCTATCCCGATATTGATGCGGCACGGTTGGTGCAGGTCTGGCCGGAGCTTGGCCGTTTCCAGCCTGCCATCCTCGATCAGATCGAGGCCGACGCGAAATACGCCGTTTATTTGAATCGGCAGCAAAACGATATCGACTCGGTAAAGCGCGACGAGGCTGTGGCGCTGGGTGACGATCTCGATTACAGCCGCATCGAAGGGCTTTCGAACGAACTGCGCCAGCGCCTGATGCTGGTTCGTCCGGCAACGCTTGGCCAGGCAGGCCGCATAGAAGGCATGACGCCGGCAGCGCTGGCGCTTCTCCTGACCACGGCGCGTCGTCGCCCTCAAGCCATCCGGACCGTTGCATGACCGATACGATCGCGGCCGTCGAGGCCATTCTCCCCGTTTCACGTGAAACACGCGAGCGGTTGGAGTGCTATGTCGCACTTCTGCGAAAGTGGCAGCCGGCGCAAAACCTGGTGTCGCCGAATACGTTGGGCCAGATCTGGACCCGGCATGTCGCCGATTGCGCGCAGCTGGTCGCCCTGTTTCCGGACACGCGAAAGTGGATGGATCTCGGCAGCGGCGCCGGCTTGCCCGGCATGATCACCGGCATTCTGCTGGCCGATCAGGAGGGGGCTATCGTCCATTGCGTCGAGGCCAATCAGCGCAAATGCGCCTTCCTGCGCACCGTCATTCGCGAGACGGGCGCCAAGGCCATCGTGCATGAAGGCCGGATCGAATCGGTTCTGAAACAATGGAGCGAGCCGGTCGAGCGCATCAGCGCCCGCGCGCTCGCCTCGCTGACCAACCTGCTCGATCTCTCCGCTCCGGTTCTCGCGGCCGGTGCCACAGGAACCTTTCATAAAGGTGAAGATTTTGAGTGGGAACTCGAGGATGCCTCTAAATCTTGGTCTCTCGATCTGATAAGACACAAGAGCATGATCGATGAACGTAGTTCGATCGTCGAAATTTGCCGGGCAGAGCGCCGGACCAACTGATCCCGCGCTCCATCCAAGAGGCCGCCGATGTCTTATGCCGACTCGTTTTCCCCGCCGTCGCTGTTACCGCCCTTGCCGCGTGTGATCGCGCTCGCCAACCAGAAGGGTGGCGTCGGCAAGACGACGACGGCGATCAACCTCGGTACGGCGCTGGCCGCAATTGGCGAAGAAGTGCTGATCGTCGATCTCGACCCGCAGGGCAACGCCTCGACCGGGCTCGGCATCGACCGCAAGAGCCGCTTGCGATCGACCTATGATGTGCTGGTCGGGGAATCGACCCTGGCCGAGATCGTCATGGAAACCGCCGTGCCGAGACTTTCGGTAGCGCCGTCGACCATGGATCTGCTGGGCGTCGAACTGGAAATCGCCAGCCGGTCGGACCGCGCCTTCAAGTTGCGCCGCGCCATCGCCAGCCACATGCAGCGGCCGGAATCGAGTCGGAACCGAAACTATACCTATGTGCTGGTCGACTGCCCGCCCTCGCTCAATCTGCTGACGATCAACGCGCTGTCGGCGTCGCATTCGATCCTGGTGCCGCTGCAGTGCGAGTTCTTCGCGCTCGAAGGCTTGAGCCAGCTGCTGCAGACCGTTGATCAGGTCAAGCATGCGCTGAACCCGGAACTGTCGATCCACGGCATCGTGCTGACCATGTTCGATAGCCGCAACAATCTGGCCAGCCAGGTGGTTGCCGATGTGCGGGCGCATATGGGCGATGTCGTCTACGACACGGTGATCCCGCGCAATGTCCGCATCTCGGAAGCGCCGTCGCATGGCAAGCCGGTGCTGCTTTACGACTTCAAGAGCACCGGCAGCCAGGCCTATCTCCGGCTCGCCTCGGAGATCATTCAACGCGAAAAGCGCCTGCGCGCAGCCTGATTTTTTGGCGCGGCGGTGGAATCCAGTTTTGCAGGAGTTGACGCTATGAGCATGGAAGATGGATCGCGCCGCAGGCTTGGACGCGGACTTGCCGCTCTCATCGGCGATGTTGGCCAGGAATCGGCGCCGGTAGATCGCTCGCGCAATTCGCGCCGGGTGCCGATCGAGTACCTGCGTGCCAATCCGCGCAATCCCCGCAAGGCTTTCGAGGAAGCGGATCTTGCCGATCTGACGGCCTCGATCCGCGAAAAGGGCATCATGCAGCCGATCCTCGTTCGCCCGGTTCCGGGCGGCGGGACGGACGCGTATGAGATCATTGCCGGCGAGCGGCGCTGGCGCGCGGCGCAGCGTGCGGCGCTGCATGACGTGCCTGTTATCATCCACGACGTGAATGATCAGGAAGCGCTCGAGCTCGCGATCATCGAGAACGTCCAGCGCGCCGATCTGAATGCGCTCGAGGAAGCGCTGGGTTACCAGCAGCTGATCGACGAATTCGATTATAGCCAGACGGCGCTGGCGGACGTGATCGGCAAGAGCCGGCCGCATGTCGCCAACACGCTACGCCTGCTGAAGCTGCCGCCCGCGGTTCAGACCTATCTGCGCGACGGCAAGCTGACGGCGGGCCATGCCCGCGCGCTCGTCACCGTAGACAACCCGGAAGCCGTGGCGCAGCGCATCGTCGAGATGGGTCTGACCGTTCGCGACGCTGAGGCGCTGACGCAGAACGAGCCGAAAAAGGGTGGCGCCCAGCGCGCCGCCAACCGGGCCGAGAAGGACGCGGACACGCGGGCGCTGGAAAAGCTGCTCGGCGACAGCCTCGGCCTGATGGTGACGATCGACCACAAGTCGAACGGCACCGGCGAGCTGAAGATCCGCTACAAATCGCTGGAACAGCTCGATGAAATTTGCCGGCTGCTGAAGCGCGAGTAGCGCTTCGGCATAGGTCCAAATTTCAATCGATCGAGTTAGCCGGCGAACATTCTAGCGTCGGACGCGGGCCATCATCGCGACGGAAAGCAAGGCCTGGGCAATGACTTCGTCGGCTATGTTTGCCTTTAGCCGGCTATCAAAGATCGCCCGATCCAGACGTTCGAGCGCCAGCATCAGCCGATCGGCCGGCCAGATGCGCAGCTGCTGTTCCAGCTTGCCCTTGCGCTGGAAGAAGATGCCGCCGGCATTGCGCTCGATCGCGGTTGCCGAAGGCACGCCGTCCTCGATCGCCGTCTTGATCCGGTGCAGCAGCTGGAAATGACGCAGCGCGGCGTTGGCGACAACAAAAGCCGCCGTGCCGGAGCCGAGGATGCGCCGAAATGCCTTGTCGAGGCTGCCGGCGTCGCCCAACGCCGCCGCATCGACAGCCTCGTCGGTGGCCGAAGCGCCGGCATCGCCGACCACCGCGCGTACCGCCTCGACATGGATCGACGGCTCACCCAAGGCATACAGGCAGAGCTTTGCGACTTCGGAGCGGCTGGCGAGCCGGTCGGCGCCAAGCAGGCTGCGCAGCAGCGTGCGGGCGTCCGGATCCATCTTGAGGCCGGTTGCCTGCAATTCGGAATCGATCATCCGGTCGAGCGCCGCATCATTGTCGGCGTAGCAGGCAAGCGCCGCCGCACCGCGCGAATTCTCACAGAGCTTTCGGAGGCCGACACCCTTCTTGATGTCGCCAGCCTCCAGGATGATCCAGGCGTCCTGGGGTGGATTGGCGAGCACGGCCTCGACGGCGGCCTGGATTGGCCGGTTGCCGGCGACCTTGACCCAGATGGCGCGGGAGCCGCCGAACAGGGCGATGGTGTTGGCTTCGTCGGCGAGGCGGCCGGTGTCGGAAGCAATCTCGGAGGAATCAATCCGGACGAGCGCGAAGGGGTCGTCGCTCTTGCCGAGAATTGTCTTGGCGAAGGCGCTGGCGCGCTCGGAGATGAGGCCGGTGTCGCTGCCATGCAGCAGCACGACGCGGATGCCGGGATCCGGCCGGCTCAAAAACCGGTCGGCATCCTGAGGTTTGATCTGGACCATGGTGTTGTCGTCCGGGCCGAAGGCTGTAGAGCGAGATCCATCTGGCAAGAATCCGGCTATTCGCCTCTCCCCGAGGGAGAGGTCGGAGCGGAGCTCCGAGTAGGGGCTTAGGCAACCATCGGGTGAGGCCGTAAACCCTCACCCGCCGGCCTTCGGCCGTCGACCTCTCCCTCAGGGAGAGGTGACAACGGCGTTCGTTCCGTGCGGCTGCACTTCAGTCTAGCTGGACTTGCCCCGGGCCAGCGCCGCGGCGAGGCGAAGCTGGATGTCCTCTGCGACCGATTGCGCCGCGCGGTTCTGGGCGTCGATCTTGGCACGCTCGTTGGCGAAGGCCTGGTTCGAGCGGTCATAGGAGGCGATGCCGCGGTTCAGCGAACGAAGGATCACCTTGCCGGTGCTGATCTCCTTCAGCTCGTAGGCAACGGTGACGGTGACCGAATAGGCCGGCGCCGTCTCGTCGCGCTCGAAGCCGAGACGCGCCTCGGAAGAGGTGACGCGCAGCGACAGATCATAGAGCGGCGGGGATGCATTGCCGCCGCCGGTGAAGCCGAAAATCAGATTGTTGCGGACTTCCTGGCCGACGCGGTCGCTGACATCCTCGACCTGGATCGCCTTCAGGCTGCTCCCGACGTTGGGGCCATTGGCAATCGGCATGTAGACCGGCTGGATGGTGCAGGCAGAGGCCAGCGCGCCAAGCGCGAGGGCAACAAGGCCGCTCCGCGCCATCCGCGAGATGCCCCCGAACCGAGACTTGCGCGCCGAGGCGGCGACAAGCCGTGCCAAATCCTGTCCGCGATCAGACGACGACATTGACGATCCTCTTCGGCACGATGACGATCTTGCGGGGGACGCGGCCTTCGAGCGCCTTGATGACGCCATCGAGCGCCAGCGTGGCCGCTTCGATCTCAGTTTCGGATGCGGTTGCCGAGATTGTCAATTCGGCGCGCTTCTTGCCGTTGATCTGGATCGGCAGAACGAGCTGATCCTCGACCAGCAGGGCAGCGTCGACGACGGGCCAGGGCGCTTCGGCCGCCAGCCCTTCGCGACCGAGCACGATCCAGCATTCCTCGGCGAGGTGCGGGATCATCGGGCCGATGGCAGCCACCAGGAACGTCGCCGCTTCGCGCAGCGCGAAGGCGAGATCGTCGGCAGGCTTTTCGCCGCTCGTTTCGGCGTTCTTGCGGGCGCTCGAAATTGCTTCGGCAAATACGTTGGCAAAGCCGTGGATGCGGGCGACGGCGACGTTGAAACGCAGCCGGTCGATGTCGTCCTCGACATGGGCCGCCAGCTTGTGCGTCGCGCGGCGCAGCGCATCGGCTTCCGGGCCGATAGCGTCGGGCTTGGCCTGGCCGGCTTCGGAAAGCTCGACCGCCTCGCCGACCAGACGCCAGAGGCGCTGGGTGAAGCGCCATGCGCCCTCGATGCCGGCTTCCGTCCATTCGCTGTCGCGCTCGGGCGGGGTGTCGGAAAGCATGAACCAGCGGGCGCAGTCGACGCCATAGGTGTCGGCGACCACTTCCGGCGGCACGACATTCTTCTTCGACTTCGACATCTTCTCCGGCGGGCCGACCGTGACCGGCTCTTCGGTGCCGATCTTGACGGAGGTGCCGTCGGCGCGCTTCTCGACCTCTTCCGGGAACAGCCACTTGCCGGCCGAATCCTTGTAGGTCTCGTGCACGATCATGCCCTGGGTGAAGAGACCCGCGAAGGGCTCCTTCACCGAGACGCGTCCCGTGTGTTCCAGAGCGCGGGTAAAGAAGCGCGAATAGAGCAGGTGCAGGATCGCGTGCTCGATGCCGCCAATATATTGATCGACCGGCAGCCACTGATCGGCGGCTTCCTGGCTCAGGGCGGCTTCGCCGGGCGTGCTGGCGAAGCGGGCGAAATACCAGGACGAATCGACGAACGTGTCCATCGTATCCGTCTCGCGCGTCGCCGCCTCGCCGCAGTTCGGGCATTTGACGTGCTTCCACGTCGCGTGCCGATCCAGCGGATTGCCGGGCTGGTCGAAGGTGACGTCGTCCGGCAGCTTGACTGGCAGGTCCGCCTTCGGCACCGCGACCGGGCCGCAGCTCGGGCAATGGATGATGGGGATCGGGCAACCCCAATAGCGCTGGCGCGAGATGCCCCAGTCGCGCAGGCGGAAATTGACTTGGCGCTTGGCCTGCGGCGCATTGCCGAGCAACTGGCCTTCGAGGCGCAGCGCCACGGCTTCCTTGGCCTCGGGGATGGACATGCCGTTCATGAAATCGGAACGGAACAGCGTGCCGTCATCGGTATAGGCGACGTCGCCGACATTGAATGTCAGCGAGTCCGCACCTTCCGGCAGGACGACGGCCTGAACCGGCAGGTCATATTTGCGGGCAAAGTCGAGATCGCGCTGATCATGCGCCGGGCAGCCGAAGACGGCGCCGGTGCCATAATCCATCAGGATGAAGTTGGCGACATAGACCGGCAGGTACCAGCCCGGCACCAGCGGGTGCTTGGCGCGGATGCCGGTATCAAAGCCCTTCTTTTCCTGCGTCTCGATCGCTTCGGCCGAGGTGCCGGTACGGCCGCATTCGACGATGAAGTCGGCCAGCGCCGGATTGTTTTCAGCGACCTTGGCGGCGAGGGGATGGTTGGCGGCGATGGCGACGAAGGAAGCGCCATAGAGCGTATCCGGACGGGTCGTGTAGACCTCGATCTCGGTCTCGCCGGTCGGGGCGGAAATTGCGTCGAGGCCGAAGCGGACCATCAGGCCCTCGGAACGGCCGATCCAGTTCTTCTGCATCAGCCGGACCTTGTCCGGCCAGCGCTCGAGTTCGTCCAAGGCGCCGAGCAGCTCTTCAGCAAACTCGGTGATCTTGAAGAACCACTGCGACAGCTTGCGTCGCTCGACGAGCGCGCCCGAACGCCAGCCGCGACCGTCGATCACCTGCTCATTGGCGAGCACGGTGTTGTCGATCGGATCCCAATTGACCTCGCTCTCCTTGCGATAGGTCAGGTTGGCCGCGAAGAAGTCGGTGAAGATACGCTGCTGTTCGGCGTAATAGGACGGATCGCAGGTGGCGATCTCGCGACTCCAGTCGAGCGACAGGCCGAGCAGCTTCAGCTGCGCCTTCATCGTCTCGATGTTTTCGTACGTCCAGATCTTCGGATGGCTGTTGCGCTCGATGGCGGCGTTTTCCGCCGGCAGGCCGAACGCATCCCAGCCCATCGGATGCAGGACATTGAAGCCCTTCATCCGCTTGAATCGGGCCACCACGTCGCCCATCACATAATTGCGGCCATGGCCGATATGGATGCGTCCAGACGGGTAGGGGAACATCTCGAGCACGTAGTATTTCGGACGCGGATCGTCGTTCTTCGTCTCGAAAATGTTTTGTTCGGCCCAGACACGCTGCCAGCGCGGTTCGGCATCCCGAGGGTTGTAGCGTTCTATGGCCATGGTCCGTCGTCGAAAAGAGTGGGAAAAGGGCGACGAATGCCGCCGGAACAGGGTGCGACCTTCACCAGAAACGCGCCGTCCGGTCAACCGCTATCGCTGCCGCAGGCGTCGAGGCGGGCGTTCGGGCCGCCTTCGGTCGGTTGAGCGCCACCGCCCGCCATGCTAGGCGCAGCAACATTCTGGAGCCTTTCCCTGTTTCAACGAACGGCGTAACGCTCTCATCCCTTGCAGGACCGCGCTTTCCTCACGCGAACCGCGTCCCTGCGCTCGAAAACGCTCCAGCTGGAGGCGACATGCCCGATCTCAAGCCCGATGATGTCCAGTCCCGGCTGGCTTCCGTCCTCGCCCGCATAAGGGACAAGGAAGTGCAATCCGGCCGCCAGCCGGGTTCGGCCCAGCTGATCGCCGTGTCGAAGACCTTCGATGTCGACGAGATTCGTCCCGTCATCGCCGCCGGCCAGCGCCGCTTTGGCGAAAACCGGGTGCAGGAGGCGCAGGCCAAGTGGCCGCTGCTGCGCGAAATGGCGGACGATATCGAGCTGCATTTGATCGGCCCGCTGCAATCGAACAAGGCGAAGGAAGCCATCGCGCTTTTCGACGCGATCCATACGGTCGATCGCGACAAGATCGCAGGCGCGCTGGCCGACGAGATTGCCAAGCAGGGCCGGACACCAAAACTGTTCGTGCAGGTGAATACCGGGCTGGAGCCGCAAAAGGCTGGCATTGCGCCGCGTGAGGCGGCCGAATTCGTCGAGCGTTGCCGCACGGTGCATGGGCTCACGATTGGCGGGCTGATGTGCATTCCGCCGGCCGGCGAAGCGGCAGGACCGCATTTCGCGCTGCTGGCCAAGATGGCGGCCGAGATCGGCGTGGAAAATCTCTCCATGGGCATGAGCGGCGATTTCGAAACGGCAATTGCTTTTGGCGCGACGCATGTGCGCGTCGGCGGCGCGATCTTTGGCTCACGCCCGCCGGTGGTGACGGAGCCCGTCGCGCCTGTGGTCCCGGAAGAGCCTGCGGCCTGATCTGTCACCTGGTGATGCTGCTTCGTTACCTCTCCCTCAGGGAGAGGTGAAAGAAGGAGGATCGCAAGGCGATCCGGCAGTTCTGCCAGACACACCCTCCATCATCCTGAGGGGCTTTCGCAGAAAGCCGTCTCGAAGGACGCAGGGCCGGTGTGCCATCTGCCCGGCAAGATGCGTTGCATGACCGTCCTGCGCCCTTCGAGACGGCCCTTCGGGCCCCTCAGGATGTTGAGGGTGGTGTGCTGCAGCTTGGCAGGGGAGCTACCTTACCTCGATCGCCGCGCCGCGCCGGAGACGTTTTAGAACTCGGCGCATGTCGGAGAGGTGGACGGCGACGCAGCCCTCGGTCGGCGTAAAGCCAGGCCGCGCCAGATGGAAGAAAATGGCGCTGCCGCGGCCCTGGCTGCGGCGCGAGATGTTCCAGTCGAGAATGACGACGACATCATAGAGAGAATCGTCGCGCCACATCGTTTCCGAGCTGGCCGGATAGGGCCGGCAAACGGGGCGGTTGTAGTTGCGGTCGCCGACGGCGTCGCACCAGCCATCCGAGGCGCGTGTCGCCCGCAGCGGCAGATTCGTCGTCGGGCGAAGAACCCGGTCGGCGCGATAGCGGATGTCGAGCAGCCGATAGCGGCCGGCGGGGGTACCGCCATCGCCTTCGCGCTTGTTGTGGGTGATGCCGGAGCGACCCAGCGCGCATGGCACGCGCAGGCTGCCTATCCGCAGTATGCCCTTTGTTGGTGCGCCGGGCCGGGCCTGAACGAACAAGGTCTGCCGTCCGCGAGGCGCGCGAAGGCGTGTTGCGGCATTTGAAGGAGATGTTTCGTAAGACAAGTACCGCTCTTTCCGGAAACGCGCCGCTTCTTGCGCCGCACCGTGATTGAGGTCTAAACCTTAGTCGACCGAATTAGAAACGCACCTCGGATACTGCCACGAAACCCGAGGAAACCGTCAGGGGCAAGCGCAATGGCTGCACGGCGAATTCTGGTCGTCGATGACGACGATCTGCTGCGCGAAAGTCTGGTCGAGCAATTGTCACTCTACGAAGAGTTCGAGCTGATGGACGAGGGGACGGCCACCAAGGGCGTCCAGCGCGCCCGGGCCGAACCGACCGACCTGTTGATCATGGATGTCGGCCTGCCCGACATGGACGGGCGCGAAGCGGTAAAACTGCTGCGCAAGGGCGGCTTCAAGGCGCCCATCATCATGCTGACCGGGCATGATTCCGAATCCGACACCATTTTGGGTCTGGAAGCCGGTGCCAACGACTATGTGACGAAGCCGTTCCGGTTCGCCGTGCTGCTGGCCCGCATCCGCGCGCAGCTGCGCCAGTTCGAGCAGAGCGAAGACGCCACCTTCACCATCGGCCGCTACACGTTCCGCCCCAGCGCCAAGCTGCTGCTCGACGAGCGCGGCCAGAAGATCCGTCTCACCGAAAAGGAGACGTCGATCCTGAAATTCCTCTATCGCGCCGGCGAGAAGGTGGTCGGCCGTGATATCCTGCTGCATGAAGTCTGGGGATATAATTCCGGCGTCACGACGCACACGCTCGAAACTCATATCTATCGCCTCAGGCAGAAAATCGAACGTGAGCCGTCGATTGCGGAACTTCTCGTGACCGAAGCGGGCGGATACAAACTGGTTCCATGATACAGGTTGTTTGTATGCTGCTTCGATCGCGGCTCGGAGCAGGAATGTCGGCGTGACGCTTGAACAGGATATAGCCCTTCTCTCGACGGTGCCGCTCTTCGCGGAGCTGGCGACGGATCATTTGCGGCTGATCGCCTTCAGCGCGACGCGGCTGGAATTGCCGGCGGGGCGCGTGCTGTTTCGGGGCGACAGCAAGGCATTGTCCGGCTTTGTTGTGATGTCGGGCGAGATCGAAATGTCGGTCGGCCACGGCGAGACGCTCAAGCAGCTCGGCGTTTACGGTCCCGGTACGCTTCTGGGCGAGGTGGCGCTGTTCATCGAAACACGCCGGCCGGCGACCGCGACCGCCGCCGGCGACGCGCTGGTGATCGAGATCGACCGCACGCTGATGCGCCGTATCCTGACGGAATATCCCGACGTGGCCGCGCGGATGCACACGCGCATCGCCGACCAGCTGATGGAAACCGTCCACGAGCTTGGCGGTCTGGAAGCCAGGCTCGACAGCGGCCCCGACGCTGCCGGGAACCGCTAGCAGCCCCGGACGGGGCTTCGCGCTTCAATCCAGTATCGAGCCGCAGGTCAAATTCGCCAGCGCGCCGGTCATGGCGCCGGCCCTATCCGAGGCGACGAAGGCGGCATAGTCCGCTACCTGTTCCAGCTTCGGCAGCCGGCCAAGCAGCGTATCCTGCCTGGCATGCTGTTCGATCCACGCGTCCGTCGTCGTGCCCAAACGCCGCGTCATGTCGTCGAATAGCCCCTGCGTATAGGAAAGCGGGATCGCGTCGGGGATGGCATCCGAGCGCAGGCAGATCACCCGTATGCCCGAACCACCCAGTTCCACCGCCAGCAGCCGCGAAAACGTCTCGACCGCGCCGCAGGCGACGCCATGGCCGAGGAAGCCCGGACTGGTAATGCGCGATCCGGGCGCGGTCAGCGTCAGGATCACGCCGCTCCCCTTCATGTGCCGCGCCACCGCTTTCGCGGTGACGAAATTGGTGCGGAGATTGTCCGTGATGACATGCATGAACTCGTCAACGCCGACCTCTGCCATTGGCCGACCCTGGGTGTGGACGATGCTGACGGCGTTGAGCGCAACGTCGATCCCGCCCGCCTGGGTGGCGACACGGTCGGCATGGTCGCGGACGGCCTTCTCGTCCAGCGCGTCGACAATTTCGACATGCACCTGGCCGCCTTCGGCACGGATATCGGCGGCGACGCGCTCGAGCCGCTCCAGCGTCCGGCCGGCGAGGAAGATCTCGGCTCCCTCGCGGGCGAAGGTGCGGGCGGTCGCGCCGCCAATGGCGCCGCCGCCGCCATAGATCACGGCAATCTTGTCTTTGAGCAGCATGACAGCCTCCCTGGCTGGAAGTGATGGAATGCAGTTCGTCGGCAGTGTGGGGGCTGGCGTTCGCCTACCAGGGCGGAATGCGCTGGTCGTAGACCGCGTCGAGCCGGGTCATGCTGCGCCAGAAGCTGTCGGGCGCCTCGCCGGCCAGGGTCGCTTCGAGAATGCCGAGATGGGTGTGCCAGCCGGCCGAGACGCTGACCAGCGCGTCGCGCGAGGGCAGGCGGGTGTGTGTCAGCCGCAGCAGCACCTTGTCGCCCTTCGGCTCCAGCTCGATGCGTACGTCGGATACCAGCTCCGGCCCATGCTCCCACCGAAAGCCGAACAGATGCGGCGGCTCGCAGGCGGTGACGCGGCCGAGGATTTGGCCCGGCCCGGCATGCTCGGCATATTTTGGTGGCGGCAGGTCACCGACCGCTGAAAGATCGGCATTCTGGATCTGGATCTCGACGTTGCCGCCGACGCGGGGCTCGATCTCGCCGCCGCCAAACCAGCTCCGCCGTTTGTCCGGGTCGATCAGATAACTCCAGACCCGCTCGATCGGGCCCGTCATCAGACGCTCGATGCGCACGGCGTCGCGTGCAAATACATCGCCAAGGCGGTCCTCTGCCGGTTCGCCAATTCTCATTTCGCCAAGATTGTTCATGACCCTGCTCCTTCGCTGGTGTCCTGGTTGCCTTGGGGTGCTTGAGTATCTTTGGAATCCTGGGTTTTGGACGCGGCGTCGTCGGCCGCGAGCAGGTCGTCGAGAATGTCGAGGCGCTGCTGCCAGAACTTTTCGTAGTGGCGCATCCATTCCATGCCGGCATGGAGCGGCGCGGCCTCGAGCCGGCAGAGATGCGTGCGGCCCTTGATCCTGCGGGCGACCAGCCCGGCGCGCTCCAGCACCTTGATGTGCTTCGAGGCGGCGGCGAGCGTGATCGAAAACGGCGCGGCCAGTTCGCTGACCGTCTGTTCCGATTGCGACAACCGCGCCACCATCGCCCGCCGGGTCGGATCGGCCAGGGCGTGGAAGACGTCGTTGAGATGGGGGGCGCTATGTTCAACCATGTAGTTGAATATAGCGCGCGCCGAAGAATAGTCAACCGATCGGTATAATTATGGGCCGACGATACGCTGCCGAGCTTCTGGACCACGCCGATGGTCCCGCTCCGCCATCATCCTGAGGCGCTTCGCGTCAGCGAAGCCTAAGTCCAATTGTTTCCATCAGGGCCCTCCCTGGACCCTCCTTCGAGGCCCGGCTTCGCCGGACACCTCAGGATGATGGTCGAGCATTTCGACTTGCGGGCTGGACGCTCAGGATGATGGGCGCTGCTGGGTTGCCGGGGGGCTGCCGCAGGAAGGGCGCACGGCCATCATGCCGTGCACGGCTTCACCCCCGGGAAAAACCTGCCAAAGATCCTAGATCGCCAGCCGCGCGATGACCGGGACGTGGTCGGACGGCTTGTTCCAGCCGCGCGCTTCGGTGATCACCTTGATGCCTTGCAGGCGGGCGCGCAGTGGCGGCGTCACCCAGACATGGTCGAGGCGACGGCCGCGATTGGACGTTTCCCAATCCTTGGCGCGGTAGCTCCACCAAGTGTAGAGCTTCTCGTCCATCGGCACGAACTGGCGCATCGCGTCGATCCAGCCGCCGGCCTCGCGGACCTCTTCCAGCAGCTTCGTCTCGACCGGCGTATGGCTGACGACATTGAGCAGCTGCTTGTGCGACCAGACGTCGTGCTCATAGGGCGCGATGTTCAGATCGCCGACGAGGATGGCCGGGCCGCTGGTCTCCGCGCCAGTCAGCCAGGTCTTCATTTCTTCCAGGAAGCCGAGCTTGTGGGCGAATTTCTCGTTGATCGCGACATCGGGTTCGTCGCCGCCGGCGGGAATGTAGAAATTATGCAGCGTGATCGGCAGTTCGCGATCCGTCAGCGTGACCGAGATATGGCGGGCGTCTTCCTTGCCGAAAAAGCCGCGCCGCTTCGTCTCGATGAACGGCTTGCGCGAGACGGTGGCGACGCCGTGATAGCCCTTCTGGCCATGGACGGCCTGGTGCACATAGCCCAGCTTGTTGAAGGCGCCGGCCGGGAAATTGTCCTCGATGCACTTGATCTCCTGCAGGCAGAGCACATCCGGCCGGTGCGCCTCCAGAAATGACGTGACGAGGTCGATCCGCAGGCGAACCGAATTGATGTTCCAGGTGGCGATGCTGATGGTCATGGAAAGCCCCGGCGGAGGAAGAACCGCGGGGCCCGCAATACGCAATCGGGCCGTGGATGCCAATGAAAAACCGCGGCAGGGGACTTCCCGGCTTGGTCGGACGGCTCCGCCGTCATCCCGAGTGTTTGGCTCGTAAGTCGAAGAACTCGAGCATTATCCTGAGGCGCTCGGCGCAGCCGCGCCTCCAAGGAGGGGCCATGAAGCGCCCTGATGGAGACGATGGCATCTGGGCTGCGAGGTCGAAAGGCCCAGCTGGAGCCTCCTTCGAGGCTTCGCTGACGCGAAGCACCTCAGGATGATGGCGGAGCGCTGGCCCGAATGTCTGCAGGAATTCCTGGGCCCTCCTTTGAAGCCCGGGCGCCTCAGGTCTTGTCCCGGAAATCCGAAAAGGGATGCCACGAAAGGAAACGCCCAGCTCCGGGGGGAAGCTGGGCGTTGCGCTTTTCAGCGCCTTGCGCCCGTCTAGTGACGCGGCGCTTCGCGGGACCATCTTCGGCGAGACGGGGGGCACTACCGATCGATGGAATGGCCCGCTGTTCTATGATTTGGGAGCGCCAGGATCGAATTCAAGGTTTTGGAGCGGTTCCAAACCAGCCGTTCGTTCACAAGGTCGCGAGCCGGATCACTTCAGGCTCTTGTTGGGCAGGTAGTAGTTGATCTTGAAATGCTTGGGGTCAGCCGGCTTGCCGATCTCGACGTCATAGACGGCGACCGAGGTGTCGAGACCCTGCGCGTCGGTGACGACCCACTGGCGCAGCTCATAGGTCTTGGTGTCGAAAATCAGCTTCAGGCTGCCGCCGCCGAAGGCCGACCCCTGCTCCAGAACCAGCGAGATCAGGTCCGGTTCCTCGATCAGCTTGCGCACGATGTTGGACGAAGTCAGGTCCATCTGGTCGGCGAGAAGATAGCGCAGCGGCGTCTTCTTCAGCGGATAGAGGTCCTGCGTCATCATCTTGTTGTCGCGGATTGCGACCTGGTTGCCGTCGGCAACGACGTCCATCTTCACCGGCGGGCTGTAGTTGAAGCGGATCTTGCCGGGACGGGCGAGGAAGAACACGCCCTCCGACTGCTCGCCGCTCGGGCCGAACTGGATGAAGCGGCCCTGCATGGTGCGGATGGAATTGAAATAGGTGTTGATCTTGCGCAGCGCCGCCATCTGCTGGGCGTTGAAGGCCGCTTGCGCCTGGCCGGGAAGGCCGATCGCGCCGAGCGCGACCGCGGCACCAAGCCCAAGCGTGGTGGTCAGGAAGCGACGCCGGGTCGAATTGGCCTGCATATCGATCGTCACGATGGACATCCTTCGCGTGGTTCGCGTTTTTGCGCCGTTCGCGATCGTCATTCGCGATTCTTGGCCGCTACGTGTGTCGATAGCGCCGGCACTTGCCGGTTTGAAAACGCCTTGCCTCGAAACCTAGTTCCGCTTGATGGCGATTTCGCGTTCGTCAGAACCGGCCGTCTTCCTCGCCTTCGACGAGAATTTCGCGTTTTCCTGCATGGTTGGCGGCCCCGACAAGGCCCTCCTTTTCCATGCGCTCGATCAACGAGGCGGCGCGGTTGTAACCGATGGAGAGGCGACGCTGGATATAACTGGTGGAGGCCTTGCGGTCGCGCAAGACCACGGCGACGGCCTTGTCGTAGAGATCGTTCGATTCCTCGCCGCCCACTACCGACGAACCTGAATCGCCGCCCTCATCGCCAGAGCCATCGTCTTCGGTGATGGCGTCGAGATATTCGGGACGTCCCTGCAGCTTGAGGTGGGAGACGATCTTTTCCACTTCCTCGTCGCTGACGAAGGGACCATGGACACGCTGGATGCGGCCGCCGCCGGCCATGTAGAGCATGTCGCCCTGGCCCAGCAGCTGCTCGGCGCCCTGGTCGCCGAGAATGGTGCGGCTGTCGATCTTGGACGTGACCTGGAACGAGATGCGGGTCGGGAAGTTCGCCTTGATCGTGCCGGTGATGACGTCGACCGAGGGACGCTGCGTCGCCATGATGACGTGGATGCCGGCGGCACGCGCCATCTGCGCCAGGCGCTGCACGGCGCCTTCGATATCCTTGCCGGCCACCATCATCAGATCGGCCATCTCGTCGATGATGACGACGATGTAGGGGATCGGATCCAGCGGCAGGTCTTCCTGCTCGTAGACTGCCTCGCCCGTCTCCTTGTCGAAGCCGGTCTGGATGGTGCGCGTCAGGATCTCGCCCTTGGCCTGGGCCTGGCCGACGCGGGCATTGTAGCCGTCGATATTGCGGACGCCGACCTTCGACATCTTGCGATAGCGGTCTTCCATCTCGCGCACGGTCCATTTGAGCGCGACGACGGCCTTCTTCGGGTCGGTGACGACGGGCGTCAGCAGATGCGGGATGCCGTCATAGATGGAGAGTTCCAGCATCTTCGGATCGATCATGATCAACCGGCACTCCTGCGGCGTCAGCCGGTAGAGCAGCGACAGGATCATGGTGTTGATGGCGACCGATTTGCCCGAGCCGGTGGTGCCGGCAACCAGCAGATGCGGCATGCGCGACAGGTCGACGACGACGGGCTCGCCGCCGATCGTCTTGCCGAGGCCGATCGGCAGACGCGCCTTGGATTGCTCGAAATCGTTGGCGGCCAGCATTTCGCGCAAGAAGACCATTTCGCGGCGGGCGTTCGGCAGTTCGATGCCGATGGCGTTCTTGCCGGGAATGACGGCGACGCGGGCGGCGATCGCGCTCATCGAGCGGGCGATATCATCGGCCAGGCCGATGACGCGCGACGACTTGATGCCGGGCGCGGGTTCGAGCTCATACAGGGTGACGACGGGGCCGGGCCGGACATGGATGATGTCGCCGCGAATGCCGAAATCGTCGAGGACGCCTTCCAGCACGCGGGCGTTCTGCTCCAACGCCTCGGTGTTGATCTTGGCGCGCGGATCGACGGCGCGGGGCGGGGTCAGGAAGTCGAGCGTCGGCAGTTCGAAGACGTCGTTGCGGCCGCGCGTCGTCTGTGGCTCGCGCGTCTGGCGCTTGCCGGGTTTTGGACGGGCCGCTGGCTGGGCGGTGCGCGGGGCGACCGCCGCCGGCATATCCGCCTCGTCGTCTTCCGACCAGTCGTCGAATTCCTCTTCGACCGGCGCTGTCTTGACGCGCGCGCTCGCTTGTCCGGCCATGCGCGGCTCGACGCGTCCGCTGCGTCCTTCGCCGGCTTCCGCCAGCGCGCGGCGTTCGGCCTTCTCGGCGCTGCCCCTGCCGAGCAGGCGGCCGAGGCTCGCCCGGGCCGAGTAGCCAAAGTGCGCCAGGGCGCCGAGCGGCACGGCGAAGAAGCTCGAGCGCTCCTCCTCGCCCATCATGTCGTCGGCATCATCGAAATTGTCGTCGGCGCGCGGACGTTTGGGCGCGGCGCGGGCCGGCTCGCGGACCGGCAGGGCTTCGTCGTCCTCGCGACCGAAGCGCAGGAAGCCGGTGGCATGAAGGAACAGGGCCAGCGCCACGGCGGCGAAAATCGCGCCAGCCACGAAGCTGGCGTTGGTGCTGACCGGTGTGCCGACGATGAGCGCGGGAATTCGGGCGAAGATGTCGCCGATCACGCCGCCCATGCCGGTCGGCAGCGGCCATTTGGCCGTCACCGGCACCAGCGCCAGCAGGGCTGCCGCGAAGGCGCTCGCGCCGAGCCAGGAAAGCAGCATGGTCTTGCGGAACTTGCGACCGCCGAACAGGCAACGCCAGCCCCAGACCACGGCCGGCAGCAGCAGCACCGAGACGGCGAGCCCAAAGAACTGCATCAGCAGATCGGCGATGATGGCGCCGGGCAGGCCGAGCATGTTGGCGGCGGGCTTGGTCACCGCATAGGACAGCGACGGATCGTCGACGGTCCAGGTGGCCAAGGCCGTGGCAATGGCAGCGGTGCCGGCGATGAGCGCCAGCCCGACCAGATGTCCGAGATGTTTGCGGACAAGCCGGCTCATGCCGTCCTCGTCCTCGGAGGGCATGGGCATCGAAACCGATCGTGTCGAACGCATTGTCCGGTCATGTCCTTTGCACGCGCGTGCTGTGTGTCGCCGATGCTATCGGAGCCATCACGGCACGGCCTCCTTCGTTCGAGCCTCGGTCTTCCGAAACCAGCCCCGCTTTCGGGCCCGATGCTCTAGTCGTACCGCTTCACCGAAGCGGTTTATTCCTGCGGCGAAGCGTTCCGCTTCGCTTCAAAACGGTCTAGCCGAGAACCCGCGCCATACGGGTCAAGGCTTCCTGGGTCGTCGCCTGATCCTGGACCATGGCGACGCGAATAAAGGGTGTGCCGGGATTGCTCCCGTCCGGCAGCGGCAGCGACAGATAGGCGCCGGGAATAGTCCGCACGCCGGCTTCGCGCCACAGAAGCTGCGCCGCCTCGACGCCGTCGCCGACTTCGAGCCAGAGGAAAAAGCCGCCCTCGGGCCGCGTGGCGCGGACCTTTGGGCCCAGCGTTGCCAGCGCGGCATCGTATTTGGCGTTGTAGAGGGCGCGATTTTCCGCGACGTGGCTTTCGTCGGAATAGGCGGCGACGGCCACGGCCTGGATCGGGCCGGGTACCTGCGGTGCGCCGACATTGCGGAAATGGTGCCAGTTGTCGAGGAAGGCGGGATCGCCGGCGACGAAGCCGCAGCGCAGCCCCGGGAGGTTCGACCGCTTCGACAGCGAATGGAAGGTCAGGATGTTGGCATAGCCGGCGCCGAGCCTGTCGGCCGCCTGCAACACGCCGGGCGGCGGCGTCGCGCGGTAGATCTCGGAATAGCACTCGTCGGCGAAGACCATGAAATCGAAGCGGCGGGCGATGGCGATCACGCCGGTCCAGTCGTCAAGCGTCGCGACATCGCCCTGCGGCGCGGTCGGCGAGGCAATGTAGACGGCGATGGTGCGAGCCAGCACGTCCTCGGCCACATTGGCCAGATCGGGGAACGAGCCCTCTGTGCCGGAGCCGAGCAGGACGACTTCCGCGCCGGCGACTTCGGCGCCGGCGGCATAGGCCTGGTAGAACGGATTGGGCAGCAGCACGACCGGCTTCTCGATGTCGGACCGGCGCTGGCGCGCGCTCAGGGCGGCGAGCGTCAGGCCCTCGCGAGAGCCGTTCAGCGGCAGCACCATGTGTGCGGGATCGATGCGGGCCTGGAGGCCGTAGCGCGTGTCGAGCCAGGAGGCGATGGTCTGGCGAAAGGCGTCGGTGCCGCGAATGGGCGGATAGCGGCCGAAAAGCGCGACATTTTCCGCGATCACAGGCGCCACGAAGGACGGGATCGGATGTTGCGGCTCGCCGATGGTGAGGTTGATCGCCGGCAGACCGGGCTCGACGCCTGCCAGAAGCTCGTTCAGGCGGGCGAAGGGCGAGGTCGATTTGCGGGCGTTCGTCGGGCCGGGCATGCGCCGATCCTTGTCTTGATTACACAGAAAGCAAACCGTAGCGGCCGTTGGTTAAGCTGGCTTTAACCATGGCGGGCGGCGGCCAAAAAAAGACCCCGGCGGGAGGGGCCGGGGTCTCTTCGTTCTGGAAGGTGTTGTTTTTGCGGTGGGCGTCGTTGCGCCCACCGGTATCCATTTCGCTCGAAAGCGTCTTAGCCGTGGTAGGCGCGCTCGCCGTGCTCGACGATGTCGAGGCCTTCGCTCTCGACTTCCTTGCGGACGCGCAGGCCGACGACGACGTCGACGATCTTGTAGAGGATCGCCGAGCCGATGCCGCACCAGGCGATGGTGAACAGCACGCCTTCGATCTGGACCCAGAGCTGGTGGCCCATGCTGTAGCCCTCGATGCCGACGCCGCCGAGCGACGGGCTGACGAGGACGCCGGTGGCGATGGCGCCGACGATGCCGCCAACGCCGTGGATGCCGAAGACGTCGAGGCTGTCGTCATAGCCGAGCGAGTTCTTCACCGTCGTGACGAAGAAGAAGCAGATGATCGAGGCGCCGAAGCCGAGGACGATCGCGCCGACCGGGCCGATGAAGCCGGCAGCCGGGGTGACGGCGACCAGGCCGGTGACGACGCCGGAGATGGCACCCAGCATGGAAGGCTTGCCGCGTGTGATCCATTCGATCAGCGACCAGCCGATGGCAGCACCCGCCGTCGCGACGAAGGTGTTGATGGTGGCAAGACCGGCAACCGCACCGGCCGAGAGAGCCGAACCGGCGTTGAAGCCGAACCAGCCGACCCACAGCATTGCTGCGCCGACCATGGAGAGGGTCAGCGAATGGGGAGGCATCAGATCCTTGCCGAGACCGTTGCGCTTGCCGATGAGCAGGGCGCCGACGAGACCGGCGACACCGGCATTGACGTGAACGACCGTACCGCCGGCGAAATCAAGCGCGCCGCGCTGGAACAGCCAGCCGGTCGACTGCCAGACCGAGTGGGCGATCGGCAGATAGACGATGGTGATCCAGAGGATCATGAACAGGATCACGGCCGAGAACTTCGCGCGCTCGGCAAACGAGCCGACGATCAGCGTGGCGGTGATCGCCGCGAAGGTCATCTGGAACGACACGAAGACATATTCCGGGATCGTGCCGGAGAGCGAGGCCGGGGTGACGCCGGCGAGGAACGCCTTGGACAGGCCGCCGATCAGCGGGCCGCCATCCGTGAAGGCGAGGCTGTAGCCGTAGAAGACCCAGATGATCATCGCGACGCAGGCGATCAGGAGAACCTGCATCAGCACCGACAGCATGTTCTTGGTGCGGACGAGGCCGCCGTAGAACAGGGCAACGCCCGGCACGATCATGGCGAGCACGAGCACGGTGGAGATCAGCATCCAGGCGGTGTCGCCGGAGTTCAGCGCCGGCTCGGCAGCTGCGACCGCCTCGACTGCAGGTTCAGTGACGTCCTGCGCGAAGGCTGCGAAGGTCGACGCCAGCAGCGCGCCTCCGGCCGTCACAAGAGAAAGAGGAGCATTTCGAAGGTTCATTAGAAGTTCTCCTGTCGGTCCGGTTTTTTCGCCGGCTGCCAGCGCCTGGGTCGTTCCCGGATCGCGGCTGTTGTTCGATGGGATGGCTTGGTGATCAGTCTGAAGGGTGCCACCCGCTGGAGCCAGCGAAGGGCGCGGGCGGGAGCGGCGACTAGAGCGCGTCGGTGTCGGTCTCGCCGGTGCGGATGCGGACAGCCTGCTCGATCTGGTAGACGAAGATCTTGCCGTCACCGATCTGGCCGGTCTTGGCGGCGCTCGCGATGGCCTCGACGACCTTCTCGACGGCTTCGCTCGCCACGGCGACTTCGATCTTGAGCTTGGGCAGGAAGCTGACGGCGTATTCGGCGCCGCGATAGATTTCGGTGTGGCCCTTCTGGCGGCCATAACCCTTGACCTCGGTCACGGTCAGGCCCTGCACGCCGATTGCCGTGAGGGCATCGCGCACCTCATCCAGCTTGAACGGCTTGATAATCGCCATCACGATTTGCATCGGTTCGGATTCCCATTCTCTCTGCGTCTGGTGGATGAGCCTCGATTTCTCTCGGCCCCCGGAACGATCGCGCGGACAATCGATCGCCTTCGCTGGCAAACACCAATCAAGGTCCGTGCCAACTTCCGAAATTCTGACGAAAAAAATGCGAATAGTGCAAAAGGGCGGCAGACAAGCCGTCACAAGATGGGCTTTGCCGCGATATCGCCGCAAAATCTGATCGCTCCATGAGCAATCTGAAGCATTTGCCTAATTATTATGCATTCAAGAAGGGCGTGCCTTCGGAATGATCAGCGGGTGACGGGCCGGACCAGGCCTTCTTGCGCCACCGAGGCGACGAGAACGCCCTTTCGGTCAAACAGGCTGCCGCGATTGAATCCGAGCGCGCCATGTGCGGAAGGGCTGTCCTCGACATAGAGCAGCCAGTCATCCATCCGGAATGGCCGATGGAACCACATGGCATGATCGAGGCTGGCGACCTGCAGCCCCGGATCGAAGGCCGAACGACCATGCGCCATCAGCGTCGTATCGAGCAGCGTCAGGTCGGAGGCATAGGCGAGTACGCAGCTGTTCAATACGGCATCGTCACCGATCGACGTCCGGGCGCGAATCCAGATCGCGTGGCTGTTGCGCGCCTCGTCGCGGCGGAAATAGCTCTTCAGATCGACCGGCCGCAACTCGATCGGCCGCAGCCGCTCCCAGTAACGCCGCACGCCGGCCGGGGCGCCTTCCAGCAGGGCTACGCCCTGTTCGTCATCCACCGGCAGGTCTTCCGGCCCCGGCACGTCGGGCATTGCGATCTGGTGTTCCAGGCCTTCCTCGCGGATGTGGAACGAGGCCGACATGATGAAGGTGGTCTGGCCATGCTGGGTCGCCACGACGCGGCGGGTTGAAAAGCTGCCGCCATCGCGGACGCGCTCAACGGCGTAGATGATCGGCGCGGCCGGGTCGCCCGGCCGCAAGAAGTAGCCATGCAGCGAATGAACCGGTCGGTCGACGACAACCGTGCGCGAGGCGGCGACCAGCGCCTGGCCGATGACCTGGCCGCCGAAAACGCGCTGCCAGCCGGGATCGAAGCTGCGACCCCGGAACAGATTGTGTTCCAGCGGCTCCAGATCGAGTATCGAGAGGAGATCCGTGATCATGCTTGCATCGGTCGCGTTCGGGAATTCGAGTATCGGTCGGCCGCGTTCAGTTGCGGCCGCTGGCCGATCAAGTCAAGCGGCGGACTGCCGGAAGGGATGGATGTCTATGGGCGCGAATGAAGAGCGAGTTCCCGCCATTGACGTGCTGATCGCCGGCGGCGGTTATGTCGGGCTCTGCACGGCGCTGGCTCTGAAACAAGGCGCGCCCTCGCTTTCCGTCGCGGTGGTGGATCCGGCGCCGGCCGGAGCAGGATCGCGCGACGGCCGCGCCTCGGCGATCGCCGCCGCTGCGAAGCGGATGCTGGAAACGCTCGGCATCTGGGCCGAGATCGCCACGACCAGCCAGCCGATCACGGAAATGATCGTCACCGACAGCCGGCTGCGCGATGCGGTGCGGCCTGTGTTCCTGACCTTTTCCGGCTCGGTCGAGAGCGGCGAGCCCTTTGCCCACATGGTTCCGAATGGGGCGCTGGTCGGCGCTCTCTCCGAATCGTGCCGTGCCGCCGGCGTCGAACTCATCGCTGGTGATTCGGTTGTCGATTTCGTCACCCGCGCCAGCGCCGTCGATGCCAAGCTCGGCAGTGGCCGGACGATCTCGGCCCGCCTGCTGGTCGCCGCCGATGGCGCGAAGTCGCGGCTGCGCGATCTCGCCGGCATCCGCACGGTCGGCTGGTCCTATGGCCAGTCCGGCATCGTCACGACGGTGCAGCACGAGCGCCCGCATCACGGCCGGGCCGAAGAGCATTTTCTGCCCGCCGGCCCGTTCGCCATCCTCCCCTTGCCCGGCAACCGTTCTTCGCTGGTCTGGTCCGAGCGGACCGAACATGCCGACCGGCTGGTCGCGGCCGACGACTTTACCTTCCAGCTCGAACTGGAGCGCCGCTTTGGCCACCATCTCGGTGCCATCGAGCCGATAGGTCCGCGCCGCGCCTATCCGATCGGCCTGAAACTGGCGCGGTCGTTCATTGCTCCGCGCGTGGCGCTGGTCGGCGACGCGGCGCACGCGATCCATCCGATCGCCGGCCAGGGGCTCAATCTCGGCTTCAAGGATGCGGCGGCGCTGGCGGAAACCGTGGTCGAGGCGGCCCGATTGGGGCTCGACCCCGGCACGCTCGACATTTTGGAGCGCTACGAGCGCTGGCGCCGTTTCGACACCGTGCAGATGGGCATCGTCACCGACGGGCTGACGCGGCTGTTTTCCAACGACAATCCGGCACTGCGGATACTTCGCGATGTTGGACTGGGCTTGGTCGACCGGCTGCCGCGCCTGAAGGACAGCTTTATTGGCGCGGCGTCGGATGTCGGGCAGGCCGGACCGCGCCTGCTGCGCGGCGAGACGATTTAAAAGCCTCTCAGCAACGACAGCGAGATCCTCAACGCGGCGCATCCTGGCGCCGCGTTGAATTAGCCAGCTGCAGCAACAAGCCGGTTGATAGATCCCGACCCCAGTTCGTCAGGACGCAGCGTCAGCACCGACACGCCGGACGCTGTCACGGCGACGGTGTGCTCGAACTGCGCGGAAAGCGACCCGTCCTTCGTCACGACCGTCCAACCGTCCGCTTCGGTGCGCACGCTCCGTCGGCCACGATTGAGCATCGGCTCGATGGTGAAAACCATGCCTTCGCGGAGGGTAAGGCCGGTTCCCGGCTTGCCGTAATGCAGAACCTGCGGTTCCTCATGCATCTCCCGACCGATGCCATGACCGCAATATTCGCGCACCACGGAATAGCCATTTCGCTTGGCATGTCGTTCGATCGCCCAGCCGATGTCTCCGAGCCGCGCGCCCGGGCGAACCGCCCGGATGCCCATCCACATGGCTTCTTGGGTGGTCTGGACCAGCTTCCGGGCGGCCGGATTTACCGCGCCAACGAGATAGGTTTTGCTGGAATCCGCGATATAGCCGTTCTTCTCGAGCGTGATGTCGAAATTGACGATGTCGCCGTCCCGAAGCACGTCGGATTGCGAGGGAATGCCGTGGCAGACCACATCGTTCACCGAAGAATTCAGCACAAAACCATAGCCATATTGCCCCTTGCTCGCGGGGCGGGCCTGGAGGTCGTGAACGATGAAACGTTCGACCATGTCATTGATCTGAAGGGTTGATTGGCCGGCCAGCGCGGTCCGGTCCAGCAACCCGAACACCGACGCCAGCAGCCGGCCGGATTCGGCCATGAGCGCTAGTTCGTGGGGCTGCTTCGTCATGCTTCGCTCATGGCCAGCGAGGGAACCGAGACGCCTGCGGAATTCAGTTCGCGCTGGATGATTTCCGTGAAGCTGAGCGTCGGATTGGTCTCGCACAGCATGCCGACCTTGATCCAATAGGCGGCCTGCGCATTGATCGAGCGACACGATACCTTGCTCGCCCTGCGCAGCTGCTCATGCAGATCGTCATCGATGTTCACGATGCCCATCGGGATCTTCCTATATATGGTTCGTATATGAAGCGTGTATATACGAACCATATATAGAAAGCCAAGGGGCACCAAAGCGCCTCAGCTAGAGAGCGTGCGGCTCAGCAGCGGTCCATGCGGATGAGGGCCTCTAGAACGGCCGGGCTTCGTCCGGGAGCATGATCGGGATGCCGTCGCGGATGGGGTAGGCGAGCCGCGCGGCGCGGCTCACCAGTTCCTGGCGCTCGGCATCATATTCCAGCGTCGTCTTGGTCAGCGGGCAGACCAGAAGCTCCAGGAGCTTGGCATCGACCCGGCTGGCTTCGCGCTCGATATGAACCATGACCGGCTCCTATTGCAGCTGTGACGAGGCGTTTCCATCACCACGCCGCGCCAGCGACACTTCCGTCAGCGCGATCAGCGTTTCGGCGCGGGTGCGAAGATCCGGCGCCTCCAGCAGCGCCTGCTTCTCGGCCATGCCATAGGGGCTCATCATCGACAGCGCGTTGACCAGCGTCTCGTTCGACGCCTTCTCGATGCTGTCCCAGTCGGCTTCGAGCTGGTTGGCGTCGAGATACAGGCGGAAAGTATCGAGCAGATGGCTGCGATCGACGGTGTCGGCCCCGGCGTCCTCGACGAAATCCGACGGGAAGTCGATCGCGCTGACCCGGCAGCGGCGGAAGCCCGATTCAGGCTCAACCTCTTCCAGGATACGGAAGCGGCTGACGCCGGTCAGGCAGATCATGTAGCGCCCGTCGCCCGTCTCCGAATAGGAGGTGATGCGCCCGGCACAGCCGACCGCGAACAGCTCCGCCGCGTCCTCGCCGTCCTCCGTGACCGTCATCGGCTGGACCATGCCGATGATGCGGTCGCCCGCCATGGCATGGTCGATCATTGCCATGTAGCGCGGCTCGAAGATGTTGAGGGGCATCTGGCCGCGCGGCAAAAGCAGCGCTTCTGGAAGCGGAAAGACGGGAATCAGGTCGGGAAGGTCGTTGGGACCTTCATAGGTGGCATTGCCTGCCTGCATCCGAATGGGCCTTACGAGAACAGAAGGGAAGAAAGGCGGCGGCGACCGTAGAGCGTAGCTTCGTCCATCGGACCCCATGCCTCGAAGAACTGCACGAGCTGCTTGCGGGCCTTGTCATCTTCCCAACTGCGGTTCAGCCGGAAGATGTCAAGGAGCTGGTCCGCCGCATCTTCGCGCTGGTCCTTGGCGTTGAGCAGCAGGGCGAGGTCGAAGCGAGCATCAAAATCCTTCGGATCGGCCTCGACGCGGGCGCGAAGCTCGCCTTCCTCGCCGAGATCGGCCGACTGGTCGAGCAGAGCGATCTGCGCGCGAAGGGCCGTGACGCCCGGATCCTTGGCTTTCTCATCCGGCAAAGAATCGAGCAGTTCGCGGGCCGCGTCGACATTGCCGGTGGCAACATCGCAGCGCGCCAGGCCGAGGTGTGCCTTGAAGGTGTCGGGCTCGGCCGCGAGGATGGCCGCATAGACGTCGGCGGCTTGCGCGAAATTGCCCTGCTCGACCAGCGCGTCGGCTTCGGCAAGGGCTGCCTCGAGCTCGGCGCCGCCGGCGGGGCCCGCCACGCGCTCGATGAATTCCTTGATCTGGCCTTCGGGCAGCGCGCCCATGAAGCCATCGACCGGACGACCGTCGACAAAGGCGATCACGGCCGGAATCGACTGGATGCCAAGCTGGCCGGCAATTTCGGGATGGTCGTCAATGTTCATCTTGACGAGGCGCACGGTGCCGCGCGCCTGCTGGACGACCTTTTCGATCACCGGCGTCAGCTGCTTGCACGGGCCGCACCAGGGCGCCCAGAAATCGACGAGGACCGGCTGGCGCCGCGATTCTTCCAGAACGTCCTTGGCGAAGGTCTGGGTCGTCGTGTCCTTGATCAGCGCGTCGGCGGCACTGGCGCCTTGGGCGGCGGTCGCGGCGCTATCGCCGATGCTGAAGCTGGGCTGGTTCATGCGGATTGCCTCAATCGTCAAGGGCCGGCTCCGCGCCGGCGCGTCGGCCAGAACATGGCGCTTCGATCCCGGTTTTACAAATCCGGATTGGCGGAAGCATCGGAAAAGTCGAGCAGAAGCGGATCGTGCCCGGTAGCGCCCAGGAAGGCCAAGAGGTCTTTCGACGCGATCGTCGTCGTCGCCGTGTTGACGAGCGGGTGGAAGTTGACCGCGTCAGCGCCGGCGAGCGCCCTGTCGAGCACGACCCGGATCTGCGCTTCCCTGTCGTTGAGGACGCCAAACGGCGTCACCGAGCCGGGCAGCACGCCAAGCAGGCTTTGCATCAATTCCGCCGATCCGAACGAAACCCGGCCGGAGGCGCCGATGCGCTCATGCAGCCGCTTCAGGTCGATCACCGCTTCCTCTTGCGCCACGACGAGGAACAGCGCGCCCTTCTTGTCCTTCAGGAACAGGTTCTTGCTGTGCAGCCCCTCGATGGCGCTGCGCAGCCCCTGCGATTCCTCGACCGTGTAGAGCGGCGGATGGTTGACGGTAGTCGTCTCGATGCCGAGGTCTTCGAGAAAGGCGAACAGGTCGTCCTGGCTTGCCGGCATTCTTGTCTCGCTGGTTGGTGTCTCCGGGTGGAGGCTTGATGAAGCATGTCATGGCCGGGGCGACAAGCGGCGGGGGAGAACGCCTCGCGCAAAAGAAAGCCCGGCGCGAGGCCGGGCTTTCCTGTCGTCGGGATCGTGCCGATCAGAACTTGAAGTTCAGGCCGGCCGTGACCGCGTGAGCGGTGGCGCCGCCGTTGACGACCGGATCGAAGTTGCCGATGTCCTTCTCGCCGAGGTCGACATAGTCGTATTCGAGGCGAGCGGTCAGGTTCTTGGTGAAGGCGTATTCGACGCCGGCACCGGCCGTCCAGCCAACCGCCCACTGGCTTTCGTCGGCGAACTTCAGGTCGCCATAGGCAACGCCGCCCTTGGCGTAGAGCAGGAAGTTGTCCCAGGCATAGCCGGCGCGGACCGTGGTCTTGCCGAGCCAATCGAGCTCGGCGATGTCCGACAGCGACGAATAGGCGATGTCGGTTTCGACGCCGATCACCCAGTGGTCGATCTGGTAGTTGTAGCCGGCCTGCGCGCCGACGAGGCCGCCGGTGCCGCTCAGGCCATCGAGATCGCCGGTGAAGTCGCCAAACAGCGCGCCGCCATGCACACCCACATAGAAGCCGGTCCAGTCGAAGGCGGCTTCGGTGATGACGGGCGCGGGCGCCGGAGCGGGCTCGTAGGTGAGGTCGGCGGCCGATGCGGCGCCGGTGAGCGCGATCAGGGCGGCGCTGGCGAGAAGAAGCTTGTTCATGATGAACCTCAAGAGATGCGAGCCCGGGCCAATACGCACCCGAAACTCCTTATCTCAGCCACCCCTGGCTTACCCGTGAAAGCCGGGTAGCACGCACATCCCGACCCGACGAGTCCTGAGTCGAATCGGACGCTGCGGAAGGCGGGATTCGTGGGTGCGCTGCGGTAAAAAGGTCGCTCATCGTGGCGGACCGGTGGCAGCTTTCTGTCCCAAATCGGGACGAAAAAACCCGCTTGCAATCGATGGGAGCTTCGGCCATAAGGTGCGCACGCCGGCGGTGCCGGGGGTTAAGCGGGTGTAGCTCAGGGGTAGAGCATAACCTTGCCAAGGTTAGGGTCGAGCGTTCGAATCGCTTCACCCGCTCCAATACTTCCGGTCACCCACCGGATGTTCAAAAAGGCCACGGTTTTCCGTGGCCTTTTTGCTTTTCAGGGCCGGTTTGCCTTCGTGCCCTGCGCAAGCGACTTCCGCTGGACTGTATTGCGCCGCTCTTCGGAGCCTTCCAGGCCGACCGCCCCTCACCGTCATCATCCTGAGGCGCTTCGCGTCAGCGACGCCGCGACGGAGGCTCCAGCGAAGCTCCCGAGTTGGCGGACGGGGCGCATGGCGGGATCCATTGGTTTCCGGGAGACGGCTTTCCCCAGACCCTCCTTCGAGGCCCGGCGCCGCCGGACACCTCAGGATGATGGTCGAGTTTTTGGATTGCGAGCCGGATATGCAGAACGAAGGACATGTTCTCGGCGAGGCATGTTGCGGGATACCCGGATGTCGATGATGCGAGGTCCGGATCTGTGAGAAGAGGGGCCTCGGCTTTCGACCAACCAGGCTTCCCGCCTGCCTGTTGCCCGCAGCTTTCACCCCACGATCCCTAAACCGCCTTCGATTTCCGCTGCAGGATTTTCCGCGATCGGGGGAGCCGTACGGGCGCCTGTGGAGAGTTGTCCGAACCCTTGCAATCGATCCGGGCTTGCGCCATAAGGTGCGCATGCAGGCGGTGCCGAGCATAAGCGGGTGTAGCTCAGGGGTAGAGCATAACCTTGCCAAGGTTAGGGTCGAGCGTTCGAATCGCTTCACCCGCTCCAATATCTCCGGTCACCCTCCGGAGTTTCAAAAAGGCCACGGTTCTCCGTGGCCTTTTTGCTTTTCGGGGTGCTTTTTGCCCGGCGAGCCGATCGCCAGGCGCAGCCTCACTCGATCCGGTCGCCCGACTGCGGGTCGAACAGGCTGATTGAATCGGGCTGGATCGAAAGCCCCAGCGTTTCGCCGGTCGAAACCGTCAGCTTCGGGCCGAGGCGCGCCGTGATCGTCTGGCCGCCCAGCGCCAGCACCACCAGCGTGTCGGGACCGGTCGGCTCGACGACGTCGATCGTGCCCGTCAGGTCGGGCGTGGAAGCGTTGGCCTGGAAGGATTCCGGCCGGACGCCGAGCACGACGTTGCGACCGGCAAGCCCATCGAGGTTGGCGGCGACGCGGGGCAGGCGGATCGTCGTCGGGTCTTTGCCATCCGTCTTCAGCACGATCGCGCCGTTCTCCTGTGCCAGCGTGCCGGTGACAAAATTCATCGAGGGCGAGCCGATGAAGCCGGCAACGAACATGTTGGCGGGCTTTTCATAGGTCGTCATCGGGTCGGCAAGCTGCTGGATCACGCCGCCCTTCATCACCGCGATGCGCGTGCCGAGCGTCATCGCCTCGATCTGGTCGTGCGTCACATAGACGACCGTGGTGCCGAGGCGGTTGTGCAGGCGCTTGATCTCGGTGCGCATCTCAGCGCGCAGCTTCGCGTCGAGGTTGGAGAGCGGTTCGTCGAACAGGAACAGCTCCGGCTCGCGCACGATGGCGCGGCCCATGGCGACGCGCTGGCGCTGGCCGCCGGAAAGCTGGCCGGGCTTGCGATCGAGCAGGTGATCGACCTGCAGCATGCGCGCCGCGCCATCCACCGCGCGCTTGCGCGTGTCCGTCTCGACGCCGCGCATTTCCAGTCCGAAGCCGATGTTCCGCTCGACCGGCATGGTCGGATAAAGCGCGTAGGACTGGAACACCATGGCGATGTTGCGGTTCTTCGGATGGACGTCGTTGACCTTCTTTTCGCCGATGAAGATCTCGCCTGCGGTCGGCGTCTCCAGCCCGGCGACGATGTTCAGCAGGGTGGACTTGCCGCAGCCGGAGGGGCCGAGCAGGACGAGAAATTCGCCATCCTCCAGCTGGAGGTCGATGCTTTGCAGCACATCGAGGGCGCCAAAGCTCTTGCGTACGCCGTTCAGCGTCAGTGTCGACATGGTGTTGTCCTCAACCCTTGACCGCGCCGGCGGTGATTCCGTGGACCATGGTCCGCTGCACGATGGCGAACAGGATCATGACGGGGATGATGCTGATGATGCCGCCGGCGGCGAGCACGCCCCAGGGCAGCTGGAATTCGCCGACCATCAGCTGCAGGCCGACCGGCCAGGTCCGCGAGCCCTGGCTGGTGGTGAGCATCAGGGCGAACAAAAACTCGTTCCACGCCGCGATGGCGACGAAGACGGAGGTGGCGACGAGGCCGTTGCGGGCGAGCGGCAGCACGATGCGGATCATGGCGCCAAGTCGGGTGCAGCCGTCGATGCGGGCGGCGCTCTCCAGTTCCTTGGGCGCTGCGTCGAAGAAGCCCTTCAGCATCCAGACGAACAGCGGCAGCAGGAAGCTCGTATAGGCGAGCGCCAGGCCGAAGCGGCTGTCGAGCAGGCCGATGCCGCGCATCAGGATGAAGAGCGGGATGATCATCAGCACGGCCGGGAACATGCGGATGACCAGATAGCCGAGCATCAGCGCGCCGCGACCGGGATAATGGAAGCGCGAGAAGGAATAGGCCGCGAGCGTGCCGGTGATCAGGCAGAGCACGACCGTGGTCGCGGTGACGACGAAGGAGTTGAACACCAGCGTCGGGAAGCCGGACTGGGTCCAGATCGCGACGTAATTGTCGAAGGTGATGCGCTTCGGGATGTACTGCATCGTCTGGGTGACGATGTCGGCCTCGTATTTGAGCGAGGTCAGCAGCGTCCAGACGAGCGGAAAGATGCAGAAGATCGTCAGGGTGATGAGCACCGCATAAGTGGCGATGTTCCAGCCAAGACGGGCGCGACGGCTTGTCGTGATCATGGGCTCAGTCCTGATTCACTTTGGAGACGCGCACATAGGCCCAGGCGAAAAGCATGAGCAGCACGAACATGACGACGGAAAGCGCGCCGGCGTAGCCGAAGTTGAAGTCCTTGTAGGCCTTCTGGAACGCGTAGAGCGACAGCACCTGGGTCGACTGGCCGGGCCCGCCTCCGGTCAGGATCAAGAGCAGGTCTGGCGAATTGACCAGGCCGATGACGCGCAGGATGACGGCTGCGGCAATGACCGAGCGCAGCATCGGCAGCGTGATCAGGCGCAATTGCCGGATCGGCCCGGCGCCATCGACGGAGGCCGCCTTGTAGAGATCGTCCGGAACGCCCTTCAGGCCCGCGAGCAGCAGCAGCGCGAAGAACGGAAAACCGTGCCAGGCCTCGACGAGGATGGCGGCGCCGAGCGCGGTCGAGGGATCGGCGAACCAGGCCTTGTAGGTATCCAGGATGCCGACACGCACGAGGATGTCATTGATGACGCCGAGGCGCGGGTCGAGCAGCAGCGCCCACATATGGCCGGCGACGACATTGGGCAGGAAGAAGGGCAGCAGGATCAGCACGCCCATGATCTTGGTGCCGGGCAGATTGCGGTTCAGCGCCAGCGCCGCGACAAGGCCGAGCCCGAATTCGATGATGACGGCGAAGGTGACCCAGACGGCGGTGTTGCGCAGCGACAGCCAGAACACCTTGTCGTGCCACATGGCGATGTAGTGCTTGAAGCCGACAAAGCCGGTGCCGAGATCCGGCCGGTTCAGCCGCATCTGGCGGAAGCTCAGCTGGAAGCCGTAGACGGTCGGATAGAGCACGACGGCGAGGATCAGGATCGCGCTGGGGACCAGCAGCAGATACATCCAGTACCGCGTTTCGGAGAGACGGCCGAGCGCCGCCGCCGGATCGAGCCGCCTCCAGACGGAGGGTGGATTCTGCGCCAGGGCTGACATGCGTTCGGCCATCTTGTTTCCTCAGACGATCAGGAGCGCGGTGCGCTCGAGATGAGCCCAGTCCGGCTCGAAGCCGAGGCCCGGCGTCGATGGCACGGTGATGTGGCCGTCGATAACCGGCAGCTCGGCCATGGTGGCGAGGCCGCGGATCTGCTCGCTCGACATCACGAGCTGCTCGTAGAAATCATTGTTCGGGATGGCGCCGCAGATATGCGCGTTGGCGACGCCCATGCCGTGCACCTGCGCCCGCATGCCATGCGATTCCGCCAGATGCGCCACCTTCATCGCGCCGGTGATCCCGCCCTTGTAGAAGGAGGAGGTGCGCATCATGTCGAGCGCGCCCATGTCTATCCAGGTGGCGGCGTTCCAGTGGCAGCCATCCGAAGTCTCGGCGGCGAGCACCGGGATTTCGAGCTGCTCGGTCAGCTTCACATAGCTCTTGAGGTCGAATTCGCGCATCGGCTCCTCGTACCAGAGGAAGCCGGCATCCTCGAGCTGGCGACCGAACCAGAGCGAGGTGACAAAGTCCCAGCCGGCCGAGCCGTCGAACATCAGGGGCGCGTCATCGCCGGTCCACTTGCGCAGATTGTGGCAGAGCTTGGCGTCCTGCTTGGCGTCGCCCCAGGCATGCAGCTTGAAGGCGGTGAAGCCGACATCCATGCACTCTTTAATATAGCGCTCGTACTCGTCCATCGTGTCCCAGGTGACGGTGGACGCATAGGCCTGCACGCGGTCGGAATTGCCGCCGAGCAGCTGATAGAGCGGCAGGCCGGCCTTCTTGGCCTTGATGTCCCAGGCAAGCTGGTCGATCAGGCCGAGATTGCGCATGTGCAATTCCTCGATCCGGTCGATTTCCCAGATCTTGGTCCACAGCCGCTCGGTCATCAGCGGGTTCTCGCCGATCAGTGACTTGAAGCGGCGGCGCGTCAGGCTGGCGATCGCCTCGCCGTCGCCGATCTTGATCGCGCCGGTGATGCCCTCGTCGGTATCCATGCGCAGGATTGCCGATTTCGGGCGCTGGTCGAGCGGCGTGCCGTCGCCGGAGCCGGCAAGGCCCTCGCGCCAGCGGAACGGATATTGCGGGTGATCGTCCTCGACGATGTAGGCGCGGATATCGGTGATTTTCACGGGTGGCTCCCGGCGTGATCGGCACGCCATGACGGATTGCGATGAGCGGTAGGGGTGGAGTTTCAGGAACGGTCCAGATGGTGCGTTGCCCTTACCTCTCGCCTCTAGGGAGAGGTCGGCTCGCAGAGCCGGGTGAGGGTTTAGGGAACCATCCGGAGAGGCCGTAAACCCTCACCCGCCGGCTATGCCGTCGACCTCTCCCGTGAGGCGAGAGGTGAAGGCTTTGCCGTGCAGGGGGACTACTTGGTCTCTTCGAGGCCGGCGATCATCTCGTCGACAGCGTCTTCCGCCGTCATCTGGCCGATCAGCACCTTCTGGAAGGCGGCAAGCACCGTATGTTCCGACCAGCCGGCGACGCCGACGAAATTAGCCGGCAGTCGACCGAAGGAGAGTGTCTCGACAGCCGGCGCATAGAGCGGATTCGACGCGATGCGCTCGTCCTTGACCACGGCGGCGTTGGCCGGGAAGTAGCCCGTCTTTTCGAGCAGCGCGAGGGCAGGCTCGGCCTGGCCCCAATAGCTGATCCAGTCCCAGGACGCGTCGGCGTTCTCTTCCTTCATCAGCGCATTGTAGAGATAGGCAAGGCGGGCGACGCGGGCGACAGGGCCGGCGGGAATCGCGAAGGTCTTGAACTCGACGCCCGGCTTGAGGGCAGCCGAGATTTCCTGGAACGAGCCGGTATGATGCCAGATCATCCCGGTCTGGCCGGTACGGAAGGCTTCCATGATCTGGCGATAGCCGTCGCCGGGCGCGCTTGGCGGCACGACCTTCTCGGTGGTGAACAGGCCGGCATAGAACTTGACCGCTTCGATCGCCTTGTCGCGGTCGAGGCCGATATTGCCCTCCGCGTCGACGACCGGCGCACCGAAGGACTCCATCATGTCGAGCACGTATTTCTGGCCGCCGGCGCCGCCGCGCATGCCAAAGCCGAAGCGGCCCTTGGCCGGGTCGGTCAGCTTCTTGGCGATGTCGACGAATTCGGCATAGGTGGTCGGCGGTCCGGCAATGCCGGCTTCCTCGAACCAGTCGGAGCGGTAGTAGCCCCAGTCGACGAAGGCAAAGGCCGGTACGCCATAAATCTTGCCTTCACGCGAGATACCGGCCCAGCGGTCGGCCGGGAAGTTCGCCTTTTCCGACCAGCCATCGACCCGCGCGGTAATGTCGATCAGGCCTTCCATCGCCAGCATGTCGGCCAGGCGCTCGGCCGTCACCATGGTGGTGTTCGGCCGGCTGCCGGAAACCACGGCGGCGGTGAACTTCGCCATGAATTCCGGATTCGGGATGTTTTCCTGTGTCACCACGATGTCGGGATTGGCCTTGGCGAAGGTTTCCATCACCGCCTTGAGCCCGGCGAATTCGGCCTGGCTGGTGAAGTGGTGCCAGTAGTTGATGTTGGTGGCGGCGAAGGCGCGCATCGGCGCAAGGGTGGCGGCGGCTGCCAGCGCGGCGGTGCCGGCCATCAGGCTGCGGCGGGTGATCTTGGCGACCATTGGTTTCCTCCCAGAGTGGTTCTGTGAATTTGGCCGCCTCTCCCGCAACCAAAATCTCGATCTGATTATTCACATTGCCAATCTGATAGCAACAGACTTGCTATTTCATATATGAAGAACGTGCTATAGATTTCGCCATCGAGGAGAACCAGACATGGCGCAGGCGGCAGAGGCCCCCACCAAGCTCAGTCAGATCGCGTATCAGCGCTTCAAGGAAGCGCTGTTTTCACGCCAGATTCCGATTGGCGCGACGGTTTCCCAGGGCGAGCTGGCGGAGCTGCTGCAGGTGCAGACCGGGGCGCTGCGCGAAGCCATGCAGCTGCTGGAGAAGGAGGGCTTCCTCACCGTCCTGCCGCGCTCCGGTATTCGCATCGTCAAGCCCGACATGAGCCATCTGAAGGACTGCTTCCAGATGCGGCGGGTGATCGAGGCCGAGGCGGTGCGCCGCTTCGCCGAGCGGGCGACGATGGTCGAGCTTGCCGACTGGAGGGTGCGGCACGAGGGGATCATCGAACTGGCGCGCGGTGGCACGGTCGAGTCGGCGCTGATCAAGCGCTCGGCCGAAGTCGACCAGGCGTTCCACGTGGCGCTGGTGGAAGGCACGCGCAACCCGCTGATGATTTCCGCCCATGCGCACATGATGGAGCAGATCGGCGTTATCCGGCTCGACAACATGTACATGCTGTCAGCGTTGGCGATCATCCAGACGATGCAGGAGCATCTAGGTGTCATCGCCGCTCTGGAAGCGCAGGATCCGGAAGCCGCCGTCACGGCGATGGACGCCCATCTTGCCCGCGCCATGCACCGCGCCATGGGCCTCTGAAGGCCGGCACTCCGGCGCCTGAGACTGGCAATCTAGCGTCGTCGTTCGGGGTTTTCCGGATCGGGGAATGAAAGCGGTCGCGGCGATGCTTTGGCGACGGCGCCATTTTCATCGCCGGCATTCCGTTTGTCTTCGCGCCGTATGTTCTGACCGAATTCGCAAGAGAGAAGAAAGGATTATGAGCTAGCGTCCGTCCTGGCCGATGGGGTTGACGCGGTTTGGCATGGGCGCTTCCGAATTGTGGACGGCAGCCCGGTGGAGCCGTGACGCCCTTTGATCTGTGCTTCCATGACGGAACAAGCTCGATGAAAAACCTGACCATACGTCAACGCATCCTCGGCAGTTTTGCAGCCGTCCTGGCGGTGATGTCGATCATGGCGGGACTCTCCTTCGCCTCGCTGGTCCGCACCGAGAACGAGGCGACGGCCATCGAGCGCAACACCATGCCGGGCCTGTTCTACAGCCTGAGGATGCGGGCCGGCTGGTTCGAGGCGCAGGCGCTGGTGCAGGATCTGGCGCTTTCCGACAATGATGCCGGTCGCGACGGGGCCGTCGCGGCGGTCTCGGCCAATGAGGACAAGCTGCGCGGCTTCCTGACCGCCTATGAAGGCTCGATCGATTCCAGCCAGGACCGCGCCAATCTCGACGACGTGAAGCGCTTGGCCGAAATCGTCTTCGCCAAGAAGTCCGATCTCGTCGCGATGACCCGCGACGGCCTTTCGGACGAGGCGCTGATCCGGCAGCGCGCGCTGATCAAGACCGATATCGAGCCGGCGATCGTCGCGGTGCAGGGCGCGCTGGCCAAGATGGTCGATTACAACAAGGACGAAAGCGACCGCGCCACGCGGACGATCCTGGCCAGCGCGCATGCGGGCAAGCTGATCCTGATCATCAGCTTCGCTTTCGCGATCGCGCTCTCGATCCTGCTGGCCTATCTGCTGTACCGCGCCGTCATGGGGCCGCTCGGCAAGCTCGTCGGCGCCGTCGAGGTCATGCGCCGGGGCGATTTCAGCCAGCGGCTGCAACTGGCGCAACGCGACGAATTCTCGACGCTCGCCGATGGCTTCAACGGCATGGCTGACGACCTCACGGGGCTGATCGGCCAGGTCCAGAAATCCGGCATCCAGGTCAACACGTCGATCACGGAAGTCGCTGCCACCTCGAAGCAGCAGCAGGCGACCGCCAACGAGATCGCCACCACGACGACGGAAATCGGTGCGACCGCCAAGGAGATCTCGGCGACCTCGAACGAACTCGTCCGCACGATGAACGAGGTGTCGACCGTGGCCGAGCAGACCGCCGGTTTGGCCGGCGGAGGTCAGGCCGGACTGCTCCGCATGGAGGCGACGATGCGCCATGTCATGGAGGCGGCCAGTGTCATCAACGCCAAGCTGGCGATCCTCAGCGAGAAGGCCGGCAACATCAACCAGGTCGTGACCACCATCACCAAGGTCGCCGACCAGACCAACCTCCTGTCGCTCAACGCCGCCATCGAGGCGGAAAAGGCCGGCCAGTATGGCCGCGGCTTCGCGGTCGTGGCGACCGAGATCCGTCGCCTTGCCGACCAGACCGCGGTCTCGACCTATGACATCGAGCAGATGGTCAAGGACATCCAGTCCGCCGTCGCCGCCGGCGTCATGGGCATGGACAAGTTTTCCGAAGAGGTTCGCCGCGGCATGACCGAGGTGCAGCAGGTTGGCGGCCAGCTGTCCGAGATCATCGAGCAGGTGCAGGGACTGGTGCCGCGCTTCGAGATTGCCAATGACGGCATGCAGGCGCAGGCGACCGGCGCCGGCCAGATCAGCGACGCGCTGTCGCAATTGAGCGAGGCGGCGCAGCAGACGGTTGAATCGCTGCAGCAATCGTCGATCGCCATCGACGAGCTGAACCAGGTCTCGAGCGGGCTTCGCAACAGCATCACCCGGTTCAAGTTGCGCGCCTGACGGCAGAAACGGGGCGGGGGCTGACCGATGCTGTTTCTGATGTTCCGCCTCGGCCAGGATCGTTACGTCCTGGATGTCGAGCAGGTCGAGGAAGTGCTGCCCTTCCTGGAGCCGACGATCCTGCCGGGGGCGCCGCATGGCGTCGTCGGCGCGATCAATTACCGTGGCACGCCCGTGCCGCTTCTCGATCTGAGCCTGCTGGCGCTCGGCCGCCCTTCGGCGGCGGTGATCAGCACGCGCGTCATCCTGGTCCGCTATCCGATCGAGGGTGGCGAGACGCGCCGGCTCGGGCTGGTCGCGGAACGGGTGATCCAGACGCTCTCGCGCGATGCCGCCGATTTCGTGCCGTCCGGCGTGGATGCCGGCATGCCGGCCTATCTCGGCCCCGTCGCCTCGGATGCCGAGGGACTGATCCAGCTCGTGCGGGCCGAGGCGCTGCTGCCACCGGAACTGCGTGAAATCCTGTTTCGCCAGCTTGCGGTAGCGTCCTGATGCTGGGCGATATCGAACGGCTCCTGAAGGACGAGATCGGCCTCGACAGCGAGTCGGTCGGCTTGTCCGTGATCCGGCACGCGTTGCGCGAGCGCATGCTGGCGACCGGCATCGCCGACGCGCAGCGCTACTGGACCATGGTGTCGACGTCGCGCGCCGAGGTGCAGCAGCTGATCGATGCGGTCATCGTGCCGGAAACCTGGTTCTTTCGCGATCGCGAAGCCTTCGCCGGCATGGCGCGCTACGCACGCACGGACATAAAACGGCGGCCGATCCGGCTCTTGAGCCTGCCATGCTCGACGGGCGAGGAAGCCTATACGATGGCGATGGCCATGTTCGATGCCGGCTTCGGTCCCGAGGACTTTGTGGTCGAGGCGCGAGACGTCAGCCTGCGCAATCTGGAGCTCGCGGAAATCGCCGTCTATGGCCGCAACTCGTTCCGCGGCAAGGATCTCGCCTTTCGCGATCGCTATTTCGAGGTTGTCGGAGGCGGGGAATATCGACCGATCGCAGCGGTGCGCGATCGCGTCCACTTCAAGCGCGCCAATCTGCTGGACGTTCCCGAAGTGACGCGGCTTGGCAGCCACGACATCGTCTTCTGCCGCAACCTGCTGATCTATTTCGATCGCGAAACCCAGGACCGCGCGCTGGACCGGTTGCAACAACTGCTCGCGCCCAATGGCATGCTGCTGGTGGGCCCGGCCGAATCCGCGCTGCCGGTTGCGCACGGATTCGTCTCGGCGCATTTGCCGATGGTCTTTGCCTTCGTGCGGGCGCCGAAGGGGGTGAAGTCGGTCCGGCCGCGCGCCCCGACGTCTATTGCGCCGGCAAAGGTCTCGCCGCCAAAAATTCCGCTGCCAGGCGCGCGCCCGGCAGTTTTGGCGCGGCCTGTCATCGGCCAGACGGCGACGCCGCGACCTCGGTCGCTTCCGCCAAAGGATGCATCCAGCGTCGACTTGCAGGCGGCCAGCCTGAAGGCGATCCAGCACGCGGCCAATGGCGGTCGGCTGGTGGAGGCGCGCGAGGCGGCGCTTGAGCATATCCGGCAATATGGCCCGTCCGCCGATGCCCATTATCACCTCGGCCTCGTCCAGGATGCGGAGGGCAATCGCGCCGGGGCGATCCAGAACTACCGCAAGGCGATCTATCTTGCGCCGGAGCATGGCGAAGCGCTCGCGCATCTGGCGCTTCTGCTGCAGCGCCAAGGTGACGATGCGGGTGCGAAGGCGCTGAACAGCCGGCTTGGCCGGATCATGAACAGGAGCGGTAGCTGATGTCGGATGCTTCCGGGACCACCCGTTCCGAGCCAGTGGAGGCCGAAACGCCTCAGGCCCATCCGGGACGCCGCGACCGTGCGGCCTACGAGGAAGTGGCGCGTGCGTTGCTCGAGCGGCCGCTGCCGCCAGATTATCGCGCCGAATGGGCCCGTCATTTTGCCGCCGAGAAGCCGATCGATACCGGAGTCGAGGTCGAGCTCGCTTCCGCCGTCATCTTCCGGATCGGCGAGGAATGGCTGGCGCTTTCGACAGCCGTGTTCAGGGAAGCGGCTGAACCGCGCCCGGTCCACAGCTTGCCGCATCGGCGCAATGGCATCGTGCGCGGCATCGTCAACGTTCGTGGCGAGCTACTGGTTTGCATCTCCTTCGCCACCCTGCTCGGCATCGACAAGAATGCTGATGCCGAACGAGGGGATCGCAGCCTTCATTTCGAGCGCATGGTCGTGATCGGCCGTGCCAATGGCCGCATCGCCTTCAGCGTGCATGAGGTGCATGGCATCCATCGCTATGAAAGCCGCGCGCTTACCCCCGTGCCCGGCACGGTTGGCCATGCGAGGGCCTTCACTAAGGCCATGCTTTCCTGGCAGGGGCGAACGGTCGGCCTGCTGGACGAAACCCGGCTTCTGGATGCTGTCGATCGGAACATCGCATGAGCGGCGAGGATCTGAGCCAGTTCTCCATGCTCGACCTGTTCAAGGCCGAGCTTGAAACGCAGTCGGAGGCATTGACGACGGGCCTGCTCGCGCTGGAGCGCAATCCCGTCGCCGCCGATCATCTCGAAGCCTGCATGCGTGCCGCGCATTCGTTGAAGGGCGCCGCCCGGATCATCGAGCTGACGCCGGCCGTCGAAGTTGCGCACGCGATGGAGGAATGCCTTGTCGCGGCCCAGCATGGCCGGATCGTGCTACGGCGCGACCATATCGACGCCCTGCTCACCGGCGTCGACCTGCTGGTCGCGATCGCGCTTGCCAAAAATCCGGACGATGCGCGGATCCAGGCCGATATCGCCCGGTTCCTGCAGACGCTGGAAGGCGCCGTCGCCGCATCGGGGCAACCGTCCGTTCGTCCGTCGACGGCGGAGAGCGTATCGGCAGGGAATTTGCGCGAACCGGTTGCGCCGGCGACCCCGGCTAAGCCGATCGAGCTCCCGGCTCCGGTCGAGATGTCGCTTTCCGGGCGAACTGATACCGGATCCGGCTCCGAACGGATGGTTCGGGTCACCGCCGAAAGCCTCAATCGACTGCTCGGGCTGGCGGGCGAATCGTTGATGGAGGCGCGCCGCCTGCGGCCGTTCAACGACAATCTGCTCCGTCTGAAGCGGCTGCAGGCGAATGCCGCGCGCGCCTTCGAAGCCTTGCGCGCCGCCCTGCCGGTCCCGCTCGACGAGAAAGCGTCGCTGGCCCTCGAAGCGGCGCAGCAGCAACTCCTCGACAGCCAGCATTTTCTCGCCGCTCGGCTGGAAGAGATGGACTCGATCGACCGGCGCGCCACCAATCTCGCCAACCGGCTCTATGACGAGACGCTGGAAAGCCGGATGCGGCCCTTCGAGGATGGTGTCCGCCATTTTTCGCGCAATGCGCGCGATCTCGGCCGCGGGCTCGGCAAGGACGTCCGGCTCGAGATCGTCGGCGGCTCGACCTCGATCGATCGGGATATTCTCGAGCAACTGGATGCGCCGCTGGGCCATCTGTTGCGCAACGCCATCGATCACGGCATCGAGCTGCCGGACGAGCGCATCGCTGCCGGCAAGCCGGCCGAGGCGGTCGTGCGGGTCGAGGCCTGGCACAAGGCTGGCCTGCTGGAGATCGTCGTCGCCGATGACGGGCGCGGCATCGATCTGGAGCAGCTTCGCGCGGCGGTGCTCGCCCGCAATCTGACAACGCCGGAGACGGCGTCCGATCTCAGCGAGGCGGAACTGCTCGAATTCCTGTTCCTGCCCGGATTTTCGATGAAGGCCGATGTCAGCCACATTTCCGGGCGCGGGGTGGGGCTGGATGCCGTGCAGGCGATGGCCAAGCAGGTTCGCGGCCGGGTCAGCGTCGCCTCGCAGCAGGGCAGGGGCATGCAGTTCCAGCTGCAACTACCGCTGACACTATCGGTCTTGCGCACGCTGCTGGTCGAGGTCGATGGCGAGCCCTATGCCTTCCCGCTAGCCGGCATCGTCCGCACCCTCGCTCTGCCGCGCGAAAACATCGAGCTTCTGGAAGGGCGGCCGCATTTCCGGTTCGAGAACCGGCAGCTTGGCCTGATGACGGCGCATGAGGTGCTGGGGCGCGGCGAGTCGCAGCTGGAGACAGGCACGCTGCCGGTGGTCGTGGTTGGCGATCGCGGCGAGATGTACGGCCTGATCGTCGATCGCTTCCTCGGCGAGCGCGAACTGGTGGTGCGGCCGCTGGATCCGCGCCTTGCCAAGGTCAAGGACATCAGCGCGGCGGCGTTGATGGAGGATGGTTCGCCCGTCCTGATCATCGACGTCGCCGATATGGTGCGCTCGGCCGAGAAGCTGGCGGCCGCCGGAGAGTTGCGTACGCTCGAACGGCGTGGCGCCAGCGCCGATACCCGGCGCCGCAAGCGCATTCTCGTCGTCGACGATTCGCTGACGGTGCGCGAACTGGAGCGCAAGCTGCTCGATTACCACGGCTATGAAGTCGAGGTTGCCGTCGACGGCATGGATGGATGGAACGCCGTACGCTCCGATACGTTTGATCTTGTCGTGACCGATATCGACATGCCGCGCATGGACGGAATCGAACTGGTGACGCTGATCAAGAAGGATGTCAGGCTACGGGGCCTGCCTGTGATGATCGTTTCCTACAAGGACCGTGAGGAAGATCGGGTTCGGGGGCTGGATGCCGGCGCGGATTACTACCTTACCAAGGGCAGCTTCCACGACGAAACGCTGCTGAACGCCGTCAGGGACTTGATCGGAGAGGCGACGGAATGAACGCGGGCGGGGGGCTACGTCCATGAGAACGGGCTCATGAGAATCGGTATCGTCAACGATCTGCCGATGGCCGTCGAGGTTTTGCGGCGCGTGCTCGCCGGGACATCGGAACATCAGCTCGCCTGGATCGCGGTGAACGGCGCCGAGGCGGTGGCTGCCTGTCGCTTTGATCTGCCGGATCTGATCCTGATGGATCTCATCATGCCGGTGATGGACGGCGTCGAAGCCACCCGCCAGATCATGTTGGCGACGCCATGCCCGATCCTGCTGGTGACAGCCAGCATCGATTCGAATGTGCCGGGCGTCTATGAGGCGATGGGCTATGGCGCACTGGATGCCGTCGATATTCCCTCGGCGGGTGCCGGCACCGACGGCTCGGTCCGGGCGGGGTCGCCGCTGCTGATCAAGATCGCCACCATTGGCCGACTGATGCGGGATCCACCCTCGACCCGCCCGGCTCCGATGGCTCTGCGCGAGGGGACGCGCGCGGCGCCGGCGCTGGTGGCGATCGGCGCCTCGGCCGGCGGGCCCGCCGCGGTCGCCGCCGTGCTCGGCAAACTGCCGCGGGATTTTCCGGCGGCGCTGGTGCTGGTGCAGCATCTCGACGCGAAATTTGTGGCCGGTCTTGTCGACTGGCTGGATCTGCAGACGGTGCTTCCCGTGCGCGCGGCGAAGGAGGGCGAACGCCCCGCTGTCGGCACCGTTCTCGTCGCTTCGACCAGCGATCACCTGGTTTTCAAGACGCGAAGCGAGCTTGGTTACACCGCCCAGCCGCGCGATCAGCTTTATAGGCCCTCGGTCGACGTGTTTTTTGAAAGCGCCGCCCGTCTCTGGCAGGACGATCTGGTCGGCGTACTTCTGACCGGCATGGGCCGGGATGGAGCCGCCGGTCTCAAGCGATTGCGGGAGCGCGGTCATCTGACCATCGCCCAGGATCAGGCAACGAGCGCCGTCTACGGCATGCCGAAAGCGGCCGCCGCGCTGGGAGCCGCCGCCGAAATTCTACCCCTTGATTCGATCGCCGCGCGTCTGATCGACGCCTGCACGCGATCCACGATTGAAAAGGCAATGCCATGACGGGCCACCACGCCCCTGTCGCGTATACGACCCCGCCTCCGGCCGACAATTACATGTCGCTGGTGCTGCTGGTCGACGATCAGGTGATGATCTGCGAGGCCGTCCGGCGGATGCTGGCCAACCAGCCGGACATCGATTTTCATTATTGCACCGATCCGCTTCAGGCGCTCGGGGTTGCCGAGCGGGTCAAGCCGACCGTGATCCTGCAAGATCTGGTGATGCCCGGCATCGACGGCATGGAGCTTGTGCGGCACTACCGGGCGAACGAGCACACCCATTCCGTGCCCGTCATCGTGCTGTCGACCAAGGACGATCCGGTGATCAAGGGCGAGGCGTTCCAGGCCGGTGCCAATGACTATCTCGTCAAGCTGCCCGACCGGATCGAACTGATCGCCCGCATTCGCTACCATACGCGCGCCTATCTCGATCACGTCCAGCGCGACGAGGCCTATCGCGCGCTGCGCGAGAGCCAGCGCCAGTTGATGAGCGTCAATCTGGAACTGGAGCGGTTGACCCGCATCGATGGGCTGACCGGCCTCGGCAATCGTCGTTACTTCGACGAATATCTCGCTGCGGAGTGGAAGCGGGGCCTGCGAAATCAATCCGCCGTGTCGGTGCTGATGGTCGATGTCGACCACTTCAAGCTCTACAACGACGCGCATGGCCATCTCGCCGGGGATGACGTGCTGAAGCAGGTTTCCCAAGTGCTGCAGAGCGGGGCTACGCGCTCGACCGATCTCGCCGCGCGCTATGGCGGCGAGGAGTTCGTGATCGTGCTGATCGACGTTTCGCTCGCCGGGGCAAGCGTTGTGGCGGAACGAATTGTCCAGGGCGTGCGCGATCTCGCGATCCCGAGGGGCTCGGCTGGGCGGGTGACGGTCAGCGTCGGTGTCGCCACGATGGTGCCCCTGGAGGGCTCCGAGCCGGACGATATCGTCGCCGCTGCCGATTTGGCGCTGTTCCGCGCCAAGGCATCCGGGCGAAACCTCGTTGTCCTGCATGAGCCGACGGTCGATTTCGTGGCGAAGAGTGGCGCCGGATCCAACGCCGACGCCTAGCCTTCCTTCCCGGCCGCGAAGGCGGTGACGTCGATCGTTGTGGCTTGCGCAATCACCGCGAACCGAATCTCTTCTACGGCAGACGCGCCAAGGCGCCTTCGCTTCTGACAGGACCGATTTCATGGCCTTCGACTACATCATCGCCGGCGGCGGCTCGTCCGCCTGTGTCGCGGCGACCCGCTTGGTGCGCGATCACGGCGCCCGCGTGCTGCTGATCGAGCGCGGCCCCTCGCATTACGCCAGGCTGATGCAGATGCCGGCCGGCTACATGAAGTATCTCGGCCGCGAGGATTTCCTCGAAATGCATCATACGGTCGAGCAGCCGCGCCTTGGCGGCCGCGGCCCGATCGTGCCGCAGGCGAAGGTGCTGGGCGGCGGCAGCTCGGTCAACGCCATGGTCTACATGCGCGGCCAGCGCGACGACTATGACCATTGGGACGAATTCCTCGGCGGCCAGAGCGGCTGGAGCTATGCCGACCTGCTGCCGCACTTCAAGGCGCTGGAGAAGAACCAGAAGTTCAACGACACCTATCACGGCATCGATGGCAGCCTGCTGGTCTCCGATCCGGGCCAGCTTTGCGAGATGACGCGCGATTACATCCTGGCCGCCCAGGGCGCCGGCATTCCCTACAATCCCGATTTCAACGGCGCGCGGCAGAACGGCGTCGGCGTCATGCAGCACACCATGGGCGTGGTGGACGGCAAGATGCGCCGCAGCGACGCGGTATTCTCCTTCCTGTCGCAGGTGATGAACGACAAGCGCCTGACCGTCGTCACCGAGGCGCTGGTGACGCGCATCCTGTTTGAGGGCAGCCGCGCGGTCGGTGTCGAATATGTCCAGGAAGGCAAGCGCGTCGAGGTGCGGGCCGAGCAGGAGGTGCTAGTCGCGACCGGCACCTACAACACCGCCAAGCTGCTGATGCTGTCCGGCCTCGGGCCCGAGGCGCATCTGAAGGAGCACGGCATTGCCGTCCACACCGACCTGCCCGGCGTCGGCCAGAACCTGCAGGATCACCATGAGGTGCCGGTCATCGCCACGACGAAGCGGGCGAGCGGCTATTTCGGCGAGGACAAGGGCTGGCCGATGCTGCGCAACGGCCTGCAATATGTCCTGTTCGGTACCGGGCCGGTGACGACGACGGGCATCGAATCCTGCCTGTTCTACGATCCCGATGGCGGCGACCGGCCGACCGTGCAGCTCTATTGCGCGCCGATCGTCTATCTTGACCGCGACGTCACCGACATGCAGCCGACGCATGGCGTCACGCTGACCTCCTGCCTGCTGCGGCCGAAGGCGCGCGGCTCGGTCAAGCTGCGCTCGGCAGACCCGTCTGCCAAGCCGGTGGTCGATTCCAACTTCTTCGGCGATCCAGACGATCTGCGCCTGACCATCGCCTCGATGCGCTTCGCCCGTAACCTGCTGAAGCACGAGCCGGTCGGCTCGAACATCAAGGGCGAATTGCTGCCGGGTTCCGACAAGGTCAGCGATGACGAACTCGCCGCTTTCTGTGCCAAGACGGTGAAGACGAATTATCACCCGTCCGGCTCGGCCCGCATGGGCCGCGACGACGATCCGATGGCTGTGCTCGACAGCAAGCTTCGCGTGCGCGGCGTCGAGGGGCTGCGGGTGATCGACTGTTCGGCGATCCCGTTCATTCCCTCCGCCAACACCAACGCCATCGCCCTGGCGCTGGGCAACAAGGCGGTCTCCATCCTGATGAACGAGACGGTGGCGCCGGCGGTGCTCGACCGCTGACCGCAGGGCTGGTCCTTGGCCTTAGGGAGTGGAGTATTGCGGCGTTTCAGGGAAACGGCGAATGCTCTAGTTCATAAGCCTATCCACCTTATCGCTGGCGCTACAAATCCTGCTTGACGGAGGGGCTTAGCGGGTTTCAAAGGGGCTCGCTCGGTCCCTGGAATCGCCTCTCCATGCTTGCTTTTTTTGTCCCACTGCGGCGGGTTTTTAGTTCCTGCGTCCTGCAGGTCTATCCTGCCTTTGCTTTGCTCCGCAGGGCGGTCGGATCATGAGCTGGTCGTCCGGCCCGCTGGCGCGCCTGATCGATAAGGCGATCCATTCGACCCATCGCAAGGCGACGCGCGCCTTCCGGCACGAGATTGGCGCTCTGCCGCGTGTCGCGCTGCCGGTCAGCTACAGCGACAAGATGTTCTGGCGTCGGGTGTTCGATCGCAGTCCGGCCTTCGTCGCCTATTGCGACAAGCTGGAAACGAAGGAGATCTTCCGCCGCTTCCCCGATCGCCTGCACATCGCGGAAACGCTCTGGACCGGCGACGATCCGGCGGAATTGCCCGCGGGGCTGCGCCATCCCGATATCGTCGTGAAGATGAATGCCGGGTGCGACCGCAACTGGTTCTTCCGCCATCGGCAGGACGATCACCAGACGTTTCTCGCCACTTGCCGGGATTGGCTCTCGCTGCCCTATGGCGTTGAAGGCATCGAATGGGCCTATGGCGCGGCGCGGCGCAAGTTGTTTGCCGAGCGCTGCGTCGCTCCCGATCCTCGCTGCATCGACGAGATCAAGGTGCAACTGTTCGGCGGCGAAATATTCTATTCGATGATCTATCGGGGCGAGAAGACGCCGGAAGGCCTCTCCGCGATCTTTGACGTGGAAGGGCGCCGCCTGCGGGTGACGAACTCGATCGTCGCCAAGGATCCCGGCCGCGCCTTGCCGAAGGACTATCGCGTGCCGGCCTGCTACGGCGAGGCGATGCGGTTGGCGCGAGAACTGGCCGCTGGCACGGACTATCTGCGGGTAGATTTCATGGTCGTCGACGGCAAGCTCTATGGCGGCGAGATCACGCCCTATCCCGCGGCCGGGCTGATGACCAACTCCGACCCCGCCGTGCTCGCGGCGATGGGGCGCTGCTGGGATCTTCGCAAATCGTGGTTCATGACGACGCCGCAGACCGGTTGGCGGGCAATCTACCAGCAGCGACTGCGCGAACATGTCGACGCGCTCGGTGTGGAGCCGATTCCGATCCTGGCGTAGGTGGCGCCGATTTCGCGTCGCCGCGCTTGATCGGCCGTGTGACTTCGGATTCAACGGAAAGGGATGCCGGACGTGGCATCCGTTTCGGAATCAGTGCTTGGGGAAGCTATGAGAATTGTCGTGCTCGGCGCCGGTGTGATCGGCGTGACGACGGCCTGGTATCTGGCCGAGGCTGGACATCAGGTGACGGTGATCGAAAAGAATCCGTCGGCCGGGCACGGCACCAGCTACGCCAATGCGGCGCAGATTTCGCCGGCGCTTTCCTCGCCCTGGGCTTTTCCGGGCCTTGTCACCAAGGCCGCATCCTGGATCTTCGCCAAGCACGCGCCGCTGATCGTCAGCCGCATGCCGGATGCCGCGATGAGCCAGTTCCTCTGGCGGATGTGGCGCGCCTCCAGCGTCGAGCAATATGTGAGCGCTAAGCGCAACATGGTGCGACTGGCCGAATATTCGCGCGATTGCACCGATCTGCTCCGCGCCGAGATCGGACTAAAATATGATGGCCGCCAGAAGGGCCTGATCGTTGCCTTCCGCGAGGCGGCGCAGGCCGAAGGCTACAAGCGCGATCTCGCCGTGCTCGATGAATTGGGCGTGCCGCACAGGGCGATCGGCCGCGACGACCTGCTTGGGCTGGAGCCGAATATCGACCCGACCAGCGGCGTCATTGGCGGCGTGCTGCTGGAGACGGACCAGACCGGCGACTGCTTCCTGTTCACCCAGGCGCTGGCGGCCGCATGTGCGGCGCGCGGCGTCACTTTCCGCTATGGTAAATCGGCCGAGAAGCTGGTCATCGAGCGTGAAAAGGTGCTCGGCGTCGTTGCTGGCGGCGAGACGATCGAGGCGGATGCCGTCGTGGTGGCGCTCGGCGTCTGGTCGAAGGGTCTGCTGGAACCGCATGGCGTCAAGGTACCGATCTATCCGGTGAAGGGCTATTCGCTGACGATCGACGCGCATTCGGACACAGTCGGCCCCGTCAGCACGGTCTCGGATGAATCGATGAAGGTCGGCCATACCAATCTGGAAAACCGCATCCGCGTCGGCGGCACGGCGGAACTGGCGGGCTATGACTTCTCGCGGCCGGAAAAGCGTTACGAAGGGCTGATCGCCTCGTTGAGGATGATGTTCCCGAAGGTGCCGGAGGCGGCGATCGCCTCGGCCGAGCGCTGGTCGGGCCTGCGTCCCGTCACTCCGGATGGACCGCCGCGCATTGGCGTCAGCCGCTATTCCAATCTCTATCTCAACAGCGGCCACGGCACGCTCGGCTGGACCATGGCCTGTGGCTCCGGCCGCGCGCTGGCCGACCAGATTTCCGGCCGCCGCACCGAGGTCGATATCGCGCCGTTCGCGCCAGCCTAGAGCTCTTTGCCTGGTCGCGGTTTCTTCGCTGGCCAAACGCTCTGGTGTTTCACGTGTGACGAATTTTGGGGATGGCGGCCGACTTTTGTCGGGCGTCATCCTGGAAACGGCCAGCCCGCTTCGAGGGCCGCTGCATCCCTTCCTCTCCCGGCCGGTTTGACTTTCCGGCCAGTGTGCTTATGTCTGAAGCACCATGTTGAAACATTCGACCTTTTGCCGTTCCCTGCTTCATGCAGGTCTTTTGATCGCGGGACATTAGCCCCGGGTTCGGCGTGCGCGTTCGCCCCGAACACGGGGCTTCTGCCAGCATGACATTTCCTACATTCCGCCCATACCGGTTCTGACCATCCACTGCATTCGCGGAAAATGGCCTGAGCCCTAGCCTTTCTCCGGTGCATGCCGCAGCGAACCTTGCCGCCGATTCCGGCGCGAGAGCAGCGCTTCGCACCAACCCCATTTCGGCGCCGGCTCTTCCCTTCGGGAGAGCGGAGCGCCGGACGACGAATTCAGGACGATCGCGCTTGAGAGCGGATCCTCTCTGCTCAATACTGGAGACGTAGACCATGACAACACGCAGCGCCGGCCGCCTGAAGCCCCGTATCACCATCCTGGCTGCTGACCATGAGCGGCTTTCGACGCTTGCCCGGGCGGCGACGAACACGGTCCCCGATGTTGCCGCCGTGCTGTCGGAAGAGCTCGACCGCGCCCGGATCGTCGCCGATACCAAGCGCGCGCATCCCTTTGTCCGCATGGGCCATGAGGTCGAGTTCCGCGACGATGCCGCCGGCACCGTTCGCAAGGTGACGCTCGTCTATCCGGAAAATGCCGATATCGGCCAAGGCCGAATCTCGGTCCTGACCCCGATCGGCGCCGCGCTCATCGGCGTCGGCGTCGGTGAGTCGATCAGCTGGGAGACCCGCAACGGCGAGATCAAGCGCCTGACGGTTCTGCAGGTCGGCGGCGACGAGGCCGCCGCCTGATGCAGCGAAGGGCGAACTTCGACGAGGCGCAGCCATGAACAATTGGCTGCAGGACTTCGTCGAACTGGTCGCCCAGCATCCCCATTGGGCGGGGGTGCTTGTCTTCGTCACGGCCATGGCCGAGTCGATCGCCGTGGTCGGCATGTTCGTGCCGGGGACGGCGATCCTGATCGGCATCGGCGCGGTCGCCGGGCTTGGCGAGCTGCCGCTCTGGCCGATCCTGATCTGGGCCACGCTTGGCGCGATCGCCGGTGACGGCGTCTCCTATTGGCTCGGCCATCGCTACAAGGAACCGATCCGGTCGAGCTGGCCGTTCCGCCAGCGGCCGGAACTGTTCGAAAAGGGCGAGGCGTTCTTCCATCGCTTCGGTTCGATGAGCGTCGCCATCGGCCGCTTCGTGCCGGGCGTGCGCGCCATCATCCCGGTAGTCGCCGGCGTCGTCGGCATGTCGCCGCTGCGGTTTTACATCGTCAACATCCTCTCGGCGCTGGTCTGGGCGCCGGCGCATATCCTGCCCGGCGCCGGCATGGGGCTGGCGCTCGGCGTGCTCGGTTCGATCGCCGGCCGTCTCGTCGCCGTGGTGGTTGGCGCGCTGATCGCGGTCGGCCTCGTGGTCTGGGTCGTCCATCTCGGCGTCCGCTGGGTGGCGCCCGGCCTCAGCCGGCGCTATCGCCGCTTCGTCATCGGTTGTAAGCGGCGCGGCACGCTGTTCGACCGCGCTATCGTCTATGTTCTCGATCCCGACGATCCCGGCACCTCGACGCTGATCGTCATGGGGGTGGCGACGATCCTGCTGGCGCGCGGTTTTGTCGATCTGGCCGGTGACGTGCTGATGCGCGAATCGATCACGCGCATGGATGCGGCCGTCTCGACGCTGGTGCAGGGCTGGCGAACGCCCGGGTTCGACACGGTGATGATCGTCATCACCAGCATCGGCGATGGCGTGGTCATCATTCCTGTGCTGATCGCGGCGGTGGCATGGCTCCTGTTTCGCGGCAAGAGGAAGCTCGCCGGCGGGTTGCTGCTGACGATGGCGCTGGCGGCGCTGGCGGTGCCTGTCCTGAAGAGCGTCCTGCTCATTCCCCGGCCGATCGACCTCTATTCCGGCGCCGATTCCTTCAGCTTTCCAAGCGGTCACGCCACCGCTTCCGCCGCGCTCTATGCCTCGATCGCGTGGCTGGCGACCCACAACGCACCGCTGCGGCTGAAAATTCTCGGTTTTGCGCTGGCCGGCATTCTCGTTGGGTCGATTGCCGCCTCGCGCATCTATCTTGCCGCGCACTGGCCGTCCGATGTCCTGGCCGGGCTGATGCTGGGCACCGCGCTCGCGGCCATTTACGCGCTGGTCTTCCGGCGGACGGACACAAGCAAGCTGCAGCCGCTGCGGCTGGTCGGGGTCGTCCTCGCGATGATCGTGGTGGCGGGCGGATGGCGGATCGCCACCAATTTTCCCAGCGCGGTGGAAGCCTATCGCCCGCGCGTCACGGAGACGACCTTGGTCGAGGCCAATTGGCTCGATGGTGGCTGGAGCGTGCTCGCGGCCGAGCGGGCGGAACTGGATGGTTCGGAAGGCGGCGCCTTGCCGCTGCAGGCCGATATCGACATCGCAACCCTGCGCGCCGCGCTGGCGGCGGCGGGCTGGCAGTCGGCGCCCGGCGGCGATGCCGTCGGATTTGCCCGCTTCCTGTCGCCGGATGCGGCGATCGGCGAATTGCCGCCGCTGCCGCTGACCCATGCCGGCCGCTTCGCCGCGCTGACGATGGTGCGCCCGCTCGGCCCCGATAGCCGTCTGGTTCTGCGCTTCTGGCCGACCACCCACCGGATCGAATCCGCCGCGGCCAACTATCCGATCTATCAGGGGGGCCTGACCCAGGAACGTGTCAGCCATCCGTTCCGCCTCGCCACGCTGCTGCACGGCTCGGAGCTTGCCGCCGAGGCGCAACTGGAGCGGATCGGGCCGCTCGCCGGCACGAGCGGAATCCTTGTCCAGCCGCGCCGCCTTGCCGACCGTCCAGTCTTGCTGCTGGCCCGTCCGCAGCCATCTTTTCCCAAACCGCCGTTGGGATCGTCGGGCAGCGCAGCGCCCTGAAACGCCCGGATCTGGGCACGCTTCCAACGCCGCGATGCGCCGCTCCCGTCCTTGCCGTCGGGGGAACAAGGCGGCCGGGAGGAGGGAGACCGTCGCTTAGCTAGCCGACTTTCGCGCCTGCGTTGCCAATCCGCGCAGCACCGCCTGTGGAGCCTCTGCAACAGGGTACTCGAATGGTGAATTCAACCTCGGAATCAAACCATTCGTTAACGCTGTTCTTCGTATTCCTGAGCGACCAGCAACGGTCGGCCAGACCGCGTACCAGGGTCAGCGACAAACATGCGTTCTTCCAATCGGCCTCCCCATCCTCTCGCCTTCATTCCAGCCGAACCGGCCGTGCCGCATTCGGTGGATCGGGAGGCTCCGCGTTATTCAAATCAACCCCGCGCGGCCGCCGCGCCGCCGGTCTATACGGCTCCCCAGCCCGAGCCTGTCGAGGCGCGCACCGCGCCCGTGACCGGGCCCGATGGCGAGCCGGTGCCCTCGTGGCTGCAGCCCTTCACAGCCGGCATGAACGCCCGGTTCACGCGCACGCCGGACTATCTGCGTCGTCCGCGCGGTCCCGCCGAGGACGAAGGCAGCGATGCCGAAATGTCGAGCGAGATCGTCGACGTGCAGGAGCCGGTCGAGGCGCCAGTTGTCGAATCCGCCGCTGTCGAACCGGTGACCGTTGTCGAGGCCGCAGTCACAGAGCCGACGCCCGAGCCGGTCAAAACCGTTTCGCCGGAGCCCACCGTCGCCGACCGTCAGGCCGAGATCGTCGAGGCGTCGCGTCCTTCCAACATCCGCCGGCTGGAGCGCCTGATTCAGGTCGGTCGCGCCACGCCGCCGTCGCGCGCTATCGGCGTCGAGGAAGCGCCGGTCGAGATCGTGCCGCCGCGCGTCACCCGCCCGGTCGCCCCGACTGCGCAGGCGTTCATGAAGCCGACAGCGCCTGTCGTCACAGCTCCGGCCGCCCCGGTTGCTCGCGCTCCCGAACCCGTCCTGGCTCCCGTGGCCTCGGTCGCTGCGATTCCCGCGCTGATCGCGCCGGTTCTTCGCGCTCCCGAAACGCTGCTGCCTGGTTTCGTGCAGGCGTCGATCCAGGTCTGGTTCGAATGGCCGATCTGGGTCACGCCGGACCAGTCGCTGAGCCTGCGCGCCCGCGAATCCCGCCGTCTGCGTCGCGAAAGCGTCGTCGAGCCGGCTTTTGTGGAACCTGTTGTGGCGGAAGCGCCCGCGCCGCAGCCAGTGTCGGTTGCCGCGCCCGTCGCAACCCCTGCGGCCCCGGCCGTTGCCCCGGTTCGCTCTGAGACCGTCGTCAGCTTCCATACCGGCGAATATGAGCTGCCGCCGCTCGAGCTTCTGGCCGAGCCGCCGATCAGCGAGCCCCCGTTCGAGCTTTCGGCCGAATATCTCGACCAGAACTCGACCTTCCTGCAGCAGACGCTGCGCGATTTCGGCGTTCGCGGCGAGATCATCGACGCCAATCCCGGCCCGGTCGTCACGCTCTACGAGCTGGAGCCGGCCCCCGGCACCAAGTCGAGCCGCGTCATCGGCCTTTCCAGCGACATCGCCCGTTCGATGAGCGCGATATCGGCCCGCGTCGCCGTCGTCGAAGGTCGCAATGTCATCGGCATCGAGCTGCCGAACCAGAAGCGCGAGACCGTCTGGCTGCGCGAATTGATGGCGAGCCAGGATTTTGCCGAAGCCAAGGCCAAGCTCGGCCTTTGCCTGGGCAAGACGATTGGCGGCGAGCCGGTAATCGCCGATCTCGCCCGCATGCCGCATCTGCTCGTCGCCGGCACCACCGGTTCGGGCAAATCGGTCGCCATCAACACGATGATCTTGTCGCTGCTCTACCGGCACCGCCCGGAAGAATGCCGCCTGATCATGATTGATCCGAAGATGCTGGAGCTTTCCGTCTATGACGGCATCCCGCATCTGCTCACCCCCGTCGTTACCGACCCGAAGAAGGCGGTAACCGCGCTGAAGTGGGCCGTGCGCGAGATGGAGGAGCGCTACAAGAAGATGTCGCGCCTCGGCGTCCGCAACATTGACGGCTTCAATGTCCGCGTCTCCGAAGCTCGCGCCAATGGCGAAGTCATCACCCGCACGATCGATACCGGCTTTGATCGCTCGACCGGCGAGATGACCCAGGAAGAGCAGGTCATGGACCTGACCAATCTGCCGTTCATCGTCGTGATCATCGACGAGATGGCGGATCTGATGATGGTCGCCGGCAAGGAGATCGAAAGCGCTGTCCAGCGTCTGGCGCAGATGGCGCGTGCCGCCGGCATCCATCTGGTCATGGCGACACAGCGCCCGTCCGTCGATGTCATCACCGGCACGATCAAGGCAAACTTCCCGACCCGCATCTCGTTCCAGGTCACGTCGAAGATCGACAGTCGCACCATTCTCGGCGAGATGGGCGCGGAGCAGCTGCTTGGCCAGGGCGACATGCTCTATATGGCCGGTGGCGGCCGCATCACCCGCGTCCACGGCCCGTTCGTGAGCGATCTCGAGGTCGAGCATGTCGTGGCGCATCTGAAGCGTCAGGGCCGTCCGGAATATCTCGACGCGGTCACGGCCAGCGACGACGAGGCCGATGAGGCCGCGCCGATCGAAGAAGATGTCGCCGTGTTCGACAAGAGCTCGATGGGCGAGGAAAGCGGCGATGCCTATGAGCAGGCTGTCGCCGTGGTGCTGCGCGACCGCAAGGCGTCAACCTCCTATATCCAGCGTCGCCTGCAGGTCGGCTATAACCGCGCCGCCTCGATCATGGAGCGGATGGAACAGGAAGGCATCGTTGGCCCCGCCAACCACGCCGGCAAGCGCGAGATCTTTTCGGACCGCTAGGGGGAACGTCGTTCCCGCTCTTAAAGAGACAGATCGATAGAGACACAAACGGCGGCCCTCGGGCCGCCGTTTTGCGTTTTGTCGTGCGTTCGCGCTTCGCTGCGCCAGAAGACAATATTCTCTTGTCGAGGGGAGGCGCGGAACACCAGCCATCGCGCTGCGGAACTCCGCTTCCATCATCCTGAGAGGCTTTCGCATAAAGCCGTCTCGAAGGACGCACAGCCAGAATGCGGGATTCCCTTCGAGCCACGCCACTCGAGGTGCGGACCGACTGGCACGTTGGCGGAGTCGGGGACGATTCTGCGAAGATTAACAAAAGTTAAGCATTTTCAGACGGTTACGATATCTGGCCGAGTTCCGCCGTTTCCACGCCAGAAGTACGGAGCTTGTCCACAAGGGCCGGTTCAACACGCGAGAAAGTA
>NZ_JAPKNH010000015.1 GCF_026344005.1 Kaistia terrae
TCATCCCGGCGCTGCATAAGGCAGGCGTAGTTCGTGGAACCGGCGATCATGCGGATCTCAAGGGCAAATGCACCAAGAGCGCCGACCTCAGATGTCAGCCCGCGCAGCGCGTCATCCTTGCGCGCAATCTCAGCCTCTAACTCGGCGATGCGGGCGGCGGCCTCCTCGAAGTACAGGGCATCGACGGTCGCCGTCGCAGTGCACTCTTCACGGGCGAATGCGGCACGGATCTCTAGCCGTTCAACCAACCCGTCGGGGTCTGCCCAGATTGCTGGTACGGTCATTGTTCGAATGCCTCCGAAGAGAAGGGGTGAACCGTGTCTAGGTACCGCTCATAGGCATCCAGCGGGTCCGGACGATCAGCCCGAAACTGCTCACGATTGTGGAAGCGGTCCTTGCAGATGTGCCGACCTGACGCCGTCTTGCCGCAGAACTTCTGGCTTGGGTGGCGGGCTACAAATGACTTGCCGCAATAAAGACAGGTCCTGCTCATGCCTCAGCCCTCCCGACAGAGAGGCCAATCTGACGGGCGCGGGAGATGGCTGCACGGGCAAGGCGGCCTCGGTCCTTCTGGACCTTCGATGCTTGGTTTTCGTATTCGATGCCAAGCAGACCTGCGTGCGTCTTCACCGGCGGCTGGTTCCACGCCGTTTCGTCGCCGTAGAACTCCAGCGCCTCCAGCATCCCGGCGTTCTCCGCGCGCGCCTGCTCCAACTGAAGAACCAGTTCAGCACATACGCGGTAGCGGTCTTGTTCCGAGCTGGTGACAAGGGCGCGCAGGCGGATGATCTCGGCGGCGGCTTCGTGCATCAGGTCCGTTTCCGAACCCCAGTCGATCTTTTCGCCGAGGTTGATCATCGCGGCCTTCACGGTCAGCTTGTCGACCAGATCGCGCCCAACGTCCGCCGACCCGCCGTCTTCGATGCGATCAGCCATCACGCGGCCCTTCCGGTGCGGACGCCTTGCGTCTGGTTGTTCAGGTATTCGGCGGCGTAGGGGGCGCGGTACTCAACTTCTTCGCCGAGGCGCGTCGAGAGGTCCGAGAATGCACGGGCCACCACATCGGACATCAGCCCGGCAAAGCAGCGTTTGATCTCAGCGTGGAACGGGGGAGTAAGCTTGCCGAAATTTGCCTCGACGCCTGCGATATAGCCGGAGAGGGCGCGGTCGAAATCATGGCCCAGAAGAACGATATCGCGCGCAGCTTTGGCTGCACCATCGCTCTTGTCGCCGTCGGTGTAGGCCGCGCTCGGCTCAATGGCGAGCAGGGTGTTCCGAAGGCTGGCAGTGTTGTGCTGGATCAAATTGAGGCGGTCGCTCTGCGTGGACATTATGCGGCCTCCTCGATAGCGAGGTCGGCCTGAGCGTCGGCGAGCAGCTGCTGGATCGCGGCCACCTCCGCTGCGGCGTCACCTGTCAGGCGAGCGGCGTCCTCACGCATCAGCCGCCCTACCGTGGCGAAGATCGTTTTCTGGTGCTCGTTGAGCGCCTTGGTGAGATACGGGGCCACAACGTCTTGGTGCTGGACGTTCATAATCCGGCCGCAGCTGCTGTTGCCGTAGTACCCAGACCAGCTATCGAATGAGACGCCGATCTTGAACGCGGAGTAGCGGTCGTCCCGGCCGAAGCCGAAACCCTTCTTGTCACAATTGCTATCCGGGGCGTACTTCGTCGCGTAGAGGGCATGGAAGCCCTCAAAATTTGCAGCTTCGCGACGCAGTGCCTTGATACGATCGATGGTCTTCGTGTCGATGCTGGACATTTGCGTGTCTCGCTGTTGGGAGGGGCTAGGCGGCGATGAGGCGGCGGGAGCGCTCGAACGCGTTGATGGCGTCCCGAGCGTTGCCGATGGCGATGTTGGCGCGGTGAAGCGCGTCCGCCGGCGGGGGGCAGTTATTCACGTCCTCGTTGAAGACCATGCCGGCGGCCAAGATGAGATCGGAGCCTGCAGACTGCAGCGCTGCGACCAGATCATCAGGCGTAGGGATTTCATGGCGGGGCATCATCTAGCTCCTTGGTTCCAAAGCCACTTGCCAAGACTGGCCGCCGTGAGACAGCCAGCAATGGGCAGGGGCTTAGGCGGCGTACTTGATCCCGCAGAACGGGCAGAAGCTCGGGAACATCACGGTCGCTCGCGCCCCGCGCTTCTTCTCCACGACCTCGGTCGCGATCATCAGGCGCTCACCGGCCGGTTGTGAGAACACCAGTGCTTTAGAGAGCTGTGTGTTGCGCTCCTTCAGCTTTTCGTCGACGGCCTCGATGCAGTTGCAGGGGTCACTCATCTGCGTTCCTCCATCAATCTGGATGGGGAGGCCGGTTGCGAGCCCGGCGGCCTCCCCGGTGTTCCGGGCATCAGCTACATGGCGACCTCCGTTCTGGGGTTGCTTCAGGGGAGGGGTTTCAAGGCCGCCCCTTGCTGATGGCCTACTTGTATTCCCAGTATGGGTACGATGTCAACCCCAATTTGGGTATAGTTCGTGGGAACACAAAAATGCCGGGGCGGTTGTGACCGGCCCCGGCTTCAATTCGGAGTAAATGCTTTGCTTCAGTGCACCCGGTGAGTTCTCAACCTGGGCGGATCCAGGTTACCCGAGCTGCCCAGATCACCGGCTGATCAAACATTGGCGCCGCGTTGGTAGAAAGAAGATGCCAGAGCCCCGGCGCACTGCCCTTGGCGAGCTTTTTGACTAGAACGCGGCCGTCCTTTAATTCGACGACGCATAGACGCCCGATGAATTCATCTGAAGGCGCGTCTCTCCTGTCATCAAAGTACAGGATCGACCCGTCCTCTATGTGGTCGGCCATTGACTCCCCCTTTACCCGCACAGCGACGGTGCTCGCCGTCACGTCAGGAGGGGATTGCACATCCTCAGCTAGGTCATCGCCGTCCGCATATAGATGCATCTCGTGGCCCGCCCCGACGAACCCGACCAGTCTAACGCGCACTTGTTCAGCAATCACAATGGATTCTGGCACGCCGTAAACACTGGCCGCCTTAGCTATGTATTGGTCGGTCAGCCGGCGCTCGCCGCGCTCGAGCTTTTGGTACCCGCTTCGCGACAGGCCGAAGTGGTTTGCGGCCGCTTCGATAGACCAGCCTTCGCGCTCACGGAGGTGTTTGAGGTTGTTTCCCATGGTGGGGACATTGACGCGACGCCGAAGAAATGTCGCGCCCCGTTTCGGGTACTTTATCACTTGCGCTCCATCCCCAATTTGGGTATATGTTGAGTTATGAAACTCACATCGTACCTCTCGGACAACAAAATCGATGAGAAGGCCTTCGGCGCTCAGCTCGGGGTTTCCGAGTTCGCCGTCCGCAAGTGGCGTTATGGCCAGCGGGTGCCGAACGTCGCGACGATCCAGCTGATCAGTGAGATCACCGGCGGCAAGGTCGGGTTCCCCGACTGGCTGGTCGACCAGGCGAGGGCATCATGAGCGACACCGGTATCACCTGTTCGTTCTGCCTCACGCCGCTTGATGAGGTCCCCATGATGATCAAGTCGAGCAACACCGATGGTGTTTTCGTCTGCAGTAATTGTGTCGGGGAGTGCGTTCAGCAGATCGCCCGCCACTTGGCCGACAAGGTCAAGATTCTCCCCCTCAACGGAGCGGCATCATGAACACCCCTTGGTGGATACTCGCAGCTGTCGGCGGGCTTCTCATGCTGGCGGTGCTGCCCGAGGTCATCATCTCGGCCCGCCGTCGCTTTGGTCGCCGACCTGATGACGACTACTCCAACTTGAGCGACGCCGTATGAGCGCCGCCCCTTCATTCCAGATTGCCGAGATGGTCCCCTCCCATCGTTTCGGCAATACGGCGGCGACGACCGTGGGCTTCCTCCCCCTGCGGTCGTCGCCCCACCCCCTTCGCTCGTCGAAGCATCAGCCCACTCACAACAGTCGCGGCCAATGCTCCGAGCGAAACCCAATCCCCGTCCGCGTCCGAAACGACGCTGATCTGAGGGCCGGGCGTGCGCACCTCTCCTGGAAACGCTCGGTCCTCAGGTTCTTCTCGTTGGTGGGCCTCGTGGTTCGCCATCCATCGTTCCGATCTCCTGACCTTGTCACAGCGGGTGTCTCGCAACCCCAACGTGTCAGGTCAGGAGACTCAATTGTCGGAATTTCTCACCGAGCGCTCGGAAATACGTCCCGAGAAATTGGAGGCCACCAACATGTCTGCGTGCGCTGAAGCCGCGTCTCTCCTTCGGACCGTCGCTGAGCCGCGGCCCGTGGGTGACACGGTCAAAGAAGCGATCAATCGAGCCGCCCGTCTCGCCGGCCTTAAGCCGAGCCGGGCCGAAGATATCTGGCGCCAGGAAGCACGGACCATCCGGGCTGATGAGATGGACCGCATTCGGCGGGCCGCTGAAAACAAACTCGTTCGGGAGGCCCAACATGAATTCATTGAACTGGAACAGCGGATCAAGCGGCTCGAAGCCCTTCTTATTCAAGCCCCGGACTTTCGTGGCCCTGAAGATGGCTCAGTTCGACCGGGGGCTCATCCGGTGGATCGCGCCATGGGTGGCCGCTCGTCTCGACAGGTCGGAGCAGGCCGATGAGTGACGAGCCCCAGAACTTCTCCGTCGCCCTGGTGCAGTCGATCTACGACCGCTGGGCCCGGCTTGAGGACGAGAAGGCGGCGACCGCTGCTGACTCCAAGGAATTGTTCGCCGAAGCCTCGTCCAACGGGCTCGACACCAAGCGTTTGCGCGAGTCTTTCCGGCATCAGCGCGCGCTCGAAAACAACGCCGAAGCGGTCGAAACCGGCGAGGCAATCGTCGCGATGTATTCCGCCGCTTTGGCCGCCCCTCGCGTAGGCGCGCGTCCCGCGCGAGCAGCCTGACCCTTTTCTCAGCTTCGTGGAGGAAGCCGAAATGACCCGCAAATCAAGACTTCGCACTTCCATCGCCGTGATGATCGACGCCGCTGGCTCGGCCCGCCGCTCGGCTGCTGACTGGCAGCGGATGGCCCGCCAGTGGCCGACGTCTAGCGCCGAGTACCAGGCCACCGCCGCCCGCCGCGTCGCGGATGCCCGCTGGTATCTGCATCACGCTCGGCTCGATATCGACACCCTGACCGGAGATGCAGCATGAGCGCCGTTCTCGCCGGGCCGGCGAATTCGGTCATCGCCATGCCCCTCCGCGAGCAGATCGGCGCGAACAACCCGCCGGAGCCGACGCCGTTCGACCTCTCGGCTTCCGCCATTGGCGACCTCGTCATGGAGGCTTCGAACTGGCTCGACGGCTCTGGTGTCCAGAGCGAGGCCGACGCCGAGGCTGTCTCGAAGCTGATCGACATGCTCCGCAAGGAGATCAAGACGGCTGACGAGCGCCGCGTTGCCGAGAACAAGCCGTTCGATGACGGCAAGGCCGAGGTCCAGGCGCGCTATGCCCCGCTGATAGCCGACACCAAGTCGGTCAAGGGCGCGGCGGTGCTGGCCATCGAAACGGCCAAGGCCGCGCTCGCCCCGTGGCTGCGCAAGAAGGACGATGAACAGCGCGCTGCTGCTGTCGAAGCCCGCCGCAAGGCCGATGAGGAAGCCGCTGCCGCTGTCGAGGCCATACGCGCCGCTCGTCAGGGCGAGCCGGATCTCGAAGCCCGTGTGGCCGCCGAAGCTCTGCTGACGCAGGCCAAGCAGTCCGAGGCAGACGCCAACCGCGCCGAGAGCGCCAAGGCCCACGCCAAGGGCGGCACCCGCGCCATCGGCCTCCGCACGGTCTGGAAGGGCGAGGTCACCGACGCCAACGCCTTCGCCAAGTGGGTCTGGTCGAACCGCAATGCCGAGCTTCTGGCTTTCCTTGCCGACTTGGCTCGGCGCGAAGTTGCTGCCGGCATGAAGACCATCCCCGGCGTCACCATCACCGACGAGAAGGTGCTTTGATGGACATTCTTCAGGATCTCGCCAGCCCATTCCCCCCGGCCAAAGTTTCCTGGCGCGTAGGATCCACAACCGCTGACAAGAAGAAGGGCCTTGCGCTCGCCTACATCGACGCTCGCGACGTGATGGCCCGCCTTGATCAGGTGTGCGGCGGTGCCGGCTGGCAAGACCGCTACGAGTTCCACGGTCCGCGCACGGTTTGTTACCTGTCCGTCAAGATCGACGGCGAGTGGGTCACGAAGGCTGACGGCGCGGGTGATTCCGACGTCGAGGCAGAGAAGGGCGCCATTTCCGACGCGTTCAAGCGCGCGGCCGTGAAATGGGGCATCGGCCGGTATCTGTACGACGTCGAAGGGCCTTGGGTTGAACTGCGTGCCGCCGGCCGCAGCTACGCAATCGCCGATGGCGAGTATGCCAAGCTCGCCAAGATCCTCCCCGGCTCGGTCGCCCCCCGCAAAGCACCTGCGCCCGCACCGGCGGCTGACGCGGGGACGCCCTTCGACGACGCGGAAGACCGCACGGTTGTCGAGACGATCCTATTCGCCCTGAAGCAAGCGGCCACCCGCGCCGAGTTGAAAGCCTGGGGCGCGAAGCAGGCCGCTGAAATCGAGACGTTGCCTGCTGCGCAGCAAGAAGACATCCGAGTTGCGTACGCCGCACACAGCAAGACCCTGCCCAAACCACTGACCCTCAGCGAGGCTGCATAATGTCTGGATCCGTAAACAAGGTCATTTTGGTAGGCCGGCTTGGCCGTGACCCCGAGGTTCGCAGCATGAACAACGGGGACAAGGTGGTGACGCTCAGCGTCGCGACCTCGGAAAGCTGGCGCGACAAGCAGTCGGGCGAGCGCAAGGAAAAGACGGAGTGGAACCGGGTCGTCATTTTCAATGAGAACCTTGCCAAGATTGCCGAGCAATACCTGAAGAGGGGCTCGAACCTTTACGTTGAGGGCCAGCTCCAGACGAGAAAGTGGAACGACCAGGCAGGCGTCGAGAAGTTCTCGACCGAGGTGGTTCTTCAGCGCTTCCGTGGCGAGCTGACGTTGCTCGACGGCGCGGCCGGCAACGGTGAGGGCCGTCAGCAGGAACCCGCCGCGCAGCCCTCGGCCGTTGGCAACTATGCGGCCGATCTCGACGACGATATCCCGTTCTAGGAGCGCACCATGGCCCAGACCGTCATTCTGCGCGGCGACGTACAGCGCGCTTTCGCCAAGAAGCTCATCGACAAGGCCCCGGCCAATGCTGTCGTCCGGGTCAAGGAAGCCAAGCGCAGTGACGCCCAGAACGACAAAATGTGGGCCATGCTCGCTGACGTCAGCCGTTCTAAGCCTGAAGGACGGCAATGGGCGGATGAGACCTGGAAATGCGCGTTCATGCATGCGCTTGGTCACCAGGTGAAATTCGCCGAGGGCCTTGATGGCTCCGGACCGTTCCCTCTCGGCTTCCGCTCATCGCGCCTGACCGTTCGTCAGATGGCCGACCTCATCACGTACATGCAGGAGTATGGCGACCGTCACGGCGTTCGTTGGTCCGACGAATGGGCCGAACAGCAGAGGGACGCAGCATGAGCCGCGCAGTCCCCGAATGGATCGGCAAGACCGACGATACGCCAGTCCCGCCGCGTGTCCAAAGGCGCGTCTACGATGCGCACGGCGGTGTTTGTTACTTGGCCGACCGGAAGATCATGCCCGGCGAAGAGTGGGACACAGATCACAAAATCGCGCTCTGCAACGGTGGCGAAAATCGAGAGAGCAATCTCGCCCCCGTCCTGCGCGTCAAGCACCGAGAGAAGACAGCGCGCGACGTGGCCGAAAAGGCAAAGGTCGAGCGCATCCGCCAGAAGCATCTCGGCATCTACAAATCCGCGCACCCGATGCGCAGTCGCCCGTTTCCCAAGCGCTCGGAGATCCAGCCATGACCATGCATGCGATCAGCCTGCGCGACCCGCGCCCAGTGTCCGAGGAATCGATCCAACGCGCTGTGATCCAGCACCTCAAGCTGACCGCCGCGCCTGGTGTCGTCTACTTCCACTGCCCGAATGGCGAGGCCCGTTCCAAGGCCACCGGCGCCCGGCTCAAGGCCATGGGCGTTCGCCGGGGTGTCGCGGATATCTGCCTCGTCCTCCCTAGCGGCCGGTCTGCATTCCTCGAGCTGAAATCAGCCAAGGGCCGACCGTCTGATGAGCAGAAGGCCTTCGCGGCCGACGTGTCGAAGAGCGGCGCGCTTTACGCCGTCGCCGCCTCGATCGATCAGGCCCTTCAGATCCTCATCGAATGGGGCGCCTTGAACGCGCGGAAGGAAGCAGCATGAACATGACCGAAAGCATGGCCCGCGTGGAGCGCATGGCGCTTCGTGGGCTCGACATCGATCAAATCATGGCGACGGGGCTCCCCCTGTCGGCGCGTACCGTAGCCTCCATCGTCCATGTCACGCGCGCGGCCCGTCCGAAGGCTGTAGTCCCACCGCCTGAAGCCGTGGAGGCGAAGGCTGATGTCGGCCCGGGCAGTCAAAGCGTCGACCGCGCCGACGCCATCGCACGCTACCGCATCATCGACGTTCGCCTGGGCGGCGTCCGCCGGTCGATTGGCGACATCATCCGCGAGACGGCCGCGAAGCACCTTCTTGTGTCGGCAGACCTGGTGGGCCGGTCCAGACAAAGGACAACGGTCGTCCCCGCCCGCCATGAGGCCATGTACCTCTGCGCGAAGGCGACGCCTTACAGCATGCCGGAGATTGGGCGGTCATTCGGCCGCGACCACACGACCGTCATCTATGGCATCCAGCAGCACGCCAAGCGCAACGGTCTGCCTCTGCCACGCGGGATGAAGCCAGAAGGAGCGACGGCATGAGCAGGTGGTTCCGCCACTACGCCGGCATGGCCCGAGACGACAAGCTCGTCAGCGTTGCCATCCGCTCCAAACAGACGGTCGAGCGCGTCGTCTGGGTCTGGGGGGCTATCCTCGAAAGCGCTGCGGAGATTGACGAAAATGGACGCTTCGAACTGGACGCCGCCGAGGTCGCCTACTTTCTACGAGCGGACCAGGCTGACATTGAGCGAGTTGTCGTCGCTCTGGAAGAGCTTGGCAGGCTTCATGCGGGTTTTGTGGCGAAGTGGGGCGACCGTCAGTTTCAGTCCGACCGATCCGCTGAGCGCCAAAAACGTTATCGTGACAAGCACTCGGCGCAACGTGACGTTCACCATAACGCGGGAGACGTCGTCACAGTGACGTCACCATCACGTGACGGTGACTCACCAGAGACAGAGACAGAAGCAGAAGAAGAAGTAACAACACCGAACGCGAGCGCTGCGCGCCCGAACCTGTCTGACCTCATGAGCCGTCTTTGCTCAGCAGCAGGCAAGGCTATCGCTAACCCTGCCGGTGCCGCAGGCCTCCTCGCTCTGTCCGACCCCATCAACTGGGTCCAGAGCGGCTGCGACCTCGATCTCGACGTCATCCCGGCCATCACGGCCCGAAGCGCCGGGAGGCCCCCGGGGGAAATCCGGTCCTGGAGCTACTTCACCAAAGCCGTCTTTCAAGCCCGCGACACGCGACTGAAGCCTTCCCCGGAGCCGATCGATGACCAACCTCGCAACCGTCAAGGCCAGCCAGCTTCCCGAGCCCGGAGCGGAGCCGACGCTTACCTGGCCGCAATCCGTGAAGAGGCTGAACAACTCGATGATCGGGGATTTCCTGACCGCCGAGATCACGGCGCCGATTTCGGAGACGGACGCACGCTGGATCTCCGGGCGAACGAGGCAGCTTGAGGCATGGCGAGCGCCCGGCCCGGATGACCGCGGCCAGATCCTGCAGGTGTTGGCTGTGCTGTTCACCAGCTACCCGGCGGCGGCGGTCAGCGACGACACGGCAAAGACGCGGATCAAGACCTACCTCGAAGCGCTGAGCGACCGGCCGGCATGGGCAATCAAGCGCGCCGCCGAACGCTGGCTCAAGGGCGACGTCAGCGGCGTGGATCGCAAGACGCTGGACTTCCCGCCGTCCACGGCGCGGCTGCGCGAACTGGCGACCGAGTGCATGAGCCCGGTCAACCTGGAACTTGCCGCCCTTCAGAAGCTCACCCGCGCCAAGGTCGTGAAGCCGATCGACCCGGAAGAACGCCGTCGAGCCATCGAACGGCTGACGCGCAACGGCGTCGTAGTCCCCACCGAATGGCCCCCGGCCGCAACAGCAACCGCAGCCTGAACGAGGAAGAGTGAGATGGCTACAGACGTACAGACTCCGATCGACGTTAGGGCTGGATACCGTGTCGAGGCCGCATCGAACGGAGGCTGGGTGCTCCACGAGCGACCGGCCGAGACCGGCTACATCGGCAGGTCCGCGGCGTTCACCACGTGGCCCGAAATGATCGACTACCTCAGTAGGGCGCATGACCTCCCCATCCCAGCAACCGCAGCATAGGACGATGAGCATGGCAGAGCAGGAATGGCAGCCGCATTCGCGCTGCGAAGGGTGCGACAAGCCAATCTGGTCAACCGACGCGTATCTGTCGTGCGAGGATTGCGACCTCTGCGCTGGCTGCGCCCCTACCTATGCCGACATGGCGGCCGACCCGGCTGCGTTCGCGCACCCAACGACGGGCAAGCCGCTAACTGTCAAGGAAGTCCGTTCCATCATCGACCGGCACATATCCGCTGGTGGAAGCCCAAATGACAGCCTGGCGACCAAGAACGAGGGCTCGTTGGCCCCCATGCCGACCATGTCGGAACAAGAACTGCTCGATGGCCTCACTGCCACGGGCGCCATCCCCCACACCCCCGCATAATGGTCAGGAGAGACGAGCATGGAAATCTCGATACCGCTTTCATTTTGGATGATCCCAGTGGTGCTGACGCTTCTGATCTGGGGCGTCACCCTGATGTTGCCGGAACCGACGCCAAGTGGCGGCTTCTACGACTTCGGCACGCCGTTCACGTTTCTGTTTCGGGGCGTATTGGCGCTCTTTGCCACGCTCGTCGTGTGGCTCGTCTATTTCATCATCGTCTAGCGGAGCCCTAACCCATGGCAGGCCAGAGCAACGAGATGGGGATGGTGGAGCGCATGTGCCGGATTGCCTGTGATGCAACGATCACCGGCACGAAGTACAACGACCCCGCAGCCCGCGAGGCCAAAATAGACGAGTGCTGGCAGTCTTGGATTGTGCCAATGACCGCGATTCTCGATGTGATGCATCGCCCCCTTGGCGAGATCCACGTTCCCTCTGATGTCGAGCAGTATGGGATCAACCACAAGCTCCCGACCTTCGCCGCAGCAACCTACAGGTCTGGCTACATCGACGGCCATCGCGCCGCTCTCTCCCACGATGAGGTGAAGGGATGAGCGAGGTAGCGAACGAACAGGAGTTCACGCTCGTCATGCTGGCGAAGCTCGTCGACCTGATGCTGCGCAAGGACACCAACCTCGACGGGGACTGCGGCTTCCCATCTCACGAGGCCGAACTGTTGGAGATGCGAGAGGCGCTGTTCAGCCAGCCAGTCGTCAAACGGGGGCTGCTCTACCGGGTCTAACCCCACCACCTGACCGACGAAAAGGGAGGAAACCTTTTCACCAGACAGGGCACATCATGAAGGCACGCAGCAAAGCACAGCGCACCGCACGTCGGCGCGCAGCCGCCACCCGCAAGGAAGACCTCCCACGCACCCCATCCGGCGCGCTCTCCCGATCCGCCGCCCGATACCGCACTGAAGCCCAAATGACCGAGAAGGAGGCCAAGGTGGTCGTACTCGATGCACGTCGCCGCGTTCATGGCCTCTCAGAATCCACAGCGGGACTCGCTGAGGCTGGTTCGTCGCTAGGACGGCTCATGCTCGCAGGCGCCATCACGAACCGCCTGTACGCGGCCGGGAATCGATTTGCGGAGGACGTGTGGAGGTATCACTCCCTCACCGGTATCCCGCACCCGAACCCAAAGAGCTGCTGGAACTTCGTGGCGAAGGCGGAACCGGTCGATGAGAAGGACCGGGACAAGAGCATCACGCCTGGCATTCGGGCAACGTACACCGAGAATTCGCCGGAGTTCATGCAGGCCGTGAAGACGGCAACCAACCGCTACATGAACGCTATCGGCGTGGTCCAGCAGAACGACCGCACCGGCCGCCCGGTCGAGACAACGTTGCGAAACGTAGTGATCCTCGACATGGATGCCGCTAACTGGCCGCCGCACATGATCAAGATGCTGCGGCGGGTGTTGAAGGCGCTCGCGGATTGGTATGGGATACCTGAGGGAAGCGAGGACCAGGTGAAGCACTGGGGAGGGCGGCGATCGGACGAGTCCATATCCGGGCTCGCGCTTGACACCATGCGCAAATCAGTGCAGGTTTAAGGAAGGTCGGAGACTTCCGGCTACAGAGATTCAAGCCCCAGCGCGAGCCGGGGCTTTTTGCGTTTCAGGGGCTCGGCATGGCAGAGGTCATCTCCCTCACCGGCGCGCCGCTTCCGACAGATGCCGACCGAGACGAAGCTCTGATCGCAACACTTGAGCGGGCGCTCGAACGGGCACGGTCCGGCGAGACAATCGCCACATGCATCGTCGAACTCTATCGGGACGAAACCGTCAGCCGCTCGATCATCGGGAACATCACATCGCCGCTGCGCCTGATTGGGGCGGTTGAGCTGGTCAAGATGGGCCTGATGGACAAGGCGCTTGAAGATTGATCACCGCGCCAACTCTCGCCGGCTACACCGCCGCTGCCACCCACATAGAGCAAGCCCGCATAGCCTCAGGCCTTACGAACGAACAGTTCGCAAGCTGGCTGCGCGTCATCGCCAAGGATATCGAGAATGTCGGAGAGCGGGCGCTTCAACGCCCCGTCTGATTTTCGATAAACAATCAAAGGATTCAAACATGGCCCGAGGTGGCAAGCGCGATGGCGCTGGCCGGCCCGTTGGGGCTGTCGCGCCGGCAACCGCGCTGCTCAAGGACGCGATCCTGAAAGCGGGTGAGGCAGCTGGACGGGATGGCGGACTAGTCGGCTACTTGACCGCACAGGCCGTTGCGAACCCCGGACCGTTCATGTCGCTACTCGGCAAGGTGTTGCCCATGCAGATCGCCGGCGACCCCGACGCCCCGCTGATCCATGAGATCAGGCGCACCATTGTCGATCCTGCAGCTAGAGACGCCTAGGGTCTTCGCGCCGCTTCTGGCGCCTGCCCGGTACAAGGGAGCATGGGGCGGGCGAGGATCAGGGAAGTCGCATTTCTTCGCGGAACTGCTGGTCGAGGATTGCTTGGCTGAGCCCGGTCTCGCCGCAGTCTGCATCCGCGAAGTGCAGAAGACGCTGGCGCAGTCGAGCAAGCGCCTGATCGAGAACAAGATTTCCAACATGGGGGTCGGTTCTCAGTTCCGAGTGTTGGAAGACAGGATAGAAACGCCCGGCGGTGGCCTGATCATCTTCCAGGGCATGCAGAACCACACGGCCGAGAGCATCAAGTCGCTCGAAGGCTTCAAGCGCGCCTGGATCGAAGAGGCGCAAACCCTTTCAACTCGCAGCCTCACGCTGCTCCGCCCGACGATCCGCGCTGAAGGATCGCAGATTTGGGCTTCGTGGAACCCGCGCCGCAAGTCTGACGCGGTGGATGAATTCCTACGCGGGCAGGGGATGGATGGCGCGGCCGTCGTAAAGGCGAACTGGCGCGACAACCCTTGGTTCCCATCTGAGCTAGACGCAGAGCGCCGCCTGGATCAGGAGCGCTACCCCGACCGATACGAACACATCTGGGAAGGTGACTATGTCCGCGCCTTCGAGGGTGCGTACTTCGCCAAGGTGTTGTCTGACGCCAAGGCCGCAGGCCGCATCGGCAAGGTTGCTGCCGACCCACTCCTGCCAATCCGAGCCTACTTCGATCTCGGCGGGTCCGGTGCCAGCGCTGACGCTATGGCGATCTGGCTCGTCCAGTTCGTCGGGCAGCAGATCATGGTGCTCGACTACATCGAGGGCGTCGGTCAGGTGCTCGGCTACTACGTCTCCGAGCTTCGCCGGCGCGGCTACGATGAAACGCTGATGATCCGCCTGCCGCATGACGGCGTGAACGAGAACAACATCACTGGCAAGCGGTACGAAGACCACTTCCGCGACGCCGGCTTCAACAACGTTACCGTGATCAAGAACCTCGGCCGCGGTGCCGCAGCGATGCGCATTGAAGCGGTCCGCCGCGTGTTCCCGAAGATCTGGTTCAACGAGACGACGACCGAGCCCGGGCGCGATGCCCTCGGCTTCTATCACGAGCGCAAGGACGAGAACCGGAACGTCGGGCTTGGGCCCGATCACGACTGGTCGTCCCACGCTGCTGACGCCTTCGGCCTGATGGCCGTCGACTACGAAGAGCCGTCTCGCGGCTCCGACTTCAACCGCACAATCGAATATCCGTCCCTGGGGATTTACTGATGGCGAAGATGAGCGACACCGAGCTGACGGCGATGCTGTCGGCCGAGCGCGCTGACGCTCTCAGTGCTGAAAATGCGTCCAAGCTGTCGTCTGAGCGCTCGAAGGCGATGGACTACTACCTGGGCGATATGGCGAAGGACATGCCGGCGCCTGCTGATCGTTCCAAGGCCGTATCGACCGATGTCGCTGACGTTGTCGAAGGGCTGATGCCCTCGCTCATGGAGATTTTCGCCTCGGGTGAGGATGTCGTGGTGTTCGAGCCCGTTGGGCCGGACGACGTACAGGCCGCCGAGCAGGAGACGGACTACGTCAACCATGTCTTCATGCAGAAGAACCCCGGCTTCCTGATCCTCTACAGCTTCATCAAGGACGCGCTGCTCTCCAAGAACGGCGTCGTCAAAGTGTCATGGCAGGAGCACGAAGAGGAAGAGGAAGAGACATTCCAGAACGTCCCCGACGACGTGTTCTCGCTGCTGGTATCCGACCCGTCCATTGAGGTCGTAGAGCACACCGAGAACCCCGACGAGGCGACGGGCCAGACGAACCACGATGTGACGTTGTCGCACAAGCGCGACTATGGCTGCGCGCGGGTTGAGGTGGTCGCACCCGAGAATTTCGGCATTTCCCGCAGCGCCAAGACGATCCAGGACAGCGGCTATTGCTTCCACGAGGAACTGCGCTCGCAGTCCGACATCATCGCTGACGGCTTTGACGAAGAGCAGGTGAAGAGCCTGCCGACCGGTGATGAGGACGACACCGAAGAGGCTATGGCCCGCGATACGGTGGACGATACCAACACGACGGCCGATTCCGCCATCAACGACGCCAACCGGCAGATCCGCGTCACCGAGCACTACGTTCGAATGGACTATGAGGACAACGGCAAGGTCGCGCTCTGGCGTGTCACTACGGCCGGCGAGAAGAGCACGGTCCTCATGCGAGGCGGCAAGCCAGCCATCGACAAGATGAGCATGATGCCCTTCGCGTCGATGACGCCGATCATCATGACGCACCGGTTCTATGGCCGGTCTGTCGCTGATCTCGTGATGGACATCCAGCTCATCAAGACCGCGCTGCAGCGTTCGCTGCTGGACAACGCCTATATGGCGAACAACCAGCGGATGGAGATTGCGGATTCGCACGCTGGGCCAAAGACGATTGACGACCTGCTCACCAACCGCCCCGGCGGCATCGTCCGCACCAAGCAGCCAGGCGGCCTGGTCCCGATCCCGAACCAGCCCATCGGGGATTTCGTCTACCCGATGATGGAATACATGGATGCCACCCGCGAGTGGCGCACAGGCGTGACGCGGCAGGGGCAGGGCATCGACGCCGACGCACTGCAGAACCAGACCGCCGCCGCCGTGACCAAGGTTTACTCCGCCGCCCAGGCTCGCATGCGTCTCATCGCCCGGATCTTTGCCGAGACGGGCATCAAGGACATGTTCCACCTCCTGCATGGTGTAATCCGCAAGCACGACCGGCAGGAGAACACCGTTCGCCTCCGCGGCGAGTGGGTAACGGTCGACCCACGCAACTGGAAGACCCGCAACGACCTGACGGTTGATGTCGGGCTGGGGAGTGGTTCGAAGGAGGCGCAAATGGCGTTCCTCGACAGGCTGCTTGGCTTCCAGGGTAAAGCCATCATGGCGCCCGAGATGGGGCTGGTGAAGCCAGAGAACATGTACAACTCGCTCAAGAAGTGGGTTGAGCTTGGCGGGCTCAAGAACGTCGACCTCTACGTTCAGAACCCGGCCAAGAACAAGCCCCCGGAGAAGCCGCCAAGCCCTGAGATGCTGAAGCTCCAGGCCGAGCAGCAGCAGAGCCAGGCCGAGATGCAGATGAAGCAACAGCAGTCTTTGGCCGACAACGAACTGAAGATGAAGCAGCTTCAATCCGAGATGGAGATGAAGCGCTATCAGATCGACGCCGAGATAATGCTGAAGCGCGAGCAGGCGGCCGCCGAGTTGCAGTTGAAGCGCGAGCTTGGCTTCATGAGCGTGGCCACCAACACGACAATGCCTCAGGTCCGCTTGGGCGGTGACGCCGGATGACCGACGAAATCGAACTGCGCCGTGATGTCGAGCGCGCCGCGCGTGCCGAGGCGCTGATCAATGACACGCTGCTGAGCGAAGCCTTTACCACGCTCAAAGCGACCTACCTGGAGGCGTGGGAAGCCTCCCACCTCCGCGACACCGAAGGCCGCGAGCGCCTGTTCCAGGCGGTCAAACTCGTCGGCTCCGTCCAGTCCCACCTCGTCATCATCCTGTCGGATGGCCAGCTCGCCAAGCATGAGCTTGCGACCATCACCGGCGCCACGGGCGAAATCAGCGTCGACTGACGCCCTTCATCCTCGGAGCATTCATGTCTGAAATCGAAAGCGGCGCGAGCGATGGCTCGCTGTCGGTGCGTGAGGCTGCGTCTCTTCTGAGCGAGCCCCCGAAACAGAACAACGAGGAAGCTGCAGCGCCGGCCGAAGAGCCGAGCGCGCGCGACCCGGAAGCATCGGCCGATGAGGCTGACGCCGCCCCTCCTGAACGGGAGCCCAGCGGCGAGACGGAAGAACGGGATGACCCGGCCGAGCGGCCGAACATCAACCCGCCTTCCTCATGGACCAAGGAAGAGAAGGAAGCTTTCAAGCTCCTGCCTCCCGAGCATCAGCAGCGCATCGCTGACCGGGAACGGACGCGCGAAGTTGAGATCCGCCGGGGTCAGAACGAAGCCGCCGAAACCCGCAAGGCCGCAGAGGCCGAGCGACAGGCGGCGGAACAGGCAAGGCAACGATATGAGGCCGCGCTTCCCAACCTGATGCAGTCGATTCAGTCGCAATATGCGGCGGAATTCCCCGACATCACGACCTGGGAAGATGTGCAACGGATGGCGTCCAACGACCCCATTCGATACCTCCAGTACGACGCTCTGCAGAAGCAGCATGCCAATGCCCTCGGTGAGGCGCAGCAGGCGGAACAGCGTCGCGCCCAGGAGGGAACTGCACAGTTCAACGCCTTCAAGAACGAGCAGACGAAGCTTTTTCTCGAGAAGGCGCCTGAATTCGCGGACCCGGAGAATGGTCCCAAGCTTCGAGCAGAAGTGCGCTCCATGCTCTCTGAGGTCGGCATGACCGACGACGAGCTGGCGGCGATTTGGAACCAGGGTGCCGGCGTCAGCCTCCACGATCATCGCATTCAGCTGATCGTGCGGGATGCCCAGAAATGGCGGTCCGCCCAGAAGGCGAAACAGACCGTCTCTGCCAAGCAAGTTCCACCCGCGCAGCGTGCCGGCGTCTCCCCCAGCAAGGGCGAGCGTTCGGCCACGAACATCCAGACCCAGGAAGCTCAACTCAAGCGTACGGGCAGCGTGAAGGACGCGGTAGCGCTCCTCCGGGCCCGGCGCCAAGCATAGGAGGCCATCATGGCCCTTCCAGCCGATACCGTCACCACCTACAGCTCCGTGGGCAACCGCGAAGACCTGTCAGACATCATCTACAACGTCGACCCGACCGACACGCCGTTCCTGAGCGGCCTTGAGCGCGTCAAGTCGACCGCCGTCAACCACGAATGGCAGACCCAGGCCCTCGCCGCTGCGAGTGCTTCGAATGCTGTTCTGGAAGGCGACGATGCCACGACCGACGCGGCCACGCCGACCGTCCGTCTGGGCAACATCAACCAGATCTCGGACAAGGTGGCTCGCGTAACCGGCACGCAGCAGGCCATCGACAAGGCCGGCCGCGACAACGAGCTGGACTACCAGAAGATCCTGAAGGGCAAGGAACTGAAGCGTGACATGGAGACGACGCTTGTCGGATCCAATCAGGCAAAGGTAACTGGCGACGCCAGCACGGCCCGGAAGACGGCTTCGGTGCTTTCCTGGCTCAAGACCAACACCGACAAGGGTGGCGGCGCTGGCGCGGACCCGGCAACCGCCAACGGCGCCGCAATCCGCACGGACGGAACGCAGCGTCCTTTCACCGAGGCTCAGTTGAAGGCCGTGCTCCAGAAGATCTGGATCTCGGGCGGCGACCCGGACAAGATCATGCTGGGCGGCTTCAACAAGCAGGTCATGTCCACCTTCACCGGCCGCGGTACGCCGATGGAGGACACGAAGTCCAAGAAGATTGTCGCGACTGTCGACGTCTACGAGTCGGACTTCGGCACGCTCAAGGTCGTGGCGAACCGCTTCTCGCGCGCTCGTGACGTCCTGGTTCTCCAGTCGGACATGTGGGCCCTCGCCACGCTCCGCAACATGAAGACGATCCCGCTCGCTGTGACCGGCGACAGTCTCCGCCACCAGGTCATCACTGAGTACGCGCTGGAGAGCCGCAACGAGCTTTCTTCGGGCGGCGTCTTCGACCTCACGACCTCGTAAGGGGCCACGCATTCCCTCAGCAGGGCGGTCTTCGGGCCGCCCCTTTTCTTTGGAGCCAGGCTATGCCCCTTCCGATTCCGCATCCCCTCAACGAGGTGGTCGTGTACGCATTCTCGCCCAGCGTTGGCGGCACTCCGATCCCCGCTCGCGCTGTCGCGCCCGTTCGCGGCAGGGTGATCAAGACCGGGTCCGTCCTCTACGGCGCCATCACGACCGCTGACGCCGCTATTGCCGTCGCAATCAACGGCACGGCGGTCACAAACGGCGGCTTCACCATCACACAGTCCGGTTCGGCCGCTGGCGACGTGGACGAAGGTTACCCGACCGCCGCAAACAACATCAACGAGGGCGAGCAGATCTCATTCACCCCGTCCGGCGCTTCCGGCACGACCATCGGTGCGAACTTCTACGCCATCATCAGGAAGACCTGATCATGGCAGGCTTTGTGACCCCAATTCTCGGCGAAGGTGGACACATTGCTGTCCAGACAGACGCCTCCGGTACGGGCTTCGCTGCGTTTTCCGCCCAGCAGGCCAGACAGTTGACCATCGTGAACGACACCGGGGTGGGGCTTGAGGTCCGTCAAGGCGTTGAGACGGTCTACCTCCCGGTCCCCGCGGGAGCGATCTACACGTTCTACGGCATAGATCGGGCCTCGCGTCTCTCCGTCCGGCGCACCGACTTGGGGACCTCCCAGTTGACCGTCAAGGCCCGCTGGGAGCTCTAGACATGGGAAACTTGATGCTTCGCGGGCAACCGCGTCAGCACGGCCCGGTGTATGACCCCTATGCGGCCGCACTGTTCGCTAGGTTGCCAGCGACACCCAGCGCGCTGCGGCGCAAGCTGGTGAACGACCTCATTGTGAACTTGCGGGACCATGCGGCCTTCGAGACGAAGTTGGACGCGCTCTATTTGCTTGCAATGGGCATGGACGACCCTGGCTATGCGACGGCAAACGATGCGTTTGCAGCGAGACGGAACTGGGTTCAGGACGCCTTCAACCTCACAGCGGTGGGAAGCCCCGCATTCGTGACTGACCGATACTACGCGGGCGACGGAGTTGGGGCGTATCTCGCCACAGGTTTCAACCCGACCACGGCGCCTACGCCGAAATTCATTCGAGATAGCGCGTGCATTTTCACATGGGAGAGAAGCGCGCTGGCGGCGGCAACGACCTCGTCGCTGGGCGCGTCCGCCGGGAACCGGGTCAGTCTCGTCCCGAGATCTACAGGCGATATCTTTCGGTCGGCCCTGAATGCCGCGCTTGCCGGCACTTTGACCGTCGTCAGCAATGTCGGCCTGTCTGCTGCCGACCGCCCCAATAGCACCGACGTCCTCCACATCAAAGACGGCGTCCTGGTTGAGACCGTCGCGGCAGCGTCCGAGGCTGTCGTTTCCGGCGACTTCGACCTGATGCGCCGCAACGGCACGGTCTATCGCGCGTCTTCGATGGCCGTCGCAGGCTTCGGCGCATCTCTCGGGACAGCTGGCCACGCCGCCCTGCGTTCCGCTCTCAACACCTATCTCAACGCCGTAGGAGCCGTTTGATGACGACGTCGATTATCCTCGCCATGATCCGAATGACACCGACGTTGCGGGCACAAGCTCAGCTACTTGACAACGGAGACCGCCAGATCGGCGGGCGCCAGATCGACAACCCTCTCGCGAACCTTACGGGCGATGGCGTCATCGTCGGCGACTGGCTCGTGGCAGCGCGTGTCCTGAATGATCCGGAGTACGCGGACTATTTCGACCTGTTGAAGGACTGCCAGATCCGCGTGATCGATTCTGACGTGATGTTCCTGCCGCCCTCGCCTGAAGAATAGGGGCGGGTGTAGTGAGTGATATCCGCACAGTCGTCCACATCGATCGGTCGGAAAATAAGCTCCACTTCCAGCGCGTGCAGGACGTGGGCGCCATCCTGGCCAACAACAAACGGCTTCAGTCGGAACAGCAGAAGTCCGACTGGGGCCGGCACATCGCGTCGGTCCCCTGCGTGATCCTGGAAAAGTGGATCAACGAGGATGGGGTCAACTACCTCTCCCTGCCGAAAGACGAGTTTGCCCGGTTGGTGAAGCGCAAGCTTCGCGACCCGGATTACGCTTGGCTTCGCACGACGGATAAGGCGTTCTGATGGCCGCTTGGACCTACTCAGACCTCAAGGCCAAGGTCGCCGATTGGGCCGCCCGCTCGGATTTTACCGGCGTCATTCCCGATTTCATCATGATGGCCGAAGCACTGTTCAACAACGGCGACCAAGAGATGGATTTCGACCCCGTCCGAACCCGAGAGATGGAGACCAAGGCCTCTCTCGTGGCGACGAATGGTGTGGTCGACCTTCCGGACGATTTTACGGGCGCGATCCAGGTTGTGACGAGTGCCGGGCATCTGCTCACCTATGCCCCGGCTGAATGGATCGCTGGAGCCTACCCCAGCGGAGACGGCGGATACCCGCAGTTTTACACCATCGTCGGCAACCAGATGCAGGTCTCGACCGACGTCGATCTGACCTATTACGCCAGCATCCCGTCGTTGTCCGATGACGAGCCGACCAACTGGCTCCTGACCCGGCAGCCGACTGCATACCTTTACGCCTCGCTCTATTTCCTCAGCGTCTACGCCAAGGACATGGAACGCGCCCCGCTGTTCCGGCAGTTGGCTGCTGGCGCCGTGATTGGCCTCGCGCAGTCCGACCGTGACAGCCGGGCCGGCAACTTCGTTCGTCGTGCGAGTGGCCCGACACCGTGACGCCTTTTGGCCCGTTTCGCCCCGACGTGTTCGATCTGAATTCGGCGGTGGCAGGAGAGGCGCGTGGCGTGCTTCCAGGCGCAACCGCTTACCGGCCATGGCCATCTCTGGCGGTTTACTCGGAGGCCATCGGCGCTGAGGTCCTGAGTGGGTTCCTCGCGCGTGCGCGCGACGGAGCTCTGCGGATCTACGCCGGCACGGCAACGGGGCTCTTTCTCTACACCGGGCCAACCACGCCATGGACGGATGTTTCCGGCGATACCTATGCTGTCCCGCCAGGCGAGCGTTGGGGCTTCGAACAGTACGGCGACACGCTGATTGCCGTGAACGCCAATACAGACCCGCAAAAGCTCGACATCAGCGCCAGCACCCCGGCCGAAGACCTTGGCGGGTCACCGCCGAGGGCCCGCTACGTCAAAACGGTTGGCGATCAGGTTTGGCTCGGCGGCCTTCTGATGGAGCCTGACAAGGTCATCTGGAGCGGTCGCGATAACCCAGAATTCTGGACGCTCGGCCAGCAGGACTGCGACCAGCAGGTGTTCCCCGATGGCGGGTTCGTTCGCGGCCTTACAGCGCTTGAGGCGGGCCTGGTGTTCCAGGACACCGCCATCCGCCGGTTTGTGCCGGTCGACAGCCGCGCGATTTACACCTTTGCTCGCGTCGAGGACGCCCGCGGCCTTGTGGCGCCGGATAGTCTGACCGTTCGAGGCCGGGTGGCTTACTACCTCAGCCAGGAAGGCTTCATGGCTACCGATGGCACCGGCGCCTCGTTGCCGATTGGCTTCGAGAACGTCGACGTCTGGTTCCAGAAGCGTATTTCACCAGACGAAAGCTTCTCCATTCAAGGCGCGGCCGACCCACTCCGTCCGCGCGTCTATTGGCTCTATGAAACGGCGGCAGGTCCGAACGAAATCCTCGTCTACGACATTGCGTTGAAGGCTTGGGCCTACGCCCAGGTTCCTGCGACTTTCATCATGGGCGCTGCAACCCCAGGGTTGACCCTCGAAGGCCTTGATAGCCTCGGCTACACCCTCGACACGCTTCCTTTCTCACTTGATAGCCGCCAGTTCATGGGGGGCGCACCGCTGCTCGCGGCGTTCAGCCGAGATGCCAACCAGCTTAATTTCTTCACCGGGGCCAACATGGCTGCCCGGCTGGAGACGGCCGAGCTGCAACCTGTTCCCGGCCAACGGTCCTTCGTGCGCGGCGTCGCACCGTTAACTGAGGCGCCGGGTGTCACAGTCCAAATCGGGACGCGCGAAAACCTCCAGTCCACGCGGGTTTGGTCCACGGCCTCCAGCATCAATGCGCAAGGCAATTGCCCGACGCGCGCAAGCGGCAGGTTTGTTCGAGCCCGCGTTTCGGTGCCCGCTGGCGGCAATTGGCAGAACATCCAGGGTGTCGATATCGACGCCGTTCAAGACGGGAAGCGCTGATGTCCTCGGTCGAAATCGGCGGCAACTACATGTCGCGCGGGACGATCCTAGCGGATGGCTCCGAAACTGAGTGCTACACGGTCCCGGCCAAGAAGTGGGCAAGCCTCACATCCATCCGGGCCGCGAAGAACGATGGTGCCGCTGGCACGGCTCGAGTCGTCTGGTTCATCGCGCAGACGGGCACGGCGGTTTGCCTCGCACACGACGCCGTCATCCCCGCCAACAGCGCCCTCGAAATCGAGTTGAAACCTCTCGCCATGCGCTCGGGCGATGAGATCCGCGTGACCGCCAGCGCGGGAGTCCACGTCGTCATTTCGGGGCTTGAAGAAGCCCGCTCCGGCACATGAGGCGGCCCCATGTCCAGCGCTAGTACCTTTTTTAAATACCCGGGTGAGAACATGGCAGCGACCACGACGCAGACCAACACAAATGACGCCTGGAAAACCCTTCAGCCGTACATGTCGGGGTTCCTTCAGGACGCCAAGACCAAGTACCAGGAAGGCCAATGGGGCAAGCCATACGCCGGCTCTACGGTCGTTCCGTTCGCCCAGCAGACCACAGACGCTCTTGGCCAGATCCAAGGCATCGCGGGGCAGGGCGACCAGCTCAATCAAGCCGCGATGAACAACGCGCAGGGCGTGCTGTCGTCTGGTGGCATGTCCGACTGGCAGAAGGGGGCGCTTGGCGGCGCCTACGACGTCGCGACCGGCGCGAACCGCGTCAACACCGAGGGGCAGCTTCAAGGCCTTCTCAACTCGAACAACGACAATTTCAACGCCGTCCTCGACAAGCAGGCTGGCGCGATGACGAACGATATCGGCCGCAGTTTTTCGAATGCCGGCCGCTATGGCTCGGCCGCTATGACCGGTGCCATCACAGACCAGGTCGGTGACTTCCGGCAAAAAGCCGCGTCTGATCACTACGACCAACAGATGGCGCAGCAGGCCGGGCTGCTGAACCAGATCGGGCAGGTGCAGGGCACAAACATCGCCAACCAGGTGGGCGCGGGACAAGCGATCAACAACGCGGGCAATCAGGCGCAGCAGCTTGCCGCGGGATACTCCGCTATGTCGCCAGCCCTCTACGCGCAGCAGTACGCCGGCGCAGATCGTCTCGCTAGCGTGGGCAACCAGTACGAAGACCTTTCGACCCGCACGATGCAGGATCAGTTGGATAAGTGGAACGCCAACCAGAACCTCTCGCTCAACCAGCTTCAGCAGTACGGCGGCCTGCTCGGTGTCGGCACCGGGATGTCTGGGGCTGCGAACACCTCGTCGAGCGTCAAGGCGCCGACCAACTATGGCGCAATCGCGGGCGCTGTCGGCACCGGCCTTAGTCTCGCGAAAGATCTGTTCGGCAGCGCTGGCAGCAGCGCAGTGACCGGAGGCCTCTGGTAACATGGCGGGCATTCTCGACTACATCTTTGGCCGCGAGCAGGAAGCCCCCGGTGGCATCCTGAACCAACAGCCTCCGCCCCAGCAATCCTACATCAATCAGGTGCAGGCGCCCGGCAGTTCGATGGCCGGCCGCGTCGGGGACTTTATCGGCTCCGATGCATACAATCAGGCCATGATCGGGCTGATGTCGGGCAACGGCAATATGGACAGCCTGGCGCGGGGCTTCGCCGGCTACACCCATGGGAAGAGCGCCGAGAAGGAAAAACTTGCTCAAGGCGACGAATACGTACGTCAGGCATCGGCGGCCGCCCAGCAGCGCAAGGCGATGAACGACTATCTCAAGGGCGTTTCGGGCATCTCGCCGGAGCAGCAGGCCTATCTCGCTTCCGACCCAGAGGCGGCCCGCGCTATGGCGCTCGAGAGCATGAAGCCGAAGAAGTACGATGCCCCGACTGTCCAGGACTTCTACGACGAGAAGACCGGTACAAACTACAAGGCCCAGTGGAACCAAGCGTCGGGGTCTTGGGACCGCGTCGGCGGCAGCAAGGCCGCGAGCAACGGGATGACAATCAAGACCAACCCGGACGGCTCTACCGAAGTCTCCTATGGCGGCGCTGCTAAGCCCCCTACAGGCTACCAGTGGGCGGCGGATGGCACGACCCTTGAGCCTATCCCCGGCGGCCCGGCCACGGCACTATCTGCCGAAGTCGCTGGCCGCGTAGGCTTGGCGCGCTCGTTCCTCGACCAGGTCCCCGAGATCAAGGCCGAGGTATCCAAGGGCACTGTGACCGGTATGTATGACAGAGCCATGGCTGGGAACAACTCATCCAGCCCGCAGGCCGCTGTGTACCGCAAGATCCAGTCGGGAGCCGACTCGTTGCAGCGCATGTTGACTGGTGCGGGCATGCCGGCGTCGGAAGCGGCCACGTATGCGGCCCGGTACCTGCCGACCTATACCGACAGCGCCGAGTCCCTGAACAACAAGATCGACCAATTGGCCCGAGAGCTTGAGAGCATCGAAGCCACTGTTACGCAGGGCAAGGGGGGCGTGCAGCCCATGGCCCCCCAAGCTGGCCAACCCATCCCACCGCAGGGCGCGCCTCAGACTGTTCAGCCGCCCGCTCAGCCTGGCGTCGAGACTTGGACCCGCGATCCGAGCGGCAACCTCATCAGGGCTCAATAGATGGTCACACTTGCCAAGGGCATGCGCTCCGCTGAAGTAGCCAAGCTGCAGCAGGCGCTTGTCGACAACGGCTATGACGTGAAGGTCGATGGCCACTTCGGCGAGAAGACACAGAAGGCCGTCCAGGCTTTCCAGCGCAGCGCCAACATCCGTCCCGATGGAGCTTACGGCCAGCGCTCGGCCGGCATCCTACAGCCGCCGTTGCCCCGACCCGACCCGTCGCGTCAGTTTCCCCCGATGCAGCCGGCAATGACCGGCGGCGGCTCAGGCGGTGCGCAGGCCGCGGCGCAGATGCAGATGGCGCCACAGCCGCCCATGCCGCAGGCTCCCCCGCCGGGCATTGGCAGCGATCCAGACCGGAATGTGACGTCGGGCGTGGACCCAGGCTTCCCCGCCTACAATCAGGGCATGCTCGCAGCCGGCCAGTCGAACGCCGCTCGCCCGCCGATGCCTATGGATGGTTCAGCCGTTCAGACCGCCAACAGCCCCATGGCTGACGGCGGGCAGATGGCGCAGCCGCCTCAGCAACGCCCGCAGCCGACACCGGATCAGTTCGCCGCAGCTCGCGCGCAGTTGCAGCAGCAAATGCAGCCGCCGCAGACCGGCCCGACTCCGCCCACGCCCGAACAGATGGCCGCTGCCCGTCAGTCGCTCCAGCAGCAGATGCAGGCCCAGCAGGCTCCACAGCCACCACAGGCTGGCTTTCAGATGCCGTCGTTCATCGGCTCCGCCAATGCCGGGGAGCGCACCCCGCCGCCGCGCACCGAGCCCCGCCTGGTGCAGTTCGAAGGCAAGACCATCGCCTTCCCGCCGGATGCGACCGATGATGAGATCCAGCAGGCGCTGGCCAGTCCGCCGACGCACGACGAAGCGTTGGCGCAGATGTCGGAGCTATCGCGCATCAAGCCCGAGGATAAGGGGCAGCTTGAAGCGTTCCGCCAAGGCGCGCGGCAGGGCGTCACCTTCGGCTTCGGCGACGAAATTGCGGCGGGGGCAAAGACTGGTTTCGGCCTCCTCGGCGACTACGGCAAGCAGCTCAACGCCGAGCGCGGCGACTTGCTGGCAGCCCGCGAACATCACCCCTACACGACAGGCGCCTCTGAAATTGGCGGCGCTCTCGCGACCGCGGCTATCCCCGGCATGGGCGGCTTGAACGTCATTCGTGGCGCTGGCACTGGTGCGCGCATCGGCAACGCTGCGGCGACTGGTGCTGTCGCAGGTGGTCTGTACGGCGCTGGCGCGGCAGACGGCGACTTGGGTGATCGTGCTGTCGGCGCTGCTATCGGGGCGGGGTCCGGCGCAGTCATCGGCGGGGCCATCCCTGCAGTGGTCGCTGGGGCAAAGGTAGCGTCTCGGCCCATCACTCGACCCATAGCGGCCGCGCTCGACCCGCAGGCAGCCGCATCCAAGCGCGTCGGCGCGGCTCTGCAGCGCGACGGCGTGACGCCGCAGCAGGCTCAGCAGACATTGCAGCAGGCGCAACAGTCCGGCGCTCCCCTGGTCGTAGCCGACACCGGCGGCGAGACAACGCGGGCACTCGCGCGCTCGGCGGCGAACTCTTCACCAGAAGGCCGGGCGGCGATCGATCATGCCGTCAATAGCCGCTTTGAAACGCAGGGCGACCGCACAGAAGGTTTCGTCCGCGGCCTCGTGCGTCGTGCGAGCGCCGATCAAACCGCCGATGACCTGAAGGCGGCTGCACGTCGCGTCAACGGGCCGGCGTATGCCAACGCTTACCTGATGGGGCCGGTGGTCTGGGACAAGCAGCTAGAGCATCTGACGACGTCGCCAGCAGTGCAGAGGGCAATCCGTGACGCGACCAAGACCGGCGCCAATCGTGCGACCGCAGACGGTTTCAAGCCTCCTGTAAACCCGTTTGTCCCGGACGGAGCAGGCGGTCTGAAACTCCGTGTCGACGCGCAGGGTAACCGGTCTCTGCCCAGCCTTCAGTTCTGGGACCACGTTCAGCGCAATCTCGCGGATGACTACGACGTCGCCATTCGAAAAGGCGCGAATAGCGCGGCGAACGATATCAAGGATCTGAAGAACCAGCTTCTTGGCCACCTAGACACGAAGGTCCCCGAGTTTCAGAAAGCGCGCCAAGGCGCGTCGGCGTTCTTCGGGGCTCAGGACGCCTTGGAGGCAGGGCAAAACTTTGTCACGTCGAAGGTTGAAAACGAGGCCGCACGCAAGGCCGTCGCGGCAATGAACAAACCTGAAAAGGAACTATTTGCGGAAGGCTTCGCCAGTGACTTGATCGGTCGCATTCGGGAGAGCGGGGACCGGCGCAACATCGCCAACTCGATCTTCTTCAATTCCAAGGCCGCGCGCGAACGTGTCGAAATCGCGCTCGGCAAGCAGAAGGCGGCCGAGTTGGAGGCCTTCGTGCGCGCAGAGAACACGATGGATCTACTGCGTCGCGCCGTCCAAGGAAACTCCACGACCGCTCGGCAGCTTGCGGAGCTTGGCCTGGCTGGCGGGGCCTCGACGGTGATCAATGGCGGGTTCAACCCAACCGACCCGTCATGGCTGATGACCACAGCGCTAGTGCGTGGTGGGCGACTGGCTGGAACGACTGTCGAGCAGCGGACCGTCCGGCGTATTGCGGAGATGCTGGCGAGCAATGATCCGAAGGTCCTCAATCAGGCGGCGGTTCAACTCAGCCTGCGGCCCGGCCTGATGAAGGCTCTCCGCGCTGCCGAAGAGAACATCGGCCGCATCGTCGGCCCTGCCTCTGTTGAGGGCGGGCTCCCAGCCGCACTGGCCGGTGACAATCGTGATCCGCTCTCCGTTACGGTATCGCGTCCAGCCAATTGGGATCAGGCGAAGCCCAACAACCAATAGGACGTTGAACGGGTAGGGAACGAAGTAGCAGATCAGGAAGGCGGTCAGTAGCACGTCGTGTTCACCTGATTGCCGTACCGGTTTGAGGTGCAGCGGAGAGGCAAGTTTTGACGGGCCTGTCTGTTCGCCTCTTCCTGCTGTTGCCCCATGGCTGTCATCGATTGGCTGAACCGGTCCAAGCTATCGCTAGCCTTCTGGCGATGTTGTTGTGCCTGGCTGTTTCGGATGACCTGAGCATAGCGCATGCAGTCTTCGTATAGAGCCGACCCTGGCCGCTCTCCGCCAGCGCCGCACTCTTGGGCGTCTTTTTCTCCAGTGGACGTACAGGCAGCGAGCGCAAGGCTAGCGAACAGAAGACAAATTGCAGCCTTCATACCGTCCCCGACAATTATTGAGTGCTGATCAACACGGCTGATTTACAGAGGTAGTCACCAAGCACGCGGTAGTCGACGGGCAGTTTGACCACTTCGCGGTCACAAGCAGCGTCCGAGCCGCCGTTCTTCATAGCGGCCATGCACGTGTTCAATGCTGCCGCCCGCGCCTCGTCTGGCGCTTCGTCGCTTGCCGTCTCACCTTCAGCCTCGCGGCAAACGGAATACGGGTCCCAGCCAGGATTGGGCTGAGCGGCGAGAGTGGGCCACGAGGCCAGCAACAGTGCTGCGATGATTGCGGTGCGCATCACCAATACATGCCCCTTTATTTGAGGTTGTTCAATGGCCGGACCGTTTAAGAACGCCCAGGGGCAGCCCTATGTGCGCACGGTGAACCTGCAGAGCATCCTAGTTGGACATAGCGCCGAGCATGTTGACGGGTTGACGCCCGAGATGAAGACGCGGCTGGCGGCACTCGTCGCAGCGGCACCGCCGAATATTCAGCCGGGCCTCGGGATCTATTCCGGCTACCGATCGCCCGCTCGACAGGCGCAACTCTACGCGCAGGCCGTGAAAAAATATGGGTCTACCGAGGCGGCCAGAAAGTGGGTCGCGCCACCCGGGAAGTCGAACCACAACAAGGGTGAAGCCGTCGATCTGGCATACGACGGGAAGTCCCTGTCCCGCGCCCCGAAAGAGGTGGTGAAGTGGATCCATGACAACGCGCCGAAACATGGCCTCTACTTCCCGCTCAATAATGAGAATTGGCACATCGAGACTATTGGGACGCGGCCAGGGAACGCCAATGAGAAGGAGGCCATCACCAGCCTCCAGAAGTACCTTGTCTCACGTGGCGCGGAGATCCCTATTGACGGCCAGTGGGGCCCGAAGACGCTGGCTGCCTTCGATCAGTACTCAGGCGCGCCAGCCCCGTCGCTTCTGGAGAGGACAGGGCTTCTGGGGAGCGAAGTGGCGCCACCGGTCGCTCAAGCCCCCCTCCCGCCGCCGCGCCCTGCGCCAAACTACGCCCCTACCGGCATCGGCTCCGACCCGGACCGCAACATCCATCCTGGCCTGTCTCCGCGCCAGATCGCCGCAAACCACAATGCATATCGCCCCTCGCTGACCACGCAGCCGCTTACCGCCCCTGTTGCGCCGGTGCAGCGCGCGTCGCTCGGGCCGACACCGGCCACGATGCAGCAGCAATATGCGCAGTATCGGCCGACGCCCAATCTTAAGCCGCAGAACTTGTCACCTGTCAGCTCCAGCGAGCTTGCCGCGCGGGTGTCCGCAGCACAGGCGCCCGGCACCAGCCCCGCTCTTTCGCCCTCGACGATTGCCCGCTACGCCGCCGGCGCTCAGGCCCCATCCCCGACCCCGTCCGTTCGCCCGCAACAGATTTCTGCCTCGTCACCCTCTGCCAGCATCTCGCCGGCCACACCGAAGTATGGCTATGCCGACCGCGCGTTTGCCTCGCCGGTGGCGCAGGCCCAGCCGAAGTATTCCTCAGCGCCGGCTGCGCCTTCTGGGCCAGCCATCAGCCCTTCAACGCCGAACTATTCCCCGGTTTCGTCGCCTGCTCCGCAGACGCTAGGCCCTGTCCAACCGACCGGCTCCATCAGCCCGGCCGCCCCGAAATACGAGACTGTCCGAACCGTCACGTACCCAACGATCAGCCCGGCGCCATCAACGCTCGGTGGCATCGGCAGCGATCCGGACCGCAACATGGCGGCTCCGATGACCATGGCCGAGCAATATGCAGCCTACCGGCCGACGCCGAACACACTGCCGGCCGAAGCGAAGAAGCCGGAGCCCGTCGTCACCTATAAGAGGGTGCCGATCCCGACCGTCAACGACGCCCGGAAGGTGGGGGCCGTCGCGGCTCCTCTTGTCCAGCAGCAAGCGCTTCCCTCGGTCCCGTCACCGCTGATGGCCAACGGCGAAGACCGCACCCCCAAGTACTTCCAGCCCAAATTCGGGCTCGGAATGGCTGGGGGGATGATTGGCGGGATGGTCGCAGGCCCGCTCGGCAAAATGGCAGGGAAATACGCGGGTAAATATCTCGCCTCGAAACTCAGCCGGACGGACCTGCCGACGCCAGAAAACTTCGCCGGCTATGGCATGGGCTCGATCCAGAACATCCAGAACGGCATCGCGAGCCCTAGCTCCTATGCGCAGGCAGTGAACAACGCCAACGGATACATGACGCAGTGGTCGAATACCGGGCCGGGCGGCGCGCCCGTCCAAACCACCAGTACGCCAGGCGGCACGACATACTCGACTTGGCAGCAATACGGCCCGTCCCCGATGACAATGGTCACCTACGGCACGACCGGCCAGCCGAGGTCATCGTCGAGCACGACGGGCGGCTACACCACCTCCACCGGCAATCTCTACTAAGGATAAAATCATGGGCGTTCGAGACTGGTCGACGACTGCCGACGATAACGGCAATTCAGACCCAACGATCAATTGGGCTGAAGGTCAGATGCCTTCGACCGTGAACAATTCGGCGCGGTCGATGATGGCGGCGCTCGCGGCGTATTTCGCGGATAGCGGCGGCAAACTAATCTCTGGCGGCACCAGCAACGCCTACACCCTTTCGACCAACATGGTCGTAACGGCGCTAGGGGCACCGCTCACCCTGATGTTCGAGGCTGACCGCGACAACACTGGAGCAGCCACCCTCGCGGTGGACGGCCTGACGGCAAAGCCGATTGTGAACCAGGCCGGCAGCGCTCTTTCGGCTGGTGATATCGTGGATGGAGGTGTTTACTTCGCCATCTATAACCCAACCGCCGACAAGTTCGTCTTGATGAATGTGGCGGTAATCCGAGATGCGGCTGTCACGGAAGCAAAGCTTGCCACGAACGCGGTCGTAACAGCAAAAATCGCAGATGGCGCCGTGACGCTGGCCAAGCTGGCGACAGCTGTCGCTGTCCGCCCTACCAGCTCTAGCTACCCTGTCGGCGCTGTGATCCCACTTATCAAAACTAATGCCGGTACGCTTGCCGATGGGGCGACCATCGCCGGGGCAAATCTAGCTGCATGTCGGTGGTTTGATACTGGCGCTACCGACGATGGCGTCAGCCAATTGGGCACTTGGAGGAACATAAGCGGCGGCTCGATTGTGCAATGGGCAGCTGGAACCTATGAGAGGGAAGCCTGATGGACCTGTCCAACGCGCACTATGTTAGTGCTACTGGCCGTTATACCTTAACGATAACAACAAACGAAGGAGCGCCTTTCGACTACACAGTAGGCCCGGATGACGATGCTGTGTTGGCGGTCGCAATTCGTGCTGCCGTCGAAGCGCAGGCCATCCCGATTGCGGCTTATGTCGAGCCTCTAGCTCTTATTCCTGCCCGCGTGACCAGTCGCCAGTTCTTCCTGCAACTCGACGCAGACGGGCTTCTCAACGCCGTTGAGGGCTGGATAGATCAGCAGCCGTTGCCGATCCAGATCGCATTTGAGCGGTCCAGCACCTTTGTTCGTGACGACGTCATGCTCCAGCAGGGTTTCGTAGGCCTCGGTTTTACGCCCCAGCAGATCGACGCCTTCTTCACAGCGGCTGCCGCGCTCTAGCGCACCCCACCTCCCCACATCACTGGAGACAAGACATGGCCGATCCCTCTTGGGTCGCGAAGGCGCGCGGCTATCTCGGCGTTCGCGAAATCCCCGGCTCGAAGCACAACCCGACCATCGTGTCGTGGTGGTCGAAGATCGGTGCGCCCTTCCGTGATGACGAGACGAGTTGGTGCGCAGGCTTTACTGGCGGCGTCCTTGAAGAGGTAGGCATTCGCTCGTCTCGCTCGGCCGCTGCGCGCTCCTACCTGAAGTGGGGCGTCAAGCTGGCGGAACCCGCTGTCGGCGCGGTTGTCGTGTTCTGGCGCGGCTCGAAGACGGGCTGGTCAGGTCATGTCGGCTTCGTCGTCGGCAAGGACCAGACGGGCAATCTGATGGTGCTTGGCGGGAACCAGGGCGACATGGTTTCGATCAAGCCGTTCGGCCGCGACCGCGTCCTTGGCTACCGCTGGCCGCAGGATATTCCGCTCCCGCATCTGGAGCTTCCCACAGTTCGCAGCGATGGCCGCCTCAGCCAGAACGAGGCTTGAGATGGCGGAGGCATTCCAGCGCCCATCGTGGCGCATCCGACGCACCATCATCGTTGCCACGCTGATCTTCTGCGCGGCCGAGATCACCTATCTCACGATCTGGGGCAAGGACACCGACCTCTCCAGCACGATTGCCAACGGCCTGATCATCCTCGCGGGCTCTGTCATCGGCGCCTACGTCTTCGGTGCCGTCTGGGATGACCGCAACATCATGGCGATGAGCCGCGGGCGCCGGGTGACGCCGGCCGAGGATACCCCCGAGCCGCCGAAGGATTTCGCAGGATGATCGCCGCGCTCCTATCACCCTTGGGCCGCTGGATCGGTGGCGCGCTGTTCGTGCTGGCCTTCCTCGCAGGCACCTACGCCCTCGGCAACCGCCACGGCACGCAGCGCAACGAAGCGAAGTGGCAGGCCGCGTCAGCCGCCGAGATCACCCGGCAGGCCAACGTCCGCGCCAAGGCGCTCGACGAGGCTGTCGCCCGCGAACTGGCCCGCGCGGCCGAGAATGAACAGCTCGAGCAAAAGGTGCTGGACTATGAAGCCTACCTGGCGAATCGTCCGGCTCCTGCCGGCTGCATTCTTGACCGCGACGATATTGACCGGCTGCGCAAGCTTCAGCCCCCCGGTTCGCCCTGACCTGCCGCAGATGCCGGCGGCAGTGCAGCAGCCCTGCAAGCACCCCCTGATCAACGAGACGGACGCACGCGGCATCATCGCCCGCTACGTCGTCGCCCTCACGAAATGCGATGGCAAGCGCGCTGACGCTGTGGCCTTCCATGAGAGCCTCCGGAAGGGCCTGAAATGACGCGTACCGACGACGAGATCCGCGCCATCGTCAAGGCGTCCGTGGAAGAGACGCTGCTAGCCCTCGGCATCGACACCGACGAGCCGCTAGAGGCGCAGAAGGATTTCCAGCACCTCCGCGCCTGGCGCACGAGTTCCGAGACGGTCAAGCGTCAGGGGCTCATGACGGCGGTCGGCATCCTGATTACCGGCCTTCTTGGCCTGATCTATCTCGCCGTTCGCGGCGGCCCGTAGTCCAAAACCCCATCATAGGAGCACTGCCATGCGCATGTTGATTGCGGCTGCGGCCATGACTCTGGCCGGCTTTCTCCCCGCCCTCGCAGATGAGCCAGCCTGCGGGCAGGCGAAGGAAACGGCGCTCTCCCAAGCGCATGAGGTCGCTCAACAGATCAAGGGCGAGGTCGTCACGATAGACGACGCCACGACCGCCCAGAAGACCGCCGATATGATGTTCGACGCCCTCGGCAAGCCGTCCCAGCCTGTCGCCTCGCTGATCGTGCTCAAGGCCCCCGGCGGTGTCGCCCTCGTTGCGCTGTTCAACCCGGCCGGCTGCTTCATCGTGGGCATCCGAGTTCCACTCGCCATGCTGATCGAGATGATCGGACGGTCGGCCTGATGCCAGCCCAGCCAATGGACGATGAAAAGCTGCTCTGGGCGCTAGAACTCAAACGGCAGCACGGCAGCACATCCGAGGCGGCGCGGGCGGCAGATGTCCCCCGCACCACCTTCCAGCACTGGATGAAACTGGCGGCCGAGCGTGGCCTGTCCGGATATGGACCTGTGATGCCTGGCTTCGCCGTGAAGACGGTATCGAGCCGGTCCGCTGACGGCGCATGGGTCAAGCAGGCCAAGGCGCCGGGCGAGGTGTTCGAGGTTCCCGAAGGCCACGCGGTCAAGGGCGTCTCGGCTCTGGTCGACGCCGATGGCCGGACGGTGCAGCGCTGGATTAAGACGCGCGAGGAAACCGTCAGTGAAGGCTTGATCGAAGCGCTCAAGAGCGTGTTCGATTCCTATCAGGGCAGGGCAGAGGCTTCCGCCGCCCCCGACAACACCGACTCCGACTTGCTCAGCGTCTATCCTATCGCTGATCAGCACCTTGGCCTGATGTCATGGGCTCGCGAGACAGGCGAGAACTTCGACCTCGGCATTGGCTCCGACCGTCTCCGCGCCTGCATGGCCCGCGTGGTCGCGCAGTCTCCCCCGAGCCGGCAGGCGATCATCCTCAATTTGGGCGACTATTTCCACGCCGACGACAGCCGCAACGTCACGCCGCGGTCCGGCCATAGCCTCGATGTCGACGGCCGGTACTTCAAGGTGCTCTCTACCGGCGTGCAGCTGATGATGGATTGCATCGACCTGGCTCTGCAGAAGCACGAGAGCGTGCTGGTGCGGAACCTGCCGGGCAATCATGACCCGCACGCCAGTGTGGCGCTGACGATTGCGCTAGGCGCGTTCTACGCTCGCGAGCCTCGTGTGACGATCGACATGGATCCGTCCGAGTTCTTCTATCACCGCTTCGGATCCACGCTGATCGGCGCTCACCATGGCCACAAGGCCAAGGCCGAGGACCTGGTGATGAGCATGGCAACCCGCCGGCGCGAGGATTGGGGCGCCACCCGCTTCCATGTCCACTACAGCGGGCACATCCACCACTTCACCGGCAAGGAGGTGGCTGGCGTTCGCTGTGAGAGCTTCCAGACCCTTGCGGCAAAGGATGCTCACAGCCACTCCAACTCCTACGACAGCGGGCAATCGATCCAGTCGATCACCCATCACAGGACGGACGGGGAGGCGGGCAGGCACCGCGTCAACCTCGCTCCGGTGCTGGCCGCATGAAGGCGCGGATCGAGTTCGACCGGGGCAAGCTCGTCCTCCATAGCGACGGGCCATGGCAGGAGCTGACCGAGTACGAATTCCTGCACCTGTTCGCCTCCTGCTGCGACGCAGGCAGGGCTCTGGCGATGCACAAGGTCTACCCGCCCGCGACGGATTTCACGGAGGTGGAATTCCCTCCGGAGCCGGTCATCCCGTAGCCTCAGAAATATTTGGGCCGATTTCTTTCTGAGATTGAGGCCATGGTGAAACTAGCGCGGCAGCGGGCCGTTCACGCCTGGCGTCGCCGCTATAAGCGTCATCTGCATCTTGCGGCTTCCGCAGGCGGAGCATTTCAGCGAGCGGCGGAACGGTGTGTCGACGCCAACAATCAGATAATCTCGGCCGAACCTCTCGGCGACTGGCTGCAGGTCGAGTTTGACGTATCGGTGGCAATCCAGGCAATGGACGCCTAGCCCCATGCCGTCGTTCAGAAACTCCCCGACTGTCGCGATCCTGCTCATGCCCGCTTTTGTTCACGCCGTCGCTATCCCGTCAAGCGTTCCCTTCAGGCTCGATATCTTCAAGCTCGATCTCGGCACGGATGCCAATGAGCGTGCGCAACGTCTCGATTGTATCGAGGGCATCTAGCAATAGCTCTGCCATCGCCGATGGCTCTACTGATTCCGGATCCAAGGCCGCCAAGGATAGGCGGACCGTGATGTCGTCCTCATCATCGGTTGGCATCGGCAACGTCCTCGCTATCGCCAGTATATCCCCGTCAAGCAGGGATTCACACGCGATTCGGCATGGGGTAGAATGCGGGCGACGCGGCGGCGGGGATGGACCCGCGACCAACCTAGACGAGAGCGGCCCTCACGCTCGTTAACAGTCGGGCTTGGTGCTCAACGGTTAGAGGAAGGACAGTGGAGCCGGCAAGCCCGGCCCGCGTCGATCCTATCGCTCACGCTTCGGTGTGAGCCAATGCAGGGCTCTGGTGAGCGTAACGGCAGATCGGCGGTGGCTAGTCTGTTCGAGAATGCCGGTTCGATCCCGGTACACCTGCCACAAATCAAGCCCGCCTCTGCCTCACGGTGGGGCGGGCTTTTTCGTTGTCGGGATTCCGATATCGCCATAACCACAATAGCCCCCGCTATGATCCATAGCTGGAGCTTGAGGCGGGTGGTGGTGCGGTCGTGGCGCATGGGTTCCTTGTAGACAAATCGCGGCTAAGTCATTGATATTTTATCGCGTGTAGACGCTTCCAATATGGTCAACGCATTGATCTTATTAGCAAACTAGGCGATTGAAAATCCGCGTGTCCGTGGTTCGAATCCGCGTCTGGGCACCACTCTTTTGCTAAAAGCTATTTGTTTCCAATAGGATAGAGCTTCTTAGCTTTTTTGGATCCACCCCTAGATCCACCTTCCCCGCGACGCTGTAGCTCCTCCTCACGCTCAAGTGTTCCGCCCCGGTCCCGACGAACTGGCGCTGAGCCAAGCCCGTCAAATCGGAAATGATTTCCGTTTCGTCGCGCTCATGATCCGCACCGGCTTCTAGGTCGGTGTCGCCGTCCAGTTCGTCGAGCAGCGCGATGGCCCGCTCTATCCAGAGTTCGAGTTGCTGGCGCCGATAGGCATGGATGACGTGATGTGTCATGGCCGCCACCTGTCGGGGCGTTTCATCGGCGCCAGTCCCATCGCCCGCTCTTCAGCCTCAATCAGTTTGACGACGCACCTGAAAAGCACGCGGGCGAGGATGATGCGGAGAAGCCTCATTGCACCCACCCCCTGCGGATCAGCTCGGCCTTGAGGGCGGCGCGGTCCTCCGCGCTGTTGGGCTGGTAGCTCTCGGCGAGTTCGGCGGTTTCTTTGTCCAGGGGGCGGGGCTCGCACACGTCGAACGCCGTTAAAACGCCGTCCTCGCCATCCCGATATCGGCCTCGGATCAGCACAATCGAATAACCCTCGGCTACCGTCCATTCGACATGCGCGGCGGCTCGTTCCTGCGCGCTGCTCATGCCGCCACCGCCTTTCGAGCGGCCATCTCGGGGTGCACCAGATGGTGAGAAAGCTGGCGGATCTCGCGGCGATGGCTTTCCGCCGCTTTGACGTGATCCTTTATCGTCCAGGCAATGCGCATGATGGCGCCGCTGGCCGGGTCTTCGTCGAGCGCTTCCGCAATGAGGTCTATCGCCGCCACGAGCTGCGAGATTGCAAAGAGGGTGTCTTCCATCTCTCCGGATAGTTCGAAGGCCCTCGCGATGAATTGCTTGGCGTCGGTCATGCTGCAGTCCTCGCCTTAGCCTGGCGCTTGTCACAGTCGGCGCGGTTGCGCGCTTCGATGCTGGCCAACATGTTTTCGCTCATGTCCCGAGCGATGATGGAAAGGGCACCTACTCGGGTGAGGTCCCCGATGTCGGCCGGGTAAGTCACGTTCATCAGGTTCTCGACGAGCGTGTCGAGCAACTGGACGAGGTTGTGGGTGTGGGCTTCGATATCGTCGATGGTCGGAACGGGGATAGCGGTCATGCTGCCCCTGCCTTTCTGGCGGCCCGGTAGGCATCAACATCATCTCGCGCACCGGTGACGAGAATGGTCACGTAGTGCAGCACCGACCGGATAGCCTCCCGCTCGGCGGGCTGGCTCAGGTCCGCAGCAGCCATCCAAGCCGCCTCGACAAGATGGGCAGCTTCGGAGAGATGGTCCGACACTTCATGGAAGCGGGCGACTGGGGCACTTGCCCCCTTGGCCATAGCGGTGCTCATGTCTAGTACCTCCTAATGCGAGTTCTGTCAGGCGGCGCAGCGGATCTGATCGATCCGGGCGTAATCGGCGGGGGTGAGGCGTTCCTGCGTCTCAATCGCCATGATGGCGTCGGCGCGCTGGCGCTGGGCGTCGGTCTGGGCCGCCCAGATGGCGCGGAAGCCGGCGAGCTTCTTCGCGGCATTCCATGCATTGCGGAGCGCCCAGGCGAAGGTTTTCCGGTACTCGCCCGGCTTGGCAGCACGGCGGGCCGTGGCGTGAGCTTCTCTCATGATGGCAGCGCGGTCGAAGGCGGACATAGCTTCTCCGTTCGCGGCAAGGGTGTTGCCGTCGCTTGCTGTGATGGGAAAATGGACGAGGGTTAGTTGGCCGGCCTTAGCCGGGGCGTGGGCTGGGCTGATAGGTCCGGTAGTGCGCCAGATGCGACTCGACCTCTGCGGTTGTCATGAAGCCGGTGATGGTCAGGATATCGATGGGCACGCCAGCGCATGCGATGCGGTTTTGCTCGGTGACGAGGGCTTGGGTCATTTCACTTCGCTTCATTCCATGCCCCCGCCCGACCTCTATTGAACCAACATTGCATTTTTGATATAGCTCGATACCAGGACGCATGTCAACATGGTTAATGCAAGGTTGGTCTAAAAATGTCGATTACGTCTGAACAGTGCCGAGCAGCAAGGGCTCTCGTCGCTTGGTCTCAGGATCAGCTGGCCCTAGCCTCTGCTGTCGCAAAGACCACAATCGCTAACTTTGAGACGGACAAGAGGGCGCCGTATGACCGAACCCTGCTGGACCTACAGCGCGCATTGGAGGCTGCAGGCGTCGAGTTCATTCCTGAGAATGGTGGTGGTGTAGGTGTTCGCTTGAAGCATCGGCGTGCGACGATTGATCAAGGCAAGAGCCCCGACGAGCTGACGAGCGAGAACGACGGATGAGCCGGCGGATAGCGCTTCTCGCAGTAGCGGTCGCTGCGGCGTGGTCTGTCCCCGCCCGCGCCGAGGTGATCGACGGCAATCGCATCGTCATCATTGACGGTGACACGGTCGCGCTGCCGTGCGCAATGCCGGCGCGAGGATGCGCGGAGAAGGTCCGTTTTATCGCCATTGATGCGCCCGAAACATTCCGGCCCACTTGTGAAAACGAACGGGCGGTCGGGCTACGGGCCAAGGCGCGGGTCGCTAAAATGCTTCGCGGCGCGACGGTCTATGTCGAGCGTTCCGGCCGGAAAGACCGTTACGGGCGCACGCTGGCGAACCTGAAGACGGCAGATGGCGATGTGGGCCAAGCTCTGCTGAATGCCCGCCTGGCCCTGCCGTATAAGCCGGGGAAGGTGGCCAAGGCCCGGCGACTAGCGCATTGGTGCTCCAATCATGAGAACTAGCCCGCCGCTAGGCAGGGCGCGCTGCGGACCGTTCTATTGAAGGCCGGTTCCACTATCGCCATTTGAGGACGATGACGCGGACTCCCAAACAGAAGCTCCCGACCCGGGTTGTCAAGGAATGGGCCCTTTCCACTTCGGCTACGCTTGGGTCTGCCGTCCGTGCGAAGGGAATCCTGCTCGAAGTGCGCGCGGGTCTTCCGTTTCAGGAGCGGAAGCTATTGGGCATGGAATCCGGCACACTGGTGTTGCAGGTACCGGAGGATGATACCGATGACCATTCGGCGACGGCGGACGCTGTTTCTCGGAAGCTGGTCGGTATTGAGGCGATGCCCGTCATTCCGCGAGAGGTAGAGGATATCCTCTCGATCAAGCCGGCCGAGCGCTATCGCTGGCTGAAGGATGGCCGGCTGGAAAGCGCCGGCACCCGCACGATAAAACTACGTGGCCGGGCAAGGAAAATAACGTTCCATGTCTTCGATCCGCGCCACATCGAGGATGTGCAGGATCGTGACCTGCCCGAAGTCTGGCGTGAACAGGATGCTAAAACCGCAGCGGAAAACCGGCGGCGCGGCGCGCAAAAGGCCGCTTTGAAGAGGTCGGGCAAGCTCGCTCAGATCAGCACTGACAACGCCAGCCTCAGAAGATCTGACGAGACCGTTCCGGCACTAAGGGGTTGGGACAATTTCGACCTTGACGGCCTGCTCCGCTGATACGGGGACTCCGTTCATCCGCGTCCACTGCTCTGGACCTATTAGACCTGCCGGGCGTTCTCAGCACAGAGGACGCCAAACATGCTCGGCAGCACTCGCAAGTCAGCGCAGTGCGGCGCGGAGAACGGTGGAGCGCTAGAAGCGGTTCCAAACCTTGGCCGGCTGGGAACTATGCCCAATCCAGCACGTCTTCCAGAGACAGATCCGTGTGAGCCCAATGAACGGGCTCGACGGCGACGTCACTGTGCCATCGCGCCCAGTATGCTGGCTTCTGATCATCTGGGCCGTCCTCTTTGAGGATCAGTTCTCGGCTACGCCAGCGCATCAGAAATTCCCGACCACTCGCGTCCCGCCCGACGACCAGCTGCCCATTCGTCGGCGCACTGCCCATCTGGGCAAAGTCCCCCTGGCGGCGCAGGTCTCTCATAAACACTACTCCAATTTAGAGAAAATTGGCGACCAAGAACCGCCTTGGTCGCCTCTGCTAGGCGAGCGTTACTCGGCGGCGTCAGCGTTGATCGCGCCTTCTGCCAACTGGGTGAGTTTTTTATCGGCCGCCTTTTCCTCGTCGAGGTTCTGCTGAAGCACCGCGGCGCAGTCATCACGACCGAGCTGGCGAGCCCACGCAACCAGCGTGCCGTAACGCGTCATCTCGTAATGCTCGACAGCCTGCCCTGAGGCAATGATGGCCGCGTCCAAAACCTGCTTGTCTGCCACGTCGCCGGCAACTTCATCGGCCTCCTTCAGGATGCCATCGATAGCAGGGCAATCCACGGCTTTAGCCTTGGCGCCATGCATCTCAAAAACCTGTTCGACGCGTTCCACGTGCCCCTGAGTTTCGGCAAGATGGTCCGTCAGGCCTTTTTTAAGCTCAGGAGCCGTGGCCTTTTCGATCATCTTCGGAAGGGCCTTCAGAATCTGCTTCTCGGCATAGTAGATGTCCTGGAGCTGATGAACGAACAGGTCGTCGAGCGTTTTGATGTCTTTGGAAAACATGCCCATTTAGGCCTCCCATGAATGGATTAGGTGGGTCGTCACCCTTGGAACCCCACATGATGGGACCGTCCCGGTGAGGCAGCGTTTCCTGCCGACTTTGGAAAAGGGTGACTTGCCTCTTCAACCCCGTAACCGACGAATCCGTTCCTGGGATATCTCCCCAACGGCTCTATTGTGCACCGCAACATGAATTCCCATTATCCGGTCTCAATGTTCAAGCGCGGATGGAAGCCTAATGCGGGCCCTCTCAGACACAATTGCGCGGCTGGCAGCGATGAAAGCTCGGGCCGCGGCCACGTTGCCAAAATACGGATCGTCGCGACTGGTGCCGCTTGAGGGGGGCGGCTCAAATCCGGGCCACCTTGAAGCCAAGCTGTTCGTACCCTCCCGACCAGCAGCCAACGCTGCGCTGGTCTTGGTTCTTCACGGATGCACTCAGACCGCCGATGGCTATGACCACGGATCTGGATGGTCAAAACTGGCTGAGGAGCAAGGCTTCTTCGTGCTATTTCCGGAGCAACAGCGAGCCAATAACCCTAATCTTTGCTTCAACTGGTTTCTTCCAGAGCAGACTCAGCGCGGCCAAGGCGAGGCTCTTTCCATTCGCCAGATGATTGAGGAAATAATCGCAATACACGACATCGACGGGCAGCGCGTATTCATCACCGGCCTGTCCGCCGGTGGCGCGATGGCAGCTGCGATGCTCGCGATATATCCGGACGTCTTTGCAGGAGGGGCCATCATTGCGGGCCTAGCATACGGTGTTGCAAAGGGCGTTCCTGAAGCCTTTGACCGGATGCGTGGGCATGCTTTGCCTCCGGCTTCACGATTGCAGGCGAACCTCAAAAGCGGCTCCGTCCATAGAGGGCCTTGGCCCTCTATCTCGATCTGGCAAGGCACCGCAGACAGCACGGTCCATGCTGCCAACGCGAATGCGATTGTCGATCAATGGAGAGAGGTGCATCGGCTTGAAGAAGTCGCATCAGCCACTCGAAAAATAGAAAACTGGACCACAATGGAATGGTCGGATCGCGATGGGCAGGTGAAGGTAACGCTGCACCGGATTCTGGGCATGGGACATGGCACGCCGTTGGCTACAACAGGCCCGGATCTGTATGGCCACCCGGGCCCCTACATGCTGGATGTTGGCATTTCGTCCACTTACGAAATTGCCAAGAGCTGGGGTCTCATCGATCGAGTTGGAGAAGCGACGGCGGATACACGCGGGACGGAGGCTGTCTCTGGCGACGAGTATGCTCACACCGACGCGATGCCCACGCCCAGCTATCCCTTCGAGCCCGCGCCGACATCGGGCGCAGCAGCGCAAACAGGGCGGATTGGCGACATCATCGAGGCAGCACTCAGGTCCGCCGGGCTGATGAAATAGGGGCATCAACGCTGGCTTATTACCCAGAACTTTGAGCCGGAAGCGCCATACCTCAAGCATCGCTGCTTGGCTTTGGAGCTCAAACCGGCAGTTCGTGGGAGTTCATGCTGACAAAGCGGAACACCCACACAAAATTGAGGCGGAGAATCCCGCGGCGGATATCGTAATCATCAACAGCCGGCATCAAAACAGATCGGCAAGGATTATTGGGCGCGGGCGTGCTTTTGGCAGGGCGGTTCGGACCATATCCCAGACCGGCAGTTCGCGGAGCTAGCGAGCCGCCCGCACCAACTCGGCGCCGGCTAGGAAGCCTTATAGTCGACTGAGCCGGGCCCGATTCTCTGCATCCCGCTTTCTCTGCTTCTCTTCCTTCATATGTTTGTATCGTGCCGTGAAGCCAATCTCCGGGGAAGGATCTGCTGGGCGGGATACGCCGCTCGTTTTCACCCCGACTGGCGGGATTCGATCCGGCTCATTTTTTCGAGGAATTCCAGGACATCGGAGAGGCGGAACGCTCTGCGGATGCTCTTGATGCCAAGGCCTATCTGCACGAACCGGATGTTCCCGGCGAGGGCGTGCTCCCGAAGGGTGGACTCGTTCATGCTGAGCAGGCGAGCCGTCTCCCTAAGTGGGAGCGTGACCCGAGTGGAAAACGCGGCCAGCAATGGGGCGGGAATATCGGGTCGGTTGATCATCATCCCTCAAACTTTCAAGGGGTTGCAGGGCTACTCAATGCGCACGATGGCGTCGGCCTCGTGATAGCGGCTCGAATTCATAGCCGGCGTCACCTTCCACATTTGCTGGTGGGTATCCGTTGCTGGCCGGAGGCTCGCCCCCTAGCAAAAAAGGGCGCCCTTTTGACAAGGCGCCCTTCGTGTTTTGAGCCAAAACAGCATGATGCTAGAACGCAGGTGCGAATATGGCGCCTTGGTCCAACCGAAAAGCTATTTGCCTAGTGATGCCCGCGCCGCCTCGATCTGTGACTTGATCAGATCTAGATTGAAGCTAGCTCCCTTTTGCATCGGCGGGAATTCAATCGCGGTTTGGGCCAGCTTGCCTACTTCCTGCTGAACAAACACGAAGCGCCAGAACTGGTACATGAACCATTCGTTGAAATAGCCTTGTGCTCCGTCGAGAGTTCCGTTGGCAGGCGTGCCCAAACGCTCGAACGGATCGAGGCGGAGGTTCGTTATCGATGGTGCATCGACATGATCCTTTGCGCCAAGCCAACCATTGGGCTGTTCGATGAAACGGTATTTGTAGTCGTCGATGCGTACCGCTCCGAGGGTGCTTTCACCGAAGTAATATACCTCGTGGCGCGCGGACGGTCCTTTTCCGGTGAGCAATGCGGTCTGGTCATAGCCGTCTAGATAGTTCTTATAGGTACGATCCCCGATCACCTTACCTTTGAGCAGTTCGGTTTTGATGTTTGGATTACCGGCCGCAGCGACAAAGGTGGGCAACCAGTCGAGCCCAGAAACGATGCCATTTTCGATCTGGCCGGGCTGGATTTTTCCGGGCCAGCGAATGAATGCCGGCACGCGAAAGCCGCCTTCATAGATTGTGCCCTTCTGCCCTTTAAAGGGGGTATTTCCTCCATCGGGCCACGTGAAGGTCTCCGTGCCGTTATCGGTAGTGAAGAGCACGATGGTGTTGTCGTCGACACCCAAATCATCGAGCTTTTTCATCACTAAACCGACGTCATCATCAAGCTGAGCCATGCCCGCTTCCTGCAGGGACCAGCCGTTCTTCGAGTTTTGAAGCGCTTTATACTTCGGAGATAGATGGGTGACGACATGCATCCGAGTGGGATTCAGCCAAACGAAGAAGGGTTTGTTTTCCGACTTCGCCTTTTCGATAAACGTCAAGGCCTTATCACGGATCTCGTCGTCTACCGTCTCCATGCGTAGCGGGTAGAGGGTGCCGGCGTCCTCGATCCGCTGTTTGCCTACCTTGCCCCACCGTGGATCGACTGTCGTATCGTCAGAATTGGTTGCCCAGCTATGCAGCATGTTCCGGGGCCCAACCTTGTCGAGCATATCCTGCGGGTAGTTCGGATGGGCGGGGTCCTCCATCGCATCGAGGTGATACAGATAGCCGAAGAACTCATCAAAGCCGTGCACGGTCGGTAGGAATTCGTTCAAATCGCCAAGGTGGTTCTTGCCGAACTGGCCCGTCGCGTAACCCATGCCTTTGAGGGCGGTCGCCAGCGTCATCGCTTCTGCTGGGAGGCCCGTTGTAGCACCGGCCTGTCCAACGGTTGTCATGCCGGTGCGGATTGGAAGTTCGCCGGTAATGAAATTGGCCCGCCCAGCCGTGCAACTGGCCTCGGCATAGTAGTCCGTGAAAAGCATCCCTTCTGCTGCGATTTTATCAAGGTTGGGGGTACGGCCGGCCATCATGCCTCGATGATAAGCCCCGATGTTCCAGATACCGATATCATCGCCCATTATCACAACAATGTTCGGCGGTTTGTCTTGCGCTAGCGCGCTGCTGGAAGCTCCCAGAGTAACTGCTGCGCTGAGAAATAGCGCGCTGATAAACTGTCGTTTCATGCTTCATCCCCTTATCGAATGTAAAAAACAACTTATCCAGAAGTTTTCGAATTAGGGGACGATGTAACGATGAAAGCCGCAGCCACGCCTATCATGTCGAACAACTTTTTTAACAGGACGACTTTGAAGGCGAAAACGGCGGGAGCCTGTAGCCGAAACCGTTTCGTTGCAATCCAAAATTTCCACCCGTGTCTAGCAAGGGAATGGACCATAAGTTACCCTGCGTAATGAACGCCAGCCTACTCTTCAATTTTCGGTTAGTCCACGAGCACCGATTTCTCAGTCTGGCTTGTCTGCTTCGGTCTCGGCGCCGCCATTAGGTCCGAATGGGAAACAGTCGTAGGGTACGTCTATGGACCTTGAGTCCTCGTCGTCTCGCGGTTGCGAGACACTTAAAGACCCAATCAAAATGCCCCCGGTAGAACCCTCCGCTAACGAGCTCAAGCGGCTTGCTGACGCTGCGATTAGCAAAGAGGCGAAGGAAGCGATCCTTCGAGCAGCCGAAATCGTCCGACTGGCTAAATTCATACGTGGGGGGAGGAGCAGTCTCTCGGCGAGAATGCCTCAGAGCGGCCGGCCGAAGTCCCTTCATGGTTAGGTCATGAGTTTTGCCGGCGCATCAGTGAGGCAATGAGTGTCCAACTTCATGATTGAGCTAGTTCTGGGCGAGGTGCTTCTAGCCGTTCAGGCTAAGCGCGTTCTGGATGTCGATGGGGCCTGCAATCGCATCTCCGCACTCTGCATGCTGTACGGGGACTCAAGGGAAGACATTCGCTTGGCCTTGAGCGAACTCATGGCGATCAGGGATGGGGGAATTGTGCAGGTCGCAGCGGAGAGGCGTTAGCCGGTGCACCCACCTGAATGCGGAGCTAGGGCCCTCACTGCGTGGACCAGCTCCAACTCTTCATCATTGCCCGACCAATATCTTAAGTCTAACAACCAGGCGTTCGGCGTTCGAATGAAATTAGGGCGGGCAACCGGAATGCTGATGATGGCGGAGCTGTTGATTTCCGAGGTCATGACGGCCGTCGAGAACCAGGAGCCTTTAGATATCGACGCTGCCGCGCAACGATAACGAAGTAGCCTACCGGATCACCCTGAAACCAACGAGCAGCTCAAAGACAGGTTTCAATGCGTAGCTCTTGAGTATGGCGCAGGGGTCATGCTTCCGTGAGCCGGGACTACATCGCGACTACCTGCTGCATCTTTTCGTATCTTACTGTATCCTATTGTATCTCCTTGTTTCAATTACATAATTTCTTGCATTAGCGCCCGCATCGGCTCAGAATCAATGAACTGAAATCCAGTTCAGAGGAGGCCGAGATGCCGCTGACGTTTTCGATTTATCTGCCGCCGGATCTCTCCGAGGCGGTCAGGGCGGAAGCTGCCCGAAAGGGCCAATCCGTCGCCCGCGTGTTCCGCGATTCCATTGTCTCGACGCTGGGCATCGACAGCTACCGCGAGATTGATCGGCGCCGTTCCCCCCGCGTAGGGAGGGCACACTGATGTCCTTGATGGATCTCTTTTCCGACAAGAACGAGAAGGCCGCCGCCGACGCGCTTAAGGCTGGCTTCCAGACCGGCAAAACCGACGCATACGGCGAAATTGACAAGGGCGTGGCTGGTGCAAATACGGACTACGCCGCCGCGCTCGGCCTCTATCAGCCGCTCGCCGAGACCTACGGCAAGGGCTCGTCCATGTACGCCGACGCGCTGGGTTTGAACGGCGCAGCAGGCAATGCCAACGCTACGAGCGCTTACCAGACCAGCCCCGGCTATCAGTTCTCGCTTGACCAAGCATTGCAGGCTGTAGAGCGCCGCGCAGGAGCACAGGGGCAACTCGGGTCGGGCCAGACCGGCATCGACACAATCAACACCGCTCACGGCATCGCCAATCAGGACTATGGCAACTGGCTTGAACGCCTCAGCGGCTATGACGGCAAGGCGCTCGGTGCAGCCGACAGCCAAGCCAACATCTACGGCGGCATGGCGGGCATGGATTACAACGCAGGCAACGCCAAGGCCGGCTACGGCTGGAACGCCGCGACGGGCCAGGCACAGGCGCAGGCTGGCTACGAGGCAGGCAAGGACCAGACCGGGGCCAATATCATCGGTGCGGCGCTCGGCGGTGTCTCGTCGGCCGCCAAGATGTTCGGCGGCGGCGGATTCACCCAGCCAACGGGGTTGATGTACTGATGGCCGATTACAGCAAACAGCTTTTTGAAATGTTCTCCGCTCCGGGCGACGCTGTCCAGGAAAACCGGAACTACGCCGCCAAGATGCAGCAGATGGCGGAGGGCAACCGGCAGTACCAGGAATCCGCCGCCCGCCAGATGTTCAACGACCAGTACAACCGCGAACGCGACGTTGTGAAGGACAAGCAGTGGGCGGATGAGTTCGCCGCCAATCGCACCTATCGAGACTCGATGCTCGGCATCCAGCAGAGCAACGCAGAACGGCTTGGGCGCCCGAACATCGAGACGTTCTACACGCCGGATGGCCAGGAGACGAAGGGTATCTATGACCCGGAATCTCCGACCGGCTTCCGCCCTGTTGGAGGTGCGAAGACCAACACGGCCGGCGTCCCTAACGGCTACCAGCAGGCGCCTGGCGGTGGCCTGACCTTCATTCCCGGCGGCCCTGCAGACCCCAGCGTCGTAAGCGGCTTGGCTGGCGCTCGGGGCGAAGGGCGGCCGGCAAGGCCGCTCCCTAACGCCTCCATCAAGGACCTTGGCGAGTACGGCCAAGCGGCCGAGGACATGGGCCGCATTACGGGCGGGTTCAAGGATGACTTCGGCGGCAAATCGGCCGGCTGGATTGGCGACTCCCAAAACCTGCTCGGGCGAAATGTCGGGGCCGGCTATGGGGACCAGGCGGCCTGGTGGCAGGACTACCAGAGCCGGAAGAACCTAGTCCGAAACAAGCTATTCGGCGCGGCCCTCACGGCTACCGAGAAGGGCGAGTTTGAGAAGGCCGATATCAATCCGGGCATGACGCCCGAGGCCATCCGCACGAACCTGGAGCGCCAGCGAAACGCGACCATCAACGCGGCCCGCAAGCTGGCTACGGCCTATGCGAAGCAGGGCTATCACCGGGACCTCATCGAGGCCGCCCTAGGGATGTCCCTCGACGACATCGGCGGCGGTCCCAGCAGCCCCCAACAGCAGACACCGAGCTACCAGCCTCAGGACATCGAAGCGGAAATGCGCCGCAGGGGGATCATGTAATGGATCTGCAATCGCTCTCCGACGACGAGCTTCGCGACCTCTATTCCCGCACCCAGGGCGGCGGCGGTGGCGGCGCGCCGGACACGTCTTGGGCTGACCATCTCCCGGTCGCCGGCAGCGGCAAGGATCAGTCGCACCTCGAGCCGATGCAGGCCCGCCCGCTTGGCAGCCCCGGCAGCCAGGGTGTGATTCCGAATGCCGGCCCGCAGCAGCAATATCCCCCCAGCGTCGGGGCCGGCAGCACAGGCCGCGTGTCGGGCGTGTTCGACGACATCGCCGCCCAAACGCAGCGCCCCGAGCTGCAAGCCGGCCTAGAGGCAAAAGCCGGCGCGTCGTCGCTGCAGGACATGAGCGACGACGACCTGATTGCCCTGCACCAGCAGGCAAAGGGGCCGGGCGCCGGCATCACGCGAAACGTCGCCGCCGGCATGAACAACGCGCTCTATGCCACGGCGGGCGCGCCCGTCGATGCGATGACCTGGGCGCTCAACAAGGGCGTGCAGGGCATCAACGCCGCGACCGGCGCGAACCTCTCCGAGATTCAGAATCCCATCGGCGGCAGCCAGTCGATTGCCAATGCCTTCGGAACCATAGGCGTCGACGACCCGGCCAACGTCCAGGCCCACACGACGGGGGAGCGGATCGCGCGCGGTGTCGGTGAGGGCATCGGCTACACAGTCGGACCGCAGGTGGCAGTCGGCGGCTTGGCCCGGGGCGGCGCTCTCGCACCCGAAACAGCGGCTAAGGCCTATCAGTTGCTCGGCTGGCCGAACAGCACCGCGGCAGTTGCTGGGAATGCGGTGGCAGGCGGCGCTGCGGGCGGCGGCTCGGTGGCAGCTATGGAAGCCACCCCTGACCGTTACGACCCTCTCAGCGGCCTTGCTGGCGGCATGGCGGGGGGCGCGGTTGGCACAATGGCCTCCGGTCTCCCTAGGCTTGCCAATGAAGGTGTGCGTATCGCCGGGGATATGGTCGCACCAATGACACGTGGGGGCCGCGAACGGATTGCGGCCGATACCATCCGAAACGCCTCGACAGACCGGCATGCAGTTGCAGAGGCGCTGTCCAACCCCGGCGAGATGGTGCCGGGCTCGCAGCCGACGACCTTCCAGCAAACCGGCGACATGGGCCTCGGCGCCCTTGAGCGGCGATATGCGACGCAGGACCCGGTAGCCTTCAATCAGCGCCGCGCCGACCAGAATTCGGCCCGGCTGGATTCCCTCGGCACTATCCAGCCTGAAGGCAACCCGCAGGCCATCACCCAGGCTTTCCGCTTTCGCCTCGCCGATATCGACAGGCAGACCGATGCCGCGTTGAAGGCGGCCTTGCAGAATGCTCGTGGCAAGACCCAGGCGTTGGGCGGCAACGGCTCGGCAGAGACTTACGGCGACACCCTGCGCACCTTCCTGCGCGATGCGGAGACGACGGCGCGTGACAGCGAGAGGTCGCTCTGGAAGGCGGTGGACCCAGAGGGCAAGCTTGCCCTGCAGAGCGACAACGTCAAATCCACCGCCGCCGACATCCGGAAGGAAATGCCCGAAACGGCCAAGCCGATGGATGGTGAGGAAGCCGCCATCTTTAAGGTCGCGGGCGAGCTCAAGCCGGTCATCAGCTTCAATGCGATGTCAGCGCTCCGGGCCCGTGTCTCGACCTTGATGCGTCAGGAGATGATGACAAACGGCCAGACCCCGATTTATGCTCGGTTGTCGCGGCTGCGTGGCGCCGTCGAGCAGGATGTCGAAGGCGTCCTTGCTCAGAAGGCAGCGCAGGAAGCCGATGCCGTCGCCGCAGGGACGATGCGCGAAGAAGACACGATTGCGGCTATGCTTCGGCGCGATCAGGAGGCTTGGTATGATCGACAGGCCGCCGAGGCGGGAATGGGGCAAAGCGTTGGAGCGGTTGGTGGCAGAGATGCCCCTATCGGATCGCGCAGCGTTCCTTCAGCACGTCGAGGCGAAGTACCGGGCCGAGGGCAATTTCGAGATGCTGCGGGAGATCAAGGCGTACCGGGCGATGTCCCTCTCACCCCAAACTTTGACGACGCCGCCCGAGGCCGGCTGATCACTGCATCTACCGGTACGAAGCAGCGTGCCCGCGATTTCAACGACGGAGCGAATGGCTCCATTCTCCGACGCTCCGGCGGCGAAGGCCCGTACCGCCTCCAGAACGCGGCCGTCCCCGAGAAGCTGTTTTTCCCTGGCGGACGGTCGGCCGAGAACATCAAGCGCTTCCGCAAGGCGGTCGGCGACGATAGGGCCATGGGCCACCTGCAGGGATTTGCCGTCGCGCAGATGCGAAAGGCGGCCGAAACCCCTGATGGCATCATCGACCCGAAGCGGCTAGAGGCTTGGAAGCGCCGGCACGGCGAAGCGCTGAAGGCGTTCCCCACCCTCGAAGCCAAGTTTGCCGATGTCGCCAAAGCTTCGCAGACGGCCATTGATGCCGGCGCCAGTCGCGCCGCACAGCTCGATGACTTCCAGAAGGGCGTCTTTGGCAAGCTGATTGGAGCCGAGCATCCCGACGACATCACTCGCATGGTCGGAAGCGTATTCGGGCGCCAGGATGCCAGCGCCATGATGGGTCAGCTTGCCCGGACAGTCAGCGGCAACCCGGAAGCCATCCAGGGCCTGCGGAAATCGGTCGTGGACCACATGCTGGGCCGCTTGGTCTCGAACACCGAGGCGGCGACAAGTGGTCGGGCACTGCTGAAGTCGGACCAGTTCCAGTCCTTCATCAAACAGAACCGGGCGGCACTGAAGCGAATCTTCGGCGACCACGAGTTGGGACAGATGCAGGCAATTGCCGACGACCTGCAGCGTGCAAATCGGTCCATCACAGCAGTGAAGCTGCCCGGTGGGTCCAATACGCCCCAGGACATGCTCGCCGCGGCGAAGGGCGACAGCCGCAAGACCATCCTGTCGAAGCTGGCAGTCGCCGCTCTTGGATCGACAGCCGGCGGGCTCGGCGGCGGCGCTATCGCCATCCTCGGGGCGAACGCAGTCACGGCGGCGCGCAAGGCCGGGCTCAACAGCATCGACGACTTGGTGCGGGATGCGCTCCTTCACCCGGATCGGGCCGCGCTGCTGTTGTCCACGCGACCGTTCGAACCCGGCACCGGTCCGGCCGTCGCGCTGATGAAGCGCTACAACCAGGCCAGCATCACGGGCGCAGCAACGACACACGGCGATGGCCCTGGCGGGGCGGACCGGAATGATCCGCTGCAGGTCACGGTGACCCAGCCGGCCAATTGGCCAACTGCCCAGCCTGCCAATCGATACGAAGGGTCCGGGGGCATCATAGACGAGCTATCCGGCGGCACGGACTACGCTAAGGCATTGGGGCTCGACCGATGAGCACCGCGCGCGTCACTTCCCAGCCAAGGATCCCCCCCGAGTCGGAAGAGCCGGACGACCTGTTCGTCCTCGCCTATGACGAGGCCATAGCCGCAGTCGATGAGTTCGACGCGGCATCGGCGGCTCTAGACCGACTGTTGCAGAGCGTCCCCGCCGATGCCCGGCGAGCACCCCGCGCTCTAATCGGCATTACCACAGAGGACGGGCGGCCCGTCGCCGCCTACGCCCACACCCATGAGGAAATCGACGAGGCGACCGAGGCCATGCGCCAGGGTAGCGATGGCGGCGCAGAGATAGACATGTACGTCATCGACGTGTTCGCCGCGGCAGTGCATGAAGCCCTGAGGCAAGACAGCGAGCGCATACAGACGGCGCACGCTGTCGCCGGATTGGTGGAGGCTCGGCGCCGTTACAACGCAGCTTCTGCCGAAGCTCAGGCAACCCGCGCAAGGCTGGCCACCATCGTGCCCATCAGTCCGGAAGGCATCGTTTGGTTGTCGAAATTCCTGCACTCCGAAGCAAATTTTGGCGGCGACATCGAGACGATAGCCAAGGCCGCGCGCAACTTGGTCACGGCAACAGGTCGGCTGGTGTTCAACCGGGATCTGCACCCGACGCTGCATTGAGGAGCATCATGCCCAAGCCAACGAAATCCAAGGTCGTGCCCCTGCGTCCGACAGACCCCGTACCTGTATCCTCACGGCCCGAGCCAGGGCAGCGGACGCAGAAGGCGATACAGAAGGCTGCGGAGCGGCAGATAGACCGAACCCAACCGATCAAAGTGACCATGGAGTTCCAGCCGGACGGGCCGCCTATTATCGGTTGCCCGCATAACGACGCGGATGGCTTCATGGTCCATCTGCGCGAGACGTTCGGCGGTAGCTCCAACGATTTCGCGTGGCGTCAATTGGGACTCATCAGGACTGCCGGCAACGCGACCGATACCGAAGAGTTGAACGCGGCGCTGGCCTTCGTCGGGGGGCTCCAGCCCAACGACGAGATTGAGGCGGCCCTGGCGGTACAGATGCTCGGGACGCATGAGGCCTCTGTGCGCCTCCTGGGCACGGCCATGAAGTCCGGTCACATCGACAGCATCGAGCGCTATGTGAATATGGCGACCAAGATGCACCGGACATTCGCGGCCCAGGTCGAGGCGATGAAGCGCTATCGATCCAACGGCGTGCAGACGATCCGCGTCCAACATCAGACTGTGACCGTAGAGAGCGGCGGTCAGGCCATTGTTGGCGATGTCCATACCGGGGGAGTCGGGAGGGGGGCATGAAGGAAGTCGGAACCAACCCCATAGACCGTCTGGCAGCTGCCCGGATTGCACCCCGTTGCACCGCTAAGGCGAAATCAACCGGCCTACGGTGCGAGGCGCCTGCGGTGCGCGAGCGGCGGGTTTGCCGCTGCCACGGCGCACGCGGAGGGGCGCCTAAGGGTGCGGGCAACGGCGCGTTCCGTCACGGGCTCTACAGCGGCGAGGCTATCGAGGCTCGAAGAGAAGTGCGGGCGCTGTTCATCGCCGCGCGGGAGATGTTGGCACACCTCTAGCCCACTGGGCCGATGTTTCGGCCGGGTGGCAACTACACACCCGCCGGCTGTTTTGGCAACCGGCGGGCGGGTGCCGTCAGGAGGGGCCGGGGGGGCTTGTACCTGACGGTCACGCGCTAATGGCGCATTGTATTGGCGTTGCGTCAAGCTAGGCCGCGGCGTGGATTCTGCCGGTGGGCATGTCGGCGTCTCGCACCATCAGCGCGGCTGAGGGCGCTCTCTCTCCTCAGTCCGGCTTGTTAGCCTTTTCGGCCGCCAATGCGAGCCGTTGGGCCTTAAGACGTTCGGTCCGAGCTGTGCTAGAGGAGGCCTCACGCTCCACTATCTCCCGTGCCGCGGCATCGGTCTCGGCAGCCTTGATTTCCTTCCACTCCGATATCGTGATGCCATCAGGACGGTCGGGCATCAGCCGACGCCCTTTGAGGACAGAAGATTGTGCAGGCTCGGAACAGCCGGCAATTGCCCCGCCTGGGGACGATGTCAGCTCGGACGATTCTGGTGCGAGGGTCTTTGCAATTTCGACCATCTTCTTTCGCTGATCATCATCCAGGGCAAGCTCGGCTATTGCCTCGATTTCATCCGCAAGATTTCGACGGATAGTGTTCGGCATGGGCGGCACTCCTCAGCCATGCAGGCGAGAGTGCTATTCGCTCCCAGCCATCGGCGCCTGGGGCAATCCCCGATGATGAGCGAATATAGTGCATCCGGCGTCAGCGACGAGGTCATTGGGAGCAGTCCCCGGCCTACTCAACAAACAGATCCGACCTCACGCCGAGGACGGCGGCGAGTTTGAGCTGCGCCTCGGGCGATAGTTCCCGGCCGCCCTCCGCCCCGTGAATTATCGCCGTGCTGACTCCTGATCGTTCCGACAACTGTTCAACGCTGAGCCGCTTCCAGAGGCGAACAGCCTCAAGCGGCGACAGCCCATCCGCGATTGCTGCCAGCACTTCCTCGGGCAGATCCTCGTCGGCATTAGGTCCGAATTCTTGGGTAAGCTCGTTGAGCATGACATGTGTCCTCCACGGCGCAAACGCAGATGTCTCGAAAGCGATCCACCAGGGGCAATGCACGCGCGCAGACAGGGAGGCCGGTGCTGATAATACAGCGCGGAAACAGCGTCACGGCCCCTGATAAAACAGGCCGGAAACAGGAGCGCTCTGCCGGTAAAGTAGTGGGATCTATTGGCGTCGCCGGATTAGGCCGCCAGCTTGCCGAGAACGACATTCATCTTCTGCAGGACAAGCGCAGACCGGCGGAGCGCAATTGCCCCTTCCGACAGCAGGGCTTGAGCGTTCAAGGGCTGGAGTCTGTCGGGATGCGGATGCGGGGTCGTTTTCATGATGGGCCATGCAGTGGACTATTTGCCGGAGCTTGTCCATCACCAGCCCGGTGAACAGTCCGTCGCGGCAATCTTCACCACCTGGCGTCGCCACATTATGCCGGCGACCCGGGCAGCAAACCGCACAATCCGCACACCTAAAAAAGGGCGGATAAGCAGACAATCCGGACACCTAAAAAGAGCCGTCACTAGCGCCCGCGAACTAGCACATAACAGACGGGTAGCGGGATAGGCTCCTCGACCACCTGACCACCGCTGCGCGTCGTCGGCCTTGATGAACAGAGTTATTGCGCTGATGTCATGGAGCTGCTGAAATGCTGGCTGGCACGGCAACCAAGAGCATCTGAGCCAGATTTGAGCTTTCGGCGCGGGCGATGATCGAAGGCAAGTATCATCTTCGGCCGCTCGCGGGTCGCGACATCGATGCGCTCTACGCAATCTCGCTGGCGACCGGCCTGTCCGGCGGCGACGCATCGGCGCTCTATGACGATCCGACCTTGATGGGTGCAATCTACTCCGTTCCCTATGCCGTTCTTAGCCCCGAAACGGCGTTCGTTGCTGAGGACCGGTCGGGCGTCGCGGGCTATGTCATCGGGGCGCTCGATACGTTGGCCTTCGAGGCGCAATTGGAGGCGACCTGGTGGCCGCGCTTGCGGGGAAATTATGCCGAGCCGCCGCGGGCGACACAGACGCTCTGGACGGCCGATGAGCGGCGAATCGCGCAGATTTACCATCCGCGTCGCACGCCATTGACGGTTGCCGAAGCCTTCCCCTCGCATGTCCACATCAACCTGTTGCCCCGGGCCCAGAGGCAGGGCATCGGCACGGCGCTGTTGTCGATCTGGTTCGAACGCGTGCGCACGCTCGGCGCGAGCGGCATTCATGCCGGCGTGAACCCCGGCAATTCCGGAGCTCTGGCCTTCTGGCAGGCGCGGGGCATGACATGCCTGCCGCCCATCTCCGAGACCACTGTCTGGCTGGGCGGGGCCATCGAGTATCTCGGGTAGAGCATCGCCTTCTTCCAGACGCTCGGCTCGTTCCGCCTGAATCTCCTCCGTTGCATCGGGCTCGTGACGGGAGGAGCCGCCCAATTCCTTTCTGCAACTCAATGGCGGCGTCTGTTGGCGCCCGGCAAGCAGAGCAATGAAAGTAGAAAGTCCGCCATCTCGGGGGATGATGGCGGACTTTGTGACATGCCGCGTGCGGGATAAGCGCTCTGCCGCCGTTTCGTTGGCCAGGTCAAGAAACCGGAAAAATCGACCTGTTGCGGAACCTTTCGGAGAAAGCCTTGATGTCGGCGAGAAAGGTATGGCGTTGAATGTCTCAGTGTTGGGTCCAACGCAGCATGCCTACGTTATATCCGAGCGACTGAACCTTAGCTTTCAGCATCTTGCGAATTTGCTCGGACGGCTTAGCGGTGCGTGTCAGGATCCACAAGTATCGGCCGGACGGCTCACCGACAATTGACCATGCATAGTCGGGACCATGATCGAGCACCCAGTATTCGCCGTAGAATGGCCCGAAGAAGGATACCTTCAGCTTCGTATTTCCGCTCTCTGGCACCACCTTGGCGCGGCCTTCTGCGACCTTCTTCTTTCCATCCACACCGCCTTCACGGCAGGTGTTCACCACCCTGACCATGCCGTCATCTCGCAAACTATAGTCCGCTGTAACCGCTTCACAGTTTCGCTCGAAGCGGTTTTCGTATCGGCCAAGCTCGAACCATCGGCCGAGATAGCGTTCAAGCTCAACGCTTTTGGCCGGCTCTGGAACAGACGCGTTTCCTACGGGACCAGCTGGAATGCATGCAGCTAGCAGGCTGGCGGCGAGAAGCGGGAGGATAGTTTTGATGGTCATACCGTTTTCACAAAAAGCGGCGCTTAGGTTCCGCTAAGAAATGGACGACGTAACCTGCCTATTTAGCCGCGGACTTCAGGCCCATCAAGCGCGCCGCGCCTGCACGCAACGATGAGGTCACCCCCACCGCAAATCGCCTACAGGGCTTGCTTGCCGGCTTTCGCCCCACGCTGGCTGGTGCCCATAAGGGCCCGGTTGAGACGTGAGCCGAAGCCAGGGATTCGTCATCCACGCTTCGCCTTAGGGTGCCAACAAAGATGCTAGGGCGGAAACCAAATGGTCTGGCTGTGCCGGCTTCCCAATATTAGCAACACCGTCAAAGGCAGCCTCGCTATTGATGGTCTCTTGCTTGTAGCCGCTCGAGAGAAGGAACGGAACTCTCCGTTCCTTCAACGCCCAAGCCACTTGTGCGCTGACTTCACCCCGAAGATTGACATCAAGCACGCACGCGCTGGGAGAGGTTGTGTTTAGCAGAGCTAGTGCTGCGGCTACCGTCGCGGCGGGGCCGACGACAATATAACCGCTGTCTTCCAAAATCTGCGTCAACTCCATCGCGACTAGATACTCGTCTTCGACGATCAGAATTACGAACGGCGGAGATGCTGATCTGGGATTTTCCACAAGGTCCTACTGCTGCACCGGTAGTGTAATCTGCACGCGCAATCCGGCGGGATCGTGATTAAACATGGCCCTGCCTCCCTCCGCGCGAACGCTGTAATCGATGAGGCGGGTTCCGAACCCCTTGTGTTTCGGTGGCACCACCTCAGGTCCGCCTTCTTCCTGCCAGTGCAGTATCAAACGCGTGTTGCCCTCGTGACGTTCCGTGTTCCAGGCAACACGAACGATGCCGGCGCTAGTGGATAGGGCGCCATACTTCAGCGCATTCGTCGCCAGTTCATGCAGGATCATCGACAGCGGAAGGATTTGGCTTTCCGAGAGGCTAACCGGCGGGCCCGGGATAACGGTTGCGCGGATCCCTGCGACTGGCGATAGCGACTGGTTCACAAGGGATGCCAAGTCCGCATTGGAGCCGTTCGACGAGATAAAATCCTGCGCGTTTAAAAGAGCGTCCACTCGGCCCAAGAAATTGTCGCGATACTCAGCTCCTGTCATCCCATTCACTTCGGTTTGACGGGCAATTGCCTTGACGGTTGCAATCAGGTTTTTCATTCGATGGCGAGTTTCGGCGATCAAAATGTCCTTTGCTGCGTCCGACCTCTCCCTGGCGGTAACGTCTTCAAACACGACCAGCATTTGGGTGCTGTCGTTGCCGGGAATTATAAGCTGACGAGCAGTCACGCGCATGGCGCGCATGCCAATACCGGGAAAGTCGTGATCGACCTGATATCCGAGGACCGCTGTAGTTTTCGGGACAACCTCTGACAGCAGTCCTCTCAGCTCCGGAATGTCCCACTGGCCATCTCCGAGCTCGAACAAGCTCTGGCCAACAGTTCGATCCAGTTCGGTATCGAAGGTTCGATAGAACGCGGGATTAGCGTTAAGAACTACGAACGATTTGTCGAGAACTACGAGCGGCTCTTGGAGGGTGTCGACAATGCCCTGGATCTGCACATGACCGCTACGGAGCAGTAGGTATAGCTCTTCGAGTGTCATGTGCTGTCCTGCCATCAGGTGCTTACCCTATCTGGTGGCCACAATCGGATTTCTCGGCGCTACGCGCAACGCTAACGCAGAGCAAGGAAGAAAGATGCGAAGTGGCGCAAAAAGGCCTTTGGCACGCGCACGGTTAGGCAGCCATCGGCAACCACGCAACAATCTGCCGCTTCCGTTCGTTAGCTCCACGGCAAAGGAGCTCAGTCATGAACACAGACAAACCCAATTTGGCCGATGGCACCGAGCCGGAAGGCCATCAGCAGTTCGACTCTCACATTCAGGGCCAACCGCCAGTCTATGGAGAGCCCAAGGGGCCACGCCCAGGCACGATGTTCCGCCACAAATTCGGCGTGCCGCAACTTCCGGACCGTGAACGAGATGGCTTCGTTAGCGGCCCCGATGCGCTTGGCCTTGGCGATATCGTCGGAAGCGGTCCCGAGGAGTGGGAACGCACTAAACAGCCTCTGACGGAGGGGGTAGACAGCAACCAAGATGACAAGGCGGTTGACTAATCTCTCACGCGCGCCGCGCACCTGCACTCACGCCACAGCAGAGCCAGGCATCGCCGCAAATCGCCTGTGGGACTTGGTAGCGGGCTTTTGGTCCCAGCTAGCTGGTGTCTAAACGCCGTCATCAAAACGCCGCCTGCGGTTTCGGCTGACTCGCTGAATAGCATTCGGCTTCTGCCCTCGCCGAAAAGCTTCAAACCTTGGCTCGGCCTTTGCCATGTGCTTCGTGAAATTGATCTTCTTCAACTTGCCCATCTGCGCCAGCAATGATTTTAGCTTATGCGAACGCATCTGCTCAGCGCGATTAAGGGCGCCTTCCATTGTCCGGTGCCATTCTCTGCCTTCCCCAGCGTAGGAATTAAAGACTACTCGGCCTAGGGGGCGGAAGTAGTCGCTACTGATTGTCCCCGCGACCTTCTGGATGCCATGGCTTAGGGCGTGTCGAGTGGTGTAAACGGTAGCGAGCTCGCACATATCTGGTTCTCCTGAACCCTACGAGCCTAGCCACTCGTCGATCTGCAGTCTCAGATATCGGCCGCACCCCGAGCACGAATTGGTGAAGCAGATCCGAGCAGCCACACTGAGAACCGCTAGAGGTCTCGCCTGACTTGGGAAAGAGGCCCTTCTGCGTGGACGCCGCAGCCCGCCTCCGGCGAATTGGTCGCCCGTCAGGCGACGCTATCATTCCAGGGCTTCGCGCTCCTGGATCAAAACCTCGAGCATCTCCTCTAGAGCCGCAATCCTATCCGACAAACGGCATCTGTTTGAAGCTCCGATTGTTGCAGAAGTCTGACCGTAAGCAGACCAGATCCTTTCACGCGCTGCGGCGATACACCCATCGACCGCAAGCCAGGCTGAAACCGCTGTCACGAATATTCCCTTTCAGGGGGGGGCAACATTCCGCAGGGGGAATGAGTTCCACGCTTATGGCACTGGCCGCAAAGCAGCAGCGCTTCGTCGCGGAAGAAGTGCGCCCGAGGCTGCAGAGCGGTCACGGCAAGTTTTGAGATTCTTAAGGGGTCCATAGGAAACAGCAAGAGACAAGACCCGCGGCGGGTGGACAGGCTGATTCACGGAGGGAACTGGTTTCCACTCCTCTCGTTATTGACCGTTCAATCAACGAGCGGAGCGAACACGTGTCCCAGGATAACAACACACCCACCTCAGTTGGGCATCTTCCCGATAGCGTGGCTAAGGCTCTGGCAGAGGGCAACTCCATGTTGAGGGCATTGCGGGAATGGCGGGGTCTTTCCTGCACGGAACTTAGTGATGCATCGAGGGTCGACCTGGTCCTGCTGATGTTAGCGGAGAGGGGATCGGAACTCCTGGCAAATGAGCGTGCGGCCTTAGCCAAAGCGCTAGGTGTGGAAGAGCATGTGTTCGCAATCTCGGAACCGGTTTTAAAATCCCTCAACTCTCCTCTCCAAGCTCGACAAGATTTTCAACCGACAAGTACCGAATTGTGTAAAGCGATCATTACGTAGCTTGTCGGTCGCGCGAATTCTAATGACGGAAAAGTGGTTCCATCACATTCACTCGGCATCACCGGTTTTTCCAAGAAAAAAACTAAATTCATCTCTCGTGCAACCAGTAGATGAAATTCCAATAAAAGGATTATTTCGAGCAACCAATCGCGGGGACTTTTGTTTTAAGTACGCTGCCCATGAGCAGTATTCGGATTTCCAACGGAGGAAACAATGGCAAATCAGCAGGGCACCCGCAGTGGTTCCGACGACAAGAAGAGCGGTTCTGGGACCAAGAGCCAGAAGAGCGAGGAGGCCAACGGCGGCAAATCGGCCAGCAGCAAATCCATGCGTGGCGGCACACCGGAACAGCATGCGGAAGCAGGGCGTCAAAGCCATAAGAACGATGACACCAAGGGTTCTAAGTCGGGCTCTGGTGCCGAGAGCAAGAGTGGTAGCTCCTCGTCGCGCGGCGGTTCTTCCAAGAGCTAGTTCCTGCCTCAAGCTATTATAGGAGAGCCCGTTGAGGGCTCTCCTCGCCTTATTCCGCTAATCCAAAATGGACGGATCATCCGCGATGGCAAAATCAAATGGTCGACGCTTTGTTCGGGGA
>NZ_JAPKNH010000016.1 GCF_026344005.1 Kaistia terrae
ATGCGGACTATCGGCGCACGGCCGCATAGGGCTCCGATTTGCGAGGTCCTAAAACCGGAGAGGGGTCGGCGCACTGTTCGCCGCGTGGGCCTGAGCGAGGAGGGAGGTCGAGGGGCCGGAGGACGCTAAGATGATTAGTCCTCACGAGGCAATTGGACGCAGCGCTATACGATAGTATCAGCACGTGACTGAGCACCTCGGTAGCGCAGCGGGCTGGCCTGCCAAACATGAGTAAAAGGAGGCGGCGGCATGCGCCGCCTCCGACAGCGTCACTCCTTGGCCGCAGCCTCGACGTTCTCGGCATTGTAGAGCGAGAACGGCCCCATCAGGATGCGGAGGCCCTTTTCGCGGGTCGGGTCCTTGGTGATGGTGCGATCGCCCAAGCGGCCGGCCTTGACGACGGCGCCTTCCTCCGCCTTCACGGTGCCGGTCGCCAGCGCATAGGCGGTCTGATAGGCGAGATAGCCGAGATCTTTGAAGCTCCAGAGCGCGAATTCCGGCGCACAGCCATTCTGCGTGTAGGAGAGCATTTCGGACGGCACGCCGAGACCGGTGACCTTGATCTTCTCGCAGAGACCCTCGTCCTGCAGCGCCTTGGCGGCGGACGGTGCGCCGACCGTGGTGGGCGCGACGATCAGCTTCAGGTTCGGGTGCTTGTCGACCAGCGCCAGCGCGAGATTGTAGCTCGTCTCGGCCTGGTCGTTGCCGTAAACGGTGTCGACAAGCTTGAGCGAGGCGAACTTCGCGTCGCTCTTCAGGACCTGGTTCATCGACTTGATCCAGGCGTTCTGGTTGGCCGCGTCGGCCGAACCGGAGAGGATGGCGAACTCGCCACCGGCCTCGCTCAGGATCTTCAGCGCCATGTCGGCCAGCACGCGGCCGGTCTCGTCGAAATCGACCTGAGCGACGAACACGTCCTCGCCCTCGGCCGACGGGATCGGCGAATCCCAGGTGACGACCTTGACGCCCTTGTCATGGGCGGCCCTGGCGGCCGGCGCGATCTGGTCGCCGGAATTGTTCGAGATCATGATCGCGCCGACGCCCTGCGTGGTGGCGTTGGTGACGATCTCGATCTGGCCGGCAACGCTGTTCTCCGGGGTCGGGCCGAGGAACTGCAGCGGGCGCTCGTTCTTGAGCTCCGTGGCGGCTTCCTGGGCACCGGTATTCGCCTGGTCGAACACGATGATGCCGAGATATTTGGGCAGCAGTACCATGTCGACCGGCTTCCCCGCGCCGGCGTCCTGGGCAACCGCAACAGAACCCGCCATCATGGAGATCGCCGCGGCGGCAGCCAACAACTTCGCTTTCATGGGTATTTTCCTCCCTATGTTACCCTGGAACGAACTTTCGAGACGAGAAACGGCACCGCGGCCGACAGGATCAGCAGAACGCCGATCACGATCGACTGGGAATTGCCGGTCAGATTGGCCAGCCCCATGCCGTTTCGAAGATTGAGGACGAGAAGGATCGCGAGAAAGACCCCGAGCAGCGATCCCGATCCGCCGAAGATGCTGACGCCGCCGAGCAGGACCATGGTGATGATCTCCAACTCGAAGCCCTGGGCGAGGTCGCCGCGGACGGAGCCGAGCCGGGCGGCATAGAGGACGCCAGCTAGCGCGGCGACGAAGCCCGACATCAAGAACAGCGAGAATTTCACCCGCGCCACGGCGACGCCCGAATAGCGGGCGACATCGACGCCATTGCCGATCACGTAGATCTTCCGGCCGAAGGTGGACAGATGCAGGATCGCGACGGCGGCCAGAAGAACCACGACAAAGACGATCAACGCGAAGGGCAAGGGGCCGAGAAAAGCCTTCTGGCCGAGATCGGTGAACCATTGCGGGAAGCCGCCGATGGCGCGGTCCTCGAGCAGGACCCGGGCAAGGCCCCGGAAGCCGATCAGTCCGGCCAGAGTCACGACCAGCGACGGCAGGCCGACATAGGCGACGAAGAGGCCGTTGATGCAGCCGGCTGCCAGACCGCCGAGCAGGGCCACCACGATCGCCACCGGCATGCCGACACCAATGGATGTCAGATAGGCTAGCAGACAGGCGGCAAACCCCATCACCGAGGCAACGGAGAGGTCGATCTCGCCATTGATGATCAGCAGCGCCATGATAAGCGCTATAACGATCTTCTCAATGGAGAGTTGAAACAGATTGATGATGTTCGACCCCGAAATATAATGCGGGGACATGAACGAGTTTCCGACAATAGTTGCTGCGAGCAATAGGAGAAGAAAAATCTCCCAGCCGCGAAACGCTTTTGATAGCTGCATTTCCCCCTCCGAGCCGCCACGAATAAGCAGATAAATCTGCCCTCCGCATCGAAGCTGCCCCATATTGGCAGGCTAGTCTGAGCCGTAAGGCCTCTAACCGTATCCAATTCTCCTTTTTTGGATAGATCCTATTTTTTGATATTGCAAGTAGGATTCATATCGATATTGATAGGATTAATTCGGGAGGATGCCGGACACTGCGGAACCCGCGGATCCGGGAAGGATGTCGTCGTCACCGGACGCCTGGAGGGGCGTTCGGCCGGGTTGCAGCCCGCGCGTCGGCCTTGAGGGGGGAATGCAAGTGGCCGCTTTGCCAATCGAAACTCATCGCCGGCCCGTAATGGAGCTGCGCAACATCAGCAAGAGCTTTGGCGCGACCCACGCGCTGCAGAGCGTCTCGCTGACGCTCCATCCAGCCGAGATCCATTCGCTGCTCGGCGAGAACGGCGCCGGCAAATCGACGCTGATCAAGATCATGACCGGCGTGCACCAGCCGGATAGCGGCGCCATCCATCTCGACGGCGCGCCGGTGCAGATGGCCAGCAGCGCCGACGCGCAGCGCAAGGGCGTCGCGGCCATCTATCAGGAACCGTTGCTGTTTCCCGATCTCGATGTAGCCGAGAACATCTTCATCGGTCACCAGGATCGCGGCCCGTTCACCCGCTGGGCGAGCATGTATGAGGAGTCCGCCAGGATCCTCGACTCGATCGGCGTGCAGATCGACGTCCGCGCCTCGGCGCGCGGGCTGACGCTGGCCGAACAGCAGTCGATCGAGATCGCCAAGGCAATTTCGCTCAAGGCCCGCGTCCTGATCATGGACGAGCCGACGGCATCGCTCTCGGCCTATGAATCCGAGCGCCTGTTCCAGCTTATGCAAGACCTGCGCGGCCGCGGCGTCTCGATCGTGTTCATCAGCCATCGCATGGACGAGGTCTTCCGCCTCTCCGACACGGTCACCGTGTTCCGCGACGGCCGACACATCTCGTCCCGGCCGCGGGCCGCCGTTACGCCGCAATCCGCCATCGCCGAGATGGTCGGCCGCGAGATGGGCCTGCTCGCCCCCCGCGCCACCACGGCCGCGGAAGGTGTCGTCCTGTCGGTCGATCGCCTCGGGCGGGACGGCGCGTTCGAGGATGTGTCGTTCGAGATCCGCAAGGGCGAAATCGTCGGCTTCGCGGGCCTCGTCGGCGCCGGCCGCACCGATGTCGGCCTCGCTCTGTTCGGCATCGCGCCGGCGCATCGGGGCCGCGCCACGCTGGACGGCCGGCCGCATGCGCCGCGCTCCCCGCGCCAGGCGATCGATGGCGGAATCGCCTATGTCTCCGAGGACCGGCGCCAGCTCGGCCTGTCCCTGCCGATGTCTTCCTCCGCCAATATCTCCCTTCCCGTACTCGACCGCTTTCGGGGCATGCTGGGGATGCTGTCGCGCAAGAAGGAGGCCGAGGTGGCCGACGAGTTCCGTCGCCGCCTGCACATCAAGACCGCCTCGGTCGAGGCACCGGTCGGGCGGATGTCCGGCGGCAACCAGCAGAAGGTACTGCTGGCGAAGTGGCTCAACACTGCGCCGCGGCTGCTGATCCTCGACGAGCCGACACGGGGCATCGACGTAGGCGCCAAGGCGGAGGTGCACCAGTTCATCTGGGAACTGGCCGCGCAGGGCATGGCGATCATGCTCATTTCCTCGGACCTCCCGGAAGTGCTCTCGCTCAGCGACCGAGTGCTGGTCATGCGCGAAGGCAAGCAGATGGCGACCCTCGATCGCAAGGACGCGACCGAACAGGTCGTCATGGCCCATGCCACGGGCCAGGCTGAATAGATAGGAAGTCGCCATGAACGGACTACGCCTGCGTCCCGAACGCGTCCGGGAACTCAGCCTGCTAGCGATCATCGCCATCGCGGTTCTGGTGTTCGCCACCATCATCGACGGCTATCTGTCGCCGCGCACCTTCAACCGCATCGCATCAAGCGTCATCATCATCGCGGTCGTCGCCGCCGGCCAGACGCTGGTCGTGCTGACCCGCAATATCGACCTCTCGGTCGGCGCGATGGTCGGCTGCGTCGCCTATTTCACCGGCGCCCTGCTCGCGGCCAATCACGGGCTGCCGCCGGTGCTGGCGATCGCGCTCGCCGTCGCGATTGGCACGCTGATGGGCGCGGTCAACGGCGCCCTCGTCGTCTTCGCCCGCATCCCGTCGATCATCGTCACGCTCGGAACCATGGCGGTATTTCGCGGGCTGCTGGTCGAATTCTCCGGCGCCAAGTCGATCACCACCGCCAACCTGCCCTCCTGGCTCGTCAACCTGCCGCAGATGACCGTGCTGTCGATCGGCAGCTTCGACGTCCGCGCCATGGTCGCGCTGGCGCTGGTGACGATCATCCTGTTCCAGATCGGCATGTCGGTGCTGCGCGTCGGCCGCCACTTCTACGCCGTCGGTTCGAACCCGGACGCCGCTCATTTCACCGGCCTGCCGGTACGGCGCGTGATCTTCTCGGCCTTCCTCCTGTCAGGCGCCATGTCGGGGCTTGCCGGCTTCATGACCCTGGCGCGTTTCGGCACGATTACCGTCGAGGCGGCGATGGGGCTAGAGCTCGAGTCGATCGCGGCCGTAGTGGTCGGCGGCGTCAACATCTTCGGCGGCGCCGGATCGATCATCGGCGCGACGCTCGGCGCGATCCTGATCGGCACGCTGGAGCAGAGCCTGTTCCGCCTGCAGATCAACCAGTTCTGGCTCGACGCGCTGCTTGGCCTTCTCATCCTGGTCGCCGTCGCCAGCGACTCCGTCCTGATCACCCGGCTGCGCAAGTTCTGGAACGAAGCGCGCGCCAAACGCCGCCGACTGCCGGCTGCAACTGATACGCCTTCCTGAGGCCGCACCGCTGACACACCGAATTCCGAGCGTCAAAGGAGACAGAATGTCCGTTCTTACCGAAAAACTGCGCCTTGATGGCAAGGTCGCCCTGGTCACGGGCGCTTCCCGTGGACTGGGCTTCGCCATCGCCGAAGCCTTCGCTGAAGCCGGGGCCAGGCTCGTGGTGTCGTCGCGTACCGCCAACCCGGCCGCGCTCAACCGCCTGCGCAGCCACGGCGTCGAAGTGGACCATGTCCAGGCCGACATGGAGGATCCCGAAGCGCCGGAACAGCTCGTGCGCGAAGCGGTCAGCATCGCGGGCCGCCTCGACATCCTCGTCAACAATGCCGGCATCGCCGATCACGGCGACACGCACGAATTCTCCGAGGAACGCTTCCGCCGGACAATGGGGATCAACTTCGATTCAGTCTTCCGCTGCTGCCGCGCCGCTCTCGGTCCGATGCGGGCTCAGGGCGAAGGCGTAATCCTGAACATCGGTTCCATCGCCGGCTTTGTGTCGCTCGTCCCGCAGCCCCAGGCTGCCTACAACGCCTCCAAGGCTGCGGTACACATGCTGACCAAGAGCCTCGCCAGTGACTACGCGGCGGAGAACATCCGCGTCAACGCGATCGCCCCCGGCTACATCATCACCGACATGACCGCCGGCGGCCTCGCCGATCCCGAGATGGCGCCGACCTGGAAGGCAATGACACCCATGGCGCGTCCCGGCCAGCCCGAGGACGTCGCCTGCGCGGCTGTGTTCCTTTGCTCATCGGCCTCTGCCTACATCACCGGCGCCGTCATTCCGATCGATGGCGGCTACACCAGCCGCTAATGCCATGACACGTCTCGCGCGGCGCGGCTGGGCGATTTCCCAGGAGAGTAAGGTGAAGTACGACTACATCATTGCCGGCGGCGGCTCGTCGGCCTGCGTCGCCGCGGCACGACTCGTATTGGAATTCGGCGCGCGCGTCCTCCTGGTTGAACGCGGCCCGGCCCGCTATGCGCGGCTGATGCGCATGCCGGCCGGCTACATGAAATATCTCTGCCGAGAAGACTATCTGGAGATGCACAAGTCCGTGGCCCAGCCGCGGCTGAACGGCCGTGCGCCGATCGTGCCGCAGGCCAAGGTGCTGGGCGGCGGCAGCTCGGTCAACGCAATGGTCTACATGCGCGGCCAGCATGAGGACTACAACCACTGGGACGCCTATCTCGGCGGCGACAGCGGCTGGTCCTACAAGGACCTGCTGCCGCATTTCACCTCGCTCGAAAACAACCGCCGCCTGAACGACGCCTATCACGGCACCGGCGGCAAGCTGCTAGTCTCCGATCCTGGCCAGCTCTGCGAGATGACCGAGGATTTCGTCCTCGCCGCACAGGCGATGGGCCTGCCCTTCAATCCCGACTTCAACGGCCGCCGGCAGAATGGCGTCGGCATCATGCAGCACACCATGGGCAAGGCGGGCGGCGCGATGCGGCGGAGCGACGCTGTGTTCTCGTTCCTGGCCGACGCGATGCGCGACAAGCGGCTGACCGTCGTCACCGATGCGCTGGTGTCCCGCATCATCGTTGAGAACGGCCGGGCGGTCGGCATCGAATACACCCATGAGGGCCGCAGCGTGCGCGCCACCGCCAGCGAGGAAGTGCTGGTCGCGACCGGCACCTACAACACCGCCAAGCTTCTGATGCTGTCGGGCATCGGGCCGTCGGCGCATCTGGCCGAGCACGGCATCCGCGTCCAGGCCGACCTGCCCGGCGTCGGCCAGAACCTGCAGGATCACCACGAGGTTCCCGTCATCTGCTCGAGCCGGCGCGCCAGCGGCTATTTCGGCCAGGACAAGGGCTGGAACATGATTCGCAACGGCCTGCAGTACCTGCTCTTCGGTACGGGACCGGTGACGACGACCGGCATCGAATCCTGCCTATTCTACGATCCCGACGGCGGGGAGCGTCCCACCATCCAGCTCTATTGCGCGCCGATCGTCTATCTCGACCGCGACATCACCGACATGAAGTCGACGCATGGCGTCACGCTCACCTCCTGCCTGCTGCGCCCGAAGGCGCGCGGTTCGGTCCGCCTGCGCTCCGCCAGGGCCAGCGACCAGCCCATCGTCGATTCGAACTTCTTCGGCGAGGACGAGGACCTCCGGACGACGATCCGTTCGCTGCGTTTCGCCAGGAAACTGCTCGCCGCCGAGCCGATCGCGGCCAACATCGCGGCCGAGATGCTGCCCGGCCGCGACGTCGACAGCGACGAAGCCCTCGCCCAGCACTGCTATCGCTTCGTGAAGACCAACTATCACCCGTGCGGCACGGCCAGGATGGGGCCGGACGGCGATGCGATGGCGGTGCTCGACAGCCATTTGCGGGTACGCGGCGTCGATGGCCTGCGGGTGATCGACTGCGCCGCGGTGCCATTCATTCCCTCCGGCAACACCAACGCGATCGCGCTCGCCCTCGGCAGCAAGGCCGTATCGCTCATCATGGACAAATGAGATAGGCCTTGCGTCACGTCATCTGATTCTTCTGCAAAGGAATTGCCGCACGTGAAGCAGGCATTTATTCGGCGCAAGGCTGGCGAACCGCAGGCGGACCGCAAGGTGTCGCTGGTCGATCGGGTCGTCGACGATCTTGGCACCGCGATCGTACAGGGGCGCTATCCAGAAGTTAGTCACCTGCCGGTCGAGGCGACAATCGCCGCCGAGCTCGGCGTCAGCCGGAATGTCCTGCGCGAGGCAATCAAGCTGCTCTCCGCCAAGGGGCTCGTCCGCACCGACCGCGGCTCCGGAATGACCGTCCTACCGCGCAAAGAGTGGAACTATCTCGACCCGGACCTGCTGGGATGGTCGCTGAGCCAGCCGGCACTTAGCGAGGATCTCGTCGACGAGCTCAACACATTGCGCGAACTCGTCGAGCCGCAGGTCGCCGCTATGGCTGCCAGGGTGGCCTCGACGATCGAGGTCCTCCGGCTCTTCGAAGCCTATGAGATGATGGAGAACGCGCCCAACAAGTTTGCCGGTGTCGAAGCCGACATCCTGTTCCATCGCCGCATGTTCGAGGCCTGCCACAACAAGATGCTGCTCAGCCTCATGCAGACGGTGGCAGTCGTTCTTCGGTCCAACTTCTCACTGGCCATCGATGTCGACCTGGTCGCCACGCAATATCCGGACGACCACCTCCTGGTGGCCGAGGCCATTCAGCGGCGCGACGAGGACGGGGCAAGGGCAGTGATGGCAACCCTGCTCGAAAAAAACCGGAACAACATCGCCCAAATGCGCGCAATGCCGAGAATAAAGCGCTGAGCACGCCGTCAGCTTGTTCCTGGGCGCCGCAGCATGACAGGCCCGGTTGCGAACAAACGTCTCTCGAGACCTTTCGGGGGTGGTCAGGCTTTGTCCTCGTCTGAATGCAAATGGCCTCGATTGGCTCATCAGCTATTGCTTTGAGGCGTCGCGGTGGTCCGGCCCCTTTGCGACCGTGTATTCGGTGGTGAGGTCGAGAAAGCCAAGGCCGGAGGGTGGGACGTCAGCTTGGATCTCATCCCGTCCAATCCATGCGGATTGTTGCTTAGGCTATCGATGCGAACCTAGCTGGGACAATTGAGCTCCTGCAGCCGATCGGCCGGCTCGTCAAAAGCAAACCGGGCGTAGCTGATCATCCGTGAAGTCTGCTTTCGTTAGTTTTGCCGAAGAAGCAGCCAGTCCGCTTGCGGCCCCTTTCCCGTCGGCAATGCGCCCAAGTAGTACGTTGAGATCGGCGCGGCCGTTTCATGAGAGCAGACATGGTTGATGAGCGCTCTGGTAGCCGCTATACGCCATGAACGGACGTATCGACGGCGCGGTGTATTGGCACTTATGCGCTCGAGTGGCATAATCGGCGTCTTCGACGGTCTGAAGGTTCTCGGTCATGTCCCACCACGACGATGATGAGGATCACTCGGAGCTCTCCGAGATGACGCTGCGCGTTCGTGCGCTAGAAACCGTCCTCCTGGAAAAAGGCCTGATCGATCCGGCAGTCCTCGATCTGATCGTCGAGGCGTATGAGACGAGAATTGGCCCGCGGAACGGTGCTAAGGTCGTGGCCAGGGCGTGGCTCGATCCTGACTTCAAGCGGGCTCTTCTTGAGGACGCGACTGCAGCCGTGTCGTCGCTCGGCCATGTCGGTGAGATCGGCGATCATTTGATCGCAGTCGAGAACCTGCCGACGCTTCATAACATGGTCGTCTGCACGCTCTGCTCCTGCTATCCGACGGACCTGCTGGGATTGCCACCGGTGTGGTACAAGTCAGCTCCCTATAGATCTCGTGTCGTCAGGAATGCCCGCGGCGTATTGGCCGAGTTTGGCGTCAACCTCCCGCCAGAAATGGAGATCCGAGTATGGGACTCGACGGCTGAGACCCGCTTCCTGGTCCTGCCCATGCGGCCCGCCGGTACTGAGGGCTTCGATGTGGATGCGCTCGCGTCCCTGGTGACCCGCGACTCGATGATCGGGACAGGTCTTCCAAAGTTACCGGAGGTTGGGCCATGAACGGCGTCCACGACATGGGCGGCATGGATGGTTTTGGCCGGATCGAGCCGGAGCGAGACGAGCCGGTGTTCCACGCGCCCTGGGAAGGGCGGGTCATGGCGATGATGCGTGCGATGGGGTGCGTTGGAGGCTGGAACCTCGATATGTTCCGCAATGCGCGCGAGAGCCAGCCGCCCAGCTTCTATCTGACCGCCTCGTACTACAAGAGCTGGGAGAAGACGCTCGAGACTTTGCTGCTCGAGCGCGGCCTCGTCATGGAGGAAGAGATCGTTGCTAGCCGCTCATTTTCGGGATCAACAGTCGCCGGGCAACCGCTGAGGGCCGAAGACGTTTCAAAGGCGCTGAAACGTCAGTCATATGAACGGTCGACCTCCGCGGCGGCGCTGTTCAAGGTCGGCGACGGCGTCCGGACGCGGAACATCCATCTGCCGACTCATACACGCCTTCCCCGCTATGCCCGAGGGCGGCGTGGAACTATCGAACGCGTTCACGGCTGCCATGTGTTTCCGGATAGTTCGGCCGTCGGCGCAGGAGACGATCCGCAATGGCTCTATACGGTCGTTTTCGATGGCAGTGAGTTGTGGGGGACCGATGACGACCCAAGCTTGAAGGTCTCGGTCGAAGCGTTCGAGCCCTATTTGGAGGCCCTGTGACCTCCGCCAACTTGACTGAGCTGCCGGAGGAGGAGATCGCGCGCGGCACCCTTCGCGACGAGGGTGGGCCGATCTTCTGGGAGCCTTGGGAGGCTCAGGCTTTCGCGATCAAGAAACTTCTCTGCCAGAAAGGGCTTTTCAGCGAGGTCGAGTGGTCGGCAGTATTGGGAGAGGAGATCAGGCGGGCGCAAGATGCCCAAGATCCCGACAAGGGCGACACCTACTATCAACACTGGGTGACCGCCTTGGAGCGGATTGTCGGAGACAAGACTATTGCGACAGCCGACGCGCTCAAGAGGTGCCGTATGGCATGGGATGCCGCGGCTCGGCGCACGCCTCATGGCAAACCGATCGAGCTGCCAAAGGACTGGGCGTCTGGGTTGGCGCTTTCGTAGAGTGATTGGACGTGACTGGCGCATCGAGTGAGTATTAGAGTTCGTGTTGCGCTCAAGGCTCGCCATTCGCTGTCCTCGCCGATTATCCAAAGAGCGGTCATTCGTTTACGCAGTCCTCACCGGGCACGATCGCCTCTTATATAGACGCCACGTCAATGACGAATATATCGAGCACATCTGGCAAGCTATCGGGGAGACGGTCGACTCTGGCTGGTGCGAATATGCGATCGTCGATGCGCCTACGGCCAAAATAGTAGACGCGCCCGCGACGCACACCGACCTGGTTCCCGGCGCTATTGTTTTCATCTCAGCTGAGAACACCGCAGCAGGCACCGGGCCACCGGCTTGTCGTCCGTAAGACGGCGTCGTCCCCCGATTTAATCGTGGTGCCGATCGTTCCAGCCTAGCTGAGCGGATCGGCCTCACAGATCGAAGGCATTCGCCAAGTTTATGGCTATGGTCCAAAGACGACGCCCGGCTCGACGCGAGATCACCCGGTGAACCTACTCATCAACTGTGGTAGCTGTAGGCCAAGTTGCTAGCCAACGCTGCGTTCGTTCCGACCGGTTGGTGAGTATATGGTGAGTAGCTCGCTGAAACGGAGAACATAGAAACAGCTAACTCTCTGAAAAGATTGGTGCACCCGACTGGATTCGAACCAGTGGCCTCTGCCTTCGGAGGGCAGCGCTCTATCCAGCTGAGCTACGGGTGCATGCCGGACGCGGCAAGGCCGCGTGCCGGTTTACATAAACGAAGGACCGCCATGCAGCAATGGCGAAAGCCATGCTTTCCCAGAAGAGTTCACGCGCCCCTTCCAAAACGATGAAACGCCCTAGCCGGCCATGGCCGGCCGCGCGGCCGTGCGGGCGCTACGGGGCGGACGGGCCGCGTCTGCCAGATGCGCCGCCACCCAGAGCAGCACCAGGCCGCCGCCGAGGAAGCCGACATCAAACCAGATGCCGCCATGCTTCGTGCCGACCAGAACCTGGCCCACCGCCGCGAGAATCGACAGCAGCGCGAACATCAGCAAGCCGTGCCGGCCGATCGTCGCCAGCGGTGCGAAGACCGGCAGGCGCCGGCAGAAAACGCTCAGGCGCAGGGCGTAAACGAGATAGGCCAGCGCCAGGAAATGGCTGAGCCGCGTCAGCCCGAGCACCGTCTTGTCGGTGTCGAGATGGCCGTTCGCCCCGATCCAGCTGCGCGTCACTGCCGGCCCAAAAGGCGACATCAGGAAGCCGACCGCCACGACGACGGCGGCGAGCGCCACCATCGGCCGCGTCACCGGGATCTCGCCCTGCTGCTTCAGCGCCAGCCCGGCCGCGACGCCGATTGCCATCACGAATTGCCAGGCGAACGGGTTCAGGAACCAGCCGCCCGCTGTCGGCCAGTTCGGCAGGTTCCAGCCGGCATAGCGCGTCAGGGCGTATAGCAGCGCCGACGTGATCAGCATCAGCGACACATCGATGCGCGCCAGCCAAAGCAGGACGGGAACCACCAGGATGAGAACCATGTAGAGCGGCAGGATGTTGAAATAGCCGAGCTGATGGCCGAGCGAGACGATGCCGATCAGGCAGGTCCAGGCGTCCGCCACATGGAGCGAGCGGCCATGCGCCATCAGCAGGTCCGGCTGGCGCCAGTAGAGCGCACCGGCCGAGAAAATGGCGATCGCCGCGAAGGACAGCAAGACGTGCACGCCATAGAGCTTGATGACCCTGCGCAGCATCGCCAGCAGCACGCCGATCCGTTCGCCGGGGCGGAAGCGATGACCATAGGCCAGCGCCAGCGACACGCCAGAGAGGAAAACGAACGCCTCGGCCGAATCAGAAACGCCGAAATTCTTGTGCGTGATCGCTTCGAGCAGATTGCCGGGGACGTGGTTGATGAAAATCGTACAGAGCACGAGGCCGCGCCAGAAATCGATGCTGTCGAGACGCGACGTTGCGGCGGCGCGCTGTTCCGCCAACGCCGCGCGGCGGTCGCGGTTCAAGGCGGCGCGCGACCATTCGCACAGGCCGACAATACCGGCGCAGACCAGCGCATAAAGCACCAGCGGCGGCACCTGCGCCGACGACAAACGGAAGGTGTAGATCGGCTCGATCCAGAAGAAGACGGCGAACACCGCCGTCAGCACCGTGGCGAGAATAGCGGGACCCTTGCCGAACAGCGCGGCCCCCAGCAGCACGGCCGGCGCGAACAGGAAAAACGAGAAGCTATGCCAGGGCCATTGCAGGCGAAGCGCGAAGCAAGGCAGGGCGAAGAGGCAAGTCAGCGCATATTGCGCGGGCGTCGTGAACCGCTGCCCGAATTGAGCAATCAAAACTGTACTCCCGGCCATCGAACCGTATTGCACCCGTGGCAGCGCGAAGGATGCCTGAAAATCGATCTAAACCATGGATCGGACGGCTTTGGAACGGCAATAGCCAGCGTTCTCGCCATTTCGATAGGAACTTTCGACATTCGCCCGGCCCCGTCGCACGGCGCGCCGCCGAACGACCAAGGCGACGGCTGGAGATAAGCGAGGCGAGATGGCAAAATTACGCCGGCTGCGAAAAATGGGGCCTGTGAAGCACAGTCTCTCGCGGACACGACCAGGCCCGCTTCGCCCGGTCGCGCGGGGCAAGCGGACCCTCCTTAGCGACACGCGCGATCAGTCGGCGACGCGGGCGAGCGTGCCGAGATGTTCGTCGTCGAGGAACTCGATCGTCACCGTCTCGGCCTTGCCGGCCGGGTTGATGGCAAAGCGGATGGCGGAGGGCCTGTCCGGCATTTCGGCATCCGGGAAGATCAGGAAGAGATCGCGATCGAAATGGCTGAGCGGATAGGTGCGCGCGCCTTTTGGGCCGAGGGCGAGGGTCAGCGCCCCACCCGCCTCCGCGACCTGCGCCTCGCCGACATAGGCGTTGCGATAGTGGCCGGCATAGGCTGCAAGCGGTAGCGGCGGGCTTGGCGGCGTCGGCGGCGTCGCATAGGCGGCCTTGGCCTGCGCGACGGCGGGGCCGAACAGGCCGCCATAGATATCGCCCCAGATCGAGCCCCAGTCGCGGGAGACGGTGCCGTCAAAGACGAGATCGAAGAAGCTGTCCGCCAGCCCTTCCGGCGCACCGGTCGGGAAGGCATTGGTCAGCACGACGATGCCGAGCGAGGCGTCCGGATAGAGCGACGCCAGGGTGCGGCTGCCGAGACTGAAGGCGCCGGCATGTCCCCAGTTGAGGCCATGGCGCCCCAGCTCGACATTCCAGCCGAGCCCGTAGAACGAGGTGGCGCCTGTCGCGGGATTGGTGCCGAGCGCCATCAGCGGCACATGGGTCGCGGCCAGCGCCTCGGCGCCGATCAGCCTCTCGTCGTCGAAGCTCCCCTTGGCCAGTTGCAGGCGCACCCATTGCGCCAGATCGCGCGCGCTCGAACTGACGCCGGCGGCGGGCGACTGCATGTCCGGGTCGCGCGTCACCTTTGCTTCCCAGCCCTGGCCGAGATCGATGTGCAGCGCGGCCCGGTTGGCCCTGGCGAGAAAATCGGCGTGGCGCGAGCTGGTGGCGTTCATGCCGAGCGGCCGATAGAGCCGTTCCTCGGACACCTCTTCCCAGGGTTTGCCGGTCGGCCGCGCGGCGGCAACTCCGGCCTCGGTGAAACCCGCATTGCTGTAGGAATAGCCGGCGCGGAAACTGGACGATGGCGGCACGAGGCGCAGGCGATGCAGCACCGTTTCGCGATCGAAGCCAATATCCTCCAGCTCGTTGCCGGCAAGGCCCGGCAAGCCGCTGCGATGGGCGAGCAGGTCGCGGATCGTCAGTTCGGCCGTCGGATAGGCATCATGCAGGCGGAAGGCCGGATCTAGATCGGCGATGCGCGTGTCCCAGCCGACGACGCCGTCGCTGACGAGAGAGGCGACGACGGTCGACGCGATGGGCTTCGAGAGCGACGCGATCTGGAACACCGTGTCAGGGTCGACCACCTCCGCCTTGCTGGTATCGCGAAGCCCGAAACCCTTCAGGTAGACGATCTGGTCCTCATGCACGATAGCGATGGCAAGCCCGGGGACGGCGCGGTCGGCAACGAGTTGCTGCGCCATGGCCTCTAGCCGAGGCAGCGCCGCCAGCACCTTGTCGCGCGAGACCGGTTCGGCCGATGCGGTGCCCCACCCCAGTCCGACGAAAGCGGCGGCCGTGGCGAAACGCCAAACCCCATTCCCAGACATCGCGCCCATGCCAAGCCCCCGCCGAACCTTCCGTTGCGGCAAGATTGCGTCAAAGACCAGCGCCTGCACAAGCAGCAAGTTTTGCGGAGGCGCGCGCCGCATTTCGGTTGAAGGCCGGAGAAAAGGGTGGCGACGGGAAGGGTTCGAGCCCGCTATCGTGTCGGCCATGAGCGGCCGGGCCGCATGATTGGGGGGACATCCGATGACGCAGGCAAACACCTTTCTCTATGTCGGCGGCTGCAACCGCCCGACGCCCTATTTCGCCAGCGCCAATGCGCGCGGCATCTCGATCTTCGCCTTCGACCAGGCAAGTGCTACGGCAACGCCGCTCGGCGCCCAGGGCGGCATTGAAAACCCGACCTTCCTGACCGCCGCCCCGGATGGCGGCACGCTCTATGCGACCAGCGAAGTGGCGGAATGGAACGAGGGGCTGATCAGCGCCTACGCCATCGATGCGGCAACCGGCGCGCTCTCCTATGTGAACCGCCAATCGACGCTGGGCAGCATCACGGCCTATGCGAGCCTCGACCGCTCGGCGCGCTTCGTGGCAATCGCCAACTATATGGGGACGCCGGAAAGCGAACGACCAAATCAGTCCGTCGCCATCTTCCCGCGCCGCGCCGATGGTGGCCTCGATCCGGTTGCCGCCTCCGCCGCCCATCCAGGCCGCGGGCCGGATGTGGGCCGGCAGGATCGTTCGCATGCGCATTGCGTGCAGGCGACGCCGGACAACCGCCATATCGTTGTCAGCGATCTCGGGATTGATCGGCTCGTTTGCTATCGCTTCGACGCCGCGACAGGAGCGATCGAGAAATCCGGTGAGACGGCGCTGCCGCCCGGCTCCGGCCCGCGCCATTTCGCCTTCCACCCGACAAAGCCGTTTGCGTATGGCATCAACGAGCTGAGTTCGACCGTCGCTTCCTTCAGCTTTGATGCCGAAAACGGCACGTTCCTGCTACTCGACATCGCCACGACGGTTCCCGACGCGGTGCTCGCCATCAATCATTGTTCGGAGATCAAGCTCAGCCCGGACGGGCGCTTCCTCTATGCCGCCAATCGCGGCGAGGACAGCCTGGCGATCTTCACGATCGGCGCGGATGGCACCGCGCAAGACCGCAGGACGGTTGAGGGCGGTGGCAAGACGCCCCGCCATTTCGCCTTCTCGCCGGATGGCCGGACCCTGGCGCTGGCCAACCAGGACAGCGACATCGTCACCCTGTTCGGCGTCGACGCTGAGGACGGCTCGCTGACCCATCTCGGCCGGGACATCGCGGTCGGCACGCCGACGGCGATCTGCTTCGTGACGATCGCGGGGTAGCAGGCAGCACATATCCGTTTACAGACCCTCGCCGCAATAGCCTCCGCAATTCTGTTGCAGGCCTGACACAACGCTAGGGAAAGCGGCAGTATTTCTACGGAATACCTGTACTTTCCCATGCGTAACCCGCAAAGCTGCGCAATGGGTCGTGGGTAGAAGGGTTCGAGGATGATTTACATTCAGCGCGCCGCGGTAGTTGCCGCTCTCGCCGTTATCAGTGCTTCGTCGGCTATGGCAGCCGATTTGACCGTAGCTCCTGTCGAGACGCCCATGGCGCAGTCATACATCTGGACTGGTCCCTATATCGGCGCCAACCTCGGTTGGGCCAATCTCAAGTCCGATTGGCACGATGTCGATGACGACTGGGGCGGCTACACCTACGATGCCGGCTCTGACGGTTTCACGATCGGCGGACAGATCGGCTACAACTACCAGCTTCAAAACAACGTAGTTCTCGGCATCGAGGCCGATCTGAATTACGCGACGAACAGCAAGTCCTACGACGCTCCCGGCTACGGCGACGTTGAACTCGAAAACGACATGAATGGCTTCGGCACTATCCGCGCCCGTCTCGGCTACGCCTTCGACAACGTCATGCCCTATGTCACCGGCGGTCTGGCACTCGGTCACTTCAAACATCAATGGACCGAGATTGATGACGTGTCTGACAGCTGGTCTGATTTTGGCGGCTGGGAGGCCGGCTGGGTCGCTGGCGGTGGCGTCGAGTGGGGCTTTGCGCAGAACTGGACCGTCAAGTTCGAAGGTCTCTACGCGGGCTTTGGAAACGTGACGTCGACTAATGATGAGGGATATCGCATGGATGTCGACCGCGACGTCGGCATCATCCGCGCCGGTCTGAACTACCGCTTCTGAGCGAAATTCTCCGCAACAAGACAAGCCGCCGGTCTCGACTGGCGGCTTTTTTGCTTTCGGCTTGTGGTGCGACACACGAATGAGCCGAGACGGATGGCCGACCGAAGGTGGATGACCCTGCCCCCATCGACGGCGGCCCAAGCCGTGTTATAGCTCAGGCTGCAACGGAGCCCTTTGCCATGCTCACCTTCCTGCCCTCGCTCTCGGTTTTCCTCGCCTACCTGGTCGCCGTCATCGCGCTCACGCTGACGCCGGGGCCTGATATGACGCTGTTTCTCGGCAAGGCGATCGGGCAATCGCGAAAGGCCGGCATTGCCGCGTTTGCCGGTGCTTCGACCGGGCTGATCGTTCACACCGTGCTGGTGGCGGTCGGGCTGTCGGCGCTGCTGGCCGCCTCGACCACGGCCTTCACCATCCTGAAGGTCGTCGGCGCCGCCTATCTCGTCTATCTCGCCGTGCAGGCGATCCGTCACGGCTCGGCGCTTTCCGTCGGCGGCAAGGGTTCGTCCGATCCGATCAGCAAGGTCTATCTGAAGGGCCTGATGGTCAACCTGCTGAACCCGAAGATCATCGTGTTCTTCGTGACCTTCCTGCCGCAATTCGTGACGCCGACCGATCCGCATGCCGCCGGCAAGCTGCTGTTTCTCGGCCTGATGTTCGTCGTCGTCGCCACCCCGATCAGCATCGCCATGATCTGGTCGGCCGGCTCCCTCGCCTCATTCCTGAAGCGCTCGCCGCGCGCGACGCGGGCGGTCGACTGGCTGTTCGCCGGCGTGATGGGCGGCTTTGCCGTGCGGCTTATTCTGGCCCAGGGGAAGTAGACTGATCCGCCGGACCTGAGACGGCTCGGCCCGAGACAGAACGCCCCGAGCCGTGGCCGGCGATTACCCAATAAGCGAAGCCGGCGACCAGCCCGGCCGCGACCGGCGGCAGCGCAGCAAATTCGGTGCTGTTCGCCAACAGGTGCAATCCAAGGCCAATCGCGCCACCGAACAGCGACCACAGGATCGCCGAGCGCAGGGCAAAGATTTCAGCCACGACGATGCCGGCCAGGAATGGCAGCAGCGCGTAGCGCGAGATCTCGACCAGAAGGATGAACACCGGCGCGAGGATCACCGGGATCTCGCCATTCGGGCCATCCCAGATGTCGTTGCCGGTGAAGCCGAACGCTGCCAGATAGATGAAAATCGCGCTGGCGATCGCCGCGATCAGCCCCAGCGGGATCAGCAGGATGATGCGGAGAAAGGCTCGCATCAGCCGTCCGTGTCGAAATCAAGCAGGAGTCCGTCGGCGGCGAATTCGGCATCGAACTCCTGCCCATCGGCCAGGCGACCCTCGATCTCGATCCGCCCGCCGCTTTCAAACTCGATCTTCTCCAGCTTCGCGTCGGCAGGCCAGGACGCATTGCCGAGGACCGGGGCCGGGACAAGGCTACGGATATCCGCGATGGGGAAGAGGTCCTTGCCACGAGCCTCGACATCCTCGATCCCGTCATCGCCGTCGAGGTCGATCTCGACGCGGGACCCGCTCGGCAGGGTGCCGAGAACGCGGCGGCCATATTTGGCGTTCGGCTTTTCGCGGATCTGGACGTCGGTCAGGCCGAGATCGGTGACGGCCCGCGGCAGATCCTTGGCGACGGCGACGCCCGGAATGGCAAGGCTGGCGGCCAGAACAACGATCGGCAATGCGTATTTCATCGACTTCACCTTCAATTTGAGCTGTTCAATTGAACCCGGCGGAGGTGAAACACTCGTATCAGTCGTCGTCGCTGGTGACCATCGCCTCAAGCGCGAGCCGCTCGCGAACGCGCATGCGCTCGCTCTCGCTCTTCAGCTGGCCGCAGGCGGCCAGGATATCGCGGCCGCGCGGCGTGCGGATCGGCGAGGCATAGCCGGCGCGATTGACGATGTCGGAGAAGGTCTCGATCGTCTCCCAGTCCGAGCACTGGTAATTGACGCCGGGCCAGGGATTGAACGGGATCAAATTGATCTTGGCCGGGATGCCCTTGAGCAGGCGAACCAGTTCGCGCGCATCGGCCGGGCTGTCGTTGACGTCCTTCAGCATCACATATTCGAAGGTGATGCGGCGGGCATTGGTCAGGCCCGGATAATTGCGGCAAGCGTCCATCAGCTCGGCAATCGGATACTTCTTGTTGAGCGGCACCAGCATGTCGCGCAGATCGTCGCGCACGGCGTGCAGCGAGATCGCCAGCATGGTGCCGATCTCGGCGCCGGCGCGCTCGATCATCGGCACGACGCCGGAGGTCGACAGGGTGATGCGGCGCTTCGAGAGCGACAGGCCCTCGCCATCCGAGGCGATCAGCAGCGCCTGCTTGACGTTGTCGAAATTATACAGCGGCTCGCCCATGCCCATCATGACGATGTTGGAGACGAGACGGCCCTCGGAGGGAACCGCCATGCCGACCGGCGTCGACTTCTCCGGGAAATCGCCAAGGCGGTCGCGCGCGACCAGAATCTGGCCGACGATCTCTTCGGCCGTCAGGTTGCGCACCAGCTTCTGCGTGCCGGTGTGGCAGAACGAACAGGTGAGCGTGCAGCCGACCTGCGATGAGACGCAAAGCGTGCCGCGGCCGATCTCGGGGATGTAGACGGTCTCGATCTCGACGGGACGGCCGGCGCCGCGCGGGGGAAAGCGCAGCAGCCATTTGCGCGTGCCGTCCTGCGAGATCTGCTCGGTGACAATCTCGGGGCGCTTCAGCGAGAAATTTTCCGCCAGCGTGACGCGCAGATCCTTCGACACGTTGAGCATGTCGTTGAAATCGGTGACGCCGCGCGCGTAGATCCAGTTCCAGATCTGCGCCGTGCGCATGCGGATCTGCTTCGGCTCGATGCCGATCGAGGCGAGCTGCTCGCCAATCTCGGGCCGCGTCAGGCCAACCAGCGAGCCCTTCTCGCCCGAGGCGAGCGGTGCGCGGGCGGGCGATACAAGTGCGGGTGAGGCCACGGCGAGCGGTGCGGTCATATCGGTATCGGGTTCCGGGTGAGAGGCCGGGCGCCAGAGGCGCGCATCGAGGCCATCCATCATTGTTGACGGCCTCATATCACAATTTTCACGAAATCAGGAATGCTTCAAATGAGCGGCCGCCCTGCGCAGAACAAGGGGCAGGCGATCCATCGACGTGGCGGGGGCGCAAAAGGACGCAATCCGGCATTTTCAAAATCGTGCAGCTTGGCTAGATTGCCCGGCGAGCACCGTCTCATCGAACCCTTCGCGACGTCGCGGCCAACCGGCACCGTCCGGCCCGCCAGTCTGGCGACAATTTTTGGATGAGACGATGACCGATACGCAAACTTCCACCCATGCCGCTCCCGACCATGGCGTCCGCTTCGGCCGCATGGCGCCCGGCATTGTCGTGCGCGACATCGAGCGGTCGCTGGCATTCTATCGCGACGTGCTCGGCTTCACGAAGACATTCCAGAACGGCGATCCCATCGGCTTCATGATCCTGAAGCGCGACGCGGCCGAACTGCATCTGAACCTGCAGCGCGACGCTGTCGCCGGCCTGCACAATGTGGCGCATCTGATGGTCGACGACGTCGACGCGCTGCATGCGCGTTGCCAGGCCAGCGGCGTGCGCATCATCAAGGGATTGCGCGACAAGGACTTTGGCCTGCGCGCCTTCGTGATCGCGGATCCCGACGGCAACCGGATCGACGTCGGCCAGCCGCTCTAGGCCTGGCTAACCCTGCGTCGAGGTCAGCGCGTCCCAGCCGAGCATGGTGCTGTGGGCGACGGAGATCAGCGTGCCGACATCGGCGCCGTCGCGCGCCTCGATCGACATGCCCTTGATGACGGTGCCGAAATAGGCGGCGATGCGGTCGAGATTGAGCCCTGCCGGCAACTCGCCATCCGTGACGCCGCGCTCTAGCCGGTCGCGGATGCGTCGCGCCATGTCCTTGCGCTGGTCGCATAGGAACTGCTGCGCCGCATCCGTCTCGGGCCCGCCATTGGTCGCGCCCAACATGAGGAAGCAGCCGGAAGGCTTGTCAGGACGCGCGCAGGATCTCGCGCTGGCGAACAGCATCGCGGCGATCGAATCCCGCGTCGTCAGGTCGCCTTCCAACATCTGCAAGGTGCAGGCGTCGTCCGTCGCCACATAAAGCGCCACCGCCTCGCGAAACAGCTCTTCCTTGGAACCGAAGGCGGCATAAAGCGAGGGCGAATTGATGCCCATCGCCTCGGTCAGTTCGGCGATCGAGGTGCCGGCATAGCCGCGCGCCCAGAACACTTCCATGGCCCGTTCCAAAGCCACCGATCGATCGAAACTGCGGGGACGTCCGCGAGCGTTCATGGCGTGCGTGCAGCCTTTTTTCTTTTTGTAACGATCAACAAATAAAGCGCTTGACGCCGGGAATCAAGCCGTTATGTTTTGTGTATCGGCCGACACATAATTCAGAGTCGGTGGTGACCCCAGAGCGCGCGGCGCCTCTCCCGCCGCGCGCTTCGCCGTCTCCAATGGGTCGTGCCCCCGGCCGACCGCGCTCAACAGATCGAGACCACCATGACCGACGCCTCTCACGCGGCGGCAGCGGGCCGGCACCTTGTGCTCGCCGCCGTTTTCCTCGTTGCCGTCACCATGCCGCTATCCTTTACCGGCCCCGCCGTCGCAACGCCGGCGATCGGCCGCGATCTCGGCGGCGACCTCGCCCTCCTGACCTGGATCGTCAACGGCTTCATGCTCGCCTTCGGCAGCACGATCATGCTCGGCGGCGCGCTGGCCGACCAGTTCGGCCGCAAGCGCATGTTCCGCATCGGCGCCATCAGCTTCACCCTCACCTCGCTCGCCGTGGCGCTGGCGCCGAACGTGCTGATCCTCGACTTTTTGCGCGCGCTGCAGGGTATCGCGGCGGCGATCTCGATCTCGGCCGGCTTCGCCGCCGTGGCGCAGGATTATGAGGGAGCCGACCGCACCCGCGCACTCGGCCTGCTCGGCACCGGCTTCGGCATCGGCCTGGCCTTCGGACCGCTGATCACCGGCGCGCTGATCGGCGCCTTCGGCTGGCGATCGCTGTTCGTCGCCACCGCCCTGGCCGGGCTGCTCATCCTCGTCGTCGGCGTGCCGAGAATGCGCGAAACCCGCGATCCCGGCGCCATCGGCATCGATCGCTGGGGCGCGGCCAGCTTCACCGCCATGCTGGTGGCGCTGACCTTCGGCATCATCCTCGGCCCGGATCGCGGCTGGGACGATACGCTGGTGATCACGCTGCTCGTCGGCGCCGCCATCCTGCTGATCAGCTTCATCGCCATCGAAAACCTGCAGACGCGGCCGATGCTCGATCTGTCGCTGTTCCGCTATGCCCGCTTCGTCTCGGTGCAGGCGCTGCCGGTCGCCGTCGCCTATTCCTTCATCGTGCCGTTCATCCTGCTGCCGGCCCGCTTCATCCGCATCGAGGGGATGAACGAGTTGGAAGTCGGAATGATGCTGCTGCCGCTCAGCCTGCCGATCGCGACGATTCCCTTCGTCGCCGCCAACATCGCGCGCTGGATTCCGTCCGGGATCCTCGCCGGGCTCGGCCTGATCGTCGCCGGCGCAGGCGTGCTGATGCTGGCCTTCGTGCCGATCGGCAGCGCGCCGACGGCGTTCATCCTGCCGCTGTTCATGATCGGCGCCGGCGCCGCCCTGCCCTGGGGCCTGATGGACGATCTCGCCATCAGCGTCGTGCCGACGGAACGCGCCGGCATGGCGACCGGCATCTTCGGCACCATGCGGGTTGCCGGCGAGACCGTCGCCATCGCCATTGTCGGCGCCTTGATGGCGGCCTTCGTCACCGGTGGACTGGGCGCAAGCCTCGATACCCTGCCGGCCGATGTCGCCAACGGCGTCGCCAGCGCGGTGGCCGGCGGCGGTCTCGATCAAGCGGCAACGATGGCTCCGTCGATCGGACGCGCCGCAGCGGCCGAGGCCTATGGCGCGGCGTTCCGCAGCACCATGCTGATCTGCTCGGCGATCACCTTCGCCGCCGCGCTCATCACTCTGGTGACGCTGCGCTCACGCAAGGCGAAGCCGGCACGCGAGCCGATCATGCTCGAAATCGGCGCGTAATCGGGAGGCTCCGAGACTTCAGGCCGATGGACCTGGTCCCCCATCATCCTGAGGTGCTTCGCGTGAGCGAAGCCTCGAAGGAGGATCCAGCGAAACCCGATTTGCGGACGAAGTCGGAAGCCCCGCGCCACCGACCCGCAGACTTCGGCATTCCCTGGACCCTCCTTCGAGGCCCGGCTTTGCCGGGCACCTCAGGATGAGGGTCGAGCTTTCGGGATCATGGGCCAGAGAGGCGGCAACAGCCTGGTTTGCTCATTGGACGCTGTAATAGAAAAGCCCACTCCCGCGCGGCGGGGGTGGGCTTTTCTTGTTCAATCGACCAACTGGCCGGATCAGACGTCTTCGGGCGCGTCGCCATCGAGTTGGTCGAGGCTTTCGAGATCGTCCAGATCCTGCTCTTCGGCATCCGTATCGACGACGCCGAGGCTTTCGGCCGTCAGCCAGAACACTTCGCCGATGCTCTCTTCGGTATCGAGCCAGAAGAAGTCGAGCGCGGGATATTCAGCCTCGATGATCTCGCGGCCGGCGCCGATCTCGCAAAGCAGGCCGCCGCCCGGATTGAGGTGATCGGCGACGGTGTCGAGGATGCGGCGGACGATGTCGAGGCCGTCAAGGCCGGACGCCAGCGCCATCTCGGGCTCGTGCCGGTATTCTTCCGGCAGCTCTTCCATGGCGATCTCGTCGACATAGGGCGGATTGGTCAGGATCAGATCATAGCGCTTGCCGCCGAGCGGAGCGAACAGGTCGCCCTCATACAGCTCGATGCGGTTGGCCAGATTGTGCTCGGCCACGTTGATGCGGGCGACGTCGAGCGCATCCGGCGACAGGTCGACGGCATCGATCTCGGCGTTTTCGAACACGCCGGCAGCCAGGATCGCCAGCGAAGCGGAGCCGGTGCAGAGATCGAGCACGGTCTCGACCGACGACAGATCGTCGATCAGCGTGAATTCCTCGCCGCCGAAAAACTCGGAATGGATCAGTTCGCCGATGAACGAACGCGGCACGATCACGCGCTCGTCGACGAAGAACGGCACGCCCTGGATATAGGCGCGGTTGAGCAGGTAGGGCGTCGGCTTGCGGGTCGTCACGCGAGCCTCGATCAGATCGGCCAGGCGTTGGCGTTCGGCCGGCAGCAGGCGCGCGTCGAGGAAGGGCTCGAGCGTATCGATCGGCAGCTTCAAGCCTTCCAGAACCAGATAGGCGGCGTCGTCGAACGCCGTCGAGGCGCCATGCCCGAAGGCGAGGCCGGCCTGGTTGAAGCGGCTGATCGCATAGCGGAGGAAGTCGCGGACGGTGAGAAGCTGTTCGGCGGGGCTGATTTCGGTCAAGGCAGGCTCGTGGTTAAGAAAAGGTTTCGACGTGTCCTAGCAGGTCGAAACGCTTCGCGCATCACTTCCGCCTGCGATGTCCAGTCCCATGCGCCGACGGGGTGTCGTCTGGATGCAATTCCGGGGGATCGCACCGAGGCCGTGCGCGTGGCGTGAATGACGGCATCCACGCTATGCGTCCTTCGAGACGGCCTTCTACGAAAGCCCCTCAGGATGTTGGGGTGGTGCTTGGCAGGACGATCAAGCTCCGGTTCGGCCTCCGGCTTCCATACCGATCGACCGAGCCCCAATCCCCAACATGCTGAGGAGGCCCGAAGGGCCGTCTCGAAGCACGCACAACACGCCTGTCGAGCGAGAGGCCGGAGACAAAAAAGGCCGGGGATCTCCCCGGCCCTGTCAAATTCGCAATCGATCGGAACTCAGCCCTGGTCGGTCGGAAGGTTCAGGGTTCCGTCCGGGCTCAGCTTGTCCACGGTTGCCGGCAAGACCTTGGCCAGAAGGTCACCGACCTGATCCATCGGCAGACCGAGCGAGGTGCCGATTTTCTGCAGCTGTTCATTGCCCAGCGCGGCGCGAAGATCGTCGGCGCTGATCGGCAGATTGCCTTCCTTGCCGAGCCACGAAGCCACTTGCTCCCCGAGCCCGGAGTTCTGCAACTGCCCAAGCACGCCGTCGAGGCTGCCAAACGGCGTATTGGCGAGCGCATTGTTCAGCGTCTGCCCCAGGGCTTCAGCCTGAACGCCCTCACCCGCTTGTCCCTGGCCTTGCAACGCGCTCAGGACATTGCCGACCAGACCGTCAAGAATACCCATGATGGTTCTCCTTCAGAACGGTTCGCAGTTCCTGGCCAGTTTCCGACAGGCACGAAACCTGCCGGAACCAATCTACTGGCCCTTTGCCTTCAGGCGCTTGTTGCAGTCGCTCCAGTATTGCGGCCACTTGGCGCCATCCGGCAGCTTTCCGGCTGCCTTGTTCTTCTGCCATTCCGCGCCGCAGGCGCGGATGCGGACGACCGCGGCCTGTTGGCCGGGGGTCATCTGTCGCTTGCCGACCGTCGTCTTGGTGGTGTCGAGCTTGGCGGCGGTGTCGGGATCCGGCAATTCGATGCCCGTCTCGTCATCGACCGGTGCGGCGGCCTTGGTCGTCTTGGCGGCCTTGGTCGGCGCCGCGTCATCCGTCGCATTCGCTGCGGCGTAATCCTTGCTGCACTGGCTCCAGAATTTCGGCCAGGTCTGGCCGGCCGGTACGGTGCCGGCAGCCTTCAGCTTCGCCCAGTCGTCGCTGCAGGAAGCCATGGCTGTCTGGCCAGCGGGCTTTGCATCGGCGGCGGGAGCCGTCGTCTTCGCAGCGGTGGTCTTTGCCGCGGTGGTCTTGGCAGCCTTCGCCGCAGGGGCAGCCGCCGCATCATCCGCCGCGTTGGCCGCGGCAAAATCCTTGCTGCACTGGCTCCAGAATTTTGGCCAGGTCTGGCCGGCCGGAACCGAGTCAGCGGCCTTCATCTTGGCCCAGTCGTCGCTGCAGGACTTCATGGCCGTCTGGCCAGTAGCCTTGGCATCGGCGGCGGGAGCCGTGGTCTTCGCGGCGGTCGTCTTCGCGTCGGGCTTGGCCTTGGCGTCAGCTTTGGCATTGGCGTCAGATTTGGCCTTGGCGGCAGGTGCGGCGGCGTCATCGGCCGGGTTGGCAGCGGCGAAGTCCTTGCTGCACTGGCTCCAGAATTTCGGCCAGGTCTGGCCCTCCGGAACCTTGTTCGAAGATTTCAGTTTGGACCAATCGCTGCTGCAGGACTGCATGGCTGTCTCGGCGGCGGCGGGCAAGGTTGCCGCAAGCAGTCCCAAGGACAAGCTGGCGCCGACCAAGATAAGCCTGGCTCGCATCTTCATAGTGCCGGTCTCCCTTCGATGTCTGGCGACATCACGACCCGACGAGACCACAGCGGCCTCGCGCGTCCCCCGTTTGCTGAGGGAACATCCGCACGTTGCAGGTGTCAATCGCAACATGCGCGGCGGATCAAAAATCGTCGTCAGGATCCGGCAAGATCGCGGCCGCCGAAACGGCAGCCGCGATCTGTTCTTTTCTATGGCTTATTATTTGCTGTTCTTGGCGAGCCAGGCTTTCATGAAGGCGATCTCTTCATTCTGGGCCTTGATGACGGCTTCGGCGAGCTTGCGCGCCTCCGGGTCCTTGCCATATTTCAACTCAATCTCGGCCATGGCGACCGCGCCTTCGTGATGCGGGATCATGGCGCGGAAGAAGTCGATATCGGCATTGCCCGAATAGTCGATCGCCATGCCGTCCATCATCGCCTTGTCGGCGGCGCGGAAGGCCTTGGTCGAGGCGCTGTCGCCCGGCTGCTCCGCCGGCATGGCGCCGTGATCCATTTGGCCATGGTCCATCTTGCTGTGATCGACGGCTTCTTCGGCCGAGGCAGGCAGGATGGCGAGAGAGAAAGCGGCGACAGCCGCCAGCTTCAGAAGGGTATTCATGATCGTTTGTCTCATGGTGATGAGGCGGGCAGAAAAGAGCGGCGTCGCGGCCCGCTCGCGCCGACGCAAATCGTTTGCTGGACGTCAAACGATCAGGCGCGGGGCGGCGGCAGATCAGGGCCGATCGCCTGTTGCGCCGGCATCTCGTCGGATAACGGCCGGAGCCGGACGCGCATCACCGCGTCCACAGCATCCAGCGGCGTCTCGAGGAGCGGCGCCGAAGTCGGCATGGCGAAACAGCAGGAAGGCAACAAAATCGCCCCGGACGGCGGATGCGAAGCGGGGCTCATGCCGGTCATCATCGCGGCATGCCCGGCGCTGCCCGAGGGAGAAACCATCGCCGCATGGGGACATCCCGCCTGGCCGACGTGATCCGTCGCCGCCATGGCCTGGCCGGAGCCGACCGGCAGCAGCAGGGTAATGACGACGAGAAAGAGGGCGGCGAGGCGCCTTGCGATATGCACGCGGTGAAACTGGTCACTCCGGCCGCCGCCGTCAAGGGAGCCAGATATCTGTTCACGCTCGCCAGATAAGTGTTCAGCTGTCATTCAGCGCTGCTAGGCTGTATTGGCGAAAAGCTTGAGAAGATCGCGAGACGATACGATGACACGGCACACGAGGATCGGACGACGGCAATTGATCGGGTTTGGCGCAGCCGGACTCGGATCGACGCTGGCTGTCGCCTCGCTGGCCAGCGCTTCGTTTGCCGAGACGCCGCTTGCCGCGCCTTCGATCCCCCGCGCCGCCGACAACATCGTCTGGAAGATGGCGACGGCCTGGCCCAAGGACATGCCCGGCCTCGGCGCCAGCGCGCAGGCCCTGGCCGACCGGATCGCGACGCTTTCGGACGGCCGCCTCAAGGTGCAGGTGTTCGATGCCGGCGACCTCGTTGCGCACAACCAGGTGTTTGACGCCGTTTCGACCGGCAAGGCCGAGATGGGCCATGGCTCGCCCTATTATTGGGCGACCAAGGACCCGGCCTTCCACTATTTCTCCGGCGTGCCGTTTGGCCTGACGGCGGCCGAGCATGTCGCCTGGCTTGCCTTTGGCGGCGGGCAGGCGCTCTGGGAAAGCGCCTATGAGCCGTTCGGCGTCCTGCCCTTCTATGTCGGCGCGACCGGGCCGCAGGCGGCGGGCTGGTTCAAGCGCGAGATCCGCACGCCGGAAGATTTCAAGGGCCTTGCCATCCGCATCACCGGGCTGGGCGCCGACGTGCTGAAGCGGATGGGCGCCAATCCCGTGCTGCTGCCGCAGGGCGATATCGCGGCGGCGCTTGAATCCGGCGCCATCGACGCGGCCGAATGGGCCGGACCCTGGAACGACCTCGCCCTCAACCTGCCGCGCTCCGCCCCCTTCTGCTACATGCCGGCCTTCCACGAACTGTCGACGGCGATCGAGCTGATGGTCGGCAAGACGGCCTATGAGACGCTGCCAGCCGATCTGCAGGCGGTCATCCGCGCCGCCGCCCTGGCCTCGGCGACGGAAATCTCGGCCGATTTTACCGCCAACAACATCCTGGCGCTGCCGATGCTGATCGATCGTGGCACCTCGGTGAAGCATTTTCCCGACGCGGTGATCGACGCGCTCGCCAAGATTTCAGCCGAGATCCTGAACGGCGTCGGCGATTCAAGCCCGATGGCGAAGGAAGTGCACCCCGCCTTCATCGCCTTCCGCAAGAAGGCCGTCGCCTACGCCGCCGTCGCCGAAGGCGCGGCGCTGACGATGCGGGCCCGGGCGCTGGCGATCTAGAGCCTATAACCCCTTACACGCCTCCCACGCCCACCCTCGCCGTCATCCCGGGCGGAGACCCGGGATCCGTCCATCCGGGTTGGGTACCGCGCGAAGCTCCCGAAAAAGCGGCTGCATGGATCCTCGCCTCCGCGAGGATGACGGAGGTTTTCGGGGAGAACGTGGGATCGATCCGACGTTCAGTCCAGCCGCTTCTGCAGGAACACCAGGTCGAGATAGCGGCCGAACTTGAAGCCGAGTTCCGGCATGCGCGCCGTCTCCACAAAGCCCTGCTTCTCATGCAGGCGGATCGACACCTCGTTGCCGGCCTCGATGCCGGCGACCATCATGTGCTTCCCCTGTTGTTTAGCCGCGTCCACCAGCGCCGCCAGCAGCGCCGAACCCGCTCCCTTGCCGCGAGCGGACGTCGCCACATAGATCGAGTTCTCGACGGTGAAGCGATAGCCCTGGAAGGCGCGAAAATCGCCATAGCTGGCATAGCCGAGCACGGTTTCGCCCTCGGCGGCGACCAGCACCGGAAAGCCCTGCCCCACGCGGGTGCGGAACCAGGCGATACGATTATCGAGATCGACGATGTCGTCGTTCCAGATCGCCGCCGTATTGACGACCGCGTCGTTGTAGATCGCGAGGATGGCGGGGAGATCGGCCTCTAGGGCCGGGCGGATCGTGGTCATGCTCAAACCTGCTTGTAGAAGAATGTCGCCGAGGCGAGCGTGCCGTCCGGGGTCAGCGAATGGCCCGGCATGACGCCAAATTCCGTCCAGCCATGCGCGCGGTACAGCGCCTCGCCGGCCGAGCCCGTCTGAGTATCGAGATGCGCCAATGTCCGGCCGGAAGCCCGTACCACGTCTTCCGCCGCCTGCAAAAGCTTGCCGCCGAGCCCGCGCCGACGCTGGCTCGAATGCACCAGCATCTTGCCGATCTCGGCCCGATGCGGCCCGTTCGGCTGCGGCGCGAAGGTCACGACGACCGTGCCGACGATCCGCCCGTCAATTTCGGCGACCAGCAGCACGCGGCCGCCGTCCTCGATGCCCGCCATCTGGCCCTGCCAGAATTCAACGCCTTCCCCGTGCGAAAAGCCGGCCAGGAAATTGACCGAGGCGCCATGCGCAACGGCGTCGACGAGGATATCGGCCAGGGCCGGGATCGCCGCCCGCGCGGCGGAAGCGTCCAATTGCACGATTTCGACCATCATCGCTCCGAGGTTCTCCTGCCCCAAAAACAAGCTTCAGCATCGCTTCTGTCAATGTTAAACTGGAGGAATAGGAAAAATTGAACGCCAGCATAAACAATCTTTATGGATATCGATCAGCTCCGCAGTTTCGACCGGATCGTGCGCGATGGCAGCTTCACCAAGGCGGCCGCGCGGCTCAACGTCACCCAGGCGACGATCTCGATGCGCATCCGCACGCTCGAAGCCCATGTCGGTGGCGCGCTGTTCACGCGCGGGCGAAAGGTGGAGCTGACCGAGCGCGGCACGACCTTCCTTTCCTATGCGCGGCGCATTCTGGCGACGCTGCTGGAAAGCGAGGACGCCATGCGCAGCGTCGATCGCGGCCGCATCGCCTTCGCCTCGCTGCGCAGTTTGATCGAACCGCTGGCAACCCCCGCCGTCGTCGATTTCATGCGCGCCCATCCCCGTGTCGAGTTGCGCTTCGAGGAAGGCCGCCACCGCGACATCGCCGAATGGCTGCATGACCGCAGCCTCGACCTCGCCATCATCGGCTGGCCGAATTTCGATCCGCTGCTGGAAGCACTGGAGCCGATTGCCATCCTGCGCGAAAAGGCCGTGCTGGCCGCTTCGCCGTCGCTGGCTGAAAAGATCGGCCCGCAACCGACCCTCGACCGCGTTTTCGAGGTTGCGCCGCATTTCCTCTCCTTTTTCTGGTGGCAGGTGACGCCCGACGCGATTCAGACGCTGCGCCACCGCGCGCGCACCAGTTCGCAGGTGCTTTTCTCCTCCGGCCGCGCGCTGATTTCGCGCGGTGACGCAATCGGCCACCTGCTCCAGGCCTCGATCACCGAGGATCTGGCGGAGGGCCGCCTGGTCGATCTCGCGCCGATCGACATGCCCGCCATCTGGCGCGATTCCGCGCTTGTCGCGGGCTCGGCCGATGCCATTTCGCGCCCCCTGGTGGCCGAACTGGCCGAGCGGATCGTCGCCCGCGCCGCCACGCTCGGCGTCCTTCATGCGGATCGACGATAAAAAGGCGCGATCTGGCGCTTTGCGGCCAACAACCTTGATGCTATTGAGCGCGCCATGAGCACCGCGCCGCAAGACAACATCCGCAATTTCTCCATCGTCGCCCACATCGATCACGGCAAGTCGACCCTTGCCGACCGATTGATCCAGGCCACCGGCGGCTTGACCGACCGTGAGATGAAGGAGCAGGTACTCGACTCGATGGATATCGAGCGCGAGCGGGGCATCACCATCAAGGCCCAGACCGTCCGGCTGGACTACAAGGCCAAGGATGGCAATACCTACATCCTCAACCTGATGGACACGCCTGGCCACGTCGACTTCGCCTATGAAGTATCGCGGTCGCTCGCTGCCTGCGAAGGCGCGCTTCTCGTCGTCGACGCGTCGCAGGGCGTCGAGGCGCAGACGCTGGCCAACGTCTACCAGGCGATCGACAACAATCTCGAGATCGTGCCGATCCTGAACAAGATCGACCTGCCGGCGGCCGAACCCGACCGCATCAAGGCGCAGATCGAGGAAGTGATCGGCATCGACGCCTCGAACGCCGTGCTGATTTCGGCCAAGACCGGCATCGGCATTCCGGACGTTCTCGAAGCCGTCGTCACCCGCCTGCCGCCGCCGAAGGGCGACCCGGACGCTCCGCTGAAGGCGCTGCTGGTCGACAGCTGGTACGACGCCTATCTCGGCGTCATCGTTCTGGTTCGCATCATCGATGGCCGCCTGAAGAAGGGCGCCCGCATCCGCATGATGCGCGCCGATGCCGTCTACGAAGTTGAGCGCGTCGGCTATTTCACGCCGAAGCTGGTCCCCGTCGAAAACCTCGGCCCGGGCGAGATCGGCTTCTTCACCGGTTCGATCAAGGAAGTGGCGGATACGCGCGTCGGCGATACCATCACCGATGACAAGAAGCCGACCGCCGAAGCGCTGCCGGGCTTCCGCCCGGCCCAGCCGGTGGTGTTCTGCGGCCTGTTCCCGGCCGATGCCGCCCAGTTCGAGGAACTGCGCTCCGCGATGGGCCGCCTCCGGCTCAACGACGCGTCGTTCTCGTTCGAGATGGAATCCTCCGCGGCCCTCGGCTTCGGCTTCCGCTGCGGCTTCCTCGGCCTGCTGCATCTGGAAATCATCCAGGAGCGGCTGGAGCGCGAGTTCAACCTCGACCTGATCGCGACCGCGCCTTCGGTTATCTACAAGATCATCCTGACCGATGGCAGCGAGGTCGAATTGCACAATCCGGCCGATATGCCGGACGTGATGAAGATCGAGGAAATCGCCGAGCCGTGGATCCGCGCGACGATCCTGACGCCGGACGAATATCTCGGCGCGATCCTGAAGCTCTGCCAGGACCGGCGCGGCGTCCAGTCCGACCTCTCTTATGTCGGCTCGCGCGCCATGGTCACCTACGACCTGCCGCTCAACGAAGTCGTGTTCGATTTCTACGACCGGCTGAAGTCGATCTCGAAGGGCTATGCCTCGTTCGATTATCATTTGACCGACCACAAGCCGGGCGAATTGGTGAAGCTGCAGATCCTGGTCAATGGAGAGCCGGTCGACGCGCTGTCGATGCTGGTTCACCGCACCCAGGCCGAGCGCCGTGGCCGCGCCATGTGCGAGAAGCTGAAGGATCTGATCCCGCAGCACCTGTTCGTCATTCCGATCCAGGCGGCCATCGGCGGCAAGATCATTGCGCGCGAGACCGTCAAGGCGATGCGCAAGGACGTGACGGCGAAGTGCTATGGCGGCGACATCACCCGCAAGCGCAAGCTTCTGGACAAGCAGAAGGAAGGCAAGCGGAAGATGCGCCAGTTCGGCAAGGTCGACATCCCGCAGGAAGCCTTCATTGCTGCCCTGAAGATGGACGATTGAGCCGGCGCAGGCTGGTTTTTCGAGTTTCATTCGGCCGTTCCGGTTCACCCGGAGCGGCCGCTTTGTTTTGGGGGCACGTTTTCGCCCGCCCTGCCCCGGACTCCGCCTTCTGCCGTAGACGACCCGGCCTCTCGACCCTACCCTTGTCCGATGAGCAGAGCCTTTGTGAAGGAAGATGTCGACGTCGACGACGGCTTGCCGGAACGCCTCGTCTCGCCACATCCAAACTTTGTCACGCCGGAGGGGCTCCTGGCGATCGAGGCCGAGGTGACGCGCCTTGGCGCCCTGCTCGCGACAGCGAAGGCTGCCGAGGACGCCATGGCCGTGGCAACGCTCGGGCGCGATCTGCGCTACTGGCAGCAGCGCCGCTCCAACGCGGAGCCGATTTCGCCGCCCGACACGATGCAGATCGTCCAGTTCGGCTCGACGGTGACGGTCGTTCGCGATGACGGACGACGCCAGAGCTACCGGATCGTTGGCGAGGACGAGGCAGACCCGAAGACGGGCACCGTTTCGCATGTGTCGCCGCTGGCACAGGCGGCGCTGGGCCGCAGTGTCGGCGACGAGATCGTCATCGCGGGCCAGGACGCCGAGATCGTCTCGATCTCCTGAGGGTTTTGGTGCCGCCTCTTGCGTGCTTCGCGACGGACCTACGGTCCTCCTCAGCCTGTTTAGGCTTTTGGGATCATGGCGGACCCAACCTCGACCATCATCCTGAGGTGCCCGGCAAAGCCGGGCCTCGAAGGAGGGTCCAGGGAATGCCCCGGATCGGGCGGCGGGACGGGATCCCCTCGGCTTCGAACGCTGCTGCTTCGCTGGACCCTCCTTCGAGGCTTCGCTCACGCGAAGCACCTCAGGATGATGGCGGAGGTGACGATTGGCAGGAGGGCCCGGAGGCCGGAACAGCCTGAACCCTCGCCTCCAAACGAAAATGGCGCCAGCCGGAGCTGACGCCATCGAAATCAACCGAACCGTGACGTTCAGACCGGCTCGGAAACCTTGGGCTGCGGCACGACGCGGAGATATGGCTTCAGCGTCTTCCAGCCGCCCGGGAATTTTTCCTTGGCCGCCTCGTCGGACACGGACGGGACGATGATGACGTCTTCGCCCTGCTTCCAGTCGACCGGCGTTGCGACCGAGAACTTGGCCGTCAGCTGCAAACTGTCGATGACGCGCAGGATCTCGTCAAAATTCCGCCCGGTGGATGCCGGATAGGTAAGCGTCAGCTTCAGCTTCTTGTCGGGTCCGATCACATAGACCGAACGGACCGTCGCGGTGTCGGAGGCATTGGGATGGATCATGCCGTAGAGATTGGCGACGTTCTTGTCGTGATCGGCGATCAGCGGAAAGTTCAGCGTCGCGCCGGTGGCGTCGCGGATATCGTCGATCCACTGGCCATGGTTGGAAAGCTGATCCACCGAGAGGCCGAGCACCTTGACGCCGCGCTTGTCGAATTCCGGCTTGAGCTTGGCGACCGCGCCGAGCTCGGTGGTGCAGACCGGCGTAAAATTCTTGGGATGCGAGAACAGGACGCCCCAGCCATCGCCGAGCCACTCGTGAAACGAGATCTTGCCTTCGGTCGTATCAGCGGTGAAATCGGGAACGACGTCGCCCAGATTGAGTGCCATTTTTCGCGAACCTTCGATAAAGGGGGCCAACCACCAACGGGTCGGCAATCATTTATGCCCCGAGTATGGCATGGCGAGGCAACCCGTCAATCGCGGAATTCCGCCATTCCTGAGCATGGAATGGCCAATTTTTCGAAAACGCCGCCAATTCATTCCGAGACCAGGCGACTGGACACTCGCTGGCGAAAAATTCATCCAAAACAGCATTCGAACGATCCCGTCGCGATGGTTGATAAATCGTCAAGACTGATCGGCGATACTGCCCATTGGGGAGCGCTGACTATGAAGGTGTCATCATGCTGAAAAGGCCGATCCGCGCGCTGGCGCTTTCGATCCTGCTGCCGGTTCTCGCCGCCCTGCCCGCCATGGCGGACGCGATCGACACGACACCAGCCAAGATCCTGTTCGGCGACGTCAAGACGCCGATCCCGCTCGAGGCGCGCGCCATCGGCTCCTATGCCAAGGGCTGCCTCGCGGGTGCCGTCGCCCTGCCGGTCAACGGCAAGGACTGGCAGGCGATGCGCCTGTCGCGCAATCGCAACTGGGGTACGCCGGAGCTGATCGCCTTCACGGAAAAGCTCGCCCACGACGCCAAGCGCCAGGACGGCTGGCCGGGCCTGCTGGTCGGCGACATGGGCCAACCGCGCGGCGGCCCGGCGCGGACGGGCCATGCCAGCCACCAGATCGGCCTCGACGTCGATCTCTGGCTGACGCCGATGCCGGCCCGCCTGCTCTCCCGCGACGAGCGCGAGAAGATGTCGGCAACCTCGATGGTCAATGAAAAGGCGCGCCTGATCGACCGCTCGGTCTGGACCAATGGCCAGGTCAAGCTGATCCGCCGCGCCGCCCTCGATCCCCGCGTGGCGCGCATCTTCGTCAACCCGGCGATCAAGAAGGCGCTTTGCCAGGATGCGCGCGGCGATCGCGGCTGGCTCAACAAGGTCCGGCCCTGGTGGGGCCACACCTATCACTTCCACGTCCGGCTCGATTGCCCGCCCGGCATGGCGAGCTGCGTGCCGCAGAAGGCGCCGCCCGCCGGCGATGGCTGCGGTCCGGAGCTCGATGCCTGGCTGCAGCCGCCGAAGCCGCCCAAGACGCCGACCAAGCCGACGAAGCCCACCGTGAAGCCGCGCGCGATGGTGCTGGCCGACCTGCCGGCCGCCTGCCGCCAGGTGCTGATCGGCGCACCGCCCGGCATGACGCCGGAGCCCGCTTCAGCGCCGGCGATGGCCTATGACGCCGCTCCGCCGGCCGAGGTCGAAAGCCCGGTCGACGAGCCGGCAACGGGAACGCTCCACTAGGTCACGAAAACCGAAGCGGCGCGCCGCTTCAGGGTTAACGGATCGCTAACAGAAAACGGCCGCTTCGAACCCTCGAAGCGGCCGTTTTTTGGTCTAGCTACTCTTCGTCTTCCTCGGCGACCCAGTGCTTCATGGTCGTCAGGCTGCGCAGATATTGCGGCGGCGCATAGGCCTCGGCGCCCAGTTCGTAGGCGGCGCGCCATGGCCAGCGCGGATCGGCGAGAATGGCGCGGGCGAGCGCCACCATGTCGGCCCGCCCCTCGCGAACAATGCCCTCGGCCTCGGCGGACGTTGTGATCAGCCCTACGGCGCGGGTGACGATATCGGCACCGGCGCGGATTTTCTCTGCGAACTCAACCTGATAGAGCGGCCCGATCGGGATCTGCGCGTCATGCGCATTGCCGCCGGTCGAGGCGCAGATATAGACGACACCCTCCGCCTTCAGTGCCTTGGCGACCTCGATCGCCTCGTCAACGTTGAAATTGGGCCGGTCGACCCACTCCCCCGCCGAAAGCCTGGCGCCGAGCAACATCCGCTCGGGCAATGCCGCGCGAACCGCCTTCGCCACGCTCACGATCAGCCGCATCCGGTTTTCCAGGCTACCGCCCCAGCGATCGGTGCGCTGGTTCGAAATCGGCGACAGGAATTCATGCAGCAGATAGCCATGCGCTCCATGCAACTCGACAAAGTCGAGACCGGCGCGCTCCGCCCGCTTGGCCGCATCGACGAAGGCCTTGATAATCTGTTCGATTCCGGCCTCGTCCAGCGCCGTCGGCGTGGGCCAGCCGGGCGCGAAGGGGATCGCAGACGGGCCGACTGTCTGCCAGGCATCCTGCTCCGGCGTCAAAGGCCCGCCGCCGAGCCAGGGAAGCTGCGTGGAGGCTTTCCGGCCGGCATGGCCCAACTGGACGCCAAACACCGCGCCCGGCGCTGCAACCTGCCGCGCAGCGCCGAGCGCGCGCGCCATCGCCGCTTCATTCGCATCGGAATAGAGGCCCAGACAGCCCGGCGAGATACGACCGCGCCGCTCGACGCCTGTCGCCTCGAAGGTGACCATGCCGGCGCCGGAAATGCCAAGGCTCATCCAATGCTGGATATGCCAGTCGGTCGCCGAGCCGTCATCGGCCGAATACATGCACATCGGCGCCACCGCGATGCGGTTCGGTATCGTGAATTCGCCAAGCGTGATGGGGCTGAAAAGCGCACTGGTCATCGTTCGATCCATTCAGAATTTTGGGCAAAGCGTCCGCTGCGGGCAGAGAGACCAGAGCCTCACGTCCGAGACAAGCGCACAGATGGGAACCACGGCGGCCAGCCATCCGGCCGCCATGTTGTTCAGCGGGAGGTATCGAGCCGCTGGCCGCTGGAGGCGTTGACGCGCCACCAGCCGGCGATCGCATGGCGTGGCCGATGCGACGGCAGCACTTCGTGCGGAATTTCCTCCGACATCATCATGACGATCCGCCCGGCTTGCGGCACGATCTCGACGGTCTCCGCACCCTCTTCATTCGTCTTCCAGAGTCGCAGAATTCCGCCATAATCGGCCTGCCAGTCGGCGTCGAGATAGACGATCAGCGATACGACGCGATTTCGCGCGCCAGAAAGACTGTCCAGATGCCGGCCATAAAAGCCGCCGGTCGGATAGGCGATGAAGTTGCACTCGAAATCGAACAGGCCGAGAAACAGCCGGCGATTGATCGCGCTGCGCAGTTTCTCCGCGACGTCGAGAAACCGCTGTTCCGCCGCCGAGCCGCCATCGAACCAGTGGATCGCCGCGCGCCGGATCTCGGCCGCTTGCCGGCGGCCGGCTTCGCGCCCGACAGCGGCCACGGCCAGCGCACCGGACGCCTCCATCGCGGCAAGTTCGCTGGCAAGCCCCATGACCAGCCCGTTTGTGAAAAGCGCGTCGACGACGACATAACCATCCCGAGCCAAAGCCTCGATGGCCGCGTCGCCGACTAACGTGTCGAAATCATCCGTCTCCGCTTCGATGACCTCGCTCACAATGCAGCCACGCCGGTGCCGATCGGGCAGGAAACGCCGGTGCCGCCAAGGCCGCAATAGCCGTTCGGGTTCTTGGCAAGGTATTGCTGGTGCTCTACTTCCGCGAAATAGAACGGGGGCCGGTCGAGGATTTCCGTGGTGATGGCGCCATGCCCCTGCGCGGAAAGCGCCGCCTGATAGGCATCGCGCGCCGCTTCGGCGCGATTGCGCTCGGCCGCGTTGGCAACATAGATGCCGGAGCGATACTGCGTGCCGACGTCGTTGCCCTGGCGCATACCCTGTGTCGGATTGTGGCTCTCGAAAAAGAGCCTCAGAAGCGCGTCATAGGAAACCACGGCCGGGTCGTAGGCGACGAGCACGACTTCGTTGTGGCCGGTCATGCCGGTGCAGACCTCGCCATAGGTCGGGTTCGGCGTCAGGCCGCCGGCATAGCCGACAGCCGTCGCCCAGACGCCATCCGCCTCCCAGAACTTGCGTTCCGCCCCCCAGAAACAGCCAAGGCCGAACACGGCCGTCTCGATGCCGGCCGGATAGGGCCCGGCAATCGGGTGGCCGTTGACGAAATGGGCTCCCGGCTCGGTGATCGGGCGCTCGCGACCGGGCAAGGCTTCGCCGGGACCCGGCATGCGGGCCTTGCGCGAAAAGATGTCGAGGAGATTCATGGGCAGTCTCCTTGTCTGATGAGAAGGTCAGGCGACGATGGAGCGATAGCGCCGGCGTCGACCTGCCAGAAGAAGAAACGCGCCGATTGCACCCAGAACCAGCCAGGTTGGCAGCGTCAGCAGAAACTGGATCACCGGCGACCAGACCCACGGACCAACATAGGTCTCGACATGGGTGGCAACAGCGGTCTGGAAGGCGGTCAGGCTGGCAGGATCAAAGGCGAACCAGGCCTGGCCCAGTGGGGTCACCGTCAGCGTCGAAGCGGCAATCGATTTGGTGCCGTCGATCACCAGCCCCACCACCGCTCCGGCGATGGCGAAAAGGCCGAGCAGACGGACAAGGAGTGTGAACATGGCTTGGTCCCTCGTCGCGGCCCGGCTGGCATGATGGTCCGCGGCGGCTTGTCCCAGAGATAGTGTGGCGATGCGATTTCGGCAACGCTTTCGGCCCCATGCCGATTAATACACGGCCATCCCCGGCTGATTTCGCAAGAAGCCTTGCGGCGGCCCACGGCTTCATGATACCGCACGCCCTGTCTTGCCGAGAGTGAGACCTGCCTGAAGCACGAAGCGCCTGCCGCTTCGAAATTGCGCCGGCGGACTTCCACGCTGAGATGCGTTGGTACGGAGGGGTGGCCGAGTGGTTGAAGGCGCACGCCTGGAAAGTGTGTATACGGGAAACCGTATCGCGGGTTCGAATCCCGCTCCCTCCGCCATCTAAATCTATCAACTGATTGAAAAGACTGATTGTTTTCGATCACGCTTGATATTCTTCCCCCAAAACATCCCCCACTACGCGTTGGAAGCCTCCAATTTTCGTTGGACGACTTCGGTACTCGCTCTCGCCAGAATAAACTCTGGCAATCGATTCGAGCGGGGTCCTGCATGATCTGGAACCGTGACCGGCTATATGAGGAAGTCTGGCAGTCGCCCCTGACCCACCTAGCGGCGAGGCTCGGGGTCTCAAATACCAGCCTCAAGCAAATTTGCGTCAATGCCGACATCCCGCTCCCGCCTCCGGGCTATTGGAACAAGCTAGCTGCTGGCAAACCTGTCCCAACACGGCCGCCGCTTGGGCCATCGAGAAGAGGGATCGAACGGGCTCAGTTCCCTGGGCCTCGTCCGCAAGAAGAGAACCCTTTAACCCAAGCCGACAGAGACGCAGTAACGGCCTCGGTAAGCTCGGTGGCTGTCCCTAAGTCACTGAGAAGCCCGCACCCACTGATTGCGCGACTCCGAGACAATGTCGACTTTCGGCGCAAGCACGTCGGCATGATTTCCAACGGCGCAATGCGGGAAGCACTCCAAATTGCAGAGCTGACCGCTACTGATGAGCGCCGACTTCGAATCCTCGATACTTTGTTCAAGGAGCTTGCGGCGCGCGGGTGGCAGATCAACTTGGAGAAGTCACGGGAGTTTTCAGCGGCCCACGAGGAAGGACAGATCTACTTCAAATTGAATGAACGGATCCGTCGGGAATCGATTGCCCGCCGCCCTCCAACCAACGCATTCGAAGAGCTGATTTGGAGACCAACAACCCAGATTTTTCATCGGACGGGCAGCCTGGTTTTTGAAATCAATAGCCGCGGATCCGACATTCGATCCAAATGGGAAGACAGCGAGAAAGCTGGAGTTGAAGAGCGCCTTCCGGAAATCCTAGGCTCCTTCCTACTGTGGGCGCGTCTCTGGAAGCACGAGAAACCGCAACGCCAGTTGCGCGCCGCGCAGATGGCCGAGGCCCAAAGCCTTCGCAAAGAGCAAATGGCTGAGGCCGCCCGCGTTCGAGAAGCGGCTCAGACAGAACAACGACAAGAAAGGGAGCGCTGGGCCGCTCTGCTTGGAGCTTCTGAAGCCTGGCGTGATGCCGCAGTAGCAAGGGCGTTTGTCGAGGAGTTGGCTACCCGGATTGGGAGCTCCGATGAACCTATCGATGGGAAGCCGACCTCGGATTGGCTGGAATGGGCACGTCGCCGGATAGCGGAGACGGACCCGCTAACAGGAGGCGCGATGGCGGCCCTTCGTCGGATTTTAGGGAAAAGCTAGCGGTCATCGGCCCGCCTCCTCTAGATCCCCGTCACCCCCGGCGCCCCATGCGACTTGGGCGCAGGCCTTGTCGAGGCCACGGCCGCCCCAGCTTGGATGTCGCTCGGGCGCGCCCAGCGATGGTTCGGCGTCGTCCTCCGCTTCTCGATCATCGCGGCCGCTCATTCCCCACGCTGTCTGGTCGTATTTCTCGGCCCAGCCGGAATTGAGCGCCGGGGCGCCGAGTGACGGCTCGTTGTCGTTGTCGCCATCCATCCAATCGAGAATGGCCAGCAGCCGGGCAAGGTCGCGCTCGGTCTCGGCGAGAAGAGTTGCCAGCCGCTCGGCTTCCGCTTCCATCGACGCGCGAGTGCACGGAAGCGCGAATTGCAGTGGTGCAGGTCGGATGCTCATCGTTCGCGCTCCTGTTTCAACGGCATCAGCCCGAGCGCACGCTCTTCGGCCTCGATCAGTTTGACGACGCACCAGAAGAGGGCGCGGGCGAGAATGATGCGGAGAAGTCTCATTGCACCCACCCCCTGCGGATCAGTTCGGCCTTGAGGGCGGCGCGGTCTTCCGGGCTATCGGGCTGGTAGCTATCGGCGAGCGCGGCGGTTGCGGCGTCGAGAGGGCGCGGCTCGGATACGTCAAACGTCGTAAGCACGCCGTCCTTGCCATCCCGATATCTGCCTCTGACCAGGACAATCGAATAGCCCTCGGAGACCGTCCATTCGACATGCGCGGCGGCTCGTTCCTGCGCGGTGCTCATGCCTTCACCGCCTTTCGCTCGCGCTCGCAGAGAACGTAAGCTTGGAACATGTCCCGCAGCTTCTCAGCCGTTTCGACCGCATGGCTCATGCTCTCAAGTCGGGCATCGACCTGGCCGTCCGTAAAGGAATAGTGCTGCAGGTGGTCGACACGCTTGTCCGGCATGTCGAAGGTCGCGTCCAAAAGCTCGGACATGACCAAGATAGCCGCGTAGGTGCGTTGGATCGCGGTTTCGAGTTCAAGCTTGCCGACTGCCTGGGTCATGCCGGCACCCGCGAAAGGCTATAGAGGCTGTCGCAAAGGGTGTTCATCTTTCGGGCTGCGACCACCAGTTCGGTCACGACGATGGCCAAGCCCTCGGCCCGCTCCCGGTCAACCGGCTCCGCCTCCATCAGGGCGTCGTAGAGGATCGCCGCAAGGCCGCGAAGATTGCGCATATCAGTCTCGTGGTCCGAGACAATGTCGAACAGGGGGCGATGCGCTACGTAGGAGTTGGGGGCGCTCATGCTTCACCTCGCGCTGCCTGCAACCGCAGTGCCAGCTCGCCTTTGATCTCGCCGAGCTTGTGTTCGGCGTAGTCGAGGACGGTCTGGATCGAGCCTTGGTGGTCTCTATCCAGCAGCGCCTCGGCTGCCATCCAAGCTGCGAGGATGAGGCGGCCTAGGTCGTCTGCGGTGTCAGCGAGGTTGAGGTCGGTCTGGCGGCAGGGCGCCGGGGTGCGAGCGGTCATGGCGGTTGTTTCTCCAGCGGTGGTGAGGTCAGGCGGCGCGGCGGATCTGGTCGATCCGGGCGTAGTCGGCGGGGGTAAGGCGTTCCTGCGTCTCAATCGCCATGATGGCGTTGGCGCGTTGGCGCTGGGCTTCGGTCTGGGCGGCCCAGATGGCGCGGAAGCCGGCGAGCTTCTTCGCGGCGTTCCAAGCGTTGCGGAGCGCCCAAGCGAACGTCTTGCGGTACTCGCCCGGCTTGGCCGAGCGGCGGGCCGTGGCGTGGGCTTCTCTCATGATGGCAGCGCGGTCGAAGGCGGACATAGCTTCTCCGTTCGCGGCAAGGGTGTTGCCGTCGTCTCGCGGTTGAGATTTGGGGTGATGGGGTAGAGAGCGCCGAGCGCCCTGAGGTTACGTCTCGGCTATCGCGTCGAGCGCGGCATAGACCGCCTCGGCTTCCTCAAGCTCGACACCGGCAATTGTCGCGGCATTGGTCAACTGAAAGCAGCCTTCCCAGAGGTCGCGGATGGTGTCGTGCTGGGCTTGGGTCATCTGCGCAGATCCATATGACTAGGTTTTATTCCTAGTTAACTATGAACAGAACATTCTCTTGCCGTCAACAGCAAACTATGAAAAAAACCTAGCGTGATAGTTTTGGAGGCCATTATGCTGACGACCGGAAACCAGCTTCGAGCAGCCCGCGCGCTCGTGGATATGGATCAAAGCTCCCTCGCTTCGAGGGCTGGTGTGAACATCAACACCATCGGAGCAATGGAAAAGCGCGGCGCGGAGTTGCTCACCAGCGGGCTCGACAAGATCCGGGCCGTCATGAGCGTACTGGAAGCCGAAGGCATTGAGTTTCTGAATCATGGCCAGCCGGGCGTTCGCCTAAGGCGCGGAAAAACTGATCAGGGCAGGAGCCCCGAGGACCTGACGACCGAGAACGACGGATGATCCACGCGGCTGTAATCGCTGCGATTGTCGCGCCCGCCTGGCCGGGCGTCGCCGGCACCGAACGCAACGATATTTCAACCTAGTTCGTTTGTGATAGGCTGCCACAGATGGATGGATGGAATGAGCACCTACACGCTTCGTATCGCCGACTCCTTTAGCGCTGCGTCCATCCCCTTGGCGCGGTTAGCCGAGTACATGACCGAGCTTGCAAAGCTTCTCGGCGAAACTCAGCACGTCCATCTCGACGATGTGGCCGAAGGGTCCGTGTTGCTGCGAGCGGAAGTCGATTTACCCGCGGCCCCTGCTGTGCGTCGGCGCGTAATTGCCGTTCGCGATGGAATTGGTGCCGACGAAGCGATGCGGGCATTTAGCCGTCTAGACGATCTGTTGGCCCACGATAATGCGGTAGGGCAGCTCTTGGATGGGGATGGCGCCGAGATTATTCCGTTCCCCGGGAAGACCCGCCCGATTCCTCTGAGCTACGGCCCCTTCAGAGAAGAGGGGACGTTAGAGGGGGAAGTAGTTCGAATAGGCGGCAAGGATAGCACCATCCATATCCAGCTTCGCGATGGAGAGAAGGTCTACAGCGGGTGCGCCACTACCAAGGAGATTGCTCGTCGACTGGCCCCCCATATGCTTGGCCCCACTGTCCGGCTCTACGGAACAGGAACCTGGGAACGGCTAGGAGACGGCACCTGGGAGTTGCGGTCCTTCCGCGTCAGTGATTTCGAAGTTCTGGAAGATGTTTCCCTTGCCGACGCGATAGCCAAGCTCAGGGCTATCCCAGGCAACGAATGGCCCAGTTTGCCCAATCCAGTTGAAACGCTCCTCGACGAGCGCGGGAGCAGCACTCATTGACGGTCGCGATTGACACCTCAGTTCTGCTGTTTCTGCTAAACGAAAGCACTCCTGCTCCTATTGATCCGGCGACCGGGGCGCCTGTCTCTCGGTGCAGAGAGCGCGTCAACCTGCTTATTGACGAGTTGTGCAAGGCGAATGAAACGCTCATCGCCCCAACCCCTGTTCTGGCGGAAGTGCTAGTCCGGGCTGAGCTAGCCGGCCCCGCGTACATCTCATTGATGGAAAAGACCAAACCCATCAGGCTAGTGGAATTCGGAAAGCGCGCCGCTGTAGAGGCTGCCGCGATGACAGCCGCCCGCCTGCGGGTAGGCAAACCAGCGGGAGCTGAAGCTCGCGCCAAACTCAAATTCGACATCATGATAGCCGCCATCGCTAAGCTGACTGGCGCACGAACTCTGTATTCGGACGATGGAGATATGGCGCGTCTTGGCGCCACGTTTGGGTTTTCGGTCGTCGGAATAGCCGACTTGCCTCTCCCCATGGACGAGCCCGATCTGTTCAGCGGTCAACCGTACGATTTGCAGACGCTGTAGCCCCACCCCCGCCAAACCGAGGCTGCGGGCTTTTCCTAGACGCATTTCTGACCTCAATCTCCACCCCTCCGTATCTCCCTGCATCCTTTCGTATCTCCTTGTTTCAATTGCGTAATTTCTTGCATTAGCATCCGCATCGGCTCAGAATCAATGAACTGAAATCCAGTTCATGGGAGGCCGAGATGCCGCTGACATTCTCCATCTACCTGCCGCCGGATCTCTCCGAGGCGGTCAGGGCGGAAGCTGCCCGAAAGGGCCAATCCGTCGCCCGCGTGTTCCGCGATTCCATTGTCTCGACGCTGGGCATCGACAGCTACCGCGAGATTGATCGGCGCCGTTCTCCCCGCGCTGGGAGGGCACACTGATGGCCGATTACGCCAAATTCTTATTTGACGCTTTCTCGGCCCCCGGCGACGCGATTCAGAAGAATCGGGACTACGCCGCCAAGCTGCAGGAGACGAAGGACCGCAACGCCCGTGACGATCAGCGGTTCGATTATCAGGTCAAGAATGACGACCGGAACTATCTGCGCCAGATGGGCATCGACGACGCCAATGCAGACTATCGGGCTCAGTCGCTCGACTTGCAGCGGCGGTCGGTGGAACGGCAGGACGCTATTGCTGCCCGACCGAACATCGAAACTTTCTACGACTCCGAGGGCCGGGAAACTAGAGGCTTCTACGACCCGGAATCCGAGACGGGCTTTCGCCCTGTTGGAGGCGCCAAGACGAACACGGCGAACATCCCGAATGCGTATCAGCCCCGTCCTGAAGGCGGCCTGACGTTCATCCCTGGCGGCCCTGCTGACCCTGAGGTTGTTGCACGGCTGGCGGGTGTTCGGGGCGAGGCAAAGCCCGGCCGGCCGCTCCCTGCCATGACCATCAAGGACCTCGGCACCAAAGGCCAGGCAGTCGATGACATGGGGCGCCTGACGGAAGGCTTCCAGGACGGCTATAGCGGCTACAAGACCAGCTGGGCCGGCGATATCAGCAATACCGTAGGCCGGAACTTGGGACTCGGTCTCGGGGATCAGGGCGACTGGTGGTCAGACTATCAGAGCCGCAAAAACCTGATCCGCAACCAGCTTTTCGGCGCCGCGCTGACGGCTCAGGAAAAGGGCGAATTCGACAAGGCCGATATCAACCCCGGCATGACGCCGACCGCGATCCGAATGAACCTCGCCCGCCAGCAGGAATTGGCGACGAACGCGGCCCGCAAAATGGCGACCGCCTATGCCCAGCAGGGCTATTCGCGAGATGCAATCGAGTCGGCGCTCGGGATGTCGCTCGACGATATCGGTGGATCGCCTCGCGGGAATGGCAGCGGTCGCCAGCAGCAGACGCCCAGCTACCAACCTCAGGACATCGAAGCGGAAATGCGCCGCAGGGGGATCATGTAATGGATCTGCAATCGCTCTCCGACGACGAACTCCGCGACCTCTATTCCCGCAGCCAGGGCGGCGGCGGTGGTGGCTCTCCCAGCCCCGCGCCAGACGCGTCTTGGGCCGAGCACCTGCCTATTGCTGGCAGCAGCAAGGACCAGTCGCATATGCAGGCCCGGCCGCTAGGAAGCCCCGGCAGCCAGGGTGTGGTTCCGAATGCCGCCCCGCAGCAGCAGTATCCCCCCAGCGTCGGGGCCGGCAGTACCGGCCGCGTCGCCCGCGTATTCGACAACATCAACGTCCAGCCGCAGCGTCCCGAGCTGCAAGCCGGCCTAGACGCAAAAGCAGGTGCCGCGTCCTTGCAGGACATGAGCGATGACGACCTGATTGCCCTGCACCAGCAGGCAAAGGGGCCGGGCGCTGGTATCACCCGAAACGTCGCCGCCGGCATGAACAACGCGCTCTACGCCACGGCGGGCGCGCCAGTCGATGCGATGACCTGGGCTCTCAACAAGGGCGTGCAGGGGATCAACGCGGCGACCGGCGCGGACCTCTCCGAAATCCGGAACCCCATCGGCGGAAGCCAGTCGATTGCCAATGCCTTCGGGGGCCTCGGTGTCGATGACCCGGCCAGCGTTCAGGCCAACACGACCGGCGAGCGGATTGCGCGCGGCGTTGGTGAGGGCATCGGCTACACGGTTGCCCCACAAGCGGCAGTCGGTGGCCTGGCCAAAGCTGGCGCCATCGCCCCGGAAGTTGCGGCCGGCGCCTACAATCTCCTCGGGTGGCCCAACAGCACCGCGGCGGTGGCCGGGAATGCAGTTGCAGGCGGCGCAGCGGGCGGCGGAGCATCGGCGGCTATGGAAGCCACTCCCGACCGCTACGACCCGCTCAGTGGACTCGCTGGCGGTATGGCCGGCGGAGCGGTTGGCACGCTGGTGTCGGGTGTTCCCCGGATGATGGCCGAAGGTGGCCGGATCGTCGGTGATATGGTTGCGCCTATGACGCGTGGCGGCAAAGAGCGGATGGCAGCCCAGACCCTCCGGGACGCAACGACCGACCCACGCGCAGCGGCAGAAGCGCTGTCCAATCCCGGCGAGCTGGTGCCGGGTTCGAAGCCAACGACCTTCCAGCAGACTGGCGACATGGGCCTCGGAGCCCTCGAACGCCGCTATGCGACGCAGGACCCGGTGGCCTTCAATCAGCGCCGCGCCGATCAGAATTCAGCCCGGCTCGACTCCCTCGGCACGATCCAGCCCGAAGGTAATCCCCAGGCCATCACGCAGGCGTTCCGGTCGCGGCTGGCCGATATCGACAAGCAGACGGACGCCGCGTTGCAGACTGCCCTGCAGAACGCTCGTGGCAAGGCCCAGGCCCTCGGCGGTAACGTCTCGGCCGAAGCCTCTGGCGACGCTATCCGGACCGCCGCTCGCGAAGCAGAGACCGTGACGCGGGAAGGCGAGCGCGCACTGTGGAAGGCGGTCGACCCCGAGGGCAAGCTGGCCCTGCAGAGCGACAACGTCAAAGCCGCCGCAACCGGCATTCGCAAGGAAATGCCCGAGACCGCGAAGCCGATGGAAGGTGAAGAGGCGGCCATCTTCGACGTGGCGAGCCGGCTCAAGCCATCCATCTCCTTCAACGCCATGTCGGCACTGCGGTCGCGTGTCTCGACACTGATGCGTCAGGAGATGATGACAAACGGTCAGACCCCGACCTATGCTCGCCTGAAGCGCCTTCGCGGTGCCGTTGAGCAGGATGTCGAGGGCGTGCTCTCCCGGAAGGCCGCGCAGGAGGCAGAGGCCGTCGCCGTAGGGGCGATGCGCGAAGAAGATACGATGTTGGCCGCATGGCAGAGGATGTCGGATGACTGGGTCGCCCAGAAATCCACCCGAGAGGTTGGGCAGGAGATTGGAGCGGGTTCTGGGCCAACTGTCGGGGGTCGAGGAGTCGGACGTCCCGGCGTTTCTGGCATTCGCGGAACAGCGGGCCAAGGCGGCACAGGATTTCGAGACCCTGCGAGCAATCCGGGACTATCGCCAGATGCAGGCCTCACTCCCAACTTCGACGACGCCGCCCGAGGCCGGCTGAGCGCCGCGAACGAGGCGACGAAGCAGCGCGCCCGCAATTTCAACGAAGGCCCGGTGGGCGACATCCTCCGACGCTCCGGCAATGATGGCCCGTACCGCCTGCAGAACGCCGCCGTCCCCGAAAAGCTGTTCTTCCCCGGCGGCCGCTCCGCCGAAAACATCAGACGGTTCCGAAAGGCGGTTGGCGATGACAAAGCCATCGACCACCTGCAGGGCTTTGCCGTCGCGCAGATGCGAAAGGCAGCCGAAACCCCGGACGGCATCATTGACCCCAGGCGGCTTGAGGCGTGGAAGCGTCGGCACGGTGAAGCGCTGAAGGCGTTCCCTGCGCTCAATGCCAAGTTCGCCGATGTCGCCAAGGCTTCCCAGACCGCTATCGATGCGGGCGCCAGCCGGGCCGCGCAGCTCGACGACTACCAGAAGGGCATCTTCGGTAAGCTGATCGGAGCCGAGCACCCCGACGACATCACCCGAATGGTCGGTAGCGTCTTCGGCCGCCAGGACGCCAGCGCCATGATGGCCCAGCTTGCCCGGACAGTCAGCGGTAATCCCGAGGCCATCCAGGGCCTACGGAAATCGGTTGTCGACCACATGCTGGGCCGGCTGGTCTCAAATACCGAGGCGGCAACGAGCGGCCGGGCTCTCCTGAAGTCGGACCAGTTCCAGAGCTTCATCAAGCAGAACCGGGCGGCCCTGCGGCGGATCTTCGGCGACCACGAGTTGGGACAGATGCAGGCGATTGCCGACGACCTGCAGCGTGCCAATCGGTCCATCTCGGCGGTGAAACTGCCGGGCGGTTCCAATACCCCGCAAGACATGCTCGCCGCGGCGAAGGGCGACAGCCGCAAGACGATCCTGTCAAAACTCGCCCTCGCCGCGCTTGCGTCAACAGCCGGTGGGCTTGGCGGCGGCGCCATCGCCATCCTGGGAGCGAATGCTGTCACGGCGGCGCGCAAGGCAGGGCTCAACACAATTGACGACCTGGTGCGGGATGCGCTTTTGCACCCGGATCGGGCCGTCCTGCTGCTGTCCAAGCGGCCTTTCAAGCCCGACACCGGACCGGCCGTCACGCTGATGAAGCGCTACAATCAGGCATCCATTACGGGCGCCGCGACGACGCGCGACGATCCGGGCGGGTCTAACCGGAACGATCCGTTGCAGGTGACGGCAACCCGGCCGGCAAACTGGGCGGAAGCCATGCCTGCCAGCCGAACCGGGGGCATCATGGACGAGCTATCTGGCGGCACAGACTACGCCAAGAAATTGGGGCTCGACCGATGAGCACCGCGAGCGCCCCTTTCCAGCCCAAGGCCAGCCCCGCGTCGGAGGAGCCGGAAGACCTGTTCATCCTCGCCTATGACGAGCATCTTGCCGCGGTCGACCGGACGGACGAACTAGCCAAGGAGTGCGAACGGGTCAGCGCCGCCATGCCGAGGGAGATGCAGCGCAATCCTCGCGCCTTGATCGGTCTGAAGACGGAGGACGGCAAGAGTGTCCCGGCCTATGCAGAAACGCATGACGAGATAGACCAGGCAGCCGAAGCCATGCTCGAAGGCTGCAGCGGCGACGCGGTGACGGACCTTCCTGTCATCGAGGCGTTTGGGAAGGCCGCGCACGCCGCGCTCGATGCCGACGAGAAGCAGCTACGGGAAGCGCGGGTGGTCTATGGGCTCGACGAAGCGCTTGAGCGTCATCTCGATTCCTTTGCCGACATCCGGGAAACGCGCGAGCGCCTGCTGGCCATCGTTCCTATCAGCCCCGAAGGTATCGTGTGGCTGTCGAAGTTCCTGCACTCCGAAGCGAACTGGGGCGGCGACATAGAAACCATAGCAAAGGCTGCGCGCAATCTCGTCACGGCAACCGGCCGGCTGGTGTTCAGCCGGGATCTGCACCCGACGCTGCATTGAGGAGCATCATGGCCAAGCCAACGAAATCCAAGGTCGTGCCCCTGCGCCCGACAGACCCAGTGCCCGTATCCTCACGGCCCGAGCCAGGGCAGCGGACGCAGAAGGCGATACAGCAGGCAGCGGCGCGGCAGATAGACCGAACGCAACCGATCAAAGTGACTATGGAGATCCAGCCGGACGGGCCGCCTATCATCGGTTGCCCTCATAACGACGCGGACGGCTTTATGGTCCATCTGCGCGAAACGTTCGGGGGTGGCTCCAACGATTTCGCATGGCGTCAGCTGGGGCTCGTCAGGACATCCGGCAACGCGACCGACGAGGAGGAACTGAACGCTGCGCTGGCCTTCATCGGTGGAATCCAGCCCAACGACCAGATTGAGGCGGCTCTGGCGGTGCAGATGCTCGGGACGCATGAGGCCTCTGTGCGCCTCCTGGCCACGGCCATGAAGTCCGGTCACATCGACAGCATCGAGCGCTATGTGAACATGGCGACCAAGATGCAGCGGACGTTCGCGGCCCAGGTAGAGGCGATGAAGCGCTATCGGTCCAGCGGCGTGCAGACGATCCGCGTGCAGCACCAGACTGTGACCGTGGAGAACGGCGGCCAAGCCATCGTCGGCGATGTCCAGCAAGGGGGAGGCCGGAGGGGGTGACGACCGAAATCATGGATAACCCCATAGACCGTCTGTCCGCCGCCCGGAATGCACCTCGTTGCACCGCTAAGGCGAAGCGCAGCGGCTTCCAGTGCCGCGCCCCAGCCGTCCGTGGCTGGAGGGTTTGCCGCTGTCACGGGGCACGCGGCGGCGCTCCGAAGGGCGAGCGTCACGGTCTATACCGGCATGGGCTTTACACGGGCGAGGCTATCGATGCTCGCCGGGAGATGCGGGCACTGTTCATCGCCGCGCGGGAGATACTGGCTCAGTTTTAGCGCCGGCCCTAATCCGTCTCACCCAGGCGGTCGGCGAGGTCGGCCAGTGCCAGTTCCTGAACCTTTTTCGTGTGGTCATCCGCCGGAATCGCCTGTTGGATCAACAGGGCGGAGGCACGATAGATGTCATTGACCTCAGAGGGCAAAAGAATGCTCTTGTTCATCAGCGTCTGGAGCAGACAATCCATCACCTTCGTGGCGACCAGCCCCGCCGCCGCAACTTGAGCCAGCGCCTGATCCGACTGTCCCGCATTATCCTGCTCTTCGCGCATAGGCCCCACCCCAATGATTCCGACAGCTCTCATGGATTGGCCCGAGGCCCGGATTTACTCTGGCACGGTGCTTCGCTTTCCAGCAATTGCGCCCTATGAGGACTGGGTTGATTTCATGCTGGTGGTCCTGCCGTCGCAGGTAAACGCCTTGCTCGTGACGACAGGTTACAAGGCCGGGCTGGTGCCACAGGTATTGCCACCCGAGGCGGGTCCTACTGGAGCGATAGACAGTGACTGGCTGTTGGCGAACTGGAGCAAATGGGTTTTCCCTTCGACTCCCGTTGATCGGGTCTACGTAGTCAGGGGGTATTCTTCATTGGCCCCCGAGCCCGAATGACATAGGGCGCCGTCGCAGTTAGCCGGATTGCGCCCCGTTGCATAGCCAAGGCGGTCTACTGGTTTGCGCTGCGAGGCGCCGGCCGTGAGGGGCTGGACCGTGTGCCGATGCCATGGCGCCCGGGGCGGGGCACCGAAGGGTGAGCGGAACGGACGGTACAGTCATGGGCTTTATACGAGCTCGGCCATCGCCACCCGGCGCGAGGTCCGGGCGCTGTTCACGGCAGCTCGGGAAATGTTGGCACAGGTCTAGCCCACTGGGCCGATGTTTCGGCCGGGTGGCAACTACACACCCGCCGGCTGTTTTGGCGGCCGGCGGGCGGATGCCGTCAGGTGGGGCGGGGGGCTTGTGCCTGACGGTCACGCGCAATTGGCGCACCGGATTGACGTAGCGTCAAGTTAGGTAATGGCGTGCATCGTGCTGGTGGGCATGTCGACATCTCGCCCTAGCTGGAACAGGCAATGACCCGCATCTTTAAACCAGTCTTCGTTTGGGTAGGTGCTGGCAGTAGGCAGGCCATCGGGGATGTCGAGCGCGCGGCCGAGTGGCTGGTTTACCGATGGCCGGAACCGTTCAAATCGTCCGACCTGCATCGTATGGCCAAGCTCGCGTGTCTGGCGGCGCTGGAAGACAAGGCCGACACGGAAGCCGCCCGCGCCGCGTTCGTCCTGGCGGCGGAAGAGGCCGACATTCTGGCGCCCGACAATGTACGGCCTACTCCACAAACAGATCAGCCCCCGCGCCGAGGGCGGAGGCGAGTTTAGTCTGAGCCTCAAGCGACAATTCACGACCGCCTTCAGCGCCTCGGATCACAGCCGCGCTCAGCCCCCTGTACTAACGTTTACAATAAGCGCTCATGTATGCCGCGTTGGAGAAATGGCTGACCGAAAGATTGGGGTTCGCTTTGGTTGCGAAGAGCTCAGCGAGTTTTCTTTCTGGTGGCGGCGAGATGGGCCGACTTATGCGGTCGCATGATTGGGCCGACAGCCCTATGGGCGCTCCCGAGACGTGGCCGCAAAGTCTCCGGCTTACCGTCCGTCTCTTGCTTAATACACGTCACCCCATGTTCATTTGGTGGGGGACCGACCTCATCCAATTCTACAACGATGGTTATCGCGAAACGATGGGGCCCGAGAGGCATCCAAGCGCTCTTGGCGACCGTGGCAAAGATTGTTGGCAAGAGATATGGCCAATCATTGGCCCGCAGATCGAGAGCGTCCTCGCTGGCAATGGCTCTACTTGGGATGAGGATCGGCTGGTTCCCATTACCCGCAACGGCGCGCGCGAGGACGTCTGGTGGACCTACAGCTATTCGCCGATCGATTTGGAAGGCAAAATTGGGGGGGTGCTGGTCATATGCAACGATATAACCAAGCATCATCTGGCAGCAGCGCGAGTGAAGGCAGAAGCTCAGCGTTTAAATATGCTCTTCCACCAAGCTCCAGGCTTTATGGCGGTTCTGCGAGGTTCAAACCATGTCTTTGAACTCACAAATTCAGCGTTTGTGCGATTGGTCGGAAGTCGGCCCTTAGTGGGCCGGTCAGTTCATGAAGCAATACCCGAGGCAGCAGAGCAAGGATTTGTTGAGCTTTTAAACACCGTCTTCACCACCGGCATTGCTCATGTCGGGAGACGGGTGCCGATGGAACTCATTGGGAAAGACAATTTGCCCTCGCGGTCATTGGTAGTAGACTTTGTCTACCAGCCGATAATTGAAGATGATGGTAGCGTTTCAGGCATATTTGTCGAAGGTATAGATGTTACCGATCATGTAAAATCGGAAGAACATCTGATATTTCTCAATGAAGAGTTGAGGCATCGTGTCAAAAACACATTGGCTATTGTGAGCGCCATAGCAACTCAAACATTGCGAGGCCAAGAGCATGACGCGCAACTGGCGGCTTTTCGAGGAAGGCTCGTTGCCTTCGGTCGCGCCCACGACATTCTGACGCTATCCAGTACCGGTGAAGTTTCTCTCTACGACGTAGTGAGTGGGGCTATCGCGGCGCATCAATCGGCAGGACGCATTAGTTTTAAAGGTCCGGCGCTAGACCTTGGCCCTAAGCAGGCTCTCTCTCTCACCCTAGCGATTAACGAGCTAGCTACGAATGCCACAAAGTATGGCTCCCTCTCGGCGCAAAGCGGAAATGTATCGATCAGTTGGAATGTTTTAAGAGAGGAGGGAGGCCAGATCTTCAAATTCTTGTGGCAGGAGTCCGGCGGGCCCCATGTACAAGAGCCGTCAAAGCTTGGCTTTGGCACCAAGATGATTAACACGGTACTCACCGATTTCAACGGGCGCGTAGACCTACGTTACGCATCTGAAGGCATTGAGCTTTCACTTATCTCTTCCGTAGAAAATCTGAAGGCCAGGATGACAACATCAATGACGGGGACGTCATGAGCCCAAGCTCCTAGTCTCCTACCCTACGGTTCGATGTGGCCCTTGCCTCCTGCCTGGTCCCCGTATTCGCCCGTGAATTCGGGGGGGGGGCGGGAGTCAACAAATGTGAACATTCTCGCGATTGGCAAAGCTCCTGCTAGGGCCGCCTGACGCGCGCCGCGCACTTGCACGCACGCGAGGGAAGTTCCTGACTTCCGCAAATCGCCTGCGGGAGTCGCTGGCTAGATTTTGCCTCATGCGGGCTGGCGGGTAGCGCGTCGGTCCCAAATCTCCGCCGGTGGCCTCGCCTGACTCGGGAAACGGCTAACGGCTGTCAAATGTAGACATTGGCGCAGGCAAGCCGTTTTCTAACGGGCGATAGCGGCTAGGCGGTGCCAGGTTGAATTCAATCAAGGGAAATCAAGATGGCCCATGGCGGCCTCGGCCCGGCCTGAAGAAACCTGAAGCGCCCCGTTTTCTTGCAAATGCTGACATCGCCTCGGTCCAAAGGGGCTTGACGCCGCAATCGGGACTATCCTGAACTGTCACGAGCCTACTGACCATGGAGGGCGAGGATGGCAGAATATGGCATTGGAGACCTCGCTGCGGAGTTCCACCTGACATATCGTACTCTACGGTTCTGGGAGCAGATCGGGATTTTGAACCCGGAGAGGCGTGGCCTAGATCGCATCTACACCACCGCAGACCGCGATTGGGTTCGCAATGTTGTAGCGTGGTCGGCCGCCGGCTTTTCTTTGCGGGAGATCGAGACCATGCGGTCCATGACACCAGCGGTGCGAGAGGACTACCTCCGAAAGCGACTGTCTGCGATCCAGTCCGATGCGGACGCGGCTTATGCAAACCAGTGTCGTGCCATCGAGGCGGTCATGGCCACTATCCCCGAACCTCGTCGTGCTCACGGATAAAGAGTGACCCAACCCTCACGAGCGCCGTGCACCTGCACGCACGTGGGAGCGAAACCAGCGTCGCGCGCAATCGCCTGCGGAGCCCCACAGCAGGCTCTTGGATGGTGGCGGTTGCCCGGGTGGCGGTCACCATGCGGAACGCCGCCAGTGGCCTCGCCTGACTCGGGAAGCGGCATTCGAACGAAGGCCGAGCCGGGCTGCTTCAGTATCCGCGAGAGAACCGCGACAGAATCAATAACGCAGCACCTAGCCTTGTAGGCTTGGTTCCGCGACATGCTCAGGCGCAATGCCGCCTCATCCACCGACAAAGTGGCTATCCGCAGTAGCCGTTCGCGCGCATCGCGCGGCGATGTGCGACTCTCGCTACCATCGGCATTTGCCCATATATCGGTTCGCGATTGATGGGGCTTCCAAGCACCGCTGTAAGGGCCGCTCGTCATCGGGTCACTTCTCCGTTCCAAAGTTCAAACATCGGCGCTGGTCGACTTCCACCAGCTGTCGCCCTCGACAAAGGGGACGCTGCCGGGCGCTACCCCATCGCGGGCCATCTCGGTCTGAACCTCGGCCATGATGTCGTGCTCGTTGGTAGTGTGTGGCGGCGGGAAGGGCCGGCCTCGTTCGAGATGCCAGCGCATGGTGCGCTTCACGCTGGCGCGCCGCTCGAGCGTGCGCTGCTCTTCCGCTGCGATTGCATCGAGGAGACCTTGGCGGGCCTCCGGCAGCCGCAACAGCAAGGCGATCCACCTAGCCTGCAGCGCTTCCTCCGATTTCAGGGCGGCGAGCACTTCCGCTATCGAGGGTAGGAACGTCTGGGTGTCCATGATGCGCACGCACGCAGCTTCGAGCGCGCCGACTGTCGGCTCTTGAGCTCCAACCCGTTCGGCCAGCATCCGGCCGTAGATGGCCGCGTCACCCTTGCCGGCGGATGGGTTCGAGCCGACGACGAGCGCCAGCCGCTGGCTAATCTCCGCTGTGGTCGCCTTGGCTTCGCCGGTTCGAAGTTGGTTCAGTACAGGGCCTGCCACATCCGCGGCGGCGTCCAGTTGAGCAACGAGAGCGGTTGCGATATCTCGTCTATAGACCGCGAACATGTCGCCGCGGAGGATCCGCTCTGCCTCATGGACCGCGCCGGTCAGCTCCTCGGCCTTCTTCCGTGCGCGCTCAGAGATGGGCGTCCGAGGGATTGC
>NZ_JAPKNH010000017.1 GCF_026344005.1 Kaistia terrae
TCCTGCACATCGCCGATCCCGACAACCTGGACCTGGCGCGACGTGTCGATGTCGTTCCACGAATACGCAGCACCACCGCGCACGGCCCAACCATCCGACTGCCATCCGCCATAAAGCGCGACGTGATAGCTGTCGCTGGAACCGGAGGCCGCGATATCCGTGGCCTCGAAGGAGCTGTGGCTGTAGCCGCCGGCGATACCGAAACGCCATGTCTCGGCGACCGATACATCCACGCCGGTGACGAGGCCGCCGATCGAATCCGTGACCCGCGTCGCGTTGCTGCTGCCGTCGAATGCGCCCCAACTACCGAGGACCTGTCCCCACATCGCATAGGCCGGGTCAGACGCGGTCGCCGTCGCCGGATCGTTCGTCGCCGACAGGCCATCGATAGCCTGGAGCCGGCCCGCGTTCGCGCCGGCCAGCCGGTTGATCACCGCGTCGCGCAGGAAATGCGATTGGTTGGACAATACGCTGAGCGCGCTGGCGTGAAAGGACGCCCCGCCGAGGCTGGTGAAGGCGGAGCGTGCCTGCGCCTCGCTTGCGCCGACAACCTGCTCCCAGGCCGTGCCCGAACCGATCCCGTCCAGCACGTTCGCAACCGCGATCTCGTTCGGCGTGGAAGCCAACTCCGCGAACCGCTCGCTGCTGCGCGACGTGGTGAGATAGCCGTTGAAGCCGTCCTCGCTCAGGGTAAAGTTCAGGAACGGAAAATCGGCGACGGCGACCGTTGGCGATTGCACGGTGAGGCCGCCCGCAGTCTTCAGAATGGTATAGGTGGTGCCCGGCAAGACTGGCGACTGCGCAGTATCGTAGCGCTGGATCTCGAACGTGGAACTCAGAATGGTTGCGCTTCCGCCGACATCGATGAGATCGCTTGCACTGCCGTTGATCTCGACCGTGTAGTCCGACTCCGCCTCCATCGTCAGGTCGCCGCTGATATGCAGCGTGCCGATCGAATTGCCCGGTTCGATCTTGCCGTTGCCCTTGATGGTCGCGCTCTTCACGGCGCCATTGCCAGCCAGTACGCCCCACACATTGACGTCGGAACCGGCCAGCGAGCCCTTGACGACCAGCGTGCCCTTCTCGCGGACATTGGTGGTGCCGGTGAAGGCGCTGCTGTTGGCGGTCATCACGGTGGCGCCGTTGATGAACTCAAGGGTACCCGCGCCGGTGAATGCCGGCGCAAATTCGTATTTGCGGGTCTGGTCCGTGTGATTGAAGTTGATGGCGGCCCCGGATCGCAGGGAAATAACTCCCTGAAATTGTTTGACATATCCGGGCGCCACGGCGTCCGCCGCGTTGGTAGACCCCGCGCCAATGAACAGGTTCGAGGTGTTTTCCAGATCGGGGGACCCGTAGAGAGACAATTGCCCCCCGTCCGAGACGATGAATTTTCCAGCCTCCATGCGAAGATTGCCGGTCAGCCATTCCGATCCGGCTCCGGTGACCGTAATTGAACTGCTGCCGGACTTCAGATTGGTATTGTTCGAGCGGATATTTCCACCGTTGGACACAGTCACCGTACCTGTCCCGCCATTCGGGCCGAGTATGATGGTGCCGTTCGATATCCATGCGGCTCCCGCACTACTCACGGTCGCCGTGGTGACGTTATCGACGCCACTGCCCAGTTGCGCCGAATTCGTCGTCAGCGTCCCGCCTGCGGTGATAGCGAGCGAACTGTTGGAGCCGCCAAAGATGATTCCAGCGACGGCGGCACCGGGGGTGCTGATGGTCGGTCCCGGGATATAGACGACGGCGGTGTCTGCCGGCTTCGGTACACCGTTGGGGCCACTCGGTGGAATCTGCCAGTTTGCGGCGTCGAACCAGCTGCCTCCGGCAGGGCCTTTCCATTCGACGGTATCCGCGCGTGCAGCCGTGCCGGCCATCCACAGGCAGAGCGCCATCGCCGGCAGGATCGCGGCACCCGTCAACAGGCTGCGGCGATGACGTGTCAAACGGGCGTCCTGTCGCAAACCCTTTCGCGAAACCTGCATCGACTCGGCGCGATGCTGGATCGGACGATTTGTTGACTGCGCCATGGCGTCCCCCGTTTGCCGGTCGTCTTTGCGCACAGATGAATGACGGGGCTGGCCGGACACTATGTCTATGCGGCCATTTCTGGCTCAGATCGCCTATAGCAGGCGATTGTTTGCCTGATATTTGAAAGCGGCCATCATTCGAACGGGGGCCGCGGTCACGTACGACCCCTGCCGCCGGCAGACATGGACCGATCTTCGCCCGGCCGCCGCGTCCTGGGCATGGTAAGTTATGTGCCCTTACGGCATGGACCGAACCTCAAGCTTCGTACATTCTGCTGCCGTGGGTTTTCAGGGTTGCATGCCGTGTCGAGCGGCAGTCTGGGGCAAGTTCGGATGAAGCGTGGGATACCGCAGCTCGGCGGATGGGTGCTGGGGGATGTCGTGTTGGACGAGACCTGCCTGTTCGCGCATCGCAACGGGGAGCAGATCCGCTTCACGCGCAGCGAGCGCGCCCTCCTTCTCGTGCTTTCCCGGAACCCGCACCGCCTGATGCAGCGCAGCCAGCTGCTCGACGCGATCGCGCCGACCCAGCCCGACGCGTCCGACCGCAATGTCGACTTTCTCGTCAACCGCCTGCGTACCAAGCTCGGCGATAGCGCACGATCCCCACGATTTATCGCCACGCAATATGGCGAGGGCTACGTCTGGATCGCGACGAGTCCGCCGCCCGTTGCCCCCAGACCCGATCCGGCCCCGGTCAGCGGGCTTCTGGGGATAGCCCCCGTCGTCCCGCCACATGACAAGCGCCTTACCGACCGTGCGGACGCTGTCACCACGCATCTGCGCGACAGCATCGCGGGCCGGCTCGGCGCCGGCGAGACCGTGATCGTCCTGGGGCGTGACGAGGGCTCGGCGACGCAGGCAACGCGCTATGTCCTGAAGGTAAGCTTCCAGCAGAACGGGGATCGATTGGATTGCACCGCTACCCTGCGCGATGGCCCGTCACGGCGCATTGTCCGGGCTTTCCGGCTCGAGTTCGGCAACGCCACGATGGCCTCGATTATTCCGGAGGTGGAACGCGCCTCGATCGGCATCGTCGAGGCATTGCAGCGCAATCTGGCCGAGGCCTCGGAGGGGCTAGGCACACCCGCCGATCAGCCGCACGAAATCCGCCTGCGCAAGGCGTCGACCCTGCTGTCGGCCTCCAATCCGAACTGGCTGGAGAAAGGGCTGCAACTGCGTGACGCGCGGGCGGCTAATCCGGCCAGTGCGGACATCGCCCTGCAATGGTGCCTGCATCTGTTTGCGCGCCTTGTCCTCGCCAATCCCTTCACCGGCATCGGCCGCGATGAGCGCGACGAGATCGAGAGCGAGATCGAGGCAACCGTGCTGGATTGCCTGCCACTCATCGACACCAACCCGCTGCTGACGCTGACCGCAGCCAAGCTGCTCTATTTCGTCGATCGCGGTCATCTCGAGCTTGCCGAGGATCTTGCAGACAGGGCTTTTGACCGTATGGCTGACTCGGCTGCCGCCCTGCCGGTGCTCGGGCAACTGCGGCAGGCACGCGGCGACTTCGCCGCTGCGGTGGCATTCTTCGATCGCGGCATCGAGATGGCCGATCCCGATTCCGCGTTCGAAGTGCACATGCGGGTCCTCAAATATATCGCGCTGCTGGCGGCGGGCGACCGCGAGGCGCTGAATGTGCCGGCGGAGTTCTCCTACGAAAGCCCGCATTCGCCGCCGGACCTCAGCGTGATGGTCACCACACTGATCACGCCGGCCGGCCAACAACTGCCGAAGGCCGTCACCGATGTGCTGATCGCAGCCGGCCGCGAAGGCGCGCGCAACGCGATCGAATACACCTACATGACGTCCGTGCGCCATCTCACCTCGCTGCAGGCGCGCGCCAACATCATGCGGGGGCTCATCGGCCATTTGACCAGGCTGCATGGCAAGGATGTGGTTTCGCCTGCCGTCCTTGTCGGAGCAGGTCTGATCGCGGCGGCCTAGGCACGCGGTTCACCGCACTTTCACACGGTTGAAAGGGGAACCGCGACGACGGCTGGACCCTGCCGGCACGAACCGGACGAAGACCGAAACGCGCCGTCAGGTTGCGAGAGTCCGGATTGTTGACCAGGGCTCGAGTGCCTCGGCGACGCGCCTGCTCGCACTTTGCGAATCCCGGCGTCGAGCCGAAAGAGCCCGTCACCGATGGCAGCCGTCCCGATACGATAGGACGCCTTCCAGGCAGACGCGTTTGACGGAGCCCCGTGACCAGCGAGGGACGGGCCGAAACAGATGAACAGCCCGCGCTCGTCTTGCCGATTTGTTCCCGGCGAGACGGACGATGCTGGTTGGACAGTCCGATCCGCCACGGAACGACTGTCGCTTTCAAATACCAGACAAACAATCGCCTGCTATAGGCGGATCTCAGCCAGTCATGGCCGCACAGGCAGATTGTCCGGCAAGCCCAGTAGTTCGGGGATGAGGTTTCCTCCAACAGCAGGCCACCGGAAAAGAAGTCGCGGTCGTGTCCCAAGGCGGCAGTGGTGCGGGGTTCGGGGGCGATCATGGATAGCGAAACAATCCAGCGCGGCGGCGAACGGGTGACAGCGCGCCGGGCAACGTTTGCCGGCGTTCTTCGTCACGTCAATCCCCGCAATTCTATCTCGAGTTTCGCTTGCGTGATGCTCCTTGCGCTAGGGGTATCGGCGTACACGGCGCCGGCCTTCGCGCATGAATACCACGTCAGCAGCGAGGCGGGCCTGCGCAGCGCCCTCGGCATGGCGACGTTCGGTGACTCGATCACCTTCACGTCCGACATCACGATCACCTCGGACCTTCCGGTGATCTACAAGAGCCTCACCATCAACGGCAACGGCAAGACGTTGTCCGGCGGCGGAACGGCGCGGGCGTTCAACGTCTATGCCGATACCAATCTCTTTCCCGATCGCCGCGTGGCGCTGGAAATCAACGACCTGACGATCGCCGACGCCAAGGTCGTGGGCGGCAAAGGCGGTGATTCATCCCGCCTTGACCAGCAGAACAACACGTTCGTTTCCGGGGCGGGCGGCGGCGGCGGCGGTCTTGGAGGCGGCCTGTATGTCGGCGCCGGCGCCGACGTCACGCTGACCAATGTCAACTTCTCGAACAATCTCGCCAAGGGTGGCGATGGCGGCAGCTTCAAGATCCAGGCGGGCGGCGGCGGCGGGGGCGGCGGCGGCACGCGCGGCGATGGCGGCGAACCCCTGGCTTTCGGGCATGGCGGCTATGGCGGTGCCGGCTATGGCGGCGCCGGTCGCGGCGGCGACGGCGCCAGCAGCAATCTTGGCGGCGGCGGCGCCTATCCGGCGCAAAATGGCGGCATTGGCGGCGGTGGCGGCGGCGCCGGGACGAGCAACGGCCCCGCGGGGAATGGCGGTATTGGCGGCGGCGGCGGCGGCAACAGTTCGGGCGGCAAGTTCGGGGACGCCGGCCAGGGTGGCTTTGGCGGCATCGGCGGCGGACATGGCGCTTTGTGGGTCGATGCCCAGAACAGGCAGGATGCCGGCGGCGGCGGCGGTGGCGGCGGGGTCGGCGGCGCCATCTTCGTCGAGAGCTCCGGCTCGCTGGTCCTCAAGGGAAATCTCACCATCGCCGGCAACCAGGTGGCCGGAGGGGCCGGCGGCGGCGCCCACGGCCAGGCGGGCACCGGCGCCATCACCGGCATCTTCCTGCAGGGGTCGGGTATGCTCACCCTGGCGCCCGGCGCCGGCCAGGTACAGCGCATCAGCGACGAGATCGGGACCGAAACCGGGGTCGCGGGGGCGGGTGGCGACTATTACCTGTACAAGGAGGGGGAAGGCACCACCATCCTGACCGGCAGGAACCGCTTCACGGATCTGATCCAGATCGAAGCCGGAACCTTGCAGGGCAATGCGACGAGCCTCAGCGCTGATATCGAGAACAACGCCACGCTGATCTTCGACCAGTCCGTCGGCGGAACCTACGCCTACAACATCGCGGGCACGGGAATATTGTTCAAGGAGGGCGCCGGCACGCTCACCCTGACCGGAAACAACACCTATACCGGTCGCACCGGAATCCGGGATGGCACGCTGATCCTTGGCTCGTCCACCGCTCTCCATTTGTCCAGCCTCGTCACGCTCGACGGCGGCATGCTCGGCGTGGAAAACACCACGTTCAGCCTGGGCAACAAGGTCGAGATCTTCGAGGAGACGGTTCGGCCGAGCGGATTCTATGCCGGAACCGGCGGAAGGCTGGAGGTCAATGGCGTCGTCAGCGGCGGCCACCTCACCAAGACGGGCGCCGGCGACGTCGCGCTCAACGCATCAAACACGTTCGATGGCGCCACAGTAGCGGGCGGCCGGCTGCTGTTCAGCACAGACGCCAATCTCGGCGCGGCTCTCGGCACCATCATCCTCGACGGCGGCTACATCGGCACCACGAGCTCGGCCCCCGGCGGCCAGACCATCCAACGAAGCCTCGAACTTGCCAGCAATGGCGGCATCGACGTCGCTCAGAACACGCTGATCTGGGGCGGACAGATCTCGGGAAACGGCACCTTCGTCAAGACCGGAGAAGGCACGCTCCGCTTGACGAACGCCAATACCTATTCCGGCGGAACGGCCATCCTCGGCGGCACGCTGCGGGTCACGGCCGACAATGGGCTCGGCAAGGCCAAGACGGCCTTGAACATCGCCGGCGGGACGCTTTGGGCAAGCACAGGGTTCCAGAGTGACCGTCCCGTGACGCTCGGCATCGACGGCGGCGCCTTCAGGGTCAGCGATGGCGAGATTTTGACCCTCAGCGGCGAAATCGGCGGCGGCGGCCTCATCAAATATGGCGAAGGCACTCTGGAGCTACGGGGCGAGAGCAACACCTATACCGGACCGAACACCATCTATGCCGGGACGCTGGCGGGCCAGAGCAACACGATACGTGGCGACGTCGCCTTCGTCCAGGATAGCGAAAATCCCGATCCGGGCGTGCTGCTCTTCAACCAGACGACGGACGGCACCTTCGAATACAGCATCACGGGCGGCGGCTCGCTGGTGAAGGACGGGGCGGCAACCCTGACGCTGGCGGGAGTAAGCCGCTACACCGGCGGCACGACGGTGAACGCCGGCACGCTCAAGGGCAGCACGGTCAGCCTGCAGGGTGACATCCTCAACAACAGCGCGCTGGTGTTCGACCAATCGTTCGACGGCAGCCATATCGGTGAGCTGAGCGGGTCGGGCACGCTGACCAAGCAGGGTACCGGCCGGGTCGCCCTGACCGGCCAGGACAGCGCTGGCGGCGGCACCGTGATCAATGGCGGCACGCTGGCCGTGAACGGCAAGCTGACCAGCAACGTGACGGTGAACAAGGGCGGCACCCTGGCCGGCGCCGGCAATGTCGTCGGCAATATCGACGTCAATGGCGGCTCGATCGCGCCCGGCAATTCGATCGGAACGGTGCATATAAGCGGCGACCTGACAATGGCTGCCGGCTCCGACTATTACATCGAGATCAACGGTGCCGAGAGCGACCGGATCGACGTTGATGGCACGGCGACGATCCTCTCCTCGCGCTTCGAGATCGCGCGCTACGGCACGGCGAACGCGCCCGTCCTGCCCGGCAAGACCTATACGATCCTGACCACAGGCGGCGGTTTGACCGTGCAATCGCCGACAGTCGCCGTGGCCGACTTCCCCTTCATCAGTTTTGAGCTAAGCGAGGATGGCTTCAACGGCTATCTCACCACGGCAAGGAGCGACGAGCGCTTCGCCGACTACGCCGCGACGCCGAACGAGATCGCTGTGGCGAACGCGCTGGATGCCGCCGCGGGAAGCGCCGCCTGGCAGCAGGTAGTCGGCGCGTCGGAGGCGCAAGCCGAAGCGGCCTTCAGCAGCCTTGCCAATGCCTCGATCCATGCCAGCGCCCTCGGCGTCCTGTCCGAGCAGTCGCATTTCCTGCGGGATGCGCTGAATGATCGGCTGCGCGGGGCGATCGGTGGCAAGGCCAGCCCGGCCGCAGCGGGTGTGACCACAGTGCCGTCTGGCACGGCCTATGCGATCTGGGGCCGGGCGCTCGGCAGTTGGGGCTCGGCGGATGGCGACGGCAACACGGCCGACATCAGTTCCTCGATCGGCGGCATGATCTCCGGCGTCGACGTCACGGTCGACGATGCCTGGCGCTTCGGTATCGCCGGCGGCTATAGCCAGACGTCCTTCTCGTCGTCCGACATCGCCGCCTCCGGCTCCAGCGACAGCTATCACCTGGCGCTCTATGCCGGCTGGCAGGACGTGTCCGGCTTAGCGCTGCGGGGCGGCGCCGCCTATTCCTGGAACAAGATCGACACGACACGTCATGTCGCGGTGGTCGGTCTCGCCGGGCCGACGGAGGCCTCCTATGACGCGCCCACGGCCCAGGTTTTCGGAGAAGCCGCCTACAAGTTCGCCTATGGCGCAGCCGCCTTGGAGCCCTTCGCCAACCTCGCCTATGTGCATATCGACGGCGACATCAACGAGACCGGTACTGCTGCGATGGCCGGCAGCTCGGAGCTCGACACGACCTATACGACGGTCGGACTGCGCGCCTCGGCCGCGCTTGCGGCGGGCCTGACGGTGCGCGGCACCCTGGGATGGCGACATGCCTTCGGGGATGTCACTCCGGAAGCGACACTCGGGTTCCAGCCCGGCGCGGCGGCCTTTTCCCTTGCCGGCGTGCCGATCGCGGAAAACGCCCTCGTGACCGAACTCGGTGTCGACTTCGCGGTCAGCGAGAACGCCACGCTCGGCCTTTCCTATTCAGGCCAATACGCCACCGACGCCTACGAGAATTCGGCTCAGGCCAACTTCTCATTGAAGTTCTGATTCCAAGGACCGCCCCCGAAAACTGGCGGGGCGGCGCATGTGCTGCCCGCTTGCAAGTCTTGAAGATAGCCAAAATCGGTCGGGAGATATGAATGGCTTCAGCTGCGACTCTCGGACTATCGCTGTTTCGCCGCAAGCCGGTTCGCTCCATGGCCGAGCACGCCGCCGCCAATGCGGTGCACGGCACCCTCAGCCGATCGATTGGCTTGTTCCCACTGGTGATGCTGGGTATTGGCGCAACGGTTGGCAGCGGCATCTTCGTCGCCCTAACGGCAGCCGTTCCGGTATCCGGGCCTTCCGTGATCCTGTCCTTCGTCATCGCCGGTATCACGGCAGGCCTGACCGCGCTTTGCTACGCTGAATTGTCATCTACGATGCCCGTTTCGGGGTCCGCCTATTCCTACGCTTACGCAACGCTCGGCGAGTTCTCCGCCTTCGTCGTGGGGGCGTGTCTTTTGCTGGAATATGCGGTGTCGGCGTCGGCCATAGCGGTCGGCTGGGGACAGTATCTCAACGAGCTGTTCGGCGATGTAACCGGCTGGCGCATGCCGGACGCCATATCTCAGCCGCCGGGCGAAGGTGGCGTCGTCAACCTGCCGGCAGTCGCGCTGATCGCCATCTGCGCCACGCTGCTGATCCGCGGCACACGGGAGTCGACGACGGTCAATGCCATCCTGGTGGCCGTGAAGCTAGGCGTGCTGGCGCTATTCGTCGTCATCGCGCTGACAGCCTTCAGAAGCGAAAACCTCATCCCGTTCATGCCGCTTGGCTGGAGTGGCATCGGCACGGCGTCCGCGATGATCTTCTTCTCCTATATCGGTCTCGACACCATCTCGACCGCCGGCGACGAAGCCAAGGACCCGGCGCGGACTCTGCCGCTCGCCATCGTGATCTCCCTGCTGGTCGTGACGGCCATCTACCTGCTCGTGGCGATCGCCGCGGTCGGCGCCCAGCCATGGACCGCCTTTTCGGACCAGAACGCGGGACTGGCTGTGATCCTGCGCAATGTCACGGGCGCCACGTGGCCATCGATCCTGTTCTCCATCGGCGCCATCGTCTCGATCTTCAGCGTGACGCTGGCCGCGATGTTCGGACAGACCCGCATCCTGATGGCCATGAGCCGCGACGGCCTTCTGCCGACGGTCTTCGGCAAGGTGGACCCGGCGACGCAATCGCCCCGATACAACACCTATATCGTGGCGACATTCATTGCTGTCCTGGCGGCGGTGGTGCCGCTCGATGTGCTCGTCAATCTGACGAGTATGGGAACGCTGACGGCATTCGCCGTGGTTTCGCTCGGCGTCATGATCCTGCGCCGCACGCGCCCGGACCTCGAGCGTGGCTTCAAGGTGCCGCTCTACCCGTTCGTGCCGGTCGCCAGCGTCGCCTTCTGCCTCTATCTGATCATCGAATTGCCCCGGCTGACCCATCTGCTCTTCCTGGCCTGGGTAACCGGAGCGCTGTTGCTGTATTTCAGCTACTCGTTTCGCAACTCGGTCCTGGCGAAACCGCAGCCAGCAGGTTCGCCGCTTTGATCAGCAAGCAGGCCGCCGCCGCCGGCCCCCTCCCGTCATCGATGCCATGTCCCCATGCCGTTGCCGTCGAGATAGCCGACGCTGAAGGATACCGCCTTGCCGTCCTTCACCTCGAACTTGACCGAGGACAGCGAGCCAAAGGGCTGGTTCTCGCCGCGCGGGGCGACGGAGAATTCATCGCCGGTCCAAGGGGTGAGTTTCAGCCTGGCGGCTTTCGGACCGGCCGAAAAGAAGAGGTCCTGCCGGTCGAGATCGATCCTTGCCGGGCCAAAGTATTCGTTGAGATACGTGCCGACATAGGCAGCGGGCGCGCTGGCGGCAGCGGCTTTGGCGGGAGGCTTGGGGTCGACAAGATCGCCGGCCGGCTCGTAATAGTTCAGCAGGAGTGGGTGATACAGCGTGAACCAGTCGCGCGCCGAAGCGCCGTACCGGACGAAATCCATGAATTGGGTCGAAACGGTCTCCGCCGCTCCGACCGGGCCCGCATTCGTCAGCACGACGATCGCGACATCGGCGGTTGGAATCATCTGCATGTTGGTGGCGCCCCCCAGCGAGAAGGCACCGGAGTGGCTCATCATCGGCCGCCCATCGGCATCGACGCTGACATTAAAGCCATAGCCGTAGAAGCCCGATCGGGCATCCGGCGCTGGCGCAGGCGCGCTGAAGGCCTGGGCGCGCAGCATCGGCGCCAGTGCCTCGGCGCTGATCATCTGCGTGCCGCCGAACTTTCCGCCTGCCAGCAGAAGCTTCAGCCATTTGGCGAGATCGACAACATTCGACGACACCCCGCCGGCCGGGGACTGAGCGTCGGCATTCCGGTCATAGAGCGCCTGAAAGCGCCCATCCTCGAGAGCATGAAGCACGGTGCGGTTCTTGCGGGCGAGGAATTCCTGGTGCCGCGCGCTGGTGGACGCCATGCCCAATGGCGCAAACAGCGCCTTGGCGGCGAGTTCTTCCCATGTCTGTCCGGAGGCGGCGGCCACCGCCTCGGCGCCGGTTGTTATGCCGAAATTGGCGTAGTGATAGGAAATACGGAACGGGTCGAGCGGCAACAGGCGCAGCCGCTCGATGATGGTGCTCCGGTCGAAACCGAGATCCTCGAGATCATCACCCGCCGCGAGCGGCAAGCCCGAACGGTGCGCAAAGAAATCACCGATCGTGGCATTCGCTGTGACATAGGGATCGGCGAGCGCAAAGGAGGGCAGGAAGCGCACCACCTTGTCATCCCAGCTGACCTTGCCGGCAGTGACCTCGATGGCGGCAACCGTTCCGGAGATCGGCTTGGAAAGCGAGGCGATCTGGAACACCGTCTCTGGGTCGACGGCAGCGTCCTTGCCGATTTCGCGAACGCCGAAACCCTGGACGAAGACCGTCTTTCCGCCATGCACGACGGCTACCGCCAAGCCTGGAACCCCGCTCCGCTTCATCGTGTCCTCGACGATGGCCGGGAGCGCGGCAATCCCCTTCTCGATACCGCCGGGCGCCAGGGCGATCATGTCCTGGGGCGGGATGGCGCCGAGTTCAAGCGGGATCGCCAGAGGCGAAGATGCGGTCTGCGCATGGACCGAGGTCGCGGCAAGGGCGATCGAGCCGAGGAAGATCGCGCAGGCGGCACCCCGTCCGGTTACGCAGAATCTCGAAATGGCATGACGAAGCCGCAAGGCCGTAACCGCGCCACCGGCACGACCGCAATCGTCTCGCGACACCGTCACACTCATCTTGTTGGCCATCATGACGCCCCCTCCCTTTGCGTAGCGCCGGATGTACCGCCGCGATGATACACGAAGATGTTATTCTCCAGCCTGTCCGCGCGCCAGCGTGGCGCCTGCGAATTGCTTGGACCATCCGCATCGACGCTAGGGCAAGCGCTGCAATAGACCGGCCCCGTGCAGGGCTAGTGCGCATGCGGGAACAGCGCGGCCAGAACTTATACTTGGTGACACTCCCGCGGTGGCGGGCGCACCAGCAATTGGATGCGCAAGTGATTGTTTCGTTCAGCTAATTTCGTGCCAATATGACGTTGGGTCAGCCTGCGAAAGGCGCCCGGCTTGGGGGAGCCATGACAACCAGACGGGACTTTCTTCGGTACGCGGCGCTCGGGGCCGGCGCTTTCACCCTCTCACGCGCGTTGCCTGCCTTCGCGCATGAAGCGCCACGTCTGGTCGATGCGGTTTCGGCCGCCCTGGAACGCCTCGGCGGGGCGGGATGGCGATCGCTTCTCCTGGAAGCCACGGGCGGCGAACTGGATATCGGCGCACACGACCTTGCGAGCGAACTGACGAAGCCCTTGTCGCGCATCGACCGGACCTATCCCGGCTTCGGTGATTTCTCGCTCGCCGGCAAAAGCGCGGTCGAACCGGGCAGCCCTGACCGGAGCCTGCTTTATCATGCGTTCGCCTCGCCAACCGTCGTCATGGACCGCGCCGGTCGATCGCTCGGCGACTTCCCGAGCCTTGCCGAAATCGAAGCGGTGGAGAACTTCGTCTACGGCGTCCATCCTCCGACCATGAAGGATCTGCGGGACCGCGCCGGGGGAAATCCGTTCGGCATCGTCGTGTTCGCGCCGCAATATCAGAATGCGCCGATGTCCGTGCATGGCCGCCATGCGGAGCTTTGCTTCTCCCGTTCCGGCATCGCGCGCCTCGGCACGCTCGCCCCGACCTACGACGCGAAAGAGCGCGGCTTCGTTGCGGCGGACGAGGCGCGACCGTTCGACTTCCCCGTTCTGCCGCGACGCTTCGCGCCCTATCTCGCGATCGAGATGACTGGCGCGGCGGAGACCTTTGGGCCCCAGGATCCGCAGCCTGGAGACGAGAAACGCGCCTTCTGGGTGCCAATCCACAAGCTCTTCGGCGGCAGCGAATGCATCGCGGATCTCGACCTGGAGGTCGATCTGCGCCGCAACCTTCGCAATGACGGCCTCGCGCAGTTCCACCGCTTTCTCGACCTGCAGGGCCTCAAGAACAACTGGCGCGGCGAGGATCTCGAGAATTTTCCGTTCCTGATCAAAGACGAAAGGATCGGCTCCCTCTCGCAACGGCGCGGGTTCGGTGGCGGTCTACTGGAACCCCGTGCCAATCCGCTCGTCACGGCTGCCCAGTATGAAGGACGGTTGCTGACGTTTCCGGTCGACGGGAAACACACGTCGGACCTCGGCAATCTGCAACTCTCCACGATGCAGGTCCTGCCATTGGGCGATGAGGACGATCAGCCGAGCTACATGCTGGATTCGGCGCAGGATGCGCAGCGGCCAGCCCCTGAATACATCAACATCCGTCACCGCGTCCTTCCCAACGGGCAGGTCGAGAACCTGAATCTCCGGCCGGACATGGGCGAAATCATCGCGGCGGGAGGCTATGAGGCGCTGCACTACCATGATGGCGTCGGAGACGGCTGGATCGAGGCAATCTGCCCGCAACTCACCGAAAGCGTCGATGCGGTGAAGCCCGCCTATGCCATGGTGGCCCTGCCAGACTTCTTCCCTAGCGTCACGCAGCGCGACCTGATGACGTGGTGGCAGACCGAGGTTCCCGAGGCAATCCGGGGCTCGCTCTGGACCATCCACCCGCTCGCGCTTTCGCAGACGCGGATTGCCGGCAACATAACGCTGCCGGCCGGCTTCAGCCTGGACGACACCACGATCACGGCGATCGTCACCCAGCCCGGAGCGGCGCCTCGCGTCGCGCAGACGCCCAACGGCCCCTGGACGGTCCGCAAGACAGGCCTCCCGGACGGCTCGCCCGGTATGTTTGATCCAGGCTGGGATACGAGCCAAGGCCTCTATTATTCGGACCCGAACCTGCCGCTGCAGCGATTCATGGCCGGCTATGGCCTTGGCTCGCCCTTCATCGAGGATGCCAAGCTGTGTGCGGCGCTCGGGGCCTACTGGCCGGGCGTGGCGCCGGACTCGACGCGAACCTTCGCGCCCGACAAGCAGGCCGGCGGTCGCCCCTATTCCTATCCCACCATCGCCCCGCTGACGGATGAGGAAATCGGCAGCGCGCCGCTCGCCGACGGCCGGTATCTGTCCTGGGACGGCGTGCGCGGCCCGCAACTCATCGCCATCGAGGACCAACCGGTCGTCGCCTATCCCAATGCCTACCGGGTCGACTACATCGACATGGTCGGTACCATGACAGCCGCGCTGACCGCGCGCATCGATGCCAAGGAATACAAGCGACGCATCCTTGCCATGGCCGCCATCTACTGGGCGCTCGACATCCGCGATCCAGATTTCGTCCAACGCTTCGGGGCCGTCGACGCGGTCAATCAGGCATTGCGGGAAAAGGCTACCTGGGCCGTCCTCTCCTTCCGCACCGTCCCGGACGGCGATGCCGGGCTGAGCGAGGCCGAAACGGCGGCGTGCGAAAGCCTTGGCGATCCGGCTGGCGGTTCGCCCCGCTATCGGTTTCACGTCTTCCGCTGGGGCGCGCAGACGGTCGATCCGTCCGACATGCATACCACGCATGTCGAAGTGCTCGAGCAGGCAACAGCCTATGTCCGTGGCAACACAGTCTTGATAAAGCGCGCAGGGAAGCCATGGACCGCCGATCGTTCGATGCCGACATAGTCGTTGTCGGCGGCGGCCCGGCAGGCAGCGCCGCCGCCATTTCCTGCGCCCAGCGTGGGCTGAAGGTCATACTTTGCGAGCGCGAAAAAGGCGATCGCGACCGACCCGGAGAAACGCTGCATCCCGGCGCGGAGCCGATCCTGGCCCAGCTTGGCGTCGCCGGCCATCTTGCCGGCGTGACCGGCGCGCGCCACGAGGGGATCTGGATCGAAAAGTCCGGTAAACGCCACTTCGAGGCGTTCGGCGGCGGCGCCGGCGACCGCTGGATGGGCCTGCAGGTCTGGCGCGCCGATTTCGACGCCCTGCTGCTCGGCCGTGCCGCCGAGCTTGGCGTCGATATCCGCAGGGGATGCGCGCCGCGTGACGTGCTTCGCGCCGGCCCGTCCATTTGCGGCCTGCGGATGGCCGATGGCGATATCTCGGCCCGGATGGTGGTCGACGCAACAGGCTCCGCGCGCTGGCTCGGGCGCATTCTTGAGATCGATATGCCTCCCCGTTCGCCACGATTGATCGCCTTTTACGGCTACGTCGAGGGTGCATGCCCCGAACGTGACCTGGCTCCGCTCCTTGTCGCCGACGCCGCGGGCTGGACATGGACGGCACGCGTGAAACCGGGGCTCTATCAGTGGACGCGCATGCGGTTCGGCGAGACGGCCTCCGCGATCGTCCCACCCGAGGAACTGAGCCGCCTTGCTCCGGTCGGCCGCATGAAGGGGGCGGATGTCACATGGCGAATGGCGAGCCAAATCTCCGGTCCGGGTTGGTTTATCGTCGGCGACGCGGCGGCGGTGCTGGACCCGGCATCTTCGCATGGCGTGCTGAAGGCGCTGATGTCCGGAATCCTCGCCGGCCAGCTGATCGAGGCGAGCCTCTCCGGCAAGGCGCCGCCCGCCGAATTGTCGGCTAGCTATCACCGCTGGCTGGCCAGATGGTTCGAGACCGACATCCTTCAACTGGGGCGCTTCTATCGCGAACTCGGCGCGACGGAATTCGCCTGACCCGATCCGGCGTTCCGATGGGGAGCCGTCAACTTGATCGCCAGCGATCGGAGGGCATCGCGCAGAGTCGTGGCTATGAACTCCGGGCCGTTGTCGTAGTGTACATAAGCGGGCGGCCCGCGCAGGATCATAAAGCGCGACGCTCCGACACCTTTAGCTCTGCCCGCACCTTGTCGATGCACGCCCGGCGACGGGAAGGGCTCAGAAGTTTCCCCGGGCCGCCTCCGGCAGGATGAGCTTGTCAAGCGTCAGGTCCGGCACCGCACGACGCAGCCGCATGTTCTCGACCTCCAGCGCCTTCAGCCGTTTGACCTGGTCGGTCTTCATGCCGCCGTACTCCGACCGCCAGCGAAAGTACGTCGTCTCCGTCACCACGATCGTCTTCACCGCCTCCGAGATCGACCGACTCCAACCTGTCAGCACGTCAACCTCCCGCAGCTTGGCTATCATCTGTTCGGGCTTGTGACGCTTCCTGGCCATGTTCGGCTCCATTCATTCTGGTCATCAGACCAAGATAAGGAATGGATCACTTCAAAGGCGCAGACCAGTCAGCCAAGACCTCCGATTTGACCGACACCGGAGGCCTCAAGGCTGGCATCAGCGCTAAAGACGATTGCCATCGGCCATCCAGCGCAGAAGAGCCATAACGACGTCAGACCGATATCGCCCTTCGATGTCGAACCGTAGGGCGACATTAGGCGAGCGCTCCATGAGGGTTTTCTTATCGCTGGCGTAAACACTATACGGCTGACGAAGCTGATGACGATGTATGCCAAGTTCAAGCTGTCCTTTCAGTCGGCAGTGAGAAAGTTTGAGTGAGAAGCTGCCGTTGCTGATCGCCCCTTCTCTGTCGAGATAGATAGCGGTCATTCTCCGTGACCGCATGCTATCCAAAGCGACCGATACAACCGACTTGATCGGGGTGTCGCTCTCCATTCCGATCTTGACTGCGCCAGCGCGGAGGTCGGCACAAAGCTCCTCTAAGCATGGTTGAAATGTCAGCTTGCGGATTAACGACAGCAAATGGCGGATAGCCTTGTGGCGGCGTCCTTTAAAGAACAAGCCCTCCTCGTTTTTTCTAACATGGGTGCCGTCGAGAAACATAATTTCCATGGTGGATGATTTAATGTACGGGATGAGATTCATCCGACTCTCAAAAGCGCCTCCCTCCACCGCAACTACGTCAGTGAAGCGATAATCCCTGTTTCCAATCGATATATGGGTATCGAAGACAGATATTTCTTCGAACTCCGCCATTGGAGCTTTCGGCCTGCTCTCCAAGGGGGCGGTATGGCTGCGCGTCGGGATAGCGACACCCTGAAGGGCTTCGAGACGCCTGCGGTAGTCGTCAACATCGATTGCGCCTGTTGCGAGTTGCCGGTCGAGAGTTTGCTTAGCCGACCGATCCAGGCCTCCCATTTCAGTCATCCCCAAATCCTCCAGCGCGCATCGCACGTTACATACTATAGTTGATAAAATCGAGGTGCGTAAACTGCGATCGATGGGCCATGGACATTCGGGCCCTAGTTGGAAGGAATTTCGCGCGCATCCGGCGGGAGAAGGGGCTTACCCAAGAGCAAGTCGAAGAGCGCTCCGGCTTTAGTCAGCAGTACCTCAGCGGCCTCGAACGCGGTAAGCGAAACCCGACCATCCTCAGCCTACATGAGCTCGCACACGCCCTTGGCGTCACCCACCTAGATCTTGTTCGGCCGGACGGCCGAGAAGACAGCCGATGAGAGATCTATTCGTCGTGCGGTCGGAGCGCCTACTACATGACCGCGGCTAACGATGGCCGGTGGCTGGACCGCCTAAGGTAGTGCGATTAGCGTCGTCATCTTTCCGACGGGGCCGATCACGAAATGGCTCACCGATCCGGACGCCAAGTTAGCGGCGCAAAGCTGAGCGGAGTTCTACGTTGCGCTCACGCCCGCCTGTCACAGTGTAGCCATAGCTACAGATCGGAATGCGGCTTCGCTGCCGCCGGGCTTTTCGTACTACGAGGCACCAGCCATCTGACGCCGGGATTTCAACGGTTTTGAGAAGCCTGCATTTCATGGCAGATTGAAGTCTCGCCCGAAGGACGTCGATACACTCCCATTTTGGTGAGTGCATGGTGAGTCGGTGGTTCGGTTCCCTAGGACAATACATCTAAGCTATTGAAATAATTGGTGGAGCCGAGGGGAATCGAACCCCTGACCTCTGCAGTGCGATTGCAGCGCTCTCCCATCTGAGCTACGGCCCCGTCGCGTGGCGACGCCGATATTTAGGAAGACCGGCGGAAGGCTGTCAAGCGACACGAAAACGTCGCGGCAGCATCGTGCTCGCACTGGGTAAGCCCTCGTGCCAGAGGCCGAACCACGCCTTGTGGGCGCCTCCTGCCAGCGGTCAGAACTTGGCACGTGGCATGCCGCTTCGCCTGGGGCCAGAACCGGGCCCGTGGATGCCGCTCCGCTGAGAGCGAAATCGGCGCCGCTTCGCGTGGCGAAAACGCGACCAAGCAGGGCGGTGGAGCCTTGCGCCGTTTCGGAGAGCCGACGAAATTCTCCAGCGGATGGCCCTTGCGCGAAAGCCTGGCGCTGCCGGCCGAGGGGCTGGCGCTTCGGCTCGGGGCTCGCGTTGTCGCCCGTGGGTTGCGGTGGGGGCAGCCGGTCGCTACATCAGGACTTCCAAATTCTTCCGCGACCATCCCGGGAAACCCATGCGCGCTATCCTCGACGTCGTTATGATCGCCCTCAACCTCTATTGGTGGATCGTGATCGCCAGCGCCCTGTTCAGCTGGCTCTACGCTTTTGGCGTGGTCAATCCGCGCAACCAGGTCGTCGCCTCGATCGGAAAATTCCTGTACCAGGCGACCGAACCGCTGCTGCGCCGGATCCGCGCCTTCATGCCAAGCCTCGGCGCCATCGACATTTCGCCGATCATCCTGCTGCTCGGTATCATCCTGATCCAGCAGGTCATAATCCGCTACATCTACCCCAACGTCTTTTGAGTGATAACGGCTTCTTTCGCGTCGGCGCCGACCATGTCGTGGTCCAGTTGCGCCTGACGCCGAAGGGCGGCCGGGACGGGATCGATGGGATCGGCGCGCTGGCCGACGGCCGCGCGGTCATCCTGGCCCGCGTGCGGGCAGCGCCCGACAAGGGGGCGGCCAATACGGCGGTCGAGATCGTGCTGGCGAAGGCGGTCGGTGTGCCGCGTTCGGCCGTGTCGCTGATCTCAGGCCATACGGCGCGGCTGAAGAGCCTGCGCGTCGACGGCGATGTTCCGGAAATTGTCGCACGGCTGGAGGCGCTGGCGGGGTAGGGCGCTTTCGAGCAACCTGTGCCCTGCCTGCCGACAGACCCTCACCCTGACGTCCCTCAAGCGGTGCGGGAGCGCACAGCGCCCGATCTCCCCGTGGACACCAGGCTGGTCGTAGCGCCCTGTCCCGCTGGGGGAGAGGGCGAAGGGCTTCAGTGCGAGTAGAGCCCGCGCAGGGATCTGTTCGGGAAGAGGATGTCGCGGATGCGCCAGCCGTCCTCGAGCAGCACGAGCTGCAGGTCGATCCGCTTGGCTTCGCCGAAATTCACGAAGGTGACATGGCCCTCGGCCCGCTCGGGCGTGCTCGCCTCGACATCGATGCGGATGTCGGCAATGTCCCAGTCCTGCGCGTCGATGAAGGGATCGCCGTCGAGTTTTGGCGCGTCGCCGATCGCCGCCGCTTCGGCGCTATCGTCGATCATCCGCTGGGCGAGGCGCGGCTCGAACAGGCTGCGGATGGTTTCGGCGCTGTCGAGCGGCATGCCCTCGCCGCCGGGCTCATAGCGTTCGTAGATCGCCGAGACAAAAGCGGCCGGATCTCCGAAGAATGGCGGATCGTCGGCGGCAACCGACGATCCGATGCTTGTCGAGGTCAGGCTCACGCCGAGCGTTGCGACCAGCAGGAGGTGCGCGATGCCGCGCCGCGTGAGCGACATCGAGATCAGGCCTTCTTGGCGCGTTCGATGGCGTCGACGATCAGCTGCTGCGCCTCGTCAATGTCGCCCCAGCCGGTGATCTCGACCCACTTGCCGTTTTCGAGATCCTTGTAGTGGCGGAAGAAGTGCTCGATCTGCTGCAGCGTGATCTCGGGCAGGTCCTTGTAGGACTTCACGTTTTCGTAGCGGCGGGTCAGCTTGGTCGACGGCACGGCCAGGATCTTCTCGTCCTCGCCGCCCTCGTCGCGCATCTTCAGAACGCCGACCGGGCGGCAGTTCATGATCGCGCCGGGGATGATCGCGCGCTGGTTGGCGACGAGCACGTCGATCGGGTCGCCATCGCCGCAAAGCGTATGCGGCACGAAGCCGTAATTACCGGGGTAGCGCATCGGGGTGTAGAGGAAGCGGTCGACGTAGAGCGCGCCGGCCTCCTTGTCCATCTCGTACTTGATCGGCTCGCCGCCGACCGGAACTTCGATGATGACGTTGATGTCGTGCGGGGGGTTCTTGCCGATCGGAACAGCATCGATGTTCATAGCGGGTACCTCAATGGGAAAGAGGGCTTCCCTTTACGAGGCGCCATCCCGGCCTGCAAGCCCGAATTCGCCGCAGCCCAGCTGTGCCCAAGGGGATCGCATGGGGGAACGGGGAACATGGGTGGATGGGATGATGCCCGGCTCAGCCGCGGGCGAAGGCGAAAGCGATCTTGACCAGCACCTTGTCACCGAAGCGTTCGCTGCCGCGCGCGATCTTGCGGCCGCCTGCATTCTTGTAGAAGCGGCAGGCGCCCTCGTTTTCGGCCAGCGCCCAGACGACGGCGGAATCGAAGCCGTGCCGCAGCAATTCGCGCCGGGCCGCCAGGAAAAGCCGCGTGCCCAGGCCGACGCCCTGATATTCCGGCCGCATGTAGATTTCGTAGACTTCGCCACGCTGGACCAGGTTTCGCGCCCGGTTGGGGCCATAGGTCGCGTAGCCGACCACCGTGCCGCCGACATCGATGACGACGATGCCCGTGCCGCGCCGGATGGCTCGATGCCACCAGGCCGCGCCACGCCGCGTGATCATCCGGCCGAGTTCCCTGGCCGGGATCAACCCATCATACGCCTGACGCCAAGCGCTATCGTGAACGGCGGCGATGGCCTCCGCATCACTGGCTTCTGCGCGACGTACATCGATCGACAGCGTGCTCATGTCGACCAAGATATGTCCGAGCTTCGCGTCGGGGAAGAGGCTTTTTGGTTTCCGTCGTTCGTCTTTGTCGCGACGTGACAAGGCGGTCACGCCAAAGCGCCGCGAAGGCTCATGCGCCAGCACCAAAACCGGGGCGAGGCGCCGCCCGAAAATGAAAGAAAAACGGCGGCGCCCTGGGGCGCCGCCGTAAAATCTTCGTGCTTGAGGCGAGAGCCGCCGATCCGCAATCGTGCTGGATCAGGCAGTCTTGCTGGAACGGTCAGCGCGCTTGCGGGCCGTGGGGTCGAGGATCGCCTTGCGCAGGCGGATCGACTTCGGCGTCACTTCGACCAGCTCGTCATCCGAGATCCAGGAGAGCGAACGCTCGAGGGTCATGCGGATCGGCGGCGTCAGGCGGACGGCTTCGTCCTTGCCGGCCGAACGAACGTTCGAGAGCTTCTTGCCCTTGAGCACGTTCACTTCGAGGTCGTTGTCGCGGGTGTGCTCGCCGACGATCATGCCCTCATAGACCTTCCAGCCGGGCTCGATCATCATCGGGCCGCGATCTTCGAGGTTCCAGAGTGCGAAGGCGACAGCCTCGCCCGACTCGTTGGCGATCAGAACGCCATTGCGACGGCCGACGATCTCGCCCTTGTGCGGGGCGTAGGAGTGGAACAGGCGGTTCATGATCGCCGTGCCGCGCGTGTCGGTCAGAAGCTCGCCCTGGTAGCCGATCAGGCCGCGGGTCGGAGCGTGGAAGACCAGACGCAGGCGGTCGCCGCCGGAGGGGCGCAGCTCGATCATGTCGGCCTTACGCTCGGACATCTTCTGGACGACGATGCCGGAATGCTCCTCATCCACGTCGATGATGACTTCTTCGATCGGCTCGAGCGTCTGGCCCGAAAGGTCCTTCTGGAAGACCACGCGCGGACGCGAAACGCCGAGCTCATAGCCTTCGCGGCGCATGTTCTCGATCAGGATGGCCAGCAGAAGCTCGCCGCGGCCCGAAACGATGAAGGCGTCCTTGCCGTCCGACTCTTCGATCTTCAGCGCGACGTTGCCCTCGGCTTCCTTCATCAGGCGGTCGCGGATCATGCGGCTGGTGACCTTGTCACCTTCGGTGCCGGCGAGCGGGCTGTCATTGACCATGAAGGTCATCGACACGGTCGGCGGATCGATCGGCTGCGCCTTGATCGCCTCGGTGACGGCCGGATCGCAGAACGTGTCGGCGACGGTGCCCTTGGTCATGCCGGCGATGGCGACGATGTCGCCTGCCACGCCTTCCTCGATCGGCTGACGCTCGATGCCGCGGAAAGCCATGATCTTGGAAACGCGGAACGACTCGACCGTCGAGCCGTCCTGCGACAGGACCTTCAGCGTCTGGTTCGGCTTGACCGAGCCCGACGTGATGCGGCCCGTGATCAGGCGGCCGAGATAGGGGTTCGCCTCGAGCAGGGTTCCGATCATGCTGAACGGACCTTCCTCGACATGCGGCTCCGGCACATGCTTCAGCACCAGCTCGAACAGCGGCGTCATGCCATCTTCCGGCGAGCCGTCGGGCGAATTGGCCATCCAGCCGTTCTTGCCGGATCCGTAGAGGATCGGGAAGTCGAGCTGCTCGTCGGTGGCGTCGAGGGCGGCGAAGAGGTCGAACACCTCGTTCACGACTTCCTGGATGCGGGCGTCGGCCTTGTCGACCTTGTTGATCGCGACGATCGGCTTCAGGCCGAGCTTCAGCGCCTTGCCGACCACGAACTTGGTCTGCGGCATCGGGCCTTCAGCGGCGTCGACGAGAACGATCACGCCGTCGACCATGTTCAGGATGCGCTCGACTTCGCCGCCGAAATCGGCGTGGCCCGGCGTATCGACGATGTTGATGCGGTTCTCGTGCCAGGTGATCGAGGTCGCCTTGGCGAGAATGGTAATGCCGCGCTCTTTTTCGATGTCGTTCGAATCCATGACGCGCTCGGCGACGCGCTGGTTGTCACGGAAAGAACCGGACTGCTGAAGCAGCTTGTCCACGAGCGTTGTTTTGCCATGATCGACGTGCGCGATGATGGCGATATTGCGAAGTGTCATTTGCGAATCCGAAAAGGCGCGGCGGCGTCGGACAGGTGCCTCGAGACGGCCAGCATATTTTGCGGCGCAAAATGATCGAAAAGGCTACGAAACGCAACCTCCCATCCTGAGCCGTTCTTTGCAGGCCACCTATCTCGCAATTGTGACGGGGTCAAGTGGGGAGGTGAAGCCGTGCCATCTGTTCGTCAGCTTGACTGTTTTATCGAATTTCCTGATAATAAGATGAGAAATTGGTATAATAGTTTGGTATACTTATGCTTAATCGGAGAGTCACATCTTGGCCGCCATGATGGAAGATCCGCTCGGATTAGTGTTGGTTGACGTGGCGCGGTTACTGCGGAGGCGCTTCGAGAAGGCGCTTGAAAACGCAGGGCTCGGGTTGACGGTCGCCGAAGCGCGAACGCTTGCTTTCGTGAGCAGGCGTCCGGGGCTGCGACAATCGACCCTCGCCGACGAGCTCAGCGTCGAGCCCATGACCCTGGTGGGGTTCCTGGATCGGCTGGAGGCTGCGACTCTGGTCGAGCGGATACAGGATCCTGCCGACCGTCGGGCCAAGCTGATCCGTCTCACCCCGAACGCCGCCGGCGTTGTCAGGCGCATCCGAACGATCGGAAAGTCCGTTCGTGAAGACGCTGAACGCGGCATCGATCCCGACGTGGCCGAGACGATGCGGCTGGCGCTGCTGAAAATGCAGGATAACCTCTTGAGCCGCGACGACCTGCTCGCCTGAGCGGCCCCGTCAAAACTCGCTCCGTAATACAGAGCCCATTCCGTTCGGCCGATCGGATGGGCTTTCTTGTTTGTGGGAGAGGGCCCCGCTTCTGAGCCGCCCCGCTTTTCTCACGCGATCTCGCGTCGCTCGAAAACGGCTAGTCCTTGCCGGGGGCGATGTTCAAGAATTCGGCCAGGTGTCGATAGAGCACGGGGTCGGCGGCGACGAAGCCACCGGGATAGCCGCGCTCGATGGCGTCATAGGCGTCGGGGTTGGTGTTGCGCATGTCCGTCAACGCTTGCAGCAGCCGCGATTTCGCCATGTCCGGCAAATCCTTTCGCACCACATGCGGACCGAACGGGATCAGCTCGGATTGCCAGATCACCCGCAGGGTCGAGGGGGACAGCGCGCCATCGCCGGCAAGGACGGCGAGCGGGCCGGAGCCGATCGCCGGGCTGAGCGGCTCGCTGGACGAGGACCAGGCCGTGGCGAGATCGACCTCCCCGGCGATGAGCGCGCGCAGCGCCGTCTCGCTGTCAGCGGTCTCGACGATACGCAGGAAATAGCTTTCGGGATAGATCCCCTCGCTGGCAAGCCCCGCGAAGGGCGCGCGGCGGCCGGATAGCGAATCCTTGGCGCCGACGGCAATCCGCGTGTTTCTCGCATCGGCGAGCGAGGTGATCGCGCTATCGCTCTTCGTCACCAGCAGGGCGCGAAAACCGCGAGCGTGGTCGGCTGTTGTCGGTTGAACCAGCGGCTCGGCGCAGACGCATCGCTGGTCGAGCGCGAGGAACGCGAGCGAAGACAGCACAGTATACTGGACGCGTCCGGTCGATTGCGCCTCGATCAGCGCTTCATAGGAGCGGGCCGGGAACAATTCGACTGGAACCGCCAGCGCGTAGTGCAGGTACGAGCGGAATTTTTCCAGCCGCGCCACCTCATAGGCGGGATTGTCGCCCGCGATGAAGCCAACCCGCAACGTGCCGACATCGTCGCGCCAGTCCGCCAGCGCGGGCGAAGTGAGGGCCAGCAGCAGGGCGAACCAGGCGATGATGTGGCGCATGTCTTGTCCTCAGCTGGGCAGTCGGGCGAGCAGGCGGGCCCGCGTCGGTTCATCGACGAAGGCGGCTTCAAGCGAGGTGCGCGTCGCCGCGATCAGCTCGGCGTCGGACAATCCGAGATCCGTCGACAACCACTCATATTCCGCCCCGATCGAAGAACCGAAATAGGGCGGATCGTCGGAACTGACAGTGACGCGGGCACCGGCATCCTGCAGGCGGCTATAAGGGTGGGCGGCAATGTCCGGATAAAGCCCGAGCGCGACGTTCGAGCCGGGGCAAAGCTCCAGCACGATGCCTTCCTCGACGATGCGGCGAACCAGGTCGGCATCCTCGATGGCGCGCACACCATGGCCGATCCGGCTGACGCCGAGATGGTCGAGCGCGTCGCGCACGCTCTGCGGGCCGCCGAATTCGCCGGCATGGACCGTCAAGCCAAGGCCGGCCTCGCCGGCAATGCGAAACGCATCCGCGAAATCGCGCGGGTGATGCATGCGTTCATCGCCCGCCACGCCAAAGCCGGTGACGAGCGGGTGCGGTTCGTTGGCGACCGTCTCGGCGGCGACCAGAATCCGGTCCGGGCCGTAATGGCGCACGCCGGTGGCGATCATCCGTCCGACGATGCCCGTCGCAGCCTCGGCGTCGCGAATGCCCTGCGCCAGCCCCTCGACATAATCCTTGTAGGTCAGGCCGGAGGCTATCGCGTGATCGGACGAGATGAAGACCTCGCCATAGATCGCGCCCTCGGCGGCAAGGCTGGAGAAGTAGGTGAAGGTGAGGTCGCGATAGTCTTCCGGCGTGCGGAACACCGCGGCGGCGCGGTCATAGGCGTTGAGGAAGCTGGTGAAATCATGCCAGGCGAAGTCGCCGTTCTCATCGAACAGGCCGGCGAGGTCGACGCCGTGCCGCGCGCCGATACGGCGCACGAGATCGGGCGAGGCCGCGCCCTCGACGTGGCAATGCAGTTCGGCCTTGGGGATATGGGCAACCATCTAGAGAAGACTCCGTCCATGTCGTCCGGGCGCCAGCCCGAGATGCGCCGCGACCGTCTCGCCGATATCGGCAAAACTTTTTCGCGCGCCAATGTTTTTTCCCGGCATCGGGGTGCCGTCCGCGTTTCGTCCGAAGGCGAGGATCGGCACCTGTTCGCGGGTATGGTCGGTGCCGCGCCAGGTCGGGTCGCAGCCATGATCGGCCGTGATGACGACGAGATCGCCGGGCCGAAGCGCCGCCTCGATCTCCGGCAGTCTTGCGTCGAACGCCTCCAGCGCCGCTGCATAGCCCGGAACGTCGCGACGGTGGCCGTAGAGCATGTCGAAATCGACCAGGTTGGCGAAGACGAGATCGCCGTCCTTCGCCGCTTCCATCGCGGCCAGCGTCGCATCGGTCAGCGCTGCGTTGCCGGAAGCCTTGTTGACGTCGCTGATGCCCTTGTGGGCAAAAATGTCGCCGATCTTGCCGATGGCGAGCGTCCGGCCACCGGCTGAGATCACGCGGTCGAGCAGTGTCGGCTCCGGCGGCGGCACAGCGTAATCGCGCCGATTGCCGGTGCGCTCGAACGTCTCGGCCGTTTCGCCGATGAAGGGGCGGGCGATGACACGGCCGATTGAATAGGGGTCGACCAGCCGGCGCACGGTCTCGCAAAGCGCATAAAGCCGCTCGAGCCCGAAATGGCTTTCGTGCGCGGCGATCTGGAAGACGGAATCGGCCGAGGTGTAGCCAATCGGCTTGCCGCTTCGGATGTGCTCTTCGCCAAGCTCGGCCAGGATGGTGGTGCCGGAGGCGTGTTTGTTGCCGAGGATCCCAGGCACCTTCCCCTCGCGGACAATCGCGTCGGTCAATTCGGCTGGGAAGCAGGGCTCGGTTTCCGGAAAATAGCCCCAGTCGAACGGCACCGGCACGGCGGCGATTTCCCAATGGCCGGACGGCGTATCCTTGCCGTTCGAGACCTCCGCCGCATGTCCGTAGATCGCGTTCCTTCCGGGAGCGGGGAGGTTGGCCGGCCAGCTGCCGCTGGCGCCCTGGGCGGCTGCGCCAAATCCGAGACGGCCGAGATGGGGCAGAAGCAGGGGGCCGGAACGCAGGCCCTCCCGGTCGCCGCGCCCGCTCGCGCAGGCTTCCGCGATGTGGCCAAGCGTGTTTGCGCCCGCGTCGCCATAGGCCGAAGCATCCGGCGCGCCGCCGACGCCGACGGAATCAAGAACAATCAGGACGGCACGCGACATGAAAGGACAACCTGAACGATGGGACGCTCAGGATAGGCCGGGGTGCCCCCGCGCCACAAGCGGGACCGTTCCGTGGGGACAATCCGCGCTGCCGGGACATGTTGACGTGGCGGCGCGGTTTCCAGCGCTTGAACGGCAGGCTACGGTGCATGCAACCAAGACAAGCGAGGCCAATGATGAACAGCGTGACGGTGATCAATCACCCCCTGGTGCAGCACAAGCTCACCATCATGCGCGACAAGCACACGTCGACGGCGGGCTTCCGCCGGCTGCTGCGCGAGATCTCGACGCTGCTTTGCTATGAAGTGACGCGCGATCTCGAAATGACGACGACGACGATCGAGACGCCGCTGACCGAGATGGAAGCCCCGACGCTCGCCGGCAAGAAGCTGGTGTTCGCCTCGGTGCTGCGCGCCGGCAACGGCCTGCTCGAAGGCATGCTCGACCTCGTGCCGGCGGCGCGCGTCGCCCATGTTGGCCTCTATCGCGATCCGAAGACGCTGCAGGCGGTCGAATACTACTTCAAGGCGCCGGACAGCCTCGACGAGCGGCTGACCATCGTTGTCGATCCGATGCTGGCGACCGGCAATTCGGCGATTGCCGCCGTCGACAAGCTGATCGAGCGCGGCGCCAAGGATATCCGCTTCCTGTGCCTGCTCGCCTCGCCGGAGGGCATCGCCAAGTTCCAGTCCGTCCATCCGACCGTTCCGATCTTCACCGCCTCGATCGACAAGAACCTGAACGAAAAGGGTTATATCATGCCGGGTCTAGGCGATGCCGGCGACCGGATGTACGGCACCAAGTGATCCGTCACCCAGCGATCCGTCACCAACGGATCCGCTAGCGGGTCGGTCGATCTCGGCCGGCGATTGGCTGTCGAGGAGTCCCGGCTTCTCGATTTCCTCGGTCCGCACGGTAAAACTCACCAGCGTGGCGTTGCCAAAACTATTGGTCAGCGCCACGTCGGTTGCGTCGCGGCCCCGCGCCATCACCACGCGGCCGATGCGCGGCTTGTTGTGGCGGGCGTCGAACGTATACCAGCGACCGTCGAGATAGGCCTCGAACCAGGCCGAGAAATCCATCGGCGCCGGATCGTAGGGAACCCCGATATCGCCCAGATAGCCGGTGCAGTAGCGCGCCGGAATGTTCATGGCGCGGCATAGCGCGATGGCGAGATGGGCGAAGTCGCGGCAGACGCCGAAACGCTCATTATGCGCCTCGAGCGCCGTGCGGGTCGGCCTTGCCAGTGGATAGCTGAAGGTCAGGTGATTGTGCACATAGGAGACGATCGCCTGCACGCGCGAGCCATTTTCCGGCAGATGACCGAACAGCGGCCAGGCGACGAAGCCAAGATGGTCGGTCTCGCAATAGCGGCTGCCGAGCAGGTAGACGAGGCATTCTTCCGGCAGTTCCTGCACCGGCAGGATGCGCGCCTCCGGCGCAACCACATCGGGCTCGCCGTGATCATAGACGACGCCCTCGGTCCAGATCCGGGTTCGGCCGGCCGGCAGCACCGTCCGGCTGGCGAGATTGCCAAAACCGTCTAGATAGGTGTCGATCGACACCACCGGATCGGAAACGAGATAATCCTGCTGGATCATGCGGTCGCCGATACTGGGATGCACCCGGAGCATCATCAGCATGGGCGTGGGCTGCGGGCATTCGAAAGCAATGTCGAATCCGATGCGGATGTGCATGACGCCTCTCTCCACGAAATGGGTTTGATTTCCCAATGCGTCGGCGGGCCGAAGCGTTCCGTAGCGGTCTGGCGGTAGTTTAGGCAGTCGCTGCCGCCATATTGTCCATTGATCCAGGGTGGGCAGTGACTTGGAGCCTCGGGCCCTTCGCAAAAACGGAGAAGGCTCTGGCTCCTGCCGCGTCGCGTTTCTTCACGCGAACCGCTGCGCATGTCGCTCGAAACGCTCTAGGATGGGCGATGACCTTTTCTTCGGATGAAATCGAGCGCTATGCGCGTCACCTGTTGCTGGCGGAAGTCGGCGGGCCGGGGCAGCAGAAGTTGAAGGCGGCGCGCGTGCTGGTGCTGGGCGCTGGTGGGCTCGGCGCGCCGCTGATCCAGTATCTGGCGGCGGCCGGCGTCGGCACGATCGGCGTCGTCGACGATGACCGTGTCGCGCTGTCCAATCTGCAGCGGCAGGTGATTCACGATACGGCCGGCATCGGCAGGTTGAAGGTCGAGAGCGCTCGCGACGCCGTGCAGCGCCTCAATCCGAATGTCGCGATCGAGACGCACGCCCTGCGGCTCGATGCGCAAAATGCCGATGCGCTGCTGTCGACCTATGATGTCGTGGCGGACGGCACCGACAATTTCGAGACGCGCTTCCTCGCCGCCGATCGCTGCGCCGAATTGCGGAAGCCGCTGGTCACGGCGGCGGTCGGGCGCTTCGACGGCTCGCTGACGACACTTCTTCCTTGGGCCAGCAACGCCGAAGGCGTCCGCAATCCTGGATTTCGCGACCTGTTTCCCGCGCCGCCGCCGCCCGGCCTGGTGCCGAGCTGCGCCGAGTCCGGCATTTTGGGCGCGCTCACGGGTGTGCTGGGCAGCCTGCAATCGGTCGAAGTCTTGAAGCTGATCGTCGGCATCGGCGAGCCGCTGATCGGCCGGCTGCTCCTCGTCGATGCGTTTTCCATGCGCTTCGAGACCATCCGCTACAAGCGGAAGACACCTGCGCGAGACTAAGTCAGGAAACGCCCTCTGCATTACTCCGCCCTCAACATCCTGAGGAGGCCCGCAGGGCCGTCTCGAAGGACGCAAAGAGGACATGCAAACCCAAAGGAAACTCCTTTAGGCTGTGCGTCCTTCGAGACGGCTTTCTCCGAAAGCCTCCTCAGGATGTTGGACATTGGGGCTGCACCTATCAGCGTTCTGTAGCGCGAGGTGAGAAGCTGGACTTCCGCGAAGTTCGCTTGCCTGAAACATCCTTCCTCACCTCTCCCTGAGGGAGAGGTCGACAGCCAAAGGCTGGCGGGTGAGGGTTTACGGCCTCACCGGATGGTTTCCTTAACGCTCACCCGGAGCTGCGCTTCGACCTCTCCCTCAGCGGGGCGCAAAGCGGGAATCGACCCAGATGTTTCTTGCTTTAGCGGATAAGGCCGAACAGACCGAGTAGGCCGATAAAGGGAATGGCGGGATGGCGCGATCCGCGCAGGCCGTCCTGCGGCGGTGTCTCGGCGCGCCGGCTCTGTGCGGGCGGAAGCTCGCGCTCGAAGCGGTCCTGATACAGGCTCTTGAACAGATAAGTGGCGGGAATCATGATGACTCCTCCTGATCGATGAATTATGAATCGATTCAATTCACGGTCGCACGCACGTCGATTGAACCGGTTCAAGATAGGTCTTCGCAAAAAGCTGGTCAAGCGAAAATTGAACCGATACAAGGATGGTGTCAAAAATTCTGTTCCCGCGACCAGCGAGCGCGGGGCAGGCGGGTGTCGGGCTGACCGCGTGGCGCTAGAATGTCTCGACGCGGAGGCGCGCGGCGGTATCGCCGTCCGCAGCGGAGCGGAAGGAACGTGAAACCGGAATGAAGCGCGCGATCAAGCTTTCGGATGTGGCCAAGGCCGCTGGTGTCTCTCAGGGCACGGCCTCGAATGCCTTCAATCGGCCGGAGATCGTCCGTCCGGAAGTGCGCGAACGGATCGAAGCGGCGGCGCGTGAGCTTGGCTATGCCGGGCCGGATCCCAAGGGTCGCCTGCTGCGCGCCGGCAAGGTCAACGCCATCGGCGTCGTCACCACATCGCCGCTGGGCTATTTCTTCGAGGATCCCTACGCCCGCGCCATCATGACGAGCATTTCCGAGGCGTGCGACGTGCATGGCGCCGGCATTTCCCTGGTTTCGGCGGCGAACGAGGAAAAGCTCGCCTGGAACATCCAGAGTGCGATTGTCGACGGCTTCATCCTGTTCTGCATCGAAGGCGGCGCCCGGCTTGTCGAGCTGACCCGCGAACGGCGGTTGCCCTTCATCGCCCTTCAGCTCGAAGGTCTGGATGAGACGATTTCGGCCATCGGCATCGACGAGTTCTCATCGGCGCGAACTGCCGGACGCCACATCATGGCGCTCGGTCACCGCGACGTCGCCATTTTGGCGCTGGAACTCACGGAAGGCCATATCGGGCCGGTGTCGGAGACGGAGGTTGACGCCGCGCTCTATTCGACGACGCGAAACCGCATCCGCGGCTATCAGGCGGCGATGGTGGAATTCGGCGTCGACGCTGCGACGGCGCCGATCTTCGAGACGGATCACACTTCGGCCAGCGTCGAGGCCGCGCTGGCAGAGCTGTTCGGCTCCGACCGCCCGCCCACGGCGCTGCTTTGCATGTCCGACCGTGTCGGGTTGATCGCGCTAGATTGGCTGCGGGCGCGAAAAATCTCCGTGCCGGGCGATGTTTCGGTGATCGGATTCGACGGTGTGCCGGACGGCGAAATTTCCAATCCGCCGCTCACGACCGTGGCGCAGCCGATCGCCGCCATGGGCCGCCAGGCCGCCGACATGATTCTGGGCGGCATGAATGAACCGCACCGCGAGCAACTCCCCGTCGACCTGATCGTCCGCGCGTCAACCGCCGCGCCGGGGTAGGGCACTTAAACTCGACCATCATCCTGAGGTGCCCGGCAAAGCCGGGCCTCGAAGGAGGGTCCAGGGATAACCACTTGTTGCACGCACGTCGTCTGCAAGCCGGCGTGCTGGACCCTCCTGACTTCGCTTGCGCGAAGCACCGCAGGATGATGGCGGAGGGGGCGGCCGAAGCGACGCTCCCGAAAAAATCCGAATCCGGCTTAGCGGTGATGCTTAGCCGACTCAGAGCATCGAGGGCAGGACGCGATCCGGCGGCTTGTGGCCGTCGAAATAGGCGCGGATGTTGATGAGAACTTTTTCGCCCATGGCGATGCGGCCCTCGATCGTCGCCGAGCCCATATGCGGCAGCAGCACGGCCTTGCCCTTGGCGGCGAGGCGCAGCAGCTTCGGGTTCACGGTCGGCTCATGCTCGAACACGTCGAGGCCCGCGCCGGCGATAGCGCCGGTCTCCAGCAGCTTGGCCAGCGCGTTTTCGTCGATGACGTCGCCGCGCGAGGTGTTGACTACATAGGCTTCGGGTCGCAGCAGCTTCAGCCGTCGTTCCGACAGCAGGTGGAAGGTGCCGGGCGTGCGCGGGCAATTGACCGAGATGATGTCCATCCGGGCCAGCATCTGGTCGAGGCTGTCCCAATAGGTCGCCTCCAGCCCTTCCTCGATCTCCGTCGAGAGGCGATGGCGGTTGTGGTAGTGGATCGACAGGCCAAACGCCTTGGCGCGGCGGGCCACGGCCTGGCCGATCCGGCCCATGCCGACAATGCCGAGCCGCTTGCCTGCCATGCGCCGTCCCAGCATCCAGGTCGGCGACCAGCCGGCCCAGTCATGGTCCGGCGTCAACACGCGCGATCCTTCTACCACCCGGCGCGGCACGGCCAGAATCAGCGCCATCGTCATGTCGGCCGTGTCCTCGGTCAAAACGCCGGGGGTGTTGGTGACGGTGACTCCGCGGGCGAGAGCTTTTTCCACATCGATGTGGTCGAAGCCGTTCGAGAAGCTGGCGATCAGCTTCAGTTGAGGGCCGGCCTCGGCGAGGATCGCGCCGTCGATGCGGTCGGTCACGGTCGGAACCAGAACGTCGGCGACTTTCACCGCCTCGATCAGCGCTGCCTGCGACATCGGCCGGTCGTCGATGTTCAGCTGCGTGTCGAATAATTCGCGCATTCGCGTTTCGACCGCGTCCGGCAGCCGGCGCGTGACGATGACAAGCGGCTTCTTCTTCATCGCGTCGGCCTCTCCGTTGAGAGCTCCTTAACCATGGAGCGTCACACTATGCGCGTCGGCTGGTATACCCCGTCGCTGCGTATCTCGATCCTCTACCAGACAGCCCGTCGATCATAAATGGTTCGGAGGTCGGGCGTTCGGGAAAGAACTTCCGGTCGCAGCCTCGGGCGATAGAAGAGGGGTGATTACGCGATGGTTTTGTCTGCAATCCAGGGAATGTCCGCTCGGCTGCGTTTTGCGCGCCAGGTCCCTCGTGCGCTGGCCGTCGCGTTGGTGGCCTCCCTCGCTCTCGTTGCCCAGCCGAGCCTGCCCGCCGTCGCCCAGGGCGCGGCCGGCGCGACGCCAAAGCTCGGGCCGAGCGGCCTGCCGCTACCACGCTTCGTCTCGCTCAAGGCCGGCCGCGTCAATGTTCGCGTCGGTCCCGGCCAGGGCTACAAGGTCTCGTGGGTGTTCACCCGTTCCGCTCTGCCGGTCGAAATCGTCCAGGAATTCGACAACTGGCGCCGCATCCGCGATTCGGACGGCGCCGAGGGCTGGGTTTTCCACAGCCTGCTCGTCGGCAAGCGCACGGCCGTCATCGCGCCCTGGCAGGATGGCGACCCGCTGCCGATCCGCGCCAACCCGATCGACACGGCCGAAATCACGGCCTATCTGCAGCCCAAGGTCGTTTCGTCGGTTTCAAAGTGCGAGGATGGCTGGTGCCGGCTGATCGACAAGCGCTTTCGCGGCTGGATCAGGCAGAGCAATCTCTGGGGTGTCTATCCGGACGAGGACCTCGAGTAAGCAAGCCTTGAGGGGAGCAGCCTTGAAGTAAGCAAGCCCTCGCCCGCAAGCGGCCGAGGGCTTTTTGGCATGCGCGTTCATATGTGCGCGTCATCCCGCCAAACGCACGCGCGTCGCCCTCGTGGAGAGGGCTGATGGTCTTTCAGGAGATGCTCACAAAAAAAACGGACCGCCAGCGATCCGGGATTGGGATCGATCCGGCAATCCGGCGCGACAGGGCAGGGGCCGCCCCGTCTGCGCAAATCCTTCGGTCTCGCTCGGTGAATCGGACGAGACGCCTTCAGGCGATCAGTTGCCGATGCGGCGCAGGCGGACGACGATGTCGACGCGCGTGATTTCCATGCCCTCGGGCGGCACCGGAACGTCTTCGACCCGCAGCGTCGACATCGGGATATCGAGAACGCGGTTCTCACCCTCGACGTAGAAGTGGTGGTGATCGTCGACATTGGTGTCGAAATAGGTCTTCGAGCCGTCAACCGCGACTTCGCGCAGCAAGCCGGCTTCGGTGAACTGGTGCAGCGTGTTGTAGACCGTCGCCAGCGACACCGGCACGCGATGGCTCATCGCCTCTTCGTGCAGGCCTTCGGCCGAGATATGGCGATTGCCGCGCTCGAACAGGATCTCCGCCAGGGCCAGGCGCTGACGCGTCGGACGCAAGCCCGCCGTACGCAGCATGACGCGCACTTCCGAAACCTTCTTGTCGGCGGTGCGGGTTGCTTTTCTGACGAGGTCCATACGCATTTGGGATCTGTCCGTATCTTGACGTTCGAGGCAGCGAAACTGGCCCTCATCCCCGGAAGGCCGGGCCAGTCCAGATAACCTAACTCTAAAGTGAAGCTTTAGCAACAGGCCAAAAAACTGGCCTGTTGCCTCGCTTCTGGAGCGTCAGCCCAGCTTGTTGCGGGCTGCGAGCGTGCGCAGACGAAGCGCATTCAGCTTGATGAAGCCTGCCGCGTCCTTCTGGTCGTAGGCGCCGCGATCGTCCTCGAAGGTGACGAGCGCGTCGGAATAGAGCGACTTCGGCGACGAACGACCGACGACGATGGTGTTGCCCTTGTAGAGCTTCAGCCGGACCGTGCCCTCGACATGCTCCTGGCTCTTGTCGATCAGGGCCTGCAGCATCTCGCGTTCCGGCGCGAACCAGAATCCGTAATAGATCAGCTCCGCATAGCGGGGCATGATCGAATCCTTGAGATGCGCGGCCTCGCGATCGAGCGTCAGGCTTTCGATGGCGCGGTGGGCGGCGAGCAGGATGGTGCCGCCGGGCGTCTCGTAGATGCCGCGCGACTTCATGCCGACGAAGCGATTCTCGACCAGGTCGAGACGGCCGATGCCGTTATCGCGGCCCAGGTCGTTCAGCTTGGTCAGGATGGTTGCCGGCGACATGTGGACGCCATCGATGGAAACCGCGTCGCCCTTCTCGAAGCCGATCTCGACATAGGTCGCGACATCGGGAGCGTCCTCGGGCGCCACGGTGCGCATGAAGACGTAGGGCGGGGCTTCCTGCGACGGGTCTTCCAGAACCTTGCCCTCGGAAGACGAGTGCAGCAGGTTGGCGTCGACGGAGAACGGCGCTTCGCCGCGCTTGTCCTTGGGAACCGGGATCTGGTTCTTCTCGGCGAAATCGAGCAGGTCGGTGCGGGACTTGAAGTCCCACTCGCGCCAGGGTGCGATGACCTTGATGTTCGGGTTCAGCGCATAAGCCGAGAGTTCGAAGCGGACCTGGTCGTTGCCCTTGCCGGTGGCGCCATGGGCGATCGCATCGGCGCCGACTTCCTTGGCGATCTCGACGAGGCGCTTGGCGATCAGCGGCCGGGCGATCGAGGTGCCGAGCAGGTAGGTGCCCTCATAGAGGGTGTTGGCGCGGAACATCGGGAACACGAAGTCGCGGACGAATTCCTCGCGCACATCCTCGATGTAGATCTGCTTGATGCCCATCATCTCGGCCTTCTGGCGGGCCGGCTCGAGCTCTTCGCCCTGGCCGAGATCGGCCGTGAAGGTGACGACTTCCGCGCCGTATTCCAGCTGGAGCCACTTCAGGATGATGGAGGTGTCGAGCCCGCCGGAATAGGCGAGGACGACCTTCTTGACATCGGACATTGTGAGGCCGTTTCCGCGAAAATGAAGGATGGCTGCGCTTATAGTATGCCGGCAACCGGCCAGCAACCGCGGCCGGGTTCCCGCCGCCCTGACAGCCTGGCTCAAAAAAAATCCGGCGCCGCTGCGGTGTGGTGAACCGCTGCGGCGCCGGAGAGCCTCGGGTATCCCCAAGGCTACGCAAACAGGTGAACCTGCTTGAGCGAATGCGTTATTCGGCGTCGTTGCTCGGCGCGGCCTGGAGCTGGCAATACAGTTCCTTGCCAAGCTCGTTGTAGAGGCCGAGCTGGGTCTCGAGGAAGTCGATGTGACCTTCCTCGTCATGCATCAGCTCTTCGAACAGGGCCATCGAGACATAGTCCCCGGCGGCGAAGCAGACGTCGCGGCCTTCCTTGTAGTAGTTCCGCGCCACGTATTCGCCGCGCAGATCCGCCTCAAGGACTTCCTTGACGTTCTGGCCGATTTCGAGCGGGTCGAGAACCTGCAGATTGGGGAAACCGTCGAGGAAGATGATGCGCGCGATCAGCTTGTCGGCGTGATGCATCTCTTCGATCGACTCGGCCCGCTCCTTCTTGGCGAGCTTCGTGAAGCCCCAATCCTCGGTCAGGCGGTAGTGCAGCCAGTATTGGTTGACAGCCGTCAGCTCCAGGCGAAGCGCACGGTTGAGATACTCGATGACCTTGGCATCGCCCTTCATGGCGGCATCCTTTTCTGGAATTGTTCTAAATCCAGAATAGGGCGCAAGGTCGCTATCGTCAAATGACAATTCGGAATCGGGACTCCGGCGAGGCATCAGCCGAAGGCGGCGATGTCCTCGGTTTCCTCGGAGCTGCTGCCGAGCGGCTCGGGGCAGGTGACGATGGCGCCGGACTCAGCCAGCAGTTTTCGCACGAGGATGAAACAGACGGTGCACTGCGCCTTGGCGCCGAGTGCACGGTAGACGCGGGCGGGCGTCAGCGGGCGGCCCGGCGTCTCGCGCGCCAAACGCTCGGCCGTCTCGAGGATGAGGGTCTTGGTGAGGTAGTTGCAGGAACAAACGATCATGACAGCGGACTAGGTTGCCTCCGTGGGCTTCCGTTTTCCAAGAGATAAGCCTTTGTGACCGCGCCCGCCAGCCGTTCCTCGACCGCCGCCGCCATGAGTCGCACGCGCATAGGTGGGCGCTTGTCTCGTACCGCTTTGGCCGGGACCGGCAAATCGCTCGCCCTATTTCGTCACGACGAACCAGCCGCCGCCACGGCGCGCTTCGCCATTACCTTGACGAGGTTGGCCCGGTATTCGGCCGAGCCGTGCAGGTCGGCCAGCATGTTGGCCGGATCGACGACGATGGCATCGAGCGCGGAGGGCTGGAAATCCGCCGTCAGCGCCACCTCGAACGTGGCGTCGCGGTAGACGCCGTCCTGGCCGGCCCCGGTGACACCGACCCGCACGCTGCCATCCTCAAGTATCGCGACGAACACGCCCGCCATCGCATAGCGCGACGCCGGATTGGGGAATTTGGCGTATGCCGCCTTCGCGGGGATCGGGAAGGCGACGGAGACGAGGATCTCGCCATCCTCCAATGCCGTCGTGAACAGGCCCTGGAAGAAATCGGCGGCTTCGAGCGTGCGCTGCGTCGTCACGATCGTGGCGTCTAGCGCCAGCACCGCGGCCGGATAGTCGGCGGCCGGGTCGTCATTGGCGAGCGACCCGCCGATCGTGCCGCGATGGCGCACATGCGGATCGCCGATCTGGCCGGCCAGGGCTGCCAGCGCCGGGAACACGGCCCGGATTTCGGCCGATGTCGCCACTTCGGCATGGGTGACGGCAGCGCCGATCGTCACCGTGTCGGCGGTCACGACGATGCCCTTCAGTTCCACCAGCCGGGCGAGGTCGACAAGGTCGGACGGCGCGGCGAGGCGCTGCTTCATCGTCGGCAGCAACGTCATGCCGCCGGAAAGATAGCGCCCCTCGGCGGCAGCGGCGAACAGGCTCTTCGCTTCGTCGAGGTCGCGCGGGCGATGATAATTCGTCTCATACATCGTCGTTCACTCCGCCGCCTGGACGAGGCCGGGATGGCGCTGGCCGGCCATGTGGTCGGCGGCGGCCTGGATCGATTTGACGATGTTGTGATAGCCGGTGCAGCGGCAGATATTGCCCTCCAGCTCATGCCGGATGGTCGCCTCGTCGAGCCGTGCGTCATGGCGCTCGATCATGTCGACAGCCGCCATGATCATGCCCGGCGTGCAGAAGCCGCATTGCAGGCCGTGATGTTCGTGGAACGCCGCCTGCACCGGGTGCAGTTCGCTGCCATGGGCCAGCCCTTCGATGGTCAGGACAGCCGAGCCGTCGGCCTGCGCCGCCAGCATGGTGCAGGATTTCACCGCCTTGCCGTCGACATGCACGACGCAGGCGCCGCATTGCGAGGTGTCGCAGCCGACATGCGTACCGGTCAGGCCGAAGGTTTCGCGCAGCAGCGTGACAAGGAGCGTTCGGCCCTCGACATCGGCCCGTCGCTCCTTGCCATTCACGGTCATGGATACGCTGGTCATCATCTCTCCCTCTCATCTCCGGCGGCCTGTGGTGGGCGAACCGGAAAGTTGACGCGCACCGTGCTCCTTGTTGGCTCGCGTCTTCACGCGAACCGGAACCCTGGTCGCTCGAAGACGCTTTAGCGGGTTGTGACCGCCAGGAAGCCGATCACGACGATCAACGCCAGCAGCCCCCAGACATAAGGCCCGCCGAGGAAGCCGCGTCCTGCCGCGACCTCGACCTCTTTCTCGATCTCTTCCGCGACCTCGGCCAGATCCTGCGATTCGTCGTCGATCTGGTGTTCGATCCGGTCGGTTTCCAACTCGTCGGCGATCTCGGCTTCGCCCGGCGTCGCCAGCGGCGGCGCTTCGCCGCTGAGGCGGGCGGCGAACGCGCCGAAGAATTCGTCGGCCATCTTCTTCGCCGTGGTGTCGATCAGCCGCGAGCCAAGCTGCGCCAGCTTGCCGCCGACCTGTCCCTGCACGTCATAGGTCAGGATGGTGTCGTCGCCATCCTCGGCGAGCCGTACATTGGCGCCGCCATTGGCAAAGCCCGCGACGCCGCCCTTACCTTCGCCGCGGATCGTGTAGCTCTCGGGAGCGACGACATTGGAGAAGGTGACGTTGCCGACGAAGGTCGCCTTGACCGGTCCGACCTTGGCCACGACCTTGGCGGTCATGGCGTCGTCCGCCGTCCGGGTCAGTTCCTGGCAGCCGGGAATGCAGGCCTTCAGGACTTCGGGGTCGTTCAGCGCCCGCCAGACATCATCGCGTCCGGCCGGAATTCTGTATTCGCCCGTCATTTCCATGGATCATTGTCCTTGTGAGCCAGGCAGAAGATGATTGTCGCCAATCCGCTGCCCGTCCGCGCGTTGTGGCGGAGGTCTTGTCTGGAATGATTATGCTTGCATGCGTCTTGGGCGACGGCAAGCCGCGACTTGGACGACGTCAAGCCGCCCTTTCGTCGATCGCGGCAAGGGCGTGCGGCGCCGAGAACAGCCGGCCCGCTGCGTCAATAACGGCGCGCCGCGCATCACGTTCCTTGCGCGGATCGATTGGCTTTCGGCGCGGCGAACGCTATGAACCGAACATGACGACTGCTCCCGAGATTTCCATCGCCCCCTCCGCTTCCCAGACCCCGGCTTCGCGCTGGCCGGTCATGCTGACGACCGAGGGTTGGTCCGACTATGCGTTGATCGATTCCGGCCACGGCCGGAAGCTCGAACGCTATGGTCCGTTCCGGATCGTCCGCCCCGAGGCGCAGGCGCTCTGGACGCCGCGTCTCTCCGCCGAGGAATGGGATCGCGCCGATGCGATCTTCACCGGCGCCAAGGACGAGGATTCCGACGGCCGCTGGAAATATCACAAGCCGCTGGGCGAGACCTGGCCGATGGTCTGGCCGCTGCCGCGCGCCGTCGGCGAGGGCGAAATGCGCTTTCTCGGGCGCTTCACAGCCTTCCGCCATGTCGGCTTCTTCCCCGAGCAGGAAATGCACTGGGCCTGGTTCGGCCAGAAGATCCGCGAGGCGAAATACGCGGATCCCAAGCGCCAGCCCAAGATCCTGAACCTGTTCGGCTATACCGGCATCGCCTCCTTCGTCGCGGCGATGGCCGGCGCGCAGGTGACGCATGTCGACGCCTCGAAGAAGGCGATCGGCTGGGCGCGCGAAAACCAGACCATGTCGGGCATCGCCGATCTGCCGGTGCGCTGGATCGTCGACGACGCGATGAAGTTCGTGCAGCGCGAAGTGCGCCGTGGCTCGAAATATGACGGCATCATCCTCGATCCGCCAAAGTTCGGCCGTGGTCCGAATGGCGAGGTCTGGGACATCTTCGAGCGCCTGCCCGAGATGATGGCGCTCTGTCGCCAGCTGCTCTCCGACGACGCGCTGTTCCTCTGCCTGTCGGCCTATTCGATCCGCGCCTCGTTCATGGCGATCCACGAGACCTCGGCCGAGGCGCTCGCGGGCCTGCCAGGCACGCTCGAATCCGGCGAGTTGCTGATCCGCGAGGAAGGCGGCGGCCGCACCCTTTCCACCTCGCTCTTCTCCCGGTGGTCCCGCGATGCCTGATCATTCCTCGATTGCCGCTCCCGGCTCGGTCAAGACCGTCACCAGCCTGACCAATCCGACGATCAAGGATATTCGCGGCCTGGCGCTGCCGAAGAACCGCAAGGAAAGCGGTCTGTTCGTCACTGAGGGCATGAAGCTGGTCGCCGACGCGGTCGAGGAAGACTGGCCGATCAAGATTCTCGTCTACGGCGCCAAGGTTGCCGACCATCCGGTAGTCCGGCGCGTCGCGACGACCGCGCATGCCCGTGGCGGCGACGTGCTGGAAGTCTCGGAAGCGGTGCTGGCCAAGATTACCCGCCGCGAAAATCCGCAGATGGTCGTCGGCGTGTTCGAGCAGAAGCTGACGCCGAAGAGCGACATCAAGCCCGGCCCGACCGGCGTCTGGGTGGCGCTGGAAGGCATCAAGGACCCCGGCAATCTCGGCACCATCATTCGCACCGCTGACGCTGTGGGCGCCGAGGGTGTCATCCTGGTCGGCGACACGGTCGATCCGTTCGGCGTCGAGGCGGTGCGCGCCACCATGGGCTCGATCTTCCACATGAAGCTCGCCCGCATGAGCGTTGCCGAATTCAAGGAATGGCGGAAGGGCTGGCCCGGCATCGTCGTCGGCACGCATCTCTCCGGCAAGTCGGATTACCGCACCATCGATTATGACCGGCCGGTGATGCTGTTCATGGGCAACGAGCAGTCGGGCCTGCCGGAAGATCTCGCCGCCACCTGCGATCATCTGGTCAAGATCCCGCAGGCGGGCAGGGCGGATTCGCTCAATCTGGCGATTGCCACGGGCGTGATGCTCTATGAAATCCGCCGCGACCGGCTGAAGCTCTGATCCGCATGTCCGAAACGCCGTCCGAAACCACCGTCGCCGCCCGCATTCCCGGCCCGTTCTCGGCGCTGGGCCTGTCGGTCATGGCGCTGACGATCGTCATCGATCAGATTTCCAAGTGGATCGCCGACGCCAATCTCGTCTACCAGCAGGGCGTCGAATTCCTGCCTTTCGTCGCGCTCTACCGGGTCAACAATACCGGTATCGCCTTCTCGCTCGGCAACAGCGCCGACAGCCTGATCCTCATCGTCCTGACGGCGATCGTGACGGGGATCGTGCTTTACGTCTGGCGCGGCTCGACCGACGGTGGCCGGCTTGCCACCACCGGCTTCGCGCTGATTGCCGGCGGCGCGGTGGGAAATCTGATCGACCGTGTCTGGCACGGCCATGTGATCGATTTCCTGTATCTGCATTGGGGCGAGCGCGGCTTCTTCGTCTTCAATCTCGCCGACGTCGCCCTGACCCTCGGCCCGATCCTGCTCGCCTGGGTGTTTCTGTTCCAGGGCGGGAAAAAGGGCTGAGATCGTCTTTCAGCGACCAAACGCGTCGATTGCTGCGCCCTGACATGCACCGACGGCTCCAGCGAAGAGCAACTCGCCAACTGTCGTCTTTGCTCGGCCCAGTTGTCGGCGCAGTTCGCCACGGACCGGCTCGACAGCGCCGAGTGGTTTCGACGATTGGGCGAAGAGGTCCCGTGCCATGCCACGCGTACAAGACGCGACGCGAGCGGCGATGGGCTGGACCCCACACGCGGCGCCAGCCGGGTTCAGCGGAATTTCGTTCCAGGCTTCTGTCTTCTTCTTAAGATAGGCCATCGATGCTGCGCGCTGGGTCGCACTCAGTCCGGCCTTGCTCAACAAGGATGACGTTGCAGTTGTCTCCTTGCGTAGATCTAGGGTCGGGCAACCCGGCGCGGCGCCTGCCAGATCGAAGGCCAGTAGGCTGAAAGTCAATGCGACGGAGATCTGCTTTATCATTCGTACATCCAGTTCGTGGTGTGCCTGCATTCGGTGTCCGAGCGGATGTGAAGGTCTGCCTCTAAAGCACCGTCCCGTCGTTTTCGATGCGCAGCGCCGGCCCGCCATCGACGTGCGTTTCCGGATCCTGCGTCCACCCACCTAAGTGACGGCTTGCATCACCTTGGCCAGCGGCAACGCCTCGGCGTCGAGCCCGAGCTTTTCACGCACCAGCACGGCGACGCTGTCGAGCAGCGCCACCGTCAGCGCCCGCCCTTCGACGGTGAATTCGTCCCCGTCCAGCGAACGCTTGCCGGCCGGGGCATGCCTCGGCACCAGAACGCCAGCGTCCAGGAAAAGCGTGCCGATGCGGTCGTCCGGAATCCCCGTCAACACGTCCAGATCAACCACCTCGACCCCGGTCCAGAGCAGTGGTTCGATGAGAGAGTAGCTCAGCCATTGTGCCGGCTGGTGCAACGGTACCAGGCCGCTGGTCGGGTCGTCCGTCACGAGCTTTGCATGTTCGAACGTGTCGCCCAGCGCCACGCCGTCGCGCAGCAGGGAACCTGGCCAGAGCGGGCCGAGCGCTTCCTGTACCAGGTCGAAAATCTGGAGCGCCGAAACCCTCCCGTCCTCGTCGGCAGTGGCCAGCACCTTGGCGAACAAGCCGCCCGGCCGCGCTTCGCCTTCGCCAAACAGATCGGCGCGGTCGGCAACGATCCGCCCGAGCTTGTTGAGGAGCCGGACACGGTCTTCAAGCCCGGCCATCGGGTTTTCGGGTGTTACCTGAAAGGCTTCGGCGAGATCGGCAGCATCCAGAACGGCCAGCGCCGCCGCATCGACGCGCAGCGGGTCGGCCGGGTCCTGCGAGAACAGGCCGGAGGCGAACAGGACGAGGCTCGCCACCCCAACGCCCTCGGAGCCCGACAAAGTCTCGCCCGTCATCGCCTCGTGATAGTGCCAGTCCGGTCCGGGATCGGAGTCGAGAGCCACGCTGACGATGGCGAGATCAAAGGCGGCGCGGCCGAAGACGAGCGGATCGGTGATGCCGGCGGCATCCACCAGCCCGCCAAAACGATCGATCTGCCCGGCCTCGAAATCGCGCCAGCGCGAATGGAAGGGGATGTCGAGATCGGGATAGTCGGCGCGGATCGTTTCGATGACGGCGTCCGCCGCCGCCGGCAGCTTTTTGAGATCGACAACAAAGTGGTCGAGCTTTCCGGCGATACCGAGTTCGAGCAGAAGGTTTGCACGCTCGCGCACGGCGCTGGCGGAGAGCAGGGAGGAAATGGCGGCCAAGGGGTTCTCCGTCAAAGCGATGGGCGAGGGATCTCTCACGGCCCAAGCGGGCTTCGCTCTAGCAGATATTCACGCTCGCCGTCATGCCGGATGAGAGCGAGCAAGGCACGCATCCGGCGCTCGGTGTGAAAAAGGCAGGCCTTTGGCCTGCCTTGGCGTCCTACTTGGTTCGGCAGCGGCCGGTCTTGGTCGTTTCCTTGTCGCCGTCGTCATAGGCGATGCCGATCTTCTCGCCGGCCAGGGAAGAGATCGTCCCGGCGTACCAACTGCCGGCGCCCTTGTAATTGCACTCGACCTTGGTGCCGATGGTCCAGTTATAGGGGCGGACCGCCTTGATCTTTACGGTTTCCCGATCGCCGTCATCATAGCGAACGGTGATGTCGTCGCCCTGCAGCTTTTCGATGACGCCCGGAAACCAGTAGCCGGCGTTCTTGTAGTTTCCAAGAACCCAGTCACCAGCCGTCTGCGCGCTCGCGCCGCCGATTGTTGCAAGAACAACGGTTGCCGCCAGCAGGATCGAAGTCGATTTTTTCATGAAGCCCCCAAACGAAGAATGCGCCGATCCACGAATGGATCGACGCACCTGCCTTATACGGAAGTTCGCCGCTTCGCCATGAAGGCTCGATGCCGGAGGCAACGACGAAAACAAGATCCATCCGCTTTGGAGCGCCATTCTTCACCTCTCCCTGAGGGAGAGGTCGACGGCCAAGGGCCGGCGGGCGAGGGTTTACGGCCTCACCGGAGGGTTCCCTAAACCCTCACCCGGCTCTTCGAGCCGACCTCTCCCTCAGGGAGAGGTAAGCACAGATGTTTGGAGCTTTCTCCGCTCAGCCTGTGCGGCTGAAGCGGAAAATCGTCTCCTGCCGATAGGTCTCGCCGGGGCGCAGAATGGCGTCCGGGAAATCCTTCTGGTTCGGCGCGTCGGGGAACAGCTGCGCTTCGAGGCAGAGGCCGGAATTGGCGCCGTAGATCTCGCCGTTGAGGCCTGGATCCTGCGCCTTGGTCATCTGGCCGCCGTAAAACTGCACGCCGGGCTCGGTCGAGGTGACATCGAGCGCCAGGCCGCTCTTCGACGAGGCAAGGCGGGCGAGCGTGTGCGGCGTTGCCGTCTTCTCGCGCGTCACGACGAAGTTATGGTCGTAGCTGTCGACGATGCGGTCATGCCCGTCGCCGACCGGGCGACCGGCGCGGAAATCATATTCCGTGCCTTCGACAGGGCGGAACTCGCCGGTCGGGATCTTGCCTTCGTCAACCGGCAGATAGGTTTCGGCCGGAATGGTCAGGACGTGGCCGCGGATTGTCCCCGCGCCATCGAGATTGAAGTAGCTGTGCTGGGCCAGATTGACCGGCGTCGGCTTGGTCGTGGTGGCGGTGATCGAGGTCTTGAGCGTGCCCGGCGCATCGATCGAATAGGTCAGCTCGACCTCGAGCTTGCCCGGATAGCCCTCGTCGCCATCCTCGCCGGTGATGGCTAGCGTCACGCTCGAGGCATCCGAGCGGACCAGCTTCCAGACGCGGGTGCCAAATCCCTTGAAGCCGCCATGCAGATGGTTCGGCGCCTCATTGGGCGAGACCTGGAAATCCTCACCGTCGATGGTGAAGCGGCCACCGGCGATGCGATTGGCGAAACGGCCGGCGACGGCGCCGAAATAGTTGGGATTGCGGACATAGCCTTCGATCGTGTCGTAGCCGAGCACGAGCGGATGCGGCACGCCGGCAAGGCGGATGTCCTGGATCACGGCGCCATAGGTCAGGATCGTGGCGGTCAGGTCGCCATGGGCGATGGTCACGGCTTCGACGGCGGTGCCGTCCGGCAGGGTGCCAAAGGAGCGGGCGGACATGGGAGCGTCTCCGGAAAGTTTGTCGTGTTCTAGGGCCAGATCATATCGGAGGATCCGGCATTTCACCTCTCCCTGAGGGAGAGGTCGGAGCGCAGCTCCGGGTGAGGGTTTAGGGAACCATCCGGTGAGGCCGTAAACCCTCACCCGCCGGCCTTCGTCCGTCGACCACTCCCTCAGGGAGAGGTGAAGAAGTGCGCTGGTCTTCCACGTTTCTGTCCTGTTCTGGCGCAGAGGCCTCAGATGGTCTGGTTGTAGGCGCCGACTTCCGGATTCTCGCGCAGCGTCTCGTCGACGGCCTTGAACATTTCGCGCATCCGCGCTTCCGAAACCGGGCTTTCGACGACGACGACCATTTCCGGCTTGTTCGACGAAGCGCGGACGAGGCCCCAGGTGCCGTCCTCGTTGACGACGCGCACGCCGTTGACGGTGATCAGATCGACGATCTTCTGGCCGGCGACGAGTTCGCCCTTGGCCCGCTTTTCCTCAAAGCGCGCGACCACCTTGTCGATGACGCCATACTTCTTTTCGTCGTCGCAATGTGGCGACATGGTCGGCGAGCCCCAGGTCTTGGGCAGCGCATCCTTCAGCTCGGCCATCGACCTGCCGGGGTTGCGATCGAGCATGTCGAGGATGGCGAAGGCGGAGACCAGGCCGTCGTCATAGCCACGGCCGATCGGCTGATTGAAGAAATAGTGGCCGGACTTTTCGAAGCCGGCGAGCGCGCCCAGCGCGTTGACGCGGCGCTTGAGATAGGAATGGCCGGTCTTCCAGTAATCAGTCTTCGCGCCATTGGCGAGCAGCACCGGATCGGTGGCGAACAGGCCGGTCGACTTGACGTCGACGACGAAGGTCGCGTTCGGATTGAGCGCCGAAAGGTCGCGCGCCAGCATCACGCCGACCTTGTCGGCAAAAATCTCGTCGCCGGTATTGTCGACGACGCCGCAGCGGTCGCCATCACCGTCAAAGCCGAGGCCAACCGCCGCGCCATGCTCCAGCACCGCATCGCGGATCGCGTGCAGCATCTTCATGTCTTCGGGGTTCGGATTGTAGCGCGGGAAGGTGAAATCGAGATTGGCATCCATCGGGATGACTTCGGCGCCGATCATCTCCAGCGCTTTCGGCGCGAAGGCGCCGGCCGTGCCGTTGCCGCAGGCGGCGATCACCTTGATCGGGTGCTTCAGCTTCGGCCGGTTGGTGATATCGGCGAGATAGCGCGCCGGGAAGTTTTCATGGAAGACGTAAGCGCCGCCGCCGCGAAGATCGAAGGCGGCCGTCAGCACGAGCTCCTTCAGGCGGGTCATCTCGTCCGGGCCGAAGGTCAGCGGTCGCGCCGCGCCCATCTTGACGCCGGTCCAGCCATTCTCGTTATGCGAGGCCGTGACCATGGCGACGGCCGGCACGTCGAGATCGAACTGGGCAAAATAAGCCATCGGCGTCACCGCGAGGCCGATGTCATGCACCTTGACGCCGGATGCCATCAGCCCGGTGACGAGCGCCAGCTTGATCGAGGCGGAATAGGAACGGTAGTCGTGGCCGGTGACGAGCTCGCGCTTGACGCCCATCTCGCCGAGCAGCGTGCCGAGACCCATGCCGAGCGCCTGCACGCCCATCAGGTTGATCTCGTCGCCGAACAGCCAGCGCGCGTCATATTCCCGGAAGCCCGTCGGCTTCACCATCGGCTTCGATTCGAAGTCGTAGGTGTTCTGGACAAGCTTGGGCACCGGCGTCGGAAACATACGAAACTCCCGTTCGAAACATCGGGTCGGAGAGTGGCGTGTAAATCGTTGCCAAAGCAACACTGCGCACGCGAGAACCGATGGAGAAGATAGGCCGGCACATGCGTCGGTCCTGTGTCGGGCGGGATGGCGCGCGGTTCGTTGCGGACATGCGGCCAACTCGGTTTCCGTCGTCTTGACGCTAGCCGGCGCTCGCCCCTAACGTCCTGACGCCTCTTTTGGATTCCCGCCTTGCGGAGAGTCGAAAAGACCCTTTCCCGACCCGCATGGAGTTCGCCGCGTGGCCCAGAAGCTCATTCTCGACGTCGATACCGGAACCGATGACGCGGTCGCCATCATGCTGGCGGCGCTGCATCCGGCGATCGAGCTGATCGGCGTCACCACCGTCAACGGCAATGTCGAGGTCAAGTTCTGCACCGACAATACGCTGCGCGTCCTCGACCATATCGGTCGCTCCGATATCCCGGTTTATGAGGGGTCGAACCGTCCCTTCGTGCGCGACAATTTCCCGGTCGCGCGCGGCGTCAGCGACCAGGCTTCCAAATTCCATGTCGAGACGCTGCCGGTTCCGGCGGCGAAGTCGAAAAGGGCCGACAAGGGCGCCGTCGACTATCTGGTCGAGACCTATCGCAATGCCAAGGAGCCGATCGTGCTGATGCCGGTCGGCCCGCTGACCAATATCGCGGCAGCCCTCGCCGCCGATCCGGATTTCGCCAAGCGCGTGCCGGAGCTGATCATCATGGGCGGCGGCCACGAGATCGGCAACATGACGCCCTCGGCGGAGTTCAATATCTGGGCTGATCCGGAAGCAGCCGCCCGCGTGTTCTCGGCCGGCTTCGAGAAGGTGACGCTGGTGACCCTCGACGCGACGCACCGGGCGCTGATTTCCTACGCCGATTGCGATCGCCTGAAGGCGCTGGGAACCCCGGCTGGTCAGGCAACGTCCGACATCGTCCGTTTCCGCATCGAGATGCACGACATCGCCCAGAAGATGGACGTGCTCGGCACCGCGCCGGTGCATGACGCCGTCTGCGTCGCCTATCTGGTCAATCGCGACGTGCTGACGACGCGCCATCTGCACGTCGATGTCGAGACCGGCGGCGCGCTGACGGTCGGCCGCACGGTGATCGACACGCATTTCCGCGGCAACCGCGCCCCGAACGCCCACGTCGCCTTCGACGCCGACACCACGCTCTTCGTCGACATGCTCGCCGAAATCTTTGCCCGCCCGCACGGGTAGGGCAGTAGGCCGAGCTCTGTCTTCACCTCTCCCTGAGGGAGAGGTCGGAGCGGAGCTCCGGGTGAGGGTTTAGGGAACTATCGGGTGAGGTCGTAAACCCTCACCCGCCGCACGCAGCCGCCAGCCCCAAACTCCGGCGTCATCCTCGCGTAGGCGAGGATCCATTCAGCCGGGTTTCCGGGAGTTTCACGCGAAAAAACCTCGGCTGCATGGGTCCCGGGTCAAGCCCGGGATGACGGCGAGGGTGGGGCAGGGGACGGTGGACGGATGATGTCGATCACCCCCGCCGGACCACCTTTTCCGACGGCACGTCAAACCGCTGGATGCCCTTCGCCGCCGCTTCGTCGAGCGCGTCCTCATAGCCGGCGTCGGCATAGCGCATGACACCGAGCGAGGTGTCGTTGGTGAGCGCGCGCGAAAGGCGCTCGCCGGCAGCCGGGGTGCCGTCCGCGACCAGCGTCACGCCGGCCGAGGTCATGTAGCCGGCATAGCCGCCGCCGCCCGAATGCACGGTGACGAGATCGGCGCCGGAAGCCGACAGCGCCATCGCGTCGAGCAGCGGCCAGTCGGCGATCGCATCGGAACCATCGCGAAGATTCTCGGTCATGATGTTGGGATGCGCCATCGCACCGGCATCGAGGTGATCGCGGGAGAAGGCAATCGGGCCTGACAGCGCGCCCGCCGCCACCATGTCGTTGACGGCGAGCGCCAGCTCGGTGCGCGCGCCATGGCCGAGCCAGGCGATCCGTGCCGGCAGCCCCTCGAACGGTACGTTTTCCCGCGCCAGCCTAATCCAGTTGGTGACGATCTGGTTGTCGGGAAAGCGTTCCAGCACGAGATCGTCGATGCGGCGGATGTCGTCGGGATCGTTGGAGAGCGCCATCCAGCGGAACGGCCCGATGGCGCGGGCGAACAGCGGCCGCAGATAGGCTTCGGTGAAGATCGGGATGTCGAAGGCGTTTTCGACGCCCGCCTCGCGCGCCTGGGTGCGGATCAGATTGCCGTTGTCGAACACGACCGAGCCGTGCTTCTGGAAATCGAGCATAGCGCGGACATGCGGGACGATGGACGCGCGCGAAAGCGCCATGAGTTTCGCCGGATCGCTTTGCCGCAACGCCCGAACCTCGGCGAGGGAGATGCCAGCCGGCACATAGCCATAGACGAGGTCATGCGCCGAGGTCTGGTCGGTGACGATGTCGGGATAGATGCCGCGCCGGAAGATTTCTGGATAGATCTCGGCGGCGTTGCCGACGAGCGCCACCGACAGCGCCTCGCGATGATGGCGTGCGTGGGCGATGCGCTGCAGCGCGGTGTCGAGGTCGGGCGCGATCTCGTCGACATAGCCGATCGCCTTGCGCTTTTCCGCCCGCTCGGAATCGACGTCGACGGTGAGGATGGCGGCATTGGCCATGCGGCCGGCCAGTGGCTGCGACCCGCCCATGCCGCCGAGGCCGGCGGTCAGGATGAAGCGGCCCCGGAGATCGCCGCCGAAATGCTTCTCGGCGATGCGCATGAAGATCTCGTAGGTGCCCTGGATGACGCCCTGGCTGCCGATATATTGCCAGGCGCCGGCGGTCAGCCCACCCCAGCAGATCAGCCCCTTCTGCTCCAGCTCGTAGAAATATTCGGCCTTCGCCCATTGGCCGACGATGTTGCAATTGGCCATGATGACGATCGGCGCCTGGACCTGCGTCTTCAAAATGCCGATCGGCTTGCCGGACTGGACGATCAGCGTTTCGTCCTCGTCCATGGTCTTCAGAGCCCGGACGATGGCGTCATGCGCCGCCCAGTTGCGCGCTGCCTTGCCGAGCGCCGCATAGACGATCAGGCTGTCCGGATCCTCGCCGACCGAGAGCACGTTTTCCAAGAGCCGCAGCAGGCCCTCCTGCCGCCAGCCCTTGCAGCGCAGCGTCGTTCCCGAGGTGACGGGATAGCGGGGATTCGGCATGGAAGAGGCCTCGCGGATCAAGGGTGCGTGCTTCGAGGCCACCCTGCGGGCGGCACCTCGGCATGATGGACAATGGGATTTGCAAAACCAGCCCCCATCCGGCTGAGGTGCGAACGCAGCGAGCCTCGAAGACTCGCTACTTCTTCTTCCGCTTCTTCTTCGCCTCGTCGGCAAATACATAGCGCGCGATCTCAATGCCCATCGCCGCCTCGACCGGCGGATAGACGGAGGGGTCGAGCACGCCGGCCGAGAGCGGGATGATCGCCTTGGGCACATGCAGCACATGCACGGTCATGCCGACGCTGAGTTGGCCGACCGAAAGCGGCTCGCCGTCCTTGTCGAGCGTGGTGATGACATCCGGGAAGGTGGCGAGCCGGGCGCCGCCGGCATCGTCGATCGCCATGTACTCGTTCATCACATGTAGCGTCACCGCCTTGTCGCCGGCGCCGATGACGACGGTGCCGATGTCGAAGGCGGCGTTGGTATAGACGACGTCCTTTTTCGCGATCCGGCCGGAAACGGCGATATGGCCGCCGGTCGCCTTGCAGATCGCATCGATGACGGCGGTGGCGCTGCCCCGGCCGCTGCCCTTGCCTTCCGCCGCGAGGATCGCCTCGCCCAGCGAAAGCGCCATCGAGATGCCGCCAAGCGCCGCGTTCTTGCGCACATAGGAAGCGCGAACCGGATTGCGGGCCGAGGCGATGAAGCCCCCCGACATGTCGGATGCCGTGCGCAGGATCGGCGACACCTTGGCCGTCGCGCCGCGCACCACCAGCTCGATATAGCGGTTGTCGGCGCGGTTGCCGCCGACGGCCGTCTGGATTGTTGCTTCCGGCGAGGCAGCCAGCCCGATCGAGCCCATGTCGCCGGTCGGATGCGCGCGGATGTCGCCGACCGCGTCGAGCACCTTGGTGCCGAGGATGGCGGAGGGCAGCCAGCCATTCAGCGTCGACGAGCGGCCGTTCTGGCCGACCATCAGCGCCGTGATCGTTTCGCCAAGCGCCTCTTGCAGAAGCCGCACGGCGTTCACATAGTCGACGCCCTGCATTTCCCAGGCGGTGGTTCCGGCCGGCGCGCCGATGGCGGCGGCGGTGGCCACCCAGTCATTCTTGTCGAGTTCGTCGACCGTGACCAGTTCCGGCTTGCCGATCCGTACGGCGGCGAGCCCCAGCATCCGGCCGTGATCGGCCCAGCCGCCGCCACCGGCCGCGTAGACGGAGCCGCCGCGCACGGCGGGTTCGACGTCTTTTTCGGTCAGGATGCGGCCCATGGCGTTTCTTCCCCTTTGGCTAGGCGAGCATTTTGTCGAGGCGGAGCACGGTCTCGTGCAGCACGGCGGCGCCGGCGGCGATCTCGCCCGGCTCCGACCATTCTTCCGGCGTGTGGCTGCGCCCGTCCTTGGACGGGATGAAGATCATCGCCGAGGGCGCAACGCGTGAAAACCAGGCCATGTCATGGCCGGCGCCCGACGCCATGCGGCGCGGCCCGAGGCCCAACGCCTCGGTCGATTGTTCCAGAACGTCGAGCAGCAGCGGATCGGAAAGCGCCGGGCGGTTGTCGGAAATGGCGCGGAATTCCGTGATCCGCGCGCCCGTGCCGGACATGGCGCGCAAGATCAGCGGCTGCAGTTCGGCGACAAAACCTTCCATGAAGCTCCGTTCCTCGGCGCGCGTATCAACCAGCAGCGTCACCCGGTTCGGCACAACATTGGCGGCGTTGGGTTCGACACGGAATTCGCCGACGGTAGCGACGAAGTGGCCGTGCCCTGCCTTGGCCCGGCGGCGCGCATCCTTGGCAATGACCGAGACGGCGGCGGCGGCCCCGGCCAGCGCATCCTGGCGCACATGCATCGGCGTCGTGCCGGCATGGTCGGCCCGGCCCTCGATGACGATTTCCAGCCGCGTGATGCCTGCGATCGCTGTGACGATGCCGATGTCGAGGCGCTCGTCCTCAAGAACCGGACCCTGCTCGATATGCATCTCAAGATAGGCGGCGATGTCGCCGCGCTGGGCCTCGTCCAGATAGGCGGCGTCGCCTCCCATGCGATCGATGGCGTCGCGCAGGATCTCGCCCGATTCCGGCGCCGCGCGATCGAGCTGGTCGGCTTTCAACTTCCCGCAAATGGCGCGGCTGCCGATGCAGGAAAGGCCGAAGATGGAAACCTCTTCCGCCAGGCAGTCGATCACCTCGAACGGATGGTCCAGCTCCGTGCCGTCGCGCTGGAAGCTGCGGGCGACGGCGATGCCGGCCATGACGCCAGCCGTGCCGTCGAAGCGGCCGCCATCCGGCACGGTGTCGCTGTGCGAGCCGATGACAATGGCCTTGTGTTCGGAAAAGCGACCTTCGCGCCGGCCGATCATGTTGCCGGCGGCGTCGAGCCGAACGGTGAGCCCCGCCTCGCGCATTCGCCCGGCGACGAAGGCACGGCCTTCGAGGAACACCGTTGAAAAGGCACGGCGAGTCCAGGGCCGCTCCGGTTCGGTGATGGTGGCGAGCACCATCAGATCGTTCCAGAGCTCCGTCTCGTCGATCGGCAGGTTGTTGCGCATAAAGGGTTCAGATCTCGATCGGCAGAGTGGGGGGAGGCCGTACGAAACGTCCGAAGCCGGGTTGGGCCAGGACGTCGCGTCCGTCGAAGGCCTGGATTCCGCGCACAAACGTGCCGCTCACCCGCCAGGGAAGCGTCATGCCGTGATACGGACTCCAGCCCACCACATTATGCCCACTCGCCGCCGCATCATAGAGCGCCGGCTCATGAGTCAGCACGGCGATATCGGCGTCCTTGCCGACCTCCAGCGCGCCCTTCTCGTGATCGATACGGAAATGGCGGGCGGGGTTTTTCGCCATCAGCCGCGCAGCCCATGTCAGCGGCAGGCCGCGTTCCAGCGCGCCCTTGATGAAGAGCGGCAGCATGACTTCGAGCCCCGGCACGCCGGAGGCGTTGTCGAGCATGGCGGGCTTGGTCTTGCGGTCCTCCGACCAGGAAACGTGATCGGTCGAGACCAGCGTGACGTTGCCGAGCGCCAGTTGTCGCCACAGCGCCTCAACCTCGGCGCGCGGCCGGATCGGCGGGTTGATCTTGGCCTTGCCGCCCAGCCGGCAGACGTCGTTTTCCTCGTCCAGCGTCAGGTAATGGATGCAGACTTCCACCGTTGCCGCATGCCCCTCGGCCCGGTAGCGCGCCGCCAGCTCCGCCCCGCGCGCCAGCGACGAATGCACGACATGCGCCGGGCAGCCGGTCAGCGCCCCGGTCTCGAAAATCTCGACATCGGCGAGCAGTTCGGTGATCGGCGGCCGCGACAGGCCATGCGCCCGCCAGTCGGTGATGCCGGAAGCGCGGACGCGGGCCATATGCGCGTCGACCGCTTCGTGAATCTCGTTATGGACGCCGGCCGTCAGCCCGGTCGGCGCGATCGCGGCAAAGCAATCGGCGAGCAGCGCCGGAGGAATGCGTGGAAAGCGCTTTGCGTCGGTGCCGAAGGTGGAAAATTTGAACGCGGCGACGCCGGCTGCCACCATTTCGCGGATGCGCGCGGTGCCTTCCTGCGGGTCGATGGTGCCATAAAGCGCAAAGTCGACGCGCGCCTGCGGTCCGGCATGGTCGAGCTTTCGTTGCACCGCCTCTGCCGAGCAGACGAGATTGCCCTCGTCATAGGGCATGTCGACGATGGTGGTGACGCCGCCGGCCGCCGCCGAGCGGGTCGACCAGATGAAGTCTTCCTGGTCTTTCTGGCTCAGCGAATGCACTTGGGCGTCGATGGCGCCGGGCAGGATCAGCGCGTTTCCTAACGCGTGTTTTTCGCGCGCCGAGGGCGCTTCGCCCTGGCCGACCATGGCGATCTTGCCGTCGCGCACGGCGACAAAGCCGCCTTCGATGACGCGTTCGGCGGTGACGACGGTTCCGGAAAGGACGAGATCGAAATCGCTCATGCTGTCACCGGGCGGTTGTTGCGGTTCAGGGCCTTGGGGCGGCGTGCGTGGTTCGAGACGCAGCCTTCCGGCCGCTCCTCACCATGTTGAAGGTTTTGGTGGGGGAGAGGAAGGCTGGAGAGAAGACCAA
>NZ_JAPKNH010000018.1 GCF_026344005.1 Kaistia terrae
GCGCAGAAGCTCGCAGTAATCGGGAAGCAGAAGGAGGATATCGCCCGGCTTCTTTCTCTTCACAGGGCACATGAAGAGGCAATGTCAGAGCTGATCGAGAGCGAGTTGTCGTCATTGAGCGACGGCCGTGACGCACTGAAAAAAATGCTCAAGATCGCCAATATGCTTGAGATAGCGTCGAGAACTCTCGTGCGGCTCATTACCATTGAAGGCCGAGTCCACAAAATCGACTATGCGGCTGAAGCGAAAAAACTTGAACCGGCACAGGCGAGGGTTGCGGTTGTGGCTTGGAAGCCGCGTGAGTAGGTTTGGCTAGATAGTATTCGCGAGACACGCGGCGTGGCAGCGATCCTTCTTATGGGATTGGGAGCCGGCCCTCAGCAAGGATGAAATCAGACGGCGGGGACGGCCGGAAGCTGGGACGTCTCAAGGGCGGGCGCCGCACAGGACCCTTGCAGACGGTTTCGGGCAGGCTCGCTACCGCGGCTGTGGCGACCGATGTTGGCCGCAAACAACCATCCGCTATCTTTGGCGAATTACGGGATCCTGCATTTCCCCGCTGCCCCGGTGACATTGATGCAGAGGTCGTGACTCCGTGGCGGCGGCAGCCAAAGCACGGGCCATTAGGGGATTAGGCGATCTGCACGAAGAGATCGAAGAACGCTTCATCGGTAGGTTGGTATTCCCTGAAGCCCAGCCGTCGGCTCTTGGACATGTTCCGTCATAACCTCGATTGGCCGGACCAGGTCGGCGTCTGTGTGCCCGGGCGAGGACAGACGGGCGAGATTAGGCTCCGCTAGTCCGTCACCTCAGCGATGCAGGGCAGAGCGCGCCGTCTTTTCAAGTGGGCGCACCATGCCGTCAAAGGGCGTAGGCTCAATATCAAACCAGCCGGCGATGCGGCTCCAGCGCCAGTCGCTGCAAGACCGTCCGGTACTGCGGGTATTGTGGCGCTTGCCTGCAACTTCAAGTAAAGCGAGAGCCGAGGAGAATTTCATTCTCGCCTTGAGGACTGGACTTGCGAGGGCAGAGAGTTGCCGAGGCCTTCGTGATCTGCATCGGCCGCTGGCCCTACGAGCCTAAGGTTTTCGGATCGTGATAACGCCTACTGAGACAATCGAACACGCGCTCGTTCCCGGCACTCGGAGCGTGTTTTTCCTTGGCTGCTTCGAAAAGCGCGTCACGGTCTATTCACAGCAGGTACGCGCGATCAATCTCGTCGCCGCGATCCTCGATCAGGGGTTGGTGCGGGCAGAAGGTCGTGTCGCGATCGTTGGCGGTGGAGCCGCCGGTCTCACGGCTGCCGTCGCGTTCGCCCGCGGAGCCCCTGGATTGCGGGTGATCCATGTCTACGAAAAGCTTCCTGAAGTGTTGCAGCTTCAGCAGAACAGCGGGCGATATCTTCATCCGCACAACTATGATTGGCCGGCCGAGTCCGCCGCCAATCCATCGGCGGGTCTGCCGTTCATGAACTGGCGGGCCGGCCTGGCGCGCGACGTCCAGCGCCATCTTCGCGACCAGTTCGACGAGGTGGCCCGGACGTCGGCAATCGAATTGCGCGTTAACACCAGCGTGTCCGGCGTTGTGCCGTTTGAGCGCATGTCGGCCCGCGTCCTGCTCGGCACGGGCCCGCACGTGCCGGAAATCTATGACGTCGTGATCCTGAGTGTCGGCTTCGGGCTCGAGCGGTCCATCTCCGGGGTCACGCCGTCCTACTGGACGGTGTCGGAGCTGGAGTCCCCAATCCTTGCGCCGGGTGTGCAACCCATCTTCATCTCTGGAAACGGCGATGGCGGCCTGGTGGACTTCATGTCGGCCGCGTTGGTCCCCATGACCCATAAGCAAATCTGCGAATTCATCGTCAGCCTCGATATTCCGTTGGCGAAAGCGGAACTTGCGCTCATCGACCAGGAAGCGTGGGCGGCTGGGGCGGCGATCGACCTCCGCGAGGCGTATAGGACGCGCGTCATGCCGCTAGTGCCCCCAAGTATTTTTGCCGACGTGGGCGAGCGCTTGCGCCGCAATGTGACCGTACGGTTGCACACCAACGAGCTGCAGTTGTTTAAGCGCGACACGGCTGTCCTCAACCGCTTCGGATGCGCTCTGCTGCTCGAGGTGGACCGCAACTTCCACTACAACGCGCTCCAGATAACCACCGGCGCGTCGTTCGTGGGCGATGTCCCGCTGGATGGCGATATCACCCTCGAAGGCGAGGCTCCGTTTCGGCCCTTCCGGCGGTACTTGCGTCTCGGACCGGACACCGCGGCAAATCTCGGCCCGTTCCAGGCGCTGCGGGAGCGCATGCCTGCGGACGCCCTTACACCACCTCCGATCTTCCGCCCCGCGACGCCGGGCCTCTCAGTGGCCGCCGTGGCCGCGTTCGGAACCTTCCAGACCCCCGACGCGCCGGTAGTCGCCGCCAGCAGGCCCGCCGACGAGGCAGCGCTCGGCCTTAGGATCGACCGCGCCGCCAACGGTGATCTTCTGATGACTTGCGAACTTGCCCCGGAGGCATTCGGCTTGGCGTGGCGCAACCAACGCCCGCTGGTCGTCGACTGCGCCCTGCGGCCGACGGACTCCCCACAACTCCTGGCGCTGCTGGCACGCTTTGGCGGTCATGCGCCGAGCGCCACGATCTATGCCGCCGACCGGCGGCGTTGGGACGAGCTTCTGCGGGACGCGGTGCGGGGCCGTGCCATGCCGAGCGACATCAGTTTTCACTTCCGTGTCGAGGACCTTCGCCCCCTGAGCTTGGCGGTCGGCTCGCGGCCGCTTTCGGTGGCCGCTTTTGTCGAAACGGCGCAGGCCGCCCTTGACGCTGAGACCCTAGCCAACCTTCAGGACGCGCTCTTCGACGTCCTGGCGCGACCCGATCCCATGGAGTGCGGTTGGGTGATCGAGACGGAGCTGCGGGGAGCACTCTGGGGGCTCTGGCAAACGTGGCGGGTCGCTCTCGATGCGAACGTCGCCGCAATCCGCCGCTTCCTGCTGCTGCTCGCCGACGACGAAGACTTCATCGACGTGGCGAATGAGCCGCTGGTCCGCGTGGGGCCCAAAACTCTGCGGGCGCACCTGCTGAAAGCTACCTTATTCGCGCTCGCGTTCGTACTGGGGGCCGGCAAGCCACTAGGCCCGGCACTTGCGCATCCAGGCAACCTCCAGGGTGATGGTCTTTCAGGACACGCCTGCGGCGTGAGCTGGATCGAAGGTCGCGTCGTGGGCCCGCGGGTCGCCGAGCTGAACTGGTCGGCCGCGATCATTCTTCTCGCCGAGCTCAGGGTTGCCGCCGAGTTCCTGTACGCGGAGCCGCGCCTTGACCTGCGCGTCGGAGATCGTCCGCGTGTGGGAGAGGTAGCGCTCGCCGAGCGACCCCTGATTTTGGGGGCCGACGACGTGTTTCTCAACGCCCTCGAGGCGGGACGGCCAGCCTTGTCCGCCTACCTCGACGGCGTGATCGACGCGCGCGCCGCTGCCGCCGCCAACCTAATCGAGGTTTGAGCATGAAACAGGGCCCTCACTTCCACGAACTAATCCTGCAGGCGGCCGAGACCCTGGGCAGCGATGTGGCACCCGCTCCACCAGAATGGACGGGTCCTGCGTTCAACGCCGAGGTCCTGAGCTCCGCGTCTAGGCGACCGGCCTTCCAGCGAAATGAAAAGGATCTCCCGAGGCAAGTGGTCGCCTTCCGGGTGGACGGCGCGCCGTTGCTGATCGGCGAGATCCATGGTCCGCCGAACCTGGCGGTGGTGGCCGATCAACTCCGTCGCTATCGCAACCAAGCGACAATCGCACGCTCATGGCTCGGCGCGGAGGGCCCCAATCTCCAACTCTTCTTGGTCGGCCCGCTGGGGGCGCTGAGCCATAGGAGCTGGTGGCAGCTCGCGGCCGGGGTAGAGGCGGACGACCGGATTTGCCGTAAACTCATGTGGTTATTTGACGGTTCGCCGACATTGGAGTCCGCGGTCGAGTTCTTGGGACGCACTTTCGTCGCGACGCCGTGGGACAAGGAAGAGCAGATCAAGGCGCAGCTCGATCAGATGGCCGATGTCGGCCTTCCGTCGGGCTGGCAGGCGCTCGTGGACGACGAAGAGCTGGACGCCGAAGGCATCGTGAACAGGATCATCGACTTGGAAGGGGATGCGGAATGACCGACCTGTTCCTCAGGCGTGTCGAACTCTCGAACTTCCGGGTGTACGGCGACAGCTATGGGTTCGATTTCGACCCGCAACCCGGGGTCACGCTCATCGTCGGGGCTAACGGCCTCGGCAAGACGACGCTGTTCGACGGCATCGAATGGGCTCTGACCGGGGAGGTCAGCCGGTTCTCCGACGTGCCCGTGGACGGTCGTCGAAAGGAGCGGAATCCGCTGACACGCCTCGGCCAGCCGGAAGGTAGCCATCGCGTCGGTGTTGTGTTCAGCGATGGCACTCCCATCGACAGGGGCCAGGGGCTCAACCCAACGGAAGCCGAGGTCGCCGGCCTCTTGCGACGTCCCGGCTGGTCTGAGATCAGCGATTTGCACCGCTACCTCTCGATCACACATTTCCTCGGCCAGGCGGCCAGCATGCGTTTCTCCGTGCGCAAACCGAAGGATCAGTGGGAAGCTCTAAAAGGCCCGGCGGGCGTGGATCGGATCAACCATGCAAAGGAGCGCTTGGGCGGCCAGGCCGCACGCCAAGCCTTCACCCGCGTCATCCGCGAGGCCTCAAACCGCCTCGTTGAGCTCAATGCCAACTATGCGGCCTGGGCTCAATTGCTGGCGGAGCGGGACCGGCTGACCCAGCTGTCGGCCTCAGAAGACGCCGTCGCTCCGACTCAGCTCATCGTCGCGGCCAACGATTTGGCGCGTCGGATCGTGGAAGTGACGTCGGGTCTACGATGGAGCGATGCGGAGACCGGCGAAGCTCCGGAAGCCCTCCTGGGTCGCCTCGCCACTCTTTGCGCTACGGCCGAGGACCGTGCGCTGCGGGACCAGACCCGTTTGCGCTCCCTCGAAACGCGCGCTACCGAATATGCAGCCGTCGTCTCCGAGATCGCATCACTGAATGAACTTGTCGCGGGCGCCGAACGCCGCCAGTTAGAGGCCACCGAGGCGCTTTCCGGCGTCGAAGCGGCGATCATCAGTGCCGAGGATGCGGTCGCGGCGGGCCAGCGACGCCTGACCGAAGCCCAGGCACAGGTCGGCGTCCTGACGCGAGCGGATGTTGCCGCCGGGCAGTTGGTCGCCGCCGAGCACGCGCTGCAGGAAGCTCTTGCAGGGCTCGATGCTAGCGACAGGACCGTCGAAGCCGCCTTGGCGCGACAGGCTGACGTTCTTCAGCGCCTCACTCAATCGACGGCGCAGCTCGAAGAGCGCGGCCGCATGTCGGCGCAGCTATCCAATGCCCGCCGGCGGCTCGAGCTGACCGAGCACTGGCTTGAGATCCGTGCCGAGATATTGCGCTTGACCGAGCTGGCCGCCGGGACGGACGCCGAAGCGCTTCGGCGCCAGCGCAAAGAGCGCATCGCCGCGCAATCGGCCGCCGAAGCAGACGTCGCGCGTCTGGGCGCCGAGCTGCGCAAGCTGGACGAGCGGACAAGTGCGATCGCCGAAGCGGTCGCCGCCATCGCCGCCCATCTGACGCAAGAGGATAAGAACTGTCCAGTCTGTAACTCGCCGTTCGCGGTCGGGGAATTGCTCCGCGCCGCTCAGGCGCGGCCAACAGGCCGATCCTCTTCAGCCTTTGAACTCGCAGACGCGCTCGCAGCGGCGGAGGCGCGTCGGACCGCGGCCACCGATGGTCTTCGTGCCGTCGACCTAGCCCTCGCTCAGCAGATCCAAACCCAGGCCGCCATCGCGCAGCAACGCGCGGCCGAGCAATCCCTGATGCAGAAACTAGCGGAGGCGGGCGATACCACGTCCTCGGCACCGGACCTCGACGGGGCGCGGACGACCGTGGCCGACCTGGCCGCCGCCTTCCAAGCACTCGATTCGCTAGTAAGGACACAGACGCCGCTTGAGAATCTCCGCGCCGAGCAGCAAGCGGTTATTGCGAGCCTGGATGCCGAGACCGCGCGGCGAACCGAGTTGATGCGCCGGCAGGCCGAGCAACTCGGCATTGCCGAAACTGCGCGCGCGGTCCTGCGCCAGACTCCCGAGGTCTGGACCGCCGTCGCCGGCCTCGCCATCGATATCGCGGCTGCTCGCGCCGCGGCCGCCCGCCGGGTCGACGAGGCTTCCCGCGAGGCGCTGGCGCTTCAGGCGGCGCTGGACGCCCAACGCGGTCAGCGGGAAGCGCTACGCGGTCGCGCCGCCGCCGAGGAGTCGTCAGTCAAGGCCAGAAACCTGCGCCTTCAGCAAGGGGCCGAGCGCCGCCGGACCATCGCCGAGGCCTGGACGGCCGGCGGTCTGACCGGCGACCCCGATGTTGCACGTCTGGCTACCCAACTCGCCCTCGCCGACGACCGCATTTCAACGGTCGCTCAACTGACCGAGCGGCAGAAGAGACTCTCGGCGGGCTATCGCCGCTGGACCGACGACGAGGCGCTGCGCGACGTCAACCGGCGGATCGATCAACAAGCGGCTTCAGCCGGCGGACCGGACGTCGTGTCGGCGATCTTCGCCGCGGCGGTCGAAGATGCCCAGGCGCGAGTCGGTCGCGCCGAGCGGGCGCGCGCCCGGATGGAAACCGTAGTCACGGGCATGCAGTCCAAGGCCGACGACTACGCTCAGAATGTCCTGCAGCCCCTGAACGAGACGATCCAGCGCTTCAGCCGAGTGCTGATGACGTGGTCGGACTCGGCCATCATCTATAGGGCTGAGCATCTTGCCACCCGCGCCGAGCTGCGGCCCAGCGCCGTGCGGACCGAACGCGACGGGTCGACCTCGACCCTAGAGATCAATCCCAACCTCTTCTTCAGCGAGGGACAGCTATCGGCGTTGAGCGTGAGCGCTCTCCTGGCTGCCAGCACCAGTTTCCGCTGGTCACGGTGGCGGGGCCTCCTGATGGACGATCCGCTGCAGCACAACGACGTCATTCACGCGAGCGCTTTCATGGATCTGATGCGCCAAATGGTCCATCGGCTGGGATATCAGGTGGTGATGTCGACCCACGATACCTCTGAAGCCGCGTTCCTGATGCGGAAGTGCGAAAGCGCCGGAATCCCGTTGCGGATCCATGAGCTTCAGCCGCCAGGCGACGATGGCCTAGTCTCCGCTGCAGCTTAGTTGCTGGGCGCGGCGGCCAGTTTTTGGCGGGCTGCCTACGTCCGCATTTGTGGGTGTGAGCCTGCGCCGGCCACGCCGGGCGGGAGCTGTCGCCAAAGTCGCGTAGAAGGGCTCATGCTGAGGCGAGGAGACGTGATTTTGTTGGAGACCGCATGGCCGAGACGGGCGCTGTCCTATATCGCGTGCGAGGTCTGTTCCCCTTACGACGACGCGATGAGGGAGAAACAGCGACCATGGACACGATCGATTGCCAGGATATCGAGGCGCTTGAACGCGCCCTGGAGGCCCTAGCGCCGGGGTCGCTGTTCCGCGGGCAGGACCGTGAATACCTTCGCCAGGACGGCGGTCCAGATCTGCGCACGAGCTTCACGCGCTACGGCTGCCAACCCGCCCGCATGCTCAAATGGTGGCACTATTCGCGCCTCATTCTGGCGACCTACGTGAAGGCGTTCGACGGTCTGAGCGACATGGCGATCGACCAGGCGATCTTTCAGCACTACGGCTGGCGGTCGTTCTTTCTCGACGCCACGTCAGATCCCGTGGTCGCGTGTTGGTTCGCCGCTAACCGCTACAAGACGGAGTCCTGCGGCGAGATGATCGAAGACTGCTGGGAGGAACCGGTCTTCGTCAGGCGTGAACGCGCCTGGTACGAGCCAGCGCAAGGCGAAGGCTGTCTGTACGCCATCAGTCGCAAGGCGCTGCGCGCGCACAACCTTCAGCCCGTCGATCTCTTGGAAATCACCATGCGTGAAGGCCAGCATCGCTGCGCCGCGCAATCGGCCTTTATGGTCGGGCCCCTTCAAAAAAATCTGCCCGACGATTGCGTGACCACACGTATCCGCGCACCGAACGCGGTGTTTGCCGCCTGTGCCTCGCGTTCTGCCGAGCTCACGACCGAACGCTTGTTTCCGGGACCCGGAACCGATCCGGTATTGGCCGCCCTGTTGTCGATCCCGTGGGTCAAGATCGAGTTGGAGAGCAACGACGTCGATGACAAGTTCGGCATTGATTTCTTCAACCGTGGCCTTCCCTTGCCGGAATACGACGTTAGGGGCCTGCGGCGGCTAGGGTCGTTGTCGGCATTCTACCGCCGCTTCTGGCTCGCCGACGGCGTCAAGCCAGGCATGCGTTTTGGCGAGACGGCGTTCTTTTTAACTGAAGAGACCCTGTTTCACGGCACGGCGACCGGCTACATGCGTTTTCCGCGCCTGACCAATCTGGCGCGGGAGCACAACGGCGTCGCGGTCGAGATCGACGGTTTGGTGCGCCATCCCTATAGTGGGCATCGATCAGCCTACACCAAAGGCATCTACGTCGAGGCCCAGCCCGACGGCGCGATCCTGCTGACAGAGTTGCAGATTGAGCATCCAGGCGCGCGACCCTCGGGCTTTGGTATAGCGCGGGGCATGTACTTTATGCCGGACGCGGACGGGGGCTGGACACGCGTCGATCACCCCGACCAATGCGACTGCGGCAAGGTTCTGCACCATGCCCATCACCTGATCGTTGCAGAGCATTTCGAGCATGCGCTGGGGCAGGAGAACTTCAAGTCGGTTCGCGAGAGGGTTTTCGCGTCGCCCAACGTGGTCGCGCAGTCCGACCGTCGGGCGCTGCAGTGGATGGATCTCGTGGAAGGCGATCCAGGTATGATGGGAGAGGACACGTCCGTCCGACCCGCCGCTCAGTAGTCCTAGGCAAGCAGTTGCCCGAGGGTCAGCCCGATGGGCCAAAAATCTAGGGCGTACATCGGGATGCCGGCTGTGTCTCAGGCCGCCGATGCGGTTTGGAGATAGTCGGTCGGCTGGCGACGCTGAAGGTCCTATTCCTGGAGCGACCCCAATGTCTGCAACGGGCGCGTAGCCGCCCGGCAGTTTCGGGGCCGGTAGCAGACCGTCCGGTTATGGGCGAGCAAGCCGAGAAGCGGATATTCCGCTTTCGGCCCCGTTTAGGACATTTCGTCCCACGCTTGACCGGCATTAGTAGGCGGAGACTGTTCAAGGCTGAGGTAGTGCTTGGAGAGCAGTTCAAAGCCGTTTGACGTAATCAAATAGTTTCGCTCCACGCGCATACCGCCCACGCCGCGTTTGTAGAGCCCCGGCTCGATCGTCACCACGTCGCCTAGCTTGAGAAGTTCGGTCGAGTTCGGAACAAAGAACGGGGGTTCCAGGTGATTAAGGCCTATTCCATGACCGGCATGATGCGGAAACCAAGATGCGACACCATCGTCTACAAAACTGGTTCGGACAGCGTCATAGAGAGCTGCCGCCGGCTCACCCGGCCTTAGCCGCCTTTCCCCGGCCGAAAGTGCTGCAAGGCAGGCCTGGTGAAGTTTCCTCTGAGCAGCGGATGGAGGAGCTCCGACAACAAAGCTATTGGCGAAGTCGCACCTGTAGCCGAATAGCGAAACCGAAAAGTCTAGGATGCAAAGATCGCCGCGCTCAATAATTCGCTGGGTAGGCCCGCCTCCGCCGAGTAGTGCTCGTTCCCCGCTGACGAAGTCGCCATAGACCGTGACTTGGCGCCGCGCGGCTCGGGCGCATGCACCCGAGACCAGCACGTAGACATCCAGTTCGGTCATGCCAGGGAGTGTGTGTGCCAGGCCAGCGGCGTGTCCTTCAGCAGCAACCCGCATGATTTCCCGGAGTAGATCGACCTCATCGGGATCCTTACAGCGACGGAGTTGTCGAATCGTACAGTCCATATCGAACACGGATCTATCGGCGCGGGATTTTAGAAAGCCCGCCACTGTAGCTCCAGGCGCGGCGCCGCCTTCGACCGCCAAATGGGAAATGGAACGCGATTCCAGTTGCCGTAGCGCCGCCTCTGCACCAAGCGCTTTTCGCTGCGGGGCGGTATGTGTCCCATCGTAGAACATGGAGACAACGACAGAACCTATAAAAGCCCTTTGGGCAGAAGCTTCACCCATGTTGTCGATAATCAGAACAGAAGAGCCGTCGCGACCGAGAAGGAGTTGCGTGCTGTCCCCGTCGGACGAAAATACGAATGGGTCATTGCAGTAGTTAGCGAAATACATGAGATGGCGTGGATCCGAAACAAGGGCCCAATCCAAATTGGCCGGCAACGCGCGCCACAGTCGCTCGCAGCGCGATTTGCATCCCAACTCCGTCAGCATTCGTCACATCTCCTCGCATTATTTGTCGGTTCGACAGGCTTTAACGAAGGCCCTGTCACCTAGCGCCCTTGGATCTAGAGTTCTGTGTTTCATTCTGGCGAGTTCGCCAGTGGAGACCTTCTCGTGTCCGCTGTGAGCCGATAGAATAGGTATAGCGGCCCGAGTGTTGATCCGAGACTATTTTTGATGGATCAAAAGATGTCAAAAAGCGGCAGCCGTTGAAGAGTTCGTTGCCGAGCTGCGTCAGTTTAAAGTTCTGACCGTTCAGACAAGTCGCTTGCCGAGGCGGTGAAGACGGCTTGCAGTAGCAGAGACACCAGCGTTTCCACTGGCGGGCCCGCGCTGATCTGGGCCATCCAAAGCAACTAGCCCACTGTGGATGGCTGATCCGGGGCGGCATGGGGCAATATATTTCGAGGCCAGGAGAGGCGCTAGGTCGACTTTCCGGCGGAAACCAAGTGACCTCTCCAAGGCCACTCAGGCTTTTCCAGAGGGGAATTGTCACGGTGACAAACCATCTGCCACGTGCGATCAGCGACTTATGGACGAATTGCGCAAGCTCATCTGGCAAGAGCTGAAGACTGCCCTTCTGGCGGTCGGCGTCTTCTATATCCTCCTCTCCCAAGGCCTGATCTCTGCCTACGCCCAGACGGCGATGGCCGTAGCCGAGGCCGGGCCTCGCTTCATCATCTGTTCTTCCCTGGGCGAGGCCAACGATGAAGATCCGATCAAGTCGCTGGCGCGCGACTGCTGTTCGACCCTGTGCCAGGTTGCGAGCGCCATTGGAGCTTCGTTCCCCCCGTCCTCGGTCGCATTCGCCTTCAAGGTCGAGTCGCGGCCCGCAACATGGCGGCCGGCCGGCACTTTAAGAGGCCCGCCTTCGGAAACCCGACTGGTTCCCGAAGCCCGAGGGCCGCCCTCGCTCTCCATCTGACACCTGATTTCACGGCTCGGCGCGCATCCGGTGAGCCGGCTGTTGTTGCGCATTTGGAGAACAATCATGCGAGCTTTTTCGCGCTTTCTCGCGGCCGCCGTCCTGCTGGTCGCGCCTTCCGCCTTTGCTCACGAGTACAAGGTCGGAGATATTAAAATCGGCCACCCGTGGACTAGGGCGACACCACCGTCAGCGCGGGTCGGTGGCGGCTATCTCAACCTGACCAATCATGGCCAGACTGAAGACCGGCTCGTGGGAGGTTCCTCCCTGGCTTCCGGCCGTGTCGAGATCCACACCATGGAAGTGACGGATGGCGTCATGAAAATGCGCGCGCTTCCGGATGGTCTCGCGCTTCCTCCCGGCGAAACCGTTAAACTTGAGCCGGGCGGCTATCATCTGATGCTGATCGACCTCAAGGCACCGATCCGTGAAGGTGCGAAGATCCCTGTCACACTTCGCTTCGAGCATGCCGGCACCGTCGATGTGGAACTGGCGGCGGGCGCCCTCGGTGCCCCGGCCATGGAGCACGGTGACCATGGCGCCCAGCACGGTCATGGAGTTGACGGACAGGCCAGTGCGGGCGGCGACGAGCATGCCATCGAACACGTCATGAAATCGATCTGGGACAGCAAGGAGTCTCCTCTGGACGTCGCGCCTGTCGTGGTAGCCGGAGACTACGCCCTGGCCGGTTGGGTGCAGGCTGAACGAGGCGGGCGGGCTCTTCTTCGTCGCCACGGCCATGAATGGCGCATCGTCCTGTGCAGTGGGGACGACCTCAAGTCTGCCAGCAATTTGGTGAAGGCTGGCCTGCCGCAGCCGGAAGCCGAAGCGCTCAGCGGCCGGCTGGCTGATGCGGAGGCCAAGCTGGACCCGAAGGTCGTTGCCAGGTTCTCGCTCTTCGAGGGCATGGTCCGGATGGATGAGCAGGGCAATCACGGCTCTGGACATGGGAAGAAGCATTGATGCGCCCACGCCAAATTGGCCTGTTAGCCGGCGGTCTCTTCGCGGTAGCCATCACGCTTGTCGGATTCACCGCACTCGTGAACTCCCGGCAGGCGGCACCGGGGCGGAGCGGGACCGCACAGAGCGGAACGGGGGGCGCCAGTATCGGTGGCCCTTTCACGCTCACACGGGGTGACGGGAAGCAGGTCACCCAAACCGACTTCCTTGGCAAGCCCACGGCCATCTTCTTTGGTTTCACCTTCTGTCCGGAGGTGTGCCCCACCACGCTCTATGAGTTGTCGGGCCTGATCAAGGAACTCGGACCTGAGGCCGAGAAGGTGAACTTTGCGTTCGTCTCTGTCGATTGGGGGCGTGATGGGCCCAAGGAACTGGCGAGCTACACCTCGGCATTCGATAGTCACATCCAGGGCTTGTCGGGCACCGAGGCCGAGATCGAGACGGTGACCAGGGCTTACCGCGTCTACTACAAGCGCATCCCTGTCGATGGTGGGGACTACACCATCGACCATACAGCCTCGGTCTACCTAATGGACAAGGACGGTAATTTCGTGGGCACGCTCGCCTACGGCGAGGCGCGCAACACCATGCTGGAAAAGCTGAAGCGGCTGATCGGTGGCGCCTGAGATGGAGGGAAACCATGACCGATACGGCACTTCCCCCGGTTAGCGCCGGTGTGTGGGGGGAGGCGGCTGCATAGCCTCTCACCGCCAACAAGTTCTACTTCATCGCTTGGCGCTGGCCGGCTATGCCGGGCTCTATGTCATCCCGATCCTGATCATGCTGGCCACGACTGGCTTGGTCATGCTCTGGATCTCCCGGATGGCCGGCCTAGGCGCCGAGCGCATGCCCTAGGCGCGGATCATCATCGAAAGCCTAGGCGCAGCACTGCCCCATTAGGTGGTCTGTTTCAAATCTAGTGCATGGTGGCAGGCTACCCCGGAATGTCGCCGCCAAACACGCAAGTTTCGGTCCGCCGTCATTCCGACGTTTTCCAGATTGCCTCGCTTCTCAAGCCTTGGCTTGCCTACACCGAATCTCTCCTAGGGGAAGAGCCGGCCTTGGACGCTTTGTCCAATCGCCTTGGATCGCCCTGGTCGAGAAGGGTCATCTCGTTCTCGCCTATTCCTCGAAGGTGCGTCGCGATCCATGAAGTCAACCCATGCTGTGTTCGCCGCGGCCGCCTCCGCAGCGATTTCCGTCGGGCTCGCCGTCAGCCTATCGCCAGGGGTCGCCAGCGACACGCGGCCTACCGCACTCGAGGCATTGGGCGCGCAATTGTTTGTCGATCCCGATCTCTCATGGAACCGGACGCAGTCCTGCGCCACCTGTCACGATCCGGATCGTGGTTTCATCGATCCGCGGGATAATGCGGCCGGCGGCGCTGTCTCCCTAGGCGATGACGGTCTTTCTCTCGGCAGCCGCAATACACCGACCGTCACCTATGCGACGTTCACGCCGCCCTTCCACAAGGGGGCCAATGGCGACTATTTTGGCGGTCAGTTCCGCGATGGGCGGGCGAGCGATCTGGAGGAGCAGGCGGGACAGCCGCTGCTGAACCCGGTGGAAATGGGTATGCCGGACGAGGCGCATGTTGTGGCGCGCCTGAAAGGGAAAGCTGAGACGGCGGCGGCATTCCGCGCGACATTCGGCGATGACATCTTCGAAGACGAGAAGCGCTCTTTTGCCGCCCTGGAGAAAGCGCTTGCGGCGTTCGAGCGCGGGCTGGCGGTATCGCCCTTCGATTCGAAATATGACCGATCGCTGCGCGGCGAATATAAGATGACCGACCAGGAGGAACTGGGCCGCGTCCTGTTCTTCTCCAATCAGTTCACCAACTGCCACCTCTGCCACAAGTCGAGCGCAACCGGCGGGAGCGCCAGCGAAACCTTCACCAATTCGAGTTTTAACAATATCGGCGTGCCGGCCAATCCGGCGCTGGCCACCGCCGAAGACCACGGATTGGGCGCCCGCGAAAGTGCGCTTGGAGGCGGCCATGACGGCCAGTTCCGGACGCCGGGGCTGCGCAACGTCGCCATAACCGGCCCTTACATGCATAACGGTGTCTTCAAGGATCTCCGGACGGTCATCCTCTTCTACGACAAGTACAATTCAAAATCTGTGAGGCGCCAGGTCAACCCGGAGACTGGCCGCCCCTGGGATGCGAGCGACATTCCGGCGGACATCGCCCGCAAGGAACTGGAATTCGGCCCGGGTCTCGACGATAGGCGTATCGATGCGCTGGTTGCCTTCCTAAAGACACTGACCGATCGCCGCTATGAGCAACTGCTGGACAAGTAGTTCCGGGGGCCGGGACCTGTGTCTGATCACCATGGCTCCAGCAAGCCGCTACGTCGCTTGAAGCTGGTGTCCTCAAACGGGTGGAAATGATGCGGTTACAGTCGGCCTGGAGGGCGGTAGCGCCCCATCGTGCGACCGTCGTCAATGTGTTGAGGTTCTCCCCATCTTGCGCTTTTTGCCAGGGAGCCCGCAGGGGACAGCATCGCCGCGATGCGAGGAGGCGCCAACAAAAGGCTCAATTCACTCGCCACTTCGCGAGCTTCCTTGCAAGCGTTCGGCGGTGCATACCGAGGCGGCGTGCCGTTTCAGAAATGTTGAACTCCGCGTCGGCAAGTGTCTCGTGGATTCGTTCCCATTCGAGATTCTTGATCGAGGTCGGCCGGGCGGTCAGCGGGACCGACGCATCACCGTCATCCTTATCGAATGCGGCTATGATGTCGTTCGTGTTCGACGGCTTTGGCAAATATTGGCGGGCACCGAGCTTGATTGCTTCGACGGCGGTGACGATGCTGGCGAAGCCCGTCAGGACGACGATTTTCACATCGGGATCGTGGCGGTGAAGCGCTTTGACACATTCGAGCCCTGACCCGCCAGGAAGCTTGAGGTCAATAACCGCATAGCCGGGTGAGTTGTCCGCCAGGATCGCCCGCATCCCCTCCAACCCGTCGCACAGATGCACCTCATAGTCGCGTCGCTCAAACGAACGGCGCAGCGCCCGCGCGAAGGACACGTCGTCCTCGACGATCAGCAGCGAGCGCTTAGCTTTCATCGCTACCTCCGGGGGATAGAGAGGCGAGTGGCAATCGCAAGGTCACTGACGCGCCCCCGTCCTTCCCATTTTTAGCCGTAACCGTGCCGCCAAGCTTGCGCAGAACATTGACGACCAGGAACAGGCCCAAGCCGCTTCCGGGGCGGTTCTTGCTCGAACGATAGGGCTTACCGAATTCCGCCAGCATCTCCTTGTCGAAGCCCGGTCCTGAATCGCTCACTGCGAGCACCAGATCCTCGCCGTGCCGGCCGATGGCGACCCTCATCCATTCAGGCGACACCTCCCAGGAGTTTTCGAAGACGTTGAAGATCACTTGCTTGAGTGCGATGTCTGACACAATCGGGATGTCTGGCCCGAAGTCATTGCTATAGTCGATGTGCATCGAGGGACGGCCGGAGCGCCATTCGTCCACCAGTCCATCAAGAAACTGGTTCATTGTGGTGCGAACCGTGCCTTCGCCGCGAGTTGCGCCTGAAGATGTCAGAATCCCAGAGACGATTGCCTTGCAGCGGTCAAGTTGGCCGAGCATGTCTGAGAGATCCTCGACGATTTCCGGATGCGTGTTGAACATCGGCATCCGCTGCCAGTCACTGAGAATGACGGAGACTGTGGCCAGTGGCGTGCCGAGTTCATGGGCGGCGCCGGAGGCCAAAAGACCCATTCGGACGATGTGCTCTTCTTCCGCGGATTGCGCGTCGCGGGCGCGAAGATTGCGCTGTATCCGCGTGACAAACAGGACAAGCAAGCTGGCTGCGAGGACGAAGCAGATGAACATGCCCTGGATGTGAAGGTTGAAGAGATCGTTGCCGTGGACGTGCGGCATCTCGATCTCGCGATAGCTGGTCGTCAACCAGATGAAGCATCCGCTGGAGATCGCGACGAGGACCCAGATCGACCAAGCTTCCAGCAGCACGGCGCCAAGGATCACCTGTAGCAGATAGAGCGAGATGAACGGGTTTGATGCGCCTCCGCTCAGGTGAAGCTGGACAGTAAGGGCGGCGACATCGAGCAGCAGCTCAAGAAAGAGCTCGGTGTTGCTAACGAGGGACTGATTTCGATGCCGCAGCAGGCTGACGACATTGAGGCCGACGAGGAATAGGATCACCCCGGCCATAGGCATGAGCGGAAGGGTGATCCCGAGCCAATAGTTCACGACACAGATCGTCATGACCTGGCCGCCGACAGCGAGCCAGCGCAGCTGTATCAACAGCAGCAGGTTTTTCTTGTTGGTCTTGTCGTGAATGGTAACTGTCACGTTGCGCGTCCAATCCTCCTATTTGAAGTACATATATGCGAGCGGCACCCAGATCACGGTCGTGGTCGTGATGCCCTTGAGCGTCTGGTAGGCGATCCAGAGCCAGAAATACCGTTTGATCCAGACCTTGAAGTCGCGAAAGGCGCTCAAAAAGCCTAGCGGCTCGCCCGATTCGAGCGAGCCGGGGATCATTGCGACACTCCTTCAGCGCTACCTTCTGCCGCAGTCGCGGCTTGCCGGTTCGCTTCGTCGACCTTGCGCATGTAATCCGCCGTCTTGGCGCGGACGAGTTCGCGATGGGGAGTGACGGCGGCTTCGCGATAGAGGTGGCGGCCGGTGCCCATCAAGCCGACGACGACAAGCATCATGACGCAGATCGGTACGAAGCTCTTGCCGATGGTCTCAGCCGGGCGGCGCGTCTCCGTGAACATCAGATGCGCCATGCCGAGCGAGACGAGGATGGCAACGCCGAAGACGGCGATGACGGAGTGGATCGGCTCCTGGGTCTCCGGCAATGTAAGCAGGGCAATGGGACCGATGACAAACTGCGCAGCGGTTGGCCAGAAAGCCCATTGATAGCCCTTGCGGATAAGTTCGGTCCGCTCGAAGCCTGTGGCAGCGATCTCTGCGTCGTCCTTTCTGCGGAACAGCCAAACCAGGAAAAGGCCCGTCATGGCTGGGCAGGCGAGAACGAAATGCGCATACCGGGCGAAGACGTTCGGCAACATCAGGGCCGAGAAGAAGCCCTGGACCGTCCCCCATTTTTCCGGGAACAGCATCAGATTGATGTTAGTGAGGAAGATCAGCGGGATGAACAGGAATAGCAGGCTCACCACTGCCGCAAGGCCGATGTGCAGCCATTTCATCCTCTCCATCTGATGCCAGAGATATTTGTGGACGTATGTCAGTACGAAGGCTGTGATGACCAGCGGAATGATGCTGATCCAGAATGCGCCAGTGAGAGCGTTCGCCGTGTAGAAGTAGACCGTATAGATCGTGTTGATCGCCAGCAGCGGTCCGACACCGAGTACGACCGCGATCGACTTGTTGGCAGTGATGGTGGAAGCAATCTCGTAGGCCAGGTCGTCGAAACGCTTCTCCTTCAAACCGCGCAACTGGTACCAGAATGTCAGCAAGGCACCGCCGACCATGAAGTTCACGAAGACGATATGCATCAGGAAGAAGATGACCAGCACGCCGATCAAGATCGGCTCGGGTGCAGGCATCGGCAGTGGAATATCTCTGGGGACGGGAATCGCATTCATTGGACGGCTGCCTCTGTCTGATTGGTCATCTCCGGGGAGCGGGCGGCGGCTGCGCCGCTCACGATGACACCGACCGATTGAGCGCCGGGTATCGGTGCCTTGTTCTGCTGAAGGTGCTGAAGATACGTGCCGAGTAGCTGCAGCTCCGCCTTGTTGCCGGGGAACGGCGGCATATAGGGTTGGGCATAATGCATGCTCTCGATGTAGCCGGCGGTTAGTTCAGGCGTCCAAGGCTGGTCGCCGAACATGCGCTGCAAGTGACCGGTAATGCTGTTTACGCCATGCCCGGTGTGGCAACGCGTGCAGGTATTCATGAAGACATCCTTGCCCTTCTGGATCGCTTCCAGCCGCGCTGTCCGCTCTGGTTCTGACAGCCCATTCGGGAGCTCGGCTTTCTCTGCCTCCGTCAGGGGATTCGAATAGGTCGCGTATGTGAGGACGCCGTCGCGCTGCAGCAGGGCGTAGTCTTCTACGCGCAAGCCGTTGGCATACATGTACTGGCCGATCACGTAGGGCTTGCGGATGAACTCGCGCACCCGCTCGAAGTGTCCGGTCATCCAGAGGATGGCGACGAAGGGCACAACAAGCGCGACCTTGGGCAGAAGCTTCGGTCGGGAGATGGCGAACTGCACTACCAGGAGGATTGTTACGACAGTGATGACGGCGATCTGCAGGAACTTTGTCTGCCAATCAACGAACTCGAGTGTCCCCAGCGAGACGCCCAAATTGTCCTTCATCGCGTCGGGAACGGAGGTGTAGTACCACCAGCCGGCGACGAGAACGAACGGCGCGAAGGCCAGCGTCCACAATCCGACAGCGCGTAGCGCATCGTTGCGGAACTGATCCTGTTTCTTCGTGAAGAAGAGGATCAGGAACATGGCGATGATGCCGGCCATGGTCGCGGCGAGGGGGGTCCGGAAGGCGAGTTGCGGGATGTAGAGCGGGTTCATCACACCCGTCCAGAAGCTGTTAACCGTCAGCCAGTTGCCGGGATCCATCATGAATCCGAGGATCGCGACGATGATTGCCATCGTCACCCAGGAGGCGAACGCCAGCGCGAAGCCGAGCCTGATGTGTCTCTTCTTGGATTCAGGCCCCTGTGCGGTCCATTTCTTCCAGGTGAGAGTGTAGGCGAGGATGAGGCAGACTTCGGTGACGAACACCAGCCATTCAGTGAACCAGGCCCAGAAGAAAACCCGGATCAGGCTGGCGATTGAATAAGGATTGACCAGCGAGACCGAGAACCAGATGCCAACACCGGTAAGTGCGCCGACCGTCGTCGTGATCAGGAAGCAGACGAACAGGATCTTGTAGGCGAGCTTGTCCCAACGCGGGTCCTGCTTCTTGTGGCCATACCACTCCATTGCGGCGATGAGCGGCATCATGCCGACGGCCAGGCCGTGATTGATCAACACATGCAGGATGGCGATGCCGGCGATCAGGTAGCGATTGCCGAGGAAATCGAGATGAAAGACTGGAAAATCCATCAGGCCGTCTCCACCGGGGTGATGGGCGCATTAACGACGCCTTCGAGATCGGCGGCGGCGATGGTGAGCATGACCAGTTCGCAGCCGAACAGGATCACGCCAAGCAAGTAGGCAAGGGTCATTGGTTCGGTGCTGGTGACGAGATAGAGGCCAGTCAAAGCCAGACAGATGGCGAGGACGCCTGGGATCCAGATCAGCGCGATCTGATAGAGATTCGTAATTGATGAAGATCTAACGGTCAGGCTTGCGGCTCTAAACAAGAAATAGATGCAGGTTATACCAATGGCGGCTCCGCCAACGGCCCTAAATAGACCGGCGCTTTCTGCCACTGCCAGAACAGCGGTCAACATAATAAAATTGATCGCTATACCTCGGTAATTCTTCTCCGAAAGCCATCGCGCGAGTGCATCTGTCATCCCGTCTGCCCATGTCTAGAGTGCGTCGTATGAGCGGGTAGCGCGGGAAAGAGAAAAGTTGGATTGGACAATCGGTCCAAGGGCGCAGACGGGTCAGGCTGCTATTGCACTGCAAGACAACAGAATTTGGCGGGGCCATTCTGCAAAGAAAGGGTCTGTAAGGCCCGCGGATGCAGGGTACGGCCGCGCGGGCAGGCGGATGCGCTCATGAACAAGAACGATACAATCGACGCTGTCCTTTGCATCGCGGGTCGCTTTCTAGCGGCTATTACTCCGGCATTTGGCCATGCGTCCATGAATGCCGTTGGGCGGACCTACAGCACGATGATCGGGCAACCTCGTCGTCTCTCATTTTCGACGAGGCAATCGCCGATCTCGCCAACGAGACCTATGCGTCGAGTTGGTTGGTCATTTCTCAGATTGGGCACGCGGTCGACGGGGCGACTGTATTTTCTATGTCCGGCTCTAGCGCTGGTGGCGCGCCTCTCATGAGTGAAGATATCTATTGGACGGTGAGCGTCGCAATTTGGATCGGCAAGATAGCGCTCTATGTTGGCCTATTCATTGGCGTGGGCGGCGCGTTCTTCGTTAACTGGATAGGCGGTCGATCCCTCTTGGCGTCGCGCGGAGCGCTTTGGGTTGTCGGCTTTTCTCTGGTCGCGGCGCCGCTTTCGGTAGGAATGCAGGGGCTTGATGCGCTTGGTATGGGCTTAGCCGGTCTGGGCCAGCAGCTCGTCTGGAAGACCGGATACTCGACGAGCTACGGTTTGACCGCCGCTATCGCGACCGCGTCAATGGCTGCTGCGCTCGTTGCGATCCTTAGTCGAGGCGTCCTTGGCAAGGTTCTATCGCTGGCGGCGCTCTTGGGGGTTGGCGTAGCGCTTGCGTCAGGCGGTCATGGCGGTGCGGCATATCCGCAATGGCTGACGCGCCCCGCGGTCTTTCTGCATGCTATCGGCATTGCCTTCTGGGCGGGGTCTCTCATACCGCTTGTTGCAGTACTTGCGGCGCGCGGCCCCGAGGCCGTCTCCGTCCTGCGTCGGTTCTCAGTAGTAATCCCGTTTGCCGTGATGCCATTGATCGCGGCGGGTATGGTTCTCGCCCTTGTTCAGTTGGGTGGCATCGACGCACTGTGGGGGACGGCCTATGGGCAAGTGCTGATGGTCAAACTTATTCCGGTTATCGCACTATTCCTCGTGGCAGCCCTCAATCGCTTCGGGCTAACAGAGTCGGCGGAGCGTCATGATCCGAACGCGATCACGAGGCTTCGCCGCACAATTGGGGTCGAGGTCGCACTTGTTCTGGTAATCTTTGCCGTAGCAGCATGCTGGCACTTCACGCCGCGGCCGTTAGCGGATGCTGTCGGAGTCTGAGATCGTCAGCGTTGAACACGCTCCTGTCTTGAGCCGATCTCACGCCTGAAACCTCTGCCGATACTCGCCCGGAGACAAGCCGACGATGCGCAGGAATATCTTGCGAAAAGCCCCTGGATCTGAATAGCCGACCTCCCAAGCGATGCGCTCAATAGGTTGAATGCCGAATTGCAACAGCTCTTGAGCCTTGGAGACACGCAGCCGCTGCGCATAGTTGGTTGCCGTCAGTCCTGTGGCCTTCTGGAATCGACGCAGGAACGTGCGCTGTTCCATGCCCGCGTGTTCGGCGAGGAGCGAAAGTCGCGCGTCCTTGCCCTCGCTCGTGTGAAGGAAGTGCTGCGCCTTCAGGATCGCTGTATCCGCATGGTTTAGTCGCGGCACGAAGCCGCTGTAATAGCGCTGCTCACGACCCGGGGGATCGACCAGCATCATCCGGGCGGTTTCCGCCATTGCCACAGGCCCGAGGAAACGATCCACCAGTTTAAGCCCCAGATCTGTCCACGACATCAGCCCGCCGGCGGTGACGATGTCTCCCCCATCGATGATCAGCCTGTCGGTGTCCAACTTCGCCTCGGGGAATCGTTCCCGGAAGGTTTCGGAATAGCTCCAATGCGTGGTTACCGCGCGCCCATTTAGCAGCCCTGTCTCTCCAAGCACAAAAGCGCCGCCGCAGACCGAAGCCAGCACTGAGCCTTCAGCATGGCGTGCGCGGAGCCAGCGCGCCAAGAGTGTTGCAGCCGCGCTGCTGATCGGCGTCTCAAGGGATGGGGGCAAGATCAGGACATCGCAGCGTTCGGCTTCGTTGGTGTTGTCCCCCGGGTCACTGTCGAAAACAACTGCGGGCACCGCGTCACCATTTGCTTGTAGATGGCGCACTCGCAACCAGGGTGCTTCTGAATTTTTGACGAGCGCCATGCGGTTGGCAACCTTGAACAGATCGCTCAATCCCAGAACGGCGGACATCTGTCCGCCGGGATAAAGCAGGATTCCGATCTGTGTGTGTACCATTTGTCGTTATTAACCCTGTTTCTGTCGATTTCGCCAATGGTGGCCACCATCGTCCCGACCGATATGTGGTGCAATCGAAATCCGGCCCAAAGGAATGACTCATGTCGAAGCGCGCAATTCTCGTTATTGATCTGCAAAACGAGTACTGGCCTTCGGGAGAACTCCCTCTTCAGGGGATCGATGCAGCGGCAGCCAACGCTGCGCGGGTCATTGCCCATGCCCGTAAAAAAGGCGATCTGGTCGTCCACATCCGGCACGAAGCGCCTGGTGCTCCCTTTTTCGTTCCCGGCAGCCTAGGAAGCGAAATCAACGCGGCGGTTCTGCCTGAAGGCGATGAATCGGTCATCACTAAGAAATTCCCCAACTCCTTCCGCGATACTGGCTTGAAGGACCTGCTCGACCAGCAGGATGTCGACGAGGTCGTGATCGTTGGTGCCATGAGCCACATGTGTGTCGATGCCGGCGTGCGCGCTGCCAATGACCTTGGCTATCGCACCATCACAATCCACGATGCCTGCGCAACCATGGACCTCGTCTTTGGCGACACGACCGTTCCGGCTGCCCATGTCCATGCCAGCATCATGGCCGCGCTGGCCATGTTCTATGGCGAGGTGATCGGAACCGAAGAATTTTTGGCCCGCTGAACGAAGATAGGGAGCCATAAATTATGACGACTCGCAGAGACTTCCTTACCCTTTCCGGTGCGGCAATTTCCGCCACGGCTCTTGCTGTCCCCACTCAGGCGCAAGGCGCGCGCAGCTTGTCGAGCGGCGATATCAAAATCACCCAGATCCGCAATGCGACGCTCCATGTAAATTATGGCGGGGTCCGTTTCCTCGTTGATCCAATGCTGTCCATACGTCACGCTTGGCCTGGTTTTGAGGGTACGGTGAACAGCGATGAGCGAAACCCGATGGTGCATCTGCCGCTTCCAATTGAGGAGATCATCGACGTCGATGCGGTGATCGTCACTCATCTGCATGAGGACCACTGGGACGAGGCGGCACGCAACCTGGTGCCGAAAGGTCTGCCACTGTTCGCCCAGAACGAGGCCGACGCGAAAAAAATCCGTTCGCAGGGCTTCACGGACGTTCGCGTCCTTTCTGACAGTTCGAGTTTCAATGGCGTGCAACTCATCAAGACCAGGGGGCGCCATGGCACCGATGCCGCTTACGAGAAGATCGGTAAGCTTCTTGGCGAGGTCTGTGGCGTGGTATTCAAAAAGGCCGACGAGAAAGTCGTTTATCTGGCTGGCGACACAATTTGGAATGATGACGTCGCTGGCGTTCTTGCTACCCAAAAGCCCGATGTTGCGATCCTGAACACGGGATATGCAAAGGTGATCGGCATCGACGGCGGCATCATCATGGGTACGGCCGATGTGCTGTCGGTGCATCAGGCTGCGCCCGATGCCATCCTCTTCGCCTCGCATATGGAGGCCGTCAACCACTGTACGGTGACCCGAGCGGGGTTACGTGGGTTTGCGCGCGCTCAAGGCTTTGCCGACAAACTCCTGACCCCCGGGGATGGAGAGACCGCGATATTCTAGATCGCATTCCCGCCCGAGCGCTTGTCGGGCGGGATTTCGCACCATGTGAATACGTCTGCAGGATCCGCAAGTGGTTGCGTGTGCGCCGTGAGTAATGCGCATTGATCAGGTCGCTGATTTGTTGGACGGGTGGATGGTGGTAATCCTCGAACTGTCGCGCGCGCTCAGGCAGCCTTTCGGATCAGTGGCGGGCTCTCGGAGTTCACCGGGTCAATTGATCGGTTTTCGCAAAGGTGTTCCAGTCGAGCTCCTGGGCCGTCCCGTCGGATGTAGAGGCACTCAGCGCGTCATCCGAAATCGCGTCGCCCCAGTCCTTCATGGCATAAAGAACATTATTCAACGACAGACCCAACGGGGTCAGCTCATAGACTACGCGCGGCGGGGACTCGGCGAAGGCCTTGCGCGTCACCAATCCATGCTCTTCGAAGCGCCGCAGACGATGGGTCAGTGTATGCGCGCTGATGCCGTTCAAGACTCCTCGGAGCTCTGTAAATCGCCGAGGGCCGTTCAGCAGTTCCCGCACGATCAGCGTCGCCCATGGGCCGTCGAGAAGTAGCAGGAAGCGCTCCACGCCGCATAGGGGCAGCTTCTTCTGGGACATGCTGGATTATCTTCCATTAGTGCATTTGACGTAACCAGTGCAAGTATTGCACGAATAAACGTGCAATTTCTACACCAATGAAGGGGTCATGTATGTCCTATATCATCCACGGCGCGACGGGCGCACAAGGCGGTCCGCTCTATGCCCGTCTGCTCGCCTCGGGCAAGAATGCGCTCGCCGCCGTTCGCGATCCCGCCAAGGTCGCAGGCAAGCCCGCCATTGCTGTTGACAACGATTCCGTGGATTCGCTCGTTGCCGCCTATCGCGACGCTGATGGGGTATTCATCCACCTGCCGCAGACGTCTGAGCCCACCCGCGTCCAGCAGGCCAAGAACATCGTCCAAGCTATTAAGATCACGAAACCCAAACGTGTCGTGGTCTCGACCAGCGGCACAATCATAGATCAACCCGGAACTGTGCTCCAGGCGCCCGAAGACAACTCCGTTGCAATCCTTGCGCGTGGTGTGGCGGAAAGCGGCGTCTCCCATGCCATCGTCGCGCCGCGTCTCTATTTGGAGAACCTGCTCCTGCCGATGGTTTTCGAGCCGGCGGAGGCCGAGGGCGTTCTGCGGTATCCGGTGGCTCCCGACTTTTTGGTCTCATGGAGCTCGCACCTTGATGTCGCCGAGGTGGCTGAAAAGCTACTGACCGACCACTCCGTGACGGGCGTGGTCGGCGTCGGCCACCGGCCTGGATTGCGGGGCGCAGATCTCGCGGCGGGGTTCTCGGAGCAGTTTGGTCGTACAGTCACATTCGAGGCATTGACGCCTGACGCGTTCGGCAAACTGATAGAGCCGATGCTTGGCCCAGCCACTGTCGGCGTCGTGGGCCTCTATCAAGCTCTTTCAGGAGCCGCTGACAACGTGATTGCTGACGATACTAGCGCGCAGCACCTGCTCGGCCTCGAGCCGCGCAGCGTGCGGCAGTGGTTGGCTGAAATGCTTGGCTGATACTGGATGAAGGGCGACTCAGATTAGCTGGGTGGTCTAGCTGTCAATTCGATGAGCGGCTGTTGAGTGCAGCCGCTCTATTCCATTTTAAGGGCAAATAACCAAGGCGTTAACGGGCGTTGTCTCTACCCCGTTCGGTTTCGCGGCCTGGCCCTGGGCGCCAACATCTGGCGGAAGACATGATAGGACGTCGGCTCCTTATGGACGATTACCCGATGACTGAGACCGCACCGTCAATGCGGATCTGAACACCCGCTTTCTTCAGCAGGTTTCCAACGGCGCAAGCCTTGTCGGCGGTTTCGAAGGCAGATCGGGCTGCGTCCGATTGTTCTTGGGTCGCGTCGGCTGCCAAATTCACCAGCGGACGGTGGTCGACAACAATCCCAGATCCCTTGGAGTCGGATGCGTCGGACTCCATCGTTACCTTCGTCACGGGCACCTTTCTGTTTTCCAGAATGGCGACCAACGTCATTGCGTAGCAGGCGGCAGCGGAGGCAACGAGCAATGATTTGGGGTCGGTACCGTCGCCACTGCCACCGAATTCACTGGGAATGGCTATTGGCATTTCGAGATGTTGCGCCTGGATCGTCCCGCTGCTCTTCATGTCGCCGGTCCAGATAGTATTCAATGTCGCGCGCATGTCGACAAACCCTTTCGTAGTAGCTTCGGCATTTCAATTCGAACTCAATTCTGACTAATCGCCATCAGGTCTGTCAGTGGCGATATGGACATAATTAGGCTCGATACCGACACAGGCCTTTTTCGTAGGTAACAACATCCCCTGAGCACCAGCATGGGGCTCGACAGCAAATCCAGGACACAGCGTTCGTCAGACAATCTGCGCTGTCTGAACTGCGGTTTTGTCGACAACCGTGTTGGTCAGGAGAGGAACGATGGCTACGGGCCCTACTTTCAATAAACGGCTGGTGCCAAGCCGCTTATTGTTACTAATGGCTACATCGCTCCAGCCAATTTAAGGCAATTCACCACTTTTGAGCAGCACATCTATAGTCTGGATTGGGGGCCGGAAGCGGACTGGCCGGTTTTGGTTGCCACTGTGCAGATACCCGCCGTTCTGCAGCCGACCCCGTTGTCGCCATTCGGGGTGCTTCCGTCTCCGCCCGAAACTTGCCATTCGTTAGGTTTACCACGGACCGCAGCGCCGGGGCCGCAAGTGGTCGGTCCGCTTTGGAACGAGCAACGCGGATGACGGCCCTTCAGTATTCGGGCAAAGCAGCCAAAGTCGGTCGAAACGACGGCTAACGTCCCGCTGTACGGATTCCGATTCAATGAGCTAGGGCGCCTACGGCCAGTTTCGTACGAAGGGTTCCGCCGCCGCTCCAATGTGCAGGCGGGTCGCCTCCCTGACGAGTTCAATGCCGTTGCGAACGTCAAAGATGCTCATCAGGGTCTGGCGATGCGTCTCCACCGTGCGAACGGACAGGCCGAGCTTCGTCGCGATTTCACGCGAGCGGAGTCCGGAGACGAGCAGATCCAGAACCTCGCGCTGGCGAACGGTCAGCTTTGGCGCGGGTTCGCTGCGGACGCTCCTGGGCCAAAGCGATGGGCTGACATATGTCCCGCCACGCAGGACATTCCGCATGGCGCGGAGCAGATCATCGCCTGCCATGGACTTGACGACATAGCCTTGCGCGCCAGCCCGGAAGGCCTCTTCGATCATGGCCGGCTCGGTGTGCATCGACAGGATCAGGATGGGAACTGCCGTGCCGGCGTCCCTCAGCCGACGGATGGCCTCTATGCCGCTGAGTGACGGCATGGATATGTCGGTGATGACAAGGTCGGGAGCGTCTCGCAGGGCCGCCTCCACCAAGCGGAGGCCGTCCGCGACGAGCGGGAGCACCCGATAGTCGGGACGCAACAGTTGCGCCACGCCCTCTGCCACGATGGTGTGATCGTCCCCAAGCAAGACGCGCGGCAACGCGCCGCCTAAACTGTCGATGGCATTTCGATCCACAGTTCCGTCCCTTCCCCTAGGGCTGTCCGGATGGTCAAGGAGCCGCCTGCCAGACGAACGCGCTCCTGCATGCTTATCAGTCCCAAACCGGGCGCGGTCCCGATGGCGTCCGGGTTGAACCCTTGGCCATCGTCTTGAATGAGAAGCTGATAGCGGGTCGCGCTGCGCGTCAAATCCAGGACAATCCTCTGTGCCCTGGCGTGCCGGATCGCGTTGCCGAGCCCCTCCTGTGCGACCCGGTAGAGGCATAATGACGTCGCATAGTCGGGCCGGCCTGATGCGGCGTCACACACGAAGCGATTTTCACCCTTCCATGCGCTGGCCATGTCGTCGACGAGTGACTGAAGGGCCGGGACGAGCCCGGTATGCTCGAGAATAGCCGGATGAAGATTGTGCGATATGCGTCGCACCTCCTCGGTGGTCGTGGCGATCAGCGACTGGAAATCGGGCATGCCGGATGGGGTCGGATGGTCGTGGGTTTTAATGAAACGGCTTGCCTGGATGGCCAGCAGGGCGAGGTGCTGATTGACACCGTCGTGCAGGTCGCGGGCGATGCGGGCGCGCTCCGTTTCCTGTTCCTGCAACAGCCGCGTCGCCAGATAGCGGATCTGACCCTGGCTCGCTGCCAGATGGTTCTGCGCGATCCGTTGCTGGTCCGAAAGAATGGCCAGCATATAGACCAGCAGACCGACGCCGAGGAGCCAGATCTGCATGAGGTGGACGTCGCTCTGCCCACCATCGAATGGTCTGCCACTGTAGATGCTGAGGGCTGCTGCCGGCGTTGCAACCAGGAAAAGTCCAACCGCCGATCCGAGCGCTCCAAATCGCAATGCTGCCAGCAAGAGGAGTGGAAGCGGTGCGAAGAGGAGTAGTGGGAGGGCCGTCGGTGAGTGCGGGACGATGGACCAGAGTCCGACCGAGACAGTCAGGATGGCGACCGCAAGCAACGCGGCCTCGACCGACATGGGGCGGATGCTTCGGTCTGACGGACGCCGATAAGCAGCGACCGTCAAAATCAAAGGCGTCACCAGCAGGAAGCTCATGGCGTGGGAGGGCGCCACCGTTAGCCAGGTGCTGATAACGGCGGCCCGCTTTCCCGCCGCATAGAGGATGCACGCGGTGACCAAGCCTGAATAGGCGGGCAAGGCGACCACGGCGAGGAGAAAGAAGCGTGCGAAGGCGCGACCGTCGGTGAAGAGTGCGGGGAGTGTCGGCTTTAACGTCTTCGCGACCAGCGCGATCACCGGGCAGATGAGGAGAAAGCCGGCCAAGGCGTAGCCATAGGGGCGGCCCAGCGGCATCAACCCAATCCATCCGCCCACAATCGTTCCGGTCACAGGGCTTGCCCATTCCCGCTGGGGTCGTAGCAACAGTGTCGCCAAGAGCAGGCCACCCGGGATCCAGATGGGGCTGGCTTTGAGGCAGCAGTTTTGAGCCCTTTGCGGGAAATTGAGGCTACCGCGAGTCGGCAGGCCACTGCGGCGCCTGAGCCCGGGCAATATCTGGATCGCAAGCCCATCCGGCTGCGGCGCGGTCATGTCAATCCCTGTCCGCCCGGTGTTCATCAAGAGAGCCTGCAATCGGAGCAAGCCAATGGCGCTTCTCTACGTATAAATACGCTAGTGCGGCTCGTATTCATACGCTTTGGTGCTTTTAGGGGCGTGGTAGTTTCCGGCCACACCATCCGAAACGTTCTTTTGTTGCTGGTTCTGTCGACAAGACGGCCGATGTTGCCCTGCGGCAAGAAATCCGGCTCGTGAAGACTGCCTACCTGTTGAGGAGATTTGTCGTGACAAGCTGGTTCTCTCGCAGTGGATACCTGACGGCAGCGCTCGGCCTAGCCTTAGCGGCGGGCGTCGGCGGTCCAGCGCGCGCCCAGACAGCACTCCCCCCCGAAGCGACCTATGCGCTGGCTCGGGATGCCTATCTCTATGCTTACCCCATCGTCAGCATGGATGTGACCATGCGGCAGGCGACGAACGTCCCGGACGGGAAGACGATCAATATGCGCGCCCCGGTCAATCAGTTCGCCCATGCTCGCGCCTATCCCAATGCCGACGAGAAAGACGTCGTCCGTTTCAACTTCGACACGCTCTACTCCTTCGCGTGGCTGGATCTGGCCCCTGAGCCAATCGTCGTCTCCGTTCCTGACACGCAGGGGCGCTACTACCTGCTGCCGATGTTGGACATGTGGACGGACGTTTTCTCGGTCATCGGCAGCCGGACGACGGGTACGAAAGCGGGCGACTACGCGATTGTCGCGCCCGGCTGGACTGGAACTTTGCCGGATGGCATGGCCCGGATCGTCGCGCCGACCTCCATGATTTGGATCCTCGGTCGAACCAAGACGGACGGTCCGGCCGACTATGCCAATGTCCACAAGGTACAGGACGGTTATCGGCTGACGCCGTTGACCCAATGGGGCAAGGAGCCCACGGCTCCGGCGCGGGCGTCCACCAACCCGGCAATCGATGACAAGACGCCGCCGCTCGCCCAAGTGGACAGTCTGGATGGGGTCGGGATGTTGACGCACTCGCTGACCTCATGAGCCAATACCCGCCGCACCCCAATGACTATCCAATTCTGTTGCGCCTGCGGGCGCTCGGCGTCGAACCCGGCAAGCCGTTCGACGCGTCCCGGATGCGGGCGACCGATACTATCTTATGCCCTTCCTCGATATGTGGAGTGATGTCTTCACCGTGCCGGGCACCCGCACGAGCGGCAACGGCGAGCAGACCTTTGCTATCGTCGGCCCGGATTGGCAGGGCACGTTGCCGGCCGGCGTGACCGAATACCGGAGCCCGACCGGAACGGGCCTCATGATTGGGCGGACCCAGACAAACGGCAAGGCAGACTATGAGGCCGTTCACCAGTTCCAGGACGGCATGAAGGCGGTCCCGCTCAGCGCCTATGGCAAGCCCTATACCGCGCCCAAGGGCGTGGTCGACACGAACCAGGACATGAGCGCACCGCCAGACCAAGTTGAGGCGATGGACGCGCCGAAATTCTTCGGTACGTTCGCTGAACTGATGAAGACGAACCTGCCGCACGCCAACGACTACCCGATCCTTGACCAGTTGAAGCGGATCGGCATTGAGCCGGGCAAGAGCTTCGATTTCGCTCTGGCTCCCAAGGAAGTGCAAGAGGCGCTGGCTGCTGCTTCAGGCGTTGCCGTGCCGCAGATCAAGGAAGCGTGGGCCACGTCCGGTGTGCTCACCAACGGCTGGCGCACCAATGTGACCGCCATCGGCACCTACGGCACTGACTATCTGCATAGGGCAGGTGTTGCCTTCGGCGGATATGGTGCCAACGCCATAGAGGACGCGCTGTACCCCACAGCCTTCGCCGATGCGGATGGCAAACCATTCAGCAGCGACAATCGTTATGTCCTGCACTTCGCCAAGGGGCAGACACCACCGGTAGGCGGCTTCTGGTCCCAGACGATGTATGACGAACGCCAGCTGTTCACCCCCAACCTAATCGACCGCTACGCCATCGGCGACCGTGACAAGCTGGTCTTCAACGAGGACGGGTCCCTCGATCTCTATGTCCAGACAGCATCCCCGGGCGAGGACAAGGAAGCAAACTGGCTGCCGGCGCCCGAGTGCGGTGCGTTCACGATGAACCTGCGCCTCTACTGGCCGAAGGCCGAGGCAACCAGTGGTTCTTGGGCACCACCGCCGGTCCAGCGCGTGAACTGAGACAACCCAACGAGCCGTTGTTACCGGAGGCGGTCGGTTAGCTGACCGCTCCCACGGCTTCCCGTTCAGTATGCTCTCGGCAGAGCCGGGACAGGTCAGTTCGTTGAGCCGGATGGCCCACACCGAGGTGCATGCCCGCACTGATTGACGACGAGCGAGGGTGAGATGGCTACTGCTCGGGGCGGTCAGGCGAAGTGACTGAGAGCGCGCCGAATTTCATGTCCAGCTTCCCAACTCAGTACGACGTCCGCTTTGAGGTCGTCGCCGCAGCCTGCTAAACGTCCGATGTATCATCCCGGATGAGGATATGACATCTGAGTAATATCAATGGGATAGAACCAAGGCGCGGGAGTTGAGCCCCTTTAATAGTATTCAGGAAAACTGGACACCTCCCGAACCATCTCAGGCTCCGGCGACGCCACCAGCCGGGCGGCGGAAGACATGCAGGCCAGTGGCCTGCGCTGCTCGCGGTGGTCAAGAATAAGGTCGCGGCAAACGATCGGCAGTTAGCTGGCAGCCAGTGCCGAGACAGTATAGACGTCGACGTAATCACGCCAGGCAACGATGCGCTCACCTTCGATTTCGTAGATGCCCATCAAGGTCACCCTGCCGATCTCGCTCCCATCGGCACGCTCGAAGATGTCCAGACGCTCGGTGAGGACGCGATTGTCCCAGACGCCTGAGCTGCAGTTGTAGCCGGGCTTCGCGTTCAGCATGGCCAATAGCGAATTGGTCGGAGCCTGGCAAAGATTATTGGCGATGTACGAGCGTCCGAGAGAAATCCCGGTTATGGCGCTGCACCTAGAACATGAATTGATGTTTCGACTGATGTTGAGCCCGCACGCGGAGATGCTGCGACAGATTGCCGGCGTTGACTCTCGGCTGTCTCATATCCGGCAGGCAATGGCTTGGATCCGCGAGCATTATGCCGAGCGACTCAGCGTTGAGGATATGGCGGCGGTTGCCGGCATGAGCGAGTCCGTATTCCATCGGCGCTTCAAGGCCGTCACGGCTTTAAGTCCGCTGCAGTACCAAAAGCACATTCGGCTCCAGGACGCTCGTCGACGCATGGTTTCCAAGGACGCGGACGCAGCATCTGTGTCGTTCGCTGTCGGCTATAAGAGCACCTCCCAATTCAGCAGGGAATACAGGCGCCTCTTTGGCGAGCCTCCGCGTCGTGACGCTGAAATGGTAAAGACAATGGTCGAAGCTGGATCGCGATAGGCGTGATGGCGGCCCTCCACTAGCCTCCCAACGCGCTGTTTATGAAGATGGCGCCGACGTTCTTTTCGAGCGCACACCTAGTCAAAGCAGCGTGGATTTCCGATCGCGAATCCCCATAGGCGGTACAGGCTGGGAAGATACGGGCCAGAGCAAGATCAACGTCGAGCATGTCGCGCGCTGCGTCGGCTTGCATCACTTCGTTGAGCACCAACTCGATCATGAAACTGGACATCTGCGCCCTTCGGGGTGGGCCTGCGAGGCCCAATAGCTTCGCAAGGCGGACCCCCTGCGCATTCCTTAGGGGAATTATTGCTTAAAGGCGACTCCGCCGATGATTTTCTTGCACAACAATGATCGTTGTCGTGATTGTCCCAAAATATTTATCAAGAACTTTGGGTTTTATCGATTCTATATCACGACGAGAACGCCAAGTTTTTTCTATCTTGCAGGCTTCAATATTTCGATATCGAGAATTTACGGCATCCACGCTGCCGAGAATTTGGCGAGAAAACTGGATATTTGTTGGGGTGATACGGTATGAGCGGCCGGTATCAATTTAATTTGCCGCGACTCTCATCGACATCAACACCATCTATCAAGTTGGGGCAGCAGCCATAGGTGCTGCGCAGGAAAAGAAGTAGGCAACCAATGTTGATGATGATGGAGCTTATGATCTGCGAAGTGATGACCGCGATGGAGAATGACCAACAGGTTGACGTTGACGCCGCAGCGCGGCGTTGTCGGATCCATCTGCCACTGCATCCTGAAACTAACGAGAGATTGAGACACCGGCTTTATCATCTCGCTAGGGAGTACGGTGCCGAAGTCGTTCGCCAATAGCTATTCGTCTGTCAGAATACCCGCCTCACGAGCCGCTTGGAGAAACGCGGCACGAGCGCCTTCGGCAGAGCTTTGCTCTTCCCACGACGCGAGACAGATAGTTTTCGCAGCGATGTGGGCGGGCGTTGCCATAGAGTCTTTGGCCAGTTGGTCATCAGCAGCTCGGATGCCCTCGCAACGTCACTAATGCCTTGGCGCGTCCCAGGTCCAACCGTGACAAACACGGGCTCGAAATAATTCTTGGTCATGGCGTGGACCACGGACCATAGACCGTTGGGACACTCCGCCTAACTCTTAGTTTTAAAACTCTGATGAAAGAAAGTGCGCCGACAGCGGCGGCGTGGGGGCTGCCGATATGCGGCGCAACCACGAAAGGTAATCTCGATCTCAGGGAAAATAGTTCCGCGTATCGCGCCATGAGATCCCATCTTATGGAATACGGGCAGGTGGAGGATACGACTTTGGCGGATAAAATTGCGCGACTCAACGTGATGGCTGCAGGGCTAGCGGACCTAGCCGCTGAGGCTATGGAACTAGGCGAAATGCAGCTTGCGCGAATGCTCGTTGATGCGATGCATGAAGCACGTGGAAGGAAGGCAGTACCGCCGATCCACGGTCGGCTTAATTGAATGACCTCGCTATATCTGCCTTCGTAGCGCGATTAACAGTCTACCCTCTTCCGTGGGGTGCCACACGTTCTGGAACTCAACAAGTCCCAACTGCCTGAGTGTTCGCAGGTCATTGTCGAGTGTCTCAAGATCGAGTTTGCCCAACTCGATTGCGTTCATGAGCGCCCATTGAGCGCCTGTCAGCATTCGGGGGATGTCTGGCATCGACTATCCGTAGGCTTGGGTTCTGCTCCCAAGGGGCGTGGTTCTCCATACAGCGGCCCGCGCTGACCGGAGCCCAGATAGTAGAAAGGCTGGCGTTTGGCGTTGGGTTTGCCCCCTGTTACAGGCGCCTGGGCGACAATTTGTCGGCACGGCTCTCTGGCAACCCTGAATTGCGCGTCTTCGCACACGGGTCGATCAATTGTGAGATTGGTTTCGACCATGCGGGGCGGAGGGCCGGCCCCGGCGCGAAAAGGAACCAGCGCCGCGATCGCAAAGATCACGCTCGCCCCTATTCCACAAAAGATCGATTTCACGTCACTCTCCATCGGCATCCTAGCGCCGTTGGAAGAACGGTAGCCGACGGCAAAGGGTTGCTACGATTTCCGAGAGCGGGATGTGGCTCTTCAGGCCTGGCGGTGCAGGCCCCGTGAACGATCGGACATCAGTCGGGCTTCTGCGGGCATTGATTCTTGCTCAGGATCGGCGGTCGAGCGAAGCGAATCCGTCAATCTTGCGATCGCATTTGACTGGTTGATGTAGTCCTGCTCCATGTTGGACTTCAGCTCAGGCAATCGTTCTGCGAGAAATACTACACGACCGGAGTGTGTCATAGAGAGCATTGAGGCCACCTCGCGAATCGTAAAGCCGGCGGCTGACCACATCATGATGTCCCGCACTCTCTCGCGATCTTCAGCCGAATAGAGCCGGTATGAGCCCAGCCTGACGGGGGTAAGGATCTGCTGTTGCTCCCAGAATCGGAGGGTGCGCAGCGTCAGACCAAATTCCTCGGCAATCTCCCTGATGGTGTACTCGCTCATGGTCTCGTTCCGCTTAAGCCGACGTCATGGTCGATCAAGTGGCGAACGACCAGCCCGGCATTGACGATCAAGTAAGGCTCGCGCCTTAGCTTGCCGGCTTATACGGACTAAGCGGCCAGATGGTTTGAGTTCAAAGTCAGGGTGATGATAATTCCCTCATTGGCCCAGTCGGTGTTGATGGTGCCGGCAAGCTGGCCGGTCACGCTGCGGTGAAGCAGCTTGCTGCCGTAGCCTTCATCCGCGGGGCGTTCGACAGCCGGCCCGCCTCGTTCCGTCCAAACGATGCAGACCTCGTTTTCAGTGCTGGTCCCAGAGATATCCAGCAAGCCTGAGCCGGTCGAAAGCGCCCCGTATTTAAGCGAGTTGGTGGCAAGCTCGTGGATAACGAGCGCAATGGACGTTGCCGCCTGCTCGCCTACACCCATCCGAGGGACGGCGACACGTATCCGGCTGCTAAAGGCACCGCTGTCATCATATGGCGCCAGTAGCACCGCGATTACGTCGCCTAGCAATGCTGCTCGCCCCTGATGACCTGGCAGAGGCCGGACAAGGTCGTGCGCTCGTCCGAGCGCTGTTAGGCGATCAGTCAACTCCTTGGCCATTTCGGCGACCGTCGTGGATGATCGGGACGTTATGGCGGTCAGGCCCGATGCGATCGCCAATAGATTTTTGACCCTGTGGCTCATTTCGCCGGCCAGCAATTCGCTGCCCTCTTCAGCTTGCTTGCGGCCAGTCACGTCAAGGAAAATGCCCGAAGCTTGGCCCTTGTGCACGCCCTCGTCGTTGCCCAAGCCACGAGCGGAGATCCAACGAATCTCTTCACCTATCAAGATGCGAAAATCGATCTCAAATGCGCCCACGATCGCCCGCGTCGCCGTGAAAGCCGCGCGCACGCGATCTCGATCGGCGGGATGGATACGGGACGATAGATCTTCAAAGGTTACCTGGCTCTTTGGGGGTAGTCCCCAAAGCTGGAAACCCTGCTCGTCCATCGCAAAGTCGTCGGTTTCTACTGTCCACGCCCAAAGCGCCACTCCGGCTGCGTGAAGAGCCCGTTTGAGGTTCTGGGCTTCCCACAGAGGATCGGTATCGTTTCGGAATGGCATGGCTGGCTCCTTAGAGCGCAGTTTGATCAGATCACTCCAGGAGGCGCCAGCGAGACCGTTTGAGTGGCGGCGCGGCCTTTTGGTCTATCGTCTGTTGGTGGCGCCTGGGAGAGTTGTTCGGGCAGGCGAATTCCGCCCCCACTGCCGACTATTTTCGACCATAGACCTTGACGCTCACCAGGTGTAACGGCTGGCCGCGACATCATCGGATCCACTCGGCGGCGCGCCTCGCGACTTAGTGGCGATTGACCTCGACGGCAAGAAGCCCCGGTCACTTTGGGATAATTTGGCCGCTGTACAATGGCATACCAAAGTGGTCACGTGATTATGCCTACCCCCAGCAAACCGGGCATCATTTTTAGTAATGACACCCAATCGCGGAATTCCAGCTTTGAATGACGAGATTGTCGGCTGCGACGCTGAACCAATTCATACCCCAGGCTCGATTCAGCCAGATGGATTAATGCTGATAGCGCAGGTCACAACGAGAGTGATCGTCGGCTATGCGGGTCGAGACGATGCAGTCATCAACGAAAACGTCTTGGGGCTTAGCTTGGGCGACGTCCTCGACTTGGGGAGCCATTTGACGACGGAGACGCTTCCATCCACCGGCACCAAAGTAATCGGTGACGTTGCGGTCGCCGGGAAAACGATGGACGCGGTGGTATTCATTTCCGGCGAGTACCTGGTGGTCGAACTGACGGACAAGGACCCGCAGCACAGCTTGGACGCCTCCTTCCTTGCCGAGTTGCAAGCGGTGGGAAGCACTTTCGAAAGGGCGTCTTCGCTTCAGGAACTGTGCCAACAAGCATCCAAGGCATTTCAGGGCCTGACCGGCTATGGTCGTGTTCTGGTTTACCAATTCGTCGATGAGGATGCAGGCGTGGTTGTCGGCGAGAGCATTGCCGACGCATCCTCGAGCTTCCTGAACCATCATTTCCCGGCGTCCGACATACCCAAGCAAGCAAGGGCACTCTACGTTCGCAATCGAGTGCGAGTCATTGCCGATGTGAACTATGTCCCTGTGCCAATCGTCGGTATCGATCAAGGGCTAGCGGCGATAGATCTCAGCGACTCGATGCTTCGGAGCGTTTCTCCAACCCACATCCAGTATCTAAGGAACATGGGGGTGGCGGCGTCCGCGTCGATGTCGATTGTCGTGGACGGGGTGCTGTGGGGCCTCGTGGCGTGCCACCACAATCAGCCGCGACCTATATCCCTCACTGCCAAGCTCGCTTGCCAAGCCTTGGCAAGCAGTCTTTCCCAGCGGATTAAAGCTCGACAAGAGAACGAGCTATATC
>NZ_JAPKNH010000019.1 GCF_026344005.1 Kaistia terrae
AATGACGGCTTCGCGCCGATCATCGCGGCGACGATCGAGCCGATCCAGGGCCTCGAGTTCTATGCCCGCTATGCCGAGGCGATCCGCGCGCCGAGCTTGTTCGAATCGACCACCGGCTTCTCGTTCAACGTTGATCCGCTGACCTCGGTCGTGCCGGAGCACGCCCGGAACACCGAATTCGGCTTCAACATGCTGCGCAACGACGTGCTGACGGCGGGCGACAAGTTTCGCCTGAAGATCTCGCATTTCAACAATGACGTCGACGATTACCTCACCCGGACGAACTATCCGGCCGTGACCGTCCGCAACATCCCGAACGCCACGTTCGTCGGCTGGGAAGGCTCGGTTGGCTATGACGTCGGCTGGGGTTTCGCGGAACTGTCGGGCACCTACTACACCGACGTGAATTTCTGCGCCTACGAGACCGGTGGCAGCCTGGCCTGCCGCCCGGCCGGCGTCCAGAACGGCTACGCGCAGTTGCACGTTCCCCCGAAGAAGAGCGGCACTGTCACGGCTGGCGTGCGCCTCCTGGATGGCGACATCGAGGTCGGCGGACGCCTGACCTACATGGGCGATCGCGGCACGACCACGACCAATGCGGACACGGGCGGCTACACCACCGTGATCAACTGGGAGAAATACACGCTGGTCGACCTGTTTGCGTCTTACAAGGTGAACCAAAACGTCACTCTCGACGCGGCCATCGATAACCTGACGGACGCCTATTACATGGACGCGCTTACCCTCGGATTGATGCCTTCGCCGGGGCGCACCATTCGAGCCAGCTTGACAGCCAAGTTCTGATCTATACCAAGGCGAGAAAGTCAACTTAATGGAAAGACCCACCCGACCATGAGCGAAACGATGGAACAGGTGAAGCCGCTGGAGACGAGCCGCGCCAAGCTGCTGAAGGCGGAAACGACCGAGACGCACAGCCGGCTGGACCAGTCGATCATGGCGGGCCGGCCGTTCGAAAGCCGCGAACGCTATGCGCTGTTCCTGACGGTGCAGCATCAGTTCCATCGCGATATCGACGCGCTCTACGCCAACCCGGCTCTGGATCGCCTGCTGCCCGACCTCGCCGGCCGGCGCCGCTTCGGCGATGTCGAGCAGGATCTCGGCGATCTCGCCGTCGCGGTTCCGACCGCCGCAACGACACCCGCCTTCGACGGCAATGCCGATATCCCGACGGCGCTTGGCTGGCTCTATGTCGCCGAGGGTTCCAATCTCGGCGCGGCCTTCCTGATCAAGGAAGCTGCCAAGCTCGGCCTTTCGGAAACCTTTGGCGCCCGCCACCTTGCCGGCGCGCCGGAAGGCCGTGGCCTGCACTGGAAGACGTTCACGGCGGCGCTCGACTCGGTCGACCTCGACGAAGCCGAGGAAGCGCGCATGATCGAAGGCGCCAGGGCCGCGTTCCGTCGCGTGCATGGTCTGGTGACGGACGTTTTCGCCTGACATCCGCAGGCGCGGCGCGCCAAGGCGGATCACGGCTACGACCCAAGGCAGCGATGGGCGTCACGCCCGCCGCTGCCACGAGTATAGGCACCCAGGGCAATCGCCCGTCGGCACCCAGAATCCTGTCGTCTCGGATCGCGACGGCCCGGCCGCATAAGGCCGGGCCGGAGCTGGACCGTGCCTGTACACTCTGAGCAAGAGATCTGATATGCCTCACCCGACGCAGCCCGCCGCAGCCACCGCGATCGCCCAAGGGAAACGCAAGGTCGGCGGTCTCGGAGGACTGGTACTGGCGGCAACGCTGATGATGCAGGTCGGTCTCGCGCTCGCCCAGGACGCGGGCACGGCGATTCCTGCCGAAGCCCCCCTGGCGACCGAAGCGCCCGCCGCCCCGACCACTACGCCCGCTGCTGGCGAGCCGGTCACCCAGCCGGCCCCGGCGCCCGCTCCCGCCAGTTCCGCACCGAGCGAAACGGCGCCACCTGCCTCGGGTGAGGTCGCACCGACACCGTCCAGCCCCGCCGCTGCGCCGTCCGACAATGCTCCGGCCTCCGTCGCGCCGTCCGACAATGCTCCGGCCCCCGTCGCGACGCCGCCCACGGTCGCCGCAGAGCCTGCACCGACCCAGGCCGAGCCGGCTTCGGCGGCCGACATGCTGACGCAATTCCTCTCGCCCGAACCCCGCAGCGACCTGCCGCACAACCTGTCGCCCTGGGGCATGTTCATGGCGGCCGACTGGGTGGTGAAGGCGGTGATGATAGGCCTCGCTCTGGCCTCGCTGATCACCTGGACGATATGGCTGTCGAAGTCAGTCGAGATCGCCTGCGCGCGCGCTCGGATCCGCCGGGCGCTGTCGACCATCCAGTCCTCATCCAGCCTCGCCGAGGCCAGCCGCGTCCTTTCCGGCCGTGGCGGTCCCGCTGCCTTCATGGTGCGTTCGGCCGAGGATGAGTTGCGGCAATCGGCAATCGCGCTCAGCTATGCGGGCGATGGCGGCGTCAAGGAGCGGCTCGGCTCCAGCCTGGCCCGCATCGAGGCCCAGGCCGGCCGGCGCATGTCGAAGGGCACCGGCGCGCTGGCGACCATCGGTTCGACTGCGCCCTTCGTCGGTCTGTTCGGCACCGTCTGGGGCATCATGAATGCCTTCATCGGCATCTCGGAATCGCAGACGACCAATCTCGCCGTCGTCGCGCCCGGCATCGCCGAGGCGCTGCTGGCTACCGCCATCGGCCTGGTCGCGGCCATTCCCGCCGTCGTCATCTACAACGTCTTCGCCCGCTCGATCACCGGCTACCGCCAGTTGCTGACCGACGCCGCCACCGGCGTCGAGCGCCTCGTCAGTCGCGATCTCGATTACGCCAAGGTGCCGGTCAACGCCCGGCTGGCGGGGTAACGGACATGGCCGGAGGCATCCGTCAGCGCGACAATGGCGAGCTGGAAGAAAACCACGAGATCAACGTCACGCCGTTCATCGACGTGATGCTGGTGCTGCTGATCATCTTCATGGTGGCGGCGCCGCTTGCCACCGTCGACATCGACATCGACCTGCCGGCCTCGACCGCGCAGCCGAAGGAGCGTCCCGACGAGCCGCTCTATCTGACGCTGAAGTCGGACCTCGCGCTGCATGTCGGCAATGATCCGGTCCAGCGCGAGGCACTCGCGGCAGCGCTCGATCGCTTCACCTCAGGCGACAAGGAGGCCCGCATCTTCCTGCGCGCCGACGAGGCGGTCGCCTATCGCGAGCTGATGGACGTGATGAACCTGCTGCGCAAGGCGGGTTATCTGAAGATCGCGCTGGTCGGACTGGAGGTCCTTCCCGATGCGACGGCACCGGACGGCGACGCCCCGGCGCCCGCGACAGGGCCGGTCGAACCATGATCGACTGGGGCCGGTCGATCGGTCGGGGTGCGCGGATCGGTGAAACCCTGCTCTGGACCTCCGCGGCGCTCCTCGTGCTGACGGCTCATGTCGGCGCGGCGGCGTGGCTGATGCGCGAACCGCCGGTCAGCGCTGCTGACTCGGCGCCGCCGCCGGCGATCATGATCGAGCTGGCCCCAGAGCCGGAAGCCGTGGTCACCGAGAAGACCGAGATTTCACCCGATCCCGAGCTTGCGGCGGAAATCGCGCCGAACATGGCCGAGCCGATCAAGGAGCCGACGCCGGAGGAGATTCAACCGGTCGAGGAAAAGGTCGTCGAGGCCGTGCAGCCCGAGGAGGTCGTCGAGGAGAGGACCGACCCGGTCGAGGAAATTGCGGAAGTCGAACCGGTGGTGGACGAGATCGAGCCGGTCGAGGACGAGACCGAACTCGACAACATCGCCGTGCCTCTGCCCGCGCCGCGGCCAAAGCCGCCGGTCCGCAAGGTGGTCGAAGACGCCCGGCCGAAGCCGCCCAAGGAGCAGGCCAAGAAGCCGCCGCGCCAGGCGCCCTCGGCTTCCTCGAAAGCGAGCGTCGAAGCGGCGGCCCAGGTCAAGCAGACCAACCGCACGGCGGCACGGCAGTCGATGAGCGGGCTGTTTTCCTCGTCGATGACGCCGGCCAAGTGGCAGTCGCGGCTGATGGCGCATCTCGAGCGCCGCAAGCGCTATCCGGCTGGATCGAGGTCGAGGGGCGAAACCGGCATCGTCACCGTCCGCTTCACCATTGACGACGGCGGCAACGTGCTGGCCGTGGCGCTCGCCGGTTCGTCGGGATTTCCGGAGCTGGACCAGGAAGTTCTGTTGCTCCTGCGCCGGGCCTCCCCCGTGCCGCCACCCCCGCCCGGCGTCAAAAAGACCATCACGGCGCCGGTCCGATTTCGGCCCTGACCCCGCGGCTTCGCTAGCGTGCTTTCTCGGCCATCGAGTGGCTAGCTTTCAGGTCGGCCGACGCTGGACGTCAACTCGACTGCGCGAGCAGCATTCACCATAGATGCGTGGGGCTCAGGGCGCATTTTCAGTCGATGCATTGCGGCCCGCAAATGCCCCATGGGGCGGCGTTTCGGCCGCACCCGAGGCGTTCGCAATACGGATGCTTGCGACAGCGGCGACCCGCTCAAAACCGGTAGTTCAGGCCGATATTGATGGTATGGATGTCGAACGAGTTCGATGCCTTCCGGCCGTTCTCGACGTCGTAGGTGCTCTCGTGGTCCGTCGTTTCATAGATCGGAACCTCCATCGCGCGGCATCGGGAATGAGGCGTCGCGCGGGTGCAGAGCGGATGGTCGGGCGCGAGGAGCGCTGGCTGGATCTCCGTGCCGACCTGGTTCATCTCGGTGTAGGCTGAGCCCACGCCGGCGCGTGCCGTATCGAAGCTGAAGCTCCTCTTGCCGAAATGGCTATAGCCATAATTGCCGCTGATCGTCCATCGATAGTTGATGGCATATTCGACGCCGGTGCCCACCGTGTAGCCAATCCTCGTCTTGGATGCCTGCTCGACGGATGCGGCGATCGTTTCGGTCCCCAGCGACGAGGAACTGCCGTTGCTGGACTTGTACTGCTCGCGTGACTGGTTTTCCTGCGCGAGCGTCAGGCCGGCGGTGCCATACAGCATCCAGCGGTCACCCGCGGCGTAGCCCAGGCGACCCCGCAGGCTCGATGTCCAATCGATGTCGTAATAGGTCAGCGCTTGCGCAGCCCCCAGTGCGCCGAGACCGCCCTCGGTCGAGACGGCCTTCTGCTTGCCGTTCATCCAGGTCTTGCCCCAGTCCATCTCGACGCCGAGCACCACGCGGTTGTCGAACTGCCAGTTGTAGCCCGCCTGTACGCCGAAGACGCCGCTGTTGAGTCTGAGGTCCGCCGATTCCGTCGCGGCGGTGGCGTCCGCGCTGCCATCGCCGGCGGTGGTGGTGCCCTTGATCTGACCGAAGCCGCCGCCCGCATGCACGCCGGTATAGAGACCGGACCAGTCGCGGGCGCCAGCGGCATCAGCGTTGCCGCTGAGCGCGGACGGCAGGCCCGGAAACTTCTGGTCGCCGCCCAGCGTGCCGCTCAGGCTCGCATAGAAGGTGCGTCCCGGTCCCGGCTGGGCCACGAGGCCGAGCGGATCGATGTAGTAGCGGTCGAACAGGTTCTCGACCCGGATCGAGGCCGTCACGCTGTCGCTCAGCTTGTATTCGGCGAAGACGTCGACGAGCGTGTAGGGATCCCAGTTGATCGGCGCGATGAACTGCTGCGCGCCCTGGGCGGTGACGTCACCATGACCGATGGCGCGCGGGCCGATATGCGAGACGCGGCCGCCGACCGTCAGCCGGTCCTCGAACAGCTTCTGCGACAGGGTCAGGTCGATCGCATATTCGGGCTGGACGTGGTTGGTGGCGTAGTCGGCATAGAGGGACTTGCTGTCGCAGCTGTCGACCGTGCGGCAATACTCGACGTCGAGGAAGTAGTTGGCGGCGAGATCGGCCGTGAAGCCGCCGATCTCATATCGGCCCGCGAATTCGAGGCCCGAGAACTTGGCCCGGTCGATGTTGCCGATGTTGAGCGCGAGGGCGTTGGGGTTGCTCGGGTCGACGATGATCCCGCGCGCGATGTAGTCCTTCACGTCCCAGTTGAAGTAGCCGAGCTTCACCATGCCCTTGTCGTCTTCCGTGAGGACGCCGCTGCGGCGGAGATTGGCGCCGACCTCCCAGTTGCTGGAGCGCTCCGGCTTCACCCCGTCGTTCGCGACCATGCTGTTGAAGGCCGAGACGGATTCGATAATGCTTGGAGCGCGCATCGCGTTGGAATAATTCGCGTAGAGCTGGGCGCCATCGAACGGCTCGACGACTACGCCGACCGAGGGGCTGAAGCCGCCCGCGTCAGTGGTGTAGCCGAGCACGACGCGATCGTTGGTGACCTGCGTGCGCTCATAGGGATCGACGCGGTCCTTCGACCAGAAATGCGAATAGCGCAGGCCCGCGTTCAGCGTCAGCCAGTCGGTCGGCATGTAGGCCGCCTTGGCGAAGCCGGCGACCTCGTGGCGGATGCCGTCGCGCGGCGTGAGCCAGCCCTCCAGCGCCGCCGTATGCAGGCTCCCACGGGTGTCCTCGCCTCGATAGGAAACGCCCGTGGTCAGGTCTAGGTCGCCGTAGTCGAAAGAGAACTTCGACAGGTTGCTGACATCCATGCCCCACATGTCGCTATCCGAGCCGACGCGGAAATCCGATCCCAGGCCGAGCGAGTCCGGGGTCACGCCCCAGCGGCCACCTCGGATGGGATTGCGCTGCTCGAGATGGCTCCAATAGGCGTTGGCCTTGAGGTCGAAAAGGTCGTTGTCGGCCGGATTCCAGCGGTAGCGCGCGCTGAGCGTGTCGAGGCTGGTGCCGGTTGTATTGGCCTGCTGCACGGCCTGGCCCATCGAGCCGGCAAGCGCCGAGGCCATGCGGTCGCCCGCCTCGGCGCGGTAACCGGTGTAGCCGAGTTGAAGCGTGTGGTCGTCGCCGAAGCGCGCGGTCATCTTGGCGAGCCAGGATTCGGTGTCGAGCTCGGTGTTGAGCACCTCCTCGCCGGCGCGATAGTTGGCGAGGCCGCCATTGATGACGTAGTCGCGGTAAAGGAACTCGGGGGGGCATACGCCGGACGAGTAGCAGAAGGGTCGCTGTCCCGTGCTCACCGGCTCGGCCGCCGCGCCATTTTCGCCGGCGAAGTAATTGCCCTGGCTACGTCGCGCATAGCCGGCGAGCAGGTCGATGTCCTCACCCTTGTAGGCGGCGACGACACTGCCCGAGCTGCTGGTCGGCGACAGGAAGGAGGGACGGTCCATGCCGGTCGTGGACGGCGTCGCCGAGCCGTAGCCGCTCGTCGGGTCACTCCAGCCGAGCGGATTGGTGAACAGATAGCCGGCCTTGTTGCCCGCCACAGGCGAGGTCGTGTTAGTGCCGAAGCCGCCCTTGACGCGGATGGCCCAGGTTTCTCCCGACTTGACGATGTCGTCGGCGTTCAGCGTGCGCATCGCGACCGAGCCGGCATTGCCCCAATAGGACGCGTCGGCCCCCTTCTGGATATCGATGCCCGCGATGAAGTCAGGATCGACATAGGTGCGGTTGGAGATGCCCTGGTAGCCCTGATAAATCGTGACCGCGTTCTCGGCGCCATCGACCGTCGTGGTGACGCGCCCCATGCCTTGCAGACCGCGGATGTTGACGTCGATCGAGCCGGCGCCATTGCGAGCCTCGCCGGACATGACGCCCGGCGTGCCGCGGAACATGTCGGCGGGGCTCGAACCCCGGAAGCGTTCGATGGCCTCGCCCGAAACGAAGGTGGTCGGCGCCGCGGTCTCGAACGGGCTGTAGACCGAGTTCTGCCCGCCGCCGCTGACGTCGATCGTGTCGAGGAGGAGCGAGCCGTTGGCCGCGGGCACGCTTCCAGAAGCGGTAGCGCCGCGGCTCGTGATCGTGACGGTCCGCGTATCGGTGAAGCTGTAGTCGAGGGCGGTGCCGGCAAGCAGGCGTGACAGCGCCTCGGCCGGCGTCATCCGGCCAGATACGCCCGGTGTGGTGCGTCCGCGTACCAGGTCCGCCGGATAGAGCAGTTGCAGGTTGGATCGATCGCCGAAACGGGAAATAGCGGCGCCGAGCGAGCCGGCGGGGATGGTATAATCGATGGTCGTGCTGGCCTGCGCCTGCGCAGGCGGCATCTGGCCGGGCGCCCCGAGGATTGCCGTCGACGCCAGAAGCACCAGGGCCATACCCCGAACTCCGGTGCGCCGGGTCTGGGCGCCATAATCGAAATTGCTCGCCATAATGCCGTACGATCTCCAATTCCTGCATCGTCGGGCAGGCGCGAACGCACCTGCCCGACGCAAAGACGGATCTCGAGCGGCAGCACCTCACCATAAACATGAATTTTATTATCAGGTTTCTTCCGCGCGACATTTCCGGATGAGGTCCGTTCGACCGCTTTCGGTCGCGGCGGGCCTCAGGCAGGGCGCAGGAGCACAAGGTAGCGCGTCAGCTCGACGGTCCGGACCGGCAGGGTGCGGCGGATCACGTCGAGCACGCCATCGGGGTTGGAGACGTCGAAGATGCCGCTGACGCGCAGGTCGAGCAGGTCCCTGTCGGTGACGCGGATCATCCCCGGGCGGTAGCGGCTGACGTCGGCAAGCACCTGGGCGAGCGGGCGGTCCTCGAAGATCAGCTTGCCGCGCCGCCAGGCTGTCTCGGATTCGACGTCGGCGAGTTGGACTGCACCGAGCCCCTGCTGGTCGTAGGAAATATTCTGGCCGGCGCCGACGATTGCCTCGGAACGATCTGGCGCGCGGACCGTAACCGCACTCTCCTGCACCGCGACCGTGACCGTGCCGGCCCATTCGTGCACGACGAAGCGCGTGCCGAGTGCCGTCACTTTGCCGTCGCCGGCGAGGACGCTGAAGAGGCGGCTCGTGTCTGGCGCAACGTCGAAGAAAGCACGGCCGCGCAGCAGCCGCACATCGCGCGTCCGCGCGCCGAAGTCGAGTGCGAGGGCAGAATCGGCATCAAGCTCGACCGATGATCCGTCGGAGAGGCTGATATTTCGCAGCTCGCCGGTTCCGGTCGCATGGTCGGCGACGAGAAAATCGGGCGGATTGGCGATCACGACGACGCTGGCCGCGGCGAGCGCGGCCGCGCCGCCCGCGAGGAACGCCCGGCGCGAGGTGACGGCAGGCCTGGCTGGACGACGCGCCGCGCTGCGGCGTGGATCGGGCACGTGGTCGAGATCAGACCAGACGCCGGCAAGGCGCTCATATTCGGTCCGGTTGCGATCGCTCGCCGCGAGCCAGCTTGCATGGACGGCGCGGTCGGCCGTCGTCGCGTCACCGGAATTACAGCGCACGAACCAGGCCAGGGCTTCCTCACGGGCGTTGCTTTGGCTGTCGTTGTCGGCTCGCATCATCCAGGCCACTAGCTAGAACACGTTCGGGAACGGGTCGCATGCACGCAAAACCCAATTCCCCGCATAGAGACGGATCCGGGCGGGCAGCACCTCACCCCATTTGTGAAAAAAATCACGGCGGCTGTCCGGACTGTCACTCTATGAGGTCGCCGAGTCGGTCGCGACAATGGGCGAGCGCCTTCATGACCAGCTTCTCGACGGCGCTGCGCGTGATGCCGAGGCGTTCGGCAATTTCGGAATGACTGAAGCCGTCGAACTTGTGCAGCAGGAACACTTCCTTCTGGCGGGCCGGCAATTCGGCGATCGCCTGCTGGAGTAGGGTTAGACGCTGCCGGTAGTCGACGATGGCCTCCGGCGAGGGGGAATCGTCGGCCGGATCGACATATTCGTCGCTCGAGAAATAGCGCTGCCGCGACTGTCGTTCGCGCAGATGGTCCAGCGCCTGGTTATCCGCCATCCGGTAGAGATAGGAGCGCGCATTGTGAATCTCGGCTCCTGCCGGAATTCTTTGAATGCGCAGAAACGTGTCCTGAATCACGTCGCCGGCATCCGCGTCGCGTCCTAGGCGCCTGGTGACATGCCTCAGAAGTTCTGCATAGCCGGAGAGGAAGCCGCTGCGAATACTATTCTTGGGATCCTCGGACATCTATTTGGAATAGTTCTATAAATCGGCAACGGATGCTTGATGGTCTGGTCCGTAATACAGATATTTCGTTGCAAATTGCAATCGGTGATGATCAGAGATTGGCCCATGTTGTGCAACCTGGCTGAATCGGTGTTTGAGCGGCAGGCCATTCCGCTGGCGTGGCTCGTGGCCTGCGATGAGGGTTGGATCGAGGAGGGCAGTGTCTGTCACTTGGAAGTGCAGGGGAGATAGCCCCGTCGAAGCCCCGCACGATGCACGTGCCTGGCCGCCGCTGTCACCGTGAGCGTAGGTTCGAATTCCCCAGCCAGTACAACAATGTGCTGCCTATCAGAATAATATTCTGGTTGAGATGATGGTATTGGAATGCAAATTCATAGGTTAATTCAACAAAATTGACCTGAACGAATGGATTAGTCCGTTCTGAATCAAAAAAATGTCACGAAATGCACCTAACTCGACAATTGGATACGTCGACATTTGAGGTGGGTCACTTAGTGTTCCGGCCTGTTTCCGCTACATGCGAAAATACGCAAGGCCAGTCACAATCTGTAGGAGAATATTTATGCATCGCAGGGCATTTCCGAAGGCTGGTGTTGCCGGCGCCGCGGCTTCAGCCGTCCCCTTGTGTGCCTCGCGTGCGCTCGCCGAAACGGCCGCTGACGCCGCGCCGGCTGACCTGTGGTCGCTTGCGGGCAAGACCATTGCCATCAGCATCGTCGGTACGGACCACTTCTTCGATCTCAAAGCTTATCAGGCGCAGATCGCCGAGGTCGAACGGCTGGGCGGCAAGGTCATCAGCCTCGACGCCGGCCGCAACGATCAGAAGCTGGTATCGCAAGCACGCAGAATACCGCCGTTACGCCTCGCGCGAAGGCGCCCTTGTGTTGATGTCGGGCTGGACCGGCGTCGATTTCAGCCGCTTCGCACCGGATGATGTGTTTGAGCATGTGGAGAGCGAAGCGATCCGGACGGTCGTCGAGGCTATGAGTTCCGCCGATCCGTCACGCTCCTGGACGGCGGGCGAGATTGCCGACTGGTGCGGCATCGGCGGTCTCAGCCCGGTTTCCGTCCGCAACCCGGTCGAAGTTGCCGATGAACTCGCGGGCTGGGCCGCCGACACGGGCGTTGATGGCTTTAACCTCTCCTACGCTGTGCTCGACGCCGGATTCCGCGATTTCATCGATCTCGTGGTGCCGGAACTGCAGAACCGAGGCCTATACAAGGAGCAATACGCGGAGGGAACGTTGCGGCAGAAGCTCTTTGGCGCCGCAGCCGACTGGCGCTTCCCCATCCGGCGGCCGCCGTGCGCGACCAATCCAAGTCAGCGCGGAAGGTGTCGGCATAGTCGGCGCTTAATGGCGGCCCTCCACTAGCTTACCAACGCGCGGTTCCTGAAGCTGGCCCCGACGTTCTTTTCCAAGGCGCACTTGGTCAAAGCCGCTTGAATGTCCGATTTCGGATCCCCGTAGGCCACGCACACGGGAAAGATGCGGGATAGGGCAAGATCAACGTCGAGCATGCCATGCGCTGCGTCGGCTTGCATCACTTCGTCGAGCACTAACTCGATCATGAAATTGGACACCGCACCAATTTATCACGGACCGCCATCAATAGGCCCCGACCGCACTTGAGCGCAGGCTTTGTGCTGATGGCGCGGGTGCCTATCCATTTGACAGCACTCCCCAGGTGGGAAGCTTTTTCCGACAGCCGCCGCCATGGGCGACTGAGGACGTCGACAGAGTCAGAACCGCAAGGCGGCCAAGATCATTGATTTTATATCCCCTCCCATGCCCGGCAGTATCAAAGTAGGGGCCTATGAAAGTGTCCAGTCTCATGCCTACTGGACATCAGCCTTTAGGGTCACTGTTGGTAAGAGTGGTCAACTGCCACCAGTTCGCTGTGACCCAGAACCCGCTCTGATAGAGTTCGATTGAAGCAGTTTTCCCGCTTATCGAGTGCGCGAGTTTGGGGCCGCAAATCGCCCTCAATTGGCTATTCGGCAGGCCGACAGTCTCTACGATCATCATTGGGGTGCGAAACGAGGAACGGCTGATTCAAAACTTGGGTACGATCTGTTGGAGTCTGATCAGGTCTCCCACCTTGGCAGCGCCAGCGAGGTGCGCCCGCCCTATCCGATCTGGCACCAGCGCGAAGTCCCGCACCTGAACGAGCGCGATACGCCTTCAGCATAGTCTAGCTACGTGGCGCCTGACCGCTCCGCATAGTATGGCTTATAATAGAGTGCCGGGGAGATTTCATCGGTCAACCCTACCGGTCTTTTTCTCCCTAGGTCAGACCGACAAGCCCTAATTGCCCGCTAAACGCTTTAGGTGAGTGATTGACGTAATATATCGAAACATTTCAAAATCCTTCCCAACGTGCGTCTCGGAGATAGTCCGGTAAGAAAAGCGTTCGCCCTTCGAGCGCGATCTTTTTCCTCGGAGTACGGACGCCGATGTCCCTGTCATTCACGATCTTCGCTCGCATGATCACGATGCTGGCGGGGGTAGGATCTCTCTTGACTGCTCCGGCAGCTGCGGCGGATCTCTTCACGCCCGACTTGGTCGGCCCTGCCGCCACGGTCGACCAAGGCCGATTTGGCTATTTCTCGGACAACTTGGCGAAATGGAATGTCGTTCTCGGCGCCGGTGCGATGATCGCGCCTAAGTTCGAGGGCTCGAAAGAATACAAGGTGTCGCCTGTGCCCTTCGTGTCGGCCAGCTTCGGCGATCGTGTTGTTGTCGACCCGCGCGGCTTGACGGTGAACATCTATAAGACCCATGGCTTCAGCTTCGGTGTTCGCGGCGGCTATGATCTGGGGCGCAAGGAAGACGATTCCGATCATCTGCAGGGCTTGGGTGATATCGACGCTGGCGGCGTAGTTGGCGGCACGATTGCCTATGAACTCGGTGCTTTCGAGATTTACTCCTCGCTGGAGAAGATCATCGGCGGCAGCGACGGGATGGAGGCAAAGCTCGGAATGGATGTCTTTCAGCGTCTCGACCGCTTCGTATTCCGCTCGGGTGTATCCGCCACCTGGGCCGACAGCAAATATATGGAGACCTATTTCGGCGTGGCGCCTGAGCAGTCGGCGAACTCGGGGCTGGCGGTCTACCAGGCCGGGGCCGGCTTTAAGCGTGTCGATCTCGAGGCGTCCGTCACCTACATGGCGAGCGAAAACTGGATGGTGCGCGGGCAGGCCGCCGTCGGATATTTGCTTGGAGACGCAGCCGACAGCCCAATCGTTCAGGATAAGCTGCAGCCCTCGGCCATGTTGATGGTAGGCTATCGCTTCTAGGCAAGACGCGAAGGTCGATCGCGATACATCCTGCCCGATCTGATCCCAGCCCGAGCATCGAGGCCTCATCTCCCGCCATGGTCCAGCAATCGTCTCCCGAACTCGCTTTCAGGATCCTGCTCGTCGAAGACGATGCTGAGATTGCGGCAATGCTGGCAGAGACTCTCAATGAGAGCGGCTATCGAGCCTTTGTCGCCGGGTCGGGTCTCGAGCTGGACAAGATGCTGCATCTGCACAATTTCGACCTGATCGTGCTGGATGCGATGTTGCCGGGCGAGGACGGATTCAGCATCTGTCGTCGTCTCCGTACCAAGTTTACGACGCCGATCATAATGCTGACGGCGCTGGCGGACGACATCGATCGTATCATCGGGCTGGAGTTGGGCGCGGATGACTATGTTACCAAGCCCTTCAACACGCGCGAGCTGATGGCGAGGATAAGGGCTCAACTGCGCCGGGCCGCCTATGGTTGGGGCACCCGCGCCCAGCAGGACATTGTCATCTTTGCGGGCTGGCGCCTCGACGTCCTGGGCCGCCACTTGCAGGATCCAGGTGGCGTGCGCGTCTCGCTGACCAGTGCGGAATTCGAGATACTGCACGCTTTCTGCCAGAATGCGGGTCGCGTGCTCTCACGCGAGCAACTACTCGCCATGACCCATGCAGGGCTTGCCGGGCCGGTCGAGCGCAGCGTCGATGTCCACATCAGTCGTGTGCGGCAGAAGATCGAAATCAATCCCCGCGAGCCGGCGTTCATCAAGACGGTGAGGCTGGGCGGCTACATATTCACGCCGATCGTCGAGCGACTTTGATGTGGCGCGCTGCGCGGCTGCGCATGAGTTCAATCCGCTGGCAGATCGGGGCGCTTTCAACCATACCGATTTTCATTCTCTGTGTGATCGTGGTGGTTGCCGAATCGACCAGTGTCGGTCCGAGAAGCCTGCGCTCGGAACCCATGCTCTCGGCCTCCCGAATCGAAACAGTCTACGATCAGGTCCGCCACGCGCAAACGCCGCAGGAAGTCGGCGCGATACTCGACACCATGACTCGGATGGGGCTTCCTGCACGTATCGTATCTAGCGCAACAATCGCTCCGCACCCGATCGAAGGCGTGCCCGGGGAAACCGGCTCCAACATTCTACGCGGCCTTCCAACGGCACTCGGCGCGGTCGTCAGTGGGCCCGTCGCCGGTTCGGACAATGCTCTCAACATCGTCATTCCCCTCGACGCTCGCGAAAGCCTAGTCTTTTCGCCCGAGGGCGGTTCAGGGGCAGGATTCTACCTGACTCGGGCGTTCACGATTACGACCCTCTTCGTCCTCTTCTCGCTGCCGCTGCTGTTCGTCACGCTCTATGCCGGACGGGCCATTATTGCGCCCCTGACCGATGTTTCGAATGCCTTGCAGACGCTGAGCCCAAAGGATGGCCCGGAGCGTCCGTTTTCCGAGCGCGGCGCCCATGAAATCAACAATCTGGCCCGTGCGCTCAACGATATGCGAAGCCGGGTAAGGAGAATGATCGACGATCGCACGCGCATGCTACGGGCGATCAGCCATGATCTGCGGACGCCGCTGACGCGCTTGCGGTTGCGCATTGAGCGATCGAATCAACCCGAGCTGCGAGATGCGATGTTGAAGGATATTGCCTCGATCAGCGCTATGATGGAGGAGACGCTCACGTATCTCGCCGATGACGTCGCCGTCGAGCCCACCGTCCGCGCTGACTTGCCGAGCCTGATCGAAACCGTGTGTTCCGATTTCACGGATATCGGTTTCTCGGTTCGCTATGATGGACCTGCTCGTTTGACCTATTGCTGCAAGCCGCTCGCGTTAGGCAGGGCCATCACCAATCTCGTGGACAATGCGACCAAATTCGCCAAGGCGGTCGAAGTGCATCTGTCTGTGCATCAGGGGGGAGCGCGGATCGAAGTTCGTGACAACGGCCCTGGCGTGCCGCCTTCGCTGCATGGAAAAATCGTCGAACCGTTTTTTAAGGTGAATACGGCGCGCCCCAACATCGACCAAGGCGGCTTCGGACTAGGTCTGTCGATTGTGCGGGATATTGCTCACGCTCATTCTGGTACCTTGGAATTCGCTGGCAATTCACCTCATGGGCTCATTGTGATCATGAAGCTGCCAGCCCAGGATCGAGCGGGCAATCAGCAGTCGCCTCCTCCTAGGATCGGGTAACCTCGCCGTCCCGGGGCTAGTGGTACTGGAACGGCTGTTTCGTTGGAGCGAGATTGCGATTCAAGATGAGGCTGGGCGGAGGGCGCCAGCATCTAAGGTCTGACCTCTTTCAAATGTTCTGCGTGAGCGAGTGGTTGCGGCGGTTCAGGCTGGCGAGACGAGCCGGGCGGTTGCGATCCAATTTGGAGTCGCGGTTTTGTGAGTGGTGAAGTGGTCGCAGCGACAACGGGCGCCGGGTTAGGTGGCGCCGGGCAAGATGGGCAATTGACCAGCCCCTGGACGCGGGTGTTCCCGGATACTGCAGCTTGTAAACATTGAAGGATGTTAGACATCATCGGCCTTTGTGCGGGATACTGTTTCAGCGGCGGAAGAATTACCGCTTCAGCGCCTCTGTCAGCATGGCGACAAAGGCGGTGACTTTCGGCGGGCGGAAGCGGGCCGCGGGATAGACCGAGTAGACGGCGCCAGACGGCAGCCGCCAGTCCGGCAATATTCGAACGAGCCGTCCATGGGCCAGGTCATCGGCCACCAGAAAATCCGGCAGGACCGACATTCCGCCGCCCTGCAATACGGCTCCATGGACCGCGGGCGTGGTGTTGATGGTAATGACGGCCTTGAAGCGAACCGCCTGTTGTTCCGTATCGCCGCGTGAAAAAGACCACTGCAGTGGCTCGCGGAGTGCGGTGTTGGCGATAAAGGGCAGGAGGAGAAGATCCTTCGGCTCACCCCGTTCGGCAATCCGAAGGGCAAAGTCGGGTGCGCCGACCAGAACCTGATGAAAGAACCCGATCCGCCGCGCCTGCTGGCTCGAATCGGCCAGCCAACCCACGCGGATAGCCAGATCCAGATTGCCTGCCACCAGATCAAGCGTCTCGTCGCTCAGGCGCAGCTCTACTTTGCAGGCCGGGTAGCGCGCGGTAAAGGCAGTGACCAGAGGCACGATCACCGATGTGCCGTAGTCATAGGGCGCCGTGATCCGGAGCACGCCCTTCGGCTCGGCTCTCGCGTGGGCGATCTCCGCGAAGGCCTCGTCGGCTTCGCGCAGGATCCGCACGCAATGTGCATGAAGCGCGAGCCCCTCTTCGGTTGGCTGGAGGTGCCGCGTGGTGCGCACTAGCAAGGTAGTGCCAACCTCCTGCTCGAGCTTGGCCACCTGTTGGCTCACCACGGCCTTGGTGATGCCTAGATGGGTTGCCGCGCGGGTGAAGGAGCCTGCATCGACGACGGCCGCAAAATAGGCGAGGCGGTTCAGATTGGTAGCTTGAAGCATCCGGTCAAACTCCAGGGATAACTGTATGCTTTTAGCATACAGTCTGTCGCCTTCGCTGATATTTTCGTCCGGATAAGGGTGTGCCATCTATGGTCCAAGCAAGGAGTTGGACATGATCGACAAACCCCTGATCACCTATCTCTTCGACCCACTCTGCGGTTGGTGCTACGGCGCTTCGCCGGCACTTCGCCGGCTCGCCGCGCATCCGGGCATCTCCATCGAACTCGCTCCTACTGGCCTATTCTCTGGCCTTAGTGCACGGCCGATGGATAGCCAGTTTGCTGCTTATGCGTGGTCGAACGACCAGCGCATTGCCGAACTCTCGGGGCAGCGATTCAGCGCCGACTACCGTGAGAAAGTCCTTGGCCACAATGACGGCCGGCTCGACTCCGGACCGGCCACGCTGGCGCTGACAGCTGTTGCACTGACGCAGCCTTCGCGGGAACTGGATGCACTCCGGCTCATCCAGGAGGCGCGGTATGTCTCGGGTCTTGATGTGACGGATAGGAGCGCGCTTGGCGCTATTCTGACGAATGCCGATCTTGGAGCTGCCGCGGGCCGCTTTGCCGCTCTTGATAAGCAGCTACTCGCCGAAAACAGCCGTCGTGTAGAAGCGGCGCGGGCCGCCATGCGCGCGTTCGGAGCCCATGGCGTCCCGGCCTTGCTCGTCGATGACCGGCAGGGACGCCGTCTGATCGAGGCGAATGCCTTATTCGCCAATCCGGCGTTGCTCGACAACCTCGCGAGTGTAGCCGCCCGAACCGAGGCTCATGAAAGGATCCAGCCATGATGATCAGTCCAAGAAGATATCTCGCTATTGCCCTGCCTCTGCTTCTCGCCAACATGCCAACAACGGGCTTTGCCCAGAGCGTGCCCTATGGCACGCCGATCAGCATCGAGCAGGCCAAGCAGGCGGTGAAGGCTGCTGCAGCCGAGATGCACAAGCGCAATCTGGAGATGACCATTGCAGTGGTCGATTCCGGCAGCAACCTTGTCTATCTGGAACGCGCCGACCAGGCCGGCATCGGCACCATCGACGCTGCGATCGGCAAGGCCAAGGCGGCCAACGGCATCAAGTCGCCGACCAAGGCCATCCAGGACCTGATCGTGACGCAGAACCAGATCAGCCTGTTGGGTGTGCCGGGCGCGTTTCCGGTCGAGGGCGGCGTACCGCTGATCATCGACAACAAGGTTGTGGGCGCGATCGGCGCCAGCGGCGGCATGCTGCCGGATGACGGCGCGGTTGCGACTGCCGGAGCCAAGGCGCTCCTCAAGTAGCGGGGCGCGTCAATCCAGGCGCACATGACGTTCGATGGCGGATAGGACGGAGAATGACGATGAAGCGAAGAGCCCTGATTGCCAGCGGCGGCGCGCTGCTCGCCACCGCGGCGGTCGGCTTTCTCCCTCTTGCACGCCGGGCGGAGGCCCAATCGACGGCGGGCGGCGCCTATGACTGGCCCATATCGAGCCTTCGCGCGGGCGGGACTGCGGGCGTGCCGACCCAATTTCCGGCGCCGGTCTTCCGTGCCAACCCGCAATGCGTCGTCACGACCGACAAGATCCTCGGTCCTTGCCACACGAACGATGTGCCGATCCGTGACGACGTCACAGACGGCGTGACCGGACTGCCGATGCGCGTCAGCCTGCGGGTCGTCGCGTCCGACACCTGCAAGCCCGTTGCCGGCGCCGATGTCGAGATCTGGCATGCGGACGTTCGTGGCGTCTATTCGGGACGCGCGGCCGCCATGTGCAATCCGGGCGACGAGCCGGCCAAGAACGGCGGCTTCCTGCGCGGACGGCAAATTACGGGGTCGGAAGGCGTCGCAAGTTTTCTGACGATCTATCCCGGCTGGTATGGCGGACGGGCAACCCACATTCATCTGCGCATTCTGGTCAAGGGCCGGGAACTCCTGATCACGCAATTGCTCTTTGACGACGTCCTGAACGATCTCATCTACGGCGAGCACCCCGATTATGCGGGAAGACCGCAGCGCCGCACGATGAACAATGCCGATTTTGTGTTTACCGCGGCCGAGGTCGAACGGTTCATCTTCGATGTCGAGAGGCTCGACAGCGGCATTCTTCAAGCCAGCTACACGATCGGGCTCGCAGGCGTGGCGACCTGATCTTCTCGAAACCGACGGTAACGATACAGAGCCGCCCTGAGTTCGCGTACTGAAACCCATCACCAGGAGAGAATCATGCTTACAAGGAGAACCATCATGACAACGACCCTCGCCGCCGGTGCCGCCGCCTTCCTTGCACCCGCCGGGCTTGGTCATGCGGCCTCCGGGCTGAGCTGGAAGCATTTTCCGGCCGGTGAAAACGGCTTCTACCGCGCGCCCGTTCTGGTCTCCGGCGCCACGGAAGCCGTGCTTATCGACGGCGGCTTCACCTTCCCCGATGGCCGTGCTCTGGCCGAGGCGATCAAGGCGACGGGCAAGAAACTCACCACCATCTATATCAGCCAGTCCGATCCGGATTATTACTTCAGCCTGAAGCCGATCAAGGCAGCCTTCCCCGATGCGCGCGTGATCGCCGCCTCCGATACCGTCGCTGCCATCAAGGCGAGCGTCGACAAGAAGCTCGCGACCTGGGGTCCGCAGCTCAAGGAGAACGGCCCGCAGACACTCGCCGATATCGTCATGCCCGAAATCTTCGACGACAAGACCCTGGCCGTCGATGGCGAAACCATCGAGATCGTCGCGGCCGAAGGCCTCGCCAACCGGCGATATCTGTTCGTGCCGTCGCTGAACGCAGTCTTCGGCGGCGTGATGATCTTCGGCGGTGTGCATGTCTGGACGGCCGACACGCCGACCAAGGAACAGCGCGCGGCCTGGATTGCCAATCTCGAAAAGATCGAGGCGCGCAAACCCACGGTCGTGGTGCCCGGCCATATGACGCCGGCCTTTGCCACCGACTCCTCGAGCGTCGCTTTCACCATCGCCTATCTGACTGCCTTCGAGGAAGAGGTGGCCAAGGCCAAGGATTCGGCCACCCTCAAGGCCGCGATGGAAGCCCGCTTCCCCGGCCTCGGCATGGGCGTCGCGCTCGACATCGGCTCCAAGGTCATCACAGGCGAAATGAAGTGGGGCTGATATGGGCGCGAATCTCGAACTGATCCGCGCCACATACGAAGGCGCATCGGAGGAGAATGGCCGCAATCTGCTGGCCGCTCTCGCCCCCGATGCGACGTGGACCGAAGCCGAAGGTTTCCCCTATGCCGGCACCTATACCGGGCCGGATGCGATCGTGGCTGGCGTTTTCCGCCGCCTCGCGACCGAATGGATTGGCTATCGTGCCGAGGTCCACACTTATCTCGAGGACGGCGCCCGCGTCGCCGCCTTCGGGGTTTACTCCGGCACCTACAAGGCGACCGGCAAGGCCATGCGTTCGCCGTTCGCACACCTCTATCTGGTGAAGAACGGCAAGATAGCGACCATGGTCCAGTACGTCGACACGGCCCTGGTCCAGAAGGCGCTCATTCCGGCTCCGTGAGCCGAGCGCCGAACCACGCCCATCTTCTGCGGATCACCATCGGAAGCGACCGCGATGGTGATCCGTACCATGAGCGTGGCTATGTCACCGGCTAACGACGCCGGCAGTTGGCTTCGGCAAGTTCGGTAAGGATCACGTAGCCCGGTTTGGCCCGGAGAGTGCGCCGTCGCCCACCCTCGGTCGTACTTCTCGCCCGAGGAGCTCGATCGAGCGGATCATCGCCCGCTGATTGCCAGCCGCTGAACTCATCTGGAAGGTCACGCGGTCGATACCGTCCAGATCCTCCGCGGCCTGGCGAATCTTGGCCACCACACTCTTTGGATCCCCGACCAGAAAGGCACCGCGTGGGCCGACCAGTTCGTCGAACTGCGCGCGCGTGGCGGCGGGCCATCCGCGCTCGCGTCCGACCTTAGTAGACATCTCCTGCCAGCCGGGGAAAAAGGCTTCGTTCGCCTCCTGCGCGGTATCCGCGACGAACCCGACCAAATGCAAGCCGACCTTGAGGCTTTCCGGAGCATGTCCCGCCTGCTGGCCGGCCTTGCGGTAGAGATCGATCAAGGGACGGAATCGTCGGATTTCCCCGCCGATTATAGCAACCATCAGCGGAAGACCGAGCGCTCCGGCGCGCGCAAACGACTGAGGCGTTCCTCCGACACCCAGCCAGATTGGCAGTGTCTCCTGTTGTGGGCGCGGGAATACGCCCTGGCCGCTCAGCGGCGCGCGGAACTGTCCGGACCACGTAACGTGGGTGCTCTCGCGCAAGGCGAGCAGCAGGTCGAGCTTCTCCACGAACAGAGCGTCATAGTCGTTCAGATCGAAGCCAAAGAGCGGATAGGCCTCGATCGAAGATCCTCTCCCAACGACGATCTCCGCGCGGCCGCGAGAAATCAGGTCGAGGGTCGCAAACTCCTGGAACACGCGTACGGGATCGGCGGCGCTCAAGACCGTGACCGCGCTGGTCAACCGGATCGATGAGGTTCGCGCCGCGGCGGCCGCCAGGATAACGGCGGGCGCGCTGTCGATGTAATCGCTGCGGTGATGCTCTCCAATGCCGAAGACATCGAGCCCGGCCTGATCCGCCGCCTCCACCTCATCGAGCAGAAAGGCCATCCGATCGGCGTCGCTGATCGCAATCTGACCGTTCGTTCCTGTTGCCGTGGCAGCAAAGCTGTCGATGCCGATTTCCATATTCATTCTCCAGAATTGCGACCCATCACGCTTCTACCCGGGCAGACCGCTGCTCATCATTGTCCCTTTGCGGTCCACCTAAACGAACGGCTGCATCTGGGATTTCGCGGAGCGAGCGCGAGTGGCGGCAATTGGGTGCGAAGCTGCCGTTTGTCCCTGAGTCTCAAATCGACGCCGGAAGGCGGGGCTAGGCCAATTTGGAGGGGATTTGCACAATCTCACCGAGACAGCGAGAAGGAGAGTAGCCTCCTCTCATTCGGCGATCACTCAACCCATTCTCACGCCCGCCAAGGTCGACACCTGGATCGAGCCGCTGGATTTGAGGATGGCGCACCCAGTGCGGAGCTTACCAACGATCCTATGGTCTTGCAGATACCGCCCGGCGCTCTGGGAACATTCGACGACGCCTAGTGGCACCCCGGGCCGGATCGAGCACAAGGTGGAGAGTTTTTGGTTTTGCCGCCGGGTTACGATGGACCGGCACCTCAAGGTGGATTTTATATCGCCCAGTCCCAGACGAACCGCCTCTTCAGCTCCGGATGAGATCGAGGGACGGCTTCGATGTGCCGCCCTCCCTTGCTCGCCTTAGGCCGAAGGATCGCTGCCCCCGGGCGTGTCCTCTTTGGATGGCTTCTTCATCGCGCGAGCCAAAGTCATCGTGATGATCTTTTCGATCTCGGTATCGGACATGAGGCGGTTGTCTGCCTTGCCGCTCGAGTTGAGGACGAGATCCTCCTGCTCCTCGTTAGACAGCCGTCCGTAGCTCGTCAGTGTGGTGTGCGCGGAATTGTGCCCGAGACCCTGGCTCCATGCCTTCGCTACCGCGATAGACAAACCCAGCGAATAAATCAGGCTGACGATCATGTTCCGCGTGCTATGCGGGCTGCAGACTGGCAGGCCGGCCGCGGTGAACGCCGCTTCGAAAATCCGTCCCACGAGCTGCGCGTCCTTCCAGAACTCGTTGACGATGATGCGCCGATTGGGCCCGTAGGTTTTGC
>NZ_JAPKNH010000002.1 GCF_026344005.1 Kaistia terrae
GATATAGCTCATTCTCTTGTCGAGCTTTAATCCGCTGGGAAAGACTGCTTGCCAAGGCTTGGCAAGCAAGCTTGGCAGTAAGGGATATAGGTCGCGGCTGATTGTGGTGGCACGCCACGAGGCCCCACAGCACCCCGTCCACGATAATCGACATCGACGCGGACGCCGCCACCCCCATGTTCTTTAGATACTGGATGTGGATTGGAGAAACGCTCCGAAGCATCGAGTCGCTGAGATCTATCGCCGCTAGCTCTTGATCGATACCGACGATTGGCACAGGGACATAGTTCACATCGGCAATGACTCGCACTCGATTGCGAACGTAAAGTGCCCTTGCTTGCTTGGGTATGTCGGACGCCGGGAAATGGTGGTTCAGGAAGCTCGATGATGCGTCGACAATGCTCTCGCCCACAACCACGCCTGTATCATCATCGACGAATTGGTAAACCAGAACACGACCATAGCCGGTCAGGCCCTGAAATGCCTTAGATGCTTGTTGGCACAGTTCCTGAAGCGAAGACGCCCTTTCGAAAGTGCTTCCCACCGCTTGCAACTCGGCAAGGAAGGAGGCGTCCAAGCTGTGCTGCGGGTCCTTATCCGTCAGTTCGACCACCAGGTACTCGCCGGAAATGAACACCACAGCGTCCATTGTCTTCCCGGCAACCGCAACGTCACCCACCACCTTGATGCCGGCGGATGGAAGCGCCTGCGTCGAGAAATGGCTCCCCAAGTCGAGGACGTCATCCAAGCAAAGTCCCAAGACGTTTCGGTTGATGAATGCATCGTCTCGACCCGCATAGCCAACGATCAATCTCGTGGTGACTTGCGCTATGAGCATGAAGCCGTCTGGCTGAATCGCGCCGGGGATATGAATTTGTTCAGCGTCGCAGCCGACAATCTCGACATTCAAAGCTGGAATTCCGCGATTGGGCGTCATTTCTAAAAATGATGCACGGTTTGCCGGGGGGGATAGGCTCAGTCACGAAACCACTTTGCCATTCCATTGTACAGCGGCCAGACTTTCCCGGTGTGTTCAGAGTTTCTTGCGGTCGGGAGCCATCGCCACGACCAGGTGAGGGCCGTTCCGCCGTATCGTTCCTATCAAGGTACGGCCGTCATAGGCGCTGAGTTCGTCGGCCATTCTCGGGTGTCAAACACCCAGGCGATTGGCAAAGCGCCTCTAGAGCCGCCTCACGCGCTCCGCTTGCCTGCACGCACGCGAGCGTAGAAGGCGTCGCCGCAAATCGCCTGCGGGACTTGATGGCGGGCTTTTGGCCCCAGCTAGCTGGGTATAGCCGCCGTTACGCAAAATGCCGTCAGGGGCTTCGGCTGACTTTCGGAATGGCATTCGGCTTCTGCCCTCACCGGGAAGATTCAAACTTTGGCTCAACATTTGCCATCTGCTTTGTGAAATTGATCTTCTTCAACTTGCCTATCTGCGCCTGCAGTGATTTTAGCTTCTGCGTCCGCATCTGCTCAGCGCGATTAAGGGCGCCTTCCATTGTCCGGTGCCATTCTCTGCCTTCCCCAGCGTAGGAATTAAAGACTACCCGGCCTAGGGGGCGGAAATAGTCACTACTGATTGTTCCCGCGACCTTCTGGATGCCATGGCTTAGGGCGTGTCGGGTGGTGTAAACGGTGGCGAGCTCGCCCATATCTGGTTCTCCTGAACAATATGAGCCTAGCCTCTCGCCGATCCGCAGTCTTGAATATCGGCCGCACCCCGAGCACGAATTGGTGAAGCGGATCAGAGCAGCCACACTGACAACCGCTAGAGGCTTCGCCTAACTCGCGAAACCGAATTCCGGGCTCGGGTGGCCGGCGGCCTGTCACGACCTGACACCGCCTGACATGCAGCCGGGTTTCCCCGTCCAAAACAAGGCCGGCGAGAAGACTCTTTGCCAGTCACATCGCGCCAGTTAGGTGCAGAGGTGCTGCCACCCTATATGAACGCTATGACCCAAAAATTTGAACCCGTCTTTGTCCGGGTGAGTGCCGTCAACTATCAGGTCGTCACTGATGCCGTGCGCGCCACTGGATTGCTACTGAAGCATTGGCCACAGGAATTCGTTGAGAGCGATTTGAACCGGGCGGCGCTCGCGGCCTGCCTGGCAGCATGGGAGGCCGATGGGGACCCAATGGATGCTCGGGCGGCCTTTGTCCAGGCTGCACACGAGGCGGGAATTCTGGCCCCGGAAGATGATTAATCTATCCGACTGTTAAATCGGCCCCGACGCCCAGCTCCGACGCGAGCTTATCCTGCACCGCTAACGACAGTTCGCGTCCCACCTTCCCCGCCATTTCAGTCCCAAGCTGGGCACGCCGATTGCTGCCGATTGCCCTCGATAATTTGCTTTCCTGTCTGACCACCCGGACTGAGGCAAGCTGATCAGTTGCAATCTGGAAGACAGAAGGCCGGCAGGCTGGACGGAGTGGTCAATGACCGACTGGTGGCTCAAAATGTCGTTGCAAGGATTGCCTGTCTGCTGGACCCCGGAGTGTGTCCGGTGACACGTTTGAAGGCACGGCTGAAAGCGGCTTGAGACGTATAGCCGAGCTTATGCGCTACAGTGTCAATCGCCAGCCTGTCGCGGGTCAGCCACTGACCGGCAAGCCGCATCCGTAGTTCTGCAGCATAGCGGAGTGGAGGGATACCGATCGTGGATTGAAAGCGTCCGGCAAAAACCGAACGGGAAATATTGCATTCCGCCGCCAGTTCTTCCACCGACCAGTCACGGCCGGGTTGTCGATGCAACGCCAGAATGGCGCACGCCAGACGGGGGTCGCGCAAGGCGGCCACGAGACCGGAGGCGTTGTCGCAGCCGCACTCCACCCAGCCCCGCACGATCATGGCCGCCATCACCTCAGCCAGCCGCGCAAGGATGCCCGCAAACCCAATCCGACCCGAGCAGATTTCATTCTTCATACTGTTAAAAATGGGCGCCAGCCCCGGATAACGGTCATTGTGGGCATCGGCCAGCATGAAGGGCGGCATCAGCGGCCCAAGAGCCTGCATGCCGCCAAGATCGAACTCCATGCAGCCATAAAACAGGATAGCGCTCGGTATAGTGCTGGTGGTGGGACAGGTATCCACCCCGCTTACAGCGTCGCCAAGGCCGGCTGTGGCAAAGCTGTCGATAGGCTGCACCGGAACGCCATTATCCGACAGCAACGCGTGCTCTTCCCCTTGTGGCACGAGAACAGCGCTGCCTGCCGACAACTCGCGCAACGTGCCGTCTGCGCTCCGCAGGACGGCGTTTCCAACGGCGAGATAATGGAAACAGGCATGGCCGGGCCTGGCATGGAAACTCATGCCGAACTCGGGCCCGGTCTGGATGCGGCGGTACTGAACCCCGCGCAGACGCATCCCGGACAGCAATTCGCTTATGAGATCGGAGGATAGCGCGAACGGATCTCGCAAGGCCATTTCAGGAGCCTCTATCAATAATTAAGGACTATAGATCATAGATCGTCCTGCCTTCGGTGTCTAGGTTCGGGGTCAACTGATTGAGAACGGAAAGAACCTGGATGACCGATATCGCTTGCTGCTCTGCATTAAATACAGAGCCTGATGACGTGACGCATGAAGCACCTGTATCCGCCGCATGGCTTGCGGTGTTCTCGCTGACAATGGGCGTATTCGGGCTGCTGACGGCAGAGTATCTACCTGCGAGCCTGCTGACACCGATGGCCGCCGAACTTGGCGTGTCCGAGGCTTTGGCCGGGCAGTCCGTCACCGTAACCGCGGTGGTGGCGCTGTTTTCCGGTCTGTTCGTGCCCGTTTTGACAAGAGGGCTCGACCGGCGTGTGGTTCTTCTAGCCTTTTCCACCTTGATGATCGCCTCCAACTTGCTGGTGGCTGTCTCCTCCAGCATGACGATCCTGTTGGTGATGCGTGTCTTTCTGGGCATCGCCCTTGGCGGCTTTTGGGCCATGGCTGCGGCTGTCACGATGCGGCTTGTGCCTCCTACGCTCCTTCCTCGCGCGATATCGGTCGTCTTTAGCGGTATCGCCGTCGGAACCGTCGTTTCCGTGCCGCTGGGCAGTTATCTGGGAGATCTGTTCGGGTGGCGCAGCGCCTTTTATGCGGCGGCGGCTATCGGGCTGACGACACTGGTATTTCAGGTTTTCACCTTACCGCAGCTGGCGCCTCGCAAAACCACGGCCCGACTGAGGACGGTGCTGGACGTTGTGCTGCGTCCAGGCATCGCCATAGGGATGCTGGGCTGCATCCTGGCGCATACCGGGCATTATGCGCTGTTCACTTATATAAGGCCGTTTCTTGAAAGCACCGCTGGCGTTGGCGCGGATGCACTGGCGCTAATGTTGCTGGGCTTTGGCGTGGCAAATTTCGTCGGGACCCTTCTGGGGGGCTGGTTGATGGAGCGCAGCTTGCGTGGGACGCTCGTGCTGATGCCGGCACTTGTTGGTATCGCTGGCCTGGCATTGGTCTTCCTGCCGGCCTCGGGCCTCGGACTGGCGCTTCTTGTGGCGTTCTGGGGCTTGGCATTCGGTGGCGTGCCGGTCGCCTGGTCGACCTGGGTTGCCCGTTTGGTTCCCGATCAGGCGGAAAGCGCTGGCGGAATGGTGGTTGCCTCGGTGCAGGGTGCGATTGCCGCCGGGGCTGCGTCCGGGGGCCTCATGTTCGGCCTGAGCGGCATTGTGGGCGTTTTTGTTGGAGGCAGCATCGTGATGCTTCTCGCCACGTTGTTTATAGCGTCGTACGTCAGGACAGGAGCGCAGGTTGAGGTCAAGCCCACATCAGCCTCCATGCATCTCTGATAAGCTGCTTGGAGATAGTTGCGGTTTGAAGGTGGAAATCGGGCTCGGTATATTCCAGGGAGTTGCGATACCGGGTCTGCGGCTACGCGCATTCAGCGCCAGCTCTCATAGGGTGCCAATTCGTTGGAAGCGGAGGGAAGCCAACCGGCATGCCGCCTGCCTGCAGATGTCAGTGCTTGTTGGAACCTGCCCCGCAGGCGGGTTTCGATGATAGAGCCCGCCTCGCGCGCGCCGCGCACCTGCTTGCATATGAGGGCGGCCTCCTGACGAGCACAAATCGCCTACGGAGTCCGCAGGTAGGCGTTTAGGGTGCGGTGGCTGCTGGGTTTGGCGGTCGCGCCCCAGATCGCCACCAGTGGACCAGCCTGACTCGAGAAATGCGGCACGGCAAATCGCCAATGCGAGCGCGTAATTTCTACTGGGACTTGTCGTGCAAGATTGCTGCCTCCAAGTCTCTTGGGTCGATCGTAAGTACCTCCGTCTTGCCCGCACTCGTCAGTATGATACGGGTCGCAATTCGTCGATATGCCAATTGGGAAACCGTGCTGAGCGCTTCGGTATCGGTCTGAACCACATAGGTGCCTGCCGGGTAAGGCCGATCCATCTCAGGAAGTTGGAACGGATGCGCGAATGTCACGGAGGAGTCGGTTGTCTGCTCTGTCACGGCTTTTCGACCAACCTAAACCGCAGAATGCCTATCGGTTGCAGACGTAAAATATCGCAACTCTTCGGAGCCGCGCTTGCGCCAGCGTAACGCTGCAATAGCTCGGCCTCGCTCACCATACGTTCGCCCCGATCCAATAGGTTCTGGATGCGGTAGATGGGAGATTTTCCAAGGGTAATGTATCGCGCCAGAATCCGGAACAGGTCTCGGGTCTTCGGGCTGGGGAGAGAGTTTAGGGCCATGCCGACTATCTCTCCGATGGCGAATTTTTGACCATACATGGAGCGCCTCTTCTTTCATTTGTACCAAGAATTGCGGCGTCAGCATCGTTGCACTTGCACGGATTGCCGCGAGGGCAAAGTGCAGCAGGTGCACCGCCTGTCAGGGGAAGTCATTTAACATCCGGCGGCACTAATCGCGGGTTCTCCGAACTAGCGAGATAGGCAAAGCGATCTGTGCCCTTCTCGCTCTGTCCGGACGAGCCAAAAAAACTAGCTCGAAAGGCTCTTTTGGCAGGCGTCGGCGACGTCGCGATTCCCCTCTTTGGCTCCGGGAAGCGTCGCCCATCCATTAGAGAGGACAAGGTCTCTGCGTTGGTAACTCGACGCAGCCTTGAGAGCCACAATCCGCTCAGCGGCTTGAGGGTCAGCCTGAGATTGAGCAATGCAAAGGGGAGTCAGTGCGCCGACCAACCGCGTCGTTGCTAATGTTTCGGCACGAGCCTGCGAAGTGCCTCCAGTAACCCAACCGCCCCAGGTGAAGCCCACAACTGCGAGAGCGATTGCTCCGACCGCAGCGCCGAAAAGCGAAGGCTGCACCCATTCAAACTTGGTCAATTTCATATCCAGTATTTTCGAGAAAATCATTTGGCCAATCTGTGCATATCATACGATTTTGCAAAATAATCGATGATAATTTATGCGCTTGACCGAGGCGAATAAGTGGTATCGTCGACCTGTGCTAAAGTTTTTTGGCGATTTATTACCGTCATGCCCCAGTTGAGGGGCGGTAATACGACATTATTATTCAACAAGATTTGACAAGCCAGCGTGAAAATCGTGTGGTCGTTACCACTCATTTCGTTGGGCGGAGGTTGCCGTCTGGGATCAAACTGTTTCGACTGCGCTTGGTTTTTCTACCTAGGCCAAAGATTTCGGTACGTCCGCTTTAAACGCTCATTGCTTGAAAGCCGGCAGTCCGCCTCCGGCCCCAATTCGGATGGCTGAACCTCAAGAGGCTCGGCACAATCGGTTGCAAGTCCGTCTCAATAGCCATGAACCATTTTCTTAATATGGTACATAAACGTGGTACTCGAAATATAAGTGATTGAATTTACACAATATTAGGTAGCCTCCTCCGCTACCAAATCTCTTAATGAGATCAGGTACTTACAAGGCGCCCTCCGAGGCGCCTTTTTCGTCTAGACACTTTGCTCGCTTTTTGTAGACACTTTTGTTCCCCGACTGTTCGCGCGCTCCATCTTCTGAACGACGCCGCGCAAAATCTCCAACGGCGAACGCCTCGATCGCAGCGCCTATTTGCCTAAGGGCCGCAGCGGTCTTTGTGAGGGTCAGTGGACGCGCTGGCGGCTTTCATGGAGGCCTTCTTGGCGATCGTGAGCATTCATTGAGTAGGAGGAACCGCTTCGGCCGCAAGGCGAGGCGGGAGGCGGTTTGGTGTTCTGGACGGGCCTGGTCGGCCTGGATCCTGTCGCGGACAGCTTGCGGCCAGAAACCGACGCCTGGGCCTGCCCTCTAGCGGTCGACGCAGAGGGCGGGCTTGCAGCGTTTGCCTGACCGACAGGTCCGTTATCTCGGTTTCGCCATCGGCTGGTGACGTCGCGCGTCTCGCCTCAAAGCCACCAACTCGATTGACAACTTCACCAAATTACTGTTTCTCGTGAAGTACTCCAGCTTGGTGGACCCATCATGACCTCTTCCCGCTTCGCGACACGTCTCAATTCCTTCGGCTCCGCGCCGGCGCTTTTCTGGCCCGATCTGAAGGGCAAGCCATCCATGATGCAGATGGCCGAGAGAGCCGCGACGGTAAACGGCCTTACCGATCTGGATCTGAACTATCCCGATCATGTCGGGGAAGAGCCCAGCCACCTCGCTCGACGCATCGGAGATCTCGGTCTCAGCGTTAACGGGCTCGCGATGCGCTACTACACCAATCCCGAATTCAAGCTCGGCGCCTTCACGAATCCGGACAGGATCGTGAGGCAGGAGGCTATCGACCTCACCAAGCGCGGCATTGACGCGGCGCGGGCCATGGGCGCGAACCTGATGACGATCTGGCTCGGCCAGGACGGCTTCGACTATAATTTCCAGCTCGATTATGCGCGGGCCTGGGACATGGAGATCGAGGGCATCCGCGAGGTCGCCGCCCACGACCCGGAATGCCAGATCAGCATCGAATACAAGCCCGACGAACCGCGCGCGCACAGCCTGCTGCGGGACGCCGCCACCACGCTGCTGGCAATCGCCGATGCCGGTTCGCCGAACCTCGGCGTGACGATGGACTTCGCGCATTCGCTTTATGCCGGCGAGCAGCCCGCCTTCGCGGCGCATCTCATCCATCGCCGCAGCAAGCTGCTGGGCGTCCACCTCAACGATGGCTACGGCAAGCGCGATGACGGCCTGATGGTCGGCGCGGTGCATATGCGATCGACGCTCGAGCTGCTGCACCAGATCCGCCGCGACGGCTACACCGGCGCGCTCTATTTCGACACCTTCCCCGATCTCAGCGGTCTCGATCCGGTCGCGGAGTGCGAAGCCAACATCGCCACGGTCAATCGGCTCTCCGCGATCGCCGATCGCCTGAATGGCGACAACCGGCTCGGGGAGGCGCTGGGACGACAGAATGCGGTCGCCAGCCAAAGAATCGTCAACGAAGCCCTGATCGGCAGCGCCTGATCGACGGTCGCATGCCGGCAGCGCATGTGCCGGCGTTCACGGGAGGAGAATACCCATGTCAATTCGCATGAAATCACTGGCTGCCGGTTGCGCGATCGCACTGCTGGCGGGTTTTGCCCACGCTCAAGAACTCGCGCCGCTCAATTCCGATACCGAGAAGGATCGCATCGACTGGTCGCAGCTTCAGGCCAAGTTCGGTGACGTGCCGGCCGCCCCTGCCGGCGCCAAGATCGGTGGCGTCTCCAAGACGCTGACCAACGAATACTGGCGCAGCCTCGGTGAGGGCTACCAGAACTACGGCAAGAAGAATGGTGTCGAGGTCGTCTACCAGGCCGCCCAGAACGAGGGCGACCAGCTCGGCCAGCTCTCCACTGCCGAGACCCTGATCTCGCAGGGCTTCAACGCGCTGCTGTTCTCGCCGCAGACGGACAACAACCTGCAGCCGGCGCTGGAAGCGGCGGAGAGCAAGGGCATTCCGGTCATCAACGTCAACGACGCCGTCATCCCCGGCGCCAGGCAGTATGTCGGCAACGTCCAGCGTGACAATGGCGTTCGGGTCGCCAAGTGGTTCCTCGCGAACCGTCCGCAGGGCGGCAAGGTGGCGGTCATCGAAGGGCAGGCAGGTGTATTCGCCGCCGGTCAGCGCACCAAGGGCTTCACCGAGACGGTCACCGATGGCGGAAAGTTCACCGTCGTCGCCAGCGTCCCCGGCAATTGGGATCGCCAGCTCGCCTATGACAGCGCGGCCACCATTTTGCAGCAGAACCCGGACCTGGTCGGCTTCTACGCCAACAACGACGGAATGGCGCTCGGCGTTGTCGAGGCCGTGAAGGCCGCCGGCCTGCAGGACAAGGTTGTCGTGTTCGGCACGGACGGCATTTCCGACGCCTACAACTCGATCAAGGCAGGCGAGCTCACCGGTACCGTTGACTCCTTCCCGGTCCTGACCGGCGAGGTCAGCATGGAAGTCGCGCTGCGCCTGCTCGGCAAGCAGGCCATTCCCCGCGTGGTCTCGACCCCGCAGGCGCTGATCACCAAGGACAATGTCGCGACCTACTCCGCCACCGGCGACGAGCTTCGCAAGGTTCTGCTGGCCCAGCCGGCCGAATGATGCGGCAGGGGCTCGGTCATCAGGCCGAGCCCCGCTTTCGTTCCGGGCGAGCGCGCCAGGGAAGACGTGCCATGGGAGGCGTGTTGTGACGAATGTTGTGGTTGATCGCCTGAAACTGACCGGCATCGGCAAGAGCTTCGGGACGCTGCGCGCGCTCGATGGGGTCGAAATGTCGGTCCGGCCCGGCACCGTGCACGGCCTCCTGGGGGAGAACGGCGCCGGTAAATCCACGCTGTTGAACATCCTTTCCGGCGTGTTCGCGCCATCGTCGGGGCATATCGAGATCGACGGCGTACGTGTCGCGGGCCATGGGCCAAAGGCGGCGAGGCGCGCCGGGATCGCCATGATCCACCAGGAGCTTCAGCACGTTCCGGAGCTTTCCGTCGCGCAGAACATGTTTCTCGGCCGTCCTTTGATCGCCGGCGGCGTCTTCGTTGCCCGTCGTCTGCAGGAGCAGGCCGCGGCCGACGCGCTGGCGCCTCTGGACCGCTCCATCGATCCATCCGCGCCGATCCGCACGCTCAAGGTCGCACAGCGGCAGATCGTCGAAATCGCGCGCGCCATGATGGAAGACGCCAAGGTGCTGGCGATGGATGAGCCGACATCGAGTCTCACTCCGGCCGAGTTCGAGCGGCTCGCAATCCTGATTGCCGACCTCGCCGCCAAGGGCGTCTCGGTCATCTATGTTTCGCACAAGATGGACGAAGTATTCCGTGTCTGCGAGACCGCGACGATCCTGCGCGATGGCCGCAAGGTCGCTGACGTCATCATGAAGGACACGACGGAAAGCGCCGTGATCGCACGGATGGTCGGGCGTGAACTGGCGGTGGCCGGTCACCAGAGCTTCGTGCAGGGCGACATTGTGCTCGAAGTCGAGGGTTTGACCCGCGCAACAGCGGTTCGTGATGCCAGCCTCACGCTGCACCGCGGCGAAGTCCTGGGCATATCGGGCCTTGTGGGTGCCGGTCGGACCGAACTCCTTCGCCTGATCGCCGGTGTGGACCAGCCCGATGCGGGCGAGATCCGCGTTCGGGGTCGGCGGCTTCCGCTCGGCAATCCGCGCACGGCCATCGCCGCCGGGCTAGGCCTGTTGCCGGAAGAGCGCAAGCGTGAAGGCATCGTGGCGCGACGGCCGGTGAGCAGCAACATTGCCCTGCCATCCATGCGGCGGTTTTCGCGCTTCGGCTTCATGAACAGAAGGGCGGTCGCCCGGGAAAGCCTCGCCCTGATGACCGACCTCAATCTGCGGCCGCTCAGCATCGAGCGTCCGATCGGCCAGTTTTCCGGAGGCAACCAGCAAAAGGCCATCATCGGGCGCTGGATCGCGGCGGGCGCACAGATCCTGCTGTTCGACGAACCGACGCGTGGCATCGATGTCGGCGCCAAGGCGGAAATCTATGCGCTTATCGAAAAGCTGGCATCCGAGGGGCGCTCCATGATCGTCGTCTCATCGGAGCTGCCGGAGATCCTGCGCGTCTCCGATCGCGTCCTTGTCATGCGGGAAGGCCGGATCGCCGGCGTGCTGGAACGGGACGAGATGAGCGAAGAAGCCATCGTCGCGCTGGCCGTGCCGCAATCCGCCCCCCGCGCCGCCTCCATCTCAAGGTCCTAGTCATGTCGACATCGAACAGCACTGCATTGAACAAGGTTGAGAAGAAGTTCGCGCTTCCGGTCGGGCTGCGCGATGCCGGCACCTTGCTCGGCCTGGTCGTGATCGTTGTCGTCTTCTCGATCCTCAGTCCCAATTTCCTGACCGAGCAGAACGTTCTCAACATTCTGCAACAGTCCTCGATCAATGCCTGCGTCGCCCTCGGCATGACGCTGGTCATCATTTCCGGCGGCATCGACCTGTCGGTAGGCCCGATCGCGGCAATCTCCGCCGTCGCTGTCGCCGTGCTGATGGCGGCCGGCGTCCCCATCGCCCTCGCCATTCCGATCGCGCTCTGCTTCGGTATGGCGGCGGGCGGCATCAACGGCGCGCTCGTCACCTTTGGCGGGCTGCAGCCCTTCATCGTCACGCTCGGCACGCTCTCGCTCTATCGCGCCATCTCGCTGATCTACACCGGCGGCAACCCGATCTTCGGCATTCCCCCGGCCTTCCGCGCCTTGACCAACTCGACGATCTTCGGTGTGCCGAATCCGGTCGTCATCGTCGCTGTGCTCGCCGCCATCATCTGGGTGGTCCTGAACAAGACGCCGCTTGGCGAGTATTTCCTGGCGGTGGGCGGCAACCAGGAGGCGTCGCGCATCGCCGGCGTGCCCGTCACCCGGACGAAAATCGCCAGCTATGTAATCTCGGGCGGCCTTGCCGCGGTCGCCGGCCTGATCCTGGTGGGTCGCCTTGGCGCGGCCGATCCGACGCTCGGCAATCTCTGGGAACTCGACGCCATCGCGGCGGCGGCAATCGGCGGCGCCTCGCTGATGGGCGGCAAGGGCTCGATCGTCGGCACGCTGCTCGGGGCGATCATTCTCGGCAGCCTGCGCAACGGCCTGACATTGATGAATGTGCAGGCGTTCTACCAACTTCTGGCCACCGGCCTTATCATCCTCGTCGCGATGCTGATCGACCGCGCGACAAGGGGCAGGGAATGAACGTATCCATCCAGGATCCAAGGACGGTGGGGCCACGCATCCGCATGATGATGCCCCACCTCACGCCGCTTGAGGCGCGCGTGGTCGATACGATCCTCGGCCGCCGGGATTTTGATGGCACCACGCCGCTGAAGTCTGTCGCCGAAGACGCCGGCGTCTCGGAGGCCATGGTCGTCAAGATCGTCAAGAAGCTCGGCTTTGATGGATTTCGTCATTTTCGCACGGCCTTGGATGACTACAACCGGCTGCCCACCGCCGAATTGCATCAGGAGCTGTCCCCCGACGATAGCGGCCGTGAGATCGCCCAAAAAGTTTTCCGCACCTCGATCCACGCGCTCGAGGAAACCCTGTCGATCCTCGATCCGGAGAGTTTCGAGCGCGCCGCCGACCTGATTTTTCATGCCAGGCAGCGCGACCTCTACGGCATTGGCGGGTCGGCGCAGATCGCGCGCGATGTGGCGCACAAATTCCTGCGCATCGGCATCCGCACCAACGTCTTCGACGACGCGCACATGATGTTGATGTCGGCAGCCTTGCTGGGTCCGGACGATGTGGCGATCGGCTTCTCGCATTCCGGCGCCACCAGCGCGGTAATCGAGGCGATCGAGCTCGCACGACGCCGGGGCGCGCGCATCCTTGTCGTCACCAACTATGACACCTCGCCCCTGGCGGCGATTGCCGATGTCGTGTTGTGCTCGACGGCACAGGGGTCGCCGATCCTGGGCGAGAACGCGGCGGCCCGTATCGCGCAGCTCGTCATCCTCGACGCCGTCTTCGCAGCCGTCGCGCAGCGCGACCTGGATGCGGCTGAGAAAAACCTCGCGGCGACCATGCGCGCCGTCACAGCGAAGCGGCGAACAACATGAACGAACCGATCCGCCCGGCGATTGTCGTCGTGGGCAGCCTTCACTACGACATCATGGTCGATGCCCCCGACCGCCCCCGCAAGGGCGAAACGGTGACCGGCTACGCCTGGCGACCGAAATTCGGCGGCAAGGGCGGCAACCAGGCGGTGGCCGCGGCCAGAGCCGGCGCACAGGTCAGGATGGCCGGCGCCATCGGCGATGATGATTTTGGGCCGTTCCTGCTCGACCATCTGAACGCCGCTGGCGTGGATTGCTCGCGGATAGAGCGCCTGTCGGGCGTCGGCTCCGGCATGAGTGTCGCCATATCGGATTCAGAGGGCGATTACGGCGCCGTCATCGTGTCCGGCGCGAACCTGAAGATCGATCTGGCCGCGCTCGCCGAGCCGGATCTCTGGCAGGGCGTCCGCATGCTCATTCTTCAAAATGAGGTGCCCGAAGCGGTCAACATTCATGCGGCCCGGGCAGCGCGCTCCCGGGGCGTCATCGTCTGTGTCAACGCCGCTCCCTACCGTCCTTTTTCGCCAGAGTTCGTCGACCTGATCGACGTGCTCGTCGTCAACGCCATCGAGGCTGAACAACTGGGTAGCGTGGCCGTCGTCGATCTTGCTTCCGCCGCTCAAGCCGCCGCTTTCCTGTCGCAGAATTTCGCAACCGTGGTGGTCACGGCCGGCGGCGATGGCGTTGCCGGCCAAAAGCGCGGCGAAACCCCGATCCGCCTTCCTGCCAAGCCTGTGGACCTCATCAGCACGCATGGCGCCGGCGACGTGTTTGTCGGCGCTCTCGCCAGTTCGTTGGCCAACGACCTGTCATTTTCCGAATGCATCGCCGCAGCGAACGAGGCCGCTTCGCTTCACGTTTCAACGCGGCACGAATGAGCTCCATCAGAGCGTCTGCAATGGCTTAGCGGAATTCCAACGGAACCCGCCGACCCCTGGGGGCGTCGGCGGGACAGATGACTGGCAGGCCAGGCGGCTTGGCTTCAGCCGCCACCATGTTCATCGGCATAAGCGATGCCGGCTTCGACTTCACTGATCGCCTGCAGGACGAGCTGCGCCGCCCGTTCCTTGTGGCCGCCCTTGTTGGGGGTGGCGCGGTGCAGGGCATTCAGCGCGGCCTGGAGCGCGCCAAGCGCATCTTCCATGTTTCCCTGTTCTGCGGCGGCAGGCGTCGCTCCCGCCAGGGTGGTCGCGGCGACGAGGGTCGCGCTCAGCGCCACGAACTGGCGGCGGGTCGAGGTGTCGTGGGTCATGTCCAAATTCCTGAAGCCCGGTTCTAGTTTTCGTCTTCGAAGATCCACAGGTCGGCCGTCGGCTGCGGGCCGTTGGCGTTGTCGATCATGCCGAGGAAGGCCGGAATCCGACGCTTCTGTTCCTCGCTGAGCGAGGCGACCAGCGGACGCGCTGCCGCGGCCACGGCCTTGAGCGCCTGGCCGCGCGTGATTTCGGCATCGGCAATGCGGTCGAGCACGTCGACGAAATCCGATGGCGGTGCTGCCTCGGCGCGCTGCTTGCCGCGGGCAAGGGCTTCCGTCGCCGCATTGCGGATCGCGGTTTCGAGTCCGGCCCAGAGCTTTTCCTGGTCCGGCGTCAAGCCGGCAACGGTCTTCAGCGCGATCAGACGCGCATCCAGAACCGCCTTCGCATCGATATCGGAATAGAGATCGACGGCCGGCGGCAGGTCAGGCGCGGGAGCGTCCTGCGCCCGGGCCGAGAGGGATGCGGTCAGGAGCATGAGGGATGCGGCCGCAGCCACGGAAATTGCCTTGATGGGCATTTTCAAAACTCTCAGTTTGAATGGCTGAATGGAGGTTACTGCCAGTTACCGTTGGGCAGGCGGCCGTGATACGGCGTGTTGCGGCAGTGGCCCCACGGTCCGCGCCAGGAGCCGGGAGGGCAGCCATTGCCGAAATAGCCGTAGCCGCCGGACGGGTAGGCATAGCCGCCGCCGGGCAGCGGGCCGGAATAGGGAGTATTGCGGCAGCCGCCCCACGGGCCGCGCCATGCGTTGGGGCCGCAACCTTGTGCCGCCTTGACTACGAGTTCCGGAGCTGTCGCCGAGTTGACGGCAGGCAAAGCCGATGCATTCGAGAGCGACGCCCCAAACAATATTGCGCCAAGCAGGATTTTGGAAATATTCAAAACAATCTCCATTTGCGTAAGGTGTGACCCACCGGTGTGTACCGTCGAATTATCGACAGGAACAAGCGTATAAATTCAGCATTTCATCGATGTGACCGAGCGGCAGTTGTAGAAAATAGGAGAGCCGCCGATCCCGGATCCGCCGGGCGACTGGTGCGGGCCGAAGCGGCGAAGTTCGAGGCGGGTTTACGCCTGATCCTCGATGGCGCGTGCGCGATCCGCACAGGCCAAAAGCCGGCAGGATGAGACGCGCGGTCGAACCTGGAGATACGGTAGTCCAGCCGATTTCTATCTGGCGATGCGCTTCAGATACGCCGCGATCGGCCCGGTATCCTCCGCCGCGCAGGCGACATAGCCGTCCGGCCGCACCAGCCAGATCCCGTCTTCGGCCAAGCGCGGGCGAATGTCGGGGCTGACCAGCTTCTCGAACGCTGCGACCAGGCTCGCGATCTCAGGCGTGTTGTCGGCGTGCAGGGCGAACAGCGGTGTCGCGCCGGACCCAGCGGGAAGCTGTCCGGCGACGGGCGCCACGCGCGCGCCCGGCCGCGGCCCGCCGTTCAGGGCAGGTCCGTTCAGCGGGCTATCGGGATAGTGGATCGCGATCTCGGTCACCATTTCCGAGGCTGCGTGCTGCACGGACGGGAGGCCGAGCACGGCATGGGCGGCGAAGTTGCGAATGTGTTGCGCGACGGGATTGCGCAGCGTCGCCACTTTGGTGAGCCGTCCTGCGCCCTTCAATACCTCTTCGCCGACATAGCTGCGCTCCGGGCTATAGCTGTCGAGCAGGTCTTCGGAGCCCGTTCCCTCGATCACCAAAGCGAGCTTCCAGGCGAGGTTGAAAGCGTCCTGCATGCCCGTGTTCATGCCCTGTCCGCCGGCGGGGCTGTGAATATGCGCGGCGTCGCCGGCCAGAAACACGCGGCCGTGCCGGTACTCGGCGACCTTGCGGTCGTTGATCCGGAACCCGGCCAGCCAGACCGGATCGCCGATGGTCATGCCTTGCGAGCCGCGCTGGTCGAGCAGCGCCTGAAGCTGGTCGACCGTCGGGGCGGGAGGCTGTTCGGCGGCCGACGACGCGACATCGGCGAGAACGCGATAACGGCCCTCGCTGATCGGGAAAATCACCAGAACGCCCTCCCTATGCCAGTAGACGGAGACGTCGGTCCCGTACGGATACCCGCTTACATGGACATCGCCGAGAACCCAGTCGCTGGGGAGTGTTTCGCCGGCGAAGGACACGCCCAGGGAATGGCGCACCACGCTATGCGCGCCGTCACAGCCGACGAGCCATTTTGCCTGAACGGTCTCTTCGCTTCCGTCTTCGGCGCGCAGGACAGCGCGAACGCCGCCGTCGACTTCCTGTATCGCCGTGACCTCGACTCTGCGCTCGACCACGATGCCCTGCTTTTCGAGTTGCGCCTCGAGCAGCCGCTCCGTTTCCGACTGGGGGATCATCAGGGCGTAGGGGTAGGGGCTTGCGACGCCGCTCATGTCGATACGGCCGATGCGCGTGTCGCCATTCAGGATCGAGACGTGCTTCGTCTGCAGGCCGACCTCAACGAAGGGGGCGGCGCCAAAACCGCGGTCGAGCAGTTCGAGCGTCCGGCTCCAGAGGACAAGCGCCCGAGACGTATCGGCTCGGTGCGCGGCCTTGTCCACGATCCGCACGTCGATGCCGTAGCGCGCGAGTTCGGAAGCGAGGGTCATGCCGACCGGCCCGCCACCGACGATGAGAACCGGGAGGGTATCACCAGACTGAGCGTCGCTCATGAAAGCTCTCCAAGGATGGGCGGGGATAAGGTGTAAACGCGTGTTTACTTTCCCTAACGCAAGGGTGTAGAAAATGCAAACGCTTGTTTACAAACTGAGAGCGCATGATCGAGAAAACCGCCACGCCGCGCCGATCCGATGCCAGTCGGATGCGCATTCTCGAAGCGGCCCGCACGCTGTTCGCGCGCCAGGGCTACGGGCGCACGACCATCCGGGAGATCGCCGAGGCGGCTGATATCAACCCGTCGCTGGTCATCCGCTATTACGGCAGCAAGGCTGCGCTGTTCGCCAATGTCGCGACCTTGCGGTTCGAAGCGGAGGCGACGTTGAACCTGCCCCGCGACAAGCTGGGGGAGGGCCTGGTGCGGCACGTGATGGGCCGGTGGGAGCACCCGCAGCAGGGACCAGCCTTGGCCGCCATGATGCGGGCGGCGATTTCCAGCGAGACTGCGCAAAGCCGCATCAACGAGATGTTCGCGCAACAGCTTCAGGCACTGTTTCAGTCGCTTGGCTTGAGCGACCAATCACCGGCAACGGGACCGCTGATCGCAACCCAATTGCTCGGTCTGGGGTTGGCCAGATATGTATTGAAGCTGCCAGCGGTCGTGGAATTACCAACCGAGACGGTTGTCGCGCAGATCGGCCGCGTTGTTCAAAGTTACATCGACGCCCAATAGACCCCGTTCCGGGAGGCCAGCGTGACCACGGTTATCGAGCATGTCCTGTCCCGCCTGCATGACATCGGCATAGCCGATATCTTTGGAGTTCCCGGCGACTATTCCTTCCCGGTCAACGACGCGATCTGCAACGATCCGAATATACGCTGGGTCGGCTGCTCGAACGAGTTGAATGCCGCCTATGCGGCCGATGGCTATGCCCGCATCAAGGGCGTTGGTGCCGTCTGCACCACCTACGGCGTTGGCGAGCTCAGCGCCATCAACGGCATCGCCGGGTCATATGCCGAGCAACTGCCCGTGTTCCATCTCGTCGGCACGCCGAACATGGCGACGCAGTCCGGGCGGAAGCTGGTGCACCATACGCTTGGCGATGGCGAATATGACCTGTTCCGCCGCATGAGCGATCCGGTGGTCGCCGCCAGCGTCGTCATGACGCCGGAGAACGCGGCACGCGAAACCGAGCGGCTGATCTTCGAGGCGCTCTATCATCGCCGTCCCGTTTACATGGCCTTTCCAGCGGATCTCGCTCTGCTGCCGGTGCTTGGCAGGGCAGAGCCGATCGCGATGCCGGCAAGCAATCCCGACGCCCTGAAGATCGTCGCCGACACGATCGTCGCCGCGCTGGAGCGTGCGGAGAGCGCCTGTCTGCTGGCCGGCATCCATGTCGCCAGAGCCGGGCGCAAGGCGGAGCTGGAAGCGCTCCTCGACAGTTCGGGGCTGCCCTTCGCCACCATGTTCATGGGCAAGTCCGTGATCGACGAACAGCATCCCGGCTATATCGGCATGTATAGCGGCAACCTGCTCGGCGAGGAGGTCCGCGTGCTGGTCGAGGGGGCGGATTGCGTGCTCAATGTCGGATCGCTGATGACCGACATCAACACGGGCGCCTTCACCGCGAAGCTGGACCCGGCCAAGGTGATCCATATCGGTCATCACGCAACGCAGATCGGTGGCAGGACCTATGCGAATGTCGAGATTGGCGACCTGCTGGCCGAGTTGGCGCGCCGCTTGCCAAAGCGGGAGTGGACGACGATCAAGCCGGGCTCGCTTGGTCCTCTGACCGGCTCCGGCTCCGACGCCATCGATGCGAATGCCCTCTACCCGCGCTGGGCCAATTTCATTGCGCCCGGAGATATCCTGATTGCCGAGACGGGCACGGCGTCGATGGGACTGGGCTTCGCGCTGATGCCGAAGGGAGCGACGTTCCACAGCCAGACACTATGGGGCTCTATCGGTTGGGCAACGCCGGCGGCGTTCGGCGCGGCGGTCGCAGCACCCGACCGGCGCATGGTTCTGGTGACGGGCGACGGTTCGCATCAACTGACCGTCCAGGAAATCGGCCAGTTCCCGCGGCTCGGCCTGAAGCCGATCATCTTCGTGCTCAATAATGATGGCTATCTGATCGAGCGCCTGCTCTGCAAGGATCCGGCGATCGCTTACAACGACATCGCACCCTGGCATTATGCTGATCTGCCGCATGCGTTCGGTTGCGACGACTGGCAGACCATGCGCGTGACGACCTGCGGCGAGTTGGACGCAGCCCTCGAAGCGGCTGAGAGGGCCGAGACCGGCGTTTATATCGAGGTCGTCACGGACGCCTATGTTGCTTCACCGCTATCGCTCAAGCTGCACCATGCAATGCAGGCGCTCTACAAGGCGTGAGCCGCCGCAAGCTCCTGTTGGCGCGCGGGATACCGATACCAAGAGGCGCACGCGCAATCACGCACGCCCCATGGCTAATTCATCTCAACCTTGATGGATCGCGGCTGTAGGGCGACCTGTCTCAAACCATTTGGCCAGGCAGCTTGGCAGGAAGATCTCGTCCAGCACCATCTGCGCAGCGCCGGCAAGCCCGGTTTGGTCGGACTGATCGACGACCACGATCGCCAGTTCACGCGTCACGAAAGGAAGCGAGTGGCGGTAGATCGCTTCGCGCATCGAGGCGAGGAACAGGTCGCCAAGTTGTGGCAGACAACCGTCAGCGACCACCATTGCTGGATTCAGGACATTGATCGTGGCCGCCAATGCCATGCCGATCGTGGTTCCAGACATCGCTACGAGCTGCTGCGAAATCTCATCGCCCTGGCGAGCGCCGATTGCCAGGTCGCGGATATTGAGTGCTGCGCCGGAATCGAGACGTTCGGCGAAGTAGCGGCTCTCCCGGCTCCGGCCGGCCGCTTCCGCCTCTCGCAGCAGGGCCTCGCCCCCGGCAACGGCCTCGAGACATCCGCGCCGCCCACAGCGGCATAGCGCGTCGCCGCCGATCGTGATGTGGCCGATGTTGCCTGCAGCACCCTGAGCGCCTCGCATCACGCGGCCGTCGCTCACGATCCCGCAACCAACCGCAAGATCGGCAGTCAGATAGACGAAGTTCGACTGTCGTCTCGCCACGCCTGTCCGAAGCGCACCAAGGGCGAGCACGTTGTCACACGTCTCAAGCCAGACCGGCGCGTCAAATTTGGCGGAGAGAGCTCGGCGCAGCGGATAGCCGCTCCAATTGGCGGGGAGGGACGGCGAATCGACGAAGGTTCCGGATTCAAAGTTGCTATGGGCGGGGACGCCAACGCCTATGCCCCAGATGTCCGACGCGCTGCGGCCGAGTTCCGCCAGCATCTCATGCCAGCGTCCCTCCACAAGTCCCAGTACGTGCTCGGGACCCATGCCGAAGTCACAAATCTCGTGATGAGATGCCAGCACCTTGCCCGACAGGTCTGTCACGCCAACGAGGAAGTGCCTCAGCTGTGCGTAGTAGACCAGGACCACGCCGCCACCTGCATTCAATTCCAGCTCGCGCGCCGCACGCCCGCCCGTCGAGGCGCTCAAATCTCCTTCGACGACGATGGTCGATCGAAGTAGCTGATTGACCCGCTCGCTGATGAGGCCGCGCCCCAGGCCCGTGACGCGCTGGAGATCCGGTCGCCCCTTGGCCTCACCCGTCCGGATGAGGTCGAGAACCGCGCTTAAACTGTCCAATTCACCCACCATTCGTTGCAAGCAGCCTCCGGGTTGCTGGTCAGGACTCAGCAAAACATGTGTCACCTCTGCAGGTGAAAAACAATTGGATTTGCCATTCTGCATATTTGATGCAAATGTCTGTCGCATACAAGCAGAAGGCCGATGCGAACCGGTCGACTGGTTGTCCGATTCGCCCTGGAGGCGCGGGTCGACCTAATATTTGGAGGAGGAATTTATGGTCTTCACGAGGACTTGTTTTCGCGCGTTCACGTTTAGCGTCGCGCTCATGGCGAGTGGCCTGGCTCATGCCGAAGACGTGCGAACGATCAAGATCGCTTTCAGTGTCGATGTTCTGGACGATACGCAGAATGCGGCTACCCAGGCCATGCACAAGCGCGTCGACGAGCTCAATGCATCGCGCAAGGACGTCAAGATTGAATTTGATGTCTACGACGCCCAAGGTAGCGTTGATAAGCAGATATCGGATGTACAAACGGCCCTGATCAAGCAGCCGAACGTGCTTATCTTCAGCGCCGTGGACAGTGTGGGCTCCCTGCCGGCGATGCAGGCAGCCAAGGACGCTGGCGTTCCCATCCTCGACCGCCGCCCCACCAGTCCCGTATCCGACCTGACCACCGTCGCCTTCTATTCGTCGGACGAGAACCGGTATTCCAAGGCGACGACGGAGTGGATCAAGGGTTACCTGAAGGCCCATCCCGATAGCGTGTTGAAGATCGGCGCGATTTATGGTGCGCCGGCCCAGACGGCACAGTTGCTGCGTATCGACGCGATCAAGGCGCTCGCCGCCGAGATGCCCGACCGCATCCAGTTCGTTGCCGAGGGCTACGGCAACTGGCTTACCGCGACCGCGCAGAACCTTTCGCAGGATTGGCTGCTCGCCTACCCGGATATCAACTACATCGCGACCGCCAACGACATCATGGCGCTTGGCGTGTCCAACACGCTCATCTCGGCCGGCCGCAAGGATATCCTCGTCTCGGGCTATGATCTGACGCCGGATGGCGTTCAGCGCGTCAAGGATGGCACCCAGTCGCTCACCATCGGGACCAGTATTGCCGACAACGGCAAGACCATCGATGTGGCGCTTGGTATCGTCGACGGCTCCTTCAAGGACAAGACCTACTATCTCGACCCGGTCTATGCCGTCGATGCGGGCAATGTCGACGACTTCCTCGCTGGCAAGATCAAGTAATCGGATGTTTCCTCACCCCACGGCGTGATCGTCGTGGGGTGGACTTCGAGGGTACAATGACCAACCTTACCGGTTCTGCCGAACACGGGGGCATCGCAGCCCTCCGGCGTGTCCTGCTGCTGAACAAAGCCGTTCTGTTTGCTCTCATCCTGGCGGTCGTTCTGTCGGTCGCATCGCCTTACTTCCTGCTTCAACAGAATATCGTGGCCCTGCTCGAGCAGATCGTCGTGATGACCATCGTCGCGCTCGGCTATACGCTGGTGCTGGCGACCGGAGAGATCGACCTGTCGGTCGGCGGCATGATCGCGCTGATCGGCTTCGTGATTGCCAAGCTGATGACGACCTATGGCGTGCCCGTCCCGGTGGCGATCATCGCCGGAATGGCGCTCGGCGCCGCCTGTGGCGCGCTCAATGCGACGATGGTGTCGCGCTTCGGCCTGCCGTCCTTTATCGTCACGCTGGCGACCGGAGCCCTGTTCACCGGCATCCTCTACATTCTCTCCAATCTCGTGCCGGTCTCGAACCTTCCGCCAGGATTCCTGGCGATATCCCGCACGAAGATCGGCCCGATCCCGCTGCCTGTGATCCTGCTGGTTCCCGTGGTCATCGGCTTCTATGTCGTCGCGACCAAGACGGTGTTCGGCCAGCACGTGATCGCGCTTGGCGGCAATCCGGAGGCTGTGCGCGTCGCCGGTATCAACATTACCCGGCTTCGCCTCAAGGTCTTCATGATCGCCGGCGCCTGCTATGCCGTTGCCGCTGTCCTGTTGACGGCGCGCTCGGCCTCCGCCCAGATCGGCGCGGGGTCCAACCTGCTGCTGATTGTGATCACGGCAGTGGTTATCGGCGGCACCCCGTTGCTGGGCGGCAAGGCCAACATGATCGGGACGCTGTTCGGTTGCCTGATCCTTGGCATGATCAGCAACGGCATGAACCTTCTCGGCGTAAACGCGAACTACCAGATCGCCGTGCAGGGCCTGCTCATCCTCTTCGCGCTCGTGCTCGACATCGAGTCGACCAAGCTGCTGCTCCGGCTCGACAAGCGTTCGATGCTGCGACGCCGCCAAGCGGGAGCTTTGTGAATGACAACCGCCCCCCTCGTCGAACTCGAGAACATCAGCAAGGCCTTTGGCGGTGTCCAGGCCGTCGACAATGTGTCGCTGACCGTCAGCCCAGGCGAAGTGATCGGATTGCTCGGCCATAACGGCGCCGGCAAGTCGACGCTGATCCGCATCCTCTCGGGCGCTCATACCGCCGATAGCGGCCGCATTCTGGTCGGAGGCACGGAAGCGACGATCACGAGCCCGAAGGATGCGAAGGCGATCGGGATCGAGACGATCTACCAGACGTTGGCGCTTGCCGACAATCTGGACGCGGTCTCGAATCTCTTTCTCGGCCGAGAAAGACGGCGCTTCGGCATCTTCAACGATCGTCGCACCATGGTCCGCGAGACCACCGAGATCTGCGCCCAGATCAATCCTCGCTTCACCAATCTGCAGACCCCGGTGCGCAACCTCTCCGGTGGCCAGCGCCAGACCATCGCCATTGCGCGGGCCGTCTATTTCAATGCCCGCGTCCTGATCATGGATGAACCGACCGCGGCGCTCGGCCCCGGCGAGACGGCCATGGTCAAGGATCTCATCCAGCAGCTGAAGAGCAAGGGCGTCGGCATCATTCTGATCAGCCATGACATCGAGGATGTCTTCGATCTGGCCGACCGGATGGTCGTGATGGCCGGGGGAAGGGTCGTCGGGCGGCTCAACACGCATGAGGCGACGCGCGAGCAGGTGCTCTCGCTGATCATCATGGGCGCCGAGACCAAACCCAATCCTGCTGCCGCCAGGCCGTAAGGCCGACGCCCTTCGTCAATCCCGCACATTTTATGGAAGTCATGCGATGCCTGCTGGCACAATGAACTGCATCCCCGAAGGGATGCTCGGACAGGTCATGGAAAATGTCGACGTCGACGGCGACACCACCATCGACCACTACCGCTTCTCGATCCGCAACCAGTTCCTGCATCCCGATCATCCGCTCGGCTGGATCCGGAAACTGACCGTCGCAGTCGACGGCAAGACCATTGCTCCGTCCGATATGTATTTCGTCGTGCGCGGCCAGTGGATCGGTGTCGGCCAGTTGCCGACCATCGCCGACATCTGGTGGCAGATGCGCGAGATTGCCGACGTCTATGTGCGCAGTCCGGGCATTGCCGCCGGTCGCCACCAGGTCGAGGTAGGCTTCGACGTTTCGCTCTATGCGCATACGCCGAGCATCGACACGAACAACGAATATCCGACGCTCCATCAGACGTTGTCGGCAGAGATGGAGGTCCAGCCGTGAACCACAACCACCTGATTTCCGTCAGTACCTGGTCGCTCCAGCAACTGACGATCGCGGAAGGGAAGACCCTCGAGGACCTGCTGCCGATTTTTGCCGGCTACGGCATCGACGGCATCGAACTGAACGAGGATTATTCGCGCCTTCGCGAATACGGAACACCACACGGCCGCCGCGATTTGCGCAGCCGCATCGCCGATAGTGGGCTTCGCGTCACCTCGTGCTGGTTCAATACCGACCTTCTCGGCGAATGTGACCGCACTTCCCGGGCAAAGCTCGTCGACGATATCGAAGGCTGCTTCGAGATCGCCGCCGGCCTCGGCTCGGAGGTCGTGGTCCTCACACCCGTCGATACGTTCCCCGACTATCCGCTGGAGCGTGGCACGCAGTCGTTCCTCGAAACCTTCGCCGCGTTGATTCCGCTGGCCCGATCATACGGCGTCACCATGGGGATGGAGACAGCCCGTTCCGAGGGCGTCTTCCGCGTGCCGCACTACATGACCGAGCTCGTGAAGCAGATCGGGGCGCCGGAACTGACCGTCGTGCCCGACTTCGAGGCTTGGCGATTTGCGACGCCCGACTTGCCGCTGAGCCATGTCGAGACGATAGGCACCGTCGCCGCGGGACCTGCCGAGATCGGCCTTTTCGGTGCCGCGCTGCCCTATTCGCGCGCCATCCACGCCAAGCTCCTTCGACTCGACGAGGCTGGGGATGAGCCGCATTTCCCGCTGGCGGAGATGATGAAGGCCGTTCGCGAGAGCGACAGGCAGCATATACTCACGATCGAATATGAAGGATGGATCCCCGACATCGACCCGCATCTCGACTGCATCGAGGAGACCCGGCGCTGCGTCGAACTCCTGCGACGGCATCTGGCCGACTGATGCGCTCTTGAGGTGATCTCCCGTCCCGGCGAGGTCAAGGCGTTCGAGAAGCAGCATTGCCCGGCAGTCTTTGCCAGTCGAGGTTTTGTCGCCGGACAGCTATTGCCGGATATCCATTTTCCGGCAACGGCATGGGGCGCGAAGTCGACCGTCAGCTGTCGGGCAACGATTCGGACGCGCTCTTCGCTCGATCATCTTCGGGAGCGAAGTGCGGGCCCGCGCATAACAGGACGCAACCTATCTGATGTGTCGGCTGTGAAGCACGTTGCCAGCCGGGAGACTAACCTAATGCGATCGCGGCCTCGGCTGGCGTCATGGCTGTACCCTTCAGGATCGATAGGCCGAGGCTAGGTACGGTGCTTGCCAGCGTCGTATCGAAGAAGCGCGACAACAGGCGCCATCTCGCCTTCGTCTCGTCATCGGCGAGATGGGTGGCCTTGAGCAGTTCGATGCCACCGAGCGTCAGCGCAAACAGCCGGAGATAGGGTGTAGCGGAGGCGAGCACGTCGTCGCGCCGGCCATTTGCCAGACCATCCAGCAGATGGCGCGTGGTGGCGCGGAGCGTCGCGACAGCCTCGGCCAGGATTTCCGTATTGTCACCGGACGGCGTGGCCGCGAGAACGTCCTCCATCCCGGCGATCAGCACTTCGACGACCGCGCCGTCTTCCTGGCCAATCTTGCGGGTGACGAGGTCGATCGCCTGAATGCCGTTCGTACCCTCATAGATCGGCGCGATGCGAGCATCGCGATAATGCTGGGCCGCGCCCGTTTCCTCGATGTAGCCCATGCCGCCATGGACCTGGATACCGAGCGATGCGACGTCGACGCCGGTGTCGGTGGAGAAAGCCTTGGCGATCGGCGTCAGCAGCGAGGCGACCGCCAGGGCGCGGCGGCGCCCGGCCTCGTCGCCGGCATGCTCGCTGCGGTCGATGGCGGCGGCGGCCTTGTAGCAGATGCCGCGCGCGGCGGCCGTCATCGCCTTCATCGTCATCAGCATGCGCTGGACGTCGGGGTGAGCGAGGATGAGGGAGGATTGCCTGACTGCCGGATCGGCGCGTCCCTGGCGGCGCTCGCCGGCGAAGGTGCGGGCCTGCTGATAAGCGCGCTCGGCGATGCCGACGCCCTGGATGCCGACGGCGAGGCGGGTGTTGTTCATCATGGTGAACATGCAGTTCAGGCCGCGATTTTCCTCGCCGATCAGGTAGCCGATCGCGCCGTTCGTCTCGCCAAACTGCATCGTGCAGGTGGGCGAGCCGTGCAGGCCGAGCTTGTGCTCAAGCCCGGCGCAGACGAGATCGTTGCGCTCGCCAAGCGTGCCGTCGGGATTGACGAGGAATTTCGGCACCAGGAACAACGAGATGCCGCGCGTGCCTTCCGGCGCGTCGGGGAGCCGCGCCAATACGAGGTGGACGATGTTCTCCGCCAGGTCGTGCTCGCCATAGGTGATGAAGATCTTCTGGCCGAAAACCCTGTAGGTTCCGTCCTCGGCCGGTTCGGCGCGCGAACGGATGCCCGAGAGATCCGAACCGGATTGCGGCTCGGTCAGGTTCATCGTGCCCATCCACTCGCCGGAAACCAGCCGTGGCAGGTAGGTCTGCTTGAGTTCGTCCGGCGCGTGATGAATCAGCGCCTCGATGGCGCCTTCGGTAAGCGTCGGGCCGATGCCAAACGACATCGAAGCGGCGTTCCAGATCTCGCGGCAGGCGGCCTGAACGACGCCCGGCAATTGCTGGCCGCCCCATGCCTCCGGCGCGGAGAGCGCGTTCCAGCCCGAGGTGCGCCAGTCCGCATAGAGCGCGGGCCAGCCGGGCGATGTCGTGACGACGCCATCCGTCAGGCGCGGGCCATTGCGATCGGCGATGGCGTTCAACGGCGCGATCTGCTCGGCCGCGAAGCGGGCAGCCTCGGTCAGGATCGATTCGACGAGGTCGATCGACAGTGTTTCACTGAGGAGGCTGTCGAGATCGCCGGAGGCGCGTAGCGTCGCGATGATCTCGGCGACATTGGCGTTGTAGGTCATTTCAAACCTTCCGAAGAAGCGCGCCAGGCATCGGCCGGCGGATAGTTCGAACCGAGCCATTGCGGGCCGCCGAGGGCTACCCAGCTTGCGGCGGCGAGCGGAGCGAGAGCGTCGAGAATGGCGAGATCGGCAGGACCCAGCGTATTGCGCGCCTGGGCTGCGACGAGGATCAGGCCGAGGATTTCGCCCTGCCAGAGCAGGGGGGAATAAAGCGCCGAGCCCATCCGCGACGTCTTCAGATATTGCCGGAAAGAGCGATCGTCGTCGGTATTCGGCAGCACGAGTGACTGGCGATTGGCGACGACCCATCCGGGATTGCCGCCATCGATCGGCACCATCAGGCGCTTCTGCTCGGCCGGAAATCCGGTATTGCCAACCAGCATCAGATATTTGCGATCGGGCGTGATGAGGAAGCCGCCCGAGACGAAGAATTGCTTCTGGCCGGGATCGAGCGCGCCGGGCTTTTGGTGCGCTACCGGATCGCCGAGTTCGGAGGCGCGCCGCATGATCGTCTCGATCGCGCTTTCGGCACTGTCGGCCTCGGCCGCCGCTTTTCCGGTTGCGGCGATGTAGTCGAGCGGGTCCAGTATCATGGTGCCAATCCAAAAAGTGCCTTGGCGATGCCGAGCAGCTTGCCTTCCTCGAAGGCGCGGCCGACGAGCTGGGCCGAATTCGGCTTGGGATCACCCGGCAATGGGAAAGCGATGGCGGGAAGGCCGGCGATGTTGGCGAGCGCGGTGAAATCCGCCTGATCGGCGGGTGCCGGCGCGCCATGGGCGAAAGCGCGCTGCGGCGCTGTCGGCAGGATCAATGCATCGACACCGTCGAGCGCCTGTCGCGCCGCCAGGCCGAGCCGATCCAGCGCCGCGTAGGCGGCTGCGATGCGTTCGCCGGGCGCCTTGCGGCCGTAATCCAGGAAACGTCGAAAGCCATCCGAAAAGCCGTCGCCGAGCGTATCGAGATCGGCGCCCAGCAGGCTGCCGGCCTCGGCTTCCGAGATCAGCAGGCCGGCGCGACGCGCCTTGCCGGTATCCCAGCCGTCGATGGCGACATCCTTGATGATCGCGCCTTCGGCTACCGCGCGTGCGAGCAGCGCATCGTAGGCGGCGCGGACTTCCGGCTCGCAGGCGACGCTGTCGACGACACTGGGGCGTCCGAGCACGAGGCCCTTCAGGCTTGTTTTTGTCGGGGTCGGATCCCAGCCTTCCGGCGTCGCCACACTGCGGGGATCGTCGCTGTCGGGACCGGCCATTGCACGAATTGCCAGCGCCAGATCTTCCGGCGAGTTGGCGAGTGGCCCGATCGTGTCGAGCGTCCAGGAGAGATAGGCGAGGCCGGAGGTGCCGACGAGGCCCTTGGTTGGTTTCAGTCCCCAATTGCCGCAATAGGCGGCCGGGATGCGGACGGAGCCCATGGTGTCGGTGCCGAGCGCGATCGCGACGAGAGCGCCTGCCACCGCCGCGCCCGAACCGCCGCTGGAACCGCCCGGCGTCGAACCTGGCACGCGGGGGTTTTCACAGCGGCCATAAGTCGGGTTGTCGGTCGTCGCGCCAAGCGCGCCCTCATGCAGGTTGAGCTTGCCGAGGATGACGGCGCCCGCGTCGCGCAAACGTGCGATCACCGCCGCGTCGCGCGCAGGGTGCCGGTTCCGATAGGCGGCCGTGCCGACCGTGGTCGGCATCCCGGCCACGTCAATATTGTCCTTGATGGCGATCGGGATGCCGTCGAGCGGCCCGAGCGTCCGACCCTCAGCGCGGCGAGCATCGCTGGCCTCGGCCTCGGCAAGGGCGGTCTCCGGCGCGATCGTGATGAAGATGCGCCAATCGGCATTGGTTTCCGCGATGCGCTCCAGCGCAGCACGCGTCAGGGCCACGGCGCTGGTTCTGCCGGCGGCGAGGTCGCCAGCGAGCGCCACCGCGTCGTCGAAAGCGAGTTGAGCCGGAGCGGTCATCATGCGTCTTTGCGATTGTCGATCAGGCGGATCGGCTTCTGGCGGATTTCGATCTGGGTCAGATGGCCGAGCGCACCGGGAGCGGCCAGCTTGACGGCAATCTCCACGCCGAGGCGGGTCTTGAGCAGCGCTTCATAAGCTCCGGTTGTGCGGTCGAGCGCGCCGTTCGCCTCGATATGAACCGTCATCTCGTCACGACCGTCGACACGCTCGACCAGGCAGACATATTCGCTCATCAGATCGGCGTGGTTCTCGGTCAGGATCGCGCCGATGCCGGTCGGATAGATGTTGATGCCGCGCAGCTTGACCATGTTGTCGCTGCGGCCGAGGAAGCCGACGATGCGGCGCAGATTGAGGCCAAGCGGCGACGCATCCGTCTTGAACGCCGAGACGTCATGCGTGTTGAAGCGGATGATCGGGAAGACATCATCCTTGAACAGGCAGGTGCAGACCATATCGCCGCTTTCGCCATCGGCCACGGGCGCTCCGGTCACGATGTCGAGGATCTCCAGATATTGCGCGTCTTCCTGCACATACATGCCGGAGAGATCCGGGCCTTCGCCGGCAATCGCGCCGGTGTCGCCGACGCCGTACCAGTCATAGACCTTGGCTCCGCCCCAGGCGCGGCTCATGGTTTCGCGACTCTCGGCGCCCATGTGGCCCGAAATGATGCGGATCGGGATATCCTTGCCCGGCTCCAGCCCTGCCTCGCGGGCCACGTCGGACAGGCGCTTGATGTAATCGCCGAAACCGATGATCGCCGTGGCGCCGAATTCCTTCATCAGGCCGACCTGGTTGGCCGAGCGCGTCTCGACGCCGGTGCCGGCCGTCATCATCTGCGCGCCGACCCAATGCAGGATCGCCTCGCGGACATAATGGCCGCCATTGACCATGCCGTGGCCATAGACCGAATGGACGATGTCGGCATTGGTCATGCCCTGCAGGGCATAGAAGCGACCGAGCAGCAGGTTCTGGATCTCGCGGCTTTTCGCGCCGAACAGCAGCGGCTGCGGCTTGCCCGTGGTGCCGCTGGTGGTCTGGAAGACGAGGGGCGGGCGCTGGTCGGCCGGATAGGTGTCGAGGCCGTGGAAATCGCCGATCGGCGGATGGGCCTCGACAGAGGCCATCAGATCGGATTTCGAATAGGCCGGCAGCTTGACGATGTCGTCGAGCGAGCGGATGTCGCCCGGCTGCACGCCGGCTGCGCCCCAGAGCCGCTGGTAGAGCGGGATCTTCCAGGCGAAGGCGACGATTTTCAGGAAGCGCTCGTTCTGGATCGCCCGCAATTCGTCGCGGCTGAGCGCCGTGAAGCGCTCGACGAAACTCTCCGGGCGCCCGTAGTCGCGAATGATTCCGGCGTAGTCCATCGCTTCGAAATAATTGGGCGGCAGCATCGAGTTTACGTTCCCTGTCGTGATTGGAAGGAGGGCGGCCGGCGCTTCTAGGACGCCTTGGTCATTCGGAAGCATGCGCCATCGCGTGGCGAAGCGGGGCGAGCCTGCCGCCTCCAGCCAGATCGAGCGCCGCGGTGATGAGGGTTTCGGCCCGATCCGGAGCAAGGCCGGCAGCCTGCATCAGGGCGCGGGCCTTGGCGAAGAGGGCGTCATCGGAAATCGGGTTTTCGCTGTCGCCCCAGGCGTCCGCGACGCTGTGCGACAGCGTCGCGCCATCCGCCAAGGTGACGGTGACGGCGCTGCCGAAATGGCGCGGATAGGGCTTTGTGAAGGCGTCGGTCGCCACGACTGTGCTGATCTCGCGCAGCGCTACCAGTTCGGGCCGGTCCAATGCCGGAATATCGAAGGCATCGAGCGGCGGCGCGCCGTCATGGAGGGTCACGGCGACAGCATGCTGAAGGCTGAACTTCGCCTGCAGCGTCGTTTCGGGACGCGGCCGGTCACAGAACAGTTTTGCATCGGCATAGGTGTCGATGGCGATCGCGGCGATGGCGCGCCCGGCAAGGCTTTCGCGCAGCGCCAGGGCGGCGTCGATGGCCGCATGGGCGTGGCGGCAGGCGGGCCAGGGCTTGAAGCTCGTCTCGCCGATCAGCCAGCCGGCGCCTGCGTCCGACAGGACATCCTCCGCCGACGCGCCGGGACAGATCGCGGCGAAGAAACCTTGCGGCCCCTCGAGGATGAAGCGTGGGCCGGTGAAGCCGCGCGCCGCCAGGCGGGCGGCGACAAGGCCACGTCGTGCGGCTTCCGCGACATGCAGCGTCTTGGTCATCACAGGCTCGTTGCGGCACTGCCAGAGACCGGCGGAGACGCTGCCGGCATTGCCGAGCGCGGCCGTGAAGGCCGCATCGTCGAGATCGAGCAGGCTGGCGGCCGCCGCAGCCGCGCCAAAGCCGCCGCAGGTGGCGGTGTTATGGAAAAAGGCATAGTGGCCGGGGCCGGTGGCGCGGCCGAGGCGGATCATTGCCTCATAGCCGCGAATGATTGCGTCGAGAAAGTCGTTGGCCGAGGTCGTGTCGCTGGCTGCGGCAAGCGCTGCCGGGATGACGACCGGACCTGGATGCAGCAGGGCGGCGCGGTGGACGTCATCCATTTCGAGCACGCTGCCGAAGCCGCCAAGCACGAAGGCGGCCGTTGCGGGATCTGCCATGCGTGGCCCAAAAAGCTGCGCTGAACCGGTCGATCCGACGGGGACTTCCGCCTCGATCAGGGCGCCTGTCTCCGTCGTCCGGCCGATCGCGGCACAGCCAATCCAGTCGACGAGATGACGCGTGGCGCGTTGCCTGTCGGCATCGGAGATCGGCCGCCGGAGCAGGTCAACCAGCCGTTCTGTCACGCTTTTTTCGCCCGTGAGACCCGTCATCGCCCTTGCTCCGCAACTGCGTTTGCCGCACAGTGACTTAGAATTTGTCCGGACATATTTACTCGGAAGCGGTCGTTGTGCAAGTGCGAATACGAGCGGAAATGCAGGATCGGGTGAAGGTAGAGCAGATGGGGAATGCCCTATGACCCGTTCGATCTCGATGCTTTCGGCTGCGGATGCGGCTGCGCTGGCGGCACCGCGATCGCGCGTCTACGTGGCGGGTTGCTGCGGCGAGCCGGGGGCGATCCTCGACGCCGTCGCCGCCGATCCGGAGCTTTGGCGCGATGTCGAACTGCTGGGCGCCTACATCCCCGGGGTCAACAAGCGCGACCTCTCTGCGCTCGGTCAAAACACGGTTGCCCGCACGATTTTCGCGACGGAAGGCCTCCGTCCGGGAGAATCTGCCGGAACGGTCGCTATCTGGCCGGCGCATTATAGCGAGCTCTATCGTCACCTCGCGGTGCCGGGCGCAATCGACATCGCCTTCTTCCAGGTGCCGCCGCCGCGCGACGACGGCACCGTCGGTTTTGGCATTGCCGCCGATTTTTCGCCCGCGCCCGCTTTCGCCGGTGCCCGGCTGGTCGCGCAGATCAACCGAAACATGCCGGATGTCGCCGATGGGCCGCGCCTGCCGGTCGAGCGCTTCGAGGCCTTCGTCGAGGCCGATCAACCGCTGATTGCCTATGATTGCGGCAAGCGCGACCCCGTGATCGACGCGATCGGGGCGCGGATCGCCGGGCTCGTCCGCGAGGGCGACACGATCCAGCTCGGCTTGGGCAAGATGCAGCAGTCGGTGCTCGAAGCGCTGGGTGGGCATCACGATCTCGGCTTCCATAGCGGCATGATTTCCGACGCGATCCTGCCGCTTCTCGACAACCGTGTTTTTTCGCGCGGTGTCACGACGGGTGTTGCGCTGGGCAGTCTCGCGCTTTACGAGCGCGTCGCCTCGCTGACGCAACTGCGCTTCCGGGCGGTGGGCGAGACACATGCTATTGGACAGTTGGCGCGAATCGAGCGCTTCATCAGCATCAACTCGGTCATCGAGGTGGATTTGTTTGGACAGGCCAATGCTGAAATTCTGGGCGGTCGCCAGGTGAGCGGGCTGGGCGGCATGGTTGATTTCGTGCGCGGCGCGCGCCATTCGGCCGGCGGGCGGTCGATCCTTGCCCTTCCCGCGACAGCGGAACGGGGGCAGCGCAGCCGTATTCTCGCGGCGCTGCCGGCCGGAGTTCCAGCCGGCGTCTCGCGCACCGATGTCGATTGTGTCGTCACCGAGCATGGCGTGGCCGAGCTTCGCGGCGCCAGCGTCGATGAGAGGGCCGAGCGGTTGATCGCGATCGCGGCGCCAGGCTTCCGCGACGCGCTCGCAGCCGATTGGGACGTGATTCAGCGTGGAAGGGAAGCGTTGTCGTGACGAACTCCATCGGCCCGCAGGGTGACCTGCCCCGCTATCACCAGATCAGCAACATCCTCGTCGAGCGGATCGAAAAAGGTCGTTATGCAATCGGCGACCTGCTGCCGACCGAGCAGGATCTATGCGGCGAGTTCGAGGTCAGCCGCTACACGATCCGCGAAGCGCTGCGGCGGCTTACCGATGCGGGCCTCGTTCGTCGCAGGCAAGGGTCCGGCAGCCAGGTCGTGGCCAACAAGGCACCGGCCAATTTCGTGCATTCGATGCGGTCGCTGAGCGAATTGTTCCAATACGCCTCGGACACGGTGTTCAAGATCACAAAGATCGAGATGCTTGTCCCCGAGCCGGAAGTGAAGCCCTATCTGGGCGATTCCGGCGACGAGCCTTGGCTGTATGTCGAGGGCGTGCGTCTCGCGGCCGACGGCCGGTCGCCGATCGCCTTCTCGCGCGTCTTCGTCAATCGCGAATTCGAAGGGATCGTCCCGGACCTGCCGGGCGTCAGCGGGACGATCTTCCGGCTGATCGAAGAACGCTACGGCGTCGTCGTTGAAAACGTCGAGCAGGAAATCCAGGCCGAGCCGATGGGAAAATATGCCGCCAAGCTGCTCGATTCCTCGACGAGGATCTGGGCCGTGCGGGTCATCCGGCGCTATTTCGGCAGCGATCGAAAGATCTTGCAGATCTCGGTCAACTATCACCCGGCCGACCGCTTCTCCTATTCGATGCAACTGCGGCGCGAGGGGACGAAGGGTTGGGTGTGAGCCCAAGACGTCAAGCCTTCCGCCCAGCCAATACAGTCGTCACCGCCTCATCGTCATAGCCGGCCTGCCGTAGTACCGCTTCCGTATGCTGACCCAGCGCGGGCAGGGTGGTGTCGAGCGTTCCCGGTTCGTCGCGATAGCGGATCGGCGTGCCGATATGCAGATTGCCCTCGGCATCCCTGTGCAGCATGTCGCGCGCCGCAATCTGCGGCTGGTGGAAAGCTTCGTGCAAATCGAGGACCGGCGCGAAGCAGACATCCTTGTCGGCGAACCAGTTTTCCCATTCGGTGCGCGTTTTCGTCCGGAAGGTGGCGCGGAGGAATTCCTTTACCGGTTCCTGCGTCGGGCCGGGCGGGCCTTCGGCAACCGGGATCAGATCGGGGCGTTCGAGCGCGTTGAGCAGATTGCGGACGAATTTATGCTCGACGCCGCCCAGTACGACATGGCGCCAGTCGGCCGTCTCATAGACCGAGAAAAACGAATAGCCGCCGAAGGAGCGCTCTTCCTTGACGCGCGGTGCCCGGTCCTCGGCGAAGACGGGGCCGGTCACATTGGGCAGCCATGCCATGGTCGAATCCTGCATCGAGATGTCGAGATAGTCGCCGCGCCCCGTCTTTTCGCGCCGCAGCAGGGCCATCAGGATGCCGGCCAGCGCCGTCATCGAACCGGCCATGTCGGCGACCGGCATATGCGGGTTGGTCGGCTTGCCGTCGCTGCCCAGATTCAAGCTGACGACGCCGGCAAGCGCCTCGATCGCGATGTCATGCGCCGGGCGCCTTGATTCCGGGCCGGTCTGGCCGAAGGCGGAAATCGAGGCATAGACGATGCGCGGATTGACCTTCGCCGCCGCCTCATAGCCGACGCCGAGCCGGTCGACGACGCCGGGGCGGAACGCCTCGACGACGACATCGGCCGTTTCGCAGAGCTTCAGGAAAGCGGCGACGCCGGCCGGGCTCTTGAAGTCGAGCACGACGCTCTTCTTGCCGCGATGGGTGTTGCGGAACCAGACGCTGACATCGTCGGCGGTGCGATAGCCGACATTGCGGACTGGCTCGCCCTCGCCGGGCGGCTCGATCTTGATCACCTCGGCGCCATGGTCGGCCATGGTCTGGGTCAGCATCGGGCCAGGCAGGAACAGCGACAAATCGAGGACGCGCAGGCCTTCGAGCTTCATGGGAGCCTCGTTGGTCAGATGATGTTTTTTTCGCGCAGCGCGGCGATTTCGGCCGGCGCATAGCCTAGTTCGCTCAGCAACCCATCCGTGTGCTCGCCAAGGCCAGGGCCGCGGCGTGCCTCTGCGCGGCTGCCGTCGAGGCGGATCGGGTTCGAGAGAACCTGAAGGCTGGGGCGGGCCGAATGATCGACGGCCTGCACGCCGCCTGTGGCGCGAAAGTACGGATTGTCGAGCGCCGAGCCGATTGTCAGCACGGGCGCCGCCGGAAGCTGGCCGGCGAAACGTGCCATCCATTCGCCGGTGGGACGGGTCGAGAGGGCAGCGTCCAGCGAAGCGATCAGCGCGTCGCGGTTTTCATAGCGCGCCTTGTTGGACTGGAAGCGCGGATCGTCCAGCAACTCCGGCAGGCCGGTCAGCTGGCACAGCTTCTCCCAGAACTTTGGCAATATGCACATGATGAAGATACGGCCGTCGCTTGTCGGGAAGGTCTCGCACGGCACGACGGAAGGATGGCCGGAGCGTGGACGACGGGTCGTCTCGACGCCTTCGTTCAGATACCAGGTCGCCGGATAGGTCAGCTGGTGCATGGCGACGTCATAGAGCGTTACGTCGACATCGCGGCCACGGCCGGTGCGCGCCGCGCCCAGCAGCGCTGCCGTCAGCGCAAAGGCGGTGGTGATGCCGGTCAGATAGTCGACGATCGAAAGCCCCATGCGGGTCGGTGCGCCGTCCGGCTCCCCGGTCAGCGACAGGAAGCCCGCTTCCGCCTGCATCAGATAGTCGTAGGCCGGCCAGTTGGCGCGCTCGCCCTCGCGGCCATAGCCGGAGAGATGGGCGCAGACGATCGAGGGCTTCACGCTTGCAAGCGCTGCGTGCGTCAGCCCAAGCTTGGCGGGTTGGTCACCGCGCAGATTGTTGAGCACCGCGTCGGCGCCGGCGACGAGGCGGTGCAGCACCGCCTGGCCCTCCGGATGCCGCAGGTCCAGCGTCAGGCTCTTCTTGCCGAGATTGAAGGTCTGGAAGAACTGGCTGTCATCCTCGCCGAGGAAATAGGGGCCGGACTGGCGCGAACTGTCGCCACCCGCGCCCTTGTCCGTCTTCGGCGGTTCGATCTTGATCACCTCCGCGCCCATGTCCGAAAGATACATGGTCGCGAAGGGGCCGGCGCCATACTGCTCGGCGGCGATGATCCGGATGCCTTTCAACGGTGGCTCGGCGATGCCGAAGCCGCCCGTTTCCACATCGTCTCTCGTCGCCGTCAATGTCACGCCGGGTTCCTTTCCATCATCTGCTTGGCGATGATGATGCGCTGGATCTCGTTGGTGCCTTCGCCGATGCACATCAGCGGCGCGTCTCGGTAATAACGCTCGATATGGTATTCCTTGGAATAGCCATAGGCGCCATGGATGCGCATGGCTTCGAGCGAGTTTTCGACGGCGGCTTCCGAGGCGAAGTACTTCGCCATGCCGGCTTCCATGTCGCAACGCTCGCCGCTGTCATAGGCGCGGGCCGCGTCATAGGTCAGCAGGCGGGCGGCCTGCAGGCGGGTCGCCATTTCGCCGAGCTTCAGCTGGATCGCCTGATGCTGGCCGATCGGCTTGCCGAAGGTCTTGCGTTCCTGGGCGTATTTCACGCTGTCCATCAGCGCCGCCCCGGCGAGGCCACAGCCTCGCGCCGCGATGTTGATGCGGCCGAGCTCAAGCCCGCCCAGCGCCGTCTGCATGCCGCGACCTTCCTCGCCGCCGATCAGATTGGCAACCGGCACGCGGTAATTGTCGAAGCTGATCTCGGCGCTGTCGATGCCCTTGTAGCCGAGCTTCTCCAGCTTGCGGGAAACGTTGAAGCCTTCGCCCTTTTCGGCGATCAGCATCGACATGCCCTTGTGGCGCGGGTCGGCGTCGGGATCGGTCTTGACCAGCAGCGCGAAGCAGGAACCCTCGATGCCGTTGGTGATCCAGGTCTTGGCGCCGTTGACGACGTAATGGTCACCATCGCGCACGGCGCGGGTGCGGATCGCCTGCAGATCGGTGCCGGCGTCTGGCTCGGTCAGGGCCAGGCCGCCGCGCAGTTCGCCGGTGGCGAAGCGGGGCAGGAAGCGCTGCTTCTGCTCTTCGGTGCCGACGCGCACGACGCAGGCCGACATGATCAGATGCGAGTTGATGATGCCGCCGAGCGACATCCAGGTGGCGGCGACCTTCTCGACGATCTTGGCATAGGTCGTGGCCGACAGGCCGAGCCCGCCATATTCGGCGGGGATCGTCGCGCCGAACAGGCCGAGTTCCTTCATCTGCTCGACCATTTCGCTCGGATATTCATCCGCATGATCGAGGCGCAGGACGTGCGGGCGCACGTCACGCTCGAGCCACTTCTCGATGGCTTCGAGGATCATCTGGTCGTCGGACGAAGCGTCCGAATGGGAGGCGTTGGACATGGGCGTTCCTCTCCGGGCGCGTCAGTAGCGCGCCTTCTCCTCGACATCGAAACCGCGCTTGGCGATCAGCATGGTGCGTTCGAATTCGCAGACCATCTTCTCGTCCTGGTTGAAGCCGCGCGTCTTGACCGTGACGATGCCGGCATTCGGGCGCGACTTGCTCTCGCGCTTGCCGAACACTTCCGATTCAGCCACCAGCGTGTCGCCGGCGAAGAGCGGGAAGGTGAGCTTGATCTCGCTCCAGCCCAGATTGGCAATTGCCTTCTGGCTGACATCGGTAACGCTCATGCCGACCATCAACGCCACCGTGAAGGGCGAGCAGATGATGCAGCGCCCGAACTCGCTATGCTTGGCGTACTCGGCATCGAAATGCATCGGGTGCGTGTTCATCGTCAGGAGCGTGAACCAGGTGTTCTCCGTCTCCGTGATCGTGCGTCCGGGGCGATGCTCGTAGATGTCGCCCTCGACGAAGTCCTCGAAATAGCGGCCGAAGCTTTCGCGATAGCGGTTCGGGCCTACTTCCTTGATCGTCACGACCATCTTTTCCACTCTTCTGCTAGTTCTTGATCTGGAATGAATCGCGGAGCGCGAGAATGCGCTCCATGGCGCGGACCACCGGCCGCTCCACGAGCTTGCCGTCGAGCACGGCGAGACCGGTCGGGCTGGCGCGATAGGCGGCGACGATGCGCTCGGCTGTCGCGATCTCTTCTGCCGTCGGCGCGAAAACCTCGTTCACCACCGCCACATTGGCGGGGTGCAGCACGCCCTTGCCGGTGAAGCCGAGCGCCTTGGCGGCGACGGATTCGGCGCGGACGACTTCCGAATCGCGGAAGGAGAGACTGGGGACGTCGAAGACGTCGACGCCGGCGCGCTTCGCCGCATGGACGACACGGGAACGAGCATAGAGCAGCGGCTCATGCGCGATGGCGACGCCAAGCTCGGCTGAAAGGTCGGCGCCGCCGAACATGGCGAACTGGATCCGGTCGCTCGCCTTGAGGATGGAAGCGACGTTCTCCAGCCCCTCGACGCTCTCGATCAGCACGGCGATGCCGAGATCGAGCCCGGCTTCGGTCAGAAGGCCCTCGACCCAACGCACCTCGTCGGCCGTATCCACCTTGGGCAGGAAAATCACACCCGCCGCAGGCCGTGCTTCGATGACCGCGAGCAGGTCGCGAAGACCTTCGGCGTTGCGCGGGCTGTTGATGCGCAGCGCACGCTCCGCACCGGCCGCTTCGCAAAGAAATGGGATCGCCGCCGCCCGCGCCTCGGCCTTCAGGGCCGGCGGCACCGCGTCTTCCAGGTCGAGGCAGACAACATCGGCGCCAGTGGCCAGCGCCTTGGCGTGGACCTCGACACGGTTTCCGGGAGCGAAGAGTAGAGTTCTGCGTGCGCGCATGATGGGCCGCATCTCCTGCGAAGTGCCGAAAGCGTCAAATTTGTCCGGACAAATAAAAGGACGCAAGAAGGCTTGTCAATGGATTTGTCCGGACAAATGAGTCAGCGTGGCTGGGCTAGCGTCAGCGCGACCAGCGATGCCGCATCGGGATTGGACTCGAGCGTGTCGATGGCGGCGATCAGGGCGTCGATGCTGTCCTGTTGAAGCGGCACGGCGCCATAGCCGGCACAGCGACGGAACTTCTCCACATTGGCTTCAGCCGTCAGCGGTGCCTTCGGGTGGCCGTAGACGTGCTGGAGCGTGATCGAGTGGTCGGTGCCGTCCTTGAGACGGACGCGGATTGTCTGCGGATCGAGCGCGTTCTGATCGGGATTGTCGTCAAGGACGACGTCGACAAGCGCCGCATAGCGATGCACGGCCGCGTCGTCCAGCGAGGCTCGTCCCCGGAAGTCGGGAACGTCCACCGCGCCGCGTGCCAGGAAGGTTCCTGCGACGAAGCGCAGGCAGAGCTTGGCGTAGTTGGATTCCGGATGCAGAACATCCGGGCGGCCGACGAGGCGGTGAACCAGTGGCGGCACTTCGCAGACGATGGCCGCGATGTCATAGGCGGTGAAGCCATGCTTCGACATCAACTGGCCGAGTCCGTCGACAGCGCCATGGGTCAGGCGGCCGCTTGGATAGGGCTTGTGCGACATTTCCAGCATCTGCCAGTCCTGGCCGAGACGGGCGAGGAAGGGCTCAAGGTCGTAGTCGTTCTGCTCGAACAGGGCGAAATAGCCATACTGTCCGGTCAGGATGTCATGCGGCCCCCGGACGCCGGCGAGCGCCAGATCCGTCGAGACAAGGGCGGCGCGGGCGTTGAATCCGACCTGCAGGCCCAGCATCGGCGAGCCCTCGACATGGGGCTGGAGCGTGCCGCTGGTCTGGGAGTATTGCGCGCCGAGCGCGTTCTTCAGCGTCAGCGCATCGAAGCCCGCCAGCTTGCCGATAGCGACGACGGCGCCAAATCCGCCTGCCGTGGCCGGGCGGAAGAAGCGCAGCGCCGAATTGGTGACGACACCGAGCATGGTCGATACATCGACGCCGAGCGCCAGCGCCGTGATCAGGTCACGTCCCTGGATGGACCGCCCCCGGGTCTTCTCGCGCTCGGCCCAGGCCATGACCGCCGAGAGAATGGTGGCCATCGGATGCAGCACCGCACCTTCATGGACGCAGTCGAATTCGAGGCAATGGATCTGGTAGGCGTTGAGGATCGCGGCCTGCTGGGCCGGCATCCGTTCGCCGGTCAGCCAGACGGTCGCTTCCTCGCCCTGGCCCCAACTGGCAGCCACCTGCTTCAGTTCGGGAATGCCGGCGCCGGCCGAACCGGCAATGCCGACCCCCAGCGTGTCGAGCAGGAAGGTCTTGGTCTTGTCGACGACGGCTTGTGGCAGGTCTTCGAAACGGGTGTTGATGACGTGATCGACGACGCGGTCGAGCGGATTGGCTGAGGACATGGATGGGTTCCTCAGACCGGAGCCGGGACATTGGCAGCAAAGTGCCGGGCGATATCGAGACGCGTCGCGCACCAGACGTCTGGCTGGCTTTTGACATAGCGGATGAACTTGTCGAGCGCGCCGATGCGGCCGGGGCGGCCGATGATCCGGAGATGCAGTCCGAGAGACATCATCTTCGGGCCGTCGGCGCCTTCCTCATAGAGCTGGTCGAAGGTGGCGATGGCGTAGTCGAGCCAATCCTGCGGTGTGTAGGATGGCGCGGTCCAGAACTTCATGTCGTTGGTGTCGAGCGCGTAGGGCACGATGACGATCGGCTTCGGCCCGGATTCCGTCTCGACCACGTCCCAGCGCGGCACGTCGTCGGAGAAATCATCCATGTGATAGGCAAAACCGGCCTCGGCCAGCAGGCGGCGGGTGCGGTCGGTATGCAGATAGCGCGACAGCCAGCCATAGGGGCGGGTGCCGGTCGTTGCCTCGATGCTTTTCACGGCCTTGTCGATGAAGTCGCGCTCGCGCGGCTCATCATAGGAAAACTGGTGGATCCAGCGCCAGCCATGGCTGCAGGTCTCGTGATTTCCCGCGCGGATAAGATCGGCCAGTTCCGGCGCGTTCTCGATCGCCATCGCCGCCGCCGTTACCGTGGTGGAAACGCCGTGCTTCTGGAACAGGCCAAAGACGCGCGGCGCGCCGGCGCGGATGCCGTACTGGTAATTGCTCTCATTGGCATAGTTGCGGATCGGGATTTTCAGCGAGACGCCAAGCTCGTCGACCGGCTCGGGGCCCTTGTCGCCCCGGGCGACGGTCATCTCCGAGCCTTCCTCGATGTTGATGACGAAGGACATGGCAAGCCGGGCCTGGTTCGGCCACGCGAAGGGAGCGGTCATCAGTGGTATTCCTCCCCGCCGGAGACGTTGATTGCCTCGGCGGTAATGTAGGCGGCGGCGTCCGAACACAGGAACGCGGCGGTTTCTGCGGTGTCGTTCGGCGTGCCGGTGCGACGCAAAGGAATTCGCGCGCGCATTTCGTCGAGATAGGCGTCGATCGACTGGCCGCGCGCTTCCGACATGAAGCGGTTCTGCCAGGCGCCAAGGCCCGTGGTGACGTGGTTGGGGCAGATGGCGTTGACGGTGATGCCGTGTTCACCGAGCTCCAGCGCCGCCGAGCGGGTCAGGCCGATCAGGCCGTGCTTCGAGGCAGTGTAGGCGCTGGCAAAGGCAAAGCCGGACTTTGCCGCCTGCGAAGCGATGTTGATGATCCGGCCACCCTGGCCCTGCGCGATCATCTGCCTCGCCGCATGCTTGGTCGCGAGCGCGGGGGCGCGAAGATTGACGCCAAGTACGACGTCCCAGCTCTCAGCCTCTAGCTCGACCAGAGGCCCGAACAGATAGCCGACGCCGGCATTGTTGATCAGGATATCGAGGCGGTCGAAGTTCTCGACGGCCGCGCCAACGACACGAGCGATTGCCGCCTCGTCGAGGAGATCTCCGGTGACGGTCGCAACTTCGGCACCGTCAGCTCGGAGTTCCGCGGCGACGGCTTCGAGGTCAGTCGCCGTCCCGACGCCATGTGCTGGGGCAGCAGGGCCCGACAGCGCGCCGCGATCGTGCAGCACGATTTTCGCGCCCTGCGAGGCCAGCTTGCGCGCCATGCCCTGGCCGAGACCGCCGGGACGGCCTGCGCCGGTGATCAGGGCGACCTTTCCGGCCAATCCCCGCTCGTCCATCACGCCGCCTCGAGCGTACGGGTCATGATGAAGGTCGGATTGTCGGCAAACGCCTGAAACTCGGCCGCGATCTTCTGCATGGTCGCGGAAGCCACGTCGGCGCCGAACTTGTCCATGTCGGCCACGTCGATGATCTCGACATAGGCGTAGGGCGGTTTCGCATCGGAGCCGAGGACGCCGGTGGTGGCATGGACGGAAAACTCGCCGATCGAGGCGAGGCCGTTGACGACCGGGATGTCCGTGGATCGAGCCCACGTCTCATAGACTTCGGGATCGACACCGGGCTTCAGATTGAACAGCACCACGATACGCGTCACGTCGACCTCCACTGCGATTAGGCGGCCTTCGCATTTCCTGGCGTTGGCCTATTTGTCCGGACAAATGTCCCGACGAGATCGCGACCTGTCAACCCGTCTATCTTATCTTTTTTCTAAGAACCGCTTGACAAGAACCGGGAGCTGAGGCGTGATTTGTCCGGACAAATCTATAAAAAACCGCAGGGGTCCTAACATGCTGAAGAGAAACGTGCTGCTTTCGGCTGTCGCCGCGGCAGGTCTTGCTATCGCGATCGCACCAGCGTCCGCCGCCCAGCAGATCCTGGTGCTGGCCGAGGACGTTCCAGCAGGCCTCGACTATGACGGTCCGTCGGCCGCCATTCCCGCCAGCCAGCAGGGCATGGTTTCGCTGCTTGAGCCGCTGGTCGGCTATGCGGCGGGCCCGGCCAATGAATCCGGCGTCGGCATGCCCGACTTCTCCAAGATCGAGGGTCGTCTCGTCGAGCGCTGGGATTATGATCCCGCCACCCTGACGTGGACGCTGCACCTGCGCAAGGGCGTCAAGGGTTGCGACGGCGCCACCTTCGACGCCAAGGACGTCGCCTACACCTTCGCCCGCGCCAAGTCGGTCAGCGGTGCCGCTCCGATCGGCTGGTTCCTCTCCAACGTCGCCTCGATCGACGGCTTCACGCCGGCCGTCTTCGGCGATGATCCCAAGGCCAAGGAACTGGGCGACGAGGTCAAGATTATCGACGACTACACGGTGCAGATCCGGCAGTCGGAACCCAATGCGCTGTTCCTGCCGGTGCTCTCCATCTTCGGCCTGCTCGTCTACGACAAGGAGACGATGGAGAAGCATGCGACCGAGAAGGACCCCTGGTCGCACGATTACGCCAACAGCGTGAACGCGCCGGGCTTTGGCGCCTATTGCCTCGACAAATGGACGAAAAACCAGGAAATCACCTACAAGGCCAATCCGGATTATTACCGGGGCAAGCCGGCGATCGATAAGGTCTCCGTCCGCCGCGTGCCGCAGTCATCGAACCGCGTCGTCGTTCTGCGCACCGGCCAGGCCCAGCTCGCCACCGGCATGACGCCGAAAGAGTTCGACAGCCTGCGCACTGCCAAGGGCGTCGCAGTCGGCGGCGTTACCGGCAACGAGAACCTGTTCGTCCATATGAACTTCAAATCGAAGCCGTTCGATGATCCGAAGGTTCGGCAGGCGATCGCGCACGCCATTCCCTTTGAGCAGATCATCAAGACGGGCTATTTCGGCCAGGCCAACCAGTGGAACGGCTCGGTTCCGAGCAGCTATCCGGGCTACAAGGCAGAAGCGGCCTTTACCTACGATCCGGCCAAGGCCAAGGCGCTGCTCGCCGAAGCCGGCTATCCGGATGGCAAGGGCCTCGAAGCCTTCGCCGATGCATTCCAGCTCTCCTATGTGGCAGAGAAGGAATCGACGCTCGGTCCGGTCGTCAACATCATCCAGTCGTCGCTGCGCGCCGTCGGCGTGCCGGCAACGCTGAACCCGATTCCGCAGACGCAATATGGCGACCGCCAACTCGTGAAGGGCGATCTTCCGTTCGCCGTCAACGACCAGGAAAAGCCGATCGGCGTCGATGCCGGCTATGCGATCCAGCTCTTCTTCGTCTCGAAGGACAAGGGCGGGCTCAACAACATGGTCAATTACTCCAGCCCCGTCGTGGACGATCTCTGGGCCAAGGCGCGCATCGAGCCGGATGCGGCCAAGCGCACCGACATGCTCGCCCAGATCCAGGACCAGCTTACCGCTGACGTCGCCTGGCTGCCGGTGGTCGAATACAAGACCCAGTGGGCCTATTCGGACAAGCTGAAGGGGCTGCGCTGGTATCCCGACAACGCCGTCCGCTATTTCGATCTCAGCGTTCAGTAATCCGGACGAGGCAGGCCGGTTCCGGCCTGCCTCTTTCCCGCCGAGGGTCGGCCCGTGTTGTTTCGATATATCTCCAAGCGCTTCGCTGTCGGGCTGATCCAGCTCATCGGGCTGACGATTGCGGTGTTCTTCCTGATCCGCCTGTTGCCCGCCGATCCCGTCTCTCGTCTCGTCGGCATGAATTCGAGCGCCGAGGCCTATGCGCAGGCCGCCAAGCAGCTCGGCGTCGACCGGCCGCTTCTGGCGCAGCTTGCCACCTATCTCGGTTTTCAACCGGACATCGCGCCCGGATTGCTGCAGGGTTCGCTCGGCGTCTCCTGGGTCACCGGCACTCCGGTCACCACTGAGATCGCCGCCTATCTTCCTGTCACCATCGAGTTGGTGACGCTGAGCTTCATCCTGGCGCTGGCCGTCGCCGTGCCGATTGGCATGTTCGGCGCGCTCAATCCCGGCGGCAAGGCGGACAAGGGCGTCTTCGTCTATTCGCTGTTCGCCGGCTCGCAGCCAGAATTCTGGTGGGGCCTGCTGTTCGTCTACCTGTTCTTCTTCCAGCTCGGCATTGCCCCGGCGCCGCTTGGCCGTCTGTCGCCGATGTCGAGCCCGCCGGATGTCGTCACCGGTTTCATGACCATCGATGCGCTGATCGCGGGCCAGTTCGATATCTTCGTCGAGGCGCTGCATCACCTGATGCTGCCGGTCTTCACCATGGCCTTTATCCTCTCCGGTCCGATCATCAAGATGGTCCGGCAGAACATGGCCCGCGCGCTGCAGTCCGACTTCGTGCTCTACGCCAATTGCGCCGGCCTGCCGAGGGCGCGCGTCGCCCGCTATGCGCTGCGCGCCGCCATGGCGCCGTCGATGACGCTGATCGGCATCCTCTACGGCTTCATGCTGAGCGGCGCGGTGCTGACGGAGAGCGTCTTCTCGCTCGGCGGCATCGGCCAATACGCGATCAGCGCCGTGCTCAACTACGACTATCCCGCGATCCAGGCCGTCGTTCTGGTGATTACCGCCATCTCGCTCGTCGTTTATCTCGCGCTGGATCTGATCCACGCCGCGATCGACCCCCGGATTGCCTATTGATGTCCAGCCAGCACGCTCTCTCCCAGTCAGACCTTCTGCCGCGCCGACGTCGCGACTGGCTGTTCGGCCTCGGCCTGACGATCGTCATCATCGTCGTCGCGCTCGCTGTCGTCGGACCCTATATCGGGCCCTATGACCCCACGCTGACGACGCCCAATGTATCGGTGCCGCCGCCGTCGCTTTCCGAGATCCCCGGCCTGTTCAGTGCCTGGATCTCCGGCACGCTCGAAGCGCCGCCGAACTGGATGGGCACGGATGCCTCCGGCTTCGACGTTTTCTCCCGCGTCATCGCCGCGCCGCGCACCGATCTCGTCATCGCGCTGGTCGCCAACGGTCTTTCGCTGCTGCTGGGTGTCTTCCTCGGCCTGATCGCGGGCTATTACCGCAACACGGCGACCGAGCTGATGATGCGCGTCTCCGACGTCATGCAATCCTTCCCGGTGTTCATCTCGGCGATGGTGCTGGTGGCGCTGGCCGGGCGTTCGACCACCAACATCGTCATCGCGCTCGCCTTCGTCTACACGCCGATCTATGTCCGCCTGACCCGTGCCGAGGTGATGAGCCAGAAGGTGCGCGGCTTCGTCGAGGCGGCGCGGGCGCTCGGCAATACCGAGCTCAGCATCGCCATCCGCCACGTCCTGCCCAATTCGCTGACGCCGGCGCTGATTCAGGCCTCCGTCACCATCGGCTTCGCCATCCTGCTCACCGCCGGCCTCTCCTTCGTCGGCGCCGGCGTGCGTCCGCCCACCCCGGAATGGGGACTGATGATCTCGACGGGCGCGAACCAGATCATCCTGGGCGAATGGTGGCCGTCCGTCTTCCCCGGCATTGCGATTTCCCTGACCGTGTTCGGCTTCGCCGTGCTCGGCAACGCCCTGGAGCGCCGCTATGACGCGTCTTGAGGCTGCCGCCCTTCAGGCCTCTTCGATGATCGAGCCGACCACCGCGCGAACCGTTCTCTCGGTCGAGAACCTCGTTGTCGGCTATCCCGTCGATGGCCGCATGATCAAGCCGGTCGACGGGCTCTCCTTCAAGGTGCGCGAGCGCGAGGTGGTCGGGCTGATCGGCGATGCCGGCAGCGGCAAGTCGACCGCCGCACTGGCGCTGCTCGGTCTCGCTCGTGCGCCCGGTAAGATCCTGGGCGGCAAGGTCGAGTTCGACGGCCGTGACCTGCTCAAGCTTCCCGACGCCGAGATCCGCGCAATTCGGGGCCGCGACATCGGAATCATCGTGCAGAACCCGCGTTCCTCGCTCAATCCGATGCTCCGGATCGGCAAGCAGATCGGCTATGCCTATCAGGCGCACAACGCTGCTTCGGGACAGCAACTGCGGCGCAAGGCGATCGACATGCTGCGCATGGTCGGCATCAACGATCCCGAGCGCCGGGCCGATTCCTACGCGCATGAGCTTTCCGGCGGCATGGCGCAACGCGCGCTGATCGCCATGGCGCTGTCGTCGAAGCCGAAGCTGCTGATCGCCGACGAGCCGACCAGCGGCCTCGACGTGACGATCCAGGCGCAGTTCCTCGACGAGATGTGGAACACGGTGCAGCAGACGGGGTCGGCCATCCTGCTGATCACCCAGGAGCTCGGCACGCTCGCCAATTACTGCGACCGCGTGCTGGTGCTGCATGAGGGACGGATCGTCGAGGACGCGCCGGTGCGCGAATTCTTCGCCAATCCGCAGCATCCCTACAGCCAGCAGATCCTGAAGCTGCAGCGCGAGCGGGGCTCGTCGCTGGGCCTGGAATTGCCGGAAGGTGGCGTCAAGCCGCTGCTCCAGACAAGGGACCTGCGCAAGACCTTCGCGGTCCAGCATACCAAGAAGACGATCCAGGCCGTCGACAAGGTCTCGCTTTCCATCGGGCGGGGCGAGACGCTCGGCCTGGTCGGCGAGAGCGGCTCCGGCAAGACCACGGTCGGCCGCTGCCTGCTGCGCCTGCTCGAACCCACCTCCGGATCCGTCGTCTTCGACGGCGAGGATCTGGTGAAGCTGCCGCCGAACGACATGCGGCGCTATCGCTCCAAATTGCAGATCGTCTTCCAGGATCCGTTCGACAGCCTCAATCCGCGCTGGACGATCCGCCGGATCCTGTGCGAGCCGCTCGACCTGCATTCGAACCTCTCGGCGGCTGACAAGAACAAGCGGGCCGAAGAGCTCATCGATCTCGTCGACCTCGATCGAACCCTGCTCGACCGCAAGCCGCGCGGCCTCGGCGCCGGAGCGCTCCAGCGCATCAACATCGCCCGGGCGCTTGCCTGCAATCCCGAGTTCATCGTGCTCGACGAGCCGACCTCGGTGCTGTCGCCGCGCGCCCGTGTCGGGCTGATCGAACTGCTGGTCCGCCTGCAGAAGGAACTCGGCATCAGCTATCTGTTCATCAGCCATGACCTGACCACGGTCCGCTATCTCTGCCACAAGGTCTCGGTCATGTATCTCGGCCAGATCGTCGAGACCGGCACGGTCGAGCAGGTGTTCTCCCGCCCGCAGCATCCCTATTCGCAGGCGCTTCTCTCCGCGCATCTGTTCCCCGATCCGACCAATCGCCGCGTCGACAAGGTCATTCCCGCGGCGCTCGAGGGCGAGATCCCGAGCCCGATCGACCTGCCGATCGGCTGCTATCTGGCCTCGCGCTGCCCGCATGTCGTGGAGGCCTGCCGGTCGACACCGCAGACGCTGGAACCTGTCGATACCGGCCAGGAGGTGCGCTGCTGGCGCGCAGCCGCCGGCGAGATCACCGCATTCAAAGGAGCGCACGCATGACCGAGACCATCGATGACGTCGTCATCGTCGGCGCGGGCGCGAGCGGCGCGGCCGTGGCCTGGCGTCTGGCGCGCGCGGGCCTGAAGGTTACCTGCCTCGAGCAGGGCGACTGGGTGCGCTATGACGAGGTGCCGAGCTTCCGTACCGATTGGGAAGTGGCGCGCCAGACCAGCCACCACCCTAATCCGAACGTGCGTCAGAACCCCGTCGATTATCCCGTCGATGACAGCGAGGCGGCGATCAAGCCGTTCCTCTACAATGCGGTCGGCGGCTCGACCATTCTCTGGGGCGCGCATTTCCCACGCTTCCGCCCGTCCGACTTCCGGGTGAAAACGCTCGACGGCGTCGGCGACGACTGGCCGATCTCCTACGAGGATCTCGCGCCCTACTACGAAGAAAACGACCGGATGATGGGCGTTTCCGGCATGGCTGGCGACCCCGGCAATCCGCCGCGCCTCGCCCGCCAGATGCCGCCGCTGCCGCTGGGTCGGGGCGGCGAACGCATGGCCGGCGCTTTCGACCGGCTCGGCTGGCACTGGTGGCCCTGCGATGTCGCGATCAACTCGAAGCCCTATGGCGAGGGACGTGGCGGCTGCAACAATTGCGGCCCGTGCGACCTCGGCTGCCCGAGCGGCGCGCGCTCCTCGTCCGACGTCACCTACTGGCCGCAGGCGATCCGGGCCGGGGCGAAGCTGGTCACCGGCGCACGCGTCTTCGAGATCGAGACCGACAACCAGGGCCGCGCCACGGGCGTTGCCTATTACGACCGCGACGGCATCGCCCGCCGCCACAAGGCGCATGTCGTGACGCTCGCCGCCAACGGCCTCGGCACGGCGCGGCTGATGCTTCTGTCGAAATCGAAGCGCTTTCCGAACGGCATCGCCAACGACACGGACCTCGTCGGCCGCCGCCTCATGCATCACCCGACGGGCATGGTGACCGGCACCTTCGACGAGGCGATCGACGGCTATGCCGGACCGTTCGCCGTGTCGATCCTTTGCCAGCATTTCTATGAGACGGATGCCGCGCGCGGTTTCGTTCGCGGCTATCAGATGCAGCTCGTGCGCTCCAATGGTCCCGTCGGCACGGCAGTTGGTGGCTACCTGCCGCGCGTGCCCTGGGGCGAGCGCCATCACGAGACGTTCCGCAACACCTTTGCCCGTACGGCAAGCCTGACGGTGACGACGGAAGACCTGCCGCGCCTTGACAACCGCGTCACGCTGTCCGACACGCTCGCCGACCGTTGGGGAATTCCCGCGCCAAAGATGACCTACAGCCTCGACCAGAACACAAGGGACATGATCGAGCACGGCATCGGCAGCGCCACGCGTGCCTTCGAGGAAGCCGGGGCCGTCGCGGTCCGGGCCGAACGGCTGGTCGTCAATGCCGGTTTCCATCTGCTCGGCACCGCCTGCATGGGCTCGGACCCGGACGCCAGCGTCGTCGACGGCGATTGCCGCGCCCATGGCGTGCCCAATCTGATGATCGTCGATGGCGCCGTCTTCACGACCTCGGCGGCGCTGAACCCAACGCCGACAATCCAGGCCCTGGCGCTCCGGGCGGCGGATCGCCTGATCGCGGCGCGCCGCGGCGTCGAGGTGGCGGCATGAGCGCGCCCCTGACCCACCTGCTCGATATCCTGATTCCCGGCGACGGCACCTTTCCGCGGCCAAGCCAGCTCGATCTGGCTGAAGCCATGACGATCCACGAGCGCTTTGGCGCCATGGCTGCCCGCATGGTCGAGGCGCTTCCGGCCACCTTCGACGCGATGCCGAAGGACGAGCAGGTGGAAAGCATCCGGCACATCGAGGCCGACGCTGCTTCGACCTTCGACCCGTTCATGGTGGCGCTCTACAGCCTCTATTACGTTCATCCGCAGGTGCTCGCCGCTGTCGAGGAAACCTCGGGCTATGCGGCGCGCGCCCCGCAGCCGGACGGGTATTCGCTCAAACCCTTTGATCCCGCGATCCTTGCCATCCCCGCCGCGCGCGGACCGCAATATCGCGACGCCGGCACGGGAAGCTCCACATGATCCGCGATACAGGCCGCCATTCCGGCAAGAGCGTCCTCGTCACCGGAGGCGCCAGCGGCATCGGCCTCGGCATCGTCGAGCGTTTTCTGGGCGAGGGAGCTTCGGTTGCGGTGCTCGATCTTGCCAAGGTCGAGCGCGAGGGTGTTGGCGACCGCTTCCTGAGCCTTGTCGGCGACGCCACCGACGAGAAGACCGTCGACCATGCCGTCGCCAAGACGGCGGCGACATTCGGCGGCCTCGACGTGATGGTCTGCAATGCAGGCGTCATCGCCGTCGGCCCCGTCGTCGACATGACGCTCGCCGAATGGCAGCGGGTGGTCGGCATCAATGTCGACAGCGTGTTCCTCGGCTCGCGCGCCGCGGCGCGCCAGATGATCGCGCAGGGCCGTGGCGGAGTCATCATCAATGCCGCCTCTGGCGCCGGCCGGCGCGGCGTGCCGAACCTCTCGCATTACTGCGCCTCGAAGGCGGCGATCATCATGCTGACGCAGTCGCTGGCGGTGGAACTCGCCCCGCACAGGATCCGCGCCAACACCTATGTGCCCGGACATATCGAGACGCCGTTCTGGGGCGAAATTGCTTCCGGCTTCGCCAAGGTCACGGGCAAGTCGCCGGATGCGGTAATTGAAGGGTTTCGCGCCACCGTCCCGTGGGGGCGTTTCGGAACGCCCGACGATGTCGCCGCCACCGTCTCCTGGCTTGCCAGCGACGATGCGGAATATGTCAGCGGCCAGGCCATCGCCATGAACGGCGCCGAATTTCCTTTCTGAGCAGGCGAGCGGAATGACCGAGAGCTTCGACTACATCATCGTGGGCGCCGGATCCGCCGGCTGCGTACTGGCCAACCGGCTTTCGGAAGACGGCCGCCATTCCGTGCTGCTGCTGGAGGCGGGCGGCAAGGACAGCAATCCGCTGATCAAGGTGCCGATGGTTTCCGGCCTGATCTATTTCTGGAAGTCGATCAACTGGAACTACGCGACGACGCCGCAGCCACACCTCGAAGGCCGCGCGATCAACTGGCCGCGCGGAAAAGTGCTGGGCGGTTCGTCCTCGATCAACGGCATGATGTATATGCGCGGCCACCGCGCCGACTATGACGGGTGGGGCAATCGGGGTCTGCCGGGTTGGAGCTATGCCGACATCCTTCCCTATTTCCGCCGCTCGGAAGGCCATCTGGAACGTTCGGCCGATGCCTATCATGGCACCGGGGGGCCGCTGGCCGTCATCAAGGCCAAGGGCGAGAATCCGCTCTATGGCGAATTCCTGAAGGCGGGAATTGGCGAGGGATTCGTCGCCAACGACGATTTCAACGGACCCGACCAAGAAGGCCTCGGCCTCTATGATTTCAACATCCGCAACGGCCGGCGCGAAAGCACGGCGACGGCCTTTCTTCGACCAGCGCGGGGGCGCGCGAACCTGACCGTCTGGACCCGGGCGCTGGCGACCAAAATCGTCCTTGAGAATGGCCGCGCCACCGGACTGGAGCTTTCACGCGACGGACAGGCCATGTCCGTTTCGGCAAAGCGCGAGGTGATCCTGTCGGGCGGCGCCATCAACTCGCCGCAACTGCTGCAGCTTTCGGGCATCGGTGATCCGGCGGCTCTGAAGCACGTTGGCATCGAGCCGCGTGTCGACAACCCGGAGGTCGGCCGCAATCTGCAGGATCATCTTGGCGTCTATCTGAAATATCGCTGCAAGGAGCCGATCACCCTCTATTCGATGTTCCGGCCCGACCGCGCCGCCTTGGCCGGCCTGCAGGCCCTGCTGTTCGGCAAGGGGCCGGCGACGTCGATCCCGCTCGAAGCCGGCGGTTTCCTGAAGACCCGGCCCGAACTCGACATTCCCGACATCCACATCACCTTCGTCCCCGGCCTCAATCTGGAGACGACGCGGGCGGGCCAGGGGCAGCACGGCTATCTGATCAATTTCTACCAGCTCCGGCCGGAAAGCCGGGGCGAAGTCCGGATCGCCAGCGCCGATCCGACCCAGCCGCCAACCATCGATCCCAACTATCTCGACGCCAGCGCCGACCGCCGGTGCATGCGCGACGGCGTCCGTCTTGCCCAGCGGATCGGCGCCAATCCGGTCCTCGCCCGCCACGATGCCGGCGCGATTTCCCCGCTGGCGGCCGACCTTGCCGATGACGATGCCATCGACGCCTGGGTGCGGGCCGGCGCCAACACGATCTTCCATCCCGTCGGCACCTGCCGCATGGGCGGCGACGAACGCTCGGTGGTCGATGCCGAGTTGAAGGTGCGCGGCGTCATGGGCCTTCGCGTCGTCGATGCTTCGGTGATGCCGACCCTCATCGGTGGCAACACCTCGGCTCCCACCATGATGATCGCCGAAAAGGCGGCCGACATGATCCTGGGCCGCCAGCCCTTGCCGCGCGAGACGCGCATCCCGGCCTGAGGCCGCATCGCCCTCTCGCGCACCGGGCGTCGGGAGGGCCCATTTCCTCCGCAGAAGATGGATTGCATGCCATGAAGATCATCGTGCCCGTGAAGCGGGTGGTCGACGCCAACATCAAGATCCGGGTCAAGCCCGATGGGTCGGGCGTCGAGCTTGCCAATGTGAAGATGGCGATGAACCCGTTCGACGAGATCGCCGTCGAGGAAGCGCTTCGGCTAAAGGAAGCCGGCAAAGCGACGGAAATCATCGTCGTGTCGATCGGTAGCGCGACATGCGCCGAAACGATCCGCACCGCACTCGCCATGGGTGCCGATCGCGGCATCCTGGTAAAGGCGGAAGGCCGGATCGAGCCGCTCGCCGTCGCCAAGCTGCTGAAGGCGATCGTCGCGAAGGAGGAGCCCGGCCTCGTCATCCTCGGCAAACAGGCGATCGATGACGACAGCAACCAGACAGGCCAGATGCTGGCGGCGCTGCTCGACTGGCCGCAGGGCACGTTTGCCTCCAGGGTCGCCGTCGATGGTGAGCACGTCGAGGTGACGCGCGAAGTCGATGGCGGCCTGCAGACGGTGCGGCTGGCGCTCCCCGCCGTGGTCACGACCGACCTGCGCCTGAACGAACCCCGCTATGCTTCGCTGCCCAACATCATGAAGGCGAAGAAGAAACCGCTCGACGAGACCACGTCGGAAGCGCTCGGCGTCGATGCCACGCCGCGGCTGGAAGTGGTGGCGACGCGCGAACCCTCGGGACGCCAGGCCGGCATCAAGGTCGCCTCGGCGGCCGAACTCGTGGCAAAACTCAAGACGGCAGGAGTCCTCTGACCATGGCAACGCTTCTCATCGCCGACCATGACGGCGCAAAGCTGGGCGACGCGACGGCGAAGGCGCTGACGGCGGCAGCCCTTGTCGGCCACCCCGTCGACATTCTCGTCGCCGGAGAGAATGTCCACGCCATTGCCGAGGCGGCAGCCCGGCTTGACGGCGTCGCCAAGGTGCTCGTTGCCGATGGCGCCACGCTCGCAAACCTGTTGGCCGAGCCGCTGGCCGAGCTTGTCGTCGGACTTGCCGATCGCTACGCGGTCATCGCCGCCCCGGCTTCGTCCGCGATGAAGAACGCTCTGCCGCGCGTCGCGGCCAAGCTCGACGTCATGCAGATTTCGGAAGTGACCGCCGTCGTGGCGCCCGACACCTTCGAGCGACCGATCTATGCCGGCAACGCCATCGAGACGGTGCGCTCGCGCGAGCCGAAGCTGGTCATGACCATTCGGGGCGCCGCTTTCACCGCGACCGCGAGCGGCGACGCCTCAGCCCCGATCGAGGCCATCACCGCACCCGGCGCGAGCGCGGCATCCCAATTTCTGGGCGCGGATCTCACGACGTCGACCCGGCCGGAACTTGGTTCCGCGCGGATCATCGTCTCGGGGGGGCGTGCGCTCGGCTCGGCGGAAAAATTCGACGCCGTCCTCGCGCCCCTGGCGGACAAGCTTGGCGCTGCTGTCGGCGCCTCGCGCGCGGCGGTCGATTCCGGCTATGCGCCGAACGATCTGCAGGTCGGCCAGACGGGCAAGGTCGTGGCGCCCGAACTCTATATTGCGCTCGGCATCTCCGGCGCGATCCAGCATCTCGCCGGCATGAAGGATTCCAAAATCATCGTCGCCGTAAACAAAGATCCGGATGCACCGATCTTCCAGATCGCCGATTATGGTCTGGAAGAAGACCTGTTCACGGCGGTGCCGGCGATGTTGGAAGCGTTGAAATGACGGATGAACGCAGCTTCGCCGGCGGCCAGCTTTGCCTGATCGGGCAGGGGCCGGTCGTGACCCTGGAACTCAGGCAGCCGGAGAAGCACAACGCCGTCTCGTCCGCCATGTGGCAGGCGCTGCCGGAGGCGGTGGCGGCGATCGAAGCGGATGAGGCCATCCGAGTCGTGCTGGTGCGTGGCGCGGGAGGGCGGGCCTTCAGCGCCGGCGCCGATATCACCGAATTTGCCAGCGTCTATTCCGATGCGGGCAGGACGGAAGCCTACAATGCGGCGGTGCGGGCAGGGCAGGCGGCGCTTCGCCATCTTGCCCGTCCGGTGATCGCCGTCATTGACGGCGTCTGCGTGGGCGGGGGCTGCGGTATCGCGCTTGCTTGCGATCTGCGCTTCGCTTCGACGGCCGCGCGCTTCGCCATCACGCCGGCCCGGCTCGGCCTCGCCTACAGCTATGCCGACACGGCGCAGCTGGTGGAGAAGGTCGGCCCGGCGCGGGCCAAGGACATTTTGTTCTCCGGCCGCATGCTGCCGGCGGAGGAAGCGCTCGCCATCGGCCTGATCGACCGCATGATCGCGCCGGACGAGCTGAACGGCGTCGTCAGCGCCTATGCGCAAGATCTGGCGCTGCTGTCGCAAACCTCCATCCGCGCCGCCAAAGCCATCGTCAACATGCTGGTCGATGACGGTGCCGCGACACCGAATGAGGCGGCGCAAATCGCCGACGCCAGCTTCACCGGCCCGGATTTCCAGGAAGGGTTTCGCGCTTTCAGCGAGAAGCGCAAGCCGAACTTCCGCTGAGCGCGGATGCGATCCGTTTGGGCGACAGTCGATCCTCGCTACAGGACGCGGGACGCGCGCGCCCGACGTGGCCCGACGGGGCGTCTGGGCAGGCGGGACAGCTGGTTCGCGGGTTGACAAAGACATTTGTCCGGACAAATACTTGACTCCAATGAGGTAAGGCTGTGTCCGTCGGATGGCGTTCCGTCTGGGTTGCTGGCTTGAAATCTCGATAAAACCAGAGGGAAGCTTCATGACACGCACGTCCGGATTCTGTGCGCGCGCCTCCGTTTCGGCGTTGCTCTCCGTGGGTCTTTGGCTATCGGCGAGCGCACTGGTCGCCGCTCAGGACCTATCCCCGGTTCCGATCATCAAGGCGGTGCCCTCGGTTCCCCAACAGCTCGACCACCAGACGAAATACGAGGGTGAGACCTCCAGCTTCATCGCCAACGAGCAGGCTTCCTCGCTGCTGCAGTTCGATGTCTCCGAGCTGTCGAATGGCGGTTGTGGCCAGATGCCCAACGTCCAGACCAATCTGCGGCCGAACTTGGCGGAATCCTGGAGCGTTGATCCGGATGGCAAGTTCATCGAGTTCAAGCTGCGCCAGGGCGTCAAAAGTTCTTTCGGCAACGAGATGACCGCCGAGGACGTCAAATGGAGTCTCGATCGCGGCCTGAAGCAGTCGAGCGTCCTGCGCTTCCTCGCCTTCGACATGAATTCCTATCGCAAGGATGACCCGGTCGAGATCGTCGATCCGAAGACCATCCGCGTCCATGTCGACAAGACGACGATCTTCGACCTCGTGATCTTCCACTGGAGCCAGTTCCAGATCTACGACAGCAAGGAAGTGTTGAGCCACGCGACCGCGGAGGATCCGCTGGCTGCGGTTTGGCTCGCCAAGAATTCCGCCGATTTCGGTCCGTGGGTGATCACCGAGCAGGGCTTTGTCCCCGGCAATCGCATAACCATGTTGCCGAACCCGAATTTTTGGGACACCGCCCATCGCGGCAATGGCAATAGCCTCATCGTGCTGGGCGTGCCGGAAAGCGCTACCCGCTCGCAGCTCTTGCGCAGCGGCGAGATCGACTTCGCCGCTCTGCTGCCGTTCCAGGAATATGCCGAGCTGAAGGACAGCGACACGGTCGATGTCGTCAATTGCGTCAGCGGCGCGCGCGACACCCTGCTTCTGAACTACAAGGACGAACGGCTGGCCAACCCGCTGGTACGGCAGGCGATTTCCTATGCGATCGATCGCAATGCCCTCGTGCAGGGTGTGTTCAAGGGCTTCGGTAAGCCGGCCGTTTCCGGCATCCACGCCGATTACGGCGTCGAGGGTCTGAAGCCCTACATCGGCTATGATCTCGACAAGGCGAAGAAGCTGATGGCCGAAGCCGGCTATGCCGATGGTTTCGCGATCAAGCTGACGATCAGCCCGACCCGTCCTGGCTCGCATGCCGAACAGGAGGCCGTGTTCCTTGCGGATATGCTGCGCCAGATCGGTATCGCCGCCGAGATCGAGCTCGTCGCCAGCGGCAGCACCTTCTCCGAGCGCTTCTTCAAGGGCGACTATGACGCCATGCTCTATCTCGAGCTGCCGGCCTTCGCCGACCCGTTCTACAGCCTCAACCTGATGAACCATGGCAGCTCGTTCCAGAACTCGTTCAAATACGCCAACAAGCGTTACGACGAGCTGGTCACCGAGGGCCTGCACCTCAAGGCCGAGGACACGGCGCGCCGGCAGGCGATCCTCGTCGAGCTGTCCGAGATCATGGCCGAGAACCCGCCGCAGATTTACCTGGTCGATACGGGCATCCCGCTTGCCCGCAGCAAGAAGGTCGCGGGCTGGGAAATCCAGCTGCACAATGGAGGCAACATCACCGCCTACAAGCTGAAGAAGACCGAGTAGACGCGGGTTTTGGATCAGCCCATGTCCACCACCAATACCGAAGCCGGAGACGCTCCGTCGCCGGCTTCCACCGAACTCATGGCACCGGCCGTCGGCGCGCCGCGCCGGCGCCGCGCTTTCTGGGGCCTCGTGGCGAAGCGGCTTGCCTTCATCCCGCTCGCCTTGTTCGCCGTGATCACCATCTCGTTCCTGCTGGTCAGCATCATGCCGGGCGACCCGGCGCTGGCGATCCTGGGCTCGACGGCGAATGAGCAGGAAGTGGCGACCGTCCGCAGCCAACTCGGCCTCGATCGCCCGCTGGCCGAGCGCTATGTGACCTATGTCGGTGGCGTCTTGCAGGGCGATTTCGGCCGCTCCTTCTTCACCGGCCAGCCGATCCGCGACGAGATCGTCAAATACCTGCCCGCCAGCATCGAACTGGTGGTCATGGCGATCCTGCTGGCGGCCCTTGTCGGCATTTCGATCGGCACGCTGGCCGGCTATTGCCGTGGCCGCGCCCCGGACAAGGCCGTCCGGGTCGTCATCGCCGGGCTGGAGGCGATACCCGGCTTCCTGGCCGGGCTGCTGCTGATCTTCGCCTTCTTCTACCTCTGGCGGCTGGTGCCGTCGCCAACGGGGCGGCTCGGCATCGTCAATATCTATCCGCCGACGGTAACGCACTTCCTGCTTATCGATCTCATCCTCGCCGGCGACTGGAACGGACTTCGCTCGACGTTGCATCGCTCGATGCTGCCGGTGCTGACGCTGGCGCTGGCGGCGATCCCGCTGTTTGCCAAGATCACGCGCACGACGGTCGGCGGGGCGATGGGCTCGAAGCAGATCCAGTATGCCCGAGCCTGCGGGCTGTCGGAATGGCGGGTGGTTCAATATGCGCTGCTTCAGGCGCGCACGCCGATCCTGACCTACACCGCGATGCTGTTCGGGGCGATGGTCGGCGGTTCGGCGATCATCGAGACGATCTTTTCGTGGCAGGGGCTCGGCCAGTGGGGCCTGAAGGCCATCGTCGCGCTCGATATCCCCGCCATCCAGGGCTTCGTCATCGTTACCGGCTTTTGCACGATGCTGGTTTATCTCGTGCTCGACCTGGTCGTCGCGGCACTCGACCCGAGGATCCAGCATGGCTAGCCTTCTCCTGTCCGCCGCCCCCATGCGTCGCCATGTCGGGCTGGTGGCCGGCGCGCTCTTTCTCGCAGCGTTGCTCCTGGCCAGCTGGTTCCTGCCGCTGCCCTACGATCCGATTCGCCCCGATGCGACCGCCACGCTGCAGCCGCCCTCGGCGCAGCATTGGTTCGGCACCGACAGCGTCGGCTTCGACGTGTTTTCCCGCACGATCGCGGCGGCGGGCCGTGACCTGCCGATTGCCTTCGGTGGCGCGCTGGCGGCGGCGCTGATCGGCGTTTTCCTCGGTCTTCTGGCGACGACCAAGGGACGCGGCAGTGCGCTGCTGATGCGTTCGCTCGACGCCTTCCAGGCGTTTCCGCTGCTCGTGCTGGCCATCGCCATCGTCACGCTGACCGGCAATCGGCTCGAGATGGTGATGTTTGCCATCATCATCATCGAGGCGCCGCGTTTTCTGCGGCTGGTCCGCGCCGAGGGTTTGGCGATCCGCGAGGCGCGCTTTATCGAGGCGGCCGAAGTGATCGGCGCCAAGCCATTGCGCGTGCTGCTGGTACATCTGCTTCCCAACGTTTCCGGCGTGATCGCCGTCCAGCTTTCGATCGCTACGGCCAGCTCGCTGATGGTGGTCGCTGCGCTCAGCTTTCTCGGCATCGGCGTTTCGCCACCGGATCCCAGCTGGGGGGCGATGATCCAGGCCGGCGCGCGGCAGATGACCGGTGGCCAGTGGTGGGTGGCGCTGTTCCCGGGCCTCGCGATCTTCCTGGTCGTGGTGTGCCTCAACCTCGTGGCCGATGCGCTGGATGTCATCCTGGAAAGGTCGTCCCGATGAGCCTGCATGTCCGCGACATCGAAACCCGCTTCAGGACGACCGCCGGTGAAGTCCATGCGGTCAACGGCGTCTCCTTCGACGTCGGCGATGGCGAACTGGTCGGCATTGTCGGCGAGAGCGGTTCGGGCAAGTCCGTCACCATCAACTCCATCCTCGGGCTGATCCGCACGTCCGGCACGATCACGAGCGGCACGGCGACGTTCGGCGGGCGCGATCTGATCGCAATGCGGTCCCGCGATCTGCGCAAGATTCGCGGCGCCGAAATCGGCTTCATCGCGCAAAATCCGTTCGGTGCGCTCAATCCGGTGCTGCGCCTGTCGCGCCAGTTCGAGAACGTCGTCCGGGCGCATCGCCGCCTCGACCGCAAGGAGATCCGCCGCCAGGCGCTGGCGATGCTAGGTCATGTCGGCATCCACCAGCCAGAGCGTGTTCTGGACGGCTATGCGCATGAGCTTTCCGGCGGCATGGCGCAGCGCGTGGTGATCGCGCTGGCGCTGATGCTCGACCCGACCCTTGTCGTCGCCGACGAGCCGACCACGGCGCTCGACGTCACGGTGCAGAAGCAGATCCTCGACCTGATCTCCACGCTCGTGCGCGAGCGGGAACGCTCGATGCTGATCATCACCCACGATCTCGGCGTCGTCGCCAATTACTGCGATCGGGTGGTGGTGATGTATTGCGGGCGCGTGATGGAAGACGGTCCCGTGCGGGAAGTGTTCCGGCGGCCCTATCACCCTTATGCGCTGGCGTTGTTGCGTTCGGTTCCCCGCGCCGGACAGGCCTTGCAGACGCTGGGCGGCAGGCTGCCGAAGCTCAATGCCCAGCCGGTCGGCTGTCTCTTCCGCGATCGCTGTCCCTACCGCATGGACGTTTGCGACCGGGTGACGCCGCCGCTTCGGGAGGTGTCGCCCGGCCGCAAGGTTTCGTGCCATCTGGATGTCGAGCAGGAGGTACCCACCCTTGTCGCTGGTTGAGGTCCGCCACGTCTCCTGCCTGTTCCATCGTCCCGACGGCTCGCTCCTGAAGGCGATCGACGATGTCAGCCTTGATGTGCCACGCGGCCGCACCGTCGCGGTGATCGGCGAAAGCGGCTCGGGCAAGTCCACGCTCGCGCGACTGATCCTCGGCATCTACAAGACCGCCGGCGGCAGTGTCCGGTTCGATGGCGTCGACATCGCGACCCTCGACAAGCAGGCCATGCGCAAGCTCCGTGCCCGGATCGGCGTGGTCTTCCAGGAGCCGTTTGAATCGCTCAATCCGAGGATGCGCATCGGCGCGATCATCGAGGAGCCGCTGGTCGTGCACCAGAAGACGCTGTCGCGCGAGGCGCGGCGGGCCAAGGTGGCGGACATGCTGCGTGAGGTCGACCTCGATCCGATCCTCGCCGACCGCTACCCGGGCGCCCTCAGCGGCGGGCAGCAGCAGCGCATTGGCATCGCCCGTGCGCTGATCGGCGAACCGAGCCTTGTCGTGCTCGACGAGCCGACATCCTCGCTCGATCTCTCTGTGCGAGCGCAGGTGCTCGTCCTGCTTGCCAGGCTGCAAAAGGCGCGTGGCCTTACCTACCTGATGATCACGCACGACCTCGCCAGCGTCGAGTATTTCGCCGATGAGGTTCTGGTCATGTATCGGGGCCGGATCGTCGAGCGTGGCCCGACTGCCGAGGTGCTCGGCCAGCCAAAGGAGGCGTATACGCAGCGCCTGCTTTCTGCGCGGTTGTCGGTCGAAGTATAAGGCGTCACCGGCAAACGACCACTCATACGATTGCCCGGCCTCCAGTTCGGATGGGTCCTGCACCCATCGGCCGAGTTTCCGGCTCACATAGATGTCGCTATCTGGCTCGGCTGAGAAGTCGTGGATCTCGATTTGCACAATCACGAGTATCTGCCCGTCCTGACCCAAAACAACTCTGGCGCGTGCTCGCTCCGGCCCATATATTTGCAACCTGGGGTATGGAATCGGGTTAAGAATGCATATGCTTGCGAAGCTGCGCCGGGGCGGCAGGATCCGTTTGGCTAAAAACATGTCGGTGCGCGGCCGGCTTCTCATGCTGGCGACGATCACCGGAATTACACCGGTCGCGGCGGCCGACATCACCATCACCGGTTCGCAGACCTATGATCCCTTGACCATGGCGGGGCAGGGGCTGATCGTCGATGGCGCCGCGGCCGAACTGTCGATCGGCGCCGGCGACACGGTCACGTCGCTGGTTGACCTGCGCAATGGCGGCACGGTCGACAATGCCGGCGCGATCGTGCGGACCGGCGCTTCCGATCGTGGTGTCGTTGGCGGAATCGGCACGGTCATCAACCGCGACGGTGGCCAGATCACATCCAGCGACGAAACCGGCGTACTGCTCTTTGAAGGCGGCTCGGTCGACAATGGCGGCGAGGGCAGCCTGATCCGAGGCGGCTTGCGCGGTGTCAGCATCCAGGGTGGCGAAGACGCCATCGGCATCATCAACAACCACGATGGCGCGGTCATCGAGAGCACGGGCGAGATCGGCGTTTATATCAACGCGAATGTGACCCTGACCAATGGTGTGGGCAGCACCATCAGGGGCGGAGGCTCGGGCATCCGCGCGTTTGGCGAGCTGACGGTCGATAACAAGGGCATGATCGAAGGCCTGGACGGCGACGGCATCAGTCTCGGCGACGGCACGGTCACCAATTCCGGCAGCGGGGCGCTGATCCGCGCCGTCGATACCGGCGTCTTCGTGGATGGCGAGGGCTGGGTGATCAACGAGGACGGCGCCGCGATCGACGCCGAAAACGATGGCGTCGTGATGAATTGGGGCGGCGACGTCACCAATCGCGGCGGCGCTACCATCGATTCCGGCAATGTCGGCGTCACCATCGCCGATTTCGGCACGCTCACCAATTCCGGCGCGGGAACGCGCATCACCGCGACCGGCGGCGATGCGGGCGTCCTCATGATCAACTACGACGTCGACATCGACGAAGCGCATATCCTGATCAACGAGGATGGCGCCAGCATTGCCGGCGGCCGTGCCGGCGTGGAGTTCACCGTCGATGCCGGCGGCAGCGTGTCGAATACGGGTGGCGCCACCATCTCCGGCGAAAAATACGGCATTCATGCCAATGGCGACCGGGTCACGGTCACGAATTCCGGCGAAGGCAGCCGGATCGAGTCGACCGACGCCAGCTATGACTCCCGCTTCACGATCTTCCTGGCCGGTGGCGGCGAGGTCATCAACACCGACGGCGCAAAGATCGTTGGCGCGTCGAGCGAGAACGGCATCGGCGTCTACTTCTTCGATCCGAACTACGATGCCGACGTCGTGCCGACGCTCACGGGCAGCGTCGTCAACGGGGTCGGGTCGAGCATCACGGGCTCGGCGACCGCCATCCATTCGCTGATCAATACTTCGCTCGATAATGCCGGGCTGCTGGACGGAAGGGTCTGGCTGCTCGATACGGCCGTCAACGACGTGACGCTCCACACAGGAAGCAGCATCACCGGCGAACTCTTAATCGGCCACAATGCGCTGTCGTCGCTCACCCTGACCGGCGCCGGCGAGCAGCTTTATTCGGAAGCGGTGAATGGCCCGACCTCGTTCGCGGCCAATCTCGTCAAGAAGGGCACCGGCACCTGGCTGCTCGACCGGGATCTCGAATCGACCACCGTCAGTGTCGACGAAGGCACCCTCATCGTCGGCGTCGACGAGGTGGGTTCGCTTAAGGGAACTGTCAGCGTCGCTTCCGGCGCAACGGTCGGAGGCTCCGGCCTCATTCACGGCAACCTCGTGAATGACGGCGTCGTCACTCCCGGCAACAGCCCCGGCGTTCTCACGGTAAAGGGCGACTACCTGCAGAAGGCCGATGCGGTCCTCAAGATCGAGCTCGATCCGCTGAACGCGCTGTCCGACCGGCTCGACGTCGTCGCCGACAACGGCCTCCACGGCACCGCCACCCTCAACGCCGGCGCGGTTCTCGACGTCACCAGCCTGTCGAGCGCCTACATGCTCGGAACCCGCTACACCGTTCTCTCCACCGAAAACGGGCTTTTTGGGGAGAATTCGGATCCGGCCGAATTCGTGCTGACCGGCGACCTGACGCCGTCCGCTTTCCTCACGCTTGAGGACGAATACGACGCGTACAATGCCTATATCGCCGTCCGGCAGTCCCAGACCCTGGAAAGCGCGGCGATCGGCGGCAACCAAGGTGCGGTAGCCACGGCGCTCGACGCACTGGCCGAAGCCGACCCGCTGCGCAACCTGGCGCTGAACGCGCCGGATGCCGCCTTCGCCCAGGCGATGTTCGACGGCCTTTCCGGCGAGATCCATTCCGATATCAAGGGCGCGCTCGTCGAAGACAGCCGCTTCGTGCGCGACGCGGCCAACCGCCGTATCCGCTCCGCCTTCGACGGCATCGCCAGGGCCTCCTCGGCGACCGCAAGCTATGACGCAAATGGCCTGCATGCCGCGCCGGCAAATTCCGATGGCATTGTGCTCTGGGGCGAAGCGCTGGCGATGACGGCTGATGCCGACGGCGCCGGTTCTCTCGCCGATTTCGACCGTACCAGCGCTGGCTTCGTCGCCGGCGTCGATGCCCCGGTCGGTGATTGGCGCGTCGGCTTCCTCGGCGGCTACAGCCATGCGAGCTACCATGTCGACGACCGCGCCTCTTCTGGCTCGAGCGACACGTACGATCTCGGCGTCTATGCCGGCACCCAGTTTGGCGCGCTCGGCTTCCGCACCGGCGCCATCTATGCCTGGCACAACATCGACACGCATCGCGGCGTGGTTTTCCCTGATTTCGCCGAGCCGCTTTCGGCCGATTACAACGCCGCCACGGCGCAGGTGTTCGGCGAACTGGGCTATCGCTTCGATTGGGCCCGCAGTTCGATCGAGCCCTTCGTCAACCTCGCCTATGTCCATCTGAACACGGACGGCTTCACGGAGACCGGTGGCGCGCTGGCCGCGCTTGCCAGCGAGAAGACGACGACCGAAAACACCTTCTCGACCTTTGGCGCGCGCGCCGCGACGGCGTTCGAGCTTGGCAGCAGCAAGGCCGCCCTGCACGGCATGCTGGGCTGGCAGCACGCCTATGACGACGTGACGCCGATCTCTGCCTTCGCTTTCGGCGGTGGTTCTTCGTTCGACATCGCCGGCGTGCCGATCGCCCGCGATGCACTGGCGGTCGAGGCTGGCCTCGATTTCTGGCTAACCCCGAACGCAACCCTGGGTTCGTCCTATTCCGGCCAGATCGCCAGCGATGCGCAGGCGCATGCCGTCAAGGTCCGGTTCGATCTGAAGCTCTAGCGTCCGGGCAGGCCAGGCTCGGAGGATGATGGGGCCGATGCGTAGTCGCCCTTGCTCAACGTCTTGAGCAGGGTGGAACCTTTGAATCGTCCCTCCCTCTACCACCTCGTGACGGTGAGGAAGGTTGCGGGTTCTGAAGCCATTTGCTTCGAGTTTCTACTTCAGGTTGACGAAATGACTGAGGGGGTTAAGCTTTGAAGCGCGGCCATCAGATGAACCCCTAAGTCCACTGAAGCTCGCAGCCCGCCGGCTCCCTGCCAGGAGTCGGCGGGCACCGCCAATTTGGCATGGGCGTGTCTTGCTCTCCGAAAGTAGTAGGTTGATCAACTTAAAGATGCGTAGACGCAACGTCCGTGTCGGACTTAACTTGATTTGCGGTCGGCGAGACGGGAACCCGCTTCATCGATTGCCGGCCTGCCGGCCGCTGTCATAACAGGGCCGGCGGGCCCCCATCATAGGGCGCTCTTCTCGCCTCGGAACCATCTGCATTTGAGCGAGTTGACCGCCGCAGCATGCAATTGAGCATGCCGGTTTGGTCCATCGTCAGGCTGGCAGTTCGCGGAGTGGGTGTTGCTCCTGCGAACCGCCTGCTCCAATTCCCTGGGCTGCCCTGGCTCGTGTTGACAGGCGACCGGCCGGCTTTCGAGAGTAAACGTGAATAGCTGCCGTGCTGCGTTGCGACGCACTTGGAGAATCTGGACGAGGATGCCGGAGCATCGAGCGGGGTTGCGCTCCATGCTCCGGGCCTCAGGCCTGAGCCTAGCCTTCATCCGCCGTCACCTCGATCGCCCCTTACCAATCAAGCACATGGCGAGACACGGCGAACGACCTCGATGGCCATCTCCAAGTTACTTCCAGCGCGTCATGCCTTGGCACTTGTGGAAGTAATGATATGCGCCTCTCCGGCTTCGGAGATGGCAATCTTGTGCTGGACGAGTGGGCGATTGCCCGCCACGCGGCGCATCAGGACATAGAACACCGGCGTCATGAAGATACCGAAGAACGTCACTCCGATCATGCCGGAGAATACGGCGACACCCATGGCCGAGCGCATTTCCGCACCGGCGCCGACGGACACAACCAAGGGAACAACACCCATGATAAAGGCCATCGACGTCATCAGGATCGGCCGCAGGCGCTGGCGGCTCGCCTCGATTGCCGCTTGAACCGGGCTTCGGCCTTCGAATTCCAGTTCGCGAGCGAACTCGACGATCAGAATTGCATTCTTTGCCGATAGACCGACCAGGACCATGAGGCCGATCTGGGTGAAGATGTTGTTGTCTCCACCCGTGAGCCAGACACCCGTCAGGGCGGCCAGCACGCCCATCGGCACGATCAGAATGATGGCAACCGGCAAGGTCAGGCTCTCATATTGGGCTGCCAGCACCAGATAGACCAGCAGCAGGGCGAGAGCGAAGACGATAAAGCTCGAATTGCCGGCGATGATTTGCTGATACGTTAGGTCCGTCCACTCGAAATCGATGCCCGGCGGCAAGGTCTCGCCGGCGATCTTTTCAATCGCGGCTTCTGCTTGGCCCGACGAAAATCCGGGCGCCGGTCCGCCATTGATATCAGCGGCGAGAAAGCCATTGTAGCGCGTGGTCCTTTCCGGGCCATTCGCACTTTCCACCTTGAGCAACGCGGCCAAGGGAATCATCTCCCCCGATTGCGAGCGCACCTGGAGCCGGCCGATATCTTCGGGTGTTGCCCGAAATGCTGCATCGGCCTGAACCCGGACGCTATAGGTCCTGCCGAACGCGTTGAAATCATTGACGTACAGAGACCCCAGATAGATCTGCAAGGCGTCAAAGACGTCCGTGACCGCGACGCCGAGCTGCTGGGCTTTCGGACGATCGATGTCGGCGAAGAGCTGTGGAACGTTGATCTGGAAGCTGGAGAACAAGCCAGCCAGTTCCGCTGTTTGGCGGGCTTTGGCAAGGAAGTCCTTGGTGGCGTTGTCGAGCGCCTGATAGCCAAGACCAGCCCGATCTTCGATCTGCAGCTTGAAGCCGCCTGTCGAACCAAGTCCGTTGACTGGCGGCGGCGGGAACATGGCGATAAAGGCGTCCTGGATGCCTGCAAATTTCCCGTTCAGCTGCATCGCGATGGCGCCGCTCGACAACTCCGGCGACTTGCGCTTTTCGAAATCATCAAGGACCGCGAAGACGATGCCGGAGTTGGAGCCGATCGTGAAACCGTTGATCGACAAGCCCGGGAAAGCGATCGCATGCGCGACCCCCGGCTGTTCCAGCGCGATGGCGCTCATCCGCTTGATGACACCCTCGGTGCGATCAAGCGAGGCGCCGTCCGGCAGCTGCGCGAAACCGATCAGATATTGCTTGTCCTGCGCCGGGACGAACCCGCCGGGAACGCTGTTGAATACCAGATACGTCGCGCCGCCGAGGGCCAGATAGATGACCATGACGATGCCTTTGCGCGACATGAGGCCGCCGACGCCTTTGCCGTAGCTATCGGACGCGGACCTGAACATCCGGTTGAAACCGCGGAAGAACCAGCCAAACGCAAAATCCATTGCGCGGGTGAGGCGGTCTTTGGGTGCGTGATGGTCCTTGAGCAGGAGGGCCGCCAATGCGGGCGACAGCGTGAGCGAGTTGATGGCCGAAATGACGGTCGAGATCGCAATCGTCAGGGCGAACTGTCGGTAGAACTGGCCCGAGAGTCCGCTGATGAACGCCAGTGGAACGAAGACGGCCACCAGCACCAGTGCGATGGCGACGATCGGCCCAGACACTTCTCGCATGGCGCGATAGGTCGCCTCTCGGGGACTGAGCCCCATCTCGATGTTTCGCTCGACATTCTCCACCACGACAATGGCATCATCGACGACGATGCCGATGGCCAACACCAAGCCGAACAACGTAAGCGCGTTGATAGAGAAGCCGAAGGCATACATCACGGCAAAGGTGCCGATGATCGACACGGGAACCGCGATCAACGGAATGATCGACGCGCGCCATGACTGCAAGAATATGATGACGACGAGAACGACGAGCGCGACTGCCTCGAGCAGCGTATCAATGACCTTCTCGATGGAGGCGCGCACGAACTTGGTCGTGTCATATACGATCTCGTACTTGACGCCCTCGGGCATGGCGAGTTGCAGCTCGTCCATGGTGGAATAGATCTGGTCGGCAATCTCGATCGCATTCGAACCGGGTGCCTGCAGCACGGCAACGGCCACCGCCGGCTGGCCATCGAGCAACGAGCGCAGCGTATAGTCGGCCGCGCCCATTTCAACACGCGCAACATCCTTCAGCCGGGTGATCTCACCGTTCGAGCCGGTCTTGACGATGATTTCGCCAAACTCCTCGGGAGTGCCCAGTCGGCCACGGGCATTTACGTTCAACTGCAAATCCGCGGTGGAAGGCGCAGGCGAAGCGCCGATAATGCCCGCTGCCGCCTGAACGTTCTGCTGGCGGATGGCATTCGTGATGTCGCTCGCGGCAAGGCTGTGTTGTGCCGCCTTCTCTGGATCGACCCAGACGCGCATGGCGTAATCACCAGCGCCGAAAATCTGCACCTGGCCGACCCCCTCAATGCGAGCCAATCGATCCTTTATGTTCAAGGTCGCATAGTTTCGCAGATAGGTGATGTCGTACCGATCCGTGTCCGAGACCAGGTTCACCACCATGATGAAATCGGGCGAACTCTTGATGGTCGTGACGCCAAGAGCGCGCACCTCGGCAGGCAAGCGGGGCTCTGCCTGCGAGACGCGATTCTGCACCAGTTGCTGCGCCTTGTCAGGATCCGTGCCGAGCTTGAAGGTTACCGTGAGTGTCAGAACGCCATCGGACGTGGCCTGGCTGTTCATGTACAGCATGTCCTGGACGCCGTTTATTTGCTCCTCAAGTGGCGTTGCTACGGTCTCGGCGATCACAACAGGATTTGCGCCTGGATAGGTCGCGCGCACAACGATCGAAGGGGGAACGACCTCCGGATATTCTGAGATCGGCAGGGACCTCATGCCGATGAGGCCTGCGACGACAATGAGGACAGACAGCACACCGGCAAACACGGGACGATCGATGAAAAATCGCGATATATTCATTTCCAAGTCCTACTCTGGGACGAAATTTGCATGAATCGTCCTAGTCCCCGGATCGCTCCGCAGGCTGATTAGAAACATTTCATGATCCCGCGGAGCTTAGAGGCCCTCCGCAACGGCCTCTATTTCAGTACAGCGACAGCTTCATCGACCTGCGGGGCTACAAGTGCGCCGGGGCGAACTCTTTGCAGACCGTTGACGACCACTCGGTCACCTGCTGCAAGCCCGCTTTCGACGATCCGTTCACCATCCGCATTGCCGCCGAGTTGGACGGGGCGGTAGATCACCTTGTTGTCCGCACCAATGACGAAGACGAACTTCTTGTCCTGATCGGTGCCGATTGCCCGTTCGCTGACGAGGATCCTCTTTTCGGCCTTCGGTTCGCCGATGCGAATCCGAACAAACTGGCCGGGGATCAGCTTGCCGCCTGGGTTGTCGAATACAGCGCGGACCCCGATTGTGCCGCTCGCGGCATCGACCTGGTTGCCGATAAACTGCAGTTTGCCGTTGATCGACGACCGACTATCCGTTGGCGATCCAATCTCGACGGGTATCTCTTCGATTGGCGAATTGGTGGCGTCGGATGCTGGAAGCTTGGCGAGGATCTGGGCCGCGACTTCCTCGGCTACGTCGAAGCTCGCATAAATCGGATCAATCGAAACGAGCGTCGTGAGGGTGGGGGAGGCGGATCCGGCGGCGACCAGATTGCCGGCGGTGATCTCAACCTTGCCGATGCGACCGGTCACCGGCGCATACAGCTTGGTATAGTCCAGTTCCAGCTGCGCGGACTGCAACACAGCCTGCGCCGTTTTCTGAGCTGCCTGCGCTTCTGCAACGGCATTCTGCCGCTGGTCGAGGGTGCTCTGCGATATCACCTGGTTCTGCGACAGTCGTCGACCACGGTCCAATTCGATTTCGGCAAGATTCAATTTGGCGCGAGCCGACGCCATCTGGCCTTCGGCCTGCGCGACGGCAGCCTGATAGGGAGCGGGATCGACTGTGAAGAGCAGGTCGCCCGCATTCACCAGCGAGCCTTCGCGGAAATCCACGGATTGGATTGCGCCCGCGACGCGCGAGCGTATTTGGATACGGTTGACGGCTTCAAGGCGGCCCGAAAATTCCTGCCAGTTGTTCACGTCACGAGTCTTTATGATGGTGACGGTAACGGGCACTGCGGGGGCTTCCACCGCCCCATCCGACGCCGATGCCTTTGTGCTCAGGGGCAGATCCAGAAAGACGGCGGCGGTAAAAACGGACGCAGCCAGTCCCAGGCCGGTGCCCGCAAGGGCCCAGAGTTTGATCGTCGATGTCATTGTTTTCTTCCTTACGGCCTTTGGATGCCGGATATGGTCAATGGGTCTTCAGGCCAAATCACCTGGTGCTGAGTTCGCGGGTGAAACTCAAAAAATGGCGACCTGCCGCATCTTGCCAGGACGATGCTTCGCCGGCGTTGCCACCATAAATGGACGGCCAACCGGTCCCGGCAGGAAGGGTGTGTTGTTGAACTCGGACCCCTGCATTGGTCAGGTGCTTGGCGTAGCCTCTGGCTTCATCAAGCAGGGGATCGTCGTCTGACGACAGCACGAGCGCCGGTGCGACGTCACGAAGGCGCGAACAGAGGGAGGGGGCGGCATATGGATGACAAATCCCACCGCTCAGGTAATGGACCCACCCATTCTCCCAGTGTTGACGCATTCCAACATCGTCGGAGTTGCGAAACGAGGGCGATCCCATGAAGGGATCAAGCAAGGGCGAAGCGAGCACCTGACCATCCAGCTCGCTGGCGAAATGATCGCGTGCCTTCAGGGCGACCGCCGCCGCGATATTGGCTCCGGACTCCTCACCGCCGACAATCAGGAGCGACTTTCGGTCGCCAAATCCCACGCACTTGCGTGCAAGAGTGGAGAAAATCGAAAAGCCGACTTCCAGTGGCTTGGGGAAGACGCCGCCGAGTGGTGCGTTGTAGTCCGGCACCACGACAATGGCGCCGGTGGCGGCAAAGCACCGGGCGACGGGGCACTCTTCGAGACCCGTGCGCATGAAAGCGCCGCCATGAAAATACAGAAGAACGGGCGCGCACCTGGCGAGTTCAGCGCTCTGATAGATGTGCGCGGAAACACGGCCTCCCGCCACCTGTTCCAGTTCCACCTGTCTCACATCGACGGTTGTCACGTTTGTCGCCCTGGCGGTTGGCATTGCGGGATTCGCTGCACCGATCATTTCGCCAAGCTAGTATTATTCGCGCTCTTGAATAAGATGGCATAGCCTAGCTACACTGTTCGAGATCTCGAACAATGACTCCAAATCGAAGGCGCAAACTCCCAGATGGATCAGTTGTCGGCCATGCGCGCCTTCGTCCGCGTCGTCGAGACGGGCAATTTCACCAAGGCTTCCGAGGTGCTCGGTCTGTCGAAAGCGTCGATGACCAATCTCGTCCAGAATCTCGAGGCGCACCTGCAGACGAAGCTGCTCAATCGAACGACGCGGCGGGTAATGGTCACCACCGACGGCGCCCTCTACTATGAACGGGCCTTGCGAATTATCGCTGAAGTTGACGAACTCGACAGCAGCCTTTCTCAATCCCAATCGACCCCGAGCGGACGCTTGCGGGTGGAGATGGCGGGCGTCTTCGCTGACTATATCGTCATTCCCGCTCTCGATGATTTCCACCGGGAATTCCCGGATATCCATATCGACCTGGGTGTCGGCGACCGGACGGTCGACTATCTCGCCGAAAATGTCGATATCGCGTTGCGGGGTGGACAGCCCGCGGACCAGTCCCTCATCGCGCGACGCGTCGGCCATGTCGACATGATATTCTGCGCCTCGACGCGTTACGTGGAAAAGCTAGGCATGCCGAAGCACCCCTCGCAGTTCGAGGACAATCATCAATGCGTCAGCTACTTCATGCAGCCCAGCAATCGGAGCATGCCTTTCGTCTTCGAAAGGGCGGATGAACAGGTCGAGATCAACCCGCGTTATGTCGTATCCGTCAATGACGCACGCAGTTACATGACCGCGGTTCTTTCCGGTCTTGGCGCGGGCATGCTGCCTTGTTTCATGGTCGCTGACGACCTTGCCAGCGGACGTCTCGTTTCGGTTCTGCCGGATTGGCGCATTGAGGCGATCCCGCTCTATGTCGTCTATCCGCCGAACCGGCATCTGAGCAACAAAGTAAGGGTCTTCGTCGAGTGGCTTGTAAGGCTGATTGCGGAAATGGGGCTAAACGCCAAACATCCGCTGGCCTCGTCCACGGCGGTCGGTGAGCGAGCCAACAGACGGGAGTGACCCACGGCAAAGGGCGGGGCACCCTCAGGATTTCCTCGCCTGGAGGAGATGGCGTGAGCACGCCATCTGACGGAACGTCCTTCCGCTATTTGTCCGAGCAGGACCCTCGGTGAGGTATACGCTGACAGCGTCTTGGAGCGACCGCTATCCGCGCGGCGACCAGGTCCGGTCGAGCACGTCGAGCCAGTTTTCCGACGCGATGCGGCGGATTAGTTCGTCGCCATAGCCATGCGCCTGCATCGCCTCGATCAGGCGCGGCAGCAGCGACACGTCGGCGATTCCCTCCGGCACCACGGCGCCGTCATAGTCCGAGCCGAGCGCGACGCCGTTTTCGCCGAGCCGTTCCAGCATGGCGTCGAGATGCCGGATCATCACGTCGAGGCCGGTGGCGGCGTCCATGTGGCCGTCAGGCCGCAGGAATGCGGTGGCGTAGTTGAGGCCGACCACGCCGCCGCTGGCGCGGATCGCCTCGAACTGCGCGTCGGTCAGGTTGCGCGAGACGGGGCAGATCGCGTGGACGTTGGAGTGGGTCGCGACCAGCGGTGCATTGCTGGTCTTGGCGACCTCCCAGAAGCCCTTTTCGTTCAGATGCGAGAGATCGATCAGGATGCCGAGCCGGTTGCAGGCGCGGACCAGGTCAAAGCCGCGATCCGTCAGGCCGGGGCCGGTATCGGGCGTGCCGGGGAAGCGCATGGGAACGCCGTGGCCGAAGATGTTGGGCCGGCTCCAGACCGGGCCGATCGAGCGCAGGCCGGCGGCGTGGAGAATGTCGAGCATGACGAGATCGCCGTCGATCGCCTCGGCGCCCTCGATATGCAGCACGGTCGCGAGCGCGCCGCGTGCCATAGCGGCGCGGATTTCAGGAACGCTGCGACAGACGGCGACGGCGCCTTCCGAGGCGCGCTCGATGCGGAACAGGATCGAGGCCATCGCCAGCGTCGAGGCCTGGCCGTCCGAGAGTTCCAGCGCATCGGGCAACGCCAGGTCGTAGCTTTCACCCTGCATCAGCTCCATGAAATCGGCCATGGACGGCGAGGGCGGGAAGATAGCGAACAGGCCGCCGGCGAAGCCGCCTTCGCGGGCGCGCGGCAGGTCGAGATGGCCGCCGGCGCCGCCGGTCAGGAAGGACTGGATCGCGGCAGCATCGCCGCCATCGTTGAACAGGCGCAGCAGGACGTCATTGTGCCCGTCGAAGACGGGGATCGGGGCAGTCGTCATGAAAGGGCTTTCCGGTGGGCGGGCGGCGGGGAGGGCGATATTTCAGGCGCGCAGGGCGGGATCGAGGCGCAGGATCTCGTCCAGCGGCTTCCTCTGCGAGCGGGGAACCTTGAAGTTTTCGGGCATGTGGCCGAAGCCGATCATGGTGATGACCAGCTCGTTGTCGGGAATGCCGACATGGGCGCGCATGGCGGCGTCGACATCCTTGGTCTCGCTCCAGTTCAGCATGCAGGCGCCGAGCCCTTCGGCATGCAGCCCGAGCGCCAGCGTCATGGCGAACATGCCGCCATCGATCCAACCCTGGTAGCGTTCGCCGACAGAGCCCCAGTGGCGGATGTCGGTGGTGACGATCAGGATGCCGCCCAGTTGCTCGCCAAAACCGCGATTGCCGGACTGGAAGCCGAGCACGCTGGTGATCGCCTTGCGGTCGGTGAAGGCATAGACGCGGCAGGTCTGGCGGTTGCAGCTCGACGGCGATTGTTGCGCGGCGCGCACCGCCTGCTCGATCCGCTGGGGATCGACCGGTCGGTCGGCATATTGGCGGACGCTGTGGCGCGCTTCCATGAAGCCCAAAAAGTCCATCGAGGCGCGTTGGCGGATGCCTTCGGCGGTGACGTCCTCCGTGCCGCCGAGCAGTTCCACCCGCGCCGAGACGAGCGCCTGCGTCAGCGTCTCGACGGCGGCGGGCACCTCGCCGATATCGGCGGAGGCCGCGCGGTTGAACTCGACATAGGCGCCGAGCGCCTTGATCGCGATCTCGGTGCTGGCGTCGATGCCGTAGTCGGCGACGTAGGTTTGGGTTTCGCTCACCAGCTTGCGGATCTTCTCCAGCCCGAAGGCGGGGCGCGGATTGGCCAGTGACAGGCCGTGCTCCACCGTGTGGGCGAGCAGGTGGATATGCGCCTTGCGGCTTTCGCGGCTCTTGGGTCCGTGCAGGAAGGACTCTCGCGAATAGCGGCGATAGTCATAGAGGAAGTTGCGGACCAGCCAGAGGGTCTGTCTTGCACGCTCGACACGCATGACAAGCGGGTTGGTCACCGATAGCCAACTCATTCACGGCCTCGTCTTGAAACGGGAATAGGATAGGTGCAACCACCGGGGATTGCCGCATTGCGGTGAGGTTCGGTCGTGAGGCCGCCCCTGTCAAACCAGACGGCGCCTGCGAAAACGGCGGTCGGGACCCCACTGGGTCGGGCGAAAAGCCCGTCGAACCGATCAAAAACGCAGCAAAATCAGCAAATCCGATGATCTGAAACTATCCCTATGGGTAGGTCTCCGGAGTAAAGTTGCGTAAACCTACCCTCCTAATCACTTGTCGGCCTATCTCTCTTCAGCCTTGGACCTTGGCCCTGTTCGATGCGAGCCTTTCGGCAACGCAGCAGGAACAGTGAGACCGTCATGAGCGATCTGATCGACGTCCGGGTGTTGTCCCCCATCACGACCAAGGGCTTTCGCAAGCCTTCCGACCTGTCCGCCCTGGGTTATGCAGGCCTGACCGTCAGCCATAGCCAGATCGATATCGGACCCGGCTCAATCGAGAGCGAGTTCGAGATCGCCATGTCGGTTCCCGGCACCATCGAGAAGGCGATCGAGGCCGAACGGGAAGGCGCGAATGCGATCATCATCGATTGCATGGGCGATCCCGGTCTGCGGGCGGTGCGCGAGGTCGTCTCAATCCCGGTCCTGGGTCCGGCCGAGACGGCGATGCATGTTGCCGCCATGCTCGGACATCGCTTTAGCGTGGTGACCGTGCTGCGCCGCCTGCGCGCGCAGTTCGAGAACGAGGCCGCCGTCTATGGCCTCTCCACAAAGATGGCATCCGTGCGCCATGTCGACATTCCGGTGCTGGAGCTGGAGGACGATCTCGTCAACACCCGCGCCCGCCTTGTCGAGCAGGCCGTCATCGCCGTCGAGCAGGACGGCGCCGACGCGATCATCTTCGGCTGCACCGGCCTGATGGGCTGTGCCGCCGCTGTCCGCGAAGGCCTGCTGGCCAAGGGCATCGACATTCCCGTCGTCGATCCGATCCCGACGGCGGTGTCGGTGGCCGCGGCGCTCGCCCGCGTCGGCCTCAGCCAGAGCAAGCTCACCTATCCGATGCCGCCGAAGAAGGAACTCATCGGCTACGGCTTCACGCTCCCGACCGCGATCGCGGCCGAGTGAACCCCAAGGGCGAGGCGAAGGAGACAGCATCGATGGCATTGGCCGAAGGGCGAACAACGACACGGATCCGCAAGCACGGATCGATTGCCGAGGCGCTCGGTGGCTTCCGGCTCTGGTGGCTCGTCCTCCCGGCCTTCCTGTTCTTCCTGGTCTTCTTCATCGCGCCGGTGATGTCACTGTTCGCGCTCGCCTTCGACAAGCCCGTTGCCGGCGTCGTCTCCTTTGCCGGCAACCTGACGCTCGACAATTTCGCCCGCATCTTCACGCGGCCGCTCTATTACCTGGCGATCGTGCGCTCTGTCGGCATCGCCGCGGTCGTCGCGGTGATCGCCCTGGCGATCGGCTATCCGCTCGCCTACGTCATCGCCAAGACCGAGCATCCCGGCCGCAATACGCTGCTGATGATCCTCGTGCTCTCGTCGATGCAGCTCGACACCGTCATCCGCATGTATGGCCTGATGGTGCTGATGGGCGACCAGGGCCTGATCAACGGCGCGCTGATGTCGATCGGCCTGATCGAGAAGCCGCTGCCGCTGATGTACAACACCTTCGGCGTCGTCGTCGGCCTCGTGCAGATCGCCTTGCCCTTCATGATCCTGTCGCTGATCGGCATCATCAAGGCGATCCATCCCTCGCTGGAGGAGGCGGCCCGCAGCCTTGGCGCTACCCGCGCCGAAGCCTTCTGGCGGGTCACGCTGCCGCTCTCCATGCCGGGCATCCTGGCCGGTTCGCTGCTCGTCTTCGCGCTGTCAGTCTCGTCCTATGTCGTCCCGGCGCTGATGGGCGGCTGGAAGGTCATGGTCCTGCCGATCCACATCTACCAGCAGATCGCCGAGACCGGCCGCTGGCAGTTCGGCTCCGCCGTCGCCGTGGTGCTGTTCGCCACCAGCCTGATGGCGGTCTTCATCTATCACAAGGCCGCGGTGCGCTCGGCCGGAGGACGGACATGATGCGCGAAGAATCCGCAATCCCGCTCGTCTTCAAGGTGATCGCAGGCTTCGCGCTGGTCGTCCTGCTGTTGCCGCTGGTAATCGTCGTGCTGGCCGGGCTGAACGCCGGCGACTACCTCACCTTCCCGCCGCAGGGCCTGTCGCTGCGCTGGGTGAAGTCGTTCCTGTCGTCGCCGGTCTTCCTGTCGGCCTATTTCTACAGCTTCCTGCTGGCGCTCTGTGCGACGCTGATCTCGACGGTCGTCGGCACGCTGGCGGCGCTCTACCTGGCCCGCTCGTCGAGCAAGACATCCGGCGCCATGCGCGGCTTCTTCATGCTGCCGATCGTGCTGCCCGGCGTCGTCCTCGGCCTGGCGCTCTACGTGTTCTTCACCACCACCGATATCGGACTTGCCCGCACCTTCCCGGGCCTGCTGATCTGCCATGTGCTGGTGACGTGCCCGTTCGTGATCGCCACGGTCACCGCTTCGCTGGTCGGCTTCGACATCTCGCTGGAAGAAGCAGCGCGCAGCCTCGGCGCATCGCCCTGGACCGCTTTCCGCAAGATCACGCTGCGGATCATCGCGCCGGGCATCTCGGCCGGTTGCATCTTCGCCTTCATCGTCTCCTTCGGCCAGTTCGAGACGACCCTGTTCCTGGCGGTTCCCAACCACGAGCCGCTGCCGATGGCGATGTACATTTCGCTTCGCTACAAGTTCGAGCCCACGGCGGCTGCGGCCGGCATCTTCGCCATAGCCCTTGTCGTGATCTCCACCATCGTCACATCCCGCCTTGTCAGTCTGCGGAGGGTCTTCAAGGCCTGACGCACGGCCGCGCTTCCACGCAGGTGTCTACGTCCCGCCCAAAGAGGTTGGGGCCAGTAAAACAACAAAGGGGAATGCAATGAAGTCTACTTCCAAGGGAATTCTATCGACCCGACGCGGCTTCCTGAAGGGTTCGGCCGCCGGCGCGCTCGCGCTCGGTACGGGCGTCAACCTGTTCAACATCAACCATGCCTGGTCGCAGGACGTCACCTATGACGGCGCCGTCTTCGACGGCGGCGGTGCGACGCTGCGCATCGCCGAATGGGGCGGCTTCTGGCAGGAGATCATGCGCAAGGAACTGCTCGACCAGTTCGAGAAGGACTTCAACTGCAAGATCGCCTACGAAAGCTCATTCCCCTGGTTCCCGAAATTCGTCGCCGGTGGCCCGCAGAAGCCGCCCTTCGCGCTGGTGAACTGGAACTATGGCGAGATGTTCAAGACGGCGTCTGCCGGCGACTTCTTCACGCCGCTTGACGAAGTCGTCGCCAACCTGCCGAACGCGAAGCTGATCTGGCCGTTCGCGACCGAGAACGGCGTCGGCGTGACGTGGAGCTACTCGCGTTACTGCTACGCCTACCGCACCGACCTGGTCGATCCGAAGCCGGCCAATTTCAAGTCGTTCTGGGAAGAGAAGTTCGCCGGCAAGCGCGGCGCCTACATCACCTCGAACGGCTTGCAGATGGACTTCTTCATCGCGGCCTGCAAGCTGTTCGGCAAGGATCAGTATGACCTCGAGGCTGGCTACGAGGCCATGCGCAAGGCCATGCCGATGAAGATCTCGGACTTTACCGGCAACATGCAGACCCTGCTGGAGCGCGGCGAAGTCGAACTGGCCGTGCAGCACGACGCCGAGGTCTATCAGCAGATGGACAAGGGCATCAAAGTCGCGCCGATGCTCTGGGAAGAGGTCAAGCCGATCCTTACCCAGACCAAGACCGTCAGCCGTTACATCGAGCCGATGGAGAAGAAGCTCGCTTACGCGCTTCTCAACCGCACGCTCGAGACCAAGCTTCAGTCGGTCATGGGCTCGACCTTCTACCAGCGCCCGGTCAACAAGGACGTGGTCATCACCGAGAACCTTGCTTCGAAGGGCGTGACCAATACGGCCGATTCCGTCGCCGGTTACTGGACGCCGGACTGGAAGAGCTACAACGAGAACGAAGAGGACATCGTCGAGACGGTCAACGGCATCTTCGCCGGCTGACCCCTCAGCATCCGCCACGAACGATCCCGGGAACGGAAGCCTCGATACCCATGTCCGATATCCGCCTTGTGAACTTGTCCAAGACCTATGGCGAAGGCAACGCCGTCTCCGAGATCAATCTCAAGATCGGGGAGGGGGAGTTCTTCTCCCTCCTCGGCCCCTCCGGTTGCGGCAAGTCGACGACGCTCCGCATGATCGCGGGTTTCATCAAGCCGTCCGCCGGCCAGATCCTGATCGGCTCCGACGACGTGACCGCGCTGCCGCCGGAAAAACGCGACATCGGCATCGTGTTCCAGAACTACGCGATCTTCCCGCACATGAATGTCGCGGAGAACATCGCCTTCGGCCTGAAGCTCAGGAAGCGCAACAAGAACGAGATCACCTGGCGCGTCACCGAGGCGCTGAAGCAGGTCGGCCTCGCCGGCTATGGCGAACGCTACCAGCGCCAGCTTTCCGGCGGTGAACAGCAGCGCGTGGCGCTGGCCCGCGTGCTGGTGACCGAGCCGCGCATCCTGCTGCTCGACGAGCCGCTCTCGGCCCTCGACAAGGGGCTGCGCGAGGAAATGAAGTTCTGGATCAAGGATCTGCAGAAGAACCTCGGCATCACCACTGTCTACGTCACCCACGACCAGGACGAGGCGCTGACCATGTCCGACCGGATCGGCGTGATGTCGAAGTCGAAGATCGTGCAGATCGGGACGCCGCAGGAAATCTATGAAAGGCCGAAAACGCTGTTCGTGACCAGCTTCATCGGTCATTCGAACATGCTCGACGTCACCATCCTCGGCCAGGATGCTAACGGCGTCACCGTCGATCTCAACGGCCAGGAACTGAAGACCCGCGCCTCGTCCTCCGTCACTCCCGGTGGCGCCGCCAAGCTGGTGTTGCGTCCGGAAAATGTCCTCATCGGCGCCGCGCTCGGCGACGGCGATTCCCGGCTCAGCGCCACGGTGCTGAGTGAAACCTACCAGGGCCCGATCGTCCGCTACCGGCTCAAGGTCGGCGAGCAGGAGATCGTGGCCGAACGCCAGAACCAGGCGCATGTCGAGCGCTTCTCCCCCGGCACGGTCGTGACGATCGGCTGGGATCCCGAATGGTCAGAGGCGCTCGTCGCCTAATTCCACTCCGCACATAAAAACCATCCAATCGAGGTTCGATTCATGCGTATCGGCATTGACGTCGGCGGCACCAACACGGATGCCGCCCTGATGGACGGCATGACCGTCCTGGGCGCCTGCAAGACTCCGACGACGTCGGACGTGAGCTCGGGCATCTCCAAGGTGCTGCGCGACGTGCTCAGCCTGACGGGCGTCGCCGTTTCCGAGATCAAGGCGGTGATGATCGGCACCACGCATTTCACCAATGCCGTGGTCGAGCGCAAGCGCCTGCTCGAAGTCGCCGCCATCCGCCTCGGATTGCCGGCGACTAAGGGCCTGCCGCCGATGACGGACTGGCCGAACGACCTCGCCACCACGCTCGGCCGCCACACCTTCATGGTGCGCGGCGGGCACGAATTCGACGGCCGCGAGATCTCGCCGCTCGACGAAAAGGAAATCCTGCGCATTGCCGGTGAGATCAAGGCGCGCGGCCTGAAGACGGCGTCGATCACCTCCGTCTTCTCGCCCGTCACCCCGATCATGGAGCAGCGCGCGGCCGAAATCCTGCACAACGAAGTGCCGGACCTGTCGATCTCGCTGTCGCATGAAGTCGGCCGCGTCGGCTTCCTGGAGCGCGAAAACGCCACGATCATGAACGCCTGCCTGGCCGATCTCTCGACCAAGGTGGTGAGTTCGTTCCGCCAGGCGCTGAAGGATCTCTCGATCGAGGCGCCCTTCTTCATCAGCCAGAACGACGGCACGCTGATGACGCCCGACTATGTCGCGCGCTATCCCGTTCTCACCTTCGCCTCCGGCCCGACCAATTCGATGCGCGGCGCGGCGCTGCTCGCCGGCGAGAAGGAAGCCATGGTCGTCGATATCGGCGGCACGACATCGGATGTCGGCATGCTGATGCAGGGCTTTCCGCGCGAATCCGCGGTTGCGGTCGACATTGGCGGCGTGCGCACCAATTTCCGCATGCCGGACGTGCTGGCGATCGGCCTTGGCGGCGGCTCGATCATCCGCGACGACGGCCTGCGCATCGGCCCGGACTCGGTCGGCTACGAGATCACCTCGAAGGCGCTCGTCTTCGGCGGCGACACGCTGACAACCACCGATATCGTCGTGGCAGCCGGCCTTGAGGATATCGGCGATCGCTCCCGCGTCGCCCATATCCCGGCCTCGACCATTAACAACGCTCTCGACACCATGCACCGCATGGTCGATGAGGCCGTCGATCGCATGAAGACCAGCGCCGATCCGCTGCCCGTCATCCTCGTCGGCGGTGGCTCGATCCTCGTCTCGCGCGACCTGCCCTCGGCCTCGCGCGTCATCCGCCCGGAAAACGCCTCGGTCGCCAATGCCATCGGCGCGGCGATCGCCCAGGTCGGCGGCGAGATCGACCGCATCTTCTCGCTCGAAGGCACCTCCCGTGACGTCGTGCTGGCCGGCGCCAAGGCCGAGGCCACGGAACGCGCGACCAAGGCCGGCGCCGATCCGGCCAGCGTCAAGATCGTCGACATCGAAGAAGTCCCGCTCGCCTACCTGCCCGGAAGCGCTACGCGCATCCGCGTCAAGGCGGTCGGCGACCTCGTGATGGATTGATCCAGCCATGAAGCTCAACTCCGAAGACCTGCGCGATCTCGCAGTCGGCGCCGCCTTTCTTGGAACAGGCGGCGGCGGCAACCCGTATGTCGGCCGGCTGATGGCGCAACGTTGCCTGGATGAGGGACTGACGATCGACCTTATCGATCCGAGCGAGGTCCCCGACGAGGCACTGGTGATCCCGACCGCGATGATGGGCGCCCCGACCGTGCTCATCGAGAAGCTGCCGAGCGGCGAGGAGGCGATCCATTCGCTGAAGGCGCTCGAAAAGCACCTTGGCCGGAAGGCCTACGCCACCATGCCGATTGAGATCGGCGGCATCAACTCGACGATCCCGCTCGTCGTCGGCGCCCGGCTCGGCATCCCGATCGTCGATGCCGACGGCATGGGCCGGGCGTTTCCGGAACTGCAGATGGAGACGTTCGGCGTCTACGGGATCTCGGGCAGCCCGATGTTCGTCACCGACGAGCGCAACGACTCGACCCTGATCCAGGCCGTCGACAACAAGTCGATGGAGTGGCTGTCGCGTGGGGTCGCGATCCGCATGGGCGGCTGCGCCTATATCGCCGAATATGCGATGTCGGGCGCGGATGTGAAGCGCACCGCGGTTCCCAACACGATGACGCTCGCCATGCGCATCGGCCGCTGCCTGCGCGAGGCGAAGTCGAACCACCAGAGCCCGTTCGAGGCGCTGCTCGAGCTGATGCCGAAGACGCTCTACAACCATGCCCGCATCATCTTCAGCGGCAAGATGGTCGATGTCGAGCGCGAGACCCGCAACGGCTTTTCCATCGGCCGGGCGCGGATCGACGGCCTGTCGCCCTGGCGCGGCACGATGAAGATCGAGATCCAGAACGAAAACCTGATTGCGACGGTCGACGGCGTCGTCAAGGCGATCGTGCCGGATCTGATCTGCATCATGGACAGCGAAAGCGCCGAGCCGATCACAACCGAGCAGTTGCGCTACGGCCAGCGGGTCACCGTCGTCGCCGTCGCCGTTCCCCAAATCATGCGCACGCCGGAAGCGCTCGACGTCTTCGGCCCGCGCTGCTTCGGCCTCGATCACCCCTTCACTCCAATCGAGACAATGGCCTGAGATGATCACTCACATCACGCTCGACGATCTGGAAGACCTGGCGCTCGGCGCCGCCGTGCTCGGCACGGGGGGCGGTGGCGATCCCTATATCGGCAAACTGTTCGCCCGCGCGGCAATCGAGGAACACGGGCCGGTGCGGCTGCTGTCGCTGGAGGAAGTACCGGACGCGGTCCGCGTTCTCACCTGCGGCGCCATGGGCGCACCGACCATCCTGATCGAGAAGATCGCCAGCGGCGACGAGATGGGCCTCGCCTTCGATACCTATGAGGCCCACACCGGCACCAAGGTCGAGGCGGTGATGCCGTTCGAGGCGGGCGGCATCAACTCGACCATCCCGGTGATGATCGCCGCCAAGCGCGGCTTGCCGCTGGTTGACGCCGACGGCATGGGCCGCGCCTTCCCGCAGCTGGAGATGGAGACCTTCAACGTCTATGGCGTCCCGGCTTCGCCGGTGGCGATCGCCGACGAACAGGGCAATACCGGCATCATCCAGACGGACACGGCGGCCAAGGCCGAGTGGATCGCCCGCGGCATCACAATCCGCATGGGCGGGCAGGCCTATATCGCCAATTACGGCATGGATGGCGAGACCGCCCGACGCGTCTCGGTTCCCGGCACCGTCTCGCTGGCGATCGGCATCGGCCGCACGCTGCGCGAGGCGCGCGAGAACCACAAGGACATGATCCAGGCGTTGATCGATTTCTTCGCCACCACGCATTACGAGGAGGCGCGCATCGTCGGCTCCGGCAAGATCACCGACGTCCAGCGCCGGATGGAGAATGGCTGGTCAGTCGGCATCGCGACGATCGAGCCGTTCGGCGGCGGCACGCCGATGCAGATCCGCATCCAGAACGAGAACCTCGTCGTGGAACAGGGCGAGGACGTGCTGGCGGTCGTGCCCGACCTGATCTGCCTGCTCGACGTCGATACGGCCGAACCAATCCTGACCGAGCGGCTGCGCTACGGCCAGCGGGTCAACATCCTCGCGGTCCGCGTGCCGCCGATCATGCGCACGCCCGAGGCGCTCGCCGTCTTCGGCCCGAAGGCGTTCGGCCTCAAGCACGAGTACCGTGGCCTGGGCCTCGACGCTTGAAGCTCTGGTGAAATCGAGATCGACCGTTATACTCGGATCCGCATAGGACGTGCCTCTGTTCCAGAGACATGATCGCTATCCTGATCCGGATCCAATGACGGTTGCATCTGTCGTCGACCCTCCAGCCGAAGCGCAGCGCCGCACGAATGTGCCGCGGCGCTTCGGTGACGCCATCGAACGCCCGTTCCTGATCGATTGCATCCGCCACGGCATTGCCGGGCAGGTCGTCGTGCTGCAGGCGCCGTCCGGCTTCGGCAAGACGGAGCTGCTTTCCGCCGCTTTCGCCAATCTGCCCGAGCCGGGCGACCGCTTCGGTTGGCTGACCGTATCGGCGATCGACTCCGATCCTGCCGTATTCCTCGACGGCATCGCGGCGGCGTTCGGCTTGCAGCCGCGCCCGCGCGTCGACGCCGATATCGAGGCTTCGGCGCAGCGCCTGCTGGCGCGGCTTGCCGATGGCGGCGAGCGCTTCGTGCTGTTTCTCGACGAGTTCCAGACCGCCGGTGGCGAGGCTTTTCTCGCCTGCTGTTCGGTGCTGTTCCGGCATCTGCCGGACAATGTCCGCCTCGTCATCGCCTCCAACAGCCGGCCGGACATTCCGCTGTCGCGCTTTCGCCTGCGCGGCTTCCTGACGGAGTTGCTTTCGGGCGATCTCGCCTTCACCCGGACCGAGATGCGACGGCTGCTGGGCAAGCGGCTGGCGCCGAACGAGCTGGATGCGTTTGCCGAGCTCACGGGCGGCTGGCCGGCGCTGGTACAACTGGCCGTGCCGCTGCTGGCATCGGGCCAGGAAACGCGTGATCGCGCCGAACTGCTCGACGGCACGCACCGGACGTTTCGAGACTTCATGTTCGAGGAGATCGTCCCGCGCATTCCTCCCGACATGCGCGAGGCGCTGACGGTCTGCTCGATCCTCGCCGATTTTCCCCTCGATCTCGCCTCGCATCTCGCCGGCGTCGCCGTCGAGCAGCGGTCGGTCCGGGATCTCGAGGATTTCGCGCCGATCATCGTGCCGGTCGACCAGCGGCCGGGCTGGTTCCGCCTGCATCCGGTGCTGCGCGTCACCGTCTCCTCGCAGCTGCAATTGCACCCTTCCGAACGCGTGCTGGCGCTGCATTCCAAGGCTGCGGCCTGGTTTGCTGCCCGCGACCATCTCGAAAAGGCCGTGACGCATGCGTCGCTCGCCGGCGATTTCGCGCTCGCCGCCGAGACCATCCGCCGGGCCGGCGGCGTCAACATTTTCCTGCGCGCCGGCCATTCCGTGCTCGAAAGGCTGATCGAGAACATCCCCGCCGGCGACATCTATCGCTCGCCCAGCCTCAAACTGATCTACGCCCTCGTGCTCGCCAAGCGCGGCCGCATCCGTTCGGCGCGCGAAATCATCGTCGACGTGCGGGAATCCGGCGAGATCAGTGAACTCGCTTTGCTGCCTCCCGATGGCGAACTCGAGTTCAGCCATATCGAGGGGATGATCGACATCTACGAAGATTGTCACTTCGAGGATGAGCAGATCGAGACCCTGGAGCGCATGGTCAGCCGGCTCGGGCCGAAGGATACCTGGGACCGGGGCTGGCTCTATAACCACCTCTGCATCGCCTATACGCGCCGCGGCGACCTCGACCGGGCCCGTACCAATGCGCTGCGCTCGCTCGCCTGCTACCGAGAGGAGCGGGCGGCCTATCCGCAGATCTTCATGTTGATCCATCTGAGCCTGGTCACCATGCTGACCGGCCGGCCCTCGGCGGCGCTGATGCTGGCGCGCGAGGCCGAGGAACTGGCGCAGCGCACGCAATGGAGCGACCACAACCTGCTCGCCATCGCGCACATCCCGATGGCCGAGGCGCTGTACCAGCAGTCGGATGTGCGGATCGCCGAAAAGATGCTGCGCGACGGCATGCCGATCATCGCCCGAGGCGAGGGGTGGGTGGACCTGTTCGTGCGCGGCTATGGCACGCTCGCCCGCGCCCAGATGGGACTGATGGGCATCGAGGCGGCGCTCGCTGTCATGGACCGCGCCGAGGAAGTGGCGATCGAGCGCGACCTGCTGCGGCTGCGCCTCGCCGTGCGCATTCTCCGCGTCGAACTACTCACCCGCGCCGGGCTGCTGGAGGCGGCCGCCCAGATGATTTCGGACATGCCGGCGCTGGACCAGACCCTACTGTGGCCGACCTGGCGCGAATGGGGCGACGCCTCGGTCGCCTATGCCCGCGTCCTGGCCCGCACCGGCAAGCCGGACATCGCCATTTCCCGGCTCGAAACCCTGATGGCCCGCGCCGGTGCCCGCGATCACGGCAGCCATCAATTGGCCGGATCGGTCGTCTCGATCGAGGCCTATTGGGCCGCCGGCCGGATGGAGGAGGCGCTCGCTGCCCTGCAGCGCTCGATCGCGCTGGCGCAGCCGCAGGATTGCCTGCAGATCTTCCTCGACGAGGGCCAGCCGCTGTCACAGGCGGTGCGTGGCATCGTCCGACGCTTCGGTCTCTCGACCTTCAGCCCAAAGACGGCGGAGTTCGTCAGCCGCATTGCCGGCGCGCTGCATCAGGTCAACCCGAACCAGCCTGGCGCCGGCACCGATCTCCTGACGGCGCGCGAAGCCGAGATGCTGGAATTTCTGGCGCGCGATGCGACCAACAAGGAAATCGCCCGCGACCTCGGCCTGACCGAGGCGACGGTGAAGTTCCACCTGAAGAACCTCTACGCCAAGCTCGGCGTCGGCCGCCGCAGCCTCGCCGTCTCGGTCGCCCGCAAGGTCAGCCTGCTCGAGGTCGAATAGGCTCGTCCTGTCCGAACACCTGGTCATCGTCCTCCCGAGCTATCGCTGAGCACTGCTAGCTAGGTGGCTATGCCGTTGCGAGGCTGAAGGGGTTTGGGCAAGTCCAGCTCGCCCATGGCAGAACGCAACTCTATCTCGAGCTCGCGGCAAATCTGCGAAATCGGGACGTCGTTCGCGCCACCCTCGAAGGGATTGGATGTGCTCTCGCCGACCTGGTCGAGCGACATATACATCCAACCCAATAGCGCGCTGAATGGAATGGTCAGCCAGATCGAGATCACACCCCACACGCCGCCCAGCCGGCTCATTTCCGCGAAGACCGGCACTGCGCCGAAGGGCAGGAGCGTGCAGAAGATCGCCACGAACATCGTGCTGACAATGGCATACTGGCGCGGGTAGGGGCTGTTCTTGATCCGGTCGCAGCGGGCCTGCTGGTCATGCAGGTCACGCAGCAGCTTGAGCAGTTCGGTATAGACTTGTGGCGCCAGGCCGGCATCGCGGAACAACAGATTGATCTGGTGCCCTTGCTGGTTGAGCAATTGCAGGGGCGCCGCGAGCATGCCGCTTTTCAGGATCTTTGCCGCTTCGTCGTGTCCCAGCAATGCCGTCAGCTCGTCGGACAGAGACGTCGTGTCCTCGATGACGCGGTATCGTTTGCGAAACGCCGCATTGGATTTGCGCCCCATGGATTCCCAGGGCATCGGCCGGCGCAGGCAGAAGCGCAGGGCCGTCATCCAGGCGATATGGCGATAGACCAGTGCGCGCTTGGTGGGCTCGTCGGTGAAATCGCAACAGAAGCGCGACAGCATGCGGCTGGTCGCCGAGATCTGGGCAAAGGCCTGAAGAGCCTCGCTACTGCGCGCCAGGACCTGTGAATTTTTGAAGCCGGCCATCAGCGACACTGTCGTGCCCAAAACGACGATGATCGGCCAGGGTACGGAGAAGCCCGCAATCGAGGGGATGCTGTAGGCCCCAATGGCACAGAGGCTCACCAGCACCATGAAAAGGATGCTGCCGCGCGACCACAGCGCAAATTCGATCGGCCTATAGGATCTTCCGACGTGCATGGGATGCCCCGAACTCAAGGTTGATGCATCCAAGACGAGACCCATGCGGACGGTGTGACATGCAGCGGGCAGAATCTTTTTCGAACCCCGTGTCACATCCGCCCCAGGCCATCTCGTCTTGCTGCTGAAGACGTCGCCAATCGCGGCACAGCGTCTCGAGCAAAGGGCAAGAACCATGAAGATCCTCGTCATCGGCGGAACCGGCCTCATCGGCTCCAAGACCGTGCGCATACTTCTCGACCGCGGCCATGAGGTCATCGCTGCCTCGCCCAGTTCGGGCGTCAATACGATCACCGGCGAGGGCCTGGCTGAGGCCATGGTTGGTGTCGACGTGGTGCTCGACCTCGCCAATTCGCCGTCCTTCGAGGATGCCGCTGTACTCGAGTTCTTCCAGACCGCCGGGCGCAACCTGCTTGCCGCTGAATCAGCCGCCGGCGTTCGCCATCACGTCGCGCTCTCGGTGGTCGGCACGCAGGATCTGTCCGAAAGCGGCTATTTCCGCGGCAAGCAGGCGCAGGAAGCCCTGATCAAGGCCTCGCCCATTCCCTATACGATCGTGCACTCCACGCAGTTCTACGAGTTCCTCGGCGGCATAGCCAAGTCGGCCGGCGCTGAAGGCACGATCACCCTTTCGACGGCCTTCATCCAGCCGATCGCCTCGCCCGACGTGGCGGCCGTCATGGCGGATGTCGCGCTCGCCGCCCCGCTCAACGGCACGCTCGAAATCGCCGGCCCCGAAAAAGTCCGCATGTCCGATCTGCTGGCCCAATATCTGCGCGATATCGGCGACACCCGCGCCGTCATCGGCACCCCGGAAGCGCTCTATTTCGGAGCCCCTCTGAACGATGACACGTTGCTGCCGCGCGGCACGGCCCGCCTCGGCACCATCGGCTATGCCAACTGGCTCGCCAGCCAGCCCCCGCGTTGAGGAGAGCTCGATGAAGGCCAGACTGGACGATCACCTCAACAAAGCGCCGGCCGCCATCAAGGCCATCATGGCGCTTGAAGCGGCCCTCAGGACCAGTACTCTGGAAACTACCCTCCTGGAACTGGTCAAGCTGCGCGCTTCCCAGATCAATGGTTGCGCCTATTGCATCCATCTGCACGCCACATCCCTGCGCAAGTCCGGTGAAAGCGAAATGCGACTGTACCTGCTGGACGCATGGCGCGAGGCGCCCCACTACACGGCGCGCGAACGCGCGGCCCTTGGCTGGACGGAGACCTTGACCAGGCTGTCGGAAGCCGATGTGGACGAGGCCGAGTACGAAATCCTCGAAGCCGCTTTCACGCCGCAGGAACAGGTCAACCTGACCCTTGCCATCGGCGCCATCAATCTGTGGAACCGCCTTCAGGTCGGCTTTGCCGTGCCCCCTCCATTCCCCGAGGGCGCCTATGACGCCTGACCAGGCTTCGGACGTCTTCGAAACGCACCGGCGCCGGCTGGTCCGTCTCGGCTATCGGATGCTCGGCGGCCGCGCCGCCGCCGAGGACATCGTGCAGGATGCCTGGCTGCGCTGGTCCAATACGGACCAGTCCGCGGTTACCAATGTCGGGGCGTTTCTCACCCGCATCGTCACCCGACTGTGCCTCGATGAAATGAAATCGGCTCGCGCGCGGCGCGAGCTCTATGTTGGCAGCTGGCTTCCCGAGCCGATCCTCGAACCGGACGAGCCCGGCATCGATACTGACGAACTGACCATGACGCTCATGCTCGCGCTTGAACGCCTCTCGCCCCTGGAACGGGCCGCCTTCCTGCTACACGATGTCTTTGGCCAACCGCTCGACGAGATCGCCACCACGCTGGGCCGTGACGCGCCCGCCGTGCGCCAGCTTGCCTCCCGCGCCCGAAAGCATGTGCAGGAGGCCCGCCCGCGCTTTCCCGTCGCCCGCGAGGATGGCGACCGCATCGCCCAGGCCTTCTTTTCCGCCGCTCATACCGGCGATGTCACCGCGCTGCGGGCGCTTCTGGCCGATGACGTCGTGCTGCACTCCGACGGCGGCGGCAAGGTCTTCGCTTTCCTGCGCCCGATTGTCGGCATGGATCATGTGCTGCGGATGTATGGCGGGCTCTATCGCAAGCTCGGCCCCGACTGGACCCAGTTCATCCGACCGGCCTGGATCGACGGCCTGCCCGGCTATGTCAGCCGCGAACGCGGCGCGATCCTGCAGACCACCGCCTTCGCCATAGAGGGCCGCAAGATCACCGCCATCTACATGATGCGCAATCCGGACAAGCTCACCCATGTCGATGGCTGAGCGATCCCTCGCCAAGCATTCAGTGACCCGCGGTATCAGCTTCGATGGCTGAGGAGCCGACCTTCTGTTCGTTTCGATAGCGTGACGGCGACGTGCCATAGATCCGGCGGAAGCTGGCGCCGAAGGCGCTGTCCGAGCGATAGCCGAGAGTTGCGCCGATGCTGGAGACCGGCTCGACGCCACGCCGTAGCTTGCCGGCCGCCAGGCGCATGCGCCAGCGTGTCAGGTAATCCAGCGGCGCGAGGCCAACGCGCTGCTTGAACCGCGCGGCAAAGCTGGACCGCGATTGGCCGGCAAGGCGCGACAATTCGGTGAGCGTCCAATTGCGTTCGGGTTCGGCATGTACCGCCTGCAGCACCGGGGCAATGTGACGGTCGGTCAAACCGCTCAACCAGCCGGTATCATCGGCAGCCCGCTGCGCCAAGTGGGCGCGTAGCACATGGATGAAGGCCAGGCGCAGCAGGTCATTGCACATCAGTTGCGCTCCGGGCGCGCCGGAATCCCACTCGCGATCGAGCTGGTCGAGCAGCCAGGCGATTGGCGCAGCGGCGTCGCCCTTGATGACCAGAATGCGTGGCAGGGCATCGGACAGCACCACGCCATCGATCGTATCGAGCCGCACGCTGCCACCGAGAATGGCGAAGTCGTTGCCCTCGCCCAATTGTGCCGCCATGCCCGAGCCGGAGAACACGTCCTGGGCCGCGACCATCGTCGCGTCCGGTGCGCTGGCCAGATCAAAGGCACCATTGGTGACGACGAAACAGTCGCCGGCCTCCAGGTGCACAGGTGCTTGATCCGCCGTGAGCAGCCAGCAGCCGCCATGGCGCACAACGTTGAACTTGATATTGGCCGGTGCCGCAAACCGAATGCCCCAATCGCCGCCCGCCTGCAGGCTGATCGAGCAGAGCGCAACCGCATTGATGGCATTGAGGATGGCCGACAGGGCATCACTGGGCATGATTTGGACGATCACGATAGTATCCCGGATTTGGCCGACTGGATTGTCTGGGTAGGTAGATCATATGCAGGGTCATTACCAGTGGAGATCAGCATGACACAGCTTCAACATCCCATCGGCTCGCCGTTTTCCGCAGCCAGCACTGCTGCGGACATCGTCAGCGGAATTGACCTGTCCGGCAAGACGGCAATCGTCACCGGCGGCCATTCCGGCATCGGCCTCGAAACCGTGCGGGCACTGGCCGGAGCCGGTGTCCGGGTGATTGTTCCGGCGCGCGACCCCGATCGTGCCACGGCCGCCCTCGCCGGAATTTCCAATGTCGAGATCGACCGGCTCGACCTGGCTGATGCCGCCTCGGTTGCCGCCTTCGGCCGGCGCGTCTTCGAAAGCGGCCGTTCCATAGATATCCTGATCAACGGGGCCGGCATCATGGCTGCGCCATTGTCTCGCGATATCGACGGCCACGAAAGCCAGTTTGCGACCAACCACCTGGGTCACTTCCGTTTGACCGCGGCACTCTGGCCGGCGCTGATGCGCAATGGCGATGCCCGGGTCATCGCCGTCTCATCGCGCGGACATCAGATCGCCGGAATCGATTTCGACGACATCGACTTCCTCGAACGTCCCTATGACAAATGGCTGGCCTACGGTCAGTCCAAGACCGCCAATGCGCTGTTCGCCCTCTCGCTGGACAAGCGGGGCCAAGCCGCGGGCGTGCGGGCCTTCTCGCTGCATCCGGGTCAGGTGCTGACCGGCCTGGCGCGGCATCTCTCGGAAGAGGAGATTGCCGGCTTCGACGCACGGGACGAACACGGAAATCTCCGTGTCGACCCGGCCAGGGGCATGAAGACGGTCCAGCAGGCGGCCGCGACAGCTGTCTGGGCCGCTACAAGCCCGCAACTACAGGGGCTCGGTGGCGTCTATTGCGAAGACTGCGAGATCGCTGCCATCAACACAGCCGAAGCCGGCCGCAAGGGCGTTGCTCCATGGGCGGCTGACCCCGTTTTGGCGGAGCGGCTATGGCTTGTTTCGGAAGCTATGTCGGGCGTATCGATCGCCTGACAGGATGAAGCCCTCCATCTCCTGTAGCCATTCTTGACTATTCAGTCCAGAATGGCTAATTGGAGACTATGGCAAGATCCAAGGAATTCGATCGCGACGCAGCCCTGGCCCGAGCATTGGATGTGTTCTGGACCAAGGGATACGAGGGTGCATCGACGGACGACCTGCTCAAGGGCATGAAAATCGGTCGCCAGTCGATGTACGACACTTTCGGCGATAAGCAGTCGCTATTCCTTGAAAGCCTGCGGTCGTACCACAAGCTCGACAACAAGAACTTCTTCGATCACCTGGGTGACAATCCTTCCCCGCTAGAGGTTCTGCACGGCTTTCTCGCCATTTTCACCCGGCGCAGCGCCGAGGAAAATGCACGCGGCTGCATGGGCATCAATGCCACTACGGCCTTCGGCCATGCCCAGCCGGAGGTGACAGCCCTCGCACGCTGCACGGCAACGAGTGTGGAGACCATGCTTGCCGGCCTGGTCGAGGCCGCGAAGGCGCGGGGCGAGCTCTCCGGGACACTGGACGCAATGGTTGCCGCCAGCTTCCTCTATGCGACCCTGCAGGGCCTGACGGTCCGGGCGCAGGCCGGTGCCAGCCGTGACGAGCTGGCCGCTGTCGCCCACTTCGCCATGAAAGCGCTCTCAGCGATGTAGCCGCCGTCCCGATGCAACCTCATCAACAAGCTTGCCTAATTCTGGACTGATCAGTCCAGAAAATGCCTCTCTGTGCCTGACGAAAGGAAACACAATGTCGGCATCTCTTCTCAACAAACGTGCCATTGTCACCGGGGGGTCGCGCGGCATCGGCGCCGCCATCGTCCGCAAGCTGGTCGAGCAGGGCGCCCAAGTGGCCTTCACCTATTCGGCAAGTCCCGATGCAGCCAAGAGTCTGGTCGACGAACTTACCGCCACCGGCGGCACGGCCTTCGCTCTCCAGGCCGATAGCGCCGATCCTGCAGGCCTGCAGGCCGCTATTCGTCAGGCGGTCGATCGGCTCGGCGGTCTCGACATTCTGGTCAACAATGCCGGCACCCTGGTGCATGCGCTGATCGACGATTTCAGCCAGGCGGATTTCGACAGGACCATGGCGATCAATGTGCGCGCGCCCTTCTTTGCCATGCAGGAAGCAGCGCGGCATATGCAATCCGGCGGCCGCATCATAAACGTCTCCAGCAATGTCGCGGTGAGCGCGGCCGTGCCCGGTGCCAGCGTATATGGTCTGTCCAAGTCCGCGCTCACTGCGATGACGCGTTCCCTTGCCCATGAGTTTGCGCCAAAGGGCATCACCGTCAATGCTATCCAGCCGGGTCCAACCACGACCGACATGACCTCGGGCATGGAGGACTTCATCCTCGGCATGGTGCCGGCGGGTCGAATGGCACATGCCTCGGAACCTGCAGCGCTCGTTGCCTACCTCGCCGGGCCTGATGCCGGCTTCATCAACGGCGCTGCCGTGACCATCGATGGCGCGATGACCGCATGACACTGGTTCGACGGCCTTGCCGTGGACTACGGCAAGGCCGTCCTTGAAATAGACTGTAGGTTCGTATTCTCGATCTTGTTCTCTGATGATCGGGTTGGGGCGATCACGGTCCGCCGCGAAGTATTGCCCCGAGTTATTGACTTGCGTTGACTATGCCGTCGGGATCGTGCCGCCGTCGATTACATGCTCCGTGCCGGTAATCGATGCGGCGCGGTCCGAGGCGAGGAAGCCGATCAGGTTGGCAACTTCTTCTGGCTCAGCAGGCCGACCAAGGGGAATGCCGCCCAGCGAGTCCATTATCAGCTTTACGCCGCCCGCATAGTCGGTGCCTGCTTCCCTGGCGAGACGTTCGGCCAAACCTTTTGACGCCTCACCTGCGATCCAGCCCGGAGAGACCCGCACTACGCGCACTCCCTTGGGCGAAACCTCCTTGGACAGACTTTTGCTGTAGGTCGACAGCGCCGCCTTGGCCGCTGCATAGGCCGTCGTGGCATCCGGCAGAGGCAAGCGGTTCTGGATCGAGGTCACGTGGATAATGACGCCGCTTCCCTGTGAAATCATGTCCGGAAGGAGCGCGCGATCCAGCCGGATCGCGGGGTACAGGTTCAGATCAAATTCCTTACGCCATTGCGCGTCGTCGAGTGCTGCAAAGCCCCCGGCTGGTGCGGACGAACCACCCAGCATGTTGACCAGGACATCAAGGCCGCCCAAGCGCTCTCGAACGGCGTCAGCTACGGTCCTGCATCCAGTTTCCGTTGTCAGATCGGCCGCCACGAACAGGGCTTCCCGCAACGTGTCGGGCCTCGCCCGTGCCGTGGTCAGGACTCGTGCGCCCAGATCGCGGAACAGAGCTGCGGTTGCCGCGCCGGCGCCGCGCGTGCCCGATGTGACGAGCACGCGCTTTCCCGTCAGGTTCAAAAAGTCGGTCATCAGTGAATTTCCAGCGTGGCGATCCGGCCGCGTACGAGCGTGAATGTGTAGTCGAGCATCACTGGACTAGTCGGAAAATCACCATTGACTTTGCTTTTCACCACGATGCGGTCACCGTCGACCGACTGCGCAACGGGCTCGGAAGCGAGGTCGGCGTATTTCGTCGAGGTGGCCAGCCGCCATGCCAGGATTTCCGCGAGGCCGACGTACTCGGCTCCTTCATCCCGAACAATGGCGTCGGGTGTGAAAATGACATCTAGAGAGCCCTTGTCGGCATTGAGGTGGGCATCGAAATAGGCTGCGATTTCAGGGAGGAGTTTCATGGCGACCATCCTTGTCTTGTGATGCCACCAATATGAAGGTGGACCGTTGTGCCGATAAGTGGGATAAATTGGCATGTGGAGATGAATGGATCGGGATAATGTTTCGTGCGAGTTTGACGGATCTTGATGCAGTTATCGCCGTATCCCGCAGGGGTTCGTTCCGAGCTGCGGCTATCGACCTGGGTGTCTCAAGCACAGCCTTCAGCCACACGATTGCCCGCCTCGAGGCCGAGCTTGGCGTCCGCCTGTTCAACCGAACGACCCGAAGCGTATCGCTGACCGATGCAGGTCGCACGTTCATTGAGGAGGTCGGTCCCGCCCTGCAGTCTATTGCCGAGGCGATCGTGGCGGTCAGCGCGCAGCGCCAGACCCCATCGGGCGTCCTGCGCATCAACGCGGCCGTTACCGCTGCGCGCGAATTCCTGTCGCCGCTGGTGCTGGAGTTTCTCCGGCGCTTTCCAGACATGGAGGTCGACCTGGTGACGGAGGGGCGCCTGGTCGACATCGTCGCCGAAGGATTCGACCTCGGCGTACGCGTGGCGAACCTGGTGCCCACTGACATGATCGCGGTGTCGCTGGGCCGCCCGCAGATCTATGCCGTCGTCGGTTCACCGGGCTATTTCGCCAGACACTCGATTCCGAGAACGCCGGCCGACCTGCTGGCCCATCGCTGCGTCAGGGTGCGGTTGCCGAATGGCGCGCTATACCGCTGGCAATTTGAGAAGCAGGGCGAAAGCGTACAGCTCGATGTGCGTGGACCGATCACCCTGGACGAGGGAACTCTGTCGAGACAAGCTGCGATCGAGGGACTCGGGCTAATCTACATACACGAATATGCCGTTCTCGAAGACATAGGTGCGGGCAGACTGGTTCGCGTCCTGGAGGACTGGACCCCTAAGCTCCCAGGGCTTGCCATCTACTACCCAGGCCGACGCAACCTTTCCGCGGGAATGCGGGCATTCATTTCGTTGGCAAAAGAGTTGGCCGCCAAAGAGTAGGCAGGCGCGGCACGACGCACGCAATAAGTTGCGGTCAGGCGATCAGCCAGTCGACGAACAGATGAAACAGCAAGCCGATTTCGCCGGCCACGCTACCCATCAGGACGGCGAGCGCCAATTGGCGTGCCTCGTCCGTCCGTCACGGCTCGAGAGCCGTCAGCCGGTCATGAATGCCTGTTCCATCCCTTCCGTCCGGCGCCGGCGCACCGGGGCGGTGGCTCACGCGTTGAGCGTGTTCTTGTAGACGGTGCCCGCCTTCATGATCAGCTTCATGCGATCGGGATCTCCGATGATGCCGATTTCCAGGGTGGGGTCGCCGTCGACAACGAGAAGGTCGGCATGGGCGTTCTTTTCGATCACGCCGATCCGCCCGGGATAGGGGTTCTGGGAGCCGGAAAGCGCGAGCAGATCGCCGTTGCGGCCCGTCACCAGCCGCAGCACGTCGACATTGGACATGAAGCGCGCGATCTTGGCGAGCTGCCGCCCCTGGCTCTCGGTCTTGGCCGGACTGAACAGGATGTCCGTGCCGACGGCGGTCTTGACCGAATATTTCTGGCAGAGCTCGAAGGCGCGCACCGTGCCTTCCGAGATCAGCCGCTGGTCGGCCTGCTGGCGAGCGGTCGCCTGCGGGTTTGCGTCCTCGTCGGCGAGGAAGGGTTGCAGGCTCCACCAGGCACCGGCATCGGCGATGCGCCGCGCCGCCTCGTCGTCGGCGAGCTGGCCGTGCTCGATGCTCTGCACGCCGCCGGCGAGCGCCCTGGCTATGCCGGCCGGCGTATAGACATGGGCGCAGACATAGGTGCCCCAATCCCCGGCTGCGTCCACGGCCGCGCGAATTTCGGCATTCGTGAACTGGATGGAGCTCAGTGGATCGAACTGCGACGAGACACCGCCGCCGACCATGATCTTGATCTGGCTGGCGCCCTGCAACAGCTGCTCGCGGGTCCGGAGCAGCATATCCGGGACGCCGTCCGAGATGATGGAGATGCCCACCTGTTCGGCGGGGCTTAGCGGGGACGTGGCCGTGTGAGGACCGTCGAAACGCGCGCGGAAGTCGCCATGGCCCGAGGTCTGCGAAATCATCGCGCCCGAGGGATAGATGCGCGGGCCGGGGAAGCGGCCTTCGTCGACGGCGCGCTTCAGGGCAAAGGATGGGCCGCCGACGTCGCGCACGGTGGTGAAACCGCGCATCAGCGTGCGTCCAGCCTCCTGCGTTGCCAGGAGATGCAGGTAACCGGCATCCGCCGTCATCGCCACCATCTGCGGCAGGGCGGCGAGGAAGGTGTGCCAATGCGCGTCGATCAGGCCCGGCATGATGACCTTGCCGCTGCAATCGATCACCGTCGCATCGGCGACGGGCTGGCCGTGCGGGATCAGATCGACGATGCGCCCGTTCTCGATCACGATGTCCCGGCCCTCGATCAGCGTGGCCGAGAGGCCGTCAAAATGCCGAGCATTGGCGAGCACCCGTTTTCCCGAGGCTTCTTGCGCCATGGCTGGTGCAATTCGCCCCAGGGAGCCGGCAAGGCCGCCTGCCAGCAGGGTGCCGGCCAGTCCCTTCAGCATCGAGCGGCGGGAGAGACCCTCCTCGACGGCGCGATACACGCGCTGGGCTTCCGGCCCGTGACAAGGGCAGGGAGCCATTCCATGCTCGCCTGCCAGATGCCCGTAGCGCGTTCCAAATCGGCTCGTCATGGTGTCTCTCCTGGTAGGTCGGTTCGGTGCCGTCATCGGTTCGCTGGGTGGCCGAAAGGTCTACCGCTGCGTGACGGAATCGCCCGACGTCATGGCGCCGAGAACGAAGGCGAGATTGGCTGCCGCGACGAGCGAGGCGGTGTAGCCATCGGCCTCGCCCTGCCGTGCTGCCAGCAGGCCGCTATTGGCCGCCGTTGCCGTCGTGATGTTGCCGATGCCGACACGATAGGAGTCGAGCGCGGCGTCGTAGGTGACGGCCGAGGCCTGGGTCAGGGCAGACGCCGCCCTGTGGGAGGCGAGGGCCGAACGCAGCGCTTCCGTGCTGACAACGATTTCCCGCGCGGCCGCGTCGCGCGTCTTCTCGAAAGTCGCAGCGCTCGCGGCGGCGAGCGACTGCGCATTGGCCAGCTGTGCCTGCCGGAGACCGCCGTCGAAGAGCGGCAATGTGGCGCCGATCATGACGCCCGAGGCGGAGGCCTGCTGGCCGATTGTCGGCAGGCCCGAATCGCTCAGATTGGTGTTGCCGGTCGCGGCCACAGCGCCGAGGAACACCTTGGGCATGAGCTCCGCCTGGGCCGCCTTGATACCGGATTCGCTCGCTTTCATGGCGGAGAAGCTGGCGAGGACGTCCGGCCGACGCGTGAGCGCCGCCTTGATCATCGCCTCTGTCGGTTTGCCGACATCCTGCGGCAGACGTCGGGAGCCGGGCTCCTTGATGCGCATTTTCGTCATTGGCGAGACACCCATTGCCCCGAGGAGGGCTTGATAGGCATCCTTTTCGGTGCCCTGGGCCTGCACGAGGCCGAACTGCGCCTGGGCCACGGCCTGCCGCGCCTGCGCGAGTTCGACCGTGGTGCCGATACCCTTCTGGGAGCGTGCCTGAGCCGCGTCTTCGATCTTGCGGCTGTTGGAGAGGCTCTGTTGTGCAGATTGGACGCGGTTCCGCGCGGCGCCATAGAGGAAGTAGCGTTGCGTGACGTCGTAGATGATCGTCTGGTGCGCGCCGTTGAAGAGGACGTTGGCGGCATCCGAATTGTGCCGCGCCGCCGTATGCAGCGCGCTGCGCTGGCCGAAATCGAAGACGAGCCATTGCAGGGCGATCTGCGGCGATACGCCATCGACAGAAGTCGTAACCTGATCCCGGCCGTTGATCGGGATCGGTAGTGGCTGCGTGACCTCCTGTCGTCCCGCAATCACATTGGCCGAGATGAAGGGGAGATAGGTCGCCTCGACCATGCCGGCCGCCAAGGCAGCCTGCCGCGCCTGCTGCCAGGCGACGCGGGTCAGCGGATTGCGGGTCTGGGCGATGTCGATGAGTTCGGCAAGCCCGTATGACTTGTCGCTGGATATGCCCGGCGTCGGCTGAAGAGCGGAAACCTCCGGCGGGCCCTCGACGCCGAAGTCGGCGGTGGGGCGTGCCGTCCCGGTGCTCGATCCGGTCGTCTTCGGTTGCCAGGGCTTGGCAGGATCGGGCGGCGCATTTTCCAGCATCTGCGTGGTGCATGCGGCAAGCACCGTGCAGAAGAGCGCCATCGCGCCTTGTCGCCGGAGCGTTCGAAAGCCGAGGACCGAACGCCAACTCATGCCGCCAACTCCTCGGTAAGATTTTCGATCCGTTTGAGCCGGGGCGCGATCTCGCCGGATGGCGTGCCGTCGGGTGGTGGCATCGTTGTCGGCGCCGTCTCGTGCTCTGAAACGCCGATCCGGCGCGCCAAATAGGAGAGCCGGTCGGCTACGCCCGCTGTCTCCTCGGCGCTGAACATCAGAACGGGCAACAGCGCGCGCGTTTCGTCGGTCAGCCGCTCGGCGTCGGCGATGCGCGCGTCGGAAGGGCGCCGCGATGCCGGCTCGAAGGGGAGAAGGGCCAGCTGCTGGTAGGCAGCCTCCATTTCCGTCTCGACCCTGTCGGCTTCGGCCAACGCCACCGATCGTGCCGGTCGGTCGAGCCGCGCCAGTTGGGCCAGCGCCTCAAGGGCGCGCGCCAGTCGCTCGCGGGCTTCGACCACGGCGCTCTTTGACCAGAGTCCGGTGAAAAAGAGATAGACCACGACGTTGCCGAGAAGAATGCCGATGATGCGGTCGCGGCCCGATTCCATGCTGAGATTGGGCGAGAAGCCGTTCAGGACGGTGAGCAGGAAGGCCAGGCCGATCTGAACGCCCGCATAGGAAATGCGCTCGCTGCCCGTCGATACCCAAGCGGCGACGAGAATGGCGCAAAACACGAGCGCCATCAGGCCGCCGACCGATTCCAGATGCGGGATCACGAACAGGATGGACAGGAAGCCCATCGAAGCACCGATCAGGCAGCCGAGAATGCGCAGCGTCAGCTTGTGAACGGTTTCCGCCGTGGTTCCGAGCGCTGCGACATAGCAGGTGATCATGGCCGTGTGGATGCCCTGCCAGTTGATCAGCGAATAGATCAGGTAGCAGCTGATCGCTGCTGCGGTCGTCTTCAGCGCATAGCGTTGATAGTCGGGATTGGTAAAGGCATCCTTAGCCAGAAATGGCGGGTTCGCGGGCTTGGCGTCCGATCCGCCGTTCGGCATCGCGAGGTCGTCCAGCATCTTGCCGATCGTATCGAGTGTCGGCTGGCCTGTGGGCGTCGCGTCTGTCCGGCCTGTCGGGCGATTTCCCGCGGTGATCGTCGCGACGGCGGCCCGGCAGCGGCGCGCAAGATCCGCGCGGACGTCGCTCGCGGCGTCGGCGGGCAGGGCAGCGACGGCGAGCATCAGGCGATAGCTGTTCATCGCAGCGCCGCGGAGCCATGTGACGGTCCCGCCGGGTGCCGTATGGAAGATCGTGGCCAGCATGCCGCGCTTGCCGACTTCGGCATTGCCCTCGGAGAGAGGGGCACGGAGCGCGGCGGCGCCGGCCGGGCCGGGCTGTTCGAGCGCGGTGGCGGCGGCAGAAAGCCGTTCCGTGACCGTTTCCCTCAGCAGGCGGTGTGGCGAGGTGCCGAAGATGAGGTTGAAGACGATCATCATCGCCATGGGCACGCAGGCCATCTGCCAGGCATAGAGCAGGCCGCGCGTGACGACCTCTCCCGCCGGGACCTGATCGACCAGCGACAGGATGAACGCGATGACGAGCGCGATGATGGAGCCGATCTCGCCGAGCTGCGAGGCAGCGCCGAGAAAGACGAAGACGAAGGAGAATGCTGCCATCAGCAGAATGCGGAGAAAGGCGGAATCGGCCGTCGCTTCCACCAGGGACGCCATGCCGAGAACGACGACGCTGGCCAGTATGATCAGGCCGATCGCCTGGCCAACGCACTCGGCGCCGTTCGGGCGGGCCAGGAAGATGATCAAATAGCAGCCGATCGCCGATTCCGGGATCTTGTAGATCATTGCGACGCCGGCGAAGAGCGCGCACAGCAGCGCGATGCGCCAGGCCATCCCGAACCGCCCGGGGAAGGGCTGAAGATCCGACCAGGCCTGGCGGACTATCGCCCACCAGGCAGAGTTAGCAGTCCTGTCCATGATGCACGGTCACCGTCGCGGAGGCGCCGATGCGCATCAGGTTGTCTGGCGGATCAATCAGGCGGACGCGAACCGGGAAGCGTTGCGCGACCCGTACCCAGTCGAGACTTTTCGGCACGATCGGCAGGGCGCGCGGCAGGTTGATGACTTCCTCCGACATGACGCCCCAACTGGCGCCCTCGACGCGTCCCTTGATCGGGAGCGTCCGGTCGGCGAGGGCATAGACGGTTGCACAGTCGCCGATCTGGATGGACGGAAGCTCCGTTTCGAGGAATGTCGCCGACGCATACCAGGCGTCGGTGTCGATCAGCGTGAAAACGGACTGGCCCGTCAGCACAAAATCGCCCGGCGAAACCGTCAGGCCCACCACCTTGCCGGTGAAGGGCGCATGAACCTCTGTGTCGGTGAGCGCGCGCTCGGTGATGGCGAGCGCCGCCTTGCGCGCCGCGACGAGGGCTGCCGCCGCCGCGACATCACTTACAAGGGACTCGGCCGCTGCTTCCTGATGGCGCGCCTGCCGGAGGCTCACTTCGGCGTCGCGCTTGGCGGTCGCTGCATCGTCGACCTGCTGGGCGCTGACATAGCCCTTGGGTCGCAGGGACTGGAGGCGGGCAAGGGTCTGGGTCGCCAGATCGAGATTGGACTGCGCGCGCGTGATCTGTTCGCGGGCGATAACCGCGTTGGAGCGCTCGGCGCTGACCGCGCGCTGCTTGTCGGCATAGGCCGCTTCCGCGATCTGGAGGTCCGCCGCTGCCTGCGCGACCTGCAACTTGTAGGGCTCGGCATCGAGCGAGAACAGAAGTTCGCCCTTCGTGACGGCGCCGTTTTCCTGGACCGCAATAGTCGCAATTCGGCCCGGAACGGCAGAGGCGATCTTTGCGACATTGGCGCTTAGAACAGCGTCCTGCGAGAGGGGGTTGCGGTCGGCGTTGGCGAAATATTGTCGGCCGAGAACCACCGCGGCCGCGAGGATGGCGAGACTGACCAGGATTCCGGCCAGTTTTCCGATCAAGGACTTGCGTGCTGGCGTCACCCACTACCTCCCGAAGCCGAGCAGCGATACGGAGAACCCGATCGCTGCGGCGACGGCCACGTATACTGGCAGGCGAATGGGGAGCACGTCGTCGAGCCCGAGAGGAATGAAGATCAGTCGCACGACGACGGCCCCGAGAATGCCGGCGAGCGCGCAGGCGAGCCAGGATGGGAAATAGGCTCCATACATGGCAATCGTGGGCGCCCCGGCGTTCGTGCATCCGCCGAGCAGCAGGGCGGCGCCGAACAGGGTCGCCAGCCGGCCGAACGCCATGCGAACCGGGTCGGTCTGGAGGACGATCTCTGCGTCTCCGGCGCCGCGTATGGATTTAGCTTCGTTCGAGATCATCAATTGAACCGCAGAAAAGGTGGCCCCTGAGACGGAAGGGAGGGCTCCGGACTCGCTCGTTAGTCGATGTGTCATACCACGACAACTATAACAACCAGTCGCACAAGGCTTTATCGCTGAGCGATTCAGCGAATGGGAATCTCGGCCTCATAGAGAGCCCTCGTATTCAGAACGACGGTCAGATTCGGCGGCCAGCACCCGGTCTTGCCGCGCCGGACCATCAAGGTTCCTAGCGACAAGACCGGGTGTTTCACGCGCCGGCTAGTTTTGGGCTCTTTGGCTTAGTTCGATATCGCCCTGACGATTGCTATCCACGCAGGCGCGGCGGCTGCGAACAGCACCGTGGTTGTGATCAGCGTCGACGAACCCAGCTCGACATAAAGCTGATAGCGGCCGGAGAGCACGATGCCGGTGAAGAGCGTCGGCAAGGCGACGAGCAGCACAAGTTGCTCAAGGTGCGCACCCGAGATGCCGAAGGCCAAGGCCAGCATCAGCATCGCGGCGGGAGCCAGCACCAGCTTGACCAGCGTGTTCCAGAGGACCTCGGCATTGACGGTCAGCTTGTGGGCGGAGAGCACGAGGCCGGCCGCGAACACGGCGATACCGGAATTGGCGTGGGCGATCAGGCTGAGCGGCGGCAGGAACCAGCCCGGGACGTGCACGTTCAGGAGCACGAGAACGACGGCGATCAGCGGCGAGAGCACCACCGGCTGCTTGATCGCGTTGACCAGCGCCGCGCTGGGCTTCTGCCCCTCCGGGGCGATCAGGAAGATGGCGATCGGCACCATGATCACGTTGACGATCAGGGCGACGATGGCAACCGTCAGGCCGGCCTCGGCCCCGTATATCGGCGAAAGCACCGCGATGCCGAGAAAGCCGACGGTCGGTGCTCCGGCGACCAGGCTGGCAATGCCGGATTCCCGATGATTGTGCTTGAACACATACATCGCCGCGAGGAAGACAACGACCTGCGAGACGATCAGCACGATGAAGGTCGAGAGCAGCATGTTCCATTCGGCGAACAGCTCCGCCCGTGTCGAGCGCACGATCGACACGAAAAGCGTGGCCGGAAGGCAGTAGTTCAAGACCACCTTCAGCAGCGCGCCGGCCTGGTCCTGCGTGAAGGCGCTTCTCCTGCCCGAGAAATATCCGAGCGCGAGAACGAAGAAGATTGAGACGATGTCCTGGATGATCGCGGTCATGTGTCGAGTGTCCGGAGGTTGTTCGCCGGCAAAAGCCAAGCTTGGTGGACCGCGAACGCGACCGGGAATCGGCCGAGGACGGGAAATCCTTTTGCGATGAGGGCAAGCGGCTGGGTCGCAGGCACCCTGGCGGCATGACCGGCGGAAGAATCCGCCGGTCATGCCGGATCAATTAGGTGCTTAGCCCGGGACGACCTTCCGGTCGGTCTGGGTCAGTGCGTCCATCAGCACGCTATCGACGTCGAGATGTCCCTGAACCAGCGACTTCGGCGTCAGCGCCATCCAGTGGCCCAGCGATATGTCCCTGTAGACGTCGGTACTGAATACGTTGATCACCTGCATCGGCTCGTCGCCGATGTTCTCGATATAGTGGCCGAGCGCCTTGGGCACGCAGCCGACGTCGCCTGCCTGGAAGTCGAAGGTGCGCGCGGCGTTCACCGCGTTGAACACCGTCATCCGCGCCTTGCCCTTGGTGTAATACTGCAGCTCGTCCGCGTCCGGGTGCCAGTGCATTTCCCGCATGGCGCCGGGCTCGAGATCGATGATCAGCGCCGAAAGCGACGTCGCAGGGAAGAGCTTTGAATCGATGACCTTGGTCGATCCGCCGGGGAAACTGGTCGAGGGAGCATCGGCGTTGCGGAACACATAGCTGCCGACCATCGACTTGGCGTTGAGCTCCTTGCGAACTTCCTCGATCGGGCCGGGAACCGGCAGGCGGAAGATGTACTTCTCGGACTTCGGAATGTTGTCGAAGGCGGTCTCCGGCACGCCGAAATTCTTCGCCAGAACCTCGCGCGGCGTGTGGGCCATCCATTCGGTGATCAGCAGCGTCTCGTTTTCGGAGAAATTGCCGTCGTTGAAAACCAGCAGGAACTCGGTGCCTTCCTCGAGACCCTGGATCGCATGCGGGATGCCGGCCGGCGCAAACCACATGTCGCCGGGGCCAAGATCTTCGACCAGCGTGTTCCGATCGGAATCAACAAGGTAGAAGCGCACCCTTCCTTGCAGCACATAGGCCCACTCGGCCTCCTTGTGCCAATGCATCTCACGGACGACGCCCGGTCCGAGACGCATGTCCACGGCGGCGAGCGACTTCAGCGAGCCCATTTCGCGCTGCGTGACCTCACGCGCCCAGCCGCCATCTTCCATGCGGTTATGAGCGAGCGAGAAAGGAAACTTCAGGTTCGGGATGCCGCCATTGTCGGTCTCGGGCGGCATGAAGATGTCGGGGTTTTGCGCCTCGATCTCAGGATTGCGCGGGCCAACCATGGTTGCGCCCTGCGTGCCGCGGATCGGTTGTGGCAGATCGGTCATCGAGATTCCCTTTTTGAAGATGACGGTCAGGTGTGGCGGATGCAGGCATGCGACCGGGGAAACAAGCTTGGTGCGCTGACGTCGATGTGTTCCACGGCCTCATCGAAGCGCCGTCGAGAGTATCGACATTGGGGCGCAAGTATCGACATGGGAGCGCACATGACGGCCGCCCCCGCTCGCGGATGTTATCGCGCCGTGGCCTTGCAGCACCACGGCTGCAGCTCGACACCGGTGACCAACTGCCTGTTGTCGGCGAGAAGGCGTTCGTCGCCTTCATCCAGAAGTAATGAAATGATCGCACACCCCAGCGAAATATCACGCTCAGAACAAAAAATTGAAGCTCGAATTTCACAGAAAACCGATGCAACACCCCCATTGTTCAAGCTTATGGGCGGCAACAGCCACAGGTCAACTGCCCGTTCGAACGGTTGACCTGAATCGTGCTCCATGCTAAATTTTATAGATTATAAATTTTAAGTAATACTGTAAATATTATTACGATTGCTAAGTATATTCAGTGCGAGTTGCGGATTTGAATTTGCTTGAAATCACATCGGGGGTTGTGGCGAGCATATGCAATGCGGATGACAAGCATGAGTTGCGCAGGGCTATCAACGCGTCTGCTGGATTGCTGGGATTCGATAGCTTTAATCTCGGATGCGAAAAGCGCGCCCAGCGCGAATTCATGACCAATCCGACCTTGACCAACTGGTCCTATGACGACCTCGTTGCCTATGAACGAGACGGGTGGTCCGAGCGTGATCCACTGCTGGAATATGCGGCGACCGGTACCGGTCCTCTGTACTGGCAGAGGCCCACCTGGAAGGTGCGGCACGATGATTATCTGGAATATATAGAGCACGCCGGTATTTTCAGCGGCATTACAATCCCGATGGGCGGACAGTCGGGGATGGTTGGCGCGTTAACGTTTCTGTCGTTTGCGGACAGAGAGCATGACAAGGATGCTGTCCATGCCGCGACGATTATCGGAATGGTCGCCAAGGAACGCGCGAGGTCGCTGGGTCTGTTTTCCGGAGATGCGCCCGCAGTAAACGGAATGTTGCAGTCGCTCTCCTCCCTTCAGCGTGAAGTGCTCAAATGGATTGCGAATGGAAAATCCAACTCGGAGATCGCGATCATCGTCGGCCAGTCGAAGCGCTCGGTTGACTATCATGTGATCGAAATCCTCAAGAAGCTGGCGGTCAGTTCGAGGGCCCAGGCTGCGGCGTTCTACGCGTCCCTCTGATCGACCTGTTGGGAGGGACGTCTTCATGCCCCGAAACGGCGCTCCTTCTTGCTTGTCGCGGGCCCCTGCTATCCTGCGGAACGGACGAACGGCTCCCGCTCTCCGCGCTCTTGCGAATGGTCGCCGGCACTTACGAGGACCCGGGCTGAAGGCGGTGCGGCCGCGTCTGCATCCCGCTTTTGCCGGCCGGAGCCACAGCGGCGTTAATCGGGTCCGGCCATGTCTTCACTACCTTTCTGGGAAGGGCGAATCTTGATGTCAGAAACCTTGGACTCCGGTCTGCGTGCCGATCTTCTGGACGATATCTATGGGTCCACGGACCTTTCGGGGAGCCTGCCGAAGTTTGCGTTCCCCGCGGAAGAGCGGCAGCCGCGTCACGTCTTCAATTCGGTACGCGACGAACTCATGCTGGACGGAAACTCGCGCCAGAATCTCGCAACCTTCTGCCAGACTTGGGTCGATGACGAGATCCGCGATCTGATGGCGCTGTCGATCGACAAGAACATGATCGACAAGGACGAATATCCGCAGACGGCCGAGATCGAAGCGCGCTGCGTGGCCATGCTGGCGGATTTGTGGAATTCGCCGGATGCTCGCACGACGATCGGCTGCTCGACGGTCGGCTCATCCGAGGCGGCCATGCTCGGTGGTCTGGCGCTGAAGTGGCAGTGGCGCAAGAAGCGCCTCGCCGCCGGCCTTCCCGCCGACAAGCCGAACCTGATCTGCGGTCCCGTACAGATCTGCTGGCACAAATTCGCGCGCTATTTCGACGTCGAGATCCGCGAGATCCCGCTCGAGGGCGATCGGCTGATCATGAATGCCGAGGAGGTGCTGAAGCGGGTGGACGAGAACACCATCGGCGTCGTGCCAACCATGGGCGTCACTTTCACCTGCCAGTACGAGCCGGTGAAGGCGGTCAGCGATGCGCTCGACCGCCTCCAGGCGGAGAGGGGGCTCGACATCCCGATCCACGTCGACGGCGCCAGCGGCGGCTTCCTCGCCCCATTCTGCGCTCCCGACATCGCCTGGGATTTCCGCCTGCCGCGGGTAAAGTCCATCAATGCGTCTGGCCACAAGTTTGGCCTGTCGCCGCTGGGCGTGGGCTGGGTGGTGTGGCGCGAAGCGGCCGACCTGCCGGAAGAACTCGTCTTCAACGTCAACTATCTCGGCGGCAACATGCCGACCTTCGCGCTGAACTTCTCCCGTCCCGGCGGGCAGGTGATCGCGCAGTACTATAATTTCCTCCGGCTCGGCCGTGAGGGTTACGCCAAGGTCCACAATGCCTGCTATTCGACGGCGCAGTATCTGGCGCGCGAGATCGCGGCGATGGGCCCGTTCGAGATCCTGTTCGACGGCGATAGCCAGAGCGGCATCCCGGCGCTGTGCTGGAAGCTCAAGGACGAGGCTGGCATTGGCGGCTACACGCTCTACGATCTCGCCGACCGCCTGCGCAGCCGCGGCTGGCAGGTGCCGGCCTATTCGATGCCGGCTGACCGCCAGGATCTCGTGATCCAGCGCATCCTGGTTCGCCACGGCGTCAGCTTCGACCTTGCCAATCTGTTGCTGGAAGACCTGAAACGAAGCCTGGACTTTTTCGTGAAGCATCCGGTCGCAAAGCCGATGACGGGTGAAGAGGCGAGCGGCTTCAACCACAACTGAACCGGCTTCCAATGCCTGGCCCACGAGGGGCTGGGTATTGGCAGGCTGTCTGTCAAACCGATTACGGAGAACAGTGCAGAGATGTGCACGTCCCTTGGCTACAAGGATGCCAGCGGCAAGGTCTATTTCGGCCGGACGCTCGAACTGACCGTCGATCTGCCCTACCAGATCACCTATTTTCCCGCCGGCTTCGAGACGATTTCGGAAGTCGAAGGCGATGCGCCACTGAAATACAGCGCGCGCTTCGGCGTTCTGGCGGTGGCGATGCCCTGCCGCGTGCCGACAGCGGACGCGCCGATCGAGATTGCCGATCTGAAGGTGCTGGAAGGCCTGAACGATCAGGGCCTGACCTTCAGCCTGCTGTCTTACCCGACCGCTGCCGGCAAGCAGCAATCAGCGGAGGTGACGAAGTCGGTTCTGTCGGCGTCCGATCTCGGGAGCTGGGCGCTCAGCCAGTTTGCGACCGTCGCCGAGGTCAAGGCGGCCTTGGCCGATCAACCGATCGCCTTGCAGCCGCTGGCCTTGCTTGGCGGCGTCGTATCGCCCTTCCACTATGTCGTGCATGACGCGACCGGCGCTTCGCTGGTGATCGAGTTCGATCACGGCGTCATGACGGTCTACGACAACCCGGTCGGCGTGATGACCAACGGGCCGAAGTTCAGCTGGCACCTGACCAATCTGGACAATTACACCTTCCTGTCCAATGTCGACCAGTCCTCTGCCACCTTCGGCAGCTACAAGGCGGCGCAGCCAGATTCGGGCATCGCCACGGCGGGCCTGCCATCCTCGAGCACCTCGGTCGGCCGTTTTGTCCGCGCGGCGTATTATGCGCAGTTCACCGAAAAGGCGGCGACGCCGGACCTCGCGGTGACGACGCTCGCCCATGTGATGAACAATTTCGACCGCCCGCGCGGCGTGTCGATCGACTATCCGAGCCAGAACGGTGGCGGTCATATGGAAGTGGCCGGGCTGGAGCAGAAGGGATCCGAGCCTTACGCGACAGAGTTCACGTGCTGGACGAGTCTTTCCGACCTCGACCGAAAGGTCTTCTACGTACGGGACTACAAGAGCCTCAACTTCACCTCGTTCGATCTGAAGGCGCTGGCCGAGCTGAAGGTTCCGGCCGTCCTGCCGCTCGATCGGCTTGATGAGGCCGGCGCGACCGACGCGACCGCGGTTCTGAAGGCCCCGAAGGCCGCCTGAGTGCCCATATCTGCATCCCATCGCCCCGCGATTTTTTCGCGGGGCGTCTACGTGGCTGACGCGAGGGTGGGCGCATGAACGTTTCGCCACGCGAGCCGGACGGCGGCGGGGTCCGCGGCGAAGGCCCTTGGCCGTTCGTCACGCGCTACAGCTTCATTCAGGCAGGGCGGCGAACCGTCCGGGGAGCGCGGCAGCATCGCAAGGGCCTGGGCGGCGAGGATGTCAACGCGCTGCCGTTCTGGCAGAGCGCGCGCTACAACTGGACCACAGGCGCCTTCTTTGCCGTCGGCTCGCTTCTGTTCATGCTGGGTAGCTTGCTCTCGCTGATCCCGACCGACGTGGCGCCGTCGACTTTTGCCATCAACGTCGTCTTGTTCCTCGGCTCGGTGCCCTTCACCATTGCCGGCTATCTGCAACACTTTCAGGCGGCGAACACGCCGGCCTTCCGTGCCGACGGAACGGTCGCGCGCGGCCAGGAGTCGATTGAACTGATCGGCTGGAATCCACGCAGTCCGGGCTGGCTCAGTACCTTTACGCAGTTCATCGGCACGCTCGCCTTCAACGTTAGCACCTTCAATGCCATCATCGTGTCCAACCGTGCGTTCGTGCAGGATCTGGCGGTATGGACGCCCGATGTGATCGGGTCTGTCCTGTTCCTCGTATCCGGCTATCTCGCTTTTCTTGAATCAAGCCATGGATACTGGAGCTGGAAGCCGAAGGATCTCGCCTGGCAGATCGTGTTCGTGAATCTGCTCGGCTGCGTCGCCTTCATGACCTCGGGTATCCTGGCCTATGTCCCGACGGGCCCGGAGGCGGCGTGGATCATCGATGCGTCGAACAGCCACCTCCTGCTCGGCGCGCTCTGCTTCTTCATCGGGGCTGTGCTGTCGATGAAAGAGAGTCGGGCATGAGGACCTTTTGCGCGCCTCGATAGTTCCGCTGGCTAGAACTTGAATGTCGCTCCGACAACCGGTCCTTGCATTGTCGTGTCGAACTTGAAGGGGCCGCTCTCATAGTCAACACCCTGCGCTCTATACCCCGCCATGGCCCAGATACTGTCGGTAAACTTGTATCCGACGCTGCCGAGCAGGTCCCAGGTGAATGTCGAGCCGCCGCTGCCAGCCAGGGCCCATCCGGCCAGAAAGAGGTTGCTGGTCAGGGCATATTGGCTTTTGACACCCACCATGGCGTCCACCCAGACTTCACTTTCGTCGACACTGGCGCTTAGGGCGCTACCCACAGCAAGGGTGGTATCGAGGTCGACGGCCCAAACACGCGCGCCCACCATCACATCCAGGTTCCAGTCATCCGTCTTGACGACGGAATATCCGACCATCGGAGTCCATTCGAACAGGTTGATGCCGACATCGATCTCAACCGGAAGGCTTGAGGGGCGGACTTCCCTTGAAAGATTAAGATCTATCAAGTCCGAGAACAGCACGAACCGATCGTATCGCGCTTCCCCGACCAGCATGCCGCCGAAATTAAGATCGTCGAGAAGATCCGAAAATGGTGCTTCCAGATGAACGGCCGGAATGCCGCGATAGGAAAGATCACCCGCTACGCCTGAAGCCCAGACATAAGGGGCGACGGTAAACTGCCACTGCTGCGGGGAGGGTATGGCCCGGGCAGCTTCCTGATCTTCAATGGCCGAAATATCGGCCGCCATCGCTGGGCCAGTTGGCATCCACATTGTGGAAACCACACAGCAGCTCAGTGCGTTCAGTATCGAGCGCCCAATTCCGAACGGCACGAGACGGTTGCGTGCCGGTTTCACCTTGGTTCGATTGTGCATCGTCGAAAGGGCAGGTGAAAAGTTCGAAAGCATTATTAAAAACGCCCGTAAAAAAGGGATGTGCAAATAACGTTGGACAGCAAAATCTGTACCAAGCCGACCAGGGCGAAGCTAGCCCTGGCGCGGGATCTCCGTTGTTTTTGCTCGTCCAGGGCACCCTTGGCAACCACGTGCAGGAGATCGGCCGCAGCCGGAAGCGTCCGTGTTGGCTAGCGGCCCCAGACGACGGCGTTTTCGTGACGCTTGATGATGTGTTTCAGGTTTTCGAAGGCGGTCGTGACATGCCCGGCGAAGCGCTCTGCCGCGGGTGAACGTGGGCCACCGACCCGGCGCAGGATGCCGAGCGAGCGGTTCGGCTGCGGGATTTCATAGGGCAGCACCGTCACCCGGTTTTCCTTGCGCTGGGCGAAGACGACCGAGAAGGGCAGTACGGCGAGCGCATCGGTCTCGGCCAGGAAATTGATGACGCTCATCAGCGACCCGCCGGAATAGCGCACGTTCAGATCCGACATGCCGATGCTCATCAGGATCATCTGCAGATCCGACATCAGCGGCGAGCCGGGCAGGGGCGCTACCCAGGGGAAGCTGGTCAGGTCATGCGCCTGCAGGCGGCGATTGCGCAGCAGCGGGTGATCCGGTCGGCAGGCGACGATATTGCGTCCCGGCAGGATTTCCGTGAATTCGAAGCCGGGCCCGAGGTCCAGCACGCCGATCGGCACGATGCCGAGGTCGATCTGGTGCCCTTCCAGAGCGGCGACCATCTCCGGTAGGTTGAGATAGCTCTGCTGGACGGTGACTTCCGGTTCCAGGTTCTGGAACTCGCCGATCATCCGGCTGATCATCGCATCCATGAAGAACGGCACGCCGCCGACGCGGACGACGCCCTTGGTGCCTTTCATGAAGCCCTGTACGGCATCCGACGCCTTGCGCGAGGCGGCGATGATCGTGCGCCCCTGGGCCGCCAGTTGCGAGCCGAGTGGCGTTGCCTGCAGGGGACGGCGCCCCTTGAGGAAAAGCGGTTCGCCGACACGCGCTTCCAGCATGGCAAGCGACCGGCTGACGGCAGGCTGGGTCAGGCCCAGCATCGCGGCGCCTTCCGATACGCCGCCGGCATCGAGCACCGCGGCAAGCTGCATGAGATGGCGTTCGTTCAATCGCATAGCAAATTGCTATACCGGGGAGCGTAGAACTCATCAAGAGTGGGACAGGGCCGTGCTATCCCGTTTGGCAAGGGGAAGGGAGGCCCCGGCGGAATGCACGGCCAGCACGAGGGTCCGCACGAGGAAGATTCCGCCGATGCAATCTCGGCGCAGGCGAGGGAATTCTCGCGGCGTCTGGACGCAATAGGGCAATCCCGTTTGGCAGCGGCCGCACAGGCGACCGTGGGTGGACTGCACGCGCTGATCGCGGAACTCCGTCCCTCCGGCGACGAATTCCGGCTTGCCATCGACTTTCTCACCGAGGTTGGCCACTACGCCGATGCGCGGCGGCAGGAATGGGTTCTGTTCGCCGATGTCCTCGGCGTGTCCTCGCTGATCGAGGACCAGAACAACCCGCGTCCCGCCGGCGCGACGCCCAACACCGTGGCCGGGCCGTTCTACCGCTCCGACGTCCCCGAGATGTCGTCCGGCGCGAATATTTCTCGCGACGGCAAGGGCGAGCCGCTGGATGTCTCTGGCCGGATCCTGGCCCTGGATGGTTCGGGCATTGGCGGCGCGACGGTCGAGGTCTGGCACGCCAATTCCGAAGGGCGCTACGAGAACCAGGAGCCGGACCGGCAGCCCGAATTCAACCTTCGCGGCCGTTTCCGCACCGATGCGCAGGGGCGCTTCCATTTCAAGACGGTGAAGCCGAAGGGCTACACGCTGCCGGCCGATGGGCCTGTCGGCCAGCTGATGTCGGCGCTCGGCCTCGGCCTCGAAAGGCCGGCCCATATCCATTTTCGCGTCTCGGCCGAGGGCTTCGAGACGCTGACCACTCACATCTTCGACCAATCCGATCCCGCGATCGGCCGGGATGCGATTTTCGGGGTCAAACCCGAACTCATGGCCGAATTCCGCGCGCTGCCACCCCTTGGAGGAAAGCGGAAGTGCGCGCTCGACCTCAACCTTGTGCTCTGCCCGAATCGGCAGGGCGAAACCGGAACCTCTGGGAGGAGATGAACCGATGGCCCGTGTAAGCGGCTACCACCACCTGACCATGTCGACCGACAGCGCGCAGGAAGATTTTGATTTCTACACCAAGGCGCTCGGCCTGCATTCGGTGAAGCGGACCGTCCTGTTCGACGGCGTGATCCCGGTCTACCACCTCTATTACGGCTCGCCGAATGGCGACGCCTCGACGATCATCACGACGTTCCCGTTCCGCAAGCCGGCGGTCTATGGCCGTCGCGGCACCAACCAGTCGCGCGCCATCCTGCAATCGATCCCGGTCGGCGCCGCCGATTTCTGGGTCGATCGGCTGAATGCACGCGGCATCGAAGCCGCCAAGATCACCCGCTTCGGCGCCACCCGCGTGGCCTTCGCCCATCCTTGCGGCATCCCGCATGAGCTGGTGGAAAGCGAAAGCGACCCGCGCGAGCCGATCACCAACGCCGCACAGGGCATCGGCAAAGATCACGGCATCAAGGGCATCTATGGCAGCGTCGTCGCCGTGATGGACCGCACCGCCATGGACGACTTCCTGACCATTGCGTTGCCGCTGGAGAAAGAGGCCGACAATCACGAGGGTCTCGTCTACCGCGTGCCGGACGCCTCCGGCGTCATCCAGCGTGTCGAGGTCATCGTCGACCGGGACAGCGCGCAGGGAACCTGGACGCTGGCCGGCGGCACGATCCACCATCTCGCGCTCAACACCGGCAACGAGGAAAACCAGCTGAAGCTGCGCGCGCATATCGAGGGCCTCGGCTTCACCGATATCTCCGAGCAGAAGGACCGCAATTACTTCAAGTCCTGCTATGTCCGCTCGCCGGGCGGCGCGCTGTTCGAGCTTGCCTGGACGACGCCCGAAGGCTGGGCCAAGGACGAGCCTCCGGGCGCGATCGGCAAGACGCTGGTGTTCCCGCCGTGGTTCAAGGATCGCGAGAGCGAGCTGCGCGAAGGCCTGGAGCAGGCGGAATTCGCATGATCCAAGGCGGCGGTCCGCTCAGGCTTGGCTCACGGGCCCCGGAGGCGAAGGCGATCTGCGTCTTCGTCCACGGCCGCGGCCAATCGCCGGAAGAGATGCAGTCCCATGTGCTGGCGCGGCTTTCCGCGCCGGACGTGGCCTTCGTCCTGCCGCGCGCCCCGCAGGGCGCGTGGTGGGATGCGCGGGCCGTCGATCCTCTGACACCGGTTGCGAGGGCGCAGCTTTCCGGGGCTCTCGACCATCTCGCCGCCGCCGTCGCCGCTGTGCGTGGCGAACTGCCGGGACGACCGCTGCTGCTGGCTGGCTTTTCGCAAGGGGCCTGCCTCGCCATTGAATATCTCTGCGCGGGGCTGCCGCCTCCGGAGGCGCTGGCCGCCTTCACCGGTTGCCGCGTCGGCGTTCCCGCCGATGGGCGCGCCGAGGCCGTGCCGGCCGGGCTGCCGGTCTATCTGTCCGGCGGCGACGCCGATCCCTGGATTCCCGTCTCTGCCTTTGCCGATGCGGCGCAGTCGCTCGGCCGTAAGGGCGCGAGTCTCCGCGCTGACCTGTTCCCGCGTCGGGGGCATGAGGTCTCGGATGCCGAGATCGCCATGCTGGGCGGGATCCTCACCGATCTGAGCGCCGGGCGCAGCCCGCGCATGGAGGCGGCGCGATGATGGACAGCTTCATTTTCCCGGGCCTGACGACGCGGGTTGTTTTCGGTGCCGGCACGCTGTCGCGCGCGCAGGAGGAAGTGCGCCGGCTCGGTCATGACAAGGTTCTGGTGCTGTCGACGCCGCACCAGAAGGCGGATGCCGAAAAGCTGGCGGAAAGCCTGGGAGACCTCGCCAGCGGTATCTTCGCGGGCGCCGTCATGCATACGCCGGTCGAGGTGACCGAGACGGCGGTGGAAGCGTTCCGCGCCAGCGGCGCCACAGCGGTAGTCAGTCTCGGCGGCGGCTCGACCACTGGTCTCGGCAAGGCGATCGCCGTTCGCACCGGCGCCGATCAGGTCGTGATCCCGACCACCTATGCCGGCTCGGAAATGACCGACATCCTGGGCGAGACCGCGTCCGGCGAGAAGACGACGCGCCGTTCGCCGGATATTCGTCCCGAAACGGTGATCTACGATGTCGACCTGACGCTGAGCCTGCCGGTCGGCCTAACCGTCACCTCGGCGATGAACGCCATCGCCCATGCGATGGAAGCGTTCTACGCGCCCGACCGCAACCCGGTGATCGAGCTGATGTGCCGCGACGCCATGGTCGCGTTTCGCGACGGCATCCCGCGCCTGATCGAGGATCCGCAGGACCGTAGCGCCCGGACCAAGGCGCTCTACGCCGCCTGGTGCTGCTCGACGGCGCTCGGCTATGTCTCGATGGCGCTGCACCACAAGCTCGCGCATGTCTTCGGCGGCTCGTTCGACACGCCGCATGCCGAAACCCACGCCATCCTGTTGCCCTACACCACCGCCTTCAACGAGCAGGCAGTGCCCGATCTGCTGCGCCCGATCGCCGATACGTTCGGCGGCGGCTCGGCCGGCGGCGAGCTATGGGATTTCGCGCAAACCGTCGGCTCGCCGATGAGCCTCAAGGCGCTCGGGATCGAGGAGAGCGATCTCGACCGCGCCACGGCGATCGCCGTCAAGAATGCCTACACGAACCCGAGGCCAATAGACCCGGGATCGATACGGGAACTCCTCCAGGCGGCGTGGGAGGGACGCCGTCCGGGGGGCTGAGAAGAAGCAAGAGGGAGGAGGAACACATGATTACGAGACGGAGCTTGTTGAAAGCCTCGGCGGCGACGGGTTTCACCCTTGCCACTTCGGGCCTTGCCGCCCCTGCCATCGCGCAGGGCGCCAAGATCCGGCTGGGCTATGTTTCGCCGCAGACCGGCCCGCTGGCCGGCTTCGCGGAGAGCGACGCGTATAACATAAAGGCATTTCTGGATTCCGACGCTGGCAAGAATTTCGAGGTCATCGTCAAGGACAGCCAGTCGAACCCGAACCGCGCGGCGGAGGTGGCGAAAAGCCTGATCGTCGACGACGAAATCAATCTGATGCTCGTCGGTTCGACGCCGGAAAACACCAATCCTGTCGCCACCACCTGCGAAGCGGAAGGGATGCCCGTCATCTCGACCACGGCGCCGTGGCAGCCCTGGTTCATCGGCCAGCAGGGCAATCCGGGCGACCCGTCGACGTGGAAGCCGTTCGACTTCGCCTTCCACTATTTCTGGGGGCTGGAAGACATCATCGCCGTCTATACCGGCATGTGGAAGCAGCTCGACACCAATGGCAAGGTCGGCGGCCTGTTCCCGAACGATGCCGACGGCAATGCCTGGGGCGACCCGAAGAACGGCCTGAAGCCTGGCCTGGAAGCGGCCGGCTTCAGCCTGACCGATCCCGGCCGCTACCAGAACCTCTCGGATGATTTCACCGCGCAGGTCAATGCGTTCAAGGCAGCCAATGCCGAGATCGTCACCGGCGTCGTGATCCCGCCTGACTTCACCACCTTCTGGAACCAGGCGCGTCAGCAGGGCTTCAAGCCGAAGGCCGTGACGGTGGCCAAGGCGATCCTATTCCCGCAATCGGTCGAGACACTGGGCGATGCGGGCCACAACCTGTCCTCGGAAGTCTGGTGGTCGGCCTCGCATCCGTTCAAGTCGTCGATCACGGGGCAGAGTTCGGCCGAGCTGGCGGCGGATTTCACCGCCAAGACCAAGCGCCCCTGGACGCAGCCGATCGGCTTCTCCCATTCGCTGTTCGAAGTGGCGGCGAATGTCATGGGCCGGGTCTCGGATCCGACCGATGCCGAGGCGATCGCGGCCGCCATTGCCGCCACCGACATGTCGACGGTCGTCGGCAAGGTGGCGTGGAACGGCGTCGGCGTGCCGCCCTTCGCGGCGAAGAACGTCTGCAAGACGCCGCTTGTCGGCGGTCAGTGGCGGAAGAAGGACGGCGGCGGCTTCGATCTGGTGATCGTCGAGAACGCCACCGCTCCCGAGATCCCCACCGCCGGCAAGATGGAAGCCCTGGCCTGAATTGGATCGGGGGCGGCGCAGGTCGCCGCCCCCGATCCATCCGGCTCCCAAGGTGCGCCCAAGGATGGCAGCAATGATACTCAGGCTTGAAAATGTCTCGAAGTCGTTCGGGGCGCTGAAGGTTACGGATGCCGTGACCGTTTCTGTGCCGCGCGGCGAAGCCTTGGGCATCATCGGCCCGAACGGGGCCGGCAAGTCGACGCTGTTCAACCTGATCACCGGCAATGTGCTGGCGAATGAAGGCCGCATCGAATTCCTCGGCCGTGACGTCACCCGCGCTCCCGCGATGGAGCGTGTGCGGATGGGCGTTGGCCGCAGCTTCCAGATCCCGCAGCCTTTCGAGGGGCTCACCGTGTTCGAGAACCTGCTCACCGCCGCCGCCTTCGGTCGGGGCGGACGCGAGGCCGACATGGTCGATGCCTGCGCGCGCATCCTCGAGGAGACCGAGCTTCTGAAGAAGGCGAATGTCGTCGCCGGCTCGCTCAGCCTGCTCGACCGCAAGCGGCTGGAGCTTGCCCGGGCGCTCGCGACCGGGCCGGAACTGCTGTTGCTCGACGAGATTGCTGGCGGTCTGACCGAGGGCGAATGCAAGGCGCTGGTTGAAACGATCCGCGCCATCCATGCGCGCGGCACCACGATCATCTGGATCGAGCATGTGCTGCATGCGCTGACTTCAGTGGTCGAGCGGCTGCTTGTGCTGGATTTTGGCCGCGTCATCGGCATCGGCGCGCCGGACGAAATCATGGCCTCGAAGGAAGTGCGCGAGATCTATCTGGGGCTAGAGGTTTGATGCTGCTTCAAACCCACGGCCTCACCGCGAATTACGGCCAGTTCCGCGCCCTGTTCGGCGTGGATATCGCCGTCGCCGCGGGCGAATGCGTGGCGATCATCGGCGCCAACGGCGCTGGCAAGTCGACGCTGATGCGCGCGATCACCGGCGTGATCCGCAACGAACCGGCCATGGTGCTGCACCGGGGCGAGCCGATCGGCGCGCTGTCCTCGGCCGAGGTGATGAAGCGCGGCATCGCGATGGTGCCAGAGGGCCGCCGGCTGTTTCCCTCGCTCAGCGTGGAGGAAAACCTCCTGATCGGCGGGCAGGTGCGCAAGGCGCCGGGCCCGTGGAACCTGGAGGCGATCTACGAGCTGTTTCCGATCCTGCGCGAGCGGCGCAGGAATCCCGGTACCGCGCTTTCCGGCGGCCAGCAGCAGATGGTGGCGATCGGCCGGGCGCTGATGTCGAACCCCGAACTGCTGCTTTGCGATGAGATCAGCCTTGGCCTCGCGCCGGTAGTCATCCGCGACATCTACGCCGCCCTGCCGAAGATCCGCGCTGGCGGCGCCGCGATCGTCGTGGTCGAGCAGGATATCGGCAAGGCGCTCGCCGTCGCCGACCGCGTCTATTGCATGATGGAAGGCCGCGTGACGCTGACGGCGAAGGCCGCCGACGTCAGCCGCCAGCAGATCCACACCGCCTATTTCGGGGAGGCGGCATGATCTGGCTCGACACCCTGGTGCAGGGCATTCTTCTCGGCGGACTCTATGCGCTATTCGCGGCGGGCCTCAGCCTCGTCTTCGGCATCATGCGGCTGGTCAATCTCGCGCATGGCGACCTCATCGTCTTCGCCGCCTATCTGGTGCTGATGGGCGTCACGCTGCTCGGCCTGTCGCCGTGGATCGCGGCGCTCGTCGCGATGCCGCTGATGTTCGGGCTGGGCTGGCTGCTGCAGACCGTGGTGCTGAACCGGGTGCTCGGCAAGGACATCCTGCCGCCGCTGCTCGTCACTTTCGGCCTGTCGGTCGCGCTGCAGAACGGCCTGCTCGAGGCCTTCTCTGCCGACAGCCGCCGCATTCCGGCGGGCAGCCTCGAAGGCGCTTCGCTCGATCTCGGGCTGGTGACGGTCGGCGTGATGCCGCTGCTCACTTTCGCCTCGGCGATCGTCGTCATCGTCGCCCTGAACGGCCTTTTCTACCACACCGCGCTCGGCCGGGCGTTTCGCGCCACCTCGGACGACGCCGTGACGGCGGGGCTGATGGGGATCGAGCCGAAGCGGATCTTCGCCATGGCGACCGGCATCGCCATGGTCGTGGTGACGATCGCCGCGCTCTATCTCGGCATGCGCTCCAATTTCGATCCGTCGATCGGCCCGGCGCGACTGATCTACGCCTTCGAGGCGGTGATCATCGGCGGCCTCGGCAGCCTGTGGGGGACGCTGGCCGGCGGCGTGATCATCGGCGTCGCGCAGACATTCGGCGCTGCGGTGAACCCGGAATGGCAGATCCTCGCCGGCCACATCGCCTTCCTGGTCGTGATGCTGCTCAAGCCGCGCGGGCTGTTCCCGCGCGCCGTGGATTGAGGGCGGCATGTACAGACTGACAACCCGAACCCGCGCCGGAACCGCCACAGCGATCGCCGTGCTGGTCCTCGTCATCGCCGGAATGGCGCTGCCGGCCTTCGCCTCGCGCGGCGTCATCCAGGACCTGTTCTTCATCCTCACCATGCTGACGCTGGCGCAGATCTGGAACCTGCTCGCCGGCTATGGCGGCCTCGTCTCGGTCGGCCAGCAGGCCTTTGTCGGCATCGGCGCCTATGCGATGTTCGCCGGCGTCATCCTGCTTGGCTGGAACCCGGTCTGGGCGATTCCGCTCGGCGGACTCGCGGCGCTCCTGCTGGCGATCCCGACCGCCTATTTCGCCTTTCGTCTGCAGGGCGCCTATTTCGCCATCGGCACCTGGGTGATCGCCGAGGTGACGCGCCTACTGGTCGCGCAGTGGAAGACGCTCGGCGGCGGTACCGGCACGTCGCTGCCGCGCGAGGCGACCAGCAACATCCTCGGCACGGATCTGATCCGCGCGCTGTTCAGCGTCCGCGAGGCGGCGGCACGCGACATCCTCGCTTACTGGCTGGCGCTGGTGCTCGTCGTCGCCGTGACCGGCGGGATCTACTGGCTGCTGCGCAGCCGGCTCGGCCTGGCGCTCTCCGCCGTGCGCGACAATGTCGAGGCGGCGCGCTCTGTCGGCGTCGATGCGGGACGGATCAAATGGGCGGTCTTCCTGATCGCCGCCGCCGCCACCGGGCTAACCGGCGCGCTGATCTTCATGCAGACGGCACGGATCTCGCCGGATGCCGCCTTCGCGGTCACCGACTGGACCGCCTACGTCATTTTCATCGTCGTCATCGGCGGCATCGGCACCATCGAGGGGCCGATCCTCGGCGTGCTCGTCTTCTTCGTCCTGCGCTCGGCGCTGGCCGATTACGGCAGCTGGTACCTGATGACGCTCGGGCTGATCGCCATTGCCGTGATGCTGTTCGCGCCAAAGGGGCTGTGGGGGCTGATCTCCGCCCGCAGCGGCCTGCACCTATTTCCCGTCCGCCGCAAGCTGGTCGGGTTGAAGATCGAGGGAGGAATTTGATGGTCGATATCGAAACCGACGTGCTGATCGTGGGAACGGGCCCGGCTGGCTCGGCCACGGCGGCGCTGCTTTCCAGCTATGGCGTCGCCAACATGGTGGTGAACCGCTACCGCTGGCTGTCCAACACGCCGCGCGCCCACATCACCAACCAGCGCACGATGGAAGTGCTGCGCGACCTCGGCCCGGACGTCGAGGCGGAAGCCGTGATGCACGCCTCGCCGCAGGAACTGATGGGCGAGAACGTGTTCTGCGAAAGCCTGGCCGGCGAGGAGATCGGCCGCATGAAGAGCTGGGGCATGCACCCGCTCTCGAAGGCCGAGCATCTGCTGTCGTCGCCGTCGCTGATGAACGACCTGCCGCAGACCTTCATGGAGCCGATCCTGTTCAAGACGGCCTGCTCGCGCGGCACGCAGGCACGGATGAGTACGGAATATGTGAGCCACGTCCAGGATGCGGACGGCGTCACCACCACCTGCCGCGACCGGCTCTCGGGCAAGGATTTCACCGTTCGCTCGAAGTTCCTGGTCGGCGCCGATGGCGGCAATTCGCTCGTCGCCGAGCATCTGGGCCTGCCGTTCGAGGGCAAGATGGGCGTCGGCGGCTCGATGAACATCCTGTTCCGCGCCGACCTCTCGAAATATGTCGCTCATCGACCGAGCGTCCTCTACTGGGTGATGCAGCCCGGCGCCGACGTCGGCGGCATCGGCATGGGCCTCGTGCGCATGGTCCGCCCCTGGAACGAGTGGCTGATCGTCTGGGGCTATGACATCAACCAGCCGCCGCCGGTGGTGACGCCGGAACTGGCCACCGAGGTCGCGCGCCAGCTGGTTGGCGATCCCGCGCTCGAGATCGAGCTGCTCGGCGCCAATACCTGGACCGTGAACAACTGCTTCGCGACCGAGATGCAGAAAGGCCGCGTTTTCATCATGGGCGATGCCGCGCACCGGCATCCGCCGTCGAACGGCCTCGGCTCCAACACCTCGATCCAGGACGGCTTCAACCTCGCCTGGAAGCTCGCCAAGGTGGTCAAAGGCCAGGCTGGCCTCGGCCTGCTCGACAGCTACACCGTCGAGCGCGCGCCGATCGCGCGCCAGATCGTGACGCGCGCCAACCAGTCGATCGGCGAGTTCGGGCCGATCTTCGAGGCCCTCGGCATGGATGGCGGCGTCGACCACGAGAAGATCCAGAAGAATATGGGCGCGCGCTGCGACGCGACCGCCGCCGGCGAAGCGCAGCGCGAAGCACTGCGCAAGGCGATGGCCTTCAAGAAATACGAGTTCGACGCGCATGGCGTCGAGATGAACCAGCGCTATGCCTCGAATGCCGCAGTGACAGACGGCCAGGCGGAGCCGGCCTTCGAGAAGGATCGCGAACTGCACTATGCGCCGACGACCTGGCCCGGCGCGCGGCTGCCGCATGTCTGGGTGTTCGAGCGCTCGGGCCGCAAGGTCTCGACGCTCGATCTCTGCGGCCATGGCGAATTCACCATCCTGACCGGCATTGGCGGCGAAGCGTGGGTCGAGGCGGCCGAGACGGTCGGCGCGGAGCTCGGCCTGCCGATCCGCACCCAGGTGATCGGGCCGCGTCGCGGCGTCGAGGATCATACCGGCGACTGGGCCCGCGCCAGCGAGATCCGCGACGCCGGCTGCCTGCTCGTCCGGCCAGACCATCACGTCGCCTGGCGTTCGGAGACGCTTGCCGCCGATCCGGCGGCCGAACTGCGCCGCGTCCTTAAATCCGTACTCGCGCGCTGAGGAAGATCGCATGATCGACGAACACGAATACGGCTATTTCACCGAGGCGAACTCCGCCGAGGTCGTCGTGGCGCGCAACAAGAACGCTGGCGACGCGCGCCTTCAGCAGGTGATGGAGGTCATCACCCGCAAGCTGCACGAGGCGGTGAAGGAGATCGAGCCGACCCAGGAGGAATGGTTCGCCGCCATCCTGTTCCTCACCCAGACGGGGCAGATCTGCAACGACTGGCGCCAGGAATACATCCTGCTGTCGGACGTGCTCGGCGTCTCGATGCTGGTCGACGCCATCAACAACCGCAAGCCGTCCGGCGCTTCGGAATCGACGGTGCTCGGGCCGTTCCATGTCGCCGACGCGCCGGAACTGCCGATGGGCTTCAACATCTGCCTCGACCAGAAGGGCGAGCCGATGTTCGTGCATGGCCGCATCCTCGACACCGAGGGCAAGCCGATCGCGGGGGCCAAGATCGACGTCTGGCAGGCGAATGACGAAGGCTTCTATGACGTGCAGCAGCAGGGCATCCAGCCCGAGTTCAACCTGCGCGGCGTGTTCCGCACCGATGCCGACGGACGCTACTGGTTCCGGGGCGTGAAGCCGAAATACTACCCGATTCCGGATGACGGCCCGGTCGGCAAGCTGCTCGGCGCGCTCGGACGCCATCCGTACCGGCCGGCGCATCTCCACTACATCGTCGAGGCCGAGGGCTTCGACGCGCTGACCACGCACATCTTCGATCCCGACGATCCGTACATCAATTCCGACGCCGTCTTCGGCGTGAAGGAAAGCCTGCTGGCCGAGTTCCGCAGGGTTGAGGATGCGCAGGCGGCAGCGAAGGTCGATGTCGAGGCGCCGTTCTACGACGTCGAATTCGATTTCGTGCTGTCGCGCAAGAAGCAGTGACCGTGCCGCGGGCGCGGGGAGGCGCCTGTATGCCGGTCTTCATGGAATAAACGGGAGGAAACAATGGCCGCACTGGAAAAGATGTTCGACGTCAGGGGCAAGTCGGTGATCGTCACCGGCGGCGCCAGCGGCATCGGCCGGGCCTATGCCGAGATCATGGCCGAGCATGGCGCCCGGGTTTGCATCTTCGATATCGATGCCGAGGGCTCGGCGCGGCTTGTCTCCGAGATGACGGCCAAGGGCTGGGACGTCTGGTCCCAGACGGTCGATGTAAGCGACCGCCCGGCCATGGCGGCAGCCTTCGACGCTGTCGCCGCGAAGCATGACCGCATCGATACGGTGTTCGCCAATGCAGGCATTGATCCCGGTCCCGGCTTCAACACCGTGACCGGCGAGCGCTATCCGGGCGGGGCGATCGAGAACATCCCCGACGAGCAGTGGGATCGCGGCATCGAGCTCAATCTGAACTCGGTCTACACGACGGTGAAGAACGCCGTCCGTCACATGAAGCCGAATGGCGGCGGCGAGATCATCGTCACCTCGTCGATCGCCTCGCTGATCAACGAGAGCATCGTCGGCACGTCCTACATGCCGGCCAAGGCGGCGGTGAACCACTTCGTGCGCCACATGGCGATGGAGCTCGGCGCCTATGGCATCCGCGTCAACGCGATCCTGCCGGGCCCGTTCATCACCAACATTGCAGGCGGAAGGCTGCGCAACAAGGCCGACCGCGCCGCCTTCGAGAGCCAGTCGCTGATCGGGCGCATCGGCGACATCGAGGACATCAAGGGTTTGGCCTTGCTGCTCGCGTCGCCCGCCGGCTCGTTTTTCACCGGCTCGCTGATCGTCATCGACGGCGGGTCCCTGACGCGCATGACCTGAGATTTCGACCTGAGGCCGGCGTCGTCGAGGAGGGCGGGGCCGGAGACACCTTATCAACGGGAGGGAACGACAATGACCTACTACAACAAGCTGGTGAAATCCGGCATTCGCCCCAGCCGGCGAGCCATGCTCAAGGGCCTCGGCGCCAGCGTCGCGGCCAGCACGCTGGCCTTGCCGGGCTATGCCCGCGCCGCCAATGCCGGCACGATCAAGGTCGGCTATCTGAGCCCGACCACCGGCCCGCTTGCCCTGTTCGGCGAGACCGACGGCTACACGCTGGGGAAGATCCGCGCGCTGCTCGGCGGCCAGATCCAGGCCGCCAATGGCGACACCTACGCCATCGAGATCCTCGATCGCGACAGCCAGTCCAATCCGAACAAGGCTGCCGAGATTGCCGGCAACCTGATCCTGAACGACGAGATCCACCTGCTCGTCCCGGCCTCGACCACCGACACCATCCTGCCGGCGGCCGAGCAGGCCGAACTCTACGAGACGCCCTGCATCTCGTCCGGCGCGCCCTGGCAGGCGGTCGTCTTCCCGCGCGGCGGCGGCAAGCAGACCTTCGAATGGACCAACCACTTTTTCTGGGGCCTCGACGAGGCGCTGAACACCTTCGTCGGTCTCTGGAACCAGCTCGAGACCAACAAGAAGGTCGGCATGCTGTTCCCGCAGAACATCGATGGCGAGACCTGGGGCAACGAGGAATACGGCCTGCCTGTGCCGACCCGCAAAGCCGGCTACGAAGTCGTCGTGCCGGGCTATTTCCAGCCGCGCACCAATGATTTCTCGGCCCAGATCGCCGAGTTCAAGAAGAACAATTGCGAGATCATCGGTGGCATCACCTATCCCGACGATCTGAAGACCTTCGTCACCCAGTGCAACCAGCAGGGCTACAAGCCGAAGGCGATCACGGTGGCGGCAGCACTGCTGTTCCCCGGCGGCGTCGAGGCGATGGGTCCGCTCGGCAACGGCATGTCGTCGGAAGTGTGGTGGACGCCGGCCTTCCCGTTCAAGTCGTCGCTCACCGGCCAGGTCAGCCAGGACATCGCCACCCAGTGGGAGGCCGATACCAAGCGCCAGTGGACCCAGCCGCTCGGCTATTCGCATGCGCTGCTCGAAGTCGCGATCGACATCCTCAAGCGCTCGTCCAACCCGCTCGACCGCGAGGCCAACCGCGATGCGATGGCCGCGACCGACCTGCAGACGCTGGTCGGCCACATCAAGTTCGACGGCTCGCCGCACAAGAACATCTGCAAGACGCCGATCTTCGGCGGCCAGTGGGTGAAGGGCGCGAAGTGGCCCTACGACCTGAAGATCGTCGACAACACGGTCAATCAGCTCTTCGCGCCGCAGCAGAAGATCCAGCCGATCGTCTGGTGACATGAGACAGGACGCGGGGACAATGATGGACGGGGAAATCCTGCTGAAAGCGCGTGGCGTGTCGAAGTCCTTCGGCGCCGCCCGCGTCCTGCATGAGGTGAGTTTCGATGTGCGTCGGGGCGAGGTGCTTGGCATCCTCGGCCCGAACGGAGCGGGTAAGACGACGCTGTTCAACATGATCAGCGGCGATCTGAAGGTGTCGGGCGGTGAAATCCAGCTCGGCGAGACGGCGCTGCGCGGCGAACCGCCGTTCCGGCGCTGCCAGATGGGGATCGGGCGCACCTACCAGATCCCGCGCCCCTATTCCGGCATGACCACCTTCGAGAACTTGCTGGTCGCCGCCGCGTTCGGCGGCGGCCGGTCGGAGAAGCAGAGCTACGCCTTCTGCGCCGACGTGCTGCGCGAATGCGAGCTCTACGACAAGGCCAACGTCTCGGCCGGCGCGCTGACCCTGCTCGACCGCAAGCGGCTCGAACTGGCGCGCGCTCTCGCCTCCGATCCGAAGCTGCTGCTTCTCGACGAGATCGCCGGCGGGCTCACCGACGATGAATCGAAGGCGCTGGTGGCGCTGGTCCGCCGCATCCGCGATCGCGGCATCACCATCGTATGGATCGAGCATGTGCTGCACGCGCTGATGGCGGTGGCCGACCGGCTTCTGGTGCTGAACTTCGGCGAGAAGATCGCGGAAGGGCTACCGGCCGAGGTGATCGCGCTGCCCGAGGTCCAGCGCGTCTATATGGGGATCGAGGCATGACCGCCGTTCTTTCCACCCACGGGCTGATCGCCCGCTATGGGGATTTCCAGGCGCTGTACGGCGTCGACACGGAACTGCATCCGGGCGAGGCCGTGGCGCTCATCGGCGCCAATGGCGCCGGCAAGTCGACCTTCCTGCGCTCGATCATGGGTCTGCTGCCGGTGGCGAAGGAGATGGTGCGGCTGGACGGCGAACCCGTCGGCGGCACGGCCACCGACCGCATGGTGCAGAAGGGCATCGCCATCGTACCGGAGGGCCGGCGGCTCTTCACCGGCATGTCGGTGGAGGACAATCTGCGGGTCGCGATCGACCAGGCCGCGCGCATTGGCGCCAAGGGCGGCTGGACGCTGGCGCGGCTGCACAAGCTGTTCCCGATCCTCGCCGAAAAGGCTCGCTCGCAGGTACAGAGCCTCTCCGGTGGGCAGCAGCAGATGGTCGCCATCGGCCGGGCGCTGCTCTGCCAGCCGCGCGTGCTGCTCTGCGACGAGATCAGTCTCGGCCTTGCGCCCAAGGTGATCCGAGAGATCTACGCGGCGCTGCCGGAGATCCGCGCCGCCGGCACGGCGATGATCGTGGTCGAGCAGGATGTCGGCCTCGCCCAGTCTGCCTCCGACCGCCTCTACTGCATGCTGGAGGGGCGCGTGACCCTCACCGGCAAATCCGGCGACGTCACGCGTGAACAAATCGGCAAAGCATATTTTGGAGCGGGCCATGCAGTGGTTTGACGCATTGGTGCAGGGGATCCTGCTGGGCGGCATGTATGCCCAATATGCGCTCGGCATGGCGCTGATGTTCGGCGTCATGCGGATCGTCAACATCAGCCATGGCGACCTCGTCATCCTGCTGTCGCTGATCGGCATCTCGATGGCGACGGCCTGGGGGCTGGCCCCGGTCTCGGTGCTGATCATCCTGGTGCCGCTCGCCGTGCTGATGGGCTGGCTGTTGCAGAAGTTGGTGCTGAACCGCGTGGTAGGCAGCGATCCGCTGCCGTCGCTGATCGCGACCTTTGGCCTGTCGATCGCGCTGCAGAACCTGATGCTGCAGATCTGGTCGGCCAATAGCCGGTCGCTGCCGGGCCATGGCATCGAGAGCCAGTCGATCGAGATCGCCGGCATCTATGTCGGCGTCTTGCCGCTGATCGTGCTGGCGGTTGCGACCGGCCTGACCTGGGGGCTCGATCTGGTGCTGAAGCACACACGCTTCGGCAGGGCGCTGCGCGCCGCATCCGCCGATGTCGAGGCGGCGTCCATGACCGGTATCAACCCGCGCGCCGTCTATGCGCTGGCGACGGCCGTTGCTGTCGGCATTCTCGGTTTCGCCGCCGTGTTCCAGTCGCTGCGCTCGACCGTCGCGCCGGCCGATGGCCCGGCCCAGCTGATCTACGCCTTCGAGGCGGTGATCATCGGGGGCATGGGCGCCGTCTGGGGCGCCTTCCTCGGTTCGATGGTGCTGGGCATCGCCCAGGCGATCGGCTTCCGCATCGATCCGGGCTTCGGCGTGCTCGCCGGGCATCTGGTCTTCCTGTTCGTGCTGGCGACACGCCCGCAGGGCCTGTTCGGAAAGGCAACGACATGAGTGCTGTAACCTATGCCGCCACCGATCTGCCCGGGGTGCAGGTCCAGCGCCAGACCTCGTCCGGCCGCATCGCCATGACGCTGGCACTGGCCGGGATCGTTGCCGTCGCGGCCATGCCCTGGTGGGCCTCGACCGGCACGATCCGATCGATCCTGATCCTCTGCTGCTACATTGCCGTGGCGCAGATGTGGAACCTGCTCGCCGGCTATGCCGGCCTCGTCTCGGTCGGCCAGCAAGCCTTCATGGGAGCGGCGGGTTATGCGCTGTTCGTCATGGCGCAGACCTTTGGCATCAACCCGTTCCTCGCGGTGTTCCTGTCGCTGCTGGTGCCGGCCGTGCTTGCCGTACCGCTCTATCTGCTGCTGCACCGCCTCGACGGGCCGTATTTCTCGATCGGCACCTGGGTGGTGGCCGAGGTGTTCCGGCTGGTCTGCTCCAACCTGCCAATCGTCAATGCCGGCGCCGGCATGTCGCTTCGTGTGATGAAGGACTATTCCGCCTTCGAGCGGAACGTCGCCATGTCGCTGCTCTGCGCCTTCATGCTGCTGCTGACGGTTGGCGGCAGCTACTGGCTGCTGCGCTCGCGCTATGGCCTCGCGCTGATCGCCATGCGCGACAACCCGGTCGCCGCTGCCAGCCAGGGCGTCAACGTCGCCAAGCTGCGCTTCCTGATCTATGTCGCCTCGGCGGTCGGTTGCGGCCTCGCTGGCGCGATCTATTTCATGGCGCAGCTGCGCATCACGCCCGGCTCGGCCTTCGACCCGATGTGGGCGAATGTCGCGATCTTCATCGTCATGGTCGGCGGCATCGGCTCGATCGAGGGCGTGCTGATCGGCGCGCTGATCTTCTTCATCGCCGATCGCTGGTTCGGAGCCTATGGCGCCACCTATTTCGTCGTCCTCGGCCTGATGACCCTGCTGGTCGCGCTCTACGCCCGCACCGGCATCTGGGGCCTGATCTCGAAGCGATGGGATGCGCCGTGGTTCCCGATCCGACGCAAGCTCGTCGATCCGAACCGGCCATAGGGGGAGTTTCCATGAAAGCGGCTATCTTTGATACGGTCGGCAGCCCGCTCAGGATCGGCGTGGTGCCGGATCCGACGCCGGCGCCGGACGAGGTCGTCCTGCGTATCGCTGCCTGCGGCATCTGCGGCAGCGACCTGCACATCACCGAGGATCCGGTGCCTTTCGGCATCGGCGCGGGCTTCGTCCTCGGGCATGAATTCGCCGGCAATATCGTCGCCGTGGGATCGGAAGTCTCCCACCTCCGCATCGGCGACCGCGTCGCCGTCGTGCCGATGCGCGGCTGCGGTCATTGCGAGGCCTGCCGTCGCGGAGATTCCGCCCGCTGCGCCGAAATGGTGCTGATCGGCGGCGGCTATGCCGAATACGCGACCGTCGCGGCGCGGCAGTGCCACATCCTACCGGACGACGTGCCGCTCGAGGATGGCGCGCTGGCCGAGCCGCTGTCGGTCGCGCTGCATTGCATCGTCCGTTCGGGCATGAAGCCCGGCGACCGCGTCGCCATCCTCGGCGCAGGCCCGATCGGGCTCCTCGTCGCCTTCTGGGCTCGGCGGATGGGGGCGTCGCGCGTCGTCGTCGCCGACATCCACGACCACCAGCGCGAGCGGGCGCTGGCGCTGGGCGCGACCGGCTTTGCGCTCTCGGGCGAGAAACTTTCGCAAAACCTCGCCGACCTTTGCGATGGCGCGCCGGACATCGTCTTCGAATGCGTCGGCAAGCGCGGCCTTCTTGGTGCTGCCGTCGAGGCCGTCCGTCTGCAGGGCACGGTGGTCGGCGTCGGTCTCTGCATCGGCGGCGACGAATGGGATCCGTTCGTGGCGCTCTCGAAGGAAGTGAACCTGCTGTTCTCGGTGTTTTTCCACCAGGGCAACGAATTCGGCGTCGCGCTCGATGCGCTGCGCGGCGGGCCGTTCGCGCCGCAGGCGCTGATCACCGACCGCATCGATCTGTCACCGGTTCCGCAGATCTTCGAAAGCCTTCGCCGTCGCACGACCCAGTGCAAGGTGCTGATCCAGCCGGAACTTGTTTAGGGGAGGAGTATCCATGGCCGTAGAATTTGAAACGCTCGAATATGATGTCGGTGGCACCAAAACGGTGGTGAAGGCCATCGGCAAGGGCAAGCCGGTCCTGTTCCTGCACGGCGCCTCGACGCTGGAAGGCTTCGATTTCGCCGAAGGACTTGCCGATCGCTTTCGTGTGCTGTGCGCCAGCCATCCGGGCTTCGGCTTTTCCGGGTCGGCGCCGCATGTGACCGGCATGTCCGACATGGTCGTCCACTATCTCGACCTGCTCGATGCGATGGATTTGAAAGAAAAGCCGCATCTTGTCGGCTTCTCCATGGGCGGATGGATGGCGACGGAACTGGCCGCCGTGGCACGTGAGCGTTTCGACAAGGTGGTGCTGGTGGCGCCGGCCGGCCTTAACGATCCCGCCCATCCGGCGACCAATCTCGGCGCGCTCGCGCCGCAGGACCTGCCGGCCTACCTCGCGCACGACGTCTCGGTGGCGCTGCGCTACTTCCCGGACGGCTCGGACGCCGCCTTTGCGGAAGCCTTCGGCGCCGACCGCGCCCGCGAGGGCGAGACGCTCGGCCGGTTGCTTGCGCCCTTCGGCATGGGCCATCCGAACCTGCGCCGCTTCCTCGGGCGCATCAACAATCCAGCACTTGTCGTCTGGGGCGAGGAGGATCGCCTTCTGCCGGCAAGCCAGGCTTCGCTGTTCGTCGAGGCGCTGCCCGACGCGCGGCTGATCCTGGTGGAGGACGCCGGTCACTTCGTCCTGCAGGAGAAGCCCGGGACCGTGACCAAGATCGGCGATTTCCTCGCCGGCTAACCGAATTCAAAGTGGAGGAAAGTTTCATGAACAAGCCCATCAAGCACGGCTCCTGGGGCACGACGGTCGACTATCGCGACCTCCTGAAGAAGATCGCGGAAATCGGCCCGATCCTCGAGGCCAATGCTGCCGCCGACGAGGAGAACGGCGAGTTGACGGCGGAGACCTTCGAGGCGCTGAAGCCGCTTCGCATGTCGCACATCTTTGCCGCCGAAGGCCTGGGCGGCGCACAGCTGCCGCCGACGCAGGGCCTCGAACTGCTGGAAGCCATCACCTGGCATTCGGGTGCGGCGGGCTGGGTCTCGATGGTGCATTGCTGCATCGGCGCGATGTCGGCCGCCTTCCTGCCGGACAGCGCCGTCGAGCGCCTGTTCGCACCCGGCACCGACAACCGCTTCTCGGGCCAGGGCGCGCCGCTCGGCATGCTGAAGAAGGTCGAGGGCGGCTATCGCCTGAACGGCAAGTGGAGCTATGGCAGCGGCTTCAGCCACGCCACCTATTCCCACAGCGCCTGCTTCGTCGATGACGGCACCGGCAAGCCGGCCAAGGACGAGAGCGGCAACGTCATCGTCATGTGCGCCCATGCCCCAATCTCCGAGCACAAGCAGCTCGGCAACTGGGACGTGCTGGGTCTCGGCGGCACCGGCAGCATCGACTACGCAGCCGAGGACGTCTTCATTGCAGACGACCTGCTGTTTCCGATCCTGACCGCGCCGCCGCTGCGCCAGAAGGAATTCTTCAGCCTCGGCGTCGTCGGCCTCGCCGCCATCGGCCACACCGGCTGGGCGCTCGGCACCGGACGGCGGATGCTCGACGAAATCGCCAAGTTCGCCCGCGCCAAGTCGGGCCGCGCCGGCCTGATCGGCGAGAGCGAGAAGTTCTGGTACGATTACGGTCGCGCCGAGGCCCGCTATCGCGCCGCCCGTGCCTTCGTCTTCGAAGTCTGGCGCGATATCGAGGCGACGGTCGAGGCCGGTGAAAGCGTCTCGACCCGGCAGATCAGCCTGGTCCATCTGGCTAAATCGGAGATCCACGAAGTCGGCGTCGACGTCTGCAACTTCGCCTATCGTGCCGGCGGCGGCGCCTCGCTTCGCGCCGGCGTCATCCAGCGCACCTTCCGCGAGATGATGGTGGCGGCCAACCACTTCACCATCGCGCCGTCGGTCGTCACGTCGGCTGGCCGCAATATCGGCGGCAGCTGGACGGATAGGGTCTGGCAGTTCTACGACCTGATCGAGAAGAAGTAGTTCGAAGGGCCGGGCGGACCTTCCGCCCGGCTCCCTTTTCGTGTCGCGAGAGAGATATGTCGATGAGCCTGCACCCGATGACCAATGCCTTCCGCGAGGCTTTTCGCCGCCATCCGGCCGGCGTCGCCGTGATCACGGCCGATCCGGGCGAGCGACCCGTCGCCATGACGGTGTCGTCGCTGATCTCGGTCAGCGCCGCGCCGCCGGTCGTCGCCTTCTCGCTGTCGATGAAGTCTGGCTCGTCGGAGCCGCTGCTGCGGGCCGAGACGATGGTGATCCATCTGCTCCGCTACGCCGACATCGACCTGGCGCAGCTTTGCGCGTCGAGCGGCGCCGACCGCTTCGCGCCGGGTGGACCCTGGGAACGGCTCCCAACCGGCGAACCGCGCTATACCGGCGTCTCGACCTGGTTCCGCGCCCGCCGGCTCGGCGTGCTGCCGATCGAGGGGGCGACGCTGGTCGCCGCCGAACTCCTGGAAGGCGAGGCGCATCCGGAGGATGCCGCCCCGGAGGATCATTCGCTCGTCTATCTCGACCGTCGCTGGCATCGCCTGCACAAGGAACTCGGCGGCGGCATGTTCGACCTCGTGGATTCCTCGCGCTTCCTGTAGGCGGCGGAATTCAGCGCAGGATCTCGCGCATCCTCGCGCTGACGTTCTGCAGCGCCGGCAGATAGCGCTCGATCATCGCTTCGATCGGCTCGCCGCGCGCCGGCAGGCCGAGATTGACGGCCGCGACCGTGACGCGTCGCGCCGTCATCAGCGGTACGGCGATCGAGCGCAGGCCCATCTCGACTTCCTGGTTGATGGCGGCATAGCCATTGGCGCGGACGCGGTCGATCTCCGCCAGTATAGCTTCCGGATCGGTCAGCGTATGCGGCGTGCGCTGGGGCAGGGGCGCCGCGCAAAGCCGCTCGCGCGCCTCGCTCTCGGGCAGGGCGGCGAGCAGGACCCTGCCCATCGAGGTGCAATAGGCCGGCAGGCGCGAGCCCGGCATCAGCGCGATCGACATTACCTTCCGCTGGGCGGCGCGGGCGACATAGACGATCTCCGTGCCGTCGAGGATCGAAACCGACGAGCTCTCGCCGATCTCGTCCGACAGTCGGTCGAGCAAGGGCTGCACGAGCTGCGGCAGCGGCATGGTGGCTAGGCAGGCGGTGCCGAGCCGCAGCACGCGCGGCGTCAGCGTGAAGTATTTGCCGTCGTAATCGGCATAGCCGAGATGGGCGAGCGTCAGCAGGCAGCGTCGCGCCGTCGCCCTATCCAGCCCGCTGGATGCCGCCACTTCCGAGATCGATTGGCGCGGATGATCGGGGCTGAACGTCTCGATGACGGAAAGCCCCTTGGCGAGGCCGCCCATCAGGTCGCGGTCGGGAACAGTCATCGGGCCTCTATTTCGATTTGAGCGATATACGAACAAATGACTCATATCGCACAAATTCGATAGACGGAAGCGAGGGGCGGACCTATCCCTTTGGCGGCACCGGGTAAGGATCGTCCGGCAGTTGCCGTTGCGACGGCGAGGGGAGCGTGCATGGACAAGGCAGTTGGAGACCTCGCCACGGCGGTGGCGGGGATTGCGGATGGCATGACCGTGATGATCGGCGGCTTCGGCGGCGCGGGTTCGCCGATCGAGCTGATCCACGCGCTGATCGATCGCTTTCTCGCGACCGGCCATCCCAGGGACCTGACCGTCATCAACAACAATGCCGGCAACGGTCATGTCGGCCTCGCCGCCCTGATCGAGGCAGGCATGGTGAAGAAGCTGATCTGCTCCTTCCCGCGCTCGGCCGACCCGGTGGTGTTCACCGAACTGTATCTGGCCGGCAAGATCGAGCTGGAACTGGTGCCGCAGGGCACGCTGGCCGAGCGCATCCGCGCTGGCGGCGCCGGCATTCCCGCCTTCTACACGCCGACCTCCTATGGCACCGACCTGGCGAAGGGCAAGCCGGTCGCTGAGTTCGACGGACGGCCCTATGTGCAGGAGCGCTGGCTGAAGGCGGACGTGGCGCTGGTGAAGGCCGAGACCGGCGACCGCCACGGCAATCTCACCTACCGGGCCGCGGCGCGAAACTTCAACGCGCTGATGTGCATGGCCGCGACGGAGACTGTCGTACAGGTCAGCCGGATCGTTCCGGCCGGCGGCATCGATCCGGAAACCGTCATCACCCCCGGCATCTTCGTGCAGAAGGTGGTCGAGGTCGCGAATGCGCAGCAGGAAGAAGACCTGAACCGCGCCAATGCCGTCTATCCGGGAGTTGCCTGACATGACTTTGGTACTCGCGATTCCGAAGCTCACCAACAACCAGATCGCCTGGCGCGCGGCGCAGGACATCCAGGATGGCGCCTATGTCAATCTCGGCATCGGCTTCCCGGAAAAGGTGGCGCAGTACCAGCCGCCGGGCCGCGAGGCGATCTTCCATACCGAGAATGGCATCCTCAACTTCGGCGAGGCGCCGCAGCAGGGCGAGGAAGACTGGGACCTGATCAACGCCGGCAAGAAGGCCGTCACGCTTAAGCCCGGCTCCGCCTTTTTCCATCATGCCGACAGCTTCGCCATGGTGCGCGGCGGCCATCTCGATGTGGCGATCCTCGGCGCCTATGAAGTGGCCGAAAATGGCGATCTCGCCAATTGGTCGACCGGGCCGAAGGGCGTTCCGGCAGTGGGCGGGGCGATGGATCTCGTCCATGGCGCCAAGCGCGTCGCCGTCATCACCGATCACGTCACCAAGGATGGCAAGCCGAAGCTTTTGAAGCGCTGCACCCTGCCGCTGACCGGGGTTGCCTGCGTCACCCGCGTCTACACCTCGCTGGCCGTGATCGACATCGAGGGCGGCCATTTTGTCCTGCGCGAAAAGCTGCCGAGCCTGTCGTTGGAAGAATTGCAGGCCGTGACCGGCGCTGAACTGCACGTGACCGGCCCTGTCGCCGACCTGATCGTTCCGGAGCTTTGAGATGACCGACGTCTTCATCTGCGACTATATCCGCACGCCGATCGGCCGTTTCGGCGGTGCGCTGTCGTCGGTCCGGGCCGATGACCTCGGTTCTATCCCGCTCGGGGCGCTCGTCGAACGCAACGCCGGCGTCGATTGGGAGGCGGTCGACGATGTGATCTTCGGCTGCGCCAACCAGGCCGGCGAGGACAATCGCAACGTCGCGCGAATGGCGTCGCTGCTGGCCGGCTTGCCGGTCAGCGTCCCGGGCACGACGATCAACCGCCTCTGCGGTTCCGGCATGGATGCGGTCATCGCCGCGGCCCGCGCCATCAAGGCCGGCGAGGCGGACCTGATGATTGCCGGCGGCGTCGAAAGCATGTCGCGCGCGCCCTTCGTGATGCCGAAGGCCGAGACAGCCTTCTCGCGCAATGCCGAGATCCACGACACGACCATCGGCTGGCGCTTCATCAATCCGTTGATGAAGGCGCAATACGGCGTCGATTCGATGCCCGAAACCGGCGAGAACGTCGCCGAGGATTTTTCTGTTTCGCGCGAGTCCCAGGATCTTTTCGCGCTCGCCAGCCAGACCAAGGCTGCCGCCGCGCAGGCGAAAGGCCGGCTGGCGCGTGAAATCACGCCGGTCACCATCCCGCAGCGCAAGGGCGACCCGGTCGTCGTCGACCGAGATGAACATCCGCGTGCCACCACGATCGAGGCGCTGGCCAAGCTGCCGACACCCTTCCGCAAGGGCGGCACGGTGACGGCCGGTAACGCCTCGGGCGTCAATGACGGCGCCGCCGCTCTGATCCTCGCCTCGGCGGCGGCTGCGAAGAAATACGGCCTGACGCCGATCGCCCGGGTGCTCGGTGGCGCGGCGGCCGGCGTTCCGCCCCGGATCATGGGTATCGGCCCGGCACCGGCCTCGAAGAAGCTGATGGCCCGGCTCGGGCTCGCGGCTTCCGATTTCGACGTGATCGAGCTGAACGAGGCGTTCGCCTCGCAGGGGCTCGCGGCCCTGCGGGATCTCGGAATAGCCGATGACGACGCGCGGGTGAACATCAATGGCGGCGCCATCGCGCTCGGCCATCCGCTTGGAATGTCCGGCGCGCGCATCACCGGCACGGCGGCGCTGGAACTGAGCCTCAACGGCGGCCGCCGCTCGCTCTCCACCATGTGCATCGGCGTCGGTCAGGGCATCGCCATCGCACTCGAACGGGCTTAGCCGCAGCGCATTGGCGGCGTTCAGCCGTCCTGGGCCGGCTGGAGCGCCTGCTGCGCTTCGGCCGCTTCACCCTTGGGGCCGAGCAGGACCTTGCCGTAGATCGGCTGGTAACGCTTCCGATCGGCGGCGGACTCGCGGAAATACAGCGTGTAGTGGCCGATCTGGTGGAAATAGGTGATGCGGGCGCGAACGAGCGCTTCATCGGCCGGATAGTCGAGGGCGAGGAACGATTTTTCCAGCAACGCGATCCGCAGGTCGTCCGCTGCCGCCATCTCGTCGGCGAGCTTGCGTGATCCGCGGGACCAGTCGCGGACGGCCAGGTCGAGAAGGGGGCTGAACGGATCCTCGTTGACCCAGGTCTTGACGATGATCTCGAAGAACACCAGTCCATCGGGATGCGGATTCTTTGCCAGCGCCTCGAACGGCCGGCAATTTCGCGCGCGCCATTCTTCCAGCAGGGCTTCGCGCAGGTCCTTGATGCTGGAGAAGTGGAAATAGAAGCTGCCGCGCGTGACCTTGAACTGCTTGGCCAGCACATCGATCTTCACGTCGGCGATACCGCGCTTTTCGAGCACCTTGAGCGCTGCGGCAATCCAGGCTTCGCGTGTCAGCGTCTTGCGCCGAAGGGCAGGGGCCGCTTCGGATTCATGGCCCGCAGGTCGAATAGTCTTCGGCAAATCGCGCTCCCGCAATCGGTAACAGGCGACAACCATAACCCAGCCTGGACGGGTTGTGGCCGGTTTTCCGGCCACAACTTTTTCGCGATAGGAACCCCGACATGGGGGCCGCGACGAAGTCGTCGCAGGGAAACGTCAGTCGAGCGAGCCGATGCGCTCCAGCATCAATTCGAAGAACGGCGCCGGATCGATCCGGCGCAGGACGTTGCAGTTCCGGCGACGGCCGGTGACGTGCCACCAGTCGACCACGGTCATGCCGATCGTCTCCGGCGAGACGATATCGATGGTGACGTTGCACTGGCGCTGCTCGTAGATCTCCGGCGCCAGCAGATAGCCCGTGACGCAGGCGTCGTGGATCGGCCGCGCCGTCGTCGCGAACTTATGGCTTCCATACTGGCGATAGAAATCGGCCATGTTCGCCGCTTCGATCGCCGCGCGCTTGCCCGTCGCCCGCAGCCGGTCGAGCCACTCGACCGTCATCTCGGCGGTGTAGGTGCAGTCGATCGGGCACATCGTCACCGGCACGCCGGATTCGAACACGACATGCGCCGCGTGCGGATCGACGAAGATGTTGAATTCGGCGGACGGCGTCGCGTTGCCGCCCTGGAAGAAGCCGCCGCCCATCAGCACGACTTCGCGCAATCGGGGGATGATCCGCGGCTCCATGACCATCGCCATGGCGAGGTTGGTCATCGGCCCTAGCGTGCAGACGGTGAGTTCGCCTTCCGGCGCCGCCATGATCGTGCGGACCAGATAGTTGACCGCGTGCTCGTCCTGGGCTGCGATCGACGGGGCAGGGAGGTCGGCGCCGTCCATGCCGGTCGGGCCATGCACATATTCGGCCGTCATCAGCTTCTTGACCATCGGGCCGGGGCAGCCGGCATAAACCGGCACATCGGAACGGCCGGCCAGTTCGACAACCTTGAGCGCATTCTCCGTCGTCAGCTTCAGCGGCACGTTACCGCCGACCGTCGTGACGCCCACCACCTCGAGTTCCGCGGGAGAGCCGAGGGCAAACAGGAGCGCGAAGGCGTCGTCCTGCCCCGGGTCTGTATCGATGATGATTTTGCGCGGAGCCACGGCGTTTCCTTGTCGATGCTGTGGGAGGAAGGGCCTGACTATTGCCAAGCGACGCGATCCGAGAATACAGTACTGTATCTTATGTTCAAGATGGGAGGCTTGCATGGTTGCAGAGGCACGCGGAGATTTTTCGCAGATTCCGATCCTCGACGTTTCGGGGCTGTATACCGGCGATCCCGCTGACGCCCGCGCTGTCGCGGAGACGCTGCGCGGCTATCTCGAGACGGTCGGCTTCCTGTATGTTTCGGGTCATCGCGTCCCGCGCGCCGATGTCGAGGCCGTGCGCAGCATGAGCCGTTCGTTCTTCGCTCTTCCGGACGAGCAGAAGCTGCAGCTGAAGATCGACAAGAACTTCCGCGGTTATCTGCCCTTCAACGGCTCGACCATCGTCACGTCTTCGGTCGCCAAGGTCAGCAAGCCGAACCAGAGCGAATCCATCTTCTTCATGCACGAGGTCGCCGCCGACGATCCGGACGCGTTGGCCGGCAAGCCGCTGCAGGGCCCCAACCAGTGGCCTTCCGAGGCCGAGCTGCCCGGCTTCAACGCCACCATCGAGCGCTACGTCGCCGAGATGAGCGCGCTGGCGCGCGAGCTAGTCGGCGCCATCTCTGTCTCGCTCGGCCTGCCGCCCGAGAGCATGGATCGCTATTTCGAGAAGCCGACGACCTTCCTGCGCCTGCTGCATTATCCGACGCAGCCCGAGGAAGCCGGCCTGTTCGGCTCGGCGCCGCACACCGATTATGGCTACATCACCCTGCTGGCGCAGGACGATGTCGGTGGCCTCGAGGTCAAGAACAAGGCGGGTGAGTGGATCCCCGCGCCGCCGATCCCCGACACGTTCGTGATGAATGTCGGCGACATCCTCGCGCGCTGGTCGAACGACCTGTTCGTGTCGACGCCGCACCGCGTCATCAACCGCTCCGGCCGCGAGCGCTATTCGCAGCCCTTCTTCTTCGATCCCTCGATGGACGAAGTGATCGAAGCGCTGCCGCCCTGCGTCCCGGCCGGCGCGGAACCCAAATACGAGCCGGTGCTCTATCGCGACTACCTGATGGAACGCATCGACAAGAACTACCATTACCGCAAGGGCGCGGCGGCTGCCCCGCAGGCGACCTAGCGCATAATCCTGCGCCTCGACCCGATGGGCCGGACGGAAAACGCCCGACCCATCGGCACCTTGATTGCGAGAGGACCAAGTTTGGGGCCACCCACTGATCCAGTCGGATCCTCCGACACTCAGCCGACATCGTCCGATGTCGTCGTCATTGGCGGCGGCATCATTGGTTTGAGCACGGCCCTGTTCCTTGCGCGAGAAGGGCTGTCTGTCGTCGTCTGCGAAAAGGGTCAGTTTGCCGGCGAACAATCGAGTCGCAACTGGGGCTGGGTCCGCCGCATGGGCCGTGATCCGCGCGAACTGCCGCTGGTCGTCGAAGCGATGCGCCTCTGGGGGGAGATGGAGACGCTCGTCGGTCGCGACGTCGGCTTTCGCCGCGCCGGCATCCTCTATCTCTGCGAAAACGACGCCGACGTGGCGCATCATCAGGGCTGGATCGCCCGCGCCGGCGCGTATGCGCTCGACACCCGGATCATTTCCGGTCCTGAACTGGCAAGGCTGCTGCCGGGCGCTGCCCGCACCTTTCACGCCGCGCTCTACACATCCAGCGACGGCCGCGCCGAACCGCAGAAAGCGGCTCCGGCGATTGCGGAAGCCGCCGCGCGCGACGGCGCCGTGCTCTTGGCCGATTGCGCCGTGCGCAGCGTCGAGACAAGCGGCGGCGCCATTTCCGCGGTTGTCACCGAGCGCGGAAGGATCGCGACGAAGCGCGTGGTGATCGCCGGCGGCGTGTGGTCCAGCCAGATTTGCCGGACGCTTGGCCTGCGCCTGCCGCAACTGGGGATACGCTCTTCGGTCCTGCGCACCGCCCCGATCGATGGCGGTCCGGAAGGCGCCGCCTGGGGACCTCGCTTCGCCTATCGCAAGCGCCTCGACGGCGGCTACACCATCGCCGATGGCAGCCGCAGCCTGCATGACGTCGTCCCGGACAGCTTCCGCTTCCTCGGTGATTTCCTGCCCATCCTGAAGCGCGAATGGCGCCACATGCGCCTGGGTTTCGGGGCGCCGCTGGTGGACGGCCTGCGCAACTGCCTGCGCGGCCCCGAGGGCGCGGCTATGGCGTTCGAGGCGACGCGAACCCTCGATCCGCAGCCGCGCCAGCGCCAGCTTGCTGCCGCTTACGCGGCGCTGCAGCAGGCGTTTCCGGTTTTCAAGAATGTGCCCGTGGTCCAGCAATGGGCCGGCATGATCGACGCCACGCCGGACGCGGTGCCGGTGATCTCGACGGTGGGGACACATCCCGGACTGGTGATCGCCACGGGGTTTTCCGGACACGGCTTCGGCATCGGGCCGGCGGCAGGGCGCCTCGCGGCGGACCTGGTCACCGGCGCGCCGCCGATCGTCGATCCGCAACCGTTCCGGTATGAGCGTTTCATCGACGGCACCAGGCCACAACCGACAACGGGGGTCTGAGGCGCGGCGTAGCGTTTTGAATTGCCGCCATCGACAGGCAGATTGACGTGTTTTCGAAATCCAAACCCGCCCCGAAGAGTGCGGGCTGGATCACGGGGAACCTCCACCGGCGCATCGCTTCGGCAGGAGGACGAGACAACGGACTTCCAGGAACAGATCGAGAGGAGATGACAATGAACCGATATCTGAAGCCGATGGCAGGGCTGGGCCTTGCGCTCGGGCTGGCGGCATGGAGCGTGGGACCGGCCTCGGCCGAGATCGTCAAGTCGCCCGAGGTCGCGCAGACCGGAACGCTGGCGATTGCCAACACGCTCGACTTCGCGCCGTTCGAATATCTCGATGCCGACGGTCAGCAGACCGGCATCATCATCGAACTGGCCGGCGAGGTCGCCAAGCTGGTCGACGCCAAGCTCGATATCCAGCGCACTCCTTTCCCGTCGATGATCCCGGGCCTTTCCGCCGGACGCTTCAAGATCGCCTGGGAGACCTTCTCGGCCAATGACGATCGCCTGAAGCAGGTCGATTTCGTCATGTTCCTGAAGGCCGGCGTTGCGGCCTCGACCGCGCCGGATCTGGTTGCTTCCTTCACCGGCGACCATCCGCTCTGCGGCAAGCGCGTCGGCGTCTCGGCCGGCACCGCATCCGACTTCCTCGTCGACAAGCTGGATGCCGAGTGCAAGGCCGCCAACCTGCCGCCGGTCCAGAAGTCGGTATTCAACGCCTCGACCGATATCATCCAGGCCGTCTTGTCCGGTCGCATCGATGCCCGTCTCGATGATGCAACCGCGTCGAGCTATTTCGAAGTGACGAGCAAGGGCAAGCTGGTCGTGCTGCCGCAGCTCTACGACGTCGCGCCGCTCGGCATGGCTGTCGCCAAGGGCGACGCCGCCACCCAGACGATGATGATCGCGGCGCTTTCGGAGCTGTTCAAGAACGGCACCTACCAAAAGATCCTCGACAAGTATGGCATGGGCAAATACGCCATCCAGGAACCCTATCTGGTCGATAGCATGGACAAGGTTCGCAAGGACTGAGTTCCTCGGCACCGGGCGTCACGGCGTCCGGTGCTGCTCCCATCGACCACCCTAATCTTCGAGGAACCGTGCGGATGAGCCTGGTTGAGCCGAAAAAGACTACCGGGCTTCCGTTGGATCTGCCTGTTGAAGAACTGATCGTGGTGCCGCGCCGGCGCTACGGCATCTGGATCGGCATCGCGATCGCGATGCTGTTCGCCTTTTTCATCGGCAAGGCGTTCGCGACCAATCCCGCCTTTGACTGGGCAACGGCCGCCAACTACCTGTTCCACCCGTCGATCATGCGCGGCCTCGGCAAGACGCTGCTGCTGACGGTGGTCATCATGGCGGCCGCCATCGTGATCGGCACGATCGTCGCCATCATGCGCGTCTCGCCGAGCGCGGTGTTGCAGACTTTCGCCAGCGCCTATGTGTGGTTTTTCCGCGGTGTCCCGGCGCTGATCCAGCTGATTTTCTGGTTCAATCTGTCGCTGCTGTTCCGCACGGTTTCGCTGTCGATCCCCGGCGTCGGCACGATCTTCTCGGTCAACACCAACGATTTCATGACGCCCTTCGTCTCGGCCGTGGTCGCGCTTTCGCTCTGCGAGGCGGGTTATCTGGCGGAGATCATCCGCGCCGGCATCAAGTCGGTGCCGCATGGCCAGTTCGAGGCGGCGAGCGGCCTTGGAATGTCCTATCGGCAGATCCTGCGCCGGATCATCCTGCCGCAGGCGATGCGCTTCATCGTGCCGCCAACCGGCAACGAGGCGATCAGCCTGCTCAAGATGACGTCGCTCGTCACCTTCATCGCCGTGGACGATCTGTTCTATACCGCGCAGAGCATCTATGCGCGCACCTTCGAAACGATCCCGCTGCTGATCGTCGTGGCGTTCTGGTACCTGTTCGTGGTGACGGTGATGTCGATCGGGCAGCACTTCCTCGAGCGCTATTACGGCCGCAGCGATCGCCGCCAGGAGAACCCGCTGATCCGGCTGCTGCAATCGCTGCTTGGATCTCGCAAGGGGAGGGTTCAGTCATGACGTCTCAGGCGGAAAGCCGCGCCCGCTTCGGCGTGCCGGCGGATGCGATGGTCTTCGCACGCTCGGTTCGCAAGTCCTTCGGCTCGCTCGATGTCCTGAAGGGTATCGACTTGACGGTGCCAAAGGGCTCGGTTGCCTGCATTATCGGACCGTCCGGTTCGGGCAAGAGCACGTTCCTGCGCTGCATTAATCACCTTGAGCAATTGACCGGCGGTGTGCTGCTCGTGGATGGCGAGTTCGTCGGCTACGATCTGCGCGACGGCAAGCTCTACGAGGTGAAGGACAGCCTGCTCTGCAAGCGCCGCGCCGATATCGGCATGGTGTTCCAGTCGTTCAACCTGTTCTCGCACATGACGGTGATGGAGAACCTGATCGAGGCGCCGATGCGCGTGCGCGGCGTGTCCGTCGCCGAGGCGAAGGCCAGTGCCGAGGTCTTGCTGGCCCGGGTCGGTCTGTCCGAAAAGGCCAACCGCTATCCGCGCGAACTGTCCGGTGGCCAGCAGCAGCGCGTCGCGATCGCCCGCGCGCTCGCCATGAATCCCAAGGTCCTGCTGTTCGACGAGCCGACTTCGGCGCTCGACCCGGAACTGGTCGGCGAAGTATTGCAGGTGATGCGCGACCTTGCCGAGAGCGGCATGACCATGGTGGTGGTAACGCACGAGATCGGCTTTGCCCGCGAAGTCGGCGACGACCTGATCTTCATGGACGAGGGCGTGATCGTCGAGCGCGGCGAGCCGCGCGAGGTGATCGCCAACCCGCAATCCGCCCGCACTCGCGAATTCCTCTCGCGCGTGCTGTAGGACGTCGTAGGGGACAGATTGACGGCAGCTCAGCATCGGCTTGCTACCGTTGCCGACGGCTCGCTGACGCCAGAGTCGGTAGATCGAAGCTTCCTCCGCTACCAGAAATACCGCCGGCGCCACCCGGCACTGGCAAGCTCGGCCGGCGTGAGCCCGTCGAACGTTTCCGCCATCGGCGGAGACGTTGGCCCGTAAAATTCCGCCGTTACGGCAGCGTCGCGACCGCCCGGTGAATGTCATCGAGCCGCAATAAAAGCTTCACGTCCCTGTCAACCAACGCCGTCAGGAAGGCCCCGGGCGGTCGAACGGATCCGCCACAGGCGGAGACAGACGGCGTCGATGGCGGATATAGCGATCTCAGGGCTCGGCAAGGCATTTGGCGCCAATCGGGTCCTTACGGATGTCTCGATGCACATCCGCTCCGGCGAGTTCATCGCCGTCCTCGGACCATCCGGTTGCGGGAAGACGACCTTGCTTCGGCTGATCGCGGGTTTTGAGCGACCCGACACCGGCCATGTTGCCTTCGCCGGCCAGACTGTTTCCTCGACCGCGCATCACACGCCGCCCGAAAAGCGCGATCTCGGCATCGTCTTTCAAAACTATGCGCTTTGGCCGCACATGACGGTGGCGGAGAATGTCGGCTACAGCCTCAAGGTGGTCGGACTTTCGACGGATGAGCGGAAGAGGCGCGTCAGTGAAGCGCTGAAGACCGTGGCGCTGACCGATTTTGCCGATCGCCGGCCGTCCGACCTTTCCGGTGGCCAGCGCCAGCGCGTCGCGCTCAGCCGCTGCCTCGCCGCCCGCAATGCCATTGTCCTGCTCGACGAGCCGCTGGCCAATCTCGACGTGCATCTGCGCGCCGCGATGGAGGACGAGTTCACCCGCTTCCATCAGGCAAGCGGCTCGACCATGGTCTACATCACGCATGACCAGTCCGAGGCGATGACGCTGGCCGACCGTGTCGCCGTGATGGACGCAGGCCGGCTGGTGCAATTCGCCGCTCCAGCCACGCTCTATCGCGAGCCGGCGACCGAAATGGTCGCTGCCTTCATCGGCGAGGGCATCGTCGTCCCGGCCGAGGATATCGTCGCGAATGGCGACGGCAGCGCCCGCGCGGCGGTTCTGGGCGTGCCGGTATCACTCCGCTGCGCGTCCGGCGAAGGCGCGCGGAAAAGAGCGCGCATCGGGCTGCATCCGCAAGATATCCGCATCGCCGGCGCCGGCGAAACCGGCATGCCGGCCCGCATCAAGCGCCTTTCCTATCGCGGTGGCGGTTTTCGCGCCGAGGCGGTGTGCGAAGCCGCGCCGCAGACAATCCTCGCCTTCGATCTTCCCGAACAGGCACCCATCGCGCCTGGTGCGCTGGTGTCGCTTGCCATCGGCGATGGCTGGGTCATCCCAGCCGCCGCCTGAATTACCACGGCCGAAATCCTCCCTCCGAAACAGAGACAGCCATCATGCGCATCCTCGCCGCGACTGCCCTTCTGCTCCTGGCCGGCACAGCCGCCAATGCCGGCACGCTGACGCTCTACACCTCGCAGAGCGCCGAGATCGCTCAGCAGACCGTCGACGCCTTCCAGGCCAAACACCCGGATGTGAAGGTCGAATGGACCCGCAACGGCACCAGCCAGCTGATGAACGTGCTGCAGGCGGAAATCGCCGCCGGCGACATCCGCCCGGACGTATTGCTCGTCGCCGACACCATCAATCTCGGCCTGCTCAAGAAGGACGGCCGCCTGCTCGCCTATCCGGAAGCCAAGGTCGGCGCCTATGACAAGGCGACCTACGACAAGGACATGACGTTCTTCGGCACGAAGATCGTCTCGACCGGCATTGCCTACAACACCGCATCGGCCAAGCCGGTCGATAGCTGGAACGCTCTGCTCGACGAGGCGAACCGCAACCAGATCGCCGTGCCGAGCCCGCTCTATTCCGGCGCCGCGCTCAATCACCTGCACACCGTCATCAACGTGCCGGCGATTGGCTGGGACTTCTACACCGGCCTCGCCAAGCTCGACATCGCGCCGGAAGGCGGCAACGGCCCGGCCCTCAAGGCTGTCGCCAGCGGCATTGCCAAGTATGGCCTGATTGCCGACGCGGACGTCATCCGCGCCAAGGCCGCCGGTTCGCCCGTCGACCTGATCTTCCCGAAGGAAGGTGTTTCGTTCATCACCGAGCCGGCCGCGATCCTCGCCACGGCCAAGAACCCGACCGACGCCAAGCTCTTCATCGACTTCCTTTTGTCGAAGGAAGGCCAGGAGCTGGTCGTCAAGCAGGGCAACATGCCGCTTGACCCGACGCTGACGCCGCCGGCCGGCTTCCCCAAGCTGACCGACATCAAGCTGCTGCCGATGGACGCTGATGCGGCGGTCGCCACCGATGCGGACGTACGCGCAAAATTCACCGCCACCTTCGGCGGCTGAGTACAATGACCTTGGCAGCGGCGGATTTCGCCAGGGAGCGCCCCAGACGGGCGCTCCCGATCGCGTCGGAAACCTGGGTGCTGGTGGCGCTCGGGCTTTTCGTCATGGGGCTTTCCTTCGCGCCGCTGCTGCGTCTCGCCTACACGGCGATCGCGCCGGACGGCTGGCCCGACGCCAGCCGCCTGGCCGAGATCCTCGGCACGCGGCAGGTGTTCACGGCAACCGTCAACACCCTGCGCGTGGCGCTGTTCTCGACCCTGCTCTCGCTGGTGGTCGGCACGCTGGCGGCAACGCTGGTGGCGCTGACCGACATGCGCGGCAAGGCGCTCTGGGTGTTCGCGTTCATCCTGCCGCTGATGATCCCGCCGCAGGTCTCGGCACTCGCCTGGGTGCAGGCCTTCTCGCCGTCGAGCCCGATCCTCGGCCTGCTCGGTCTGTCGCTTCCGGCAGGCGGCCGCCATCCGCTCTATTCCGAAGCAGGCATCGTTCTGCTGCTCGGCATCTACAACAGTCCGCTCGTCTTCCTCTCCGTCCGCGCCGCGCTGCGTCGCCTGCCGGCCGAACTGGTCGAGGCGGGCCAGGCCGCGGGCGCTTCACAGACCCGACTGCTGTTCACCATCATCCTGCCGCTGGCACGGGCCGGCATCTTCGCAGGGGCCGCACTTGCCTTCGTCTCGTCGATCGGCAATTTCGGGATCCAGGCGATGCTTGGCATCCCCGCCCGCTTCCCGACCCTGATCACGCTGATCTACCAGAAGCTGAACAGCTTTGGCCCATCGGCGCTATCGGACATGGCGATCCTCGCCATGCTGCTGGCCGTGCTCACCATCGTCGGCATCACGCTTGCCGGCTGGCTCGGCAGCCGCAAGGACGTGCGCGTCGACGGCTCCGCCCGACCGCTGGCGCTTCGGCTCGGTCTCGCCAGGCTGCCGATCGAGATCGTCGCCTGGGCCACGCTGGTGGCCACGCTGGTTCTACCGCTCTCGGCGCTCGTCACCACATCGCTGGTCAAGGGTTTTGGGCAGAAGCTGACGCTCGCAACGCTGACGATCGATAACTACGCCAGCGCGCTGTTTCGCCAGGCGGCGATCCGCGAGGGCTTCTTCACCAGCCTGTGGCTGACGATCACCACGGCCCTCGTCCTGACCGGGCTTTCGATCTTCCTCGCCTATTTCCTCACCTGGCACAGGAGCCGCTTCATCCGCGTGCTGCATCTCGCCAGCGAACTCGCCTATGCGATTCCCGGCATCGTTATCGGCGTCGCCATGATCCTGTTCTTCCTGAAGCCATTGCCGCTGCTCGATTTCAGCATCTACGGCACGGTCTGGATCATCCTTGCCGCCTATCTCGCCAATTTCCTGGCGCTGTCGCTGCGCTCGACGCTGGGCGGCTTTGCGCAGATCGACCGCTCGCTGGAAGAAGCCGCCCAGGTGGCCGGAGCCGGGTTCCTGCGCCGGATGCGCGACATCATCGCGCCGCTCGTCGCACCCGCCGCCGCCGCCGGCGCGATCATCGTCTTCATGAGCGCGCTGAACGAGATCCAGGTCTCGATCCTGCTCGTCTCGTCGAAGGCCAAGACGCTGGGGCCGATGATCGTCTTCCTCGAGGAAGGCGGCTCGTCGACACTCGCCGCCGCCGTCGGCTGCCTGATGGTCGCGATCGTGCTGGTTCTGATGCTGACCGCCTCGGCCTTCTCCCGCTTCCTGCCGCGCGGGGTGTTGCCATGGCAAAACTGACTGTTGTCAGCGGCGTCGGCGGCAAGCTGCCGGCCGCCTTCCTGATCGAAATCTCCGGCAAGCGGATCCTGCTCGACCTCGGCGAAGGACCGGAAGTGGGCGTTCTCCCCGACCTCTCCGATGTCGGGATTGTCGACGCCGTCGCCCTGTCGCACGCTCATATCGACCACGCCGGCGGCCTCGGCCTGCGCCGCGAGATCGGCAATCCGCCCGTCTATGCGACGGCGGAAACCTGGCGTCAGGTCCCAACCAATCTTGTCGAACCGGTAGCGCGCCGCGTCCTGCCGTTGATGGGCGAGACGACGATTGAAGGCGTTCCGGTCACGATCGGGCGCTGCGGCCATGCGCCCGGCGGCATCTGGCTGCATTTCCCTGAATTCGGCGGCCTTCTCTATACCGGCGACTGGAGCGCGGAATCCGTCGTCTTTCCGTTCGATCCGCCGCCCAGTTCTGCTTGCATCATCACCGACGCCTCCTATGGCGACCGCGCCTCAAGCCTAGGCGACCAGATCCGTGCGATTGCCGAAGCCGCGAAAGGCGGTGCCGTGCTCTGTGTGCCTGGCTTCGGCCGTGGCCCGGAAATGGCGCTACGCCTGGCGCGTCTCGGGCTCTCGCCAAAGCTCTGCGTAAACGTCCGTGCCGAGGCGGTGCATCTCGCCGCCGACACATCCGGCCTCGTCGCGCCCGGCATCGCCGACGCACTTCACGCGCTGCTCGGTACGCTCTCGGAAGCGCCCGCGACGCCGGACGACATCGTCATCGCCACCGAGGCGAATGCCGAGTCCGGCCCGTCCGCCGCGTTTTTCACCCGCCGCGCCGAGGGATTCCGGTTCCTGTTCACCGGTCATGTTCCACCCGGTACGCCGGCGGCCAGCCTGATCGCCGCCGGCCAAGCGCGCTGGCTGCCCTGGAATGTGCATCCGCGTCTGGATGACACGCTACGCCTCGTGGAAGCGGTCGGTTCCCGGATCGTCGTCGCCGCGTTCGTCGCGCCATCCTCCATGCCGATCCTGGCTAGCCGCCTTGCCGGCCGCTTGTCGTGGCAGCATGAAATCGACCTTACGCCCCGCATTCTCCATCGCATTGCGAACTACCCATGATGAGTATGTCCATGTTCAGTACGCCGCCGCTCGCCCCCTCCCTGACCGACGAGCAGGAGGACGAACTGCCGGTGCTGCTCCCGATCGCCGCCCTATGCGGCCCGCATCGCGTAAAACTCTTCATCGGCAATCGCATCGCCGCCGACAACGCGGCACTGCTGCGTTCGCAGGACATCACCTCGACGATGAACCTTGCCGTCAATGTCGAAATGGCGCCGCTGGCGCTTGGCGACGGCACTTTCATACGGCGCACGCATATCGGGCTGATCGACGGTCCGGGGAACACCGCCAACCATCTGCTTGCCGCCGTGCTGGCGCTTGATGGCATCCTTGGCCAGGCGAGCCCCGGCAAGGCGCATTATCCGCCGCATCGGGCCGGTAACGTTCTCGTCCACTGCCGCGGCGGCCGTAGTCGATCCGCCAGCGTCATCGCGCTCTACCTGCACCTGGCGCAACCGGCGCAATTCCCTAGCCTCGACGCGGCACTCGACCACATCCGCGCCATCCGGAAACTCGATGCCGACCAGCCGGCGGCATCCATGATCGCGCTGGCGAGAACGGCGCTGGAGTCAGCGCAGGGAATGAGGTTCGGCGCTATCTAGCCGACGCCGGCGTTCCATGCGGACGTCTTCATCCGGGCCAGGCGCGCTCTGCGTTAGCCGACCCGAGCCGCATCGCGAAAATACGCGTTGAAGCAAGTGACGCCGGCTTCCGGCGTGGTGGGCGCAAAGCTCGCCACACCGACGCCGGATAAGCACGACGATTCAGGCATCCCGGTTGGGATGTCCTCGATCAGCTTTGCGGGACCGCTGCCATCTGGCTCTGGCCGCCGTCAAGCACAATGACCTTCGAGCCGGAAGGGACGCGATTGTAGAGGTCGAGAATGTCCTGGTTCATCATCCGGATGCAGCCGGACGAAACAGCCTCGCCGATCGACCAGGGCTGATTGGTGCCATGGATTCGGTACAGCGTGTCCTGGTTGTTCTTGAACAGATAGAGCGCGCGGGCGCCGAGCGGATTTTCCGGGCCGCTTTCCATGCCGTTCGCCCACTGGGCGTTGCGCTCCGGGTCGCGCTTGATCATGTCCTGCGTCGGCGTCCAGCGCGGCCACTCCCGCTTGTACTGGACGGTCGCCGCGCCGGTGAATTCCAGCCCTGCCTTACCGACGCCGACGCCATAGCGCAGTGCCTGGCCGTTTTCCTGGACGAGATAAAGGAAGCGGTTGGCCGGATCGACGACGATGGTGCCGGGCTGCTCGCCGGTCGGATCCTGGACGACCTGGCGCATGTAGCGCGGCTTCAGGTGCTTCATGTCGACGGCCGGAATCGGGAACTTGTCGTCATCGATCGCCGCGTAGCGGCTGACAGCGGCCGGATCGAGGCGCGGCGGCGCTTCGGCAATGGGGCCCGTCGTGGCGCAGGCGGTCACCAGCGGGAGGAGCAGCAATAGGGCGGAGATGTTCAGCCGGCGCGCTCCGCGTGGCGGATGGGAGGAAAGCGACATGGCGCTTCTTTCTGCTGATAGGGGCATGAGTATGCGTGGATTGGAATTCGGTTATTCGGCTTGACGGGCGCGGGCGTCGGCGACGACCTGCTTGAAGCCGGCATAATCGAGCGTGGAGGTCCGAAACGGACCGACCAGGTAGGTCGGCGTTCCGGTAAGGCTCAGCGAATCCGCCTGGGCGAGATTGCGCTGGAGCAGAGCCGAGATCTTGGGGCCGTGGGTGTCGAGATCGGACTGCAGGCGGGTCATGTCGATGCCGGCGGCCTTCATGGCCTTGAGCATCGCCGTCTGGTCCGCCTTGCGGCCGGAGAGACCCATCAAAGCGTGATGCGCCTTCTCGTAGCCGCCCTGATACTTGGCGCCGAGCGCCAATTGCGCTCCGAGCATGGAAGACTCGCTGAGGATCGGCCAATCCTTGTAGATCAAGCGGATCTTGCCATCTTCCTTGACGACGCGATCGAGGTCCGGCGCCGACTTCTTGCAGTAGATGCAGTTGTAGTCGAGGTAGGCGACAATGGTGACGTCGCCCTTCGGATTGCCGCCGACCGGCGCCTCGGGATCGTTCAGGATCGCATTGACGTCAACCTGCTGCGCCCATGCGGCGGTGGCCAGCAACGGGGCGGTGACGAGGAGGGTAGCGCTCAGGGCGAGAAGATCGCGGCGGTTCATCATGGGTTCCTTATAGCAACGGTATGAGGCGATGTTCAGACGCCGGCGCGACGTAAATTGCTTCCGAACGCCGCAGTCGTGGTCGCCCCGATACTGCGCGTGCCGTCGATCTCACGGCCGGTCTGCGGGTCGATCAGCAGCATGGTCGGCGGTCCGACCACGTCGTAACGCTGCATCAGCGCCTGTGTTTCCGCTGTCGTGTCAGTGACATCGGCAACGATCAGAGATGCGCGCGCCAGGCGGGTGACGATCTCGGGATCGCGGAAGACGGTGCGGTCGTTGGTCTTGCAGACCGTACACCAGTCGGCAGTGAAGGAAACGAAGATCGGCCGACCTTGCTGGCGGGCATTGCCGATCGCGGCGTCCATGGCTGCCAGTGACGTCACGCGGGTCGCGGTTTCGTACGGCGTGGCCACCGCTGTCGCCCGGCCTTCGGTCAGGACGGCGAGCGGGCGCAGTGGATCCTCCGCGCCGGCGCTGGCTCCGATGATCAGCACCGCGCCATAGACCAGCGCGGCGAAGCCGAGCGTGCGGCGCGGGTGATCGATCAGCGGCCGTTGCGAAAGCGGCGATGCGGTGAGCGCGACGCCGGTGCCGATCGCCAGCAAAGCCCAGAGGCCGAGCGTGAGAGAGCCGGGTAGGACGCGGCCGGCCATCTCGATCGCGAGGCCGAGGAAAATGACCCCGAACACGCCCTTGATGCGGCCGAGCCATGGGCCGGCGCGAGGCAGGATCCCGGCGCCGAACGTGCCGACAGCAATCAGCGGCAGCCCCATGCCGAGCCCAAGCGCGAAGAGGGCGCTGGCGCCGCGTGCGACATCGCCAGTCTGCGACACATAAAGGAGGGCGGCCGCGAGCGGCGGCGTCACGCAGGGGCCGACGATAAGCGCGGAGCCGAAGCCGAGCAGGGCGGCGCCCATCAACGAACCGCCCGTGCCACCCGTTGCCGGCTGGAGAAACCGCGTGAGGAACGCCGGCGCCTGCAATTCGTAGAGGCCGAACATCGACAGAGCGAGCGCGACGAGGACCAGGCTCATCAGCCCGAGCGCCCACGGCGTCTGCAATGCCGCCTGCAGGTTTTGACCCGACCAGGCGGCAACGACGCCGAGCAGCGCATAGGCGGCCGCCATCGCCAGCACATAGGCGAGCGACAGCGCGAAGCCGCGCTTGGCCGAGGTTTCTGCTCCGGAGCGGGCGATGATGCCGGAAAGGATCGGGATCATCGGGAAGACGCATGGTGTCAGCGCGAGCAGCAGTCCAAAGCCGAGAAACGCGGCCAGCATCACGACCGGATTGCCGGCCATCAGCGGCGTCGCGGCGGTTTGGTTTGGCGCCGGCGCATCCGGAGCGATCCATGCAATGGGGGAGTTGGTGGTTTCCGAGGCTGGTTCGGCCTCGTCCACGAAGGGGGAAGCGTCGAACTTCGGCATTGCAAAGCCGGTGGCCAGGCTCGCGGGGCCGGCGGCGCTAACGGCGAGCGTCGCGAGATCAACGGTCCTTTTTGCAGGCGGATAGCAGATGCCGGCCTCGGCGCATCCCTGGAAGGTAACGGTCAGCGATTTGCCATCGCCGAGATCGGCCGCCGCAATGCGCGCCTCGGCCTCGCGGTGATAAACCTCGGTCGGGCCAAAGTTCGGGTCGTCCTTCATCTCGCCGGCCGGGGTCGTCACGGGAAGTGCCGTTCCGGCTGCGTCGCGGGCGCCGATCTTGTCGCGATAGAGGTAATTGCCGTCAGCGATGGTCCAGCCGAGCTTCAAGTCGCCGGAGGTGTCGCGGCTCGCGGTGAGTGCGAACACGGCATCGGCACTCGGCGGCGATTGCGCGCCGGCGGGCAGGGCGGCCAAGACGAGCAGCGCCACGAGCGCCAGAGCGCGCAGGACGGCGCCTCGAATCGAGGGGAAATGCAACAAGCTGGGGTCCATGCTCTTTATCATGGGCCTTCAATCTGAATTCCACCTTAAGGCAGCCTTAAGCTGGAATGGCATGATGGGGCGCAAAGGAGACATGATGCGCATTCTGGTGGTCGAGGACGATCCGATCCTGGCGGACGGGCTGAAAGTCGGGCTCGGCCTTGTCGGCGCCACCGTCGATTTGGTCGGCTGCTGCGTGGACGCGCGCTCGGCGCTGGCGGCGCATGATTTCGATGCCGTCGTGCTGGATGTGATGCTGCCGGACGGTTCCGGTCTCGATGTGCTGAAGGAGATGCGGGCGGTGGGCGACCGGACTCCGGTCCTGCTTTTGACCGCGCTGGACGAGGTCTCCGACCGGATCCGCGGCCTGGATGGCGGCGCGGATGATTATCTCAGCAAGCCATTCGATCTCGACGAACTGGCGGCGCGGATCCGTGCGATAGCCCGTCGTGCCGAAGGCCGGGCCGCGCCTTTGCTGGTGTCCGGCGAACTGACTGTCGATCCGGCAGCAATGTCCGCCGTGCTGGGCGGCGCGGAAGTTCCGCTATCGCGGCGCGAATTCGCGGTGCTTTCGCTGTTGATGGAGCGGCCGGGCATCATCCGCTCCAAGGGCGAGATCGAGGATCGGCTTTATGGCTGGCACGAGGAGGTCGAGAGCAACGCCGTCGAGGTGCATGTCCACAACCTCAGGTCCAAGATCGGCCGTGCCGCCATCGAGACGGTGCGCGGCCTCGGGTACCGGATGAGAAACGCCTGATGATTTCGCTGCGCCGCCGTCTTTTCCTTATTCTGCTGGTCGCGACCGGGGTGATCTGGCTCTCCGCCGTCATCTGGATCTACCAGGTCAGCCGGGCTGAGGTGGAGCATGTCCTCGACACGCGCCTGCAGGAAGCGGCGCGCATGGTGGATTCGCTTGTCGCTGGACATATGCCGTCTTCAGCGCCCGAACCGGTCGTCATTCCTGGTGGCGAGACGACCGGCTACGAGCGCCAGCTCTCCTGCCAGATCTGGTCGCTCGAAGGGCGCCTGATCGCGCGGTCGGCCGGGGCACCCGAAGAGCAGCTCGCGGGTCCGGCGCCCGGCTTCTCGGAGCGGGTCGTCGATGGCGAGCGCTGGCGCATCTTTACCGTCGATGATGCGGAGAAGGGCGTCCGCGTCATGATCGGCGACAGGCTCGGCCTGCGTGATCAGCTTATCGCCGATCTGATCAAGGGGCTGTTGTGGCCGACGCTTCTGGTCGCGCCGCTGCTCGGCCTACTGATCTGGGTCAGCCTGGGCCGTGGCTTGCGGCCGCTTGGCGACATCACGGCGGCGCTCAAGGCTCGAGACGCCGAGGACATGCGCCCGATCGATGCCAGTCACGCGCCGGAGGAGATCCGGCCGCTTGCCAATGCGCTCAACGCGCTGTTTGCCAAGGTCGAGGCAGCGCGCCAGCAGGAGCGCGAAGTGACTGCTTTTGCCGCGCACGAGCTGAAGACGCCGCTCGCCGGGCTGAAGACGCAGACGCAAATCGCGCTCGCGACATCCGACGCCGAAATCCGCGACGGCGCGCTGCGCCAGATTCTTTCGTCTGTCGATCGAACGACGCGCCTGGTCCGGCAGTTGCTGGTGCTGGCGAAGCTGGATGCCGGCTCGCCGACACTGCCGGCGTCACCCGTCAGCCTCGGCGACATCATCGACGAGATAGGCACAATTGGAGGAACGACGCCGGGGTGCCGGGTCGTTGTCGATCCGATGCTCTACGACCGGCGGGTGCCGACCGACCGCGAGATCCTGACGATCGCGCTCCGCAATCTGCACGAGAACGCGGTCCAGCACAGCCCCGCCGGCGGCACCGTTACCTGGCGCTTTACGCCAGACGGCTTTGGCGTGGTGGTCGAGGATGAGGGACCTGGTATCGACGCGGACGAGCTACCGCATGTCCGGCAGCGCTTTTATCGCGGCCGCAGCCGTAGCCCGGTCGGCAGTGGCCTCGGCCTTGCCATTGTCGAGGTCGCCTCGGCCCGGATCGGCTGGAGCCTGTATCTGGAAAACCGGCCCGAAGGGCCCGGCCTGCGGGCCGAGCTTCGGGCGCCGGCTTTGAACGAGGCGCCGTCGCAGGTCTAGTCGGCGCTGTCGGATGGTTGGGGGGCAGACCATTCGATGGGGAGTTCCTCGCGAAAAGCGAAGCGCACGAGATGGCGCACAACGACGTCCTGCAGTTGCGCCATCTGAACCTCATCCGGGGCGTCGAGCGACATCGTCAGCACCCCTTCCTTGGCGTCCAGTCGGCATGAACCGATGGTGAAGTCGATCTGCCCCTTTATCTCGTCGAATGTGACGGGCAGCTTGTGCTGGAAATGCTTGCAGAGCTGCTGCAGGTAGCGGCTCGCATGTTCCGTCGCCACGGTGGCGACGGAGTTCAGAGTGTTTGCTGTTGGGTTGATTTCAGTCATCAGCTGCGCTCCACGGTCTGGGCTGCCGCATCGAGGGCGGCGGCGATTGCTTCGGCGGTTGCGGCGTCGATCGATCCGCGCTGGATGCGGAGGCGCAAGGCGAGCTTGAGGTTCTCCATGGCGCGCACCATTGGTGCCGGAATGGCCTCGCCGCCACGGGGACCGGTATGACCGACCCGGGCCAGTAGCTCATCCGCCGCAGCGCGGTTGGCAACGAGGAAAGCCTCGCCCTCGGCCGTGATGCGGTAGCGCTTGCGACCGGCTTCGACCGGCTCGATCGCCGCATAACCCATGTCATCCAGCCAGGCGAGCGTCGGATAGATGACGCCGGGGCTGGGCGAATAGCTGCCCGCAAAGCGTTCTTCGATGGCCTTGATCAGTTCGTAACCGTGCCACGGCCGCTCGGCGATCATCGCGAGGAGCAGAAGGCGCAGCTCGCCATAGTCGAACAACCGGCCATGCCTGCCGCCGCCATGGCGACCGCCGCCCCGACCGTGGCGCGGAGGCCCGTCGTGCTGCGAGTGAGCATGAAAGTGCGGGTGAGAGTGAGGATGCCCCGAGAAATCCTCGTGGGCGGCGAAGTGGCGGCCTCGGCCATCGTCCATGTGCCTGTGTTTCATGATCCCGATATAAGTCTCGTTATATCTTAAATCAAGATATATCTGGATATATGTCGATAGACCGGAGAAGGCTTGGGTTTGCGAGATATGAACGGCGGCATTCGAGCGCTGCCTGAGGCTTTGGGTCGCTCTGGTTTATCGCTCGAAGCCCTGTGTTCTCGTGCCGAACGTGGCTACAAATGCCAATTCGACATATTGGGCTGCTATGACGACCAGATCGGTCCTATCCAGCTCGATAGTTCAGAACGCCGCGGAGAGAATGATGTCTGATCAGATTGAAGACGATACCGATTTCGACGATTTCGAAGGGGACCACTTCCAGGTGACGATCACCGTGGACGTGATCGCCAGCAATCGAACCGAAGCTGCGATGCTCGCCTACTGGTCGCTGAGCGACGAGCTGCCCGACACGTTCGACGTCAAGGACGCAGCCGGTGACTCCGAGGAGATCACCCTGACCGAAGAACAGAAGGCAGAGGCACTCTCGGACGAGCTGCCTTTGGACATCGGCTAAATCCGGATCTAGATACGACTCCAGAGGTGATGGCACCTCTGGAGGACCTGGCGATGCGAACCGGTCCGGTCGTTTCGCACACGCGACCTGTCGAACCCTGACGGTCTATGGCTACTGCGCGCTCCCCCGATTCCGCGGTACTGCCCAAATGGTTGCAAGGTCGGCGACACGCACCCTTTGCCCTCCGCGGCTGCAAATTCCATCTGCCTGCGTTGACGCTTCCGACAGAAGGAGGCTGCGCTCATTCCTTTGCGGTAGCTTGGAACCAAAGAAGCCCGGCGAGATATTTTCCCGCGCTGCGAGTAAATTCCTTGTTCAGCAGTGAAGCGCTGCTTGGAGATCGCCGATCTCTCCAGAAATCTTCAGAAACACTAGCAATGTTCAGACGCCGGAAATTTGTTGCGCTCTCGTGGTGCTGGGTGAAGAACGGGTTCTATATAGTGGAAGCATGAACTGCGGCAGGAATGGCCGTCGGGAGATCTCGCATGAAATCTAAAGCCTTCGCCGTCGCGGGCTTGTTAAGCATGTTTTTTCTGGCAGCATGTTCGGGGCAATCCGGCAGCGGGCAGGCTGGCGGCCAGCCTCCAGGCGAAGTGGAAGTCGGCGTTATCACGCTGCGGCCGCAAAACGTGCCGGTCACCGTCGAATTGCCCGGACGCACCAGTGCCACCAAAGTCGCTGAGATCCGGCCGCAGGTCGACGGGCTGATCCAGAAACGGGTGTTCACCGAGGGCGGCGAGGTCAAGGCCGGCGATCTGCTCTATCAGATCGATCCGCGACCCTATCAGGCCGCCTATGACGCCGCCGCTGCCGCGCTGGAAAAGGCGCAGGCCGCCGTGCCGAGCGCGCAGGCCAAGGTCGATCGCTACAACCAGCTGGTCGGCGTCAACACCGTGACGGCGCAGAGCCTCGACGACGCCAAGGCGACGCTGGCGCAGGCCAAGGCCGATGTCGCGGCCGCCGAGGCAGCGCTCGCCTCCGCCCAGATCAATCTCGACTACACCAAGGTGGTGGCGCCGATATCCGGACTGATTAGCACCTCGGCGGTAACCGAGGGTGCGCTAGTGACGGCCAATCAGTCGACCGCGCTTGCCACGATCCGCGAGATCGACCCGATCAATGTCGACCTGACCGATTCCAGTACCAATCTGCTGCGCATCCGCAGCCTGATCGACAGCGGGCGGCTGAAGCGCGGCGAAGGCCCGCCGAGCGTGCAGCTCAAGCTCAACGACACCCTCATCTACGACAAGACCGGCGAGTTGCGCTCGGCCGAGGCGACGGTCAACGAGACAACCGGCACGTTCTCGATGCGCGCCAGCTTCGACAACCCGACGCGCATGCTGCTGCCGGGGATGTATGTCCGCGCCATCGTCAATCTCGGCACCGATGAAGGCGCCTTCCTGGTGCCGCAGCGCGCCGTGAACCGCAACGCCAAGGGCGATGCGACGGCGATGTTCGTGTCGAAGGACGGCAAGGTTGAGAGCCGTGTGCTGAAGACCATGCAGTCGGTCGGTTCGGACTGGCTGGTCGAGGCCGGCATCTCGGACGGCGACCGGCTGATCGTCGACGGCCTGCAGAAAATCGGCGACGGCCAGGCTGTGACGCCGATTGAGGTCACGCTCGACGCCGCCGGTGTCGCGCATCCGGTTGATGCCAAGACGCCTGCGCCGGCGACGGCTCCTGCTTCCTCGGCGGGAGGCTGATCGCATGGCCGATTTCTTCATTGATCGCCCGATCTTCGCCTGGGTGCTGGCGATCGTCGTCATGCTCGGCGGCTTGCTCGGCATCTACACGCTGCCGATCGCGCAATATCCCGAGATCGCGCCGACGACGGTGCGCATCTCCGCCACCTATCCCGGCGCCAGCGCCGAGACGATCGAGAACTCGGTTACCAAGATCATCGAGCAGGGCATGACCGGGCTCGAAAATCTCGATTACATGTCGGCCTCCAGCACCTCGTCCGGCCAGGCGTCGGTGCAGCTCACCTTCGCCAGCGGCGTCGATCCCGACATCGCCCAGGTGCAGGTGCAGAACAAGCTGCAGCTGGTGCAGTCGCAATTGCCCGATGCCGTCGTGGCGCAGGGCATTACCGTCACGAAGTCGACCTCGAGCATCCTGATGGTCGGCGGCCTGGTCTCGACCGATGGCAGCCTGACATCCGAAGATCTCGGCGATTATTTCTCCAGCCGCTTCGAAGATGCGATCAAGCGTGTCAGCGGCGTTGGTGACGTCAACGTCTTCGGCTCGGGCTATGCGATGCGGATCTGGCTCGATCCGATCAAGCTCGCCAAATACCAGATGATCCCGAGCGACGTCGCCTCCGCGATCTCCGCGCAGAACCGCCAGGTTTCCGCCGGCCAGCTCGGCGCCTTGCCCAGCATCCAGGGCCAGCAGCTCAACGTCACCATCACGGCGCAGAGCCAGCTGCAGACGCCCGAGCAGTTCCGCGACATCATCCTGAAGACCGCCACCGATGGCTCGATCGTCCATCTTTCGGACGTGGCGCGGGTCGAGATCGGCTCGGAAAGCTACACCACCAGCTCTCGCTTCAACGGCAAGAACGCCGCCGGCTTCGGCATCAACCTCGCCACCGGCGCGAATGCGATCGATACGGCGGCCGGCGTCGCCGAGGTCATCGCCAAGCTTTCGACCGGCCTGCCGCCGAACATCGAGGTCGTCACTGCCTATGACACCACCCCCTTCGTCAAGCTTTCGATCGAGAAGGTGATCGAGACGCTGATCGAGGCCGTGGTGCTCGTCTTCATCGTCATGTTCATCTTCCTACAGAGCTTCCGAGCCACGCTGATCCCGACGATCGCCGTGCCGGTCGTGCTGCTCGGCACCTTCGCGGTGCTCTCCTTCGCGGGCTATTCGATCAACACGCTCACCATGTTCGCGATGGTGCTGGCGATCGGCCTGCTCGTCGACGACGCCATCGTCGTGGTCGAGAATGTCGAGCGCGTGATGGCGGAAGAGGGCCTGTCGCCGCGCGAGGCGACCAAGAAGTCGATGCACGAGATCACCGGCGCACTGATCGGCATCGCGCTGGTGCTTTCCGCCGTGTTCGTGCCGATGGCCTTCTTTACCGGCTCGGTCGGTGTGATTTATCGCCAGTTCGCCGTCACCATCGTCGCCGCCATGGTGCTCTCGGTGTTCGTGGCGCTAGTCCTGACGCCGGCGCTCTGCGCCACCATGCTGAAGCCCTCCAGCGGGCATGGCGAACGCAAGGGTTTCTTCGGCTGGTTCAATCGCACCTTCGACAAGAACGCCGATCGCTACCAGCGCGGCGTCGGCGGCATCCTTCGCCGGCCGATCCGCTTCTTCGTCATCTACCTGCTGATGTGCGCCGGTGTCGTCGTGCTGTTCAGCAGGCTGCCGACCTCCTTCCTGCCGGAAGAAGACCAGGGCGTTCTGATGACATCGATCCAGCTTCCAGTCGGCGCCACCAGCGCGCGGACGCTGGAAGTGGTGAAGCAGGTCGAGGAACATTTCCTGACGCAGGAGAAGGATTCCGTCGATAGCGTGTTCGCGGCGCTTGGCTTCGGCTTCAACGGCAATGGCCAGAACGCGGCCATGGCCTTCATCAAGCTGAAGGGTTTCGACCAGCGCACCCGGGCGGACCAATCCGCCTCGGCGATTGCCGGCCGCGCGATGGCGGCATTCTCCGGAATACGCGATGCGCAGGTCTTCGCCCTGTCGCCGCCGGCCCTGCCCAATCTCGGCAACTCGAACGGCTTCGAGATGTATCTGCAGGATTCAGCGGGAGCCGGTCAGCAACAGCTCTCCGCCGCCCGGGATCAACTCCTGGCGCTGGCGCGTGAGAACCCGCTGGTCAGCGGCGTCCGTCAGGGCGGCCAGGAGGATCAGGCCGAGTTCAAGATCAACATTGACCAGGCCAAGGCTCGCGCGCTCGGTATCGATCTCGGCGACATCAACGACACGATCTCGGTCGGCTTCGCCGGCAGCTACGTCAACGACTTCATCGACCGTGGCAAGGTCAAGCCGGTCTATCTGCAGGCCGATGCGCCCTTCCGCATGCAGCCTGACAATCTGAACGACTGGTTCGTGCGCAACGCCAATGGCGAGATGGTGCCGTTCTCGAGCTTTGTCTCGACGGACTGGACCTATGGCTCGCCGAAGCTCGATCGCTACAATGGCGTCTCGGCCGTCAGCATCCAGGGCTCCGCCGCCAGCGGCGTCAGCTCGGGCACGGCGATGGACGAGATGCTGGCGATGGTCGAGAAGCTGCCGGATGGCTTCACCGCCTCATGGACCGGGCTGTCCTATCAGGAGCAGCTTTCCGGTAACCAGGCGCCGGCGCTCTACGCCATCTCGATCCTCGTCGTCTTCCTCTGCCTGGCGGCGTTGTATGAAAGTTGGTCGATCCCGTTCTCGGTCATGCTTTCGGTGCCGATCGGCGTGCTAGGCGCGCTGATCGCCGCGAAGTTCTTCGGTCAGTCCAACGACGTCTACTTCAAGGTCGGCCTGCTGACGACGATCGGACTCGCGGCGAAAAACGCGATCCTGATCGTCGAGTTCGCCAAGGACCAGCAGGCGGCCGGCAAGGGGTTGATCGAGGCGACGCTGGACGCCGCGCGCATGCGGCTTCGTCCGATCCTGATGACGTCGCTGGCCTTCATCTTCGGCATCCTGCCGCTGGCGATTGCCACCGGCGCCGGCTCGGGCGCGCAGAACGCGGTCGGCACCGGCGTCATGGGCGGCATGATCGCGGCGACCGCGATCGGCATCTTCTTCGTGCCGCTGTTCTATGTCGCTGTCCGTCGTCTTGGGGCGTGGCGTGCCCGCAAGGCGCCGGTCGAAAAGACGGCTTGAAGCCAATGGGTGTGAACCGGCGCGGCGAGATCGCTGCGCCGGGCAGGGGCATCGGAAGCCCGCCCCTACGACTTCGGCCTCTTATAATCGGATAATTGAAACTCGCTTGGATCGCAGGCTGCGCGGCGCGGTATCCGTCGACGGCTTGTCCCCGCAGAGAATGTCCCGCTTCTTCATTTGAAAATCTCCTGATAGGGTGCTTAGTATCCAAAATAATCGGATAATTGGCAGGGGCTCTCCTTGAAGATCACCGCAATTCGGACCCGCGTCGTCAACGCGGAGATGCGCAACTGGGTTTTCGTGAAGGTCGAGACCGACACACCGGGCCTGCATGGCTGGGGCGAGGCGACGCTGGAGTGGAAAACCAAGGCCGTCGTCGGTGCCGTCGAGGATCTGGCACCGCTGCTGATCGGCACCGATCCGCGCGACATCGAGCAGGCCGTGCGCATCCTGCGCAAGCACTCGTTCTGGCGTCTCGGCGCGATCGGGATGAGCGCGGTTTCGGGCATCGAACTGGCGCTCTGGGACATCTTCGGCAAGGATCAGGGGGTGCCGGTCTGGCGCCTTCTCGGCGGCAAGGTGCGCGACAAGGTCCGCGTCTACACCCACCTCGGCCTCGGCGACATGCGCGCCGTGTATGAGACGCTGGACGAGGCGCCGCTGGTCGAGCGCGCCCGCGAAGTCGTCGAAAAGGGCTATCAGGCCTTCAAGGCCGTGTTCATCCCCTACACCCACATGACGGCCTCGGTTGCGAACATCGACAAGGTCGGCCGGATGATGGAGGCGCTGCGGAGCGCCGTTGGGCCCTCGGTCGAGATCATGGTCGATTTTCATGGCCGCCCCGGAACCATCGGCGCGGCGCTCGCCTATATCGAGGCGCTCGAACCCGGCCGCCCGCTCTTCGTCGAAGAACCTCTGCCGCCGGGTGACATGGCGGGTCTTGCCGCCATCGCCGCGAAGACGTCCGTGCCCCTGGCCACCGGCGAACGGCTGGTCGAGCGCGATGAGTTCGCGACGCTGCTCAGCGGGCGGGCCATCGACATCGTCCAGCCGGACATCTGTCATTGCGGCGGCTTGCTCGAAGCCAAGAAGATCGCCGCGATGGCGGAGGCGGCGTCGATCGGCGTCGCGCCGCATAATCCGCTGGGCCCGATCGCCGGCGTGGCGGCGCTGCACTTCGCCGTCTCGACGCCCAACCATGTCATCCAGGAAGAAATGGTCGGCGCCGTGCCGTGGTATTTCGAAGTCGTGCGCGGCCCGATCCGCATGGTCGACGGCCATTGGCAGGTGCCGGAAGCTCCCGGCCTCGGCATCGAGGTCGACGAAAAGGCCTGCGCGGCTCACCCGTACGAACCCGAAGTCTATCACACCCGCAACGCCGTCCTCGACGACGGCACCATCGTGGACTGGTAGCGCCATGGTGGGTCGTCTTCAGGGCAAGGTCGCCGTTATCACCGGCGGTGGTCAGGGGATTGGCGAGGCAACGGTCCGTGCCTTCGCGCGGGAAGGGGCGACCGTCGTCATCGCCGAGCGTAATACCGATACCGGCGCCAGGGTCGCGACCGATCTGACGACGGAGGGGCTTGAGGCGCTTTTCGTCGAGATGGACGTGACCGATGATGCGTCGATCACGCGGATGGTTGCCGGGGTGCTTGCCCGATACGGCCAGATCGACGTGCTGGTGAACAATGCCGGCATCAACGTGTTCCACGAACCGCTCGAGACAACCGACGAAGAGTGGCGCCGCTGCTTCGCTGTCGATCTCGAGGGAGCGTGGCGGGTCGCCAGGGCCGTCCTGCCGTCGATGCGGGCGCGCCGGGCAGGATCGATCGTCAACATCGCGTCGTGCCATTCTTTTGCGATCATTCCGAACACCTTTCCCTATCCGGTCGCCAAGCATGGCCTGCTCGGGCTGACGCGTTCGCTCGGGATCCAGTATGCGCCGGACGGAATCCGCGTGAATGCGATTGCGCCGGGCTACATCGAGACGGCGCTTGCCGAGGATTACTGGCAGGAATTTCCTGATCCCGAAGCCGAGCGCCGACGTGTCTATGACATGCACCCGCCGAGGCGGATCGGGCGGCCGGACGAGGTCGCGATGACGGCTCTATTCCTGGCCTCCGACGAGGCGCCGTTCATCAACGCCGCCTGTATCGTGATCGATGGCGGCAGGTCGGTGCTCTACCACGAGTGACCCAACAGTAGTCACCGACAATACAGGAGCGCCAAAGTGCCCGAAACGGTGAATAGCGACACCGACGCCATGACACTGCTGCCGTCGCTCGGCCATGGGTCAACACACGGCGGCAGGGTCCATGACGCCGTTGTCCGCACCCTGGCGGCATGGGTGCTCGGCCGGCGTTTTGAGCCCGGCTCGATTCTGCCGCGAGAAGAAGGGCTTGCGTCCCAGTTTGGCGTCAGCCGTTCGACCATCCGCGAGGCGGTCCGGGTGATGTCCGCCAAGGGATTGCTGGAGACCCGGCAGCGTATCGGGGTCAGGGTCCGTCCGCGCGACGACTGGCGCCTGCTCGACCCCGTGGTGCTGGCATGGCATCCCGACCTCGCCGGCGATGCCGAACTCGTCGACAGCCTGCTGGAGGCGCGCCGCATCATCGAGCCCGCCGCCGCCGAACTGGCGGCGCGACGCGGCACCGCGGCGGATCTCGCCGAGATTAAAGCCGCCTACCTCGCGATGGAAACGGCGATCCCGGACGACCTTGAAGCCTGCTGCGACGCGGATCTCGCTTTCCATCGCAGCATCATCGTCGCCAGCCACAATGTCGTGCTGAAGGGACTGATCGGGACGATCGAGGCGGCTATGCGCGCCACCTTCCTCCTGACCACGAGCGTGATGGAAAACCAGCTCCGCACTCTCTCGGTCCATAAGGACGTGCTCGAAAAGATCCGCTACCGCGACACAGCCGGTGCGCGGAGCGCGATGAACCGTCTGCTCGATGTTGCCAGCGATGATCTTTCGCGCCTGTGGCCATCGTCGCCTCCAGCCGCGCCGGATCAAAGCTCCATCGGGTAGGTCCGCCGGATTGCAGGATGCACACGCCTGTCGGGTCAGGCTCGTTTCAGGGGTGTGGATCCGACCATGAGCGGCTTCTTGTCGTTGCCCTTTTTCATCAGGACGCCCGTGTCCGGCCCGAACATCGAATAGATCGGCAAAAGACTCGCGCCAAGCGCCGAGGCGCGCGCGCCTTGTGTGCCGGCAACGATCAGGGGCGGGATGAGGCCGGTCGGAATCATCGCCTCGAAACAGGCTTTCACGCGGGCCACGATTTCGACAAGCAGCGGTGTCGGCAGCATGCTGTCGATGACAACGGCTTCGAGATCGACGACGGCGATGCTGCCGATGATCGCCTGCGCGAGCGCATCGGCGCAGTCGTCCTGCCATTCGGAAACCAGGGCCTCGGCCTCGGGCGGCATGGGATCCAGTTCCCGCACGCGCGTAATCTCGACGCCGTTGACCCGCAAATGATGCACCAGCGTGTAGATCGACGCCCGGTGCAGCAGCACCTCGAATCTCCCCGAGGGCTTGGCAACCGAGGCGAGGTTCGAGTGGCTCACCGGAAAGGGACCGAGCGCCGCCGTGTTGCCGTTCGGTCCGGTCTGCAGCGTTCCGTCCAGCACGAGGCCGCCGCCCACGAAGGTGCTGAGCGAAATGTGCAGGAAGTCGGGATATTGCTTGCCGACGCCATAGACGAGTTCGGCCACGGCCGCTGCCGACGCGTCGTTCTCGATCATGACCGGGAGCCCTTGCGACTCCGCGAAGTGGGACCGCAGGTCGATGGCTCGCCATGCAACCTGAACGTCACTCGGGAATCCGAGTTCCTCGTCCCACCCGCCGATGAAGTAGGGGGCCGAGATGCCGATGCCGATCAGGCGCGCGCTTTTCGCGGGGCCAAGCTGGGCGCGGAACCGGGCAATCGCCGCCTCGCCGAGCCGGCGGATGCTGTCGGGATCTGGATGATCGTATTCATGGGTCTCGAAGGCGCAGGTCTGGCCGGAGAATCCAATCAGGATCGCGTCGAGCGCCCGTCGGCCGATATGCAGACCGATCGAATAGGCCCCATCCGGCGCCAGCGCATACATGGCGGAAGGCTGTCCCTTGCCGCCGAAGCGCTTGCCGTTTTCGACCACATATCCACCGACGACCAGCGCCTCGATGATCGCCGCCACGGCCGGAGGCGTCAGGTGGGCGAACCGTGCCACTTCGGCCTTCGATGCCTGGCCGAAGCGTCGGATCGCATCCAGCACCACGCGCTCATTGTAGTGGCGCAGTTGGACCGAGTTGCTGCCTTTTCCGGCCATTCGTTACCGTGATCCATCTCGGGTGGTGAAGGCGGGCTGCATGGCTTGGTTCACGCCTTCGCTGTCGTGGTCGCCTTCGGCAACGATCGCCGCCATTAGCTTGTGGTCGGTTTTATGCGGTCGTCGGATGTCGTTGCAACCTTTGTAAGGCAGCTCTTGACGCCCTTCAAGTTTCTTTATAGCAATTTGCTTTAAGTAATAAGAGATGCCCCTGGGAGGAGTCGCGTTTCGATCTGCCGGCAAGGTGGGCGAGCGCGATCCGCAAGAGTTGAGGACGAATGCGGTTGCCAATGTCCCCGTGTCGCGTACCTTCGATGCCGCTCTGTTTCCTGCCTGGCGTAAACGTCCATGCTTGAGCGCATCGAGAAGCCTGAGCACAACGCCGCATCGCCGATAGCGGGGCCGGTCGTGGCGCAGCTTGTTGGCGTTACGAAGGTGTTTGGCGGAACCGTCGCCATCGCCGACGTCTCGCTGGAGCTGCGCGCCGGCGAAGTTCTGGCATTGCTCGGCGAGAACGGTGCGGGCAAGAGCACCTGCGTCAAGCTTCTCGCCGGCGTTCACCGGCCCGACGCGGGCGAGGTCCTGATTGGCGGTGAGCCCGTCCACTTCGGCTCCCCCCTCCAATCCCAGCGCGCCGGCATCGCCGTCATGCACCAGCATCCGGGCCTGTTCCCCGATCTGAGCGTCGGGGAGAATCTGTTCATCGGCCAGGCTGGGGCCAATTCCTCGTGGCGGGTGGATCATGCCGATATCCATGCCCGCGCGAAGGGACTGCTCAAGCTCGTCGGCCTGAATGCGGATATCGATGCGCCGCTTTCTCGCCTGCGCACGTCCGAGCAGCAACTCGTCGAAATCGCCCGCGCGCTATCGCAGAATGCCCGCGTCCTGATCATGGACGAGCCCACCGCCGCGCTGTCCCAGCGCGAGGTCGAGCATTTGTTCGCCGTGGTTAATGATTTGCGCGCCCACGGCGTCGCCATGATGTTCGTCGGCCACCGGATGGATGAAATCTACCGGATCGCCGACCGGATCGCGGTGCTGCGCGATGGTCGCCTTGTCGGCACGGAACGCGCCGAAGAGCTGACCCGCGAACGCGCCGTCCAGATTATGGTTGGCCGCTCGCTCGACGGGCTCTATCCGCGGCACGAGACGAGCCCCGGTCCGGTCGTGCTCACCGTCGATAACCTGTCGCGCGAGGGCGCATTCAACGACGTCTCGTTCGAGCTGCGAGCCGGTGAAATTCTTGGCTTTGGCGGTCTTGTCGGTAGCGGACGCACGGAAGTTGCGCGGGTGCTGTTCGGCATCGATCAACCAACCTCCGGCACCGTCTCCCTCGATGGCAAGCCGATCGCTTTCGCGTCCGCCCGGGATGCGATGGATCACGGCATCGCCTATGTCTCCGAGGACCGGATCGGGCAGAGCCTCGTGATGGATTTCTCCATCCTCGACAATGCGTCGCTGACCGTACTCGACGAGGCGACGCGCGGCGGTCTCGTGTCCCGCACCAAGGAACTCCGGCTCGCCACGCCTTTCCTCGACCGGTTGCGCCTGCGGTTCAAATCCTACGATCAGCCGGTCAGCGCGCTTTCCGGCGGCAATCAGCAAAAGGTCGTCCTGTCCAAATGGCTGGCGACCAAGCCCCGCGTGCTGATCCTCGACGAGCCGACGCAGGGAATCGACGTCCAGACCAAGGCCGATGTGCATGCCATGATCGCCGATCTGGCGGCGGATGGCATGGCGATCATCCTGATATCGTCCGAATTGCCCGAACTTCTGGGCATGTGCGACCGGATCATCGTGCTGCGCGAAGGCGCCGTCAGCGCGCATTTCGACCGGGATGAGGCGACGCAGGAAAAGATCATCGGCGTCGCGACCGATGCTCACGACATTGAGGAGCGTCCGGTCTCCACGGCGGACGATCAGCCGAGGACGGCGCGGGCTGAGCCGAAGCAGGCCAGCTGGCTGTACCGGTTGTTTGCGCGGCGTGAACTCGGCCTTGTCGCGGCAATCGCCGCCGTTGCCATACCGGTTTCGATCCTCAACCCTCGCATGTTGAGCGGCGTGAACCTTTCGGCCATGGCTATCGATGCCGGGCTCCTGATGATCGTCGCCGTCGCGCAGATGCTCGTCATCATCACCCGCAATATCGATCTGTCTGTGGCCGCCGTCATCGGCCTTGCCGCTTACGGCGCAGCCTCGACGCTGCATTTGCATCCGGAGATCGGCATTGTCGGCGGCGTGCTGCTCGCCTGCGGCATCGGGCTGGTCGCGGGAACGCTGAACGGGCTCGTCGTCACCTATGGCAAGGTGCCGGCCATCGTCGTCACGCTGGGCACGATGGCGATTTTTCGCGGCATCAACAGTCTTTGGGCCGGCGGCAAGCAGATCAGCGCCGATCAGGTGCCGCAGGCCTGGCTCGACATGACTGGCGCCAATCTGTTCGGTGTCCCGGCTGTACTGCTGATCGCCTTGGCGACGCTTCTGGTCATCGCCTTTGTCCTGCGCTCCACGACGATCGGGCGCGAGCTCTATGCCATCGGTTCCAATCCGGAAGGGGCGAAGCTGATCGGCATTCCGGCGCGGGCCCGCATTCTGCTGGCCTTCGCCGTCGCGGGCCTTCTCGCCGGCTTCGATGGCGCGCTCTGGGCCTCGCGCTACGCGACGGTGGACGCCCGTGTCGCCAGCGGCTTCGAGCTTACCGTCATCGCCGCCGTCGTGGTGGGCGGCGTCGCCGTGCGCGGTGGTTCGGGCACCGTGCTTGGCGTCGGGCTCGGCGCCTTGACGCTGCTGGTCATCAACAACGGCCTGACGCTGGTCCGGGTCGATCCGCTCTGGCTCCAGGGCGTCTACGGCCTCGTCATTCTCGCCGCCATCGCCGTCGATGCCTTCGTGGCCCGCCGAGGCGCCGCGCGTCGCAAGGGAGCACGCTCATGAGCGGCAAATCCACCGGATCGACCGAATTCGTCGCCCGCTTCGCCAACTGGGACAATTTCCTGGCGATCCTGACCATCGCACTGCTGGTCTATGCGGTTTTCTTCGTTCCCAATTTTGCGTCGGCTTTCAACATATCGCAGGCCATTGCCGGCGTTTCCGAGCGTGCCTTGATCGTGCTGCCCATGGTGCTGCTGATCATCGCGCGCGAGATCGATTTGTCGGTCGCCAGCATCCTGGCGCTCTCCAGCATCATCTTCGGCATTCTGGTCCAGGCGGGCGCGCCGCTCGCCGTCGCCATCCCGCTGACGCTGGTCGCCGGGGCCGCTTGTGGCGCCTTCAACGGCATCATGGTCACGGCGCTCGGTCTCCCTTCGCTGGTGGTGACGCTGGGGACGATGGCGCTGTTCAGGGGCATCGGATACATCATCCTCGGTTCCGGCTCGATCAACATCTTCCCGGAAAGCTTCCTCGATTTCGGCATCAATACGGTCGGCTCGACCGTGCTGCCCTGGACGATCGTGCCGTTCCTCGTGCTCGCGCCGATCTTCGCCATCCTGCTGCAGAAAATGCCGCTGGGCCGGCGCATCTATGCCATTGGCGGCAGCCCCGACACGGCGCGCTATTCCGGCATTCGCCTGTCGCGCACCGTCTTCGGCCTTTTCGTCACCTCCGGCACAGTCTGCGCGGCGGCCGGAATGGTCTATGCCGCCCGCCTTGCCAATGCCCGCGCCAACAATGCGCTCGGCATCGAGCTGGACGTCATCACCATCGCCCTGCTCGGCGGCATCAGCGTGTTTGGCGGCAAGGGCCGGCTGACCGGCGTGCTCTGGGCGCTGCTGCTGGTGGCGACCATCCGCAACGTCCTGGGTCTCTTGCAGATCGGAGGCGATGCGCAGGGGACGGTGATCGGCCTGCTGCTCATCGTGTCGCTACTGGCCAGCAATGCCGCCGAACGCCTGTTCGGCGGCGTGCGGTCACGATTTTTCCTGCCGAAAACGGGCGAGTAATTTCCGGAGCATCGCCCGCCAAACCAATCCGGATTGAAGTCATGTGGAGGAACTCATGTCGTCTCATCTCGCAAAGTCGTCTCGTCTCGTAAGGTCCTTGCTTCTGGCGAGCAGTCTCCTCGCCATTGCTATTCCCGCCGCCAGCGCCGCCGAGGAGTGCGCTACCGGGCCGGTCACGGTCGGCTTTCTACCCAAGCTGGATACCGATCCCTATTTCCAGGTAGCCCAGACGGGCGCCGAGGAGGCCGCCGCCGAAATCGGCGGATCGGCGATCAAGCAGGCGCCGTCGCAGGCCACCGCCGAAGCGCAGATCGAGTTCATCAACAACCTCGTCTCGCAGAAGGTCGGCGTCATCGCGATTTCCGCCAATGATGCCAACGCGGTCGCTCCGGCGCTCAAGCGCGCCATTCAGCAGGGCGTCAAGATCGTCTCCTACGATTCCGACGTGGCTCCGGCCGCCCGCACTGTCTTTCTCAATCAGGCGGCCGGCGACAGCCTCGCCGAGATGATGCTGGAGTCGATGGGGAAGCTCATCAACTATGAGGGCGAGTTCGCGATCCTCTCGTCGACGCCGACGGCGGCGAACCAGAATGCCTGGATCGACTTCATGAAGGCGAAGATGGCGGACGAACCGAAGTTCGCCAAGATGAAGCTGGTTCAGGTCGCCTACGGGCAGGAAAGCGAACAGGTCAACCAGCAGCAGGCGCTCGGTCTCGCTCAGGCGTTTCCCGATCTGAAGGGCATCATCATCCCGGCCGGCATCGGCCTTCCCGCCGCCGCCCGCGCCATGGAACAGGCCGGGCTCCTGGGCAAGATCAAGCTGACAGGCCTCGCTCCGGCGACCCTGATCAAGAAGTATATCCAGGATGGCTCGGTCCAGGACATCTGGTGGAACGTCAAGGATCTCGGCTACCTGACCTATTATGCAGCCCAGGCCGTGGCGCAGTGCAAGCTCACCGGCAAGGAAGGCGAGACCTTCAAGGCCGGGCGACTGGGCGATTACAAGGTTGGCAAGGGCGGCGAGGTCCTGCTCGGACCGGCTGATATCGTCACGCCCGCCAATGTCGAAGAATTCAAGTTCTAGGCACGTTTTTACGCGAAGCGACTACCGGTTCGCTTGAAGAAAACGCGACCGGGTAAAGAATAGTACGAAGCCCCCCGACAAGCCGGCGGCGCCCCTCATCAGGGCGCCGCCACCCCGCCATCACGCCCGACATCTGGAAAACCCATGAAGCCCATCCTGCTCGCCGGCGAGACGTTCCATGTCACGTCCTTTGCCGCCAAAGGATATGAAGTCGGAGCGTCCTCGCGCTACTCCAACGGCGCCGAGCGCTTCATCGCCGCGCTCGCTGCTTCCGGCATCCCGGTGACGCAGATCGGCGGCGAACGCTGCGAGGCCGAGTTTCCGCGCGACCTCGATACGCTCTCGAACTATTCGGCCGTCATTCTCTCGGATGTCGGCGCGCTATCGCTGCTCTACACGCCGGAGACGCGCGCTGGTCTGCGCTCGGTCAATCGGCTGGAACTGCTTCGCCAATGGGTGGAGCAGGGCGGTTCGCTGATGATGGCGGGCGGCTATACAAGTTTTCAGGGCATGGACGGTATGGCGCTGTTCCATGGCACCGCGGTCGAGGAATGCCTGCCGGTCTCGTGCCTGCCTGGCCCTGACGGCCTTGAAGCGCCGGAAGGTCTCGATCCCGTCGTGATCGAGGCGGATCATCCGATCCTGAGGGGCATCCCGGCGGACATGCCCTATGTTCTTGGCATGAACCGCGTTGTTGCGCGCGACACGTCCACGACGTTGATCCATTGCGTCCATCGCGGCGCCAAGCTGCCGCTGCTCGCGGTCCGCGATTATGGCGCCGGCAGGACGCTGGCCTGGATGACCGACATCGGACCGCACTGGCTTTCCCGCGATTTCCTCGCCTGGCCCGGCTATGATCGGCTGATGCCGAATATCGGCCGCTGGCTGGCGCGCGAGATCTAGAGTTATGGGTGACGTGTCCATGGAGTTGATTTCGGTTGAATCGCTGGCCGAGCGTCTGGTCCGAAGCCCTGCTGGCAAGCGCCACCTCGTCGCCCTGGCTGGGCCTCCGGGCGCTGGAAAATCGACGATCGCGGGCCGGCTGGAGGATCGCCTCAACGCTATCGAGCCCGGATGCGCCGCCGTCCTCCCTATGGATGGTTATCACCTCGACGATTGGGTGTTGGTGCCGCGCGGCCTGCGCCCGAGAAAGGGCGCGCCGGAAACCTTCGACGTTGCCGGCTTCGCCCATATGCTCAAGCGCCTCACTGCCAATGAAGAGCCGGAAATCGCCGTGCCTGTGTTCGATCGCAGCATCGAAATCGCCCGCGCCGGCGCCCGGATGATCCCGCAATCGGTTCGAGTTCTGATTGTCGAGGGCAACTATCTGTTGCTGGAGCACGACGCCTGGCGGACGCTGGCTTTCGATACGACGGTGATGATATCCGCCGATCGCGATACGCTGCGCGATCGCCTCGTCGCGCGCTGGAAGGATCACAATCTCACGCCCCACGAGATCCTCGCCAAGGTCGATGACAACGACATGCTGAATGTCGACCTCATCCTTTCCCGCAGTCGCCCGGCCGATTGGCTGATCCAGACCTAATGCGTGACGAGCGGCCAGAGCCAAATTGGGTCCGCGGGGCTGACAGCGGCGGCATGCGCTTGTAAGGGTCGCCAGGACGAGCCTTGGCATTTTCGCCTGCTCGCGCGTTTCTTCCGCAAGAGGGTTTCGATGACGACTGATGCGCTGTTCGGCGACCGCTCCTTCGCCGCGTTCCTGTTCGACATGGACGGCACCTTGCTGACCTCGATCGAGGCGGCGGAGCGCGTCTGGTCGGCCTGGGCTACTCGCCACGGTCTCGACCTCGCCGCCTTCCTGCCGACGCTGCATGGCAAGCGCGCCGTCGATACGGTTCGCCAGCTGGGTTTGCCGGGCGTCGATGCCGAGGTTGAGGCCGAAGTGATTTCGCAGGCCGAAATCGAGGACGTCGAGGGTGTCCGTGAGATCGGCGGGGCGGCATCGTTTCTCGCCTCGCTGCCGGCCGATCGCTGGGCGCTCGTCACCTCCGCTCCGCGCGCGCTTGCATTGGCGCGGTTGGGGGCTGCCGGACTGACGCCGCCGGCGGTCTTCGTGACTGCCGATGATGTCACCATCGGCAAGCCGGCGCCGGATGGCTATCTGATGGCGGCCAAGAGATTGGGCGTCGATCCGGCCGAATGCCTGGTGTTTGAAGATGCGCCTGCTGGTATCGAAGCGGGCGAGCGCGCGGGCGCCAGCGTCCTCGTCATTCAGGCGACGCATACCGCGCCGCTGGACTCGTCGCATCCCGCCATCGACCACTACGAGGGCGTGCGGGCCTCGACCAGCTCGGACGGACGGTTGACCCTGTCGCGTGTCGCCGCCTAGAGCGCTTTTGCAGAGCGTTTTGCGGAGCCATGCGCTAGGATTCGAAAATGCGGCGCGACGACGGGGGGAGACTGTCGACGTGCCGGGATTTGTGTGGGTCGAGCATGGACTTAGGTCGCGCGATGTAAGCTCGCGCGGACCTGGAATTCCTGTCGACGCATACGCTCGGGAGGAATGGAATGCCGGACTACATCATCGTTGGCGGCGGCTCCGCCGGTTGCGTCATGGCCGCCAGGCTAAGCGAGGATCCCGACGTGTCGGTCCTGCTGCTCGAGGCCGGCCCGCGCGATACCGATCGCTACATCCACATGCCGGTCGGCTTCTTCAAGATTTCCGCCGGCCCGCTTTCCTGGGGCTACGAGACGGAACCGGGGAAGGCCGTCAACGGCCGCACCATTCCCTATCCGCAGGGCCGCGTGCTCGGCGGCGGCAGCTCGATCAATGCGCAGGTTTTCACCCGTGGCTGTCCGGAGGATTATGACGCCTGGGCCGAGGAAGAGGGCTGCACCGGCTGGTCGTTCCGCGAGGTCCTGCCACTGTTCAAGCGTTCCGAGGACAACGACACCTTCGCCGGCGCCTATCACGGCCATGGCGGCCCACTTGGCGTCAGCAGCGGCAGCCCGCATCCGCTGACCCGCGTCTTCGTGCAGGCGGCGCAGGAAGCCGGCCTGCCGTTCAATCCGGACTTCAACGGCGCGCATCAGGAAGGCACTGGCTTTTACCAGACCACGACCCGCAAGGGAAAACGCTGCAGTACGGCGGTCGGCTATCTGAAACCGGCGCTCGGCCGGCCCAATCTCACCGTTCGCACCGGCGTGCTGACCCGCCGCATCGTCGTCGAATCCGGCCGAGCCGTCGGCGTCGAGATCGCCACCGATGGTCGTAGCGAGATCCTGCGGGCCGACCGCGAGGTGATCATCGCTTCGGGCGCCATCGGTTCGCCCAAGCTCTTGATGCTCTCCGGCATCGGCCCGGCCGCGCACCTGCGGGAACATGGCATCGGGGTTGTCAACGACCTGCCGGGCGTCGGCCAGAACCTGCAGGACCACACCAATATCGACATCGTCTATCAACTGAACGGACCGCACAGCTTCGACAAATACAAGAAGCCGCACTGGAAGGTGATGGCGGGGCTGGAATATCTGGCGCTCGGCAAGGGGCCGGTGGCGTCGAATATCGTCGAGGGCGGCGCGTTCTGGTGGGGCGACCGGGCGGAGAAGACGCCGGACCTGCAATTCCATTTCCTGCCCGGCGCGGGCGTCGAAAAGGGCGTCGGATCGGTGCCCGGCGGCAATGGCTGCACGCTCAATTCCTACCACACCCGCCCGCGCTCGCGCGGCTCGGTGACGCTGCGTTCGGCCGATCCGAACGACGCGCCGCGCATCGACACCAACGCGTTCTCCGATCCCTATGATCTGGCGCGCGCCATCGACGGCGTGAAGATCAGCCAGGAGATCATGGCGCAGGAGGCGTTTCGGCCCTTCATCGCGTCCGAATATATTCCGGGCAAGGGCGTGCGGACGCTCGCCGAATACCAGGAATTTGCCCGCTCGGCGGCGCGTACCGCCTATCACCCGGTCGGCACCTGTCGCATGGGGCTTGGCGAGGATGCCGTTGTCGATCCGGAACTGCGCGTGCATGGCATCGAGGCCCTGCGCGTCTGCGACAGTTCGATCATGCCGCGCCTGGTTTCGTCCAATACCAATGCCCCGACGGTGATGATCGGCGAGAAGGCGTCGGACCTGATCCGGGGCAACCGGGGTGCGCGCGAGATTGCGAGGGGCGAGGCGGTCGGGGCATAGGGAGGCCGCGATCCGCGGCCCTCACTCCAGACTAGTCCCAAGCTCGCCGTCATCCCGGCCTCCGACCCGGGATCCATTCAACCGGGTTGCCGAACGTGCGAGACTCCCGATAGCGCGGCTGCATGGATCCCGGGTCTTCGCCCGGGATGACGGCGAGTGGGCACAACGGGGAATGCTGCATCCCCATTGGAAAAATTCACCGCCGCGTCGTCGCCCGCTCGACCAGCCGGACCGGCACGGTGATCGTGCCGCCATCGGTGGGATCCGCATGCGTTTCGGCCATTCGCGCGTGCAGGATCTCGATCGCTGCGGCGACCATGGCCTGATGGCCATGCACCACCGTCGTCAGGTCGAATGAGCCCCAGGCGGCGGCAGGGACGTCGTCATAGCCGGCGACCAGTACGTCCTCCGGCACCCGCAGGCCGGCCCGGCGCAACGCATCGAGCGCGCCGAAGGCCATCAGGTCGTTGGCGCAGAATAGCGCGTCGGGAACCTCGCGCCGTTCCGCCATCGCGGCGGCGGCCTTGAAAGCGTCCTCGTAGAGGTAGTCGCCCATCGCGATCTCGATACGGTCGAAGCCATGCGCGTCGAGACGCTCGCGAAAACCGCGCAGGCGCTCGCCGCTGGCATAGTCGCTGGGCGTGCCGCCGATGAAGCCGAAGGATCTTGCGCCGCGCTCGACAAAGAGATCGGCGACCAGGGCCGCGCCACCGGCATTGTCGGAGCAGACAGACGCCACCCACTGGTTGTGCGCCGGCGTGTTGAACGAGACGATCGGAATTCGCAGGCGGGCGAATGCCTCGGCCGCTGCCGTGGTGACCACCGGCAGCGCGCTAACGATGGCGTCGACGCGGTAACTGGCAAGGCGCGGCAGGATTCCGTCCAGCGCATTGCCGCCATCGACGCTGGCCAGAAGCACCTGGTGCCCGGTTTCCTGCAACGCCTTCGAGAAGGCATCGACCGCGACCGCATAAAACGGGTTGGAGCTGTCGCCGATGACAATGGCGACGAGGTCGGAACGATGCTTCAGCAGCATGCGGGGCAGGAAATTGGGGCTGTAACCCAGTTCCTCGGCCGCTGCAAACACCTTGCGGCTGGTTTCTTCCGAAACGCTCTTGCCCTTGTTGAAAGCGCGAGACACGGCCGACTGCGAGACGCCCGCGAGGCGCGCCACATCCGTCGATGACGGGTACCTTCTCGACGACTTCATGTTGGCGACCATGGATGGGAGCGACGGGCGCCTGCGTAGCGCCCGCCTGTGCGAAGTTCAACGGAAACCTTAGCTTCCGGGCCGAAAACTTCAGATCGTCTTCAACATGCCGCCGTCGACGAAATAGGTCGAGCCAACGGAATAGCTGGCCCTTTCGGAGCAGAGGAACACGAAGAAGTCCGCGATTTCCTCCGGCGAGGCGAAGCGGCCGATCGGCGCGTTTTCACGCGCCAGATTGTCGATATAGCCCTTCCAGTCGCCGCCCGTGTCGGCCGTCAACTGCGTCGCCGTCTTGATCCAGTCCGGCGTCAGCACGAAGCCCGGATTGATGGCGTTGACGCGGATGTTGTGCGGGATGAATTCGGTCGCCATCGTCTTCGAAGCCATGATAAGCGCGGCCTTGGTGACATTGTAGATCGGCTCGTACCAGAGCGGCTGCGCGGCACAGATCGAGGCGTTGTTGAGGATGACGCCACCGCCGCGTCGAGTCATCGAAGGAACCAGCCCGCGCGCCAGCCGGATAGCCGCCATGACATGCAGGTCCCAGTAGAACTGCCACTTGTCATCCGGCGCATCCATGATGGTTTCGTTGCTGCCGGTGCCGGCATTGTTCACGAGGATGTCGGCGCCGCCGAAGGCCTCCTCGGTTGCCGCCAGCAGCCGGTCGCAGCCGAGCGCCGTCGCGACGTCACAGTCCACGGCGAGCACCTGAACAGCTTGCGCGGCGAGGATTTCGTCGCGCGCCGCCGCGAGCCGGTCGGTATCCCGCGCGGCGATCACGACATGCGCGCCCTCGGCGGCAAAACCCTTGGCGACCGCCAAGCCGATGCCAATGCTGCCGCCGGTTATGACGGCAACCTTGTCGCGAAGTCCGAGATCCATTCTTGTGCTCCTGGCCTCTTGGCGCTTTGAAAGCTCATTATTTGACGATCGGTATCTTCGATCGGTCGATGGTGATGGCGACGGCGGCGACGAGGACGACGCCGAAGACGATGTTCTGGGCGAAGATATTGACGCCCAGAAAGGTCATGCCGATCCGTACAACCGAGATGATCAGAGCGCCGACCAGGGTGCGCCAGATGCTGCCGACGCCGCCGGTAATCGCCGTGCCGCCGACAACGACAGCGGCGATTGAGGGCAACAACAACTCGCTCGCCAGCGTCGGGGATCCGCTGGCGAGCCGGCCCACAAGGATGATGCCGGCGAGCGCCGCGAAGCTCGCCGACAGCACGAAGGCGATGATCTTCTGCCTGTCGACTTTGACGCCCGAGGCATAGGCGGCCGGTTCGCCGGCGCCGATCGCCGCGCTGTAGCGGCCGAAGCGGGTGCGACTTTGCAGGACATGCGCGATGGCCAGCACGATCAGCGCGATGATGACGACGTTCGGGATGCCAAACAGAGTGCCGGTGATCCAGCCGAGATAGCCGCGCTCGCTTTCGCCAAGCGTGATCGAGCGCTCCCTCGATATGACGAGGGCGGCACTGGAGAGCACGCCGCCCATGGCGAGCGTGGCAATGAAGGAGGGGATGCGCAGCCGGACATGGGCGATGCCGGAAAGCAGGCCGGCCAGAGCGCCGAGCGCGAAGGCGAAGACGAAGGCGCCATAGCCGAGGCTGGAGAGAGTCAGCGCCACCACGACGCTGGAAAGCGAGGCCATCGACTGGATCGACAGGTCGATGCCGCCCAGCATGATGACGAAGGTGACGCCGGTCGCCAGGATGAACAGAACCGCTGTGTCGCTCGCGAGTTGCAGCAGCGTGTTCACTTCGAGGAAGGCGGGCTGAAATGCGCCGACCAGGATCACCAGAAGGATCAGCGTTGCGAGCGGCAACCATTGCCTCAGCCCATCGGTGCGGATTGTGTCGATTATGCTGTTCATCGCTCGCTACACCATGTGTCCGATGAGATCGACTTGCCGGGGTTTCTGGCCGGGTTCGGCGCCGACGCGGTGGGTGATGACGCCATCGCGCATCACCAGCACCGTGTGGCTGAGCCCGATCGTCTCCTCCAGCGTGTCCGAGGTCAGGATGACGGCGACACCTTCGGCGGTGACCGCGCGGATCAACTCGTAGACTTCTTCCTTGGCGCCGACATCGAGACCCCGTGTCGGATGATCGAGGATCAGGATCCTCGCCTTGGCATTCAGCCATTTCGCCAGCACGACCTTCTGCTGGTTGCCGCCGGAGAGGTTGAGGCAGAGCGTCTGGATGCCGGGCGTCCGGATCTTCAGCTTCTGCACCCATTCCTGCGCCAGTCGCTTTTCCTCGCGCGTGTCGATCAGGCCGTGCTTGGTCAGCGTGCCGAGATCGCCGAGCGTGATGTTGGCGGCGACGGGCAGAAACAGCACCAGACCCTCGACGCGGCGTTCGCGCGGTATGTAGCCGACGCCGATATCGACCGCCTCGGCCGGGGTACGCAGCTTCACCTCCTTGCCGGAAGCGATCAGCTTGCCGCCGTCATGCGGCGCGAAGCCTGCCAGCGTTCGCGTCAGTTCCTCGCGGCCGGAGCCGATGACGCCGGCAATGCCGAGGATTTCACCGGCGTGCAGCTGGAAGGAGATCTCGCGATAGGCGCCCTCATGGCTGAGATTGTCGAGCTCCAACACCACCTCGTCGCGAAACGGCTTCTGCAGAGGCTCGCGATAATATTCCGCCTGCAGGCTGCGACCGACCATCAGATGGTGCAACTGGGTGACATTGGCATCGGCCGCGACCAGGTCGGCGACGACCGCGCCGTCCTTCATCACATAGATACGGTCGGAGAGCTCCAGCACTTCGTCGAGTCGGTGCGAGACGAAGATGAAAGAGGCGCGAGCGCGCAGCGCGCGGACGCGGGCGAACAGGATGTCAATCTCGGCCCGCTCCAGCACCGAGGTCGGCTCGTCGAGCAGGATAACAAGGTGGCCGGGCGCGTTCTCCTCGAGCGTCAGCGCCTTGGCGAGCTCGACCATCTGCCTTGCGGCGAAGCCCAGATCTTCGGCGCGCATCTTTGGGTCGGCGTCAATCTGCACCTTGGCCAGCTGCCGCGAGGCGGCGGCGTAAAGCGACCGCCAGTCGACGATGCCGAAGCGGGTGAATTGCTTCTCGTTGCCGAGATAGATGTTTTCGCCGACGGTCAGGTTGGTCAGCAACGATTGCTCCTGGAACACCATGCCGATGCCCTGGCTCATGGCGTCTGAGGCGCTGACGAAGCGGGTCTTGTTGCCGTCGAGCCGGATGTCGCCTGAGTCCGGCTGGTAGACGCCGCTCAGAATTTTCATCAGCGTCGATTTGCCGGCGCCGTTCTCGCCGACCAGGCCGACGACTTCGCCGGGGCGGATCTCGATCGAGACGTCCTTCAGCGCATGGACGCCGGGGAAGCGCTTGTCGACATGGACGAGCGCGAGCGCGGGCGGGGCGGCCGTGGTGGAACTCGGCGCGGATGCGGGGGAGGCGCTGTCCATGTTCATTTGACGATCCGCATCCGTTTGCGATCGATCGAAAGCGCGACCGCCGCGATGATCATCAGGCCCTGCACACCGATCTGCACGCTGGGCGGCACGCCCATCAGCACCATGCCGTTCGACAGCACGACGACGATGAGAACGCCGACTAGGGTCTGCAGCACGCTGCCCTGGCCACCAGAAAGCGCCGTGCCGCCAACGACGACGGCGGTGACGGTGGTGAACAGCCGGCCGGTGCCAATCTGGGCGTTGCCGAGGCCGAGTTGGGCCGCCGCCAGAACGCCGCCGACAGCATAGAAGACGCCGGCCAGCGTGAAGGCCAGGATGCGGACGCGCCCGACCGGGATGCCCGAGAGAGCGGCCAGATCCTCGCCGCCGCCGAGCGCATAGATGTAGCGGCCGAGGCGGGTGTAGTTCTGGATGATCAGCGCGATCAGCAGGCAGAACAGGGCCAGCCATACGCCGAGGGGAAAGCCGAGGAAGCGCTCGATGGCGAGGCTGCGGATCATCGGGTCGTTGATGCGGATCGCCATGCCGCCGAGCAGCGCATTGGCGGCGCCGACGCCGACGAACCACATGCCGAGCGTCACCATGAAGGAGGGGATTTTCAGCCGGACATGGATGACGCCATTGGCGAAGCCGACGCCGGCGCCAACGAGAAGAACAATCAGGATGCCGAACATGCCAAAGGCATTGGAATTGGCGCCGTTCAGCACCAGCATCGACAGGATGACCGCGGAGAGGGTCAAGCCGCCCTCGACCGAAAGATCGATCGAGCCCATCAGAATGATGAAGGTTGCGCCTAGCCCCAGCACCAGCGGAATCATCGCCGCCTGGCTGATGCGCACCATGTTGCCGAAGGTCATGAAGTTGGGATTGATCAGTGTGATCAAGCCGCAGAGCAGCACCAGAACGATCAGCGGCGCCCAGGCCGCGATGCGCCAGCGGCGTCGAGCGGTCGGTTTTGCCGATTGGCTGGGAGAAATGGAGGCATCAAGGGTCATTCGCCGGATCGCCTTCTGGGATTCGATCAGGGTGCGCGCCGGTTCGGGGATTTCATCCCGTCACGCGGCCGCGTCCAGGACCGCCGGCTCCAATACGCAGGAGCCGGCGATGGGGCGCGCAAAAGGGCGCGCCCGCCCCCGGGAGGAGGTCAGTCGTACTGGATCTGGCCCGTGACGCGGCCCCAGATATCGTTCCAGTCCATCTTGGGTTCTGCCGCGATATTCTCGGCATAATAGGTATTGGCGTTCTCGTCGGTGATGATCACGCCCTTGCCGTAGAACTCGCGATGCTCCTTCGGCTCCTTGGCCGGATCGAAAACGCCCGTCTTGGCGGCGTAGCCGATGGCGAGGCCCATGCCGCCCTGCCAATAAGGATCCCAGGCGACAGTTCCGGCCAGTTCACCCTTCTGGATCGCCTCGACAGCGAGCTGGATGCCGTCAATGCCGGTGACCGGCACCTTGCCGGCGCGGCCATCGGCGCGCAGCGCTTCCACGGCGGCGAGCGCCATGTCGTCATTCGCGGCCCAGATGCCGGTGATCTGGTCACCGAACTGGGTGAGCCAGGCGTTGGTCTTCTCGAGCGCCTCGGTCGCCGACCAGTTGGCCACCTGGTAGTCGAGCAGCTTGACGTCTGGATTGGCGGCGAGCGCCTCCATCAGGCCCTTCTTGCGCTCGATGGCGGGCACGTTCGACTCGATGCCGCCGAGCGCGACGATGCCGCCCTTGCCGCCCATTTTCTTGATCAGCGTCTCGGCCATGGCCTTGCCGTAGGGCACGCCGCTGAAGGAGATGTGGGCTACGTAATTGGGATCGTAATCCCAGGGATGCAGGTCGGCCGGCTTGTTCCACTGGGTGACGACATAGGCGCCGGCGGCCTTGGCCGCGTCGATGATCGGGCGGGCGTCCGGGCTGTCGTTCGGATCGACGTTGATGACGGCATTGCCGCCGGTCTTGGCGAGGATCGCCTTGATGTCCGCGATGCCCTTCTCGCTGTTGCCCTCGGTGACGAGGGTGACGTAATCGGCCCCGACGGACTTGGCAAAGGCAGCGCCGCCCTTGTTCCATGTCGCGTGATAGGGGTTCGACAGCGAGCGGATCGAGTTGACGACCGTCGGCTTGTCGGCGGCGAAGGCCGGTCGGGTGATGATGGCCGGGAAAACGCCCGCCATGCCGATGAGGCCCGCACCCTTGAGGATGTCACGCCGCTTGATCGGCTTACCCAACGCGCCGGAGATGAGTTTGTTGACCATTGATCACTCCTCCCTGATGGAGGCGCCCAGGCCGTAGGAGCCTCGCTGTTTTTTGTCGTCTCCGGTTATCCGTTCCCCTGATCTTCCGCCGCCGGCGAAGGGCGTTGGCGCGCCTGTCGTCCGGCCTGATGGTTGGCGGTATGTCACTCGGACCTTCCGCAACGACCGCTTATGAAACTCGGCCTTGCATAGCTATGCACGCGACTTCGGGGCTGTCAATCGAGTGTTCCGGCGCTTCCGGTGAAACCCGGTTTCGTGCTTGCCGGGTAAGTACCCCGGTCCAGTCCTTGGACGGTTTCGCTCGGCCCGCCACCGTGCGGTTCGGCCCTACATGACGTGTATCCGTTGTCGGTACCCGTCTTGTAGTAAAACTATCAATTGTTGCGAAATGTGGCGTGGGATGGACCAAAGGTGGTCCTCTTGCCAAGCCTGTCTCTCGCCGCCCAGGCAAAGTAGTTATTTGATATTAGTCAGTCTCTCAAGTGGTTTAGTCAATTTTCGCCCTGCCTTGTCCCCGGGTTGATGAAACGCTTCGGGAGTGGCCTTGCGTCGATGTAGTTATGCTATATTCTGCCCGAAAGCTCGGCCCAGGAGGGGCTGTCTCGCGACAAGGTTGTGCTTCGATTTAGCCGGGTGCTCACGGGCGTCGGGCCGCAGGGACGGATGAAATGATCTCGGAATTGAGTGGCAAATTATTCATCGGCGGTCGCTGGACCGCTGGTGCCGGCGCCCGCATCGCGGTGAAAAACCCGGCGACGGACGAGGTGATCGGCGAGATCGCCGCTTCGACCGCCGACGAGATCAACCAGGCCGTCGCCGCCGCGCGACAGGCGTTCCGCGGCTGGGCCGATTTGCCGGCCAAGGCGCGCTCGGCGGCGCTGCATCGGTTGGGCGATGCGATCGCCGCCGATGCCGATCGCATGGCGCGGATCATGACGATGGAGCAGGGCAAGCCACTGAACGAAGCGCGCGGCGAAATCCTCAAGCTCGCCGAAGCCTGCCATTTCTACGCCGAGGAAGCCGTGCGCGTGCATGGCGAGATCGTGCCGGGCGACACCACCGACCATCACAGCCTGGTCCTGCGCGAGCCGATCGGCGTCGTCGGCGCGATCACGCCGTGGAATTACCCGGCCGAGCTGGTCGGCTGGAAGCTGTGCGCGTCGCTCGCCGCCGGCTGCACCATCGTCATCAAGCCGGCCGATCTGACGCCGTTCACCGCGCTGGCGATCGCCGAAAAGGTCGAGGAAGCAAAGATCCCGGCCGGCGTCGTCAATGTCGTGACCGGCCCTGGCTCGGTGGTCGGCCAGGCGCTGGTCGAGCATCCCGGCGTCGACAAGATCGCCTTCACCGGCTCGAGTGCTGTCGGCCTGCGGATCCAGCAATCGGCCACCACGGTCAAGCGCATGTCGCTGGAGCTTGGCGGCAACTGCCCGATGATCGTGACGGAAACGGCCGATCTCGACGCGGCGGTGAAGGGCGCTGTCCGGCGTTCGTTCCGCAACATGGGCCAGATCTGCATCGCGATTAACCGCGTCTATGTCGCCCGCCCGATCTACGAGGCGTTCCTCGCCAAGGTGAAGGTCGCGGCCGAGAAGCTGACCATCGGCAACGGCATCGACCGGCCGGACGCCGATCTCGGCGCCATGGCCTCGGCCGATCCGCTCGCCAAGACGAAGGAGCATCTCGCCGATGCGCTTGCCAAGGGCGCGCGGCTGGTGACCGGCGGCGCGGCGCCGGAAGGCGAAGAGTTCGCCCATGGCCATTTCTTCCGCCCGACCGTGGTCGCCGATTGCACGCATGCCATGAAGGTGATGAGCGAAGAGACGTTCGGGCCGCTGCTCGGAATCGCGCCCTATGACGGTCTCGACGAGGCGATCGCCCATGCCAACGATACGCCCTACGGGCTTGCCTCCTATGTCTATGCCAAGGATATGGACGAGGTGCGCTATCTGTCGACCCGGCTCGACTATGGCAATGTCGCCGTCAACAACGTCGATGCCGGCGTGATGAATGCGCCCTATGGCGGCCGCAAGCAGAGCGGTGTCGGCTATGAGCATGGCCGCGAGGGGATGCTCGAATACTTCAACTTCAAGCATGTCCGCATCCGCCATGATGATCCCAAGGGGCGCTAGGCGATGACGACAGCGCTTCTGGGGATCGATATCGGCACGTCCGGCTGCAAGGCGCTTCTGATCGACGCCGAGGGCTCGGTGCTGGCCAGTTCTACCGCTACCTACGGCCTGTCGCAGCCGCGGCCGGGCTGGACCGAGCAGGATCCGGCGCGCTGGATCGAAGGCGCGCGGCAGTCGGTCGCGAGCGTCCTCGCCGAGAGAGGCGACGTCGAGATCGCGGGCATCGGCCTGTCCGGCCAGATGCACGGCCTGACGCCGCTCGACGAGGCGCATCGCGTGCTGCGCCCGGCACTGCTCTGGAACGACCAGCGCAACGGCGCTGAATGCGCCGAGATCACGGAGCGGGTTGGCGGACTCGAGGCACTGCTGAGGCTCACCAACAACCGCATGCTGGTCGGCTATACCGGCGGCAAGATCGTCTGGATGCGCAATCACGAGCCGGAGCTTTATGCGAATCTCCGCCATGTCGTGAACCCGAAGGACTATCTGCGCCTCGTGCTGACCGGCGAGATCGCGACCGAGGTTTCGGACGCCTCCGGCACCGGCCTGTTCGACGTGCGTAAACGGGCTTGGTCCGGCGAACTGCTCGAGCGGCTCGACATCGATCCGGCGCTGCTTCCGGCCTGCCATGAATCGCAAATCGTCACCGGGCGGGTGAACCGCTCGGGCGCGGCGCTGTTCGGCCTGCCCGAAGGTATCCCCGTCGTTGGCGGTGGTGGCGACAGCGTGATCCAGACGCTCGGTTCCGGCGTGATGATGCCGGGCGAGTTGCAGACGACGATCGGCACGGCTGGCATTGTCGCGAGCGCCTTGGAAGCGCCGGAGGACAATCCCGACGGCCGGCTGCAGGTGTTCTGCAACGTCGCGCCGGACATCTGGCACTGCATGGGCGTTTCGCTCAATGCCGGCGGCGCGATGTCGTGGTTCCGCGATACGATGGGATCGCTGGGGCAGGGGTCGGAAAAGCTCTCCTTTGACGAGATCGTGGCCAGGGCGGCAGCGAGCCCGGCCGGCGCGAAGGGCCTGTTCTTCCTGCCCTATCTTTATGGCGAGCGCTGTCCGCATCCCGATCCGATTGCGCGCGGCGCATTCGTCGGCCTGACCGCCCGGCACGATGGCGGCGATCTCTCGCGAAGCGTCATGGAGGGCGTCACCTATGCGCTGCGCGACATTCACGGCCTGATGCAGCAGATCGGCATGCAGCACAGCGTCATCAAGGCGTCGGGCGGCGGCGCTCGTTCGGCGCTCTGGCGCCAGATGCAGGCCGACCTGTTCGATTGCGAGGTGGTGACGACCGAGGGCGCGGCCGAGGGCGGCGCGTTCGGCGCGGCGCTGGTGGCGGGCGTTGGCGTCGGCATCTGGCCGGATGCACGATCGGCGGCGCAGGTCTGCAGGCCGCTGACGCGGCAGCAGCCCGATCGCGCGAACGGCGATACGTTGCGCCGGGCGTTTGCCATCTTCGAAGGCCTCTATCCGGCCTTGTCGCAGAGTTTTTCCGCCATTTCGGAAGCCGGGCTCGATGCGTGACGAAGCCGGAATGGGCGACAGAGAGATCGACATGACCAAGAAGCCGGCCGCCTTTGGGGCGCTGATTTTTGACCTCGACGGCACGCTGATCGACAGTGCGCCGGATATCGCGGCGGCGGTGAATGCCTATCTGCGTTCGCGCGGCTGGCCGGAGCAGGAGACGGAATTCGTCGAGCGCTTCATCGGCAATGGCCCGCGCCGCCTTTTGCTCGACATGCTGGTCGAGCTTGGCCTGCCGAGTGATGACGAGACGATCGCCGCTGCGCATGCCGCCTATCTCGCCCATTATGGCGAGGCGCCGGCCCGGCTGACCAAATTCTACAGCCATGTGCGCGAGGATTTGACCGCCCTGAAGCAGGCCGGATTCCGCCTCGGCATTTGCACCAACAAGCCGCATGCGCTGACGCTTCGCGTGCTCGACCTGCTCGGCATCGCGCCGCTGTTCGACGCCGTGCTCGGCGCCGATGCGGTTCCGGCCTGCAAGCCGGATCCCGGCCATCTTCTGGCGGTGGCGAAGCTCATGCAGCTTGCCGATGGCGAATGGGCCTATGTCGGCGACACGACGGTGGACCAGGCGACGGCGATTGCCGCCGATGCGCCGTTCTTCGTCGTGCCCTGGGGCGGCGGCAAGCTGGTGCCCACAAAGCCCGAACAGCGGCTGACGCGGTTGCTCGATCTCCTGGCCTATCGGCCGGTCCAACAGGCAAGCTGAGGGAAGCACGATGTCGGCCAACAGCCTGCTGCAGCGCATTCTCCAGGAACATGACCGGATGGGCCCGGCCGAGCAGCGGCTGGGCACTTTCGTCAAGACCCATCCAGGCAAAGTCATCCATATGAGCATGGCGCGGCTGTCGCAGGAGTGCGATGTCAGCGACCCGACCGTCATGCGCTTCTGCCGCCGCTTCGGCTTCGAAGGCTACCAGGATTTCAAGCTCAATCTGGCGCAGAGCCTCGTTCCCTCGGCGCCGTTCGCCTATGAGCAGATCGTGCCGGGCGACTCGATCGAAAACATCGTCCGCAAGACCGCGCGCAATTCGCTGAACGCCATCCAGCGCGCGCTGGAAGATCTGCTGCCTTCCCAGATCGAGGAGGGTGCCAAGCTGCTGCAGGCGGCAAGCTGGGTCGGTATCTACGCCACCGGCATCTCCGAGGTGACGGCGGTCGACGCAGAGCACAAGTTCCAGCGCCTCGGCATGCGCTGCGCCGCCGTCATGGGCCGTACCAAGCAATGGCTGCATGCGGAGGCTTCGCGGCCCAACGAAGTCGCACTGATCTTTTCGCAGTCCGGCCACACCAAGCAGATGATTGAGCTGGCCATCGCCGCGCGCACAGGCGGCGCGCGCGTCGTCTCGATCACGGCGGCGGACAGTCCGTTGGCGCATGTCTCCGACGTGCTGATCGCGGTGACACCTTACGACCGCACCGAACTGCTGACGCCGCTCGCCTCGCGGCTGAACCACCATCTGGTGATCAACATGCTGGTCACCTCGATCGCCGTCACCAGCGGCAGCGAGTTCCCCGACCAGCTTCCGGCGCTCGATTCCTGGCAGACCGACAAGATCTGACCGCTGCCCGATCCGTCTCGCATTCGAAGGACAAGACATGACCGCACAGGATGAAGCTAAGAAGGTTCAGGATGAGGCGAAGAAGGTTGCCGGCCGCAAGGTGATCGAGGAGTTCGTGCGCGACGGCATGAAGCTCGGCCTCGGTTCCGGCACGACCTCGCATTTCTTCGTCCGCGAACTCGGCAAGCATGTCGCGGCCGGGCTCAAGGTGACCTGCACCACCACCTCGCGCGCCACCAACGACGTCGCCCGCGAGGTCGGCATCAAGATCACCGACCCGAACGAGATCGGTGAACTCGACCTGACCGTCGACGGTCCCGACGAGATCGACCGCCAGTTCCGCATGATCAAGGGCGGCGGCGCCTGTCTGCTGTGGGAGAAGATCGTCGCGCATGCCTCGAAGCAGATGATCACCATCTGCGACGAGACCAAGATCGTCGATCAGCTTGGCGGATTCCCGCTGCCGGTCGAGGTCGTGCAGTTCGCCTGGAAGCAGACCGAGCGCATGGTTTCGCGCCTGCTGGCCGAGCATGGCATCGCCGACGCTGTGATCGTTCGGCGCATGCGCGACGGCCAGCCGGTTGTCACCGACAGCGGAAATTTCATCCTCGATTGCCGCTGCGCCGTCATTCCCGAGCCGGAGCGGCTGGAGATCGAGCTGAACCAGATCCCGGGTGTCGTCGAGAACGGGCTGTTCACGAGGGAATCGCAGGGCATGGTTGTCGGCTGCTTCGACGGCACCGCTTATGTTGCCATGCGGTGATGTAGTAAAACGAACATTCCGCGTTCGGATGGTTGGATGCCCGGCAAAGCGAGTTGCCCCGTAGCTGCGGGGTGACGGAGGCCTCGCCTTGTCTGGATTTTTGATAAATTCGGCTGCAAAATCAATTGTTTGTGGCCAAGTTTGTTTCGACTGGCAGGTGCGTATCGCCCGTCCTGCCATTGACAGTTTCGATTGATGTAGTGAAACTAGATTTATTCCGGTCGGCAGGGATTAGGGAGCCGATGGGACATGGGAGGATCCAATGACAAACGCCAGTAATCTTAGTCGTCGCGGCCTGCTCAAGGCTGGCGCGGCCCTCGGTGTCGGAGCGATGGTGGGCGGGAGCGGCCATGCTTTCGCGGCTGACCGCGTCTTCGTTCCCTACAGCAACAAGAGCCTCGACTACTATTTCTTCGTCATCCAGGAAGAGGCCGTGAAGCGCGCGGTCCAGGCGAACAAGTGGGAATTCCAGGCGACCAACGCCAATTTCGACAACACCCGCCAGTTGGAGCAGTGGCAGAGCCTTATGCTCTCCGACCCCTCCGCGATCATCAGCGATCCGATCGACAGCCAGGCGATCGTCTCGGCGATCCGCCGCTATAACCAGAAGGGCATTCCGGTCGGCATCATCGACACGCCCGCCGATGGCGGCGACGTCGCGATCACCGTGTCGTTCGACAATTTCCTCGGCGGCCAGATGGCGGCCCAGGAGATCATCAAGCGCCTTGTCGAGAAGCATGGCAGCGCGAAGGGCACCGTGCTGAACTGCTTTGGCGCGCTGCAGAGCGTCGCCTGGCGCCTGCGCAAGGAAGGCATGGACGCCGAGTTCGCCAAGCATCCGGAGATCAAGTATCTCGCCCGTCCGACGGAAGGCGCGCTCGACCAGATGCTGGCCGTGACGCTCTCGACGCTGTCGGAATTCCCGGATCTCGACGCCGTCCATGCTCCGTCCGACTCGCCCTCGCGCGGCATCGTCACGGCGCTGCAGCAGAAGGGTCGCTGGAAGAAGGTCGGCGAGGAAGGCCACGTCATCTTCGTCAACATCGATGGCGAGCCGGTGGCGCTGAAGTGGATCCAGGACGGCTTCATGGATGCCTGCGTGTCGCAGGACCCGATCGCCTATGGCCAGATCGCGGTCGAGATGCTCGGCACCTATTCGATGAAGAAGCAGCCGGTTCCGATCGGCCCGTACGAGAACAAGAAGTACTTCTGGGAGAAGGGCGAGATCGTTGCCGGCAAAACCGGCCCGACGCTGATCATTCCGCCCTTCATCATCGACAAGTCGAATTCCGCCGATCCGCGCCATTGGGGCGCGATCGCCGAGACCGAGTGGAAGATCCCCTACACATAGTCGGTATAGGCGCCGCGCCGGGGAAATCCTCCGGCGCGGCGTCGCCTTCTGTTCAGCCGCGCTTGATGCGCGGCCATTGCGTTTTTGACAGGAGATGCGCGTGACCGTGCCGATGACAGCCGGATCGCAGGCCGCGGACGACTATGTCCTGCGGGTGGAAAACCTCGGCAAGGTCTATGGCGGCGCCGTGGCGCTGCGCGATGTCAGCCTCGCCATCCGCCGCGGCTCGATCCATGGCCTGCTGGGTGAAAACGGCGCCGGCAAGAGCACGCTGGTCGGCATCATGTCGGGCCAGCGCCAGCCGACGACCGGCACGATCTATCTCGACGGCGTCGCGCTCGGCCATGCCGACGTGCCCTCGATGGAAGAGGCGGGCGTGTTCCTGGTCACCCAGGAGCCGATGATCATCGACCATCTCTCGGCGGCCGAAAACCTGATGCTCGGCATCTGGCCGCGCCGCTTCGGCTTCGTGAACTGGCGCAAGCTGCGCAAGGACGCGGCCAGGATGCTGGCCGGCACCGGAATCGATCTCGACAGGCCTGCCGGCAAGCTCGACGCCGTGGCGCGGCGCAAGCTCAACATCCTCCGCGCCATGTTCAGCGGCGGCAAGGTCATCATCCTCGACGAGCCGACGGCGGCCTTGACCGTCGAGGACCGCCAGCAGCTGTTCGATTTCATGCGCCGCCTCAAGGCGGACGGCGTCACCTTCATCTTCATCTCGCACTACAATGACGAGATCCTCGACATCTGCGACGCCGTCTCGGTCCTGCGCGACGGCATTCTGGCCGGCGGGTCGGAGGATGTCGGCAGCCTGACCTCGGCGCAGCTTTCCGAACTGGTGCTGGGCCGTGGCCTGGTGCTGTTTCAGCGCGAGCGGCGGGAGTTTGCCGAGGATGCGCCGGCCGTGCAGCTTCGCGATGTCGTCGGTCCCAGCGTCCGCGTGCCGGCGCTCGATATTCGTCCCGGCGAGGTCGTCGGCTTCACCGGCCTGCCCGGTGCCGGGGCCAAGGAACTGGCGCGCTGCATCTTCGGCCTGACGCCGGTGCAATCGGGCACGATCCGCTTCGCAGACGAGACCGAGACGCACAAACTGCCGACCCATCCGCGCGATGCCTTCGAATCCGGCATTGCCTTTCTCTCCGACGATCGCCGCCGCGATGGCGCGATCGGCCAGATGTCGATCGGCGCCAACATCTCGCTCTCGTCGTTGGCCTCGGTGGCGCGTTCCGGCTTCCTCAGCAAGGACGCCGAACTGAAGCTGTCCGACCGCTATTTTGCCGCCATGGGCATCAAGGCGCCTTCGGCGGCGGTTGCCGTCGATACGCTGTCGGGCGGCAACCAGCAGAAGGTCTGCCTTGGCCGCGTGCTCGCCACGGGCCCGCGCGTGCTGATCCTCGACGAGCCGACGCGCGGCATCGACGTCGGCGTCAAGCAGGACGTGTTGCGCATCGTTGACGAACTGAGCCGGACCGGCGTCGCCGTGATCATCGTCTCGACCGATACCGACGAGATCACCCGCGCCGTCGACCGGGTCTGCATTTTCGAAAACGGCGCCATCGCCCGTGAACTGACGGGCTCCGAGATAACCAATGACCGGCTCCGGGGCCTTGAGCCGAGCTAGGGTCCGATATCGGGACCTTGCGCCGGCCGCTTTGGATGCCATGCTGACAATGAGGAAGAGATGAGCCGCACGATGACCGTTGCCGCCAAGACCGCAAGCCCCGCCGGCGCCGCCCCGACCGCGAAGGAGGGCGGGCGTTCCGCTCTCGGCTGGGTGCTGCACAATGTCGTCTGGATCTGGCTGATCGCGCTGGTCGTGATCTTCGGCCTGTTCAACCAGTTCTTCTTCACCGTCAACAACATGCAGAACATCATGGTCCAGGCCACGGTGCTCGGCATGCTGGGCCTCGCGGTGGCACTGCCGCTGCTCGTCGCCGAGATCGACCTGTCGCTGCCGGCCAATCTCGGTTTCTCGTCGGCAATCGGCGCGATGGCCTATTCCGACTGGGGCCTGCCGTGGTTCCCGGGAATGCTGGTTGGCGTCGGCGTCGCCACCTTCATCGGCTTCTTCAACGGTCTCTGCATCACCAAGCTCCGGATGGTGTCGCTGATCCAGACCTTGTCGATGATGATCATCCTGCAGGGTGCGCTGCTGGCGCTGACGCAGGGCCGCACCATCACCAATCTCTCCGATGGCTATGTCTGGATCGGCCAGGCGACCATCGGCGGCTGGCCGATCATGCCGTTCATCTTCGTCATCGCGCTGGTCGGCGTCGGCATCCTGCTTTCCAACACGGTGTTCGGTCGCCGCGTCTATGCGGTGGGCGGCAATCCGGTCGCGTCCAATTCGGCCGGCATCCGCGTCGACCGGGTCAAGATCCTGACCTATACGCTGGCCGGCTTCCTCGCCGGTTGCGCCGGTTTCCTGCTGGCGTCCTGGCAGATGGCGATCACCTCCAACCAGGGCTCGAGCTATCTGCTCTATGCCATCGCCGCGCCGATCATCGGCGGCGTCAGCGTCTTCGGCGGCCGCGGCAATGTCGTCGGCGTGCTGGGCGGCGTGCTGCTTCTGACCGTGATCCAGGTCGGCCTCGCCATCATCTCGGTGCCTTCCTTCTATGTCGGCATCATTGGCGGCTTCATGATCTTCATCGCGGTTGCCATCGACGCGATCCGCGTTCGCTACTTCAGCTGAGGCAAAGATTTCGAAACTGGAATTATTGCATCGCACAAGACTAAAGGAAGCGGCGCAGCATGAGTGCGCTGCTTCCTGACTTTGCCGGGCCCCGGATAGACCATAAGGCGCGAAGGGCAGCGTTTCGTCGCAATGCGAGCTAGTGCGCAGCGATGGTTCGTGGCTTAGTCTCTACCAAGAGCATGCCTGGGAGGGATCCATGTTTGTTACACCGGAAGGTGAGCGCATTCTCATCGTCGATGGTCATACCCATCTCTGGGATGGTCGTCCCTCGAACTGGCGCAATGATTACGGCCGCACCTTCATCGATACGTTCTGGGGCGGCCATGTCGGCTTCACCCCGGCAGACAAGCGCTGGACGCAGGAGCAGTTTCGCTATTACGGCGCCGAGAAAGCCGCGCGCGACCTGTTCGTCGACGGCTATTGCGACGCCGCGATCATGCTTCCCGTCGATCTCCGGGATTTCTACAATGACGGCTTCAACACCACCGAGCAGTGCAGCGAGCTGAAGGCGCTATTCCCGGAGCGCGTCGTGCTGAACGGCCGGATCGATCCGCGCGAGGGTTCGCGCGGGCTGGCGCGGCTGGAGAAGGATCACGACCGCTTCGGCTTCAAGGGCGTCAAGCTCTATACCGGCGAGTGGAACGGCATCTCGCGCGGCTACCGTCTCTCCGACGATTTCGTAAAACCCTATCTGGAGAAGTGTCGCGAGCTCGGTATCAGCATCGTCCATGTCCACAAGGGGCCGACGACGCATCCGCTCGATTATGACGCCTTCGACGTGCGCGATGTCGACCATGTCGCCACCTCGTTCCCGGACCTCAAATTCGTCGTCGATCATTGCGGCATGCCGCGCATCGACGATTTCTGCGCCGTGGCGGGACAGGAGCCGAACGTCTATGGCGGGCTGGCGCTGGTCACCTCGTTCATCCGCGCCCGGCCGCGTCATTTCAAGACGATGCTGATCGAACTGCTCTGGGGCGTCGGGCCGGACCGGCTGATCTTCGGCTCGGACTACGCCATCACCAGTCCGGACTGGATCATCGATGCCTTCATGGCGTTCGAGCTTGACGAAGCGGACACGACCGAGGCCGGCCACGCGCTGGATCTCGAAGCCAAGCGCAAGATTTTGGGCCTCAACGCGGCCAAGCTGTACGGGTTGGATGTCGATGCGCTGATGAACCTGCCGCCGGTCGATCTGTCCGCCTCCGAGGCATCCCGCCATGCGGCCGAATGAAGTCGCCCTGTCGCCGATGGTCGTCGACGACGCCTTGACCTGCGCGCGGATCGCCGAGGTTCGTCTCGCGCTGGAGGCGATCCGCGACCCGGAACTCGACGAAACGGTCACGGCGATGGGCTTCATCAAATCGATTGAGATCGATGGCGGATCGGTATCGGTGACCTTTCAGTTGCCGACGCAGTGGTGCGCCGCCAACTTCGCTTTCCTGATGGCGGTCGACATCAAAGCCGCCGTCATGGCGCTGCCCTGGGTCCGTTCGGCCGAGATCACCCTGCGCGAGCATTTCGCGGCGCGGCGCATCAATGAGGCCGTCGCGCTGGATCTCTCCTTCATGGAGGCATTCCCGCAAAAGGCCGAAGGCGAACTGGACGGCCTGCGCCATACCTTCATGGAGAAGGCTTTTCTGGCGCGCCAGCACGCGGTGCTGGACGTCTTGCCGAAGGGCGGCAATCTGCCGTCGCCGGCGCTATGGACGGTTGCCGAACTGGAGCGGATGGCGCGAGAGGAAACGTATCTGGCCGAGCCGGTGGCGCGCTATCTGGCGCTTCGGAGGAACCTGCCGGGGCAGGTTGCCTTCATCACCGCGCGCGGCGAAGCTATCGAGCCGGGGCTCTGGGCCGCGCACATGCGCACCGTGCGCGGCACGGCCGTGACCATGGCCGCCAATGCCGAACATTGCCGCATTCTGGCGGCGGCCAATCTGGCCTGACGGTCAGAAGAGTGATGCGGCGCGGGCGGGATAGGGGCTCGACTACCGTTGCGTTGGTCAGGGCAAGAAACCGGAAAAATCGCCCTGTTCCCCGTGCCGCCACGTCCGGTTGACGCGCGCTGCATCTGATAGGGCAACCCTCGGGCGCAGCAAAAGTTCCCTCATGCGGCAGGCGTCCGACGGCCTATGCAAGGGAGTCGATTTCTTCAGTCGAGCCGCGTTGCCTTCACCTCTCCCTGAGGGAGAGGTGAAGAAGATCAGTGGGCCTTCACGCGGGCAGGAGGCCCGCCGCCTTGGCGTGGCGGCGGGCACCGTCGGCAAGATGCGGCTCTGCCGTCTTTTCTTGCCTCCCCTGGCCGTTGGTTGTGCCGGATCCGTCCGGCCGATAGACGCTGCCGAACCGATTGGCGAGAAACGCCGCCATCGGGATTTCTTCCTGTTTCACCAGCCCGCTCGCCGGCAATTGGCCCTCGACGAGCAGGTCGAGCACGGCGCAGGCGGCCGAGGCCGTCGTCAACTGGATGGCGCTGCACGCCATCGGGCCTTCGGCGCGGCTGTAGATCTTCTTGGCGTAGATCTCCTCCACCAGCCGGCCCTGCTTCATGCCGCTGACGCTGACGAAGATGACGACGACGTCCTGACGCGTCGTCGGCAGCGCCTGCTCCAGGATGTCCTTCAGCAATTCGCGTCGGGCGCCGAGGCGCAGATCTTCCAGCAGCACCTTCATGATCGCGGCATGGCCGGGATAGCGCACGGTCTTGTAGTTCAACCGTCGCACCCGGCCTGCCAGCGTCTCGCAGAGCGTGCCGAGCCCTCCCGAGGTGTTGAACGCCTCATAGAGCACGCCGTCGAGCGAGAATTCCTCGCGCTCTTCGAGCGGCGGAACCGAGACGAGCCGGCCATTGGCAATTGCCTCGCAGGGCTCGCAATATTCGTTGATGACGCCGTCCGTGCTCCAGGTCAGGCTGTAATTGAGCCCGTTGGAGGGAAACTGCGGCAGCGCGCCGACGCGCATGCGGATGCTGTCCAGGCTGTCGAAGCGGCTGGCGATGTCGGCGGCCACGATCGAGATGAAGCCGGGGGCGAGGCCGCATTGCGGGATCAGCGCCGCCCTGGCGGTGTCTGCCATGCTCTTCACTAAACGCGTGCTGGCGACGTCCTCGGTCAGGTCGAGATAGTGGACGCCGGCTGCAGTCGCGGCGGTGGCGACGGCCGTCGTGAGGTGGAAGGGCAGGGCGCTGATGACGGCGAAGGAACCGGCCAGGCTCGAAGCGAGCGCGCCCTCGGCGGCGACATCGACGACATGGTGGGTGATGCGCGCCTGTGACGGCAGGGCGTTGAGGCTTGCTTCGCTGCGATCGACGAGGTTGACCCGGTAGTCGCCCGTTTCCGCCAGCATAGACGCGATGGTGCTGCCGATCTTTCCGGCCCCGACGACGGTGATCTTCTTCATGGCGGCCGCTCCCCTGGTCTCTGGGGGAGATTGTCCCGCTCGCGCGTTGCGGTTGCTACGGAGGAAACTGCGCTTTCCGAGGCCTTTCGCCGACGGAAGGACGGGGTGTGCCGACGAAATGACGGAGACGGCCGGGCGTGCCGTCAACCCTTGTGGAAGTTGGTTGTCATGATGATCGAGCTGCGACAACGTTCGACGCCGGGGAGATGGATGATCTCGTCGAGAACGGCATCGAGATCGTCCATCTGCGGCGCCTCGACCATCAGCGCCAGGTCGAAATCGCCGCTCACCGTGTGGCAGGTCAAAACTTCCGGCAGCAGCCGCAACCGCTCCATGACGGCGGCCTGCATGCGCTGCACCAGGCTCAGCATGACGATCGCCCGGCTCGCGGGTGTGCCTAGATTGCGCGACAGGATGGTCGAATAGCCGAGAATGACGCCGTTCGCTTCCAGCTTGGCGATCCGATCATGCACCGTCGTCCGGCCGAGCTTCAGCTTGGCGGCCAGTTCGGTCACCGAGGTGCGCGCGTTTTCCTGCAGCAGCGCAATCAACTTGCGATCGATGCTGTCGAGCGAAGCCTGCTTGTCCCGGACGCGGCCGCTGGAAGCGGGGTCCTTTCCGGATCCGGGACTGTTCATCGGTTCAGTAGCCTCCCTGATAGGTCCGGCGCCGTCCCGCTCCCTGCACGAAATCGATCATCGTCAGGAAGTCGAACACATGCCGGCCCGTCGCCCGCTGTACCGCCGCAGCGTAAAGGGGAAGGTTGGAGCATTCCAGCAGGATCGCGCCGATTTCGGGATGTTCCTCGACCAGCTTCATGGCGCGCTCAACCACTTCCTTCTCGACGGCGTCGCTGTCGAGCTCGCCCTCCTCGTCGAGAATGGCATAGCGGAACGCCGGCGCGTCCTGCAGGCCCGCGACATGCAGCGCCCGGGTCGGGTGCGGATAGGCGTAGGACAGAAGTTCGGGCGTCAGCCGGTCCTTGTTGGCGCAGATCACGCCGATCGAGGCGCTGGGTGCCAGAGTCGCGGCGATGAAGGGCAATTGCAGCAGGCTGGAGAGCATCACCGGAATGTCGAGCGCAGCGGCGACCTCTTCCTGGAAATACAGCATGTAGCCGCAATCGCTGGTGATCGCCTTGACGCCCATGCCCTGAAGCTTCTTCGCAGCGGCGACGACCGACGGCGCCATCGAGCGGTCGCCTTCATTGATCAGGCTGTCGATGGTGACGTCATAGATCGTCTCGTAGAGCACCGGATAGTTGTAGCTCCAGGCATTGCCAACATCGCCGGGCGGAAAAGGATTGGAGCAGGCGATCAGAAGAATGCCGATTTCATGGCCGTAGCTCTGCGCATCCGGACGAACACGATAAATTCCCACGTCTATACTCTCCTCTGCGGATCCGGATTCTCGGAAAAAGTCGCTCGCCTCACTCGGTGAAATCCACTATAGGGGAATTGCCCGTCCGTGTAATCCGCGACCGGCTTAATTCCCAGGGGGTTTCATGGCGTACAACTATCCTGAGCTCTGCCTCGTCATTGGCGAAACGCGCATCACGGCCGAGCAGCGCCAGACGCGCCCGGTCATTGATCCGGCGACAGGACAGGTGATCGCCGAGCTGCCGATCGCCACCGAGGCGGATATCCGCGCCGCTGCCGAAGCGGCAGCGCTGGCCTATCAGGATTGGCGCCGGACTTCGAGCCATCAACGGCAGGCGATCCTTCGCGCCGCCGCTGCCAAGCTGCGCGAGCGCCGCGAAGAACTGGCCTGGACGATCACCACCGAGCAGGGCAAGCCGCTGGCCGAGGCGCGCGGCGAGATCGATGCTTCCGCAGAGACGCTGGAATGGTTCGCCGACGAGGCGCGCCGCGCCTATGGCCGGATCATCCCGTCGCGCTTCCCCGGCCATCGCCAGCTCGTCGAAATCGAGCCGGTCGGTCCGGTCGCAGCCTTCGCGCCGTGGAATTTCCCGCTGATCAACGGCCTGCGCAAGGTCGCGCCGGCGCTCGCCGCCGGCTGCACCGTGGTGCTGAAGCCCGCCGAGGAAACCCCGGGTGCGACGATGATCGCGGTCGAGTGCCTGCGCGAAGCGGGGCTGCCGGCCGGCGTCCTGAACGTGCTCTATGGCGAACCGGCGCAGATCTCGGATGCGCTGATCAAGGCGCCGGAAATCCGCAAGGTGTCGTTCACCGGCTCGGTCTCGGTTGGCCAGTCGCTGGCAGCCCTTGCCGGCCGTCATGGCAAGCGCGCCACGATGGAACTCGGCGGCCATGCGCCCGTCATCATCCTGGACGATGTCGACGTTGATCAGGTCGCGACGCTGGCGGCGGCGGGCAAGTTCCGCAATGCCGGCCAGGTCTGCAATGGCGCAACCCGCTTCTATGTCCAGCGCGGCATCTATGACCGCTTCCTGGCCGGCTTCGCCGAGCGTGCCGGCCGCGTCGTGGTCGGCGACGGCCGGGTCGATGGCACCCAGATGGGCCCGCTCGCCAACGACCGGCGCGTGACGGCGATGGAAGGCTTTGTCGCCGATGCCCGCAAGCGTGGCGGCGGCGTCATCGGCGGTGAGCGGATCGGCAATGTCGGCAATTTCTTCCAGCCGACGATCCTGCACGATCTCGATCCGGCGGCGGAGGCTTATCATGTCGAGCCCTTCGGGCCTTTGGCGCTGGTCGCGCCCTTCGACAGCGAGGAAGAGGCGCTTGCCCGCGCCAATGACAGCAATGTCGGGCTTTCTTCCTTCGTCTTCACGGAAAGCGCGCGCCGCCAGCGCCGCATGATCGACGGCATCCAGGCTGGCCTCGTCGGCGTCAACACCTTCCAGGTCGCCTTCCCCGAGACGCCTTTCGGCGGCATCAAGGAAAGCGGCTTTGGCCATGAGGGCGGCGCAGAGGGGCTCGAGCCTTATCTGGCCAAGAAGTTCGTGCATATCGCCGGGTGAACCGTCGTCCCTGGCCGCCGATGTCGCCATCATCGGCGGCGGGATCGTGACGCTGATGATCTGCAACGAAGCGCAAGCCCTACCGAGCGCGCCCTTCGACGTGCGTCGGTTTCCGTCCGCTTGTCGGCGCGCGTAGTAGCATTCGCTACAAGTCGCCTCACGCTCCCGTGCGTATCGCGACGGAGAGGGCCCGCACCCGCTTGCCGGTCGGCGACGTGAAGGCGTGGCCGACGCGCGCGTCGAAACAGACGCTGTCACCAGTCGCGAGTTCCATTGGAGTTTCAAGATTCTCGCTGTGGAACAGCATCGGACCCTCCAGCGCGTAGACGAAGTTCTCGTCGTCGTGGCGGTCCCATTGCTCGAGCATCTTGATGTCATCCGCTTCGACGGAGAATTCGACGACGACGAGCGGCGAGTTCGGATGGAGCCCGGCTTTCAGGAAGCGCAGGAAATAGAGGGAGGTCGAGAAGACCGCGCCCTCATTGCTCGCCGTGAACAGGATGTCGTCGGATTTCTCCTGGCTGGAGCCCTCCATCAGCTGGACCATGCTGACGCCGAAGCCGGAGGCGAGCTTGTGCAACGCGTTGAAGGTCGGCGACATTTCGCGCCGCTCGATCTTCGACAGGGCGGATCGCGACAGGCCGGTGTGCTCGCTGGTCGTCTCCAGCGTCCAGCCGCGCTCGTCGCGAAGCTCGCGGATGCGCGCCGCCAGAATGCGGGATGGCTCGGTGCCGGAGACGTCTCTCTGGATTGCCTTGCTGGTCTGAATCATGGGTCCCCGTGCGGAAATGGTGCGCCTTGAACTTCTCATCGTTTCGTCGGCGCGCCATGCAAAATTTGTCTTCTAGCGACCCGCGAGGATATCGGCGGCGATCTTTTCGCCGATCATCATTGTTGAGGCGTTGATGTTGGCGGCCGGGATCGACGGCATGATCGACGCGTCCACCACGCGCAGCCCCTCGACGCCATAGACAGAGCCATGCGCGTCGACCACGGCCATGGGGTCGTCAGCGCGGCCCATCTTGTTGGTGCCGCAGGGGTGCCAGTCGCCCTGCACGCCGGCGCGGATCCACTCTTCCATCAGCTTCTCGTCGGCCATCGTCTTGTCGAGCGGGAAGCGCTTGTCGACGGCGGCGCCCAGCACCAGCTGGCGCGCAGGACCACCGAGATCGAGCAGTCCGGCCGCGACATTGGTGATGATCTTGTTCATCGTCGTCGGCGCCGACAGGTTGCGCAGCGACGCAGCGTAGATGCCGGGCCAGTACGCATTGACATAGTTGGAGACGGGCGAGGCCGACAGGAGCCCGGCAACCTGGCGTGACGTGCTGATGAAGCGCTCGAGGTCGCGGCTGTCGGAAAGGTAGTTGAAGGCGACGAAGGGCTCGGAATTGGGCGAGGCGTCGTTGAGGCGGATGATGCCCTTCGAATAGGCCTTGTTGGGGCCGAAATTGACGGTGCCGAGGCGCTCGCCGAGCCTTGTCGCGGAGAAGCGGCCGGAAACGGTCAGCTTCATGTCGACGCGCGGCGTCCGCGGATGGCCCGAACTCCAGCGCATATGCATCAGGAAGCCGTTCTTGGTGGCCCGCGACAGCTGGCCTTCCGGCGTCAGGTGCACGCCGAAGCCGATCAGCGGGTGGTCGAGCAGGTTTTCGCCAACGCCGCGCCGGTCGGCAAGGACAGCGATGCCGTGCTCGGCCAGATGCTCGGCCCGGCCGATGCCCGCGCGCATCAGCACTGCCGGCGAATGCAGCGCGCCGGTCGAGATGATGACTTCGCCGCCCTCGATCGTCTCGGTCTTGTCGCCGCGCTTCACCGTGACGCCGGTGACGCGCTTGCCCGCGAAGGTGAGGCTCTGCATCACCGTCTCGGCCATGATCTTCAGGTTCGGGCGACGGCGGGTCGCTTCGTCGAGATAGCCAGCGGCCGAGGAGACGCGGTGGTTGTAGGCGTTGTTGCGGCTGAACGGGAAGCAGGCGTCGCCGACCTGCTGGTGGCTGTCGTCGATATAGGGAATGCCGATCTTGCCGACGGCGTCGCGGAAGGCGTGCGCGAACGGGCTCCAGTATTCCGGGAAGGTGCGGCGGATCGGAATGCGGCCGTCGGTGCCGCTGAGCGGGGTCTGGAAATCGAGGTCGCGCTCGATCTTCTTGATGTAGGGCAGGCAATCGTCCCACGACCAGCCGGCGGCGCCCATCGCCTCCCACTCGTCATAATCGGAAGCGAGGCCGCGGATGAACACCTGGCCGTTCACCGAGGAGCCGCCGCCCATGACCCGCGCCTGCTCGTAGCGGCGCTCCGGCATCTCGGCCTTGATCTCCTTGGGCGACTTGTTGCCGATCGGGCCGGTATAGGCCTTCAGCTCGGTCCAGTAGCGATGGGGCTGGAAATAGTCCGGCAGGAATCCATCGGCATAAATCGCGTTGGGAACCGCCTCGGGCGGCGTGTCCGGTCCGGCCTCGATCAGCAGTACGCGGCGCTTCGGATCGGCCGAAAGGCGGTTGGCCAGCACGCAACCGGCGGAGCCGCCGCCAACGATGATATGATCGAAAAACATGGCGACCCCATAAATCCAGGCTAGGAAATCAACTGTTTAAGTCATAATTCCACTATAGGGGATCGTCAATGCGGGGTGGCGGTTTCGTCCGAAGCCCGGTTATCCGCCGATATCGCGGATCGGGAAGGGGCGCTGTTCCTCGATTGCTTCCATGGCGAAATAGGAGGTCACCGTATCCAGTTCGACCTTCTCGATCAGGCGCTGGTAGAAGCGGTCATAGCTTGCCAGGTCATGCGTGACGATCTTCAGCATGTAGTCGTAATCGCCGCCGATCCGGTAGAAGTCGATCACTTCCGGCATCGACTGCACATGCTGGCGGAAGGTTTCCAGCCACGCCTTGGAATGATGGCGGGTGCGGATCATGACGAAGACGACGACATCGAGGTCGACGGCGGCGCGGTTGAGGCGAACCGAATATCCCTGGATGACGCCACTTTGCTGGATCGCCTGCAGCCGCCGCCAGCAGGCGTTCTGCGACAGGTGCACCGTCTCCGCCAGCTCGCGCTGGGACAGCGATGAATCATTCTGCAGGGCGCGCAGAATCCGCAAGTCCATATGATCGAATTTTGGCTTCATGATCCGATCAAATGATCGAATTTGGTGATGCATGTCAATGAAGTCGGTGTATTTTCCGCGTTTGGAAGTTGAAATGATGGTTTGAATGACCCGTTTCGACTTTGGCTTGCGACGGGCTTCTTCCTTTCAGAAGGCGCACGGCCATGGATATCCCCCGCGACACGATCGAGACCGTCAACGCCACGCCGCTGCAGCGCTTTCGCGCCGGGCTTTCCAGCCTCGGCATCGTGCGCGAATTGCGCGAGGGCCTGATCGGCGAGGGCAAGCCGATCGACGGACCGTTTGGGCCAAAGCCCTTGCTGTATGCCGATTATGTCGCCTCGGGTCGGGCGTTGCGCCAGGTCGAGACCTTTGTCATGGAAGAGGTTCTGCCCTTCTATGCCAACAGCCACACCGAGGCGTCCTATTGCGGTGGCGCCATGACGCGGATGCGCCGCGAAGCGCGCGCCACTATTGGTCGGCTGGTCGGCGCCGATGACGATTGCGCTGTCATCTTCACCGGCTCGGGCGCTACCGCCGGCATCAACCGGCTGGTGTCGCTGCTCGGCGTCGCCGATGCCGCGCAGCGTGGCGAAAACCCGCTGGTTCTCGTCGGCCCCTATGAGCACCATTCCAACATTCTGCCATGGCGCGAGAGCGGCGCCGAAGTACTCGAGATCGCCGAGGCGGCCGAAGGCGGTCCTGACCTCGCCGAGCTAGAGGACGTGCTGGCGCGCACCAGCGAGCGCGGCCTGCGTATCGGCGCGTTCTCCGCCGCCTCCAACGTCACCGGCATCACGACGGATACGGATGCGGTGACGGCGCTGCTGAAGCGGCATGGCGCGCTCGCCGTCTGGGATTATGCCGGCGGCGGTCCCTACATGCCGATGAACATGGCGCCGGCGGCCGGCCTGAAGAAGGACGCGATCGTGCTGTCGCCACACAAGTTTGTCGGCGGCCCCGGCGCGTCCGGCATTCTCGTGGTGCGGAAGTCCGCCGTCGCGCAGACGCGGCCGAGCTGGCCCGGCGGCGGCACGGTGTCGTTCGTCTCGCCCTGGGGGCATGATTATGTGAAGGACCTTTCCGCGCGCGAAGAGGCCGGGACGCCGAATGTCGTCGGCGATATCCGCGCCGTGCTCGCCTTCCTCGTCAAGGATGCCGTTGGGCAGGATTTTATCGACCACCGTCATGCCGACCTGAACGCTCGGGCGCTGGCTTCATGGTCGCAAAACCCGCGGCTGAAGCTTCTTGGCGTCGACAGGGGTAACCGGCTGCCGATCTTTTCCATGCGTGTCCTGAACGGCGAGGGCGGCTTCGTCCATCACCAGCTCTTCACCCGGATGCTGAGCGATTGCTTCGGCATCCAGGCGCGCGGTGGCTGCGCCTGCGCCGGGCCGTATGCGCATCGCCTGCTCGGAATCGATGAGGAAGCCTCCAACGCCATCCGCGCCAGCCTCGGCGCTGGTCAGGAAATAGAGAAGCCCGGCTGGATCCGGTTGAATTTCAGTTTCCTGATGGACGACACAAAGGCAGATTTCCTGATCCGTTCGGTCGATGCGCTCGCGCGGGACCCGGCAGCGGCCTCGGCCTATCAGGTTGATGTCGCAACGGCCAAGTTTCGGCCGACGTCTTCTGCTGCGTGATGGTTGGTGGAAACTTGCTATTCATGGGTTGGGAAGGCGGGGTCTAGAGACATGTCAGGCAACGCGCAGGTTACCGGGTTCTTCGATCCCCGGACATTTTCCATCCAGTATGTCGTCGCCGATCCCGCCACGCGGCGCTGCGCGATCATCGATCCCGTTCTCGACTATGACGAGAAATCGGGTTCCATCGCGCCAATCCATGCCGATCGCCTGCTTGAGTTCGTCGCTGCCCAGGGGTTGAGCGTCGAGTGGATCCTCGACACCCATCCGCATGCCGATCACCTTTCGGCCGCAGACTACCTGCGCGGGAAGACCGGTGCGCCGACAGCGATCGGCGAAAAGGTGGTGGCGGTCCAGAAGATCTGGAACTCGATCTATAACCGGCCCGAACAGGCGGCCGACAGGTCTGCCTGGGATCGGCTGTTTGCCGATGGCGACCGTTTTCGCATCGGCGATCTCGAGGCGCGGGTGATGTTTTCGCCCGGTCACACGCTCGCTTCGATCACCTATGTCGTCGGCGACGCGGCCTTCGTGCATGACACGCTGTTCATGCCCGATAGCGGCACGGCGCGCGCCGATTTTCCCGGCGGGTCGGCCAGCGATCTCTGGCATTCGATCCAGGCCATCCTGTCCCTGCCGGACGAGACGCGCCTGTTTACCGGCCATGACTACCAGCCGGGCGGCCGCGAGCCGAAATGGCAGAGCACGGTAGCCGAGCAGCGCGCTCACAACACGCACATCTCCGTCTGCGCGACCGAAGCCGAATTCGTGGACGTGCGCCGCCGGCGCGATGCGACGCTGCCGATGCCCAAACTCATCCTGCATGCGCTGCAGGTGAATACGAATGGCGGTCGGCTGCCCGAGCCGGAAGCCAATGGCCGCCGCTATCTCAAGATTCCGATCGGCGCGCTCGGCGAGCCGAATTGGGACTGATCGCCTCCGAATTGTCGACGTCCCGAGCCTTCCTCCAATGCGGGCCGAAAGCGTGATCGCAAGACTGCTGCATCGAACCTTCCCCATCCTCGACTGGGGCCGCCGCTACAACCGATCGACGCTGACCAACGACCTGATCGCCGCGCTGATTGTCACGGTGATGCTGGTGCCGCAATCGCTCGCCTATGCGATGCTGGCCGGGCTGCCGCCGCAGATCGGGCTCTATGCGTCGATGCTGCCGCTGGTCGCCTACATGCTGTTCGGCACCAGCCGGGCGCTGGCGGTCGGGCCGGTCGCGGTCATCTCGCTGATGACGGCGGCGGCGATCAGCCAGGTCGCGGCACCCGGATCGCCCGAATATCTCGCCATGGCGGTGGCGCTCGCCTTCCTCTCGGGCGTCATCCTGGTGCTGATGGGCGTATTCCGGCTCGGCTTCCTCGCCGGGCTGCTCAGCCGGCCGGTTATCTCCGGCTTCATTACCGCGTCGGGCGTGCTGATCGCTGTCAGCCAGTTCAAGCACATTCTTGGTGTCCCGGCGGGCGGCAGTACCTTGCCCGGCATGGTGGCCGGCCTGGTCGGCGCGAGTCCTCTCGTCAATCCCTATGCCGTCGTTATCGGCGTCGGCGTCGCTGCCTTCCTGATCTTCGTGCGCTCGCGGCTGAAGGGAGTGTTGCTCCAACTCGGCCTCGGTCGCGCGGCGGCAGAGTTGATCGTGCGGCTCGGGCCGATCGCGGCGATCGTCGTGACGACGGCGGCGGCCGTCGTCTTCGACCTGCAGGCCAAGGGCGTGCAACTGGTCGGCGCCATCCCGCAGGGGCTTCCGGTTTTCTCGCTGCCGGATCTCTCGATCGAGACCATGACGCGGCTGGCCGGACCCGCCTTGCTGCTCAGCGTCGTCGGCTTCGTCGAGTCGATTTCGATTGCCCAGACGCTCGCCTCGAAGCGGCGGCAGCGGATCTCGCCCAATCAGGAACTGATCGGCCTCGGCGTCGCCAATCTCGCTTCCGGCTTCTCTTCCGGCTATCCGGTGACCGGCGGCTTCGCCCGCTCGGTGGTCAATTTCGACGCTGGCGCCGAGACGCCGGCGGCCGGGCTCTATACCGCCATCGGAATCGGTCTCGTCACGCTGTTCCTGACGCCCTATCTCGCGCACCTGCCGCAGGCGACGCTGGCGGCCACGATCATCGTGGCCGTGCTGTCGCTGGTCGATATCGCGGCGATCCGGCGCGTCTATTCCTATTCGCGGCCGGATTTCGTGGCGATCTGCGCGACGATCCTGGTGACGTGGATCTGGGGCGTCGAGATCGGCGTGGTCACCGGTGTCGCGGTGTCGCTGATCCTGCATCTCCACCGCACCAGCCGGCCGCACATGGCCATTGTCGGCCAGATGCCGGGAACCGAGCACTTCCGCAATGTCGAACGTCATGCCGTCATCACCGACGAGGCGGTGCTCGGCTTGCGCGTCGACGAAAGCCTCTATTTCGGCAATTGCGGCTTTCTCGAAGACAATATTCTGAAGCTGGTGGCCGAGCGGCCGAAGATGCGCCACCTGATTTTGATGTGTCCGGCCGTCAACACCATCGATTCCAGCGCGCTCGACAGCCTGTTCGAGATCAATCGCCGCCTGGCGGACGCGGGTGTCCGCTTTCACCTCTCCGAGGTGAAGGGGCCGGTGATGGACCGGCTGCGCCATTCGAACCTCCTGACCGATCTGTCCGGCAAGGTGTTTTTGAGCCAGATGGAGGCGGTCCGGGCGCTGACACGATCGTCCGCCGCTCCGGCCGAGCCGGGCCTGTCGCCCACCGACTGACGGGGATGAAGAATTCCGTCCCGGTCGGGGCTCCGCCAACAAACCGCTCGTTTTGAGGTCGCAGGCCGTCGTCGGGCTGGGCCGCATTTTCGATTGAGCTACCATTCAAATGGATGTTTAAAATTATCGATTATGATAGAGCGAGGGCGCGCCCTGATTGCTCGACGGGCGCAGGGAAGGCCATCGCGCCGTTCGGTGAGGGGCGCGACGATCGCAAAATCATGGTGACAAAGTCTTTGGAGAGCGCCTGCAAGCATTCCGGCGTTACTTTGGCGGCATGGTCATTGGGACGGGGCCAAAGTTACCCTGTACGCTGGTGGCTTGGATGTCGCTGTCGGACCTTTCGAGGTTGGCGCGGGATCGAAGCGGGATGGGAGAACGGGTGCCTTGGTCGTATCGGAAAGCATAGCTGTGGCCGGTAAGGAAGCCGACACGCGCGAGAGGCTGATCAAGGCCGCGTTGCGAGTTTTCGCCGATCGCGGCATCGCTTCGGCGACGCTGCGCGAGATCACGGTCGAAGCCGGGGCCAATGTCGCGGCGGTCAATTACTACTTCCGCTCGAAGGAGGAACTGACGCGCACCGTGCTGGAGACCTGCCTCCGCCCGATCAACGAGAATCGCCTGCGCTCGCTGGAGAAGCTGGTCGCCGAGAATGGCGAGGCGGCGATCCCGCTGGAGAGCCTGGTCGAGGCGCTGGTCCGGCCTATGGTCGAGCAGAGCCTGGATGATTATGGCGGTCGCTCGCCCGTGCGGCTTCTGCTGCAGGTCCGTGCGCTGCCGCAGCCCCTGACCAACACCATCCTCGCCAACCAGTTCGACAGCATCCACCGCCTGTTCGTCCAGGCGCTGGGCAACACGTTACCGGAGCTGTCCCGCTCGGAAATCGGCCTGCGCTATGATTTCGCCCGTGGCGCCATCATGCAGATCCTCGGCGACCTGGATCCCGCCGCGCGCGACCTGCCGGACCTGCCGATCAAGCAGGCGCGCCTCGACAACGAGACACTGATCCGGCAGCTGGTCCACTTCATCGCCGCCGGCTTTCGCGCGCCCGCCAGCCCGTCCTTCGCCGGCGCCTGAGGCCGCTTTCACCTTCCGCGACCGTGATCGCTGACCCATCCCGCGCCTTCGGAATGGGCAGGGTGCGCCTCGACGGCTGGCAACGCCGTGAAACCCCTCCATCGCGTTCCTAGCCGGCCGTCCCTAACTTCGCGCCAGAGGATGGCGTGAAGGCGAGGGCTTCCGCGCCCTTTCGCGCCGCCATCGCTGTGGAACTCCATCCCTTCAGGTTGTTCGCCGGCCGTGGAGCCAGCGCGGGCTCCTGCCCGCTAAAAGCGCTTGACCAGAAACAAAACATTCGTTTGAAATGAAGGTATGAAACATATTTTTTGCTTCTGGGTCTGACTTAGGCGGCGTTTGCCTCGGGGAGGGCGAACGCAGTTGCTATTTTGCCAAGAAGAGGCCCCGCGCGATTTGCGAGGTGCCAGCCGGCAAAAGCTTCCGCGGATGCGGATGCCGGCAATGGCGGGACGGCGGTCGTCACGCTTCGGTCATGCAGTCATCAAGGGGAGTTCATTCATGCGTCCAGCTAAGTTGCTACTCGGTCTCGGCGCGGCGCTCTGCGCGCTGACGTCCTTCGCCCAGGCCGAAGAGCCTGTGCGCGGTGGCAATGCGACTTTCATCATGTCGCCCGCACCGCAGATCCTGACCTCGGCGATCACGACGGCGGGCGCGGAACAGGTGGTTTCGTCGAAGATCTCCGACAGCCTGTTCACCTATGACTACGACCTCAACCCGAAGCCGCTGCTGGCCGAGAGCTTTTCGGTCAGCGATGACGGCCTGCGCGTCACGATCAACCTGCGCAAGGGCGTGAAGTGGCATGACGGCAAGGAGTTCACCTCCGAGGACGTCGCCTTCACCACCATGGAAGTCTGGAAGGTCCTGCACGGCCGCGGCCGCACGATCTTCGGCAACGTCACCGCCGTCGAGACGCCCGATCCCTACACCGCGATCTTCGTTCTCTCGAAGCCGTCGCCCGGCATGCTGAAGAGCCTTGCCGCCCAGCAGGCGCAAATCCTTCCCGCCCATATCTACAAGGGCACGGACATCGCCACCAACCCGGCCAATCTGAAGCCGATCGGCACTGGTCCGTTCAAGTTCGTGTCGTTCTCGCCGGGCGACAATCTCGTGCTCGAGCGCAATCCCGACTACTGGGACACCGGCAAGCCCTATCTCGACAAGCTGATCTTCCGCTTCATCCCCGATCCGGCCACCCGCGCCTCGGCGATCGAATCCGGCGAAGCCCAGATCGCGCCGCAGAACCTGGTGCCGATGGCCGATCTGGAGCGCCTCGGCGCGACCGGCGAATTCGACATCACCACCAAGGGCTACGAGTTCCAGAACGAGATGGAGATGATCGAGTTCAACCTCGATGATCCCATCATGAAGGACAAGCGCGTCCGTCAGGCGATCGCCCATGCGATCGACCGCGACTGGATCGTCGAGAACATCTTCTTCGGCTATGGCAAGTCGGCCGAGACGCCGCTGCACCAGCAGCTGACCGAGATGTTCGACGCGAGCGGCGTGCCGCAATACGCCTTCGATCCGGAAAAGGCCAAGGCGCTGCTCGACGAGGCTGGCTACAAGCCGGACGCCAACGGCGTGCGCCTGAAGCTGACCGTCGATCCGCTGCCCTATGGCGAGCATCAGGCCAGCATCGCGGCCTATATGCGCGAAGCCTTCCGTGCGGTTGGCATCGACCTGACCGTCCGGGCGCAGGATTTCGCCGGCTTCGTCAAGCGCGTCTACACGGATCGCGACTTCCAGTTCACCATCAATCTGCTGACGGGTGGTTCGGATCCGACGATCGGCACGCAGCGCACCTTCTGGTCGCAGAGCTTCAAGCCGGGCGTGGGCTTCTCCAACGGCTCGCACTATGTGAGCCCCGAAATGGATAAGCTGCTCGAAACGGCCGCTTCCGAAATGGATGTCGCCAAGCGCAAGGCCGAGTATCACGAGTTCCAGAAGCTCGCGATGGAAGACCTGCCGGTGTTCCCGCTGGTCGCCGTCGAAAGCGTGACGATCGCCAGCAAGCGTCTCAAGAACCACACGATCGACGCGAACGGCACCTATAGCAACTTCGCCAACGTCTATCTGACGCCGGCCGAGTAACAATCCGGCCTCGGCCGGTCGCCCCGCGCGGCCGGCCGAGGGTTCCCGATCCGCACCGCCATCAGGAGACGCGTCCCCCTTGAACCGGCATCTGTTGAACTATCTCGGGTGGCGGCTGCTCCAGTCCCTGGTGGTGATCACCATCGTCGTGATCGGCAGCTTCATGCTGCTGCACCTCGTCCCCGGCGACATGGTCGACGTTCTCGGTGGCCAGCGCGGCGACATGGATGCCGAGCTGATGGCGACGCTCCGCACCCGCTACGGCCTCGACCAGCCGATGCTGGTCCAACTCTTCAATTACGTGACCGGAGTGCTGCAGGGCGATCTCGGCTATTCCTTCCGCAATTCGAATACGGTGCTGTCGCTGGTGTTGCAGCGCCTGCCGGCGACCATCCTGCTGGTGGTCTGCTCGGTCGCCGTCGCAGTGTTCATCGGTACGCTGGCCGGCGTCTTCGCCGCCCGCCATGTCCACCGCCCGATCGATGTCATCATCTCGATGGTGGTGCTGGTCTTCTACGCCACGCCCGTCTTCATGACCGGCCTCGGCCTCGTCATCATCTTTTCCGTCAAGCTCAAGCTGCTGCCGGTCGGCGGCCTGATCACGCCCGGCGTCGACATGACGACGCTGCAGCTGGTCGGCGACGTGGCCCAGCATCTGATCCTGCCGGTGCTGTCGCTGTCGCTGTTCTACATCGCCATCTATGCGCGGCTGGCCCGCGCCTCGATGCTGCAGGTTCTGAACCAGGATTATATCCGCACCGCCTATGCCAAGGGCCTCGGCACCAGCCATGTCATCATCGGCCATGCGCTGCGCAACGCGCTGCTGCCCGTCGTCACCATGGTGGGGTTGCAGATCGCCGAACTGTTCGGCGGCGCGGTGCTGACCGAGACGATCTTCAGCCTGCCCGGCGTCGGTCGGCTCGCCTATGACTCGGTATTCGAGCGTGATTATCCGCTGATCCTCGGCGTGCTGCTGGTCTGCTCCTTCGTCATCATCCTCGTCAATCTGATCATCGACCTGATCTACACGCTGCTCGATCCGCGCGTCGAAGTCAGTCGCTGAAACGCAAGGGGATCACCATGCTTCGCCGCGTCCTGCTTTCCCCCGCCGGTTTCGTCGGCCTGCTCCTGTTGCTGATGATCGTCGGCATGGCGCTTTCGGCCGGCTACTTCTTCCCGAAGGGGCCGTGGGCGCTGGTGGCGCGTCCCTATATGTGGCCGGGCCAGCGGCCGGGGCTGCTGTTCGGCACGGATTCGCTCGGCCGCGATATCCTCGCGGCGATCTTCTACGGTTCGCGCGTATCGCTGATCGTCGGTCTCGTCGCCACCGTCTGCGCGCTCGCCGTCGGCATCACGGTCGGCTCGATCGCCGGCTATTTCGGTCGCGGCGTCGACGCCGTGCTGATGCGCATCACCGATGCCTTCCAGACCATTCCGGGCTTCCTGTTTGCCATCGTGCTGGTGTCGATCCTGTCACCCTCGGTGACGAACATCGTCATCGCCATCGCCGTCGTTTCCTGGCCGCCGGTGGCGCGGCTGACGCGCGCCGAGGTGCTGCGCGTACGCGAGACGGAATATGTCCAGTCTTGCAAGATCATCGGCATGTCGACGCCGCGCATCATCCTGACCCAGGTGCTGCCCAACAGCCTGTCGCCGGTGATCGTCGTCGCCGCCGTGCTGGTCGCCACCGCCATCATCACCGAGGCGGGCCTTTCCTTCCTCGGTCTCGGCGATCCCAATGTCATGAGTTGGGGCACGCTGATCAATGTCGGCCGGCCGTCGATCCGCAGCACCTGGTTCATCTGCGTCCTGCCGGGCCTGTTCGTCGTCATGACCGTGCTGGCGCTGAACCTGCTCGGCGACGCGATCAACGATGCCCTCAACCCGCATTTCAGGAAGCGATAGATGACGCCCAGCGCTTCCGCTCCGAAGGGGGCGCTCCTCGATGTCGAGGGGCTCTCCATCCTCATCAAGGACAAGCGCGGCGACGTGCGCGCCGTCGACGATGTCAGCTTTTCCGTCGCTGCCGGCGAAACGCTGGCCATCGTCGGCGAATCCGGCGCCGGCAAGTCGCTCACCGCTCTGGCCCTGATGCGGCTGCTGCCGAAGACGCTCGGCGTCGAGGCGAAGCGCATCACGCTGGCGGGCCAAGACCTGACTTCTCCCTCCGAGCTCGACATCCGCAAGGTGCGCGGCTCGGTGATGGCGATGATCTTCCAGGATCCGCTTTCTGCGCTCAATCCGGTGCTGACGGTAGAACGCCAGCTGGTCGAGGCGATCCGCCTGCACGAGACGATCTCCAGGACGGACGCACGGGCGCGCGCGCTGGAACTGCTCGACATGGTGCGCATCCCGGCAGCCAGCGCCCGGCTCGGCGAATATCCGCACCGGCTTTCCGGCGGCATGCGCCAGCGCGTCATGATCGCCATGGCGCTGGCCGGTCGGCCGAAGCTGATCCTCGCCGACGAGCCGACCACGGCGCTCGACGTCACCATTTCCGGCCAGATCCTCGACCTCCTGAAGGAACTGCAGCGCGATCTCGGCCTCGGCATGCTGTTCATCACGCATGATTTGCATGTCGTCCGCTCGGTCGCGCACCGGGTGGCGGTGATGTATTCCGGCCGCGTGGTCGAGAGCGGCAGCGTGGCGGACGTGTTCGAGCGGCCGCGCCATCCCTACACGGAGGGCCTGATCCAGGCCCGCCCGCATGGCAGCTTCGTCACCGACGGCCATCGGCTGCGCGAGATCGCCGGCACCGTGCCGGTTCCCGCCGCCCGGCCGCCCGGCTGCGCCTTCGAGCCGCGCTGCGTCCGCGCTGAGGCCGATTGCCGGCAGGTTGTGCCGCCGCTGGTGCGGGAGGCGGGCACCCCCCGGTCGCTTGCCTGCTTCCATCCGCTGCAGCAGGAGCAGTACGCATGAGCCCGCGCCTGCAGATCGATGAGATGGTGGTCGAGCACCGTACCAAGCGCGGCGTCGTGCATGCGGTCGCCGGTGTCAGCCTGGAACTCGCCGCCGGCGAGACGCTGGGGCTGGTCGGCGAATCCGGCTGCGGCAAGTCGAGCCTCGCCCGCGCCATCGTCGGCCTCAATACGCCCAAATCCGGCGCCATCCGCATCGATGGCCGCGCCACCGATCCGCGCCGTCGCGGCGCGCAGGCGCGCGACATCCAGATGGTGTTCCAGGACCCCTATGGCTCGCTCAATCCGCGCATGAGCGTGCGCGAGCTGGTCGAGGAGCCGCTGTCGGTGCACCGCCTCGGCAACCGCGCCGAACGCGTTGCCACGGCCAAGGCGCTGCTCGAGCGGGTCGGCATCTCGGCCGCCATGCATGACCGCCTGCCGCACCAGCTTTCGGGCGGCCAGCGCCAGCGCGTCGGCATTGCCCGCGCCATGGCGCTGGAGCCGAAGATCGTCATCTGCGACGAGCCCGTCTCGGCGCTCGACGTCTCGGTCCAGGCGCAGGTGCTGAACCTGCTGCTCGATCTGCAGAAGGAGCAGGAACTGACCTTCCTGTTCATCTCGCACGACCTCGAAGTGGTGCGCTATGTCTCGCACCGGATCGCGGTCATGTATCTCGGCGTCATCGTGGAGATCGGCCCTGCCGAAGGCGTCTGGTCGCTGCCGTTGCACCCTTATACCCGGGCGCTGATGCAGACGGCGGGCGATGCCGAGCGGGTCGCGGCGACCGGGCCGATGGTGACGCTTTCCAGCGAACTGCCGAATCCGCTTAATCCGCCGAGCGGATGTAGGTTCCGGACAAGATGCCCCCTTGCCATCGAGGTCTGCGCCCGCGATGTTCCGGCGCTCGAGGACTTCGGCGACGGTCATCGCGTTGCCTGTCATCGCGCCGGCGAATGGGCGTCCACCGCGACTCCGGCCCATGCCTGACTGCGGATTCCGGGTCCAGCGGGACGACCGGGCCTGACGACCGAATTGCGAGGGTGAAACCATGACCACGACCAGCCGCCAATTCCAGTCCCTGGCCCATTGGGGCGCCTTCACGGCCCATGTCGAGGACGGCAGGCTGGTCGGCGTCTCGCCCTTCGCCGAGGACCCGCAGCCGAGCCCGCTGATCGAGGCGTGGCCCGAGATGGTCTATGCTGAGAACCGCATCCTGAAGCCGTCGATCCGGCGCGGCTGGCTGGAAACGGTCGGGCGCGGCCTGCCGCATCCGGGGTTTGGCCGTGGCGACGACACCTTCGTCGAGGTGTCGTGGGATGAAGCGCTCGGCCATGTGACGCGCGAACTGGAGCGCGTGCGCACCCAGCATGGTAACGCCTCGATCTTCGGCGGTTCCTATGGCTGGTCGAGCGCCGGCCGCCTGCACCATGCCCGCACGTTGATCCATCGCTTCATGGCCGCGATCGGCGGCTGCACCGGCCAGGTCACCAATTACAGCTATGGCGCGGCGATGCGGCTGCTGCCGCATGTGCTCGGCGACATGGCGGCCGTGGCCGGTCCCGTCACCGACTGGCCGGCCATTCTCGAGCATTGCGAGCGCTTCGTGGCGATCGGCGGCATTGCCGGCAAGAACTGGCAGATCCAGTCGGGCGGCGCCGGGCTGCATCCCTATGGCGAATTCATGAAGCAGGCAGCCGCGAGCGGCGTCAGCTTCGTCAATGTCTCGCCGCTCAAGACCGATACCGCCCATGTGATCGAGGCCGAATGGATCCAGATCCGCCCCGGCACCGACATGGCGCTGATCCTCGCGACCGCATGGCTGGTCCACGCGCGCGGCAAGACGGACATGGATTTCGTCAATCGCTACTGCGTCGGCTTCGATCGTTTCCTCGCCTATCTGCAGGGCGCCGATGACGGCGTCGTCAAGGATCCGGCCTGGGCGTCCGCGATCACCGGCCTCTCCGCCGAGGCGATCACCGAGTTCGCCGAGAGCCTGTTCGACCGCCGCGTCATGCTGACGGCGGCCTGGTCGCTGCAGCGCGCCGAGCATGGCGAGCAGCCCTATTGGGGCCTGGTCGCGCTTGCCGCGATGCTGGGCCAGATCGGCCTGCCGGGTGGCGGCGTCGCCTTCGGCTACGGTTCCATGAACGGCATGGGCAGCCCGCTCTATGAACTGCCGATCTCCGGCCTCGCCGTGCCGAAGGTTCCGGGCGAGCTGAAGATCCCCGTCGCGCGCATCACCGACCTGCTGCTGCGGCCAGGCGAGCCCTGCGAGTTCGACGGCAAGGTGTTCCCCTATCCGGATACCAAGCTGGTCTACTGGGCCGGCGGCAATCCGTTCCACCACCACCAGGACCTGTTCCGCCTGCGCGAGGCTTTCCAGCGGCCGGATACCATTGTCGTGCACGAGCCCTGGTGGACGGCGACGGCCCGCCATGCCGACATCGTGCTGCCGGCGACGACGCCGCTCGAGCGCAACGACATCGGCGGTTCCTCGCGCGATCCGTACCTCTTCGCCATGCACAAGGCGATCGAGCCGGTCGGCGAGGCGAGGGGCGATTTCGAGATTTTTGGCGCGCTGGCCGATCGCATGGGCGCGGGCGAGGCTTTCCACGAGAACCGCAGCGAGTTCGAGTGGCTGCGCATCATCTATGATCGCTTCAGCGAGGCGATGTCGAAGCGCAACTTCAATCCGCCGGATTTCGACACCTTCTGGGAAGCCGGCCATGTCCGCATCCCCGATCCGGCCACCGGCTTCACGCTCTACAAGGATTTCAGGCAGGATCCGGTCGCTCATCCGCTGAAGACGCCGTCCGGCAAGGTCGAGATCTTTTCCGAGGCAGTGGCGGCTTTCGGCTACGAGGAATGCCCGGGCCTGCCGGTCTGGCGCGCCCCGTCCGAATGGCTCGGGTCGGAGCTGGCGACGCGCTATCCGCTGCACATGATCTCCAACCAGCCGGAAGACAAGCTGCACGGCCAGATGGACGCCAGCCGCCATAGCCGCAACAACAAGGTTCGCGAGCGCGCCGGCCTGATCATGAATCCGGCCGATGCGGCCGCGCGCGGTCTCGCCGAGGGCGACATCGTCCGCGTCTTCAATGATCGCGGCGTCTCGCTGGCCGGCCTTCGGATTTCCGAGAAGATCATGCCGGGCGTCGTCTGCCTGCCGACCGGCGCCACCTTCGATCCGATCTCGGACGGCAAGGGCGGGATGATCGAGAACCACGGCAATCCGAACGCCTTGACCAAGGACATCGGCACCTCGCGCCTCGGCCAGGGCCCGAGCGCCCAGACCTGCCTCGTCGAGGTCGTGCGCCACGAAACCGACGCCGCGCCGATCTCGGTTCTCACCCAGCCGCCGATCGAAGCGGCGGCGTAGGTCAGACCCTCACCCCAACCCTCTCCCGCAAGCGGGCGAGGGGGCGTTGGCGCCCGCTGCCTCAGCCTTACTGAATCAGCCCACTCCACCATCATCCTGAGGTGCTTCGCGAGAGCGAAGCCTCGAAGGAGGGTTCAGCGGAGCACGGATGCTTACCGACGCCGCCGCATCTCCACTGACCCGCGCCCGCGTCTTTCAACACGGGGGATCCCTGGACCCTCCTTCGAGGCCCGGCTTTGCCGGGCACCTCAGGATGATGAGGGAAGCATGCGGCGACGTTCAAAGACGCAGAGTCAGATCAAGCGTCCGAGCCTGTATGGCCCTGGCCGCTGTGGCTGGCGGCGAGTTCGGCGACCGTGATCGGCCGGCCGGGTGTGCGCAGGCTCGGTCGGGAAAAATCGGTGACGGCGGCGCCCAGTTCCTCGGCCAGCACGCTCACCAGTGACAGCGTGCATTGCCGCCCCTGGCAGGGACCCATGCCGCAGCGCGTCGCCGCCTTGACCTGCCGCGTGCCCGTCGCGCCCTGCGCGATCGCGGCGCGGACGCGCGAAACCGGCACTTCCTCGCAGCGACAGAGCAACGCCGAGCCATCCGCCTTCGCCGCCGACAGCGTCGGTGCATAGAGCGCGTCGACGAAGCGGCGCGCGGCCAGCCGTCTCGATCTCTCGGCAAGCACAGGGGCTGCAGCTTCGGCATGCGCCTCTGCCGTCAGCATCGCCAGTTCGCGCGCCACGTCGAGCGCGGCGAGCCGGCCCGTCAGCGTCGCCAGATAGCCGCCGGAAATAGCCGCCGCATCGCCGGCGATCCAGATGCCGCCAACCGAGGCCCGGACCTCGGCGGTCGTCACCATCGCATAGGCCTGCGCGTCGGCGTTCCAGCGGCTGGCGCAGCCGAACGAGACCGCGAGCTGGTCGTTCGGCACGACGCCGTCATGCAGCGCCACCATGCCGGCTTCAAGCCGGTGCTCGCGGCCTTCCGCGCGGAACGCCAGTCCCTCGGCGCGGTCGGTTCCGAGCACGCGAAGATCCGTGGCGTGGCGGAAGATCGGGATTTTCGCCATGCGGATGCGGGCGAGCAGCTTCATGCCGCTTATCGCCAGCGCGGGCTCGCCGATCAGCCCCGGCGCCTTCGTCAGGCTGGCGCGCCAGCGCCCGCGCGGCGTGGTGTCGATGATCGCCAGCGGCGGCGCGCCGGCCTTGGTGAGTTGCAGCGCCGTCAGCACCAACAGCGGGCCGCTGCCGGCCAGCACATAGCGCCCGGACGGCACGGCGGCGCTGCCCTTCAGCAGCGATTGCAGCGCGCCGACGGTGACGACGCCGGGCAGGGTGTGGCCGGGCAGCACGACCGGGCGCTCCATCGATCCGGTGGCGAGAATGACGGCCTTTGCCTGCAACCGGCAGGTCTGGCCCTCGACGCCATAGACCAGCGTCTCGCCATCGCGTGCCCAGACGCTGGCGCCCCGGACATGCCGCGCGCCGGACTGCTGGAAGGCGCTCGCCAGCGGCGCGCCCCAGATCTCGTAGTGGACGCGTCGAGCGCCCGTGATGCCGCGCAGAATCTGGCCGCCGATCGTCGGCTGGTCGTCGAGGACCGTGACGGCCAGGCCATGCCGGCGCGCCTCGATCGCGGCCGCCATGCCGGCGGGACCCGCGCCGATGATCGCGACATCCGTCGCCGGGTCTACGCTCGCAAATTCCGGCATATCACCATTCCGTCGCGCACCGGGGTCAGGCACGCCTGCACGTTGGTCCGTCCGTCTAGTTCGACGGTGCATTCGAAGCAGGCGCCCATCAGGCAATAGGGCGCGCGCGGCCGCCCGGTCGGCGTCTGCCGCGTCGGCACGAGATCGTGGCGCATCAGGCAGGCGGCGACCGTCTCGCCGGGATGGGCGTCGAAGGGCCGCCCATCGACCATGACGGTCAGGCGCGCCTCGGCGGGATCAAGAAGCGAGCGCAGCATCGAAGCGCCTTGAGGAGAGGGTGGCGAGCTCGCCGGGTAGCGCATCGCGGGCAATGGCCGGGCCGACGATCCCGGCATGGGCGGCTGCCAGCGTGATGCCGGAATGGCAGGCGACGGCGAAGGCGCCGGGGCAGGTCTCGGAGCGGGCATAGATCGGCATGCCGTCGGCCGGCATGACGCGGATCGCGCCCCAGCTGCGCAGTACCCTCGCCGAGGCCAGGAAGGGAAACTCGCGGATGGCGCGCTGCGCGTGGCTGGCCAGGATCGGCAGCGTGGTGCCGGGCGTCACGACGTGATCCTCGTGGCTGTTGCCGAACATGACGCTGCCGGCGCGGGCCTGACGGGTGGTCGGCGTCGCATGGGCGATCGAGGGCGGCAGCCGCTCGGTGACGACGATCTGGCCGCGCACCGGCTTCAGCGGAACGCGCATGCCGGCGGTCGCGGCGAGCGGCTGCGTCGCGAGGCCGGCGGCGATGACGACGCGCTCGGCCGGATAACGGTTTTCCGCGCAGAAGACGGTCAATTGCGATCCGGCCATGCCGATCGACAGCGCCTTGTCGTTGCGGAGGATTTCGACGCCGAGCGATCGCGCCTGAACCGCCAGCGCCTGGTTCAGAAACAGCGGGTTGGCATGGCCGTCGGCCGGGCACCAGCTGGCGCCGATCACATCCGGCCCGACCTTCGGCAGCCGTTCGCGGATGAAGTCGACATCGACCATGGCGACGTCGTCGGGAATGCCCGGCTGGCCTGAGAGCTTGGCGACCATGCTGGCTCGCGCTTCAAGCTCCTCTTCCGACAGGCAGAGGCTGAAGCCGCCGCGGCGGTCATATTCCGGATCGATGCCGGTCGCGGCCAGCAGGCTTTCGGCGAATTGCGGCCAGAGGCTTGCCGAGCGTCGGCTCCATTGCGCATAGGGCGGGTGGTTGGCGCCCTTGCCCTGCACCCAGACGAGGCCGGCATTGCCATAGGAGGCGCGCGGCTCTTGGTCGGAGCCGTCGAGGATCACGACGGAAAGCCCGGTGCGCGCCATGCCGACCGCGAGCGAAAGCCCGACAATGCCGCCGCCGATGACGATGGCGCGCTTCAAGCCTTGATCCCCCGAAAGCGGGGCATCTGGCCAAGGCTCGTACCGGAAACCGTGATCACGGCCCGCGCTCCGTCGCTAGAACAATGTCGGTGTTGTCGGCTGCGCCACGAGTTGGCCTTCAGTCCGTTATGGCAAAGGCGCAGCGGGGAAGACGGCCGCGGGAGGTCGGCCGCCTTCCTGCCTTGGGAGGACGTTACTCGGCAGCGATCCGGGTCGCGGCGTTGAGGCCGTACTGGTCGAGCAGGCCGAGCGTGCGCATGATCTCGACGCCCTTGTCGAGCGCCGGCCCCTTGAGGCCGGTGAGCGGACGACGCAGGTCGCCGGCAGGCAGCCCGACGGCTTTCATCAGCGACTTCACCGCGACCGGGTTGATGGCCGAATAGGTGTAGTGCAGCAGCGGCAGCAGGCGCATGTAGCTCTCGCGGAAAGCGAAGCCGTCCGTATCGGCCGTCCACGGCTTCGACAGCGCAGCCATTTCGGCCGGCGCGAGATTGCCCGTCATGTTGGCGGTGCCGTGGCCGCCGAGCGCCATGGTCGGCACGACCAGGCCCAGATTGGGCGAGTCGCAGCACATGATGGCGACGTCGGGATTGCCGGCGATGACCTGCGCCACCTGACCGACGCGGCCGGTCGATTCCTTGTGCACCACGAAGTTCGGGTGCTTGAACAGGCGCAGCAGCGCCTCGTGGCCGAGATCGGTTTTTACGCGCGGCGGGTTGTTGTAGATGCCCATCGGCAGTTCGGTCGACTCGGCGATATCGAGGAAATACTGCTCGATGTCGGCTTCCGAGGCGCAGATATAGGCAGGCGCCGCGAGGATCGCGCCGTCGGCGCCTTCGCCCTTGGCGAAGCGCACGAGGTCGATCGAGGTTTTGGTGTCGCCGCCGGTGCAGCCGTAGAACAGCTTCATGCCGCCGGTCTTCATCTTCGCCGTCTTCGAGATGATGTCGCGGCGCTCTTCCAGGCTGAGCATCGAGATCTCGCCGGTCGAGCCGAGGATGAGCACGGCGGCGGTGCCGTTGTCTTCCTGGAACTTCAGCAGATCCTCGAACGCCTTGAAGTCGACCGTTCCGTCTTCGTTGAACGGAGTGATCAGGGCGACGAACGACCCTTCGATACGCATCTTGCTCATTCAGTCATCTCCGAAAGCCATTTGCGGCCGTCTCGCCACGGAGGCGCGCCACCCATCCAAGGAACCCGGTTCAAGCAACTCGGTCTTCGGATTCAAACATGCATTTGAAATGACTGTTCGTCAACGCGGATTGCACCGGGAATTGGGCCGGTTCGGCGTTGGATTTGCTCGCGATAGGGCCGGCCGGAGACAATTGTTCCCTGCGACCCCCCATGGGCTATCGGGCAACAAAAAAGCCGCCGCTCGGGGGAGCGGCGGCTTTCCTTGATGGTATCGCTAAGGCTTAGCGTCGGATGGCGACCGTATCCTCGTCGCGGCGACTGCCGGCATAGGCGGCGGCAACCGCTGCGATGAACGCGCCGACCAGCATGGCGACGACGGTAAGCAGCGCTGTCGTCAACCCGGCCTTGCGAGCGGTGTCGGCCGCTTCCTTGGCCTTGTCCTTTACGGACTGGATCTGGGCCAGGACGTCGTTGACGCGCTTTTCGGCATCGGCCTGCGGCATGCCGGTGCGGTTGGCGACCAACTGGGCCAGATAGGCCTTGTCGCCGGGCGGGAATTCACCCGCTGCCGCGTCCTGGAGCAGGATGCGGGTTACCTCGCCGCGCACGGCAGCGGCATCGCCCTGTGGCGGCGGGGTGGAGCCGGCCTGAGCCGTCGGGCGGAACATCAGATCGATGAAATAGCCGCTCGGATCCGCCGCGCTGCTCGTGGCGGAGGACGTGGCGCCCTGTGCGGCACCCTGGGCCGCGCCGGAAGCCAGCGTTGCCGTGGCCTGCACACCCTGCGAAACGACAGAGCCGATCGCCGAGGAAAGCAGGCCGACGACGATCACGGTCGAGACGCACCAGGCGATGAAGCCATGCGCCGTGTCGCGGAAGAAGACTTCATCGGTGTGGATGCCGACCCATTTGGTCCTGAGGCGACCGGTGATGTAGCCACCGAAACCGGATGCCACCCACTGCGTTATCACGAGCCAGATGACGGTGGAGATGGCGACGGTGGTGGCCGAGGCGCCTTCGCCCGACCAAGGCGATATGGCGGCGAGGCCGAGGCCGGAGCCGAGAAGGGCCATGACGAGCGTCACCGCGATCGCCGCCGCCGCGCCGGCGAAGATCGCGCTCCAGGCCACGGCGGACTGCGACGATTCCGGCGTGGCGGTCGCCGTTTCTACTTCGAGTAAGGCCATTAGATCCTCCTATCGGAAGAAGATGGCGAGAAGAATGATAACCGGGATTGGAACACCGAGCAGCCAGAGCAAGATTCCGCGACCCATAACAGCCTCCTTGTTGAATTGTCGGCGGTTCAACGGACTGGCGACTGTTTGGTTCCCGTGGTCTTAGAGTTGTGATGGCGCGATTGTTGGTGGCCTATGCCGGCAGAACTCGAAAGGGGCGGTGGATAAGCTCGTTGCGCGGGAACCATCGGGCTTCGACCGGGTTGAACCGTCACCCCCACCAAAAAGGATGGATCCACATGACGAAGACGCTCGCAGCCTTGGCTATTTTCGGCGCCCTGACCGTTCCGGCCGCGCTGACGCTACCTGCCATGGCGCAGGACGCGAAGCCCGCGCCGCAGGAGACCGTCGGCGTTGCAACGCTGGACCCGGCAACAATCGCCACCGGATGGCGCGCCTCGAAGATCATCGGCTCGACGGTCGAGAACGAGAATGGCGACGCGATCGGCTCGGTCGATGATCTGATCCTGACGGCCGACCAGCAGGTGCCTTACGCGGTTCTCTCGGTCGGCGGCTTCCTCGGCATCGGCTCCAAGCTCGTCGCTGTGCCCTATCTCGATCTCGACACGACCCAGAAGGGCAAGACGATCCTGCGCGCCGCGACCAAGGAAAGCCTGACCGCCGCGCCAGAATTCAAATACGCCGAATAGTGCCGGCTTCGGTCCATAGCTATCAGCGAGGAAGTCGCGCCGAACCCGGCGTGGCTTTCTCGCGTGGTGCGGGACTTTTCTCGTGTTTCAATTGCGGCAGAAATAACTGCCCGTTCACGATGATCAACGATGGAAGGGATGGCGCTTGATTTGCCGCTCGGTTCTACGACCTAATGGCATGATGCCCATGTCGGGCGCCTGGAGGGCGGATTGGGCTCTGCATTCGACGCCGTGATCAAGGATACGTCGCTCAACGAGCCGGAACTGACCGATCTCGCGCGCATGGCGCAGAGCCTCGGCCAGATCCGCGATTTCGTCGACGCGCTGCCGGCCGCGATCTACACCGTCGATGCCCAGGGCTGGATCACCTCCTACAACGAGGCCGCCGCCGCGCTCTGGGGCCGCAGGCCGGTGCTGAACGCCGAGCAATGGTGCGGCGCCTGGCGCCTCTATCGGCCGGATGGCTCGCCGCTGCCGCATGATCAATGCCCGACCGCGATTGCGCTAAAGGAAGGCCGCCCGATCCGCGCCGCCGAGGCGATCGCCGAACGGCCGGATGGCACGCGCGTGCCGTTCTCATCCTATCCGACGCCGCTGCGCGACGGACAGGGCAACATCATCGGCGCCGTCAACATGCTGGTCGACATCACCGAGCGGAAACGCTCGGACCTGTCGGCCGCCGTCCTCTCGGCCATCGTCGAATCCTCGCATGACGCCATCATCAGCAAGGATTTGAATGGCGTCGTCGTCAGCTGGAATGCCGGGGCACAGAGCCTGTTCGGCTATTCCCCCGAGGAAATGGTCGGCAAGCCGATCGCGCTCCTGATCCCGCCCGACCGGCAGGACGAGGAACCGGCCATCCTCCGGCGCATCCGCAATGGCGAGCGGGTCGATCATTTCGAGACCGTCCGCCGCCGCAAGGATGGCAGCCTCGTCGAGATTTCGCTGACGATTTCGCCGGTACGGGATCGCGACGGCAAAATAGTTGGCGCGTCCAAGATCGCCCGCGACATTTCCGAGCGCCGCAATGCCGAGCAGCAGCAGCGACTGATCGTCCGCGAGATGAGCCACCGCATCAAGAACCTGTTCGCCATTGCGGGCTCGATCGTGTCGATGAGCGCACGCTCGGCGGAAACGCCGGCAGAACTCGCGCAGGCCGTGCGGCAGCGGCTCGCTGCGCTGACCCGGGCTCATGAACTGACCCGGCCGGGATTGATCGACGACATCGAGCCGGTCAGCGGCGCGCAGAGCCTGCGGACGCTGATCGAGGCGATCATGCTGCCGTATCGCGATGGGGAGGGCGAGACCGGTCTTCGCCTGGTCCTGGCGGGCCCGGAGCTTTTCGTGACCGGTTCAGCGATCGCCAGCCTCGCGCTCGTCTTCCACGAATTCGCCACCAACGCGGCGAAATACGGCGCGCTGGCGGTGGCCGAGGGGCGGGTCGAGGTTGTCTGGTCTGTGCGGGAGGGCATGCTGGTGGTGGACTGGCGCGAAATCGGCGGACCGCCGATCGCCGAGCGCCCGCAACGACACGGATTTGGCAGCACGCTCGCCAACCGTGTCGTCATCGGCCAGTTCGCCGGCACGCTCGATTATGCGTGGAACCTGGATGGGGTCGTCATCCATCTCGAAATGCAGATCGACAAGCTGAGCTGATGCTCCGGGCCTAGCTCCGACGCATTGATCCGCTTCAGTGGCTCAGATCCCAGAGTGTCTTCGACAGGCTGTTCATGTCGTAGGGCTTGCTGAAGAAAGCACTGTCCACCGGCAGGCTGTCCGATGACGGCGATTGATGACCTGAGACCAGCACGAGCTTCACCGGAGGCCAGCGCTCGCGCACCGCATGGGCAAGGCGGATCCCGTCCATGGAGCCCGGCATGTCGATGTCGGTGAACAGGATGGTGATCTCGGGATGCGTCTCCAGCATCCGGATCGCCTGGTCGGCGTTGGCCGCTTCCAGAACCCTGAAACCGGCTTCGGCCAACTCGTCTGCGGCTGCCATGCGGACGAGACCTTCATCCTCGACGACGAGAATGACTGGCGGTCCATTGTCGCGATTTATCACAATAATCTACCCAGTTTTGGTAGTGCCTCGTCTCTTCCGAGCCGGTCGAAATCGCAACCCTAAAACGTCAGGTATGCAAGTTTCCATGTTGCCATGAACCAACTAACGGAACCGCCGTCATATCGTTCCCCGCCGCAGCGTGCTGTCGAACGAATCTCATAACATGGTTAATAAGACGCTTTTTCACGAAGACGGGCACCAAATAGCTCGCTCCCGCGTTGGCGTCCTTGCTGCTGCGGAATTGCCCGCCAAAGCCAGACGGAGACGACAATGTTCGGCACCTGGTACAATCTCAACATGCTGGCGCTTGAATCGCAGCAGGTCGTCTTTCTTCGGATGATGAAGCTCGCCTCAGGCGGCCAGGACGCGCAACGCGAGGCGGCGTTGATGATGAGCGAGAAGATGGACGCGGCCTCGCAATCCTCGTTGCGGCTGGCCGGGGGCGCCTCGTTCGACAGTGTCGTCAAAAACTATCGCAAGAAGGTTCGCGCCAATGCGCGCCGGTTGACCCGATAGCGCCGCCAGGCCGTCTTGGCTGAGGAAAAACAACCACTTGTTAACCATAGCTTAAGGCGCATCGCGTCACCTGTCTCCTGGACCATGCCGAACCGGAACCCATCGGGCCCGGCGGCATCGAGGGGCAGGGCGGCGATATGCGGTGGCGGCAAGATTCCATTTCCAGTGGGGTCGGCATGGAACATTCTGCCTTGGCCCGGCAGGTTCAAGGACGTTCGCTCCGTCTCCGGCTTGCGCTCGGTTGCGCCCCGCTCTGGCTCGGCCTGAGCCTTCCCATGCCGGCACAGGCGGCGTCGTTCCGCGAATTCAACGGCTATGAATCCGCCGGCTCGGAACAGATCACCGCGAATGACGGCGATGAAGTGCAGTTCAACGATAACAGCACGGCCGATCAAGCCAACATCATCACCAATTCGGGCGGCAGCACCCAGTTCAACGACGACAGCACCGCCGCGGACGCCATTCTGACCAATAACGGCACCGGCAGCCTGACGTTTACGGGCGCGAGTCAGGCTGGCAATTCGACCATCGTCAACAATGGTGGCGGCACGCTCGGCTTCAGTGGCACTGCCAGCGCCGGAACCGCCGGCGTCACCAACAACGGCACGGCCGTCTTCAGCGGCGCATCGACGGCCGGCGGCGCCACTTTCGTCACCAATGCCAGCGGGACGCTGACTTTTGCCGATGACAGCACGGCCGGGACGTCGAAGCTGACCGTCAACGGCAAGATGGAGTTCACGGACGCTTCCAGCGCCGCTAGCGCCGAGATCACCAACAACACCACCGGCGTGGTCGATTTTCTCGATGCCAGCACGCTGGCGAATGCCGCGCTCAACAATAGCGGTATCGTCAATTTCGCCGGCAACAGCCGCGCGGGCGCTGCGACGCTGACCAACAACGCGACAGGCGCGATCGTCTTCTCCGCGCAGGCGTCGCTGGATACCGTGGCGCTGCTGTCGAACAGCGGCCAGGTGACGTTCAAGGGCAGCAGTTCGGCCGCCTCCGGCTTTGTCGTCAACAATGCCGGCGGCACGATCCGGTTTACCGAAACGAGCACGGCCGCCGATGCGCGGATCGGCAATAGCGGCTCGGTCGCTTTCTCCGGCTCGAGTTCGGCCGGCGCCTCGAAGCTGGCCAATAATGCCGGGGGCTCGATCGACTTTTCGGGAACCAGCACGGCCGGGGCATCCGAAATCGGCAATAGCGGTTCCGTCGCCTTCTCGGGGGCAAGCTCTGCCGGCACCTCGAAAATCATCAACAATCTCGATTCCGCCATCGCTTTCTCCGGCACCAGCACGGCGGCGCAATCGACCATCGTCAGCGCCGGCCGCATCGATTTCTCCGGGTCGAGCTCGGCCGGAGAGGCCAAGATCACGACCGGCGGTGGCGGGCTGACGACATTCGCCGGCAATGCCACTGGCGGAACGGCCTATCTGATCGCCGATGAAGGCGCGACGGTGGACTTCTCGCAGGTCACGAGCGGCATCAGCGTCGGCACTATCGAGGGCGCAGGAACCTTCCGCCTCGGCGGCAAGGTGCTCAGCGTCGGCAGCGGCAACCTCTCGACGACCGTCGACGGAACCATCAGCGATGGCGGCATCGGCGGCGGAACGGGCGGTTCGCTGGTCAAGGTCGGCAACGGCACGCTCAGCCTCGGCGGTATCAGCCTCTATACCGGCCGCACCGAGGTGCAGTCCGGCACATTGCAGGCAGCGGCCGAAGATGCTCTGGCGCAAAAATCGGCCTTCACCATCGCCGCCGGCGCGACGCTGGATCTGGCCGGATTCAAGGCGACGATCGGCTCGCTTGCCGGCTCCGGTGTCGTGACGCTCAATGCCACGACCAGCGGGCTTTCGGTCGGTGGCGACAACACTTCGACGGTGTTCTCCGGCACGATTTCAGGCGAGGGCGGCCTCAACAAATTCGGCGGCGGCACGTTGGCGCTCACCGCCGACAACAGCTACGAGGGCACCACGACCATCACCGGCGGCACGCTGCAGGTTGACGGCAGCATCGCCGCCTCTTCGGTCACCGTCGAGGCGAACGGCACGCTTTCCGGCATCGGCACGGTTGGGGCGACAACGGTCGCCGGCATTCTCTCCGGCGGCAATGCAGCAAATCCGGCCGGTACCATCACGGTCGCCGGCGATCTGGCGCTCGAAGCGACGGCGACGCTGCGCACCACTGTTACCGGTACCGGCATGAGCCAGGTCGCCGTCAACGGCGATGTCTCCATCGACGGCAGCACGCTGCGGCTGGCGATCTCGGCCGTGCCGCTCAATGTCGGCACGTCCTACACGATCCTCTCCGCCACCGGCACGATCACCGGCACCTTCGGCAACACCTTCTCCGACTACGCCTTCCTGGATCCGACGCTGACGCAGACCGACCAGATGGTCGCCGTGACGCTCGATCGCAACGACACGACATTCGCCTCGGTAGGCGCCACGCCGAACCAGATCGCGACGGCGGCGGCGATCGAGAAGCTGGCGCCCGGCAACGCCGTCCATGACGCGATCCTGCCGCTCGATGTGGCGACGGCGCGTGAGGCGTTCGACAATCTTTCCGGCGAGATCCACGCGACCGCGCTCGGCACGGCCTTCGCCCAGAACGAGCAGACGCGTTCGACGCTGCTTAACCGCATGCGCAATTCCGGCTGGGTCGAGGGCTATACGCCCTGGCTGACCGGTTATGGCTCGCAGGCCGATTTCGATGGCGACGGCAACGCCGCCGGAGGCTCGCGAAATTCGGCCGGCCTGATGGCCGGCATCGACCGCACGATAGAAGACGTCCGGGTCGGCCTCGCGGTCGGCATGGACAAGGGCGAGATCGCGCTCGATGAACGCGACAGCACCGCCGACCTGCAATCCTTCATCCTCGCCGGCTATGGCCAGTGGAATGTCGACGCCCTGCGGGTGCGCGGCGGCGTCGCCGTGGCGCTGCATCAGCTGGATGTCGAGCGCACGATCGATGTCGCGCCGCTCTCGGGCATGGCGAAGAGCCGTTATGACGGCTGGAGCGCGCAGGCCTTCGGCGAGCTTGGCTATGTCGTGCGCTTCGGCGCCAGCGAAATCGAGCCGATGGCGGGCCTCGCCTGCATTCGCACCGATCTCGACGGCTTCCAGGAAGATGGGGCAGGGGCCGCGAACCTTTCGTCCTCCGGCTCCTCCCTTTCCGGCTGTGTCACGTCGGTGGGGCTGCGCGCCAGCCATCGCGTCGCGCTCGCCAATGGCGGCTGGATCAAACCGCGCGTGGCCGTTGCCTGGTCGCACTCCTTTGCCGATGATGCGCCGACGATCGACATGGCTTTCGCCGGCGGCGACGGCTTCCAGATCGCCGGTATCGGCTTGAGCCGCGATGCGGCGGCGATCGATGCCGGCTTTGATTTCGGCATGACCTACGGCGCCAGCGGCTTCGTCAATTATGCCGGCCGCTTCGCCGCCGGAGCCGACAGCCACGCCGTTCAACTCGGGGTCCACATTTCCTACTGACGTGCACCAGCCACAAACGCGTCGCATCCTTGACGCGTATGATGTTTCGCTGCATTTCTCATACATGCAATTTCGCGGGTGGGGGATGGACTTGAAACCGATACGTGTAGTGGTGCTCGCGCTAGCGATCCTCTGTCCCGGCACGGCGGCCTACGCCCATTTCCAGGAGATCCTGCCTTCGACCGATAATTTCGGGTCGGAGGACAAGGAGATCGCCCTCGATCTCGTCTTCACCCATCCGATGGATCGTGGCCCGACCATGGATATGGCGAAGCCGACGCGCTTCGGCGTCGTCACCGATGAAGGTGAGAGCGACCTGCTTGCCACGCTGGTTGAAGCGCCGCGCGACGGCAAGATGGCCTGGAAGGCGAGCTACAAGCCGGCCAAGCCCGGCGCCTACACCTTCTTTGTCGAGCCAAAACCCTATTGGGAACCGGCCGAGGGCAAGTCGATCATCCATTATTCCAAGGTCGTCGTCGACGCGTTCGGCTGGGGCTCGGATTGGGACCGGCCGGTCGGACTTACCGTCGAGATCGAGCCGCTTTCGCGCCCGAACGGACTTTGGACCGGCAATCTGTTCAGCGGCGTCGTGCGCCGCGAAGGCGCACCGGTGCCGTTTGCCGAAATCGAGGTCGAGTGGGTCAATGACGGTTCCGTCACGCCGCCGGCCGACGCCTTCGTCACGCAAGTCGTCAAGGCGGACGGGCAGGGCGTGTTCCACTACGCGATGCCACGCGCCGGCTGGTGGGGTTTTGCCGCTCTCGTCGATGCCGATTACCAACTGCCCGATCCGGAAGGCCAGCCGAAGCCGGTCGAGCTTGGCGGGCTGATCTGGGTCCAGGCCCGGGACATGAAATAGCGTCCCTACCGGGGAATCTGGCTTCACCTCTCGCCTCACGGGAGAGGTCGGAGCGAAGCTCCGGGTGAGGGTTTAGGGAACGATCCGGTGAGGCCGTAAACCCTCACCCGCCGGCCTTCGGCCGTCGACCTCTCCCTCAGGGAGAGGTGAAGCAAGCGAGCCGCGAGAACGGTATGGCCCATATTCCGGATGGCGTGTTGTCGGTCCCCGTCCTCGTCGGCGGCGGAGTCGTGACTGCCGCTGCGCTGGCCTATGCCCTGAAGAAGCTCGATGAAGACAGGCTGCCGCGTGTCGCCGTTCTGGCGGCGCTGTTCTTCGTCGCCAGCCTGATCAGCGTCGCCGTTGGCCCGACGAGCGTGCACCTGCTGCTTTCCGGGCTGATGGGCCTGATCATCGGCTGGTCCGCCGTGCCGGCGGTGTTTGTCGGCCTCGTTCTGCAGGCGGTCTTTTTCGGCTTTGGCGGAGTTACGACGCTGGGCGTCAACACTATGAACATCGCGTTGCCCGGCGTGCTCTGGGCCATGCTGTTCGCGCCGCTCCTCGCCAACGCCAATCCGCGTCGCGCCGCGATGGTCGGGGCGACCGTCGCAGCACTTTCGGTTGCCAGCACAGCGGTGATGGTGGCGCTGTCGCTGACCCTGAGCGATGCCAGCTACACGCTTTCGGCCCGGATCGTGCTGCTTTCCTATGGTCCGCTTCTGGTCGGCGAGGCGATCCTGACCGGTTTTGCCTGTGCTTTTCTGGCCCGCGTCAGCCCCGACATTTTCTTGGCGCCCGCCATGCGACGGGGAGGCAAACTTGCCGCGTCCTGACATCTCAAGGCTTCTCGGCTTTGCCGCCCTGATTCTGGCCGTCCTGTTGGCAACCGTCGGCACCGCTTCGGCGCATCGCCTCAAGGTCTTTGCCTCGGCGATCGGAAACAGCATCGAGGGCCAGGCCTATTTCGTCGGCAGCGGCCCGGCGGCCGGCGTCGATGTCACGCTTCGCGATGCGGCCAACACGCTGCTGCAATCCGGCAAGACCGACCCGGACGGCAAGTTCGCGCTGCCCGTCTCGAATAGCGGCGACATCGTCGTGACGGTCGATGCCGAAGATGGCCATGTCGCGCGTTTTACCGTGGCCGGAGGCGAACTGGATCCAGCGCCGACGTCAGCCAAGCCTGCCACCAACGCCGTGGTTCCTGTCGCAGCGAACGCCTCGCCGACCGTGCCGATGGCGGACATCGAAATTGCCGTCGCGCGAAAAATCGCGCCGCTGGCGGCCCAGATCGACGCGCTCGAATCCTCGCTGCGGGTTCAGGATATCGTCGGCGGCATCGGCTATATCGTCGGTGTGTTCGGGCTTCTGGCCTTCCTGAAATCGCGTCGTTCGCCAAAGGACGGTGCGCCAAAGGCTGGTGCACCAAAGGGTGGTGCCCCATGAGCGGGAAGGCGAGTGCCGCTGCCATCTTCGCGGAAAATCGCGATACCGGGCCGCTCGCCGCCATTGATCCGCGCGTCCGCCTCGTCGCCGCGATCAGCTTTCTCGTCCTGCTGGCCACGCTCCATTCCGCTCCGGCTCTGGCGGCGGCGCTGATGGCCGCCATGGTCGTCGCGGTCTTCGCCCGCTTGCCGCTTGGCCCGACCTTGCGGCGGCTGACGGCAGTGGAAGGGTTTCTGCTGTTCCTGCTATTGACCCTGCCGCTGACCATGCCCGGCACGGAATTGTTCCGCCTGTTCGGCCTGTCCGTGTCGGAGGAGGGCGTGAACCGCGCCATCGTCATCATCGTTCGCGTCAATGCCGGTGTGCTGATGGCGGCGGCACTGCTCTCGACCATGGGGACGATGCGGCTTGCCGGCGCGATGAACGGCATCGGCGTTCCGCCGCGCATCGCCCATCTGTTCCAGTTGACCGTCCGCTACATCGCCGTCTTTCACGAAGAGTACGCGCGCCTCCGCCGGGCAATGCGGGCGCGAGGGTTCCGGGCGGGCAGCAACCGGCATAGCTGGCGCAGCCTCGGCCATCTGCTGGGTATGCTGGTGCTGCGCAGCGCCGAGCGGGCGGAACGCGTCGCCTGGGCGATGCGGGCGCGCGGCTTTTCCGGCAGCTTTCCTGCCTTTTCGCAACGCCGTCTCGAACGTCCCGACTATCTTCTCCTGCTGGTCTGGCCCGCGCTTCTGCTGGCGCTCGCCTGGCTGGAGTTTTCCTGAATGGACCCGGCATGAACGCGCTGAACCCCGCACCGTTGATCCGCCTCTCCGGCATTGTCGCCGGCTATGCCGGCCAGCCGGTGCTCGATGGCGTCGACCTCGTGCTGGATCCGGGCGAACGCATGGTGCTTCTGGGCGCCAATGGCGCGGGCAAGAGCACGTTGCTGCATGTCATCACCGGCTTCATTCCGGCCAGCGCCGGTACGGTCGAGGCCTTCGGCGCGGTCCGTCGCAGCGAGGCGGATTTTCGCGCCGTCCGGCTGCGCGCCGGGCTCGTCTTCCAGGATGCCGACGACCAGCTCTTCTGCCCGACCGTGATCGAGGATGTCGCCTTCGGGCCGCTCAATCTCGGCCAGTCGCGCGACGAGGCCTATGAGACGGCGCGGGCGACCTTGCGTTCGCTCGGCCTCGAACCGCTCGCCGATCGTATCACCCATCGTCTTTCCGGCGGCGAAAAGCGGCTCGTCTCGATCGCCGCCGTGCTGGCCATGAAGCCCGAGGTGCTGCTGCTCGACGAGCCGACCGTCGGGCTCGATCCCGATGCCTATGCAAGGCTTGGCGAAATTCTCGCCGCGCTGCCGCAGGCGATGATCATCGTCGCGCATGACGCGCATTTCATGGCCAGTCTCGCCACCTGCGCGCTGCTGCTCAAGGATGGTCGCGGCCATCGCGGCAGCATCCACCAGCATCCGCACCACCACAGCCATGCCCATGTGCATTTCGAACATGATGTCGAAGGCGCGATGGCGCTCGGCCATGTCGGGCACGATAGCTGAGCTGTCCGGCGCGATGGGCTGAGCCGTCGGTCATGCGCCGCGTTCCTCGCCTGTGCGCTGCGTCTCTTCCGGCCAAGGGCTCACAGCTTTTAGTTCCCGACGCGTCGCCGGTCATGATAGGCAGGCTTGCCGCTGCGTCGCCGTAGCGGGCTTGGCGAGACGGGGTAATCACATGAACGTATCGAACGCCGTCGACCCGGATGCGCCGGTGCTCTCCAATGACGGCCTGCTCGGCATCGTCGCCCTCGCAGCTGGCGCGTTCATCGTTTTCGGCTTCATCGTGTCGCCGCCCGGCGAGATCATGTCGGGGCTGGTCAAGATCCTGCTCGCCCGCGACACGCTGATCACCGACTATATCGGCGTCGGCGGCATGGGCGCCGCCTTCGTCAATGCGGGCCTGCTGGCGCTCGTCTCGGCAGGCATCTACCGTCTTGCCGGTGCGAAGATTGGCGGAGCCTCGATCGCCTGCCTGATGCTGGTGCTCGGCTTTGGCCTGTTCGGCAAGAACCTGCTCAACATCTGGCCGATCATCGGCGGCGTCTATCTCTATTCGCTCTACAAGCAGGAAGACTTTTCGGCCCATATCAACACCGCCTTCTTCGGCTGTGCGCTGGCGCCGGTCTTTTCCGAGATCCTGTTCTCGACCGCCATTCCGATCTCGGTCGGCCTGCCGCTTGGCCTCGCTACCGGCCTGCTGATGGGCTTCGTGCTGCCGGCCGCCGCCGCCCAGCTCTTCAAGGCCCATATGGGTTTCACCCTCTACAATATGGGCTTTACCGCCGGCATCGTCGGCACGCTGGTCGTCGCCATCTACAAATCCTACGGCTTCGTGCCCGATCCCGTCTTCATCTGGACCACCGGCAACAATCTCCTGCTCGGCTCGTTCCTGATCGTCCTGTTCCTCGGCCTGATCGGCGGCGGGATCTATCTCGATCGGTCGGCCGTGATCCGGATGAAGGACATCATGGCGCTGTCCGGCCAGTCGCCGAGCGACTTCGTGGCGCTGGTCGGGATTGGGCCGACACTGGTCAATATGGGCCTCTCCGGCACGATCGGCATGATCTACGTATGGCTCGTCGGCGGCGACCTCAACGGCCCGGTGATCGGCGCCATCTTCACGATCGTCGGCTTCGCGGCCTACGGCAAGCATCCGAAGAACGTCGTGCCGATCATGGCCGGCGTCTTCCTCGGTTCGCTGGCGAAACCCTGGGGCGCGTCCGATCCGACCATCGTGCTGGCGGCCCTGTTCGGCACGACGCTGGCGCCGATCGCCGGCCGTTTCGGCTGGTATTGGGGCATCGTCGCCGGCTTCGTGCATTCCTCCGCCGCACAGAGCGTCGGCGTGCTGCATGGCGGGCTCAATCTCTACAATAACGGTTTTGCCGCCGGCATCGTCGCCTCGGTGCTGGCTCCGGTGATCACCGCCATCCAGTGGCGCAAGGCCGATCACCCGGAAGAGAAGCTCTAGTCGTGGTCGTGCCCGTGATCATGCCCATGTCCATGAGTGTGGCCGTGGCCGTCGTCGTGGTGGTGATGGCGATGCGTGTGGCCGGCCTGCGGTTCGGAGCGCTCGGCCGGCATGATGTGCAGGGCGCCGTGGCGCACGCCGCGCTGGCTGATCACGCTGTCGGCAAAGGCGCGCAGCTTCGGCACCGTGCCGCGCAGGATCGAGACCTCGAGGCAGTTGTCATGGTCCATATGGACATGGGTCGTCGAGACCGACATGTCCGAATGGTGGTGGTGGTTGGTGGTCAACCGGCTCGCCAGCGCCCGCGTCTCGTGGTTGTAAACATAGGTGAGCGTGGCATGGCAGATCTCGTCCGTGTCGTTCGCCGCTTCGGCCTCCGCCGCATGAGCGCGGGAAAACTCCGAGCGGATAATGTCGCGCAGCGCTTCCGACCGGCTCTGGTAGCCCTTGCTCTGGCAGAGCGCATCGATGCCTTCCAGCAGGTCGTCGTCGATCGTTACCGTCACGCGCTGCATGGCCGTCTCTCCCTAAATAATTGTCGAAGCTAGCATAAAATGAACGGGACGCCGTCTCCAGCACCGCGCTCGAATTGATTTGGACGTCGCTGCAATCTAGAGTTCGCCATGGGTGTCGGGGGTTGAAAACGTGGAAGTGAAGAGCCGGAAATCATTCGCGCCGCAGGGGATGCTGAGCCTTTGGCTCGTGCTGTTCGTCGTCTGGATGGTCGCCAATTCCACGCTCGCCGTCGAGGTCGCCATCCTCGGCGCGGTCATCACTTTCGGCCTCGGCTATGTCTTCGCCTCCGCCAGCGATGCCTGGCGCCAGATCCGCTGGACGCCTTCCGGCCTCTACCATTTCCTCGCCTATAGCGGCACCTTCCTGGTCGAGCTGGTCAAGGCGAACATCGCGATGATGCGGGTCGTCTACGCGCCGCGCATCGACATCAAGCCCGGCGTCGTCAAGATCCGCACCAAGCTGAAATCGCCGATCGGCAGGCTGGCGCTCGCCAATACGATCGCGCTGACGCCGGGTTCGCTCGTCCTCGATATCAAGGGCGAGACTTTGTACATCCACTGGCTCGACGTCCAGACGACCGATCTCGACAAGGCGACCGAGGCATTGGCCGGCCCGTTCGAGACGCATCTGGAGAAAGTCTTTGGCTGAGATCATTATCCAGATCGCCGCGGTCCTGATCTTCCTTGCCATCGTCTGCGGCGTGATCCGGCTCGTCATCGGCAGGACGCTGGTCGACCGCATCGTCGCCATCGACATGCTGACCGTCATCTCGATCTCGCTGATCGCCCTCTACGCGCATGTCTCCGGCCGCTTCGTCTATATCGACGTGGCGCTGGTCTATGGCCTGCTCAGCTTCCTGGCGGTACTGGCGATCGCGCGTTTCCTGGAAAAGGGGCTCTAGCGTGCTCGAGTTCCTGCTTCTCCTGGTCTGCGCCAGCATTCTCGTCAGCGGCGTGCTTGCCGTCTGCCTGAAGAACGTATTGCCCGCGATGGTCGCTTCCGGATTGGCGAGTTTGTTTGCGGCGGTGTCGTTCCTGCTGCTCGCAGCCCCCGACGTGGCGATGGCGGAAGCGGCGATCGGCTCCGGCCTCGCCACCTTCATCTTCCTCTACGCCATCCGCAAAACCGGCAACGGGAAGGGCTGATCCATGATCGAGATCATCGGCAGCCTGTTCATCCTGGCCGGCGCCATCTTCCTGTTTTCCGCCGGCGTCGGCATCCTGCGCATGCCCGATACCTTCACCCGCATCCAGTCCGGCACCAAGGCGACGACGCTCGGCAACATGCTCGTTCTGACCGGTCTCGCCTTCTACCACCCCGGCTGGACCTTCAAGCTGGTTCTGGCGATCTACTTCGTGCTGATGACCAACCCGATCTCGTCGCACGCCCTTTCGCGGGCGGCGTACCGTATCCGGACGCCGATGACGCCTTCCACCAGCGTCGACATGCTGGCCGAGGATGAGGCGGGTGAGGCTGGGGCCAAGCCTCCTGCCGGGAACGCCGGCCGGAGGAAGCGGTCATGATGCGCCACATCCTCGTTGCGGTGATCGTCGTGCTGTTCGGGCTGATCTTCGCGCGCATGGTCGGCGGCTACGTCGAGCTGGACGCGCTGCGGCCGCTGGCGCTCGATTATGTCACCCGCGCTCCGGTCGAGCTCGGCACGCCCAACATCATCACCGGCATCCTCATTACCTATCGCGGCTTCGACACGCTGGGCGAGGTCGCCGTGCTGTTCATGGTGGCGGCCAGCGTCGGCCTGCTGCTGAAGAAGGACGACGCCAAGCCTGCCAGCGCCAAGGTCTCCAGCCCCAAGGTTTCGGGCGAGAAGACGGCGGCCGCGAAGCCTGTGCTGGCCAAGACCGAAGCGGCGCGGGCTGCGGCGGCGCGATCCGCGGCGGCGAAGGCGAATGCCAGCGCGCGCGCCGCGACGGCGGGCTCCGTGGCCGTGAAATCGACCAAGGAAGCGGCGCCGGCCGAAGACGACGAGGCGGCGCCGCGCGAGGCGAGCGAGATCGTCCGCACCGGTACCGAAATCCTGCTGCCGCTGATCTTCACTTTCGGCGCCTATGTCATCGTCAACGGCCATCTCTCGGCCGGCGGCGGTTTCCAGGGCGGCGCCGTCGTCGCCTCCGGCGTCATGCTGATGCTTTTGGCGCGGCCGGGCTCGACGCTGAACGTCGCGCTGCTCTCGATCATCGAATCCTTCGCCGGCGTCTTCTATGTCGGTCTCGGCATACTGGGACTGGTGCTGGCCGGCGGTTTCCTCGATCCGCGCTTCCTGCCCAAGGGTGAGTTCGGCGCCTTCATCAGCGCCGGCGCCATCCCGCTCATCTCGGCGCTGCTCGGCATCAAGGTCGGCGCCGAGCTCAGCGTCATCATCGACCGCTTCAGAAGCTGAGCGGGGGAACGGGACATGACCACAGGCCTACCGGTTTCCACCATCCTGCTGACCACGGGCTTCTTGCTGGCGCTGATCGGCATCTGGGGCATGCTGACCCACCGCAACATCCTGCGCATCATCATCGGCTTCGCCGTGATGGATACCGGGCTGCACCTCGTCATGGTCGCCACCGGCTACATCACCTTGGGCACCGCGCCGATTATTGACGGCGCTTTGAGCAAGGCCGATGCGGCCAGCCGCGCCATTGATCCGATCCCCTCGGCACTGGTGGTCACGGCCATCGTCATCGGCCTTTCGGTGACGGCCGTCATGCTCGCCTACGCCATCCGCCTCTACGCCGCCAAGAAGACGCTCTCCATCGACGCGTTCACGGAGTCGAAATGGTAGACGCGCTTTTCCATCCGCTGAACATCTTCCTGTTCGGCCTCGGCGGCGGCTTTGTCATTCCGCTGCTCTACCGTCTGGGCAAACCCTGGCTGCATGCCGGCTTCTTCATCGCGCTGATCGGTATCGTCGCCGTCAGCGGCGTCTCGTTTGCCGGCCTGCTGCAGGGCGGACCGACGATCGAAGTGCTGACCGGCGTCGGCTTGCCGCCGCTCTCGATCAATTTGCGCTTTGGCCTCTGGGAAGGCTTCTTCACCTTCGGAGTGAATCTGGTGGCGCTGCTCGGCGCGCTGCATCTCTGGGATCGCCTCAAGGGCAATTACGGCGCGCTGCTGCTCTATCTCATCCTGGTGATGGGCATAGACGGCATGGTGATGACCCGCGACCTGTTCAATCTCTTCGTCTTCCTGGAGATTGTCTCGATCGCGACTTACGGCCTGCTCGGGCTGGATCGCAACGCTGCCGCGATGTCGGCGGCGTTCAAATACATCATGGCGACGGTGATCGCCTCGACGCTGTTCCTGCTCGGCACGGTGCTGCTCTATTACGTCACCGGCACGCTCAACATCGACGCGCTGATCGAACACCGCGCCCAGATCGCCGGGCCGATCGGCACCACGGCGCTGCTGATGGTGCTCGCCTGCCTCGTCATCGAGCTGAAGCCCTTTCCGGCCAATGGCTGGGGCCTCGATGTCTACGAGGCGGCGCCGAGCGGCATCGCCTCGATGGTCTCGGTCGGCGTTTCGGCCGGCGTGTTTTTCGCGCTGATGAAGCTGCTGCCGCTGTTCCAGGACCAGCTCGGCATCATCGCCGTCTCCGGCGGCATCAGCTTCCTGTTCTCCAACCTGATCGGCTGCAAGCAGACCAAGGTCCAGCGTCTGCTCGGCTATTCCTCGATCAGCCAGATGGGGCTGATGATGCTGGCCCTGGCGCTGCTGACGCAGATCGGCGCCACGGCCTCGATCCCGCTCGTCGTCGGCGGCCTGTTCGTCAACCACCTGCTCGCCAAGGCCGGCCTGTTCTGGCTCGCCGGCGTCCTGAAGCAAGACGATGTCGACGCGCGCACCAGCCTTTCCGGCCGGCCGCTGCTGCTCGGCCTGCTGGCGCTTTTCATGGTCGCGATCGCCGGCCTGCCGCCATTTCCCGGCTTCTGGGCCAAGTGGGAACTGGTCATGCAGCTGACCAGCGCCGGCAAGCTGCCCTGGATCGCCGTGATCCTGACCGGCTCGCTGCTCGAAGCCGCCTATATGTTCAACTGGTTCGTCCGCGCCATGCGCCCGTCCGACGCGCGGGCCGAGGCGAGGCCCGACCTCGTCGCGCTGCTGCCGATCTATGGGATCGCGCTGCTGCTGGTCATCGCCGGCTATATCGCGGCACGGCTGTCGGGCGCGGCGTCGCTCTGGATCTTCGCGCCGCTCGCTGTCGGCGTCGTGCTTTATGCGCTCGATTGGCTGCCCGGCCGCCTGAAGGCGGTTCTGATGCTGCTCGCCGTGGCGCTGGTCGGCTTCTGGCTGGTCGAAAACGCCACCGGCATCGCCTGGCTGTTCGCCGTTCTGCTGCTCGGCGGCAGCCTCGTGATCGCGGCGGCCAGCCTCTATCGCGAGGATTCTCGCCCCGGCTATTTCCCGATGCTGGCGGTGCTGCTGCTGTCGATCCCGGCGCTGCTGCGCTCCTCGACCAGCCTCGAATTCTTCTTCAGCTGGGAGATCGTCACGCTCGCCTCCTGCTTCCTGATCGCCAAGGGCAGGGGGGCCGGGCCGCATGTGCTGACCTTCCTGCTGTTCTCGCTGCTCTCGGCCTTCTTCCTGCTCGCGGGCTTCGCCGGCATCGCCTCGGTGAGCGGCACGACCAGCCTGACGGCCCTGCTGACCGCCGGCCCCGACGCCACGACGGCGCTGGTGCTGCTCGGCATCGGCTTCCTGATCAAGGCCGGCACGATCGGCGTGCATGTCTGGCTGCCCGGCGCCTATACGGAAGCGGATGATGATTTCACCGCCATGCTCTCGGCCGTGGTCAGCAAGGTGGCGATCTTCGGCCTCCTGACGGGCACCTATCTGGCGATCCGTTCCGAGGCAGCGCTGGAACTGGCGCATGGAATGGCCTGGGTCGGCATGCTGACGACGATCGCCGGCGCCGTGCTGGCGTTGCGCCAGACCGACTTCAAGCGCCTGCTCGCCTTCTCGAGCATGAGCCAGCTCGGCTACATCGTCACGGCGATCGCGCTGATGAGCCATCTCGGCTGGGTCACCGCGCTCTATCTCGTCGCCAACCACATGATGGTGAAGGGCATCCTGTTCCTCGCCATCGCCGGCATCATCCTCAGAACCGGAACGCGGTCGTTCGGCGAGACCGGTGGTCTGGCGCGCGCCATGCCGGTCACATTCATCCTGTTCGTCGTTGCCATCATCTCGATGTCCGGTCTGCCGCCGCTGATGGGCTTTGGCGGCAAATGGCTGCTGCTCTCGGCCATGACCGACAAGGGCTGGAACTTCCTCGCCGCCGCCGGTCTCTTCGCCACCTTCCTCGGCTTCCTCTACATGATCCGCCTCGTCGCCGGCCTCTTCTTCGGCAAGCGCATGGCGGGCCAGGCGAATGTGCGCGAACTGCCGATCGCGCTGCTGGTGCCGCAGGCACTGCTGGTAGTCGGCATCCTGGTGCTGTCGCTCTATCCGAAGCTGCTGATGGATCCCGTCTCGGCGGCGATCGATCCGCAATTCGCCTCGACGCTGGTCTGGCAGGGCATGTCGCTCTACACGATCTACGGCTATTGGAACCCGACCCCGGTGATGTTCATCGCGGTTGCCGTCGCGGCCGCGCTCGGCGTCATCGCCTGGGCGGTCTATCGCAGCGGTCTTCGCGGCGGCGGCAATCTCGCCCGCTTCTATGCCTATTATCGCCGCGGCATCGAGCAGGCGATGCCGCCGGTCGCCACCCTGTTCTGGCAGGGCGTGACCGATTTCACGCTCGCCACCGCCGCAACCTTCCGCCAAGTCTATACCGGCAACGGCCAGACCTATGCGATGTACGTGCTGTTCTATTTCCTCGCGCTCTATCTCGCGAGCACCGGCCCCGCCGGATTCTGGATCGCAGGCTGATATGAGCATGACCATGCCCCTCGACGAGACGATCCCGCTGCACCTGCTGCGGCTGGTCAGCCCCAGCCTGCCGGTTGGCGCGTTCTCCTATTCGCGCGGCCTCGAATATGCCGCCGAGGCCGGCTGGGTGCATGACGAGGCCTCGGCGAAGACCTGGATCCACGGCACGCTGGAGAATTCCTTCGCTGTGCTCGACGGCGCTCTGTTCTGGCGGATGAGCGAGGCGCTGGCCCGCGATGACGCGGACGCTTTCGTCCAAGCCGACGCCTGGCTCGCGGCCGGTCGCGAGAGCCGGGAATTGCAGCTTGAAGACCGCCGCATGTGCGAGGCGCTGCTTCGCCTGCTTGCCGATCTCGAGGTACCGCAGGCGCAGCTTTACCTCGGTCAGAACCTGACCTATCCGGCCGCCTTCGCCATCGCCGCACATCACTGGAACGTCTCGCCGGCGGCGGCGCTGAAGGGGCTGATGTGGACGATCGCCGAGGGACAGGTCGCAGCGCTCCTGCGTCTGGTCAAGCTCGGCCAAACCGCCGGCCAGCGCATCCTGATCGACGCCGTGCCGGTGATCGAGCGCGCCGTGGCGACCGCCCGCTCGCTCGAAGACGACGAGATCGGCAACGTCTCGGTCGCGATGGCCATGGCCAGCGCCTGGCACGAAACCCAGTATTCGCGGCTGTTTAGGTCGTGATCTTCACCTCTCCCTCAGGGAGAGGTGAAGAGGCGGCCTGCGAGTTCGCGCTGCACGTTACATTCCTCCGCCGTCATCCCGGGCTTGACCCGGGCCGAAACGGCAGTCGTGCGAGCCTCTTGAAAACCCGGTTGAATGGATCCCGTATCGCCGCTTCGCGCCGTCCGGGATGACGGCGAGCGCGTAGCGGGATCCGGGGTCTATTCCTTCACCGGCATTAGGGAGAGCGGGGGGGGCTCAGACCGTGTGCTGATCATTCAAAATGACAAAATCCTTGCCCGTCCGGCTGTCGGCGGAGAGCGGCAAGTCGACCGTCACCAGCACCACGCCCGGCTTCATGCGGGCGCGGATCGCGTCGTTGATGCTGCGATCGGCGCGGATGCGGGTCAGCGTGCTCTGGTCGGCGCTCTGCGCCGCCACCTTCGGGTCGGTGCTGTAGCCGATCGGCTTCCAGTGCAGCTCCTTGTCGTCGGCGTCGAGATGCGACAGCACGAAGACGTGGTTGCCGAGCGGCTGAGACGGCTGCAGGATCGTGGCGCCGCCATCGGCGACGATCTCGCCGTCGTCGAGCACGATCACCCGGCTGTCGGCGCCGGAGATCATGATCGAGGTCGCCGGCGGCGTATAGGGCGCTTGCGGCGAAGCCGGGATCTGCTTTTCCTTCAGCGTCGAGACCGTGTGGTCAAAATCCTTCTCCGCCTCGGCCGAGAGCACCATGCCGGGATGGATCACCGTCTCGGGGAAGGTGGCGCTGTCGGCGATGATCACCGGCGTGCCGACATGGGTGACGGTGAACAGATTGGCCGAGAACGCCATCGGCAGGCGGACGCAGCCATGCGAGGCGGGATAGCCCGGCAATTGCCCGGCATGCAGCGCGATGCCCGACCAGGTCAGCCGGTTCATGTTCGGCATCGGCGCTTCGTTATAGGTCGAGGAGTGGTGGTTCTTGTCCTTCTGCAGGATCGTGAACACACCGGTCGGCGTGTCGTGGCCGGGCTTGCCGGTCGAACAGGTCGAGACGCCGATGCGAATGCCGTTGCGATAGACATAGACCCGCTGGTCGGGCAGCGAGACGACGATCGCCACCGGCCCGTAGGGCGAACGCTCGGGGTGCCAGGTGAATTCGCCCGGCTTCAGAGCCGAGACCGGCTCGACCGTGTCGGCAATGGCGAGGCCATGGCTTGGCGCCACGGCCAGCACGGTGGCCCCCAGCAGCAATCCGCGCCGCGAAAGAACGAATGGTCCGGTCATGAGGCTCCCCTTGTCGCAGCGTCGAATCCATCCTTTCGATGCTTACGGTTGTGGGGCGCAGCGTGCAACAATCATTCGAGCGAATACGCGGCGATCTCTCGCAGAGAGGCCGTCTTGGTCGGGCGCTCTCGCCCGGTCGCTGGCCCTGCGTGGGGGCTATTCGCCGTCGCTGGTCAGGGCCATCACGTCGATGAAATTGCCCTTTTTGTCGAAGCGGCACTGGAAGGCCTTGATGCCTTCGCTGCCCTGGTCGACGGTCCCCTTGATCGACAGGCTGCCATCCTTGGCTTTGGCGATCTTGCCTGTTTTCACATACATCGGCTTGGTGCCGTATTGGCTCGAGGCCTCGCCGCGGCAATAGGCCGGCATGTTGCCCCGGCTGACGGCGAAGGCGGGGCTTGCTGACGCGGCGACCAGAGCCAGGGTCACGGCGGCTCCGGCCAGTGTGGCGATCGTCTGCTGCATGGCGATTCCTCATCCGCTTGTTGGGAGAACGCCGCGCTTTTCGCGACGTTCCGATGCTAGCTAGATCAACGCTCTGCGAAGGCAAGAGGAGTTCGGCAGGAGCCTACTTCGCGGGGCCGGCCAGGTAGCGCGCGCGGTTGTCTTCCGGGTTTGTCGCCTCGGCCGGCGGCACCGGTACCAGCGCCTTGAAGCCGTACTGGCCGAGCAGCATCAGCCAGGTGACGAGCACGAAGGTCGAGGTCAGCACCGGCATGCCGATCGGCTTCAGGAAGATGGCGATCGAGGCCCAGAGCCAGGTCGTCACGACGATGCCGAACAGCGTGTAGACGAAGCTGCGCCAGGTCAGCACCAGGAAGAAACCGCCAAGCGCGATCGCGGTGAGCGCCGCGTTGTAGCCGAACAGGCCGTCGCGGATCGCGCCTTCCGGGCCGCCGAACACGACGGCGACGAGGGCGGCGCCAGCCGCGCCGATCAGCGCCATGCCGGCCGAAATGCGCGAGTTCACCGCGATGCCGATGACAATCAAATAGCCGGCGATCCAGTTGTCCTGGAAGAAGATTTGCCCGATCGCGTTGCCGATGCCCATGTACCAGGTGGGCAGCGCATAGGCGATCGCCGCGTCATACTGGTCGGGTGAGACGGGCTTCGCCAGCGGGCCGGCCTCGATCGCCGCGAACTTCAGCACAGCGAACAGGAACAGCCAGCCGATCAGCACGAAGGGCGAGGTCAGCGCCGCCACCTTGTGGGGCCCCAGCAGTGTCGCGATCGTCGAGAAGGCGATGGTGGTCATTGCCGCCGCGAAGACGATGTAGATCGTCATGTGGAAGGACGGCACCGCGCCGGTGCGAAAATCGGCGCTGGTAAAGGCGACCAGCGCCAGCCCGACCAGCGCGCCATTGAAGCCGAACAGGCCGTCGCGGATGAGGCCCTTGTCGGCCTTGAGCAGGATGGCCGTGGCCGTGGCGACGACGACGCCGAGCACGCAGATCGTGCCATAGATCCACGAGTTGAAGAACAGCGCCAGGAGGATGATCAGGCCCGAGAGCGGGTTGTTCTGGAACACCACCTGGCCGATGCCGCGCAGGCTCCAGTCGACGAAGCCGAGGGTGGCATGGTCGCGAAACCGGTCCTGGAACGGAAATTCTGTCTGAGTCTGGGTCACAACTTTCTCCCCCTGGAGCCGAATAAATCTGTTTTGAAACGCCTAGGCCGTTGTTCACCTCTCCCTGAGGGAGATCCTTGCGCAATGCTTGTCCAGATCCCCGGCCATCATCCTGAGGTGCCCGGCAAAGCCGGGCCTCGAAGGAGGGTCCAGAGAGCACCGCCCGCGTTTGGCTGCGAATGGCAGCGTTTCGCTGGATCGCCCTTCGAGGCTTCGCTGACGCGAAGCACCTCAGGATCATGGCGGAGCTGGCAGCGGAGTGACGAAAATCAAGTTCCGCAAACGTCTCCCAAGAGAGGCGAGGGGCAATTTTCCACCAACTCGGAGACTGCCCCCTGAAAAGAAAAACCCCACCGGACGTATCCGGTCCGATGGGGCTTGTGTCTGTCGCTTGCCGTTCTGTCAGAACAGGAAGTAGCGCTGCGTCATCGGCAGGGTTTCCGCCGGTTCGCAGGTGATCAGTTCGCCGTCGATGCGCACCTGGTAGTTCTGCGGGTCGACTTCGATCTTCGGCGTCAGCGAATTGTGGATCATGTCCTTCTTGCGGACACCGCGCGTGCCCTTGACGGCCACCAGCTGCTTCTGCAGCTGCAGCTTCTCGCCGATATTGTCGTCGAGGGCCGCCTGCGACACGAAGGTGACGCCGGTCTTGCCGCGGGCGCGGCCGAGAACGGCGTACATCGGGCGGTAATGCACCGGCTGCGGCGTCGAGATCGAAGCGTTCGGATCACCCATCGGCGCGGTGGCGATCATGCCGCCGAGCAGAACGAGCGACGGCTTGACGCCGAAGAAGGCCGACTTCCACAGCACCAGATCGGCGCGCTTGCCGACCTCGATCGAGCCGATCTCATGGGCAAAGCCATGGGTGATGGCCGGGTTGATCGTGTATTTGGCGACATAACGCTTGCAGCGGAAATTGTCGTTGCGCTCGCTGTCTTCCGGCAGCGGGCCACGCTGCACCTTCATCTTGTGCGCCGTCTGCCAGCAGCGAAGCGTCGTCTCGCCGATGCGGCCCATCGCCTGCGAATCCGACGACATCATCGAGAACGCGCCGAGATCGTGCAGGATGTCCTCGGCCGCGATCGTTTCCTTGCGGATACGGGATTCGGCGAAGGCGACGTCCTCGGGAATCTGCGGGCTGAGATGGTGGCAGACCATGAGCATGTCGAGATGCTCGTCGATCGTGTTGACCGTGTAGGGCCGCGTCGGATTGGTGGAGGAGGGCAGGATGTTTTCCTGGCCTGCCGCCGTGATGATGTCGGGCGCGTGGCCGCCACCGGCGCCTTCCGTGTGGAAGGAGTGGATGGCGCGACCCTTCATCGCCGCGAACGTGTCGGCGACGAAGCCGCTCTCGTTCAGCGTGTCCGAATGCAGCGCGACCTGGATGTCCATCTCGTCGGCAACCGTCAGGCAGTTGTCGATCGCGGCAGGCGTGGTGCCCCAGTCTTCATGCAGCTTCAGGCCGATGACACCGGCGCGGATCTGTTCGCGCAGCGGTTCGGGGAGCGAGGCGTTGCCCTTGCCGAGCAGGCCGACATTGATCGGCAGCTCCTCGATCGCCTCAAGCATCCGGTGGATGTACCACGGACCCGGCGTGACGGTGGTGGCGAGCGTGCCGACCGAAGGGCCGGTGCCGCCGCCGACAAGCGTCGTCGTTCCGCTGGTCAGCGCTTCCTCGGCCTGCTGCGGCGCGATGAAGTGAATGTGCGTGTCGATGCCGCCGGCGGTCAGGATCTTGCCTTCGCCGGCGATGACGTCGGTACCGGGGCCGATGATGATATCGACGCCGGGCTGGATGTCGGGATTGCCCGATTTTCCGATGCCGGAGATGCGGCCGTCCTTGACGCCGACATCGGCTTTGATGATGCCCCAGTGATCGAGAATGATCACATTGGTGATCACCAGGTCGGCGACCTCGGCCGCCAGGCGCTGGCTCTGGCCCATGCCGTCGCGGATGACCTTGCCGCCGCCGAAGGTGACTTCGTCACCATAGACGGTGCGGTCTTCCTCGATCTCGATCACCAGTTCGGTGTCGGCCAGCCGGACCCTGTCGCCCTTGGTGGGGCCGTAGAGCGAGGCGTAGTTTTCGCGTGTGATGCTCGCCATATCAGACCTCCAGCTTTCCCATGACCTTGGCGTTGAAGCCGTAGACTTCGCGGTCGCCGGCGAGCGCTACCAGCTCGACGGTGCGCTCCTGCCCCGGCTCAAAGCGGACGGCGGTGCCGGCCGGAATGTTGAGGCGGAAGCCCTTGGCCTTGGCGCGGTCGAAGAGGAGCGCCGTGTTGGTTTCGTAGAAGTGATAGTGCGAACCGATTTGGATCGGCCGGTCGCCCGAATTGGCAACGTCGATCGAGATCTTTTCGCGGCCGACATTGAGCTCAACGTTGCCGTCTTCGAGGAAATATTCGCCTGGGATCATGACGCGCCCCTACGGTATGGGATTGTGGACGGTGACCAGCTTGGTCCCATCGGGGAAGGTCGCTTCGACCTGGATGTCGTGGATCATTTCGGGCACGCCCTCCATGACCTGGTCGCGGGTCAGAAGCGTCGCGCCATAGGACATCAGATCGGCGACCGTGCGACCGTCGCGCGCGCCTTCCAGGATCGCCGCGGAAATGTAGGCGATCACCTCGGGATAGTTCAGCTTGACACCACGGGCCAGGCGGCGCTCGGCCACCAATCCAGCGGTGAAGAGCAGAAGCTTGTCTTTCTCGCGTGGTAGAAGTTCCATGGGCGATCCCCGCTCGTGTCGTGTTTACGTGTTCCAGATGCGCGGCGCGTTGGCGGCCTTGCCCTGGCATGACGTCCTGAGCGCATCCCACGCCCGGACGAAGAGTGACTTGCCTTCCGAAACCCTGGGGCCGAGATAGCGGCAGACGACCCCGTGCTCGAGCTGGCTGACGGTGAACACGCCATCCGCCCGGTTGCCCACGGCTTCGCGCACCCGCTCCGCCGCGTCCTCGGCCGTCGGGCCGACATAGACCATGGTGCCCCAGGTGGGTTGGCCCGCCAGCGCATAGGGCGCTTCGGCGAGCGTGGAACCGCCCGGAAGCCGCACGCGCTCGAACCAGATCGGCTTGCCGTCGCGAACAATCTCGATGCGCTGGCGCAATGTGCCGGTCTCGAAGCGTTCACCGGCGGCCGGCCGGCCGAGGCAGATGAAATCCCAGCCGACATAGGTGGCGCCGGCTTCGAGCGTCACGCGCGTGTCGATGCTCGCATCGGCGCCGTCGAAGACGATGGTTTCCTGCGGCAGGTATTCGCAGACCGCGTTGGCGCCGACGTCGATGCTGGTGGATTGCGTGCTGCGGCCATGCTCGCTGCGATAGAATTTGGTGGCGCCCGGCGTCGTCAGCACGGCGCGGGCATCGGCGGCCACGTGAAAGCGCAGGTCGAGTTGATCGCCGCCGGCGACGCCGCCCGGCGGATGCAGCAGATAGACGTGGCAGGTGCCGTCTTTTTCCGGATGGAACGGCTTCTGGACGACGAGGGGGCCGAGATGGCGGCGGCGCATCAGGCGCGTCTTGCCGGCATTGACAGCGAACCAGAGTTCCAGTTCCGCAAGCCATGTGCTCGGCTGCGCCGCATAGTGGGCGCGCGCCGTCGAAACGGCGTCTGGAGAAGCACCTTCGGCTAGCAAGAGCGGCTTCACTCTGTCCTCATTCTCCGGAGCCCAATGGCATGACGCAGCGTAATCTTCCGCGGTTGCATCGAAGGCTATCACACGGAGACGCCCATACGGCAATCGCAAACTTTCAATTGTTTGCTCAAAGACTTGTCAGCCATGCTCAGGATCCCGGCGCTGTTCGCGGCGTTCCGAAAATCGAAGCCCGGCCTTTCAGGGCGGTTTGAAAAGATGCAAACTGAGCGCTAACGCGTTCGCGCCTCGCCATGGCGGGTATACGTCGTGCGAGAGCTTCCGCGGAACCGGCCAGGCGGTCTTCGGCCGGTCTAGATTTTTGAATTGGGGAACGCAATGTTGAAGGCCATCGCTGTCACGCGGGCGTCGGATATCGCCGCCGAGGGACAGGAGCCGGTTTCCGGCCGCGCCGTGCTGCAGCATGACGAACGCCATCTGCGTCGTCGCCTGATCGAGCTGGTCGATGGCCGCAAGGTGATGGTCGATCTGCCGGAGACCGTGGTGCTGGACGCCGGCGACAGGCTGGTTCTCAGCGATGGCGGTCGCGTCGAGATCGCCGCTGCCTATGAGCCGCTCTACGAGATTTTTGGGCAGGACCCGGTGCATCTGTCGCAACTGGCCTGGCACATCGGCAATCGCCATCTGGCCGCCGCGATCGAGCCGACCCGCATCCTCATCCTGCGCGACCACGTCATCAAGGCGATGCTGGAAGGGCTCGGCGCCCGGGTCAAGGAGATCGTCGCCCAGTTCAATCCGGTGCGTGGCGCCTATTCCGGCCATGGCGACCCTTCGCACGGCCAAGATCACGGCAGCCATTCGCATGCGGCGCATGGTGCTAGTCATGGCGAGCACAGCCACGCGCATGGGGATCACAGCCATAGCCATGCCCATGGCGACAAGCATCACAGCCATGACCATGACCACGATCACGGCCATGACCATGGCCCCGGCGAGCACCGCCACGGCTGAGCCCGGCAAGCCGCCCGTCCGATCCAGAAACACGAGGCCAGAACGCTCATGACATCGAAAAACGGACCCCTTCGGGTCGGCATTGGCGGCCCCGTCGGATCGGGCAAGACGATGCTGACGGAGAAGCTTTGCAAGGCGATGCGCGAGGAATTCTCCATCGCCGTCATCACCAACGACATCTACACCAAGGAAGACGCGATGATCCTGGCGCGCCGTCAGGCGTTGTCCGAGGACCGGATCATGGGCGTCGAGACGGGCGGTTGCCCGCATACGGCGATCCGCGAGGATGCCTCGATCAATCTGCAGGCGATCGCGGAAATGAACCGCAAAATTCCCGATCTCGACATCGTCTTCATCGAATCCGGTGGTGACAATCTGGCGGCGACATTCTCGCCCGATCTCGCCGATCTGACGCTGTATGTCATCTCCGTTTGCCAGGGCGAGGAAATCCCCCGCAAGGGCGGCCCCGGCATCACCCGCTCCGATTTCCTCGTCATCAACAAGAGCGACCTCGCGCCTTACGTGAATGTCGATCTCGACGTGATGGCGGTCGACGCCAAGCGGATGCGCGGCTCACGGCCCTTCGGCTTCACCGACCTCTCGCGCGGCAAGGGCCTCGACAGCGTCATCGACTTCATCGTCGAGAATGGCGGCCTGCGGGTCGACGCGCGCAAGAGCGCGTGAGGCAATCACCTGGCCCAATCATCATCCTGAGGTGCCCGGCGCAGCCGGGCCTCGAAGGAGGGTCCAGGGAGCACCTGCTGGATCCTCCTTCGAGGCTTCGCTGACGCGAAGCACCTCAGGATGATGGCTGGGGCCGGTGGATGGAATTGAATCGCGAGCCCGGGTCCCTCGGTCGTCATCCCGGCGGAGGCCGGGATCCAGACACACCGGCTTGGACGAATAGGTCTCGGAATCAGCCAGTATTACCCTGGCCGGTGTTTATGGGCCCCGGCCTTCGCCGGGGCGACGAGCTGTTCCCGCCGCGATCTGTCTGGCCATCTTTGCCGCAATGAAAAGCGACGCCTCAGCGAGAGGCCAACAGCCCGATTCCACCACGCAAAATCTTGCTCTATAGACCGCAGGGCACGTCGATTCAGTCGGCGCGCGGCCGTGCGGTTTTATGGACTCGAGTGCTCTCATGGATGAAGTCGAATGCGTTGTCGTCGGCGCGGGTGTCGTCGGGCTGGCGGTTGCGCGGGCCCTTGGGCTTGCCGGCCGCGAAGTTCTGGTGATCGAAGCCGAGGACGCGATCGGCACCCAGACATCGTCGCGCAACAGCGAAGTCATCCATGCTGGCATTTATTACGCGCCGGGCAGCCTGATGGCGCAGTTCTGCGTCGCCGGCAAGCTGGCGCTCTATGACTATTGCGCCGAGCGCGGCGTGCCGCATGCCAATTGCGGCAAGCTGATCGTCGCCGCCGATGCGGTCGAACGCAGCCGGCTGGGCGAAATCGCCCAAAAGGCCGCCGCCAACGGTGTTCACGACATGCGCGAACTGAGCGCTGCCGAGGCGCTCGCGCTTGAACCCAACCTTGCCTGCACCGGAGCGCTGCTGTCGCCCTCGACCGGCATCATCGACAGCCACGCCTACATGCTGGCGTTGCAGGGCGATGTCGAGGCTTCGGGTGGCATGGTGGTGTTTTCGAGCCCGCTGCTGGCGGCACAGCCGGATGGCGACGGCTTCGTGCTGTCGATCGGCGGCGCCGAGCCGATGCAGCTTCGCACGAGGTTGCTGATCAATTCAGCCGGACTGTTCGCGTCGGCCGTGGCGCGAACAATCGAAGGCCTCGATCCCTCGCATATCCCGACCGAGTATTATGCCAAGGGCAGCTACTTCACCCTGTCGGGCCGTTCGCCGTTTTCGCATCTGATCTATCCGGTGCCGGTTCCTGGCGGCCTCGGCACGCATCTGACCCTCGACATGGGAGGCCAGGCGCGCTTCGGCCCGGATGTCGAATGGATCGGCGCCATCAATTACGACGTCGACGCGGCGCGCATCCCGCTCTTCGTCGAGGCGGTGAAGCGTTATTGGCCCGAAGTCAGCGCCGACCGCCTGCAGCCGGGCTATGCCGGCATCCGCCCGAAGATCGTGCCGAAGGGCGCGCCGGGTCAGGATTTCGTCGTCCAGGACGCGTCGGTCCATGGCATTGGCGGATTGATCAACCTGTTCGGCATCGAATCCCCCGGCCTGACCGCCTCGCTGGCGCTGGCCGAGCATGTGGCGGCGGTAGCGGGGCGCTGACACAATCGGCGGTCACAACCTCCGGCGTCATCCTCGCGAAAGCGAGGATCCATTCAGCCGCCTTCCGCTGGCGGCTGAATGGATCCCGGGTCTCGCTGCGCTCGCCCGGGATGACGGCGAGTATGAGGCTAGTGTTTGATCAGCCGCGGCCGACGAGCGGCATCTTGGTGGCCATGATCGTCATCTGCAGGATGTTGGCGTCGAGCGGCAGGTTCGCCATGTGGACGACCGCGTTGGCGACGTGGCTGACGTCGAAGGTCGGCTCGACCTTGATCGACAAATCCGGCTGCATGACGCCGTGCTTCATCTTGGCCGCCATCGGCGTTTCGGTGTTGCCGATGTCGATCTGGCCGCAGGCGATGTCGTATTTGCGGCCGTCGAGCGCGGTCGAACGCGTCAGGCCGAGCACGGCGTGCTTGGACGCCGTGTAGGGCGCCGAGTTCGGGCGCGGCATCACGGCCGAGATCGAGCCGTTGTTGATGATCCGCCCGCCCATCGGCTTCTGGTCCTTCATGATGCGGAAGGCGGCCTGGGTGCAGAGGAAGACGCCCGAGACGTTGGTATCGATGACGGCCTTCCACTGCGCGTAGGGGAGGTCTTCGATATTGACGTTCGGCGCATTGACGCCGGCATTGTTGAACAGGACGTCGAGACGGCCGAAGCGGTTCTTGATCTCGCCGAACAGGGCGGCGACCGAGGTTTCATCGGTGATGTCGGAGGCGATGGCGACGGCGTCGCCGCCCGCTTCCGCGACGACTTCCTGCAGCGGCTCGATGCGGCGGCCAGTGACGACGAGCGTGTAGCCGGCCTCGGCCAGCGCCAGTGCGACAGCGCGGCCGATGCCGGTGCCGGCGCCGGTGACGAGTGCGATCTTGCCAGTGTTGGACATAAGCATTCCTTCCAGAAGTCGTTTGTTATTGTGCGAGAAAGCCGCCATCGACCGGCAGCGTGTGGCCCGTGACCATCGAGGCGCCAGGGCCTGCCAGGAACAGGATCGCGCTGGCGACCTCTTCCGGATCGGCAAGGCGGCGAAGTGGCGTCATCGCCTCGATGCGGGCGACCAGTTCCGGGTCTGCAACCAGGCCGGCGATGAACGGGGTCCGGACATAGGTCGGCGCCACGGCGTTGACGCGGATGCCGTTCGGCGCCCATTCGACGGCCAGCGCCCGCGTCATGTTGACGATGGCGCCCTTGGTCGTCTGGTACGAGATGTTGGGGTAAAGCCCGCCGCCCGAAAAACCCATGATCGACGAGACGTTGACGATCGAGCCCTTCGTGCCGGCGGCGATCATGTGGCGTGCCGCGATCCGCGAGGCGAGGAAGGTGCCCGTCATGTTGACGTTCACCACCGTGTCCCAGTCGGCAACCGTCAGTTCGACGGCCGGACGGCGGATCGCCGTGCCGGCGCTGTTGACCAGAACGTCGATCTTTTCCGCTCGCTCGATCAGGGTGTCGAACGCGGTTTCCAGGCTGGCCTCGTCGGCGACGTCGGCAACCAGCGCGAAGTGATCTGCCGCGCCGCCCAATGTTGCCAGAACCTCGGCCGCGACGGGGCTGCGGTCGAGGATGACGACGCGGGCGCCGGCGTTTGCAAGCGCTTGTGCGCTCGCAAGGCCGATACCGCTGCCGCCGCCGGTCACCGCGGCGACGCGGCCGGACAAAGAGAAGGGATCGCTCGCCATCGGGGTCGTTTCCGGTTTCGTGTTGCTTCAGTTCAGTCTGGAGCGAGGGTAGATCTCGCCGAAGCTCGCTTTTTACCTCTCCCTCAGGGAGAGGTGAAGAAAGCAGATCAGCCGCCGATCTTGCCGCCGAGTTCGTCTTCGACATGGGCGCGGATGATCTGGTCGAACGAGGTCTCGGCCTTGAAGCCCAGCCCGAGCGCCCGCGTCGTGTCGAAATCGCGGGCCCAGCCCGCGACGATCCGGTCGATGGTCTCATCCTTCTCGTGGCGGATCAGCTTGACGGCCTTGTCGCCGGCAACCTGGCGCAGCGCTTCGATCTCTTCGCCAACCGTTGCCGAAAGGCCCGGCATGTTGAGGGTGCGGCGCGGGCCGACCGTGTTGAGGTCGATGGTGCCGGCATGGATCAGGAAGCCGACCGCCGAGCGCGGGCTGGCAAACCAATGGCGCACGTCCGGCGAAACCGGCAGCACGGCTTCCTGGCCGACCAGCGGCTCGCGCAGGATGTTGGAGAAGAAGCCCGAGGCGGCCTTGTTCGGCTTGCCGGGACGAATGCAGATCGTCGGCAGGCGGATGCCGATGCCGTCGAAGAAGCCGCGACGGGAATAGTCCGAAAGCAGCAGTTCGCCGATCGCCTTCTGCGTGCCGTAGCTGGTCAGCGGCGTCTCGAAGAACTCGTCGCCGATCTTGTCCGGGAAGGGCGCGCCGAACACGGCGATTGACGAGGTGAAGACCACGCGGGGCTTGTAGCCGGACTTGGCATTTTCGAGGCGGATGGTGTCGAACAGGTAGCGCGTCCCGTCGAAATTGATGCGATAGCCCTTGTCGAAATCAGCCTCGGCTTCGCCCGAAACGATGGCCGCCAGATGGAAGATCACGTCGGGGCGATTGGCGAGCATCTTCTCGGACGCTTCCGGCGCCGACATGTCGATGGTGAGCGTATCGACCTTGCCGCCAAAGCCCTTCGGCGCGTCCGGGGCAACGACGTCGGCCAGCGTGAAATGGCTGATTTCCTTGCCGCCCAGATGACCGTCCGCAACAAGCTTTTCCGTCAGCTTGCGACCGACCATGCCAGCCGCGCCGATGATAAGGATATGCATAGTACAACCTCGAATAATGAAACGATCTCAGGAAAGTCGGAGCCGGGCAACCGCATAGGGTGCCAGGGTGAGCGTGCGGTCTTCAAAAGGTTTGGTCAGCGTATCCAGCGCGTTCCGGTCCTTGGTGGCGGCGACAAAGCTGTCAGCATCCAGCAAAAACAAATCGCGTGGTGTGCCGGGCAGGGTGACAGACTGTTCTGTGCCTGTCCGATTGGCAAGCCAGAGTTCGACACCATCCCCGGTCTCGGCCGCGATCGCCTCGATGGTGTCGGGCGTCGCTACGGCATGCAGCGGTTTTCCCGCCAGCCGCGCCATGCCGCGCAGGACATGGAACATCGGGAACACGCCGCCTGTTTCGTCGAAGAAGGGCTGCGGCCATGACTGCTTCACGGCGACGAGACCGAACGCGCCCGTTGTGCCGCCGAGCGTGATCGTCGTGGCACCGCCTGCCGCGAAGCGGGCGAAGAAGCCGAGCGCCCAGGCGGCGCCGAGCAGGCCGCGCTGGCGCGGATCGTTGAAGTTGATCGCCTGACGGATGTTGCCGGGATTCGGGAAGGGCGCTTCGCCATAGGGGTTCATGCGCATGCCGATGGCGCTCGGGCCGACCGCATAGGGCTTGTCGCCGGCAATCGCCGCGGCGGAGAGCGTCACGGCGGGCAGCGTCTCCAGCGTCTCGGTGACCGAGATGTCGTCGCCGGCATGCAGCATCGCCGTCGTCGTGAACGAGACGAGATCGATCAGGTCTGTCGGCGGGCGCTTGCGGTTCATCTCGGTGAACAGGCTGAACATGCCGCCGCCGATCCGCGCGTTCGGGAAGGCTTTTCGCGCCGCCTCGAAGAAAGCGCGCGGCGGCGGGGCCGGTGGCCAGACGCTGCCGGGCAGGGTGCATTTCAGATCCGGCAGCGGCGACAGCAGCACGGTGGCAAACGGCGAGCCCATGGCCTCGAGATCGCGGCCAAGCGCTGCGATCTCGGCCTCAAAACCCTCGACCGACTGGACGACGGCTTCGAGCCAGGGTTCGGCGTCGAGCATCCTCGCGGCGGCGACGATGCCGCCCAGCGTCGTGAATTCATGGCCGAGCGACGGGTCGTAATAGCCGACCAGAACCTTGGCGCCGACGAGACGCAGCGTGTCGGAGTGGGCGATCGTGCCGGTGATCTCAGACGGGTTGAGCCCGAGGCCGAGCGGCGGCACCGTGCCGATGCGCTCGCCGAGTGACACCGAACCTGCTTCCGAACCGGACGCGGCGTTCGCGAGAGATCCCTCGACCGTGACGTGGACGGCCTGCTCGATGCGCTCGTCTTTCGGCAGCGTATAGGGCCAGGGCAGGGCCAGCGGCCGGACATAGGTCTTGTACGAGGCGTCGGTCCAGTTGCGCTGGTCCTCCATCTCGTAGGTGTCGCCTTCCATCCGGCACGTCACCTTCAGCCCCGGCGCGGCCTCATGTGTCAGCCCGCGCAAATCCATCATCGGCTGGATCGGGTTGATGATGTCGGGGAAATGGCTTTCGACAATCGAGCCGTCGACATGCTCGATTGTCACCGGATGGCCGGAGACTCCGGCGATCGGGTGCAGCACGACGAAGCCGGTCCGGTTGGTGAGGAAGTCGTTTTCGGCGCTGCCCTCGGCGGAGAATGACAGATTGCCGTCCGCAGAACCTTCGATGCGGGCCGAGTAGCGGAACGCCTGGCGGTCGTCGAGCGCAAGCGCCTTGTAGGTGACGGTAAAGCCGTCGGCGCGCTCGTCGACAACGAGATCCGTGAGTAGGGGGGTATACGTGCCCCAGTTCTTGTCGCGGACGATGAAGGAGACCGCGCGGATGATCTCGACGCCGGCATAGCGGATGTGGCGCAGATTGCCGGTGTCCAGTTCGGCGGTGAGCGCCCCCGCCCTCAGGATGCGGAGCGGCGTGACGGGTTCGTCGGTGCCGAAGAGCCGGATTGCGAGGGAGGGGGCGTTGCTCATCGGCTGATCCTCGAGGAAACCAGACGCTCGACCAGAAGCGCCAGGATGATGATGGTGCCGATCGCCGTGCCCTGCCAGAAGGGCGAGACGCCCATCAGGTTCAAGCCGTTGCGGATCATCACCATGATGAACACGCCGAACAGCGTGCCGATCATCGAGCCGCGGCCGCCATAGAGGCTGGCGCCGCCGATGACGACGGCGGCGATGGCGTCGAGTTCCATCTGGTTGCCCATCAGCGGATCGGCGGAGAGCAGCTGGCTGATGGAGAAGGTGATCGCCACGGCCGCGAAGGCGCCCGAAAGCACATAGGGCAGGATGGCGTAGAAGGTGGTGTTCAGGCCGGCGGCGCGGGCGGCTTCCTTGTTGGAGCCAACGGCGTAGATGGTGCGGCCGCCCTTGGTATAGGTCAGATAGCCCCAGGCGGCGGCGTAGAGCACCAGCAGGAACAGCACGTTGGACGGGATGCCGAGGAAGTTCGTGTAGACGATGTTCTGCATCGCGTCGGGGATGTTCGAGATCGCCGTCTGACCGGAGAAGATGTAGGCGAGGCTGCGGCCGATGGCCATGACGCCGAGCGTCACCACAAAGGGCGCCAGCCCGAATACGGTGATCAGCGTTCCCGAGATCAGCCCGATGAAGCCGCCGGCAGTGACCGCGATGGCAATGGCCGGGACGATCGGCACATGCTGCAGCGACAGGCCGAGGATGATGCCTGTCAGGCCCGCCACCGATCCGACCGAAAGGTCGATGCCGCCGGTCAGGATGACGAAGGTCATGCCGACGGCGACGATGCCGATCACCACCGACTGGTCGAGCAGGTTGAAGATGTTCGACTTGGTCAGGAAGTAGGGCGATAGCAGCGACAGGCAGACCGCGATCAGCAGCGCCAGCAGCAGCATGCGGACTTCGAGCCGCTGCGCGAACTTTTTCAGCGGCGAGGCCGGAGCCTGCCGGTCGAGGATATTGGTTGCCATGGGCGAAAGTTCCTTGGTCACAGCGTTGCCGCCATGGTGTCGATGCGGGATTTGATGGTTCCCGGTTCCGGCAGCGGGCGGTCGGTCGGCAGGGAAAGGCCGACCCAGCCGAGGTCGTGGCCGCGCGGGCTGGTCATCGGCACGACCAGCGTCGTGCGCGACCCGTCCGGCTCGGCGACGAAGACCGGCTCGCGGCGCTTCAGCGCCTCGGGAATGTTGGTGGCGTCGAGCATGCGCGCTTCGCCGGCCTTGAAGCCGGGGTCGAGCGCCGGCGTGCTGGCAACGGCGTTGAGGCAGATCAGCCGCTCGCCTTCCAGCAACGCCCAGAAGCCGGAGCCGCCATGGGCGCGGGCAAGCTCGTTCAGCATCTCTGTGTTGCGGACCATCGAGGTGCGCGGGGCTGCCAGCAGCGTCAGGCTTTCCTCGTCGAGCATGGCGCTCGGCAGGTCGGCCGTCGTCCGGCCGTCGCTCATGACGACGACGCGATCGGAAAGGCCGAGCAGTTCCTCGAAGTCCGACGAGACGACGACGACCGCGACGCCTTTCGCCGCGATATCGCGCAGCATGGTGTAGATCGAGGCGCGGGTGCCGATGTCGACGCCCTTGGTCGGTTCGTCGAGGATCAGCACCTTCGGCTCCAGCAGCAGCCAGCGGGCGATGATGATCTTCTGCTGCATGCCGCCGGAGAAGTTCAGCATCGAGGCGTCCATCAGCCGTTCCTGCGGCAGGCCGAGATTGGCGAGCAGTTCCTCGACCTTCTTCTCGCGCGAGGCATAGCTGCAGAAGAAGCCGCGATGCGCGCCAAGATGGGCGAGCAGCAGGTTTTCCTTGACCGAGAGGTCGGGCACGATGTTCTGCGTGCGCCGATCCTCGGCGACAAAGCCGAGCCCGGCGCGGATCGCCGTCTGCGGGCTGTCTGCCTTGAGCGCCTTGCCGTTGAGGATCACGTCGCCGCCGGTGCGCGGGCGCAGGCCGAAAATCGCCTCGACGGTTTCCGAGCGGCCGGCGCCGACAAGGCCGCCAATGCCGAGGATTTCGCCCTTTTTCACCGAGAAGGAGACGTCGCGGACGGTGGGCGTCGAGCTCAAATTGCGGACTTCAAGCGCGACAGGCGCGTCGATCGACTTGGTGTGGGTTTCCTTGCGCTCGTAGATCGCGCCGAGTTCGGCGCCGACCATGCCGCGAATGAGCTCGGCCTGCGACAGCGAGGCGGTTTCGCGCGCGTTCATCACCGTGCGGCCTTCGCGCAAAACGGTGACGCGGTCGGTGATGGCGAAGACTTCTTCAAGCCGGTGCGAGACGAACACCAGGCCGTGGCCGGTGTCGCGCAGCCGCGCCATGATGTCGAACAGCCGCTCGGCCTCGCCGGGGCTCAGCGATGCGGTCGGCTCGTCGAATATGAGAAGCTTGGCGCGCACGCCGAGCGCCTTGGCGATCTCGACCAGCTGCTTCTGCGCCGAGGAGAGGCGGCGGACTTCCCAGTCGAAGGGCAGGCTGTCGCCCTGGCCGAGATCGTTGAGGATCTCCTGGCCGCGCTTGCGAAACTGGTTGTAGTCGAGGCGGCCGGGGCGGCCGAGTTCCGGCAGGAAGATGTTTTCGAGCACCGTCAGGTCGGGGACGAGGCTCGTCTCCTGCATGACGATGGCGATGCCGATGCGGAGCGCTTCGCGCGTCGAACGCAGGCGGATCTCGTGGCCGCGATAGGCGAGGTCGCCGCCATCCAGCGTGTAGTGGCCGGAGATGACCTTCGAAAGCGTCGATTTGCCGGCGCCATTGGCGCCCAGCAGGCCGTGGATTTCTCCCTCGCGCAGCTCGAAATCCGCGCCTTGCAGCGCCCGCGTGCGGTCGAATGTCTTGGTGATGCCCTTGGCGACGAGCAGGGGAGAGATTTCCGCTTCCGCGATAGGGGCCAGGTTGGACTGCAACGGATATGCTCCTGAAGGCGGCCTCGACGCGATCGCGCGACGAGGCAGAAGGATAGTCGCGCGGCCCAGGGGACCGCGCGACAGCTCGAAATCAGACTTCGTTGGCGAAGACGGTCCGGCGGATGGTCGGCAGCTCAGCCTCGATGTTCGTGCTGGTGATGGCGACGATCGGAACCGTGATTTCGGCCTTCGGCTTCTTGCCGTCGAGCACTTCGAGCAGCGCTTCGCCGGAGTTGACGCCCATCAGGAAGGGCTGCTGCATGCCGGAAACGACGAGTTCGCCCGACTTCAGCAGGTCGACGAATTCCGGAATACCGTCGAAGGCCGCGACCAGCACTTCGCCGTTGCGGCGGGCCGCCTTGATGGCGCGGAGCGCGCCGATGGCCGGCTGGTCGGTCTGGATGAACAGGCCGCGCATGTCCGGGTTGGCAGTCAGCAGGTCCTGCGTGAACTTGAAGGTTTCGTCGGCGGTGTAGCTCTGCATCTGCTGCAGACCGGCTTCCTTGCCGGTGAAGCCGCCTTCCTTGAGGCCGTCGAGGAAGCCCTTGGTGCGGGCCTGGCCGTTCTTGCGGGCCTGCGAGATGGCGACGATGCCGACCGATCCGCCTTCCCAGCCCTTTGCCTTCAGGGCGGTGGCGAGCGCGACGCCGACGTCATGCGCGCCGGCATAATTGTCCGACGAGATGAACGAGGCGAACTCGCCGCTGTTCGTGCCGATATCGCCGATGACGACCGGGATGTTGGCCTTCTGGGCCAGTGCGAGCACGCTCGGCGCGGTCGAGGAGTCGGTCGGCGAGATGATGATGCCGGCGACGCCGCGAGCGATCGAATCCTGGGCGTTGCGGAGCTGGGTCTCGGCGCTGTTGTGGCTGTCGAGCGCCTGGAAGTTGAAGCCCTTGGCCTTGACCGTATCTTCGATACCCTTCGACAGGTAGCGCCAGAAGGGCAGGTCGAGGCCCGGCGTCAGGTAGACGATTTCCTTGCCCGCCGCAGCGGCTGCGTTGATGCCGGCAAAGCCGGCGCCGGCAAGCACGGTCGAGCCGGCTGCGAGCTTCAGGAATGTCCTGCGTTCCATATGTATTCCTCCCGTTGGATCAGCCCGTTGGGCTGCGTTGAAAATGTGTGCTGCGAGAGCCGCAAGTTCCTCGGTCGCGGCTCCCTGAATTCGCGCGTCAGCCGCCCCCCTTCATGAAGGGCTGCGTCGTCGTGTAGATACGGCCGGTATGGGCGGCGAAGGCCTCGGCCGCCGCCTCCGGATCGCGCGAGCGAACGGCGGCGACGATGGCGACATGGTCGGCATAGCTGGTGGCGATGGCGCCGGGGGAGGCCATCGCTTCGCGCCGGTACTGCATCATGTAGGCGTAGAGATCGGTGCTGATGTCGGCGAGCAGCGGGTTGCCGGACGCCTGGTAGAGGGCGATGTGGAACTCGCGGTCGGAGATCAGGAAGCGGACGGGATCGTCCAGCGTTTCCGTCTGCGCCTCCAGCAGCGCTTCCAGGATCGCGACGCCGGCATCGTCGATGTTGCGCGCCGCGTCGGCGACCACCTGGCGGTCAACCAGCAGCCGCGCCGCATGCACGGATTCGATGTCGTAGGAATTGACCGCACGGGCCATGGCGAAGCCGACGGCGACCGGCCCGACTTCGTTGCTGCGCACCCTCGTGCGGGCGCCGTGCGAAATCTCGAGAATGCCGCGCGCCGCCAGCATCTGGATGCCGCCGCGCACCGCGTCGCGGCTGACATTCAGCGCGTCGGCGAGCTGGCGCTCGCTCGGCAAGGCGTCGCCGACCTGCAGGATGCCCGATGCGATCAGCGTCGCGATCTTGTCGCTGATGACGGTCGTGAGCGGACGCTTCACGATCGCTTCCCGAAAGCTCGGGAGCTCCGCGATGAGGCCGGGATCACTGACTTTCGTCGACAACGACATGGCACCTACTAATAGACTGATCGGACCAGCAGACCAGTTGCTTTAATCGCGACCCGCTTTGGGAGTCAAGCGGTGAATGATGGCGCTGTCATTGGAGATGGTTTCGCGGACAGGTTGATGTGCATTCCAGGCTCGCGCGACGGCGGATTACCCCCCGGGCGTGTCGCTCCACCACGCAGACACGAGCAGCGTCGGAGCGCGCCAACGGTGCTTCCGAAGCAGGGCAGGACCGCCTCCGCCGGGATGCCGTAACGAAAGAAGAAAATTCGCCGGAAGGTTTTGGGGAACGCACAGGCACTGGTGGCGTTGGGTTGTGTCTTCAGTGATCGGTGCCCGGCCATCGGCCGCATCTATTTTTCACGTCGACTGTCTGAAAAGCACAAACAAGGAGCGTTTCATGACAATCGAGTATGCTTCTATGCAAGTTGTTCGCAAACCATGGGGAAAACACGATCTCCGCCCATGGAACGACACGCGCGATGACGGCGCGCCAGTCGGCGAGATCTGGTTCCAGCGCCAGCCGTCAAGCGCCGGCGAGCCGGAACTCCTGCTCAAGCTGCTGTTCACGAGCCAGCCGCTTTCGATCCAGGTTCATCCCGATGATGCCTATGCCCATACGATGGGCGAGCCGCATGGCAAGACCGAAGCCTGGTATATTCTCGCTGCCGAACCCGGAGCCGCCGTCGCGGTCGGGCTCAAGCGCGAGTTGTCGCCGGACGCGCTGCGTGCTGCCATCGAGGACGGCTCGATCGCCGATCTCGTGCAATGGCATCCGGTCCATGCCGGCGACGCCGTGTTCATTCCCGCCGGCACCATCCACGCCGTCGGCCCCGGCCTCGTTCTGGCGGAAATCCAGCAACGCAGCGATGTGACGTTCCGTCTGTTCGATTATGGCCGGAAACGCGAACTGCATGTCGATGCCGGCGTTGCCGTCGCTCATGCAGGGCCGCCGGGACCGCAGCAGGCGCCGCGCGCGCTTGGCGACAACCGGACGCTGCTGGTGGTCAATCCGTATTTCGTGCTGGAGCGGATAGCGCTGCCGCCAAACACGACGCGGGTGCTCAATGCTTCCTGCGAGACCTGGTTTCTGGGCCTTGAAGGCGATGCCACTCTGGGGGCGAACGTTGTCGGCATCGGCAAGGCGGTGTTCCTCGATCACGAGCGCTGCACGCTGCGCTCCGGCGAGCGCGGCCTGACGGCGCTTTGCGCCTATCTGGGACCGGAATCGCACCGGAACCTTCTGGAAGCACCGGACCAGACCCTTTCCGACTCGACATTTCCCCACAGGACGGCCCGTCGCATCGGGGCGTCGATTTCTAATTCTGACGGGACGGCGACCGCCTTTCCCCGAAGCAAGGAGGTTTACTCATGACGATGGTGCATCGGACTTCAAGCACGCGCGTGGCCTTCATCGGGAACTCTTTGCCGCGCCGCTGTGGGATCGCCACCTTCACCACGGACCTGCAGCAGGCGATCGCCGCATCGGGAATGGCAGATACCGCCATCCTCGCGATGACCGATTGTGGCCGCAGCTATGAATATCCGGCGACCGTCGCTCTCGAGATCCAGGAAAATACGCTCGACGACTATGTTGCCGCGTCGGAATACCTCAACCGCGGCGGTTTCGATGTCGTCTCGCTGCAGCATGAGTTCGGCATTTTCGGCGGCGAAGCCGGCAGCCATGTGATCGCGCTGCTGGCGCGGCTCAACATGCCGATCATCACCACGCTCCATACGGTTCTTTCCGAGCCTTCCGACGCCCAGCGCCGCGTGATCGACCGGATCATCGACCTTTCGGCCCGGATCGTCGTGATGGCGGAGAAGGGCAGGGAGTTGCTGCGTACCATCTACCGGGTGCCGGCCGACAAGATCGATGTCATCCCGCACGGCATTCCCGATTTCGGCTTTGTCGATCCGCAGCCGGTCAAGGCCAAGCTGGGCTTCAGCGACCGCACCGTGATCCTGACCTTCGGCCTGCTCTCGCCGAACAAGGGCATCGAGGTGATGATCGACGCGATGCCGCAGATCCTCGAGAGCCGGGCGGACGCCGTCTATGTCGTGCTCGGCGCGACGCATCCCAATCTCGTGCGCGATCACGGCGAGGCCTATCGCGACAGTCTGCTGGAGCGCGCGCGCCATCTCGGCGTCGAGGACCATGTCGTCTTCGAGGACCAGTTCGTCGACCGCGACACGCTGCTCGACTACATCGCCATGTGCGACGTCTACGTCACGCCCTATCTGAACGAAGCGCAGATGACGTCGGGAACGCTGGCCTACAGCTTTGGGCTCGGAAAAGCGGTCGTGTCGACGCCTTACTGGCATGCGAACGAGCTTCTGGCGGACGGGCGCGGCGTGCTGGTGCCGTTTGGCGATGCCAAGGCGACCGGCAGTGCCATCGCCGAGCTTTTGACCGACCATTCCCGCCGCGAGGCGATGCGCAAGCGCGCCTATTCGAGCAGCCGCTCGATGACTTGGGAGAGCACGGCCAGGCGCTATCTCGCTGCCTTCGATGCAGCGCGGCGCGGCGATCGCCTCAAGCTGATCGCGCCTTTCGGCCGGGATGTCCGGTCTCCGGCCCGGGCAGGGACGGCGCCGCCGGCCATTCAGCTCGGCCACCTGCTTGCCATGTGCGACGACACCGGCTTGTTCCAGCACGCGGTCCATTCCGTGCCGGATCGTCACCACGGCTATTGTGTCGACGATAATGCCCGCGCGCTTCTTGTCGCCTGCGCCCTGAACAAGACGGGCGAGCAGCGGCTTTCGGATGCGCTGACGTCCCGCTTCGCCGCCTTCATCCAGCACGCCTGGAATCCGGATACGCTCTACTTCCGCAATTTCATGAGCTTCGACCGGCGTTGGCTGGAGGATCGCGGCTCGGAAGATAGTCATGGCCGCACCCTGTGGTCGCTGGGCGAAGCGTCGGCAAGCGATATCAGCCCGTCGCGGCGCCAGTGGGCCGCGTCGCTGTTCATCGCGGCGCTGCCGACCGTCGAGCGGTTCAGTTCGCCTCGGGCCTGGGCCTTCACCCTTCTCGGGCTCGAACCCTATTGTGCCGCATTTCCGGGCGATCCTATCGCCGAACAATATCGGGATCTGCTGGCAGACAGGCTCATGTCCCTCCTCGAAAAGACCGAGGCCGATGATTGGGTGTGGTTCGAGAACGGCCTCAGCTACGACAATGCACGCTTGCCGCAGGCCCTGATCGCCACGGGGCGGGCGACCCGAACCCCGGCGCATGTCTCAGCCGGATTGCGCAGCCTGAATTGGCTGGTCCAGGTCCAGACCTCGCCCAAGGGGCAGTTCCGCCCGGTGGGCAGCTCGACTTTCGGCGAGCAACGCAAGCCGCCGCTCGCCTTCGACCAGCAGCCGCTCGAAGCAACCGCCACGATTTCGGCCTGCCTCACGGCATGGCGGGCGGATGGCGATGCGGCCTGGACCGAAGAGGCGAGGCGCGCCTTTGGCTGGTTCCTGGGCGAGAACGATCTGTCGATTTCGCTCGTCGATCCTGAAACGGGAAGCTGCCGCGACGGGCTGCATCCCTATCGGGCGAATGAGAACCGAGGCGGTGAATCCGTCGTGTCCTACCTGTTGAGCCTGGCCGAAATCCGCCAGCTTGCCCGCCTCAGCGGCGATCGTACGAAACCGGAGCTCAGAGCCCTGCGTGCTTAATCTCGAACCAAGACCTGAAATCAAAGTCGAGGGTGACGTGACTCACGCTACGTTCCTGAACCGCCAAGCCCTCTATCTCCGTCCTGATCCGGCCCGGGTGGTCGTTCGGCCGTTCAAGCCGGCAACCGAGCCGAGGGATCTGCTCCCGAAAGAGAAGACGCGGGCGAACCATATCGTCGACCGCGTCCTATCCCTGGAGCCGGAGGCTGCGGCCAGCCAGCTGATCGATGTTCTCGAAAACTTTGACGGCCGGCATCGAAACCTGCTGAAGACCTTCGAGTTCCGATGCGACGAGATGGAGGAGGCGTTCGATCCGCATGTCGAATTCACCCGCATCCAGCGCCAGCTGATCGGCGCGTATTTCCTGCACGAATATTCGTTCGAGGCGGCCGCGCTGTTCAATCCGAGCATCGTGCCGCATCCCGATCCCAGCGGCGCGCCGGAAGGCAGCAAGCGGTTCATCCTCAGCCTGCGGGCTGTTGGCGAGGGACATATCTCGTCGCTGACATTCCGATCCGGCTCGATTGACTCCAATGGCACGGTGACGATCGACCCGACCGTGCGGCTCGCTTCGGTGCCGAGAGTGACCGAGCGCGTGGCCATACCGGATGGCGAGGCAGTGACGCTGGTCTTTCCGCCGGAGCTGGATATCAGCGAGCGGCTGATTTTTCCGGTCACGCCGTCGCAATCGAACGGCATCGAGGATGCGCGCTTCGTGCTGTTCGAGGATGAGGGGCGGAAGACCCATTACGCCACCTACACCGCCTATAGCGGCAGCGCGATCCGCTCCGAGCTGATCGAGACTGCTGACTTCCTGACCTTCAGGATGATGCGGCTTCGCGGCACCGCCGCCCGCAACAAGGGCATGGCGCTGTTTCCCCGCAAGATCGATGGCCGCTACGCCATGATCGCCCGGCAGGACAATGAGAATCTCTATCTGATCTATTCGGACGATCTTCTGTCCTGGGACGGCGGCGTGGCGCTTCTGCAGCCTCGTTTTCCCTGGGAATTCGTCCAGATCGGTAATTGCGGCTCGCCGATCGAGCTTGACGAGGGTTGGCTGCTGCTGACCCACGGCGTTGGAGCGGTGCGCAAATATTCGATCGGCGCCGTCCTCCTCGACAAGAAAGATCCGTCGAAGGTGATCGCCCGATCCAGCGAGCCGTTGATCCGGCCCGAGCCGTCCGAGCGCGAAGGCTACGTTCCCAACGTGGTCTACACCTGCGGCGCCATGCGGCACGGCGAGCATCTCGTACTGCCCTATGCCGTCTCGGACACGTTCTCGGCCTTTGCCAACATCAAGATCGACGATCTGTTGCGCGGGATGGGCGACTGACCGCGTCGGATGTCGGTGGACGAGAGGGCGACGGCCGCGATATGGCTTGTCCGGTACTCTCTCCAGCCGATGGACGGGCAATTTCATGACGATGGCGGCATCTGACAAGACGACGAATTCGCGGATGGCGATCATCGTGATGGGCGTTTCCGGCTCCGGAAAATCCAGCATCGGCGAAGGTCTCGCCGGTGCGCTCGGCCTCGATTTCGTCGATGGCGACGGCCTGCACAGCCCGGAGAACGTCGCCAAGATGGCGAGCGGAACGCCGCTGGTCGATGACGACCGCTGGCCCTGGCTCGACAAGATCGGTTCCACGCTTGGTGACGGTAGCGCCCATCCTGTCGGCATCGTCGTCGCCTGCTCGGCGCTGAAAAAGATCTATCGCGACCGCATCCGCGCGGCTGCGGGCCAGTCGATCCGCTTTGTCTTCCTCGACGCGCCGCAATCGCTGGTCCAGGACCGGCTCGGCGCGCGCAAGGGGCACTTCATGCCGCCGAGCCTACTCGCCAGCCAATATGCAACGCTGGAGCGCCCCGGCGCGGACGAGCCCGATGTGCTTGCCGTCGCGGTTGACGTCCCGATCGCAGAGATCGTTCGCCGCGCAGCCGAAAAGCTCTCGGGCGATTTCGCCGCCAAGACGTTGAACTGACGGCGATTTTCCGGCCCGGCGCAAATGAGGAACAAGAAACTCAGCCCGGCTGAAACTAAGGAACAAACCAACTCGATTCTTCGGGTCGGTCGCCGTACTAGATCAGGGTGTTTCCGGCCGTAAACTCTCCTTTAGGCCCTTCTCCATCGACCTCGCCCTCAGGGGCGGTGAAGCAGAAGGGCGGATGCTCGAAGATGCTGATGCAAAGCCCCCATCCGGTCGCAGTCGCCCTTCGCGGCGTCGCCAAGAGCTTTGGCGGCGAGCGGGTGATTTCCGGCCTGTCGCTGGAGGTGCCGCGCGGCGAGTTTCTTGCGATCGTCGGCCCGAGCGGCAGCGGCAAGACGACGGCGATGCGCATCATCGGCGGTTTTGAAGCGCCTGACGAAGGCTCCGTCTGGATCTCGGGCGAGAACGTCACCGCCGTTCCGGCCGAGCGGCGCGACGTCAACACCGTGTTCCAGAGCTATGCGCTGTTTCCGCATATGAGCGTTTTGGAAAATGTCGCCTACGGCCCGAGGATGCGCGGCGTTGGCCGCAGCGCGAGGCGGAAGAAGGCCGGCGAGCTGCTGGAGCTGGTCCGCCTTTCCGATGTCGGCGACCGCAAGCCCAACCAGCTTTCCGGCGGCATGCAGCAGCGTGTCGCGCTCGCCCGCGCGCTTGCCAACGAACCGGCCGTGCTGCTGCTCGACGAGCCGCTGGGAGCCTTGGACCGCAAGCTGCGGGAAGAAATGCAGCGCGAGCTCCGGCGCATCCAGCTAGAGCTCGGCGCCACCTTCATCTACATCACGCATGACCAGGAAGAAGCGTTTGGCATGGCCGACCGGCTCGCGGTCATGCGCCGTGGCGGCTTCGAGCAGATCGGCGACCCGGCAACGATTTATGATCGCCCGGTCAATGCCTGGACCGCGCTGTTCGTCGGCAGCGCCAACCAGATCCGCGCCACGCTGGGCGAGGGCGGGGCGCTCCTTTCCGATCTCGGCCCGGTCGCGGCCTCGCATGTCGACCCCACGCTTAAATCCGGCAACCCGGCGCTGGTGATCGTCCGCCCCGAAGAAACCCGCTTCCTCCGCGCTGCGCCGGAGGCCGGGCCGAACCGTTTTGCCGCCCGCATCGTCGATGCCGTGGCGCTTGGCCCGTCGCTGCGCCTGCGCGCGGTGACCGCAGGCGGTATCGCGTTTGAATCGGTCGAGCGCCGCGCCACTTCCGACGGCATCGATCTCGCTGCCGGCGACGCCATCACCGTCACCTTTTCTCCCGAGGCCGCCCGCGCTTATCGCGATGAGCCTGTCCCAAATTCCCTCCGCCCGTCCTCCTGACAAGGATCCCGTCATGACCAAGCCTCTGCTTCTTCCCAACGGCTCGTTGCGCGGCGCGGGCTTCAGCCGCCGCTCTGTCCTCGGCCTGCTGGGTGCTGCGCCTGCAGCACTGGCCGTCGCCTCTGCCTTCCCGGGCGGCGCCTCGGCCGAGTCCACCGGCGGCGCGCTCAACGTCTTCTCCTGGCCGAACTATTTCTCCAATGACAGCCTGGCCAATTACGCCCGCAAGTCGGGCGTGACGCCGAACATCACCAGCTACGATTCCAACGAGACGCTGTTCGCCAAGCTGAACAGCCCGGCCGGCGTCGATTTCGATATCGTCATTCCGAGCTCGAGCTGGATCCAGCAATTGGCCGCCAAGGGCCTGCTGCAGGAGATCGACCACAACCGCCTGAACTTCGCTTCGCTCGATCCGGCGCTGCTTAACAGGGATTATGACCCCGGAAACAAGTACTCGATCCCGAAGGACTGGGGCGTGCTCGGCGTCGTCTACGATCCGGAAGCGGTCGGCGGCGAAATCAAGACCTGGCAGGACTTCCTCGATGCGGGCGCCAAGCCGGGCGTCAGCGGCAAGGTGCGCCTGTCGGATTCCGGATGGGAAACCATCGGCATGTCGCTCTGGACCCATGGCAAGGACTGGAACAAGGCGACCGAGGCCGAGATCCGCGCCGCCGGCGAGGAGATCAAGGCCTTCGCCAAGCATGTGAAGACCTTCTCCGGCCTCGACCCGAACCAGCTCGCCAACGGTTCCATTGTGCTGGCGCAGACCAACCAGGGCACCGCCCGCGCCGCCATCGGCCTTAATCCGAAGCTGAAATTCGTCGTGCCCGGACCGTTCAGCGAGCTCTGGGTCGACAACTACGCAATCCCCGCCAAGGCGCCGAACCTCGACAGGGCCTACGACTTCCTGTCGTACCAGCTCGAGCCCGAAGTCCAGCTTTCCGAGACGCAGTATATCGGCTTCCCCGCTGCTCTCGCGGGTTTGCGTGAAAAACTGCCGGCCGACACCAAGAACGCCGACCTGATTTTTGGCGGCAAGGATCTCGACTTCTCGAAGCTGACCTCCTTCGTCGTCGATCCGGCGACGATCGGCGTCTATCTGGAAGTGCAGGCCGAGATCCAGGCGGCGGCAGGCGGCTAAAGCGCGGACGCATTCTCTCTTCAGGGGATGCCGTCACATAACTCGACCATCATCCTGAGGTGCCCGGCGCAGCCGGGCCTCGAAGGAGGGTCCAGGGAGCACCTGGATTGTCTGGCTGGACCCTCCTTCGAGGCTTCGCTTACGCGAAGCACCTCAGGATGATGGTGGAGCATGATCCGAGGCGACGTTGCGCAGGAGACGGCGCTCTGGATGATTTGAGTTGGCAGATGGCCTATCCAGGAGATCCATGACTTCCGCGAACCAACCAGCACGCGCGGTCGCCGTCCCCACGGGCGGCGGTCACGCCGGGACGAAGCGCGCGCCCTCGGCGCGCGTTTCCGATCATCTGTTCGCCGTCATCCCGACCGCCTGGCTCGCCGTCTTCTTCCTCGCCCCGCTGACGTTCACGGTCGTCTATTCCTTCGGCCATTCGCTGTTCGGCGCGGTCGAGCTCGGCTTCACGCTAAAGAACTACCAGACGGCGCTGTCCGGCTTCTATCTCTCGACCTTCCTGCGCACGGTGCAATTCGCCATCACCGCCTCGGCGCTCTGCCTCGCCGTCGCCTTCCCGGTCGCCTATTTCATCGCCCGCAAGGCCGGACGGTTCCGCACGCTGGCGCTCGTCCTGATCCTCATTCCCTATTTCTCGTCGTTCCTGGTCCGCGTGATGTCGTGGCAGATCCTGCTGGCGCGGGGCGGCGTGTTCGAGGTGGTGCTGAATTTCTTGCATCTGCATGACGGGCCGCTCGACCTGCTCGATACCAAGACGGCCGTGTTCATCGGCATGGTCTATGCCTATCTGCCGATCGCCATCGTGCCGCTCTTCGTCGTGCTCGACCGCATTCCCGGCCCTCTCCTGGAGGCAAGCCGCGATCTCGGCGCCAGCCGCTTCCAGACCTTCTGGGCCGTGACCCTGCCGATGGCGCGACCCGGCATCGCCACCGCCGTGCTTTTGACCGCCGTGCCGATGCTGGGCGAGATGGTGATCCCGAAACTGCTCGGCGGCAGTCGCGGCGTGCTGATGGGGCAGGCGATCTCGTCGCAATATCTGCAATCGCAGAACTATGCGCTGGGCTCGGCCATGGCCGTGCTGGTGCTGGTCGCGGTCGCCGTGGTCGTCGCCGCGCTTGCCCGTCTCACCAAGGGCTTTGCCGAGGTGTCGGCATGAGCGTCCGCATGGACGGCCGGCAAAAGCGGATCACCGATGCCGGGCTGACGCTCTGGTTCGGCCTCGCGATCCTGTTCCTGTTCGCGCCGCTCGCCATCTCGATGATCTATTCGTTCAATCTCGGCGTCGTCGGCAAGCAGACCTCGAATTTCACCGGCTGGACGCTGGAATGGTATCCGGCGGCGTGGAACGATCTGGCGCTGCGCCGTTCGGTCCAGACCAGCCTCTATGTGGCTTTCTGGGCGGCGCTGATCGCGCTCGGCATGGGCGCGTCGCTCGGCTACGCGCTGGTCCGCCACCCGAGCCCGCAGGTGCGAAAATGGCTGTCGGGCCTGACCTATATCCTGCTGATCGTGCCGGAAGTCGTCATCGGTGTGTCGCTTCTGCTGTTCTACGCCGTCACCGGCATTCCGCTTGGGGCAGCGACCCTGATTGCAGGCATCACGCCGGCCGCCATTGCCGTTACGGCTTTGATCGTGCGGGCGCGGGCGCTGACGCTCGACCCGAAGCTGGAGGAGGCCGCCGCCGATCTCGGCAGCACGCGGCTGAAAACGCTCTGGTTCATCGTCCTGCCGCAGCTCCTGCCGGCCATCCTCGCCGGCGGGCTGATGTCCTATGCCTTCTGCTTCGACAATCTGGTCGTCGCCGCCTTCCTGACGACGCCGACCGTCAACACACTGCCGGTCTATCTCTATGGCAGCCTGCAATATGGCCCGGCGCCCTCTGTCTATGCGGCGGCGACGGTGGTGTTCCTGTTCACGGTAACCCTGCTCGGCCTCGCGGCGCTGTGCTTCCAGCTCTCGCGGAGTTCGGGGCGGGCGAGATCGGGAGGCGGGTGATGAGTACGACCGGCTTCACCCTGGAATGGCCCCATGGGACCCACGAACTCAACCATCATCCTGAGGTGCCCGGCAAAGCCGGGCCTCGAAGGAGGGTTCAGGAATCGTCATGTGGCAAACTGCAACTTCGTGCGCCACGCGGGGTGCTCCGCTGGACTCTCCTTCGAGGCTTCGCTTACGCGAAGCACCTCAGGATGATGGCGGTGCGAGATGATGGCGGAGCAAGTCGATTGGCTCGGGCGGCTCAACGGCCTCCGCTTGTCACCTGCAGCATTCGTTCGGTGCCGATTCCGGCCCTCCCCAAACCCTCGCCCGGAGCTTCGTCCCAACCTCTCGCTCCGGGAGCGTTGAAAAGCCAGGTTCCCCCGGACTTGGCCACAGCAAGAGACAAAAATCGATGACCGAGTTCTCCGCCGAAGACCTGCTCGATCCGCCCAATTATCCCAATGTCGGCTATGCCGTTTTGGCCGACCGGATCGGCGCGGTGATGCGAAGCTTTGACGATGTCGTCTTCGTGCAGGCGGAAGCGGTCGTGGCGCTGGAAGCGGTCGCGGCCAGCCTCGCCAAGCCTGGCCTCAAGGTGCTCAATGTCGTCACCAGCCTGTATGGCGACTATTTCGCGGCCTGGCTGCGCCGGGGCGGCGCTATTGTCGAGAATGTCGTGGCAGAGCTTGGCCGGCCCGTCGATCTCGCGCTCTTCCAGGCCACCCTCGACGCCATGGAAAAGATCGATGCTGTCGTGCTGGTGCACGGCGAGGCGGCCAATGGCGTGCTGAACCCGCTGCCGGAGATCGCCGAAGCCGCCAAGGCGCGCGGCGCGCTGCTGGTGGTCGACGCGGTCGCCTCGATCGGCGCGCATCAATTCGAAGTCCAGACACTCGGCATAGACATCGCCGTCATCGGCCCGCAGAAGGGGCTCGGTGGCCCGGCCGGCCTTTCCGCGATTTCGATCAGCGAGGCGGCCTGGGCCAAGATCGCCGAGGAACCGGCGCTGCGCCTCTCGACGCTGTCGCTGCTCGACCTCAAGGAGAAATGGCTGGATACCGGCGCCGATGCGCTGCCCGGCACGCCGGCGCCGCTGGAATTCTGGGCGCTCGACGCCGCGCTCGACCGGATCGATGCGGAAGAGCAGGGCGTCGAGACGGTGGTTGAGCGCCATCAACTGGCGACCAAGGCGACGCGCGCCGGCATTCGCGCGCTCGGCGTTCCGCTCTGGATCGAGGATGACGCTTCGGCCTCGGCGCTGGTGACGGCGGTGCCTGTTCCCGCCGGCATCGAGCCGCAGGCGCTGGTCGCGGCGGCGGGAGAGTTCGAGGGCTCGGCGATCAGCCCCGGCGTCGGCGGCGTCGAGCATCTGCTGGTTCGCCTCAACCATACCGGGCTCCGCGCCGCCTACCGGCCGGTGCTCGCCAATGTCGTCGCCTTTGGCCAGGCGCTCGCCGCGCTCGGCCAGAGCGTCAACCTCGAGGCTGCGATCGAGGCGGTGGCCAAGACCTATCAGGACGCCGAGCCAGCGGGGTCGACGGGGTGATGCAGTTCTTCACCTCTCCCTGAGGGAGAGGTCGGAGCGAAGCTCCGGGTGAGGGTTTAGGAACTCTCCGGTAAGGCCGTAAACCCTCACCCGCCGCACTTTGTGCGTCGACCTCTCCCTCAGGGAGAGGTGAAGTAACGAGACAGCACTGGGAATCGCCCATGACCGCCCGAACGATCCATCTGAACGCCTTCGAGAACTGCTCGCCGGTCAACATCTCCTCCGGCCTGTGGCGTCATCCGGAAGACCAGTCGCACCGCTACAAGGATCTTTCTTACTGGACCGAGCTTGCGACCATGCTGGAAGTGGCCGGCTTCGACTCGATCTTCCTCGCCGACGTGCTCGGCATGCTCGACGTCTATCAGGGCAAGCCGGATGGAGCGCTCAAGACCGCGACGCAGGTGCCGATCAACGATCCGCTGTCGATTATCTCCGCCATGGCGGCGGTGACCAGGAATCTCGGCTTCGCCGCGACCGTCTCGCTCACCTACGAGCAGCCCTATAGCTTCGCCCGCAAGATGACGAGCCTCGACCATGCCAGCCAGGGCCGCGTTGGTTGGAACATCGTCACCTCCTATCTCGACAGCGCCGCCCGCAATCTCGGCCGTGGCGAGCAGCTTTCGCATGACGAGCGCTATGATCGCGGCGACGAGTTCATGGAGGTTCTCTACAAGCTCTGGGAAGGCTCGTGGGAGGACGATGCGGTCGTCATCGACAAGGCGCGGGGCGTCTATGTCGACCCGGCCAAGGTGCATCCGATCGCGCATCAGGGCCGTTATTTCAACGTGCCGGACGCCTTCATCGCCGAGCCGTCGCCGCAGCGGACGCCGGTGCTGTTCCAGGCAGGCTCCTCGTCGCGCGGCCAGCAATTCGCCGCGACCCATTCGGAAGGCGTCTTCGTGCATGGCACGCGGCCGGAGGTGATCGCACCCGTCGTCGCCAATGTGCGCGCCCGCGCGGCGGCGCTCGGCCGCGACCCGCGCAGCATCAAGGCCTTCGCCGTCACCACCATCATCGCCGCCGAGACGGATGGCGAGGCGGAGGAAAAATATGCCGAGCTGCTGTCCTATGCCGATTACGAAGGCGCGATGGTGCAGTTCGCCGGGCCGCTCGGGGTCGACGTGTCGAAATTCGATCCCGACCAGCCGCTGACCGAGATCAACCCGAACGCCGCGCATTTCGCCCGGCACCTGTTTTCGGACGCCGATCCCGACACCGTCTGGACGTTGCGCGACATCGCCCACTACATGGGCGTCGGCGGCATGGGGCCGAAATTCGTCGGCTCCGGCAAGACCATCGTTGACGAGATGGAGCGCTGGGCCGAGATCGCCGATCTCGACGGCTTCAACATCACCTACGCCATCCGCCCCGGCACCTTCGTCGATACGGTGAAACATGTCGTGCCGGAACTGCGCCGCCGCGGACTGATGCGTGCCGAGCATGAGGGCTCGACCTTCCGCGAGCGCCTCTATGGCGCCGGGCAGAAGCAGCTTCGCGACGACCACCCGGGAAGGAAGTACCGGCGGGGGTAGGGGGCGCTCAAAAACCCTCTCCCTCTGGGAGAGGGTTGGGTGAGGGCCTTTCCATCCCCGTTCGGCCGATGAACAAGCAAGACCCTCACCCCACCCTCTCCCAAGGGGAGAGGGAGTCCGACAGAGCTTGGAAAGACCGCCATGTTCAATCTCGACGCCGCCCAGCGCTTCATGCAGGCCGAGGGCATCGATGCCTGGCTGCTGGTCGACTATCGCGGCAGCAATCCGCTGCTCTGGCACATCCTCGGCATCGTCCGGAACCCGACCCGGCGAGCCTTCCTGATCGTGCCGCGAAACGGTCAGCCGGTATTGCTGATCCACACGGTCGACCAGTTCTTCTTCCACGATGTCGACATCGAGAAGCGGATCTTTCGCGGCTGGGTCGAGATGCGGGCGATGCTGCGCGATCTGCTCGGACCGGCGCGGCGGCTCGCGCTCGAATATTCGGAAGGGGGCGGCGTGCCGACCGTCGCCTGGGTCGATGCCGGTACGGTCGAGTGGCTCCGGAGCTGGGACTACGAGATCGTCACCTCGGCCGATCTATTCCAGGTCTCGGCCGCCGCCTGGGACGACTTCGCGATCGAAAGCCACAAGCGCGCCTGTGTCGTCGTCGCCGGCATCAAGGACGACGCCTTCGACCGCGCGAAAACAGCCATCAGGGTTAACGAACCGCTAACAGAATATCAGCTTCAGCAGTTCATCGTCTCCGAGTTCGACCGCCTCGGGCTGGAGACGGAAGGCCAGCCGGTCGTGCAGGTCAACGGCCATTCCGGCATCGTCTCCTACGAGCCGAAGCCGGAGGGATCGGCAACGATCGGCGCCGGCGACTGGCTGCTGATCGATTTCTGGGCGCGCTATCCCGGCGAGCGCAATGTCTATTCCGACATCGCCTGGGGCGCCTATGCCGGCGCTGTCATCCCGGAAAAGCTGCAGGCGATCTTCGACATCGTCCGCCGCGCCCGCGACGGCGCGCTGCAAGCGATTGAAAAGGCTTGGGTATCCGGCGATGTCCTGGAGGGCTGGCAGGTCGACGACGTTGCACGCGGCATCATCGCGGCGGCCGGCTATGGCGACCATTTCCACCACCGCACCGGCCATAGCATGGGCCCGGGCAAGCGGCTGCATGGCCTTGGCGTCAATCTCGACAACCTCGAGACCCACGACACCCGCCGGATCCTGCCGCGCACCGGCTTTTCCATTGAGCCGGCGATCTATTTGCCGGAATTCGGCGTCCGGCTCGAGATCAACGTCTTCCTTGATCCATTCGCCGGACCGACCGTGACGACGCCAACGCAAACCGAAATCGTTCGCCTTATCTAGGACTTACGCGCTGCGACGGAGCAGACTGGCATAGATCTCGTCATCACCGCAAAGGCCGGCAAGTCGGCCCGCCTGGTCGACGAAGATGATCGGATGGTCCGACTGTCGCTTCAGGGCGATGGCCACATTGAGCTTCAGATCGACCGGCGCGATGATGATATCGCAGGGTGTATCGAAAGCGGCCGCATTGCCGTTGACCCGGCCCAGCTTGCCTTCGCGGCCATTCACATCGACGCTGATCGGGCAATCGCCCGCATCGACGCGCATCCGCACCAGGCCATCACGATCGAGCAGCACCGTGCCGTCGTCACGTCGCACCGAGCACGCCGGCGTCATCACCGAACCGCCGCGAAGCACGTTCAACGGGTTGGTATGCTTGACGAATTCGGCGACATAAGGCGTAGCTGGACGGAGCAATATGTCTTCCGCCGTGCCGGCCTGGACGATGCGGCCGCCCTCCATGATGGCGATCTTGTTGCCGATCTTCATCGCTTCGTCGAGGTCATGGCTGACGAACACGATGGTCTTCTGGATCCGGCTCTGCAGGCTCAGCAACTCGTCCTGCATCTTGTCGCGGATCAGTGGATCGAGCGCCGAAAAAGGCTCATCCATCAAGAGGATATCGGCATCGGTCGCAAAAGCGCGGGCCAGTCCGACCCGCTGCTGCATTCCTCCAGAAAGCTCATGCACATGCTTGTCGGCCCATTGCGTCAGGCCGACCATGGCCAGCTTCTCGTCGACGATGCGCTTGCGCTCGTTCTTCGGAATGCCGCGTATTTCCAGGCCGAAACCGACATTATCGCGCACCGAGCGCCAGGGCAGCAGGCCGAATTGCTGGAACACCATGGAGACGGTGCGCATGCGGATCTCGCGCAGCGTGGCATCGCTACAGGTTGCGACATCGACCGCCGCGCCGTCATGCGAGACCAAGACGCTGCCCCGCGCCACTGGGTTGAGGCCGTTGACCGCGCGCAGAACCGTGGATTTCCCGGAACCGGAAAGGCCCATCAGAACGCAGATCTCGCCACGTTCGACCTGGAGGTCGATACCGGCTGCACCCAGAATCGCGCCGGTTTCCGCCAAAATTTCTTCGCGGGTCGCCTGGCGATCCATCAGCGCCAGCGCATCCTTCTGACGGTTGCCGAAGACGATATCGACATTGCGAAGCTCGATCGCTGACATGGTCACTTCCCCGCCGTCTTGCGTTCGGGCCGCTTGCAGACCCGGTCGAGCACGATGGCGAGCAGGACGATGGCGGCCCCTGCCTCGAAGCCCATGCCGATATTGACGGAATTGAGCGCGCGAACCACCGGCTTGCCCAGTCCGTCGGCGCCGACGAGGGCGGCTATCACCACCATGGAAAGCGACAGCATGATGCACTGCGTCACGCCGGCCATGATGGTCGGCATCGCATGGGGTAGCTCCACCTTGTAGAGCAACTGCCGCTTCGTGGCGCCGAACGCCTTGCCAGCTTCCTGCAATTGCGTCGGGACCGTCGAAATGCCGAGATGGGTCAACCGGATAGGGGCGGGAAGGGCGAAGATCACGGTCGAGATCAGACCCGGCACGGCGCCGAGGCCAAACAGCACCAACGTCGGGATCAGGTAGACGAAGGTCGGGATCGTCTGCATCAGGTCGAGGATCGGGCGGATGGCGGCATAGAGCCAGGGTCGGTGCGCAGCGGCGATGCCGATCGGCACGCCGATGACGACGCAGACGACCGTTGCCCAGATCACCAGCGACAGTGTCTCCAGTGTTGGCTGCCAGTAACCGAGATTGATCACCAGCAGGAAGGCAATGACGGTGAAGGCGGTGAGCTTGATCGAGCGGTGCAGCGCGTAGGCGATCGCCCCGAAGATGGCGATCAGCAGCAGCGGTGGCGTCATCAGCAGGAGGCTGGTCAATCCATCGATCAGTGAGCCGAGGACCAGCGAGATGAAGTCGAAGAGCCACTGGGCATGCAGGTTCAGGAAGTCGACGAAGGACTTGATCCAGGCGCCCAACGGGATCTTGTGCTCGGTCAGCCAGCTATACATGCGAAAAAGGTCTCCGGTGGCCGTTAAGGCCGTCCGGGCGAACGACACGTCGCCCGGTCATTTGGCATTCGATGACGACGCCGGCGGGCCGGCGTCGTCAGAAAATCATGTCTCGATCAGAGGCCGAGGCTCGCCTTCACGGCCGGCAGGCCGGGCTGGCCGTCGATCGTGTTGACGCCGGCAAGCCAGCCGTCGAGAGCGGCCGGATTGGCCTTGAGCCAGGCGGTCGCCGCCGCGTCGGGATCCAAACCGCCATCAAGGATGCTGGCCATGACCTGGCCTTCGATCGGCAAGGTGAACTTCATGTTCTTGATGAGCGCGCCGACATTCGGGCACTCCTCGATGAAGCCCTTGCGAACGCTGGTCGAAACCGTCGCGCCGCCAAAGTTCGGGCCGAACACGTCATCGCCGCCATCGAGATACTGCATCGGGAACTTCTCGTTCATCGGATGTGGCGCCCAGCCGAGGAAGACGATCGCGTCCTTCTTGCGTCCGGCGCGGTCGACCTGGGACAGCATGCCCTGTTCGCTCGATTCCACCAGCTCGAACGAGCCGAGGCCGAACTTGTCGGCCTTGATCATGTCGAGGATCAGCCGATTGCCGTCATTGCCGGGCTCGATGCCATAGAGCTTGCCGCCCAGCTTATCCTTGAACTTGGCGATATCAGCGAAGGTCTTCAGGCCTTCGTCGAAGAGATAGCTCGGGACCGCCAGCGTATACTTGGCGCCTTCGAGATTGACGCCGACGACTTCGACTGAACCGTCATCCTGATAGGGCTTCAAATCGGCGGCCATCGAGGGCAGCCAGTTGCCGAGGAAGACGTCGATGTCCTTGTTCTTCAGCGAGGCGTAGGTGACCGGCACCGACAGCACCTGCAGCTTGGGCGTATAGCCAAGGCCGGTGAGGATGCGCGAGGTCAGCCCCGTCGTCGCCGAGATATCGGTCCAGCCGACATCGGAGAAACGCACGGTCTTGCAGGCGGCGGGTTCTGCCGCCGAAGCCGTTCCTGCGAGCGCCAGCAGGCAGGTCATGGCAACCATCGACTTGGAAATTACCGAATTCAGCATTCTTTACTTCTCCCAGCATGCGGCCCCGTCAGGCGACCGCCGGATGGGCAAGCATAGCGCAGCAAGCGACGCGATGAAGCGTCGTAGCGACGGATCGAATGATAGTCTCCGTGGCGATGTGTCCACCACTCTTTGTTTTGTGTCAAACCGAGGCGCACGCATTTGTTGTGCCTGGTTCGTTGAATGGTCATTCAATTCTATAATTCCGCAGTTTTATGCCATTTAAATGACGAAATTTTCTTTCGAATCCGAATTTCGATGTCAGTTCGGGTGATGGTGGTCGGTGCTTTGATTGTGCGTTCAATCGCGATAAATGACGGTGGACCGTTCGAAGACGGAAAGGGATGCATTGGCCGAGACAAGTTCTGCCCGGATCGAAGCTGAGGATGTCCGCCGCCGCCAGTTGATCGAGGCAACGATCGAATCATTGGCCGAGGTCGGTTTCGCCGCCTGCACGCTGATGGACATCGGCCGTCGGGCGGGTGTCTCGCCGGGTCTGGTCGCGCATTATTTCGGCGACAAGGAAGGGCTGCTTGAGGCCACTTTGCGCCATTTGGCCGGCCGCCTCTCAAGGCTTGTCTCGGTGCGGCTCGCACAGGCGCGGACGCCGCGCGAGCGCATACAGGCCGTGATCGACGCCAATCTCGCGCCGGAGGAGTTTGACCGGCGGACAGCCAGCGTCTGGCTCGCCTTTTGGGGTCAGGTCATTCATTCGGCCCGCTTCAAGCGCGTCCAGAACGTCTATCAGCGCCGGATGCTGTCCAATCTGCGCCACGGCTTGAAGCAGATCGTGCCGGCGCGGGAGGCGCAATCGATCGCCGTCGCGATTGCCGCGGTGATCGACGGGCTCTGGCTGCGCGAGACGCTGGCGGCGGAAGGCGAGCCGGAAAGCGCCGGAGCGCGCGCCATCGCCACTGCCTTCGTCGATGCGCAACTGGCAGCCGTCCGTTCGCGCGCACCCGCTCTTGAACCGGTCATCCAGACCGCTCGCAACGGCCTCCTTCGCAATCATATCGGCGGTCGTGCCCATCCGGCCTTGGAGGGGCGCAGCTTCCCCTCGATCAATCCGGCGACGGGCGAAACACTGGCCGAGATCGAGATTTCAGGTCCGGCGGAAATCGAGGCGGCGGTCGCCAGCGCGAAAATCGGCCAAAAGATCTGGGCGGCAATGACCGGCAGCCAGCGCGGCCAGATCCTGAAGCGCGTCGCCAGCCTGCTGCGCGAGCGCAACGACGAACTGGCGCGGCTGGAGACGCTCGATACCGGCAAGCCGATCCAGGAAACCTCCGTCGTTGATGTTGTCTCCGGTGCGGATTGCATCGACTATTTCGCGGGGCTGGCGGGTGCCATCACCGGCGAGCATGTCGATCTCGGACCGGAGGCCTTTGGCTATACCCGGCGCGAACCGCTTGGTGTCGTTGCCGGCATCGGTGCCTGGAACTATCCGCTGCAAATCGCCTGCTGGAAAGCGGCCCCTGCACTGGCCGCCGGCAACGCCATGATTTTCAAGCCGGCCGAACTGACGCCGCTGACGGCGATCAAGCTGGCGGAGATCATGACGGAGGCCGGTGTCCCGGACGGTGTCTTCAACGTCGTGCAGGGCTTTGCCGAGACGGGGCGTCTGCTGACGCGCCATCCTGATATCGCCAAGATCTCGTTGACCGGCGAAGTCGGTACCGGGCGAAAGGTCATGGCGGACGCAGCGGAGACATTGAAGCCGGTGACGCTGGAACTTGGTGGCAAGTCGCCGCTACTCATCTTCGAAGATGCCAATCTCGATGATGCGGTGTCCGGCGCGCTGCTCGCCAATTTCTATTCCGCCGGTCAGGTCTGTTCGAACGGCACGCGTGTCTTCGTGCAGGAGAGCGTTCGCGAAGCGTTTCTCGAAAAGCTCGTCGCTCGGACCAACCGCATGGTTGTCGGCAATCCGCTCGACCCGAAAACCCAGATGGGTGCGCTGATCTCGGAAGCGCATCTGCAAAAGGTGCTCGGCTATATCGAGCGCGGCAAGACGGAGGGGGCGAAGCTCCTGACTGGCGGTCACCGCGTCGTCGATGGCGCCTTGGCAAAGGGCGCCTTCGTCGCGCCGACGATTTTTGACGGCTGTTCCGACGACATGGTGATCGTGCGCGAGGAAATATTTGGCCCGGTCATGGCCGTACTCTCGTTTGCGGACGAGGACGAAGGGGTTGCGCGGGCTAACGATACGCTGTTCGGCCTCGCTGCCGGGGTTTTCACGCGCGATCTGGCGCGTGGGCATCGTGTCATCGCCCGGCTTCAGGCCGGAACCTGCTGGATCAACCACTACAACGTCACGCCGATCGAGCTTCCCTTCGGCGGCACCAAGCAATCCGGCCTCGGCCGCGAAAACTCGAAGGCGGCGCTGGATCACTACACCCAGTTGAAGAGCGTCTACGTCAATCTCGGATCTATCGACGCGCCCTATTAGGTCTGCGCTCCGTCGAAATCCCGCGCCGCTTCCAGCAGGAAGCCGTGCACATAGGGGGCGAAGGAACGCCAGCATTCGACCCGGTATGTCGGCGCGTCATCCTCGCGGATCAGCACGATTTCCGCCTTGCCGAGCAGGGTGCGGGTTGCGAAGCCGGTCGGGAACGCCGCCGCTGCCAGATCCAGCGGGCAGCCGGCGTTGAGCACATCGGCAGCGTGGGCGCCGCGTACCGCGATGCCGACATTGCGATGACTGATCTCGACCAGCGCATGGAATCGCTCGCCGAACGCCTGTGCGATCTCGGCAGCGATCGCCTCGGCCTCTGCCGCGTCCCCGATCAGCAGCCATTCGTCCGGGCCGAGCCGGATCGACCGGCGCGGTCCGGACGAGGCGCTGTTGATGGCAAGATCGAGCGGAAACCCGGCCACAGCGCCCATCTCGGAAGCGAGCGCCGGTCTGAGCCGTAGCGCGAAACGGGCGGCGTCCGGCAATGGCGCGATCTCCGGTGTTCCTGCCGAGGCGGTCGCGGCAAGCGCAGTGGCGCGGGTGACCCTGTTGACGGTCTCAAGCATGGACGCGTTCTCCCGCTGCATCGAAGAACGCCGGCGCGGTTACCGTCGCCTTGGTGAAGCTGCTCGGTGTCGTCACGAAGATCTCGCTGCCGATGCGCTCGCGGCCTCCCTCGACCAGCGCCAGCGCGATCGAACGGTCGCAGGCCGGGCTCCAGTAGCTCGACGTGACATGGCCAAGCGCATGGATCGGGATCGGCTGGTCGCGGTCGGCGACGATCTGCGCGCCCTCATCAAGGACCAGCGTCGGGTCGTCGGTCAGGATGCCGACCAGCTGCTTGCGGCCGGGTGCCTCCAGATCCGGCCGTGCCAGCGAGCGCTTGCCGACGAAATCCGGCTTGGCCCTGGCGATCATGCCACCCAGTCCGAGATCGTCCGGCGTGACGGTGCCGTCGGTTTCCTGGCCGATGATGACGAAGCCGCGCTCGGCGCGCAGAACGTGCATCGTCTCGGTGCCATAGGGCGTCAGCCCAAACGCGCCGCCGCGTGCGAAAATCGCTTCCCAGACGGCGCGGCCATAATCGGCCGGCACATTGATTTCGAAGCCCAGTTCGCCGGTGAAGGAGACGCGGAACAGCCTTGTCGGCACGCCACAGATGAAGCCTGTTCGCACCGCCATATGCGGGAAGGCGTCATTGGCAAGGTCGATGCCGGTGACGAGCGGCGCGATCAGCTCGCGCGCCTTCGGCCCCTGCACGGCGATGACGGCGAATTGCTCGGTGGTCGAGGTCAGGAAGACGTTCAGTTCCGGCCATTCGGTCTGGAGGTAGTCCTCCATATGGGCGAGCACGCGCGGCGCGCCGCCGGTCGTGGTGGTGACGTGGAAACGGTCGACTGCCAGCCGTGCGACGACGCCGTCATCGAGGATGTAGCCATCCTCTTTCAGCATCAGCCCGTAGCGGCAGCGGCCGGGTTCGAGCTTCAGCCAGCCATTGACATAGATGCGGTTCATGAACTCCGCGGCGTCGGGACCGACAATCTCGATCTTGCCGAGCGTGGTGGCGTCGAAGATGCCGACATGCTGGCGCACCGCCGCGCATTCGCGCGCCACCGCCTCATGCAGGTCTTCGTCGCCGCGCGGAAAATACCAGGCCCGTTTCCACAGCCCGACATCCTCGAAGCGCGCGCCCTGTTCTTCGGCCCAGCCATGGACCGGCGTCTTTCGCGCGGGGTCGAACAGGGGGCCGCGCGATGGGCCGATCAGAGTGCCGAAGGTGACCGGGGTATAGGGCGGGCGGAACGTCGTCGTGCCGACCGCGGGCAGGGGCTTTTCCAGAATGCCGGCGACGAGGCCGAGCGCGTTCATGTTCGAGCTCTTGCCCTGGTCCGTCGCCATGCCGGTGGTGGTGTAGCGTTTGACGTGCTCGACGGATTCGAAACCTTCGCGGACGGCGAGGTGGATATCCTTCGCTGTGACGTCGTTCTGGAAATCGATGAACGCTTTGACGCGAGCCGGGTCGGCGTCGGTCGGCAGCACGCGAACCGGAGAGAAGCCGGTGGGCGTCGGCGTCGCCGTGAAGGCGCGGCTGGCGTCGCCTCCCGCTGCGGCGCTGCCGGCGGCAAAGCCTTCGGAGAGGATCTCGCCGAGATCGTAGCGGCCGTTGGCAGCCCCAGCCGAACGCTGGGCCTGGACCGCTTGATCCGGCACGAAGGCATCCAGCGCCGGGTCGAAGCGCAGCTTGCCGCGCGATTGCGAGAACAGATGCACCGATGGAGTCCAGCCGCCCGACATGCCGACGCAATCGGCGGCGAGCGTTTTCCGCGTACCGATCTTCCCTGCCGGGGACAAAGGCGCGACGGCGAGGCCGGTGACGCGCCTGGTCCCCGCCGCGGCAAGGACGGTGTGGCCGGTCAGGACCGTGGCGCCCTTTGCCCGCAACGCGGCCAGCTCCGGTCCGCAATCGCCTTCGGGACGGACATCGACCAGCGTCACGTCGATACCGGCGGCGGCTGCGTCGAGCGCCGCCGCATAGGCCGAGGCACCATTGGTGACAAAGACGACCTTGCGGCCGGGGGCGACGGCATAGCGATTGACGAATACGCGCACACTTTCCGCCAGCAGGATGCCGGGGCGGTCATTGTCGGCGAAAACCAGCGGCCGTTCATGCGCGCCGGTCGCCAGCACGACCTCGCCGGCGCGGACCTGCCACAGCCTTTCACGCGGCAAATGCGCGGGGGCATTGTCGAGGTGGTCGGTGAGGCGCTCGGCAAGCGCGATGTGGTTGTGGTTGTAATAGCCGAAGGCCGTGCTGCGCGGCAGCAGCGTGACGTTGCCGCGCGACCGCAATTCGGCGAGCGCTTCCGCCACCCATGCCTGCGCCGGTTTCCCGTCGATGGCGGAGGTGAGGTCGTGCAGCAGCGTTCCGCCCATCTCGGCCTGTTCGTCGGCGAGGAAGACGCGCTTGCCCGTTTCCGAGCCCGCGAGCGCCGCGGCGAGGCCGGCCGGGCCGGCACCGACCACCAGCACGTCGCAATGCGCATGGCGGTTGGCGTAGCGGTCGGCATCCGGCGCGTCGGGCGCCCGGCCGAGGCCGGCGGCGGCCCGGATCTTCGGTTCATAAACGCTGTCCCAGAACCGGCGCGGCCACATGAAGGTCTTGTAGTAGAAGCCGGCGACGAAGACGGGCGACAGCACATCGTTGATCGCGCCGATGTCGAATTCGAGCGAGGGCCAATGGTTCTGCGAGTGGGTGACGAGCCCGTCGCGGGCTTCCGCTACCGTGGCGCGGTTGTTCGGATCGATCTTGCCGGGACCGCGATCGACCGAAAGCAGCGCGTTCGGTTCATCGGAGCCGTGGCTCAGGAAGCCGCGCGGCCGGTGATATTTGAACGAGCGGCCGACGAAATGGATGTCATGCGCGATCAGCAGCGAGGCGACGGTATCGCCGGCAAAGCCCGCGAGCGTCCTGCCATTGAAGACGATCGAGACCGGCTTCGACCGGTCGACGCGGCCCCCCTTGGGCAAGCGGTTGCGGCCGGCCATCAGGCGCGCCCCCCGCCGATCGGCTTTTCGCCCATCTTGTAGCTCTCCAGGATGCGGTCGCTCACCGTATCGCGCAGCGCATTGAACCAGCGCTGGCAGCCATGTGCATGGTTCCAGCGCTCGGCCATCAGGCCCTTCGGATTAGTCCGGTAGAACAGGAATTCGGCCCAGGCCTGATCGTCGATTGTCTGGGGATCGCTTGGACGGGCGATATGCGCCTCGCCGCCGCCGCGAAATTCGATTTCCGGCCGGTCGCCGCAATAGGGGCAGGGAATGAGCAGCATCTTCGGGCCCCTCTTGAGGGTGAGAACTGACGCTTCACCTCTCCCTGAGGGAGAGGTCGGCTCGAAGAGCCGGGTGAGGGTTTAGGGAATTCTCCGGTGAGACCGTAAACCCTCACCCGCCGCCCCCTGGGCGTCGACCTCTCCCTCAGGGAGAGGTGAAGAATGGCGCTGATGTTTCAAAGCCTGCATCCTGCTCAATGCGCGACGGCGGCGGCGGCCGCTTCGTCGATCAGCCGTCCGGTGCGGAAGCGATCGAGGGTGAAGGGGGCGTTGATCGGATGCGGCTCGCCCTTGGCGATAGTCCAGGCGAAGACGTTGCCGGAGCCGGGCGTCGCCTTGAAGCCGCCGGTGCCCCAGCCGCAATTGACGTAGAGGCCGGGGATCGGCGTCTTGCCGATGATCGGCGAACGGTCGGGCGTCACGTCGACGATGCCGCCCCAGCTCCTGAGCATCCGCATCCGCGAGAATTGCGGGAACAGTTCGCAGATCGCGTCCAGCGTATGGATCGGCACATGCAGGCCGCCCTGCTGGCTGTAGGAGATGTACTGGTCGGTGCCGGCGCCGATCACCAACTCGCCCTTGTCGGATTGCGAGATATAGGCGTGAACGGCGTTCGACATCACCACGCAGGGGAAGACCGGCTTGACCGGCTCGGACACCAGCGCCTGCAACGGGAAGCTTTCGAGCGGCATGCGCAGCCCGGCGCGCGCCATCACCACGCTGGTATGCCCGGCGGCGACGACGCCGACGCGCCTGGTGGCGATGTAACCCTTGGACGTTTCGACGCCTTCGATCGCGCCGCCGGCATCGCGGCGGAAGCCGGTGACCTCGCAATTCTGCAGGATGTCGACGCCCATAGCATCGGCGCCGCGTGCAAAACCCCAGGCGACCGCATCATGCCGCGCCACGCCGCCGCGCCGTTGCAGGGCGGCGCCGACGATCGGATAGCGCAGGTCGGGCGAGATGTTGAGCGGCGGGCAGAACTCCTTCGCCTCGTCCGGCGTCAGCCATTCATTGTCGATGCCGGCCAGCCTGTTGGCGTAGACATGGCGCTTGAAGCTCTGCACGTCGTGGCTGTTATGCGCCAACATCAGCACGCCGCGCTGCGAATACATGACGTTGTAGTTGAGCTCCTGCGACAGCCCGGCCCAGAGCTTCATCGCATGCTCGTAGATCGCCTCGCTCTCCTCATAGAGATAGTTGGAGCGGATGATCGTCGTGTTGCGGCCGGTATTGCCGCCGCCAAGCCAGCCCTTTTCGATCACCGCAATGTTGGTGATGCCGTGTTCTTTGGCGAGGTAATAGGCGGTGGCGAGGCCATGGCCGCCGCCGCCGACGATGACCGCGTCATAGGCGGCCTTGGGCTCGGGAGTGCGCCATTGCCGCTCCCAGCCCTGATGGGCGTTGAAGGCTTCCGAGATCAGCGACTTCAGCGAGAAACGGCGCATGGGGAACCCCGATCGATGTTCGAGCGTGGCACGAAGCGGCTGTCGTTTCCAGTTGCGAGTGACATCGAGACACCCGGCTCTACAATGGCTCAGAAGTGGCCGGAAGACCGCCGGCGCATGCCCGCCGCGATGCGGAATGCACTCGACGCGTGCGTCCGCCAGCCTATATCGCAACGAGTTGCACATCCGTGCGTTGCAGCAAGAGAAACGGTCGAGAGGAGGACGACATGAGACACGCATCCCTGGCGCTTGCGGCATCGATGGCGCTATTGGCCCTGGCTGGGACAGCCAAGGCGCAAGACGCCAGCAGCATGACCTTCTTCATCACGAGCGCCGGTGCCGGCAAAGGGGCCGATCTTGGCGGGCTGGCCGGAGCGGATGCGATCTGCCAGACGCTCGCCGGCAAGGTCGGCGCTGGCTCCAAGACCTGGCGCGCCTATCTCTCGACCCAGGAGGCCGACGGCAAGCCGGCGGTCAACGCGCGCGACCGCATCGGCAAGGGGCCGTGGCAGAACGCCAAAGGTGTCGTCATCGCCAAGGACGTTGCGGACCTGCACGGCGCCAGCAACAATCTGAACAAGGAAACGGCGCTGACCGAGACAGGCGATCCGGTCAAGGGGCGCGGTGACACACCGAACACGCATGACATCCTGACCGGCAGCCAACCGGACGGAACGGCATTCCCCGCAGGGGACGACAAGACCTGCGGCAACTGGACAAAGGGCGGCACGGAGGGCGCGGCCATGCTCGGTCATCATGACCGCGTTGGCCTCAATGACAGCGCGCCGATGAAGTCCTGGAATTCATCGCATCTGTCACGCGGCGGCTGTAATCCCGCGGCCCTTCAAAGCACGGGCGGCGCAGGGCTGTTCTATTGCTTCGCAGCCGACTGACGGGAATGGGGCGAGCGTTGTGGCGTTCGCCCCGACCCAACTGCCTTTGACGGGTGGTGGCCCAGCGCAGTTGCGTGCTGCGCTAGCAAACCGCGCATTACGAGCGTGGTTCGGGCAGGCGGGAGCATGATACCCAACCGTCGACGCGCAGGGCCGCTTGTCAACGATCCGTTAACCTTGGGACTCGAAAAGCCGACCGTACAGGACTCGGTCCGTTCGGATCAGTGGAGAACGACGAGCTGGCTACGGGTCTGGATTTTTTCGATCTTGGGGATCAATTCCTTGTCGTAGATCCGGCGCTGATCGTCATCGAGGATGGTCACGCCATTTTCGATGACCATCCGGATGATCTTGTGCGCAGCGGAACGGGGGCCAATCTGACCCTCATCGACTAGACGATCCAAAGCTGTTGTGAGAAAAATTCGTCGCGACATAATCCGACCACCCTGTCGAGAAGAACAGCCTTAAGAATCGACCTCCTTCGAGATTCGGTCAAGCGATGGTATGGACCCATTCTAAATCGTCCCCCCTCATCCACAAAAAGCTGGGCGATTGCACCGTGTCCCGAGATTATCGATTTTCGTGTCGACGCCTCAAGCAAACCTGCCATAAGTAGGCAGGAACGAAGGAAACCATTGAATGAACAAGAAACTCGCGACGATGCGGGCTCGTCTGGTCGAAGCGCAGCAGAAGCTGATCACGCAGGCCGTCGATGCTGGCGGGCTCCCGACCGACGGCGCGCTTCGCAAGATCTCGGATCTCGAGAATGCCATCATGGCCGTCGAGCACATGATGGAAGACACCGGTCACGCCAAGGGCTGACCGCGACTCTTGATCAGCGTCAGGCGCTGGTCACAGTGAAACGCTGATCACGGTGAAGCGCTGGCGAGCGCAAAGGGGGCCTCCCGCTCCTGTGCGCCTCGTCCGGCCACCGCGCTGCATGGCAAGGGACCACTTGTCATGGCGTGCCCCGAACAAGGTGGGGTTCAGGTGATCCGGCTGGCCAGGCGCTTCGGCGCAATCAGGCGATAGCTCCGACGCACGAGGTCCGCGACCTCGTCCCAATCGGGATCGCCGTCGAGGCGAATGCCGACCCAACCCTTGGGCCCTACATAGGGCGGCACGAAGAAGCGCTCGGGATCGGCGCCCACGAGGATCGACTGGCTGCCTTCCGGCGCCTTGATCCAAACCGAGTCCCGACCATCGCCACGCTTCTCCATGGCGAAGATCTTGCCGTTGACGCGAAAAGTGGGGTCGCCCCACGTCTCCTGCTCCGTCGCTTCGGGTAGGGCGAGACAGATTTCGCGCAACGTATGGATCGGATCTTCGGGCGGCATTGTGGCGTCCCCGCTTTTGGCTAATCGTCAGCGTTCGCCCAGATAGCGGAACAGCGTCTGCTTCCACCAGTCGCTATGGACGGTGTCGAGCAAGACGACGTCGATATCCTTGCGCAGCGGGCTGCCGAGCGGCAGGGCGATGCCGTAATTCTGCGGATCGAAAACGATGTCCAGGACTTCCATCGACGACGAGTAGTCCTGCAGGACGAACCAGGCGAGCAGCGGCTTGTCATAGACAAAGGCGTCGATCTCGCCCGCCCTCAATGCCTTGAGCCCGTCCGGCGGCGTTGGGAAGCCGCGATACTTGATCCGCTGATCGGTAAGGTAGTCGATCGTTGCCGAACCGGCGACGGCACCGACGCGGACCGAGGCGAGATCGTTGGCATTGTTGACCGCGCCCTGCAGCGCACGTGTCGTCAGCGCCGAGGTGACGCCGGCGGTGAAGACGGCGATGGCGATGATCGAAACCGCCATCCAGAGGATGGCGAGCGTCCGTCCGGCAAACGTGATCGGCGAGCGGACGCCGGTGCTGGCCTGCGTCATCGCTTCGGCTGACCACCAGATCGAGGCGCCGATGCCGCGCGCGCCGCCGCCAAAGTGCTCGTTGCGCCGCCGTTCGAAGAACCAGATCATCAGCCCCACCAGCAGGGCGAGCCCGACCAGAGCGCCGACGGCCTGTAAAAAGCCGAAGGACATCATGGTGTTGACGATCGCGCTCCAGCGCGCTGGAGCGCTCAGCGATACGGCGATGCCAAGCCCTGTGCGATAGAAGGGCTGGCTGAAATCGATGATTTCGGCGCGGGGGCCGGTAATGGTGAGGGCTGCGACCGCCGCATCGTATCGGCCGGCGGCCGTGCCTTCGATCAGCCCTTCGACGTTCGGTTCCTCAACCAGCCGGTATTTGAGGTTGAGCTTCTCGGCGATGCGTTGCCAGAGATCGATGCTGATACCGGTCCAGACGCCGTCCGTGCCCTTGATGGCGAAGGGCGCCGCCTGCTTGGTGCCGATGACGAGTTCGCGGGGTGCCGGCGTACTCTCCTGGGACGAAGCCGTCGCGACATGGCCAAGGGCCAGCAAAAGGCCTGTCAGCGCAATGAGAAAGGCCCGCAGCATCGCCCTGTCACCATTTCCCGGTTCGGCACGTTCTGTTCTCGGCACGCGAAGGCATGGTCGACGTCCTGACCGGTTCTACTGGAAGCGGTCAGGATATCCAGTGCTTTGTTCAGGCGTTGGCTCTTGCTGGAAAGCGCCAACGCCTTTTCGTGACTTCGCCTTAGCCGGCGAAGGTGTGGTCAGCGATCGATTCCGCCTTCATCTCGATCGAGAAGCCCGGCATCTTCGGCGGCATGTAGGCCGCGTTCTGGATGTCGCACGGCTCGATGAAGTGCTCATGCAGATGGTCGACATACTCGATCACGCGGCCTTCCTTGGTGCCGGAGACGCAGAGATAGTCGATCATCGACAGGTGCTGGACGTATTCGCACAGACCAACGCCGCCGGCATGCGGCCAAACCGGCTTGCCATACTTGGCGGCCAGCAGAAGAACTGCCAACACTTCGTTCAGGCCACCGATGCGGCAGGCATCGATCTGCACGATGTCGATGGCGTTGCGCATGATGAACTGCTTGAACATGATGCGGTTCTGGCACATTTCGCCGGTCGCGACCTTGATCGGCGCGATGCCCTCGCGGATCTTGCGATGACCCTCGACATCGTCGGGGCTGGTCGGCTCCTCGATGAAGTAGGGCTTGGCGAAGGCGAGTTGCTTGACCCAATCGATCGCCGCGTCGACTTCCCAGACCTGGTTGGCGTCGATCATCAGGAAGCGGTCGGGACCCATCACCTCGCGGGCCGCCTTCAGCCGGCGGATATCGTCCTCGAGATCGCGGCCAACCTTCATCTTGATGTGGTTGAAGCCCTGGTCGACGGCTTCCTGGCAAAGGCGGCGCAGCTTCTCGTCGCTATAGCCCAGCCAGCCGGCCGAGGTGGTGTAGCAGGGATAGCCTTCGCTCTTCAGATTGGCGATCCGCTCGGCCTTGCCGATCTCCGCCTGCTTCAGGATGGCGAGGGCTTCGCTCGGCGTGATGCCGTCGGTCAGGTAGCGGAAGTCGACAATCCTAACGAGTTCTTCCGGCGTCATGTCGGCGACGAGCTGCCAGACAGGCTTCTTGGCTTCCTTGGCCCAGAGATCCCAGGCCGCGTTGACGACCGCGCCGGTGGCGAGATGAATGGCGCCCTTGTCCGGACCGATCCAGCGCAGCTGGCTGTCGCCGGTGATGTGGCGCCAGAAGCGGCCGGGATCTTCCTTGATCCAGTCGAGTTCGAGGCCGATCACCAGATGGTCGAGTGCGCGGATGGCAGCGCAGCAGATCTCGTTGCCGCGACCGATGGTGAAGGTCAGGCCATGGCCGGAGAGTTCCGGGTTGTCGGTATCGAGGATGACATAGGCGGCCGAATAGTCCGGGTCGGGATTCATCGCGTCCGAACCGTCGAGCGATTGCGAGGTCGGGAAACGAAGATCGAAGACGCGAAGGCCAGTAATGCGAGTCATGTTTCTTTGCTTTCGTCTGTCGGCGCAGTCCGGAGAGATCGGTCCGGAATTCACGGTGGAGGGCGCCGTGGTGAATGCGTCCGCCTTCGGATTATTGCAGCATTCGGGATTGGGCAACATTCCCCCGCTGGCTGCGGATACGACCGAATCGGTCGTTTCGTACTCGCCCATCGGAAAGGGATGCGGCATTATTGTGACTGCCGATTCGAGGTTGGGCCCTTAGCCTCGAACGCGACCGGAGAAAATCAGTGCTGTTTCCTCGATTTCGCTCCAAGGAACGAGATGTTCGCAGCGATGTCGAACGCCTGACCCTAGTCCAGAATTCGATTTCCAAAGTGATCAGTGATGTTGAACAGGAGTTGCTCGGTCTGACGGCCCGTATCGAGGATGCGCGCGCGCGTGCCGCCTTCCTCTATGGCGACATGATCGAGGGCGAATCTGACGACAATGCCCGGGATGCCGCGATTCTTGCCGATGCGGAGCGGGTTCTCGTGCGAGGCGACCGCCGGATCGAAGAAATTCACCACAACCTCTCCTTCCTCGTCGACCTGCGCCGGCGCATGACGGCCGAGACCGACCGCCTGCGCGCCTACGAAGCGGAAGGCGAGTGAGGCTCGGCTGAGCGGAGTTCGCCCCGGCAGGCGTCGGGGCGATGGTTCTGTGACTAGCTCGGGGCTGTTCAGTCGACCCGGCCGCGCGCGGCAACCGCGATCGTCTCGACGACATGGTCGCCCGAGATCAGGTTCACCCGGTCGAACAGGTTCGAAACCGGGCAGGCGTGGTTTGGCAGGATGCGCAGCCGATCGCCGACCTTTGGCTTCCTTGCCGAGGCGGAGAAGTCGATGTTGCCGTGCTCTTCGCTGATGCCGTAGATCACCGCATCCGGATAGCCGAGCACCAGTCCGAAGCCCGTCATGCCGAGCAGGTCGCTGGTGAGCGCCTTCGAGCCGGCGTCGATGATGGCCCGGTCCGCGGTCGGGCGGCTGACGACCGTGACGAGAACGGTCAGGGCGCAATCCTCCACGTTGCCGACGCCGCGCGCGACCAGCGAGCGGTCGAGATAGATGTAGGTGCCGGGGCGGTATTCCGTGGCGACGGTCGTCTCATGTGCGCGCCAGATGTCGGGCGTGCCGCCGGTCGAAATCGTCCTGGCCGGCAGGCCAGCGGCCGCGAGCTTTTCGGCAGCCTCTTCCAGCCACTTTCGCGCAGCGGCGGCATCGCCGGCCGGCGGGTAGGTCATCAAGCCGCCGAAGACCAGGCCGGGCTTTGACGCGATGATGCGTGCCAGGGCGACGGCGTCGTCCGGGGTCTGTACGCCACAGCGGCCTGCGCCGGTGTCGCATTCGACCAGGACACTGAGGGGCGCGTCGGGGGAATCCGCAAAGGTCGCTGCATAGCCGTTGACGACGAAGGCGCTGTCGGCCGTGACGGCCAGCGTCACGCGCTTGGCCAGCTCCTTCAGGCGGTAGAGCTTTTCCGGAGCGATCAGATTGTAGGGCAGGAAGATGTCCTCGATGCCCGCATCCGCCATGACCTCGGCTTCGCCGAGCTTCTGGCAGGTGATGCCGATCGCGCCGAGTTCGAGCTGGCGCTTTGCGAAGAACGGCAGCTTGTGGGTCTTGATATGCGGACGCAGGCGAACCCCATGCGCGTCGGCATAATCCTGCGCGCGCTGGAGATTGGCGTTGGCGCGGTCGAGATCGACCAGGACGCACGGGGTTTGCAGCGTATCGATGTGTCTCGGCATGGTGTCCTCGCCTGGTCGCCGGCCGGCGAGCGGCAGCGTTGCGGAAGTCGATTGGCGCAAATGCGCCGGGGCGGAGTTTTGGCGCGCGCGGGTCGTTGGGCGTCCAGAATAGCCGATCCGTTCAATCCGCAAAGGGGTGTGGCAGCAGCGTTCGATCAGCCGCCGATGATGTCGCGGACGAAGCGGAGATTGCCGGCTGTCAGCCCGGCATCGACGGGAATGACCGTGCCGGTGACGCCGCCTGCGAGCGGGGACGCCAGGAAGGCAACCGTGTTGGCGACCTCTTCCGGCGTGACGAGACGGCCGAGCGGATAATGCTGTGCTACCTCGGCGAGCAGGCCGGGGTCCTTGGCGAGTCGATGGTCCCAGGCGGGCGTGCGCACCGAGCCGGGGCAGATGCAATTGGCGCGGACGCCGTCGCGGCCATGCTCGACGGCGATCGCCTTCATATAGGCGACGAGACCGGCCTTGGCGGCCGAATAGGCGGGGTTGCCGTAATGCGCCAGGGCATTGACCGAGGCGATCAGCACGATCGAGCCGCCGCCGGCGGCGATCATCGAGGAGAGGGCAGGGGTGACGAGGTTGTAGGTCCCGGTCAAATTGATCGCCAGCTCGCTGTCCCAAACCTTGCGGTCGACCGACGGCATGGTTTCAGCGCGGGTGTATCCGGCATTGCCGACGAGGGCGTCTGGAGCGCCGCTTCGCGCCACGATCGCAGCGATCGCGTCGGCCGTCGCGTCGGCGTCGGTGAGCTCGAAAACGGAGGTCTCGACGCCGGAAAGCTGCGCCAGCAGATCCGGGTCTCGGTCACAGGCCGTGACGCGCGCGCCAGCGGCCAGGAAAGTCGCGACCAGCGCGCGACCAATGCCGCCGCCCGCCCCGGTGATCACCACATGCTTGTCGTCCAGACCGAACATCATCGTTCCTCCGTTGCCAGCAAGGCTCGGCTGGATCGACGGCGAATGCAATCGGCGAAACGCCCGTTTTTGCCGCTTTCCTGTCGATAATGCAGGCGAACTCCGATAGCGTCGGCGCCGCTACACAGCGATTGCCATCGCCGCCCGGCGGGCGTTCCACCATGCAGAAGGGTCTTGTTCATGAGCAAGTTGAAGATCGTCTACGGCGCCTCGCACGTGCCGCTTTCGCCGGCCGTGCGCGCGGGTGATTTCGTCTACATCTCCGGCCAGGTGCCGACCGATTCCACCGGCACGGTCGTGGCCGGCGGCATCGAGGCGCAGACGAAGCAGACGCTCGAGAACGTCAAGGCAGCCCTGGCTCTGGCCGGTTGCACGATGGACCAGGTCGTGAAGACCTTCGTCATCATCACCGACGCGCGCGACTTCGGCGGCTTCAACAAGACCTACGCCACCTTCTTCCCGACCGAGCCGCCGGCCCGCACCACCGTCGAGGCCCGGCTGATGATCGACATCAAGGTCGAGATCGAAGCCATCGCCTACGCTCCGCAGAGCTAGGATCAACGCGAGGCTCCGGCCCGGCCGGAGCCGCTTCGTCTTCTGTTCGAGCCTCGGATCCGGGATCCGGGGCTCCCGAGCCCGGAACGCCCCATCATGCGCATCTTCACCGCTTCGCTCGCGACCGAAACCAATACGTTTTCGCCGGTTCCGACCGACCGGGCCAGTTTCGAGATGGCGTTCTATGCGGGGCCCGGCCAGCACCCCGAGACGCCGACGCTCTGCTCATCGCCGATGGTGGCGCTGCGCCGGCGGGCCAAGGCGGATGGCATCGACCTGATCGAGGGCACGGCGACCTGGGCCGAACCCGGCGGGCTGCTGCAGCGCCAGACCTTCGAGGCGCTGCGCGATGAAATCCTCGACCAACTCAAGGCAGCCCTGCCCGTCGATGCGGTCGTGCTCGGCCTGCATGGCGCGATGGTGGCGCAGGGCTATGACGATCCCGAGGGGGACCTGCTCGCGCGCATCCGCGAGATGGTTGGCCCCGACGTGCTGATCGCCGCCGAACTCGACCCGCACAGCCATCTGACGGCGAAGCGCGTGGCGAACTCGAACATCCTCGCCGCCTTCCTCGAATTCCCACACACCGATTTCTACGAGCGCGGCGAGCATGTCGTCGATCTCGCCATCCGCACGCTGCGCGGCGAGATCAAGCCGGTGATCTCTACCTTCGACTGCCGGATGATCGACGTGTTCCCGACCAGCCGCGAGCCGATGCGCTCCTTCGTCGACCGGATGAAGGCAATGCACGGCAAGGACGGCATCCTGTCGGTGTCGCTGATCCATGGCTTCATGGCCGGCGACGTGCCGGAGCTTGGCACGCGGATGCTCGTGGTCACCGACAACCGCAAGGCCGAGGGCGATGCGCTGGCCGAAAAGCTCGGCATGGAAATCTTCTCGCTGCGCGGCAAGACGATGATGCCGCAATTCAGCATCGATGCCGGCCTCGACAAGGCGCTGGAGCTCGCCGCGACCAGGCCGGGCAAGCCGGTGGTCATCGCCGACACCTGGGATAATCCCGGCGGCGGCGTCGCCGGCGACGGCACCCTGATCCTGCGCCGCATGATCGAGCGCGGCATCAACAACGTCGCCGTGGCGACGATATGGGACCCGATCGCCGTCACCTTCTGCCTGGCGGCAGGCGAGGGCGCGCATATCCAGCTCCGCTTCGGCGGCAAGGCCGGCCCGGACGGCGGTGCGCCGATCGACGCCATGGTCGAGGTGGTTCGTGCCGTCACGGAGGGCTGGCAGAGTTTTGGCGCCAGCCGGGTCACCTTCGGGCCGACGGCGCTGGTGCGTATCCTCGGCACCGAGATCGACGTGATCCTCAACACCAACCGCACCCAGACCTTCGAGCCCGACGCCTATTCCAATCTCGGCCTCGACCCGCTCTCGAAGGAACTGCTGCTGGTCAAGTCGACCAACCATTTCCACGCCGGATTCCTGCCGATCGCCGCCGAAATCCTCTACATCGACGCCGGCGCGCCTTATGCGTCGAACCCGCGCGTCACCGACTATCGCAAGCTGAACCGGCCGATCTGGCCGCGGGTCGAGAACCCGCACGGCTGACGCATGAAGCGTGTGCGGCGTGACGGTCGCGCCGCATTCCGCTTGTGCTCGCCGGCCGAAAGCGCGATGACTCGGTGGTCCGATGTGTCGCCGGCTGGCATCACGTCGCCTTGTGTTCTCCTGCGCCAGCGGCCGGCATGACCTCTACCGCATCCCAGACATCGACCCAGAAATCGACATGGATTGCCCTGCTCGTCGCGGTGGCTTTCTTCATGGAGAACCTCGACGGCACGGTCATCGCGACCTCGTTGCCGCAGATGGCGCAATCGTTCGGCGTCGAGGCCGTCGATCTCAATATCGGCATGTCGGTCTACATGCTGACGTTGGCGATCTTCATCCCGGCCAGCGGCTGGATGGCGGATCGTTTTGGCGCACGCACGGTCTTCGCCACCGCAGTCGCGGTCTTCACCATCGCCTCGGTGTTCTGCGCGCTCAGCGACAGCGTCCTGACCTTCGTGCTCGCGCGCATCCTGCAGGGCGCCGGTGGCGCTATGATGGTGCCGGTCGGCCGGCTGGTCGTGCTGCGCAATACGTCCAAGGCCGAGCTGATGCGTGCGATTGCCGTGCTGACCTGGCCGGCACTGTCCGCGCCGATCCTGGGTCCGCCGCTCGGTGGCTTTATTACCACCTATGCGTCGTGGCACTGGATCTTCATCCTCAACGTGCCGATCGGCATCGTGGCGCTGGCGCTTACCTTCTGGCTGATCCCGAACCAGCGCAGTGATGACCGGCAGGGTTTTGACTGGCTCGGCTTCATCCTGACCAGCATCGCCTGTGCCGGGCTGATGTACGGCCTCGACCTTGTCGGCCAGACGGAGAGCGACTGGGTGATCGGCGCCGGCATCCTCGCCGCCAGCGCGCTGTTCTTCTGGGTGGCGCTGCGCCATTCGAGCAACCACCCGCATCCCTTGCCGGACCTTTACGGGCTGACGATCCAGACCTTTGCCGTCACCATGAAGGGCGGCTCGCTATTCCGCACCGCCGTCAGCGCCGTGCCTTTCCTGCTGCCCCTGATGTTCCAGCTCGGCTTTGGCCTCGATCCATTCCAGGCCGGCCTCTATGTGCTGGCGCTGTTCGCCGGCAACCTCGCCATGAAGCCGCTGACCAGCCTCGTGCTGCGCACCTTCGGCTTCCGAAACACGCTGATCGGCAATGGCCTGTTCTTCGTCGCAACCCTGTTCGGTTGCGCAATGCTGACGCCGGCGACCCCCTGGCCGGTCATCATCGTCGTGCTGTTCCTGAGCGGCGCGGCGCGCTCGATGCAATTTACCGCCATCGGCACCATGGCCTTTGTCGACGTGCCGCAGGATCGGATGAGCGGCGCCAACACGCTGTTCTCCCTCGTGCAGCAGATCACCTTCGGTCTCGGCATCGCGCTCGGCGCCATCGCGCTGCGGCTGGCCGATGCCTGGCTGACGCCGGATATCGCCGGGCTGACGCTTCAGGATTTTCATGTCGCCTTCCTGATCGTCGGCGTCGTCGGCCTGATCGGGCTCTATGACAGTTTCGCGCTGCCGCATGATGCCGGCGTGCTGGTCTCCAAGCATCGCGCCCGGGCACGCGCCTGACGCGGCCCGCCATGCTCCGGGCTAGTTTTCGCGCGAGCCCATCCTTTGAATGAAACGACAAGCGGAGTTCCTGCCATGACGAAGTTGAACAAAGATCCGTCGCTCACCCATGAGCAGAAGCTCGACCGGCTTGGCGAAGTGGCCGTTCGCGTCGGCCTCGGCCTGCAGCCGGGCCAGGAACTGGTCATGACGGCATCGATCGATGCGCTGCCGCTGGTTCGCCGCATTACCGAGCACGCCTACAAGGCCGGCGCCTCGCTGGTGACGACGCTGTTCTCCGACGAGGAGGCGACGCTGATGCGCTATCGCCACGCTCCGGATGGCAGCTTCGACATCGCTTCGGGCTGGCTGTTCGACGGCATGGCCTCGGCCTTCCGCAATGGCGCGGCGCGTCTTGCCATTGCCGGCGAGAACCCGTCGCTGCTCGCCGGTCAGGACCCGGACAAGGTTTCGCGCGCCAACCGCGCTCGCTCGGCGGCCTATACGCCGGCGATGGAATTGATCGTCGGCTTCGATATCAACTGGACGATCGCCTCCTTCGCCTCGCCGGCCTGGGCGCGGGCCGTGTTCCCGAACGAGACCGAGGAAGTCGCCGTCGCAAAACTCTGGGATGCGATCTTCGCCGCCTCGCGCGTCGACCTCGTCGATCCGATCGCTGCCTGGGGCGAGCACAACAAGGCGCTGCACGCCCGAACCAAGCTGCTGAACGACAAGCGCTATTCGGCGCTTCGTTTCGTCGGCCCCGGCACCGACCTGACGGTCGGGCTCGCCGACGACCATGAATGGGAAGGCGGCGCGTCGATGGCCAAGAACGGAATCGTCTGCAACCCGAACATCCCGTCCGAGGAAGTCTTCACCACGCCGCACAAGAGCCGCGTCTCGGGCCATGTCACCAGCACCAAGCCGCTCTCCTATCAGGGCACGCTGATCGAGGACATTTCGGTGCGCTTCGAGGACGGCCGCATCGTCGAGGCGAATGCGCGCAAGGGCAGCGACGTGCTGTCGAAGGTGCTCGATACGGACGAGGGTTCGCGCCGTCTCGGCGAAGTGGCGCTGGTGCCGGATTCGTCGCCGATCTCGGCCAGCGGCCTGCTGTTCTACAACACCCTCTATGACGAGAACGCCGCTTGCCACATCGCGCTCGGCCAAGCCTATACCAAGTGCATTCGCGGCGGCGACAAGATGACCCAGGACGAACTGGCGGCGCGCGGCGCCAACAAGAGCGTCATCCATATCGACTGGATGATCGGCTCGCGCCACATCGACATCGACGGCATCGGCCATGACGGCAATGTCGAGCCGATCATGCGTCAGGGCGAGTGGGCCTGACGCCCTAGCGTCACGCAGCCATTGTACAAGAGCCAGGCGATCTGCATCGCCTGGCTCTATTTGATTTGGACGTGCGATGTCGCGCCAATCGCCTGTCAATATTGCGCGAGGCGCACGGGTCGCAGTGAACGGCCTCAATCCAGCCAGAATTGAAGCCCTTGAAGCTTGCTGTAGGATGCAAGGAGAAGGCAGCGCTCCGGCCGGGCGGGATCCAGTTCCGTGACTTGGCCGAAGCTGCGAAGTTCAAGATGACCAACAGCGCCATGATGCCCATCCGGGATGCCGAGAGCCCTCCGGAGACCCTGATCCGTCCGGCAGGCAAAAGCCGTCCTGAACCGTCGCGGGAAACCATGTCCGACGACTTCGAGTCCCCCAATCACCACGAGGACGCCGACGGCCTGGCCGAGCCGCGTTTCGAGCGGCTGCGCGCGGTGCTGGCGCCCTGGAAGCCGGCGATCATGGCGGTGGCGGGCATCGTCGTCGTCGTGCTGGTCTGGCTCGCGATCTCGAAACTCATCGCCGAAGTCGACTATGAAGACGTGCTCGACACGCTGCATGCGACGCCGATCTGGGCGATCGCAGCCGCGCTCGGCTTCACGGCGCTGAGTTTTCTGGCGCTCAGCATCTATGACCTCTCGGCGCTGCGCTATCTCGGCCGCAGCGTGCCCTATCCGATCGTCGCGCTGACCGCCTTCTGCGCCTATGCGGTCGGCAATACCGCCGGATTCGGCCCGTTGACCGGCGGCGCCATTCGTTATCGCTTCTATGCCCGCCTCGGCTTCGAGCCGGCCGACGTCGCCAAGGTGGTGGCCTTCGTCACCGTGGCCTTCGGCCTCGGCCTTGCCGGCGTCACTGGGCTTGGCCTTGCCTTTGCGGCGCATGACCTGGCTGAGCCGCTGTCGCTGCCGCCGATGCTGCTCCGGGCGCTCGGCGGCGTCATCCTGCTGGCGCTGGGCGCGCTCCTTGCCTATTCCGCCTTCGGCAATGGCCGGATCGGCTGGCGTGGCTTTTCCTTCACCTTGCCGCGCCCCGGCATCATGCTGGCGCAGTTTGGCGCCACCATCATCGACGTCTCGACCGCCGCCGCCGTGCTCTGGGTGCTGCTGCCGCAGACCGATGTCGGCCTGCCAGCCTTCATCGCGGTCTATGCGGTCGCCATCGGCCTCGGCGTCGCCAGCCATGTGCCGGCCGGCCTCGGCGTGTTCGAGGCGGTGATTATCGCCGTCGTCGGCAGGACTGCCTCGGTCGACCAGGTGCTTTCGGCCCTGATCCTCTACCGCGTGATCTATTACGGCGTGCCGCTGCTGGCAGCCTCCGGTCTCGTCACCGGCATGGAAGTGCGGCGCGCCGCCTCGGGCGCCAATGCCTCGCGCGTCCTGCGCGCCGGCGCGCAGCTATCGCCGCGCGTGCTCGCGACGCTCACCTTCGCGCTCGGCGCCGTGCTGGTTCTCTCGGGCGTGACGCCCGCCTCGGACCAGCGGCTGGATCTCCTTTCCGGCTTGCTGCCGCTGTCGATCGTCGAGGGCGCGCATTTCCTCGAAAGCGTGCTCGGCCTCGGCCTGATCGTGATGGCGCGCGGACTGGCGCACCGGCTCGACGGCGCATGGTGGGCGGCCGTGATCGCGGCCGGACTGGCTGTTTTGCTGTCGCTGCTCAAGGCCATCGCCATCAGCGAGTCGATCGCGCTGGCGCTGCTGTTCATCGCCCTGTTGGCGACGCGGCGCGAATTCAACCGCCCGGCCTCGCTGCTGCACCAACGCCTGACGCCCGGTTGGATACTGGCGATCTCGACGGTGATTGTCACCGCCGCCGCCGTGATGTTCTTCGTCTATAGTGACGTTGAATATTCGAACCAGCTCTGGTGGCAGTTCGAGTTTTCCGAGGAAGCGCCGCGCAGCCTGCGGGCGCTGCTCGGCGTCGTCATCGCAGCCGGTTCGTTCGCCGCCTGGTCGCTGTTGCGCCCGTCGAAGGGCAAGACCGGCCAGGCCGAACCGGAAGAGATCGCCGAGGCGGTCAGTATCCTGGCCGGGCAGGCGCATCCCGACGCCAACCTCGTCCGCATGGGCGACAAGACGCTTCTGTTCTCGGATGACCGCCGCGCCTTCATCATGTTCGGCCGGCAGGCGCATTCCTGGGTGGCGCTGTTCGATCCGATCGGGCCTCGCTCTTCCTGGCCGGGGCTGATCTGGCAATTCGTCGAGATGGCGCGGGCCGCCGGCGGGCGCGCCATGTTCTATCAGGTGATGCCGGAGAACCTCGCGCTCTATGCCGATGCAGGCCTGCGCGCCTACAAGCTCGGCGAGGCGGCGCATGTCGACCTCCAGGCCTTCGACCTCAAGGGCGCCAAGCGGGCCAGCCTGCGCCATGCCTTTAACCGTAGCCAGCGCGAGGGCCTCAGCTTCGAGTTTCTCGAGCCCGACCAGGTGGCGCAATCAATCGACGATTTGCAGCAGATCTCCAATCTCTGGCTCGCCGAACATCGCGCCCGCGAAAAACGCTTCTCGCTCGGCGCCTTCGACCGCGCCTATGTGATGGCGCAGCCGGCTGCTGTCGTCCGTCGTGATGGGCGCATCGTCGCATTCGCCACCGTCATGACGACGACGATGAAGCAGGAAGCGACCGTCGACCTGATGCGGTTCGAGCCGGAGGTTCCGGCCGGCACGATGGAATTCCTGTTCGTCAGCCTGATGCTGCATCTGAAGGAACAGGGCTATCACTGGTTCGATCTCGGCATGGCGCCGCTTGCCGGCCTTTCCAAGAGCCCGGCGGCGCCGTTCTGGCACCGGATGGGCCGGACCGTGTTCGAGCATGGTGAACGCTTTTATAATTTTCACGGGCTGAGGGCCTTCAAGGCCAAGTTCCAGCCGCAATGGCAGCCTCGTTACATCGCCGTATCGGGGGGCATGTCGCCTGCGCTCGCGCTCGCCGATGTGACGGTGCTGATCAGTGGCGGGCTCAAGGGAGTGGTGGGCAAATGATCCGGAATCTGTTTTTGGCGACGCTGTTTGCCTGCACATCGCTGCCGGCTCTGGCGCAGGATGCCCCACCAAAACCCGACAGCTTCAATGCCGGACTGCTCGGCAAGCCGGAGATCCTGTTGCCGACCGAGGCTGCAACCGGCGCCGTGTTCCTGTTCTCCGACAAGGGCGGCTGGACTTCCGAGGACGAGGCCACCGCGACGAGCCTGCAGAAATCGGGCGCTATCGTCGTCGGCATCGATACGCCGAAATTCCTGGACAGCCTCGAGGCCGACAAAAGCGAGGACTGCGTCTATGTCGTCGGCGACATTGAGGATCTGAGCCATCAGATTCAGCGCCAACTCGGCACCGACATCTACCATTCCCCCGTCATCGCCGGCATCGGCACGGCGGGAACGTTGGCGCTCTCGCTGGCGGCGCAGACGCCGGACGCCACTGTTGGCCGCACCGTCGCGGTCGATCCCGCGCTGGCGCTGCCGCTGGTGAAGCCGCTCTGCACCGATGCGCCGCGCGCGGAAGTCGCCGGCGGCGTCAGCTATGGCCTGGAAAAGGGCGACCCGGCCAATCCGGTCGACGTGATCTACACGGCCGCGGCCCCCGCCGATGGCAAGGCGCATGTCGCCGACCTGCAGAAGCAGGGCTTCAAGCTTAAGGACAAGACGGTCGAGGGGGACGCCCGCGCCGCGCTGCTGGAGCGGCTGCAGCACCTGCTGGTGCCGAAGTCGTCTGACGCCGACCCGCTCGCCGACCTGCAATTGATCGAACTGCCGGCGACGGCGAAGTACGACACGCTGGCGATCGTCTATTCCGGCGATGGCGGCTGGCGCGATATCGACAAGTCGGTCGCCGAGACGCTGCAGAAGGAGGGCGTGCCGACGGTCGGCGTCGACTCACTGCGCTATTTCTGGTCGCAGAAGACGCCCGACCAGACCTCGGCCGATCTCGCCCGCATCATCGAGGCCTATACCGAGCGCTGGGGCGTCGATCACGTCATCCTGATCGGCTACTCCTTCGGCGCGGACGTGCTGCCGGCTGCCTATAACCGCCTGCCCATGGACGCCAAGGACGTTGTCACGCAGCTCTCGCTGCTCGGCCTGTCGGAAGCCGTGGACTACGAGATCTCGGTCGGCGAGTTCCTCGGTACCAGTTCCAGCGAAGGCGAGACGCTGCCGGATCTGAAGCAGATCAAGCCGGCGCTGGTCCAGTGCGTCTATGGCGAGGAAGAAGACGATTCCGCCTGCCCGAAGGTGGAGGGCACCGGCGTCGAGATGATCAAGACGACCGGCGGTCACCACTTTGACGGCGATTATGAAGCGCTGGCCGCCAAGATCCTGGACGGCTTCAAGCGCCGCGTCGCCACGGAAACGCATCCGCAGGCGAAGAAGTAGGGTGTCGTTCAGAGGGTGAACTTCAGCTTCCCAAGCTGAATGTCGTCTCTCGCGGAATCCTATCCAGTCTCCGTGTAGGTGACCTCTCCCGCTGTCGTCATCCCGGCGTAGGCCGGGATCCATGAACACAGGCACCTCGCCAGAAGGCTGTGCCTTATTTTCTCGGCCTGTGTTTATGGACCCCGGCCTCCGCCGGGGCGACGAGGCCTGGTCCATCCGCCATGTGCTTCGTCGTGACCTTGGGAGCGCTCCAAGACCTCTCGCTCATGGGGCGGTGAAAGAGGCTCCAGTCCTTTCGAAGACTGAATTCCGCAGCGCCAGCTTCTCGCCCGGCCCATGCACGGCAGCAAACAGCAGACCGGCGATGAAGGTGAAGTGGTCGATGAAGAAGCCGAACTCGACCTGGTTGCCGGTCCAGTGCGACGGGCCATGGAAGGCGAGCGCCAGGAACAGGACATAGGCTGCCGCCAGCAGGGCGGCTTCCGAGAAGAAGGCCCCGCTCAGCAGCGCGATCGCCAGCGCCGTCTCGAAGATAGCCGCCACCCAAGCCAGGAATAGGGGAAACGGAAAGCCGGCCGAGGCGATGTAGCCGGCGGTGGCGGCCATATCGAGGAACTTGAAGGTGGCGGCCATGACGAAGACGCCGCCGAAGATTAGCCTGGCGATGAGGATGGCTGCGGTCTTGAATGTGCTGTCCATGGATCGGTCCCTCCGAAACGTCGCTCTATGGCAAGGCGACGAATGAGAGTGTTCCATTTCGACAGGCGCGGCTGATTTTGTCGCCGCTCTACCAGCCGGAGCCGCCGCCGCCACCACCGCCGCCGCCTGAGGATCCACCACCGCTGCTGCCGGAGCTGAAGCTGCCCGAGCCGGAACGAGAACCCGGTGCGGTCGAGGCGGAGGCGACCGTCTGCGACAGGCCGGAGCCGAGGCGATCGACCAGGCTGCCGGCGTCGCGGTTGCTGCTGGCGATATACCAGCTCGATACCGCCGCCGTAGCACCCGCCGCCGCCAGAATGCCGGCGAACTTTGCCGCCCAGGCATTTTCGACATCGAGCGCCACCGCATAGGGCAGGTAGCGCTCGAACAGCTCCGGCGTCTTTTCCGGCGGATGCAGCATTTCGAGCCGATGTTCCTCGGCGATGCCGAGATACTGGCGGAAGCCGGCGATGGCATCCCGCAGCTTCTGGCCTTCCGGCGTCGGCGACCGCATCCACGTGAAGGCGGAGGAGAGTACGGGCAGCAGCGCGAAGGGCAGGATCAGCACGGCGAAATCGAGCGGGCCGCGAACGGCGCTCAGGAAGACGCCGAGACCCGCGCCGCCGAAAGCGAGCGCAAAAATGCCGATGAACAGCAGCACGAAGATCCGCTTGTACCAGGGGCTGCCGCGCAGCGAGCGCAGGGTCAGTCCGACGACGATGGCGGGGACCGACAGGAACACCAGGCTGAAGGCGGCGACCATGCCGTTCTCGCCCATGGCGATCACCAGCCCCACCGCCGCCAGCGCGTAGGCCGCCAGCGTGATCAGGACGCCGCCGGTCAACCACCCGCTGTTCATGTTGAATACGGTGCCGGAATAGGCCTTGGCCAAGCCCCGCGCCAGCGTCGCCTTGGCGTTGGACAGCGTCGCGTGGTTCGATTGGACCAGCGAGATCTCGCCGCCGCTGCGGAACAGCGCCTGGGCCGCCGCCGACTCCGGCGCCGCGACCGGCTTGCCGCCCGGCGTGCGGGTTACCACCAGCGTCTTGCCGCTGTCGGCGATCTTGAGCTGGCCCTTGACGCCAAGATCGAGGATCGCCGCGGTGAAGGCGCGATCATCAAAGGCCATTTCGGAGATATAGCGTGTTGCCGCGGCCGAAAGGCCCTGTGGCGGCGTGAATAGCGGAATGACGGGGCCGGGCTCCGGATCGCGGCCGGCCTTGCGCCAGGCCTGGAACAGATAGAGCAGTCCGCCGGCGGCGCCGAGCAGCGCGAAGAGGGCGCCGATATTGTCCTTGAGCCACCAGATCGTGCGCTGGTTCGCGCTCGGCGCGTCGACAACGCCTTTGGGCCATGCGGCGGCGACCGTCAGGCCGTTATGGGCGGGCAGGGGCTCCGTCGTGCGAAAAACGATCCGGCCCGGCTCCTTCGAGACGACCCGGGCATCCTGGCCGCGATCGCCCTGCTGCCCGGTGTAGATCGCCGTGTTGCCGAACGAGGCGGCCTCCGGCAGCGTGATGCGCGCCTCGGCGACGTCGATCGGAAAGGTCCAGCCGGTGCCGGTCGCGTTCCAGTACAGCTCGTCGAAATCGTCGAAGAAGCCGATCTGGCGGGTGGTTCGGTAGCGGATGACATAGTCATGCGGGCCAGGGGACAGCAGAACGTCGCCCGAACCGATGCGGATGCGCTTGCCGTTTTCCAGCTTCTCTATGGCGAAGGGTTCGTCCCGGCCGTCGCGCGTGACCGATTCCACGTCGAAGCCGACGACGACCGTGGCGCCATTGTCGCCCTGGTAGGTGGTGGGGAAATCGCGCAGGATGCCGCGCCGGATCTCGTTGCCTTCCGCCTGCACGCGGATCGACTCGACGACGTCGAGATCGCCGTTCTTCTGGACGTTCACGTCCGAGACGAAGCGCAGGATGCGCTCTTCGGCGCTGGCCGAGGCCAACGGCACCAGCGCCAGCAGGAAAGCGAAGAGGAACCCGGATATCCGCAGCATGGAAAGCGCCTCAGAAGGAAACCTTGGGCGGGATCTGGGCGGCGGCGCGATCTTCGATTTCGTAGAATGCTTCGGAGTGGAAGCCGAACATGTTGGCGACGAGCACGGCCGGGAAGGTCTGAATCGCAGTGTTCAGGTCGCGCACGGTGCCGTTGTAGTAGCGGCGCGCCATCTGCATCTCGTCCTCGACGCTCGCCAGCTGCGCCTGCAGTTCACGAAAATTGGCGTCTGCCTTCAGGTCCGGATAGGCCTCGGAAATGGCGATCAGCCGGCCGAGCGCGCCGGAAAGGGCCTGGTCGGCCGCCGCCTGGCTCTTGACGTCGCCGGCATTCATGCTGGCGGCCCGCTTGGCGGCGACATCCTCGAAGATGCCTTTTTCGTGCGCGGCGTAGCCCTTCACCGTCTCGACCAGATTGGGGATCAGGTCGGCGCGGCGCTTCAGCTGGACGTCGATGCCGCTCCAGCCTTCATGGGCGAGGTTTCGCTTGGCAACGAGGTTGTTGTAGAGGCTGACGGCATAGAACGCGGCGGCCACGATCAAGGCCAGGACAATCCATGTGGTCAAGGTCTTTCCCCTCGGCTTGGCGCGCGACTGGCCCGGAGACCTGGGCACGCTCTTCGAATCTCGCTCGCCTTGCGGCGGCACAAGCTGTTGATAGCGCGTCGCGCTGGCGATTGCGAAGTCCGCGTTCGCACAACCTCGCCATTTGCCCCCCGGCATAGGGGCCGGGCTTCTCCCTTGGTTTGGCCGTCAGCATCCCTATCTGTCGGGGCTGGCGTCGCCTATGACGCCTCTCACAGCCCTTGTGGCGTTTGGTGACTTCGATGATCGACCCTGCCGCGCTTGCGCTCGAAACCCGGACCGGACTGCCGGAGGAGCTGCGCTATCTGGCGGCGCTCTATCCGCGCGAGGTCTGGAGCGGGCATGCCAATCTCGGCATGACGGCGCGTTTCTGGCTGGAGCGTCACGATGCGTTCCGGGATCTCGGCGGCCGCATCGGCGCCGGTCTCGTCGATTTTCGAGAGGAGCGGATCGAAGCCAGCGCCTTCGGGCCGTGGCTGGCGCCGCGCCTGCAGCGCTTCCTCAACGACCTGCACGGTCATCACCAGATCGAGGACTACCAGTATTTTCCGGTTTTCACGGCGGCGGAACCTCGCCTTGCGCGCGGGTTCGAATTGCTGGATGGCGATCACCAGACGATCCATCACTGGATCGAAGCGGTTGCCGAGACGGCGACCGGATTCCTGAGATCGCTCGACGGGGACCGGGATGCGCTGCGGCGGGCGAGCGACGCCTATGCCACTTCCAGCGAGACGATGCTGGCGGGCCTGATGCGCCATCTCGCCGACGAGGAAGACCTGATCATCCCGCTGATCCTCGACCGCACCGAGGACGGTATCGGGATCTGATGGATCTTAGTTGCGCGCCAACTGCGCCGGGCCAGCCGCGTCGAAGAGCCGGGAGCGTTGGTGCGTTTCGCGGGCAACGCGCTGGATATTGGCATTGCGCCGCACAGCCTCGCGGCCGGCCTGGATGACGAGATCGACCTGCTGCCTGTCGAGGCGGAGCCGGGTCGGGATCTTGTTCAGCTGGGGATAGAGTGACGGGTCGGCGTCGCGGAACGTCAGGTGTTCGGTGGTGACCACGACGTCCCGGCAATTCCAGCCGGCCAGGGTGCCGCGCAAGCGGAGCACCTGCGCATTCGAGAGCCCGCAGCGATACTCGATCAACTGCTGCTGCCATTGATTGAAGGCGAGGTCTACCGCGTCGAAGCTGCTGCGCGTCGAGGCGGCGATGGTGGTATCGGCGACCGAGCGCAGGATCTTGCTGAGATGCGGCGGCGGCTTCGCCGCTCCCCAATCGTAGGGGTTCTCGACGCCGGCATCGGTGACGATGAACAGAAAGTTGCGGATCCGGACGGCCTGATAGGCCGATAGCGGAGCGTAGGGCGTGTTAGCCTGGGCCCGTTCGAGCGACAGGGCGCCGATGCCGAGATTGTCGGTCAGGCCGCCGTCGAGCAGGCGGACATATTTCAGGTCGCTGTTGGACTGGTAGGAATCGAGCATCCGCGCATAGGCGTGCAGCCGGACCGAAGGATTGTCCGAATCCAGCGCTCTCTGAAGCCAGTCTGGCCGCTTGTAGTTGCAGGTTCCCCTGGCCGGGGTCTCGATCACGACCGGGGCGAACGCGACCGGAAAGGCTGCGGAAGCGGCGACGGCATCGGCGATCTTGACCTGATCCAGGTCGCTGCAGAGCGCCGAGAACGTATCCTGGGTGAACAGGAACGGCGTGCGGTTATAGATGTCGGATGCGGTGATCCAGACAAGCGGCCTGTCCGGCTTGCGGAACGCGGCATAGGTCGAGCCGTCGAATACCTCTTCGTCGAGAAAGCGGCCAAAGGTGCTGCGGTCGTTGGCGCCGCCGTTGACGGCCGTGCGGACCAGGTTGGCCGGCGTCACCGTCGTTCGCATGTAGGTTTCGCCGTTCTTCTCCAGGAAGCGTTCCCGGAAGTCGACGTAGCCGTCCTTGCCCCTGTAGCCGAGATAGGCGGCCATCACCGCGCCGCCGGACGTGCCGGCGACCGAGCGGACGTCATCGACCAGGCTGCGTTCGACGGGGTGATCGTCGATGATCAGCGTATCCAGCTCTGTGAGCGCGCCATAGGCAAAGGCCGCGGCGCGCGAACCTCCGCCGGAAAACGCCAACGCCACGATCGTGCTGCCATCGTCCTGGGGGTCGGGCAGGGCGGTCGGCGATGGCTGGCCCGCTACAGGCCCCGTCTGGTTGATCGGGGTGGTATCGATCGACGAGCAGCCTGCTGCCAGGATTGCCACGGCAAAGCCCGCGGCGCGAAGGCCGGCTCCAAACGTCTTCAACACGGATCGATCCCCCCGCCGGATGTTCAACCGCCAGTTTAAGGGCGAGGGCTTAACCTTCCTAGAACATTCGGTGGGGTCGTTGATCCCGGCGGTTCACGCCTTGCCGGCCCAGGGAACCAGCCGGCGTTCGATCCAGCGCAGGACCGCTTCCAACGCGACGGCGACGGCGGCGATGACGAGGATGCCCATCAGGACGACGTCGGTGACGAGGAATTGCGCCGCCGACTGGATCATGAAGCCGAGGCCGCGCGAGGCGGCGACGAGCTCGGCCGCGACCAGCGTCGACCAGCCGACTCCGAGCGCAATGCGGATGCCGGTGAGGATCGAGGGCAGGGCGCTGGGCAATACGACATGGCGCACGAGTTGCGCCCGCGTCGCGCCGAGCGAGCGGGCCGCGTTCACCCGGTCTGTGTCGACGCCCTTCACGCCGGATGCCGTCGAGATGACGATCGGCGCCAGCATGGAGATGCCGATGATCAGGACTTTGGACGGCTCGCCGATGCCGAACCAGATGATCACCAGCGGCAGATAGGCGAGCGGCGGGATCGGCCGCAGGAACTCGATGATCGGATCGAAGATGCCGCGTCCGATCGGGCTCGCGCCTATGGAGAAGCCGATCGGCACGGCAATCAGCGTCGTGGCGACCAGTGCTGCGAAAACGCGACCCAGACTGGCGGAGAGATGCTGCCACAGCGTGGCGTCGACGAAACCCTCGCTGGCGACCCTCAGGAAAGCCCTGCCGGCCTCGAAGGGCGACGGCAGGAACAGCGCCGAGACGAGCTTGAAATGCGCGGCCACGGTCCACGCCAGCAGCAGCGCGATGATTGTCAGCGTGGCGGTGATGGCGACGACCGGGCGCTTTCGCGTTGTGGACGGCTCGGTTTCGCTCTGTTCAGCGGCCCGCGGTCGCCCGAGGGCGGTGTCGGCGAGATCGAGGCTCATGCCGCTTCCCTTTCAAAGATGCTGTCGAGGAGATCTTCGCGCGCTTCGACGAAGGCGGGGCTCGCCTTGATCGACCGGGCGCTTTCGCCTGCCAGTCTGCGGCGGCCGAAATCGACATCGAGCCGGCGGATGATGCGGCCCGGCCCGGGCGCCATCACGATGATTTGCGTCGCCAGATAGAGGGCTTCCTCGACGCCATGCGTGATCAGAAGCGTCCCGGCGCGATTGCGGCCCCAGGTCTGCAGCAACAGGTCCTGCAGAGTCTCGCGCGTCATCGCATCGAGCGCGCCGAGCGGTTCGTCCATCAGCAGGAAGTCAGGCTCTGCGGCAAGCGCCCGGGCAAGCCCGACGCGTTGGCGCTGGCCGCCGGAGAGTTGCCAGACCGGCCGGTCGCCAAGCCCGGCGAGGCCTACGATCTCGAGCGCGCGATCCGCCTGCAATCGGCGTTCGGCAGCGCTCGCCCCCGCAAGGCGGGCGGCGAAAGCGACGTTTTCCGCCGTCGAGAGCCAAGGGAACAGCGCGTCATTCTGGAAGACGACCGCGCGCTCGGCGCCAGGGCCTGCGACCGGCCTGTCATCGACGAGAACGCGACCTGAAGTGGGGTGGAGGAAGCCGGCGGCCAGGTTCAGCAGGGAAGTCTTGCCGCAGCCGGAGCGCCCGACCACGACGACGAATTCGCCGGAAGCTATGTCGAGCGAGACATTCGAAAGCACCGGCGCGCCGCCGTCATAGCGAAGCGATACGCTCTCAAGCGCGAGATGGGGCATGGCTGTTTCCCTTGTTGGCCGGTTCGGCCATCGTTCGCGATCTTCCCCCCTCTGGCGTCATCCCCGCGAAGGCGGGGACCCATTCAGCCGCCAATGCTCGTTGGCTGTATGGATCCCGGGTTATGCCCGGGATGACGGCGAGTGAGTTGATCTCGTGCACCTTGAGAGGAGGGCATCCGCCCTCCAGAAAATGTTTTGGCCCGTTCCGCGACAGAGGGGCGCGGAACGGGCCGGATGTTGTCGCGACATGGGCCGGCCGCCGTCGGCCGCCGCGACGACATTAGTTGGAGGCTTGCGCCTCGGTGACGAACTTGGTCGTGACGTAGCCGCTATAATCCGGGAGGACTGCCTGGATCTTGCCCTGCTCCTTGAGGAAGGCCGAGGCGTCTGCGATCGCCTTGGCCGTGCCGCCGCCAAGCACTGCGTTGGAGGCCTGCTCTTCCAGCAGCGGGAAGTGGTAGCCCTTGAGCAGGGCCGGAACTTCCTCGATCTTGGCGCCCGTCAGGCGGGCAATCTTGGCTGCCTGTTCGGACTTGGCGTCCCAGGCGTCCGGCTTGGCGCGGAAGTCGGCATAGGACTGGCCGGTCACCTTCACGAAGGCCTTCACGGCTTCCGGATGTGCTGCGGCGAATTCCTTGCGGACGATCCAGGCGTCGAAGGTCGGTGCGCCGAAGGTCGCGACCTGGGCGGAGTCGGTCAAGACCTTGCCGTTTTCCTTGATCTTGCCGAGTGCGGGATCCCAGACATAGGCCGCGTCGATATCGCCGCGCTCCCAGGCGGCCGCGATCTCCGGCGGACGCAGGTTCAGGACTTCGACGGTCTTCGGATCGATGTTCCAATGCTTCAGCGCGGCGAGCAGGCTGTAATGCGTCGTCGAGACGAAGGGCACGGCGACCTTCTTGCCGACGAGATCCTTCGGCTCGTTGATGTTGGAACCGTTGCGCACGACCAGCGCCTCGGACTCGCCGATCAGGCCGACGACGAAGATCGTCTCGATCGGCAGTTCGCGGCTGGCGGCGGCGGCGAGTGGGCTGGAGCCGACATAGCCGATATCGATCGCGCCGGAAGCGATGGCGGCAATCACGTCGGCGCCGGAATCGAACTTCTTCCAGTCGATCTTGGCGTTGGCGGCCTTTTCATAGACGCCGTCGGCCTGCGGAACCTTTGAGGGCTCGACGACGGTCTGGTAGCCGATCGTCAGTTTGGTCTCGTCGGCGCGGGCCGTGGCGCCGGCGGCGAAGGTCAGGCCGATCGCGGCGGCCGTGGCGACGAAGGTGCGGCGGGTGAATTTCGACATGGTTTTGTCCCGGATTTTGCGCGCGAGCATCCGTTCGCGGAACGGGAGCGCGCAGGAGAAAGCAGTGATTTCGGAAGGTGCCGCTTCGATGCGGCGTCGCCGTCAGGCGACCTCAACCCGTGGGTCGATCAACAGAGCCGGGTTGTCATGGCGCGTCTCCCTTTGGGGCTTAGCCGTTGTTGGCGCGGGGCAAGCCGATCCTGAAATCGCCGCGGCGGTCGATCATCCGACCGTGCCATTACCTTAGGCAATGACGCCTTAGACGATAAAGGAAGTCGTTTTTAATTTTGAACCAACGTGTGGTCGTTCGTTGCGTGTTTTTCGCCTTGCGCGGTTACGGGCTCGCCCAGCGGGAGGTTGCGAACCCGAGGCGACACTGGACCTCCAAAGAAAAAGGGAGGGCGCTTGCGCGTCCTCCCCTGGATCGGATGGCCTCTTGAGGCGGATCAGTTCGCCTTCGGCAAACTGTAGGCGACGATGTAGTCGCCGCGATCGGGCGACTGCCGCGCGCCGCCGGCCGAGATGACGACGAACTGGCGACCAGACTCAGGCGACACATAGGTCATCGGCGTTGCCTGGGCACCGACGGGAAGACGACCCTTCCAAAGCTCTTCGCCCGTCCTGCTGTCGAGCGCGCGCAGGTAATAGTCCTGCGTGCCGGCATAGAAGACGAGGCCGCCAGCCGTTGTCGTGGGACCGCCGAGCGAAGGCATGCCAACGGGGATCGGCAGCCCGGTCTTCAAGCCGAGCGGGCCGGTATCCTGCAGCGTGCCCGCCGGAACCTGCCAGGCGATCTGACGGGTCTTCAGGTCGATGCCGGTGATCGTCCCATAAGGCGGCTGGTGGCAGGGCACGCCGAGCGGCGACATGAAGCCGTTTTTCAGTGCGCCATAGGGCGTGCCGAGCTGCGTGCCGAGTCCGTCATGCGCCGCTGACGGTCCATAGGTGTCGGCGACAGCGCGCGGCAGCAGTTCGACGAACTGCGGCATGCGGATGTCGTTGACGACGAGCAGGCCGTTGGCCTCGTCAACCGAGGCGCTGCCCCAGTTCATGCCGCCGTAGTAGCCGGGGAAGATCAGCGAGCGGGTGGTGCCGGGCGGGGTGAATTCGCCCTCATAGCGCATCTTCTTGAAGGCGATGCGGCAGAACAGCTGGTCGAGCGGCGTCGCGCCCCACATCCGTGCCTCGGTAAAGGGCTCGGTGCCGATCGAGGGCATGCCGACCGAATAGGGCTGGGTCGGGGAGACGAAGTCCTCCTTGACGCCGCCTGTCTGGGGAACCGGCTTTTCCTGCACTTCGGCGATCGGCTTGCCGTCGCGCCGGTCGAGCATGAAGATCTGGCCGCGCTTGGTGACCTGGATCAGGGCCGGGGTGGTGCCGCCCTTGCCATCCGGCACGTCGTAGAGCGCCGGCTGCGAGGGTACGTCATAATCCCAGAGGTCGTGATGCACGGTCTGGAACTTCCAACGCTCGCGACCGGTGTTCATGTCGAGGGCGACCACCGAGGCCGTGTATTCCTCGGCCGCCTTCGAACGATGCGCGCCGAAGAAGTCGGGCGTCGCGTTGCCGGTCGGCAGGTAGACGAGGCCGAGCGCGTCGTCATAGCTCGGCGTCGACCAGACGTTCGGCGTGCCGCGCGTATAGGTCTCGCCGGCCGGCGGAGCGCCGGTGATGGCAGGGTTGCCGAGGTCCCAGGCCCAGGCGAGTTCGCCGGTGCGGGCGTTGAAGGCGCGAACCGCGCCCGAGGGTTCGCCGGTCTCGACATTGTCCCAGACCCAGCCGCCGACCAGGATCAGGTCGCGCATGACGGTCGGGGCCGAGGTCTGGAAGTAGAAGCCGGCCTTGACGTCGCCCATGCCGTTCTTGAGATCGACGGTGCCGTTGTTGCCAAAGCTGGCGCAGGGCTGGCCGGTCTTGGCGTCGATCTGGATCAGGCGGGCATCGATCGTCGTCATGACGATGCGGGCGCCGCAATTGTCGGCGACGGGGGCGGGATCAGCGGGAGCTTCCGCGGTCGGCGCGGCGGCGGTCTCGGTGCCATCGGCGGGAGCCGGAGCTGCCTCGGTCGCTGCCGGCGCGACGGCCGGAGTCTCGGCCGTGGGGACGGTCACAGGCTCGTAGTAGCTGACGCCCCGGCAACGCTGCCAGAGCGGCGACTTCGCCTCAGGATCGAACTTCCAGCGCACTTCACCGGTCTCGGCGTTGAGCGCGTGGACGATGTTGTGCGGCGAACAGGTATAGACCGTGTCGCCGACCTGCAACGGCGTGTTCTGGTCTTCCGAGCCCGAAATGGCCGGATCGCCGCTCTGGAACGTCCAGGCGACCTTCAGGTCTTTCACATTATCGCGGTTGATCTGGTCGATCGGTGCATAGCGGGTGCCGTGCGACGTGCGACCGTAGTGACGCCAGTCGGTCGCGCCGACCGCCGCGGCCGGGACAGCCGGAGGCGCCTCGGCCGAGGCGATTTCATTGCGAATGACGCCATGCGGAACGAAGGCGTAGACGACGGCCGCGCCGAGCGCGACGAACAGGACGAGGGCCAGCAGGATGGCCGGGCCAGACGACCGGCGGACACCGTTGCGGGCCGGGAAGGCCGGCACGAGGATCAGCGCGATGACGGCGAGCACCGCCGGGGCGACGAGGCGCGGCACCAGCGGCCAGAAGTCGAGGCCGACTTCCCACACCGCCCAGGCGATCGTCGCCAGCAGGATCACGATGTACAGCCACGTCGCGACCGGCCGGCGCATGATATGCAGGATGCCTACGATCAGTAGTCCGAGGCCCGCCAGCGCGTAGTACCAGGAGCCGCCCAGCAAGATCAGCTGGACGCCAAGAACGCCGAGCAGCGCGCCAACAAGCGCGACGATGATTCCAAAGATGACAAGCAACCATCCGCCGATGCCAAGCGGAGCTCTTGAACTGGCCATGTTTCTACCTCGGTATGGGGCGTCGCGGCCTGGGGGAGGCGGCGCCGAGTTTGCGATTGAGCCAAGAAGGCCGACCACGCCATGCGCGTCTGGCGACGCACTGACCCAACATGAGTCCGAGGAATACTATAGGTGCCGATCTATTTTGACGCAACGCGTCTGTCTTGACCGCCGCCAAACGGCTGCAATCCGATCGCTGTGCTGGACAGGAGGCCGGCGCAGCGGATCGGGACGCGACGTCATCTCGACGTCAACTTGGCAGAACGTGAGCGAGGCGATTGGCGGTCGCGATAGCGAGCAGGAGTCGTGCGCGGGCGCTGACCGTCGAATCAGGCTGCGGCGCAGATCGGTTGGCTGCCCAGTTGCGAGGCGAGCCAGAAGCCGGCGGGCCAATGGCCATGGCCGCTCTCGGTATTGACGTGGCCGGCATGGCCGAGATCGACCAGTTCCGAGCCCCAGCGCGAGGCAAACAGCCGGCCGCGCTCGACCGAGATATACGGATCGTTGCGGCTCAGCGCGAGCGTGCTGGGAAAGGGCAGGCGTGCCAGCGGAACCGGTGCGAAATCGGCCAGCGGGTGATCGGCAGCGAGGGACTCGGTGTCGGCCGGGGCCACCAGCAGCGCGCCGGCGATCGGCGCGCGCGGATAACGTCGGGCATAGTGCGCGACCAGAACTGCGCCGAGGCTATGGGCAATCAGGACCGGCTGCCTTGCCCGGCGGACTGCGATATCGAGACGGGCAAGCCAGGCTTCGAGTTTTGGCGCATGCCAATCATCCTGCTCGACGATGCGCGCGTCGGCGTCGACATCGAGCCAGCGGCGCTGCCAATGGCCTTGGCCGGACCCCTGCCAGCCGGGAATGATCAAACGGGACATGGCGAAATCTCTGCCCAGAAAATGGATTGGGCAAAGAATAGGGCAAGCGCGCTTCTGGCCGAAGGAATGAGGGTCCAAGGTTTTCCGGGATGCCGGATTATCTTCCCTCAGATCGCGAGATGCTTGGAAGTGCAACCGCTGGGCGCCCCTTGCGGGTGCGGGGCGATTCCCACTTGAGGCAGGCGCGGTCCGGAAAAAAGGCCGGGCGCTGCCGCCCGGCCTCCTCATTGTCAGCTGCCGGCGCGCAGGCGCTGCAGCAGCGCGGCGTCGGGATAGGAATCGGCCGGCATGCCGAGGTCGATCTGCATCGCCTTGACTGCCGAACGGGTGCCGGCGCCGATCATGCCGTCGACCTTGCCGACGTCATGGCCGCGCTTGGCGAGCAGCTTCTGCAACTCGATGACTTCCTTGTAGGGAAGCTGCTTGGCGTTGTCGCCGCGCCCCACTGCCGGTGCGCCGGCCAGTCTCGTCGCATAGTAGGCGGCCGTCGTCGCGTAGATGAACGACTGGTTCCATTCAATGTAGACGCGGTAGTTCTGGTAGGCGAGGAAGGCCGGGCCATGGCGGCCCATCGGCAGAACCAGAGAAGCCTTGAGGTCTGCCGTGGGCATCTTCGAGCCCGGAGCCGCGGCGACGCCCATCTTCTGCCAGGTTGAGACCGGATGCTGGATCTGCAGATCGGCCTGCGACCAGTCGAGATTGTCCGGAACGCGGACTTCCGTCAGCCAGGGCTGGCCGCGTTGCCAGCCTTCATGCACCAGCAGGTTGGCGGCGGAAGCGAGAACGTCCGGCACGCTCTTGATCAGGTCGCGACGGCCATCACCATCATAGTCGACGGCGAAATCGCGGTAGTGGGTTGCCAGGAACTGCACCTGGCCGAGTTCGCCGGCCCAAGGACCCTTCATCTCGGCTGCCGTGAGGTCGCCACGCTCGATCACGGCCAACGCCGCCATCAACTGGTCGTGGAAGAGCTGCGGACGACGGCAATCATAGGCCAGCGTGGCCAAGGAGCGCAGCGTCGGCAGGTCGCCGAGAACGGCGCCGAAATCAGTCTCGAGGCCCCAGAAACCAACGAGCACGGCGGCGGGGACGCCATAATCCTTCTCGATCCGGTCAAACAGTTTGGCGTTCTGCTTGATCAGCTGCGCGCCCTTCTGCAGGCGGTACTTGGCGACCATGCGGTCGGAGAATTCGAGGAAGCTCTGCGAAAAGACGTTCTGCGCGCGATCCTTGGCGACCACGTCGGGGGCATAGGCGATGCCGTCCAGCGCCGAGATCGTCTTGGCTGAAATACCGCTCTGGGCAGCTTCCTGTCGGACGCCGTCGAGCCAGGCCGGGAAGCCGGATGCATCCTTGCAGGAGGCGGCGAAGGCGGGAGCGGCCGAGACGGCCAAGGCGAGGAATGTCGCGAGCTGCAAACCAGCTTTTCGCATGGGAACCTCCGAAAGGGGGGATGGCACGGAGCCGTGAATGTCAGGGGCCGAAGTCGCGCGGCCCGGAATCGATTGAGCGAACTATCAACACGGCAATCCGCCGATTCCGTGACGAAATGCAATGTCGAACTACAATCCGAGATTGAGAATCTCTTCAGCCTTGAGCCGGATCGAAGGCCTGCCGCAGCCGTTTCGGGGCCGTCTGTCGCCAGGATTTTTCGACCAGCGGCGCCAGCCTGTCGGCATCGATCGCCGGCAAGCGGACCAGCACATACGCATAGCCGCGAAAATGATCGTTGGTGAAGAAGATCTCCGGCTCGATCACGATCAGCATATCGCGATCATCGAAATTCATCTTCAGCGCGAAGGTCGTGCCGTCATCCTGCATTCGGCCGAAGAAGGTCTTGCCGAGATAGAAGGAGAGGGTGCCGTGGGTGATACCCTCGCGCACTTCTGGCAGCGCCAGGAAGATCTGCTTCAGCGTTTCCACATCGACCGGCATCGACCTGTCCCTCGCAGGATCGCCGATGGCGATCCCGGACAGTCTGCACCTTGCCGCAGGACACGACCAGCCCCTTGGTCCGGTGGACCTGGGGCCGGCTCAGCTCTTCGCGGCTAGGCCGCTTCTTCGCGCTGGTAGTCCTTGATCTCGCTGGCGATGACGGCCGGTGTCCGGTCCAACTCGTAGCGAAGCTCGAAGGCCGACGGCGCCATGAACACGGGCGCGCCATCGAGATCGGACGCCATCGACGAGCGATGGCGATCGACGAAGGTTTCCAGCGCCAGCTTGTCGGACGAGGTCACCCAACGGCAGACCGTGAAGCGCGAATGCTCGAAGTCAATCGGCAGGCTGTATTCGACCTGCATGCGTTCCTTCAGCACGTCGAGCTGCAGCGCGCCGACAACGCCGATGATCGCGGGCGAGCCATCATGCGGCACGAAAACCTGCACGACGCCTTCCTCGGCCATCTGCTGCAGCGCTTCCTTCAGCTTCTTCGCCTTCATCGGATCCTGCAGCCGGATACGGCGCATGATTTCCGGCGCGAAGCTCGGCACGCCGCGGAAGACGAGGTTTTCGCCCTCGGTCAGCGTGTCGCCAATGCGGAGCGTGCCATGGTTCGGAATGCCGACCACGTCGCCGGCAAAGGCTTCGTCGGCGAGCAGGCGGTCCTGCGCGAAGAAGAATTGCGGGCTCGAGAGCGGGATCGGCTTGCCGGTGCGGACCAGCCTGGCCTTCATGCCGCGCTGCAACTTGCCGGAGCAGACGCGCAGGAACGCGATGCGGTCGCGATGGTTCGGATCCATGTTGGCCTGGATCTTGAACACGAAGCCGGACATTTTCGGCTCGGTCGGCTCGACGATGCGGCCCTCGGCCTGCTGCGGGCGCGGCGAGGGGGCGAAGGCGGCGAGCGCGTCGATCAAATCGTGGACGCCGAAATTGCGCAGCGCCGAACCGAAATAGACCGGCGTCAGATGGCCCTGGCGGAAGCTGTCGGCGTCAAAGCCGTTGCCGGCGCCCTCGATCAGCTCCATTTCCTCGCGGAACGTGGCGATGGCTTCCGGCGTCGTCAGGCCGTCGATCTTCGGATCGTTCGGGCCCGAGACCGGGATGATGGAATTATCGGTGTCGATGCGGCGGACCGTGCGGGCGACGATGTCGTAGGTGCCGGCGAATTCGCGGCCTCGACCGATCGGCCAGGTCATCGGCACGGTGTCGAGCGCCAGCACCTTTTCGATTTCATCGAGCAGTTCGAACGGGTCGCGTGTCTCGCGGTCGAGCTTGTTGATGAAGGTGACGATCGGGATGTCGCGCAGGCGGCAAACTTCGAACAGCTTTCGCGTGCGGTCTTCGATGCCCTTGGCCGCGTCGATCACCATGACGGCGGAATCGACGGCGGTCAGCGTGCGATAGGTGTCTTCGGAGAAGTCTTCATGGCCCGGCGTATCGAGCAGGTTGAAGATCTTGCCACCATACTCGAACGTCATCACCGAGGTGACGACCGAAATGCCGCGCTCACGCTCGATGCCCATCCAGTCGGAACGGGTCTGGCGGCGGTCGCGCTTGCCCTTGACCTCGCCGGCAAGCTGAATCGCGCCGCCCATCAGCAGCAGCTTTTCGGTCAGCGTCGTCTTGCCCGCATCCGGGTGCGAGATGATGGCGAAGGTCCGGCGGCGATCGACGGGTCCGGTCAGGGCGTCCATATGTGGTCTTCTAACGGTTTCTGAGGTGGCGCATCGATAGACGAGACGGGCGGAAAAGGCCAGCCCCGGAGCCTGTTTAGCCCTTCTTGATGCGAACCGCCGAGATTGCGACGCCGAGCCAGCCGATCATCATCGTCGTGCCGCCGACCGGCGCGAGGGATGTCAGGGCCGGACTTCCGGTCAGGGTATGGAAGGCCAGCGCGCCGGAAAAGCCGATCAGGCCCAGCGCAATCGCCCAGGCGGAGATCGACATCAGCCGCGCCGTTGCGGGCACGAAGAAGCCGAGCGCCAGCAGGGCCGGCGCCTGCGCCATGGCCATGTTTCCGGCCGTTGCCAGGCGTTCGCCGCCCGGCACATGCGCCCCGGCAGCCGCCATGGCGACGCCGAGCATGCCGGCCAGGCCTGCCACGACCAGAAGCGCGCGTTGTCCGTTCATTCGTTCTTTCTCCCCGAATCCCTTGCCGAGCACCGTCAAGTCGGCGCGATTCCCGCCAGGCGGAATTCTGCACGACTTGTCGGCCGCACGGCCTTCTCGTGATTGAATAGGGGCGATTGCGCTCGCCCGCGTCGTGGCAAATCCGCCCAACCGACCCGTTGCCTCGATGATGCACGGGGCTCCGATCTTCCGCAGAGGCATTGTCTCGCCGGGATCTGCTGTTATGTTAGCGCTGTCATCGCGGCGTTGCCGCCAGGAGTTTCGGTCGGTCGGGCCTCGTCCACCGGCGTTTCATCGATAGTTTCGGGAGAGAATCATGATCATCGTCACAGGTGGAAGCGGGCTTGCGGGCCGCGCGGTGGTGAAGGATCTCGTTGAACATGGCTACGAGGTCGCCTCCGTCGACATGGCGCTGCCGCCGCCGGGCCAGGGCGTTCCGTTCAGCAAGGTCGACCTCATGGATTACGGCCAGGCGCTCGCCGCCTTTTCCGGCATCGACGATCGCTTCAAGAAGGTCACCGGCATCATCCATCTCGCCGCGATCCCGGCGCCGGGGCTGGCGCCGAACCACGTCATCTTCGAGACCAATATTGTTTCAACCTACAACGTCTTCGAAGCCGCCCGCGTGCTCGGTATCCGCAATGTCGTCTGGGCTTCGAGCGAGACGGTTCTGGGCCTGCCCTTTGAAACGCCACCGCCCTATGTGCCGGTCGACGAGGACTATCGGGGCCGGCCCGAGACGGCCTATTCGCTGTCAAAATTCCTCGGCGAGGAGATGGCCAAGGAATTCTGCCGCTGGGATCCCGAATTGAAGATCTTCGGCTTGCGCTTTTCCAATGTCATCGCGCCGGAGCGCTATGGCGAATTCCCGGCTTTCGACGCTGACATCAACGCGCGCAAATGGAACCTCTGGGCCTATATCGACGTGCGCGACGCCGCGCAGTCGTGCCGCTTGGCGCTCGAATCGACGCTGAAGGGCGCCGATGTCTTCGTCATCGCCAATGATGACGGCGTCATGAGCCGGTCCAACGATTCCTTGCTCGACGAGGCGTTCCCAGGCGTTGAGCGCAAGCGGCCAATCGGGCCGAACGAGACGCTGCTTTCGATCGACAAGGCGAAAAAGGTGCTGGGCTACAAGCCGCAGTTCAACTGGCGCTAAAGCAGGATGGCACTTTCTTCACCTCTCCCTGAGGGAGAGGTCGACGGCGTAGCCGGCGGGTGAGGGTTTACGGCCTCACCCGATAGTTCCCTAAACCCTCACCCGGCTCTTCGAGCCGACCTCTCCCTCAGGGAGAGGTGAGAGCCGGATTCCACCATAATGAATCCCGCTCTAGGCTGTCGGTGAGGGCCGGTTCGCACAGCAGGGTCTTCGGCTGAATGGGTTCCTGCTTTCGCAGGAATGATGGAGTTCTGTCCTGATCGGCGGCAGTTGTCGGCATGCGCGGCGAAACAGCCGCCAGTCAGCCCGAACTGCCGCCAAACAGCGGCAGCTCATCCAGCTTGGCGCGGCTTTCGATCGCGAGAATCCGGCGCTTCGTAGCGATGCCGCCTGTGCCGGAAAAACCGCCCATCTTGCCACCAGCGGCCAGGACGCGGTGGCAGGGGATGATGATGGGGTACGGGTTTTCACCGAGAGCCCGTCCGACGGCGCGCGCTGCCCCCGGTTCACCGATCGCCGCCGCCACCTCGCCATAGGTGAGCGTCTGCCCGGGCGGGATCCGGCGCGTCACGTCATAGACGCGCTGGTTGAACGGCGTGATGTGATCGGGATCGAGCGGGATGCTGGTCAGGTCGTCATCGGCACCTTCGAGCAGCGCGATGATGGCGGCGATGGCCTCGGTCACGAAGGCAGGCGGTTCGATGGGGCGTGCTTCGGGAAAACGTAGCGACAGCTCTGCTCGCGTTTCCGCTTCGCTCTCTCCCGGAAACTGAAGCGCCGTGATGCCGCGCGCACCCCAGCTGATGCCGCAGGGGCCAATCGGCGTTTCGAACAGGACAATACCTTGTGCGCTCATCGCGTCAGTTTAGCACAAAACGAGAACGGTGCTAGATGGTCCGACGCTCGGGACGGCTGAGAAAAAGCCGCTACTCGCCGTCGTCCGGAATTGCCAGAACCTCGCCACAGGCCTTGCAATGCACCGCATCCGGGTCGTGTCGCTGCAGGGCACAGCGCGGGCAGGGGTGGAAGACCTTGTTGGGGCGAACGATGGACTGCGCCAACCGGACGAACAGCGAGATGCCGCAGATCATCGTGACGATCGAGGTCAGCTTGCCCCAGGGGCCGGGCAGGGTGATGTCGCCGAAGCCGGTCGTGGTCACGGTCGTGACCGTGAAATACAGGGCGTCGATATAGCCCTCGAAACCGGGGCTGAACCGGAAGAAGAAGGTGTAGATGAAGCCGGTCGCGACGAAGAGGAACGTCACGAGATTAACGATCGCCTGGAGCGGCTGTTGCCAGCGTGCGACCTGGCGCGGTGTCAGCGGGCGCCAGAGAAAGCCGCTTCGCGACAGCGACCAGAGCCGAAGAATGCGCAGGAAGCCGAGATTGGCGAGATAGGTCGGGAACAGCAGGGTAATCAGGATGAAGATGTCGACGATCACCGTCGGCTGCCGCAGCCAGGGCCGCAGCTTCGTTTCCGCCAGCCCGCGGCAGATCAGGTCGGTCGCGAGGATGATCGCAATGGCGTAGTCGAACCAAAGAAATCCCGAGACATCCCGGATCATCGGCGTCGCAATGAAGAAGGCGATCACCAGCAGATCGATGATGACGACGCAGCCCTGGAAGATGCGGGCCGGCCGGGAACGGCTGTGATACAGGAAATGAAGATGCCGCCTCAACCGGGCGAGGCCAACATTCGATGCGCTCTTCTGTTCCGAGTTCATTGCCGCTCATTCAATCGACAGGAGCTGCCGCCTTAGCACGCTTCCTCGGCCCTCGATAGCGAACCCGACTTATGGCCGGTGGAGCCCGGCTATAAGCCGGCCAGTGTCGAATCCGTTTGCTTCAGCTGCTGGATTCCGTCGGAATAGATGTCGCGGACGCGACTGATATGGTCGTGGATCGTGCGGGTCGCGGCGTCGATGTCGTCGTCGGCGATGGCCTGGACGATCGCTGCATGCTCGTTTCTGGATATGTCGAAGAGTTGTTCGTTCGGCGAAGAAAAATTGGCGCGCAGAGCCTGGATGCGCGGATCGATCGAGCCATAGACCTCGATGAGCAGCGTGTTGCCGCAGGCGACGAAGAACGCCTTGTGAAAGTCCTGGTCGAGCTTGTGGTAGGTTTCGTGGCGGTACTGGTCGCGCATGGCTTCCATCTGCGCGAATGTCTTCGAGAGGGTCTTCAGCAGCTTCTTCTTGTCCCGCTGCATCGATAGGCGCAGCGCGTAGCACTCAAGCTCGATGCGCAGCTCGCAGAGCTCGCGGACCTTGTCGAGGGTCGGATATGGAACGTAGCAGCCCCTTTGCGGCTGGATTTCCACGAGGCCGAGCGACTGCAACTGGAAGAAAGCCTCGCGGATCGGCGTCTTGCTGGTGCCGAAAGTCTCGGCGACAGCCTTTTCGCTCAGCATCGCGCCATAGGCGATCTCGCCATCGGTGATGCTTTCAAGCAGCCGGTCGAAGGCCCTCGCGGTCAGCGATTTGGGCCGGTCGAGATGGTTGACGCTCATCTGGCGACGGTTTCCCTGGTTGGCGTTGCAGGACGCATCTCACATTCGAGGCCTGTTGAGTAAAGCGATATTTCGACTCTCAAAGATTTGGAGGCCACACGGCAGGCGCGGTCGGAGGCATTGTCGGATGCGAACACTGCGAGCAATCCTGTTTATCTTCAACCCTGAAGGCTTTCGGTATCCGTGGAGATTGTCATTTCGGCTAATATAAAATATCTCACATACTAGCTGGAGGTTCACGCGCTCCTTCCTGCGTTTGCTTCCAACTGGGTCCCCCGAAGGAAAACGAGAATGACCGACGCCAAGCTGGACGAGACGATCCTCATTCGCGAGGTCGATCGCGGATCCCACTATATCCGCGACTGGACCGGCGAGGCGGACGGCAATCCGTCTTTTGTCGCGCGGCCGCGAAATCTCGAGGAAGTCGTCGAACTGGTGCGCTATTGCGCGCAGAACGGCCTCGCCATCGTTCCGCAGGGCGGGCATACCGGACTGGTCGAGGGTGCGTCGGCGCGGATCGAGGGTGGACATGTGCTCGTCAGCCTGGAGCGGATGAACCGGATCCGCACCATCGATCCGCTCAATTTCAGCGTCGAGGTCGAGGCCGGCTGCGTGCTGGAAGTGCTGCATCAGGCGGTCGAGACGGAAGACCTGATGTTCCCGCTGTCGCTCGGCGCCAAGGGCAGCTGCCAGATCGGCGGCAATGTCGCCACCAATGCCGGCGGCATCAACGTGCTGCGCTACGGCATGATGCGCGACCTCGTGCTCGGCCTCGAAGTGGTGTTGCCGGATGGCCGCGTCTGGAACGGGCTTAAGACACTGCGCAAGGACAATACCGGCTATGACCTGAAGCAACTGTTCCTCGGCTCGGAAGGGACGCTCGGCATCGTCACGGCGGCGACGCTGAAGCTGTTTCCGCGACCGAGCAACATCGAGACGATGTTCCTGGCGGTCGAATCGGCCGCCGACGCCATCCGCCTGTTCGCCGCCGCGCGCCGGCATCTCGCCGACCTTCTCTCGGCCTTCGAACTGATCTCCGACCGCAGCGTCGGCATGGCGCTCACCATGCCGGATATCGTCAATCCGCTCGCCACGGGCGCGCCGTATTTCGTTCTGCTCGAAGCCTCCTCAAGCGGCCCGCTCGATCTCGAGGCGCTGGTCGGCGGCTTCCTGGAGTTTGCGCTGGAAGAGGGGATGATCCTCGACGGCGTGCGCGCTTCAAGCGCCACGCAGGCGCAGAAAATCTGGGCGATCCGCGAGGGGGTCGTCGAGGCACAGGTGAAGCACGGCACGTATCTGCGCACCGATGTCTCTGTGCCGATCTCCAGCGTTGCCGTCTGTATCGACGAGGTCGAAGAAGCTCTGGCGGTCGCGGTCGCGGACGGTGTCGTGCTGACCTATGGCCATATCGGCGACGGCAACATGCATTTTGTCGTGATGCCGCCGCGCGACATGCCGGAGGGGCCGTCGCGGCACAGCTGGATCAAGGCAAGCGAAGCCGTGATCTTCGAGGTCGTCGATCGCCTGGGCGGTTCGATCAGCGCCGAGCACGGCATCGGCCGCGTCAAGCGCAGCGCCTTCGAGAAGCGTGCCTCGCCGATCCAGATGGATCTGCTGCGCACGATCAAGTCGGCGATCGATCCCGCCAACCGGATGAACCCCGGCGCGATCTTCGAATAGATATGCGGGCGAAGTCCGCCATGATCCGGGCTCGAACGAGCCCTGCCTGAGGGAGGAAGACACCATGAAGCGCGTCGGTTTCAAGATGCGGATGAAGCCCGGCTGCGGCGCCGAGTACAAGAAGCGGCATGACGAGATCTGGCCGGAACTACGCGAGCTTCTCGCCCTGCATGGGGCCCGCGACTACACGATCTTCCTCGATGAGGAGACGAATATCCTGTTCGCCATCAACCACATCGCGGACGGGGCGCGGGCGGATGAGCTGAACGTCCAGCCGCTGATGCAGAAGTGGTTCGCCCATATGGGCGATATCATGGACACCAACTTCGACGGTACGCCGGTGATGATCCCGCTTGCCGAGGTTTTCCATATGGATTGAGGTTGGGCGCTGGGCCGACGCGGTTGCCGGGAGGACGATCTGCGCGCTCCGCACCTCGACAAGCGTGATCGGGCCTCGGCCCGGTCACGTGCTTTCGCGCTGGATCACCCGGAACGGCATCATGCTGGTTTCCGGGGGCGCCAGACGACCTTCGCGACGGGCCTCGATGGCGCGCAGAAGCAGATGGCCCGCCGTGCGGCCGATCTCGACCGCATCCACCGACACCGTCGTCAGGCGCGGATGGGAGCAGCGCGACACCTCGAAATCACCGAAGCCGGCAATGGCGATCCGATCCGGCACCGCCCAGCCGCGCCGGTGGCATTCCATCAGCGCGCCAAAGGCGGAGAGATCGGAAACGCAGATCGCGGCATCGACTTCCGGCCATTGCGTGACCAGCTGGACGATCGCCTCGCCGCCCTGTTCCATCGAGATCGGCGGGCTGCCGAACGAGATGATGCGCGATTGCCCAAGCCCCAGTTCGGCGATCGCCTGGCTGTAGCCGACACGGCGATCCGCGCCGCGCGTGTCGCGATTGCTGGTGCCGCCGATGAAGCCGATATTGCGGTATCCGCGGGCAAAAAGGTCGTGCACCAGGGCGCGGGTCGCCGCCGCGTTGGAAAAGCCGACGACATGCTCGATCGGCTTTTCCGGCAGGTCCCAGGTCTCGATGATGGGAATGCCGGCCGATTCGAGCAGTCGCCGCGACCTTGGCGTGTGCGAGCCTCCCGTCAGGAGGATCCCTTCCGGCCGGCGCGTCAGCATCGATTCGAGCAGGGTTTCTTCCTTCTCGACGAGATAGTCGGTGCGGCCGAGCAGGAGCTGCAATCCGCTGCCCTCGATCGCCTCGCTGATGCCGCGCACGGTGTCGGAGAAGTTGGAATTGTTGATCGAGGGGATCAGCGTGGCGACGAAGCCGGAGCGCTTCGAGGAAAGCGTGCCGGCCGTCTGGTCGAGGACGTAGCCCAGCTCATCGACCGCGGCCATGATCCGCCGGCGCGTCTCATCCGAGATCGGGCTGCCCTTCTTCAGGGCGCGCGATACCGTCATGGTGGAAACGCCGGCGCGCTCGGCGACGTCGGCCATGGTCGGCTGGCTCTTTGGCGTTCTTCCGGGGGGATCGGTCGCCATCGTGTTTGTCCAGGGTCGGGCGCGACAGGGGGCGCGCCTTGGGAAATGCGAAGAAGGCCGGGCTCCGGCCATGCCGGATCGGAGAGACGCCGTCGTTAGCTCACGCCTTGGCTCGGCGCCAGAGCCACGGGACGGTTCACCGGATGGCGCGACAATGAGCCATGGGCGTACGATTCCTCGCGGCGGGCCAGGCGCGACCTGGGCGTTGGCCCGTCGTTCGAAGCGGCACGGTCGTCTGCCAGACATCAGGGACCCGGCGGCCGTCTGAAGACGGCCGCCGGGTAACGTTCAGGCGTTAGTTGACGCCCCAGATCTTCTTGTATTCAGCCCGATAGCCGTTATCCGGGTCGAACACGTTCTTCGGGCCGCCGTCATAGGCGACATTATCCGGCGTCACGAGATGGACGCCCGGCACGTAGCCCGACCACTTTTCACCCGCAAAGGCGCGGTTCAGCTCGTCGACGAGCTGCCAGCCCTGCATGGCGAGGGGCTCCGGCACGGTCGCGGCCTGATGGTCCTTGGCGCGGATGCGCTGGTAGGCCGATTCCGACCCGTCGCCGGCCGAGATGTTCTGCGGATCGCCGTCACCGGCAATGCCGGCAGCCTGGAGAGCCGGCGGCATGAAGTCGAAATAGAGGTCGTTGATCGCCAGCGAGTGGGTCCACTTGGCGCCGTTCTGCTGCAGCAGCGTCGTGGTCAGCTGCGGAATGCGGGTCGAAACGTCGGCGAGTGGCGTATCCTGGAAGGAGACGACCGTGCAGCCGGCGCACTTCTTGATCCACTCTTCCATCGCACGGCCCTTGGCGATGGCGATGGCATAGGTCGAGTCGGCGAAGACGACGACGCCGGCCTTGCCGTCGGAATCGGCAACCGCCTTCATCGCCGCGACCTTTGCGACTTCCATCGCGTCGGTGGTGACGTTGGCGAAAATCGGCGTGCCTTCGAGCGGGCCGGGGACAGGGCCGGAATGCCAGCCGACCATCAGAATGCCTTCCTTGGCGGCGGCTTCGAGGCCGGCCTTCTGCTCGACCGCGTCGCTGCCGCCGACGACGATGGCGTCGGGCTTCAGCGCGATGGCCTGGGAGAGCGCCGTGGCCTGGCCGGAGACGGTGCCCTGGCCGTCGATCTCGCGATAATCCCAGCCAATCGCTTCGGCGGCTTCCTTCGCGCCCTGGGAAACGCCCAGGATGCCGCCATTACGCATATCGCCGGCGACATAGACGATGGTCTTCTTGCCAACGGCCTTCGGGCCGGTGGTGGGGCCATCCCACTTGTCGGCGCGGCCAACGGCCTTGGCGACGACAGCCTTCGCCTCGTCGACGAAGGCGTCGGCGTGGGCGACCATCGGGATGGCCATCAGCGCAACGGCGCTGGCGGCTGCGAGGAGCAGATTGCGTGACTTCATGAACTTCCCTCCGAGTTGCGACGGGATTCTTAAGTGCCCGTCTTTTTGAATGGCTTGCTGCTGGCGCCCCGGCGACGCTGGGCATAGCCGGCGATGCCGATGGCGATCAGCAGGGTGACACCGTTGAACATCGGCTCGACCCAGAACGAGCCGCCGAACTGCTGGATGCCGGCAATGCCGACCGCCAGGATGGCGACGCCGGCCAGCGTGCCCCAGACATTGACGCGTCCGGGCTTGATCGTGGTCGAGCCGAGGAAGGCGCCGACCAGCGCCGGCAGCAGATATTCGAGGCCGACGCTGGCCTGGCCGATGCGCAGCTTTGACGCGAGCAGCACGCCGGCAACCGCCGTCAGCGCGCCAGAGGCGACGAAGGCAGCCATGGTGTAGCGCTGCACAGGGATGCCGTTGAGGGCGGCGGCCTTCGGATTGGCGCCGATGGCGTAGAGATAGCGGCCGATCGGCAGATGCTCGAGGATCAGCCAGAGCACGATGGCCAGGCCGATGACGTAGAAGCCTGTTATCGGCAGGCCGAACACCATGGTGCCGTTGAGCGACAGGAAGCCTTGCGGCAGTTGCGCCACCACCTGCCTTCCGCCGGTGTGCCAGAGGGCGACGGCATAGAGCACCGTGCCGGTTCCAAGCGTGGCAATGAACGAGTCGATGCGGGCGACTTCCACCAAGAGGCCGTTCAGCAGGCCGACGCAGGCGCCGAGAAGAATGACGATCAGCACGGCGAAGGGCCAGGGAATGCCGGCCATGGTCTGCAGGCTGATCGCCAGGATGTGCCAGAGCACGATGCCGTAGCCGACCGTCAGGTCGATCTTGCCGGCGGCCATCGGGATCATCGCGGCGAGCGACAGCAGCGCGATGATTGCCTTGTCCGAGATGATCGACCGCACATTGAGCATGGTCGGAAATGTCTGCGGCAGCAGGACCGAGAACAGGATCACCAGCAGGACCAGCAGGATCGGCAGGCCGTAGACCGGGATGCGCCGGCGCAGGCGCTCGCCGAACGAGGCGTTTTTCAGTTCGCTGCGGGTTGGTTCCAGCGCATCGGAGCGGACGGAGTTCATGGACATGGTTGCGCTTCCTGGAGCGTTTTCGAGCGAAGTGAGTACCGGTTCGCGTGAAGAAAACGCGACTAGACAAAGAGTTGGAACCTCACCTCGTTTCGATGGAACGGGGTGAGGTACTAGGCTGCTTCCGAGGCGGAGGCCGCCGTGATCACGGATTCGGTGGTGAGGGCAGGGCCGGTCAGTTCGGCGATGATCTTGCCCCGGTTGAAGACGAGCGCCCGGTGGCAGATATGGGCGATCTCCTCGAAATCGGTGGAGACGACGACGACGGCGAGGCCCTTGTCCAGCGCCTGTGCGATCAGCCGGTAGATCTCGGCCTTGGCGCCGACATCGACGCCGGCGGTCGGGTCCTCGGCGATCAGCAGGTGGCGATCGGTGGCGAGCCAGCGGCCGACGACGACCTTCTGCTGGTTGCCGCCTGAAAGACCCTCGATCGGCAGATCAGGATCGTTGGGGCGCAGGCCGACGGAGGCGCCGAGCTCGATAGCCTGGCGGGCTTCAGCGCGCGGCGACAGATAGGAGAACAGCTTGCGGCCGATGGCGGCCGGATTGAGGAAGGCGTTTTCGCGGACGGAGAGCGAGAAGGCGACGGATTCTTCGGTGCGATCGCGCGCCACCAGCCCGACGCCGGCATTGAGCGCTGCGCGGGGCGAAGACAGGTCGGGTGCTTCGCCATCGATCTGGATCGAGCCGCGATGGGGAGCAGCGCCGAACAGCGCCCGGCCGATCTCTTCCTGTCCGGCGCCGCGCAGGCCGACAAGGCCGAGCAGTTCGCCCTGGCGGACGTTGAAGGTGACAGGGCCGGCCGACGGTGTCTCCAGCCCCTTGACCGCGACGCGCACCTTGCCTGACCCAAGCTCGCCCTTGGTAAAAAGCTCAAGAGTCGTCGATCCGACGATCAGGCTGACCAGTTCGTCCGGCGTCGTCTGGGCGACCGGCTTCTCGCCAACCTTCAGGCCGTCGCGCATGACGACGACGCGGTCGGCAATACGAAAAATCTCGTCGAGGCGGTGCGAGACATAGATCATGCCGACGCCGCGCGCCCGCAGGCGGCGGATGGCGTCGAACAACCGCTCGACCTCGTCGGCAGGCAAGCTCGCGGTCGGCTCGTCGAGGACGAGGAAGTCGCAATCGACGACCAGCGCGCGGGCAATCGCGACCAGCGATTTCTCGGTGCGGCTCAGCGCATGGACGCGGGTGGTGGGGTCAATGTCGCAGCCGACCAGTTCCAGCGCCGTCGCGGCGCGCTCTTCGGTGCGTTTCCAGTCGATCAGGCCGCGTGAACCGCCGCGCCCGGCAAAGCCCTGCGCGAGGCCCATGTTCTCGGCAATCGTCATCCATTCGACGAGGCCGAGATCCTGATGGATGAAGGCGACCTTCTGGCGTTCGCCGCGCGCCTGGGCGCGGTGGCGATAGGGTTCGCCGCCAATGGTGACATGGCCGCTATCGGCGCGAAAAATGCCGCCGAGAATCTTGATCAGGGTCGACTTGCCGGCGCCGTTTTCGCCCAGCAGCGCCACGACCTCGCCGCGCGCCACCTCGAAACTGACGCCCTTCAACGCCCGCGTGCCGCCAAAAGCCTTGGCGACATCATCGAAGCGCAGGACTCCTGCGTCGATCATCCTCGTCCCTCCCGGATGCGGTGCGAACACCGCGTATTCTCAGTCTCCGGCTCTTTGTCCGGTTGCTATTGTTATCGATAACAAAAAAGCTGATGTCAAGACTGTCTGCCGCAGGGGTATTGCCCGGATGGCGAGCATCCAGTCGTGCAGGAGCAACCCCTGCCAGGGCAGGGGGCAAGGCGGAAGCTGGCGGGAACCGGCGAAGCGACTTCGCCGGTTCCCCGATCGATCGTCAGAGGCTGGCGGTGATGCCGCCGTCGACATAGAGGATGTGGCCGTTGACGAAGCTCGACGCGTCGGAGGCGAGGAAGATCGCCGCGCCGGCGAGTTCCTGGACATTGCCCCAGCGTCCGGCGGGCGTCCGGTTGGAAAGCCAGGCGGTGAATGTCGCGTCGTCTACCAGCGCCTGGTTCAGTTCGGTCTTGAAATAGCCGGGGCCGATGCCGTTGACCTGGATGCCGTAGCGGGCCCAGTCGGTCGCCATGCCCTTGGTCAGCATCTTCACCGCGCCCTTGGTCGCCGTGTAGGGGGCGATGCCGGGCCGGGCCAGTTCGCTTTGCACCGAGCCGATATTGATGATCTTGCCGCGTCCGCGCGGGATCATGCGGCGTCCGACCGCCTGGCCGACGAGATAGACGCTGTCGATGTTGGTGGCGACGATCTTGCGCCAGGCTTCGAGCGGAAAATCATGCAAAGGCGTGCGATGCTGCATGCCGGCATTGTTGACGAGGATGTCGATCGGTCCGATCTCGTTCTCGACCTTTTCGACGCCGGCCGTCACCGCATCGGGATCGGTTACGTCGAACGGGGCGACATGGACGTCATAGCCCCGGCCGGCGAGGTCGGCGCGGGCGATTTCCAGCCGCGCTTCGTCACGGGCGTTGAGGACGATGCGGGCACCGGCGGAAGCGAGCGCTTCGGCGACGGCGAAGCCGATCCCCTTGCTGGCGCCGGTGACAAGGGCCAGACGCCCGCTGAGATCGAACAGGTTCACGCGATCACTCCCTGATAGGTTTGTTGGTCGTTGTTGGGGCGAATTTGGTATCGATAACAAAGCGGTGTCAAGCGAACGCCTGTCGCGCCGGCGGTACGCCGGGCTGGGTATTCGCCGCGGTCGACTGTAGAACCCTGTTGTCCGAATCTGGCCCGGCAGCGATCGATCGAGCGGGGCCTGACAAGCCTATCGAAACGCAGGGGAGCCCGTGGTGACGGAAACAGTTTACGGCGGCGGGTGTCTTTGCGGCTGGATTCGCTACGAGGCGATTGGCCCGGCCAATAACCCGCATACATGCTCGTGCCGGCAGTGCCAGAGGCATTCCGGCTCGCTGACCACGGCTTGGGTCGAGTTCCCGCGCGACAGCGTATCCTGGACGGGGCCGGGCGGTGTACCATCGACCTTCCGTTCGTCGGAGATGACCAGCCGCGCGTTCTGTCCGAAATGCGGCAGCTCGATAGGCGCCATTGACGACGCGCCGACGATCGAATTGCTGATCGGCGGCTTCGACGAAGCCGACCAGGCGGCGCTTCGGCCGAGGTTTCATTCCTTCGAGGATCGCCGGCCGCGGTGGTGGCATGTCGATACCGGACCGGACGATTCGGGATCGAGCGAGGCATAGCGACGGGGTAGGCGAGACCCGGCTTGGCTCGTCTTGCGCTGTCGACTATTCGTGATATCGATAACAAAAATCTTCAGGGAGTGAAACCGATGCGCGCCGTTGTCATTCATGCCGCTCATGATTTGCGGGTCGAGGAGCGGGAAGTCGGAACGATGGGGCCGGGCGAGGTCACCGTTCGTATCGAAGCCGGCGGCATCTGCGGTTCGGATCTGCATTACTACCAGCATGGTGGCTTCGGCACGGTGAAGCTGCGCGAGCCGATGATCCTCGGCCATGAGGTTGCCGGCACCGTCTCCGCCGTCGCGTCGGACGTCACCAACGTCAAGCCGGGCGACCGCGTCGCCGTCAACCCGTCGCGCCCCTGCCGTGCCTGCCGCTATTGCTATGAAGGCCTGCCGAACCAGTGCCTGAACATGCGCTTCTATGGCAGCGCCATGCCGATGCCGCACATCCAGGGTGCCTTCCGGCAGGAACTCGTCTGCATGGCGACCCAGTGCGAGAAGGGCGGCAACGCGACGGTCGGCGAACTGGCGATGGCCGAACCCTTCGCCGTGACGCTGCATGCGCTGTCGCGCGCGCCGTCGCTGCAGGGCAAGCGCGTGCTGGTGACCGGCTGCGGCCCGATCGGCGCGCTGACCGTTGCCGCCGCCCGCTTCCATGGCGCCGCCGAGATCATCGTCACCGATGTCGTCGATGAGCCGCTCGCCTTCGCGCGCGAACTGGGCGCCGACCGCACCATCAACATGGCCAAGGAGCCCGAAGCACTCGCGCCGTATGCCGCCGACAAGGGCACGTTTGGCGTGATGTTCGAATGCTCCGGCAATGAGCGGGCGCTGCGCTCCGGCCTCGACGTGGTCCGGCCGCGCGGCACGATCGTGCAGGTCGGTCTGGGTGGTGAGCTATCGCTGCCGCAGAACGTCGTGGTGGCGAAGGAAATCTCGCTCACCGGTTCGTTCCGCTTCCACGACGAGTTCCCGCTGGCAGTCAAGCTGATCGACGAGCGCAAGGTGGATCTGCGACCGCTGCTGACTGGTAGCTTCGGGATTGAGGATGCGAAGCAGGCCTTCGATGTCGCCGGCGATCGCCGCCATTCGATGAAGGTTCAGCTCGCCTTCTAGGGCGTGTAGCTCACTGCCGCTACACCTCTCCCTCGGGAGAGGTGTAGGAAGACTCTATCGCGATCCTGCTAGCGCCCTTTGCGGCGGGGATCTTCCGGTTCCACCCAGTCCTCGTCCCAGTCGTCCTCGTCGTCCGGGTCGTGATCCAGGTCCTCGTCCTCGAGATTGTCGTCCAGTTCCTCGTCTTCTTCCTCGTCATCGAGGACGGGGCGCGGGCGGCGTGAAAGATAGCGCAGGATGGCGGCGTTGATCGCCAGCGCAAGCGCCAGCAGCAGGAAGTTGAGAATCGGGCTGGAGCTGTCGATCCACCAGGTCAGCAGCACGCTCCATGGCAGGCCGAGCACCAGCCCCAGCACAGCGGCGAGCGGGTTCTCCGCAACGATCCCGACGGCGCTGAGCGGAACGAGCAGCAGCGCGAAGGCGGCCCAGCCGACATAGATCAGGAAGAGGATACGGCGAAGGCGCCAGCGCATGGTCGTCACGGTGCAGTTCGGGTCGCGGATATCGCCATCGGGCGCGGCCAGGAAAGTTTATCACCTCCGCCAACGCCCATCCTAATCGGGCATGCTTTCCAGAATCTTTCGGCATTCGGCAACGACATCCACGGGTTATCCGTGGCTGTGGACGGCGCGGGCGCTTCCGTCCTCGGATGCGACCGTCGATGGACGAAGCGCTGGCCGGTCCGGCATGCTGCCGCATGCTGAGATTTGGGTGCGCTGTTGCATAAATCTCGCCGAAACGTCATTCGCCTCGGCTAATATCGGCATCATGCAAAACATTATTTCCGTAGCGAATCTCTCGAAGGTCTATGCGTCGGGCTTCGAGGCGCTGAAAGATGTGAACCTCGACATTCGCCGGGGCGAGATCTTTGCGCTGCTCGGGCCGAACGGCGCCGGCAAGACGACGCTGATCAGCATCATCTGCGGCCTCGTCAATCCGTCGACCGGCCGCGTGCTGGCCGATGGCCATGACGTCGTCACCGAGTATCGCGCCGCCCGCTCGCGCATCGGTCTGGTGCCGCAGGAACTGACGACCGACGCCTTCGAGACTGTCCTGGCTACCGTAACCTTCAGCCGAGGCCTGTTCGGCAAGCCGCCGAACCCGGCCCATATCGAGAAAATCCTGCGCGAGCTGTCGCTCTGGGACAAGAAGGACTCGCGGCTGCGGACGCTCTCCGGCGGCATGAAGCGCCGCGTCATGATCGCCAAGGCGCTGTCGCACGAGCCGGAAATCCTGTTCCTCGACGAGCCGACCGCCGGCGTCGATGTCGAGCTCCGGCGCGACATGTGGGAAGTGGTGCGGCAGCTGCGCGAGAGCGGCGTCACCATCATCCTGACGACGCACTACATCGAGGAAGCCGAGGAGATGGCCGATCGCATCGGCGTCATCCATCGCGGGCGGATCATCTTGGTCGAGGAAAAGGCCGAGCTGATGCGCAAGCTCGGCAAGAAGCAGCTGACTCTGCAACTGCTGGAACCGCTCGCGGCAATCCCGGACGGACTTGACGCCTATGGCTTGCAGCTTGGCGACGAAGGCAACGAGCTGGTCTACAGCTATGATGACGCCGACGTCGAACAGAAGGGCATCGCCGACGTGCTGCGGGCGCTCGGTGCTGCCGGCATCCATTTCAAGGATCTTCAGACGAGCCAGCGCTCGCTGGAAGAGATCTTCGTCAGCCTCGTGAGTGAGCGGTCATGAACCTTTATGCAATGCGCGCGATCTATCTCTTCGAGATGGCGCGCGCCGGCCGCACCGTGCTGCAGAGCATCGTCGCCCCCGTCCTCTCGACGACGCTCTATTTCATAGTCTTCGGCGCAGCGATCGGCTCGCGGATGCAGGAGATCGACGGCGTCAGCTTCGGCTCGTTCATCGTGCCGGGGCTGATCATGCTGTCGCTGCTGACGCAGAGTATTTCGAATGCCTCGTTCGGGATCTACTTCCCGAAATTCACCGGCACCATCTACGAGGTGCTTTCAGCGCCGGTTTCGCCGCTGGAGATCGTCGTTGGCTATGTCGGCGCGGCGGCGACCAAGTCGATTATCCTGGCGCTGATCATCCTGGCGACGGCCGGCCTGTTCGTGCCGATCGAGATCCAGCATCCGTTCTGGATGCTGTTGTTCCTGGTGCTGACCGCCGTCACCTTCAGCCTGTTCGGCTTCATCATCGGCATCTGGGCCGATGGCTTCGAGAAGCTGCAACTGGTGCCGTTGCTGATCGTGACGCCGCTGACATTCCTGGGCGGCAGCTTCTATTCGATCAGCATGCTGCCGCCGGTCTGGCAGAAGGTCGCGTTGCTGAACCCGGTGGTCTATCTGGTCAGCGGCTTCCGCTGGAGCTTCTTCGGCACGGCGGATGTGCATCTCGGCGTCAGCCTGGCCATGACGCTGGTGTTCCTGATCGCCTGCCTCGGCGCCACGATCTGGATCTTCAGGACTGGCTACCGGCTCAAGAACTAGAGCGTTTCAGCGTATACGCTCTAGAGCTCCGCTTTGCGGCTTCCGGCAATCGCCGCTTCGATGCCGGGCGTGGCGTGATCGCGGTACCAGTCGATCATCTGGCGAATGCCGGCGTCCGCCGGCTTCGCTTCGGCGCCGCCGATCAGTTCGGCGGCCGCCTCGGCCATGGCGGTGAGGATGCGCGCGGTCTCTGGCACATAGGGCCGGTCGACCTGCGCGTCGTGCCGGTCGCGGATGATCTGAAGGCGGATGTTCTCCGGCAGGGTCCAGGCGCTGGCGAGAAAGTCGTGCACGCTGACCGGCTGGCCATGCACATCGAGCGTCGTGGCGCGGTCGGCGGGTGTGAAGCCGGTCGCCTCGATCCGCTCGCAGGCATCGACAGCCGCGTTCAGCATGTCGCGGATGAGGTTCCAGTCGGTGCTCATGACGATGTCTCGGCTCAGGCTGTTTCGGCCGTCTGGGTCAGTCCATCACCGGGCATGAACAGCGAGATCGGGCGGAGTTCGTAGGCACCGCCGGGATTGGCTTTGGTCAGGTCGCGCGCGATTGCGACAGCCGCATCGCGGTCGGCGACGTCGACGACATAGAAGCCCAGCAACTGCTCCTTGGTCTCGGCATAGGGCCCGTCGATCACCCGGTCCTGGCTCTTGAGCAGCGTCGTCGCGGATCGGGTCGGATGCAGGCGCGCCGTGGGGCCGAGCTGGCCGTTGCGCGCCAGCTTTTCATGGACGCCGTGCAGGCGAGCCATGACCGCGTCGTCCTCTTCCTGGGTCCAGCCTGTGACGACTTCTTCGGAATGGTAGCAAAGGATGGCGTAGAGCATCGGCTTTGGTCCTTCTTCTTCCGCAGGGGCCGAATATGCCCGAACTGGCCGCCTGAAGCGCGCGGAAATTTCGGATCACGCAAACGGATCTTTATCCACCGGCTTTATAATTCGGCATTTCCGGCCGCGAAAAAGTCGAACTGCGGCTATCCTTTGGCGATGGGCCGAGCGTCGCGCCGCTGCCTCCGATCACCAAAAATCCAGGACCCGTGGTCCCTTGCAAACCATATCGATCGTTCTCATCCTCCTCCTTGCCGTGGTGGTGAGCGAGTTTCTGTCCCGCATGCTGCGGCTGCCGATCCCGCGTCCCTTGCTGCAGATCGCGCTGGGCGGCGCCATCGGTTTGATCGCCGACTTTCGCGTCACGCTCAATCCCGAGATCTTCTTCCTGCTGTTCCTGCCGCCGCTGCTGTTTCTCGATGGCTGGCGCATCCCGAAAGAGGAACTGGTCCGCGACCGCAAGACGATCCTCGCGCTGGCGCTCGGCCTCGTCGTCCTGACGGTGCTCGGCGTCGGGTTGTTCATCCATTTCATGATCCCGGCCATGCCGTTGGCCGTCGCCTTCGCGCTGGCCGCCGTGATCTCGCCGACCGATCCGATCGCCGTATCCGCCATCGCGTCGCGCGTGCCGATCCCGAAGCGGATGATGCACATCCTCGAGGGAGAATCGCTGCTCAACGACGCATCGGGCCTCGTCTGTCTGCGTTTCGCCATCGCCGCCGCCTTGACCGGCACCTTCTCGCTCTATGAAGCGACGCTGAACTTCATCTGGGTCGCGGTCGGCGGCATCGCCGTCGGCTTCGCGGTCACCTGGATCATCAACGCCGCCAAGAACTGGATCGCCCGCCATTATGGCGAGGATACCGGCTCGCAAATCCTGATCAGCGTGCTGATCCCGTTCGCCGCCTATCTTCTGGCCGAGCATCTTGAGTGCTCCGGCATCCTTGCCGCGGTTGCCGCCGGCCTGACGATGAGTTTCAGCGAAGCCTCGGGCCAGGCGCTGGCGACAACGCGCGTTCGTCGCAATACGGTCTGGGACGTGATCCAGTTCGCGGCGAACGGCATCATCTTCGTGCTGCTCGGCGAGCAGCTGCCGGCGATCCTGCGCAGCGCGGCCGAGACCGTCCGGTTGACCGGTCATCACGACCCCGGCTGGTTGCTGATCTACGTTCTGGCCATCAACCTGGCGCTGGCGGTTCTTCGTTTTGCCTGGGCCTGGGTTTCGCTCAGCTTCAGCCTGTTCCGGGCGCGGCGGCGCGGCGTCGTCGTGGAGCGGCCGAGTTGGCGCTTCGTGGTGGCGATGTCGCTTGCCGGCGTGCGCGGGGCGATCACCCTGGCGGGCGTGCTGACCCTGCCGCTGGTGCTGAGCGACGGCTCGCCTTTTCCCGCGCGGGATCTCGCCATCTTCCTGGCGATGGGCGTGATCATCCTGTCGCTGATCGCTGCCAGCATCGGGCTACCGCTGCTGCTGCACGGCTTGCAGCTGGAAACCGACATGGCGCACTTGATCGAGGAAGAGCAGGCGCGCGCCGCTGCTGCCGAAGCCGCGATTGCTGAAATCGAGCGCGTCCAGCATGAACTCGCGGAGGGCAAGCCAGACGCTGACATCTACGTCGCCGCGGCGGCGGGAATCATGGATCGATACCGGGCCCGCATCGAGGCGCAATCGCGCGCCGGCGAGGACGCAGCGCTGGCGCGCAAGGTCGACGCGATCGAGGCGCGGCTGCGCGTTGCCGGGCTCAAGGCCGAGCGCAAGACGATCTTCCGCCTGCTGCGCGCCCGCAAGATCGGCAGCGAGACGGCGCGCAAGCTGGTCCGCGAACTGGATCTGATGGAAGCCCGATACGAGGGGTGAGGGCGCCTTGGGTTGTTGCGAGCCCCTTCGTCCGTCTTCCGCGATTGGCTCGGCCTTGCAACCTCACCAGCGTCATCCCGGACCTGATCCGGGATCCCTTCAGCCGCGCCGCCGGGAGTTTCTCTCGGCGGCGCCTTGGCTGAACGGATCTTCGCCTTCGCGAAGATGACGGAGAGGGTGGGGATGCGTCGTGCCAAACCGGAGCGAGTTGACCCTTTGCCTAGACGACCGCTGTCACGCCGCCATCGACGTAGAGGATGTGCCCGTTGACGTAGCTCGACGCGTCGGAGGCGAGGAAGATCGCGGCTCCGGCCAGTTCCGGCGTATCGCCCCAGCGGCCCATCGGCGCGCGCTGCGCCAGCCAGGCGTGAAAGCTCTCGCTTTCAACCAGCGCCTTGTTCAGCTCTGTCTTGAACCAGCCCGGGCCGATGCCGTTGACGTTGATGCCGTGCTTTGCCCACTCGGCGCACATGCTCTTGGTCATCATCTTGATCGCGCCCTTCGAGGTCGAATAGGGCGTGATCGTCGCGCGGCCGAGTTCGCTCGTCACCGAGCAGATGTTGATGATCTTGCCGCGCTTGCGCGGGATCATTTTTCGCGCAACGGCCTGGCCGACGATGAAGGCGGCGTCGACATTGGTCGTCAGCACTTCACGCCATTGTTCGAGCGTGAAGTCCTCCAGCGGCAGGCGCTTCTGCGTGCCGGCATTATTGACGACGATGTCGATCGGGCCGATGTCGTGTTCGATCGCGTCCACCGCCTTGGCGACAGCGTCGACATCGCAGACATCGAACACCGAAGCGCTGGCGTTCAGGCCGGCGGCGCGCAGTTCGGCCGCGGCCGGTTCCAGCGTCTTGGCATCGCGGCCGTTCAGCACGACGATGGCGCCGGCTTCGGCAAGTCCACGCGCGATGGCAAAGCCGATGCCGCGGCTGGATCCGGTGATGAGCGCGACGCGGCCCGTCAGGTCGAAGAGTTTGGTGGTCATGCAGTCCTCCCAGCCGGCGGTTCGATCCGCCGGGCGTTCATCGACGCGGCCGCATCTCCAGGGACGGGGCGACCTTGACGAAGATGGCGCATGCGCCCAGAATTGTCACTTCGCTTGACGATTTTTTGGTGCCTGGCTCGTGCCTTTCCGGCGCGCATCGCTTTGCACTCATCGAGGTTCCGCCATGGTCTATGAAGCTGCTGCCAATCGCTACGACGCGATGAAATACAACCGCGTCGGTCGCACCGGCCTGAAGCTGCCGGCGATCTCGCTCGGCCTCTGGCACAATTTCGGCTATGACGGCAAGGTCGAGACGATGCGCGCCATGTGCCATCGCGCCTTCGATCTCGGCATCACCCATTTCGATCTCGCCAACAATTATGGCCCGCCTCCCGGTGCTGCCGAAGAATTTTTCGGCACGATGACGACCGGTGATTTCAAGCCCTATCGCGACGAGATGATCATCTCGTCCAAGGCTGGCTACCTGATGTGGCCGGGCCCCTACGGCGAATGGGGCAGCCGCAAATATCTGTTCGCCAGCCTGGAGCAGAGCCTGAAGCGGATGAAGCTCGACTATGTCGATATCTTCTATTCGCACCGCTTCGATCCCGAGACGCCGCTGGAAGAAACGATTGGCGCGCTCGATTCGATCGTGCGCCAGGGCAAGGCGCTCTATGTCGGCATTTCCAGCTACTCCTCGGCCCAGACGGCCGAGGCAGCAGCGATTGCCCGGCGCCTCGGCACGCCGATCATCATCCATCAGCCGCGCTATTCCATGCTCGATCGCTGGACCGAAAAGGACAAGCTGCTCGACACGCTGGAAACCGAGGGCATGGGCTGCATCATGTTCTCGCCGCTCGAACAGGGCGTGCTGTCGGACCGCTATTTGAACGGCATCCCGGCTGACAGCCGCGTCCGTCATTCGCAGGCGCTGCGCGAGAGCGCGCTTTCGGCGCAGAACCTGGAGCGCGTGAAGGGGCTGAACGAGATCGCCAAGAAGCGCGGCCAGACATTGGCGCAGATGGCGCTTTCCTGGGTGATGCGCGACGGCCGCATGACCTCGGCGCTGATCGGCGCCAGCAAGGTTTCTCAAATCGAGGACGCGGTGGCGAGCCTCGCCAAGCCGACCTTCACCGCCGATGAACTGGCGGCGATCGACACGCTCGCCATCGATGGCATGCTGAAGGGCTGATCAATCCCTTGAACGTAGCCCCCGCCGGATCTTTTGCGTGGCGGCGAGGGCGCGCGCATTCGAGGGTTGCTGAACGTCTTGTATAAATAAATTACAAGTCGATCAGCGATCCCGACGAGCGTCGGTCAACCTGCGGCGAGCTTCGACCAGGTGGAACTTCGTATAGAGCGCGGCCTGGTCGGCCTGCTGGCGGGCGATCGCATCGAAGATGTTGCGGTGTTCCTGGACGATGGTGCGCCGTCGCTCTTCCGAACCGAGCCGGGTCATGTTGAGCGCGCTGCGCATCCAGTCCTCGATCCGGCCCTTCAGGCTTTCGAGCACGGCCGGAAAGACCTCGTTGCCGGTCGCGTTGGCGATGGCGAGGTGGAAGGCGAAATCCTCTTCCAGCCCGGCTTCGCCGGCGAGAAGCGCCTGCTCGAAGGCCGTGAGCCGGGCCTCGATCTCGGCCAGTTCGACGATCGACCGGCGCTCGGCTGCGAGCCGGGCGCATTCCGTCTCGATGGCGATCCGCACCTCGGTGACGCGCAGCACGCTGGCGACCTGCTCCGGCGGCGTCGATGCCAGCAGCCCGCCGGGCGGCTTGTGGGAGACGAAGGTGCCGGCGCCCTGGCGGGCGATGACCAGCCCATCGGCCTGCAGGCGCTGCAGCGCCTCGCGCACCACCGGCCTCGACACCTCGAAGGCCTTGCAGATATCGTTTTCCGACGGTAGCCGGTCGCCGGCGGCGAAGGTGCCGGAGACGATCTGTTCCAGGATCTGGCCGTAGAGAATATCGGCGAGCTTTTCGCGTCTCGCCGGCTTCAGTTGCAGATCGACCATCCGCCTCTCGCTTTCCTGTCGCGCCGACTCATGTCGCCGAGGGTAAACCCGGCGCGACATTTTTCCGAATAGCCCGATATTCCGTTCGGGGATCGCTCGCATCCATGCCTATGCGGATAAACCCGCTAGCCTTTCCATGTGGTTATCGGGTTTGATGGCGATGGGTTTGATGGGTGTTGAGGTTCGTGTGCGCGTCTGGGTTCGGTTTGTTGTCGTCGTGGCCGTTCTTGGGGCGAGCCTGTTTGGCTATCACAAGGTCATGGCGCGCATCGGCTCCGGTACGCCGCCTGAAATGGCCGCGCCGGAACAGCAGGCCGACCGGATCTTCGTCGACAAATCGGATCGGCGGCTTGAATTGCGCAAGGGCGACGCCGTGATCGCTTCCTACCGGATCTCGCTTGGCGGAGCGGGCGACGCCGGCCACAAGCAGCGCGAGGGCGACCAGAAGACGCCGGAAGGCATCTATTCAATCGACTGGCGCAATCCGAAGTCGATGGCGCATATCAGCCTGCACATCTCCTATCCCAATGCCGCGGACGCAGCATCGGCCAGTGCCGAGGGGCAGGCTCCCGGCGGCAACATCATGATCCATGGCCTGCCGAACGGCTGGGGCTGGCTTGGCCCGCTGCATCATCTCCGGGATTGGACGGATGGCTGCATCGCGGTGACCAATGATGAGATGCGCGAGATCTGGTCGAAGGTCCCGAACGGCACGCCGATCGAAATCCGGAGCTGATCGTCTAGCTCGCCCGGATCCCCGCACCGTCGAGCGTCAGCCGGTGCACGGCATTCGGATTTTCTCCGCGACGGCGCGTCAGCGAGCGGATCCTTCCGCATTGGCGGCCGAAATCGGCATGCCGTGCTTTTACCCGACAAGTTTGGTCGTGTTTCAATATCACCATCGATCGTAGCCATGCTGGACCTGGATGTCCGGATGAGCTGATCCGGTCTCCGTCTGATTGTCCAAAAATCAGTTGAATTACCGTCAGTTCAAAGAACGTCCAAGTGAAACTAGCAGACCTGCGTGAGCGATCTTCCTGAAGAAGCGGTGATAGTCTCATGTCTGTTCGTTCTCGCCTTCGCCTTGTCGTCGCGGTTACGGCGATGCTCTCCGCGCTGCCTGCCTATTCATTGACGCTGACCGACGAGGTCGGCCGAACCATCGAACTCGACAAGCCGATCGAGCGCGCGGTGGTGATCGGCTCCTACGATCTCGACATCATCGCAGCTATTGGCGGCGGCGACCGGATTGTCGGCGTTGCAGGCCATGATTTCGAACAGTATCGCAAGGCCGGAGCCAAATGGGTTCCCGAGCAGACCGTCGGCGAGATGGGCCAGATCAACTATGAAGCGGTCATCGCCGCCGATCCCGACGCCCTGATCCTCTATGCCAATGGCGGCTGGGAAGAGGCGGCCAAGCAGCTTGCGCCATTCGACATCCCCGTCATCGTGGCGAGCGGCTGGAAGAACGACCGTTTCGACGAGAACGTGACGCTGCTCGGCGAAGCCTTCGGACTGCAGGACGGCGCGAAGCGCGTTCATGATTTCCGCCAGCGCATCTATGCCGAGATCGACAAGCGCATTGCCGGCAAGGCGCCCCGCACCGTCTATTATGAAAACGAGATCGCCTATCAGACGCCGACCAAGGGTTCGGGCTTCTACGAAGCGATCGTACGGGGCGGCGGCAAGTCGATCTTCGAGGATGTCGTGTTCGGCAAGGATGGCCGCACCCAGGGTACGGTCTGGAAGACCCCGATCGACGCCGGCGAAGTGCTGACGCGCGATCCCGACGTGATCATCCGCGAATTCGGCAATAGCTACAACGGCTCGACGGCCGAGGTCTTCGCGGCCGAGAAAGCGGAGCTGCTGGCGCGGCCCGGCTGGTCCGATCTGAAGGCGGCGCAGGACAACAACATCTATATCGTCAACGCCTACCAGCTCGGCCAGCAGGCCAAGACGCTGACCTCGCTCTATGTCGCGTCCTGGCTCTACCCGGAAGCGTTCGCCGATCTCAATCCCGATGATCTCACCCGCGAATGGGTGGAGAAGTATCTCGGCCTCAAGCATCTTGGCGGCGACGGCGTCTACTTCACCCGGGTCGGCAAAGGCCAGAGCTAGTGGCCCTGGCTGAACTGACGGCGGCTGATCTGGCGGTGGCGCGCAATGCGCGCCGCCAGCAATGGACGACCGTGCTGATCGCCCTATCGGTGGCAGCCCTGGCGCTGCTGACGGTCTATTCCACACTGAAGGGAACAACCAGCTACAGCCTCGCCGATCTGGGGACGGCGCTGCACCAGGCGGCGTTTGGTGGCGAGTTGGCCAGAGATGACCAGCGCGTCGCCAATGTGCTGTTGCATCTGCGTTTGCCGCGCGTCCTGCTCGCCATTTTCTCCGGCGCGTTGCTGTCGCTGGCGGGCGCCGCGATGCAGGGCCTGCTGCGCAATCCACTCGTCAGTCCCTATACGCTCGGCCTGTCGCCCGCGGCGGGGTTTGGCGCGGCGCTGGCGATCCTGCTGTCACAGAGCGCCGGCACGGCGGCCGGCCCCTATATTTCGCTCTCCGCCATCTTCTTCTCGCTGCTCTGCTCGCTGGTCGTGCTGGGGCTTGCCTCGACCAAGTCGATGAACATCACGGTGCTGATCCTGCTCGGCACGGCGTTGACGTCGATCTTCACCGCGCTGACGGCGGGCCTGCAATACATCGCCAATGACGAGGCAATCGCCGCGATTGCGCGCTGGACCTTCGGCTCCGTCAACGAGGCGCGCTGGTCGCATGTCGTCGTCCTGCTGGTGACGCTGGTGGTGATCGCGCCGTATTTCATGCTGCGAGCGGGGGCGGTCAACAGCCTCGCCTTTGCCGGCGACGACACCGCCAAGAGCCTCGGCGTCAATGTCGGCGTGCTGCGCGTTTCGCTCATCTTCCTGGCCGTCACCGGATCCAGTCTGGTCGTCAGCTTCATCGGCGTGGTCGGGTTCGTCGGCCTTGTCGGGCCGCATATTGCGCGGCTGATCGTCGGCTCCGACCACCGCTACCTGTTTCCCTTTTCCATGGTGACCGGCGGCTTCCTGCTGCTGCTCGCCGATACGCTGGGCCGGCTCGTCTTGCCGCCGCGCGTCATTCCGGTCGGCATCGTCGTCGCCTTGGTCGGCGCGCCGCTGTTCATTTACCTGATCTTGCGAAAGAGGAATGCGCTGTGAGCCTGGAAATCCGGAACATCGACCTTCACTATCGCAAGCGACAGGTTCTGCATCAGATCTCGTTCCATCTCGAACCCGGTGAGTTCTGCGCGCTGCTCGGGCCGAACGGATCCGGCAAGTCGACCCTGACCAAGGCCCTGCTTGGGCTGGCGCCGGTCTCCGGCGGCTCGGTGCTGTTCGAAGGCGTCGATCTGCTGTCCCTGTCGCGGGTGGAGCGGGCCAAGCGCATCGCCTATGTGCCGCAATCCTCGCCCGTGCCGTTCGACCTGCGCGTCTACGACGCCGTCCTGCTTGGCCGCAGCCCCTATGCCGGCGTGCGCTATGCACCTGCCGATCATCAGGCGACGCTGCGCAGCCTCGAAAAGCTCGGATTGCTCGAACTCTCCGACCGCTATGTGAACGAACTATCAGGTGGCCAGCTGCAGCGCGTGCAGATCGCGCGCGCCTTCGCCCAGGGGACGCGCATCCTGCTGCTCGACGAGCCGACCAGCGCGCTGGATCTGCGCTATCAGGTCGAGACCATGCGGCTGGTGCGCGAGTTTACCCGCGAAGGCGGTATCGCGCTGATGGCGGTGCACGATCTCAACCATGCGGCGCGCTACTGCAACCGAAGCGTCATGATCTCGGACGGCCATCTCGTCGCCGATGGCGCGCCGGGGGAAGTCTTCACCAGCCAGACGCTCAGCCGCGTGTTCGATTTCCCGATCGATGTCAGTCATGGCGATGGCCTGGTCACCGTACGCCCGGCGGAGTCCGACCACGAAATCCACGTTCCTTCCGAATGGCCCGCCCATCGCGCCGCACCGCGGGGGCAGCCCAATCGCTTTGTCGAGGCGCGCGCATGACCCGGCCCGCCAACCCGCTCGAATTCAACGCCTGGATCAACTCGTCCGGCTCGGCTGATGACAGCTGGCCGCGTCCGAGCAAGCCGCTCGCCCGCATTTTCGAGCTCGATTCCTATCTGCATGTGGCGCGTGTCGCCCATCGCGGCGTCTTCAGCAACATCTTCCTCTCTGACCGCCCGCAGTTGGTCATCGATGAAAACACCCGGCCCGAGCAGACGTTCGATCCCTATGTCCTGCTCGCCGCTGTCCTCGGCCAGATTCCCGATATTGGCGGCATCGTCACCGCCAGCACGACCTACAGCGACCCCTATACGCTGGCGCGCCAGATGCAGAGCCTCAACCTTCTGACCAAGGGCCGTATCGGCTGGAACATCGTCACCAGCTGGCATCCAGCCATCGCGGGAAATTTCAGCGACGCCGGCCTGCCGGATCGCAAGGCGCGCTATGAGCGGGCGGAAGAGTTCGTCGATGTTGTGCTGAAGCTCTGGGAAAGCTGGCAGTTCCCCTGGGGGCAGGAGAATGGCGGCTATGGTTCCGTCGCGCCGATCCATCACAAGGGCAAGCATTTCAGCGTCACCGGGCCGCTGAACCTTCCGGCGGCGCCCTGGGGGCGGCCGGTTCTGGTGCAGGCGGGCGGCTCCGCCAGCGGCATGGACCTGGCCGCGCGCCACGCGGATTACATCTATGCGCCGCTCGGATCGCTCGAAGGCAGCATCCGGTTTCGCGACGAGTTGCGGCGTGCCGCCGAGGCGAAGGGTCGGCCCTCGACCTCGCTGCCAAAAGTCCTGCCGGCGATCTCGCCGGTGATCCTGTCGAGCGAAGCGGAAGTCGCAGCCTATCTGCGCGATCTGCGGGAGCGCGACCCGGTCACGGAGGCGGATCTTGCCGGGGCCGCCTCGCTGCTCGGCGCGAAGGCAGGCATCGACCCGGACAGGCGGCTTGTCGCCGAGGATTTCTTGGCTTCACCCAACAGCGTCATCCCGCTTGGTGTCATCCGTTCCAAGCGCAGCAAGGCGCTGGATGGCGGTCATTCGCTGCGCCAGTACGCGGCGGCGGAGAAGGAGCCCGAGGTGATCGGCACGCCACGCCAGATCGCCGATTTCATCGTCGATTGGTGGCAGCGTGGCGCCGTCGACGGCTTCACGATCTCCGGCAGCTATCTGCCGGACGACCTCGAACTTTTCGTCGATACGGTGGTTCCGGTTCTGCAGGCGCGCGGTGTCTATCCGCGATCCTATTCGGAAAAGGCGCTGGCGGCGTAGCGCCAGTTCCGTGCCGGTGGTCTTCACCTCTCCCTCAGGGAGATGTGCAGGACGTGAGGCGCGTGTATCTGGCTCCAGAGCCGTCAGGCCGACCAGCGCAGCCAGAACTCGCCGTAGAACACCAGCCAGAACGTTGCCAGCAACATCAGCCGGTGCAGGCGAGACAAGCGCCGGCCGAGCAAGGTGCTGACGGCGGCGACTACGCTGGTGGCGATGGCGAACCGGGCGAGACGGACGGGGATGGTGACACCAAAGAAGAGGAGGGCGGTCAGGCCCTCCTTGCCGGCGGCCACGGCGTAGATCTTGTAGGGAATGCCGGTGACCGAGCCGCGCAGCATGGCGAGCGGCCAGTTGGCCTCAGTCATTCCGGCCATGCCCCCGGCGATCATCGCATTCGAGACGAACGGTACGCTGGACAGAAGCCGGATGCCGGCTTCCGGATCGGACTGGCCGAGCCGCCACATCCAGATCCCGCCGCAGGCAGCCCCGACGGCTGCCGCCAGCGACGCGAGCAGCGCTGCGCGCAGGCCCAGCGCCACGGCGATGAAGGTGAGCAGCACATCGACGACGATGAAGAAGATCGTCGCTTCGGCAAAGCTCCAGATGAAGGCCGCCGCGATGGCGGCTAGCAGCATCCCGGCGCCGGGCAAAGCAGGCGCCGGAGCCGTGATCACATCAGGCCCGCCGCGTGGGCGAACTCGGCCACTTCCTGTCCGCCATCCCAGATCATCTTGAATGCGACCCACGCAATGACGGCGAGGCCGACATAGGCGATCCAGGGCCAGCGCTTCAAAAGCCTGGCGACGAAATTGGCGGCAACGCCCATCAGCGCGACCGAAAGCACGAGACCGACGACAAGCACCCAGGTGTGGTCGCGGGCCGTGCCTGCGACGGCCAGCACGTTGTCGAGCGACATCGAGACATCGGCGATGATGATCTGGATGATGGCCTGCTTGAAGGTCTTGCCGCCGGCCGTTCCTTCCGCGTTGGCCATCTCGGCTTCGCGTTCCGCGGCTTCAGCCTCATGGTCGGTGCGGATCTCGCGCCAGAGTTTCCAGCATACCCAAAGCAGCAGAATTCCGCCGGCCAGCATCAGGCCGATGATGCCGAGCAGCTTGGTCGCGAACAGGGCGAAGATGATGCGCAGTATCGCGGCGGCGGCGATGCCGACAATGATCGCCTTGTTGCGAACGTCCTTGGGAAGGCCGGCGGCGGCCATTCCGACGACGATTGCGTTATCACCCGCCAGCACCAGATCGATAAGCACGACGGTGGCAAGCGCGACAAGCTCGGCAGCAACAAAATCCATCAGGGATGAAGCCTCAAGCGGGGCATGGGGAGTTTCTGCACATCTGGGGCACGGCGGTTGGAATGTCCAGCAAAAGCCGGGAAGCCGGCTCGCATAGTTACCACTCCAATGCGGTTGCGCCCGTCGGGTTGCCGATATTTTGTTCCGCAACGGGAGTGGGAACAGGGTTGTTCGCACCGACCGCGCGACGGCTTGGGAAAGTCGATGGGGTCAACCGAGAAAGTCGCGACATTCCCATTGACGCCTCCGCGAAACGAACCTAGCGTTTTGTTAAACGTTTAATACTCTAGCCTGGAGAGACCCATTGTCCGCTGCGCAGTTTGATTTGGAAGCCCTGAAGGCCGTCCTGTATTCCGCCGTCCTCTCCGATGTCCTGGATGATTTCGGCTATACGCGGCAGGCGCTGCCTCCCTATGTCCGGCCGCTCGACGACAGCCTCAAGCTGATGGGTTATGCCCGTACCGGGCTGTTCGCCAACACCTATGCGGTGCGCGAGGGTGAGAACCCGTATGAGATCGAGATCGCGCTGATCGACGATCTGAAGCCGAATGATGTCGCCGTGCTCGGCTGCGACGGCCCGACGACACGGATCGCACCGTGGGGCGAATTGCTGACCACCGCCTCGGGCAAACGCGGCGCGGTTGGCTGCGTCACCGACGGCCTCGTCCGCGACGTCCGCCACATCCGCAATCTCGGTTTCCCGGTCTTTCATGGCGGCATCGGCCCGCTCGACACGCGTGGTCGCGGCAAGATGATTGCCCGCGATATCGCGATTGAATGCGGTGGCGTGGCTGTGACCTCTGGCGATCTCGTCTTCGGCGATGTCGACGGCGTGGTGATCATCCCGCAGGCGATCGCGGCCAAGGTGATCGAGGCGGCGCTGAAGAAGGTCACCAGCGAGAACAAGACGCGCGAAGAACTCGAGAACGGCCTGCTGCTGGGCGAAGTCTACGCCAAATACGGCGTTCTTTGAGACGCGGCTCACGGTGCCAAGAATAGCTTGGGCTATCGTCGCGAGGCGCTGGCCTAGGCCGTGGCACCGGGAATGAGTTGAACCGGGAGTGTACGCTCCCGGCTTTCAAAGGCGCCGCTTTCCAGTCGCTCCAGCAGGAGCTTGCCGCCGAGTTCGCCCATCTCATAGGCCGGCGAGCGCGCCGTCGTGAGGTCGAGTCCGGCATAGGCGTTCGAGGCGAAGGCGTTGAAGCCGGTCACGGCGACCTCTTCGGGCACCTGGACGCCGCGCTCCTTCAGGAGATGCAGGGCGACAATCGCGATCTTGTCGTTGGCGCCGAGGATGACGTCCGGCATGCCGGAGCGCTCGATCGAGTCGCCGATCGCCCGGGCGATCGCCACAGGATCGCTCTCGTCGCAGCGAACGATCTTCGTCGCCACGCCCGCCGCTTTCAGCGTCTGCCAGAATGCCTCCAGCCGAAGCTCGATGGCAGGCCAGAAGATGTCTGGAATGACGATCAGGGCCGTCCTGGGCTTGCGGGTCAAAGCCCGTTCAGCCAGTTCCCGCGCGCCGCCTGTATCGTCCTGGTTGACGAAGCAGGTGTCGGGGATGCCATCCGCCGCACGGTCCTGAAACACCACCATCGGGTGGCTCAGCGCGCTGAACAGTCTTGTATTCTGCAACCGGAACTGAGCCGAGCCGGACAGGAGCAGGCAGAGTCCATCGACGACACTCTCCCGCACCAGGAACGACGCCTCGACCTGTCTTGGCTTGATCCCATGCAGCAGCAGGCCGAAACCCTGCTCGCTCAGATAGTTGGATAGCCCAGCCACCAGATTGGTGGTGAAGGGGTCGGCCAGGAAGGTCGGCGAGGGATCGACGATGGCCATGCCGATGATCGAGCGGCGCAGCGTCCGCAGGCCGCGCCCGGAGCGGTTCGGCCGATAGCCCAACTCGCGGACGGAGGCCAGCACCTTCTCCAGCGTCGCTTCCGAGATGCCGTAGCGAACGCCGTTCACGACCTTCGACACAGTTGCAATCGATACGCCGGCATGCGCGGCGACAGTATGCAGGTTGGGCTTGGCCATCATGTCACTCTTCGGCAGGCTCCAGCCGCCGCATAGGGCCGGACGCCCCCTTCTAGAGCAGGGGAGCGGTCCCTTAAACGTTTAATCCCACGCCGTCGAACGAAGACCGCTTTTGCCGCGCGCCGCAGGGTTGGCGAGGACGGTGCGAGCCTTCCATCGCGGAGCCAGGCTTCCGTTGGGCAATATCGTCGCCGCGGGAGTGCCTTTCTGGTTGCACGAAGCGGATCCAGCAGCTTTGATCGCATCAGTCGGACGGGGGAATGTGCATGCGCCTCTTATCTCATCTGCTGAAGCGGTTCGTACGAAACGGCCGCCTCACCGTGCTCGATCACGAGGGCAAGCGACACGTCTTCGGATCCGGCGAAAACGGGCCGGAGGTCACGATCCGCTTCGCCGACAAGAAGGTCGAGCGCGAGATCTTCCTCAATCCGGAACTGAAGACCGCCGAAGCCTATATGGACGGGCGGATGACGGTGGAAAACGGCGGCACGGCGTTCGACCTGCTGTCGCTGTTCTCGGTCAATCGCAGCGGCCTCGCGGCGCATCCGATCCAGAAGGGCTTGCGCCGGGTCTGGCGGACGCTGCGCCGCAGCCAGCAGCGCAACACGATCCCGCTCGCGGCCGAGAACATCAAGCATCACTACGATATCCCGCCGAAGTTCTACCGACTCTGGCTGGACGACACGATGACCTATTCTTGCGCCTATTATTCGGCGCCGGATGTCGGGCTGCATCAGGCGCAGATCGACAAGCTCCGCCATATCGCCGCCAAGCTGAAGCTCGAGCCGGGCATGCATATCGCCGAGATCGGCTCGGGCTGGGGCGCGCTCGCTACCTTCCTTGCGCGCAACTACGATGTCCGCGTCACCTCGGTTTCGCTGTCGCCGGAGCAGATCGCCGTGGCGCGAGCCCGCGCGATCGAGGAAGACGTCGCCGACAAGGTGAACTTCCTCGAGCAGGACTATCGCCACCTCGAGGGCAGCTATGACCGCGTCGTCTCGATCGCCATGATGGAGGCGATCGGCGTCTCGAATTTCGACAATTATTTCGAGACGATCCAACGCCTGACCAAGCCGGGCGGCTTCGCGCTGGTGCATTGCATCGGCCGGATGTCGCCACCCGGCACCACGGCGCCGTTCATCCGCAAGTACATCTTCCCGGGCGGCTATGTTCCGGCGCTATCGGAAGTGTTCGCCTCGCTGGAGCGGACCGGCACCTGGTGCGCCGACATGGAAAGCCTGCGCCTGCACTATTACTGGACCATCCGCGACTGGCGGCTTGCCTATGAGGCGAAGCGCGAGGAAGCCGTCGCCATGATGGGCGACCGCTTCTGCCGGATGTGGGATTTCTACCTTGCCTCGGTCGAACTGGGCTTCCTGCACGGCTCGAACTTCGTGTTCCAGCTGCTGCTGTCCAAGCAGCGCGAAGACGTTCCGGTGATCCGCGACTACATCGTCGACGAGGAGCGGCGGCTCGCCGCCGTGCATGCGGAGTAGGGGGGTGGTCGTCGTGGCTGGTCCGATCTTCACCTCTCCCTGAGGGAGAGGTCGGAGCGAAGCTCCGGGTGAGGGTTTAGGGAACCATCCGGACGGACCTGCCTGGAAGCGCGAGAAGCCGGAGAGGCCGTAAACCCTCACCCGCCGGCCTACGGCCGTCGACCTCTCCCTCAGGGAGAGGTGAAGGGATGGCGGCCGCTAGATCCGGCGCAAATGGTTGTCGAACTGGGCGTCGCGGCGCGCGACGGGCGTCAGCCTGCCGCCTTCCGCGCGCATGACGCGGCCATCGCCGGCGGTCGCCAAAAACGCTTCGCCCTCCGTCGCCGCGACGCCGCAGCCATCCGGCAGCGCCACGACATCCCGGAAATCGCCGCTGGTTGCGTCCCAGAAGAACACCTGGCCGCCGATCGGCGAGGAGGTGGCGATGGTCGAGCCGTCGCGGCTCGCGACCACCGAACCGATATAGTTTCGCGCCAGCGGCGCGACCTTGTCCGGAAACGCCATCAGCTGCGCCTTGCCGTCGCTGCCGATGCGGCCGACCAGCGGCGGGCGGGCGCCGCGCTCGCCTTCCCACTGGCAGCCGAACCAGACGGCGCCGGCGCCGTCGAAGGTCATGTGGCGCATCGACAGCCGGTTCAGGTCGGAGGAAAGCACCGTCTCGTCGAGCAGGTCGCCGGTGGCGCTGTCGATGCGGACGATCGAGGGGCGCATCTCGGCCAGGTTCAGCTTCTGCCGGCCATAGTCGGGATGGGTCTCGATGCCGCCATTGGCGATCACCAGCGTGCGGCCATCGCCGGCGAGCAGCATTTCATGCGCGTCAACGCCATGCGTCTCGAACTCGCCGATCCGCTCATAGCTCTCGCCGCTCGCATCATAGATGCCGACGACGCCGCGCGAGCGGTCGTCGCCAAAACGGTTTTCCGTCGCATAGAGCAGCCGGCCATCGGCGGAGAAGATGCCATGGCCGAAAAAGTGATGGCCCTCGGGCGGGGTGATTGTCGCCAGCGGCGTGCAGGATTCCGCGTCGACGATGACGGCGAAATAACCCGGCCGGCGGGCAAACACGGCGAGCCGCTTGCGGTCCGGGTCTATGGCTATGTCATGTGCGCGACCGGCAAGCTTCATGCGCCCGACCGCTGCGCCTCGCTCGTCGATGAGAAGCAGTTCGTGCTGGCGCGGGCCGACGCGGACCGAGGAGACAAAGACCTGACGCTCCGTCGCGCCGCCTTCCTCACGGGCGAAGGGCAGGATCGCACGTAGCGCGCGGCCCGCCAGTCCCCTTATGCCGGTCGTCTCAGTCGCCATCGAGCGCATTGAATCCCGGCGAGATCCCCGCCGCCTCTGCGAACCGGAAATTGAAGATATCTTCCAGCGTCTTCAGCACGTCGAAGGCGTGCTTGAGCTTGTCATAGGCGGCTGGATCGGCCAAAGCCTCGGCCCAGGGCTTGCCGACCGCGATCGAGGCGCGGAATTCGGTCATCGCCGCTTCGGTCGCGGCCAGCAGCGTCGCAGCGTCGGCCGGCGTCAGGCTGAATACGTCCGAGCGCTCGACAAGCAATTCGATCGCGTCCGCCGAGGCGTCGAGATAGACGAAGCTCTCGCCGGATTTGACGAAGGCGCCGCGTCCGGGCTTGGCCGTCTCGATCGATTTACCGAGCGCCGGCAGCAGGCGCTGGTCGCGCATCTGCTGCAGTCCGGTGACAACAGCCTTGAGGATCTCGACCAGCGGTTCGGTCGCGTCGCGATAGACGATGTTGGCGCCGCCAGGGCTCAGCATCAGGTCGCGCCAGCCGCCCGCCCGCGTCCATTCGGTCACGGCCTCGTTGGCGATGAGGTTGAGGTTTTCCGCGATGCGCAGCGCCAGCTGGCAGCGATAGGCTGATGTCTCGGCGTCGTCGGACGTTGCGAAGACGAGTCCCTCGAAGGCCGGCATGCCCTGAACGGCGGCGCTCTTCCTGGCGATGGCGCCGGGCTCCAGCAGCGCCGGATCCGGCTTGGCCAGGATCTGGCGCAGCTGGCGTGTGCCGGTGCCATGCGGATCGGGCAGGAAGGAGAAGCGCTCCAGCCGGGCCTTTTCGGCCATCGGCCCGAAGCGGAGGAAATCAACCCGCGCCCACGCCTGCAGCACGGCGGTGAAGGCAGCGCGAACCGCTTCGCTCGGCGCAGGCGTCGGGTTCTTGCAGCTCTCGCCCATCGCCGCGACCAGCTTTGCGGTCGCGTCGCGCAGGCCCTCATAGGAGGGGATGAAGTAATCGTCGATCGCCTTCTTCGCGACCTTGTCCAGCGCCTCCGTGCTCGGGCCGGGCTTGGTCGGCGCGTCACCGGATTGCGCGAAGGCGCGTCGCGCCGCGAGCAGCAGGGGCGACAGCAACAGCAGGCGTTTGGTGATCGCGATCATAGCGTTTCCAGATAGGCAACGAGCGCGGCCCTGTCGGCCGCCACAAGGGCTTCATAGCGTGTTTTCGCGACCGCGGCTTCGCCGCCATGCGCGCGGATCGCTTCATCGAGCGTGCCAGCCCGGCCGTCATGCAGGAAGCGGCGGTCGGGTGTGGTGCGGAAGGTCAGCGAGGTGAGCGGGGCGGTGCGCCATTCGGACGAGGCGACTCCCGGCTCGCCGACGCCGTCGTCCAGGCCGGGGCCCATGTCGTGCAGCAGCAAATCGCTGTAGATCGCGACCGTGCCGCCGCCCTTGGCAGGCAGGCTGGGCACATGGCAGGCCGCGCAGCCGGCCGAGGCGAACAGGGCAGCGCCGGGAGGCAGTGGGTCGGCCGGCTTCGGCGCGCCCAGGCTTTCCAGGTAGGCGTTGAGCAGCCGGATCATCTCGTTCGAGATCTCTTCATTGTCGAAGGTCGGGCTGCGGCCATCGGGAGCCGCGAGGCAATCCGGCTCCGCCTTGGTGCAATCGCCATGCGGATAGGGCGCCAGCGGGCTCGACATGCCGATATCAAGCATGAAGGCGTCGGATGTCATCTGGCTCAAGGTCGGGGCGGAGGCTTTCCAGCCATAGCGCCCGAGCTTCTTCTTGCCATCGACCTCAAGGAAATGCGGCCGGCCACCAATGCCATCGGGATGGGTCTTGTTGCGCTCGGCGAGCGCCAGCACGGCGGCTTCATCGACCTTTTCGATCAGGCCGATGCCGCGCAGCGACGGCGCCTGCCGCGGCCCAAGCCTCGTATCGGGCGCGAGGTCGCCGCGGCTCGGTGCGAAGATGACGGCAAGCGGGTGGCCGGTGATGTCCGGCAGTGCATAGGTGACCGTGCCTTCGCTGATCAGGCCGGAGACGGCGCGCGGCTGGATCTGGCGGCCATAGACCGGGTCGGTCACACCCTGCGCGTCGCCGAGCCGCGTCGCCAAGCCGCGCTGCGCCAGCGTGCCGTCCGGCTGAACGGTCAGCTTGGCCGAAAGCGCCTTGCCGGAATGGCAGCTGGCGCAGCTCTTTTCGTTGAAGAGCGGGCCGAGTCCATCATTGGCCAGCGTCGAGGACGGCGCCTGAACCCAGATCCGATCGAACAGCGCTTTTCCAATTGCCGCGTCCAGGCCATCGGCCAGGGCGATCGCTGGCAGCGCGGTGAACAGGGCAAGTGCGAGAAGGGCATGGCGCGGGCGCATCGGCGAAGTCCTCACGCCACCTCGTACCACGCCATCATACCCGTCTCCTGATGCTCGATGATATGGCAGTGGAGCATCCATTTGCCGGGATTGTCTGCGACGAAGGCGACTTCCATGCGCTCCTTCGGCAGCAGCAGCACCGTATCGGCATGATGGGGCGGCAGGTCGCGTCGGTTCGATTTCAGCACGGTGAACGAGTGGCCGTGGATATGGATCGGGTGCATATGCGGCGTGACGTTGCGCAGCTCGAAAATGTAGGTCTTGCCGAGTTCCAGCGTCGCCATCGGCGGCGGGATCTGGTGCATGTCGCTCGGCCAGGACGCCTTGTTGATCGCCCAGAGATTGCTTTCCGAGAGACAGAGCGGCCCGAGCGGCGCGCCATCGGCGACCAGATCCGCGACGGCCGCGCCGGTGGCGGTCGCGGAAAACGTGATCGGCATCCTGGTCGCGGCCGATAGATCGGGCGGCGCGATCCGCCCGGCGGCGAGCGGGGCCGGGTTGAACGGTCCTTGCCGCTTGGCCGGACCGCTTGCGACAAGGCGAGCCAGCGGCAACGGCTTTGCGGAAAAGTAGTCGACCAGCGTCGCGGTGCTGCCATCGGCCGGCGTGCGGACGATCAGGTCGACGCGCATGGCGGGGCCTATGCGCCAGGAGCGGAGCGGGAAGGGCGCGCAGGCGATGCCGTCGATCGCCACCACGGCGGCTTCCGCGCCCTCGACGCCGATTTCCGTTAGCCGGGTCGGGTCGACATTGACGACGCGCAGGCGCACATCGGCGGAGGCTGGCAGGTTGATGTCGGGCAGGATGGCGCCATTGACGCCGCGCACCGTGCCGAAGGTGCCGGCCTTGCCGGCGCCCTCATTGGTCAGGAAGGGCAGGAAGCCCGTACCGGCCTCGTCGATGCGCCAGTCTTTCAGCACCACCAGCTCGTCGGCATCATAGGGTTCGGGCGCGTCGCCCTCGACGATCAGGATGCCGATCAGGCCGCGGCCGAGCTGTTCGGCCGAGTTGCAATGGGTGTGGAAGAAGAAGGTGCCGGTATCGGGCGGCACGAAGGAATAGTCATAGCTTTCGCCCGGCTCGACGGGCGGCTGCACCAGATAGGGAACGCCATCCTGGTCGTTGGGCAGGCGGATGCCATGCCAGTGAATCGAGATGTGCTCGCCCGGCCGGGTCAGGCCGTTGACGAGATGGGTGTTCAGGCGCTGGCCGAGCTTTAGCCACACGACGGGCGGCTGCGCCTCGTCGGTAAACGTCCAGAGCGGCAGGTTCTTGCCGCCGAAGCAGGGCAGGGAGAGGCTTCGCTCCGCTGCCTTCAGGTCGAGCGTGACGACGCTCTCGACGCCGACAGGGGCGGCCGGCGGCAGCGGTCGGGTGAAAGCCGGAGCGCGGTCCGGGCGGCCAAACAGGGCAGCACCCGCAAAGGCGGCGGACCCGACGAGAACGGAACGGCGCGAGATCATGATGGAAGAAACTCTGATGACGCGGCCGCAAGAGGCGGCCGCGTCGATGCTATTTCGCCGAATCTAATGGCGAATTGCGACTTTACTCGGCGTTGACGGCCGAGGGGTTGTCGAGGCTGTCCGAACCTTCGACTTCGATCTTCAAGCCGAGCGCCGCGACGACGGCTTCGACAGCGCGGGTCTGGCCGACGAGACCGTCAATAGCCGCCTGGACGATGGCGTTGCCGGCTGCGTTGTCGGCGCCGATCATCTGGTCATAGGCCTCGCCCTTGTCGGACGTGTCCTTGAGAACCTGCATCTTGGCGGTCGTCACGGCCAGCGCATCGTCAACTCGCTTGGCGGCGTCGGCGTTCTTGGCGGCGGCGAAGTCGCGGATGCTCGGGCCCTCGACGACCGTGCCGTCGGTGCGGGTGTACTTGCCCTGCCAGGCGGCGACCATGCCGGCCTGGTCGTAGTAGTGGCTGTTGGCCGTGTTGTCGGAGAAGCAGTCATGCTCCTCTTCCGGATCGTGCAGGATCAGGCCGAGCTTCATGCGCTCGCCGGCCAGTTCGCCGTAGGAGAGCGAGCCGATGCCGGTCAGGATGGTGGCGAGACCACCCTCGTCACCCTTGGCGGCGAGCTGCTTCCGGGCTTCGCCCTCGGCCTTCCAGTTGGCGGCCATCTCTTCGAGATCGGCGACCAGCAGGTCGGTCGCTGCCTTCAGGAAGGCGACGCGGCGATCGCAATTGCCGTTGGTGCAATTCTTGGTGTCGAAATCCGTTGCCGGACGGTTGCCGGCGCCCGGGCCGGTGCCGTTCAGGTCCTGGCCCCAGAGCAGGAATTCGATCGCGTGATAGCCGGTGGCGACATTCGCCTCGACATCGCCGGCTTCCTGCAGCTTGTGCAGCAGCTCGGCGTTGATGACCGTCGCGTCGACCTTGTCCGGGCCGATCTGCAGCGTCTTGTTGGCGATGACGTTGGCGTTGTAGAGCGGGTTCGAATCCGAGCTGTCGCCATAGGACTTGGTGTCGACATAGTCGATCAGGCCCTCGTCGAGCGGCCAGGCGTTCACGCGGCCTTCCCAATCGTCGACGATGGCGTTGCCGAAGCGATAGACCTCGGTCTGCTGGTAGGAGGGGCGCGAAGCCTTCCAGGCGTCGCGGGCAGCGGCCAGCGTCTCATCGCTCGGATTGGCGATCAGCGCGTCGACGGCGACGTTCAGCGCCTTGGCAGCGGCGAGCGCGTCTTCGTACTTCGCCTGGGCGATGTCGCCATAGTTCTTCAGAACAGCGCTGGCAGCGGGAGCATCGGCTGCCATGGCGGGAACTGCGCCCGAAAGGGCCAGCACTGCCGTCGCGGCGAGGAGCATCTTCTTTATGTTCACAATCGTCTCCGGTGCGTAAAATCGTGCGGTGAATTCAGTGAAACTGTCGGCGGCATGGGCGCGTCGCGATCTCGCGGATCACGGCGCCTGGAACGGGTATGAGAATCTGGCCGGTCTCGGCCAGGGCATCGGCGAAAAGCTGCGTCGCGCGGATCACCTCGGCATGGCCCTCGGGAACAATGAGACGTTCCATCGCGCCAAGCAGGCCTTCATCATCATGGTTCTGGCAGGCGGCGATCATCGAGACGGCGCAGCATTCATCGAGACGGAGGCGCGGGCAGTGGGATGGCGACAGGCCAGCCGGCCGGTCCATCCAGTGCCGCAGGGCCTCGACCCAATGCGACAGGGCTCCGAGAATGCGCTGGCCTTCCTGCGAGCCCAGTTCCTGCGAATAGAGATTGGCGGCCAGCTCCCAGCAGGTGATCGAGCCGCGCTCACAGCCTTGCATCCAGCGTCGCAGGCCTTCGACAACCAGCCGTTCCGGCTGCCGCTCGAGATAGCGGGACGTGGGTCCACAGGGAAGGCGGGTTGCCATCACCGCCAATCCCGGCCGTGCGAGCTCTCTGGCTGTCGCCCCGGCTGCGCGTATTGAAAATCCATCGTCCACTCCAATCAACAGGGCTTAGCCTGCCGATAAAGCGTCACAGCGTTCGTGGCGCGGTTGGCCGACGTTTGAACCTGTTGGGAGGGTGAGTCAAGAATATGTAACACTCTGAAATTATTCTAATTCTAGTGTTTAAAGCTGGCTGCTCGCGGAGGTCTTGATTACCTTGCGGAATTGGCAAATCGTTATTTGGGTACAACGTCGCCATACCGGGGAGCGGCGATTTCGGCGCCAGGATCGATCCGAACGGAGGCGAGCCTGATTTGCGCCGACGCACTGGCCCGCGGCGGAAAAATCGTCGACGGGGTCTTGCATCGATTGAAATGATATAACATAACATCTCGCAGTCAGCAGCGGGACGATCCAGCCATGGCAAATTCAAACTCGAGCGTGGCGGCGCAGGCGGGGACGATCCCGGTTTCGGCCGCCCCTCATCATGGCCACGACCATCCGCACGCTCATGATGGGCATGCCGGCCACTCCCATGGCCATCACCACGCGGCGCACCCGCCTGCGACACACGAAATCGCCGTGCCGCGTGCCTACAAGCGCTCGATGTTTCTCGCATCCGCTTTGGAGCGTCTCGTCATCGCTGTGCTGCTGATCGGCTTGATCTGGCTCGGCATCATCTGGGCGGTTTCGTGAGATCGACATGCTGAAGCGCACCGCCCCGTCGATCCAACTCGACAATCTGACCCTTTCCTATCGGCGCCATCCGGCCGTCCATCATCTTTCGGGCACGTTCCAGCCGGGCTCCTTCACGGCGATCTTCGGCCCCAATGGCGCCGGCAAGTCGACCCTGCTCAAGGGGATCGTCGGCCTGATCAAGCCGGATAGCGGCCGCGTCACGCTGGACGGCATCCGCCGCGACGATATCGGCTATCTGCCGCAGCAAAGCGCGCTCGACCGCTCGTTCCCGATGCGCGTGCTCGACGTCGCCGCCATGGGGCTCTGGCGCAAGGCCGGAATCTTTTCCGCGATCGGCCGCAAGCAACTCGGCGCGGTCGAGGCAGCGCTGGAAGCCGTCGGCCTCACCGGCTTCGAGGACCGCATCATCGGCACGCTCTCCGGTGGCCAGTTCCAGCGCGCGCTGTTTGCCCGGCTGCTGCTGCAGGATACAAAGCTGATCCTGCTCGACGAGCCGTTCACGGCTATTGACGCGCGAACCTGCGAGGATCTGCTCGCGCTGATCAGCGGCTGGCATGCGGAAGGACGCACCGTCGTCACCGTCCTGCACGACCTCGACATCGTGCGCGAGCGCATCCCCGAAACGCTGCTTCTGGCGCGTGAAAAGGTTGCCTGGGGGCCGACGGCCGAGGTGATCACCGACGCCAATCTCGCCCGTGCCCGGCATTTGCACGAGGCGTTCGAAGACAATGCCGAACTTTGCGAGATGCCCGCCTGATGGCCCTTTATGATCTTCTCTTCGGGCCGTTCATCGAATTCGGCTTCATGCGCCGCGCCCTGATGGGCTGCATCGCGCTATCGATTTCCGGTGCGCCGATCGGCGTGTTCCTGGTGCTGCGCCGCATGAGCCTGATGGGCGATGTGATGGCGCATGCCATCCTGCCGGGCGCGGCGATCGGCTTCCTGCTCTCCGGCTTCTCGCTTTTCGCGATGACGGTCGGCGGCGTCGCGGCCGGCCTGCTGGTGGCGCTCGGCGCCGGCGCCATCGCCCGCACCACGCCGCTGCGCGAGGATGCGAGCTTTGCGGCCTTCTATCTCGTCTCGCTCGGGCTGGGCGTGATGATCGTCTCGATCAAGGGCTCCAACATCGACCTGCTGCATGTGCTGTTCGGCAATGTGCTGGCGCTGGATGATCCGTCCATCTACCTGATCGGTGGCATCGCCACCGTGACGCTGCTTTCGCTGGCGCTGATCTATCGGTTGCTGGTCGCGGAGTGCTTCGATCCCGGCTTTTTGAAGAGCGTTGGCGGTGCCGGCGGCATGGCGCATTTCCTCTTCCTGGCGCTGGTCGTGCTCAATCTGGTCGGTGGCTTCAATGCGCTCGGCACGCTGATGGTGGTCGGCCTGATCGTGCTGCCCGCCGCTTCGGCTCGGTTCTGGAGCGAGAGCGTGCCGGGCCAGATCGTCGCCGCGGCGATCATCGGCATCGTCTCGTCACTGGTCGGACTGCTCGTTTCCTACCACGCTGAACTACCGACCTCACCGGCCATCATCCTGGCGGCCGGCGCGATTCACGCCGCGTCCATCCTCGCAGGCCGACATGGCAGTTTTGCCAGCCAGGCCTTGCGGGCGAGGCACCTGAGAGCCTGAACACCGTTTCCACGACAGGAGTTTTACCCAATGAAGTCAAGTTTTTGGCTCATCGCGGCGGCGCTTACCCTGAGCGCAGCCCTGCCGGCTCAAGCCGCCGACAAGCTCAAGGTCGTCGCGACCTTCTCCATCCTTGGCGATCTCGCGACCGAGATCGGTGGCGATCATGTCGAGGTCCGCACGCTGGTCGGCCCGAATGGCGATGCCCATACCTTCGAGCCAAGCCCGTCTGACGCCAAGGCGATGGGTGGCGCGGCGGTCCTGGTCGAAAACGGGCTTGGCCTCGAAGGCTGGCTCGGCCGCCTGATCACCGTGTCCGGCTTCAAGGGCGAGAAGGTCATCGCGACGGAAGGCATCAAGCCGATCGCCTGGACGGGGGCGGAGGAAGAAGAGGGTCATGATCACGACAAGCCAGAGGCCAAGGCCGAGGCTGGTCATGACGGCCACGACCACGCGGCGCATGAGGGCCATTCGCACAGCGTCGATCCGCACGCCTGGCAAAACCCGCTGAACGGCGTGCTCTACGTACAGAACATCGTCGCGGGCCTATCCGCCGCCGATCCGGAAAATGCTGCCGACTACAAGGCGAAGGGCGATGAACTCGTCGGTGCCCTGCAGGCGATCGATGCCGGTTTCAAGGCGGAATTCGCCAAGGTGCCGGCCGAGCGACGCAAGCTCGTCACCAGCCATGACGCCTTCGGCTATTTCGCCGCCGCCTATGACATCCAGTTTGTGGCGCCGGAAGGCGTGAGCACGGAGAGTGAAGCCTCGGCCGCCGACGTCGCCAAGATCATCCGCCAGATCAAGGCGGAGAAGATCACGTCGCTGTTCGCTGAAAACATTACCGATCCGCGTCTGCTGAACCAGATCGCGCGCGAGACCGGGGTCACGATTGGCGGCGTACTCTTCTCCGACGCGCTGTCGCCGGCGGATGGCCCGGCGCCGACCTATCTGAAGATGTTCGAAAACAACGGCGCGAAACTGCTCGCGGCGATGAACGCCAACTGAGTTTCTTCGTTTCAACGAGCGTCGGCAAATCGCTGGCGCTCGTTCCACACTCGGCGTCATCCCTGCGAAAGCAGGGATCCATGCCGCGGAAACCTTTGCCGTTCGAAACGCCCGATGGCACGGCTGTATGGATCCCGGGTCAAGCCCGGGATGACGGCGTTTCGTTCGTGGATGTCGTTTCGCCTAACCCCTCAATAAATAAAGGGGATCAGCCGGGCGGTCTTGCTTGCATAGTCGCGATAAACGCCGCCGAACGTGTCCAGCATCAGCTTTTCTTCCTTCTTCACGCGGAAGAAATACAGGATGCCGACGCCGACGATGCCGGCGAGGCCGACGAACCAGTTTTGCAGCAGCAGCGCCTGCGCGATCGCCATAAGCCAGAACGAGACATACATGGGGTGGCGCACATAGTGGTAGACGCCGCCCGTCACCAGAGTGTGCTTGGCGCGGATCTCCAGCGTTGCCGACCAGTTATGGCCGAGATCCTTGTGGCTGCGATAGAAGAACCAGAGATAGGCGATCGCCGCGACAATGCCGGCATAGGCGACGATCGGCGAGAAGGGCAGGTTGGCGCCAAAGGGAATGCCCATGCCGGTCAAGGCCCAGAAAGCCGGGACCAGGCCGAGGCCGACAACCGAGATGGCCACCAGAGTCTGCTGGCCGCCGCGATTGCGGGAATCGACGATGGCGTGCTTGCGGGCGCGACGCTGGTGCGGGAAGCGGATGATGAACCAGATCACCAGTCCGGCAACCCAACACATCGTGGCGGCAAATTGCGTCATGTCGTCCCCTCAGGTTTCCGTATGGTTTCGCGCCGGCGGCATCTCCCTCAGGGAGAAGCGTTCGCGCAAACCGATCGGACCGCAGCAAATCTGGAAGAAATCATAGGTGTAGCGGCGCGTGTTGCCCATGACGAACTGATAGTGCACACGGAAAAGGCTATTGCGGATCCGGCTGTAGTCAGCCGGCTGCAGCATTTCGCGGATACGCACATTGAGAACATGCGGAAAAACCCGGCCCGGCGACGGCTTCAGGTGCATCAGCTTGGCCGGGTCGGTCTTGTAGAAGTTCACCACGTCGGTCAGCGTCTGGAATTCCAGCCACTCGACGTTTTCCTCGCCTTGCAGGCGCTGGATGCGGGCGCGAAGTGTCTTGGCGGCGGGATGTAAGCCCAGTTGCAGCACACAGGAGCCGACCGTCATCACCGAGATCGGCAGGCCGCGTTGTGCGAGGCCGGGATCGAGCGCCAGCGCGCGTTCCAGCGCTTCGAGCGCGAAAACGCTGCCCTGGCTGTGGCCGACGATCAGCAGCTCGTCCAGCTCCGGCGTGGCCGCGACCGCGAGGATCTCGCGAGCGAAGCGGTCGAGCCGCGCCTCCATGTCCGGCCGCCAGCCGCGCATATACTCGCCCATGAAGGTGCGCGCATCGAGCAGATGGCTCACGAACCATCGGTTTCCCGGCCAGCGCATCAACCCGGCATAGACCAGCAGGAAGATGACCGGCGCCAGCCACGCCACGGCCCAATGGTCGATGCGCAGCGCCAGGGAAGTCACGAAGGCGGCGGCGATGACGAACAGCAGCGAGAAGAAGAACGGCGCGAGGAAATAGAGGCCGAAGCGCCAGGCGGCGAGGAAATAGCGAGGGATCGTGCCGGTGAAGAGGAAATCGGCCAGCAGCCCCAGCGACAGCGGAACCCGTTTCCAGATCGGGCGGGCGAAGTCGTCCTTGACCAGATCGTCCCAGGCGAGCAGCCGGAAATCGGTGTGGGCGGACCAGCCGTCGCCTTGGGTCTCGATCTCGCTCTGCCAGACATGGCCGTCCTCGGAGGGGCGGGCGGGTGTCGGCTCCGCCTGGACATCCCATGTCTTGCGGAAGCGGCCGAGCTCGCGCGCCTGCCGCGCGAAGAACTTTTCCGGCGTGACCGGGTCATAGCCGCCGAGATAGAGCACGCCGCGGCGGACCGGGCGTCCGGCCTCCGTTTTGGGCCCCGTCACGGGAGCGTCGCCCGGCGTGTCTGGAGTCATTTGCGGTTGGCGAGCGCCGCTTCGACGGCACTGCGGGTCGGCATCGGCGCGACGGCGCCATAGCCTTCTGTGGCAAGGCCGGCGGCCGCATTGGCGTAGCGCGCGGCTGCGAAGGCATCGCCCGAGCGCAGATATTCGGTCAGGAACGCGCCGTCGAAGGTGTCGCCGGCACCCGTAGCATCAACCGGCTTTACCGCGATCGCCGGGATCACCATGCGCTTTTCCTTCGTCGCCACCAGCGCGCCTTCGGCGCCCAGCGTGACGATGACGATCTTCGGGCCGAGGCCGAGATAGAAGTCGGCGATCTTGTCGGCCTCCTTCTCGCCGGTCAGTTCAAAGGCGTCGTCGGAGCTGGTTTTCAGGATGTCGGCCAAGGCCGCGCTAGCATGGATGACGGCGCGGGCGCGGTCGATCGGCCAGAGGCGGAGGCGCAGATTGGTGTCGTAGGAAACCAGTACGCCGGCCGTCTTGGCGGTGTTCAAAGCCTTGAAGACGAGATCGGCCGCCTGCGAGGAGATCGCCTGGCTGATGCCGGAGGTGTGGATCACCTTGGCGCCGCGAATGTAATCGAGCGACAGCTCTTCCGGCGTCATCCGGCTCGCGGCCGAACCGGCGCGGCGATAGGAGAACACATGGCCTTGGGGGCCGTGGGTGACGAAATAGATGCCGGTCGGCGCGGCGTGGTCGATCTTGATCGCGCGGGTATCGACGCCTTCTTTCTTCCAGAGATCGAGGAAGGACTGGCCGAAATTGTCCGCGCCCACCGCCGTGACATACCCGACCGAGGCACCCTGGCGCGCCGCCGCGATGGCGCAGTTCGACGTGTCGCCGCCATGTCCCGGCAGGAACGCCTCGGAGCCCTTGGCCTGATTGAGTTCGAACAGGGGTTCGCCAATGCAGACGATGTCGGGGCTCTGGACGGCGGGGCTTGGCATGGACGGTTCTCCGGACGCGAATGCTGCCCTTCATGGCGTGTCACGCGCGGCGGTGCAAGGCCGCGCCGCGCGTGTCGCAGCGTTCAGAGGGTGCCGTTGATTGCGTTCCGGAAAAGAACTTCGTAGTCGGCAGCGGTCACGGGGATAGGGTTGCCGCCGGTCGAGGGGTCGAGCTCGGCCATGCGGGCGGCTTCCGGCAGCACTGATTCGTCGACGCCGATTTCCTTCAGCGTATGCGGGATCGCGAGTTCCTCGCGGATCGAAAGCACCCAGTCGACGAAGCTTGCAGCACTCTGGCCGGGCAGGTCGAGATAACGCGCCGCCGCCGCCAGCTTTTCATCGATCGCCTTGCCATTGAAGGCGAGCACATAGGGCATGACGACGGCGTTGGTCAGGCCGTGATGGGTGCCGCGCAGGCTGGAGCTTGGATGGCTCATCGCATGCATCGCGCCGAGCCCCTTTTGAAACGCGACCGCGCCCATCGACGAGGCGATCAGCATCTGCGAGCGCGCCTCGATATTCCGGCCGTCCTTGACCGCCTTGGGCAGCCAGTCCTTGACCAGTCGCATGCCCTCGAGCGCGATACCGGCCGACATCGGATGGAAGAACGGGCTGCAGAAGGCCTCCAGCGAATGCGACAGCGCATCCATGCCGGTCCAGGCGGTGATCTTGGCCGGCAGGTCGACCGTCAGTTCCGGATCGGAAATCACGACCTTCGGCAGCATCAGCGGGTGGAAGATGATCTTCTTGGTGTGGTCGGACGGATCGGTGACCACAGAGGCGCGGCCGACTTCCGAGCCGGTGCCGGCCGTCGTCGGCACGGCGATGATCGGGGCGATGCCCTTCGGGTCGGCGCGGGTCCACCAGTCGGCGCGGTCCTCGAAATCGAATACCGGCCGCGTCTGGCCCGACATGAAGGCGATCGTCTTGCCGATATCCATGGCCGAGCCGCCGCCGAAGGCGACGACGCCGTCATGGCCGCCCGCCTTGTAGACGGCGAGCCCGTCATCGAGATTGGCGAGCGTCGGATTGCCGTCCACCTTGGAGAAGACGGCGTATTCGACCTTGGCGTCGTCGAGGATGGCCAGCGTCTTCTTGACGATCGGCAGCGCGACGAGGCCGGGATCGGTGACGAAAAGCGGCTTCTTGATGCCGGTCGTCGTCAGCGCAGCCGGCAGCTCGGCGATCCGGCCTGCGCCGAAGCGGATGGCGGTGGGATAGGACCAGTTCGCGTTCAGCGAGGCATAGTTGTCGAGCATCTCGGTATCCTTTGCTTCACCTCCCCCTGAGGGGGAGGTCGACGGCGAAGCCGGCGGGAGAGGGTTTAGGGACATGTCCGGATTGGGCGTAAACCCTCACCCGGCCCTGCGGGCCGACCTCTCCCCTGAGGCGAGAGGTGAAGTGACCTAGTCGGTCTTGGTGCGCAGGTGAAAGCTCTTCGGCCGCGTCAGCTGCTCGTAGCCGACCTGCGACAGGCTGGCGCCGCGACCGGTCGCCTTGACGCCGGTCCAGGCCAGCGCCGGATCGACATAGTCGCAGCGGTTCATGAACACCGTGCCGGTCTCGATCTGGTCGCCAATGGCTTCGGCGGCGGCGACATCTTCCGTCCAGATCGCAGCGGTCAGGCCGAATTCGGAATCGTTCATCAGCTGGATCGCTTCCGCGTCCGATTTCACCTTCATGATGCCGAAGGCGGGGCCGAAGGTTTCTTCCATCATCACCCGCATCGAATGGTCGACATCGACCAGCACCTGCGGTGCCAGATAGGGCGTTCCGGCCTTGGCCTCCGGGAAATGCTTTGCGTCGATCAACCCTCTCGCGCCCTGGCGGATGGCCTCGTCGATCTGACCCTGGATGAACGCGGCCGCCGAAGCGCGCACGACCGGGCCGAGCGTCGTTTCCGGGTCGGTCGGGCTGCCGAGCTTGTAGGCATTCACCGTCGCGACGACGCCCTCGACGAAGCGGTCATAGACCGCCTCATGCACATAGACGCGCTCCATGGCACAGCAGGACTGACCGGAATTGAAGAAGCCGCCATCGACGATGTTTTCCACCGCGAAGGCGAGGTTCACGTCCGGCCGGACATAGGCCGGGTCCTTGCCGCCGAGCTCGAGGCAGGTGGCGGGGAAGTTCCGCGCGCCGGCGACCGAGGCCATGATGTTGCGGCCACCGGCGGTCGAGCCGGTGAATCCGACCTGGTCGACGAGGCCGGAGCGGATCACCTTGTCGGTCGTCTCATGCGTCATGTTGACGAACTGGAACACGTCCGCCGGCAGGCCGCCCTTGGCGAAGGAGGCGGCGAAATGTTCGGCGACCAGCGCCGTCTGGCTCGAATGCTTCATGACGACGGTATTGCCGGCGAGGATGGCCGGCAGCACGGCGTTGAGCGCCGTCATGTAGGGAAAATTCCAGGCCGGCAGGTTCAGGCAAACGCCGAGCGGCTCGCGGCGGATATAGCGCTTGAAGCCTTCCTTCGGGCCGGCGTCGATATCGGCGAGCGACTTCGCCGCGATGGCGATCATGTGACGCGCGCGCTCCTCGAAGCCGCGCATTTCGCCATGGCCATAGCGGATCGGCCGGCCCATCTGCCAGGCGATCAGTTCGGCGACCTTGTCCTTGTCCGCCACCATGGCGTCGACAAAGGCGGTCGCCATTGTTTCGCGCTCGGCAACGGCGATTTCGCGCCAGTCGCGCTGCGCGGCCTTCGCCTTTTCGAGCGTCGCGAGGACTTCGGCTTCGGAGGCCAGCGGCCGCTCGGCATAGACCGAGCCGTCGACGGGCGTGATGATCTTCAGGACGGGGGCATTCATAGTTTTAATCCTCGCAACGACGGCGCCGACTCAATACCGCTCGAAGCCGCGCTGCAACTCCCAATCCGTGACGCGACGGTCATATTCGAACTGCTCCCAGCGCGCCGTGTGCAGATAGTGCTCGACGACCTCGTCCCCTAGCGCCTTGCGGAGAACCGTGGAGCCGTCGAGGGCGGTGATTGCGTCACGCAGCGTCTTCGGCACCTCGCGCAGATTGGCGCCGAGATAAGCGTCGCCGGCAAAAGCGGGCTCGAGCTCCATCTTCTCGTCAATGCCGTGCAGCCCCGCCGCGATCAGTCCGGCAAAGGCGAGATAGGGGTTCAGATCGGAGCCGCCGATGCGGCATTCGGTGCGGATCGACTTGCCTTCGCCAACAACCCGGAAGCCGGCCGTGCGGTTGTCGACCGACCAGACCGCCTTGGTCGGCGCGAAGGTGCCGACCTGGAAGCGCTTGTAGGAATTGATGTAGGGCGCGAGGAAGGCTGTCAGGTCGCCGGCATGGGCGAGGTGGCCGGCAAGCCAGGATTTCATCGTCGCCGACATGCCGAGCGCGTCCTTCGGGTCGGAGAACAGCGCCTTCTTGCCGGAAGCGTCCCAGAGCGAGGAATGGATGTGCGACGATGAACCGGCGAGGTCATAGCGCCACTTCGCCATGAAGGTGACGGCGCGGTTCTGGAGATGGGCGATCTCCTTGATGCCGTTCTTCATGATGACGTGCCAGTCGGCCATTTCGAGGGCTTCCGCATAGCGGATGTTGACCTCTTCCTGGCCCGGTCCCCATTCGCCCTTCGAATTCTCGATCGGGATGCCGGCGCCCATCAATCCGTTGCGGATGGCGCGCAGCAGCGGCTCGTTCTTGGTGGTCTGGAGGATCTGGTAATCCTCAATATTGTCGCCCATCGTCTTCAGGCCGCGCCAGCGCTTGCCGCTCGCGCTCTCGGTCGTCTCGTCGAAGGCGTAGAATTCGAGTTCGGAGGCGAAGAGCGCCTTCATGTCGCGCTCGGCGAGGCGCTTCAGCTGCGCCTTCAGGATCGAGCGCGGCGCATGGGCGAGGTCGTCACCATGGTGATCGCAGACATCGGCCAGCATCAGCGCCGTGCCCTCAAGCCAGGGAATACGGCGCAGCGTCGAGATATCCGGCTTCAGGACGAAATCGCCATAGCCCTTCTCCCAGCTCGCCGCCTTGTAGCCGGGCACCGGCTCCATATCGATATCGACGGTAAGCAGATAGTTGCAGGCGTGCGTTTCCTTGATGGCGCTGTCGAGGAAGAAGCGGCCGGTGAAGCGCTTGCCGACGAGGCGTCCCTGCATGTCGGGGAAGGCAACGATGACCGTGTCGATCGTGCCGTCGGCGATTGCCTTCTCAAGCTCTTTCAGCGTCAGATTTCCGGCCATTTCGTTCCCTGTTCATCCGTTCGTGCGCTTCGCCGTGTGATGGCCGGGTCCGGCCCGGCCATCCAGCCTTATCGGCGGTTGGGAGAAGCAGTGAGCCTTCGGCACGGGATTGGCCCCGGCCGTCGGCAGCGTGCATCGTGGACGGACCGGGCAGCAGCGCCGCCCGATCCGGATGTTCTAGATTTCGCCGACTGCCTTTTCGGCGGCGGCGATTTCAGCCTGTCGTCTGGCGATGACGTCGCCGATCGGCGGGCCCTGGAAGCGGCGGTTCTCGAAGGCAAGCCAGATGATCGCCGTCAGCACCAGGAAGCCGATGGTGATGTAGAGCGCCCACTCGTTGGGCGGCTGCACGCCGATGAAGAAGATCAGCACCATCGAGACGATGGAGAGGATCGCAAACAGCGTGTAGAGGCCGCGCCCCATGTTCCACGGCCCCATCGCCGGCCACTTCTTCGTGCCATAGGCGAACAGGCCGAGCACGATCGGGATGACGAAGGAGAAGAACAGGAAGATGACCGTGCAGGAAACGACGATCGTATAGACCGGCGTGTCACCGATCGAGACGAGCGACGAGCCCCAGACGAACAGAACGGCGAGAATGGCGCCGGTCCAGATTGCCGCCACCGGCGTGCGGAACTTCGGGCTGACCTTCGACAAGGCACGCGAGGCCGGCAGGCCGCCGTCCCGCGAGAAGGCGAAGATCATGCGCGAGACCGACGTGACGGTCGCCAGGCCGCAGAGGAACTGCGAGACGAAGATGGCGACATAGAGGATGACCTTGATCGTCGGGTTCACCTGGGCGTCCATGCCCCAGAAGAAGACATTCCAGCCCTGCTTCGCGGCGTCGTCCATGTTCGGCAGCATCAGCACGAATGAACACAGCATGATGTAGCCGAACACGGCTGACCAGATCACCGACATCACCATGCCGCGCGGCACGGAATGGGCGGCCTTGACGGTTTCCTCGGAGGTGTGCGCGGAAGCGTCGTAGCCGGTGATCGTATAGATCGGCAGCAACAGGCCGAGTATGAACACCCACCAACCGGAAACCTGCGGCCAGACCGGCGCGCCGGTCAGCGTTCCGTCCGCCGCCATCGTCGCCTGGCCAGAAAAATTGCCGAAGGTGAAGAGGCGGGCGAAATCATAGCTTGGCGCTGCCACCAGGCAGACGATCGCCAGGACGAGGGCGGTGACGAAGATCAGATAGCCGGAGAAGTCGGTGAGCTTGGCGGTCAGGCCGATGCCCATATGGTTGATCAGCGCCTGCGCGCCGGTCAGCACGGTGAGGAAAAGCACGCGCGATGTCGTGGTGTCTTCCCAGCCGAAGGTCGGTCCGAAGGCGCCGACGAAGAAATAGTAGGTGCCGACATTGATGGCGCCCAGCACGGTGACGAGGCCGAGCAGGTTGAACCACGCGGTGACCCAGCCGGTGAAGCGGTTGCCGAGGATCGAGCCCCAGTGATAAAGGCCGCCGGCCGTCGGATAGGCCGAGCTGATCTGGGCCATGGCCAGCGCAAAGACGCCGGAGATCAGGCAGCCAACCGGCCAGCCGATGCCGATGGCAGCGCCGCCGGCGCCTGCCGTTGCCTGGGCGAGCGAGTTGATGCCGCCCGACAGGATGCAGATGATCGAAAACGAGATGGCGAAATTGGAGAAGCGGCTCATGCGCCGCTCGAGTTCCTGCGCGTAGCCCATGGAGTGGAGGACGTGAACGTCCGCCTGCTTGTCGATGTCGGAGTACCCCTCGCGATGACTCATCAAACGGCTCCCATTCTGTTGCCGGTCCGGCCGCGGCCTCGCCGCAGGTGGATCCGATGAAGTTCCCCTCTGAATTTCTGACCGATCGGCGTGGCACCGTCCGGGTGGTCTCCAGCTGTCGGTCTTGTGCCGTTCAGCCCATGCTCGCCTTGCCCTTCGCCGCTCTTGTCGCCGGCGTTGCCTCCTCAGCCCGTTCGCGTTGCGTTTGTCGGTGACTGGCCGACCGCCAGCGCGCTTTCCGTGAGTGCATTGGCCAGCCGGTCGACCCATGCGGCGATTTCGGCGGGTGATCGCAGGAGGTCGTTGCAGACCTCGATCATGACGTGCGGCAGGCCCTTGTCGAAGGCGTGCCGACGGATCGTGTAATCGACATTGTCGCGGGCCGAATAGGGTTGGTCGTCGCCGACGACCAGCGTGGAATCGCGCCGCAGCGCCGCCAGCATCGGCTCGGCTAGGCTGCGGTCGCCGGTCGAGATGATGCCGACATGCCAGGGCCGCGAAATGCCGCGATAGACCGGCGTGAAAGAATGCAGCGTGACGAGCAGGCTCGGCCGGCCTTTGGCAAGACGGGCGTCAATCAGTTGGTCGACCGCGTCATGGAATGGCGTCCAGATCGCGTCGATCCGTTGCTGTCGCGCCGCGTCGTCAAGGTTCTGGTTGCCGGGAACCGCTGTGTCTTCGGAAAGAGCGGTGATCGCGTCCGGCAAAGTCGGCACGCGGTTGCAGTCGATCACCAGACGCGAATAGCGTTGCAGGATGGCGGGCCCGCCGAGCCGGGCCGCGAGACCCAGCGTCAAGGGGGCCGCGCCGGGGTCCCAGGCAATGTGCCGTTCAAGCGCCTCTGGCGGCAGGCCCAGAGTGCCGAGCGTTCGCGGAATGCGGTTCGAGGCGTGTTCGCAGACAAAGACGAACGGGTCGCCCGGCTGGTCGCGAAGATCGACCACCGCCGGCTCGTCGGGTGCGACGAGGCCGTCTGTCGGGACGAATGCGGCGCCTGCGAAGGCATCGTTCATGACCCGTTCCCCCGATCATCGTGCATTTTCCGTGCGCGACGATGCTGTTCGACTCCCTGGTCCCGTCGAACTGAAATATACGTTACAGGGACGGTAGGGCGCGTCAATTCTGAAATACAGGCGTCACTGCCTTCCAATGCGGCAACAGGGGCTGGTGGCATGGGCTCGAGCGAAACCGATGCGAGCAAGAAACGGGCGGGGAACGCGGGGAACGGCGCTTCGCTGGCCGAGCAGATCCGGCGCGATCTTGGGCGGCTGACGCCGAACGAGCGCCGCGCTGCGCATCGCCTGTTGGCCGATTTTCCAATGGCGGGTCTCGATACCGCCGCGCGCTTCGGCGAGGCGGCCGGCGTCAGCGCACCGACCGTGCTCCGGATGATCGCCAAGCTCGGCTTTGCCAGTTATGGGGCGTTCCAGGACGGGCTCAAGCAGGAGCTGGCGGCGCAGCGCGAAACGCCGCTGACCAAGGGCGGGGCGCGTCCGAAGGGCGATGCGCTCGACGCGTTCGCACTGGCTGCGATCGCCAATCTGCGCGCGACGGCCGAAAATGTCTCGCGCGAGGAATTCGACGCGGCCGTTCGGCTGATCGCCGACAAGCGGCGGCCGCTGCATCTGCTTGGCGGCCGGTTCACCGATCCGATCGCCGCCTATATGGCGGCGCATCTGCGCGTGCTGCGCCCGCATGTCCAGCATATCGAGGGCCAGCCGACGGCGTGGTTCGACCGGCTGCTCGATATCGGCAAGGCCGACGTGATCGTGCTGTTCGATATCCGCCGCTATTCCGACGACCTGATCGCCTTTGCCGAGCGGGCGGCGCGGCAGGGCGCGCGGATCATCCTGATCACCGATCAGTGGCTGTCGCCGATCTCGAAGGTGGCGCGGCATGTCCTGCCGGCGCATGTGCCGGCGCCCTCAGTCTGGGATTCGAGCGCCGGCCTGCTGTTGATCGTAGAGGCGCTGACGGCGGCAGTGGTGGCCGCGCAGGGCGATGTCGCGCGCGACCGGCTGGAGGCGCTGGAACGCCTCCGCCGCGGCGACTGACTTCAGTAGGTGCTGTTGCGCCAAACCTCGGCATAGGCGGTCAGGTCGTGGCCGAGCGGCGGTGCCGGCTCCGGATCGGGCAGGCCGGGACCCGCGCCCTCCGGCCCCTGGGCCAGCAGTGCCGCTCCTTCCGTCGTTCCGGTCGCATCGGTTCGCGCGATCACCGGACGACCGACGATGCTGGTCAGCGCCGACAGGAACAGCGGGTTGCGCGAGATCGGCCCCTCGATGACGATCGGCCCGGCAGCCCCCGTAAGCTTCAGGCAGGTGTCGGCGACGAGGGCGCAATAGAGGCTGGCGGCAACGATCTTTTCGCCCGGCGAAAGGGATTTTGGATCGTGGCTCCAATGGCCCTCCTGCAAGCCGTATGGGCCGGTGCGGGGCGCGAAGGACGGTAGCGCCATGATCTTTTCCCCGACGACGCGGGCGATCTCGGCCTCCGTCGGCACGGCCTTGGAGTCGTCGGTCAGGATCGAATATTCGCGGCCGGCCATGAAGCGGGCCGAGGGAACGGCGCGGCCGAGCGCGTCGACATTGGCAAGGCAATCGCGCGCCGGGTCGAGATCGGCGATCGAGCCGCCAACGGCGAAGAAGATCATCCAGGTGCCGGTCGAGATGACCGAGAACGGCGCGCGGCGACGCAGGATATGCGGCAGCAGGCTGGCGTTGCTGTCATGGATGCCGGCCACGACGCGGCAATCGGCCGGAAGACCCGTCTTGGCGGCGATCTCGGGAAGAATGGTGCCAGCCGTGTCCCAGGGCTGAACAAGCGGTGAAAATAGCTTCGACCAGCCATGTTCGTCGGCCAGGCGCGAAAAAGTGCCGGTCTCGGGGTTCCAGAGGTCGGTGTGGCAGCCGAGCGTCGTCGGCTCGCTGACGGCGACGCCGGTCAGTCGCCAGACCCAGTATTGCGGATAGAACAGGATCGTCGTGGCGCGGGCGAAGGCGGAGGGGTAGGTCTTCTCCTGCCAGAACAATTGCCGACCGACATTGAGCCCGCCCGGCAGATGCGGCGACAGCGTCTCCCAGAATTCCCCGCGCAGGGCGCGGTAGCTTTCGGCGACCGAGTCCGGTCCCTTGAATTCATAGTCGAGGATCGGCAGGACGAGTTGCTGGCCGTCCGTCACCGCGACCGCCGCGCCATGCGTCGTCGTCGAGATGCAGCCGATCTCCGCTTTGCCGGCGAATTCCGTGAGGCCTTCGAGGATCCACTTCCAGATCCGCTCGACGTCGAAATGCGGATAGGGGCCTTCGGTCAGCACCTCGTTGACGGTGGTGCGGATGGCGAGGATCTCGCGCGACGCCTCGTCGACCAGCGCCAGCTTGGCGTTGGTCTTGCCGATGTCGAGGACGATGGTGCCTTTGGGGCGGACGGTGGTCATCGTTGCGGTCACGGCATGTAGAAGACGGTTTCGAGCGGCGTGGCGATCGGCTCGTTGTTGGGATGCGAGGCCATGATATCGGCCATGTGCGCCCACCAGCGCTGCATGACGGGATGGCTAGGCAACGCGTCCATGCCGTGATCGTCGGTGCGCCAAAGCACGCCGAACAGGGTCGACGTCTCGCGGTCGAGATGGATCGAATAGTCGGAGACGCCCGCTTCCTTCAGCAGCGCCGACAATTCCGGCCAGATCTCGTCATGGCGGCGCTTGTACTCCGCCTCCTGACCCGGATGGAGCTGCATCTTGAAGGCATATTTCTGCACGGGATCGTCCTCGGTCGAGATCGGGGCTCGCAACCATAGCAGGTCGCGGCGCGGCGAATGAAGGGTGTCAGGCTTCGGCGCTGGCCTTCCACAGCGCCGCATAGGCAGAAAACGCTCCGCCAAGGGGGGGCGTTGGTTCCGGATCGGGGGCGGCGGCATGAGGATGATCCGGGCCGTCCGCGAGCAGGGCGGCGCCCTCCGTCGTCCCGGTCGCATCCGGGCGCCCGATTACGGGACGGTCGACCCGCGCCGCGAGGGCTGCGAGGAACAGCCGGTTCTTGGCAAACGGTCCCTCGATCAGCACAGGTCCCTGCGCGCCGGTCAGCGTCAGGCAGGTTTCGGCGACGAGGGCGACATAGAGGCTGGCCGCCGCCGTCCGTTCACCGGGCGACAGCGTGGCGGCATCGACCGACCATCCGCCCTTGCGGTGGCCGAACGGACCATTGCCGGCGACGAAGGCCGGCAGCGCCATGATCCTTCGCTCGATGACGGAGGCGATGTCCGCCTCGCTCGGTTCCGTCGCCTTGGCTTCAGTCAGAAGCTCGAATTCGCGCCCTGCCATCGACATGGCCGAGGGCACGGGGCGCGCAAAAGCGTCGGCATAGGCGAGGCCGCCGCGCTCGGGATGCAAATGGTCGAGGCTGCCGCCGGCGGCGAACGAGATCATCCAGGTGCCGGTCGAAATCACCGTGAAGGGCAGGGGCCGCGCCAGGATATGCGGCAGCAGGCTGGCGTTTGAATCGTGGATGCCGGCGACGACGCGGCAATCCTTCGACAAGCCGGTCGCTTCGACGATCTCGGGCAAGACGTTGCCGACCGTGTCCCAGGGCGCGGCGCGCGGGGGAAACAGTTTTGACCAGCCCTGCTCGACGGCCAGCCGCGAATAGGTCTGGCCACGGCCGTTCCATAGGTCGCTATGCGCGCCGAACGACGTCGCCTCGGCGACACGCTTGCCGGTCAGCCGCCAGACCCAATATTGCGGATAGGGCACGATGGCTTCGGCGCTGGCAAACTCGTCCGGGAAGCGGCGCGCCATCCAGAAAAGCTGCCGGCCGGCATTGAGGCCGCCCGGCAGATCGGGCGACAGGATCTCGGAAAATTCACCGCGCGCCTTGCGATAGTCGTCGGCAAATTCGTCGGGACCGGCAAATTCATAATCGAGCACCGGCAGCGCCAGCCCATCCCGTCCGAGAACCGCGATCGCCGCGCCATGCGTCGTCGTCGAGATGACAGAGATCTCAGCCTTTTCAGAGAACTCCGCCAACCCTTCGAGGAACCACGCCCAGATGCCGTCGACATCGAAATGTGGAAAAGGCGGTCCGGGCAGGACGGCGTTTTTCCGCGTGCGGATGGCGAGGATCTCGCGCGTGTCGAGGTCGAGCAGCGCCAGCTTGGCGTTCGACTTGCCGATGTCGAGGACGGCGACGGCTTCCTGCATGATGAATTGTCAGCCTTTTGCCGCGGCCGCGAGCGAACGGCGATAGATCTCGGCGTCCCAGGTGACGAGTTCCTGCTCCTCGTCGACGGTGAGGAAGCGCAGCGGTGCGTCGGCGTCGATCCGGCCGGTGACATCGGCCAGCGCGCGGGCGAGCGCATCGCCACCGCGCAAGACGTCGCGGTGGATCAAGACGCCCTTGCCGGGAACGGCCAACAACATCGGCGGCAGTGCCGCACGTTCGGCAACACTGGCCGGTGTCTCTCCCTCGGCCAGAACCGCCGTGCCGCTGCCGAGGAACACCACGTGATCTGGATACAGCGTGCCACGTGCCGCGATGAAGAGGCGGGCCGGGTCGGTCGCGGTGCCGTGGGCGACCGGGTCTGTCGGCAGGCGATAGGGCGAGCCCTCGGCCAGCGCCTCAAGCCCTGCGATGTCGGCTTCGGGCGCCGGCCGGGCCGGTGCTGCCAGCGCGGCGCTAACGCGCCCGATCAGCGCGACGGCGTCGGCGACCGTATCGGCGGCGACGATGAGGCCATGATTGCCGAGCAGCACGACATTGGTGCCGGGCTTCGACACGGCATGGATTTCCCGAGCCAGCGGCAGGCCGGGCTTCACATAGGGCACGTAAGCCCAGACGATGCCGTCGAGTCCGTCCAGCCGCGCGGCAATCTGCTCGCGCGCATCGGAACGCGCGACACGGGCGACGGTCTCGACGCAATGGATATGCAGCACGACATCCTGCGGCAGGACGGCATGAACCGAAGTTTCGACCGAGGGACGCAGTCCCTGCGGATTGGCGTCGGTGACGACGAAATCGGTCGCCTTGGCGGCGCGCTCGTCATTGGCGTGGATGGCTGTGATCAGCGGCGGCAACGACACGGCCACGAAGATGTCGCGTTCCTCCGCTTCGGCCAGCCAGGTTCCGGAAGCCTTGACCCAGAGCACGCCGTCGCGCTTCAGCGAGGTGTTGCCGCCGGCCGCCTGGGTGCGGAGCGGGTCGCGCCCGAGCTTTGCGGAGGCATGACGAAGGGCGGCGAATTCAGGATCGTCGATATGGGTCGGCAAGGTCCGGCTCCGGGCAGCTATTTCATGAACGGGCGCGAGTGTGGGCGGGAAGAAGCGTTGTCTCACCTCTCCCTGAGGGAGAGGTCGACGACCGAAGGTCGGCGGGTGAGGGTTTACGGCCTCACCGGATAGTTCCCTAAACCCTCACCCGGAGCTTCGCTCCGACCTCTGCCTCAGGGAGAGGTGAAGGAAGGGCTGACTACATGGGGATAAAGCACACTCAAAAAGAAACGCGAGGCATGGCCAACCATGCCCCGCGTCAAAAACGCTTCGACTAGAAGTCGAAGTCCTTGATGTTTTCCTTGGTGAAGGTGTACGGCGCGCCGAGAAGAATCTCGGAGCCGTTGATCACCTGGAGTTCACCGAGCTTGCCGGCCTTGACCGAGGTCGCGCCGGCTTTCAGGTCGCCATCGGCAGTGGCGCGCAGGACCTGCATCGCGGCATAGCCGAGATCGACAGGGTTCCAGAGAACGACCGACTTGACGCAGTCCTTCTCGACATAGGGCTTCATCGCGTTCGGCGTGGCGAGGCCGATGACGGCGACCTTGCCGCACTGGCCGGCCTGGGTGACAGCCTCGGCGGAAGCCGGGGTCGCAACCGAGGTCATGCCGAAGATGCCCTTCAAGTCAGCGCCATGCTTGTTGATCAGCGTCGTGGCCTGGTTGAAGGACAGGACGTTGTCTTCCTGGGCTTCAACCGTCTCCAGCCACTTCATCTTGGGATGGCACTTCTCCTGATAGGCCGCCATTTCCGAGATCCAGCGCGCCTGGTTCGGCGTGGTGAAGGTCGAGGTGACGATGGCGAACGAGCCGTCCTCGCCGATTTCCTTGGCCATGTTGTCGACCAGCGCCTTGCCGATGCCGTTGAACTCGGCCTGGTTGACGAACCACTGGCGAGCATTCGGCTCGGAGTTGGCGTCGTAACCGACGACGTTGATGCCGGCGGCCAGCGCCTTCTTCAGCACGGGCGCAATGGCGACCGGATCGTTGGCGGCGAACAGGATGCCGTCGACGCCCGAGGTGATGTAGTTGTCGATGAACGAGATCTGCTGGTCGATGTTCGCCTGGGTCGGTCCGTCGGTCTTGGCCTCAACGTTGCCAAGTTCCTTGGCGGCGTCGGCAATGCCCTTCGAGGTGGCATTGAAGTAGCCGATGCCGATCAGCTTCGGCACGTCGACGACCTTGATCGGCTTGCCCTTGCGGTCGGGGGCGTTGGTCGGCTCGCCGCCGTCATAGGGCTTTGCCACGGCCGGGGCGGCCGTGCCGTCGCAGGCGAGCGGGTTGGTCGGCAGGTCGTCGCCGCCGGTCCAGGTCGCCGCGAAAGCCACACCGCTGCACATGCTGACGCCAAGGCCGAGGCCGAGCGCGAGCGCGATCGATTTCTTCAACATCATAGTTCTCCTCCAAAATGACGGCGGGTCTTTTTTAACGGCGAGACCCGCGCGTCCCCTCCCGATCAGCCTTCGCCGTCGCGGCTGAAGATATTGCTCGCGACAATCGCGAGAATGAGAACGAGGCCGATGACGACGATGGTGCCGTCGCCCTTGACCCCGGATAGAGCGAGACCGTTCTTCAGCGCCTGCATGAGTATCAGGCCGAGTACCGTGCCGATGATGGTGCCGCGCCCGCCGAAGATCGACGTGCCGCCCAGCACCACCGCCGTGATGACATCGAGCTCGAGCCCGGTGCCCATGTCGGAGCGCGTCGTCGAGACGCGCGAGACGAAGATGACGCCGGCAAGCCCGGCGACGAGGCCGGACGCAGTGTAGATCAGCAACTTGGCGCGATCGACGCCTATGCCGGAAAAGCGGGCGCCCGTCTCGTTGGCGCCGGTCGCGTAGGTGGCGCGGCCGAAGGTGGTCAGGCCGAGGATGACGCCGGCAACGATCACCAGCGCGCCAAGGATCCAGAGCTGGGTGGGCACGCCCCAGACATCGCCCTGGCCGAGCACATAGAACCATTCCGGATAGCCGCGTACCGAGCGCGCCTGGCTGATGCCCTCGGCCAAACCGCGATAGAGCGCCAGCGTCGCCAGCGTCGCGATCAGTGGCGGCACCTTGAAGCGTGTGATGATCAGTCCGTTGACCAGGCCGCCAATACCGCCGGCAATGATGGCGAGCACCATGGCGACGGGCAGCGGCATGCCGAGATTTTGCCAGAACACGCCGAGCAGGATCGCCGTCAGGCCGAGGATCGAGCCGACGGAGAGATCGATGCCGCCGGTGACGATGACGAAGGTCATCACCAGCGCGACCAGTCCAACCTCGGCCATCAGGCGGCCCTGGTTGAGCAGATTGGCGGTGGTGAAGAAGCGATCCGACTGGGTTGCCAGTGCGCCGAGCACCAGAACCAGCAGGACGGCGAGGATGGTTTCGTGCCGAAGCAGCGAGCGGAAATTTGCGGTCATCGTGGCAATCACCGGAGCCGGCGTCGACGCGCCATGTCGGCGAGCACGGTGATCAGGATCAGCAGACCCTGGACCGAGCGCAGCCAATAGGCGGAGACGTTGAGGAAGATGAGCGAGGAGGCGATAGCCGCGAACAGGATCGCCGCGAGGGTCGAACCGATCACCGTGCCGGTGCCGCCGAGGATCGAGACGCCGCCGACGACGGAGGCGGTGATCACGGTCAGCTCCAGATTGGGCGGGACGGTCGACTGGATGACCTGCAACTGGGTTGCGAACAACACCGCCGCGATGCCGGCGAAGGCGCCATGGATGGCGAAGACGAGGACCGTCGAACGCTCGACCCGGATGCCGGCGACGCGGGCTGCCTCGACATTGCCGCCGATGGCATAGATCGTCCGTCCGAAGGCGGAATAGCGCATCCAGAGCGCGACCAGCGCGGTCAGGATCACCATGAACCAGACCGGCGAGGGAATGCCGAACAGGCGGAACTGCGCGATCAGGTAGTTTTCCGGCAGATTGGTGATCCAGGCGCCGGAGGTGATGCTGATCAGGCCGCCCTTCAGGATCGACAACATGCCCAGCGTCACGACGATCGACGGGATGCGCAGATAGGCGACCAGCGAGCCGACGCCGGCATTGACGATCACGCCGATGACGATGGGTGCCAGCCAGGCGAGCCAGATCGGATAGCCGTTGACGGCAAGCAGGCCGGAAACCGTTGCCAGCACGCCGATCAGCGAGCCGACGGCCACGTCGATATGGCCGGAGATGATCACCAGCGACATGCCGATCGCGGCGACCGCGATATAGGCGTTGCCGGCGAAGATGTTGGTCAGGTTATTGGCGCCGAGAAAGCGCGGATTGACGATACCGACGACGATGCACAGCGCCAGGATCGCGCCGAGCAGGATGAATTCCTGGCCATAGGCGGCGATGCGCTTCCAGGGGCGCATGGCGGGTGCCGCGCGCGGCGCGGTGGAAAGGGATGCGGACATCAGGCGACCTCCGCCAGGGTTTCACTTTTCATCATGGCGGTGCCGACGCTGTCCGGCGTCGCATGCGCGCGGTCGAACTCGGCGACGATGCGGCCATTGTTCATGACCAGCACGCGGTCGCTCATGCCGAGCACCTCCGGCAATTCGCTGGAGATCATCAGGATCGCGAGGCCCTGCGCGGCGAGCCGGCTCATCAGCGCGTGGATTTCGGCCTTGGCGCCGACATCGATGCCGCGCGTCGGCTCGTCCATGATCAGCACGCGCGGCTCGGTCGCGACCCATTTCGCCAGCACAACCTTCTGCTGGTTGCCGCCGGATAGCTGCTTGACGCGCTGTTCCGGGCCGCGAGCGCGGACGCCAAAACGCTTGATCAGTTCGCGCGCCAAAGCGGATTCCTTGGCGCGGTTGACGATGGTGGCGGTCGAGATCCGGTCGAGCAGTGGCAGCGACAGGTTCTCGCGGATCGTCTGCGATTTGATCAGGCCCTGCAGGCCGCGATCTTCCGGCACATAGGCGATGCCGAGATCTCGCGCCTGCTTGGGGCTGGTGATGGCAATCGGCTTGCCGTCGAGCAATATCTCGCCCGAGGTGGCCGGTGTGATGCCGAAGATGGTCAGCGCCAATTCCGTGCGGCCGGAGCCGATCAGCCCGGCAATGCCGACGATCTCGCCGGCGCGGATGGTGAAGGAAATATCCTCGACCTCGTCGCGAAAACCGACGTTGCGGAGTTCGATCACCGGCGCGCCGATATCGACGTTGGCCTTTGGATAGAGCTGGTCGACGGGGCGGCCGACCATCATCGAGACCAGGTCGGCCTCGGTGATGTCGCCGATATCGCTGGTGCCGACATAGGACCCGTCGCGCAGAACCGTGACGCGGGTGGCGAGCGCGAAAATCTCGGGCATGCGGTGCGAGACATAGACGATGGCGACGCCGCGATCGCGCAGGCGGCGGACGACATCCATCAGCCGGCGCGCATCGGCGTCGGCAAGGGCTGCCGTCGGCTCGTCCATGATCAGCACGCGCGCGTCCTGCGACAGCGCCTTGGCGATCTCGACGCGCTGGCGGTTGGCGACCGAAAGGCTGCCGACGCGGGCATCGACGTCGAGGTCGTGGCTATCGAGATCGTCGAGCAGACGGCGCGCCTCGTTGCGCATCTTCGTCCAGTCGAGCGCGTTCATGGTGGTGCGCGGCGCATGGCCGAGGAAGATGTTCTCGGCGACGGAGAGCTCGGGGAAGAGCAGGAGTTCCTGGTAGACGGTGGCGATGCCGGCGGCGCGCGCTTCTCGCGGCGAGGTGAAGCGCACCGTGTCGCCATTGACGTGGATTTCGCCGCTGTCGGGGGCATGGACGCCCGCCATGACCTTGATCAGCGTCGACTTTCCCGCGCCGTTCTCTCCCATGAGCGCATGCACTTCGCCCGGTCGGACATCGAAGGAGACGTTCTTCAGCGCGTGTACGCCGGCGAACGACTTCGAGACCCCGTCGAGTGCGAGGATCGGCTGCATAACGTGGCGTTTCCCTTGAACTTCGGCTTTTCGCCGTTTTTCTTGTTGGCCGGGATTGGCGATTATGGGTGCATCAACTCTCCGGTTCGAACTCGACGACATCGACGATGACGCCGGCGTCCCGGAGCATGTCGCAGGCTTCCTGCGGCGCGGAACTATCGGTGATGACCCGGTCGAGCTGGGTCAGCGGGCAAAGGATGAGGCTGCCGCGCGGCTGGAATTTCGAGCCGTCGACGAGCGCGATCACCTGCTCGGCCTGCTTCAGCATCTTCTGCTCGGCCTTGATCAGGACGGGATCGCCCTCGATCAGGCCCTGGCGGCGGATGGCATGGGCGCCGAGGAAATATTTGGCGGCGTAGAAATGCTCGATCACCGTGTCGTTCGAATAGGGGCTGACGACCATGCGCTGTTCGCGATGGATGTCGCCGCCCGGCAGCACGACCTGGCAATCGCCATTGGCGATGAGATAGAGCGCGAGATCGAGTGAATTGGTCAGCACATGCAGCTTGCGCTCGGCGATGAAGGGACCGAGGCAATAGGTCGTCGTGCCGCCATTGACGATGATCGCTTCGCCGTCCTCGACGAGATTGGCCGCGGCCTGCGCGATCGCCCGCTTGGCGCCGAGGTTTTGCAGGCGGGTTTCCTCGAAGGCCGGCGTCATCAGGCTGTTGATGCTGTGTTCGCCATGCAGGCGCTCCGCCCCGCCGCGCACCTTGCGCAGCTGGCCGACATCGTTGAGCGCCGTGATGTCGCGACGGATCGTGGCTTCGGATGCACCGGTCAGGCCGACAAGCTGCGCCACCGTGGCGACGGGGCGCTCGGCCACCTCGCCGAGGATGATTCTGTGACGCTCGATTTCGTGCATTCGCCCCTCCAACTGACCGGATTTTCCAAGCTTTCCGATAATTGTCAATCAGAAACGATCATCATCGACAATGATGCGCTGCGAAATAATCATTATCAATCATATCGCACTGCGATATCGCTCTGATCTGACTGCTTTTGATTGACAAGCGCCGAGCCTGCTGACAGATCATGGGCGCAATTGCGTGGTCCTCGGCTGAAGAAGGCCGAGCGACGTCCCCCGTGGATGGTTCGCCGATCCGAATGCGCTCGCACAGCGAAGCGGCGACCGATCAAGAGCAGCTCCGATCATGACCGAACCCGCTTCATCGCACCTTCTCGACAATCGCTGGGACGACGCCAAGGCCAACGGCCTGAGCGAATCCGAGCTTCTGCTGTATCGCTCGAACCTGCTCGGTTCCGACAAGCGGATCACCAATTTCGGTGGCGGCAATACATCGGCAAAGGTCGTTGAGAAGGACCCGCTCTCCGGCCAGGACGCCACCGTGCTCTGGGTCAAGGGCTCCGGCGGCGATGTCGGCTCGATGAAGCTCGACGGCTTCTCGACGCTCTACCAGGACAAGCTCGAAGCGCTGAAGGGCATCTATCGCGGCCTCGCGCATGAAGACGAGATGGTCGGCCTGCTGCCGCATTGCACCTTCAACCTGAACCCGCGCGCCGCCTCGATCGACACGCCGCTGCACGCCTACGTGCCCTATGCGCATGTCGATCACATGCACCCCGACGCGATCATCGCCATCGCCGCTTCGAAGAACTCGAAGGAACTGACGCAGCAGATCTATGGCGATGCCATCGGCTGGCTGCCGTGGAAGCGCCCGGGCTTCGAGCTCGGCCTGTGGCTGTCGAAGTTCGCCAAGGAAAACCCCAATGCCAAGGGCGTCGTGCTCGAGAGCCACGGCCTCTTCACCTGGGCTGATACGTCCAAGGGCGTCTATGAGCTGACGCTCGAGATCATCAACAAGGCGATCGAATGGTTCGCCAAGGAGACGCAGGGCAAGCCGATCTTCGGCGGCGCCGTCTCGCAGTCGCTCGACGCCGACAAGCGCCGCGCCGTCGCGGCCGCCCTGATGCCGCAGATCCGTGGCCGCATCGGCAAGACGGAATCGAAGGTCGGTCACTTCGACGACCAGCCGGCCGTGCTCGAATTCGTCAATTCCGCTCAGCTTCGCGCATTGGCAGCCCTGGGCACGTCCTGCCCGGACCATTTCCTGCGCACCAAGATCCGTCCGCTGGTCGTCGATTACGACCCGGCCAAGGATAATCTCGACGAGGTGCTGGCCGGCCTTGATGGCGCGCTCGACGCTTATCGCGCCGATTACGCCGCCTATTACGAGCGCTGCAAGCACGACAACAGCCCGGCGATGCGCGATCCCAACGCCGTCGTTTACCTGGTCCCCGGCGTCGGCATGATCACCTTTGCCCGCGACAAGGCGACCGCCCGCATCGCCGGCGAGTTCTATGTCAACGCCGTCAACGTCATGCGCGGCGCCTCGACCGTCTCGACCTATGTCGGCCTCGACGAGCAGGAAGCCTTCGACATCGAATATTGGCTGCTTGAGGAAGCCAAGCTGCAGCGCATGCCGAAGGCGAAGTCGCTTGCCGGCCGCATCGCCTTCATCACCGGCGGCGCCGGTGGCATCGGTTCGGCCACCGCCATCCGCTACCTGCAGGAAGGCGCGGTCGTCATGATCGCCGATATCGATCAGAGCGCGCTGGACAGCACGGTCGCCGGTCTCGGCGCCAAGTTCGGCAAGGACAATATCCGCGGCGTCATCGCCAACGTCACCAGCGAAGCGGCCGTCGAAAAGGCGTTCCACGACACGCTGATCGAGTTCGGCGGCATCGATATCCTCGTCTCCAATGCTGGCATCTCGTCGGCGGCGCCGTTCGAGGAGACGACGATCGAGATGTGGGACAAGAACATCGCGATCCTCGCCACCGGCTATTTCCTCGTCTCGCGCTCCGCTTATCGGATCATGAAGACGCAGAAGCTCGGCGGCTCGATCGTCTTCATCGCCTCGAAGAACGGCCTCGCGGCTTCGGCAGGTGCCTCGGCCTATTGCACCGCCAAGGCGGCCGAGATCCATCTCGCCCGCTGCCTGGCGCTGGAAGGCGCGCCGTTCGGCATCCGCGTCAACACGATCAATCCGGACGCGGTTCTGCGCGGCTCGAAGATCTGGCAGGGCGAGTGGCGTCATCAGCGCGCGGAATCCAACAAGGTCGGCGAGGACGATCTCGAGGAATTCTACCGCAACCGTTCGCTGCTGAAGCGCAGCGTGTTCCCGGAAGACATCGCCGAGGCCGCCTACTTCCTCGCCGCCGACCTTTCCAACAAGTCGACCGGCAACATCATCAACGTGGATGCGGGCAACGTCATCTCGTTCACGAGGTAAGAGGTCCCAACCTCGCCGTCATCCCGGGCCTGACCCGGGATCCATTCAGCCTGAGGCCGCCTCGGCTGAATGGATCCCCGCCTTCGCGGGGATGACGGAGCTGGCTGGATTTCAGTCCGCTCCCTAGGGCGGGCCGTTCCATGAAACTAAGGCTTGGGGAGGACCCGCCACATGACCGATCTTCCGATCTCTTCCGATCTTCTGGCCGAAAAGAACAAGGCCGAGGAAGCAGCGCTCGCCAACGATTATTCCTCGCTTGGCGAGCAGCTCGACCGGCGCGGCATCGACATCGACGCCATCACCCGCAAGGTCGCGGCCTTCTCCGTTGCCGTGCCTTCCTGGGGTGTTGGTACGGGCGGCACGCGCTTTGCCCGTTTCGCCGGCCCCGGCGAGCCGCGCGGCATCTTCGAGAAGCTCGACGATTGCGGCGTCATCAACCAGCTGACCCGCGCCACGCCGACCGTCTCGCTGCATCACCCCTGGGACAAGGCCGACATCAAGGATCTGAAGGCGAAGGCCGATTCCCTTGGCCTCGGCTTCGATGCGATGAACTCCAACACGTTCTCGGACGCCGCCGGCCAGGCGCACTCCTACAAGTTCGGCTCGCTGTCGCATACCGATCCGGCCGTGCGTGCGCAGGCGATCGAGCACAACATCGAGACGATCGAGATCGGCAAGGCGCTCGGCTCCAAGGCGCTGACCGTCTGGGTCGGCGATGGCTCCAACTTTCCGGGCCAGTCCAATTTCACCCGCTCCTTCGAGAACTATCTCGAGGCGATGAAGTCGGTCTATGCGGCGCTGCCGGATGACTGGCGCGTTTTCACCGAACACAAGCTCTATGAGCCGGCTTTCTATTCGACGGTCGTGCAGGATTGGGGCACTAACTACATGATCGCCCAGGAGCTCGGCCCCAAGGCGTTCTGCCTCGTCGACCTCGGCCACCATGCGCCGAACGTCAACATCGAGATGATCGTCGCGCGCCTGATCCAGTTCGAGAAGCTGGCCGGCTTCCACTTCAACGATTCGAAGTATGGCGATGACGATCTCGACGCCGGTTCGATCAACCCGTTCCAGCTGTTCCTCATCTTCAACGAGCTGGTGGATGCGGAATACCGCAAGGCCAGGGGCTTTACGCCTGCCTACATGATCGACCAGTCGCACAATGTCACCGACCCGATCGAAAGCCTGATGACGAGCGCCATCGAGATCCTGCGCGCCTATACGCAGGCCCTTCTGGTCGACCGTCCGGCGCTGGGTGGGTACCAGCAATCGAACGACGTGCTGATGGCGAACCAGTCGCTGAAGCGCGCCTTCACCACCGATGTCGGGCCGATCCTCGCCAAGGCGCGCCTTGCCAAGGGCGGCGCCATCGACCCGGTCGGCGTCTATCGCGCCGCCGGCTACCGCGCCAAGGTCACCGCCGAGCGTCCGTCGAGCGGTGGTAATTCGAGCGGTATTGTGTGACTTTTATACTGCGGTTAACGAAGGAATTAACCGGACTGGGGTGGCTTCGACTTGCCTCTTCTCTGTTCCTTCGTGAACCGCTAGCTTGACTTCGAGCCTGACTGACTCTTCAAGGGGTACGGGTGCATGGCCGCGATCCTGGCTTCCCGCGATTCTTTTTGAATGCGGGTCGGTTGGGGTCGAGCGCCGATGGGGGGAAACCGACTGGGTCCGTTGGATCGGACGGTCTCCCTCAGGGGTTCACAAGGACAGGAGAGATTTGATGAAGAAGGCTTCTACGCTCGTAATGCTCGTTGCTCTGGGCGCTGTGGTCGCAGGCTGCACGACCGGCTCGCGCGCTGGCGACGGCGCTGTCGTCGGCGGTCTCGCTGGTGCGGCCATTGGTGGCCTCGCTGGCGGCAGCGTTGGCGCGGCGGCTATCGGCGCTGGCGTCGGTGCGGTTACGGGCGCAATCATCGCCGACGCAACCGGTCGTTGCTACTGGAAGGATCGTCAGGGTCGTCGTCACTACACGTCCTGCCGCTAATCTCTTTCTAAAGCTTCCTGAAACGGCCGGAACCTCGTTCCGGCCGTTTCTTTTTGGGCTATCGCGATCCAGCGCGTTCTTGAGCGGCGCGGGGGCCGGTTCGCGTGAAGAAAACGCGTTCAGCGTCTCCACGAGACGATCGACGGTTCCTGTCAGGACGATTTTCCGCCGGAACCCATCCCAGACCTTCCGCATTGCTGAAGAGTACATGCTTGGCAGAACGCGTCCCCCGGCGCGCCGTCCACAGGAGGTCTAAATGAAGAGAACGTCTCTAGTGATCGCTCTCGCTTTGTCCGGCGCCGTGCTCGCAGGCTGCACCACAGGGTCGCGTACCGGTGACGGCGCCGTCGTTGGCGGCCTGACGGGCGCGGCGATCGGTGGCCTGGCCACCGGCAGGGCCGGCGGCGCGCTGATCGGCGCGGGCGTTGGTGCCGTCACGGGCGCCATCATCGCGGATGCCACGACCGGCCGCTGCTACTGGCGCGATGATCGCGGCCGCCGCCACTATACGTCCTGCCGCTAGGCGGCTTCCGCCAACGTTCAGTTGACCGCGAGAAAGCGGGTCGGGTGAACATTGTAGGGGTTTGCGTTCCAGCCCGAAAGGCTCGGCGAAACCAGCGAAAGCGACACATATCCGAGGACGGGAAGGATCGGCGCGTCGGCGGCAAGCAATGCCGCGGCGGCGCCGAGTTCCTGTTTGCGCCGCTCGACGTCCATGTCGACGGCAGCCTTGTCCAGCAGCGCGTCATAGTCGCGGTTCTGGTAGCGCGGATAGTTGAAGCGGACATTGTCGCTGCGCAGCACCGTCAGCAGATCGATCGGATCGGCCTCGTCGGCGATCCAGCCGGTGCGAGCGATGTCGAAATCGCCGCCGTCGCGAAGCCGCGCGAAATGCGCCGGGTTCGCCTCCGTGACAATCGTCGCCTCGACGCCGATCGTGCGCCATTGCTCGGCAATTATGCGCGCCGTTTCCTCATGGCCAAGCCCGGTGCCGACGCGGATAGTCAGCCGCAAGGGCTGCGGACCCGTTTCAACCGGCTTCTTTGCATCCGCGGCTGCCTTGGCATCCGCCGCCCGGGCGCCTTCAGCCTTGTTGGCCCCGTCCGCCGGTGTCGGTTCTACTGGCGTTGACTTGCCGGGCGCATCGTTGGGGGTGGGAGCGACCGGCTGGGCATCGCCTGGCTGCGCGACGTGCGACTTGGCGGTGATCGAGTTGGTCACATCCTTGCTGACGTCCGGCTTGGCCGCATCCGAGGCAGCGGCACTGCCATCGGCAGGCTTGCTGTCCGTGGCCTTGGCCGGTGCCGTTTTCGTGTCGTCGGTGGCCTGGATGGGCTCCGGTGTCGGGGCGGCGAGCTTGGCTTCCTGGAAGCCTGCCTTTTCCAGCAGCGTGCGCGCTTCGGCGCGGCGCGTCTCGATCGGCGCCACCGATGCGGCCGGGATGCCGGAGAGCTCCGGCGGGACCAGCGTTTCGGTCGGGATCATCGCGCCGGACCAGGCGGTGCGGGCGAGTGCTTCGCGGTCGATGGCGAGCGACAGCGCGCGGCGCACCTCGACCTTGTCGAAGGGCGGCTTGGCCGTGTTGATGGCGAAATAATAGGTGCCGGGATAGGGCGCGAGCTGCAGCGCGGAGCCGAACTCCTCGCGCAGCGCCGGCAGGATTTCGGCCGGAACGTCCGGGCAGGAAAGCACCGCCTTGGCGCGATAGGCGTCTACGCAGCCGGCGACATCCTCGAACGGCTTGTAGACGACGCTGTCGATCGGCAGCGTCTTCGCATCGCGGAAGCGCGGGTTCTTGACGAGGATGTAGCCATCCTTCTTGTCGATGGCCGCGAGGCGATAGGCACCGTTCGAGACGATATTGCCCGTCGTGCCGAAATCGGCGCCGAGCTTCTTGATCGAGACGACGTTGACCGGCAGCGCGACGGGGAGGGCGAGGCGGCCGAGGAAGGTCGGCACCGGCCGATCCAGAGTGATCTCCAGCGTCTTGGCATCCGGGGCGGCGACGCCGAGCGTGTCGGCCTTGGCGCTGCCCTGCTGGACGGCACTGGCGTTCCGGATGACGAGCAGCGGTCCCGTCTCGGTGGCGCCGGTCTCAGGCGCGAACAGGCGGCGGAACGAGGCGACGAAATCGTCCGATTTGACAACGGCGCCATTCGACCAGCGCGCGCCGTCGCGCAGCTGGAACGTATAGACGAGGCCGTCCGGCGAGATGCTCCAGCTTTCGGCCGCGCCCGGCACCGTCCGGCCATCGCCATCGAGCGTCACCAGGCCTTCAAACAGGTCGTAGAGGATCGGGGTCTCGTTGAAGGTCGCGGCCTTCTGCGGGTCGAGCGTCTCCGGGGCCTTAACCAGTCCGCGCGGGTAGATCACGTCGGCGCTGGCGGGAAGCACGGCAGTCGCCGCAAGCATCACGCCGGCGATCCAGGCGAATCGCATCATCATCTCTCCGTAACCATCTCGACCCGGCGGCGATAATCGTCAGAATTCAGGCGATCTCAAGCCGTTCCCGCGCTTTTCTGCGATCATCCCATCACAATGACCGGAGCGCCGATGACGGATCGCAGCGCCTGCGGGTCGACGGCGAAGACGGCATGCGGCGTTCCGGCCGCCGCCCAGACGCGATCGTGGTTCAGGAGATCGCGGTCGAAATAGCTCGAAATCGGCGTCGCATGCGCGAAGGGCGGGATGCCGCCAATGGCAAAGCCGGTGGCCTGGCGCACAAAGGCGGCGTCCGGCCGCTCGATCGCCTCGCCGATGGTCCCGGCGACTTTCGCCTCGTCGACGCGATTGGCGCCCGAAACCAGCAGCAGGATCGGCTTGCCGCTCGCCAGCCCGCGAAACACCAGCGATTTGACGATGGCGCCGACCGCGCAGCCACAGGCGGCAGCGGCTTCTTCTGCCGTCCGTGCCGAAACGTCCATGACGCGAAGTTCGATCTGGAGACCGAGGCCGTGCGAGGCATCGCGAACCCGCGCGACCGGGGCGGGGATGTCGTTCATCGGCAACACTCCTGTCGGCGATTGCGTCCGCGCCGATCGATGGGTGCGGCGGTTGCGCGGATTTGCTAGGATGCCGAGAAGATCGTCGCGTACTGACGGAGTCAACGGATGAACGACGCCAGCGGCAGGCAGGGATCGCCAACCAATGTGCGCCACCTCGGCGATGCGATCCGCAAGGTTCGACTGGCGGAGGCGGAGCGCGCGGACGTCGTGGTGGAACTGAGGGACGCCGAACGGGCCCGGCTCGACATGCTGGCCGATGAATTGCGCGGCGTCTTCGCGGAAGTTCCCGAAGGCGACGACCAGTTCGTGGCGGAGATCGACACCGGCAGCCAGCCGCGCTTCTGGATCGACATGACGTCCTTCGTCACCATGGCGCGCGACCGGCGCACCTATCGCTTCCTCAAGGATACGCGGCTCGGCCGCACCGTCATTCTCGAAACCGCCGATCTCGACGACATGGCCGATTGCGTCATGCATTACGTCGCCGAGCGGATCATCGAGCGCGATCGCGCGCTGGAAGGCGACTGGCTGCTCCGTCGCGCCGCGCAGCAGGATGCGCCGCGTCGGGAACGCCGGACATTTTCGCGAAAAGAGCTTCCTGCCGAAGCGCCGGCTCGCGCCGTGTCCAATGCCCGTGCCGGCTGGATCGTCGCGGCGTTTCTGGGCGGCCTGCTCGTCGGCGTCGTGACGCTGCTCGCCTATGCCTGGGTGCATGTCGGCGGCTAGGCAGCCTTATCCGCCTTTAGCGCAAGCGTCTGGCTGGGCCGCGCATCGCTCCTTTTCTGCGTGACCGTAATCGCATGTGCTATCGGGAAGTAACTTCCCGAGGGCGCCGTGCGTGTTTGCATTTGCGGCACAGGGAGCTTTTCCGATATTGGATATATTGCCTGGATTCAGCTAAGTTCTGAATTCCATAGAGTATAGATTAGATTTAAGTTTGAACTAATCTAAAAATTATGTCCGATTGGCAAGTAGAGAATTTGCACATGGAAGAGATTTTTTCTGGTCATTCCTACCAGGTGCAGGCGGAAATCAAAGATGATGGCCCGACGGTCGTCTGTTTCGATCCCTGGTCAAATATCCTGGACCCGGACCGGCCGCCATTCGGACTGCGCTACTTTTCGACGAACAGCATCAATGTCATCGCCATAAAATCGCATGGCAACCATTGGTACCAGCGCGAGGAGATGGATGAAGTCGTCGAGCGGATCAATCAGCGTTTGGCGGGCCGGGAACGGGTTGGCTATGGCTCCAGCATGGGCGCCTATGGCGCCATAAACTTCTCCGAACGGCTTTCCCTGTCGCGAGTGCTGCTGTTTGCGCCGCAATACTCGCCGGACATGACCCGGTTTCCATGGGAACAGCGCTGGCAGGCCGAGCAGACCGGTCTCGAATGCCGCTATGACGTCGTGTCGGAGATTGCGCCGATTGGTGGCGGTTATCTCTTTTACGATCCCTTCAACAGCAATGATAAGAAGCACGCGGATCTGATAACCGCACGTCATCCGCTGACGCCGATAAAGATGCCATTTGCCGGGCATCATACGCTGGATTGGTTTGGCCAGAACCGGACGATCAGCCGATTGATCAAGTCGATGGTCTTTGACATCGGACGCGAGGGTGAGGCCATCCGTGATCGAAGGCTGGATCGACCGAAGATCGCTACCTACTGGCTCAATCTCTCCGCCCATTATCTTGCCAAGAACCGGCCGATGCTGGCGCTGCAAGCGGCCAAGCGGGGGACGGAGTGCGAGAAGGGCGATCTGTTCCTGGCTCGGCACACCTACGCGACCTGCCTCTACACCCATGGGGAGCCAGAGGCGGCAAAACGCATCTGGCGTTCGGCCCTCGACAACCCGAATGAAACCAGCCGCCAGCGCTGGCTGCTCGGCCAATCCATTGTCCAGCATGGCTGGCAGGAATTGCGCGGCGAGTTCCTGGAGACGAAGGCAGTTGCGCCGGCATAAGCCGACGGCTTCGACGGGACGCGCTTCCTGCCTTTAGCCGACGTTGCGTTCGCGGATCACTTCGATGCCCGATCCCGGTGCGCCATAGCCGCGCTCGACCAGCGAGCAGCGCCAATTGCCCGGCTCGCCTTCAATGCCGAACAGATTGTAGCGCCCGGCCGGCTTATGGCCGCCCGGCGCGTTGGCGGCCGAGGGGACACCGATCACCGGCACGCGGCCGTGCGGCCCCTCGATGCTTTCGAAGCTGTCGATATGGGTGTGGCCATGCAGGATCAGTTCGGCGCCGACTTCCTTGATGATGGCGCGGATCCGGCCGGCTCCGACCAGTCGCTTGTGCCAGCCCGTCGCGTGCTTGAATGGCGGATGGTGGATCAGCACGACGCGGAAAAGCCCGTCTTCCCGGGCGCGGATCAGCCGGTCGCGCAGCGCCGGCAGGCATTGCGCGTCGACATGGCCGGTCGCCATGAACGGGCCGGAGGCGCGGGCGCTCGAAACGCCGATGATGGCGGCGGGGCCGCGCCGACGAAGATAGGGGAAGGTGACGCGGCCGAGCGAAAGCCCGTCGTCGCCCGTCGCGTAGGGCGCCCAGAGCGCCAGCGCCTTGGCGAGGACGCCTGGAACATAGGCGTCGTGATTGCCGGGAACGAACGAGACGTCGTGCGGTGCGCCGACTGCCTTCAGCCACTCTCCGGCCGCGACGATCTCGGCCGGCAGCGCGATGTTGACCAGGTCGCCGGTGACGGCGATGTGGTCTGGCTTTCGCGCCAGCATGTCCTCGATCAGGCCGGCCAGAACCTGGCCGCCGAGTGAGCGGACACGGTTTCGCTGCCAGTTGACGTAGCCAATCATGCGCTTGGAGGCGAGCTCCATCGTGCGCGGGCGTGGCAGGGGACCGAGATGCGGATCGGATAGATGGGCAAGAACGAACATGATCTGGGCTTAACGAAGCGGAGGCCCAGCGTCCAGTTGCGATGCGCGATAGCGCCATTGCGTGCGGCCGGGGCGAGGCCCAAAAACAAACGGCGCCAACAAGGGGCGCCGCCGGCAGATCCTGGATCGAGTGATCCGCCTATCTGAAAGATTAGATGGGGAGCTTGTCGCCTTTCGGCCAGAGGCGGGAACGCACTCCAGCCATGCTTCTGGCGCATGAACGCATAGGGCTTGCCCAGAGCCGTTCGCGTAAACAAAACGCGGCGAGGCAAATCGGCAGAGCATTGCGCTCGCTGTTGCCCGTCCTATGCTGCCGTCAACCCGGATCGATCTCGCATGTATTCTCATCTCGCTCGTCTCGCCACCCTGGTTGCTCCGGTACTGCGCGGCATGACGCTCGGTGTGCGCGGCGCCTGTTTCGACGAGGATGGGCGGGTGTTTCTGGTTCGTCACAGCTATCTGCCCGGCTGGTATCTGCCCGGCGGCGGCGTCGAGCGTGGCGAAACCGTGAGCGAGGCGCTTTTGCGCGAATTGCGCGAGGAAGGCGGCATCGAGATCGATGACGCGCCGACGCTTTTCGGCATCTACAACAATCCGAAGCGACGGCGCGATCATGTGCTGGTCTTCGTGTCGCGGCGGGTCCGTCGACCCAACCCGCCGCTCTATCCCAATCGCGAGATCGCCGAGGCCGGCTTCTTCGAAGTCGGCGCTTTGCCGGAGGCCACGACGCCGGCGACCCGCCGTCGTCTGGCCGAGATCGCGGCCGGTGCGCCGAACTCGCCGCATTGGTGATTGCCGGAGCCGGCGACGCGTGTTATTGCGCCTTTGGACTGCGACCCGGAAACAAGCATGAATCCGAGACTTCTCCTGCTGCGACGACGAACCGACGGCCGTGACCTCCTGTCACGCGATGCCGTTCGAACGCCTGTCCCCGGGATCCGCCGCACCTGATCGGTGGCCTCCGTCGGACCGTGTCATGCCTTTCCGACGAGACGCAATTCCATGAAGATCGACTCTTTCACCGTCCTGGCCGAACAGCCTGCCGATGATTCCGCCATCGAGGCGTTGCACGAAATCTCCTTCGGTCCCGGCCGGTTCGCCCGCGCCGCCTCGCTGTTGCGCGAGGGCGTGCCGCATGATCCGGCGCTTTCCTTCGTGGCCAAGTCCGGCGAGCAGATGATCGGCTCCGTGCGGCTGACGCCGATCCGCATCGGCGGCAAGCCGGCGATCCTGCTTGGACCGCTGGTCGTCGTGCCGGACTGGAAGGGCAGGGGCGCGGGCAAGTCGCTGATGCGCACCTCGATCGCGGCGGCGAAGGAAGCGGGACACAGCGTGATCCTGCTGGTTGGCGATGAGCCCTATTACGGCCCGTTCGGCTTTCAGCGGCTAAAACCCTATCAGGTCACCCTGCCGGCCCCGGCCGATCCGGCCCGTATCCTGGTCTGCCCCTTGACCGACGATGCACTCGAAGGCTTGGGCGGCTCGGCCGAACGCGCGGCTTAGCGTCTTCGCCAGTAAGCGGGAGAGGGATTTCCCATCGGCCCTGTTCCAACCCTCCGTCATCCTCGCGGAGGCGAGGATCCATGCAGCCGCGAAAACAGCCGCGCGAACCTCCGTTGCTTCGGCTGAATGGGTCCCGGGTCAAGCCCGGGATGACGGCGAGCCTGAGCGGTTAGCGGAAGGCGAGAGCTCCCCGCCTACCGTCCTTCGCGATACCAGGTCGCGGCCATCACGCCGAGCAGCGCGGCAAGGCCGAGGAAGCCGGAGAACAGCGGCCAGCGGTCGACACCCCTAAGCACCGAGGCTTCCGTCATGCGGACGCCCATCCAGTCGCGACCGGTCATGGCGCGGCCCGGACGCATCGGCACGATGCGCGGCGTGTCGAGCGCGCCGTTGGCGGTCATCCGGGCGATATGGCCGCCGCTCGCCTCGACCACGGGCGCCAGCCTGTCGAAAGTCGACAGAACATTGGTGAACTCGCGCGGATTGGCCGGGCCGACATGAGCGAAAGCGCGATGCTCGCCATCCTCGACCCGCCAGAGACCGATCTCGTCGGCCAGCATTTCCGCGTGGAAACGGCCGGGTGCTTCCGGGCTCAGCGTCAGGGTTCTGCGCGCGCCGGACGGGGCGATTACCGTCACCGGGCCAGTCTTTTCCTGCATGGTCTGGCGGTCGATGACCAGCGTTGCGCCGCGCGCCGTCGCCCGCAGCGCCTCTTCCTCGAGGTCGGGCTCCTTCATCAGCCAGTGCGCCAGCCGGCGCAGCAGGTCGACATGCGGGCCGCCGCCCTCATAGCCGCGCGCCCAAAGCCAGACCTGATCGGACAGCATCAGCGCGACGCGGCCCTTGCCCTCGCGGTCGAGCACCAGCAGTGGATCGTCGTCAGCGCCCTTCATGATCGTCTCGCCGCCCGGATTCTCCACCTCGATCTGGCGGAACCAGCGGCTCCAGCGCGGCGGCTCGGCATCCGCGCCCGCAAGGCCGCGGGTCACCGGATGGCGCTGGCCGAGATCGGTTACGCGGGGGCTGAAGGGCTTTTCGAGGACCCGGCCGGTTGGCGCGGCCGGCAGGACATCGGCCAGCGGCGTGCTCCAGAGGCTGTCATCCGAAGCGTAGTCTGGCCCGGAGGCGACCAGCAGTGCGCCACCCTCGCGGACATAGCGGGCGATGTTGTCGAAATAGATCGTCGGCAGCACGCCGCGCTGGGCGTAGCGGTCGAAGATGATCAGGTCGAACTGGTCGATCTTGACCGAGAACAACTCGCGCGTCGGGAAGGCGATCAGCGACAACTCGTTGATCGGCGTGCCGTCCTGCTTCTCCGGCGGGCGCAGGATGGTGAAATGGACGAGATCGACCGAGGCGTCGGATTTCAGCAAATTGCGCCAGATCCGTTCGCCGGCATGCGGCTCGCCGGAGACCAGCAGCACGCGCAGGTTTTCGCGGATGCCGTCGATGACGGCGGCGGCGCGGTTGTTGACCGTGGTCAGTTCGCCATCGAGCGCGGCGGCCTCGAATTCATAGATGTTCTGCCCGGCATGGCCGATCTTGATCGGGAAGCGGTTTAACGCGCCGGGCGTCACGGTTTCCGTCGCCAGCGGTTCGCCGTCGAGGCTGATGGTGACGCGAACGGGTTCGTTGGACGGCGCGCCCTGGTCGAGCACGCTGTATTCGATGGTCTGGTCTTCGCCGACAATGGCGAAGCGCGGCGGCGAGCGGATCACCATCTGGCGGTCGCGCTCATCATCGCGGCCGGAAACCAGCGCATGCAGCGGCGCGCCGGCAAAAGGCGAGTTCGGCGGCATCGGCACGTCATGCACCTCGCCATCGGTCAGCATGACGACGGCGCCAAGGCGCTCTGGCGCGACATCGGCCAAGGCGGTCGAGACGGCGGTGAACAGTTCCGTGCCGTCGACCGGGGCAGCGCCGGTCTTGCCACCGGCCTCGATGACGCGCAGGTCGATGCTGCGCAATTCACCAAAACGCTTTTCCAGCGCGGCGCGGGCTGCTTCCGTCACCTCGGCGCGGCCGTCGAGATCCTGGCTGGCGCTCTTGTCGACGACGAGCGCCACGACGGTTGGCAGGGGTTGGCGATCCTCGGCCAGAAGCACCGGGCCGGCGAGGGCGGCGATCAGGGCAACCAGCGCCAGCAGCCTCAGCCAGCCGCCGCGCAGACGGCGCAGCAGCAGCGGTGCGACGGCGATGAGGCCGAGGACGGCCACCGCGACCAGCCAGGGCAGCGGGATCAGCGGCGCGAAGGTCAGCGACCAGTTCACTGTCCCAACCTCTCAAGCAGCGCCGGCACATGGACCTGATCGGCCTTGTAGTTGCCGGTCAGCGTGTACATGACGATGTTGATGCCGGTCCGATAGGCCAGTTCGCGCTGGCGCGGATCGGGCGGGATCGTCGGAACCAGATAGCGGCCATCCGGATCGGTCGCCCAGGCGGCGGCCATGTCGTTCTCGGTGATCAGGATCGACGAGACACCGTCGCCCGGTCGGGCCGGACGCTGCGCGGCGGCGGCGTCATCCTCGGGCGGCGAGGCTTCGACCCAGAGCGGCCCGCCGCTATAGCGGCCGGGGAAGTCATCCAGCAGATAAAAAGCCTTGGTCAGGACATGGTTTCCCGACACCGGCTCGAGCGGCGGAATGTCGAGGCCGGAGAGCATGGCGCGCAACCGCTCGGCCGCAGGCGTGCCGCCAAAGCCGGTGGAGCCGGGCGCTCGCTCCATCGCGTCGCGCGTATCGAACAGGATCGAGCCGCCCTGTTTCATATAGGCATCGATCCTGGCGAGCGTCGTGGACGAGGGCATGGGCGACGCGGGATCGATCGGCCAGTAGAGCAGCGGGAAGAAGCTCAGCTCGTCTTTCTCGACATCGACGCCGAGCGGATTGTCCGGCTCCATCGCCGTGCGGGCGCCCAGTGCTCGCGACAGGCCGGCGAGACCTGCCTCGCTCATGTCGTCGATCTCGGCATTGCCGGTCCGCACGTAGGCCAGGCGCGAGGTGTTGACGGCGTCCATGGCGAACTGGTCGCTCGCCGCGTCGGCACGTGCCGGCGGCGGCGAAAAAACAGGCGCCAGGGTTAACGAAAGGATAACAGCCGCGGCCACGTGGCGGCGGACGCGCAGGCCGCCATTCAGCCACAGAACGGCCAGCGCATCCGCGATCAGGCACACGAACGCCGCGAGCAGCAGATAGGGCGAAAGGTCGGTCGGCGCGGTGGTCGGATAGGGCCGGATCTCGGCATTTCCCATGGCGCTCACATCGAAGGGGGGCAAGGTCGCATCGGGTGCGAGCACGTTGATCGCCCGGAAGCCGTCCTCATTGCCGTAGAGACCTGGCGGATGCTCGCGGCTCGGCCCGACCGGCGCGCCGGAAACGGGAAGCGGACGGGCGACCGGATCGCTGGTGACGAAATGGCCGAAACCGTCCAGCAGCCGGTAGGGTGGCAGCGCCGCGCCGGCCGATCCCTCTACCGTCTTAGCGCTGCTGTCCGACAGGAGCGGCACCGAGGCGAAGGCGGAAATCCGGCGAAGCATCTCCACAAAAGTCCCGGAAAGCGGCAGGTTCGACCAACTGGCGTCGGCCGTCACATGGAAGAGGATCAGCCAACCCTTGCCGAGCGGGGCGGCGGTGACCAGCGGCGTGCCATCGGCGAGCGCTGCCCAGGTGCGGGACGGCAGGCTGGCGTCCGGTTCGGCCAGAACCTGGCGGCGAACCTCGATATCGGGCGCGATCGTCAGCCCGGCGAAGGGGCTAGTGTCGGAAAACGACGCGAGCGGCTGCGGCGACGACCAGGAAAGGCTGCCGCCAAGCACACGTCCACCTTCGCGCAGGCGAACGGGGATAAGGTTGTCGGTGGCAGCACTCGCCGCCGCCAGGCGCGGACCGGCAAAGCGCAATAGCGTACCGCCGGCCTCGACCCAGGTCGCGAGCTTGTCCTCGACATCTGGCGTCAGCGTGCCGATATCGGCCATCGCAATGACGGCGGAGCCTGCCTCGATCATCTGCGGCACGGCAAGGCCTGCATTGGCATCCCGTGGCTCGATCACGTCGGCGAAGGGCTGGACCGCGCGGGTGATGTAGTAGAGCGGCGACAATAGCGGCTGGGCGTTGTCGCTCGACGCGCCGGAGATCAGGCCGATGCGGCGGCGCTTGAAACGGTCGTCGAGAAGCTGCACGGCGCCGGCCGTCTGCTGGCCGGCAATTTCGACGCGAACGATCTCGTTGCGCAGTTCGGTCGGCAGGTTGAAGACGGCGTCGGTGCGCAGATCACTGGCCTTGAAGGTAAACGGCGTCTCGCCGACGGAACGCCCCTTCATGTCGCGGGCGACCAGCGTGCCGGTGGAATCTGTCTCTCCCTCGCCGCGCAGGACGGCGAGCGTCAATGCGTCCGCCGTGGCGACGGGTGCGGCGAGGCCGAGCAAGGACTTGCCGTCGCGGCCATAGATCGTCACCGGCGCCTTGACGGCGCTATCCAGAAAGCGGCTGAAATCCTCGGCATCCTTGCCGCCGAGCCCGTTGGACAGCCAGGCGACACCACCAAACGCGACAGCCGGCGCGGATGTCTGAAGGGCGGCGGCAATGGCCGCGCGGTTGGTGGGATAGGGCCGCGGCACCAGCGCGTCGATCCTCGTCCGGATCGTGGCGGCGTCGGTGGGGGCGACCTCCTGGTTGGGCGGTTCGGCCGTGGCGATCAGGCCGACCGGCCGGCCGGCGCTCTCCGCCAGCCCCGCGATGCGCCGGGCCGTATCGATGCGCGTCTCCCAATCGCGAGCCGAGGCCCAGTCATTGTCGATGACGAGCAGGAGCGGGCCGGAGCCAGGGGCGCTTTCGCCGGTCGGGCGCCAGATCGGCGCGGCGAGCGCCAGGATGACGAGCGCGGCCAGCAGCAACCGCAACGCCGTCAGCCACCAGGGGCTGCGCGCCGGCTGTTCGTCGCGCTGGGTGATTTCGGCCAGGATGCGGGTGGGCGGGAAGCTTTCAAGCCGTGGCTTGGGCGGCGTCAGCTTCAGCAGCCACCAGATCGCCGGCAGCAGTACAAGCGCCGCCAGAACCAGCGGTGCGCCGAAAGCGAGGGGCAGGCCGGCGATCATGCCCGGGCTCCCTGCGTCGTACGGGTCGAAAGGCGAGCATGCAGCGCCAGAAGAGGCTCGGTCGCCGGGCGGTCGGTGTGGTGGGTCAGATAGGTCCAGCCGAGGCGGCGGCAGGTGGCGGCCAGCGTCTCGCGGCGGGCAACGAGGCGGTTGCGGTATTCCACAGCGATCTGCTCGGCGCGACCGATCGTATAGAGAGCGCCGGTTTCGGGATCGCGGAATTCGGTCCGTCCCGCATAGGGGAAGATCTCTTCGACGGGATCTCGGATCTCCACTAGATGCACGGTTGCGCCATGGCGGGCGTAGTCGGCAAGCCGTGCCTCGATCTCGTCGAGCGGGTCGAGCAGGTCGCTGATCAAGACCAGATCGGCGAAGCGGCTGAGCCGCATGGCCGAGGGAAGTGCGGGCTGGGCGGCTTCGAAATGGGTCAGCGTCTCGGCGAGGCGCTCGGCGGCATTGCGCGACAGGATCGGATCGCCAAGGCCGAGCAGGCCTATCCGCTCGCCGGCGGCGGCGAGCAAATCGCCCAGCGCCAGCAGCAGCACGACGGCGCGGTCACGCTTTGAGGCGAGGCCAAGCTTCGAACGGAAGTCCATCGATTGCGACAGATCGGCGGAAAGCCAGACGGTGTGCGCCGCCTCCCATTCGCGCTCGCGAATGTAGAAATGGTCGTCGCGCGCGGAGCGGCGCCAGTCGATGCGGCCGGGAGCCTCGCCGGCGACGAAGGGACGGAACTGCCAGAAGGTTTCGCCCGGCCCGGCGCGGCGGCGGCCATGCCAGCCGGCCAGGACCGTGGTCGCAACCCGGCGCGCCTCGACCAGCAGGTCGGGCAAGCTCGCCGCCAAGCCTTTTGCTTCAGCGAGATTCGCGCCGACACGGCTGGATGTCGGCACGGAGTTGCGCGCTTCGGTCAAAACGTCACCCGATTCGCGATTTGAGGGTCCCGATGACATCGCGCACCGAGAGCCCGTCGGCCCGGGCCGCGAAGCTCAGGCTCATGCGGTGCTGCAGCACCGGTTCGGCCAAGGCCATCACATCGTCGATAGATGGCGCATAGCGGCCATCGATCAGGGCGCGGGCGCGGACGGCGAGCATCAGCGCCTGGCTCGCGCGCGGACCGGGGCCCCAGGCGATGACGCCGGCAAGCTTGGGGTCGTTGATCTCGTTCGGCCGGGCGGAGCGAACGAGATTGAGGATCGCTTCGACGACGCTTTCGCCGATCGGCAGGCGGCGGACCAACTGCTGGATCGCCTTCAGCGACTGCGCGTCAGTCACTTTCTCGGCGACCGCGTCGGCAGCGCCGGTGGTCTCGAACAGCATCCGGCGCTCCGCCTCGCGGTCGGGATACAGCACGTCGATCTGAAGCAGGAAGCGGTCGAGCTGCGCCTCAGGCAGGGGATAGGTTCCCTCCTGCTCGAGCGGGTTTTGCGTCGCCAACACATGGAAGGGGCTCGGCAAATCGTAGCGCTGACCGGCAACGGTGACGTGATATTCCTGCATGGCCTGCAGCAGCGCGGATTGCGTGCGCGGGCTGGCGCGGTTGATCTCGTCCGCCATCAGCAGCTGGCCGAAGATGGGGCCCTTGAGGAAGCGGAAGGAGCGACGCCCGGTATCGTCCTGGTCCATCACTTCGGAGCCGAGGATGTCGGAGGGCATCAGGTCCGGTGTGAACTGCACGCGGCGCTCGTCGAGGCCGAGCACGATGCCGAGCGTTTCGACCAGCTTGGTCTTGGCGAGGCCAGGCACGCCCACCAGCAGTCCGTGGCCGCCGGCCAGCAGCGTCACCAGCACCCGTTCGATCACGGTCTCCTGGCCATAGATCACCTTGCCGATGGCGTCTCGCGCCACCTTGATCGTGGCGACGGCGGCGTCGGCCTCGGCAATCGTGCGGCCCGGATTGATGTCGGCGATGGAGGTCTGATTGAACGCGCTCATATCGGCCCATATAGTTTCGGTTGCGGTCGCGACGAGATCGGGTGACTCGATCCGCGTACAATCTTTGCACGACCGGCACGGTTGCGTCAGCCAATGGCTGCGCGACCCTGCGCGGAAGGATGATACTTAGCATGTCAGTGACAAAGCAGGGCGAAACCAAGGCCGAGGACGTTTTGGCCGGGGGGGCGGCTCTCACGGGGTTGATCGAACGGGCCGGCAAGCTGCGCGGTCCGGCGCCCGTTCATCTCTGGAATCCAACCCATTGCGGCGTGATCGATATCCGCATCGATCATCAGGGTGTCTGGCACCATGAGGGGCGTCCAATCCTGCGCGAGGCGCTGGTGGCGCTGTTTTCCACCGTTCTGCGCCGGGAGGCCGATGGCAGCTATGTGCTCGTCACGCCTGCGGAAAAACTGACGATTACGGTCGAAGACGTCCCTTTCATCGCCGTAGAAATGGCCATGGAGGGGGAAAGCGACGCGCAGAGGCTGGTATTGCGCACCAATGTTGGGGACGTGGTCACGGTCGATGCGGAACACCCTCTGCGCGTGGCGACGGGATCCGACGATGGTGGGCTGATGCCCTATGTCCGCGTTCGCGGCGGCCTGGAGGCCCGGCTGGCGCGTCCGCTGGTGCACGAACTGGCCGCCTATTTCATAGAGCGCGGCGATGAAATCGGTGTGCTCTCCTCCGGTCACTTCTTCGGCATCGGGGCTCGAAACGAGACGGTGACGTCGTGACGCGGCAGGATTTCGAGGATCCGTTCCGGCCGGATCATTTTTTCGACAGGGCGCGGAAGTTGCTGCTCCCCCTGGAAACACCGCTGGCCGCGAGGCCAAACGAGTCGGTCATCAATCCTGAGTTCATTCCGCCCAGAGGGTTCATTTCGCGCGATGCGGCGGTGCTGATTCCGATCGTCGAGCGCAGCACGGCGACCGTGCTGCTGACGCGGCGGACGCTTCAGTTGCGCAAGCATGCGGGCCAGATCGCGTTTCCCGGCGGCAAGATCGACCCGACCGATGCCGATGCGACGGCCGCCGCTCTGCGCGAGGCGCAGGAGGAAATCGGACTCGATCCGGCGATGGTCGAGCCGATCGGCGGACTCGACCCTTATATCGCCGGCACCGGCTACCGGATTACCGCCATTGTGGCTCGCGTGGCGCCCGATCATCACCTCGTGCTCAACCCGGCCGAGGTTGACGCGACCTTCGAAGTGCCGCTCTCTTTCCTTATGACACCGGAAAATCACCAGACAATCAGTCGCGATTTTGATGGCGTCCGGTATTCGCTCTACGAAATGCCGTATGATCAACACCATATCTGGGGCGTAACCGCCGGAATTATCCGCGGCCTTTATGAGAGACTCTTTCGATAGATGCTGAGATTTCTCGCGATCACCCTGTTCTGCTTCCTGGCCCCGTTCATGGTCTATGCCGGCTGGCGCCAGCTAGCCCCCGGTTTGACGCTTAATCGGACCGACTGGTCGTACACTGTGTTGTCCCGGTTGGCGGGCATTGGCATCGTCATCACGCTGATCGCGGTGCTGGGTCTGGTGCATTTCTCGGGCGGTGAGGTCGGAACGACCTATCACCCGGCAGAATTCCGGGACGGCAAGCTCGTCCCAGGCGGATTCAATTGAGCCGAACCGATTTCCGGGATGCGGCGTTTCTTTCCGATCCGCTGGTCCGCCAGGTGCTCACCTTGCTGTCCACGGAAGGCGAGGAGGCGCGGGTCGTCGGCGGCGCGGTGCGCAACACGCTGATGGGATTGCCGGTCGCCGATGTCGACATCGCCACGACGGCCCTGCCGCAGACCGTGACGGAACGGGCCGAAGCGGCCGGGCTGAAGGTGGCGCCTACCGGCGTCGATCATGGCACGGTGACGGTCATCGGCCATCACCATGTCGTCGAGGTGACGACACTCCGCCAGGACATCGAGACGGATGGCCGCCGCGCCGTCGTGCGCTTCGGCCGCGATTGGCTGGCTGATGCCGAGCGGCGCGATTTCACCATCAATGCCCTGTCCGTCGATCTGGATGGGCGCCTGTATGATCTCGTTGGCGGGCTTGCCGATATGTCGGCGCGACGGGTCCGGTTTATCGGCTCGGCCGATCGACGGATCGCCGAGGATCGGTTGCGGGTACTGCGTTTCTTCCGTTTCCATGCTGCCTATGGCGCCGGTGCACCCGATCCTGAGGGGCTCTCGGCCGCCATCCGCGCCCGGCATGATCTGGCCGAGCTCTCGGCCGAGCGGATCGGCCAGGAAATGCGCCGTCTCGTCATAGCCGAAGGCGCGGTTCCGACCATCACCCTCATGCAGGAGAGCGGTATCCTGCCGCTGATCGCTGCCAGCGTCGGCGATCTCGTCGCCATTGCCCGCCTGCCGGAATTTGAAGGCGGTGAGCCGCCGGTGGCGGCCTTGCGTTTCGCTGTCCTTTTCGGCCGCGTGCAGGAAGATGTCGATCGGATCGCCACCCGCTTCCGCCTGTCCAATGCCGAGCGAAACCGCATGCGGGCAGCGCTCGCGGCAGGTCTGGATGCGGCGGCGACATCGTCGCCCGCCGACGATCATCTGGCGCTTTACCGGATCGGGCAGGGCGCTTTTCTTGACGGCCTGACGCTGGCCGGCGCCAAAGGGCTGCTATCGGCCGAGGACGTTGGCGCGCGCGCCGCCTCGGCGCAGGCTTGGGCGATCCCGGTGTTTCCGCTTTCCGGTCGCGATGTCGTCGAGCTTGGCGTCGATCGCGGTCCGCTTGTCGGCCTGCTGCTCAAGCACATGGAGCGCGGCTGGATCGACGAGGATTTCCGCGCCGATGCGGCGGAACTGCGGGAACGATTGCGAGCATTCCTGGCGAGCTACCAGCAACAGCAACAGCAGCAATAAAAAAGGGCCCCGACGGGGCCCTTTTCAATTTGGTGTTCGGTCGACGTGCGCTTAGTGCGCGACGTTGGCCCAGATCTTCCGCTTGGCGAGATAGAGCAGGCCAGCGAAAACGATCAGGAAGATGATCACCTGGAAGCCGATGCGCTTGCGCGCGTCGAGGTGCGGCTCGGCCGTCCACATCAGGAAGGCCGAGACGTCGCGCGAGTACTGGTCGACAGTCTCGGGCGTGCCATCGGTATAGGTCACCTGGCCATCGCTGAGCGGCGGCGCCATGGCGATGGCTGAACCGCTGCCGAAGCCGACATTGTAGTGCAGGCCGGTGCCGATCTTCACGCCTTCCGGCGGTTCCTTGTAGCCGGTCAGCAGGCCATGAATATAGTCCGGGCCGCCTTCCTGGTACTGGGTGAAGATATCCAGGACGAACCAGGGGAAGCCACGCTCGACGGCGCGGGCCTTGCCCATCAGCGACAGGTCCGGCGGCGCCTTGCCATTGTTGGAGGCAGCGGCGGCTTCCGGATTGGGGAAAGGCGCCGGGAAACGATCCGACGGGCGGGCGGCGCGCTCGAACATGTCACCGACGTCGTTCGGGCCGTCCTGCACCTGGAAGGTCTCGGCAAGAGCCTTGACCTGAGCCTCGGAGAAGTGCGGTCCGCCCGGCTGGCCGAGATTGCGGAAGCTGACCAGGTTCATGGAATGGCAGCTTGCGCAAACTTCCTTGTAGATCTGATAGCCGCGCTGAAGCTGCGCCGTATCGAACCTGCCGAAGACGCCGGCGAAGCTCCAGGGCTCCTGCGGCGGCTTCACGATCGGATAGTGCGGGGTCGCGGCGTGCGCTTCCCCTTCGGCGGCGCTTGCCGGTCCGGCCACCAGCGTCGCGGAAGCGACGCCGAGGGCGATGACCAGACCAAACCGCGCGATTTTCTCGGAAAGGGACTTCATCATGATCAATCCGTGATCCTCTCGCGGCTTACTTGGTCTGCGGCGCGGCAGGCGCACCGACGGTGACGTTGGCCGCCCCCTTGCCAAGCACCGATTCGGTGATCGAGGCGGGGAGGGGCTTCGGCTTCTCGAACAGGCCGAGCAGCGGCAGGATCACCAGGAAGTGGGCGAAGTAGTAGATCGTCAGGATGCGCGAGGCGATGACGTATCCACCTTCGGCCGGACGCGAGCCGAGATAGCCAAGACCGATCGACACGATCACCAGGATCCAGAAGAACTGGCGATAGAGCGGACGGAAATTGGCCGAACGGACCTTCGAGGTGTCGAGCCAGGGCACGACGAACAGCACCGCGATGGCGCCGAACATGGCGATGACGCCGCCGAGCTTGTCGGGAACCGAACGCAGGATCGCGTAGAAGGGCAGGAAGTACCATTCCGGAACGATATGCGCAGGCGTCACGAGCGGGTTAGCCGGGGTGTAGTTGTCGGCATGACCCATGAAGTTCGGCAGGTAGAACACGAACCACATGTAGACGATCAGGAAGACCACCAGGCCGAACGCATCCTTGACGGTGAAGTAGGGATGGAAGGGCAGGGTGTCCTGGCTCGACTTGACGGAGACGCCGGTCGGGTTGTTCGAGCCGGGGATGTGCAGGGCCCAGATATGCAGGCCAACGACGCCGACGATCATGAACGGCAGCAGGTAGTGCAGCGAGAAGAAGCGGTTCAGCGTCGGGTTGTCGACGGCGAAGCCTCCCCAGAGCCAGGTCACGATCGTCTCGCCGACGATCGGAATCGCCGAGAAGAGGTTGGTGATCACGGTGGCGCCCCAGAAGGACATCTGTCCCCAGGGAAGCACGTAGCCCATGAAGCCGGTGGCCATCATCAGCAGGAAGATGATCATGCCGAGGATCCACAGCACCTCGCGCGGCGCCTTGTAGGAACCGTAGTAGAGGCCGCGGAAGATATGGACGTAGACGGCGACGAAGAACATCGATGCGCCGTTGGCGTGCAGGTAGCGCAGCAGCCAGCCATAGTTCACGTCGCGCATGATGCCTTCAACGGAGGTGAAGGCGAGCGAGGTGTGGGGCGTGTAGTGCATCACGAGCACGACGCCGGTGATGATCTGCGCAACCAGCATGAAGGCGAGGATGCCGCCGAAGGTCCACCAGTAGTTCAGGTTCCGCGGATTGGGGAACACGACGAACGACGAATGGATGAGCCCGCCGATGGGCAGACGTGCCTCGAACCACTTCAGGAAAGCGTTCTGCGGCTGATAGGTCGATGGTCCGGACATGATCTCAAATTTCTCCCGGTCAGCCGATCTTGATCTTGGTGTCGCTCACGAAGGAATAGACCGGAACGGCCATGTTCTCCGGAGCCGGACCACCGCGGATGCGGCCGGCCGTGTCGTAGTGCGAACCATGGCATGGGCAGAACCAGCCGCCGAACTCGCCCTGCTGGCCAAGGGGAATGCAGCCCAGATGGGTGCAGACATTGACCATCACGAACCAGTTTTCCTTGCCGGGAGCGGCGCGGTTTGCGTCGGTCGCGGGGGCATCGAGCTGCAGGTTGGCGTTGCGGGCGACCGGATCCTTGAGATCGGTCAGGGCAACGCTCTTTGCCTCGTCGATTTCCTTCTGGGTGCGATTGCGCACCACGACCGGCTTGCCGCGCCACTTGACGGTCAGCGTGTCGCCGGGTTGCAGCGCGGAAATGTCGACTTCCGTGGAAGCCAGAGCAAGCGCCGATGCGTCGGGATTCATCTGATTGATGAAGGGCCAGACGGCGGCTGCGACACCAACGGCGCCCACTGCGCCAGTCGCAATATAAAGAAAGTCGCGGCGGGTCGGTACTGCCGTAGCGGTTTCAGCCAAGATGATGCCCTCTCAGTCCTCGGTAGCGGGAGCTGCCGTCGTCATCGACCATTTGCATCGCGCATCAAAACGATGCTCAAGGCAGCCGGCCGAAAATAGATGGGAAAACCGCCATGGTCCCCATCTCTCAGATTAGAAGCTGTTTAGCCACCGACCGCGAGGAATGTCCAGAGAGCGCTCGCGGTATGCGCACATTGTCGCGGGATGGACGCGTCAGTTGCGACCGCCGGGACGGGCAATCGACGAGAACCGGCCCAGCAGACGCGCAAAATCCTCAAGGTCTCGCTCCGACCAGTCGTGGAAGTGTTCCAAAAGCAGCACATGCTTGTAATTCCGCGTGCCGGTCACAAGAGACGCCCCCAGTTCGGTGAGCTTCAGGGCGCTGCGGCGCGCATCGTCGGGCGCAGCGACCTTTGCGACCAGGCCGGCCGATACCGCCTCGCGCACGAGACGACTCGCCTGGGATGGATCGACACCCATCTCCTGCGCCACGAGGCCGATCGAGACGGCGTCCGGCGCCTCGGCGCCATTCCCGGCAATCGCGTGCAGGACTTCGACGAGGCCGGGATCGATATCGACACCGAGATCCGACAGCACCCGCCGACCGAGCGATTGCCGCGCCATGCTGCGGCGGATGCGGCCAAGGGCAGAATCGATCCGCTCGATGTCGCCGGCGCGGGCGGGCTCGCGCTCGAGGCGCTCGAGCGACTCAGCTGCCACGCGGTCGATGCGTCGTCGGGGTTCGTCGTCGGGTGTGTTCGTCATGGCATCAATCTAGCATTGGCTCAGGGGGCCGGTGCAAAGCCAATTCCGGGTCGCCGGAATGTCCTCTTGTATTATATGCATGAGTCATGCATATAATTACACGGGATCATTGCAATGGCTTTTCGGCCATCTCGCCCAGCGATCCGTGAACAGGAGACTGTCATGACCGAGGCATCCGCCTTCCACGACTCCGTCCCGCGCGTCCGAGGTGTCTCGACGCCATCCAGCCCGCTTTACCGGGTCGACAGGTTCATCGTCCCGGCCAACGGCCGCGACGAGTTTCTCGCCCGCGTCCACGACACCCACGCTGTATTGCGGCAGCAGGACGGCTTTCTGCAGGACATGATCCTTGAGCAGCAATCGGGGCCGGGCGCGTTCAATATTGTAACCGTGGTCGAATGGGCGAACGCGGAGGTTGTTGGTCGGGTCAGCGAGGCCGTTGCGAAGCGCCATGCCGAGATCGGTTTCGACCGGCACGAGATGATCGCGCGCCTCGGCATCACCGCCGATATCGCCAGCTACGCCCGCGTTCCGGCTATCTGACGGCCGTTGGCCACGCACGACCGGGGAGGGCGATTGTCGCCCACCCCGGTGCCGTTTCAGTTGGCGTGCAGGTCGAGGAAGCCGCCGGACTGCCGACGCCAGAGGCTGGCATAGAGCCCGTCCTGCCGCAGCAACTCCTCGTGGCTGCCTGTCTCGACGATGTGGCCCTGATCGAGCACGATGAGCCGGTCCATGGCCGCGATGGTGGAGAGGCGGTGGGCGATTGCGATCACCGTCTTGTCCTGCATCAGCCGCAGGAAGCTCTCCTGGATCGCCGCCTCGACCTCCGAATCGAGCGCCGAGGTCGCCTCGTCGAGGATCAGGATCGGCGCGTCCTTCAGCAGCACGCGGGCAATGGCAATGCGCTGACGCTGCCCGCCTGAAAGCTTGACGCCACGCTCTCCGACATGAGCGTCCAGCCCTGTGCGACCGCGCGGGTCGCTCAGTCCCTGGATGAAGCCATCGGCGTGAGCCTGCCGCGCTGCTTCGACCACGGCCTCTTCGGACGCGTTTGGCTGGCCATAGAGGATGTTGTCGCGCACCGAGCGATGCAGCAGCGAGGTGTCCTGCGTAACCAGGCCTATCTGCTGGCGCAGGCTGTCCTGCGTCACGTCGGAGACATTCTGCCCGTCGATGAGTATGCGGCCCGACTCAACGTCGTAGAAGCGCAGCAGCAGGTTGACCAGCGTCGACTTGCCAGCGCCCGACCGTCCGACGAGGCCGACCTTTTCGCCGGGCTTTATAGTGAAGGTCAGGTCCTCGATGATCCCGCCCGCCTTGCCATAGTGGAAGCGGACATTCTCGAAGCGGATCTCCCCCTTGGAGGCCACGAGCGGCTTGGCGCCGGGCTTGTCGAGCAGATCATACGGACGGGCGATCGTCTCCAGCCCCTCCTGCACGGTTCCCATCTGCTCGAAGATGCCGACCGCCACCCACATGATCCAGCCGGACATGTTGGTGATGCGGATGGCGAGGCCGGCGGCAACCGCGATGGCGCCCAGCGTGATGGCCTCGAACGACCAGAGCCAGACGGCGAGCGTGCCGGTCGCCATCACCAGCAGGCCGTTCAGGCTCGAAACCGTTGCGTTCATCGCCGTGATCAGGCGTGTCTCGTTCTTGAAGGCGGCGGTGTGCTCGACCAGCGCCTCCTTGGCATATTCGTCCTCGCGCTCGGGATGGGCGAAGAGCTTCACCGTCTGGACGTTGGTGTAGCTGTCGACGATGCGGCCGGTCAGCTGCGAACGCATCTCGGACATGATGGGGGCGCGGTCGCGGATGCGGGGCACGAACCAGGCCAGCGTCACGACATAGGCGACGATCCAGATCAGCAGCGGCATCGCGAGCCGCCAGTCGGCGCTCCAGAAGATCACAAGCGCCGAGCCGGCGAAGATCGTCACGAACCACAGCGCATCGATGACCTGCGTCACCGATTCGCGCAAAGCCGGGCCGGTCTGCACGATCTTCGAGGCGATGCGGCCGGCGAAGTCATTGGCGAAGAAAGTGATGGACTGGCGCATCACATAGTGGTGCGTCTGCCAGCGGATCAGATTGGTGAAGTTGGGCGCGATGGTCTGCTGGTTGACGAGATCATGCGCCAGCGCCGCCAGCGGCCGCGCGATGACGATGACGAAGCCCATCCAAAGGAACGTCGGACCATAATCGGCGATGATTTCGCTCGGCGTCGTCGTTTTCAGAAGGTCGACGATCGAGCCAATATAGCGAAGCATCGCGATCTCGATCAGGGAAACGATCAGGCCGATCGCCATCAGGATCAGGAGAAACGGCCAGATCTGCCGACAATAGCGCCAGTAGAAGCCGAGCAGCGTCGCGGGCGGCATGCTGTCGTCATGGCTGCGGAACGGATCGATCCGGGATTCGAAGAAGCGGAACATGAGATGTCCAGAGTTTGCTGACGGATCCGCGCCTTGGTTGCGCGGCTGGAAATCGGGTTTTGGGCGCATCTCGGGCGGGAGAGGGCGCGTCATCCGGCGGAAGCGAATGGCCTTGGCGAACCGGGAACCGGATGGGTCGGAAAGGGAGTGTCCGGAGGTTCGGCCGGGTGGGCCAGGAAGCGTCAGAGCGCGGCGTTCGTCGCCTGACGGGGGCAGATCGCGGGCCGGATGTTCAACAGGATCATTTCCATCCAACCCTCCCGGATCTGCGTTGCGGGCGCATTTTGCGGCGGCAACTGGTTCAATCCCGCAACTCTAGCGCGGATTGGCGCCTGAATCGCTCGCATTCTTCGCTGGGGAGAGCATTAAGGGCCGTTTGTTGCGAAAGGGCTACAGGGGCGTATCGCCCCCGCAGCCGAGATTATTCCGCCGCGATCTCGTGTGCTGTGAGGCCGCCGATGAAGCCACCAGACTGGCGGGCCCAGAGCGAAGCATAGAGACCCTGTGCGGCCAGAAGCTCCTGGTGCGTGCCGGTCTCGACGATGCGTCCCTCGTCCATGACGACGAGGCGGTCCATCGCTGCGATGGTCGACAGCCGGTGCGCGATGGCGATCACCGTCTTGTTCTCCATCAGCCCTTCGAGCTGTTCCTGGATCACCGATTCGATCTCGGAATCGAGCGCCGAGGTCGCCTCGTCGAGCACGAGGATCGGTGCGTCCTTCAGCAGGACGCGCGCGATGGCGATGCGCTGGCGCTGGCCGCCCGAAAGCTTGACGCCGCGCTCGCCGACATGGGCGTCGTAACCGGTGCGGCCACGCGGATCGGAAAGGCCCTGTATGAAGCCGTCGGCGGCCGCCTGGCGAGCGGCGAGACGCACCGCCGCGTCGTCGGCGTCGGGCCTGCCATAGCGGATGTTGTCGCGCACCGAGCGGTTCAGCAGTGCCGTATCCTGGGTGACGACGCCGATCGCGGCACGCAGCGAACCCTGCGTGACGGTCAAGATATCCTGCCCGTCGATCCGGATAGCGCCGCTTTCGAGGTCGTAGAGGCGCAGCAGCAGGCTCACCATCGTCGTCTTGCCGGCGCCGGAGCGGCCGACCAGGCCGATGCGCTCGCCGGGCTTGACCAAAAGGTTGACGCCGCGCAGCACCGGTGTCTTGCCGCCATAGTTGAAGACGACATTGTCGAAGGCGATTTCGCCCTTGCTGACGATCAACTGCGGCGCGTCGGGTTGGTCGATCAGTCCATGTGGGCGGGCGATCGTGCGCATGCCGTCCTCGACCGTGCCGACATTGTCGAACAGGCCGGTGAGCGTCATCATCACCCGGCCGGACATCACGGTCAGCCGCATGACGAGGCCAAGCGCCACCGCCGTCTCGCCGCCGCTGATCGTGCCGCGCATCCACAGTACCACGGCCGCAGCACCCGTCGCGCCGATCAACAGCGCGTTGGTGAACTGCATCAGAATCGACAGCGTCGTCAGCAGCCGGTTCTGATCGAGCATCCGTCCGGTCTGCTCGGCGATGGCGTTTCTGGCGGTGTCTTCCTCGCGACCATCGCGGGCGAACAGCTTTACCGTCTGGATGTTGCCGTAGATGTCGGCCAGCTTGCCGGTCAGCAGCGAGCGGGCTTCGGACGCGGCTGCGGCGCGCTTTCGCACGCGCGGCACGAACACGTAGGCGAGGGTTGCCAGCGCCATGACCCAGATCGCCAGCGGTATGGCCATGATCAGGCTGACATCGGCAAAGATGAACAGCGCCGAGACGACGAAGACGGAAATCACCCAGAGCGCGTCGATGACCTGGGTGATGGACTGCGTCAGCGCCGAGCCGGTCTGCACGATCTTGGTGACGATGCGGCCGGAAAAATCGTTCTGGAAGAACGAGTAGGATTGGCCGATCACATGCAGATGGTTGAGCCAGCGCACGCGCGCTGTTAGCGCCGGCGGCAGGGTCTGGTTCGACAGGATGGTCTGGATGGCGTTGACGAGCGGTCGCAGGACGACGACGACGAACGCCATGACGGCGAGTTGCCAGCCATGCTCGGCAAGGAAATTGGCCTGCTGGTTGCTGGCCATCATGTCGACCAGCCGGCCGACATAGGAGTAGATCGCGACCTCGGCCAGCGACACGGCGAGCCCCGCCGCCATCAGCGCGACGACATAGGGCCAGACGGGCATCAGGAAATGGCGATAGAAGGCGAGCAGGCCGGTCGGGGGAACGTTTTCTTCCGGGACGAACGGATCGATCAGATGTTCAAAGTAGCGGAGCATGCTGGATCCTGTATCACCATTGTCGCGGGCCCGCCGCGCCAACTTTACTGAAATGAAGGCCAGATGCCCCGTATCGCGCTCTATCAGCCGGACATTCCCCACAACACGGGAGCAATCCTGCGATTCGCTGCCTGCATGGGTGTGGATGTCGACATCATAGAGCCTGCCGGCTTCGACCTGTCGGATCGCGGATTGAAGCGCGCCGGCATGGACTATGTGGAGCGCGCCGTGCTTCGCCGCCACATTTCTTTCGAAACGTTCGAGAGTTTCCGGGCGGAGCAGGGCGGTCGGCTGGTGCTGCTGTCGACCAAGGCGGCGATTGCCTATACGGATTTCGCCTTCCGGCCGGATGACGTGCTGCTTTTCGGCCGCGAGAGCGCCGGCGTGCCCGAATCGGTGCATGAACGGGCCGAGGCGCGACTGATCGTCCCGATGCGGCCGGGATTGCGCTCGATCAATCTCGCCATGACGGTTGCCATGGTAACTGGCGAGGCCCTCCGGCAGACCTGCGGCCTGCCGGGCGTTCCCGCTGTTGAGGATGACACAAATGGCACTGCCTGACGCAATCGAGGACAAGAAGGCCCGCGCGAGCACCTGGTTCGCCGAATTGCAAGGTCGCATCATCGCCGGCTTCGAGGCGCTGGAGGACGCGGCATCGCCCGCGCTCTATGGCGACAAGGTCGGCCGGTTCGAGCGCAAGCCCTGGCAGCGCACCGACCACACGGGCGCGCCGGGCGGCGACGGCACGATGGCGCTGATGCATGGCCGGCTGTTCGAGAAGGTCGGCGTGCATGTCTCGACCGTGCATGGCAGCTTCGCCCCGGAGTTCGCCAAGGAAATGCCGGGTGCGTCGGAAGATCCGCGCTTCTGGGCGGCCGGCATCTCGCTGATTGCCCACATGACCAATCCGAACGTTCCGGCCGTGCACATGAACACCCGCATGGTGGTGACGACCAAGCAATGGTTCGGCGGCGGTGCCGACCTGACGCCGGTGCTCGACCGCCGCCGTAGCCAAGAAGATCCCGACAGCGTCGCTTTCCATGCGGCTATGCAGGGCGCCTGCGAGCGTCATCCGGTTGCCGATTACGAGCGCTACAAGAAGTGGTGCGACGAGTATTTCTTCCTGAAGCACCGCAACGAGCCGCGTGGCATTGGCGGCATCTTCTATGACGGCCATAATTCCGGCGACTGGGACGCCGATTTCGCCTTCACGCAGGACGTCGGCGTCAGCTTCCTCGCCGCCTATGACGCCGCGGTGCGCGCCAATTTCGAGCAGCCCTGGACCGAGGCCGACCGCGAGGAACAGCTGATCCGCCGTGGCCGCTATGTCGAGTTCAACCTGCTCTATGATCGGGGCACGATCTTCGGCCTTCGCACCGGTGGCAACATCGATTCGATCCTGTCGTCGATGCCGCCCGTGGTGAAGTGGCCGTAGGGGGCGTCATTCAAGGTGAGGAGCCTGCGAAGCGGGTGTCTCGAATGACGGCACACGACCCGGCAGCGTCTTCGAACTGGACGTAGGCCAAAAGCTGGGGCAAGCCTAAGCGAACATCCGTAGATACTCGAAGGCCACCATGACCTCTGCCTTGAACGAAATCGCCGCCTCGATCCGCACCATCCCGGATTACCCGAAGCCCGGCGTGCAGTTCCGCGACATCACCACGCTGCTTGGAAACGCGCGCGCCTTCCGCCGCCCGATCGACGAGCTGGTCCAGCCCTGGGCCGGAGCTAAGGTCGACCAGGTGGCCGGTATCGAGGCGCGCGGCTTCATCATCGGCGGCGCCGTGGCGCATCAGCTTTCGGCCGGCTTCGTGCCGATCCGAAAGAAGGGCAAGCTGCCCTTCGACACGGTCAGCATGTCCTACGCGCTTGAATACGGCACCGACGAGATGGAGATGCATGTCGACGCGGTCGGCAAGGGCGACCGCGTCATCCTAGTCGACGACCTGATCGCGACCGGCGGCACGGCCGAAGGCGCGGTCAAGCTGTTGCGCAATCGCGGCGCCATCGTAGAGGCCGCCTGCTTCATCATCGACCTGCCGGAACTGGGCGGCGCTGCCAAGCTGCGCGCGCTCGATGTTCCGGTCCGTACGCTGGTCAGCTTCGAAGGGCACTGACATGCCGGATTTCACGATCGTCGTCGGTTCTCGGCATTGGTCGAGCTGGTCGATGCGGCCCTGGTTGGTGCTGCGTCGGACTGGTGCGTCTTATGACGAGGTCGTGCTGCAGCATCGCACACCGGCCGGCAAGGCCGAGGCCGTCGCCCTCGGCCCGACCGGACAGGTGCCGCTGCTGATCGACCGACGGACGCAGGTTCCGATCAAGGTCTGGGATTCGCTGGCGATCTGCGAATATCTCGCCGAATGCTATCCCGACGCGAAGCTGTGGCCGGTTGACCCGGTTGCCCGGGCAACGGCGCGCTCTATTTCCGCCGAGATGCATGCGGGTTTTCGGCCCATGCGGATGGCGCTGGATATGGATCTGTTTGCGCTGAAGCCGGGCGTCGGACTCGACGAACCGGGCGTTGCTGCGGATATCGCGCGGATCGACTCTATCTTCCGCGATTGCCGCACGGCCTATGGCACGGACGGGCCGTATCTGTTCGGTCAGTTCACCATAGCGGACGCGATGTTTGCGCCCGTAATCAGCCGATTCCGTACCTATGAGCCGGCGCTTTCGGATCTCGCCGGTGAATATGTCGCCACAATGCTGGGCGATGCCGGGTTTACGGCGTGGGAAGATGCGGCTCGGCGCGAATTGTGAGAGTCTGCGTGACTCGTTGTGCCGTTGGGTACAACTCTATCGTGCGTGTGAAGTGCTCCTTGGGATGACGGCATGAACTCCTTTCTCGACCTCTTCAAATGGGATCGGTTCGTTGCGACGTCGGTCATCGAACTCCTGTTCTGGCTGCTGGCGGCCATCGCGGTTCTATTTGGCATTTCCGGGCTGATAAGCGGGTTGGCGCTGGTCCAGATCGCGCCGGGACACGGGCTGCTGGCAATCGCCGGCAGCATCATCGGCACGTTGGCGGCGATCGTTGCGGCACGCGTCGTCTGCGAAGCCGTCATCATGCTGTTCCGCGTCAATGAAAACCTGATGGACATCCGCGACAGCCTCGCCAACGCCGCCGAGCGCCAACCTCACGCGATCGAAGTGCCCGTTCTCGACCCCTACGCCGCGGCGATCGAGGCGATGCTCCCAGAGCCACCGCGCCCCGCTGCGGCCGCCACGCCGCCTCCCAGCCGCGCCGAGAATCGCTGGGGAGAAACCCGCCCGCCGGAGCCCCGCGCGCAGGAACAGAAACCGGAGCCAAGAGCGGCGGAACCACGGACCTCCGACGCCCGCGTCGCAGAGGCGAGGTCGAGCGAGACGGCTTCGCTGGAGGCCCGGCTGGCCGAGATCCGCGCTCGCCGCGAGGCCGCAGCCGCGCGCGTCTCCACAGCGCCTTCACAGTCCCAGGATGCCGGCCTTGCTGGGGCCAGGGCTCATCTGGAGGAGGCCGCTGCCCCGAAGTGGGAAGGGCCGCCTGCCGTTGAGGCCCGGCGCGAATCCGTCAAAACTGCCGCTATAGAGGTCAAGCCTCCGGTTGCAGATGCGAAATCGGCCGTCCTTGAGTCAAAGCCGGCTGTCGAATCCTCGGTGCCGGAAGTGAAGGCGCCCGAGGTCAAGGTGGAGCTGAAGCGCGCCGAAGCCAAGAAGCCGGATGCCAGGAAGGCCGAGAAGGTCGCTGAACCTGCCGTCGTGAAGGCGGTTGATGAAGCGCCGCTCGAGATCGATGCAACGTCGAAGGACGCGGTAGCGGAGGTGGAGAAGGTACTCGACGAAGCGGTCAGGGCTCTGGCCGGCGAGGCGGATGCCGCTGTGGAAACCACTGTCGTGAAACCGGCAAAGCAGAAGACCGACGACGCCGCATGAACCTTGCGGGCGTTCGCCATGCCGGCGACGGTCCTGACAATAAAAAGCCCCGGCGAACGTGCGTTCGCCGGGGCTTTTTATTGGGAACCGAACTGCTCAGGTGTTGAAGCGGAACAGCAATACATCGCCGTCGGCGACAACATATTCCTTGCCTTCATCGCGAGAGCGACCGGCTTCCTTGGCGCCCGCTTCTCCACCGAGGCGGGTATAATCCTCGAAGGCGATCGTCTGGGCGCGGATGAAGCCACGCTCGAAATCCGAATGGATGACGCCGGCTGCCTGCGGAGCCTTGGTGCCCTTGGTGATCGTCCAGGCGCGCGCTTCCTTCGGACCAACCGTAAAGTAGGTGATCAGGCCGAGCAGGTCGTAGCCGGCGCGGATCAGGCGGTCGAGGCCGGGCTCTTCAAGGCCGAGCGTCTCCAGGAATTCTTCCTGTTCGGCGGCGTCGAGCTGGGCGATCTCGGCTTCGATGGCGGCCGAAATCGTCACGCAACCGGCGCCCTGCGCCTTGGCCATCTCGAAGACGCGGTCGGAATGGGCATTGCCCGTCGCGGACGCCGATTCCTCGACGTTGCAAACGTACAGGACCGGCTTCGACGTAAGGAGGTTCAGCGCATTGAACGCGCCGCGATCATCGTCGGAGACCTGCAGCAGGCGGGCGGGCTTGCCCTCGCGCAGAAGCTCCAGGGCGGCGTCCATCAGGACGACCTGGGCCTTGGCTTCCTTGTCCGTGGCGGCGCGCTTGCGCAGCGGATTGACGCGGCGCTCGAGGCTGTCAAGGTCGGCGAGCATCAGTTCGGTTTCGACGGTCTCTGCATCCGAGACCGGATCGATGCGGCCTTCGACATGGGTGATGTCGCCGTCTTCGAAGCAACGCAGCACATGGGCGATGGCGTCGACTTCGCGGATATTGGCGAGGAACTGGTTGCCGAGGCCTTCGCCCTTCGACGCGCCGCGTACGAGGCCGGCGATGTCGACGAAGGTGAGGCGGGTCGGCACGATCTGCTGCGACTTGCCGACCGCGGCAAGCTTGTCGAGGCGCGGGTCGGGAACACCGACTTCGCCGGTGTTCGGCTCAATGGTGCAGAACGGATAGTTCGCTGCCTGCGCCGCCGCCGTCTTGGTCAGCGCGTTGAAAAGGGTCGACTTGCCGACATTCGGCAGGCCGACGATCCCGCATTTGAAGCCCATGATGTTCCTTACTCGTCCTTGACGCCGAAGAGGCGCTTCAGCCCCGCCGCGAACGGCCCATCGGCTGGCGGCGAAGCTGGTGAAGTTGATGATTTAGCCGACGTGGCGATGGAAGCCACGGCATCGAGCTTGGCAGGCGCCGGCTTGTCAGGCGCGTCAGGCTTGGTGGACGCGTCCACCTTGGCAGGCTTGTCCGCTTTCGGCTGCTTGACCGGCTTTTCCGGTTCCAGGGTGCGATGCAGCCGGTTGCCGAAAGTGCTGTCCTTGCCGTCCGCCAGCAGCGCCGCATTGTCGGCGACGGCGTCGAGCAGCAGGTTGATCCACTCACCGTCGACCTTGGCGAAATCATGCAGCACATAGCCATGCACGAGTTCCTTGGAACCCGGATGACCGATGCCGAGCCGCAGCCGCCGGTAATCCTCGCCAATATGGGCGGAGATCGATCGGAGGCCGTTGTGACCGCCATGGCCGCCACCGGTCTTCATCCGGATCTTGGCAGCAGGCAGATCGAGCTCGTCATGCATGACGACGATATCGGCGTTGGGAATCTTGTGAAAACGGGCAGCTTCGCCGACGGCGCGGCCGCTCTCGTTCATGTAGGTCTGGGGCTTCATCAGGAGCGTCTTGCGCCCTGCGAGCGTGCCCTCGGAAACCAGCGCCTGGAAGCGCGAGCGCCAGGGGCTGAAGCCATGGCGGCGGTGGATCGCATCCGCCGCCATGAAGCCGATATTGTGCCGGTTGAGCGCGTATTGGCTGCCCGGGTTACCGAGACCGACAATGAGGAGCATCGTGCTTCCCCCACGCTGAACCAGAGATAGGACCGAAGCTTACGCCTTGGCGGCGGGAGCAGCCTCGGTGGCTGCGGCTTCGCCTTCTTCGCTCTTCAGGCCAGCCGGAGCTGCGATCGTGGCGATCGTGAAGTCACGCTCCGAGACGACCGGGGTGACGCCAGCCGGCAGCTTGACGGCCGAGATGTGGACCGAATCGCCAATCTCGAGGCCGGTCAGGTCGACGACGATGTGATCCGGGATCGCATCGGCGGGGACCGTTGCGTCGATGTCGTGACGAACGATGTTCAGCACGCCACCGCGCTTCAGGCCGGGCGACTGCTCTTCGTTGATGAACTGCACGGGGATCTGGACGTGCAGGGTCGAGCCAGCGGAGACGCGCAGGAAATCAATGTGGATCGGCTGGTCGGTGACCGGATCCAGCGAGTAGTCGCGGGGGATCACGCGGATCTTCTCGCCGTTGACATCGATCGTGGCAACCGTCGTCAGGAAGCCACCAGCGTGGAGCTTCATGTAGACGGTCTTGTGGTCCAGCTCGATCGCAATCGGGGTCTGCTTGTTGCCGTAGATAACGGCCGGAATCTTGCCTTCGCGACGCGACGCCCGGGCGGCCCCCTTGCCCACGCGGTTGCGGACAGAGGCCGTGAGCTCGTAAGTATTGCTCATCGGTATTCTCCTTGTATGAAACAGAAAAAGGCCGCGGTGCCTCCAGGGGTGTCGGCGCGGCCGGCGTCCTTATAGACGAGCAAGGGGGATCGAACAAGCGCGCTGCGGCGAAAGCCGGCCGAAACGCTAGGCTCCGTGCGCGAAGCCGCTCAATGTCGCCCTCCGACCGACCGTACGCGGGTTGCGTCGGATAGGGTGGTGCGTTATTCGGACTGTGAAACTCATCTTTAAATCGGACCGGCTGGCCATGTTTGGATCTCTCTGTCGCGGTGCGGCCCTTATGGTCGCGATTGTCGGCTTTTCGCTTCCCTTCCATTCGGAGGCGTTCGGCCAGGCGACAGAATCTCCCGCCGCATCAACGCCCTCGGTCGAACCCGCCCCCGCGCAGCCAGCCCTTTCGGAGCCGGTGACGCCTGAGCCGATTCTCGAGGATGCGGCCGAGGCGCCCGTTGCCGAGCACGGCGTCGATCGCTCGACGCTGCCGCATGACCTGTCGCCGATCGGCATGTTCACCAATGCGGATGTGGTGGTGAAGTCCGTCATCATCAGCCTGGCTGTGGCATCTATCCTGACCTGGGCCATTTTCCTGTCGAAGTCGATGGAACTGGCGGCGTTGCGTCACAAGACCCGCGCGCTTGGCGAACGGGTTGCCCGCTCGCGTTCGCTGGCCGAGGCGGAAGCGCAGGTCGGTCGTCGCAGGGATCCCGGGTCGCGGCTGGTTCAGGCCGCCGTCGAAGAGGTCTCGCTGTCGGCCGGTCTCTCTGCCGACGGTATCAAGGAACGGGTGGCCTCGCGTTTCGAGCGGATCGAGTCGGCCGCCGGCCGGGGTATGATCCGCGGTACCGCCGTGCTCGCAACCGTTGGATCGCTGTCGCCCTTCATCGGCTTGTTCGGCACGGTCTGGGGCATCATGAATTCGTTCATCGGCATCAGCCAGGCGAACACGACCAATCTCGCCGTCGTCGCGCCCGGCATCGCCGAGGCGCTTTTTGCAACGGCAATCGGCTTGGTCGCCGCTATTCCGGCGGTTCTGTTCTACAACGTGTTCGCCCGCATCATCTCCGGCAACAAGGCCGTGATCGCCGATGTCGCGGCCGAAACGATGCGCCTTGTTTCGCGCGATCTGGACCGGGCCGAGGCACGCGGTTCGTCGCGCCTCGCCGCAGCCGAGTGAGGTGAGACGTGGCCGGCAAGCTTAGCCATCACGACGACGAACTCGTCGAGAACTCCGAAATCAACGTCACGCCGTTCATCGACGTGATGCTGGTGCTGCTGATCGTCTTCATGGTCGCCGCGCCTCTGGCGACCGTCGATGCGCCGGTCGACCTGCCGCGCTCGAACGCGAAGGCCGCCCCGCGCACCGACAAGCCGATCTTCCTGTCGCTGAAACCAGATCTGTCGCTGGTGCTTGGCAATGACCCGGTCTCGACCGAGGGGCTTGGCGCGGCGCTTGACGTCCTCACCAAGGGCAATCGCGAGGAGCGGCTCTATCTGCGCGCCGATCGCAAAGTGGCCTATGGCGACGTCATGGAGCTGATGAACAAGTTGCGCGATGCCGGCTATGCCAAGGTGGCGCTGGTCGGCATGGAAGGCGCCCGCTAGGCGCGGAGGCTCGGCGCAGCGGCCTCAAGCCATCGCGTCGATGCCGAACTCGGCGAACTTCCGGCCCAGGAACGTCTCGGCGTAGAAGCGCTCCACGCCGATCTTCTCGACCTTCGAACGGATATTCGATAGCCAGAGATGGCAGCACACCGTGTCCCCGGTGATGCATTCCTCGGCCGCGCCAGGCTCAAAGTATCGCCCCGTCTCGTTGTAGTGAACCGGATAAAACATCTCCGGACGCTGGGCGTGCTCTTCGAGACCCAGTTCCTGAACGAGGTGGGTAACGATCTTGGGTCCGAAGGTTCCCAAGGCGACCGCCTCAGGGCCTCGCGCCAGGCCGATCGGATAGACGGCGCGCTGCCAGATCCTCTTGGGCCACGGCCACCAGGGTGGAACGACCGGTCGCGCGGTGACAAAAGCCCATAGACGTTCCAGCAATTCGGAATCAGCCGGCATCTTGAGTACGGCATTGTTGATGCGGTTGCCGTCCTCCCAGCCGAAGATGTAGGGGCGATCGTCGAGGATCGGCTTCAGCATGAGGCAGTCGGCGTCTAGCCAGAGTCCCTTGCTCCGACGCAGCAGTTCCAGGCGGAAAATGTCCGCAAACAGCCGCGCTCCCCGCGCCTCCTTGTAAGCGATGAACGAGGAGAACGGCAGGATCTCGTTCGCGTCGCCAATCAAGACTTCGGCAGGCACGCCCTCGAGCTGATCATAGGTCCACAACGTCACGTCGTGGCCGCAATGCGCCATCGTCTTCAGGCACAATTGCTCGACCGGAGGCAGCCTGTCGCCGAACCAGAACGTATTGGCGGCGAGAGGCAAGGGTGACGTCGTCAGCGATGCCGGATCCATGAACCGGCTCAGATGAACAGGCTCGAGACCGACTTCTCGCTGGCTGTGCGGTTGATCGCTTCGCCGATCAGTGTCGAGATCGAGGTGACGCGGATATTCGGCGCCTTCTGTACGGCCTCGGTCGGCTGGATCGAGTCGGTGATGACCAGCTCTTTCAGCATCGAGTTGCTGATACGCGCCACGGCGCCGCCGGAAAGCACGCCATGCGTGATGTAGGCGACGACCGACTTCGCGCCATGCGCCAGCAGCGCCTCGGCGGCGTTGCAAAGCGTGCCGCCTGAATCGACGATGTCGTCGAACAGGATGCAGTCGCGTCCCTCGACATTGCCGATGATGTTCATGACCTCGGACTCGCCCGGGCGCTCGCGGCGCTTGTCGACGATGGCGAGCGGCGCATCGATGCGCTTGGCAAGCGCGCGGGCGCGCACCACACCGCCGACGTCCGGCGACACGACCATGACATTCTGAAGCTCGTAATGTTCCTTGATGTCACGCGTGATGACGGGAACGGCGAACAGATTGTCGGTCGGGATGTCGAAGAAACCCTGGATCTGTCCGGCATGGAGATCGAGGGTGAGGACGCGATCGGCGCCGGCGTGGGTGATCAGGTTGGCGACCAGTTTTGCCGAGATCGGCGTACGCGGGCCAGCCTTGCGGTCCTGACGTGCGTAACCGAAATAGGGCAGGACCGCCGTGATGCGGCGCGCGGAAGAGCGGCGCAGCGCATCGATGATGATCAGCAGTTCCATCAAATGGTCGTTGGCCGGAAAACTGGTCGACTGGACGACGAAGACGTCCTCGCCGCGCACGTTTTCCTGGATCTCGACGAAGATTTCCTCGTCGGCGAAACGACGGACCGAGCACTTCGCCAGCGGGATTTCGAGATAGGTGGCGATCGCCTCGGCGAGCACCCGGTTGGAGTTTCCGGCAACCAGCTTCAAGGTCTCGTGTCCCGACGTGAGGAGGTATAGGGAGAGTCGGCCCCGCGAGGGACCGTTCGTTCAGGCGCCGCGTTGTAACAACTGCGCCGCCGCACTGCAAACGCGATTCGCGGCCGTGCGGCAAGCGCGGAATGAAAGCAGGGCTTCGATCAGGCCCCGGAGCCCCATGCGACGATGTCGGAAACCGTCCGCCGCGCAACGTTCGAGGTCGTCGATTCGTCGACCCCCTGCCATGGATCCTGGGAACCGTTCGCCGACGTTTCCTGCCCGGAAATACGGTGGACGCGACGTCCGCTGGCGTCGAAGATGTCCCAGACATAGACGAGGATCGTTCCCGAGGCGTCGCCGACGGCGGAAAGGTAGCCCTTTACGACATAGCTGGCCTGCGGATCGCCGGAGGGTACCAGCGCGACGTTTTGTGCCAATGCCTCCTGGCCCAATTGCGCGGAGAGCCTGGAAAGAACGTTGCCCGGGGCGCCCGTCACGGGCGTGAACGAGAATTTCGCGTTCGCAAGCGGCACTGCCGGCAAGGCGGGCGCCGTCGAAGCCGCTGTCGCCGTCGAGGCGGACGGCTGACCGGAGTTCAATGTGTTGTTGCAGGCTGCCAGTGCAAACGTCGCCAACAGGATGGCGGCGCATGTCAGCAGCCGATTTCCCTTCACCATCATGGCGATCGTCCTTTCGGCGCGGTCGTCAGGACCCCGAAATCCTGTCTAGCGGCAATTCATATCTGGGTCCAGAAGCGCTTTCCCTATCGTCGCGAATGTGGGTGATCTGGCGACGATCATCCGGCGATGGTGATCGCGTGCAGCAGGCGGCCATAGTCCGGCTCGCCGGCATGAGTCGTGCGGCGATAGGAGAAGAAGCGCGTCGGATCGGCATAGGTGCATAGCGCCAGATCGCCAACCGTTCCGAGACCGGCTGCCCGCAGGCGCATGCCGATATAGGAGGGCAGGTCAAACTGGTGATGGTCGGCGCGGGCCGACGGCGTGAAATAGGCGGCGTTCGTTTCCGCGACATCGAGAAAGCGGGCGCGGAACTCGGGCCCGACTTCATAGGCGGCCTTCGAAATGGTCGGGCCAAGCACGGCGACGATGTTCTCGCGACGGGCGCCCAGTCCCTCCATGGCGGCGACAGTTGCCTCCAATACGCCGGTGAAGGCGCCTTTCCAGCCGGCATGCGCGGCGCCGACGACTCCGGCCTCACCATCCGCGAACAGGACGGGGCCGCAATCGGCGGTGCCGACGCCGATGGCGATGCCGGCCCGGTTGGTGACAACGGCGTCTGCCTTCGGGCCATCACCTGTCGCCCAGACCTGGTCGACCACCACGACATCGGGGCTGTGGACCTGATAGGGGGTTGCCAACTGGCGCGCCGCCACGCCGAGGTCCGCCGTGACGCGGGCGCGATTTTCCAGCACATGCGCACGCTCGTCGGCGGAGCCGACGCCGCAATTCAAACTTCCATAAATACCCTGCGATACACCGCCCTGGCGGGTGAAGAAGCCATGTCGGATGCCGGGGAGGGCTTCGAGCGCGTCGGCGGTGATCTTCATGGAGGGCTCCTTCACTTCAACCAAAAGGCCAGGTTCATCCGAAAGGCGGCGCGACGAGATCGCCGCCGGTAACACATAGCACCTTGAACAGCGTACCCATCGCGGCCGGACCTGCCAGCCGCTCGACGGCCGCGCGGATCGCGTCCTGTGCGGCAGCGTTGCCTGCGCCCAGCCGTCCGGCCCGTTCAAGCAGACCGAGTGCCAACAGGAAATCTCCTTGCGTCCAGATCGCCGAGGCGTGGGCGCCATTCGCTTCCGCCGTGCGGGCAAGGGCGGCGAAATCGACATGGACAGTCAAATCCGCTTCGCCGGGATGGGCGAGCGGATCATCGAACTGATGTCGTCTCAGTGCCTGCAGCGTGTCGCCGAAGCCGCTTTCGGCGTGGCCGTAGTCGATGGCGAGAAAGGCGCCGCCAAAGCGCTGCAGCCGGTCTGCCAGCGTTGCCATGATGGCTGCGGAGATCGCCGCCGTCTCGATCAGGGATCCCTCCGGCGCGGTATCGTCGGCGCCATCGAATTGAGCGTTCGGTCGCAGGCCGAAGACGAGTTGCCCGTCGCTGGCGCCAACCATTCGTTCGGCCCATCCGTCGCGCATGCGCAGGAACTGCCGGACCGGCAGGGCATCGAACAGTTCATTGGCGATGACGATGGCGGGGCCATCGGGCAGGGCTTCGACGGTATCAGCCCAGTCAACCCCATGGCTGGCCAAGGTGGCTTTCTGGATTTCGCGCAGGCGCTCGCTCGTCTCGACCAGCACGATCGACGCCGCCTGCTCAAAACCGGGCGCGACCTGCGCGGCGCGCAGCGCGTCCGCCATCAGCGTGCCTCGGCCGGGCCCGATCTCCGCCAGAACGAAGCGGGAGGGGCTTCCCATCCGCTGCCAGGTCGTGACCGCCCAGAGCCCGAGCAATTCGCCGAACATCTGGCTCACCTCGGGCGCGGTGACGAAATCTCCTGCCGCGCCAAAGGGTTCGCGCGTCGTATAGTAGCCGAACTCGGGGTCGCCGAGGCAGGCGGCCATGTAATCGGCGACGGTGATTGGCCCGAAATTCTCTATGCGGCGAACCAGCTTTTCGCCGAGCGGAGTCATGCGGCGGCGACCGGCCGACGCGAGGCGACGACGAGCAGGATGATGCCGGCAATCACCAGCGGCAGCGACAGCAGCATGCCCATGGTCAGGCCGCCCGAGAAATAGCCGATCTGGATATCCGGCTCACGGAAGAACTCCGAGAAGATGCGCGCGAGTCCGTAGCCAATGGCGAAGATGGCCGAGACGAAGCCCGGCTGGCGCAGTCGCAACTGCTTGTGTGTGAGGAAGCGCAGCACCAGGAACAGCACGAGGCCCTCAAGTGCGGCCTCATAAAGCTGGCTCGGATGGCGCGGCTGTCCATCGGCGTTCGGAAAGATGAAGGCCCATGCGACGTCGGTCGGGCGACCCCACAGTTCGCCGTTGATGAAATTGGCGATGCGGCCGAACAGAAGTCCAAAGGTCACCGAAGGCGCGACGACGTCTATCAGCGACCAGGTCGGGATTTTTCGCGAGCGGGCGAACAGAATCATGGCGATGACCGTACCCAGGAAGCCGCCATGGAACGACATGCCGCCATTCCAGACCTGGAGAATCCGCCACGGTTCTGAAAAGAACAGGCCGAAATCATAGAAAAGCACATAGCCGAGACGGCCGCCGACGATGATGCCGAGCGTTGCCCAAACGACAAAGTCGTCGATGTCGATCGGCTTCATCGGCGCGCCGGCGGGGCCCCAGAGCGCCGCATTGCTGACGAGGCGCTTGGCGTACCACCAACCGATCAGGATGCCGACGATATAGGCGAGCGCGTACCAGCGGATCGCGAAGGGGCCAATCTCGATCAGGGTCGGATCAATGGCCGGGAAAGGCAGGGCGAATAGCATGAGGCGCTCCGGCAGTCGGTCGGGCGGCATTGGTGCGCTGATCCGGGGGGAAGGGTCAAGTCCGGGCGTGCGCGACCCCTCGACACCTTGTTCGCCGGGGCTCACACAACCATACTAGAAGGAAGATATCCTTTCCCCGGAGGCTGCCCATGAACACGACCCCGAACCGGTTGTTCGACGAATTCGCCAAGCTGATGACCGACGCCGCCGGCATGGCGCAGGGCGTCAAACGTGAGGCCGAAACCGTGATGAAGCATCAGGCCGAACGCCTCTTTGCCGACATGGACTTCGTCAAGCGTGATGAGTTCGATGTCGTTCGCGAGATGGCGCAGAAGGCTCGGTCCGAGAATGAGGCGCTGGCGTTGCGCGTGGCCGAGCTGGAAGCCAAGCTCGCCGTGCTGACCCAGGGCCACATCGTCGCAGCGCCCAAGACCGACGAACACTAGGGCAGCACCCGAGCGCTGTTGGTCTGGACACCTCTAGTTTTATCCGGGTGATATTTACATTCTAATATTGCCCGGATAAAAAGGCCGTTCTCATGCGGCCGCTCCATGACGGTCGCCTTCAGTTTCGACATTGGGAGCGGATCAATGGAACGCGAAGATCGCAAGGCTGCGATTTCGGCTTACAAGAAGCGGGAAGACGCCGTCGGCATTTATGCCGTCCGCTGCATCGCCAGCGGACAAGCCTGGGTCGGCAGGGCCCTCAACCTCGACGCCATCCAGAACCGCCTCTGGTTCACGCTTGATCACGGCAGCTGCACGGCAAAGAGCCTGCAGGCCGCATGGCGCGAGCATGGGCCGGCCAGCTTGACCTTCGAGGTGCTGGAGCGGCTGGAGCCGGAAGAAACCGCCTATATACGCGATGCGATCCTGAAGGAGCGCCTTGCCCATTGGCGAGCGACGTTGGGCGCGGAAGCTGTTTGAATGATCGACAAAGAAAAACGGCCGGAGAACTCTCCGGCCGTTTTTCTTATTCAGGCTGGATTTTGGGATCCAGCGAAGTCGATCAGGCCGAGACCTTGGCGCCCTGCACGAGATCCGTATAGGCCTGCATCAGCGAGGCCGAGATCTTGCCCGGCGTGAACTTGAATTCGCCGATCTCGGAGACGGGCGTGACTTCGGCAGCGGTGCCGCACAGCCAGCACTCGGAGAAAGTCGACAGCTCTTCCGGCAGGATCCGACGCTCGATCACTTCGATGCCCTGCGCCTTGGCAAGGCCGATGACCGTCTGGCGGGTGATGCCATTCAGGAAGCGGTCAGCCAGCGGCGTGTGGATGACACCGTCCTTGACGAAAAACACGTTGGCGCCGGTCGATTCAGCGACATTGCCTTCCCAGTCCAGCATCAGCGCGTCAGCATAGCCGCGATCTTCGGCGGCATGCTTGGAGATGGTGCAGATCATGTACAGGCCGGACGCCTTGGCGAGCGACGGCGCGGTGCGCGGATCGGGACGGCGATACTTGCCCCAGTCGAGACGGATGCCCTTCAGGCGCTCGGCCGGCGTGAAGTAGGACGGCCATTCCCAAGCGGCGATGGCGACGTTGATCTTGTTGTTGTGGGCGGAGACGCCGAGCGCCTCGCTGCCGCGCCAGGCGATCGGACGCAGATAACCGTCGACCAGACCGTTCTTGGCGAGCGTCGCCTTCGACGCCTCATCGATTTCCTCGACCGTGTAGGGGATCTTGAAGTCGAGGATTTCGGCCGAGTGGAACAGGCGCTCGGTATGCTCGCGCAGCTTGAAGATCTCGCCGCCATAGGCGCGCTCACCTTCGAACACGGCGCTGGCATAGTGCAGGCCATGGGTGAGTACGTGAATCTTCGCGTCCTTCCACGGAACGAAGGATCCGTTCATCCAGATCCAACCATCTTTCTGGTCGAAGGGAAGCGCGCTCATTTTCCTCACTCCATATCGGCCGCCGGCTGCGGCCGCGCCCTGTTGGCGTTGATTTGCTGCCTATTTCTCGCGCCGATTGGGCAAAGTAAAGCCAGAACCGGCAATGAGTTTTTTGCGCCGCTTTGAAACAGTCGGTAATGTGCCGGTCGAAACGCGATCGCGCGAGCTGTTCGCGGGAAGGGAAACGGCGGGCGCGTTCGATCGTTTCGTCGCAGCCACTCATCAGGTAACAATCGAACCAAAATATGTCAATATGGCTGACATAAATTTCGTGACCGATTCGAAGGGACCGGCATCCGTGCAGCGCGACGAGCCCGTGACCACACCGCTTTCGATTCAGGAACAGCCCGAACTCGTCCTGATCGAGCTTCTTTTCTACGCTTACCGTGATTTCGTGTCGGATCCGGATGTCGTGCTGGCGAAGTTTCAGTTTGGCCGTGCTCATCACCGCGTCGTCCACTTCGTCAATCGCCATCCCGGCATGCGTGTTGCTGATCTCCTCGATATCCTGAAGATCACCAAGCAGAGCCTTGGGCGTGTCCTGAAGCAGTTGATCGATACCGGCTATATCGAGCAGGTGCCCGGTCCCATCGACCGTCGCCAGAGGCTTCTCTATCCGACAGCCAAGGGCAGGGCGCTTGACCAGCGTCTGACCGAGCCGCAGGCGGAGCGGATTCGTGCCGCGCTGGCGCCGCTCGGACCGGAAGGGCGTATCGCTGCAGAACGTTTTCTTCGGTTGATGATCGATCCGGCCGAACGGGATAAGGTCGCCCAGATGATCGAGCAGTGATGCGCGTGGAGCAGTCTTGATGAGCGATATGGCAGCCGCCCCCCTGGCAGATGATGCGCCGCATCTTCTCGTCATTGACGACGATGCACGCATTCGCACGCTGCTGTCGCGCTATCTGCGGGACAATGGCTTTCGCGTCGACGTGGCTGCCAATTCGGCCGAGGCGCGGACGCGGTTGGGCGGTCTCGCCTTCGATCTTCTCGTTGTCGATGTGATGATGCCGGGCGAGAACGGGCTCGACCTGCTGAAAAGCCTGCGCGAGACGATGGAGGTGCCGATCCTGATGCTGACGGCGCGCACCGAGCTGGAGAGCCGGATCAAGGGCCTGGAACTGGGCGCCGACGACTATCTCGGCAAGCCGTTCGAGCCGCGCGAACTTCTGTTGCGGATCAATGCGATCCTGAAGCGCGGTACCGCGCCGACGGCGCCGTTGATCGAGCAGGTCCGCTTCGGTCCTTTCACCTTCCATATCGGACGTCGCGAACTGCGGCGCGGGCAGGAGACGATCCGCCTGACGGACCGCGAGCGCCAGATCATGGCGGTGTTTGCCGAAACGCCGAACGAGACCGTGCCGCGCCTGTCGCTGCTGGCCGAGGACGAACCGGCCGGCGAGCGCACCATCGATGTGCAAATCAACCGTCTCCGCCGCAAGATCGAAGTCGACCCCGCCAATCCGCTGTTTCTGCAGACGGTGCGGGGCATCGGCTACCGGCTGGTGACGGAAGCGTGACGAGATCCCGCCAGCGCATGACGGCCGGACGGATTCGGACCTGATGGATAAGCGCCCGCATTCTTTTCAGCGCAGCCGCGCCACCGGCGGCTGGACCGAATGGCCGGCTGTGGCGGCACTGCGTCGACTCGCTCGGTCGCCGGCGGTCAATACGATGCGCCGCTGGGCGCGACGGGCCGAGCCCGTCGTCGACGCGGCGCTGGTGCCCTATCGCTTTATCGGCAGGCGGCTGGCCGCGGCCATGCCGAAGGGCCTCTATGCCCGCGCGCTGATCATCATCATCACGCCGATCGTCATTCTGCAGTCGGTCGTCGCCTTCGTCTTCATGGAGCGCCACTGGCAGACGGTGACGCAGCGCCTGTCGGCGGCGACCGTCCGCGATATCGCGGCCATCGTCGAACTGATCGATACCTATCCCGCCGATCCGAATTTCACCCAGATCATCCGCATCGCGCAGGATCGTCTCGGTCTGACCATTTCGGTGATCCCCAACGAAACGCTGCCGCCGGCAGCGCCAAAGCCGTTCTTCTCGCTGCTCGACAATGCGCTGTCGCTGGAGATCGGGCGGCAGATCAACAAGCCGTTCTGGATCGATACAGTTGGTCGTTCGAACCTCGTCGAGATCCGCATCCAGCTTGGCGACAAGGTTCTTCGCGTACTCGCCCGCCGCAGCCAGACCTATGCGTCGAATTCGGAGATTTTCATCTTCTGGATGGTCGGCACCAGTCTTGTGCTGCTCACCATCGCGATCGCCTTCCTGCGCAACCAGATCCGCCCGATCCAGCAACTCGCCGACGCCGCCGAAGACTTTGGAATGGGGCGCGAGACGACCGAATTCAATCCGCGTGGCGCACGTGAAGTGCGCCGCGCTAGCGCCGCCTTCATGGAGATGCGCCACCGGATCGAGCGGCAGATGGAACAGCGCACGACGATGCTCGCCGGCGTCAGTCATGACCTGCGCACCGTGCTGACGCGCTTTCGGCTGCAACTGGCGCTGCTGAAGGAAACACCCGACGTCCGCGCCATGCGTCGCGACGTCGACGACATGCAGCGCATGTTGGAAGGCTATCTGGCTTTTGCTCGCGACGATGCGGATGAGCCGACGGCTGCGACCAACATCGGGGCGCTCCTTGCGGAAGTGGCGGACAATGCCCGCCGCGTCGGCCATGACGTGTCGCAGGATTTCCGTGGCGACCCGATCGTCAGCATCCGTCCCAACGACTTCAAGCGCTGCCTGTCCAACCTTGTCATGAATGCCTGCCGGCACGGCGAGCATATCGAGCTGCACGGCGTGCATACGGACGGATGGCTCATCATCCATGTCGATGATGACGGCCAGGGCATTGACGAGACCGAGCGCGAGGCGGTGTTCCGGCCGTTCTACCGGCTCGATGAGGCGCGTAACCTGGACGATAGCGGCACCGGCCTCGGCCTTCCGATCGCGCGCGACATCGCCCGTTTCCACGGCGGCGATGTCACGCTTTCCGATGCGCCCGGTGGCGGCTTGCGCGCCACCGTTCGCATTCCCGCCTGATCTGCTCAGGCGCCGGGCTGGAGGCGGATACGCGTGCCCCACGGGTCGAGCAACTCGCGCTCTGCCGTGATGCCGGAGCCCGCCAGGGTCACATAGGCTAGGCCGCTGCGCTCGGGATCGCGCGGGCCGGCGCCACGGCTTTGCCAGTGATTGGCGCCGATATGGTGGTGATAGCCACCGGACGACAGGAACGAGGCGCTCGGCATCGTCGTCACCTCATCCAGGCCGACCTCGGATTTCCACCAGTGCGCCGCTACCGACGCTTCGCCGACGCGCAGATGAACATGGCCAATGCGCAGGAATTCTGGGGCGCCGCTCCAGCGTCCGGGATGCTCGCCGAGCGAGGCGACGATCGCGTTGACGTCGAGCGGGTCGGTCGCCATCCGCACGTGCGTGCCCTCCCAGGTCCATTCCTCGGTCGGGCGGTCGGCGTAGATCTCGACGCCATTGCCTTCCGGGTCGGTCAGGTAAAACGCCTCGCTGACCAGATGGTCGGCCATGCCGTCGACGGGCAGCCGGCTTTCGCTCGCATGCAGGACCCAGCGCGCCAGATCGGCGCGGGTCGGCATCAGGAAGGCGGTATGGAACAGGCCTGCCTGGCGCGTGTCATCGGCCGGTGCGCCGCGCGGCTGCGGTTCGATCACCAGGAACGGGACGCCGCCGGCGCCCAATGTGACGGTTCCGGATGCGCTGGAGATCGTCTCCAGACCGAGGATCGTCCGGTAGTAGTCGGCAACTTTCTCGACGTCATGCGCCTTGAGGCCGACCCTGGCAATGTGGATCGGGCGTGTCAGGGCGAAGGGGAGGCCGGCTTCGGTCTGGGCGGTATCGGAGCTGCTCATGGTGTCAGAACCTCTGGTTGATACCGCTAGATAGGCGCATCCGACGCTGCCGGACAGGCGCGCTCAGGTGAACACACCTTCCAAGCGTCGGACACTCCGCGTCAGAAAAGGCGTCCGCCATCCGGTACGGCCCGCTCGACGGCGGTCAGCACGACGTCGCCATCCGCATCCGGCATGCCGAGCGTCAGCACTTCCGACATGAAGGGGCCAATCTGGCGCGGCGGGAAATTCACCACCGCCATCACCTGGCGGCCGATCAGTTCGTCCGGCTGGTAGTATTTGGTGATCTGGGCCGAGGACTTCTTGCGGCCGATCTCCGGGCCGAAGTCGATGATCAGCTTGATCGCCGGCTTGCGGGCTTCCGGGAAGGGGGCCGCTTCGACGATGGTTCCCACCCGGATGTCGACCTTGAGGAAATCGTCGAAACTGATTGTCTTTGGTGCCGGCGCGTCCATGTCGTGTCTCCGCTACAGTCCTGAACGGGTAACACGACAGCGCGTCCGGTCAAGCGGCGGGTGCGTCGGCTTCCGGCTTGGCTGAAGGCTTCGACCGGTGGCGGTCGAGCTTGCTGCCGACGCGGCAAAGGATGTCGGCGGCGCGGTCGGTGCGACGTGACCAGGTCTCGGCATGCTCCAACGCCCGGTCGACCGCCGCCATCGTCTTCGACAGATCCGGGTCGGCATCCTCACGCCAGACCGGCAGGATGCGCGCCATCATCAGCACGAAGCCCTGCGCGCGGGCGGCACCGCGCAGGCCGCCGGAGGAAATGCCGGCGCCGGCCAACATGAAGCGGGCGGTATCGAGCGCGATGCGGTTCAGGCAGAGCGCCAGTCCGGGATCGCGCCGGGCAGATTCGGCGAGGTGGCCGACTGCGGCGCGATGCGGCGCCATAAAATCGAGGCGCTTCATGATCAGGTCGAACAGCCGGTCGCGTCCTGTCTCCTCGGGCGATACGTCTTCGATCGTATCGAGGACGGCGCGGTCGATACGGCGCATGAAATCAGCCAGAACCGAGATCTTGCCGTCATAGGCGTCGCGCAGATCGCCGAGCGAAACGCCGGCGCGCGTCGCGATGTCGCCGAGGCCGATTTCGGCAAACGGCTTCTCGGACAACAGCGCCAGCAGCGCATCGACAATCTTGGTCTTCGTCTTCTCGGTCGCCATGATCGGATCTCCTCTATGCCCTCTATCTAGGGATGCGTCGTGGCGGAGACGAGGCCGATCAGCCGGCTAGTTCTTCGGCGCGACGCTTGGCGGCGGCAACAGCGCGAACCATCAGCGGTCCAAAGCCGTCCTCGGCCATCAAGACATCGAGCGCGGCGGCGGTGGTGCCGCCGGGCGAGGTGACGTTCTTGCGCAGCACGTCGGCCGGCAGAGGCGACTGGTTGAGCAGCTCGCCGGCGCCAACGATGGTCTGGCGGGCGAAACGAGCGGCGAGCTCCGGTGTGAAGCCAGCCTCGATGCCTGCCGCCGTCAGTGTTTCTGCCAGCAGGAAGACGTAGGCCGGGCCGGAGCCCGAAACGGCCGTCACCGTGTCGATCAGGCCCTCTGTCTCAACCCAGCCGAATTCGCCGACCGCCTGAAGCAGCGCGCCAACGAGATCGCGATCTTCTGTGGTGACAGCCGGATTGGCGAAGGCGCCAGTCATGCCGCGTCCCACCTGCGCCGGTGTGTTCGGCATGGTGCGGACGATGGCGCCGCCAAGGGCAGATTCCAGCGTCGCGATCGGGGTTCCCGCCGCAATTGAAATCGTCACCGTTTCAGGCCCGATCAGGTCGCGCACGGCCGGCAGCGCCGCGCCCATCATCTGCGGCTTGACCGCGAGCAGCAACACGCGGGCGGTTACGCCGGCGGGAGCGCTCGTTTCGTGCCTGACGCCATGAGCCGCCAGCAGCGCCAGCGTTTCCTCGGGCGGCTTCGGGTCAACGACGATCGCCGCTTTTGGATCCAATCCCCCCGCGAGCCATCCGGTCAGCAGCGCGCCGCCCATCTTGCCGGCGCCGATGAGGATGATGGGGGAGGAGGGCGTGAGGGCAGAAAGGGACATGCGGGAGCGCTCGTTCTTTTGCAATGACGACGGTTGTCTCTACGCCGCGCCGGGCGTTCGCGAAAGTGCCGTCACGAGCGAAAGAGAGCCGATGAGGATCGGCGCTCGACGATGGCACGCCACAAGGAGCGAGCCAAGATCCGAAGGAAAGTCGGCGCGAGACAAAGCACGCGCCGAACTGGATTGATCAGGCTTCGCCCACCGTCTCGAACAAGACGGTTTCGAGTGCCTCGGCGGCCGTCTTGCCGGCCCAGACGACAAACTGGAAAGCCTGATAGTAGCGTTCGCAGCTTTCGATCGCGGTTTCGAGAAGGCCTTCGACCTGGGCGCTGTTCGGCTCGGCGCCACCGGCAAGCAGCAGCGTCTGTCGATACATGACGACGCCTTCCTTGCTCCAGAGGTCAAAGTGACCGATCCAGAGCTGCTCGTTGACGAGGGAAAGAAGGCGCATCACCTCGGTCTTGCGGGGATCCGTGACCTTGAGGTCAAAGGCGCAGGCGAGGTGAACGGCTTCCATGTCCTCCATCCAGGAGAAGGAGACATGATAGTCACACCAGCCCCCGGCAATTGAGATGGTAATCTCGTCGTCGCCGGATCGCTCGAAGCTCCAATCATTCAGACCGGCGATTTGCTCGATCATATCGACCGGATTGGATTGCCGGTCTTCGGTTTCGAAGTCGATGAGGCTCATGGCCGACCCTCGCGCTTGATCGGGGAAATACGCAACGCAACAAAACAACTGCCGACAGCAGATCTTCGGATCCAGCCCTTCCGTTGAGAAGGAACGGCCCCGCCCGACGCGGAATGACCGGTATCCTTGTGGAACTCAACGGCGGTGCTCGGCAGAGACGCGCGAATCTTCATTGGCTATCAGTATATAGGTAGCATCCAGATTTTCACGATGACTTTTCCTTCATGGAGGTGTCGGAATTGTGAGTGCCTGCGCAGCGGGCGTTCTTGTGAGCTCTCAGAACGCGCAAAAGCCGCCGGGCTGGCCGGCGGCTTTGTCGTTTCGCTCTCGATGGCGAGGGTCTGGAGGCTTTCACCGTTTCTCCGAAACGGCAACGTCCCCAGGCCCCTGCCTGGTCGCGCCTTCTTCACGCGAGCCGGCAGCACTTCGCTCGAAGCGCTCTAGCCCGGCTGAAGCTCAACGGCCTTCGGGCCCTTGCCACGCTTGTCCGGCTCGGTTTCGAACGTAATCCGCATGCCGTCATTCATGTTCGAAATGCCCGACCGTTCGACGGCTGTGACATGGACAAACACGTCCTTGCCGCCATCATCGGGGGTGATGAAGCCAAAACCCTTCGACGCATTGAAGAACTTGACCGTACCAGTCTGTCGCATCGCTGTTCCTTTCCCATTCCTCTGCATTCCGCCGACCGCTCCGCTCGGTCAGCGCACTCCAGGCACTCAGGTGTCGGGGAAAGGTCTCTGCGTCTTCTCGGTATCGTGCGGTGCTCGCGCTAGCCGCCCCACGGATGCCGTAGCATCCGACGCGCGTTTGTCCAGTCTCCGTCGGGTCCTTAGCCCGTGCGACGGAAACTATGCTTCAGCAATTACAGAAAATCAATGCCCGAGCTTCCCTTGCGTAATGTCATATGTTGCTTGGCAAGACTGCACGCCGAATGATCAATCTTCTATATGCTAGACTTAAAATAGGCGTGGCTTGGCAGATCGTCATTTTTCGCTGCGGCAGCTGACGCAACAACTCGAAACTCTCAGCCGCGACAAGAGCTTTGACGACATCACCAGAACGCCTGAATCGGAATTCAGTGCGTGTTGAAGGCTTGTTGCGGGCCATAGCCTGCGTTCGTCATCAATCTGGCATGAACGCTGCATATTGCAGTGCAGAGCGCCGATCGAAATCCCTAACGAAAAATTGACGTCACGCAGGGAACGGTTTGGCCTAAATCGCATTATATCTCACGATTATATCTATCGTGTTCGCAGGGCAGGGCGGAGATCAGGGATGTCAGGATTTAGCGCGGACAATCTGCTGGCGGCAGCAGCGGTCTGGGTGGCGATTATGTTGCCGAGCGCGGCTTTTGGCGACGACCCTGTCCAGTCGGGCGTCGAGACGCAGCGCTGCCAGGCACAGGAAGCTCAGGCGCAGTCGCAGGGCGTAATCCTGCAGGATGGCCGCATCGCGGCCGGTAGCGCGACCTGACCATCGCAAATATATCGGACGCGCTAGCTGACTGACAGAACCGATGTCGGCTGCTGCTTTGCCAGATACCACGATGCCAGGGCGATCAGCAGTGCGCCGACCGTGAGCGCGGCGCCCACCAGCGGTAGAGCGTCGTAGGGCGCGCCCATGGTGATGGCGAGGCCGCCAACCCAGGCCCCGCCGGCATTGCCCACATTGAACGCACCCTGATTCAACGTTGACGCCAGATTGGGCGCCTCGCCGGCGCATTCTATGACGCGCATCTGCAGCGGCGCGATCAGGATGAACATCACGCAGCCCCAGACGAAGACGCTGATGCTGGCCCCGATAACCGAGTGGCTGGTGTAGCTGAACTGCGCCAGCACGATAATCAACGCGGTGAGCGCGCCGATGATGGTCGGCATCAGCTTCCAATCCGCCAGTCTTCCGCCGATCAGATTGCCGATCGTGATGCCGACGCCGAAGAGCAGCAGGACCCAGGTGACCTGATTGGGCTGCATTCCGGTCACGTTCTGCAGGATCGGCGCGATGTAGGTGAAGCAGGCGAAGGTGGCGCCGGCTGCCATGACGCTGATCGCCATGGCCAGCCAGACCTGCAACCGCTTGAACACGGCAAATTCGCGCATCAGGCTCGGCGGCGCCGTTGCGCCCCGGTCCGACGGCACCCAGGCGACAATGGCCGCGACCGAGATCAGGCCGATGACGACGACGGCCCAGAAGGTCGAGCGCCAGCCGGCAATCTGGCCCAGCGCCGTCCCGCCTGGAACACCCAGAATATTGGCAAGCGTCAGACCGGCGAAGACCATCGCCATCGCGCGGGCGCGCTGGTTGCGCGGCACCAACGACCCGGCAACGACCGCGCTGATGCCGAAAAAGGCGCCATGGCCAAAAGCGGTGAACACGCGCGCCGCCATCAGCAACCCGTAGGTGGGCGCGATGGCGCAGAACAGGTTGCCGATGACGAACAGCATCGCCAGGCCGATCAGCGTGATCTTGCGCGGCAGTCGCGCGGTGGCGAGCACGATGATCGGGCCGCCGATGACGACGCCGATTGCGTAGCCGGTTATCAACAGGCCGGCGCTGGGGATCGAGACGTTGAGGCTGGCGGCCACTTCCGGCAGGAGGCCCATGATGACGAATTCAGTCGTGCCGATGCCGAAAGAGGCAATGGCCAGGGCGAAAATGGCGATCGGCATGGGAATTTCCGGCGGGAGGATTCAGAGTGGTCGCGAAGGCGCGTAACCATCGCGACAATGACCGCCGGCTTGTGCATTTTGCAACGCACAAATCGTCGGTCATTGCATTTTGCAATGCGTGTGCCTCAGGCGTGACAGTTGGCCCGAGGGGGATCGATCAGGTGATGGACGTGAACAGCCGGTTCCAGCGGATCGACCACGGCCACTTCCAGAATTCCCAGACGCGTGCGCCTTCCTCGATCGAGAAGAACACCCAGCGCGCCTTGCCCTCGACGTTCTCATTCGGAACGAAGCCCATCGACTGCATGTCGCGCGAATCCGCCGAGTTGTCGCGGTTGTCGCCCATCATGAAGAGGTGGCCCGGCGGAACCTCGTATTTCGGCGTGTTGTCGAACGAGCCGCGATCGCCCTCGATCTCGATGATCTGGTGCTTGACGCCGCTCGGCAGGGTTTCTTCGTAGCGCGGCGCCGAGATCGTATTGCCGAAGAAGTCCTTCGTCTCATACGGCTCGATCGGCTGGCGCTCGACCATCTTGTCGTTGATGTAGAGGCGGCCCTCCTGCATCTGGATCGTGTCGCCGGGCTTGCCGATGACGCGCTTGATGTAGTCGGTCGAGTTGTCCTTCGGACCCTTGAAGACGACGATATCGCCCTGGTTCGGCTCCGAACCCCAGATCCGGCCCTCAAACGGACCCATTCCGAACGGGAACGAGTAGCGCGAATAGCCGTAGGAATACTTGGAGACGAACAGGTAGTCGCCGATCTTCAGCGTCGGAATCAGCGAGCCCGACGGGATCTCGAACGGCTGGAATAGGAAGGTGCGCACGATCAGTGCGATGATCAGCGCTTCGGCGAAGACGCGGATGGTGCCGCCGAGACCGTCCTGGGACGACTTCTTCTTCTCGGCGATCTTCTTGGTTTCATCCATCATGCGACTTTCAGCCGATTGGGGAACCCGTCATTTAGGGGATGCGGGCCAAGGCGGCAACCAAAAGCCGCTTCGATCGAGGTGCCTGCGACGCTGCTGACGCGAGTGCAAGTATGTTTCGGTTGACGATGCGTCTTCCTGCGTCGGGGCTGACAATCGGCTCCAGGGTCGTCATATCTGCCGGGAACGGGCCGATCCTGGCTGCACTGCCTCGCTGCGCCCTGGAGGGGATAAAAATGGAATTCGGCATCTACACCTTCGGCGACAATATGCCCGACCCGACGACGGGCTCCCGGCTCGATCCGGTCGAGCGCGTCCGCAACCTGCTCGAGGAGATCGAACTGGCCGATCAGGTCGGTCTCGACGTCTTCGGCCTCGGCGAGCATCACCGTCCCGATTATCTCATCTCGGCTCCTGACGTGATCCTGGCCGCAGCGGCGGCGCGGACGAAGGACATCCGCCTGACCAGCGCCGTCACCGTGCTCTCGTCCGATGATCCGGTACGCGTGTTCCAGCGCTTCTCGACCCTTGATCTCGTCTCGAACGGCCGCGCCGAAATCATGGCCGGACGCGGCTCGTTCATCGAGTCCTTCCCGCTGTTCGGCTTCGATCTCGGCGATTACGACGCGCTGTTCGCGGAAAATCTCGAACTGCTGTTGCGGCTGCGAGACAGCGAGCGGGTCAGTTGGCAGGGCGGCCATCGTGCCGCCATCCACGATCTCGGCGTCTATCCGCGCCCGCTCCAGGATCCGCTGCCGGTTTGGATCGCCGTCGGCGGCACACCGCAATCGGTGGTGCGCGCGGCCATGCTCGGCCTGCCGCTGGCGATCGCCATCATTGGCGGTAACCCGGCCCATTTCCAGCCACTGGTCGAACTCTATCACCGCGCCGCCAAGGAGGCGGGCAGCAATCCGGCCAATCTGCGCGTCGGCATCAATTCGCACGGATTCATCGCCGAGAACTCGCAGGATGCGGCCGACATTGCCTATCCGCCATTCGCCGCGGTGATGACCAAGCTGGGCAAGGAGCGCGGCTGGCCGCCGACGACGCGCGGCCAGTTCGAGGCGCAGCGCCGCCTGCATGGCGCGCTTTTCGTTGGCAGCCCGTCCGAAGTCGCTGAAAAAATCCTCTACCAGCACGAGCTGTTCAACCATGACCGCTTCCTGATCCAGTTCAGCGTTGGCACGCTGCCCCACGACAAGATGATGAAATCAATCGAACTATTCGGCACCAAGGTCGTACCGGAAGTGCGCAAGGCATTGGCCGCCAAGGCAGGCGCGGTCGCTCCGACGCTGGGCTGACGATGTCATGCAATGTCCCCGCGACCGGTCTCCGGTGGCGGGGGCAAACGTTAACGCAGCCCACCTGCCAGTCGTGAAATCGATTCGCCGCGGCGCGGCGTCGGGGCGGGGCAGGGCGATCGGCCGTGACGCAGGGCGATGCAGGGAAAGTCAGTCTAAGGGCGGCTTTTCGCGCTTCTGTTGATCTTGCGCGGGTCTGCAACTCGAAATTTTTTGCAGGCCCTAACCCCCTCGGAATTCCTCGCCTTTTCCCCTTCAAAGGGTTAACGGGCGGGTCGTGGTTAACCACTCGTTAACCGGCGTGTCGCACAGATTGCTTAACAGAAGGCAAATCGCGACCGTGGCTACTCCCGCTTCCAAACAACGCGCAGCAATCCGGTTCCGGGGAAGGTCCTTCCTCGCCACCGTGCTGGCGCCCGAGCTTCCGCTGGCCGACTGGCTGGCAGAACTCGACAAGCTTTCCCGGCGTTCAGAGGGCTACTTTGCAAGTCGCCCCGTCATTCTCGACGTCTCCGGCCTCGCCATCACCAAGCGCGACTTCGCAGAGCTGCTTGCCATGCTCTTCGAACGCGAGATCAAGGTGATGGGGGTCGAAGGCGCCGATCCGTCCTGGCTCGGCTTTGGCATGCCGCCGTCGGTTAGCGGTGGCAAGCAGACAGAAATCCTGCACAAGCCTTCCGCCGAGCCACCCAAGAACAGCTTCGTCGACCGCGCGGTCCCGTCGCTGCTGATCGAGACGCCGGTCCGTTCCGGGCAGTCGATCATTTTTCCGCAGGGCGACGTGACCGTCATCGGTTCCGTGGCCTCCGGCGCGGAGATCATCGCCGGCAACTCGATCCATATCTACGGAACGCTTCGCGGCCGTGCGATCGCCGGTTCGACCGGCAATGCCGGGGCGCGGATCTTCTGCCAGAAATTCGAGGCCGAGCTGATCGCCATCGACGGCCTCTACCAGACTGCCGACGACCTGGATGCGAGCCTTCGCGGCAAAGCCATCCAGGCTTGGCTCGCAAATGACAAGATGAACATGGCGGCGCTGGCCTGAGCCAGCAAGGAGCAGAAGCAATGTCTCAGGTTCTCGTTGTGACATCGGGTAAGGGCGGGGTGGGCAAGACGACGTCCACCGCCGCCATCGGCGCTGCATTGGCCCTGTCGGGCCAGCGCGTGGCCGTCGTTGATTTCGATGTCGGCCTCCGCAATCTCGACCTCGTCATGGGCGCCGAGCGCCGCGTGGTCTACGATCTGATCAATGTCGTCCAGGGCGAGGCGAAGCTGCAGCAGGCGCTGATCCGCGACAAGCGGCTCGACACGCTTTATGTGCTGCCGGCCTCGCAGACACGTGACAAGGATGCGCTGACGGAAGAGGGCGTCGCCCGCGTCATGGAAGAGCTTCGCTCGCATTTCGACTGGGTCGTCTGCGACAGCCCGGCCGGCATCGAACGCGGCGCCATGCTCGCCATGCGCCATGCCGACGTCGCCATCGTCGTCACCAATCCCGAAGTCTCGTCAGTGCGCGATTCCGATCGCATCATCGGCATGCTGGATTCGAAGACCGTGAAGGCCGAGAAGGGCGAGTACATGGAGAAGCATCTCCTGCTCACCCGCTACGACGCAGCCCGGGCCGAGCGCGGCCAGATGCTGAAGGTCGAGGACGTTCTCGAAATCCTGTCGATCCCTCTGCTTGGCATCATCCCCGAAAGCGAGGCCGTGCTGAACGCCTCGAACGTCGGTTGCCCGGTGACGCTGGTCGACACCGACAGCGCCCCGGCGCGCGCCTATCTCGACGCGGCTCGCCGCCTTGAAGGCGACACCATACCGATGGTCGTTCCGACGGAGCGGCGCGGGTTCATGAGCAAGCTGTTCGGTCGGAGGGCTGCATGACGATATTCAGCTTCTTTAAGCCGTCTCGTTCTTCCGCGCCGGTGGCACGCGACCGGCTGCAGATCCTTCTGCAGCACGAGCGCGTCACGGCAGGGGCCAGCGACCTGATCGCCAAGCTCCGGGAAGAGATCCTCGGCGTCATCGCCCGCCATGTCGACATCCCGGCCGACAAGGTGCAGGTCAAGATGCAGCGCGGCGATGCCGTCTCCACGCTGGAGGTCGAGATCGAGCTGCCGAACCCGATCCGCCAACGGCGGAAAGAGGGCGCCGAGGCAGCGGCGTGAGACCCTGAAGCCGGCATTCGTGCCGGCTTTTTCATGTCCTGATGCACCGCCTGTGCCTGAGTCGCGACCTGGTGTGACGCTGCGTTATGCGGTTCGGCCGGCGACAAATGGATGGTGATAGCGTTGGCCGGGCATGAAATTTCGTTTTCACCGCATGGCGCCAGCGTTTTCTAGTTTTTCTTTTCTCGTGTCGAACAAATCTCTGGCGGCGGGAGCCGGAAATCAGTCACCCTGTGGTTGTGGGCCATGCAGGGGGAAGACAGCATGTTCATCTATATTCTGGCGCTGTTGATCGGCGTCGTCGCCGGTCTGCGCGCGATGACCGCGCCCGCGGCCGTCGCCTGGGCCGCCTATCTCGGCTGGATCAATCTCGATGGCAGCTGGCTCTCGTTCCTGAGCCATTGGCTGGCGCCGCTGATCCTCACCCTGCTCGCCATTGCCGAGCTGATCACAGACCAGTTGCCGAGCACGCCAAGCCGCAAGGTGCCGGTGCAGTTCGCGACCCGCGTCTTCATGGGCGCTGTGTGCGGCGCGGCGATCGGCTTTACCGGCGGAGCATGGGTCATCGGCCTGATCGCCGGTGCGATCGGCGCCGTCATCGGCACGCTGGGCGGTTATGAGGCACGCAAGAGACTGGTCGCAGCGACGGGCGGCAAGGATCTGCCGATCGCCTTGATCGAGGACGGCATCGCCATCGCGGTCGCGCTCTGGGTCGTCGCCTACGTCACCTGAAGGCGAGGCATGCTCTCAATAATGCGGCGGCGGCGGCTCGGGTAATCCGGGACGGCCGATCTGTTCGGTCGTCTCGCGCAACTGGTCGGTCAGCTGCGTGATCTTGCGGGTCAGGAAATCGATCTGCTTCCATTGCGCCGTGATCGCGCTGTTCAGGTCCTCGATCGTCTCGTCCTGATAGGCGATGCGGATTTCCAGCGCGTCGATGCGGCTCGCAAGAGCGTCCCTGGCGTCTGTGTCGGTCATCCGAGCCTTCCTTTGCCGTGTGCGTGCTGCCTACGGCCTGTCGGCTTTGAGCGCAAGGGCGTGGCGGTCCCCGGGCGCTGGGCTGGGCGCCTTCGCACAATGCGCGGCACGCTCCAGCAGCAGCTTTTGCTCGCGCAGGTTCCGGGTACGGGAAGCCGCCAGCTCGAAGTCGATCTTTGCCTCGGCAAGGCGGCCAAGCTTCATCAGCAGGTCGGCCCGCACGCTCGGCAGCAGATGCGAGGCGGCAAGTGCCGGCTCGTTCGCCAAGGGTTCGACGATGGCAAGGCCGGCCGCCGGACCGTCCGCCATGGCGACGGCAACGGCGCGATTGAGTTCGACCACGGGCGAGGGGGCGATCCGGCTCAGCTCCGCGTAAAGGCTCGCGATACGGCTCCAGTCGGTTTGTTCCGCAGTCGGGGCGCGCGCGTGGCAGGCGGCAATCGCGGCCTGCAGCGTATAGGTGCCGCGTGGTCCGAGCGCCTCGGCGCGGGCCAGCGCAGCAAGGCCCCGCCGGATCAGCAGGTGATCCCAGCGCGCGCGGTTCTGATCCATCAACAGCACAGGTTCGCCGTTGGGGCCGACGCGCGCGGCGAAGCGCGAGGCCTGGATTTCCATCAGCGCCACAAGCCCATGCACATCCGGCTCATTCGGCGCGAGCCCGGCCAGGATGCGGCCGAGGCGGATCGCCTCGTCGGCGATTTGCGGCCGGATCCAGTCCTCGCCGGCCGTTGCCGAGTAGCCCTCGTTGAAGATCAGGTAGATCACCTCGATCACGGAGGCGAGGCGCTTGGCCAGTTCGTCGCCGCGCGGCACTTCATAGGCAACATTGGCGTCGGCGAGCGTGCGCTTCGCCCGCACGATGCGCTGGGCGACGGTCGGCTCCGGCACGAAGAAGGCGCGAGCGATCTCGCCGGTCGAGAGGCCACCGATCAGCCGCAGCGTCAGCGCCACGCGCGCCTCGGCGGAAAGGATCGGATGGCAGGCGGTGAAGACCAGCTTCAGGAGGTCGTCGCCGATATCGTCGTCGAGCCGGGCTTCCAGCACCTCGACCACGTCGTCCTGGTCGATATCGCTGATATAGCCGATCTCGACATGCTTGCGGTCCTGCAACTGGCGATGGCGCAGCCGGTCGATGGCGCGGCGCTTGGCGGTCGCCATCAGCCAGGCGCCGGGATTGTCGGGAATACCGGATTCCGGCCAGTGCTCGAGGGCCGCGACCAGCGCATCCTGCGCCAGTTCCTCGGCCAGGCTGATGTCACGCACCATCCGGGCGAGGCTGGCGACCAGTTTCGCCTGCTCGATCCGCCAGACGGCGTTGATTGCCTGATGTGTTTCTGCCTGTGTCACGGCTGCGGATCAGGCCATGTCCTGTCCGCAGACGCAAGTCGTCGCCGATGCAAGATTTCGCAGGTGGCTATCGGGTTTCGGTCACGGTCTTGAGATTGGCGAGGCCGGTCTCGAAGTCGCGCCCGATCATCTTGTCCATGTCGATGAACAGGCCGATCACCTTGCCGAGAAAGGGCGTTGCGCCGTCCATCGACCAACTCACCCGGGTCGCGTCGCCATCCGGCTCCAGCGTGAAGGCGGCGACGTTGCGGGCCTCGAACGGCCGGGTGAAGGAGAGGTCGATCTCGACCCGCGACGGCGGCGAGGCGTCGGCGATTTCCATCCGGCCGGCGCCAACTTTGCCGGTGCCGCTCCATTCATAGACCGCGCCCTTGCCGCTGGTCGCGCCGGCGTAGCTGCGCTGCATGGTTGGGTCGACGGTTTCGTAGGGCGACCACTGCGTCCAATTATGGAAGTCGTTGATCAACGGGAAGATCTTGTCGGCCGGCGCCTGGATGCGCGCCTGGCGCTCCACGCGGAAGGTGTCGGGCCGGGTCGCCGCATAGGCAAGCACCGCTCCGGCCGCGACGACCAGCACGATCGCCGCGATGAGTATGACTTTGAGCATGATGTTCTCCGGGCGGGCGTGGGCGGCTAGCGGCCGCCAGCCCCCGTCTGCATCGCTTCGAAGCCGGCGGCGGCTTTCTGCACGTCGGCAGGAAAGTCCTCCATTTCCTGAACCTGGCGAATTTCGATGATCTCGTTGTCGCCGGCCGGGCATTTCTTGGCCCACTCGATCGCTTCTTCGCGCGAATTGACCTTGATCATCCAGTAGCCGCCTAGAACTTCCTTTGCTTCGGCGAACGGGCCGTCGCTGACCTTGGGCTTGCCGCCCTGGAAGGTGACGCGGGCGCCCACGGACGGCGGATGCAGGCCGTCGCAGGCCAGCAGGATGCCGGCATTCTGCAGGGCTTCGTTGAATTTCATCATTTCGGCGACGGCGTCGGCGGCCGGCATGGTGCCGGGAGTGGCGGTCTCATATCCCTTCGGGATCATCAACATCATGAAGCGCATGGGTCTTGTCCTTGTCATGGGTGGTGTCAGGTTGGTTGTTGCTTCAGGCGCGGGGACCATTGTCCATCTGGCGCAGGCGGTCGTTCGTCTCGCCGATATCGAAGTCTTCCGGCTCGAATAGTTGCCGGAGTTCGATCTCGCCATTCTTGCCCTCGCCGGCCGGATTAGGCATCCGCTTGGCCCAGGCGATCGCCTCCTCGCGGGATTTGACTTCGATGATCGTGTAGCCGGCGATCAGTTCCTTGGTTTCCGCGAATGGCCCATCGATAACGGAGCGCTGGCCACTGCCTGAAAGCAGGATGCGCGCGCCCTTCGAACTCGGCTGCAGGCCGGCGGCGTCGAGCAGCGCGCCGGCCTTGGCCAGTTCCTCGTGATAGGTCGTCATCTCGACGATCCGCTTGTTCTCCGGCATGATTCCGGCTTCGGTATCCTTGTTGGCCCTGACGATGATCATGAACCGCATGGCGCGCTCCTGCCCGGTCTGGTGTTTCGGGAGCCGGAGAGAACCGGCTTCTGACAACACGACGAGCAAGGCGCTTTGAGATCGACAGCGGCGGCGGATTTTTTTTGAGCGCTAGCGGCGCGGGTGCGCAGCCTGACGAATGGCGTTTAAATTCCGCGCCATCTCTTTGAGCAGGTCAGGAACCTGCCCCGGTCTGGCTGACGACGGCATCGCCTTCGCGCGTGCGGTGGGCCGAGACGCAAGCCAGAACGCTGGCGACCACCAGCACAATGGCGACGCTTTCCAGCGTCGTGGGTAGGCGGCTTTCCCAAAGGAAGCCGTAAAGCAGCGCGAACAGCGTTTCGAACAGGATCATCTGGCCGACCAGGGTGAGCGGCATCAGCCGGCTCATCCGGTTCCAGCAGGCGTTACCGATGATCGAGGCGAACAGCGCCACGCCGGCCGCCACGGCCGCGAAGCGTAGCCATTCGTCGGTTCCGTGGCTGTGGGCGCCGATCATCAAAGCTGGTGGCAGCAGGAGAAGCGCCAACCCGCCGGTGACGACGCCCGTCAAGAGGTTCCAGTCATGCGACGACAGATGGTGGACCCGGACCAGCCAGCGGGCATTGACGACGGCATAGGTCGACCACGACGCCAGGGCGGCGATGGCGCAGGCGAGACCAATCCAGCCGCCTGCCTGAACGCCGCCTTCCGCGGACCCCAGCGATTGCCAGCCGATGCACAGGATGCCCGCCGTGCCGAGCAGCAGCGATGGCGCCAGTCGCGAGAGCGGCGTCGCGCCATGGTCGCGGCTGCCGACCAGCGTCACCGCGACCGGCAGGAAGCCGATGATCAGCGAAGTCATGGCGATGCCGCCAAGCTGCACGGCGCTTGCCAGCAACACGTAGTAGATGATGTTGCCAAGCAGGCTCAGCCAGACCAGCGCCCACCATTCGCGCCGGCCGAGTACACGAACGAGCCGGCGCCAGCGCGGGGCGATCAGCACGACCGCGAACAGGCCATAGGCGAGATAGCGGGCGGCGGCGAGTTGCAGCGGGGTGAATTCCCGCACGAGCTGCGGCGCGAGGAAGACGAGGCCCCACAGAGCGCCGGCGAAGACGCCGAAGCCCACTCCAACCCACATCTTGCCGTTGCTGGTCACGATCATCTCCCGGAAAGACCCGGTGATGCCATGTCGGGCTGCGCCGTTCTCGGCCGCCTCTATCGCATTTTAGGCCGAGGCTCGCAAAGGCTGCTCAAGGTGCGGACCCTGCTGTCGTGCGACTTTGTCGGCGATAGGCAGCGGGCGTCAGGCCGGTGGCGCGGCGCATGGCGCGCGTCAGCGCGTTCTGGTCGGAATAGCCAGCGCGAAACGCCAATTCGGCAATGGGACTATCCGACGCTGCCAGCCATTCGCGCACGCGCTTCAGCCTAAGCTCGGACAGCCAGGCCGCCGGCGTCGTATCGAGCTCGCTGCGGAACAGCGCATGCAACCGGCTGACGCTCATCGCCGTGCGCTCCGCCATCGCTTCGGTCGTCCAGGGCTTGCCCGGCGCTGCCTCGATCTGGCCGAGCAGGGCGGCCAGCCGCGATTGCGGCTGTGCCGGCGTCTGCACCAGGGCGTCGAGCAACAGCGCCAGCCAGTGCTCCATCTGGTCGCCCTTCGCGGCGCTGCCACCGGCGATAAAGCCCATATAGTCGATCAGCCGGTTCGCCGCCGGCGTCAGCGTCAGGAAGGGACGGGCGACGAGCCGGTCGACCACTTCCGGCGTCAGGCGGTCGGGATCGAGATCGACGATGATCGAGCGGTTGGCGGGGTCGCCCTGCTGCGAATGCGGCGCGCGGGTTTCGACGAAGGCGGCGCGGTAGGCGTCGAGCCGCTGTTCGCGGCCGGCGATGTCGATCTCCAGCGTTCCCCGCAGTGGCAGCACCAGCTGGGCGAAGTCGTGCCAATGCGGCACGCTGGTGCCGTGGTAGCTGCGGATGTCGAGATTGAGCAGGGCGTTCGGGCGCATCGGGCGACTATATCAGGCCCGCGCCGGCATTTCGAAGCCGCAATCTTTGCATCGGACCTCTTCAAATTCGCGTGCGGACGTTCTACTTTCGTACCCATGGCCAAGCGTCCCAAAACTTCCGGCTTCGGCGAAGCGCCGCAGGCTCCGCTCGAAGGTACTCCCCTGTCGGGCAACATCGCCGACTGGATGGACGAGATCGCACGCGCGGCGGATGCCGAGCCGATCGCGCCCAAGCCGAAGCGCGCACCCCGCGCGCGCGGCGAACGCATGCAACTCGTCGACCTGCCGGTCGATGAGGGTCGCAAGACCAAGTCCGGCAAGAAGGCCGACAAGAAATCCGAAAACGGTAGCGACACGCATAAATCCTCGCGCGGCACGTCGATCGGCGTGGCGGCGACGGCGCGCGAGCGCACCGCCAGCGGCCTCAATCCTGTCTCCGGCCTCGAGATCAGCCTCGAGGAAGCGGAATCGATGTCGGCGTCATCGGTGACGGCGACGGTCGCGGCGCTGTCGGCGCTGATCGAAACCGGACGCCCGGAAATCCAGGACAAGACCTGGGTGCCGCATCGGCCGCCACGGCCGGAGAAATCGGAAGGCGGCCAGCCGTTCCGCATCGTTTCGCCGTTCGAGCCGCGCGGCGACCAGCCGAACGCGATCCGCGAACTGGTGGCCGGCGTTGCCGAGCAGGAGCGCGATCAGGTTCTGCTCGGCGTCACCGGCTCCGGCAAGACGTTTACTATGGCGAAGATCATCGAGGAGACGCAGCGCCCCGCGCTCATCCTCGCGCCGAACAAGACGCTTGCCGCCCAGCTTTACGGCGAGTTCAAGTCGTTCTTCCCGGACAACGCCGTCGAATATTTCGTCTCCTACTACGATTACTATCAGCCGGAAGCCTATGTGCCGCGCACGGATACCTTCATCGAGAAGGAATCCTCCGTGAACGAGCAGATCGACCGCATGCGCCATTCGGCCACGCGCTCACTTCTGGAGCGCGACGACGTCATCATCGTCGCCTCGGTTTCCTGCATCTACGGTATCGGCTCGGTCGAGACTTATACCGCCATGACCTTTGGCATCACGCTGGGCGAGCGGCTCAACCAGCGTCAGTTGCTGGCTGATCTGGTGGCGCTGCAATACAAGCGCCAGGACCTGAACTTTGTTCGCGGTTCCTTCCGGGTGCGCGGCGACACCGTCGAAATCTTCCCGGCCCACTTGGAGGATCGCGCCTGGCGGTTGTCGCTGTTCGGCGACGAGGTCGAGAGCATCACCGAGTTCGATCCGCTGACCGGTCAGAAGACGGCCGAACTGAAATTCGTCAAGGTTTATGCCAACTCGCACTATGTGACGCCGAAGCCTACGCTCAACCAGGCGATTGCCTCGATCAAGCAGGAGTTGCGCGGGCGTCTGGTCGAGTTGGAGGCCGCCGGCCGCCTGTTGGAAGCGCAGAGGCTGGAGCAGCGCTGCCGCTTTGATATCGAGATGATCGAGGCGACGGGCGCCTGCGCCGGCATCGAGAACTATTCGCGTTATCTGACTGGCCGCCTGCCCGGCGAGCCGCCGCCGACGCTGTTCGAGTATCTGCCGGACAACGCGCTGGTGTTCACCGACGAGAGCCACGTCACCATTCCGCAGATCGGCGGCATGTATCGCGGCGACTTTAGGCGCAAGGCGACCTTGGCCGAATACGGCTTCCGCCTGCCTTCCTGCATGGACAACCGGCCGCTGCGCTTCGAGGAATGGGACGCGATGCGGCCGCAGACGGTGCACGTTTCGGCGACGCCCGGAAGCTGGGAGATGGAAGCGACCGGCGGCGTCTTCACCGAACAGGTCATTCGCCCGACCGGGCTGATCGATCCTCCTGTGGAAATCCGCACGGCCAAGACGCAGGTCGACGATCTGCTTGGCGAAGTGCGCGAGACGGCGAAGAAGGGCTATCGCACGCTGGTCACGACGCTCACGAAGCGTATGGCCGAGGATTTGACCGAATATCTGCACGAGAACGGTGTCCGCGTCCGTTACATGCACTCGGATGTCGAGACGCTGGAGCGCATCGAGATCATCCGCGATTTGCGCCTCGGCGCCTTCGACGTGCTGATCGGCATCAATCTGCTGCGCGAAGGCCTCGACATTCCCGAATGCGGCCTTGTCGCGATCCTCGACGCGGACAAGGAAGGTTTCCTGCGCTCCGAGACCTCGCTGATCCAGACCATCGGCCGCGCCGCGCGTAACGTCGACGGCAAGGTCATCCTCTATGCCGATCGCATCACCGGCTCGATGGAGCGGGCGATGGGTGAGACGGAGCGCCGCCGCGAGAAGCAGGTCGCCTACAATACCGAGCACGGCATCACGCCGGCTTCGATCAAGCGCGATATCGGCGACATCCTGTCCTCCGTCTACGAGCAGGATCACGTCACGGTCGATGCGGGCCTCGCCGATACGGCGCTTGTCGGCAACAATCTGAAGACGCATCTCGACGCGCTCGAGAAGAAGATGCGCGACGCGGCCATGAACCTCGAATTCGAGACGGCGGCGCGGCTACGCGACGAGATCAAGCGGCTCAAGGAGACGGAGCTCGCCATCGCCGACGATCCGCTCGCCCGCCAGTCGTCGATCGACGAGCGCACGGGTGGCTATCGCGGCGAACGCAAATATGGCAACGCCGCCAATCTGCCGCCGGAGCCCAAGGGCGAGCCGAAGCCGCGGGCACGAAAGAATGATCTCGACGAGATGACGGTGAAGCGCACGGAAGTACCCGTCGCGACACGCGCCAGAAAACCGCATCTGGACGAGATGGGCGCGAGTTCGAACATGACTTCGCTCGCGGCCGACGAACATGAGCGGCCACAGCGCCCGGATCCGATGACGACCAATCATCGGCCGGGTGGGCGTTCGGTTGGTGGCCGGGCCGGAAGCTCAGCGGGTCGCAAGGGGCCGAAGCGGTAGGTCGGGGCGCTTCATTGTTTGTGGAAACGACGAAGCGCTCCAATTCCCAGTCTTGTCGCGTTTCCCTGACGCGAACCGGCGGCGGTATCGTTCGAAAGCGCTCTATTCCGCCGCCTTCGTCTTGATCAGCACAAATCCGCGCGTGCGATCCCCATTCGAGGCGTCCGGCGTATTCATCGCGGCGAAGAGATCCTCCGCCTTGACCCAGACGGGCGGGTACTTGTAGCGGGCGACGTCGAGGATGAGGAAGCGGTCGGCTTCTGCGTCATAGGCCGCGAGCGGCGAAATATGGCCGCCGACCTCCTGGCGGATCGCCTTGCGCAGGTAGTTGACGATGACGAAGTGGCCGGGTTGGTCGAGATACTCGCGTCCCATCGCGCGGAAATCGTCGAGGCTGGTGTCGCCGGCATGCTTGACGACAACGGCAAGCGGTTGCGTCGCCAGCACGCCGCCCAGTTCGTCGAGCGTCATGCCTTGCTTGAGGATCGTGTCGCGCGAGACGATCGCATCGGTTCTCTCGTCGAGCAGATTGTCCTGCGTGAAGGTTCGGTAGGGTTCGTATTCCGGCACGGGGGGCGCCGGTACGCCGGAAGCGTTCAGCACCATCACCATCGAGGCGACGCCACAGTAAGACTGAGTCTTCTGCGTGACGAAATTGTCGGCGAGCGGGAAATAGGCCTCGCGCGCATCGGCGCCGACCAACAGCGCTTCGCCTCCGTCCGTCGCCGCGCCGATCAAATTGTCCGGCAGCGGCAACTGTTCGGCAGAGGCTTGCCCGATTGAAATGCCGAGCAGCAGCACCGCGGCGCGAAAGCAGGAAGCGATCATGATGACGGTCCCGACGCAAGTTCAGTCAAGGGCGCATCATGCCGTAATTCCATGCGCGGGACGAGTCCTTGACTATTGCGCCGAGCCGAATCTCGTTCGCTCACGGTTTTGCTCAATGTGTAGCGCAGGCCATCTTGCCGTTTGACATCTTCATGTCGTTCATCATGTACATCTTGCCATCGGCGCCCATCATCATCACGACGCAGCCATCCATCGGCTTGGCGTTCTTCATCATCGTCTCGCTCATCATCTTGTCGGTGTGCATGACGCGATCGATTCGGCCGTTCGGCATCATCATGACCGTCTCGCCCTTTTTCATCATCATCTCGGCTGCGACGGCGGGTGCGGTTGCCAGGGTCGCAAGACCGACAGCCGCGAGGAGTATGGACCATCTGCGCATTTCTTCCTCCATGTTTGCCAATGCCGCCATTCTGCGGCCTCGGGTGTATCTAGAACGACATGCCCCGGTGGCGCAGTTTGCCAGTATCACTTCATCGTGTTGGGCGGTTCCACGGAACGCTGTTTCCGGCGCCATCCTCGATGCATATTTTCTGACACAGCTCGGCCATCGGGAATCCTTCTGGCGCGGAAATGCGGGGCGGTCGCTTTGCATCGCCTCGATTTTTCTTCGCCCGGGCGGTGACGGATCTGCACAGCAATTCATCAGACCATTGGCCACAGTCCCGGAATCACGAGCATTTTTGCGATTGTTGAAGAGCCGGATACCGTGATGAAAAATGGTGTTTGACTGACACCCGAATTAAATAATACCAAGGCGTGCTGAGCGCAGTTCTGCCCCGCAGGGCGGGATGAGCGGACGAGCGCCACCAAGAGGTCGGTCGGCGCCGTGATCGGAGGATCGCGTAGGCGAAGCGGGCCGAACATCGGCAGCTAAGTGCACGCGTGAGCAAACGTCGTACTATTGGGAGAAGTTCATGAAGATGTTCAAGTCCGCGCTCGCGGCAGTTACCGTCAGCATGCTGGCGCTTTCGCCGGCAGCGCACGCAGAAGACAAGGGCTTGATCGGCGTCCTGATGCCGACGAAGACGTCGCAGCGTTGGATCAACGATGGCGATGCCGTGAAGTCCCAGCTCGAAGCCAAGGGCTATACGGTCGATCTCCAGTATGCCCAGGACGATATTCCGAACCAGCTGAGCCAGCTCGAGAACGAGATCACCAAGGGTCCGAAGGCCCTGATCATCGCCTCGATCGACGGCACGACGCTGTCGGACGCGCTGCAGAAGTCGGCTGATGCCGGCGTCGTCGTCGTCGCCTACGATCGCCTGATCAAGAAGACCCCGAACGTCGACTACTACACGACCTTCGACAATTTCGGCGTCGGCGTCATCCAGGCTACTTCGTTGGTGAAGGGCCTCAAGGAACGCTTCCCCGACACCAAGCCGTGGAACGTCGAGTTGTTCGGCGGTTCGCCGGACGACAACAACGCCTTCTTCTTCTACGACGGCGCCATGTCCGTCCTGCAGCCGCTGATCGACGACGGCTCGATCAAGATCGTGTCCGGCCAGGTCGGCATGGACAAGGTCGGCACGCTGCGTTGGCTCGCTGCCACCGCTCAGGCCCGCATGGACAACCTGCTTTCGGCCAATTACTCGGACGGCAAGCGCGTTGACGGCGTTCTCTCGCCGTATGACGGCCTGTCGCGCGGCATCATCGCGTCGCTCCGCGGCGTTGGCTACGGCACCGCTGATCAGGCTTGGCCGATCATCACCGGCCAGGACGCCGAGACCGCTTCGGTCAAGGCGATCATTGCCGGCGAGCAGTATTCGACCGTGTTCAAGGACACCCGCGATCTCGCCAAGTCGACCGTCGAACTCGTCGACACGGTCCTCTCGGGCGGCAAGCCGGAAAACCTCGACACCAAGACCTACAACAACGACGTCAAGGTCGTTCCGTCGATCCTGCTGACGCCGCATGAGGTCGACAAGACCAACTACGAGAAGCTCGTGGTTGAGTCGGGCTACATCAAGGCCGACGAACTCAAGTAATCGCACGATCCAGATTGGGGGCCTCGCGCAAGCGAGGCCCCTTCTCGTCTCGCGGGCGAGGGGCTAACGTCCCCTGGTCCGTATGCCTACGCCGGAGCGGTCCGCCATGCCTTCATACATTCTCGAGATGCGCGACATCACCAAGACCTTTCCAGGGGTCAAGGCGCTCTCGAACGTCAGTCTCAAGGTCGAGGAAGGCGAGATTCACGCCATCTGCGGCGAGAACGGGGCCGGCAAGTCGACCCTGATGAAAGTCCTGTCCGGCGTTTATCCGGCCGGCGACTATGAGGGGAAGATCATCTATCGCGGTGAAGAGTGCCAGTTCAAAGGCATTCACGACAGCGAGGGGAAGGGCATCGTCATCATCCACCAGGAACTCGCCCTGGTCCCGATGCTGTCGATCGCCGAAAACATCTTCCTCGGCAACGAACATGCGAAGTTCGGCGTGATCGACTGGGCCGCCAATGAAAAGCGCACCCGCGATCTGCTGAAGAAGGTGGGTCTCAGCGAAGACCCGAAGACCCTGATCACCAATATCGGCACCGGCAAGCAGCAATTGGTGGAGATCGCCAAGGCGCTGAGCAAGGAAGTCGAGCTGCTGATTCTTGACGAGCCGACGGCAAGCCTTTCCGAGAAGGACAGCCAGGCGCTCCTGGATCTGCTGCTGGAGTTCAAGCGCGAGGGCATCACCTCGATCATCATTTCGCACAAGCTGAACGAGATCAATCGCGTCGCCGACCATGTCACGGTCATTCGCGACGGACGGTCGATCGAGACGCTGGACCGTAGCGAAATCAGCGAGGACCGGATCATCACCTCGATGGTGGGCCGCTCGCTCGAAGACAGATACCCGCCGCGCGATCCGAAGATCGGCGAGGTCTATTTCCAGGTGAAGAACTGGTCGGTCTATCATCCGCTGCATGCGGACCGTCAGGTCATCAAGAACATCGATCTGAATGTCCGCAAGGGCGAGGTCGTCGGCATAGCGGGCCTGATGGGCGCCGGGCGTACCGAATTCGCCATGAGCGTGTTCGGGCGCAGCTATGGTCGCAAGATCACCGGCGAAGTCGAACTGCACGGCAAGCCGGTCGATGTCTCGACAGTCGGCAAGGCGGTTAAGCACGGCCTTGCCTATGTCACGGAGGACCGCAAGGTCTTCGGCCTCAATCTGATTGAGGACATCAAGAACAACATCACCATCGCCAATTTGAAGGGCGTGTCGACCAACGGTGTCATCAACGACCTCAGGGAACTCGACGTCGCCAACGAATACCGCACCAAGACCAACATCCGCTCGCCCAGCGTCTACCAGAAGACCGGCAATCTGTCGGGCGGCAATCAGCAGAAGGTGGTGCTGAGCAAGTGGCTCTTCGCCAACCCGGAGGTGCTAATCCTCGACGAGCCGACGCGCGGCATCGACGTCGGCGCCAAATATGAAATCTACACGATCATTGCGCGGCTCGCGGCCGAGGGCAGGGCGATCATCGTCATCTCCTCCGAAATGCCCGAGCTTCTTGGCATCTCCGATCGCATCTACGTCATGAACGAGGGTGCGATCGTCGGCGAAATGCCGGCAAGCGAGGCCAGCCAGGAGAAGATCATGCGCGCCATCGTGCGCGGAGAAGGAAAAGCAGCATGAGCACCGATATCGCTCCAACCCCGCAGACCGGCGTCGCCCAAGACGTCCAGACCGGTACGCGCGTCCCCGTTTCGTCGTTCGTTTCGAACCTGCGTGAATATGGGCTCATCCTGGCGCTGATCGCCATCATGGTGTTCTTCCAGCTGACGACGGGAACCCTGTTCAAGCCGGTCAACCTCAGCAACCTCGTCCAGCAGAACAGCTTCATCATCGTGATGGCGCTCGGCATGCTGCTCGTCATCGTCTCCGGCCATATCGACCTCTCGGTCGGCTCGGTCGCGGGCTTCATCGGCGCGCTCGCGGCGATGATGATGGTGATATGGCCGCTTGGCGGCTTCTTCAGCAATCCGTTGATCGTCGCGATCATCTGCCTGGTCATCGGCGGCGCCATCGGCGCGGCGCAGGGCTACTGGATCGCCTATCACCGGATCCCGAGCTTCATCGTCACGCTCGCCGGCATGCTGGTGTTCCGTGGTCTCTGCCAGGGACTTCTCGGCGGCGGTTCGTCGGTCGGCCCGCTCCCGGACTCGTTCAAGGCGCTCAGCTCGGGCTTCCTGCCGGAAGTCCTTGGTACCTGGACGCTGATCCCCCCGACGATCAACGCGGCCGGCAAGACCGTTTTCGGCAGCGGCATCACGCTCAACATGACTACCGTCGTGCTCGGCGTCATCGCTGTCCTCGCTTATGCTATCTCCGGCATCCGCGCTCGCAAGACGCGCGAGAAGCATGGCTATGAGGCCGAGCCCTTCGCGCTCTTCGTCGTCAAGACGGTCGTCATCTCGGCGCTGGCGCTGTTCTTCGTCTACCAGTTCGCGGTCTATCGCGGCTTCCCGATCGTCCTCGTGGTGATGGGTATCCTCGTCGCGTTCTTCGTCTTCATCACGCGACACACGACCATCGGGCGTCGGGTCTATGCGATGGGCGGCAACATCAAGGCGGCGCAGCTCTCCGGCATCAAGACCGAGCGGCTGACGCTTCTTGTCTTCGTCAACATGGGCATGCTGTCGGCGCTCGGTGGCCTGATCATCGCCGCTCGCCTCGGCCAGGCTGTGCCGGCTGCCGGTCTGGGCAGCGAGCTCGACGTCATCGCGGCGGTGTTCATCGGCGGCGCTTCGGCCATGGGCGGCGTCGGCCAGGTGATCAGCACCGTTGTCGGCGGCTTCATCATGGGCGTGATGAACAACGGCATGTCGATCATGGGCGTGAACGTCGACTGGCAGCAGGTCGTGAAGGGCCTCGTCCTGCTCGGCGCCGTGGTCTTCGACGTCTACAACAAGAACAAGAGCTGACGGCCAGCAGCCGCGCAGACATGAAAAAGGCCCCGCTCGTTCGAGCGGGGCCTTTTTTGTTGGGCGGATGGAAGGTCGCTGAAGGGTCTTCGCGCCTCCCCGAAGGCAGCTCGTGCAGCCCTCGACACCAACATCCTGGGGAGGCTTGCGTAGCAAGCCGTCTCGAAGGACGCACCGCTGAGGGCTGACTATCGAAGACACCACGGCTCTGCGTGCTTCGGGACGGCCCTTCGGGCCTCCTCAGCATGTTGAGGATGGTGTTGCGCGAGGGTGTTGGCGGGGCGCTAGCTGAAAGGAACAGCTGCCAAAGCCACTCAGCCCTTCAGAAACGCCTTGAACTTGTCGCCAAAATCCTTGTGCCAGCGCGACAAAGGCGGGCGGTTCTCGACGATGTCGCCGGCGGCCCAGAGGATGCGCTTCTCATCCGTGGCGCGGTCGACATCATTGTCCGGGCAGAGAATGTAGAAGTCGCCACGATCGAGCGACGCCAGCATGAAGTCGACCGTCTCCTCCGGCGTCCAGGCGCCGGCCGGCTTTTCCGTCCGCTCGCCCTTGGTCAGATAGGACCAGACGAAGCCCGGGATCAGCAGATGCGCAGTGATCTTCGAGCCCTCGATGTTGCGCAGCTCATGTGCCAGCGCCTCGGTCGCGACCTTTACGCCGGCCTTCGAGACATTGTAGCCGGCATCGCCCGGCGGCGTCGTGATGCCCTGCTTCGAACCGGTATTGATGACCAGCCCCGGCTCGGTGCCGTCCAGCATCTCGGGCACGAAGACCTGCATGCCGTGCACGACGCCGAACAGATTGGTGCCGATCACACGTTCCCAGTTCTCGAACGATCCCAGCACCGGCCCGGCGCCGTCCGTGCCGGCATTGTTCATCAGCACATTGACCTTGCCGAAGCGCTGGTAGACGGCGTCCTTCAGCCGCTCGATATCGTCTCGGCTGGAGACATTGGTACGGACGGCGAGCGCGTCGGGGCCGAGCGAGGCCGCCGCAGCGTCGAGCGCGTCCTGGCGAAAGTCGGCGATGGCGACCTTCATGCCCATCGACAGAAACTTCTTCGCGGCGGCGAGGCCGATGCCGGAAGCGCCGCCGGTGATCACGGCAACATGGTTTGGAGCGAGCGCGGGATGAGTCATGGCGTGGCGTCCGGATTGTGAAAATGGGCCGTCAGCTAAGGCTGCGCGCGCCGGATTGTCCAGACGTCGCGGAAGAAGGCTGTCGAACCATGGAAAAGGGCGGCCACCAGGACCGCCCGTGACTTGGCAGGTGCGGCGTCGCCTAGCGAAGCGAGTTCATCATCCGCAGGCGGATCTCGTCCTGGCGCTGCCGGATCATGCCGGGGATCAGGAAAGCATCGATGAGAAGCCAGATGAAGCCGATTGCGATGAAGTAGCTGAGGATCTGCAGGACCGCCGTGCCGGGTCGGCCCAGATAGAAGCGGTGCGCCGAAATGAACCACAGGAACAGCCAGAGCAGATAAGCCGTCGCCGTGCTCGGGCCCTCGTTGGCCACTCGCATCTCGATCAGCAATTGTTGTTCGGTCGTCAGCGTCATTGATGTTCCCCTATCGGCGCGGACCATAGCCGAACCCTGCGGAATGGGAAGGGATCACTCGCCATCGGGCGCCGACTTCCGTCGCGCAGGTGCCAAGCAAGGCCGCCCTGCGCATTTGGCGGGACTGTGGCGATCCTGCCTCTTGACGCTTGCGTCGGCGCGGGCAGAGTGCGCGCTCAATTCACCCGCAAGGCTACCCCCCATGCCGAACCTGCTTTCGCCGGCCATCGCGCCGATCCTGCTCCTGATCGCCTCCAACGTCTTCATGACATCGGCCTGGTACTGGCACCTGAAGTTTCCGCAGACGGCGCTGGTCAAGGTCATCATGATCAGCTGGTTCATCGCGCTGTTCGAATATTGCCTGGCCGTGCCGGCGAACCGCATCGGCCATGGCGTCTATTCGGCGGCGCAGCTGAAGACGATCCAGGAGGTCATCACCCTCGTCGTCTTCGCTCTATTCTCGGTGTTCTACCTGAAGGAGTCGCTCAGCTGGAACCATCTCGTCGGCTTCACCATGATCGCCGGCGGCGCCGCCTTCATTTTTCACAAGTTCTGAGCGGGGCCGCCAGCCAGAAATCCTCGATCTCGAATGAGTCGTGATGCTGGCGGCGCTCTCCGGCGACGGCCGGGCGGCGGACTTGAACGCGATCAAGGCGACGGGCAGGGCGGTTGCGCATCAGCCGTTCACGTCTGACTGGACGACCGGGATCGTCGGGCCGAGGAAGGCGCCGGCTCGCGTGATCTGGCGGCCCTGAGCCGTGTCCGGATCGACAGAATTGCCGCCGACAGCATGGACGGCAACGATGGCAACGACGATGGCGGCATAGGCTGCCATCCAGAGGTAGAACGCCCCCCGCGTGGCCCGCTCGCGGCGGTGGCTGCCGCCCTTTGTTGTGTCATCCATGCTCATGGTGATTCCCGTCGATCTCGCCGTCTGCCTTGCGCCCGTCCCAAGTCCTAATAGGAGCTTGGACTACGGCGCTGATCCGGAAGGATTGTGGCCATGCCCGACAGATATCGTGTCGAAACTAAGGGCCTGAAATCATGGTTAAAAATCCGTGAAAGCGCCTTATAGAACGTGACCCAGGGGATTGGCTGTGAACGCCGTTACTGCGCTCCGGGCCGCCAGTCGAGGCCAACATGCCGGGGCCGGGCCGCGACCCGCGCCAGCCAGGCGACAAGCGCCGGATAGCGGCTGAGATCGTAGTCGGCTTCATCCGCCACATGCGTGTAGGCATAGAGCGCGATATCGGCGACCGAGAAGCTCGGGCCGCCAAAGAAATCATGCTTCGCCAGGAACTCGTCCATGATGGCGAGCACCCGGTTGCCCTTCTGCTGCCATTCGTCGATCCGGTGCGCCATCGTCTCGCGGCCGCCGGGAATGTAGGTCAGCCAGTTGCGCGCCACGGCGATCACCGGTTCGTGGCTATACTGCTCGAAGAACAGCCACTGGTAGCAGATCGCGCGATCATAGGCGTCGGCCGGGATAAGGGCGCTGCCCTCGGCCAGATGCAGCAGCATGGCGTTCGATTCGGCCAGTGGCCGTCCGTCCGGCAGGATCAGCAGCGGCACCTGCGCGTTCGGATTGATCGCCAAAAACTCCGGACTCGTCGTCTGGCCGCTGCCCTTCACGAAATCGACGATCCGGAACGGGATGTCGAGTTCATGCATGGCCAGGCGCGGCTTGTAGCAATTGCCGGAGAACTGCATCGAATAGAGCGTGTATTCGGCGACCATGATCATTCCTCTGTCTTTGCGTCAGGCTAGCCGGGCCGGGCGCACCGCGTCCAATTCCAATTCGTGCTTCGGACATCAATAGGGGTGATCCATCCGGGAGGCGTTGATCGGAGCGACATTTCCGTGCAGAAATGTCGCTCCGATTTCAGGAGCTCATCATGTCGCTTAATCGCCTCCGTCGCGGGCTTGTCCTTCTTGGCAGCCTCGCCCTCTTCGCCGCGCCGCTCGTTGCCCCGTTCGCCGCCGCGACGGCGCAGGCCGCCGACGTGACCGTCTTCGCCGCCGCCAGCCTGAAGAACGCGCTGGATGGCGCCGCTGGCGTCTACAAGACGAAGACCGGCAAGGAAGTGGCGATCAGCTATGCGAGCTCGTCCAACCTCGCCAAGCAGATCGAATCCGGCGCGCCGGCCGACATCTTCTTCTCTGCCGATCTCGACTGGATGGACTATCTGGCCAAGAAAGACCTGATCGACCCCGCCTCGCGCGTGACCCTGCTCGGCAATACGCTGGTTCTCGTCGCGCCGAAGGATTCGACCGCTGAGCTGACGATCGCCAAGGATTTTCCGCTCGCAGAAGCGCTCGGCAAGGACGGCAAGCTCGCCATGGGCTCGATCGATTCTGTGCCGGCCGGCAAATATGGCAAGGCGTCGCTGACGGCGCTCGGCGTCTGGGACGCGGTCGCTCCGCAAGTCGCCCAGGCCGACAACGTCCGCAGCGCGCTCGCTTTCGTCGCTAAGGGCGAGGCCCCGTTCGGCATCGTCTACGGCACCGACGCGAAGGCGGAGCCAGGCGTCAAGGTCGTCGGAACCTTCCCCGAGGACAGCCATCCGGCGATCGTCTATCCTGTCGCCCGGGTCGCCGCTTCGACCAGTCCGGATGCCAAGGCGTTCCTGGAATGGCTGGGTTCGGCGGAAGCCCGCCCGAGCTTCGAGGCTCAGGGTTTCACCATTCTCGCCAAGGAATAGCGATCATGAAGCTCAGCGCGCGCAATCAGCTGGAAGGCACCGTCACGGCGGTGGAGAAGGGGCAGACGACCGCGCGGGTGAAGATCGACATAGGCCATGGCCTGATCATCACCTCGTCGATCACCAATGAGGCGGTCGACGATCTGGGCCTGAAGGTCGGCGACAAGGCGACGGCGGTTATCAAGGCCTCCGACGTCCTCGTCGGCAAGTGAAGACGCGCCTCCTTGCCTAAAAGCATCGACCCGAAGCGCGTCCGCGTCGCTTTCCTCGCGTTGGCCTTGCTGGCCGGCGCGGGGGCTCCCGCATTCGCGGAGGGGACGACGGCCCTGGCCGTGCTGGACGGCGCCGTGCGGCACAGCCTTGAGCTTTCCGAAGCGACGCTGCGCGCCGTGCCGAAGACGACGCTCGACGTCGATTTCGCAACCGGCAAGGGCCGCGAGACCGGTCGCTACGCTGGGGCTCTCTTGTGGACGCTCGTCGAGCAGGCGGACCTCGTCAACGAGGCCGGCAAGAATGCCGTGCTGCGCCACACGCTGCTCGTGACCGGCCGCGACGGCTACGCCGTCTCGCTGTCGATCGGCGAACTGGATCCGCACTACGCCGGCAAGGACGTGATCCTTGCCTATGAAGGCGGCACCCCGCCGGTTTCGCCGACCAATCTCCGGCTTGTGGTTCCCGGCGATGCGCATGGCGGCCGCAGCGTGCGCGATGTCGTCCGCATCGAGGTGAAGTGATCCGCCGAAGCCTTGGCGCGCCCATCCTGCGCTCTCCTGACCTCTGATACGGCCGATCGATGACCGAATTTCTCTCCCCCGAAGAATGGAACGCGATCTGGCTCAGCCTCAAGGTGTCGACGGTGGCGACAGTGGTCAGCCTGCCGTTCGGCATCGCCATTGCGCTGATCCTGGCGCGGGGCCGCTTCTTTGGACGGACCTTGCTGGACGGCATCGTCCATCTGCCGCTGGTCATGCCGCCGGTGGTGACAGGCTATCTGCTGCTGCTCGCCTTCGGTCGCAAGGGACCGCTCGGCGCCTTCTTCGAACAGACTTTCGGGCTCGTCTTCGCGTTTCGCTGGACAGGCGCGGCCCTTGCTTGCGGCATCATGGGCTTCCCGCTGATGGTGCGCGCAATCCGGCTCTCGATTGAAAGCATCGATCGCAAGCTGGAGCAGGCGGCCTCGACGCTTGGCGCGGGCAGGGCGCTCGTCTTCCTTACCGTGACGCTGCCGCTGGCGCTGCCGGGTATACTCGCCGGCGTCGTGTTGTCGTTTGCCCGGGCGCTTGGCGAATTCGGCGCCACCATCACCTTCGTTTCCAACATTCCGGGCCAGACGCAGACGGTTCCGTCCGCGATCTATGCGCTGATCCAGACGCCGGAAGGCGATGCGGCGGCGCTGCGGCTGACGCTGATCTCGATTGCGATCTCTCTGGCGGCGCTGGTGCTGTCCGAATATCTCGCTCGGCGGATGGCGCGGGGAGCGACGGCATGACGTTTTCCATCGCCGTCCGCAAGCAGATCGGCCAGTTCAAGCTCGATATCACCTTGGAGACCGGGCCGGGCGTCACCGCACTGTTCGGGCGTTCCGGGTCCGGCAAGACGTCGCTGGTCAATCTGATCGCCGGGCTGATCCGGCCCGATCACGGCCAGATCGTCCTCGACGGGCGGACCCTGGTCGATACGGAACGCTCCGTCTTCGTGGCTGCCGGCAAGCGGCGCATTGGTTATGTCTTCCAGGAGGGGCGCCTGTTTCCGCACCTTTCTGTCCGATCGAACCTGCTCTACGGCCGCTGGCTGACGCCGCGTGGCCGGCGCTGGGGCGGTCTTGATGAGGTGGTGGACCTGCTCGGCATCGAAGCGCTGCTGGCGCGGATGCCTCGCGATCTCTCCGGCGGCGAGAAGCAGCGCGTCGCCATTGGCCGGGCTTTGCTGGCGAGCCCCGACTTCCTGCTGATGGACGAGCCGCTGGCGGCCCTCGACCGCGAGCGCAAGGCCGAGATCCTGCCTTATATCGAGCGACTGCGGGATACCAAGCGCCTGCCGATCGTCTATGTCAGCCACTCCGTCGAGGAAGTGGCCCGGCTTGCCGATGCGGTGGCGCTGATCGAGGATGGACGGGTGATGGCGCTCGGCCCGGTCGGCGAGGTGTTCGCACAGCTGGATGCGGTGGGCGACTGGGAAGCGGGCGCCGTGCTGGAGGCGGTCGTGCAGGCACAGGATCCGGATAGCGGCGTCACCCGGCTCGTTCATCCGGCCGGGTCACTGGTCGTGCCCCATATCGAAGCGCCCGTCGGCAAACTCCTGCGCATCCGCATCCGCGCCCGCGATGTCACGCTGGCGGTCGGCGAACCGGGTCGCCTTTCGGTGCGCAACCGTCTCAAGGCGGAGATCGTCTCGATCAGCGAAGGCCGCTCGCACGACGTCGGCATTCGCCTCGACGTCGGCGGCGAACCGATGCTGGCGCGGGTCACGCGCGACGCTGTGCGGGATCTGGAGCTTGTCCCCGGCCTCGCCGTCACGGCGCTGGTCAAGGCCGTGGCGCTGGACGGGACGTAGGCTCGATCTCGGGGATGTCGGCAGCGGGGGGCTTGCCGTATTCCGGAGATCAGGCGGGGCAGGAGTTCTTGACGGCGGTGCCGTCGACGACAATGCGCACCTTGGCGGTGCCGGTCTTGACCATGCCGAGCTGCTGCGCCGCGGCGCGCGAGACGTCGATCACTCGGCCGCCAGTGAAGGGGCCGCGGTCATTGATGCGGACAACGACATACTTGCCGTTCTTGAGATTCTCGACCCGGACGCGCGTGCCAAAGGGCAACTTGCGATGGGCCGCCGTCATGGCGTTGGGGTTGTTGCGCTCGCCGTTCGCGGTCTTGCCGCCGAGCTGATACCAGGAGGCGCGGCCGCACTGGGTCGCGGCCTCGGCCGGAAGGCTCCCGAAGGAGAGGGCCGCACCGGCGGCAACAAGAGCAGCCGTCACGGCCGCGATACGCATTTTTACCTGCACGCTGGATCTCTTCGTTTTCGCGCTCGCCGACGCGGGATTGCACCTAAAACCGGGACAAGTTCTTCTGGTTGTTTATCCAACAGCCGAAAAAGGCGAGAATTGGGCGTGAGATTGTTCACAAAATGGATGCAACCAAATGCAACCATCCGTGAATCGGTCCCTTGCCCCGTGCAGGGAAGATGACTCAGCGGGAGCCGATTTTCTCGATCAGCGTCATGGCGGCGAACGGCGCCTTCGGCTTGAAGCCATTGATCATGTAGATGAAAACGTCGCGCTTGCCGGCCGACGGCGCGGTGTCAGCGAGAAGCGGAAGGTCGGATGGCGTCGCGCCATCGGCCCAGGATTCAGCGCGCTCGCGCCACGTCGAAAGCGCCGAGTCCGGATAGCCATTTTTTTCGTCTTCGGATGCGTTTTGCAGCCGCGCATAGATGAAATCGGCGGTGGGATCGGCCAGCTGCGGATGCTTGTCAGAATCGGCGACCACGACGGCGACGCCATGCCGGCGCGCCAGCGCTATGAATTCCGGCGTCTGGAAGCTCTCGTGCCGGACCTCGACCGCATGACGAATTTTCACGCCGTCGACGGCTTTCGGCAGCAGTTCCAGGAAGCCGGCGAAGTCGTCGGCGTGGAACTTTTTCGTCGCCATGAACTGCCAGTTGATCGGTCCAAGCTTCGCGCCAAGCTCGGTCACGCCGCTGGCGAAGAAGCGTGAAATCGACTCTCCGGCTTCGGCAAGGACGCGCCGGTTGGTGGCGAAGCGCGGGCCCTTCAGCGCGAACACGAAGCCGTCCGGCGTCTCCTCGGCCCATTTGCGGAAGCTCTCCGGCTTCTGCGAACCGTAATACGTGCCGTTGATCTCGATCGAGGTCAGCTTGGAGGCGGCGTATTCGAGTTCGCGCTTCTGCGGCAATCCGGCCGGATAGAAGTTGTCGCGCCACGGTTCGAACGTCCAGCCGCCTATACCAACCCGGATCATCTGCCGTTCTCCTCAATTGGAACGGGTGAGACGCTGGCGCGTTCACCCCCTGTCAGCAATTGGAGATAAAAACATGTTTCGGGCAAAACCACCCGTTGTCGTTCCGGAAATCTCGACGGAAGGTCGTGTTGTTTCCGTGATCGCCGGACTGATATTGGCCGCGGCGGCGGTGAAGCCAAGGCCGAACCGCCTTCTTTCCGTGCTGGCGCTGGCGACCGGATCGTATCTGGCCTATCGCGGCGCAACCGGCCATTGTCCGGTGACCAAGGCTGTCCACGATCATTGCCCGGAATGGCAAAGCCGGGTTCGCTGAACCCGGCGTGCCTGCTGGAGCGCTGCTGAGCGAAGCGTGGTGCGCCTCGCGCAATCAAGTGCGCCCAAGCAAAAAGCTGGAGTGCGGCGCCGTTTCGGAAGAAACGGCGAAATGCTCTTTTGGATCAGGCGCGCTTCTTGACGATGAAGCCCCAGATAAGCAGCACGATGATGGCGCCGACGATCGCGCCGATGAAACCGGCTTGGTCGTTGGGGCCGTACCAACCGATGGCCTGGCCGAGATAGGTGGCCAGGAAGGCGCCGGCGATACCGAGGATGACCGTCAGAATAAAGCCGCTCGGCTCATTGCTGCCGGGGGTGATGAACTTGGCAATGACGCCGGCGACGAAGCCGATGATGATGGTCCAGATGATGCCCATGAGGCGCTCCCCGTGATGGTGCCGCGATCGAGCGGCCGCATCAGAATCTTGCACCGGTCCGGCTGATTTGGCGAGAGCTAATCGACTTTGACGCCGCCGCGCATCGCCTTGACGCCCGAGCGCTTGGCTTTCCCCTCCAAACGGCGCTTCTTGGAAGCCATGGTTGGTTTGGTGGCGCGGCGCGGGGTCGGCGGTATGATCGCCTCCTGGATCAGCGCGACCAGGCGCTCCAGCGCATCGGCGCGGTTGCGAGCCTGATCGCGAAACCGCTGCGCCGTGATGACGATAACGCCGTTTTGCGTCAGCTTCGAACCCGCGAGCCGCATCAGGCGCACCGCCACGTCATCCCGCAAGGCGCGCGAACGCCGGGCGTCGAAGCGCAGTTGCACCGCGCTCGACACCTTGTTCACATTCTGCCCACCCGGCCCGGAAGATCGGATGAAGCTCTCCTCGATTTCACTGTCGTCGAGGGCGATGTCGTCATTGATGCGGATCATGATGGCCTTCCAGGCCGACCGCATAGCATGACCAAGAGCTTTTCGGCAGGGGGTGTCGCAGCGACTCGTGACTTGTGCTAGAATCAGTCAGCAGAACGGGGGTATCGATGAATCTCCAGTTTGGACTAGCTGTCGCGCTCGTCGTCGTGGCCGGCTTTCTGCTTGCCAACAAGGCCGGTGCGGGTCCGATTATCTGGGCCGATCACAGCGTTGCTTCGCATCGCGCGGTCGTGCTTTCCGGGGTGTCGTTCGCGTTCGATGGGGCGCTGTCGCACATCCGGATCCCGCAGCGCTGACGACCGCCGGCAAAAGGCCGGCCGGATCTTCCTTCGCCGCGCTTTGCGCGGGATCCATTCCTGCGCCTTGGCTTTTTCAGCGCGAATCCGTCACGGAAGCCGCGAATTGCAAGTCTCGGTTCCGACCATGGATTTGGCGGTGAAGTGCCGGAGATCCCGTCAGGACGGTGGCGAATAGCTGCCGGCTTTCGCCTTGCTCATCGCTTCCATGCTCTCGGCTGTCGTCATCAGCGCCGTTGTCCGGAATTTCGACAAGGCGCCTGACGCGCCCGTCGCCATGGCCACGGATGCTGCCGCCACATTGCTTGGGAACTCGGCGATCATGACGACGTCGAATTCGCCGAGCGCGAAATGGAAGGAATTCAGCTTGCCGCCCATCGATTCGACGACCTTGCGGGCCGCATCCTCGCGGTTCTGCGGATTGGCGACCATCGCCTTGACGGCACTGGTCGTATAGGAGACCTGCAACAGGTAGTGGGCCATGTCGTCCTCCCTTCGGGCGCGCTGAAGCACCCGGGCCGCCCGGCTCGGATCCGGCGGATCGGCGGGGCAGTTGCCAACAGTGAACCTCTTGTTGACGTAAGGGAAGGTCGCGAGGCGCGGCTCGCGAGAGCTTTACTGCTGCGCCTTGGCCTCTTCGATTGCCTTGTCATAGGCGGCGCAGATTTCGTCAAAACTGGTGGTGCGTTCAGCGACCCGGTCGACCTCGACCTGGCGCTGGCGCCAATCGGCGGCTTTCGCCGGATCCTTGGCGGTGATGGCTTTCACCAGTTCCGCGAGCGAGATCGACTTCGCCTGCAATTCCTCTTGGGTGCAGGCAAAGGCCGGCGTCGCCACAAGAAGAAGTGAAAGTGCCAGGATCGTACGGCGCATTGTCAGATATCCTCGTCTGGAAGCCAGTCCCCGATCCGATATAGAGCCTCTCGTCCGGCGATGCACGCCTGCCGGGCTCCGGGCAAAGAAAAGGGGCGTCGAAACGCCCCTTTTCGCTGGATATCGGGTCGACGAGCTGACCGCCGCTGGCTTTACTTGGCCAGGCAGGTGTCGGCGTTTTCCGGCAGGCAGGTGTCGAGGCCCGTGAACAGGATCTCGTCAACCTTCTCGCCATTGATCAGCTTGATCATGGCATCCGGAGCCTTGTAGCCCATCTCGAACGGGCGCTGGCCGATCTGTGCATGGCTGCGGCCGGCCTTGAGCGCGTCGATCTGCGGCGGCAGCGTGTCGCCAGCGATGATCACGAGGTCCTTGCTCTTCAGGCGCTCCATCACGCCATCGGTGACCTGCGCATAGGCCTGCGGGGCGAACTGGGCCCAGCCGCCGACGAGCACGAAGGCGTCGAGCTTCGGATTGGCGGTGAAGGTGTCGCTCATCTGCTGGTTGGCGAGGTCGGACTGGTCGTTGGTGAACAGCGGGCAACCTGCCGGCTCGGTCCAGCCGTTCTGTCCGGTCAGCGAGTCGATGCCCTTGGCGCCTGCGAGGGTATCGCGCACGCCGGCAGCGCGGGCGGCGATGTTGGCAGCCGCGACGTTACCGAGCTGGAGGCAGACGGTGCCGCCCTTCTTATGCTTCTGCAGCTCTTCGCCCATCTTGACGCCCATCAGGTAGTTGTCGGTACCCAGATAGGCCTTGCGGAGCGCTGCATCTTCCTTGTTCAAATCTGCGTCAACCGTCATCACCGGGATGGTCGGCGCGCGCTGCTTCAGCAGGTTGGCCATGGCCGGCGCGTTGGACGGCGAGATGGCGATGGCTGCGACGCCCTTCGTCAGAAGGTCGTCGACGATCTGAACTTCGCCGGCTTCATCGTTGCTGGAGGCGGGGCCGGTATAGAGGCAGGTGTAACCCTTGCCCGCATTCTCGGCATTCCACTTCTGGCAGCCCTTGTTGATTTCTTCGAAGAAGGGGTTGTCGAGGCCCTTCACGACAATCGCGAGAATCTTGTCTTCCGCCCGAGCGGCGCCGAGGGTTAGGGCGAGGCAGGTGGTAGCAAGCGACAGTATCGCCAGTGTCTTCTTCATGATGTTGTCCTCCCGAGACAATAGAATTCGCTCGCCCGCCGCCCGATCCGGGTCTCGCCTTCCCGTCCCGGGTGTTCCCGGTGACGAACTGCGGACGATCGGATGTTTGCCTTCGGCGGGCTGGATCTACTAAATTCCGAATTCGAACAAAGTCAATCCGATTAATCCTATGAAACACGGCATACCGCAATGCAATGTAAATATTGTGCTTTGCAACTAAGGTAACGGGGTTCACCGTTTTCATGGCGCGGCGTGGTAAGGTACAGCGCTTTACTAAGGTTCGTTCCCGTCGGGGTTAAATCAGCTTATCTGTCTCAACGGCATCGGAAGTGCATTTGTCCGATGTTAAAGTTGACGGCGGTCGGGCGCGCCCATAAGGGTTGAAATCGAGACCCGGGCGGCGTGCCGAACCGGAACAGAGGGTAACGACGGGCCGATCAACGGCCTGCGTGGCAGGGAGGAGCGCCGGGATGACTGTCCTGGAACTCAAGGGCATATCGAAGCATTTCGGGGCGATTCAGGCCCTGAACGACGTTTCGCTCACCATCAAGCCGGGCGAAGTCGTCGGGCTGATGGGCGACAATGGCGCCGGAAAGTCGACGCTGGTGAAGATCATCGCCGGCAATTTTCCGCCCTCGCACGGCACGATGCGGGTGCTGGACCGCGAGGTTCATTTCCACAAGCCGGTCGAAGCGCGCGAAAACGGCATCGAGGTCGTCTACCAGGACCTCGCGCTTTGCAACAATCTGACGGCGGCGGCCAATGTCTTCCTGGGACGCGAGTTGAAGCGCGGCTTCGGTCCGATCCGCATCCTCGATTATGCGACGATGTACAAGCGCGCCGCTGATCTGTTCAAGGAGTTGAAGTCGGAGACGCGGCCGCGCGATCTGGTCAAGCAGATGTCGGGTGGTCAACGCCAGGCCGTGGCGATCGCTCGGACCCGGCTTTCCGATTCGAAGATCGTGCTGATGGACGAGCCAACGGCGGCGATCAGCGTGCGCCAGGTGGCCGAGGTGCTGAACCTCATCCGCCGGCTGCGCGACCAGGGCATCGCCGTGATCCTGATCAGCCACCGGATGCCCGACGTGTTCTCCGTTTGCGACAAGATCGTCGTGCTGCGGCGTGGCACCAAGGTGGCCGACAAGCTGATCTCCGAAAGCTCGCCGGAAGAAGTGACGGCCTTGATCACCGGCGCGCTCGAGCGCGCCTGACATCGAGCGAAACTGAGAGGGAGTTACGAAAATGGCTGTTTCGCTCGACGACACCATCAATCGCCAGACGCACAGCACGTTGAGCTGGCTGCTGTCGCGCCAGACTTTCTGGGTCTTTCTCGCGGCGTTGTTGGCCTGTATCGCGCTGTCATTCCTGACCGATACGTTCGCGACGAGGAACAATCTCTTCAACGTGACGCGCAATTTTGCTTTTGTCGGCATTGTCGCCATCGGCATGACGGTCGTCATCATCTCGGGCGGCATCGACCTGTCGGTCGGTTCGACGCTCTGCCTGTCGGCGATCGTCACCGGTTTGGTGATGAGCGCCGGCTATCCGCTTGCCGTCGGCATCGCGCTGGCGCTGATCGCCGCCATCCTCGTCGGCGTCGTCAACGGAGTGCTGATTGCCTATGTGGGCATGCCGCCCTTTGTGGTGACGCTCGGCATGCTTTCGGTCGCCCGAAGCATGGCGCTGGTGCTGTCCAACAACAAGATGGTCTACCAGTTCGGTCCCGATCAGGCGCTGTTGCTGCAACTCGGCGGCGGCACCACCTTCGGCATCGCCAACCCGCTGATCGTGCTTGCCGTGATGGCGCTGATCGCCGGCTTCGTATTCCGCTGGACGGGCTGGGGTCGGCATATCTTCGCCATCGGCGGTAATGAGCATGCGGCGATCCTGACGGGCGTGCCGGTCCGGCGCATCAAGGTTGGCGTCTATGTCATCTCGGCGCTGACGGCGGGCATTGCCGGCGTGCTGATGACCGGCTGGCTCGGCAGCGTGACCACCAATCTCGGCACCGGCATGGAACTGACCGTGATCGCGGCGACTGTCATCGGCGGTGCCAATCTTGCCGGTGGCGTGGGGACGGCCTTTGGCGCCGTGGTCGGCGCGGCGCTGATCGAGGTGATCCGCAACAGCCTGATCCTGTTGGGCATCTCGACCTTCTGGCAGGGTGCCTTCGTCGGCAGCTTCATCGTCATCGCGGTCGCCTTCGACCGCATCCGCAGCCTCCGCCAGTCGGACTGATTTTCACGCCCCGGGCGCCGCGACGAAGCGGCGCCCGGTTTTTCTTTGAGGCAGTGGGTTCCCGAGCAGGCGACAAGGTCGCCCTCGACTGTTCGCGGCGGCTGACGCAAGAATGCGCTCCCGATCTCGAGCGAACCTCAGTCAGCATGAAGCTTCCCAATCAGACCGAAGGCCTCCGCTTCCGTCTCGTCCTGAAACCCGGCTTCGCGCTCGGGCCGGGCAAGGCGGACTTGCTGGAGGCGATCGCCGAAAGCGGCTCGCTGGCGGGCGCCGGCGCGCGTCTCACCATGAGTCCGAAACGCGTATGGGGGCTTGTGCGCGAGATGAATGCCGCTTTTCGCGATCCGCTGGTCGAGACGGAGAAGGGGGGGACGGGCGGCGGCGGCAGCGCGCGATTGACGCCGGCCGGACGGCTCGTACTCGATCGCTATCGCGCCATGGAAGCCGAGACAAACGCCCGCATCGCCGCCGGTGTCGCGGAATTACGCGGGCTCATGCGCGAAGATTGAGATCGGACGTCTCAGGCGTCCGATGAGGTTCCCAGACGTGCCAAAATGCCGTTGGCGGCGGCGATACCGGTGGCAAAGCTCGCCTGCAGCAGATAGCCGCCGGTTGGCGCTTCCCAGTCGATCATTTCGCCGGCGACGAAGACGCCCGGCAGCTTCTTCAGCATCATGGTGTCGTCGATGCTGCTCCAGGCCACGCCGCCCGCCGTCGAGATGGCGCGTTCGATGCCCTCCGTGCCGGTCAGGCGGATCGGCACGGACTTGATCAGGGCGGCAAGGTCTTTCGCGTCGCGCGGCAGGGCAGGACCGCCGCCACCTTCGCGAAGCAGGTTTATCGCCACCGGCGAGAGATGCACCGCCTTGCGCAGCTGATTGGAGAGCGACTGGCTCTGCTTCTGGATCGCGATCCGCGTCGCCAGCTCATCAACGCTGCGGCTGGGGGCGAGATCGAGATGGATCGTCGCCGAGCCGTCGCGGGCGATGGCGTCACGAAGCGGCGCCGACAGCGCGTAGATGACGCCGCCTTCAAGCCCGTAACTCGTGACCATCGCCTCGCCACGAAGCATCGCGTCCTCGAAGCCGATGGCGAGGGTCTTTAGTGGCTGGCCGGCAAAGCGGGTCCTGAAGATGTCCGACCAGTCGACGCGAAATCCGCCATTGGCCGGGCGCAGTGGCGTGATGTCGACGCCCTTTTCCCAGAGAATGTCGGCGAAGGCGCCGTTGGAGCCGAGGCGCGGCCAGCTTGCGCCGCCAAGCGCCAGCAGCGTGGCTTCGGCGGCAACCGTTTCGCTCGCACCATCGGGGCGGCGGAAAACCGGCCGCGTCTCCGCATCAAATCCCACCCAGTCGTCGCGCAGCACGAAACGGACGCCGAGGCTGTCGAGCCGGCGCAGCCAGGCGCGCAGCAGCGGCGAGGCTTTCAGGGCAGTTGGGAAGACGCGGCCGCTGGAGCCGACAAAGGTCGGCGTTCCGAGTTCTTCGGCCCAGGCGCGCAGAGCTTCCGGCGGAAACGCCTCGATCAGCGGGCGCAGCCTGGCCGATGCCGCGCCGTAGCGGCCGAGGAAGGCTTCCAGTGGTTCGCTATGGGTCAGGTTGAGGCCGCCGCGCCCTGCCATCAGCAGTTTGCGACCGACGGAAGGCATGCGGTCATGCACCGTGACGGCGAGACCGGCCTTGGCGAGCGTCTCGGCGGCGATCAGGCCGGCAGGGCCGGCGCCGATGATTGCCACGGAGGGCTTGTGGGGAGAGGTTTGATTGGACATCGCCGCGGTTTGTCGGTCGAAACCGCGGCGATCGCAAGTGGGTAGGTTAAGCGAGGTCGCGTTTAGCGCTTGCCGACCAGCTTGTCGGCGAAGAGGGCCGCGCTCTTGGCGTAGACGCCGGCCTTGTTCCACTCGCGCAGGACGCCGAAATTGTGCGAGCCTTCCTCCCAGCTGCCGCCGCGCTGCCAGCCATAACCCTTCAGGTAATTGGCGGTGGAGGCGAGTACGTCGATCGGGCTGTTGCGCAGATCGGCATGGCCATTGCGGTCGAAGTCGACGGCGAAGCGGACATAGGATGTCGGCAGGAACTGGGTCTGGCCAATTTCACCGGCCCAGCCGCCCTTCATCTGCGCCGGCGTCAGGTCGCCGCGCTGGACGATCTTCAGGGCGGCCATCAATTGATTCTCGAAGAATTCGCCGCGGCGGCAGTCGAAGGCGAGGGTGGCGAGCGAGCGGATCGTCGACATGTTGCCGCTACCGGCGCCGAAATCGGTCTCCATGCCCCAGATTGCGATCAGGATCGGCGCGGGGACGCCGAACTGCTTCTCGATCCGGTCGAGCGTGCTCTTGTACTGCTGCATCAGCTTCTTGCCCTTGGCGACGCGGCCGGGCGAGACGACGCGCTTCGCGTAGACTTCGAAGGGCTGGCTGAAATGCTTCTGGTTGCGATCGAGCTTCATGACCCGCGGGTCATAAGTGACGCCCGAAAGCGCCTGATCGACGACGGAGCGCGAGATGCCGGCCGAAACGGCCTCGGCCTTGAATTCGGTCAACCAGGCGCCAAACTGCGCCGGATTGTTGCCGCAGGTCGCAGCTTCGGCCCGTCCCAGACCAGCTGCGAGCGCGACGGTGAGAACCAGGGCGGACAGGCGGAGCTTCGAGGTCTTCATAATAAGCCTTTGTCTAGTCGGAACGGCCGTTAACTATGCGGGCTTCGCGAGCACGCGCAAGACGACACTAGCGGAGGGAAGGTTACCTAGCGGTTGAGGAGGCGCATCAGTGTGATCTTGGTCACACTTTGCCGGCATTTTGGCCCGCTGGAAGGTGCTGTCGGCGTCCGACGACGTGGTTTCAGCCGAAGCCTGCCCGCTTCAGCCGGACGATCGCCAGATCAAGGGCGGAGAGGAAGGCGGAACGGTCACGCGGCGAGAAGGGGCGTGGTCCGCCGGTGATGGCGCCGGCCGAGCGCAAATCTTCCATCAGGTTGCGGGTCGCCAGCACATTGCCGATCGAGGCTTCGGTGAAAGGCCTGCCATTCGAGCCGATGACGTCGGCGCCCGCCTTGATGCAGCGGTCGGCCAGAGGGATATCCGCCGTGATGACGATGTCGCCGCGACCGACGCGCTCGGCAATCCAGTCATCGGCGATGTTCAGACCGCTCGGCACGACGACGCGCTCGATCCAGGGTTCGCGCGGGATGCTGATCGGCGTGTTGGCGACGACATGCACCTTGAGGCCATGCCGCTCGGCCACCTTGTAGATCTCGGCCTTCACCGGACAGGCGTCGGCATCGACATAGATCTCGATGGGGCGGGGCTCTTGGGGAGGATTCGGATTGGAAACAGACATTCGATACTCAAAAAGGCAGAAGGGCCGCCCGCCCGGGCGACCCTTCCATTGTCAGACCGCGCTCCGGCATGAGGCCGGAGGAAAGCCGGTCAAGCGGCGCAAACCTCTGCAAAGAGAGAGATCCGGACCATTGGAACCGACGCACGCGGTGAACGACAATGAGACACTAGACCACCTCCTTTCGAATTGTTGATGACATGGTTAACGTAGCGCGTTTCAGGGCGATTCGTAAGGGCTGACGAGACGCTTCCGTAGCGGCGCGCTGTTTTTGCACCATCCCCACCCGGCCGCCGCCGGCTTAGCGGATCGAGCGAAGCATGCCGGCATCGGGGAAGCAGGTGGCGGAGCGACCGTTCGCTTCTTCCCAGGCGCCGATGGCGATGCGCGATTTGAAACCGACCAGGCCGTCGGCCGAGCCGACATCGACGCCGCGCTTCTCCAGCCGTTGCTGCATGGCGCGGACATCGGAGCGGGTGAAGCCGCCGACATCGCCCCAGGCATTGGCGATCGGGCCGGCGCCGCGCAGCCGATCGGCCAGGTGGCCGATGAACAGCGCATAGAGATCGGACTCGTTGTAGGTCTTCAGGACGTAGAAATTCCCCGAGACGATGAACGCCGGGCCGTGACGACCGGCCGGCATCAGCAGATGGCCGATGCGGTCCGGAGTGCGGCCGGCGAGCTTGCCGCCGCCGACGGGGCGCACGCCCATGGCCTGCCAGGCGGCGAGCGGCTTGCCCTGTTCCGGACCTTCGAGGCGACAGGAAACGCTTTCCGGCACCTCGACCTCCACGCCCCAGCCGACCCCAGGCTGCCAGCCGTTCTGGCGCAGATAATTGGCAATCGAGGCGAGGCTGTCGGGGACCGAGTTCCAGATATCGCGCTTGCCGTCGCCGTCGAAATCGACCGCCAGCGTCAGATATTTCGACGGCAGGAACTGCGGCTGGCCGAGCGCGCCGGCCCAAGAAGAGCGCATCTCGTTCAGGCCGATATGGTCGTCGTCGACGATCTGCAGCGCGGCGAGGAATTCGGGATAGAAGTTTGCCTTGCGCGCGCCCATGAAGGCCTCTGTAGCCAAAGCCCGGACCGCCGGATAAGGCATCTTGGCGGCGCCATAGCCGGATTCGCGACCCCAGATCGCCACAACGATCGAGGCGGGGACGCCGTAGGTCTTCTCGATCTTGGCCAGCGTCTTCGACCATTTCGCCATCAGCGTACGGCCGCTATTGGCAAGGCCGGCAACCTTCGCCTCGTTGAAATAGCGGGCGGGGCCTGAGAATTCGGCCTGGCGCTGCGGCTCCTCGCGCTTCTTTGGCGCTCCGGGCGGGGCGAGGTCCGGCAGCGACCAGTCGAGCGTCAGTCCGCCAAACGCGGCGTCCAGCGTCTGTCGCGAAATGCCGCGCTTCTGCGCATCGGCGCGCACCGTCGTCGCCAGCCAGCTCTGGAACTGCTTTTCCACGCGGGCCTGGTTGGCGGTTTGGGCAAAAGCCGGCGAGGCGGCGAAGAGGAGCAGGCAGAGGCAGAGCAGAATGCGCACGGGATCGGTCACCTGGCCGTGGATGGGACGTCGCCGTCACCTTGGCGAAGCCGAGCCGCCGGCGCAACCTCGAACGGTCAGCGCGGATACCGGGTGCCGCCCGCCTCGCCCGACAGGCAATCGGCGTTCGGAACGGATTTCTGGTCGGCAACGCGCAGGATCGGCTGCGTTTGTCCGGCGATCTCGGTCACCAGCTTGCGGCGGATCGAGATCTCGAACTGGTCGACGTCATAGACAGCCAGGGCGAAGGCTCCGGCGCCTCCCACGACACAATCGCGATAGTAGGCGTCGAGATTGTCGATATCGAACGCGCTGGATCGCAATCCCTCGGTTGGCGGCTTCAGGATGATGGCCAGGCCATTGATGGTGATGCCGCGCGCGACAACCGCGTTGCGGGCCAACGCCACGGGCGGCCCCATGTTGTTGGGGCCGTCGCCAGATATATCGATGGTGCGGCGCCCGCCGTTGAAGCCGTTGTTCTCGAACATCGCGGCCGCGAAGACGAGGCTGGCGGAGATCGATGTGCCATAGCGGCCGAGCACGACGCGCGGAGAAATCTGCGATGCGACCGCATAGGCGCTTTCCGCGTCGTCGACGAGGGTCCAGGGCACGACGATGCTTTGCGATCCTTCGCCCGACCACTCGAAATAGCTGATGGCGATGCGGCCAAGCGGTCCGGACTGTATGGCGGCAATCACATCTGGGTGCTGCAGGGCGGAAACATAGCCCTGCCGCTGCAGCGCCTGTTCATCGGTGTCCATCGAGCGCGAAACATCGACCGCCAGGACAAGCTCGAGGTCGACGGATGTCTCCTGGGCGGCGGCGCATGGAACGCTCGCGGCCATCAGAAGGGTTGCGATGAGTATTCCGGGAAGCCTCATGACGCCCCTCGATCGGTAGTTTCTCATCGAACTACACCCTAGGGCATCATTGCTTCGCCACAAGGGAGGGAGAGACATCCAGCAGGCGAAGCCGGATCAATTCCCCGGCATGAACCCCCGCGTCCTGCTATTCTCGGCGCCATTCGACGCTGTCGAACGCGGGGGAGGCCGCCTTGACCGAAGAGCGCATGTTCATCGCAGACAAGCCCGTCGCCAATCGCCAGTTCTATGTCCTGCTGGCGACCATCCTGGCCTCGGGCATGGCCTTCATGGACGGTTCGATCATCACGGTCGGATTGCCGGCGATCCGCGCCAATCTCGGGGCGAGTTTTGGCGAGGCGCAATGGACCTCCAACGCCTATACGCTGACGCTTGCCGCCTTCACCCTGCTCGGCGGCGCCGCAGGCGACGCCTATGGCCTACGCCGTGTCTTCATGATCGGAATCGCGCTGTTCGGGCTCGCTTCGGCCGCCTGCGGCCTGGCCTGGTCACCGGAGAGCCTGATCATCGCCCGCGCCATTCAGGGCGTCGGCGGAGCGCTGATGGTGCCGGGTTCGCTTGCTCTGATCACGGCGCATTATCCGGCGGAGGCAAGGGGCAGGGCCATCGGTACCTGGGCCGCCGCCTCGTCGATCGCGCCGGCGATCGGGCCGATCCTCGGCGGCGCGCTGGTCGATCTGGGATCCTGGCGGGCGCTGTTCCTGATGAACGTGCCGATTGCGATCGTCGCCTGGCTGCTTTGCCGGGCAAAGGTTCCAGCGGACGCAAGTCGGACGTCCGTGCGGATGGACTGGCTCGGCGGCGCGTTCGCCGTCATCGGGCTCGGAGTGCTTGCCTATGGCCTGACCGAAATGGGCTCGTCGGGCGGATTCCGGTTCGATCTGGCCGTCGGGCTGGCGCTGGCGGGCGCGGCGGTTCTCGTCGTCTTCGTGCTGTGGGAGGCAATGTCGCCCGCGCCGATGATGCCGCTCGGCCTGTTTGCCAACAGGATGTTCTCCGGTGTCAACGTGCTGACATTGCTTCTCTATTTCGCGCTGGCCGGCGCGTTGTTCTTCCTGCCGACGGCGCTGATCCAGGCGCACCATTATCCCGCCGCTCTGGCCGGGTCCGTGTTTCTGCCGTTTGTCATCGTCATGGCCGTGCTGTCGCGTTTCGGCGGCGGATTGGCCGATCAGTTCGGCGTTCGGCCCTGTCTGACCGTCGGCCCGATCCTGACCGGCATCAGCTTCCTGCTGCTGTCACCTGCGGTCGCGCATGGCGGCTTCTGGGTGGCGCTGATGCCGACCATGCTGCTGATGGGGCTCGGCATGGGCATTACGGTTGCGCCGCTGTCGACGGCAGTGATGAACGCGGCACCGGATGAGCGGCGAGGCGCGGCGTCGGGCATCAACAATGCCGTGGCGCGGGTCGCCGGCCTCGTCGCCGTGGCAAGCCTCGGCATCGCGGTCACCTATGGCTTCGACCGCGTGCTGGCGGAGGCGGGCGCTGAAGCGGCCGCCATGGTTCGCGCGGCAGGTTTCGGCGGCAATCTCGGCGCGGTCGTCGGAATGGACGCTGTATCGATGGAAGGGCTTTGGGCTCAGGCGACGATTGCGGGCTTTTCAGCCGTGACGATTGTCTGCGGCGTGCTTGCCATCGCGAGCGGTCTAGTCGGCTGGACCTTCACCGGTGAGGGCAGGAAGGGCTGAGGCGGGCGCCTGGATCTGGGGGCGACCGCGGTCGGTATAAGTCGTCGCATCGGCCTTGCGGTAGGTGGAGCCGCCGGCGGCTTTGGCGTCGTAGAGTGCAATGTCGGTCAGGCGATAGGTGCTTTCGAAGTCGGGAGCGCCGTCCGTCACCCGAGCGATGCCGATGCTGGCCCCGGTCGTGACGACGGACTCGGCAAAGCCGATGGGTTCGGAGATGCGTTCGATCAGGCGCTTGGCTGCGATCTCGGCATCGGCATCTGGCGCCTGGATCAGCAGCGCGAATTCGTCGCCGCCGATGCGGGCGGCAACGTCATCCTTGCCGAGGCAGGCGCGGATGCGATCGGCGATGGCCAGCAGGGCATGGTCGCCAAACTGGTGGCCGAAGCGATCGTTGATAGGCTTGAAATCGTCGAGATCGATCAGCAAGAAGCAGAAGCTGCGCCCCTCCGCGCTCCACTTTTCGAAGCTGTCACTTAACGCCGCGCGGTTGGCGAGACCGGTCAGCGGGTCGTGATGGGCGCGACGGTCCAGTTCGTCCTGGCGGGCGCGGCGGCGCGAGATGTCCTGCAATGTGCCGACAGCGCGATAGGGGCGTCCATCGGCATCGAACTCGACGACGCTGCCGCGATCCAGAACCCAGATCCAGTGGCCGTTCTTGTGGCGGAAGCGCTGCTCGACGCTGTAGCGGGGCGTGCGACCTTCCAGATGGTCCTGGATCCGCCGCCGGTTCTCCGCCGTATCGTCGGGATGGCGCAGTAGATCCCAGGTGGCGACCGTCTCTTCCAGTTCGTGGCGCTGGTAGCCGAGAATGGCATACCAGCTGTCGCTGAAATAGGTCTGGTTGTTGGCGATGCACCAATCCCAGACGCCCTCGCCAGAACCCGCGAGCGCATAACGCAGCCTCTGCTGGCTCTGCTTCAACTCGCGCGCCGCCCGCTGCAGCCCGGCGACGGCGGCGGCGACGAACAGCGGCGGAATGGTGTTGAAGCTCAGCGCAAGCTCGATCCGTTGCAGTTGCGAGCCGAGCGATAGAGTGCTGGAGGCGCTCGGCCATTCACCGGCAACCAACAGAAGGATGATGACAAGCGACAGGATCGATCCCGTCACGGCGGTCGCCGGCGGTCCGTAGCGGATCGCGCACGAAAGCAAAGGCACGGTGAAGAAGCTGATCATCGAGACGTTCACGTCTCGCATGATCAGCACCGAACTGATGAGCACGCCGACGATGGCGAGGTACTCGGGAATGCGCTGCTTGCCGCGGTCGTGAAAAGCAGCGCGAAGCTGTTTCGTCCAACCCGGCCGCACGAGGGCAAAGTAGGGCGCAAGGATGATCAATGCGCTGACGGCATTCAGGCGCCAGAGCGTCAGGAGGCTTTCGGCATAGTCGATATCGCGGAACCAGGCGAGTGTGGCCGCCGCGCCAAGCGCGCTCAAAGCCGTCGCAATGGAAAGAATGCCGACAAGCGCCACGATGCTGGAGACGGTTTCCAGGCCGGAGCGGGTCAGTCGCAGCCGTTCGGCGGCAAGGACGACAATGGCGACCTCGGTCAGGTCCGATGCGGTCAGCGCCAGCCCCATCGGACCGCTCTGCAAGAACCACTGCACGACAAGGCCGCCAAAGGTGGCGCCGGCCAGGGCAAAGCCGATCTGGTTGATGCCCAGCGTCAGGATCAGCACCACCATCAGCCCGTTCGCCGGCCAGAATGTCGGCACGTTGCCCGCAACATGCATCAGCCACAGGCCAAGGACGCCGGCGATGCCATAGACCAGGGCACCGGACAGGAACGAGGTTACAGGAAGGAGGAGACGCTGCACGGAACGCGGCCTGGTTGTGTTCGTCGCTAGGCTGCCAATCGCATAAATTCGTTGAGGAATTGCGAAGAAAGCGTTCTGTGGGAGAGATTTGGGGGACTCGGAAAACCGGAAGCACAACCGGAGGGCGCTATGCCTCCGGCTATGCTTTCGTCTGTGTCAGGCGGCGCGCGTGCCCTTCTTGTCCGAAACCTGATCGGCCAGGCGACCGGTCAGCTCGGCCAGATGATCGAAGCGACTGGAATAGGTGCCGACGCCGGCGGTTGCCGAGCGCAGCTCGACGATCAGCCCCCGCATCTCCGATTCCGGAATCTCCGCCTCGACGATGTCCCAGCCGGGCCAGCCGGGCTTGGCGTCAAAGCCGAGCAACTGGCCACGGCGCTGGGTGACCATCATGTTGACGCGGGAACTCGCATCGGAGGGTACCGTCACCGATACGCGCAGCACGGGCTCGAGCAGAACCGGACTACATGCCTCCAGCGCCTCGCGCATGCCGAGCTGCGCCGCCGTGCGGAACGCCTGATCGGAGGAATCGACGCTGTGATACGATCCGTCCGTCAGCTTGACCGCGACGTCGACGACCGGGAAGCCCAGCGGTCCCCGCTTCAGCATGTCCTTCACGCCCGCCTCGATGGCCGGGATGTAGTTGCGCGGCACGACGCCACCGGTGATCGCGTCTTCGAACAGGAAGCCATTGCCGCGCCGCTGCGGCCGGATTTCCAGCACGCAATCGCCGAACTGGCCATGGCCGCCAGACTGCTTCTTGTGCCGCCCACGCACGGTTGCCTGGCCCCGGATTGTCTCGCGATAGGGGATAGATGGTGGACGGGTCTCGACCTTGAGGCCGTAGCGCGCGGCGAGCCGCTCCATGGCGACGCGCAGATGCATCTCGCCCTGTCCGGCAAGGCGAATCTCGCCGGCCTCTTCGTCCTGCGAAACGATGAGGGCAGGGTTCTCTTCGGAGAGTCGCAGCAAGGCGGTAGAGAGCTTCGTCTCGTCCTTGCGCTCAGCCGGATTGACGGCCAGCGCGATCACCGGCTCGGGCGCCGTGAGCGGCGCCAACTGGACAGGGGGGTGCTTGCCGGTCGCGAGCGTCATGCCGGTGGCGGCGCCATCGAGCTTTCCGAGCCCAACCACTTCGCCAACCGCGGCCGGATCGCGCTTCGCAGTCTGCTGGCCTATGACGCGAAGCAGGCCTGATACGCGGCCGACCGAGCCCTCCGGTCCGGTCAGCTCGACACCGTCCTGGACGGTGCCGCGCAGGACGCGGGCGATCGAGAGCTTGCCGGCGTGGCCGGTGTGGATCGTCTTCAGAACCTGGACCACCGCCTCGGTTCCGTCCTCAAGACCCAGGCGCTCGACTGTCGTGGTGACGTCGGGCGCTTCGTGCCGGATCGCCTTCAGCAGCCTGCCGACGCCATGGCCGTGCAGCGCCGAGCCGATCAGGACGGGACAGACCAGCCCGGCGCGCATGTCGGCGACCAGATCGGTCAAGACATGCTCCAGCGACGGCTCGACATCGTCCAGCAGCTCCTCCATCAGGGAATCATCGTAATCCGCCAGCTTTTCCAGCATGGCGTAGCGTTCGCGCGCCTCGCTGACGCGAACCTCGTCCGTCATGTCGATCAGCTCGCTCGGCGCATATTCGCGGTAGACGAACGCCCTTTCGAGGGCGAGGTCGACGAAGCCGGTGACGACATCATGCTGGCGGATCGGAATATGGCGCAGCAATAGCGGCACGCTGCTCGCCGGCTGCAACAGGGTCAGCGTTTCGCGGACGCCCATTTCGCTCTTGTCGATCTTGTTCAGGAAGAGAATGCGCGGGATGCCCAGCGCTTCCAGCCGCTTCAACACCAGTTGCAGCGCGCCGACCTTCTTCTCGTCCGCCTCGGCGACGACGATGGCGCAGTCGACGGCGGCCAGGACAGCCTCTGCCTCATGCGCGAATTCGACGGAACCGGGACAGTCGAGCAGGGTAAGCCGCTCGCCCATGAAACTGGTCTCGGCGACGTTGAGCTCGACGCTCATGGCGTGGGCGCGGGCTTCCGCGCCGGCGTCGCCGACAGCACTGCCGTCACCCACGATACCCTGGCGATGGATGGCGCCTGTGCGCGCCAGCATGGCCTCCATCAGCGTGGTCTTGCCGCTGCCGAAAGGCCCGATCAGCGCGATCGCCTTGGGGCCGGCGCTTCTGCCGACTCCACCTCCGTTCCGATCCGTCATCGCTTCCTCCGTTCATGAAATGTTCTAGTGGCATTCTCATGTCTTGGACGCGTGGACCGGAGCCAAATCCGGCCCGCAACGGATCGTCTCAGGGAAATCCGGGTGTGGCAAGGCATTCGAGGCCCGGAACGGAAAAAGGCCCGCGCCGAGGCGCGGGCCTTTCCATCCGGACGGATGAAGTCCGAAGATCGGGTCTTAGTTGACCGGATCGAGCACGAGTGCCGCGCCGCCAGCGGCGACGTTGAGGCCGATCTGGCCGGTCACGCTGATCGGCTGCAGGGCGATCGAGCCGCGCGTGCCGCCGAAGAGGATATTGGTGCCGACGCCGGCGCCGACCGTCGCCTCGGCTGTGGCGCCGAGATACAGGCCGCCGAGCGAACCACGATGATAGCCGGCGGTCGGTGCGAACACCGCCCAGATCAGGCGGCCCTGCTGGGTCCAGCCGAGATCAACCCCGAGCTTCTTGATGTTGCCGGTGTAATCCTCGGGAGCGCCACGATTGGGCTTGAAGGTGCAGGCAACTTCCTTGGCCGAAGCGATGATGTAGCCGAGGCCGGAATTGATGTCGCAGGTCAGCATGCCGATGCGGATGCCGTTGCGGCCATCTTCGTAGACCGGGGCGGCGACAATATCGGCAGCCTTCGCCACGCCGAGGCCCGCGAGCGTCAGAGCGGCGGCGGTTGCAAACAGCTTAAGGGAAACAAACTTGGTCATAACGAATTACGCCTTTCGTGTTACGGACCGGCATTGTCGCGTTTGCCGGCGTTAGAGGGTCCGTCGATGGGGGCGATGGAACCTTGGGAGACGATCGGACTACGAACACGACAACGGATCTTGCGCGAGTTCGATCCTATCGACATAGGACTTAGCTCCGTCATGACAAACGTTTGATGGCGGCGCAAGTGAAGAGGCTCACAAGCCTTGATGTTCGGTTAACGCAACTGGAGCATTTTTATGCTGACTGCCTACGCGATGTCCGAAGCCGGCCTGGCGCCGATTCCGGCCGAGGCGGCTTCGTCCGGTGCGACCGCCTGGCTCGATCTGTTCGATCCGACACAGGACGAGGAGCATGCTGCCGAAGCCTATCTCGGCGCGCTCGTGCCCACGCGGGAAGAGACGCAGGAGATCGAGTTTTCCAGCCGCTTTTACGTCGAGAAGGACGTTGTCTTCATGACGGCGAGCGTCATGGCCGGCCTGGATGTCGGCCATCCGAAGCTGACGCCTTTCACCTTCGGGGTCGGTAAATCGAAGATTGTCACGCTGCGCTACGAGGATATGAAGGCTTTTCGCCAGTTTCTCGCCGTCGCGCCGAAGCCGGGAAGCGGCTGCGAGACGCCGGCCGGCATCTTCAACGGCCTGCTGGAATCCTTCATCGGCCGGACGGCAGACGTGCTGGAGTACATTTCCCAGGCCGTTGACCGTATCAACAGCGAGATCTTTACCCGCAAGGCCAATGAGCGGATCCGGTCCAAGCGCCTTTCCGTCCTGATCGGGGCGATCGGCATGCAGGGCGACCTTGCCTCCAAGGCGCGCGAAAGTCTTGCCTCGCTGGAGCGGCTCGCCCAGTACGCCTCTGCCATGCTGCCCGACCAGGCTCTAAAGAATGGCAACGGCGCCCGTCTAAAACTCGCGCTCCGCGATGTCCGCTCGCTCGAGGACCACGTCAATTTCGTCCTGAACAAGATCACCTTCCTGCTCGACGCGACGCTCGGCCTCGTCGCCAACCAGCAGAACCAGGTGGTGAGCGTGCTGACGGTGGCTTCCACCATCCTGATGCCGCCGACGCTGATCGGCACCGTCTACGGCATGAATTTCAAGGACATGCCCGAGCTTGGCTGGGGCTATGGCTATCCGCTGGCGCTGGCCATCATGGCGGTGTCGGCCCTCGTGCCGTTTTTCTACTTCAAGCGGCGAGGCTGGCTCTGACCCGGCGGGCTGTGCGCTTCTTCGGAGAGGCGGTGATATCTAGAGATAGGGCGTCAGCAACCGGGTCGCCGCGTCGCGCAAGCGCACGACCAGCGGCCGGGCGCGCAATTCCTGGATCGCTATCGTCCGGCCCAACGCCAGCTTGGCGTCGATGATCGTGTCGATCAGGGCGGCGAATTCGAGGTCGTAGGCCTCGACGTTGAATTCGAAATTGAGCCGCAGGCTCCGGGCGTCCCAATTGGCGCTGCCGAACATCACCCAGGCGCTGTCGACCGTCATCAGCTTCGAGTGGTCGAAAGGCGGCTCGGCGCGACGGATCACGACGCCGGACCGGATCAGGGGCGCCAACGAGGCGTTCATTGCCCAATCCATGTAGAACTGGTCGGATTGCTCGGGGATCAGGATCTCCACCGCGACGCCGCGCAGCGCTGCCAGGATCAGCTGCGAATTGATGCGGTCATCCGGCAGGAAATAGGGCGTGACGATGCGGATGCGCCGCTCGGCGCGGGCGATCGCCGCGGCCATCGTCCACATCAGCTTCTCGTTGTCCTCGTCCGGTCCGCTGGCGATGCCGCGCGCGGGGATCGTGCCGGCGGCCCGGATCTCGGGGAACCACGCGGGGCCCCCCAGCAATTCGTCGACGGTAAAGGCCCAGTCCTCGGCGAAGGTTTCCTGCAGGTGGGCGACGACCGGCCCCTCGACGCGGAAGTGAATATCCTGGACCGCATGGCCGGCCGGGATGCTCGCTACACGATAGAGATTGCCGGCGCTGATGTTCATGCCACCGGTAAAGCCGTGGCGGCCGTCGACGATCATAACCTTCTTGTGGTTGCGCAGATTGATGAAGGACATCTTCCAGGGCGCCACTTCATGCAGGAAGCGGGCGCTGGGTACACCCGCCGCCATGAGGCGGTCATAGGCGGGGTTCTTCAGATAACCGCTGCCGATGCCGTCCAGCAGGACCCGCACGGCGACACCGCGCTGATGCGCGGCGATCAGCGCGTCGATGATCGGGCCGCCGCCGAGGTCGTCATGGAAGATATAGCCGGCCAGGGCGACGCTGGCCTTGGCTGCGTCGATGGCGCGGATCATTTCCGGATAGGCGACATCGCCGTCCACCAGCGGCGTGACGGCGTTGCGCGACAGCAGGGAGCGCCCGGTAATCCGCAGGCCGAATTGCGCCAGCGGTTCCAGATGCTCGTCATCGCCCTGGCCGACATCGCTGGGCGCCAGCGCGTATCGCGACTTCGGCGGGTCGACGTTGTCGCCCGGGTTGGACAATTTGATCGCCTTGCGGCGGACGCGATTGACGCCGAGCAGGACGTAGAGCAGGGGGCCGATATAGGGCGACAGCCAGGCGAGGCCGATCCAGCCGATCGTCGATTGCGGATTGAGCCGCGTCAGCAGGGCATGGATCGTCACCGCCGTCGCGAGGATGACGTGCAGGAACGAGAAGAACAGCGCGACGTGATTGGCCGTCATTGCCGATCGCCGCGTGGTTCAGCCGACAAGGAGTCGCAATCAGGGCGCACCATTCACCTCCACGACATTGCGGTCGGGATCGCGCAGGTAGAGTTGAGGGAAGCCGGCGGCTCCGTCGCGCAGAACATAAAGGCGCATCGGGTCGTTCTCGTCCGGGCCTTCATGAAAGCCCTGCGCCAGCAGGTGATCGAGGATCCCGTAGAAGTCGCGCGTGTGAAACGAGAAGTGGACGTCGTTGTTATCGATGGCTTCGTTCGCGCGAAAAGTGCCTTGCGGATAGAGGATCAGATGGATCTGCAGGCCGTGGCAGGCGAGCCAGGCGCCCTGTGTCTTGAACGGCGGGCGCGCCAGCCGCTCGAGCCCGAATGCCCTCTGATAGAAGGCCACGGAACGCTCGAGGTCAGTGACGACGATCGAGACATGGTGGATGCGCAGATCGAGCATTCCGATAGTTCCCCCGGGATCGGATGATCAAGCCTTGTGGACGGCTTTCGTCGGAGGATAGGGCCAAGCCGCGGTCCTGTCTTGCGGCATGTTGGAAGCCGTCGTCGCGCCTCTGGATATCGCGCGGGATGAGGCTTCCCCCAAAACGGAAACGGACGGCCAGGGGCCGTCCGTCTTTGTCAGTCGCGGTCTCGTGGTGTTGCCACGGGCCGGCTTGTACTGGGTTCGAACGCCTTAGCGGAGGTTGCCGCAGAAGCGCTGGATGCGCGTGCAGGCTTCTTCCAGCGCCTCGGTCGAGGTGGCGTAGGAGATGCGGAAATAGGGCGCCAGGCCGAAGGCCGAGCCCTGGACCACGGCCACGCCTTCCTCTTCCAGCAGAGCCGTGACGAAGTCGACGTCCGTCTCCAACAGCCTGCCGCCGGCCGTCGTCTTGCCGAGCGTGCCGGCGCAGGACGGGAACACGTAGAACGCGCCTTCCGGATTCGGGCAGACGATGCCGTTTGCCTGGTTCAGCATCGAGACGACGAGGTCGCGGCGCTTCTTGAACAGCTCGGCGTTCTTCGGGATGTAGTCCTGCGTGCCGTTCAGCGCCTCGACCGCCGCCCATTGCGAGACGGAGGAGGGGTTCGAGGTCGACTGCGACTGGATCGTGCCCATGGCCTTGATCAGCTCGGCCGGGCCGCCGGCATAGCCGATGCGCCAGCCGGTCATGGCATAGGCCTTGGAGACGCCGTTCACCGTCAGCGTGCGGTCATAGAGCTTCGGCTCGACCTCGGCGATGGTGACGAACTTGAAGTCGTCGAAGACGAGGTGCTCGTACATGTCGTCGGTCATGATCCAGACATGCGGATACTTGAGCAGCACGTCGGCGAGCGCCCGGAGCTCGGCAAAGGTGTAGCCGGCGCCGGTCGGGTTCGACGGCGAGTTCAGCAGCAGCCACTTGGTCTTCGGCGTGATCGCGGCTTCGAGGGCAGCGGCGTTGATCTTGAAGCCCTGGTCCTGCGGGCCGACGATCTCGACAGGCGTGCCGCCGCCGAGCGCTACCATCTCCGGATAGGACACCCAGTACGGCGCCGGGATGATGACCTCGTCGCCGGGGTTCAGCGTCGCCATCAACGCGTTGTAGAGCACCTGCTTGCCGCCCGTGCCGACCGTGATCTGGTTCGGGGCGTAGCTCAGGTTGTTCTCGCGCAGGAACTTGGCGGCGATGGCAGCCTTGAGCTCCGGGATGCCATCGACGGCGGTGTACTTGGTCTTGCCGTCGCGGATCGCCTGGATGGCGGCCTGCTTGATGTTTTCGGGCGTATCGAAGTCGGGCTCGCCGGCGCCGAGGCCGATCACGTCGCGGCCAGCCGCTTTCAACTCGCGCGCCTTGTTCGTGACCGCAATGGTCGCGGACGGCTTGATGCGGGCGAGACTGTCAGCGAGGAAGGCCATGTTTCCGGGCTCCGAAGGTGGAAAAACAGAGGGAATTCTGCGGCGCGGAACCTAGTCCGGGAGGCCGGGGATGGCAAGCGCTGCAATAGCGCCTTCGGCCCGTCGACCCACCGCAAACCGCCGGTTCGCGCCACGCAAAATTGTTTTGAACCTTTTTGCGCGGGGCTTACGTATCTTCAGCGGGGCAGAAGATCGGAATGGAGACCAAGATGCTCATTCGTCGAAAGCGTGGCTGGGAGATTCCCGAACATCGCGCCACTCCGGAGGCGATCTTTCTCAATCGCCGGGAAATCCTCGCCGCCGCCGGCCTTGGGCTTGCCGCGACAGCCCTGCCGGGTTTTGCCCGCGCCAATGATGCGGATCCGAGCGCCGGGCTATATCCGGCCAAGCGAAACCCGCGCTACACGATCGCGCGCGACGTGACGCCGGAGAAGATCAACGCCCACTACAACAATTTCTACGAATACAGCACCGACAAGGATCTGGCCGATGCGGCGCAGGCTTTGAAGATCCGTCCCTGGACGATCCAGTTCGGCGGGCTGGTTGAAAAAGAGAAGACGGTCGATATCGATGACCTGCTGAAGGCGATGAAGCTGGAGGAACGGCTCTATCGCCATCGCTGCGTCGAGGCTTGGTCGATGACCGTGCCATGGACCGGCTTTCCGCTTGCCGACCTCGTCGCCTTCGCCAAGCCGCTGGCGAGCGCGAAATACATCCGCATGGAGACCTTCATGGATCCGGCCATGGCACCGGGCCAGAACCAGCCCTTCTATCCCTGGCCCTATGTCGAGGGGCTCTCCATGGCCGAGGCGAACAACGAGCTCGCCTTCATGGTGACGGGGGCCTATGGCAAGCCGCTGCTGAAGCAGATGGGGTCGCCGATCCGCCTGCATACGCCGTGGAAATACGGGTTCAAATCGATCAAGTCGATCGTCAAGGTGAGCTTCGTCGAGGAGCAGCCGGTGAACTTCTGGCAGCAGCTGCAATCGTCGGAATATGGCTTCTGGGCCAATGTGAATCCCGAAGTGCCGCATCCGCGCTGGAGCCAGGCGTCGGAAACCGTCATCGGCACCAGCGAGCGCGTCCCGACCCAATTGTTCAACGGCTACGGGGAATATGTGGCGGGGCTGTACAAGGGCATGGAGAGCGAGCCGCTCTATATGTGAGCATGCCTGATTTATGAGCAGGCATGCGTCGTCCCGCACCGACGGATGCTGGCCGCCAAAAGAGGCTCCAGAAAAGAAAAGGCCGGGCACTCTTGCGAGGCCCGGCTAAGTCTTTGTTGCTGCGGCAGGGAAATGCGCAGCAAACACCTTCCAGAGGGGAACAGCTGAGGTCGAACCCATCGCAGGGAGGAGGGAGCAACGGGCCCAACGCATCAACTGAGACACGTATATGGATGCCTCAGGCTGCCCAATCAACCGGCACCACTGCATCACAGCTATGCAGTTTTGAAGGGGCGCAACGATTGGTTCGTCCGGTGCGGAATATATAGCCAGAACGGCGTTATAGACCCGACGTCACGCAAAGAAATTCCGCCATTTGCGCCAAATTGGGAATGGAGGAAAAAGCAATAAAAATGTCGGGCAAATCTGTCCCGACATTGTCATGAAACTGTGCCTGAATTTGAGCCGGATTGGCTCAAAACTGCCAGTTCTGAGCTTTCGCCAGCATGAAATCGCGGAAAGCCGTGACGCGTGCCGAATTCTTGAGCTCGGACGGATAGCAGAAATAGGTCGGGAAGCTCGGTACCTGCGCTTCCGGCATCAGCTTCACGAGCGAGGAGCCTTCCTCGATCATGTAGTCCGGCAGGATGGCGATGCCCGTGCCGCGCTCTACGGCAGCCTTGATTGCATAGATGTTGTTGATTCGAACGACCGGCTCACGCGGGTTGTCGGCCGAGCGGCCGGCGATTTCCAGCCAGTTTACGTCGCGGATATTCGGCGGGACCGGTACGCCAAAGGTGACGATGCGGTGGCCTTCCAGGTCGTCCAGCGTCTCGGGTTTGCCGAAGCGCTCGACATAGGCGGCCGAGGCGTAGACGTGATAGTGCGCCGTGAACAGCCGGCGCTGGATCAGGTCGGGCTGGACGGGCTGGCGCAGGCGAATGGCGACGTCAGCCTGGCGCATGGTCAGGTCCAGCTCCTGATCGTCGAGGATCAGGTGCAGGTTCAGATCCGGGTGCAGGTCGACGAATTCGTTGATGCGCTGGGTCAGCCAGGTCGAGCCGAGCGCCACGGTCGTGGTGATGCGCAGCGTGCCGGTCGGCTTTTCGCGGGAATCGGTCAGGCGGATTTTCACGCCTTCGAGCTTCTGCAGCACGTCCTGCGACGTGCGGTAGAGCAGTTCGCCCTGTTCCGACAGGATCAGCCCGCGGGCATGGCGATGGAAGAGGGGGACGCCGAGATCCAGCTCCAGCGCGCCAACCTGGCGGCTGACGGCCGACTGGCTCATGCCCAACGCCTCGCCGGCATGGGTGAACGAGCCAGCCTGTGCGGCCGCGTGAAATATTCTCAGTTTGTCCCAGTCCATGGTTGGACAGCCCCCTGCAGCACCAGCCCGATATTGTTGTTATTCGGCGGCGGCTGCGGATTCCATCACAACCGGATTGATCGCCAGCCAGCGCTCGGCTTCGAGCGCTGCCATGCAGCCCTGTCCCGCCGCCGTTACAGCTTGGCGGAACGTTTCGTCCGTCACGTCGCCGGCGGCATAGACGCCGGGAATGCTGGTCGCCGTCGAGTCCGGCGCCGTCCAGATATAGCCGGACGGCTTCAGATCGAGCTGACCCTTAACGATTTCGACAGCCGGCGCGTGGCCGATGGCGACGAACACGCCATGCGTCTCGCGCTCGCTCGTCTTACCCGTCACGACATTGCGCAGCTTTACGCCCGTCACCGAAGGCGGGAAGCCCGTCTTGCCGATGACTTCGTCGATGACCGTGTCCCAGATCACTTCGACATTGTCGAGGCCGAACAGGCGGTTCTGCAGGATGCGCTCGGCGCGGAAATGGTCGCGGCGATGGACGAGCGTCACCTTCTTGGCGATATGGGCGAGGTAAAGCGCTTCCTCGACGGCGGTATTGCCGCCGCCGACCACGAAGACTTCCTTGTTTCGGTAAAAGAAGCCGTCACAGGTCGCGCAGGCGGAAACGCCAAAGCCCTTGAATGTCTGTTCGCTGTCGATGCCGAGCCATTTGGCCTGCGCACCGGTGGCGATAACCAGCGCGTCGGCCGAGTAGATCTCGCCGGAATCGCCCTTCAGGATGAAAGGGCGCTGCGAAAGATCGACCTCGACGATGTGGTCGCTGACCATCTTGGTGCCGACATGCTCAGCCTGGGCGCGCATCTGCTCCATCAGCCAGGGACCCTGGATGACGTCGGCGAAGCCCGGATAATTCTCGACATCGGTTGTGATGGTGAGCTGGCCGCCGGGCTGGATGCCGGCAATCAGCATCGGCTCCAACATGGCGCGGGCCGCATAGATGGCGGCGGTGTAGCCGGCAGGGCCGGATCCGACGATGATGAGCTTTGCGTGCTGCATGATGGGCCAGACATAATGTCGAGACGTGCGCTTTTGAAGGCCGCGCCTCTGGATGGATGTGCGTAGCGCATGCCATGATACAAGCTATGCGATCTTGTGCGTTCTCGCGAACAATTGTTTCCGAATCATGGCAATTGGGCCAGACTCGAATATCCGATTGCCGACCGGCATCCCCGGCTTTCTTTCCCATTAAAGGCTCTTTAGCCGTGAGGCACGCGTGAAAGCCCGTTTAGACGCGATCGACTGGAAGATCCTGAAGGAGCTTCAGGCCGACGGTCGCATCACCAATGTCGAGCTGGCCCGTCGCGCCGGCATCTCCGCGCCTCCCTGCCTCCGCCGCATGCGCGCGCTGGAGGAAGCGGGAATCATCGAGGGCTATCGCGCCCTGGTCGATGAAGGGGCGCTCGGCTACGACGTCACCGCCTTCGCCATGATCGGGCTTTCGAGCCAGGCCGAAGCGGACTTGACCGCCTTTGGCGCGCGGGTGCGCGACTGGTCGATCGTGCGCGAGTGCTACATGCTGTCGGGCGAGGCGGATTTCATCCTGAAATGCGTCGCGCCGACGCTGAAGTCGTTCCAGGGCTTCATCGAGGAACTGACGTCCGCCGCCAACGTCGCGAGCGTTCGCACCACTCTCACCATCCGCCGCATCAAGGACGAGCCGCTGGTTCCTATCGAGTAGGGGAGAGCTGCCTGGCAGCTGCCCTCACTCGATCTTAGCTTTTCTTGCCGGTTGCCGCATAGCGCCAGAAAACTTCCTGGGTGTTGGAGACGGCGGCGAGAAAGCCCTCGCGGCCGTCGAGAAAGCCGCGTTTGACGACATAGAGCCGGATGAACATCCAAATCGCGCGCTGCGTCGCCTTGCCGACGCCGCCGTTTCTGCCGTTGAGCCGTCGTTGCTCGGCTCCCGAAAGCGCATAGCGGTGCTGCTTGTCCAGGACCTCGTCGAGATCGCGATAGCTCTGGTGCGGCATGTCGGTGGCGAGATCCCCGACGGTGCCATCGACGACCAACGCTTCATGGACGAGATCTTTGGTGAAGCGCGCGGCATCGCGCCGGGCGAGGCGCAGATGGCGATCAGGATACCAGCCGCCATGCCGCAACGGTTTGCCGAGAAAGCTGTTGAGCCGATTGACGCGGTAGCCGGCGGCGGCCCTGGTTTCGATGGCCGCGCGGATTTCCGCGGCGAGGGCATGGGGGATCACCTCGTCGGCGTCGATCGAGAGTACCCAGTCACCGGTCGCCGCATCCAGTGCGCGCTGCTTCTGGGCGCCGAAACCGGCCCAGTCAGTGCGTATCAGGACACGACATCCCTTCGCCTCGGCGATCGCGACGGTGTCGTCGGTCGAGCCGCTGTCGACGACGACGATCTCGTCGCAGAACGCCAGCGAGGCGAGGCAGGCCGGCAGGTCGCGGGCTTCGTCTTTGGCAATGATGATTGCCGAAAGGCGAGTGGGGGTCGTGCTGGACGACGTCATGGCGACTCCGGGTTGCAGGCCCTGTCAGATACGAAAAAGCACCGGGCCTTGGAAGCCCGGTGCTTGAGGATCGGCTCGGCAGGTCAGCCTAGCGGAATGAGACTTCAAGCACTTCGTAGGAACGATCGCCGCCGGGGGCTGTGACGGCCACCGTGTCGCCGGCGCTCTTGCCGATCAACGCGCGGGCGATCGGCGACGAAATCGAGATGCGACCGGACCGGACATCGGCTTCGAGGTCGCCAACGATCTGATAGACCCGTTCTTCCTCGGTATCCTCGTCGATCAGCTTCACCGTCGCGCCGAACTTGATCGTCGTGCCCGACAGCTTGCTGACGTCGATGATTTCGGCGCGCGAAAGCTTGTCCTCGAGTTCCGCGATGCGGCCCTCATTGTGGCTCTGCGCTTCCTTGGCCGAGTGATATTCGGCGTTCTCCGAGAGGTCGCCATGCGCGCGCGCTTCGGAGATCGCCGCGATGATACGGGGGCGCTCTTCCGAGGTCAGACGTTTCCGCTCCACTTCGAGAGCCGCATGACCGCTGATGGTCATCGGAACCTTTTCCATGGTCTTTCTGGCCTTTTCTTCCTTCTTGGCCTCGGTTCCCAAATGGGCCGAAGCACAATAATTCAGACGCCGGTGCCCGAAGGCGCCTGCTCCTGATTTCAAAAACCGAAAGAACGCGTCGAAGCCGACGCATTCTCTGTCGGGTTGCCCGAGGCAAACTGAGCCTTCAAGTGTCGTCCACGATTGCGGCGAGCGCAAGGGGAATGCTCACGGGGCGGAACCCGGCCCGTGAGCGGTCAGGCTTACTCGAAATAGGCCTGCAAGGGGCGCACTTCCAGAGTTCCGGTCGCATAGGCTTCGATGCCGAGCGACGCGGCGATGGCGCCCGAAAGGGTCGTGTAATACGGCACCTTGTGGAGGAGGGCGGCGCGACGCATCGAACGGCTGTCACCGAGTGCGCGGGCGCCTTCGGTCGTGTTGAACACGAGCTTCACATCGCCATTCTTGATGGCGTCGACGATGTGCGGACGGCCTTCGGCGACCTTGTTGATCTTCGCGCAGGTGATGCCGTTCTCAGCGAGGAAACGCTGCGTGCCGGTCGTCGCGATGATCTTGAAGCCGAGGCTTTCGAGGCGACGGATCGGCTCGAGAATACCGGCCTTGTCCGAGTCGCGCATCGACACGAACACGGTGCCAGCGGTCGGCAGCGTGCTGCCGGCGCCGAGCTGGCTCTTGGCGAAGGCGACCGCGTAATTGTAGTCGAGGCCCATGACCTCGCCGGTCGAGCGCATTTCCGGGCCGAGCAGCGTATCGACGCCCGGGAAACGGGCGAACGGGAACACGGCTTCCTTGACGGCGATGTGATCGCGGCGGCCAGCCTTGAGATCGAAGCTCTCCAGGCTTTCGCCTGCCATGACGCGAGCGGCGATCTTGGCCACTGGCAGGCCGATCGTCTTGGCGACGAAGGGCACCGTGCGCGAGGCGCGCGGGTTCACTTCGAGCACGTAGATGTCGCCGTCCTTGATCGCGTACTGGACGTTCATCAGGCCGCCAACCTCAAGCGCCAGCGCGAGCTTGCGGGTCTGCTCCTCCAGCGTCGCGATCATCTCGGGGCTGAGCGAATGCGGCGGCAGCGAGCAGGCGCTGTCGCCCGAATGGATGCCGGCCTCTTCGATGTGCTCCATGATGCCGGCGACGAACACCGTCTTGCCGTCGGACAGCGCATCGACATCGACTTCGATCGCGTCGGAGAGATAGCGGTCGAACAGCAGCGGGTTCTTGCCGAGCAGCGTGTTGATCTGGCCGGTCTTGTCGTTCGGGTAGCGAACCTTGACCTCGGCCGGCACGAGCTCCGGCAGCGTGCCGAGCAGGTAGTCCGACAGCGTGTCGTCGTCGCGGATGATCTGCATGGCGCGACCGCCAAGCACGTAGGACGGGCGCACGACGAGCGGATAGCCGAGATCGGCGACGATCAGGCGGGCCTGCTCGACCGAATAGGCGATGCCATTCTTGGGCTGGCGGATGCCGAGCTTGTTGAGCAGCTTCGAGAAGCGGTCGCGGTCTTCGGCCAGGTCGATCGCGTCTGGCGAGGTGCCGAGGATCGGCACGCCGGCCTCTTCGAGGGCGGCTGCGAGCTTCAGCGGGGTCTGGCCGCCGAACTGGACGATGACGCCGTGCAGCGTGCCGTTCGACTGCTCGACGCGGATGATCTCCAGCACGTCCTCGGCCGTCAGCGACTCGAAGTAGAGTCGGTCCGACGTGTCGTAGTCGGTCGAGACGGTTTCCGGGTTGCAGTTGATCATGATCGATTCGTAGCCGGCATCCTTCAGCGCGAAGGCGGCATGGCAGCAGCAATAATCGAACTCGATGCCCTGGCCGATGCGGTTCGGACCGCCGCCCAGGATGATGACCTTCTTGGCGTTCGAAGGCTCGGCCTCGCTGACCGGCGCGCCGGTGAACGGACCTTCATAGGTCGAGTACATGTAGGGCGTCGGCGAGGCGAATTCGGCCGCGCAGGTGTCGATCCGCTTGTAGACCGGATGCACGCCAAGTTCGTTGCGCAGCGCCTTGACGGCGCTCTCGGCCTGGCCGGTGATGTTCGCCAGCCGCTGATCCGAGAAGCCCATCGCCTTCAACCGGCGCAGCGCACCGGTCGTCTTCGGCAGGCCGTGCGCGCGGATCTTCTGCTCGGTGTCGATGATGCCCTTGATTTCCTTGAGGAACCACGGGTCGATCTTGCAGATGTCGTGCACCTGGTCGACGGAAATGCCGAGGCGCATGGCCTGGGCTGCCTGCAGCAGGCGATTGGGCGTCGGCGTGCCGATGGCGGCGCGGATGGCGTTCGCGTCATCACCCTGGCCGAGGCCGGGGATCTCGATCTCGTCGAGACCGGAAAGGCCGGTTTCCAGACCGCGCAGCGCCTTCTGCAGCGATTCCTGGAAGGTGCGGCCGATCGCCATGACTTCGCCGACCGACTTCATCGCGGTGGTCAGCACCGGCGAGGCGCCGGGGAACTTCTCGAAGGCGAAGCGCGGGATCTTGGTAACGACATAGTCGATCGTCGGCTCGAACGAAGCCGGGGTGGCGCCGCCGGTGATGTCGTTGTCCAACTCGTCGAGCGTGTAGCCGACGGCGAGCTTGGCCGCGACCTTGGCGATCGGGAAGCCGGTCGCCTTGGAGGCGAGCGCCGAGGAGCGCGACACGCGCGGGTTCATTTCGATGACGATCAGCCGGCCATCGGCCGGGTTGACAGCGAACTGGACGTTGGAGCCGCCCGTCTCGACGCCGATCTCGCGCAGCACCGCCAGCGAGGCGTCGCGCATGATCTGGTATTCCTTGTCGCTCAACGTCAGCGCCGGAGCAACCGTGATCGAATCGCCGGTGTGGACGCCCATCGGATCGATGTTCTCGATCGAGCAGATGATGATGCAGTTGTCCTTCTTGTCGCGGACAACCTCCATCTCATACTCTTTCCAGCCGAGAACGGATTCCTCGATCAGGACTTCGTCGGTTGGCGACGCATCGACGCCGCTCTCGACGATCTCGATGAATTCTTCGCGCGTATAGGCGATGCCGCCGCCGGTGCCGCCCAGCGTGAAGGACGGACGGATGATGACGGGCAGGCCGATTTCTTCGAGCGCGGGCAGGGCTTCGGTGAGCGAATGGGCGAGGCGCGAACGCGGCGTCTCCAGCCCGATCTTCGTCATCGCATCGCGGAACCGCTCGCGGTCCTCGGCCTTGTCGATCGCTTCCGCCGTGGCGCCGATCATCTCGACGTTGAACTTGTCGAGCACGCCCATCTTCTTGAGCGACAGCGCGCAGTTCAGCGCGGTCTGGCCGCCCATCGTCGGGAGCAGCGCGTCGGGGCGCTCCTTCTCGATGATCTTGGTGACGATCTCCGGCGTGATCGGCTCGATGTAGGTCGCGTGCGCCAGATCCGGATCGGTCATGATCGTTGCCGGATTGGAGTTCACGAGGATGATTCGATACCCCTCGTCCTTCAGCGCTTTGCAGGCCTGGGTGCCGGAGTAGTCGAACTCACAAGCCTGGCCGATAATGATCGGGCCAGCTCCAATGATCAGGATCGATTTGATATCTGTACGTTTCGGCAATTTCGTCTCGCGCGTAGCAAAAAACCCGAAGCGGTGATCCGCGCGGGCCATCAAGCAGGGGGCGTGTAAGGCTAAAGCGGGCTTATAGGGGAAAAGGCAGGGTGGGGGAACCCCTGCAGGCAACTGTGTATGGCCTCGGCACGTTAGAGCCACTGGCGGTGACGGGTCGGCCGGACTAGTTTCGGCAAAAGGAACTTCGCGGCTTTGGTCGTGGCAAGAGGGAGAAGGTCGATGCGTCTCGATGGACAGCGCGAGAGCGAGAACGTCGAAGACCGGCGCAGTGACGGATCCGGCGGACTTGGCGGGGGCTTCCGGCCGGCCGGCATGGGCGGCGGACGCGGCATCCCGCTCAAGGGCGGATCGCTGGTGACGATCGCCGTCATTGTCGGCATTGGCTGGCTGGTGTTCGGCATCAATCCGATCCAGATGCTCGCCATGGTCACGGGCGGCGGTGGCGGCTTCACCCAGAGCGAAGACACCAGCTACCAGCAGGCGCCGTCACCGGGCAGCAGCCAGACCGGCGCGGGTGTCAACGACGCCGGCAAGCAGTTTGTCGCCAAGGTGCTCGGCAGTACCGAGGATGTCTGGAGCGACATCTTCAAGAGCGCCGGCGAGACCTATCAGCCGACACCGCTGGTGCTGTTTACGGGCATGACCCGTTCGGCCTGCGGCCAGGCCAGTTCGGCTTCCGGACCGTTTTATTGCCCGCTCGACAAGAAGGTCTATATCGACCTCGCCTTCTATGACGAGTTGAAGCGTCGCTTCGGCGCGCCGGGCGACATGGCGCAGGCCTATGTGATCGCCCACGAAGTCGGTCATCACATCCAGGACCTGACCGGCATCCTGCCGAAGTTCAACGAGATGCGGGCCAATATGAGCAAGGCGCAGGCGAACGAGATGTCGGTTCGCGTCGAGCTTCAGGCGGATTGCTATGCCGGTGTCTGGGCCAACCGCACGGACCAGAAGGGCATGCTCGAGGCCGGCGATATCGACGAGGCGCTGAACGCCGCCACCCAGATCGGTGATGACGCCATCCAGAAGCGCACCCAGGGCGTCGTCGTGCCGGAGAGCTTCACGCACGGCACCTCGGCCCAGCGCAGCAACTGGTTCAAGCGCGGCTACCAGTCGGGCGACCTGAACCAGTGCAACACGTTCTCCGGGCAGATCTGACGAGCCATGTCAGACGCGGCGATCCGCGACCTCTGCGAGCGTCTCCTTGCCGACGGCACGGCGACGCTCTCCAACGCGGATCGCAAGCTTCTGGAACGGATGGCGGCGCGCCAGCATGTGGCGCGCAACATCGTCACGGAATACGAAAGTCAGCAGACCTTTGGCGCTCGCCTGGCTGACCGCGTCGCGGCGGTCGGCGGTTCATGGGGCTTTATCGGCACCTTCGCGCTGATCATCGTCGTCTGGGTGGTGATGAACTCGGTCGTCCTGGTCCGATGGGGCGGCGTGTTCGATGCCTATCCCTATGTCTTCCTCAACCTCGTCCTCTCCATGGTGGCGGCGCTGCAGGCTCCGGTCATCATGATGTCGCAGAACCGGCAATCCGATAAGGATCGGCTGGCGGCGCAGCACGACTATGAGGTCAATCTGAAGGCCGAGATCGAGATCATGTCCCTGCACGAAAAGTTCGAGCAGGTCCGCACCGGCGAATTGCAAACGATCCTCAGGCGGATCGAAACCGTCCTGGAAGTGCATCTGGCGCAGGACGAGGTGGCGAGACGCCAGGATGCGAAGGGTTAGGGACAATTGTTGGCGTTGAGCGCAAAGCTGTCTTTCGCCTCGCCCTACTTCCCGCCTGCTGCCAGCATCCAGTTCAGCGTCTCGCGCCAGTCGGTCATGCGGATCGGCGTGCCGTGATTGCCGTTCTGGAACAGGACGAACTTGATCGGATAGCCCGGCGACTTCTTGCGGACTGAATCGAAGAAGGCCTGCTGCGTCTTCCAGTCGATGATCGGGTCGCGGCTGCCATGGCCGATGAAGATCGGGATCTTCCGGCCGCCCGGCTTCATCGCCGCCGTTTTCAGGAAGCCCGGATCGTTGAGCGAGCCGAGCAGGATCAGCCCCGATATCATCGACGCAGCCTCCGGATCCCTGGCCAGCGACCAGCACAGCTTGCCGCCATAGGAGCCGCAGGCGATGAAGATCGGCGCGCCCGGCGAGCGAGACGCATAGTCCAGCATCAGCGTCTTGATCTCGGCCGTGCCGGTTCCCTCGAAGTCGGAAAAGTCCGGCGAAAGATAGGCGCCGCCCGCGGCGACGGTGAGGTTCTTCACGCGGTTGAAATTGCCGCCAAAGGTCCAGTCATCGGCGCCCTGGAAGCGGGTGCCGTTCTGGCCGTGCAGGTAGATGACGATGGCCTTGGCCGGCTTCTTGGTCGCGCCGGCGCCGACATATTTGAGGCTGCGGCCGTCAGCCTTGTAGGCGAGGTGGTCCTCGACGCGCTTGGTTTTCAGCGAGACATACTTGCTCTGCGCCTTGCGTTCGGGAATTTCGTCGCGACCGTTGATGTCGCGCATCTCGTCATATTCGACGATGCGAAAATCGCCGTCGGCGCGGGTCTCAAGGACGGTGCCGTATTGGAACAACTCGTCCTTGTAGGGGGCGAGCCGCAGGCCGTCGGCCAGGACCGGGGCCGTTGGCAGGGCGAGCGCAACCAGCGCGCCGAGCATGGCAATGCGCCCGACAATGCCGAATGGCCGGCGCGTTCGTGAAACAGTCATGCGTCCCGCGTCTCCTGAAAAATCTCGGCGGCAGGATCGCATCTTCGCGCCGCGTCGCCAATCCATCGGCGCAACGGCTTGCCGTTCTGTGCCCAAGGACATCCCGTTCGGCATTCAGGGAACGTTCATGCGGCAAACGGGATTGATACCTGGAGAAATGAGGCGAGACGGCCAAGCAATCGGCCTTGATTGAGCCTCGACCATGCCGCTTTCGTCCGCTGGTATCGGGGGAATAGCCAAATTGGTTAAGCATGATTCGGTTCGCCCGGGCCTGAACGGTCCGGAAACGACGGGAAGGTATAGATGAAACTTCTGGGTCTGATCGGAGCTGCCCTTGCGGGCGGCGTCGTCTTTGCCGGTGCGGCGGTTGTCACCGGCGTCGTGGATATTCCCTACAAGCTCGAGCTGCGCCCCAAGGTGCCGGCCGCGGACGAGGGTGAACAGGCTCCGTCTGCCGATACGACCGACATGGATGAATATGATCAGTCGGCGGAAGGCGCTCCCTCTGCCGAAGCCGAACCGGTGAAGGTCGCTGATGCGCGCCCGGCCGTCGTGCCGCCCGCGCCGCGCCCGAAGCCCGTTCAGGCAGCGCCGTCGCGTCCGCGCGCCCAGCCGGTTTCCAGCCGCCCGCGCGCCAGCCGCGCTTCCGGCGATGTCGGTTATTTCTTCGATCAACTGCAGCCCTATGGCCGCTGGATCGAGGATGAGGACTATGGCTACGTTTTCGTGCCGAAGCGCCGTGGCGCCGGCTGGCGGCCCTATCAGGAAGGTCGCTGGACCTGGACCGACGATTACGGCTGGTATTGGGAGTCGAGCGAGCCGTTCGGCTGGGCCACCTATCACTATGGCCGCTGGGACTATAGCCCCGATTATGGTTGGTACTGGGTTCCGGGCGACACGTGGTCGCCGGCCTGGGTGACGTTCCGCGTCGGCGGCGGCGCCGTCGGCTGGGCGCCGATCGCCCCCGATCGTCCGGGCTATGCCTATGGCGCGCCGGAACGCTACGAACCGCCCGTCTCGGAAAGCTGGGTGTTTGTCGACGACCAGTATTTCGACGATGACGACATTGGTCGCCGGGCAGCCCCCGTGCGCGATGTCGGCCGTTACCTCGGCGAGGCGCGCGACGTGCGTCGTCCGAGGTTCGAGGATGGCCGCTACTTCAACGAGCCCGTCCGTCGCCGCGACAGGCCCGGCCGCGAGGTCGTGTATGTCGACGACCAGCGCGACATCTTCGATGACGATCAGGGCGGCCGTATCGGCGTGTTCCGTCCGCGCATCGACGATCAGCGTTTCGATGGCCGTCCGGGCCGGTTCGACCGCGACGTCCCACGCGACGATCGCACGTTGATCCATCAGTATGTCGAGCCCGATCCGAAGGCGGCGATTGCCGGCGTCGTGTCGGCAGCGCTGCTCTCCGTGCTCAACCCGGACGAGCGCCGCGATCTGCGTCGTGACCGCGATCAGCCGCAGCAGCGCGACCGCATGCAGGCGGAGATCAAGAAGCTGCAAGCTGAAAAGGCCGATCTTGTCGATCAGCAGCGCAAGGCGGCCGACGCCCGCGCTGCCGAGATCGACGCGGCCACCCAGAAGGCGGCACAGCAGCGTCAGGCCGACCAGGAGCGCATCCGCCAGGAACGCGCCGCCAGGGCTGACGAGGTGCTGAAGAAGGTCGAGGCCAATCCGCAGCCGGCCGAGCCGCAGGCGCCCGCCGACGGCAATCCGCCGCCGGTCAATCCGGATCAGCCTCAGCGCCCGAACCGGCCGGATCGCGGTCCGGACCAGCAGGGTCAGCCCGCCGGCCAGCAGCCGGATGGCCAGCAAGGCGAACGTCCGCGCCGCGAGCGTCCGTCCCAGCCGGCCGATCAGGCGCCTGCTGCCGAGCAGCCCGCTGCTCCTTCCAAGCCTGCGCCGGAGCGCAAGCCTGCGCCCGAGCAGAAGCCTTCGTCGGAACCCAAGCCGGCACCGGAAGCGGCGCCTGCCGAGCCGACGCAGGAGCCGCCTGCCAAGCCGCGCCGCGAGCGTCCTGCGAAGCCGGCCGAGGAACAGCCTGCGCCTTCAGCCCAGCCGGAGGCTGCGCCCCAGGCCGAGCCGGAGCAGGCTAAGCCCGCTCCCGAGCCGGAGGCAAAGCCTGAGAAGCCGCGTCGCGAACGCCCGGCGAAGCCCGCGGAGGAAGCGCCGGCTCGCCAGGAGCAGCCTGCTGCCGAACCGCAGCCGGAGTCCAAGCCGACGCAGCAGGAGCCGGCCGAGCGCCCGCGTCGACAGCGCCCGCAGGCCGAGCCCCAGGCAGAGCCGGCAGCGCCTGCCCAGAGCGAGGAAGCGCCGCGCCAGCGTCGCCAGCAGCGGGAAGAGCAACCCCAGCCGCAGGAGCAGCCCCGTCAGGAGCAGCCGCGCCAGCAGGAGCCGCAGCCCGAGCAGGCACAGCCGGAGCCCCAGCAGGAGCGTCCGCGCCGTCAGCGCGAGCCGCAGGCCGAGCAGGGCCAGCCGGAGCAACAGCAGGAGCAGCGCCAGCCCGAGCGTCGCGAGCGCCCGCAGCGCGGCGGCGATTGCCCCGAGGGCGCCGCCCAGCCGGATGGAAGCTGCGCCCAGTAGGGCGTCGACTTCAGCCTAGAATGAGAAAGCCGGCCGCGTCACCGCGGCCGGCTTTTTCTTTGTAGAGCCTTGGATTCCGTTAGCGATCAGTTGGTGTCGAAAATCCGGTCGCCCTGCTCGTCGATGATCTGCTTGCCCTTGAGGACAGAGAATTCGGCGGCGGCGTCGCGGCTTGCGTGCGAATCAACGCGGACAAACCGATAGGATTTTTCGACGCCGTCGATGGTCTTCTCGATGAAGCCGGCGGTCTTGTACTGGCCGCCGTCCGAAAAGGGAGCCGGGCGGATGTTGTAGCCCTTGTACTCGGTGGCTTCTTCCTTGGCTTCGGCAGCTTTTCCACCACCACCACCGCCGAACAGCTTCTTCAGGAACGACATCGATAGACCTCTGATTGACGCTTTGTGTCCGAGGCTTAGCGCGATCCGTCGTCCAGGTCGAGATCGGCAAGGCGCAGCCCGAACTGCGAAGGCGCGAAGGCGGGAACGACGAGATCCTCGGCACGCCATGGCGTGATCGACTGGTAGCGCCCGTCCTTCGGCTCGCGATGGACGTGGACGATGTTGGCGACAGCGTCGATTACCCAGAGCTCACGGATGCCGAAATGGGCGTAAATGAGCGCTTTCGGTCCCAAGTCGAAACCGAGCGAACTGTCGGAGAGTTCGACGGCGAGCAGGGCAGTACCGCCGTCGAGACGGCGGATGCCGATCGCCCGTTCGAAGAGCACGACGTCAGGCTCCAGGTACGTATCCAGCGCCAGGCGAAAGGTTGTTTCCGGGATGAGCTCGATCGTCTCCGGCGCCACGCGATACCAGTGGCGGAGCAACCTTGCCTTCAATGTCTCGTGCCGGCTGCCTTTGGGATTCATCGGAATGAGCTCTCCCCCGATCAGCTCGACCCGTTCCCCGTCGCGCAGCAAGCCGACCTCGCTCATACGCTCGACCTCCTTCACCGTGAAACCACGGCGGGGCAAACCGGCGTTCTCGATCAGGGTGCGGACGTTCATTCGCCCATTCTAAAACAAAAGGGCCGCTCTCGCGAGCGGCCCTTTTGTTATCGTCGAAGCGAGGCTTCGAAGACTAATTGTCGAGGAACGAGCGCAGCTTGCGCGAACGGCTCGGGTGCTTGAGCTTGCGCAGCGCCTTGGCCTCGATCTGACGGATACGCTCGCGCGTCACCGAGAACTGCTGGCCGACTTCTTCCAGCGTGTGGTCGGTGTTCATGCCGATGCCGAAGCGCATGCGCAGCACGCGCTCTTCACGCGGCGTGAGCGAGGCCAGAACCCGCGTCGTCGTCTCGCGAAGGTTCGACTGGATCGCGGCGTCGATCGGCAGGATCGCCATCTTGTCCTCGATGAAGTCGCCGAGATGCGAATCTTCCTCGTCGCCGATCGGCGTTTCGAGGGAGATCGGCTCCTTGGCGATCTTCAGGACCTTGCGGACCTTTTCGAGCGGCATGGCCAGCTTCTCGGCCAGTTCTTCCGGGGTCGGCTCGCGGCCGATCTCGTGCAGCATCTGGCGCGAGGTGCGGACGATCTTGTTGATCGTCTCGATCATGTGAACCGGGATACGGATCGTGCGGGCCTGGTCGGCGATCGAACGCGTGATCGCCTGGCGGATCCACCAGGTCGCATAGGTCGAGAACTTGTAGCCGCGACGGTATTCGAACTTATCGACCGCCTTCATCAGGCCGATATTGCCTTCCTGGATCAGGTCGAGGAACTGCAGGCCACGGTTCGTGTACTTCTTGGCAATCGAGATCACGAGGCGAAGGTTGGCCTCGACCATTTCCTTCTTGGCCTGGCGTGCTTCCTTCTCGCCCTTCTGCACCATGTGGACGATGCGGCGATATTCGGTGATTTCCAGGCCGGTCTCGGTCGCGAGATTCTGGATATCGCCGCGCAGTTCGCGGATCCGGTCCTTGCCGTTGGTGACAAAGTCCTTCCAGCCGCGACCGCCCAGATTGGCAACGCGACGCAGCCAGTTCGGATCGAGTTCCGAACCCTGGTATTCGCGCAAAAACTCTTCGCGCGATACGCGATAGCTTTCGGCCAGGCGCAGAAGGCGACCTTCGGAACTGACGAGGCTCTTGTTGATCGCATAGAGCTGCTCGACCAGCGAATCGATGCGGTGCTGGTTCAGCGAGAGCGACTTGACCTCGAGGATCAGGTCGTCCTTCAGCTTCTTGTAGCGGCGCTCCTGCGAGGGCGAGAGCGTCTCGTTCTTGAGACGGCCTTCGACCAGCTGGTCCTGCAGGCGGCGGAGCTTCTTGTAGTTCTCGGCGACGTTGTCGAAGGTCTCGACGACCTTCGGCTTCAGCTCGGCCTCCATGGCGGCAAGCGACATGTTGTTTTCGAGGTCGTCCTCGTCGTCATTGTCGTCGGTCGGCGGCGGAATCGGCGCTTCGGCGTCTTCCTCTTCCGCGGCAGCCTGGCCAAACGGCACGCCGCCGGGGCCCGCCATCGGGGCGTTCTTCGCCTCGGGGCCGGCATAAGTCGCTTCGAGATCGATGATGTCGCGCAGCAGGATCTTGCCTTCGGCAAGTTCCTCCTTCCAGATGATGATGGCCTGGAAGGTGAGGGGGCTCTCGCAGAGCCCGGCGATCATGGTTTCGCGACCGGCCTCGATGCGCTTCGCAATGGCGATTTCGCCTTCGCGCGACAGCAATTCGACCGAGCCCATCTCGCGCAGATACATGCGGACGGGATCGTCGGTACGGTCGGTCGGCTCCTTGGTGGTGGTGGTGCGCGCGACCGCGGTGCCGGTTGATTCGGCGAGCTCGCCCGCTTCCTCTTCGGCGTCGGCAGCCGTCGGTTCTTCGGCTTCTTCGACCTCGTCGGCCTCGATCACATTGATGCCCATTTCGGAGAGCATCGAGAGGATGTCTTCGATCTGTTCCGAACCGACCTGCTCGGACGGCAGGACCGAATTCAGCTCTTCATAGGTCACAAAGCCGCGCTTCTTGGCGACCTTGATCATCCGCTTGACGGCGGCATCCGAGAGGTCGAGAAGCGGACCGTCCTGCGGCTCGGCCTGCGCGTCCTGCGCCTCTTCGTTTTCCTGAACCTTGGTCGCCATGCTGTTCTCCGTCTTGGCAGAGGCTTCGCGCCAGACGGTTCTCGTCCGTCGCGCTCGCACACCACCGTTAAACCCTAGAGGCGGCAGGAGGTTTCCCTCTCACCGTCGGTCTCCCGACAATTAGACTTTCTTGTCTTAAGGCCCGCTTAACCTTACGCCGCCGACTGTCGATCCTACATCGACTTCTGTCGTCGGCCCGAACTGAGTCCGAAACCCTCGATCTGGGCCTCGGTGCCGTCGCTGTTTGCCATTTGGTTCTGGATGTCGATCATCTGCGCCAGATTGGCGTCGCTGGGGTCTGTGGCTAGAGCCGCCTCGGCATCCTTAAGTTCCTTATGTAACGTTCGCGCCTTCCTGTGCAAGGTTAGAGCCTGCATCCAACCGTCCGCAGCGTCACGATCCGACGCATCCGCCCTTGCCTGCCAATTGCCACATCGCTCGATTTGCTGGTCGAGCTTGTCGAGCAATTCGCCGAATCGCGCGGTTATGAGCCGGTCGCGCAAGCCTCCCCCTTCGATATGAGGATCCTCGGCCGCAATCTCTAGGATTTGCGTGCGAAGAGAGTCAAGTTCGCGATTCGTCAACTCGATCTGCGCGAACTCGTCCAGAAGGTCGGGGACAAGGCCCGGATGGTTAGCCATGGTCATCACCAGCACCACTTCGCGCAGTGGCGCCTGCACCCGGCCGGAGAGCGTCGTCGAGCGCTTCAGGCTCTCCGAAATGATCGGCGGAGGCTGACGAATCGGCCGCGAGGAGCCATTGCCGCCGCCGCCGCGCTGGTCATTGCGCCGCTCGCCATTGCCGCGCTGCTGGCGATTGCCGTTTTTCTGGCCATAGCCGAAAAACTCGCGCGCACGCTCGGAAAATGCCTGTTCGTAGTGATGGCGGATGCTCTCGTCGGCCACTGTGCGGGCGATGTCGCGCAGCCGCGCTTCCAGCGCCGCGCGCCGCTCCGGCGTTTCGAATCCGCCGCCATCGGTCTCGCGCGTCCACACCATGTCGAAGAGCGGGCGGGCGGCGGCCAGCACCTGCGCCATTGCCTCGCGACCGGCCGAACGGATCAGGTCGTCCGGATCCTGGCCTTCCGGCAAAAGCGCGAAACGCACCGTCTTGCCGGGCTTCAGGGCAGCCAGCGCCAGATCGGCGGCGCGATACGCCGCACGCAAACCGGCCTTGTCGCCGTCGAAACAGAGAATCGGTTCCGGCGTCAGCCGCCACAGCAGGTCGAGCTGGCGCTCGGTCAGCGCCGTGCCGAGCGGGGCGACGGTATGGCCGAAGCCCGCCGTCGACATCGCGATGACGTCGACATAGCCCTCGACGGTGATGATCGTGCCGGCGCTCTGCACCGCCTTGCGCGCCTCAAAGCCGTTGTAGAGCAGGTCGCCCTTGCGGAAGAGCACAGTCTCCGGCGAGTTCAGGTATTTGGCCTGCGCATCGGCGGAGAGCGCGCGACCGCCGAAGGCGACGATGCGGCCCCTGAAGTCCGTAATCGGGAACATGACGCGATCGCGAAAGCGGTCGTAGGAAACCGGAATGTCCTCGCCCGAGATCAGCAGGCCCGTCGCGATCATGTCCTCGTGCGGCACGCCTTTTGACGCGAGGTGTTCCTTCAGCGCGTTGCGGCTCTGGCGCGAATAGCCCAAGCGGAAGCGGCGCTGGATGTCGGGGCCGAGCGCGCGGCCGTTCAAATAGCCCCGGGCGCTGGCGCCGTCGCGCGATTGCAGCCCTTCCTCGAAGAAGCGGCAGGCAATCTCCATCACCTCATGCAGCGAGGCGCGCTTGCGCTCTTCTTCCTCGGCATGGACGTCGCGCGCCGGCATGGAAAGGCCAGCTTCGCCCGCCAGCCGCTCGACGGCTTCGGGGAAGGAGAGGCCTTCGAGCTTGGTCAGGAAGGTGAAGTGGTCGCCTGATTCGCCGCAGCCGAAGCAATGGAAGCGGCCCTTGCGATCCTCGGCATGGAAGGAGGGGGATTTTTCGCCATGGAACGGGCAGCAGGCCCAGAAATCACCCTTCTGCGGCTGCGACTTGCGCCGGTCCCACGTCACACGTTGCCCGACGATCGAGGAGATCGGCAGGCGGGCACGGATGTCGTCGAGAAAGGAAGGCGAGAAGCGCATTGGACCCCGGGGCAGGTGATGACCCTCCAATTTAGGGCCTGGCGGCGCGAAGCGCAAAGCCATCGAGCGACTTATGCCCGCTATGCAGGGCGGTATGATGGCGCAGGTCGAGGAGTCCTTATCGAGGGCGAAATCTGTCTTCCCACCTCTCCCTGAGGGAGAGGTCGGAGCGAAGCTCCGGGTGAGGGTTTAGGATACTATCCGGTGAGGCCGTAAGCCCTCACCCGCCGCACTTCGTGCGTCGACCTCTCCCTCAGGGAGAGGTGAAGTATAGCTATTCATTCATAGCCTAAACCTCCAGCGCGTCGCCCCAGTCGATCCGGCGGGCTGCCTTGAACAGCTCGCCGTCGCGCTTGGTGATCAGCCGTGTTTCGGCCGCGCCGGACGCCAGACAGAGTTTCAAGCTGACCTTGCCGCTGCCGGAGCGCGGGGGTGAGAGAACGCGACCGGTGGTGCGGGTGGCCGGCGCCTTCGACACGGCCAGATAGATGAACTTCTCGTCCTCGAACGGCACCACCGCGCCCTTGCTGCGCAGATGGATTTTTGTTCGCGCCACGCGGCGGGAGAAATGGCACCAGTCGGGCGAAACGATCGGGCAGGGCGCCTCATGGGCGCAAGGCGCCACGATATGCGCACCAAGGCCCAGAAGCTGCGTGCGGACGTCGAGAATGCGTTGCCAGCCGGCTGGCGTGCCGGGCTCTACCACCAGCAGCAGCGAGCCGGTCGCGCGCCACGCGGCTTCAATCAGCGCCGCGCGGGCGTCGAGTTCAAGCTCGTCGAGCACATAGGCGATGGTGACGAGATCGTGCGCATCGACAGCGAGCTTGCCCTTGGAAAAATCCGCCGCGCGCCATTCGCGCTTGAAGGGCAGGGCCGAGGCGGCGAGCTTTTCGCCCCAGCGCCGCATCGTCGGGCTGCCCTCGATCATCAGCGTATCGTCGATCGACGGCCATGTATCGCGCGCCGCCCACATGGCGGTGCCGGGGCCCGCGCCGAGGTCGAGCAGCGACTTCGGCGCGAAGTCCGGCATCTGCTGCTCGGCCTCGCCCATCGCGGCGCGGACGGCGGCGAAGGTGGCCGGCAGCCGCGCCGCCAGATAGGCGCGCGCGGCGTCGTCTTCGGAGACATGGAAGCGGCCATCGCGAAGCTCGCTGCGATAGCGCTGCGAGAGCATGGCGGACGCTTCGGCAAGCGCTGCCGTCGAGGCGCCCTCGAGCGCCGCGTCGACGGCGTCGCGAAGGGCCGGCGGCAGTTCCATTCTCGTCTACCCTAGCTGGAGAGAGCTGCCTTGACGGCGGCGCTGGCCTTGGAGAAGTCCATCTGGCCGGCATAGCGGGCCTTCAGCTCGGACATCACCTTGTTCATGTCGCGGATGCCGCTGGCGCCCGTCTCGACGACGATGGCGGCAATGGCTGCCTTCGCTTCGTCCTCGTTGAGCTGCTTGGGCAGGTATTCCTCGATGGTGGCGATTTCCTCGCGTTCCTGCGCGGCGAGCTCGGGACGGCCATTGTCCTCGTAGATCTTCGCCGATTCGAGCCGCTGCTTGACCATCTTGGCCAAGAGGTCGATCAGTTCGACATCGGTGGCCTCGCCGGTGCCGGCTGTGCGCGCGACGATATCGCGATCCTTGATCGCCGCCATGATCAGGCGAAGCGTTCCGGTGCGTTGCTTGTCCTTGGCCAGCATTGCCGTTTTCAGGGCAGCCGTGATGGTGTCGCGCATGGTCAATCTCCTTGAACGCTGCCGCACCATAGAGAAGCTTGGCGCGGCCTTCAAGCGCATCTATGCTAAAGCATTGAAATGTCTATCTTTTGTATTTTCCGGTTCGGGTTGACGGGTTGGGCCTCTTGGCCTAGTTTCCCGGCAAATGGGCGCGAGGCGGTGGATCCCTAGGATCCGCTGCGTTTCTGTGTGGCATCAGCTTGCCGGCACGAGCTTGACGCCCGACCATTCGAGACCAGCAGGTAGACCATGGCCGACACAATGCTGACCGACACGATCGCGGACGAAAACGTCTGGGCAGAGCCGAAGCCGACCGCGCTTCTGATCCTCGCCGACGGAACCGTGATCGAAGGCCGAGGCATTGGCGCGGTCGGGCAGGCGGTCGGTGAAGTCTGCTTCAACACGGCGATGACCGGTTATCAGGAAATCCTGACCGACCCGTCCTATGCCGGCCAGATCATCACCTTCACCTTCCCGCATATCGGCAATGTCGGCACCAATGACGAAGACGTCGAGACCATCAACATGGCCTCGGCTTCCGGCGTGCGCGGCTGCGTGATCAAGACCGACATCACCGACCCGTCCAACTATCGCGCCCTGAAAAATTTCGACGCCTGGCTGAAGTCGCGCGGCATCGTCGGCATCGCTGGCGTCGATACGCGCGCGCTCACCTCGCTGATCCGCGACAAGGGCATGCCGAATGCCGTCATCGTCCATGCGCCGGACGGCGTCTTCGACCAGAAGGCTATTGCCAAGGAAGCGGCTGCATGGCCGGGCCTCGAAGGTATGGACCTCGCCAAGGACGTCACCACCGGACAGAGCTTCCGCTGGGATGAGACCACCTGGGTCTGGGACAAGGGCTTTGGCCGCCAGGAGAACCCGGTCCACAAGGTCGTGGCCGTCGATTACGGCATCAAGCGCAACATTCTGCGCCTGCTGGCGGACGCCGGCTGTGCCGTGACCGTGCTGCCGGCAACGGCGACCGGCGAGGAAATCCTGTCGCACAAGCCGGATGGCGTCTTCCTGTCGAACGGCCCGGGCGATCCAGCCGCGACCGGCGAATATGCCGTGCCGGCGATCAAGGAAGTGATCGCGGCCGACGTGCCGCTGTTCGGTATCTGCCTTGGCCACCAGATGCTGGGCATCGCGCTCGGCGGCGAGACCAAGAAGATGCATCAGGGCCACCACGGCGCCAATCATCCGGTCCAGGATCGCACGACGGGCAAGGTCGAGATCACCTCGATGAACCACGGCTTCGCCGTCGACGCCGGCTCGCTGCCTGACACCGTCGAGGAGACGCATGTCTCGCTGTTCGACGGTTCGAATTGCGGCCTGCGCGTCAAGGACAAGCCGATCTTCTCGGTGCAGTACCATCCGGAAGCATCGCCTGGCCCGCAGGACAGCCACTATCTGTTCACGCGCTTCGTCAACCTGATGCGCGCCCGCAAGGGTGACGCGCCGCTCTCGGAAGCGCGGCCCACGCCGGTGCCGTTGCAGACTCGTTAGTTTCTGCCACTCGATCCGACGAATTTGAAGCGCCCGATTTTCGGGCGCTTCTTCGTTTTTGGCCCGTTTTCGGGACCGTGCAAGCGCGGTAGACAGGGGCGATGGATCGATCCGCTCGGCCTTGCGTTGTCCCCTGCCGATCGCCACTTTCAGGTGGTCCCGGGGAGCCTATCGTGGTCGATACCATCGTTATCCTGAATGCCAAGGCCGGCACGATCCATGATCGCGATCCGGCCGAAATCCGCGCCATCGTCGAGCGGGCCTTTGCCGATCGCGGCCATTCGGCCGAGGTGGTGCTGGCCGAGGAAAACGAGTTCGTCCATGCGATCGATCGGGCCGCGCAATCCGGCCCGCAAACCGTCGTCGTCGGCGGCGGCGATGGCTCGGTCGGCCATGCCATCCGCAAGATCGCTGGCACCGAACGCACACTCGGCGTCCTGCCTCTCGGCACGATGAACCTGTTCGCCAAGAGCCTCGGCATGCCGACGGACCTCGAAGCCGCGCTGGCGGCGCTGGCGGGCGCCAGCCCGAGCCGGATCGATCTTTCCGCGGTCAACGGGCGGCTGTTTCATTCCCTGGCGGGTCTTGGCTTCTTCGCTGAGGTGGCGCGTGGGCGGGCGCAATTTCGCGGCCTCAGCCTGCCTTTCGGCCGCTTCATCGCCGTGGCGCGCTCGTCGCTCCGGGCGTTTTCACGCGCCGGGATATTGCAATTGAAACTGGAAACGCCGCAGGGCGAGCGCGAAGTCGCCGCTTATGCGCTGCTGGTCACCAACAACCGCCTTTCAACCGGCGGCTTCGATCGCCCGCGGCTCGACGAGGGCGTGATCGAGATTCATTTTGCCGAAGGCGCAGAAATGGCGAGTCGGATGCAGGCGGGGCTGGATCTTCTGTCCGGGCGCTGGCGCGACAATCCGGAGATCGATTCACTGGCTGTCAGTCATGCGACGATCACCAGCCACAGGTCGCGAGTCTGGCTTTCTATCGATGGCGAACTGACGCGGATGCAAACACCGCTGGTGTTCGAGAGCTTGCCCGGCGCGATTTCCGTCCTCGCGCCCGAACCTGCCGGAATTGCCGAAGCCAGCGAGGATGCCGGCTAAGGCAGAGAACGTCGGCTTTGGAGCACGCCTTTTCACCTCTCCCTCAGGGAGAGGTGACCGTTTCGTGCGGGCCGAGGCGGCGCGAAAATTAGCGCGGCGAGATCAGGTAGACGATCGTCGCATTGGCGGTGATCTGCTGCTCGCCACCCATTACCGGCGTCACCGAATCGGCCTTCATCGCCATCTGGGCGCGGAAGATCGGCACGCCGCCGCCATCGCTGGTCTGGATCGACTGGATCGCGCCCAGCTTGACGCCGGCAGCTTCCGCCATCAGTTCAGCCCGGCGACGGGCTTCGACGATCGCAGCCTTGGTAGCCTCGTCGCGCAGGGCGCCGGCCTTGTCGATGTCGAAATCGATCCCGGTGACGCGGTTGGCGCCGGCCGAGACGACCTTGTCGAGCAGCGGACCGGACTTGGCGAGATCTCGGATCTTCACCGTCACCTGGTTCTGCACGCGGTAGCCGGTGACCTGGGAGCGGCCGTCAGAGCTCTTGGAGGGGTCGGAATAGACCGGGCTGACCGAGAGGCCGCTGGTCGCGATGTCCTTGGTCGCAATGCCGGCCTCGGTGATCGCGGCGATGACGGCGGTCATGTCGGTGGCGTTGGCAGCCAGCGCATCCTTGGCGGTCGGCGATTCGGAGATGACGCCGAGCGTCACGATGGCGATGTCGGGAGCGGCGGTCGCGCTGCCGTCGGCAAAAACAGTCAGTGTCGGCGGCTGCGGCGCGGACTGCGCGAAGGCGGGCGCTGCGAACGCCGCGACGAGCAGGGTTGACCCCAGAATGGCGCTGCGGAGGATGCCGGTTCGGTTCAGGTTGTGCATGGTCGCGTTTCCCCTTCGTCACAATAGTTAGGCACTGGAGGTCGTTGAATAGGATGGCATTGCGACGGGACTGCGACCAGTTGCGGGCAACAGCGTGGTTGCCCCCGCCGAGGTTGCAATCCGGGCTTGCCGGGCAAACGCCAGCCGGCGGGCGATTTGCCAGTCCGTGCCAAACGGGTCCAAATGGGGCTCACGTCGTGGCAGTCATCCCCGCCGGAATGCGGGACGAGCGAGGGATACTCATGGTCAAATCAATCGGCGCGTTTCTTGTGTTCGCCCTCGGGGTGTTCCTCGCGGTCCCGCCATTGCCGGTTCAGGCCGCCCCGCAATCGCTGGTCGTCTTTGATGATGTCCGGGTGTTTGACGGCACCACATTGACGCCGCCGATGAACGTGCTGGTCGAAGACAATCTGATTGCCAAGATTTCGGCCGAGCCGATCATCACGATCGCGACCGCAACGCGCATCGCCGGCGGCGGCCGGACGCTGATGCCCGGGCTGATCGATGCGCATTGGCACAGCTTCATGGCGCGGCCCACGATGGCGATGGCAGCGGCTGCGCCCCTCAGCTTCATCACGTTGATGGCAGGGGCCGAGGCCGAGGCGACGCTGTTGCGCGGCTTTACCAGCGTTCGCGATGTAGGTGGGCCGGCGTTCGGCCTTAAAATGGCGATCGATGGAGGGGTCATCCGCGGGCCGCGTATCTGGCCATCGGGGGCGATGATTTCGCAGACCGGCGGTCATGGCGATTTCCGCATGCTGTTCGAGATACCCACGACGCCCGACCAGCTGAGCTATCCGGAACGCATCGGCATGTCGGCCATCGTCGATTCGCCGGACGAGGTCCGCAAGCGCACCCGCGAGCAGTTGTTGCAGGGCGCCAGCCAGATCAAGCTGACCGGTGGCGGCGGTGTGTCGTCGCCCTATGGCCCGCTCGACACGGTCCAACTCAGCGTTGAAGAAATCCACGCGGCGGTGGAGGCGGCGGCCAATTGGGGCACCTATGTCACGGTGCATGCCTATACGTCCGAGGCGGTCCGCCACGCCATCCAGGCCGGCGCAAAGGTCATCGAACATGGCCAACTCGTCGACGAGGCCACCGCAAAACTGATGGCCGAGACGGGGACATGGTGGAGTCTCCAGCCGTTTCTCGCCGATGAAAACGCGATCCAGCAGCCGGATGCTGCCGGACAGGCGCGAGCGGCGGAAGTTTTCGCGGGGACCGACAACGCCTATCGGCTGGCGCGGAAATACAACGTCAAAGTTGCCTTCGGCACAGATGTCCTGTTCGACGCAGCGCTCGCCGCCCGGCAAGGGTCGCAACTGGCGACGATGACGCGCTGGTACACACCGGCGGAAGTGTTGAAGATGGCGACAGCCGACAACGCCGCGCTACTGGCGCTGTCCGATCGTCGCAATCCCTATCCGGGCAAGCTCGGCGTCGTCGAGGTCGGGGCGATGGCAGACCTGTTGCTCGTCGACGGCGATCCGATTGCCGATATCGGGTTGCTGTCGGACCCGGCCAAGAACCTCGTCGTGATCATGAAGGACGGTCACATCGTCAAGACGACGCTGGGGGCGAACTAGGCGCTGCACCATGCGGCAAGAGCAACTCGCCGGAGGTCCGGCGAGTTGCTGCGGGTTAATTGGCTTTGACGAGAACGACTCTTCGGTTTTTCGCGCGCCCTGCCTCATTATCGTTCGAATCCACCGGCGCCATCATGCCTGCGCCTGCTGCCGTCAATCGGCCCGCGGCGATGCCATACTTGGCGGTGAGGGCCGCCTTGACCGCCTGGGCGCGGCGCGAAGACAGGTCGATATTGTAGCTGAACTCACCCTCATTATCGGTATGGCCAACCACGATGACCGCCATCGCCGGCTCATTGGCAAGAAGCGCGGCGATCTCTTTCAACGTCGGTTCGGATTCGGATTTCAGACTGGCCTTGTTGGTGTCGAAATAGATCCCGTAGAGCGAGATGCTGCCGGTCTCCGCCAGTGAATCCGCCATCTTCGCGGCTTCCACGACGACCATCTTGTTGTCGCGGGCCTTGGGTTCAAGCACGTGGACCAGAGCCACGGTGCGGCCGTTGAGTTCCTTGCAGTACAGATCGTCGATCAGCAAGAACGTCTGGACGGTCACATACGCATCGCCCTCGGGCTGAGGCACCTTGGCCGCGAAGAAACGCTGGTCGTTGATCCCCGACGTCAGGGCGCATTTGCCGTTGCTGAAGTCCGCATCCTTCAGGTCGGAATCGTAGACGAACAGCATCGCCAAGCTCATATCGCCGCCGCCGCCACTTGCAGCGCGTTGGGCATCGCCACCGCATTCTTCCTTCTTGCATTCGAACAGCACCTCACCGCCGTTCGCCTGGACAACGTCCTGGTAGTTGCGCAGCACCTCGAGCGGCGAGCGACCGTCCGGCAGGACATAGGCGATCCGGGTCAGCGCGCCTTCGACCTCGATCTTCTTTTCCGGCGCGAAAACACGGTTGTTGTTCTTGTCCCGCGCGTCTGGATCCGGGCTGGCCTTCAGCGGCGACAGGGGCACCGTGAAATCGGTAAAGGCCAATTGTTCAAAGGAGACGATGAACGAGCCCTCATAACGTCTCACAAGAGGATTGTCGCTGGCGCCCGCAATGTCCTCTTGGGGGATGGTCGCATCTGCAAAACTCAGTGTTGCCGACCCTGCCACAAGTGCAAGAACGGTTGCGGCCAGCCAGGCTGCCCATGTGATGCTTCGCCGTTTCATGGCCTCTCCCGCCGATTTCAAGAAAAGACTCGCGAACTTCTTGGTCCCGTGCGTCCGTCCTAGGACCCTGTCGAACTTGCGGGGTAGCGGCTTGAGCGGCAAGTGATCGCCTTCACAGAACGAGATGGGCCTCTGGAGCCACGTCGTTCAGGCTTCGATTCCGAACCTGAAGCAGGCGATGGCGGGCGTACCCGCCACCGCCATTGCGCTAGAGACTAACGCCTGCCAGCTTGCTCGCCAGCGTTTGCCGATCCTCGATGGATTTGAGGCGGATGGTCAAAGTCTCGCTTTTGGCCGGAACCTGAAGCGGGAGGTTGATGTCCATGCCAGGCGCATGCTCGCCGGCCCAGTCCTTGAAGCGCGGCAACTTATTCGCACCGCTGATCGGGAGCGTGAAGGTATATCGGAAGGTCATGGGTGGATCCCAATAGATGTGGGCTCCCGGCTTCGAGCGGCGCGCAAAAAAACAGGCGCAGCCAATCGCTCAGCCAGGACACACAGATTCATGATGTTGTGCGTGTTGCTTCCCTGGCGCCGCTCTTGCTCTCGCAGGTAGCAGCACCAGGCAGTCAGCCTGTTTGAAGGCTGCCTTTGCGGATCATGCGTGGGGCAAAGGAAACTGTTTGCATGGCCGATGTCTCGGCCAAATGGCAAAAATTGTCAAACCGGGTGCATCGGTCAGTTCGCCGCACGGCTGATCGGAGCGATCTTCGGCGCAAGTGGCTCTGCGTTCACTCGAGCGCTTCGCGCTCCTTGATCAGGACTGCGAGCATTTCTTCAAGTGCTGCGATCCGATCCGACACCCGGCTTTCATTCGAAGCGCCGTGTAGCGAAGAAGCCTGATCGGCGAGGTTCCGAATGTTCTCGCGGACCGCTGCGATGCGCCCATCGAGTTCAATCAAGGTTGCGGAGTCGGTCATACTCGTTCTCCGAATGATCCACCCTCACCAAGGATCGCCAGTCAGCCACGTCGTCGAAAAACAATCAAGGAAATCAAATACCGTCAGGCACGGCGCTCGTCCGGCGCCGGACGTGAAATCGGCAGGCTCTCGCGCTTCAGACCCGCTGAAACGATAGGTGGGCTTGGGCCTCGCTGGATCAGACCTCAGGCCGTCCAGAGCCCGACGATACGGAACGGCGCGGCGGCGAGCCTGGCGATTTCGGCGGCCGTCGCCTTGGGTCGCGCCAGTTCGAGCGACCTGGCCGAGATGACGAGATGGAGGCTGTCGCGCTTTCCCTTCGGCACCGGCATCCGAAAGAGCCGGTCGACCGGCTCGCTGGAGCCTCCGCCGCCGACGCGGGTCCTCAGCCGGGCAATGACGACGCCATCGACGCTGACCTCGAAGAGAAAGCGGCGTGGCTTCTCCGGCGGATCCATCCGCAACCGGAGAAAGAGCGCGGCATGGTCCTGCACGTCGCGCAGCGACCGGTGATGATCGAGCGCTGCTTCGGACGGGGGAGCGTCGTGACCGCGGCGCCGGTTCATCCAGACGCCGGGCGTCCGCATCGCCCGGATCAGTCGCGCATCCTTGACCACCAGGTCGAAGCCCCGGCGACGCAGGATGCGATCGGCGAACCCGTCCGCCAGATCTTCGACGCGGCTGCGGTCGTCCGGGTGGCGGGTATTGGACCAGTGCTTGAGCCGTTCGGTCGCCGATACCCGCGCCCGGGCCAGCCTGGCCGGAACGTGCGCAGGCACGGGGAGCCCGACACCCTGTATGAGATAGGCGATCCCGTCGCGGCAGCCCGGAACAAGGCCTCGTTGCTCTGCCGTCGCGATCAGACGGTCCCAGTCGATCGGCTGTCGGGCCATGCGCGTGGCGGCGTCGATTGCCCAGTCGCCCCCTCCGCCCTCTGCGCCATGCGCCAGAAGGAGCAGCATCGAATCCGTCGGATCTGGAACCAGAACGGGCCGAAGCGCCAGACTTACCGGCTTCGCCCGCGCCCATAGCGCCTCCTCGAGGGCAGGGGTGCTGCGGGCAAAATGAAAGGGGCTGATATGGAGATCGATCTCGCCATACTGCCCTTTCCTGAAATTTCCCCGCAACCGGGTCGGCAGGACCTGCCGCAGGAATGCGAACGACTCGCCCCCCACTGGCAGCCATCCGCTTGCCTCGAGGGCGACCAACGCAGGCGCGACGTCACGCTTCTGAATCAGGACGTCGATATCGCCCATGACGCGGCGGGGCGAGACCGCCAGGCCTTCGGCATATTGGGCGCCGCCCTTGAACACGATGAAGGGCACGCACGCCGCGTTGAGGCTCTCGAGAGCCATGCAGGACTCGCGCAGCCGGATCTGGGTTCGCGTCCAGATCTGTTTCGCCAGCCCGTCGATGCGGGGCCGCAGGGGCGAGGTTGGGTCGAGTTCGGCCAGACGCGCCGCCACAGGCACCAGCAGGCGCATCTCATCCCACGTGATGTCATCGAAGTTCCGCGCGGCCTTCCAGTCCCGCCAGGCACGGGCGGCCTCGGCCGGCGGACAGAGCGCCGCACGCACCAGTTGCGCCACGCGACCGGTCGGCCAGCTCTTCGCCTGCGTCATTGCGGTCACCGGCCTGCCTTCAAGAGCGAGGCCTCGCGCACCACCGCGCCATGAGGTGGCGATCCAATGCGGTCAAGATCGTCGGAAAGTTGAGCGTAGGTGCAGAACGTCACGTCCGGCCGATCCATGATGCTCTCGATGAACCGCATCAGGGCCTTGCGGTAGACGAGCCCGCGATAATCCGTGAAGTGATGGCCGATGTGGATGGGAGCGCGATCCGTGAGATAGTTCCTCTTGAAGTACTGCAGGTACGCTTCCACGACGCGCTCCTCCAGGCACTCAAGATCATCGAAGACTTCGGGATTTTCCTGCGACTGTACGATGAAGAGATTGTAGTCCATCGAGAGGGGCGCCCGCCGGTATCCCCGCAGCGGTATGCTGGCCAGCTTGAACTTCCAGATACCGTCTTGGTTCTTCCTCGGCCAATCGCCTGCGCGGCCGGCCATGCTGGCATCATAGCGGTACTCGCGCGCGGCAAGCGCGGCGTCGAGCCCCGGCCCGATGCTCAGGAAGGGCGCACGAAAACCCTTGATGTCGTCCGGGCCGAAAGCGAGGCCTTGCCTGGCGTCGAGACCGTTATTGCCAGCAAAGTTCTCGATCAGCCGGTCGTAGGTCCCGAACTCGGCCAGCCATTCGGCCGGGCTCCAGGATGCGCCATCCAGATGCCCGACAGCGTGTGAGGCGATCTCGTGGCCCGACAGGAAGAGCGCGTTCATGCAGGCGACGCGCTCGAGCAACTCGGGCTGCGTTCCGCCAAACCGGATCCTTGCCTTGCCGGGTTCGCTGCCCGGACCTTGGTAGAGGTTGCGCTGCTCGTCAGTGAGGAAACAGGTTCCGCTGACAAAGAACGTGAGGCGGAGACGGGGATGCTTGTCGCGGAATTCCGCCCAGGCGCGCCAGCTCTCGATGTCGACGCAACCATCGAACGAAATCAGCACATATTGCTCAGTCACGTCCGGATCGACCTTCCCCCTAGCGCAGTCCTGCGGCATCCTCGCATGCGATATACGCGGTATCCAGAACTACGGCTGGCCGACTGGCCGATATGAACGGATTGATTTCGTCGCGAACCCCTCGAACGAGCGATCCAACCTTGCCGACCTATTCCGAACCGGCCTCGCAAATGGCAAACGTGCAGGCGCCCTGCCGTGATATCGCCATCCGCATGCTTGCGAGCGTGCGCCAGGGCAAGAGGCAGGCGGCCTGCGATCTCGCGGGGGAGATCACAGGGTGCGAGACCGCCGACCTGCATAGCCTGGCGCTGGCGGGGCGCATCCTCGAACTCGCGGGAGCTGGCAATGGTGAATCGGAGTGGCTTTATCGTCGCATGGCGGCGGCGGCACCCGAGCTTATCTATCCCCGTTACCGACTCTGCGAACTCCTTCTGAAGTGCGGCCAGACCTTCGAGGCGGCGGAGCTCGCCACGAGACTGGTGGCGCAGGCGCCCGACAATGCACGCATTCAGGACCTCGAGAAGCGGGTGACGGCGTTCGCAGCGGGGTCAGGCTTTGACCTCTGGCGACGATGGTGCGCGGGCTCGGGCTCATCGCGCGAGGGCGGCGGCATCGCGAACTCGGCGATGGCCGTCGTCGTGATCGGCTTCCGCGCTCAGCCGAGCCTTGTCCATGCCGTCGCGTCCCTGCTCGAGCAGGAAGAGCCGGCCGAGATCGTCGTCGTCAACTCAGGCGGCGGCGACCCCGCGACGCTGCTGGCGCCCTTCGCAGCCCGCATTCGCCTGATCGATGTCCAGGCGCCGCTCTATGCTGGAGCGGCCCGCAACATCGGCATCGACGCGAGCAGGGCGCCCCACATAGCCTTCCTCGCAGGGGACTGCAGGGCAAGGCCCGGCTGGATCAGGACGCGGCTGGCCGCGCATGAAAGAGGCGCAAGGGCGGTTGCCTCTGCGATCGTTCCCTCGGATCACGATAAAGATCTCGCGCTGGCGGCCCATCTCTGCCTGTTCGGTGCCCGGTCGCCAGAGACGCCGCCGACCCAAGCGCTTCGATACGGTGCATCCTATGATCGGCAGGTCTTTGCCGAGTTCGGCTATTTCAATCCGACGCTAAGGATCAGCGAGGACACGGATCTGGCCAGGCGATTGGGCAGGCAGGTTCACCCTGCCTGGGTTCCGCAGGTGCAGACCGAGCATGGCAGCCCGCAAGGCCGGCTGCGTTTTTGGCGCGAGATGTTCGGCCGAGGCCGCCGGGCGGCGCGCTATCAGCCAGCCCGTGAACCGCAATCGTCCGCGCGTGCAGCGGTCGTCCGTGAGTTGCTCGCCGCCGCGCGCCAGCGCACCGCAACGGTGTTGCGCATCGCAGACGAGTTCCTGAAGCTTGAGCCGACGCGGCAGGCTGCCATCCGGAAGCTCGTCGGCCCGGCCTCGCTAGCTTATGGCGCCGGAAACTATATCGGGCTTGTCTCGCTTCACCGCGCCCGACGCTTTCATCAGGAAAGTCGCCGGTCGCGATCGCGTGGCGCCATTCAGCCAGCGCTTCGCAAAGCCGAAAAGGCGCTGCGGGCAGACCCGGCAAACCTGGCGGTTCGGCTTGAGTTGATCGATCTCCTGCGCGCGAGCGGCGGGGGCGACCACTGCGCGAAAGCCGACACGCATCTGGACATCGCCATGTGGCAATCGGCCTTTCACGACGAAAGGCTGGCCGGCATGGCCGATTGGCTGCTTGAACGGAAGATGACCGAGCGGGCGTGGCGGCTCGGCGAGATCGCGACCTTCAGCCTGCCGTCGGCAATCCTCGTCCATGAACGCCTGGCGCGGGCGGCCGAAACCATCGGCGATCCCGTCGCCTTCGAACTCGCGGCGTTCGATGCGCTGGCGCGCGATCCCGCCGCGGCGCCGATTGGCCCGCGGCTCGATGCGCTTTACGAAACCAGTTCCCGCGCACTCGCCTGAGCCGGCAATCCCTCGATGAAGTCGCGCAGCACAAGCCCGTTCGCAGCCGCGTCGGCGGAGAGCTCCATGTGGTAGCAGGGCAGGCGCGCCAAAAGACGCGCGAAAAACGACATGCCGTCATCTGTTTCGCCGGCGAACTGATGCAGGTTCGAACTCATCAGCGCCAGCATAAGCGCCTGCGGCCGGGCGGCAACGATGGCAGGCCGACTAGCCTGCGCGATACGCGGCAGGATGGCAGCGCGCAGGGCCATCGTTTCGACCGTCGCGCCCCGGAAGAACTGGTCCGGGTCGAACTCGACCTTGCCGCGCCAGTTGTCGCCGATATGCGCCGTCCTCGCATCGAGTTCCGGAGTGCGAGCCAATCCCGCCCGGTCCTGCTTGAGCCCGCGATAGAGCGGGCGCGCCGCCGGCGCGGGGCCATCAACGAGAGCGACATAGTCGTCTCCGACCGTTGAAAGTCCTGCCGTGAGCCCGGCCAGCGTGGTGCCGGATTTGCCCGCGCCGCCCTTGCCGAACAGCACGACGCCACGATCTCGCCAGCCCAGCGTTGCGGCATGAGCCAAGCGGAGGCCGTTCTCACCCAATAGCCAGTGGAGATGCTGTCGAAGCGGTGCTGAACCGTCCCACGGTGGCAGGTCGTCCGGACTGGCCGTCCATTGCACGCCGACCCGCGACCGGGTGTCAAAGAACCGCCAGACACGTGCCTGGAAGGGATAGGCCGCGCGCAGGCCCGCGGCCTTGATCATGGCGTGAAACGCGGCAGGCAGAAAATCTGTATCGTGCCATGCCGGCACTGCCTGAAATCCCGGCAACTTGCCCGTCAGCACATAGAGGCGGTCGATCGGCGCGTCGTTCACGCCGACATTGCGAAACCGGCTCGTATAGGCAGCGGCGAAATCGGGATCATCGTAATGCGTCTCGATGTTGAGGCCCGCCGGCGAAATGCGGTGGGTGGTGAAAGGCGCACGCGGCATCGCTTGAAGATCGCGGATCACCTGGCGCATCCAGCCGACCAGATTGGCCCGATCCACACCTGCTCCCTGAGCGGCCGCCAGCTTCATGTCTTCGTATCTCCCATCCGGCGCGCCGGAAAATGCTCGTAGCCGTTGAAGCTCGGGACCGTTTGCTGTTTAGCTCGGCCCCTTGCAACACCGGACAATTCAAAGCCTTAGCATGCTGACCTTAGTGAATATCAAGAGCATTGAAGTCCGTCAGGCCAGCGATGCGATCTCCAAACGGGTTCACGCATGGTTTCAGTCGGACAGGCGGGTCGGTTTCCCCGATGGCAGTCGCTCCATCCACCTGCCTCACCCGGAGAAAAGCGATTTCACCCTCAAGATCAAAGGGGCGGGGCTCAATGGTGGCGCCGTGCGTTTCGGGGTTTTCAGCAAGACGGGCCCGGCCGCAAAGCGCTTCGATTTCGACGGCCGGGTCATGGACGACGTGGCCTCTGGCCACGACAATGCCTTCCTGGGAGGCGCCTCTTTCCAGCAGGCATCCACCGAATTCCATGTCAGCCAGCTGCTGGCCGGGCGGGGCGTCGCCGTCGTGCCATGCCTGGGCTATGGCAGGGTCGACACGGACACGCACGCATCATGGTTCTCCATCTTCGAATGGAAGCGCGACTGGAGATCCGGTCTCATCCCGAGCCCCAGCTCGGGCAGAGCCTATGGCGAGGCCAATATCCGCCTGACCAACACCATGTTGCAGCTCGCGGTCGAGCACGACCTCATCGGTTATTGTGGTCATGTCCTCACCAGCGCAGGACAAACCCTGCTGAAGGACCTGCATCCCTTCCATCGCGCGGATCCGATCAGCATGTCGCAATTGTCCTGGGTCATGCAGGTGCTGTTCGCGCTGAATATCCGCTGCCATGCCGCCCGGCAATTTTCCATTGCCGCCGGTCTCGATGTGCTGCCGGACGACATCGTTGCCTATCCGCTGCGCGCGATCGTGCCCGACGCGAACTTTGACGACTACGCCGCGCTGCGGGACCGGATCGTCAAGCCCTACATGATCCGGGCGCCCGACGATTTTAGCCCCCGAGCCCTGCATGGTGCGCTTCGCAGCATCCGGGTAAGCAGCGCGTTGCTGGATCTTTGTCCGCCCCAATTTACCCGCTGGTAAATCTTGCTTTTTCCCTGCGCGCACTTGCCCTGCGAAATCGAGACAGGCAGTAAGGTATTTAGCCTTAGTTAATTCGTTATTTGGACAGTTGAGGGACATGAAGAGCGCCACGAGCAGCAGGGTCAGTGTCGTGATTCCCGCCTTCAACGCCGAGGCCTATCTTGCCGAGGCTGTGGCGAGCGTCCTCGAGCAGACGGTCCCGGCGACCGAGATCATCCTTGTCGATGACGGGTCCACCGACGGCACCGGCGACATCGCTCGGAGCGTCGCCGCCGTGACCTATGTCCGCCAGGCCAATGCGGGCGTCGCCGCTGCGCTCAATCACGGGGCCCGCATCGCCAGCGGCGATTGCATCGCGTTCCTGAGCGCCGACGACATCTGGTGCCCCGACAAGCTCGCGCGTCAGAGCCAGGCCTTGCAGGACGCGCCGAACCGGCTTGTCTTCGGCCCTATGCAGCACTTCGTTTCGCCCGAGCTGACCCCGGCGCAGGCAGCCGGGCTGGCATGTCCGCCTGAGCCGATGCCCGCTTTTTCCGCCGGCACGCTGCTGACCCGTCTCGATACGTTTCGCGCCATCGGCCCGCTGAACGAAAGCTTCAAGGTCGGTGAATTCCTCGATTGGTATGGCAGGGCGCGCGATGGCGGCGCCGAGGTGATCATGCTCGACACCGTCGTGTCCCGCCGCCGGGTCCACCTCGCCAACCAGAGCACCAAGGCTCTGCGCGAAAAGAGCTACGCCCCCGTCCTGAAGGCGATGCTGGACCGCCGACGCAGCGCGAAGGAAGGCTGATGCGGCTCGTTGTTCTTCTGCAGGCCCGCAACGAACAGCGCTTCCTGCCCGGCTGGCTCGAGAACGTCGCCCCGGCCGTCGATGGCATCATCGCGCTGGACGACGGCTCCGAGGATGCCACCGCCGAGATTCTCGCCGGGCATCCGAAGCTGATCCAGCTCATCCGCAATCCCGTGGGGCAGCCATGGAGCGAACGCGGCAATCACATCGCGCTCATCAAGGCTGCCCGCCAGCATGGCGCCGAATGGCTGCTCTGCGTCGACGCCGACGAGCGGCTGGAGCAACGGTTCGCTGGCGACATCGCCCAAATTCTCGATGACGCCGACACGAAGGGCATCGAGGCCTATTCGTTGCAGCTCCGCGAACTCTGGAACGACCGGTCGCACTACCGGAAGGATGGCATCTGGGGCCGCAAGGCGCGCTACCGGCTGTTTCGGAACGATCCTCGCCACACCAAGTTCGATCCCCGCCCGCTTCACCGCTATTGGATGCCGCTCGATATCGTCACGCGGCTGGCAAGCGTCGGCGCCCATCTGCCGCATAATCTCTATCACCTGCGCATGGTGCGCGCCGAGGACCGGCAGGCGCGCCACCAGCGCTATGTCACGCTGGATCCGGACAACCGCTACCAGCCCCAGGGCTACGACTATCTGGTCGATGAGACCGGGATGGAGTTGGCCACGATCCCACCCGAGCGCGATTTTCTGCCCCGGCGGGACAGCGCTCTTTTCGAATGAACTCGCGCCCTCATTTTCAATCACTCTTATCGTCAGGACAGGCTGTGTCGCCCCATCACCTTGAACTTGCGTCGCCCCAGTGCTCGGCGGATGATTTCGATGGCGAGATCGTCGCGATCAATCTCGAAACCGGAATCTACTACAGCATCAAGGACTCCGGCGCCGTGCTCTGGCACGACCTGATCGCTGGCCACTCGGTCGAGGCGCTGGTCGATCTGGCCGGCGAAAACGCCGAGTTGGCTGCCGGGATCGCGAGTTTCGCCGACGAAGTGGTGAGTTGTGGCCTGATGCGCCCGACGAGCGAGGCGCCTGTCCCGAGCGAGCCGGCCGTGACCGCCGTACAAGCCGCGACGATGACGGCTCCGGCGCTGGAGTCGTTCGGCGACATGCAGGACTTGCTGCTGCTCGACCCGGTGCATGAGGTCGACGAGGAGATGGGCTGGCCCAAGGCGCCGGACTAGGCGCGGAGTCTTAGCTTGGTTCGGCTGACGGGCAGCCAGAGAACAGGCGGTCGTGGAACACGTTTTGGTTCAGTAGCAGGCGAACGGGATTGCCACGTTCGCCTGCTGCCTCTGAACCCCTAGGCGTTGTTTTTGCTGGGCGCGTTCTGCCCCGCATAGTTTGAAGAGAAGCCCTTGATCCGGGTTTCCTCCATCACCTCGTCCGAGAGGATCACCGGGCCCCCCATCAGCAGTGCATTGAAATACTGCTGTGCGATCGCTTCCAGTTCGACCGCGCGCCACATGGCGTTCTGGAGGTCGTGGCCGGTGGAGATCGCGCCATGGTTAGCCAGCAGGCAGGCCGAGCGGTTCTCAAGCGCCTTCAGCGCGTTGATCGACAGTTCCTTGGTGCCATAGGTCGCGTAATCGGCGCAGCGGACGTCGGTGCCGCCGAAGGCTGCGATCATGTAGTGGCAGGCCGGGATCGCCCGGCGGGTGATGGCGATGCTGGTGCAATACATCGGATGCGAATGGACGATGGCGCCGACATCGGGTCGCGACAGCATGATGTCGAGGTGGAAGCGCCATTCGCTCGAAGGCGGGCGAGGGCCTTCCCAGGCGCCATATTCGCCGTCGAAGCGCATGGTGACGATGTCTTCCGGCACCAGCTTGTCATAAGCGATCGAGGTCGGCGTGATCAGCATCCGGTCTCCGAGGCGGACTGAGATATTGCCGGCGACGCCCTGGTTCAGTCCATTTTCATTCATCATCAGGCAATGCGCGATGATCTGCTTGCGGACGTCTGCTTCAGTCATGGAATGATCCTCGGATCAAGTTGGATTTCGGTGTTGTCGAGCGAGCCGGCGTTTTGAAGCCGGCTCTGTTTCTTGGGTTTACTTGACGGCGCCAGCCGTCACGCCGGCGATGAACTGGCGTTGCAGGGCAAAGAAGACGATCATGATCGGAACGGCAGTGATGAGGACGCCGGCGCTGATCAGTGCGTAGTTGAGCGTGTAGGTGCCGCCCTGCAGGTAGAACAGGCCGAGGGTGACGGTGCGCAGGGCGGGGTCCTGGATGATGATCAGCGGTAGCAGGAAGTCGTTCCACGAGAACATGAACTGCAGGGTTGCCAGCGTCAGCGTCGGGGCGGCGGCGATCGGCATGATCACCCGCATCAGGATGGTCAGGTCGCCGGCACCGTCGATCCGCGCTGCCTCGATCAGTTCCTTCGGAATGCCGAGGAAGAAGGAGCGCATCAGGAAGATGCCGAACGGCAACCCGATGGCCGCCTGCGACAGGATCAGCCCGAGCCGCGAGTTGAGCAGGCCGAAGCCGTTCAGATTGTGGAACAGCGGCACGATGATCGCCTGCAACGGCACGATCAGGCCGATCATGAACAGGCCGAGGATCGCGGTCGTACCGGGAAGCCCGGCGAAGACGATGCCGTAGGCCGCGAGGCTGGAGAACACCACGACCAGCGCGATGACGGGCGCGGCGACCAGCAGGCTGTTGGTGTAATACTGGCCGAAGCGGCCATTTACCCAGGCCTCGCCAAGCTGGTTGAAGCGCCAGACCGAGGGAAGCCCGACGGGATTGGCGAAGATCTCGGGGTTTGACTTGAAGGCCATCAGGCCGATCAGGCCGAGCGGGAACAACGTCAGCAGAGCACCTGCGATCAGGAAGCCATGCAGGAGGATGGTGTTCCGCTTGCGCTGCGCCATCATCGCTTCGGCTCCCTCGACATCATCAGCAGGCAGGATGCGCTTGCGACGAAGACGGTGAGGAGAACGGCCAGGGCGGCGCCATAGCCAAGACTGCCATTCATGAAGGACTGCCAATACATGTACGTTGCGATGACTTCGCTGGCATGGTTGGGGCCGCCCTTGGTCATGACATAGACGATGTCGAAGACCTTGAACGAGCCGATGACGCTGAGCACGGCGATGAGCCGGACCTGGTCGGCGAGCGACGGCACGACGATGTGGAAGAATTTGCGGACTGCATTGGCGCCGTCGAGGGTCGCGGCTTCCAACTGCTCGACGTTCATGGTTCGAAGCCCTTGCAGGAAGATGACCGTGCAGAAGCCGAAGAAGGTCCAGTTGCCGGCAAAGATGATCGCCGGGGTCGCGGTCAGGGAATCGCCGAGCCAGCCCTTCGCATAGGCGCCAAGGCCGATGACCTTCAGGAACCGGTTCAGCGGGCCGATCAGCGGGTTGTAGATCAGGCCCCAGACCAGCGCGACGATGATCAGGTTCAGCACCACCGGCATGAAGAAGATGCCGGAATAGATCTTCTGGCCGCGGCCGACATTCGAGATCATCACGGCCAGCACGAGGCCGAAGCCCATCGGCAGTATGAACGAGGCGACCACCCAGAGAAAATTGTTGAACAGCGCCGTCCAGAAGATCCTGTCGGAGAAGGCGCGGACGAAATTGTCGAGGCCGAAAAAGGTCCAGTCCGGCGACACGCCGTTCCACTGATGCAGCGAGAGATAGAAGGTCTCGATCAACGGCCGCAGCACGAACGGCAGATAGAGGGCCGCGGCCGGACCCAGGAAGAGAAGGTACTTTCCGGCGATGGCGAGGGTGAAGCGGGGCCGACGCGAAGAGCGGGACGCGGTCGGGTTGGGTATGGCCATGGCTCGGTTCCTTGAGACGGAAGGTTATTTTGCCGTTCCGCCTCCCAATCACATCACGAAGGGAAGAACCGGGAGACGACGCGCGTCCCCCGGTCGATCCTCGGCTGGAGGGGCTAGCGCGCCTTCCAGATCTTGCCTTCGGCCTTTGCCTTCTCCCAGGCTGTCTGCATCGCGGCCGAGACCGCGGCTGACGTGGACGATCCGTCGAGCAGCGACTGGGTGCCGGCCGTCATGGCCTGGTTCCATTCCGCTGGCATGACGACGTCGAGATTGTAGGAAAGGGGCAGGGACGCGCCGGCGACGACGCGCTTCAGCATCGGCGACAGCTTCATCGAGTCCGTATCGAGGTCCTGGATCGGCGGAACGATATTGGCCTGCTCCAGCCAGCGCTTGCCAGCCTCCTTCGACATCAGGAAGCCGAGGAAGTCGAGGGCTTCCTTCTTGTGGGCCGACTTGTCCGAGACGGCGAAGGTCGAGCCGATGCCGGCAGCGGCGCTGAGCGGCAGATCCTTCGAGGCGCTCGGCAGCAGGAAGAAGTCGAAGTTGGACGCTTCCGGCACCTGGTCCACGATGTCGCCGACCAGCCAGGTGCCGGTGATGTTGCTGGCCGCGCCGCCGTTGAAGAACAGCGCATTGCCTTCATCATAGGAAATGGCGTTCGGCGACGGCGGGTAGAAGCCGGCATCGTTGAACGACTTGTAGAGGTCCCAGGCGGCGATCACCTTCGGATCGTCCCAGCGGCCGTCGCCGAACAGGATCGTGTCGACGAAGTCCTTGCCGGCCGTCAGCGTCAGGAAATAGGAGAACAGATGGCCGCCACGGCCGGGATCGCGATTGCCGAAGGCGATCGGGATGACGCCGCCATCCTTGGCTGCCTTCATCATCGCCGTGAAATCGTCGAGCGAGGCGAGCGTCAGCAGGTCCGGGTGGCCTTCCGCCGGCACCAGCTTGTCCTTCATGCCGATCTTGTCGAGTACGGCGAGGTCGACATAGACGTTGGTGTATTCGATCTCGTTGGGGACGCCCCAGATCTTGCCGTTATACGTCACGCGCTCGACCGGCCAGGTGACCAGTGCCTTGTCCCAGCCGCGGGCGGCGTATTCCTGCGTCAGGTCGGCGACGAGACCTGCCTGCACGAGCGGGCCGAGGAAGGCCGGGCCGGCGTCATAATAGAAGATGTCCGGGCCCTGTCCGGAGGCGAGGGCCGAAGGCAGCGTCGCGCGGATCGAGTCGGTATCAAGGACGTTGCGCTTGATCTGCACGTCGGGATGGGCGGCCTCGAACTCGGCGACGAATTCGTCCATCAACTTGTTCGGCGCGGCCGAAAAGAACTGATCCCACATGGTGATCACGGTCTTGTCCTGGGCCAGCGCGCTGCCGGACGCCAGGCCCAGCAGCATGGTGGACGCGAATAGCGCCCGCTTCACGATCGATCCGTACATGCGTTTCCTCCGCAAGCGCCGCTTGATGCGGCTTTGAACGCCGTTGTCGGCGTGTGGCCGGAAAATTACGTACCGCAATTTAGCGAGTCAATACGAAACTTCTTTATTTCGGCATTCGCAGGAACTGGCTTCCAAACTGTTCTGACGCCAATCCCTAGATTTTAAGCCAGTTCCGGCCAGTCGGTGCTCGGAACTTATTTCTTTTCGTGTTTACGGCAGTACGAATTCCATCCATGATGGCGTCAACACAAACGGACACCACGCCAATGGAAGATCCCATCCATCGCCTGCAGAGCATGGAGCGCTTCAGCTCCAACGCGCTCGAAAAGCTGGCGCGTTTCACCATGGAAAACCGCGAGGCGATCCCCTCGATGGCGATCGCCGAATTTGCGCATGAGGCGAAGGTCAGCCAGACCACGGTCGTCCGCCTCTGCAAGGAGCTTGGCTATGCCGGCTACCGCGAGTTCCGTATCGCCATGGCCGAGAGCCGGGGGCATCGGCGCGGCGCCGACCTGCTGGGCATCGACATGCCCGCCTATACAGGCGCGTCGACCGAGATTGGCACGATCGCCAAGCATGTGATCCGCATCAACGCGGACATTCTCTCGGATACGTTCGACCTGCTCGATTTTGCCGTCATCGAACAGGCGATCGACCTGATCCTGTCGTCATCGCATGTGCACATGATCGGCTTTGGCAGTTCCGCCCCCGTCGCGCTCGATGTCTATCAGCGCTTCCTGCGGCTGGGCATTCCGTCGAGCTTCCACTCGGACCCGCATGTGGTGGCAATCATCAGCGCCAATGCACCGCGCGGCTCGATGTTCTTCGGCATCAGCTATTCCGGCACGACCCGCGATATCGTCGAATGCCTGGAGACGGTGCGCGAGCGGCGCCTGCGCAGCCTGATCCTGACCAGCGTTTCGGCCTCACCGGCGGCGCGCGCCGCGGATGTCGCGTTGATATCGGCGCTGCGCGGATCGCAGCTTGCGGCCGAGACGATCTCGTCGCGTATCAGCCAACTCGCCATCATCGATATCCTGTTCGCCGGTCTTGCCATGCGCCACCCATGGAAGCCGGAACTGGTCGAAGCGCTGGAACGTGAGCTGAAGAAGAAGCGCATGGATCCGCAAGGCGCCTGACGCCGCCCCCTACCTCCTATCTCGCCAAGGTTTTCTCCATGTCCCTTCTGGGTGTTGACGTCGGCACGACCGGCTGCAAATCGATTGCGTTTGACGTTACCGGGCGGATCCTCGCCGAGGCGCGGCGCGAATATCCGCTTTTGAATCCGAAGCCGGGCTATTGGGAGCTGGACGCCGAACAGGTCTGGCGCGATGTCACGGCAACGATCGCCGAGGTCGCCGCCAAGACGGGCGCCGATCCCATCACCGCGCTCGCCGTCTCTGCGCTTGGTGAGGCAGTGGTCCCCGTCGGCCATGACCGGCGGCCGCTTGCCGGCGGTCCCGTCAGCGCCGATTTCCGTGCACCGGCGCAGATGGAACGGCTTTCGGCCACGCTTGGCGACGCGGCGATCTATGCCATCACCGGCCAACCGGGAACCGCCTTCTACAGCCTGCCCAAGATGATGTGGTGGCGCGAGGCGACGCCGGAACTCTATGACCGCGTCTGGAAATTCCTCTGCTTCGGCGATTATGTGCTGGCGCGGATGGGGCTCGATCCGGTGATCGATCATTCCATGGCGGCGCGCACGCTGGCCTTCGACATTCATCGCGGCGAATGGTCAGCGACGATCCTTGAGGCTGCGGGCATTCCCGTCGATCGCCTGCCGATCGCGCTGCCGAGCGGCACGCTTGTCGGCCATCTCGATGCCGACATGGCGGCATCGCTCGGATTGCCTGCATCCGTCGCCGTCGTGACAGGCGGATTCGACCAGGCCTGCGGCGCGCTTGGCGTCGGCGTCATCGATGCCGGCACCGGCTTTTACGGGCTTGGCACCACCGAAGCCCTGGCGCTGGTGGTCGAACCGCCGCTGCCGAATCTCGAAGCGCTCCACGTCGCGCTCTGCCCGCATGTGGCAACGGGGAAGATGCTGGCAATGGCCGGCAGCCAGACCGGCGGACGCTTGCTGAACTGGTACAGGAACGAATTCGCGGCGCGCGAGGAGGAATTGGCCCGCGAGAGCGGCCGCGACGTCTACGAGGTGATCCTGGAGAGCCTGTCGCCCGAGCCGAGCCCGTTGATCGTCCTGCCGCATTTCACCGGCAGCGGCACGATCCACAATGATCCCTATTCCAAGGGCGCGATCATCGGGCTGACCTTCGACAGCAAGCGCGCCGACGTCGCCAAGGCGGTGCTGGAGGGCGTCACCTATGAACAGGCAAGCTGCCTCGCCCATCTCGACGCATCCGGCGTCGCCATTCGCCGCCTGATGGTTGTCGGCGGCGGCGCGCGTTCGGATACGGCGTTGCAGATCAAGGCTGATATCATGGGGCGCGAGCTTTGCCGGCAGGACACGTCGGACGCGTCCTGCCTTGGCGCTGCCCTGCTGGCCGGGCTTGCCACCGGGATCTATTCCGATCTGGCCGACGTGAAGAAGATCGTCGAGCGCGATTCAGTCACCTTCACCCCGGATCCCGATCGCCACCGCGTCTATGCGCGAAGACTTGCGATCTATGAAGGCCTGTATGACGCGCTGATCGGCGCTTCGCGCGAATTGGATAGAGCGCTGGTGTAGTTCTTCTAGCGCTAGCCCGCCTCTGCCGCACGCTGGGGTGGGCTATTTGCATTCCATGCAAGGTGTTCACCTTGGTCGCTGGAGTGGCTGGTGGTGCGGTCGGGCCCATGTTTTCGGGCGCTCGATTCGATAGCCAGCCAGGCTCGCTGCGGGCTCAATGATTGCCGCAATCATTGCCGTAGAACGGCGAGGCGGTTAGAGTATCAGCTAACTCATTGAAAAGACTGGTGGGCCCACCAGGACTCGAACCTGGAACCAGACCGTTATGAGCGGTCGGCTCTAACCATTGAGCTATAGGCCCCCAAGGGCTTTCCGTATCGCCTTTGGCTGAGCTTGTCGACCCGGATCGCACGTCCTCAGCCGGTCATGACAAATCCATGCGGAGGCCTGTGCAACAACCCGGTGCGGGCTCGTCTATCGACCGCCGGTCCTTCGGCGGCGGGATGCGTCGCCGGAGAGGATTGCAGCCAACGGTGCCGAGCGCCATCTCTTTATCAAAGGCGAGAGGGGCACATGGCGAGGCGAGAGGAGTTCGGCATCATCATGAGCAACGAGATGATCAAACGGGTCGCGATGGCGATTTGCGAGGCGAGCGCCGGGGAATCAGGCCGTGCGCGCGACGACCTCATTCTCGATTGGCGGAAATACGAACCGCACGCGCGCGCCGCAATCGAGGCCATGCGCCCTCCGACCGAAGCGATGATCTTTCGCGGGGAGTTGGTCAGCAACGGCCCCATGGAGGGCAGGAAGCCCGGTCGTATTCTATCCGCGATGATCGACGCGGCGTTGCAGGACAGTCCGTGAGGGAGCAGCACTTGTCCCGATTGGAGCGCATCCATCGGTAAATAGCCTCCGGTCGATCGGGTCGGTCATCCGGAGGCTTGGTCGGTCGTTGGAACTCAGGCCGGCTGGCTCGGCCGATTCTGGAGTTCGGCCAGTTCGGCTTCCAGTTCTGCGATCCGCTCGCTCAGCCGCTCCTCGACAGCCCCGCCTGTCTCCGCGGCTGCCTGTTCGGTCGCGATGCGGATCTGCTCGCGGATGACCGCGATGCGTCCGCTGGTTTCGCTGAGGTCTCTCGGGTCGCTCATTGCAAATCTCCTTTGGCGTGCCGGTATTTTGACCACTGCAAGATCAACGGCGGCCGCGTCGAGAGGTTCAACTTTCGCCGAACAATCTGCAAGCGGGCAGGCGCCATGAGCTCGCCCGCAAGACGCAGCGCGTCATGAAAAAAAGACCGGGCCGCTTGCGCGGTCCGGCCGTTTGTCGAACCGATGATAGCTCGAAGATTTACTGCGCCTTGCCGGCGGCCCAGCTCTTCACCAGCTGGTCATAATCGACGGTGATCGGCTTTTCCTTCTCGTTCTCGATCTTCAGCTGCGGCGCGAGATTGCCCTTCTTGACCGCATCGGCGTTCCAGTAGGCGAGGTCGTGCTCCTCGGCGAGCTTCGGGCCGATATCGCCCTGGATGCCGGCCCGCTCGAGGCGCTGCAGCACTTTCTCCTGCTCGGCGCAGAGCGAGTCCATCGCTTCCTGCGGCGTCTTGGCGCCGGAGGCGGCGTCACCGACCGCCTGCCACCAGAGCTGTGCCAGCTTCGGATAGTCCGGCACGTTGGTGCCGGTCGGCGACCACTGCACGCGGGCCGGCGAACGGTAGAACTCGATCAGGCCGCCCAGTTCCGGCGCGCGCTTGGTGAAGCTCGGGTGCTGGATCGAGCTTTCGCGGATCAGGGTCAGGCCGACATGGCTTTTCTTGACGTCGACGGTCTTGGAGGTGACGAACTGCGCATAGAGCCATGCGGCCTTGGCGCGGTCCTCAGGCGTCGATTTCAGGATCGTCCACGAGCCAACGTCCTGGTAGCCGAGCTTCATGCCGTCCTTCCAGTAGACGCCATGCGGCGAGGGCGCCATCCGCCACTTTGGCGTGCCGTCCGCGTTCATCACGGGTAGTCCGGGCTTGACCATGTCTGCCGTGAAAGCGGTGTACCAGAAGATCTGCTGCGCGACCGCGCCCTGGGCCGGCACGGGGCCGGATTCGGAGAAGGTCATGCCTTGAGCTTCCGGCGGCGCGTAGGCCTTCAGCCAGTCGAGATATTTCTGGACCGAATAGACAGAGGCCGGTCCGTTGGTGTCGCCGCCGCGTGCGACGCAGGAGCCGACGGGTCTCGACTTCTCGTCGACCTTGATGCCCCATTCGTCGACCGGCAGGCCGTTCGGAATGCCCTTGTCGCCATTGCCGGCCATGGAGAGCCAGGCGTCGGTGAAGCGCCAGCCGAGCGACGGGTCCTTCTTGCCATAGTCCATATGGCCATAGACCTTCTTCCCGTCGACGTCGCGACCGGTGAAGAATTCGGCGATGTCCTCATAGGCCGACCAGTTGACCGGAACGCCGAGGTCGTAGCCATACTTGGCCTTGAACTCTTCCTTGTTCTTGGCGTCGTTGAACCAGTCATACCGGAACCAGTAGAGGTTGGCGAACTGCTGGTCGGGCAGCTGGTAGAGCTTGCCGTCCGGGGCGGTGGTGAAGGAGGTTCCGATGAAATCGGCGATGTCGAGGCCCGGATTGGTGACGTCCTTGCCCTCGTTCGCCATCCAGTCGGTCAGGCTGCGGGCCTGCAGGTAGCGCCAGTGCGTACCGATCAGGTCGCTGTCGTTGACATAGGCGTCGTAGATATTCTCGCCCGACTGCATCTGTGTCTGCAGCTTCTCGATGACGTCGCCTTCGCCGATCAGGTCATGCGTGATCTTGATGCCGGTGATATCGGTGAACGCCTTGGCGAGCGTCTTCGACTCATATTCGTGCGTGGTGATCGGCTCCGACACGACCTTGATGTCCATGCCGGCAAACGGCTTGGCGGCATCGATGAACCACTGCATTTCCTTTTCCTGATCGGCGCGCGAGAGCGACGACAGGTCGCCGATCTCGCCGTCGAGGAACTTCTTCGCGGCGTCCATATCTGCGAAGGCAGGCGTAGCAAATATCATGACGACCATCGTCGCCGTGGATGTTAAGAGACTGCGTCGCATGTGGAATCCTCCCAAGGGTTTTTCTAGCGACTTGGCGCGGCCATCTGCAAAATGGCCGCGCCATCCTTCTTTCTCACACCCAGCGGAACACGAGGACCGCATAGACGAGAGAGAGGCCGAGCGCCCACCACAGGTTCGGGCCGACAAGGCCGAGCCAGGCGAGGCAGATGAAGGCGCTGCCGAGCAGCGAAACGAAAAGCCGGTCACCGCGCGTTGTCTCGAAGCGCAGAATTCCGACACGCGGCGCGCCGCCGGGGCGGGCATATTCCCAGACCCCCATGCCGACGAGCAGCAGGAAAATCGTCGCGAAGAAGATCGCGGTCGGCGGCGTCCAGGCCATCCAGGCGAAGTTCATCAGACCCTCCCGAGGGCAAAGCCCTTGGCGATATAGTTTCGGACAAACCAGATCACGAGCGCGCCGGGGATGATGGTCAGCACGCCAGCCGCCGCCAGCACGCCCCAGTCGAGCCCCGAGGCGGAGACGGTGCGGGTCATGATCGCGGCGATCGGCTTGGCCGCCGTCGTCGTCAGCGTGCGGGCGATCAGCAGTTCGACCCACGAGAACATGAAGCAGAAGAAGGCGGCGACGCCGATGCCGGAGGCGATCAGCGGCATGAAGATCTTCACGAAGAAGCGCGGGAAGGAATAGCCGTCGATATAGGCGGTCTCGTCGATCTCGCGCGGCACGCCGGACATGAAACCCTCAAGGATCCAGACCGCCAGCGGCACATTGAACAGGCAATGCGCCAGCGCCACGGCGAGGTGGGTGTCGATCAGGCCGAAGGCGGAATAGAGCTGGAAGAAGGGCAGGGCGAACACCGCAGGCGGCGCCATCCGGTTGGTCAAAAGCCAGAAGAACAGGTGCTTGTCGCCGAGGAAACGATAGCGCGAGAAGGCGTAGGCCGCCGGCAAGGCCACGGCGATCGATATCACCGTATTCATCACCACATAGGTGATCGAATTGATATAGCCGTTGTACCAGGACGGATCGGTGAAGATGACGGTGTAGTTGCGCAGCGTCGGATTGTTGGGCCAGAGCGAGAAGGTATTGGTGATCTCGACATTGGTCTTGAAGCTCATATTGACGAGCCAGTAGATCGGCAGCAGCAGGAAGGTGAGATAGATCGTCATCACCAACCAGCCGAGATGGAGCGGTTTTCGTACTTTTGGCGGCGCGACGAAACCATGGGCCTTGGCCGCGCTGGCCGGGAGCGTGCCGGCCGGGCCGTTCAGATTGATGCTCTTTGTGACGCCGGTGCTCACTGTCCGCCCCGCTCATAGTTCGTCATGACGGTGTAGAAGACCCAGGAAAGCAGCAGCACGATCAGGAAGTAGATGATCGACATCGCCGCCGCCGGACCGAGATCGAACTGGCCGACCGCCAACTTCACCAGATCGATCGACAGGACGGTGGTCGAGTTGCCGGGACCGCCGCCGGTGACGACGAAGGGCTCGGTGTAGATCATGAATGAATCCATGAAGCGCAGCAGGACGGCGATCAGCAGCACGCGGTTCATCTTCGGCAGCTGGATGTAGCGGAACACCGCCCAGCGTGAGGCGCCGTCGATGCGCGCCGCCTGGTAATAAGCCTCGGGGATCGAGACCAATCCGGCATAGCAAAGCAGTGCGACGAGGCTGGTCCAGTGCCAGACATCCATGATGATGATGGTGAACCACGCGTCGAGCGGGTCGCGGACGTAGTTGTAGTCGATGCCGAGCGCTTCCAGCGTATGGCCGAGAAGACCGATGTCGACGCGACCGAACACCTGCCAGATCGTGCCGACGACGTTCCACGGAATGAGCAGCGGCAGCGCCATCAGCACCAGGCAGATCGAGACGCCGACGCCCTTTCGCGGCATGGAGAGCGCGACGACGATGCCGAGCGGGATCTGGATGACCAGGATGATGGCGGAGAAGATCAGGTTGCGCGCCAGGGCCTGATGGAAGCGCGGCGAACGTAGCATCTCCTCGAACCAGGCCGTGCCGGCCCAGAAGAACTCGTTGTTTCCGAACGTGTCCTGGACCGAATAATTGACGACGGTCATCAGCGGGATGACGGCCGAGAAGGCGACGAGCAGCAGAACGGGGAGGACGAGGAACCAGGCCTTCTGGTTGATCGGCTTGTCCATGATCACGCCTCCCTTGCCGGCGCGCCGTCGACGAGATGACCGTCGACATACACATTGAGATGGGCGGGATCGAAGATGGCGCCAGCCCCGTCGGCCGGGAATTCCGTGCCTTCGGGCGCGACCGCCGCGATCTCGCGATTGCCGAAGGTGAGTCGCGCGATCTTGTAGCTGCCGACATCCTCGACCTTGCGGATCGTCACCGGCAAACCCTCGCCGCGGGCGACGCGGACGAATTCCGGCCGGATGCCAAGCTCGACCTTGCGATCGGCCTGCGCCTTGCCATAGGCGCGGGGCAGGCGGATCGGCGTGCCGTCAACGGTCGCGACCGTGCCGTCGACGTCGGCGGCGAACACGTTCATGCCGGGCGAACCGATGAAATAGCCGACGAAGGTGTGGGCCGGGCGCTCGAACAATTCGGCCGGCGTGCCCATCTGCACCACCTCGCCCTCCAGCATCACCACGACCTTGTCGGCGAAAGTCAGCGCCTCGGTCTGGTCGTGCGTGACATAGACCATGGTGTAGCCGGACTTCTTGTGCAGTTGCTTCAACTGCGACCGCAGCTGCCATTTGAGCTGCGGGTCGATCACCGTCAGCGGCTCGTCGAACAGGATGGCGGCGACGTCGGAGCGCACGAGGCCACGCCCGAGCGAGATCTTCTGCTTGGCGTCGGCGGTAAGGCCGCGCGCTCGCTTGTCCAACACGTCGGTCATTTCGAGCATGGTCGCGATCTCACGGACGCGGGCATCGACGGCGGGCTCGGGAACCCGGCGGTTGCGCAGCGGGAAGGCGAGATTGTCGTAGACGGTCATCGTGTCGTAGATGACGGGGAACTGGAACACCTGCGCGATGTTGCGCGCCTCGGTCGGCATCGAGGTGACGTCGACGCCGTCGAACACAACCTGGCCGTGGCTCGGCGTGATTAGCCCTGAAATGATGTTGAGCAAAGTGGTCTTGCCACAGCCGGAGGGGCCGAGCAGGGCATAGGCGCCGCCATCTTCCCAGGTGTGGTTCAGCGGCTTCAGCGCATAGCCGCTCGGGCCTTGCGGGTTGGGTCCGTAGGCGTGGGCGAGATTGCGAAGGTCGATCCTGGCCATCTCAAATCCCCTCAGGCCGCCATCGCGGGCGGCGTCACGACGGCGCGGCCGCTATCGGCCGAAAACACGAAGAAGCGTTCCGGATCGAGCCGAACCTCGACGCGGGCGCCGATCTCGATCGGTCGGATGCCGTGGATCAGCCCGACCCAGCGCCCGTCCGGCGCGTCGAGATGGACAAAGCTTTCCGACCCGGTGATCTCGGTGATCGCAACCGTCGCCGGCACGGAGATCGTGTCCGTGGCGGTCGGTTCCAGATGCAAATCGTGCGGGCGGAAGCCGAACAGATAGGCGCCATCGGCGAGGCGGCCGAGCCGGCCCGTGGCCGGCAGTGTCGAGCCATCCGAGACGGTGATGCGGTCGCCGGTCTTGGTGGCGCGCAACGTGTTCATCGGCGGGTCGGAGAAGGTGGTCGCGGTGGTCAGGTCGGCCGGGCGGCGATAGACCTCGGTCGTCGGGCCAAACTGGGTGACGCGTCCCTTGGAAAGCGTCGCCGTGCTGCCGCCCAGAAGCAGCGCCTCGGTCGGCTCCGTCGTCGCGTAGACGAAGATGGCGCCGGTTTCGGCGAACAGGCGTGGCAGTTCGGCGCGCAGTTCCTCGCGCAGCTTGTAGTCGAGATTGGCGAGCGGCTCGTCGAGCAGGACGAGATCGGCCTTCTTGACCACGGCGCGGGCGAGCGCAGTGCGCTGCTGCTGGCCGCCGGAAAGCTCAAGCGGGGTGCGCTTCAGCATCGGCGTCAGGCGCATCAGCTCTGCCGTCTGGCGCACGCGGCGGTCGATCTCGGTCTTGTCGACGCCGGCGACGCGCAAGGGCGAGGCGATGTTCTCGTAGACGGTCAACGTCGGGTAGTTGATGAACTGCTGGTAGACCATGGCGACGTTGCGCTTCTGGACCGGCAGGCCGGTGACCTTGACGCCGTTCATGAACACGTCGCCGCTGGTCGGCGTGTCGAGGCCGGCCATCAGGCGCATCAGGGAGGTCTTGCCCGCGAGCGTCGGGCCCAGCAGGACGTTGAGCGAGCCGCTTTCGAGGATGAGAGAGACATCCTCGATATGCGTTGCCGCGCCGACCTTCTTCGTGACCTGTCTGAGTTCGAGCATGGTTCCTCCCGCGCCCGAAACGGCCCTCTATTGGGCCGCTGTCGGTAGTCTTTCCTGCAATGCGCTGCGCATGTAATCGTCGAGCGCGGCGATCTCCGTCGCCGTCATTCGAAGACCGAGCTTGCTCCGCCGCCAGACGATATCGGCAGCGGTCCGGGCCCATTCCTGATCGATCAGATAGTGAACTTCCGCGGCGGTGAGGCCCGCGCCGAACGCGCGGCCGAGTTCGGCCTCGTTCCGCGCTGCGCCGAGAATGTCTCGCGTCCGCGTGCCGTAGTGGCGGACGAGCCGGCGGATCAACGCGCGGTTGATCGCGGGATATCTCGTGGCCAGCGTAGCGATCGTCGCCTCGACGCCGTCGACGGGGAAATCACCGCCCGGCAACGTCGCCCTGGCAGTCCATGCCGGGCCGCGCTTGCCGAGTATCGCCTCGACATGCTCCAGCACATGCTCGGACAGCTTGCGGAAGGTTGTGATCTTGCCGCCGAAGACGTTGACGATCTTTGGCGCGTCGGCCGCGCCGTCGACCTTCAGCACGTATTCGCGGGTCGCCGCCTGCGCACTGTCGGCGCCATCGTCATAGAGCGGCCGGACGCCGGAATAGCTCCAGACCACGGAAGGCCGCAGCACCGGCTTCTTGAAATACTCGCTCGCCGCCGCGCAGAGATATTCGGTCTCCTCCTCGGAGATCTCGATCTCGCTGAGGTCGCCCTTGTAGTCACGGTCGGTGGTGCCGATCAGCGTGAAATCATCCTCATAGGGAATGGCGAAGATGATGCGGCCATCGGCATTCTGGAAGATGTAGCAGCGGTCGTGATCGAACATCTTCGGCACGACGATGTGGCTGCCCTGCACGAGGCGGACATGGTGGCCGGCATCGGCGCCCGCCATGCCGCGCAGCACGCGGTCGGCCCAGGGGCCGGCGGCGTTGATCAGCAGCCTGGCCTCGACATGCCGGGTCTCGCCCGTCGTCATATCCTCGAGCGCGATGCGCCAATGACCGTTGATGCGCTCGACATGGCTCACGCGCGTTCGCGTAAAAATCTGCGCGCCACGATCGGCGGCGTCGCGGGCGGTCAGCGCCACGAGGCGGGCATCGTCGACCCAGCAATCGGAATATTCGAAGCCGCGACGAAAATCGCCCTTGAGCGGCGCGCCGGCCGGATCGCGGGTCAGGTCGATCGTCCTGGTGGCGGGCAAAAGCTTGCGGCCGCCGAGATGATCGTAAAGAAACAGGCCGAGCCTCAGCAGCCAGGCCGGGCGCAGACCTTTGTGATGCGGCAGCACGAAGCGCAGCGGATGGATGATGTGCGGCGCGCTGGCCCAGAGCACTTCGCGCTCCATCAGCGATTCCCGCACCAGCCGGAATTCGTAATATTCGAGATAGCGCAGGCCGCCATGCACCAGCTTGGTCGAGCGGGACGAGGTGCCGCTCGCCAGATCGTTCATCTCGGCCAGGCCGACGCTGTAGCCACGACCGACCGCGTCGCGGGCAATGCCGCAACCGTTTACTCCGCCACCGATAATGAAGAGATCGAGTAGGGGCAAAGTCCGGCAGTCTCCTGTGCAGTGCAGCATAATAAGTTCATCACGAAACTAAAAATGAACGATAAACGAAAGGTAATGCGGGTCAAGCGAAAGCTTCGAAAGGTGTCGACGCGCCGGGAAGGGGGCTCTAAGTGGCTGGCATCGCTGCGCAATGGCTCACCCGCTTCGACGCGGGCAAGCCGTGACCAGCGCGCAGACTGCGGCTTCGCGGACGGATTCAGCGGAGAAACGGCATGGGGCGGGGCGCGTGCGCCGCAGCGCTCAATCGTCCTGGCGGGCCGATTCCGGCAGAGCCTCGATCAACTCGACCTCGTTGTCGGCGCAAATCGCGCGAACGGACTCGCTCGGGCAGACATCGGTAACGAAGGTGTGGATCTGCTTCAAGCTGCCGATCCGCACCGGGGCGGTTCGGGAAAACTTGGTCGAATCCGACGCCAGAATGACATGGCGCGCATTGGCGATGATCGCCTGCGCCACTTTCACTTCGCGAAAATCATAATCGAGCAGGGAGCCGTCCTCGTCGATCGCCGAGGTGCCGACAATGGCATAGTCGACCTTGAACTGGCGGATGAAGTCGATCGCCGCCTCGCCGACGATGCCGCCATCCGAACTGCGCACGACGCCGCCGACGATCACCACCTCGATCTGCGGATAGGGGCGCATGATGTGGGCGACGTTGATGTTGTTGGTGATCACCATCAGGCCCTGATGCTGCAGCAGCGCCTGTGCGACGGCCTCGGTCGTGGTACCGATATTGATGAACAGCGAGGCGTCGTTGGGGATCCGTTCCGCCACTGCCTGGCCGATCGCCGCCTTTTCGCGGGCGGCGATCTGCGAGCGCGCCTCATAGCCGACATTCTCAACGCCGGAAGCGAGGATGGCGCCGCCATGCGTCCGCGCCATCAGCTTGCGATCGCAAAGATCGTTCAGATCCTTGCGGATCGTCTGCGGCGTGACGGCGAATTGCACGGCCAGTTCGTCGACGAGGACGCGACCGCGCTGCTTGGCGATTTCGAGAATGGCGGTCTGGCGCGATGGCAGCATGCGCTTGGCTTTCGAAAGTTTCGATTCAACCGAAAAACGAAACTAGCACCGCAATCGCCTGACCGCATCCCTCAGCGCGGGGTCTTTTCCCAAAGCTCGCGCACCAGATCCTTCAGCATCAAGGCCTCCTGCCAGCGATCCGACTGATCGAAGCCGTCGGGTCCGCTGATCGCATAGGGCTTCGGACCCAATTCGCAGGTAAAGGAAAGCGTGTCGTTCGGCCCGGCGCGGCGGCTCCAGCTTTCGAACAGATATCCCCACCAGGTGAGGAACTGGTCGAGATAGGGTTTGTTGTGCGGGAAGGAGATTTCGACCTGAACCTGTTCCGGCGAGGCGACGCGGCCATGCGCTGCCCAGGACCGGTCGAGAACTCTACGGATCTGGTCGTCCATTTCCTTCGGCACTGGCGGCTCCGGAAATTCGCGCCCGACCATGAAATGCGACAGGTCGGCGAGCAGTCTCAAGTCCGGCATGGCGTCGAGGATATCGAGCGTCACCAGCAGATCGTTGGTGATGCGGCCGCGATGCGTCTCGACATAGACCGGCACGTCGGAATCCTCGGCCATCCGGTTCCAGCCTTCGAGAATGCGCAGGCTTTCGGTCAGGGCTCGCGGGCGCACATCCGGCTGGATGGTCAAGTGATGGATGCCGAAATGATTGGCGAGTTCCAACGCCGGCTTCAGTTCCTCGATCGAGGTTGGAAAGCACTGACCCTCGACCTGGATGCCGTTGTCGCTCGCCGCCTGCGCCAGCGGGGCGGCCAGTTCCTTTGTGAAGAACAGATTGGTGACGCCGTCGAAGCCGGCAGCGGCGGCTTCCGCGACCATGTCGGCGAGCGGTAGATCCGCGCCGCGCCCCTTCAGGCGCTGCATGCCCCAGAGCGATTCAAACACGAGCAGGCGTTGCATTTTTGGGGCTCCGGAGTGGATGGGTTGAAAGAGGTTTTAGCGCTGGTTGGAGGTGTGGTCGACAGCCGTCGTCACAGGTCCGCCGTCATCCCGGCCCCGCGGCGGAAGCCAATCAGCTGCGACATCGGGAGGTTGAGCGACATCGGGTCGAGGCTGCGGCTGCATGGATTCCTGCTTTCGCAGGAATGACGACGGAGGGTGGGGCGAAGTGAGTGGCAGGCTGAAGGATGGTCTCAACGCTCTGTCTCCTAGCAGAACTCCGGCGTCGCCCCGCGCTCGCCGTCATCCCGGCCTCCGAGCCGGGATCCATTCTGTTGTGTCATCGGGATTCCACCAGAAGACCCTCACCCCATCCCTCTCCCGCGAGCGGGCGAGGGGGTGCATCGCGTCGGTTGCAGCAACGAACTCGATGAAGAGCGCCGGCCGGAAAAGCCCTCGCCCGCTTGCGGGAGAGGGTTGGGTGAGGGGCTTGCTTCCGTCACCCTGCCAGCAATCCCTTCAGTTTCACGCTCACATCCGCCAGCGCCGCCTTGTCCGGCATCGCCCGTTTCGCGATCAACATCTCAGCCAGTCGCACTTCTCTAGCGATCTTGCCGTTTGGGCCGACAGCACTGGCGGCGACCAGCCTTCCGTCCGCCGCGAGGTGGAAATCCAGCCTGGCGCCATCGCCAAGATCCCTTGTCACCGTCTCGGAACCTTCATCGGCGAGGCCCGCGATCTGCAGCGTCAAATCATACTGATCCGACCAGAACCACGGCACCGCGTCATAGGCATCGCTACCGCCAAGCATGGCCTTTGCCGCCGCGTTGCCCTGGTCCTGCGCGTTGCGCCAGGCTTCCAGCCGCAGCCGCCGTCCGCCATAGAGAGCGTGCGGGAATGAGCAGCAATCGCCGGCGGCAAAAATGTCGGGATCGGTTGTCGCCAGCCGCTCATCGACGGCGATGCCGTTTTCGATGGCGAGCCCGGCGCGTTCGGCAAGAGCCGTTTCCGCCACCGCGCCGATGCCGGCAAAAATGCCGTCGCAGACGATCCGCTCGCCGGTGGAAAGCACGATGGCGTGGCGCTCTCCCACCGCCTCGATCCGTTCGATGCCGGTGCCAAGCAGCAGTCGCACACCCGCCGCCTCGTGCCGTGCCGCGATCACGCCGGCGATCGCTGCCGGTACTGCGCGGGCAAGCAGGCGGGGCGCCAGCTCGATCAGCGTCACCTCCGCGCCTCTTGCACGCGCGGATGCCGCGAGTTCCAGCCCGATAAACCCGCCACCGATGATGGCGATGTGCGAGCCCGGCGTGAGGCGTGAGCGCAGGGCGCGCGCCTCCTCGAAGGTGCGGAGATAGTGGACACTTTCCGGCGTCGCCCCGGGCAGCGCCAACTTTCGCGCCCGCGCCCCTGTCGCGATCAGCAGCCGGTCATAGCGAAGCCGCTCGCCAGTCTCGAGATGCACTTCATGCGCGGCACGGTCGATCGTCGTGACGGGCGCGTTGGCGCGATGCGCGATGCCGTGTTCGTCGAGCCGGTCGGGCGTCAGGATGAAGGCCGCCTGCGGTTCGTCCGCGTCGGTCAGCGCCGCCTTGGAGAGGGGCGGGCGCTCATAGGGGCGATGCGCCTCGTCGCCGAGGATCGTCACTTTGCCGGCAAAGCCATTCTCGCGCAGCGCCATGGCGGCGCGCGCGCCGGCCTCGCCCGCGCCGATCACGATGAATTCCGGCTTTGCTCCGCCCGCCATGATTTTACGCCAGACCGAGGAAGACTTTGCCGCCGTCGAGCTTGACCGGATAGGTCTTCAAGTTGACGCAGACCGGCGCGCCCTTGGCCTGGCCGGTGCGATAATCGAAGCGGCCATTGTGCTTCGGGCATTCGATGATGTGGTCCATGACAAGGCCATCGGCGAGATGGATCTGCTCATGCGTGCAGAGCCCGTCAGTGGCGAAATACTCGTCGTCGGGCGAGCGATAGATCGCATAGGTGCGGCCGTCATGGTCGAAGCGCATGACGTCCTCCTCGTCGATCTCGTCGGCGTCGCAGGCGGCGATCCAGTTCGTGGCGGCGGTGTTCATGGTGGTCTCCTCACTGGTTCTTCTTGCCGCCGCCCCACGAGAGAGACGTCGGTCAATCAAAGTCATCATCCTGAGGTGCCCGGCGAGGCCGGGCCTCGAAGGAGGCTCCAGGGGAACCTCCCGATATCGGTCCTGAGGCGCGGACTACTCGATTTCGCTTCAGCAAGTGGGTGCTTCCTGGACCCTCCTTCGAGGCTTCGCTCACGCGAAGCACCTCCGGATGATGGTGGAGGTGGGTCGACCGGCCTGCATTCGATAAGTCCTCGCCCGCCTGCGGGAGAGGGTTGGGTGAGGGGCTTGCTTGCCCTCTCACTCCGCCGGCACGGCCTGGACGAACTGCGTGCCGTGATTGTGCGGCACTGACTTTTCCGGATTGGGAAGCTGGCGCTTGACGAAATAACCGGGCTCCCGGACCTGGCGCAGTAGCGCCGGGATGATCTCGGCATAGGCTTCCCGGAGGCCGTTATAGGGCGTCGGGCAATCGTCCTTGATCGCCGCGTGCAGTCTTGGAAGCGCGTGATAGGGCACCATCGGGAACATGTGGTGTTCGACGTGATAATTCATGTTCAGGTACAGGAACCGATAGACCGGGTTCATGTAGACCGTGCGGCTGTTCAGCCGATGGTCGAGAACGTCCTCGTCGAGGCCGGCATGCTGCGTCAGGCCGAAGATGATGGTGAAGAAGCCGCCATAGAGCGTCGGCAGGCCGATGAACATCGCCGGCAGGATCGAGCCGATGGCAACGCACCAGATTGCGACGGCGGCGAAGATCGCCAGATACAGCCGCGCCACCCAGTAGACTTTCGAACGCTCCATCTCGGGGATGTAGGTCAACTCTTCGTCCGTCAGCTTCCCCACCGCGTGCAAAAACAGCTTCTTGAAGGCGGCAACCGTGCTTTTCAGCGCGAAGACGTTGAGCAGGAGCCCGAGAATATCCGGCGGGCGCGGCACGGCGATTTCGGGGTCGCGGCCGACGATGATCGTGTCGGTGTGGTGGCGCGTATGGCTCCAGCGCCAGACAGTCGGCTCGCGCAGGATCATGAAACAGGCGATGTGATAGACGACGTCGTTCATCCAGCGCGTCTTGAAGGCGGTGCCGTGGCCGCATTCGTGCCAGCGCGAGTCCGACGACGAGCCATAGAGCACGCCATAGACGAGGAAGAACGGCACGGCCCACCACGTGCCCCAGAAATAATAGCCGCCGAGGCCGGAGAGGAAGAGCGCCGCGAACCAGATCGCCGTGTCGCGCAGCGCCGGTCCGTCGGAGCGTTTCATCAGCTCCTTCAGTTCCTTGCGCGGGATCGGGCATTGATACCACTGCGCCGCCGCGAGGCCGTTTTCCTCGGCCCGCTTGGTGTCGCGCCCGACAAGCGAGTAATCGCGCTGAACCGTCTCGGTGGTCATCCGTTCCTCCGCCGCATCGCGCTTTTGTGCCGTTCCGCGAGCGGAGGCGCGCCTTTTCGATGTCGGGAATGAGTCTAGTCTTCACCTGTTCCAAGCTCAATCAGTCGATGATAGAATCTCTCATGAAAGCTCAAGGATGCGGCGCGTGTTGATGATAGAAACTATCAGGAACCGGACATGATGGACGGCGTGACCCGGCCCACGATCCGCGACCTGGCCTTGGCCGCCGGGGTCGGCGTCGCCACCGTCGATCGCGTGCTGAACCAGCGCGCGCCGGTCAAGCGCGAGACGGCCGAGCGCGTGCTCGCCGCCGCTGAAGCGATCGGTTACCACGGCACCGGCCTTTTGAAGCGCCGGCTGGAAGAAACCGTGCCGAACCGCACCTTCGGCTTCCTGCTGCAGCGCCGGGCCGATGCCTTCTATCAGGACATGGCTGCGGCGCTGGTCGCGGCGACGCGGGCGGCTCCCGGCCTGCGCGGAAAACCGATCGTCGAGTTTGTCGAGGATATCTCGGCCGGCACGGTGGCGGAAAAGCTGCTGGCGCTGGGGGCACGCGTCGATGCGCTCGCGGTCGTCGCCGCCGATCATCCCAAGGTGACGGAGGCGGTCGAGACGCTGGCCGCGCGCGGCGTTGGCGTGATGACGCTTTTGTCCGAGCTGTCGGCGCCGGGAAGCATCGGCCATGTCGGCATCGATTACCGCAAGGCCGGCCGCACCGCCGCCTGGGCGATTTCGCGGCTGGCGAAAAAGCCGGGCAGTGTCGGCATCTTCGTCGGCAGCCATCGCTATGTCGGCCACGAACTCTCCGAGATCAGTTTTCGCAGCTATTTTCGTGAGCATGCGCCAAAATTTCGCCTGCTGGAGCCGCTGGCCAATCTGGAAGATCCGCATCTGGCGCATGAGGGCACGCTCGAGCTTCTGCGGCGCAATCCCGATCTCGTCGGCATCTATGTCGCCGGCGGCGGCATGGCCGGGTTGATCTCGGCGCTGCGCGAAAGCGGGGCCGCCGGTCGCATCATCGCCGTCTGCAACGAGCTTGTGCCGGAGACGCGAGCGGCGCTGGTCGACGGCGTGCTCGACGCCGTGATCGCGACGCCCGTGCACGCCTTGGCGGAAAAGGCGGTCGAGATCCTGAGCCGCGCCGTCGCGGGCGGGGCGGGCGAGACGGATAGTCGTATTCTGTTGTCCTTTGAGCTCTACGTTTCCGAGAATGTCTGATGAGCGCGAGCGGATAAACGGGGTTAGGGTGGAACGGCGCTGCGCATCCCCGCAAGAATCGCATCGTTAATCGCATCGTTCCGCCACTGGCGCGATCCCGCCATGCGATCAATTCTAGTAATTCTCGGGAACAGGTGAGCCGCGTGATCGTCCATCGTCTTCTTCGCGGCCGGATCCCGGTTCGTCGCTATAGCCAGGAGATGTTCGCCTTCCGCCGTGGCGATATCCGGCCGGAAACGGTCATCGCCTGCATGCCGGCGATAGCCATCTGCCTCGCCGCAGGCATCTGGTTCGGGAGCCCGGATTTCGGCCTCGTCGCGGCCAGCGGCGCCTTCTCGGTCGGCTTCGGCGCGTTCCAGCGCTTCACGGCGGTGCGCGCCGCGCCGATGATCCTCGCCATGGTCGGCATGAGCGTGGCCGCGTGGGTTGGGTCGTTTTCCGGCAGCTACATGCCGTTGATGCTGCTGTTCGCAGCCGTTTTCGGTGCGCTGTGCGGCGGCGCCAATGCGGCCGGGCCGGGGGCTTGGTGGATCACGCTGCAATGGGCGATCGCCTTCTTCGTCGCCGACGCTTTTCCCTCCGATATGATGGGCGCGCTGGGCCGAGCCGCCCTGATCTTCAGCGGCGGCCTGCTGCAGATCCTGGTGGTGACGATCGTCTGGGCGCTGGCCGGCAAATCGTCGATCATCCGCGAACATGACGGCACCGAGCGCTGGCAAGACCTGTTCGCCGTGATGGGGCGCCGCCTTACCGGCCATTCGGATACGCTCCGGATCGCTATCGCGACCGCGATCCTGGCGGTGGTGACGACCTTGATGACCAAGACCGCGGATATCCCGAACGGCTACTGGATCCCGGTGACGGCGCTGATCATCCTGAAGCCGCAATCCGACAAGACGATCGAGCGCGTCGTCTTCCGTATCTGCGGCACGGTCGCCGGCGCCGGCATCGCCACGCTGATCGCCGCCCTGCTCAGGCCGGACGAAAGCCTGCTGGCCGTGCTGGTGGTCGTGCTGGCGGGCCTCGCCTATTCGATGCAGCGCTCCGGCTATGCCGCGTTCGTCGCCACCGTTACCGCCTGCGTCGCCTTCCTGGTGTCGCTTGCCGGCCTGCCGGAGATCGAGGTCGTCGAGCATCGCATCACCGCGACGGTGATCGGCGGCCTGCTGGCGCTGGTGACGGCGATCTGCGTCGACGCCTGGGCTCGGCGCAGCCGTGGCAGCGCCGAGCCTCCGCCGGCTTCCGAGGGTTAGCGCTTCAGCAGCCACTCATGCTCGGGTTCGTTGTGGAACTTCCACGTCCGCGTGGGCCCGGCCATGACGTTGAGATAATAGAGGTCATAGCCGTGGATGGTGGCGCAGGGGTGATATCCCTTCGGCACCAGCGTCACGTCTCCGTCCTCGATCAGCATCGTCTCGTCGAGCGAGCGGTCGTCGGTATAGACGCGCTGGAAGGCATAGCCCTGCGGCGGGTTGAGACGATGGTAGTACGTCTCCTCCAGTAAAGATTCCAGCGGCAGATTGTCGGTGTCGTGCTTGTGCGGCGGGTAGCTCGAGGTGTGGCCGCCCGGCGTGATCACCTCGACCACCAGCAGCGAATCCGCCTTGGCCGTCTCCGGCAGGATGTTGGTCACATGGCGCACATTGGTGCCACGCCCGCGGGTTTCCTGCGTAACTTTTTCCGGCCGGATATGGCGGGGCGGCAGCAGGCCACCCTTCGACGGGGCCGAGCAGACGGCGAGCGTCACCTCGGTCGTCGCCGTCACGATCCAGTCGTGATCGGCCGGGACATAAACGGAATGCGGCTTGCCGTCGAAGGGCGACATCCGCTCGCCCAAAATGTTGAAATCGATATCCTCGACGATGATGCGCGCCTTGCCGGAGATCAGCACCAGGCAGATCTCGCGGTCGTTGGTGTTGCCCTGCGCCATCTCGCCCGGCGCCAACCGATGAAGGTCGAAGCCGACATAGTTCCATCCGGCCGATTGCGGCGTGACGTGGACAGTCTGTCCCTTGTTGCCGGCCGGTTTGACGAGAAGGTCTGCCATTAAGGTCTCCCGATATGTCTGCCTTCAACACCCGTGCTTTCCCTCTCGCCGCATAGGCAGGAGAGGGGGCGGTTCGCGACGAGAATCCAGCGCCTTACCGCTTCAGTCCTGCAGCATCGATAAACCGGTTCAGATTGTCGAATCCCATCTTCACATAGTGCGCCGGCGGCGCTTTGACGGGGTCCTGCTCGGCTTCGATGATGATCCAGCCGGAATAATCCGGGATCTGCTTGAAGACGGAAACATAGTCGATCGCGCCATCGCCGGGCACGGTATAGACGCCGGCCAAAACGCTATCGAGGAACGACCAGTCGCCGGCCGCCGCCTGCTTTGCCACGTCGGGGCGGACGTCCTTGGTGTGCACATGGGCGATGCGCGAGCGATAGTGCCGCGCCAGCCGGGCCGGGTCGCCGCCGGCCCAGGTGATGTGGCCGGTGTCGAGCAGCAGTTTCACCGCCGGGCCAGTCGCTTCCATCATCCGGTCGATGTCGGCCTCGGTCTGGATCACCGTGCCCATGTGGTGGTGATAGACCAGCGTCAGCCCCTCGCGGGAAAGATAGTCGGCGAATTCGGTCAGCCGCGCGGTGAAGCGGCCCCATTCGACCTCGGTCATCACCGGCCGGGTCGACAGCGGAGCCGACTGCGTGCCGTGGATGGTGCGGGTGCATTCGGCGACGATGAATACCTTGCAGCCGAACGCCTTCAGCAGGTCGATATGGGCGCGGGCCTGCTTCAATTCCTCTTCGGCGTCGCGCTCGATCAAAAAGGTTGAATACCAGCCGCCGACGAGATCCAGCGGATAGCCGGCCAGGATCGGTCGCAGAGTTTCGGCGTCGCGCGGAAACTTGTGGCCGAGCTCCATGCCCTCGATGCCGATGGCCTTGGCTTCCGACAGGCATTGCTCGAGCGAAATGTCGCCGCCGATGTCCTGCTTGTCGTCATTGGACCAGCAGATCGGGTTGGCGCCGATGCGGATCATGGGTGTTTCCTCGTTCTGTGTCTGAAGCGTCGATTGCGTTCTGAAACCTGGACTCCGCCGTCATCCCGGGCAAGCGAAGCGCGACCCGGGATCCATGCCTCCGCCTGTCGCAGGCGGATGGATGGATCCCTGCTTTCGCAGGGATGACGACCGAGGGTTTTTTTCTGCGCCCCACGCTCTCCGTCCCGGAACGTCTCTGCTCATCCCCCGATGCTCTCCTCTTCACCTCTCCCTGAGGGAGAGGTCGGAGCGCAGCTCCGGGTGAGGGTTTAGGGACCCATCCGGAGAAGCCGTAAACCCTCACCCGCCGCACTCCGTGCGCCGACCTCTCCCTCAGGGAGAGGTGAGGGAAGACCTCAATCCAGCACGCGTTGCGCCTGGATCGACTTCTCGTATGCCTTGCGCGCGGCGTTGACCTGCGGCCTTGGGCTCACTTCCGGCACGGCGACGTCCCACCAGTGGCCGCCTTCGTCCGTGGTGACCAGCGGGTCGGTGTCGATCACCAGCACGGTCGTGCGATCGTTCTTCAATCCGGCCGCGAGGCCCGCTTCCAGTTCGGCGATCGAGGCGACCTTGGTCGCGATCGCGCCAAGGCTTCGGGCGTGGGCGGTGAAGTCGACCGAGGGCATCACCTCGTGGCGGACGTCGCGGAACAGGTTGTTGAAGTTGGCGCCGCCTGTGGCCATCTGCAGCCGGTTGATGCAGCCATAGCCGGCATTGTCGAGCACGACGATGGTGAGCCGCAGCCCCAGCATCACCGAGGTGGCGATCTCGGAATTCATCATCAAATAGGAGCCGTCGCCGACCATGACGACGACTTCCTGGTCGGGCTTCGCCATCTTGACGCCGAGGCCGCCGGCGATCTCGTAGCCCATGGTCGAATAGCCATATTCGAGATGGTACGAGCCGGGGGCGCCTGCCTGCCAGAGCTTGTGCAGTTCGCCCGGCAGGCCGCCGGCGGCGCAGACCACCGTCGCGCCGGATCCCAACGCCCGCTGCACGGCGCCGATCACCTGGCCATCCGAGGGAAGCGCCGCATTGGTCGCGGCGGTCGCCTTGTCGGCGGCGAGGAACCACGCCGTCCGGCCGTCCCGGGCGCGCTTGGTCCATTCCTCCGGCGCGCTCAACGCTTCCAGCCGCAACTCGATCTCGCGAAGGCCGGCCTGTGCGTCGGCGACGAGCGGCAGGGCGCGATGCTTGGTAGCGTCGAAGACCTGCGTGTTGAGGCCGATGATCGTCTTGCCGTTCTGGAACAGCGACCAGGAACCGGTGGTGAAATCCTGCAACCGCGTGCCGACGGCGAGGATGACGTCGGCTTCGAGCGCTAGCTCGTTGGCGGCCGAGGTGCCGGTGACGCCGATCGAGCCCATGTTGAGCGGGTGATCGGCCGGCAGCGAGGATTTGCCGGCCTGCGTCTCGGCAACGGGAATGCCATGCGCCTCGGCAAAGCTTGCCAGCGTCTCGGTCGCGCCGGAATAGAGCACGCCGCCGCCGGCGAGGATCAGCGGCTTTTTCGCCGAGCGGAGGGCTGCGACTGCCGCTGCCAGTTCATCCTCGGACGGACGCGGCCGACGCTGCGTCCAGATCTTCTCGTCGAAGAAGGCCTCCGGATAATCATAGGCTTCCGCCTGCACGTCCTGGCAGAGCGACAGTGTCACCGGGCCGCAATCGGCCGGATCGGTCAGCACGGCCATGGCGCGGGGCAGAGCGGCGAGGATCTGCTCTGGCCGGGTGATGCGGTCGAAATAGCGCGAGACCGGGCGGAACACGTCATTGGCCGAAACCGTGCCATCGCCAAAATCCTCGACCTGCTGCAGCACGGGATCGGGGCGGCGGTTGGCGAAGATGTCGCCGGGCAGGAACAGGACCGGCAGCCGGTTTACATGGGCCAGCGCGCAGGCCGTCACCATGTTGGTCGCGCCGGGGCCGATCGAACTGGTCACCGCAATCATGCGGCGGCGGAAGCTCGCCTTGGTGAAGGCGATCGCGGCGTGGCCCATCGCCTGCTCGTTGTGGGCGCGGAAGGTCGGCAGATCATCGCGATGCTGATAGAGCGCCTCGCCGATGCCGGCGACGTTGCCATGGCCGAAGATCGCCCAGACGCCGGCGAAGATCGGCACGGTCTTGCCGTCGATGACGGTCTTCTGGCTGGCGAGGTAACGCGTCAGCGCCTGCGCCATGGTGAGACGGATGGTGGTCATCAGGCTATTTCCTCGCCCATTTTCTGTAGCACTCCGCCCCGGTCGTCTGCGGCGGTCTCCCTTGTTCGGCTCTCCCGCGGGAGAGGGTATTCTTTCGGCGCTCCCTCGGGGAGGGGCCTGCGCCATTTCCACTCTCGCCGTCATCCCGGGCTTGACCCGGGATCCATTCATCCGGGTTCGCAGTCGTGCGAAACGCCCGATGGCGCGGCTGCATGGATCCCCGCCTTCGCGGGGATGACGCCGGAGGTTGTGGTTCCGACGTTAGCTCAACTCTTTGCGGCACCGTGCGGTGTCGCAGTCTCCTTCATCTCTCCCTCAGGGAGAGGTCGACGGCCGTAGGCCGGCGGGTGAGGGTTTACGGCCTCACCGGACAGTTCCCTGAACCCTCAGCCGGCTCTTCGAGCCCACCTCTCCCTGAGGGAGAGGTGAAGGAAGGAAATTGTCCAACGCCTTGCGCCACTCGTATTCCCACCGTCGTCGTCATCCCTGCGAAAGCAGGGATCCATTTCAGCCGGGTTGGCCCTTACTCGAAACGCCCGAGGTGGCGGATGGATGGATCCCTGCTTTCGCAGGGATGACGACCGCGTGTCACAGCAACCTCGTACTCAAAACCCTCACGCCACTTCCGTTTGCCGCGCGCTTTCCCAGGCCGCCACCAGCTTGCCGAAGCGGGTGGTCATGTCGGCGACCGCAGCCTCGTCGTCGATCCGGCCCGATAGCCAGCCTTCGGCGGCCTCGGCAAAAATCGTTCGGCCAACCGCAAAACCCTTGACCAGCGGCGTCGTGGCGGCGGCACGGAAGGCGGCCACCAGCTCATGCTCCGGCGCCTCCAGCCCGAGCAGGACGATGCCCCGGCAGAGCGGATCATTGGCAAGGATGACCTGTTCGATCGCTTGCCACGCGGCCGGGCTCGTCTGCGGCTCCAGCTTCCACCAGTCCGGCTTGATGCCGAGTTCGTAGAGCCGGGCGAGGATCGACGACACCGTCGTTTCGTCGAGTGCGCCATGCTTGCCGGCGATGATCTCGATCAGCAGCTCGCGTCCGGCGGTGCGGGCGGCATCGGCCACGCGCAAAAGCTCGCGCTCCTGCCGCGCCTTCAACTCGGCGCTGTCGTCGGGATGATAGAAGCAGAGGCACTTGATCGTATGGCCGATCGGCCATTCCGCCAGATGGCTGCCTAGATCTGGCAGATGATCGAAATCGAGCGGGCGCGAGCCGGGCTTCTCCACCGGCCGGCCGATCCAAAAACCCTGTTCGGAAGCGCGCGGAAACGCCTTCTGGCCGTAGGTGGAATCGAGCAGCATGCCGAAGCCAGGTCGCCCCTTGGCAATCCGCGCCGCCGCCTCGACGGCGAGCGCCTTGATGCCCTCGATCTTGTCACGCGGCACGTTGAGCCGGTCCGCCACCGCTTCCAACTGTGAGCGATGGTCGATTGCCAACGCCATCAGTGTCTCCGGCTGGTCGCGGCGGGTCGTCGCCCAGTGCAGGTGGTTGATCGCCGCGTCCTTGCGCAGCGCGCGGTGGGGGCTGCCATGGGCGAGGAAGTACGAAAGCTCGGCCCAGGTCGGATACTCCGGCGAGCAGAGCAGCCGCGATACGGCGAAGGCGCCGCAGGCATTGGCCCAGGTGGCGGCGGTCTCCAGTGCCTCGCCCTTCAGCCAGCCGCGCAGGAAGCCCGACATGAAAGCGTCGCCGGCGCCGAGCACATTATAGATCTCGATCGGAAAGCCCTCGCCGACGATGCCCTGTTCGAGGTCGTCGGGGATCGCGCCCTCATAGACGATGCAGCCCATGGCGCCGCGCTTCAGCACGATGGTCGCCTTCGACAGCGCCCGGATCGTCTTCAGGGCGCCGAGCACGTCGTCGGCGCCGGAGGCGATGCGGATTTCCTCCTCCGTGCCGACGATCAGGTCGCAATCGGGCAGGATCGACTTCAGCTGGTCGGAGACGCGGTCGGATTTCACATAGCGGGCGAATCCATCGCCATGGCCGGCGAGGCCCCAGAGATTGGGGCGATAGTCGATGTCGAACACGACCTTGCCGCCATTCGCCTTGGCAATGCGGATCGCCTTGCGCTGCGCTGCGTCGCTGTTCGGCCGCGAAAAATGCGTCCCGGTGACGACGATCGCCTCCGCCGAGGCGATGAACGCCTCGTCGATATCCGCTTCCGACAGCGCCATGTCGGCGCAGTCGGTGCGGTAGAAGATCATGGGCGAGACGCCTTCATCCTCGACCGCCAGCAGCACCAGCGCCGTCAGGCGATCGGGATCGGTGGCGATGCCGTCAGTGGCGACGCCCTCGCGCACCATCTGCTCGCGGATGAAGCGGCCCATCTGCTCGTCGCCGACGCGCGTGATCACGGCCGACTTCAGTCCGAGCCGGGCCGTCCCGATCGCGATGTTGGACGGGCAGCCGCCGACCGACTTGGCGAAGGAGGTGATGTCCTCGAGGCGGGAGAAGATCTGCTGGCCATAGAGGTCGACCGATGATCGCCCGATGGTGATCACGTCGAGCGGTCGGGCCGCCGTCTCGGCCCCACGAGCCTCGGTCATCGCATTCTCCGTCCCGGTTAACGAGGGGCTGACGGACCGTTACCAGAAAACGGCCTCAACGCACCCCTGACTCACACCGGGCAGTGAAACAAAAATTCTGCGATTTCGTCAATATGGAATATCCAAACCGTCAACTGCGGCGTGCTTCGGCCACGGCGACGGTCAGGGTCATCGCCAGCGCCATCGAGGCGGAAAGCGAGCGGAAACCCTCATAATCAGCCTCGACCACCTCGAACCAGACGCCAATCTTGGGGATTAGCGGGCTGAACGGGCTGTCGGTGATGACGACGAGCGGCGTGCCGCCCTCATTGATCTGGCGCGCATAATTCAGCGTCGCCGAGGCGTAGGGCGTGAAGGAAATCGCGATCGCGGCGTCGCGCGGGGTGGCGAAGGAGAGCGTTTCCGGGTCGTTGCCCTGGGCTGAGCCGACCAGGACCGACTTCACGCCGAGTTTGCCGAAGGCGTAGCTCATATAGGAGGTGACGGGAAAGGAGCGGCGCTGGCCGATCAGGTAGATCGTCTCGGCGCGGGCCAGTAATCCGGCCGCCTCATCGATCTGCTCGACCTGCACGCGCTCGCGCAGTGAACCCACGGACCGTTCCGCTGCCTTGCAGAATCCAGAGAAAAGTGTCGCCGACTTGCTGTCGCCGGCGACATGCGAGCGCAGCGACGATAGGCGTTCGGAATAGTTCGAGGTGCGGTCGCGCAGGCGATCCTGGAACACGGCCTGCAGGTCGGAAAAGCCTTGGTATCCAAAGGCCTGGGCGAAGCGGACCAGCGTCGAGGGCTGGACCTCGGCTTTCTCGGCAATGCTCGCCGCCGTGCCGAAGGCGACATCGTCTGGATTGGCGACGGCATAGATGGCGACCTGGGCCAGGCGCTTCGGCAGCGTGTCCTTCCGGCTCACCATCAAATTGCGAAGGCTCCAGAAATCGCGCGGCGGCAGGGCGTCATTGTCGTCGATGGTCATGATCGCGGGCCTTTCCTGCGCATTTGGCGCAGCTTTCCCTGACTTCGGCGCGAAAATCAACTCTTGACGCGCATATGGGTTGATGGAATGAATATTCCGGCATTGATGTGAAGGGTCTGTTTATTCCGAATATCGATGCGGCGAGGTCGCAGAGCAGCAAAAACGGCCGGAATCTCGCATTTTTTCATTCTCGGGAGGAATGTCATGAAGATGAAACTCAAGGCGATGTTGGCAGCCACAGCTTTGGCGGTCTCCGCCGTTGCCGCCCATGCCGATATCATCGTTGTCACCCACGGTCAGGCATCGGATCCGTTCTGGTCGGTGGTCAAGAACGGCGTCGCCGAGGCCGGCAAGGATCTGGGCGTCAAGGTCGACTACCGCGCCCCGGAAACCTTCGACATGGTCGCCATGGCGCAGTTGATCGACGCCGCCGTCAACCAGAAGCCGGAGGGCATCGTCGTATCGATCCCCGACGCCGACGCGCTTGGACCGTCGATCCAGAAGGCCGTCGCTGCCGGCATTCCCGTCATCTCGATGAACTCGGGATCGGATGTCTCGAAGAAGCTCGGCGCGCTGCTGCATGTCGGCCAGAGCGAGTATGACGCGGGCAAGGCCGCCGGCGAGAAGCTCAAGACGATGGGCGGCAAGAAGGGCCTCTGCGTCAACCAGGAAGTCGGCAACGTCGCGCTCGATCTGCGCTGCAAGGGCTTCACCGACGGTTTCGGCGCCGTGACCGTCCTGCCGACCTCCGCCGATCCGGCCGACGTCAAGGCAAAGGTCAAGGCGGCGCTGGCTTCCGATCCGACCGTCGACGCAATCATCACGCTCAATGCCTCGCTGGCGGGTGAACCCGCTGTCGCGGCCGTCAGTGAATCCGGCATGGACGGCAAGGTCAATGTCGCGACCTTCGACCTCTCGGCCGGCTTCCTGCAGGCCGTCGCCGACGGCAAGGCGGCCTTCGCCATCGACCAGCAGCAGTTCCTGCAGGGCTATCTGCCGGTCGCGTTCCTGGCGCTGCACAGCAAGTATGGCCTGATGCCCGGCGGAGACGTGCCGTCCGGTCCCAATCTGGTGACCAAGGATTCGGCTGCCAAGGTCGTTGATCTGTCGGCCAAGGGCATCCGCTAGACCGGCCCCAGCCAATGTGCGTGGGCCGAAATGCCCGCGCGTATTGGCGTGCTTGCCGAGAGGCTTCGGTCTCTCGGCCCCACCTGGCCGGCAAGGCCGTGAACGAAATCGCCTCGTCTCCCGTCGCACGCTGCGTCCGACGGCCGGCGGGCGACGTCCTCGAAAGACCTGCGGAGCGCAGGTTCGCGCGCTGGCGGGGAGAGAATGATGGACAGGAACAGCTTGATCGAAGCGGCGGCGGACGAGCGGCTCAAGCATGCCTCGGCGCTGACGCGCATCTTTCGACGGCCCGAGCTCGGAGCTATTCTCGGCCTCGTCATCGTCACGGTTTTTTTTATAGCCGTTGCCAATCCGGTTATGTTCGAGCTGTCGGGGATCATGAATTTCATGGCACCGGCCGCGCAACTCGGCATCCTGGCGATCGGCGCCTCGCTGCTGATGGTCGGCGGCGAGTTCGACCTGTCGGTCGGTTCCATGGTGGCGTTCGCAGGGCTGATCTTCGCGGCCTGCGTCGTGACGTTCGGCCTTCCGCTGCCGGTGGCGATCGCCGTGGCCTTCGCCTGCGCTGCCGCGATCGGCTTCCTGAACGGGCAGCTTGTCATTCATACCGGCCTACCGAGCTTCATCGTTACGCTGGCTTTCCTGTTCGTTCTGCGCGGTCTTTCGCTGGTCGGTCTCAAATGGGCGACCGGCGGCGCGACGCAGCTCCGTGGCGTGCGCGAGGCGGCGACGGATACGCCGCTCGACGCGTTCTTCTACAAGCTGTTTGCCGGCGATGCCTTCGAGAGCCAGTTCGCCTGGCTCGCCGCGCATGACTGGATCGCCAAGTTTCCAAATGGCCAGCCGAAGGTGACGGGCGTTCCGGTCGAGATCATCTGGTTTGTCGTGCTGGCGGCGCTAGCAGCCGTCGTGCTGTCGCGAACCCGCTATGGCAACTGGATCTTCGCCGCCGGCGGCGATCCGAACGCGGCGCGCAATTCCGGTGTGCCGACGCGACGGGTGAAGACGTCACTGTTCGTTCTGACGGCGTGCTGCGCTGCCCTGGTCGCCGTCCTGACCGTGCTCGACGCCGGATCGACGGACGCGCGACGTGGTTTCCAGAAGGAGTTCGAGGCGATCATCGCGGCGGTCATCGGCGGGTGCCTGCTGACGGGCGGCTACGGCTCGGTGGTCGGCGCAGCGATCGGCGCAGTCATCTTCGGCATGGTGCTGATCGGGCTCACCTACACCAACATCGACCAGGATTGGTATCTGGTCTTCCTTGGCGGCATGCTGTTGATGGCGGTGTTCTTCAACAACATCATCCGCAAGCGTGTGACGGGAGAGCGGTGATGGATACGCCTATCCTGGAAATGCGCGATATTGAGAAGCACTTCGGTTCCGTCGTGGCGCTGGCCGGCGTGTCGATCGAAATCCACCCGGGCGAGGTGCATTGCCTGCTTGGCGACAATGGCGCCGGAAAATCGACCTTCATCAAGACGATGGCGGGCGTGCACAGGCTGACCAAGGGCCAGATGTTCCTGAATGGACAGCCGGTCCAGTTCAGCAGCCCGCGCCAGGCTCTCGATGCCGGCATCGCCACGGTCTATCAGGATCTCGCCATGATCCCGCTGATGTCGGTGACGCGGAACTTCTTCATGGGGCGGGAGCCGGTGAAGGGGATTTGGCCGTTCCGCTTCATGGATATGGGGTTCTGCGATCGTATCACTCGCGAGGAGATGAAGCGGATCGGCATCGACGTGCGCGATCCCGGCCAGGCGGTCGGCACACTGTCCGGCGGCGAGCGCCAGTGCGTCGCGATCTCGCGCGCCGTCTATTTCGGCGCCAAGGTGCTGATCCTCGACGAACCGACCTCGGCGCTCGGCGTGCGGCAGACCTCGATGGTGCTGAAATATATCGACATGGTGCGCAAGCGCGGCCTCGGCGTCGTCTTCATCACCCACAATGTTCGACACGCCATGGCTGTCGGCGATCGCTTCACTGTGCTGAACCGTGGCCGGACGTTGGGCACGGCGGCGCGCGGCGAGATCACGGCGGATGAATTGCAGAACCTGATGGCCGGCGGCAAGGAGCTGGCGGATCTGTCGTCCGAGCTCGGCGGTACCGTCTAAACCTCATCTTACCTTCATCGGGAATGACCAGCATGAAATCCCTCGGGATCGGCTTGATCGGCACGGGCTATATGGGCAAGTGCCATGCGCTTGCCTGGAACGCCGTCGCGCCGACATTTGGCGATGTGGCGCGGCCGAAGCTGGTGCATCTGGGCGAGGCCAATGCGGCACTCGCCACCTGCAAGGCGGAAGAGCTTGGCTTCGCACGGGCATCCGGCGACTGGCGCGCTGCGGTCGAGGATCCGGACGTCGATGTCGTCTCGATCACGACCCCAAACCAGTTCCACGCCGAGATGGCGATCGCGGCGCTGAAAGCCGGCAAGCATGTCTGGTGCGAGAAGCCGATGGCGACGTCAGCCGCCGATGCCGTCGCCATGCTGGAGGCAGCCAAGGCCTCCGGCAAAGTCGCGGCGCTTGGGTATAACTACATCCAGAATCCGGCCGTCCGGCACATGCGCGGGCTGATCGAGCAAGGGGCGATCGGCACGGTCAACCATGTCCGTGTCGAGATGGACGAAGACTTCATGGCCGATCCGGCCGCGACCTTCGGCTGGAAGAGCGAGGCGGCGTCCGGCTATGGCGCGCTCGACGATTTTGCCGTCCATCCGCTGTCGCTGCTTTCCGTTCTGGTCGGGCGGATCGCCAGCGTCGTCGTCGATATGGCAAAACCTTATGCCGAACGGCCGCTGGCCGACGGCGGCAGCCGTGCGGTCGAAACGCATGACATCGCCAACATCCTGTTCCGGCTTGAAAACGGTGCTTCCGGCAGCCTGCTGGTCAACCGTTCGGCCTGGGGCCGCAAGGGCCGGATCGCCATTCAGATCTTCGGCTCGGAAGGGTCGCTGCTGTTCGACCAGGAACGCATGAACGAGCTTCAACTGTTCCAAGCGCGCGGTCCCGTGGCCGAGCAGGGGTTTCGCACCATCCTGACTGGCACGTCTCATCCGCCCTATGACCGCTTCATTCCGGCGCCCGGTCACGGTCTCGGCTTCAACGATTTGAAAGTGATTGAGGCGCGCGAGCTGATGCGTCGAATTGCCGGCGAGCCCGCCCATCTGATCGAGTTCGAGACGGGTTTGCAGATCGAACGAAGCGTCCATGCCATGGCTCGTTCGCACGAGGTGCGAGGCTGGGTGGACGTGCCCGGATAATTCTACCGCCGATGGGGCGCGCATCTCTGTCGAGGTGGCGCGGACGACTGTTTAATTCGCATGAGCTTTCAGGGACTTTGACATGACCGTGAGACTGGGACTTCTGGGCGCTGGCCGCATCGGCAAGGTGCATGCGGCAGCGATTGCTGCGAATGCGGGCGCCACGCTCGTCGCTGTCGCCGATGCCTTTCCCGAGGCGGCCAAGGCGCTCGCCGCCTCGACCGGCGCGGAAGTGCGCGAGGCGGACGCGATCATGAACGCCTCGGATATCGACGCCGTTTTGATCACGACGCCGACCGATTTGCACGCCACTATGATCGAGCAGGCGGCGCGGGCCAAAAAGGCGATCTTCTGCGAGAAGCCGGTTGATCTCGACGTCGCCCGCGTCAAGCAATGCCTTGCCGTCGTCAAGGCTGAGAACGCGCTGCTGATGGTCGGCTTCAACCGCCGCTTCGATCCGAACTTCATTGAGGTGCGCCGGCAAATCGATGACGGCGCCATCGGCAAGGTCGAGATGGTGTCGATCACCTCGCGCGACCCTGGACCGCCGCCAGCCGATTACATCAGCCGGTCGGGCGGGCTGTTCCGCGACATGACGATCCATGATTTCGACATGGCGCGCTTCCTTCTCGGCGAGGAGCCGGTCAGCGTCTATGCCAGCGCGTCGGTGCTGGTCGATCCCGAAATCGGCAAGCTCGGCGATTTTGACAGCGCTTCGGTCGTGCTGACGACGAAATCCGGCCGGATCGCGCAGATATCGAATTCGCGCCGCGCCAGCTATGGCTACGACCAGCGCATCGAGGTGCATGGCTCGAAGGGATTGGTCAGCGCCGACAATCTGCGCGCCACCAATGTCGAGGTCGCCAATGCCGAAGGCTATCGCCGCGAGCCGCTGCTGAACTTCTTCATGACCCGCTACACCGAAGCCTATCGCAACGAGATCGCCGCCTTTGTCGCGGCGGTGAAAGATGGCGGCCCGGCGACGCCGTCGGGTGAGGATGGCTGGAAGGCGCTGGTTCTCGCCGACGCGGCACTGCAATCGGTCAAGGAAAAGCGCGCGATCGCCGTTTCGATTTGAGGCGCGATATTCTTCTGCAGACGGTGGCGATATCGGATCGCCGCCGTCGTTTGTGCATTTTGACACGCATTTGCTGGCCGATAAACCTTCCGTTGCTCCTGTGTCAGGAAAACGCTGTAATCCACCTCCGCCTCTTGTCGATGGCGGGAAGCTTCGGGGGAGGCACGGATGACTGGACGTCTCGCTGGCAAGACTGCCTTGATCTCGGGAGGCGCGACCGGGATGGGCGGGGCGACCTCGGTCCTGTTTGCGCGCGAAGGCGCCCGGGTCGCCATCGTGGATCGCAACGAGGCGGCGGCGCTGGCGCTGGTCGAGGAAATCCGGGCCGCCGGTGGCGATGCGATCCATGCGGTGGCCGATGTCTCCTCTGCCGCCGAAGTCGAGGCTGCCGTCGCCAGCGTTCTGGCGGCCTATGGCCGGATTGACGTGCTGTTCAATCATGCCGGTTCGATCGTCATCAAGCCGTTCCTGGAAACCACCGAGGAGGAGTGGGACAGGCTGACCGCCATCAATGTGAAGAGCATGTTCCTGATGACGAAGGCTGTGCTACCGCAGATGATCGCCAATGGCGGCGGCTCGATTGTCTGCACTTCGTCGATTTCAGCCGTGGCGGCGACGCCGATGGAGGTGCTCTACGACACGACCAAGGGCGCTTGTCACATGTTCGCCCGCGCCATCGCCATCGAATTCCGTGACCGCAACATCCGCTGCAATGCCGTCTGCCCCGGTTTCGTGCGTACGCCGCATGGCAATCGCGAAGTGGCCGACCTGCTTCGCTACGGCGTCGATGTTTCCGACGCGGCGCTGGCCGCCCAGCAGGGACGCGTCTGCGAGCCGGAGGAAGTGGCAAAGGCGGTTCTGTTCCTCGCCAGCGACGAGGCCAGCTTCATCAATGGCACGCATCTCTTCGTCGACAACGGCTTTACGGCTGCCTGAAGCCCCAAATACCCCACGAAAGGCGGCGGGAAGGGCTGAAGACGCGTCCTTTTGCCTTTCTGAGGCCATTCGCCGAAGGTAGGCTGGCACAATCTGATAGTTTGGGAAGCATTCATGCGCGTAGTTGTTACCGGTGGTGCCGGGTTCATTGGTTCGGCTGTTTGCCGGCATCTGGTCAGGGATCTTGGCGTTGGCGTCGTCAATGTCGACAAGCTGACCTATGCCGCCAACCTCGCCTCGCTGGCGCCGATCACCGATCACTCGCTGTACAGCTTTGTCCACGCGGATGTGTGCGACGCGACCGCCATGGCCGACGTGTTTCGCCGGTATGAGCCGGATGCCGTGATTCACCTCGCGGCCGAAAGCCATGTCGATCGTTCGATCGGCAATCCGGGCGAGTTCCTGCAGACCAACATCATGGGCACCGCGACGCTGCTTGAAGCGACGCGCGCGTATCTCGACCGGCTCGGCGCCGAGAAGCGTACGGCGTTCCGTTTCCTGCATGTCTCGACGGACGAAGTGTTCGGCTCGCTCGGGGCGGACGGATTGTTTCATGAGGCGACGCCCTATGATCCGTCCTCGCCCTATTCGGCCAGCAAGGCGGCGTCCGACCATCTGGTCCGCGCCTGGCAGCGCACCTATGGCGTGCCGGCGCTGATTTCCAACTGCTCGAACAATTACGGGCCGTATCATTTCCCGGAAAAGCTGATCCCGCTCGTCATCCTCAATGCCATCGAAGGCAAGCCGATCCGCGTCTATGGCGACGGGCTAAACGTGCGCGACTGGCTCTATGTCGAGGACCATGCCCGCGCGCTGTTCCTCGCGCTGACGCGTGGAACGCCGGGCGAGAGCTACAATATCGGCGGCCGCAACGAGCGGACCAATCTCGACGTGGTGCGCAGCATCTGCGCCATCCTCGACCGCCGGCGCGATGCCGGGGCTCCGCATGAAGAACTGATCGAGTTCGTCGCCGACCGGCCCGGTCATGATCACCGCTATGCGATCGACCCGACCAAGGCTGAGGCGGAACTGGGCTGGCAGGCGGCGGAAAGCTTCGACAGCGGCATCGAAAAGACCGTTGTATGGTATCTCGACCGGCGCGACTGGTGGGAGCCGATCCGCAGCGGTACCTATCAGGGCCAACGGCTCGGCCTGCTGGCGAGCGTGCCGTGATGCGGATTTTTGTCGCCGGTTCCGCCGGTCAGTTGGCGCGCGCTTTGACGTCGCGGGCCGCCGCGCACGACCAGGTCGTCGCCACGTTCGGCCGGCCGGAGTTCGACCTGGCCCGTCCCGCCGAGATGGCGCGGGTGATCGCCGGCTTCGAGCCGGATCTCGTCATCAATGCCGCAGCCTATACAGCCGTCGACCGGGCGGAGAGCGAGGCCGATCTGGCCATGGCGATCAATCGCGATGGCGCAGCGCAGCTTGCCGTGGTTTCGCGCCAGCTGGGCCTGCCGTTCCTGCATGTTTCGACGGACTATGTCTTCGATGGCGAGAAGGGCGCGCCCTATGTCGAGACCGACGCGACCCATCCGCTCGGCGTCTATGGCCATACCAAGCTTGCGGGCGAGAACGCGGTCCTGTCCCAAAATCCCGATGCGCTGATCTTCCGCACCGGCTGGGTCTATGGCCCGGACGGCGGCAATTTTGTCCGCACGATGGTCCGTCTCGCCGGAGAGAAAGAGCATCTGGATATCGTCGCCGATCGCTTCGGCAATCCGACATCGGCGTCCGATCTCGCAGATGCCTTGCTGGCCATCGCCCATCGGGCGAAGGGCGCGGCCGGCGGCGTGTTTCATCTTGCTGGCGGCGCCGAGGCGAGCTGGTTCGATCTCGCCAGCGGCGTCATGGCGCGGCTCGCGGAAACCGGGCGCAAGGTGCCGACGCTAGGAAAAATATCGGGCGACGCCTATGTCGCCCCTGCCGCGCGACCGCGTGATTCAAGGCTCGATGGCTCGCTTGCGGAGCGAACTTTTGGCGTCCGCCTGCCCGGCTGGACGGACAGTCTCGGTGTCACTGTCGACGCCATCCTCAATCCCGAACGGAATGCTGCATGAAGGGTATCGTACTCGCCGGCGGCGCCGGCACGCGGTTGCATCCGATGACGATGGTCACCAGCAAGCAATTGCTGCCGATCTACGACAAGCCGATGATCTACTATCCGCTGTCGACGCTGATGCTGGCAGGCATCCGCGACATCCTGCTCATCTCGACGCCGCAGGACCTGCCGAATTTCCAGGCGCTGCTGGGCGATGGCTCGCAGTGGGGCATTTCGCTTTCCTACGCCGTGCAGCCGACGCCCGATGGGCTGGCGCAGGCCTATCGGATCGGCGCCGATTTCGTTGCCGGCCAGCGGTCCGCCCTGGTCCTGGGCGACAACATCTTCTTTGGTCATGGCCTGACGGCACTACTCGCCCGGGCGCAGGCACGGGAAACCGGGGCGACGGTGTTCGCCTATCACGTGCAAGACCCCGAGCGGTATGGCGTTGTGGCACTGGATGCCCAGCAGCGGGCTGTCTCGCTCGAGGAGAAGCCGAAGCGGCCGCTGTCCAACTGGGCGGTTACCGGCCTCTATTTCTATGACGAGACGGTGGTCGATATCGCCGCCGACCTCAAGCCATCGGCGCGCGGTGAACTGGAGATCACCGACATCAACAGCGTCTATCTGGAGCGCGGCGCGCTGCATGTCGAGAAGATGGGCCGTGGCTATGCCTGGCTCGATACCGGCACGCCCGATAGCCTGATCGAGGCGTCCAAGTTCGTGCGCATTCTCGAACAACGCCAGGGTTTGAAGATCTGCTGCCCGGAAGAAATCGCCTACCAGATGGGCTTCATCGACGCCGCCGCCCTGGAACGCCTCGGCGTGGCACTCGGCAAGAGCTCATACGGCCAGTACCTGCTCAAAATGGTTCTCGCCGAACGCTGAATTGGATGCGTGGCTTCCTGGCATGCCTCGAAGATCGGCCGGCAAGGGCAGGGGATTCGCGCGATCCAATTATCTGATTTCCGAAGCATATCGGCGCGAGCCGGCCTTACCGGCTCCAAAAATCCGACTCGCATGACGAGACGCCCTTGAAAGGACACAGAGCCTGATCCAATTAATGAGCAAGCACTCGCTCATCAGGTTGTTGGAATGGCTCGTCCCCTCAGTGAAGAAAAGCGCGAAGCGATCCTCACCGCTGCCATCGAACTGGTGGCGACGCAGGGAACCGGTGCGCCCACGGCGAAGATTGCCAAGGCGGCCGGCTTTGCCGAGGGAACGCTGTTCACCTATTTCGCCACCAAGGACGATCTGCTCAACCAGGTTTTCCTCGAAATCGAGGCGGAGCTGGCGGCTGCGCTTCTCGATGGCTACCCGGGGGACGGCAGCCCCTATGAGCGGACCCGGCATCTCTGGGATCGGCTGATCGACTGGGGGGCGGCGAACCCCGCAAAACGCAAGGCAATGCGCCAGCTCAAGGTCTCCGATCGCGTCTCCGAGGACAGCCGCTGCCGTGCCGGCGAACTATTCCAGGAGATCACTGGAGTGCTGGAGCAGAACCTCGCCGACCATGCGCCGGTCGGACAAAAGGTGACCTATGTCGCCGCCATACTCGACACGCTGGCCGAGACAACGCTGGAGTTCATCCTGCGCGATCCCGAAAAGCGCGAACACTACAAACAGTCCGGCTTCGAGATATTCTGGAAGGGGATCGCCCGCTGATTTTTTGTCCTTTTAATGAGTGCGTGCTCGCTCATTAAACATAGAAAGAAAGATCCGATGTCCAATACTCAAACGTCCAAGGCTTCCATGTCCAAGATCTGGTTGATTACCGGCAGCGCTCACGGGCTCGGCCGCTCGATCGTAGAAGCCGCTCTCGCTGCGGGAGATTGCGTTGTCGCCACGGCGCGCAATCCCGAAAGGCTTGGTGATCTGGAGGCAAAACACGGCGGCAATCTACGCAGCTTCGCGCTTGACGTGACCGATGCCGAGGCGGCGCAAGCGGCCGTCGATTTCGCGATCCAGACGTTTGGCCGGCTCGACGTTCTCGTCAACAATGCGGGTTATGGCCATCTCATCCCGTTCGAGCAGACGGACGCTGCGGATTTTCGCGCTCAGATCGATACGAACTTCTATGGCGTCGTCAACCTGACGCGAGCGGCGCTGCCCGCGATGCGCCGGCAGCGTGCCGGCCATATCATCAATATCTCGTCGGTCGGCGGACGTACCAGTGCGCCGGGCATGGCCGCCTATCAGGCGGCGAAATGGGCGGTAGGTGGCTTCACCGAGGTGATCGCCAAGGAAACCGCGTCGTTCGGCGTCAAGATCGTCGCGGTCGAGCCGGGCGGTATGCGCACGGCCTGGGCTCAGGTCGCTGGGAGGGCTGCGCCCGACTTGCTGCCAGACTACGAGCCGACCGTCGGGGCCTTGCTTGGTATGATCAAGGCCTATGCAGGCAATGAGGTCGGGGACCCAGCCAGGATCGCCGATGTCGTCGTCGACCTCGCCGGTCGCAATACGGTTCCGGCGCATCTGATCTTGGGCAGCGACGCCCTGCATATCTATGAACTTGCCGAGGCGGCGCGCCAGGCCGAGGCGAAGGAATGGGCAGCCGTTAGCGCCTCGACCGATTTCGAGGGCTCGGAACTGTCAATCCTGGAAGGCTGGAAATAAGGCGCCCTAGCGGATCGCGAGGTCGGCGAGCCTGGGATGAAGTCGGTCGCGATCTGAAAGGGTCGCGTCTGCTTCACTGACGGGCCAGACGATGCCGAGCGCCGGGTCGTTCCAGGCGAGGCCGCGATCATGCGTCGGACTATAGAAATCCGACGTCTTGTAGAAGACCTCGGTATCCGGCTCAAGCGTGCAGAAACCATGGGCGAATCCGGTCGGCACATAGAGTTGCGCCCGGTTTTCGGCTGAAAGCGTCACCGCGACATGCTGGCCGAAGGTGGGCGATCGCGGGCGGATATCGACGGCGACGTCGAGGATTGAGCCCCGGAGCACGCGAACCAGCTTGGCCTGTGCGCGCGGATCGAGTTGGAAATGCAGTCCGCGCAGCGTCCCGGCCGGACGTGACAGCGACTGGTTGTCCTGGACGAAGGGAACGCCGGGCGCGACGTTGCGCTCGAAAAGATCCTGCCGAAACGCCTCAAAGAAGCAGCCGCGTGCATCCCCATGTACCGTCGGGTGGATGAGGGCTGGTCCTTCGATGGCAAAGCGTTCGACGGTCGTCATGGTGTGAGCGGCTCCGATCTCAAGGGAGGGCAGCTTTGACGCGATCGGGGGCAGAGTGCAAGCCGTCGGCGCATCGCCGCATGGACAGCGCGATTGGCCGGCTTCATGGTGGCGGCCAAGCGCAGGACGACGGACGAATCGGCCGAGTTGGCGCGGCGCGTTACAGCGCGTTGTTCGCTCGATCCGGAAACCTTGATGTCGCTTCGGCCGCTCACCCTCTTCGTCACCAGCTTCGGCGGGCAGGCCGTCATCCTGCCGATCCTGATCCTGGTGATTTTGATCCTGTTGGTCTCCGGCCAGCGTCGCGCTGCCTTCTGGTGGGCGTTCTCGGTCGTTCTGGTGCTGGGCTTGGTGCTGGTCGCCAAGATCGGCTTCATCCCCTGCGGCAGATACTTTCCGGCCCTTGATCTTCGCAGCCCGAGCGGTCATGCGGGAGCGTCGATGGCGGTCTATGGCGGTCTCGCCGTGCTGGTGGCGCGGCTGGCGCGGACCCGGGCGCTTGGGGGATTGGCACTTCTCTGCGGATTTGGCGTCTCCCTGGCCATTGCCGTCACCCGCATCGTGCTGGGGGCGCATACGGTGTCTGAAACCGTGCTTGGCGGCGCAATCGGGTTGATCGCACCGATCCTTCTTGCTACCCGGCAGGACCTCTTCCTGCGGCCGGTCCGGCTCAAGTGGATCTGGCTGCTTGTCGCGCCGGTGATCGTTGTGGCGCTGCTGCGCGGCGTCGATCTCGGCGCCGAGACGGCCATCGAACATGTGGCCCGTCAACTCAACGCGCTGCTCGGTGTCTGCCGCTGAACGGTCGCCTCAATACCGGCCGCGCAGCACCAGCTTGCAGGCCGGCGCTCCTTTTGAATGCCAAGCGGCGCCCATCGCAGCCCTCAACGATGTCGATCCTCCGGGCGCGCGGATCTAGCCGGTCTTAAGAGATCGCCGCCGCGCCAAAAGGCCATCGACGCTCCAGGCGCCGGGGCCTGCGGCGGCGATATAGAAGAAGATGAAGCAGAACAGGATCGCCTCGATACCGCCATTGCGGAGCGGAAAGAAATCCGTCGGCTGGTGGATCATGAAATAGGCGATCGCCATTTCTCCCGAGAGGAGGAACGCGACCGGGCCGGTGAACAATCCGATCAGCAGCAGCGGCGCGCCGATGATTTCAACAAGCCCTGCGACCCAGAAGATGGAAAACCGCGGCAATTCGGAGAGCGTCTCCGAATAGGGGAAACCGAGCAGCTTCGCTGTTCCGAATTCGAGATAGACCAGCGCCGTGGCGATCCGCAGCAGCGACAGGATCTGCGGACGCCATCTGGCCAAGGCTCCTATGCGCGGCCATCCCGCTACAAGGTCCCGACCGTGGCCGACGTCGCTCCGATCAATGTCCATGTCTTCCTCCACCGCTGTCGTCCCGACGAATGCCAGCTTGGAAATAGCGCTGTCGGTGCGATTGCTTTGCTTTGTCTGGAACGAAAACAGCGCTCGCGCCTTGTTTATTCGAAGACGCATTCTGGAGGAGACATTCCATGCCTGTGAAGGAACTGCTCAAGTCGCTGGTGCCCGGTCACGCCGCGCGCCACACCCGCAAGGAAAAGGAAAGCCGCCTGGACAAGGAGCTCAAGGAAACCTTTCCGACGAGTGATACGCCGGGCAGCGTTCAGCCTGGCTCCGGCATCACGGGCGCCGAGGTGAAGCCATCGAAATTGTCCCCGTCGCAGATTGCCAAGGGCAAGACGATCGACTGATCCGATACCGATTCTTTGCGACGAGGCTTCCCGAATCCTCCCTGAGTGCCATTGCGCGCTCCACCTCAATACCCCGTTGGCCCTTCGGTCGGCGGGGTTTTTCTTGATGGATGGCGGTAGCAGCGATGCAGATCGTCGACTTGAATGTGATTTTGCAGCCCTTGGAAGCCCCTCCGATTCAAGGCAAACTCATGCCGCCATAGCTCTTTGGGGAACCGTTGATGGAAAGCCACGAGCCGTTTTTACGTGAGGCGATTGCGCTCTCGAAATCCGCAATGGATCGCGGCGACGAACCGTTTGGCTCGGTGCTGGTGAAGGACGGCGAAGTAATCCTGCGCGCCGAAAACAGCGTCTTCACCGGCCACGATATGACGAACCACGCCGAGATGAACCTGATCAAGCTGGCGGCGCAGCACTACGATACGGCTTTTCTCGCTGACTGCACGCTCTACACCAGCACGGAGCCGTGCGCGATGTGCTCGGGGGCGATCTACTGGTCGGGCATCGGCCGTATGGTGTTTGCGTGCTCCGAAGAGCGCCTTGGAGAGATCGCCGGGATCGGATTGAACGTGCCGAGCCGGGCGGTGTTGCAAACTGGCGCCCGCATCGTCACCGTGATTGGCCCGGCCATCGAACACGAAGCCGCTGAAGTACATCAGGAATTCTGGCCGAAGCATCTGGGCAAGGCCTAGACCCTTCGACTGAAGATCCTGCCCAACTCGACCGGATGAGTCTAGCTTAGGGCATGGCGAAGACGGGCTTCAGCGCGACATAGGCGGCGCGGTAGCGCGCATAGCCATTGTCGTAGACTTCGCGATTGGCCGGGTTCGGCTGGATCAGTGCTCCCTGCGTGGCGAGGCTGGAGATCCCGCTCCACTCTGTCGCCAGGCCCGTGCCCATCGCCGCGACCCAGGCAGCGCCTACCGACGAGCCATATGGGTTATCGAGCAGCTGCACGGGCGCGCCGATGACGTCGGCCATGATCTGCATCCAGACCCGGCTCTTCGTGCCGCCATCGGAGGCGAAGAAGCGGCGCGGCGCATGGCCCATATCGGCGAGTACGTCGATGTGGTGGCGGAAGCCATAGGCGACGCCTTCGAGCAGGGCGCGCCAGATGTGGCCCTTCGTGTTGCCGAGGCTGAGGCCGATATAGGTGCCGCGCGCCAGCGGATCGTGGATCGGGGTCTTTTCGCCGAGGAAATAGGGCAGGCACAGCACCCCGTCGCTGCCGGCGGCAATCGCTCCAGCCAGCCTGTCGAGAACGACATGCGGCCGCTCTTCGGTATCTCCTTCCACGAGCAGACCGGCCATCCAGTTCAGCGCCGAGCCGGACGAGGCCATGCAGCCATTCGGCGCAAACAGGCCGGGGACAAGGTGGTAGTCCAGATAAAGCCGTGCATCCGGCATCGCCTTGTCGGCCGCCACGACGATATCGCCGGCGCCGCCGAATTTGAGCAGAACGTCGCCATTCGATGCGATACCGGCGGCAAGTGCCGAGGCGATGTGGTCGGCCGCGCCGCCGAACACCGGTAGGCCTTCCGGCAAACCGGTTTCGCGCGCCGCCTCGGCTGTGACCGTGCCCATTTGTTCGTGTGTCACGGTGCGGTCCGGCACGGCGCTGCGCGGAATGCCAGCCAGCGCCACTAGGTCGTCGGCGATCTTTCCGCTGGCGACATCGGTGAACCCCGCTTCCAATGCCCAGTTCTGCTCGACGGCACGGCGGCCGGTCAGCCGCCAGTTGATGTAGTCATAAGAACCGAACACGGTTGCGATGCGCGAAAAGATGTCCGGCTCGTGCTTGGCGATCCAGCGAAGCTTCGCCGCGACCAGTTGCTGGTTGACGCCGTTGCCGGTGCGCTGGAGGAAGGCCGCCTCATCGATCTCGCGCTTCAGTCCCTCGACCTCTTCGCCACAACGGCCATCGCTTTGCTGGATGCTGGGGCGCAGCACCTTGCCGTCCGCATCAAGCAGGACGACGGCGGGCAGCATGCCGGTCACGCAGAGCCCGGCGAGCGATTGCGGGCCATCGGGGAGGGCGGCGATCGTCTCGCGCAGTATTTCGCGGGTGTTCGACCACCATTGCGCCGGGTCTTCCTCCGCCCAGCTTGGACGCGGCGAGGCGAGCGTCACCGGCCGCGATGCCATGTGCAGGATCTGGTCGGGAATACGGACCGCGATCGAGATGGTCGAGGTCGTACCGATATCGAGGCCGATGACAGTGGTCTTCAAGGCAGGCATCCGGGGAGTTCCAGTCAGTTGCCGGGCGATAGGCCAGCGGTGGAAACAGGCGCGGCGATCAGTCGAAAAGTCGTCCGGGCTCCGGCCCGGCGATGATGATCTCGACATTGGCGGCTTCGAGGGCGCGGGCCAGATGGGCGGGCGGGGCTGCATCCGTCACCATGACGTCGACCCCGGAGAGTTCACACACCCTCGCAAGAGACCGATGATCGAACTTGGATGCATCGCACAGGATGACCACCTGGTCGGCACGGGCGATGAAGGCGCGCTTCACCTCGGTGTCCTCGACGGAATAATCGAAGAAGCCAGCTTCGATCAGGCCCGAAACGCCGATGAAGACGCGGTCGATATTGTAGTTCTGCAATTCGCTGACAGCGCGCGAACCAACCACGGATTGTTCCGGATTGCGCACCTCGCCGCCCAGCACATAGACGGGGCTCTTCGAGGCGGAGAGCGTCATCGCGGCACGAAGGCTGTTGGTGAAGACGCGGAGATCGTGTCGTTCGACGACAGCTTCCGCGAGCGAAAGCGTCGAGGTGCCGACATCAATGGCGATGGTCTCGCCCGGCCCGATCAGGGCCGCCGCACAGGTGGCGATGGCGGTCTTTTCGCGAGCATTTCTGTGACGTCTGCGCTTGAACGCCGGTTCCTCCAGATCGAATATTTCTCGTGGGCTGGAGGCTGAAGAGACGGCGCCGCCATGCGTGCGGGCCAGAAGGCCGCGTTCTTCCAGCAGCACCAGATCGCGCCGGATGGTCATTTCGGCGACATGAAGGTTGCCGGCGATCTTGGAGACGGAGACGAAGCCCTTGTGCTCGATCCACTCGAGGATGAGAGACTGGCGCGCGCCGGCGGGCATGCGTCCAAAACCATGTTCGCCCGAATCCGCGCGATCGCCCAATTCCCTTGGTCCGAAATCGTGGCCATGCGCTGGGTCTGATTGCATCGCAGCTCCTGCTGGACGTTTATTCTGCAACAAGTTCGAACATAAGCGAACATTAGCGCGAAGTGGGGCGTTGTAAAGTGTTCGAAACTGCGATTTGTTTGGTCCATCAAACGAGCAGGGAACGCACGACATGGCCGGTACTTTTGATCTTCAAGGACGCAAGGCAATCGTTACCGGTGGGTCGAAAGGCATCGGCGCGGCCATCGCGCGGGCGCTCGACAGGGCCGGCGCGACCGTGACCATCGCCGATCTCGACGTGATGGCGGCGCAAGCCGTCGTGGCCGAGCTGGAGAATGGCGGTTTCGCTGTCGAGGTCGACGTCACCAAGCGGGATTCGGTCGACCGGGCCATGCAGAAGGCGATCGACGGCATGGGCGGCTTCGACCTGCTTTGCGCCAATGCCGGCGTCTCGACGATGCGGCCGGCCGTCGACATCACCGACGAGGAATGGGACTTCAATTTCGACGTCAACGCGCGCGGCGTCTTCCTTGCCAACCAGATCGCCTGCCGACACTTTCTGGCCAATCGGACCAAGGGCGTGATCGTCAACACCGCCTCGCTGGCTGCCAAGGTCGGCGCGCCTCTGCTGGCACACTACTCGGCTTCGAAATTCGCCGTGTTCGGCTGGACCCAGGCCCTTGCCCGCGAAATGGCGCCGAAGAACATCCGCGTTAATTGCGTCTGCCCGGGCTTCGTCAAGACGGCGATGCAGGAGCGCGAGATCATCTGGGAAGCGGAGCTGCGCGGCATGACGCCGGAAGCGGTGCGCGCCGAATATATCTCGCTGACCCCGCTCGGCCGTATCGAGGAACCGGAAGACGTTGCCGACGTCGTCGTGTTCCTCGCCTCGGACGCGGCCCGTTTCATGACTGGCCAGGGCATCAACGTCACCGGCGGCGTCCGTATGGACTGAGGCGGACCGGAAGGTCGCTTCGGCAGCTTTGACTGAAGGACGTTGGGGGCGGATCGATCAGCGATCCGCCCCCGTTTCATTAGCGCGCCTAGGTGGGGCGTCCAAACAGTTCGGTCAGGTAGAAGAGGAAGGCAGCCAGCGGGAAGGCGAGGCCTGCCACGAGGATGCCGTTCCAGCCGAAGGTCTCATAAAGCGGGCTGGCGATGGCCGAGCCGACGGCGCCGCCCATGAAGATGGTGGCGACATAGATGCCGCTCAGCCGGCTGCGGATCGCCGGCTCCATCATGAACAGCGAACGCTGGCCGAACACCATGTTCGCCTGCACGCAGAAATCGAGCAGGATTGCCGCCACCACCAGGGCTGCGATCGAGCCGACGGAGACTAGGCCGGACAGGGCGAAGGCGACGAAGACGCCGGCAATGGCGAGACCAGTGCCGATGCGGCCGAAACCGCGATCGGCCAGGCGTCCGGCAAAGGGCGCCGAGATCGCGCCTGCGGCGCCGGCCAGCGCGAAGACCGCAATCTGCGTCTGCGACAGATGGAACGGCTCGCCGGCCAGTTCGAGCGGGGCGCTGGTCCAGAACAGGCTGAAATCGGCGAACAAGGCGAACTGGTAGAAGCCGCGCCGACGCAGCACCGGGGTGTCGCGGAAAATCGACCAGAGCGAGCCGATCAGCTGCGTATAGGTGTGGCCCGAATGTGGGTGGCGTTGCGGCAGAAAGCGCATCAGCAGGAGCGCCAGTGCCAGCATGAAGGCGGCGGAGAAGAAGAATACGCCGCGCCAGCCGATCTGGTCGGCCAGCACGCCGGCGAGCGGCCGGGCGAACAGGATGCCGACCATCAGGCCGCCCATCACATTGCCGACCGTCCGGCCACGGGTCTCGTCGCTCGCCATGTGGGCGGCCATCGGCACCAGCACCTGCGCGATGCTGGAACAGATGCCGATGAACAACACCGCGCCCAGGAAGGGCAGCGCGCTGGGAGCGACGGCCGCGAGCAGCAGCGCGAAGGCCGTCACGCCGACGGCGATCAGCACCAGCTTCTTGTTCTCGATGATGTCGCCGAGCGGCACCATCAGCATCAGGCCGACGCCGTAGCCGATCTGGGTCAGCGTCACGACGAGGCTGGCCATGGCCGGCGGCAGGCCGACATCCGGGCCGATCAGGGCGATCAGCGGCTGGGCGTAATAGAGATTGGCGACGATGGCGCCGCAGGCTGCCGCCATCAGGAAAGTCAGCGGCGCGGAAATCGTGGCGGGCGCCGGCGCGGGGCCGACGCCGGATGGATCTGGCAGACGCATGAGATGGGCTCTTGTTGTGGTGGCGGGCGCTCGCGCGAAGCAGCGTCGGCCGATCGACAAGACATGGCAGCTTTCGCCGGCCAATCCAATCATCCGTAGGGATTAACACCGTTCACGATCGCGAGGGGATGTCGGTCAGTCCCGCGCCGCCAGTACGCCCTCGAGCGCCACCAGCCGACCGCGCTTGATCACCGTTCGGCGCGGCGGTACGCCGGCGAGGGCTTCCGGCACCGAGGCGGCGTCCAGCAGCACGATATCGGCGCGCTTGCCGGGCGCGAGGCCATAATGCGCGACGCCGAGAACGGCGGCAGGAATCTCGGTCACCATGGCAAAGGCGTGGACGAGATCGGGATCGGCGAGGAATTCCTGCCGGTAGCCGATGATCTGGGCGCGGCGCAGCAGATCGCCATCGCCATAGGGCGACCAGGCATCGCGGATGTTGTCGGAGCCGGCGAAGACGGTGACGCCGGCAGCCTTCAGGCGCTTGACCGGCGGCATGGCGACGGGACCGGGGCCGTTGGTCATGATGGCGATCTTTGCCTCGGCGAGCGCCTCCGCCGTGCGGCCGAATTCGAAATCGTCGATCTGGCCGAGCGCGAAGGCGTGGCTGACCGCGACCTTGCCCTGGAGACCGAGTGCGATCGTGCGGGACGCGATATCCCGCATTTCGGAGGCGCCGAGAGCGCCGGAATCATGCAGGTGAATGTCGACGCCGACGTCGTGCTTCGATGCGACCGCGAAAATGGCGTCGAGATGGCCGGTGGCGTCCTGGTCGATGCCAGCGGGATCGAGGCCGCCGACAAGATCGGCACCTTCGCTGATCGCCGCGTCAAGCAGGTCGGCGACGCCGGGATCGATCATGACGCCGCTCTGCGGAAACGCCACGATCTGGATGTCGACCAGATCCCAGTAGCGCTCCTTCAGGCGCAACAGGGAATGCAGGCCCTTGAGGCCGACTTCCGTATCGATGTCGACGTGGCTCCGGAGGCTGCCGGTGCCGAAGGCGGCGATCTGCTCGATCAGCCTGCCGCCGCGTTCCTCCACCGGCAGCGCCACAGTGCGGCGCAGTTCTTTCTCGGCCGCGATGCGAAGCGCGACGGTGTCGCCCGGCAGATGCGGAATGAAGGGCAGGCCTAGCAGCGTCTTGTCTAGATGAATGTGGCCTTCGACAAAGGAGGGCGCGGCGAGTTGGCCGGCGGCGTCGATACGGTCGCAATCAACCGGGGCTTGGCCGGCCGGGACGATGGCGGCGATGGTCTCGCCGGCGATGACGATATCGACACGGCGAGCGTCGGCCGTGGTCGCGCCGGCGATGACGAGGGTCGGCAGCATGGCAGCCATCAGGCGATCAATCCCATCCGACGGGCGGCGACGACGCGGTAGAGCCGGTCGCCATAGATGCTTTCCTCCTCGCGGGCGGAGAAGACTAGGCTGATATCGTGCTCGTCGTCGGAGGCGATGGCCGCTTCGGCGATTTCGGGCCAGCCGGGCGCTGGCAGATGCCGCCACGCGTCGAGCTGCTCCGCGCTGGGCAGGCTCGGAAAGCCGATCTTAGGCACCAGCGAGGCGATGATCTGCCAGAAATAGCGCTGCAGCGCCGGGCGGTCTGCCTCGGCGAGATGCGGACCGATCAGGCGGATCCAGTGCGAACCAGTCAAAGCGTGCAGCGAGGAGAAATCCATCGTTGCGGCGAAGAGAGCCAGCGAGGTCTCGGCCAGCTTGCGGCCGGTATCGGGGCCGATCGCGAGCCAGTCGACGACGGGTGCAAAGGATTCCTTTTCGCCGGCGGCGCGAATGTTGTGCCAGAGCAAGTCGGTCTCGGGCTCGACCTCGCGCAGGCAGGGCAGGGTGCAGGCGCGGGCCAGCACTTCGCCTGGATCATCCGTGATCGGCGCAGCGCCGGTGGCGCGCGGCATGGTGAGATAGGTGGCGGACCAATAGCCGAGCGCCGTGCCGACTTCGCTGGGGTCCATCCGCATCAGGCCATAGGCGGTGCGCATCATGCCGTGCATCGCGCTCGCGCCAATTCCGGGGAGCAGCGTCGGCAGATAGGTCTGGATCGCGGCATCGATGCCGATGCGTCGGACCTCGTTCTCGAAGAAGGCGCGATAGTCGTATTCGCGCGTGCGATCTCCAAGCGCATCTGTCCAGCGCTCGCGCTCGATTGGCGCGACGGGTGGCGGCGTCGGCACTAGCCCGTTGGTTGTGCAATACGTCTCGAAATACTCGGCGAGCCGCTCGCTCGTTGCGCCGAGCCGGTCGAGGGCTACGAGGATCATCGGCAAGTGGCTGGCCAGCAGAATGGGGAACTCGGCGCTGTACAGCCGGGTTTCGACAAGCAACTCGTCGAGCGTGTCGGGCCGGGTGCGCGGTGAAAGGGCCATCATGTTTCCTCGGAAATTATTTTTCTAAGTTCGCAGCGCTGAAGTGAACTTCGTCATAGGCCATCAGCTCAGCATAATGCCGGTCCGCGTCGTCGAGGAAGAGGCCTTTTGTCAAAGCCGCAATCATTCTCGGGACGCCATATTTGAGCCCGGTAATGCCGTTGCAGATCGGGCCGAGGCTCGGCACTGCGCCATTGTTGAAGATATGGATATTGGCGAGATGCGGCGCTCGTCCGGGAACTTTCTCGGTGAACTCGAAGGCGCCCCCGAGGTAGGGATAGCGGCCGAGATTGGCATCTTCCTCTCCCGTCGGCGCTGCGAAGCGATCGGACCAGAGCGCGATATCGTCGACGAGGCTCGCAAGCTCTGGCCGGCGGCGAAGGTCGATGTCGTAGCCCGTTCCCAGCAGCAGATGGTCGAAGTCGAACCGGCCGCGCGGTGTGTCGAGGCGGATCCGGCCGTCCTCGATGCCCAGTCGCTCCGGCGGGCAGCCGAGCTCCAGTCGAAAATTCGGAAAGGCGCGTGCGGCGTTGAACATCTCCGTCGTTGGCGGCGTCTTGAAATCGAAGAAGCGGCGCATGAAGCGCCAGCGGCGCAGATCGTCGAGATCGGCGAAATGCCCGAGGAAGCCGGGGAAATTCGTCCAGGCCAATACTTCGGTCTTGGCAAATTCCGTCGCGCGACCGAACAGGGTGGCCGTTTTGGCGCCGGCCCGCAGCGCCGCCGTTGCCCAGTCGAAAGCGGAAGAGGACGAGCCGAGAATGCCGACATCGCGGCCGGCCAGCCGCGCCACGTCGATCGTCTCGCCGCTGTGGGTCCAGAATTCGCGCGGCAGGCTTTCCGAGACGATCGCCGGCACCGCATGTCCCCCTGCGCCTTCGATGCCCGTGGCCAGCACGATCTTGCGCGCATGGATCCGCTCATGGCCGTTCGGCCCGTCGACCGAGAGCACCAAGCCGTCACGAGAGGGCTCTATCGCGGTGAGGGTGGTCTCGTTGCGCACGGAGAGATCGGTGACGCGGCGATACCAGCGCAGATATTCCATCCAGTCGGCCCGGCCGATCTTGCCGACATTGTCCCATGCCTCGGCGCCATGGATCGCCTCATGCCAGGACCTGTAAGTCAGGCTCGGTACGCCGAGATCGGGGCCGGCGAGATGCTTGGGCGAGCGCAACGTGTCCATGCGCGCGCAGGTCAGCCACGGCCCCTCCTGCCCCTCGGCGCGGGAATCGAGCAGCAGCACGTTGACCACGCCCTGTCGTTTCAGCCCAAAGCCGATCGAGAGCCCCGACAGGCCGGCGCCGACGATGACGACATCGTGGATCGGCGCTCCTTCCGGGCCGCCGCGGGCCGGGATCCAGGCTGTCGGCGTTGCTTCGATCCGCGCCAGATCGGCGGCAATCTTCCGTTCCAGTTCGATGAGTTGGGGACAAACGGTCATGCGGCGCTTCCTCGCTCGGGAGGCATGTATCGTACCGCACTGATGCGAAACTGCGCGTGATGTAAAAGTAGGCACTCACCGATTATTGCTGTCGCGCGGCGCGCCTCGTGTTTTCGCGGCAATATGCGCGCCCGAATGCTTCAAGCGAACATCGTTGTTGTTTCGGATGGAACATCGCGACTCAAGCTGACTGTAAGTTAGGCAGGCTGCCAATTGATAGAACAGCTTGACGAAAGCTGTTCATCTTGGGTTTCTCAGGAATAAAAGGTAGTTCTTGAGCATGGTGTTGTTTGATGTAAGCTGCGCCATCGTCTGTCGTCCGCATGAAAGAGAGTCACAGGAATGAGCACTGCATCGCTGTTGAAGCTCGGGGTTGCCGGGCTCGTCTCCATGGGTGTCGCGGGCTCGGCGCTCGCGGCCGACAAGCCTCTGGCCGGCATCACGCTCAACCTCGCTTCCCAGAACGATCAGTTCGCGCCGGTGATCGCGAAGCTGGCGCCGAAGTTCGAAGAGGCGACGGGAGCAACGGTCAAAGTTGATATTCTCGACTACGGCTCACTGCTGACCAAGACCCAGGCCGACTTCGTCGGTCATACCAAGAGCTATGACCTGGTGACGATGGATATCGTCTGGGCCGGGCAATATGCCGACAATAAATACACCGTCGACCTGACCGACTGGATCAAGCGCGACGCTGCCGAGATGAAGCTCGACGATATCTATCCGTCGACGATCAAGTATATCGGCCAATATGACGGCAAGCAGGTTGCTTTCCCGTTCGCCGGCTATGCGGCGGTGCTTGCCTATCGCAAGGATCTGCTCGAGGCGGCTGGACTGAAGGTTCCCGAGACGGCCGAAGAGTTCGTCGAGACAGCGATCAAGCTGACCAATCCAGACAAGAAGCAGTATGGCTTCGTCGCCAACGGCCAGAAGGGCCCGGCGGTGGCGCAGGATTGGCTGCAGTACAATTCGCAACTCGGCGGCTCGGTGCTCGATGCGTCCGGTAAGCCGGCGATCAATTCGGAAGCCAACATCAACAGCCTCAAGATCTACAAGGAGCTGTTCGACAAGGCAGCCCCTCCCGGCGCCGTCGATTATGACTGGGGCGGTCGCGAGGAGAGCTTCCGGCAGGGGATCGCCGCGATGATGGAAACCTGGTCGGTCGGCGCGCCGGGCTACTACGACCCGTCCATGTCGAAGATCGTTGATCATGTCGCCATCACGACGACGCCCGGCGCCAAGGGCATGCCGGTCAAGTATGGCCTCGGCGGCTGGGGCATGGGCATCAACGCCGATATCGATCCGGCTCAGCAGGAAGCCGCCTGGCAGTTCATCAAGTGGCTGACCAGCCCGGAGATCCAGAAGGAATTCAACATGGAGGGCGCCGGCAGCTATATCCGCAAGTCGACGCTGGCCGATCCGGACCTCAACAAGAAATTCCCCTACCTTCCGGTGATCGCGAAATCGTTCGAGAACGCCGACGGCGACTATCGTCCCCGCATTCCGCAGTATCCCGAGATCCAGGATCTGCTCGGTACGGCCGTGAACGCGGTTCTGGTCGGCGGCGTCGAGCCGAAGGCCGCCCTCGATGAGGTCCAGGAAAAGGCTGCGAAGCTGTTCTGATCGGCCTAGTCTCCGGGCGAGGGCCTCGGGCTCTTGCCCGGCTCCTCCCCGTGAGCGGGCGAGGGGACTGGCCGTCGCTTCACTGGCGTACTGCACAAGGTTGATGCCTTTCTCGACCTTGTGCAGGCGAGGACCTAGGGTGGTGTTCCGCATTGGCTACGACTTCCGTCGGTTCGATCGATTTTCCCCAAAGCAAGGCGTCCGGCCTACGCTTTGCTGACCGGCGCAAGCTGTTCCTTGTCGCCCTCGCCCTGCCGGCCGTGATCTATGTCGTGCTCGTGGCGCTGTGGCCGTTGGCGCAGGGCATCTGGTACTCGTTCTTCGACTACAATTTGCTGCGCGGCGGTGGACGGCGCACCTTCGTTGGCCTAGCCAATTACGCAGAACTCTGGACGGACTCGACAGCGCGCCGGGCGCTGGTCAACACCTTCATCTTCACCTTCGCCGCGGTGACGATCGAGTTTGTCTTCGGCCTTTGCCTGGCCCTGCTGCTCTGGCGCGAGGGCCGATTCAACCGCATCTGCCTCGCCTTCCTGCTGATCCCCGTGACCATCACACCCGTCGTGGTCGGTCTGATTTTTCGCGCGCTTCTGGCCGTCGACTACGGCTTCTTCGGCTATTATCTGGCCGAATGGGGCATTTCGGGCCCGCGCGGCTTTCTGGCCTCGACGACGGCGGCCATGCCGGTCGTGATCCTGATCGACGTCTGGGAGTGGACACCGCTGGTCGCGCTGATCCTGCTCGCCGGGCTCAAATCGCTGCCGGGCGACATTCTCGAGGCGGCCTCTGCCGATGGCGCGACGGCGGTTCAGCGCTTCCGGCTCGTTGTGCTGCCGCTGCTGCTGCCGACCGTATTCCTGGCGCTGGTTCTCCGGGTGATGGACGCGTTTCGTGTGTTCGACACCATCTTTGTCACGACGGGAGGCGGGCCGGGCGACACCACCAATTCGCTGATGGTCTATGGCGTCAAGCAGGGCCTGCAATTCTTCAATATCGGCTTTGCCTCGGCGATCGGTAACGTCATGATCCTGTGCATCGTCGTCCTCTGCGCCGCGTTCACCCTGCTGATCCGTCGGGCCGATGTGAGGGCCAACGAGCGATGAGAGCCCAAACCCGCCAGATCGCAATCGAGCGCACGACGCTGGTTGTCATCCTCGTCCTCTATATGATCCCGGTCCTGTGGCTGGTCTCGACCGCCTACAAGCCGCCGCGCGAGATCTTCTCCTCGCCCCCGACCTTCACCTTCAGCCCGACGCTTTTCAATTTCGAACGCATCTTCCAGCTGTTCGATGTCTGGCAATTGCTGAAGTCGAGCCTCGTCATGAGCCTCGGCACCACGGTGTTGTCGCTGCTGCTCGGTGTTCCGGCCGGCTATGCGCTGGCGCGGTCGAAGTCGCGCTACGCCATCGTCGTCGCCTATTTCTTCCTGGCGATCCGCACCGTGCCGATCATCGCGACGCTGATCCCGTTCTATCTGATGATGCGCGACATCGGCCTGCTTGGCAGCTGGTGGGCGGTTATCCTGATCAACACGACACTGAACTGCGCCTTCGTCACCTGGATGATGTTCTCCTATTTCCGTGCGTTGCCGCGCGACATGGAGGAGGCGGCGCTAACAGATGGCTGCACGCTCTGGGGTGCGTTCTATCGCGTCGCCCTGCCGACCGTTGTGCCCGGTATCATCGCCAGCGCGCTGTTCTGCATCATGTTCTCGTGGAACGACTTTCTGACGCCGATGTTCCTGACCAATTCGGACACCAAGCCGCTATCGGTGGCGCTGCTGGCCTCCTTCGGCACCAAGGACATCACCTGGGGCACGCTCGGCGCGCTGGCGCATTTCTCCACCATCCCGATCGTGCTGATGGCGCTGTTCCTGAACCGCTACTTCGTCCAGGGCCTGACCAAGGGCGTTCACTGACAGCCACGCGACGATTGGCGGCGGCCTATCGGATCGCTGGCCAGCGCAGCTGTATTCGCGGTGATGTGGCTGGATTCGGGAATTGCCGGAGGGCAGGCATCGCACCGCGCTTCCGACCCAATGAGCCGGTTGCGCGGTGCGGCGGGCGCGGACGACAACGCTCGGCCCCCCGACCAAACGTGCGCCCGCAGCGCCTGCTTCGTAGCCTCATGTCCTGGACGGACGTGCGGCTCGGATAGAGGCCCGTACTTCGACCGGCTTCTGATGAACGCTCAAATGGCGCGTCTGCCGTTCGGCCCAAGCGAGGCTGAGCATGAAGACGAGGAAGGCGCTGATGATGGCGCCTAGAGCGAGGATACTGACTGCAGACATGGCGCGCTCCGTTGGATGACGGAGCCAAATATCTCACTCTAGGTTGTAGCCTGCTTTGATCGAAATCAACCGATCTCTTTGACGAGATACATGTTTTTACGACCTTAACCGCAATTTGCCGTTAATTTGCCCCGATTGCTCAATCGATGATCGCCTGTTCGGTCGCTTCGTCGAAGAGGTGGATGCGGGACGGGTCGACCGAGAGGCAGATTCGATCTGCCTTCCTTACTGGCAGGGTTCCGTCGATTACGGCGCGCAGGCGCGTACGGGCGGAGCTTAGCTCCTCGCCATCTTCGGAGACTCCGGCCGCCACAACAGACGCTCCGTCGAGGTCGAGATGGACAAGCAGGCTGGCGCCGAGATCCTCGACGAAGGCAACCTTGCCAGAGAGCCTTCCCGGTCCCGGCGTGGCGTCTTCGAGGAATTGGAACGCCTCGGGGCGGATGCCGGCGATGATATTCCTGTCGGCGAATCGGGGAATCGCGGGCCGTGATTCGATCGCAGCGGCGTCGAGAGCGATGGTCAGCTGACCGAGTTTCAGCGCGTATCCCGATTCGGTCGCCTCTACTTGGCCGGGAAGCAGGTTCATCGGCGGCGAGCCGATGAAGCCGGCGACGAACAGATTGGCAGGCGCGTCATAAAGGGTGCGCGGCGCGGCGAGTTGCTGCAGCACGCCCTTGTTCATCACCGCGACGCGGTCGCCCATCGTCATCGCCTCTACCTGATCGTGTGTGACATAGACAGTGGTGACGCCGGTCATCTTCTGCAGATGGGCGATCTCGGCTCGCATCTGGCCGCGCAGCCGCGCATCGAGATTGGAAAGCGGCTCGTCCATCAGGAACGCCTTTGGCGAGCGCACCAGAGCACGGCCCATGGCGACGCGCTGGCGCTGGCCGCCGGAGAGTCTGCCCGGCTTGCGGTCGAGCAATTCGGTAAGCTCCAGCAGCTTCGCGGTTTCCTCGACCTTGGTGCGGATCTCCGCCTTGTTCGAGCCGCGCACCTTGAGGCCGAAGCCGATATTGTCGGCGACCGTCAAATGCGGATAGAGCGCGTAGGACTGGAACACCATGGCGATGTTGCGGTCGCGCGGCGACAGGTCGTTGGCGACGGCGCCGTCAATGACGAGCACACCATCCGAGATTTCCTCGAGGCCGGCGATCATCCGGAGTGCTGTCGACTTGCCGCAGCCTGAGGGGCCGACCAGCACCAGAAACTCGCCATCGGCGATCTTCAAATCGAGCGCGTTGACGGCAAGCTGGCCGTCATCGTAGCGCTTCGTCACTCGCTCAAAAACGATCTCGGCCATTGCCATTCCCTCATGTCGCGCAACCAGCGTGCCACGCGCGACGACCGGCTGTCAAAGCCGAGGACTGCTGTAATTTCAATCGTTTCGGTGCCTTGCGCGTCATGTTCGGCGGCAACGTTCAGGTGGATGAATTCTCGAACATCCGCAGGATATCGACCAACTCGGCAACGCTTGCCTCCGATGTGACGTCGAGCAGCGAATCCGATGCGAAACCGAGCGCCACGGCTTCCGGGGCTACCGTCTGGCGACCCGTGCGGCAGGAGGCATGGATCTCTCGCGCACCGGTTTCCGTCAGTACCTGGAGCGCGTTTTCCGGTCGGACCCCAGAGCCCGGCATGATCGAGATCCGATCGCCGGCGCGCTCGACCAGTAGCTTCAGCGCGTCGAGCGCATCCAGCGCCTTACGCGCGCCGCCCGAGGTCAGAATGCGTTCGAAGCCGAGCGAGATCGCCGTTTCCAGCGCATCGTCGAAGTCCGGGACGAGGTCGAAGGCCCGGTGCAGCGTCGCGCCGAGGCCTTCCGCATGATGGCGCAGATGGAACAGCGCCTCCGCGTCAAGCTTGCCACGCGGCTGCGACGCGCCGAGCACGATACCGGCCAGGCCGGCTTCGCGGGCGGCATCGATATCGCGGCGCATCTGATCGATCTCGCCGGGCGAGAAGACGAAGTCGCCTTCACGCGGGCGGATCATCGCATAGACCGGCACGGCGGTCTTGGCGGCAATGCGCATCAGGCCCGGGGAGGGCGTCAGTCCGCCGATCGATAGCGCGCTGCAAAGTTCAATTCGGTCAGCGCCGCCCTTGATCGCGGCGGCGAGGCCGTCGGGCGTGTCGACGCAGATTTCGAGCTGGATTTTCATGGCGGGGTTCATTTCGCTCGTATGCATGTTCGTCTTCTTGAGCCGGATTGGATCACGCGCGGAGTTCGTCCGCCAGCATCGCCGCACCGATCAGTCCGCTGGCGCCGCGTGTGCGTCCGGGAACGACCAGTGGCTCATCGTAGCGGCCGAGCACGCGCTGACGCACAGCAGTGTCGATCAAGGCCAGCAGCGCCGCGTCGGAGGAGAGGCCACCGCCAACGGGGATCACCCAGGGGCCGATCGTGTTGACGATCACTGCGAGCGATCCGGCGATCAATTCGACGAAGGTTTCGACGGTCCGCGTCGCGCCCACGTCACCGGCGTGCCAGATCTCGGTGATCGCCTGGCTGGTCAGCGTCTCGCCGGTGAGGGCCGCGTGGATGCGCTCTAGGCCTCTCGCGGAACCATAGCTATCGAGACAGCCAAGCTGACCGCAGCCGCAGCGGATGACGGGGATGCCGCGCGCCGCTACCGCCTCGGCCATGGTTGGGCCATGCCCCCATTCGCCGGTGACGCCATGTGCACCGCGCACCATGCGGCCGCCAATGACCAGGCCGCCGCCGACGCCGGTACCCAGAATGGCGCCGAAGACGATCGGCATGCCCTTGCCGGCGCCGACCGTCGCCTCGGCCAGCGCGAAGCAATCCGCGTCGTTGCCGACCCGGACCGGAACGCCGAGTGCTGCCGAAATTTCGTTTTCGAGATGATGGCCGTTAACGACCGGGACATTGGCCGCCTGGGCGATGCCGGTCGCACTGTCCGTCGTGCCGGCGATCGAAATGCCGATCTGCTGCGGATTGCCGCCATCGGCCGCGACCAGCCTTTGCAGGGCGGCAACGAAATCGCCCCAGCTTGTGTGCGGCGTAGGCCACGTGGCACGGTTTGAGACCGTGCCGTCCTTGCTGACGCGTGCGAATTCGATCTTCGAGCCGCCAATGTCGAAGGCTGCGGTTTGCGACATGACGGCTCCGGGCTCAGGCGAGCGGTGCAAAATGCTGGCGCTCGCCGCCGATGAAGACACCAGAAACGGACAGATCCGCTGCCAGATGGACGAAATCGGCGCGCGAACCCGGCGCGATCCGGCCATGCGTGCGGTCAATGCCGAGGAATTGGGCCGGATAGAGCGAGGCCATGCGCAGCGTTTCGTCGAGGCCGATGCCGACGGTGCCGGTCATGAAGCGAATGGCGCCGACCATATCGAGATCTGAGCCCGCCAGCGTGCCGTCATCCAGCGTCAGCTTGCCGTTCTCGCGGGTGATGACCCGGCCGTTCAGCTCAAACTCCGTCATGTTCGTGCCGATCGTCGACATGGCGTCGGTGACAATGAAGATCCGCCCCGGCGCGCGCTTGGCGCGCAATGCGTTGGCGATCGCCGCCGGATGCACATGCAGGCCGTCCGGGATAATGCCGCACCAGGCATCTGGACTGTCGAGCGCCGCGCCGACAACGCCGGGAGAGCGATGGCCGAGTTGGCTCATGGCGTTGAAGAGATGCGTAATGCCGCGCGCGCCGGCGTTGAACGCTGCCATGGCGGTCTCATAAGACGCGTCGGAATGGCCGATGGCGACATGTACGCCGGCCGCCGTCAGCCGGGCGATCTGCGCCGGCGGCACGGTTTCGGCGGCGACTGTGGTCAGCACATGTTCGAGGCCGGTCGAGATCAGCCGTTCGAGGTCGGCCTCGTCCATCGGGCGGATATAGGCGGGGTTATGGGCGCCCTTGCGCGCAATCGAGAGGTGCGGACCCTCGATATGGATGCCGAGACAGCCGGGTACGCCGGCGGCGATGGCGTCGCGCGTGGCGTTGATCGACGCTTCCGTCACGGCCGGTGTGTCGGTGATCAGCGTCGGCAGCAGCGCCGTCGTGCCGTAGCGCGCATGCGCCGTGCAGATGGTGCGGATGCCGTCGATCGTCGCGGCGCTGTTCAGCAACGCGCCGCCGCCGCCATTGACCTGCGCGTCGACGAATCCGGGGGCGAGCAGGCCGCTGCCGAGATCAATGGTCGCGATGCCCTCCGGCAAGAAGCCCGGCCCGACGATGTCGACCACCTGGCCCGCTTCGGCCAGAACGGCAGCGTTCCGGCGACGGGTCGCGCCGTCAAACAGTTCGGCGCTCAAAAAGGCGGTCCGGCTCGACATGGGGCTCTTCCTGAAAATCCGTATTGGTAGATGGATAGCACGGCTCCTCCGGGAGGATAGGGCCGCGATTTGTTGCTGCTTCACCCCTCTCTCGGGGAGAGGTGAAGAGCGCTCCCCAAAACCCTAGACGGTCTCGGTGACCTTGTTCAGGCCGCGCGGCTTATCGGGGTTGAAGCCCCGCGCCACCGCGACGGTCTCGGCGAAGCGGTAGAAGGAGAGCGCGATCGAGATCGGATCGGTCATCGCATGGCCGGTCGGCGCGATCGGCAGTCGCGGGCCGGGAATGGTCTCGGCGGTTGCCGTGAACACCTTGGCGCCGCGTGCATGCAGCGCCGAGACCGTGGCCACCATGCTGGGCGCGGCGGCGTCATTGGGGATGAAGGCGATGAGCGGGAAATTCTCGTCGACCAGTGAAACCGGGCCATGCTGCAACTCGGCGCCCGAATAGGCCTCGGCGTGCAGGATCGCGGTTTCCTTGAGCTTCAGCGCCGCCTCCTGCGCGACCGCGAAGCCGGGGCCACGGCCGAGCGTATAGAGCGAGGTCGCGGCGACGACCGTGTCGCGCGCTTCGCTCCAGTCGCATTCGAGCGCGGCGTCGAGCTTGTCGGGCAGGGCGGCGATGGCGGCCTGCAGCGCCTTGTCCTGACGCCATTCGGCGAGGATCGCGAGGCCGGCGACGACCGAGGTGATGTAGGACTTGGTCGAGGCGACGCTCTTTTCCGGTCCGGCGCGTAGCGGCACGAAGATGTCGGCGAGGGCTGCCAGCGGCGCGTCCTCGACATTGACGAGCGAGATGCCGACGGCACCGCCCTTCTTGGCGGCCTCCATCATCGCCAGCAGGTCCGGGCTCTTGCCCGACTGTGAGGTGGCGAGCACGGCGGCGCCGGGGAGATGCAACGGCGTGTTGTAGATCGATGCGATCGAAGGGCCGAGCGAGGCGACCGGCACGCCGGTGGTGATTTCGCAGGCATATTTGAAGAAAGCGCTGGCGTGATCCGACGAGCCGCGAGCCACGGTTACGATAACCTTGGGGTCGAGGCTGCGCAGGCGTGAGCCAGCCTCGCGGATGGCATCGCCAGACAGGTCCAGCAGACGGCGGACGGCGGCCGGAGCTTCGTCGATCTCGGCGCGCATCAGGGTCGTTGTCATCGTCGTTTTCCTTTGTCCGACCTTAGCGGGGAGACACTTCGGCCAGGTTCAATTCTGCTACGAAATCATAGGCATCACCGCGATACAGCGAGCGGGTAAACTCGACAACGCGGCCATCGGGCAGGTAGGAGATGCGTTCGATTGCCAGAACGGCGGACCCGGATGCCATGCCGAGAAGCGCCGCGTCGGCGCTGCCGACATTTTCGGCGTTGAGCCTCTGCACGGCGCGAACCGGGCGCATGCCAAGCGAATCCAGCGCATCGTAGAGCGAGTTCTGCACAATCGAGGGATCCGGCAGGATGCGTCCCGGAACGACGGCGCGCTCAAGCGCCATCGGCTCGTTGTCCGCCATGCGCAGGCGATGGAAGCGCGCGACGCGCTCGGTCGGTGCGAGGCCAAGGATCATCGCCTCGGCTGATGTCGGCATGCCGAAGGAGCGTTCGAGCCAGCTCGCTGTCGGCATCAGGCCGCGGCTCTTCATGTCCTCGGTGAAGGAGGAGAGGCGCGAAAGCGGCTGCTCGACACGGCCGCCGCTGCGCGAAACGAAAGTCCCGGAGCCATGGCGCTGGCGAAGCACGCCCTCGGCGACGAGGCCCTGGATCGCCTTGCGCACCGTGACGCGCGACACACCGAGCGAAGTCGCCATGTCGCGTTCAGGCGGCAAAGCGCCGTTGGCCGGCAGCTTGCCGTTGGAAATGGCTGAGCGAATCAGCGCCTGCAGGCGGGTATAGAGCGGCCCGCCTTCTTCGTCGGCCAGTTGCTCCGGCGTGAGAAGGAACTCGCTCATGCCGGCACCTCGGCGGAAACCAGCGTGGCGGCGAGGCGAAGCGCGCCGTCTAGCGCATCGCCGGCCGGGGGCGTGACATAGGCGGAAATCGTCGGCGACAGCCGCGCTGCATAGAGCGGCGCAAGGCCGCCCAGCAGGCTGATGCGCGCCGCGCCCAGAGCGACGAGGCGGCTCAGCGCCACCTCGATGTCGCGGGTCGCTTCGTCGACGATCGCCGTTGCGTTGGCGTCGCCGGAGGCCGCACGATCAAAGACCAGCGGCGCAAAGGTGCCATAGTCGCGGGGGAGCGCCGACTTGCAAAAGGTCACCATTCGGTCGGGCTGGCCATCGAATTGCGCCAGCACGGCATCGGTCAGTCCGGACGGCCCGATCAGTGCATCATGCGCCAGCACGGATCGCCGGAGCGCCATGTGGCCGAGCCAGGCGCCACTGCCCTGGTCGCCGAGCTGGAAGCCCCAGCCGCCAACGGTGATGAAGACGCCGCCGGTCTGCACGACATAGGCGGTGCCGGTGCCGAGGATGGCGATGGCGCCGTTGCCGTCCGGGTGCGCACCGCGACAGGCAATCCATGCATCCATCTCAAGCGCTGTGCGTGCGAACGGGAGGTCGGAGGCGAGGAAGCGCTCGGAGAGATCCGGGATATTGGCGCCAGCGAGGCCGAGGCCGACGAAACAGCGGCCGAGATCGGCGCTGGAAAGGCCACCTTCGACCAGAGCGCCATCGACCGCGGCAATGATGTTGTCACGCGCCGCGTCGATCCCAGCCAGGATATTCGCCGTTCCGGTGACGCACTCGCCGATCGGGGTGCCGTCGAGCCAGCTCGCGCGTGCCCGGCACCGGGTGCCGCCGCCGTCGACGCCTACCAGAATCGGTTGGCCAGCCCTTGCTATGGATCCGGACATATCACCCGCTTCGAGCCAAAATGCGAGGTTGCAGGCGGCCGGAAGGCCCGATCCGGATGCCGGCACTGATAATACCAAATTGAATCCAGTTGGGAAGAGTGAATGCTGTGCGCGGAAGGCGGAGTTTTGTATTGCGGGAAGGCGATCTGCCAAATAATTGCGCAACATGTTGAATTTTATAACGTAATTTGATTCTCGCGGTGTTCTTTTGAAAAGTCCCGATGAGCGGGTGCGTGACGTCTGGACGTAATGGTACTTTGTTGGTATCGTTTTCTTCAGAATGCATTTGGGGGAATGTCTGATCCATGGCAATGCCGCGCACGGAAGTGGTGGAAGACCGCTTTGATGGTATCGATCTCTGGTCATCCGTCGACGCGCTAGCCGCTTTGGCCGATGGGCAGATTCGGGGCGCGATGTCCGTCCGCGCTGCCATCCCCGCTCTCGCCGCCGCCGCGGAGCAGGCCGCTGACCGGCTCTCCAAGGGTGGGCGTCTCGTCTATTTCGGCGCCGGTTCGTCCGGCTTGCTGGCTCTCGTCGACGCTCTCGAAATTCCGCAGACCTTCAGCATCCCGCAGGGCCAGATCCTCGTGCTGATGGCCGGCGGCATGGCCATGACCGAAACGCTGACCGGCGGGCCAGAGGATGTCGCGGAACTCGGCGTCGCCGACATCGAGAGCGCGAAGCTCGGCCCCAATGATTGCGTTGTGGCGGCATCTGCCAGCGGCTCGACGCCCTATACGGTCGCTGGCCTCGAAGCGGCGCGGAAGACGGGCGCTTCGACCGTGGCTATTGCCTGCAATGCCTCGGCGCCGTTGTTTGCCCATGCCGACATCGCCGTGTTCCTCGATTCCGGGCCGGAAGTGCTGGCCGGGTCGACGCGGATGGGCGCGGGCACGGCGCAGAAGGCCGCCTTCAACATGCTTTCGACGATGATCGCCATTCGGCTCGGCCATGTCGTTGACGGCATGATGGTCAATGTCCGCGCCGACAACGCCAAGCTGCGCGGCCGCGCTGCGCGCATCATCTCGCGGATCGCAAAGGTCGACGACGCGGCCGCTATTGGCGCGCTCGACGCGGCCGAAGGCGAGGTCAAGCCCGCCATCCTGATCGCGGCCGGGGCGACCAGCCTCGCGACTGCCGGCGCCCTGCTCGCCAAGCATTCAGGCAATCTCCGTGCGGCGCTATCCGCACTGGCAAAAAGCAGAATCGCATAAGCCGATGCTGCCGCACCAACGCGGCGGCACGGACCAGAGAGGAGTCTGTCTATGAACCATCTGAGGAAGACGTTGCTTGTGACGACAGTCGCGGCGATCGGCGCGGGCTTTGCGGCTCCGGCTTTCGCCGAAGACGTCACGCTGACCATCGAAAGCTGGCGCAATGACGATCTGCCGATCTGGCAGGAGAAGCTGATCCCGGCCTTCGAAGCCAAGAATCCGGGCATCAAGCTGAACTTCGCTCCGTCCGCCCCGACCGAGTATGACGCGGCGCTCGGCGCCAAGCTCGATGCAGGCTCGGCCGGCGACATCATCACCTGCCGTCCGTTCGACAAGTCGCTGGCGCTGTTCCAGAAGGGCCAGTTGGCCTCGCTCAGCGATCTGCCGGGCATCGAGGGCTTCTCGCCGGTCGCCAAGTCCGCCTGGATCACCGATGACGGCAAGGACACGTTCTGCGTGCCGGTCGCCGCCGTCATCCACGGCTTCATCTACAACAAGGAAGCCTTCGACAAGCTCGGCATCACCGTGCCGCAGACCGAAGACGAGTTCTTCGCAGCGCTCGAGAAGATCAAGGCCGACGGCACCTACATCCCGCTCGCCATGGGCACCAAGGATCTCTGGGAAGCCGCGACGATGGGCTACCAGAACATCGGTCCGAACTACTGGAAGGGCGAAGAGGGCCGTCTGGCTCTGATCGCCGGCACCCAGAAGCTGACCGATCCGCAGTGGGTCGAGCCCTTCGCGACGCTCGCCAAGTGGGCGCCTTACATGGGCGACGGCTTCGAGGCCCAGACCTATCCCGATAGCCAGAACCTGTTCACGCTCGGCCGCGCCGCCATCTACCCGGCCGGTTCGTGGGAAATCTCGGGCTTCAACACCCAGGCCCAGTTCAAGATGGGTGCGTTCCCGCCGCCGGTTAAGAAGGCCGGCGACGAGTGCTTCATCTCGGACCACACCGATCTCGCGATCGGCATGAACGCCAAGACGGCGCATCCGGAAGCTGCCAAGAAGTTCCTGTCCTGGGTTGCTTCGCCTGAGTTCGCCGACATCTACGCCAACGCGCTGCCGGGCTTCTTCAGCCTGTCCTCGACGCCGGTGAAGATGCAGGACCCGCTCGCCGAGGAGTTCGTCTCCTGGCGTGAGAAGTGCAAGCCGACGATCCGCTCGACCTACCAGATCCTGTCGCGCGGTACGCCGAACCTCGAGAACGAGACCTGGACGGAATCGGCCAATGTGATCAACGGCACCGATACGCCGCAGGTCGCCGCCGAGAAGCTCCAGAAGGGCCTCGACGCCTGGTTCAAGCCGGCTGCTGCCAAGTAAGGAAAAAAAAAGCCCTCACCCCAACCCTCTCCCGTGAACGGGAGAGGGGGCGTCAACGATCCGCCCGTGCTGATGCGAGACGCCGAAAGAAGGCCCTCGCCCGCTCGCGGGAGAGGGGGGGTGAGGGACTTCCTTCAAGACATACGTCCCGGATTCCATGGCGGAACCCGGGGCGATTTCGAAGACGCGAAAGAGATGGCCCGGATGACCACGATCGACACAACCGACCCGGATGCCGTCGCCAAGCGACCGGTGCGCTGGCATATCGCCGTCTTCCTGGCACCCGCCGTGCTGATCTACACAGCCGTGATGATCCTGCCTCTGATTGAGACGTTGCGGCTGTCGCTGTTCAACGTCGTCGACAACCAGTCGATCTTCGTCGGCTTCGACAATTTCAAGGTGCTGTTCGGCGATGACCGCTGGTCGGTCTCGTTCTGGAACGCCCTCAAGAACAATCTCGTCTTCTTCCTGATACACATGGTCGTGCAGAACCCGATCGGCATCGCGCTGGCGGCGCTGCTGTCGCTGCCCGTTCTGCGCCTGCGCGGGTTCTACCGGACTGCGATCTTCCTGCCGACCATCCTCTCCTTCGTCATCGTCGGCTTCATCTGGAAGCTGATCCTGTCGCCGATCTGGGGCGTCGCGCCCTTCCTGATGGATCTGGTCTGGATGAAGTCGTTCTTCGGCCCGTGGCTCGGCAAACCGGCGAGCGCGCTCGTCACGGTGTCACTGGTCTCCGTCTGGCAGAATATCGGCATCCCGATGATGCTGATCTATGCGGCGCTGCTGTCGATCCCGGACGAGGTGATCGAGGCGGCCGAATGCGACGGTGTCACCGGCTGGAGCCAGTTCTTCAAGATCAAGCTGCCTTTGATCCTGCCGACCATTGGCATCGTCTCGATCCTGACCTTCGTCGGCAACTTCAACGCCTTCGATCTCGTCTACACGATGCAGGGCGCGCTGGCCGGACCGGATGGGTCGACCGACATTCTCGGCACCTTCCTCTACCGCACCTTCTTCGGCTTCCAGCTGCAGGTCGGCGATCGCTCGATGGGCGCGACCATCGCGACCGTGATGTTCCTGATCATCCTCGCCGGCGTCAGCCTCTATCTCTTCGTCATCCAGCGGCGCATCCGCCGCTACCAGTTCTGAGGCGGGCCATGTCGAAAGCACGTTCCTCTGTGGCCCGTTCCGGCTTCGTCCATCTGGCGTTGGGCGGTTACACGCTGCTGGCGCTGTTCCCGATCTTCCTGGTCGTCGCCAACTCGTTCAAGGCGCGCGCGGGCATCTTTTCCGCGCCGCTGCAATTGCCGAACGCCACCACCTTCAGCCTCATAGGCTACCAGACCGTCCTGAAGCAGGGCGATTTCCTCGGCTATTTCCAGAACAGCCTGATCGTCACCATCCTGTCGATCTTTTTGGTGCTGCTGTTCGGCGCAATGGCGGCGTTTGCGCTGTCGGAATACCGCTTTCGCGGCAACACGATGATGGGGCTCTATCTGGCGCTCGGCATCATGATCCCGATCCGTCTCGGCACGGTGGCGATCCTGCAGGGCATGGTCGCGACCGGACTCGTCAACACGCTGACGGCGCTGATCCTCGTCTATACGGCGCAAGGTTTGCCGCTCGCGGTGTTCATCCTGTCGGAATTCATGCGGCAGGTGTCGGCCGATCTCAAAAACGCCGGCCGGGTCGACGGGCTTTCGGAATACACGATCTTCTTCCGCCTGGTGCTGCCGCTGGTGCGGCCGGCGATGGCGACGGTCGCCGTCTTCACCATGATCCCGATCTGGAACGATCTCTGGTTCCCGCTGATCCTGGCGCCGAGCGAGGCGACCAAGACGGTCACGCTGGGCGCGCAGATGTTCATCGGCCAGTACGTCACCAACTGGAACGCTGTGCTCTCTACGCTGTCGCTGGCGATCCTGCCGGTGCTCATCCTCTATCTGATCTTCTCGCGCCAGCTCATCCGCGGCATCACCGCCGGAGCGGTGAAGTGAATTTCCCGCCAACTCTGCGCCCGTCGATTTTGCAAAGACTGCGCCCGTCCATTTTGAATGCAGGTTGCTGACCCATGACCAGTCCTCTCCGCGTCTTCGTTGCCGGCCTTGGCCAGATGGGGCGCAGCCACGCGCTCGCCTATCACGCCAATCCGGGCTTCGAGATCGTCGGCCTGTACAACCGCTCGGAAGTCGACCTGCCGGATGAGTTGAAGGCCTATCCGCGCGTCGAAAGCTTTGATGCGGGCCTGGCGCTGAAGCCGGACGTTGTTTCGGTCAACACCTATACCGACAGCCACGCTCCCTTCGCCATCGCGGCGATGGAAGCCGGCGCGCATGTCTTCGTCGAGAAGCCTCTGGCCGCCAACGCGGAAGCGGCGCGCGCGGTCGTCGACGCGGCGAAGCGCACCGGCAAGAAGCTCGTCATCGGCTACATCTTGCGCCATCACCCGTCCTGGATCGGCTTCATCGCCAAGGCGCGCGAACTCGGCCCGCCCTTCGTCATGCGGATGAACTTGAACCAGCAGTCTTCCGGCCCGAGCTGGCACATCCACAAACAACTGATGCAGACGACCTCACCGCTGGTCGATTGCGGCGTCCATTATGTCGACGTCATGTGCCAGATCACCGATGCGAAGCCGGTCGAGGTTCGCGGTATGGGCGTGCGCCTCTCCAGCGAGATCGCCGAGACGCAGGTCAATTACGGGCACCTGCAGGTCATCTTCGAGGACGGTTCGGTCGGCTGGTACGAGGCCGGCTGGGGCCCGATGATTTCGGAAACCGCCTTTTTCGTGAAGGACGTGATGAGCCCGAAGGGCTCCGTCTCGATCGTCATGGACGAGGGCGCGAAGTCGGACGATGTCGACACCCACACCAAGACGGCGCGCATCCGCGTCCATCATTCGGAACTCAAGGCCGACGGCTCGTTCGAGCGCTCCGACGAGTGGTTTTCCACGGAGGACGAGCCCGGACACCAGGCACTTTGCGACCGCGAACAGGCTTATCTGCTGAAGGCGATCCGTGAGGATATCGATCTCACCCGCCACATGCAGGACGCCGTCACCTCGCTCGAAATCGCGCTGGCCGCCGAGGTCAGCATGCGTGAGGGCAGGGTGGTGAAGCTGTGATCCATTCGATGAACACGGCGCCTTCGCGCGCCCTTCAGGCAGACCTGCGAGGGAGCATCTCGTGAGCGCACTTACCCTTCAGAACGTCACCAAGCGCTTTGGATCGACGGATGTCATCCGTGGCGTCGATCTCGAGGTCGCCGAGGGCGAGTTCGTCGTTTTCGTCGGGCCTTCAGGCTGTGGAAAGTCGACGCTGCTTCGCATTATCGCGGGGCTGGAGGACCAGACCTCCGGCCATGTGACCATTGCGGGTAAAAATGTCGACGTGACGCCGCCGGCCAAGCGCGGCATCGCCATGGTGTTCCAGAGCTACGCGCTCTACCCGCATCTGACGGTGAAGGGCAACATGGGGCTGGCGCTGAAGCAGGAGGGCGTCGAGAAGAGCGAGATCGAGCGTCGCATCGCCTCGGCCGCCAAGATGCTGCATCTCGACACGCTGCTCGGTCGCCGTCCGTCGGAGCTTTCGGGCGGCCAGCGCCAGCGCGTCGCTATCGGCCGCGCCATCGTGCGCCAGCCAAAGCTGTTCCTGTTCGACGAACCGCTTTCCAATCTTGACGCAGCGCTGCGCGTCAACACGCGCATCGAGATCGCCAACCTGCACCGCCTGCTCGGCGCGACGATGATCTACGTCACGCATGATCAGGTCGAGGCGATGACGCTGGCCGACAAGATCGTCGTGCTCAGCGCCGGCAAGATCGAGCAGGTCGGCCGTCCGATCGACCTCTACAACAAACCCGCCAATCTCTTCGTCGCCGGCTTCATTGGCTCGCCGAAGATGAACTTCCTCACCGGTGCGGCCGCCACGAAGCTTGGCGCGGAAACGATCGGCATTCGACCCGAGCACGTTCGGGTTGTGCCGACCGGCGGCAATTGGGAAGGCAAGGTCAGCCATCTCGAAAAGCTGGGCTCGGACACTTTCGTCTATGTCGCCGTCGAGGGCGCCGATATGGTCACGGTCCGGATCGTTGGCCAGGAAGACTTTGAAATTGGCTCGACCATCGGTCTATCGGCCGACGAGGGGCATATCCACCGCTTCGGCAAGGACGGCCGGGCGCTCTGATTTAGGTGTCGTTTCATCCCGGGCACTTCCGCAAAGCGGCCTTGCTTCACCTCTCCCTGAGGGAGAGGTCGACGGCCGAAGGCCGGCGGGTGAGGGTTTACGGCCTCGCTCGCGTGTCTGCATCGATTGCGCCTTGTTCGGAAGGTTCCCTAAACCCTCACCCCGCCCTTCGAGCCGACCTCTCCCTTAGGGAGAGGTGAGAGGGTATGCGTTCCCTCGCCCGCTTGCGGGAGAGGGCAGGGTGAGGGGCTTTCTATCCTTCTCAGGACGCGCCGCCCCCTTGCACCCACCCGTCCGCCGGTGCGACTGTCGCGCGGAATCGGACTGGCGGGTGACATGACCAAGAACATCGTAATCATCGGCGGCGGCCACGCCGGAGCGCAGGCCGCAGCCAGCCTCCGCTCGGACGGATTTGACGGCAAGGTCACGCTCGTCTCGGCCGAACGCGAGATCCCCTATCACCGCCCGCCACTGTCGAAGGGGTTCATCAAGGCTGAGAGCGACGAGCTGCAGGAACTGCGTCCGGCCGCCTTCTACGAGAAGAACGCCGTCGACCTGGTTCTGGGTTCGGAAGTGACCGCCATCGACCGCGACGCCGGCCTGGTGCGACTCGGCACCGACAGCCTGCCATTCGACGGCCTCGTTCTGGCAACCGGCGCGCGCGTCCGCGTCCCACCCGTTCCCGGCATCGAGCTTGAAAACATCTTCCTGCTGCGCACGGCGGAAGACGCGCGCCGGCTGAAGGAGCGCTTCGTCGTCGCCAAGGACGTCGTCGTGGTCGGCGGCGGTTTCATCGGGTTGGAGCTGGCCGCGACCGCGCGCCTGCTCGGCAAGACCGTCACCGTACTGGAAGCTGCGCCGCGCCTGATGGGCCGCGTCGTTGCGCCGGCGATCTCCGCCTATTTCCTCGATCTGCACCGGGCCATGGGCACGACGATCCGGCTGGAAACGCCGGTGCACGGCATCCTCGGCGAGAACGGCCGCGCCGTCGCCGTAGAGACGCTTTCGGGTGAGCGTATTCCGGCCGATACGGTGATTGTCGGCGTTGGCGTGGTGCCGAATGTCGAACTCGCGGAAGCGGCCGGTCTGCATGTCTCGAATGGCATCGTCGTCGATGAGGCGATGCGGACCAGCGATCCCCGAATTGTTGCCGCCGGCGACGCCGTGTCGTTCCATCATTGGGCGCTCGGCCGTTCCGTCCGGCTGGAAAGCGTGCAGAACGCCGTCGACCAGGCCAAGACCGGCGTCGCGGCGCTGCTGGGCAAGGCCGAGCCTTATCGTGCCGTGCCGTGGTTCTGGTCGGATCAGGGCGATGCCAAGCTGCAGATGGTCGGCCTTCCCAACGACGCCAATTCCAGCATCCTGCGTGGAAAGCCGGAAGACGGCAGCTTCTCGGTCTTCCACTATCGCAATGACGATCTGGTGGCGATTGACTCGGTCAATCGCGCCGGTGACCATATGCTCGGCCGACGTATGCTCGCTTCCGGCTTCGCGCTCGACAAGGCGGTCGCTGCCGACGAGAGCGTCGATCTGAAAAAGATGGTGCTTTCCGCAGGCTGAGAGTGCTTCCGGCTCGCCGCCTGACGCCGAGCCGCTTCCATGCTAGCCTTTGTGACCGGGATGTTTCCCCGACGCAGGGCTTTGAACATGGGGTCGATCATGTCCGAGACGCAGGGTTCCAGGCCGCACGTTTCCAGACCGCCAGTATCCGAGTTGCCAGCATCCGAGCCGCAAGTCGTTGAGCCCATCCAGCCTCGGGCCAACGGTGTGAGCAAAACGCCGGGCAAGGGGCCTACCGACGGGCCGCTTACCGTCGAGGAATTACAACTCGCCGTGCGCAACCACTCCATGCCCCTCGAAGCGCTGCGCTATGACATCACGCCGGCCGGCCTGCATTACCTGCTTATCCATTTCGACATTCCGGTGATCGACGCGGCCGACTGGCGGCTTTCGATTTATGGCCGGGTCGGGCGGGTGCTGGAATTGAGCCTCGACGATATTCGCGCCCGACCGAAGGTGAGCCTGCCGGTGACGCTCGAATGCGCCGGCAATGGCCGGTCGAGGCTGCATCCGCGGCCGGTCAGCCAGCCCTGGGTGACGGAGGCGGTCGGCACGGCGCTCTGGACCGGGACGCCCCTGTCCGGCCTGCTGGCCGAAGCGGGCCTGCTCGACGACGCGGTCGAGATTGTCTTCAGCGGTGCCGATCATGGTTTCGAGAAGGGCGAGGAACTGGACTACGCCCGCAGCCTCTCCATCGCCGACGCCAGCCGGCCCGAAATCCTGCTCGCCTATGAGATGAACGGCCAGCCCTTGCTGCCGCAGCACGGCTTTCCGCTACGCCTGCTGGTGCCGGGCTGGTATGGAATGGCGAGCGTCAAATGGCTGGATCGGATCGAGGCGGTGAACCGCCCGTTCGATGGCTACTATCAGGCGACCAACTACCATTATCGAAGCGGCCCGGACGATCCCGGCGTGCCGGTCCGGCGCATTCGCCCGCGCGCGCTGCTGGTACCGCCCGGCTACCCCGACTTCTTGACACGGCAGCGAACGCTATCGGCTGGGCTATGCCGGATCGAGGGACGGGCATGGTCGGGCGAGGCGCCGATCGAACGCGTGGAGTTCGGCGTCGATGGCGGCTGGATGCCAGCCGAGCTTGATCCGCCTCAGGGCGCGTTTGCATGGCGGCGCTGGAGTTGCATCTGGAGCGCGGAGCCGGGCGAGCATGTGCTCTCCTGTCGGGCGACCGATGCGGCGGGAAATGTTCAGCCGATCGAGCAGAACTGGAACTGGATCGGTGTCGGCAACAATATGGCGCAGGCGATTCCCGTCATGGTGCGCTGAACTGCAACGACCAGAAAACGGGCGGACCTTTCGGACCGCCCGCTTTCTTTTATTGGGCCGATGCAAGCTCCGGCAGCGGCTTGTCGGCAGTGTCGATCCGGACGATCACCGACATGCCGGGGCGCAGATCTGCCGCAGCAGCCTGGCCGCCATCAATCGCGATGCGAAGCGAGAGGCGTTGGGCAACCTTGGTGAAGTTGCCGGTGGCGTTGTCCGCCTTCAACACGCTGAACTCCGAGCCGGCGGCAGGCGCGATCCGCTCGACGCGACCGGACAGCTCGACATCGCCGAGGCCATCCACCGTGAAGGTTGCCGGTAGGCCGACACCGATTTGGGCGAGTTGCGTTTCCTTGAAGTTGGCGATCACCCAGACCGTCGCGGGCGTGATCGAGGTCAGCTGCGTGCCGGCAGCTGCATATTGACCGACATGGGCTGCGACCTCGCCGAGCTTGCCATCGACCGGCGCCACGATGCGGGTGTTGCCCAAATTGATCTGGGCAAGTTCCACCGAGGCTTCGGCACTGGCAACGGCGGCTTCGAGCGAACTCTTGCCGGCGTCGGTCAAAGCGAGGTTCTGCTCGGCGATCTTCACCGAGGCTTCCGCCTGCGCGACTGTTGATTGCGCCTGCAGCAGGGCGACGCGGGTCTGGTCGCCGGAGGACTGGGTCGAGAAACCGCGATCGACCAGAGTCCCGGTCCGTTTGTCGTCGAGCTCGGCCTTTTCCTGTCCTGCCTCGGCGCTTTGAAGCTGTGCCTTGGCGAGGTCGAGACTGGCCTGTTTGGCGAGGCGGTTTTCGGCAAAATTGGCGAGCGCTGCCTTCTGTTGCAACAGGGTCGCCTGCGCCTGCGCCAGTTGCTGCTGGTACATGCGGTCATCGATCTGGACGAGCAGGTCGCCCTTCTTGACGGTCATGTAGTCCTGCACCGGCACGGCGACGACATAGCCGGGGATCTGTGGGCTGAGCAGCGTCACCTGGCCTTTGACATAGGCGTTGTTGGTTGTCTGCACCGAGGAAGCGAAGGGTGGCAGCTGCCATGAATAAAGCACGAGCAGCACGCCGAGAATGCCGACGGCGAGCGCGACGAAGGTCGTTTTGGATTTGAGTATCTGTTGGATCTGCATGATGCGAGACTCGGGTTTTGGGTACCGTCAGGCCGGGTTGAGCGCGGCGAGGCGGGTGGCGCGATGGCGGACATAGAAGGTGTGAGCGGCGAGCAGGGCCATGCCGGCCAGCGCGACGTAGAAGATCAGCAGGAACATGTCCTGATAGGCGAGGATGCTCGCCTCCTGGCTCGCCACCCTGCCGAGTGCGACGACGCCCTCGGCATTCTGTAGCGACGGATCGGGTAGGACCTTCGAATAGGCGGCGCCGTAGGCCCGGATGCGCTGGGCGACCAGCGGATCCTGCAACGTCAGGTGCTCGACGATGACGCTCGAATGGAACTTCTCGCGGATCGTCTGGAAGGTGCCGAGAATGGCGGAGGCAAGGATGCCGCCCATGCTCTGGGTGCCGAGGAAGACGACCAGGAAGCTCAATATGCCCATCGGTCCCCTGGCGATCGCCTTGCCGAAGCCGACGAGCAGCGCCGGCGGCAGGAACATCGCGCCGGCAAAGGCGACCATCGCCTGGCTGACATAGAACTGTTCCGGCCGGGTCAGGTTGGTGACCCGCGCATCCATCCATGAGCCGGCGGCGATCAGGATCAGCGCCGCCAGATGTAGCCGGGGACCGTTGGCCGGGCTGATGACGGCGGCGGTGAACAGGTAACCGACCAGCGTGGCGATCAGGATGATCGTGAACAGGGGGATCAACTGGTCGTTCTGCAGGCCGATCGCATTGAACAGGCCGATGGCGCCGACCGATTGCTCGGACAGCAGGAAGCGGAACAACAGGAAGGATCCCGTCAACGTCAGCATGTCGTAGGACGACAGCCAGCGCAGGTCGATGACCGGGTGGGCGCGATGCCATTCGATGATGACGACGAGCGTCAGCGAGGCAATCGACACGGCGAGCAGCACGCCGATCCACGGCGCATCGAACCACCAATAGAGCCGACCGACCGAGAGAATGATGGCCATCGAGCCGAAGCCGGCGGCGATCAGCGGAAAGCTGATCCAGTCTTCGCGGTCGAACACCTTGAAGCGCGGCGGATGTGTGATCGGCAGCAGGAAGATGACGGCCAGGCTCATCATCGCGAGGCCGGCCTCGATCAGATAGAGGCCGTGCCAATCGCCCAGTTGGAGCAAGTCCGGTGAGATGACGCGGGCGAGAGGAACCGCCAACTGACCACCGAGGACGCCGAACGTGACGCCGAGCGTCAGCTTGCGGGCCGGCGGCAACCATTCGAGCATGTAGTAGAAGGCGAGCGTCGAGAGCGGCGCGGCGGCGATGCCCATGACGGCGCGAACAGCCAGGGCCGAGCGCAGATCGTTGCTGAACAGATGCGCAATTGTGACCAGCGCATAAATGATCAGGCCGATTTCGGCGAAGCGGCGCAGGCCGAACTGGGTCCGCACCTTGTAGAGCAGCATGGTGCCGGTGATGTTGGTCGCCATGTAGGCGGCCGTAAGCCAGGCGATCTCGACCTGCGTCGCGTGCAGGGCACCCTGAAGACCTGTCAGATTGGCCGAGACCAGATTAAGGCCAAGGCCCTGCGTCAGGCCGAGCAGGATTGAAGCGCTGGCATAGATGGCAGCGCGCAAGGGCGGCATAGGCACGAAAGCCGGAGCGGCCGGCGGCGCAGGCTGAGCGACGACGGCAGGGACAGCTGTCAGGGCAGGAATGGTTGTTGGCGTCGCCGGAGCAATAGCCTCTTGCTGGGGCGCCACCGCGAGGATGGCGTTGCTCATGCTGCCGGCTCTTGCTCTGTTTCTTCGCCGAAGGCCCGGGCGATATTATCGGAAAGCGCGACCAGAACCCGTTCTGCGACGTCGATGTCCGCCGGGGCGATTCCAGCCAGCAGGCGATCGCTAAGAGTGTCGGTCATGCGCAGGACGCGCTCGCCGATGACCTGGCCTTCCGCCGTCAGGACAACGGATTTGGCCCGCCGGTCACCCGGCAGGGGCTGGCGTTCGACATGGCCCGATTGTTCCAGCCCATCGAGAAGTCGCACGATCGTCGGATGCTCGACGTCCAGGACGTCGGAAAGCTCGGCCTGAGTCACGACATGTGACGCGGAAACGAGGTGGAGCATCAAGCGACCGCGCGCAAGCGTCAGGTCGAGCGTCTTGAGCTCTGCGTCGAAACAGGTGCGCATGGCCCGGCTGGCCTGGGAAAGCCTTCCGAGGAATGTCTTGGGTCGGTTTTTGTAGGTTGCCATAACAGTCGCTTCATACAATGTATTAAGATACATATATGCTCGGCTTTGTGAGTTGTCGAGAGGCTATTGGAGGGCAGGGAAAATTCTCACCGCAGCCGTGGTCGGCCTTGTCAGTGGTAGGATTGGGAGTTGGGAGCGGTTGACGCGGCATTGAATCCGGATCGTCGGAAGATCCAAATATCGACGGATTTTGAGGCGATCTTGCTGTATGTACAGATCGCTACCCGATCCCCCCGGATTCACGCTCTATGCAAAAAATCTATTTCGACGCGACTCAACCGCTGCGTTGGGGGCCCCATCCGCCGGTGGGCATCCCTCGCGTCGAAAGTGCGCTGATCCGGCAGGTGCTGCGTCGGAACGATTTCGACGCCGAGTTTTTCCTGATTGAGGGCGACGGAACCAGTCGGCTTCTCACAATTTCCGAGCGGCGCTATCTCGAGGGTTTGGTCGAGCAGAGCGTTCCCTCCCTCGATGGGATGGAGGACGCGACGTATCTGGCGCGCATGAGGGTGGTCCACCGGATAATCCAAGTCGGTGGCAGTGCATCCGGCAAGGAATTCGACCGCGTAGCGGCGGCCTTTCTTTCGCAGCGTCCGGGTCGCAATGGTGCGCGGTACGCCCTGGCGAAGCTGGCCGTTCGGATCGACAAGCTTCTGACGAGACCAGAAAGTTCCCCAGGCCTCACCGGTGATCCGCTCGCGGATCCGAAGGCCAATTGCTTTGTTTCGAATGTCGGGCTTCACACGATGGCCGCGCATCGGTCCAAGCCGATCCGCGCCAACGCATCGGCGATACTGCACGACATGATACCGATCGCCATGCCGCAATACTTCAACAAGTCCCACACGGCCGCATTCGAACGGGACTTGAATTGGAAGCTCACGCGATGCGCCAGCCTGATATGCGTGTCGGAGTTTACGGCGCGAAGCGCGAGGGGGTTGCTCGAGAGCCGCGCGGCCGATGGTCCCGTTTCCTCGATAACCGTCAACCCTCTGGGGTCGTTTCTACGGGAGGGGCTGGATGTGGATTCCGAGAATTCGGTCCAGCCGCTCGTCGATCGTTCGTTCGCGATCTATTGCTCAACCATCGAGATCCGCAAGAATCACATCGTCCTGCTGCGCGCGTGGTTGAAGCTGATGCCGGTGCTTGGCGATCGTCTTCCGGATCTGGTGATCTGCGGCCGCTGGGGCTGGAAGGTGGACGAGGTAAGGCAGTTTTTGGCGGACCATCCGGAACTGCTGGATAAAGTTCATTTCCTGACGGGGATCAGCGATCCTCAACTCGCATGGCTCTACAAGAATGCCCGTTTCGGCGTGTTCCCTTCCCATGTCGAAGGCTGGGGGCTTGGCGCGGCGGAGTGCCTCGATTTTGGCCTGCCGGTGCTGATCTCGGATGCCGAGGCTCTGTCGGAGGCGACGCAGGGCCTGATGCCCGTCATCGCGGCCGAGGATGCGGACGGCTGGTGCGCCGCGATCGAGCGCGCGTCGACCGACGATGAGTGGCTCGCCACGCTCCGTTCGGCGATCGCGGACGGCTACAGGCCGACGTCGGAGGCGGCATTCGCAGATCGACTGCTGACGCTAATGGGCGTTGCCACCGCCCATCAGGAAAAAAATGCTGAACTGGTTCGGGTGTTGTAAGGGCTCTCAGCCCTGCGCTATCCCGCAAGCTCGCAGGGCAAAATGATGAATGTGCCGCTCTACGATCTCAGCATTCGACCGTTCAGCCGGATGCTCGACAATCTTCAAAACATCCTCGGCAAGGCAGCAGCCCATGCGGGCGGAGATGAAGATACGGAGCGTGAGTTGCTCGCAGCGCGGTTGGCACCGGACATGCTCCCCTTGAGCTATCAGGTCCAGATTGTGATCGATGGCGCGCGGGGCGCAGCCCTGCGATTGGCGGGAGGCATGCTTCCCGATCCCGAGGCCCCTGACTATGCGGTTTTCAACCGCGGTGAGGGCGCTCCCTTTCGATCTTCGCCGAGATCCTTTCGAGAGCTTGCCGACCGAGTTCGGTTGGCCATGGATGAGCTTCAGACATACGCTCCAGCTCAGATAAACGATAGCTGCGTGCAGGAGATCGTGGTGAAGTCGCGTCAGCAAACTCGCATATTTGAGCCTGAAGCTTTCATTCTCGATTACGTGGTGCCCAACTTCTATTTCCACATCTCTGTTGCCTATGCAATTTTACGCCATTGCGGGGTAGGTCTTGGGAAACAGGACTTTGAAGGACCCAAGTGTTATCAATTGGAGACACCCACCTAGATCGTGAGGTCGCTTGGCATCGGGCGCATCCGATGGCGTGTTGCGATGCGCCGGATCGGCTTTGCTTGTCGGATCGGTAGCTGGTTGTCCGGTCGGGGCGATGTCGTGATGCTGAAAATCCTGCATCTCGCTGCGTGGCGCTGTCTCTCCGCGTTGCCCCTTGGCGGCGCTTCGACTAGAAGAACGGCAACCTAATCCCTACATCCTGCCCTTTTGGCGAAGAGGGCCTTCGGAGCGAATTCATGGCGCGTCAGTTCATCTATTTCATGCAGGGTCTGACCAAGACCTATGTCGGCGGCAAGAAGGTGCTGGATAACGTCCACCTCTCCTTCTATCCGGATGCCAAGATCGGCGTGCTCGGCCCGAACGGTTCGGGTAAGTCGACGCTCCTGAAGATCATGGCCGGCCTCGACAAGGATTATACCGGCGAGGCCTGGGTGGCGCAGGGCGCTACCGTTGGCTACCTGCAGCAGGAGCCGCAGCTCGATCCGACCAAGAACGTGTTCGAGAACGTCATGGAGGGCGTCGCCAAGAAGAAGGCGATCCTCGACCGCTACAACGAACTGATGATGAACTACTCCGACGAGACGGCGGAGGAGGGCGCGAAGCTTCAGGACGTGATCGACAGCCAGAATCTCTGGGACCTCGAAAGTCAGGTCGAGATGGCCATGGACGCGCTGCGCTGCCCGCCCAGCGACGCCTCGGTCGAGAACCTGTCCGGTGGTGAGAAGCGCCGCATCGCGCTTTGCCGCCTGCTGCTCGAGCAGCCTGACCTGCTGCTCCTCGACGAGCCGACCAACCACCTTGACGCCGAATCGATCAACTGGCTCGAAGGCCATCTGCGCGAATATCCCGGCGCCATCCTGATCGTCACCCACGATCGCTACTTCCTCGACAACGTCACGGGCTGGATTCTCGAGCTCGATCGCGGTCGCTCGATCCCCTACGAAGGCAACTACTCCTCCTATCTGGAGAAGAAGGCCAAGCGCATGGAGCAGGAGGGCCGCGAAGAGGCGACCCGTGTTCGCGCGCTGTCGCAGGAGCGCGAGTGGATCCAGCAGTCGCCAAAGGCCCGCCAGACCAAGTCCAAGGCCCGTATCCGCGCCTATGACGAGTTGGTCGAGCGTTCGAACGAGAAGACGCTGTTCAATTCGCAGATCGTCATTCCGGTCGGTGAGCGTCTCGGCGACAAGGTTCTGGAAGTCGAGAACCTCTCCAAGAGCTACGGCGATCGCCTGCTGATCGACAATCTGACGTTCAAGCTGCCGCCCGGCGGCATCGTCGGCGTCATCGGCCCGAACGGCGCCGGCAAGTCGACGCTGTTCAAGATGATCACCGGCGAAGAGAAGCCGGATTCCGGCTCGATCTCGCTCGGCGACACCGTGCATCTGGGCTACGTCAACCAGGGCCGTGACGATCTCGGCTCGAACAAGACGGTCTGGGAAGAGATCACCGGCGGCGCCGAAGTGTTCTATCTCGGCAAAAAGGAAGTGAACACGCGCGCCTATGTCGGCTCGTTCAACTTCAAGGGTGGCGACCAGCAGCAGAAGGTCGGGTCGCTCTCCGGCGGCCAGCGCAACCGCGTGCACCTCGCCAAGCTTCTGAAGGATGCCAACAACGTCATCCTGCTCGACGAGCCGACCAACGATCTCGACACCGAGACGCTGGGCGCGCTGGAAGAAGCGCTGGAGGATTTCGCAGGTTGCGCGGTGATCATCTCGCATGATCGCATGTTCCTCGACCGGCTGGCGACGCACATCCTCGCTTTCGAGGGCGACAGCCATGTCGAGTGGTTCGAGGGCAACTTCGCCGACTACGAGGAAGACAAGAAGCGCCGCCTCGGCAACGATGCGGTCATGCCGCACCGGATCAAGTACAAGAAGCTGACGCGCTAGTCGTTTCTACGTCACGGTCGCGCGGGCGGGTCGGTCCTATCCCTTCGGGTAGGCGGGTCCGCCCGTTTCTTTTTGGGTTGGCCTTCGATTGAGCGAGGCCGAATGTCGGAGATAAGGCCGTGGCGCAAAAGGTGATCGGATTGATCGGCGGACTGAGCTGGGAAAGCTCGGCCGAGTATTATCGCCTGATCAACGAGGCGGTGCGCGCACGGCTCGGCGGGCTGCATTCGGCCCGCCTGCTGATGTGGTCGTTCGACTTTGCCGAGATTGAAGCGCTGCAGCATGTCGGGCGCTGGGACGAGGCGACGAAACGGATGATCGACGCGGCGCAGCGGCTGGAGCGCGGCGGCGCCGATTTCCTGATGATCTGCTCCAACACCATGCACCGGATGGCGGACGACGTTCAGAAGGCCATTGGCATTCCGCTGATTCACATCGCCGACCCGACTGCCGAGCGCATCCAGGCTTCCGGCTTTTCCCGCGTCGGCCTGCTTGGGACGGCGTTTACGATGGAGCAGGACTTCTACAAGGGCCGGCTCACCGATCGCTACCGGCTGGACGTGTTGGTGCCAGACGAAGCCGACCGGGCCGCGGTGCATCGGATCATTTACGAGGAGCTCGTGCGCGGTAAGGTCGAACCGCAGTCGCGGCAGATCTATCGCGATGTCATGGCGCGGCTAATCGAGCGCGGCGCCGAGGCGATCATCCTCGGCTGCACCGAGATCATGCTGCTGGTCGCGGCAGAGGACAGCTCGGTTCCACTGTTCGACACGACGACGATTCATGCGGAGGCGGCCGTGGAGCGCTCGCTCGAAGGCTGAGGGCAGGCCTACGCCGGCAGGATGATCGAGCGGTCGACTTCGTCGCGTTCGGCCGAAGCGAGCGCGGCATAGATCGCGTGGCGGTCATCGAAGCGATGGATGGCGAGACGGTGCTGGCGCCCGATGCCCTGCGGCCAATGCGGCGGGATGGGGTCGCCTTTCGCCGTGGCCCAGCCGAAATCGACCAGCGTCAGCCGACCGTCGCGAACCATCAGGTTGTCGCACTTGATGTCGTTGTGGCAGCATCCGGCCGAGGCAAGGGCGGCGAGGATCCGCTCGGCCTGCTCGCGCCAGTCAGCCGGCAGGTTGTAGTGGCGCGTCGGCTCGCCGACATATTCCATCCGCAGTAGGCCCGGAATATTCCCGAGCAGCCTTGGCACCGAGCCTGTCGCCGCCAGCGTCGTCAGCCAGTGGATTTCGCGCGCTTCGATGCCATGCTCGATGAAGCGGGCCAGCTTCTTGTGCACCTCGAACCGGTTCAGGTCGATTCGTACCGTCGAACTCGAATGCTGGTCGAAGTGCAACTCGTATAGATGCGACGTTTCGGGCTGGTGGAAATAGGCGATCTTGGCGGCGGCCGGACTGGCCGAGCAACTCACCGACAACGCCCCGTCCTGCCCGTCATGGCAATGCAGGACAGTTCGTCCCGGCTCGACGGCGGCGAGATAGTCCAAAAGGGCCGGCGGCAGAGGCGCGCATCGATCGTTCATGGAACGGTCGTAGCAATTTTCACGACATTGTCGATGGATTGAATTGCCGGAAAGCCACTGAAGGCCGGTGACGCACGGGAAATCGGCTGGGGAACCCGGCGAAGCGGGCCGGGAATAGTGATAATGGAAAATAACAGCGGACGACCCCAACCCGCGCTCTGCGGCGCTGCGGGCTGGAACCGTCCGCCGCCCCACCGGCTCTGCCGGTATGGCGATTGGTCCGCGAGATGGACACTTGTTTCAGCGAACGGCCCTGCCTGGGTCTAGGGGGGCAGGGGCAAGGCCGTTCGCCCTTCCTCGGCCCTGTTTGGAGGGCTAAGGGTCTCGGGGTTCCCTGAGAACAGGGACCGAAGCGCTGTTTGAGACGACTGGCGGCAACGATCGGTACGCGGCGTCTCCTGGCGAGTTCTTGTTTTCGCTCGCTTGAACTTGATCGGAGATTGTCACGCGGCGGGTCGACTGTCTGTGACACGCGTCACAGGATGGCGGCATGGGTGAGGGCCGGTCCGGGGCGTGGTCTGGGTCAAGGCGGCGTCATCCAATTGTCGAACGCGAGGGTTATGCGGCGTGCCAGACAGGCCTATGTCTGGAAAGCTGGGAACGCAGGCAGCCTTCCAGAGTTGGGGCAGGGAACATGCAAACCGAAGAGGGGGCGACGATGGATCAACTGGCATGGTCGGCGAGCCAATATGTGAAGTTCGAGGATGAGCGCACGCGCCCGGCGCGCGATCTGCTGGCGCAGGTGATGCTTTCTTCGGCGCAATCGATCGTCGACCTTGGCTGCGGCCCCGGCAATTCGACCGAGCTGCTGGTTGAGCGTTTTCCCGAAGCGTCGATCACGGGCATCGATTCGGCGCCCGATATGCTGGTCGCGGCCCGCAAGCGTCTCCCTGATCGGTCGTTTCTGGCGGCCGACATCGCGACTTGGGCCCCGGACGAGCCCGTCGACCTCCTGTTCGCCAATGCGCTGTTCCAGTGGATCCCCGATCACCTCGCCGTACTCGTCCGGCTGATGGACAGCCTCAAGCCCGGCGGCGTGCTCGCCGTGCAGATGCCCGACAATCTCGGCGAGCCGACGCATATGCTGATGGAAGAGGTCGCCCATGCCGGCCCCTGGGCCGAAGCCTTTGCCAGTCGCAGTATCAGGCGACCGACGCTGCCGTCGCCTGCCGGCTATTTCGACGCTCTGGGGCCGAAATCGGCGCGGCTCGATGTCTGGCATACGATCTACAACCACCCGCTCGCCGACGCGGCTGCGATTGTCGAATGGGTGAAGGGGACAGGATTGCGTCCATACCTCGAAAAGGTTCAGCCGGAACTGCGCGAGGCTTTCCTTGAAGCTTATCTGGAGCGGATTGCGGCGTGCTACCCGCCGATGTTGGATGGACGGGTGCTGCTGCGGTTTCCGAGATTGTTCCTGACCGCCGTCAAGGCGTAGCGATCCGGAATCGAAGGTGTGCAAGCCCGGTTGGGCGGCGTGGGGTCGACAACTCGGCTGGCTTGTTCCGGCCTACTTGATCGTGCAGACGCCGTTCGCGCCATGCTTGCCGGTGTAGGACACGTCCGGTGAGCCGTCCGGGTTGATGGTGAGCGAAATCGTTACCCCGCTCCCCGTGGCCTCGAAGTAGTTGTCGTTGAACTTCTTTAACTTGCCTTCCTTGCCATTGATGTAGATCGGGCCACCCTCGTCGGCATGGACCTCGATGTTCGTCGGGCAGGTGGCATTGACCAGGGGGATCTTGGCTTGCGCCTGGCTCCCGATGGTCGCGACCGAGACAAGGATGGCAGCGGCGAGCAGCTTGCTTTGCATTGTCTTCTCCTGTTGGCGCGGACCAGTGTCCAGACTAATTCACATGGCAGCGTGGCGCTAGAACCTGCCTGCGTTCAGGCCTTGGCCAGTTCGGGTACGATCCCCGGCCTTGCGCCGATGTCGGGCGCAGCGTCTCCGACCGCCGACACAAGCAGGCGGCCGAGCGCCTCGAAATCACTGCGTCGCGGCGATGACCGGCGCCAGACCAGTCCGATCTCGCGTTGCGGCTCCGGCGCGCTGAAGCGGGACAGCGCGATTCGCTCGTCCCGCGCTTCGACGGTTACGCACATCTCCGGGAGCAGTGTCACGCCGTAGCCGTTCGCGACCATCTGCATGATGGTCGAAAGGCTGGCGGCGCCAAAGCCGCTCATCTTCTCGGAGCGCGGGATCTGGCAATAGGTGAGGGCTTGATCGCGCAGGCAGTGGCCTTCCTCCAGCAGTAGCAACCGGTCGGGCGGGATCATGTCCGGGCTGGCGAAGCTGGTGCCGGAGGCAGGCGTGCCTGCCTTGGTCGCCAGCAGAAAGCGGTCGACGAACAGCGGCATGCTAGCGAAGCTGGCGTCGCGCGCCGGCAACGCCATCAGCACCACGTCGAGCTTTCCCTGCGCCAGTTCGTCGACCAGCGCATCGGTTTGTGTTTCGCGCAGCTGCAGTTCCAGCTCCGGATAGGTGCTCTGCACCAGGGGAAGCGCCTTCGGCAAAAGGTAGGGGGCGATCGAGGGGATGACGCCGAGCCGCAACGGCCCGGTCAGCGCGCCGCCGCCATGCCGGGCATAATCGGTCAGGTCGCGAACCTCGCCCAGGATGCGCACCGCGCGACGCGCCACCTCCTCGCCCTTCGGCGTGATGGCGATCCGTCTGGCGGCGCGTTCGATCAGGGACACGCCGAGCGTCGCCTCCAACTCCTGGATCTGCTGGGAAAGGGCCGGTTGCGTCACGGCGCACTCGATCGCTGCCTTGCCGAAATGCAGATGGCGGGCGACGGCTTCAAAATAGCGGAGTTGGCGGAGCGTGATCACGAATTTTGCCGTTTGGAATTGATCTGGATCATGTCGATAAGTTATTCTTATCGCTAATCGCATTCAATATGATTTGGAACCGATCTAATCGCGTGGCATCTTGCGGCCATGTCGAAGGCGGCTCGGATGTCGCCAAATACCCTTGGAGGGCGCCATGACTGACAAACTCACGACGACGGCGGGCGCGCCGGTCGCTGACAACCAGAATTCTCTGACGGCGGGCGAGCGTGGTCCGGTCCTGATGCAGGATTGGCAGCTGGTCGAGAAGCTTGCGCACCAGAACCGCGAGCGCATCCCGGAGCGCGTCGTTCATGCCAAGGGCTGGGGTGCATACGGCACGCTGACCATCACCAACGACATCTCGCAGTACACCAAGGCCAGCGTGTTCTCGCAGGTCGGCAAAACCACCCCGATGATCGCCCGTTTCTCGACGGTGGCCGGCGAACTGGGTGCTGCCGACGCCGAGCGCGACGTGCGCGGTTTCGCGCTGAAGTTCTACACGGAAGAGGGCAACTGGGACCTCGTCGGCAACAACACGCCGGTGTTCTTCGTCCGCGATCCGCTGAAGTTCCCCGACTTCATCCACACGCAGAAGCGCCATCCGAAGACCAATCTGCGTTCGCCGACGGCAATGTGGGATTTCTGGTCCCTTTCGCCGGAGAGCCTGCACCAGGTGACGATCCTGTTCTCGGATCGCGGCCTGCCGACCTCCGTTCGCAAGATGAATGGATACGGCTCGCACACCTATTCGTTCATCAACGCGCAGAACGAGCGCTTTTGGGTAAAGTTCCATTTCAAGACCCTGCAGGGTCATGAGCATTGGACCAATGCCGAAGCGTCGGATGTCGTCGGCAAGACCCGCGAATCGACCCAGGAAGATCTGTTCGGCGCGATCGAGAAGAGCGAGTTCCCGCGCTGGAAGGTGCAGGTCCAGGTCATGCCCGAGACCGACGCCGACAAGACGTCCTACAACCCGTTCGACCTCACCAAGGTCTGGCCGCACGCTGAATATCCGCCGATCGACGTCGGAATTCTCGAGCTGAACCGCAATCCGGAAAACTACTTCGCTGAAATCGAGCAGGTTGCCTTCTCGCCGTCGAACATCGTTCCCGGCATCGGCTTCTCGCCCGACAAGATGCTGCAGGCGCGTATCTTCTCCTATGCGGACGCTCACCGTTACCGGCTCGGCACCCACTACGAGGCGCTGCCGGTCAATGCGCCGAAGGTTCCGGTGCACAACTACCACAAGGACGGAGCCATGCGCTTCTTCCCGCCGGCGACCAACAACGACGCCTATTACGAGCCGAACTCCTTCAACGGCCCGAAGGAAACACCAGCTGTCGCCGAGCCGCCGCTGAATATCGACGGCAACGCGGATCGCTACAACCATCGTCTCGGTAATGACGATTACACCCAGGCCGGCAACCTGTTCCGCTTGTTCAATGCGGAACAGAAGGATCGCCTGTTCGGCAATCTCGCCGCCGCCATGCAGGGCGTGCCGGTCGAGATCATCAATCGCCAGCTGGTGCACTTCTACCGCGCCGATCCGGAATACGGCATCGGCGTCGCCACCAAGCTCGGCCTGCCGACTGAAGGTCTCGCCGCCGCGGCGGAGTAGGCTTTTCAACGTTTGATTGCGTAGGGCGGCGCCGAAAGCGCCGCCCTTTTGCATTTGCGGCCGGGTGGGGATCGAGCGACAATTCACTTTACAGATATAAAGATATGTTTATATCTACCGTCAGCTTGACGGGCGGCCTTTGCCGTCGATTTCAGGCAGGCGGAGCGAGATTCATGGTGGGCCAGGCGGCTCTTTCGACGGACGCGATCATCACGGCGCTGAAAGCGGCCGGGGAGGCGACGCGCTATCGCATCCTGGCGCTGCTGTCGGAGGGCGAATTGACGGTCAAGGATCTGACTGCGATCCTCGGCCAATCGCAGCCGCGGATCTCGCGTCATTTGAAGCTCTTGACCGAAGCCGGCCTGATCGAGCGCAATCCCGAAGGCGCCTGGGTCTATTACCGCATCTCCGAATCCGGCGCCGAGCGACGACTGGTTCAGGATTTGGTCGCCCTTGCCGATCCGGCGGATACCGCGCTGGCGCGCGACCGCGAGTGGCTCGCCGGCGTCAAGCGCGAGCACGCACAGACTGCCGCCCGCTATTTCACCGAAAACGCCGCCGACTGGGACACGATCCGCTCGCTGCATGTGCCGGACACGGCGGTTGAAGCCGCGATGCGTGCGATACTCGGCACGCGGCCGATCGACAGCTTCCTCGACATCGGCACCGGTACCGGCCGGATGCTGGAATTGCTCGCGCCGTTCTATCACAAGGGCGTCGGCATCGACTCCTCGACGGCGATGCTCTCGGTCGCCCGCGCCAATCTCGACAAGGCTGGCGTTTCCCATGCGCAGATCCGGCACGGCGACATCATGAAGTTGCCGATGCCGCGTGACAGCTTTGATCTCGTGGCGATCCATCAGGTTTTGCACTACCTCGACGATCCGGCGGTCGCGTTGGCGGAAGCTGCGCGCGTGCTGCGCCCGAACGGCCGGCTGCTTGTGGTCGATTTCGCCCCGCACGGGCTGGAATTCCTGCGCGAGCGCCATGCGCATCGCCGCCTTGGCTTCTCGCACGACGTCGTGCGGGGCTGGATCGAGCAGGCGGGCCTGGTGCTCGAAGAGGCAACCGATCTCGCGGCCAAGTCCGCTACCGAACAATTGACAGTAACGCTCTGGCTGGCGCGCGATCCGCGCTTTGTGGTTGCCGGGGCCTCGAAGGGGTTGGAGACGGCGTGATGCGTGAGACAATCGATCGGGCGAGCCGCAACGGCGTCGGGACATCCGGACTGAAGGTCTCGTTCGAGTTCTTCCCGCCCAAGACCGAAGTCATGGAAGAGACGCTGTGGACGTCGATCGAGCGGCTGGCACCGCTCTCGCCGTCCTTCGTCTCGGTCACCTACGGCGCCGGCGGCTCGACCCGCGAGCGGACGCACGCCACCGTGTCGCGAATTTTGCAGGAGACGCCGCTGAAACCGGCGGCGCATTTGACCTGTGTCGGCGCCAGCAAGAGCGAGATCGACGCGGTTGTCGACGGCTATGCCGAGACGGGCGTGCGCCACATCGTGGCGTTGCGCGGCGATCCGGTCGCGGGCATCGGCACGGTCTACCAGCCGCATCCGGATGGCTACGCCCAGGCCTCCGATCTCGTCACCGCCATCCGCGATCGCCATCCCGAGATCGAAGTTTCGGTTTCCGCCTATGCCGAGCGCCATCCCGAGAGCCGGGATTGGCAGACCGAAATCGACAATCTGAAGCGCAAGGTCGATGCTGGCGCCACCCGCGCCATCACCCAGTTCTTCTTCGACAACGATCTCTATGCCGCTTTCCTTGACCGGGTCGCGGCGGCGGGCATCAACATTCCGATCGTTCCGGGTATTGTGCCGGTGATCAATTTCACCCAGACGGCCCGTTTTGCGCAGAAGGCCGGCGCCAGCATTCCCGATTGGTTCGCGGCCCGCTTCGAAGGGCTCGAAGACGATGCTTCGACCCGCCAGCTTGTAGCCGCCGCCGTTTGCGCCGAGCAGGTGTTCGATCTGGTGGACCGTGGCGTCAACGAGTTCCATTTCTACACGATGAACCGCGCAGACCTTGTCTACGCTATCTGCCATCTGCTCGGCATGCGGCCGGTCCGGACGGCGGGGCTGGAAGCTCCCGTCGTCGGGGAGAAGGTTGCGTGAGGGCGTTGGTTCCCGGACATATCGGGCGAAAGAGAAGAGCATGAGCATTCCAGCTTCGACAGCCATCCTGAACCGCGCCGCTTCCGAGCGCATTCTCGTGCTCGATGGCGCCATGGGCACGATGATCCAGCAGCTGAAGCTCTCGGAGGCGGACTTTCGCGGCGAGCGCTTCAAGGACTGGCATCGCGACCTGAAGGGTAATAACGACCTGCTCATCCTGACGCAGCCGGACGCCATCGAAGGCATTCATCGCCAGTATTTTGAGGCCGGCGCCGACATCGTCGAGACCAACACCTTCTCGTCGACCACCATCGCCCAGGCCGATTACGGCATGGAAGAGCTGGCCTATGAGTTGAATCTCGAAGGGGCGCGCGTCGCCAAGCGGGCGGCAGATACGGTCGCCGCGGCGACGGGTCGTCCGCGCTTCGTTGCCGGTGCGATCGGACCGACCAACCGCACCGCCTCGATCTCGCCGGACGTCAACAATCCGGGCTTTCGCGCCGTAACCTTTGACGACCTGCGAACGGCCTATGCCGACGCGACGCGCGGCCTCGTCGACGGCGGGGCCGACCTGATCCTGATCGAGACGATCTTCGACACGCTGAACGCCAAGGCTGCGGTCGCCGCCGTCGAGGACGTGTTCGAGGAAAAGGGCATCGAGCTGCCGGTGATGATCTCCGGCACGATCACCGACCTCTCGGGCCGCACGCTCTCCGGCCAGACGCCGACGGCGTTCTGGTATTCGCTGCGCCATGCGCGGCCATTTTCCATCGGCCTGAACTGCGCACTCGGCGCTCGCGAGATGCGCGCCCATATCGACGAGATCTCGCGCATCGCCGACACGCTGGTCTGCGCCTATCCGAACGCAGGTCTCCCGAACGAATTTGGTGAATATGACGAAAGCCCGGCCGCGATGGCTGTGCTGGTCGGCGAATTCGCTCAGTCGGGCCTCGTCAACGTCGTTGGCGGCTGCTGCGGCACGACGCCGGACCACATCCACGCCATCGCAGAAGCGGTCAAGGGGCTCGCACCGCGCGTCCTGCCGACCGTTGTTCCAAAGCTGCGTCTTTCCGGCCTCGAACCGTTTGAACTCGCCTCATGACCTCTTCGACCGCCGTCTTCGTCAATATCGGTGAACGCACCAACGTCACCGGCTCGGCCAAGTTCCGCAAGCTGATCACCGCCGGCGACTATTCGGCGGCGCTCGACGTCGCGCGCGAACAGGTCGCCAATGGCGCGCAGATCCTCGACGTCAACATGGACGAGGGCCTGCTCGACTCCGAAGCGGCGATGGTCACCTTCCTCAATTTGATGGCGGCCGAGCCCGATATCGCGCGCGTTCCCGTCATGATCGATTCATCGAAATGGACGGTGATCGAGGCAGGCCTGAAATGCGTCCAGGGCAAACCGATCGTCAATTCGATCTCGATGAAGGAAGGCGAGGACCAGTTCCGCGAGCATGCTCGCAAGCTGCGCCGCTATGGCGCGGCCGTGGTCGTCATGGCCTTCGACGAGAAGGGGCAGGCGGACACGTTTGAGCGCAAGACGGAGATCTGCGCCCGCGCCTACAAGATCCTCGTAGAGGAAATCGGCTATCCGCCGGAAGACATCATCTTCGATCCGAACGTCTTCGCCATTGCGACCGGCATCGAGGAACACAACAACTACGGCGTCGACTTCATCGAGGCGACGCGCTGGATCCGCCAGAACCTGCCGCACGCCCATATTTCGGGCGGCATCTCGAACCTGTCGTTCTCGTTCCGCGGCAATGAGAGTGTTCGCGCGGCGATGCACTCCGTGTTTCTCTACTATGCCATCGCCGCCGGCATGGACATGGGCATCGTCAATGCCGGCGCACTGCCGGTTTATGACGACATCGACCCGGAACTGCGCGACCTCTGCGAGGACGTCATCCTCAACCGTCGTGCCGATGGCACGGAGCGGCTGTTGGAGATTGCCGAGCGCTTCAAGGGCGGTGCCAGCTCCAAGAAGGAAGCCGATCTCAGCTGGCGTGAGTGGCCGGTCGAAAAGCGGCTGGAACATGCGCTGGTTTCCGGCCTGACCGATTTCATCGAGCTCGACACGGAAGAGGCGCGGACGCGGTCTACCCGGACGCTCGACGTCATCGAAGGCCCGCTGATGGCCGGCATGAACGTCGTCGGCGACCTGTTCGGTGCGGGAAAGATGTTCCTGCCGCAGGTGGTGAAATCTGCTCGCGTTATGAAGCAGGCCGTTGCCTATCTGCTGCCCTTCATGGAGGAAGAAAAGCGGCGCCTCGGCACCACGGGCTCGTCCTCGGCGGGAAAAATCCTGCTGGCGACGGTCAAGGGTGACGTGCACGACATTGGCAAGAACATCGTTGGCGTCGTGCTCCAGTGCAATAATTTCGAGGTGATCGACCTCGGCGTCATGGTGCCGGCAGCGAAGATTCTGGCCACCGCCAAGGCCGAGAACGTCGACATCATCGGTCTCTCCGGCCTGATCACGCCGTCTCTGGACGAGATGTGTCATGTCGCGGCTGAGATGGAGCGTGAAGACTTTCACGTGCCGCTGCTGATCGGCGGCGCCACGACCTCGAAAGTGCATACCGCCGTCAAGATCCATCCGAACTACGCCAAGGGCCAGGCCGTCTATGTGCTCGATGCCAGCCGCGCCGTCGGCGTCGCGTCGAGCCTGCTCGGCCGCGACAAGGCGACCTATGTCGCCGATGTGCAGGCGGATTACGTCAAGATCGCCGACGCCCATGCCCGCGCGCAGGAAAATAAGCGCCGGATCACGCTCGCCGCCGCACGCGCCGACGGGCTGAAGCTCGACTGGACCAGCTACAAGCCGGTCAAGCCGAGCTTCCTCGGCACCAAGGTGTTCAAGGATTATCCGATCGCGGAACTCGTTCCCTATATCGACTGGACGCCGTTCTTCGCGACCTGGGAGATCAAGGGCACCTATCCGTTGCTGTTCGAAGACGAGAAGGTCGGCGAAGTCGCCCGCTCGCTGTTCAACGACGCACAGGTGATGCTGAAGCAGATGGTCGAGGAGAAGTGGGTCTCGGCCAATGCGGTGATCGGTTTCTGGCCGGCCAACGCGGTCGGTGACGACATCGCGCTCTATGCCGATGATTCCCGCGACAAGGACCTCGCTACGTTCTTCACTCTGCGCCAGCAGATCGCCCGCTCGACCGACAAGCGCCGGCATGTGGCTCTGTCGGATTTCGTCGCGCCGAAGGAAACGGGGATTGCCGACTATGTCGGCGGCTTCGCCGTCACCACCGGCATCGGCGAGGAAGTCATGGCCGAGCGTTTCAATCGCGCCAATGACGATTACTCGAAGATCCTCAGCCAGGCTTTGACGGATCGATTGGCGGAGGCCTTTGCCGAGCGGATGCACGAGCGGGTGCGGCGCGAGTTCTGGGGCTATGCTTCCGACGAGGCGCTTTCGAGCCAGGAACTGATCCGCGAGGCCTATGCCGGCATTCGCCCGGCGCCGGGCTATCCAGCCCAACCCGACCACACCGAAAAGCGCACTTTGTTCGACCTGCTCGATGCGGAGAAAGAGGCCGGCATCCTGCTGACCGAGAGCTTCGCCATGTGGCCGGGCTCGTCGGTCTCCGGTCTCTATATCGGCCATCCCGACAGCTATTATTTCGGCGTCGGCCGGATCGAGGCTGATCAAGTCGCCGACTACGCTGCCCGCAAGGGCTGGGAAATCCGCGAGGTCGAGCGCTGGCTGGCGCCGGTGCTCAACTACGACCCGATCCGGGTCGAAGCGGCCGAGTAGATTTGAGAAGGCATGCCGCCGGCGTGGCGGCATGCCAGACTCCCGCGCTGACGGCTCTGGAACCGCGAGGCGGAATCCGTTAGGGACAGCAATCGTCCCCCCACTTCGCCTCGTTTTCAGAAACAGTCCCATGTCGGCCACATTCACCGCCGCCGGCTTCCGCCGCGGCTTCCTCGAAGGCCTTGCGCTTTTTCCCGGCATGGTCGCCTTCGGCGTCGTGTTCGGCGTACTCGCCGGCCAGGTCGGAATCTCGATCCTCGGCGCCGCCTCGATGAGCGTCTTCGTCTATGCCGGTACGGCGCAGTTGCTGGCGCTGCACAGCTGGCACGCGCCCGACCTGCTGGTTGCCGTCGTGGTCGCCGTGGTCGCGATGAACTCCCGCTATGTGCTGTTCGGCGCCGCCATGCAGCCCTGGATGCGCGGCCTCTCGCCCTGGATCGCCTATCCCTCAATGTTCCTGATGGTCGATGCGAACTGGGCGACGGCGATGCAGGAGCGCGACGCTGGCCGACGGGACGTCGCTGTTTTTGCCGGGCTCGGGCTTGGCTGCATGGTCGGCTGGGTCGCCGGCACCATTGCCGGCACGGGGTTCGGCCAGCTGCTGGGCGACACGCGCCGGCTCGGCCTCGACTTCTTCCTGCCGGCCTTTTTCCTGTCGCTGGCCTGTGGCTTCTGGAGGGGCAGGGCCGACGTCCTGCCCTTCGTCATCGGTGGCGTAGTGGCGATCATTTTCGACCGCTTCGTCGGCGGCTCGTGGCACGTGCTGGCGGGCGGTATGGCCGGCAGCCTGTCGGCGGCCTTCATGCCGCGCGGCGCAAGCCGAGGCGGGGACGGGACCGGAGGATCGCAGCCATGAATCTCGATCCGAACACCACGGGCGGTTTCGCGGTCATCGTCATCGCCATGGCGATCGCCGCTTATCTGACCCGGATTGCCGGCTTTTTTCTGATGCGGTTCGTGGTGGTGACGCCGCGTGTCGAAGCGTGGCTGCGAGCGCTCCCGCTTGCCATCATGGGCTCGATCCTCGGTCCGATCGCGGCGCATGGCGGCCCGGCGGAATATGCGGCCTTTGCCGCGACGATCGCCGTCTATTTCTGGCGTCGCAGCGACATTCTGGCGGCGTTCGCGGGCATGGCGGTTGTTGCCGCAAGCCGGGCGGCATTCGGGGGCTGACTTGGTCTCAGGCTTTGCGTCTGCGCCCCGACTCAGAGGTCAGATAGAGCAGGCGGCGCCTGAACCAGCGCCAACCGCGACCTTCCGGCCGATCTGGCGAGGGAAGCCGGGCAATAAAAAACCGGACTGCCGAGAAAAGACTCGGCTCCGGTCTGTCAGATACGCTGTCGAGAATACAAGTGGCCGCGGAAGCGCCTAGATCGCTCCCAATACAATCGCCGCGACGAACAGAAATGCGGCACTTACGGCCAGCAGATGGAACGGTTTAGCGAGGCTCATGGACATCTCCCGGGTCTCTCTTTCACGCCCAACTTCCAGCCTAAATATTAACGTGAACGGAGTTTCTCGCAAGAGCTCAAATTGCGGGTTTTGCCGCGAAGGCGGCGCAATCCTGCCGTAAATCGGGTAAGCCGTGGAATAATCTCCCAAATCTCCTTGGGGAAAATCGGAGCGGCAGTGGCTTTGTTCCGCTGCAATGTCGCCCAAATCATCAACGGACGCTCATTTCTTGCACGCCCGGTGCGGCGATCCGTCGAATGGTTGCGGCCGTGGTAACCTCCCGGAAACCGCGCCTCTCAATCGTTTCTTATGCTTTCGCTGCGACCGTCCGGCCATGACAACAGCGCCGGAAAACCAGCATGGATGATTGCCGGACGGAGCCCGAGACCGATACCTCGCCGGCGCGTAGAGCCGAGCTGCTGGCTTCGATCACCGATCTGTTCGGCAATGCCGGCGCGGCGGTATCGCCGTCGACGGCTGCACTCTATTGCGAGATCATCGTTGGCGTCTTCGGCGCGATGCACGCGGTCGAGCGGGCGGTGCTCGTCGAGCGCATCGCAGAGCTATCCAACGCTCCGGCGGCGCTGCTGCAGTTTCTGGCGACGCAGGATATCGAGACGGCAGAGCCGGTCCTGCGCCGGTCGATGGCTTTCGCGGATGCTGATCTCGTCGCGCTGGCAGGGCGCTTGCCGCACGACCGGCTTTGCGCCATCGCTGCCCGTCCGCGTCTTTCCGAAGCGGTTTCCGACGCGCTGCTGGATCGCGGCGATCGGGCCGTGCTGCGCCTTCTGGCGCAAAACCCCGGCGTGCGTTTCTCGCAGCATGGCCTGACGATGCTGGTGGACGAGGCCACGCAGACGCTGGCGCAGCGCCAGGCCGCGCTCAAGGCAAACGAGGAGTTGCGCGGACAGGTGCTGGACATCCGCTCGGCCCCATCTGCCACGCGGTCGCGGCGGTCTTTCGCCAAGCCCTCAGGCAATGGTGTCGTCATTCCGCTTCCCTCGCGCCAGATTCGGTCGGAAGAAGCGGCCGACGCCGACATCGAGCCATCGTTCAATGCCGTCGCCGAGGTCATCGCCACGGTCGCCTCGGGCGATCGGATGCTCGAGGTGGCTGGCCTGCTCGCCGAATTCGCCGGGCTCCCGGTCGACATGGTGAGCCGGATGATTGCGAAGCCCGACACGATGCCACTCGCCGTGCTCTGCAAGGCAGCCGGTGTCAGCGTCGAGACGTTTGCGGCTATCGCGACGATCCGGGGCCGCCGCCATGGCCATTCGGAAGAAGCCATCGGAGCTCTGGTCCGGGCCTATCAGATCCTTGGTCCCGACGACGTCGCCAATACGCTGCGCTTCCTGCGCGCCCGCCATGGCACGGATACATCGCCCGCGCAGCCTATCCTGCAGAACCCGGCCGGCTGACCCCGAATGGGGTTCCCGTGGTGATCCGCCGCTGATAGCGTTCATGGGTAACCGGCATACGGGGTCGTGAACGATGGATCGCTTCGAAACCGCCCGCGACGCTGCCTACAAGCTCCGTCCGGACCAGCCGCTCTACTGCTTTCGCCCAAGTGTGCTGCGCGACGATGCGCTAGCGTTCAAATCGGCCTTTCCGGGCCGCATGGCTTATGCCGTGAAGACCAATGGCGAGATGCTGGTCTTGCAGACATTGGCCGATGCCGGGGTGGACTGCTTCGATGTCGCGTCGCCGGCCGAATTCGCCGCCGCCCGCGCCGTCGCGCCGAATGCCGAGCTTCTCTACATGCATCCCGTCAAGGCGCAGTCGGACATAAGGCTGGCGCTGGAGACCTATGGCATTCGCGTCATCGCCGTGGATCATGAGGACGAGATCGCCAAGATCCTCCGCATCGTGCGGGCGCTCGATCTCGATCCGGAAGAGATCACACTGTTTGTGCGCCTCGCGACACGCGGCCATGCTGCCTATGAACTTTCCAAAAAATTCGGCGCGGCGCCGGGACATGCCGTCGAGCTGATCGAACGGATCGCCAAGCTCGGTTTCAAGGTCGGGCTCTGTTTCCACGTCGGCAGTCAGGTCGAGGACACCGACACGTATGAGCGCGCGCTGGCCTCCGCCGCCTGGGTGCGCTCTCGCGCCGGCGTCGAGCTCGCGGCGCTCGATATAGGCGGAGGCTTTCCGGCCGCCTATGGAAGCGACCCTCGCCGCAAGCAGGTAGTGCGGCCGGAAACCGGCGCGTTGATCGCCGATGTCGTGCGCGAGGCGCAGGAATGGGGCTTTGGCGACGTGCCGCTGGTAGCCGAGCCCGGCCGCGTTATCGTCGCGCGCTGTCTCTCTGTCGTCGTGCGCGTGCTGTTGAAGAAGGGCAGGCGCCTCTACATCAATGACGGGATCTGGTCGTCGCTTTCCGATTCCTGGACGGGCAAGATCACGCTGCCGGCGCGCCACCTGCCCGATCCCGCGCGGCGGAAACGCAGCGTCGACGGGGAGAAGGTCGTGCCATTCCGCGTCTGCGGCGCGACCTGCGATTCCGTCGATATCCTGTCACGGCCGTTCTACCTGCCGGAAAGTATCGGCATGGGCGATTGGATCGAGATCGGCCATATCGGCGCCTATTCGTTGTCACTGCGCACCCGCTTCAACGGCTTCTATCCAGACAGCTTCGTCGAGGTGACGACCCCCTTCGAGGCGGCCGGCCCTGTCGAGGGCTTTGCCAGCATCGAGACCATGGGCGAGTAGCGAAGCCTGTTCGGCTGCTCGCTTGAGTTGAAGTTATGGTTGACTATTCTTTAAGAGCTTCGGACGCATTCTACGCAGCATGTTCAGTTGCGTAGCGTTGCGTACCGCGTCTGTGCTCGCTCTCGTCTCACTCTCCGGCTGTGCCCTTAACTTCCTTGGGGAGGAAAGGGAAAGCTGGCGGGATGCGACGGAGCGAGCCTGTTACGCTCAAAAGCTCGTTGTCCCGTCCTACTTCCAGCGCCCGGCGAAGGAAGTGGAAGGGAAGGGCACGTGCGGCATCGAACGGCCGCTGAAGGTCAACGCATTCGAGCGCGGAATCGTCGCCGTCACCGGCGGCGATGTGGTGCTTGGCTGCATGATGACCAATGCCATGGAACGCTGGATCCGCCTGTCGGTCCAGCCGGCGGCGCAGGCTCGCTTCGGCATGCCAGTCACCGAAGTCTTGACCATGGGCACTTACTCCTGCCGGTCACGCAACAACCGCCATGGCGCCAAGCTTTCGGAACATTCCTTCGCCAATGCCTTCGATGTCGCCGGCTTCCGTCTCGCCGATGGTCGTACGATCCGCGTCAAGACCGACTGGCGGCGCGGCGATCCGGCCAGCCAGGCGTTTCTGCGTGAGACGCTGATCTCTGCTTGCGAATACTTCACCACCGTGCTCGGGCCGGGCTCCAACCGCCTGCACGAGGACCACATCCACATCGATCTGGCCCGCCACAACGCAGCCGGCACGTCCCGCTATTGCCGGCCGAAGCTCGACATGCCGGGCCCGACACCGCTCGATCCGAATACCGGCATCCCGATGGCGACGCTGCTGCAGACGCCGCCACCCGCAGCACCAGCCAATATGGAGCAGCGGGCCTTCACCTATCGCTTCGACGACAATCTCGGTGCGCCGGACGCCTCCGCGCCCTATCCGGGCGACCAGATTCTCCAGGGCCAAGCGCCTTCGGTTCCGGCCTCTGGCCCCTATACGCCGCCGGCCAGCATCCCGATGTCCTACGCGCAATGACGGCGAGTGCGCGCAATAAGGGCAAGTGATTTGCATCACAGCCTGACCTAACGTCACATTGTACTCCGCCCTCCCTCTAGGGATTCGAGGAGTTTGATGATGACCGCCACCACAGCCGTTTACGTCGATGAGACGCGCTACAACCTCTACGCCACCATCCACAAGGGCCTGCGGCGCGCCCAGGGACAATTGATGATCCGCCTCGGCGCGATCGATCCGTTGAACGAGACGGATGTCGCCGGGCTTATCCGCGATCTCCGCCTGATGGTCACGATGGGGCGCATGCACCTGAAGCATGAAGACCGGTTCGTCCATACCGAGCTCGAGAAGCGGAGCGTCGGCGCGTCCCAGCGCCTGGCCGACGACCACGACGATCACGAGCGTGATTTCCAGGAACTCGAGGGAATGCTGTCGCAGATCGAGGCGGCAGCGCCGGATCAGCGCTCGCCCATGCTGCGGGCGCTCTACCTGCGCTACACTAAGTTCCAGGCGCATGATTTCGAGCACATGATCGAGGAGGAGACGGAAACCCTGTCGCTCCTCCACAAGCTGTTTCGCGATGACGAACTGGCGGCGATCGAAGGCAGCATTGTCGGCTCGGTCGAGCCCGGCATGATGATGGAATTCATCCGCATCATGATCCCGGCGATGAACCCGGCCGAAAGGCTGGCGATGCTGGGCGGCATGAAGGCCGCCATGCCGGTGCCGGTGTTCGCGGCGATCGTCGACATGGGCGTCAAGCCGGTGTTGACGCCGTCCGACTGGCAGGCGCTTGAGGCGGCGCTGGCGAAGGCGGCCTGAGCCGTTACCTGCTGCAAGCCGCACGATCATCATCCTGAGGCGCCGGGCGCAGCCGGGCCTCGAAGGAGCATCCAGACAACTCATGGCGTCCGTCTGGCCCAGGCATCAAGCAGCAAGCCGCGTGATCAGAGCTAAAGGGAGGTTCCGGTGTTTCACTGGCCCCTCCTTCGAGGCTTCGCTACCGCGAGGCACCTCAGGATGATGGGGGGCGGAGACGGTGGATTGCAGGTTCGGAGTTCGATCTTTTGGGAAGGTCGCCTGACGGCCAGACCAAGCCTACAGCCTGTGTCTGGCGAAGTTAGGCCCTTCCAAACCCGCCACCGGTCGGCGTCGTGACAATGACAGCCTCGCCGGCCGCGAGCACGGTCTGGTCGCAGCCTTCGAGTTCCTCGATGCGGCCGTCGTTGCGGCGCACCTCGGTCTTGCCGAGCGCGCCGGGATCGCCGCCCATGAGGCCATGCGGGGCAACCTGCCGGTGCGAGGCGAGGATGGCGCATTCCATTTCTTCCAGGAAGCGGATCGTCCGTTTCGTGCCGCCGCCGGCCGACCATTTTCCGCGCCCGCCCGAACCCTCGCGGATATGGAAATCCTCGAGCAGGACGGGGAAGCGGAATTCCAGCACTTCCGGATCGGTCAGGCGCGAATTGGTCATGTGGACATGTACGCCGTCGATGCCGTCAAAGCCGGTGCCGTCATTGAACACGCCGGCCGGAGCGCCGGAGCAGAGCGTCTCGTAATACTGATATGTCTGGTTGCCGAAGGTGAGGTTGTTCATCGAGCCTTGCGAGGACGACAACGCGCCCAGCGCACCAAACAGGGCGTTTGTCACCTGCTGGCTGGTCTCGACATTGCCGGCGACGACGGCGGCCGGATAGCGCGGCGCCAGCATAGAACCCTCGGGAACGACGATGTGGATCGGCCGTAGGCAGCCGGCGTTCATCGGGATGTTGCTCTCGACCATGACGCGGAACGCATAGAGCACTGCCGCGCGGGTGACGGGTTCGGGCGCGTTGAAATTGGTCTTCTGCTGGGGCGACGTGCCGGTGAAATCGACCGTCGCCTCGCGCTTGTCGCGGTCGACGCTGATTTTTACCCGGATCATCGCGCCCTGGTCAGTCTCGACAGCGAATTCGGAATCCTTGAGGCTTCCGAGCACCCGCCGCACGCTCTCGGCGGCGTTATCCTGCACATGGCCCATATAGGCGATGACGACGTCGAGCCCGAAATGCCCGACCATCTTCCTGAGCTCCTGCACGCCCTTCTCGTTGGCGGCGATCTGCGCCTTCAGGTCGGCGATGTTCTGCGTGACGTTGCGAACGGGGCAGGGGTGGTTGGTCAAGAGTTCGACCAGCTCGGCCTCGCGGAAGTTCCCGCGATCGACGAGGACGAAATTGTCGATGAGAACCCCTTCCTCGTCGACGGTGGTCGCGCGCGGCGTCATCGAGCCGGGCGCGGTGCCGCCGATATCGGCGTGGTGGCCGCGGCTGGCGACGAAGAACAGGATCTCCTCGCCGGCATCGTCGAAGACCGGCGAGACGACGGTGATGTCGGGGAGATGCGTGCCGCCATTATAGGGCGCGTTGAGCGCATAGACATCGCCCGGCCGCATCGTTCCCCGGTTCAACTCGATGATCGTCTCAACCGAGCGGTCCATGGAGCCTAGATGCACCGGCATGTGCGGCGCGTTGGCGACCAGCGCGCCGGTCGCGTCGAAGACGGCGCATGAAAAATCCAGCCGCTCCTTGATATTCACCGAATAGGCCGTGTTCTGTAGCGTCACGCCCATCTGCTCGGCGATCGACATGAAGAGGTTGTTGAACACCTCCAGCATGACGGGATCGGCATCGGTGCCGATGGCATGGCTGCGGTCGAGCGCCTCGACGCGGGTCAGCATGACATGGTCGCGCGGCGAGATTTGAGCCTGCCAGCCGGGCTCGACGACGATGGTCTGGTGCGGCTCGATGATCAGCGCGGGACCGGCAATGATGGCGCCGCGCGTGAGGCTGTTGCGGGCGAAGATGCCGGCTGGATGCGCCGCGCCATTCGAGAACACCGAGACCGTCTCAGACGGCTGCGGCCGGCTCTCTGGTGCGTCGAGGGCGGGTTCTTCGATCGAAGCGCCGCCGCCGACCGCCTCGACCTCCAGGCTCTCGACGACGATCGCCTTGCCCTCGAAGACGAAGCCGAACTGCTTTTTGTGCGCATCCTCGAAGCCGCCGAGGATTTTTCCCAATGGCAGCCAGTCCGACCCTTCCGCCAGCACGTCGACCGGGATCGGCGTGTCGGTGCCGTCATAGCGCAGATGGGCGCGGATGAAGACCGAGACATCCGCAGCCTCGACGCCCTGGCCTATCAGTTCCGCCCTCACATCGGTTTCGAGACCTGAGGCAAGCGTCAAAAGCTCGGGCAGTGTCTCCGGCGCGAGCTTCCTGACCACCGCCTGGCTGCGGCTGGCGCGGATGTCGGCGAGGCCCATGCCATAGGCGGAGAGAATGCCGGAGAAGGGATGCACCAGCACCGTCGTCATGCCGAGCGCATCGGCGACCATGCAGGCGCTCTGGCCGCCCGCGCCGCCAAAGCAGTTCAGGGCGTAGTCGGTGACGTCATAGCCGCGCTGGACCGAGATCTTCTTGATGGCGTTGGCCATGTTCTCGACGGCAATCCGCAGGAAGCCGTCGGCGATCTCTTCCGCGCTGCGACCGTCGCCGATTTCGGATGCCAGCGCCTCGAAGCGGGCACGAACGACGCCGGCGTCCAGCGGCTGGTCGCGGCCGGGTCCGAAGATCTTTGGAAAATGCTCTGCCCGCAACTTGCCGGTCATGACATTGGCGTCGGTGACGGCGAGGGGGCCGCCGCGCCGGTAGCTGGCGGGGCCGGGATCGGCGCCGGCCGAATCCGGGCCGACGCGGAACCGGCCGGCTTCATAATGCAGGATCGAGCCGCCGCCGGCAGCGACCGTGTGGATCCGCATCATCGGCGCGCGCATCCGCACGCCCGCGACCTCCGTCTCGAAGGAGCGCTCATAAACGCCGTCATAATGCGAGACGTCAGTCGAGGTGCCGCCCATGTCGAAGCCGATGACCTGACCGAAGCCGGCCTGCCGCGCCGTTTCGACGGCGGCGACAACGCCACCGGCAGGGCCTGAAAGGATTGCGTCCTTGCCGCGAAACAGCTCGGCCGCCGTCAGGCCGCCCGACGACATCATGAACATCAGGCGCGGCGAGGCGCCTTCCGTGCCGCCCAGTTCGCCAGCCACCTGCTCGACATAGCGGCGCAGGATCGGCGAGAGATAGGCATCGACCACCGTGGTGTCGCCGCGTCCGACCAGCTTCATCAGCGGCGAGATCTGGTGGCTGGCCGATATCTGCGGGAAGCCGACCTTCTGGGCGATCTCGGCGACGCGTGCCTCGTGCTCGGGATATTTCCAGGCGTGCATGAAGACGATGGCAACGGAGCGGACGCCGCTGGCATAGGCGTCGAGCAAGGCTGCCTCGACCTCGGCATTGTCCGGCTCCGCTTCGACCGTGCCATCGACGCGCACCCGCTCGGAAACCTCGACGACGCGCTCATAGAGCAGTTCCGGCTTGACGATCTTCTTGGCGAAGATGTCCGGTCGCGCCTGGTAGCCGATCTTCAGCGCGTCGCGAAATCCCTTCGTGATCAGCAGCAGCGTGTGATCGCCCTTGCGCTCAAGCAGCGCGTTGGTGGCGACGGTGGTGCCCATCTTCACGGTGTCGATCGACCCGGCCGGGATCGACGCGCCGGGGGCGACGCCCATCAATTCGCGAATTCCCTGCACGGCGGCGTCGCGATAGGCCTCGGGGTTTTCCGAGAGCAGCTTGTGGGCCCGGATGTGGCCTTCGGGATCGCGTGCGACGATGTCGGTGAAGGTGCCGCCGCGATCGATCCAGAAGTCCCACTGCGTCATCGTCATGCCCTTCGCGCGATTGAAGCCCGGGCGCATGAGTAAGGCTCAGGCTGCGTCCGTCAATCCGTCACGATGCGATCGGCGCCGGCCGGCGGGCAACGGCGGCGCGGCGACCCATCATCACGATGACCACGACGGCGAGCGCGAACAGGATGGTCTCCAGCCCGATCGTCTCGCCCAGCATTAGCGACGAGATCGCCAGGGTTACGAAGCTCTGCAGCAACTGCACCTGGCCGACTCGCGCAACGCCACCCAGCGCCAGACCGGCATTCCAGAAGAAGAAGCCGATGAACATCGAGAACAGGCTGACATAGGCGAAGGCGGCGATCGCCTCGGGCGGGGCGGCGGCGTAGCTGTCGCGCCAGAGAAAGGAGCTTGCCGCGATCGAAACCGGCAGCATCAGCACCAGCGCGAAGGAAATCGTCTCCCAGCCGCCAACGCTGCGCGTCACCTTGGCGAAGCAGGCATAGCCGGTTGCGGCGGCGACGCAGGAGAGCAGCAGATAGAGGTCGCCATGGCCGAAGCTGGCGTCTCCCGCCCGCAAGGTGAAGGCGACGACGATCGCGGCGCCTGCCAGGCTCCAGAACCAGAACACCGGCGACGGCCGCTCGCCATTGATGAAGGATGCGGCGACGGCGGTTGCCAGCGGCAGCACGCCAAGCACGACGCCGCCATGCGAGGCGGGCACCGTCTGCATGGCGAGCGAGGAAAAGCCGGGAAATCCGATCGTCGTGCAGATTGCGCCAAGGACCAGCGCCGGCCACAGCCTGCGGTCCGGCAGGGGGCGACGGATGACGGCGAGGAGTAGGGCCGCGAGCACGCCGGCGACGGCGGCGCGGCCAAAGGTGATGAACCACGGGCTGAAGGTGACGACGGCGATGCGGGTCATCGGCAGGGTGGCGCCAAAGATGACGACACCGGCCAGGCCGAGCGCATAGCCGACCAGGTCGCGGGAGGCAGGATGGGAGGAGGGAGACAAGATATTCTCGCGGTGCGCGGATTGAATGTCCTTCTATCGTGGATCGGTGACGTGCGCGACACCCTGGACTCTCGCGCTCGGCACGGTGCGTGTTTATTGTCAGCCCATGACAATCTGGCAACGACTCGGCGATCTCATCTGCTCTCTTCCTGGCACCTGCACTCTCGGGCGGGCCCTGGATGATTTGATAGAAACAGTCCGCACGATGCTGGCCGGCTCGCCGGAAGACCGGCGGCAGGTCGCTTTTTCCGTTTCGATGATCGCGCTTTCGGCCAAGATGGCCAAGGCCGACGGCGTCGTCACGCGCGATGAAGTCACGGCGTTCGAGCAGCTTTTCGATATTCCGGCGACCGAACACCAGAACGTGGCGCGGCTGTTCGATCTGGCCAAGCAGGATCTGGCCGGCTTCGATGCCTATGCGCGCAAGCTGGCCGGCCTGTTCGATCCAGGCTCCAGCGTGTTCGAGGACATCGTCGACGGCCTGTTTCACATCGCCAAGGCCGACGGCATGGTGCATCAGGACGAACTGGCCTTTCTCGACCATGTCGCCTCGATCTTCGGCATCGGCGAGGCGGCTTTCGCCCGCATCAGCAGCCGCCATATCGTGCCGGAGGAGGGCGATCCCTATCTCATCCTTGGCATTGATCGCGGCGCTTCCAACGACGACGTGAAGCGACACTATCGTCGCATCGTTTCCGAGACGCATCCCGACAAGCTGATCGCGCGCGGCGTCCCTGCGGAGTTTCTTGCCATCGCCACCGCCAAGCTTGCCGCCCTGAACGGCGCCTATGACCGCATCCGTCGCGAGCGGGCCTTTGCATGATGGAGAAAGACGTGGCTGACGTGGCGATCCCCGGCGTGACGTTGCCGAACATGGTCTGGCGGCCGTCGCCCAGTTTCGGACTGCGCGCCGAGGGCGTCGCGATCGATATCCTGCTGTTGCATTATACCGACATGAAGACCGCTGAGGCGGCGATCCAACTGCTGTCGGATCCGGCCTCGAATGTCTCGTGCCACTATGTCGTGGCCGAGGATGGCGCCATCACGCAGCTTGTCCGGGAGGGGGATCGCGCCTGGCATGCGGGTGTTTCGTCCTGGCACGGCGAGGGTGATATCAACTCCCGGTCGGTCGGAATCGAGATCGCCAATCTGGGCCATGATCATGGCTACCCCGATTTTCCCGACGTCCAGATCGATTCCGTCATAGCGCTGGCGTGCGACATTTGCGCTCGACACGGCATTCGTCCGGAACGAATCCTTGCTCACTCCGACGTTGCGCCGGCGCGCAAGCGCGACCCCGGCGAGAAGTTCCCTTGGGGCCGTCTCGCTTCCTCGGGGATCGGCCATTACGTCGAGCCGGAGCCGATTCGGGGTGGTCGTTTTTTTAGCGCTGGTGAAAGTGGCGCTCCGATCGAGGCCTTGCAGGCGATGCTGGCGCTCTACGGCTATCCCCTTCAGATCTCTGGAACTTACGATCTGGAGACCGAATTGGTTGTGACCGCATTCCAGCGTCACTTCCGGCCGGAGCGGGTCGACGGAATCGCGGATTCCTCGACGATTGCGACGCTTCATCGGTTGGCCAGGGCCTTGTCCGAAAAGGCGTAAGTGCCGCTGCGGAACCGCGCGGATGATAAGTCGGCGCAACTTTTGACGATGCCGGAAGTCGATCACGGATTATTAAAGGCTGTAATCTGATTTCAGTTCCGGTGCCCCAATTCGGGACTCTTGGCCAACGACAAGAGCGCCATCGTCAATGAAGTGAGTTACCCCCAGGTATGAAGAAGTTATGCGTACTGGCCCTGGCTGCCATCGTCGCCACCGGCAGCCTTGCCGTGTCCCCTGCCTTCGCCAAGTCGGGTTCGTCTCGTCTTCTGAAGTCGAATGAGACCCGCGTTGCCGCCACTGGCCGCAGCAATTACGATGATCTGATCCGGACGCATGCAGCCGCCAACAACGTTCCGTTGTCGCTGGCTCATGCTGTTGTCACGGTCGAAAGCAACTACAAGCCCAACCTGACCGGCAGTGTCGGCGAGATCGGCCTTATGCAGGTCCGTCTGCAGACCGCGCGCGGCATGGGATACAAGGGCACCGCCAAGGCTCTCTACGATCCCGCAACCAATATCCGCTACGGCATGATGTATCTCGGCCAGGCCCGCAAGCTCGCCGGTGGCGATCTCTGCGGCACGATCCTGAAGTACAATGGCGGCCATGGCGCCAAGCGCATGAGCAAGGGTCCGCTGCGTTATTGCGGCAAGGTCCAGCAGATCATCGCCTCCAACTAGTTTTCCACGATCCTCCTGACGTCAGCCTAGTCTCCGAGTTGCGGCGTCCGCCTGAGCGGATCGCCCGGAGGGGCTAAACGGCCTGGCTTGATATGCCTTCTTCAGGGCATCGCCTGAGACCGTTGTGGCAGGCACGCTTCCGGATCGCCTTGATGTCGGGTTGCGGGATGACAGCCCCTTTGGGCTTGACCCGCACCCGTCGCCCCCCTAAGCCCCCTGAGCCAGTCGGCCGGACGACCGCTGCTGCAAGATCGAAAGGTCGCAGGGGAGGAAAGTCCGGGCTCCATGGAAACACGGTGCCGGGTAACGCCCGGCGGGGGCGACCCCAGGGAAAGTGCCACAGAAAGTAAACCGCCCGCTACGCTTGCGCAGCGGGTAAGGGTGAAAGGGTGGGGTAAGAGCCCACCGCGGTCCCGGCAACGGGAACGGCACGGTAAACCCCACCGGGAGCAAGACCGAATAGGGGTGACATGGGCGCAAGCCCAGCCTGTTTCCAGGTTCGTCGCCCGGGTTGGTCGCGCGAGGCGTCCGGTAACGGACGTCCAAGATGAATGGTCGTCACGCGGCGGTTCGCCGCCGCCCTACAGAACCCGGCTTATAGGCCGACTGGCATTTTTCTCCGTTTTCTGACGTTCCCAGTGTCGGTAGCCTCTCAGGGCTCCGACACCCGGGCCGCGTTGCCCGACGCTGACTGCCCTCGCTGCGACGCGGTCTCGAACGCTACGCAAACGGGCCTGAGCGAGCCTGCCCATGGGCGCAGGCCCCACCGTGACGCCGGGTAGGGCATTCTTCCGCGGCATCGTCCCGGCATTCCCACAGCATGGCAAATTTTCCTCTGCATGAGCCTCATTGGGCTCGTGGCGGAAAACCATGCGGATTCCTTGCGCATGGGCCTGAAAAAGCTACGGAAAATTAAGCTTAACCTTGTGTGATCAGGGCGGTGGCCGCTGCCTGTCGTGGGGGCCGATTCCATTGACGCCCATATTCACCCATGGTATCCCAAATCATCCCGATCCAAGGGCGCTGCGGTCGACAAATCGAGGTCGAACGACGGGGTCGCATCGCATGTCGGGGTGATGTTTCCAGTCCGCGTCCATTGCGTGTTTTTCAGGCTCGGCATACGGGCCGGACCTCAATGGGCATTTTCAAAAGGAGCGCCGGCGCGAAAGGTGATGGACGAATTTGTTTCAACCTTCACCAACAGGCTGGACTCCAAGGGGCGGGTTTCGATTCCGGCCTCATTCCGCTCCGTGCTCGTGCGCGACGGCTTCGAGGGACTTTATTGCTGCCCGACGCTGGACCAGAACGCGGTCGATGCGGGCGGCAATCGTCTCGTCACCCAGATCCGCGCCAGCCTGACGCTGTTCGAGCCCTTCTCCGAGGACCACGAATTCCTTTCGACGACTCTGATCGGCGAGAGCGAGGTGCTGCGGATCGATCCGGAAGGGCGCGTCGCGCTGTCCGAGGTGATCAAGGCCCATGCCGGTATCGGCGACACCGTGACCTTCGTCGGTCAGGGCTACAAATTTCAGATCTGGGAACCGGAACGTTTCGTCGCCTATCGCGACGAGGCCAAGAACCGCGTGCGCGAACTGCGCCGCCGGCTTGGCTCGGGACCGCGTTCCTCGGGAGGTACGGATTCATGACCGCCGGCGACAATACAAACGCAGGCGGATCCGACCGTCACGTTCCGGTGCTGCTCGCCGAAGTGCTTGCGCATCTTGAGCCGGCCGCCGGCCAGGTCATCATCGACGGCACCTTCGGGCTTGGCGGCTATAGCCGTGCGCTGCTCGATGCCGGCGCTTCGGTGATCGGCATCGACCGCGATCCCAACGCCGTCATCGACGGTCAGCCGATGGTCTCGGCCTATGACGGCCGCCTGCAACTTGTGCTGGGTCGTTTCGGCGATCTGGACGAGATCGCGGCGGGGCAGGGCCATGACAAGGTCGATGGCGTCGTGCTCGACATCGGCGTTTCGTCGATGCAGCTCGACGAGGCCGAGCGTGGCTTCTCGTTCCGCTTCGACGGTCCGCTCGACATGCGCATGAGCCAGGAAGGCCCGAGCGCCGCCGACGTCGTCAACACGATGGAAGCGCGCGATATCGCTCGCATCATCTCGGTTCTCGGCGAGGAGCGTCGCGCTGGTGCCGTCGCCCGCGCCATCGCGCAGGATCGCGTTGCCAAGCCCTATCTGCGCACCAGTGAGTTGGCCGGACTGGTCGAGCGCGTCGTCGGAAAGAAGCCGACGGACCCGATCCATCCGGCGACCCGTACGTTCCAGGCGCTGCGTATCTATGTCAACCAGGAGCTCGACGAGCTCGGCCGGGCGCTGGCCGCCGCCGAGCGCGTTCTGAAGCCGGGTGGCCGACTGGTGATCGTCGCGTTCCATTCTCTCGAGGACCGCATCGTCAAGCGCTTTCTGGCCGATCGCAGCGAGGTTCGCGCGGGCGGCTCGCGGCATCTGCCGGAGCGGGTGCTGGCGGCGCCGACCTTCACGCTGATGTCCAAGGGTCCCGTCGTGGCAGGCTACGAGGAAACGTCGCGCAATCCGCGCGCCCGTTCCGCCAAGCTTCGCGCCGGTATCCGGACAGAAGCGCCATCGCGCCCGTTCGATGCGCGCGCGGCGGGTGTTCCAGCTCTTCCTGAATTCAAAGTGGCGAGGTCGTGATGCTCCGGGGACTCAATGTCATCTGGGTTGCTTTGATGATCGCCGGCGCCGTCCTCACCTATGCGATGAAGGACCGGGCTGGTCGTGCCGCCGATCACGTCATGGAACTTAGGCGTGAGATCGCCCGCGAGAAGGAACTGCTGAACGTTCTCCAGGCGGAGTGGAGCGTCCTGGACCAGCCGGCGCGACTGCAGGAACTGGTGGGGCGCTACGGCTCCTACCTGCATCTTGTGCCGCTCGATGTACGCCAGCTCGCCAGCATTGAGGAAGTTCCTGACAGGCCGATCGAGGTGCCCGGCGCCAGCCTTGATGGAATGATCACCAGCGGTGTCGCCAGGAGCGCCGGAGCCAGGAACGGTTTGGCTGCCGCCAAGCCCATCGTTGCGAAGCCCAGCACGGCCCAGGCCGGCGTCGCCAAGCCGCGTCCGCGTATCCTTTCGACCCAATCGGGAGCGAATCCATGACGATGATGCTGACCGACCGCCCGGGAATGTTCAGTCCGGCCAACGGCGCCCGCCATGTCGCCCTGAAGGGCGCCGGCAAGGCGCGCCACGACCAGACCCGCAGCCGCATCGGGCTGACGATGATGGCCTTCATGCTGGTCTACGGCATCATCGGTGGCCGCCTCGTCATGCTGGGGCTGGGCGACCCGGCCGCTTCGGCGGCGCGAGGAGACGCCGGATCGGCGATTGCCACCGCCCGACCCAACATCGTCGATCGCAATGGCGAAATCCTCGCCACCGACATCAAGACAGCGTCGCTGTTTGCCGAGCCGAACAAGATCGTCGATCCCGACGAGGCGACCGAGCTGATCACCAGCGTTCTGCCGGATCTCGACGCGGCCCAACTCCGCAAGAGGCTGTCGACCCAGGCCGGCTTTGTCTGGGTCAAGCGTGAGATCACGCCGAAACAGCAGTCGGAGATCCACAATCTCGGTATTCCCGGGGTCGGCTTCCTGACGGAGAACCGCCGCTTCTATCCGGGCGGCCCCGCCGCAGCCCATATCGTCGGCTTGGTCAATATCGACAACCAGGGCATTGCCGGCATCGAGAAGGCGATCGACGAGCGAGGTCTTGGCGACCTGCACGGCGCAGGCTTCGCGACCAAGGGAGCCGACATGCAGCCGGTCAGGCTGTCGATCGACCTGCGCGTCCAGCATGTCCTGCGCGACGAACTCGTCGGCGCGATGCAGCGTTACCAGGCCCTCGCGGCCATGGGTGTGATCGTCAACGCCAAGACCGGCGAAGTCATGGCTCTGGCGTCGCTGCCCGATTTTGATCCGAACGCGCCGGTCGATGCCAACAAGCCGGACCGCCTCAATCGCCTGACGGCGGGAACCTACGAACTCGGCTCGGTGTTCAAGAGCTTCACCTTCGCTATGGCGCTCGAATCCGGTCGGATCAAGATGACCGACAGCATTGATGCACGCTTCCCCATCAAGGTCGGCCGCAACACCATTCGCGACTTCCATCCGAAGGCCCGCTTCCTCACGGTTCCGGAAGTGTTCCAGTATTCCTCAAACATCGGCACAGCCAAGATGGCGCTCGCCGTCGGCCAGGAAGAGCAGCAGGCTTATCTGAAGACATTCGGCCTCTCGACGCGCCTGAAGACGGATCTTCCGGAAGTGGCGACGCCGCAGGTGCCCAAGCGCTGGAGCCAGGCGACGCAGCTAACTGTTTCGTTCGGCCACGGCATTGCGATCACGCCGATGCAGGCCGCGATGGCCGATGCCGCGCTGGTCAATGGCGGGCACTTGCTGTCGCCGACGTTCTTCCCGCGCACTGAGGAAGCCGCCATGGCCGACGCAACTCAGATGATCTCCAAGAAGACGAGCGATGAGATGCGCTGGCTGTTCCGCTTCAACGCGGTCAAGGGGTCCGGTCGCAACGCCGATGTTCCTGGCTATGTCGTCGGCGGCAAGACCGGTACGGCAGAGAAGATCGTCAACGGACGCTATGTCGACGGTCACTATCTGAATTCGTTCCTGTCGGCCTTCCCGATGGATAATCCGGAATATGTCATGCTGATTTCGGTTGATGATCCGAAGCCGGAGAAGCCTGGCCTGCCAGCACTCGCGGCGTGGAACGCGGCTAATGTCAGCTCCAACATCATCCGTCGCGCCGGCGCCATTCTCGGGGTCCAGCCGCGGACAGAGAATGAAAGCCACCCTGACGCCATGCTTGTGTCGTATTGAGGTTCGATGAGCGAACCCTTGAGTCGGGTCAAAGGGCCCGACTCGGGCGCTAAACCTGACGATCGGGAGGATTCGACCCCAGAATGCGGCTCGGTGATCTAGCTTCCAACGACTTCGCGCTTTCCGCCGACGCGGCGGCGATCGAGATTTCAGGCCTCACGGCCGACAGCCGGTCTGTCCAGCCGGGCTTTCTGTTTGCCGCCCTGAAGGGCGTGGCGGCGGACGGCTCGCGCTTTGTGCTGGATGCGGTGAAGCGAGGCGCGGCGGCTGTCGTCTGTAGTCCCGATGCCGTGACCCTGCCGGACGATATCGGCGTGCCGGTGCTGCGCGCGTCCGACCCGCGAATGGCGTTGGCGCATATCGCAGCCCGCTTCTATCCGCTGCAGCCCGAAGAGTTGGTCGCCATTACCGGCACCAGCGGCAAGACCTCGGTCGCTGCTTTCGTGCGTCAGATCTTCGAGATCGCCGGAAAGCAGGCCGCCTCGATCGGCACTATCGGCGTCGTGTCTCCGGCTGGTTCCGAGTATGGCAGCCTGACGACGCCCGACCCGATCCAGTTGCACCGGATTCTCGACCAACTCGCGCGGCAGGGCGTGACCCATGCCGCGCTCGAGGCGTCGAGCCACGGCCTTGATCAGCATCGGTTGGATGGCGTTCGTCTCGTGGCGGGCGCGTTCACCAATCTCGGCCGCGACCACATGGATTACCATCCGACGGTAGCGAACTATCTGGAAGCCAAGCTGAAGCTGTTCGGCAATCTGCTACCGGAAGGCCGCACCGCAGTCGTCGACGCCGATGGCCCTTATGCCGAAGCTGTCATGGCCGTGGCGCGCCGGCGTGGCCAGCGCTTGATCGATGTCGGCCGGGCAGGGCGGTCGATCCGTCTGGTCAAGGCTGAACCCGATCTCTACAGCCAGACGCTCGAACTCGACGTCTTCGGCACGCCGATGACCGTGCGCCTGCCGCTCGCCGGCGGGTTCCAGGTTTCCAATGCGCTCGTCGCAGCCGGGCTCGCCATTGCCACAGGTATCGAGCCACGCATCGCCATCGACGCGCTCGGCTCGCTGGTGGGGGCGCCCGGCCGTTTGGAGCGGGTTGGCGTCACCGACAAGGGTGCGCTTGTCTTCATCGACTACGCGCACAAGCCGGACGCGCTCGACCATGCGCTGGGTGCGCTGCGGCCGATGACGCGCAAGCGTCTGTTCGTTGTCTTCGGCGCCGGTGGCGACCGCGACGCGGGCAAGCGCCCGCTGATGGGCGAAGCCGCCACGCGCAATGCCGACGTCGTTATCGTCACCGACGACAATCCCCGCTCCGAGGATCCCGCCAGCATCCGCGCCGCAATTCTGGCCGGCGCGCCGGATGCAATCCAGATTGCCGATCGCAAGACCGCGATCGAGGAAGCCATCTCTATGCTGGGCGAGGGCGACGTGCTCTGTGTCGCCGGCAAGGGCCACGAGACCGGGCAGATCGTCAACGGCGTGGTGTTGCCTTTTTCCGATCATGACGTCGTCGCGGCGGCGCTCGCTGCGGAGGCTCGCACATGACTGAGAAGCTTTGGGGATTCGACGAACTCGTCGCTGGCATGAATGGGCGTCCGACGGCCGCGGGTTCTGCGGTCACCGGCATTTCAATCGACAGCCGGACCGTCCAGCCTGGCGACGCCTTCTTCGCCATTCGCGGTGACCGCTTTGACGGCCATCGTTTTGTCGGCGCAGCCGCCGGCCATGGCGCGACGGTTGCTGTCGTAGCGTCGGATCAGCTCTCCGGCCTTGGTCGGATGACGATCCCGTTGATCGTCGTCCAGGATGTCCTCGTGGCCCTGCAGGAACTGGCTAGCGCCTCGCGCGCCCGCTCGACCGCGCGGATTGCCGCCGTGACCGGCAGCGTCGGCAAGACCTCGACTAAGGAAATGCTGGGCCATGTGCTCAGCGAGCAGGGCCCGACGCATTTCTCGCCCGCTTCCTTCAACAATCATTGGGGCGTGCCGCTGACCTTGTCGCGCATGCCGGCCAACGACCGCTTCGCCGTGTTCGAGATCGGCATGAACCACGCCGGCGAGATCACTCCGCTGGTGGCTCAGGTCCGTCCGCATGTGGCTGTGATCACCAACATCGAAGGCGTGCATCTGGAATTCTTCCCGGATGGCATTGACGGCATCACCCGCGCCAAGGCGGAGATCTTCTCCGGCGTCGAGCCGGGCGGCAGCGTCATCCTGAACGGCGACAGCCCGCAATTCGAGCGCTTGGCTTTGCTCGCCATGGATGCCGGCATCAATCAGGTACTCTCCTTCGGCACGGGGCGTGATGCCGATGCGCGCCTCGAAGCGCTCGACATGCAGGCCGATCATTCGCGCGTCAGCGCCCGTATCCTCGATCAACTCGTCGAGTTCACGATCGGTGCTCCCGGCCGCCATCTCGTCCAGAACGCGCTTTCTGTCCTGCTCACCGTTGCCCAGCTTGGTGGCGATGTCGGCGAGGCGGCAATGGCTCTTGGCGGGCTGAGCGCGCCGAAGGGTCGCGGTGCCCGGCACAGTCTCGTGATCGCCGATGGCAATGCGACGTTGATCGACGAGAGCTACAACGCCAGCCCCACCTCGATGCGCGCCGCGATCACCGTGTTGGCGCAGGCGCGGACGGAGGGGAATGGCCGCCGCATCGCCGTACTCGGCGAAATGCGGGAGCTTGGCGACGACACACTGCGGTTGCATGCCGAATTGGTCGAACCGCTGGTCGCGGCTGGAATCGACCGCGCCTATCTCGCCGGTCCGTCGATGCTGGCGCTCTGGGAGGTCTTGCCCGACGCCATGCGGGGCCATTATGCGGAAACCGCAAATGAGCTCGAGGCGATTCTTCTCGACGAGCTCGCCGCCGGCGACGTCGTGATGGTCAAGGGCTCGAATGGTAGTCGCATGGCTCCCATCGTCGAGACATTGAAGACTCGATTTGCACCGGCGCCCGTCGAGAGCGATCCCGCCATTGAAGGACCCGTCTGATGCTTTACCTGCTGGGGGATCTCTCCGCGCAATTCTCGGGCCTCAACGTCTTCCGCTACATCACGTTTCGTGTGGGCGGCGCGACGATGACGGCGCTGATCTTTGTCTTCCTGTTTGGCCCGACGATCATCCGGGCTCTCAAGCTGAAGCAGGGCAAGGGCCAGCCGATCCGTGAAGACGGACCGCAAAGCCATCTCGTCACCAAGAAGGGCACGCCCACGATGGGCGGGCTGATGATCCTTTCTGGATTGATCGTCTCGACGCTGCTCTGGGCCAACCTCTCCAGCATCTATGTCTGGACGGTGTTGGGCGTGACGGTCGGCTTCGGTCTGATCGGCTTCTATGACGATTATCTCAAGGTGACGAAGCAGAGCCACAAGGGCTTTTCCGGCCGTTCGCGCCTCGCCGCCGAGTTCGCCATCGCCGCCGTCGCCTGTATCGCGGTGTCCCATCTTTCGTCCGGGCCGCTCTCCAACACGCTGACCTTCCCCTTCATCAAGGCCTTCGTGCTCGATCTGGGCTGGTTCTTCATTCCGTTCGGCGCGTTCGTCATCGTCGGTGCCGGCAATGCCGTGAACCTGACCGATGGCCTCGACGGCCTTGCCATCGTTCCCGTCATGGTCGCGACCGCCTCGTTCGGCGTCATGGCCTACCTCTCGGGCAATGCGATTTTTGCCGAATACCTGCAGATCCACTTCGTTCCCGGCACCGGCGAACTCGCCGTGCTGTGCGGCGCAATGCTGGGCGCGGGCCTCGGTTTCCTCTGGTTCAACGCGCCGCCGGCCGCCATCTTCATGGGCGATACCGGTTCGCTGGCGCTCGGCGGCATGCTCGGCGCCATCGCCGTCGCCACCAAGCACGAGATCGTGCTCGCCATCGTCGGCGGCCTGTTCGTGCTCGAGGCCGCTTCGGTCATCATCCAGGTCGTGTCGTTCAAGCTGACTGGCAAGCGCGTGTTCAAGATGGCGCCCATCCATCATCACTTCGAACAGATGGGCTGGACCGAGCCGCAGGTCGTGATCCGCTTCTGGATCATCGCCGTCGTCCTCGCCCTGATCGGTCTCTCCAGCCTGAAGATCCGGTAAGTAGAACATGACGCCGATTACCTCCTTCGCCGGCAAGTCGGTCGCGGTCTTCGGACTGGGCGGCAGCGGACTTGCGACCGCCGAGGCGCTCGTCGCCGGTGGCGCGGAGGTCGTGGCCTGGGATGACAACGCGGCCTCGGTGGCCAAGGCCGCCGCCGCCGGCATCCCGACCGGGGATCTGCGTCCGCTCGATTTCTCCCGCTTTGTCGCTCTCGTGCTGTCGCCGGGCGTGCCGTTGACTCATCCAACGCCGCACTGGACGGTCGAATTGGCCAAGTCCGCCGGCGTTGAGATCATCGGTGACATCGAACTGTTCTGCCGCGAACGGCGAGCGATCGCCCCAGCCGCACCGTTCATTGCCATCACCGGCACCAACGGCAAGTCCACGACGACGGCGCTGATCGCCCATATGTTCCGCAACGATGGCTGGGACGTGCAGCTCGGCGGAAATATCGGCACGGCGATCCTGTCGCTTGATCCGCCGGCCACCGACCGCATCCACATCGTCGAGTGCTCATCCTTCCAGATAGATCTGGCTCCGACCATCAATCCGACCGTCGGTGTGCTGCTCAACCTCACGGAAGACCATCTCGACCGTCACGACACGATGGAGCGCTATGCGGCCATCAAGGCGCGGCTGGTTCGCGGCGCCGAGACCGCCGTCATCGGTATCGACGACGAATGGTGCACCGCCATCGCCTCCGATCTCGACAAGCTAGGGACGCCGGTCGAGCGCATTTCGGTCCAGCGTCCGGTGGCCAACGGATTTTATGCCGAGCATGGCCGTATCCTCGAAGCCGACGACGCCACGGTTCATGAGATCGCGGACCTGAATGGTATTGGGTCGCTTCGCGGCGACCATAATGCGCAAAACGCAGCAGCGGCGATCGCCGCCGCCCGTGCCGTCAGCATGTCGGAGCTTGCCATCCAGGACGGGCTGAAGAGCTTTCCCGGCCTCGCGCATCGCATGGAAGGCGTTGCTCGCGTCGGCAAGGTTCTCTTCGTCAACGATTCCAAGGCGACCAACGCCGACGCCGCCGAAAAGGCGCTGGCGAGCTTCGATCGCATCTATTGGATCGCCGGCGGCAAGGCCAAGACGGGCGGCATCACCAGCCTCGTTTCCTATTTCCCGAAGATCGCCAAGGCCTATCTGATCGGCGCGGCGGCGGAAGAGTTCGCCGCGACGCTGGCCGGCAAGGTCGAAACGGTGATGTCGGGCACGATGGACGCAGCCGTTGCCGCGGCCGCCTCGGACGCGGCTAAGGATGGCGCGGCCGAACCGGTGGTGCTGCTGTCGCCCGCCTGCGCGTCCTACGATCAATACGCAAATTTTGAAAAGCGCGGCGATGATTTTCGCGCGCATGTCCAGGCGCTCAAAGGCGCCAAGCCCCTCGTGGAGGTTCAGTGATGGTCAGCAGGGCCGATCGCAGCGTCTTCGCCGAATGGTGGTGGACGGTCGACAAATATCTCCTGTTCGGGTTCCTCACGCTGCTGATCGCCGGTGTCGTGCTGTCGCTCGCCGGAAGCCCTCCTGTCGCCGAGCGCATCGGCCTGGACAGCTTCCACTTCGTGAAGCGCCACGTCTTCTTCGTTGTGCCGACGATCGCCATCATGATCGCCACGTCGTTCCTGTCGCCACGCAATGTCCGCCGTACCGCGTTGATCGTCTTCTCGATCGCCCTCGTGCTGATGTTCGCGACGCTGTTCGTCGGCCAGGAAGTGAAGGGTGCGCGTCGCTGGATCAACATCCTCGGCTTCTCGCTGCAGCCGTCCGAGTTCGTCAAGCCGGCTTTCCTCGTTCTCTCGGCCTGGCTGTTCACGGAGAATTCGCGCCGCAACGACATCCCCGGCAACATCTTCGCCATGCTTCTGCTGGCGATTGTCGCTGCGTTGCTGGTGGCGCAGCCCGACCTTGGCCAGACCCTGCTTGTCGTCATCGCCTGGTCGGCGGTGTTTTTCATGGCGGGCTTGTCGTGGTTCTGGATCGCCGGCCTGGCTGGTCTCGCGGGAGTCGGCATCGTTGCCGCCTACACGGTGTTTCCGCACTTCGCCGGCCGTATCAACCGCTTCCTCGATCCCGCGGCGGGCGACACATTCCAGGTCGATACCGCGCTGAATTCGATCGTCCATGGCGGTTGGTTCGGACGCGGTCCCGGTGAGGGCGTCGTCAAGCGCATCCTGCCGGACAGCCATACCGACTTCATCTTCGCGGTAGCCGCCGAGGAATTCGGCATCATCCTGTGCATGTGCCTGGTGCTGATGTTCGGCTTCGTCGTCGTGCGGGGCATGAGCCACAGCCTGAAGAACGAGGATGCCTTCGTGCGCCTTGCCTCTGCCGGATTGCTGGTGTTGTTCGGCGTTCAGTCGGTCATCAACATGGCGGTGAATTTGAACCTGATGCCGGCCAAGGGCATGACCTTGCCCTTCATTTCCTATGGTGGCTCGTCGATGCTGGCGATCGCTTTCCAGATGGGCCTCGTGCTGGCGTTGACCCGCCGTCGCTTTGAGGCGGCCAGCCTGACATCCGGCTTCAGCCGGTTTGCAGCGACCCGTCCGAAAGCTATCTGAGAAGACCATGGAAAAGACGATCCTGCTTTGCGCCGGCGGAACGGGCGGGCATCTGTTCCCGGCCGAGGCACTTGCGTTCGCGCTCAAGAGCCGTGGCTGGTCCGTCCACCTTGCGACGGATCATCGTGCCGAGACCTACGGCCAGAATTTTCCGGCCGACGAGACGCATATCATCCGCTCGGCCACCCCCTCGGTGAAGTCACCGAAGGTTCTGATCGCTGCGGCGTGGAGCCTTTGGCATGGCTATCGCCAGTCGAAGGTGATGCTGAAGCGGCTGAAGCCCGCTGCCGTCGTCGGCTTCGGCGGCTATCCAACCGTGCCGCCCATGCTGGCGGCGGCCCATCTCAAGATCCCGACCGTCGTTCACGATGCCAATGCCGTGCTCGGTCGCGCCAACCGGCTGCTTGCGTCGCGCGTCAGCGCGCTGGCGACGAGCTTCGAGCAGGTTGGCCATGCGAGCGCCGCAGGCAGCAAGGTGGTGCTGACCGGCAATCCGGTGCGCCAGGCGGTGATCGATGCCAGCACAGTCGAATATCCGCGGATTGCCGCAGACGGTTCGCTCAACCTCGTAATTTTCGGCGGCAGCCAGGGCGCGCGCTTCTTCTCCGATCTTCTGCCCGAGGCGTTAGCCAAGCTCGACGCGGCGGCCCGTACGCGGCTGTCGATCGTCCAGCAGTGCCGCCCAGAGGACATGGACCGCGTTGGCGCCGCCTACAAGGCGTTGGGCATTGCGGCTGAACTGGCGCCGTTCTTCAAGGACATGCCCGCACGGATCGCAAAGAGTCATCTCGTCATCTCGCGTTCCGGCGCTTCGACCGTGTGCGAACTGGCCGTTATCGGTCGTCCGGCCGTCATGGTGCCGCTGCCGGGTGCCATCGATCAGGACCAAAGCGCCAACGCTCTCGTGCTGGCCAAGGCCGGCGGTGGCTGGGTCGTACCGCAGCCCGAGTTGACAGCGGACCGTCTGGCGCGCGAATTGACCGCCTTTCTGGCTGAGCCGGGCCGTCTGGCCCAGGCGGCGGCCGCAGCAAAATCAGTCGGACGCCCTGACGCCGTTGAACGCCTGGCCGATCTGGTCGAGCGCGTAGCCGGCGGCGAGCGGCTCGGCAAATCTACCGGAGTTTAAGTCCATGAAAATGCCCCGTGACATTGGTGCCGTCCACTTCGTCGGTATCGGCGGTATCGGCATGAGCGGCATTGCCGAGGTGCTGGTTAATCTAGGCTACCGGGTGCAGGGTTCGGACACGGCCGAGAACGCCAATGTCGTGCGCCTGAAGTCCAAAGGCGTCACCATCGCCGTCGGCCACGACGCGGCCAATCTGGGCGATGCCCGCGTCGTCGTTGTTTCCTCGGCCATCAAGGCCAGCAATCCCGAGCTGAAGGCTGCCCGCGAGCGCCTGCTGCCGGTCGTGCGGCGCGCCGAGATGCTGGCCGAACTGATGCGCCTCAAGAGCGCCATCGCAATTGCCGGCACGCATGGTAAGACGACCACGACCTCCATGGTCGCAGCCCTGCTCGATGCCGGCGGCTTCGATCCGACCGTCATCAATGGCGGCATCATCAACGCCTACGGCACCAATGCGCGCATGGGCGCCAGCGACTGGGTCGTCGTCGAAGCGGATGAGAGCGACGGCACCTTCGTCAAGCTGCCTGCCGACGTGGCGCTCGTGACGAACATCGATCCCGAGCACCTCGACCACTACGGCTCGTTCGACAAGGCGCGCGACGCCTACAAGCAGTTCATCGAGAACATTCCGTTCTACGGCTTCGCCGTGATGTGCCTCGATCATCCCGAGGTGCAGTCGCTGATCGGCAAGATCGAGGACCGGCGCATCATCACCTACGGCGCCAATCCGCAGGCCGATATCCGCTACAGCAATTTGCGCAATGAGAGCGGCAAGTCGATCTTCACCGCCAGCATCCGCGACCGCGTGACGGGCGAGACGGCCGAATTGGTCGACCTCGTGCTGCCAATGCCGGGCGAGCACAACGTCCAGAACGCAACGGGCGCCATCGCCATCGCGCACCATCTCGGCATTTCGAACGAGGCGATCCGCAAGGGTCTTGCTGCCTTTGGAGGCGTGAAGCGCCGCTTCACCCACACGGGCACCGCGAACGGCGTCGAGGTGTTCGACGATTACGGACATCACCCCGTCGAGATTGCCGCCGTGCTGAAGGCAGCGCGCGCCTCGACCAAGGGTCGGGTCATCGCCGTCGTACAGCCGCATCGCTACACGCGCCTGCGTGATCTCTTCGATGGTTTCTGCTCGTGCTTCAACGACGCCGACACTGTCTTCGTCGCGCCGGTCTATGCGGCCGGCGAGGCGCCGATCGAAGGCATGGACAGCGAGCATCTTGTCGACGGACTGAGGGTGCGCGGCCACCGTGATGCGCGCGTGTTGGAGGGGCCGCAGACGCTTGCTGCCGAGGTCGCCGCCATTGCCAAGCCGGGGGACTATGTCGTCTGCCTCGGCGCCGGCTCGATCACCACCTGGGCCTATGCCCTGCCGGGCGAACTCGAAGCGCTGGCCGCCGTCGCCTGAGCGGTGGCCCGTCGCGGGAATAGTCTTCGTGGTCGCCCATTTCGACGGGATATCCACCGTTTGCCGTCAGGGGATTCCGACCGCGCGAAAAAATGATCGCCCGACTCAGTTCTGACGCGACCGATTGACTCAGTTCGAAAGGCGGCCCCGCAACGGGCCGCCTTTTTCATTTTGCCGGGCTCTGTTGGTTAACGCTTCTTTACCATTTTTCGTAGATATTCCGACCAAGGCGATTCGGTTGGAAGGAAAGCGTTTTGGCGAAGCATGTCGCCGTCCTCATGGGCGGGTGGTCCAGTGAACGACCTGTGTCGCTCGACTCGGGAAATGGCTGCGCCGATGCGTTGGATCTGGCCGGATATCGGGTTACGCGCGTCGACGTGCAGCGCGACGTCGCCGAGGTTCTGGCGAAGCTGAAGCCGGACGTCGCCCTCAACGCATTGCATGGTCCGTTCGGCGAGGACGGCTCGATCCAGGGCGTCCTCGAAATCCTCGGCATTCCCTATACGCATTCCGGCGTCCTCGCTTCGGCGCTTGCGATGAACAAGGCGCGCGCCAAGGACGTCATGCAGGCCGCCGGCATTCCCGTCGCCGACTCGCTGCTCATCCATCGCCTGGAGGCGGCACGCGCTCACGCGATGGAGCCTCCCTATGTCGTCAAGCCGGTTGCCGAAGGGTCGAGCTTCGGTGTGCTGATCGTTCGCGAGGACGCGATTAACCCGCCTCAACAATTATTTGCGGATGACTGGGCCTTCGGCGAGACCGTTATGGTCGAGCGTTACGTTGGGGGACGCGAGCTAACCTGTGGCGTAATGGGCGGTGAAGCCCTTGAAATCATTGAGCTCATCACGGCCGATGGCGGCTGGTACGACTATGATTCCAAATATTCGGACCATGGTGCCCGCCACGTAATTCCGGCGCCGCTTTCACCAAATATTTACCAAAGTATACAGAATCTAGCAGTACGGGCGCATCAGGCTCTCGGATGTCGCGGCATCAGCCGGGCCGACTTCCGATACGATGATCGCCCGGACGGTACGGGGCAGCTGGTTTGTCTCGAAGTGAATACCCAGCCGGGCATGACAGCGACGTCGCTGGTCCCGGATATGGCGCGATACGCCGGGATCGACTTCCCGGCATTGGTCAGTTGGATGGTGGAGGACGCGTCTTGCGGCAGATAAGCCCGAGATCGACCAAGGAGACGGCGGGCGATGCGCCGGCAACAGAGATGGCCGCTGGCCTGAAACTGTCGCCTTGGCTGCGTCGGCGGATCCGTACCTTCTCGCGCATCAACTGGCGGGTGCCTCGTCACGCCGGCCTCAAGGGCACGGCGTTGCTGTTCGCCGCCACCGGCATTGCCGGCATCATCTCTGCCGATCGGGTCGACGAGACGGTGACGTGGCTGAGCTCGGCTTCCGGCCTTGCCATCGAATCCGTGAAGATTACCGGTCAGACCGAGACCTCGGAGATCGCCGTCCTTAACCGGCTGGAATTGCCGCCGGAAGCTTCGCTCGCGACCTTCGACCTGTCGTCGGCGCGTGAGCGGGTCGAGACACTGCCTTGGGTCGAGAATGCGACGCTGCGCAAGGTCTATCCGGCGACCCTCAAGATCACCATCGATGAGCGCAAGCCCTACGTTCTGTGGCAGCGCGACCAGACGGTTTCCGTCATTGACGAGCAGGGCCGCGTCATCGGGGATGCCTCCGACACCCATTTCCGCGATCTGATCCGGGTCGTGGGGCAGGGCGCCGACAAACGTGCCGGCGAGGCGATTGCTCTTGCCGCCAGCGCATCCTCGATCCGTTCGCGCCTTCGCGCCGCCGTTCTCATCTCCGAACGCCGTTGGAACTTCATGCTGGACAATGGCGTGACGCTGATGCTGCCGCAGGAAAAGCCCGAAGCGGCGCTGGCCGTGATCGCGGATCTCGACGCCAGGAATGGCCTGCTGTCGAAGGACGTCGTCAGCGTCGACCTTCGCCTCGGCAATCGTATGTTCGTGCGCCTGACGCCGGAAGCGGCCGAGCGGCGCACGGTTGAAATCAAGGAACGCGAGAAGCTCGCCAAGCGTAAGGGAGCGAGCACCTGATGTCCCTTTTTGTGTCATCCGACAGCCGCATGCGTCCTCTGCCGACCAAGAAAAGCACCGTTGTGTCGATCCTCGACATCGGTTCGTCCAAGATCTGCTGCCTGATCGCCCGGCTGAAGCCGCGCGAGGTTGGCGACGTCCTGCCCGGTCGTACCCATGCCGTCGAAGTCCTCGGCATTGGCCATCAGCGGTCGCGCGGCATCAAGTCCGGTGTCGTGATCGACCTCGACAAGGCCGAGCAGGCGATCCGCCTGGCCGTAGACGCGGCTGAACGCATGGCCGGCGTGACGGTTGAATCGCTGATCGTGAACGTCTCCTGTGGCCGCCTGGCGAGCGAGGCGTTCTCCGCCAGCGTCGCCCTGGCTGGCCATGAAGTGGTCGAGGCGGACATCAAGCGCGTTCTGTCTGCTGGTCGCGAGCATTCCGTGACGGACGACCGCGCGGTTATCCACTCCTTGCCGATTGGCTATGCCATCGACGGCAATGGCGGCATTCGCGATCCGCGCGGCATGCTGGGCGAGCGTCTTGGCGTCGACATGCATGTCGTCACCGGCGAGACCGCCCCGTTGCGCAATCTCGAACTCGCCATCGGCCGCTGCCATCTTTCCGTCGAGGCCATGGTGGCGACACCCTACGCCTCGGGTCTTTCCGCCCTCGTCGACGACGAGACGGAGCTGGGCGTTGCCTGCGTCGATCTCGGCGGAGGCACCACGACGATCTCCGTCTTCATGGACGGCCAGTTCGTTCATGCCGACGCCATCGCCATCGGCGGCCAGCACGTCACCACGGACATTGCCCGCGGCCTGTCGACCCGGATCGAGGATGCCGAGCGTCTGAAGACGATGCATGGCAGCGCGCTGCCGAGCGTCTCGGACGACCGCGACATTCTCTCGGTGCCGGCAATCGGCGACGACGACCGCGATCTGCCGAACCAGATCCCGCGCTCCGCGCTGACGCGGATCATCCGCGCGCGCATCGAAGAAATTCTGGAACTCGTCCGGGACCGTCTCAACGCCTCCGGCTTCCAGACCATGGTTGGTCGACGCATCGTCCTCACGGGCGGCGCCAGCCAACTGACAGGAATTACCGAGGCGGCGCGGCGGATTCTTGCCCGCAATGTCCGCCTCGGCCGTCCGCTCGGCGTAACAGGTCTGCCGGAGGCGGCGCGCGGGCCGGCCTTCTCGGCCGCGGTAGGTCTTCTGATCTATCCGCAGGTCGCGCAGATCGAGCAGGTATCCGCGATGCGGGGGCATCGGTTGGCCATGACCGGAACAGGTGGGTACTTCTCCCGCTTCGGTCACTGGTTTCGAGACAGTTTTTAAATAGCGACGAGATGAGGCGCCCGCGGCGGGGCGTTTCAGTGCGATGGAAATATGGTCGGGGAACGCCACCGGCTTAGGGGTCAAGACGACGAGGTCACCATGACGATCAACCTGAAGATGCCGGATATTACTGAACTGAAGCCGAAGATCACGGTCTTTGGTGTGGGCGGCGCGGGTGGCAACGCTGTCAACAACATGATTCGCTCGGGCCTCGAAGGGGTCGAGTTCGTCTGCGCCAACACCGATAGCCAGGCTCTGATGTCGGCTCGCGCCGAACGTCTGATCCAGATGGGCGTCGGAGTCACCGAGGGTCTCGGCGCCGGCTCGATGCCGGATGTCGGCCGCGCTGCCGCCGAAGAAGTTCTCGACGAGATCAACGACCATCTCGCCGGTTCGCACATGGTGTTCGTCACCGCCGGCATGGGCGGCGGCACGGGCACGGGTGCGGCTCCCGTCATCGCGCGGGCTGCCCGCTCGCACGGTATACTGACCGTCGGTGTGGTGACCAAGCCCTTCCAATTCGAAGGTGCCCGCCGGATGCGCGTTGCCGAGGCCGGCATCAAGGAACTGCAGGAAAGCGTCGATACGCTCATCGTGATCCCGAACCAGAACCTGTTCCGGATCGCCAATGAGAAGACGACCTTCGCCGACGCATTCGCGATGGCCGACCAGGTCCTGTATTCGGGCGTTGCCTGCATCACCGATCTGATGGTCAAGGAAGGCCTGATCAATCTCGACTTCGCCGACGTTCGTTCGGTGATGCGCGAGATGGGCAAGGCGATGATGGGCACCGGCGAAGCTTCGGGCGAACGCCGCGCGATCCTGGCTGCCGAAGCCGCTATCGCCAACCCGCTGCTCGACGAAACCTCGATGCACGGCGCCCGCGGCCTGCTGATCTCGATCACCGGCGGTCGTGACCTGACGCTGTTCGAAGTTGACGAAGCCGCGACCCGTATCCGCGAGGAAGTCGATCCCGACGCGAACATCATTCTGGGCGCCACGTTCGAGGAGAGCCTCGAGGGTGTCATCCGCGTGTCGGTCGTCGCGACCGGCATCGAATCGGACGCCAAGGACGAAGTTTCGCCCGGCGACCTGCGCACGCAGGATATGGCCGCCCGCATGAAGGCCGCCGCCCAGGCAGCCGCTCCGCAGGGCCAGCCCCAGAACCGCCCGTCGGTCCAGACCGAATCCCGTGCTCCGGCACAGGCTCCGGCTTTCCGCGCCGCAGTTCCCCAGCAGCACGCACCCGCTCAGAATCAGGTGCGGGATCCTGGTGTAACCATCGCTCCGATGGCGCCGCCGGCTGTTTCCTACGCTGAGGCCGAACTCGACCACGAGTTCGACATGGTGCCGGCTCCGGTCCGTGATGATCACGTTCCGGCTCCGCAGCCCTTCATCCCGCCGGCAGCCGAGGCTCCCTCCGCTTCCCGCATGCCGCGTGTCGAGGACTTCCCGGTCGTCGCCCAGCGCGAGATGCAGGCCCAGCGCGCAGAGCCCCAGCCGCAGGTCGAAGAGGATCGTGGTCCGATGGGCCTGCTCCGTCGTCTGGCACATGTCGGTCTCGGCCGTCGTGAAGAAGAGCCGGCGCCGCAGGCAAACCGTCAGCAGCCGGCTCCGCAGCAGCGCGCTCCCCAGCAGGGCAGCCCGCAGCAGCCGGTTCGCCAGCCGCAGGCCCCGCAGCAGGCTCCGCAGGCCGGCTACGCAGCCGCTCCGCGTCAGCCGCAGCAGGCCCAGCCGCCGCGCGCACCGCAGCAGGCGCAGGACTATCGCCCGCGTCAGGCAGAACTCGACCAGCATGGTCGCGTGATGCCGCGCAGCGAGGATGACCAGCTGGAAATCCCGGCGTTCCTCCGCCGCCAGGCGAACTAACGCACACAAGCAAGATCGAGGCCCGGCACTGGAGACAGCGCCGGGCCTTTTTCATTCCGGTCCGGGAGCCACGTTACAGAGCGTTAGAAAGAGTGATTTGTTTACCGGCCGGTACACGCTCTATCTATCGTTCACAACATGCTGACGAATCTGATGATTCCGGTTGGCCGTTCGGCGGATCAGGGATCTTGCAGGTCGGAACAGCAGGGGGCGGACCACGGAGCAGTCGGGAATTTTGACAAGCTCTCACGGGGCGATTTGATGGCTAAACGACAAGGCATGCACCAGACCACTTTGCGCGATCGCGTTGTGGTCTCGGGTATTGGCGTGCACAGCGGCAAGCCCGTGGCAATGGTCCTTAATCCGGCCGAGGCCAATATGGGTATCGTATTTCACCGTATTGACGCCGGCGACGGACAGCCGATCCATGCGCGGATCGATCGTCTGTACGCTACCGATTCCTGCACGACCGTTGCCCATGACGGCCTGTCGGTTGCCACCATCGAACATCTGCTTGCGACCTTCAATGGCCTCGGCATCGACAATGTCGTTGTCGAGATCGACGCCGCCGAAGTGCCGATGATGGATGGCAGCGCCGCGGCGTTCGTCGACCTTATCGACCAGACCGAGATCGTTACGCTCAGCGCACCGCGCCGCTTCGTCAAGGTTTTGAAGCCCGTGCGCATCGAGCATGCCGGCGGTTTCTCCGAACTGCTGCCGTTTGACGGTCGTCGCTTCGAGATCGACATCGACTTCGAGTCGCCGCTGATCGGTCGCCAGGCTTTCGTCGTCGATCTGGATGCTACGGTATTCCGGCGCGATCTGGCGCGGGCCCGTACCTTCGGCTTCCTCAAGGATGTCGAATACTACTGGTCGCGCGGCCTGGCGCTTGGCTCCTCGCTCGACAACACCGTCGTGCTGGGTGACGACAAGGTCATCAATCCGGAAGGCCTGCGCTTCGCAGACGAGTTCGTGCGTCACAAGACGCTGGACGCTGTCGGCGATCTCGCCCTGGCCGGTGCGCCGATCCTGGGGGCCTACCGCTCCTATCGCGGCGGTCATCGGATGAACGCCAAGATCGTCGAAACGCTTCTGGCTGATTCGGACGCCTGGACCTTCGTTGAGGCCGCTTCCGTGCCGAAGCGCGACGTCGCGCACGACCAGATGCCGGTTCGGCTGCCTGCGGCGGCCTATGGTCCCGATAAATCCTAGCCTGCAAAAGCGGCAAATTCCGCACAAATCGGGTATTTCCGTCACCTCTCGCAACTCCGCCACGAAATAGCGGTAATGGGTTGCGAGGGCTGGTGGCGTGATGGTGGCGTTTCGGCTAGAGAAGCGACACCGCTTTGTCCCATCGAAAGAGGCGATGCCGGCTCACGCCGGTTCGATGTGTGAATGAACGAAGTTAGCTCGATCCGCCCGTCGACCATTGCCACATTTGGCCGGTTCGGCTCTGTCACGCTGCGTGCCGCCGCGCTCTGCGCTTTGGTGGCTGTTGCCGGCTGCTCACTGACCAAGGACGATGACACGGTCGATGAGCCCGATGTTCCGGCAGGCCAGATGTACAATCAGGGCCTGACCCTGATGCAGAACGGCAAGTTGAAGGCGGCGGCAAAGCAGTTCGAGCAAGTCGACCAGCAGCATCCCTATACGGAATGGGCCCGCAAGTCGCTGATCATGACTGCCTTCACGAACTATCGTCTGGGCAATTATGAAGAGGCTGTCACGGCCTCGCGCCGCTATATCTCGCTCTATCCGTCGAGCCCGGATGCGGGTTACGCGCAGTACATTATCGGCCAGTCCTACTTCAAGCAGATCCCGGAAGTCACACGCGACCAGGAAGCGACGAAGAAGGCTATCGCCGCCATGCAGGAGGTCGTCGACAAGTATCCGACGTCCGAATATGTCGACGACGCACAGAAGGCGATCGTCGTGGCGCGCGACCAACTGGCCGGCAAGGAAATGCAGGTCGGCCGCTACTATCTCGAGCGCAAGGAATATCCGGCCGCGATCAACCGCTTCAAGGTTGTCGTCACCGAATATGCCAACACTCGGCATGTCGAGGAAGCGCTGTACCGCCTGACCGCGACCTATTACGCGATGGGTATCGTTCCCGAGGCGCAGACCGCAGCCGCCGTGCTCGGCCACAACTTCCCGGACTCGCAGTGGTACAAGGACGCCTATTCGCTTCTCCAGACAGGCGGCGTTTCGCCGTCGGAGAACAAGGGCTCCTGGATCAGCCGCAGCTTCCGCGCTGTTACGGGCTAACGGGGACAGGGGCGCGCCATGCTCGCCGCGCTCGCGATCCGCGACATCGTTCTTATCGATCGGCTTGAGATCGACTTTGCGCGTGGTCTCACGGTCCTGACCGGTGAGACCGGCGCGGGCAAATCGATCCTGCTCGACGCGCTGTCGCTGGCCCTTGGTGGCCGTGGCGACGGCGCGCTCGTTCGCCAGGGCGCCAGCCAGGGGCAGGTAACGGCCGTCTTCGACGTGCCGGCCGGCCATCCGGCCCGTACGCTGCTCGGTGGCAATGCGATCGATCATGACGGCGACATCATCCTGCGCCGCGTCCAGACCGGCGACGGGCGCACGCGCGCTTTCGTCAATGATCAGCCGGTCAGCGTCGCGCTCTTGCGCGATGTTGGCGCCTCGCTGGTCGAGATTCATGGCCAGCATGATGACCGCGCGCTGATCGACCCGGCGATTCATCGCCGTCTCCTTGATGCCTTTGGCGCGCTTGATCCCGAAACGCAGGCCGTCGCCGAGGCGTATCGCACCTGGCGTTCGGCCGAGAGCGAGGTTGCTGCCCTGCGCCGTCGTATCGCCTCGGCGCGCAGCGAGGGCGACTATCTCCGCGCCTCCGTCGAGGAGTTGTCAAAACTCTCGCCGCAAGTTGGCGAAGAGACGGAACTGGCGCATCGTCGACACAAGATGATGCAGGCGGAGAAGATCGCCGGCGATCTATCCGATGCGCATGACACCATCGCTGGACACACCTCGCCGGTACCGAACCTGGCCAGCCTCGCACGCCGGCTGGAGCGCAAGCGCGACCAGGCAGGCGGTCTGCTCGATGGCGTCGTCGAGGCGATCGACAGCGCGATCAATGCGCTGGAAGAGGCCGAGACGATCCTGACGCGCTCCATGCGTGACAGCGAGTTTGATCCGAAAGAACTGGAGCGCACCGAGGAGCGCCTGTTTGCCTTGCGCGGCGCCGCCCGCAAGCATGATGTCCCGGTTGAGAACCTTGCCGCGCTACGCGACCGGATGGTCGCCGATCTCGCCGCGCTCGATTCTGGCGAAGAGCGCCTCGCCGCGCTGGAAGCGGCGGCCGAAGCCGCCTGCCGCACCTTCGACGCGCTCGCTGCCGCGCTATCGGCCCGTCGCCGTGCCATAGCGGAAGAACTGGAAGGGCGCGTGGGGGAAGAACTGCCGGCCTTGAAGCTGGAGCGGGCTGCCTTCATCGTTTCGATCGAAACCGATGCGGAAGAGCGCAGCGACGCCGGCATCGATATCGTCAATTTCTTCGTTCGCACCAATCCCGGCACTCGTCCGGGGCCGATGATGAAGGTCGCTTCGGGCGGCGAGCTCTCTCGCTTCCTGCTGGCCATCAAAGTGGCGCTGGCCGATCGTGGTTCGGCGCCGACGCTGGTATTCGACGAGATCGATACCGGAGTCGGCGGTGCGGTCGCGGAGGCGATCGGTCGTCGTCTGGCGCGCTTGGCCGAGCGCGTTCAGGTGCTTTCCGTCACGCACGCCCCGCAGGTCGCGGCGCGGGCCGGCAGCCATCTCCGCATCGCCAAGGATGGCGTCGCCGGTGAGGATCGCGTGGCGACCGGCGTGACGCCATTGCTGGGCGAAGAGCGGCGCGAGGAAATCGCCCGCATGCTGGCCGGCAGCGTCATTACCGATGCCGCACGCGCTGCGGCGCAGCAGCTCATTCACGGACAAGGCTGATCGGCGCTTGCTCTTTGAGCAGCGGGACGGCATTTTGCAGATGTGGTTTGCGGGCTCGCCACAGGCCTGCACGTAGGCGTTAACGTCAAACAACGCGCCGATCGAGCTTGCCCGGAGCAGGTTCGACCTGCGCGGCTTTGCCTCGAGGTCGGACTGCTCTCCTTTCAGGAGTTCCCATGTCCGATAATCCCTCTGCGATCTTGCTTCCCCCCGCGTTGCACGAAACCTACCGCGTTCGCTATCCGCTCAAGATCCGTCGCCTGACCGTGGCGCGCACGACCTATCTGACGCCGACGATGATCCGCGTGACAGTGACAGGCGACGATCTCGAAGGCTTCGAGAGCCGTTCGCATGACGACCACGTCAAGCTGTTCTTCGCTCGTCCGGGCGAGGACGAGCCCTCGCTGCCGACCTTCGGTCCGAACGGTCCGGTTTTTGCCGAAGGAGCCGAGAAGCCGATTGCGCGGGACTATACGCCGCGCCGCTATGACGCCGCGTCTGGCGAACTCGATCTCGACTTCGCGGTCCACGAAGCTGGGCCGGCCACCGCTTGGGCGATTGCTGCCGTCGAAGGCTCGACGCTCCATGTCGCCGGGCCACGCGGCTCGATGATCGTTCCTGACGATTTCGACTGGTATCTGCTGGTTGGCGACGATACGGCGCTGCCGGCGATCGCGCGCCGGCTTGAGGAATTGCGGCCCGAAGCCAGGGTGACGGTGATTATCGAAGTTGGCACTCCTGCTGACGAGATCGCGCTGGCGAGCCGGGCCACGGTCGATATCCGTTGGCTCTATCGCGAGGATGTCGCGCCGGGTGAGGGGACGTTGCTGGATGGCGCAGTCGCGGCGTTCCTGCGTCCCGAAGGCGAGGGCTTCGCCTGGGTCGCCTGCGAGTCCGATACCGCCAAGCGCCTGCGCAAGATCCTCGTCGATGACCTTGGCTTGCCCAAGCAGCGCGTGAAGGCGGCCGGCTATTGGAAGCGCGGCCTCGTCAGCTTCCACGAAAATCACAACGACTGAGATCGTCTCTGCCTGCGGCACGGGCATGGCTCGTGCCGCAGGTTTTTGCCATTGCCTCAGTGCATGGGGCGGATGTTCTGGTTCACCCGGAACAGGTTTTCCGGGTCGTACTTTGACTTCAGGGCCAGCAAGCGGTCGTAATTGCCGCCATAGGTTGCCTTCAACCGGCCTTCGCCTTCGTCGTCCATCATGAAGTTCACATAGCCGCCATCCTTGTTATGCGGATGCACGGCCTGCCAGTAGCTCTTGGTCCAGCGGGTGATCGGACCGGCCTGTTGCGGGTTCGGATCAATGCCGGCGATCACCATCGACCAGCGAGCGTCGCGCGTGTTCCAGGCGGTTTCGTCCTTGCCGACGCGGTGGACGGCCCCGTCGATCGGGTAGAGGTGCATCAGTGACAGCATGCTTGGCGTGTTCGCGGCCTGCTCCAGATGGGCGTCAATCGCCGCGTCGGTCAGTTCGTTGACGAAGTCGCCTTTCCAGTACCATTGCATGCCGGTCGGCATTAGCGGATCGAACAGGCTTTGCAGCGCGGGGAAGGGCATCATGCCCATCCAGTTGACGAGCGGCGGCGGCACACCGTCGAGGAACGGCTTCATGGCCTTTTCGCCTTCCTCCTGCGGTCCGTTGTAGCAAGAGATCAGGGCGCAGATCCGTTTGCCCCAATGCTCCCGTGGGAACGGGTCGGCCGAGGGCATGGTCTTTAGGCCGAAGAAAGCGCCCAGCTTTTCGGGCGCTGCCGGCAAAACATCGCGATAGCGGCGCATGACCTCTGCGGCGTCCTTCTGGTCCCAGAAGATCGGTCCGCCGAAGACCATGTCGACCGGATGCGCCTTGAACAGGAAGCTGGTGACAATGCCGAAATTGCCGCCGCCGCCGCGAAGGCCCCAGAACAGGTCCGGCCGTTCTGATTTGCTGGTCGTCACGAAGCTGCCATCGGCCAGTACGACATCGGCCTCTAGCAGGCTATCGATCGTCAGGCCGTACTGGCGCGTGAGATAGCCGGTGCCACCGCCCAGCGTCAGGCCGGCTATGCCGGTGGTCGAGACGATGCCGGCGGGGACCGCGAGGCCGAAGGCGTGCGTCGCGTGGTCGACGTCTCCCTGCGTGCAGCCGGGGCCGACACGGACCGTCGCGGTATCGGGGTCGATGCGGGCACCCTTCATAGCCGACAGGTCGATGACAAGGCCGTCGTCGCAACTGGCGAGCCCGGGGCCGTTATGGCCGCCGCCGCGAATCGCGATCAGCAGCTTGTGCTCACGGCCGAACTTGACCGCCTCGATCACGTCCGCCACATCGCTGCAGCGGGCGATCAACAACGGCTTCTTGTCGATCATGCCGTTGTAGAGCTTGCGGGCCTGGTCATAGTCGAGGCTGTCTCGGTCGAGGACCGGTCCGCGCAACTTGCCGGAAAGTTCGGCTGCTTCCTGGGAACGCATGGCTTTCCTCCACGGGTTGCCGCGTCTGCCACAAACTTCGGAAGTGCCCGCCCACACGCTACGACAGTGTATTCCTTGAGGCCACGTCGTACTGCGAGCATCACGCGTCGATCCGGGAATGTGATCGACATGTCGCAGAAGGCCCGGATTTGCGCCGATCGCGCAATTGCGCGTTGAACATAAGGCTGCCTTTGGAGTAAAGGAATGTGGCGTAGCGTGCCTTGTTCTTGTCTTTTGTGACCGGTGTCACGGCCACGCCACAAATTTCCGCCTAGACCATATCTTCGCACCGATCGTTTCAGGCCCCCCGTTTGCCTCCAGCGACCGATTGCTTCCGAGCAGGCCATTTCGCCTGCCGGTGCCCCTTGGGAAACTTGCTATGTCCGTCCTGTCCGAGAAGGCCGCTATTCGTTCGGCCCCGGAGCCGTCTTTCGTCGAATTTGTCGTCATCATCGCTTTCATGATGGCGCTCGGCTCGATGTCCATCGACAATCTGCTGCCGGCCTTCGGCCATATCCAGCATGATTTCAACCTTTCTTCCGCCAATGAAGTCCAGTTGATCCTGACCGTCTACATGGCGGGCTTTGCGATCATGCAGCTCTTCTATGGGCCCGTCTCCGATATTGTCGGTCGTAAGCCGACGTTGATGATTGGTCTTGTTATCTTCTCGATCGGAAGCGTGATTGCTCTGTTCGCGCCGAATTTCGAGTTGCTGCTGGTCGCGCGCCTGATTCAGGGTATGGGCGCGGCGGCGACCCGCATCTTGTCGGTCGCTATCGTGCGCGACCGCTATGAAGGCCGCGAGATGGCGCGGGTGATGTCGTTCACGATGATGATCTTCATCATCGTGCCGGTATTCGCGCCGGCGATCGGCAGCCTGTTTCTGCTGTTCGGCACCTGGCACATGATTTTCGTCAGCATGCTCGTGATCGCCGTCGCCATCGCCGTCTGGTTCGGCAAGCGGATGCCCGAAACGCTGCATCCGGAATACCGTATGCCGTTCTCCTTCGACCGCATCGCCGGCGGCGCCAAGCGCTGCCTGCAGGAGCGGGCGACCGTCGGCTATTCGACGGCAATTGGCCTGATGTTCGGCGGGTTGATGGCCTATATCGGCTCGTCGCAGCAGATCTTCGAGACCGAGGTCTATGCTCTCGGCACGATGTTCCCGCTCGTCTTCGGCATGATCGCCGCCGTGATGGGCATTGCTTCCTTCGTTAATATCCGCCTTGTCCGGCGGCTTGGCATGCGGCGCATCTCGCATGCCGGCGTTTGCGGTCATGTGCTGATGTCGCTGATCATGGTGGGCTGCGCGTTCTGGTTTGACGGCAAGCCACCGCTGATCCTTTTCGCGCTCCTGCTCGCCGCCTGCCAGTTCCTGTTCAGCCTGACGATGCCAAACTTCAACACCATGGCGATGGAGCCGCTTGGCAACATCGCTGGCACGGCTTCGTCGATGATTGGCTTCTACACGACGATCCTGGGCACGATTGTCGGCCTCGTCATCGGCCAGGCCTTCGATGGCACGGTCATGCCGCTGTCGATCGGCTACCTTTCCACCGGCATTCTCAGCCTGATCGTCGTCTACTGGACGGAGCGCGGCCACCTGTTCGCGCCGCATCATCCCGATCCGACCGCCGTCATCGAGGTTGGCCACTAAGTCTGCGCGTAGGGGCTGTTGGCGAATGCCGACGCCCCTTGCGAGCAATCCGATGGCGCGGCATAGCTTTCCCTTGAATGGGAGTTGAACCATGCCGTCGGATACCCTGCGCGAAACACCGGTCGAGACGTTGAAGGCAGACGAGGCCGCGCTGGAGCATGCGCGCCTCAGCGCCGAGATCGCCGAGAACGATCTTCGCTACCACCAGGACGACGCGCCGACGATTACGGACGCGGACTATGACGCGCTGCGCCGCCGGCTCAATGCCCTGGAAGCGCAGTTTCCCGGCCTGACATCGGCGGCCAGCATATCGGTTGGCGCCGCGCCTTCGGCAAAGTTCGCCAAGGTGCCGCATGTCGTGCCGATGCTTTCGCTCGACAACGCTTTCGCGGACCAGGACGTCATCGACTTCATCGATCGCGCTCGGCGCTTCCTGAAGATCGACGCGGCAGACGCCATTCCCTTCACCGCCGAGCCGAAGATCGACGGCCTATCGCTGTCGCTGCGCTACGAAGGCGGCCGGCTCGTCACCGCTGCGACCCGGGGCGATGGGTTTGAGGGCGAGAACGTCACCGCCAACGCCCGCACGGTCGCCGATATTCCCGAACAACTGCCCGCTGGTGTGCCGGAGATCGTCGAGATCCGCGGTGAATGCTACATGGCGCATGCTGATTTCCAGGCCCTGAACGCCCGCATGGCGGCGGCAGGAGGCGGCAAGGTCTTCGCCAATCCACGCAACGCGGCGGCCGGCTCTCTCCGCCAGCTCGATTCCAGGATCACTGCGGCGCGACCGTTGCGCTTCTTCGCCTATGCCTGGGGCGACATGAGCGCCATGCCGGCCGAGACGCAGATGGAAATGGTCGAGGCATTTGCGAGCTGGGGACTGCCGACCAATCCTCGAATGATGCTTTGCACCACGGTCGAGGAGGCGCTCGCCTTCTACCACGCTCTCGAGGTGGACCGGGCCGGGCTCGGCTATGACATTGACGGCGTCGTCTACAAGGTCAATTCGCTCGCGCTGCAGAACCGGCTCGGGTTTGTCTCACGCAGCCCGCGCTGGGCGATCGCGCATAAGTTTGCCGCCGAGCAGGCGGTGACCGTGCTGAACGGCATCGACATCCAGGTCGGCCGAACGGGCGCGCTGACGCCAGTGGCAAAGCTGGAGCCGATCACCGTTGGCGGCGTCGTTGTCTCGAACGCGACGCTGCACAATGAAGACTATATCAAGGGCATTGGCGGCGACGGCCTGCCAATCCGCGATGGCGTCGACATCCGCGTCGGCGATACCGTCGTCATCCAGCGCGCCGGCGACGTTATCCCGCAGATCGTTTCCGTCCTGCTCGATAAGCGGCCGGCCAATTCCGTGCCTTACGAGTTTCCGACTGTCTGCCCCGTCTGTGGCAGCCATGCTGTGCGCGAAGAGGACGAAGCAGTCCGGCGCTGCACGGGCGGACTGATCTGCGCCGCGCAGGCCGTCGAGCGCATCCGTCATTTCGTCTCGCGAAATGCCTTCGACATTGAGGGGCTTGGCGAGAAGCAGGTGCAGGCTTTTCACGAGTGGGGGCTGATCAAGGAGCCGGCCGATATCTTCACGCTGGAAGCGCGCGATGCCGGGCAACTTCAGCGATTGAAGAACCGCGACGGCTTTGGTGAGACTTCGGCCAGAAACCTGTTCGCCGCGATCAACGAACGGCGCACAATTGCTCTCAACCGCTTCATCTTCGCGCTCGGCATCCGCCATGTCGGCGAGACAAACGCCAAGCGCCTCGCCCGCCATTTTGGCACCGTCGAGGCGTTTCGCGATACGGCGCTGGCAGCCAAGCCGCCGGGACCGGAGCTTTTGAAGGGCAATGACGCCTGGGTCGAGATGATCGGGATCGAGGGGATCGGCGGGGTGGTAGCCGAAGCGGTCGTCGATTTCTTCGACGAGCCCCACAATCGTGATGCCTTCGCCCGACTGCTGGAGCAGGTGAACCCGCAGCCGCTGGAAGCGGCGAAGACGGACAGCCCCGTCGCCGGCAAGACGGTCGTCTTCACCGGCACGCTCGTTCGTATGACGCGCGAGGAAGCCAAGGCAATGGCGGAGCGACTTGGCGCCAAGGTGGCCGGGTCTGTGTCGAAGAAGACGGACCTGCTGGTTGCCGGGCCGGGAGCAGGGTCCAAGCTCAAATCAGCAGCCGAGAACGGCGTCGAGGTCGTTGATGAGGATGGCTGGTTCACGCTGATCGGCGCGGACTGACCTAGCAAAAAGAGGCCCGCCCTCGCGGGCAGGCCTCCAATCCTGCGACTTGCTGGGTCTTACGGCGCCGCAGGGGCCGTTTCCGGTGCCGTGGGTGCCGGTGCCATGGGTGCCGGTGTCGCGGGAGCCGGCGTGGCCGGGTCCGCTGCCGGCATGGTGGTGTCCGGCGTCTCAGGCGTCGAGGTCACTGTCGACGATTCCTGCTGCGCGGCGGTTTTGAACTCCGGCGCTGTATTCAGTTCTTCCTTGGTGGTCTTCAGGACCAGCTTGACCCCATTATCGATCTGGACGCGCTCCAACGTGCTGGGCGACACGGCGACGTCCTTTCGGCCGATGCCGAGGAAGCCGCCAACGCCGATCACGACGGCTTTCACCTGGCCAGCATCTGTCGCCAGGATATCGACAATCTTGCCGAGGTTTTCATCGGTGCCGCTATAGACGGTCGATCCCATCAGGTTCGAGGCGAGCCAGTCCGTTGAGCCATCTTCCAGGACGATGAAACGGCCGGCCGGCGCGACGGCTTCGGTTGTGGTCGCAGCCGGCGCGGTGGTGTCCGCTGGCGTGGTTGCGTCCTGTGCCAGCGCCGGGCCGGCAGCAAGGAGAGCGACCAGGGCGGTTGTTCTGAAAAGCATCTTCATGGTCGTAACTCCGTGTTTTATCTAACCAATTGAACTTTATAGCTCGGTTGGTCAACGGAGTGTCGGCAGTCACGTTCCATCACGAAGCCTGTCGTCATGAAAGGCTTCGTGATGAAGTTGAATGGCTTTATGCCTCCAGCGGTTGCGTCGCATCGATCAGAAATCGCAGGGCAGCGCCGTCGAGGGAGGGAGCCAGCGTCTCGCGAACGCGAGCATGATAGGCATCCATCCAGCCCTTTTCGGTGGGGGTGAGCAGGGCAACCTCGATCAGATTGCGGTCGATCGGCGCCAATGTGATCGTCTCGAAACCCAGCATCTCGCGGTCGCCACCCTCGATCGGGGCAGGGGGCGTGACAACGATCAAATTCTCGATGCGGATGCCATAAGCGCCGGTCTTGTAGTAGCCGGGCTCGTTCGAGAGGATCATCCCTGACTCGGGCGGCAAGTGGCCTGCCTTCGAGATCCGGACCGGCCCTTCATGCACGGACAGGAACACGCCGACGCCATGGCCGGTGCCGTGGTCGAAATCGAGGCCGGCCTGCCAGAGCGCGTGCCGGGCGAGCGTGTCGAGTTGCGCGCCGGTGGTCCCTTTCGGAAAGCGTGCCGTCGCCAGTGCGATATGGCCTTTCAGCACGCGGGTGAAGCGGTCGCGCATCTCCGATGTCGGCTGGCCGATGGCGATGGTGCGGGTGATGTCTGTGGTGCCGTCGCGATATTGCGCGCCGGAATCAACCAGATACAGCGTGCCGGTCTCGAGCTTGCGGTCGGTGCTCTCATTGACGCGGTAGTGCACGATCGCGCCGTCTGGTCCCGCGCCAGAGATCGTGTCGAACGAAATCTCCAGCAGCGGCATGTCGTCGGCTACACCGGCCTCGGCGCGGAACTGCTCTAGCTTCCGGGCGACGCTGATTTCTGTTTCCGTTCCCTGGTCGCCATTCGCATCGAGCCAGGCGAGGAAGCGGGTCATGGCGGCGCCGTCGCGGCGATGCGCCCGGCGTGTGCCCTCAAGCTCAACGGCGTTCTTGCGCGCCTTGGGGAGCACGACGGGATCGCCGCCTTCGACCAGGGTGCCCTTGGCGTCGGTGAGCGTGCGGGCAAACAGGGCCGGCGTCGTCTGCGGGTCGACCAGAACGCGCCGTCCGTCGGCGCCAAGCTTGGTCAGGTCAACAAGGAAATCGCGCTCTTCCTTGATGTCGGCGCGCTCGGACAGAGCATCCCGAAGGACATTGGAAAGCTTACGACCATCGACGTATAGCGTTGGGCGCTCGTCGCGACGCAACAGCGCGTAGGAAAGCACGACGGGATTGTGCGGCACGTCGGCACCGCGGATGTTGAAGATCCACGCGATCGAGTCCGACTGGGCGAGGATGGCCGCATCGACACCCTTCTCGGCCAGCACCGCCTGCATGCGGCGGATCTTCTCAACGGACGTCTCGCCGGCCAGATCATCCGGCTGCTGCATGACCTGCGACAGCGGTGGGAGAGGGCGATCGGCCCAGATCGCGTCGATCGGGTTTTCGCTGAGCGCCACGAACTCCGCGCCGGCCGCTTGGCAGACCGCCTCGAAGCGGCGAACTTCCGCAAGCGTAAGCAGGCGCGGGTCGTAGCCAATCCGATCGTCGGCACTGAGCTTGGCCTTCAGCCACTGGTGCGGCGGATGGCCGATCAGGTCTTCCGGCGTGAAGTCGGCGACATCGACCTGATCGCGCACCTGCAGCGTATAGCGCCCATCGACGAAGACGGCGGCTTCATCGGTCAGCACGATCGCCGCGCCGGCCGAACCCGTGAATCCGGTCAGCCAGGCGAGTCGTTCGGCGGATGCTGGAATGTACTCTCCCTGATATTCGTCGGCATGCGGAACGACGAAACCCTGCAATCCTGTGCGTCCGAGTTGGGCGCGAAGCGCCACCAGCCGTTCGGTGATCGGATGGGCGCGGCTGGGAGCGTCGAAATTCTGGAACATGCGCAGGGCCTTCTTCACGCGGATCGGAACGATTGCGCGACCCTAACGAGGCGCCTTGTCTACTGCAATTCCATCACACTCCGTGTTTGCGGCGCGGCGCAATTGTGGCGAGATGTTGTGCGTTGCAAAAACCGCATGTCTGTCATTCCGAACCAGCTGTACCTTCACGTCAGCGTTAGGGGTATGAAGGTGTTGGTTAAGGGACGCACAGGGCGTCACCGCTCAAAGGAATTGATCATGTTGACTGCAGCATTTGGCGAGTTCGGCGTTGCCCCGGCTGGAAGCCGTGGCCATGGCGTACGGCGCGCTGTGGCTCGCATGACGCATTCGCGCGACCGGCAGATGCCGCGTTTCGTGAACGGCTACCAACTTTCGCTCGACGATGCCGCGCTCGCCACTTTCGGCTTTGATCGCGAGACCGTCAGCCACGGTGCGATGAGCGCCATCGTCTGAGGCCGATGCCGGCTTGACCGGCGTCGATCGTCGGTAATTCGAGAATCCGCGACAGCCCGTCGCGGATTTTCTGCTTTTTGCGGGGTGCTTCGCAGCCTTGCGAGGCCTATGGTCCGGCAAACGCAACCCAAAGCTGGACACTATGCTGCAGGACCGTATCCGCCTTCCTTCGCTTCTCGACAAGGTCATGTCGCCAGCGGAGGCAGCGTCGTTGATCCGCGACGGCATGACCGTCGGCATGAGCGGCTTTACGCGCGCCGGCGATGCCAAGGCAGTGCCGCTGGCGATGGCCGAGCGCGCCGCGACAGAACCTTTCGGCATTACGCTGATCACGGGCGCATCGCTGGGCAATGGCATTGACGAGGTGCTGACCCGCTCGCATGTGCTGAAACGCCGCCTGCCGTTCCAATCCGACCGTGTGCTGCGCGCCGCCCTGAACAAGGGCGAGGTGATGTTCATCGACCAGCATCTCTCCGAGACGGTCGAACTGCTGCGCTCGCGCCAGATGGGGCCGATTGATGTCGCCGTTGTCGAGGCGGTGGCGATCACCCGCGAAGGCGGCATTATCCCGACCACTTCGGTCGGCAACTCGGCCACCTTCGCCATTCTCGCCGAGAAGGTGATCATCGAGCTCAATATCGGCCAACCGGCCGAGCTCGAAGGGCTGCACGACATTTATATCCCGACCCGCCGTCCACACCGCGAGCCGATCCCCATCGTCTCGCCGGATAGTCGCGTCGGCCTTCCCTTCATCCAGATCGACCCCGCCAAGATCGCAGCGATCGTCATCACCGATCGCGCGGACAGTTCTGCCGAGACGGCAGCGCCGGATGACGAGACGCGGGCGATTGCCGGCCATCTGATCGAGTTTTTGAGCCACGAGGTCCGCAAGGGTCGGTTGACCGAGAAACTCGCGCCGTTGCAGGCCGGCATTGGCTCGATCGCCAACGCAGTGCTGCACGGGCTGATCGACAGCCCCTTCCATGGTTTCACCATGTACAGCGAAGTGTTGCAGGACAGCACGTTCGACCTGTTCGATTCCGGCAAGCTCGCCTTCGCGTCGGGATCGTCGATCACCCTGTCGGCCGCCTGCCAGGCCCGCGTCATGCCGGATCTCGCCCGCTACAAGAGCCGCCTGGTGCTCCGTCCGCAGGAAGTATCGAACCATCCGGAAGTATTGCGTCGTCTCGGCGTCATCGCCATTAACACGGCGCTCGAATGCGACATCTACGGCAATGTGAACTCGACGCATGTCGGTGGCACGCACATGATGAACGGCATTGGCGGGTCCGGCGATTTCGCCCGCAACGCCTACATGGGCATCTTCGTCACCAAGTCCCTCGCCAAGGACGGGTCGATCTCGCGCATCGTTCCAATGGCGCCGCATGTCGATCACAACGAACATGACGTAGACGTCGTGGTGACGGAGAACGGCCTGGCCGATTTGCGAGGCCTTGCGCCGCGCGAGCGGGCCGAAGTGATCATCGCCAACTGCATCCACCCGAGCTATCGCGAACTGGCGGCGGACTATTATCGCCGCGCCGTGCGCGATCATGGCGGGCAGACCCCGCATCTGCTGGCGGAGGCTTATTCCTGGCATCTGCGCCAGGAGGCGACCGGCTCGATGCTGCCGTAGGGCAGGGCTCTGCCTGCTGGCGCCTCACCCTGCGGCGTCATCCCGGGCTTGACCCGGGATCCATTCAGCCGCGCTTTCGGGAGGTTCGTCCGCGAGCGATCGCGGCTGAATGATGCGGAGGCTCGTTGTCGACAGCGTTGACTACCGCTCGAGCGTGAGCGTCAGCCAGCCTTCCTGTTCGCCCTGACGGGCCAGCGTGAGGCCCTCGGCCACATAGGCGGCGGTGACGCTTGGACCCTGGGCGACCAGCAGCCCGGACAGCACGACCGTTGCCTTCGGCGCGAGATAGCGCGCGACGTCGGGTGCCAGCGCGATCAGCGGACCGGCGAGGATGTTGGCGACGACGAGATCGAATGGAGCACGCGCCACCATCGCCGGATTGTCAAAACCTTCGGCTGTTGCCGCGTCGATCTTGTCGCCGACGCCGTTCAGCACGGCGTTCTCTGCCGTCACGCGGGTAGCGATCGGGTCGATGTCGGTGGCGAGCACCGGCTTGTCCCATGCCTTGGCGATGGCAATGGCCAGCACCCCGGTACCGGTACCGAGATCGAGGATGCTCTTGTAGTCGTGGATCTTACCGAGCCGGTCGATCTCTTCGAGGCAGCCGGCCGTGGTGCCGTGATGGCCGGTGCCGAAGGCCTCGCCCGCCTCGATCTCGATGGCGATGTCGCCCGGCTGGATCTTGTCGCGGTCGTGGCTGCCATGGACGAGGAAGCGTCCTGCGCGGACTGGCTTCAAGCCTTCGAGCGACTTGGCGACCCAATCCTCGTCGACGAGGTCGGAGACGACGAACGCGCCGACATTCGGTCCGAGCGTCTCGGCGACGACGCGGGCGAGAGCGTCTTCATCCGCCGCATCCTCGAAATAGACGTCGACGGTCCAGCTCTGGTCAGCCTGCTCCGTGGTGGCGGCAGAGGGGTAGCCAAGCGCGTCATCCTCGCCGATCGCCTCGATGAGGCGGATCGCGTCGGATTCCTTGGCAAGGTTGAGGGAGGCGATGAGGGTCAAGCGAGCGAACCTTGTCTGGCGGCGGCGGAGAGTGCTTCATATCCGCCTTGGAACTGAATTGGAAAAGGGTTCATGGCCGAAACAGAAATCCGCGTCGATCCTTTTCCGAGCCATGACGAGCTTGATCGGCTTTGGCAGTCTGCCTGGCAGCAGCCAGGGCCGCGGGATCCGCGCGCGATTCTGTCGCGCAGCCTCGTCCATCTCTGCGCTTTTGACGGACGGGAGCTGGTCGGTTTTGTGAATGTCGCCTGGGACGGCGGCATTCACGCTTTTTTGCTCGATCCCTGCGTCGATCCGGGCCATCGCCGAGCGGGACTAGGCACCAAGCTGGTGCGTCGGGCGGCAGAGCTGGCGCGTGAGCGCGGTGCTCATTGGCTGCATGTCGATTTCGAGCCGCATCTCGCCGGCTTCTACCGCGATTGCGGCTTCCGGCCGACGGAGGCAGGGCTGATGCGGCTTGGGCCCGGCTAGTGCTTGCTCACAAAGCTGTCGACGACCTTCTTGGCGCCAGTCTTCTCGAAATCGACGGTCAACTTGTTGCCCTCGATTTCGATGATCGCGCCATAGCCGAATTTCTGGTGGAAGACGCGCTCGCCCAGCTTGTACTTTGACGACGAACCGCTCGATTTCGCCACCAGTTCGCCTTCGATCTGGCGCGGGGCAGAGCGAGTGTGCGTCTGCGCGGAGCCCTTGTTCGCCTGTGCGCGCTGCCAGCCCGGCGTCGAATAGCTATTGTTGAAGCTGTCGGCACGGTCGAAGCGGCTTGCGCCGTAGTTGCCGACGCCGCCGACATTGTAGCCGCCATAGCTCGACGTCTGCTCGATCACCTCGACATGCTTCTCCGGCAATTCGTCGAGGAAGCGCGACGGCACGTTGGATTGCCAGAGGCCGTGGATACGGCGGTTCGAGGCAAACCAGATCATCGCGCGCTGCTTGGCGCGGGTGATGCCGACATAGGCGAGGCGGCGCTCTTCCTCGAGGCCGGCGCGGCCGCTCTCGTCGAGGGCACGCTGATGCGGGAACAGACCTTCCTCCCAGCCCGGCAGGAAGACGGACTCGAATTCGAGCCCCTTGGCCGAATGCAGCGTCATGATCGAGACCGCATCCTGGTTCTCGGCGCGGTCGGTGTCCATGACGAGGGCGATGTGCTCCAGGAAGCCGCCGAGCGACTCGAAGGCCTCCATCGAGCGGACCAGTTCCTTCAGGTTTTCGAGCCGCCCCGGCGCGTCGGCGGTGCGCTCCTGCTGCCACATGTCGGTGTAGCCGCTCTCCTCCAAAATCATCTCGGCCAGTTCGCCCTGCTTCATCTGGTCGAGCTTCGAGCGCCAGAGCACGAAGGCGGCGAGCAGGTCGCGCAGCGCGGTGCGCGTCTTGGACGACTTGATCTCCTCGGTCTGGAGCAGTTCTTCGGTGGCCTCGATGATCGGGATGTTGCGCGCCCGTGCATGGTCGTGCAGCAGCCGCACCGTTGTCTCGCCGATGCCGCGCTTCGGCACGTTGACGATGCGCTCGAAGGCGAGGTCGTCGGCCGGTTGGGCTACGACGCGCAGATAGGCGAGCGCGTCGCGGATTTCCTGCCGCTCGTAGAAGCGCGGGCCGCCGATGACGCGATAGTTCAGGCCGATCGTGACGAAGCGCTCTTCGAAGGAGCGCATCTGGAACGAGGCGCGCACCAGGATCGCCATGTCGTTGAGTTTGTGGCCCTTGCGCTGCAATGCCTCGATTTCCTCGCCGACGGCGCGGGCTTCCTCTTCCGAATCCCAGGACGAGGCAACGCGCACGCGGGCGGCGTCGGGGTCGGTGGCGTCGGTGAACAGCGTCTTGCCGAGCCGGCCCTCATTATGGGTGATCAGATGCGAGGCCGCGCCGAGGATGTGGCTGGTCGAGCGGTAGTTGCGCTCCAGCTTGATCACGACGGCGCCAGGAAAATCCTTCTCGAAGCGCAGGATGTTGTCGACCTCTGCGCCGCGCCAGCCATAGATCGACTGGTCGTCGTCGCCGACGCAACAGATGTTCTTGCGGCCCTGAGCCAACAGGCGCAGCCACATATATTGCGCGACGTTGGTGTCCTGGTACTCGTCGACCAGCATGTAGCGGAATCGCTGGTGATAGTCCTTGAGCACGTCGGGATGATCGCGGAACAGGCGCAGGTTTTCCAGCAGCAGATCGCCGAAATCGCAGGCGTTCAACGTCTTCAGGCGCGCCTGATAGGCCTTGTAGAGCTTGATGCCGCGCCCGTCCGCGAATGATCCGCCATCGCCCGGCGGCACGTCTTCCGGCGTCAGGCCGCGGTTTTTCCAGCTGTCGATCAGGTTGGCGAGCTGGCGCGCCGGCCAGCGTTTTTCATCGATACCCTCGGCCTGGATCACCTGCTTCATCAGCCGGATCTGGTCGTCGGTGTCGAGGATGGTGAAATCGGATCTCAGGCCGACCAGTTCGGCATGGCGGCGCAAGATCTTGACGCCGATGGCGTGGAAGGTGCCGAGCCAGTTCATACCCTCGACCGAGGGGCCGATCAGTTCGCCGATACGGTGGCGCATTTCGCGCGCCGCCTTGTTGGTGAAGGTGACGGCCAGGATCTGGCTGGGCAGCGCCTTGTTGGTGGCGAGCAGATGCGCGATGCGCGTCGTCAGCACGCGTGTCTTGCCGGTGCCGGCGCCGGCAAGCACGAGAACGGGTCCCTCGGTCGTCTCGACCGCGAGCCGCTGCTCCGGGTTGAGGCGCGCGACATAATCGGGCGGCGCTGCCCTGCCGAGCGCACGCGCGGCGATGCCGCCGGGACGCGGGACGGGGGCGGAGCTGTCGAAGGGAGCGGTCATCTGCGGGGCGGTCGATTCGAAGAACGGGACATGAGAACAAATATGGACCGTGGCAGCCGTCCATTCCAGCTTCGTACAGAAGGAGAACGCTCCTGTCCAAGCGCGAGACGGGTTTTCTAGCCAAGGGCGCGCGGTTTGCTGTTGGGGGCGCCGCGCACTAGCTTGTCTCATGCGGCAAAGGAGTTTCCTCAGATGCGTGCGGCCATTTACGAGCGTTTCGGCGAACCGTCCGAAGTTCTGATCGCGGGCGAGCGCCCGGTTCCGGAGCCTGGCCCCGGCGAGATCCGCGTCCGCATGACGCTATCGCCGATCCATAATCACGACCTCTGGACCATTCGCGGCACCTATGGCTACAAGCCGGCCCTGCCGGCGATCGGCGGAAGCGAGGCGGTCGGCGTTGTCGATGCACATGGCGCGGGTGTCGCGGGGCCGGCCATCGGCCAGCGGGTCGTCGTGGCCGGCGTGCACGGCTCATGGGCAGACTATTTCATCGCCTCGGCTGCTAGCGCCGTGCCTTTGCCGGACGGCATCGACGACGACACCGCTTGTCAGCTGATCGCCATGCCGCTCAGTTCGCTCATGCTGCTGGAAGATCTTCAGATCACCAGCGGGCAGTGGATGATCCAGAACGCCGCCAATGGCGCTGTCGGCAAGATCGTCGCAAAACTCGCCCAGGCGCGCGGTATCAAGGTTGTTGGCCTCGTGCGTCGGGATGCGGGCATAGCCGAACTGTCCGCGCTTGGCATCGACGGCACTATTTCAACCGAAACGCCGGGTTGGGAAGACCGGGTGCGTGCGTTGGTCGGTAAGGCACCGATCCTGCGCGCCGTCGATTCCGTCGGTGGCGAGGAGGGCGGTCGCCTCACTAGCCTGTTGGCCGAGGGCGGTATGCTGATGTCGTTCGGCGCGATGTCGAACAAACCGCTGGTGATCAGCTCCGGCGATCTGATTTTCCGGCAGATCTCGGTGAAAGGCTTCTGGGGCGCGCGGCGTATGGCCTCGACGGACAAGGCCGAACTCGGGCGTCTGATCGGTGAACTGGTGCGGCTGGCTGCATCGGGCGAGCTTCGCTTGGCGGTCGACGAGAGATTCGCCCTCGCAGACGCTGCTGCAGCGGCCGCTGCCAGCGATCGGCCCGGCCGATCGGGCAAAATCGCCATCCAGGGTTCGGTGTGACGAACCGACTGGTAGGCTATTCCGAGCGGGGCAACTGCGCCGTGCGAAACCGTCCGAACTAACGCCGGATGGCTGCGAAACCGGCAGGAAGTCTTTGGCGTGGCAGGCTGGTTTTGCTAGGTTGCCCGCGACATGGCGAGCGAGCCATGAAATCGTTCGGGAGGCTTTCAGTATGGTAGTTTCGGCGCTGCGCAATGATGGTGCGCGTGACGAAGTGGCTCTGGCCACGGCGCTTGATCTTTTGCAGGAGCGTTTTGGCGCGCGCTTTACGCGCGGGCTGGAAATCCGGCGCCAGCATGCCAATACGACGACGTGGCTCCCGAACGAGCCCGCGGATGCCGTGGTGTTCGCCGCCTCCACCGAGGAAGTGTCGGAGATCGTCAAGATCTGCGCCGCGCATCGTGTGCCGATCATCCCATTTGGCACCGGCACCTCGCTGGAAGGCCATGTCAACGCGCCCTTCGGCGGCGTCTCGATCGATCTGTCGCAGATGAACAAGATCGTCGCCGTGCATGCCGAGGACCTTGATTGCACGGTCGAGGCAGGCGTCACCCGCATCCAGCTCAACAACTACATCCGCGACCAGGGCCTGTTTTTCCCGATCGACCCCGGCGCCGACGCCAGCCTTGGCGGCATGGCCGCGACCCGCGCCTCCGGCACCAATGCTGTTCGTTATGGTACGATGCGCGAGAACGTCGTGCGCCTGACGGCCGTCATGGCCGATGGCTCGATCGTCCGCACCGGCAGCCGCGCCAAGAAGAGCTCGGCCGGCTATGACCTGACCCGGCTTCTGGTCGGCTCGGAGGGGACGCTTGGCATCATCACCGAAGTGACCGTTCGCCTGCATGGCCTACCGGAATCTGTCGCCGCCGGCGTCTGCTCGTTCCCGACCGTGGAAGCTGCCTGCAATGCGGCGATCCTGACGATCCAGAGCGGTATTCCGATCGCTCGCGTCGAGCTTGGCGACGCGATGATGATCCGCGCCACCAACGAGTTCGCGAAGCTCGGCCTGCCCGAGACGCCGCATCTGTTCCTGGAGTTCCACGGTTCGCCGGCATCGGTCATCGAGCAGTCGGAGCAGTTCGCGGCGATTGCCGAGGAGTTCGGCGGCGGCGAGTTCGCCTCGGCGACCCGTCCCGAGGACCGCACGAAGCTCTGGCAGGCGCGGCACGATTCCTATTTCGCCGTGAAGGGGCTTCGCCCCGGCGACAACATCCAGAGCGTCTCGACCGACGTCTGCGTGCCGATCTCGATGCTGGCGGAGTGCGTCGCCGAGACCAGCGCCGATATCGCGACCAATGGCCTGATCGGGCCTGTCGTCGGCCATGTCGGCGACGGCAACTTCCATACCCAGCTCCTGATCGATATCACCAATCCAGACGAGATCGCCAAGGCCGAAGCCGTGATCAGCCGGATGAACGAGCGGGCCATCGCTTTGGACGGCACCTGCACCGGCGAACATGGCGTCGGCCAGGGCAAGCGCAAATATCTCATCAAGGAGCATGGCCACGGTCTCGACATCATGCGAGTGATCAAGGCGGCGCTGGACCCGCTCGGGATCCTCAATCCGGGCAAGATCCTGCCCGACGCATGACGTGACACGGCGGAGGCTAAGCTGAACAGGCTGTATCTGATCTTCGGGAGCATCATCATCGCCGTTCTCGTATCGGCGCTGGTGATCCCGTGGTTTGTGGACTGGAACGCCTTCCGCTCGACCTTCGAGCGTGAGGCGGAGAAGATCCTCGGCCAACGCGTCACGGTCGCGGGAACGGCGGATGCTTCCCTGCTGCCGATGCCCTCGCTTGTCTTCACCGATGTCCGCGTCGGCGGGACGGCAAGCGAACCGATGATGAAGATCGACCGGTTCGCCGTCCGTATCGAGCTGATCCCGCTGATCTCTGGCACCTTCAAGGTCGTCGACATGGCGATCACCCGGCCGCGCCTGCAGGTGACGGTCGGCGCCGACGGCACGCCGGACTGGCTGCGCCGCACGGAAGCGTCGAAGAGCCTCGATCCCGACGCCATTACCTTGGAAAAGGTCGATATTTCGGATGGCTCGATCGACTACCGCGACGAGCGGACGGGGCGGGCCGTTTCGCTGACCGGCATCAATGCCGCCGTCGATGCGCGCTCGCTGCTGGGGCCGTGGAAGGTCGAAGGAGGGCTTGTCGCGAATGGCGTGCCGACGACGTTCCGGATTGCTACTGGCCGCCGCGACGCCGACCATACGATCCGCGTCAATCTCGAGGCCAATCCGGCCAATGTGCCGGTCGCGATTTCCGCCGAAGGTCCGCTCGGCCTCGACGACAAGGGCCTGACCTGGGCCGGCGGCTTCACGCTGACGCATGTCGCGGATGACGACGGAAAGACGAACCGGAAGCCGCCGCCTGGTTGGCGGGCTTCAGGCAGCTTCGATCTCCGGCCCGAGCAATTGCGCTTCCCTGCGTTCACTCTTTTGCAGGGGCCGGAAGACCGTCCCTATAGCCTGACAGGCGCCTCGACGATCGACCTCGGCAAGGACATGCGTTTCGATGCCGTGCTGAAGGCGCGTCAACTCGATCTCGACCGCTCGATCGGCAAGGGGCCGAACGAGCCGGCCCGCGTCGATGTGGCGGCGAACGCTATCGTTACCGCGCTTGCCGGACTTCCCGTGCCCGGCATTCCGGGACGTGTCGGCTTCGATATCCCAGGCATCGTCATTGGCGGCTCGGTCATCCAGAACCTGCGCTTCGACGCGGTCACGGCGGAGAATGGCTGGAAGATCGAGGAGCTTGGCGCGGAGCTTCCGGGCCAATCGCGACTGACGGCGGACGGCATTGTAACGACGACGCCGCGAACCAGCTTCGAGGGCGCTGTCCGTCTCGAGGCGGATCAGCCTTCCGTTTTCGCGGCCTGGTGGCGAGGCGGGAAGATTGCCGCAATGCCGCCGCTGCAACCCTTCGAGATGAGGGGGCAGGTCCAGATCGGGTCCGGTCAGGTTGGCATCTCCGACATGACGGCGCGGATGGGCGAATCCGACCTTCGCGGCAATATCGGCTGGCAACTCGCAGCTTCCTCCGGCCGACGCAATCTCGCCGTCGATCTGGTCGCCGACCGGCTCGATTATGACCAGCTGGCGTCGCTCACCGATCTTTTTGCCGGCCAGAGTGTGAGCAACACAGGCGTTCTGGCGGACGACTATCAGGTGAAGCTGACGACGGCGGCGCTCGATGTCGGCGATATCCGCCTCGACAAGGTGGCCGTCGATGGCAGCCTGTCGAACGGCGTGCTGGTGGCGAAGACGCTTTCAATCGGCGATGTCGCGGGTGCATCGATTTCGGCCAATGGCCGTGTCGCGGATCTTGCCGGCACGCCGAATGGCCAGTTGTCGGTCTCGATCGATGCGACAGACCTGACCGGCTCGTCGGCGATCGTGGACAGGCTTGTGCCGGGCTCGGGCATCGCCCGCTGGTTCAAGACGGCAGCGCCTCTGCTCGGACCGACGATCCTCGACACGGTCATCAGCGCGCGTGCTGCTGATGATATCACGCACGCCAATCTCGTCGTAAACGGCACCGCTGGCGGTACGGCGGTCGACATGGCGCTCGGCTTCAAGGGTACACCGGCCGGTTGGCGCGAGGGCGAGGTCAAGGTCTCCGCCGCCATCGACAATTCGGATGCCGGACATCTCCTGCGCCAACTCGGCTTCAATGCCTTTCCACTCGACAAGCCCGGCCGGGGTCGGCTGGCGATCGAAAGCGAAAGCAATACGCTTGCCGAGGGGGTTGGGGCGTCGATCAAGGGTGTCTTCGCCGGCCTAACCTATTCGAGCGACGGCAAGATCGGTGTTGACGCGGCAGGCTTGCCCACCTTCCAGGGCACGATCACGGCGAGCGGCGCCGATGCGACACCGGCCCTGACCTTGGTTGGACTGACGCTTCCCGGCGTCGCCGAGAGACTGCCCCTCGACGCTGCGACGTCGCTCGATGTCAAGGATGGTACGGCGACGCTGTCGTTCCGCGATGCCAAGCTTGGCGGCGCCTATACCAGCGGCATGATCGATTTCGGCCACCAGGCGGGGCGTTGGAAGCTCAAGGCCGACGTCGCCGTCGACGAGGCCGATCTGGCGCTGGTCACAACGCTCGGACTCGGCGTGCCGCCGGATCTCCTGACCAACACCGAAAACACCTGGTCGAAGACAACGTTCGGCCGGCCGGTCATCGACGGCTTCGATGCATCGTTTCGACTTTCCGCCGACAAGCTCGCGATCAGCGAGGGTATCACCGTAACCAATGCGGCTGTGGAAGCGAATTTCTCCGGCGACCGCACCGAGGTGCTGCTGACAGGCGGCGATTTCGCCGGCGGCAAGGCGTCCGGCTCGCTGTCGATCATCAATCCGGAAGGGGACGCCTCGGTTTCGGGCCAGATGTCGGTCAAGGGCGCGATGCTGGCCGATGTGGTCTGGCAGCGCGACGGGCGCTCGGTCGCGGACGGAACGTTCGACTTTTCCGGCCAGTTCGATGGAGTTGGTCGCTCCGCCGCTGGCGTAGTCTCATCGCTTTCCGGTGGTGGCTCGCTTTCGATCGGCGAGGGCTCGGCCCGTTTCGTCAATCCGGAGGCCTTCAGCGCGGTCATTCGGGCGACCAACGCCGGACGCGAGATAGGCGAGGCGGAATTGCGCAAGCTGTTCGCGGGCTATCTCGATGCTGGCACACTCGCCTTCGAGCGGGTAGAGGGAGCATTTTCCATCGCCGCTGGGACAATTCGGGCTCAGAATCTGAGCGTGATCAGCAAGAGCGCAACGATGGTCGGCGGCGCGACGATCGATTTGAACGCCGATACCATCGACAGCCAGTGGACGCTTACCATCGATCCAGGCGAGGACCGGGTGAGCGGGGCGGTACCGCAGGTCGGCCTCGTCTTCTCGGGTCCGCTGGCCTCGCCCACGCGCCGCGTCGATGTTGCGCCACTTGCCGGGTTCCTGTCGGTGCGTGCCTTCGAGCGCGAGGTCGAGCGGATCGAGACGCTGCAGGCTGAAATTCTCGAAAAGGAAAAGCTCAACCGGCTGGTTCGCCTGGCGCGTGAAGACGACCAGCGCCGTGCGGACGCGGCGCGCAAAGCCGAGGAAGCAAGGCGGGCGGCCGAGACGGCCGAGAAGCAGGCTGCGGAGAAGGCGGCGGCAGATGCGGCGGCTGCCAAGAAGGCTGCCGACAAGGCGGCTGCGGACGCTGCTGCGGCCAAGAAGGCGGCCGATGCAGCGCGCAAGGCAGAGGCGCAGCGTCAGGAGCGTGCGCGTCGCGCCGCAGAGGCAGAGCAGCGCTCGCAGCCCGATTTCGCCGATGGCATCGAATCCCTGCTCAAGGGCGTTCCGCCAACGCCGCCGAGCCGCTCATCGCAGCCCCTGCCGATGCCTTCTACCGAACCGGGTGCACCCATGCTGCTGATGCCGCCAGCCGCTATTCCAAATCCCTGACGGTTTTCGCCGCATCCATGGCTTCCAGCCGGTTCTGATACCAGGCGAGCACAGCGAGGCGAATGGCGGAGGACAGATTTGCCTCGGCGGCTCTCTCTCCATCGATGGCAGCGATAAGGCCGGCGAGACTTTGGCCGCGCTCCGCGGCAATCCCGCGCAGCGCCTGCCAGAACGGCTCCTCGATCGAGATCGACGTCTGGTGGCCGGCGATCGAGACCGAGCGCTTCTTCATGCCGGTTTAGGGTCTTCCTCATCGTCGCGGCGATGCCCATCGACGTGATGACGGGCCTTCTCCGCCGAGATCCTGTCGATTGCCCTTTGAGCGCGCGTGCGTCCAAACCGGACCCGATTTTCCTCGGCCGTGGCGGCCTTCTCAAGGCGGGCCTTTTCCTTGCGGACGCGGTTCAGGTTGATGATTTCAGCAGTCATGTTCAATCTCCCCGAGGAGGCAGGTGAAACGTGGACTTGATGCGACGCTGTTATGGCTGAGGGTGCAGGGAAGGGTTGGATGGACTTGCGGGCGCCGGAGGCCCCGGTCCATCAAAGCAAATCCATATCCCCGGACCGCAGGCTGCTGCGCGCCAAGTCGGGCTTGGCCTTGTCGGTCGGGTCGGCGCTTGCCGGCTACGGATTACATGGCGGGCGTAGAAACTCACGAAGCGCTCCATGAGCAGATCTCATGCTCATGATGCGCTTCGTTGGTAACGATATCAAGTCGACAGAAATGGCAGCTATCTTGGGCTGATCATGTCTTCGGGACGAACGACCGCGTCGAACTGCTCGGTCGTCACATAGCCGCCGCCGACAGCTTCTTCGCGCAGCGTCGTGCCGTTCTTGTGAGCGGTCTTGGCGATCTTGGCGGCATTGTCGTAGCCGATCGTCGGCGCCAGCGCCGTGACCAGCATCAGCGAGCGCTCGACGCCCGACTTGATGTTGTCGAGGCGCGGCTCGATGCCGACGACGCAATTGTCCGTGAACGACACCGCCGCGTCGGCGAGGATGCGCACCGACTGCAGGAAGTTGTACGCCATAACCGGGTTGTAGACGTTCAGCTCGAAATGGCCTTGGCTGCCGGCGAAGGTGATGGCGGCCTGGTTGCCGAAGACCTGCACGCAGACCTGGGTCAGCGCCTCGCACTGGGTCGGGTTGACCTTGCCCGGCATGATCGACGAGCCGGGCTCGTTTTCCGGCAGCGAAAGCTCGCCGAGGCCGGCGCGCGGGCCCGAGCCGAGCAGGCGAATGTCGTTGGCGATCTTGAACAGCGAGCCGGCGACTGTGTTGATCGCGCCATGCGAGAACACCATCGCATCATGGGCGGCGAGCGCCTCGAACTTGTTCGGCGCCGAGGTGAAGGGCAAGCCGGTGATCGTGGCGATTGCCGTCGCGACGTCCTCCGCGAAGCCGACAGGCGCGTTGAGGCCGGTGCCGACGGCCGTGCCGCCCTGCGCCAGTTGCATCAGGTCGGGCAGCGTCATCTCGATGCGGCGGATGCCGTTTTCGACCTGCTGGGCGTAGCCGGAGAATTCCTGGCCGAGCGTCAGCGGGGTGGCGTCCTGGGTATGGGTGCGGCCGATCTTGACGATGCCAGACCAATCCTTGGCCTTGGAATCGAGCGCCGCGTGCAGATGCTTCAGCGCTGGCAGCAGGCGATGGACGATTTCCTCGGCCGAAGCGATGTGCATCGCGGTCGGATAGGTGTCGTTCGACGACTGGCTCATATTGACGTGGTCGTTCGGGTGGACGGGCTTCTTCGAGCCCATCACGCCGCCCATCATTTCGATGGCGCGGTTCGAGACCACCTCATTGGCGTTCATGTTCGACTGGGTGCCGGAACCGGTCTGCCAGACGACGAGGGGGAAATGATCGTCGAGCTTGCCGTCGATGACTTCTTGGGCGGCCGCTTCGATCGCCTTGGCGATCTGCGGGTCGAGGCGGCCGAGCTTGGCGTTCACTTCCGCGGCGGCGCGCTTGATGATGCCGAGCGCCCGCACGATCGGCAGCGGCTGCTTCTCGAGGCCGATCTTGAAGTTGCCGAGCGAACGCTGGGCCTGCGCGCCCCAATAGCGGTCGGAAGCCACTTCGATCGGGCCGAAAGTATCCGTTTCGATGCGGGTCGTTGTCATGAAGTCAGCCTCTATCAGCCGCTGGCGCGGCGCCGTTCAAGGAATAGTCAGAGAGGGATTAGCTCTTCTTGCGGAACGCGTCGAGACGCACGACTTCGGCTGCCGGCTTGTCGCTCGGCCCAGCCGGCTCTTCGTCCGGACGGTCGGGCCGGTCGAGCACGAGCGGCGACGTCTCGATGTCTTCCATTTCGTGGCTGCCTTCGCCGGCTTCTTCGTCCGACGAAGCCGTCTCGAATTGCAGGCCGAACTGGACCGAGGGGTCGACGAAAGACTTCAGCGCCGTGTAGGGCACGAGCAGCCGTTCCGGCACGCCCTTGAAGGAAAGGCCGATCTCGAAGGCATGTTCCGTGACCGAGAGGTCCCAGTACTGATGCTGGATGATGATCGTCATTTCCTCGGGATAGTCGGTCATCAACCGCGTCGAGACGCGAACGCCGGGCGCCCGGGTTTCGAAGGTGATGTAGAAATGGTGGTCTCCCGGGAGACCGGTCTTGGCTACTTCGGCCAGGACCTTGCGCACGACGCCGCGAAGCGCGTCCTGGGCGAGAATGTCGTAGCGGATAAGATCTTCGGCCATGAACGGCGACTACCCAGAATCAATGCGGTCGGGATCGAGACAGGCACCCGATGCGGCAAAGCCGCGAACCCGCGCTAAAAAGGGCTCCCTGACGAGCCTCGTTGTTCCGAAAACTCGATCTCCAGCCGCCAGAAGTCAAGGTCAAGCCGATGAGCTTCGCCGAAAAGGTAAACAGCGAGGCGGGCGCGACGGCCCCTCAGGGCAAAGCTGTGGCCTGCCCAATCAAGGCTGAGCGCGCTTTTGCAAATTTTCGGAGGAAGAAAGTGGAGGCTTCTGTTGCCAGGTGCCTCCGAACCCCGCCTGTCCGGTGCTAACCGGGAGGACTTTTATTCAGGTTCCGGCACCGCTTACGCGGCGACAGCGACCTTAGCATAGTTGTCATTTGCAACTACAGATTTGGTCCGATGACGGTGGTACCATGCCGAACGAAAGAACACCCTTTACGCCCTCGTCGATCCTATTTCGCCCCCGCCGAAAACCATCCGCTGGGGATGGGCTTGGGTGGAGGCGCCGGGTACCGCCCCCGGGTCCGATGGGTTTATTTCGATGACAGTTTATCGTCATAGCCGACTTGCGCCGGCACGCTTGATATAGGCGATCGAAACGGCCCTGAAAAGGTGCAACGGCCTGGCCTGACGGGCCGATCGATGAATGCGCACGAGAAACTCGTGCGATCGAGCCGCAGGCGGGCTGTGTTGCGTTGCAAACGCGACACAGGACGGCCTTATGGTGTCATTGCCGACGACATGGGTTGACGCCGGCGTCATTGCTGCTAGTTACTGTGTCAATCATTACAAAAAAGATCGCGGCACGATGTTGCCGGATCGGCTGTTCCATTTCCAACGGGGATCCGGTTTTCGCGACGGCTTGGCCGTTCGGCGGGGGCGGGGTCGTCCGCATTCACGGTGTTCGTCATGTCTTCCTCCCTCCTGCGCTATGCGGTCGTTCTAGGCCTGTTGAGTGCCATCGGTCCGTTTGCGATCGACATGTATCTGCCGGCCCTGCCGGCGATCGGTCAGGATCTCGGCGCGTCGACCACCGCCGTGCAGATGAGCCTGATGGCCTTTTTCATCTCGGTCGGCCTCGGCCAGTTGATCTATGGCCCGCTCGCCGACATGTGGGGCCGCAAGCGTCCGCTCTATTTCGGCCTGGGTGTGTTCGCGCTCGCCAGCATCGGTTGCGCGCTGGCGCCGAATGTCGAGATGCTGATCTTTTTCCGTTTCCTGCAGGGCCTCGGTGCCTGCGCCGGCATGGTGGTGCCGCGCGCCATCGTGCGCGATCTGCATACCGGCAACGAAGCGGCGCGGCTGATGTCGATGCTGATGCTGGTCTTCAGTATCTCGCCGATCCTGGCGCCGCTCGCCGGTAGCGCCGTGACGGCCGTCGCCTCGTGGCGCGCCGTCTTTTGGATTGTCATGGTGGCGGCGATCCTTGGCATGGTGCTGCTGGCGCTGGCGCTCGACGAGACACGGCCCGCCAAGGATCGGGTCGAAAGCAGTGTTGGCAGCGCGCTTGCCGGCTATTGGCAGCTACTGCGCGATCGCCACTTCATGGGCCTGGTCTTCATCGGCGCGTTCGGCATTTCGAGCTTCTTTGCCTATCTGGCAAATTCTTCCTTCGTGCTGATCGATCACTATGGTCTGACACCGACGCAATACAGCCTTGCCTTCTCGGTCAACGCGATCTCGTTTTTCGGTTTCTCGCAGTTGAACGGCAAGCTCGGCTCAATGTTTGGCCTGGCGAAGGTGATGCGGGTGGCCGTCACCGGCTTCGCCGCTTCGGTGGTGATCCTGTTCCTGCTGTTTCTTTCCGGCATCGACGCTCTCGCGGTGCTGATCATCGTGCTGTTCATCGGCAATGGCTTCCTTGGCCTGGTCATTCCGACGTCTGCCGTTCTGGCGCTGGACGAGCATGGCGAGATCGCCGGCACAGCTTCGGCGCTGATGGGTACGATTCAGATGGTGACGGGCGCTGTCGTCATGGCCGTTGTCGGGCTGTTCCTCGACGGGACGGCGCTGCCGATGGTCGCTGGCATCGCGGCTTGCGGCGTCATCGCCTTTACCCTGGCGCAGGTGACTCTCGGTCGTCGGGGTCGCTTCGCCGAAGTGCCGGCGGAGTAGGGCTGGTCGCTTCAATCGGAAGTATTTCGCCGTTTCTCCGAGACGGCGAAATACTCCGACTCGGTGCCGACGCACATCGCTTGAGAACGCTCTAGTTCAGCGTGCTGAAGGCGCGCAGGATCCAGAATACCTGGAAGCCGAGGGCGAGGATCGCGATGGTGAGGTGGAAACGCTTGTCGTCGACGAACATGGCGATCATCGCCACGATTGCATAGATAATGTTCCTGGCTGGATAGATGAATCCAAACGAGTGGAAGTGCGCGCTGCCCTTGATTGCAGTATCTACCAGGTCGACCAGGAAGATGACGGCGATCAGTCCGTAAAACCATTTCCGCCGCGACATGAAGTAGTCTTCATAGCCGGAATATTCCGCCATACTGTCGGGAAATAAGGTAGCGCAGAGTACGAAGTACAGGCTCGCGTAGAAAATGATGAAGATATAGAGTTCAAAGGTCCAGATATGGACTGAGGCGAGATAGAACTCGAACCACCAGAAATGTACCACGCACAGGAAAGCGAATCCGACCCACAGCAGGTGCGTGATGAATACCTGATTGCGAAGCGGATGCTGGGCGAAGCGACTCAGTCCATTCAGGAGTCGCGAGACGCTGAGGCCCAGGATAATGCCGATGATGACGCGGACGTGCAGATAGACGTCGGGATTGGCGATGGTCTGCGACATTGCCGCGCTCCAGGGGCCGGGCAGTCAGCCATTGGTTCCGCGAGACCCTGATATGGCCGATCTCGCGCTGCCCACCACCAGTTGAGCGCAGTCCGGGGCGCTGTGCAAATTCTCGATCCGCGCTTCCGCTCGTTGTATGGTCGTGACAACCTCGAATCTCTGCCGGACGGATCCATGCGCCAATATCTCGATCTCATGCAGCACGTACTGGAAACGGGCGTCCGCAAGGAAGACCGCACCGGCACCGGCACGATCTCCGTGTTCGGCTACCAGATGCGCTTCAACCTCGAGGATGGCTTTCCGCTCGTCACGACGAAGAAGGCGCATATGCGCTCGATCCTGCATGAACTGCTGTGGTTCATCGCCGGCGACACCAATATCCGCTACCTGAAAGAGAACGGCGTCTCGATCTGGGATGAATGGGCGGACGAGAACGGCGATCTCGGCCCGGTCTATGGCGCACAGTGGCGTTCCTGGCCGGCGCCCGACGGCAGCACGATCGACCAACTCGCCAATGTCATCGAGATGATCCGCAACAAGCCGGATTCGCGCCGGCTGATCGTCTCGGCCTGGAACCCGGCGCAGGTGGACAACATGGCGCTGCCACCCTGTCACAGCCTGTTCCAGTTCTATGTCGCCGAGGGCCGGCTTTCCTGCCAGCTTTACCAGCGTTCGGCCGATATCTTCCTTGGAGTGCCGTTCAACATCGCTTCCTACGCGTTGCTGACGATGATGGTCGCGCAGGTGACGGGGCTGAAGCCAGGCGATTTCGTCCACACCTTCGGCGATGCGCATCTCTATTCGAACCATCTTGAGCAGGCCAAGCTGCAGCTCTCGCGCACGCCCCGGCCGCTGCCGACGATGAAGCTCAATCCGGACATCCGTCGGATCGAGGATTTCCGCTTCGAGGATTTCGAGCTTGTCGGCTACGATCCCGAGCCCGCCATAAAGGCGCCCATCGCCGTGTGATAGACGTCTCGCCCTTTCTTGACGTGGCTCGACCGCCGGGGTGGGGGACTGCTACACCAAGGGCATGTCCCCGGGCTGGAGCGAACCCCATGCGTGTCTCGGTTGCCTGCCTCGTCCTGCTGCTCGCCGCGCCGGCCCATGCCAATGACTCCACGGCTGCACTTTCAACTGGCGGCCTCGTCTATGTAACGAACGAAGACATCGAGATGCAGTCGGAAGACCTGTTCATCTCGATGGATGAGGTTCGTGTCCGCTACACCTTCGAGAACCACGCGAACCACGACATTACGACGTTGGTCGCCTTTCCGATGCCGGACATCGAAGGCAGCATCGACTTCATGGTCTCGGTCCCGGTCGACGATCCGGTGAATTTTCTAGGCTTCAAGACGACGGTCGAGGGCAAACCGGTCGAGAACAAAGCGCAGCAGCGCGCCTTGGCGCTGGGCATCGACCAGACGGCGCTACTCGGCGCGCTCGGCGTGCCGCTGGCGCCCCATCTCGACGAGACACGGAAGGCGCTCGACGTACTGCCGCAGGCCGACAAGGACCAACTGGTTCGGCTCGGCATCGCGGCGATCGACGAATATGACAATGACGGCAAGGGGATGGTGAAACACCTTGCACCGACTTGGCGGCTTTCGACGGTGTTTTATCGCGAGCAGACGTTTCCGGCCGGCAAGCGGATCGTCGTTGAGCACAGCTATAAGCCCAGTGTCGGGCAGAGCGTCGGCGTCTCGTTCGTCGCCCCCGAGGCGCAGTCCGAGCCGTGGTTCGAGGTCTACCGCCAGAAATATTGCATGGACGATGGGTTTTTGAAGACGGCGCGCGCCGGCAACACACCGGACGGCGACAACACGCTGTCGGAAAATCGCATCGCCTATATCCTTCGTACCGGCAGCAACTGGGCCGGCCCGATCGCCAAGTTCCGGCTGGTCGTCGACAAGGGCTCGCCGAAGAACCTCGTCTCGTTCTGTGGCGATGGCGTCAAGAAGATCAGCCCGACCCAATTCGAGGTGGTGAAGAGCGATTTCGATCCGCAGCAGGATCTCGATATCCTGATCCTGACGCCTCGTGCGGAATCACCCTGAAAGCCCGGAACACCGCCATGTCCCTCGTCCTTCGATCCGCGCAGCCCGGCGATGCCCCGCTGGTTCTCGACTTCGTCGGCGCCTTGGCCGACTACGAAAAGCTCGCGCATGAACTGGTGGCTGACGCCTCAGCGATCGATGCGGCGCTGTTCTGCGCGGCGCCAAAAGTGTTCTGCGAGATAGCCGAGTGGCAGGGCAAGCCGGCCGGGTTCGCACTCTGGTACTACACCTTCTCGACCTTCCAGGGACGGCACGGCATTTACCTTGAAGACCTGTTCGTCCATCCGGAATTTCGCGGTTTTGGTATTGGCAAGGCGCTGCTCGCCAATCTGGCGCAACGCTGCATAACCGAGGGGTTGGGCCGTTACGAGTGGTCGGTTCTCGACTGGAACGCGCCCTCGATAGCCTTCTACGAGGCGCAGGGCGCTCGCATTTTGAAGGAATGGCAGCGCTGCCGGGTCGAGGGAGAAGCGCTCGATCGGCTCGGTGCGACATTTATGGTGCGGGGGAGGGTTGGCGAAACGGCATCCTGATCCGTATATGCTGGCCTCAGATCCACGGAGCCTCTTCCTTTGAAATCTTTCGAAAATTTCATCGAAAATCTCATCATGTCAACGCGTTGGCTGTTGGTGATCTTCTATGGCGGCCTTGGCGCCGCGCTTCTCCTCTATGCGGCGTCCTTTGTCGCCAAGTTCTGGAAGGTGGCAACCAACGTCTTCATCTACGACGAATCCGACATGATCCTTGCCATGCTTGGGCTCATCGACGCCGCGCTTGTGGCGAGCCTGATGGTCATGGTGATGATCTCGTCCTACGAGAACTATGTCAGCCGCTTCGACAATGCGGGCCATGATCTCTCCTGGCTCGGCAAGCTCGATTCCGGCAGCCTGAAGATCAAGGTGGCGTCGTCCATCGTCGCGATCTCGTCGATCCACCTGCTGCAGGTGTTCCTGAACGCCAACCAGTATACGAACGACAAGATCATGTGGTCGACGATCCTGCACATGACCTTCGTTGTCTCGGCGTTGCTGTTGGCGCTGGTGGATCGTATCTCTGCCTCGCCCAAGGGCAAAGAGGCGGTTCTGCCGAAGGGGCCGTGACAGTGAGGGTCTCGATCATCGCGGCGGTCGCTGCCAATGGCGTCATCGGCAATGACGGCGACATGCCGTGGAAACTGTCGACCGACCTCAAGCGCTTCAAGGCCCTGACCACCGGCAAGCCGGTGATCATGGGCCGGAAGACCTACGCGTCGATCGGCCGGCCCTTGCCCAATCGTGTTAACCTTGTGTTAACCCGCGACGCTGCTTACGACGCTCCAGGCGTGGTGGTCGTGCCGACGCTGGAGGGGGCCATCGACGCGGCTTCGGATACCGGCGCGGAGGAGGCGATGGTGATCGGCGGTGGGGAGATCTACCGCGCCTTTCTCGATCGCGCCGAGCGGCTCTACATCACCCATGTCGATGCCTCGCCAGCGGGCGATACGCACTTTCCGGCGATCGATCCGGCTGTCTTCGAGCTCGTCTCGGCGGAGGATGTCCCGGCCGGGATTTCCGACACCGCGGCGACGCGATTTACCATCTATCAACGACGTCCTCGATAACTCCGACGTCGTCTTAGATAAACGCTGCGCGGAAGTTGAAAGCGCGGCGTCGAAACACCACCTCCAGCCTCGCTGAGGCCCTGCAGAGGCCGCATATCTGGGGCTTCTCTTGCTTCGATGGGCGGGGGCAGGTACGCCTTCCCTATAGATCGACAATAAAGGAGCGAAGATGCCCTGGAGCAACCAGACGGGCGGCGGCGGATGGAAGGGTGGCGGCAATGGCGGCCCCTGGGGACAAGGTCCGCGCAGCAATGGTCCCAACCCGCCAGATCTCGAGGAACTCCTTCGCCGTAGCCAGGATAAGCTGAGACAGGTTCTGCCGGGTCGTGGCGGCTCGGGCGGCGGTTTCAACCCTGTCCTGTTCATCGCCGTTCTGGCGGTGGTCGTGGCCTTCCTGGGCTACAATTTCTTCACCTTCCGCGTCGAGCCGGACGAGCAGGGCGTCGTCTTGCGATTCGGCCAGTATCAGCGCAGCGCGCCTCCGGGCCTGAATTTCCGCCTGCCTTATCCGATCGAAGCCGTCTACACGCCGCAGGTTACGCGCGTGAACCGCACCACGGTCGGCACGATCCAGGATGACGGGAACACCGCCGCGAGTGGGCGCGACGTTCCGCAGGAAAGCCTGATGCTGACGGGCGACGAGAACATCGTCGACGTTGATTTCTCCGTCTTCTGGGTGATCAACGATGCCAGCAAGTATCTGTTCAACGTCCAGAATCCCGAAGGTACGGTCAAGGCGACGGCCGAAAGTGCCATGCGCGAGATCATCGGTCGATCGGACATCCAGCGCGTCCTGACCGAACAGCGTCTCGGTATCCAGACCTCGGCGCAGCAACTGATGCAGGACAAGCTCAACCAGTATGGCGCCGGTATTCTCGTCACGCAGGTGCAGCTTCTGAACGTCGGACCGCCGCAGGAAGTCATCGACTCGTTCCGCGACGTCCAGGCGGCCGAACAGGACCAGGACCGCGTGCAGAACGAAGCCAAGACCTATGCCAACCGGATCATTCCCGGCGCGCGCGGTCAGGCCTCGCAGATCGAGGAAGCCGCCAGCGCCTATCGCGACCAGATCGTCGCCGAAGCCAAGGGTCAGGCCGATCGTTTCGTGAAGGTCTACGAGTCCTACAAGGCGGCGCCCGCCGTGACGCGTGAGCGCCTTTATCTCGATACGCTTTCCGGTGTCTTCGCCGACATGGACAAGATCATCGTCGACGAAAAGGGAGGCGGAGTGGTGCCTTACATGCCGTTGCCAGCATTGCAGGGCGCGCCGGCGGCCGCCAGGCAGGGAGGCACGCAGTGATCAGCAAGATTTTCGGCGGGCTCGGCCTCGTCATCGTCATCATTCTCGCCATCGTCGCCTATTCGGGCCTGTTCATCGTCAACCAGACCAACCAGGCGCTCGTCCTGCGCTTCGGTAATCCGGTTCGCGTCGCAACCGAGCCGGGCATCTACGCCAAGATCCCGCTGATCGACAATGTCGTGATGCTGGACAAGCGTCTGCTCGATATCGAATCGCCGCCGATCGAAGTGATCGCCCGCGACCAGAAGCGTCTCGTGATGGACGCGTTCGGCCGTTACAAGATCGTCGATCCGCTGCTGTTCTTCCAGGCAGCCGGCTCGGTCCAGGTCGCGGAATCGCGTCTGTCCGTGATCCTGAACTCCGCCATTCGTGGCGCAGCCGGACAGATGGATTTTGCCAGCATCGTGCGGGAGGGCCGTGCGCCACTCATGGCCCAGATCACCGACCAGGTGAACCGTGAGGGCCGTGGCCTCGGCGTCGACGTCGTCGACGTTCGTATCCGTCGCGCCGATCTGCCGCCGGAGAACAGCCAGGCTGTCTACCAGCGCATGCAGACGGAACGCCAGCGCGAAGCCACCGATATCCGCGCCCAGGGCGAGCAGGCGGCCAAGACCATCCGCGCGCAGGCCGACAGGCAGGCGACGGTCATCGTGGCCGAGGCCAACCAGCGGGCTGACGAGATCAAGGGTGATGGCGACGCCGAGACGAACCGCATCTTCGCGGCCGCCTTCGAGCAGGATCCGGACTTCTTCTCGTTCTATCGCTCGATGCAGGCGTATCAGCAGGGCATGAAGGCGAACTCCACCCGTATGGTGATCTCGCCGACGTCGCCCTTCTTCCGCTACCTGACCGATCCGAGCGGCAACGCTCTGCCGGTTCCGGAGCGCAATACGCCCGGCAAGCCGGCGCCTGTTGCAGAACCTGTCGCAGCCCCGGCATCGGCAGCGCCCGCTGCTCCGGCTGAAGCGACTCCGGTAGTTCCGGCTCCGGCTGAAGCGGCGCCTGCCGCGCCGTGACCGATTTCGTCACCGCGCTAGGGTTGGTCCTCGTCATCGAGGGCGCGCTCTACGCGATGGCGCCGGCGGTTGCAAAAATCCTGATGCGGCAAGGAATTGCCGCATCAGACTCTCTGTTGCGGGGATGCGGCCTGGTTATGCTGGCCCTCGGCGTGGCCATTGTCTGGCTCGCGCGCAATTGACTCTCGGCGCGGATGCGCCGTGCGCTAAATGTATCAAAGTCGCCGAAATGGTCGTGATCGAGCGTCGTGGCATGCTCGACGATGACGCCAGAGGAGAGATGCAGATGGCCGCGGCCAGATTGAAATCCTATCGCTTGTGCCTCGCGGCCACGCTGGGCGCGTTCCTGACAGCCACAGCGCCGGCCATGATTGCGCCGGCCTGGTCTGCGCAGGGGCCCGATTCCATCGCGGATCTCGCCGAAGGGCTGGTCGATTCCGTCGTCAATATCTCGACGTCGCAGACGGTCGAGGGCGCGCGCGGAATTCCCGCGCCGCAGGCCCCCGAAGGCTCCCCCTTCCAGGAATTTTTCGACGAGTTCTTCAACAAGCAGAAGGACGGCGACACCAATGCGCCCCCGCGCAAGGTGCAGTCGCTCGGCTCGGGATTCGTCATTGATGCCTCGGGCATCATCATCACCAACAACCACGTCATCGAGGGCGCCGACGAGATCATCGCCAACTTCAGCGATGGCTCGAAGCTGACCGCGACGCTGGTCGGCCGCGACGAGAAGACGGATATCGCCGTCCTGCAGGTAAAGCCGACAGCGGCCAAGCCGCTCAAGGCGCTGAAGTTCGGCGATTCGGAGAAGATGCGCGTCGGCGATTTCGTGATGGCGATCGGCAATCCGTTCGGCCTGGGCGGCACGGTCACTACCGGTATCGTCTCGGCGCGCAACCGCGACATCAATTCCGGTCCGTACGATAATTTCATCCAGACGGACGCCGCCATCAATCGCGGCAATTCCGGCGGCCCGCTGTTCAACCAGTTGGGCGAGATCATCGGCATCAACACGGCGATCATTTCGCCGTCTGGCGGCTCGATCGGCATCGGCTTTGCCATTCCCTCGGATGCGGCGGTGCATGTCGTCGACCAGATCCGCCAATATGGCGAGACCCGTCGCGGCTGGCTCGGCGTCCGCATCCAGCAGGTGACGGACGAGATCGCCGAGAGCCTCGGCATGGGCGCTGCCCGCGGCGCGCTGGTGGCCGGCGTGACCGAAAAGGGGCCGGCTGCCGAAGCGGGTATCGAGCCGGGCGACGTCGTCATCTCCTTCGATGGCAAGCCGATCCGCGAGATGCGCGACTTGCCGCGCCAGGTCGCGGATTCCGATATCGACAAGGTTGTCGATGTCGTCGTGATCCGGAAGGGCAAGGAAACGACGCTCAAGGTCAAGGTCGGTCGCCTGACCGAAGCGGCCGAGAAATCGGAAGAAAAGCAGAGTTCTGCTCCGGTCGAGCCGCCCAAGCCGGCGGTGACCGAGTTGCTCGGCCTTACCTTCTCCGAGCTGACGCCGGAACTGCGCAAGCAGTTTTCCATCGCGCCGGAAGTGAAGGGCGTCGTTGTGACGGCTGTCAGTGCGGGAAGTTCGGCCGGCGAGAAGGGCATCGCGATTGGCGAAGTCATCGTCGAGGTGTCGCAGGAACCCGTTTCGCTGCCTGCCGATATCGCCACGCGCATTGACGCGCTGAAGAAGGATGGTCGCCGGTCGGCGCTGTTCCTGATCGCCAACACAGCCGGCGAACTGCGCTTCGTGCCGTTGAAGCTGGACGAGTAGGGGGCTTTCGGGCCCTCGCCGATTTCGACCGCGACCAGCGCAAGCAAGCCAGACCCTCACCCAACCCTCTCCCGCAAGCGGGCGAGGGCTTTTAGGGCGCGTCCGGTTCGTCCATCGCGTGTGGCTGATGGGGACGGGGTGCGGCGAGCTCCCTCTACCGCTTGCGGGAGAGGGTTGGGGTGAGGGGCTTTCTTGAAAGCCTATCGCCGCTCAAAATTCTCGCGCGAAATCCGATAAAGCACGTGCGGGCGCAGCGGGTTCCCCTCCGCGACGTTCGGATGGTCGAAGTCATCGGCCGCGTCGCGCGCCATGCCGAGACGCTGCATCAAGGCGGCCGAGCGGAGGTTGAGCTTGGCCGTGAAGGCGACAATTTCCGGAAAATCATGCTCGGCGAAGGCGCTGGCGATCACGGCTTCCGCCGCCTCGCGCGCATAGCCGAGGCTCCAGAACGGTCGGGCGAGACGCCAGCCTATCTCCACCGATGGTGCGAAATGCGCCTCCGGGAATACATCGAACAAGCCGGTCAGGCCGACAAACGCGCCGGTGGCGCGCTCTTCCAGCGCGTAATTGCCATAGCCGCGTGCGTCCCAATGCGCCTCGATGCGATCGATGAAGGCGTTCGCCTGATCCGGGGTGAGAAGCGCGGGAAAAAACTCCATGACGGCCGGATCGGCGCTCATCGCGGCGAACGGCGCGCGATCCGCGTCGTTCCAGCGTCGAAGGCGGAGCCGGGCCGTCTGGATTGGCTTCATCGGACGAATTCGCTCTTCCGGTAGCCCTGTGCGTAGAGCAGGGCGGTCAAATCGTTGTGGTCGATGCGGGCGGCCGCCTCGGCGGCGACCTTGGGCTTGGCATGGTAGGCGACGCCGAGACCGGCCGCGCGGATCATGGAGAGATCGTTGGCGCCGTCGCCGACGGCCAGCGTCTCATGCTTCGAAAGCGAGAAGCGGCGCGCCAGGTCCATCAGCGCCGACAACTTGGCTTCCTGGCCAAGGATCGGTTCCTCGACCGTGCCGGTCAACGCGCCGTCTTCGTGGTTCAAGATGTTGGCGCGATTCTCGTCGAAGCCGATCATCGCCGCGACAGGGCCGGTGAACAGCGTGAAGCCGCCCGAAACGAGGGCGGCATAAGCGCCGGCCGCCTTCATGGTCCGCACCAGTTCCGGTCCGCCCGGCATCAGCTTGATGCGCTCGGCCAGGACGGTGTCGACGACGGAAAGGGGAAGGCCCTTCAGCAGGCCGACGCGCTCGCGCAATGCCGGCTCGAAAGCGATCTCGCCGCGCATGGCGCGTTCGGTGATCGCCGCGACATAGGGCTTGAGGCCAGCCATATCGGCCAGTTCGTCGATGCATTCCTGGCCGATCATGGTCGAATCCATGTCGGCGATCAGCAGCTTCTTGCGGCGGCCAACGATCGGCTGCGCCACCACATCGACCGGGCGGCCGTCGATCATTTCGAGCAGGCTGTCGCGGATCGTGCCAAGGCCGTTTTCGCCGTCGGGGAGGGGGATGTCGCAGGCTTCGCCATCGGCGAGCCAATCCGGACGGCCGGCGCCCGGCAGGTTGACGGCTTCATCCACAACCTCGGAAAGCGATGCCGCATGTTCGGGCCGTGCTATGAACGTGGCGACATATTCGAACGGAGCGGTATCGGACGGCATGGGGAACCTGAATTTTGCGACGAGGAAACCTGCTGTCCTGATAGCCGGGCCGACCGCGAGCGGCAAGTCGGCCCTGGCGATCGAACTGGCGCGGCAACATAACGGCGTCATTATCAATGCCGATTCGATGCAGGTCTATCGCGAGCTGCGCATCCTCTCGGCTCGTCCCGACGCGGAGGAGGAGGCGCAGGCGCCGCACCGGCTTTACGGCCATGTTGGTGCGGAAGAGCGCTATTCGGTGGCGCGCTGGCGCGAGGACGCCAAGGCGGCGCTCGAAGCCGCATGGCGGGACGAGCAACTGCCGATCGTCGTCGGCGGCACCGGCCTCTATTTCAAGGCGCTGACGGAAGGGCTTTCCAGCATTCCGCCGATCCCGGCCGAGCTGCGCGCCGCCGTCGAAGCGCGCGCCGATGCCGAGGGCGTGCCCTCGCTCCATGCCGCGTTAAAACAGCTCGATCCCGAAAGCGCTGCCCGGCTTGCGCCGCTTGACCGGACCCGCGTGGTTCGCGCGCTGGAGGTGGTCGAGGCGACCGGCCGCACCATCGGGGATTGGCAGCAGGAGACGGGCGCACCGCCGCTGGTCGAGGCAGATGCAGTCCGCCGCATCGTGCTCGAACCGGAGCGGGCGGTGCTCTATGAGCGGATCGGCCGTCGTTTCGACGTCATGGTCGAGCGCGGCGGCATGGCCGAAGCCGAGGCGCTGATCGCGCTCGGGCTCAATCCGGCCTTGCCGGCGATGAAGGCGATCGGCATTCGCGAGTTCGGCGCGCACCTCGCCGGCGAACTCGCGCTCGACGAGGCGATCGAGCGGGCCAAGATGGAGACGCGCCGCTATGCCAAGCGGCAGGGCACCTGGTTCCGCAACCAGATGGCGGATTGGGAGCGCCTCGCACCCGGCGCGACGCTCCCCGAGATCAACTGGCGATCTGCATGACGACGCGGCCGTCGATCTTGCCGGCTTTCATCTCGTCGAAGATGGCGTTGATGTTGTCGAGCTTGTCCCAGCTGTAATGCGGGGTGACGAGACCCTCGGCGGCGAATTCGAGTGATTCCGCCAGGTCCTGCCGCGTGCCGACGATCGAGCCGCGCACGGTGATGCGGTTCAACACGACGTCGAAGATCGGCATCGGGAACTCGCCCGGCGGCAGGCCGACCAGCGCCAGCGTGCCACGTCGGCGCACCATGCCGAGCGCCTGCGCGAAAGCGGGGCGCGAGACGGCGGTGACGAGCACGCCATGCGCGCCGCCATCGGTCGCCTTGCGGATCGCGGCGGTAGGATCGCCTTCCGAGGCATTGACGGTGACCTCGGCGCCGAGCTCGCGGGCCAGCTTCAGCTTATCCTCGCTGATGTCGACGGCGGCGACATGCAGGCCCATCGCCTTGGCATATTGCACGGCCATGTGGCCGAGGCCGCCGATACCCGAGATCACCACCCACTGGCCGGGCTTCGCCTCGGTCTCCTTCAGGCCCTTGTAGACGGTGACGCCGGCGCACATGACCGGCGCCGCCGCGCCGAAATCGAGCTTCTTCGGGATGTGGCCGATATAATTGGGGTCGGCCAGAACATAGTCGGCATAGCCGCCATTGACGGAATAGCCGGTGTTCTGCTGCTCGTTGCAAAGCGTCTCCCAGCCGAAGAAGCAATGCTCGCAATGACCGCACGCGGTGTAGAGCCACGGCACGCCGACGCGGTCGCCTTCCTTGACGCCCTTGACGTCGCGGCCGACGGCGGTGACGAAACCGGAGCCCTCATGGCCGGGGATGAAGGGCGGCTTCGGCTTCACCGGCCAGTCGCCATTGGCGGCGTGGAGATCGGTGTGGCAGACCCCGCACGCCTCGACTTTGACGAGGATGCGGTCATGCCGCATCTCGGGAACCGGAACATCCTCGATAACAAGCGGCTGGCCGAACTGCCGGACTACGGCGGCCTTCATCGTCTTCATCACGACCTCCTGTGAGGGGCTTGTCGATATGTCATCCTGACGGCTTTTGTCCGGTCGAGCAAACCGCGCTTGCCCGGTGAAAGCCATGACTTCGATCAAATCGCGTCACGTTTGCATGCCATTGACGCCGTCCGTCGCGCGGGCTTTGCTGGTGATCAGCCCATGTCTCGCAAGGAGTGACGACATCATGCGCCTGTCCGCCTCGCTCGCCCTCGTCGCCGCCCTTTCGTTACCCTTGCCCGCGTTCGCCGGGGAGAGCGTCGTGACGCTCGATGGCGGCGTCGCCGGCACGCTCAACCTGCCGGATGGCGCCACCAGCGCACCGGCCGTGCTCATGCTGCACGGCTTCGGCTCGTCGCGTGACGAAGTGGGCGGCCTTTATGCGCGGGAAGCGGCGGCGCTGGCCAAGGAAGGAATCGCGTCGCTCAGGATCGATTTTCGCGGTTTCGGCAAGAGCGACGGCGACACGGGCGCAACGACAATCGACGGCCAGCTCGAAGATGCCAAGGTAGCGGCGGCGTTCCTCGCCAAGCAGAAGGGCGTCGATCCGAAGCGCCTCGGCATTCTGGGCTTCTCGCTCGGCGGCGGGGTCGCCACGCTGGCGGCGGCGGGCGAAGGCGCGCCGTTCAAGTCGCTCGTCACCTGGTCCTCGGTCGGCGATTTCGCCAAGGACCTGAAAGGCTCGATCGGCGCAAAGGCCGTCGCCACGGCCGAGACGGAAGGCGTTGTCGGGCTCGATCTCGGCTGGCGCACCATCGTGCTGAAGAAGGGCTTCTTCGACAGCCTCGACGCGCACAAGATCGACACCGCTATCGCCGCCTATCCAGGTGCGTATCTCGCGATCGCCGGCTCGAAGGACTTTTCCGCCGCCTATCCCGAAGGCTTTGCCAAGCTTGCCAAGGGCTCGCCCAAGGAGGTCTGGATCGTGCCGGAAGGCGACCACATCTTCGGCACGCTCGGCGATGACCAGACCATGGCCGACAGCGTCGTCGCCAGGACGTCGGCCTGGTTCAAATCGACTCTCTGAGTCGGCCCACCTGATTCCGCCTGAATCTGCTGAAACAATTGTGATCTGGCGTCGGATCGCTGCGCAACGCTACGGAAGCGTGCTATCCGACTGACGTCTGCGGTGCTCTTGCAGGAGCGCGCCGTATTCTTTTTTCTAATGAGAGCGGACATGGTTCAACCGACACGACGCGACGCGATGCTGACATTCCTGTCGGCCTATGCTGCAGTTTCCCTATCGGGTGCCGGCCTCGCCTCGGCGGCGGCTTCGGCCGAGACAGCCGGGCTCGTGCTGGCGCCGCCAGAGCCCTTCTCCTTCGATCGCATCAAGGCGCTCGCCGCCGACAAGGCGAGCCGTCCCTTCGTCTCGGATCGGTCGCCGCATGGCGCCATCCTCGACAAGATCGACTATGACAATTTCCAGAGCATCGTCTTCCGCAAGGATCACGCGCTGTGGGCCGACGGCAAGGGCGGCGACCCGATCCAGCTCTTCCATCTCGGCAAGTATTTCCAGGAGCCGGCTTCGGTCCACGTCGTCGATGACGGCCAGTCGCGCGAGATCCTCTATCGCCGCGACGCCTTCGACATGCCGAAGGGCCATCCGGCGCTCGAGCTTCCCGACGATATCGGCTTCGCCGGATTCCGCATCGAAATGCCGTCGCAGACCAGCGACTGGCTCGCCTTCCTCGGCGCGTCCTATTTCCGCTCGTCCGGCTCGCAGGACCAGTACGGCCTCTCGGCGCGCGGCATCGCCATCAACACCGCCATGCCGGAGCCGGAAGAATTCCCGCGCTTCACCGGCTTCTGGCTGGAGCGCGTGCTCGGCCAGGACGGCCGCGTCATCGTCTATTGCCTGCTCGATGGCCCAAGCCTCGCCGGCGCCTACCGGATGGATTGCATCAAGGACCCCGTCACCAAGGCCGTGGTGATGGACATCGACTGCAAGCTCTTCCCGCGCCGGCAGATCGCCCGCCTCGGCGTCGCGCCGCTGACCTCGATGTACTGGTATTCCGAGACCATGCGCAGCCAGGCCATCGACTGGCGGCCGGAAGTGCATGACAGCGACGGCCTCGGCATGTGGACCGGTTCGGGCGAACGCATCTGGCGTCCGCTCAACAATCCGACCAGCGTCATGACCAACAGTTTTCAGGACGCCGATCCGCGCGGCTTCGGTTTGCTGCAGCGCGACCGCAACTTTGATCATTTCCAGGACGACGGCGTGTTTTACGACCGCCGCCCCAGCGTCTGGGTCGAGCCCAAGGGAGCCTGGGGCAAGGGCGCGGTCCAGCTGGTCGAAATCCCGACCGATCGCGAGATCGACGACAACATCGTGCTGTACTGGGTTCCCAACGAGCCGGTGCTCGCAGGCCGCCCGCTCGAATTCGGCTACAAGCTGCATTGGGACCGCGACGAGCCCACCCCGACCGATCTCGGCCGTGTCCAGTCGACCTTCCATGGCGTTGGCGGCATTCCCGGCCAACCTCGCCCGGACGGCGCGGTGCGCTTCACCGTCGATTTCACCGGCCCGAAGGTGGCCGAACTGAAGCGCGGCGACGGCAAGCCCGAAATCACCGTCTCGCGCGGTACGGTCACGCTGGCCGATGCCTATCCGGTGGTAGCCGGCGAAAAGGGCGTCTATCGCGTCTTCTTCGACCTGGTGTCGCAGGGTGACGAGCCGATCGACATGCGGATGTTCGTCCGCGACAAGGACGGCGCGGCCCTGACGGAAACCTGGCTCTACCAGTTCTTCCCGAAGCTGGGCCACGTCGCCAAGCTCTGATCGGTCTTGGGCAAAACTTTAGTCGACAAGGCCCGCCGGTCACTCCGGCGGGCTTTTTCTTGTCGGCACAATCCTCGTCGTCCGCCTTGCGGGAATGACGGCGGAGGATGGGCGCTCTTCTCTTCACCTCTCCCTGAGGGAGAGGTCGGAGCGAAGCTCCGGGTGAGGGTTTAGGAAACCATCCGGTGAGGCCGTAAACCCTCACCCGCCGCACTTCGTGCGCCGACCTCTCCCTCAGGGAGAGGTGAAGAATGAAAGCATGCCATCCCAAATCGCGCTAAAATGGGCGCGAGGGCGAACATGCGTTGCTGCATTGGCCTCCTCCTGTTGCTTTTGGCGCGCGGCGCTTCGGCCGAGGAGGTGTCGCGCGTCTATCTGGAGGAGTTTCGCCTCGGGCACGACACGGAGCGTGTCGAAACGTGGCGCGAACTCGACCCAGAAAGGGCGGTTTCCGGTTGCCGGGCGCTGGGCTTTGATTGCAGCGACGAGCCCGATCCAGCCCGTGCGGCGACCCGCTTCATCAAGGTTCCAACGGTTTCCGGCCTCTATCGCGGCACCGCCCGCATGCTGCGCCAGAGCGGCGGAAGCTATTACGCCGCCTTCGAAGCGCCGCCCGGCTTTCGGGTCTGCAAGGCTGGCATCGACATTGTCGGCGGCTTGATCAGCCCCGGCGCGATCTTTTCAGGCTCGATCCAGCGCGCCGGTGGCGATCGCCTCGGCGTCTATGCCGCCCTGTCGCGGGACGAAGGGGCGCCCGGCAGGATCGCCTTCCGGCTGCTCGTCGCCACCGTGCCGAGGGAGAAATTCGATGCCGACTTCTGCTGGCCCGACGGCACCATCCTCTTTCTCTGCCTCGGCGAAAAGCGCTGCCAGGCGAGCCGATCCTATCCGGAGGCAGAGCTGCGGTAGGCGCCGGACAAGCATGGCACTTTCTCGACCTCTCCCTGGGGAGACCTTTGCACAACGCTGAAAGGCAGTTCTGCAGCACTCAACGTCCAACATCCTGAGGAGGCTTGCGCAGCAAGCCGTCTCGAAGGACGCCCCCCCTTGGGGCAGATGCCGACGACACTACCACTCTGTGTGCTTCGAGACGGCCCTCCGGGCCTCCTCAGCATGTTGAGGATGTTGTCGCGCGTAGCTCTTCCTGAGGGAGACCTTTGCACAATGCTGAAAGGCACTTCTGCAGAAACCCATTTTCAACATCCTGAGGAGGCTTTCGCAGAAAGCCGTCTCGAAGGACGCACGGCCTAAGGGCAAGTTTCTCTAGGGTTTGCATACCACTATGCGTCCAGACGGCCCTGCGCGCCTCCTCGGGATGTTGAGGGCGGGGTTCTGCAAGAGGCTTCCCCGGACACAGGTTAGAAGCCAGCTGCCATCCAAATGAATCTCGCTATAGGGGCACGGAAGCCGCCATGCGGCAGCAAGGCGCAGCCATCGCGATCACTTCGTCATGGTGGCTTCGCACGGTTCTGCTACATCGCATTCTGGCTGGCCAGACGGCCCGGACCTCCGCGATCGGAGGAGCTCTGCTTGCGATCACCTGGGAGGGGCGCGGGGAGGGCAACCGGCAAAGTCGACCGCTGCCACCTTGACCTGCCCATAGAAATTATCTGCAAAAGGCCTCTCCCGTGCAGTCTGATCCGGTCCTCAAGGGCCTCCTCCTCGGCTTTGCCGCTTTCGCCGCCTTTGCCTTCTCCGACGCCAGCGTCAAAGTTCTCGCCGGGTCGCTGCCGCCCTACGAGATCGCCTTCATCGGCTCGCTGTTCGGCCTCGCCGCGATCCCCTTCCTGAAGAAGTCCACCGACCGCTGGGGCGACATCGTGCGCACGACGAACCGGCCGCTCTGGCTGGTGCGCTTCGTCGCCAACGGCTTCGCCTGCATCGGCAGCGTCACCGCCTTCAGCCATCTCTCCATGGCGGAAGCCTTTGCGCTGATCTTCCTGCTGCCGGCCTTCGTCACCATCATGTCGGTGCTCTTCCTCAAGGAGAAGGTCGGCCTGAAGCGCTGGAGCGCCGTCGCCATCGGCTTCATCGGCGTGCTGATCGTGCTGCGCCCCGGTTTTCGCGAGCTCTCGATCGGTCATCTCGGCGCGGTAATCGGCGGCCTCGGCGGCGCCATCTCGATCGTCGTCTATCGCGCGGCCGGCCCGAGCGAGAAGAACATCTCGCTCTATGGCGCCGGCGTGCTCGGCACGTTCTTCATCTGCGGTCTCGCGATGATCCCGTCCCTCGCGCTCCCGACGTGGACGCAGATGGGCTGGCTTGCCGGCTACGGCATTCTCTGCGCGGTCGGCAACATCCTCTTGATGATGGCGGCCTTCCGCGCCCCGGCGGCAATGATCGGCCCGACGCAATACAGCCAGATGCTCTGGGCGATCTTGATCGACACCTTCGTGTTCCACATCCATCTCGAACTGCCGATGCTTCTGGGCATCATTCTCATCGTCGGCTCCGGCGTCTTGACCCTCTGGCGCGAAAAGGCGCGAGGCACCCCGCTCCCGCACTCGGTCGCGGCGGACAGCCAGGCGGGGCTGGGAACTGCGGATGCCGGGGAAGGCGTGGCGGACTTCGAAGGGCGCTTGGTTCCGGCGGAGTAGGGGCCGGATCGCTCATGACATACGAGACAGGCCTTCACCCACCCAACAGGCTGGAGGGGTAGAAGGCCGTCCTGCGAAAGTATCGGCGCCTGATGGAATGGATGTCGCGTTAATTTCATGAGTTATGTCAGCCTGATATTACTGCGCTACTTTCAATATCCGGTAACGCGCTTACCGCGATAAATTGATTATCCTCGCCATGCGTGCAAACTATAATCGTGCATCCATTTAATATTGGAGGGTGCAAGAATGGCAGTACGTTCGATTGGTTGGGCAACTATTGCCGCCAATAGCAGTATGGACTGGTTCATTCACGGTTTCACAAACCGGGAATCGGTCGTTTACAGTCTCGTGGTCTTTCCGGGGTCGGGAAACGGGGTGCTGTACCCGAAGGGCGACGCCACACTCTACCAGGGCCGCTACGTCAAGCATGTCGACGGCACCTTCGCGCAGGTGGTGACGATCCGGAACAACGCGCCGTACAATACCTGCAACGTCAACCTGCTGGCGCAGGTCGAGTCATTCTGATCCCCACATCCATTTTCGGGAGGAATTCATGGCAAAGGTAGATGCCTCGATCGTCCATGACGAGTTCGGCGAGATCCAGTCGGTGAGCTATTTCGAGAAGGGCGTGAAGGCCTTCGTGCTGACCGGCGCGCAACAGCGTGTGTTCGAGACCAAGCTCGATCAGGAGGGGGTCGAAAATCTGATCAGCTCCCAGCGCGTGGACGTTGCGAAGCAGGCGCTCAGCAAGAAGTAGGCGAGAAACGGGTCCAATTCGAGAGGGGCGGCTCGTCCGGCAGGATGGGCCGCTCCCGTATTCCCCTAATTTTCCGCAATCACAACACCCTCTTTGCGCAATTTTCTTCTCCGGGGGTTGACGGGCGGATCGCGCTGCGGCATCTTCCGGCGAATTCAAATCGAAGGGCCCGGACATGATCCGCCGCAACGTTATTGTACTTAGAGAGCGCACTGCCTGATGGTCTAAAGCCGTCACGATAGGTAGTGCGCGAAAATGGGCCCCGAGAGGGCCTTTTTTATTGGCTTGATGGAACTGCAAGGCGGACAGCTCAAATGGGTCCGCGACGGAGCGAAACGATGACACGGCAGATGACCGGCGCAGAGATGGTCGTTCAGGCATTGATCGACCAGGGTGTGGAACACCTTTTCGGCTATCCCGGTGGCTCCGTGCTGCCGATCTATGACGAGCTGTTCCAGCAGGACAAGGTCCAGCACATCCTCGTCCGCCAGGAAGGCGGGGCAGGGCATTCGGCCGAAGGCTATGCCCGCTCCACCGGCAAGGTCGGCGTCGTCCTCGTCACCTCCGGCCCCGGCGCCACCAACATGGTCACGCCCTTGGCCGATGCGCTGATGGATTCCATTCCCATGGTCTGCATCACCGGCCAGGTCGCCACCCATCTGATCGGCTCGGACGCTTTCCAGGAAGCGGACACCGTCGGCATCACGCGCCCCTGCACCAAGCACAATTGGCTGGTCAAGGACGTGAACGACCTCGCGCGCATCCTGCACGAAGCCTTCTATGTCGCGCGTTCGGGCCGTCCGGGTCCGGTCGTCGTCGATATTCCGAAGGACGTCCAGTTCGCCACCGGCACCTATCAGGGTCCGGCTCTCGTCGAGCACAAGACCTATCGTCCGCGCGTCGAGGGCGACCAGGCCGCGATCCTGGCTGCCGTCGAGATGATCGCCAAGGCGAAGAAGCCGCTGTTCTATACCGGCGGCGGCGTCATCAACTCCGGCCCCGAGGCTTCGGCCTTGCTGCGCGAACTGGCGCATCTGACCGGCTTCCCGGTCACGTCGACGTTGATGGGCCTCGGCGCATTCCCGGCGACCGACAAGCAGTGGCTCGGCATGCTCGGCATGCACGGCACCTATGAAGCCAACAACGCGATGCATGACTGCGACGTGATGATCAATGTCGGCGCGCGCTTCGACGACCGCATCACCGGCCGCCTCGATGCGTTCTCGCCCGGTTCGAAGAAGATCCATATCGACATCGATCCGTCCTCGATCAACAAGAACGTCCGCGTCGACATCGGCATTGTCGGCGACGTCGCGCATGTGCTGAAGGCGATGCTGGCCGCGTGGAAATCCGCCGGTCACAAGCCCGACAAGGCAGGCCTGAAGAGCTGGTGGAGCGAGATCGACGGCTGGCGCGCGCGCAACAGCCTCGGCTTCCGCCAGAACAGCGAGACGATCCTGCCGCAATACGCGATCCGCACGCTTTATGAGCGGACGCTGGGCAAGGACGTCTACATCTCGACGGAAGTCGGCCAGCACCAGATGTGGGCGGCGCAGTATTTCGGCTTTGACGAGCCGAACCGCTGGATGACGTCGGGCGGCCTCGGCACGATGGGCTATGGCCTGCCGGCGGCGATCGGCGCGCAGGCGGCGCATCGCGACGCGCTCTGCATCGACATTGCCGGTGACGCCTCGATCCTGATGAACATTCAGGAGCTGTCGACGGCGATCCAGCATGAACTGCCGGTCAAGGTTTTCATTTTGAACAACCAGTACATGGGCATGGTGCGCCAGTGGCAGCAGCTGCTGCATGGCAACCGCCTGTCGCACTCGTACACGGACTCCTTGCCCGATTTCGTCAAGCTGGCGGAAGCTTATGGCGCGATCGGCATGCGCTGCGAAAAGGCGTCCGAGCTCGAAGGCGCGATCGATGCGATGATCGCAGCCCCGGGTCCGGTGCTGTTCGATTGCCGCGTCGCCAACCTCGCCAACTGCTTCCCGATGATCCCCTCGGGCAAGGCGCATAACGAGATGCTGCTGGCAGCGGACGCGACCGACGAAGTGATCGCCAACGCCATCGACGCGGCCGGCAAGGCGCTGGTCTAATCCTTCAATAAGCCAATCTTGGCGTCATCCCGGGCGAAGCGCAGCTGAGACCCGGGATCCATTCAGGCGGAGAACCGTCACGGCTGAATGGGTCCCCGCTTTCGCGGGGATGACGGCGAGCCATTGTTTCAGGCGGATGCCGAATATTTGGAGAACAACATGCAGCCTGGATCCGTCTACGCGATCAAGGAAGGCAAGGATAAGACCGAGCAGCACACGCTATCGGTGCTTGTCGACAACGAGCCGGGCGTCCTAGCCCGCGTCATCGGCCTGTTTTCGGGGCGCGGCTACAACATCGAGAGCCTGACCGTCTCGGAGACCGAGCACGAGAAGCATCGCTCGCGCATCACCGTCGTGACGGCTGGCCCGCCGCAGGTGATCGAGCAGATCAAGGCGCAACTGGAGCGCATGGTGCCGGTGCACCGGGTCATCGATTTGACCGTCACCGGCAAGGCGATCGAGCGCGAACTGCTGCTGATCAAGGTGCGCGGCGCCGGCGACGACCGGGTCGAGGCGCTGCGGCTTGCCGACGCCTTCCGCGCTCGCGTGATCGATGCAACGACCGAGAGCTTCGTGTTCGAGCTGACCGGCCGCACCGACAAGCTCGATCAGTTCATCCTGCTGATGCAGCCGATCGGCCTGGTCGAAGTCTCGCGCACCGGCGTCGCCGCCATCACGCGCGGCCCGGAAGCGACCTGAGGCTTTCAGGCATCGCCGAACCAAAGAGAGGCCGGATCGCAGGATTCGGCCTTTTTTGTTGGCTGTCGCTCGGGCCGATGGCCTTGTCGCGGTCGGATCGGGTTGTTATCCTTCCGACTTCACGGGATTCACAGAGAAGGGGAAGCCGGTGCTCTATCATCGCTTCCACGACAGAACCCGAGGACCTGTCTTCGCCCCGCGCCTGATTCCGCGGGGCTGACCAGGGACCGCATTGCCGTCTCATCGTCAGCCTTTCCGGCACGGTTTGTCGTGCCAGCCTGTCTGATTCTATGAGATCCCAATGTCCCTGCTCGCCATCAAAGACCTTTCGCTCACCCGCCACATCTGCCTTTTCAGCGGCCTCAGCGTCTCCATCGTCAAGGGAGACCGGCTGGGCCTGGTTGCCGCGAACGGACGCGGAAAATCCTCGCTCCTTCGTATCCTGGCGGGCGAGGAGGAGGCGACGTCGGGCGACGTGACGCGCGCACGAGGGCTTGTCACCGCCTTCGCCCCGCAGGACCCGCCCGAACACCTCCTGTCCCTGAGCTTCCATGCCGCCGTGCTCGATGCGCTCGCCCCTGAGGTCGCCGAAACGGAGAGCTGGCGGGTTGATGTTCTGCTCGATGATCTCGAGGTGGACGAGACCCTGCGGGGCTGCGCGGTTCGTGGCCTGTCCGGCGGCTGGCAGCGCACCATGCTGCTGGCGAGGGCGGCCGTGGTTGAGCCGGATCTGCTGCTGCTGGACGAACCGACCAACCATCTCGACCTTGGCCGGATCGGCGTTTTGCAGCGGTTTCTCGGCGCCCTGCCTCGCGACTGCGCCGTGGTCGCGGCGAGCCATGATCGCGCTTTTCTCGATGACGTGACGCATCGCACCTTGTTCCTGCGGCCGGAGGCCAGCGAAGACTTTGCGCTGGGCTATTCCCGCGCCCTCCAAAGCTTGGCCGAAAACGATGCGGCGCGTGATCGGCAATATGAGAACGACATGCGCAAGGTCCGGGCCCTGCGACAGCAATCGGCAAAGCTCAAGAACATCGGGATCAACAGCGGCTCCGACCTGCTGGTCGTCAAGACAAAGCAGCTTTCGGAGCGGGCCGACAAGCTGGAGGAACAGGCGCGGCCTGGACATCTGGAACGCTCGGCCGGCGCGATCCGCCTGACCAATAGCGGCACGCACGCCAAGGCGCTGGTGACGATCGATGACGCGGCGATCGCGACACCCGACGGGCGGCCATTGTTCAAAACAGGGAGACTCTGGATCGAGAAGGGGGACCGGATAGCCTTGCTCGGCGCCAACGGAACCGGCAAGACGCGGCTGGTCGAAAGATTGCGAGCAGCCCTTGTCGGGGAGGATCGACATATCCGGGGCGCGGCGAGCCTCGAACTCGGCTATTCCGATCAGGCGCTATCCCAGCTGGATGCGTTTCCGACGCCTTGGGATGCGGTGAAGCAGCGTGGGGTCCTGACCGATCATCAGGCGCGGTCGCAACTCGCTGGAGCCGGGATCAGCATCGATGCCCAGGCGGCGCCGGTCGGCCGGCTTTCCGGCGGCCAGCGGGCAAGGCTTTCCATGCTGCTGCTGCGCCTGTCGCAGCCGAACTTCTATCTGCTGGATGAGCCGACGAACCACCTCGATATCGAGGGGCAGGATATGCTGGAAGGCGAACTGGCCGAGCACGGCGCCGCCTGCCTTTTCGTCAGCCACGACCGGGCATTCGTCCAGGCCGTGGCGACGCGGATCTGGGTGATTTCCAACCGGCGGCTGGTCGAGATCGATGACCCGGCCGCCGTGTTCGAAAGTCTCTTGTCAGGCTGAACCTCAGAAAAAGTGCTTCGCCGTCTCCGCGAGTCGGTGAAGCACTCCTGGTTCTGGCTAGACGAGCTCCACCGCCGTGCGCTTCCAGCCGATGGCGGGCGCGATGTGGTCGGCGATCGTTCGCAAGAGCTTGGCGTTGTATTCGACGCCGAGCTGGTTCGGCACGGTGAGGAGCAGCGTGTCCGCATCGAGCACGGCCTGGTCCTTGGCCAGTTCCGCCGCGATCACGTCCGGCTCGCCGACATAGCTCTTGCCGAAGCGGGCGAGGCTGTTGTCGAGATAGCCGACCTGATCCTGGTCGGATCCGTCGCGCGCGCCAAAATAGGCGCGATCCCTGTCATCGGTGATCGGCAGCACGCTGCGCGAAACCGAAACGCGGGGCTCATGCTTCCAGCCGGCTGCCGCCCAGGCCTCGCGATAGACGCGGATCTGCTCGGCCTGCAGCTCGCTGAACGGCACGCCGGTATCTTCCAGCAGCAGCGTCGAGCTCATCAAGTTCATGCCCTGCTCGGCGGTCCACTTGGCTGTTTTCCGCGTCGCGGCGCCCCACCAGATGCGCTCCGGCAGGCCCGGCGATTGCGGCTGGATCGCCAGCCGGCCGCCGGTGCCGGATCTTCCCGTGGCGGCCTTGGCGACACCGGCTCCCCGGATCGCCAGCCGGAACATCTCCGTATGCACGCGCGCGAGTTCGGCGCCGGTCAGGTCGTCGCCGGAATCATAGCCGAACGCTTCCCAGCCGCGCTCGGCGGGCTCGGGCGAACCGCGGCTGATGCCGAGCTGCAACCGGCCATTGCCGATCAGATCGGTCGCGGCGGCTTCCTCGGCCATGTAGAGCGGGTTTTCGTAGCGCATGTCGACCACGGCGGTGCCGAACTCGATGCGCTTCGTACGCGCCGCGATGGCCGAAAGCAGCGGAAATTGTGCCGCTGCCTGGCGGGCGAAATGATGAACGCGGAAAAAGGCGCCGTCTATGCCGATCTCTTCCGCCGCCACGGCCAGGTCGATCGCCTGCAGCAGCGAATCCTGCGCCGTACGTGTTTGCGAGCCTGGGGCGGCCTGCCAATGGCCGAACGACAGGAAACCGATCTTCTTCTTCACGGGAAATCTCCACTCGAACAGCAACGCTGCCTCTGGCTGCACTGTACACGGATGCGGCTGGAGGTCGGTCGCCTGCGCCGCACCATTTGGCGGCGTCGAGTCTCATTGGGGTTTCTGTTGGGCCTCATCTGGTGGGTGCCGGGGCGGCGCGCAAGCCGGGCGAGGGGACGAGCTTTCAGAAGACCCTCACTCCAACCCTCTCCCGCAAGCGGGAGAGGGAGTCCGCCGCCCCCCGTCTTCGCTCCGCGCCAGATTTTTTACCCAAACGCGCCGCCGAAAAAGCCCTCGCCCGCTTGCGGGAGAGGGTGGGGTGAGGGGCTTGCTTGAACTTCGATCCTCAAGGGAATGGCACGGCGCCAAGCCCTGGCGGCGCGGCTGGTCGCCAGGCAGAGCACGCGGTTGACCGAGAGTCGCTTGACCGGAGCGAACCCATCCTATATCGAGCTGGAACCGTACCGTACGGTACACCGCAGTGCGGCATTTTCGGCCGGTCCCAGGACTGCCGTTTGCCCGTTGCCTCGGTCCGCAAGAGTCTCATGGAGATCCAGTCGCTTGACGTCGAACGCCACCTCCATTGCCGGCAACGAGACCTATTCGCCGCGCCAGAACGCCGTTCTGGAAAGCGCGCTCGGGCTGTTGGTCGAGGGCGGCGAGCGGGCGCTGACGACGGCGGGCGTGGCGCGAGCCGCGAACTGCTCCAAGGAAAGCCTCTACAAATGGTTTGGCGATCGCGACGGCCTTCTCGCCGCGATGATCACTTTCCAGTCGAGCAAGGTGAAGGCCGAGCCGGCCGCCTCGGGCGCCAAGGGCAGGGCGGTGCTCGCCGCCCAGTTGACCGGGATCGCGGCCAATCTTCTGAAGGTTCTGGCCGGCGATGTTTCACTGGCGCTGAACCGTCTTGCCATCGGCCAGGCGCGGCGCGGCGAGGCCGATCTCGGCCTGCTTTTGCGCGAGCACGGCCGCCGGCCGATCGAGACGCGGCTCTCGGCGCTGCTCGAAAGCGGGCGACGCGAACGGCTGCTTGACTTCGCCGACACGCGCGAGGCCTATCGCACGCTGTATGGCCTGATCGTGCGCGACACGCATGTGCGCCTGCTGCTGGGCGACAGCCTGGACGGCGAGGCGCCGGCAAAGCGCGCGGCCCAGGCGATTGACGAATTTTTCCGGCTTTTTGGCACGGAAGAAAATACCGGACCGGCTCCGCAGAGGGCCGGCTTGGGAAACGAACGGACGGGATAGAAAGGAACACTCTCATGCGCGTTTATTACGATCGCGATGCCGATCTCAACCTGATCAAGTCCAAGAAGGTCGCGATCATCGGCTACGGCTCCCAGGGCCGCGCTCATGCTCTGAACCTCAAGGATTCGGGCGCCAAGGAACTGGTCGTCGCGCTTCGCGCCGGCTCGCCGACGGTCAAGAAGGCCGAAGCCGATGGCTTCAAGGTCATGACCGTTGCCGAGGCTGCTGCCTGGGCCGACCTGATGATGATGGCGGCTCCCGACGAGCTGCAGGCCGACATCTACAAGGACGAGATCGCCGGCAACATCCGTGACGGCGCTGCGATCGCTTTCGCGCACGGCCTCAACATTCACTTCGGCCTGATCGAAGCGAAGAAGTCGATCGACGTCGTCATGATCGCACCGAAGGGCCCCGGCCACACGGTTCGCGGCGAATACCAGAAGGGCGGCGGCGTTCCTTGCCTCGTCGCGATCTCGCAGGACGCTTCGGGCAACGCGCTCGAGCTCGCTCTGTCCTACGCCTGTGGCGTTGGCGGCGGCCGTTCGGGCATCATCGAGACCACCTTCAAGGAAGAGTGCGAGACCGATCTGTTCGGCGAGCAGGCAGTCCTTTGCGGCGGCGTGGTCGAACTGATCCGCGCTGGCTTCGAGACGCTGGTCGAAGCCGGCTACGCGCCGGAAATGGCCTATTTCGAGTGCCTGCACGAAGTGAAGCTGATCGTCGACCTCATCTATGAGGGCGGTATCGCCAACATGAACTACTCGATCTCGAACACCGCCGAGTGGGGCGAGTATGTCACGGGTCCGCGTATCGTCACCGCCGAGACCAAGGCTGAGATGAAGCGCGTCCTGACCGACATCCAGACCGGCAAGTTCACGTCCGAGTGGATGCAGGAATACCGCGCCGGTGGCGCGCGCTTCAAGGCGATCCGTCGCAACAACGACGCGCACCAGATCGAGGCCGTCGGCGCCAAGCTGCGCGAGATGATGCCCTGGATCGGCAAGAACAAGCTGGTCGACAAGGCCGTCAACTAAGGCCAGATCGCCTTACGAGACCGGAAGGAGCCGCCGCGAGGCGGCTCCTTTTTTGTTGTCCGCCTTGCCCGTGCTTTACCAACGCCGACACCGGCGAATGTCCCAACAAAAAGCCCCGCGGGAGCGATCCCGCGGGGCTTTTTATGTTCGGTGCGCTGGCGCTTAGTACGAGCCGCGGCAGCGATATTCGTATCCGTCGCGACCGATGAAGGTATCGGTCTCGGGGCTGTAGCTGCGGTAGCGGTCGAGGCAATAGTCGACATGGGCGCGCCAGGCGGCGCCACGCGGCGGCGGGACCTCGTAGTCGTCGGCATAGACGCGCGGCTGCGACGCGATGGCGCCGATGCCGAGGCCGAGCAGGGTGCCGGCGGCGAGGCCGCCGATGACGGCGCCGCTATTGTCCTGGTGATAGTGGCCATAGTAGCGCGGGCCGCCGTGCCAGCGGTCAGCCGAAGCCGTCGAGGCGGTTGCCGTTACGGCAAGAATGCCAAGGACGCCGGCGAGCGACGCGGTAACGAAGCTTCTCATGATGAAGCCTCCTGTTCGTGAAGCCTGAGATGGGCCGAATATCGGTATGCATCGGGGCAAAACTATGACTGACGCGCCTAAGTTTTCGGTCGTGGAACTACCTTGGGTAGTGGTGGTGTTGTTGAATTAACCAATTTTAAACCAAGAATAGACGGCTGCGTCATTTTGGCGCCTGATGGTGGGCAGTTGGCGTCCGCTCAGGCTAGGAAACCGGCGCGTCAGATGACGCCGCCATTTGCGCGCAGGACCTGGCCGTTCACCCAGCCGCTGTCGGGACCAGCGAGAAACGCGACGACGGCAGCAATGTCGTCGGGCTGGCCGAGCCGGCGCATCGGGTTCATGCCGGCAATCGCGCGGATCTGCTCGTCGGTCTTGCCCTTGGTGAACAATTCCGTCTCGACCGGCCCGGGCGCGACGGCGTTGACCGTGATCCGGCGCGGCCCCAGTTCCTTCGCCAGGATGTGGGTCATCGCTTCGACGGCGGCCTTGGTGGCGGCGTAGATGCCGTAGCCCGGCTGATAGAGGCCGACGACGCTGGATGAAAAATTGACGATGCGTCCGCCATCGCGAAGCCGCCTGGTCGCTTCGCGCATGCCTCGGAACGCGCCGCCAAGATTGATCGCGACCTGCGCCTCGAAGGCGGCATCATCGACGTCCGACAGGGCTCCGAGCGTCATGACGCCGGCATTGTTGACGAGGATGTCCGCGCCGCCAAAGGCCGTCTCGGCCGCGTCGAACAGGGCGGCGACCCCGCCGGCGCTGGCGATGTCGGCCTGGACGGCGATGGCCGTTCCTCCGGCAGTCTCGATCGCCGCCACGACTTCGTCGGCGGATTTCCGGTTCGAGGCATAGTTTACGACGACGGCGATTCCGTCTGAGGCAAGGCGCTTTGCGATCGCGGCGCCGATGCCTTTCGAGGCTCCGGTGACGATCGCGACGCGTTGGGCTGGGGTGGTCATGGCTTGGCTCCGGTTATGTTGAGCCAGAAATAGAGTGTGGCTTATTCCAGAACAATTCTTGGCAAATTGACATAAGAATTCGGCTGTGGTGAACAAAGTCATGGACCGTCTGGATCGCATGCAACTGTTCGTCCGCGTCGTCGACCGCCGCAGCTTTTCCGCCGCGGCGGCGGATCTCGGCCTTGCCCGCTCGACGACGACGGAGGCGGTCAAGCAGCTGGAACGCAGCCTTGGCGTGCGCCTGCTGGAGCGGACGACCCGCCATGTCGCACCGACCCTCGACGGCCAGGCCTTCTACCAGCGCTGCCTCTCCATTCTTTCCGAGGTCGATGACGCCGAAAATGCGTTTCGCAACGCCCAGCCGCGCGGCCTGCTGCGCGTCGATGCGCATCCCCTGCTGACGCAGACCTTCCTGCTGCCGAAGTTGCAGGAATTCATGCAGCGATACCCGCTGCTCGATTTGCAGATCGGGCAGGGCGACCGGCTGGTTGATCTCGTGCGCGAGGGCGTCGATTGCGTCATCCGCGCCGGCAACGCCGCCGAAAGCGGGCTGATCATGCGGCGGCTCGGCCTGATCCGCGAAGTCACCTGCGCCAGCCCCGCCTATCTGGAAAAACACGGCATGCCGCGTTCGCCCGACGAACTGGACGGGCATCTTGCCGTCGGCTTCGTCTCCTCGCGCACCGGGCAGACCATGCCGCTCGAATTCATGGTGCAGGGCGAGGTCCGGCTGGTGAACCTGCCGGGCCGCCTTTCGGTCAATAACTCCGACACGATGGCCGATCTCGCGCGGCGCGGCTTCGGCCTGATTCAGGCGCCGCGCTATCGCTTTCGCGACGACCTTGCCAGGGGAGCGCTGGTCGAAGTGCTGCCGGATTTCCCGCCGCCGCCGACCCCGCTCGCGGCGCTCTATCCGCAGAACCGGCAATTGTCGCCGCGCCTGCGCGTCTTCCTCGACTGGATCGTGCCGATCTTCGCCGAAGCCGATCTGTAGAAAAGTCGTGGATCGCGGCTGGCGCAACGTCAGCCAATGGCGCAGCCAGTCGAAACTGGCCTAGGCTGGCGGCAATCAGGAATGGGAGGAACTGTCTTGGCTGAGGGAATTATTCTGGTCGATCCGCTGCCGCGGACGCTCGATCTGATCATGGAGCCGGATGTCCGTGCGCGGCTGGAGAAGCTGGGCCGCGTGGTGATCTCGGAAGATGCGCCGATGTCGGACGCGCAGATCGACGAACTGCTGCCTGAAACGGTGCTGATCTTCGGCCAGACGGCGCTGCCGCGCGAGCGGCTCGACCGGGCGAAGAAGCTGAAGGCGGTCATCAATGTCGAGACCAACTTCCTGCCCAATATCGATTACCAGACCTGCCAGGAACGCAATATCTGGGTGCTGACGCCGGGCTCTGCCTTCGCAGCCCCGGTGGCGGAAGCCGCCCTTGGCATGGCGATCGATCTGGCGCGCGGTATCTCGGCCGCCGACCGCGCGTTTCGCGCCGTCACCGAGCAATATGGCCTTGCCGCCAATGCCGAGACGTTCCGCTTCGCCGGCGCTTCGGTCGGCATCATCGGGCTCGGCGATCTCGGCAAGAATCTGCGCGAGCTGATCCGGCCGTTCAAGAATCCGGTCAAGGTGTTCGATCCCTGGCTGCCGGACGAGATCATCGAGCGGCATGATTGCCAGCCGGCCTCGCTCGACGACGTGCTTTCGACCAGCCAGGTGGTGTTCGTCTTCGCGACGGTGACGGGCGAGAATCAGGGATTTCTGGGTGCGCGCGAATTCGCGCTGATGAAGAAGGGCGCGGCCTTCCTGCTGATGAGCCGTGCGGCGGTGGTCGATTTCCCGGCCATGCTCGACGCGGTCCGTTCCGGCCATATCCGTGTTGCGACCGATGTGTTCCCGGAGGAGCCCGTGCCGGCTGATGATCCGGTGCGCCAGATGGAGGGCATCCTGCTCTCGGCGCACAGGACGGGCGGCACCGTCGACGCGCTGTTCTCGATCGGCCGGATGGCGGTTGCCGATGCCGAGCTGATCCTGCGCGGCCTGCCGCCGCAGCTTTGCCGCCGCGCCGATCCGGCGCTGGCGAGCCGGCTGCGTTCGAAGCCGGTCCGTGTGACGTAGACAAAAAAGCCCGCCGTCGGATGCCGGCGGCGGGTGATTGTCTTCGTTGTCAAAATCTATTGGTCATGCAGAATTATTGGCCGAGCAATGGATTCTTTGCCTCTCCTTATGGAGAGTTTCTTCGCTTGAAATCGCTCTAGTACGAGCCGCGGCAGCGGTATTCGTTGCCGTCCCGACCGATAAAGGTGTCGCTGCGTTCGTCATAGGAGCGGTAGTTGTCGTAGCACCACTCCGTGTGAGCGCGCCAATTGGCGCGAACGACGCGGCGCGGCGGTGCGCGGTAGCCGTCGTCATAGACCGGGGCGGCGTAGCGCGGCGGGGCGACCTCGTAGCCATCGTCATAGCGCGGGGCGGCGAGCAGGGCGCCGACACCAAGGCCGACAACGGCGCCGGCTGCGGCGGCTGCGTTGCGGCCGTTCTCGGCCGAGGCGGTTTCGGCCGTGCCGATGATGGCGGTGATGCCGATCAGGGCGGCGAGAGCGGCGGTTGCGATCTTCTTCATCATGCGATCTCCCATTGGGGGGCGGAGGGCCTGATCTCTAGGGGGGCCTAGCTGAATGCCCGCTGAATGATGAGAGAAGACAACAGGGCGCTTTCGGGCGCTATGAACGGCTTCACAGGAGCCGGGTCGCGTTGTCTCATGCTATGAGGAAGGATCTGTTGGATCGACGCATGAGGCTGCCCTTGACCCGCCGTTTTGCCCTACTCGACGTCTTCGCCAAGTCGCCCCTCGAGGGCAACCAGCTCGCGGTCGTCCTCGATAGTGAAGGGCTGAGCGACGAGCGCATGCAGGCGATTACGCGCGAGTTCAACCTGGCCGAGACGGTGTTCGTGCTGCCGCCGGAAAAACCGGGACATCGCGCCCATCTGCGTATTTTCTGCCCGGCCTACGAGATGCCTTTTGCCGGCCACCCGACCGTCGGCACCGCCGTGCTGCTGGCGCTCGAGACCTTTGGCGCGGAGGCCGCGGGTCAGGATGCCGTCTTCGTGGTCGAGGAAAAGGTTGGCGATATCCGCTGCGTTGTCGCGCTGCACTCCGGCAAGGCCGGGCACGCCATTTTTGACGTGCCGAAGCAATCGGCAAGGGTGGATGCCGAGATCGACGATGCGGCGCTGGCTGCGATGCTGGGGCTGGAGCCATCGCAGCTTGGCTGCGAGAACCACCGCCCCTCGGTTTATTCGGCCGGTGTGCCCTACCTGCTGGTGCCGGTGCGCGATCTCGCTGCCATCACGCGCGCCCGGCCGGTGATCCAGAACTGGAAGAACGCTCTGCCGGAAGGCGTCGGCAGCGTCTATCTCTACACGCGCGAGACGACAACCAACGATCACCAGTTCCATGCCCGCATGTTCTGGCTGGGCGAGGGGATCATCGAGGATCCGGCCACCGGTTCCGCCGCCGCGGCCTTTGCCGGGGCGATCGCCGCGTTCGATCAACTGCCGTCGGGAACGCACCGCTTCGTCATCGAGCAGGGCTTTGAAATGAAGCGGCCGAGCCTGATTTCGCTCGAGGTGGATATCGAGAACCACACACTGCATGCCAGCCGCATCGGCGGCGACGCCGTACTGATCGCGCGCGGCACGCTGGATATCTAGGGGGGGGCCTTGCTTGCTTTCCTGCCGCTCGGTGCACACTCGGTCATCATCCTGAGGTGCCCGGCAAGGCCGGGCCTCGAAGGAGGGTCCAGGGAATGAAGACCGCAGGTCGAGGTGTTTCGCTGGACCCTCCTTCGAGGCTTCGCTGACGCGAAGCACCTCAGGATGATGATCGAGGGATGCGGAAGCCTTTCTTCACCGCGTCCTGAACTCGGGGGTCGGTGAAGGCAATTGCGCAGTGCCGACGAAGCCGAGCTTCGTCCGAACCGGTGTCCACTACGATGTCAACGTAGTGCTCTCTGCCCCAGCCCAGTTCCCTCGACAGCTCTGATCAGGCCCGCTCGCCGTCCAGCGTCAGGCCGAGCACGGTCGTGACGACATATTCCGCGCGGGCCCGGATCGAGTGGTGCTCCAGCGTGTAGGCGCGGGCGGCGACCGCCATGCCGGCGATGTGGTCGGGGTCCTGCAGCGCGCCGCGCACCGCCCGAGAAAGACCGCCCGGCTCGGGCGAATAGTAGAAACAATGCTCGCCATTGCGGAACGGCTTGTGCTGGCAGATCGTCGGATAATTCATCACCGGCACGGTGCCGAGCTCGCTCGCCTCGTAATGGCGATAGCAGTCCCAGCCATAGCCCATAGGCGACCAGGCGAGCCGCGCCGAGGCCAGGCGATGGTAGAAGGTGGCGCGATCGAGCGGCCCGTCCGGCACGTCGATGATGTAGCCCTCGTTGCGCAGCGCCAGCAATTCCTCGATGCCTTCGCTGCGCACGGTGCTGTTGGGGTGCGTATCGCCGGCGAAGAACACGTCGGATGTCTTCACGGTCGTCGGCTGGCCGGAGAGCCTGCCCGGATAGCCGAGATGAATTGGGCGTAGCTTGGCGATGCGGCGCTGCGAGCTTTTCTTCAGACGCCAGCGCCGGCCGGGCAGGTCCCAGTGGCTCGACTTGAAGAAAACCTGCCATTTGTCGGCGGTCAGCTCGCGCTTGAAATAGCTGTGGCAGCGGTCGATCAGGCGGAAATTGTGCCGGCCCACGCCGAACGAATCATTGATGTCGATGACCGCCACCGGAACGTCGTGGAAGCGGTGCATCAGCCGGGTCGCGGCAATGGCGAACAACGCCTTTGGCGCACGGATGTGATAATCGCGCAGCGCCGTCAGCCAGGTGCGCGGATGCCAGGCCGGCAGGCTGGGTCCATCGACGACGACGAGATCGTAATCGCCGTCGCGCAGCTTGCGCATCGTGCGGAAAAAGGCGGTCGGGCCGAGCAGGGGCGCGTTCGAACCGCCCGGTTTGCGGCTGGACCAGAAGAAATCCGTCTGATCCGGCGCGGCGTTCTGGAACAGGCGCGTGTTGATATCGAGAATGCGCAGCCGGCTGCCGCCACTCGTCCTAGCTTCGTCGACGGTCATGGTCCGGCGTGATCCTCTGCTGCGCGTGGTCTATAGCAACCTGCCAAATCACCATGCAACAGAAACGGCAAAGGTCCGATTGTCGCCTTGCTTCGGGGTGGGGTCCTTTGCTATGGGTCTTGCAGTTTGGATCCCGGCGCGACGTCGCGCGGTCCGGCGGAATGTAAACGAGGGCGAGAGCGTGCAGCTCTTCACGATTCATGGTTCCGGTTTCCAGGTTGCGTCCAGCGCGACCGGCCGTGCCATGTCCGCTCTTCGTGGTCTGCTTCTCCTTAGACGCCCCTGAGCGTCGGCTGCCCTTGATGGGCGGGCACTCAGGGGAATGAAAGCGAAGACCTCCGCCATTCATGCCCTGATCGCCATGCGCGCGTCGGGCACCCGATAAGGAAGACCAACATGACCGCGAACACCACCTCGTCCTCGTCCAAGGACCGGATCGTCATCTTCGACACGACCTTGCGCGACGGCGAGCAGTGCCCCGGCGCCTCGATGACGTTCGAAGAGAAGATCGAAGTTGCCGAGTTGCTGGAAGACATGGGCGTCGACGTGATCGAAGCCGGTTTCCCGATCGCCAGCCAGGGCGATTTCGAAGCCGTGCACGAGATCGCCAAGCGCGCCGGTGACAACGTCACCATCGCCGGCCTCGCCCGCGCCATTTCCGGCGACATCATCCGGGCAGGCGAGGCGGTCCGCGTCGCCAAGCGTTCGCGCATCCACACCTTCGTCTCGACCTCGCCGATCCATCTGGCCCACCAGATGCGCAAGACCGAGGAGCAGGTGCTCGACATCATCACCGCCACGGTGACGCAGGCGCGCAACCTGGTCGAGGACGTCGAGTGGTCGGCAATGGACGCCACCCGCACGCCGATCGAATATCTGGTCCGTACCGTCGACGCCGCCATCAAGGCCGGCGCCACGACGATCAACCTGCCCGATACGGTCGGCTATGCCGTTCCGGAAGAATACGCGGCGATGTTCCGCGAGGTGATCGAGCGCGTTCCGAATTCCGACAAGGCGATTTTCTCGACCCATTGCCATAACGACCTGGGCCTGGCTGTCGCCAACTCCCTGGCCGGTATCGCCGGCGGCGCGCGCCAGATCGAATGCACGATCAACGGTCTCGGCGAGCGCGCCGGCAATGCGGCGCTGGAAGAGATCGTCATGGCGATCCGCACCCGTCGCGATGTCATGCCCTACGACACCAACATCGACGCTTCGATGCTGACCCGCGCCTCCAAGCTGGTCTCGAACGTTTCCGCCTTCCCGGTGCAGTACAACAAGGCGATCGTCGGCCGGAACGCTTTCGCGCATGAGAGCGGCATCCACCAGGACGGCATGCTGAAGAACGCCGAGACCTACGAGATCATGACGCCGGAGAGCGTCGGCGTGAAGGCGACCTCGCTGGTGATGGGCAAGCATTCCGGCCGCCACGCATTTCGCGAGAAGCTCAAGGATCTGGGCTTCGAGATCGGCGACAACGCCTTGGAAGACGCCTTCAAGCGCTTCAAGGATTTGGCTGACCGCAAGAAGCACGTCTATGACGAGGACATCGAGGCGCTGATCGGCGACGGCATGGCCGTCGCAGCCGAGGCAATCCGCCTGTTGTCCTTGACCGTCATCGCCGGCACCGGCGGTGCTGCCAAGGCGATCATCAGCCTCGACGTCGAAGGTGCGCATGTGACGAAGGAAGTCACCGGCAACGGTCCGGTCGACGCGATCTTCAACGCCGTCAAGGCGATCGTGCCGCATGAGGCGACGCTGTCGCTCTATCAGGTACACGCCGTCACCGAAGGCACCGATGCGCAGGCCGAGGTTTCGGTCCGGCTCGAGGAGGACGGCAAGTCGGTCACCGGCAAGGGAGCGGACCCGGATACGATGGTCGCCTCGGCCAAGGCGTATCTGTCGTCCTTGAACAAGCTGATGGTGAAGCGCCAGCGCCAGCACGCCCAGGCCGTCAACGCCTGATCGGCTTTCTGCTTCTGAAATGCAAACGGCCGCGTCGATGACGCGGCCGTTTTTGTTTGGGGGGCGGATGAAGGAGAGACCCAGACCCGACCCTCTCCCGCGCACCGGAGAAGGTGCGATTGCGCCAAACCCTCGCCGTCATTCCTGCGAAAGCAGGAATCCATGCAGCGGCGAGGCCCGCGGAGGACGGAAAAAACGAAGCAGCCGAGCCCCTTTAGCGGACGCTCACGCGTTCGAGAAAGGTGGATCCCTGCTTCCGCAGGGATGACGACCGAGGTGGTTCGTCTTTCCATCTCTCCCTGAGGGAGAGCGAAGAGACGTCTCAGCCAAGCTCTATCGAAAAGGCCCTCGCCCGCTTGCGGGAGAGGGTGGAGTGTGGGCAGGTCCCCAAACGAGAACGGCGTCCTGCTTTCACAGGACGCCGCCATCGTCAGTCCGAATGCCGCTTACTTCGGCAGATCGAAATCCAGGCGGAGGAACTGCGTCTCGCCGGAATGATCGTCGACGCCGTCATTGTCGGTGATCGCGTAGCCGTTGCCGGCGACGTCGAGGGCGAAGCTCTCGATCTTGTCGAGGACGTAGCCATTGGTCGCCTGCAGGGCCGGCAGCAGGTCGTGGAGGTCCTTCTTCACGACCTTGGGCAGGTCGCCGCCGAGCGGGGCAGGGGTGATGCCTTCCAGCGAGACGAAGGTCAGCTTCTTGATCTTCGCATCGCGGCCGATCTGGTTGTCGCGCTCGATGGCAACGAGGCCACCGGGAACGGCGGTCAGTTCGGAAAGGCCAACCCAGCCCTTTTCAGCCTTGTCGAGCGGATAGAGCACGGCGGCCCATTCCTTCGAGGCCGGCTTGTAGGCGAGCAGCTTGGTGAAGCCCTTCGGATCGTCCTTCCACTCGCGCTGTACGGCGACCCAGACGGTCTCGTCGGCGCCGGTGCCGACAACCGTCACGCCCTCGAAGCCGAAGCGGGTGGCGTGGGCTGCCAGCGCTTCCGGCAGGGCGATCTCTTCCTGCACGACGCCCTTGGCGTCGACGCGGACGAGCGAGGACTGCGTCTTGTTCTTCTCGCGCTCGGGATTGCCTTCCGAGGCGAGCCAGAAGCCGCCATCGCTCGAAAGCGCGATGCCCTCGAGGTCGAGATTCTCGACCGGCTTGCCATCCTTGGTGACGGTCATCTCGTCGGTGATGACGGCCGGCGTCTTCGTGGCATCGATCGTCAGGATGCGGCCGATCGACTGGGCGCTGTCGATCACGGCGTAGAGCTTGCCGGCTTCCTTGGCGTCGGCGACCGTGCCGGAAAGGGCGGCCCAGCCGATCGGCTTGCCGTTCTTGTCGGCCGAGACGATGGTCGGGTAGGCGGCCCGGGCGTTGGTGCGCTCATAGATCGTCACGACGGAGCCGATCAGGCCGTCCTCGCGAAGATCGTTTTCGGCTGCCGTGACGAACAGGTTGCGCTGGGGAATCGCGAGCAGGCCTTCCGGGCCGATGCCGCCCGGCAGCGCCTGAAGGAAGGTCGGGGCCTTGCCGGCGCCTTCGTCCTTGTAGACGCCGACGAGGGAAGCGCGCTCGGAGCCGACGAAGATCAGCTTGTCCGAACCGAAGGTGCCGACTTCCGCGCCTTCCGGCTCGTTGCCCTTCTTGTTGCGCTTTTCCGGGTAATGGCCGAGGCGGACGGTTTCGTATTCGAGCGACGTGCCCGAGTCATATTCGAGCGTGCCGTCGACGTTGAAGATGGAAAAGCCGCGCGAGCCGCCCTTCCAGTCGCCCTCGTTCGAGGTGAAGAAGCGCGTCTCGTCGATCCACTGCACGCCGTCCGGCTCGCGGGGGACCTTCTCCATCTTGCCGGAAAGGTCGATCACGCCGTCCTTCTTCACGTCGATGCCGTCGAGATCGACGGTGCCGGCCGAGAAGTGCTTCACGATCTTGCCGGTGGCGAGGTCGGCGATGACGAGGTGGTTGTTCTCCTGGAGCGTGAGAACGACCTGGTTCTTGTCGTTGATATCGACGAATTCCGGCTCGGGATCGGTCGGGGCGATCTCGGTGATGCCGGTGACGTCGATCACCGTCTTGGTGGCGCAATCGACCGAACCGTCAGCGCCGATGGCGAAGCTGGTCAAATTGCCGGCCGGCAGTTGCGGGATGGCGCCTTCGTTGATGTCCTCGTCGCGCTCGTTCTCGATCGCGATGGCGAGGAACTTGCCGTCCGGGCTCTTGGCGAGCGAATCCGGCTGGCCGGCGAGATCGCAGGTCGCCGTCACAGCCTTGGTGGCGAGATCGACGATGGCGAGATGGCCCGACGGCTCGGTCTTCGACTTGGAGGTGACGACGCCGACCAGGGCGAAGCCGTTGGCGACGACCGTCGAGGTCGGCTCGCCGCCGAGCGCCACCGTACCGGCGGGCTTCGGCGCCTTCGGGTCGGTGATGTCGATCAGGCCGATCCGCTTGCCGGGGCTGTCGGTGTAGACCAGCGTGTTGCCATCGGCGGTCGCCGTAATGATCTCGGCAACCGTGCTCTCCTTGGCGTCGGCATCCCCGGGCAGGTTGTCGACGACATGGAAGGTCGCGATGCGGTTGAAGTTCTCGGCGGCATTCGAGGCAAGGGCGGTTCCGGCCAGGAGGGTGGCGGCCAGCGCGCTGCGCAGGATCGGCTTGAACATGGTTTCCTCAATCAATTCAGAGAGGTCCGTGGCAGAGTCGCCTTGGAGTGCCGGCAATAAATCGGCCGCGCATGACGGGGGAATGACAGTTTCGCTGGGCTTGTGGACAGGGTGGGGAAGATTTCCACAGCCGCGTGAAAGCGCGGCTGGACAGGTCCGGATCGCTTTGCTACATACCGCGTCGTTCCGGGCGTCGCAGCGAAGGCTACGAAGTCGAAACGGAATGGGTGCATAGCTCAGTTGGTAGAGCAGCTGACTCTTAATCAGCTTGTCCTAGGTTCGATCCCTAGTGCACCCACCAAATTACGATACATTCGCCGGTTGCAGAGCCTTCTTGTTTTCGCTCTGTCGTTGCTGCGAATGGGTGCATAGCTCAGTTGGTAGAGCGGCTGACTCTTAATCAGCTTGTCCCAGGTTCGATCCCTGGTGCACCCACCACTTTCGACAAGGCCGTCAATCTCCGATTGGCGGCCTTGTTCGTTTCAGGCTTTTTCATCCGATCCGTCAGGGCACGTCGTCGCTGAGCGCCGGGCCGCCTTCGCCTTCCATGCGGGCGATCTGCTTGACGTCGAGCCGGGTGAACTTCAGCCTTACGCCAGCGCCCAGTCCATCCCCCTCATGCACCAGCAGTGCGCCAAAGCGATCCAGCGCATTCGCGATCGCCTCGGCATCGCTGCGTGGCGTAACCGGCGTGCTGCCGCTCCGCTCCAGAAGCCGCAGGCGCTCGATATCGATCCCGGCGTCGATCGCCAGGTCGGCGAGGCTGATGCTGGTGAGCGCGCGGGCGGCGGCGATCATGCGGCCGGTCAGGAAGGCGGGTTCGGTCATGCTGTCTCCTTGTCCACCCGGACATGATGGGGTGCAGGCGCGATGCCTGCAACCCTGCCGGGGCGCAGGGGACGTCGGGAGATTACCGCTGCAGATTGCCCTGCGGGCGGCCCGGTGGTCTACTGGCGGCGATGAAAACAGGAAATGGTGAACCGGCATGAATGTCGTTCAATGCAGGATGGCGCTGGCCGGCCTTGGCTGGAGCGTTGAGGATCTGGCCCGCGAGGCGGGCGTTCCGATTGACGCGCTGCTGCGTTTTGATAGCGGCGAAGTCGTTCCGCCCGGGATCTACGCGGCTCTACGCGACACCCTGCAGGACGCCGGCATCATTTTCGAGGACGACGGTCAACTGGTCGAGGGCGGCCCCGGCGTGCGCCTGCATCGCAGCCACGTCGACGAGGGGAAGCGTCCGGAAGAACTGAGTTCGGCGAACGACGGCTAGCGCGTCTTTGTTCCGCGCTCGGGCCCGGCTGGCAGCGCCGTGCGGAACACGTGATCCCAGAACAGCGTCGTGACGCCGTAATTGCCTTCGTCGGCGCTGTGATGATGCTGCGCGTGCCGGCGCTTCACCTTGTAGAGGTAGCTGTCGTGCGGCGGGTGCCAGTGATGCAGCACATGGTGGATGAAGCTGTAGCTGACATAGCCGGTCGTGATCCCCGCCGTGAAGCCGCTGGCGATGCCGAAGCCGTATAGATACCAGCTCGGCCAGAAAACGACGGCGGCGATGACGCAGAAGCTAAGCCAGATCGGTGTGCCGATCAGGGCGGTCGGCGAGGCGTGGTGCGTCTCGTGCAGATCGCGAAAATAGGGGACGTTGTGGAGAATGCCGCGATGGATCCAGTATTCGGCGAGAGTCCAAACGAACAGCCCGACGCCGAAAGCGCTGACCCAGATCAGCGGATTGATGTGGCCATGCCAAAGTATGGCTGCGAGGATCAACCCGGTCAGTGCGACGGGATAGACGATAAAGTCGGAATAATACGTGACGGGTCGCAGTTGCATCTAGACACCCTGGTCTGGCTGTAAGTCACGAAGAGCGTCACCCTGAATTGAGCCAGCTTAACAGCTAGACAACAAGGGGGGACGGGCGGGTGCGACCAAATATGTTCGTGGAGCCCGTCGCGGACGTTGAGGCAGGTGACGGGATGATGGCGGCATGCCATGGTCTTCTCATGCGCACCCTCCTTTTCTGCCTTGCCCTGCTGCTTCCTGTAGCCGCCCACGCCATCGATTTTTCGCGGACGATCGACCTTTCAAGGACGACGGACCTCGCGACGACGATGGGGCTGGCCGATGTCGATCGCCCGTCGCGAACGCCGCTTCTGCAGCGGGTGAACATCATCGACGGTACCGATGATCGCGATTCGCTTTTGGCGATCGGGCGGTCGCTCGGCCTTTCGCGCGGCGAGATCTCGCGGATCCGCAGCGTATCGGGCTATGTCGGCTGCCTGTCGCCGTCGCCCTCAGTCGGTTCGGCGGCGTTGTTCCTGACCAACCAGCAGATCCTGACGGCGGCGCATGTCTTCTTCGAGCCATCGGGCAAGCGGCGCTGGAAATGCTTCTTCCGGCCGCAGAGCGTCGATGGCCCGATGATCGACCTGGTGGTCGATGACAGGACGCATTTCGGCTCGAAGAAGCCGAAGGCGGGATCGAACAATGACTATGCGATCGTCCGGCTGGTCGAGCCGCTTTCGGGTGCGAAGCCATTCCCGGTCGCGCCCGACGTGCCGGTTCAGAACGGCGACAAGCTGATCGTCATCACCGCGCATCCGGCCGAAATGGAGAAGGAAGTCGATCGCGACGTTCCGGTCGCGCAAGGCTGCGAGGTTCGGCGCGCCATCGACAAGTCGCGCTCGGCGGCGAAGACCTCTTTCTTCCGGACCGATTGTGACGCGACGGGCGCTTCGTCCGGCGGCATGAACCTCTCGCGCGTCAATGGCGAGCTGGTGTTTCGCGGCATCACGATCACGACGGGGCCCTGGCGCGATCCACGCTACAAGGGCGCACCCTATAGTGAGAAGGGCGGCAGCGTCACGACGGCGCTCGGCACCGACGCTGCCATCCTTGCGGCAGGCCGGGCGATGGCTGCCGGCGGATCCTGACAGGATACCGCACGTATCGACAGCGTCCCGCAGCCGACAGGGTCAGCGGCCCCGCGCGCCGGAAATATAGAGATCGATCTGCGAGCGGCTGATGCCGACATCGGAAAGCATCCGGTCATCCATCGCCATCAGGATCCGGCGATCATGGCGACGGCGAAGCCAGCGCGGCAGGTTCAAGGCGTTTTTCATGGCGTTATCTCCTCCAGACAAGCCGCCCGTTTGCGGGCGCTGGAGGATTGATAGGCCTATGCCGTAACGGAAGCAGTGAACGCGGTCACGCCCGCGCCGCCGCCGCGCAGCATTCCGCGTTGGCCGCTGCTAGCCGAAATGAACGGCGGTCGTGCTGCTGCTCATTTCGCCCTCGTAGCGCGGCAGCAGGTAGATCACCGCGACTGCCGGCAGCGTGATGGCAGCGAAGGCGATGGCAAGCGCCGGCAGGCCATGCTGGATGAAGGGCGCGACAAGCGCCGTGCCGATGGTCGGCAGCAGCGTGATCGCCAGCATCAGCGCGGCCGAGCCGCGGCCTTCGTCCGGCGCGGATGCGGCGAGCGACTTGACGAAGCCGACGCCGCCGCGAAGACCCAGGCCGCCCGAAACCGGCAGCATGATCAACAGCAGGATCACGAGGCTCGTTCCGCCGGAGAAGGCGAAGACCAGCATCGCCAGCGCCGACGCGCCGACCGCCAGCGTGCCGATCGTCACCAGCCGCTCCGGGCCCCAGCGATGGACGAACAGCCCGGCAAGGTTCGACGTGACGACGAACATGGCGACTGTCAGGAGCTGGAACAGGACGAAGTTCCCAACCGTTCCGCCCATGGTCTCGACCATGATGTAGGGCGCGCTGAAGACGAAGGTGATCAGCCCGCCCAGGATCAGCGCGTGGCTGAGGGCATAGCGCAGATACGGCTTGTTGCGGAGGAGGGCGAGATAGCCGCCGCGCGTCTGCCCGGCTTCCATCTTCTGGTTGGCGGGCAGCAGCGACGGCTTGATGAAGATGACCGCCGAGACGAGCGCGCCGAGAACCGCCGGCACGATGAAAGACGCCTGCCAGCCGGAGATATGCAGCAGCCAGGCGCCGATCAGCGGCGCGAGGCCCGGAACCAGCGACTGGATGCTGCCGATGACCGAGATGGCGCGCACGGCGCCGGTATCGCTGAACAGGCGGCGCAGCATCGGCGCGGGCAGCACGGCTGCGCCGGCCGAGGTTGCCCCCTGCACGACGCGAATGGCGTTCAGCGTCCAGATATCCGTCGCAAAGGCTGCCAGGGCGGAGACGATGGCATAGGCCAGCAGCGACCAGGCAAGCAGCATGCGCGCGTCGAACCGGTGGGCGATGCTGCCAAACAGGATCAGGCCGATGCTGGAGCCGCCCATATAGGTCGCCAGCACATATTGCGCCGCCTGCGGATCGCCGCCGAGCAGCGAGGGAAGTGTCGGGATCGCGGGCAGAACCAGATCGATCGAAACCATCGTCGAAAGGGTGGCGATGACGACGACGAGGCAAGCCAACATGCGCTCGCGGGACGTCCGGGTTTCGTCCGTATGGGAATCAGCTTGGTTCATGACGCAATCCAACAGAAGGGATGCGTCTGCTACAGCAACCGACGGCCGGACGATAGTGTTGGCGCGCTACGGTCGCCGGTCACGAATTGGCCGGCGGCATGTAAAAACGGCCTCCGCTGGGGAGGCCGCTTTTGGAACATCATGCGAATTCGAGGGGGCTGCGCGTTAGAGGCGCCCCATCAGGAGCAGGACCAGCAGGATGATCAGGATCAGGCCGAGACCACCGCTGGGGTAATAGCCCCAGCTGCGGCTGTGCGGCCAACTGGGCAGCGCGCCGATCAGCAGGATCACGATGATGATCAGAAGAATTGTGCTCATGTCAGCTCCCGAAATTGCCTCATGAAGATCCAACGCGAAGCACGCATTCCGGTTCCCTCAAATAGAGGCATCCAGTTGTATCCAGTGCCTTTTCTGTCTGAGGCTATGTCTCAGGGGCGACCGTCGAGATGGCGGGCGCGGCGCAGGTCCGGGAAGAATCGTGCCCACAGCGCAGCGATCGCCACCGTGCCGGCGCCGCCGATCACCACGGCGGTGACGGCGCCGAACACGGCAGCCGACATGCCGGCCCGGAACTCGCCGAGTTCGTTGGACGCGCCGACAAACACCATGTTGACGGCGTTGACGCGACCGCGCACCGCGTCCGGGGTCCAGAGCTGGATCAGGGTCTCGCGGATGTAGACGCTGATCATGTCGCTGGCCCCCATCAGGACGAGCGCGATGACCGAGACCCAGACCAGCGTCGACAGGCCGAAGACGATGGTGGTGAGGCCGAACACCGTGACGAAGCCGAACAGCAGCAAACCCGCATGGTTGCGGATGGGATGGAAGGCGAGCCATGCCGCCACCGTCAGCGCGCCGACGGCGGGCGCCGCGCGCAGCAGCCCGAGGCCCCATGGGCCGACTTCCAGGATATCGCGCGCGAAGATCGGCATCAGCGCGGTGGCGCCGCCGAGCAGCACCGCGAACAGGTCGAGCGAGATCGCGCCGAGCACGATCTTTTCCTTCCAGACATAACGGAAGCCGGCGATCACCGTTTCCCAGCTCGCCTTGTCGCCGAGGATCTTTTGGGCCGGCTTCGGCACCATCAGGATGAGAACTGCGCCGAGCAGCATCATCGCGAGTGCGACGCCGTAGGGCGCCTCGGGCGCAACGCCGTAGAGCAGGCCGCCCGCGACCGGGCCGACGATCGTGGCGATCTGCCAGGCGGAGGAATTCCAGGCGATGGCGCTGGCGAGGTCCTTCGTCGGCACCAGGTTCGGCGCCAGCGATTGCGACGCAGGCCCCATGAAGGCGCGGACGACGCCGAAGAAAGCCAGGATGACGAAGACGATCCAGACCGCTTCGCTGCCGGAGATCGTGAAAACCAGCAGCGCCAGCACGGCGATTGCCTCGCCGGCGAGGCACAGCGCCATGATCATGCGGCGGTTGAAGCGGTCGGCGACCGAGCCCGTCACCAGAACGAGCAGCAGCGCCGGCAGGAACTGGACGAGGCCGATCAGGCCGAGATCGAACGGATTGCGGGTCAGGTCATAGACCTGCCAGCCAACCGAGACGCTGACGATATTGACGGCGAACGTCGCGCACAGGCGGGCCAGCCAATAGTACAGAAAGCCACGATGCTGGAACGCGCCGAAGCTCTTGCGTCGGTGCTCGGCCTTGGATTCGGACATGCAGGCAGTTCCAGAAACGGGGGGACGGCCGGAAAGCCATTCCGGCGCAAACGAGGCGCTTCCTGTCTAGTCCTGCTCTCCCGCGACGACAACGGCTTGTGTCGCCCGAGCGCAATGTCGTGGCGCACGTGACCTTCCGGCCACAATGTCGCGGCCAAAAGAAAAGGGCGCAGCCTTGGCCGCGCCCTTTCAAAAGTCCCGCTATCGGACCGGATCAGTCGAAGCGGCCGCTTGCGTGGGCGAGCATCGTGTAGACCTTGCCGGTATCGGAGACGAGGTAGGCGTTGCTGGCTGCCGGATCCTGGCCGCTGCGCTTCACTTCCTTCAGCAGGCGCTCGAAATCGCCGACATAGCGATCAACCGCTGCCTTGAAATCTGCCTCACCCTGATACTTGCGACGGATCTCGTCGAAGGTCTGCTGGCCCGCCAGCGTGTAGAGACGGCGGGTGAACACGTTCTTCTCGCCGCGGTGATGACGCTCCCACAGCTCAGCCGCCGCGCGCGGGTCAATCGCCCGGGCAATGTCCGTCGAGAGGTTGCCGAGCGACGCGCCTTCCGTGGCAGCCGGAGCCGCCGTCTCGCGACGTTCGACCGGCGTTGCGCTGTGGTCTTCGTCGCGCGAGGCGCGGCGCAGCAGATCCGAGACCCAGCCGCGCGGCTCGGCCTGATCGGCTGCCGGCGCCGGCTTGGCTTCGGCGCGGGCCGGAGCCTGGCGTGCCGGAGCGGGGGCCTGAACCACCGGACGAGCGGCCTCGACGACCTGCGCCGGGCGAGCCGGGGCAGGGCGCTGGGCTACCGGAGCTGCGACGCGGACCGGCTCGGGGGCTGCCTGGCGAACGGCCTGGGCTGCGACCGGCTGCGACCGGGCGAAGGCAGGCGCTGCTTCGGCAACGCGACCGCGCGGCGCCGGGTGCGGCGTGCCGGGGACCGAGACGTCGAGCGACTTGCCATGCTTGCCGACGATGTCCGAAAGCTCGGAGAGAGCCTTCAGCTGGTCGGTCACGACACGGCGCATGGCATCGGCGCTTTCGCGCGTCTCAGCCGGGAGCTCGAGGACGCCACGCTTCAGTTCGGTGCGGGTGACTTCGAGGTCCTGCTGCATCTCCTTGGCGGCAGAACGCATCTCGTCGGTCGCGGCCGAGAACTGCTTGGTCGCCTGGGCGACAACGGTCGCCATGTCGTCCATCAGCGCGCGGTTGGCTTCGCGGACCACATTGGCGGCCTTGAGGCTTTCGCTGCTTGCGGTCGCCTGCATGCCTTCGAGGTTTTCGAGCACGCCCTTGGCGGCGCTCTCGCTCGAACGGGCGAGCATCTTGGCGACTTCGGCTGCGCGTTCCTCGGCATCCTTCAGCGAGGTGCTGACGGTTTCCGTGAAGGTGCGCATCATGCCGTCCAGCTCGGTGGAGCGGGCGGACAGGCTCTGGGCGAGCTGGTCGAGGGCGACGCGGCGCTCCTCGATCGAGCCTTCGATCTCGCTATTGGCCGAGGTCAGGGTGCGGGCTGCGAGGCTGAGCGAGCGGCCCTGGTCCTCGAAGCGGCCCGCAATGGCGCCGACATTCTCCAGCACGTCCTTCGATACGTCGCGCAGCATCTCGACCTGCGAAGCGAGCAGGGTCGAAGAGTTCTGCGTGCCGCCGATGGCTTGCTCGATCGCCTGGGCGAATTCGCCGGTCCGAGTCGCGAGACCCGTCTCGATCTGGTTCAGGTTTTCGGTCGTGCGGGTCAGCAGCGCGTTGAGCATCTCGTTCGACTGCGCCAGGCGGTCGACGATGCCCGCCACGTCGGTGCGAAGCCGCTCATTGGTGGAGCCGAAGCTGCGCGACACGGTCTCGCCGCTGTCGAGCAGGGCGCGGGCAGCCTCGTCGGTGCGCGAAAGCACCATCGAGACGATCTCGGAGCCCTTCGACGACAGCAGATCGACGATGGTGTCGCCGGCGTTGGCGACGCTGCTGGTCAGGTCGGTGCCGCGCTGGTCGATGGCCGCGACGAGGCGGTTGCCTTCGCCGTCGAGCAGGTTGGCCAGTTCGGCGCTGCGGGTTTCGAGAACTGCGTTGAAGGCGCGCGTCCGCTCTTCGAGAGCGTTCGCCGTGTTCATCGCACGACCGCCGAGGCTCTGCTCGACTTCGAGGGAAACCCGCGAAATCTGCTCGGCTGCTTCAGCGGAAACCCGCGACAGATGGCCGGCTGCGTCGGCGCTCGACGTCGACAGCAGTTCGACGGTGGACGAGGCGACCTGGTTCAGGGCCTCGGACGCCTGGTTGGCCGAACGTGTGACGGTTTCGGAAACGTTGAGTGCCGAACGGGCGAGGTTCCGCGAGGCGTCGTCCAGCGACTGGGTCAGGGCCTGGCTTGCATCGGTCGCGGACTGCGTGAAGAGCAGCGAGGCGTCGGCTGCCGACTGGGTCAGGTTCTGCGAGGCATCGCTCGCCGAGGCACGCAGTGCGCCGCTGGTCTCGTTCGAGGCGGCGACAAGCTGCTCGGTCGCCTGTGAAAGCGAGCCGACGATCTGTTCGGCGGCACGGACCGATTCACGGCCGAGCGTCGAGCTGATGTCGCTGAGGCGGGTCGAGAGGATGTTATCCATCTGGACTGCGCGGGCGTCAAAGTTGCTTGTTGCCTCGACGGCCCGTTCGCCCAGCGTGTCGTTGATCGACTGCCAGCGCTCGGAAAGCATGTCCGAGAGCGCCTGCGTCCGGTCGGAGAGACGGTTGGTCACGTCCGACAGGCGGTCGTCGATGATCGTGCTGATCTCAGCCTGACCGTTCGAGAATGCCTCGGCGATGTGGCGCGTGCGCTCGATCAGGGTCTGGTTGATCTGCATCGAGCGGGCGTCGAGCGCTTCGTCGATACGCCGGGTGTTGCTGTCGAGGGTCTCCGCGACGGCGCCGATCTTGGCTTCGATCGCGTCGCCGAAACCTTCGAGGCGGTCGGCCAGCGTCGTGTCCATCAGATTGGCGCGGTCGGCAAAGCGGGTCACCAGTTCCGGACCACGGACCTCGATGATGTCGCGCAGCGCCGCGAAGCGCTCGTCCAGGCCGGTTGCGATGGCCAGGCCGCGATCGTTGATCAGATCGCCGAAGCGGCCCGACGTGTCGACGATCCGGTCGTGAACCGACAAGGCGCGGTTTTCGATTTCACCGGCAAGGTCGGCGCCCGAAACCAGGATGCGCTCATGCACGGCGTTGGCACGGCCCTCGATCTCGCTGGCGAGGCTGGCGCCCGAGGCGGCGATGCGCTCATGCGCCTGGGTCGCCTGGTTCTCGATTTCGCCGACGATATGCGAGCCCGAGGTGACGATGCGCTCATGCACGGCATTGGCGCGGCCTTCGATCTCGTTGGCGAGGTCGGAGCCGGACGTCAGGATGCGGTCATGCGCGGTGCGCGCCTGGCTGGCGATCTCTTCCGACAAGGCGGAGCCGGACTGCGAGATCTGCTGATGCGCGAGCAGGGCGTGGCTGGCGATCTGTTCAACGAGGGTCGAGCCCGAGCTGAGGATCTCCTCATGGGCGGCGCGTGCCTGGCTGGTCAGTTCGCCAATCAGCGTGTTGCCGGAGGACAGGAACTGGCTATGCGAGCTGAGGGCCTGGCTGGCGATCTGGTCCGCGAGGCCGGCGCCCGATTCGACGATCTGTTCATGCACGAGACCCGCTTGGCCGGCGATGTCGCCGATCAGGGCCGATCCGGCGGCGACGAGACGATCGTGCACGACGCCGGTGCGGTTCTCGATCTGGTCGATCAGGTCCGAGCCGGCGGCGATCACGCGCTGATGCACGGTCGAAGCGCGGTTCTCGATCTCGTCGGCGAGCTCGGTTCCGGATGCGACGATGGACTGGCGCGCGGTCTCGGCGCGGCTGGCGATCTCGTTGGACAGTTCGGTGCCCGAGTCGACGATACGCCGATGCACATTGGCGCCGCGGGTCTCGATCTCGTTGGCGATCTCGCTGCCCGAGGTGAGGATGCGCTTGTGCAGGGTGTCGGCGCGATTGGCGAACTCGTCGGCGAGGTCCGTGCCCGAGCTGACGATGCGCTGCTGCGCATCGAGGCCACGGCGCTCGATTTCGCCAGAGATGTCGGTGCCGGACGCGATGATGCTCTGGTGAACGGCGTCGGCGCGATCGGTGATGTCCTGCGCCAGTTCGGTGCCGGAGGTGAGGATGCGCTCATGCACGGCCTGAGCGCGGCTCTCGATCTCGTCTGCCAGTTCGGTGCCCGAAGCGACGATGCGCTTGTGAACGGCTTCGGCGCGGCTTTCGATGTCGCCGGCCAGATTGACGCCGGACGACAGGATGCGTGCATGCGCGGCCTGCGCCTGGGTCTCGATTTCACCGACCAGGTTGCTGCCCGAGGTCAGGATGCGCTCATGGGCGGCGTCGGCGCGGCGTTCGATCTCGTTGGCGAGGTCGGTGCCCGAGGCGACGATGCGCTGATGCACGGCGCCGGCACGGCTTTCGATTTCGCTGGCGAGATCACTGCCGGACGACAGGAACTGCTGGTGGGTGCTATCGGCGCGATTGGCGATCTCATCGGCAAAACGGGTGCCCGAAGCGACGATGCGATCGTGGATGTCGGTGCCGCGGCTCTCGATCGTCGAGGCGATCTCGTTGCCGGAATGCAGGATGCGCTGATGCACGGCCGAACCGCGCGTCTCGATCGCATCGGCCAGCTGCTGGCTCGATTCGATGATCAGGTCGTAAACGGCGGTGCCACGGCTCTCCATGGTGTCGGAGATCTGCTTGCCGGATTCGACGATCCGCTCATGCAATAGGCCGGCGCGCGAGGCGATCGTCTCGGAAATCTCGTTGCCCGAGGCGATGATCGTCTCGTTGACCTTGAGGCCGCGGACGGCGATCGCCTTGGCGACTTCGCCGCCGACGGTGGCGAGGCGCTCGGTCAGCTCTGCCGAACGGGCGTCGAAGGTTTCGTTCACGGCGTTGGAGGCGCCGTCGATGGTGTCGCGCAGCGAGGCGGTGCGGGACTCGATCAGCGTGGCCATGATGTCGCCGGCGGCGGTCAGCCGGTCGGCCAGTCCGCTGCCGTCGATGGCAATCGCGTCCTGGATCCGGTCGCCGGTCAGCGCCAGACGGTCGGCGAGGTCGCCGCCGCGTGCCGAGATGGTGTCGGCGATGCGGTTGCCGGTCTCGTCCAGCTTCTCGTTGATCTCCTGGCCGCGCAGGGCAAGGTCGACGATCAGGCTGTCGGCATTGGACTTCAGGGCGGCGTTCACTTCCCGCGTATGCAGCGAAATCGTCTCGGCGACCTGGTTGCCGGTGACGGAGATCGAACGGGTCATGTCGGCGGTGCGGCGGTCGAGGCCTTCGGTCAGCTCTTCCGTCACGCGGGCCAGGGTCTCGTTGACCTCGCGGCCACGCTCGGCAACCGTTTCGGCCATGGCGCGGCCGGTGGTCTCGAGCGTCTCGTTGATGTCGGCGCTGCGCGACAGCAGCACGTCCGTCACTTCGCCGCTGGTGCGCGAGAAGGATTCGGTCACGTCGGTCGCAGCACTGGTCAGGCGGCTGACCAGGTCATCGCCGCGCACCGACAGCTTGTTGATCATGTCATCGCCGGCGGCGCCAAGCGCCTGGGTGATGTTTTCGCCGCGCCCGGCCAGGGCCTGGGTGATGCGGTCGCCGGAGCCGATGATGTTGGAGGCGATCTGGTCGCTGGCTTCGCCAAGATCCTTCGACAGCGATTCCTGCGCCGAAACGATCGATGAACGGACGCGCTCGGAGTTGATGACGATCGCCTCGCGCTGGTTGGCGAGATCGTCGATCAGGCCGCGCATGCGGACTTCATTATCGGAATAGGAGCGTTCGAGCGCCGCGACTTCGTTGTGGACGAGAAGCTCAAGCTCGCTGGCGCGGGCAAGCGCCCGCTCGATGCCGTCGCCCATGGCGGCGACTTCGCGGCGGATGGCCTGGCTGACCGTCACGACCGCTTCGGAAGCAGCGTCCTCGGGCTCGGACAGGCGAGCGGCGACGTCGGAGATCGAGCGCGCAGCGATGCGCATTTCCTGCGCGCGGGCAACCATGATGGCGATGCCCCAGACGATGCCGACCGGCAGCACGAGGGCAAGCGCGAGGTTGGTGAACTGGGCCGTGCCGACAGCGCTATCGCCCGAGAACAGGCTGATATCGGCTGACGTCACATAGGCTGCGATGGCGCCAATCCAGGCGACCGAAAGCAGCGCGGCGACGGGATAGATCATGCGCGACGGACGGCGGGCCGGCAGCGAGGCGCCGCCGACGCGACGGTCGTCATTGGCGGGCATGCGGCTGTTGCGGCCGGACTGGCGGCCGCGCGGCGAGGCGCTGGATTCTTCGGTACGCGTGGGAGCGGGCAGGGCGCGGTTCGCCGGCGATGCTGGCGCATCGACCTTGCGGGGCGCATCGGCCCGACGCGGCGCGTCACCCTTGCGGGGCGCTTCCTGAAGCCGGGGCGGCTCTAGCCGTCGATCTCGCGGGACACCGCCTGCGGGTGGCCGTGGATTGGCCGCCGCGGGAGCGTCGAAATCGATCCGGAGCGCCTCCTCAACGGCGGTGAGCGCTGCATCCGCCGGGTCCTTGGACTTCGGGGTATTCGCCATTTTTTAGCCTCGCGTCCGTACTCGATACTCTGTCGGCCGCTTCGGCGGGAACCCGCCAAAAGCACAAGGATGCTTCCAGGATACAGCTAGCGCTTGGTACATGCGCGAAGATTGCCACAACCCGTAGATCAGCTCGTCCCCCGGATAGCCATACACGCCATTCCGATCGGCCGTCACACCCTTGCCCGTGAGATCACTTTTGGCACATTAGGCACAGGGGTACAAGAAAGCACGCCTTTCGGCCGCAATTTATTAACAAGGTATTAAGGCGGGCTTCCCTGCTAGCGCGAGCCGGGCTGAAAGGGCCTTTACCGTCATTCATGAGATCGTGGTGGACGGCCGGTACAATTTGCGGCGAGCCTGATGCAGGTCGGTGGATTTGATCCCGTTGCTGCGCCTCCTGATGTATGTCTCGATCAATCCTGAACGTGCACAGGCCGGCCCTGCCGGCGGACTATACATCAAGGTCGATCCATCCAGGTGCTGATTTGCTTTGGATGCGCGGTGGCGAGTCGCTATCAACGTTTGTCAGGCCGTGCGCCGATGTGGAAATTCTGATGCGCGGGGGTTGCAGGTCGCCGTTCAGGGTGGCCCCGGATTTGTTAACCATGGCGAACGAATTACCCTCCGCGGCGGGGAACCTTCCGTGAAACCGAGGTCGAGACGAGCCCGTATATACAATCGGTCGCGGCGGTTGCCCTCGCTCGGCCCTTGGCACGTCCGAGGCATATCGCCTATAGGGGGCAGTCTTTTGCAGCGTTTCGGATCCCATGGCCAAGATCACTTATATTGCCTTCGATGGCACGCCCTTCGAGATTGAAGCCCGCGACGGCTCGACCGTGATGGAAAATGCCGTGCGCAACGCCGTGCCGGGCATCGAGGCGGAGTGCGGCGGCGCCTGCGCCTGCGCCACCTGCCACGTCTATGTCGACGACGCATGGGTCGCGATCACCGGTGAGCCGGAAGCGATGGAAGAGGACATGCTAGACTTTGCGCAGGACGTGCAGCCGAACTCGCGGCTTTCCTGCCAGATCCGCGTCAAGCCCGAGCTGGATGGCCTGATCGTCCGCATCCCGGAGCGCCAGGGCTGAACCGTTCCGTCCTGCGTCAGAGGATGGTTTTGCTCGCAAGGGGCATTTGCGCGGAACTTTGATGCTTTGCAGCGACGTCCCTAGCGGTTAAACGTCGCGCGCATTCACTATTATAACGGAATGATCATGAGCGAAACGATCGAAGCCGATGTCGTCATCGTCGGCGCAGGGCCTGTCGGACTGTTTGCCGTCTTCGAACTGGGCCTGCTCGACGTCCGCTGTCACCTGATCGATATCCTGGACAAACCCGGCGGCCAATGCGCCGAGCTCTATCCCGAAAAACCGATCTACGACATTCCGGCGTTTCCGATCATCACCGGAGACGGCCTGACCGAAAACCTGATGGCGCAGATCAAGCCGTTCGACCCGACCTTCCACCTCGGCGAGCAGGTCAACAGCATCGAGCGCCTGGAGGACGGTTCGTTCCGCGTCACCACCGACGCCGACAAGATCTTCCTGACCAAGGTCGTCGTCATCGCAGCCGGCGGCGGCTCGTTCCAGCCGAAGCGCCCGCCGGTTCCGGCGATTGAGAATTTCGAAGGCAAGTCGGTCTTCTACTCCGTCCGCAAGATGGAAGCGTTCCGCGACCACGACATCCTGATCGTCGGCGGCGGCGATTCCGCGCTCGATTGGACGCTGAACCTGCAGCCGATCGCCAAGAGCGTCACGCTGATGCACCGCCGCGACGCCTTCCGCGCCGCGCCCGACAGCGTCAACAAGATGCGCGCCCTCGTCGAATCCGGCGACCTGAAGCTGGTCTTCGGCCAGGTGACGGGTCTTGAGGGCGAAGACGGTCACATCTCGCATGCCGTCATCACCGATAATGACGACAACGAGCACAAGCTGCCGACGACGCGACTGCTGCCCTTCTTCGGCCTGACGATGAAGCTCGGCCCGATCGCCAATTGGGGCCTCAACCTGCATGAGAACCTGATCAAGGTCGACACCGAGAAGTTCCAGACCTCGGAGCCCGGCATTTTCTCGATCGGCGATATCAACTGGTATCCCGGCAAGCTGAAGCTGATCCTTTCCGGCTTCCACGAGGCGGCGCTGATGTCGCAAGCCGCGAGCCGGATCGTGTTCCCGGACAAGAAGATCCTGTTCCAGTACACGACCTCGTCGACGAGCCTGCAGAAGAAGCTGGGCGTCGCCTGATCCGGCGCACCGCGCCGCGCGGGCTATACCCGTGCTAAAGAATCCCCCGGCGCGCCGCGCCGGGCCGGAACCCCAGCCGCCATGGGCCGTTTACCCTATGGTCGAAGCCGGAGCCGATGATGCAGTTCACCACGCATGACTTCGCCGATGCCGGCGACATTCCCAACAATCCGGACTTGCCGCTGATCCTCTACCGGGCAGCTCTGGTCGAGGATGGCACGGACCGCGCCTCGGCGTTTGAGCGTCTGTTCACGTCGCATGGCTGGGGCGGGTCGTGGCGCAACGGCATGTATCCGTTCGATCACTATCATTCGACCGCGCATGAGGTTCTCGGCATCGCGTCGGGAACCGTGACGGTTCAACTCGGCGGCGACGCCGGCCTGCCGGTGGACCTGGTGGCCGGAGACGCCGTATTGATCCCGGCCGGTGTCGGGCACAGACGGATTGCCTCCAGCTCGGATCTGATCGTCGTCGGAGCGTATCCGATGGGCCAGCGCTGGGATCTGGTTCGCGCCGATGATGTCGTCGACGCCGGCGCAGTCCGAACCCGGATCCGCGCCGTCACCCTGCCTGCCGAGGACCCGCTCGCCGGATCGAAGGGGCCGCTCGCGAAGCATTGGACGACAGGCTGACCGAGCCGGCTTGTGGGATCCAGAAGACCCTCACCCCGGCCCTCTCCCGCAAGCGGGCGAGGGGGCTCGCCTGCGCCCTTTCGACAATCAATATTGATGAGTGATCCGGCCTCGAAAAGCCCTCGCCCGCTCGCGGGAGAGGGTTGGGTGAGGGGCTTGCTTTCTAACCGGCTCGCCTGCCGTCACTCCGGCCTCTTGCCCGCCTTGCCGCCGATCTTCGTCAGCTCGGCGATGAAGTCCGCCATCGCCGGCGGCTTCTCCGCGATGAAGGGCAAGGGGCGGCAGACGTCGATGGCGGCGATGCCGACGCGCGCCGTGAGAATGCCGTTGATTACGCCTTCGCCGAGCCGCGCCGACAGTCGGGCCGCGATGCCGTGGCCGAGGATCTGCTGGACCAGCGAGTCGCCCGCCGCCATGCCGCCGGTAACGGCGAGATGAGCGATGACGGTGCGCGCCAGCCGCAGGAAGCCGAGCGTGCCGGGCCTGCCGCCATAGAGCTGGCCGAGCTGGCGGATCAGGCGAAGCGCCGTCACCAGTACGAACAAGAGATCGACCAGCGCGCGGGGCGAGATTGCCGTCACCAGCGTGACCCGCTTGGCAGCCGACAGCACCAGGGTCTGCGCGGCGATATCGAGCGGGCGCAGCAGTTCATGCTCCGAGAGGCCGATCAGGTCGCGTCCGTCGATGATCTCGGCCGCGTGCCGCTCCAACGCCGCGCGGCCATGTGCCGTGTCCGGCCGCTCGCCATAGAGCGCCGTCAGGTCGCGCACCGAGGCGCGGGCGGCAACGCGGTCGTCGCGGCGGGCGGCGTCGTCGGCCGCCTCGCGGATCGACGTGATGCGACGAAGTCGGAGCAGTCCGCCGATCTCGCGCGTGGCAAGCGCGATCAGCGCGACCAGGCCGACTGACGCGACCGCGACCGCGAACCAGCCGAGCCATTCGGCCCGCTGGAACAGGTCGCGGATCAACTGGTCGACGGCAAGGCCAATGCCCAGCGACAGCAGGATGCCGAGAGCCGAGACGAGGATGTTGGCCCAGCGCGGCCCGCGCCGAGGTTTTGGCACGGGGACGGGGAGGTCGAACTCTTCCGGTTCGGCGATCACCATCGGCCGGTCGCCGGGGCGATGGGCGATGTCCGGGTCGTCGACGACACGGATGCTGTCGAGGCGGAAGGCGGTTGGCTTGCGCGGGGTATCGCTCATGACAACCGGTCTCCGATCAGGAATTCCAGCGCGCGGTCAAGCCGGATATGCGGCAGCGACAGGGTGATGCCCTCGGCCGTCCGTTCCAGCGCCGGCGGGCGGAAGCGCACGAATCGTAGCTCTGTCGGGCTCAGCTCAGAAGTTGAGTCAGGTCCTTGCAGGACTGAATCAGGATTGTTCGGCAAGTCGCCGGGAAAGAACGCGATTTCGCTTTTGCCGTCGAAGGTCTCGCCATCGATCGTCTCGCCGGCAAGCGGCGTTCCGATGATCGACGGCAACTTCTGCGAGTCCTGTACGACGACGCCTTCGCGCGTGGCGCGGACGGAGGCGAGCGCCGCCACCTCGACGCGTGCACCCGCCGCCGAAGCCCGCTCGATCGCCGGCGCCAGCAGCCGCGAGAGAATGGCTTCCAGGCGATCGTGGTCGGCGTGGTGCAGATGGTCGGCCTTGGTCGCGCCGATCAGGATGCGGTCGATGCGTCGCGTCATCAGCCCGCCCAGCCACGAGCCGGAGCCGGGGCGGTAGCAGCCGAGGATCTCGGTCAGCGCGGCGCCGAGATCCGCGACAGCCGCGGGGCCGGCGTTCAGCGCGTTGAGCGCATCGACCAGCACGATCTGCCGGTCGAGCCGGGCGAAGTGATCGCGGAAGAACGGCTTTACCACCACCGACTTATACGCCTCGTAGCGCCGCGCCATCATCCGGCCGAGCGAGCCGGCAGGGGCGTTTACAGCGGTGTCGGGCAGGGGGGAGAAGGTCAGGGCAGGCGACCCCTCGAGATCGCCCGGCATGAGAAAGCGACCGGGCGGCAAGGTCGACATGGCGTTCTCGTCGGCCCGGCATGCGCGCAGATAATCGGTGAAGAGCGCCGCCAGTTCGCGCGCCACCGCCTCGTCCTCGGGCGCAGTGGGATCGATGGTTTCGAGCCGCGCCAGCCACGGCGCGGCCGCGATCCGCCGCGCAGGGCCGCGCGCCATCTCGACAGCCTCGCGCGACCAGGTGTCAAAATCCTTGGCGAGCAGCGGCAGGTCGAGCAGCCATTCGCCGGGGTAGTCGACAATGTCGAGGTTCAGCTTGCCCGGCCCGAAGCGCTGCTTGAAATAGGACGCCGATTCATAGGCGATGGTGAGCCGGAGCTCGCTGATCCGATAGGTCGAATCCGGCCAGGTTCGCTGGTCGACGAGGGCGCGGACATGATCCTCGTAATCGAAGCGGGGCACGTCGTCGTCGGGCTGCGGCTCCAGCCTGGCGCCGGTGACGCGACCGGTCGAATAGGAGCGGAACAGCGGAAGCCGGCCGCCATGGACGAGATTATGCACCAGCGCCGTGATGAAAACCGTCTTGCCGGCCCTCGCCAGCCCGGTGACGCCGAGGCGCACGGTCGGTGATACGAGATCCGCTGCGCGATCCCCCAGCGTGACAAGGGCGAGGCGCGCTTCGTCGGTCAGCGTGGTTAGCTTCAAAGGTCCCGTTCCTGGCCGGCGGAGTGCGGCCGCATGGTGTGGCCGAAGAGCCGGCCGCGTCCCCATGTAGGCACGGCGGCGGGGCCGCAAAAGATCTATTCGTCGTCGGCGATCGGGTCGGAGCCGACGAGCTCCAGCTCTCGCGGACGGAAGAAGGCGACGATCCGGCCTGTCCTGGGGCGCAACTCCGACCATTTGTGGATGTCGAAATCGATGACGGCGAGGCCGCCGGTCGGAAACTTGTCGGAGATCTCCTCGCGCAACGCCGGATTGCCGCTGCCGATCAGTTCGATGGCCGTGTCCTGCATCGTCGGGTTATGGCCGATCAGCATGAGATGGCGGGAACTGCCGCCAAGCGCGCCGATCGTGTCGATATAGGCGTCGGCGCCGACCTCGTAGAGGCCGCGCAGGATCCGGATATCGAGATCCGTCCCGATCATCGGCATCAGCCCCATCAGCGTTTCGCGGGTGCGGCGGGCGGCGGAGCAGAGGATACGGTCGGGCGCCAGCCTGTGGGCGGCGAGATGCTCGCCGATCATCGTCGCGGCGCGTCGCCCGCGCGGCGCCAGCGGCCGGTCGAAATCGGCGAGACCGGCGACATCCCAGGCGGATTTGGCGTGGCGGAGCAGAAGGAGGCGCATGGTTATCGATTCTATCCTGTTCCGGCGCGATTTTGTTCCCTTGATCCAGGGGCCGATGCGCTATCGGACGGATAGGCTGACATGGCTTGGGCGCGAACTCAATCGGGGATGCGGCACAGACTGAGGGGCTGGAAAGCGGTCGTCGGCCGGCTGGATTACCGCCTCAGCCGGTATTGCCGTAGCGCGGGTTGGGCCGCACTTCGCCATCGGCTCGGGCGGGGCGGCGAGGAACGTGCCGGTTGTCGATGACGGCTCGCAACGCGCTGTCGGAGACGGCGCGCGCGGTCGCGAGTGCGGCCAGGTTGATCTGCAGGACGGAGCGGAATTCTTCATGACGCAGGCGCAGGCGGGCAACCTGGCCGGGATCGAGGTCTTCCAGGCTCTGCCCGATAGCGCCGAGAACGGCGAGCTCGTCCATGTAGCGCTTGGCATAGTGGCTTTTGCGCGCGCCAAGCTCGGTGGCGGCGAATGTCATGCCGTCGCGCAGAAGGGCGGCTTCGGCTTCGATCAGTTGCAGCAGCGCATCCATCGTCGCTTCGATCCCCGAAAGGGCGCTGTTCGCGTCCCGATGGTCATCTGGTGGGAGCGATGACGCGGGCTCTGCCGACGTCGTGCGGGCGTGCTGGGAACGGGCTTCTCTCACGGACGTCTTCCCTGGTCGAACGCGCCTGATGCGGATCGGTCGCGTGCAAACCGGGATTCGGTCCCGGCGGCATCCGGCCGCAAAGGGCATTCAAACTCGGTATGATTAACGAAGTTTTACCTGACGTTGCGTGAATGCCACGGTCCTTTTGGTGTCTCTTTGCGCTCATTCCTGTTGCCAGGGAATAGGTGGCTTATTGAAATACGATTGTATTTTCAAAGCACTGGCGGAGATATTCTTTCTTCGCCGGGAGATAAAAGCGGGTGAAATCGGGATATCTTCGGGTCCCTCATAATCACGCATGCGGCCTGTTGTCCTTAGGGTGTCGCATCGCTATATTCCGCGCCGAAATGCCACCGACAAGGGGTCATTCATGACGCTAGATACCCTTGAAGCGTATCGGCCTTCGGAAGCCGAGCCCTTCATGAACGAGCGGCAACGGGAGTACTTCAAAAAGAAGCTCCTCGCCTGGAAAGACGATATTCTCCGGGAGTCCCGGGAAACCCTTCAACATTTGCAGGATGAAAACGTCAATCATCCGGATCTGGCAGACCGTGCGTCGTCGGAGACAGATCGTGCGATCGAACTCCGGGCCCGCGATCGTCAGCGCAAGCTGATCTCCAAGATCGACGCGGCGCTGCAGCGGATCGACGACGGTAGCTATGGCTACTGCGAGGAAACGGGCGAACCGATCAGCCTCATGCGTCTCGACGCCCGGCCAATCGCCACGCTGTCGATCGAGGCGCAAGAGCGTCACGAGCGGCGTGAGCGGGTGTATCGCGACGAATAGGACTATCGTCTTCGAGCGAATTGAGAAGGGCGCGAAACCATCGGTTTCGCGCCCTTTTTTCATGTGCGTTCTGTGTGTGAGGCGCCGGCCTTGTGGCCGGCGGCCCCGTCAGCTCTTGCGCGAGTTCGAGATCTCGCCGAGCAGGCGCGCCATTTCCTTTTCCAGATCACCGACCGAAGAGGACGACTCGGAATCGGAGGGATCGTGCGGCGGGAGCGGAGCCTCGATGAAGTCCTCTGCAATCGCGACCGGGGCGTCTTCCGGCTGGGGCGATTCGACCGCCGGGGCGTGCGACCGCGGCGCTGCGCCGAACAGATGCGCGTCCTCGGTGCTGGTCGTTTCCGGTCCCAGGTCGAAGATCGGCTCGAAGCGCGCCAGGCGGTCTGCCTCGTCGTCCAATCCGGCAAACGGATCCGCTTCGGCTGCTACGGGAGGCGCTGGCGGGACGATCGGGCGGCGCGGCGAGACACGGGCAGGGTCAATCGGCGCTGTCGGGGCTACCGGCGTCTGCTGCGAACCGAGCAGCGGGCGGGGGTCATAAGGGCGAGGGCGCTGGCCGGTCGGTCGGCCCTCGATAGGCTCCATCGGACCCTGCTGTGTCGTCGGGCGCGGCACGGGAGCCGATTCCGGCGGGATCTCGGCGGTGGTGGGCGTGTGGCGCGGACGATTGCCGGAAAGGAAGCTGGGGAAGCCACGACCGGTGCGCGGCTCGGGCGCCGGGCGTTCCGGAGCAACAGGCGGGGCCGGACGCTTCGAGGCCGGCTCGAAGCTGGCTTCCGGCTCGACATCGGCCGCGAACGACGTGTCCGAGGCGCGTTCTTCGAATGCCTCGACCTCTTCGACCTCTTCGACCTGCGGCGTCGCACGGCGAGCTTGCGATTCCACTGGAGCTGAAGCCGCGATCGGCAGCGCCTCGGCAACCGGCGTCATCTCGGAACGGCGTGGCTCCGGCTGGCGGGTGGCGATGGGTTCGACCGGCGCGGCGGGGATGCTGCGGCCACTCTGCGACGTGGAACGGGCCTGGATCGGTTCCGGGCGAGCCGGCGCGGGCTCCGGCCGGGGCGGCTCGGGGCGCTGCGCCTCAGCACGCGGCTCGTCCTGGCGCAGGGGCTCCTGGCGGATCGCCTCCAGGCGTCGGGTCTGCTGCTGGGCGCGCTGGATGCCGGGTTCGACGACGACGTCGCTCGGGCCACCGATCAGGATCAGGTGTTCGACATTATCGCGCCGAACCAGGATGAGGCGGCGGCGCTGGTCGAGCGGCAGCGCGTCCAGGACGGCCAGGCGAGGCTGGCGTCCGCGCGCCGGTCCGGCGCCGAGGCTGCCATTGGTGAACATGCGGATCAGCCAGAAGACCAGAAGGATGACCAGGAGAACCACGACGAGCGTGATCACGAACTGGGCAATGGTCGCGCCTGTGTCGCCGAACATTGGCGCCAGATAATCGTGCATCTTACTCTCCCGACTTCCGAATCCGGTTCTGCCCGCATTCAGGCAACGAAACGGTTCGAGCCCGGCACCATCCGGCGCCTGCTAGCTCGATTCCCTGCTTATTCGACGTTTTTCAGACGTGCGCTAGGCCTTGGAGAGCCTCGCGACGTCCGTGCCCCCATCAATCCATTGGGGACATTAAGAATTCATTGACCATGACCGTGGCAGAATCCAGTGGATTCGCATGGCTATGAGCCGACAAACCGGCATTCTCTTCGGAAAAGTGGCCTTGTCGGGGCGCGGTCGGCGCTATGCGGTTGATGATTCTTCACGCTGCGCAGGCGGACGGAGCGTCGCCCGGACGGGACAGCGTGCCTCAGACGGCCGATTTCCGCAGGCCTGCGTTGAATTAAGCCGCGATCCTCCGCATTCTCCCTGCTAGAAGCGAGCAGCGATTCTTCGCGATCAACAGGCGTTCGCCAGAACTTAACGAACAGGATGGGGCAGACCGGGGTGCAAGGGTTCATGCCGCACATGTCGAGCCGCGCAACGGCATGACCGACGACAGTAACCAGAAACCGCACCGCCGTGCGCTGGTCGATCGGTCGGATCGTCCCGGTGGCATCGGGCTGTTGCTCGTGCTTGCCTGCTGCCTTGTCGGCGCGGCGCTTGCCTTTGCCCTGTTGCCGCCCGAGGCGGCCGAACCGTTCATCTTCGCGCTGCTCGGCCTTCTTGCCGTGGTCGGCGTCTTCACGCTGTTTGCCGCCGCCGTCGGGCTGATGCGCTTTAGCGGCAAGTCCCCGCGTGACGATCTCGGTCGCGGCTTCATCGACACGATGGCCGAAGGCCTGATCATTACGGATCGCGACAGCCGCATCCTCTATGCCAATGCCGCCTATGCCGATCTCGTGGGCGCAGACGAAAGCAAGGACGTCCGTGTCGTCGAGCGGGTCTTTTCCGGCGACCAGGCCGCCAGCGAGGCGATCTATCGTCTGTCGCAGTCGATCCGCGAGGGACGCCCGGCGGTCGAGGAAGTGCGGATGCCGAGCCCCTTGGCCGGTCCCGCCTCCGGTTCGCCGCGCTGGTATCGAATTCGCGTCCGGCCGGTCAAGGCAGCGCCGGATGACAGCCGCCTCCTGACCGCCTGGCAGGTTGCCGACGTCACGCACGATCGCGCCCAGCAGGAAACCGTCTTCCAGGATCTGCAGCATGCGATCGATTATCTCGACCATGCGCCGGCCGGCTTCTTCTCGGCCGAACCCGATGGCCGGATCGTCTATCTCAATGCAACGCTCGCCGACTGGCTCGGAATCGACCTGACCCATTTCAAGGCGGGCGTCCTGACGCTCGGCGATATCGTGCGCGGCGACGGCGCGGCGCTGCTTTCGGTCGGTCGCGAGAATTCGGGCGAGGCGCGGACGGAGACGATCGATCTCGATCTCGTCAAGCAGAACGGCCAGAGCCTTCCCGTCCGCCTGCTGCACCGTGTGCCCTTCGCCGGCGACGGCGCGCCGGGCGCGACGCGCACCATCGTGCTCAATCGTGGTCCCGGCGAGGAAACGTCGGAAGCGCTGCGGGCAGCCGAGGTGCGCTTTACCCGCTTCTTCAACCACACGCCGTTCGCCATCGCCTCGATCGACAAGTCGGGCCGCATCGGCCGTACCAATGCGCCGTTCGCGCGCATGTTCGGGCCGATCAAGTCGGATGGCGGCAACCGCGCCCGGCTGATCGACGTGATCGCCGAGACCGAGCGCCCGGCGCTGGAAGTGGCGCTGGAAAGCGCTGCCGGCGGTCGCAGCGAGATATTGCCCGTCGACACCACCCTTCTCGGCCATGGCGAGCGCAGCGTGCGCTTCTACGTCACCGCCATCGACGAGGACGCCAACGACCGCGAGATCGCCACCGTCTATGCGCTGGAGACGACCGAGCAGCGGGCGCTGGAGCTGCAATTCGCGCAGAGCCAGAAGATGCAGGCGATCGGCCAGCTCGCCGGCGGTGTCGCGCATGATTTCAACAACGTCCTGACGGCGATCATCGGCTTCTCCGATCTTCTGCTCGCCAACCATCGGCCGAGCGATCCGTCCTTCCAGGACATCATGAACATCAAGCAGAATGCCAATCGCGCGGCGGGGCTCGTGCGCCAGCTGCTGGCCTTCTCGCGCCGTCAGACGCTGCGCCCGCAGGTTTTGGCGATGGGCGATGTTCTCTCCGATCTCTCGATCCTGCTGGAGCGTCTGCTTGGCGAAAAGGTCAAGCTGTCGCTGGTGCATGGCCGCGACGTCTGGCCGATCAAGGCAGACCTCAATCAGTTCGAGCAGGTCGTCATCAACCTTGCCGTCAATGCGCGCGACGCGATGCCGAAGGGCGGCACGCTGACGATTCGCACGCGCAACGTGACGCCGGAAGAGGTGGCGGAGTTCACCTACAAGCCGCTGCCGCCGGCCGACTACGTGCTGATCGAAGTGACGGATACCGGCACCGGAATTCCGCCCGAAGTGCAGTCGAAGATTTTTGAGCCGTTCTTCTCGACCAAGGATGTCGGCAAGGGCACCGGCCTCGGCCTGTCGACCGTCTATGGCATCGTCAAGCAGACCGGCGCGCATATCTTCTTCGACAGCGAGACGGATGTCGGCACGACCTTCCGCATCTTCGTGCCGCGTCATGTGCCGGCGATTTCGGCCAAGCCCGAAGTGGTTGCCGAGAAGGCGCCGGAGATCGCTGATCTCACCGGTAGCGCCAGCATCCTGCTGGTCGAGGACGAGGAAGCCGTGCGCGCCTTCGCCGCCCGCGCGCTCGCGTCTCGCGGCTATACGGTGCATGAGGCTGCTTCTGGCCTAGAGGCGCTGGAAATCATGCGCGAGACCGGCGGGACGATCGATCTCGTCGTCTCCGACGTGGTCATGCCGGAACTCGATGGGCCTTCCCTGCTGCGGGAACTCCGCAAGGAACGACCGGGGTTGAAGATCATCTTCGTCTCCGGCTATGCCGAGGACGCTTTCGCCAAGAACCTGCCGGATGGCGAGACCTTCAACTTCCTGCCAAAGCCGTTCTCGCTCAAGCAGTTGGCGACCGCCGTGAAGGAAACGCTCGGCGAGTAACGCCGGGCTAAGGCGGCTCGCCGTACGCTCGTCTTCCGTTCCTGTTTTGGCCAAAGCCGGCCGGCGTTTCACGCCTTCCGGCTCGCAACGCTGCCGCAGGCGACGGTGCTTGCCAAGCCGACGTCGGCTGCGGAGAATGGCGGTCCGATTTTAATTTGGAATAATGTTCATGAACGATCGATCCGCGTCCACCGTCGAGGCTGCGACACAAGCCTTGCCTTTCCGGATCGATCCGGTCACCCGGCGCGCCTCGATCGACGCCAAGGATCCGGCTTTCTTCCAGGATCCCTATCCGGTGTTCGAGGCGATCCGCGCTGTCTCGCCGGTGTTCTTCTGGGAAGAGCAGGGCGTCTGGTGCTTCCTGTCCGCCGAGGACGTCAACGCCCTCTATCGCGACCGCCGCTTTGGCCGTGAGATCCTGCATGTGGCGACGCGCGAAGAGCTCGGCATTCCGGAGATCCCCGCGCATCTGAAGCCGTTCTACGATGTCGACGGCCTGTCGATGCTGGAACGCGAGCCGCCCGTTCACACCCGTCTTCGCACCCTGGTCAATCGCGCCTTCGTCTCGCGCCAGATCGAGCGGCTGCGGCCGCGCATCGAGGCGCTCTGCAACGAGTTGATCGACGACTTTGCCGCCAAGGGCGAGGTCGACCTGATCGAAGCCTATGCGACGCCGATCCCGATCACGGTGATCGCCGAGATCCTCGGCGTGCCGGTCGAGCGTGCGCCGGACCTTCTGTCCTGGTCGCATGCGATGGTCGGCATGTACCAGCTTGGCCGCACCCGCGAGATGGAAGACGCCGCCGTCGCCGCGACGCTCGCCTTTTCCGCTTTCCTGAAGGGCTATGTCCAGGAGCGGCGCGGCCAGCCGGGCGATGATCTGATCAGCCAGTTGATCGCCGCTGAAGAGAAGGGCGAGAAGCTCTCCGAAGATGAACTGATCACCACCTGCATCCTGCTGCTCAATGCCGGGCACGAGGCGACGGTTCACGCGCTCGGCAATGGCGTGCGCGCGATCCTGCGCTCCGGCGTCGATCCGGCAACGCTGTTCGAAACGCCCGAATCGACGGTTGCAACGGTGGAGGAGTGCCTGCGCTACGACCCGCCGCTGCACATGTTCATGCGCTACGCGCTGGAGGACCTGGAGTTTGGCGGCATTCCGCTGAAAAAGGGCCAGCAGGTGGGCCTGCTCCTCGGCGCCGCCAATCGCGACCCGAACCGCTATGTCTCGGCCGATCGCTTCGATGCGACGCGAGAACTGAAGCCGCATGTCTCGTTCGGCCTCGGCATTCATTTCTGCATCGGCGCGCCGCTAGCGCGGCTCGAAATGCAGGTCGCCATGCCGATCCTGTTCGATCGCTTGAAGGGTTTGCGCTTCGCTACCGCGCCAAGCTATCGCGACAACTATCATTTCCACGGCCTCAACGGCCTGCAACTCGCATGGGACGTCTGATGCGGAACGCCATTGCAGCGACAGGGCTTTCGGCTGGGCTGATGCTTGCGGCGGTGCTGCCCGCAAGCGCGCAGACGGTGATCGACGGTTCGGCTACCGGCCTCGATCCGGCGCTGGTCCAATCGATCGAGACCTTGGTGACACGCGATTTCAAAACGCCGGCCGAGGCGCGATTCAAGAGCTTGCGTCTTTCAAAGGCCCGCAATGCTCATGGCTATTGCGGCGAGGTCGCCGTCAACGACAAGGCCAGCTTCGTGCCGTTCCACGCCATCATCGAGCCGGAGGGCAAGCCTTCGCTGTTGCTCTTGTCGGAACATGGCGGATCCGTCGAGGACAGAGAAACCGCGACAAGGCTGCTTACCAATTTCGGCTGCGTGGAGTAAAACGCAACCATGATTGAAGGTCAGCCAAGCGCCACAGCCTTTCGCGTCGCCATGCGTCGCGCGGCCCATCAACTCCTCGACAAGCCCTTGATTTTCGAGGATCCGCTCGCTCTCACCATCGTCGGGGGCGATCGCGGATCTGTCCTGGCGCGAGACGAACTCTCCCGCGCCGATTCGCCGGGCGGCGAGACGATTCGCGCTTTTCTCGCCGCGCGAAGCCGCTTCGCCGAAGACAGGCTGGCCGCTGCCGTCGCGCGCGGCGTCCGCCATATCGTCGTGCTTGGCGCCGGGCTCGAGACCTTTGCCTATCGCAATCGCTTCGCCGACCAGGGTGTCGTTGTTTTCGAAGTCGATCACCCCGCGACCCAGGCCTGGAAGCGCGAGCGCCTTGCCGCGACGGGCATAGCGGTTCCGGAAAGCGTGCGTTTCGTGCCGGTCGACTTCACCGTCGATCGCCTCGACGAGAAGCTGGTCGCAGCCGGGCTCGATCCGTCCATCCCGGCCTTTTTCTCTTGGCTCGGCGTCGCGCCCTACCTGACCGAAGCAGCGATCTTCTCGACCCTTGGCATCATTGCCGCGCGCAGCGGCGGCGGCGAAGTCGTCTTCGACTATGCCGAGATCCCCGACAAGCTGAGCCTGTTGCAGCGTCTGGCCTTCACCACCCTGGCCGGTCGTACGGCCAGCCTCGGTGAGCCTTTCGTCACGTTCTTCAAGCCGGACGACCTCGCGGGGCGGTTGGTCGATCTCGGCTTCTCGTCGATCGAGGATCGGACCGGACCGGCGCTTGGCGAAATTTACGTAGGCGCGCCGTCCGCGCTCGACCGAGCGGAAGTCGGCCACGTCGTGGCGGCGATCAAGGCGCCCGCTATCGGCTGAACCGCCGGCGTCAGCGATTGAGTGGCCCTGGCTGCAGGGCCGCCACTTCGTTCGACCCTCGGATCTCGCGCAGCAGTTTGCGCCGGATCGCAGCGCCAAACTCCTCAATTGCCGGTACGGGCTCGACGAACGAGCCCGTACCGCCAATCACGGCGCGGCTGAAATAGTCGATTAGGTAGTGCGGCGGCAGTGGCATGCCGACGGCGTCGGCTACGCCCTCCAGCAGCGGCTTGTAGGTGATGGGCAACCCGTTGATGGTGATGCCCTGCGCGACGAGCGCATCGCGGATCAACGCCGGGTCGGGGCCGCTATTGTTGATGCCGTCGCCGGAGATGTCGATCACCCTGCGCTGGCTGGTGTGACCGTTGTCGTGGAACAGCGAGGCGGCGTGGCGCATCGCGTCCCCGATCGAGGTCCCCATCGGCAGCCGGCCCGGAATGCGGACGTCCAGCCTGTCGGCAAGCGCCTCGGCGCTGGCCGCGTCGGAGACGACACTCCATTCCAGGATGACGTTCTGGCGCGATGTGCCGGCCCATTCCGTAAAGGTGACGGCGATGCGCCGATTGGGTCCGCTCAGGATCGCCCGCAGAATGTCCGCATCCCGAAAAGCGGCGGCGAATCCGTCGCGCTGCAGGAGCCTTTCCTCGCGATCCATCGATGTCGATACATCAAGAGCAATCACTAATTCGAGATCAACGGGGATGTCCGACCCCGCGTTGGTTTTATTTTCGGCGCTCGCTTCCGCGAATGCCAAGGAAGCCAAAGTTATTATCGACAGTCTTAAGCATTGTGACCAAAATACATTTCCTCGAAATTCGAGAAGCATGGTGGATCCCCTAGCCTTTAATTCTACTCGCGACAAAAACACCCCGAAAGGAGGCCATGCGCCGCCCTCGACGCTACGGAAGGATTGTTGCATCATTGTTTGATCCAACGAGGAGAGGGCGATGCAAGGAGGCGTGCGATACGGCGAGTTGACCTTTGACCCGTCGTTCCTGTTTGCGCGCCATGGCGCGGAAGACGAGTTGAAGTTCACGCGCTCCGAGCGGGCTCTGCTTTTGGCCTTTACGCGCCATCCGCGCATGGTGATGACGCGAAACCAGCTACTGGACGCGATCGCCGGCACGGGCTCGGACACTACCGACCGCAGCATCGATTTTCTGATCAATCGCCTGCGCGCCAAGCTTCGTGATCCCGCGCGCGCGCCGGCGCTGATCGCGACGCAGTATGGCGAGGGCTATGTCTGGATCGCCGATCCGGTTCGCTCCGATGCGCTGATCGACGCCTTCCTGATCATTGGTCCCGTCTCCGGGCTGGATCGATTGGAATCCAAAACCATGGCGCGCCGCTTCCTGAGTTCCCTGCAGGAGGATCTCGACCGCCGCACCGGCGTCGGCCGGACGATCGCCCTCGCGGAGACGTGGCGGCTCGGGGCAGGGACGGGAGCGCCGGCCGCCGGCGTTCAGTTTTCTCTCGATGTCAGCTTCTACGGCGCGGGCGAGCGGCTGCATGTCGCGGCGGTGTTGCGCGATGGCCCCAGCCGCCAGATCCTGGCCGCATACAGGCTTTCGCTCGACACGCCGGATGCGGCGCGCGTCGAATCGGATGTGCTGGCCGGGCGCCTCCAGGCCGCGATCTGGCATCAGCTGACCCTGGGCTCGCTGTCGCGGGCTGCCCCCACGGATCTGCCGCTCGAGTTGCGGATGCACGATGCGGCGCGGATGCTGGCGCGCAGCGACGATAGCTGGATTGCGATGGGCGAGCAGCTGGCCGAGGCGCGCGCCAAGCAGCCGGACGATCCGGCCACCAGCCTGATGTGGGGTCTCTATCTGCATTCGAGACTGCTTTTGGGCGCCGCCAGCGCGCATCTGACGCCGGAGGCTCGGACCGGCCTCCAGGACGAGATCGAGACAATCGTCTTCCAGGTGCTGCCCGATATCGCCGAAAACCCGATCCTGATGCTGGCCGCCGCCAAGCTGCTGCTCTTCACAGGCCGAGGTCATGAGGTTCTGGCGGAGCAACTGGCCGAGCAGGCGTTTGCCGCCAGCACCGCCTTTGCCGCCGCCTTCGCCATTCTGGGCCAGATCCGGCTCGCGGCCGGTGCTGCCGAGCAGGCGGTCGACCTCTACGACCATGGCCTGGAGCTCGCGGAAGCGGGGTCGCAGTTCGAGGTCTATCTGTTGGTTTTGCGCTCAGCGGCGCAACTGGCAGCCGGGGATCGCGACGGAATGGAAGCGACCTGCGAGCGGCTCTACCGCATCCAGCCCGGGGCTCGCCTGCAGATGGCGCTGGTCACGGCGCGGCCGGACGCGACCTTGCCGCCCGAAGCGCTGCTGATCCACGCCCCGCTCGACTTCGCCCGGGCGCAGAGCCTCGTCATGTATTTCTATTACGTCTTTGCGCGGCTCTATCGTCGTCAGGAGCATCGCGAAAACCTGCTGCGCGGCGTGATCGCCCAGATGGTCCGACGCTTCGGCCCGACTGTTGTCGACGAAGAGGTTTGGCGAGCCGTGCCAGGGCTGGTGCCACCGACGGGGTAGGGCGCGGCTGATTGTTCGCCGACGCGAAGACAGCTTGGCCGCAGAAACTCGTCCTGCGGCCCATCCCCGAAATATCCGGCCCCGGAATTTCCGAGGCCAGATCGGCCCTAGACCAGCGCTGCCGCGATTTCGGCGGCGAGCTTGGCGTTGTTCTTCACCAGCGCGATGTTGGTGACGAGGCTGCGGCCGGCAGTCAGTTCCAGCATGCGGCCGAGCACATAGGGCGTTACATGCTTGGCGCGGATGCCGTCGCGGTCGGCGTCGGCGATTGCCGTGTCGATGTAGCCGCGCATCTCTTCGGCCGGGATCTCGTCGGCAAGCGGCACCGGATTGGCGACCAGCATGCCGCCCTCGAGGCCCATCTCGGCGCGCTTGGCGATGAAGGCGGCGATGTCGCGCGCCGCGTCCAGGCGCAACGGCGTCGGCAGGCCGCTCTGGCGCGACCAGAAGGCCGGCAGTTCATCCTGGCCATAGGTGACGACCGGAACGCCCAGCGTCTCCAGCACTTCCAGCGTCTTCGGGATGTCGAGCAACGCCTTGGCGCCGGCGCAGACAACCGTCACCGGCGTCTTGGGGAACTCGTAGAGATCGGCGGAAACGTCATAGGTCGTCTCGGCGCCGCGATGCACGCCGCCAATGCCGCCGGTTGCGAAGACGCTGACGCCGGCAAGATGCGCGGCGATCATCGTGGCGGCAACCGTGGTGGCGCCGGGGCGACCGGTCGACAGCGCGAAGGCGAGATCGGCGCGCGAAACCTTCATCACGTCCTTGAGGCCGGCGAGGCGTTCCAGCTCGTCCGCCGTCAGGCCGACGCGAATCTTGCCGTACATGATGGCAATGGTGGCCGGCACGGCGCCATTGGCCCGCACGATGTCCTCGACGGCGCGCGCCGTCGCGATGTTCTCGGGGTAGGGCATGCCGTGGGTGACGATCGTCGTTTCCAGCGCCACGAGGGGCTTGCCGTCAGCCTTGGCGGCCGCGACTTCTTCGGAAAAGAGGATGAGATCGTTGTCGGACATCAGGTTGTGTCACCGTTCTGAGGGGGCGGGCCGTCGCCTGTGATGGCGAAGCATATCCGCGAAAAGGCGGACCATGGCCGATCGCCCCCGCTTTCGGCAAGCCCTCGATGGCGGGCGGGTGACATGCCTCGTCCACATGACAGTATGACGTTCGCGTATTCGCGTCCGTTTCAGCACATCATTGCCTTTTCTTCCGCCGCCGGAGCGGTTCATATCGATCTGCGAAAGTTCCAGCCGATGCGGCATCGCCGTCTCGGAGCAGCAAGAGGCATGAAGCATGACGAAGACCGTTCTCATCACGGCCGCCAGCAAAGGCATTGGCGCGGGAATCGCCCGCCGCCTTGCCGCCGATGGCTATCGCGTCGGCCTGCTCGGTCGCTCTGAGGGCGTCGAGGCGCTGGCTGCGGAACTGGGCGGTTTTGCCGTTCGCGGCGATGTGACCCAGGCGGATGATCTTCAGGCGCTGGTCGAGCGTGCACGGTCGGAGACGGGCCGTATCGACGCCATCGTCGCCAATAGCGGCCATTCCGCGAAGAAGAAGCTGCTTGATCTCGACGATGAAGACTGGCGCGCGGCGCAGGACATGTTCCTGATGCCGACGGTTCGCCTGCTGCGGGCGGCGCGCGCCGATCTCGAAGCATCGAAGGGCTCGTTTGTTGCCATGTCGAGCTTTGCCGCCACCCGCGCCGATGGCGATTTTGCTTCGTCCTCCGTATTGCGGGCAGGTCTTTCCGCCTATGTCGCCGTCGCGGCGCGGACCTTGGCCAAGGACGGCGTCACCATCAACGCGGTCGCGCCCGGCTTCATCGATTCGCTGCCGAGCACGCCCGAGCGCATCGCCCGCATCCCGGCCGGCCGTTACGGCGAAGTGGCGGAACTCGCCAGCGCCGTCGCCTATCTGGTGTCGCCGCTGGCCCGCTATGTCACCGGCCAGACGATCACCGTCGATGGCGGCCTGACGTCCTAGGTCATTTCCCCATCAGGTATTTCGCCACGGCCTCGTAGGCGGGCAGGCTCGTCGGGTCGTTGGCGGAATTGCTGGCGACGGGATTGGACGCGAAGCGGGCGATCACCATCTGCGCGGCCGGGTCGACATAGATCGCCTGGCCGTGCACACCGCGCGCCATGAAGGCGCCATTGGCGTTGTGCGAGATCCACCACATGCCGGTATAGCTCCAGCCCGGCAGCAGCGTGTAGCCGGCCTTGGCGAAGGCCTGCTTGTCGCCGCCGGCGCGGATATGCGCGATCGCAGCTTCCGGCACCAGGCGTTCGCCGTTCAGCGTGCCGCCATTGAGCATCAGCTGGCCGATTCGTGCCAGGTCGCGAAGGCCGGCGTTAAATCCGCCGCCGGCAAACGGCGTGCCGATCGAATCAACCGAGTAATAGGCGTCCATCTCGGCGCCCATCCGGGCCCAGATCCGCTCCGACAGCAGCTTTGCCACGGACTTGCCGGTGACGCGGGCGATGATCCAGCCGAGCGCGTCGGAGTTGATCGTCTTGTAGCCGAAGGCGGCGCCATGCTCGCCTTCCTTCTTCACGGTCTTCAGATAGTCGAAATAGCTGCGGGGACCCTTGTAGTCGGCATGCTTCGGCAGCGGGCTGCCGGCAGCCGAATAGATCCAGACATCGGCGTTCGGGTCCGCATAGTCCTCGCTGTAGTGAAGGCCGGTCGTCATATCGAGCACCTGGCGCACCGTTGCATCGCCAAAGGCGCTGTCAGCCAGTTCCGGCACCAGCGTCGCAACCTTGGCCTTGTCGTCGAGCGTTCCCTCGGCGACCAGCATTTCGCCGAGCAGGCCCGTCAGCGATTTGGTCACTGACATGGCCGCATGGTGGCCGGTATCGTTCAGGCAGCCGGCATAGCGCTCATAGACCAGCACGCCCTTGTGCAGGACGACGATGCCGTCGGTGTAGTTGGCATCGAACGCCTCGGCGAAGCTCATTGTTTTGTCGCTGCCGAGCGGCGTGAAGGTCACGGCGTCGATGCCGCTATCGATCCCCTTGTCGAAGAAACGGAGCGGGCCAAGACCGCGGCCGACGCCGACAGTCGGCATCAGCTCGCGCATATGGCAGACCGTCCAGCGAAGCTTCGGGAAGGTGAAATAGTCCCCGTTTTCCTCGAAGCGGATGATCTTGTCGGCCGGTGGCGGCGCGCCGACCATCCAGCCCAGAGTGACCGGATCGGATTCGGCGGCGTTCATCGGCTTGGAATCGGCGCGGGCGGGCGTGCCGCTTCCAAAAAGGGGGGCGACGAGAGCAAGGGCGAAGGCCAGCGCCGGGAGGACGGTTGCGCCAGCCCTCTTTGAAAAACACCACGACATCGCCATTCCTCCGGTTCGCATTCATCACGTCCGGACGCCGTGCCGTCGCGCCGGCCGCTTTCATGCTACAGGGCTTTCGCGGATCCGCCCAACGGCGTTTGCGCCTCTCGAACCAGCTCTCTTGAATCCCACTTGAAGACGAGAACAAAACGTGTACATTGTCCGTGTTTGCTCACGTTCGAGCGGTGTGGAATAAGGAGCGCCGGAATGTCTCAATCTTCTCTCCGTCTCGTCGAAGGGGCCACAATGGACAAGTCGAAGGCGCTGGATGCAGCGCTCTCCCAGATCGAACGGGCCTTTGGCAAGGGCTCGATCATGCGCCTCGGTCAGAACAAGGCCGTCGAGATCGGTACCGTTTCCACCGGGTCGATCGGGCTCGATATCGCGCTTGGAATCGGCGGTCTGCCGCGTGGCCGCATCGTCGAGGTCTATGGTCCCGAATCGTCGGGAAAGACGACTTTGGCGCTGCAGACCATCGCCGAGGCCCAGAGGAATGGCGGCATCTGCGCCTTCGTCGACGCCGAGCATGCGCTTGACCCGGTCTATGCCCGCAAGCTGGGCGTCAATCTCGATGATCTGCTGATCTCGCAGCCCGACACGGGCGAGCAGGCGCTCGAGATCACCGACACGCTGGTGCGCTCCGGCGCGGTCGACGTGCTTGTCATCGATTCGGTAGCCGCTCTGACGCCGCGCGCTGAAATCGAAGGCGAGATGGGCGACAGCCTGCCGGGCCTGCAGGCCCGTCTGATGAGCCAGGCATTGCGCAAGCTCACCGCTTCGATTTCCAAGTCGAACACCATGGTGATCTTCATCAACCAGATCCGCATGAAGATCGGCGTCATGTTCGGCAATCCCGAGACGACGACGGGCGGCAATGCGCTGAAGTTCTACGCCTCGGTGCGTCTCGATATTCGCCGCATCGGCGCGATCAAGGAGCGCGACGACGTCGTCGGCAACCAGACCCGCGTCAAGGTCGTCAAGAACAAGCTGGCGCCGCCCTTCAAGCAGGTCGAATTCGACATCATGTATGGCGAAGGCATCTCGAAGATGGGCGAACTCGTCGATCTCGGCGTCAAGGCCGGCATCGTTGAGAAGTCCGGCGCCTGGTTCTCCTATGACAGCCAGCGCCTCGGCCAGGGCCGCGAGAACGCCAAGGCCTTCTTGCGCGACAATCCCAAGGCGGCCGCGGCGATCGAACTGGCTATCCGTCAGAATGCCGGGTTGATTGCCGAGCAGCTCACCAAGGGCGAGCCGGAAAGTGATGACGGCGACGACGCCCTCGAGGCATAGGATCGAGGGCGGGAGGGACGGATTCCGTCCTTCCGCCTTCTCTGGGGTGACGGCAATCCGGCCGTTGCTCAACCGGTTTCTCTCAGCGGTTGGGTGTTGAGATGTCCGATTCGGAAGCCGTCGCATCGGAAACCGGTCGCAGCGAGACCCAGTCCGGCGGCTGTCATTGCGGGCGTGTGCGCTTTTCAGCGCGGGGCGACTTCAGCGCCGCGATGGCCTGCAATTGCTCCATCTGCCAGAAGCGCGGTCACTGGCTCGCTTTTGTACCCGCGACGGATTTCGAGCTCCAGTCGGGTGGCGAGACCCTCGTCGACTACCAGTTCAACACCATGAAGATCCACCATCTCTTCTGTCCGACCTGCGGCGTCGGCGCCTTCGGGCAGGCAATCGGACCGGACGGGTCCGCGATGGTGGCGGTCAATCTACGCTGCATCGACGACATTGATCTGACCGGCGTTCACGTCACGCATTTCGACGGTCGCAGCCGCTGACAGGCGACCGATCCGCGCGGCGTTAAGCACCACTTACGCGTTTTCTGGACAGTCCCGCGACCGGTCGCTACAAACGCCCGCACAATTCCTTCGGCTGGGTACGCTCTTGCGCGCCCCCACTGTAGCAGGCGGGTCAGTTCATGAGCAGCGTCAACGACATTCGGTCGGCGTATCTCGGCTTCTATCAGAAGAACGGTCACGAGATCGTCGCGTCGAGCCCGCTCGTGCCGCGCAACGATCCGACGCTGATGTTCACCAATGCCGGCATGGTCCAGTTCAAGGACTATTTCACCGGCCGTTCGGCGGCTCCCTATCCGCGCGCCACGACGTCGCAGAAATGCGTCCGCGCCGGCGGCAAGCACAATGATCTCGACAATGTCGGCTACACCGCCCGGCATCACACCTTCTTCGAGATGCTTGGCAACTTCTCCTTCGGCGACTATTTCAAGGAACGCGCGATCGAGCTCGCCTGGACGCTCGTGACCAAGGAGTTCGGGCTCGCCAAGGACAAGCTCTGCGTCACCGTCTATCACGATGACGAAGAGGCTTTCGGCCTCTGGAAGAAGATCGCCGGCCTTTCCGAAGACAAGATCATTCGCATCGCGACATCGGACAATTTCTGGCAGATGGGCGACACCGGCCCTTGCGGTCCGTGCTCGGAGATCTTCTTCGACCATGGCGATCACATCCCCGGTGGACCTCCGGGCAGCCCGAACGAGGATGGCGACCGCTTCATCGAGATCTGGAATCTCGTCTTCATGCAGTTCGAGCAGATCGCGCCGGGCAACCGCGTGCCGCTGCCGCGACCGTCGATCGATACCGGCATGGGCCTTGAGCGCGTCGCCGCTGTCATGCAGGGCGTGCACGATAATTACGACATCGACCTGTTCAAGGCGCTGATCCGCGCCTCGGTCGAGGCGACCGGTGTGCCGGCGGAAGGCGCCAATCGCGCCAGTCATCGCATCATCGCCGACCATCTGCGCGCCACCTCCTTCCTGATTGCCGATGGCGTGCTGCCGTCGAACGAAGGCCGTGGCTACGTGCTCCGCCGCATCATGCGCCGCGCGATGCGTCACGCCCATTTGCTCGGCGCTGCCGATCCGTTGATGTGGCGTCTGGTTCCGGCGCTGATCCGCGAGATGGGCCAGGCCTATCCGGAACTCCTTCGCGCCGAGGCGCTGATCACCGAGACGCTGCGTCTGGAGGAAATCCGTTTCCGCCGCACGCTGGCGCGCGGCCTGACGCTGCTGGACGACGCGACGGGCTCGCTGACCAGCGGCGCGACGCTCGACGGCGAGACCGCGTTCAAGCTCTATGACACCTATGGCTTCCCGCTCGATCTGACGCAGGACGCGCTGCGCGCCCGCGGCATCGCAGTCGATACCGACGCCTTCCAGACGGCGATGCAGCGGCAGAAGGCCGAGGCTCGCGCCAATTGGTCGGGGTCAGGCGATACGGCGACCGAAACGGTCTGGTTCTCGCTGCGCGACAAGCTAGGCGCGACCGAGTTCCTCGGCTATTCGGCCGAAGCCGCCGAAGGCCAGGTGCTGGCGCTGGTGCGCGACGGCGCCGAGATCGCCGAGGCGCAGGCAGGCGAGCCGGTTTCGATCGTCGTCAACCAGACGCCGTTCTATGCCGAATCGGGCGGTCAGGTCGGTGATGCCGGCCGGATCGAGACCGAGGGCGGCGCCGTGATCCGGGTCGAGGATACGCAGAAGCGCGCCGATGGACTGTTTGTCCATGTCGGCACGGTTGAAAGCGGCGCGATCCGGACCGGCGATGCCGTGCGCCTGATTGTCGATCATGACCGTCGCGGTACCATTCGTTCGAACCACTCGGCGACCCATCTCCTGCACGCCGCCTTGCGCCGCGTACTTGGCGATCACGTCGCCCAGAAGGGCTCGCTGGTCGCGCCGGAGCGCCTGCGCTTCGACTTCAGCCATCCGAAGCCGATCGACGAGGCCGAGTTGGCTGCCGTCGAGGAGATCGCCAATGCGATCGTGCTGCAGGATGCGCCGGTCGTGACGCGGTTGATGGATCGCGACGAAGCGATGCATTCGGGCGCGATGGCGCTGTTCGGCGAAAAGTATGGCGATGAAGTTCGCGTCGTCACGATGGGCGAAGAGAACGGCAAGTCCTATTCGGTCGAGCTCTGCGGCGGCACCCATGTCGGCCGCACCGGCGAAATCGGCCTGGTGACCTTCGTCGGCGAAAGCGCGGTCGCGGCCGGCGTGCGTCGTGTGGAAGCGCTGACCGGCAAGGCGGCGCGCGAGCATCTCGAGCTGCAGGACAAGCGCCTGAAGGCGGTCGCGGCTGCTCTCAAGGTTCGCCCGGACGAAGCGGCGGACCGCGTCCAGTCGCTGGTCGAGGACAAGCGTCGTCTCGAACGCGAGCTGGCCGAAGCCAAGAAGAAGCTGGCTCTCGGTGGTGGCGGCGGACAGGCGGCTGGCGACGGCGTGCGCGAAATCGGTTCCGTGCGCTATCTCGGTCGCGTCGTGTCGGGTATTTCGCCGAAGGACCTGAAAGGCCTCGTCGACGACGCCAAGAAGGCGGTAGGCTCGGGTATCGTCGCGATCGTCGGCGTTTCGGATGACGGCAAGGCTGGCCTCGTCGTTGGTGTCAGCGACGATCTCGTCGGCCAGTACAGCGCCATCGATCTGGTTCGCGCCGGGTCGGATGCGCTGGGCGGCAAGGGCGGCGGCGGTCGTCCGGACATGGCGCAGGCCGGTGGTCCGGATGGCGGCAAGGCCGATGATGCCCTCGCGGCGATTGAAGCCGTACTGGCGAGCTAAGCACTCGGGGAGTCCCCCAAGAAGAGGACGGCATCGTGGAAGAGGCGGCGGGCAGGGAACTTCTGATCTTCCTGATCGCCGCCGGCATTGTCGTCCCGCTGTTCCAGTTCATGCGGCTCGGCGTCGTGCTGGGCTTCCTGATCGCCGGTATCGCGGTCGGGCCCGGCGGCTTCGGCCATCTGGCACAGACCTGGCCGATCTTCGGCTATGCGGCGATCACCGACGTGACGCGCCTGCAGACGCTGGGCGATCTCGGCGTCCTGTTCCTGCTCTTCACCATCGGGCTCGAGCTGTCGCTCGGCCGGCTCGCGGCCATCGGCAAGATGATGGTGCAGGTCGGCGGCCTGCAGGTGATCCTCGCCACCGCCATGATCTATGGCCTGTCGGCATGGGCCGGCTTCCAGTTCGATGATTCGCTGGTTCTGGGCATGGCACTCGCCCTGTCGTCGACCGCCATCGTCACCCAGTCGCTGATCGAGCGGAAGCGCCTCGTCGCTCCGGCTGGCCGCACCACGCTCGGCGTGCTGATCCTCCAGGACCTGACGGTCGTGCCGATCGTCATCGTGGTCGGCATATTGGGCACGGCCGGCGCGACGGAAGGCGCCGGCGTCGGCCTGGCGCTCGTCCAGGGTATCGGCATCGCCGTCGCGGTCGTCGTCGCCGTGCTGGCGCTCGGCCGGTTCCTGATCAAGCCGCTGATGCAACTTGCCGGGGCGACCGGCAATCGCACGCTGCTGATCGCGATCACGCTGCTGATCATCATCGGCTCCGGCGCGCTGACCTCGGCGGCGGGCCTGTCCTCGGCGCTTGGCGCGTTCCTCGCCGGTCTGCTGCTCAGCGAGAGCGAGTATCGTCACCAGCTCGATGTCGATGTCGAGCCGTTCAAGGATCTGCTGCTCGGCCTGTTCTTCATGACGGTCGGCATGACGATCGATCTCGATATCGTCTTCCAGCAATGGACCATGGTGCTGCTGGCGCTCGTGCTGCTGCTCATCGTCAAGCTGGTGACGGCCTATGTCGCCGCGCGCCTGGCGCGAGTGAAGCGTTCCGTCGCGATCGAGATGGCGTTCCTGCTTGCCGGCGCCGGCGAGTTCGCCTTCGTGATGTTCGCGCTCGCCTTCCGCGAAAACGTCATCAGCGCCGATGTCGCCCATTTCGCGACCACGGTGGCGGCGCTTTCGATGCTGTTCACGCCGGCGATGGGCATTATTGGCGGGCGAATCGCGCGCCGGCTGGAAAGCCGGAGCGATACGGCGACGCACGGTGTGCATGCCGACGAGTTGATGTCCGATCATGTCATCATCGGCGGCTATGGCCGTGTCGGCGGCATGGTCGGCGGCCTGCTGAAGGCCGAGGGTATCCCCTTCGTGGCGCTCGATCTCGACATCGTGCATGTCGAGCGCGCCAAGAAGGACGGCCTGCCGGTGTTCTATGGCGATGCGACGCGTGCCGAGATCCTGACGCGACTGGGCGCGGAGAATGCGCTGGCCTTCGTGGTGACGGCGGATGGCGGCGACATGGCGAAGCGCATGGTCGAGGCGATCCGGGCGCGCTGGCCGGGCGCGACGATCCACGCCCGCGCCCGCAGCGTCGCGCATGCACGAGAATTGCTGGATCTGGGCGCGACCCACGTCGTGCCGGAAGCCTTCGAGGGCAGCCTGCAATTGAGCGGCGAATTGCTGGCGACGATCGGACTCCCCTCGGAAGCCATCGAAAGCCGTCTCGCGGTCGTGCGCGCGCTCGTCGAGGCGCGGCTGAGCGAAGAGGGGCCTTATCCCGCCGAGGCCAAGGCGCAGGCCGGGTCCCAGACGCAGCTGGGCGACGGCTGACGGGGCAAGAGAGACAGGCCGGCGGCGATCCCGCAGGCTCTGCCTCTCCCGCGAGTACAGTCAGTTGATCAGGAAGCCGCCATCGACCGGCAACGCCACGCCATTGATCATCGAGGCGCGGTCGGACAGCAGATAGGCGATCGTCTCGGCGACTTCGCGCGGCTCGATGAAGCGGCCGAGCGGAATGCGCGCCAGCATCGGGTCGGCCTTTTCCGGTGCGCTCCACGCCTTGACCGCCATCGGCGTCAGCGTCACGCACGGGTTGACGGCATTCACGCGGATGCCCTTGCGGCCGAGTTCGTTGGCCATCACCGTGGTCAGCCCGTCGAGTCCGCCCTTGGACGCACAATAGGCGGCATGATCCTCGAAGCCGATCCAGGACGACAGCGACGAGACGTTGACGATCGAGCCCTTGACGCCGCGCTCGATCATGTTGCGCGCGCATTCCTGCGCCACGATCGCCGCGGCGATGACGTTGACGTTGTAGAGATGCTGGAAGCTCTCGACCTTGGCTTCCAGGAAGGGCTCCAGCGTTGTCGTGCCGGCGCAATTGACCACGAGGTCGATCGGCTGGGCTGCGCGGGCGGCCTCGCGCGTCGCGATCGGGTCGGCGAGATCGACGGCGTAGGTCTCACAGCCGGTTTCGGCCGCCAGCGTTTCCAGATCCTTCGGATCGCGTGAGAGCGCCACGACAGTCGCGCCATATTCTGCCAGCAGCAGCACGGTGGCGCGGCCGATGCCCTTGCCGGCGCCGGTAACCAGAATGCGCTTGCCCTTGAATTCAGACATTATTTTCCTCCCGAATGTCGTTCGCTGAAACCTAGCGCGAACCCCGGGGCAAATTCCATGGCGTTGATGGGTCAGCATCCCCAGATCGTTAGCGGCCCGGCCGGCTGGAAGCCGAGTTCGAGCGATTGCGCCAGCGCGTCGCCCTGCTCGTAGCCGATGATGGGTCGCTCGCCGGCCAGGTCGAGGGCGAAGCGAAGCGCTGCGGCCCGGCAGGCGGCCGATGATTCGGCGGGGCCGAAGACGTTCGACCAGCCCAGGGCGGCGGTCGAGCGGTTGAGCGCGGCGCCCGCGAACACGGCGTCGCCGCGCCAGCCGCCGATCAGCGTGATGGCGGAATTTTGGAGCAGGCCTGGTGCGAAGGGCGAGGGGGCGGGATCGTCGCCGGACCAGCCGGCACGCCAGGCGTCGAAGGCCTGCGGTGTCGAGACGACCTTCCAGTCGAGACCATCGTCGCCGGTCGGTGCGGGCCGTCCCGGCGGGCGGAAAATCCAGGTGGCGCTGAAGAGCGGCGTCAAGCCAAGCGGCACGAGATCCAGCGCGGCGAAGCTGTCCTTGACCGCGAATCCGGCGTCGAGGGCGGTGGCTAGCATTGCCACCGCCGCGTGCTGCGCCTCGCCATTGTCCGGTGTGAGCGTGACGGCGTTCGGATAGAAGCGCGGCACCGGATGCCGGTTGAGCCAGAGCGACCCGGAAAATTCGCCGGGCCGGCCCCAGGCGCGGCAGACGGCGTCGCACCAATCGGCGTTGTTGCGGGCGGCAAGGCGGACGAGATCGCTCATCCGCCCTGCATCCCTTGGCGGCAAGCCGCCGTCAAGCGTCAGTCCGGCTGGCGGCCGGCGCTCTGGCGTTCGAGCATCCAGCCGGGATATTCGGCCGGCAGCGCGCTGACTTCGTCGAGGCGCTTCAGTTCCTCGGCCGAGAGCTGGACGGTCGTCGCGGCGAGATTGTCGTCCAGTTGCTCAACGCTCTTGGCACCGATGATGACCGAGGTCACGACCGGCTGGTGCAGCAGCCAGGCGAGCGCGATGCGGGCGACCGAGACGCCCTTGGCGTCGCCGATCTCGCGCATCACGTCGATGACGTCATAGGCGCGGTCCTTGTTGATCGGCGGGAAGTCGAAAGTGGCGCGGCGTGCGCCGTCCGGTCCCTTGCCGTCGCGGTCATATTTGCCGGAAAGGAAGCCGCCGGCGAGCGGGCTCCAGACCATCAGGCCGACCTTCTGGTCCCGGAGCATCGGCACGACATCGCGCTCCAGATCGCGGCCGGCGATCGTGTAATAGGCCTGTAGCGAGGCGAAGCGCGCCCAGTCCTTGTGATCGGCGATGCCGAGCGCCTTCATGATCTGCCAGGACGCCCAATTCGAAACGCCGACATAGCGGACATGGCCCTGGCGGACCAGATCATCGAGCGCGCGCACGGTCTCCTCGACCGGGGTCAGCGGGTCGAAGCCGTGGATCTGGTAGAGGTCGATATAGTCCGTGCCGAGCCGCTTCAGGCTCGCCTTGACGGCGTCCATGATGTGGCCGCGCGAAGCGCCGCGGTCGTTCGGGCCGGGGCCGGTCTGGCCGAGCGCCTTGGTAGCGAGCACGACATCGCTGCGTTTGCGGCCGGAATTGACCATGGCGCGGCCGGTGACTTCTTCCGACAGGCCTTCCGAATAAACGTCGGCGGTGTCGATGAAGTTGACCCCGGCATCGAGCGCGCGGGCGACGATATTGTCGGCGACCGACTGGTCGAGTTGGCCGATCGCGGTCCAGAAGCCGCGACCGCCGAAGGTCATGGTGCCGAGGCAGATTTCGGAAACGAGAAGTCCGGTGCCGCCGAGTGTCTTGGTTCGCATGGGAAAATCCGTTCAGGTGAACGACGCCGGAGGGCGTCGATGGGTTTGGAAGAAGGCCGGGTGAGGCAAGCAGCCCCGGAGACGTGGCTAGAAGTGGCCGTCCGTGGTGGGGGAGAGCGGCCGCGTCGCTTCGAGTTCGGATTGCAACCGCTCGATCTTGGCCTGGAAGACGCCGGCGGCATCGGAGCCCGCGGCGTAGCGGAAGAGCAGCTTTTCGCGGGAGGCGAGCTCGACGATCACGCCGGCAAGCTTGGCTGGGTCGCCCGCCTGCTGGTGGTTTCGATCCTTGTAGCCGTTGCGGATCTGCGCCGAGACTTCCGCATAGTCCTCGATCGGCTTGGCGCCGAAGCGCACCGAGGTTTCGTCCAGGAAGTCGGTCCGGAAGAAGCCGGGCTCAACCACCGTCACATGGATGCCGAAGGGCTCGACTTCCTGCGCCAGCGATTCCGAGAAGCCCTCGATGGCGAACTTGCTGGCGCAATAGAGCGAGCCGCCGAGGCCGCCGCGAATGCCGGCAATCGAGGAGATGTTGAAGATGTGGCCAGCGCGCTGCTTGCGCATTACCGGCAGGATGGCGCGGGTGACGTTGAACAGGCCGAACACGTTGGTGGCGAACTGGCGCTCGGCGTCGCCGGCCGCCGATTCCTCGAACAGGCCGAGATGGCCATAGCCTGCATTGTTGACCAGAACATCGATGCGACCGAACTTTTGCACGGCGGCTTCGACGGCGGCGGCGATCTGTGCCGGGTCTGTGACGTCGAGCGCCAGCGCCAGAACGCGGTCGCCATCTGCCGCGAAGGCTTCGCGGATGCCGGCCGGATCGCGGCCGGTTGCGACGACGCTGTCGCCCTTGTGGAGAGCCGCCTTGACGATCTCGGCACCGATGCCGCGCGTCGAACCCGTGACGAACCAGATCTTGCTCATGTCGAACTCCCTTTGGTTGTTGAGGGAAGATGGAGCGCCGGAGGCCGAAGCGTTAGCCGATAGCTGCCAGCTTCTTGCACGATCCTGTCAGAGTGCCGATCTACGCTGCCAGCGCGCTTGCACCTTGCGAGGGCTGGTCGTCTTATCGGAGCCACCATGGAAGACATGAACGAACTCCGCGCCCTGATCGAGCGCCACTGCGCCTCGCCTCGTTTCGAGACGGCAATTCCGCGTGTGACGTTGCTGCGTTCCTGCACGCAGACGGGTCCCGCCCGCGTTCTCTACGAGCCTCTGTTCTGCGCCGTGGCGCAGGGACGCAAGCAGGTGGTGGTTGGCGACAGGCTGCTGATCTATGACACGGCAAAGTATCTCGTCGTTTCGGTCGACCTGCCGGTCAGCGGTGCGATCCTGGATGCCAGTGACACAGAGCCCTTATCTCGCCTTCAGCCTGCGGCTTGACCGCGCCGCGCTGGCTTCGATGCTGCTGGAGCTGGCCGAGATGGACGATGACGGCGCGCCGGCGGCCGGCATGGCTGTCAGCCCGATCGACGCGGAATTGCTCGATCCTGTCGTCCGCATGCTTCGCCTGCTGGATCGCCCGCGCGACCTCGAGATTTTGGCCCCGCTGGCCGAGCGGGAAATTCTCTATCGGCTGCTGACCGGAGCGCAGGGGCGCATGCTGCGCCAGATCGCGCTTTCCGACAGCCGGCTGTCCTGCATCAGCCGCGCCATCGACTGGATCAAGCACAACTATCGCGACACCATGCGGGTCGAGGCGCTGGCCGAAATCGCCGGCATGAGCGGCTCGTCGTTCCATCGTCACTTCAAGGCGGTGACGTCGATGAGCCCGCTGCAGTTCCAGAAGCAGATCCGGTTGCAGGAAGCGCGTCGGCTCCTGCTGATCCAGCGCGCGGACGCCGGCAGCATCGGCTTCGCGGTCGGCTATGAGAGCCAGTCGCAGTTCAGTCGCGAATATAGCCGCCTGTTCGGCGAGCCGCCGGGTCGCGACGCGGCCAGGCTGCGTGAACTCTCGGCGCTGGACCCGCAGCGCCTGGCGCAGCCGGTCTAGGCGGATCAACAACGAAAAACGGCGCGGGAATTCCCGCGCCGTTTCGAGTTTGGCCCAGCGGAAGCTGGCTATTCCTTGACCGCGCCCGTCATCGACGAGACGTAGGAGTCGACGAAGAACGAGTAGAGGATGACGACGGGGAGGGAGCCGAACAGGGCGCCCGCCATCAGCGCTCCCCACTCGAACACGTCGCCGCGCACCAACTCCGTCAATACGCCGACCGGGATCGTCTTGTTCTCGGACGACTGGATGAAGGTCAGCGCATAGATGAATTCGTTCCACGACAGCGTGAAGGCGAAGATGCCGGCCGAGATCAGTCCCGGTACGGCGAGCGGCAGGATGACCTTGATCAGGATCTGCCAGCGTGTCGCGCCATCGACCAGGGCGCTTTCCTCGAGCTCGAAGGGGATCGAGCGGAAATAGCCCATCAGCAGCCAGGTACAGAACGGAATGAGGAAGGTCGGGTAGGTGAAGATCAACGCCAGCTTGGTGTCATAGATTCCGAACTGGAAGACGATGACGGCGAGCGGGATGAACAGGATCGACGGAGGAACCAGATAGGCGAGGAAGATCATCAACCCCGCCGGCCGCGAACCGGTGAACCGAACGCGTTCGATGGCGTAGGCCGCGAAGACGGACGCTGCCAGGGAGAGCACCGTCGAGCCGAAAGCGACCAGCATCGTGTTCCACAGCCAGCCGGGATAGGACGTTTCGAACAGCAGGTATTTGATGTGGTCGAGCGTCGGCTCGACCACCCAGAACGGGCTGTACTGGTCGTAGTTGGTCAGCTGGTGGTTGGGCTTCACCGCCGTGATCGCCATCCAGTAGAACGGGAAGATCAGGACGAAGACGAAGACGGCGAGCGGAAGATAGACCGTCACGAGCCGGCGGGGCAGGCGGTTCAGATAGCTCATGCCCTCCGCGTCGTCATTCAGGGCCGGGTCGTTCTTTGCGGAAATTGCCATGGTTTCTCTCCTAGTCCTGACCGCCCTGCTGCCACTTCCGCCGTTGCAGGCCGAAGAAGCTGAACAGGATCGCTGCGAGCAGGAAGGGGATCATCGCGACGGCAATGGCAGCACCTTCGCCAAGCTGGCCACCGGGGATGCCGCGCTGGAACGACAGCGTCGCCATGAGGTGGGTCGCGTTCACAGGGCCGCCCTTGGTGAGAACATAGATCAGCTGGAAGTCGGTGAAGGTGAACAGAACCGAGAAGGTCATCACCACGGCGATGATCGGGCTCAGCAGCGGCAAGGTCACGAGGCGGAAGCGCTGCCAGCTCGTGGCGCCATCCAGCGAGGCTGCTTCCTGCAGCGACGGCGGGATGGTCTGCAATCCGGCCAGGAGCGAGATGGCGACGAAGGGGATGCCGCGCCAGACATTGGCCGCGATCACCGAAATGCGGGCGTTGGTCGGATCGCCGAGGAAATTGATCGGGCCGTCGATCCAGCCGATCTGCATCAGCGACCAGGAAATGATCGAAAACTGCGCGTCGAAGATCCACCAGAAGGCGAGCGCGGAGAGAACCGTCGGCACGACCCAGGGAAGAAGGACGAGGGCGCGGAAGAATGATTTGAACGGCAGGTTCTCGTTCAGGATCATCGCCAGCCAGAGGCCGAGCACGAATTTCAGGACCGAGGCGACGAAGGTGTAAACGACCGTGTTGAAAACGGAGGTCCAGAAGACGGGGTCATCCCAGAGATAACGGTAGTTCTCCAGGCCGATGAAGACGCCGTCGCGACCGATCTTCGCATCGGTGAAACCAAGCCACACGCCGAGGCCGAGCGGGTAGGTGAGGAAGCAGATCAAAAACACCGCCGCCGGCAGCATGAACATAAGTCCCATAGCATTCTTGCTCTGGAACATGTCCGCCACGCGGGATCGCGGTTTTTGGGAAGTGTAGGAACTCATGGACATCTCCGCGCCCAGGCATGGATCAGGGTGTTTCCCGCCGCTCTGCGCGGCGGGAAACGAAGGTGCCGACTAGACGCGGTAGTAGCGTTGCGCGCGACGTTCGGCCTGGGCGATGGCGTCCTCAGGCGACATCTGGCCGGTGACGGCGGTGGCATACATATCGACCAGGACATAGTCCGCCATGGTCGCTGCCGAGGCGGTGCCGAGCGGGCCGGCATAGCCGTTGGGACGCAGCGAACCGGACGCCTTGGCATAGGCCGCATGGATCGGATTGCTGGTCCAGACCGGATTATCGGCGAACGCCTTGAGCGGCTGGCAGCAATAGGCGCTGGCGCCTTCGATCCAGCTGTTCATGTTGTCCGCCTGGTACATGAACTGCAGATAGGCCTTGGCCGCTTCCGGATACTTCGTGTGCTTGAAGACGGAGAGGGTCGAGGCCTGGTGAAGCTCGACGGATTCGCCAACCGGACCGATCGGCAGATTGACCGAACGCATGTCCTCGGCGATTTCCTTCATCGAAGGATCCTTGATGGCGGCGTAGTAGACCGACACGCCATTGGCGGTCAGCGATACCTGGCCGGCCAGGAAGGCGCGGTTGTTGTTGACGTCCTGCCAGCTTTCCGTTCCCGGAATGAAGGTCTTGTAGAGCTCCTGCGCATATTTGACCGAAGCCAGCGTCTCGGGGCTGTTGAGGACGACATTGCCCGCCTCGTCGACCATCTTGCCGCCATGGCTCCACAGCAGCCAATGGGCGTAGTTGTTGCCGTCGCCGACAGCCTTGCCATGCGGGAAGCCAGCCGGGGTGCCCTTCGCCTGCAGGGCCTTGCAGAGCTCGAGGAAACCGGCTGTGTCCTTCGGGAATTCGTTGAAGCCGGCCGCCTTCATGTGGCTGTCGCGATAGACGATGGCGTTGCCGATCGCGCAGAGGGGCAGGGCGATGAACTTGCCGTCGCGCTTGGCGTAGCCCTCGAGGCCGGGGTACCAGCCGCCATGGGCGCCGCCCAGATATTCGCCGAGTTCGGTCAGGTCGAGCAGCTTGTCGGGATATTGCTGCGGATCATCAAACCAGCTCATCACCATGTCCGGGCCGGAGCCGATATTGGCCGCGACTGCCGCCTTCGGACGGACGTCCTCCCAGCTTTCCTTGTCGATGCGAACCGCGACGCCGGTTGCGTCGGTGAACTTCTTCGTGTTGGCGAGCCAGGCGGCTTCCTCACCCGGGACGAACGGGACCCAGCGCAGCAGACGAAGCGAAGCGCCTTCTTCCGGCTTGTAGGTCGGCGCCGCGGCCTGGGCGAATGCGGGGCTGATTCCGAGCCCGCCAAGGCCGGTCGCAGCGACTAGTCCGGCGGACGTGGTCAGAAAATGGCGTCTGTTCAAAGTCATGGGGTTCCTCCTCCTCCTGCTTTTTGCGGGATTTGCCTGCGTTGCAGGCGCCGTCCCGAAGCGGCGCGCTCTTTGGGGATGGATCCCTAAAGGCGAAGTCCAGTTTCGGCGTCGAAGATGTGGATCGCCGCCGCGTCGATGCCGATGTTCAACGTTTCGCCCGGCTTTACCGCGACGCGCTCGCGGAATACGCAGGTGACATCGGCGCCCGCGAGCGTGGCGATGATCTGCGTCTCCGAGCCGGTGGGCTCGATCACCAGCACTTTTGCGGGAACGCCGGCGGGGTCGAGCCGCATGGCCTCCGGCCGCAGGCCATAGACGAGATCCCGGCCCTTGGCTGCCTCGATCTCTCGGGCGACCGGAAGCACGCTCCCGTCCGTCGCCACGAAGCGGCTGGCGTCGTTCGGGTCGAGGCGTCCCTTGATCATGTTCATCGAGGGCGAGCCGATGAAGCCGGCCACGAAGAGATTGACGGGCCGATCATAGAGTTCCAGCGGCGCTCCGATCTGCTCGACGCGGCCGTCATGCATGACGACGATCTTGTCGGCCATGGTCATGGCCTCGATCTGGTCGTGCGTGACGTAGACGGTCGTTGTCCTCAGGCGCTGGTGCAGCTCCTTGATCTCGGCCCGCATGGCGACACGCAGCTTGGCGTCGAGATTGGAAAGCGGTTCGTCGAAAAGGAATACCTGCGGATCTCGGACGATCGCCCGGCCCATGGCGACGCGCTGGCGCTGGCCGCCCGAAAGCTGGCGGGGGTAGCGTTCGAGCAGATGGGTCAATCCGAGGATTTCGGCGGCGGGGCGGACGCGCTCGTCGATCGTGGCCTTGCTGGCGCCCTTCAGCGTGAGCGAAAACGCCATGTTGTCGGCAACCGTCATATGCGGATAGAGCGCATAATTCTGGAACACCATCGCGATGTCGCGTTCTTTCGGCGGCATGCGATTGACGACCTTGTCGCCGATGCGGATCTCGCCAGCGGTGATGTTTTCCAATCCGGCCAGCATCCGCAGCAGAGTCGATTTCCCGCAGCCTGACGGGCCGACAAGGATAACGAACTCGCCGTCATCGATCTGGACGTCGACGCCCCGGATGATCGGTTGAGCGCCGAATGACTTTTTCACATTTACGAATTCTACTGACGCCATACACGTCCTCCCAGAACTTAATGTAAGTGCCGCCTTTGGATGCATCCTGGCGGTGATTTTTCGACACGCGCCATTGACCCTGGGCGTCGACGCCGGGCGTCTTGCCGGCATTGCGGACGTTTTGCATGAATTAGGTGCGCGCCACGCTGCCTGACGGTCGTTTCATGCTGCTGCCGGTCGATTCCCGCGAGAGGTTCGCAAGACACTGGCTGAATGCCTGTCGCAATTGCGTCCCACGCTCCTCATGCGCTGGTGCCTCGGTCGCTGTGTCGCGGAACGGAAATCCAGCCGGCTCGCGCTGGTTTGATTGTGCCGCAAGGCTTGCCGATGGGCTCACGAACAGCGCGCACCTCCATGCGCCGCCGTGGCAATTGCCGTTCCAGAGTTAGCCGCCTCAACCGCTCACAGAGCGGCATGAGCTTGCGCCAACTCGTCCAAGACAGTCTCTCCCTCTGTCCGAGTACGCGGCTATGTCGCGCAGATCAATTGATCATATGAAAAGTTATTCGCTGCGGTCAACACAACGCGGCATGGTTATTTAGAATAACGCGTGAGCCTGTGTATTTGTTGCGTCGCAATAAGATGAGTCTTCGACAATTGAGCAGTTGCAACATCGTAAACTATCGATAATTTTGAACTATAGGGCAGCCGTTCGATTTGTTCGTTTCGTATTGGGTATGCTGACGTAAGCGTCATGCCGGATGCCGCAATTGGGGGGTGATAGTTTGCGCCCCATCGCGTCGATGGCATTGAACCGTGTTGCCCAAAAGAAAACGGCGCGGGGATGAGCCCGCGCCGTTTCGTATTCCGATCAGGTGGTGAGGCTTATGCCATCGCCTTGGTCAGGTTATCGCTGACCTTGTCGAGGAAGCCCGTGGTCGACAGCCACTTCTGGTCCGGTCCGACGAGCAGCGCCAGATCCTTGGTCATGTCGCCGGCTTCGACCGTGTCGACGCAGACCTTCTCGAGCGTCAGCGCGAACTTGGCTAGTTCGGCATTGTCGTCGAGCTTGGCGCGATGGGCGAGGCCACGCGTCCAGGCGAAGATCGACGCGATCGAGTTGGTCGACGTCTCCTTGCCCTGCTGGTGCTGGCGATAGTGACGCGTAACCGTGCCGTGCGCGGCTTCGGCTTCGACGGTCTTGCCATCGGGCGTCAGCAGCACGGAGGTCATCAGGCCGAGCGAGCCGAAGCCCTGCGCGACGGTGTCGGACTGGACGTCGCCGTCATAGTTCTTGCAGGCCCAGACATAACCGCCGGACCACTTCAGCGCCGAGGCGACCATGTCGTCGATCAGGCGGTGCTCATAGGTGATGCCAGCTGCCTTGAATTCGGCTGCGAATTCGGCGTCGAACACTTCCTGGAACAGATCCTTGAAGCGGCCGTCATAGGCCTTGAGGATGGTGTTCTTGGTCGAGAGATAGACCGGATACTTGCGCATCAGGCCGTAGTTCAGCGACGCGCGGGCGAACTCGCGGATCGATTCGTCGAGGTTGTACATCGCCATGGCGACGCCGGCGCCCGGGAACTTGAAGACTTCCTTCTCGATGACGGTGCCGTCTTCGCCCTCGAACTTGATCGTCATCCGGCCCTTGCCGGGGACGAGGAAGTCGGTCGCCTTGTACTGGTCGCCGAAGGCATGACGGCCGACGATGATCGGCTGGGTCCAGCCGGGAACCAGGCGGGGCACGTTCTGGCAGATGATCGGCTCGCGGAAGATGACGCCGCCGAGGATGTTGCGGATCGTGCCGTTCGGCGACTTCCACATTTCCTTGAGGTTGAATTCCTTCACGCGGGCTTCGTCCGGCGTGATGGTGGCGCACTTGACGCCGACGCCGACCTTCTTGATCGCCTCGGCGGCTTCGACCGTCACCTTGTCGTTGGTGGCGTCGCGATGCTCGATGCCGAGGTCATAATACTGGAGGTCGAGATCCAGGTAGGGGTGGATCAGCTTGTCCTTGATGTTCTGCCAGATGATCCGGGTCATCTCGTCGCCGTCGAGCTCGACGACGGGATTGGCTACCTTGATCTTCGCCATGGAAGAGAACCTCGCTTCGGGGTTGGACGGCTCGACTTGCCGGCGGAAGGAGGCCGCGGACGGCAAGACGGCGCCGAGGATGGTGCGGGCTCCCCTATAGCATCGCGCTCAAAACGCGCAAAGGCTGGGCGGGGGCAGAATGTGCGGTAAGAAAATCTTCCAGGCAGGGCCGTGTCCATCAAGGTCGGCTTAATAGGAGCCTGCGGATCGCCTGTGGCGGCTTTTGCGGATCGCGCTTTTGATCCGGGCGTGCAACCTTCTTGCGGAGCTCAGCATGAGTTCCTGGCGGATACGACGAGGAAAATTCGCGCCATGGAGCGAGCTTACTCCCTCTCGCAAGAGATCAGATGGAACGATTTCCGACAATCTGCGCAGGGTCTTCCGTTCTCCAAACGACACCGTCAAATGCTGGATCTGGCTGCTGAAGAAGTCATCCCGGTTCCAGGCGACCCTGTCCGCTGCCGACTTCAGCCCACCCAGTTCAAACAAGGCGCCGAGGGCGTTCCAATAGCGCTTTTGGCCGATTTGGATGGAAAAGTCGGGGGCGTTGGCAACGAAGACGCGAACCATCTCGCGTACCCTGAGCATGTGAAACTTCGTCGCCGGCCCGGCGTCGCCGCCCATGCTGGCTAGGCTCGGCGTCGACGCAGCGAAATTGTCGCCATGGATACGGTAAGTCGAAAGCGGAAGATCGATCACCGCAGAGCCGCCGAGAAGATGCGCGAGGCGATTATAGTGCCCGTCAGTTGCCAGTTTGGGCAGGTCGCTCGGATCGCAGTTGGGAGTGAGCATGTCGAGCATGAATCGCCGGTACACATTCGACGTGCCGGGTGACCATGGCCATTTCATAGATACGGGCTGAAGAAGTCGCGTGTGACGCGCAAGGACGGCATAGGTGTCGTTGTCTATGGACCGGAGGCGGGGAACTACTTCGGCGGGACGCAATCCGTCGGTTGTCTCGTCACATCGCGTGTCGCTGCGCGTGCGACGCCCATTGAGCATGGCGCCATTCGGACCGGTTTCCATGGCGGAACTGGATGTGAACGCTACATTGCGGCGGCTGGCTAAATGGACCTGGATATGGGCGGAAGCGAAGTTCGACAGCAACGTGTCGTCCGAGTCGATGAAAGCGACGAAATCGCCTGTTGCATGCTCAAGCCCCAGCAGGCCACCGCCAAGCGGGCCGAGGTTAACTTCGGAATGGATAATGAGAAATCTTGGATCGTCGTCGACATGGCGTTCGATGATATCGCGACTGTCGTCTGACGAGGCATTGTCGATGACGATCGCTTCGAAATTCGGGTAGTCCTGCGCCCGGATCGAGTCGATGGTGACGCCAATGTAGCGGGCGTAGTTCCAGTTCCGAACGATGAAGGATACCTTCGGCAGTTGGACTTCGCCGGCAGGCGCGAGTTTCGAGGTGGGAACACCAGAGATCGTGAGGTCTGCGCATGCGCCCGCGAAAGAAGGGTTTGTCAATACGGGGTATCCTACCGATCCGGGGGGGGGCGTGTCGGTCTGGCTCTGCTTCCGGTCGATGCTGTGTGTCGTCGAGGGAGACTTGGCCGGCACCATGCCGGCTCGGAGCCTAGCTAGCTGAGCCCTAGGCTGCCGAATTCATCTGCGCAATACCTTGATTACACCCATTCCAGATTTCTATGCCCAGTCCGACCGTCAAGGCGACGTCTTGCGGGCTTGGCGGCGTCGGATTCGGCGTGCTCGCAGGTAGAGCCGGATCTGTTCATGCATCGTCCGGATCGGGCTGGACTGAAGGGCCCAATGGATGCGGAGCGGCAGGTGGGAGCCATAATGTTGTTTAAGAACGCTGAGCAGCGTTGGCCTCGGCAGCAGCGTGTCGAGATGGTGGATCGTCTGTTTTTCACCAAAGGCAGCGAACAACAACGCAATTTGGCCGGCCATTAATTCCGTGGTCCTCGCCGAGAATGTCGCATCATTTGTATCGGACTGGAGGGGTAACAAGGCGGTGATCCCACTCCAGTAGCGCTTGGCACCTACTCGCGGCGAAAAGTCCGAGCCATTCGCGCCCCACACTTTGAGCTTTTCCCGGACGGCGATCGTTGCAAGTTTTTCGTCGGTGAGTGTGGTTGTGGCGGCCCTACCATCGGAGACGGTCATCAATTTCAAGTCGATCATCGCTGCGCCGCCCAGCAGGATACAGAGGGGCTGGTAGTGCAGGGGGATGGAGAGCGTTTCAATATCCGATCGCGGTTCGATCGGGTGCAGCAACTCCAGGACGAAGCGCCTGTAGATGGCGCCTTGGGCTACCGAGTGAATCGAGTCTTGAGCCTCCGGGGCGACCAGCTCCGTCCGCTCTGACAGCGTCGCATAGGCGGCATCGTCGATACAGGAGAGCCGGATAGTTTTGCCGCTAGGCATAAGGCTGCCGTCTGACAGATACGCCACGGATGCAGGGTGATCCTTTCCGGCGGCTCTCATCGAGGTGAAGTCCGAAAGCGTGAGCGGCACGGCGTGCCGGCTAGCGAGATGTGCCTGGATATGCGCAGACGCAAAATTCGGACGTGGCACAGCATCGCCATCCAGGAAGGAGATGAATTCACCATTGGCCAATCGCAGACCAGCCAATCCTCTTTCGATCGGACTGAGCGTTTCCGCGAGCGAAACGGTTTGTAGGCGGGAATTCAACTCGGTCTGCCCGGCGAAGCTCACGTCGCTATCAGATGCGACTGGCCCGACGACGATGATCTCGATGCGTGGGTAGTCCTGCGCATCGATCGCTGCGATCAGCGGGCCGAGATCCAAAAATTGATCCGGTACGATGATGAAAGAAAGCAGAGGGAGCGCAATCGCGCCGGGCGCCGCAAGCTCTGGCGCGTGTATTCCGCCGACGGAGAAGTCAGCCCGCTCCATGACGCCTCCGTTTGGTAAAATCCGGATCGATGGAAGGTGCGAGGGGCAGTTCGTACATCACTTGTCCGCTATGAGGCGCCTAATTTTGATATGTTTGAAGCTCTTCCGGAACCAGCGATGCTGCTGCTTGTTCCCCTTGCTAAATGAAGCCCTGCCCGAACTGAAGTGCTGGAGCGTTGGAGCTGTCACGCTGGAATTCCTGTCGTGCACTCGATAACAGGACAGTATTTCGTGGAGCATGATGCTGCCCTGTCCGAGGTGACCGACCGGCGCGGCGCACGTATCTAGGGTAAACCGCTTTTCGATCGGTTCGACGATAGCCGAAAATAGCTCATCTATGCTCTTTCGGTTGTAGACATTCGACGTCCCAGGAAACCACAGCCACTGCGTAATGCGAGGCGCGACCAGCGTGAAATCGAGAATCTGCGGAGGTTTGTGATCTGTGGATACTTCAACTGTTTTCCAGTCGGAAGGGTCAATCGCCTGCGACTTCCACCATAGCGGTATGTTGCCGGCGACGATCGTCCCTTCGCGATCGAGCTGAAGCGTTTCGCTAGTAGATATTCCAGCACCATTGGCCACGAGCAGATGGGCGCGGATGTGATGACTTATGAAACTCGGGAAGAGAAAGTCATCGGTGTCGAGGAAGGCGATATAGTCGCCGCCGACGGAGTGTTGCGTCAGTATGTGGTGCGCAGCGCCCAACTGGCCGAGATTTTTGGCGAGTTTGATGAAGCGAACTTCGGGATGTCGTTCGACGAAGGCTTCGATCAGGGGGACGCTATTATCCTCTGAGCCATTGTCGAGAACAATGATTTCCAGTGCCGGATAGTCCTGGGCGGCGGCCGATTCCAGCGCCGTTTTCAGGTAGGCCGCGTAGCTGAAGTTGATGGCGATGATGGAGACGAGCGGCAGCTTTTCGCTGCCGCCGACACCATAGAACTCACGCCAGTCCGCTTGATTCATGCCGTGATGCGTCGTGCAGCCAGAGCCAGCGCGATGTAGCTCCAGCCCGTGAAGAGCAGCGAGATGCCGGCCAGCGTGCCGGGGACCCAGAGGCCGGAGAACGGATACTGCAGCAGGATGAACAAGCCCGCCAGGAAGGCGATGATGCCAGCGGCGAGGATCCAGCCCCAGCCGTCCATCGGGCGGACGCGGAAGGAGAGCGCGATCTGGAAGATGCCCTTCGCGAGGAAGACCGCGGCAATGATGAACGTCACGAAGACAGCGCCGGTGACCGGCATCATATAAATCGCGATGCCGCCAATCAGCATGACGATGCCAACGACCAGCTGCCAAAGAAAACCGCCCCAGCCCTGGACGCTGAAAGCCTGGAAGATCTGGAAAATGCCTGCGATCACGAGGACAATGGCAATGAATATCGCCACCGTGACGCTGGAGATCAACGGCATTGCGATGGCGAAGACGCCGCCAATCACGAACACGATACCCAGAATTAGGAACCAGCCCCATTTCTCCCGTACGGTCGTGGAAAAGCTCTTATTGGCTGCCAGATCTGCGGGCATCTCATGTCCTCCCCTTGGACGGTCCTCGTGCCATCATTGCGACTCAGGCGAGTGCTGCAACGGGCTTTGCGCGGCGCGAATATAGCGTGACCGCGATCTATGGGCTAGGAGATGGCCTTCTCAACATGATGCACGGGCGAAATGGTCGTTTCTGAACTTCTTGTCGACGGGCCAGCCGTCATTCTTGTCGAACCGCAGCTTGGCGAGAACATTGGCACTGCCGCCCGCGCCATGGCGAATTTCGGTCTGCGCGATCTGCGCATCGTCAATCCGCGCGATGGCTGGCCGAGCGAGAGCGCGCGGCGCGCAGCCAGCGGCGCCGTCCATGTGTTCGATCGCATCCGCCTGTTCCCGACGGTCGAGGAAGCGGTTGCCGATCTCGGCTATCTCGTCGCGACGACAGCGCGCCCCCGCGAACTGGCCAAGACGGTGCGCGGCCCTGGCTCCGCGGCCGAGATCATGCGCGGCCATATGAATGGCGGTCTCCGGACCGGCATTCTGTTCGGGCGGGAGCGTATCGGCCTGACGAACGAGGAAATCTCGCTCGCCGATGAAATCGTGACGTTGCCGATCGATCCGCAATTCGCCTCGCTCAACATCGCCCAGGCCGTTCTGATCCTCGCCTATGAATGGCGGCGGAGCGGTCTGGAGACGGAGGAGGCGGGGCTTCGTTTCACCACGCCGAATGACAGTCGTCCGGCGACCAAACAGGAACTGTTCGGCCTGTTCGAACATCTGGAAGGCGCGCTCGACGCCGTCACCTTCTTCCGGCCGGTGGAAAAGCGCCCCGTCGTCGTGCAGACATTGCGCGCCATGTTGCAGCGGGCCCAGTTCACCGAGGCCGACATCCGCACCTTGCGCGGCGTCGTCGCGGCGCTCGAAAATCGGCCGACCCGGCCGCGTCGTCGCGCCGATGGCACGGAAACCACCAGCCGCGAGGCGGACGATTGACCGCCCGGCTGCTGGTTTTCGATTCGGGTATCGGAGGTCTCTCGGTCCTGCGCGAGATCCGGCGGCAATTGCCCTCGGCTGAAATCGCCTATGTCGCGGACGATGCCGGGTTTCCGTATGGCGATTGGGAGGCGGGACCGCTATCCGATCATATCGTCGCGCTGATGGGACGGCTGATCGAACGTTTCGCGCCGGATGCCGTGGTGATCGCATGCAATACGGCCTCGACGCTGGTCCTGCCACCGCTGCGCACGCGCCATGCGATACCCTTCATCGGCACCGTGCCGGCGATCAAGCCGGCCGCCGAGCGTTCCAACAGCCATGTCGTCGGCGTTCTGGCGACGCCGGGAACGATGAAGCGTGACTATACGCGCGAACTGATCAAGAGCTTTGCCAGCGAATGCCACGTCCGCCTGGTCGGCTCGTCGGAGCTGGCGCCGCTCGCCGAGGCTATCATGCGCGGCGATGCCGTCGATGACGCCGCCATTCGCGCCGAGATCGAGCCGGCCTTCATCGAGGTGGACGGCAAGCGGACGGATACGATCGTGCTTGCCTGCACACACTATCCATTCCTGATAGAGCGCCTGGAGGCCGTCGCGCCCTGGCCCGTTACCTGGGTGGACCCGGCAGAGGCTATCGCGCGCCGGGTGCTCTCGGTGCTTTCGCTGGCGCGGGATCCGGCCGGCGTGGCGATGGCAGCCGGCCAAGCCTGTCTCACCTCCGGCAAGCCCTGGGCGCAGGCGCAGGTTCGCCTGCTGGCCCAGTTTGGCCTCAGCCCGGCGCAGATAGCCTGAGCGTATCGCCTAAAGCGTTTTCGAGCGAGGTGAACACCGGGTCGCGTGAAGAAAACGCGACCCGGCAAGACTCTAGCCGCGATGCGCGTCCATGAGGATCTCGAAGGATCGCTTTCGGGCGGCGGGCTCATAGAAATCCGTGGTGACGATCAACTCGTCCGCGCCGGTCTGCTCGATGACGGCGGCAAGCTTCTTCTTGACCGTCTCCGGTCCGCCAATGATCGCCACGCCCAGATGGGACCGGACATAGGCTTCTTCACGCGGCTCCCAGAGACTGTCCATGCTGTCGACCGGCGGCATCAGCACGGTCGGCTGGCCCCGCACCAGATTGACGAGGCGCTGGTATTGCGTCGTCACCTGGAAGTTCGCCTCCTCGTCGGTTTCGGCCGCGATGACCGGAAGGCCGACCATCACATAGGGCTTGTCCAGATATTCGGACGGCTTGAAGAAGTGGCGATAGGTCTCCAGCGCCTCCATCAGCCGCTGCGGCGCGAAATGGCTGGCAAAGGAGAAGGGCAGGCCGAGCAATGCGGCGAGCTGGGCGCTGAAGGTCGAGGAGCCGAGCAGCCAGACCGGGACGTTGGATCCTGCCCCGGGCACCGCGCGCAGCTTCTGGCCTTCCGCCGCGGGCGCCAGCAGGGCCAATAGTTCCTGCACATTCTGCGGAAAGGCATTGTCGTCGTCGGTCATGTCGCGGCGGAGCGCGCGCATGGTCATCGGATCACTGCCCGGCGCACGGCCGAGGCCGAGGTCTATCCGGCCGGGATAAAGCGCTTCCAGCGTGCCGAACTGCTCGGCGATGACGAGCGGGGCATGGTTCGGCAGCATCACGCCGCCCGAGCCGACGCGGATCGTTGAGGTGCCGCCGGCGAGATAGCCAATGAGCACGGACGTGGCCGAGCTGGCGATGCCGGGCATGTTGTGATGCTCGGCGACCCAGAAACGGTTGTAGCCCAGCCCTTCGACATGGCGGGCGAGGTCGAGCGAATTGGCAAGAGCGGCTGCGACAGTTCCGTTCTGGCGAACCGGGGCGAGGTCGAGAACGGACAACGGAATAGTGGCGTGCGTGGGCATGAGGCGCTCCGGCGGGGTCAGTGTTTTCGCTATGTGGGCAGCCGGGCCAAGATTAGAAAGGTCGGGACGCTCTTTTTTGTATTGAATGATACATTATGTGGCTCCCTTGTTCCCGAACTCGGCGCGAGGCTAGATGCGGCAGGCATGACAGGGGGATCGGACGATGATCGGGTGGGGCATTCTCGGGACGGGGTTTATCTCCGACACGGTCGCCGCGGCGATCCAGCGGAGCCCCGGATCGCGCATCGCTGCCGTTGCCGGCCGTGACCTGGACCGTACGGAAGTGTTCCGGGCCCTTTTTGGCGGCGATCGCGCCTATTCCGACCATGCCGAACTGCTCGCAGACCCGGCTGTCGATGTCGTCTATGTCGGCCTGCCGAACCACCTGCACCACAGCTTCGTCAGCGAGGCGGCAGCCGCAGGCAAAGCGGTTCTCAGCGAGAAGTCGCTTTCCATCGACATGGAGAAGAGTCGGGCGCTGGTCGAGGCCGTCGCGGCAAACGACGTCTTCTTCGTCGAAGGGCTGATGTATCTCGCCCATCCGCTGATCGCCCGCTTCGTTGAAATCTTGCGGGAGGGTCGGCTTGGCGCGGTGAAGTCGATCCATGCCAATTACGCCGCCGACATCTGGCAGGTGGTCAATCCGCAGGGGCGCGGCGCGCTCTACAATCTCGGCTGCTATCCGGTGTCGCTGCTGCAACTGACCGTGCAGACGGTAGCGGGACAGGGCGCGTTCCGCGATCGCGTTGCCACCGGGACTGGCACGATCTCGACGCAGGATGGCAATGTCAGCGAAGCGGCGTTGGTGGTCCATTTCGGCAACGGCATTCTGGCGACCGTTCAGACGGCCGAGACCTATGGCATGTATCCGGAGTTCATCGTCGTCGGTGAGAAGGGCAGCCTGCGCTTCCTCGACAATCCCTGGCTTCCGGAGGCGGGCGCCAGCCGGCTGCTCTTCACCGGCTTTGATGGAACCCGCGAGGAGATCGTCGTCGAAAGCGATGCCGATGCTTTTGTGCACCAAGTCCGGATGGTCGAGCGCAGCCTCGCCGCCGGCCGCAAGGAAGCCGAGCGCCCGTCGCCACGTCCCGCCGATTCAATCGAGATCATGGAGATGCTGACGGGCTGGGAGGCCGATATCCGCCGTGCCTGATTCCGGGCGTGCCCGGCGCGGCAAAGTCTCCTAGTCTGCCGCAGCGTGATTTGAGGCGCCTGTGGACGCCAAGGCAAGCAGGATCAGGAGATCGGAATGGACCTCGAACTGTCGAACAAGACGGCGCTGGTGACCGGATCGACCGGTGGTATCGGGCTGGCGATCGCCAAGACGCTGGCCGAGGAAGGGGCGGCCGTCATCGTCACCGGGCGTTCGGCCGAGAAGGTCGAGCAGACCGTGCGCGAGATCGGTGCGGCGCGCGGCGTCGTTGCCGATCCGGCCACCGCCGAGGGCGCTGCCGCGCTGACAAGCGCCGTGCCGTCCATCGATATCCTCGTCAATAATCTCGGCATCTACGAAGCGAAGCCCTTCGTCGAAATCACCGACGCAGACTGGCTTCACTTCTTCGACGTCAACGTGCTGAGCGGTATCCGGTTGGCGCGGCACTATTTCCCGGCGATGCTGGAGCGCAACTGGGGCCGGATCATCTTCGTCTCCAGCGAATCGTCGCTGCAGGTTCCGCCCGATATGATCCACTACGCGACGACCAAGACGGCCCAGCTGACCATCGCGCGCGGGCTGGCCGAGCTGACCAAGGGCACGGCCGTCACGGTCAACTCGATCATGCCGGGCCCGACCCGTTCCGCCGGAATCGGTGATTTCCTGCGCTCGGTATTCCCCGGCAATCCCGGCAGCGAGGCCGAGCTGGAGAAGGAGTTCTTCAGGCTTTATCGGTCGTCGTCGCTGTTGCAGCGGATGATCGATCCGAAGGAAATTGCGGCGCTGGTGGCTTATGTCGCGAGCCCGCTTGGGGCCGCCACCAACGGCGCGGCGCTGCGGGTCGAGGGCGGATTGCTGATGTCGGTTGCCTGAGGCGGCTAACCGGCTCCGGGATTTGACTCGCCCGGCCATCTCCTCTACACCCCGGCCCATCGCGTTGGCTCATTCGGGCCGGCGCGGTATTTCACGCACCCGCGGAAACGTTCTTCGTTTCCTGTCGGCCGGCCCAAAAGGCTGGCAGAGGAGGGCACGTGTCCCTGTCACTCGTATCCAAGGGATATGCGATGTCGAAGCGTGCTTCGTCTAAACACAAGATTGACCGTCGTCTTGGTGAAAACCTCTGGGGTCGTCCCAAGTCCCCGGTCAACAAGCGCGAATACGGCCCCGGCCAGCACGGCCAGCGTCGTAAGGGCAAGGTTTCCGATTACGGTACCCAGCTCCGCGCCAAGCAGAAGCTCAAGGGCTACTACGGCAATATCTCCGAGAAGCAGTTCCGGAAGATCTATGCCGATGCGACCCGCCGCAAGGGCGATTCGTCGGAGAACCTGATCGGCCTCCTCGAGAGCCGTCTGGACGCGATCGTCTATCGCGCCAAGTTCGTCCCGACCGTGTTCGCTTCGCGCCAGTTCATCTCGCACGGTCACGTGAAGGTCAACGGCCGTCGCGTCAACATTCCGTCCTTCCAGGCGAAGGTCGGCGATGTGATCGAGGTCAAGGAAGCTTCGCGTCAGCTGACGATCGTCATCGAGGCGACCCAGCTCGCCGAGCGTGACGTTCCCGACTACATCGAAGTCGATCATCACAAGATGACCGCCAAGTTCTCGCGCGTGCCGGCTCTCGCCGACGTGCCGTATCCGGTTCACATGGAACCGAACCTGGTCGTCGAATTCTATTCGCGCTGATCCGTCAGCGTTATCGAGTTCTGGAAAAGGTCGCCTTCGGGCGGCCTTTTCTTTTTTGTGCGCTGCGCAGGCATTTCCGACCTTCGGATTGACCATTCGGCGGCGTATCAAGGGATTCTCCGACGGAGGGAGGACCCGATGACCGAAATCGCGATCGAAAAGCGCCGCGCCGGCGATCTCGTCGGCTTGGCTGCCATTGCCACGACGATCGTCGGCTGGGCGTCCGCCTTTGCCGCCATTCGCGTCGGCCTGACGGCGCTGACGCCGGTCGAACTCGCTGCCGCGCGCTACCTCTCCGCCGCCGTTCCAGCTGGGCTCTATCTTCTCATCGCCAGGCCACCTCTGCCTTCGCGCAAGGATTTCCTGCGTTTGCTGGTGATCGGCGTGCTGTTCATCTCGGCCTATGCGGTGCTGCTCAATACGGGCGAGCAGACGATCGCGGCGGGGCCTGCCTCCTTCATCATCCAGATCAACCCGATCATCGTGGCGCTGATCGCCGTGCCGCTGCTCGGCGAGCGCTTTGGGCTCGGCGGATGGGTCGGAACGCTGGTGTCCTTCCTCGGCGTCGGGCTGATCGCCTATGGCAGCGGCGACGGGATCGGGCTCAATATTGGCGCGCTGCTGATCCTCGGTGCTGCCCTCTGCACCTCGGTCTCGACCATCCTGCAGAAGCCGCTCCTGGGGCGCATGCCGGCGCTCGCTGTCACCGCCTGGGTGCTCCTTCTTGGTAGCCTTCCGTTAACCCCGGCGATCCCCGATACGATCCAGGCACTGCGCCTAGCATCCACCGAGGTGATCCTGTCGATTGCCTATCTCGTCGTGCTGCCGACGGTCATCGGCTACCTTACCTGGGCCATCGCGCTGAAGCGGTTTCCGGCCTCCCGCGCTTCCAACTTCCTCTATTGCATCGCGCCGACCGCGACGCTGATCGGCTATCTGTGGCTGGGCGAGGTGCCGACGCTTCTCAGCCTGCTCGGTGGCGCGATGGCAATCGGGGGCGTGTTGATCGTCAATTGGACGCGCAAGCGCTGAGGAAAGCGGTTAGGGCTTGCCGGGCGGGCTGCGACGCGGCATCAAGGCGGCAACAGCCGGAACCCAGCCCATGACCGAACTTCTCGATATCGCACGGCGCATCGCCGCCCCGGAATTGCCGGAGGCGGAGGGCGATGCCTGCCATCCGATGTTCCGCAAGGGGCCGGACACGGTCGAGTTCGGCAAGCTGCGCAAGCGGCTGATCCGTCAGGTGTGGCAGGCGCTGGATGATTTCGCCATGGTGCGGCCCGGCGACCGCTGGCTGGTCTGCCTGTCGGGCGGCAAGGATTCCTACACGCTGCTGGCGCTGCTGCTCGATCTGAAGTGGCGCGGCATGCTGCCGGTCGATCTGCTGGCCTGCAACCTAGACCAGGCGCAGCCAGGCTTTCCCGCGGACATTCTGCCGCGCTATTTGACCGAACTCGGTGTGCCGCACCGGATCGAGCGCCAGGACACCTATTCGATCGTCACTTCGAAGATCGAGCCCGGCAAGACCTATTGCGCGCTTTGCTCCAGGCTTCGTCGCGGCCATCTCTACCGGGTGGCGCGGGAGGAGGGGTGCCAGGCGGTCGTGCTCGGCCATCACCGCGAGGACATCCTCGAAACCTTCTTCCTCAACCTCTTCCATGGCGGCAAGCTCGCCTCCATGCCGCCAAAGCTCTTGAACGAGGAGGGCGACCGGCTCGTGCTGCGCCCGCTCGCCTATGCGGCCGAGGACGACATCGCCCGTTTCTCGACCGCGATGCAGTTTCCGATCATTCCCTGCGATCTCTGCGGTTCGCAGGAGGGCCTGCAGCGCAATGTCGTCAAGCAGATGCTGGCGGACTGGGAGAAACAGACGCCCGGCCGCAAGGAGATCATGCTGCGGGCGCTCGGCAAGGCGAACCCATCGCATTTGCTGGACCGGAACCTGTTCGATTTCGAGAGCCTTGTCGGCCAGCGCTGACAGGCTCGGTTCGGAATATAAAAAAGGGCGGCCCGAAAGGCCGCCCTTTGTCATTCCAGAATAAAACCCGCCGGTTACGGCATCACGCAGCGATGCTGGTAGCCGTCATAACCGGTGAACATGCCGGTACGCGGGTTGAAGCTGCGGTAGCGGTTCGAGCAGTACGAGACGTAGTCGCCACCATAACCGCCGCCATTGTAATAGCGCGGCTGATTGGCCGAGTTGGCGATCATGGCGCCGGCGGCAAGGCCGATGATGCCGGCAGCGGCGGCGGCGCCGTAGTTGTTATTGTCACGATAGTAGTAGCCGCGGCCGCCATAATAGCGGTTGTTGCGATAGCCGTTGTGGCCGCGCCAATCGCCGCCACCGCCACGGTGCCTGCGCCAATCATCTCGACCGTTCCTGCCCCGGTGATCCGCGACCTGGTAAGAGCCGTCCGCGCGCACGCCTGACTGTGCCTGCGCTGTCGTGGGCACTGCCAGGAAAGACGTAGCAACAACCGAGGCAACCAACGTCGCTTTCAGGATCGTTTTGACTTTCGTCAGCATGGGTCTTCTCCTCATGCGTGGTGTGAAGATCCATCGATATTTTCAACGCTTCGACGGACTATCCGATGGGTGATCAACGTTGAACGCTGAAGAACGTTCCCTCTCTCGATCAATCCTTATGGCCGGAGGAGAATTTCTATGAGAATACGATGCGGGCCTGCGGAACGGGCACGCAAAGAAAAACCGCGCATGACGCCACGCGCGGTTTGAATTCGCTCCCGCCGGATCAGGGGTCCGGCCAGGCCTACCGACTGGCTCAGGCGGACTTGGCGACCGTGATGCCCTTTTCCGTCAGATAGGTCTGCATCTCGCCGGCCTGGAACATCTCGCGGATGATGTCGCAGCCGCCGACGAACTCGCCCTTGACGTAGAGCTGCGGAATCGTCGGCCAGTTCGAGAAGTCCTTGATGCCCTGACGGATGTCCGCGTCGGCGAGCACGTTGATGCCCTTGTAGTCGACGCCGAGGAAGTCGAGGATCTGGACGACCTGCCCGGAGAAACCGCACTGCGGGAACGCCGGGGTGCCCTTCAGGAAGAGCACGACATCGTTGGAGCTGACTTCGTTCTGGATGAAGGCCTGGATATCGCTCATCTCAATCGTTTCCTTTTCGCGGCCACTGGCCGATCTTAATCCGGTGCGCTGGTCTGCAGGGCGAGGGCGTGGAGGACGCCGCCCATGTTTCCCTTGAGCGCAGCGTAAATCATCTGATGCTGCTGAACGCGGTTTTTGCCGCGAAAAGACTCGGACACAACTTCGGCAGCATAATGGTCGCCATCACCCGCCAGATCGCGGATCGTTACCGTCGCGTCGGGAAGAGCCTCTTTGATCAGAGCCTCAATGTCGCGTGCGTCCATTGCCATCGTAATTCCCCTCAGCCGTCAACTTGAGCCCAATATGCCGATCACTCGGCGGCGGCCATGAATTCAGGGAACCAATTCTCGTGGCCCTGCTTCAGCTTTGCAACTGATATGGTGGCGAGGCCGGCGACATCCAACACCTCACCGCCAACCGTGCCCAGAACCTTCGCTTCAACACCGGCTTCGGCGGCGGCCGCCGTGACCGCGTCGAGCACCGACGCGTCGACCGTCACGACATAGCGGGCCTGATCTTCGCCGAACAGGTAGCCATGCGGTGTCGCCGCGCTTGCCGGGACCGAAACGGTCGCACCGAGCCCGCGCGCCATCGCCATTTCGGCGAGTGCGACCAGCAAGCCGCCATCGGAAACGTCGTGGCAGGCGGTGACCAGACGGCTGCGGATGATGCCGCGGACAAAGTCACCGGCGCGGCGTTCCTCGGCCAGATCAACCGGCGGCGGAGCGCCTTCCTCGCGGCCGAGGATCTCGCGCAGGTAGATCGACTGGCCGAGATGGCTGCCATCGCGGCCGATCTGGACGATGACGTCGCCGGCGTTCTTGAAGGCAACGGTCGCCATCACGTCGATGTCCGGCAGCAGGCCGACGCCGCCAATGGCCGGGGTCGGCAGGATGCCGACGCCATTGGTCTCGTTGTAGAGCGAGACATTGCCGGAGACGATCGGGAAGTCGAGCGCGCGGCAGGCAGCGCCGATGCCCTCGATCGCGCCAACCAGCTGGCCCATAATCTCGGGCTTTTCCGGGTTGCCGAAGTTCAGATTGTCGGTGGATGCCAGCGGTTCCGCGCCGACAGCCGACAGGTTGCGCCAGCATTCGGCGATCGCCTGCTTGCCGCCTTCGAACGGATCCGCCTCGCAATAGCGCGGGCTAACGTCGAGCGAGAAGGCGAGGCCCTTTTTCTCGTGGCCCTCGACGCGGATGACGGCCGCGTCGCCGCCCGGCTTCTGCGCCGTGTTGCCCTGGATCAGATGGTCATACTGCTCCCAGACCCAGCGGCGCGAGGCCATGTCGGGGGCGGAGACCAGCTTCAGCAGCGCCTCGGCATAGTCTGCCGGTGCAGCGACGTCCTCGGCCTTCAGCACGGCCGGCACGGGGCGGCGGACGAAGGGGCGATCATATTCCGGCGCCTCGTCGCCCAGTTCCTTGATCGGCAGGTCGGCGACGATGACGTTCTTGTGCAGGATGCGGAAGCGCAGGTCGTCCGTGGTCCAGCCGACAATGGCGAAGTCTAGCCCCCATTTGTGGAAGATCGCCTCGGCTTCCTTCTCCTGCTCGGGGCGCAGCACCATGAGCATGCGCTCCTGGCTCTCCGAGAGCATCATCTCGTAGGCCGTCATGTTGGCTTCGCGGCAGGGAACCTTGTCGAGGTCCAGCTCGATGCCGAGGTCGCCCTTGGCGCCCATCTCGACGGCCGAGCAGGTGAGGCCGGCGGCGCCCATGTCCTGGATGGCGATGACCGCGCCGGTCTTCATCAGCTCAAGGCAGGCTTCCAGCAGCAGCTTCTCGCCGAAGGGGTCGCCGACCTGCACGGTCGGGCGCTTCTCCTCAATCGATTCGTCGAACTCGGCCGAGGCCATGGTGGCGCCGCCGACGCCGTCGCGGCCGGTCTTCGAACCGAGATAGACGACGGGCAGGCCGACGCCTTCCGCCTTCGAATAGAAGATCTTGTCCGCATCGGCGAGGCCGGCGGCGAAGGCGTTGACCAGGATGTTGCCGTTGTAGCGCTCGTGGAAGTTCACCTCGCCGCCAACCGTGGGCACGCCGAAGGAATTGCCATAGCCGCCAACGCCCGAGACGACGCCGGAAACCAGGTGGCGGGTCTTCGGGTGATCGGGTGAGCCGAAGCGCAGCGCGTTCATCGCCGCGACCGGACGGGCGCCCATGGTGAAGACATCGCGAAGAATGCCGCCGACACCCGTCGCCGCGCCCTGATAGGGCTCGATGAAGGAAGGATGGTTGTGGCTTTCCATCTTGAAGATGATCGCCTGGCCGTCATCGATATCGACGACGCCGGCATTCTCGCCGGGGCCGCAAATGACGCGCGGGCCGGTCGTCGGCAGGGTGCGCAGCCACTTCTTCGACGACTTGTAGGAACAATGCTCGTTCCACATTGCCGAGAAGATGCCCAGTTCGGTCAGGGTCGGCACGCGGCCGATCAGATCGAGGATGCGCTGATATTCGTCGGGCTTGAGGCCATGGCTGGCGACGAGTTCGGGCGTGATCGGCGTATCATTCTGGAGCACGGAAAACCTCAGGGCAATCAGGTCGCGGACCGCAAACGGTCGAGGAAAAGGCTGTCGGGATCAGTCTGGCGAATGTCAGGCGACGGCGGAAAGCGCTGCTTCGAACAGCGGCCTGCCATCGGTGCCGCCATTCAGCGGTTCGATCAGGTTCTCGGGATGCGGCATCATGCCGAGGATGTTGCGCTTCTCCGACAGGATGCCGGCGATGTCATCGACCGAACCGTTCGGATTGGCGACATAGCGGAAGGCGACGCGATCCTCGCCCTTGAGGCGGGCCAGCGTCTCGTCGTCGGTGCGATAGTTGCCATCGCCATGGGCAACCGGCGAGCGGATAACCGCGCCCTTGGCATAGCCCTTGGTGAACTGGCTCGCCGTCGTCTCGACGCGAAGCTCGACTTCCTTGCAGATGAACTTCAGCCCGGCATTGCGCATCAGCACGCCCGGCAGCAGGCCGGCCTCGCACAGGATCTGGAAGCCGTTGCAGACGCCGAGAACAGCGACGCCACGTTCAGCCTCGCGGGCGATGGCACCCATGATCGGCTCGCGGGCGGCGATGGCGCCGGAGCGCAGGTAATCGCCATAGGAGAAGCCGCCGGGGATGACGATCAGGTCGACCTTGGGCAGGTCATGATCGCCATGCCAGACGGTGACGGGCCGGTGGCCGGTGATCTTCTCGATGGCGGCGACCATGTCGCGTTCGCGATTGGAGCCTGGGAAGACGACGACAGCGGATTTCATGGGCAATCCCAAATCAAAGTTGCTCAGGGCAGGGCGGGGGAGCTGAGCTCCAGCCGCCGTTCGATGCGATCAAGCCGTGTTTCGTGGCGATCGAGGGTCACGTAGATGTTGTGGAGGTCCGTCGGGAGCGCAATCATGTGCCCACGCATGGCCTGAAGCTCGGCCTTTATCTCATCGGTCTTGTGATCGATGCGCGTGACGTCATTCCGGATCGACTTCAGAACTTCGTAAAGCAGTTCATTGGTCACGTCCGCCATGAGGATGCTCCGCTTTCGGGATCAGTCCACGATCTCCACACGATAGTTCTCGATGACCGTATTGGCCAGAAGCTTGGCGGCCATGGCTTCGAGCTCGGTCTTCGCCTTGGCGGCGTCGGTCGATTCGACTTCGATGTCGAACACCTTGCCCTGTCGGACGCTGCCGACGCCGGCAAAGCCAAGCGCGCCGAGGGCGCCTTCAATGGCCTTGCCCTGGGGGTCAAGAACGCCGTTCTTCAAGGTGACGGTGACGCGGGCCTTCATCGGAAACTCCAGTCGAGATAGATCCAGAAATGCAAACGGCCGCCTCGCGGCGGCCGTTGCCATGAACGGGTATTTACTGAACGAGTACCGGACCGCCGCCCTGAGGCCGCTCCTGCTCTTCGGTCAGGATGCCGAGACGGCGCGCGACTTCCTGGTAGGCCTCGACGAGGCCGCCCATGTCGCGGCGGAAGCGGTCCTTATCGAGCTTGTTCTGGGTCTGCACGTCCCAGAGCCGGCACGAATCGGGAGAGATCTCGTCGGCGACGACGATCCGCATCATGTCGGCTTCCCAGAGGCGTCCGCACTCGATCTTGAAATCGACGAGTTGGATGCCGGCGCCCAGGAACAGGCCGGACAGGAAGTCGTTGACACGAATGGCAAGCGCCATGATGTCGTCGATCTCCTGAGGGGTCGCCCAGCCAAAAGCCGTGATGTGCTCTTCCGACACCATCGGGTCGTCGAGCGCGTCGGCCTTGTAATAGAATTCGATGATCGAGCGCGGCAGAACCGTGCCTTCCTCGAGGCCAAGACGCTTGGCCAGCGAGCCGGCCGCAACGTTGCGGACGACGACTTCGAGCGGGATGATCTCGACTTCGCGGATCAGTTGCTCGCGCATGTTCAACCGACGGATGAAGTGCGTCGGGATGCCCATCCGGTTCAGATGCGTGAAAATGTGTTCGGAAATGCGGTTGTTCAACACGCCCTTTCCGTCGACAATTTCGTGCTTCTTGTTGTTGAAGGCAGTCGCATCGTCTTTGAAGAACTGGATCAGTGTCCCGGGCTCCGGTCCTTCGAAAAGGATCTTGCCCTTGCCTTCATAGATGCGCCGACGACGGTTCATGGGCACATACCGTGGTTTGAGGAAATCCATATAGCCGGGGTTCCATTGTACAGGGATTCGCCGCGGCGAAGCTTAGCCAAGCGACTCTTCCAAAAAGGGTCCCTTGCGCGGCGTGAACCTACTCGATCACTCGCCATTTCACAATGACGGATAGATGCGGCGCTTTCGGCATTCCAAGCAGCGTGTTCGCTTTCGGTACTATCGTTAAATTTGGGGTGGTGACGGCGATATGCAAGCCCCATATCATTCCCGGGACCAACAACTTGACTATGTGGAGAGATTGCCAATGACGACGTTCGACCAGCGCAAGGACGCTTTCGAGAACCGGTTCGCGCTTGATGAAGCGCAGCGGTTCAAGGCCATGGCGCGGCGGAACCGGCAGCTTGGCATCTGGGCCGCGGCTCTGCTCGGCAAGTCCGGTGTCGAAGCCGAAACCTATGCTTCCGACGTGATCGCCGCCGATTTTGAGGAAGCGGGCGACGATGACGTGTTCCGCAAGATCCGGGCCGATTTCGACGCGGCCGGCGTGGTCGAATCGGACCACCAGATCCGTCGCACGATGGACGAGCTTCTCGCCCAGGCGATCGAGCAGCTTAAGACCGAAGGCTAAAGCCTTGCTTGGGCGCGTTTTCGTCACGCGAGGCGATCCCCGCTTCGCCTAAAAAACGCTCCAGGCCCTTCCATACCCTTCGGAGCACCGGATAAATGGCGTTACCCTCCCTTGTTTCGGTGCTCCGTTCGCGCGGCACCTGCCTTACCGCGTGGATTGCCATGCCCGACCCGTTGGTCGCGGAAGGCGCGGCGCGGGCCGGCTTCGATTGCGTGACGCTGGACATGCAGCACGGCCTGCATGATCCGGGCAGCGTCATGCGCGGCATCGGCGCCATCGCGCTCGCGCGCGTTCCCGCCATCGTGCGCATTCCCGTCGGCGATTTCGCCATGGCGAGCCGGGCGCTCGACATGGGCGCCAGCGCCATCATCGCGCCGATGATCAATTCGGCCGAGGACGCCCGCGCCTTTGCCGCTTCTGCCAAATACCAGCCGCTCGGCGAGCGCAGCTGGGGGCCGGTGCGCGCCATGCAGCTTGCAGGCGCCACGGACGGTTCGGCTTTCCTGCGCGACACCAATGCCGAGACGCTGACCTTCGCGATGATCGAGACGCGCGCAGCGCTTGCCGCGCTGGACGAGATCCTGGCCGTGCCGGGCATCGACGCCGTCTTCATCGGGCCTTCGGATCTCTCGATCGCGCTTTCGGACGGCGCCAACGTAGATCCGATGCGGGCCGACAACCAAGAGGCGGCGGCCAATATTCTCGCCCGCGCCCGCAAGGCCGGTAAGCTCGTCGGCATCTTCGCCATCACCGGCGCGCAGGCCAAGCAATACCGCGCTCTCGGCTATGACTTCATCGCGCTCGGCACCGACGGAGCGTATTTTCGACTGGGTGCCGCGACGATGCTTGACGAAGCGAGAGCCGAGTAACCGGACACTATTTTACAAGTTCAGGTTCAGGCGTACCTTTTCCCTGCAGTGATTCGGCTGTTTTCGGGGAAATTACACATGCAAAAAGCCATCGCGGAGTTTATCGGAACCTTCACGCTTGTCCTTTTCGGCTGCGGTGCAGCCGTCATCGCCGGTCCTTCGATCGCCGGCGCCGGCACGGTCGGCGTTCTCGGCATCGCGTTCTCGTTCGGCCTGGCGATCGTCGCGATGGCCTATGCAATCGGCCCGATCTCCGGTTGCCACGTCAATCCGGCCGTCAGCCTCGGCGCGCTGATCGCGGGACGCATGAATGTCGGCGACTTCATCACCTATGTGATCGCGCAGGTCGCCGGCGCCATCGTTGGCGCCCTTGTCCTCTTCCTGATCATGAAGGGCAAGGCATCCGGCTGGGATGGCGGCATGGGCACCAATGGCTGGGGTCCCGGCTATCTGGGCGAATACAACGTCACCTCGGCCTTCATCTTCGAAGTTGTCGCGACGTTCATCTTCCTGGTCGTCATCCTCGGCGTGACGCACAAGCTGGTGCCGCATCACTTCGCCGGCCTCGCCATCGGCCTGACGCTGATCATGATCCACATCGTCGGCATCAATGTCACCGGCGTGTCGGTCAACCCGGCCCGCAGCCTCGGCCCGGCGCTGTTCGCTGGCGGTGCGGCGCTGTCGCAGCTCTGGCTGTTCATCGTGGCGCCGTTCATCGGCGCGGCGCTTGCCGGCTTCGTCTATCGAGCCGGCATCCTCTACCACGGCGAGCGGTAGCCCGCGGCTGAGTGAAAAAATGGGGCTGGCGGTTCGCCAGCCCTTCTTCATACGGAAAGCAACATCACATTGCTTTCTTACCTCTCCCTCAGGGAGAGGTGATGAATAGCGCAGCGCCTTGAAGCAGCCATAGCCGGCTCTCGTTCACAAGCCCGCCCCTCGAGGCGGGCTTTTTGCTGTCGGGTCTTCAGTTCTTCGCGAGTTCTGCTTCCAGCGCGGAGACGACTGCGGGATCGTTTGGCTCTGTCTGAGGCGAGAAGCGAGCCGCCACTTTGCCGTCGCGGCCAATCAGGAACTTTTCGAAATTCCAGGAGATGTCGTCATCGCCGGCCAGCGCAGCATAGAGCGGGTGGCGGTCGTCGCCCTTGACCGAAATCTTGGCGAACATGGGAAAATCGACGCCATAGGTCAGCCGGCAGAATTCCTGGATCTCTTCATTCGATCCCGGTTCCTGCCCCTTGAAATTATTGGCCGGGAAACCGACCACCGTCAGGCCCTTGTCCTTGTAGGTTCGGTAGAGGGCCTCGAGCCCGTCATATTGCGGCGTCAGCCCACATTTCGAGGCGACGTTGACGACGAGCAGAACCTGCCCGGCATAGTCGCCGAGCGTCGCCTTGCTGCCGTCGATGCGGCTGACGGGAATGTCGTAGAGCGGGGAGGGCATGTGTGGACCTCGGCTTTCATGGCGCTGAAACAAAAACAGGCGCCCTAGAGATAAGGGCGCCTGTCTTAAGCTCAAGCTCTTGGTGAGCGATCCCTACGCTTCGCCGAAGACGCGGCGGAAGATCGTGTCGATGTGCTTGGTGTGGTAGCCGAGGTCGAACTTTTCTTCGATCTCCGCTTCCGACAGCAGCGCTGTCACAGCCGGATCGGCCTTGAGCTCGGTCAGGAAGTCGGCGCCCTGTTCCCAGACCTTCATGGCGTTGCGCTGGACGAGGCTGTAGGCGTCCTCGCGCGAAGCACCCTTCTGCGTCAGGGCCAGAAGCACGCGCTGCGAATGAACCAGGCCGCCGAGGCGGTCGAGGTTCTTCTGCATGTTGTCCGGATAGACCAGCAGCTTGTCGATGACGCTGGTCATGCGGACCAGAGCGAAATCGAGGGTCACCGTGGCGTCAGGGCCGATCATGCGCTCGACTGAGGAGTGCGAGATATCGCGCTCGTGCCACAGCGCGACGTTTTCCATCGCCGGCAGCGCCATGCCGCGAACCAGACGGGCGAGGCCGGTCAGGTTCTCGGTCAGGACGGGATTGCGCTTGTGCGGCATCGCCGACGAGCCCTTCTGGCCGGGGGAGAAATACTCCTCGGCTTCGAGCACTTCGGTGCGCTGCAGATGGCGGATCTCGGTGGCGAGACGCTCGATCGACGAGGCAACGACGCCGAGCGTCGCGAAATACATCGCATGACGGTCGCGCGGGATGACCTGCGTCGAGACCGGCTCCGGCACGAGGCCGAGCTTTTCCGCCACATGCTCTTCGACGCGCGGGTCGATGTTGGCGAAGGAGCCGACGGCGCCCGAGATGGCGCAGGTGGCGACTTCGGCGCGGGCCGCGACCAGGCGGGCGCGGTTGCGGTCGAACTCGGCATAGGCCTGGGCCAGCTTCATGCCGAAGGTGATCGGCTCGGCGTGAATGCCATGGCTGCGGCCGATGGTGACCGTGTCCTTGTGCTCGAAGGCGCGGCGCTTCAGGGCTTCCAGCAGCTTGTCGACATCGGCGATCAGCAGATCTGCGGCGCGCACCAACTGGACATTGAAGCAGGTGTCGAGCACGTCGGACGAGGTCATGCCCTGATGCACGAAGCGGGCGTCCTCGCCGACGATCTCGGCCAGATGCGTCAGGAAGGCGATGACGTCATGCTTGGTAACGCGCTCGATGTCATCGATCCGATCGATGTCGAACGTTGCCGCGCCGCCCTTTGCCCAGACGGTCTCGGCCGCCGACTTCGGAACGGTGCCGATATCGGCGAGAGCGTCGAGCGCATGCGCCTCGATCTCGAACCAGATGCGGAACTTGGTTTCCGGCGACCAGATCGCCGTCATTTCGGGGCGCGAGTAGCGCGGGATCATAGGCGGGCCCTCTTGGTTTCGACCGGGGGAATACCAGAGCGAGAGGGCCCGAACAACCCGATGGGGCGGCTAATCGAGTGGCGGCGGAGGTGGAGGCGGCTCGTCCAGTGGCGGCAGGCCATCCTCGTCGACGGGAGGCGGGCAATCGGTGCGGCGCTCGATCGTCGTTCCGGCGTCATCCTCGGTGCGGATCGTCGTCTCCGTGCAGCCGGGCGGGGGCGGAGGCGGCGTGTCGACAATCGGGGGCGGCGGAACCTCGATATCCTCGACCAGCAAGATCTCTTGCGCGGAAACCGGCTTCGGAGCGGCCAAGCCCATTGCTGCCCCCACGACGGCGGCGAGCGCCGCTACCCTCGCTATGCGGGGGGCCGAATCGCAAAATTTCAGTCGGGAAGACATGACGCGTTCTCCTGCTCGCCCCGGTCTTCAACGGCCGAGGCATGCAGGCGTTCCGGAATCGGCTTCGGAAGCGGCCTTCTCAGGGCAACTGCGTGGCGACGGCGATGTAGCGTCCGTCGGGTCCCTCAAAGCCGCGCGTCAGCACCATGACGAGCACGACCAGCGTTGCCGGCTGGCCGAAACGCTGATGGATGATGACATCGTTGATGCGGTAATCGAGCGCGATGCCCCGGCTTGCCGGCAGCGTCTTGTCCTCATGCAGGACGGTTTCACCGCGTTCATCCTTGAGAACCAGCCGGAAGCCTTGGGTCTTGTATTCCGGATCACTGTTTTCCGGCGCCGCGAGCGGGATCGGCGTGAGCGATACCGTCAATTCCGGCCCATCCAGCTGCTGGACGGGATGGCGGCGGAAGGCGATGGAGTATGGATCGCGGCCGCTTTCGGTGATCGGGTTGGAGGCGAGCAGCGTACCGGGCTGGTCGATACCGTCCAGCAGAGCGGCAGCCTTCTGGGCCGCTGCGCTTCGGGCGGCCGGAACGCCCTTTGTCTCGTCGTCGAGCCGCACGCGCACCGGGGTGCCCGCGACCCAGCTATCCCTCGTCGTATCGAGTACGAACAGGTTCGCATAGGGGAAGCCGGAGCCGTCCTGGACGCCGAATTCCTCGAAGGCGAAGCGGTCGCCATTGGGCGAGAAGCCGAGGATCGAGCGCTCGGCGAAATCGCCTGCTATCGCCGGGATCGGCAGGGCGGCAACAAGGCCGCCGGCCATCAGGCAGGCCGCGAGGGTTCTGGCACGCATGGACCGGTCTCTCCTGCTGGGGCGATGAGGACTTGCTAGATCGAGCCGCGAGCAACGGCGTCGCGGATGGCGGTGATGTTGCCGGCAAAAGCGGCGCTGCCGCCCTTGAAGATCGACGAGCCGGCGACGAGCACATCGGCGCCCGCCCTGACCAGTGCCGGCGCGGTATCGGGCGCAACGCCACCATCGACTTCGATGTGGATAGGGCGGTCACCGATCATCGCCTTGATCCGCGCCACCTTGTCGATCGATTCCGGGATGAAGCTCTGGCCGCCAAAGCCCGGATTGACGCTCATCACCAGCACGAGGTCGACCATGTCGAGCACATAGGCGATGGCGCTTTCCGGCGTCGAGGGATTGAGCGCGACGCCCACCTTCTTGCCGAGATTGCGGATGGTCTGCAGCGAACGGTGCAGATGCGGACCGGCTTCGGCATGGACGGTGATCAGATCGGCGCCGGCATCGGCGAATTCAGCCAGATAGGCATCGGCGGGCGCGATCATCAGATGCACGTCGAACAGGGCCTTGGTCAGCGGGCGAAGCGCCCGCACGACCGGCGGGCCGAAGGTGATGTTGGGGACGAAATGGCCATCCATGATGTCGAGATGGATCCAGTCGGCGCCGGCAGCCTCGACGTCGCGCACTTCCTCGCCGAGACGGGAAAAGTCCGAAGCGAGGATGGATGGCGAGATCAGGAGAGGCGAGGCCATGATATCTGCTTTCAGCTTCGGGGACCGTAAGGGGCAGGTCCGTTCGGGTTCGTTTCGGCCCTAACACGGCAATCGGGTCTCGGCAATTGCTCGTCCGGTCCGCGACAGGCAAACTCGACCCAACAGCGGAAGGAAGAAAGCGATTCCCGGCGAGAAAGAGATGGAGCGGTTCGACGCGATCGTGCTCGGCGCAGGCATTGTCGGCGTCTCTGCCGCGCTCAATCTGCAGAAGCGCAACCGCAGCGTTGCCCTGATCGACAAGCGCGATCCGGGCGAGGCGACGTCCTATGGCAATGCCGGCGTCATCGAGCGCGAGGGCTTCTATCCGATCGTCTTTCCACGCCAGTTTGGCGCGCTGTGGAAATATGGCCGCAACGAGGAAACCGCGCTCCATTACAATCGCCGCTTCCTGCCGAAGATCGCGCCCTGGCTCCTGAAGCTCAGGGCAGGGTCGTCGCCCCGCGCCATCGAGCATTATGCCGAGGCGATGAACCCCATTCTCGCCCATGCAGCGAGCGAGCACGGCGTCCTGGCCGGCAAGGGCAGGGCGGTCGAGTTCTTCCGTGGCACCGGCTGGCTCAAGGGCTATCGCAGCATTGCCGGCTTCGAGGCCGACACGAAAGCACACCTCGCCCTGGCCGAGCGATTTGGCGTGCGCTACGAGACGCTCGACAGCCACCAGATCACCGATCTTGAGCCCGATCTGGCGCCGGTATTCGCCCGCGCCGTCTTCTGGCCCGACTCGGTTTCGGTGACGAGCCCCGGCGGGGTCACCAAGGCCTATGCACGGCTGTTCGAGGCGATGGGCGGCACGTTCGCGCATGGCGACGCGCTGTCGCTGCGGCGCGAGAATGACCTCTGGGTTGTCGATATCGACGGCCGCTGCGCGACGGCGCCCGATGTTGTCGTGGCGCTCGGCCCCTGGGCGATGGATCTGCTGAAGCCGCTGGGCTATCGCTATCCGCTCGCCGTCAAGCGCGGCTACCACCTGCATTTCAAGCCGCGCGGCGATGCCGTTCTCGAACGTCCGGTCGTCGATGTCGCGCATGGCTATGTGCTGACGCCGATGCGGCAGGGCTACCGGATCACCTCGGGAATCGAGTTCGACGAGCGCGATGCGCCGCCGACGCCGGTGCAGATCGCCAAGATCCTGCCGCAGGTGAAGGCGTTGTTTCCGCTCGGCGATCAGATCGAGGAAGAGCCCTGGATGGGCGCGCGGCCCTGTTTGCCGGACTCGATGCCGATCGTTGGCCCGGCGCCGCGCCATCCTGGTCTCTGGCTCAATTTCGGCCATGGCCATCTCGGCTTCACGCTCGGCCCGGCGACCGGCCGCCTGCTGGCCGAACTGATCACGCGCGAAATGCCCTTCGTCGATCCGGCTCCGTTCAGCCCGACCCGTTTCCGCTAGGGGCTGGCGTCGGGGACGAGGGTTCCATCCTGCCAGCGATAGACGGCAAAGCCGGTGAGTTGAGCGTCGCCCTGGCCGTCGAAGGTGATGGGACCCAGCACGGTCTGCGTCGAAGATCCCGATAGCGTCGAGGCGATGTCCTCGCCCTCGGCCGAACCGCTCGACTTTCGCGCGGCGGCCCAGAGCTGGACGGCGGCATAGGCCGGCAGAACATAGCCCTGCGGCTCGACGCCGGCGTTGCGCAGCGCGGCGCTGGCCTCTTTCGCGGCTTCGCCCTGTCGCCAGTCGGTGAAGAAGGTCAGCAGCGTTCCCTCGGCCGCGTCGCCTGCGGTGTTGCGGAACTCGGTGGTGGCGAGCGAATCGCCGCCCATGACGATGGCCGGCGAACCCTTGGCGCGCAGCGCCTTCAGGATCAGTGCGATATCGCCCTGGTCGCCGCCGATAAAGACGACATCGATCGCGTCGGCGATGAGGCGGTCGGCGAGCGCGTTGTATTCCTTCGCGCCGGGATCGAACGTGTCGAGGCGGGCTTCCCGCTTGCCGGTCTCGTTCAGCGCCTGTTTGACGGCTTCGGCCAGCGGTTTTCCGTAGGGAGAGCCGTCATTCAGAACGGCGATGCGCTTGTTGCCGAAGCGCTCGGCCAGGAAGGCGCCGGCCGTTGGTCCCTGTGCGTCGTCGCGGGCGGCAAGGCGCAGGAGCGTCGGCCCGGCGCGGTTGTCGGTGTAGCGGTTGGCGGTGACGGCCGGGGTGATCGCCAGCAGCTTGTTGTCGGCATAGACGGCGCCGGCAGCCATCGCCGCTTCGGCGCAGACATGGCCCACCACCAGCGCGTTGCCGCGCCCGATGGCGCGATTGGCGGTGGCGACCGCATTGTCGGGCTTGCAGGCATCGTCCTCGATATCGACGGTGATGCGTTCGCCGTCGATGCCGCCTTGTGCGTTGAGCGCGTCAACCGCTGTCTCGACGCCGGCGCGGATCTGCTTGCCGAGCGCCTGATAGGGGCCGGTCATCGGCCCGACCGCCTGGATGCGGATATCGGCCAGCACGGGGCCGGTAAGCAGAACGGCAAGGAAAGCGGACAGGCAAGTCGACAGGCAAGGAGTGGCGCGGAGCATCGGTCGTCCTTTTCGGGGCATGGCGCGATCATGCCCGGCGGCGGACCAAAAGAAAACGCCCGCGTCTCGAGGAGACGCGGGCGCTTCGATGTTTGTCAGATAGAGATCGGCTTAGAGCTGCTTGTAGTCGAGCTTGCCGTCGGCATCCTTGAGCCAGGAGTAGATGACATAGTCGGCCGTGGTGCGGTCGCCCTTGGCATCATAGGAGAGCGGGCCGAGAACGGTCTTCCACGGGCCGCCCGACTTGATCACTTCCGCGACCTTCTGCGGATCGGTGGAGCCGGCCTTTTCGATCGCCTGGGCGATGACCTGGACGCTGGCATAGGAGTAGAGCGTGTAGGCTTCCGGCTCGAAGCCCGAAGCGCGGAAGCGTTCCACGACTTCCTTGGCGTCGGGGTTCAGGCGCGGATCGGGACCGAAGGTCATCAGCGTGCCGTCGGCAGCGGGGCCGGCGATCGCGGCGAACTCGCGGTCGGTGATGCCGTCGCCGGAGAACAGCACGGCCTTCAGGCCCTGTTCTGCCGCCTGGCGGACGATGAGGCCGGCTTCCTGGTGCAGGCCGCCGTAATAGATGACCTCGACGCCAGCCGACTTCATCTTGGAGATGAGGGCGGAGAAGTCCTTGTCGCCGACATTGATGCCTTCATAGACGACTTCGGTGACGCCACCGGCGTTCGCAGCCTTCTTGGTCTCGTCGGCAAGGCCCTGACCATACGGGGTCTTGTCGTGGATGATGGCGATCTTCTTGTCCTTCAGGTGGTCGACAATGTACTTGCCGGCAACCGCGCCCTGCTGGTCATCGCGACCGCAGGTACGGAAGGTGTTCCAGAGGTCCCGCTCGGTGAATTTCGGATTGGTCGAAGCGGGCGAGATCTGCAGGACGCCGTTTTCGGCATAGACTTCCGAGGCGGGGATCGACACGCCGGAGTTGAAGTGGCCGACGACGAAAGTCACGCCGTCGCCGACGAACTTGTTGGCGACCGAAACGCCCTGCTTCGGATCGGAAACGTCATCGCCCAGCGTGAGGACGAACTTGTTGCCACCGACGCCGCCAGCCGCGTTGATGTCGGCAATGGCCTGCTCGGTGCCCTTCTGGATCTGGGCGCCAAAGGCGGCGTTCGGACCGGTCAGGGGGCCAGCGGCGGCGATCTTGATATCGTCCGCATGGGCCATGCCGGCCAGCGTCAAGCCCGCGGCGAACGCCAGGCTTGAGATGAGGGTCTTCTTCATTCTACGTCTCCCGTTGGATCTGGAAGGTGGGCTTTTGCCCTATCGGCGGATGACGGGTCGCCTTGATCGGTTATCTTGCCGATTTCCTTATGACTGTCATCCGGTTTCTTGTTTCAGTCTTGGTTCAATCTTGGACGATTGCCGAACCGCGAGTGAAAATTCAAATTGCACGCCAAGCCAGCGGTCCTGACTTTGCGTAAAGCCAGTAATATTGCGAAACCATCTGGTTGGTGCGGGTGTAGCGGTAGGCGATCGACCCGACCGCCAGCACGAAGATCGCATCGACGATCCAGTAATGCAGCGACAGCAGCGTTGCCTGGAAAAGCGAGAAGTGGATGAAGCGCACGGCGAACGACAGGATCAGCAGATAGAGCAGCAGCATGCCGAACGGTCGCCAGGTCAGGGCGCAGGCGCGGCCTGTCATCCAGGCTCCCGCGCCACCCAGAACGATGGTGACAAACAGGAACGTCACCATCGAGGCTTCTTCATAGAGGATGCCCGACATCAGGAATGCCCCCTTGGGGTTTTCTTCGAAGAAGAGTTGGGGAAGGGGCTCAATGAGCACCGCCTTCCAGATAGGCCGCGCGGATTTCCGGCTTCTGCAGCAATTCCTTGCCGGTGCCGGACATGGTGACGAGACCGTTCACCAGCACGTAGCCGCGATGGGCGAGCTTCAGCGCGTGATACGCATTCTGCTCGACCAGGAAGACGGTGAGGCCTTCCGTGCGGTTGAGTTCGCCGATGACGTCGAAGATCTGCTTGACGATCAGCGGCGCGAGGCCGAGCGAGGGTTCGTCCAGCATCAGCAGCTTGGGCCGCGCCATCAGGGCGCGGGCGATCGCCAGCATCTGCTGTTCGCCGCCCGAAAGCGTGCCGCCGCGCTGGGCGACGCGCTCCTTCAGGCGCGGGAACAGCGTGAACATCCGCTCCACGTCCTCGTCGAAATGGGCGAGCTTGTCGAGCGCCGCGCCCATCTGCAGGTTTTCCAGCACCGTCATGCGCGGGAATATGCGGCGGCCTTCGGGCGACTGGGCGATGCGCAGCCGCGCAATCTCATGCGTCGGCATCTCGGTGATGTCGCGGCCCTCGAAGAGGATCTTGCCTTCCCGGGCGCGCGGGTTGCCGCAAATGGTCATCATCAGCGTTGACTTGCCGGCGCCGTTGGCGCCGATCAGCGTGACGATCTCGCCCTTGTAGACGTCCACATCGACGCCCTTCAGCGCGATGATCTTGCCGTAATAGGTCTTGGCGCCCTGCACGGACAGCAGCGGCGTCCCGTTCTGACCGGTCATGTCGCCGCCCCTTCGATGATCTGGTCCAGTCGTTCCTCGACGATCTCGACCTCGTCGTCATCGACGCCGAGATAGGCGGCGATCACGCGCGGGTCGTTGCGCACCTCGGTGGGCGTGCCATCGGCGATCTTGGTGCCGTATTCGAGGACGATGACGTGGTCGGAAATCTCCATGACTACGGACATGTCGTGTTCGATCAGCAGGATCGATGTCTTCTCGGTCTTTCGGATGCCGAGCAGCAGGGCGTTCAGTTCCGCCGATTCACGCGGGTTGAGGCCAGCCGCCGGTTCGTCCAGGCAAAGCAGCTCCGGCTCCGTACACATGGCGCGGGCGATTTCGAGCCGGCGCTGGGCGCCATAAGGCAGGTCGCCGGCCGGATCGTCGGCGCGAGCGGTCAGCCCGGTCTTTTCCAGCCAGTACCTGGCCTTCTCGACAGCCCGCTTTTCGGCCCGGTCGTAGCTCGGCAAGCCGAGGACGCCGAGGATCGTCATGCCGGAGGCCATCATCAGCGTGTTGTGCTGCGCCACCAGCAGGTTTTCCAGCACGGTCATGCCGGAAAACAGGCGGATGTTCTGGAAGGTCCGCGCGACCTTGGCCTTGGCCGAGATCTTGAAGTCCGGCATCCGTTCCAGCAGGAAGGTCGCGCCGGAGGCATGCTCCAGTTGCAGCATCCCCTGCGTCGGCTTGTAGAAGCCGGTGATGCAGTTGAACACCGTGGTCTTGCCGGCGCCGTTCGGGCCGATCAGCGCCGTGATGTCACCACGTCCGACGCTGAAGGACAGGTCATTGACGGCGATCAGTCCGCCGAAGCGCATGAACACATGCTGGACAGTCAGGACAGGGTTGTTTTCCCACGGACGCGGGGCGTCCGGGGCCATGCCGAGGGTTTCGCTCATCAGCCATGTCCTTCTTTGACGAGGCTGCCGGAAATCGACTTCTTCTCCGCCAGGAAGATCGTTGGCTCACGCGACGAGACGAAGCCGCGCGGCTTCCAGATCATGATGCCGACCATGGCGAGGCCGAAAATCAGCATGCGGAACTGGTCAGGGTTGAAGTTGCTGCCGAAGATCGTCTTCAGGAAGGCCAGTTCGCGCAGGAGTTCCGTGCCGCCGATCATGGCGACGGCAGCCAGCGCCACGCCGACCATCGAACCCATGCCGCCCAGAACGACGATCGCCACGATGATCGCCGATTCCATGAAGGTGAAGGATTCGGGGCTGACGAAGCCCTGGCGCGCGGCGAAGAACGATCCGGCAAAGCCGGCGAACATCGCGCCGAGCGCAAAGGCGGTCAGCTTGGTGTTGGTGGTGTTGATGCCGAGCGAACGGCAGGCGATCTCGTCCTCGCGCAGGGCTTCCCATGCCCGCCCGACCGGCAGTCGGCGCAGGCGGATCGTCACGAAGGCCGTCAGCAGCGCCAGCAGCAGGATCAGGTAGTAGAGAAAGATCTTGTAGTAGGCCGACGAGATCGGCAGATCCATGATCCTGGCGAAGCCGTCTGGCGAGGCATCGAACTTGATGCCGAACAGCGTGATCTTCGGGATCGAGCTGATGCCGGCGGAGCCATTGGTGACTTCGCGCCAGTTGATCAGCACGAGGCGTATGATCTCGCCGAAGGCCAGCGTCACGATGGCAAGGTAATCGCCTCGCAATCGCAGCACCGGAAAGCCGAGCATGACGCCCCAAAGGGCCGCGAAAATGCCGGCCATCGGCAGCAGCAGCCAGAACGACAGGCCGAAATGGCTCGACAGCAGGGCGTAGGAATAGGCGCCGACGGCGTAGAAGGCGACATAGCCGAGATCGAGCAGGCCGGCGAGGCCGACGACGATGTTCAGGCCCCAGCCGAGCATCACGTAGATCAGGATCTGGATGCCGAAATTGTCGACCCATTTCAGCGAGCCCTGAAAGCCGAGTAGGCTGACGACGATCGCCGGATAGAGGAACAGGAACACAACCGACGCGGGCGCGAACCAGCGCGACACCGCCTGGCGGGCGGCCGAAGGCGTCTCGGATACGGGGCCGGCCCGCTCCTTGCGCGCCGCCATGGCCGGCCAGACCAGGGTCAGAAGCAGGAACCGCCCAACGATGATGATGCCGATGACGGAGGCAAGCAGCCCCCATCGGCCCTGCACCACCAACTCGTTGCGCATGTTCTGTTCGGTCCGCAGCCCGACCAGAGGACCGAACAGTCCAAGCGCGATGAGGCCGGACAAAAGCGAGTCCTTCACGGCTGCGGAAATATCCGAGCCATGTTTGATAACCGGTGAGTCTGCCATGTCACACCTTCTCGACTTCAGGTCGTCCGAGGAGGCCTTGCGGCATGAAGATCAGCACGATCGCCAGGATCGAGAAGGCGGCGACGTCCTTGTAGTCGATGGAGAAATATCCCGACCAGAAGGTCTCGATCAGGCCGATCAGCAGACCGCCGATGACCGCACCCGGCAAGGAGCCGATGCCGCCCAGAACCGCGGCGGTGAAGGCTTTCACGCCCGGAACGAAGCCGTCCGAGAAATTCACCACGCCGTAGTAGGAGAGGAAAAGGGTGCCGGCGACGGCGGCGAGAGCCGCGCCCATGACGAAGGTGAGCGAGATGGTGCGATCGACATTGACGCCGAGAAGGGCGGCCATCTTGCGATCCTGCTCGCAGGCGCGCTGGGCGCGGCCGAGCGAGGTCTTCTGCACGAGGTACCAGAACCCGGCCAGCAGCACGGCGGTGACGACCCAGATCAGGATCTGCTTGTAGGAGAGCGTGACGGCGAAATTGTTGGAGTTCATCACCTCGATGCCACCGCTCAGAATGGGTGGGATCGGCTTGTTGCGCGGTCCTTGCGTGACCTGGACGAAATTGGACAACACGATCGACATGCCGATGGCTGAGATCAGCGGCGCCAAGCGGAACGAGCCGCGCAGCGGCCGATAGGCGATCCGCTCGATCGCCCAGCTCATCAAGCTTGTCAATACCATGGCGATCACCATGACAATGATCAGCGCCAGTATCATCGACGACATGCCAAGAACTGTCGTAAGGACCAGGAGGAAAATGAGTGCGATGAACGCCGACGTCATGAAGACGTCGCCATGGGAGAAGTTCACCATGCCGATGATGCCAAACACCATCGTGTAACCAATCGCAATCAGGCCATAGATAGACCCAAGCGTGATCCCATTGATCAATTGTTGTAGGAACACTTCCATATTGTAGATCCCCGCATGCAGCTCAATTCTTTTTTTGGTGGAGGTCCGTGCCCGTAGACCGGCCTCTCATTGATCTCTCGATTAGGTACACGAACCGAACAAAACAACAAGTCACCTCCGAACACACAACTGACGCGACGGGATAAGGTAAGTTCACCTTATAAGGGCTGAGGCTGATTTCTTTTGACCGGAGCGCCGTCCGGCTTGTCGTCGTCGGCCCGACCCGATACGACCAAGCGTGACGGAGCTGGCAGGATTGGGATACGAATAGGCATGGATACGCTCACGGATCTGGTCGATCCGGCAATGTTCCGCGAAGCGATGAGCCGGCTGGTAGCGCCGGTTCATGTAGTGACGACCTCGGGCGAGGGCGGCGCATGCGGCCTGACGGCTTCCGCCGTGACATCGGTTTCCGATCGTCCGCCAATCGTGCTCGTCTGCGTCAACCGGAAGAGCCTGACCAATGCCGCCTTCAAACGGAACGGCAGCTTCTGCATCAATACGCTAGAGGGAAACCAGCAGGATCTGGCCGAGGCCTTTGCCGGTCGCACCGGCCTTTCCATGCCGGAACGCTTCGCGTTGGGCTCGTGGGTGACGCTGGCAACCGGCGCGCCGGTGCTGGAATCAGCCCGCGCCAGCTTTGATTGCCGCCTGACCGATGTGATCGAGCAGGGCTCGCATTCGGTGCTGTTCGGCCTTGTCGAGGCGGTGCGCGTCGGTTCGCATGACAGCGCGCTGGTCTATCTCGACCGCGCTTATCATCAGGTCTGACGACTCGATCCCGAACTCGGCCGCTCAGGGTGTCGGGGTGGGCGCGGGTGCTGGAGCTGGAGCTGGAGCTGGAGCCGCTATGGCCGTCGCCGGTGCCGGCTTGGGGTCTTCGGCGCGTGGATCCAGCGCGATCGTCTCGGGCGTTGCGTTGCGCAGCGGCGGCATCGACTGGAAGGCGTCGCGGGGCACGTCGCGCGGGGCGGGCCGTCGGGACAGGCGATAGGCCGTGTAGGCGATCAGCACGACGTGGACGACCGAGAAGAAGCTGAACAGGCCGCCCGGTCCCAGATATTCCATCGTGATCGCGCCGATGATCGGGCCGATCATGGTGCCGAAGCCTGACATCAACAGCAGGCCGCTCGCAACCTTCACGAAGTCATCCGGCGCGGTGTAGTCGTTCGCGTGCGCGACGGTGAGGCCGTACATCGGATAGATCATGCCGCCGAACAGCGCGATCATGATGATGATGACGGTGGGTTGGGTCGGGCTGACAAAGGCGATGGCGAGGCTCATGACGATCGCGGCGACGGCGACGCCAATCAGCACGTAGCGGCGGTCGATCTTGTCGGAAAGCTTGCCCAACGGCACCTGGGTAATCGCGCCGCCGAGCACGGCCGCGCTCATGAAGAAGGCGATGACGGCCGTCGGCAGGCCGATCTTCTGGCCATAGACGGCGCCGAGCGTGCCGAAGGCGCCGTTGACGAGGCCGATCAGGAAACAGCCGACCGCCGAGACGGGCGAATTGCGGAACAGGCCGCGGAGATCGAGCTTGGTCGTCTTTAGCGGGCGGGGTGTCTGCGCGGTTGAAAGCGCCGACGGCAGGATGGCGAGGCAGTAGAAGATCGCGCCGAGCACGAAGAAAAAGAAGCCCTCGGCCGGCGCCGTGGCGAGCAGAAGCTGCCCTGCCGTCGACGCGCCGAAATTCACCATCTGGTAGACGGAGAACACCGTGCCGCGGTTTTCCTTGGTGGCGCGCTCGTTCAGCCAGCTTTCGACGATCATCTGGGCGCCAGCGAAACAGAAGCCGGAGAAGGCGCGAAGCCCGATCCAGGCCCAGGGCGAGATCCACAGCAGGTTGATCAGGATGACGACGCTGGCGATCGAAGCCATGACGCCATAGGCGCGGACATGGCCGACGCGGCGCACGATGCGCGGGACAATGATGCAGCCCAGAACGAAGCCAACCGCCCAGCCGGTGCCGATCAGGCCGAGCTCCGTCGTCGAGAATCCTTCGATGGCTCCACGGATGGGAAGCAGAAGGCCATGAAGGCCGCCGGCGATGAGGAGCAGTGCCGACCCAATGAGGAGCGCGGCGACGGGAAGGAGCTGGGATGCCATGCTAACCGGAGGCGCCGAAATTCGGCCAATTTGAATGAAGCGGGTGACTGACTCTAGTCAGCCGTCGGCATGTCCAAAAGATGGCACTTTGTGGTGAATATTAAGTTTACAGGATGAAAAACTCGCGTCGCGCCAGAACTTTAGACTGTCGCGGCGGTGATCGCAGCTTTCAAAGTCAGAAGATCGCGCCAGACAAGCCGCTTCTGCAGAGGTTGCAACAGCAGATAGGCAGGATGGAGCGTTGCCATCGCCTGGATTGTGCGCTTGCCGGTGTCGTAGGGGAACCATTGGCCGCGCATGCGAAGAAGACCTTCGCTCGTCGGCAGGAGTTCCTTGGCCGCCATCGGCCCGAGGCAAACCAGATAATCGGGATCGACCAGTTCGATCTGCCGCTCGAGGAAGGGCCGGCAGGCGGCCGTCTCCTGCGGCGTCGGCGCGCGATTGCCCGGCGGCCGCCAGGGCACGATGTTGGTCATGTAGACCTCGGCTCGTGTCAGGCCGATTGCCGCCAGCATCCGGTCGAGCAGCGGACCGGCCGGGCCGACAAAGGGTTCGCCCTGCAAATCCTCGTCGCGGCCGGGCGGATCGCCGACCAGCATGACGCGCGCCGCCGGATTGCCGCTGGCAAAAACGAGCGACTTGGCGGTCGTCTTCAGCGCGCAGCCCTCGAAGCGCGACAGAACAACCTTCAGCGCGTCGAGCGTCGTGGCGCTCGCTGCCGCCTCGCGTGCGGCAAGAGCATCGGCTTCCGGCGAAAGGGCGGTGGCGATGGTTGGCTGCGGGTGAGGGCGGGGTGCCGATTCGAACGATACCGGCGCGTGGCGCTGCGTCGGCTCCGGCATGGGTTCGGCGGCGCGCGCCACCAGCCGATTGACAGCCTCCTCCTCGATCGCCACGTCGACATCATTGGCGACGTACCAATCCAGCAGCGCCGCCAGCGCTTCAGGGGACGGGGATTGCAATTCGGGAGCCATCATATCGTTCTTGAGTAGGCGCAACCGGCGCCCATGTCGACCCTTTGGGGCTTCCGCACGATAGCATAGTTCAGGGAGAACTTCGGCCTTGTGTCGAATGCCGCAGGCTCGGTTCGTCCGGCGCATGCAACGGCATGGCAAGAGCGATCCAGCAGGTTCGGACGACGAAATAAGTCGCAGCGCCGCGCGGGCCTTTCAAGGTTGTGCGGCCTGCAAGGCGGCCTGACGCCGGAACGGCATCATGTTGATGCGGAAGGCTCATCAAGTCCTTCGCATCACTATATTTTCGGCATTGCCTGCGGTTTGTTGCTCTTCTAAACAGAGCGCGACATTCGAAACTGGACAGGCACGCATGGCAATCCCGGCAGAGCTTCCCGATCGCGAAGCGATGGAATTTGACGTTGTGATCGTGGGCGCAGGCCCTGCGGGACTTGCCGCGGCTATCCGGTTGAAGCAGGTCGATCCGGACATCACGGTCGTCGTGGTCGAGAAGGGCTCCGAAGTCGGGGCTCACATTCTCTCCGGCGCGGTGATCGACCCGATCGCGCTCGACAAGCTGGTGCCTGAATGGCGCCAGGAAGACGACACGCCGATGAAGACGCCGGTGACCGAGGACCAGTTCCTCTTCCTCGGCCCCGCCGGCTCCGTGCGCCTGCCCAATTTCCTGATGCCGCCGCTGATGTCCAACCACGGCAACTATGTCGTGTCGCTCGGCAATGTCTGCCGCTGGCTGGCGGCCAAGGCCGAGGCGCTCGGCGTCGAGATCTATCCGGGCTTCGCGGCAGCGGAAGTGCTGTTTGACGAGAATGGCGCGGTGGCCGGCGTTGCCACCGGCGACATGGGCGTCGGCCGTGACGGCGAGCCGGGCCCGAATTTTCAGCGCGGCATGGAATTGCGCGGCAAGTACACGCTGATCGGCGAGGGCGCGCGCGGTTCGCTCGCCAAGCAGCTGATCGCATCCTTCGGTCTGGCCGAAGGCCGCGAGCCGCAAAAATACGGTCTCGGCATCAAGGAACTGTGGCAGGTCGACCCGAAGCTGCACAAGCCCGGCCTGGTGCAGCACTCCTTCGGCTGGCCGCTCGACTTCTCGACCGGCGGCGGCTCGTTCCTCTATCACCTCGAGGACAACCAGGTCGTCGTCGGCTTTGTGGTGCATCTGAACTACAAGAACCCGAACCTTTCGCCGTTCGAGGAATTCCAGCGGTTCAAGACTCACCCGTCGATCGCGCCCGTCTTCGCCGGAGCCAAGCGGCTTTCCTATGGTGCCCGCGCCATCACCGAGGGCGGCCTCCAGTCGGTACCAAAACTGGTGTTCCCCGGCGGCGCGCTGATCGGCTGCTCGGCCGGTTTCGTCAATCTTCCCCGCATCAAGGGCAGCCACAACGCCATGCTTTCGGGCATGGAGGCGGCCGAGAATGTCGCGGCGGCGCTGGCTGCCGGCCGCTCGGGCGACGAGCTGCTGGGCTATGAAGCGAACTGGCGCGCCGGACCGATCGGCAAGGACCTCAAGAAGGTCCGCAACGTCAAGCCGCTCTGGTCGAAGTTCGGCACGCTGGGCGGCATTCTCGCCGGCGGCATCGACATGTGGGCGAACACGTTTGGCTTCACCCTCTTCGGCACGCTGAAGCATGGCAAACCGGATTTCGCCACGACCAAGCCGGCCAAGGACTGCAAGAAGATCGTCTATCCGAAGCCGGATGGCGTTTTGACCTTCGATCGCCTCTCCTCGGTATTCCTGTCGAACACCAATCACGAGGAAGATCAGCCGATCCACCTGAAGGTGCTCGACCCGGCGCTGCAGAAGACGTCGGAGCACGATGTCTATGGCGGCCCCTCGGCGCGCTATTGCCCGGCCGGCGTCTATGAGTGGGTGGAAGAGGCCAGCGGTCCGCGCTTCGTGATCAACGCGCAGAACTGCGTCCATTGCAAAACCTGCGACATCAAGGATCCGAACCAGAATATCAACTGGACGACGCCCGAAGGCGCCGGGGGCCCGAACTACCCGAACATGTGATCACGTTCGCGTGATGATAAGTTTATCCCACGTCCCGCTGTATGTTGCTCCGTCTGCTAGGCGCGAAATCCCTGTCGTGTTAACAGGATCGCCCCTAGTCATACGGAGACCTTATAGTGTCGTTTGAGAAGATTTCTAAGTTTCAGCCTTATACGCTCGGCCTGTTGCGCATCGTTTCTTCGTTGATCTTCATGGCGCACGGAACGCAGAAGATTCTCGGTTTCCCGGCTTCGGATAAGGCGCCGGCCATGTTCAGCCTCTCCTGGACGGCCGGCATGCTGGAACTGATCGGCGGCTTCCTGCTTCTGATCGGCCTGTTCTCGCGCCCGGTGGCCTTCGTGCTGTCCGGCCTGATGGCCTTCGCCTACTGGATCGCGCATGCACCGCGCAGCTTCTACCCGGTGCTGAACGGCGGCGACGCCGCCATCCTCTATTGCTTCATCTTCCTGTATTTCGTCTTCGCCGGCCCCGGTCGCTGGAGCGTCGATGCGCTTCTGAATCGCGAACGGGCCTGATCAGGCGCGCAGGAAGTCGAGCAGGACGCGGTTGAACGCCTCGGGCTGCTCGACATTGCAAAGATGGGCGGCGTTGCGGATGACTTCCATCCGCGCGCCGTCGATATCCGCCACCCATTCACGCGCCTTGGCGGGTTGCACCGCGGCGTCGTGATCCGCGCAAATCACGAGGGTGGGGGCCTGGATCAGAGCCAGATCCTCGCGCAGATCCATTTCGCCAAGCGCTTCGCAGCACGCGGCATAGCCTTCCGCTGACGTGTCGAGAATCATGTCGCGAATGCGGGCAACGATTTCCGGTTGGGAAGCGCGAAAGCCTTCCCGGAACCAGCGGCCGATCACGGCATCGACCAGCGCCGACAAACCCTCGTTGCGCGCCGTCTTCGCACGGCCCTCCCACATGTCGCGCGGCGGCAGATGCGGCGCCGAGGCGCAGATCACCAGCTTCTCGACATAGTCCGGCTTGTTCGCGGCGAGCCAGGCGGCGACCATGCCGCCCTTCGACAATCCCACGACATGCGCGCTTTCGACGCCCACCGCGTCGAGCACGCCCCGCGCATCGCGGCCAAGCCGATCGATCGTATAGGGCGTGTCGGGAATGTCGGAGCCGCCGTGACCGCGATCATCGAAACGGATGACGCGGAATTCCTCGCGCAACGCTGGAAGCTGATCCTCCCACATCGAAAGGTCGGTACCGAGGGCGTTGGTGAGGAGAAGCGCTGGTTTGCCATTGTCCGGATCGGCTTCGACATTCAGTCGGATACGATCGTCCATAGCGATCAGTGGCATGAGAGACCCCGTCGAACTTGCCAGCGGGTCGGGTCGGCCCGCATGATGGCGGCAGGCCCCTGACAAGGGCGTTGCTGGACGCAGCCTATATAAGGGAAGAGGTCCGGCCAAGGGGCACGTTCAAGTCCGGTTTAGCCTCCGGTGGACAGCTTAATCTTCATAGCCAGCAAGGAGCCGCGATGTCCGACCGGCCGCTTCCCGCCTCGATTGAAGCCACCCAGAAAATGCTCGACGCGGGCGGCTATGTCTCCGACCGGGCGCTGGCGACGGTGCTGTTTCTTTCGCTGCGGCTCAACCGGCCGCTCTTCCTCGAAGGCGAGGCGGGCGTCGGCAAGACCGAGATCGCCAAGGTGCTGGCCGCGCAACTCGGCCGCGAGCTGATCCGCCTGCAATGCTATGAGGGGCTTGATGTCGCCTCGGCCGTCTATGAATGGAACTATGCCGCGCAGATGGTCGAGATCCGTGCGGCGGAGGCCGCCGGCAGCGTGGATCGCGAGCGGCTGGTCGACGATGTTTTCTCCCAGCGGTTCCTGATCCGCCGTCCGTTGCTGCAGGCGCTGGAAGCCGGGGCGGGCGGGGCGCCTGTCCTGCTGATCGACGAGCTCGACCGCGCCGACGAGGCGTTCGAGGCCTATCTGCTCGAAATGCTCGCCGACAACCAAGTGACCGTGCCGGAGCTTGGCACGATCCGGGCGGCCGAGCCGCCGATCGTTGTCGTGACCACCAACCGCACCCGCGAGATCCATGACGCGCTGAAGCGGCGCTGCCTCTATCATTGGGTCGATTATCCCGATAGCGCCCGCGAGCTTCAGATCGTGCGCAGCAAGGTGCCGGGCGCCGGCGAAAGGCTCTCGCGCGAAGTCGTCGCCTTCGTCCAGTCGCTGCGTCGCGAGGGCCTGTTCAAGAGCCCCGGCGTCGCGGAAACGCTCGATTGGGCCGCCGCGCTGGTGGAGCTGGATCAGGTGGCGCTGGAGCCCGGACTGGTGTCGGATACGCTCGGGGTTCTCCTGAAATATCAAGACGATATTGCCAGGATCGAAAGCAGCAGCGTCGGCGCGCTTGTCGAGGCGGCGCGGGCGGAAGCGGCGGCGTGATGTCGGAGTCGCATCAAGGGGATGGCGGTCTTTCCTCGGGCGGCAGGCTCGATGAGAACCTTGTCCAGTTTGGCCGGTTGCTCCGGCGTGCCGGCATGCCGGTCGGGCCGGCTGCCATCCTCGATGCGATCCGCGCCGTCGAGATCGTCGGGCTCCTTTCGCGCGACGACTTTTACTGGACGCTGCATGCCGTGCTGGTGACGAAGCGCGAACAGCGGGCGGTGTTCGACGAGGCGTTTCGCCTGTTCTGGAAAGGCGGCCGGTTGAGCGCACCGATCTTTGTCGATCGACCGCGCGTGCCCGCGTCCCCGAAAAATGTGCCTCCAGCCGCTGCTCGCGTGGCGCAGGCGATGTATGGCGACCGGACGCCGGAATCCGAGCAGCCGTCTGATGAGGCGGAACGCGATCTCCGTCTGGCCGCCTCCGTGAAGGAGCGCTTGGCGACACGGGACTTTGCCCAGATGAGCGCCGAAGAACTGGCTGAGGCGCAGGCGGCGCTCGCCAGGCTGACCTTTCCGGATGACCGGATACCGACGCGGCGGCTGGTCACGGCCTCGCGTGGAAAGATCGATGCACGCCGGACGTTGCGAGCCGGCCTGCGGACGGGTGGCGACATGATCCTGCCGGTCTATCGCAAGCGCGCGGAAATCCTCCCGCCCATCGTGGCGCTTTGCGACATCTCCGGCTCGATGAGCCAGTACAGCCGCATCCTGCTGCATTTCCTGCATGCGCTGGGCGCGACGCGGCGGGTCGACACCTTCCTGTTCGGCACACGGCTCACCAACGTGTCGCGCGAATTGCGCCTCAGGGATCCGGACGCCGCACTTGCCGCCTGCGCCCATGCGGTCGAGGACTGGTCGGGCGGCACGCGGATCGCGACAGCGCTGCACGACTTCAACCGGCTGTGGTCGCGGCGCGTGCTCGGGCAGGGCGCTATCGTGCTGCTGGTGACGGACGGGCTGGAACGCGACAGCCTCGATGGGCTGACGGCGGAGATGGACCGGCTCCATCGCGCCTGTCGTCGGTTGATCTGGCTCAATCCGCTGCTGCGCTTCGACGGCTTCGAGGCGAAGGCGCGCGGCATTCGTGCCATGCTGCCGCATGTCGACGAATTTCGCGCCGTGCATTCGCTGGGGGCGGTCGCCGACCTTGTCCGCGCGCTCGGTTCCGTGTCGGCTTCAACCGCCGATCCACGCCGTTATCTCGCTGTCGCCTGAGGAGGGGCATCATGTCTGCTGTTCAACCGCTGACACTGGGCGAGGCCGATGTGCTCGCCATTGCCGAGGACTGGCTGAGGGCCGGCCGCGCCGTGGCGTTGGCGACCGTGGTCGAGACATGGGGCTCGGCGCCGCGTCCCGTTGGCAGCCATCTGGTCATCGATTCGGACGGCCATTTCGAGGGCTCGGTTTCCGGCGGCTGCGTGGAAGGCGCTGTCATCGGCGAGGCGATCGACGTGATTGCGGCCGGCGAGCCGCGCCTGCTTGAATTCGGCGTTGCCGACGAGACGGCCTGGCGCGTCGGCCTCTCCTGCGGCGGGCGCATCAAGGTCTATGTCGAGAAGGTGGTCTGAATGGATCGCTTCACGCTCCAGAGCCTGAATGAAGCGCGCCGGCAAAGGCAGGCGGCGATCCTGATCACCAATCTCGCTTCCGGTGTTGTCCGGCTGGTGCGGGAGAACGATGTCGATCTTGACCTCATGGTCGAGCCGACCCTGGCCGAAATCCTGCCGCAGCGCTTCCGCTCGGCCCATTCCGGCCTGGTTCAGACGCCGGAGGGCGACGAGTTCTTTCTCACCGTGCATGTGCCGCCGCCGCGCCTCGTCATCATCGGCGCGGTGCATATTTCGCAGGCGCTGGCGCCGATGGCGCGGATCGCCGGCCTCGACGTGACGATCATCGATCCGCGCACCGCCTTCGCCACGCCGGAGCGCTTCGCCAATGTCGCACTCCTGGCCGAATGGCCGGAGGATGCGCTGAAGGGTATTCCGCTCGATGCGTTCACGGCCGTGGCGGCGCTGACGCATGATCCGAAGATCGACGACCTGCCGCTTCAGGCAGCATTGGCGGCGAACTGCTTCTATGTCGGTGCGCTGGGTAGCCGGAAGACGCATGCCAAGCGCCTCGAAAGGCTGCAGGCCACCGGTGTTTCCGGGGCGGATGCGGCGCGGATACGGGCCCCGATCGGCCTTGCCATCGGCGCGCAATCGCCGGCCGAGATCGCCGTCTCCGTGCTGGCCGAGATCATCGACAGCCTGCGCAAGCGCGGTCTGACGACGCCCGGAGGCGCATAAGTGAAATTCGGGCCGCATCCGGTGTCGGAGGCCGAGGGTGCGATCCTGGCCCATTCGCTGCACGTTGAAGGCCGTACGCTGAAGAAGGGTCTTCGCCTCACGCGCGATCACCTGGCGATTCTCGCCGCCGCCGGTATCGAGACGGTTCTCGTTGCGCGGCTGGAGGCGGGCGATATTCATGAGGATGCAGCGGCCGTGGAACTCGCCGGCGCGGTCTCGGGAAGCGGGATTTCCGCCGATGCGCCGTTTACCGGCCGCGCCAATCTCCATGCCAGCGACAGCGGCCTGCTGGTCGTTGACCGCGATGCCATCGACCGTTTCAACCGCGTCGATCCGGCCATCACGCTGGCAACCCTGCCGGAACATGCGCCCGTTATCGCCGGTCAGATGGTCGCCACGGTGAAGATTATTCCCTTCGGTGTCGGCGCCGCTTCGATCGGGCAGGCGCTGGCGATTGCCGGGGCCACCGCGCTGGTGCGCGTCGCGCCCTATCGTCCGATGCGGGTTGGGCTCGTTTCGACCAGGCTGCCGAGCCTCAAGGTCTCGACGATGGACAAGACGCGGCGGATGACCGAGGCGCGGCTGAAGCCCAGCGGCTCGACGCTACTGCCGGAACGGCGCGTGGCGCATGACTCGGGAGCTATCGCCAAGGCGCTGGCTGAGCTTTCCGACGAGGGCGCGAAGCTACTCATCGTCTTCGGGGCATCGGCGATGGTCGACGCAGGCGATGTCGTGCCGGCCGGGATACGCGAGGCGGGCGGAAACGTCATTCATCTCGGCATGCCGGTCGATCCCGGCAACCTGCTGGTTCTGGGCGAATTGGACGGCAAGCCGGTGATCGGCGCCCCCGGTTGCGCCCGCAGCCCGCGCGAAAACGGCTTTGACTGGATCCTTGGTCGCATACTGGCAGGCTTGCCTGTCGGGCCATGCGAGATCACGGGGCTCGGCGTTGGTGGGCTACTGATGGAGATCGCATCCCGCCCGCAGCCGCGCGAAGCGGTCGTCGCGCACGCGCCGAAGATTGCCGCGCTGGTGCTGGCGGCAGGCCAGGGACGACGGATGGGCGGGCCGAACAAGCTGCTCGCCGAAATCGACGGCCGCAGCCTCGTGCGCACGGTCGTCGATGCAGCTGGCGCGAGCCGGGCTGCGTCGGTGACGGTGGTCACCGGTCATCGACGGCAAGAGGTGGAGCAGGCGCTGGTCGGGACAGGGGTGCGCACCGTCCACAATCCCGATTACGCCGAAGGATTGTCCACCTCGCTCCGGCAAGGCGTGGCCAGACTCGGCGACGATATCGATGGCGTCGTCGTCATGCTGGCCGATATGCCGATGGTGACGAGCGCGATCCTCGATCGGTTGATCGAAGCGTTCGATCCCTCGGCCGACCGTCTGGTGGTCGTGCCGACGCATCTGGGCAAGCGCGGCAATCCGGTGCTCTGGTCGCGGGCGTTCTTTGCCGAACTCTGCGCCATCGAGGGCGATACCGGCGCGCGACACCTGATCGGTGCGCATGCGGACGCCGTCGTCGAAGTCGAGATCGGCCCGGAAGTGGCGCTCGACCTCGACACGCCGGAAGCGCTCCGCGCCATGGGCGGAACGCTACCGGCGTAGCACGGCGATCATCGATCGTTCGGCGACAGGCTGCCGCGCCGCCGTCGTGGATTTCCGTTACTTCTTGCCGCCGCGCGTGGCGAAACGCTCGAGCTTTTCGATGGCGCCGGTCCAGCTTGCCCTCTGGCTTGCAAGCGTCGCCTCGTCGGCGAGCGGGGCCTGTGTCAGCGTCAGCATGGTGCCGCCGACTTCGCCGCGCAGCGTGACGGTCACGGTAGACAGTTGGTCCGGGGTCGCGAGCAAGGTCCAGCTGAACGCCAGTTTCTGGTCCGGGACGATCTCCTGATATGCACCGCTGGCCTCATGCTGCTGGCCGTCGCTGGTCTTGAAGCGGATGCGATAAGCGCCGCCGACGCGGAGATCGGTCTCGGCCTCGACGCTGCCTTCCTGGGTCTCATGCGGGCCCCACCAATGAACGATCTTGGACGGGTCGGTCCAAGCCTTGAAAAGACGGGCGGGCGACGCCTTGATCAGGAGTTTCAACGTCAGGTTGGGCGTATCGGCCATGTTGGTTCGTTCTCCACGAAATCGGCAAGGCGGCCGAGCTGGGTCGACCAAGAGTGTTCTTCGGGATGCCGCCAGGCCATTGCATCGGCCATCGGCGCGGCGTTCAGGTGGCAGGAAACACGCCAGACGCAGCTTGTCCACAAGGCCAGTGTCTTCGGGAGAAGCGAAGGGGAAAAGCCCCGGCAAGGTTCGAAACCTGCCGGAGCTGTCCCATACGGCGTTTAGCGCAGGCCGGCGATGGTGAAGCCGCCATCGACCAGCAGCGATTGACCGGTGACGAACCGTGCCTCGTCAGTCGAGAGCCAGACAGCGACGTCGCCGACATCTTCCGAGGTTCCGACACGCTTTGCCGGCGTGAACGCTACAAAGGGAGCCAGCGCGCTGGCATCATTGTTCGTCAGCCGCCGTGCCATCGGCGTGTCGATGATGCCAGGATTGATGTTGTTGATGCGGATGTTGTGTGGGCCGACCTCCAGCGCCACGGCGCGGATCATGGCGTCCAGGCCGCCCTTACTGGCCGAATAGGCCGACGAGCCAAACGAGGCGCCCTTCGCAAGCCAGGACGACGTGTTGACGATCGCACCGCCATGGCCGAGCGCAATCATCGCTTCAATCTCGTATTTCACTGACAGCCAGACGCCCTTCAGGTTGATGCCGATGACACGGTCGAATTCCTCTTCGGTCATCGCCGTGATCGGCGCGAAGCCTTCGACGCCGGCATTGTTGAAGGCCGCGTCGAGCCGGCCGAAGTGATCAACGGTTGTCCTAATCAGCGACTGGACGTCGCCCGATTTCGCAACATCGGTGGGAACGGCGAGGGCGCTGCCGCCTTCCGCCTCGATCAGGCGGACGGTCTCGTCGAGTTCGGTCGCCCGCCTTCCGGCGACGACGACCTTGGCGCCATCGCGGGCGTAGGCCACGGCGGCCGCGCGACCAATGCCACTGCCTCCGCCGGTGACGAGCGCGACGCGATCCTGAAGGCGGCGGTTGGATGACTGGGACATGAAGACCTCATCGTGGGGAAGGATGGCGCGGCGGTTGTTCCGGCGCAGCATCGGTTGGCGGTGAGGCGAAAATGGTTGTCCCGATTGCTAAACATAAGCCATGGTGTATCGCATGTGGTCATGAGTGTGGTTCATCAATCATGCGAGCCAATGAACTGGCCGAACTGACGGCCTTCATCGCTGTCGCCGAGGCGCGCAGTTTCCGCCGCGCTGCCGCGCGGCTGAACCTGACTCCCTCGACATTGAGCCATTCGCTTCGGGCGCTGGAGACTCGGTTGGGCGTCCGGCTCCTGAACCGCACGACGCGAACTGTCTCGCCGACCGAGGCGGGGCAGGCGCTGCTGGAGCAGATCGGCCCCGCCTTCGCCAGCGTGGAGCGGGCGGTCGAAAACGTGAATGCCTTCAGCGCGCGGCCGCATGGCACGGTGCGCCTCAACGTGCCGCGCGCGGCGGCGGCGATGATCCTGGCGCCGATGTTCCGCCGTTTCACGCAGGCCTATCCGGAAGTCACGCTGGAGGTTGCGGTCAACGATGCCTTCGTCGATATCGTCAGCGGCGGCTTCGACGCTGGCATCCGGCTCGGCGACAGCGTGCACCAGGACATGATCGCGATCCGCGTGTCGGCGGATTTCAACGCGGCGATCGTCGGTTCGCCGGGCTATTTCGCGACGCATCCGCAGCCGAAGCAGCCGCAGGATCTGCGCGACCATCTCTGCATTGGCCGGCGCGAGATTTCGAGCGGCGGGCTCTATCGCTGGGAATTCGAGAGGGACGGCAAGTCGCTGGCGATACCGGTCACTGGGCCGCTGGTGGTCGACACCTTCGATACGCTGTTGATTACGGCGGCCATGGATGGCGTGGGGCTGCTGTATGCCGCGGATATCCTCGTCACGACCGAGTTGGCGGATGGTCGGCTGATCCGTGTGCTGGAGGACTGGAGCCCGACGGTTCCGGGATTCCATCTCTACTATCCGGGGCGCCGCCATGTTTCGGCAGCGCTGCGCGCGCTGATCGAGATGATCCGCGTCGAGGCATGAGCCGGTTTGGGGAAAGGCGTTGGCAGCACTCCCGAAGATGTGCTGCTAAAATACTGATACCAAAAGACAATCGTCTCTTTTGGAATTGAAAACAAGTCACTTCGGAGCGATCATCATCTAGTCCTTGTGAGGGACTTCCGATCGCCAGATGAGGTGCCTATGCCGTCATCCCTGCTGCGTCAGCTTTCGGGCTATGGTCTGACGACCGCCCATATCCTCTATCGCCTGCCGGATCACCCGGTCTTCCTGCAAAGCTATCTCTGGCAGGACTACGACCTGGCGCCGGATTTCCCGGAACTTCACAAGTTCCTGGACTTCTGGAAGCGCGAGCTCGACGGCCCGTTGCATTCGGTGCGGGTGGCGCATCGCGGGCTGATCGGACCGGCCGAATGCCGGATCGCAGCGGCGGAATTTTCCCTGAACTGATGCATTGAGGAATCGGTCCCGCGCCGAAAAAAGCCGGCGCGGGCCATTCACCTGCGATCAGGTCTCACCGTAGGGCGGATTGGGGATGGATTGGTGGGCGTCGCGCAGCGCCGCGGACCAATGCTCCCGCAGGCCGGCAAAATAGGCGTCATTGTCGTCGATACGGTGCGACACCTCGAACTTCAGTCCGTCGCGGCGGATCACGGCGATGTCGATCGGCATGCCGACGCCAAGATTGGAGCGCAGCGTCGAATCCATGGAGATGAGGCCGAGCTTGAGCGCTTCCGAAATCGACGTGTCGGCAGTGACGGCACGGTCGAGGATCGGCTTGCCGTATTTATGCTCGCCGATCTGCAGATAGGGCGTGTCGGTCGTCGCCTCGATGAAATTGCCGGCCGAGTAGACCATGAACAGCCGCAGCCGCCCGCCCTTGACCTGGCCGGCCAGCAGCATGGTGACATCGAAGCTGGCGGCCTGCTGCTCCATGGACTTGCCATGGATACGGTAGACTTCGCGGATCGCCCGGCCGACGAACTGCGCCACCTTGAACATCGACGGAATCGTATGGATCGTCTCGATCTTGCCCGTTTCCGGGTTCTCGAGGCCTTCGGTCATGACGTTCAGAACGGACTGGCTGACGGCAAGATTACCCGCCGTGGCGATCGCGATCACGCGCTCGCCCTCGGTCTGGTAGAGGTGCAGCTTCCGGTACGTCGCGATGTTGTCGAGGCCGGCATTGGTGCGGGTATCGGCCAACATGACAAGGCCGTCGCGCACCAGGATTCCAACGCAATAGGTCATAAACTCTTCGTCCTGCCCCGCCCCGGCCGGAGTTTTAGGGCAGTGAAATTGAGGTGCAAGCGAAAATTTACGCTTCACCTCGCCCTATCTCTTCGCCGCGCGCGCTTCCGAGACGCTGATGGCAATCGAAGGGACCGCAACGCCGTTGCCATAGGCAGCGCCGCGAACGGGCGATGCGCCGATCCGGTCGAGGCCGATCGCCAGTCGAACATGACTATCCGTCGGGCAGAGATTCGTCGAGACGTCGAAGCCGACCCAGCCGACGCCGTCGAGATAGGCTTCGGCCCAGCCATGCTCGGTCGTCGCCGGAGTCTCGGCATCCGGACGGAACAGATAGCCGCTGGCGTAGCGGGCCGGGATGCCGAGATGACGGGTCGCGGCGATCATCACATGCGCCATGGCGCGGGGATCGCCCTTGCCGGTGGCGAAAGTTGCCTTGGCGCTGTCGTCGTCAGGAGTGGATAGGAGGATCCGCTCGTGCAGGCTGTCCATCAGCCAATGCAGCAGCGACAGCCGATCGTTAGGCGCCGAGGCGGCAATGTCGTCGGCGAAGGCGCGGATCTCGCCGTCGGGCGCGGTGGTCGGCGTGGTCCGCAGGAAGACGCCGACCGGAAAGCGCTCGGTCTGGCCTTGCACCATGCCGGCCATGTCATGCGTCTCGACGTCACCAAGCGCGGTGATGATGAGGCCGTCCAGCTTTCCCTGCGTGGTGAAGGATTGCACGACATTGCCGAACGAGTCGGTGGCGGTATCGAGCCGGCAATCATGGTCGACCTCGATGCGCCAGTTGACGACGAACTGGCCGTCATGGCCGCGCGGGGTCAGCCGTAGCGTCTGGATCGCGCCGAGGGCCGGCGGATCGAAGCTGTAGGCCGTTTCATGAACAATTCGGAGGCGCATGGATCGTCTCCGTCAGGCCAGGTACTGGTCGGTGATGGCCTGGCCGAGACGGCCATTATCCGCGATGAACTCGGTCAGGAATTCGTGCAGGCCGTCGCTGAACACCTCGTCGATGGTGGCGTTCTGCAGCCGGTTGCGGGTTGAGCGGGCGACGCGCTGCGCCTGGCCCTGACGGCCATAGGCGAGCGACAACTCGTCGAGGAAGGCGCAGATATTGTCGTAGCAGGAGGCGAGGGAGCGCGGCAGCTGGTCGTTCAGCACCAGCAGATCGGCGACCAGCCAGGGCTTCAGGCTCTCGCGATAGACCCAGTGATAGGCGGTGTTGGCGGAGACGGAGCGCAGGATCGACGACCACTGGAAGAAATCGAGGCCGCCGCCGACGCTTTCCTCGGCGGGAAGCAGCAGGTGGTATTTGACGTCAAGAATGCGCGCCGTGTTGTCCGCCCGCTCGATGAACGTACCGAGGCTTGAGAAGAAATAGACGTCGTTGCGGATCATGGTGCGGTAGGCCGAACCGTCGAAGCGCAGCGAGGCTTCCTTCACATAGACGAGGAACTCGTTGAGCTTCATACGGTCGCGCGCGGCGCCGTCAAACTGGCGCAGGCCGAGCCATGCGCCATTGATCGCGTCCCACATTTCCGATGTCAGCGCCGTGCGCACGGAGCGCGCGTTGACGCGGGCGCGCTCGAGGCAGGAGCGGATGGAAGACGGATTCTCCGGCGAAAAGGCGAGGAAGTCGATGATGTTCTCGGCCGTCGGCTCGCGGTTCAGCGACTTGAACAGGCCAAGCGCGCCGGTGGCGGCGACGGCCGATTCCCACTCGTTCGAACCGCCGGCATAGGCGATCGGCATGGCGGCGAGGCGATTGGCGGCGTCGATGATGCGGGCGGTGTTGTCGGCGCGCTCCACATAGCGGGCAAGCCAGAACAGATTATCGGCGGTACGGCTCAGCACGGAAAAGAACTCCGGATATCAACGCTCCACCCGATCCGCTCCTGTAAACGGGCGGAGGGATCGGGCGGGCGGATTGCATCGAACGTAGAGAGTGGTGCCCGTCTCCCGCAGGCGGGGGACGGTCTCGGTCCGGCGTCAGGCATCCAGCACCCAGGTATCCTTGGTGCCGCCGCCCTGGCTGGAATTGACCACCAACGACCCTTCCTTCAGGGCAACGCGCGTCAGGCCGCCGGGAACGATGCGGACCTTGTCCTTGCCCGAAAGCACGAAGGGACGCAGGTCGACATGGCGCGGCGCGATGCCGGCATCGACGAAAGTCGGCGATGTCGAGAGCGCGAGCGTCGGCTGTGCGATGAAGTCATCTGGATTGGCGCGCAGCTTGGCGGCGAACTCCTCGATGGTCTTCTTGTCGGAGGCGGGGCCGATCAGCATGCCGTAGCCGCCCGAGCCGGCCACTTCCTTGACCACCAGCGTGTCGAGGTTCTCCAGCACGTATTTCAGCGAATCCGGCTCGCGGCAGCGCCAGGTCGGCACGTTCTTCAGGATCGGCTCCTCGCCGAGATAGAAGCGGACGATTTCCGGCATGTAGGAGTAGACGGCCTTGTCGTCGGCGACGCCGGTGCCGACTGCGTTCGACAGCGTGACGTTGCCGGCGCGGTAAGCGTTCATCAGGCCCGGCACGCCGAGCGCCGAATCCGGGCGGAAGGTGAGGGGGTCGAGGAAGTCGTCGTCGAGACGGCGATAGAGCACGTCGACTCGTTTCGGTCCCTCGGTCGTCCGCATGTACACGACATTGTCGCGCACCTGCAGATCGCGACCTTCAACCAGTTCGATGCCGAGCTTGTCTGCCAGGAACGAGTGCTCGTAAAAGGCCGAGTTGAACGGGCCAGGGGTGAGCAGCGCCACTGTCGGGTCGCCCGGGGCCGAGCGGGGTGCGACCGATTTCAGCGTGGCGAGCAGGGCGTCCGGATAATTCTCGACCGGCGCGATGCGGTGTTCCGCGAACAGGTCGGGGAACAGCTTCATCATCACTTCGCGGTTCTCCAGCATGTAGGAGACGCCGGAAGGCGTGCGGGCATTGTCCTCGAGCACATAGAAGGTGTCGGGATCGACCCGGACGATGTCGATGCCGGCGATCATCACATAGATGTCGTGGGCGAGCTTCACGCCCGCCATTTCCGGCTGGTAGTGGGGGTTCTGGTAGATCAGGTCCTGCGGCACGATGCCGGCGCGCAGGATATCGCCCTTGGAGTAGATGTCGGTCAGGAAGGCGTTGAGCGCCTTGACCCGTTGTTCCAGCCCCTTCGACAGCTTGGTCCATTCCGGCGCGGTGATGATGCGCGGAATGATGTCGAAGGGAATGATCCGTTCTTCACCGTCATTGTCGCCATAGACGGCGAAGGTGATGCCGATGCGGCGGAAGAGCAGTTCCGCTTCGGCGCGGCGGGTCGAGAGGAGATCCGGCGGCGTCGAATCGAGCCAGCGTTTGAGGATCTCGTAGCCCGGCCGGCAGCTCTCGCTGCTTGCGCTCATCTCATCGAAGGCAACGACCATGTGCGCGCTATCCCCCTATTGTTATCGTCTCTCTGCAACGCAAGCACCATGCCACCCCAAAGGTTCCGACCCTGTCGTGACGGCGCTTCCGGCTCGAGAGCCTTGAAGGCATTGCATATGACGCGGGCATTCTTGGCTAGGAGAAAATCTTTGATCTCGAAATATCGGCCCGAGGCGGCGCAACAGGCGGCAATTGCCTGAAAAATGATCAGTCGGGGCCGGCGATCTCGTGCTTATGCCTCGTCGGTGATCCCCGCCCGGCAGGGAACACAAACCCGTCCATCGGCGTTTTGTTTGTCTCTTGGCAGCGCAGCGATGCGGCTCGCATGCCGGCAATCCGGCATTCGCGTTGACAGCGGATTCACGCACGCAAGCTGCCAGCGGCACCCGGCGTAGCCCTGTCCCGGGATACCGTCACAGCGACCTTCGACGAGACCTCGCGGTCACAGCGCAAAGGACATTGCCATGCAAAAGATCTCACCGTTCCTATGGTTCGATAACCAGGTCGAAGAGGCGATCATCTTCTATGTCTCGATCTTCAAGAACGCGAAGGTGAAAAAGGTGGCCCGCTATGGCGACGCCGGGCCAGGGCCCAAGGGGACCGTGATGTCGGCCTGGTTCGAGCTGGCGGGGGTGGAGTTCACCGCACTGAATGGCGGCCCGAAATTCAAGTTCAACGAGGCGGTGTCCTTTGTCGTCCGATGCGAGGATCAGAACGAGCTGGACGAATTGTGGGAGCGCCTGTCGGAAGGCGGCGAGAAAGGCCAGAGGGGATGGCTCAAGGACAAGTTCGGCATCTCCTGGCAGATCGTGCCGGTTGTCCTGGCGCCGATGCTGACCGATCTCGACGCGCAGAAATCCCAGCGGGTCATGCAAGCGCTTCTGGAGATGGACAAGATCGACATCGCCGGCCTGCAGCGGGCCTATGAGGGTGAGCGCGCGGCCTGATGGCCACAGACCTGTGCCCTGCGGACCGGTAGCGCGGAACACGCAAGTGCCCTAGCTTGCGCGCGACTCTACAGACGCAGAAGTCAGGATCGGATGTAATATGCAGTATCGTCGTTTGGGTAAGTCAGGCCTGCAGGTGAGCGAGTTTTCGCTCGGTTCCTGGGTCACGTTCGGCAAGCAGGTCGACCGGCGCGATGCGCTCGACATCATGACGCTGGCCTATGACAGCGGGATCAATTTCTTCGACAACGCCGAGGGCTACGAGGCGGGCGCTTCCGAGGCGCTGATGGGCGAGGCGCTGACCGAACTCGGCTGGAGTCGCGATTCCTTCATCGTCTCCAGCAAGGTGTTCTGGGGCGGCTCGAAGCCGACGCAGCGCGGCCTTTCGCGCAAGCATGTGACCGACGCCTGCCATGCGGCGCTGAAGCGCCTGCAGGTCGAATATCTCGACCTCTATTTTTGCCATCGCCCGGATATCGACACCCCGATCGAGGAAACCGTGCGCGCCATGCACGACCTCGTCCAGCAGGGCAAGGTGCTCTATTGGGGCACGTCGGAATGGTCGGCGCAGCAGCTGACCGAGGCCTGGGCCGTGGCCAAGGATCTCAAGATCACGCCGCCGACCATGGAGCAGCCGCAGTACAATCTGTTCGAGCGCGACAAGGTCGAGGGCGACTATCGCCCGCTCTACGACCTGATGGGGCTCGGCACGACGATCTGGTCGCCGCTGGCGTCCGGCATCCTGACCGGCAAGTACAATAACGGCATTCCGGCAGGCAGCCGTCTGGACCTGCCGGGCTATGAGTGGCTGAAGGAGCTCTGGCAGAGCGAAAAGGGCAAGCAGCGCATTGCGCAGGTCGAGAAGCTGGCGGCGCTCGCCGGCGAGATCGGGCTGCCGATCCACCATTTGGCGCTGCTCTGGTGCCTCGCCAACAAGAACGTCTCGACCGTCATCCTCGGCGCTTCGAAGAAGAGCCAGCTGGAAGACAACCTCGCCGCGCTCGACAGCCGCGAGACGCTGACGCCGGACGTGCTGGCCAAGATCGACGCGATCCTCGGCAACAAGCCGGCGGACCTCGCCCGCTACTAGGGCCTGCGCTTCAGCAACCAACGCGCTTCACGAACACATGGCCGGGCTTGTCCCGGCCATGATCGTTTTGAGACTTGCCGCCGCGACGCTGCCAACATCTTTGGTCTCGGCCTTGTTGAAGGCTCGCGTCGATGTATTGTGGCTGCACTGCCGTTGCGACATCCTGGGAATCATCGATGAAGTTGCCATCCTTTTCCGCGCGCTTTCCGGCGCGCGCCACGGTTCTCTCCTTGGGCCTGTTGCTGGCGGCTGGCTCTGCCATGCAGGCGACGGCGGGGACGCTTGAGGACGTCAAGGCGCGTGGCACGCTCGTCTGCGGTGTCAGCGAGGGACTTGGCGGGTTCTCGGAGAAAGACGAGCAGGGGACCTGGCGCGGCTTCGATGTCGACTTCTGCAAGGCGGTCGCACTCGCCATCTTCGGCGATGCCGGCAAGGTCGACTATGTGCCGCTATCGGCGATCGACCGCTTCAAGGCGTTGACCGACGGCAAGGTGGATCTTCTCTCCCGCAACAGCACCTGGACACTCTCGCGCGATGCCGGGCAGTCGCTGGAATTTGTCGGGGTCAGCTATTTCGACGGTCAGGGCTTCATGGTGCCGGCGCTTTACGGTGCGACAAGCCCCCTGCAATTGAACGGCGCTACCGTCTGCGTCGTCAGCGGAACGACGACGCAGGACAACGCCACCGCCTATTTCGAGCGGGCAGGTCTCAAGGTGTCGTTCCTGCCCTTCGCCGAGCGGCAGGATGCACGCAAGGCTTACGCGGATGGCAAGTGCGATGCCTATACGGCCGATCGCTCGGCGCTTGCCGGCGAAAGAGCCGACCTGCCGAAGCCGGACGACCATGTCATCCTCAAGGACGTCATCTCGAAGGAGCCGCTTGGGCCTGTCGTGCGTGACGATGATCCGAAATGGGTCAACCTCGTGCGCTGGGTGCTGTTCGGCCTGATCGACGCGGAGGAGGTCGGGTTGAGTTCCACTTCAGTCGGCGCCGACAAGGCGAAGGAGGCCGGCCTGCTGGGCGCCCTGAGCGGGCCGCCGCTCGGACTGACCGATGTCTGGATCACCCAGGTCATCGGCGGCGTCGGCAATATCGGCGAGATCTTCGAACGCAATCTCGGCGAGGACACGCCGATGCAATTGAGCCGCGGCATCAACGCACCCTGGACACAAGGCGGGATCCTCTATGCGCCGCCCATTCAGTAACGCTCCGATCCGTCAGTATTCGATCCGGCTTTTCGCGGGAGCCTTTCTGGCGTTCGCGACCCTTTTGCCATCCGGGCCATCCGCCGAGGCGGCCACGGTTCAGGAACAGCAGCGCAACCTCGCCGTCATCCGCATCAATGCGATCGACCTGCTGGCACGCGAAAAGCGACTGCCGCTGCCGATCCAGCAGCGGCGCGACGTATTGCGCGCCTATTACGAGGAACAGGCGGGAGAACTGCTCTGGCTTCGCGATGACCGCGCCGAGGCGCTGGTGGCGATCCTGAACGATGCCGGCGCGGACGGGTTGCGGCCGGACGACTATCCAACCCGCCAGCTCATGTCGCTGATGCAGAATACCGATCCAGAGGATGTTCGCGGCCTTGCCCTGATCGAGCTGTTCTTCTCGGCGGCGTTTCTAGAATATAGCGGCGATCTGTCGGTCGGGCGGTTCCTGCCGGCCAAGGTCGATCCCAATTTCTTCCTGAAGACCCGAACCTTCGATCAGGCGGCGGCGCTGCAGGCTGTTTCCAACGCGGACGACCTCGTCGACTTTTTCGACGCCTTGCAGCCTCCCAGCGACTATTACGCATCGCTGCGCGGCGCGCTGGCTCAGTATCGCGAGCTTGCCATGGAAGGCGGATGGGATCTTGTTCCCCTCGGCCCGACGCTGAAGCCGGGCATGACCGATCCTCGTGTCGCGGATATTCGCGAGAGGCTCTCGATAACCGATGGCGCCGACCCGGAGCCGCAGGGCGGGGATGAGACCTATGATGCGGAGCTGGTAAAGGCCGTCGAGCGCTTCCAGGCTCGGCACGGGCTCGACGTCGACGGTGTCGTCGGGCCGGCGGTGCTGGTGGCGATGAATGTGCCGATCGAGGACCGCGTCCAGGAAATCGAGCTGGCGATGGAGCGCTGGCGCTGGATGCCGCGAGATCTCGGCCAGCAATATCTGATGGTGAACATCGCCGGCTTCGAGCTTCGCCGCGTCAAGGACGGCCGCGCCGAGGAGCGCATGTCGGTCGTCGTCGGCAAGCCGTATAGCCGCACGCCGGTGTTCAGCGACCAGGTTCGCTATATCGAGATCAATCCCTATTGGACGGTGCCGTCCGGTCTCGCCGTCAAGGAAGAGCTTGGCAAGCTGCGCAGCAATCCCGGCGGTCTGGCATCACAGGGCTTCGAGGCGGTGCGCGGCAAGGATGTCTACGATCTGCGCTCAATCAACTGGGCGAATTACGGGCCGGGCAATTTTCCGTTCCAGTTGCGTCAGCAGCCGGGACCGAAGAATGCGCTCGGCCGCGTCAAGTTCATGTTCCCCAACGAGCACAGCGTCTATCTGCACGATACACCGTCACGCAGCCTGTTCTCGAAGGCCGAGCGCGCTTTCAGCCATGGCTGCATTCGCCTGAGCCGGCCGCTCGAACTGGCCTTGCAGGTGCTGACGGCCGGCGGTGTTTCCGGCTGGAACATGGACCGGATCAACAGCGTGGTAGCGACGGAGAAGAACACCGTCGTCAAGCTGGCGACGCCGCTTCCCATCCACCTGACCTATTTGACCGCCTGGGTGGATGAGGACGGGGTCAATTTCCGCAAGGACATCTACAACCAGGACGCCAAGCTGCTGGCCGCCCTTGACGGCAAGGCGCTGGCTTGGTGATGGCGTTGCCGTCGGCGCGAAAGTAGCGCCCGCTGCCGCTCAGAATGAGCCGAACAGGCTTCCGAGCATGATGACCGCGACCAGCGCGATCATCGCGCCGACGATGCCGACCATGACGATGTCGCGATAGCCTTCGCGGTGGGTGACGCCGCACACGGCTAGCAGCGTCACCACAGCGCCGTTATGCGGCAGGCTGTCGAGCGTGCCGGATGCCATGACGGCGACGCGGTGCAGCAGCGCCGGGTCCATGCCGATGGCTGCGGCTCGCTCGAGATAGGTGCCGCCGAGCGCATCCAGCGCGATGGTGAGGCCGCCCGAGGCCGAGCCTGTCAGGGCCGACAGGATGTTGGTGGCGGCCGCGAGCGACACCAACGGCCCGCCGCCTATGCCGAGTACCCAGTCGCTGACGATCTGGAACGCCGGCATGGCCGCCACAACGGCGCCGAACCCGACGAGGCTCGCGACGCTCAAGACCGGAAGCACCGAGGCATTGGCGCCGGCGTCGATGGTGGCGCGCACCGCCGAAAGGCGGCGGAAGTTGATCGCCAGCACGACGACGATGGCGCAGGCCAGCGCGGTGATGACGGCCCAGACGCCGCCGACGCCGGCGAGCGAGGTTCCGCCGAAACGCGCCTCCGCCAGATAGGAGAGGTCGAGGCGGGGCAGGATCACCAGCGACATCGCCATATTGACGAGGATGACGACGACGAGCGGCAGGGATGCCAGCAACAGGGACGGCGCCGAGGAACTCGGACCGCCCCGCGTCAGTTCAGCCGTGTCGAATTCATGCGCCGTCGCCGCCCGCTCGCGCAGGCCATCCTCCACGGTATTGGTATCAACCGCGGGCGCGTCGCCAAATCCCTCGCCGGCCTTGCGCGCTGCCGCCTCGACGCGGTTGAGCCAGGCCATGCCGAACACGAGCATGATGATCGAGGCGATGATGCCGAGGCCGGGCGCTGCGAAGGGCGTCGTGCCGAAGAAGGGCATCGGGATCGCGTTCTGGATCGAGGGGGTGCCTGGAAACGCCGACATGGTGAAGGTCGAGGTGCCGAGCGCGATCGCCGCCGGCATCAACCGGCGCGGCACACTGGCGGCGCGAAACACCTGGGTCGCCATCGGCGCCAGCACGAAGAAGGCTACGAACAGGCTGACGCCGCCGAAGGTGACGATGGCGCCGGCGAGCACGACGGCCAGCACGGCGCGGCCCTGGCCGAGCTTGCGGATCATCGCGTCGGCGATGACCGTGACGGAACCGCTATCCTCCATCAGCTTGCCGAATAGCGCGCCGAGCAGGAAGAGCGGAAAGAACTGCGCCAGGAATTGCGCGGCGCTGGGCATGAAGGTCTGGGTCCAGTGCGCCAGCAAAGGCTCGCCGGAGAGAAGCGCCGCTACAAGGGCGGCAATCGGCGCGAGCAGCAGCACGCTCCAGCCCCGGAAAGCGAGGCCGACGAGAAGCGCCAGGCCGAGGACAATTCCGAGCAGCCCCATGCTCAGCACTCCTGCAACAGGATGTCGAGATCGGCGGTCGAGCGCTCGCCAATATCGTCGCCATGGTCGGCGAGGAATTCCGCCGCGGCGCGCCGGCCCTCGTCGCGCAGCATCGTCAGGAAAGCCCATTCGGCGTTGAGCTTCGAGGAGTGGCCGAGGTCGGACATCATGTCGGTCATGATCCGGTGCGTCCGCATGCCGGCCCAGCGTGCGCCCTCGGGCGTGGCTGGCGTCGCCATCTCGCGCATCAGCGCGATCATCCGCAGTTCCTTCATCAAGGCAGCGTTGAAGGATATCTCGTTGAGCCGGTTCAAGATTTCCGATGCCGAGCGCGGCGTGCCTGCGCGCTCACGCGGGTTGATCTGTATCAGGATGGTATCGAGCGCGTCGCTTTCGCGGATCAGCGGCGTGATGGTTGGATTGCCGGCAAGGCCGCCGTCCCAATAGGGATCGCCGTCGATCTCGACCGCCTGGAACATGGTCGGCAGGCAGGCGGAGGCAAGCAGGACATCCGGCGTGATCTCCTGGTTGCGGAAGATGCGGCCGCGCCCGGTGCGGACATTCGTTGCCGTCACGAAGATCTTGATCGGCGCCTTGGCCAGGCGCTCGAAATCGACGCTCTCGGCAAGGATGTCGGTCAGCGGATTGTAGCCCATCGGATTGAGATCGTAGGGCGAGAACATCCGCGCCATCAGGTCCATGGCGATGAAGGCGGGCGAACTGTCGAGCGACCAGTTTCCCATCACCTTGTCGATCGGGTTGCGCTGAATGGGGCTCATCGCGCCGGCCTTGGCGACGCGCTCCCAGAAATCATGCAGCGCGTGGCGAGCGCCCTCGGCGCCATCGATGGCAAAGCCCGAAATCATCACGACGGCATTCATGGCGCCGGCCGACGTTCCCGACACCGCCTCGATTTTCAACCAGGGCTCTTCGAGCAATCGGTCGAGGACGCCCCAGGTGAAGGCGCCATGCGCGCCGCCGCCCTGCAGTGCCAGATCGATCAGGCGCGTCTGCTTTCCGGACTTCGCTGCTGGCATATCCATTCCCCCGCGGCCGGGCCTGATTGCCCACCCTTGCCGATATCAGAGCCACGCATTCTGCCAAGAGCACAGCGTTCCCCGACGTGAGCGTAGCGTCCCAAGATCAATTTTATGAGACGCTCAGCCTGTTCGTAGCAAGAGACGTGCCGTAGCGGTGGGCTCGGTTCTCTGGGAGGCGGAAGGGGGATAGGCTACGCCTTACGATGGGTGCGTGGCCTCCGTCTCGATGCGGGCAGCGCGGCGGGTCGAGACCAGGAAGGCGACGACGAAGGCGGCCGTCATCAGCAGCACGATGGTCGGGGCGGGGGCGCTGTCGAGGAAGAAGCTCAGATAGACGCCGGAAAGCGAGGCAATCACCGCGATGGCCGTTGCTAGCCACAGCATGGTGCTGAACTTCTTCGTCAGTAGAAAGGCGATGGCGCCGGGCGAGACCAGCATGGCGATGGCGAGGATGATCCCGACTGCCTTCAGCGCGCCGACGATAGCTAACGACAGGATGCAGAGCAGCCCATAATGCAGCCAGTTGACCCGGAGCCCCACGACCCTGGCTTGCACCGGATCGAAACTGTGCAGCAGCAGATCGCGCCATTTCAGGGCGATGATCGCGGTGATGACGAGGGCGATGATGCCGGTCTCGGCGATGTCACGCCAGCCGACGCCCAGCATGTCGCCGAACAGGATGTGGTCGAGATGAACGTCGGTCTCGATCTTGGTGTAGAGCACGATGCCGAGGCCGAACATGCCGGAGAACACAATGCCCATCACCGTGTCCTGCTTGATGCGGCTGTTCGCCTTCAGATAGCCGCTGGCGAGCGCGCAGCCCATGCCGGCGACGAAGGCGCCGATCGCGAGCGGCGCGCCGACGATATAGGCGATGACGACGCCCGGCAGCACGGCATGCGAGATGGCGTCGCCCATCAGCGACCAACCCTTCAGCACCAGATAGCAGGAGAGCAGCGCCGTCGGCACGGCGACGAGTGCCGAGATGACAAGCGCATTGCGCATGAACTCGAACTGCAAGGGCTGCAGAAGCGTTTCGAGGATCGTCATGATGCCGTCTCCAGCGCTTCCGCCGCACGGCGGCGGGCGGCCAGAAGGCCATGTTTCGGTGCGAAAACGAAAGCAGCCAGGAAGACCAGAGTCTGCAGCACGACAATGATGCCGCCGGTGGCTCCGTCGAGGAAATAGCTCGCATAGGCGCCGACGAAGCTGGTCAGCGCGCCAACCGCGACGCTGATCATCAGGAGCCTTGGAAACCGGTCGGTGAGCAGGTAGGCGGTGGCGCCGGGTGTCACCACCATGGCGATGACGAGGAACGCACCGACCGTTTGTAGCGCCGCGACCGTGCAGGCGGAGAGCAGCGTGAAGAACAAGATCCTCAGCGCGGTCGGGTTGAGGCCGATCGAGCGGGCGTGGCTCTCATCGAAGAAGGTCACCATCAGGTCCTTCCACTTGACGAGAAGGATGGCGAGCGAGACGAAGCCGATGATGGCGAGTTGCAGCGTATCTTCCGGTGTGATGGCGAGGATGTTGCCGAGCACGATGGTCTGGATGTTCACGGATGTCGGCGACAGCGAAACCATGAACAGGCCGAGCCCGAAGAAGCCCGTGAAGATCAGCCCGATGATCGCGTCTTCCTTGAGCTTGGTGCGCTGGTTCAGGAACAGCATGGCCGCGGCGGCGAGGCCGCCGGAGAAGAAGGCGCCGATCGAAAACGGCAGGCCGAGCATGTAGGCGCCGGCAACGCCCGGAACGATTGCATGGGAGAGCGCATCGCCGATCAGCGACCAGCCCTTCAGCATCAGATAGGCCGAGAGAAAGGCGCAGACGCCGCCGACCAGCGCGCTGACCCACATGGCATTGACCATGTAGCCATAGGAAAACGGCTCGAGCAGGATGGCCATCAGCGCCTGGTCTCCAGTTCCTCGACGGGCGCCTGGGCTTGTGCGCCGGAGCCGAGCAATAGTGGGCTCTCGTCGTCGCTGATGATGTCGATGGATCCGCCGTCGATGTTTGTGTCGAGAACGATATGGCGCAGGACGCCGCCAAATGTCTTTTCGAGATTGGCGCGGGTGAAGGTCTCGCGCGTCGGGCCATAGGCGAGAACCGTGCGATTGAGCAGGACGGCGCGGTCGCAGAACTCCGGCACGCTGCCGAGATTGTGGGTCGAGACCAGCATCACCCGGCCTTCGTCGCGCAGCCCGCGCAGCAATTCGATGATCGCCGCTTCCGTTTGCACGTCGACGCCGGTGAACGGCTCGTCCAGCAGGATGACGCGGCCATCCTGCGCCAGTGCGCGGGCGAGGAAGACGCGCTTGCGCTGGCCGCCGGAAAGCTCGCCGATCTGGCGTTTTCGCATGGCGCTCATGCCGACACGCTCCAGCGCCTCGTCGACGGCCGCATGGTCCGACCGCCTGGCGATCCGCATCAGGTTCATGTGGCCATAGCGGCCCATCATGACGACATCCTCGACGAGGACGGGGAAGTTCCAGTCGACGTCCTCGCTCTGTGGGACATAGGCGACGAGGTTCTGCTTCAGTGCCTTCTCGACCGGCTGGCCGAGAATGGTGATGTCGCCGCGCGACACGCGGACGAAGCCCATGATCGCCTTGAACAGGGTCGACTTGCCGCTGCCATTGACGCCGACCAGCGCCGTGATGGTGCCGGTTGGAACGGTGAAGCTGGCGTCGCGCAAGGCGGTGTGGCCATTGCGATAGGTGACGGTGGCGTTGGTCACCGAGATGCCGGCACTCGCCTCGGACAAAGGGGCCGCCGGGGATGCCAGCGGGGCGACGCGCGCGTTCATTGGGCCGTGACCTTCTGGGCGATGCCCTTGGCGATCGTCTCGGATGTGACGCGAAGCAGGTCCACATAGGTCGGGACAGGGCCATCCGCCTCGCTCAGGCTGTCGACATAGAGCACGCCGCCATAGGCAGCCCCCGTCTCGCGCGCCACCTGTTTGGCCGGGTTGGCGGAGATGGTGCTTTCGCTGAAGACGACGGGGATGTTGTTGGCGCGGACCGCGTCGATCACCTTGCGCACCTGCTTCGGCGTGCCTTGCTGATCGGCGTTGATCGGCCAGAGGTAAAGCTCCTTCAGGCCGAAATCGCGGGCGAGGTAACTGAAGGCGCCCTCGCTCGAAACCAGCCAGCGCTTCTCGGCCGGGATCGCCTCGAGCGAGGCGCGGATCGGCGCGACCGTTGCGGTGATCTTCGCCTTGTAGACCTCGGCATTGGCGGCATAGGTCGCGGCATTGGCCGGATCGTGCTTCGCGAAGGCATCGCGGATGTTATCGACGTAGAGGAGGGCGGCGGCGGGGGACATCCAGGCATGCGGATTGGGCTTGCCGCCATAAGGTCCCTCGGCGATGCCGATCGGGTCGACGCCTGCCGAGACGGTCGCCTGCGGAACGCCGTCGAGATTGGCGAAGAATTTCTCGAACCAGAGCTCGAGGCCAAGCCCGTTCCAGAGGATCAGTTGCGCGTCCTGCGCCTTCACGATGTCGCGCGGCGTCGGCTGGTAGTTATGGATTTCGGCGCCGGGCTTGGTGATGGATTCCACGATCGCGACGTCGCCGGCAACGTTCTGCGCCATGTCGGCGATGATGGTGAAGGTCGTGACGGCCTTGAATTTCCCGACGTCCTCGGCGATCGCCCCGGCTGGCGATAGCACGGTGGCGGCCAGCAATCCGGCGAGGGCGATAACCAAGCGGCGACGCGTTCGATCGAGCATGTCTCGTTTCCAATTCGTGCAATTGCGAATTACTCGCATGAAAGCTCGCATGGTTTAATCGAGATTGCAAATCATTCGCAAAAGCGGCGTCAGGGCGTCTCCGGTGGGAGTGCGTGAGCCGGGCCCGGCGAGGGCGCCGGTGGATTGGATTGCGAGATAATGCGGGGCGCTGGTGCAGGTATTTTGGCCGGGAAACGGCGACGCTGACACTGCCGCCCGCCGCGAGAGGGGTGGCGCGTGTGGACCTGCCTGGGCTTTCGCCATCGCGACGGGCGCACGGAGCGCCAGCCGTTCGGGCCCGCTCAGATCAGCTTGAGGGCGCGAAAGCTGGCGTGGCCGTTGCGGCCGACAATGATGTGGTCATGCACGGCGATGCCGAGCGGGTCAGCGATGGCGACGATGGTCTTGGTCATCTCGATGTCGGCGCGCGATGGCGTCGGGTCACCGGAAGGATGGTTATGCGCCAATACGATGGCCGTCGCGGAAAGCTCCAGCGCCCGCTTCACCACTTCGCGCGGATAGACCGGCGTGTGGTCGACCGTGCCGACCTGCTGCACTTCGTCGGCGATCAGCACGTTCTTGCGGTCCAGGAACAGGATGCGGAACTGCTCCTTTTCCTCATACGCCATGGCCGCGCGGCAATAGTCGATGACGGCGCTCCACGAGCCGAGCAGAGGGCGCTGCCGCACGGCGCCCCGGGCATAGCGAGTGGCCGCGGCGTGGACGAGTTTCAGATGGGTGGCGACCGACGCACCGACGCCGGAAATCTCGGTCAGCCGTGCCTCGGGCGCGGCCAGCACGTCGGAAAAGGTTCCGAAACGAGCCAGCAGCGCCTTGGCGATCGGCTTGGTGTCGCGCCGGGGCACGACCTGGAACAGGATCAGTTCCAGCAACTCGTAGTCGGCGACCGAGTCCGGTCCCGTCTCGCGGAAGCGCGTCTTCAGCCGCTCCCGATGCCCCGAATAGTGAGGCACATCTTCAAGGCTCTCGTCGAACCCGCTCATGCCCCTGTGGGGTAGGGCGGGCAGGTATAGCCGCGCGGCGACAAGGTGAAGATCTCGCAGCCCGTATCGGTGACGCCGACCGTGTGTTCGAACTGGGCGGTGAGCGAGCGATCGCGGGTGACGGCGGTCCAGCCATCGCGCAGCACCTTCACATGCGGTCGGCCGAGATTGATCATCGGCTCGATCGTGAAGATCATGCCGGCGCGCAATTCGACGCCTTCGCCGGGGTTGCCGTAATGCAGGATGTTCGGCGTGTCGTGAAACACCTTGCCGACGCCGTGGCCGCAGAAATCGCGCACGACGCTGCAGCGCTCGGCTTCGGCGTAGGACTGGATCGCATAGCCGATGTCGCCGGTGGTGTTGCCAGGCTTCACGGCCGCGATGCCGCGCATCAGCGATTCATAGGTCACCTCGACCAGCCGGACGGCAGCGCGCTTGACGTCGCCGACCAGGTACATCCGGCTTGAATCGCCATACCAGCCGTCGAGGATAAAGGTGACGTCGACATTGACGATGTCGCCATCCTTGAGCGGCTTGTCGTCCGGAATGCCATGGCAGACGACATGGTTGATCGAGGTGCAGGTCGACTTGGTGTAGCCGCGATAGCCCAGCGTCGCCGGCAGCGCGCCATGGGCGGCGCCGAATTCGTAGACGTAGCGGTCGATCTCGTCCGTCGGTACACCCGGCTTGACGATGTCGGCCAGGCCGTCGAGGCATGCCGCCGCCAGCTGGCCGGCGCGCTTCATCGCCGCGAAGGCTTCGGGGCCATAGAGGCGGATCTGCCCGGTGTTTTTCACGGGGGCGGCGTCTGCATCGACATAGGTGACCATTTGGGTACTCCGTGCCCCGCCAGCACATCATTCCGTGGCCGCGGGAACAAGCCTGATAATGAAGGTTTGTCCCCGATCTGGCCCATCGGAGCCTTAGTTACAAGAGTTTTTGCATGCCGCACCCGGTTGCGCGACGCTCCGCCGCCGGAAGCCCAGGCGGTTTCGCGGCGAGCATCATGGCCGGCCGCATGTCGGCCGCACTTGAGCGCGGAGCGCCGGAAGGCTAAACCCGTTCCAGACCGATGGAGTTTGTGAATGGCTGAATCCACCACGGAAGCCGCGCCTGTCGTTACAGCAGCGATCCTCGTCATTGGCGACGAGATCCTGTCGGGGCGGACCAAGGACAAGAACATCGGCTACATCGCCGAATATTGCACCAATATCGGCGTCGACATCCGCGAAGTGCGGATCGTGCCCGACATTGAAGAAGAGATCGTCGCCGCGGTGAACGCGCTCCGCGTTCGCTACGACCACGTGTTCTCGACCGGCGGCATCGGGCCGACGCATGATGACATCACGGCTGACTCGATGGCCAAGGCCTTTGGCGTGACGATCGATTATGATCCGCGCGCCGTCGCCATCCTGAGCGCCCATTACGAGCCCGGACAATTGAACGAAGCGCGGATGCGCATGACGCGAATTCCCGCTGGCGCCGACCTGATCCTGAATTCGGTCTCCAAAGCGCCGGGCTTCACGATCGGCAATGTCCATGTCATGGCCGGCGTGCCGTCGATCATGCAGGCGATGTTCGACGAGGTTGCCGCCAAGATCCCCACCGGCGCCAAGATGCTGTCGCGCACGGTGCCCGTCGGCATGGGCGAGGGGCGCATCGCCAAGAAGCTCGGCGAAATCCAGCTCGATTATCCCGATGTCTCGATCGGCAGTTATCCGAAGATGCTCGACGGATCGTTCGCTACCGACATCGTTCTGCGCTCGCGCGATGCCGAACGGCTCGACCAGGCGGCCCGCGATGTCGAGGCGATGGTCGCAGCTATGATGCAGGCGACTAGCTGATATGTCCGGATTTTCTGTGGATCGACAGACGGCCCGATTGCATGGCAAGGAGCCGCATCACACAGGTTCCGCTTCTTTTACGTCCAGGAGACAATGATGGTCGACGCTCGCAGCGACAAGGCGTTCCCGGTATCCTGGGATCAGTTCCACCGGGATGCACGAGCGCTGACCTGGCGCCTTTCCGGCGACCAGAAGTGGCAGGCGATCGTCTGCGTGACGCGCGGTGGCCTTGTGCCGGCAGCGATCGTCGCTCGTGAGCTTGGCATCCGCATGATCGAGACCATCTGCGTCGCCTCCTATCACGACTATAACCAGCAGGGTCAGCTCAAGGTCCTGAAGCCGGTCAGCCAGGAGATCATCGATCTCGGCGGCGGCGAGGGCGCCGGCGTGCTCGTGATCGACGATCTGGTCGATACCGGCCGCACGGCCCGCCTGGTGCGCGAGATGCTGCCGAAGGCGCATTACGCCACGCTCTATTCGAAGCCGATGGGCCGCCCCATCGTCGACACCTTCATCACCGAAGTGTCACAGGATACGTGGATCTATTTCCCCTGGGACATGGGTCTCGCCTTCCAGCCGCCGATCGTCGGCTAAAACCTTGCCAGATCGCGTTTGCATCTGCGAACCGCAAACGCCTCGCTCTAGAACGACTTAGGAGACAACGAAATGACCGATCCGAACAAGCCCGCCGACGACGAAGATTTCGAAGCCTTCGCAGCAGACTACGAAGAGCACCGCGATGCTCTCTATGACCTGATCTCGGATTATGCCGACGACAAGCAGCTTGATGACGGCCTGCTCGGCGCCATGGTGCTCGATCTCGCCGTTTCGCTGCGCATGATCGCCTATGCCAACAGCGTCGAGAAGCCTTCGGTCAGCGGCCTGAAGATGGAGCTGGATCGCTTCACCAAGGACGCGGAAGAGCATGCTCGCTCGGCCAAGCAGGATGCCGAGGACTTCATCGCCGAAGTCAAGGCAACCCGCGAAGAGGGCGCCGAGCCGGAAGCCTGATCGGCATCCGCGTTCTGCAATATTCAAGGGGCGGCCCCGTGCATCGGCGCCGCCCCTTTTTTGTGGTCGTTGCTATCCGCGCGTCACCATGGCGATGCCGATGGCGATTGGAACGATGCCGAGGCAGTCGATCCAGCTCACCGGCTCGCGAAACATCAGCCAGCCGAAGGCGAGGCCGAGCGGCGGCAGCAGGAAATGCAGCGACGTGGCTTGGGTCGCGGTCTTCGTTTGCAGCAGGCGGAACCACAGCAGATAGCCGCCGATCGATGCCGCGATCACCAGATAGCTCCAGCCGCCGACAAGCGCCGGCGTAAGGCGGATATCCCCGAGGCTTTCGGTCGCCAGCGCGATGGGGAGCAGCAGGATACCAGCCGCGAACGACTGGATCGCCGTGCCTGTCCAGAGATCGCCGCCGGGCTTCAGCTTCTTGAACAGGATCGTTCCAGCGACGAGCGCCACCAGCCCGGCCAGCACCAGCAAGGTGCCGTGCCAGTCCTCCAAGCCGCCCGAAAGCCGCGACCTCAGGACAATGGCAACGCCCAGCATGCCAAGCAGCAGCCCGCCGAGCTTTAGCGGTGACAGACGCTCGCCCAGGACTGGTCCGGCTATGAGCGCCGTCAGCAGCGGATTGGCGCTGATCAGCACGGCGGTGAAGGCGGAAGAAACCGTCTGCATGCCGGCATAGCTGAGGCCGAGATAGAGCGCGCTGTTGAAGACGCCAAGAACGGCCCAACTGGCGAGGGTGCGCCCGTCCAGCCGTATGGCACGGCCGGTGATGGCGGCGAGTCCGATCAGGATCACCCCGGCGGCGAGAAAGCGGCTTGATAGCAGCAGAAGAGGCGGGCAATCCGGCAGCGCGAATTTCGCCGCCGCGAAGGCCGAACTCCAGATCAGGCAGAAGAGCGCAATCAGACCAAGGTCTGCGAGGCTGTTGCCTCGCGCCATATGCCTTGTCGTTGCCGATGCCACTCGATCCGTCATTCGCGATCTGCCTGCTGGTTGAAGAGCCGGCCGCAGCCGGGAGCGAATGCATAGGCTTTCTGCGTTCTATTTGGAAATTCGATGTTTGGATGATATCCATTCGAAATTCCGATATCGGAGGTGCAGCCATGTTCGACCTCGATCTATTGAAGACCTTCGTTTCGGTCGTCGATGCCGGCGGCTTCACCCGCGCCGGGGAGCGCGTGCATCGCACCCAGTCGACGGTCAGCCAGCAGATCCGCAAGCTCGAGGATCTCGCCGGAACGCCGCTACTGATCCGCGAGGGCAGGGGTGTCGCGCTGACTGCCGAAGGCGAGCGGCTGGTCGGCTATGCGCGCCGCATCCTGGCGCTGTCGGAGGAAGCGCGCAGCGTCGTCGGCGCCTCGCAGGCGGCCGAGCATGTGCGTCTCGGGTTGACCGAGGATTTCGCCGTCGCGGAATTGACCCGGCTGGTCGCAAGCTTCGCAAAACTCCGGCCCGAGTGCCGCCTCGATGTGCGCTGCGACCTGTCCGTTGAGTTGGAACGAGGGCTGGAGCGCGGCGATCTTGATATCGTGCTGATGAAGCGCGATGCCGGCGTCGGCCCGGCTGAGGGCGTCTGGCCGGAAGAACTGGTTTGGGTCGGTGCCGGCGACGTCGATTGGCGGCGTGTCGACCCTATACCGTTGATCGCATTTCCGCAGGGCTGCCGCTATCGCGACCGCGCCGTGCATGCGCTGGAGGTCTCCGGCAAGCGCTGGCGCGTCGCCTATGAGAGCGCCAGCCTGATCGGCATTGAGGCGGCGATCACAGGCGGCCTCGGCGTGGCGCTGATCGAGGCGCGGTCGATCCGCCCCGCCTATTCGGTGTTGGCGGGCGACGGGTTCGGCCCCGTGCCGCCGACCGAACTGGCGCTGCGCGTTGCGCCGGGCGCACGCCGCCCGGTCCTGGACCTCGCCGACCTCGTCATGGCCTATTGCGAGCAGGAAGGTCTCGCGCGCGCCGCCTGACGCGGTAGCTCGCGGTCGGCTGTCATCGGCCGGCCTTCTGACAGGCTAACGGGCCGCCGCGCGGATCGCGCGGCGGATCAGAGATCCAGCGATTACGCCGTCAGGCTGCCAGCCTCGGCTGTCAGCGTCAGGCCGAGCGCCTTGCCGTTGCTGTCTATGGCGCTGAATACATCCGAGCCGTCCACGCTCTCCTTGCTCCACGACGCGATGGCGCCGGCGCGGATATGCAGGTGCATGTCGTCCTGCATGGCGTTCAGGAAGCCGTGGCTGAATGAGACGCTGGTCAGCGTTCCGGTCCAGCGATGCACGACGCCGCGCTTCACCGCCTGCAGCGTGACCGGACTGCCAGCGGTCTCGGCCGCCTTCAGCGGCGCATCGTCGGGCGCGTCGCCCGGGCCGGGGCGCGCGGCAGGCGGGGCTGCGTCGACGGGCGTCCGCGCGATACCCTCCAATGCCGCATCGAAGCGCTCCAGGCCGTCCAGCGCCGTCAACTTGGCAATCGTGTTGCCGTCGGCGTCGAATATCTCGATGAAGGGCAGGACATTCGTCATCACCATCTGGTCGGTAACGAGGGTGGCAATGGCCGCGAGTTCAAAACGCGTCTCGCGCGCCGGCCCGCGCAGAACGGCAAATCCATCCTCCAGCTCGACGCTTTCGATCGCGCCAAGGCCTTCCAGCAGGGCGCCGTCGGCCCGGATGCCGAGGATCAGATTGCCGATGGCGGGCACGCGACGCAAAACAGCCAACGGGTCATGCGCCAGCACCTGGCGATGGGATACGGGATCGGTCATGGGAGCACCTCTGTGGCTCGTCGTTCAAAGCGCGGGCGAGCCGTCGTGGTGCCACGATTCCCCCGCGCCGATGTAGCAGCCGCCGGCCCGGGAATTGAAGGCCTATTTTAGGGAAATGGAGAGGTGCACTGTCGCTCGACGCTGTTCGGGCGGTCGGCGCGGGCGCCAATATCCCCGACATGTGCGCGCCCAAGTGTCGGTTGGGCCCAACCGCGGTGGAAGTTGCGTCGAGGGGGGCTATTCACGCGACCGCCGAGATGGCAGAACTCCGCCGCTGCGGGCGTGGCGAAACTGGTAGACGCAAGCGACTTAAAATCGCTCGACCTCGGTCATGCGGGTTCGACCCCCGCCGCCCGCACCAGAGGACCGACGGTCGTTGACCCTCCGTCCTCAGTCGTCCCGATGATCCCCGGCGGAGCTGTCACTGAACTTCGCGTCGGGAATGACCACCAGCTTGCCGACGAAGCACTTGGCCTTGAAGTCGTCCTGTGCCTCGCGAAGGCGAGACAGCGGGTAGCTGCCGGCGAGCAGCGGGCGGATCTTTCCCGTCCTGATGTAGCCAAGGATAGTCTGGAAATCGCCACGCGTGCCTTGCGAGGATCCGTGGAGCTGGAGTTGCTTCAGATACAGCGTGCGCAAGTCCAGTTCGACGAGCGCGCCGCCAATGGCGCCTGCCGTCGTGTAGCGACCTTCCGGCCGCAGGATCCGCAGCAACTCGTTGAACCTCCGGCCTCCGACCAGATCGGCGACGATATCGATGGCTTGGCCTCCGGTCGCGTCGGTCACGGCCTCCGCCAGATCCGTGACGTCGCTGCGAATGACGGCTTCCGCGCCGACAGCCTTCACGGCCGCCTCCTTGCCCGCGCCGACGATGGCATAGGGTATTGCGCCCCGAGCCCGGCATAGCTGGATCAGGCCGGAGCCGACGCCGCCCGAGGCTCCGGTGATCAGGACACGCTCGCCTGCCGATACGGCTGCCCGCACCAGCATCTGCTCGCCGGTCAGGTAGGCGCAGCAGATGGTCGCCAACTCCGCGTCGGTCCACTCCGTATCGATCGCATGGGCGTTTTCGGCCGGAACAGCGACATATTCGGCAAAGCCGCCGTCACGGCCGTGGCCGATATAGTCGATGTCGGCCAGGCTATCGCCATCGGAATTGTAGATGCTGAAATCGACGATGACGCGCTGGCCAATCCGGCTTTCGGCGATTCCCGGTCCGCTGGCAACAATCCGTCCGACCGTATCGGCGCCCTGGATGCGGGGGAACGTCAGGGTCGACTCCGTGGCCCAGCGGCGCCACGAGGCAACGGCCCCGGCGTCCTCGTCGGTCCCGTAGGCGCCTTCGCGGACCCAGATGTCCGTATTGTTGATGCCGCAGGCGGCGACCTCGATCAGCACCTCTCCGGCGGCCGGAACGGGGACAGGCCAGTCCCTGCGATACTCCAGCGTCTCGGGCCCACCATGTCCGGTGAGAAGAAAGGCGGACATCGTGGTCGGGATTTCTGCAGGCATGGGCACTCACCGGAATGGCTGAAGACGTTGGGAGAGGGGCGGTTGACAGCTTATAACCTTAATGTCTATCAACATAGTCGTATTAAAATATCCGCTATTTGCCGAAAGGTCATTCCGATGAAGTCGCGTCTTGTCCGTATCGCCCTCGCTGCCCTGATCGCCGGGGTCAGTACGGCGGCAATCGCCCGTGATCTGACGGTGATTTCCTGGGGAGGCAATTTCCAGGATGCGCAGCGCAAGGCCTATTTCGAACCTTTCGCGGCCGAGACAGGCAAGAAGGTCGTCGACGATTCCTGGGAAGGCGGCGTCGGCACCTTGCGGACGCGCGCGGAGGCCGCCGGCGATCCGGGCTGGGACGTGATCCATGTCGAAGTCGAGGAGCTTCAGATCGGCGGCGCCGAAGGACTGTTCGAGCCGATCGACTGGAGCAAGATCAGCGCGAAGGACGAGTTGATCCCCGCCGCGCAGAACAAGTATGGCGTCGGCGCGATCACCTGGTCGGCGGGCATCGCCTATGACGCCGACAAGGCGGGGCCGGCCCCCACATCGGTCTCGGATTTCTTCGACGTCGAGAAGTTCCCGGGCAAGCGCGCGCTTCGCAAGGGGCCGAAATATGCGCTCGAACTGGCGCTGATCGCCGATGGCGTGCCGGTCGACCAGGTCTATAGCGTGCTGCGCACGCCGGAAGGTGTCGATCGGGCCTTCGCCAAGCTCGCCAAGATCAAGCCGGATCTCGTCTTCTTCGAGAGCGGCGGTCAGGCCATCCAGTTGCTCGCTTCGGGCGAGGCGTCGCAGGTGCTGGCCTTCAATGGTCGCGTCACGGCGGCGAACCAGACGGACAAGCGCAACTTCAAGTTCATCTGGCCGGGCAGCATCTATGCGCTCGACAATTGGGTCATCCTCAAGAACAGCCCGAACAAGGAAGAGGCGCTGAAGTTCATCGATTTCGCCTCGCGCGCCAGCCAGCAGCAGATCCTGCCGCAACTGGTCGCCTTCGGCCCGACCAACACCAAGGCAACGGCCGCCCTGCCCGAAGCCGTCGCCGCTGAACTGCCGACCTATCCGAAGAACCTGGCCGGAGCGCTGCAGATCGACGCCACCTTCTGGTCGGAGAACATCGAGCCGCTGACCGAGCGTTTCAACGCGTTCGCCAGCCAGTAGCGATTGTCAAAAATGTCTGGAAACGGGGCCGCGCGCGCGAGACGTGCGCGGCTGTCTACCGTGGTGCTGCTGGCGCCGATGGCGCTGTTCCTGCTGGCTGTGATTGGGGTTCCGCTGTTCCTTCTGGTCTGGCAGAGCGTCGCCGATCGCGACGTTGCCATTGGCTTGCCTCGAACCGTTGCCATGCTGGCGGAAGGCGAGGGTGCGCCGTCGCCCGCGATCTATCCGGCCTTGGTCGCGGATCTGGCAGCTGCATCCGATAGCGCTGTTGGCCGTGTTGCGCGCCGCCTCAACATCGAAAAGGCCGGTCTGCGGACGGCTGTCCTGGCGGCACGCGCGACGGCGCTGGAGAGCCCGTCCGATCCGGTCGCGGCCTTGCAGGCAGCCGATGGCCGATGGGCTCAACCCGAGATCTGGCAGGCGATCCGGGCGGCGAGCGGTCCCTTGACGGATCGCTATCTTCTGGCCGCTATCGATCTGGAGCGCGACGCCAAAGGCGAGATCACCAGCCGGCCGACGGAACTCGCGATCTATCGCAGCATCCTGACGCGGACTTTCGTCATTGCGGCGTCGGTCGCGGCGCTGTGCCTGGCGCTCGGCCTGCCGCTCGCCCTCTATCTCGCTTCCCTGCCGCCGAAGTTTGCCGAGCGCTGGCTGCTGGTGCTGATGCTGCCGCTCTGGACGTCGATCCTGGTGCGCGCGATGGCCTGGACGCTGCTGCTGCAGTCGAATGGCCTGGTCAACAGCCTCCTGCAACGGGCGGGGCTGATCGCCCAGCCGCTTGATCTCGCCTTCAACCGCTTTGCCGTCCTTGTCGCCATGACCCATGTGCTGCTGCCCTTCATGGTCCTGCCGATCTACAACGCCTTGCGCGCCATCCCGAAGACGCAGTTGATGGCCGCCGGTTCGCTTGGGGCGACGCCGCTGCAAAGCGTTGTTCGGGTCTATCTTCCGCAGGCCCGCGCCGGAATCGCTGCGGGGCTGCTTCTCGTGCTGGCCTCTGCGGCCGGCTATTACATCACCCCGGCGCTGGTTGGCGGACCGGCCGACCGCATGATCGGAACCTTCGTCGAGCTCGCCGTCATCCGCACCAACAATCCCGGCCTCGCCGCGGCCCTGGGGCTGGTGGCGCTGCTTCTGTTCCTCGCGCTTGTCGGCGTCCTGATCGCCGCGCTGAAGCCCATGCGCGCGCTGGAGGGGGCTCGCTGATGTCGACCGATTACGGCCTGCCGCTGCCGCGATGGTGGATGCGCCTTGGCTCGATCCTGCTCGTCGTCATTCTCGTCCTGCCTGCGCTGGTCGTCGTGCCGATTTCGTTCTCGTCGGGCAGCATCATCGCGTTTCCGCTGCCCGGCTTCTCCTGGCACTGGTATGGCGAGGCGGCGGCGTCGCCGGCGTGGCGGGATGCCCTGCTGAGCAGCCTGCGGGTTGGTGCTGCCTCCACGCTCATAGCGACCGTGATCGGCACAGCCGCGGCGCTGGGGATCGATCGTCTCCAGGGGCGGACTCGTGCGATCGTGCTGCTCGCAACCCTGCTTCCGCTGGTGATTCCGATCGTCATCCTGGCGCTGGGCGCATATTTCGCGCTGGCGACGGTGGGGCTCAGCAACAGCCTGACCGGGCTCGTCATCTTCCACGCCGCGCTCGGCCTGCCTTTCGTCACGCTAAGCGTTGTCGCCTCGCTGCAGGGCTTCGACCGGACGCTCTGGCGCGCCGCCGCCAGTCTCGGCGCCAGCCCGATCACGGCCTTCCGGCGGGTGATGCTGCCGATCATCGCGCCCGGCGTCGCCGCTGGAGCCATCTTCGCTTTTGCCATGTCGCTGGATGAAGTGGTCGTCGCTTCGTTCGTCACAGCGCCCTCACAACGGACCCTGCCGCTTCAGATGTTCTCGGGAATCAAGGAAAACACCGGGCCGATCGTCACCGCCGTAGCGACGCTCCTGCTTCTGCTGTCGATGACGTTCCTGCTGGTCGTCGAGATGCTTCGACGCCGTTCGCGCCGGCTCGCCACCGCCTCGGAGGCGACGTGATGGCCTTGGCAGAGCCGCTTCTGCGCCTTCGGGGCGTCACCAAGCGCTATGACGGCGGCGGGCTGGTGGTCGATGCGCTGGACCTCACCGTCGAGCGGGGCGAATTCCTGACGCTGCTGGGTCCCTCCGGCTCCGGCAAGACGACGACCCTGATGATGATCGCCGGCTTCGAGCAGGCCAATGCCGGCGAGATCCTCTATGAGGGGCGCTCGATCGCCAACCTGCCGCCGCACAAGCGCGACTTCGGCGTGGTGTTCCAGAGCTATGCCCTGTTCCCGCATATGAGCGTTGCCGAAAACGTCGCCTTCCCGCTGACCCTGCGCGGAATTGCCAGGGCGGAAATCGATCGTCGGGTGGCGCGGGCGCTGGATATGATCGAGCTCGGCGGGCTGGGTGCGCGACGGCCGGGGCAATTATCCGGCGGCCAGCAGCAGCGGGTCGCCCTGGCGCGTGCGCTGGTGTTCGAGCCGAAGCTGGTCCTGATGGACGAGCCGCTCGGCGCGCTCGACAAGCGGCTGCGCGAGCAGATGCAGCTGGAGATCCGCAGGCTGCATCGCGAACTCGGCCTCACCGTCGTCTATGTCACCCACGACCAGACGGAAGCCATGGTGATGTCCGACAGGGTGGCGGTGTTCCATCTGGGGCGGGTCCAGCAACTCGCCGATCCCCGGACCATTCACGAGCAACCTGCAAACGGTTTTGTCGCCCGCTTCATCGGCGAGACCAACGCCTTTGACGGTCGCCTGACCGGAACGGGCGACGGGCGCGACGTCCGCATCGACGGCTCAGCCGGGCTGGTGCTTCGCGGCGTGGCCGGCCAGTCCGCGCCCCGCAGCGCCTATGTCCTGGTCTCGATACGGCCGGAGCGGATTTCCATCGGCGATGGCCATGGCGAGAACCGCGTCGTCGGTCGGGTGAGGCAGGCGATCTATTTCGGCGACCACCTCGGCATCGAGGTCGCGATCGACGGCGGCGCGATGGTTCGCGTCAATCTGGGCGTGCGCGGCGTGGATCATGCGCCGGTGCCGGACAGCGAGATTGTTCTGAGCTGGCGGGCGGAGCATACGCTCCTGCTCGAGCCGGTCATCTGAGGAGTGAGACGAGAACGTATGGCTGCCAGTAAGGTCATTGTCGTGGGCGCGGGCATTGCCGGTTTGTCGCTTGCCCGCTCCCTCGTGAAGCAGGGATTTGCGGTCGAGCTGTTCGACCAGGGGCCGATCCCCAATCCGCTTTCCTCGTCCTTCGACGAGCATCGCATCACCCGCCATACCTATGGTTCGCTGGACGGCTACACGCGGCTGATGCCGGATGCCTTCCGGGCGTATGACGCGCTCTGGCAGGACCTTGGCAAGCGTCACTACCTGCCCACCGGCATCGCCTATGTGCGCCGGCAGGCGGATGACTGGTATGCGACGACTGCCCGCGATCTCGACGCGTTCGGCATCGAGCATCGACTTCTGACGGAGGGCGAGGTCGCCGCGCGCTTGCCGATGGTCCGGCCCGGCGGCATCCATTCCGTCGTCGAGGTCGGTGGCGCCGGCCTGTTGTTCCCGCAGCGTATCCTGGCGGATCTGGTCGCCTGGCTCCGCGAGGCAGGCGTCGTTCTCCATGAGCACAGCGCGGTCGAGGCGATCGACCTTGAGCATGGCCGTGTCGTCGTGGCCGGCAAGACGCATGCGGCGGACGTCGTGCTGGTCGCGGCCGGCGCGTGGGTTACCCGGCTCCTGCCGGAGGTTGCTCCCGCGGTCACGCCGTCGCGGCAGACCGTGCTGTATCTCGATCCGCCCGACGATCTCCGAAGCGCCTGGGCCGAGGCGCCGATCCTGATCGAGGAGGGCGCACATCTGAGCTATACGCTGCCGCCGCGTGGCGGCACGGGTCTGAAGATCGGCGATCATCATTTCAGCCGGCGTGGCCATCCGGACGAGGACCGGACGCCGTCATCCGAGGATATCGCGCCCGTCGAAGCGGCAGCCGCCGCCGCCTTTGCCGGGTTTGAGCGCTATCGGATCCTCGAGGCCAAGACCTGCTTCTATACGGTCAGCGATGACGAGAGCTTCTTCGTCCAGCCGCTTGGACGCACAGGCTGGGTGGTGAGCGCCTGTTCGGGCCATGGGTTCAAGCTGGCGCCGTTGATTGCCCAAGGTGTCGCCGAGGCGATCTCCGGCAAGCGCGACCCTGCCAAAATCGCCGAATGGGCGGCCGGAAAGGATCCCAGATGAAGCTCGACGTCTTTATCATCGACGCGTTTTCCGATCGACCGCTGGCCGGCAATCCGGCCGGCGTCTGCCCTTTGCCGGAATGGCTGCCGGACGCGTCGATGCAGGCGATCGCCTCCGAACTGAACCAGACCGAGACGGTCTTTTTCGCTCCCGAGGATGACGACTACCGTATCCGCTGGTTCACGCCGACGCGCGAGGTCGACCATATCGGCCACGCCACGCTGGCCGCAGGTCATCTCGTGCTGTCGAAGCTCGATCCGGCTCGCTCGGAAGTGCGGTTTCGCACCGGCGACGACTACATGCTGGTTCGGCGGGACGGCGACGGCGTGGCGCTCGACATGGCGGCCTTGCCGCCGCGACCGGCCCGCGTCACCGACGAGGTGGTGGCGGCATTGGGCGCGCGGCCGGTCGAGGCCCTGGCGGCCAAGCATCATCTCTTCGTTTTCGAGACTTGGCAGGAGGTCGCCGGCCTGCGCCCGGACATGGCGGCGGTCGCCCGGCTGGAGCTGCCGGCGGTGATCGTCACCGCCCCGTGCGGCGTTGATGGCGATGGAAATCCCGTCGACTTTGTCTCGCGCTTTTTCGCGCCGGCCAACGGCGTGCCCGAGGACCCGGTCTCCGGTGTCTCGCATTGCTGCCTGACGCCCTACTGGGCGTGGCGTCTCGGCAAGGCGCATCTGGTCGGGCAGCAATTGTCGGCGCGTGGCGGCACCATTCGCTGCGAAGATCGCGGGGAGCGCGTTGTCCTTGGCGGAAGGGCGGCGATCTCGTTGCAGGGCGTGCTGAGCCTGCCAGCCTGATGAGATCGGGGGAGAGGGCGACGCGGCTTCCGTCCGCCCCCGATCCTGCTTCGCTACACGATCGTGAATTCGCGCGGATAGCGGGTCAAATAGTCGAAGCCCTTGTCGGTGACGACGATGGAATCGCCGACCCGCGCGCCGAACGTGTTGGGGATGGTGATGCCGCCATCGACGGCGAACGTCATGCCGGTTTGCAGCGGGGTCTTGTCGCCGCGCTTCAGTTGCGGCTCTTCAAGGTAGGAATAGCCGATGGCGCGGCCCGTGCGATAGGCGAGGCCGAAGCCGGCGGAGCGATAGACTTCCTCCGCCGCCGCATGGACGTCTTCGGCGATGGCGCCGGGCCGGATTTCCGCCAGCGCGGCCTGCTGGGCGGCCACCACCGTCTCATAGGTGCGCTGCTGCTCGTCGGTCGCCGAGCCAAGGAAGAATTCGCGATCGAAGCCGAGCTTGAACTGCTTGAACGTCGCCATGCCGCAGAAGCAGAAATAGATCGGGTCGCCCTTGGCGAGCGGCTTCACCGTCGAACGGCGATGAACCATGCAGGTTTCCCAGCCGGACTGCAGGATCTGCAGATTGTAGATTGTCGGCGAGACGAGCGCGTCCTCGCCATTGTCGGCCAGGAAGCGGGCGGCGCGACGCGTGCCGGCGGCGATGACAGCAAGCGCCAGCTCGTATTCCGGCACGCCTTCCGCAATCGCGGCGCGACCACCTTCGACCATCGCCACGGCAACCTCGCCGGCCTGGTGCATGGTGGCGATCTCATCCGGCGACTTGATGGCGCGCAGGGTGCCGATCGTGCGCGAGACGTCCCGCCAGTCGGCGTCTGGGGCCAGCGCGCGCAGGACCGAGGCGACACGCGGGTGTGTTTTGAAGGGTTCGATGCCGATGACGCGATAGGTCTGGCCGGCGAAGATCGCCTCGACATGGCGCGGCCACTCGCCGTCGATCCCGTCGGTCCATTCGCGAACGTCCGGGACCGATCCCATCCGCCGCGCCAACTCGGCTTCCATGGCCGGCGTGATGAGGACGGGGGCACCCAGGCGAGGAATGACCAGGAGCGTTGCCCGGTCATACTCCATGCCGAGATAGTCGCAGAAGCCCGAGAAATAGAAGATCGAGTCCGCGTCATGCAGGATGGCGACGTCGATGCCGTCCTCCGCCAACCGTTGCTGCAACTCGATCGTTCTCGCCTCTTGCACCCGCATCATAACCCTCGCTTCATCGACCCCGGCGCTTGTCGCCGACTGAACTTCAATAGGCGTCTCTTTAATACGATAAAATCTATGGATTCAATCGTGTATTAGATGTGCGACGAGAACCGCCGCGCTCTTCACCGCGCCGGTTCTATGATTTGTCAGTGGCTAGACGGGATCGTATCCGCCATGGGCGTTGTGGGTCTCGGTGCCGGCCAAGGGCGGGTTGAAGACGCAGACGAGATGCAGATCGCCCTTGAGCGCCCGCAGGATGTGCTCGTCATGCTGGTCGAGCGCATAGACGGTTCCGACCGCGATCGGATGCGTCTTGCCGGTGGCGACATCGAAGACTTCGCCGGCGCCGGCGATGCAGTAGTTCGTCTCGTAGTGCTCCTTGTAGTGGCAATGCACTTCAGAGCCTTCGGGCACGACCGTGTGGTGGACGGAATAGCCGAGCCCGTCGCCCTTCACGATCAGCCGCGTGCTGCGCCAACTGTCGGTGACGACATGGCGGTCGGTCTTGCGCAGGTCTTCGACGTCGTGAACGATCATGATCTTGCCTTCTGGGGTTCGGTTTCAGCGGTGGGAAGAAGCGAGGACGGCCTCGACCGAGGCGGCGAGGGCGAGCAGGGCGCTGTCATGCCCATTCCGCCCTGTCAGCATCAGCCCGATCGGTTGGCCCTGCGCGATGGGAAGGCTGACGCTCGGCGCATCGATGCGATTGGCCACCTCGGTCAGCCGGAAGGTCAGGCGGTTTGCGGGGTAATAATGTTCGTCGTCCGAGACGTCGTCGACGCGCGGCGGCAGGATCGGCACGGTCGGCGTCAGCAGCCCATCGAAGCCTTCGAGGTCGCGGTGATAGGCCTTCGCCAACCGCGCCAACTCCTGCCGGGCGCGGAGATAGGCGACGGCGGACACATCCTTGCCAAGCTGGATGCGCGGGCCGACACGCGGATCGTAGTCCGCCGCGCGGCTCTCGAGATGAGGCTGGTGCCAGGCGAAAGCCTCGGCGACGATGAGGCCGCCCTCGACGGCGATCCGGCCATAGCTCTCCAATTCCGGCCAGTCGCGCTCAACGATTACCGCGCCGGCTTGCCGGAGGGTTTCGACAGCCTCCAGGAAGCGGGCAGTGACCGCCTCGTCGGCGGCGTCGAGCGCGAATTTTGGCGGCAGCAGGAAGCGGTGGCCGCGCAGGTCGGCGGGCTGGATCGCCGTCTCGCCGGTGATCGCCTGATCGGCGCGGGTGCAGGTCTGGATATCCCGCGCCAGGAATCCGGGGACGTCAAAGCTTGTGGACAGGTGGAGCAGGCCCTCATCCGGGTAGCGACCCTTGCTGGGCTTGAAGGCGGCAAGGCCGCAAAAGGCGGCGGGGATACGGACGGAGCCGCTGGTGTCGCTGCCCAGCGCCAGATCGGCAAAACCGAGCGCCACGGCGACGGCGCCGCCGGATGTCGAGCCGCCGGCGATCCGCTCGCGCGACGGATCGAGCGGTGTGCGCGGCGTGCCGAAATGTGGATTGAGCCCGAGCGCGCCGAAGGCGAACTCGGTCATGTTGGTCTGGCTGGTGACGACCGCGCCGTTCGCCCGCAGCCTGGCCACCAGCGCGGCGTCTTCCTTCGCCGGCGGGGCGTCCCGGAGAAGCTTCGCCCCGGCGGTCGTCGGCCAGCCGGCGACGTCGAAGCAGGCTTTTGCTGCGACGGTCAGTCCATAAAGCGCCGGCCGGGCGGACGGGGATGCCGCCAGCGTATCCCAGGCCGCCGCCTCCCGCAGCGCGGCTTCATCGCGCCGGCGGAGAATGGCCAGCCTGGCGTCCTCGGGGTGCGCGTCGATCCGCGCCAGTTGCTGCGCGACGTTGTGGCGAAAGTCGCCGGCCAGGGTCTGCGTCATGATCTCGCTCTCAGCTCAGATGGACGGCGCGCAGGAACGCGCGGGTGCGCTCGTTTCGCGGCTCGTTGAGGATTTGCTGCGGTGTCCCGTCTTCCAGGATCCGGCCACCTTCCATGAAGCAGATCCGGTCGGCAATCGCACGGGCGACGCCGATCTGGTGCGTGACGACGACGATCGTCAGGTCGCGCTCATGCGCCAGCGCGCGCATCACTTCCAGAACCTCGCCGACGCGCTCGGGATCGAGCGCCGAGGTGGCTTCGTCGAACAGCATGATTTCCGGCTCCAGGGCCATGGCGCGGGCGATGGCGACCCGCTGCTGCTGGCCGCCGGAAAGCGTCGCCGGATAGTTCTGCAGCTTGTCGGAAAGCCCGACCTGCGCCAGCAGCGCGGCGGCGCGCGCTTCGGCCTCGGCCTGCGACAGACCCAGCACATGGCGCGGCGCGGCGGCGACATTGCCGAGCGCGGTCAGGTTGGGAAACAGGTTGAAGTTCTGGAACACCATGCCGACCAGCGAGCGCATGTCGCGCAGGTGCTTTCGCGTCGGCTTGATGCGGTGCTTGCCGCCCGCCGCGTCCCAGAGAGGCCGGCCGTCGAGGCTGACCTTGCCCTGATCGATATCCTGCAGCGCCATGATGATGCGCAGCAGCGTCGACTTGCCGGAGCCGCTCGGGCCGATGATCGCGACCTTCTCGCCGCGCGCGACGCGAAAATCGAACTGGTCCAGCACGACGGTCTGGCCGAAGCGCTTGTCCACTTTGTCGAAGGTGATCATGTCGCTCATGCGTAGCGGGTCCCGAGGCGCTGGCGCAGCAGGAACACGGCAAACGCCGCGATCAGGCTCATGACGAGATAGGCGATTGCCGCCATGGTCATCGGCTCGACATAGCGGAAGCTTTGCGAGCCGGCGTCGTTGGCGGCGAACATCAGTTCCGGGACGGTGATCGCGGCCAGGATCGGGGTATCCTTGAGCATGGTGATGAAGGTGTTGCCGAGCGAGGGAACCAGCGGCGCGATCGCCTGCGGCAGGATGAGGTAGCGATAGGCGGCGAACCGCGAGAAGCGCAGGCTTTCGATCGCGTCCCACTGGCCGCGCGGGATGCTGTCGAGCCCGGCGCGATAGGCTTCCGCGACATAGGCGCCGTGATAGAGGCCAAGCGCCAGGATGCCGGTGGTGACCGGCTCCAGCACGATGCCGGCATCCGGCAGCACGAAGAACAGGACGTAGACCTGGATCAGCAGCGGCGTCGACCGCAGCAGTTCGACCAGCCCGCGCCCGAGCCAGGCAATGGCGGTTTGCTTCGAGCGGCCGAGGGCCAGCAGCACGGCGCCGATGATAAGCGAGGCGAAAAAGCCGCCGATCGTCGCGATGAAGGTGACGACCGCGCCGCGCAGCAGCGCCGGCAGGATCTCGGCCGCGAACGGCCAGGAGAAGATCTCCGTCATGCCGGCTGACCCGTCTGGCGGCCGCGCGACAGCACCTTTTCCATCCGGCGCATGAAGCTGGCCGCGATCAGCGAAATGACGAGATAGATCGCCAGCGTCACCAGCAGCACGTTGCCGGAGCTGTAGGTCTTGGTGATGATCGATTTCGCCTGGAAGGTCAGATCCGGAATGGTGATCAGCGAGACCAGCGAGGTCGCCTTGATCAGCTCGATCAGCAGGTTGCTGAACAGCGGCATCATCATGATCAGCGCTTCCGGCAGGATGACGATGCGCAGCGTCTGGAAATAGCTGAAGTTGAGCGCGGCGGCGGCGTCCAACTGGCCCTGAGGCACGGCCTGGATGCAGCTTCGCACCACTTCCGCGCCATAGGCGCCGAAGCAGAGCCCGAGGCCGAGCGTCGCGCATTGCAGCGGCGTCAGGTCGATGCCGAGATAGGGCAGGACGTAGAACAGCCAGAACAGCTGGACGAGCGCCGAGGTGCCGCGGAAGAACTCGACATAGACGCCGGAGGCGATGCGAAGCACGCGCAGCTTCGACGATCGCGCCACGCCGGCGACGATCGCCAGAACCAAAGCGAGCAACGCCGAAAGGACCGACAATTTGACGGTCCACCAGACGCCGGCCAGAAAATCGAAGCGGTATTCCCAGATCAGGGCCATCAAACCGAACTCGAAAACGGGACGCGCATCCTCGGACGCGCGTCCCGGTCAGGGAAGGCTACTTGCAGAGCTCAGCGAGCTTGACCGTGCCGTCGGGAATGTCGGCCGCGGTGAAGCCATAGGGTTCGCCGATCTTGGCGGCCTCGCCCGAGGTCAGGATCACGGCGAGATGTTTGTTGAATTCGTCGACGAAGGGCTGGTCTTCGAGGCGGAAGGCGTAGCTGCCGATGCCGATCGCCGGCTTGCCGTCGATGATCGCCTGCTCGAACGGGATCGCGCGCTCGACGGCGGGATCATTGGCGGTCTTGATCGTCGACTGGACGGTGACGCCGGTGTTGAGGAACGCATCGATGCGCTTGGTCTTCACCGCCGCAAGCAGCGAGGCGACGTCGGGCAGGGTGACGAGCTGGTCCTTGGAGACGCCGGCGGCCAGGGCGTGGTCGGCGATCGGGCCGCCGCCGGTCAGGTAGCCGAGCTTGATCGCCGGATCCTTGGCGATGTCGGAGTAGCTGTGGATGCCCTTCGGGTTGCCCGCGGCCACGATGATCCCGTCATTGACGAAATGCGTCGGCTCGGCGAAGGCGACCAGCTTGCAGCGGTCGGGGCGGATGTAGAGGTCGGAGGCGATGATGTCGAAGCGGCGGGCCTGCAGGCCGGGGATCAGCGCGCCGAACTGCGTGGGTACTGCCTCGAGTTCGACCTTGCCGATCTTGGCGAGGACGGCGTTCAGCAGGTCCACCTCATAGCCGGTCAGCTTGCCGTTTGGCCCGGTGACGATGAAGGGTTCCTGCTCGGCGAAGCCGACGCGGACCGTCTTGCCTGCCTTGACGTCGTCGAGAAGGCCGGCGGATGCGCCGGAGAGTGAGGCGAGCAGAAGCGCTGCGCCGACGAGAGCCGATCTTATCATGCTGGTATGCTCCACACCGCCATTGTTTGCGTCACATAACCATACAAACAGTGCAAGGTTTCGGAAGAATGTATGTTTCAAATGTATGGAGAAGTGGCGATTTTTCACCCCACAATTCCGTTGAAGGGCGGAATGGAATTACTTCCCATTCGGATCGGTAGGCCTGTAGCTTGTGACAGGCGCGAGCGCGGGATATCTGCAACGCCATACAAACGCGTGTCGCGGAGATGCACATGGGACGTTCCCCGTCGATCGGTCCTGGCAGTCCCCGATGGAGCCCGAGGCTGGAAGAAGCCTCGCCGTCCAAGCATCAGGGCATCTTCGACGCCCTTGTGGCCGATATCGCCAGCGGCCGGCTGCGGCCCGGCGATCGTCTGCCGCCGCAGCGCGCGGTCGCCGCCGCGCTGGGGGTGGATCTTACCACCGTCACCAAAGCCTATAGTCGCGCGCGCGAAGAGGGGATCATCGACGCCACGACGGGGAGGGGATCTTTCGTCGCGGGCGAGCCCCGTCCCGCCAGCACTCTCGCGGATGTCGCGGCAGGGGCGATCGATCTCAGCAAGAACAGCCCGCCAAAGCCGCAGGATTTCCAGCGCATTCTGGCGCGGGATATCGGCCAGGCCTTGTCCGGCAGCGACGAATCCCTGCTCGATTATCAGGAAACGGGCGGCAGTTGGACCAATCGCTCGGCAGGGGCGACATGGCTCGGTCAGCGCGTCGACGGCTGCGCGCCGGACCGCGTGATCCTGGCCTCAGGAGCTCAGAGCGCCCTGTTCGCCATTTGCCATCTGCTGTGTCGCGCATCCAGACATGTGGCCGTCGGGGAGTTCTGCTATCCGGGAATTCACACGGTCGCCGCCCAGCAGGAGCTCGTGCTCGTTCCGCTGGCGATGGATGGCGAGGGCATCCTGCCGGCCGCGTTCGAGGACGCCTGCCGGCTCCAGTCGCTCGACGCGTTGTACATAACCCCGACCGCGGACAACCCGACGACGGCGAGCCTTTCTGAGCTACGGCGGCAGGAGATTGTCCGGATCGCCCGCAAGCACGCGGTTTCGATTATCGAGGATGATCCTTACGGCGCATTGCTCGATGCGCCGCCGCCGGCGATCGCTTCCCTTGGTCCGGACATCACCTGGCATATCGCGACCCTATCGAAATGCCTGACGCCGGCCCTGCGTTTTGGCTATGTCGCCGCGCCATCTCCCAAACAGGCGCAGGAATTGGCGGCGACGCTGCAAGCCATGACGATGATGGCGTCGCCATTGCTGGCCGGCATCGCCACACGGTGGATCCGTTCCGGCTTCCTGCAGGAAATGTCAGCCGCCATTGGCGCGGAGAACACCGGGCGGCAAGAACTCGCCGCGTCGATTCTCTCCGGAATGAGATTGGCAGCCAATCCTTCCGCTCCCCATCTCTGGTTGACGTTGCCCGATCCCTGGCGAGCGTTCGATTTCGTTCGCCAGGCGGAGCTCCGGGGCGTGCTGATCCTGGCGAGTGCCAGTTTTGCGATCGCCAAGCCGTCACTCGAAGCTGTCCGGATCTCGCTAGGCGCCGCGCCGGATCGCGGCGCGTTGGAAACGGCGCTGCGGAGCCTCCGGAGCCTGCTTGATCAATCTCCGCCCGATACGCGCCGCGCTATAGTCTGACGCCCGCGCCGATCGCGACAAGGTCGGCGATGCCTAGCGAAGCCGTGATTTCCACTCGCCCGATGCCGGCCTGGGCACGCCGAGATTTTCGCGCAGCGTCGCGCCCTCGTACTCCGTCCGGAACAGGCCGCGCCGCTGCAGTTCCGGCACCACATGCTCGGCAAACTGTTCAAACGCGGCGGGGACGTGGGTCGGGGAAATCATGAAGCCGTCCGCCGCGCGGCGGTCGAACCACTCCTCCATCCGGTCGACGATCACGGCCGGCGTGCCGACGAGATCGCCCTCGGTGCGCGCGCCATACCATTTGCCGAGCTGGCGGACGGTGAAGTTTTCGCGCGCCGCGACCTCCAGCACCTCGTGGTAATGGCCATAGACACCCTTGACCTCGAGCGGGGGCAGCGGCTTGTCGAGGTCGAACTGCGAGAGGTCGACATCAATGTGATAGGAGAGGCGGGCGAGGCCGGCCTCCGCCGGCACGAGTTCTTCAAATTCCAGCTTCCGCGCCTCGGCGTCTTCCTCGCTCCGGCCGACAATCGGCGTCACCGCCGGCAGGATCTTGAGATGGTCGGGATCGCGGCCATGCCGAGCCGCCAGTGCCTTCACCTCCGCATAGAAGGCGATGGCGGACTCGATTGAGGCATGGCTGCAGAAGATCACGTCGGCCCAGCGTGCGGCGAAGTCGCGGCCATCCGGTGAAGAGCCGGCCTGGATGATGACCGGATAGCCCTGCGGCGAGCGCGGCAGGCTGAGCGGCCCCTGGACCTGGAAATGCGCACCCTGATGGTTGATCGAGGCGACGGCGGCTGGGTCGGCGAAATCGCCGCTCGCCTTGTCGAGCTTCAGCGCGCCGTCCTGCCAGCTGTCCCAGAGCTTGGCGGTGACTTCGAGGAACTCGTCGGCGCGCTGGTAGCGCTCGGAGCGCCCGGGCAGCTTCTCATTGCCGAAATTGAGCGCTTCCGCGTCCTGGAACGAGGTGACGACGTTCCAGCCGGCGCGACCGGATGTCAGGTGATCGAGCGAGGAGAAGGTGCGCGCGGCGTTGAACGGCTGCTGGTAGCCGGTCGAAAGCGTGGCGCCGACGCCGAGATGCTCGGTGACGGCGGCAATCTGCGCGATCACCGGGATCGGATCCAGCCGAGGGGTGCCAACGCCGTAATGCACGTGGTTCTCGATGCTGTTGCCGAAACTGCGGGGGATGCCGAGGCTGTCGGCGAAGAAGACGAAATCGAACCGCGCCGCCTCCAGGATGCGGCCGACCTTCTGGTAGAAGGCCGGCGAGAACCAGCCGGATTCCGCGTCGGGATGGCGCCATGCGCCGACGCCGCCGGGCCCGGCATTCATGAAGGCGGCGAGATGGATCTGTCCGGGGCGGGTGCGGGGCATGATGATTCCGGAAAAAAGCGGGGGGTCAGGAATGCGCCGTTTCGGGCGCGGCATTGCCGGCCGGCAGCGGCACGCCGAGATGGCGCAGCAATTGCGCTTCGAGCGCGGCGAGGTGGCCGTCCTCCGGGCTGCGCGGTCCCCGGCCGGGGATCGCGACGCTTTCCGAGATCTGGCCGCCGTCGAGTACGATGACGCGGTCGGCAAGCCGGACCGCTTCGGCGACGTCATGCGTGACCATGACGACGGTCCAACCATGCGCGCGCCAGAGCGTCCCGACGAGGTTTTGCATTTCGAGCTTGGTCAGCGCGTCCAGCGCGCCGAACGGTTCGTCGAGCAGCAGTACTTCGGGCTGCCTCACCAGCGCCCGGGCCAGCGAGACGCGCTGGGCCTGGCCGCCGGAAAGCGTCAGTGGCCACGACGCGGCCTTACCGGCAAGGCCGACCTCGCCGAGCGCATCCGCGACGATGCGCGACTGGTCCTTTGCCGGCAGTCCGAAGCCGACATTCTCCGCCACCTTCAGCCAGGGCATCAGCCGCGCCTCCTGGAAGGCGACGGCGAGCCGGTCGGTGGACTGGAGACGGCCTGAGGTGGCCTGCTCCAGTCCGGCGATGATGCGCAGCAGGGTGGATTTGCCCGAGCCGGAGCGGCCGACGATGGCGATGAACTCGCCCGCCGGGATGACAAGGTCGATGCCATCGAGAACGGGGACATCGTCGAAGCGCTTCGAGATGCGCTCAAGCCTGATTTCGGGCACGTATGCGACTCTCGTCAATCCGGGCTACTTCGACAGGTCGACGACGTAGTCGGCGATGTCGGGCGCCTTCTCGATGAAGCCGAACTCGACATATTGCGTGCCAAGGCGGTTCAGATCGGCGACGGCCGTGGCGTCGAGCGGCAGGATCCTGGGCGTGTCGAAGCCGGCAACCACCTTGGCGAGACCTTCCGAGGCGCCGAATTCGCGATAGGCGTCCGGGATCAGGGCCGGATTGGCTTGCGCGCGCGCCGCTTCCTGGACCAGGCCGTCATAGACCGCCTTCAGCGCCTCGCGATGCTTCTCGGCGAACTCGCGGCTGACGATGTGGATCGACCAGTTGGCGGTCGGCAGCTGATCGGCGGTCACCAGCACCTTGGCGCCTTCCGTCGATATGGCGTTGGCGAGATTCTGGTCGTAGCTCGCGATCGCTGCGACCTGGCCGCTGGCAAAGGCCGAGGCAAAGCTGGTCGTATCCAGCGTCACCTTCTCGACCTGCGAGACGTCAAGCCCGGCTTCCTTGAAGGCGAGGTTGAGGATGTAGTCGCCGGTCGCGCCCTCGCCGTCGATGCCGACCTTCTTGCCGTAAAGATCCTTGAGCGAGGTCACGCCCGAGCCCGGCGCCGCGACGATGCCCTGGCTGTTGCCGGAGTATTTCTCCAGCGCGAACGCGACCCAGTCGCTCTTCTGGGCCGAGAGGTTGACGAAATAGCCGGTTCCTGTCGACGAGGCGTCGGCGCTGCCGGAGGTCACGGTGTTGTAGGCCGAGAACGGATCGAGCGGGCCGATGAACTCGACCTTCGCGCCGACCTTGGCGAGTTCCTTCTCCAGGATGCCGGTGGTGCGAACGGTGGTCAGGTAGTTGGCCGTCGGCAGATAGGCCGCGCGAAACGTCACCACGTCCTCGGCAAGCGCTACGCCGCCGGAGAAAAGGAGGCCGAGAGAGGCCGCAACGGTCGTGCGGCGGAGGCTGGAATGCATTGGGAACATCATGTCGTCCTTGAAATAATCAGGTGGAGGAATGGGGCGACGACGGCTCGTGGTCAGCGTCCGTCATAAGTGTTGCGCCAGGCGAGCAGCCGGCCTTCCAGCAACCGCACGAGATAATCCGTGAGGATGCCGAGAAACGCGTAGATGACGATGCAGAGGAAGACCTGGTCGGTGCGGACGAAGCGTTGCGCCTGCGCCAGGATGTAGCCGATGCCGGCATTGGCGTTGACGGTCTCGCTGGTGACGAGCGCGATCCAGGCGATGGCGAGCGAGAAGCGCAGGCCGGTCAGGATCGAGGGCAGGGCGCCGAGGAACAGGATCTTGTAGGCGATCAGGTATCGCGGCGCGCGATAGACCAGGCCGACCTCGACCAGCTTGCTGTCGACATTGCGGACGCCGGCGAAGGTGTTCAGGTAGATCGGCACGAGCACGCCGACGGCGATCAGCGACACCTTCATCCATTCGCCGATGCCGAAAGCGACGATGAACAGCGGCACCAGCGCGTTGAATGGCACGGCGCGCAGCATTTGCAGCGGCTTGTCGACGACGATCTGCCCGGCGCGGTAATAGCCCGCCAGCAACCCGGCCGCGAGGCCGAGCGCGACGCCGATGATGGTTCCGGCCAGCACGCGGCCGAGGCTGGCGACGAGCGCCTGCGGCAACCGGCCGTTCAGCGTCAATTCCCAGGCGGCGGCCACGACCAGCACCGGCGAGGGCAGCACCTTTGGGCCGACGATGCCGGCGGCGGAGACGAACCACCAGACCAGCAGGATCGCGATCGGGCTGAGCCAGGGCAGCAGGACGTTTCGCGAGAGATCGCGCTTGGCCCGCCGCTGCGGACGGTTGGCGATCCGGGTCGGCTGCAAGGTCTCGGTCTCGATGGTCATGCGATCGGCAACCGGTTCACGCCGCGAGGTCGAGCAGCGATAGCTGGTCGAGCAGGGCGATCGAGAACGAGCCGGTTCCCGGCGCGATCGCCGCCGCTCGTTCGGCAGCAACGGCGAGGACCGCATGCGCCGACACCGCTGCCTGCAACCGGTCCGGCACGACGCCGGCAAACGCCGCCACCAGCGCGCCGAGGCTGCAGCCGGTGCCGGTGACGCGGGTGAGGTTGATATGTCCGCCCGGCACGGAGACGACTGCGTCACCATCGGTGATGTAATCGGTCGGCCCGCTGACGGCGACGATACCGCCGGTCTTCTTCGCCAGGCTCTTCGCGAAGGGGATGGCTTCTTCCGGGCCGGCGGTCGAATCGACGCCCTTGGTGCCGCCCGCGCCGCCGGCGAGCGCGATCACCTCGCTGGCATTGCCGCGCACCACGCCAGGACGAAGCTGCACCAGTTCGGCGGCGAGGCGGTCATTCTGCGTCGCGCCGGCGCCGACCGTGACCGGATCCAGTACCCAGGGCGTTCCCCGGGCTGCGGCAGCCTTCGCCACGGCGAGCAGGATCGGCGGATCGTCGGAGACGAGCGAGGCGAGATTGATCCAGACCCCCTGCGCGATGCCGGCGAAATGCTCGGCGGCCGAGGGAATGCCGCCAATCGCTGGCGACGCGCCGACCGCGAGCAGCACGTTGGCGCTCAGGGGCGCGGCGATATAGTTGGTGAGGCCGAAGACCAGCGGCGACGCCTGGCGGACGGCGGCGAGGTTCGACGCGATGGCGGGGGCGGGCCAGGTCTGGGAGGTCATGGTTCTGGATCTCGGGCAGGCCGCCGAAGCGTGTCCGGACGGCGCGATGGGATCGTCGGAAGCCTCGACAGCGCGGGCTCCCTCGGAAGAAATCCAGATCAGTCTAGGGAGTTTGACGCGCGATCGTAACGCCGTAACGCCCTGAAATGGCAAGCGGAAGGTGCATCAAATTCTGCCAAGGGCGAGGACGAGGGAATATGATTTCGTACCGCTGCGTCAGCTTCCCACAGAATTCGCCGCCGGTCCCGTTTCCATCGGCAGGGAGTCGTCCGCCGCCCATTCCTGCAGCGAGGCATCATAAAGCAGCGGCTCCGGAAGACCGGCAAGCACGGCGGAGAAGGCGACCGCCGATGCCGCGATGCCACCGCCGCAATAGGCGATGCCGCCCTCCTTGCCGCTGAGGCCGGCCACGTTCAGGCGTTTGGCGAGGACCGCGACAGGCAGGAAGCAGCCCGACTGCGGATCAAGCAATTCGCCGGCCGGCAGGTTGACGCTGCCGGCGATCCGCCCGGCGCGCCCTTTTGAGGGCGCCGATGCGCCGGAGAAGTTTGCAGGCGGCAGCGCGTTCACGATCGGCCTTTGCGGCTCGCCGATGGCGGCCAGCACGGTTTCGCACGTCGCGATCATACGGCGCGGTTGCAGGCGAGGCGCCGAGCCGGCGGACAGTTGGCGGGAAGGGCCTGTTTCGACCGGGCGGCCTTCATCGATCCAGTTCTTCCAGCCGCCATCGAGGATCGAGACATTGTCGAGGCCGAACAAGCGGAAGACCCACCAGACCCGCGTCGCCCACCAGGGATTTCCCCGGCTGTAGACGACGACATGGGAATCGCGGCCGATCCCGAGCCGGGCAATTGCGGTTGCGAACGCCGCTTCATCCGGCGCCATGAACAGAAGCGAGGCATTCGCGGCGGACAGATCGCGCTGTAGATCGAGGAACTGGGCGCCGGGAATGTGGGAGGCTTCGAAACCCTCGATGTCACCTTCTGGCCGGTCGAGACCCCTCTCTGCATCCGCAACGAGCCGGGTGGTCGAATCGAGGATTCGGAGATCGGGGGATCCCAGACAGTCTGCCAACCAGGAGCCGGAGACGAGCAGGGGCGCACGGGTCGGTGTTGATAAATCGTCGTGGCGGCTCAAGTCAGTCTCCTCGCGGTCTGGCGGCATTCCCCGGTTCGAATTCGTCCGAATCGGGGTTCGCCTTTGCGTTCAGGCTAGTTCTTCGGATAGGGGCTCGCCATTTTCAGCCAGTTCACCTTCATGTCGCCGTCGAGATAGGCGGTGCGCTTCGACAGATAGTCGAGGATGTAGGGCTGTTCGAGATGTGCCTTCAGGTGGTCGAGGCTCGCCCAGGCCTCGAAGAACAAGAACAGGTCCGAGTCGGCCCGGTCGCGATGGACGTGATATTCGAGCGCGCCGTCTTCGAGCCGCGTCGGCGCGACCATTGCCAGCAGGGCTGCTTCCAGCGCGTCTGCCTGGCCCGGCTTGGCGCGGGCAGTGCCGACCAAGGCGTAGGGTCCGGTCTCATCCGCATCGGGCTCGGGAAGGGCGAAGGCTGCGTTGGACATGGGGAACTCCGATTGGTAAGAAGGTGGCCTTACCTATCAGCGACAAAGGTACGATGCAATCCGTACCTAAGGAGAATCCATGGTCGATAGCGAAGGGCATCCGGATGGCGACGAGATCGCGCTGGGCAGCGTGCTCGCCGCCCTGGCCGATCCGTTGCGGCGGCAGGTGGTGGCGGAACTGGCCCGTGCTCCCGGCGGCACCGAGCGGACCTGCGCCTCGTTCGGCTTCCCGGTGAGCAAGGCAACGCTGACCCATCATTTTCGCGTGCTGCGCGAGGCAGGCCTGATCCGTCAGGTCAATCGCGGCAACAGTCGCGCCGCCTGCCTGCGCGCCGACGACATCGAGGCGCGGCTGCCCGGCCTGCTCGATCTTGTCGCGGCCGAAGGCGGCAAGAAATAGCCGCCTTCGAGGTCCGTGGGAGCCGATCCGCTACGGGTGCTTGTGGATCGGATCGACCCAGTAGACTTCCTCCGGCTTCTCGACCGGATCGACGGTATCGATGTTGACGACGACCGCCTCGTTGTCGGAGCGGACCAGAACGCATTCGAGAGTCTGGCTCGGATCGGCGTTGATCTCCTGATGCGGCACGAAGGGCGGCACAAAGATGAAATCACCGGCCTCGGCCTCCGCGACGAACTCCAGACGGTCGCCCCAGCGCAGCCGGGCGCGGCCCTTGACCACGAAGATCACGCTTTCCAGTTCGCCGTGATGGTGCACGCCGGTCTTGGCGTTCGGGGCGATCTGCACCGTGCCGGCCCAGATCTTCTGCGCGCCGACGCGGGCATGGTTGATCGCCGCCTGCCGGTACATGCCCGGCGTCTGGGCCGTGTTGTCGTCGAGCTGGTTGCCCTTGATGACCCGCACGCCGTCATGTTTCCAGCGCGGGGCGGCAGCGTGGTCGTGGGAATGGTCATGAACATGCGAAGGATCGTGGGAATGGTCGTGCTGGCTCATTGTGTCTGCCTCGTTCTCGTCGGCGGTGGTCTGGCTCAGGCCGCCCGCTCTCGCAGTCCATGATAGCGCCCGTCGAGATAGACGAGCGGTGCAATCGGCGCCTCGTCGAGCGCGATCGCCTCGATGCGGCCGATGAAGATCGTGTGGGTGTGATGGCGGACGGCCTTCTCGACCGTGCAGTCGAAGGTGGCGATCGCCCCGCGCAGCGACGGCGCGCCCGTCTGCAGGGTGGTCCAGTCCGCCTCGATGAAGCGTTCGTGTCGGCGCGCCGGATCGGAGCACCGGTCCGCCAGGTCCTTCGCGCTGTCGGGTAGCAGGTTGACGCAGAACGTACCGGAGCGCGCCAGCGGGTCGTGGCTCGAGGTGCCGGCATTGACGCAGACGAGCAGGGTCGGCGGGTCGCCGGTCAGCGAGGTGACCGAGGTCGCGACCAGGCCGTAGGGCGTGCCGTCCTCGCGCGTGGTGATCAGCGAGACGCCGGAGGCCAGTCGCCGCATGCCGAGCTTGAACCCATGGAGGTCGGTCACGGCAGGTACTTTCCACGGAAATAGACGAGCGGTTCGCCATCGCCGCGCCGGTGCCAGCCGACGACCTTGCCGAACACGACGCTGGTTTCGCCGCGCTCGATGACGTCGACAACCTCGCAGTCGAAAGCGCCGAGCGCGCTGGAGAGCACGGGTGCGCCGGTCTTGAGGCTCGTCCAGTCCGGCGAGGCGAAGCGCGCGGCGCGGTCGGAATGGCGGTCGGCGAAGAGGTCCGCCAGCGCCTGCTGGTCGCGGCCGAGATAGTTGATGGCGAAGTGCCGCCGCTCGAGGATGGCGGCGCGGGCCGCCGTCTTGTGATCGAGCGACACCAGCAGCGTCGGCGGCGAGGCCGAGACATGGGCGGCCGACAGGCCGATGAAGCCGACGGGCCCGCCGGTATCGGCGGCGGTGACGAGCGTCATGCCGACGGCGCGCTCGCCCAGCACCTGCCAGAACGTGCCGACGGAAATCTCGGTCGGTTCGCTCATGATGTCCGTCCCGGCGACGGCGTGAATGCGAGCTCTGTCATTTCTTTGGGGTCTCCGTGAATTATGGGACGCACCGTCGCGGCGGCGACGAGGTGCGGCAGGTCGTGGGCGGTGACCCGGGTGGGCGCACCGGCATATTTCTCGATCTCGACGAGGCAGGTCTGGGCGATGCAGCCCTGCGAAAGGCCCGAGGCGCCGATGTCGAGGGTCAGCACGTTGGGGTTTCCCGCCTGCTCGATCGAACCCGGCTGGTCGAACCAGGCGCCGGTCGAGAGCTTGACGACATGGGGCGCGATCGCATCGGTAACGACGGCGCTGGCGAGGCAGGCGCCGCGATCGTTGAAGACGCGGACGATGTCACCCGACGCTATGCCGCGTGCCAGGGCATCCTCGGTCCGGATCTGGATCGGTTCGCGGCCATCGACCTTGCCGGCCTTGCTCCAGGGCGCGGTATCGAGCTGGCTGTGCAGCCGCCGCTCCGGCTGGTCCGAGATCATGTGCAGCGGATAGGCGTTCGCGCGGGCCGAACCCAGCCACTCGGCCGGCTCGTACCAGCGTGGATGGCCCTGGCAATCGGCCAGCCCGAAGGCGGCGATGCGCTCGGAATGGATCTCCATCTTGCCGGACGGCGTCGGCAGCGGATGGGCCTCGGGATCGCGGCGATAGTCCTGCAGATAGACGACGCCCTCGTCATGAAGGGGCAGCGGCACCACGCCGGCCTCGAGGAAGGCATCGAAATCGGGGAGGTCGGGCAGCAAGGCCGACGAGTCGCGGCGGAATTCGCTATAGAGCCGGCGCAGCCACCCGTCCTCGTCGAGCCCCTCGGTGAAGGCGGCTTCCAGGCCCATCCGGGCCGCGATGGCGGCGAGGATGTCGAAGTCGGAGCGCGCCTCGCCATAGGCCGGCTTCAGCTTGCGCATCGCCACGATCGTGCCCTCGCGCGTCGAGAAGCCGATATCCTCGCGCTCGACCGAAGTCGTCACCGGCAGGACGATGTCGGCATGCTTGGCGGTCGGCGTCCAGTAGGGCTCATGCACGATGATGGTCTCGGGCCTTTGCCAGGCGGCGACGAGGCGGTTCAGGTCCTGATGATGATGGAACGGGTTGCCGCCCGCCCAATAGATGAGCCGCGCGTCCGGATAGGTGTGGACGCCGCCATTATAGGCGAAGCGTTCGCCCGGCGAGAGCAGCATGTCGGTGACGCGGGCGCAGGGAATGAAGGCGTCGATCGGGTTGCGTCCCTGCGGGAAGGTGGGCCCCTTCAGCTTCACATGCGGCGAACCGATGCCGTTCATGGCGCCGTAGCCGAGGCCGAAGCCGCCGCCCGGTAGGCCGAACTGCCCCAGCATGCAGCCGAGCGTCATCAGCATCCAGAAGGGCTGTTCGCCATGCGAGGCGCGCTGCAGGGCCCAGGCGATGTTCAGCATCGTGCGGCTTGAGGCCATGTCGCGGGCGACCCGGCGGATCGTTTCCTCCGGCACGCCGGTGATGGCGGCGGCCCATTCCGGCGTCTTCGGCATGCCATCCGTCTCGCCCAGCAGATAGGGCAGGAATTCGCCGAAGCCGCTGGCGTAGCGGTCGATCTGGGCGCGGTCGGTGAAGCCTTCCGTCTGCAGCACGAAGGCGAGCCCGAGCATCAGCGCAGTATCGGTATTAGGTCGGATCGGGATCCACTCGACCTCGCCGCCGACGTCGAGATTGGACTGCACGGGGCTGAAATTGACGAAGCGGGCGCCGTTCGCCTTCATCCGGCGGAGCGCCCCGGCGACGCGGTGCGATCCCGCGCCGCCCGGCGACACCTGCGCGTTCTTGGCCGGCACGCCGCCGAAAGTGACGAACAGCTCGGTATGCCGCTCCATGACGTCCCAAGACGTCATGCCGCCCATGATCTCGTCCATGGTGCCGAGCAGATGCGGCATCAGCACCCGGCCCGCCCCGAGGCTGTAGGAATCGGTCTGGCGGATATAGCCGCCGATGACGTTCAGGAACCGGTGCAACTGGCTCAGCGCATGGTGGAAGCGGCCGGCGCTGGCCCAGCCATAGGAGCCGCCGAAGATCGAGGCGTTGCCATGCTCGGCGATGACGCGGGTGAGCTCCGAGGCCACCAGTTTGATCGCGATCTCCCAGTCCACTTCGACGAAGGCCTCACGGCCGCGCAGATCCCGTCGCGCGCCGGGGCCCTGTTCGAGCACGCTGCGTCGGACCGACGGACGGGCGATGCGCGCGACGTCGAAATCCGACAACCGGTCGGCAAGGCCGATCGGCGAGGGATCTTCGTCGCCACGCCAGCGCCCGAGGCCCGGTTCGCCGCTTTCATGCGGCCGCGCCTCGTAGAGCCCCCAGTGGAACAGGGTGTGCGCCGTCGCCATGTCGCTCAGGCCGGCACGGGCTGGAAGCCCGGCGCTGTCTCGACGAATTCCGGCAAGGTGCGGAGTTTCGCGACGACCGCCGTCAGCGCCGTCAGGTCGCTGAGATCGATCTGGTTGCGCTCGGCGACCAGGACCTGCGGCAGCAACACGATGTCGGCGAGGGTCGGCGTTGCACCGGCGGCGAACGGACCATTGCCCCGTCGGGCGATCAGGTCCTCGACCGCTTCCAGCCCCGAGCGGATCCAGTGCGGCGCCCAGCCGGCGGTGCGGGCGCTGTCGAGCTGGAGGTCATTGGCGAGGAAGCGGGCGACGCGGGGCGTACCGAAGGGGTGGATGTCGCAGGCGATCGCGAGCGCGATCGAGCGCGCCAGCGCCCGGTCGGCGGCCGAGCCGGGCAGCAGCGACGGCTGCGGCGCGATCTCGTCCAGATATTCGATGATGGCGAGCGACTGGGTGATGACGCGGTCGTCGTCATCGACGAGCGCCGGCACCAGCTTCTGCGGGTTGACCGCAACGTAGCCCGGCTTCAGGTGCTCGGCCGCCTCGCCATGGATATCGATCGGGATCCGCTCCGGCGCCAGTCCCTTCAGCGCCAGCGCGATGCGGACGCGGTAGGCGGCCGACGAGCGGTTGCAGTCGAAGAACTTCATCGTTCCTCTGTCCTCTGTTGGGCGCCGGGCCGGATTCGGCCCGGCCTGTTCCGGCGTTATTCGGCGGCGATCTGCGCGCCGTCGCGGGCGGCGACGAGAGCGCGGACGCGCGGCAGCAGATCGCGGCCATAGGCGACGGCATCGGTGATCGGATCGAAGCCGCGGATCAGGAAGGTGCTGATGCCGAGGTCGTAATAGTCGAGCATGGCATCGGCGACCTGATCGGGCGTGCCGACCAGCGAGGTCGTGTTGCCCTTGGCGCCAACAAGGCCGGCCAGCGCCGTCCAGAGGCGCTTGTCGTGGCGGTCGCCCTTGGCGGCGGCGTCGAGCAGGCGCTTGGCGCCTTCGTTCGCCGGCTGCTTGTCGAAGCGGTAGCCGGTCTGGTCGAGAACCGAGCGCGCCCGCTCCAGGATCGCGTCGGCCTTGGCCCAGGCGGCTTCCTCGGTGTCGGCGATGATCGGGCGCAGCGACAGGCTGAAGCGCGGATCGCGGCCATGCGGCCTGGCGGCAGCGCGGACCCGGGCGATCAGGTCGCGGACCTGCTCATGCGTCTCGCCCCAGAGCGCATAGACATCGGCGTGGCGTCCGGCGACTTCGAGGGCCGCGGCGGAGGCGCCACCGAAATAGACCGGGATGCCGGTCGGGCGACAGGGCTTCACATCCGAGAAGGCGCCATCGACGCGGTAATACTTGCCGGCATAGTCGAACGGCTTGTCGCTGGTCCATTCCGAGCGGACGATGTCGAGGAATTCACCGGCGCGGGCATAGCGCTCGTCCTTGGTCAGGTGGTCGCCGTCGCGCGCCAGTTCGGCATCCTCCGCGCCGGTGATGATGTGGACGGCGACACGGCCCTGCGTCAGGTGATCGAGGGTCGCCAGCTGGCGGGCAACGATGGTCGGTGCGTTGAAGCCCGGCCGGTGCGCGATCATCAGCTGCAGGTTCCGCGTCACGGAAGCTGCGTGCTGGGCGATCAGGATGCTTTCCGGCGTCGACGAGCCGAAGGCGACCAGGACGCGGTCGAAGCCGCCGAATTCCTGCGCCTTGGCCATCGCCTCGATGAAGGCGACATCGACGACGGGGCCTTCGCCGGGAACCGTCTCGGAATAGTTTCTCTGGCCGACAAAGCCGATGAATTCGACGGGCATGGGGTTTCTCCGAAGTCTTGGGATCAGGTGGCTGATGCCAGCGCAGCGCGGCCGGCGGCGAGGTGGACGGTGTCTTCCTGCGGGCTGTGGATGCGGCCGCAGAGCACGTTGCGGTAATGCCGTTCCAGCGGGTTGGCGCGGGCGAGGCCGTGATTGCCGGAAAGCTTCAGGCAGGCGCCGACGAGGTCGATCGCCCGCTCGGTGATCGCGACCTTCAGCAGGTTGGCTTCTTCCGGGGAGGGCGCGTCGCCTTCGTCGAGATCGCGGGCTGCCGACCAGAGCAGGCGCCGGTTGACGGCAAGCCCTTCCTCGATCGCGCCGATCGCCTGTTGCATGCGCGGCAGGGTGGCGAGCGGCGCGCCGAGGCCGCTTGGGACGCGGTTCTGCAGGAAGCCGCGCGTCCATTCGGCGGCGGCTCGCGCCACGCCGTCATAGATCGCGCCGATCAGCAGCGCGCCCCAGACCGAGGCGGCGGCGTCGCGGCCCTGGCCCCATTCCGCCGGCAGGCGGATGTCGGCGGCGTTTTCCAGCGGGATCAGCACGTCGTCGAAATGCACGTCATGGCTCTCGGTCGCGCGCATGCCGAGCTGGTTCCAGGTCTTCTCGATGCGGACGCCGCGTGCCGACATCGGCACGAGGAAGGCGCCGACACGCGGCTCGCGCTCGTCGGTTCGCGCCCAGACGATGCCCCAGCGCAGTACGCCGGCGCCGGTCGAATAGATCTTGTGGCCGGAAATCCGCCAGCCGCCGTTTTCGAGCTTCGCGGTTGTCGCCGGAAGGCCGCCGCGCAGCGGCGTGCCCAGCTCCGGCTCGACCCGCAGGCCGTTGATCAGACCGCCGGAATCGGCCGCATCGGCAAGCACCCTGGCGACAAGCGCTTCCGGCCAGCGGCTCTGCGGCAGCGTGGAGAGGTTGATGTATTGCATCGAGAGGACGAGTGCGATCGAGGGATCGCCCTGCGCGATGGCGCCGATGACGCGGGCCGCCGTCAGCAGGCCGGCGCCGCCGCCGCCATGCGCCTTCGGCGCCGTCAGCGCGGAGAGCCGCGTTTCGTGCAGGCGCGCGATGTGGCGGCGCGGCAGTCGGCCGCTGGCATCACTCGACGCGGCGGTGACGGCGAATTCGGCGGCGATCTGCTCGGCCGTGTCGATGGGGGAGACGATGTCCTTCATCGGGCTTGGGACGTGTTGGGGCTGGTCATGGCGGGCTCCGTCCATCAGCCCACTGCCACGAGGCGGGGCAGGAGGTTGGCGGTCTGGAAGTTCAGGCTCATGTGCTCGTCGAGAATCGAGATGAAGCGCTGTACCGGCGGCGAGGGATGGCTGGTGGTGTGGAGGCGAAGGCGGGTGCGGCCGAGATCCGGCAGCCTGCTGTCGCGAATGATCCTGAGATTGGAGGGGATGCCCTCCGGCGTGCGGATGGTGACGCCGAGGCCGGCGGTCACGGCGGCCCAGAGGCCCGACAGGCTGGTGCTGCTGAAGGCAAGTCGCCAGCGCATGCCGGCCGTGTCGAGCGAGGTGATGCCGGCCGTGCGGAACATGCAGGGCGCGCCCATCATGACCAGCGGCAGCGGCGCGGAATCATCCGGCTCATAATCCTCCGGCCCGACCCAGACGATCGGGAATTCGGCGAGGCTTCGGCCCGGCAGGCTCGGATCGGCCTGCGTGTCGCCCCAGAACAGCACGAGGTCGATCTGGCCGGCGGCGAGGTCCTCCAGCAGCGTCGCGTTCTTGTCGACCCGCGCCTCGACCAGCACGTTCGGATGGATGCGCGCGAAGCGACCCAAGACGCCCGGCAGCCATGTCTCGGCGAAATCGGGCGGCATACCGATCGCGATCCGGCCCGACATGTCCGAGCGGTCGACGGCGCTGACCGCCTCGTCGTTCAATTCGAGGATGCGCTGGGCGTAATGGAACAGCGTCTCGCCGACATCGGTCAGCAGCAGGCCGCGACCGTTCTTGCGGAACACCTCGCAGTTCGCCTGCTGTTCCAGCTTGCGCATCTGCAGGCTGACCGCCGATTGCGACCGGCCGACGCGCTGGGCCGCCTTGGCAAAGCTGTTCAACTGCACGCCGAGCACGAAGCTGCGCAGGACGTCCATGTCGAGATTGGATGGCAATGTCATCGGCGGACCTCGGAGGTGGAGCAACGGCAACAGCCGATGCGGAAGATGCCGGCGACGGAACGGATCCGCCGCCGGGTTCGTCGGAGCTGGCTCAGGCGGCCTGGTCGCCCAGGATTGCCTTCACTTCGAGGAATTCGTGCAGGCCGAACGGGCCGCCCTCGCGGCCATTGCCGGAGCGCTTGTAGCCACCGAACGGCGCCGAGGAATCCCAGCCCGGATAGTTGATCGAGACCTGGCCGGCGCGCAGGCGCCGGGCGATGACCGCAGCGCGGTCGCGGTCGCCGGCCTGCACATAGGCGGCGAGGCCGTAGATGCTGTCATTGGCGAGCTCGATCGCCTCTTCCTCGTCGCGATAGGTGAGGATCGACAGCACCGGCCCGAAGATCTCTTCGCGCGCGATGCTGTGCGAGGGAAGGACATCGCCGAAGACCGTCGGCTGGATGTAATAGCCGCGGTTGAGGCCGTTCGGCCGTCCGGGGCCGCCGGTGATCAGGCGGGCGCCTTCCGCGATGCCGGCCTCGATCAGCCGCTGTACGCGGTCGAACTGGACCTGGCTAACGACCGGGCCGAGCTGCGTCGCCGGATCGGAGGGATCGCCGACCTTGAAGGCCTCGGCCGCCTCGCGGGCGATGGCATAGGCCTCTTCCTTGCGCGATTCCGGCACGAACAGGCGGGTCGGCGCGGCGCAGGACTGGCCGTTGTTCAGGTAGGCGCCGGCGACGCCCTTCGAGACGGCGTCCTTCAGATCGGCATCGGCGAGAACGATGTTGGCGGACTTGCCGCCGAGTTCCTGGCTGACGCGCTTGATCGTGTCAGCCGCCGCCTTGGCGACGAGGATGCCAGCGCGGGTCGAGCCGGTGAACGAGACCATGTCGATATCGGGATGGGCCGAGATCGCCTCGCCGACGGTGGCGCCGTCGCCATTGACGAGGTTGAACACGCCGGCCGGGACGCCCGCCTCATGCAGGATTTCGGCGAACAGGATCGCCGACAGCGGCGAGATCTCGCTCGGCTTCAGCACGATGGTCGAGCCGACGGCGAGCGCCGGGGCGACCTTGAGCGCGATCTGGTTGATCGGCCAGTTCCAAGGGGTGATCAGGCCGACGACGCCGATCGGCTCCTTGACGATGCGGGTCGTGCCCTGCCAGCTCTCGAATTCCAGCTCTTCGAGCGCCTTTATCGCGGATTCGAGATGCGCGACGCCGACGCCGGCCTGCGCGTCGCGGGCAAAGGTCGTCGGCGCGCCGATTTCCTGGCGGATGGTGTCGCCGATCTCGTCGAGGCGCGAGGCGTAGACTTCCGCGACGCGCTTCAGCAGCGCGAGGCGCTCGGCCTTCGAGGTCGCCGAGAAGGCCGGGAAGGCGGCGCGGGCAGCCTTGACCGCCTTGTCGACGTCGGCGGCACTGCCGAGCGAGATGGTCGCGAAGGCTTCCTCCGTCGCCGGGTTGATGACGTCGATCGTGTTCGGCGTCACGGGATCGACCCACTGGCCGTCGATGTAGAACTTCAGAAGATTGGACATGGACAGTCTCCTTGGAGGGATGCGGAGGAAGGGTCAGGCCGCCTGCGGCCTCGGGGTTTCATCGGCCCAGACATGGCCGGTGACGGCGGCGATCAGCCGGTCTTCGCTGAACTCGCTCTCGGCGATCTCGCCGGTGAGGCGGCCATCGGCGATGGTCAGGATGCGGTGCGAGACGCCGATGATCTCGGGCATCTCGGAGGAGATGACGATGACGGCGAGGCCGCTTTCGGCGAGCTTGGCGATCAGGCCGTGGATCTCCGCCTTGGCGCCGACATCGACGCCGCGCGTCGGCTCGTCGAGGATCAGGAGCTTGGGCGCCACGGCGAGCCACTTGGCGATGACGATCTTCTGCTGGTTGCCGCCCGAAAGCGTCAGCACCGGCTGCTTCGGGCCGGCCGTGCTGATCGAGAGCCGCTTGCGGTAATCCTCGAACAGCAGGCCTTCGAGGCCGGAGGCGATGACGCCGAGGCGGCTGACGCGGCCGAGATTGGGGAGCGCAAGGTTGTCGCTGCCGCCGAGGCCGAGCACCAGGCCCTGATGCTTGCGGTCCTCGGGGACCAGGCCGATGCCGAGCGCGATCGCGTCGCGCGGCGAGCGGATCGAGCGGACCTCGCCCTCCCAGCTTAGGGTGCCGGATTCGAGCGGGCGAATGCCGAAGATCGCCTCGGCGATCTCGGTGCGGCCGGAGCCGACGAGGCCGTAGAGGCCGACGATCTCGCCGCGATGCACGTTGAAGCTGATGTCGCGCACCGGGCCCGAGGTGAGCCCTTCGACGCGCAGCAGTTCGGCGCCTTCCTGCCGCTCGGCGCGGATGAAGTAGTGGTCGAGGTCGCGCCCGATCATCAACCGGGTGACCTCGTCCTCGTTCGATTGCCGGGTTGTCAGGCCGCCGGAGACCTTGCCATCGCGTAGCACCGTGATGCGGTCGCTGATCTCGAAGATCTCGCGCATCTTGTGCGAGATATAGACGGTGGTGACGCCGCTTTCCGACAGGCGGCGAATGGTCTGGAACAGGTGGTCTGCTTCCTGCTGGGTCAGAGAGGCGGTCGGCTCGTCGAAGATGACGATGGACGACTGGAAGGCGACGGCGCGGGCGATCTCGACCAGCTGCTGGCGGGCGATCGACAGGGTCGAGACGATGTCGTCCGGCCCGAAGTCGCAGCCGAGCCGGTCGAGCGCCTGGCGGGTGTCGGCGCGCAGCCTTGCGCCGTCGACCCGGCCGAAGCGCTTGAGCGGCAGGCTGCCGAGAAAGATGTTCTCGGCAACGCTGAGTTCGGGCACCAGCGACAGTTCCTGGTGGATCAGGAGAATGCCGAGCTGCTTGGCGGCGAGCGGATCGGTCAGGGCCACGTCGCGGCCGTCATAGCGGATGACGCCGCCATCCGGCTGGTAGACCCCGGCCAGGATCTTCATCAGCGTCGACTTGCCGGCTCCGTTCTCGCCGCAAAGGGCATGGACCTCGCCCTTGCGGAGGGTGAAGCTGACATCGTCCAGGGCGCGCACGCCGGGGAAGCTCTTGGAGATCCCGGAAGCGCTGAGGATGACGTCGTCGGTCGGCTGCGTTGCTGAATTCGTCATGGCCGGGTTCCGCCTCAGATCGCCGGACGCGGATACTGGTCGATGGTTTCCTTGGTGAACTTCGGCGTGTCGAAGAACACCTTCTTCGGCACATCTTCGCCCTCGATCACCTTGAGCGCGGTGCGGATGGCGCTGCGCGCATCTTCCTCGGGTGCCTGGATCGACGAGCCGTAATAGATGCCGCCGGCCTTGATCGCGTCGTAGCCGGCGCTGAAGACGTTGCCGGACGTGACCTTGATCTTGTCCTTGTCGATCTTGCCGGCCGCGATCGCCGCGTCGATCGCGTTGAGGGCGCCGAGCGCCACGCCGTCATCGGCGCCGATCAGGCCGTCGATCGTGTTGCCGAAGCGCGAGATGTAGGCCTCGGTCACGGCCTGCGCCTTTTCGCGCTTCCAGTCGGAGGGCTGCGAATCCAGGATCTTGATGTCGGGGAACTTGCCGAGCGCGTCGCGATTGCCCTTTTCGCGCTCGATCGAGGCGGAGCCGCCGGGATTGCCGGTGATCAGCACGACATTGCCCTTGCCGCCCAGCGCCTCGGCCAGCAGCTCGCCGGCATGCAGGCCGGTGATGTACTGGTTCGGGCCGGAGAAGGCGGCGATGTACGGTTCGCCGGCCGGATCGATCACCGAGTTGGAGATGACGACCGGGATGCCGGCAGCATGCGCCTCGCTCACCGCCGGAATGACCGTCTTGGCGTTGCTCGGCAAGACGATGATCGCATCGACCTGCTGGGCGATCAGGTCGCGGATGTTGTTGGGCTGGCGGGTCACGTCGCCCTGCGAATCCAGGATGACGGTCTTCACGCCGAGCCCTTCGGTGAAGCTCTTGAAGGTAGTGTCGTAGACCGTGCCATAGGGGTTCACGAGATCGAACGACAGGCCGATCGTGATCTCCTTCAGCGGTTTCTTCAGCGGCGCCTTCAGGAAGTCGGGAGCATCCTGCGCGAGGGCGGGCCCCGCGACGAACATGGCGGCCATGGCGATGGCGGCCAGGAAATGGGAACGCATCAAGGTCTCCTTGGCCCGGGGGAGGCCGGGCGGTTCGAGGAACGAGGCTCAGAAATTCGGGATCGGGGTCTGGTCGATGTTGGCGCGCGAGAAGGCCGGCGTTTCGTAGAACTGGCTCTTCGGCACGGTCTCGCCGTCGATGATCCGGACGGCGGTGGTGAGCGCCAGGGCGGCGTCCTGCTCCGGCGGCATCAGCACGGAGCCATAGAACGAGCCGCCCTTCTTGATCGTCTGGTAACCCTCGGCGAAGGCTGCGCCGGAGGTGACCTTGATGTGGTCGGCCTGGACGCGGCCCGAAACCACGGCGGCGTCGATCGCGCTCAGCGCGCCGAGGCTGATGCCGTCGTCATTGGCGCAGATGCCGTCGATCTTGTCGCCGAAGCGGGAGATCAGGGCCTCGGTGACGGTCTGCGCCTTTTCGCGCTTCCAGTCGGTCGGCTGTGAATCCAGCACCTCGATACCGGGATGCTTGGCCAGCGCATCGCGGCAGCCGCGTTCGCGCTCGATCGAGGATTCGGTGCCCGGCGTGCCGGTCAGGATGACGACGCGGCCCTTGCCGCCGAGCGCTTCGGCGAGCAGTTCGCCCGAGCGGAAGCCGGTCAGGTGATGGTCCGGGCCGGTCCAGGCCACGACGTATTTTTCGCCCGACTCGTCGACCCGGCCGTTCGACAGCACGATCGGAATCCCGGCGTCGTGGGCTTCGCGCACCGCCGGGATGACGGCCTTCTTGTTGTTGGGAAGTAGGACGATGGCGTCGACCTGCTGGGCGACCAGGTCGCGCAGATTGTTGCTCTGGCGGGGGACGTCGCCCTGCGAGTCGAGCACGACGATCTTGATGCCGAGTTCGCCTGCCGTCTTCTTGAAGGCGGCGTCGTAGGCGGCGGCCCAGGGATTGACCAGGTCGAAGGCGAGGCCGACCGTGATGTCGCCGCGCGGCTTGGGTTCGGCGGAGGCGGCGAGCGGGCTGACGACCAGCGTCGCCAGGGCTGTCACGGTAAGCAGGATATTGCGCATCAGGCAGATCTCATTTTCGGAAGGGAGGAAGGCGTTCAGCCCTGGCGCGGCTTGCGCGAGAACTGGGTGTCGAAGAACAAGGCGAGGATGAGCGCGCCACCGATCGTGACGAGCACGTAGTAGGCAGGGACGTGGATCATGTTCAGGCCGTTGCGGAGCGAGGCGAGCAGCAGCACGCCGCCCAGCGTGTTGACGATCCGGCCTGAGCCGCCGCTGAGCTTGGTGCCGCCGAGCACGACGGCGGCGATCGCCCAGCCCTCGTAGCCGAGGCCGAAGGCCGGCATGGCGGCGCCCATATTGGCGGCCATGGCGATGCCGCAGAAGGCCGCGAGCAGGCCGGAGATGGCGAAGCCGATGATGACGTGGCGCGAGACGCGCACGCCGGCATTCACGGCTGCCGTGCGGTTGCCGCCGATGGCGTAGGTCTCGCGGCCGTATTTCGTGTGTTTCAGCACGTAGTGGCCGATCGCCAGCAGCGCCAGGAACAGCAGCGCGATGGCGTGGATGCGGCCGATGCGCAGCGCGCCCAGCTCGTTGAACAGGTCGATTGAGGCCGAGATCGATTCCTCGCCGGCAAAGGCGAAGGCGAGGCCTTTGATGCCGATCATGCCGGCCAGCGTGACGATGAAGGAATCGATGCCGGCGCGTTCGACCAGGAAGCCGTTGAGCAGGCCGATGGCGAGGCCGGCGCCGAGCCCGATCGCGATCGGCAGCCAGAGGCCGAGGCTCGGTTGCAGCCCGACGGCGAGGCAGGCGGCGAGGCCCGCGACCGAACCGACCGTCAGGTCGATGTTGCGGCTGATGATGAGGAGGGTCAGGCCGATGCTGAGGAAGCCGAAGAAGGCGGCCTGCAGCAGGATGTTCGAGAGGTTGAACACGCTGAGGAAATGCGGGCTCTTCAGGCTGAAGAAGACCAGCGCGGCGGCGAGGAAGATCCAGACCGGGTAGCGTCGCGCCCAGAGGCCGATGGCGGTCAGCGCGGTGGCTGCCCAGTTGGTGCTGTCGCGGCCGAGGCCGTCGATCGGTTCGGAGACGGCGCTCATACCAGGACCTTCTTGCGCTTGGAGGCGGCGTCGGTCCAGACCGCCAGGATGATGATCACCCAGCTGACGATCCATTGCAGGTAGTAGGGCAGGCCCATCTGGAGCAGCCCGTTCTGCAGGAAGGCGAGGATGACGACGCCGATGACCGAGCCGGCGATGCTGCCGGAGCCGCCGAGGAAGCTGGTCCCTCCGAGCGCCACGGCGGCGATGACTTCGAACTCGTAGCCGACGCCCGTATTGGTCTGGGCGCCCATGACGCGGGAGCCGATGATCAGCGCCGCGACGGCGGTTGTCAGGCCCGATATGACATAGGTGGAGGCGACGATCAGCGGCGCACGCAGGCCGGAAAAGGCGCTGGTCGTCTCGTTGCCGCCGACCGCGAAGACGCGGCGTCCATAGCTGGTCTTGTGCAGCAGGAAGCCGAGCAACGCGGCGAGGCCGAGGAAGATCAGGATCGGCACGGCGATGCCGTAGACCTGGCCACGGCCGATGAAGGCGAACCAGGTTTCGCCTGGTGCTGCGACGGTCAGGTCGCGGCCGTTGCTATAGATCATCGTCGCGCCCTGCAGCAGCGACAGCATGGCGAGCGTCGCGATCAGGGCGTTCAGGCGGAGGAAGCCGACCAGGATGCCGTTGACGATGCCGATCCCCAGGCCGACGCCGAGCGCCGCGATCACGGCGACGCCGGGGCCAACCCGGTCATGCAGGTCGATGGTGATCATGGTGATCAGCGACAACATCGAGCCGATCGAAAGGTCGACGCGACCACTGATCAGCACGAAAGTCATGCCGAGCGCCATGACGCCGACGATCGAGGATTGCCGCAGCACCTGGCCGATATTGCTGGGTTCGAGAAGGGTCGGCGCGGCGGTGGCGACCAGACCCAGAATGACCAGGAAAGGCAACGCCACACCCAGGCGTTGAAACGCCAGTCTCGACTTCCCTAAAACGGCATCCTGGAACAATGCAGACCTCACTCGTGGTGGGCCTGCGTTGAGTTTCAGGCCCTATGACGCCGGAGCTCTTGTCCGATCGTTTAGCGGGGCCAATGGAAAGCGCTTATTGATTGAGGTCAATTTTGTTATTTGACCGTATCCTATGAGGATTTATCAATAATGGGCGATGTAACAGACGATGTTCTAAATCGTCGTCACGAATAGGCAAATATTTCTACGGATCGGTTCATTCCACGATGCGGAAAACTGCGAAAAAATCGACAAGAGGCCGCCATTGTGTGTGAGGAAGAGGAGAAGAGGGCCGCGTCCTGTTCATCTCGGTGCGCATCGGCGTTCGATCGATCATCACGACGCTCGACTAGCGCACCTGCTTGATCCGGCGCGAAGGATCAGGCTTGCTGCAACCCTGTCTAGCGACAGTGGCTGCCCATCTGGCGCTCAAGCCGCGACATCAGCGGAGAGCCATCACTCGAGTGGATATCTATGGCAACGGTAAAGCTTTGGACCGATTCCGACGCGAACCAGTCCCCCCGCGTCAAGGCGGTGTTCGACGACATCCGCGCGGTGCGCGGCTCGGATTTCATCAACAATTTCTCGCGTGGCCTTGCCAATGATCCGGCGACGCTCGAGCGGACCTGGAACAGTCTGAAGGAGGTCATGATCGCTCCCTCCGCGCTCGATCCGGTCACCAAGGAACTGATCTATATCGCCGTATCCGTCTCGAATGGCTGCGGCTACTGCATCCACTCGCACACGGCTGCCGCCCGCGCGAAGGGCATGACCGAAGCCCAGTACGGCGACTTGCTGGCGGTGGTCGGCATGGCATCTTCGACCAACCGCATCGTCACGGCGCTCGGCATTCCGATCGATCCGGAATTCGAAGTCGTCAGCTAGCGACTTCCGTCTTCTTCTGGCCGCCACAGGCAGCGCGACGGCGTCGCACATCCCGCGGCGCTGCTTGATCGGCACTGTCGGTGAATGGGGCGCGCTCCCGTTTGCCTCGCAAAGCTTTTTCGGCCGTCTTTTCTTGCAAAAATAATCTCCGAGGAGTTTTCGCCGCTCGACGTCTCGCAGGAGCAGATCATGTTCGCCTCGGTCCACTGAGGCCGCGTCGGTTCGTTTTGGGTTCTGCCGCGACGGTCACCGGTGATCGACGCGGCGTGTGATGTGATCGCCGACCCATTGCATGCCGCAGACGAGCACGATCAGGACGGCGACGACCGCCACCATGACGCCGGTCTCGAAGCGCTGGTAGCCATAGCGGATCGCCAGGTCGCCGAGGCCGCCGGCGCCGACGGCGCCCGCCATTGCCGAAGCGCCGATCAGGGTCACGAGCGTGACGGTGAAGCCGGCCGTCAGGCCCGGCAGCGATTCCGGCACGATGACCTCGCGGATGATCGTCCAGCGACTGGCGCCGATCGAGCGCGCCGCCTCGATCAGACCGCGATCGACCTCGCGCAGCGAAACGGCAGCCATTCGCGCGTAATAGGGGATGGCGGCGATCGATAGCGGTACGATGGCCGCCATGGTGCCGATCGACGTGCCGACGATCAGCCGAGTCAACGGGATCAGCGCCACCAGCAGGATAATGAAGGGGACGGAGCGGAAGGCGTTGACGAGCCCGCCCAGAGCCAGGTTGACGGGCCGGTTCTGGAAAAGCCCGCCCCGGTCGGTCGCGATCAGGATGATGCCGAGCGGCAGGCCGATCAGAAGCGAGATCAGCCCCGACGCCAGCGTCATGATCACCGTCTCGCCGATCGAGCGCAGCAGAAGATTAAACAGGATCGGTGACATAGCCGAGAACCTCCAGACCGGAGACCTTGTCGTTGAAGTGCCGGAGGATGCGGGCGCGGTCGCCGGGGCCGGGGGCCGGCACGGCGACGAACAGCGTTCCAATCGGCTGGTCGCCGACGTGATCGATGCCGCCATGCAGCAGGCGTGGCAGCAGGCCGAGTTCTGTCGCTGCTTCGGCCAGCAGGGGCCGGCGCGCCGCATCGCCCGAGACATCGATCCGGAGCACGATCTCCGCGCCGCCGGCGACATCGAGATGTTCGGCGATGTGGGCGGGCAGGCTCGGCCTCAGGCTGCGGAGCAGGCTCTTCGTTGTCTCGGAGCGCGGCGTGGCGAAGACGTCGAACACCGAGCCTTCCTCGACGATGCGGCCATGGTCGAGCACGACGACCCGGTCGGCGATCGCCCGGATCACTTCCATCTCGTGGGTGATGAGGACGATCGTCAGGCCAAGCCGGCGATTGATCTCGCGCAGCAATTCGAGGATCGAGTGGGTCGTCTCCGGGTCGAGCGCCGAGGTTGCTTCGTCGGAGAGCAGCAGCAGCGGCTTGGCCGCCAGCGCCCGGGCGATGCCGACGCGCTGCTTCTGGCCACCCGAGAGCTGTGACGGATAGGCGTTCGCCTTGTCGCGCAGGCCCGTCAGTTCCAGCAGTTCGGCCACGCGGGCATTCCGGGCAGCCCGCGCTTCGCCGGCGATTTTGAGCGGCAGGCCGATATTCTCGGCGACCGTCTTGGCCGAGAGCAGGTTGAAATGCTGGAAGATCATGCCGATCCGGCGGCGAACCGGCTGAAGCGCCGTTTCGTGGAGGCCGGTGATGTCCTGTCCGTCGAATTCGACCTGGCCGGCATCAATGCGTTCGAGGCCGTTGATGGTGCGGATCAGGGTCGATTTGCCGGCGCCGCTGCGGCCGATGATGCCGAGGATCTCGCCAGGCTGCACGGAGAGCGAGATGTCGTCGAGGGCGACGACGCCGTCGAAGCTGCGGCGGACATGGCGCAGCCGCACGACGGGCGGCGTCGCGGCAAGATCGCGCTGGAGGGGCGCATGCGCGCCAATGGTCGGAAACGGATTGTTCAAGAACTCGGTACTCGGAGCCCGGCGGACAAGGCTCGATCGGGAGGGAGGAGAAGCGGGGCGGCGCCGCCTTTCAGCGCGCCACCCCGCCGGATTGGCGCTTACCAGGCAGCCTGGCCGGTGCCCTTGTAGATGGCGACGATGCCTTCCTTGACCCGGTCGTTCTGGTAGGAGGCGACGAGGTCCTTGACCCAGGCTTCGTCCTTGCGGTCGGTCTTCACGGCGATGAAGTTGTTGTAGGGGTTGTCCTGCGCCGATTCCTGGGCGATCCGGTCGGTCTCCGGCTTCAGGCCGGATTTCAGCGCCCAGTCGGTGTTGACCACGGCGGCGTCGAGATCGTCGATCGAGCGGCCGACGATGCCGGCGTCCAGTTCCTTGATCTCGAGCTTCTTCGGGTTCTCGACGATGTCGGTGGCGGTGGCGAGAATGCCGGTGCCGTCCTTCAGCTTGATCAAACCCTCGGCCTGCAGGACGCGCAGCGCGCGGCCCTCGTTCGAGGGATCGTTCGGCACGCCGATCACGGCGCCTTCGGTGATGTCGCCGATCGACTTGAACTTGCGCGAATAGAGGCCGATCGGCCAGACGGCGGTATAGCCGACCGGGGTGATGTGATAGCCCTGCGTCTGGATCTGGTTGTCGAGGTAGGGCTTGTGCTGGAAGGCATTGGCGTCGACTTCGCCGCGCTCCAGCGCCTCGTTCGGCTGGGTGTAATCGGAGAACACGACCGTCTCGATGGCGAGGCCGTGCTTCTTGCCTTCCTCGACGACGATGCGCCAGAGATCCTCGTCCTCCCCGCCGATGATGCCGACCTTGATCGCCTTGTCCTCGGCGCGGGCTGCGACGGGGGCGAGGGACAAACCACCGATTGCAAGTGCAAGGGCCAGTCCGCCGAGAATAGTGCGGCGCGTGGCCGGTGCAGATTCGAACTTGAACGTCATCATGGTCTCCTGGCGATAGTCCTGTTCGCCGAAATGGCGAGGCGAGGCGGCAACAATCCGCAGTCGCGAAGGCTCAAAATCTAGCCAGTTGACCCGTATTATCGAGGGATCGGGTTGCGAGCTTTACCGCCAGAACGGAAAAGCTCTCATGTCTTCCGGAGACGTCGCGGAATAGATTGTCTGGACCGTCCTATTCGGCTGGCACTGGGCGTCCCAGCCGGCGGCCAGCGGATCGGACGCGGTCATTGTACGTCCTGTCCGAGATGGCGATGGGGGAGACTATCCATGACACTGCCACAGATGCGCCGCTAATCCGGTGGTCCTCCGGCCTCCATCCAATCGACGTCGCCCTTGGGGCGGTCGAATTGTGGAACAGGATTTTGCCGATCCGGGACGATCCCGAACTTGCGCCTCGCCTAGGTGCGAAATGGCGGAAATCATTACTTTTATGCTGGATTTTGGGTGGGCTCGTCGAAATAACGACCGCAGTTCTGATATAACGGACAGTGTCAGCCCGTTATGGAAGGCACCCGGAATGAAAACGCAGACGGCCCAGATCATTGACCTCGCAACCTACCGCAAGGCGAAATCGCCGGAGCAGCCGGCTCCGTTGATGCCTGTCCCGATGGCGTCGATGCCCATAGCCTGGATGCCGGTCTGGATCATGGTGCCGGTGCCTGTCGCGTCTCCCGTCGCGACCTCCTGAGAGAGGCGGCGATGGCTCCCTGGTCGCCAGCCTTGATTGAGGAGACTTCCGAGGAAGTCGTTGTCGACACGTCCGGTGAATTGGCGGCCCTGGTCGGTCGCAACCTTCGCCGGCTTCGCACCCGGCGCGGCCATTCGCTGGAGCGGCTGGCCAAGCTCTCCGGCGTCAGCCGCGCCATGCTTTCACAGATCGAGACCGGCAAGAGCGCGCCGACGATAAACCTGCTCTGGAAGGTCTCGACCGCGCTCGGCGTGCCATTCGCGACGTTGATGAACGGGCAGGAGACGCGTGGCACGACATTCCTGCCGCGCGACAAGGCCAAGATCCTCGCTTCGAGCGACGGCCGTTTTTCGTCACGGGCGCTGTTTCCCTTCAGCGGCGAGCGCAAGGTCGAGTTCTACGAGCTTCGGCTGGCTCCCAACCATCGCGAGGACGCCGACCCCCACGCGCCCGGAACGCTGGAGAATCTGGTCGTCGCGCAAGGGACGGTCGAGATTGTCGCCGGGCGCGATGCGCCGCTGGTGCTGGGCGAGGGCGATGCCATCGCCTTCGAGGCCGACGTGCCGCACAGCTACCGCAATCTCCGCACCACGGAGGCGGTGATCTATCTCGTCATGACCTATGTCGAGACGATCTCCGGCTAGGCTGGAGATTGAGCGGCGGCCATAAAAAAAAGGGCCGCCCGACGGGCAGCCCCTGCATCGATGTGCTGGCGGCGCCAGGCCTCAGGCCTTCATTTCCATCATGCACATCATCATCGGCATGCCGCCCATGGTCATCATCATGGGCATGCCCATGCCCATCATGCTCATCATGCGGTTGCAGCAGTCCATGAACATTTCCTTCGACATGCCTTCCATCGGCATCATCTCGCAGGTCATGCCCTTGTCGGTCATGGTGCAGGTCATCTTGGTCATCATCATGGGCATCGGCATCATGCCACCCATCGGCATCATGTTGCCCATCATCGGCATCATGCCGTTCATCATGCCCATTCCGGGCATCATGTTCTGCATGGGCATCGGCATCATGGCGGGCATCGGCATCATCTGCATGGCATGGCTCATGGTTCAATCTCCGGGATCTCGTCGGCGGCTGCTGCCGTCCATGCATGGGGATCTAGACCCCGCCCGATCGCCCGACAATGGACCTTCGACAGGTCGCTGACGTTTCCTCCTAAGGAGCGGACAGGCTTTCGCAGGAGCCAGCAGCCGTGACAAAGATCTCGAAATTTCGTCCGCTATAACGGATACGATATTTTTCGATAGAAGGATTTAGGCGCGAGACGTGTCGTTGTTCGAACATCTTGGCGTCAGCGCCGAGTATTCGGCAATTTCCTGCTTTCGGGAGGATTTGTGATTTCGACAGCTTTCTTCGTGTCTCTTACCCTAGGGAATCGAGGCGCCACTCGATGGGGTGTTGCGGGACACTGAGGCCAACCGCGCGGCGCAATCGACGTCCGTGCTCAGATGTCGACGTCTTCGCTGCGCAGGTCGCGGATTTCGGCAACGGCGCGCAGCAGGATGTCGGCGACACGGTGTTGTTCGATCGAACTGGCGCCGCTCATCGATGCAATTACCGATTTGAGCGCGCGGCGGGCATCGTTGATCTCTGGAATAACACCGGGTACGTCGCGATCCGGCCGGTCCTGAAGCGATGCCGCCCCGCTGCGTCCGTACCATTCGCGCGCCTCCACGATGCGTCGGCCGATGCGGTCGAGATGGTCGAGGATGCCATCGACGGCGGCGCGGTTTTCAGCCAGATGCTGCCGGCCGGCTTCGGAGATCGAATAGACCTTCCGGGTTCCCTCGGTGACGGCCGTAACATGGCCGGCCGCCTCGAGAGACCCCATCGTCGGATAGATGACGCCGGGACTGGGGCTATAGGTGCCGCTGGTTAGTTCTTCGATCGCCTTGATGACGTCGTAGCCGTGGCGCGGGGCTTCGGCGAGCAGGGAAAGGCCGACCAGGCGCAGGTCGCCGTCCGCGACCATGCGGCCGACGCGAAATCCGTCGCCGCCGCGTCCACCCATGGTCTGCCGGCCAGAACTTGCCATGTGGGCGGTGTCATGCCCCGCTAGCAGGCCTTGGCGACCGTTGCCCTTGGGGGGCATGTCCGGGGGGAGTGCGCGGTCCATTCTGGCTCCGATATATCGTACGATACACTCTCGCTAGGCCTGTCGTGCCCCTGCGTCAAGAAGTGTCTGGCGAAAAATCGCTGCGGGATCGCTCGCAGCTGCCTCGGCTGCGTTCGGAGAGCAGGGCGTGTGCAGCCAAACTCGCTCTGTGGTCGTCGTCATTGTATGTTGACGCGCCGTTCCGAAGATGCGCGGCCATACTGACCTCGTAGCAGAGCGAACTACCGCAAATGGATATGCCTACCGCCATTCCCAGCCCTGCCACGCGGGCTATCCCGCTCGACGAAAAGCGCTGGCGGAAAACACTATTCGGGATGCTGCTCGATTCGCGCGCCCGCTTCGGCGGCAAGCGAGAGGTGATCGAGGACAACCAGCGCAAGCCGATGACCTTCGATCGCGTCGTCATCGGGGCAATGGTCCTGGGCCGGGTATTCGCGGCGAAGACGAAGCGGGGCGAACGGGTCGGCATGCTGCTGCCCAACGTCGCCACCGTGGCGCCGACCTTCTTCGGACTGGTCGCGTTCGGCCGCGTGCCGGCCATGCTCAATTTCAGCGCCGGACCGAAGAATCTCCTCGTCGCCTGCAAGGCGGCTGACATCAAGCATGTGATCTCGTCGCGTCGCTTCATCACCGAGGGCAAGCTCGAGGAACTGGTTGCGGCGCTCGAGGCGCATGTCCAGATCCTGTGGCTGGAAGACATCGGCAAGTCGGTCAGCAAGTTCGACAAGCTGCGTGGCGTCGTCTCGTCCTGGTTCGCCCGGCCGCTGCATGCGCTCTCCCGCGCCAAGCCGGACGATGTCGCCGTGCTGCTCTTCACCTCGGGCTCCGAGGGCGTACCGAAGGGTGTGGCGCTGACCCATGCCAATGTGCTGGCCAATGTCGAGCAGTTCCTGCGCACGCTGGAACTCAAATCCGACGACTCGCTGTTCAACCCGCTGCCGGTGTTCCATTCTTTCGGCATGACGGTCGGCTTGATCGCGCCCTTCGCGATCGGCATGCGCGTGTTCTTCTATCCGACGCCGCTGCACTACAAGCAGATCCCGGCGCTGGTGCGCGACAGCGGCTCCACCATCCTGATCGGCACCGACACCTTCGCCGTCGGCTGGGCGCGCATGGCCGAGAAAGAGGATTTCGCCAAGCTGCGGCTGGTCGTGCTCGGCGCCGAGAAGATCAAGCCGGCGACCCGCGTGCTCTGGCGCGACCGCTTCGGCCTCGAGCTGTTCGAGGGCTATGGCGCCACGGAAGCCGCGCCGGTCGTCTCGGCCAACACGCCGCTCTATCATCGCGACGGCACCGTCGGCCGGCTGCTGCCGGGCATGTCCTACCGGATCGAGCCGGTGCCGGGCCTCGATGAGGGCGGGCGCTTCTGGATCAAGGGGCCGAATGTCATGCTCGGCTACATGCGCGACAGCGCGCCGGGCGTGCTGGAGAAGACGCAGGACGGCTGGCACGATACCGGCGACATCGTCACCCTCGACGCCGACGGCTACATCACCATTCGCGGCCGGGCCAAGCGCTTCGCCAAGATCGGCGGCGAGATGATCTCGCTGGCGGCGGTCGAGGCCTATGCGGCCCAGGTCTGGCCGGACAACATCCATGCCGCCGTCTCGGTGCCCGATGAACGCAAGGGCGAGCAGATCGTGTTGGTCACCGACCGGGTCGATGCCGACCGCAACGCACTGATCGCCTCGGCCAAGGCGCATGGCGTGCCGGAAATCATGGTGCCGAAGCGCATTGTCATGGTCGAGACCCTGCCGATGCTGGCGACGGGCAAGACGGACTACCTCGCGATCGCCGAGCTCGCGCGGGGCTAGTATCCCGGCGCGGAATGTGCTGCTTGCGGCGGACCGCTGATGCTGCTCAATTCGAAGGCATTGGTTCGATCTCCGCAACTCACGATTGACCGGAACCGCATGGGCGCCACCCCGAAAAGCATCAGACCGGCGACCGGCAAGCTGGCTGCTGCGCTGTGGCCGCTCTGCCTCGTCGCCTGCGTGGTGTTCGTCGCGGCCCTGGCCGGTATCTTGACGCGGCCGCTCGGCTTCATCGCGGCGCTGTGGCCGGCCAACGCCATCCTGCTCGGCCTGTTCGTGGTCCGGCCGCAACTGGCGGGCTATCCCGGCTGGCTTGGCGCCCTGATCGGCTTTCTCGTCGCCGGCCATCTCAGCGGCGACGATCCCTCGACCAATCTCTGGCTGACGGACGCCAACCTGATCGGCGTGGCGACCGGATATGTGTTGTTCCGCTGGCTCGGCCCGGACGACCGGGCGCTGCGGCGGCCGCTTTCCGTCCTGCATATGCTGCTGATCTGCGTCGCCGCAGCGGGCATGGCCGCCGGCGTCGGCTGCATTCTGGCGTCGTTCCTGTCGACCCTGCCGATGAAGACCGGCTTCATCTTCTGGTTCACGACGGAACTCAGCAACTACGTCATCATCCTGCCGGTGTTGCTGACGTTTCCGCGCGGGTTGCGCCTGCCGGAACTGGTCGAGCGGCTGCGCAATTTCGTGCCCGATGCGCCGACGACGATGCCGGTCCTCGCGCTCTGCCTCTCCGTCATCGCCTCGATCGGCATTGGCGGCCCCGGCGCGATCGCCTTTCCCATACCCGCACTGCTCTGGTGCTCGCTCAGCTACGGCATGTTCCCGACCAGCGTGCTGGTGCTGCTGTCGAGCTTGACCATGCTGGTGGCGGAATCCGCCGACCTGATCTACCTGCCGAGCACGGTCGACCTGCTCGACAACAGCATGTCGTTCCGCCTCGGCCTCACGCTTTTGGCGGTTGGCCCGCTCACGGTCGCGACGATCACGGTGGCGCAGCGGGGGCTGCTGGCCCGGCTCGACCGGGCCGTCAGCATGGACAGCCTGACGGATATCCTCGCGCGCCGCGCCTATCTTGAGCGCAGCGCCGCCCTGTTGGCGCAGCCGCAGTCGAACCTCTTTTCCGGCGTCGCCGTGCTGATGATCGACATCGACCACTTCAAGCAGGTCAATGACGAACATGGCCATGCGGCGGGCGACGCGGTGCTCGTGGCGGTGACGGACGCTATCGGGGACGAACTGCGCCGCCTTGATCTCTTCGGGCGGCTCGGCGGCGAGGAGTTTGCCGTCACGCTGCCCGATATCACCAGCGACGATGCCGTCGCTATGGCGGAACGGCTACGCCATACGGTCGAGCGGCTGATGATCCCGGCAGGCGCGGGGCGGGTGATCCGCATCAGCATCTCGATCGGCATCAACCATCGAGCGCGTCATCCGGCCGGGGGCGTGGTCGAAATGCTGCCGCTCGCCGACGCGGCGCTCTACCAGGCCAAGGCGCTGGGACGAAACCGGATCGTGCTCTATGTGCCACCGGTCCGGGGCAGCGCGGCGGCTGAATAGCCACCTGCGCGTGGAGCGTCAGCGATCTACGGCTTCCAGCCATAGATCCAGTCATAGCGTCCGAGCAGCCTCTGGCCGCCCAGCGCCGTCATGGTCATGTCGCGCGCCACCGCCATCGCGCCGCCGAGGTGATAGATCTGCCCAGCCTGGCGCGCCGTCTTCCACACGCGATTGACCCGCGGCCTGCGTAGCGCCTGGTAGCGCTGCAGGGCCTCCGCGACTGGCGCGTTGGCGAGTTCGCGGGCCAGCACGTCGGCATCCTCGATCGCCATCGCCGCGCCCTGTGCCAGGAAGGGCAGCATGGCGTGGGCTGCGTCGCCGATCAGGGCGATGCGGTCGTCCACCCAGGCGCCGGTCGGGACCACTTCCGTCAGGCACCAGCGCGTCCATTGGAGGTCGAGCCCGGTAAGTCGGCTGATATAGCGCGTGCTGTCGCTGTCGAAGCGCTGCCGCAGGACGGCGGCGTCGCCGGGCGCACTCCAGTCGTCATTGTCCCATGGTTCCTCGATCACGATGATGATGTTGATCAGGCGGGCGCTACGGACCGGATAGATGACGACATGGGCGGCGCGGCTGAGCAGCACGGTGGTGCGCTCATGCGGCAGGTCGCGTGGCGCGATGCCGACTGGAATGGTCGTCCGCCAGGCGGTGCGGCCGCTCGGTCTGGGCGGGGAGGCGCCTGCGACGGCCGGTTTTAGCCTGGAGCGCACTCCATCGGCGGCGATCATCGCATCGAAGCCGAGTTCGCCATTATCGAGCGAGAGCGTGACACCGTCCGGCGTCTGCGTCACGGCCCTGGCTTCGACGCCGAGTTTCAACTCGATCCGAGGGTCGGCTTCGACGGCTTCCAGCAACAGGGACTGCAGATCGGCGCGATGCAGCAGCCGGTAAGGGGCGCCAAAAGCGGCGCGCGCATGTTCGCCGAGCGGCAGGCTGACGATCGGCTCGCCCGTCCGTCCCGACCGCATGTCGATCGCTTCGGGAAATACGGCCGCGCGATCGAGCGCGTCGCCCAGACCCAGGCCTTCAAGGATTCGTCCGGCATTGGGGGAGATCTGCAAGCCGGCGCCGACTTCGGACAACTGCGCCGTCCGTTCGATCACCGTCGAGGCGATGCCCCGGCGCGCGAGCGACAGGGCCGTCGTCAGCCCGGCTATGCCCGCGCCTGCAATTCCGACGCGGATTGGAGTCATGACGTGATCCGGTCAGGCCGCGACGGCTTCTACGAACAGATGACCAGGCGGCAGGGTTTCCGGGCCGTGCAGACGGGCATTGAACCGGTAGAGGGTCGAGCAATAAGCGCAGACCTTCTCGTTGTCGTCGCCCATGTCGATGTAGATGTGCGGATGATCGAAGGGCGGCTTGGCGCCGACGCACATGAATTCCTTGACGCCGATCTCGATCGTTACGACACCGGAATCATTATGGAAATGCGGGATCACATGTGCGGCCATGGCGCGAGTCCGTCGGTTCGAAGCAACTATTTCCCGGACCATAGCGTTGTGATGGCGCTATGAACAGACCGGGCAGGGCTCCTGCGCGGCGACACCTTGGCGCGGGCGTCGCGATCCTGCATAACAGCGCCGCATCCTTCCTCGGAATTCCCCCATGCAAAGCTTCCTTTCGAACGGCCATTCCATCGCTTTTCTGGACGAGGGTGAGGGACCGCCGATCCTTCTTATCCACGGTTTCGGATCGAGCGCGAAGGTCAACTGGGTCAATCCCGGCTGGGTCGACACGCTGGTCAAGGCAGGGCATCGGGTCATCGCCCTCGATAATCGCGGCCATGGCCAAAGCGACAAGCCGCACGACGTCGCCGCTTACCGGGTCGCCGCCCTCGCGGAGGATGCGCGCAACCTCTTGCGGCATCTCGGCATCACCCGCGCCGACGTCATGGGCTATTCGATGGGCGCGCGGATTTCCACCTTCCTGGCGCTGGCGCATCCCGAGATGGTCAAGTCCCTCATTCTCGGCGGGTTGGGCTATGGCATCGTCACCGGAATCGGACCGTGGGAGCCCGTGGTCGCGGCGCTCGAAACGGACGATCCCGATGGCATTACCGATCCGACCGGGCAGATGTTCCGCAAGTTTGCCGACCAGACCAAAAGCGATCGCGTCGCGCTTGCCGCCTGCATGAAGGCGACGCGCCAGCCGATCTCTGCCGACGACCTGGCGACGATCCGTCTGCCCGTCCTGATCGCCGTCGGCGAACGCGACGAACTGGCCGGCTCGGCTGCCGATCTGGCGGCGATCATTCCAGGTGCCGAGGTGCTGGATATCCCGAAGCGCGACCATATGCTCGCCGTCGGCGACAAGGTCTACAAGGCCGGCGTTCTGGCCTTCCTGGAAAAGCGCGGCCTGCATTGAGCATGCCGTAAAAGGCGCGCTCGGTCAGGTGGTTAGCGGGGGCAGTGGAGAGATTGATTCATGTGCCGGACGGGGCGCCTGGACAATTTGGCGCGCTCGATCCGTTGTGTTTTGCTGTGCCGCTGTTTTGATTTTCATTGCTTTTTCGCGGCCGGCCGATATGTGTCACACCCCGTCCGAGGCGCACATCGCCGGATCGGGTCGCGAGCAAAATTAACTCGCTTCTGTTCGTTTTGCGGCATCAGGTCCCCATGTTAGGGTGCGGCTTGGAAATGGCTGCAACGGTGGATGGCAGCAAGGAGACGTCAATGTCGGCCGTCAATTCCCGCATCGTTGGCGAGGGTCTCGCCAGCTTCGATCCGCTGTGGTCTTCCATGCGGGTTCAGGCCGAAGAAATCATGCGCGCCGAGCCGGCTCTCGCCAGCTTCATCTATGCGACGGTCCTGAACCATGACCGTCTGGAAGATGCGGTGGCGCATCGCATTGGCGAGCGGCTGCATCATCGCGATTTGTCGGCCGAGTTCATCCGCCAGGCCTTTGCCGAGGCATTCGATTCCGAACCGGCTATCTCGAATGCCGTGCGCGTCGACATCCAGGCGGTCTTTGACCGCGACCCCGCCTGCACCCGCGCCATCGAGCCGGTTCTCTATTTCAAGGGATTTCACGCGATCGAAACCCACCGCCTGGCCAATTGGCTTTGGCGGCAAGGCCGGCGCGATTTCGCCTATTACCTGCAGAGCCGGTCGTCCTCCGTGTTCCAGGTCGACATCAATCCGGCCGTGCCGATGGGCAAGGGCATCTTCCTTGACCACGCCACCGGCCTCGTCGTCGGCGAAACCGCCGAGATCGAGGACGATGTCTCGATCCTCCAGGGCGTGACGCTGGGCGGCACGGGCAAGGAAACCGGCAACCGCCATCCGAAGGTCCGGCATGGCGTGCTGCTCGGAGCCGGTGCGAAGATCCTCGGCAATATCGAGATCGGCCATTGCTCGCGGGTGGCGGCCGGTTCGGTCGTGCTCCATTCCGTTCCGCCGAACACGACGGTCGCCGGCGTGCCGGCCAAGGTGGTCGGCAAGGCGCCCTGCGCCGAGCCGTCGCGAATGATGGACCAGATCCTGCCGGATCAGGCATAATCGATTTTCGTTTCGTGGGTTGTGGCGGCGCTGCTCGGGGCAGCGGCTGCGACGCTCCGCGGTGCCTTTTGGCGCGGCGGCGATGCCCGGTTGTTTCCCCGAACCTCAGGAGATCAAATTGGATCGAAAAGAGATCCAGAAGCTCGAGGGCTTCTTTCATCGCCGCTTCAACATGAAGGGCATCACCATCCGTCCGCGTCCCCGCAAGGACGATACCGCCGAGGTCTATTTCGGCGATGAGTTCGTCGGCGTCCTGTTCCGGGACGACGAAGAGGGTGAACTCTCCTACAACTTCACGATGGCGATCCTCGATATCGACCTCGAAGAAGAAGCTTGAAACGGCACGCCTGAGGCGAGCCGTCGATTGACGAATGCGGTTCCATGATTGGCGCTGGCTTGCGAGCAGGCGCCGGTCGTGGACACCACCGAAGCGGCGGCCATCGTGTCCACGCCCGCTTGACCGGCGCGGGCGCACGGTTCGTCCGAACAACCGGGATTGAACCGCCATGCCCCTGCACGCGCTCGATGGCCTTTGGCCCGAAGTCCCCGCCGCGGATCGCTACTGGGTTGCGCCCGATGCGCGCGTGATCGGCAAGGTCACGCTCGGCGACGAGGTCAGCATCTGGTTCGGCGCCGTTCTTCGCGGCGATAATGAACGCATCACCATCGGCGCGCGCAGCAATATCCAGGAACATTGCGTCCTCCACACCGACATGGGCTTTCCGCTCACGATCGGCGAGGGCTGCACGATTGGCCACCGCGCCATTCTCCACGGCTGCACCATCGGTTCGAACAGCCTGATCGGCATGGGCGCGACTGTGATGAACGGGGCGAAGATCGGCGCAAACTGCGTCATCGGCGCCGGTGCGCTCGTCCCGGAGGGCAAGCAGATCCCGGACGGGTCGCTCGTCGTCGGAATGCCGGCCAAAGTCATTCGTGCATTGGACGAGACGACATTCGCCAGACTGCGCGAAGGCGCGGCGCACTATGTCGCCAACTGGCGGCGTTTCGCGGCGAGCTTCGAGTAGGGGCTGCTTCAGCCGGCGCCGATTCCCTGATCTGGGGGAATTTCCAGGTTGGTCGCGGGCGTGTCCGTCACTGTCCGCAAGACTTGGGTTGTTCTGGCACCCTCCGCGATCCCAAGCTCTTTATCGGCAAGGCCAGCAGTCCTGCCCAAAACAAAGCCCCGGCGGGTGGCGCCGGGGCTTGATATCCTTTGTCCTTCAGGACGCGCGAGCCGTTCGGGCCGCCCTCAGCGCTTGATGCTGCCGACGAGGGTCGGACGGTCGTCTTCGATGGCAACCCAGCGGCCACTGTTCTGGTCGGACTGGCGCTTGACGAACTGGTATTCGGTATCGCCCCAGAGCTTGACCTTCGGCTCGAGATTGTCGAGCACGAGGTCGCCGCGATCGGAGCGAACGGTCAGCACTGCATGGCCTTCGCCATTGGTCTGGCGAACGACGGTGATGAGCAGCACGCCGGCCGACCATCCCTTTTCGATCAATTCACGACGCTTCAGAAGAACGAAGTCTTCGCAATCGCCCTTACCGTCTTCCGGGTAGGTCCAGTATTCCTGACGACCATAGAGTTCTTCGTCGGTTACTGGCTCGATCGCGGTGTTGACGTTGTCGTTGACGGCGATCAGCTCGTTCCAGAGCGTGACGGTCAGATGGGCCGGGGAGGTGTCGCGCGTCATCTCCTTGCATTCGCCCGGCATCCGCGAGCAGAGCTCGAAATGGCCGACAGGCTGGCTGGTCTTGCCCGTCACCCGCATGAAAGCGGCGTGTTCCTGTGCGGAAGCCCCGGCGATCAGGCCGAAGAACAATGCAAGCCCGGCAATGCAACTCGATACGCGTACAAACGACATAGATCCCGTCCTCTTGTCTGAGGAAGACTATGTCATATAGGCTTTTACTGCTCTCTAAGCCAAGCACGATGATTCTAATCGACTTCTCTTCAAATTTTGCGAGAAGTTTAAGCTTTGGTTTAATGAACGATTAACCAATTCTGCTCGCGGGATTGTCTCTGCCCTGTAGACAATGGCGGATGGGTCGGGCAGGCGTTTTCGCGGAATCGCTGGATTCCTGGCCTCCTTGTGATGCGGCCGACACATCATGGTAAGGAAATTGTGAATATCGGTCGGAGGGGCCGGCAAATCCGGCTTTTTGGAGCCGTCCCGGGGGATCGCGCGCGAGCAATCTGACAGGAGGATCGCGAAGGCGGCCTGCCGGAGCCTCGTGAACGGGGGCGCGCGCTCTGTGAGACGCGGCCCGACTGGGCAGTTCAGTCGCGGCCGCCGTCGAGGACGACCAGGTGGTGATGGCGGCGTCCGGACGGTTGAACCGGGGTGGTCGGGCCCGCCGGCTCCGGCGTGCGAAGCACAGCGGGGAGGGGGCGGGCCGCGATCGACGTCGCAGTCGACAGGCTCGCCTCTGGCTCAAGCCATCGCAGGCTCAGGACCTGCTGGCGGACGATCGGCTGCATGCCCAGCCAATAGGGCCGCTCCAGCGGCGAGAACAGGCCGAGGATGCGGTCATTGCGCCGTCCGTCCTGGCTGATCGGCAAAAGCAGCATCTCGACGGACACCGTGTTGCCGCGCTCCGTTTGCCCAGCGATCTCGACGATGGCCACGGAAGCATTTCGGGCAATCGTGCGGAGGGTTGTCGCGAGGGGCTCGCGGTCTGTTCCCTGCCAGATCGACAGGAAGTCGTCGCCCGTCAGTTCGCGGCCGAAATTGGCGCAGAGACCCGTACCGGCCAGGCGAAAGGGGAATGCCGTCGTGTGGGACGCATCGAGAAGAAAAATATCACCGAGCAGCTTTGCGAAATGGACGGGCTCGATCGCGCTGCGGAGCGGCGCGGGCCTGCCAGCGCGCTGGCCTTGCCAATACGCATAGAGCTGTTGCGACGACGCGTGCCTTGTTGGGAATTCGTCACTCATAGGCGCAACCTTGCATCCGAAGCCCCGTTCCACCGTCATTTCGGACGGCTGGCGGGGCGTGCGAGGAAGGCGCTGCGGCCGTCCCTGCCTGCGCTCATAGCAGATGGCGCGGGTCGCCGGGGCAACTCCCGCCGGACAGGGTTACGCACAAGTTGATCTCATTTCGTGATTGATCTTAAATTTGAAGCATGAAAAGTTACGTCGCGTTACGGGGCGTCTTTGCTGGGGGGCTAGACGGGGCGTGACGAAGGCCGTCCGCGCGTGCCCGTCTGAGAAGCGCGCCGGACGGCCAATTTGCTTTTCCCTAGAGCTTTTCGCCATTTGACGAATACGCCGAAGAGCGGAAATCCTTCGCTGTGTCGCGTCTTCTTCGTGCGAGCCTCACTACACTTCGCTTGAAAACGCCCTGGCCTCGCTCCCGCTGCGCTTGCGCGGAAATCGTGGGCCGACTATGCCGGATGAATGAGCCCCAGAAGCGAACGCGCCGAGCGCGAACCCGTATTCAACCTCCCCGCCGTCATCATTGCCTCGTTGGCCGTGCTGGCGATCGTCCACGTTGTTCGCGTCTATGTTCTGGACGAGGAACAGGCGAGTTGGTTGATCGCGACCTTTGCCTTCTTCCCCATCCGGCTGACAGGCCCGTCCATCCCGGGCTTCTATTGGCCGGGCGGTCTGGCGGGAGATGTCTGGACCTTCTTCAGCTACGCGTTCCTGCATGCGGACTGGATGCACTACGGCGTCAACGGTCTCTGGCTTGCCGCCTTTGGCACGCCGCTCGCACGTCGTTTCGGCACCTGGCGTTTCCTTGCCTTCTCTCTGGGCGGCGCGGCAGCGGGCGCGGCGGCGCATCTTCTGCTTTATCCGTCCGGACAGGCGCCGCTGATCGGCGCTTCGGCGGCGATCTCGGCCCAGATGGCCGCCTCGGCTCGGTTCGCCTTTTCAGCCGGCGGTCGGCTTGGCGGCGGTATTCCGCGCAGTGACGCGGATTTCCGCCCGGCTCTGTCGTTCCTGGAGATGGCGCGCGACCGGCGCATCGTCGCGTTTCTCGGCGTGTGGTTCGTCTTCAACCTGGTGTTCGGTCTGCTGTTCACCCCACCCGGCGTGACAAACAGCACGGTGGCCTGGGAAGCCCATCTCGGCGGCTTCATCTTCGGCGTGCTGCTGTTTCCGTGGTTCGATCCGATCGGGCGCGCTCGCCGTTAAGTCCGGGCCGGAACCGCCATCGCGGTCCCCGCAGGCGCACCTTGCAATCGCCTCGTCACAGTCTCATCATCAGGGGACGGACATGACGACCAGCGCGCCAAGCCTGGCGTCCTGCACGGTAGATGATCGTAAGGTGATGGAGCCTCCGATCATGATTGGGGTTCGGACCGGTCCACCTCAGAGAGCGGCCGGCCCTGCTTGAACAGGGAGCCGCCCAATGACCGTCGCAGCCATATTGTCGAACAAGGGGCGGGACGTCATCACCGTCTCTCCCGACCTCAGCATTGCAGAAGTCGTGCGAATCCTGGCCGAGCGCCGGATCGGCGCGATCGTTGTCACCGATGGCGCCAACCATATTCTCGGTATCGTTTCGGAACGCGATGTGGTGCGGGCGCTGGCCCGCGGCGCCGACGCGCTGAACGGGCCTGTGTCGTCGATCATGACGGCCAAAGTCGTCACCTGCACGGATCGGAACACGATCAACGAGGTGATGACGCGCATGACCGAGGGCCGGTTCCGCCACCTTCCGGTCGTCGAGGATGACCAGCTCGCCGGCATTGTCTCGATCGGCGACGTGGTCAAGGCGCGCATCGAGCAGGTCGAGCGCGAAGCCGATGAAATGCGCGCCTATATAGCCACGGCCTGAGACAAGCCGCCGAACTGCGCCTCGTGCAGCCTTGCATAATCGCCTCGACGCGCAAGCAATTCGGCATGGGTGCCTTGCTCGACGATGCCGCTTGTGCCGACGACAACGATGCGGTCGGCATTGCGGATCGTCGCCAGTCGGTGCGCTACGACCAGGGTCGTGCGGCCCTCCGACAAGGCCGCCAGCGATTGCTGGATGGCGAACTCGGTCGCGGTGTCTAGCGCTGATGTCGCTTCGTCGAGGATGAGGATCGGCGGGTTCTTCAGGAAGATGCGCGCGATCGCCAGGCGCTGCTTCTGGCCGCCGGAAAGCTTAACGCCACGCTCGCCAGTCAGCGTGTCGAGCCCATCCGGCAGCGACAGCACGAATTCATCCAGCGCCGAACGCCGCAGCGCCTCGATGATTTCCTCGTCGGTGGCGTCGAGCCGACCATAGGCGATGTTGTCGCGAATGGTGCCGCCGAACAGGAACACGTCCTGCGCCACGATGCCGATCTGATTGCGCAACGATGCCTGCGTCATGTCGCGAATGTCGATGCCGTCAATGGCGATGCTCCCGCCATCAACCTCGTAGAAGCGCGGCAGCAGCGAGCAGATCGTCGTCTTGCCGGCGCCCGAGGGACCGACGAAGGCGATCGTCTCGCCAGCTCGGATCGTCAGGTTCAACCCCTGCAGAACCTTGCCATGCTCGTTGTAGCCGAAGTCGACGTCGCGATAGACAATGTCGCCCTTTAGGTGATCCACGGTGATGGCGCCGGGCCGATCGGCAATGTCGGGTGCGGTATCGATCAGCGAGATGAAGCGCTTGAAGCCGGCGATGCCCTTCGGATAGCTCTCCAGTACCGAGGTGATCTTGTCGATCGGCCGGAAGAACACGTTGACCAGCAGCAGGAAGCCGACAAAGCCGCCATTGCTGAGCTCGCCACGAATGACGAAATAGGTGCCGGCAACCATCACCACGAGTTGCACGAAACGCGTGCTGAAATAGGACATCGCCAAGCTGGCGGTCATATAGGCGTAGGCGCTGAGCTTGGTTGTCCGGTAGCTCTCGTTGTTTTCGGCGAAGAGGGCCCGCTCGTGGTCCTCATTGGCAAAAGCCTTGACCACGCGGATGCCGCCGACGCTCTCGCCGACGCGGGTGTTGAAATCGCCGACCTGGCGGAACAACCGGCGCCAGTTCTCCGTCATCTTGGCGCCGTAGCGGCTGACCAGCCAGGTCATGACCGGGATGATCGCCGTGGTGATCAACGCCAGCTTCCAATGTACGGTGAACATCAGGACGAACGCGCCGACGAACGTCATGATGGCGATGAAGACGTCTTCCGGCCCGTGATGCGCGACTTCGCCGACCTCCTCGAGGTCCTTGGTCACGTGGGTGATCAAATGGCCGGTCTTGTTGTTGTCGAAATAGCGGAAGCTGAGCTTCTGGATATGGTCGAACGCCTCGCGGCGCATGTCCGTCTCTATGCCGATGCCGAGCGCGTGGCCCCAGTAGTTGACGACCGCCATCAGGCCGGTGTTCAGCACATAGACCACGAGCAGCAGCGCCGCGACGCCGGCGATCAGGCCCCAGTTCTGGCCGGGCAGCAATTGATCGACGAACAGCTTCACCGCCAGCGGAAAGCCCAGCTCAAGCAAGCCGGCCAGTACCGCGCAGCCGAAGTCGAGGAAGAACAGGCGCTTATAGGGGACGTAATAGGCGAAGAAGCGGCGCAGCATGGACGGTCTCGATCGGTTGCCGGAGGCTTTGTTTCGGGCCTTTTGCGGCGTCAGCTATCGCCGTAGACGGCCTTCGGGTCGAACAGCGGTTCGTCGCCGGTGAAGGCAAGCTTCAGCTCGGGCGAGACGGGCTGGCCGACAGGCACGCTGCGGTAGAAGCAACCCTTGCGGCCGGTATGGCAATTGGCGCCGGTGCCGGCGGTGCTGACGCGAATCCAGATCGCATCCTGGTCGCAGTCGACCCGCATTTCCTTCACCGTCTGGGCATGGCCGCTCGTCGCGCCCTTGTGCCAGAGTTCTTTTCGCGAGCGGCTCCAGTACCAGCCTTCGCCGGTCTCGATCGTCTTGGCCAGCGCCTCTTCATTCATCCAGGCGAGCATGACGACGTCGCCGGTTTCAAAATCCGTCACGACGGCGGCCACCAGCCCATCGGCGCCGAAACGGGGCATCAAGGCGGTGCCTTCCTCGACTTCGGCATGCGAGCCGGGGGCAGCGAAGCGGGGCGAGATCGGGTCGACGGTCGTCGTGGTCATGGTGTACTCCGGCGTTTGCATTCGCCATGGCGCCGGCACTGCGGCGAAGGGACTGGAACTGCAGGTGAAACGGTCTAGCGATGCTGTACCAGCGAAAGGAAACGGGCCCGTTCGGCCGGGTCCTTGTGGAAAATGCCGGTGAAGCTCGTCGTGATCGTCGAGACGCCAGACTTATGGGCGCCGCGCATCGAGACGCAATGATGCTCCGCCTCGACCATCACGGCGACGCCTCGCGGCAGCAGCCCCTGGTCGACGGCCTCGGCGATCTGGTTGGTCAGTCGCTCCTGCATCTGCAGGCGGCGGGCGAAGATGTCGACGACACGCGCCAGCTTCGACAGGCCGACCACGCCACCCTTCGGATAATAGGCGATATGCGCCTTGCCGATGAAGGGCACCATGTGGTGCTCGCAATGCGAAAAGAAGGGGATATCCCGCACCAGCACGATGTCATCATAGCCGCCGGCCTCATCGAACACACGGTCCAGCGTTTCGGCGGCGTCTTCGTGATAGCCTTTGTAGAACTCGCCAAATGCCTTGGTGACGCGCTTCGGCGTATCGAGCAGGCCTTCGCGCGACGGGTCGTCGCCGGCCCAGGCGATCAGCGTGCGGACAGCGGCCTCGGCTTCTTCGCGGGTCGGACGATGGCTCGTGTGCGGAACGGGCTTGGCCGGCGGGCTTTTGGCGTCCATGAGGGTACTCCGACTGGGGCCGGATGTCGGACAGGAGGGTCTCGACTGGGCCGATAGGTGCGACGGGTCGCAGTCCTACTATCTGGTCCCTCGGTTGGCGAGTTTCTATATTGGCGTCAGGAGGTCGCAATGATCGACGACATGTATAATGCGCGGATCCTGGAATTCGCCGCCAATATCCCTCGGCTTGGCCGGCTCGAACAGCCGGATGCTAGCGCGACGGCGCATTCCAAGCTCTGCGGTTCGACTGTCACCGTACATCTCAAGATGGATGGCGATGTCGTCAGCGACTTCAGCCATGAGGTGCGCGCCTGCGCCCTGGGCCAAGCGTCGTCCTCGATTCTCGCCCGCAACATCGTCGGCACGGATACGGCGACGCTTCGCGCGCTTCGCGATACCATGGTGCGGATGCTGAAGGAAAATGGCGCGCCGCCGGACGGTCGCTTTGGCGATCTCCGCTTCCTGGAGCCGGTGCGCGACTACAAGGCCCGGCATGCCTCGACCCTTCTGACCTTCGATGCGGTGGTCGACGCGATCGAGCAAATCGAGGCTAGGCGAGTGCCCGTGGAGCTGGAATCCGGCTGATCGACGGGCGGACATCTCGGCGAATGGGAGAGGCGCATGACCATGATCTTCACTCCTCGGCGGTGTAAACTGTCCGTTACCCTTCTGTTAGCCATAACGGTGGCTGGAACTGGCGTGGCGCTGGCGCTCTCCAACGATGCCCAGGCGATCGTCGACCGGGTCAAGGCGACGACGCCGAATCTGCATCCGGTCTGCTCCGATCGCGGCAAGCTGACCGAGGTGGTCACGGCGGCGACGATCGCACTGGCCGGGGCGAAGAAGATCAATGGCGACCACACGGTTGCGCGGGCCGCGGGCCAGGAGGCCGGACGCTATCTGTACTTCCACTGCCCATCCTGATGGCTGCGCGCATGGGCCGCCCCCGGAGGGAACGACCACGCGGCTCGGGTCGCATCTTTCTCCTGCGCGCTGGCCGGGCCTCATCGGCATCGGGCTGATCCGCGTCTACAAACTCACGCTGTCGCCTTTCATCGGCCAGAACTGCCGCTACCTGCCGACCTGCTCCAGCTATGGCGAGGAGTGCATACGCCGCTATGGGCTGTGGGCCGGCGGCTGGATGACGCTCGCCCGCTTCCAGCGCTGCGGCCCCTTCGGCGCATCCGGATACGACCCGGTGCCGGAAACGCTGCCGGGCGAGGGCAGGTGGTTTCTGCCCTGGCGCTACGGCCAGTGGACGGGCAAGCACATCGACCCGAAGACGCGGCTGGATCTCTAGCGGCCGCCGGGGCTCAGCCTCCGAAATAGCTTGGCCGATCGAGATCGGCGATCAGGCCGGCGCCAGTCGGCTGCCAGCCGAGCGTCTGCCGGGTCCACTCGCTCGATGACGGATTGTCCATCGCCGCGAAATGCGCGAACCAGCCGAAATGTGTGGCGGCTTCCTCGGCCGAAACGCTGACGACCGGCAGGTTCAATCGCTTTCCGATGACGCCGGCGATATCTCTAAAGGGAATGCCGCCTTCGGCCGAGCCGTGATAGCGGGAATCGGCCGCGCCTTTCTCCAGCGCCAGCCGGAAAAGTTCGGCCGCGTCGAACCGGTGCACCGCCGGCCATTGGTTCAACCCTTCGCCGATATAGGCCGAGACGCCCTTTTCCCGCGCCATGCCGATCAGCATCGGCACGAAGCCGTGGTCGCCTTCGCCATGGACCGAGGGCGGCAAGCGGATGACGGAGACTCGCGCGCCGTTGGCCGCTGCTTTCGCCGCCTCTTCGGAGGCGACGCGGGGATTGGCGGAGCCGGGGCCGGGTACGCCGTCTTCGGTCGCCAGGGGCTGGCCGGCCAGCAACCCGGTGCCGGAGGTGACGACCAGCGGGCGGTTAGAGCCGGCGAGGGCGGCCCCGAGCGTCTCGATGACGGCGCGATCAATCTCGCAGTTCGCCTTGAAGTTCGTGAAGTCGTGGATGAAGCCGGTGTGGATCACGCCGTCTGACTGCTCGGCTCCCTTCCGCAGGCTGTCGAGATCGGTGAGATCGCCACGATGCGGCGTGGCACCGGCAGCGACAAGCGCGCTGGCCGAGGCGTCGGAGCGGGCGAGGCCCAGGACTTGATGGCCGGCATCGAGAAGGTTTCGGACAACGGCGGAGCCGACGAAGCCCGAGGCTCCGGTGACGAAAACGCGCATGACGGTGGATCCTTGCTAGGGTTCGATTTGGCCGATCGCGGCCTCTGATCCGCAAGCTAGGCGACAGCGCCAATACGATCTATGTTGATAAATCCGTATTTTCTTCGCATTCGTCCGGAGTGCTTGATGGATCCGCTTTCCGATGTGCTGTCGCTGCTGAGGCCGCGCAACTACATGTCGGCCGGCTTCGATGCGGGCGGTGACTGGTCGATCCAGTTTCCCGACCAGGAGCAAAGCATCAAGTGCGGTGCCGTTGTTTCCGGCCGTTGCTGGTTGTCGGTCGAGAGCGTCGCCGAACCGGTGCTGCTTGAAGCCGGCGACAGCTTTCTGCTGCCGAGCGGCCGGCCATTTCGCCTCGCCAGCGATCTGGCGCTGGCGTCGGTTGGCGCGGCCTCGGTGTTTGCGAGCGTGCGGGAGGGCGGTGTCGTCACGCATAATGGCGGCGGCGATTGTCTTCTCGTCAGCAGCCGCTTCGCGCTCGCCGGCAACTATGCCGGCATGCTGCTCGGCGTGCTGCCGCCCATCGTCCATCTCCGTAAGGAGGCCGATCAGGCGGTGCTGCGCTGGCCGGTGGAGCGGATGATGCAGGAATTGCGTGAACCGCAACCCGGCGGTTTTCTGGTCGTTCAGCACCTCGCCCATATGGTGCTGGTGCAGGCCTTGCGGATGCATATGGCGGAGGGGCCAAGCGGCGGCGTCGGCTGGTTGTTTGCGCTCGGTGACCGCCAGATGGGCGCGGCGATCACCGCCATGCATGGCGATCCGGCGCATCGCTGGACTCTGCAGGCGCTGGCGGAACTGGCCGGCATGTCGCGCTCGACCTTCGCGCTCCGGTTCAAGGAGACGGTCGGCAAGTCGCCGATGGAATATCTGACGCGCTGGCGGATGCTGCTGGCCGGCGACCGGCTGGCGAATTCACGGGATTCGATTTCCGTGATCGCGCTGGCGTTCGGCTATGAATCCGAAAGCGCCTTCAGCACCGCTTTCAAGCGCGTCATGGGCTGTTCGCCAAGGCAGTATGGCCGCGCCGGCTATTTGGCGTCTCTCTCGTCCGATGTGATCGACGAAGGCAGGCCGGACCAACTCGAACCGGTGGCCGACGGACTGGCGGCATAGGTCTGCTGGAGCCGTTCGAAAGCGTTCTAGTCGGTCTCCTCGGCCGCCGCATAGGGTAGCGAAGCAGCCAGGATCCAGGCCTGGAACGATCGCATCGCCGGCGTGGGCGTCGAGGATTTCAGCCAGGTCAGCCAATAGCAGCCATGGGTGACGAAGGTCTGGAACGGCTGCTGGATGGCGCCGGCGGCCAACTGGTGCTGGAACATCAGCGGCGGCGCAAGCGCCACCCCGGCGCCAAGGATGGCTGCCTCGACCATCGTGCGTGAGGAGTCGAACACCGGGCCCTTCACCGTCGGCGCGGCGACACCGGCGGCGGCGAACCAGCTTGGCCATTCATCCGCCCGGTAGGATCGCAGCAGGGTTTCGCCATGCAGATCCTGTGGCTCCGAGAGCCGATCGGCGATTTCGGGGATGCAGAGCACGGAGAGAGGGGCGGCGAACAGCCGTTCGGCTTCGGTGCTGTGCCAGGCGCCGTCGCCAAAGCGGATGGCGAAGTCGAGTCCCTCGGCGGCGATGTCGACGCGGTTGTTGTTGGTCGAGAGGCGGAGGTCGACGAAAGGGTGGGCCAGCTTGAATTCGGGCAGCCGTTCGATCAGCCAGCCGACCGCGAAGGTGCCGACGACGCCGATATCAAGTACCTCGCGGAGATGGCCGCCCTCGAATTGTTCCAGCACACCGGCGATGCGATCGAATGAATCGCGTAGCGTCGGCAGCAAGGCTTGGCCCTCGTCGGTCAGCGCCAGTCCGCGCGGCAGGCGACGGAACAGAGTCGAGCCCAGCCGCTCTTCCAGCGACTTGACCTGATGGCTGACGGCAGCCTGCGTCACCGCCAGTTCAATCGCGGCGCGGGTAAAGCTCAGGTGCCGGGCAGAGGCCTCGAAGGCCTTCAGCGCGTTAAGCGGCAGATGTGGGCGAACCATTGGACCCCCTAGATTTTCTTATGGCTTGCCAGAAATATCATCGTTTGTCCGGTCTTGGCGAGTGACCTACCAAGGGGCACTCAACCAACGGAGATGGCTCGAATGATCGATAGACGGCAGTTTTCCAGGGGCCTTATGATGACGGCCGGCACGGCGCTGTTCGGCGGGCCCGGCTTCGCGACGGCTGCGCTGGCATCAGAGAAATTCGTATCCACCGTGTTGGTCGACGCCGCGACCGGCGGGACGATCCATCGCGCCGGCCCGGCCGAACGCCGCTTCTCGCCGTGCTCGACCTTCAAGTTTCCGCTCGCGGTGATGGGTTTCGATTCCGGCGTGCTGATCGATCCGCATCACCCGCTCTGGGATTACCGGGCGGAATTCCAGACAACGATGGAACAGCAGAAGAAGGCGACCGATCCGACGATCTGGCTCCGGGATTCGATCGTCTGGTATTCCCAGGAACTGACCCGCAAGCTGGGCGAGGCGCGGTTTCGCGGCTATGTCGCCCGCTTCGGCTACGGCAATGAGGACGTCTCGGGCAATCCCGGCAAGAAGGATGGACTGACCCAGTCCTGGTTGATGTCGTCCCTGACCATCTCGCCGGACGAGCAGGTCGCGTTCATCAGGCGTTTCCTCGACCGCAAGCTGGCCGTTTCGGATCATGCCTACGACGCGACTCTGGCAAGCCTGGCGCAATATCGAGCCGATGGCGGCTGGAACCTGTACGGCAAGACCGGCAGCGGCTTTCTGCGCACGGCCAAGGGCGCGTACGATCGCGCCAAGCCGATCGGCTGGTTTGTCGGCTGGGGCGAGAAGGACGGTCGCAAGGTCGTCTTCGCCCGCTTCAATCTTGGCAATGAGCGCTCCAAGACCTATGGCGGCATGATCGCCCGCGACGCGATGCTGAAGGACTTTGCCGGTCTGGCGGGAAGCTGATCGAAGCAGAAATCCAGCTCGGCGGAAATCGGCGAGAGCAAGATCCATCTCGGTGGAAACTGACTTCTCACCTCTCCCTGAGGGAGAGGTGAGGTGTTGGCGTTTCAAAGCAGATGAATCTTGCTCCAGGCTCTCGATTTTCGCCGGTCCGGTTCGCTTTTGGGCTCAGCGGCTTGAATGGCGGGCTGCCATCGTATAGCCGTCTCGAACCGGCATTGTCGGCCGGTGGGGCGCGGTCCGGATCTCGCCTCTCTTTTAGCCCAACCGCTTACCCGCGCTCGTCTGCGGGAGTGAGCAGGAGACAGATATGATCAATCTGACATTTCCCGATGGTTCCGTTCGCCAATTTGAAGCCGGTGTAACCGGCCGGGCGATCGCCGAAGGCATTTCCAAGTCGCTCGCCAAGAAGTCGGTCGCCATGACCCTCGACGGCGTGCTGAGCGACCTCTCCGACCCGATCCACCAGGATGCCAAGCTTGAGATCGTGACGCGCGATGACCCGCGCGCGCTCGAGCTGATCCGCCATGATGCGGCGCATGTGATGGCCGAGGCGGTGCAGGAGCTGTTCCCCGGCACCCAGTGCACCATCGGCCCGGTGATCGAGAACGGCTTCTTCTACGATTTCGCCCGTAACGAGCCCTTCACGACCGAAGACCTGCCGAAGATCGAGCAGAAGATGCGCGAGATCATTTCGCGCAACGCTCACTTCACCAAGCAGGTCTGGTCGCGCGATCACGCCAAGAAGGTCTTTTCCGACAAGGGCGAGGCCTACAAGGTTGAGCTGATCGACGCGATCCCGGCAGGCCAAGATCTCAAGATCTACAACCAGGGCGACTGGTTCGATCTCTGCCGCGGTCCGCATATGGCCTCGACGGGCCAGATCGGTTCCGCCTTCAAGCTGATGAAGGTGGCCGGCGCCTATTGGCGCGGCGACAGCAACAATCCGATGCTGACGCGCATCTATGGCACCGCCTGGCATGACCAAGTGCAGCTCGACGCCTATCTCCACATGCTGGAAGAGGCCGAGAAGCGCGACCACCGCAAGCTCGGCCGCGAGATGGATCTGTTCCATTTCCAGGAAGAGGGACCGGGCGTCGTCTTCTGGCACGCCAAGGGCTGGACGATGTTCCAGGAGTTGATCTCCTACATGCGCCGCCGGCTGCGTCCGCTTGGTTACCAGGAGGTTAACGCCCCGCAGCTGCTCGACAAATCGCTCTGGGAAACGTCCGGTCACTGGGGCTGGTACAAGGAGAACATGTTTGCGGCGACGTCAGCCGGTGATGACACCGAGGACGAGCGCGTCTTTGCGTTGAAGCCGATGAACTGCCCCGGCCACGTCCAGATCTTCAAGCACGGCCTGAAGTCCTATCGCGACCTGCCGCTGCGCCTCGCCGAATTCGGCGCCGTGCACCGCTACGAGCCGTCTGGCGCGTTGCATGGACTGATGCGGGTTCGCGGCTTCACGCAGGACGACGCCCACATCTTCTGCACCGAAGAGCAGATGGCGGAAGAATGCCTGAAGATCAACGATCTGATCCTCTCGACCTATGCCGATTTCGGCTTTGACGAGATTGTCGTGAAGCTGTCGACGCGGCCGGAAAAGCGCGTCGGCTCGGACGAGAACTGGGATCATGCCGAAGAGGTCATGACTAAGGTTCTGAAGACGATCGAGGAGCAGTCGGGCGGCAAGATCAAGACCGGCATCCTCGAAGGCGAGGGCGCGTTCTACGGTCCGAAGTTCGAATATACGCTGCGTGATGCGATCGGCCGTGAATGGCAGTGCGGCACGACGCAGGTCGACTTCAACCTACCGGAACGCTTCGGCGCGTTCTATGTCGATTCCGACAGCAACAAGAAGACGCCGGTGATGATCCACCGCGCTATCTGCGGCTCGATGGAACGCTTCCTTGGCATCCTGATCGAGAATTTCGCCGGTCACTTCCCGCTCTGGTTCGCGCCGCAGCAGGTCGTGGTCACGACGATCACCTCGGATTCGGATGCCTATGCCGAGGAAGTCTGCGCCAAGCTTCGCAAGGCCGGCCTTCGCGCCGAGGTCGATCTTCGCAACGAGAAGATCAACTACAAGGTCCGCGAGCATTCGGTCGCCAAGATCCCGGTGATCCTGGTCTGCGGCAAGCGCGAGGCGGAAGAGCAGACGGTGAACGTGCGCCGCATCGGTTCGCGCGACCAGGTGTCGATGTCGCTGGACGAGGCGATCGCCTCGCTGGTGGCAGAGGCAACGGCGCCGGATCTGGTGCGCGAGCGCGCCGAGGCCTGATCGGGCTTTACTTCGCTCTCGACATGGTAAAACGGCCGGGGTTTCCCCCGGCCGTTTTTGCTTGCCATGTTCAGTTCAGCAAGCGGGCAAAAGCCTGTTACGGGCCCCACGAGAAGCTGAAGCCGCCCGTTCCGGCACCGCTGCCCTGCGACGAGCCGCCGGACGTTCCGCCACCGCCATGGCCGCCGAAGAGGCCCGAGCCGCCGCCACCGCCATGATAGTCGCTGCCGGCGCTGCCGGACGAACCGCCGAGAGCACCAGCCGCGGCGACCGAACCGTAGCTGTTGGTCGACGAGGCGGTCGAGGTGTTGGAATAGCTGCTGGACGAGCTCGTGCTCGCGCCAGTGCCGCCGCCGCCCCCGCTGGACAAGCCACCGGTGCCGCTGCCGCTGCCGTTCGATGACGTAGAGGAGGTGCCGCCGGCGTTCTGGCTGGCGCTGCTCGAAGCTTGGCCGGCCATAGCCGAAGCGGACGCAATGACAAACAGAGCTGAAGTGGCAACACCGATAAGAATATTACGATACGTGGTCATAATTGAACTCCCTTGGTTATGCTGTGGCTGCATTTCACTGCTTGTTCTTGCTTCTTGTGTAATTTCACAATTAGCAATTGATATTATAGTATGTTTATAAGTAATAAAAAGTAACGTCTGTTGATATTTATGTGATGTGAAAGTGAGCTTATACTCATAAAATCGCTAATTTCTGAATTCGCACCGTTCTTCCCATTGTTTTTGTTGTTTCATCGTCTTTGGTTTATAGTTGGCGCAGTTGAAGCCAGACGAGCCGCCGGTATTGCTGAACAGCCTGGCGAAGAAGCCCCTCGGAGTAGGATTCGGGTCTGGCCCGGGGCCGGGGTTGCCGCCGGGGCCGGTGGTAAAGGCGCCGGCGACTGTGCCGACTTTCGCCGTGTGTGTGGCGGTCGCGGTGCCATCCCAACCTTTGCCAGTCGAGTCGGAGCCGCCATAGGCCAGGCTCTGGGCCGTGCCTGTGCCGGAGGTGGAGGCATTCGCGCCACTCGTCGAGCTGCCATTGGCGCCGGCGCTGGCCCCGCCGCCGCCGCCACTGCCGTTGGAATTGCCGCTGGAAGTATTGGAGGCGCTGGCCGAGCCGCTGGGACCGGACGAGGATGCGCTTGAGTGGCTGCCGCTGCTGCTCGAGGCCGAGCCTGCGGCGATGGATACGTCAGTGAAAGCCACGATCGAAAGCAAGGCTACAGACGTCGCGAGCGATCGCTTGGTGATGGAATAGGAATGCATGATCAAATCTCCCTAATCGCCCCTCTCGAAAAGGGGCCAGCAATGAATTTGAATATTCTGTCCTAGATCTAGTCTATTGGTCTGAGCTGATCGGCCCGGACTGTGCGTCTCAAGGCTGTGGCGTGTCACATCGGTATTGCCACTTCTTGATGCCGCCATTCTCCCGCTTCCATTCGACGACCATGCAGCTTGTGCGGTCGCCCGACCGGGTTGTCGTGACGGTCATGCCGTGATCGCCATTGCTGTCGGACCAGGCGGAGGCACTGCTCTGTTGCGTGGTCCCTGCCGATGCCGAGGCGCTGGCGTTGGTCTGCTGCGCCCAGGACAGCACGTCATCTTGAACGCCGATATTGCTCGCATTGGTGCTGGTGGCGCCGATGAGCAGGAGGCCAGCGGCAAGGCCGATAGTAAGAAGCGAAGTTGAGCGTGAAAGGTGGATGGTACTCATGATTGTATTCCTCAAACTTCTTCTTATTTTGGTACGCGGAACTAGCGGCCTGAGCGGAACGGCTGGCAGTAGAGAGTCTTCCGCTGCTGGCTCCAGACACAATTGGCGCCATTGCTTCCGTTGGCGTTGGCGATCCGAACGCTCTTCAGGCCGACCGTGCCCATGTTGAATTTGGCATTGGCAAAGGAGCTGCTCATGGCGCTGGATGAGCCGAACGGCGTCTTAGCCGTGGCGGATGCGGTTGCCCGCGCCCAGGCTGTCGCACCTTTCTGGGTCGCGTGAGCGTAAGCGGTGGCCGCGCTCTTGGCTGCGGATCGAACGTCGCGGGCGGTGAAAGCGGTGCCCGAGGCGAAGGTGCTCGACATCGCTGTCGCGCTGACGCGGTTGGAGATCGCGATCGAATAGGTACCGGTATCCGTATAGGCCATCGACATCGTGCTGCCGTCGCGCATCTTCTTGTTCACCACGGTGCCGCCGGTCGCCGATGTCTTGTGGTTCTTGCCGCCTACCGCGGTGGCGCTGGTTTCGCTGCCGGCGCTGGTATAGGCCGTCGGCGTTTCGCCTGAAATTGCGACTGCGGTCACGGTCGTGCCGGCTGTTGCCTTGGTGTCGTCCGACGGCGTTGTTGCCGAGGCGCCTGCGGCGCCGGTCGCGGAGGATGAGGCCTGGATGGTGCCGCCTTCATTGGAGACGCTGGCGGTAGCGCTGGTGCCGGCTCCCGCACTGGTGGCGGAGCCACCGTCCGACTGGGAGGATTGCGCACCGCCGCTGCTGGTGGTGGTGGATGAGGCGCCGGAGTCGCTGGGGCTGGATGACGTGGTTCCGGCGGAGCCGCCCGTGCCTGAAGCGTCTTCCGCGTAGGCAACGGGCGGGGAGAGCATCAAAAGGACAGCCGCCAGGGCAATATACCGCGAAGTCTGCCCAACAATATGGGCGGACGAACCTTTTGTCCGGAACATGATTTGAACCCCTAATTGAAAATACAAATATGAATTGGCTTCAATTGAGACGCAGGTCCTGCCAGACCTCACCTCTCGCTGGCATGAAGTTACTGCATCTCAAAGGGGTATTGAAGAGGGGGGCGTTCCCCGCTCTATTCCAGTATCAGCCAATATTTCCAATATCCGGCTACGGGCTGCCAGTAAATCTATAGTAATAGACGATTGGTGAAGCCGCATGACTCGCATGCTTGTCTTATCGGTATGACTGACGTGAAGGGAGCTCAGCCAGGTTGGTCGGCCCGCAAATCGGAGAATTGTTTCAAAATTCGCTATTGCGCGAAATTTTTGCCAGCAATCGGCTGCGTTGAATTATGGCTAGATTGAGACACTTAATTCATCATATGAAATGGAGCGCAACAAGACGTTATGGTTGTGTCCTGGTGTAACGAAGTTGTGACAGTACGCGAGGCTCGGTAAAATATAACGGGACTCTATACTTCCGCCATGGAAGGACTTGATCCGCCAGAGGCTTTCCGGGAGCGCGATGCTGTAGACGTCGGGATCCGCCGTGGTGTCGTCGTGATCGCCGTCACAGGCTTCGCGCATCACGAGCGCTAGCCGCTCAAGTAAATCCGAACGGATTCGCGCTAAGTCTTTAGTCTAGTGCGGATCCGACTATCGGTCAGGAAGCGCAGGCGCAGGGCCTGGCTGAGCTCGCCAGAAGGGCATTTTAGCCGTGCCGCGAGAGGCGCTGGTCCGCCTGGGCCGTCCGGCTTGGCGGCAGCCTACTTGGCCAGGACCTCGACTTCGCGGTTGAGACCGGGCTCGACCTTGAAGTTGCGCTCGTGGATCTGGTTGTCGTGCTTGGCGATGGCGGTGTAGTCGCCGATCGCCAGGATCACGTCGGGGAAGGCGCCGGCGCTGTCGAAAACCGTTTCGCCGGCGGGTGTCATCACCGTCCAGGAGGTGTTGGCAAGCGCTTCGCCGCCGCCTTCCGACACCAGCTTGAGCGTGATGCGGGCGGCCTGGTGGAACATGCGCACTTCGGTCAGCTTGCCGGCCTCGACGACGATGTCGGCGCGGGCGATGGCGTTGGCTTCGCCGTAGCGGCTGACAATGTGATAGGTGCCGGCATTCAGGCGGACGATCTGGTAGTCGCGCAGCGCCGGCACAAGCGGCGAGCGTTCTTCGCCACCCGAGCTGTCGCCTGGAAAGATGTCGAACTTGACGAGATTGGGCAGGGGGGCGAGGTCCTTGCCGACCAGCGCATCGAGCTTGAGACCGCCGGCATTGAGCACGAGGGTTTCGTGCTCGTCGCCGCCGCCGACGCTGATCCGCTTCATGCCGCCGGCTCGGCCATAGGCGGCATGAATGACATATTCGCCGGCCTGAAGGGGCAGGCTCACCGTGCCGCCTTCGGTTTCGCGCACGAGCGAAAGCTTGCCGTCCTTGCCGGGCTTGCTGGAGAAGACGCGCCAGACGATGCCCTTGGGGATGCTGGGGCCGCCGTCGAGCAGCTTCGCTTCCAGCATGAGGCCCGGCTGGGGCCGGGTTTCGGTGGCTCTTGGACTTACCGCTACAGGCTTGCCCGGCTTCAGCAGGGCGGCGGGGTCGATCTGGTCGGGCAGCAGAGGGGCGAGAGAGAGCGGGTCCGAAGGGGCGGCGCCATCGGGAATGTCGGCGGGCGGGATCGGCGGCGCGTCCTGCGCCTGCGCGGGCAGGGTGGAAACCGCGAAAATGACGGCCATGGCGGTTCCCGCCATCCGGACCTGCTGCATCCACCAGTTTGAAGCGTTCACGCGCACATCTCGATCCAGTCCCGAACGATCCTTCCGGATGTCCGTTAGAGCCCGATCAGCATGGCGATTTCAAGACCAGCGCATTGGAAATCGACCCTCCGCAGCCTCGGAAAGCCTGCGAATCCACGGGGGTTGCAATGGCAGCGGATTCATCCGATGTCTGCTGCAGCTAGACGCGCCTTGTCATCGATGGCAAGCCGCCCGCCAACTCCTCCCGTCTTTCCTGTTCGCGGATGCCAAGACAGACACGATGACAGACACAATTTCGCTTCTGAAGACACGACGTTCGTTCCCATCCATGAACCTCGTCGAGCCCGGCCCGACGCCGGAGCAATTGACTGAACTCCTGACCATTGCCAGCCGCGTGCCGGACCACGGCAAGCTGGCGCCTTGGCGCTTCATCCTGTTCCGGGGCGATACGCGCACAGAGGCCGGCGAGGCGACGGCGGCAGTGCTGCTGAAGAACCGTCCGGATCTCGACGAGAAGTCGCTGGCGCACGAGAAGAACCGCTTCCTGCGCTCGCCGCTGGTCGTGGCCGTCGTCAGCCGCGCAGCGCCGCATGCCAAGATCCCGGAATGGGAACAGTTGATGTCGGCCGGCGCCGTTGCGATGAACCTGATCGTCGCCGCCAATGCCATGGGTTTCGCGACGCAGTGGTTGACCGAATGGGTCACCTATGACGCCGAGGCTCGCCGCGTGATCGGCCTGGCCGAGACGGAGAAGCTGGTCGGTCTGGTCTATGTCGGCACGCCCAACACCGAGCCGTTCGAGCGTCCGCGCCCGTCGCTCGCCGACATTGTCAGCGAGTGGACGCCTCCGGTAGTCTGATCGCCAAAGCTCCGTCATTCCTCGCGAAAGCAGGGATCCATTCAGCCGAAGCCTTGACCGGAATAATCCCGATGCCTCGGCTGTATGGATCCCGGGTCTCCGTCCGGGATGACGGCGCGCGTGTGGGAAGCAGCAGCGGCTGGGTGGTCCGAGCCTCAGTAGCGGAACTGCTCTGCCAGAATGCGGTCGTCCCAGCTGTGGCCGGGGTCGAACAGGATCAGGCTCTTGGTGCGGCGATCCTGCTTGATGGCGATTTTCATCACCGACTTGATCTCGGTATGGTCGGCCACCGCGTTGACCGGGCGCTTTTCCGGCTCCAGCACCTCGATTGTCACGGTCACTCGATCCGGGATCAGCGCGCCGCGCCAATGGCGGGGCCTGAAGGCGCTGATCGGCGTCAGCGCCAGCAGCGGCGCATGGATCGGCAAAATCGGTCCATGGGCGGAGAGGTTATAGGCTGTCGAGCCCGCTGGCGTTGAAACCAGCACGCCGTCGCCGATCAGCTCTTCCAGCCGGACCCGGTCGTCGATCGAGATGCGCAGCTTCGCCGTCTGGTAGGATTGGCGAAACAGAGACACTTCATTGATGGCGAAGGCGCGATGCTCGTTGCCGCTGGCATCGTGGGCATCCATGCGCAGCGGATGCAGTGTCGAGGGGATCGAAGCGGCGATGCGCTCGCGAAGATCGTCTTCGCGATATTCGTTCATCAGGAAGCCGACCGAGCCGCGGTTCATGCCGTAGATCGGCTTGCCGGAATTCATGAAGCGATGAAGCGTCTGCAGCATGAAGCCGTCGCCACCCAGCGCCACGACGATGTCGGCGGCCTCGGGGTCGACACCGTCATAGCGCGCCGAGAGACGCGTCTGCGCCTCGTTCGCGTCCGGTGTCCCGCTGGCGATGAAGGCGATCGCCCCTTGCCGCACTGGTTCGATCGCCATGATTTCCTCCCGGTCGCGACGGATCGCGTCCGTATTGCTGTTGACCGGGCGTACCATGCCGCCCGGGCGTTTCCAAACCGTTGAGAGTGGCAGACCCCGTCAGGGGATCTGAAATTCCCCGTCAGTCGATCCTTACTTCGAGCTGTCCGAGCCCTTCGATGGCGCCGACGACGACATCGCCGCGCTTCAGTTCGCCGACGCCGGCCGGCGTGCCGGTGAAGATCAGGTCGCCCGGGGCCAGAACGAACCAGCGTGACAGATGGGCGATGATCTCCGGCACCGACCAGATCATGTCGGAAAGGTCGCCTTCCTGGCGGGGGTCGCCATTGACGGTCGCGGTTAGCTTTCCTGCCGCCGGATGACCGACCGTCGTGGCAGGCAGGATCGCGCCGAGCGGGGCAGAATTGGCAAAGCCCTTGGCGGTCGCCCAGGGCCGGCCGCCCTTCTTGGCTTCCGCCTGCACGTCGCGGCGGGTCAGGTCGAGGCCGATCGCATAGCCATAGACATGCGATAGCGCATTCTCGGCCGCGATGTCGCTGCCGCCATGCGCCAACGCCACAACCAGCTCGACCTCATGATGGAGGTCGGCGGTCAGGGGCGGGTAGGGGGCGGGCTTGCCTGCCTCGACGATATCGTCCGGATTCTTCTGGAAGAAAAAGGGCGGCTCGCGGTCGTCATGTCCCATCTCGCGAGCGTGAGCGGCGTAGTTGCGGCCGACGCAATAGATCCGGTGAACGGGGAAGCGGTCGGTCGAATCGCGAACCGCGACGGAGACACGCGGCAAGGGCGGGACGACATAGCTCGGTTCGATGGGGCGGTCGGTCATGACGATTTCCTGCAGACGGGGCCTGCACTCTGTCCCGAGCCCACAGGACGGCGCAAGCGTTTCGGCGTTTTCCCTCATGCGACGCAGTTGTCAGTTGCGGCGCGGCGATGTGGAGGATAGTGCTGCGCGCCTGCGGAGCCCGTCTTCGTCGCATCCAGATCGAGGTTAGTCACAACCATGTCCGTCGAACCCGCGCGTTTTGTTCTCACCCTGTCGTGCGGCGATCGTCGAGGTATTGTCGCGGCCGTGGCCAACTGCATTGCTTCGCAGGGCTGCAACATCGTCGAGAGCGCGCAATATGGCGATCCGGACAGCGGTCGCTTCTTCATGCGCGTTTCGTTCTCTGGCCTGCCTGACACCTCGGTCGAGAGCTTTGCCCGCGGCTTCGAGCCGGTGGCGACCGCGTACGATCTGGATTGGAAGCTGCATGACCTGAAGGTCAAGCCGCGTGTCCTTATCCTCGTCTCGAAGATGGGGCACTGCCTGAACGACCTGCTTTATCGCAATTCGATCGGCCAGATCCCGATGGATCTCGTCTCCGTCGTTTCCAATCACGAAACGATGCGTCGCCGCGTCGAGGGCGAGGGGCTGCCCTATCATTACATTCCGATGGATGGCCGCACCAAGGCCGAGCAGGAAGGCGAGATCCTCGCCCTGATCGACGAACAGAAGATCGATCTGGTCGTGCTCGCCCGCTACATGCAGGTGCTGTCGGACGACATGTCGGCCCGCCTCGCTGGCCGCGTCATCAACATCCACCATTCCTTCCTGCCGAGCTTCAAGGGCGCCAAGCCCTATCACCGCGCGCATGAGCGCGGCGTCAAGTTGATCGGCGCGACGGCGCATTACGTCACGGCCGAACTCGACGAAGGCCCGATCATCGAACAGGATGTCGGCCGCGTCGATCACGCCATGTCGGCGGAGACGATGATCGCCATCGGCCGCGATATCGAGAACACAGTGCTGGCCCGCGCGGTCAAGTTCCACATCGAGCATCGGGTCCTTCTCAATGACACACGGACAGTCGTCTTCCGCTAAGGCCGCCGTCATCGACGGCAAGGCGGTTGCCGCCGAGATCACCGCCAAGGTCGCGGTCGAGACCGGCCGCCTGATCGAGGCCGGAGGTTTGGCTCCCGGCCTCGCCGTCGTGCTGGTCGGCGACGATGCCGCCAGCCAGGTCTATGTCGGGGCCAAAGGGCGCAAGGCGAGCGAACTCGGTTTTCACTCGGTCCAGCACACGCTGCCTCTCTCGACCAGCGAGGCCGAAGTATTGGCCATCGTCGAGCAGCTGAACCGCGACCCGGCGATCCACGGCATCCTCGTCCAGCTGCCGCTTCCCCGGCATATCGACACGTCGAAGGTGATCGAGGCAATCGATCCGGCCAAGGACGTCGACGGCTTCCACCCGATCAATGTCGGCCGACTGGCGATCGGCGAACGCGACCGCGCGCTGGTCTCCTGCACGCCGGCCGGTTGCCTGCTGCTGGTCAAGCGCGTGCTCGGCGACGATCTCGCCGGCAAGGACGCGCTCGTGATCGGCCGCTCCAACATCGTCGGCAAGCCGATGGCGCAATTGCTGCTGCAGGAAAGCTGCACCGTGACGGTCGCCCATTCGCGCAGCCGCGACCTGCCGGAGCTGGCGCGCAAGGCGGACATCATCGTCGCCGCGGTTGGTAGGCCGGAGATGGTTCGTGGCGACTGGGTCAAGCCCGGCGCTGTGATCATCGATGTCGGCATGAACCGTATTCCCGCGCCCGAGCGCGGCGAGGGCAAGACCCGCCTCGTCGGCGATGTCGCCTATGACGAGGCGGCGGCGGTAGCGAGCGCGATCACGCCGGTTCCCGGCGGCGTCGGCCCGATGACGATCGCCATGCTGATGGCCAACACGCTGACGGCCGCCTGCCGCGCTGCCGGCAAGCCCGAGCCGAAGTTCTAGGGGCGCTCGTCGATTGGCGCGGGGCTTTCTTCACCTCTCCCTGAGGGAGAGGTCGGAGCGAAGCTCCGGGTGAGGGTTTAGGAAACCATCCGGTGAGGCCGTAAACCCTCACCCGCCGCACTGCGTGCGTCGACCTCTCCCTGAGGGAGAGGTGAAGGGAAGGCTTCGGCTCGACCCTACCGCCCTTGGCGGGCGCGTTTGCGCTCGCGGTGCATGATGTAGAGGCCGCTGGCGATCACGATCGTCGCGCCGAACACCATGATCGGGTCGACATGCGTGCCGAACAACAGCGCGCCATAGAGGATCGCCCAGAGGATCATCGAATACTGCATCGGCGCGATGACCGAGGCCGGCGCCAGCGACAGCGACTTCGCCACGCAGAACTGCGCGCTGCCCATGAACAGGCCCGTGCAGGCGAACAGCGCCATGTCCGGCCATGTCGGCATGCGGAAGGTAACGATCATGCCGGGCAGGCCGACGACGATCAGCCCTGTGACGACCGCCAGCACCATGACCGCATGCTGCTCCTCGCGCGCGATCCGGCGCATCACCAGCACGGTGAACGAGCCGAGGAAGGCACCGGCCAGCGCCGCCGCATGGCCGGCATTCAGCGCCTCGAAGCCGGGACGCACCATGACCAGGATGCCGAGCAACCCGACCAGCACCGCACCCCAGCGATGCAGTCCGACGCGCTCGCCCAGGATCGGGATCGACAGCATCGTCACGAAGATCGGCGTGCAGAAGGCGATCGAATAGCTCTCGGCCAGCGGCAAACGTGAAAAGCTGTAGAAGCCGAACACCGTCGCGCTGCCGGCGAGCAGGGCGCGCAGCACGACGAGGCGTGGGTGGCGGATGCGAAGCGCTTGGAAGCTGCTGTTTCGCAGGATCATCACCGTCAGCGGGATCAGCGCGAACAGGGCCTGGGTGACGATGATCTGGAAGACGGAGTAGCGCGCCGTCAGAAGTTTGACCATCGCGTCGCTGGTGGCGAACAGGATGTTGCCGGAGAGCGCGATCAGGATGCCGGCGACGACGCGTTCGGCGTGGTCGTTGGTGGTGGGCAGCACAGCCGTCATCGGCTTCCGCTCCTGTGAAGCGGGATAGAGCGGTTCATCGTTTCATGGAAACGCCGAACGGCTCCAACTCTCTGTCTGATCGCGCTTTCTCCACGCGAACCGGTACCCACTTCGTTCGAAAGCGCTTTAATCCAGCGCGCGTCAACAACGACGCGACGCTTCTCGGCAAGGATAGACACGACGGCCTCGGGTGGTGTGCGGGTGACAGACCGGCTGGAGAGACTCACCAGCCATGGTTGCAAGCCAATGCAAGACCCGCCCGGTGACGGAATCAAGGCGTATTCGCGCCGATTCGGGGCCAGTATGATGATGTTATGATGTTGTTGAGCGCCTGTGGCGGAAAAGCCCGGTCAAGGGGGCATCGGCCGCATTGGCGGGCGGGTTGCAAGCGCTAGTATGGCGCTCACGAATCGAAGGGGCCCCCATGCATTCGAACAAGCGAATTCTCGTCACCGGCGGCGCAGGCTTTCTCGGCTCGCATCTGTGCGACCGGTTGCTGGCGCGCGGCGACGAGGTGCTCTGCGCCGACAATTTCTTCACCGGCTCCCGTCGCAATGTCGAGCATCTGATCGACCACAAGCGCTTCGAGCTGATGCGCCACGACGTGACCTTTCCGCTCTATGTCGAGGTCGACGAGATCTACAATCTCGCCTGTCCGGCCTCGCCGGTGCACTACCAGCACGATCCCGTGGCGACGACCAAGGTCAGCGTGCATGGCGCGATCAACATGCTGGGGCTCGCCAAGCGCGTGAAGGCGAAGATCCTGCAGGCCTCGACCTCCGAGGTTTATGGCGATCCGTCCGTGCATCCGCAGACCGAGGACTATTGGGGCAACGTCAACCCGATCGGCATCCGCTCCTGCTATGACGAAGGCAAGCGCTGCGCCGAGACGCTGTTCTTCGACTATTGGCGCCAGCACCAGCTGCGCATCAAGGTGATGCGGATCTTCAATACCTATGGTCCGCGCATGCACCCGAATGACGGGCGCGTCGTTTCCAATTTCATCGTCCAGGCGCTGCGCGGCGAGGACATCACCATTTATGGCGAGGGCGACCAGACGCGTTCGTTCTGCTATGTCGACGACCTGCTCGACGGCATGATCCGCCTGATGGATACGGGCGACGAGGTGACGGGACCGATCAATATCGGCAATCCCAACGAGTTCACCATCCGCCAGCTGGCGGAGCGGGTGATCGCCTTGACCAATTCCTCGTCGAAGCTCGTCTTCAAGCCCTTGCCTTCCGACGATCCGCGCCAGCGCCAGCCCGATATCGGCCTCGCGCAGCGCGTGCTTGGCTGGCAGCCGACCATCGAGCTGGATGAGGGTCTCGGCCACACGATCCGCTATTTTGATGCCCTGATGAAGGAAACCGCATGAGCACGGCGTTCGCGGTGGCTCCCCAGATCGAGGCCGACAGCGTTCTGATTGCCGAGTGGTCGCTCTCCCAGCTCCGGCTGATGGACGACCGGCGGTTTCCCTGGCTGCTTCTCCTGCCGCGCAAGCCGGGGCTGGAGGAGTGGACGGAGCTCGACGACGGCGAACTCGCGGTTCTCGCGGTCGAGATCAAGCGGGCAGGGGCGGCGCTCGCCGCCGTCGCCAGCTTCGACAAGCTGAATGTCGGCGCGCTCGGCAACATCGTCCGCCAGATGCACGTCCACATCATCGGCCGGACGGTTGGCGATGCCGCCTGGCCCGGTCCCGTCTGGGGGAAGGGTGCTCGGGATCCCTATCCTTCGGATGAGCGCGAGGCGCTGGTCGCGCGTTTGCAGGCGACCCTGGCAACCGTCGCCTGAGCCCTGCGTTCGGAGCCGGACACGAGGTGAAGCCGGCTCCCGCAAGGTTTTGCAGTTATTTGCATTTTTGACGTAAATTCTTTTTTGCTGCGGCGCGGGATTAACGGCGGTTAACCACGTCTCGCTAACCGTTCGTTAACCATGCCCGGAAGAGATTGCATCAGGGACCCTTGGCTGTTTGCGGTCGGATCGATCGGCTGTTCAGCAGTCGAGCGGATCCAGATAGGTCCGACAAGGCAATGGCGGGCGTGAGGCGATCGATGCAACGAAATTCAGTTAAGTCGAACAACCGACAGCATCCCGACGCGCGCGTCCGCGGCCGGGGCGATGTCGCCCGATGACCTCCACGAGACGCCTTGCCTCGATCCGCTGGTTTGGTTGCGCGCTGGCCCTGGCAGGCCTCGCCGGCTGCGGCAGCGTCGGCAAGGATATCCAGTCCGGTTCCATTGCCACCCGCGCGCCGATCGAGAAGGCTTTCGTCGACATGCCGCCGGGCGGTCCCGGCGTTGTCGGTGTCGTCGAGCGCCATTTCGCCAATTCGACCACGCAGGAAATCATCCTCTCCAACCGCTCGAACACGCCCGGCCAGAACATGGTCACGGCGACGCTGTTCGGGCCGGTCAAGTCGGTGACGGGGCCGGAAAACCTGCAGTCGAATCCGGCCATCAGCCTTTCCGCCATCGGCGGGGAAATGCGCCAGGCGATGCCCGGTGTGTCGATGCGTGTCTCACCCTATTTCGCCCAGAGCCGCTACGGCTCGTTCGGCTATGCCATGGGCACGTCGCCCCAGGGCGACAACTGCATTTACGCCTGGCAGCGCATCCGCACCCCCGATCTCGATTCGAACATGACTATCGGCCAGGGCACGATCACGCTTCGCCTGCGGCTCTGCGAGCCGGGGATGAGCGAGGAGAACCTGCTCGCGGTCATGACCGGCATGACGATCAGCTCCTACGTCATGGCTTCCAACTGGAATCCCTATGGCGGCGCGCCGCCGATTCCCGCGCATCTCGGCCAGCTTGGCACCACCGTCGTGCCGACCACGCCCATCACGCCGCCCGTGACGCCGCAACTGGCGCCGGCGCCGGCTCCGGTCGCTGCTGCCCCGGTTCGGCGCGCTGTGCGCAGGGCGCCTGTCGAGGTGGCTCCCGCGGTCGAGGCGGCTGCGCCCGAAGACTCCGGCCGCTTCGAAGACTACGCCCCTGTTCCGCCACCCCAACTTTGAGCAGTCACATGTGGCGCAACCCAGCATCTCCGCGACAAGCAGGCTCATCGGCCAGCAAAGCCATGAGGGCGGCCCGGTCGGCAACGACCGCCGCCCTTTCCGCTTGTCGGGCGACGTCGCGAAAATTCTCCGGCTTCATGCTCGAACGTGAAATGAGGAACGCTTGATGGCACGCATCGGCATCGGGCTCCTGTGGGCCGTCGCGGCCCTGGTGATGGCTTTCCTCATCACGCTTCCGATCAGCCTGCAGGCGCATCTGATCGCCGGCACCGCCGTGCTCGGCGCGATGATGGTGCTGAAGACCTTCACCAGCGGTGGCGTCTGGCGCCAGATCGCGCTCGCGCTCGGCACCTCGATCGTGCTGCGCTACGCCTACTGGCGCACGACCAGCACGCTGCCGCCGGTCAATGAGCTGCAGAATTTCATCCCCGGTTTCCTCGTCTACATCTGCGAAATGTACAGCATTTTCATGCTGTTCCTGAGCTTGTTTGTGGTGATGCTTCCGCATCCGCCGCGCAATCTCAAGATCTCTTCGTCCGATGCGGACCTGCCGACGGTCGACGTTTTCGTTCCGACCTACAATGAAGAGCCGGAGCTGCTGGCGACGACGCTGGCGGCCGCGAAGGCGATGGATTACCCGGCCGACAAGCTGACGGTCTGGCTGCTCGATGACGGCGCCACGGTACAGAAGCGCAATGCCGAGAACATGCAATCGGCCCAGGAGGCCGAGGAGCGCTACATCACGCTGCAGAAGCTGGCGGCCGACATGGGCTGCCGCTACCTGACGCGCGAGCGCAACGAGCATGCCAAGGCCGGCAACATGAACAACGGCCTGCAATATGCGACCGGCGATCTCGTCGTCGTGTTCGATGCCGACCACGCCCCAGCGCGCGATTTCCTGCTCTACACGGTCGGCTACTTCAAGGAAGACACGAAGCTCTTCCTCGTCCAGTCGCCGCACTTCTTCCTCAACCCCGACCCGGTCGAGCGCAATTTGCGCACCTTCGAGGCGATGCCCTCCGAGAACGAGATGTTCTACGGCATCATCCAGCGCGGCCTCGACAAGTGGGATGCCTCGTTCTTCTGCGGCTCGGCCGCCGTGCTGCGTCGCGCAGCCCTCGACCAGACCGGCGGCTTCTCCGGCGTCTCGATCACCGAGGACGCCGAGACGGCGCTGGAGTTGCATGCCAGCGGCTGGCACAGCGTCTATGTCGACCGCCCGCTGATCGCCGGCCTGCAGCCCGCCACCTTCGCTTCCTTCATCGGCCAGCGCAGCCGCTGGGCGCAGGGCATGTACCAGATCCTGCGCTACCGCTTCCCGCCGGGGAAGCGCGGCCTCTCGATCCCGCAGCGCCTCTGCTACATGTCGAGCACGCTGTTCTGGTTCTTCCCGATCACGCGCTGGGTCTTCCTGCTCGCGCCGCTCTGCTACCTCTTCCTCAATCTCGAGATTTTCACGGCCTCGGGCGGCGAGTTCCTCGCCTATAGCGCGACCTATATGATCGTGAACCTGATGATGCAGAACTACCTCTATGGCCGCTTCCGCTGGCCATGGATCTCGGAGCTGTATGAGTATGTGCAGTCCGTCTATCTGCTTCCGGCCCTGGTCTCGGTCATCCTCAATCCCAGCAAGCCGACCTTCAAGGTAACGTCGAAGAGCGAGTCGCTCGACACCGCTCGTGTCTCGGAGCTTTCGCGTCCGTTCTTCATCATCTTCTTCGTGCTGGTGCTGGCCTTGGTCATGACGGTCTGGCGCGTCATCAACGAGCCCTACAAGGCCGACGTCACCATGGTGGTGGGCGGCTGGAACCTTCTCAACCTGATCATCGCCGGCTGTGCGCTCGGCGTCGTCTCCGAGCGGCGGGAGAACCGGGGCAGCCGCCGCGTCGACGTCAAGCGGCGCTGCGAGATCCTCGTCGGCGACAAGGCCGTGCCGGCCACCATCGAGGATGCCTCGGTCGGCGGCGCGCGCATCAATCTGGGCAATGTGAAGGTTCCCGAAATCAGCCGCGACCTCGCTTGCGACGTGCGCTTCAAGACCAATGTGTCGATCGAAACCGACTCCCTGCCGATCAGCGTCCGCAGCATGACCCGGACGCCGGATGGCGTGATACTCGGCGTCCGCTATGAACCGACGGTCGCCGGCCACTACAAGCTGATCTCGGACCTGGTGTTCGCCAGCTCCGATCTCTGGACCAAGTTCCAGTGGTCGCGCCGCACCAATATCGGAATCCTGCGTGGCACGATCTGGTTCCTGAGCCTGTCGATCTACCAGACGGGACGCGGGCTGACCTATTTCATGAAATCGTTCCGTCGCTCGGCGCCGGAAAAGGCCGCTGTTGCCGCGCCTGCCGGAAAGCCGAACGCATGAAAACGCTGACCCGCGCCGGCCTCGCCGTCACCCTACTGGGCACCAGCGCCCTTTGGGCGGTTGCCCAAAGCCCGGCTCCCTTCGACATGAGCGGCGAGCGTGCCGCGAACCCGGCGCCGATTGCCGTGCCGACCGCGCCGGTTCGCGCCGTTCCCGGTCAGCCGGCAGCGCCGTTCCAGTTTGAGCCGGCAACCCCGGCCGCTCCGCCCGTCGCGCCGCAGACGCCGATCGCCGTGCCGGTGGCGCCGCCAGCGGTTGCACCCGTACCCGTCGCAGCGCCGGAGCCGATCCTCGCTCCGGCACCTTCTGTCGCGCCGGTTGTCGCAGCCCCTGCGCCGGCTCCGGTTCCTGATATCGCCGCGCCCGCGATCGAAGCGCAGGCTGCGAACGAGCCGGCCAAAGCGCCGCTTCCCGCCGGTCTCGATCGTCGCTTCATCGTTCCTGCGTCGACCCTGCGGCTCGAAGGCGAAATGGACCAGCGCGCCTGGGCGATCTTCCTCTCCGGCGAAGAAGCTACCCAGCCGGCACGCCTCGATGTTTCCTTCAGGAACGCCATCGTCGTGATGCCGGAAGCCTCCCGGTTGCGCATCTCGATCAACAACGAGCCGGTTCTGGAGACGGCGCTGTCGGCGTCGGAATCGTTCCGTGATGTCGTCGCCATGGTGCCGCCCGGCCTGCTGCGCGCCGGCGCCAACACGATCCGCTTCCAGGTTTCCCAGCGCCACCGGACCGATTGCAGCATTCAATCGACCTACGAGCTGTGGACCGAAATCGATGCCGGCGGCACGTCGCTGACTTTTGCGCGCGGCGATGCCCCGCGTCTGTTGCGCGGCCTCGATGACCTTCCGGCCATTGGATACAATGGCGACGGCATCACCTCGATCCACGTCATCGCACCGGCCAGCAATCAGGTGACGATCGCGCCGCATCTGCTGAAGCTGGTGCAGGCGCTTGCGCTGGCCGGCAACTATCCCAATCCGAATGTCACGGTTTCCGACGCCGCCGCGTCCGATGGCGCAGCCTCTTCCGACAGAGAGGGAACGCTGACGGTTGTTCTGGGCGTCGCCAGCGAGATCCGTTCGTTGCTGTCCAACCCGCCGGCGGATGCCGCCACGCGGCCGATCGTCGGCTTCGTCGACGACGAGAAGCTTGGTTCCTCGGTTCTGGTGGTCTCGGGCGGCAACTGGACGCAGATCGGCACGGCAATCGAATCGATCGCCGCCAGTGTCGATCGGCCCGTGGGCGTGGCTCGCGCCACGCTGAACACCGCGCCGTGGATGGCGCCGGATGCGCGTTTCGTCACCGGCAGGGACAGCTTCCGCATCGCCGACGCCGGCGTCGGCACGCAGGAATTTGCCGGCCGTCGCTTCCGCAGCGAATTCGCGGTTGGCGTGCCGTCCGATCTGTATGCCCAGGCCTATGGCGAGGCGCAGCTTCTGCTGGACGCCGCCTATACCTCGGCGGTGCGCCCTGCCAGCCATATCGACATCTATGTGAACGACCAAATCGCCGCGACAACCCGCATCACCCGGCAGCAGGGCGGCATTTATCGGCAGTTTCCGATCAACATTCCGCTCCGCCACTTCAAGCCCGGCGTGAACCGGATCTCGATCAACGCAATGCTCGACACTGCCGAGGATGCGGCCTGCGCGCCTGGCGGATCGACGGAGGGTGGCCAGCGCTTCGTGCTGTTCGACACGACGACCTTTGCGATGCCGAACTTCGCCCGCATCGGCCAGCGCCCCAATCTCGCGGCTTTCGCGGGGACGTCCGCGCCGTACAACCGCACGGTGGATCCGGTCTCGATGGTTCTGGGGCGCACGGATCCGAGCACCTACTCTGCCGCCGCGAGCCTGGCGGCGCGGATGGCCATCCAGTCGGGCCGCATCATTCCCCTGACGCCGACGCCGGCGACGGGTGTCGGCGACAGTTCGGCGATCTTCGTCGGTACGGCGGCGCAGATCCCGAGCAGCGTGCTGGGGCAGGTGCGTGTCGCGGAAAGCATCCGGACAAGCTGGCGCGACGAGACGAGTGCTGGCGTTCGCGCTGTTCCTGCCGCCGGAACCAACGATTTCGGCGCGCTCGGCGGAGCCCTTCTGCCCCCCGGAGCCGAACTCGGCCAGGCGCCGCGGGCGGCTTTCGGAACGGAGAACACCGACGCCACCCTGGACCGCTGGCGCAATGAGGTTGTCGGCGGCGGCTGGCAGGACTACGGCACCGGTATCGAGAACTGGCTGAAGCGGAATTTCGATATTTCCTTCGCAACGATGCGTCTGCTCGACGCGGAGGTTCCCGCCTATGTGCCGGAGCCGAAGACGACGTTGATCCTGGCGCAGGCGGCGAGCCCGAATGGCGGCGGCACCTGGACCGTTCTCACGGCGCCGTCCGAAGAGCGCCTGATCTCGGGCATCCACACGATCACGGCCATCCAGCGCTGGCAGGACGTCAGCGGACCGCTCACCACCTATTCGGCGACCACCGATCGGGTCGAGAGCCGGCCGCTCGTCCGCTATGAGTTCGTGCAGACCCAGCCTTTCTCGCTGGTCAACTTGCGCCTGGTTGCCGCCAACTGGCTGTCGAGCAATATCGCGTTCTACGCGCTGGCTCTGGTCGTTCTCTGCATCCTCCTCGGCATCGTGACGACCGGGCTTCTGCGCCGCTTGGGGAGAGCGACATGATCGCCTCGCTCCTCCGTTCCGCCGGTGTTGCCGCGCTGATCGCCGCGGCTACTGTTTCCATGGCGACCCTGGCCCATGCGGAGCCATCCACCATGCGCGGAACCGTCACGGCCGCCGACTGGCGCGCCTATAGCGAGCGCTTCGTCGATGCATCCGGCCGCGTCATCGATGATGGCAATGGCGGGATCAGCCACAGCGAGGGGCAGGGCTATGGCCTGTTGCTGGCGCTGGCTGCTGACGATCGCGCCGGCTTCGAGCGGATCTGGAGCTTTACCCGCACCGAACTGATGCTGCGTGATGACGGACTCGCCGTCTGGAGCTGGCAGCCGACGCTCCCGCATGTGCGCGACAGCAACAACGCCAGCGATGGCGACCTGCTGATCGCCTATGCGCTGGCCGAGGCAGGCTGGACGTGGAATGAGCCGGCCTTTCTCAAGGCCGCCGCCGCGATTGCCGAGGTGTTGGGCAAGAAGACCGTGGTGGAAGACCTGGGCCGCCAGCTGATGCTGCCGGGCGTCGATGGTTTCAGCCGCGCAGCCCGGCCTGATGGCCCGGTCGTCAATCTGTCCTACTGGATTTTCGAAGCCTTCCCGGTGATGGCGCAACTGGCTCCGCACACCGATTGGCAGGGGTTGTCGCAGTCCGGCCTGGCGCTTTTGCAGCTGGCCCAGTTCGGCGTGCAAAAGCTCCCGACCGACTGGATTTCGGTCAAGGACAAGACGCCCGTTCCGGCGGCTGGGTTCGATCCCGACTTCGGCTACAACGCCATCCGCATTCCGCTCTATCTGATACGCGCCGGCATTACCGACGCCGCGTTGCTCGCGCCCTATGAAAAGGCATGGCTCGGCGAGGGCAAGCTCGGTCCCGCCGTCATCAATGTGAAGACGAATGCCGTCGAGAGCCCGCTGAACGAGCCCGGTTACCGGATGCTGGCGGCAGCTCTTGCCTGCGTGCGCAGCGGAACCAAGGTGCCGGACGACCTCAAGACCTTCGCGCCGACACTGTATTTCCCGTCGACGCTTCATCTCCTCTCCCTGTCCTTTCTGACGGAAAGGCACGCCGAATGTCTTTGAAGCAGCAGCTCCTCGTCTTCGGAACGCTCGCAGTCATCGGGCTTGAGGGCGCCTATCTCCTGGATCTGGCCACGTCTTCGGCGGAGGCCAGGGGCGAAGCGCCCATTCTGCAGGTTCAGCGCCCGTCCGGCTCGCAGCAAGCATTCTACGCGCCCATACGCATGGCGGAGCTGGCAACCGGCACGGCCACGGCCCCCGCGGCGCTCGCGCCTGCCGCTGCGCCGACCCCTGCGCCCGCACCGGCCCCTGTGCCCGCACCGGTAGCGGCTCCGGCTCCCCCCGTCGGACCGGCGGTCGACGAGACGGCACTGCGCTATTTCGCCCGCCAGGGTGACGAGCGTCGCCTGCAGGCGGAAATCGCTCGCCTGCGCGCGCTCTATCCCGACTGGACGCCTCCGGACGATTTCTCGGCCCCTGCGCCGATATCGGACGCCCAGCTTGACCAGATGTGGAAGCTCTATGGCGACGGCCAGTACGCCGCGGTCCGCAGCGCCATCGCCGCCCGCCTCGTGCGCGAGCCACAATGGCAGGCGCCGCCCGACCTGATCACCCGCCTCGATATCGGCGAAGCGCGCGACCGGCTCATCAATGCCTCGAATGCGCAGCAATGGAATACGGTCGTCTCGATCGGCTCCGCCACGCCAAGCCTTTTGACCTGCGCCGACGTCGACGTGCTCTGGCGGGTCGCCGAGGCATTCGGCAAATCGGACCGCACGAGCCGCGCCCGCGATGTCGGCACCTATATCCTGACCAATTGCCAGGACCCGAAGGAACGCCTCGCCACCATTCAGAAGGCGATGGCCTATCTCGACGATGCCGAGCTGGCGGACCTGCTCAAGCTGGAGCGCATCGGTCCGGACGGGCAGGGCGAGTTTGCCCCGGTCAAGAATGATCTTGCCCGTCGCCGCGTCGCCGCCGGCGGCGCCGATGCGAGCGTGGTCGTCTCGCCGGCCGATATCGCGCTCGTCGAGCGGCTGGTGCGCGAAGGCACAGGCCCGGACGATGCCGTGCTGCTCGGCGCCTACTGGTTCCAGCACAATGACCCGACCCGCGCCGCGCAGTGGTTCGAACTCGCCAAGGGGCGCGCCGACACCGCCGACATCGCCCGGGGCTACGCCTATGTGCTGAACGCGCTGAAGCGCCCGGCCGAGGCGGAGGCCGCTGCCTACAAGTGGCGCGATGCCAGCAAGGAAAACACCGACGCCTATCTGGTCGTCGCCACCGCCATGCTGGCCGTGGATCCGCCGGTAAAGATGGAGCGCGACGTGCTCACCCGCACGGCGAAGGCGATCAGCGACGCGAAATATGGACCCGGCGCACAGGAGTTCGGCTGGTACGCCTACAAGATCGGCCAGACGGCGATCGCCGCCCGCTGGTTCGAGATGGCGCTTTCGCTGATGCCCGGCGACGAGCCCGCAGCCTATGGTTTGGCGCTTGCCAACCAGAAGCTCAAGGACAAGGCCGGCTTCGACAAGATCGTGCGCGAATGGGGCGACCGCTCGCCGCGCATCGCGGCGCTGGCCGACCCGAAGGCCCGGCGCAATCTCATTCCGGCGGCGGAAGCGATCCCCGGTCCGGACGGCGAGACGGTCGAGACATCGCGCGTCGAGGAAGTCGAGGAAGCCGAGCCGGTGGCCCGGCCCGCGCGCCGCCAGGCGGCCGCCCGCGCTGCCCAGCCGGTTGAGCGTCGTCCTGCCCAGCGGACCGCCGCTCGAAGCAGCGGCCGCAGCTGCACGGGCGAGGTCCGGCCTGAGCAGCTCTCTTCGATGAGCGCGCTCAATCGTGGCTGGTGCCTGATGGAATTGAACCGCCCGATCGAAGCCGCGGATGCGTTCGACGCGGCGGTTCGTTCCAGCTCCGGCCAGGTGGCGCAGGACGCGGCCTATGGCCGGACGCTGGCCTATCTGCGCGCCGGGCTGACGGATCAGGCAGCCGCCTCGGCCGCTTCGACCTCGCAGAGCGTGCCGCGGGCGATCGAGCTGAAGACGGAAGTCCTGACCCAGCGCGCCATCGGCTCCTATTCCGACGGCCGCTATATCGAGACGCTGCTGATGCTGGACGAGCGCTCGCGCCTTGCGCCCGAGCAGAACGACCTGATGATGATGCGGGGCTGGTCCTATTTCCACCTGCGCCGCTTCAACGACGCCAAGACGATCTTCGTAGCCGTCGCAGGCACCGGCTCCCGCGAGGCGCAGCGCGCACTGGCAACGCTGGCCGAAGCAACCAAGCCGCGTTGATGTCTTTTCACGCGGCGCGCCGGCGCCGCGTGAAAAACTGGCTGTTCCAGTCGCGTTTTCTTCACGCGAACCGGTACCCACTTCGCTTGAAAACGCTCTAGCGGACGACGCAGCCCTTCGGATAGCCGACCCGCTTGCAATAGACGACGCGCGGGGCCGGGCGGGCGACGCAGCCCTTGACGTAGACGCCGTTCTGGCAATAGACGACCGCCCCCGAGCGAACGACCGGTGCCGGCCGGACAATGCAGCCGACCGGATAGCCGACTCGCTTGCAATAGACGGCGGCCTCGCTGGATGTGGTGGTTGCCGCCAGCAGGCCCAGGCCGCTGATGCCGGTCAGCACCACGGCAAGGCAGGCAAGCTTCAAGCGGCCGATTGCTGGTATGTTCATGCGCACGATCCCCTCCCTGGTTGCGAAGGAGAGCCCACGCTCAAACCTCTCGCCCGGCATGATTACCATACGGAAGGTGGCGTCGGCCGAAATTCCGCGTGATGTCCGGGTACGATCGGGCTTGAAGTGACATGGATGGGCCAAGCGAATGAACGGTGAATTTCTGCTGGACGGACCGGAAGACGGCCGGGCGACGATCCTGTTGGCGCACGGCGCCGGCGCGCCGATGGATTCGGCCTCAATGACGGCGGCAGCCCACGCGCTGGCGGAGGCCGGGTTTCGCGTGGCGCGATTTGAATTCGCCTATATGGCGGCGCGCCGCACCGGAGACGGGCGCAAGCCACCGCCGCGCGCCGACAAGCTCATTCCGGAATATCAGGCCGCAGTGACGGCGCTCGCGGCGAAGGGGCCGCTGATCATCGGCGGCAAGTCGATGGGCGGCCGCGTCGCCAGCCTGATTGCGGACGGACTTTTCATCGAGGCACGGATCATCGGGCTGCTGTGCCTCGGCTATCCCTTCCACCCGCCGGAAAAACCCGAGCAATTGCGCACGGCCCATCTACTGGACCTCCGGACCCCGACGCTGATCTGCCAGGGAACTCGCGACCCGTTTGGCACGCGCGAGGAGGTTTCGGGCTACGATCTGTCGGAGCGGATCGGGATCCTCTGGCTCGAAGATGGCGATCACGACTTGAAGCCGCGCAAGAGCGTCTCGGGCTTTTCGACGGCGGATCATCTGCGGACCATGGCGACCCGGGTTTCCGCCTGGATCGACCAACGCATTGACGGACATCTGCCGCAAGCGTGACCGCCCGCACTCCAAGAACCTGACCCATCCAAGTGGAATCTGGTCTCCCCAAGGGAGACCCTTGCAAGACGCCGTTCTCAACATCCTGAGGAGACCCGAAGGTCGTCTCGAAGGACGCAGATCGGTTGTGCCGTCGAAATTTTGCTCCCATGCCGTGCGTCTTTCGAGGCGGCCTTTTCCGAAAACCTCATCGGGGTAATGGAGAATGGGGCTGCAGGACTGTCGTTCGACGCCAGAGAGAAGCTCGCTAACTCACTGTTTTATCGGGCTTATTCTGAGGAGCCCGATCCCTCCTTCTCATGACCTCTCCCTAGTCGACGAATATTTTCGCGGCAAATGATCGGACCTGGCTTGAAATCCCGAATTCGTCTTGTACAGTTGACTGGACAAGTTGGAGGAGGGGACGATGGCAGCAGGCGTACGCGATCGTGACGGACCGCTTTATCTGCAGATTGCGGACCGGTTGCGCGAGGACATTGCCGAGCTCGGCGAGGGCGCCCGGATCCCCAGCGAGCCGCAATTGGCGCGCGATTGGGGCGTCAGCCGCTTCACCGTGGCGAAGGCGGTCGAGCAGCTAGCCGACGAGGGGCTGATCACGCGTCGCCAGGGCAGCGGGTCTTTCGTCGCCCCCGCGCCGTTGCGTCGCCAGCCCGGCTATCTGCTCAGCTTCACCGAAGCCGTCGAGGCTGCCGGCCACCGGGCCACGCATCAGCTGCTCGCCTTCGAGGAAGCCGCCTGGCAGGCCGGTCTTCCTTATCCGGAAGGGGCGGCGCTGATCCGACTCGATCGTCTGCGCCTTGTCGACGGCATGGCGGTGGCGCTGCACCGGTCGCTGATCTCGGCCGAGCTCGCCCGCTCGACGGGGCTGACCCGCGAGGTTGCCGCGTCGCACGCCTTTTCGCTTTATCGCTTCTTCGAGGAACGTGGCCTCTCGGTCCATAGCGCCACCGAGCGGCTCATCGCCCGCGCGGCGGAGCCGGGGGATCGGGAATTGCTCAGCCTTGGCGGCGATGCCGTCGTCGTCGCCGTGACGCGTCATTCCTTTGCCGCGGACGGGACGCCTCTCGATGCGGTCGACGCCGTCTATGACGCGCGCCGCTACTCCTACGAGGCGACGCTCATGCGCCAGCCGCGAAACCACGTATCCAACACGGAGAAGTCAGATGAAAACCACTTCGATGGCGCTCGCCACGATGGTCCTCGCCTCGGCCCTTGGAACGGCTAGCGGCCATGCCGAAGACAAGCCCGTCGCCCTGATCGTCTCGCAGGGCGGCCTCGGTGACCAGTCCTACAATGACCTGGCCCATTCCGGCTTCGAGCGCGCCCTGAAGGATACCGGTCTGGTCGGCCGCGCGGTTGAATCCAAGGAAGTGGTTTCGCAGGCGACCGAGATCCTGCGTCGCGCCTCGGATGCCGATTTCGGCCTGATCGTCGATCTCGAATATGCCCATGGCGAGCCGATGCTCGAAGTCGCCAAGGACTATCCGGATACCAAATACGTCATCCTGAACCAGGTGCGAGAAGGCGCGAACATTGCCTCGGTGCTGTTCCAGGAACAGGAAGGCTCCTATCTCGCCGGCACGCTCGCAGCCCTGGTTACGACCGATACGTCGATCAAGGGCATCAACGCGCAGCCGGTGATCGGCGTGATCGGTGGCACCAAGTCGGCCGGTATCGACAAGTTCATTTCCGGCTATGTCGAGGGCGCCAAGGCGGCCAATCCGAACGTCGTCGTCAAGGTCGCCTATTCCAACAATTTCGGCGATCCGGCGGTCGGCCTGCAGATGGCCAAGGCGATGATCGAAGAAGGCGCTGACGTGATTTATCACGTCGCCGGCGGCACCGGCATGGGTGTCATCCAGGCGGCCAAGGAAGCCGGCGTCTACGCGATCGGCGTCGACATCGACCAGGACGGCATCGCGCCGGGCAACGTTCTGACCAGCATGGTCAAGCGCTCGGACATCGCCGTCGAGACCGTGATCAAGGACTATGCCGCCGACAAGTTTCCGGGCGGCAAGACCATCACGCTCGGACTCAAGGAGAACGGCGTTGGTCTCTCGGACATGAAGTACACCAAGGATCTCATTCCCGCGCCGATCCTCGATAAGGTCGAGGCCGCGAAGCAGGGCATCCTCTCCGGCCAGATCAAGGTCTGGAACGTCGTGGATCAGGGCTATCCGGACTTCCTGAAATAAGCGCTTTCCATCTCGTAAGGACAGTCCATGTCGATGGCTGAATTCACGCCAGACACGACGATCCGCCTGGGGGCGCATAGCGTCACCCGGCGGTTCGGCGAACTGGTCGCCAATGACGGCATTACCTTCCGCGCGCATCGCGGAACCATTCACGCCATTGTTGGTGGCAACGGGGCCGGCAAGTCGACGCTCATGCGCATCTTGCAGGGAATGGACCGTCCCGACGAAGGCGTCGTCCTCGTCGACGGCATGCCAACCGTCTTCTTCGGACCCGCCGATGCCTTCGAAAAGGGCATCGGCATGGTGCATCAGGAATTCATGCTGGTGCCGGGGCTGACGCTTCTCGAAAACCTGGTGCTGGCGCAGGAGCCGCTCGACGGTCTGCGCCGCATCGACCGAAAGAAGGCCCTCGACGCCGCGCGAAAGCTGGAGCGCGAAGCGGGGGTGACGCTCGATTGGGACATGCCGGTCGATGACGCGCCGGTGCATGTGCGCCAGATCGTCGAAATCCTGCGCCTGCTGTATCGCGGCGCCGACGTGCTCATCCTCGATGAGCCGACGGCCGTGCTGGCGCCCGCGCAGGTGCAGGAACTGATCGTGCTGCTGCGCAAGCTGCGCTCGGAAGGCCGCACCATTCTCTTCATCAGCCACAAGCTGGACGAGGTGATGGCGCTGGCCGACGAGATCACGGTGATCCGGTCCGGCAAGGTCATCGGCGCGATGAAGACCGCCGAAACCAGCAAGGCGGCCCTGGCCGAAATGATGATCGGCGAGATCCTGAGTCGGCCGAATGCCCGGCCGAGCCCGGTCGGACGGACGGTGCTCGAGCTTCGCGGCCTCGCCGCCATGGATGCGCGACGCGTGCTGCGGCTCAAGGAGCTCGATCTCGATATCCGTGCCGGCGAGATCGTCGGCATCGCCGGCGTCGCCGGCAATGGCCAGGACGAGCTGATCGCCGCCGTCACCGGCCTCGGCCGGATCGAGCGCGGCTCGGTCAGGCTCGACGGCGAGGACGTGACGAAGCTCGGCCTGCGCGCCCGGCGCGAGCGTGGCCTCAGCTATCTGAGCCCGGATCGCGCGGCGGAAGGGCTCTGCCTCTCCGCGCCAATCTCGGAAAACCTGATTGCCGGGCGCCATCGTTCGGCAGCTCTCTGCAAGGCGGGTGTCCTGCAGAAGGGCGCCATCAAGCGCCATGTCGAAACGCTGCTCGATCGCTTCTCGGTCAAGCGCGCTTCTGCGGCTTTGCCAATTTCCAGCCTGTCCGGCGGCAACCAGCAACGCGTCGCCATGGCGCGCGAACTGGATGGCAACCCGAAGCTGCTCGTCGCCTGCCAGCCGACGCGCGGCGTCGACATTCGCGGCATCGCCTTCATCCACCAGTGCCTGCTCGACTATCGCGAGGCGGGCGGCGCGGTGCTGGTCATCTCGGAAGAACTCGATGAACTCATCGCATTGTCGGATCGCATCGTCGTCCTCTATGACGGCCGCGTCACCGGTGAAGTGGCGCGCGGATCGGCCAAGGTCGAGGAGCTTGGCCGCATGATGTTGGGCGAAACCCGCAAGGAGGTCGCCGCATGAGCGCCGTTGCTTCATCTGCTCGTGCGACGCCCGCCATCGGCTGGCGCGACGTGGCGCTGGCCGTGGCGCCACTGGTGCTGGCCCTTGTGGTCGCCGGGATCGTGCTCGCCGTCGCCGGTCACAATCCGCTCGAAGTCTACTGGCTGCTACTCAAGGAATCCTTTGGCGGCGTGAAGCGGATCGCCGCGACGGTGGCCGCCTCGACGCCGCTGATCCTGACCGGCCTTGCCACCGCCGTCGCCTTCCGTTCCGGCGTGTTCAATGTCGGCGTCGAGGGTTGCGTGCTGGTCGGCGGCCTCGCCGCCGCCTATGTCGGCTTCACCTTTGTCGGCCTGCCGGCCACTCTGCTGCTACCCTTTGCGCTCGGCGCCGCCGTCATCGCCGGCACGCTCTGGATGCTGGTCCCGGCGCTCCTGAAGGCGCGGCTCGACGTCGACGAAGTCGTGACGACGCTGATGCTGAACTTCATCGCCGTCAGCCTGACCGCCTGGCTGGTCAATGGCCCGCTGCTGGCGCCGGGCTCCGCCAATTCGGCAACGCCGATGGTGGTCGAGGCCGCGCGCCTGCCGCGCCTGATGCCGCCGTCGACGCTGAATGCCGGCTTCCTGATCGCGATCGCGCTGCTGGTGCTCTACTGGCTCTGGGGCCGCGGCACGGCGCTCGGGCTCGAGACCCGGCTCGCCGGCCTCAATCCGCGCTTCGCTATCGCGTCGGGCATCAACGTGCCGATGCTGATCATCAAGATGATGCTGCTTTCGGGCGCCATCGGTGGGCTCGCCGGCGGCATCCAGGCACTCGGCACCGTCAACCGCTTCGTCGTCGGCTTCTCGCCCGGCTACGGCTTCACCGGCATCGCGGTCGCGCTGCTCGGTCGCGGCTCCGCGATCGGCATCCTGCTCGCGGCGCTGCTGTTCGGGGCACTGGCGACCTCCGGGGCCACCATCCAGCTCTTCAGCGATGTGCCGATCGAGATCGTCAACATCCTGCAGGGAACGGTGATGATCTTCGCGGTCGCCCGCTTCGGCTGGCTCCTGAAAAATCGGCAGGGCGGCAAATGATCGACAACATCATCCACGCGGCGTTCATCATGACGACGCCGATCCTGCTCGCCGCCCTCGGCGGCCTGGTCAACCGAGTCGCCGGGCTCGTCAATATCGGTCTCGATTCCATGATGCTGGCCGGCGCTCTGGTTGGCCTCATGGTTGCCTCGCAGACGGGAAGCTGGCCGGCGGCCCTCGTCGCCGCCGCCCTCGTCGGCGGCCTGCTCGGACTGCTGATGTCGCTCACCGTCACCCGCCTTCAGGCCAACGAGATCATCGTCGGCCTCGGCTTCAACATCGCGGTTGCCGGGCTGGTGCGTTTCTTCCTGAAGAGCTGGTACGGTACGTCGGGCACGCTCAGCCTGCCCGATGTCGCCATGCTGCCGCGCATCCATATTCCCGTCGTGGCCGATATTCCGGTTCTGGGCGCGGTCTTTTCTGACCATGACCCGCTCACCTGGGCAGCCTGGCTGCTGGTGCCGGCGACGGCCTGGTTCCTCGCCCGCACCCGCCTTGGCCTGCGCCTGCGGGCTGCCGGCGCGGCGCCCCAGGCGACGCGGGCGCTCGGTCTCAATCCGCTCAACCTGCGCGATGCCTCGACGGTGTTCGCCGGCATGATGTCGGGCCTTGCCGGTGCTTATCTCTGCATCGGCGTGGTTGGCATCTTCAACGAAGGCATCACCGCCGGACGCGGCTTCCTGGCGCTCGCCGCCTTCTATTTCGGCCGCAATCGCCCCTGGCCGACGGCGATCGGCGCGCTGCTGTTCGGCCTGTTCGACGCAATCCAGATCCGGTTGCAGGGCAGGGGCCTGCCGGCCGAGTTGGTGCAGACGCTGCCCTACGTGATGGTCATCGTCATCCTCACCCTGGTCGCCATCACCCTCAAGCGTGCGCGGAACAAAGGAGCCTGACATGGTCGAAACAACAAAGACCGCGCTCATCCTCGTGGATGTCATCAACTCGTTCTTCGAGCCCGGCCAGCCGAATTATTACGCCGGCGTAGAGGCCGTGCTGGAGCCGATGCGCGCCCTGCTGGAGACGGCCCGCAAGTCGGGGACGATCGTGGTCCACGCGGTGGAAAAGCACCGCCCGGAATTCCACGACTTCGAATGGAACAAGCTTCCCGTCCATCATCTCGAAGACGCGCATGACGCCGCCTTCTTCGCCGACTTCCGCCCCGAGGGACCGAGCGAGACGACCATCTTCAAGCGCCGCTTCAGCGCCTTCTTCGCCACCGATCTCGCGCTGTTTCTGCACGAGCAGAAGGTGACGCGTGTCGTCATCGCCGGTGTCAAGACGAATGTCTGCATCCGCGCCTCGGCGCAGGATGCTTTCGCCAATGGCTTCGAGCCGGTGGTGCCGCGCGAGGCGACCAATTCGAACCGGCCGCATCTGGCCGATGCGTCGCTGGAGGACATCGACCGTTATATGGGCCGTGTCGTTCCGCTGCAGGAAGCCCTCGGGATGCTGGCATGACCACCATCGCGATCACGGGCTATGCCAGCCTCGACCATGTGGCGATCCTCGACGGCGCGCCAAGGGCGGGCCGGACCACGACGATATTGCAGCGCCCGCAGGATGGCTGGCCACGCCTTGGTGGCGGTCCGGCCTTCGTGGCGATGGCGCTCGCGGCCGACGGCATCGACAACGTGGTTCCGGTCAGCTGGATCGGCGACGACGAGGCAGGCAGCGCCTATCGCGACCAGCTCGCCGCCAAGGGCGTGTCGGGCCGCGGGCTCGACGCCGTCGCCGGCGCGCGCACGCCCGTCTCGGTGCTGGCCTATGAGCCGGAGGGCGGCTGCATCTGCCTCTATGATCCCGGCATGCCGGCCGGGCTGACGCTATCGGCCTCGCAGGTTGAACTGGTCGGCACCGCCGATTGGGTCTGCGTCACCATCGGGCCTTCCTCCGTCAATGACGCGGTGCTGTGTGCGATCGGCGAGGCGACCCGTCTCGCCTGGATCGTCAAGCATGACCCGCGCGCCATGTCAGTGGCGCAGGCGGCGCGCTTCGCGGCGCGGGCGGATCTGATCTGCTTCAGCCAAGCCGAGGCGGGCTTTGTCCGGCAGGCGCTGGCCGAGGCCGGCGCGGCGCGGCCTGGCCAGGTGCTGATCGAGACGCGCGGCGGGCAGGGCGCCGGCATCACGCGCGACGGCCAATCCATCGACGTTTCCGCCGAACCCCTCACCGTGACCGATCCAACCGGCGCCGGCGACAGTTTTGCCGGCGGCGTGCTGGCTGCCCTTGCCAAGGGCGAGACCGATCTGGCTGCCGTCGTGCGCTCCGGCCATGCCGCCGCGCGCCGGCTGCTGCTGGCACGCCAGATTTCAGAAAACGAAAGTGCATTGAGAGAATGACCAAGCAAGACGAAAAGACCAACACCGCCTGGTACATCGGCGCGAAGCGCGATCAGGTCGGCAGCGGTGCCATTCTCGTCGGCGATCCCGCCCGCATCGGCCGCATCGCCGAGCATCTGAGCGATGTCGAGTTCCTGCCGGAAAATCGCGGCCTGCGCACCGTCACCGGCACGCGCAACGGCCAGCGCATCACCGTCAGCGCCTTCGGCATGGGCGCGCCGATCGCGACGATCGTCCTGCACGAGCTGTTCGCACTCGGCGTCCGGAGCTTCCTGCGCATCGGCACCGCCATGGCCGTGCCGCCGGCGAAGCTCGGCGATTTCGTGCTGGCCGACGGCGCCCTGCGGGCCGAGGGAACGTCCAACACCTATGCGCCGCTCGGTTTTCCGGCGATGGCCGATTTCGAGCTGAACACGGTTCTGCGCCAGCAGCTTGGCCGTTCCGGGCGCAAGTGGCACGCCGGCGTCTACGGCACCTATGACGGCTTCTACACCGAGATGTTCGGTCTGTCGGGCCAGAGCCGGGCGATGATCGACACGCTGAAGCAGGACATCCAGCGCCTCGGCCTGATCGGCACGGACATGGAGACCTCGGCGCTGCTGGTGGCGGCCCGCGTGCTCGGCGCCAGCGCCTCGACGCTCTGCATCGCCACCGTCGATGCCTTTAGCCAGGAGAAGATCGACGACGCGGCCATGGCCGTCGCCGAGCGCGAACTGTTCGATGTCGCGCTGGATTCGATCGCTGAATTTGCAACGAAGAAGAATGAGGTGACGCTATGACGTCGATGGTCGACCGCTATTTCAACAATCTGGCCGAGCGGCTTGAGAAGGTTCGCACCACGCAGGCCGCGGCCATCGACCAGGCAGCCGAGCTGTGCGCGGCGAGCATCGCCGCCGACAAGTTGGCCTTCACCTTCGGAACCGGCCATGGCGCGCTGCCGGCGCTGGAGAGCTTTCCGCGCACCGGCACCATCACCGGCTTCCGGCCGATCGTCGAAAGCACGATGATCTCGTTCCACCGCGTGCTCGGCGACATGGGCGCGCGGCAGTATCGCTTCATCCATGCGGCCGAAGGCTATGGCAAGGCGATCCTGAACTCGCACCAGCTCGACCCGCTCGACACGATGGTGCTGTTCTCGCATTCCGGCATCAACGCCGTGATCCTCGACATCGCGCTGGAGTGCAAGGAGCGCGGCTTGAAGGTCGTCGGCGTGACGTCGCTGCCGCATTCGAGCGTCACGCCTTCGCGTCACTCCTCCGGCAAGCGCCTGTTCGAGGTCGCCGATGTCGTCATCGACACCGGCATTCCGAAGGCCGACGCGTCGCTGGCGATTGAAGGCCTCGAGCATCCGGTCGGCGCCAATTCGACCAGCGTCACCATAGCGATCGCCCATGCGATCGTCGCGACGACGGCCGAGAAGCTCGTCCAGCAGGGCATCCAGCCGTTCGTGATGGTCAATCCCAACACGACCAGCAAGGCGGAGGCCAACGCGCAAAACGACCGCAATTACGAGGAATTGTGGCGCAGGCTGAAGTCGCGGTGAACATGATGGAGAGAGGACTTTTCATCGACGGCGCATGGCGTGACGCGGCCAAGGGCGAGCGGATTGAGATCCGCGATCCCGCCACCGGCGAGCTTGTCGGTTCCAGCGCACTGGCGTCGCGCGCCGATGTCGATCTGGCGGTTGCGGCCGCCGGTCGCGCCTTGCCGGCCTGGTCCGCCATGCATGCCGACCAGCGGGCAAAAATCCTGCACCGTGCGGCGGATCTGGTCGCCGAACGCATCGACGCCATCGCGGCGATGCTGACGCGCGAGCAGGGCAAGCCGGTTCCGGATTCGAAGAAGGAAATCGGCTTCGGCATAGAAGTCATCCATTACTATGCCGAAGAGGGACGCCGTATCGGTGGCTCGTTCCGGCCCTCGTCGCGTCCCGACATCAAGAGCATGGTGACGACAGCGCCGGTCGGCGTTGTCGGCGCGATCGTGCCGTGGAATTACCCGGTCGATCTCTATTGCTGGAAGATCGCGCCGGTGCTGGCGGCGGGCTGCACGCTCGTCGCCAAGCCGCCGCACGAGACGCCGCTGGCGATCGGCATGGTGGTGCAGTGCTTCGTCGACGCGGGCGTGCCGGAAGGCGTCGTCAACGACATTCCGGGTACCGGTCCGGAAGTGGGCGCAGCCCTCGCCGAGCATCCCGATATCCGGATGATCACCGCGACCGCCTCGGTGCCGGCAGGCCAGTCGATCATGCGCGCCTCCGCCGGCACGCTGAAGCGGCTGTCGCTGGAACTGGGCGGCCAGAGCCCGTTCGTGGTGCTGGACGATGCCGATCCGGTCGAGGCTGCTGCGGCAGCGGCGCGACGCTCCTTCTCCAATATGGGGCAGATCTGCATCGCGGTGAACCGCATCCTGGTCTCGAAGGGCATCCACAAGGACTTTGTCGAGGCGCTGGTCGCCGAGACGCGAAAAATCAAGCTCGGCAATGGCAGCCTGCCCGGCGTGCTCTATGGCCCGATGCTGCATGAGGGCGTTCGCCAGCGTGTCACCACCCATGTCGAGGATGCCGTCGCCAAGGGCGGCAAGCTGCTCGTCGGCGGCCGGATTCCGGTCGGCGACGAATACGCCAACGGCTTCTTCTACGAGCCGGCCATCGTCGACAATGCACCCGACAATGCGTTGGCGCTGACGGAAGAGACCTTCGGTCCGCTCGCGGCGATCCGCCCTGTCGCGGACGACGCCGAGGCGCTCCGCGTCGCCAACGCGCTGCCCTACGGCCTCGCGGCTTACGTCTATTCGCGCGATCTGGAGCGGGCCTGGGCGCTCGCCGACAAGATCGAGGCGGGTGCGATCGGCGTCAACGTCAACGACACGACCGAACTTCAGGCGCCGTTCGGCGGCTGGAAGATGAGCGGCGTCGGTCGCGAGCTGGGTCCGGAAGGCCTGTTGGCATTCCGCGAGTCCAAGCACATCAAGATGCGCGTGCGCCCGCTGACGGCGTAAGCGGCACTCTGCTTCCAGAAGGGCCGCAACCGTCGGCCCTTCTGGAAAATTCTACATGTTTGATGGCTACCTGTCCTTTCTTCCCGGCCTTGCATGGTTCTTGCTTGCGCTTCATGTCCATGCAGAGCGTGCGAGGACTGATGGGTCGCCGATGAAGCCAAATGCTATCCGGGTTGTCGTGGTCGATGACAATGCGCTGCGGGCGGCCATCCTTGTCGATGGCCTGCGCGAAGCCGGCATTGACGGCGTCGAGGTGATCGAGACGAGCACACAACTCGTTCGCCGTCTCGCCGCGATCGATCCCGACGTCATCATCATCGATCTGGAAAACCCCAGCCGCGACATGCTGGAGCAGATGTTCCAGGTCTCGCGCGTCGTCTCGCGCCCGGTCGCAATGTTCGTCGACCAGTCTGATCAATCCATGATCCGCGCCGCCGTCGATGCCGGCGTCTCCGCCTATATCGTCGACGGGCTGAAGAAGGAGCGGGTGAAAGCCATCGTCGACATGGCCATCAGCCGCTTCGAGGCATTCGATCGGTTGCAGCGCGAGTTGCTCGAAGCGCGCAGCGAACTGGCCGACCGCAAGGTGATCGACCGCGCCAAGGGAATCCTGATGCGCTCGCGCAACCTCTCCGAAGAGGAGGCCTATGCGCTGCTGCGGCAGGCGGCGATGAACGAGAAGCGCCGGATTGCCGACATCGCGCAAAGCCTCGTCACCGCTGCCGGATTGCTCGGAAAATAGCCATGCTGAATTCCAGGAAAGGCGGAAACGACGCCATGACCGCAAGCTCGATAACGCCAAACCCGCGAGATCAGCGGATCGCCAGAGCCGCCGTGATCCGGCCGGACCATAGCCGCGTCGTGCGCGTCGGCTTCATCCCGCTGCTCGATATCGCCGTTCTGGTCGCAGCGGAAGAGCAGGGATTTGCGGCCCGCGAAGGCATCAGCCTGCAGTTGATCAAGGACGTTTCCTGGGCCAACATCCGCGATCGTCTGGCCTTTCATCAGTTTGATGTCGCCCACATGCTGGCGCCGATGACGGTCGCCTCCTGTCTTGGTCTCGGCTCCAACCCGTCGCCCACGCTTGCGCCGTTTGTGCTTGGGCGCGGCGGCAATGCCATCACGCTTTCCGTCGGGCTCTATCGCGACATGCAGGCGCTGGCCGGCCTCGGCGGCAGTGAGGATGCGCTGACCAATGCGCGCGCGCTGGCACAGGTGATCGCGGCGCGGCGCAAGGCCGGGCAACGGCCGCTGGTCTTCGCCATGACCTATCCGTTCTCGTCGCATAATTACGAGTTCCGTTATTTCATGGCGGCGGCCGGTATCGATCCCGACCGCGATGTGACGATGACGGTCGTGCCGCCGCCTTTGACGGCGGATGCGATGGCCGCTGGGGCTATCGACGGCTTTTGCGTCAATGCGCCGTGGAACATGATCGCGGTGGAACGCGGCGTCGGTCGTGTCGTCGCGGTCAAGGCCGATATCTGGCCGGCCGCGCCGGAAAAGGTGCTGGGCGTGCGGCCGGATTGGGCCGAGAGCCAGCCCGAAACGCTGTCGCGCCTGATCGTCGCGCTCGATGCCGCCGCGAAATGGTGCGACGTTCCGGAGAACCGTCCGACGCTGGCCGAGATGCTGGCGCAGCCCGCTTATGTCGGCGGTTCATCGGCCCTGATCGGCTCGCTGCTCACCGATCGCCTCCTTGTCGACCCGGATGGCACGCTTCGCGATATCCCGAACTACCTGACCTTCCACGGCGAGGCGGCGAATTTTCCCTGGGTCAGCGAGGCGCTCTGGCTCTACAGCCAGATGGCGCGCTGGGGCCAGGCGTCGCTGACGCCGGACGGAATCGACAGGGCAGCGTCGGCCTATCGGCCTGATCTCTATCGCCACGCGCTGGCGGGTTCCTCGACGCCGTTGCCGATCGCCGATCGCAAGGTCGAGGGAAGTGCTGTGCCCATCGAGATCGCGACGACGGCCGGGCCGATGGCGCTTCGCGCCGCGCCGTTTCTCGATGGACGGGCTTTTGAGCCGGACCGGATTGTCGACTATGTCGCCGGCTTCCCGGTCGCCAATCCGACGGCGGGCAGCGGTAGTCACGATCCGCTCTGAAGCTTTTCGAGCGAAGTGGGTACCGGTTCGCGTGAAGAAAACGCGACCAAACAAGGAGCGAGAGAATTGCGCCGTTTCAGGGAAACGGTGGAATGCTCTAGCTGCCGAAAGCAGCATATCGCCGCCCTCAATTCCAGCGTTATGCTCAATAAATAGACTTGAGCAAAGATGAGGCAGAGGCTTACACTTATTCCAAGCTGAGTTCGGTTCCGAGCCGAATTCGCCGCCAGGGCGATCAACGATGATCCGCCATTGGCCTGCCTCTGACGAGGCTAACCCCGACAACGACGTCGCCGCATTCGAGTGCATGAACGCACGGCCGCGACGCATGCATCCGTTTTCCCGGCGACGATCCCGCTTCCCTCCGAATGCCTTCGGAACGGAAAGCGTGTCCATCCTCCCGATGACAGGAGATCGCATGCCGCTTCGCCAGCCCCGTATTGCCGCGCCGCGTATCGCCCCGCTCGCCGTCCTGCCCGTCTTCCTGCGGCTGGAAGGCAAGTGCGTCCTGATTGTCGGCCACAGTGCCGCCGCGGCCTGGAAGGCCGAACTTCTCGCCGCCACCGGAGCGACCGCCTGCCTCGCTTGTGTAGGTGATGCGCCGTTGGCTCCCGAACTCGCGGCGCTGGTCGAGGCCGGTCGCATCAACGTTGTGGGCACCTACGGGCCCGGACAGTTGCGCGGTATGGCGATCGCCGTTTTTGACGCTGAGACGGACGAGCAGGCGGCGCAGTTTCGCGACGAGGCAATCGCAGCCGGCGTGCCCCACAACGTCATCGACCGTCCCGACTTCTGCAGCTTTCAGTTCGGCGGCATTGTCAACCGCTCGCCGGTCGTGATCGGCATTTCAACCAGCGGCGCCGCGCCGATCCTCGGCCAGGCCGTGCGTCGTCGGATCGAATTCGCGCTGCCGCCTGCGCTCGCCGGGTGGGCGACGCTGGCGATGAAAATGCGCCGGGCGGTTCTGGATCGGCTGCAGCCGGGGGCCGAGCGACGCCGGTTCTGGGAGCGCTTTTCCGATCTGGCGCTTGGCCAGACCGCGCAAGCTGAAGCCGGCGATCTCGCCGAGCAACTCATCGACACAGCGCGCCATGGCGAGGTCGTCCAGACCGTCGGCCGCGTCACGCTGGTTGGCGCCGGACCGGGCGACCCGGATCTTCTGACGGTCAAGGCGGTTCGCGCTTTGCAAGCTGCCGACGTCATCCTATTCGACGATCTGGTTTCCGATGGCGTTCTCGAACTCGCCCGCCGCGAGGCGCGACGGATGCTGGTTGGCAAGCGCGGCGGCCGTGCTTCCTGCTCGCAGGACGACATCAACGCCATGGCGCTCAAGCTGGCGCGTCAGGGCAAGAACGTCGTTCGCCTGAAGTCAGGCGATCCGATGGTGTTTGGTCGCGCCGGCGAAGAGATCGAGGCACTGCGGGCCGAGGGCATCGCGGTCGAGGTCATTCCCGGCATCACGGCGGCCTCGGCGCTGGCCTCCAGTCTTGGTGCGTCGCTGACCCATCGCGACCACGCGCATTCGGTCCGCTTCGTCACCGGCCATGGCCGTGACGGCGAGATGCCGGATCTCGACTGGCGCGGTCTTGCCGATCCCGAGACGACGCTCGCCGTCTATATGGGCGGCCGTACGGCCCCCGAGTTTGCCCGCCGCCTTCTGGCGCAGGGCCGCGCCGACGCGACGCCCGTCGTGCTGGCGCAATCCGTCTCCCGACCCGAGCAATCCATCCGTCACGCGACACTCGGAAGCCTCGCGACCGAGCTTTCCAGCCGGTCCGATGGCCCGGTCCTGGTCGGCATCGGCGAGGCCTTCCAATTCGCCGCAACGGCGAAAGCAGCCCTGACCACCTCCCAAACTCCCACCCTTCTCTTTGGCACCTGAGGACAAGCAGCATGTTTGACGAGACCATCAGCAAACTCTCCGCCCTTGGCGCGTCCAAGGCCCGTCTGCTCGAAAACAACCCGGCCGGTTTCTTCATCGGCTCGGCTATGGCCGGCATCTATGTCGGCTTCGGTATCCTGTTGATCTTCAGCCTTGGCTCGCTGCTCGATCCCAGCATCCGGCCGCTTGTCATGGGCGCGTCGTTCGGACTGGCGCTGATCCTCGTCGTCTTCGCCGGCGCCGAGCTCTACACCGGCCACACCATGAACATGACGATCTCGACGCTGGAAGGTCAGACGACGCTCGGTCAGCTCGGCCGCGTCTGGCTGATGAGTTGGGTCGGCAATCTGGTCGGCGCGATGCTTTTGGCCGGACTGTTCGTCGTGGCCGGTGGCGGATCGATCCTTTCCTCACCGAGCGAGTTCATCTTCAAGGCGGCCGCCGCCAAGATGAACGCCGATCCGGTGCAACTGGTCGCGCGCGCCATCCTCTGCAACTGGCTTGTCTGCCTGGCGCTCTGGATGTCGGCCCGCACCACCAGCGATGCCGCCAAGATGATCGCCATCGCCTGGTGCCTCTTCGCCTTCATTGCCTCCGGCTACGAGCATTCCGTCGCCAACATGACGGTGTTCGCGCTGGCCCTGTTCTCGAAGCATCCCGACACGATCACCTGGGCCGGCGCCGCGTGGAACCTGCTCTGGGTCACCATCGGCAACACCTTCGCCGGCGCCGTGCTGATGGCGGGCGCCTATTGGGTGGCGGCGGCACGACCTTCGTCCCGGCCGGTTGCCGGCATCGTCGCGGCTGAGTGAGGAGGCGACCATGGGCCAGGATTTTCTCCCCGAACAGAAACGCTGGCTGGAGGGTTTCCTCTCCGGCGCGACGGCGGCGCGCAACGTTGCGCCGCCTGCCGCACCCGCTGTTGCCGCCGAGCCGACAGGACCGGACGCCGACCAGTGGAAGGCGCAAGACCGCACGGTCGCCGCCGGCGGCAAGCTCGTCGACCAGGAAAAGTGGAAGCGCGCCGATCACCCGTTCGAGGCCTATGATCGCTTGAGCCGCGACGCTCGCTCGGGCGCCAAGCCGAAGCCGGAGGATAATTTCCGCTGGCGCTATCACGGCCTCTTCTACGTCGCGCCGGCGCAGGACAGCTATATGTGCCGGCTGCGGATCCCGAACGGCATCCTGACGCATTGGCAGTTCGCCGCCGTTGCCGATCTCGCCGAACGTCTCGGCGGCGGCTACAGCCATGTGACGACGCGCGCCAATCTGCAGATCCGCGAAATCGCGCCGGCAAATGGCCCGGCCCTGGTCGAGGGCCTGATGGATGTCGGTCTCGTCTCAAAGGGATCGGGCGCTGACAACATCCGCAACGTGACCGGTTCGGCCACGGCCGGCATCGATCCGCAGGAGTTGCTTGACACAAGGCCGCATGCCCGCGCCTGGCACCACCACATCCTCAATACCCGGGCGATGTATGGCCTTCCGCGAAAATTCAACGTCGCCTTCGATGGCGGCGGCAAGATCCCGACGCTGGAGGAAACCAACGATATCGGCTTCCAGGCGGTCGAGATCCTGCCCGGCGCGCCAGTGCGTCCCGGTATCTGGTATCGCCTGACGCTGGGCGGCATCACCGGCCACAAGGATTTTGCCCGCGATACCGGCATCATTGTCGAGCCGGCCGAGGCCGTCCGGGTCGCCGACGCCGTCGTCCGGGTGTTTGTCGATCATGGCAACCGCACCGACCGCACCAAGGCGCGGCTGAAGTACCTGCTCGACGACTGGGGCTTTGCCCGTTTCCTCGAAGAGGTGGAGAAGAAGCTCGGCGCGCCGCTGACGCGGGTCGACGCGACCCATGTGGCGAAGCGGCCGGTAACCGATCGCGGCGCGCACATAGACTTCCATCCCCAGCGCCAGCCCGGACTGTCCTGGGCGGGGATCGTCATTCCAGCCGGCCGAATGAGCGCGCAGGAGATGCGCGCGATCGCGGCGATCGCGCAGGATCTTGGCGACGGCGATATCCGTCTCACCGTCTGGCAGAACGTCATCCTGTCCGGCATCGCGCACAGCCGCATCGCCGAGGCGAAGGCGCGCATTGAGGCAAGCGGCCTTGCCTGGACCGCTTCCGCCGTGCGGGCAGGGCTCGTCGCCTGCACCGGCAGTCGGGGTTGCAAGTTCGCCGCCTCCGACACCAAGGGACATGCTCTGGCAATTGCCGACCATCTCGACGGCCGGATCGAGCTTGACCAGCCGCTCAACATCCACCTGACCGGCTGCCATCACTCCTGCGCCCAGCATTATATCGGCGATATCGGCCTGGTCGGCGCCAAGGTTTCGATCAACGAAGAGGGCGATCAGGTCGAGGGCTATCACATCCATGTCGGCGGCGGCTTCGGCGCTGACGCACGGATCGGCCGGCTGCTCCATTCCGACGTCAAGGCCGAGGACGCGCCGGCCCGGATCGAGGGGCTGTTGCGCGTCTATCTCGCCCATCGCGCCGACGCGACCGAGAGCTTCGCCGACTTCACCCGTCGACACGACGCCGAGGCGTTGAAAGCCTTGGCTTTGGAGGCCGCCACATGACCTTCCAGCCGACCCCATCGCCCACCAACATCGTCCCCGAGGGGGCGCCGTTCAGCGACGAGCAGCGCGCCTGGCTCTCCGGCTTCCTTGCCGCCGCCCTTGGCTCGCTCACGCCCGTCGACGCCGCCGGTTTCCTGCCGCAAGGCATCATCGCGACTCCGGAAACACCCGCCGGACCGCCACTGGCCAGCAATGACGACGCGCCCTGGCACGATGCCGCGATGCCTGCCGATGAGCGGATGAAGCTCGCCGAAGGCCGCCCCACCAGCCAGAAGCTGATGGCGGCGATGGCGCAGCAGGATTGCGGCCAGTGCGGCTATAGCTGCGCCGCCTATGCCAATGCGATTTTCCTGAAGGACGAGGCGCGGCTCAACCTCTGCGCGCCCGGCGGCAAGGAGACGTTTCGGCTGGTCAAGGCGCTGGCGGCCGAGCTTGGCGACGCGAGCGCGGATGCCAAGGCGTCACCTGGCCTTGAGGACAAGCCTGCTGTCGCGGTTCCCGCTTCAAAACCCGGCACGAGCCGCGAACAGCCGGTCGATGCCGTGTTTCTCGGCCGTCGTCGCCTGAACGGCGCGGGCTCGGAGAAGGACACACACCACGTCGAATTCGATATTGGCGCGAGCGAACTCGACTATGTCGTCGGCGATAGTTTTGGCGTCTTTCCGCGAAACAGCCTCGGCCATGTCGACCAGATCATCGCCATGCTCGGCGTTGCCCACACGACGGAAGTTCGTGGCCGCACACTTCGCGACGTCTTGAGCGACGAGGTTTCGCTCGGCCTCGCGCCGGATGCGCTCTACGAGCTCTATTCGCATATCCTCGGCGGGACGCTGCGCGAAAAGGCGCGGGAACTGGCGCGTGGCGGCGATCCCGACGGCGACGCGGCGCAGCTCGACGTGTTCGCGGTCGTGCAGAAATTCGCCGCCGCCCGGCCGCATCCGGAAGCCTTTGTCGATGCGCTGGAGCCGTTGCAGCCGCGCCTCTATTCGATCTCGTCCTCGCCGAAGACTGAGGCCGGCCGGATCACCCTGACCGTCGATGCCGTGCGCTACCAGATCGGCCAGCGCAAGCGCCTCGGCGTCGCGTCTACCTTCCTGGTCGAGCGGATGGAAGCCGGCGAAACACTGCGTTGCTATGTCCAGAAGGCACATGATTTCGCCCTGCCGGCCGATCCGAACACACCTGTCATCATGATCGGTCCCGGCACCGGAATCGCGCCGTTCCGCGCCTTCCTCAAGGAGCGCGAGGCGATCGCCGCGCCGGGTCGCAACTGGCTCTTCTACGGCCACCAGCGCCAGGCGACGGACTTCTTCTACAAGGACGAGTTGCAGGCGATGCGCACCAGCGGATTGTTGACCCGCCTGTCGCTGGCGTGGTCCCGCGACGGGGCCGAGAAGTTCTACGTGCAGGACCGGATGATCGAGGTCGGCGCGGAGCTCTGGCGCTGGATCGGCGAGGGTGCCCACCTCTATGTCTGCGGCGACGCCAAGCGCATGGCCAAGGATGTCGAGGCGGCGCTGGTCTCCATTGCCGCCAGCCATGGCGGATTGGGGCCTGACGAGGCCGTCGCGGCGATCCGGTCGCTGAAGAAGTCCGGCCGGTTCCAGGCCGACGTCTATTGAGGCTTGATCGCAGTCAGGGCAGCGCCGCCGTACTCGCCCTGTGCTGCACCTGACTCTTAGGGCTGGCGCTCCCGGCGCGTGCGTGATACTCGTTCATTTCAATAAACGTTGAGATATTGAAATGACGATGCAGGAAGACAAGGCCCTCGACGCCTTTGGCGCACTTTCGCAGGAAACGCGCCTGCGCATGGTGCGGGCGCTGGTGCAGGCGGGGCCCGAGGGCTTGGCGGCCGGCGCGGTGGGGGAGGCAGTCGGTGCCTCGTCCTCCGCGGCTTCGTTTCACCTGTCGCATCTGGAGCGCGCCGGGCTGGTCCAGTCGCGCCGCGAGGCGCGATCGATCATCTACAGCGCCCGCTATTCGACACTCTCCGCGCTGGTCGAATTCCTGATGCACGATTGCTGCCAGGGCCATCCAGAGATCTGCACGCCGGCGATCCAGTCGCTGTCGGCCTGCTGCGCGACGGCCGACGCCCGTTCGGCGTCCGCTCCGGTCATCGAAGGCTGAAATCTCCCATGACCGTCTTTGAGCGCTACCTGACCGTCTGGGTCGGGCTCTGCATCCTTGTCGGCGTCGGGCTGGGGCACCTGGTCCCTGACCTGTTCGGCGCGCTCGGCTCGGCCGAGATCGCCAACGTCAACATTCCCGTCGCCGTGCTGATCTGGCTGATGATCATCCCGATGCTGCTGCGGATCGATTTCGCCGCCCTCGGCCAGGTCGGCCGATATTGGCGCGGCATCAGCGTCACCCTCCTGGTCAATTGGGCGGTCAAGCCCTTCTCCATGGCGGCGCTGGGCCTGTTCTTCATCGGCACCTTGTTCCGGCCCTATCTGCCGGCGGACCAGATCGACAGCTATATCGCCGGGCTCATCATTCTCGCGGCGGCGCCTTGCACGGCGATGGTCTTCGTCTGGTCGAACCTGATCAAAGGCGAGCCGCATTTCACGCTCAGCCAGGTGGCGCTGAACGACATCATCATGGTGGTGGCTTTTGCGCCGATCGTCGGGCTGCTGCTGGGCCTATCCGCCATCACGGTGCCCTGGAACACGCTCGTCCTCTCCGTTGTGCTCTACATCGTCATTCCGGTTGTCGTGGCGCAGATCCTGCGTCGTCGCCTGCTCGCGGCGGGCGGGCCGGCGGCGCTGGACCGACTTCTGCGCGTGCTCAGCCCGATGTCGCTTGTGGCGCTCCTGGCAACGCTGGTGCTGCTCTTCGGCTTCCAGGGCAAGCAGATCATCGACCAGCCATTGGTGATCGCGCTGCTGGCGGTACCCATCCTGATCCAGGTCTATTTCAACGCCGGGCTCGCCTATTGGCTGAACCGCGTTTCCGGCGAGGCGCATTGCGTCGCTGGCCCCTCGGCGCTGATCGGCGCCAGCAACTTCTTCGAACTCGCCGTGGCGGCTGCCATCAGCCTGTTCGGTTTTCATTCCGGCGCGGCGCTTGCCACCGTCGTCGGCGTCCTGATCGAGGTGCCGGTGATGCTATCGGTCGTCTGGATCGTCAATCGCAGCAAGGGCTGGTACGAGCGCGGCCCGGCCGTGCGCTCCGTATCGTCGAACGAAGAGCCGGCAGCATGACCGTCACCATCTATCACAACCCCGCCTGTGGAACCTCGCGCAACACGCTCGCGATGATCCGCCAGAGCGGCGAAACGCCCATCGTTGTCGAATACCTCAACGAGCCGCCGGACCGCGAGCGCCTGGTCGCGCTGATCCGCGCCATGGACATGCCGGTGCGGGCGCTATTGCGCGAGAAGGGCACGCCCTATGCGGAACTGGGGCTGGCCGATCCGGCATGGAGCGACGATGCGCTGCTCGATTTCATGCTGGAGCATCCGATCCTGATCAACCGGCCGATCGTCGAGACGCCGAAGGGAACGCGGCTCTGCCGTCCGTCCGAACGCGTGCTGGAGATCTTGCCGAACCCGCATTTCGGACGCTTCACCAAAGAGGATGGCGAGGTCATCGAAACCGGCGAGGGGGAGCGGAAGTGATTGAGATCCGCGACTTGCCCAGCCTCGATGCACCGCTGTTTCAAGCTCCCGACAGGGAGGCGCTGCGCCCGCCTGCGAGCCAGCATGCGCCTCGCATCCTCATGCTCTACGGCTCGGTGCGCGAGCGTTCCTATAGCCGCTTTGCATCCTTCGAAGCGGCTCGGCTTCTCGAGGCGATGGGCGCCGAAGTGCGGATCTTCGATCCGAGCGGCCTGCCGCTGCCGGACGATGCGCCGGCGAACCATGCCAAGGTGCAGGAGCTGCGCGACTTGTCGGCCTGGTCGGAAGGGCAGGTATGGTGCAGCCCGGAGCGGCACGGCGCCATGACCGGCATCCTGAAAGCCCAGATCGACTGGATCCCGCTCTCGATCGGGGCTGTGCGCCCGACCCAGGGTAAGACGCTCGCGGTGATGCAGGTCAGCGGCGGCTCGCAATCGTTCAACGCCGTCAACCAGATGCGGGTACTCGGCCGCTGGATGCGGATGCTGACGATCCCGAACCAATCCTCCGTCGCGCGCGCCTATGAACAGTTCGACGAGGCCGGCCGCATGAAGCCGTCGCCCTATTACGACCGCATCGTCGACGTGATGGAGGAACTGATGAAGTTCACCCTGCTGACCCGGGATGCCGCGCCCTACCTGACGGATCGCTACAGCGAGCGGAAAGAGGCGGCGGCGAAGCTCGAAGCGCGGCTGTCGCTCGCGTCGATCCGCTAAGGACACATCTTTCCGTTTCTCTGGGTGCCGCGTTCAGACGCGAAACACCCAGAGGCGGGCGGTGAGGTAGTTCCATGCGAAGACCACCGGCACGCTCAGCACCTTGGCGATGGTCGGCGGCATCAGGGTGGCGAGAGCTGTGACGAGTACCGTCGAGATCAGCAGGCCGGTCAGGGTCGATGCGCCGAATTTCAACGCCTGGACCGGACTGTGGCCGACCTCGAACGTCCAGGACCGGTTGAGTACGTAGCTGACGACGATGCCGCAGGAATAGGAGACGAGATTGGCCGGCGCCGGTGGAGCGTTGGCCGCCACGAGCCCGGTGAAGAGGACGATGTCGAGCATCGTCGTGATCGCCCCCACCGCCGCGAAGCGCAGCAGCGTATCGAAGCGCCGCGCACCCGGGCCGCGCGGGGCGGAAGGCGACAGCATCAACCCGCCTCCAGATCCGGGATCGTCAGCTTGTGGACGCGACGGATATCGCCATTCAGCGTTGCCTCGACGATCGGCTTCGGCCGGTGCTTCGCCTGCATGAAGATGCGGCCGACATATTCGCCGACAATGCCGAGGAAGACGGCATTCAGCGTGATCGACAGCAGCAGCAGCATGGTGGTGGTGGCGAAGCCGGCCGGCCAATCCTGCCCGAACAGCAGCTTGCCGATCAGATAGCCAAGCAGAAGCAGCAGAGTCACCGTGCCGACGACGAGGCTCGCCATCGAGGCGAGGCGCAATGGCGCGAGCGAATGGTTGAGGATGCCATCGACGGCGAGCGCCAGCATGGCCCGGAACGGGAACTTGCTCTCGCCCGCGATGCGCGTTTGCCGGTCATATTCGAAGCCGACCTGAGAAAAGCCCATGGCGCTGATCAGGCCACGCAGATAGGGCGAGGTGTCGTCGACCTGCCTGAGCTCGGTGAGAATGCGGCGATCGACCAGGCGGAACTCGCCCGCATTGACGGGCAGATCGTCCTCGCTCAACGCATGGATGAAGCGATAGAAACCGCGCCGGAGCAGGGCGGTGAACCAATCATCCTGCAACGAGCGGCGAATGCCGTAGACGACCTGGTGGCCCTGCCGCCAGAGCCCCAGCATGGCGGGAATATGGTGCGGCGGATCCTGCAGGTCGCAGTCGATCTGCACGGAGCAATCGCCATTCGCCGCCTTGTAGGCGGTGAGCAGCGACAGCTGGTAGCCGACATTGCGGCTGAAGCGGATGACACGGACGCGGGGATCCCGGCCGGCGATTTCCTTCAGGATCTCGAAGGTGCGGTCGGTCGAGTGGTTGTCGGTGAAAATGATTTCGCAGTCATAGCCGGGCAGGTCGAGGAAGGTGTCGACGATCGCTTCATAGGCGCGCTGGACATTCGCCTCCTCGTTGAAGGCCGGCACCAGCACGGAAACCAGCGGTTTCAGTTCACCCATCGCGGCACCTCGCCTGCATCGACCAAGGTTGTACGGCCAGGGTGCGGGTCCACCTCGACCGAGGCCGCGCGATACCACGCCACGGTGCGCGCGATGCCGTCGAAGAGCGGGATCCGCGCCCGCCAGCCGAGCTTGCGGCGCGCCAGGGCGGCAGACCCACGGAGATCGATGGCGCCGGACGAGGCTTGGCCGTCGCCATAGGTGATCAAGGCGGGATCGGCGCCGGTATGCTCAATGACCAGCTCGGCCATCTCCTTCATCGTCGGGGCGACGCCGCTGGCGACATTGAGGATCGCCGCCCCCGGCAGGGCAGCCGCGCCGAGTTGCATTAGCGCCTCGACGACATCGTCGACATGGATCAGGTCTCGTCTGTCCATCGGGTGGCGCACGAAGGTACGCTCGCCGGCGAGACAACGCTGGATCAGGAGCGGCAGCAGATAATCGGTCGATTGCGCCGGGCCATAGGTGAGCGCCAGCCGGGCGGTGGCGATCGGGAAGGGCAGCCGCCGCTGTAGCGCGGTGCAGAAATGGGTGGCGGCGACGAGCCCTGCGCCATAGGCGGTGAGCGGCGCCTCGCGGGCATCCTCGCGATAGGGGGAGGGGGTCGCGCCATATTCGGCGAGCGAACCGGCTCGGACCAGCGTCTTCGCAGGCCTGGGAGCGGCGCTGGCAGCGGCAAGGAGGCCGATGAGCCCCAGCAAATCTTCATGCACACTCTGCCGGGCATCGTCGAGGTTCGGATCTGCCATCCGGCGCGGACGCGTGGCGAGATGAAAAATCCGCTCGGGCTGCACATCCGTCATGCAGCACTTGAGTGCGCCCGGGTCCCGGAGATCGAAGCCGTGGCGGGTAATGCGGCCGTCAAAGGGCCGGAGCCGGTGGTCGTCGGAGCCGGGCCGGACGATCGCATGCACGGAATGGTCGGCGGACAGGCAGGCGGCGACCAGATGGGAGCCGATAAAGCCTGCGCCACCCGTGATGAGGACCCGCGACATCTCCGTCGCCTCCAAACGTCGGCCGCCCTGATCAGTTCACCAGCACAGGACGCGGCAAGGGCACCAGAAACCGACCGCCGCGCGCTGAAAAGGCGCTCTGCTGCTGGCGGATCTCGTCAAAGAAATTCCAGGCGAGCACCAGCAGAATGTCCGGCTTCTGCTCCTCCAGCGCGTCGAGCGAACGGATCGGGATCTTCATGCCCGGCGAATAGAGCCCCTGCTTCAGGGTGTTGCGATCGACGAGATAATCGAGCGTTTCGGGGCCGATCTTGAAATAGTTGAGCAGCGTGTTGCCCTTGGCCGGCGCGCCATAGCCGGCGATATTGAGGCCCGCTTCCTTGAGTTCGGCCAGCATGGCGATCAGTTCGCCCCGCACCTGCTCGATCCTTGCGGCGAAGTCCTCGTAGGTTTCGACCGAGAGCATGCCGGCGTCGCGTTCCTCGGCGAGCATTTCCGCGACGATCGCCTTGGGCACTGTCGCCGTGGCCGCGCGTTTCAGGAACACCCGCATCGATCCGCCATGCACGCCGAGACGGTGCACATCGACGACCTCCAGGTCGAAGAATGCGCCGAGCTTGACCAGCGACAGCAGGCTGAATTCGGAGACATGCTCGTGATAAACGGTGTCGAACTCATTGCCGGCGATGAGGTTTTTCGCCCAGGGCACCTCGATCACGAAGACGCCGTCCTCGGCCAGCCAATGATCCACGCCGGCCATGAAGTCATGTAAATCGCCGATATGGTTGAAGGTATTGGTGGTCACGATCACCTTCGCCTTGCCGTATTTTTCGGCCAGCGCGGCGCCGGAATTGGACGTGAAATAGCCGACATCGACATCGACGCCACGCGAGCGCGCAATCTCGGCCAGGTTGGCAGCCGGGTCGACGCCGATCGTCCGGCAGCCGAGCTTGTTGCAGGCCGAGAGCAGAAGCCCGTCATTGCAGCCGATGTCGACGACGAGGTCGTTTCCGGCTTCCTTTTTCATGATCGCAGCCAGCTCGCCGAAATGCGTATGCATCAGCGTCGCCCCGGACGGCACGTAGAGGTAATGCTCGAAGAACCCTTCGGGCACCTGGTCCTCGACCTCGATCAACCCGCATTCCAGGCACACCTGCGTGTCGAGCGGATAGACCGGCTGCTGCTTCAGCACGTCTTCGGAGCGTACGAAGCTGTTGGCGGGCGGGTGGTCGCCCATCGGCAGAAAGACGTGGGGCGAGCGCGTCAGGCAGGCGCGGCAACGGGTCATGAGGGCCATCATCGATCTTCCATGATTGCCGCCGGGGCGCGTTCCTTGCGGACGCCGTCCTTGACGGGGGGCTTGGCTGATAAATTCTGGGCTGAGTAGCCTTTGGCGAAATCGCGGAACGTCTCGTGAATATGGTCGAGTTGCGCTTTCGTCAGGCCGTGGTGGCAGGCAAGCAGGATGCCGCCGCGCATGACATCGTCGGCGACCGGATAGCCGCCGGGGGCCGCCTTGTGGGCGACGCCGGCCATGGCCGGCTGGCGCAGGATATTGCCGGTGAAGACTGGGCGGGTCTGGATGTCGCGCCGTTCGAGGAAGATCTGCATGTCGCGCCGGGTGAACGGTGCATCGGGCCGAACGGTCAGCGGGAAGGCCAGCCAGCCCGTCCTGGCGCCGGCCAGTTGTCGCGGCAGCGCGAACCACTCTTCATACTCCTCGAAGAAGGCGCGCTGGGCGGCGAAGTTGCGTTCGCGCGCCGCGATGTTCTGTTCCAGCCGGTCAAGCTGGACCAGCCCGAAGGCGGCGCCCATTTCCGATGGCTCGATGTTGAAACCCAGCTCCTCGAAGACGAATTTGGCGTCATAGGCGAAGCCGTCCAGTTCGACATTGAAGCGGTTTTCGATCGTCTCGGAATCGACGAAAAGCGAGGAAGTGCGGCCCCAGGAGCGCAGCAGCAGGGCGCGCCGCGCCAGTGCCTCGTCGCGGATGCAGACCATGCCGCCATTGCCGGCGGCGGTGATGACGTGCGAGCCGTAGAAGCTGGTGGTGCTGATGTCGGAGCGGGTGCCGGTGCTGGTGCCGTTCAAGGTGGCGCCAAGCGTGTCGGCGCTGTCCTCGATCACGATCAGCCCGTGTGCATCGGCAAGGGCGCGAATGCGGTCCCAATCGGGAAGATTGCCGATCAGCGACGGGATCATCACGGCCCGTGTGTTCGGCGTGATCATGCGCTCGATCGCGTCGACGTCGATATTGTAGGTGGCCTCGGCGGCGTCGACGAAGGCGGGGACAAGGCCGGCCCGGACGATCGGCGCGACGGTCGTGGCGAAGGTGAGGGCGGGGGTGATCACTTCCGCCCCCTTGGGAAGGTTCAGGACCTCGATCGCCAGATAGTTCGCCGACGAACCAGAATTGACCATGATGCCGTGCGACTTGGCGAACAGCGCGGCTACGCGCTCCTGCATCGCCCGGACCGAAGCACCCATCTGGGTCGATGAGCGCATGACCTGGACGACAGCGGCGATCTCTTCTTCGCCATAGACGGACTGACCGTAGTTCACGCGCATTTTGCGATCCTCATCTGCCGTTGGTCGACACGTCGGACGTCAGCCGCCGCGCCCCCAGGCGGCGGCGTATTCATCGATCTGATGGTTTGAGAAGGCGCGGATACGCGCCGGATCCTGCTGATACTTCTGGTACCAGGCGACAGTCATCGCGACGGTATCCTCGAGCCGGAGCAGCGGCTTCCAGCCGAGTTCGACCCCCGACTTCGTGCTGTCGAGGCGAAGAACGACGGATTCCGGCGGTTCGTTGTCGCGACGCTCGACGACATAATGCGGGCGGCGCCCGTCCCATTTCGAGATGACCATGTCCGCCAGCGTGCCGACTTCGACGGTGGAACTGGTGTCGGGGCCGAAATTCCAGCCGCCGGCGTAGCGCGCGCCGGCTTCGAGCAAGCGGGCCGCAAGCAACAAGTAGCCACGGACAGGCTCCAGCACATGCTGCCAGGGCCGCACGCTTTTCGGATTTCGCAACCGCACCGGAGCGCCGGTCTCGACGGAACGGACCAGATCCGGGATCAAGCGGTCGGTGCCCCAGTCGCCGCCGCCGATGACATTGCCGGCGCGAACCGTGCTGAGTTGCGGGCCATTCGGATCATTGAAGAACGAGGACCGGAACGCCGCGGCGACCAGTTCGGCGCAGCCCTTCGAGGAACTGTAGGGGTCGCGACCGCCCATCGGGTCGTTCTCCCGATAGCCCCAGACCCACTCGCGGTTTTCATAGCACTTGTCGCTGGTGACCACGACGACGCCGCGCAGCGATGGCATGCGCCGGGCGGCATTGAGGACGATGGCCGTGCCGACGACGTTGGTCAGATAGGTGTCGACAGGCGCCTCGAACGAGGCGCGTACGACCGCCTGCGCCGCCAGATGAATGACGAGATCGAAATCCTGCCCTTCGATGCTCTGGCCGAAGGCGCTCTCCGAACGGATATCGCCGACGCGGCCATCGACCAGATCTTCCAGCCCGACCGCCTTGCAGAACGAAGGGGCGGTCGGGGGCAACGCGACGCCGACGACGGTCGCGCCGAGGCGCCGCAGCCAAAGCGACAGCCAGCCGCCCTTGAAGCCTGTATGGCCGGTGACGAGAATGCGTCGACCCCGCAAAACTTCGGACAGATAGCTCTCGTCGACGAGCGCGGACATGGCCTAGATCCTCGCCTCGGGCTGCGTCGCGCCGACGATCGGCGGCACGATCGGCTTGGCGAACTGCAGCCATGGCGGCTCCTCGCTCTCGCAAAGGCCGTCGAGATAGTCGCGATCGCGCACCGTATCCATCGGGTGCCAGAAGCCCTGATGCTTGTAGGCGAATAGTTCGCCGTCCTTGGCGAGCCTGGTCAGCGGGGACATTTCCAGCGGCTCGGAGAGGGCGGGAATGTAATCGAGCACGCCGGGTTCGAAGACGAAGAAGCCGCCATTGATCCAGGTCTCGTACTTGCGCACCTTCTCGGTGAACTCGACCACCTGGTCGCCTTCGATCTCCAGATTGCCGAAGCGGGCCGGCGGCTGCACCGCCGTGACGGTGGCAAGCCGGCCATGCGAGCGATGGAATTTGAGCAGGGCGTCGAGGTCGATATTTCCGACGCCGTCCGAATAGGTCACCATGAAGGTGCCGCTATCGAGCCAGTCGCGCAGCCGCAGCAGGCGGCCGCCAGTCATGGTCGAGAGCCCGGTGTCGACGACGGAGACATTCCAGTCGAGCGGCCGGGTAGGTCGAAGAACCATCGAGCCACTTCCCAGCGCGACCGTGAAATCGGCCGTCGACAAGTGGAAATTGTGGAAGAAGTTCTTGATCATCATGCACTTGTAGCCACCGGCCACGACGAAATCGCGATAGCCCCAATGGCTATAGATATCCATGACGTGCAGGATGATCGGGCGTCCGCCGACCTCCACCATCGGCTTTGGGATCCGATTGGTTTCTTCGGCAAGGCGAGAGCCGAGACCTCCGGCCAGAAGAACAATTTTCATGACGAGCCTCCAGCGTGCCAGCCGTGGGATGGAGCGTGGTCATCGTGTCCATGCGAGGGGGCGCGTCCCTCTGGACGCGCTCCCGCGAAATGCCTCGATCGGCAACGTTCAGGATTGGCCTGGATAACAGTGTCGCGAGGACAGCATGTTCAGCATGCAAGCAGTCGAGTTCTTTGGTAATCTGAGCGGAAGTATTCAGACTGCTTTGCCAAATCGTGTTCTTGTTTATCGAATTCAGGTAATATCAATAAGTATTATACTGACTGAAATGCTATCTCATCTTGGGTAAACCCGCAAGGCCGCAGCATGTCAGGATAATCCCTCGTCCATCCGTCGGGATTCATGCTGTATGGTTCGACTGCATCAATCTGGATACTCGCGAATTCAGGATTCCGGTTCAGCGGCCGTCGTTCGGTCGCTGCCCTGATTGGGACGACGCCTTCCGCTCGGAGCTTCGAGATGGCCTATCTTGAGAAAGTCTCCCCGCTGCAAAGGGTGCAGCATCCAGCAAGATCGGGATCGCTGCTGCTCAGCGCCGGCGTCGCGATCCTGTCGGCGCTGATCTTCGTTGCCCTGGCGCTGCGCATCCTGAACTACGAGATGCGCAAGGATGAACAGCTCTACGTCCCGCCGATCCGCCTGCTCGATACGCAGGAGATCTACAGGGACTTCTTCTATAACCATACGCCTGGCTCGGCCTGGCTGTTCTATGGCCTCGGCAGGCTGACCGGGTCGGATCATCTTCTTTTGACCGGGCGCCTCGGCGTCCTGCTTGGATGGGTGGTCCTGATCGCGGTGATCGGCGGCATCAGTTATGCGCTGACGCAGTCGCGCCTGATCAGCTGGTGCATCGTCATTCTCAGTGTGACCAATGAACTGTTCCTGACGCAACCCGGCATGACGGCGACGAACAACCTGCTGCCGCTGCCGCTCTCTTTTCTCGGGCTGGGGCTCTTCATCCTGGGTGTGCGGGACGAGCGTGACCGTCCCATGCTGTATGCCGGGGCGGGGTTCTTCCTGTCGCTGGCCGTCTGTTTCAAGATCAGCGCCGTCGCCTTCATTCCGCCGGTGGTGATCGCTTCCTTCCTGCTGCCGCGGGCGCTCGGTGTGCAGGAGAGGGGTTTGCGCGTTGTGGCGCCTCTTGCCTTGGGCGGGGCGATCGGCGGGTTACCGGTTCTTCTCTATCTCGTCACCGACCGGCAGCGCTTTCTGGCCCATGTGCTCGGCTATCATACCGGCCCGCATGTCCAATACATGCGGATGCCCGGCGTCGCGGATGAGGGGGCGGCGATGACGCTGGCTGCCAAGCTTCTGCTCGCCCACGACATCTGGCTCGCGGCCGGGGTCGCCGTGGCGCTGGTGGCCGTGGGGGCACTGCTCATCACGCTGCTTTGGGGGGGAGGCGAAGCTCGCCCCGCGACACGCGGCCTGACGATGGGGCCGGCATGGGTCGTGGTCGGCGCACTGATCTTCAGCGCCGCCTTGAGTTTCATCCCGACGCCGGGTTTCCCGCAATATTTCGCGCAGCCGCTGATCTGCATTCCGCTGGCGCTTGCCGTCCTTTTCGCAGGGCTCGGTTCCAACGAGCGCCGGCATGTCGCGCCGGCGCTTCTCGCGGCGACCGTGATTGCCCTGGTGATCGCGGCGCCGCGCTTCGGCCAGTATCTCGGCACGGCGCTTCATCCGGAACGCTGGACGGTGATGCGTGTCCATGACGGCGGGGTTGCGCTCGCGGAGCGGATGACCGAGGCCGGCGCGGATGGCAGGGTGGCGACTCTGGCGCCGATCTATCCGCTTGAGGGCGGGCTGGAGGTCTATCCCGAACTCGCGACGGGGCCCTTTGCCTACCGGACCGGTGACATCACGCCGCCCGCGCTCGCTGGCCAATATCGCATGACGTCGCCGACGCGGATCGGCGCCCTGCTTGACAGCGATCCACCGGCGGCGCTGCTGCTTGGCTTCGACGACACGCTCGAAGCGCCGATGGTCGCCTATGCCGAAGCAAACGGCTATGAGCGGGTTACGGATCTCGGCATCAGGGATCGCTACGGCAACGCGGTCCTCTATCTCAGGCGACCGGGGCAAGCCGTTTCGTCGCCGGCACCGTGATCGCGTCGGCGATCAGGCCGTCCCATCTCGCGAGCAACGAGGGCATCGAGTAGCGAGCGGCTGCGACGCGGGCGCCTGAAGCGCCCAGACTGTGTCGCAGCTCCGGGTCCCCTGCGAGGCGCAGCATGGCGTCACCAAGCTGGTCGACATCGCCAGCCGGGACCAGAACGCCCATATCGGGGCTGCTCAGTATCTCGGACGGTCCCCAGGGACAATCGAAGGCAATGCTGGGGAGGCTTGCCATCATGGCCTCGAGCAGGACGTTCGGAAATCCTTCGAACCGCGAGCTCAGCACGAACATGTCGCCGGCGAGCAACCAGTCGCCGGGTCGCTTGGTAAGGCCTGGCATGTGAACCCTGTCGCCGATGCCGAGATCCTGCGCCTGTCGTTCGAGGGGCGCGCGCTGCGGGCCTTCGCCAAAGATGGTCAGGCGGCCGGCGGGCACCTGACGGGCGAAACGCGCGAAAGCCTCGAGAAGCAGATCGAACCCCTTCTGCTCCTCCAGTCGGCCGACCGCCACGACCCTTGTTCCATCGCCGGGGAGGGGAGCGAAGCCGTCCGGCAAGGCAACGGGGTTCGGGATGATCGTGGCCTTCGATCGCAATCCCGGCGGCAGGGCGTCGCAGGCATCGGCTGTCTGCATCACGAGCCTGGAGGCGCGGCGCGCGGCGAGGGGGCTGGCGAGCCGCCAGACCGAGCTCATCGACTGGGATTTGAAATTGTTCCGTTCCGACATGATGACCGGAGTGTCGAAGCCGATCGTCGCGAGACCCGCTATCACGTTGATCTTGGTCAGGAAGGATATGACCAGGTCGGGGGAAATCTCGGCGAGGCGGCGGCGGAGCGCGATAATCTGCCGGCTGGCACCCGCGATGCGTCTTCCCTGACTCCCAAGTCCACGACCACCCAGCGTCGAGACCTTGATGTCGGGATCGTATGGGAAATAGGATTCCGGGCCGTCGGCATTCACGGCGAGGATATGGATCGCGTCCCCGCTTTGCCTGCGGTGATGGGCAAGCAGGTTGACAATCTTTTCCGCACCGCCCGCGCCGAGCCCGGAGAGGACGAACGCAATTCTCACCTCGGCCTCCGCTGTCTCGCCGCCGCTTACAAGGATTATCGCCGCTTCAGAAGCCAGCACTGCCAGTTGAACGACTTCCGCGGCACGCGTCGCATCAATCTCAGGTGACGTTCAGCCAGCCATGCGTCACGGCGAAGTGAACGATCTGCGCCCGCGAATGCAGCTTCAGCTTTTCGGTGGCTCTCGCCTTGTAGGTCTCGATCGACTTGATGCTGATATTGGCGCGCGCCGCGATTTCCTTGTTGGAATAGCCGAGCGCCACCATCCGCAAGACATCCTGCTCGCGCGCTGTAAGCCCCAGGGCACCGACCGATCTGGCGATCGCCGCGTTCTGTTCGGCCGGCGCCACCGTCATTTCACTCGCCGTCGGCGGGTCGAAGAACAGGCCGCCCAGCATGACCGAGCGGATCGCGAGCAGCATATTCTGACCGGCCGAGCATTTCTGGACGAAGCCTTTTGCCCCAACCTGCAACGCCTGCTGGACGTAGCTGCGATCATGATAGAGCGTCATGATCACGACGTGCGCAGAATAGCCTCGCTTGATGATCTGCTCGGTCAGGACCAGGCCGTTTATGTCCGGCAGCGAGACGTCCAGCACGGAGACATCCGGTATGGTCCGGCTGATGACCTCCAGCGCATCGGCGCCGTTACTGGCTTCGCCGACGCAGATGATGTCATCCGAGGCTTCGATCAGCGCACGAGCGCCGGCCAGCACGACGGGGTGGTCGTCGACAATCACTGTCCGTATTGGCGATGTCATTGCGGATCGCCTCCGGAGCGCCGCAGGCCGCGGCGGGCCAAGAGCGGGATCGTGGCGACCAGCCGGGTTCCCTTTGATCCGCGCCGGGCACGGATCGCAAATGTGCCGCCGAGTTCCGTCACACGCTGAATCATCCCGGCGATGCCGCAACGTTTGCGCGCGTTGGCCGCCTCCGTCGTCGATGCCGGCCCCGGTCCGTAGCCGTCGTCCTCGATCAGCAGCATGAGATAGTCCGGCATGAGCCGCAGCCGGATCGTCACCATCGATGCGGTGGTGGCGTGCTTGGCAATGTTGGTCAGCGCTTCCTGGACGATCCGAAACACGGCCTCGGTCGTTCGGTCGTCGAGATCGGGGCGGTTCATTCCATGATGCCGAAACCGGGTTGTGATCCCGACCTGGTTTTCCCAACGCCCGATCAGGTCGGAGAGCGACGCCACGAGGCGATAGCCAGGAGGGACGCCGGGGCGTTCGCCGGTTGCGAGTTGCTGCAGCTCTTCGCTGAAATGGGTCAGCGTCTCGCGCAGATCGGCAAACTGTGACAGGAGCCGCAGATCGGTGACGTTCCGCTCCAGCGCCGCCAGCCGGAATAGCATCGAGACAATGTATTGGCCGGAAACGTCATGAATATCTCGCGAAAACCTCTGGCGCTCTCGTTCGACGATTTCCCAATTGGTTAGGCGCGAGCGCTCTATCGCGGGCAAAGCGCTCGGTATCTGGCCGTAAATACTTGCCCACTTTGAACTTATCGAAGAGCCGCCAGAATTTATTTTATTCTGATTTATCGATGCTGCGTGGGGCGAGTTCGCAATATCGAGCGAGCTACGCAATGCAATGCTGTCTAGGCAAGCGCTATTCTCTCGCGCGGCGCCACCGACTACACCAATGAGTTCTATGTCTAAATTTTGATCAGTAAAAGATGAAATAGAAGGCAATATTCCTGAATCATCTCCGGCTGCAATATCTGGTAGCAATGTCATCATATGATCCCCTTAAATGTATACTTCACGCTGAAGAGGGGAGGAACGTAAGGTGAAAACCCTCATTCCGTGGACGCCGGGAAAACCCCATCTGCCCCATATGCTACCGCCGAAATCGAAGACGGTGCTTCGCATGCTGTTTGAGATAGCATGAATAATTTACAGGTCAAAGTGGTGTCGTTTCAACCAAACGTGAGAACTTAACCGCTAGTTCGTATGGATGTCTTATCGATGCGTCTTATCTATCATCATGCTTAGATTGTATGTCTCAAGCAATTCCTTGCCAAGGATCGTGCTTTTGACATCGACACTTGTCGATCTGAGTCACGGTTTGTGAATACAATTGTATCTACGTGCGACTTTTATTGCTGATCTGCGGTTGTATTGTATCGGCTGATTGCATTATTGGTTGTGTCGATACGGCTTGGCTCGCGCCTGCCCGGGTTGCAGGCTGCGGGCGGCCCGCAAAAGCGGGCTTGCCCGACTTGACGGGAATCTCCCGGCTAGGCCGTCAAACGGGTAAAATCGACCTGAACGGAGCGATGCGTTTGGAGTGGAACGACGGAAAGTTGCTTCGTCAGGAGATACGGCGGCGCGTGTCAGGCTTTTAATCCTCCCAGACTACGCACCAGGCGGACTATGCTACTACCCACGCTCAGGTTTAATTTCTAACTATACTTGAGTTGTAGAAGTAGTCCCTGGCAGATCGCCATCGTCCAGATGGATCCGTGTGACCCCGCTCCGTTTCCTGTGCCTGAAAAAAAGTCCGGAGTCTATATATTTCAATATTAGAATGACTTTTTCATCAAATCGTGATCGGCGTCAATTTATTGCCGCTGATGCTTGTTTCAGGCGTCAGTGCAAATGAATGGTGGGAGCGATCTGTAGTATGATAATGCATGTCATTACAAACTACACGGCGAACGCCGGCGCCGAGGCTATGCTGTCCAGGCTGCTCCGCGTGTCGACCGAGCCGGCTGTTGTGGCTTCGCTTATCGACATCTCGGACAGTCATCGGGATCTCGCTGGCGGTTCGATCCGCTATGTGCCGCTGCGGGTCAACTCGATCACCGGTGCGCTGCCGGCGATCACCCGGCTTTCGCGACTGATCGCCCGCGAGCGGCCACGGGTCATCCTGTGCTGGATGTATCACGCCATGATCGCGGGCGTGCTGGCAGCCAGGCTCTCCGGCCACCGCGTGCCGGTGTTCTGGAACGTGCGCCAGTCGCTCGATGATCCTTCGGCGCTGTCATGGAACACGCGACAGGCGGTTCGTCTCGCCCGACTGCTCTCCCGGATGCCGGATGGGATCATCTTCAATTCCTCGCGCGCCTTGGAGCACCATCGCAGCTTCGGCTTCAGCAACCAGAACATGGAGGTGATCCCGAACGGGTTCGAGCCCGTTGCGATTCAGCCGGCCTGCCGGGTGCCCCAGGTATTCGGTATCGCGGCGCGACTGCATCGACAGAAGGATCACGCAACGTTCTTCCGAGCCGCCGCGCTGGTTCAGCGGCGGCATCCGGCGACCCGTTTCCTGGCGGTGGGCGCCGGCCTTTGCGACGATAACGCCACGGTGCGGAGCATGATCGCCGAGTCCGGTTTGCCGGATTCGGCCATCAAGCTTCGCGGCGAAGTCACGGATATGGATGCCTTTTATCGCAGTATTGACGTGCTGGTCCTGTCCTCCCGCACGGAAGGCTTTCCCAATGTGGTGGCCGAGGCGATGAGCTATGGCAGGCCGGTGATCACGACCGATGTCGGGGAGGCCGCCGCGGTGGTCGGCGACACCGGACTGGTCGTCCCGCCCGGCGACGCGAACGCCCTGGCGGAGGGCATGTGCAGGATGCTCGACATCGACCTCCACGCCTATGTCGGCCTTTCAAACGCCGCCCGGCGCCGGGTAGACGAGAACTACTCCCTGCCGCAGGTCGCGCGTCACTATGACTTGTTCATTGGACAGGGTTGAGAGGTGCCGGATGATTGTGCCCGGAGCTCGCCGATCATGACGTTGACAGCGAAACGCTTCTTTTCGCCTCCTGGATCGCGGCTCGATCGCGGATTCCAGGCGGGTCGCGCCAAGGAGGCAGATCGCTCCATGGAGGCTGACCTCGCCCTGGAGTGTGAGTATTTTTCGAACCTGAAGATGCGGAACGGCACCTTCAAGCTTACCCGGCCGTCTCGGTTCGCGATGCTTGAGGCTGTGTTCGGCCCGATCCTTCGGGAGCGCGTGAAAGGTCCCTGCACCGTGCTCGATATCGGCGCGTCGACCGGCCTGACGACGGTCGAGCTCGCCGATTTCCTGCGCGCGCAAGGGGCTGCTCCGCATGTCATCGGAACGGATCTGTTCATCGAGGCGCATCTGGTCGATCTCGCGCCGGGTATCCACGTACTCTCGGATCCGGATGGCTGGCCGCTACAATATGGCGTCGCCGGGGTCGGTATCCGCGCCTGGGTGCGGCGGCTCGACTATGTCACGCTCGCTGTCCTGCCCCGATTGCTGGCCCGCTCGCTCCTGCGCCCGCGCCTGCGCCGACAGATCGCGGCGGGAGCGTCGCAATCGGTGAGAATGGAGAGCCGGGCCTTGAGCGGTCGGCCGATCCGGCTCGTCGAGAACGACATCTTCGTGCCGGAGCCGGCCTTCGAGGCGCGGTTCGATTTCATCCGGGCGGCCAACATCCTCAATCTCGGCTACTTCAAGCCCGACAGGCTGCGCGTGGCGATCGCCAACATCCGTGCCTATTGCCGAGGGCCGGGCGCGCTGCTGCTGGTCGTGAAAACCGGGGGCGCGCAGCATGACGGCACCCTGTTCGAGCTGGGGGAAGCGGGGAGCTTCAGGGTGCTGGCGCGGGTCGGCAAGGGCTCTGAAATCGAGGCCCTGGTCGTCGGCGATGCGGGCGCGGCGGAACGGCGGGGGGCGTCATGAACCGGACCCGATCGCTCCGTGATGCCAAGCGTCTGGGAATTGCCGCCGGGTTGGCTCTGGTCGCGATCATGCTGTTTTCGACCAAGGGACAACTGGCCGTGATGATCCCGCGCTGGGTCGCCCAACTGGATTCGCCGCCGAGCACCGATGTCGGCTCCAATATTCCGATCCCGCCAAAACTGCCGAACGGACGCCAGCGCGCCTTTCCAACGGCCGAGGGGTTTGGCGCCGGCGCCATCGGCGGGCGGGGCGGCCGGGCAATCTTCGTAACCACCACGGCGGATCGCGGCGTCGGATCGCTCCGGGCCTGCATCGGCGCGGAAGGGCCGCGAACGTGCATCTTCCGCACCAGTGGCACCATCACGCTCGACTATGGTTCGCTCGTGGTGCTCAACCCGTTCCTGACCATTGCCGGCGAGACGGCGCCGGGCGAGGGGATCGCGATCCGCAATGGACCGAAGCAGATCCGCCCGTCCCTCGAAATCGACACCCATGACGTGATCATCCGGCACCTTCGGCTCCGACCGGGGCCGCATGCCGTCAAGGCCTGCTGTTCGGGCGCGCTCGGCTTCTATGGCAAGGACGCGACCGACATCATCGTCGATCATGTTTCAGCGAGCTGGGGCTCGGACGAGACCGTCGATTCCGAAGGCGCCAGCAATATCACCTTCCAGTGGGGGATCATCTCCGAGCCGCTGCTCGATGGCGGCCCGGGAAAACGCAACCGCGCGCGCAACATGCTGATGACGAAGGGCGGCAACATATCCGTCCATCACAACCTCTTCGCCTTGGGCAAATTCCGCAATCCGCAGTTCCAGCTGAGCGATCGCGGCGGTACGGCCGACGTGGTCAACAACGTGCTGTATTCGCCGATCTGGGACTATGTGATCAGCTTCAGCGACCGCTGGACCAAGGTGCGGGCCAATGTGGTCGGCAACTACAAGATCCAGGGAAAACGGGCGATGGACGACCATCTCGTTTATCTCTTCCCGGAGGGCGGGCACGGCTTCTCGATCTACGTCGCCGACAATCTCGACGAGACCTACCGGCCCGATGATGCGACGGCTGAGGATCAGGTCATCGCGGAGCCGTGGCGGGACTTTCTGGTGCCGACCCCCTTCGACGTTCAGGCTGTCCGGGCCAGCCCGCCACGCCAGGCCTATGACGACGTCCTTGCGGAAGCGGGCGCGACGCGGCCGGCGCGGGATGCCGTCGATCTGAGGATCGTCGAAGCGGTCCGGACGCGGTCGGGACGGCTGCTCAAGGCTAGCCCCGAAAAAGTCGGCGGCTGGCCGACACTCGCCGCCGCGACGCCGCCGCCCGACAAGGATGAGGATGGCATGGCCGACGCCTGGGAAACGGCGAGGGGCCTCAATTCTGCCGATCCGGGCGACGGTCAGCTGGACCGGGACGGCGATGGGTGGACCAATCTTGAGGAATATCTCCATGAGCTGGCGGGCGATGGCGCCGGCATGCGTTCCGTGAGGTCAGGTGATGGCCCGACACATTGATCCGAGGCTGTCGGGGGGCAAACGCGATCCGGGCTTCCGGTCAGCTCCGTCGCGCGGTCGATTTGCGCTGCCATGTCGGCCCTTCGTTCAGGAAGGTGATGGCGGGAGCGAGGGACAGGAGAATTGGAACCGCCCAGAAGCGGCCATAGACATGCGGCACGGCGTTGATGAGGATCGCGAAGAGACTGAGCGTCGCGAAGCCGCAGACAAAGACAGGTCGGCCGCCGCGATAGCGCAACGGGATCGCCAGCGCGATGACGCCGCCGGTCAGCATGATCAGGAAGCCGGCCAAGGCGATCAGGCCACCCTCGTTCCATATCAGCAGATAGAGATTGTGGACCGGGGCGTGCCATTCGCTGATTTCGCGATACTGGTCGGCGCCATGGCCGACCAGCAGCGCCTCGCCCCCGAGGCGTACTGCCTCCTGGTTCAGCTGCATGCGGCCGACAAAGGTGCCGGCTTCGTTCAGATTGCCCGTCTCGAGCCCCGTCAGCACGCGCTTCTGGAACACGGCCGGCAGGTGGTCGCTAATGACCGGCAGGTTTGGCGCGGACCACAGGAGCAAGATGGCCGTGACGCCGACGACGGCACGCAGCGGAGTGAGCGTGGCGAGGAAGAAGACGCCGAGGCCATAGAGCATGGCGTAGAGGGCGGTGTTCGAGCCGGTCAGCATGATGCCATAGGCGACGAGCGGCAGGATCGCGAGCGCGATCAGCGGATGCATCGTGCGCATGGCGGCCATCGACAGGATCATCGGTACCGTCAGGGCGATCAGGCTGCCGCATTCATTGGCCCGCTCGACGAAGCCCAACAGGCGGCCATTGCCGCTGACGAAGGTGCTGTTCGTGACGCCCACGAAATCGACGACGTAGATGCCGTGCAGGATCATCACGACGATCGAGGCGACAAAGACCTTCATCAGGATCGTCGTCTGCGGCCAGGGGCGCGCCAGCAGGATGATGGGCAGCAGGAAATAGGCGAACAGATACTGCATCGACAGGATGAGGCCGCGATCGACGGCCCCTGCCAGCAGGCTGCTGGCCAGAAGGGCGCCGATCATCAGCGCGAGGCCGAACAGCCAATAGGCCGTTCCCGGCCCCAGCGGCTTCAGATGGATCGAGCGGTTCAGGACCATGAAGCCGAGGCAGAGGCAGGCGAAGGCGTCGCTCGCGGTGAAGTAGAAGCTCGGCAGCCGCAGGACGTTCATCGGCGCGAAGAATACGACCGCGCAAGCCAGCACGAATTCGAACCGACTGGCCGCGAGGCCGGATGGCCGCGCCGCACGTGCGGTTATGGCGGCGAACGAAGGGGCGGCCGGAAAGGAAGGAGACGGATCCATGCGAACTCCCGATCGGGACGTTTGGGCGCGCCGGAGGATCCTCGGATCCTAGCTGAAACATTCGAGGCCCGGACAGTAAACATAAGTTTACCGGACTCGAGATTCCAGAGTGCTAGTTCTATGCGTTCTATATTTAAAGGGTATTATCACGAAATAATTTAAATGCAGGTAAATGGTGATGGATTCTGCAATCAAGTTCGACCGTAATTCGACGGTTGGAACTGTTCCTGAGGGGCTGTCTCCGGCGCGTCCTCTGCACGTCATCGGTTTGCGCGAGACGTTAGGACTTCTACGTCGCCACAAATACTTCATCATAGCATTCGTACTTCTCTGCTTGATGCTGCTCGTCGTGGCTCTGGCGTCGATGCGCAACAGCTATACGGCGACGTCGGCGCTGGTGCTGGAACGCAACGACACGCCGATGCTCGAGGCGGTGAGCGAGTTGCAGGGAGAGGTCCGCGATCGCTCGGCGATGGAGACCGAGATGGACATCATCACCTCGCGCGTTTTCGCCGGGCGGGTGGTGGACGCAATGAATCTGGTCGAGCACCCGTGGTTCAACACCTATCTGGCGGCCGCCGACGATGCGGCGAAGCCGGCTGGCGTGATCAGCAGTCTGTTCGACGCGGTGGCCGCGATGTTCGGCGTCGATACCTCGCCCCCACCGGCCAAGATGCCGCCGCTCTCCGTCCAGCGCGACCGGGCCATCACGGTGCTGCTTTCCAGGATGTCGGTGACCCGCAGCGGCGAAAGCCTTGCCGTGTCTGTCCATGTCAGCAGCGCCGATCCGGAACTGTCGGCGGCGATCGCCAATACGGTGGCTAATGCCTATGTCGACTGGTCGCGCAGCCTGAAGAAGGAGGCGATGACCGATGCGGTCAGCTTCCTGCGCGATCGTGCCGCCCAGGTTGCCGCGCGCATCGCCCAGAACGAACGCGAGATCACCGAGTTCAGCCGGGTCAACGAACTCGCCTCCGACGCGCGCGACGACATACTACGCCAGCGTATTGATGGCATGAACACCCAGCTTACGGCGGCGCGGGTCGAGCTGGCAGGCGTTCGCGCGCGCCGCGATCAGGGGCGCATCGTGCTGGTGGGCAACGCGGACCTCGATGGAACGACGCTGACCTCGCCGCTGCTGGTTTCCCTGCGGGACAACAAGGCCACGCTCATGCGTGAGCGCGCACAATATGCGTCGAACCTCGGCGTCAACCATCCGCAGGTGCTCAAGGCCGATGCCGAACTCGGCAGTGTCGACGCCATGATCACGCGCGAGATCCGTCACATCGTCGATGAGATGTCGGGGGAGGAGGCGATCACCTCCGATCGCGTGCAACAGCTCGAGGCGCAGATTTCCGAATTGCGGGGTACGTTGCGGCAACGCAGCCTGGCGGAGATCCGGCTGCGCGAATTGGAGCGCGACCTGCTGGCCGACCAGAAGCTGCACGATATCGTGGTCGGGCGTCTGGGCAGCCTGGATCCCTATGCCGAGGTGGCCAAGCCGAGCGCCCGGGTGGTGTCGGTCGCCGCCGTGCCGACGGAGCCTTCCTTCCCGCAGAGAAGCCGGATCTTCGCCGGCGGCGTCGTCGGGGCGACCGTCCTGTCCATCCTGCTCGCCATCATGATCGAGGCGATCGACATGCGGATCCGGTCGGGCCAGCGCATCTTCCAGATTGCCGGAATTCCCAATCTGGCAAGCATCCCGAAGGTGGCCCGCCATTGGTTCCGGCAGCGCACGCCGTTCCTGGCGCATCTTTTGGAGGGGCCGCGCTCCCTCTATACTGAGGCCCTGCGCGCGCTCTATCTCGCCTGCCGCATCCGGCTCCCGGTCGCCAAGCCCACTATTCTTTTCGCGTCGCCGCTCCCCAAGGACGGGTCGGCCGATGTCGCATTGGGCTTTGCCTATTCAGCGGCGCATGACGGCCTCAGAACCGTCCTCATCGACTTCGATCCGCCGGGCGCCGAGGTTTCGGGCATCCCGGCCGGCGCTTCCGGCCATGATCTGGGCGATGTGCTCGCCGGTTCTTGCAAGCTCGCCGGGGCGGTGCGGCCGATCGCCGAGGTCCCCGGGCTGGACGTGATCGCTGCCTTCGAAGCGCCCTATGGCGGCCATGCCGATTTGCGGATTCGTTCCGAAGACATGCGCCGGGTGATCGAGGAACTGCGTGTTTCCTACGACATGATCGTCATCCATTGCGCGCCGGTGCTGATCCTCGAGGACGCCAACTGGCTGCTGCCCTTCGTTGATGCTGTCCTGCTCGTTGTTCGCTTCGGCCACACCACGGAACAGGAACTGACGAACGCCGTCTCGCGCCTGCAGATCAACCACGCGCCGCTGATCGGGACGGTCCTGAACGGAGTCGAGGCGCATGCACAGCCCGGGCAGGAATCGCTCGGGGCGATGAACCATCCGCGACAGGCGCGGGACTATCTCGAGGTTTGACGAGCGGCCGTGGCGGCCAGGGGAGGAAAGCGTGCCCGCAGCTTCAGTCCAGTGTCGACGGTACCAGCTCCATCTCCGTGAGGAGAATGCGATTGACCGCCTCGACATCGAAGCGTTGGCGCGCGATCTCCAGCGAGCACCTGCCCATCGTCTTGGCCAGGGTTGGATCGTCGATGAAGCGCTGCATGGCGGCTGCGAGAGCCTCGGGATCGCGGGGCGGGACGAGAAAGCCGTTTTCGCCTTCGACGATGGCGTCGCGACAGCCCGGCATGTCGGCGGTGATCACCGCGCGGCCGGTTGCCAGGGCTTCCAGAATGCTGCGTGGAAGACCCTCGCGATAGTAGGATGGCAGGACGAAGACGGTGCTGGCGGCGAGATAGGGGCGCACGTCTGCCGTCTCGCCGAGATACTCGATGGCACCGTCTGCCACCCATCGATCGATTTCATCGCGCGGGATCGCCAGCGGGCCGGGGTCCAGCGGACCGAGAATCTGGAACCGGGTCTGCGGATGCCGCGGGCGCAGCCGGCGGGCGGCTTCGACGAATTCGCGCGCTCCCTTCTCGCGGAGCAGGCGCGTCACCATCAGGAATACCGGCGGGCCTTCCGGAACCCCGGACGCGGGGTAGCGCTGGAGATCGACGCCCGAGCCGGGAACGGCAAGGATGCGCGCGGGATCGCGGACCATGCGACCGGCGAGGATGTCGTCGGCATCGGCCTGATTGTAGACGAAGACGCGGCCGTTGCCGCGCAGCGCGATCCGGTAGAGCCAGGTTGCAAGCCGGCGGGTGTGGGGCAGGCGAGGGTTGGTTTCATCGCCGCTGAACACATAGCCGAGCCCGGTTACCAGCGCGTGACGTTGCTTGATGCCGGCCAGTCGCGCGGCGATCAGGCCATAAACGATCGGCTTCATGGTGTAGCAGAGGATCAGATCGGGCGAGAGGCGGCGCAATTCGCGATACAGGGCGGCGAGCGTCCGCAGGTCCTCCAGCGGATTGAGGCCCGCCCTTGCCATCGGAATTTGCACGAAACGGACCCCGATCGCGGCGAGCGCCTCGATCGTCGGTGCGTCGTCTTCTGGACCGAAGGCCACGACCTCGTGGCCGTTCTCCACCATCGCCGCCAGAAGGCGGTAGCGGAAATTCACCAGCGAAACGGTGTAGCTGCAGACGACGGCAATGGTCATGCGTTGGACCGTGGCGTTCCGGAAGGCACGCGAACCGGCATGTTGAACCATGGGCGTCTCGCCTCCGCGTCATGCCGGTCAAGCCTCGCTGACCCGCTGCCTGTTGCCCCGGAATGCAGATCTTCTTCTCGCTATTGCGGGGATAATAACATGAATTGAAATTGTATCATCCTATATTAAGTATATCGTAGCTCGATATCGAGAATTTATTTCAGATGTATTGATGTCTGAAGGTGTTGTCATGTTGACGTTGGCTGAAAGAAATCGATTATGGACAATATTGTGGTCCATATGCTTGGCCGTGTTGCTTGGCGCGCCAGCGCTGGCTGCTGCCAATTCGGGTCGGTCGCTTGGGGCGGACCTGCTTCTTGCGCCCGGTGACACGCTCAAATTCGACATTCTGGACGATGACAAGGAGCCGGTTGATCTGCTGATCGCCTCGGATGGGTCGATGCAAGCTCCCTATCTCGGCTCCGTCTCTGTCGCCGGGCTCACCGTCGCCGCCGCGCTGGACCATCTCAATGCGCGCTATATCGAGCGCAAGATCTTCGTCACGCCGAAGATCGGACTGTCGGTTGCCGCCTATCGCCCGGTCTTCGTGATCGGCGATGTGCGCCAGCCGGGGACATTTCCCTTCCAGGCCGATCTGACCGTGGAGAAGGCGATGGGCCTCGCCGGCGGCCAGATCACCGCCGCCAATGTCGAGGATCCGATCCTTGCCCGCTCCCGGCTGCATGGCGAACTCGAAGCGATCGAGACCACCATCATCCGCGAGGGACTGGCCATCGGGCGCCTGACCGCGCTGCTGGCCGATCGCGAGGTGATCCAGGACAACGACATCCCCGTATCGGCGCGCGCCTACATGAAAGGTCCGGTGGCGGAAACGATGCGGGCCGTCGAGCTTCGGATCCTGCAGAGTGATCGTCAGGGCTTCGCGGCGCAGCAGGCCATTCTGGTCGAGGGGATCGCCGAAGCCGTGCGCGGGCAGGATCTGCTGCAGGAACTGTCAGGGAAGGTCACGCAAACGATCGAATTCAGCCGGGCCGATCTGGAGCGCGGGCAGGGTCTGCAGAAGCGCGGCATCAAGACCCTGACCGACGTGTCCAACCTTGAGCGCCAGCTGACCATGGAAGAGGCGCGGCAGTTGCAGGTTCTGAGCGATCTCTCGGACGGTCGGCGCGGGATCGGAACCCTGAAGCGCCAACTCGCCGAACTCGAGCATGCCCGGCATATGCAGGCTCTGATCGATCTGCAGACGCACACCGCCGGGTTGGCCACGGCGATCAGTTCGCGCCGGGCGTCGGAGGAGCAACTGATGCTGCTATCCGCGCTGTCGGCACAGGAGATGGCGGCAAACCGGGAGGTCGTGCTGGACTTCACGGTCCGGCGCAGCACCGCGGAGGGCGATGCCGACCTGCGGGCGACACCGGCGACGCGGCTTCAGCCGGGCGATGTCGTTGTCGTCAGCATTCGCAGCACACATGACAATGCGCCGCTGGCGACCGTCCTGCCGAGCGTCCAGTCCAGGGTCGAGCCCATGGGAGCGCAGCCGTCGCAATAAACCGTCCAGACCGCCCATGCCGCCCGAATTTCGGGCCGCCAATCCAGTGCCGATGGGGTGCCAGATGTTTGCGGGAACAGACAAGGAATTTGGAGTGCAGGCGGCCCGCGTAGCGGCGCCGGCGTTGTTCCAACGCGCCGTCGCGCTGCTGGCTCTGCTGGTCGTCGCGCTGCCGGCGCTGCTGACCGCAAGTCTGGTCTGGGTTGCGCTCGGCCGGCCGCTGCTGTTCCGACAGGAGCGAAGCGGCCTTACCCTGCGTCCGTTTGTTCTGGTCAAGTTTCGCACGATGCACGACCGGCGCGATGCCGATGGGCTGCCCTTGCCGGATCGCCAGCGCGAGACGCCGATCACAAGGTGGATTCGTCGCGCCCGGCTTGACGAGATTCCCCAGCTTCTGGCGATCCTTGCCGGTGACATGAACTTCATCGGACCACGACCGCTCAAGCCCGAGACGATTGCCTCGTTCGGCAGCCTGGGCGAGGTGCGCTGCCGGGTGCGGCCGGGCCTCACTGGCTGGGCGCAGGTGAACGGCAATACCCGTCTCACCAATTCCGAGAAGCTGGCGCTCGACATCTGGTATGTCGAGCATCGCTCGGCTTCGCTCGACGCACGCATCCTGTTCCTGACCGTGGTCACCCTGCTGGGCGGTGAGCGGGTGCGGACGCAGCCACTGGCGCTGGCCGAGGCGTATCTCGCCGCCCGGTCAACAGGTCCCGCTGCCAATCTCCCTCCAAATGGGGAGCGGCGGACATGAAGGTCGCCTTCATCGGCGCGGTCGAAGGCTCGGCGATTGCGCTCCGGTCTCTCCTTGATGCCGGTCTGGCGCCGGGCCTCGTGATCACCCTGCCGCCAATGGCCGCCCGCCGGCACTCCGACTATGACGATCTCGCACCGCTCGCCACGGCGGGCGGCAGCGCGCTCGTGCATACGGTCGATATCAACGCCCCCGAGACGATCGAAGCGCTGCGGGCCTTCGAGACGGATCTCACGCTGGTTATCGGCTGGTCGCAGGTCTGTCGCAGCGAATTCATGTCGGTCGCCCGGATCGGCAATATCGGCTTCCACCCCGCGGCGTTGCCGCATATGCGCGGGCGCGCCGTCATCCCCTGGACCATCCTGCGGGGGGAGAGGGAGACGGCCGCGACGCTGTTCTGGCTCGATGCCGGTGTCGATTCCGGGCCGATCCTCCTTCAGGAAGCGATCCCGGTCGCCGACGAGGAAACCGCGCGCGGCCTTTATGACAAGCAGACGGGGGCGCTGGCGCGGCTATTGCCAAGGGCAGTCGGGCTTGTCGCCAGGGGCGAGGCGGCCCGGATCGAGCAGGACCACGCCCGCGCGACCTATTGCGCCAAGCGGACGCCGGAGGATGGCCGGATCGACTGGTGCGCGCCGGCCGAGACGGTGCTGCGCCTGATCCGGGCGGTCGGCGATCCCTATCCGGGAGCGTTCACGACCGCGGACGGCCAGCGGCTCATCGTCGACGCGGCGACCCTTTTCGCGGATTCGCATCGCTATATCGGCCTGCCCGGTCAGGTCCAGATTCACACATCGGCTGGTTTCGCGGTTCGCTGCGGCGACGGCGAGGCGATCGACGTCACCGCTTGGCGGCGTGACGGCGGCTCCGTCGATCGACCCCGCCTTCATTCCAAGCTCGGAGCAAACCTCGCATGACGGGATCCCTGGAAAGTTTCGGGCGCACGCTGGTGATCGCGCCACATCCCGACGATGAAATCCTCGGGGCGGGCGGAACCATGGCGCGCCTCGCCAGGGCCGGGCTCGAGGTGGTCGTGGCCGTGGTCACCACCGGCCAGCCGCCGGACTTTTCGGCGGCCGATGTCGCGAGGGTCCAGGGGGAGGCGGCGCGCGCCCACGCGCTGCTCGGTGTTCGCCAGACACTCTGGCTGGGCCAGCCCGCGGCACAGCTCTTCGATACGCCGCACTCCCAGTTGAACGCCGCGCTGCGCAAGGTCGTCCAGGAGATCAATCCGACCACGCTGATCATTCCGTTCGTCGGCGACATCCATGCCGACCACCAGTTGACCTTTCTTTCGGCCATGGTGGCGGCGCGTCCGCATCAGGCGGAATTCCCGGCGACGATCCTCGCCTATGAGACGCTGTCGGAGACCAACTGGAACGCGCCCTATGTGACGCCCGGTTTCCTGCCGAATGTCTTCATCGACGTTAACGAAACGCTAACCGCGAAGCTGGAGGCGATGCAGATGTTCGCCTCGCAGCTCCGCCCTTTTCCACATGAGCGCTCGGTCGAGGCGCTGAACGCCCTCGCCATGCTGCGCGGCGCCTCCGTCCATTGCCGCGCCGCCGAAGCCTTTGTTCTCGTGAGACATGTGATCCGCGCCTGAGCCGAACGCCCGAGGAGGTCCGTCGTGAATCGTTGGCCCCATTATGACGAGGAACAGATCGAAGACGTTGTCGCCGTGCTGCGGTCGGGCAAGGTCAATGCCTGGACCGGCAACAAGGTTGGCGCCTTCGAACAGGCCTATGCCGAAAGGATTGGCCGCCGCCATGCGATTGCGCTCGCCAATGGCACGGTCGCACTCGACGTCGCGCTCCATGCCATCGGACTTCAGCCGGGCGACGAGGTGGTCGTCACCCCGCGCAGCTTCGTCGCCTCGGCCGCCTGTGTGCCGATGGCTGCCGGCATTCCGGTGTTCGCCGACGTTGATCCGGATAGTCAGGCCATGACTGCCGAGACGATCGCAGCCGTGCTGACGCCGCGAACCCGGGCGGTGATTGTCGTGCATCTCGCGGGCTGGCCGGCCGACATGGAGGCTATCCTGCGTCTGGCGCGCGAACGTGGCTTGGTCGTCATCGAGGATTGCGCGCAGGCTCACGGAGCCGAAATCGCCGGTCGGCCGGTCGGCAGTTTCGGCGATATCGCGGCCTTTTCCTTCTGCCAGGACAAGATCATCACGACGGGCGGTGAGGGCGGCCTATTGGCGATGGACGACGACCGCCTCTGGAACCGGGCCTGGAGCCGGAAGGACCATGGCAAAAACCACGAGACGGTCTTCCAGCCGGCGACGGCGCCGGGCTTCCGCTGGCTGCATGAGAGCTTCGGTTCCAACTACCGGATGACGGAAATCGAGGCTGCGATCGGATTGCGGCAGTTGACCCGACTTGCCGGCTGGCATGACCAGCGAACGCGGAATGCCGCCATTCTGATGCAGGCTTTCAAGGACGTTCCTGGGCTGAGGACGCCCATTCCGCCAGCCGATATCCGTCACGCCTGGTATCGCTTCTACACGTTCGTGCGGCCTGAGCAGTTGAAGCGCGGCTGGGATCGCGATCGTATCCTGGCTGCGGTCGTGGCTGAAGGCGTCGCCTGTTTCACCGGTAGTTGCCCGGAGATCTATCGGGAGAGTGCCTTCGTCGAGCATGGATTTGGCCCGGGCGAACCGCTTCCCGTCGCCGCGGCGCTCGGTGAGAACAGCCTCGCCTTCCTGGTGGACCCCTGTCAGGACGCCGCCGCGATGCAGCGGGTGGCGGAGGCGGTCGTCAAGGTGATGAAGGTCGCGACGGACGAATCCGCGACGAGTCCGGCCAGCGGCGGGTTGCGCCGTGAGGCGGCGGAATAGGATCGGCATGAAGCATCTCACCATCCTGATTTCGTCGGCAGGCAGGCGCGTCGGGCTGATCGAATGCTTTCGCCAGTCGGCGGCGACGGCCGGCATCTCGCTCGATGTCCTGGCCTGCGACATGGATCCTGGCATGAGCGCGGCCTGCAGCGCGGCGGACGGCGCCTTTGCGGTGCCGCCCTATGGCGACCCGGCCTTCGTCGACGCCATGATCGAGATCGTGCGTAATCATAAAGTCGATCTGGTGGTGCCGACGATCGATCCGGAACTCACGCCGCTGGCGGCCTCGCTGGACCGGTTCGAGGCGCTCGGCGCGCGCGTTCATGTCAGCCCACCCTGCGTGATCGACCTGGCGCGCGACAAGCTCAGGACAGCCGAAGTGCTGGGGGCAGCCGGCGTCCCGGTGCCGTGGACCGTGCCGTTCGAGGTCGGCCGCGTTGCGACGGAGTTGTCGAATGGGCCGGCCTTTTTGAAGCCATCGGCCGGCAGCGCGAGCCGTGGCATCCGGATCGTCAACGGTCCGGACGATCTGCCCGACGCGGCTGACGAACCCATGGTGTTGCAGCAACTGCTGGTGGGGCCAGAATTCACGGTGAACCTGTTTGTCGATCAGGCTGGCGTGATGCGCAGTGCCGTGGCCCATCGGCGGCTGCGGGTGAGGGCGGGGGAAGTCGAGAAGGGCCGCACGGAGCGCGATCCGATGTTCCGCAGCCTTGCCGAGGGCGTAGCGCGGGCCCTGCCCGAGGCGCGGGGCGTTCTCTGCTTCCAGGTCATTGTCGACAGGGAGACGGGGCCGCGCGTGTTCGAAGTCAACGCGCGCTTCGGCGGCGGCTATCCGCTCGCCCACCATGCGGGAGCCGAATATGCGCGCTGGTTGCTCGAGGAAGTAGCTGCGCTGCCTTCGACCGCGCACGATGACTGGCGCGCCGGGGTGCTGATGCTGCGATACGACGCCGCGATCTTCGAGGGATGAAGGGAGACAGAGATGGTAACGCCCATGCTGATCGTCTTCGATCTCGACGACACGCTCTATCTGGAGCGAGATTTTGTGCGCAGCGGCTTCGCGGCCGCCGACGCTTGGCTGCATCGCCAGGCCGGCGTGCCGGGGCTCGCCGAGGCTTGCCGCATCCTCTTTGATGCGGGACTGCGGACGCACCTGTTCGATGAAGCACTCGATCGTCTGGGCGTTGCGAGCGATCCGTCGCTGGTGGCGCGACTGGTCGATATCTACCGGACGCACGAACCAAGCATCGCGCTCGCGGCCGATGCCGCGCGCTATCTCGCCGGGCGGGATGGCTCGATACCGACCGCCCTGATCACGGACGGCCCGACCGCCACGCAACAAGCCAAGGTGCGGGCGCTCGGTCTGGACCAGCGCCTCGACTTCATCGTCTGCACCGGATCGCTCGGGCCGGGACGGGGCAAGCCGCATCCGCTTGCCTTTGAGCGGGTCGAGGCCTGGGCCGCATCCTATGGCCTGCCGTTCGTCTATGTCGCCGACAACCCGCTCAAGGATTTCGTGGCGCCCCGGTCGCGTGGCTGGTGGACCGTGCAGATCGAGCGCGCCGAGCGTGTCCACCATGTCGATGCACCGGATGCGGCGCATGAAGCCCATGCCCGGATCGCAAGCCTCGACGAACTCGACGTCTGCCTGGAACGATTTCAGTCCGTTGGAATGGGGCGTGTAAGGCCTTTCCCGACTGATGCGGCCGGCCGAATACCTATTTCGTAGATCGCGCGCCTTAGGACGACGGAGACGCTCCCTCAAGTCGAGGACATCTCGTGACACCAGCCGGCATCGTTCGAAAGCTTGGCCATCGCGCCCGCCGGTTCTGGCAGGCGAAGGGGGCAATGCGCACCCGACTCCTCAATATCGGCCATCTTCTGACCGGCAATCTCTTCGGTTCGCTGATCGGCATGCTGGCCTTCGTCGTCACGGCGCGCGCGCTCGGCCCGACTGAATACGGCGTGCTCGCCTTGACCTACAGCTACACCAGGGCGGTCGAGCGGCTCATCTCGTTCCAGTCCTGGCAGCCGCTGATCAAATACGGCGCTGAACTGCAAGGACCCGAGCATCGGGACGACTACCGTTCGCTGCTCAAATTCGGTCTCGTCGTCGACATGTCGGCGGCGGTGATGGCCTATCTTGTTTCGATCGGACTGGCGCTGCTTTTTGGACCGCTGATGGGTATCAGCGATGAAGCGCTTCAGCAGGTGTTGATCTATTCGACGGTGCTGCTGTTCCAGATCAACGGATTGCCGACGGCCGTCATCCGACTGGCGGGGCGGTTCCGGCTGGTGGCCTACGGGACGCTGGTGGGCAGTCTCGTGCGTCTTTCGCTTTGTACTATCGGCCTGATGCTTGGGTCTGATCTGCTCTATTTCGTCATCGTCTGGACCGTGACCCAGATCATCGGGGCTCTGTCGCTGCTTTTCTTCGCCTTCATGGAATTGCGACGGCAGGGCGTACATAGTTTGGCAACCGCGCCGCTGCGCGGCGTGACCAAGCGCTTCAAGGGGCTGGTATTCTTCACTGTCGGCAGCAATGTCGAGCTCACCTTGCGCTCCAGCGCCAATGAGTTGGATACACTGCTGGTCGGCATGCTCGCGGATCCGACGGCGGCCGGGCTCTACCATATCGCCAAGCGCATGGGCCGACTGGTGCTGCAACTGGGCGTGCAGGTGCAGGCGGTGCTCTATCCCGACGTCGCGCGGCTCTGGGCGCAGCGAGCCCTGGGGGAATTTCGCAGCACCATCTTGCAGATGGAGATCATGCTGCTGGTCTTCGGACTGTTGGTCCTGACGCTGACCGCGCTCTTCATCCATCCGCTGCTTTACTGGACCGCCGGCCCCAAATTTGTCGCAGCGGCGCCTCTGGCGGTGGTTCAGATGCTGGCCGTGGCCATGCTGTTGAGTGGTGGCGCGGTTCGAACAGCCCTTCTCGCCATGGGGCGTCAGCCCGCTATCCTGAAGATTGTCCTCGTGGCGACGATCGCCTTTCAGGTGACCGCGTTCTCGGTGATTCCACTGATTGGAGCCATGGGCGCGAACATCGCTCACGTCGTCATGGCGACGATCCTCCTGTCGGGCTTGATCATCGTCTATCACAGGGCTATCGCATCGGAGACCCTAGCTGATACGCCGCCAATGCCGGCGGCGGAAGGCGATGCGGCTAACGAGGAAGCCTCAACCGGGCCCTTGGCGCGCAACGGCCGCCCGGATGACCTCGTCCCATCGCTCCATGATCCGCTCGCTCGTGAACCGCAGGGCCGAATGCGCCGCGCCGTCGCCGAGTTGCCGGCGCAGGCTCTCGTCCCCGATAAGCCGTGAGAACGCGGTTGCGAGGGCATCCACGTCGCCACTCGGCACCAGCAACCCATCCTCGCCATCGGTGATCATCTCACCGGGGCCGAACCGGCAATCAAAGGCAATGACCGGCAGCCCCGCCGCCATCGCTTCCATCAGGACGATTCCCCAGCCCTCATAGCGAGACGACAGGACGAACACATCCGCCGTCTCGATCCAGACTCCGGGACGTTCGCTCACGCCGGGAAACAGCACCCGATCGCGAAGACCGAGTTTGTCGCGCTGCGCCGTCAACCGATTCCGCTCAGGGCCTTCGCCCCAGATGACTAGGCTCCAGTCGGGATGCGTGGCCGCGATGCGGGCAAAGGCGTCGAGGAGAAGATCGAAGCCTTTCTGGGGGACCAGGCGACCGACAGCGGCGACGATCTTGTTTCCACGATTGGGCTGGAGGTCCGTTGGCAGATTGACCTGGTTCGGGATGACCCAGTCGCGTGCGCGCAGTTTGGGTGGAAAGAGATTCATCGCGCCCTTGGTCATCGTGACGAGGCCGAAAGCGCTTGGATAGAGCCGCCGACGAAGCCAGGACCATGTCGGGCCGACAGTTTGGAGTTCCGGGTTGTTGCGCTCCGAAACGATGACCGGAATGCCGAGGTCCCTTGTCGCCAGCAGCGTCAGGACATTGGTCCGAGTCAGGAAACTGATGATCAGATCCGGCGATCCCAGTTGGAATTCGCGGCGAAGAAGGCGCACCCGCTTGGCAGCCATCCATAACGCGCGGAGGAGGTGACTGCGTCTGACCGGGACATCAAGCCGTCGGATATCCACCCGGGGATCAATCGGATAGTAGGCCGGCGCCAAGCCTCCCTCGAGTGTCACGACCGATACATGCCAGCCGCGCTCGGCCCAGATGTTGGCAATGAAACTGACCACACCTTCGCTGCCGCCAGGCCCCAGTCCCGGCAGGACCATGGCGACGCGGAGTTTGGCTGTCACCGATGCGCCGTCGCCGATCGGGCGGGCAGGATCAGTGCCGGCCGTCGGAGCCAAGTCGATTGGCATGACGGCCCTTTCTTCGATTCCCGCTGGTCAGGGGGACAAGAGGATCACGGCCCGCTTCAGTCAATTTTACGGACCTCCGTAGCCATAACATGAGCGTAATCCGCCACGAACTCTGATTTTCCTGACCTGCCAAACGGCCTGCGCCATGGCTCAATCGCGAAGTTGAGTTCGTCTTGCGCCGCCGGAACGCAGTTCCTGCATCCGGTGGAATTTCTGTGTTGCACGACGGCCGTTTCCGGCCATGGGAAAGTCCATATGCGCGATGACCCCATCGTGGTCTGCTTTCCGTTCGTCGGCGACGAGATCGGGGGGAGCCACATCTCCGCGATCAAGCTGATCGAGGCCCTCAATCCGGGACATGTGCGGCCGCTTGTCGTGCTGCATGTCATGGATGGTCCGGTCGCCGCCTATCTGAAAGAACGAGGCGTGCCCTTCGTCGCCGCGCCCGCCGGTGCATGGCCCGCACGTGGCGGAAGTGGTGGCGGGGCTTCACGAGCGCTCGGCCAGACGTTCCTCGCCGTGGCCCCGCTGACGCGTTTCCTGAGGAGTCGGGGCGTCGACATCGTCCATACCAATGACGGGCGGACGCATGTTCTCTGGGCGCTGCCGACCCGTCTCGCGGGCGCTCGCCAGCTCTGGCACCATCGCGGCGATCCAGAGGCTCGCGGTGCCAATCTTCTGGCGCCGCTGCTGGCTAGCCATATCGTGACGGTGTCACGCTTTGCGCGACCGCGCCGCCCCATTCTCGGTGTCGGCCACAAGCTGTCCGTCGTGCATAGCCCGTTTGATCCACCGCAGGCCGTGGAGGACCGGGCAGATGCGCGGAGCGTACTGGTCAAGACGCTTGGCTGCCCTGCGGATACGGTCCTGCTCGGCTATTTCGGGCTGTTGATCGACCGCAAGCGTCCGCTTGGCTTTGTCGACGCCGTGGCCGCGTTCATCGGGCGTTATCCTGACATTCCCGTCATGGGCCTGCTCTTTGGCGTGCCGGGCCAGGAGGCGCCAAACCTTGATCAGGCTGTCCTGCAACGCGCGCAAGCGCTCGGCATCGGCGATCGCATACGTCTCATGGGATACCGCCAGCCGGTCGAGCCCTGGATGCAGGCCATCGATGTCCTGCTGGTGCCGGCTGTCCGCGAGCCGTTCGGCCGCACGCTGATCGAGGCGATGTTCCTGGGGACGCCGGTCGTGGCGACGGATGACGGAGGCAATCCGGAAGCGATCGAGCACGGCGTCAACGGCATCCTTGTGCGGCCGGAGACACCCGATGCCTTCGTCGAGCCGATCCATCGCTTGATCACCGACCTCGGCCACCGGTGCAGCCTCGTCGAGGCAGCCCATTCCCGAGCCTGCGCCACCTACGATGTCGAGACACATGTTGCCCGACTGACGGCGATCTACCAGAGGCTGAGGCGACGCGCCGACAGCGCATCCGTGAGTTCCGCGAGGAGAACCGCTCCATGAATCGGGACATGAGTCTGCAGAGCATTGATTTCCTGATCATCGGCGCGACCAAGAGCGCCACCACCTGGCTGCAGAGATCGCTTCAGGCCGATCCGACCGTCTTCATGCCGGACCCGGAGTTGCACTATTTCAGCCGGGAGTTCGAGCGCGGGGACGCCTGGTATCTCCGCCATTTTGATGAGGCAGCCGGCTTCCGCACGCTGGGCGAGAAATCCAACTCCTATCTCGAGGATGCGACGGCTGCGGAGCGCATTGCGCAAAAGCTGCCTCGCGCGAAGCTGGTGGCGCAGTTGCGCTCTCCCGTCGAGCGGGCCTATTCGGACTATTGCATGATGTACCGACGCGGCGAGGTCGGTCGTGACGTCGCCCGCTATCTGGATCCGCGTCGTCCGCAGGAGACCCGGCTCCTCAGGGCCGGCTTCTACTGCCGTCAGTTGCAGGTCTACTACGACCGATTTCCAGCGGAGCAATTGCTGGTCACCTTCTACGAGGCGATCCGGACCGGGGCCGAAGAACAACTCGCAACCGTTCGCACGTTTCTCGCTCTCCCTGCCGAGCAGACGTCGCAGTTCGTCCAGCGCAAGGTCAAGGACAAGACGACGCCGATGCTGAGTCCGAGGCTCCGCCGCATCCTGGGCCCCATGAAGCCGGTGGCCGCCCCGTTCCGCGCATCCAGCCTGTTCCGCAGCCTGCATTCGGCGCTTGCGGGGGAGATCCGCTACAGCCCGCTGCCCGAAGACGTGCGCAATCGCCTCGTCGACTACTATGCAAGCGACGTCGAGGCATTGGGGCGTCTCATCGGCCGCGATCTGTCGGGTTGGCTGCGAGGCGAGACGCCTGCGGAACCGCATGAGGGCACCGCACTACCTCCGCCTGCGCGAGGCAGTGAAAAACCCGGATCCACCGTAGGGTTTACCTGACAGTCGCTTCGGTTTCCCAATCCTATTCAAGTCGTTCTGCTTGTTTGAAGATGGTGTGTCCAGGCCGAGTTGTATTCGGCAAGACGTGACTGGGTGCGATTTTAGTCTCTTTCAAAATTGATCAAGAATCTGGCTGAATTGCTCCTCCAAAGTGATTTGGAGGTGGTTGTTTGTGTCTTTTCCGAATGGCCAGATCAATTATATTTGAGAGGTTCATCATGGTGGAGGACAAGCGGGTCGGTAGAGACCGGCCTCCGAGCTTGATTGGCGCGGCACGTCTTGATGGCGATTTCGGTGCGCTCCGGCGGCCGGACAAGCTTGGCGACGTCATCGCAGCATGGCTGGCTCGGGCCAGGACGAACTTTGCCTACAAGACCGTCCGATCGAAGGCCGCTTCGATCGTCAAATCGACCCTCCGCAATCGTCGTCTCTATGTCATTGACCTCGGCTTGACCGCCTTTGCCCTGATCCTCGCTGCCGTTCTGCGACTTGGGCCGTATGAAGTCTTTGCGACCCCCGAGCAGGTCAAGGCACTCGCCTTCATGACCGTCGTCTTCACCGCGATCTGCGCCGTGACATTTCCCGTCGCCGGCCTTTACAAGCGCAACTGGAAATACGCATCCATCCTCGATTACCTCATCTTGATCCGTGCGACGTTGATCGCTTCGCTGGTCCTGACGGCTTGCCTGTTCTTCTATTCACGCCTGGCCTTCGTACCGCGCTCGACGATCGCCATCGAGGTCATGACGCTGGTATCCTTTCTGGCGGCGACGCGGCTCAGCTTCCGGCAGCAGGACCTCAAGACGTTCATGCCGTCGCTGCGCGGCGGGACGATGATGCGAACCGATGCACTGGTTCCGATCCTCCTGGTAGGCGCCGGCGACGAAGCCGATCTCTATTTGCGCGCCTTGCAGCGCGATCGCACGTCCTCGTATTTGCCCGTAGGTTTCCTCGACAACGCCTCGTCGGAGGATGGCACCATGTTGCGGGGCGTGCCGGTGCTCGGCACGACGCAGGATTTCGAGGCCGTCCTGGCGGATCTCGAATCCCGCAACCAGCGACCACGGCATCTCATTTTTACCGCACCGCTCTCGTCGTTTGATGCACAGGTTGCCGAGACGCTGATTGATCAGGCGGATCGTCGCGGACTGGCGGTGTCGCGGCTCAACCCCGTCACAGAGCTGCGCAATCCCCGTGTGACGGACCAGTTCGAACTGCGTCCGATCGAGCTCACGGATCTGCTGGAGCGGCCACAGGTGGCGCTCGACGTCGCGACCCTGCGGCAATTCATCTATGGACGACGCGTGCTGGTAACAGGCGCTGGTGGGTCGATAGGGAGTGAGTTGACCCGGCAGGTCGCAGCGCTCGGCCCCTCGTGTCTCGTGGTCCTGGATAGCTGCGAGTTCAATCTCTATTCGATCGATCTCGAGCTTGCCGAAAGCTTCCCGAACCTGCTCCGTTCGACGCATCTTTGCGACGTGAGGGACCCCGCCCGCGTGAACGAACTGTTTGCGCAGCATAGGCCCGAACTGGTGTTCCATGCCGCTGCGCTGAAGCATGTGCCCATGGTGGAGCTGAACCCCTGCGAAGGCGCGCTCACCAACGTATGGGGCACGATGAACGTGGCCGAGGCGGCCAAGCGTTGGCGCGCGCTCGGCATGGTGCAGATATCGACGGACAAGGTCGTGAATTCCACCAGCGTCATGGGCGCGACCAAGCGGCTCGCGGAACTCTTCTGCCAAGCGCTCGACCTCGAGGGGATGCAAGAGGCCGGCTCGCCGCGTTTCATGACGGTTCGTTTCGGCAATGTGCTGGGTTCGAGCGGATCGCTGATCCCGCTATTCAAGAACCAGTTGGCGCGCGGCGGTCCGCTTACCGTCACGCATCCGGAGATGAAGCGCTTCTTCATGACGATCCGCGAAGCGGTCGAATTGACGCTGCAGGCCTCGGCCTACGGGCTGGAAAAGAATCTGGGCCAGGGCGAAATCTTCGTGCTCGACATGGGCGAGCCGATCCGGATCGTCGATATAGCCCGGCGGATGATCCGTCTCGCGGGCTATACGCCCGACGAGGATGTGAAGATCAAGATCGTCGGCTGCCGGCCGGGTGAAAAGCTGTTCGAGGAGCTTTTTGACGAGTCCGAACGGCGCGTGACGCCACCCGTTCCGGGTGTCCTCGGCGCTGTGCCGACGCCGGTGCCGCTGCCGGTGCTTTACGCGGCTTTCGAAGCGTTGCACCGCTATGCAGAGCGGGGAGACTGCGAGAGCCTTTTTGGCGTTATCCGCAGCATCCTGCCGAACTTCCATGCCGAGGACGACCTGCCGGCAATGCCGCCGGAAATCGCGGCGATGGCAAATGCTCATGGCGCTTCGCAAGTCGCGGCCCGATGATCCGTTCGCCGGAGGCGTCACGGCGCGGTGATTGTCTTCGCGTGGTGCGATGGATCGCGATCCTGCTCGCCTGCGGTGCATTTCTCACACGCCCGGCCATGGCCTACGACCCGGCGCTCGCCGATCGCGCCAAGGCGGCGCTGACACAGGCGGCGGGCGTCTTCGCAAACAAGCTCTCCCTGAACGGTGCCTATGTCTGGGAGTATTCGCCTGATCTCAGCGTGCGCAGGGGGGAGGGAAAAGTTGGCCCGACCGTCGGCTGGGTGCAGCCACCGGGAACGCCGGCTATCGGAGCGGCATTCCTGCGTGTGTATGAGGTCACCGGAGACGCCGCATGGCTGAAGGCGGCCAGGCAGGCCGCGGAGGCGCTGATCCAGACCCAACTTCTCTCGGGCGGCTGGTACATTGCCATCGAGATGGATCCGGTGGCGCGGCGCGACTGGTGCTATCGGGCAGGGGGGACAACGCCCGAAGCCTGCGCAGCCATCAAGGACAATCCGGCAAAGAACGAAACCCTGCTGGACGACGACACCACCCAGAGTGCGCTGCGCTTCCTGATCTGGCTCGACCAAGCCCTCGACGGCAAGGACGAGCCCGTGCGGGAGGCGATCCTCTACGGCATGGAGAAGCTTTCCACCGCGCAATATCCGAATGGCGCCTGGCCGGTGAGGATCGAGAAAAGGACCCGCTCCGATCGGATACCGAAAGCCGGTCGGGCGAGCTTGCCGGCGGACTGGCCGCGTCAATGGGTCAAGCCTTCTGACGGTCCTTATTACGTCATCAACGACAATCTCATCCGCGATACGGTGCATCTTCATCTGATCGCTGCCGACCGGTTTGGCGATCCGGCGTATGAGGCGTCCGCGGTCCGTGCGGGAGAATTTCTGCTCGCCGCGCAACTGCCTGAGCCGCAGCAGGGATGGGCCCAAACTTATGATCGCGACATGCGTCCGGTCTGGGGGCGCAAGTTTGAGCCGCCCGCTGTGACATCGCGGGAGAGCGGCGGCGCGGCGACCGCCCTGGTCGAACTCTACCAGCGCACCGGCGACGAGCGATTTCTCTCCGCCGCGCTAGGGGCAGTCGCGTGGTTGAAGGCGTCGCAATTGCCGGATGGCGATTGGGCGCGCTTCTACGAGCTCCGTACCAATCGCCCCCTCTATGTCGATAGTGACGAGAAGCTCACCTACGAACCTGTAAATCTGCTCGATCACTACAGCCTCAAGAGCACCGCGGACATTCCCGAGGCGATTAGGCTGGTGGACGCGGCGGCCGCGGGCAAGCTTCACCCGTTTCCGTTCTGGCCGTCGCCAGCGAATCGGCTGGCGCCGGCAGAGTTGGCCGGACGCGTGAGCGGCTTGGTCGACAGGATCGACAAGCAGGGGCGTTGGATCGAGGATGGCTGGATCCGGAGCGCTACCTTCGTCGACGCGGTCTTTTTGATTGCGCGCTATCTTCAGGAAAAGCCTTAGCCGTCTTCAGCAATTTGATGGAATCGCTATCCTATCATCGAGAAAATACGATCCCGATATGGCGATGGTCGCGTGACGCGATCCGCATAGCGGGGCAGCCGGACTGTGAAAATCTGCTAGATTGCCAATATCTAGCGTTCGACATGCCCCTATTGCGGTTAATCCAATGCTATTGGGTCCCTCTACAGTTGCGCTGACGACGGAAGCACGCCGGGATAGTCCATCCGAGCTCATGAAGGCACCGGGCTCGGCCATCTACGTCATCAATACGCTGTCGCGCGGCGGGGCAGAGCACGGACTGGTGACTCTGCTCGAGAATGGTTTCCTGCGTCAGTGCAACTTGACCGTCTTCGTTTTCGGTCGAGGCGACGGCGGACTTCGGCAGCGCATCGCGGATCTGGTCGGCGAAGAGCGGCTTGTTGAGGCCACGCAGGATGCCAGGCTCACCCTCGCGGGAATGATGCGGGGCGCCTTCGCATTGGCCAGGCTGATCCGTCAGGTTCGGCCGGAGGTGGTCATCCTCTCGCTGAAGCAGGCCAACATCATCGGGCGGGCGGTTCTGATGTTCAATCGCGACGTTCGGTGCGTGGCATTTGAACACATAGCGCGGCTGGAGCGGCGGCCGTCCGTTCATTTTTACCAGTTCCTCCTGCGAGCGCTCTCCATTCGTGTCGATGAAGTCTGGGCAGACTGTCCGACCACATTGCGGAAAACGCGGAGCTACTATCCCTGGCCAAGACAGAGGCGGGAGGCGGTCGTGCCGCTCTTCGTTGCGTCACGGGAGGCGGCGAAGTGCAATTACCGGATCACAGGCCCAATCAAGCTTGTGATGGCCGGCCGCTTTGTCCGCCGTAAGCGCTTCGATGTCGCGATCGATGCGTTGGCACTGCTCAAGTCCCGTGGCGTGGACGCCCGGTGCACGATCTTCGGCATCGGCCCGGAGGGACCGGCGATGCTCGCCAGGGCGGAGGCTGCGAATGTCGCGGATCGGCTGTGCCTCGCCGGCTTCGTCGACAAATGGTGGCGCGAGGCGGCCCAGCACGACATCTTTCTGCAGACGAGCGAGGCGGAGGGGTTCTGCCTCGTCGCCGCGGAGGCGATGATGGTCGGCCTACCCATGATCACCACCGTGGTCGGCGGCCTCAATGACTATTCGGCCCATGACCGGAATGCGGTGCATGTGCCGATCGGGGAGGCGGCGGCACTCGCCGATGCGATCGCCGAACTGGTTCCCGACGAGGCGCGCCGCCGCCGCATTGGGACCAGTGCTGCCGAGCAGATGGCCGAACTTTATTCCGCCGAGACGGCCCGGCGGACATTTCATGAAATCGATACCAGGCTGTTCGCGGCGTCGCCCGTGAAAGGTTGACAAGACCCAGCGATCTCCAGAAGCGGATGCGGAGATCGGGACGGCTGGTTGTGGAAGGCGAGCACGGTGGTGTCGAGATCGACCGTCGCGACGGCCGACCTCGGCGATGAGAAGCGTGCGCCCTTCGAACGGTATGGTGTTCCTCAGCCGCGAGTTGCGAAGGGCGGCACCCAGCGCATCATGCCGACGTCATGGGCGAGCGCCTTCTCGTACATGGCGCGATAATGCGGTAGCAGCCGCGCCGCATGTTCCTGGATGCGGCCGAAAGTGCTCTCGTGCTCGCGCATCGCCTCGCGGATCTCTGCCTTCAGCGCCGCCTCGTCGACGGTCAGGATCTTGCCGTCGCGCATGACGATCCGGCCGGCGACCATGGTCATCACCACCGAGGAGCCGTTCTCGGTGTAGACGAGCTGGCGCTTCAGATCGTTCAGCGGCGTGAAGGCGATGGTGTCGAGGTCGAGCAGGATAAGGTCGGCCTGATAGCCCGGCGCGATCCGCCCGATGCTCTTCGAAAGCCGCATCGACTGGGCGCCGCCGAGCAGGACGCAATCGAGGATTTCGTCCGCCTTCGGCCATAGCGTCCAGTCGGGCGTCGTGACCTTCTGGATCAGGCCGATCGTCTTGGCCGCCTGCCAGATATTGGCGCTGTCGTCGACGGCGGCCTCGTCGGTGCCGACCGCGATCGGGATGCCCGCGTCGCGCAGCGCCCGGAAGCGCATGACGCCGGAGCCGATCTTGAGGTTGGAGATCGGGTTGTGGCCCACGGTGCAGCCTGAATCGGCCATCAGCGCGATGTCGGCATCATCGACCCAGACGGCGTGAATGACGAATTTGCGCTCGTCCAGGCAGCCGAGATCATGCACGTAGCGGATCAGTGACTTGCCGTGGCGCACATCACCAAGCACGCGCTGCAGCCGGGTTTCCAGAATGTGAATGTTGAAGGGAAGGTCGTGCGTGCGGGAGAACTCGGTCAGCCCCTGCAGATATTCCGGCGTGACCCGCTGCGGCGCCGAGCACGAGGTCGAGCACATCAGCCGACCATCGGCCTGGCGATGCCAGCGGTCGACGAAGTCGCCATAGATCGAAAGCAGTTCGTCACCGCTCTGGATCGGAGCGCGACGCATCGCCTCCTTTTCGGACTCCGGCAACAGATCGGCGAGGAACGGGAATTTCTCGTATTCGAGGATGTTGGGCTGGTCGATGGCGACCGTCGCGCGGATGCCGGAATCGCGATAGGCATTCATGACGCCGTCGATGTTCTCGGGCAGCGGCGCCGGATTGAAGAAGGCGTCGTCATGCACGCTGGTGATGCCGAGCTTCAGCATCTCGATCGCGCCGAGCATGGCCCGCAGATAGTAGAGCCGTGCGCTCGCCGGCGTATCGCCCATCGGCGGCACTTCGTAGAGCATGAAGATCTCGAGCGGGAAATCCTCCAGCGCGCCCTTGAGCAAATTGGCCGGCGAGTGGAGATGCGCATTGATCAGGCCGGGCATCACCAGCTTGCCGGCGCCGTCGACGATCTCGAGATCGGTCAGGTGACTGACGTCGAGGTCCGGTCCGACGGCGGAGATTACATTGCCTTCGACGAGGACGTCGGCGCGGGCGTGTTCGGTGCGCGCGTCGTCGAAGGTGAGCACGCGGGCGTTGCGGATCAGGATGGGCATGTCAGTTCCACGAAGGTGAAAGGGGGACGTCGGTCAGGCGCCGAACGACGCGCGAATGCGGGGGTCGAGCGCGTCGCGCACACCGTCGCCAAGCAGGCTGCAGGCGATGACGAGCAGGCTGAGGCAGAGGCCTGGAATGGCGGCGACGTGCGGGGCGATGAAGATCACCGAGCGCCCCTCGGCCACCATGATTCCCCACTCCGCGCCGGGAGGCTGGACGCCGAGGCCGAGGAAGCTGAGGCCGGCGGCGGTGATCACCATGCTGCCGACGATCGTCGTCGCGTAGACGATGGCAGCCGACGCGACGTTGGGCAGCAGTTCGACGAACAGGATGGTGCGCACCGGCGTGCCGACGACACGCAGCGCCTCGACATAGGGCAGGCTCTTCTGCTCGACGGCCGCCTGGTAGACGACGCGCACATTGTAGGGCAGCAGCACGATGACCAGCGAGATCATCATGTTGCCAACGCCCGACCCGAGAAAGGCGGCGACCATGATGGCCAGCAGCGCCATCGGGAAGGCGAAGAGAACGTCCATGCCGCGCAGGATCCAACCGCCGGCACGGTCGTACCATGCCGCCAGCAGCCCGATCGGCAGCGCGATCAGCGCGCCGACGGCAACGGGTATGATGCCGGTGGCCAGCGTCAGCCGCGAGCCCCAGATCAGGCGCGAGAGGATATCGCGGCCCTGATGATCGAGGCCGAGCCAATGGCCGGCAGTGCCGGGAGCGCCGAGCCGCAGCATCGGATCCGCCTCGTTCGGCCCGAAGGGCGCGATGAGCGGGGCGAAGATCGCCGCGAAGACGAAGATGCCGAGGACGATCAGGCCGAAGAAAGCCCCCTTGTCGGAGGTGATGGCGCTCAACATGCCGAAGCGGGCCGGCCGCAGGGTGAGGGTGGTGGACTGGGTCATGTTGCGCGCTTCGGATCGAGGGCCGCGGCGATCAGGTCCGCGATCAGATTGCCGAATACAAAAACGGCGGCGATGGCGAGGACGGCGCCCTGCACGACAGGGAAATCACGCTGGATGATCGCCTGGTAGAGCTGGAGGCCAATGCCCGGCCAGTTGAAGACGATCTCGGAAAAGATGGCGCTGCCGAACAGATAGCCGATCTGCAGGCCCGAAATGCCGACATAGGTTGGCAGGACGTTGCGCACCGCCTCGACATAGACGATGCGGGGCCGGCTGAGGCCGCGCGCCTTGGCGGTCATGATGTAGGGCTGGTTCATCACGTCGATCATCCGGCCGCGCGTGACGCGGGCGACGACGGCGAGCGACGAGACCGCGGTTGTCACGGCCGGCAGGACGAGATGACGGAGGAGATCGGGAAGGCCGCCGGGATTGGCCATGTCGTACATGCCGGAGATCGGGAACAGGCGGAACTGCAGGCCGAAGAGATAGAGCAGCACGATGCCGAGCCAGAACGGCGGCACGCTGGCGAAAACGAGGGTGAGCAGGACGATCATGCGATCGAGTGGGCTGCGGTGATGGCCGCCGGACAGGGCTGCGAGCAGCAGGCCGAACACCAGCACCAGGGCGAAGCTGGCGCCCATCAGGATCAGCGATGCACCGATCTTGTCGAGGATGACGGTGAGGACGGGGACGCCCAGTGCGACGGACTGGCCGAGATCGCCGCGCGCCAGATTGCCGAGCCACGTGACGTACTGAACGAGGATGGGACGATCGAGGCCGAGAATGGCGCGCAGCGCCGCCACCCGTTCCTCGGTCGCATTGTAGCCGAGGATGGTTCGGGCCACGTCGCCGGGCACGAGTTGCAGGGCAACGAAGACGACGAAGGAAACGCCAAGCAGAACCGGGAGTGTCCCGAAAAGGCGGCGCAGGATCAACTTGGCCATGAAGTGTCGCTCTCGCATAGATCCGGGGATCGGGTCCGGGTGCCGCCCGCGCCATTTCGAGCGCGGGCGGGTGGCTCGGCGGACTATTCCTTGGTGATCGAGGTGAAGTCGGCCCAATGCTGCGGCGCCAGGACGAAGCCCTTCACGTTCGGGCGCATGGCATAGACCTGCAGCGGCGTGTAGACCGGGATGAAGGCGACATCGGCCGTCACCGCATCGCGCAGCTCGTGCAGCTTGGCGACCATGCCTTCCTCGTTCGGCGCGCTCCGGGCCTGTGCCAGGAGTTCGTCCATCTTCGGATTGTCGTAGTAGCCGGAGTTGAAGCCGTTCGGCGGCGTGGCAGCCTTGGAGACGACGAGGTCGAGCCAGTAGAAGCCGGTCTCGCCCCATGACACCTGCATGCAGCACGAGCCCTCGCGGATGCCCTTGGCCATCATGTCCCAATAGGTGCCGTTGTCGAAGGTCTCGATGCTGGCCTTGATGCCGATGCGGGCGAAATCGCGCTGGAGCCATTCAGCGTCGGCGCGGGTGTTGACGTCGCCGCCGCCGCCCATCGTCCAGTCGAGGCGGGTCTCGAAGCCGTTCGGGTAGCCAGCTTCCGCCAGCAGCTTCTTCGCGCCCTCGGGATCGAACGGCCAGTCACGATAGTCCGCATCCCATCCGGGACCGCCGAAGTTCAGGATGCCATAGGCCGGAACGGCCGTGCCGCGACGCAGGAACTTGGTCATGCCCTCGCGGTCGATGGCCATGGCCATCGCCTTGCGGACGCGAACGTCCTGCAGCGGCTTTTCCTTGAAGTTCAGCCAGATCGGATAGATCGTCGCGACCGGTCCCTTGACGATCGTCAGGCCCTGGGCTTCGAGATAATCGATGGAGTCGGGCGATGGCGTCGCGATCATGTCGACTTCGCCGCTCATCAGCGCCAGTTCGCGGGTCGAGACTTCCGGGATGCCGCGCAGTATCAGGCGATCGACCTTGGGCGCCCGCTTCGGATCCCAGTAGTTCGGGTTCTTGCTCAGGACCGTCTTTTCGCCGACGACCCGCTCGGTCAGCATGAACGGGCCGGTGCCGACCGCGTTCTGGCCGATTCCGTCATTGCCGAACTTCTCGATTGCCGCCGGGCTGATCATGCGCGGCGTGCCCGAACCGCCGGCAGCGAGTCGGCGCAGGAATTCCGAGTTGGGCTGCTTCAGCTTGATCTCGACGGTGTAGTCGTCAATGACCTTATAGCTGTCGAGATCGCCCCAGACCCATTGCAACATCGGTACGGCGCCCGGCTGGAAGTATTTGAACTTCGAGTCGAGCATGCGGTCCATGTTGAACTTGGCCGCCGCGGCGTTCCACGGCGTGCCGTCGTGGAATTGCACGCCCTGTCGCAGCTTGAACGTATAGGTCTTGGCGTCGTCGCTGACGGTCCAGGATTCGGCAAGCGCCGGTACGATCGGCGGGGTCGAGACCCCTTGCGCCAAAAGGTCTTCGGCGACGAACCCCTCATAGATATGCGACAGCGCCTTGAAGGTGTTCCAGGTGCCGGAGATATGCGGATCTAGCTTGGCCAGGTCGGCTTCGATGCCGATGGTCAGGACCGTATCGGCGGAAGCACGAGACATCGGCGTAAGGACGGTCGCCGCCGTCATCATCGCGCCGATCATGAGGCCGGACAAAGTCCGCCGCATCGTGACGGACGGCTTCAGCAAGGATGAGATCGAACTCATTGATTCTGCTCCATTCCTATCAGGGGATAACGCTGCTGGTTTCACTGGCCGCAAACCTCGCCCAGTCCGGGGTAGACCCGAGCCGGAGGACGCTGCGGAGCAGATTCTGGGTGTAGGCATGCTTTGGGGACTGCCAGATCTCGGCAGAGGTGCCGCGCTCGACGACGCTGCCCTTGAGCATCACGATGACCTGCTGCGACATGAACTCGATGAGCTTCAGGTCGTGGGTCACGAAGAAATAGGTGAGGCCCAGCTCGGCCTGCAGGTCGAGCAGCAGGTTCAGGATCTGCGCCTGCACCGAGACATCGAGGGCCGAGACCGGCTCGTCGAGGAAGACGAAGCGCGGTTCGAGCGCGAGCGCCCGCGCGATCGCCACGCGCTGGCACTGGCCGCCGCTGATCTCATGCGGATAGCGCGCCGCCTGGGCCGGATCGAGGCCGCACATTTTCATCAGCCGCGCCATGCGGTCTTCGGCTTCGGACCCGCCGACGCCGTAATTGCGCAGCGGCCGCTGGATATTCTGGCCGATTGTCCGGCGCGGGTTGAGTGACAGCAGCGGGTCCTGGAACACGACCTGCATGTTTCGGCGGAGCGCAGCGCGTTCCTTGCCGGCGACTTTCGCGACGTCCTGCCCGTCAAAGGTGACGCTGCCTTCGTCAGGCTCGATCAGTCCGACCAGCATGCGCCCCAGCGTCGACTTGCCGGACCCGGATTCGCCGACGCAGCCAAGCGTGGTACCGGGCTCGATGGCGAGATCGATGCCGTCGACGGCCATGTGGCGATGGCGTCCCTGGCCGAACAACCCACCATCGCCAGTAGCAAAGCTCTTTTGGAGGCCGCGGGCCTGAAGAAGGGGCGTGCTCATGGCGTGGCCATTCCCGGATCGAGGAGATGGCAGCGGGCGCGGACGCCGTCTTCGACGAGACGGAGAATCGGCCGCTGGCTGAGACAGGGTGCGAAGGCGAACCCGCAGCGCGGCGCGAAGCGGCAGCCATCGGCGTCCGGCGGCACCGGCTCCGGGAAGCCTGGGATAAAGGCGAGCCGGGCGGAGGGATGGTCTGGATCCGGAACCGATTGCAGCAGTGCGCCCGTGTAGGGATGGCGCGGGGCCGCGAGTACGGTGCCGACATCGCCGGTTTCCTGCACCTCGCCGCCATAGAGAACGACGATCCGGTGCGCGATGGCGCGGATTAGCGCCAAGTCGTGGCTGACGATCAGGATGGCGAGGCCGAGCTTGCGGTTCAGCTCATGCAGCAGAGCGAGGATCTGCGCCTGCACGGCGACATCGAGCGCGGTGGTCGGTTCGTCGGCGATCAGCAGGTCGGGTGAGCCGGCGAGCGCCATGGCGATGCAGATGCGCTGGCACATGCCGCCGGAGAGTTGGTGCGGAAAAGCGGCGGCGACCCGTTCGGGATCGGCAAAGCCCAATTGTTCCAGCAACGATCGGGCCTTGTCGGCGCGCCCCGCCGCATCGAGTTCCGGAGCGCAGGCGCGCAGCGTCACGTCCATCTGCTCGCGAATGCGGAAGCTTGGATTGAGGGCAGCGCGTGGCGACTGCGAGATGTAGCCGATGCGGCGGCCACGCAACTTGGCGATCTCCGCCTCGGGCAATTGCAGCAGGTTGCGGCGGTCGAAGACAATCTGGCCGGCAACGATCCTGCCGGGGGCAGGCACCAGGCCGAGCACCGAGAGCGCCGTGATCGATTTGCCCGAGCCGGATTCGCCCACCAGCCCAAGGATCTCGCCGCGCCGGACCGACAGGGCGACGTCGTTTACGGCACGCGAGATGCCACGACGCGTCCTGAAGTCGACGGTCAGTCCGCTGATGTCGAGCAGCCTGTCGTCGGGAGCACCGGACGTAGAAAGCTGGCCCGCCTTAATCTGGTTTTCGGCAGCGGAGCGTGTCGCGCCTCTGCCACTTGGATCATATGTCATGATCGCCGCAACGTTAGGAAGCGGCACGCCAACCGTTTGAAACCACCGCTTTCGAGGCGGTGACCGCGCTTGCAATCAACAAAAGCAGAAAGCGTGCCAACTCGACGAGGCACGGCCCGGCGGCGGGTTCGTCGGGGTTTGGCGAAACACACCGCGGCGACCGGAATGAGCGAGCACGGCGTGGGTTTGCCTAATTTCGCGCCGCAGCCTATTTTTTAGCCGGCGGGCATCCGTCCGGGAGTGCGGGCCATGACGGCGCGTCGCGTCAACGCGGCGCAGTCGCGATACTTTGGTGCAGACTTACCGCAGAATCTCGTGACGAGACGGTGGGTCGACGCTGGCAGGGGGGGGGGCGAGGCGAGGGGGATCAATTCCTGCGAAAATTGTGCGGCGGCCGCAATACGGCAGCGCATGTTTCGCTCAGGGCGCCTCAACAGGCGAGCGCGAAGGAGGTCGATCAGGACTTCGAAGGCTGAATGGTGCCGGCAGCAGGCAACGTATTGTAATATATATACATTTCATCGCCTATCAGACTAGATCAGACACAGCGGTACGCCTGGACGTTCTTGCTTCGTTCGGCAGCATGACCTATCACTGAATATCACTCCAGCGCAGAGCGAAGGGTGGATCGGGGGGTGGTCTGAAATGCCTCGTGGTTTGAACAAGCTGACGGCGATTTCCGTCCGTACCGCCGCGCCTGGCAAATACTCGGACGGCGGTGGGCTGTGGCTCTACAAGCGGCCCGACGGGGGAGGGCAGTGGTTCCTGCGCTTCACGATCCACGGCCGGCGCCGCGAGATGGGGCTGGGGTCGACGAGCGACGTTTCGTTGAAGAACGCCCGTGTGGCCGCCGACGCGGCAAGATCCATCGCCAAGGCGAACAAAGACCCTATCAAGGAGCGCGACCGCCAGTCTCGGGAGGCCGCTCGATCCATCCATGTCTTGAAGGACATCGCTCTGGACGCCTTCGAAAGTCGTAAGGCCGAGTTGAAGGGTGACGGCAAGGCGGGCCGATGGTTCACGCCGCTTGAGCTTCACGTGCTTCCGAAGCTGGGAAACATGCCGGTGGCCGAAATCGACCAGAAGGACATTCGCGATACGCTGGCGCCCATCTGGCACACGAAAGCGGACACGGCGCGCAAGGCGATGAACCGCCTTGGCCTTTGTCTGAAGCATGCCGCGGCGCTCGGATTGACCGTGGACCTGCAGGCGACTGACAAGGCCCGAGCGCTACTAGGGAAGACGCGGCACAAGTCCAAGAATATCCCCGCGCTGCCGTGGATAGAGGTTCCGGCTTTCTATGCCAGCCTCGACGCGGGCAGCGTGACACACCTCGCTTTGCGCCTACTCATTCTAACCGGTGCTCGGTCGGGACCGCTGCGGTTCCTCCAGGAAGCGCAGCTAGACGGCGATGTCTGGACAATACCCGGCGAGGCGATGAAGGGGCGCAGAGACCGGACGCCCGATTTCCGCATCCCCCTGTCAGTGGAGGCCATGGCGGTGATTGAGCAAGCGCGGCGTCATGCACGCGACGGCTACATCTTCCCGAGCGTCCGGAAGGGCGTAATTTCAGACGCCACCATGGCGCGCCACATGGAGCGCGAAGGGATGCAAGCTCGCCCTCACGGCTTCCGGTCCAGCCTGCGTGACTGGCTCGCCGAGACGACTGATGCGCCGCACGAGGTCGCCGAGACAATCTTGGGGCACACAGTCGGAGGAGCCGTCGAGCGGGCCTATCGACGGACGGATTTCCTGGAACAGCGCCGTATCCTTCTGGAGCGCTGGGGCCAGCATGTCACTATCGGAGTCGATTGTTCCTGCAAATGAGGATGGCATCATATTGAAATGGATATGGGACTACCCGATCGTAAAACTGGGTATCCATGAGTTTTATCAGGTGCCACGCAGAAACTATCGCGAATCCATGTGGTTGCGCGGGCCCGAGGATGACGTGGACGGATATGTGTTGATGCCTATCCGCCCGAAAGACGACAAGTTGGATTTCCCTGGGAATCCAACCTTGGAGTCCGTCGGCTCCACCATGCGTTCCGGCGTCGCAGTCTATTCGCACCGTGACGTCTTCGGCGCGGTACAAAACGGGGTGGCGGCGACCGACTTAGCCGTTTTCAACCCCATTGATCTCTATTTCGAGTGCGCTTTTGTCATGGGTGCTCACGGATGGGCGGAACCGGGTGGTGAACTATCGGACGAACTGCTTTCGAGAGTAATAGAGGTGGAAGGAATTGATTTCGTTGCAAAAGCGAAGAAGAGGTTCGGTGAAGCAGGGTGGTACGCATACGCGGGTGAGGTTGCGGCCCGCCATTTCGCTGCGCCGCTAAGTCGCCTTTGGTACGTCGCGAATCTGATGTCACTCTGTGTCGCACATAAGGACGACCTGCGGCTGGGCTACTTGTGGGCCGAGTATCGCATCAAGATGAGCTACGAGGTCTTTGCGCTTAGGCACATCGAAGTTAAAGAAAAAAACCGTGCAAGTGGCCTCAAAGGCGGGCAGGCTGATAAGAAGAGAGAGCGTTATCACGTTCTTGATCGGCTCGCTCGTCAACACGTCAAGGAACTGGCGTTTGCTTCGGACAGAGATGCTCTACGGATCGCCAGAAGGTTGACCGTCGAGCATGACGCCAAAGCCGACGCACCACTTTTTAGTGTCAATGGAAAAGCCCTAAGCCGCGATTGGCTTGACGAATGGCTAAGGCATTTCCGCCAGGCGGCCAGAGGCGTCGAGTAGTTTCAATTGCTTAGGAGCAAACGAACCAGTGGTTCCCTGATGCTTTCGTCATGAACCAGCGCTTATGGAGGCATCCCAGCCTAGGAGCGGTTCCATAGAAATATCGAGTAGAAGCGACGGCTCCCCGCTCGTTACATCGTTAGGTTCCACCTCGTATCAACCGAAGACGAGGCGAGACAATGGAACTCATCGATCCCCTTCTGACCGTCCGCGAGTGCGCCGCGATACTGCAGATGAGCGTTCCGACCTTCTGGCGTCGCGTCGCGGACGGCACGGTTCCCAAGCCGGTCAAGATTGGATCGCTCTCCCGGTGGCCCCGTTCTGAAATCACTGGTGTGATTGAGCAGGCCAAAGCTCGCCGCAACGTCGCCTAAGAAAAAGCCCCGCTGCCACTGGACGGGCCGAAGGCTATTCTGATCGCTCCTGGCATAGCCTTGACCGTCCTCTGGCGCAAAGCCACTGAGGTTCAGTCATGCAAGTGACAACACGAATGAAGCTCCTGCCGTCGGGTGCCAACGCTCCCCCAAAAGCGCAAAAGGCCGCGGCTGGTTGCACAGCGCGCGGCCTTCCGAATTTCGATCACCTTGGCGGGCTGATCAAATCGAAGGATAGCCAACCTGCCCTTCGCCTTCAAGCCAACTACCGCCATGAGGCGCAGCTCGGGCGTGACCCGGAGTGTTGCAAGGAAGACTCGTCGGGAAACCCCACGCGAGGCCGCTGTGTGCCGATCCAGGACTTCCGCGACCACTGCCGGCGCCTGGTTCTAAAGATCGACATCTGCCGCCCCGACCGGTCGGACTACATCGGCATGCCGCCTTCTCAAAGCATTGAGGAGGCCTTGGAAAACTGGCCGATGCTCGCGTTGGATCATCCCTCCGGGGAGCAATGGGCCGCTGACGTTCTGCCTGTTCTCGTATGCGTCATGAACAGCAACAGCGCGCGACGCACCCCGCCCGAAATTGTGGCGGCGAGCCTTCTGATCCTGCTGATTGAAGCTATCGAGCACCTGGCGGAACGCAAATTCGACTGCCTGGAAGCGGCGGCCTTCTCTGCCGTCGCAGCGTCTGGTGGGCGTGGGGCGACCGACGGCGCGTGGCTGAATGGGTTCCGCATGACCGAGCCAGCAGATCGGCGAAAGGATCGATCCGGCTGCCGCACGTTCGCCGAAGCTTGCGGAGCTCTCCCTGGCAATTTGCCGGATTGGACCGGAGGCGCCGCGGAATGACGCGCAAACACGACAGTCGAGGCCGCCGCCCCCACGGGCCACCCTATGTCCAGTTGTTTCACTGGATCCGGCTTACCGAGGCTTGGAAGTCACTCGCGCCCTATTCTCGGCTGCTCTACATCGAGATCCGAGGGCGTTTCAATGGCTCGAACAATGGCGATATCTCCATGAGCCATCGCGAAGCCGCGGAGATCCTTTGCTGCAGCGGCAGGCCAGTCAACGCGGGGTTCAAGGAACTGGAAGACCGGGGCTTTATTCGGCCAGTGCAGAGAGGCTCGTTCGGCTGGAAGGTACGAACCGGTGGCAAGGGACGGGCCACGATCTGGCGGCTCACCGAATTGCCGCAGGACATTCCGGTCTATAACGCCGCCCCAAGCTACGAGTTCAAGGTCTGGACCCCG
>NZ_JAPKNH010000020.1 GCF_026344005.1 Kaistia terrae
GCAAGGCTGACGCGACTCTGCTAAGAAGCAGGGCGTCGCCGGAACGTTTTGGGAAGGGCTGATTTTCAGGCCTTCTCTCCGGTAGGGGTATAGCTCAGCTGGTAGAGCGACGGTCTCCAAAACCGTAGGTCGTAGGTTCGAATCCTACTGCCCCTGCCAAATTTAACACTTGAGGAATCGATTGATCGGTTCTATGTAACGCTTCCCAGCGGGGTGCGCAGACAAAAGTTTGCGCGCCCGCAAGCCGTGAGCGGGTAATGGCCACCAAAACTAATCCATTTACGTTCCTCCAGCAGGTTCGCACGGAGGTATCGAAGGTCGTCTGGCCGTCTCGTCGCGAAACCGCGATCACGACAGTCATGGTCTTCATCATGGCCGTCCTGGCCAGCCTGTTCTTCACAGTCGCCGATTTCGGCCTGAGCTGGGGCGTTTCGTTCCTGCTCGGCATTGGCCGATAGGCAGGGGACAGACCATTGGATAAACGCTGGTATATCGTCCACGCCTATTCGAACTTCGAAAAGAAGGTCGCGGAGTCGATCCGTGAACAGGCGGGCCAGCGTGGCCTTGCCGATCTTTTCGATGAGATCCTGGTGCCGACCGAGAAGGTCGTCGAGGTCCGGCGCGGCCGCAAGGTCGATGCCGAGCGCAAGTTTTTCCCGGGTTACGTACTCGTGAAGATGGCGCTGACCGATGACGCCTATCATCTGATCAAGAACACGCCGAAGGTTACGGGCTTCCTCGGTTCCGACAATCGGCCGATGCCGATCTCGGAAGCCGAAGCCAACCGCATCATCCATCAGGTGCAGGAAGGCGTGGAGCGGCCCAAGCCGTCGGTCAGTTTCGAAGTCGGCGAGCAGGTTCGCGTTTCGGACGGTCCGTTCGCTTCGTTCAACGGTCTTGTCGAGGAAGTCGACGAGGTTCGTGCACGGCTCAAGGTTGCCGTGTCGATTTTCGGGCGCGCCACTCCGGTGGAGCTCGAATACGGTCAGGTCGAAAAGCTCTGATCGTTTGGGCGTGGGAGGGTGCGGCGCTCGCCAAGTGTCGCCATCCGAACCACGCCATTCCTGCCAGCTGAGGCTGGCGCCTGACCGATGTGATGTCGGTCTGCCTCGTCGGCGGGTTGCCGACATGGAAAGGAACAAAAATGGCAAAGAAAGTTGCAGGCTACCTGAAGCTTCAGGTCAAGGCCGCCTCCGCTACCCCGTCGCCGCCGATTGGCCCGGCGCTCGGTCAGCGCGGCATCAACATCATGGAATTCTGCAAGTCGTTCAACGCGCAGACCCAGGAAATGGAAAAGGGTTCCCCGGTACCGGTGGTCATCACCTACTACCAGGACAAGTCCTTCACCTTCGTGATGAAGACGCCGCCGGTCAGCTTCCTTCTGAAGAAGGCCGCAGGCCTTGCCAAGGGCGCTACGACGCCGGGCAAGGGCGCTTCCGCCGGCTCGGTCACGCACGCCCAGTGCGTCGAGATCGCGACGAAGAAGCTCAAGGATCTGAACGCCGAAGATATCGAAGCGGCTGCTCGGATGATCGAAGGTTCCGCCCGGTCTATGGGCCTTGAGGTGGTTGCCTGATCATGGCTAAGCACGGTAAGCGCGTTATCAACGCCCGCGAGGGCATCGATCGCAACAAGCTCTATCCGATCAGCGTCGCAGTTTCGCTGATCAAGGATCGCGCCAACGCGAAGTTCGACGAGACCATCGAGGTTGCTCTCAACCTCGGCGTCGACCCCCGCCATGCAGACCAGATGGTCCGCGGCGTCTGCAACCTCCCGAACGGCTCCGGCCGTACGGTTCGCGTCGCGGTTTTCGCACGCGGCGCCAAGGCTGATGAAGCCCGCGCAGCGGGTGCCGACATCGTTGGCGCCGAGGACCTGCTCGAGATCGTTCAGGGTGGCACGATCGACTTCGATCGCTGCATCGCGACCCCGGACATGATGCCGCTCGTCGGCCGTCTCGGTAAGGTGCTCGGCCCGCGCGGCCTGATGCCGAACCCCAAGGTCGGCTCCGTCACAATGGACGTCGCGACGGCTGTCGCTGGCGCCAAGGGCGGCTCGGTCGAGTTCCGCGTCGAGAAGGCTGGTATCATCCATGCCGGCATCGGCAAGGCGAGCTTCGACACCGAGAAGCTGGTCCAGAACATCAAGGCTTTCGTGGACGCCGTCCAGAAGGCCCGCCCGACCGGCGCGAAGGGCACGTACCTTCAGAAGGTTGCCGTTTCCTCGACCATGGGCCCCGGCGTCCATGTCGACCCGGCGACCACGACCGGCGCCTAAGGCGTAGAAATCTCCGTCCGGGTAACCGGGCGGCAAGACGGCCGGCGGAGGGTTCTCCCTCCGTCCGGTCAATACCTGTCCGAGACTGCAGGGGCCGGCTTGCCGGCTTAATATCCTGCATAGACGGGGGGAAGATAGATTTTCGGCGCAAGCCGCTTATCAGTTCGAACCTCTTTGACCCGAAGCTCGCAAGAGCGGCTGGGGGACAGGCACGCAGCGCTGCGATCGGATATCTGGTCGCGGCATACGTAACCGGCGGTAACGACCGAAAGGTCACCCGCCTATCTGGAGAGAGGCAAGTGGAAAGAGCGGAAAAACGCGAACTTGTCTCGACGATGAACGAGGTCTTCCAGGAGACCAACGTCGTCGTCGTGGCACACTATGCCGGCCTCACCGTCGCCGAGCTCACCGCCCTTCGTGGCAAGGCTCGTGTGGCAGGGGTCAGCGTAAAGGTCGCTAAGAACCGCCTCGTCAAGCTCGCCCTTCAAGGCACGGAATCTGCCCACATCGCGGACCTGTTCACAGGCCCGACGCTGGTTGCTTATTCGAGCGACCCGGTGGCAGCTCCCAAGGTCGTGGCCGATTTCGCCAAGACGAATGACAAGCTCGTCATTCTCGGCGGCGCGATGGGCAAGACCAATCTGGATCCGAACGGCGTCAAGGCTCTTGCCACGCTGCCGTCGCTGGATGAACTGCGCGGTAAGTTGGTCGGCCTGATCCAGGCACCGGCCACCAAGATCGCGACGGTCGTCAGCGCACCCGCGGCGCAGCTTGCCCGCGTGTTCGGCGCCTATGCCAAGAAGGATGAAGCGGCGTAGGCCGTTCTCTCATTTCAAACGAAGTTCGAACTGACAGGAAGAAAAAATGGCTGATCTTGCAAAGATTGTGGACGATCTGTCCGCCCTGACCGTGCTTGAGGCTGCTGAGCTCTCCAAGCTTCTCGAAGAGAAGTGGGGCGTTTCGGCTGCTGCTCCGGTCGCTGCTGCTGCCGCTGCTGCCGCTCCGGCTGCTGCTGCTGAAGAGAAGACCGAGTTCGACGTCATCCTCGTTGAGGCCGGCCCGAACAAGATCAACGTGATCAAGGAAGTCCGCGCGATCACGGCTCTTGGCCTCAAGGAAGCCAAGGACCTGGTCGAAGCAGCTCCGAAGGCCGTGAAGGAAGCCGTCTCGAAGGACGAGGCTGCTAAGCTCAAGGCTCAGCTCGAGGGCGCAGGCGCCAAGGTCGACGTTAAGTAAGTCGATTGAAATAGGCCGGCCCCGGGTTTCCGGGGCCGGTTTCCCTCATGGTCCATAAGGACCGCTATCCAGAGAGCCGCGCCCAAGCGCGGCTGTACGGCTTTCCGGATAGCTGTTCTTGAACTTATAGAAGGAGCGAACATGGCCCTGGAATTCACCGGTCGTAAACGCATCCGCAAGGTCTTCGGGTCCATCGGCGACGTCGCCGAAATGCCGAACCTCATCGAGGTTCAAAAGGCATCCTACGACCAGTTCCTTATGGTCGAGGAAGCGAAGGGCGGGCGTTCGGACGAAGGTTTGCAGGCCGTCTTCAAATCCGTCTTCCCGATTTCGGACTTCTCGAATACGGCCCTGCTCGAATTCGTCCGTTATGACTTCGACGCACCGAAGTATGACGTCGACGAGTGCCGCCAGCGCGGCATCACCTTCTCGGCGCCGCTGAAGGTTACCCTCCGCCTGATCGTGTTCGATGTCGACGAGGACACCGGCGCGAAGTCCGTCAAGGACATCAAGGAGCAGGAAGTCTACATGGGCGAAATGCCGCTCATGACGTTGAACGGCACGTTCATCGTCAACGGCACCGAGCGCGTGATCGTCTCGCAGATGCACCGTTCGCCGGGCGTCTTCTTCGACCATGACAAGGGCAAGACCCATTCGTCGGGCAAGCTCCTGTTTGCCGCCCGCATCATCCCGTATCGCGGTTCCTGGCTCGACATCGAGTTTGACGCCAAGGACATCGTCCACGCCCGTATCGACCGTCGCCGCAAGATTCCGGTGACGTCGCTGATGTTCGCGCTCGGCATGGATGCCGAAGAGATCCTCGACACCTTCTATTCGAAGATCGTCTACTCCAAGGTCGGCGACGGCTGGCGCATGCCTTATGATCCGGCGCGTATGCGCGGGATGAAGGCCGCCATGGACATGATCGACGCCGACACCGGCGAAGTCGTGGTCGAGGCCGGCAAGAAGCTGACCGCTCGCGCTGCGCGTGGACTGGTCGAGAAGGGCGTCAAGGCGCTGAAGGTTCTCAACGAGGACCTGCACGGCACCTATATCGCCGAGGACATCGTCAACCCGTCGACGGGTGAAGTGTATGCCGAAGCCGGCGACGAGATCAGCGAAAAGCTGCTCGAGACGCTGGAAGAGGCTGGCTACGACGAAGTCACCGTTCTCGACATCGATCACATCAATATCGGCGCCTACATCCGCAACACGCTCGCCGTGGACAAGAACGAGTCGCGTGAAGACGCGCTGTTCGACATCTACCGCGTGATGCGTCCGGGCGAGCCGCCGACCGTTGATTCCGCGACCGCGATGTTCCAGTCGCTGTTCTTCGACAGCGAGCGCTACGACCTTTCGGCCGTTGGCCGCGTCAAAATGAACATGCGCCTCGACCTGACGGCCGAGGACACGGTTCGCGTTCTGCGCAAGGACGATATCCTCGCGGTCATCCGCACGCTCGTCGAGCTGCGTGACGGCAAGGGCGAGATCGACGACATCGACAATCTCGGCAATCGCCGCGTGCGTTCGGTCGGCGAGCTCATGGAGAACCAGTATCGCGTCGGTCTGCTCCGCATGGAGCGCGCGATCAAGGAACGCATGTCGTCGGTCGAAATCGGCAACGTCATGCCGCAGGATCTGATCAACGCGAAGCCGGCAGCCGCTGCCGTCCGTGAATTCTTCGGCTCCTCGCAGCTGTCGCAGTTCATGGATCAGACCAACCCGCTCTCGGAAATCACCCACAAGCGTCGTCTTTCGGCACTTGGACCGGGTGGTCTTACCCGTGAGCGCGCTGGCTTCGAAGTCCGCGACGTGCATCCGACCCACTATGGCCGTATCTGCCCGATCGAGACCCCGGAAGGCCCGAATATCGGCCTGATCAACTCGCTCGCCACCTTCGCCCGCGTCAACAAGTACGGCTTCATCGAGAGCCCGTACCGGCGCGTCAAGGACGGCATCGCGACGATGGAGATCATCTATCTGTCGGCGATGGAAGAGTCGAAGTACTACGTCGCCCAGGCGAACGTGCTGCTCGATCCGGCCGGCAAGCTGACCCAGGATCTGATCGTCTGCCGCCATTCCGGCGAAAACGTCATGGTCACGTCCGACCGCGTCGATTTCATGGACGTGTCGCCGAAGCAGCTCGTTTCGGTCGCCGCGGCCCTGATCCCGTTCCTCGAGAACGACGACGCCAACCGCGCCCTCATGGGTTCGAACATGCAGCGCCAGGCGGTGCCGCTCGTTCGTGCCGAGGCGCCGTTCGTCGGAACCGGCATGGAATCGGTTGTGGCCCGGGACTCCGGCGCTGCCATCGCATCGCGCCGCGCCGGTATCGTCGACCAGGTTGACGCGACGCGTATCGTTATTCGTGCGACGGCGGATCTTGATCCTTCGAAGTCGGGTGTCGATATCTATCGCCTGATGAAGTTCCAGCGTTCGAACCAGTCGACCTGCATCAACCAGCGTCCGCTCGTGCGGGTTGGCGATCGCGTCGACAAGGGTGACATCCTGGCGGACGGCCCGTCGACGGATCTTGGCGATCTGGCGCTCGGTCGGAACGTACTCGTCGCGTTCATGCCGTGGAATGGCTACAACTTCGAGGATTCGATCCTCCTCTCCGAGCGCATCGTGTCCGATGACGTCTTCACCTCGATCCACATCGAGGAGTTTGAAGTCATGGCGCGTGACACCAAGCTCGGGCCTGAGGAAATCACCCGCGACATTCCGAACGTTTCGGAAGAAGCCCTGCGGAACCTCGACGAAGCCGGCATTGTCTATATCGGCGCCGACGTTCAGGCTGGCGACATCCTCGTCGGCAAGATCACACCGAAGGGTGAAAGCCCGATGACGCCGGAAGAGAAGCTTCTGCGCGCCATCTTCGGCGAGAAGGCTTCCGACGTTCGCGATACCTCGCTCCGCGTGCCGCCGGGCGTGACCGGCACCATCGTGGAAGTTCGCGTCTTCAACCGTCATGGTGTGGAGAAGGACGAGCGTGCGATGGCAATCGAGCGCGAAGAGATCGAACGTCTCGCCAAGGATCGTGACGACGAGCAGGCTATCCTGGACCGCAACGTCTATGGCCGCCTTCTCGACATGTTCGAAGGCAAGACCGCTTCGAGCGGCCCGAAGAACTTCAAGAAGGATACCGTGCTGACGCGCGATATCATCGAGGAGCATCCGCGTTCGCAGTGGTGGCAGTTTGCCGTCGCCGACGAAAAGATGATGGGCGAAATCGAGGCTCTGCGCGGTTCTTACGACGAAAGCCGCAAGCGGCTGGAGAAGCGCTTCATCGACAAGGTCGAGAAGCTGCAGCGCGGCGACGAGCTGCCTCCGGGCGTGATGAAGATGGTCAAGGTCTTCGTCGCGGTGAAGCGCAAGATCCAGCCGGGCGACAAGATGGCCGGCCGTCACGGCAACAAGGGCGTCGTGTCGCGGATCACCCCGATCCAGGACATGCCGTTCCTCGAGGACGGCACGCATGTCGACATCGTGCTCAATCCTCTCGGCGTGCCGAGCCGCATGAACGTCGGCCAGATCCTGGAGACGCATCTGGGCTGGGCTTGCGCGGGCATGGGCCTGAAGATCGGCAAGATGCTTGAGGATTATAAGAAGTCGGGCGACGTCAAGCCGCTCCGCCTCACCCTCGACGGCATCTATAACGGTCCGAAGGACGAGCCGATCTCGGAGCTGGACGACGACTCGGTCATCCGGATGAGCGAACACCTGAAGAAGGGCGTCTCGATTGCGACGCCGGTCTTCGACGGTGCGCGCGAGCCGGACATCGTCGAGATGCTGGAGGAGGCGGGTCTGCACTCTTCCGGTCAGTCGGTGCTTTACGACGGACGTACGGGCGAGACTTTCGACCGCAAGGTGACAGTGGGCTACATCTACATGCTCAAGCTGCACCACCTGGTCGATGACAAGATCCATGCCCGTTCGATCGGACCGTACTCGCTCGTCACGCAGCAGCCGCTGGGTGGTAAGGCGCAGTTCGGTGGCCAGCGCTTCGGCGAGATGGAGGTGTGGGCTCTCGAGGCCTATGGCGCCGCCTACACGCTACAGGAAATGCTGACCGTGAAGTCCGATGACGTGGCCGGCCGTACCAAGGTCTACGAGGCGATTGTCCGCGGCGATGACACGTTCGAGGCCGGTATCCCGGAATCGTTCAACGTCCTGGTCAAGGAAATGCGGTCGCTCGGGCTCGACGTCGAGCTGAATCAGTCCAAGAAAGCCTTGGACGCCGAAGCGAACGCAAGGCTACCGGACGCGGCGGAATAATCCGTCTCGGTTTCCGCAAGGCCCATTCAGTTTATATGCGGTGGTCCGGATTGAGGGTTAGTCCTCAACCGGCCATCGGCATCGAAGGAGATCGGCGATGAATCAAGAAGTCGCGAACATCTTCAATCCGCTGGCACAGCCGGCACAGAATTTCGATCAGATCCGCATTCACATTGCGAGCCCTGAGAAAATTCTGTCCTGGTCGTATGGCGAGATCAAGAAGCCGGAAACGATCAACTACCGTACGTTCAAGCCCGAACGCGACGGCCTGTTCTGCGCGCGCATTTTCGGACCGATCAAGGATTACGAGTGCTTGTGCGGTAAGTACAAGCGCATGAAGTACAAGGGCATCATCTGCGAGAAGTGCGGCGTGGAAGTCACGCTCGCACGCGTTCGTCGTGACCGCATGGGTCACATCGAGCTGGCAGCGCCCGTCGCCCACATCTGGTTCCTGAAGTCGCTGCCGTCGCGTATCGGCATGCTGATGGACATGACGCTCAAAGATCTTGAGCGCATCCTGTATTTCGAGAACTACGTCGTCATCGAGCCGGGTCTCACCCCTCTGAAGGAGCGTCAGCTTCTTTCCGAGGAAGAGTACCTGCGCGCTCAGGACGAGTATGGCGATGACTCGTTCACAGCTCTCATCGGCGCGGAAGCCATCCGCGAGATGATGATGGCGCTCGACCTGCCGAAGCTCGCTGTCGACCTGCGCGAAGAAATCGCCACGTCGACCTCGGAGCTGAAGCCCAAGAAGCTCGGCAAGCGCCTGAAGCTGGTCGAAGCGTTCATCGAGTCCGGCAATCGTCCGGAATGGATGATCATGACGGTCGTTCCGGTCATTCCGCCGGATCTGCGCCCGCTCGTGCCGCTCGACGGCGGCCGTTTCGCGACCTCCGATCTGAACGATCTGTATCGCCGCGTCATCAACCGCAACAATCGTCTGAAGCGGCTGATCGAACTGCGTGCTCCGGACATCATCATCCGCAACGAGAAGCGCATGCTTCAGGAAGCGGTCGATGCCCTGTTCGACAACGGCCGTCGTGGCCGCGTCATCACCGGCGCCAACAAGCGTCCGCTGAAGTCGCTCTCCGACATGCTGAAGGGCAAGCAGGGTCGTTTCCGTCAGAACCTGCTCGGCAAGCGCGTCGACTACTCCGGTCGTTCCGTGATCGTCGTGGGTCCGGAAATGAAGCTGCACCAGTGCGGCCTGCCGAAGAAGATGGCGCTTGAGCTGTTCAAGCCGTTCATCTATTCGCGCCTCGACGCCAAGGGCTTCTCGTCCACCGTCAAGCAGGCCAAGAAGCTCGTCGAGAAGGAAAAGCCGGAAGTCTGGGATATCCTGGACGAGGTTATCCGCGAGCATCCGATCCTGCTCAACCGCGCTCCGACGCTTCACCGCCTCGGCATCCAGGCTTTCGAGCCGGTGCTGATCGAAGGCAAGGCGATCCAGCTGCATCCGCTCGTCTGCTCGGCCTTCAACGCCGACTTTGACGGCGATCAGATGGCCGTGCACGTTCCGCTGTCGCTCGAAGCGCAGCTGGAAGCCCGCGTGCTGATGATGTCGACCAACAACATCCTGCATCCCGCGAACGGCCAGCCGATCATCGTGCCGTCGCAGGATATCGTCCTGGGTCTCTATTATCTGTCGATCATGGCAGACAAGGAGCCGGGCGAGGGCATGCTGTTCGGTTCGATCGCCGAGATCGAGCACGCGCTGGCTGCCAAGGCTGTCACGCTGCACACCAAGATCAAGGGTCGCTACCGTGGCATCGACGCGGACGGCAACGTCACGTCGAAGATCTACGACACGACTCCGGGTCGCCTGCTGATCGGCGAACTGCTGCCGAAGCACCACAACCTGCCCTTCGACGTCGTCAACAAGCTGATGACCAAGAAGGAAGTCTCGAATACGATCGACGCCGTCTACCGCCATTGCGGTCAGAAGGAGACGGTCATTTTCTGCGACCGCATGATGGCGCTCGGCTTCCGTGAAGCCTGCCGTGCTGGCATCTCGTTCGGCAAGGACGACATGGTCATCCCGCCGACCAAGGCCAAGCTGGTCGAGGACACGCAGGCGCTCGCGAAGGATTACGAGCAGCAGTACAATGACGGCCTGATCACCTTTGGTGAGAAGTACAACAAGGTCGTCGACGCCTGGGCCAAGTGTGGTGACGCCGTCGCCGCCGAGATGATGAAGGGCATTTCCGCCGTTCATCACGACGCGGAAACCGGCCGTCAGCTGCCGATGAACTCCATCTACATGATGAGCCATTCGGGTGCCCGTGGTTCGCCGACCCAGATGAAGCAGCTTGCCGGTATGCGCGGTCTGATGACCAAGCCGTCGGGCGAGATCATCGAGAACCCGATCATCTCGAACTTCAAGGAAGGCCTGACCGTTCTCGAGTACTTCAACTCGACCCACGGTGCCCGTAAGGGTCTGGCCGACACCGCCTTGAAGACGGCAAACTCCGGCTATCTCACGCGTCGTCTCGTCGACGTGGCGCAGGACTGCATCATCATCGCGCAGGATTGCGGCACGACCAATGGCCTGAAGATGCAGGCCGTGATCGACAGCGGCCAGGTCGTCGCTTCGCTCGGTCTGCGTATTCTCGGCCGTACGGCTGCCGAGGACATCGTTTCGACCGCAACGGGCGAAGTGCTGGTTCCGGCCGGTCATCTGATCGTCGAGAAGGATTGCGAGCGCGTCGAGAAGGCTGGCGTTCAGTCGGCGAAGATCCGCTCGGTTCTGACCTGCGACACCAAGATCGGCGTCTGCGCGGCCTGCTACGGTCGCGATCTGGCCCGTGGCACGACCGTCAACATGGGCGAGGCCGTCGGCGTTATCGCGGCCCAGTCCATCGGCGAGCCGGGCACGCAGCTCACCATGCGTACGTTCCACATCGGTGGCACGGCACAGGTGGTTGACTCGTCCTTCATCGAGTCGAGCTTCGAAGGCACCATCGCGATGCGTAACCGCAACGTGGTTCGTGACTCCGGTGGCAAGCTCGTGGCCCTCGGCCGCAACATGGCGATCGTCATCGTCGACAAGGACGGAACCGAGCGCGCGGTCAACCGCGTCACCTACGGTTCGCGCGTCCACGTGGACGAAGGCGATCAGGTCAAGCGCGGCCAGCGCCTGGCCGAATGGGACCCCTACACCCGTCCGGTTCTGACGGAAGTCTCGGGTATCGTCGGCTACGAAGACATGGTCGAAGGCATCTCGGTCGTGGAAACGGCCGACGAAGCGACGGGCATCACCAAGCGCGTCGTCATCGACTGGCGTGCTAACCCGCGCGGCGGCGATCTGAAGCCTGCGATCGTGATCAAGGGCAAGGACGGCAAGATCCTCAAGCTGGCCCGTGGCGGTGAAGCCCGGTACATGCTGTCGGTCGAGACCATTCTGTCGGTTGATCCCGGTTCGACGGTTCACGCCGGCGACGTGCTGGCTCGTATTCCGACGGAAGGCGCCAAGACGCGCGACATCACGGGCGGTCTGCCGCGCGTGGCGGAGCTGTTCGAGGCTCGTCGTCCGAAGGATCACGCCATCATCGCAGAGATGGACGGCACGATCCGTTTCGGTCGCGACTACAAGAACAAGCGTCGCGTCATCGTGGAGCCGGTCGAGGGATCGATCGGTATCGATGGCGAGCTGCTGGAGCCGATCGAGTACCTGATCCCGAAGGGCAAGCCGTTCCATCTCCAGGAAGGCGATGCCGTGGAGAAGGGCGACTACATCATGGACGGCAACCCTGCGCCGCATGACATCCTGGCAATCAAGGGCGTGGAGGCACTCGCGGCTTACCTCGTCAACGAAATCCAGGACGTTTATCGCCTGCAGGGCGTGCAGATCAACGACAAGCACATCGAGGTGATCGTTCGCCAGATGCTGCAGAAGGTCGAGGTCTATGATGCCGGCGAGACGGAGTTCTTCAACGGCGAGCAGATCGATCGCCTGGAGTTCGACGTGGTGAACGAGAAGGCCAAGGCCGAGGGCAAGAAGCTCGCCCTGGGCAATCCGGTTCTGCTCGGCATCACCAAGGCCAGCCTGCAGACGCGTTCGTTCTTCTCGGCAGCGTCCTTCCAGGAGACGACCCGCGTCCTCACCGAGGCGGCCGTCAACGGCAAGGTCGATCCGCTCGAGGGTCTCAAGGAGAACATCATCGTCGGCCGCCTCATCCCGGCGGGTACCGGCGGAACGATGGGTCGTATCCGCGAGATCGCCACCAAGCGCGACGAGCTGATCCTCGAGGAGCGTCGCCGCTCCTCGGCAGCCTCGGCACCGGCGGCAGCGCCTGCCGGCCTGCTCGGTGATCTGACCAACGCGGCCGAGTAGTCCGCTCGGTCCTGCAAGATTGGAAAAGGCCGCCCTCGGGCGGCCTTTTTCGTGGCCCAGAAGCCGCGGTTCCGGACTTTGTGTTCCCGTACGTCAGTCGGTATGCAACTTGTCACAGGGATAGGCTAGGGTAGTGCGGTCTCGGAGCTCTGGCTGGGGAATGGCCGGGTCGCTCGTGGTTTCGGGGGAAGTTCGACTTGCGTAACGTGATGGTTTGGATCCGGACGGGCGTTACGAGCCTCGTGCTCGTCGGCCTTCTCGCGGGCTGCGGCGGCCGGCCGAAGGACGTGCTGCTTCCTGTTGCGGTCTCGGCGCCGATCCCCGGCAGCACGACCGTCGACATGGCGGTTGCCACCACCCGCCAGCGTTCCACCGTTCCCGGCCAGATGTTCACCGGCGAGCGGGCCCGCGCCATCGATTTCGCCAACATCGTCGTCTCGATCCCGCCGGACTCCGTACGGAAGAAGGGCGACGTCCAGTGGCCGAAGAAGCTTCCCGGCAACCCGGCGACCGATTTCGTGACCGTCAAGGCCGAGGACATGAACCTCGCTCAGGCCAGGGCCTGGTTCAACAAGCGCATCAAGGCGACGCCGAAGCGGCAGGCCCTGGTCTTCATCCACGGCTTCAACAACAAGTTCGAGGATGCCGTCTACCGCTTCGCGCAGATCGTGCATGATTCCGACTCGGATGTTGTGCCGATCCTTTTCACCTGGCCGTCGCGCGGCAGCGTGCTGGCTTATGGCTATGACCGCGAGAGCAACAACTATTCCCGCGATGCACTCGAACTTCTCCTGAAGGCGCTTGCCGACGACCCGAATGTCGACGAGGTCTCGATCCTCGCGCATTCGATGGGCAACTGGGTCACGCTGGAAGCGCTGCGCCAGATGGCGATCCGCGACAAGCGGGTCGCGCCGAAGATCAAGAACGTCATGCTGGCGGCGCCGGATGTCGATGTCGATGTTTTCCGCCGGCAGATGGCGGACATCGGCGCCAACGGCCCCAGCGTCACGCTGTTCGTCTCGCAGGACGACCGCGCCCTCAAGGTTTCGCGTCGTGTCTGGGGCAATGTCGAGCGCCTGGGCCAGATCAACGTCGCGCAGGAGCCGTTTGCGACCGAGATGCAGCAGGACAAGATCACGGTCATCGACCTGACCAAGCTGCATACCGACGACAAGCTCAATCACGCGAAGTTCGCCGCCAGCCCCGAGGTCGTGCAACTGATCGGCGCCCGCCTGGCCGAAGGCCAGACGATGACGGATTCGAAGACGGCATTCGGTGACCGCCTCGTGGCCGCGACCACGGGCGCTGCCGCGACCGTCGGCACCGCGGCCGGACTGATTGTGACCGCGCCAGTCGCCATCATCGATCCGGATACGCGCGATACCTACAACTCGCAGATCAAGGCGTTTGGCAACACGCTGTCCGACAATGCCGACACGGCCGGTTCGCTGCTGAAGCCGAGCGGCGTCGCTTACTAGACGGCGGGCACGGCCCGGACTGTTCCGTGGCGTGTCATCGATGCGACATCGGTGTGTCGCTCGGCTGAGACACACGCCGCCTAGGAGATCTCCGTCCTTCCGAACGGAGATTCTCCCATGTCGCTTCGTCACGCTTTCCTCGCCGGCCTTTCGCTCGTCGCAATCGCGACCGGCGCTTCGGCGGCCGAGCCCCGCCAGTTCGACGCGGTGCTGAGCCAGCACGCCGTTCTGCCGGCCCAGAGCTTCGCGGTTCCGCCGGCCGACGCGCCGGCAGCGCTCAACATCTCCGGCCGCTATACCGGCACTGGCGCTGATTTTGGTCGCCGCTTCGACCAGCTCTATTCGATCTTCGACGAGAAGACCGGCATTGCCCGCCCGTTCGCCGGCCAGCCCGTCCAGGGTTTCTCCGGCATCCGCGCCCTTGGCGACGGAACCTACGTCGTGCTGACGGATAACGGCTTCGGCGCCAAGGCGAACTCCGCCGACGCGATGATCATGTTCCACATCGTCAAGCCAGACTGGACGTCAGGCCGTGTCGAGATCGTGAAGACAATCTTCGCTAAGGATCCGAACCGCGTCGTGCCGTTCCGCGTCGTCAACGAAAACACAGACGCGCGCTATCTGACCGGCGCGGACTTTGACCCGGAGAGCATCCAGAAGGTTGGCGACAATTTCTGGATCGGCGACGAGTTCGGCCCCTATCTGTTCGAAGTCGCCGCTGACGGCACCGTACTCAGCCTCAAGGAGACGGTCGTCAACGGCGTGACCTACCGCAGCCCCGACAACTATGCCGTTGTCATGCCGGGCGGTCCCGACAAGCCAATGCCGGAATTCAACGTCCGTCGTTCCAAGGGCTTTGAGGGCATGGCCCTCTCCATGGACGGCAAGACGCTGCACCCGATGCTCGAAGGCGCGCCCTGGGATGCCAAGGCCGGCAAGTTCCTCGAGAAGGGCGGCAAGTCCGTGCTGCCGATCTTCGATTTCGATGTCGCGTCCAAGGCGTTTGCCGACACGGTCCGCTACTATCCGCTCGAGGACTTCGGCAACGCGATCGGCGACTTCAACATGATCGACGCCAACCGCGCCCTCGTGATCGAGCGCGATGGCGGGCAGGGCGATGCCCGTGAGGGCTGGGCCGAGACGCCTGCCAAGTTCAAGCGCATCTATCTGATCGATCTGTCCAAGACGGACGCGGATGGCGTTGTCCGCAAGATCGGCTTCATCGACCTGATGGGCATCAAGGATCCGAATGCCGTCGCCCGCGCCGGAACCAAGGATGGCGTATTCACCTTCCCGTTCGAGACGATCGAGAATGTCGACCGGATCGACGAGAACCACATCATCGTCGCCGACGACAACAATTTCCCGTTCTCCGTCGGGCGTGCGCAGGGCAAGGCCGACAACAACGAGTTCATCGTCCTCGAAGTCGGCGACTTCTTGAAGGCGCAGTGACGCTCTACCTCCGAAACGTTCATCATGATGAAAGGTCGCCCTCAGGGCGGCCTTTTCCTTTGGCGCGGAATTCTTTAGCAATGACGCAGGGGAATGATCGCGCGGCATCCTCGCCGTCGCGACTGGCCGAGACGCTCCAGAGCGGGCGGTCTCGGGGAGGGGCAATCATGAAATTTCTGACACTGATATCCGTAGGCATTGCGCTGTCTTGCGCGACCGCATCGGCCGAAGAGAGCTACAAGCCTTCGGTGAAGGTGAAGCGGATCCTGCAAACGACGACGACGACCAGCGGCGATCCGATCCGATACCCGAACGTTGACGATCCCGAAGTGCAGTCGCTGATCGTCGAGATTCCGGCGGGCGGAGAGACCGGCTGGCACACCCATCCCGTCCCCGCCTATGCCTACATCCTGGCCGGCACCATCGAGGTGGATAGCGAGGGCGGAGAGAAGCGATTCTTCAAAGCGGGAGATTCGTTTGCGGAAATGGTCAATCACCGCCATAACGGCCGAGTCGTCGGGGACGAGACCGTTAAAATTCTCATGATCGTAACCGGTCAGAAAGGAATCGCGTTCTCGACTCGGACGGCCGCGCCGGAGTGAGTCGGGGCGTTTCCGAGCTTCCGGCGCCGATCGAGTGATGGCGCTGGCGCAATGATGCCGGAACGGCGCAATATCGTTGCGAATGTTGCTGAAATCGGGCGTGGCTCATGCGCTTGTTGCGTGGCCGGCCCGATTGAAAAGAACCCCGGTGAGGGGTTGACTGTAACACCCCGAATAAGTAGGTTCCGCAAGCTTTCAGGCAGGCAGTAAGTCAGATTTTCCGGCGGCGGCAACGTTGCGGTGTTCGGACTTAGGCGTTGCCCGAATCGAAAAAAGAGTTAGAACGACACGCACGATCGCGGCAACCGCCGTGATCCTCTGCTTTTCGTAGCGCCTCCGCGGTAATGCGGTCCGGGCGCTCTTTGTTCATGGTCAGTCGGCTGTGGCGAAGATGCGAAAGGCGGAGAGAAACAGAACCGTAGGCTAGCTGAAAGGCGAAGCATGCCGACAATTAACCAGCTCATCCGCAAGCCGCGTCAAGCGCCGGCAAAGCGGAACAAGGTTCCGGCGCTGCAGGAGAACCCGCAGAAGCGCGGCGTTTGCACTCGCGTCTATACGACCACTCCGAAGAAGCCGAACTCGGCACTTCGTAAGGTCGCGAAGGTTCGCCTTACCAATGGCTTTGAAGTCATTGGCTACATCCCGGGCGAAGGCCACAACCTGCAGGAGCACTCTGTCGTCATGATCCGTGGCGGCCGCGTCAAGGATCTGCCGGGCGTGCGCTACCACATCCTGCGCGGCGTGCTCGATACCCAAGGTGTCAAGGGCCGTAAGCAGCGTCGTTCCAAGTACGGCGCGAAGCGTCCGAAGTAATAGGGAACAGGATCAATGTCCCGTCGCCATAGTGCAGAGAAGCGCGAGATCATCCCGGACCCCAAGTTCGGTGATATCGTCGTGACCAAGTTCATGAATGCCGTCATGTATGACGGCAAGAAGTCGGTTGCCGAAGGCATCGTTTACGGTGCGTTCGACATCATCCAGAACCGTACCAAGCAGGAGCCCGTCGTGGTGTTCCGCCAGGCTCTGGAAAACGTCGCACCGCACATCGAAGTGCGTTCGCGTCGTGTTGGTGGCGCAACCTACCAGGTTCCCGTCGAGGTTCGTACGGATCGCCGTCAGGCACTCGCCATTCGTTGGCTTCTCACCGCGGCCCGTGGCCGTAACGAGAAGACGATGATCGAGCGTCTTTCGGGTGAGCTGCTTGATGCCTCGAACAGCCGCGGCAATGCCGTGAAGAAGCGCGAAGACACGCACCGGATGGCTGAAGCCAACCGCGCATTCTCGCACTATCGCTGGTAACGATCGGACAAAGGCAGACCATTATGGCCCGCACGCATAAGATCGAAGACTACCGCAACTTCGGAATCATGGCCCACATCGACGCGGGCAAGACGACGACGACCGAGCGGATTCTGTACTATTCGGGCAAGAGCCATAAGATCGGCGAAGTCCACGACGGCGCTGCCACCATGGATTACATGGAGCAGGAGCAGGAGCGTGGCATCACGATCACCTCTGCCGCGACGACGACGTTCTGGAACGGCAAGCGCCTGAACATCATCGACACCCCCGGCCACGTTGACTTCACGATTGAAGTCGAGCGTTCGCTGCGTGTTCTCGATGGGGCTGTTTGCGTTCTTGACTCGAACCAGGGCGTCGAGCCGCAGACCGAGACCGTTTGGCGTCAGGGCGACAAGTATCACGTCCCGCGCATTGTCTTCTGTAACAAGATGGACAAGACCGGCGCCAATTTCGACATGTGCATCGCGGACATCAAGCAGCGCCTCGGCGCTCGCCCTGTTCCGATCCAGCTGCCGATCGGTGCCGAGAACGAGTTCAAGGGCATCATCAACCTCGTGACCATGAAGGCCGCCGTCTGGAATGACGAAAGCCTCGGCGCGATGTACGATGAAGTCGAGATCCCCGCGGATCTGCTCGAGAAGGCCAAGGGAGCTCGCGCTGACCTCCTGGAAGCTGCTGTCGAGCTCGACGACGCCGTGATGGAAGCCTACCTCGAAGGCAACGAGCCGGACGAAGCGACCCTCAAGTCGCTGATCCGCAAGGCTGTGCTGCATTCGACCTGGTTCCCGGTTCTTTGCGGTTCGTCCTTCAAGAACAAGGGCGTTCAGACGCTTCTCGACGCGGTTGTCGATTACCTCCCGTCGCCGGTCGATGTGCCGCCGACCAAGGGCATCGATGTCAAGACCGAGCTGGAAGTCGAACGTCATTCGACCGACGATGAGCCGCTCGCCATGCTGGCCTTCAAGATCATTGAAGACCCGTTCGGCATCCTGACCTTCGCTCGCATCTATTCCGGCGTCCTGCACAAGGGCACCACGCTCCTCAACTCCACCAAGGAGAAGAAAGAGCGTATCGGCCGCATGGTTGCGATGCACGCCAACTCGCGTGAAGATATCGACGTGGCTTACGCCGGCGACATCATCGCACTCGTTGGTCTGAAGGAAAGCCGTACCGGCGACACGCTCTGCGATCCCGCTGCTCCGGTTATCCTGGAGAAGATGGAATTCCCCGAGCCGGTCATCGAAATGTCGGTGGAAGTGGCTTCGAAGGCCGACCAGGAGAAGCTGGGCACCGCCCTGCAGAAGCTGGCTTCCGAGGATCCGTCCTTCCGCGTCTCGACGGACAGCGAGTCCGGCCAGACGATCATCAAGGGCATGGGCGAGCTTCACCTCGACATCAAGATCGATATCCTTCGTCGCGCGCCTTACAACATTAACGTCAATGTTGGCGCTCCGCAGGTTGCCTATCGCGAGACCATCCGCAAGAAGACCGAACTCGACTACACGCACAAGAAGCAGACCGGTGGTACCGGCCAGTTCGCCCGCGTGAAGTTCATTGTCGAGCCGAATGAAATCGGCGGCGGCTATGTCTTCGAGAACAAGGTCATCGGCGGCGCGGTTCCGAAGGAATATCTGCCGGGCGTTGAAAAGGGCCTCAATTCGGTCATGACCTCGGGTCCGATCGCCGGCTTCCCGGTTGTCGACGTCAAGGTCTCGCTGATCGACGGCGCCTATCACGAAGTCGACTCCTCGGCGATCGCGTTCGAAATCGCGTCCCGTGCGGCTCTTCGCGAAGGTCTCCTGAAGGCCAATCCGGCCCTTCTCGAGCCCATCATGAAGGTCGAGGTCGTCTCGCCGGAAGAATATCTGGGTTCGGTTATCGGCGATCTGAATTCGCGCCGTGGCCAGATCCAGGGCCAGGATATGCGCGGCAACGCCAACATCATCACGGCCTTTGTTCCGCTCGCGAACATGTTCTCTTACGTGAACAACCTGCGTTCCATGAGCCAGGGTCGCGCGAGCTACACGATGCAGTTTGATCATTATGAGCAGGTCCCGCAGGCCGTCGCTCAGGAGGTCCAGGCGAAGTACGCCTAGACCTTTACGACGCGAAACCGAACCTGCTGACAGACACGACGGAGAAGTCCGATGGGTAAAGAGAAATTTCAACGCACTAAGCCGCACTGCAACATTGGCACGATTGGCCATGTTGACCACGGCAAGACCTCGCTGACCGCTGCCATCACCAAGGTGCTGGCAAAGACCGGTGGCGCTACGTTCAAGGCATACGACCAGATCGACGCCGCTCCCGAAGAGCGCGCTCGTGGCATCACGATCTCGACGGCTCACGTCGAGTACGAGACGGCCAACCGTCACTATGCTCACGTCGATTGCCCCGGCCACGCCGATTATGTGAAGAACATGATCACCGGCGCGGCCCAGATGGACGGCGCGATCCTGGTCGTGTCGGCTGCCGACGGCCCGATGCCCCAGACCCGCGAGCACATCCTGCTTGCTCGTCAGGTTGGCGTTCCCGCACTCGTCGTGTTCCTGAACAAGTGCGATCTGGTTGACGATCCGGAGCTCCTCGAGCTCGTCGAGCTCGAAGTTCGCGAGCTTCT
>NZ_JAPKNH010000021.1 GCF_026344005.1 Kaistia terrae
AAGCGGCTGGACGGCTTCGCGCCCCAAACTGGCCATTTAACCTTCGGTCGCTTCAGCTCTAAAGCAGCTATTGGAGGGGAGACACACCTTAACGCAGCGTCATTCAGTCGGCCTGTCCTTCAGTTCCAGGGGTGGCCCAAGGAACTCGACCTGCCATTTGACACCGAAGGCATTGAGCGCCTCCCGGTTCGGGACGCCGTCATGCATTACGCCCGCAAGCTCGCTGAAGAAAGCAACTGCATCGAGCGCTGGGGTAATGAGGACATACTGGCGAGCGGGAGTATCGCTCACGTTGACGAAACCGTGTTCGACACCACCGGGAACGGATACGACATCGCCAGACTCCGCGTAGAAGCGATTTCCATCGACCTCATAAAGATAGCGCCCCTCAAGGACCCGGAAGATTTCCGCTTCGGGATGGCGGTGGCGAGGAGGCCCGAAACCCGGCGCGTTGATTGTCTCGATTAGGCAGAATTCGCCCCCGCTAGCTTCTGGAGGCATGCGCACAAACAGGTCGAGACCTATCGCAGGGATCTTGAGAGGGGGTTCCGTACCCTTGGAATGTAGGAAGGCGACACTCATTCGATTGTCCTAAGTGGAAAGGAAATGTCTGTCGGTTCGGATGCCGTAGAAAAGCGCCTGCTAACAAGCGTTCTTGTCCCTGATTTCAGCGTCGCCTAGCGGCATACCCACTAGGCAGCGCTTCACGTCCGCAAAAGACTAAACTGTTGTCGTCGCGCGCACACTTCACCCTGCTGTCATCATCGACCTTTCCCTGCGCGCATGTTCGCGCCTGCTGTTCCAAGGGCAGAGGCGATAAAATTACGCCTTTGAAGAAAGGCGGTTGCTATCCCGAATGTTTCAAAGCGGTCAGCGTTCCTCTTCCTCAAATAACCAGAGCGAATGTGTGCTGAGTGGCCCTTCAGGGTTAGAAACGATGCCGAGGAAGGCGGGTAGGCGATTCCTCTGCTGCTCTGTGAGGGATGCTGCAAGCGGGCGGGCAGCCGCGACGAAGCCTGTTAGGTCCTGGCTTCGCATCAACTCGGCATCGCTGACACGCTCAAGCACGTCGAGTACATCCGCCGGTGGCGCCGCGTTGGCTCGCTGTTTGCCGCGTGCAATGGATTGTGCAGCGATCTTGCGTATTGAATTCTCCACAGGCGGCCAGAACTTCTCCTGTTCAGGAGAGAGTTCAAGCACTGCCGCCAACGCCACGAGCCGAGCATTGAGAACAGCCCTGGCGTCTCCGTCCGTATAGACCTCAATGACGTCCGCTGCTTCAGTTGCGACTGGAGCGGGGGAGTCGCTGGCATGGGCTCCTGGCGAAATCAGAAGAAGGCACGCGGACGCTACGGTGACGAAAAGTGATACATGTTTCATGTTAATTCTCCGGGCGATGCTGGTTTGGAGGCCTGGTTTCACTTCCACCCACCGCCCGGCAGCCGGCCGTGATACGGAGTGTTGCGGCAATGTCCCCAAGGCCCGCGCCAGTAACCGGGAGGGCAGCCGTTCCACCCAAAGCCGCGGCCATAAGGACCGAGATAGCCATCACCGCCCGGTGGCCAACCGAACGGATGGCAAAGGCCACCCGGGCCACGATAGCGCTGGGGTCCACATCCGTTCGCAACCGGAACGATATCGTCGGCGAGACGCGAACTGACGTTCGGCGCGAGACCAGGCGGAAGAGGGAGCGCTGAAACTGGAACGCTGGCGGTAAGGAGCAGCCCTAAGATCGCCGCTCCCCTATAAAGTGACGTTATCAACTTCATTCTCCTCCTGGATTTTCATAAGTGAACGCTAGCAGTCGGGAGCGGCGCCCAAGCCCAACTGCCGCGCCCGTGAGTTGCCAAACCCGTACTTTGATTTGCATTTCGGGACACGTTGCTGGCCTCCTCGACAAAGGGGCATGAAGTGTCCGGCATCTCCGGTTTTCAGTCCGGAGACAATGACGTCCCTTGCGCGAAACTAGACGCCATCAGGGCGCTGGCTCGGCAGTAGGCCTGCGGTATCAATCGGATAGCCCGCTGCTGCGCGCTCGCGCGCCTTGGCTGCGAAGTATTTCTCGGACCATTTGAAGCGTGGCCCCGATTTGGACAGGCCGACTGAATCTGCGATGTTCTCAAGGCTGATCGTTTTGCCGTCCCAGCCCCAATTTCCTTCCGGCACCTCATCGATCATGACGAGAGTCGTTTTGCCGGCATCTGGTCCGGAGACGCCGGTCGCCGCGATAATCGCTTCATTGACGAGGGCGTGTACCTCGCTCTTATGCTCGACGTTCATGTAGCCTTCCGGAACCGTCACACGGACAAGGAAGCGGCCGAGTACAGAGGCGCCGACCTGTTGCGTGTCGCCGGCAATCCACCAGTCGGCCGCCGGTATCTCGGTCAGCAGAACCCAAGCGAAGGCTCGCCCGGCGGGCGTTCCGGCTCCGCCTTCCATATGTAGCAGAACGTCGGTCAGCCGCTTCGCGAGATCTGCCTTGCTGCGTTCGTCCAGTGCGCCAGAACCGTAGCGGACATCCATGATCGGCATGTCAGTCTTCCTTCGGGCTACCGCCGCAACGCTCCGAGGCAATCGCACGGCTGCACACCGGGGATTTGCACGTCTGGCGATGAGGGCAGGGATGGGAGAGCGCTTCCTTACCGGTGCCGAGGATCGAGAGGGAGATCTCAAACTCCGCGAGCACCGCTGAGCTAATCGCCGGCATGCTCACTCTCCCATACCTTGATGGTCGTTTCGTCGATCAGAATGGTTTCGACGAGGAGCACGTCACTGTCGTCGTCAAGTATGTCGATACTGACCGTCGCGAGATCGGACAGGCCCATGCTGTCGCGATAGCCGAGTTCTACGCCGTTGCAATTGATCCTGCCCTCACGGACGAACACGTAGATGCCGTGCGAAAGCGTGCGGAGTGCGTAGGGAAAGTTCTGCCCCTTATCCGCAATGAGCCTGGAGACGCGAAGATCCTGGGGGATCGGCAGAGTGTTGTCGCCGTCGCCGACCAGTTGGACAATTTCGTTGCGCCGGCGACGAAAGTCGAAATGGGCGCGGTGATAGCTCGGCGGCAGATAGAGCTGCTCGGGCAGGAGCCAGAGATAGATTGCATGCATGTCTTCCGGCGTGACGCTTAGCTCGGAATGTTTGCCACCGGAACCGGCTGAGAAGACGTAGTAGTCCCCGGCTGACAGGCGATCCACCATTCCGCCGCCAGCGGTGTTTATGTGCGTGAGTTCGCCGCTAAACACGAAGGCGCAGATCACAAAATTATGGTGCGGATGCATGTTGTAGCCGCAGCCAGCCCCATGGAAGACCTCATCACCGAACACGCGAATGGGACCGAACCCTGGACGTCCCGCCTGGTATTCGTGGAAGTCGAAGCTGGAAGCGCGCGTGACGAAGCCGTCGGGGTGACCAGCAATATAAGAAGACCGAGATCCGTCGGACTTGATGAGGTCGTGACCGCGTTCTTCGTTGCGGATGATGAACTGGCTCATTGGGTTGGTTCCTTCTCGCTTGTCGGTCATGCCGTGACTGCAAGATCGGCCCCGCCGGGGGCGTAGCCGATCACGATCATTTCGAACATGTGTTTCGGGGTGCCGCAGTCGGGGCAGACCCAATCGTCTGGAACGTCTTTCCAGCGCGTCCCGGGAGCCAGGCCATGTTCGGGAAGGCCGAGGGCTTCGTCATAGGAAAAGCCGCAACCGAGACAGAGCAGTCGCTTGAAAGTTTCATTAGCCATCGTCGCCTCCATCGTTGTAATGCGTAACGCGCTACTAAAAATGTGTGACGCACTACTATCTGCCGATTGACGCCACGGCAATAGGGAATCGTCGCGTGAAAGCAAATTTCAGTTGCCAGGGGGATTGGCAGAAACGGGTAGGCGCGCGTTGGCCCTACCACGGTGGGTGCCGCGGGCATGGCTCGTCCACAATACGCCGAACTTAGATCGAGGAGATTTGCAGCGCGGGAGCGAAAAGCGCTAGCGCGGCCCGAGCGAGAGATTGCCACCGGCTTCGCTAGCTTGGCTGCGCACGGCTTCCAGCAGTGCTTCGGTGAAAATCGGTTCCCAGGAACGGATATGATGTCTCATGAGAGCGCCCAGTCCCTCGACGTCACCGAGGTCGGCAAGCTCCAGAATTTGGTAATGCTCTCTGACGGAATCGCGTTGGCGCTCAATGCCCTGATCGGTTCCGATGCCGTAAAGCCGCATCTTGTCGCGAAACGCCATGATCGTTTCCGCCAACAACTCGTTGTCCGTAATCTCAGCAAATGCTTGATGAAAGCGGCGGTCTGCCTCGAGATAGCCCGCCACGGTGCCGACCTCGACGGCATCGGCGATCTCGTCGGCTATTTTCCGCACACCATCGAGATCCTTCTTCCGCTTCAAGGCAACGATCTCGGCAGCCTTGACCTCAAGCATTTCGCGCATGTCAAAAAGATTGCGAAGTTGTGTCAGTGTCGGGGTTACAACCTTGAAGCCGCGGTTACGCAGCGGTTCGATCAATCCGCTCCTTGCGAGTTCGAGCAGGGCTTCGCGGACCGGTGTCGTTGACACACCAAGCGTCGCTGCAAGGCTGGGTACGGAGTACATCGCGCCAGGGGCACTCTGCCCTGAGATAATCTCGGCTCGGACTTGCTGCAGCACTTGCTCGCGGAGATTTCCATCGAGGGGTCGTTCGATTGTCGTCATTCTCCCTATGTAGCGCGTTACCGATCGATTGCAAACGCTCTTTGCGATCCGAGCTCTGTCGTACAGAATGACTCTGTTGCAGGGGGCAAGATGGGTAGACGCAAAAGTCGGCGCGGCAGCTTGCTGACTGCGATTTCCAGTCGTGCTGTCGACCTTGCAGATCGTTGGTTTCCAGACGCCTACATCATCGCGCTGTGTGGTGTCGTCGCTGTGTCGATCGCTGCCGTTTTGAACGGTGCTTCGCTGATGGCTGTGAGTATCGCATTCGGCGACGGCTTTTGGTCCTTGGCCCCCTTCACCCTCCAGATGGCTTATGTCGCCATCGGCGGTTTCGTTGTCGCGACATCGCCGGTAGCGACGCGTCTTCTGAAATATCTTGCGAGCCGGCCTCGGAGCGGACGAGCGGCCGTAATCTACGTTGCCGGTTTTAGCATCGCCTTATCCCTGCTCAACTGGGGCCTAAGCCTGATTTTTTCCGGATTGCTTGTCCGCGAGTTGGCCCGCAGAACCGATCTGACGCTGGACTACCGGGCGGCGGGCGCAGCGGCCTATCTTGGCTTAGGCTGCGGCTTCACACTCGGACTCAGTTCGTCCGCCGCCCAGATTCAAGCCAATCCGTCGAGCATCCCTGCCAGCCTATTACCCGTGACAGGCGTTATTGGTTTCGCCGATACAATCTTCACGTGGCAGAACGGACTGACGATCGGCGTGCTCACATCTCTATCGCTTGCAGTTTGCTATTGGAGCGCGCCAATCGGAACGGGCATCCGCACGGCGGAGGACCTTGGCATCGAAAACCCGCCGGCAGCACCGCTGGCTCCACCGCGCCCAGCGCGACCTGGCGACTATCTGGCGAAGAGCCCAATTCTAACAATTGTCATCGTTGCCCTCGGCCTCGGCTGGGTCATCCATAATTTTCTCAGCAACGATCCGATCGCCGCGATCTCGGGCCTCAACACCTACAACTTCGTGTTTCTGCTGCTTGGTATCTTGTTGCACTGGCGGCCGGATAGCCTGCTTCAGGCGTTCTCGCGCGCTGTGCCGAGCATTGGCGGCGTGCTGCTGCAATTTCCATTCTATGCCGGAATAGCCCAGATCTTGACCGTGCCGCATGGTCCCACCGGCGACACGCTCAGTCACACTATTGCGCAATTTTTCATAAGTGCGTCGGCCGGGACGACGTCCTTCGCCGCCGTGGTAGGCCTTTACTCCGCGGCGCTCGGGTTCTTCATTCCGTCTGCCGGCGCAAAATGGATCATCGAAGCTCCATACATCGCTGCGGCGGCGAACGAGATCGGTGCGCATCTTGGCTGGACAGTGATGGTCTACAACATCGCCGAAACACTGCCGAATTTCATCAATCCGTTCTGGATGCTCCCACTCCTCGGTATCCTCGGGCTAAAAGCCAAGGATCTCGTAGGCTTTACTGTCATCCAGTTCATAGTCCATTTCCCTGTCGCGATCGCCCTCGGCGCGCTTCTGATGAGAACGTTCGAATATCGCCCACCACAGTTTCGTTAGCACGAGGCCACCCACCGGGCCGAGACGTCGCGGCCGTTAGTCCTCTGAAGCAGGATGCTTTAGCTGCTCGACCGCGGCTTTGGCACCGCCCCCTTCGTTGAGGTCGGTCTCCAGACGAAGCACGTCTCGATCCTGAATGGCGATACCCGCATTGGCCGTATCGACCTGAGCGGCGGCGCGTCTCATCCAGCCAGCTTTCGGCCTATGCGGATCGCGCGAGCGCCGTCGAGGATCAGGCGTAAACCCGCCTCGAAATTCGCCTCGTAGCTCCCGGACCAATATTGCGCGTGCGCAGCACTGAGATACGGATATTCCGGAAACGCATTCGTTGCCGCTGGGTCGGCAGGTGGATTTGCAAGTTCCGCCTGTTCCTCCAGCACGGAGCCAACCGTGAATCGCGACAGGGTGACAAGAAGCTGAAGTGCCGCGTCGGCTGGAAATCCGGCATCGTTGAGAGACTTCAATTGCGCCTCGGCCATCGGCAGGTCCGGCGCGGCCGCATGAGATCCCGCGTGGACCCTAGCACCGTCACGATGAGAAAGCAGGGCGCGTCTGAAGCTCTTTGCGTTCGCGAACAGATAGCTTGCCCAATCATCATCCTGGGCCGGCAGCCGGTAGGTATGTTCTGTTGCCAATAGCCTCGCGTTTAAGGCATCCACCAACGCCTGCTTGTTCCTGAAGTGGTAATAGAGCGACGGCTGCTGCACGCCCAGGCGCTCCGCGAGCCGCCGGGTCGTCAGTTGGTCCAGGCCCCCATCGTCCAGCAGCCTTAGTGCTTCATCGACGATCTGTTCCCGTTCGATTTTCATTCGTGCCCTCTTCGCGCGTTCGGTCTTCCCAATTCATTCTATCACTGATAGACGATTCTATCGATGATAGAAAACAGGAGTCTGCGATGCACGGGGTCGAACATCATCCAAGGCGGGCCGAAGGGTTCATTCAAGCGAACGGTCAGCAGCTTTTTGCCGAGACATTCGGCAATTCCGGCGATGCGGCGGTACTCCTGATCATGGGCAACAGCGCGCCGGGCCTGGTCTGGCCAAACGCCTTTTGTCGTCAGTTGTCAGAGCGCGGCTTCTTCGTCATACGCTTTGACCAGCGCGATACTGGCCTCTCGACCTATCTGGACTACCGCACGTCGCCCTATACGCTGGATGACCTCGTGGATGATGCATTCGCGCTGCTCGATGGCCTCGGCGTTCGAAGCGCCGCGATCGTCGGTCTTTCTCAGGGCGGTGTTTTGGCCTATCAGATGGCCCTGCGAGATCCCAAGCGGCTATCGGCCGTAACGATCATGATGTCGTCGGCGGATTTGCGGCCGAAGAACGATGCCTTCACCGGCGCTCCGCCGCGAGATGGAGAACTCCCAAGGCCAGATGCATCTTACGTGGAGAAGGTAATCGCTCTCAATTCAGGTGTCGCGGCCACTGAAGAGGATACGGCGCGACGGTTCGTCGAAAACTTTCGCCTGGCGAGCGGGCCGCTCGCTCCTTTTGACGAGGCCGACTGGCTTGCGATGGGAAGAGCCGTCGCCGGTTTGCCGAGGCGGCGCAGCGATGGCCTTTCGGCCCGAATGGCCAATAACAGCAACCACAGTTTGGCGCAGATGGCCACGGCGCCGTTGTCGGCCGCAGACCTTTCGAGCCTGCGGCTGCCCGTCCAACTGATCCATGGCAGCCATGATCCGATCTTCCCGATGCAGCACGCCCAATGGGCGGCGGGTCTCATAGCCGGTGCCGAACTCGTGATTATCGAAGGAATGGGGCATGCGCTCGACGCGGCATTCTTCGAGTCCATCCTTCAATCCATGTCCGAATTCTGGCTTCGAACACGGCGCGTCGGCGCTCCAGCTCGATGAGAGCGAATTCAAGCGTTTCGCCGATTGGCGGATGAATACTGGCCTTCCTGAGTGCAGCAAGTTGGTCGTGGCCGTCGAGGCCCGCATCTTCGATTTGGATGATCATGCCGCTGGGCTTCTCTGCGCCGGACTGGCTGGCCGGGAGTACTGTTTTTCGTCGATCCACGCCCGTGTCTCGGACAGGAGTTCGTCCGACAGCGCGGGATCATCAATGGACCGGGCGAGGATGAGCGCGCCGACCATCGCCGACCAGCTGCCGATGGCCGCCCGACGACGCTCGGCAGAATCAGCACCGGGCACGATGTCGGAGAGAGTCCCGATCTGCACAGCGAGAATTTGCGCCATTGATGCGCGTACCTCCGGGGCCTGTTGCCGCATAAAGCCGGCCAAGGCAGCCATCGGGCAGCCTTGATCCGGATGGTCGCGATGGAGCTTCGAAAGATAAGTGTCGATCCAGGCGCTGATATCGTCGGTCGCTGACTGACTGCCAACGGCGCTACCGATCGCCTGCGCGATCAGATCGTCCTTCGATCGAAAATGCCCGTAGAAGCCGCCATGGGTCATGCCCGCCGCCTTCATCACTTCCGCGACACTCACGGCATCGAAGCCTTTTTCGCGGAACAGGCGTCCCGCCTCCGTCAGAATGCGGGTGCGGTTCTGCACCATCTGCTCCCGGCTCACTTTCATTTCCGTTTGCCTCCCTGCGTACCGTTGACATTATCATGACGGCCATCATATTTAAGATCATTGATGACGACCATCATGAATATAAATATTGCACCGCGAAAGGGCAATGCCATGACAAACAAGCCGTCCGTCCTCGTTACCGGAGCCTCGACCGGCATCGGCGCGGGCTACGCCGAACGTTTCGCAAAGCGCGGTCACAATCTGGTCCTCGTCGCCCGTAACGAAGCGCGCATGGGAGTCCTAGCGGATCGCCTGCGGAGTGAGACCGGCGTCGCGATCGACATCGTTCCGGCGGACCTTTCCGACCCCGGCGGGCGCGCTACGGTTGAGGCGCGGCTGCGAGACGATGCAGGGATCGGCATCCTGATTAACAATGCAGGGACGACCTTGGCAGCGACTTTTCTTGACCAGGAGACGGACGATATCGAGCGGCTCGTAACGCTCAACACGACGGCGTTGGTGCGGCTCGCTCATGCCGTTGCCCCTCGCCTGGCACGACAGGGAGAAGGGGCTATCGTCAATATTGGCTCGGTAGTCGGTCTCGCGCCGGAATTTGGCATGCCGGTCTATGGCGCAACCAAGGCCTTCGTCCTGCACCTGTCCCAGGCCCTCAACCTGCAGCTCGGACCTCAGGGCGTTTATGTGCAGGCGGTGCTACCCGCCACGACCCGCACCGAAATCTGGGACCATGCCGGCGTCGATGTCGACACTCTGCGAGCTGTGATGGAAGTGGACGACTTGGTGGACGCCGCACTCTCCGGCTTCGACCAGCGCGAGTCCGTCACCATCCCGCCGCTGCACGATGTGGGACAATGGGAAGCTTTCGAGGCCGCACGGCAAGCAATGCTCTCCGGCTTCGCTCAGTCCCAGCCGGCCGAGCGCTATCGCACGGACGCCTGAGGCACAGTCAAAGCATCCAGCCCTCACTACGGAAGACCAATAGAATGACCAATACAGACATGTTCAGCCCCTACGACCTCGGTGGCCTCACGCTAGCGAACCGCATCGTCATGGCGCCGCTGACGCGCAACCGCGCCGGCGCGGGCCTCGTGCCCAGCCAGTTTGCGGCGGATTATTATGCCCAACGCGCGAGCGCCGGACTCATCATTACCGAGGCCACTCAGGTCTCGCAGCAGGCCCAAGGCTATCAGAATACGCCTGGCGTCTACACAGCCGAACAGGTAGCGGGCTGGCGCAAGGTGACCGACGCGGTTCATGCCAAGGGCGGTCGCATCTTCGTCCAACTCTGGCATGTCGGCCGGGTCAGCCACGTTGATCTTCATGGTGGGGAAGCGCCGGTCGCGCCATCGGCGATCCGCGCCGCAACCAAGACATTTGTGAACAATGGCTTTGCCGATGTGTCGGAGCCGCGTGCACTCGAACTAGACGAGATACCGGGTATCGTCGAGGATTTCCGCAAGGCCGCCGCCAATGCGATCGAGGCCGGATTTGACGGGGTCGAGGTGCATGGCGCGAATGGCTATTTGCTCGACCAGTTTCTGAGGGAAACCGCCAACGTCCGCACCGATGCCTATGGCGGTTCGATCGAGAACCGCGCCCGACTTTTGATCGAAGTGACAGCCGCAGTGGCGAGAGAGATCGGCGCGCAGCGCACGGGCGTCCGTCTCTCGCCGGCGTCGCCGGCCAACGGCATCGTCCAGTCAACTGACGAGCAATCGCAGTTCAACCATGTGGTGGACGCGCTCGATGGGCTCGGCATCGCCTATATTCATGTCGTCGAGGGCGCAACCGGCGGGCCGCGCGATGCGACGCCTTTCGATTTCGATGCGCTGCGGCAGCGTTTCCGCAATACCTACATCGCCAACAACGGTTACGATCTGGAACTAGCCAAATCTCGTCTTGGCGAGGGGAAGGCCGACCTGTTCGCCTTCGGCCACCACTTCATCGCCAATCCCGACCTGGTCGAAAGGCTGAAAAGTAGTTCGCCGCTCGCCCAGATGAATCCGGCGACGATCTATGGCGGCGGCGCCGAGGGCTACACTGATTATCCAGCCGCCACTGAAGCAGCTTAAGCCTGATCTGGGAGCACCAGTGCCATGAAGGCCTTCATCCTCGACCGCTACGGCAAGAAACAGGCGCTGCGTCTCGGCGACATGCCGGAACCCGCGCTCGGCCCCGACGACGTGCTGGTCGAGGTGGAGGCCTCTGGCCTCAACCTCCTCGACTCCAAGATCCGGGACGGCGCGTTCAAGCCGATCTTGCCCTACAAGGCACCGCTCGTGCTCGGGCATGATCTGGCCGGCAACGTCGTCAAGGTCGGTGCAAAGGTGAGACGCTTCAAGTTGGGCGACGCCGTCTATGCCCGCCCCCGTGACGGCCAGATCGGCACTTTCGCCGAGCGCATCGCCGTCAAAGAAGACGACCTGGCGCTCAAGCCTGCCAATCTGTCGATGGCGCAAGCCGCGTCGATCCCGCTGGTCGGGCTAACCGCCTGGCAAGTGCTGGTCGAGCGTGCCCAAATCAAGCCGGGGCAAAAGGTGCTAGTCCATGCCGGATCGGGCGGTGTCGGTACTATCGCCATCCAACTCGCCAAGCATCTTGGCGCGACCGTCGCGACGACGGCCAGCGCCGCCAACGCCGCCCTCGTGAAAAAACTGGGGGCGGATATCGTCATCGACTATCGCAGCCACAGGTTCGAGAAAGAGCTGTCGGGTTACGACGTCGTCCTCAATAGTCTCGACGCCAGCACGCTGGAAAAATCGTTGAAGGTCCTCAAGCCCGGCGGCAAGCTGATCTCCATCTCCGGCCCGCCTGATCCCACCTTCGCGCGCGCGCAGGGTTTGAATGCGGTGCTTCGGCTCGTGCTGCGCCTCATGAGCGCCGGTATCCGGCGCAAGGCGAAGCGCGCAGGTGTCGACTATTCCTTCCTCTTCATGCGCGCCGACGGCGAGCAACTCGGCCAGATCACGACGTTGATCGAAGACGGCACGATCCGCCCGGTTGTGGATCGCACATTCCCGTTCGAGAAGCTGAACGACGCGCTCGCCTACATCGACACCGGTCGCGCCAAGGGGAAGGTCGTCGTCACGCTGAAGTGATGCGAAATCCCGAACCAAGGACTCAACTCATGGCCACGTACGCCAATAACGCCAACTGGAAGACGGCACCCACCCAATACATCGAGGCTGCCGGCATACGCTTTGCCTATCGCCGCCTCGGGCCTGATACCGGCGTGCCGATGGTGCTGCTCAACCATTGGGGTGCGAACCTCGACAACTTCGATCCCCGCATCGTCGAGGGATTGGCGGTCGACCGACCGGTTTACGCGCTCGATTTTCGTGATATTGGCACGTCGAGTGGCGTCGTGCCGCTCAGCATCGCCGAAGTGGCAGTCGACACGATCGCTACCATCCGCGCGCTGGGACTGGCGTCCGTCGACCTGATTGGTTTCTCCTTCGGCGGCTTCGTCGCGCAACAGATCCTCCTCGAAGCGCCCGATCTCGTCCGCCGTGCCATCCTTGCCGGCACCGGTCCTGCGGGTGGAATGGGGATCGAGCGCGTCGGCCCTGTGTCATGGCCGCTCATCGTCAAAGGCCTGATCACTTTCCGTGATCCCAAATTCTATCTCTTCTTCACATCGAGCGCGGCAGGCAGATATGCGGCCACCGAATTCCTGGCCCGGTTGAAGGGACGGACGATGGACCGTGACAGGGCGGTATCGCTAAGCGCTTTGCTGCGCCAATTGAAAGCCATCAAGGCCTGGGGCCGCCAAGCGCCGCAGCCGCTGGACACCATCCGCAAGCCTGTGCTCGTGGCGGGCGGCGATCATGACATCATGGTGCCGAGCGAGAACTCGGCCGACCTGGCGCGACGTATCCCTGGCGCCGAACTCGTCCTTTACCCCGACGCCGGGCATGGCGGCATTTTCCAGTATCACGAAGCCTTCTTGAAGAAGGCCAAAGCATTCCTGGCCGCCTGATCGGCGCAGGTCGCCGGGAAAGCTCAACCATTCTTGGAGACGACGATGAACCCTGTTTCAAGAAAAACCGATCGTAACGGGAGCCTCGTCAGGCATCGGCCAAGCGAGTGCCGAAGCCTTGGCAAAAGCCGGATTCACGGTCTTCGGCACGAGCCGCAAGCCGAGTTGCAACACCCAGAGCCATATCTCGATGCTGGCTTGTGACGTGACGGATGAAGCCTCCGTGGCTTCGCTGGTTTCGACGGTACTCAAAACCACCGGGCGTATAGACGTTCTCGTCAACAATGCCGGCCTGGGCATGTTTGGGGGAGCCGAAGAATCCTCGGTCGCTCAAGTTCAGAGCCTGTTCGATGTCAACTTGTTCGGTGTCCTGCGGATGATCAATGCCGTGCTGCCTTCGATGCGGCGTCAGGGCGAAGGGCGCATTGTTAACATCAGTTCAGCACTAGGCTTCGTGCCGGCGCCCTACTCGGCGCACTACGCAGCAAGCAAATATGCGCTTGAAGGCTATTCCGAGTCGCTCGACCACGAGATTCGCACTTTCAACGTCCGCGTCTCGCTGATTGAGCCGGGCACAGTCAAAGGCAGTTTCGACCACAGCTCGCTGACACCAGATTCCACGATGCCGGAATACGACGCAGGACGCGCTTGGGTGCATGCCTTTTACGAGAAAGCAAAGTTGACGGCTGATACGCCCGAGGATGTGGCGGCCGCCGTGCTGCGGGCGGCTACGGGCAGGCAACATCGCCAACGATACACCGTCGGCAAGGTCGCGGGGCAGGTCAGCCTGCTGCGACGTATCATGCCTGCCAGCCTGTTCGACAAGGTCTTGCGCCAGCAGTTCCAAATACCCGTCTGATCTATCTCGACCCTGCCGCCTGACTTTTCCTGACCGCCTGACAAGGATATCTTCGATGGACTATAAGACGTTCGGTCGTACTGGCCTTCAACTCTCCACACTGGCGCTCGGCACCGGCAATTTCGGCACCGGCTGGGGCTATGGCGCCGATCCCGAGAGCGCCATAGCCATTCTAGACGTCTACGCCGCTGCAGGCGGCAATTTCATCGACTCAGCCGACGTCTATCAGTTCGGCCAGTCTGAAGAAATATTGGGCAAGGCGTTGGAAGGGCGGCGTGAGGATTTCGTGCTCGCGACCAAGTTCACCAACGGCGCCTCGCCGGATGCCAACCGGCTGGTGACGGGCAACAGCCGTAAGGCCATGCTCGCCTCGGTCGAGGCGAGCATGCGGCGGCTCAAGACCGATCGGATCGACCTCTACTGGGTGCATCATCCAGACGGCCTGACGCCGATGGAAGAGATCGTGCGCGGCCTCGACGATCTCGCCCGCGCCGGCAAGATCCTCTATGCCGGCCTCTCCAACTTCCCGGCCTGGCGGCTAGCGCATGGGGCAACACTGGCCGAACTGACGCGCGCAGTGCCGATTGCCGCCGCGCAGTTCGAACACAGCCTCGTCCACCGCGAGCCCGAAGCCAGCCTGTTCCCCGCCTGCGAAGCGCTGGGGATCGGCGTCGTGACTTGGTCGCCACTTGGCGGCGGCGTGTTGACCGGCAAATATCGCAAGGGCGAGACTGGGCGCGCCGAAGGATTGGGTGGCCGCGTCTTCCAGGCGGAGAACAGCGCGCAACGCACGGCTACCATCGACGCCGTGCTGCAGGTAGCCGAAGAGACCGGCTCCAGTGCCGATCGAGTCGCGATTGCCTGGGCCATGACACACGGCGCGGCGCCGATCATCGGGCCACGATCGCTTGCCCAGCTGGAGAGTAATTTGGGTGCGGCGGCGTTGACCCTTTCGGCAGGGCAGATCGCCCGCCTCGATGCGGCCAGCGCGCCGGCGGGCGCGCCGCCTCGCGCGACGATGCGCGCCGTTGCCTGACAGAGCGAGGGGAGCGTGTTGCCCCCCTCGCCAAGGCGGCGATGAAGGAGGCGCTCGGCATCTGGACCAATCGGTCGACCGCCGCAAAGGGGCGCCCAGGCAATCCTCTCCGTGGCGCTCGAAATTGCCGTGGGCGACAGCAATGCCGCGACCGCGGGCGGCATGCAGAATATGGATCGCGCGCTTTATCTGAGGGGGGACTATAGTTTGGGGCCGGCTAGATCTCGGACAGCATGCTAACTGACGGTCTGAAGGATGCCCTCTCGGGTGAGCCTTCCGATTGACACCTGGAGTACCTCGTCGCCAGGCTCGAGATTAGCCGCGAGGCGCAGGATGCCTTCGCCGCGCAGTCGCAGCAACACTTTGCCGCCGCCAGCGACGCGGGCTGGTTCACCGACGAGATCGTTGCTGTCGCGGTGAAGGGTCGCAAGGGAACGGAAAGTTTTGCGATCGATGAAGCGCCGCGGCCGGACACCACCATCGAGGCTCTTGCAAGGCTGAAGTCGGCCTTCCGCCCGGACGGCACCATCACCGCCGGCAACGCGCCGGGACTGAACAGCGCGGCCGCCGCATTGATCGTCGCGACGCGCGGTTTCTCCGATGCGAAAAGCCGTGGAGCCCATGGCCCGTCTTGTCGGCTATGGTGTTGCTGCGGTCGCGCCAGGCTTCTTCAGCCTTGGTCCCGTTCTGGCTGTTCACAGAGCAGTTCGACCAAATCATACGCGGGTCCGGTTTTTGCCCTTGCTCTTCAAAAGCGGTCTGGCCGCTTACGGCCCCAATGCCGACGATCGATGCGGCCCTCACCGCGCGATCCCACTCATGGCAGTTCACCGCTCTTGCCATTATTGGCGTACGGATGCTGTGAGAAAGCGCGGGCGAGCAGCATGGCGCAGCACGATATGCGGTGCTTGCCGAACCTCGCCGCCACCCATTCCGCAATCGGCACGCCGGAGGATGCCCCAGAGAAGATAGACGCACGAGAAGGGGCCGCGCAGTGACTCAGCCCGGCGGCGCTTGGATACGAAATCGAGGAACAACTTCGCGGACGAGAGCCGAGTGCGGTATTTCGGTGCGGATGCCAGGATGCCATCGAGCGATCCCAGGCCCCAGCGGTCAGATCCAAGGCGGCTTCATCTCTTGGTGGAACCGCGGTAAGGCCGATGCCTTCCGGCCTTACCGCGGACGCGTGAAAACATGAGAAAGCAGCCCATCGTCACCTCCCGACGTCCTTCAGGGGTCTAGCCGAGCCACCGCGTTTTACACAGCTTGGACCCAGAACGAAACTTTGTGGGTCCGCTTGCAGGAGCGTCTTACGCAGGAACGTGGTCTATCGCCAGGCGGCTGACGTGACCGGCTCCGCTGGCCGCTGAAGCTAGTCGCCTTGATGCCTCTTACCAGCTCACGTTGAAGCCGATGCGTCCTCCGACAGCATGTCCCTGCTCGCCATCCACCCGCACATCATAGTCACCGGATACGAACAGGCTGACGGCGTCGGAAATCGCCATAGAGGCGTCGAGGTTGAGCTGGACCGACGTGCCGCCCAGACCTGAATAGAAGGACGCCGTGTTGGCGCCGGACAGGTCGGCGAATGCGATCTCCGTGCCATCTCCGAAGGCGTTCCATAGGCTGGCCCGCGCGGAGCCGGTCAGCTTGGCGCCGCTCTCCAGCAGCCACGCACGGCTGACACGCGCGCCGATTCCACCGAGGACATCGTTGGCCGCGTCGTAGTGGATCGAGCCAAAACTGTCAGCGCCATCCTCGAAGGACAGACGCTGATAAACAAGCTGGGCCTGCGGCTCGATCGCCCAGCCGCCGCCAAGGTCGAACCGGTAGCCCGCCTCCAGCGAAGCGTTCACGCCGAAACCGTCCGACTTCAGCTCCTCACCAAGAACCGAACTCGCGCTTGCTTCCGTGAAGAAGGTGCCCTGAAGCACCGTATCGATGTAGAGGCCGCTCGCCTGCGAATGCGTCCAATAAGCGCCGAGGGAGTAGGCGTCCATCGACACGTTGCCAGCCGGGCCGCCATAGACCGCATCGACATTGCCGCGCGCCTGACCACTGCCGACATAGAAGCCGATGGCGTTCTGCTCCGCTTCGCCAGGGTTGGAGATCAGAAGATCGTAGCCTGCCTGAAAGCCGGCAAGGTCGATATCGTAACTCGGGCCGTTGCTCAGGAAGCGGTTCAGCTGGGTCGCCGCATTGCCTCCGCTGGAGCCTTGGCTGCCCGTCTCGCCGAACAGGCGAGCCCAGGCGGCACTTGCGTGCCCGCCAGGCTGGGTGGCTCGTGCGGCCGCGCGTTCGGCATGGGTGCCGAGGATCGCCATGCCGTACTGCGAAGCGATGGCGGGGAGTGCGGTGTCGACGGCGACTTCCGACCGCAAGTTGGGCAATGCATCGGGTCCGGTGCCGCCCGCCTGCGTCGATCGCAGAAACCAGTCGTCGGCCCCCGACGTGCCGCCGCGATAGAGACCATACTCATAGGCGCCGCCAGCAACGCGACGACCCAACGCGAAGGCGCCGGGATCGGTCTGGCCGCCATGGATGGCATGGATCAGGCCGATGCCATCGCCCGAAGTCGGCGCCACATTGCCAAGGGCTTGCACGATGATGCCGGTCTGACCCGTGGCCGTTCCGCCGTCGATGATGAGCCGGTCGCCTGCACCTGCGCCGACGAAGGCAGCGTTCATGACGAGCGTACCGTTGACGCCTCGATAGTTTCCAACGGTGAGACTCTGAAAGACCGGCGACGAGCCAACCGGCTGCGCGAACGCGATTGTGCTGTTGCTGTTTACCAGCTGATCGACCTGCGAGTTCACCGCCACTCCGGCGGCGGGAAGCACCCAGTTGCTCCCGTTCCGGAGCTCAAGATCGATGACGGCATCGCTGGAGCGGGTTATTGCGCCAATCACCT
>NZ_JAPKNH010000022.1 GCF_026344005.1 Kaistia terrae
AACCCTTCCTGAAATCGGTTTGGCGGATCAGATCTGTCTAGAAATGCACACCAAGGCTCGTGAAGACGCCCTGCTGCGTGGTGTCGTAGACGAAGCCGTCCTTCTCGTAGTCCGTGTAAATTACACGGTAACCGAGTGCGGTCGAGATCGTCTTGGTCCAGTTGTAGCCAACGGCGGCGAAACCCTGCGCGGTGAGGTTGGAACCGACCTCGAAGCCGCCGATGTCGCCGAGCGCGTTGATGAACCAGCGGTCGTTGAAATCATAGTGCAGGCTCAGGCCGACGGTCGGGTCGATCCATTGCTTGGTCCGGTCTGCATCGAAAGAGAACTGCGGATCGGCCGCGTCGAAGTCCAGGGACACGTTCAGGTGCTGATAGCGGAAGCCTGCCGTCGCGCTCAGCTGGAGATTGGGGATGTTGACGGGCAGCCGGTAGCCAACCAGCCCCGAGGCCGTCAACTGCTTCTGCACGAAGTCGATCTGGCCGCGATTGCTGCCGACCGGCCCGTCGCTGCCGACCTTGACCCACATCAGGTCGGTCAGGATCATCCAGTTGCCATACTCGGCCAGGAAGGATCCCATCACCGCGCCGTGGAGGTCCTCGATGGCGTCCCATGGCGTGATGTCGATGCTCTTGGGCGGCAGCCCCAGAACTCCGACGTCGCCGCTGACGCCTGCAGCCCAGCCATAGAGGGTGGCCTGGAAGCGCCAAGCCTCGGCGGGGGCGACGGTTTCGACCGGCTGCGGCGCCAGATCGGCGGCGACCGCTGGAGCTGCCATGGCGGCAAGCAAAAGCGGGACATGCAGGCAGAAGGCTCTCATTTTCCCTCGGAAGGTAGCATGCGCAGATCTCGGCCTCCAAAGTTGGAGTCCAATGAATCGTTTTCTCAGGTTGTCGGACGCCGGACGCAGCGGAAGCCGACATGGCTGGTCGAGGTGTCGATCGCCTCGGCATGACGGGCCGCCGGGCGATAGCGGCGGCAATAGTTCGGCGCGCAAAGATGCGATCCGCCCTTCAGCACCTTGCGGGGAATGCGGATCGCCGGTATGCGCGGGTCGTAGCTAGCGTCGACCGGACCGCCGCGCGGGTTTTCCGGCACGCAGCAGGCCTTCGGCACATCGGCGGGGTGGCGCGTCGACCACCAGTCGCTCGTCCACTCCCAGACATTGCCGATCATGTCGTAGAGGCCGTAGCCATTGGGCGGGTAGGCGCCGACGGGCGAGGTGCGCAGATAGCCGTCGGTCATCAGGTTTTCGGAAGGGAACTGGCCCTGCCAGGTATTGGCCATCTCGCGCCCGCCCGGATTGAACTCGTCGCCCCAGGCATATTCGGCGCCGTCCAGCCCGCCGCGCGCGGCGAATTCCCATTCCGCCTCGGTCGGCAGTCCCTTGCAGGCCCAGCGCGCATAGGCTTCGGCGTCGGAATAGGCGACATGCACGACGGGATGGTCGTCCAGGCCCTTGATCGAGCTGCCGGGTCCGGCGGGCCGGCGCCAGTTGGCGCGGAAGCGGAACGCCCACCATTGCGACCAGTCGCGCGTGTCGACGGGATGGCTGGGCGGCGTGAACACCAGCGAGCCTGCCTTCAGCATATGCGGCAGGGCGCCGGGATAGTCCTTCGGATCCGGGGCAATTTCCGCAAAGGTGACATGGCCGGTCGCCTCGACGAAGGCGCGAAACTGCGCGTTGGTCACCGGCGTCGGATCGATGAAGAACCCGTCCACCGTGACGCGGTGGGGCGGCTTCTCCTCCGGATAGTGGTCGTCCGAACCCATGCGGAACGTGCCGCCGGGAATGTGGACCATGCCGGTCTCTTCGCGATCCGCAGCTTTTGCGGTGGCATTCTGCATCGTCTCGTCCCCTTGCTGAATGTCCTGCATGGGAGCGAATCAGCGTGTGTTCGTCGAACTTATGGGGCGGCCGCTACGCTGTCGCTGGGGTGAATGTATCCTACGTTCGGCAACGAAGCTGATAAGAGAATCCAAGTTAACTTGCCCCCTATCCACTTGATCGTAAATAGACTGCCGCCCCTTGAAAAAGTTGGCCGGGACCTCTACGGAATGTGTAACATACATATGGACCTTCGCCCGAAGCGGACTAGGCCTGCGCTTGTTTGATGATGTCCACGGATGCCGGGGATGATGTGTGCCGCAGAGTACTCGGACAAAAGTGCAGCTTCCGGACGGCATTTCCGCCAAACCAGCTGAGGTTGAGGCGCAGCTGAGCCGGATCTTGGCGAGTCCTGATTTTCACGTCACGGACCGCGTCAGTCATTTTCTGAGCTACGTCGTCAATGAGACTGTTGCGGGTCGGGCGGAACGGCTCAAGGCATTTTCCATCGCGCTTGAGGTTTTCGGCCGCGGGCCCAGCTTCGATGCCCAGAACGATCCCGTGGTTCGGATCGAGGCCAGCCGCCTCAGGGCGGCGCTTGAGCGCTACTATTTGACCGCGGGCACCAGCGACCCGATCGTCATATCGATTCCAAAGGGTGGATATACGCCAACTTTCGCCCGCCGCGACGTCCCGGTCGCTTCTTTGGAAACGCCGGAGGCGGCGAAAGATCCGATAGAGCCTCCCAAAGGGCGGCCATGGCGTGCCGCGGGCGCCCTCGTCCTGTTCCTAGCGACAATTTTCTTGGCCGGGCTCATCTATTGGTTCCAGGGAGGACGGAACCACCCACCGGAAAAGGCCACCAATGCCGGCCCGGAAAGCCCTGTGATCGTTGTTCTGCCGTTTTCGGCTCTCGATGACGATGCCACGACCAAGCTCTACGCTGCAGGCCTCACTGAGGAGATCATAGGCCAACTAGCCCGGTTTCGAGAGCTGACGGTCTACGGAAGAGAGACTTCAAGCAAGATCTCTGCCGAGACCGATGGAAATAGCCTCCGGACGCAGCTCGGCGTTCGCTTTTCGGTTGAGGGGGCTGTCAGAACGTCCGGGCAAAAGCTTCGTGTCACGAGTCGGCTGGTGGACCTCAATACGGGCGCGGTCCTTTGGTCCCATGCCTATGATGAAGACCTGCATTCTCGGGATATGGTCGAAGTCGAGCAAGACGTGGCCCGGAACGTCGCCACAACCTTGGCACAGCCATATGGCATCATTTTCCGCGCCGACGAGCAACGTGCCGGCAGGCAACAGCAGGCACCGCCCGATGATATCGAGGCGTACGGCTGCACGCTGCGGTTCTATGCGTATCGACTGCAGTTAAACCCAACATCTCATGGCGAGGTTCGAAACTGCCTTGAGGAGGCCATTGCACGCTATCCCGACTACGCCACGGCATGGGCCATGCTGGCCTACGTCTACCTCGATGAGGACAGGTTCGGGTTCAATCCGCAGCCGAACGAAGAGCCTGCCATCCAACGAGCGCTCAATACCGCGCGAAAGGCTGTCTATATCGATCCCGCCAACGTTCGCGCATCCCAGGCCCTCATGACTGCCCTATACTTTGACCTGCAGCCTACTGAAGCGATGCGGATCGGCGATCGCGCCCTGGAACTCAATCCGAACTACACCGAACTCCTGGGTGAATTTGGTAGTCGACTTGCGATGAGCGGTCACTGGGACCGGGGCGTCGCCCTGATGAAGCAGGCTCTGGATCGCAACCCCGGATATGCCGGCTTCTACAACGGCGTTCTTGCCTTGGCGGCCTATATGAAGGGCGACATCCCCCAGGCTGTCACCTTGATACAGCAGGCCAATCTGCCCGAATTTCCGCTCTACCATGTCGTGGCGGCAGTCATCTACGCCGAGGCGGCAATGCCGGATGAAGCCAAGGTTGAGAGAGAAGCGTTCCTCCGGATGCGGCCACGGTTCTTCGACGATATGGATGCCGAACTTTCCAAGAGGGGGTTCACGTCGGTCGACAGAACAAGGCTTATTGCCGGGGCACGAAAGGCGGGTTTCCCGGTCCTGGAAAAGGATACGGCTGTTTCCCCAGCCATCAATTCCCCAACAGATCTGTCCAAGCCCTAGGCAGGCTCGCCGTAGGTCCTAAGCCATAGAGGCTACAGGATGATACACGCGCCCGCTTTGCGCGGCTGGTACCCCTTAACCTGGATTTACTCCTAGCTACCGCTTGAACGTTGCGGTTGCGGTATAATCGTCAGGGAAGGTCTCTCATGAAGCAAAGCATCAAAGCGATATCGGCCAGCAAGAGCGCAATAGCGGGCGATGTCGGAAAAGCAAGTCGGATATGCATGCGGGCGATCTCCCGTTCGGTCATGCTCTGCGCTTCGGCGCTGGTCTCCCTGGCGACACTGAGCGCCGCGCAGGCCCAGTCCGCCCCGCAACCCAATATCCTCGTCATCATGGGTGACGATGTCGGCTGGTCCAATCTCGGCGCCTACAACCAGGGGATGATGCTCAACGCGACACCAAACCTGGACCGGCTCGCTACCGAGGGGATGCGCTTCACCGACTATTATACCGAGGCGAGCTGTACCGCAGGCCGCGCCAACTTCATCACTGGCGAACTGCCGATCCGAACCGGATTGACAACGGTCGGCCAAGCAGGCTCCGCGCTGGGTATGCCTGAGGCGGCGCCGACGATTGCAACAGCTTTGAAATCGCTGGGTTACACAACGGGTCAGTTTGGCAAAAACCACCTTGGTGACCGCAATCAGTTTTTGCCGACCGCCCACGGTTTCGATGAGTATTTTGGCTATCTGTACCATTTGAACGCGATGGAAGATCCCTTCTGGAACACCTATCCGCCAGAATGGAAAGCGACTATCGGCCCCCGCAATCTGATCCACAGTTGGGCGACCAACGTCGATGATCCCACCGAACAGCCACGCTGGGGGAAGATTGGCAAGCAACGTATTGTCGATGAGGGCCCGCTCCCACCCGGACCGATGCCTGGAATCAAATACGATATGACGACGTTCGACGAGGTGATCAGCGCCTCGACAGTCGCGTTCATGGAAAAGGCGAAGACGGACAAGAAGCCCTTCTTCGTCTGGATGAACCCGACCCGAGCCCATGTGAACACCTACCTGTCGCCGAAATATCAGGCGATGCGGAATCCCGAGACCGATTTCGGCCTCGAAGAAGCGGCGCTCAAGCAACTCGACGACAATGTCGGCGTCGTGCTGGACTGGGTGAAGAACAGCGGCCAGGAAGACAACACCATCGTCCTCTTCACGACGGACAATGGTGCTGAGGTTTACACATGGCCAGATGGCGGCACGACGCCGTTTGCCGGCGCCAAGGGCATGGTAACCGAAGGATCGTTCCGCGCCCCTGCGATCATTCGCTGGCCTGGCAAGATCAAGCCTGGTTCCGTTTCCAACGGAATCATCTCAGGTCTGGACTGGTTCCCTACCCTCGTGGCGGCCGCTGGCAATCCCGATATCAAGGAACAGCTTCTCAAGGGTCAGCCCCTCGGTGAGAAGTCCTACAAGGTGCACCTGGACGGTTATGATCAGACCGCCATGCTCAGGGGCGAAGGTCCTTCGAAGCGCCGTGAAGTCTGGTATTTCGCCCAGACAAAGCTCGGCGCCCTGCGGTATGACAACTACAAGTACCAGTTCATCGATCAGCCGCAGGGTTGGATCGGCTCGGTCAACACGCCCAACATGCCGATCTTGACGAATCTCCGTCACGATCCGTTTGAACGGATGAACTGGCCGAACAACGGCTTCGCGGAAGGCTCCGTCGGCTACTGGGATTCGTTTAAGCACGAAATGTGGCGGTTCCAGATTCCCGCGCAGGTCATCGCCGAATATGCCCCCTCCTTCGTGGCGTTCCCTCCGATGCAGTCCGGCGCGAGCTTCAGCATTGGTGATCTGAAGGCGACGATCGAAAAGGCAATTGAAGCGTCCAAGGCAGGGCAGTGACCGCCAGGCTTGCCTCTGCGGGGAACTGACGATTTGACGTCTACTCGGCGGAAGCACCAACGCTTCCGCCGAAGTCATGAGACCCCCTTTTTCATAGAGACTGACGCGCCGTCGACGCGTCCCGCCCTCGACGGGCAATAGTCAGGAAAGCGCGTGCCATGCGATCTACTAAAATCAGTCTTGCAGCCATTCTCACGATGGCCTTCCTTGCACCATCCACGGCGCAGACGATCAGCTATTCGGAAGCTGGCGCCTTGCTCGCCAAGAGCTGCGGCAAGGACATCGAAAAATACTGTCCCAAGGTCAATCTCGGCGGCGGGGCGCTCAAGGACTGCCTGATGGAGCGGGCCGCGCAGATCAGTCCGCAATGCATCGCCGACTACAAGACCGTGGTGGCGTCGCTGAACGCGCGCCTTGCGGCGCAGGCGGCGGTGACCAAGGCGTGCCAGGGTGACGCGACGCAGTTCTGCCAGGGCACGGCGCCTGGCAACGCGCATTACCTCAACTGCCTGAACGCAGCCAAGAAGGTTGTCAGCAAGCGCTGCACCACCGCCATTACCAACGCTGGCTGGAATTGAGCGTCATGTCGAGATCGATCCGGAATACATCGCTTCTTTCGCTCGCTGTCGCCGGCATGCTTGCCGGCGGACTCACCTATGCCGGCGCGCAGACGGCGCTGAGCGGCGACCAGATCGTCCAGACCATGGGGAGCGCGGCGCGGGCCGCCCCTCCCGGTCTCTCGGCGGCGCTCATCCGCCAGGCCGTGCAGCAGCACATGATCGACAATCCGGGCATGCCCATCACCTGGAAGCCGTTGCAACTGCTGGATAACCTCGCGCAGATCAACGTGCAGATCCAGTTTGCGCTGAATTCGGCGATCATCCGGCCGGAATCCTATTCGACGATCGGCTCGATCGCCGATGCGCTGCATCACCCCATTCTGGGCGGATACAAGTTCGTCATCACCGGCAACACCGACACGACCGGCAACCGCAAAGACAATCTGGCGCTGAGCCAGGCCCGAGCCGACGCCGTGGTGGAGGCGCTCACGACCACGTTCAGCGTCGACCCCGCCCGTGTCGAGGCGGTCGGTCTCGGCGAGGAGGCGTTGGAAGACGTGAAGAATCCGAAGAACCCGATCAATCGCCGCGTCCAGCTGATCAATATCGGCAAGTATCTGCCCGGCAAGTAGCCGTCGATCTCGCAAGTTTCCTCGAAGCACGGAGATCTTCATGGATTGGTTCAGACAGACTATAAGCCGCCGCGTTCTTCTGTCGGCTACGATCGCCCTCGGGCTTGCCGGGAACATCCATCCGGCTTCGGCTCAGACGGATCCTCTGCCTTCCTGGAATGACGGTACCGTCAAGTCCAGCATTATCGATTTCGTGGCAAGGGTGAAAAAAGAAGGCGGCACCGACTTCGTCAAGCCTGAGGAGCGCCTCGCGACCTTCGATAATGATGGCACGTTGTGGTCGGAGCAGCCGTTCTATTATCAGGGCGTGTTTGCGCTGGACCAGATCAAGGCGCTGGCTCCCTCCCATCCGGAATGGAAGACAACCCAGCCTTTCCAGTCTGTCCTCGAAGGCGATATGGCGGGGGTGATGAAATCAGGCGAAAAGGGGCTCACCGAAATCATCGCCGTCAGCGCATCCGGAATGAGTACGGATCAATTCAACAAGACGGTGGCCGACTGGTTTGCGACGGCTCGCGAGCCCCGCTTCAAGCGTCCCTATGGCGAGATGATATTCCAGCCCATGCTGGAACTCCTTACCTACCTGCGATCCAATGGTTTCCAGACCTATATCGTGTCGGGCGGCGGCGTCGAGTTCATGCGCGTCTACGCCGAGAAAGCGTATGGAATTCCGCCACAGCAGGTTGTCGGATCGTCCGGCGTTGTCAAATTCGAACTTGGCACAGAAGGAAAGCCGGTTCTCATCAAGCAACCCAAGATCGAGTTCGTTGACGATGGACCCGGCAAGCCCGTCGGTATCAATCGCTTCATCGGTCGCCAGCCCATTTTTGCTTTCGGCAATTCGGATGGCGATTTGCAGATGCTGCAATATGCGGCGGCCCGCAAGGGAGCGAGCTTCCAGGGCTTGGTTCACCACACTGACGCAGAGCGCGAGTGGGCCTATGATCGCGCTTCCAAGGTGGGAACGCTGGACAAGGCATTGGATGCAGCGACGGCGAACGGCTGGACCGTCGTGGACATGAAGCGCGATTGGAAGGTCATCTTTCCGCCGCTGAAGTGAACGAGAGGCGCGCCTGCGAATCGTGCGCGCCCTCCTTTAGAGGATCCTGCAGGACGCTCCCTTCCGTGGCCGACCTTCCCGCCCAAAATCGCTTGGGCCGGAATTGCCTCCATCGAAGTGCGAAGCTGGCAGTAGGCGAAGGCCTACTCAAAATTTGAGCGCCGGCGGCCAAAAGGCCGTCGGCGCTCAAATTGCTTATCCATCAGAGAGAGAGCCCCCCGCAGCGACGCTGCGGTCTCGTCAGTAGGGTCTGTAGTAAGGCCCCGCATAGGGCGGATAGTACGGATAGGGTGGCGGGGGCGCATAGGCGTATGGATGATAGTATGGCGAGGCCGCTGCGGCACCGATCGCAGCGCCAGCAACGGCCGCTCCGGCCGCAGCTCCATACCAGGCGCCACGATAGGCGGATCTGCGGGCAACACCGGCATAGGACAATGGCGTGAACGGCATGCCGATGATGTCGATGAACACTGCCGCCGAACCGTCGCCGCCCTTCAGATCGCCCTCAAGCACCTCGACGTCGAATGTGATGTTCGACCCCTCCGCCTTCGGCGATTTCAACACCACCACGGCGTCGCTTACGCCGTCGCCGTTCTTGGCAAAGACGGACACGGTCGCGTTGGGCGGATCCTTGGCGAAGCTGTCTTCAGCCGCCCATTCCTCGAGCACATGCGTGGTGAGCACATGCCCGGCCGCCCGAACGGGTCGATCGGCAAACATGATCGAGTTCGGAGCGACGCCGGTCAGTGTCAGCTTTCCGTCCTTCATCGTGGCGCCAGCAGCGTTGAGCACGATAAGCGAAGGCTCCATCTTGGCCTTGGGCGCCTGCTGCGTCACGCCGATGCTCTTAATAGCGGGCGCCGTAATGGCGCTGGGCGCTTCTTGAGCCAGGGCGGCTGTCGCGCCGACCAGCGATAGGGTGACGATTAATTTTAGTCTCAGATGTCGTGACAATTGAGTCTCCCACTCCTGCCTGTGTTGATGATCCCGAAGGCTCAGGCTGATTTCAGCAGCCACTGCAACGGTCGGACTGCATTTCAGGCGCCGCTAGGGACAACGCCAGATCAACTGGCCATAGGCGTTCACGACCTGCCAGCAGCCCGGGCGTGGCGCCACCACAACCACGGGCGCGACGACAACGGCGCCAGGAACCACGGCCCGCGCAGTCGTGCGTCGCGCCACGCCGGCGTAGCTCATAGGGGTCAGGGGGCGGCCGATGATGGCCTCTGCCGTTGAAGTGCCGATACCATCGACACCTATTGGCGCTTGATCGCTGATGAAAAGTGCGGCGGCACCCACGACAACGGCGATGGCCAGCCTGAAAGTAGAGGTCGTTTTCCGGGTCATCATTGCCTACTTCAAAGGAGCGCTGGATGGGACTTCGTCGATGTTCTGCAGATCGGAGATTTCCACCTTCTTCGCGCCGTTCGGCGGTGTGAACGCAAAGGTGGAAGCCTCAAGCTTTGGGCTCGTCTTCCAGTCCTTGACGACCAGGGTGTATTGCGGCGCGCCGGTCACAGCCTTGCTGGTGATCACGTACTTGCGGGGGATCGGTTGATCGCCGACCTGGATCCAGATCTGCCAGTCCGTCTCGTCCGTGCGGAAGGCCAGATGATGGCAATCCACCCCCTCGACCACGCCACGGCCGATGTTCTTGGCGTCCGTGACGCCCTGCACCAGGGCGGAGAAGGAGTCGACCCGAAGAAGGTCAGCTGCTGGAAGCTCGATACCGACTTCAGCTCGCAGTCGATCGATCTGCTGATCTGTCGATCCACTGAGCGGGGCCTGCGCGTAGGCGTCCAGATTCTTGCCCAGTACGGTTACCGTGGTGCCGTCCGCATAAAGCGCGACATCGGCATAACCACCCATCCGAGACGCCCTTAACTTGTCGGGCCGGCTGAGTGCGACATCCCCGGAACTCGCGAATTGGATCTTCTGGAGATCGGGCGTTATCACCTCGATGTCAGTATCGAAGGTGAAAGCGATGTTCTGCTGAGATCCGACATAAGTCGACATTGCCTTGAGGATCGCGGCGGCATCGTCGGCCTGTGCGGTCGTCGCGCTTAGGGCGGTCAACCCGGCCAAGGTGGCTAGCGCCAGGGAACGCCTGCGTAGCCGAGGGTTCTTGTGCTGCATAAGGATTGTTCCTTGCGAGGGCAGCGATCGGCGCCGGCTTAGCGGTCACGCCGAGCATGGCTCCCCCTGGGCAGATGGGATGGAAAGGGTGGACAGCCTGTGGGTGCGACATCCGTGAGCGGGAGTAAGTGGCGGCCAATCGAGCCTTGGACTCACGGCTCACAGTTGCCCACGCCCTGCCCTATGGCTTCATGGTGCCATGACCAAGCTTTAGGCGCTTTGCCGTCCGGTGTCTTTGGTGTGGGTGTAACCTACGTCGTTCCGCGCCGTTCAAGGCATGCGAGATCGGCAAGTTCGCGCAACACTCAGGCTCGTTACAACTCTCGATGATGTCTGCGCGGTAAGATTGGCCAGGAATTGAGCTCTGATGAACCCGCGTTTGCCGCAGCTTTGTCCGAACCCCGATGCTCACGGCATAGAGCCTACAGGATGCTACGCGAAAAGCGTCAGCGAGCCTGATAGCTCTGGAACGATCGCCGCTGACGCCAGCGGGTTTTGCGCGCTCGCGGCATGTCTTGGTTTCGCTGCTGGCACACGTTGGAAGAACGAGCCCAGCAAAGGCCCATCACAATGACGAATGCCATTATCTATAGCCTCGCCTTCGTGCCAACACTTCTCTTCGCTGCAGGGGCAGCACAGGCCGCGGACCTGACGACGGCCCCGGCACCGGTCGAGGAGATGGCCCCCGAGCCAACACTGACCTGGTCGGGGCTGTATATCGGTGGCGATTTGGGATGGGGGCAGACGAGCACGTCCTACGCGGTCACGGCGCCAGGCGGCGGCTCTTCCTTATCCTCCACGAACAGGGACGGCGTCCTGGGCGGCCTGTTTGTTGGCTACAATTGGCAGTTCGACAAGGTCGTCCTCGGTGCGGAAGTCGACGCGTCGTTCCTGACTACTGGCGAGGAGCGCTTTACAGCCTTCACCGGAGACTTTGTGACGGCACGCACCAACTGGGTAGGCTCCGCACGCGGACGCCTGGGTTATGCAATGGATCGCGGCCTGTTTTACGTGACGGGCGGCCTCGCCTTCGCATCGTCGGAGGTCAAGGTGCCCCTAACAGGCATCTCGGTGGATGCGGGCGACTCGGCTCGATGGGGCGGAACCGTGGGCGTGGGCGCGGAATACGCGCTTTCATCGCATTGGATCACCGGCGTTGAATATCGCTACACACGGTATGAAAGCAGCACGCCTAACATCCCAGGCGATATCAACATCTCTCAGGATCTGGATACGAACCAGATCACGGCGCGCCTCGCGTATAAATTCTGATCTGCACTCGAGCAGGCTCCCTTCCCTGAAAGCGACGATGGGCGCGGACGGATTGCTCGAGTTGATGATCGACAATTGAGGCGCGCCGAGTCTGATCCAAAGACGACGATATCGTTGACCGTGCGTTGGTCGTGATACTCGCTCTGACCGTTGGACGACTTTGGCGAAAAGCGAACACGAACCACCCGCGCGTTCACCGGCTACAGCAGCGAGTTGCTAGTCGCCATCACGAGAGACCAATTGCCCAACGTTACGAAATCGATCCTCTACGGGCTGGCTTTGTCCGTGCAGACCGCTTCCGCTCTGATGTTGTTTTGTGTGATTTTTCCAAGCTTTCACAGGCTCTTTTCCAGCTTGGGTGAGCCTCAGCAGATTGATCGAGGAGCCCAGTTGGCCATTCTCTTCGGCGTTACGATGCTGCAGAGCTCGTATTGGCTACGACTGCGATGGCTCCCCGTGATAGCTCCCATGCACAGCGTCTTTTTCGGCCACGTCGTACTTTTTGCCGGACGCGTGAGTTTCTTTTTCGGCGGGGCGTTGTTTTCGACGATCTTCTTCCGTCACGTTCCCGACTTGGAGTTTCTACCGCCTCTTGGCCAATCCGTGGCCAAGGCGATCGCCGTTCTCGCTATCCTCTTTTCGCTCTTTTGCTACTCGCTCGAACTGGAGCGACTGGGCAAGGCGATCGAGGACCAGAGGGAAGCCTGAGACTCAGTAACACCAGATTCACGGAACAATGAAAGGGACAGCACCAATGCAAAAACTCTTCGTACTGCTGACATTCAGCGCCTGTATGGCCACGATAGCTGGCTGCACAAGCAATCCCGACTCCGCGGCAATCAAGACCATGAACGATCCCGTGAATGCTTGCGGGCCTGGCGGGTCCAGCGACTCTGACGATTGCTCAAGCGGACGACGCTAGTCGACACGGCCAAGCGGACGGCGGTTAGCAGTGCGCGATCTTCATCGACAATCTTTGGGCGGAGAGCGGAAAATTTCGTTCAAGCGTCGACAGTCGCTAAAGAGGCGGGGACGATGCGTGGTTCGGATCAACATGTCCAGTCGGCAGCGCTGGTTTGGGCGGTCCGCGTGTTCGGAGAGGACAGTCCGGAATGGCTGCTTAGGTGACTGCGCTGAGGGAAGC
>NZ_JAPKNH010000023.1 GCF_026344005.1 Kaistia terrae
GCGCAGAAGCTCGCAATAATCGGGAAGCAGAAGGAAGACATAGCCCGGCTGCCGTCAGGCTCGCTTCGATGGTCGGCCGCAGGCTGTCCCAGAAGAAGCCATCGATGACGACGAGGGCCGAATCGTCCTCCGGCGCGGCGTAGCGACCGATATCGGCGATGACGCCCGGGCCTTGAACATCGCGCAGCGGTCCCCCGTAGCCTCGTTGAGACATGGCGAATACTCGATTGATTTCGGTGTTTGAGACCTTTCGCGGGCGTCGGACCGGAAGCGGGAGGTGGCTTCCGGCCCGACTGGTCGGCGGGGGGCAGCGCTAGCGCAGCGTCAGGCCGCCATCAACGGTGACAATCTCGCCGGTGGTGAACGAGGCTGCGTTGGAGAGATGCTCGTTGTGAGAGGGGCGGTTTTCCAGGGTGACCTGACACGCAGAGCGTGCTCGATCGTCGAGGAGACCTCGCCGCTACTGCGCAAGTGATGTTAACCGCCATTTGTAAGTCAGAATGAGAACCCCGACTTTACCTCGCCGAAGGCGGATGGCGGCTCCATGATCCTGATGATACGACGCTCCCGTTACGATATAGACTCGCCGGCCAAATGCTTGAAATTACTTCGCCCATCGGTTGCGGTCTTCCAACGCTTGCGTTCTATTCGGAAACTCTTCCGAACAGGGTGATACGATGTCCGAAGCCGAGACTGCCTCGATTTACCAGAGCAACCTGCCCCTCGAGACCAAGCTCGAGCGCGCGCGAATCGAGCTCCTCGATCTCTCGGCCAGGAACCGCCTCCTCAACGTCCCGCGCTTCTCGAAGGCTGCCCGGACCATCGACATCGTCGACGAGCGCTCCACGGAGGTCTACAGGCTGCTCGCCAAAGATGCGAAGGCCTTCACCTTCGCGGCCGGCCGTCCCGACCGGGCAGGCGCAGATGCGGCCGTGGAGGAGGACGAAGACCTGTCCGCGGTAGAGCTCGCCCAGCCCGAGGAGGCCGAGGAGGAAATGGACGGGCAAGGCCGCGCCAAGCGCCACGTTGACACCAAGCTCCAGACGCGGATGACTCCCAAGGGTCTCCAGAAGCGCCTGCTCGATCTCTACCACGACGCGAGGACGTTGGAGGAGGAGCAGGGCGTCAACGTACTGTTCCTGGCGCTTGGAATGCTCCGGTGGATCGATCCCAACAATAAAGACAACATCCGGCATGCGCCTCTCGTCCTCGTGCCTGTCCGACTTGAGCGCGGCACGGCCGGCGAACGGTTCCGTCTGCGTGTGCGGCCGGAGGACCAGACCTCGAACCTCTCTCTCGAAGCCTATCTCGACCGGGTCCACGCCCTTCGACTTCCCTCCTTCGAAGGCGGCGACGACTTCGACCCGGGCGCCTACTTCGCGGAGGTCGCCGCCGCTGTCTCTACGAAGGCCGACTGGGCGGTCGCCCCCGACGACATCGTGCTCGGCTTCTTCTCGTTTTCAAAATTCCTAATGTACAGGGACCTTGATCCCGAGAACTGGCCGGAAGGCGGCCGCATCACTGACCAGGCGATGATCCGCTCCCTCCTGTCGGACGGGTTCGACGGGGGCGACCCGCTATTGTCAGACGACGAGCGGATCGATCGTCACATCGCCCCCGCCGACATGCTCCACATCGTCGACAGCGACGGGTCGCAGACGCTCGCCGTCCACGATGTCCGGCGGGGTCGCGACCTGATCATCCAAGGGCCACCCGGTACGGGCAAGTCACAAACCATCGCGAACGTCATCGCCTCAGCGGTCGCCGACGGCAAGACCGTGCTGTTCGTCGCGGAGAAGATGGCCGCGCTCGATGTCGTCAAGCGACGTCTCGACAACGCGGGTGTCGGCGACGTGTGTCTGGAGCTTCACAGCAACAAGGCTAACAAGCGAAACCTGTTGGAAGAACTGCGGCGCACCTGGGAACTCGGTTCGCCGCGTGGCGAGTTCCCTTCCAACCTGACGGGACGGCTCAAGGAGGCACGAGATGTCCTGAATGGCCATGCCGAGCGCATGCACGTGGCGCATCTTCCGTCTAGGCTGACGCCTTATCAGGTGTTCGGCAATATAACGAAGCTGCGACGCGAAGGTCAGCGTCCAGTCGACCTTCCGCTTGACGGAGCGACCCGCTGGTCTCCCGACGAACTCGATGATCGGCGCCGATTGCTCGTCGAATTGATCCAGCGCGTCGACGAGATCGGTCTGCCGATCAGCCATCCCTGGCATGGCGTGGGCCTCGACATGGTGTTGCCGACGACGCTGGAGCGTCTGGTCCCCCGGATCGAGGCGCTGCGCTCTACGGTGGCCGGGTTGCGGTCGGATCTTGCCGGACTCTCGGCGACCCTCGAGGCCGATCAAACACCGACGCGCTTCGGCGACGTGGTGGCGTTGCTTGAGCGTGCCGAGACCATCGCGGCTGCACCGGGCCTCTCGGCCCACGCGCTGTCCGATCCGGTCTGGAATGACCGGAGGGACGGGATATCGGGCCTCGTCGCTGCTGGCGCAGACCTCGCGCGAAAGACGGACGATCTCGCCGCGTCGGTCCATTCGACCGCACTGGACACGTCCATCGAAGGACTGGAAGCGCAGCTTGCCTGGTTGCCCGGCGACTTTCCGACGGAAGCTTTCGCCCGAGCACGCGAGCTGGGAGACCTCCTGCCGCGACTGCGTGCCGAGACGGACAGGCTCTCCGCCGAGCTGGGCATTCCTGGCCCCATCGACACCCTGTCCTCAATCTCCCGGCTGGTGACGACGGGTGAGCGCGTCGCGGCTGCGCCGGATGCCAGCCCGGAAGCCTTCGCCGCCACGGTCTGGGACCAAGGTGTCGAGCAGGCGGGAGACCTCGCGGAAAGTGTCGAGGTCCTGGAGCGGTCTCGCCTCGCCGTCGGCGACCGCCTTCTCGACGTCGCCTGGACGACGGACGTCGCGTCCGCCCGGCAGGCGCTCGCGACCAATACTGGCCTCCTTAAGTCGCTGAGTGGCGAGTACCGCAAGGCTAAGGCACTGGTGCGTTCGATCGCGCGTATCAGCGACATGCCAACGGCCGAAATTATCGAGTTGCTCGACGCCCTGATGAAGGGGCAGGCCGCAGCGAGCCGCGTACGGGAGGGCGACGCCTTTGGGCGCTCGGCATTCGGTACTGACTGGCGCGGCGAGCGTTCGGCGTCTGCGCCGCTCCTTGCTCTTGTCGCGTGGATGCGGACGCTCCGTGGCCTCGGAGCCGAACCTCGCCTGATCGCCGGGCGCCTCGCCGAGCGTCGGCTCGCGGGCGAGCACGCCGCGCTGGTCCTGCGCATAGTCGACGCAGCGAAACCGCTGCTCGATGCGCTATGGTCGGATCTCGGTTCGGCAGCCGGAGCCGCTTTGGCTGGCGCGATCTCCGTCGACCGTGCGCAGCTCGACCTCGTCGATGCTCGGGTCCGCAACCTCGCCTGGGCGGACGACCTATGCCGATCCCTGATGCGTGAGGTCCCGCAGTCTATGCCGGAGCGGCTTGCCCTCATCTCAAAGATCGCTTCCTGGCAGGGAACCGCCCATTCGCTCGATGAACGGTCCGACCTCGGGGCGCAAGCCTTTGGTCCGGTTTGGCAGGGACGACGGTCCGAGTGGACGACGCTAGCGAATGCGGTCGCCTGGATAGGGTCGCACGGCGATCTCCGTCACCTCGCTGCCCGGTTGCCTAAGCGGACTGCGATCGCCGCCGAAGTGCGGAACGCGGAGAAGGACTCGGAGGCAGCCGCCGCGTCGCTCGGCGAGATTGAGTCCTTGCTAAGCACGGGGCCTCGCAGCCTCTTCGGCGTCGAGACGAATACGGACGTTCCCCTCGATCGCTGCTTCGAGCGTCTCGATGCATGGCTTGCGAACACCGAACAGCTCTCGAAGTGGGTGGCGTACCGCGACCGCGCGGACAAGGCGCGGACATCCGGCCTTCCGGCCTTCGTGGACCATCTTGAGGACGGTCGTCTGGATACGTCCGCGGCGTCGCCGTCCCTGGAGATGGCGTATTACGAGGCGATCCTGGCCGAGTTGATACACAATAATCCAGAGCTCGGCCGCTTCGACGGCAACCTCCACGGACGACAGGTGCGCGAGTTTGCCAATCTCGATCGCGAGCACATCAAGGCCGCGAGCCTAGAGGTTGTGCGGGCACACCACCGCCGTATCCCGCCACGTGACGGCGGCGCTGGTCCAGTGGGGATCCTTCGCGGAGAGATGGCCAAGCGAAGCCGTCACATGCCGATCCGTCTGCTCATGCAACGTGCTGGACCTGCGATCCAGGCACTGAAGCCCGTCATGATGATGAGTCCGCTCTCGGTCGCCCAGTTCCTAACGCCCGGCAAGCTGACCTTTGACCTTCTCGTGATGGACGAAGCCTCGCAGATCCAGCCCGTCGACGCACTCGGGGCGATCGCCCGAACACGTCAGGTCGTCGTAGTCGGCGACGAACGCCAGCTCCCGCCCACCAAGTTCTTTTCGAAGATGACGGGTGGGCAGGGGGGCGACGAGGATGAGGAAGGAGCGGAGGTCGCCGACATCGAGAGCATCCTCGGCCTCTTTACAGCCCGCGGATTGCCCCAGCGCATGCTGCGTTGGCACTACCGCAGTCGCCATCAGTCGCTTATCGCGGTCTCCAATTCCCAGTTCTACCAGAACAAGCTCTTCATCGTGCCTAGCCCCTACACCGCCGAAGCGGGAATGGGCCTGCGTTTCCATCATGTCCCGAACGGTGTCTTCGACTCTGGCGGGACATCAGCGAATGCAGTCGAGGCGCGAACGGTTGCTGAGGCGATCTTACGACACGCCAAGACCAATCCCGCCGAGTCCCTCGGTGTCGCGACGTTTTCGGTGTCCCAGCGGCGTGCGATCCAGGACGAGGTTGAAGTGTTGCGCCGCCTGAACCCCGAGACGGAGGAGTTCTTCCACGCCCATCCAAGCGAGCCCTTCTTCGTCAAGAACCTTGAGAACGTGCAGGGCGACGAGAGAGACGTCATCATGATCTCGGTCGGCTATGCCAAGAACGCGCAGGGGTATATGGCGATGCGCTTCGGGCCGCTGGGTGCCGAGGGCGGGGAGCGCCGCCTAAACGTCCTCATCAGCCGCGCCAAGCGCCGCTGCGAGGTCTATGCCTCGATAACTGACGAGGACATTGACCTGGAGCGCGGCAAAGGAAAGGGCATCTTCGCTTTCAAGCTCTTCCTGCACTACGCCCGGACCGGCCGTCTCTCGATAGCGCAGTCGAGCGATGGCGGAATGGACAGCGTTTTCGAGGAGCAGGTGGCAAGCGCGCTTCAAGAGAAGGGGTACCAGGTCCATCCGCAAGTCGGCATCGCGGGCTTCTTCGTCGACCTCGCGATCTCAGACGCAGAACGGCCCGGACGCTATCTCCTCGGCATCGAGTGTGACGGTGCCTCCTACCATTCCTCGCGTTCGGCACGCGACCGCGACCGCCTGCGACAGGCCGTGCTCGAGGATCACGGCTGGATCATCCACCGGATCTGGAGCACGGACTGGTTCCAGCGACCACAGGAGCAACTCGAGCGCACGATCGCGGCCATCGAGGCGGCCAAGGCCGAGCTCGACGAACGGACGGAGCGAGACTTCGCCATCCATCGCGCGGTCCCGGTCGAGATCATTACCGTTGACCGCGGCGACGTGACTGAGTTCGGGTTGGCGAACGCCGTGCCAGAGGGAGAGCTCTTCGACGCTACCTATGTGGAGGCGACCCTGACGCGGCCCGGCCCTTACGAACTGCATGAGACCCCGGTTGGGCGAATGGCTGACCTCGTCGCTCAGGTCGTCCACGTAGAGTCCCCGGTCCATGTCGACGAGGTCGTGGCGCGCGTTCGGTACGCCTTCGGGCTTCAGCGCGCCGGCGCTCGTATCCAAGCGGCCGTCGAACAGGGTATCGAGCGGGCCGTGGCCCACCGCGGAGTCACTCGCGATGGCGACTTCCTAACCCTGCTTGATGCAGAGCCGGTCGTGCGCGACCGCCGAAACTCCTTTTCGCCCGGGCTGCGAAAGGTCGAGATGCTACCGTCTTCCGAGCTTGCGGTGGGCGTTTTGCGGATCGTGGCAGACAACCTCGGTGCGACGGACGAGGAGGTTGTCGGCACGTTGTCGCGAAGGTTGGGGTTCAAGGCGACCAGTGCGCAGCTAAGGTCGACCATCGGCGCTGTGGTGGCCGCTTTGGTTGAACAGGGACGCCTGAGCAGGAAGGGCCGGATGCTCGTTATCGGTGCGGGTGCCGTTCCGGCGGGCCCCGTCATTGAGGACAGGCCGGCGCTCCTGAACTGAAGGTACGGGCCTCGGCATCCGCTCGTTCCCATCCGCCTCGCGAGCCAAACTTCGTTCCGTCGCGTTACGAGCCTTGTTTCTCAACTGATGATTGGATCCGAAACGTGTCACGCTAACATGCCGCCCCCATTCTTCTCACCAAAGGGTCGGCTATCCGGTGCCGGCAAGGTGACAACTTTTGTGCTTCGTCGGCCTGCGGCAGCACGACTCCGGCGCCATATTCCAAGGCCAAGCATTGGAGCCTGTCCTTCAGCTGCCCGCCGGTCTCGGAGTGATCGGGCAGGCAGCTTTGGCATCGCTGTGCGGCAGCGCCGACATCCACAGGCTCGTGGTTCTCGACCGCGGTCATGACCTCGGAAATCAACAGCTCCGTCATCATCAACATTCCGGTTGCCTGCCCCTCATTTCGTTCGAGCGCCGGCGGCCTGGCCGTCAGGCTCCAGTTATCGATCGATACAATGACCAGGAGCTAGATCTGGTTCCCGTAAAGGGGAACCGTAGCGAGTTACGGAGCGGACAATCGAGTCGTTCGGAACCACAAAGAAAAGGCCCGGAAAACCGGGTCTGTTCTAGTTAGTCGTGGTGCTCAGGCATCTGCTTGAGCTGATCCTTGGTCCAGGCGGTCACTGCGTGGCCCTACACCGCAAGCATCAAGCTGGGCCTGAAGGACGTCGGCAATGTCAGCGTCTGCAAGGTCATCGGGAGTGAGTCGGAAGGTTGGGGCAACGTCAAGATCGGCGGCGGCGCTGAGGAAGCGGGCATTGCTGCTGGTTGTTAGAACTGGACGCGCGTCCACCTACCCGCGAGTGCATCGAAGAAGCGGCTCAAAGGGTGCTGCCCGTTATGACACTCGGCGTCCGGGTCTAGTGTCGCCAAGTCAACAGATGCACGATGGCCTGTCCAGGCCAGTCGGAGCCTGACTGCATCATGGGTAATTCGAGCATCAAAAGCCGCATCAACCGTATCGCCTGAAAGCGGATTATAGCTATGGCCTGTGACTGTTAGAAGCGGTTCCACCACGCGATTGTGAGCGGCAACAAGGTTTGTGAGTGCTGTCTGCTCGCCGCGCTTCCAGCGCAATAGTGGCCTATAAATCACGGCTTCCACTTTGGTGGCATATTGTTGTTATGCAACCGCACCGAGAGGAGGGGATTGCGCAAGGTCACTCATCGGCTCAACCTTTTGTGACTACCGCCCCCAGAATGGCGCTCGCCACCCGGCCGCGATCGCCTCGCCCTCATCGCAAAACCACCGCTCGCCCTGCTCGACGCTGACCTTGGTCTTCGCGTACCAGGGCGACCACGGCGCGTGATAGATGTGCTCACCCTTGCGGTTGATGTTGCCCTTGATCGGGCATCCGTTGGGCGCCTCTTGCTTGGCAACTTCCCAGCGGTGAGCCCGATAGTCCCAAGGTGTCTCGCTCTCTTGCTCCCAGACGCCGACGCCGGCTGCACGCGCCTGGTTTTCGGTCTCGGCATAGTCATTGGAGTAGCGCCGGAACGCCCAAGCCATCCCCTCTTTGACCATCAACCGGCCGAGATCCAGGCCCGCGACTTTGCAGACACCGAGCGCGCGGCCATAAATTTCTTTGCCTCGATCAACGCAGGTGACATTGCCTTCGGCGACTGCGCCTTCCATTGCGGCGATGGCCTCTTGCCCGCATCGCCAGGTGCCGCGACCAGGCTTGCGGCATTTCTGGCCGGCCTCTGGTGCGTCTATCCCGAAGATACGGATGGTGGTCCCATCGACGCGCAGCGTGTCGCCGTCGATGCCATGCACCTCCGAGGCGAGGGCTGCCTCCCCATCCTGTTCCGCATCGCCTTCACACTTCTCGACGCTGAAGAACGAGCGCTCGGACTCGCGCCGCTGAAGCGCCCTGACTGGTGGCGGCCATGACGAATCACGTCATCCATGCCTATCGCCGGCAATAGCTTGAATTTTGGATAGAGAGAGCCATCGCGCTGCTCGATGCTCTGGACGGCGACGCCGACTTGGAGGTTGAAGCAGAGCTGGAGCGCGACGAAACGGAAATCATTTCCGATTTGCCTGGCTTCGCTGAGAGGTGCCAGTACGTCCGGGCCGGGATCAGGCGGCCAATTGGGGCTGAAGAGGAGCTACAGCGTTGCCGAAAAGGTGGATTTAGGGGTGGATCCAAAAAAATCCAAACCCGCTATCGTGTTGTAAGCGCTAATCTTTTTTGAGGGAGGTGGTGCCGGCAGCAGGATTTGAACCCGCGACCTTCGGTTTACAAAACCGCTGCTCTACCAACTGAGCTATGCCGGCCCGGAGACGGGTGTAGTGAGGACGACACCCGCCGGTCAAGCTCGGATGTCGCAGATTTTTACAATCCTCTGTATTTCGCACATCCCGTCCCTGCGACGGCTCGTCGCGAGCGGGCAGGGTGGTGACGCGAATCACGCGGGAGGAGCGGCCCCGCGTGATTCGATGTTGGTGCCTCGATCAGGTGCTGGTCGTGCTCAGGTGGCGATGGGCCAGATAGAGAGACAGCACGGCTGCGTTGGAGACGTTGAGGCTCTTGATCGCGCCGGGCATGTCGAGGCGGGCGACGACGTCGCAGCGCTCGCGCGTCAACCGGCGCAAGCCCTTGCCTTCGGCGCCGAGTACCAAAGCGATCCGGTCGCCGCGAATGCCTTCTTCCAGGGGCATGGTGCCTTCGCTGTCGAGGCCGACGCAGGAAAAGCCCATGTCGCGGAGGTCGGTGATCGCGGTTGCGAGATTCGACACCTCGATCATGGTGATGTTTTCGAGCGCGCCGGAGGCCGATTTGGCGAGAACGCCGGTCTCGGCCGGAGCGTGGCGACCCGTGGTGATCAGTGCATCAGCGCCGAAGGCGACGGCGGAGCGGAGAATCGCGCCGACATTATGGGGGTCGGTCACCTGATCCAGCACGACGACGAGGCGGGCTTCGCCGAGCGCGTCGAGATCCAGCGGCTCCAGCGGCGCGACTTCCACAGCCGCGCCCTGGTGCACGGAATCATTGCCGAGCAGCCGGTCGAGATCGCGCGGCGACGTGTCCTTCAGGTTGGCGGGGAGGGTGGCGCCCTCCTCGACGAGACGTGAGGCGGCGTTCTGCGTCGCGAGCAGCTGCAAAACCTTTCGGCGCGGATTCGAAAGAACCGCCGCGACGGCGTGGATGCCATATATCCACAGCTGATCTGGCCGGCGTTCCGCCGGTGCGTTGGAGGCGAAACGGCGGGGGCCGTTATGCCCAGGTTTACCCTTGCCACCCCGGAATTGCCCAGGTTGACGCTGCGATTTGCTGAATTTGTTTTCGTCGGTCATGCACCGCTTATACGAGGGGCGCGCGAAACCGGCAATCAAACTGAGCGTCTGATATGCGGCTGTGCACGCAAGGCGGGATAGTTGGCTGGATAGGCGTTGACAGGAAAAGGCGGTGCCTTCATAAGACGCCCATCGGCGGGCCAGCAACGGCCGGTTCCGCCGGTAACTACCTGAACGACGACGCTCTGCCGAAGTGATTTGGAGGGGTGCCCGAGTGGTTAAAGGGGGCGGACTGTAAATCCGCTGACTTAGTCTACGTTGGTTCGAATCCAACCCCCTCCACCACTTTGACGGAACGTTGCGTGCGGGTGTAGCTCAATGGTAGAGCAGCAGCCTTCCAAGCTGAATACGAGGGTTCGATTCCCTTCACCCGCTCCATCACCTGAGCCTTGCGCTGCAAGCGCGGTTGACGCGATGCGCAGTGGGTTGATGGTGCAGTCCGAGCCGCCCGGCTCGTTGTAACGAGACGACAGGAAGCCACGTCGATGGGTAAAGAAAAGTTTCAGCGCACCAAGCCGCACTGCAACATTGGCACGATTGGCCACGTGGATCACGGCAAGACGTCGTTGACCGCTGCCATCACCAAGGTGCTGGCAAAGACCGGTGGCGCGACCTTCAAGGCTTATGATCAGATCGACGCTGCTCCCGAAGAGCGCGCTCGTGGCATCACGATTTCAACGGCTCACGTCGAGTACGAGACGGCCAACCGTCACTATGCTCACGTCGATTGCCCCGGCCACGCCGATTATGTGAAGAACATGATCACCGGCGCAGCCCAGATGGACGGCGCGATCCTGGTCGTGTCGGCTGCCGACGGCCCGATGCCCCAGACCCGCGAGCACATCCTGCTTGCTCGACAGGTTGGCGTTCCGGCACTCGTCGTGTTCCTGAACAAGTGCGACCTGGTCGATGATCCGGAGCTCCTCGAGCTCGTGGAACTCGAAGTTCGCGAACTGCT
>NZ_JAPKNH010000024.1 GCF_026344005.1 Kaistia terrae
TTGCTGTATAGGACTTCCCGAAGCGGATCGTATGATAGAGATAAGCTTGTCTCGCCCAGGATTGATCGCGACGTGTTCGAGCATTCCAAGCCGACGATCCAGGCTGCACCGGCAACACTCGACATTGTATTGGCACCACGAGACCTGGTGCTGCACCATCTCTCGAAACCAGAAATGCCGGCTGTTCGCGGTATTCGCCGAAAAGCGACCTTACCGGACTCGGCCCCATAACAGGCAGTCCGCTTTGCGCCCCCAATAGAGTTATTGAGGAGACTTCCCGTCCGTCTGAAAAGCAGACGCTACTGACAATCGGTTACGACCGACCGCGACCAGCATCGCCATGATGTCATAGCGAATATCGGTACGGTCCCAGGCGTGGCCGATATCCTTGTATTGATAGGCCGTGGTGTCGGTTATCCCAGCTTTTGCGAATGCGGCTCGCCTAATGAGACACGGCACGCAATGGCCGGATTGCTGGCTCTTCCGCTTCCACTTGGCGCAGGAAACCGTTGCGACCGTTGTACCCTCGAGTTCTTCGTCTGGGGCCAGGTCGAGTAGCATTTCGCCCTTCGTCATATGGCGATAGGGATTCTCGAGGCGGACCGGAAGGTTCATCGTGTTGAAGATTGGTTGCATCCGTCCAAGAAATTCGGGATGGGTGGTCCTGGTCCTGGTGCTGTGAGAACCGATCCTTCGCCTTGTAAGTGGGGCATGCAGGGCGATGAAGCCGTTCTCAGGAACGAAGAGTTCGATAGGACTGACCGAGGGGCCCTTCGCCCTGAGCGCACTGGCAGCGACCACCCCGTATGCTAGGAATCCAAGGCTTCGCGTCCGCATGCTGGGGTCGTTCTTGTTCTCCCCCGAAAACAGGGGATTGGCGTTCGCCGCAAACCGGGGGAGCTTCTTCCAGAGGCGGGGAGCGAGGTATCGCTGATAGCTTTGGTCTCCGCGGTATGAATGGCTGACGAGCAGCGGAGTCCTGCTTCGGTCCAACTATTGACGTGCGCCTATCAGGCTGTCCAGCCCGCCGGAGAACAGGCAGACGCAGTCGGCGGATCCAATCCCGATGTGAGACCGGTGACGGCGCAGGATCGCCTCCTTGTTGGAGGTTCCTTGCCGCAGTCGGTGAAGGAAAGCTGCCACTGGTCTCCGCTCAGGAAGTTAAGGGCCTGCTCCAGTTCTTCTACGATGGCATGCCAGGCGCTCGGCCGCGCGAGCGGGATCTGCAAGGCCATCTCGCGGGACCACCCGTTTCCAGAATAAATCGATCGATCAATAAAGGTGTCGGCCACGGTGGCGCCCATGGCGATGGAAAGGAAGTCGAATGCGATCGGGTCGACTCCGACACCCAATCGTCGGACGGCGAGGTCGAGGGTTCCCCCGATCGAAGCAGAGCAGATCCGCTTTGGCCGGGCCCCGTAGAGATACACGTGGGTGGCGCCGTCCGAGTCATCGTCAGGGATCTCGTCCTCGTCGGTGTGGAATTCGAGCCTACTCATCGTTAGCCTCCTCCTTCCAGACCTCGGTGACCGCTTCCCGCATGAAGCGCTCGACGGCGGCCTTGGCGATGAACATAACACTAAGCCGGCGTGTGAAGATGAGACCGCTTCCAACGACTAGGATCGTCCGATAGCGCCCACTAACCGGCAAACCTCGCGATGAAAGTTGTCAACGCAGTCCACTGGCAGGCACCCGGGGGTACCGGCTGTTCGGTGGCATTCAGCACTGAAACGCCGTCAGCGGCGTCACCTGGCGCGGTAAACAGCATCTAAGGCTCGGTGCGCCATATGTCTCAGTGTTGGGTCCAACGCAGCATGCCTACGTTATATCCGAGCGACTGAACCTTAGCTTTCAGCATCTTGCGAATTTGCTCGGATGGTTTAGCGGTGCGGGTCAGGATCCATAAATATCGGCCGGACGGCTCACCGACAATTGACCATGCATAGTCGGGACCATGATCGAGAACCCAGTAGTCACCGTAGAATGGCCCGAAGAAGGATACCTTCAGCTTCGTATTTCCACTCTCTGGCACCACTTTGGCGCGGCCTTCTGCGACCTTCTTCTTTCCATCCACACCGCCTTCGCGGCAGGTGTTCACCACCCTGACCATGCCGTCATCGCGCAAACTGTAGTCCGCTGTAACCGCTTCACAGTTGCGCTCGAAGCGGTTTTCGTATCGGCCGAGCTCGAACCATCGGCCGAGATAGCGTTCAAGCTCAACGCTTTTGGCCGGCTGGGGAACACAGGCGTTTCCTACGGGACCAGCTGGAATGCATGCAGCTAGCAGGCTGGCGGCGAGAAGCGGGAGGATAGTTTTGAGGGTCATACCGTTTACACAAAAAAGCGGCGCTTAGGTTCCGCTAAGAAATGGACGACGTAACCTGCCTATTGAACCGCAGACTTCAGGCCCATCAAACGCGCCGCGCCGGCACGCAGAGATGAAGCCACCCTCCCCGCAAATCGCCTACAGGGCTTGCTTGCCGGCTCTTGCCCGTGCTGGCTGCGGGCCCATAGGGCCCCGCTTTGAGACGGGAGCCGAAGCTAGGGATTTCGTCATCCACGCTTCGGCTTAGCGTCCCAACAGATCGGCGAGCGCGGACACCAAATGGTCTGGCTGTGCCGGCTTCCCAATATTGGCAACACCGTCAAAGGCAGCTTCGCTGTCGATGGTCTCTTGCTTGTAGCCGCTCGAGAGGATGAACGGGACATTCCGCTCCTTCAACGCCCAAGCCACTGGAGCGCTGACTTCCCCCCGCAGGTTGACATCAAGCACGCACGCGCTGGGCGAAGTGGTCTTCAGCAGGGCCAATGCTGCGGCTACCGTCGCTGCGGGGCCTACGACGATATAGCCGCTGTCCTCCAGAATCTGCGCCAACTCCATCGCGACTAGATACTCGTCTTCGACGATCAAAATTACGAACGGCCGAGATGCTGATCTGGGATTTTCCACAAGGACCTACTGCTGCACCGGTAGCGTGATCTGCACGCGCAATCCGGCCGGATCGTGATCAAACATGGCCCTGCCTCCCTCCGCTCGAATGCTGTAGTCAATCAGGCGGGTTCCGAACCCCTTGCGTTTCGGTGGTATCACTTCAGGCCCGCCTTCTTCCTGCCAGAGCAGTACCAAACGCGTGTTGCCCTCGTGAGGTTCCGTGCGCCAGGCAACGCGAACGATACCGGTGCTTGCGGATAGGGCGCCATACTTCAGCGCATTCGTCGCCAGTTCATGCAGGATCATCGACAGCGGCAGGATTTGGCTTTCCGACAGGCTAACCGGCGGGCCCGGAATGACGGTGGCGCGGGTCCCTGCGACTGGCGATAGCGACTGGTTCAACAGAGATGCCAAGTCAGCATTTGAGCCGTTCGACGAGATAAAATCCTGCGCGTTTAGAAGAGCGTCCACTCGGCCTATAAAATTATCGCGATACTCAGCTCCTGTTACCCCATTAACTTCGGTTTGACGGGCAATGGCCTTGACCGATGCAATCAGGTTTTTCATTCGATGGCGAGTTTCGGCGATCAAAATGTCCTTTGCAGCGTCCTCCCTCTCCCTGGCGGTAACATCTTCAAACACGACCAGCATTTGGGTGCTGTTGTTGCCGGGAATTAAAAGCTGGCGAGCGGTCACGCGCATGGAGCGCATGCCAATACCGGGAAAGTCATGATCGACCTGATATCCGAGGACCGCTGTGGTCTTCGGCACAACCTCTGACAGCAGTTCTCGCAGCTCCGGAATATCCCACTGGCCATCTCCGAGCTCAAAGAGACTCTGCCCCACAGTGCTCTCTAAATCGGTATCGAAGGTTCGATAGAACGAGGGATTAGCGTTGAGAATTACGAACGATTTGTCGAGAACGACGAGCGGCTCTTGGAGAGTATCGACAATGCCCTGGGTCTGCACATGACCGCTACGGAGCAGTCGGTACAGTTCTTCGAGTGTCATGTGCTGTCCTGCCATTAGGCGCTTACCCTATCTGGTGGCCACAATCGGATTTCTCGGCGCTACGCGCAACGCTAACGCAGGTCGAGAAAGAAAGATGCGAAGTGGCCGCGAAAAGGTTTTTGGCACGCGGACGGATAGGCAAACATCGGCACCCCCGCAACAATCTGCCGCTTGCGTCCGTTAGCTCCACGGCAAAGGAGCTCAGGCATGAACACAGACAAACCCAATTTGGCCGATGGCAACGAGCCGGAAGGCCACCAGCAGCTCGACTCTCACGTTCAGGGCCAACCGCCTGTCTATGGCGAGCCCAAGGGGCCACGCCCGGGCACGATGTTCCGCCACAAAGATGGGGTTCCCCAACCTCCGGATCGGGAGCGCGACGGTTTCGTCAGTGGGCCAGATGTGGTGGGGCTGGGCGATATCGTCGGAAGCGGCCCCGAGGAGTGGGAGCGAAGCAAAAAGCCCGGGACGGAGAGCGAAGACAGCAAGAATGATGACAAGGCGGCCGGCTAGCCTCCCACGGCTATCTCACTGCTCGGCCTGTTATGGTTCCATCGGGACCTCGACGGCGCTGCCTGTGGGCAAGCGCGGATGGAGGGTGGAGCGCGTGATGGACTGGCGCGGGTGCCGCCTCTATTTCCATCGGCTAATTGTCTACGAAGAAGGCCGCGGCGCCCAACCTGAACGCCGCGGCCGATCAACCATGTTCTGGGATTACTTGCACAGGCAGAGTGCAGCGGCCGCTTCAGTGGCCACGTTCTTCTGCATGTTCGCAATCATTTCAGGAGAATCGACCATGTAGCGCCGGTGGGTTGTCTTTCCCTCGGCCTTGTCCCAAGTAACCAGGTTACACCCGTTCGTCACTTTGGTCGAACCGATCTTGTCGCGCCAACTCACATCGGTGAACGTTCTGGCGCCTTCCGACCCCTTGTGCTGGGACTTGCCTTCCCCGCCCTCGAAGAACTTCACGTAGTCGTTCGGCTGGATGACGCCCTGAGCGCCTTGATAGTTGGGCTCAGAGTAAATCATGCACTGTGCGAAGGCCGCCGTTGACATCATCGTCAGCGAAATCGTCGCAACAGCCGTACGAATGAATCTGTTCATACATTCCCCCTCAGGCCCGGCTCTCGGCCAGGTATTTCTCAGTTGACGTTAACGAGCATAATTTACCCGCAACTACCTGAACGAGTGATGAACGTATCGTCAGCCGAAATCAGGCGATGGGTTCGGCCGGGTCATCACTGCCGGGAAACCCGGCGATGCTCCGCACCTGCAGGTCTGAGGCCCGCCAGCAGTTGCCAGAACCTGAGCGAGGCACAGGTTATCGGAGAACATCGGAAATTCCGGGCTATCAGCATGCGTCCAAAACTGGACGGACGTTTTTCCCAGAAAGGGAAAAATTCAGCCAACCTGGGAAATTCCCACAATTTCCTCGGCAGGAGCGTCTCAAATATGGCCGTGGCCCACGTTAAGCGGTCTCGTTCATAACCTGCCTGATAGGCAGGTTTAAATATGCCTCACTCGCGCCGCGCACCTGCACGCACGCCATAGCAGAGCCCGGCATCGCCGCAAATCGCCTGTGGGACTTGGTAGCGGGCTTTTGGTCCCAGCTAGCTGGTCTTCTAGACGCCGTCATCAAAACGCCGCGTGTGGTTTCGGCTGACTCGCTGAATGGCATTCGGCTTCTGCCCTCGCCGAAAAGCTTCAAACATTGGCTCGGCCTTTGCCATGTGCTTCGTGAAATTGATCTTCTTCAACTTGCCCATCTGCGCCAGCAATGATTTTAGCTTCTGCGCCCGCATCTGCTCAGCGCGATTAAGGGCGCCTTCCATTGTCCGGTGCCATTCTCTGCCTTCCCCAGCGTAGGAATTAAAGACTACGCGGCCTAGGGGGCGGAAGTAGTCGCTACTGATTGTCCCCGCCACCTTCTGGATGCCGCGGCTAAGGGCGTGTCGAGTGGTGTAAACGGTAGCGAGCTCGCACATATTTGGTTCTCCTGAACCCTACGAGCCTAGCCACTCGTCGATCTCCAGTCTCGGATATCGGCCGCACCACGAGCACGAATTGGTGAAGAGGATCAGAGCAGCCACACTGAGAACGGCTAGAAGTCTCGCCTGACTTGGGAAAGAGGCCCTTCTGCGTGCACGCCGCAGCCCGCCTCCGGCGAATTGGCCGCCCATCAGGCGACGCTATAATTCCAGAGCTTCGCGCTCCTGGATCAAAACCTCGAGCATCTCCTCTAGCGCCGTAATCCTACCCGACAAACGGCATTTGTTTGAAGCTCCGACTGTTGCAGAAGTCTGACCGTAAGCAGACCAGATCCTTTCACGCGCCGCTGCGATACACCCATCGACCGCAAGCCAAGCTGAAACCGCTGTCACGAGTATTCCCTTTCAGGCGGGCCCAACATTCCGCTCGGGAATGAGTTACACGCTTATGGCACTGACCGCAAAGCAGCAGCGCTGCGCGGAAGCAGTGCGTCCGAGGCCGCAGAGCTGTCACGGCACGTGTTGAGCTTCTTAAGGGATCCATAGGAAACAGCGAGAGCGAAGACCCGCGGCGGGTGGACAGGCTGGTTGACGGAGGGAACTGGTTCCCGCTCCTCTCGTTATTGACCGTTCCATCAACGAGCGGAGCCAACACATGTCCCAGGATAACAACACCCCCACCTCAGTTGGGTATCTCCCCTATAGCGTGGCTAAGGCTCTGTCAGAGGGCAATTCCATGTTGAGGGCATTGCGGGAATGGCGAGGTCTTTCCTTTACGGAACTTAGTGATGCATCGGGGGTCGACCTGGTCCTGCTGATGTTAGCCGAGCGGGGATCGGAACTCCTGCCCGATGAGCAGGCGGCCTTAGCCAAAGTGCTGAGTGTGGAAGAGCGTGTGTTAGAAGTCTCGACCCCGGGGCTAAAATCCATCAACTCTACTCCCCACGCTCGACAAGACTTTCAATCGACAAGAACCGATTTGTGTAATGCGAGCACCACGTAGCTCGCAGGTCGCGCGAATTTCATGATTGGAAATTGGTTCCATCGCAATCAATTTGCCTTGCGATTTTTTCCAAATAGAAAATGCAATTAATTGCCCGTGCAACCAATAGATGAGCTTCCAAAAAAATGACTAATAAGAGCAACCAATCACGGGGATACTTGTTTTAATTCCGCTGCATATGAGCAGTATTCGACTTCCAGTGGAGAATACAATGGCTAATCAGCAGAGCAATCGCAGTGGTTCCGACGATAAGAAGAGCGTTCCCGGGAGCAAGACCCAGAAGAGCGAGGAAACCAAGGGCGGCAAATCGGCCAGCAGCAAATCCACGCGTGGCGGCACACCGGAGCAGCATGCGGAAGCAGGGCGTCAAAGCCATAAGAACGATGACGCCAAGGGTTCTAAGTCTGGTTCTGGCGCCGAGAGCAAAAGTGGTAACTCCTCGTCGCGCGGCGGTTCTTCCAAGAGCTAGTTCCTGCCTCAAGCTATTATAGGAGGGCCCTCAACGGGCTCTCCTTGCCTTACTGCCGCTGATCCCGACATGGCTGGATCATCCGCAGTGGCCACCTCAAACGGTCGACGGTTTGTTCGGGGCTTGAACGGGCAATGCCACGACCGCGCGTAGGCCAGGAGAATTGTCGACGTACTCTATGTGGCCATGCAACTGCTCGACTAGTGCCTCCAACATACGCGAACCGAAGCCGGTTCCCTTGGTTATGTTGCCCTTCCCCTCACCATGATCCGAGACGACTATTCTCAGATTTTTCCGGTGCTGCTCTAGCACGACGCTCAATGGGCCTGGAGCTCCGCCATAGGCATATTTGGTAGCATTGGTTATGAGCTCGTTTACGATCAAACCCACACTAATGGCCCGATCCGTTGTGACGAGAACCGGTGCGAAATCTAGGGTGATATGAGTTGCCCACTTGGGGTCCATCGCGGTCTGAATCTCGCTGCAAAGCTCGCTCAGATAGCGCGATAGATCCACAATGGAGATGCACTCGGTGAGATATAGACGGCGATAGACCAAACTCACGGCGATCAGTCGACGCTCGGCTTCCTCAAGCTGCATCTTCACCTCTTCACCCGCGCCGCGCCGCTGCATTCGCAGGAAGCTCGAAACCAGAGCGAGGCTATTTTGCACCCTGTGATTGACCTCCTGGAGAAGAAAATCCTTCTGGTGGAGAAGGGCCTCGTTTTCTTTCAGGCTATTCGCCAACTCCCCGTTCAGGCGCCGAACGCGTTGATTGTTTCGGGCGTCAACAAGCTGTCGG
>NZ_JAPKNH010000025.1 GCF_026344005.1 Kaistia terrae
CAGGGCGAGTCCCGACTTCCGCAGCACAAAGCCCCGTCGCAGCAAGCAAGGCCCTCACCCAACCCTCTCCCAGAGGGAGAGGGGAAGAAAGGGCGCTCGGCTGCAAGCGGGCGGATAGCGCCGTCAGCAGGATGATCGCTAGTGCGTCCGGGCTACCGTCTGCTCTCGCCACGCCCTTCAGCGCAAAACGACCCGATCATGCAAAAAATCCAGCAGCGCCCGGACGCGCGCCGGCAGGTGGCCTCCAGGGCCAACAAAAACCGCGTGGATCGCGCGAGCGTCTGGCCCTTAAGTCGAAAAGCTCGGCCATCATCCTGAGGTGCACGGCAAAGCCGGGCCTCGAAGGAGGGTTCAGGAAACGCCCTGATGACGCGATGGGATCTGGGCTGCGAGGTCGAAAGGCCCAGTTGGAGCCTCCTTCGAGGCTTCGCTGACGCGAAGCACCTCAGGATGATGGCGGAGCAGGGCCATCGGCGTGTGCGATCAGAAGCTCGGCAGCTTTGCGTCCACCCGTCCGTTGCGATCCGGTACTTCGCATTATGGGCCAGACACGGAGGATGATGATGATCGACGCCTTTGAGAGCGGATCTCTCGCCAAACGTCAGGCGGCTGATTCGCCCAGAGCCACGATGCCGGCGGCGGTGGGGAGGTCGGTAAACAGGTGCGTGGCATAGCCGCCCTGCAACGTCGCGGCCATGCCGACAATCTTCTCGGCGCCGCTCGACACCAGGATGCCGGTTGAAAGTCCGCGGATCTTCTCCGGTGTCAGGCCGATCATTCGATCGTCCAGCCGGCCGGCAAGATGGTTTCCGGCGCGATCGATGAACCGGCTGCAGATCAGCCCAACCGCGCCGCGTGCGCGATAATCCGCCAGATCTTCGAGACCGGCGATGCCACTGGTGACGATGTGACTGTCGGTCTCGCAGGAGCCGACCGCAAACAGCGCCTTGTTGATGTGACCGAGTTCGGAAAGCTGGGCCGCGATGACGCTTTCGCGCTGGAGCGCTTCCGCCATGGCGGCGCTGGAGACGATCGCTGGCACATGCAGATTGACGCATCGTCCCCGGAAAGCGGCGGCGATGCGCGAGGCGCAGCTTTCCGAATCGAAGCCATAGGGCGAATTGACCGCCCCCACCATCTGCACGACCGTCAAATCCTGGATCGCCCGTGCCGTTACGTGTTCGGAGAGGGTGAAGACCGTCTGCCCCCACGCCACGCCGAGCGTATCGCCGGGTTCCAGCAAGTCCGGCAGGCAGCGCGCCGCGAGGAGCGCCACGCGCTCGAGCGAAAAATCATCTCCCGGCGCGATCTGCACATCGACCAGGCCATAGCGCTCCTTGAGCGTTCGGGCATGGTGGTGGCGGGCGAAGCGCTTTGGGTCGAGACGGACCTCGACGATGCCGCTGTCGCGCGCCTGCTGCAGATAGCCGACGACCGAGCTTCGCGAGACCCCGAGCGTTTCGGCGATCTCGCTCTGGTTGCGGTCCTCGTAATAATAGAGCCAGGCCGCCTCGAGGATCAGATCGTCAGGAAGCCGCGGGGTTCGGCCTGTCGGCTGCGTTTTTCTCGGTGGCACGGTGGGCTTCCTTGAACGCGATTCGACGGGGAGTATGCCTGACGGCGTCGATCACACCAGTGCCTCCTCATTCTTGCCCATGAAGGTGAAGAGCAGAATCAGCGGCAGGAATGTCAGCAGGATCAGGACGCTGCCCAGCGCCGAGGCGACGCCGAAATTGCCATTCACCACTTCGTTGAAGATCTCGATGCTGACGGTCGCCGTCGAGCCGGATTGCAGGATCAGCGTCGCGCTCAGTTCGCGGATCGTGTTGGACCAGGTCAGGAGCACGCCGGATAGGATGGCCATCGACAGCAAGGGCACGGTCACCTTGGCGAAGGTCGCGGCCGGGCCGGCGCCGAGATTGACGGAAGCTTCTTCCGTATCGCGCGACAATTGTTGCAGCGAGCTGACCGACGATCGGACCGAGAAGGGCAGGCGGCGGATGAAATAGGCCATGATCAGGATCATCGCCGTGCCGGTCAGGGCGAAGGGCGGGTGGTGATAGGTGACGACGAGGCCGACGCCGAGCACGATGCCCGGAACGGCATAGGAGAACATCACCACCGTATCCAGGAAGGCTCCGATCCGGCCCGGCCGACGCACGATGATATAGGCGACCAGCGTGCCAACGACGGCGCAGGCCAGCGTCGCGGTGCTGGTGAACAGGATCGTGTTCCACAGCGGCCCCGCGATCGTCCCGGAAATGCGGCGGTAGTTTTCCAAACTGAACTCGGCCGTCAGCACCGGACCCTTCGACTTCAGGAAGGAGGAGATGACGATGTTGATCAAGGGCAGGATGGCGATCGCCATCAACAGATAGACATAGGCCGCCGCCGCGATTCGCTTGGCCGGCGGCGGCTCCTGGATGGTGAGGGGGCGGATAGCCGACGTCGCATAGGAAAAGCGCGCCGACAGCCAACGCTGCAGCAGCAGCGCGCCGGTGGTCACCGCGAGGAGCAGCACGGAGAGCGTGCTGGCCAGAACCGGCTCACCGCCGAAATCATTGACGAACTCGCCATAGATCAGCAGCGGCAGCACGCGAAACTTTTCGCCAAGGATCAGCGGTGTACCGAGATCGGTGAAGGCGGCGACGAAGACGAGCAAGGCCGCCGTGGTGATCGAAGGCAGCAGCAGCGGCGCGATCACCTTGACGAAGGTGGCGAACTCGCCGGAGCCGAGATTGCGCGCTGCGTCTTCGACGCTTTGGTCGATCGACTTCAGCCCTGATGAGACCAGCAGGAACACGAAGGGGAAATATTGCAGCGTGAAGACGAAAATGATGCCCGGTGCGCCGTAGATCGACGGCAGGGAAATGCCGAAATCCGCGAAAAAGCGGGTCAACACGCCGCTTCGGCCGAGCAGGATCACCCAGGAATAGGAACCGATGAAGGGCGGCGAGACGAAGGTCAGGACGACGATCGTCTTGATCAGGCTGCGCGCCCAGATGTTGTAGCGGCTGACGAAATAGGCCGCCGGAATGCCGACCAGCAACGCCAGGATTGTCGCGCTGATCGAGACGATGAACGAGTTGATCAGCGAGCGGTAATAATAGGGCTCGCTGAAGAACATCACGTAATTCTGGAAGACGCTGTTGCCGGCTTCCTTGCCGGAAAAGCTCAACCCGATGATGTTGTAGACCGGGAGCAGCAGCAGAAGCGTGATGACGACGAGCGCGCCGAACGTCACCAGGGGCCAGAAATCGAACAGCCGGCCGAGAAGCGCCGACGTTCGGCTGCGCGGGTCGGGCGTGGAGGTGAGGACGCTCATGCGCTCGCCTCCGCCTTGAAGGTGCGAACAGCCTTGAGTGGAATGTCGAGTTTCAGCCGGCTGCCGGGAGTTGGCATTTCCATGCCGCGCCGCCCCTGCAGCGAGACCTGAAGCGGCTGTTCGGCGCCGATCTCGACCAGCAGCTTGACCGTGCCGCCGAGGAACTGGATGTCGGTGACGGTTCCGCCGATGGTGTTTTGCGGGGCGTCGCCGCTATGGGCGAGATCGATGTCCTGTGGGCGGATCGAGATCTGGCACGGGCTGCCGGCTTCATCGAACCCACCGGCGCCGCGAATGCGATGGCCGCCAGGGAGCTCGATGACGCTGCTGCCGTCCGCCTCGCGGCCGATGACCGTTCCGGAGAGCAGATTGTTCTCGCCGATGAAGCGGGCGACGAACAGCGTCTGCGGCTCCGCATAGATCTTGTGCGGCACGTCGAGTTGCTCGACCCGGCCGCGGCTCATCACGGCGATGCGGTCCGACATCAGCAGCGCTTCTTCCTGGTCGTGCGTCACATAGATGGTGGTGATGCCGACCTGGCGCTGCAGGCTGCGGATTTCGCTGCGCAGGTGGATGCGCATTTCCGTATCGAGATTGGACAGCGGCTCGTCCATCAGCAGGACGTCGGGCTTGATCACCATGGCGCGCGCCAGCACGACGCGCTGCTGCTGGCCGCCGGAAAGTTCGCGCGGCCGGCGATGGGCGAGATGGCCGAGCTGGACCAGCTCGAGCATGTGCTTCACCTCGCGGTCGATCTCGGCCTTGCTGCGGCGCCGGGCGCGCAAGCCATAGGCGATGTTGTCGAACACGGTGAGGTGCGGAAAAATAGCATAGTTCTGGAAGACCATGCCGGTATTGCGTTGATGCGGCGGCACATCGTCGATGATCTTGCCGCCAAAGCAGATATGTCCGGAGGTCTGGCGCAGGAAGCCGGCGACCATCCGCAGCAGGGTCGTCTTTCCGCAGCCGCTGGAGCCGAGCAGGGTGAAGAACTCGCCCTGGGCAATGTCGAAGCTGACATTGTCGACGGCGGTCGAATCGCCGAAGCGCTTGGTGACGGAATCGATCGTGACGGAGGTTGTCATCTTCGCGCATCCTGATTGCGTGAGCGGCAGCGTCCCGCGCGGCCATCTTTTCTGGGCGCGCGGGATTGGGGCGGGGGGAGCGCGGATCGCCCGGGGCGGTCCGGCCGGACGGCCTACTGCGTCTTGACGATGATCTTCTGCATTTTGGCGAGGATGTCGGCGCGCTCGGCGCTCGCCCAATCGCTGTCGTAATCGATGATCTTGATTTCGCTCAGCGGCTTCATGCGCGGGTGGTTCTGCACGCCCTTGCGGGTCGGGCGACGACCGGGGAAATGCTCGACCAGCTTCAGCTGCGCTTCCTCGGAGAGGATATAGTCGGCGAACAGCTTTGCGGCGTTGGGGTTGGTCGAACCCTTGACCAGGAACATGCCTTCCGGCTGGGCCAAAGTGCCGTCTTCCGGATAGATGATGTCGGCGGTATCGGCGAGGACGTAGTTGAAGGCGGCCTCTTCATAGGTGACGCCGAGCGGATATTCGCCACGGCCGACCTGCTGGAACACGAGGCTCGACTTCAGGACGATGTTCATGTTCACCGTCATGTCCTCGACGATCTTCCAGGCCTCGTCGCCGCGGCCATAGATCATCAGCCAAGTGTTGAGCGCCGCCAGCGACGAACTCGACTTCGATGGGTCGGCGTGGACGATCTTGCCGTGCCACTTCGCATCGGTGAGGTCGGTCCATTTCTTCGGCGCGTCTTCCGGCTTCACCTGCTCGCGATTGGCCATCAGCACCATCAGGCTGGCGGCGAACGGCGTGTTGTAGCCCTTCTTGTCGATCATGGCCGGCTCGATATTGGCGAGCTCCGGCGACTGGTAGGGCTCGAACAGTTCCGGGGCCGAGGCGCCGGTATCGGCGAATCCACCCCAGAGCACGTCGGAACCGGGACGGTCCTTTTCGGCGCGAATACGGTTGAGCAGTTCGCCGGTGCCGGCTTTCACCGTGGTGACGCGGATATCGTATTTCTTGCCGAATTCCTGGGTGAAAAAGTCGACCATTTCGGAAGGATGAGACGCGTAGACCACCAGCTCCTTTTCAGGCTCGCCGGCCGCCGCCATCACGCCCGCCGTGCTGGCAAGCAGCGCCATGCCCGCCGCCGCGAGGGTCTTCTTCCAGATTGCCGATGTCATCTCGTCCTCCCAGACTTATGAAGCCGGCTCCTGACCGGCGTGCCGATACTCCTCCGGCTAAGCAATCCTAGCGCCTCATTGACACTTGTCAAACTGATATGACATTTGTCGAGGGGCGAACGAAAAAGAGGGATCTGACCATGCGCGACCAATTGATAGGCCTCGCGGAGGAAGCGGGAGAAATCGGGCTTGCCTATTTCCGCAATGCCGGCGGCGCGCCGGGGGTCGAGGAAAAGGGGCATCTCGATCTGGTCACGCTGGCGGACCGGGAGGTTGAGGCATTTCTTTTCGCCGGACTGCAGCGGCTGTTTCCCGAAGATGGCATTTGCGGCGAGGAGGGCTCGTCGCTCAATCCCGACGCCCCGCGCCAGTGGGTGATCGATCCGATCGACGGCACCTTCAATTTTGTTCGCGGCATGGATCCGTGGGCGGTCTCCATTGGTCTCTATGCTCAGGGATCGCCGGCTTTTGGCGTCATCCACGCGCCGGCCCGTCGTGAGACATTGTCGGGTGGGCGGGATGCGGAGGTTTTGCTGAACGGCAAAGTGGTTCCGCCGCTGCCGGCGCTTGATTCCAGACGCGGCGTGATCGCTGTCGGCTTCAGCACGGATACGCCGGTGGAGAAGGAGCTGGCGGCGATCCGCTTCATTCTCGAGGACATGAAGATGTCCTACCGCCACTGCGGTTCGACGACGGCTGCCTTCCTTATGCTGGCGGCAGGCCAAGTCGATGCGTGTCTCGGCTTTGGGGTTCGCAGCTGGGACGTGATGGCGGCTTTGCCGATGATCGAGCGGCTCGGCGGCGTATCGACGATCGACTGGCCAAGTTCCGATATTCTGCAGAAGTTCGACTATATCGCCGGTTCGGCCGAGGCGGTCGCGCTGGCAAGGCCGATTCTCGATCGCCGCCCGGCCTGATCGACAATTCCCTGCCGCTTTACCTGGATCTGCATCGCTACGGATGGCGGCCGCAGGCCGGCATCCGTTTCTTCTTTTCCTTCTCAGTCGCAGACGCAGGGGCCGCAGTGATCCTTTGGCGCGCTATTCGAGCCGGATTCGTGGCCGCGGCAACGGGCCTTTGGCAGCGGCGCGCTCAATCCGAGTGTGTTAACAAAAATTAAGTCTTTTCAGTCGGTTAGCCAAATCGGCGGGGTTCCGCCGGTTTGGAGCTGTTTTGCGACGGCTTATCCACACACGTAGTCTCGCCGGCCGCAGATCGTTCGAATTGTATGGAATCCTGATTGACGTCTCCGGGCTGTCTCCCTATACATCA
>NZ_JAPKNH010000026.1:2500-5578 GCF_026344005.1 Kaistia terrae
GCTTGACCGCATGCAATCGGGATGGATCTCGAAGAAACTGGTTTTAACGTCATCGATGTTGTTCCGCGCCGAGCGGGATGAGCATCGATAATGAGAGTGATCAAGTGATAGAAGGGCATTCGGTGGATGCCTTGGCGCTAAGAGGCGATGAAGGACGTGGTACGCTGCGAAAAGTTACGGGGAGCTGCGAACAAGCTTTGATCCGTAAATATCCGAATGGGGAAACCCACCTCGTAAGAGGTATCGTGCACTGAATACATAGGTGTACGAAGCGAACCCGGGGAACTGAAACATCTAAGTACCCGGAGGAAAGGACATCAACAGAGACTCCGCTAGTAGTGGCGAGCGAACGCGGATGAGGCCAGTGGTTCATGTGAGACAACCGGAAGGACTTGGAAAGGTCCGCCATAGTGGGTGATAGCCCCGTACGGGTAATGCGAACATGGATCCTTGAGTAAGGCGGGACACGTGAAATCCTGTCTGAACATGGGGGGACCACCCTCCAAGCCTAAGTACTCCTTAGCGACCGATAGCGAACAAGTACCGTGAGGGAAAGGTGAAAAGCACCCCGACAAGGGGAGTGAAACAGTTCCTGAAACCGGATGCCTACAAACAGTCGGAGCCCAAGGTTTGTCCTGGGTGACGGCGTACCTTTTGTATAATGGGTCAGCGACTTAATCTGACGAGCAAGCTTAAGCCGATAGGCGTAGGCGCAGCGAAAGCGAGTCTGAATAGGGCATTCAGTTCGTCGGATTAGACCCGAAACCGGGTGATCTAGCCATGAGCAGGTTGAAGGTGCGGTAACACGCACTGAAGGACCGAACCCACGTCTGTTGAAAAAGACGGGGATGACTTGTGGCTAGGGGTGAAAGGCCAATCAAACTCGGAAATAGCTGGTTCTCCGCGAAAACTATTTAGGTAGTGCGTCGGATGAATACCTTGGGGGGTAGAGCACTGGATGGGCTAGGGGGATTTACCGTCTTACCAAACCTAACCAAACTCCGAATACCCAAGAGTACTATCTGGCAGACAGACAGTGGGTGCTAACGTCCATTGTCGAAAGGGAAACAACCCTGACCGCCAGCTAAGGCCCCCAAATCATGGCTAAGTGTGAAAGGATGTGGGGATCCCAAAACAACCAGGATGTTGGCTTAGAAGCAGCCATCATTTAAAGAAAGCGTAACAGCTCACTGGTCTAAATAAGGGTTCCTGCGCCGACAATGTAACGGGGCTCAAGCCATGTGCCGAAGCTGCGGATGTGATCGCAAGATCACGTGGTAGCGGAGCGTTCCGTAAGCCTGTGAAGGGAGACTCGTGAGAGCTCCTGGAGGTATCGGAAGTGCGAATGCTGACATGAGTAACGACAAACAGTGTGAGAGACACTGTCGCCGAAAGTCCAAGGGTTCCTGCGTAAAGCTAATCTGCGCAGGGTTAGCCGGCTCCTAAGGCGAGGCCGAAAGGCGTAGTCGATGGGAATGGGGTGAATATTCCCCAGCCTGCGGGTAGTGACGAATGCCGTGTATTGTAGTGCCTTATTGGATTGGTGCTGCAGTGAAGGTGTTCCAGGAAATAGCTCCCGCTTATAGACCGTACCCTAAACCGACACAGGTGGACTGGTAGAGTATACCAAGGCGCTTGAGAGAATGGTGCTGAAGGAACTCGGCAAATTGCCTCCGTAACTTCGGGAGAAGGAGGCCCTCGTCTTGGGCAACCAGGGCGAGGGGGCACAGACTAGGGGGTAGCGACTGTTTACCTAAAACACAGGGCTCTGCGAAGCCGTAAGGCGACGTATAGGGTCTGACGCCTGCCCGGTGCCGGAAGGTTAAAAGGAGGGGTGCAAGCTCTGAATTGAAGCCCCGGTAAACGGCGGCCGTAACTATAACGGTCCTAAGGTAGCGAAATTCCTTGTCGGGTAAGTTCCGACCTGCACGAATGGCGTAACGACTTCCCCGCTGTCTCCAGCACCAACTCAGTGAAATTGAATTCCCCGTGAAGATGCGGGGTTCCCGCGGTCAGACGGAAAGACCCCATGAACCTTTACTATAGCTTTGCACTGGCATTCGTGTTCGCATGTGTAGGATAGGTGGTAGGCTTTGAAGCATGGGCGCTAGCTCGTGTGGAGCCATCCTTGAAATACCACCCTTGTGAATATGAATGTCTAACCGCGGTCCGTCATCCGGATCCGGGACCGTGCATGGTGGGTAGTTTGACTGGGGCGGTCGCCTCCCAAAGTGTAACGGAGGCGCGCGATGGTGGGCTCAGACCGGTCGGAAATCGGTCGTCGAGTGCAATGGCATAAGCCCGCCTGACTGCGAGACTGACAAGTCGAGCAGAGACGAAAGTCGGCCATAGTGATCCGGTGGTCCCACGTGGACGGGCCATCGCTCAACGGATAAAAGGTACTCTGGGGATAACAGGCTGATGATGCCCAAGAGTCCATATCGACGGCATCGTTTGGCACCTCGATGTCGACTCATCACATCCTGGGGCTGGAGAAGGTCCCAAGGGTTCGGCTGTTCGCCGATTAAAGTGGTACGTGAGTTGGGTTCAGAACGTCGTGAGACAGTTCGGTCCCTATCTGCCGTGGGTGTAGGAATATTGAGAGGATCTGTCCTTAGTACGAGAGGACCGGGATGGACGTACCTCTGGTGGACCTGTTGTGGCGCCAGCCGCATTGCAGGGTAGCTATGTACGGACGGGATAACCGCTGAAAGCATCTAAGCGGGAAACCCACCTCAAAACGAGTATTCCCTTGAGAGTCGTGGTAGACCACCACGTTGATAGGCCGGGTGTGGAAGTGCGGCAACGCATGTAGCTTACCGGTACTAATAACTCGATTGGCTTGATCATTCTCATTAATCCATGCTCATCCGCTTCCAGCGAGATGAACATCGCTGACGCAAAAACCAGTTTCTGTGCTTCGCCGGCCTGGTGGTCATGGCGAGGAGCCTGAACCCGATCCCATTCCGAACTCGGCCGTTAAACTCCTCCGCGCCAATGGTACTTTGTCTTAAGACACGGGAGAGTAGGTCGCTGCCAGGCCTGCAAAGCACAGAAAACAAACCTTCTTCGAAAAAC
>NZ_JAPKNH010000027.1 GCF_026344005.1 Kaistia terrae
GACGGCGGCGCGATGGTCTCGTAGATATACGAGCCGCCGGCCGCGACCTCGACCTTGCCGACCGCCGTCTCGAAGGTGGAGGTGTTGACCGCGTCGGTGCCGTAGCGTTTGGCGATGTCCCAATAGCCCTGCGGCACGTCCAGGGTCTCGCCATTGCTGAATTTGAACGCATAGGGTGTGCGGATGTGGGTTTCCGTATCCGTCATCCAGACATTGGCCTTGAAGTCGATCCACTTGCTTTCGGGATCGTACTTATAGCCGGCGCGGTAGGTGTTGACGGCGACGTCGCTCAGCTCGGCCTGCGTCGCGCCGTCGAAGCGGAGGATCACCGACGGCATCATCTCGCCGAAATTGCTCTCGTAGCGCATGAAGCTGGCGTCGAAGATGTGGCCGCCATCGAGCTCCAGCTTGGCCTTGGCGAGGTAGGAGGTGTTGTCCTGCGAGGTGTTCAGCACTTCCTCGCCGCCGCGATAGCGATTGAGGGCGTTGAGCGAGATGGTCGTCCATTCGGTGGCGCGGTCGACCGGGATGCGCGGCGGCGCCGCCGGCGTGATCTCGGTGGTCTCGGTGATCGTCACTTCCGGCGTCCGGCCATTCGTGCCAGCGAAGTAGTTGCCGTTCTTGCGACGGGAATAGCCGGCGACGAACTCGACCATGTCGTTGCGCGCCGCGAAGGTAGCGCTGCCAGCGCCGGAGGTCGGCAGCAGGGTGGCCGGTCGGTCCATTCCGTAGGGGCTACCAGAGATGACGCCCGTCGGCACCGGCTGGAGCGTGCAGTTCCAGTCGCAGCCGGTGCGGTAGCGGCCGAATCCGGTCGTGCCGTAGCCGCCCGGCGTGCCGACCGGCGGCGGGCTCGCCGTATTGGTCATCAGGCTACCCTTGACGCGCACGCCCCAGGCCTTATCGCCGACGATGATGTCGTCGGCATTGATCGTCTCCATGCGCACGACGCCGCCGGTGGCGCCGACGCCATAGACGCCGGCCGAAGGACCCTTCTCGACTACGACGCCGCCGATGAAGTCCGGATCGACATAGTTGCGCGAGGCGACGCCGGAATAGCCGCGATAGACGGTGTTCTGCTGCTGCGTGCCGTCGACGACGACGGGCACGCGGCCGAAGCCCTGCATGCCGCGAACATTGACGTCGATCGCGCCGCTGTTGCGGTTGTCGCCGGTGAGGATGCCGGGCATTCCCTTCAGGAAGTCGCCGACCGAGGACCCGCGGAAGCGTTCGATCTGGCTTTCCGACAGGAACTCGACGCTCTGCGCCGTCTCATACTTCGCATCAGGACTGGCGAGGCCACCGAGGCCGCCATAGGTCTTCGATCCGGCCGTTACGTCGATCGTCTCCAGTATCAGCGATCCGTCGGTCACGGCCGGCGCGCCTGCCGAGCCTGGATCGATCAGGGCGGCCGAGCCGGGGGTGCCGATGCGGACTTCCAGGCCGGTTCCCGACACGAGGCGGCGCAGCGCCTGCGCCGGCGTCATCGTGCCGACGACGGCGGTCGAATTCTTGCCGCGGGCCAGCGACGAAGCGTAGCTGATCTGCCAGCCCGTCGCACCGATGAAGGCATTGACGGCTCTGGAAAGAGGCTGGGCGGGAATGGAAAATGCCACGGTCTGGCTGCCCGCCGTCATCGGTGTCTGCTGGGCAATTGCCGACACGAGAAAGGGCCCGGGTGCGACGCCAAGGACGGCGGATGTCAAAAGCAACGAGGCGAGGCGACGTTTCGTGCAACGTGTTTGCAGTGCACCGGGTGTCGCGCAGGTGGTCAACATCTCGTTCGTCATGCCGTCAAGCCCTCTTCCATATCGAAGAGGCCGACCGACAACGTGTCGAGTTCGCCCTCTCTCTACACCCGACGTTCGAGAAGGCCAGAACCGGAAAATAAAAGTTGAGTATTCAGCGAAGGATTAAGACGCCGCCTGGCAAAGCCGTCAGCGTGACGCCGGCCGCATCGGCCAAAGATCGCAGAGCGCCCTCTATGTCGGTCGTTCTGTAGTTGCCGCTGACGCGAAATCCATCGGCCTTGCGGGTGGCGACGAAGATGGGCGCGCTGCGATAGCGTCGCAGTTCGGCAAGCACCGTCGCAACGGGCTGGTCGTCGAACAGAATGCGCCCCTGCCGCCAGGCCAGTGTCGCCGCCGGATCCGCCGGCTCGACGGCGGACAGTGCGTCGACGGTCGCGACGACCTGTTCGCCAGGTTCCAGCGTCACCTGCTCGTTCGGCTGCGAGACGCGACGGACCTCGACGCGGCCGCGCTCCAGCAGGATGGTGTCCTGCGCCTCGCCCGCTCGCACGGAAAACGCTGTGCCCTTTACTTCGACCGCGCCAAACTCCCCGGCCACCCGGAAAGGATGCTCGGGATCCTGCAGGACGTCGAAGAAGGCCTCGCCCTGCAGGAGCCGAACGTCGCGGCGCCCGCCCTCGAAGTCGAGCGCTACGGCCGAGGCGGTGTTGAGGATCAGGGTCGATCCGTCTGGAAGGGTGATGGTCGCGCGATCACCGGCGGCGGTCCTATAGTCGGCCTGCCAGCGCAGCAGCAGCGCCGGCGCCTGCCAGATCCCGACGGCCAGCATCAGCAGGGCGGCGACGGCGCCCAATCTCGTGCTCAGCCTTCGGGCAAGCGGGATGCCTGCGCTTCGCCGGACAGGACGTCTTGCGGAGGTGTTCACCTGCGACGGTTCGGCCACGGGCAGGCCACGCGCGGCAGTGACGAAGGCCGGCAATTCCCAGAGAGCCTCGAGATCGTCATATGCTTCAGCATGGCGCGGGCTTCGCTGCCGCCAGGCTCGAAATGCGGCCTGTTCGGCGTGAACCGGCGTGGCGTTGCGCCGGCGCGCAAACCAGTCGAGCGCTTCGTCCGCAACGACATCGTCAGAGCCATCCTGCCAATCGGACGGCTGCGACGCGTGGGCATGGGGGGCGTCCTTTGAACTCTCTCGTCCCACCCAACTCATCCGATCGTCATGGCTTTCAGGTCTTTATAGAGCAGACGTTTCGCAGTCTGGAATCCGGCAAAGATAATGCGGAACATCCGACGGCTCCTTCGCGAGGCGGCCTTCAACGTCGGTCGCTCCGCGTGAGCGCGTCGCGACAATGCGCCATAGCGAGCTTGAGATCGTTGAAGACGGTGCGCTCGGAAACGCCAAGATGCAGCGCGATCCTGGCGTTTGTCCATGCCTCGATCCGGCTCAGCACCAGCACTTGCTGGGCGCGCTCCGGCAAGGTTGCGAGCGCCGACTGGAACAGCCGCAACCTCTCACGCTCGATGATCTCCTTCTCGAGCGAAGGTGTATCGGCGGCGATATTTTCCAGAACTTCGTCGCTAAGGCCGTCGGTCTCGATGCGGGCTCGCGTTTTGCGGCGACGCAGGTGATCGAGCGCCAGATTTCGAGCCGTCCGGTGCAGGAAGGCCTCGATATGCTCGATTGGACCCGCCTGGATCGCCTTATGCGCTCGCACATAGGTTTCCTGAGCCAGATCCTCGGCGATCTGCGGATCGCGAACGATCCGCATCACGCTCCAGGTCAGGGACCGGCGATGCAATTGAAATGCGTCGTTCAGGATTGTCGGCATGGCGGGAAGCGGCGGCGGGCTAGAGCAGACTCGCGTATCGTCGACACGGCGAGCGGGGGCTACCTGAAGGTCAGATAGTCCAGCCCAAAATTCCACGCAACGCCAATGATTTAGACCATCTCTAGTCTATATGGCCAATGCCGCACCTACACCGACTTCAACGAGCGGCCCTATAGCTTCAGCCTGGACCCCTTTTCCGCCGGCGGCGCAGCGACGGGCCTTGGCGCGCTCGAGTCCAGCATCAACTCGACGGACGGTCCGCCTAGGCCGATATCTGAAAGGCGTCTCGCCACACACCTTTGGCGGCCCAGCGAACGAAGCGTTGTAGAGCGTCTTGCGTGGGCCATGGCCCGACGAAGCGGCGGTCCAGCGGCCCCCGCTCGCTAGAACATGGACAATCAGGGTAGACTTATCCAGTGTCAGGTCCGACACCGCCCGCCGCAGCCGGGTGTTCTCCAGCTCCAACGCATTGAGCGGTTTAGCTTGGTCGTTCTTGATGCCGCCGTACTCCGCCCGCCAGCGGAAACGGGTCGTCTCCGTCATTGCGATCGTCTTCGCCACCTCGGCGATCGACTTGCCCTGACCGGTCAGCAAATCAACCTGACGCAGCTTGACGACAATCTCTTCGAGCTTGTGGCGTTTCCTTGCCATCGTTCCATCCATCCAGAAAGGTCTTCGGACCAACAGAAGGGATGGATCACTTCAAGGGGGCAAATCAATACCTCGGCGTTCGGCAGGGCCAGGGGTCATCCGAGGCAACTCATGGCAGAAGTGGTAAACTGCCATGAGTTTGCGAAGGTCGGCTTCGCGCCCCCAAACTGCCGTTCCGAGCCCTTGTTGCCGATCCCGAAACCCGCCATTCCTTCATCTGGCGCGCACGCATGAGAGAGGCGAGCCTTCGATGACGATCTGCGGGTTGTGTCCTGTCTCCAGCTGGACAGGGAGGACTAGGGCGCCGTCCATCATCCTGGTTTCAGCATGCATGGCGAGATTAACGATCGGCATCGCCAATCCTT
>NZ_JAPKNH010000028.1 GCF_026344005.1 Kaistia terrae
GCGATACCTAGGACGCCCATCTCTGAGCGCGCACGGAAGAAGGCCGAGGAGCTGACCGGCGTCGTCCATGAGGCAGAGCGGATCCTCCGCGGCGACATGTTCGCGGTCTATAGCCGAGATATCGCAACCGCTCTCGTTGCTCAGCTGGACGCGGCAGCAGATGTGGCCGGCCCCGTCCTGAACCAACTGCGAACCGGCGAAGCCAAGGCCACCACGGCCGAGATCAGTCAGCGCTTGGCGCTCGTCATCGGCTCGAACCCATCCACCGGCAAGGGTGACGCCGCCATCTACGGCCGAATGCTGGCCGAGCGGGTTGGTGCTCAAGAGCCGACAGTCGGCGCGCTCGAAGCCGCGTGCGTGCGCATCATGGACACCCAGACGTTCCTACCCTCGATAGCGGAAGTGCTCGCCGCCCTGAAATCGGAGGAAGCGCTGCAGGCTAGGTGGATCGCCTTGCTGTTGCGGCTGCCCGAGGCCCGCCAAGGCCTTCTCGATGCAATCGCCGCAGAAGAGCAGCGCACGCTCGAACGGCGCGCCAGCGTGAAGCGCACCATGCGTTGGCATATCGAGCGAGGCAGGCCCTTCCCGCCGCCACACACTGCCAACGAGCACGACATCGTGGCCGAGGTTCAGGCCGAGATGTCCCGCGATGGGGTAGCGCCCGGCAGCGTCCCCTTTGTCGAGGGCGACAGCTGGTGGAAGTCGGCGGGGAGTTAGCTAACGCTTCTGCGGGCCGAATGCTCGGCGTCGCGCTTGGATGCCCTAAAAAGCTGGACAATGAAATGAGTGGCAACGACCACACGATTTTCACGCTATTTGGTCACATCTGATTGAATAATAAGGACGCATTACCGCTCCTCAACTGAGGAATGGTGGTGATAATTTGCCAAAAAAACTTTGGCATGGGTCAATGATAACACTTACTCGTCGCGGCCTGACGCATAAATTATCATCGATTATTTTGTAGGGTCGTATGATATGCACAGATTGGCCAAATGATTTTCTCAAAAATACTGGATATGAATTTGACCAAGTTTGAATGGTTGCAGCCTTCGCTTGTCGGCGCTGCGGTCGGAGCAATCGCTCTCGCAGTTGTGGGCTTCACTTGGGGCGGTTGGGTTACTGGAGGCACCTCGCAGGCTCGTGCCGAAACATTAGCAACGACGCGGTTGGTTGGCGCGCTGACCCCACTTTGCATTGCTCAATCACAGGCTGACCCTCAAACGGCAGAGCGGATTGTGGCTCTCAAGGCTGCGTCGAGTTACCAACGCAGAGACCTTGTCCTCTCTAATGGATGGGCGACGCTTCCCGGAGCCAAAGAGGGGAATCGCGACGTCGCCGACGCCTGCCAAAAGAGTCTTTCGAGCTAGTTTTTTGGGCTCGTCCGGACAGAGCGAGAAGGGCACAGATCGCTTTGCCTATCTCGCTCGTTCGGAGAGCCCGTGACTAGTGCCGCCGGATGTTAAATGACTTCCCCTGACAGGCGGTGCATCTGCTGCACTTTGCCCTCGCGGCAATCCGTGCAAGTGCAACGATGCTGACGCCGCAATTCTTGGTACCAATGAAAGAAGAGGCGCTCCATGTATGGTCAAAAATTCGCCATCGGAGAGATAGTCGGCATGGCCCTAAACTCTCTCCCCAGCCCGAAGACCCAAGACCTGTTCCGGATTCTGGCGCGATACATTACCCTTGGAAAATCTCCCATCTACCGCATCCAGAACCTATTGGATCGGGGCGAACGCATGGTGAGCGAGGCCGAGCTATTGCAGCGTTACGCCGGCGCAAGCGCGGCTCCGAAGAGTTGCGATATTTTGCGTCTGCATCCGATGGGCATTCTGCGGTTTAGGTTGATCGAAAAGCCGTGACAGAGCAGACAACCGACTCCTCTGTGACATTCGCTCATCCGTTCCAACTTCCTGAGATGGATCGGCCTTACCCGGCAGGCACCTATGTGGTTCAGACCGATACCGAAGCGCTCAGCACGGTTTCTCAATTGGCATATCGACGAATTGCGACTCGGATAATACTGACGAGTGCGGGCAAGACGGAGGTACTGACGATCGACCCCAGAGACTTGGAAGTAGCAATCTTGCGTGACAAGTCCCTATAGAATTTCCGCACTCGAAATTACTAGGCAGAGATGCCCATGATTGATGACCTTGCCGTCTATGACGGCCGCGACTTCATCGGATCCACCCGGCGACGTGGCCCTCACGACTTTCTGGCGATGGGGCTCGATGGGAAGAAACTCGGAACCTTCCCCGACCAGGCGGGGGCGATGCATGCCGTCCGGGTAGCCGCCCAGCCCGCCGCCTCGGTAAACTCGGCGTGAGGCGTTGGCGCGACGAGCGGGTTTAGAGCTAACTGGTCTGCGTCTCGGCCGCCCTTTCCCGGCGCCAGAATTCCCGCCTCGTGTGCCGCCAGGACAAACGCCGCCTGAGCATCCATGGGGTTCCCATCGGCCTCCCATGCTGCCAGGCAGGCCGCAAGAGCCGCCCGCTTCAAATCGCTCGCGACGAATTCCTCTGGCCAATGGGTCAAAAGCAATCGAGTGGCGCGCACGGCATCAGCGACGTCCTGATAGTTGCCGCCATGCACTCGGACAAATACGGGTTCAAAATTTTGGGTCATAGCGTTCATATAGGGTGGCAGACCCTCTGCACGTAACTGGCCGCGATATGACTGGCAAAAAATCTTCGGGGCGGTGCTTTCAATAGGCGCACGTTGCGGCGATTGACCTAACCTCGGTCAATTCGACGAGGCGCGAAATTGCTTACATTTGTTGACATCGGCCGGCGTCGGAAATCCGGCTGCGAGGACAGGTTTTGACAGGTCGCAGGCATGGCGGAGGCCGGGATGCCGCTTCCCGAGTCAGGCCAAGCCGCTGGCGGCGTTCCGCATGGTGGCCGCCACCGGACAGCCGCCGCCTTACCAGAGCCTGCTGTGGGACTCCGCAGGCGATTTGCGCGCGACGCTGGTTTCGCTCCCACGTGCGTGCAGGTGCGCGGCGCGCGTCAGGCGGCTCTAAAGGCGCTTTGCCAATCGCGTGAATGTTCTCATTTGTTGACACCCCGCCCCCCGAATTTACGGGGCAGCCAGGAGGCGATCATGGCAGACGAACTCGCAGTTTATGACGGCCGCGACTTCATCGGATCCCCCCGGCGGCGTGGTCCTCACGACTTCGTGGCTATGGGCATCGACGGGAAGGACTTTGGCCGCTGTACAATGGCGTAGTAAAGTGGTCACGTGATTAAGCCTACGCCCCGGCAAACCGTGCGTCATTTTTAGTAATGACGCCCAATTTCGGATTCCCCCAGTTTTGAATGTTGAGATTGTCGGTTGCGACGCTGAACAAATTCATATCCCGGGCTCGATTCAGCCGGACGGTTTCATGCTCATAGCGCAGGTCACGACGAGATTGGTCGTTGGCTATGCTGGTCGAGACGATGCATTTATCAACGAAAACGTCTTGGGACTTTGCTTGGATGACGTCATCGACTTAGGGAGCCATTTGACGACGGACACGCTTCCATCCACCGGCACCAAAGTAATCGGTGACGTTTCGGTTGCCGGGAAGACAATGGACGCTGTGGTGTTCATTTCTGGCGAGTACCTGGTGGTCGAACTGACGGACAAGGACCCGCAGCACAGCTTGGACGCCTCCTTCCTTGCGGAGTTGCAAGCGGCAGGAAGCATTTTCGACAAGGCGTATTCGCTTCAAGAGCTGTGCCAACAAGCTTCCGAGGCATTTCAGGGCCTGACCGGCTATGGTCGCGTTCTGGTCTACCATTTCGTCGATGACGATGCAGGCGTGGTTGTCGGCGAGAGTATTGCCGACGCATCCTCAAGCTTCCTGAACCACCATTTCCCGGCGTCCGACATACCCAAGCAAGCAAGGGCACTCTACGTTCGCAATCGAGTGCGAGTCATTACCGATGTGAACTATGTCCCTGTGCCAATCGTCGGTATCGATCAAGGGCTAGCGGCGATAGATCTCAGCGACTCGATGCTTCGGAGCGTTTCTCCAATCCACATCCAGTATCTAAAGAACATGGGGGTGGCGGCGTCCGCGTCGATGTCGATTATCGTGGACGGGGTGCTGTGGGGCCTCGTGGCGTGCCACCACAATCAGCCGCGACCTATATCCCTTACTGCCAAGCTTGCTTGCCAAGCCTTGGCAAGCAGCCTGTCACGCCGGATTAAAGCTCGACAAGAGAATGAGCTATATCGAGAGCGGCCCCACCTTCGCTCCCAAGAGGATTTGATCCTCAGCTACTTTGGCGTCGACGACTCATTGCCAGAGTTCTTCGAAAAGGCAGGCGCAGATCTGGCGATGCTGATGCAGGCCACTGGCTTCGCGGCGCTGCAAGGCAGCAGCCTCCTTTTGTGGGGCAAGTGCCCTGATCCCATCGATGTGCG
>NZ_JAPKNH010000029.1 GCF_026344005.1 Kaistia terrae
ATGGTGAAGCGGACGGTGACAATACCGGTTTCGCCCCTCGACCTCGATCCGGCCGGATAACGCTTGCGGCGCTCGAGATGCGCCATCAGCCGCGATTGCCATTTGGCCGGCGTCACCGACGAGGAAAACAGCCCGCTCGTCGACTGCCGCGCTGCCGTGCGGTCGGCTTGCTTGACCTGGGCCGCCGCTTCGACGCTCGCTTTCGAGGAAGCCGAAGGCGCCTGGCGCGGCGGCTTCCGGGCCTGCTCCCGGGGTGGCTTCGGCTCCGCCTTTTCGACCAGCTTGCGGACCGGCGGCTTCGGCCGCGGCGCGGGAAGTGGCACGGCGACGGTCTCGAGTTCGGTCACGATCTCGTCCTCGACCGGCTCGATCTCGTCAACCACCGGTTCGACTTCCGTGATTTCCTCGACCGGTTCGGTCACTTCATCGACGACGTCCTCGGGCTGGACCGCCTCGACGACCTTCTCCTCGACCGGCTGCAGTTCCTCCGGCGTCGGCTGGTCGATCGGCTCGGCCATGTTCGGGGCAATTTCCGCCGCAAGCTCGGGATCGGGCGAGATCTCGGTCTTCTCGGTGACGACCGCCTCCGGTTCCGGCGCCAGTTCGATCAGGATCGCCGGCGGCGGCGACGCGTCGGCCGCCGCCATCGGCTCGTCGCGCAGCAGCCATGCCGCTGCGCCGACATGGGCGGTCAGCACGACCAGACCGGCGCTGGCCCAGAGCAGGGTTTCGCCGATCCGCGCGCCCCGGCTCATCGAACGGCTCCAGTCCTTCATGGCACGGCGGCGCCCGCTGCGGATGGGGGAGCATCGCCGTCGGACATCGAGGCTTCAGGCAGGGCTTCCAGTCCGACCAGCGCGATCTTCAGATAGCCCGCCTTGCGCAGCAGGTTCATCACGTCCATCAGTTCGCGATAGGCGACCGCCTCGTCGGCGCGCAGGAAGATGCGGGCTTCCTTGTCGCCTAAGGTGAAGCGATCGAGCGCTGCCGCGAGTTGCTCGCGCTGGACCGGATCATTGCCGACATGCAGCGCGAGGTCCGACTTCAGCGTCAGATAGAGCGGCTCGTCGGGACGCTCCTTCGGCTGCGCGGTCGAGGCCGGCAGGTCGATGTCGATGTCGACGGTGGCGAGCGGGGCCGCGACCATGAAGATGATCAGCAGCACCAGCATCACGTCGATGAACGGCGTGACGTTGATCTCGTGGTTTTCTTCCAGCTCGCCATTGTCGCGCTGGCGGATGCCTCCGGCCATGCCCGTTACCCCGCCAGCCGGGCGTTGACCGGCACCTTGGCGTAGTCGAGATCGCGACTGACGAGGCGCTCGACGCCAGTTGCAGCGTCGGTCAACAACTGGCGGTAGCCGGTGATCGAGCGGGCGAAGACGTTGTAGATGACGACGGCGGGAATGGCCGCGACGAGGCCGATGGCGGTGGCCAGCAGCGCCTCGGCGATGCCCGGCGCGACGACGGCGAGATTGGTCGTCTGCGATTCCGAGATGCCGATGAAGGCATTCATGATGCCCCAGACGGTGCCGAACAGGCCGACGAAGGGCGCGGTCGAACCGATGGTCGCCAGCGCGCCGGTGCCTTTCGACATGCGACGCCCGGCCTGGGCCTCGATGCGGGCCAGGCTGGAGCCGAGCCGCTCCTTGACGCCGCCATCGCCCGCATAGCTGAGCGCGATTGCCGATTGCCGCAACTCATCCTCGGCCGAACGCACCATGAAGGCAGCGGGACCGCCACGGCCGGAAAGGACGCGGCTGGCCTCGGCGAGGCTGGATGAGGACTGGATCGCGGCCAGCGCGCGGCGGATACGAGCGCGGGCGCAGGCGATCTCGACTGACTTCGACAGCCAGATCGTCCAGGTAATCAGCGAGGCCAGAGCGAGGCCGATCATGACTGACTTCACCACCCAGTCGGCCGCCATGAACATGCCCCAGGGTGACAGATTGTGCGGCAAGTCACTGCGCGGCGGCGTCAGCAGCTGGGTCAGCATGTCGGTGGTCGAGGCGGGCTCGGCCGGAGCAGCAGCGGCGGGTGCCGCGGCCGGAGCCGTCGGAGCGGCCGGCTCGACATTGACGGGGGCGCCGTCAACCGGCGTCGCGGCGGCAGGCGCATTGGCTGCAGGCGCGCTGGCAGCCGGTGCGGCGTCGGGAGCCGAGGCTGCGGGCGCGCTGTCATTGGCGGCAGGTGCCATCTCGGCCGGAGCGGAGGTAGCGGGAGCCGGAGCCGGCGTCGCTGCCGGCGGCGTATTCGCATCGATCGCGGGAGCGGTGGCCGGAGCGGCCGGGGTCTCGATCGGAGTCGCAGCGGGCACCTCGGTGCCGACGTCCTGGGCGATGGCGAGGCCCGGCAGCATCAGCGTTGCCGCCAGTACCAGTCCTGCGATCCGGCCCACCTTGCGTTTCCCTTGGGTCGCGGCGATGGCTGCGGCGGGCTGCGTCAGGTGGGGCATGTCGGTATCTCTTGCTCGGATGTGTACAGGCAATGGACAACGCCGGACCCCGGCCTTGCGGCCGGGTCGTTGCGATCCGGGACGACAGTAAATCTGGGTGCCGACGGGCGAATTCGCCCTGGGTGCCTATACATGCGGCAGCAGCAGGCCTGGCGGCCCGCCGCTTCCGATCTTCAAGGCCGGGGCACGATGGTCCCGGCGGATGTTCTTTTCCGGCTCGCGTCCAAGTCGCGCGAACCGGTATCGGCTGCCTTCAGGCGAAGACGTCCGTCACCAGGCCATGCACCCGACGGAATGCGGCCCTGGCGCCTTCGATCATGCGCGCTTCCTCGTCCTCGTCGAGGTCGACGGAGTCGAGCGCCGCCGTGAACGTCTTCCAGTGCAGGCCACGGCCTTCCGGCGCGCCAGCAAGGTGGCGGGCGCCAAAAGTTTCCGACAAACCAAGCTTTGCCGCTTCCTTGATCAGGAAGGCGGCGCCGAGATTGGAACCCTCGGCGACGTAGAGCCAACCGAGCGCGGTTGGGATATCGGCATTGCCGTCGAAGGCGGGCGTCGTCGCGGCAGCTGGAACCGCGACGGCGAGATCGCCAAGGTCCTGCTCGACGTCGCCGAAGCGCCGCCGTCCGGCGAGATCGGGCAGCAACCGATCCAGCGCCGGGTTGGAATAGAGCGCATCGAT
>NZ_JAPKNH010000003.1 GCF_026344005.1 Kaistia terrae
AGGTGATTGGCGCAATAACCCGCTCCAGCGATGCCTTCATCGATCTTGAGCTCCGGAACGGGAGCAACTGGGTGCTTCCCGCCGCCGGAGTGGCGGTCAACTCGCAGGTCGATCAGCTGGTAAACAGCAACAGCACAATCGCGTTCGCGCAGCCGGTTGGCTCGTCGCCGGTCTTTCAGAGTCTCACCGTTGGAAACTATCGAGGCATCAACGGCACGCTCGTCATGAACGCCGCCTTTGTGGGCGCAGGCGCAGGCGACCGGCTCATCATCGACGGCGGAACGGCCACGGGTCAGACCGGCATCATCGTACACGCCCTTGGCAATGTGGCACCGACTTCGGGCGATGGCATCGGCCTCATCCATGCCATCCATGGCGGTCAGACCGATACGGGCGCCTTCTCGTTGGGTCGTCGCGTCGCTGGCGGCGCCTATGAGTACGGTCTCTATCGCGGCGGCGCGTCGGGGGCCGACGACTGGTTTCTGCGATCGACGCAGGCGGGCGGCACCGGACCCGATGCATTGCCCAACTTGCGGCCGGAAGTCGCCGTCGATACAGCACTCCCCGCCATCGCTTCGCAGTACAGCATGGCGATCCTCGGCACGCACGCCGAACGCGCGGCCGCACGAGCCACCCAGCCAGGCGGGCACGCAAGTGCCGCCTGGGCTCGCCTGTTCGGCGAGACGGGCAGCCAAGGCTCCAGCGGCGGCAATGCGGCGACCCAGTTGGACCGCTTCCTGGACAACGGCCCAAGTTACGATATCGACCTTGCCGGCTTCCAGGCAGGCTACGATGTTCTGATCTCGAGCCCTGGCGAAGCGGTGCAGAACGCCATCGGCTTCTATGTCGGCAGCGGTCAGGCGCGCGGCAGTGTCGATGCGGTCTATGGCGGCACGGCTGGCAGCGTGTCGATGGACGCCTACTCCCTCGGCGCCTACTGGACGCATTCGCAGGCGAGCGGCCTCTACATCGATACGGTGCTTCAAGGCACCTTCTTCACGGAGGCAAGCGCGAGCTCGGTTCTTGGCGAGGAATTGAAGTCGGACGGTTTCGGCGTGAACGCTTCGCTGGAGGCGGGCTACCGGTTCGACCTTGGCGGCGGCTGGGCGATCGAGCCGCAGGCCCAGCTTGTTTATCAGCGTCTGTCCTTCGATGATGGCGCGGACAGTTTTGGCTCGATCCACTACGACGCGGCCAACGATGTCCTCGGTGGAATCGGCGCGCGTGTCAGCCGTGCGTGGCGGCTGGAGAGCGGCCCCAAGCTGACCGGCTCCGCACGGGCCAGCCTATGGAACGCCTTCGGAGATGGCACGGAGGTCGCCTTCGCCGACCCGTCCGGCGCCAACGCGGCGTCCTTCTATTCAGGTCTGGGCGGCACATCGGTCCAGCTCGACCTCGACGCCTCGATGGCGATTTCCGACGCCGTCAGCCTGTTCGTATCCGGTGACTATGATGTGCGGGTGGATGGCGAGCAGGGACATGCTGTCGGAGGACGCATCGGCTTCAACGTAAGCTGGTAGGAGGCACCAAGGCGTTTACGCGAAGGCTCCTTGCAGAAAGTCCTGCGCCCTCAAGCCACTTCCAGAAGCATCAGCTAAGGAGAGAACGCATAGAGGGTCGCTGCTCTTACCACCCATTCCCATCGTCACCCGGATCAGGACCACCTAGACATTACGGGCTGGACACTCAGAACGAATAGTCAAGGCGCAGGCGGCCGCTGAAGACGGTCTCGTCGTCGGAGAGCAGGGAATCGACGTTGCCGCGCAATGTCAGCTTGTCCGATAGCGACAAGTCGATGCCGGCACCAAGATCGGCAAACAGGTTCTGCTGGCTGTCCTGGATCGCGAAGGTCGGGCTGCCGGCCCCTGCCCCCAGGAAGGCCGCATCGACGGATGGGTCGTTGCCGAACAGCGCCACGGCGCCGGCCCTTAGCGTGAACTGTCCTTCCATGTCGCCGAGCTTCAGCGTGCTGCCAAAGTTGACGAAAGGATTGAAGCTCACCGTCGTCTGGTCGAAGGACGAAAGCGCAAGCCCGAAATCGCCGGCACCCGTCTCGTCATAGGCCCCCTGATGCAACCAGGTTATGCCGAGATCCGCGGCCGGCTCGATGAAGGCAGGTCCGAAATCGAAGCGGCGTTCGAGTCGGACATGGGCAGCAGCCCAATAGCCGTCCTGGTCGCCCCTGGCGTTGAGCATGTCGCCGCCGACCGCGAGGCTCCGGACGAGATCCGAATTGTACCAGCCGCCGCTGACCGAACCGGAGACGACCACGGCGCCAAAATCCTTGCTGAGGCTGACGCCGCCGAGATAGCGGGTGACGTCGGCACCGCCGCCGTCGATATCGAGATTGCCGCTCTCCCACGCGCCGGCAATGCCAAGCAGCGTATCGGCCGAAAGGCGCGTCTGCATGCCCATCGACAGGCCCCAGGCATCCTCCGAATAGGACGGCCCTGCATGGTTCTGCGAGACATCGAGATAGCGATTGTAGACGCGCGCCCAGGCGCAGGTACCGTCTTCTCCCGTCACATCCATGCCGTCGCTCTCGCGCCGGCCGCAACCCCGCAATTCGTCGGCGAAGGCGAGCGCCGCGATGAAGGTCGCGTCCGATGCTGCCAGCGCCTCGTCGGCAATCAGCCCGTCATAGACGTCGAGCAGCGAGGCGAGATCGGGCGCGTTCAGCGCCGTTCCCGCCAGCGTGCTGAGGAAACCGGTCGCGCCCGGCGCCGCGTTCTGGAACAGCAGCGCGTCCAGATAATTGCCGAAGCTGTTGTGGTTGGCGTTGACCCGTTGGAGATCGAGGCTCGAGAACGGGCCGCTACGCGTGCCGGACCAGGGCGTCGTGTCGATGTCGAAGGAGAGGACCAGCGTGTCCTCGCCCGACTTGACGGTCGGGCTGACCGAAAGCGCGTATTGCACCGTCGCCGAATTGGCGATGGTCAGCATCGAAGTATCGAACGACGTCGCGCTGTCGAGGATATAGGCCGAGCCGGAACGGAGCGCATTGCCGGGATTGGCTAGCACGACGTTCGGGCTGATTGCGCCCGCGAGGGTAAGCGCGCCCGGCAGCACGTCCGTGACAAGCGACAGCATGTCGCTCGCAACCACCGACCCGCTCACCACCTGGCTCGGATCGAAATCGGCCTCATAGGTCGAGGTCGACTGGAGATAGATGTTGATTGGCGCCGAGATGGTGGTGCTGGCGATCACACCCGTGCCGCCCGGCGCGATGGTGCCGTAGGAAACGAAGGAAGAGACGTTGCCGCCGAGCGTGATTTCCGATCCGGAGTTCAGGCGGCCATAGTTGAAGAAGTCGAAGATGCCCTCCGACCCGCCTTCGACGACCGACGTGCCGAGGATCGAGCCGGTGATGGTTCCCAGATTCTGGATCACGAACGTATTGGCGCTGTCGATGCGAACGGCATAGCTCGACGCATTGCCGCTGGTGATCGTGCCACTGTTGGTCAGGGCCGAGCTGGAGCCGCCGGCCAGAACGCCGATCGTCTCGGCGCCATTGGCGCCGGTCGCGACCGTGGCGCCCTGGGCGATGTTGATGATGACGTCGCCGGTGCTCTGGTTCTTGTAACTGTCGCTGCTGACGAGCAGGCCGCGCCCGTTTTCGCCCGATGCGGTGACGTTGGCATTGACGTTGACCGTGACCGTGCCGCTCTGGTCGTTCGTGGCGATGCCGCCAGCGCTGAGCGCCACGATACCGACCGAGCCGGCGCCGGTGACGGTGACCGGCGCGCCGACCGAGACGGTCACGTCGCCGCCATTGCCCGCCGCGCCGACGCTGCCGACATAGATCGTGTCCTTCGGATTGCTGGACTTCATCGCGGCGATGCCGCCGGAGCCGCCGACCGATTGCGCGACGATTCCGTCGGACGCGACGCCGGTCGTCAGGATCGCGCCGTTCGAGGTCACCTTGACGGTGCCGCCATCGCCACCGGCGCCGGGGTCTTCGACGATCGAGATGCCGGCGCCGATGTTGAGGTCGAGCCAGCTGTCCGAGAAGCCGAGGCCGATATCGCCGGCCGTGCCGCCACCGCCGCCGACCGACTGGGCGAAGATGCCGGTACCGCTGAAACCGGAGGTGTTGCGGATCGTGCCGGTATTCTCGACCGTCACATCGCCGCCGTTGCCGCCACCGCCGCCACCGCCGCCGAGGGTGACGACCGCCGTCAGGCTCGACGAACCCGCGCCGCCATCGCCACCGCCGCCGCCGACCGACTGGGCGAAGATGCCGGAGCCGCCGGCGAGGAAGGTCAGGATGGCGTCGCCCGTGACGCCGCCCTGGAGGCCGGTATATTTCGCGACATAGGACGGGTCCGGCCCCTGGATGTCGATCGCGCCGGAGTTGGTCACCGACACGGCGCCGCCATCGCCGCCGCCGGCGCCCGAGCCGCCGACCGCGACGTCGATCGACGAGAAGCTCGGCAGGAAATTGCTGGGCAGGTCGGTGATCGTGGTCGCCATCTGGTTCGTGGTCCAGGCGTCGATGCCGAGCGATCCTTCGCCACCATTGCCACCGCCGCCGCCGACCGATTGCGCATGGATACCGTGGGCGAGCTGGCCCGACGTGGTGATATCGCCGGAATTGTTGACCGTGACGGCGCCGCCCGAGCCGCCGCCGCCACCGCCGCCGCCGATCTGGACGGTGGCATTGATCGCGAAGCTCTTGGTCTTCTCCTCGTCATTTTCTTCCGGAGCCGGGCATATATATTGGCCCTGCTCGCCGAGATTGCAGATGTCGCTCATCGCGAACGAGGTCGCCGAAGCGGTGCCGCCATCGCCGCCGCCGCCGCCGACCGATTGCGCGAAGATGGCGCGCGAACGGATGCCGGTCGTGGTGATGTCGCCGGTGTTGGTCACCGAGACCGTATCGGCATCGCCGCCGCTGCCGCCGCTACCGCCCTTGCCGACATTGACGCTCACGCTGAGCGTCACGGAACTCTCGGGCAATTTCACCGGCGGCGTCAGGTCGACGCCGATATAGCCGGCGCTGCCGCCGCGCCCGCCGCCGCCGCCGACGGACTGGGCGAAGATGCCGTCGGACCCGCCGGCCTCGGTCAGGATCGAGGCCTTGTTGATCACCGTGACCGTGCCGGAATCCCCGCCCCCGCCCCCGCCACCGCCGACGCTGACCTGGACGTTCTCGGCGGTGCCCTGGCCGATCTGGGTCAGCACGACATAGGTCGAGCCGCCATTGCCGCCATCGCCGCCGATCGACTGGGCAAAGATGCCGGGCGACCAGAAGCTCTTGGTCGTGATCGCACCGGTATTCGTCACCGCGACCGCATCGCTCTGGGCGCCGAACCCGCCATCGCCGCCGACATCGACGTCGACATTGATCGAGGCCTGCGTGTTGATGCTCAGATTGCCGGCATAGACGCTGCCGCCATCGCCGCCATTGCCGCCGATCGCCTGCGCGAAGATGCCGACGCTGCCGAAATCGCCCGTGACGATCGACGAGGCATTGTCGACCGTGACCGTGCCGGAGCGTCCGCCCGGCGCGCCGCCGCCGCCGACCGCCACGCTGACCTGGCCCGAGACGCCGCCTGTCTGTGGCGTCGCGATATTGACGGAAATCTCCGCCGCGAAGCCGCCGGATCCGCCCGCGCCGCCAAGGCTCTGCGCCATGATGCCATGCGAGAACGCGCCATCGGTGGCGATCGTGGTGTTGCTGGCGGTGGTGGCGACGATGACATCACCGGCCTGCCCGCCCTGTCCGCCCGCGCCGCCGACCGCGACGGAGACATTGCCGATATCGGCGACATTGGCGATCATCGTGCCGCGCGCCCGGCCGCCGCCGCCGCCCAGCGACTGCGCATAGATGCCGGCCGAGAGCGCACCGGATGTCGTGATATCGCCGCTCGATGTGACGCTGACATCGCCGGCCGTGCCGCCGGCGCCGCCATGGCCGCCGAGCTCGATGACGATGTTTCCGGCCGAGGCGACATTGGCGGTCGCGTCGCTGGCGAGCGTGATGCCGGCATCGCCGCCGAACCCGCCCAGCGACGACGCATAGATGCCGTCCGAATGATGGCCGGACGTCTGGATCGCGCCGGTCGAGACGACCGTCACCTTGCCGGCGTCGCCGCCTGTCCCGCCCGAGCCGCCAATGCCGACCTCGACATTGCCGACCGTCAGGGCCGTCGCATTCAGCACGACGGCGCCCGAGCCGCCACCGCCACCGGTGCTGACAGCCGAAATGGCCGAGGACGACGCGCCCTTGGTCGAGATCGGGCCATTGGCCGTCACCTCGACATCGCCGGCATTGCCGCCGCTGCCGCCGGAACCGCCGAGATCGACGCTGATCGTGCCGAGCTGGGCTTCGGCCGTCGTGATCACGGTGCCGCCATGGCCGCCGCCGCCACCGACCGAATGGGCCAGGATGCCAGCCGCGGAATCGCCCGTCGTCGAGATCGCGCCGCCGGCGGTCACGCTGACCGTGCCGGTGACGCTACCGCCCTTGCCGCCCTTGCCGCCGATGCTGACGCCGATCGTCGCCGCATCGAGCGTCGCATTGTCGATGACGATGCCCGAATGGCCACCGCCGCCGCCCACTGCCTCGGCGACAATGCCGGCGGCATGGTCGCCCGCCGTCGAGATCGCGCCGACCGTCGTGACGGTCACGGCCGATGCCGAGCCACCTTCGCCGCCGGAACCGCCGACATTGTTCTGGATCTCGATGCCGCCCATCAGGTCGGCATTGATGACGCTGGTCGCCGAACCGCCGCCGCCACCGGCCGATTGCGCGAAGACGCCATCCGCGAGATGGCCGAGCGTCGTGATCGGCACGACCAGATTGACCGTCACCGTATCGCCCGATCCGCCATCGCCGCCGCTGCCGCCCACGGCATGGCTGTAGCCGGCGACAAGGCCGCTGGCCGCGACCGCGCTACCGCCGGTGCCGCCGCCGCCGCCGGCCGATTGCGCCACGACGCCACGCGAACGGTCGCCCGAGGTCGTGATCGCGCCGGTCGCGGTGTTGACCTGGCTGACCGACACCGCGCCGGCATTGCCGCCGCCGCCGCCCGCGCCGCCGATCGCCTGCACATAGACGACTCCCGTTGCGACTGCATTGGCGCCATCGCCACCGCCACCGCCGACGGATTGCGCCGTCACCGCATCGGCATCGTTGCCGGAGGTCGAGATGCTGTTGGAGAAGGCGACGGAAACCGTGCCGCCATCGCCACCGGCGCCGCCAGCCTGCCCACCGACCGAGAAGCTGCCGGTCGCCGACATGGCGGATCCGCCGCCACCGCCTAGGCTCGCCGCGAACAGCGCGTCGGAACCGTCGCCAAGCGTATCGATGGCGGCCGCAGACGTGACGGAGACATTGCCGCCCTTACCGCCCTGGCCGCCCGCCGCGCCGATCGTCGCGATACCGGTGTTGGCGCCGCCGCTGCCGCCGCCGCCGCCGATGCTGTCCGCATAGATGCCGCGCGACGCGCTGCCCGTGGTCAGAATCGACTGGCCGGAGACCGAGACCGTGACGGTGCCGCCATCGCCGCCGGCGAGGTTGCTGCCGCCGAGCCCGGTCAGGCCGAGATCCTGCAGCGCCTTGCCGCCGCCACCGCCGATCGATTGCGCGACGATGGCGTCCGACAGATGACCGGCCGTGGCGATGCCGACGCCGTTCGGGCTGCCCGAAAGCGTGGCGACCAGGGTGACGATGCCGCCATCGCCAAAACTCTGCTCGCCGGCGCCATAGCCGGAGGCCAGGCCCGAACCGGCAAAGCCGCCGATCGACTGCAGCACGATCGCATCGGACGACGCGCCGCTCGTCGCGGCATGGCCGGCAAGATAGACGCTGACATTGCCGGCATCGCCGCCGCCGGCCGCGGCACCGCCCTGGCCCTTCTGGCCGAACTGGTTCTGCGTGATGCCGCCATCGCCGCCGGCGCCGCCAAGGCTGCGGGCGAACAGGGCACGCGACTGGTCGCCCGTAAGATCGGCGGAAAACTGGAATGCCGACGTGGTCGATCCGACCGCAACGCTGCCGCCGGCCCCGCCCGCGCCGCCGGCGCCGCCGGAGGAATCGTCGTTTCCGGTCACCGCGCCGCCTGCGCCGCCCGCACCGCCGAGCGATTGCGCGAGGAGGCCGACAAAGCCGGGCGTGGTCGTGCCGGTCACGGCCATGCCGCCGGTGACTGTGACGTCGCCACCGGCGCCGCCCGCGCCACCTGCGCCACCGGTCGCCTTCTGCACCGAAAGACCGGCGCCCGAGACGGCGATACCGCCCTCGCCTCCGGCGCCCCCCTCCGAACTGGCGACGGCGCCCACGCCGGAGCCGTTCGCGACCGTGACATTCGCCAGGGCCAGCGCGGCATTGGCCGCACCCGCGGCTCCACCGGCGCCGCCGAGGCTACCGACGACATTGTTGATGCCGATGGTCGAAACATTGCTGCCGACGCTGCCGCCGGCACCACCCTGGCTCAAGGCCGAAATGCCGGTGGCGCCGCCGCTGATCGACAGCGCGCCGATATTGGCGGTAACGCTTGCCGTGCCGCTGTTGCCGCCGGCCCCGCTGGCGCCGGCGGTGATGTCATCATGGTCCGGGGCGATCGGCTGGACGTCGCCGGCCCCGCCAATGCCGCCGACGCTCGAAGCGCTGATCGCCGTGACGCCGGCGCCGCTGATCGATACGCTCGGCGCGACGATGGTGATGCCGGCATCCGCAGCCTGCCCACCGGCGCCGCCCGGCGTGCCGCCATTCGCGCCGGTGACGGAAAGCGTCAGGCCTGACGCGTTCACGGTCGCGAAGCCATAGGACGGGCTCGAATAGTGGATCGTGCCGGACGTCGATCCGGAATTCGAGATCGTCGCGATTGACGTACCAGCGGCAGGACTGAGCGCGCCCGACAGCGAGGTGAAGATCGTGTCGCCGATGTCGCTATAGGTGACGGGAAGGCTCGGATTGCCCGTGCAGGTGACAGTCGAGTTGCCGCTGTCATAGGCGCAGGGATCGGCGAAGGCCGGGGCCGGCAGCATCGCCGATAGGCTGAAAGCCGTGGTCGCACCGAGGCCGAGGATGGCTACCGACTTCGAGCAGATCCAACGCATGTCAGCACCCCACCGGACGGCTTCATGAACAAGTCCGGCAGCTACGCTTCCATTACATATCCGCTCAAGACGTCATTTTGATAAAACCGAAAGATCGGCATCGCAACCTCGGGGTCACGCCAGCTGACGTCGCATCATGCATTAATAGTTTTACGATAATTAAATACTGAAAATATTTGTAACTATATATCTATCAAAGAACGGATTCAAAGTGCCACTTATATGCTTTCGTATCGTAGTTAGCTAACGATACAAGCTGTAAAACACGTAATCGAATTTTGCTAATTTGCGAACGAAATAGCGAAGACACAGGCGCTCCGTGACGGCGTGACGGCCAATATCTGCATGTCTTTTGGTGAGGGCGCTCGATGCAGGAAAACACCTGCAGGCTCGTCGTTCCCAGGTCAATTCGGACCGGCGCATGAATCACGAGGGCTGTCCGATGTTGCATTTCGGCATCAATCGGTATGCGAGACTGCGCCGAAGGCCGGCTCAATACCTCGCACCCATTCCCGCCCGGCAGTTCCTGCGCCTGTAGCGGCCGAGCAGTTCTGTAGTCACACGGGCATGAAAGTTGAGCGCTCGCAGTCCATCCTGCATAGCGATATCCCACACCAGCACCGGACCCGCATAAGTCGCGAGCGTCAAACTCAACTCCCCGCGTGCCTGTGGTTTCGAATTCACAGGCTCCCCGGCCCATCGGGAAATGCGTTCATCAGGATGAAAGTGCCGTCCTGGCGTTGATGCGCGTTTATCAGCGGTACAAGCCGTTTGAAATGCTCCGACGCACAATGCACGTCGAGGGCGGCACGGTCGGGCCATGCCTCGATGAAGACGAAGTGTCCCGGATCCTTCTGGTCGATGAAAAGGTCATAGGCGATGCAGAGCGGCTCCTGCCGGGTCTTTTCGACCAGTTCGCGATAGAGCGGCAGCACGATCTCGGCAGCCTCCGGGCGAATGAAATCCTGCGCGATGACTTTGAGCACGAACCGTTCTCCATTGCCTCTGGGATGCGGGCCAGACAGACAGCAATTCGCCTCGTGGGACAAGGTGCTAGCCTGCGACCACCTGGATCGCGATACTCGTCAGAGGGTAAAAGGCTGCTATCGAAACAGGGGCCGCAAAATACCCTTCTGGTCTCGCTGTCGCGACGTTCAAGCGGAGTTTTCCATGGCCACAGACAATCCCTTTCGGCTCGACGGTGACGTTGCCATCGTAACTGGAGCCGCCGCCGGCATCGGCCGCGGCATTGCGGAGACTTTTGGCAAGGCTGGCGCCTCTGTCGTCGTCACCGACCTGAAAAAGGCGGCTGCCGACGACGTTGCCCGCAGCATCGTTGCCTCGGGCGGCAAGGCGATCGGGCTGGAATGCAATGTCACCGACGAAAAACACCGCGAAGCGGTGATCGACGCCGCGCTCAACGCGTTTGGCAAGATAACCGTTCTGGTCAACAATGCCGGTGGCGGTGGCCCCAAGCCGTTCGACATGCCGATGCGCGACTTTGAATGGGCCTTCGACCTGAACGTCTTCTCACTGTTTCGGCTGACACAGCTTGCCGCGCCGCACATGCAGAGCGCCGGCGGCGGTGCGGTATTGAACATCTCGTCGATGGCGGGCGAGAACAAGAATGTCCGCATGGCTTCCTATGGATCGTCCAAGGCGGCGGTCAACCACCTGACCCGCAACATCGCCTTCGACCTCGGACCGATGGGTATTCGCGTCAATGCCATCGCGCCCGGCGCTACCAAGACGGACGCGCTAATGTCGGTTCTGACGCCCGAGGTCGAGAAGGCGATGCTGAAGCATACGCCGCTCGGCCGGCTGGGCGAGCCTCAAGACATTGCCAATGCCGCGCTGTTCCTCTGCTCGCCTGCGGCTGCCTGGATCAGCGGCCAGATTCTAACCGTGTCGGGCGGCGGCGTGCAGGAACTGGACTGAACCGGCGCACCGCGTCCTAGCGATGGCCTTCTGCGGATAAGGGCAGGATACGCTCAAGCTGCTGCCGGATGGACTGCGTGCCGGCCAGAACCGCATTGCCGTGCATTAGTCCGTCGCGCGCGGTGAAGTCGCTCACCCAACCACCGGCTTCTTCCACCAGAAGCAAGCCGGCGAGCACGTCCCAGCTATTCAGGAACAGCTCGCAATAGCCGTCGATCCGGCCGCAGCCCACCTGGGCGAGCCCGAGCGCTGCCGAACCGTTCTGAACGAAGGCGAATTCGCTCTCCAGCAGCCGAGCAATCAGCGCGACGTAATCGGCGAGCGGACGCTTCGACGAATAGCCGGCATCAACGACGGCGTCGGTCGCGTCCCGGGTTTGCCGCACTCGGATCGCCTGCCCATTGCAGGACGCGCCAAAGCCGCGCCGGGCGACAAACATCTCGTCGCGGATCGGATTGTAGACGACGCCGCTCTCTGTCTGCCCTTCCGTATGGAAAGCGATCGAGACGGCGAAATGCGGGATCCGGCGCGAGAAGTTGGTCGTGCCGTCGATCGGATCGATCACCCAAAGGTTTGAGGCCGCGCTGCCACCGGACTCTTCCGTCAGAATGCCGTCATCCGGAAAAGCCTGTCGCAGCCGATCGATCAGGAAGCGATCAATGTCGAGGTCGGCCTGTGTGAGCAGGTCATGTGCGCCCTTCTCCATCGCTCGGATGCTATCGCCCGAGTTAAAATAGCGCCGCGCAATGGCGCCCGCCTCACGCGCTATTTCCTGGGCAAACTCATGTCGGCGGGCGATTTCACTGCTGTTCATGGGAGACCTTGGGCGGTGGAAAGCATGGGGCGACGGCCGTGTCATTTCAACCGGCCGAGGCGCGCGGCGAGCGAGGCACGAACGTCCTCCTCCGCGCCATCCAGCAGCGCGATCAGCGCCTTGGTCGCGCCGGCGGAATCGCGTTGCTCGATCCTTTCGACGATCGTCCGGTGCAGCCCAAGCGAATGGACCTGCCCGGCCGGGTTGTCGTCGGTCAGGCGGAAGCTGATCACCAGCGCCGTCTCGATCAGGGCGGAGAGCGAGCCGATCAGTTCATTGCCCGTCATGTGCAGGATCGCCTGATGGAAGGCGAGGTCCGGCACAGCGAAGCGCTCGCCGTCGCTGCCGGCTTCTTCCATCTCGTCGAGCAGCGCGCGCAATTCGGCAATCTGCTCGGTTGTGGCACGCTCGGCCGCCAAAGCGCCCGCCATCGGCTCGATTGCCCGGCGCAGTTCGAACAGCGAGCGCGCTTCCTCGGCCGTCGTCCGCGCACTGAAGCGCCAGAGCAGCACGTCGGGATCGAGGAAGTTCCAATCCTTTCGCGGCCGCACCCGCGTGCCGGTGCGCGGCCGCATCTCGACCATGCCCTTGCCGGCCAGCACCTTCACGACCTCACGCAGGCCCGTGCGACTGGCGCCAAAGGCGGCGCTCCAGTCATCTCCGTTCGGCAATTGATCGCCGGGAACGAGCTCACCCCGCACGATGCTCAAGCCGATCTCGTTAAGCAGCCTCACATGCAGGCCGGAACGCGACGAGCCCTCGATGGGCGGCCTCGTCCGGGATGCCCTCGCGAGGGCTTCGCCATTCTTCATATCATTCACACCATTCACAAAGCTGTCATGCCCCGCCCTTACTAAACACACCATCGACCACGCATCCAGAGTATTCGATACGAAGACGCATAAATAATACTAAATATAAGCCACTACATACCGATCTATATGATCCGGACTGGAATATAAAGCCGGTCGATACATCTATTTAAATAGACGTGTCTCATGTCTTGTTTTGCTGATTGCTACGCATTCAGCAAGATCGCCACCATCCGATTTTGAATCTTGCCACCGTCGAGGGCTGCCGCCGTCGGGGAACGATGTCGCGCGGGCTGAGAAAACGACGCAATGCACCAACAGGAATGCCACGAAATGCCATCCTTGATGATCGATACAGCCGGTGAAGTCGGTCGCCGTCCGGCCCCGCGCGCGCGACGCCTCGCCGCGCTGAAGAGCACGGCGGCCGCCGCCCTGCTCTGCTCCTCGGCGCTTGCCGCCACCTCGCTGCCGGCCTTCGCGGTCGAGCCCTGGATCATGGTCGAGCGCAACTTCTTCCTTGATGCCGACCCAGCCCGCGGCCAGGGCGTCACCTCGGATGGTACCTACTGGTATTTCTCGGGCACGCATTCGCTCGAGATCGCCGACAGCAACTTCAACACCGTCTCGATCAATTCCGACGCGATTGCCGCCTCGCTGAAGATCCCGTCCGAGTTCTCGGATGCCGGCCTGAACCACATCGGCGACATCGATTACGCCAATGGGCTGCTCTATATCTCGCTCGATTCCAGCAACCGGGATCCGATCACCAACCTCAAATACAACAACCCGGTCTTTGCCATCTATGACGCGAAGACGCTAGAATATACCGGTCAGGCCTATGTGCTGAATCCGCCGGGTGGAACCGTCGACATCGCCAGCTGGGTGGCCGTCGACGCGAAGGCCGGCCTCGCCTATGGCATGGCCTATGACAACGCCACGCAGATCGCCGTCTACAACCTGTCGGATTTCAGCTTCAAGGAATACCTGCCGCTGTCGCAGGTCGTCGACCAGGCGCAGGGCGGCAAGATCCTCGACGGTTGGATGTATTTCTCCAGCGACGACGCCGACAAGACGCTGAGCCGCGCCAATCTCAAGACCGGCGAAGTCGAGATCCTCGGCAATATCAAGCTCGACGCCGAGCAAGAGATCGAGGGCCTGTCCTTCAAGTGGACCAAGGATGGCTGGTCGCTGAACGTGCTCGACCGCGAAGAAAGCTTCCCCGGCAATGGCGAGGAAGGCGTCGCCTTCTACAAGTACCTGCGTCCGTATGGAAACGTGCTCTCCGGCGAGATCCACGCTGACATCAAGGGCGGCCTTGTCGAGGACAGCCGCTATGTCCGCGACGCGGCCAACCGTCGTCTCCGCTCGGCCTTCGACGCGATCGCCACGCCGTCGTCAATGACCGCCACCTTCGATGAGAAAGGCCTGCACGCCGCCCCCGCGAACACGGACGGTATCGTCATCTGGGGTGAAGCCCTGGCCATGACCGCCGACGCCAAGGGCTCTGGCTACGCCGCCGATTTCGACCGCAACTCGGCCGGTTTCGTCGCCGGTATCGATGCTCCGATCGGCGGTTGGCGCGTCGGTATGCTCGGTGGCTACAGCCATTCGAGCTACGATGTTGACGACCGCGCCTCGACCGGCTCGAGCGACAATTACGACATCGGCGTCTATGCCGGCACCCAGTGGGGCGCGCTCGGCTTCCGCTCCGGCGCGATGTATGGCTGGCACGAAATCGACACCCGCCGCGGCGTCGTGTTCCCGGCCTTCAGCGAGTCACTCTCGGCAGATTACAGCGCCGCGACGGCGCAGATCTTCGGCGAACTGGCCTATCGCCTCGACATGGGCAAGAGCGCGATCGAGCCCTTCGTCAACCTCGCCTATGTCCATCTGGACACGGACGGCTTCTCCGAGACCGGCGGCACGATCGCGGCGCTCTCGACCGATAGCTCGACGACGGAAAACACCTTCTCGACCTTCGGCGCCCGCGCTTCGACGACGTTCGACCTCGGCAAGACCAAGACCGCGCTGCACGGCATGCTCGGCTGGCAGCACGCCTACCAAGACGTGACGCCGGTCTCCAGCTTCGCCTTCGGCACCGGCGCCTCGTTCGACATCTCGGGCGTGCCGATCGCCAAGGATGCGCTGGCGCTCGAAGCCGGCTTCGGCGTCTCGTTGACGGAAAGCGCCACGCTCGGCGCGTCCTATTCCGGCCAAATCGCCAGCGATGTCCAGGCCCATGCGTTCAAGATCAACTTCGACGTGAAGCTCTAGGCATCCGCCACTCGTTGGTTGGCCGCCCTCGATCTGCCGAAAAAAGAAGAGCCCCCGGACCTGGTGTCCGGGGGCTCTAGCGCTGATTGCGGGAAGCTCTGTCGCGGCTGTCCATGAGCGCGACATCCTCAAGTGCCATCGGCTTCGGCACGATGGTGCACCAACGCTACCGGCCACCGGCGCATTCGCCTTCGGCAATATTGCGATGCCCGTCGGGACGCAGATTTATCTCCCACCGGAATTGTCCCGTATCTACCGCTTCGACCGTGACGAGACGGCCAGGGTTCAGTAGCTTGGCTGCGCCCCAAAAGGCCAATTCTGTGGAGGAACGGTATGTATCTCGAAAAGCTTCGTCTCGACGGCAAGATTGCACTGGTGACCGGCGGCGGCCAATCGATCGGTCTAGCGACGGTCGAGGCGTTGGCCGAAGCCGGTGCGACCGTAATCATCGCCGATCGCGACGAAGCGGTCGCCAAGGCTGGCCAGGCCAGTTTGAAGGCCAAGGGATATGACGTCGAAGTCGTCGTGATGGACGTCACCGATTCCGCTCGCGTCAACCAGGTCGCCGACGATGTCGTCGCCAAGCACGGCAAGATCGACATCCTGGTCAACAATGCCGGCATCGCCCGCAGCATGACCCCTGCCGAGACGGTTACCGACGAGCACTGGCTCAATGTCATTGACGTCAATCTGAACGGCACCTTCTGGTGCTGTCGCGCCTTCGGCAACTACATGCTCAAGGCGAAGAGCGGCTCGATCGTCAACATCGGCTCGATGTCCGGTTTCATCGTCAACAAGCCGCAGGAGCAGGCCTTCTACAACGCATCCAAGGCCGGTGTGCATCATCTGACCAAGTCACTGGCGGCCGAATGGGGCGCACGCGGCGTCCGCGTCAACGCCGTGGCGCCGACCTACATCAACACGCCGCTAGCCGTCTCTGTCCTGGAGGATGACCCGAAGATGGCGGACGCCTGGCTCGGCGGCACGCCGATGGGCCGCATGGGCGAGACCGACGAGATCGCCTCGGTCGTCCACTTCCTCGCCAGCGACGCCGCCAGCCTGATGACCGGCTCGATCGTCTCGGCCGATGGCGGCTATACCTGCTGGTAAACGATTGCCACCACGAAACGTGGGCCGAGCGCGCGTCGCTCGGCCTCGTGCGGCGCCGCATGCCGATTATTCCGCAGGTGAATCCTGCTTGGACGCCGGGCGTCGGCGCAGATCTATTTTTCCTTCTTCCTGCGCTTCTTGGTGGTCTCTGGCAGGGGCAGTATCGCCGCTTTGCTCTTTGCCTTCTTTATCAACGTCTTCATCGGGGAAGTGTCTGCGTCCGGGTTGTCACGGCTCGCCTCGTCCAAGCGGTGCTTGAGGGCCAGCGCATAGATGACATCGAGAACATTTCTGTCCTTAAGCGTTGGCTCGCTCAAGGCGTGAAAGGCTGCCCGCACGATCTTCTCGGTCGTTGTCTCGGGATACAGTTGCCGAACGTGATCGAACAGCTGTGCGCTGGTCATGCCCTCGGTTGCACCGTCTATCAGGGCTCCTTCGAGGTCACTCTTCGACGCCGACATCTCTCAACTCCGCAGTGAACATCTGACTATACGCCAACGTACGGTAGGGTCCGATTGCGACAAGCGAAATACGGCTGTCTGTCGGCCGATTGTTGATCAACACCAACATCCACAGAGGGCCCAGCCGCTCATTATCGTCTGCGACCGGATGGCCAAACCCGATTCAGGTGCGGAATGAACTGCGCCCCGCGCAACCAGAATACTTCGCGCGTTTAATCCCGGATCGGCTCAAAGATATTTCTACTGCTGTCGCGAATGACTAGATCGCCTGCCCGCATTTCGCCATATTTTCATCAGGTTGCCAAATTGAGATTCTACAATGCGAAGTGGCTCGATGAAGATCGTGGTTCCATCCGCATTGCCACCTCGCCTTCGCTCTTCCTCAGGTCACCACGGCCGGGCGCCAGTGCAATCGCCGGAAAGTGGGAACTAAGCTCGTACCGATCGTAAGCCAACCGCCATTATTTGAATCGGGAGGTGTCTCAATGCCGTTGCGGAATCGATCCTCGTTTTCAAAGCGCCATGCTTTATGGCTGACTGCCTTCGTGACGGCCTGCGGCCTGACGGCTGCGGCCTCCATGCCGGCCTATGCCGAGACAAAGCATCATCCGGCGCAGGCGGAAGAGTCGCAACTGCCAGCGATCGAACCGGAATCGATCGCTGCTCTGACGCGGATGGGCGATCACCTCGCCTCCCTGAAGAGTTTCGAGATAGACACGCGCTCGTCGATGGAAGTCGTCGATGGCGACCAAAAGCTCAGCATCGAGGGTGGTGGCACCTATGAGGTGCAGCGGCCGGATCGGCTGAAGATCGACTTCCGCACCGACTCGCTGAAACGTGAGTTCATCTATGACGGCAAGACCGTTACCTATGTCGCCCCCAACGAGAATTTCTACGCCACCTTCGACGCGCCGCCGACGATCAAGGAAACGCTTCGGGACGCGGCGCAGAAATACGACCTCTCCTTCCCGCTCGCCGATCTGTTCAACTGGGGCACCAAGGACGCGCCGATCGACCAGATCAAGGAAGGATTCCACGTCGGCAAGGCCTATATCGGCGGCCAGGAGACCGACCATTGGGCGTTTCGCGGCCGCGATCAGGACTGGGAGGTCTGGATCCGTAGCGAGGGCAACCCGGTGCCGCTGAAGCTGTCGCTGGTCGACCGCCTCGAGCCGACCGCGCCTCGCTTCTCGGTCGAGCTGGACTGGACCGAAACCAAAACCTTCCCGGACGGGACGTTCACCTACACGCCTCCGGCCGGCGCGGCGCAGATCACCTTCGCCAATGAAGGAGCAGCCAAATGATCCGCGCCCTGTCAAACATGCTCCCGCGCGCTACCCTCGCCATCCTGATGACTTCCTCCCTGTCGCTCGGCGTCATGATCGATCATGCCGACGCACGCGGTGGCGGCATGCGAATGGGCGGTGGCGGCTTTCACGGTGGTGGCGGCGGCTTTCATGGCGGCGGTGGCGATTTCGGCGCCCCGCGCATGAATTTCGGCGGCGGCGGCTTTAATGCACCCGGTCATTTCAGCGGCCCGCCCCATCCCGGCCCCCATCCGGGACCAGGTCCGCACCCAGGTCCGGGTCCTCATCCGCATCCTGGCCCCGGTCCAGGCCCTCATCCGGGTCCCGGGCCCGGGCCACATCCCGGCCCCGGACCGCACCCACCGGGTCCGCCGCCACATCCGCCCGGTCCCCCGCCGCGTCCCTACCCCCACCCCTATCCCTATCCGGCGCCTTACTGGCCCGGCTATTGGGACGGCGCGGCCTATGTCGCCGGTGCGGTGGCGCTCGGCACAATCATCGCGACATTGCCGCCAGCCTGCGAGAACGTCCTGATCGACGGCACGACCTACAAGCACTGCGGCGATACCTGGTATCGCCCGCAATATCAGGGCCACGACATCGTCTATGTCGTCGTCGCCCCGCCCGCGTGATGCGAGCCAAGCCGTTCCGGAACCATCCGGGGCGGCCTTCCCGCCGCTTAGCCGATCCGAGCGAGAGAGTCTGCTGACAACAACAACCATCCCTAGCGGCCGAAATCAGCTGCCCTACATGGCAACGGAGATTGCGGGTCCCGCGCGTAAGCCAGACACGAGGCATCAAGCATGACGAACCGTTCGATCCTGTTCCTCGCCGCCGCTCTCGCCATCGGCACGACTTCCCTCGCAGCCCGGGCGGCCGAAACATCGGCGCCGGGTGCCCCCGTGCTCGTCACGCCGGACAATTTCGTTCGCGCCGAATCCGACCGCTATTTTGCCGGGCTCGTGAAGAAGGGGGGCGTCGGCAAGTTCAATCACACGCGCGAGCCCGCGCCGATCGACGACCAGACCGTCGTGCGGCTCAACCGCGATACGCTCTATTCTTCCGCCGTCATCGACCTCGACGCCGGTCCAGCAACCATCACACTGCCCGACACCGGCAAGCGCTTCATCTCGCTGCAGGTAATCGACGAGGACCAGTATACGCATGCGGTCCACTACAAGCCCGGCCAGTACACGCTGAACAAGGACGACATCGGCACGCGCTATGTCGTGGTTGGCATTCGCACGCTGGCCGACCCGGGCGATGCCGAGGACATGAAGGCCGCGCACGCGATCCAGGACGCGCTCAAGATCGAGCAGAAGGCTCCCGGCAGCTTCGATATTCCCAATTGGGACCAGACCAGCCAGGACAAGGTGCGCCAGGCGCTGATCGTGCTCGCCTCGACGCTGCCCGACACCAACCGCATGTTCGGCATGAAGGACAAGGTCGATCCCGTCCGTCGCCTGATCGGTTCCGCCTCCGCCTGGGGAGGCAATCCGGAGACCGAGGCTATCTATCTCAACGTCACGCCGACCGCCAATGACGGCAAGACGATCTACAAGCTCGACGTCAGGGATGTGCCGGTCGACGGCTTCTGGTCGGTAAGCGTCTACAACGCCGACGGCTATTACGAGAAGAACGACCTGAACGCCTATTCGCTCAATGATATCACAGCCAAGAAGTCCGCCGATGGTTCGGTTGCAATCCAGTTCGGCGGTTGTGATGGCAAGGTTGTCAACTGCCTGCCAACGGTGGCAGGATGGAATTACATGGTACGGCTCTACCGGCCTCATTCGGAAATCCTGGCCGGCAAGTGGACTTTCCCGGAAGCCCAACCGCAGAACTGAAGCACGGCTCGACTATTCCAATGACTTCTCGCCACCGGCTAACTCGGGTGGCGATGCGATCTGTTCCTGAAAAAATCAGAATATCTTCGCGGGCGTCGAAAGCAGCCAAGGTTTCACGAATCTCGACCCATCCGTGAACGCGACCGCCTCTGTTTGGAAATGCAGGAGAAGGCCATGCGAGTATCTCGATGGATCGCGTCAGCCGTTGTGGTTGGCGCTGGATTGCTGGCGCCGATGGTGCCCGCATTCGCCCAGGACGCGGCGACCGCGCCACCGAACATCCTCGTCATATTCGGCGACGACATCGGCCAGACCAACATTAGTGCGTATGGAGAAGGTGTCGTCGGCTACCGGACGCCGAACATCGACCGCATCGCCAGGGAAGGCATCAAGTTCACGGACTATTATGCCGAGAACAGCTGCACGGCGGGCCGTTCCACCTTCATCACCGGCCAGGTCTGCCTGCGCACCGGCCTGTGCAAGGTGGGCATTCCCGGCGCCACCGTCGGCCTTCAGGAGCGTGATGTCACCATTGCCCAGGCGCTGAAGCCGCTCGGCTATGCGACGGGCCAGTTCGGCAAGAACCATCTCGGCGACCGCGACGAGTACCTGCCGACCAATCACGGCTTCGATGAGTTCTTCGGCAATCTCTATCACCTGAACGCCGAAGAAGAGCCGGAGCGGCCTTACTACCCCAAGGATGATCTCGATTTCGTCAAGGCGAACTCGCCGCGCGGCGTGCTGAGAGCTTCGGCTGACGGCAAGATCGAGGACACCGGACCGCTCAACCGCAAGCGGATGGAAACGATCGACGACGAGACGACCGCGGCGGCCATCGATTTCATGGATCGCCAGACCAAGGCGAAGAAGCCCTTCTTCACCTGGATGAACACGACCCGCATGCACGCCTTCACGCATGTGCGCCCCGAAATGCAGGGCCAGAGCGGCATGCCCGGCAACGCCTATGCCGATGGCATGATCGAGCATGACGGCGATGTCGGAAAATTGCTGAAGGCGCTGGACGACCTCGGCATCGCCGACAACACGATCGTCGTCTACACCACCGACAACGGCCCCAACCAGTGGTCCTGGCCGGATGCGGCGACGACGCCGTTCCGCTCGGAGAAGGACACCAACTGGGAAGGCGCTTTCCGCGTTCCGGCGATGGTCCGCTGGCCCGGCCACATCAAGGCCGGCGAAGTCTCCAACGAGATGGTTTCGGGTCTGGACTGGTTCCCGACCCTGCTGGCCGCCGCCGGCGAACCCGACATCAAGGACAAGCTGCTGAAGGGCACCGAACTCGGCGGAAAGACCGCCAAGGTTCATCTCGACGGCTACAACCAGCTCCCCTACCTGACCGGCCAGTCGCCGAAATCCAGCCGTGGCGAGTTCTTCTACTTCAACGATGACGGCAACCTCGTCGCCTATCGCTACAACAACTGGAAGATAGTGTTCTGCGAGCAGCGCGAGCCGGGCGGCTTCGTCGTGTGGGCCAACCCCTTCACCTGCCTGCGCGCGCCAAAGGTCTTCAACCTGCGCATGGACCCGTTCGAACGCGCCGACGTCGTCTCCGATCAGTATTATGACTGGTTGGCCCAGAACGCCTATCTGATCCAGTATGGCGTCTGGAAAGTCGCGCCGTTCCTCCAGACCTTCAAGGACTTCCCGCCGAGCCAGCGGCCGGCGAGCTTCAGCGTTGACCAGATGGTCGATGCGCTGATGAAATCCCTGGATGGAGCCCCCAAGCCGAACTAGGGCTACCGGGCGGGCGACTGCCAGCGGCGGCCGCCCGCTCTTCTCGCATACTCTCTGATCGACAGTGGAATGACTTCGGGATTTTTCGTGATCGTGGAGAAATGACATGACAGACAGGCAAGAAGACGCCGGCCATTCCGGCGATAGCGTCAGCCGGCGCTCTCTTCTCAAGGGAACGACGGCGCTGATCGCGACATCGGCGCTCGTCGCCGGCGCCGCCAGCACGGCGAACCCGTCGCTCGCCCTGGCACAGGACGCAGCCACCACGCCGGCCAAGACGCCATCCGGCAAGCCCCCGAACATCCTCGTCATCTTCGGCGACGATATCGGCGTCCCCCAGATCAGCGCCTACACGATGGGCCTGATGGGGTACCGGACGCCCAACATCGACCGGATCGCCAGCGAAGGCGCCATCTTCACCGATTCCTATGGCCAGCAGAGCTGCACCGCCGGCCGCGCTTCTTTCATTCTGGGCCAGGAGCCGTTCCGCACAGGCCTGCTGACCATCGGCATGCCGGGCGACCCGCATGGCATTCAGGACTGGATGCCGACCATCGCCGACGTGCTGAAGACCAAGGGCTATGCGACCGGCCAGTTCGGCAAGAACCACCTCGGCGACCAGGACCAGCATTTGCCGACCAATCACGGCTTCGACGAGTTCTTCGGCAACCTCTACCACCTGAACGCCGAGGAAGAGCCGGAGGGATATTTCTATCCGAAGGACCCTGCATTCCTGAAAAAGTATGGTCCGCGCGGCGTCATCCGCTCCACCGCCGATGGCAAGATCGAGGATACCGGCCCGCTCAACACCAAGCGCATGGAGACAGTCGACGAGGAGTTCCTGGGCGCCGCCAAGGATTTCATCGACCGCCAGCACAAGGCCGACAAGCCGTTCTTCGTCTGGTTCAACGCGACCCGCATGCACGTCTTCACGCATCTCAAGAAGGAGTCGCTCGGCAAGACGGGCAAGGGCATCCACGCCGACGGCATGGTCGAGCATGACGGCATGGTGGGCGAACTGCTGAAGCAACTCGACGATCTCGGCATCACCGAGGACACCATCGTCGTCTACACCACCGACAATGGCGCCGAGATCGCGCTGTGGCCGGATGGCGCGATGACCATGTTCCATGGCGAGAAGGGAACGACGTGGGAGGGCGGCTTCCGCATTCCGATGATGGTGCGCTGGCCGGGCGTCGTGAAGCCCGGCACGCAGATCAACGATCCCGTGACGCTGATGGACTGGCTGCCGACCTTTGCCACCGCTGCCGGCATTCCGGACATCAAGGCGCAGATGAAGAAGGGATTCTCCGCCGGCACGAAGGACTTCAAGGTCCATCTCGACGGTTTTGACCTGACGGATCTGCTGAAAGGAACGGCCCAGAACCCGCCGCGTGATTCCGTCTACTACTTCGACCAGGGCGGCAATCTGAACGCCATCCGCTGGAATGACTGGAAGCTCAGCTTCGCCATCAACAGCGAGGGCAACATCGCGACCGCGACCCGCGAAGTGCCTTCCTGGGCGAACATCGCCAACCTCCGGATGGATCCCTATGAGCGCGGCTTGAAGGAAGGTGGCGGCGCGATCGACTTCCTGGCGCGCAACATGTGGCTACTGGTGCCGGTGCAGGGGAAGATCAAGGAGTTCTTCTCCGACTTCACGGACTTCCCCTATCAGGAAGGCAGCAGCCTGAATTCGAGCGGCATCAACTATGGCTTGCTCCGACAGGAGGCCGCGCTAAAGCGCCTGAAGGAACTCGAGTCGCTCGCGCCGCAATAGAGCGTCGCTTCGGGGCAGATCGCCTTCCCGCCGTGGCGCAACTCTAGCGCCACGGCAAACAACAAGGCTCGAGACGGCAAAAGCCGCCGGGCCGCGACGACATTCTGAGGGAATCTGGCCATGACTGCCGAGGCGAAAACTAAGGAACGACCGCTTGCCGACGCGATGATCGCCATCCCCGGCGGCACGTTCCGCATGGGGTCCGACGACCATTATCCGGAGGAGAAGCCGAGCCACCGCGTCACGGTGGATCGCTTCTTCATCGATCCCGCGCCGGTGACCAACGCCCAGTTCCGCGCCTTCGTCGAGGCGACCGGCCATGTCACCTTCGCCGAGATCGCCCCAGATCCGAAGGACTATCCGGGCGCCCTGCCGCACATGCTGAAAGCCGGATCGCTGGTGTTCACGCCGCCGGGCCATCCAGTCGACACGCGCGACTGGTCGCAATGGTGGGCCTTCAAGTTCCGAGCAAATTGGCGCCGCCCCTATGGCCCCGGCAGCTCGATCAAGGGCCTCGACGACCACCCGGTCGTGCATGTCGCCTATGCCGACGCCGAGGCCTATGCCAGATGGGCCGGCAAGGAATTGCCGACCGAGGCCGAATGGGAATTCGCGGCGCGCGGCGGGCTCGAGGGTACCGAGTTTGCCTGGGGCGACGAGTTCAACCCGGATGGCCGCGAGATGGCCAACACCTGGCAGGGCCAGTTCCCCGCCGAAAACCTGATGACCGACGGCTACCTGCGCACCTCGCCTGTCGGCGCCTTTCCGGCCAATGGCTACGGGCTCTACGACATGATCGGCAATGTCTGGGAGTGGACGAGCGACTGGTGGTCGACGCGCCATCCCGCCGACGCGCCGAAGGCCTGCTGTGTGCCCGAAAATCCGCGAGGCGGCCCGGTCGACGCCAGCTTCGATCCGCGCATGCCCAATGTCCGCATTCCCCGCAAGGTGCTGAAGGGCGGCTCGCACCTCTGCGCCCCGAACTACTGCCGGCGCTATCGCCCGGCCGCCCGCCACGCCGAACCGATCGATACCTCAACCAGCCATGTGGGCTTCCGCTGCGTCCGCCGCATCTCGGCCGAGCCGGCGGCATCCATGCAAGAGGGAGGATAGTCATGTCATTCGCCAGCCTGACACGTCGCACCCTGCTTCAGATCGCTCTCGTGGGGACGCTCGCCTGCCCGGTGATGCTGCCCGCAATAGCGCAGGCCGATCCGTTGCCGTCCTGGAACGAGGGCAAGACCAAGGCCGCCATCGTCGATTTCGTGATGCGGACGACGGCACCGGGCCCCGACTTCGTCGCCGTCGGCGACCGCATCGCCACCTTCGACAATGACGGCACGCTCTGGTCCGAACAGCCGCTCTATTTCCAGCTCGCCTTCGTGCTGGACCGGGTCAAGGCGATGGCCAAGGACCATCCGGAATGGAAGGACACGCAGCCCTTCAAGGCCGTGATCGAGGGCGATACGAAGACGCTGATGGCCGGCGGCGAAAAGGGCATCGTGGAATTGCTCGCCGCGACGTCCTCCGGCATGTCGGTCGAGGATTTTTCCGCCTCGGTCGTGGAATGGACGAAGACGGCGCGGCACCCGCGCTTCGACAAGCCCTACACCGAGCTGGTGTTCCAGCCGATGCTGGAGCTGCTCGCCTATCTGCGCGCCAATGACTACCAGACGTTCATCGTTTCCGGCGGCGGCGTCGAGTTCATGCGTCCCTGGACCGAAGGCGCCTATGGCATCCCGCCGCAGCAGGTCGTCGGCTCCTCCGGCAAGACCGAATTCAAGCTCGACGGCGACACGCCCTCGATCCAGAAGCTGCCGGCGATCGAGTTCGTCGATGATGGGCCCGGCAAGCCGGTCGGCATCAACCGCTTTATCGGCAAGCGCCCGGTCTTCGCCGCCGGCAATTCCGACGGCGACCTTCAGATGCTGCAATGGACGACGCTCAATAGCGGACCGCGCTTCGGCATGATCATCCATCACACCGACGCCAAGCGCGAATGGGCCTATGACCGGGATTCGCATATCGGCAAGCTCGACAAGGCCCTCGACGAGGCGCCGAAGCGCGGCTGGACCGTGGTCGACATGAAGGATGACTGGAAGGTCATCTATCCGTTCGAGAAGTGAGGGGGGGCAACGCGTGACGATCTTGAAACACCAGCGCGCCCCTTCGCGGTTTCTACCGGGGCGCGCGACCGTCCTTGTGCCGAACTTCTGTTCCCAGACTTCAGCGCCAAATCTCAACCATCACCCTGAGGTGCCCGGCCTAGCCGGGCCTCGAAGCGGGGTCCAGCGAATACCGAATGCCGATCATCGTCCGCAAACCGGATCACGCCGCTGGCCCCTCCTTCGAGGCTTCGCTTCGCGAAGCACCTCAGGATGATGGTTGAGGTGGTCGATCAGCCTGAGAGTCGACATTTCCCCTTGCCTGTCCGCTTGCTCCCTCCGCCGCATCAGAATGGATCCTGCCCCAGATGACAGCCCGCGATGCCATCCTCGAAATTGAAAAACGCGTCAATTCGGCCGTCATCGGCCAGGAAAGAGTGGTGGAGCGGCTCGTCATCGCGCTACTCGCCAATGGCAACGTGCTGGTCGAGGGCCTGCCCGGCCTCGCCAAGACGCGGGCGATCAAGAGTCTCTCAAAAGCGCTGGAATCGGAATTCAGCCGTATCCAGTTCACGCCCGACCTGCTGCCCTCCGATGTCACCGGCGGCGAGATCTACCGGACCGATGCCGCCGGCGCCGGCTCGTTCGAATTTCGCAAGGGGCCGATCTTCGGCAATCTCGTGCTCGCCGACGAGATCAACCGCGCGCCCGCCAAGGTGCAGTCGGCGCTGCTCGAGGCGATGGAGGAGCGGCAGGTAACCGTCGCCGGCAAGCGCTACACGCTGCCGGACCTGTTCATGGTGCTGGCAACACAGAATCCGATCGAGCAGGAAGGCACCTATCCGCTGCCGGAGGCGCAGATGGACCGCTTCCTGATGCATGTGCGGATCGATTATCCCAGCGATGCCGACGAGGTGAAGGTGCTGCAGCTGGTGCGGGCCGAGACGGCCGGCACGTCCGCCGAGGATCCGCCGAAGATCCCTCAGCAGGCAATCTTCGACGCGCGCAAGGAGATCGACGCGGTCAGGTCGGTCGACGCCGTCGAAACCTACATCGTCGCCCTGATCGCCGCGACCCGCCGCCCGGCCGAATTCGGCGATAAGCTGAAGGGCTGGATCGCCATCGGCGCGAGCCCGCGCGGCTCGCTGGCGCTCGACAAGTCCTCGCGCGTCTACGCCTGGCTGCAGGGTCGCGACTATGTCACGCCGGAGGACGTGCAGGCCGTCGCGCATGACTGCCTCCGCCATCGCCTGTCATTGTCTTATGAGGCGAGCGCCGACGGGCTGCATGCCGACGACGTGATCGACGAGATCGTCAAGCAGGTCGCTGTGGCAGTGTGAAATCGGAGGCGACGATGGCGACCACATCCGCATCGGCCCGCGCCTATGTCACGCTCGACGAACTGCTGCGCCTGCGCCATAGCGCCAAGGGCTTCAGCTTCCTGCCGCGCCAGCCGGTGCATTCCCTGCTGACCGGTCGTCATGCCTCGCGGCTACGCGGTCGCGGCCTCGATTTCGAGGAGTTGCGCCATTACTACGAGGGCGACGACACGCGCACGATCGACTGGGCGGCGACCGCCCGGCTCGGCACGCCGCATGTCCGCGTCTTCACCGAGGAGCGCGACCGCAGCGTCCTGCTCCTGGTCGATCAGCGCCTGTCGATGTTCTTCGGCAGCCGGCTGATGATGAAATCGGTCGCGGCGGCCGAGGCGGCGGCGCTGTCCGCATGGCGCGTCACCTCGCTGGGCGACCGCGTCGGCGCGCTGGTCTTTTCCGAGGACGGCATCACCGAGATCCAGCCCGAGGCGCGCGATAAGGGCGTGCTGCCGATCCTGCATGCCGTGGCGCGCCAGAACGCGGCGCTGAACGCTTCCGACAGCCGCGCCGCCGACCCCGGCCTCTTCAACGAGGCGCTGCGCCGCGCCGCGCGGCTTGCCCATCACGATTGCCTCGTCTGCATCATTTCCGACGCCTATGGCGCCGACGCCGAGACGGTGAAGCTGGTCACCAAGATCACAGCGCATAACGACGTGTTGACGATTTTCATCTCCGATCCGATCGAGGCCGACCTGCCGTCGCTGGGGCGTGTCATCGTCGGCGAGGGCGACAACCAGATCGAGCTGGACAGCGCCTCGACGTCGCTGCGCGGGCGCTTCGCTCAGAGCTTCAGCGAACGGCGCGACAGCCTTGAAAGCTTTTCGCGCAAGCGGACGATCCCGGTGTTGCCGATCGAGACCGGACGCGACGTCTCGGCGCAACTGCGCGACCTGCTCGGCCAGCGCCTGGCCCATGCGCGCAGCGGCGCGGCACGGGCGGCGTCATGAGCAGCGATCCATCCGATCTCGCCAACCTGCGCGACATCGTACTGCCGCCGCCCGTCCCCTATTGGCCGCCGGCGCCCGGCTGGTGGATGCTGGCCGCATTGGTTGCCGCGCTGCTGGCGCTGCTCGTAGCCCGCCAGATCCTCCGCCATCGCCACGACGCCTATCGGCGCGCTGCGTTGAGGGAACTTGCCGCCCTGCCCGCGCCGCTCGACGCACGCGGCGCGCAGGCGCTGTCGGCGATCCTGAAGCGCACGGCGCTGGTCGCCTTCCCCCGCGCCGAGGTCGCACAGCTTACCGGCGCCCAATGGCTGCGCTTCCTCGATACGACCGGGCGGATGCAGGCCTTCGAAACTGGCCCGGCCGCGCCGCTGCCGCAGATCGCGCTTGGGGCTTCGGTGCCGGTGGACGACGGCGCCATCCGCCATGCGGCACGCGACTGGATCCGCCGTCATCGCGCGGAGGGCTCGTAGATCATGCCGAGCTTCGCCTATCCCTGGCTCGTCCTGCTGCTGCCGCTGGCGCTCGTGGTCTATTACCTGCTGCCGCGCCATCGCGAGCAGCGGCCGGCGCTGCGCGTGCCCTTTTTCGCCCGGCTGGTGACGCTGACCGGCGCGAAGCCGGAGGACGGCGCGGTCGTCGGCCATCGCGGCCTCGTCCGCAGCCTGCTGCTCGGGCTGTGCTGGCTGCTCGCCGTTCTGGCGCTGATGCGGCCGCAATGGATCGAGCCGCCGCTGCATTTCGACAAGCCGGCGCGCGACCTGCTGCTACTGGTCGATCTCTCCGGCTCCATGGACACCAAGGATTTCACCGATGCGAGCGGCGCGACGGTCAACCGGCTAACCGCCGTCAAGCAGGTCCTGACCGACTTCCTGAAACGGCGCGAGGGCGACCGGGTCGGCGTCGTGGTGTTCGGCGACGCGCCCTTCACGCTGGTGCCCTTCACGACCGATCTCGGCCTGTCCGAACGGCTGGTCGGCGAGATGCAGGTCGGCATGGCAGGACCGCGCACCGCCTTCGGGGACGCCATCGGCCTCGGCATCAATATGTTCGCCAAGTCGACCGTGCCGGCCAAGACGATGATCGCGCTGACGGATGGCAACGACACGGCGAGCCAGATCCCGCCCGACCAGGCGGCGCGCATCGCCAAAGACAATGGCATCGTCATCCACACCATCGCGGTCGGCGATCCGGCCGCCGCCGGCGAGGACAAGCTCGACGAGGCAGCGCTGAAGGATGTCGCCAGCACGACGGGCGGCGGCTATTACCGCGCCATGGACCGCCAGCAGCTGGCGACGATCTATGACGAACTCGACAAGATCGAGACGCGCAAAGTCGATACCGTCACCTTCCGGCCGAAGACCGAGCTCTACTGGATCCCGCTCGGCGCGCTGGTGATCCTCTCCATGCTGGGGCAAGCCCTGCTGCTGATCCGCTGGCCGCATAGACGGACGGCACCGGCCAAGGCGGAGGCCGCCAAGGCATGAGCACGTTCCTCGCCGCCTTCCATTTCATCCGCCCCTGGTGGCTGTTGCTGCTCCTGCCGGCGTTGGCGCTCTGGTGGGCAGAACGGCGCTCGGGCGACAGCACCAACCGCTGGCAGAAGGTCATCGATCCGGAACTCCTCAAGCATCTCGTCACCGGCGGCGAGGCGCGCCGCCGCATCCGCCCCGGCGATGTCGCGCTGCTCGGCTGGATCCTCGGCATCGTTGCGCTCGCCGGCCCAACCTGGCGCGAGGTGCCCTCGCCCTTCGCCGCTGCCGCGAAGCCCGCGATGATCGTGCTCAAGGTGACGCCGTCCATGCTGACGACCGATCTCGCGCCGACCCGGCTCGACCGTGCCCGCCAGAAGCTCGACGATCTGCTGAAAAGCCGCGCAGGTGCACCGACTGGCCTCGTCGCTTATGCTGGCTCCGTCCATCTCGTGCTACCGCCAACCGTCGATGGCGATGTCGTTCTGGCGATGGCCAAGGCGCTGTCGCCCGAGATCATGCCGCGCGAGGGCGATGCGCTGGCCGAGGCCATCACGCTTGCTGGCTCGGTGCTGGCCGATGCGAAACTCGGCGGCTCGATTCTCGTGCTCGCCGACACCGCCACGCCGGAACAGAGCGGGACCGCCACCAAGCCGGCTGTACCGGTGACCATCCTCGGCCTGACGCCGCCGGACGTTCCCGCCGATAGCGGCCTCGCGGAGATCGCCAAGGCACTCGGCGCGACGCTGATCTCGACCAGCGTCGACGATACCGACATCGACGCAATCACCCGCCGCCTGGCCGCCGGCGCCGCGCCGACGCTGGGCCAAGGTGAGGGCCAGCGCTGGGAGGAAGCGGGCTACTGGCTGATGCCGCTGATCGCGTTGATCGCCCTGCTCTGGTTCCGGCGCGGCTGGGTGCTGGCATGATGACAGCGACCCGCCCGCCGCATTTCGGCAAGCTCGCGCTGCTGTTCCTCGGCGTCACAGCGGTGGCGCTGGTCGTGGGCGCGTTCAGGATCGGCTGGTACGCCCTCTGGGCCTCGCCCGACCAGCGGGGCCGATACCTCTATGAAAAGGGGAAATTTGCCGAGGCCGCAACGAGCTTCCGCGATCCGATCTGGCGCGGCGCGGCCCTGATGCGTGCGGGCGACTTCAAGACGGCAGCGCAGGTCTTCGGCAGCCGCGATACGGCCGAGGGCGCCTATGACCAGGGCAATGCGCTGGTCATGCTCGGCCAGTACGACGCGGCGGTCGGCCGCTTTGATCGGGCGCTGGAGCTGAAGCCCGGATGGAACGACGCCACAGCCAACCGCAAGCTGGCTCAACTGCGCGCCGACAGGATGAAGGCGCCCGGCGGCGATCTCGGCGACCAGGAGGAAGGCGCCGACCAGATCGTCTACGACAAGGATGCGAAGACGCCAGAGGGGCAAGACACGGAAGTCGATGACAAGCCGATGAGCGACGAACAGGTGCGCGCCCTCTGGCTGAAGCGCGTGCAGACGAAACCGGCCGATTTCCTGCGCGCCCGCTTCGCCTATCAGCTGCAGGTGTCGCCACCGCCGGCGGACGTCAAGCCAAACGAGCCAAAGCCATGAGACGCGCCGCGCTCGCCTTCACGTTTCTGCTGCTCGCCGCGACCGCGCGGGCACAGGAGACGACGCCGGCCAATCCACCGGCTCCCGCCGCCGTGCCGATCATCCGTACTACGCTTGATCCGAAGGAAGGCGCCGTCGTCGGCCAGCATATTGCGCTGTATGTCGACGTGATGTTTCCCGGCGACATGCCGCGTCCGCCGCGCGTCGCCATTCCCGACATGCCCGGCGCGCAGGTAATGCGCTTCGAGACGCAGGCAACGACGATGCGCGAAACGATCGATGGCGCCGACTATGTCGGCCAGCGCTTCGAATTCGCCGTGTTCCCACGTCGCAGCGGCCCGCTCGCCATCCCGCCCGCCGCCGTGACCCTGCTCGACCGAGACGGCGATGTCACCGGTACGCAGACCGGCCAATCGGTGCAGGAGACGATCGTTGCGCCCGAGGGGATCGACGCCAAGGACGTCGTGGTCGCGACCGACACGCTGACGCTGGAGCAAAGTTGGAAGCCCGAGCCGGGAACGGCGCTCCACGTCGGCGACGCACTGGTCCGCACCATCACCCGCACGGCGACCGACGTGCCGGCGCTGGCGATGCGCGACCTCGCATTCCCCGCCCCAGACGGCGTTCGCGTCTATGTCGATGCGCCGGCGAGCCAGGACCAGAGCAATCGCGGCACGATCACCGGCAAGCGCATCGACCGCGTCACCTATGTCTTCGAGAAGGCGGGAACGTTCGATCTGCCGGCCGTGGATCAGCCCTGGTGGAACTTAGCCGACAAGCAGGCGGAGACCGCCACCGGCAAGGGGGCGACAGCCACTGTGAAGGCTGGCCCGGCGCCGACGACCATGCCCGGGACACCTGCCGCCTCGACCCCGGTTCGGCCACTGATCTGGGCGACAATCGCGGCGCTCGCAATTTTGGTCGTCCTGGCGCTCGCCACGGTCTGGAAATGGCGGGCGCAAGCCCCCCATCGTCGCGCCGAACAGGCGCTTTCCGAGCCAGCCGCGTTCCATGCGCTCACTCACGCTGGCGACAGTGGCGACGCGGCAGCGATCTATAAGGCGCTGGCGACATGGCGCGCGCGGCTGCCGGCTTGTTGGCCAGCTCCACCAGACGCGAGTGCGCTGGAGATGGCGTTGTTTGCTGGCGGACCAGCTTGGACGAAGGCGATGGCAAAGACGTATCTTATGTCGTTGCGCCAATATCGGGCGGCGGCTCTGGCCCGACCCCGCGACTCTGCCCCAGCCCCACTTCCTCCGCTAAATCCTCTCGGCAAGCCAAGCAACGAGTTTGCCCCGTCATAGGGTGCCCAGGAGCACGGTGAATGGCCGATGCCCGTCCCGACCTGCCTGTTCCCGCCGCGCTATCGGTCAATCGCCATCTGGACGTATCCGATGATCCTGGCCTGCATCGCAGCGTAGCGATCGGGGCCATGTGGACCCATGGGGCACTGATCGCCGGGAAGCTGATCGTCCTCGTCAACACGGTGATCCTGGCAAGGATGCTGTTGCCGGACGATTTCGGACTGGTTGCCATCAGCCTCGTCATTCTCGCCTATATGGAAACGGCTGCCAGCCTGGGAAGCGGCGCGGCGATCGTCTGGCGGCACGATGAACCGGAGAAAACTGCCGCCGTTGCGCTTTCGATGGGCCTCGCCGGCTCCTTGCTGGTGGGAGGGCTGACATTCGCGGCGGCGCCGATATTTGCCGACTTTTTCAAGGACGGCCGGATATCCGAAATGGTCCGTGTGCTGTCCATCTGCTTCCTGCTGACCAGCCCCGCATCGATCTTCTCCAGTCTGCTCCAGCGCCGGATGGAATTTCGACGTCGTGCTGTTGCTGAGATCGGAAAAGCCCTCGCCAAGGGCGTCGTCGGCATCGGCCTCGCCGCGGGTGGATTGGGCGCCTGGAGTCTGGTTTGGGGGCACATAGCGGGACAGACCTTCGGATTGGCGTTGCTGTGGTGGCTATCCGGGTGGCGGCCTCGCCTCTCGCTGGATCGCGACATTCTTCGTCAGATATCCAGATACGGCAGTCTCGTCGCATTGATCGAACTGCTCGGGATGGCAACAAAGAACATCGACTTTCTGGTCATCGGTCGTTGGTTCGACCCGTCCAGTCTCGGCATCTATGTGCTTGGCTTCGCGCTGATCGATCAGGTCGTGATGAGCGTTTGCTGGGCGGCGAGCCAAGCCCTCTTCCCCGCCTATAGCCGGATGCAACGAAATCGGGACGCCCTGCGCCGATCCTGCCGCGAGAGCCTGGCCGTCATCGCTGCCATCGCGTTGCCTGCCGCCGCGGGAATAGCCGTCGTCGCGCAGCCGCTAGTCCTTCTGTTCTTTGGAGAGAAGTGGCTACCCGCGGTACCCGTGATGCAGGCGCTCGCATTCTACGCGATGATATACGCCCTTAGCTTCAATCTCAGCGACATCTACAAGGCCACCGGCCGTCCTCACATCCTGACGCTGATCGCGGTGGCAAACCTGATCCTCGCCATGCCGATTCTGATCGTCGCTACTCGCTGGGGAATTGTCGGTGTCGCCTTCGGCCAGGTCCTCGTTGCATTGACCACGACGATCCTCAATTGGATTGTCGTCTGGCGCGTGGTCGGAATCGGCGTCGACATACTCTATCAGGCCGTACGCGCCCCTCTGGTTGCCACGGCGCTCATGGTCGTCAGTTGCTTGGCTGTCGACAACCTTGGCACTATTGGCTCGACACCGTTGCGGCTCGCCGTTCTGGTTGCGACGGGGATGCTTGTATATGCCCTCGCCCTACGGCTTTTCGCGCCCCAACTGGTCGAGATGGCAATCAGGCTTGCTTTCGCGGAAAGTAGGCAGGACGCCCCGCAAGGGAAGGCCAGCCAATAGACGGGAGCCGACTTAGGGCCGTAGCTCGATCTTGTCCTCCAGCTTCACTAGCTCGAAATCCGAAATGAGGATGTCGATCCTTGCCTTCCATATTCCAGGCACCGGCAAGTTCAGCCCTTCCACGCTCCAAACTCCATCGGCAGAGATTTGGGCAGGTCGCCGGATCGCTTCGATGCCGACGTCCGGATTGGAAAGGACGAGCGTCACAGCCTTGGCGTCCAGCGGTCCAAAATCGCCCGTCATGATCGCGATGGAGGCACGGACCGGGCCCGCTTTGCCAGGCGTGATTTCCAGGTCGGCCATCGCCTTGTCGGAATGGATGTGGAGTACGGCCGGGACGGCTGCCGCCTCGGCCAATGCGCGCGGCGGCGGCGTGAAGCGCCATAGCCCAGCTATCGCGAAGATCAGGACGATGAGAACAAGCTCAAAACCGACCGAACGGCGCAAACGCATGGTTGCGCGGGCTTCCCCGCCTTGCGCCGGTTTTGTCAGCCAAAGGCGATTGACGACGGCAAGCGCGAACAGCGGGACGAGCAGCGCCAGCTTGACGACAAGGATGTTCCCGTAGGCGGTCGTCCATAGCGCATCGAGCGCCCTCACCTGGACGAAGGCGAGCAGAACGCCGGCCGCAATCAACGGCAGGACGAACCAAGGCGCCAGCTTCGAAAACCGCCGCAGCACGTTCGTCGATTCCGACGGTCTCGAAGCGAGAGCGCTTGCCAGGGGGACCAGAGCGCCGGCCCAGAATGCGATCCCGACGCCGTGCAGAAAGACAGCCGGTCGAGTCAGCCATTGCGGCTGCGCGGCGCTGGCGTGGCCGCTCGAGGCGAGCGCGATCCCGACAAGGGCCAAAGCGATCAGCGATAAGGGCCTGGCAATCCTGCCACGGGAAAGCATGGCCACGAGCGCTGTTACCATCGCAGCGATGGCGAGACTGGCCAGATTGCCGAGACTGGTGGAAAAACCTACTGACCAGACTGTTGGCCGGGCGATGTTTGCCAAACCCAGGCCGAGCGCATCGAGCCCCTGGAAACCAACCGAGAGCGACACTGCCGCCAAGCCCGCGATTATCAATCCAGTGCAGAGTCGCCCAACCGACGCGGACCGATCTCCGATCCAGCTTTGGAAAAAGACGCCGCCGATGCCGATGAAAAGAGCGGCGTAGGTGATGATCTTGGCAAGCCAAATGCCGCTGCGAATCGGCCAGTCGATCAGCTCGATCGCGGTTGTCGACGGACGCGCGCTCGGCGCGCCGATGGAGAAGACCGCTGAGCCTCCAACTGGATGGCCGTCCTCCGAAACAACCCGCCAACTGAGAACATAGCTTCCCTTGTCGAGCCCCGTCGGCGCGACGATGTCGATGGTCGCGTCCCGCAACACAGATTTGTCGAGAACCCTGGCAGAGCCGTCGGGTCCGACCAGCTTCAGCGAGAGCGGCGAGGTCGGCTCGCTGAAGGTGAGCGCGAAGGAGGACGGAGCCGTCGCGAGGACAGCGCCGTCGGCCGGGCTGGAGCGTATGAGCGAGGCATGGGCAAACGCGTCACCCGCGGCAAGCAGCACCGCCACGAGGACCAGCGCCGCCACAATCGTTCGTTTCACACCGTCCGAAATTGCCGACATCGTCCCGCCCCATTCCAAGCCACCCGACAGAGGAAGCAGGCGCGCCGCAGCGGGCGCGCCTGATCCACCTATTCCTTCGGCTGCAACTTGACGCCCGGGGCGGGCTGCTCGTAGTCGTCGGCACTCTTGCCTGCCGCCGGAATTTCAATCCAACGCTCGACGGCGCCGTCCGGGCATTCCTGGACGATCGGGAAATAGAGCGTTGATCCGGCTACGAGATCTCCGGTCAGATAGGCTCGCAGGACAAACTCGTCATACTCGTCGTCGGGAAGGCTGCCACCACTCCAGACGATCTCCTTCACCCCCTCGCTCGTCGGGGTGCCGTAGTAGTCATAGGCCTTGTCGTATGGGCCCTTCACTTTCGCGACGGTCCAGCCCGGCTTCGGCTGCGGCTTGACCGCGATCACGCCTTCGGGGATCTGAACGCGGATCTTGATGGTGGGCTTGCCCTCGCAGCCATGTCCGACCCGGAACACGGCTTTGTAGGTCGACGCCACCGGCGCGAGCTGGTTTTCCAGCGTGACATGCGCCGATACGGCCGTGGCACCTGTTGCGAGAAACGCGGTGGCGGTCAGGATAGACTTCAGATTCAGGGTGCGAACAAACATCGCCTGCTCCAGTAGGGCTGATCCACCCACAAACGGGTGGCAGGATCGGATGAACCGGCTCGAAAGACCCGGCAGTGCATCAGATCCCCCCGGGAGGCGCCCTCGGATTTTGCGGCGTTCTCTGAGCCAGCCCGGCCGGCCCGGCGGAGACCAGTACCGGCGTTTGGGAGACGCCACGGTTGTTGAGCAGCGCTCCGCCATCGTCAGGCGCGGCCGGGACCGCGCCCCCGACCATGCTGCAGCCGAATGTGCAGCAATCGATCTCGTGCGCGAGGGGGGAGCCGTCAGGCGATTGGCTATTGGCGGATCTGGCACCATCGGCGGTGCAGAGAACATGACTGAAAGCGTCGGGACCAAGTATCGCCGCCTGAACGCCAAGCGAAAGGCCACTCAGCAGAATTTGGACAACAAGCATCAGGGCAACGAACAACGTCGCCTCAGCCGATAGTCCCTGGCGCAACCTCAGATTCAAGCGACTTCCCCTCGCTTGGATGAAATTAGCACGAACCAGCGGGCGCAGAACATCCGGCAGCGCGGCATATTGCGCGCCATCCCTGGATCGCTCGCCGGCATTTGCCCCGCGCTTTAACGCCCAAGCCAGAGAGGAACTCCGGTTCCGGCGGCATCGTCCAAGGGTATCGTTTCCCTCGGACTTGACCCTATTTGGGGGCGCGCCTAAACGTGCAGAGCAGGTTCCGGCGGATTTCGTCCGCCGGACCGATCGCGCCAGAAGACGCAGACGAGCCATTGCTTCAATGGTTTGGGGTCGCTGCATGAGGAGCCTGCCCTGCCCCGCGCTGACGAATTCAAGGCTGCCCTGCTCGCCGAAGGCGTGGACCCTGCGATAGCGGAGGCCGCGGCTGGCCTGCCGCCGCTCAAGATCAGCACGCCGGAAGAAATTGCCGCCCGCCGCGCCGAACGCCGGGAGCGAATTGCCCGCGAGAAGGCCGACGGAACGCGCAATCCCGACGGCTCCAAGGCCCAGCCCTAACTGCGGAATGGCGGCTGCATTGGCCGCAATCGTCCCGCTCAGCCGGTTGTCAGCCAGCCCTTAGCGTCTCGACGTTCTTGGGCCCCAGGTACCAGTCGCGCGCCAGCACTTCTTCGAAGACCACCCAGACGTCGCTATCTGTCAGACCTGTAGCCTCCCGGATCGCTTCGGTGACCTTGGCGGCGATAGCGGCCTTCTTGCCTTCAGGATCGCTGGCGATGACTTCCTTGACGATGCGGATGTTGACGAACGGCATTCTGGTTCCCCTCCCTGGGTGGCTTCTTTGCCGAATGGTGCTGCGCCGTTGATCTCGCTGCGTCCGGCTCATCCACAGTCTGCAATCCTGCCTCTTCCGAAGCCAGATCTCTCTTGCGAAAACCCTGTTCGATCGAAGTAGGCGACCCGTGAATCTACGCCGCTTGGAGCCATTCCTCGGCAATATGGCCGAATCGGCCCGCTGGGATCCCTCGCCCTATCGTGTTTGAGCCGCCGGCAATCCTGCCGGGAGCGCCTTCGCGCTCCAAGCGCGCGCAGCAGCACGATGAAGAGGCCGGCCCATGTCGTTCGGCAGCATCCCGCTCGCACTCGCCTTCCTGCTCTCGGTCGCGCTGGTAGCGACGCTGCGCAGGATTGCGCCCCGGATCGGTCTGATCGACATTCCAACCGTTCGAAAGGCCCACGAGGGTACCGTCCCGGTCTGCGGCGGCATAGCCATGTTCGTCGCCCTGCTTGCCACCATGGTTTTGCGCGATGGCCTGTGGCCGCGCGACATTGAGACGTGGGCAACCGCTGCGCCCGAGCCCAATTCATGGACCTTGTTGCTGGCGCTTGGCGCACTGGTCGCCGTCGGTATCGCAGACGATCGATGGGAGATCCGCGCGGGAACGAAACTGGTGCTTCAGGGGCTCATCGCTTTTGGCCTGCTCGGGCTCGGTGATGGGGGGCATCTTGGCGCGGGCATAGTGCCAATTCCGGCATCGCTGCCGGCAAGCGGCTGGATCTCGGCCCTGGTGACGATCGTCTTCGTCGTTGGGCTCATCAATGCCTTCAACATGATCGACGGCCTGGACGGGCTGGCCGGCGGAATTGCCGGAGTTGCCCTCATCTGCCTTGCCCTTGCCAGCATGCTGACGGGACAGGCACGGTTGGTCGATGACAGCCTGTTGCTGGTCGCCGTCGTCCTCGGCTTCCTTGTCTTCAACCTGCGTCGCCCCGGCTTGCCCCGTGCCATCGCCTTCATGGGAGACGCCGGCAGCATGATGCTGGGATGTGCCATCGGCAGCATCATCGTCGAGCTGTCCTCGCGCTCCCTCGCAGGCGAGGGCGGCCCAGAAATCTTCCCTGCCCTGCTCTGGATCGTTGCCATTCCGGTGATCGATACGATCAGCCTGATGATCCGCCGGCCGCTAGCCGGGCGGAGCCCGATGGCTGCGGACCGGGCACATCTTCATCATCTCCTGCTGGATTCAGGCATGTCGCCGATGCTCGCCACGGCAACGCTGATCGGAGTTTCCGGCCTGCTCGGTGCGGTCGCAATCGCGGGCATCGCGTTGCAGGCGCCGCCATCGCTGATGCTGATGGGGCTGGTTATCCCGGCCATGGCGCATTGCGCTTTTGTCTGGGCCGGACCGCATCGTCGGAAAGCCGTCGCTCAGGCACCGGCGGTGTCACCCGAGCCTGCCGAATAGCCCGCGTCGGATCGACGGACGGAACGCTTGCTGGGCCTTAAGCGCCTTGAGCAACTCAAGCCATTCGGTAATTCCACGCGCCCGCAGATGGCCATTTTCGAAGGCAATGCGCGCTCGACGTCCCATCGCCTCGCATAGGGCGGGATCCAACTGCCACTCGACGATCTTGGCCGCGAGCGCCCGCCCCTGGCCAATGGCGACCGTCTGGCCAAAGTTCCCCGATCTCAGGGTGGTTGCGACCTCGCCATCGTCCGCCCCGATGAAAAGGATTGGCCGCCCGGCAGCCATGATGCCGTAGAGCTTGCTCGGCACGACATAGGGCTCGAGCGCACTCCGTAGCGAAATGAGATGAACGTCGGCGGCAGAAAGGCTCTCGGCCAGTCGTTCGCGCGGTTGTAGCGGACGCAGGATGACATTGGTCAACCCGCGCCTGCCGATTTCATTCTCGATAGTCTGGCGACCAAACCCGCCGCCGATCAAAAGAAAGCGGATCGGCTCATGATCCCGCAGATGCTCGGCCGCGTCGAGCAGGGTCTCAAACTCATGCGCGCGACCAAAATTTCCCGAGTAGCCGACGACGAACCTGCCGGTGAGGTTCCATTCGCTTCTCAGCGGATTGAGCTCGGGTGCGATGGGCCGGATCTCGTTCTCCTCAGACCAGTAGGGAATGACGCCCATCGTGCCCCGCGTGATGCCGCGCTCCAGCAAGCCAAGCGCCATTGCGGCAGTCGGGACAACATTTTGACTGGCACGTTGGAGCGCCCGGTCGCGCGCGGCCAGCGCTAGTCGCGCTGCCGTTCCCCCACGCCCGATCATCCCAAGTTCGATGGCGATCTCGGGAAAGATGTCATGCAACCAGTTCACCAGCAGCCCACCGCGCGCGGCGATGGCCGGTTCCAGGGAAACGGACAAGAGCGGCGGATCGGTACAGGGGATGACGATATCGCCGTGCCGGATATGCGCCAGACACCAGAAGGAGGCGCTGGCGTGGAAGCTCGCATAGTCGGCTGCCCTGCCCGCCAGGCCCGCTCGGCCAAAGTACGAAGCAGCGATCCGGTGCACCCCGACGCCCTTGATCGTCTCGAAGCGCGGCATGGCTTCGACAGGATCGTCGTGGCGATACCGGCTGGTGACGATCTCGACCTCGACTCCCTTGCCGGCAAGCCCGAAGGCCAGGCTGGAGACCATCCGACTCGTCGCCGATTCATCAGGGTGAAAATAGCGATTGATCAGCACGACGCGCATCGGGATCGCAGTCTCCGAGGATAGCAGGTCCTCAAGCGTTTCCCGTTCCCGTGCGAGCGGCAACTCAGCCGATGGAGGCGTTTCAGCCCTTCTGACCGAGCCGCACCATCCGGAAGAACTAGAGCGGTCGAGCGGCCCTGATCGCTTCTCCACTATCGGTTGAGCGCAAGGCCGTCAGCCCGGCCGGATGGACAGGACGGCGCCGGCTGGCATGCTTCGTATAGTTCCGGTTGGAAACGGCGGAGCAAACAGAATGCGCGCGAAGAGGGCTCTGATTGTCGGCGTCACCGGTCAGGACGGGGCCTACCTGGCCGAGCTCCTGCTCGAAAAAGGCTATGAGGTTCATGGCATCAAGCGCCGGTCCTCATCCTTCAACACGCAACGCATTGATCACTTGTATCAGGACCCACATGGTTCCGAGGCAGTCCGCTTTCAGCTCCATTACGGAGAACTGACCGACGCGACGAACCTGTGCCGGATCATTCACGAGGTCCAACCAGACGAAATCTACAATCTCGGCGCCCAGAGCCATGTCCAGGTCTCGTTCGAGACGCCCGAATACACGGCCAATGCCGATGCTCTCGGAACGCTGCGGTTGCTGGAGGCGATGCGCATCGCCGGCATTGCGGCTCATTGCCGGTTTTATCAGGCCTCGACCTCGGAACTGTTCGGCGGCAGCCTTACGGCGCCCCAGCGCGAGACGACCCCGTTCTCACCGCGCAGTCCTTATGCAGTGGCCAAGCTCTACGCCTACTGGATCACTATCAACTATCGCGAGGCCTATAGCATTCACGCCTCGAACGGCATCCTGTTCAATCACGAAAGCCCCCTGCGCGGCGAAACATTCGTTACCCGCAAGATCACACGCGGCGTCGCCGCAATCCAGCATGGCCTGCAACAGACCATCCATCTCGGCAATCTCGATGCCCGGCGCGACTGGGGACATGCGCGCGACTATGTCGAGGGCATGTGGCGCATCGTGCAGCAGGAACGGGCGGAAGATTTTGTGCTGGCGACAGGCGAGACGCACACGGTGCGTGAGTTTGTCGAGCGTGCGTTTGGCGAGATCGGTCGCGCCATCGACTGGAGTGGAAACGGTGTCACAGAAAAGGGCCGCGACGCACGAAGCGGCGCAACCCTTATCGAAATCGACCCGCGCTATTTTCGCCCGACCGAAGTCGATCTTCTGCTGGGCGACCCCACCAAGGCCCGCGAGCAACTCGGCTGGACCCATACGACGTCGTTCCAGGGGCTGATTGCCGACATGGTTCAATCGGACCTGCGCACTGTGCTTCGGGAGGTTGGCCGCAATGACCGCTATGCATGAGACGGACAGCTTCGACCTGACCGGCAAGCGCATCTGGATTGCCGGACATCGCGGCATGGTCGGCTCGGCTCTGGTGCGAAGGCTGCAACGCGAACCCTGCGAGATCCTGACCGTATCCAGTGCAGAGCTGGACCTTCGCCGACAATCCGCAACCGAGGCATGGATCAACGCCAACGCGCCCGACGCCATCATCATAGCGGCGGCAAAGGTGGGGGGCATCGTCGCCAACGCGAGCCATCCGGCACCGTTCATCTATGACAATCTGGCGATCGCGACCAACCTCATCGAAGGCGCGCGGCGCGCCGACGTCAAAAAACTGCTCTATCTCGGCTCCAGCTGCATGTATCCGCGCGAAGCGACCCAACCGATGCAGGAAGCGGTCCTGCTGACAGGGCCACTCGAGCCCACCAATGAGCCGTATGCAATTGCCAAAATCGCAGGGCTGAAGCTCGCCGAGAGCTATCACCGCGAGTATGCCTGCCGATTCATAACGGCCGTGCCGCCCAATCTGTATGGGCCGAACGACAACTACGATCCGGAGAATTCCCATGTGCTGGCGGCGCTACTGCGCCGCATCCATCTCGCGAAGGCCGACGATGCGGCCAGCGTGTCAATCTGGGGCACAGGCCGGCCGATGCGGGAGTTCATGCATGTCGACGATCTCGCGGACGCGTGCATCCTGCTGCTCAGGCGCTATGACGAAGTAGAGCCTATCAATGTCGGCTCCGGCCAGGAGATCTCAATCCGCGACCTCGCGATCCTGATCGCCGACATCATTGGCTATGATGGTGCCATCGTGACCGATCCGAGCAAGCCCGATGGAACACCACGCAAGCTGATGGACAGTGGCCGCCTGACGGCGCTCGGCTGGAGTCCCTCGATCAATTTGCTCAACGGCATCGAGGCCAGCTACCAGGCTTGGCTGGCGGGATATGCCGAAGCCAACGCGATCAAGTCTCGGCCGGGCGGCTAGCCCCCCTGTTTCAACAAAAAAACGGCTGTTCGCGGGTCCTTTTGGGCCCGTGAGGCTTTTTGGTCAGGACGAAAATGAAGCCCTGCGCAGGTCGCGGAACAATTCCCTGTAGAAGGGACCCTGCCCGAGAACGAGCAGGATCATGACGCCGTAAATCGACAGCATGATGCCGCCACCAACGACGAGCTCGACCAGCGGCGGTTGATCTGCCATCACGTACCGATCGACGAGTATCCCGATCGTTGCGGCGACAAGGCCTGCCAAAATCGGGCGTCCCATGGAGGGGAGAAGGTCCCTGACGCTGACCGGTGTTCCATGCACACACCAGAACATATGTGGGATGCACCAAAGCGCCATGGCGGTCGAATAGGCTGTAGCGACCCCGCGCGGCCCATAAGGCAGTCCGATGATGCAGGCCACGATGACGATGGGTCCAATCACCAGCGCTGTCCGCAGGCTGCGCCCCTGACGCCCCGTCGCGAACAGCAGCCAGGCGAATGGATTGATCAGGCTGAAGATCAAGACGGTCGGGGTCATCAGACGGAATATGGCGGCAGCCTCCATCCATTTGGGGCCAAACAAGACCAGAAATATCGGATCCGCGAAGAAGCCGAGAAACAGCGTCAGCGGGACCGTCATCGAGACGATCAGCGAATAGCCCTTGATGAAATAATGGCGGAGTCGGGCCGGATCCTCTTGAAGCCTCGCCAGGGCGGAAAAAGCCACGCCGCCGAAGGCGCTGTTCAGATTGTCGATCGGTACGGAGATGAGCTGATAGGCGCGGCCGTAATTGCCGAGCGCATCGGCGCCCCAGAAACGGCCGAGCAGGACCTTCTCCAGATTATATCCGACATAGGTCACGAACGTATTGAGCGTGATGGTACCGCCGACGCGAAGGAGCGGAAGGACGCTGGCGAGGCGCCCGAGGCGTCCTGGAATCCAGCCTGTCACCACCCAAAGGCCCAAGGTCGTACCGAGTTGAGCGAAAGAGGCCGCGCCAACGAGCGCCCAATAGCGGAAGCCCGCAAGTGCCAGCGTTACTCCGGCAACCAGACCAAGCAACTGCCCGCCAGACTCGATCACCGTCAACGTCGCATAGCGCATATCCCGCTGGAGTATCGCCAGATGCTGAACGCTGGCGGCGTTTAGCAGAAAGCCCGGCGCCAGTAGGATCGTCAGCCAAAACAGCCGCGGCTCATCATAAAACCGAACCAGAAGTGGCGCCATGGCACAGCACAGAACGGCGAAAACCACGCCGATCAGCATGTTGACCCAGAACAGCGTCGATATCTGCGCCCTACTGATCGAATGGGCCTGAACGGCCGCCGAGGAAAGGCCGGCCGAGGCAAACATGCCGAGCAGGCCCGTGATGGCCGTCGCCATCGCGACAAGCCCGAATTCATGCGGGTTGAGCAGCCTGGCGAGGACGACCATGAAGGCGAGTCGCATCATCGAACCCACACCCTGCCCGAGGAGCTTGGCTAGTCCGCTGCGAATCGTTTTTCGCCGGAGATCCTGCATGCGGGCGCCTTTCTCCGGAGAGGTAGACTGGCTCCCGGGCGACAAGCCTAGCCGAGACGCCTCCTGTCCTCCCCTTGATCAAGGGGCGAATGCGCTACGCCATGTGCGGTGTGCATGGAAGGTTCGGCGTCTTCAGCCCAATCAACCCTGACTGGAAGCCTTAGCCGGTTGCACAGATGGTCAGGGCGCTAGACGCATGCCGCGAGCCTAGCCTCGCAGGACCCGCCCTGATTGAGACGCATCGCGATTTCCGGGACGCGCAGGAGGGATCGTCAGGGAGGGCGTGGCATGAAGGTTCTCGTCACCGGTCATCGCGGTTATATCGGCACAGTGATGACGCCGATGCTCCTGCGCGCCGGCCACACGGTCATCGGCTGCGACAGCGATCTCTATGCAGACAGCACATTTCCGGCCGGCGGCCCGATCACGGACATAGTCGCGATGCAGATGGATATCCGCGACATCGCGCGGGATGCGCTTGTCGGTTTCGACGCAGTAATCCACCTGGCCGCCCTGTCCAACGATCCGCTGGGCGACCTCAATCCCGATATCACCTACGCGATCAACCATCGCGCCAGCGTCCGTCTGGCGATGCTGGCCAAGGCCGCCGGCGTCCGGCGCTTTTTGTTCGCGTCATCTTGCAGCAATTATGGCCGCGCCGGCGACGCCATGGTCGATGAAGCGTCGGAGCTTCATCCGGTCACCGCCTATGGCAAGTCCAAGGTTATGGCCGAACGCGAGATCGCGCACCTTGCGGACGAAACGTTCTGTCCGGTCTATTTCCGTCCCGCGACGGCCTATGGCCTCTCGCCGCGCCTGCGCTTCGACGTCGTGCTCAACAACCTCGTCGCCGGCGCGGCGACGCGCGGCGTTATCCACCTGCTATCGGACGGGACGCCATGGCGACCGATCGTGCATGTGGAAGACATCGCCCGCGCCTTCCTAGCCGGTCTCGTGGCACCGGAGGATACGGTCCGCAACCAGGCGTTCAACATCGGCCAGACGGATCACAACTATCGCATTCGCGACCTGGCCCGGCTCGTGTCCGAGGTAGTTCCGGGCTGCGAGTTGAGCGTGGCGCCGGACGCAAGCCCGGACCATCGCTCCTATCGCGTCTCGTTCGACAAGATCGGTCGCATGCTGCCTGGCTTCAGGCCGAAATGGAATGCGCGGCGCGGCGCTGAACAGCTCTATGCCGCCTACCGCGCCGCGGCGCTCACCACCGAGATGTTCGAAGGGCCGCGGTATCAGCGGATCGGACAGATCCGTCATCTGATGGCGGCCGGCGTGCTGGATGCCGACCTGCGCCGACGCCAGATTGCACACCATTCCGACATGGCCGCTGCAAAATGAGGGCGGTTGCCGCGGAGGATGGGAACAACGCCCTCGCCGAGGTGCAGCCCATGGAACTCGGCGAGGCCATCTACAGCCTGCTGGCGGATATATTTCCGATCTGCCGCTCGGTCGCCGGCGAAGGCGTGCGAGAGACGTTGCGCCGGTTGCAACGGGAGATCGCGCTGACGATCCATGAGGTACCCTCTGGAACGCAGGTGTTCGACTGGACCGTCCCGCGCGAGTGGACGATCCGCGACGCCTATATTCGCAACGAGGCTGGCGAGCGGGTCGTAGATTTCCAAGCCTGCAATCTGCATGTCGTGAACCACAGCGCCCCGATCCGGGCGATCCTGCCGCTGGGCGAATTGCGCCAACACATTTTCACCCTGCCCGAACAGCCGGACCGGATTCCCTATCGGAAATCCGCCTATGACGAAGCCTGGGGATTTTGTATGGCGCATGAGCGGCTAATGGCTCTCCCGGACGGACTTTACGAGGCCGTGATCGACTCGGAGCTTGGGGAAGGCAGCCTTTCTTATGGCGAGTTTTACCACGCCGGAGCGAGCGAGGAGGAGGTGCTGCTTTCGGCACATATCTGCCATCCGTCGCTTGCCAACGACAATTGCTCCGGCCTGGCGCTACTCACCCTTCTCGCGAAAGCGCTATCTGGCCACAAGACGCGCTACAGCTATCGCTTCGTCTTTGCGCCAGGCACCATTGGCGCGCTCGCCTGGCTCGCCCGCAACGAGGCGCAGACCGGAAAAGTCCGGCATGGGCTCGTCGTCTCGTGCGTTGGCGATGGTGGCGGGCCGACTTACAAGAAAAGCCGCCGCGGCAGTGCATTCATCGATCGAGCTGCTAGCCACGTGCTTCGGTACGCAACGCCAGCGCCTGCCATCCTCGATTTTAGTCCCTACGGGTATGATGAGCGCCAATACGGATCGCCGGGATTCAACTTGCCGGTAGGTCTATTCCAGCGCAGTCTGTTTGGAAGCTTTGCCGAATATCACACGTCGGCCGACAATCTGGATTTCGTCCGGCCGGAACATCTCGCTTCGTCCTACTCTATGCTCCTCGCCATCCTGGATGTGATCGAGAACAATTTCACGCCGCAGAGCACGATGATGAAGGGCGAGCGGCAGCTTGGCCGCCATGGTCTTTATATCGGTGGCGACGGATCTCCGACAACTCAGGCCGCGAACATGGCGATGCTGTGGGTGCTCAACCTCGCCGATGGACAGCACACGCTTCTCGACATCGCGGAACGGGCAAACATGCCGTTTGCCGACCTGCTCGAGGTAGCGCGACGTTTGCAGGAACATGGGCTGTTGGAAGCCTGAATCTTCCCAAAAGTGTCCAGTTCAGAGGTAGTCCGGCCAGCCCAGGTCGCGGGACGAAATTGCAGCGATCGGGAGCGGCCAGACGATCCCAAAAGCTGGATCGTCGTGGCGCACACCGCTCGAAAACTCGGCCGCATAGGGCGTCGAGATCAGGTAGCCCATCTCGACATCGTCGCAGAGCGTCTGGAAGCCGTGGGCAAACCCTTCAGGCACATACAGCTGGTGTCGATTGCTCGACGCAAGCTCGAACCCCTGCCAATGCAGGTAAGTCGGCGAAGTTTCCCTTAGGTCGATGATGACATCCCACACACAGCCGCGCAGGCAGCGCACCAACTTGCTTTCGCCGTGCGGCGCCTTCTGGAAGTGCATGCCGCGCAGCGTTCCTTTTGCGAAGGAACAAGACTGGCTGTGCTGGACGAATGCGGCAGGCAGACCGGCCGTCGCAAACTCTCGCGCGCAAAAGCTACGCTCGAACCGGCCGCGTTCGTCCTCCGCCGCGTCGGGCTCGATCCGGACCGCTTGATGCAACAGGGTCTGTAGAAACCGCACTGTGACTACCTTATCCGTCCGGTCGCGTTCTTCCGCCCCGCCTTTGCGGCTGTACCGTTCCAGGCTTCGTCCAGCACCGCTGCGATGCGTTCGATCGGATGCTCCATGTGCAACAGGTGGTCGAATGGTGGTAGCAGCGCCGTCCCCCAGGATCGCTGGACCGCATAGCGGAGCAGGCCCACAGCATTTGCCGGTTCGCCCCGGCAGGCTTGACTGATGCCAGACCAATAGGACCGCCCCACCAGCGCTCGCGCGGCCCATCGCTTCAGTCGCGCGGCGTCCGGCAGATTGGCACCCTCATTTGCGAAGAAGGAGTCGAATGCCGCCTCGCAGTTTGCGATGTCGCGACTGAGGTCGGCCCGGATCGATGCGGAGCGAGCATCGCCATGAACCCGCAATAGCGCGAGGGTCGCACGCGTTTCAGCGACCTGCCCCTCTGACATCGCGACCCGCATCCAGAACTCGAAATCGTCCGTGTAAGGCAGGGTGGAGCGAAAATGGCCGACCTGCTTCATCGTTGAGGTCCGCACGACGGCGGCGCAACTGCAGATGCAGGAGGCACCCATGCGACAGAACCGATCGAGCAAGCTGCGCGCCGGCGACACGGTCCATCGCACAGGAGACGCCTCGCTCTCCACCGACATCGTCGGGCCAAGGGTTGCCGATCGTCCGAAGGCAAGATTGATCTGCGGATTTTGATCGAACAGGGGCAAGTAGCGCGAGAGCGCACCCGGCGCGAGCTTGTCGTCCGCACACAGCAACAAGAAGCCATCCGCAGCAGCCCAGTCGATCGCCTCGTTGAACGAGGCGTGGTGACCGAGATTGGCCCTGTGGCGCACGAAATGCACGCGGGCATCGTCCGCGGCAAGCTGTTGAGCAACCTCGGCGCTGTTATCGGTGGAGGCGTTGTCGATGATCAGGACGCGCAATTCCGGAACTCCCTGGCTCAGAACGCTCTCCACGCACTCCCGCAAGTAGCGGCCGTACTGGTAGTTGGGAATGGCGACGTCGATGCTGGTCATATCCGGCGCCCCCTCCCGGGCGCTCGCCCGTTGGGAGCTATTGAAACGCGCATTGGCTTCAAGCAACACGCATCCAAAAGGCCAATCCTTGCAGCATCTGGCTAAGCGCAGTGGCGTCCTAACCTTCAAAAGGCATAGAGCGCGCCCTTTCGGTTCAGGTCTCCATCCAAACTGCATGGGCACAACGCCGAAAGTGCCTATTTTGCTCTAGAAATATAGAAACTACGATGATCCCAGATCAAAAAGTTCATGTCGATCAATTAATTCGCTCGACCTATGTATAACTCAGGGAGTGAACACCTTGATAGATCGACTCGGTGTCGGTTCGGCGCAGAAAACGCAAAAGAACGGCGCATGTCGTCTATGTGGCGCTGACCTGTACACAGAATTTGTCGACCTCGGCATGTCTCCCCTTTGTGAAAGCTTTGTCACTGCAGAAGCAATCGATTCCATGGAGCCCTATTTTCCGCTCCGCGTGATGGTATGCGACGCATGTTTTCTGGTGCAGCTGAAGGAGTACGTCGAACCCGCGGCGATATTCAGCGACTACGCCTATTTTTCTTCCTACTCGCCGAGTTGGGTCGCCCACGCGCGCCGTTTCTGTGAAGCCATCGCGCGACGGCTGGACCTCGGCCGAAAAAGCTCTGTAGTCGAGATCGCCAGCAACGACGGCTATTTGCTCCAGCATTTCCAGCCGCTTGGGGTGCCTGCCCTCGGCATCGAGCCGGCAGCCAATGTCGCGGCGGTTGCCATCAGCAAAGGCATCGATACCCGTGTCGAATTTTTCGGGACGGAACTGGCCAAGGCTCTCGTGGCCGAGGGACGGCAAGCGGATCTGATCATCGGCAACAACGTGCTGGCCCAGGTCCCGGATCTGAACGATTTCGTTGCCGGACTGCGCATTCTACTCAAGTTGAATGGTGTCGTGTCGGTCGAGTTTCCGCATCTCCTGCGCCTGATGAAAGACGGGCAATTCGACACGATCTATCATGAGCACTACTCCTACTTTTCTCTGCTCGCTGTCGAACAACTCGCGGCGCGACACGATCTGAAAATCATCGACGTCGAGGAACTGACAACGCATGGCGGCTCGCTGCGGGTGTACCTGGCGCGAGAAGATTCTTCCTATTCACAGGCGCCGTCCGTCGCCCGCTGTCTCTTTGAGGAACGGCGATACGGTCTCGATCGGATCGAGACCTACTCAAAATTCTCGGCGCAGGTTCAGCGCACGAAGCGGGATCTGCTCGCGCTTCTCATCGCCATCCGGAACGACGGCAAAACGGTGTGTGGCTACGGCGCCCCGGGCAAGGGCAACACGCTGCTGAATTATTGCGGCATCAGCACCGATTTTCTGCAGTTCACCGTTGATCGGAACCCGCACAAGCTCGGGCGGTTCACGCCCGGAATGCACATCCCGATCCTGCCGGTCCATGCCCTCGATACCGCCCGGCCCGACTACGTCCTGATCCTTCCGTGGAATCTCCAAGCCGAAATAACAGAACAGATGCAGCATATCGCCGACTGGGGCGGACGCTTCATCGTGCCGATTCCGACACCCCGCGTCCTGGAGCCAAAGGAACCCTTGCAATGAAGGTCATTCTCTTCTGTGGCGGCCTCGGTACGCGGATCCGGGAGTATCCCGAGAGCATTCCCAAACCGATGATCCCAATCGGTCATCAGCCGATCCTTTGGCATCTGATGAACTACTACAGCCGACACGGCCACAATGATTTCATTCTCTGCACCGGCTACAAAGCCAATATCATCAAGGACTTCTTCTTGAATTATCGTCCGCAAGCCTATGCGGATTGCGTGGTTTCCGGGTTTGGCACCAAGGTCGAACTTCTCGGCAAGCCCGAGGAAGACTGGCGTGTTGCGCTGATCGATACAGGTATCTGGCGCAATATCGGTGAGCGACTGCTGGCAGTCCGCGAGCATGTCCATGACGAGGAGATCTTTCTCGCCAATTATAGCGATGGCCTCAGCGACGTCGACCTGATCGCGATGATCGAGTGCTTTCGCGCCAGCGGCAAACTTGCCTGTTTCCTTGCCGTACGGCCGCATCTGAGCTTCCACTTTGCCGATATCGAAAGGGATGGGGCACTGAAGGGGTTTCGCACCGCGGACCGCTCCGACCTCTGGATCAATGGCGGATTTTTCCTGTTCCGGCCGGGGATCTTTGACTTCATCAGGCCCGGCGAAGAGCTCGTGCAGGAGCCATTCACCCGGCTGATCGAGGCGGACGCACTGATGGCCTACAAGCACGAGGGCTTTTGGCGGGCCATGGATACGCTCAAGGACCGGCAGATGCTGGAAGACATGGTCGAACAGGGAGCGATGCCGTGGCGAGCCTCCGCCGCGGGTGGCACTTCTTCTCTGCCGTTGGCGATTGCCGGATCATGAGACCGCTTCCACTGATCCGGCCCGGCGAATCCCTGTCGGTTCTATGCCTCGGTGCCCATGCCGACGACATCGAAATCGGCGCGGGCGGCACATTGTTGCACTGGCAGGTCTCCGGGATCCGCCTCGACGTGCGCTGGTGCGTACTGAGCGCACCCGGCGTTCGGGCGGCTGAGGCCGAACGATCGGCCGAGGCCTTTCTGGAGGGCGCCGTTCTGTCTGACATCAGGCTTGCCCGCTTCGAGGACGGCCTGTTTCCCAACCAGCAAGCGACCCTGAAGCGGTGGATGGAGGAACTGAAGACGGGTCCGGTTCCCGACATCGTCATGACGCACCGCCGCGACGACGCGCATCAGGACCATCGCACCGTTTCGCGACTGACCTGGAACACGTTCCGCGACCACACGATCCTCGAATACGAAATCCCGAAATGGGACGGAGACCTCGGCCAGCCCAACCTCTATCTGCCGTTTGGCGAAGACATCCTGACGCGAAAGACCGAGTTGCTACTCGAACACTTTGCCAGCCAGCGCTCAAAGGATTGGTTCGACGCCGAGACATTTCGCGGGCTAGCGCGGCTACGCGGCATGGAGTGCCGCTCGTCCGGCCACTATGCCGAGGCGTTCATCCTGCGCAAGGCGACCATTGGATGAGCGAGCGGTACAGCTCCCGCTCCGCGCCAGCACGAGGGTGGAACTCACCGCCCTGTCCTAACGGCTGAGCCGCATCGCCCGAATGCGGAGCTGTGACGGTTGGGACCTTGCCTACGCTGCACCACACGCCAATCGAGGAGGAAGACTTGAAATTCGCCTTCTTCGGCTACCCGCATCTCGGCGGAACCTATTCGGTGTTTCGGCAGCTCCGCACCGGTCTTGCCGCCTTTGACATCGAGCTCGAGTGGCTCGGCGTTGGACACTCCGCCCACGCCGCCGGCCGGGATTTGAACTGGCAATCGGAATGGTCGTGCGGGAGCGCCTGCGGGATGGCGGAGGACAGCGAACCAGCGCAGTCACGCGCCATGCTTTCCCACCTCGCCGAACAGAAATTCGATGGAGTTCTCGTCAGCGTCCATGCGGACCGGGTGCAGACAAACCTCGCGCGCTATCTGCCGGCGTCGATGCTTCGCGTCATGATCGTCCACAACATCACACCGGCGACCTATGCCGCCGCGCGGGCAATCCGTGATCACGTCCATATGACGGTCTGCGTGTCGCAACGCATCCGGGAAGATCTGGTCGCTCGATACGCGTTCGCCGCCAACGCAACCCACATGATCCACAACGCGGTCGACCTGCCTGCCCCGCCACCGCGTCCGCGCCGCGCGGTGGGTCAGCCACTACGGCTGCTGTCGCTTGGCCGCATCGAGGATCAGGCCAAGGGCGTTCTGTGGCTCCCTGAAATTCTGGCTCGCCTGCCACCTGACGTCACCCTGACAGTGGCGGGCGATGGCCCGGATCTGGCGCGGCTCCGTCGAGCCGCCGCGTCTCTCGGCGAACGCATCCAATTCCTTGGCAGTGTCGCTCCCGCCGAAGTTCCGACGCTAATGGCGAGCCATGACGTCTTCATCGCGCCATCCCGTTTCGAGGGGTTTATGGTCACGCTGCTCGAGGCAATGGCTTGCAGCTGCGTCCCGGTCGTATCGAGGATACGGGGCGGAACGGATGCCGCGATCAACGACGGCGTCAACGGCCTGCTGTTCCCGGTCGGCGACGTCAAGGCCGCGGCCAATGCCGTGCTTCATCTCCAGCGCAACCCGAAGCACTGGCATGCCATGGCTTGCGAGGGGCCGATTGCCGTTCACGAACGTTTCGGAAACGCACGTATGGCGCAGGGCTACGCCGCGCTGCTAGGTGCCTTGCGCGAGCATGTGCCGACGATCGCGCCGCCAATGCCGATCGAAACTTGGGACTTGCCGCGCGGCCTGCGCGACAGTCTCCGCTCACGTCTGCCGACACCGCTTAAGAACTTTCTGCGATCCGTTCGAGAGCGCGCAGCATGATCGCGCCTTTGACTATCGGGCCGGTCGATACGGTCGAGGCTGGGCGCCATTCCGCCAGCGCCCCGGTAAGCGCGAACGTATCGGTGTTGATCCTCACGCTCGATGAGGAAATCAATCTGCCAGCCTGTCTCGCTTCGGTTGGCTGGAGCAACGATATCGTGGTGCTCGATTCCTTCAGCCAGGACCGAACCGTCGAAATTGCGGAATCCTTCGGTGCCCGCGTGTTTCAGCGCCGCTTCGACAGCGAACCGTCGCAGCGCAGCTTTGGCTTGAAGGACATCCCCTACAGGAACCGCCTCGTCTACCTCCCCGATGCAGACGAGGTGACGCCCCCAGCACTTCGCGACGAGATATTGGCCATTGCGAGCGCTTCCGACCGCCCCGAGGTGGCCTTTCACGTTCGCTCCAGGACGATGTTCATGGGCCGGTGGCTGCGCTGGAGCGGGCTGTATCCGACCTGGTTCGTTCGACTGGTAGAACCAAACCGCGTCCATTTCGAGCGGGAGATCAACTTGCGGACCGTCGCGGACGGACCCGAAGGGCGGCTGGCCGGACACTTGCTGCACTATACCTTCAACAAGGGTTTGAGCGCCTGGTACGACAAGCACAACCGCTATTCGTGGCATGAGGCGCGTGAGTCCCTGAAGAGTCTCCGCTCGGAGAGGATCGGCTGGTCGGATATCCTGCTCGGATCCGCGACGGCGCGGCGGCGCGCCCTCAAGACGCTGTCGTTCCGGCTGCCCTGCCGGCCGTTGTTGCGGTTCCTCTACATGTATCTCCTGCGCGGCGGCTTTCTCGATGGCCGGGCCGGCTTTGTCTACTGCCGGCTCCTGATGACCTACGAGACGATGATCGTCACCAAGATGATGGAACTGCGGCGGCGGGAACGAGGGCTGCCGCTGTGAGGTCCGAAACGCGATCGCATGGACGGAAGTTCTGACATGGGCGTGACGCTGTTTTGGACCTTGATTGCTCTCTCCTCCTCTCTGGTGATCTTCGGCCTGCGGCGACCCGAATGCGTCTACGAATTCCCGTTTCTGGCGGGAGCGACGTTTCTCGGCTTTATCGCACCGCAGCTTCCGGCCTTGCTTGAGGATCGATTCCTGCCCGAAGGCGCGGCGGCCCAGACGACTTTGTTCGCGATTCTCTGTGTTGCGGCCTGCGGGCTCGGGTGGCAGGCCACGCTTCCCCGCTTCGCGTCGACGCCGTGGCACTTCGACGAGAGGAGGCTCCTCATCGCTTCGGCGCTGCTATCGGCAACCGGCGCCTACTTCTACTTCGCGCTTTCGCATCTGCCGCCAGAGATCAAGTACTCGATCTACACCGGCATGCCCGTTGTCTATCAGTTCTTCGCGAAAATGCTGAGCTATGGGTTTGCGATCGCGCTTGTTTGCTGCGCGCGACGGGTGAGCGTGGCAGCCCTCTCCATTGTGGCATTCGACACGTTGTTTTACGCCGAGCGGATTTTATGGCTGGGCCGTCGCAGCGAGACAGCCGAGTTCGTATTTCTGATCGCGCTGGCATGGTGGTTCCAGAAGCGCCGCGCCGCGCCTCGGCTTTTGACGGCAGGGTTCGTGTTGTTCGCCGTTCTCGCCCTGAACAGCACGGGCCAGTACCGCTCGATCACGACGGAGCAGGAGGATGCCGGTTGGACCGACGTCCTTAAAATCGATGTCATCGCCAATTTCGCAGACGTCCTCGCCAATGGCGGGCCCGAAGTTCGCAACGCCGTCCAGCGCATGAATTCGGTCCAGGACACGCAGGCCTTCGATTTCGGGCTCTTTCACTGGAACACGCTGGTGTTCAACTATGTTCCAGCGCAAGTCGTCGGCGCAGAGTTGAAGGATTGGCTGACCGTTTCCTTCACGGACCAGATCAGCCGTGACTACGACCCACCGATCGGATCAACCGAGACCGGGCTATCGGATGCTTTTGCTTCCTTCTCCTACCTCGGTGCGCTCAAATTCTTCGTGCTCGCCTTCTGGATGCGGCGCATGTACGACGCTGCGGAGGCCGGCAGTACGCTGTGCCAGATCGTCTACCCACTGATGCTGGTGCCCGCCATGTTGGCGATAACCCATCATACGCAGTGGCCACTGTCGACACTCCTGCACATGGCGCTGTTCTTGTTGCCATTGCTGTTGCTCGCGCGAACACGGTCTTCGACGCGCGCCCCGCGTGCATTCACAGTCGCCCAGTGGTCATCATGACCAATGCCGTTCCTGGCGATGGCCTCCCGCGTGTCGCGATCCTGTTCCACCGCTTCGGCCCCTATCACATCAGCCGGTTGAACGCCGCGACACGATACATGGCTGTGATCGGCATCGAGTTCAGCGGTGCGGACAGGACCTATGCCTGGAACGATGTGGGTTGCGACGCCAACCTGTTCCCCCGTTGGGTCGTATCTCCGGACATCGAGGCCGAACATGTGCCTACGATGATCCGTAAAGTCTCGGAAGCGCTCGACCGTGCTGCTCCGGATGCGGTCGCGATCGCCGGCTGGTCTCATCCGGGAGCGCTGGCCGCGTTGCTGTGGTGCGCCCGCAGGCGCATCCCTGCGATCGTGATGTCGGACAGCGCCGAGATCGACGAAAACCGGCGCTCCTGGCGCGAGGCGATCAAGCGAAGGATCGTGGCTCTCTTCGGTGCAGGATTGGTGGCGGGCGGGCCGCATCGTCGCTACCTCATGGCGCTCGGCATGAACAACGCGTTGATCCGTGATGGCCTGGATGTCGTCGACAATGATCATTTTGCTGCGGGGGCGATCGCTGCCCGGGCGGATGCCAAGGCGCTTCGTGAGGGACTCGGGCTGCCTCGCCCCTACTTCCTGACCTCCTGTCGCTTTGTCGCCAAGAAGAACCTCTTCGCCCTGCTCGCCGCCTATCGGCGCTATCGCGCCATGGCGGCTTCTTCGGCCTGGGATCTGGTCCTTGTTGGAGACGGACCGCTCGTCGCAGAACTTCGCGCGGCCATTTCGGGGCATGGGTTGGAATCCTGCGTTCATCTGCCGGGCTTCCGCCAGTACGAAGAACTGCCGCGCTATTATGGCCTGGCGAGCGCCTTCATCCTGCCCAGCACGTCCGAGCAATGGGGGCTCGTCGTCAACGAGGCGATGGCAGCGGGGCTGCCGGTACTGGTATCCACGCGATGCGGCTGCGCCGAGGATCTCGTGCGTGCCGGCGTGAACGGCTATCCGTTCAATCCGTTCAACGTCACGGAACTGAGCGAAGTTATGCAGTCGGTCGCGTCTGCCAACGTCGATCGGGAGGCCATGGGAAAAGCCGGGCAAGTGACGATTGCCGAATGGTCTACGGATCGCTTCGGCCGCGAGTTGCGTGTCGCGGTGGATGGAGCACTCGCCTCGCCACGGCGAGCGCCTGACCGGATCGGACGCTGGCTCGCGATGCTGCTGCTCTGCCGGACAGAACGCACCGACGGCTGACCCCAGCGGTCCGGCGCATCCTGCGCAACAATCTCGAACGAAATGTGTATCGGTTCGCGTGAAAAAGCCCCGTCTCGGCAAGGAGTTGGAGGATGGCGCCGTTTCAGAGAAACGGTGAAATGTCCTGGCCTCCATGCGCGCATACGCGCCGCAGCAAATCATGCCAAGCCTGCCCATAGCGAAGGACGGTTAGAGCCTGGACCTGGTCATGAGCGGCAGCGCCCATGCGAAGCCGCAAATCCTGGTCTCGCACGAGTTGATCGACCCGGCGGGCCATGCCTGCCAGGTCCTCGCAACCAAGCACGTAGCCTTCCTCACCGTCGCGAACCGGCGTGCCGCTATTCGGCGTGGTGACGACGGGAAGACCAGTAGACATGGCTTCCATCACCGCACCGGCCGAGCCCTCGCACACGGAGGGGAACAGAAACAGGTCGAAGCGCTCGAGCCATTGGCGGACCTGCGTACGCGGCACGGATCCGATCACCTCAACGGCGCCGCGATGACGCTCGACCAGCGCGGGGGCGGCGGTAATCGGGCCAACCATGACGAAGCGAACCTTTGCGGGATCAAATCGCTTGGCAATTTCAAAGAAAGCGGGCGCTCCCTTGCGCAGCGAAATTGCGCCGACAAAGCCCACGACAACAGGCCCTTTTCGATCCCGACGATCGCTGAAGGGAAAGGCGCCGACATCGACGGGATAGGGGATAACGGAGATCCGCTCGCGGGCAACGCCGGTGCCAATCAGGCCATCACGGACGTAGTCGGAGGCGCAGGTGATGTGGCTTGCCGCGTCCCAGCTTTGCCGTTCGATCCGCCGCATGATGTCGGCGCCGCGATCCCTGGAGGATTGCCAGTTCGGCCAGAGCTCGGCCTGACGCGCTTCTTCGTGAACCTGGACGTCGATCGGCGCGATCATCTGGTCGAGCACCACAGCGAGCCCTTGGCACCGCGCCGCCTCGCAAAGCGCGGGATCGATGTTGCGAACAAACCCGGCCAAGCCATTCGCGTCCCGCCAACCATCGGCCATGACCTGACTGGCTATGGCCTGCGACCTCCGGACAAATATCGCCTCCGGAGTTTCTCCGCGACCTTCGAGGAACCGAGCCAGAAGGCCGACCCAGCCGGAGGCGACAACGCGACTATCGTCCAGACCGGCGCAGCGCCGGTCGGCCAATCTGCGTCCCGTCGCTCCGCCCATTCGGGCGAACCAATCAACCGCCATCGCTTCCAACGAGCCCGGCCGGACGAACCAGTCTGTATGAACTGTGCCCAGAATGCCCGCCAACTTCAGACCGAGCGGTAACCCGTAGTGAAGGCGCGATCCGTCCTGCACGACCGAAATGCGCAGCGGAACCACGGCACGCGGCGGATCCGATCGCTCCACGCTGGCAGCTTCGACGAGGCGCATCATATGTCGACCGTATCGGGACGGCTTCCACGACCGAGGATCCATCGATAGACGGCCTCCATGCTCTCCGCCGCCTTGGGCCAGGAAAACTGCGTGGCCACGAGTTGCGCGCCCCGCACTCCCATCTGCCGCCGCTGCGCGACAGAAAGAGAGAAGAGTTGCTGCAGGCCAGCAGCAATGCTTGCCGGCTCCGGGTCAATCCGAAGCGCCGCGCTTGCGTCGAAACCTATGTCGAGATTGCAGCGTGACGTCATCAATACCGGCAGGTGAGCAGCCCAGGCTTCCAATATGGCGATCGGCAGGCCCTCGCTTACCGAGGGCAGCACAAAGGCGTCCGCTTCGGCGAATGTCCGCGCCTTTTCCTCGCCAAACTGCGGCCCGACGAAATGCACCACGTCACCGAGCCCCAAATCGCGCGCAGTATCTCGCAACAGGTCGCAATAGCCGGGCTCCCCCCATCCTGCGATCACCAGATGCCAATTTCGGGACGGCGCGGATGCGCCGGCCGTTCCTGTCCGCTCCCGTGCGAAACCACGCAGCAGATCCGGCAAGCCCTTTTGCGGCGCCAGTCGGCCAAGGAAGAGCAGTATGGAGGCGTGCGCCGGCACGTCTCGTCGCCACAGCGGCGGTGCAGCCGTCCGAGGCGTTGGCTCTGGCTCAACCCCATTCGGGATGACGCAGACGGGATTGGTCAATCCGGCAGATCGGATAGCGGTCAGTTCGGAAGCGCATAGCGCGTGCAGGCACGCCGCCCCTCGAAGTTGGCGCGTCTCGAAAGCGAGCCCTGCCAGTTTCTTTTTCCATCGCTTATTGGACAAGGCCCAGCCATCCAGCATGCCATGCGGCGACACGACATAGGGCATCGGTCTCCCCGACCAGCCCATGCCGGCGATCGAGGGATACATCCAGAGGCCGTGCACATGCAGAATGTCGGGTGCAGCATCCCTCAGCACCCTGCCAAGGCGCGGCGCGTAGCCGAATGAGGACGGGCCTTGCACCGGAAATGCCTGTGTCGGCACACCGCGTTGCACCAGATGATCCGTCGCCGGTTCCGGATGATCGAGGCCGAGGACGCGAACCTCTATCCGGGAGCGATCGCCAAGGGCCGGGGCTAGTCCGAGCACCGCTTCGAATACACCGCCCGACTGGCGGGACAGATGCGCCATCACCTGTGTGACGCGGATCGGCGGATCGGATCGCTGCGAAGGCGTGGGGTGATGGAGAGCCGGCTCGGGCACTTGGATAGCTGGCATGATCTCCCCTCCTGTTGGTCGCATCGGTGGCGGGATTACCGGGTCGCGGCTCGCGCCGGCATGTCCAGTTCGGGCAGGTGGCGATCCACCTCCAGGATATCGCCGGGTCGCAGCCGATCATGTGCATCGACCGAGATCTGGGTCGTACCCGCCCGATCCGTGCGAACGACGGCATAGGTGGCGGCGGGCACCTGTCGGAGACTGCCGGTTTCCAAATCGTCATGGGCAGCTTCGATGCTTGCCGCCAGCGACGCGATCTTCTGCTCTGTCCGCAGGTTGGCGAGTTCGACCGCGCGCAGCGAAAGCGCGTTTTCCGTAGATCGCGCTTCCAATACGGCGGCGGCGCGTTGGTCTATATCCAGTCGATTCTGTCGTGCCCTAGCGAGAAGGCCGATCACCTCAAGCCTGTCACGCTGGAGCCCGGACTGCTGGCGCTGGCTGTCGCGCAGTCGCGAATGGGCCGTCAGCCCCTGATCGGCGAGCTTTTGGGTCGCGTTGACGTCCTGCTCGATCAAAACCAGATCGCGGTCATGCAGCGTCAAGCTTTTCTGTAGCGTGAGGATTTCATCGTCCAGCGTACGGCGTTGGGCCTCCGCCGCCGCTTCTTGTGCCGCCAGGCTGTCCTTGCGCACCCGGAACAATGTCTCTTCCGCCTCGACCATATCGCGCGGTGCGCCGGAGGCGATAAGCCCTTTGCTGTCAAATTCCAGGGCGCGGATTTCCGATTCCAGTCGGGCGCGCTCCACCCGCTGTGACCAGCGGACAAGCCTCTCGTCGGCATAGTCCCTCTGGAGCATCAGCATTTGCAGTGCCGCTCCGGTCATCGGTGAATCGGGTCGACGCAGCCCGCCGCCTAGGGCGACCAGTTCGAGCACGATCATACCCGGCCGAAACTCATAGCGCCCCGGCGTCTGCACATCGCCTGTGACGAAGACCGGGGCATGGCTGACAATGTCCACCGTCACCGTCTGGTCGGCGGGTATACGGCCAACCAGACCATCGGCAATTCGTTCGGCCGCTTCTTCCTGCGTCAGCTCTGCCATCATGACGCTACCCAGCCTTGGATAGCGGATGGCGCCATCCGAACCGATAGTGAACCTGCCGCTTAGATCCGGCGCGGCGAAGACGGAGACCTGCAGGACGTCGCCGACACCCAACCGATAGGCGGCCTGCGCCTGAGCCCGCGCGCTGGCAAGTGTGCAACAAAGCGCCAGCACCAGCGCAACGCATTCGGCCAGGCGCGCTATCCTTTGAAGTACACGACCCATCTAGCTCTCCCCCATCCGGACGGGCTGAGGCTGCGCCGCATCGTACAATCGCGTGGTTTCCGGTTCCGACTTGGCGCCGTCGCGAAGAGCTCGAGGGTCTTCGTAGCGCTGCTGAGCGCGATGCTCGACGGCGTTCAGCACCAGGGCCGGCATGCTGAGGCCGCACTGGTTCAAGCTCTGTAGGGCGGAGAGCACGGCCTCCAGGCTCGTGCCGCCCCAGCGCGTGACGAACAGGATGGCGTCGACGTGGCTCCCGATCTGGGCCGCGTCCGAAGTGGTCAGGACGGGTGGCGCATCGAGGATGACGACGTCGAAGCGATCTCGCAGCGCATCGACCAAAAGCTTCATGCGCCCGCTTCCAAGCCATGCCTGCGCGTCGGCGGTTGGCTCCGGTGCCACAACCATTCGCAGTGGCGAACCCGCATCCGGCGATAGGACGTCGTCGAGATCCGCATCGCCGCGTAGAAAGGCGCCGAGTCCGAGTAGCGGTTTCTCAGCTGGGTCCGGTTGCCCCGTAATCCGTGCAAGGCTCTGTCGATGCAGGTCGGCATCGACCAGCACGACGGAACGTCCGGCGATAGCCATCGACCGCGCCAACGCCAGCGCGATCGTCGTCTTGCCCTCCTGTGGGAGCGCCGATGTCACCATCAGTACGGCGGCCCGCCGCGTCGCCGGCGAAAGCCGCAACATCCATTGCAGGCTCAGGATTGCCTCGTCAAAGGCCTCGCCCGAGGCCGGTTTGCCAAAACCGAGCAGATTTCGCGGGCGGCGACGGGCGAAGGTGGGAATTGTCGCAAGTACCGGGGCGCCCGTGGCCGTCTCGAGTGACCGGCGCGAGCGTACACGGTCATCCAGTCGTTCCAGAATCCAGACCAGCCCCAATCCACTTGCCGCGCCAGAAAGCATCCCCAGCAGCAAGGCCGGCCACAGCCGCAGCCCAAAGGGCCGGCCCGGCGCCCTCGCCTCCGAAAGAAGGCGCACGCCTGGATCGACCAGCCCATTTTGATCGACTATCTGCTTGGAGCGCCCGAGAAGGCTCTCATAGACGGCCCGATCCGCCCTCGCCTCGCGCACCAAAGCTTCCAGCTTCACCCTCGCCAGATCCGACGCGCCATAGTTCGCCTGCGCGGTGCGAAGCTCGCTCTCCAGTGAGGCGACCCGTCTGGCGGCCGCGTCGATCTCGTTCTGGAGACTGGCGAGGATATGTCCCACTTCCTCTGTGACCTGCTGACGAACGGCGTCCAGCTCCGAGGCCAGCGCTGGGATTTCGGCGCTCTGGGCGGCGCCAGTGTCCTTCAGAACCCGAAGTCGGCGCTCGAACTGTGCCTGGCTCGTGCGCAATTGCTGGATGATCGGCGAACCGAGAACTTCCGTGAAGCTATCGAGCCCGTCCTTGTCGGCGGCAAGACGTGCGGCTGTCTTCTGCCGTGCCGCGGCCGTCGCGTGGGCGGCGCGGGCCGCCATCAGCTCCGTATTGAGAGCGCTCAGCCGTTGGGCCGTCAGCGTCACGCCGTCGATCTCCAACAGCCCGGACGAGGCCCGGTAGCGCTCGGCTTCCTTCTCCGACTGCTCCAGCCTGGCGGCCAGAATGCGGAGGCGGTCCGAAAGCCAGTCGCTGACCCGGCGCGTGGCATCGATCTGCACATCGTCCTGATAGGCGAGATAGGCCCGCGCATAAGCGTTGGCGACCCGCGCCGCGATTTCCGGATCTGCCGCCGAATAGGCGATGTAGATCGTGTAGGAGCGACCGTCATTGACGACCTTCAGGCCAGCCCGAAGGCGATCCTCGCGCATGGCCGCGACCTCTGCCGACCGGTCCTCGCCAGCCAGGTCTGGCGGCGGCACGGCAGCATGATCTTCTCCCGCCGATCCCGACTGTCCACTAGCTACCTGCGCCGGTTGACCACCACCGGAGGGCTGATTTCCGGAGGGGGCTTCCCCGCTCTCCACCGCGAACGGATCGACACCCGCCTCCGCCAACTTGGCCAGCACTCGCTGCGCCATGACGCGCGATCCGATCATGTCGAGTTCGGTGCGGAGAACCGGGCTTTCCTGCGGCAGCGGCGTAACAACCTGATCGATCGGCATGCCCTGTATCCGACGGACATCGAGCGCCATGACCGCCTCGGCGCGATAGGATTGGGGCTGACTGGCATAAACCGCCGCACCCGCGCCGATACCGGCCGCCGTGCACAACAGCAACCAGCCGGATCGCCGACGCAGCACGTCGGCCAGATCACGCAGCACGACGGGCTCGCGCCCTGTCGAAGGCTGGGATTGGATCACCATCATGCCCTCTGAAATGAAAGGCTCTAGCGGGAGGCCGCCGACTGTGGCGATGTCAGCGTGGGCTCCGACACCTGCGAAATCCGCCCGCTGGCCGAGCGGTCTCGAAGCGCAGAGAGGCTGAGCACCCGTGCCGTGGCGCGCCCTCCCCGCATCAACCCGTTGAGCTTGAAGGCGACCTCGGTGCGATTGTGCGCCTGGAGCCTGCGCATGATGGCGCGAATGTGAACCTTCACCGTGCTCTCGCTCAGATCGAGTTCGTAGGCGATTATCTTGTTTGCCTTGCCCTGACGCAGCGCTTCCGCCACGGACGCCTGGCGCGGGGTCAGCAGCGCGGCGAGAGGATCCGCATCCTCTTCGAGTTCCGGCGCCATGATCTCCTGACGCGAGCCCGTCAAGCTGCTCGCGGGAACATAGATGCCGCCCGCCCGGACCAGGTTGACGACCTCGACCACCACGCGCAGCCCGATACTGGAGGGGATATATCCCCGCACCCCGTGATCGAGCGCCATCAGGACATGGCTGGCCGCCTCGCTGTCCGCCAGAATGATTACCGGAATGCCGGGAGAGTTCCTTCCCAGGCTGGTGATCGCGTTGGCCACCGCAACGTCAGCAGGGCTGTGGCCGCCAATGCTCAGAAGGACGGCGGACGTCTCATCGCGATTGATGCCCTCAACCCCCCATTCCTCGACCGAACCGAACGAGCGGATTTCGAGATTGGGCTGACTGGCCAGCAAGCCCCTGGCCAGGCACTCCCTGTCCAGCGCGCGGCGGTCGATCAGGACGATTGTCACCTTGGAGACTACTGCGGGGGAAGTCGGAGGGTGGTCCATAATCACCTGTACGGATTCGCAATTCCACATGCCCGGCTCCATTCGGATTACCAGAGGAAAGGTCTGCTTCTCGGCACTACGGTATGGGGATATGCATACAACCTACTGATGCAGCATGCAACCTAAAGTTAGGAACATATCATGATTTTGCGCGCTATCCGGTTGTAAAATTCGCCAGCTAAGCAAATTTCAGCGCGGATTGCATTGGATGCCAAACAGTCAGTTGGATCTCGGATGGTCGCTCCGCCAGTCTGACGGCGTGGTGAAGTCGCCCTTCCAGATGCCGCGCTTTTCCCGACGGGCCGCGGCCTCAGCCGCACCGTATTCGCCGGAGCCAATGCCGCCGTAGTTGACGGCAAAACCGTCGCGGACCATGGCCTCTCCAATATCGGGATTTCGCTCCACCCGGCAATTTGCGACGACGCGGCCGAAGCGGTCGCGCGATTGCGGCGAGCAGCGCAATCCGCCCTGCGACACCAGGTTTCGAAGGGCGGTTTTGGCGGCAGCGCCACAGCGCCATGATTTGCCGCTCTGGTCCTGGCAGGTCTGGCGCAGTTCGGGTGCGTCGATGCCATAGATCCGGAACTCGGTCTGATCGATGGCGAGGGAATCGCCATCGCGCACGACGACGGTCGAGCCGTCGTCCGCCCGGATCTCGCGCCGCTGCTGATCGACAAAGCCAATCAGCAGCAGACCGAGCACGAGCAGAACGAGATAGACAAAGGGCGGCGCCCTGCGGCGGCGTTTCGGAGCACGAGTCATTCCAGGCAGCCGGATGGTCCTCAAACCATGGCGCTCAGGCTCTCGGGAGCCGGAAGTGCCGGATCGAACTTAGGAGTCTGACTCAGGCTTTGCCGCAACCTTGGGCTTGGCGACCGCCTTGGGCTTGGCGGCAACGGCCTTCTTCTTGACCACCTTCGGAAGGGCTTCTTCCGCTACTTCCTTGGCCATGCGCAATTCACGCAGTCTGGCAGTCTTGGCGACCTGGGCGGCGACGCGATCCCGCTCGCCGGCCATGACCGCGGCTTCTCCGCTGCGAAGCTTTTCAGCTTTCTTGAAGCGCTCTTCGGCGCGCGCCTTGGCGGCATCCTTCGTATCGCTTGGAGACATTGCCGTCCTTTCGTGCCGCAGGGCGGCTCTCAGAAACTGGATCGTCAATCCGGGAACGAGACGAACAAGCTGACCGGCGACATCGACGGATTCGTCGGGGCCTTTACTCTATCAGTTTTGCTCGGAAGGTGTGCCTTACCCTGCGAAAACGTTACTTCTTCGTGCGGCGAAGCGATTCAATTGCGGCGGCTGGAACGCCGGACTTCTCAGCGATCAGGCGATCCTGCGCTTCGATCTCGGTACGTGCCGGCTCGTCGCCGTCCAGGCCACCGAGTATCTCACCGGGGACCCGGCGATTGGAACGCTGCGTGCCGTCTTCATAGAACACGTCGAATAGGACAACTTCGCTGCGGGCGGCTGGCTTTTTGGCCATGGGACAACTCCAAACGGTGTGTCGCCGGTATCAGGGATGGGTATCCGCAGGCCCGACTTGAAAACAAAAAGGGTCCGGCGTCGAAACGCCGGACCCCGTAACGCGAACTGATTAGTTCAAGCGTTCTGAAGGTTCGTTGCAGCCGACTTGCCGCTGCGACGATCAGCTTCGACGTCGAAGCTCAGCTTCTGGCCTTCGACCAGGCCGCGCATGCCGGCACGCTCAACGGCGCTGATGTGAACGAAAACGTCCGGTCCGCCGCCGTCCTGCTGGATGAAACCGAAGCCCTTTTGGCCATTGAAAAACTTTACGGTACCGGTAGCCATGTCTCGTGTCCTTTGTGCATTGCTTGGCTAAGGCCGCGCGACTCCCGCGTCAGCCAATCCGAGTTCCAGCGATGTCTTGGGACGCGCCACATGGGCATATATCAAGGCAGAGCTAAATATCGAACACGGTCTATATAAATCGAAACCGCGAAAACAACAAACCCATGATTTGAGCGACCAACAAAACGTTGGAACGATTAGGCTTTTTGGTGCTATGGCGACCCAATCTTGCCGCTCTGGGTGACGTAGCGCGTCCCTCGAACTCTCATGAGCCGCCGTACAAGGAATTTCTCATGCAGCCATCCCGAGACATTGAGCGCCTGATCGAGATCATGGTCGCGCTCCGCGACCCGGAGACAGGATGCTCCTGGGACAAGGTGCAGGATTCCCATTCGATCGCCCCCTACACGATCGAGGAGGCCTATGAGGTCGCGGACGCAATCGAGCGAGGCGATCTGCACGACCTCGAGGAGGAACTCGGCGACCTGCTTTTGCAGGTGGTCTATCACGCCCGCATGGCCGAGGAGATAGATGCCTTCTCGTTTGGCGATGTCGTTTTGGCCATCACCTCGAAGATGATCCGGCGCCACCCCCATGTCTTTGGAAACGAGGAAGCACGAAGCGCCGGCGCGGCCAAAGGCTTCTGGGAAACGATAAAGGCGGAGGAAAAGCGCCTGCGCGCCGAGAAGCGACGCCTCGCTGGCCAGTCCGAAGCTCAGCTCGTCAGCCTGCTGGATGATGTCCCGGCCGGAATGACGACGCTCGCACGCGCGGTCAAGCTGCAACAGAAGGCCGGCACCGTCGGGTTTGACTGGAACGATCCCCGCGCCGTACTCGACAAGATCAAGGAAGAGATTGCCGAAATCGAGCACGAGCTCGACTGTCCGACTGTTTCGAAGGACCGGGTGCAGGATGAAGTCGGCGACCTGCTATTTGCCGTCGCCAATCTCGCCCGCCATGTCGAGGTCGATCCAGACGCGGCGCTTCGCGGCACCAACGAGAAATTTCGCCACCGCTTCCGCCACATCGAAGCAGAACTCGCCTCCCAGGGCCGGAGCCCCGCGGAAGCCAGCCTCGATGAAATGGAAGCGCTCTGGGTCGAGGCCAAATCCCGGCCGCGGGACTAGGCATCTTCGAGCAGAGGGCGGCACGCGTGAAGAAACCGCGAGCCACCTCTTGCCGAAGAAAATCCGCACCCGAACCTGGTGCGGATCGTCAGGTGTTCTTCATCGGATCCCAAGGCTGGGGATCCGTCTCGTCCTTGGCTTTCTCGGCCGCCACCTGAAGACGCGCGCCCGGAAACTCGCGATGGAAGGTGGCCTCGTATTTCTCCGGCACGCGGATCCGCGCGACGGTGGTGCCATCTTCCTGATCATCCCGCGAAAGCACTTCGCCGAGATCGTAGAGGCGATGCAGTCGGGACAAAGCGTCGCCCGCGAGCGAAAGCGTGAACACGGGCCGATCTTCGTTCAGTCGCTTCTCCACGAGCTCGAGCAGCGCCTGGACACCCTCCCCCGTCAGGGCCGAAATCGGCACGATGGCCGGCTTGCCCTTTTCCGTCTGGATGCGGCCGGACGGCCTTGCGTCCTCCGGCATCAGATCGATCTTGTTCCAGACTTCGATCAGACGATCCGTCTTGCCGACCTCGACGCCCAATTGCTCGAGAACCGTCATGACATCGTGCGCCTGGGCTTCGGTGTCCTCATGCGCGATGTCGCGCACATGCAGGATCAGCGTCGCCTCGATCACCTCTTCCAGCGTCGCGCGGAAGGCGGCGACCAGATGTGTCGGCAGATCGGAGATGAAGCCCACCGTGTCCGAGAGGATCGCCTCGGTCCCATGCGGCAGCTTGAGCCGACGCAGGGTCGGGTCGAGCGTCGCAAACAGCAGGTCCTTGGCGAAGATATCGGACTGGGTCAGCGTGTTGAACAGCGTCGACTTGCCGGCGTTGGTATAGCCGACGAGCGCCACGATCGGGTGCGGGGTCTTGCGACGGTTTTCACGCTGCAGGCGCCGCGTCCGGACGACCGTTTCGAGCTCATGTTCGATGCGCGAGATGCGTTCCTGAAGGGCCCGCTTATCCGCCTCGATCTGGGTTTCGCCGGGACCGCCGAGGAAGCCGAAGCCGCCGCGCTGGCGTTCAAGGTGGGTCCAGCTACGGACAAGCCGGCTCTTCTGGTAATTGAGATGGGCCAGCTCGACCTGAAGCGTGCCTTCCTTGGTCTGCGCCCGCTCGCCGAAGATCTCGAGGATCAATCCGGTGCGGTCGATGACCTTGGTGCCCCACTCTTTTTCGAGGTTCTGCTGCTGAACCGGCGTCAGCGCGTGATCGACGATGACGAGGCCAACATGGTCCGCCTCGATACGCTCGGCCAGTTCCGCCACCTTGCCGGATCCGAATAGCGTTGCCGGCTTGAACATCGGCAGCGGCACGGCAATGCCCTCGACAACGTCGAGTTCGATCGCTCGCGCCAGGCCGATGGCCTCTTCGACGCGCGCTTCCGTGCTGCGGGCAGCCCCTCGGGGATCGCCTTCGGCGCGCCGCCGCATCCGCGCCGGACGAACCGGCACGAGTACGAAGGCGCGTTCCGGCACGCGCTTTGTTTCGATATGGGAATCGGTTGCCTCGGGCCCTTCGGCGCCTTCAGGCAGATCAGAAATGTCGGTCAATCAGGCTCCCGGCCGCTCGCTCTCTTCATCCGGCTCGAAGAGCTGGACGGGAGCGCCCGGCATGATGGTGGAGATGGCATGCTTGTAGACGAGCTGGGAATGGCCGTCCCGGCGCAAAAGCACGCAGAAATTGTCAAACCAGGTAACGATGCCCTGCAACTTGACGCCGTTTACCAGAAAAATCGTCAGTGGGATCTTGCTCTTCCGGACATGGTTGAGAAACGTGTCCTGAAGATTTTGTGCGCGTTCTGCCATTCTTGTCTCTCACGCTTGACCTTGTTGGGGACCGAAGTCCCGACGGCCGGATTGTCCTCCCAGCCTTACGTCCACTTTGCCCGGTTAATCGCGTCGCGTCACCCAAGAAATTCGCTTGCGCGGGAAAGCTGTGAGGATCTTCATCCTCGCGAACGAACGGGGGCCTCGGCGGCGAACTCATGGAAACGACGGCGTAATTCCGTTGCAATCGTACCAGGAGCGCCGTTTCCGACCGGCTGTCCATCGATGATGACGACGGGCGTTACGACGGTCGTCGCCGCGGTGACAAACGCCTCGCGCGCCGCCTTCGCCTCATCGAGGCTGAAGGCGCGTTCTTCGATCTTGAGACCGGCTGCCTCGGCAACGCGGAAGAGGACGGTGCGGGTAATTCCCCGCAAAATTCCGCTCTCGGCTGGGCGAGTGACGATCACGCCGTCCATCGTGACGATCCACGCATTGGTCGAGGAACCCTCGGTCACGTTGCCATCGGCATCGACGAACCAAGCCTCATAGGCGCCAGCTTCTTTCGCTGCCTGCTTGGCGAGGACGTTCGGCAGCAGCGACACCGTCTTGATGTCGACGCGGTCCCAACGATTTTCCGGCACGGTGATGACACTGACGCCCTGCTCCGCCCGAAGATCTCCGGCGCTGCGTGGAGCCGACTTTGCCGTAACGACGATGGAAGGCGGCGTTCCCTCTGCGGGAAAGGCATGATTGCGCGGGGCAACGCCGCGCGTGATCTGCAGATAGACCAGACCTTCTCTGACGCGGTTGCGTCGCACGACCTCGCGCAGGATGACCCCGAGCGCCACGAGGCTCATAGGCTGGGCAATGCGCAGTTCTTTCAGCGAACGCTCAAGCCGCGCCATGTGCAGGGCTTCGTCGATCAGCCGTCCGTCGCGAATCTCGCAAACCTCGTAAACGCCATCGGCAAACTGATAGCCGCGATCCTCGACATGGACGACCGCCTCCGGATGGCGGAGATAGAGACCGTTCACATAGGCGAAGCGCGACATGGCATTCCTGCGAGAGGTTTAGAGACAGACGTGGGTCATGAGTCGGGAAGGCGTTGCATCGGACAATGCGACGCCGGCAGCGTCAACCGACGCCGAGCGATTTCAGCTTCCGATGCAACGCCGAGCGCTCCATGCCGACGAACTCGGCGGTCCGCGAGATATTGCCGCCGAACCGATTGACCTGGGCCGTCAGATATTCGCGTTCGAAAATCTCGCGTGCATCGCGCAGCGGCAGCGACATCAGGTGTTCTCCGCCGCGATTGGGCGTCGTCGGCAGCATCTCGCCAACCTCTGGCGGCAGCATGTCGGCGGAGATCGCCTGGCTTTCGTCGCCGCGCGCCAAAATCAGCAGACGCTCGACGTTGTTGCGAAGCTGGCGAATGTTGCCGGGCCAATCATGCGCCTGCAGCACCGCCAATGCGTCCGAACCAACCGTGCGGATCGGCAGGCCGGTCGAGCGCGAAATCTGGTCGATGAAGTGATTGACCAGTTCCGGCACGTCGTCGCGTCGTTCTGCCAGCGCCGGCACGCGGAGCGGAACCACCGAAAGACGATGGAACAGATCCTCGCGAAAACTGCCCTCGGCGATCTCATGCTCGAGATCGCGGGCTGTCGACGAGATGATGCGGACGTCGACATTGACCTTGGTGGTGCCGTTGACGCGTTGAAAGCTCTGGTCGATCAGCACGCGCAGGATCTTGCCCTGCGTCTCGCGCGGCATGTCGGCGATCTCATCGAGATAGAGCGTGCCGCCATGCGCCTCTTCCAGCGCGCCGACATTGCGCGCCGAACCGGCGCCGTTCTCGGTGCCGAACAGCTCATGTTCCATGCGATCGGGCGTGATCGTGGCAGCGTTCAGCACGATGAAGGGACCGTCCATGCGCAGCGACGATTCATGGATGGCGCGCGCCACCAATTCCTTGCCCGAGCCGGACGGGCCCGAGATCATGATCCGGCTGTTGGTCGGCGCGACACGCTCGATTGTCTGCTTCAGATGGCTCATGGCGATCGACGAGCCGACAAGCCGGCCGGCATCGCCCGCCCGCTCTCGCAGATCCCGAACTTCGCGGCGAAGCTTTGAAGCCTCCAGCGCGCGCTCGGCGATCATCAGCAGGCGGTCAGCCTTGAACGGCTTCTCGATGTAATCGTAGGCGCCGCGCCGGATGGCGGAAACGGCGGTCTCGATGTTGCCATGGCCGGATATCATCACGACCGGCAAATCGGGGTGCTGGCCCTTGATGATATCGAGCAGGGTCAAACCGTCGATCCGGCTTCCTGTCAGCCAGATATCGAGGAAGATCAGCGTTGGACGCCGCTTCTCGATCTCGGCCAGGGCCGTGTCGGTATCGCCTGCGGTACGGGTGCCGTGGCCCTCGTCTTCGAGAATTCCGGCAACGAGCCCGCGGATGTCAGCTTCATCATCGATGATAAGAATATCGGACGGCATGATCTCTATCTTCGTCAGGCGTCTACGGGATTGGTTTGATCGATCGCGGCAGCACCGGGGCTGTCGCTTCCGTCATGCGAAGGCCTTGGAAGTGTAATCCTCACCATGGCCCCTCGCCCCCCTGTCGCGACGGCGGGCGAATCGAGCAGATCGAGTTGCCCGCCATGTTCCTCAATGATCTTGGAGACGATCGCGAGGCCAAGGCCGGTACCCTTGTCGCGTGTCGTCATGTACGGCTCCAGCAGACGATGCCGGTTTTCGTTCGGCAGGCCGATGCCGGTGTCGATGAACTCGACGATGTTGAAATCGCCTTCAATGCGGCCGCGTACCGTGATCTTGGCGCCAGCCGCCTCTTCCGGCGGCAGCGCCTCGATCGCCTCGGTCGCGTTCTTCACCAGATTGGTGAAGGCCTGTGAGATCAGTCGCGGGTCGAAACGGCCGATCAGCCGCTCTTCCGGCAGGTCGATCTCGAACGCGATGTTCGGATTGGTCACTTCCATCAGGAAGACAGCCTCGCGAGCCGCCTCTCCCATGTCGCGCTCCTCGAAGGTCGGCTTCGGCATCCGCGCAAAGGACGAGAACTCGTCCACCATGCGGCCGATATCGCCGACCTGGCGAATGATCGTGTCGGTGCACTGATCGAAGATCTCGCGACCCTCGACGATGTGCTTGCCGAAGCGCCGCTTGAGGCGTTCGGCCGAAAGCTGGATCGGCGTCAGCGGGTTCTTGATCTCATGCGCGATGCGGCGTGCGATATCGGCCCAGGCGGCGCTGCGCTGCGCCGTGACGAGGTCGGTGATGTCGTCGAGCGTGATGACATAGCCATGCCGGGTCGTGTCGGATTCTTCGGTCGTGACACGGACATTGATGGTCCGTTCGCGGCCGTCGCGAACCACGGAAACTTGGTCGCGATGCTCGGCCCTGTGCGGCTCGGACAGCGACAACTCGACGACTTCCTTCAGTTCCGGAGCGACCTCGATCACCGATTGGCCGATCGGCACGCTTTCATTCAGCCCGAGCAGGCGCATGGCGCCGCGATTGGCGATGGTGATCATGCCCTGCGCATCGGTGCCGACCACGCCGGCGCTGACACCGGCAAGCACAGCTTCCGTAAACCTGCGGCGGCTGTCGATCTGGTCGCTGGCAGCCACCAGTTCATGCCGCTGGCTGCGCAGTTCGGTCGTCATGGTGTTGAACGTCGCGCCGAGCGCGCCAAGATCGCCGTCCGCGCTCCGGAAGGGCACATGCACCTCCAGATTGCCGCGACCGATTTCGTCGGCCGCGTCAATCAGCCGGCGGATCGGCGCAACGAGGCGGTTTGCAAAACCGATACCGAGCCACACCGCCGAAAGCAGGACGACGAGAGCCAGACCGAGATAGAGCAGCCCGAAGGCGACCTGCACGCCCCAACGCGTGGCCTCGAGATTCTTGTATTCGGCCACGCTCGCGGTGGTTTCCGAGATATAGCGGATGACCTTCGGGTCGATCTCGCGCGTGATGTAGAGGAAGACATCGGTATAGCTGTCGAGGCGGGCAATGGCGCCCACGACGTTGGTCGCTCCTGGCGCGATCAGGACGGGATCTGCGCCTGCCTTGGCGGCGCGGATCAACGCGTCGGCGGGCGGCGGCAAATAGCCGGTCGAGAACTGGAAATTGGCCTGTGCGATCAGCGACCCGTCCGGCTTGACCAGGAAAACGCCGGGGATGCCGCGCAGCGCCGCCATGGAGTTCATGAAGGACTGGAAGCGATCGGGGTTCTGTTCCAGCAGCACTTGAGCGCGCTCGAAATCCGATTTTAGGCCGAGAATATCGACTTTAAGCGTGCGGGCATGCTCTTCGGCATAGGCCTGCGCGATCGAAAGCGAGGTCGAGACGATGGCGCGGGTTCGCTCGGAAAACCAGTGATCGAGCCCGCGATTGAGCGTGATCGAGGCCACGACGGCGATCAGGATCGCCGGCACGACCGCCACGATGCTGAACAAGCCCACGATGCGGATATGCAACCTGGCTGCAGCGCGGCCTCGCCGTCTGGCGCGGATCAGCAGGGCAACTTCGAGGCAGAGTTCGATGACCAGAAGGCTGGTCAGCACCCCATTGACGGCCAGGGCCCAGAACACGACCGGCTCGGTCGGCTCGATCGGCGTCAGCCCCATCAGCAGGAAGAAGCTGAAGCAGGCGCATGTCAGCGCCAGAATTACGGTTATGTAGCCGGCGGCGCGCAGGGAGAAACCGCGCCGGCGGCGGCTGGGTTCCTGAACGTCGGCACTCGCGGACGGAGTCGAGCCGGCGGACGCGATCACGTTGCGCCCCCGCCAGATAGACAAAGCAGGTTGATTCTCGTGCGGTATTCGGAGCCCTTCATGGCGCGAACCCTGGGACCGAATTGCAACAGCAATGTGGCGAGAGGGCAACAGATCGCCCCCTGCCCGCCTTTTCAACGCGAGTTGCGGATTACCTGAACGTCCAGGTCGCGGATCTTCTTGCGCAGCGTATTGCGGTTCACGCCCAGAAGCTCCGCCGCCTTGATCTGGTTGCCGCGGGTCGCCGCCAGCGCCGTGCTGATCAGCGGATATTCGACATCGCGCAGAATGCGATGATAGAGGCCTGGCGGCGGCAATCCATCGCCGAAACCGTGGAAATAGGTCGACAGATGCCGCTCGACCGAGCTCATCAACGTGTCTTCCATTTCCGAACCGTTGGTTGCCAGCGCGGCAGCCGGCTGATCCAGTTCGGCGTCGATGATGTTCTCGGTAATCGTGTCCTGCGGATAGAGCGCCGCGAGACGCCGGATAAGGTTTTCCAACTCGCGAACGTTGCCCGGCCAGCGATAGCGCTTCAACCGCTCAACCGCCGCCGTCTCGATCTGCTTGTGCGGGAGGCCTTCCTTCTCGACCAGCGTGAAGAAGTGCCGGACGAGGTCCGGAATATCCTCGGAACGCTCGCGAAGGGCCGGCAGGCGGATCGGCACGACGTTCAAGCGGAAGAACAGATCCTCGCGGAACAGGCCCTGATTGATCAGGATCCGCAGATCCTTATTCGTGGCGGCGACGATCCGGACATCGGTCTTGATCGGCGTACGGCCACCAACCGTCGTGTACTCGCCCTGTTGCAGCACGCGCAGCAACCGCGTCTGCGCCTCCATCGGCATGTCGCCGATTTCGTCCAGAAACAGCGTGCCGCCTTCGGCCTGTTCGAAGCGACCGGCGGAGCGGGCCTGCGCACCGGTGAACGCGCCCTTCTCGTGGCCGAACAACTCGCTTTCGATCAAGTCGCGCGGGATGGCCGCCATGTTGATGGCGACAAACGGACCGGTGCGGCGCTTGCCGTAATCATGCAGCGCGCGGGCGACCAACTCCTTGCCGGTGCCGGATTCGCCGGCGATCATGACGGTCAGGTCCGTCTGCATCAGCCGCGCCAGCACGCGGTAGATGTCCTGCATGGCGGGCGAACGGCCGACCAGCGGGATGTTCTCGCTGCCGTCGTCGATGCGGGCGTCCTTGGCCCGCTGCTTCGGCTCGGCCAGCGCGCGGCCGACGATCGAGATCAGTTCCTTCAGGTCGAAGGGCTTCGGCAGATATTCGTAGGCGCCGCGCTCGGAGGCGCGTATCGCCGTCATGAACGTGTTCTGCGCGCTCATGACGATGACCGGCAGTTCCGGCCGCGCCCGTTTTATGCGCGGCAGCAGATCGAACGCGTTTTCGTCCGGCATCACGACATCGGTGATGACGAGATCGCCCTCGCCCTGGCTGACCCACCGCCAAAGCGTCGCCGCGTTCGACGTCAACCGGACTTCATAGCCGGCGCGCGACAGGGCCTGATTGAGAACGGTCCGGATGGCCGCGTCGTCATCGGCTACGAGGATGGTGCCGGTTGCCATTTCATTCGTCCTTGTCTGCAGGCATTGCGCCTGGGAAAGCCGGCATCAGCACCCGGAAAGTCGTGCGGTTCTGCTGGGAGTCGCACTCGATCACGCCGCCATGATCGCCGATGATCTTGGCCACGAGCGCCAACCCAAGGCCGGTGCCGTTCGTCTTGGTGGTGACGAACGGGTCGAAGAGATGCGGCAGCATGTCCGCCGGAACGCCGGGACCGTTGTCGCGAACGCAAAACTCCAGCGGCAGCGTCACCCGGTTGGTCGAGCCCGGCACGGAAAGCCGGATACCGGGCTTGAAAGCGGTGGTGAGCAGGATCTCGCCATCGTCGTCATTGCCGATCGACTCGGCTGCGTTCTTGACGAGGTTGAGGAAGATCTGAACCAGCTGGTCGCGATTGGCATAGACCGGCGGCAGCGAGGGATCATATTCCTCGACAATGCGGATATTGCGGGCGAAGCCGGATTGCGCCAGCCGCTTCACATGCTCCAGCACGACGTGGATGTTGACCGGCGCGCGTTCGACGGGACGCTCGTCGGAGAACACCTCCATCCGGTCGACCAGCTTCACGATCCGGTCGGTCTCGTCGCAGATCAGACGCGTCAGCGCCCGGTCGTCATCATCGACGGAGGATTCGAGCAACTGTGCCGCGCCGCGAATGCCGGAAAGGGGGTTCTTGATTTCATGCGCCAGCATCGCCGCGAGGCCCGTCACCGAGCGCGCCGCACCGCGATGGGTCAGCTGGCGGTCGATCTTCTCGGCCATCGTCTTTTCCTGCAGCAGGACGACGACGGAATTCGGTCGCTCGGGAACTGGCGAGGCATAGATGTCGACGATGCGATCGCTGCCATTGCGTGGCGTGCCGACATCGACGCGATACTCGTTGACGGCGGCGCCTCGCGACCGAACCTGCTCGATCAGCGCCAGCAGCGGGCTACCGAACGGCACGAAATGCTCGATAGACTGCCGGCGCAGCACGGCAATGGACGCCTGGAAGAAATCCTGCGCGGCGCTATTGGCTTCGGTGACGTGGCCGGCACCATCGATCATGATGATCGGATGCGGCAGCGCGTCGAGCAACATCGACGCCGCTGCATTGCCATTCGCAATGCCGGCGTCGATCGGCGCCATGGACTTGTTCAAGCGGCTCTCCTGAGTTCGGCTTCGCCGAGATGCTTGCGCAGAAGCGCGACGACGCGTTCCGGCTGATGTTCCGTCATGATGGCGAGACGAGCCGTCGGCTCGATGACATCGGCGCCGAGCGCTTCCAGCGTCCAGCTCAGATGTTTTCGCGCGTTACGCACGCCCAGAATTGTGCCGTAGAGCGCGATCATTTCTTCAAAATGGCCAATCACGAGGTCGATGAAGTCATCGCCGCGCGGGGCTTCGGGCATGACGCCTGTGGCGGCAAAACGGGCAAGATGTCCTGGCAGCCAGGGGCGGCCATAGGCACCGCGCCCGACCATGACCCCATCTGCTCCCGAAAGCGCCAGCATCGGCGCCAGGCTCTCCGGGCTCAGGCAGTCGCCATTGGCAATCAACGGGATCGAAATCGCCTGCTTCACGGCAGCGATGGCGGCCCAATCGGCGCTGCCCTTGTAGAACTGGCAACGCGTGCGGCCATGCACGGTGATCATCGCGACACCGGCATTTTCGGCCCGGCGCGCGAGTTCAGGTGCATTGATCGTCTTGTCGTCCCAGCCAAGCCGCATTTTGAGCGTGACAGGAACCGGGCTTGCCGCGACCGTCGCCTCTACGAGTGTTAGCGCATGATCGAGATCGCGCATCAGCGCCGAGCCGGAATAACCAGTGGTGACGCGCTTGGCCGGGCAGCCCATGTTGATATCGATGATGTCGGCGCCGGAATCAGCCGCGGCGCGCGCGCCTTCGGCCATCCAGTGCGCCTCGCGTCCGGCAAGCTGCACCACATGCAACCCGTCGCCAGTGGCTTCCGCGCGCATGGCCGTCTCGGCATTGCCATTGGCCAGTTCTTCGCTGGCGACCATCTCGGAAATCACCAGCCCAGCCCCGAACGAAGCAGCGACACGCCGGAACGGACGATCGGAAACACCCGACATCGGCGCAAGCAGAACGCGGTTGGCGATCGTCACACTTCCGATGCGCAGAGGCTCGGCTAGACGGGTGGTTGGGTTGGTCGCTTCAGGCAATTGATTACCGAATAGGCATAGGATCAGGTGCCCACATATTAGTCAGACGAGCGCGGACAGCAAGAGACTTGTTGCGTTGCGAAGTGGAATCTCCGATTCCATGGCTTCAATGACACGGCCTTCGATGACACGCCGGGATCCGCCAGATTCCGAACCAGCCAGGATCCTTCGTGCATGAGCGAGACATTGCCCTCCCCACGTATCGCGGCCTTGCTCGTGGCGGCCGGACGCGGCGTTCGCGCCGGCGGCGAGGTGCCGAAGCAATATCGCAAACTGGCCGGCCAGGCGATTCTGCGGCGCACGGCGGCGCGCTTTTTGTCCCACGCTCGTATCGACGACGTTCTGGTCGTCATTCATGCCGATGATGTGACACTTTACGAGGAAGCCACCGCCGGGCAGCCCGGCCTGCTGCCCTTCGTGACCGGCGGCGCAACGCGCCAGGAATCGGTTCGCCGCGGGCTGGAGGCGCTCTCCGCGCGCGGGGTGACGCATGTGCTCATCCATGATGCGGTGCGGCCCTTCGCGTCCCCTGCCCTGATTGACCGCGTCATTGATGCGCTCGCCACTTCCGATGCCATACTCGCCGCCTCGCCCGTCACCGACACGCTGAAGCGCGCCGATGCCGGACACATTGTCAGCGGCACGGTGGCGCGCGAGAATCTCTACTCAGCCGAAACGCCGCAGGCCTTTCGCCTCACCACCATTCTGGACGCCCACCGGCTTGCCGCCGACGCACCCGAGCCGTTTACGGATGACGCCGGCATTGCCGAATGGGCCGGCATCCCGGTTCAGATCGTCCTGGGCGAGCGCGCCAACATCAAGCTGACCCTGCCGGAGGACATCGAAATGGCCGACACCCGCCTGCGCATGGAAGAACGCCAGTTGTTCGGCGAAACCCGTGTCGGAACCGGCTACGACGTGCACTCCTTCACCGAAGGCTCCGGCGTCTGGCTCGGCGGCATCGAGATCCCGCACGACCGCAAGCTGTCCGGCCACTCCGACGCCGACGTGGCGCTGCACGCGCTTACCGACGCCGTGCTCGGCACGATCGCGGATGGCGATATCGGCGACCATTTCCCGCCCTCCGATCCGCAATGGCGCGGGGCTTCGTCCGATCGGTTCCTGGCCTTCGCCGCCGAGCGGGTGCGGGCGCGCGGCGGCGTCATCGTCAATCTCGACCTCGCCATCATCGCCGAGGAGCCCCGGATCGGCCCGCATCGCGACGCCATGCGCGCGCGGATCGCCGAAATTGCAGGCATCAGCGCAGGCCGGGTCGGCGTCAAGGCGACGACGAACGAGAAAATGGGGTTTGTCGGCCGCGGCGAAGGCATCGCGGCGATCGCGACCGCCACGATCCGCCTGCCCTTCAGCGAGGACGAAGCATGACCGATCTCACGCCTCTACAGGATCAAGCGCAGGCGCTCATCGAGCTCTGCATCGCGCGCGGGCTGACCATCGCAACGGCCGAATCCTGCACCGGTGGTCTCATCGCCGGCGTGCTGACAGAGATCTCCGGTTCTTCCGCCGTGGTGGATCGCGGCTATGTCACCTATTCGAACAAGGCCAAGAACGAGATGCTCGGTGTTCCGGCGACATTGATCGAGCGGGTCGGCGCCGTCAGCCAGGAAGTCGCCCTTGCCATGGCGGTCGGCGCACTCGCCAAGTCGGGCGCCGATCTGGCAATCGCCGTGACGGGCATTGCCGGCCCCACCGGCGGCTCGGCCGAGAAGCCGGTCGGACTGGTACATTTTGGCGTCATGCGGCGGGGAAATCCGGCGCGCCATGCCGTGCACGTCTTCGCAGACCTCGATCGTTCCGGCGTCCGGTTTGCAACCGTCGTCGAAGCACTGAAGTTGCTGCACGACGCAGCGTCGCGAGACGACTAGGTGCTGACCTGGGGCACGACGCCATAAATGGCGTCGGCGCGCTTTTCGAAGGCATCGGCGAACTTGCGGAACGCCTTGTCGAAGACGGCGCCCATAAGGGCCGAGAGCGTTCGCGAGCGAAACTCGTAGTCGATCGCGAAGGTGACCGTGCTGTGGCCGCCATCGACGGCCGCGAACGTCCAGATATTATCGAGATGCTTGAACGGTCCGTCGAGATATTCGGCGCGGATCGTGCCGGCCGCACGATCGAGCACGACCTTGGTGGTAAAGGTCTCGCGCATGAACTTGTAGGCGACCGTCATGTCGGCGATCAGCACTTCGCGGTCGCCTTCGGGCTTGCGGCCACGGATCACCAGCCGCTCACAGAGCGGCACGAACTGCGGATATTTCTCGACATCGGCGACGAGCGTGAACATCTCATCGGCCGTGTGTCCGACGCGACGCTCGGTCGTAAAGCTTGGCATATCCCGCCCTAGCCCTGGTGCTGGGCCTGGCGGGCCGAGCGCAGACGGTCGAAATCCTCGCCGGCGTGATGCGACGAACGCGTCAACGGGCTGGAGGAAACCATGAGAAAACCCTTGGCATAGGCGATCGTCTCGAACGACTTGAACTCGTCCGGCGTCACAAAGCGGATGACCGGATGATGCTTGCGGCTCGGCTGCAGGTACTGGCCGATGGTCATGAAATCGACCTCGGCGACGCGCAGATCGTCCATCAGCTGCAGGATCTCGTTCCGCTCTTCGCCAAGGCCGACCATGATGCCGGACTTGGTGAACATGTTGGGATCGAGCTCCTTCACCCGCTGCAGCAGGCGCAACGAATGGAAATAGCGGGCGCCCGGGCGCACCTTCAGGTACTTGGACGGCACGGTCTCGAGATTGTGGTTGAACACATCCGGGCGCGCCTCGACGACGACTTCAAGCGCGCCGGGCTTGCGAAGAAAATCAGGCGTCAGGATCTCGATGGTCGTGCCGGGCGCGGCGCGACGGATCGCATAGATCACGTCGGCAAAATGCTTGGCGCCGCCATCGGCGAGATCGTCACGATCGACCGAGGTGATGACGACGTGCTGGAGGCCCAACTTGGCAACGGCCTCGGCCACCTTCTCCGGCTCGGCCAGATCCAGCGGCTGCGGCATGCCGGTGCGGACGTTGCAGAAGGCACAGGCGCGCGTACAAGTGTCGCCCATGATCATGAAGGTGGCGTGCTTCTTCGACCAGCACTCGCCGATATTCGGGCAGCCGGCCTCTTCGCAAACCGTGACGAGGCCGTTCTTCTTCACGATCTCCTGCGTCTCGCGATAGACGGGCGAGCCGGGCGCGCGGACACGGATCCAGTCCGGCTTGCGCAACAGTGGCGTCTCGGGCCGGTTCACCTTTTCCGGGTGCCGGGGCCGAAGATCTTTGCCTGCGAGCGTATTGAGAACGACGACCATGGAAACTCCGATCTTACGCGCGGCGCAGGAGGCTGAGCAGGAACAGGAGGACAATCGCACCGACGGTCGAGACAACCAGGCTGCCGACGAAACCGGCAAAATGGATGCTGAAGGCGGCAGCGAGCGCCGCACCGATCCAGGCGCCGATGAGGCCGACGATCAGATTGATGATCAGGCCATGCCGACGTTCCATGACGCGGGAAGCAATCCAGCCGGCAAGAATGCCGATAAGGATCGTCGCGAAAATGCCGACACCGTTCATGATGAGCCCTGACCGTTTCTAGTTCAGCACATATGGTGGAAGACCAAGCGCAACACCAGCTTTGTGTCACGCATGGCCGTCATGCAATCAGTTTGGCAAGGCCGACGACGATGACCGCGCCGACTGCCGCGATCACCACCTGGTTGACGAACTCGTTGCCGAGATCGACCGGGATGTTGAAGTAGCGGACCAGGAACCCGCCCACCACGGCGCCGATCAGCCCGGTGATGATATTGCGGATGAGGCCACCGCCACCGACCACGATACTGGCAAGCCAGCCGGCGATCAGGCCGATGGCCACCCAGATCAGGATGGCTTTGAGTTGAGGGTCCATTCCGTCTATTGCCTTGCCAGTCCTGATCTTTGCACGCCCGATTGACGCCCACCCATGGTCGCCATCAGGCTCTTTCGTCATCCCGGCGAAGGCCGGGATCCATCCCTCAACCGCGCCGCCGGCGTTTATGGACCCCGGCCTTCGCCGGGGTGACGGCGGTGTAGTGTCTAGTCCATCGTCAGGGCGTATAGATCGGTCCAATCGGGATTGTGTTCCTCGATCAACCGGATCTTCCAGTCCCGTTGCCATTCCTTGAGTTGCTTCTCCCGACGTATGGCGGATTCCATCGTCTCGTGCATCTCGAAGAAGACCAGCACCTTGGTGCCATAACGCTTGGAAAACCCGTCAACCAATCCTTCTCGGTGCTGCCATGCCCTGGCAGCCATATTGCTCGTCACGCCAAGGTAGAGCGTTTCAAACTGCCAGCTCGCCATGATGTAGACGCAGGGGCACATTTCCGATGCCCCCGCGCCGTCTTGGCGTCCTAGATATGGATCGCGCGGCCGTAGGCCGAGAGCACGCTCTCATGCATCGTCTCGGAAAGAGTCGGATGCGGGAAGACGGCGTTGATCAGCTCTTCTTCCGTCGTCTCGAGGTTCATGGCGATGACGAAGCCCTGGATCAGCTCGGTCACTTCCGCGCCAACGAGATGGGCACCGAGCAACTGGCCGGTCTTCTTGTCGAAGATGGTCTTGACCAGGCCTTCCGGCTCGCCGAGCGCGATCGCCTTGCCGTTGCCGATGAAGGGGAACTTGCCGACGCGCACGTCGTAGCCGGCTTCCTTCGCCTTCTTCTCGGTCAAACCAACCGAGGCGATCTGCGGGTTGCAATAGGTGCAGCCCGGGATCTTCGCCTTGTCCATCAGGTGCGGATGCAGGCCGGCGATCGCCTCGACGGCGATGACGCCCTCGTGCTCGGCCTTGTGCGCCAGCATCGGCGGGCCGGCGACGTCGCCGATCGCCCAAACGCCGGGAACGTTGGTCTTGCCGATGCCGTCGATGACGACGCAACCGCGATCCGTCTTGACGCCGAGCTTTTCCAGGCCGAGGCCTTCGATGTTGCCGACGACGCCAACCGCCGAGATCAGCTTCTCAGCCGAGATCTCCTGGGTCTTGCCGTCCGCCGTCTCGATCGTCGCCGTGACCGAATTGGCCGATTTGACGACCTTTGTCACCTTGGCGCCGGTCAGGATCTTGATGCCCTGCTTCTCGAAGCGCTTGCGGGCATGCGCCGCGATCTCTTCGTCCTCGACGGGCAGGATCTGCGGCAGGACCTCGACAACAGTCACTTCCGAACCCATCGTCCGGTAGAACGAGGCGAACTCGATGCCGATGGCGCCGGAGCCCATGACGAGCAGCGACTTCGGCAGGCTGTCGGGCACCATGGCCTCGAAATAAGTCCAGATCTGCTTCTTGTCCGGCTCGATGCCGGGCAGCGCGCGCGGACGGGCGCCCGTCGCGACGATGATGTTCTTGGCTTCGTAATCGCCGCCACCGAGCGCGCCCTTCGGCGGGTTCTCGGATGCCTTGACCGTCAGCTTGCCGGGCGCGGTGATCTCGGCCGAACCCCAGATCACGTCGACCTTGTTCTTCTTCAGCAGGCCGCCGACGCCCTGGTTCAGCTGGGCGGAAACGCCGCGCGAACGCTTGGTGATGGCGGCCATGTCGAAGCCGATTTTCTCGGCCGAGAGGCCGTAATCGGAGGCATGCTCGAAATAGTGATAGACCTCGGCCGAGCGCAGCAGCGCCTTGGTCGGGATGCAGCCCCAGTTGAGGCAGATGCCGCCGAGATGGCTCTTCTCGACCACGGCGACCTTGAGGCCGAGCTGGGCGGCGCGGATGGCGGCGACATAGCCGCCCGGACCGGAACCGATGATGATGACGTCGTAGGGTGCGGCCATGTTCGTCTCGCTGCGCGTTGAAGGTCTTGCGGCCCCCTCCTCACGGAGAGAAGGGAGCCGAAACGACGTTGATGGCTACACCAGCATCGCCATGGGCTTCTCGATATAGCCCTTGAAGGCCTGGAGAAGCTCGGCGCCGAGCGCGCCGTCGACGACGCGGTGATCGGTCGAGAGCGTGACCGCCATGATGGTCGCGATCTTGATCTCGCCGCCACGCACGACCGGCTGCTGGATTCCCGCGCCGACCGCGAGGATCGTCGCATGCGGCGGGTTGATGATCGCCGCGAAATCCTTGACGCCGAACATCCCGAGGTTGGAGACCGAGGTCGTGCCACCCTGGTATTCTTCCGGCTTCAGCTTGCGCTCACGAGCCCGCTTGGCCAGATCCTTCATCTCGTTCGAGATGCTGGACAGCGACTTCGCATCGGCATTGCGCACGACCGGCGTGATCAGGCCGCCGGGGATCGAGACGGCGACGCCGACATCGACAACCTTGTGGACGAGCATGCCGCCATCGGTCCAGGAAGCGTTGGCGCCCGGAACCTTCTTCAGCGCCAGCGCCATGGCCTTGATGACCATGTCGTTGACCGAGATCTTGTAGACCGGCTTGCCGTCCGCATCCTTCGGCGCCGCGCCGTTGATCTGCTCGCGAAGCGCCAGCAGCGCATCGAGATCCGTATCGACGGTGACGTAGAAGTGCGGGACGTTCTGCTTCGATTCCGTCAGGCGACGCGCGATCGTCTTGCGCATGTTGTCATGCGGCACGAGATCGTAGGAGCCTTCGGCGAACAGCTTGAGCGTCTGCGCATCGGTCGGGCCGGAATGCGCCGGAGCGGCCGTTGCAGCGGCGGGAGCCGGTGCGGCGGCGGCAGCTGTCGGTGCAGCCTTGGCGGCTCCACCCTTCTTCGCGGCCTCGACGTCGGCCTGGACCACACGGCCACGCGGGCCGGTGCCGACAACCTTGGCGACGTCGATACCGGCGTCCTTGGCAATACGACGAGCCAGGGGCGAGGCAAACACACGCTCGCCCGACTGAGCGGCAGGTGCCGCCGCAGCAGCCGGTGCGGGTGCTGTGGCCGGAGCCGGCGCTGCCGGAGCGGGAGCAGCGGCTGGCGCTGCCTCGGCTGCCGGAGCAGCGGCCGCGGGTGCCGGTTCAGCCGCGGCAGGAGCGGCGCCAATGGCGCTTGCATCCTCACCATCGGCCAAAAGAACCGCGATCAGCGCGTTGACCTTCACGCCCTGCGCGCCCTCAGGCACCAGGAGCTGGGCAACCGTGCCTTCATCGATGGATTCGACTTCCATCGTCGCCTTGTCGGTCTCGATCTCGGCGAGAACGTCGCCCGACTTGACCTTGTCGCCAATTTTCACGTTCCACTTGGCGAGGTTGCCCTCTTCCATGGTCGGCGAAAGCGCAGGCATCAGAATATTGATCGGCATAAAGCACCTATTGGCGTGATTCTGGCGTGCCCAGGTCTAACGGACGGTCCCATTCGGAATCGAAACTCGCCTTGATGGCGTCGAGCGCCTGCCCTTCCGAGCAAACGCCGTCCGTTTCGAATCCACGCGCTACCTGACGTGCAATATCGACCAGAAGGATCCCCCAGGTCGCCGGATCATCGAACGCCGTCCGGAAGCTGACGTCCAGCCCCTTGTCGACGATCCATGCGCGGAAAATTTCCGCTGCATCTTCCGATTCCAGGGCGCCCGGTGGAATTTCCAGCTCGCGTTTGTGTCCAGCCATGGCGCTACCGATACGTTACGGCTTTGACGGCCGCGACCACTTCGCCAACGTTCGGCAAAGCGAGCTTCTCGAGGTTCGCGGCGTAAGGCATCGGAACGTCCTTGCCGGTGACCTTGAGAACCGGCGCGTCGAGGAAGTCGAACGCCTTTTCCATCAACTCGGATGCGATGTGCGAACCGATCGAGTTCTGCGGCCAGCCCTCTTCGACCGTCACGCAGCGGCCGGTCTTCTTGACCGACTCGATGACCGTGTCGATGTCGAGCGGACGCAGCGTGCGCAGGTCGATCAGCTCGCAATCGATGCCCTGCTCGGCCAGTTCGGCCACGGCCTTCGTCGCATAGGTCATGCCGATGCCGAACGAGACCACCGTCACGTCCTTGCCGACCTTGTGGATACGCGCCTTGCCGATCGGCAGCACAAAATCCTCGATCTGCGGCACGTCGAAGGAGTGACCGTAGAGGATCTCGTTCTCGAGGAAGATCACCGGATTGGGATCGCGGATCGCCGCCTTGAGCAGGCCCTTGGCGTCGGCTGCCGTATACGGCACGACGACCTTGAGGCCGGGGATGTGGCTGTACCAGGACGAGAAGTCCTGGCTGTGCTGCGCGCCGACGCGGGCCGCCGCGCCGTTCGGGCCGCGGAAGACGATCGGAGCACCAAGCTGGCCGCCGGACATGTAGAGCGTCTTGGCAGCCGAGTTGATGATCTGGTCGATCGCCTGCATGGCAAAGTTGAAGGTCATGAACTCGACGATCGGACGCAGGCCCGCCAGCGCGGCGCCGGTCGCGAGACCGGCAAAGCCGTGCTCGGTGATCGGCGTGTCGATGATTCGGTCCTCGCCGAACTCCTGCAGCAGGCCCTGGGTGATCTTGTAGGCGCCCTGGTACTCGGCCACTTCCTCGCCCATGACGAAGACGTCGGGATCCCGACGCATCTCTTCGGCCATCGCGTCGCGAAGCGCTTCGCGAACGGTCGTCGAGACGAAGGTGGTGCCTTCGGGAATGGCCGGGTCGGCGGCGACCTGGATAGCGATCGGGGCAGCGGCAACCGGAGCCTGGGTCGAAGCCGGAGCCTCGGCAGCAGCGGGCGCTTTGGCAGCGGCTGGAGCCGCAGCAGCCTGGGCTGCCGGCTTTTCACTAGCGGCGGCGGAAACGTCCTCGCCGTCGGCGGCGATCACGGCGATACGGGTGTTCACCTTCACGTTCTCGGTGCCTTCGGCCACGAGAAGCTTGGCGATCGTTCCCTCGTCGACGGCTTCGACTTCCATCGTCGCCTTGTCGGTCTCGATCTCGGCGATCACGTCACCGGACTTGACCTTGTCGCCTTCCTTCTTGAGCCACTTGGAGAGCGTACCCTCCTCCATGGTCGGCGAGAGGGCCGGCATCAGAATATCGATGGGCATGGCTATCTCCGACCTTACTTCACAATGTCCGTCCAGAGCTCGGACACATCCGGCTCCGGATCATTGGTGGCGAATTCCGCCGCATTGTTCACGATTTCACGCACTTCGGCATCGAACTTCTTGAGATCGTCCTCGGTGGCCCAGCCCTTCTCCAGAAGACGGGCGCGAACCTGCTCGATCGGATCGTGCTCGTTGCGCATCTTCTGGACTTCGTCCTTCGACCGGTACTTGGCCGGGTCGGACATCGAGTGGCCGCGATAGCGGTAGGTTTCGATCTCGAGGATGTAGGGGCCCTTGCCGGCACGGCACCAGGCGACGGCCTTGTCGCCGGCAGCCTTCACGGCACGGACATCCATGCCATCGACCTTCTCGCCGGGGATGCCGAACGAGACGCCGCGACGGGAGAAGTCGGTCTGCGCCGAGGAGCGCGACACCGACGTGCCCATGGCATAGCGGTTGTTCTCGATGACGTAGACCACGGGCAGCTTCCAGAGCTGCGCCATGTTGAAGCTCTCGTAGACTTGGCCCTGGTTGGCCGCGCCGTCACCGAAATAGGTCAGGCAGACCTGGTCGTTCTTGCGATAGCGGTTGGCGAAGGCGAGGCCGGTTCCGAGCGAAACCTGAGCGCCGACGATGCCGTTACCACCAAAGAACTGCTTCTCGATGGAGAACATGTGCATCGAGCCGCCCTTGCCGTGCGAATAACCGCTACGCCGGCCGGTCAACTCTGCCATCACGCCATTCGGGTCCATGCCCGCGACGAGCATATGGCCGTGGTCGCGATAACTGGTGATGGTCTGATCTTCACCCGTCCGAATCGCCATCTGCATGCCGACGACGACAGCTTCCTGGCCGATATAAAGGTGACAGAAGCCGCCGATGAGGCCCATGCCATACATCTGGCCGGCCTTTTCCTCGAAGCGGCGGATGAGGAGCATCTCGCGATAAGCGAAGAGTTCCTGCTCCTTGGAGAAATTATCAACGGTTGCCGGCCTTGCCGACTTTACCGCTGCAGTCTTCCGTCCGGCGGCCGGCGCAGATTTGCTGCCGACTTTCGCTTTGGCTACGGCCATGCCTTGTTTCTCCGGGGCGTGTCCCAAACTGATTGCGGGACGTTATCCGAAGCCGATGGTCATTCCAAGATGCGGCAAGAGCATCGGAGCCATGCGCCAACTACATGACTTGATTACAAAAAAGTACAATGAACTTAAATTTGGTTCCGCAGGAATTTATTGCTGCAGGGAATGCTGCGCCGCAGCAATGCTGATAACCAGTTCGTCGGCTTGCACGACATTGAGCTTGGCGCGAGCCCGCTCGTCGATCATGTCGGGATCGAGACTTTCGGGCCGCAACAGCTGGGCACGCGCCGCGAGCGCCAGGCGCGTGGACTTCAGCCCGGTCAATTCCTGTTCAAGCGCAATGGCTTCCCGCTCCATCCGCTCGCGCGACCAGATACCATAGTCTCCATTGAAGGAATGGTAGGCGAAGTAACCCATCACGGCGAGCGAGCCGAGGGGCAGGATGAATCGCCGAAGCTTGGAATGCTTGCGCTGTCTGGTCGTCATCGGGGGATCTGAACGCGGTGCAACATGATGAACGAAGGATGGGCCAAGACGATTAACGCGGAGTTTCCGGCGACGGATCGATCAACCGGAAAGAGTGAGAAAATGGCCACAACCGAAGTGCCCACCACTTTCTTCGGGCCATGGACGGTTGACACCCGACGCCGCGAGCGAGCCATGCGATCGCCGCGCCCCTCCTAGAACCGTCATTGTGACAGAGAATCCTTGGCTAATTGCCTCACTCAGGGTATGGGAGGCTCAACTCGCATTCCGCATGACCCCTCACCGCTCGCGATCAGTTTGGTCGTGACCCGGAATGCTTCTCCAATTTCAGGCTTTCATCCACCATGGTCTCGCTCGTCCAGAATCCGGCTCTCACCCGCGCCCTCGCGGAAAAGGGCTATGAAACACTTACCCCCGTCCAATCCGCCGTGTTGCAGGATTCGGTCGGCGAGAACGATCTTCTCGTTTCGGCGCAGACCGGTTCCGGCAAGACGGTCGCCTACGGTCTGGCCTTTGCCTCGACCCTGCTCGGCAACGAAGAGCGCTTCGGCCATGCTTCCGAGCCGCTGGCGCTCATCATTGCCCCGACGCGCGAACTGGCCCTTCAGGTCCAGCGCGAACTGGTCTGGCTCTATGGCCCGACGGGCGCCCGAATCGCTTCCTGCGTCGGCGGCATGGACGTGCGCCGCGAAGCGCGTGCTCTGGAAATGGGCGCGCATATCGTTGTCGGCACCCCCGGCCGCCTGCGCGACCATCTGGAGCGCGGCCGTCTCGACATCTCCAAGCTCAAGGTTCTCGTTCTCGACGAAGCCGACGAGATGCTCGACCTCGGCTTCAAGGAAGACCTGGAGCTGATTCTCGATGCGTCGCCGAAGGAGCGCCGCACGATGCTGTTCTCCGCCACGCTGCCGCGCGAGATCGTCAAGCTGGCGAGGCAGTATCAGCGCGACGCCGTCCGCATCGACACGATCGACCAGAGCCAGCCGCATGGCGACATCGAGTATCGTGCGCTGCGCGTTGCGCCGAACGAGATCGACCACGCCGTCGTCAACGTCCTGCGCTATTTCGACCAGCCGGCGACCCTCGTCTTCTGTTCGACGCGCGAAGCCGTCCGCCGCTTGCACGCCAGCCTGCAGGAGCGCGGCTTTGAAGTCGTGGCGCTGTCGGGCGAGTTGAGCCAGGGCGAGCGCATGCACGCGCTGCAGGCTCTGCGTGATGGCCGCGCCCGCGTCTGCGTCGCCACCGACGTTGCCGCTCGCGGTCTGGACCTGCCGGATCTCGGCCTCGTCGTCCACGCCGACCTGCCCACCGGCCCGGCCATCCTTCTGCACCGTTCGGGCCGTACTGGCCGCGCCGGTCGCAAGGGCATTTCGGCCTTGCTCGTTCCCTACACCAACCGCTCGAAGGCACTCCGCCTGATCAGCGCCGCCGGTGTCGACGCCTATTGGACGGCAGCCCCGTCCGCCGAAGAGGTTCGCGCCAAGGATCAGGAGCGCCTGCTCGAGAAGGCGATGATCTCGGAGCCCGCGACCGAGGAAGACCTGGCACTGGCCACCGAACTGCTGACCAAGCGCACGCCGGAAGAGATCGCCGCCGCGCTGATCCGCCTGCACCGTTCGCGCCTGCCGTCGCCGGAAGATCTGTTCGATCCCGGCCAGCAGCCGGACCGTGGCGCCCGTGATGCCAAGCCGCGTCGCGAAGGCCCGCGCTCGGATCGCAACGATCGTGCCGACCGCGATGCCCCCCGCGGCGAGCGCCCGCCCCGCGCCCCGCGCGAAGGCGGTGACAACCAGTGGCCGACCAGCGGTCCCGGCAGCGAGAACGGTCGCGTCGAGCGCCCGCAGCAGGACATGGTCTGGTTCCGCATGAGCATCGGCCACCAGAAGAACGCGGATCCGAAGTGGCTGCTGCCGCTGATCTGCCGTCGCGGTCACGTCACCAAGAACGAAATCGGCGCCATCAAGATTTTCGAGCGTGACACGCGCTTCGAGATCATCGCCGAGGCAGCCGAACGCTTCACCGTTGCCCTGCGTCGCGGCGGCGAGGAAGAAATCCGGATCGAACCGGCTGATGGCGCGCCCGTCGGTGGTGCCGGCGCCCGTGGCCCCGGCAAGAAGCCGACCCGTCGCGCCGGCTTCAAGCCCGGTGGCGCCGGTGGCAAGCCTGGCTTCAAGCCCGGTTTCAAGTCGGGCGCCAAGAAGCGCACCGACGGCTGATCGGCTTATTTAGCTGACGAATCAAAAAGGCCCGCGACATCGTCGCGGGCCTTTTTTCGTTGCCGTTCTGTCGGGGAAATCTTCTTCACTGCTCCCTGAGGAGGCCTTCGCACAACACCATCCTCAACATGCTGAGGAGGCCCGGAGGGCCGTCTCGAAGCACGCAGAGCGGCGACTGCATGCAGACTGGCCCTCAGACGGTGCGCCCTTCGAGACGGCTTGCTCCCGCAAGCCTCCTCAGGATGTTGAGATCGAGAGTTACCCAACCGTTCTTCGGGTTCCGCTGAGATCCAGAGCAAGGTCCATCTGCTTTGAAAATCCTTCTTCAGCTCTCCCTCAGGGAGAGGTGAAGTGTCGGACTCGCCCCAGATGGAATCTGCTCTAATGAGGAAGTGCCGAAGGAAGCGCCCTCTCCGGCCGGCACGCCGGATCGCCGCCCCATAACAAAAAGGGCCCGCGACGTCGCGGGCCCTTTTCAATTCACGCGTCCAATAGCAGCGCCTCGATCAGTCCTTCAAGCGCTCAAGCGCGGCGTTGATCTTGGCTGTCAGCTCCTGCGCTTCGGCCATCCGCTCGCGCTGTTCGTCGATCACCTCAACCGGGGCGCGCGACACGAAATTCTCGTTGCCGAGCTTCGCCTCGATCTTCGCGATCTCCTTGGCGGCCTTGTCGAGTTCCTTGCCAAGACGCGCACGCTCGGCCACCAGATCGATGACGCCAGCCAGCGGCAGGGCGATGGTCGCCTCGCCAAGCACCGTCTGTACCGCGCCCTTCGGCGGCGTTTCGGCGGCCGAGATGTCCGAGCAGCGCGCGAGACGCTTGATCAGCGCGTCATGCGTGGCAAGCCGCGCCGTCGTTTCGGCTGAAGCGCCGACGATCAGCAGCGGCACCATGGCGCCCGCCGGCACGTTGATCTCGGAACGAACCGAGCGAACCGCCGTGATCAGATCAACGAGCCAGTTGATCTCGGCAGCGGCCGCCTCATCCTCGAAGTCGAGCTGCGGCCACTCAGTCAGCGCCAGCAGGCCGTCGCGGCTTTTGCCTTCGTCGATCGTGCGATCCCACAGCTCTTCGGTGATGAAGGGCATGAAGGGATGCAGCAGCGTGACGATGCGGTCGAGCGTCCAGCCGATGGTGGCGCGGGTCTCGGCCTTGGCGGCCTCGTCCTCGCCATTGAGCACCGGCTTGACCAGTTCGAGATACCAGTCGCAGAACGAGTTCCAGACGAACCGATAGAGCGCGTTGGCGGCGTCGTTGAAGCGATAGGCTTCCAGCGCCTCCGTCACGGTGCGCGCGGTGCGCGTCGTCTCGGTCGCGATCCAACGGTTGAGCCGCTCCTTCGCCGTCGACGGATCGAAGCCCGGCTCTCGGGTCGCGCCGTTCATCTCGGCGAAGCGCGAGGCGTTCCAAAGCTTGGTCGCGAAATTGCGATAACCCTCGACGCGCGAGGTCGCGAGCTTGATATCGCGACCCTGCGCCGCCATGGCGGTCAGGGTGAAGCGGAGCGCATCGGCACCGTACTCGTCGATCAGCGTGATCGGATCGATGACGTTGCCCTTCGACTTCGACATCTTGGCACCCTTCTCGTCCCGGACGAGCGCGTGCATGTAGATGTCCTTGAAGGGTTCGACCGGCGTGCCGTTCTCGTCCTTCATGAAGTGCAAACTCATCATCATCATCCGGGCGACCCAGAAGAAGATGATGTCAAAGCCGGTGATCAGGACGCTGGTCGGGAAGTAGCGGGCAAGCTCATTCGTCTCGTCCGGCCAACCCATCGTCGAGAACGGCCACAGAGCCGACGAGAACCAGGTGTCGAGCACGTCCTCGTCGCGCGTCAGCGCGGCGGGCGCGCCGTAGTGAGCGGTGGCGAGAGCCGAAGCCTCGGCCTCGTCATAAGCAACGAAGACCTTGCCGTCCGGGCCATACCAGGCCGGGATCTGGTGTCCCCACCAGAGCTGGCGCGAAATGCACCAGGGCTGGATGTTGTCCATCCACTCGTAATAGGTCTTTTCCCAATTCTTCGGAACGAAGTCGGTCCGGCCTTCGCGCACCGAGGCGATCGCCGGCTGCGCCAGCGTGTGCGCATCGACATACCACTGCTCGGTCAGGAACGGCTCGATCGGCACGCCGCCGCGGTCTCCATGCGGGACCGTATGGGCGTGATCTTCGATCTCGGCCAGATAGCCCTGCTCTTCCAGCATGGCGACAATGGAATTGCGCACCGTGAAACGATCGAGGCCATCGAAGGCCGCGATGGTGTCGGCAAGCGCCGCCGTCTTCGCGAGGCCTTCGAGGAACTCCGGATTGCCTGAGATCGCGACATTGGCCTGGCGATCGAGCACCGAAATCATCGGCAGGTTGTGGCGACGGCCGACTTCGAAATCGTTGAAGTCATGCGCCGGCGTGATCTTCACCGCGCCCGAACCCTTTTCGGGATCGGAATATTCATCCGCGACAATCGGGATGCGACGGCCGACGAGCGGCAGGATAGCGTGCGCGCCAGCGGCGACAAACGCCTGGTAGCGCTCGTCTTCCGGATTCACAGCGACGGCGGTATCGCCCAGCATCGTCTCCGGCCGCGTCGTCGCGACGGTGATGAAGGTGGTCGCGTCCTCGGGATTGAAGGTCTTGCCTTCGATCGGATAGCGGAAATGATACAGCTTGCCCTTGGTCTCAACCTGGATGACCTCGAGGTCGGAGATCGCCGTCTCCAGCTTCGGGTCCCAGTTGACGAGGCGCTTGTCCTTGTAGATCAGGCCGCCGCGATAGAGCTCGACGAAGGTCTTGAGCACGGCCTTGGACAGGCCCTCATCCATGGTGAAGCGCTCGCGCGACCAATCGGCCGAAGCGCCGAGACGCTTCAGCTGGCCGATGATCGTGCCGCCGGATTCGGCCTTCCACTTCCAGATCTTCTCGACAAAGGCCTCACGGCCAATCTCGCGACGGCCGGGCTCCTTGCGTTCGGCCATCTGGCGTTCGACCACCATCTGCGTGGCGATGCCGGCGTGGTCGAGACCGACCTGCCAGAGCACGTCCTTGCCGCGCATGCGCTCGAAGCGGACGAGAACGTCCTGCAACGTGTTGTTGAGCGCGTGGCCCATATGCAGCGAGCCGGTGACGTTCGGCGGCGGGATGACGATGGAGAAGGGCTCGGCGCCGGGCTTTGCGCCCGCGCCTGCCTTGAAGGCGCCTTGGCCTTCCCATGTTTCATAGATGCGCGGCTCGACCGCGGCCGCGTCATAATTCTTATCGAGCATGACCGTTTCCGGATGAGGAATTTGAACTGGTGTAAATCGGATGGTCGACCACGAGTCAACCGCGGAGCCCCGGACGTGATCCGTCCGCCGTCATCGAACGACTGATATAGGAAGCCGGGACGCTACAGATAAGGACAGGGGGCGCGGCGCGTCAGCGGCCGCGAGAAAGGCGCTCGATCTCGTCACGCACCAGCCGTTCGACAAGCGGCGGCAAATTGTTGTCGAGCCACGTCTTCAGCATTGGCCGGAGCATGTCCTTGACCAGATCGTCCAGCGTCTGCGAATGAGCGGCGCTCACCGCACCGGCAAGGTTGCCAAAGGCCGAATGAATGATGGCGTCGGATATCGGCGACAGCAGCGGCTCGCTTGCCGGCACATCATTGACGACCGGCAATACGGGGCGAACCGGCGCGGGCGCGGGCTTCTCGGCGTGAACAGGTGCCGGCGCGCGGGCGGGTTCGGCGACACGGACGGGTTCGGCAGCTCGCACAGGCTCGGCAACCGGCGGCGCGGGACGCAGCATGCGCGGCTCAACCATGGGCGAAGGCGCCGCCTCGACAGGGGCCGGATCCGTCCGGGAATGAGACGGCGACAGCGGGCCAGCAAACTCGGCGACACGCGCGCTGAACAATGCATCGATATCGGCGGCGGAAACGGGAACGCTCGGGAGCTTCGGCGTCAGCGCCGGCAGCTCGGACGGCTTGAACTCCGGAGCCTTGAACTCCGTGGCTGCCTTGGGGGCACCCAGACCATGCTCATCTTCGGAGATGATCCGGCGGATCGAGGCGAGGATTTCCTCCATCGAAGGCTCTTGTGCCGTACTGACCTTGGCCATCGCTACCCCATACCCACAGAACTTAGCCGAATCACTTGAGAATCCAGCAATTCTATCGGCCAAGGTATCGAAAAGGGCGATCGGCCGGAACAGGGCCGATCGCTTTTCCCCGGCTGGAGACGGTGTTACCGGCCGTCAGGAGTCCGCAGGCCGATCCACTTATCGCGGACGGCCTCGTAATGCTGCTTCGGCTGGTACGTCTGAACCTTGAGGCTGAGATTCTGGGCCGAAAGCGCGCCAGTCGTCGAAAGCAGCGTGTAGGACGCCACGACCTGAGCGCGCTGCGCCAGGATCAGCGTCTCGCGCGCCTGCAACAGCGACTGCTGCTGGTTCAGCACGTCGAGCGTGGTGCGCTGACCGACCTTCTGCTCTTCGATGACGCCTTCGAGCGCGAGCTGCGAAGCGCGGATCTGTTCCTGAGCCGACGTGATGGAAGCGCGCGCGGCCTGAAGCTGACCAAACGCGGAGACCGCCGCGGCCCGGACCTGGTCACGGGACACATCGAGCTGGATGCGGTACTGGCCGAGCGTTTCCTTGGCCTGGCGCGTCTGCGAGTAGACGACACCGCCCTCATAAATCGGCACGGTCAGATTGGCAGTCACCGTCGCCGAGCTGTTCCATCCGCCGATCTGGCTCGGGTCGTCATTCTGCGCGAGCTGGCCCTGCAGCGACACGGTCGGGAGCAACTGGCCCTCGATCACCTTCACGTTGAAGGCAGCGGTGTCGATGTTGTAGCTGGCGGCACGAATCGCCGGATGGCGCGATTGACCCGCCGCAACGGCAGCCTCTGCCGACTTCGGCAGCAGCCGCGTATTGACCGGCGGCGTCTGCAAGTTCTTCGGAGCAACGCCGATGATCTGGACATAGGTCGCATTGGCCGAGTTCAGGTCGGCGACGGCGACGTCATAGGCGGTCTGACCCTGGCTCAGGGCAGCGTCCGTCTGCGCCAGATCGGTCCGCGTGCCCTCACCCACCTTCAGGCGGTCGGCAGCAGCGCGCTGCTGTTCACGCAGGAAGGCAATATTCTGCTGGCGCAGGCCGACGATGGCCTGCTGATAAATCACGTTGGTATAGGCCGCCACGGCGTCCAGCAGCACATCCTGCTCGGTCGAACGGAGGATTTCGCGACCGGCCAGCACGCCCGATTCGGCCTGCTTCACGGAGTTCTGCGTACGAAATCCGCGAAAGATCGGCTGCTCGATGGTAAGCGCAACGCCACGCGACCAGAGCGTCTGCGAACCGACCGGGGTCAGCGGGGAAGTGCGCCCACGCGTATAGGACGGACCTGCATAGGCACTACCCGTCAGCACCGGGCGGTAGCCGGACAGCGCCTGGGGCACATTTTCGTCAGTCGCACGCAACTGGGCGCGCATCGCATTCAGCGTGGGGTTGGCATTATACGTCTGCGAAAGCGCAGTCGTCAGCGTGTCGGCATATACCGAGGGGGCAGCTACGATAACCGCAGCCATAGCTACGGTTGCCAGATAGACCCGGGAAAAAACCACGTTCAAAACCTCGGCGTTGCGAGGCGACGCCCCCCTACCGGACGTCCACCGTCGGACAATACGTCGTTAATGTACGCGAGCCCCGGCGAGGGTCAAATGGCCGAAAGGCCAAATAGGCTGTTAAAGCGCGCCGTGCGACGGGAAAGCCACAGATACCGCCCGAATTCGAAAACGAAATTCTGCGGCTAACCCATTCAAATCAAATCGAAATCAGAAAACAAACGCTTTTGGCTTCTGAAAACCGGGCAACGGCCGGACCGACGTGTTGAACGCAGGGCGCCCGCTGACCGACCCACCGGAGCGGGTGTAGATCATGGCCTTGGCCGCGAGCCCATTCGCACCGACAACAGCGATGATTCGACCACCCTCGCCGATCTGGTCGAACAGCGCCGGCGGGATCACGTCGACTGCACCCTCGAGCAGGATCACATCATAGGGCGCCTTGGCCGCATGGCCTTCGGTGAGCGCACCGACGACGACGTCCACATTCGAAACGCCGAGCGCGGCGAGATTTTCGCGCGACTTGGCCGCGAGCGACTCATCCGAATCAAGCGCGACCACCGAGGCGGCCAGGCGGCTGAGGATCGCGGCGGAATAGCCCGTCGTCGAACCGATATCGAGAACACGATCGGTCGGCAGGATGCCGGCAAGCTGCACCAGCTTGGCCAGGGGCCCCGGCTCCATCACATAGCGCGGCGTCGCGCCGGCGCCCGATACCAGTGTGTCTTCATCGATATAGGCGAGCGGCTTCAGATGATCGGGCACGAAGATTTCGCGCGGCACGGCGGCGAAGGCGTCGAGCACATCGTACTCGGTCACATCGACCGTGCGAATCTGGCAGTCCACCATCGTGGTTCGCGCCTTGGCGAAATCGACCATGATCTGGGACCCTTTGTCGTCATTGTGGCAATAGACGTTCCAATACCGATCGTTCGGCAAGGTGACAAGCCATTCCGAGCTGGCGCGGCGCCGCAGCCCGTCGCGACAGTTGCACGGATCGCTCCTCAACGGGTGTAGTGGCGCTCCGCCATCATCCTCCTGTTACATAGGCTGTCCATAGGACCCGCGTGAAACGCGGTGTAGCCGTACTCGGCTGCACCTCGTCTGCTTGATGAGCATCAACCTAAAGGGGACACCGAAGATGGTTCGCAAGACACTCTATGGCGCAGCATTCGCCATTCTGAGCCTTTCCACGGTCCAATATGCTGTCGCAGAGTCGAAGATCGACAATAGTGCACTTGAAAGCACCGAATTTCGTCAGCACGAGCGTACCTTCGGCCTCGTCTATACCTTGCCCGCAGATGTCAACGAGACCCTGCACCGTTCGCTCGGCGGCATGCTCAATGAGCGGCTGCTGACGCTCGGCCTCGAGACGGATGCCATCCGCACCAACATCCCGCATGTCACCGTTGTCCACATCCACAACGCCGACCCCACGACGCCCGCCAAGATGCTGGAAGCGCTGCCCACGCCGCCGAAGCCGCTCAGCGTCACGCTGAAGAAGTTCTACACGACCGAAGCCGCCAAGGGCGCCGGCCAGCCCTGGTGGCTCGACCTCGGCATCGTCAAGGAAGGCGACGGCTTCGAGCAGATGATGGCCTACAACACCGTTGCGACGGCGGCCCTCGCACCGCTGCGCGACGGCCCGCTGCCCCGCGTCACCGGCCCCGTCTTCGCCAAGATGGCGGATGCCGGCAAGGAACTGGTCAAGACGGTCGGCGTCAGCGGCGTCAACGTCGTGAAGAACGGCGAAGAACTGCGTCCGCACAACCCGCACAACACGCTGGTCTACAGCACCAAGACCTTCTCGCCAGAGATCCAGCAGTCGATGGGTGCGCTCGCCGAGCAGTTCAACCAGATCCTGCCGGAAGGCATCCCGACGACCTTCAAGACGGTATCGATCGTCGAACTGGCCTTTTCCGGCAACGTGACGCGCGAGATCTACCGCGTCGATCTCGAGACCGGCGCCGTGCTCGAAGTCGTCAGCGGCAAGGCCGTCACTCGCTAAACGGTCCTAGGCGGGGGCGGCGAATGGCTGCCTCCGCTTCGGAATGCGCTGCGTCAAACATACTCCACAGGCTTTGGCGGAGATCACCGACGTTCGGACTAGACGTCGCGGTCGGTAGCTTGTAGAAGCCCCACACGGTCAAGGAAGCGATGCTGGCTTGAGCGTTTTGCCGGTCCCGAACATCTTCGGATGCAAGGAACGGATCTGCTGGATGTTCGCCCTTCGGGCTGAATGTCAACGAGATGGCCTCGTGGCGGAATGGTTACGCAGAGGACTGCAAATCCTTGCATCCCGGTTCGATTCCGGGCGAGGCCTCCACTCGTTTTGCTTGTGATATCAAGCCCTTAAGGCCCCCTCCTCCGACGCATCTTGGCATGCATTTCGTGCGCGTGTTCTGTCTGGATTCCTGGTGTTTCCAACGATTCCCAGTGGACCACGGCAAGTCCACGCGACATGGCAACGCTGGGCAGGACTCAAGTTTGGATGCAGGCTAACGGGCCTAGGGTTTGTGTCGGCCGCGTCCATCCTTCGAAAAACAGGGCTCGCCGCTGGCCTCCCTTGTCCTCGTCGCTTTTCTCAGGCCGAACCCTCGAGATCCAAATGCATGCGTTGGGACAGGTTGGCGAGTTCGACCCGGCTGGTGATGTCGAGCTTGCTGTAAATGCTGTGTAGGTGCAGCTTCACCGTTCCTGGGGAGATGCCAAGCCGGGAGCCGATATCCCGGCTCCTGAAGCCGGCAGCCGCAAGGCGCGAGACCTCAACCTCGCGGGGAGTCAGAAGCTTCAAGATGCCGTCCCGCTCGACGTCACGCTGGTGGAGACGATCAAACGCAGCCTCAAGGCTCTGGTCGGCGAAATACGTCTCGCCCGCAAACACTGTCCGGATGCAGTCAAGCAGCACAGTGGGCGCCTGCTCTTTGAGGACGACGCCGTTCACGCCAAGCCGCGTCGCTTCGGCCAAATCCTCGTCGCTGATGTCTGCCGTCAGCACCACCAGCGGCAGCGTAGGCCGATAGGCGCGCAGACGGCGGATCAGATCGAGGCCGCCCATCTCGGGCATGCGCAGATCCAGCACCACCATGTCCACGGGCTGGGCCTCGACGACCTCTATCGCGTGAGCGGCGCTCTGGCAGATCGCCGTGACGCTCCAGCCCGGTTCCGTCTCGATCATGCGGCGGAGTCCGTCGAGTACGATCAGGTGATCGTCGACGATGACGAGGCGCAGCGTCACCGGTGCAGCGGCAGCTTGACGATGATCCGTGTCCATTGAGCCACCCGATCGATTGATAGTGTTCCACACCGTGCGGCCGCGCGCTGGCGCAGGCTGCGCGGACCGAGATTCTCGGCTTCAAGTTCCGCATGCTCGAAACATCGGCCGTAACCGAAGCCGGATCCGTTGTCGTCAATCGTCAACGCCACTGCCTCGCCCTCCAGGACAAGGCCGATGCGGACCGTGCGAGCAGCGCCGTGGCGCACGGCGTTGGCCGTCGCCTCGGAGATCATCCGGGTCAACTCATAGACCATCATGGCTGGCATCCGCATATCGACAGGATCGAGCGTGAGGTGGGCGTCGATCAGCCATTGCTGCCTGAGCCGCTGCACGAGCGCTTCCAATTGCTCCCGGAGACGATAGTCGCCGCCATTGCTCGACGCCTGCGTGGGCTCCAGTGCACGGATGAAAAACCTCAGCTCGCGCTGCTCGTCAGCAAGCATGGTCTGGATTGCCATCAGGCGTTCGTTGAGCGTTTGGGCGGCGTCCGGATCCTGCGACCGCAACGCCTGCAGCTGCAGCGCCGTGCCGGCCAGAGACTGCAGCACCCCGTCATGCAGGTCGCGGCCGATTCGGATCCGCTCCTCGACCGCGGCTGCGTCGCTCAGCTTGCGCACGAGGAACGCTTGATGGAACAGCGCCTTGAGCCTGTCGGCGACGATCTCGGCGATCGCGACATCATCCAGCTTCAGCGGTGCCGGATCGAGCAGGAACAGCCGCGCCTCAAGATCACCCACGGTGAATGCCACGGACACCGCGGAGCCCATAGAAAACTCGGCAACCAGCGCCGGCGAAATCTGGCCGGGCTCGCCGGTGCCCCGGTCGAACCGCCCTTCCCCCTTGTGAATGAGCAGGCGCGACGACGGGGCGTCGGCGATCAGCAGGCTCGCATGCTGAAGCGCCTCGCTCGTCCAGGGCATATAGCTGCCGGGCGGCAAGCGGATGACCTCGGACGCGCCCTGGTCCCAGACTGCCAGATAGGTCCACGGCTCCTCGCCGTCACTCCAGATCAAGAGCGCTCGGGGCACCCGCATCACATGCGCCGCATAGTCGAGCGCGACCTTAGCCGGCCATTCTCGCCCCTCGGGAACAGCCGGCGTTTTCTCCACCAGCCGCAGTAGTTCGGTGCGCACCTCCTCCTGGTGGGCGCCGAGCCAGACGAGCAGGATTCCGGACACCAACATGAACAGGATCCGCGAGACATCGGTCGTCGCGTCGGCATCCGGATCGATGAGCGCCGTCGTATCGGTCGCGACGAGCACCAGAAGCACCGACACACAGATCAGCCCGGTCCACAGCGCCCCGCGCCAGCGCCAATGCAGCGTGGCCGACAGGAGAGTGAAGGGCATGAACATGAAGAAGGGGCTGGACGCTCCATCTGTCAGGGCCATGAAGACGGTGAAGGCGATCATGTCGATGACGTGCCGGACCAATGTCCCACGGACGCGGGGCACCTCGGTCCGCCACACCAGAACCGCGGCGATTACGGCATAGGACAGATAGCCGAGCAGGAGCACAATGATGAGTTCAGAAGAACGCGGCGCATGCTCGGTGTCGAGCCAGGCGATGTAGAAACTGCCGATCGCCAGCAAAATTCTGCCGATCGCGATTACCCGGTCCGAACGGGCGCGGAAGGTGTTGATCAAGGTTGCCCGGCCGAGCGCCGCATCTAGCGGACCGGCGTGGCGCGGCTTGGACGCGGCGAACGGCGCGATCTTGGCGTGGCTGGTTTGGCCTCCTGGAAAGCGCGTTAGCATCGACACAGCCACTCTCCGTCCGTCCGAAGCAGCCGCCCCGCCAAACGCTCCCTTGCCGGGCAACTCTATGCCTGGGAGTTTGGGCACGTCACAGGTCGGCGGTCGCGGCAGGCGATCTACCGAGACTACTCCCGGCGCCACTCATCCACAACGCCCCCAGTAGACCTATAGAACCTCCGATATATAGGGAGCTCCCGACCCCTGGAGTAAGATCACCGCCAATATCCGTCTTGATGTCGGCTGCGTGAAAACATGCCTTTCGAACAACCCGGATTTCCCAACAGAAGTATTTCACTCCGACATGGAGAGAAATGATGCAAAACTGGGCTGCAATCGAGATTTCACTGGATGTGAAAGGTAGGCCGCCGGTTCAACTGTTGCGCTGTGCCTATCGCGCAAGTCGATCGGGGTTGATTGCGCTCGTGATGAACGGCGTGGAGCCTGGCGCCGCGAACCGTGTACTCGATCCGGTCGTCGCCCGCATGCCGCTGACCATCCCTGGCGTCGCCTATCTGCCAATTGGAGACGATGAGCGGGTGCGGGACGCCGTGCTGTCGGCCGATGCAATCCTCGTCGCCACGGCGCGCTTTCGCCAAGCCGTCCTGGACCTCGGCGTCGATCCCGAAGTGATCTGGCCGACCCACACGCTACTGACCCGCATGGGCCAGGAGGCGCTTTTCCGCTCCCTTGGACAGTGGCCGGTCGGTAGCCAGAACCTGCGACGGCATGAGCCGCTTCACGTCCGTCCGCACGGCAGGCTTCCGGAGTTCCAGAGAGCATGACCTCCATCGAAACGCGGGCCGGAGACGACGAGACAGCGCGGCGCGGCGCCAAGGGACATGAGGACGTTGAAACGACGATTCCGCCACGATCCAGGATCAATATCGGCAACGCGCTGCTCGTGCTGGCTTCGATAATGCTCGTGCTCGTCGGCGCAGAACTGGTGCTGCGCAGTGTCCCGCGCCTACAGGTCCAGACCGGCGAAGGCGAGTATCGCTACTGCACCGCGATCCATGAGCGGCATCGTCCGCATGCCGCGTACGGCTATACCGAGTACCCCGGCAATAGCTATTTCGAGCGCTACAGCACGGTCGATCCCTGGTCCTATGTACGCATCAACGCCGAGGGATTCCGAGACAATTACAGAACGAACGGCCGGCCGGTACTCGTGCTCGGCGATTCCATGACGCGCGGCAGCCTGGTCAACGAGAATGAGACCTACACCGATCTGATGGATGGCTGGCACCCGGAATGGTCGTTCCGCAACTACGGCGTGGGAGGCTATGGCCAGGCGCATACCATCCGACTCTACGAGGAGAAGGCGCCGACCCTGCCCCACGACCTGGTGATCCAGCAATATTCACTGAGCACCGACCTCGACGACAATGTCGAACGCGCCACGCTGAGCGGCGACACGGTCGTCATCAACATCAAGCCAGCAGTCGGAACGCCCAAGGACTCGGTCAAGCCACTGGTAAGGCTCCACACGTTCTTCTGGAACCACAGCAAGGTCTATCCCTGGATCTACAACATCGCGGTCCGTCCCTATTTCGGCAATTGGGACGCGCGGCGGAATATCGATGGCGCCATAGAGGTCACGCACCGCCTGCTCACGATGCTGGCAAAGGACACCAAATCCTACGGGGCCGACCTGCTCGTTCTCGTGCTGCCCTCATGGGCGGAGATGGCGGGGCGGGACGACGGCATGGACCCGAAGCGCCAGCGCGCCATGCTGAAGGCGTTCGCAGAGGCTACGCCTGGTGTCTACCTGCTCGACATGACACCCGTGCTCGCGGCGGAGGATCCGAACCGGACCTATGGCATCGTCGACAAGCACCTGACCCCCTATGGCCACTTCGTCGTCGCGGAGGCACTCGAGCGCTGGATGGTCGCTGAATGGCCTCGCGGACCGATGACGGCGGTCACGTCAATGCCGGCGCGGAGCTTCCGGCCCCCCACTCCCATCATTCCGAAATGCAAGCTGGCCGAAGGCTACCTCGAATTGGTGAAGGCTGCCCATGCACCATGATCCCGCACGCGACATCCTACGCTCCCCGGAACGCGCCAGTACAAAGCCCGAGAGTCAGGAGTTGTCTCCCGCACCGGGTGTCGATGCGTCGAGGGGCCCATCCGTGAGATCGCCGATCCGCGCCGCAATCTTGTCCATCGTGGCAAGCGTCATCGTCGGCGGCCTGCTGATCGAGGGCGCGGCGCGCTGGGTGCTCGACGACGGAATGGATTTCGATGTCGAGATGTGGAAGTACGCGCGCGACATCAAGCGCGTCAGCGACAATGCGGAGATCGGCCACGAGCACCGGCCTGGAACCGGCGGTGTCTACATGGGCGTGCCCGTTCAAATCAACGCGCTCGGCCTGCGCGACCGCGACATCACGGTCGAGAAGCAGCCGGGCAAGATCCGCACGCTCATGCTGGGCGACTCGCTGACCTTCGGCTGGGGAGTGAAGGCGGAGGACACGCCCGCCAAGCTTCTGGAGACCCGGCTCAACGGAGACGAGGCCACGCCGCGGGACGAGGTCATCAATACGGGCGTCGGCAACTACAACACCGTGATGGAGGTTGCCTATTTCCTCGACAGGGGCCGGGAACTGAAGCCGGACATGGTCGTACTCAACTACTTCATCAACGACGCGGAACCGTCACCAAAACGCCGGTCCGCCCTATGGCGCGAGTATTCCTACGCCTACGTCTTCTTCGCCTCGACCATAGACAAGCTCTCCAGACAATATTTCGGAAAGGCCGACTGGAAGACCTATTATCGTGACCTCTATCGGAATGGCGCGCAGGATTGGACGGCGGCGCAGGAAGAGATCCGGCGGCTGGCGGACTATTGCCGCGAGAACGACATCAAGCTGCTGGTCGTCAACTACCCAGAACTGCATCAATTGCGCGACTACCCGTTCCCGGAAGTGACGGCGGGCGTCGCGGCGGCGGCCGAAGCGAACCGCGTTCCCTTCCTCGACCTGTTGCCATCCATCCGGGATCTCGAGCCAGCCAGCCTCTGGGTCTCCCCGACCGACGCACATCCGAATCGGATCGCCAATCTCCGCTTTGCGGCGTCGATCGCCGACAAGCTCATGAGCACATTTCCCGAGCTCTATCATGCGCCGCCGGCCGACACCGATGCCCATTCGGCCTCCTATATAGGAGCGGCCGGTTCGGCAGGAAGCTGGCGCTGAACCAGCCGCTGGCGCTTCAAGAGAAGTTGATGCGGCCGCGATGGACCCGGTCGGAATTCTCACCGAGTATTCGAGGACTGGGAGATGTTTGCTTCCCACCGGATCACACCTTGGCAACCTCGCGGAAAGTCGGCCTCACAACTTGCGTTTTGCTGGCGCTCTATCTGCTGCTGAGCCCGGCCTATGCGCTGCTGAACTTCGAAGCGTTTGGTTCGGAACCCCGACAATTCATCCGCTACATCGTCATACCCGGGGTGCTGGGCGTTCTCTTTCTTGCAACGGGCATTCTCGCAAAGCCTGATTGGGCCGCGGCCGCGGGCATTTCCGGGCTGACTGCCCTGCTGGCGCTCTTTGCCTGCGAGGCGCTACTGACGGTGCAGTCTGTGCCGGTCCGGCTGGCGATGCTCGGGCAACTGAGCGACGAAAAGCAGGAGACAATGGCGCGCGACGGCGACTTCGTCCGCGGCTTCACACTGAACCGCCTCAACCGCATGTCCGGCACGGACAAGCTGTCGGCGGCCCTCCTGTCCGGCTTCCCGAACACCAAGGTTATCCTGTGCACGCCAAGCGACAAGCCGGTGATGTACACAGCCGATCGCTATGGGTTCAACAACCCCAACATGGTCTACGACGCCCCCATGGAGTTGATGCTCCTGGGCGACTCATTCGTCGAGGGTATCTGCCTGCCACCCGGCCAGGACCTCGCCTCCCGCTTGCGAGAGCGTGGGTTGGTCACCGCCGGCATGGGTATAAGGGGCAATGGCCCCCTGCTCGAACTCGCGACACTCGGCCGCTTCGGCGAGACTTTTCGGCCCCGCCACATCGTGATGGTATTCTTCGAAGGCAACGACTGGGAGAACTTCGAAACGGAGTTAGGGAAGCCCTGGCTCCGCGAAGCGCTGGCGCCAGGCGCCGACTACGGCGCGCAGGCCGCGGCGAGCAAACCGATGGAGCAGGCGCGCGCGGCGATGGAGAAGGCGAGCCGGGATCAGATCACCTTCGTCGATCTTTTGACCCGGACCGAGATGCTGCGCAACTTCTTTGCCCTCCAGTTGACCCTGACAAGGCTTGGCCTAGTCTATCCCAAGATCACCCGCACGATACCGGAATTCCAGGACACGCTGCGCCAGGCCAAGGCCATCTCGACAAGCTGGGGCGGAAGGTTCGCCATCGCCTATGTACCGCGGGTCGACCGCTTCCTGAGCCGGCGATCGACCGATCCCGCATTCGATGAGCTCCGCGCGCTGGTGCTCGACGCGGCGGCGGCCGAAGGGATCCAGGTGATCGACCTCTACGAAGCCTTTCGCGACGAGGCCGAGCCGATCCGCATGTACGCCGCGGACAGCCATTTCAGCACAGAGGGCGCCATCGTCGCCGCGAACGTGATCGCGCAGAACCTCGCGTCCAGGGACCATGCTCTGGGGGCAGAGGTCGAGGCCGGCCGGCTAAGGCGCTAGCTCAGACCACTTTCCAGCGAATAGTTCGGGAGCGGACACGCCATGCGTAGCTTTTCGAGATCGCGAGGCAAAGCGTCGGGAACCCACGCCCTGCTACTCGCGATTGGACTGGCCGCAACGCTCACTTTCGGGACGGCGGCCGACGCCTCGCCCGCGCCTGCCGGCCACATCGCGTCCGTCGAGCGGATGGCCGACTATTTCGCCACGCATCTGGCGACCGCCGGCGGCTATGTCTACGCCTACTCGGCCGACCTCGCGGTCCGTCGTGGCGAAGGCGGCGAGGTTGAGGCAGGCGTCATCTGGAACCAGCCGCCGGGAACGCCCGGAGTCGGCGCCGCCTTCCTTCGCCTTTACGAGATCACCAAAGATCCTCGCTGGCTCGCGGCGGCGGGCGCGGCGGCGAAGGCGACGATCGAGGGACAGCTCTTGTCCGGCGGATGGTACAACTACACCGAAACGGACCCGGACCGTCGCGCGGATTGGTGCTATCGCGTTGTCGTCGCGAATGCCGACGCCTGCAAGAAGCTCGAAGATAACAGGGTACGCAACAACGCCACGCTCGACGACAACATCACTCAGAGCAATCTCGGCTTCCTGATGTGGTACGATACAGTCACCCAAGGCCAGAACCCCGATGTGCGCGAAGCCGTGCAGTACGGCCTCGACCGGCTGCTCAAGGCGCAATATCCCAATGGAGCCTGGCCGGTCTTCCTGGATCGCGTCCTTTCCCATCGCCGCTTCGCCGCGGCGTGGCAGGCGAGGCTGCCCCGGTCATGGTCGCGCGAATGGGAGAAGCCACCCAACTCCGCGCTCGTGCTGAACGACCAGCTCGTCCGCGACATGATGCGCCTGCTGCTCGCCGCAAACCATTATCTCGAGCGCGAGGTTCTGATCGCGGCGGCGCGGCGGACCGGGGATTTCCTGCTCGCCGCGCAACTGCCGGCGCCGCAGCGGGGATGGGCGCAAACCTACAATCTCGATCTGGAGCCCATCTGGGGCCGCAAGTTCGAGCCGCCGGCCGTCGCCTCGCGCGAGACTGCCGGCGCTATCGAGGCGCTTTTGGCACTCTATCTCCAGACGGGCGAGCGACGCTATCTCGACGGCGCGGTCCAGGCCGCGGACTGGCTTCGCAAGAGCCGGCGCCCGTCAGGCGACTGGGCGCGCTTCTATGAATTGGGAACGAACCGCCCGCTCTATGTGGACCGCGACGACCATCTCTCCTACGAGGCCAAGGATCTCCATCGCGGCTACGGCCTTTCCGGCGCGTTCGGCATCGATGCCACGCTCGCTTTGGTGGACCGCATCGCGGCCGGAGAACGGCCCAACGTATTCGAAGGCTGGGACTGGGTCTTCGAGCCGACCCCCTACGCTCTCCACGAAATCGATCCATCGCTGGAACAGATCGATCGCGAGGGAAGGATTGTCGAGGACGGCTGGATCCGAAGCGGCACCTTCATCCGCGCTGTCCGCGCGCTGGGGCCGCCGCGGACCGAAGATCAAAGGCCCTAGCGGCCAGGCGTAAGGCTAGTCGAGCTCGAAGCGCTCCTTGTAGTCGTGTCGGAGCGCTTCCGGCTGCTCTTCCTTCCGGAGCACGCAATTGCCGACCACCAGGCGCTCGATCTCGGTGCCCATGAAGCAGCGATATGCATCCTCGGGCGTGCAGACTATCGGCTCGCCGCGCACGTTGAAGCTCGTATTGACCAGAACTGGGCAGCCGGTCCGGTTCTTGAAGGCGCTCAGCAAATCCCAATAGCGCGGATTGGTGTCGCGATGGACCGTCTGGACACGAGCCGAATAGTCGACATGAGTGACAGCCGGGATCTTTGAGCGCGCCACATTGAGCCTATCAAGGCCGAAGAGGTCGGTGTCTTCGCGGTTTGGCCGGAGGCGCTGTGAATCAAGGACGTCGCCAACGAGCAGCATGTACGGGCTGTCGGCGTCGATGTCGAACCACTCCGCAACGTCCTCGCGTCGCACGGAGGGGGCGAAAGGACGGAAGCTTTCACGGTATTTCACTTTGAGGTTCAAGGTCTTCTGCATGGTGGGCGAGCGCGGATCGCCGAGGATCGAACGCCCGCCGAGCGCACGCGGCCCGAACTCCATCCGCCCCTGCATCCAACCGACGGCCTTTTCCTCGATGAGCGAGTCCACGGTGCTTGCGATCAGGTCGTCGTCGCCGACGACGCTGTAGACAGCCCCCATCGCGGCGAGGCGGCCTTCGATCTCGTTCTGGCCGTAGGCTGGGCCGAGGTAGGCGCCAGCCATCGCATCGTCGCCATTCACGCTGCGCGCATTGCCCAGATATTCGTACCAGACGGCGAGCGCCGCGCCGAGCGCACCACCCGAGTCACCCGCCGCGGGCTGTATCCAGATGTCCTTGAACAGGCCCTGCTTGAGCAACTTGCCGTTGGCGACACAGTTCAGCGCTACGCCACCGGCGAGACAGAGGCGAGTTTCGCCGGTCTCCTGCCGCGCGAAGCGGGCGAGCCGCGACACGATCTCCTCCGTCACCACCTGGATGGAAGCGGCGAGATCCATCTCGCGCTGCGTCAGTGGCGATTCCGGACTGCGCGGCGGGCCGCCGAACAGCTGGTGAAACGCCGCCGAGGTCATGGTGAGCCCGGTGCAATAGTCGAAATAGCGCTGATCGAGCCGGAAGGATCCGTCCTCTTTCAGGTCAATGAGATTGTCCATGATGGTCTGGACGAAACGCGGTTGGCCATAGGGCGCGAGGCCCATCAGCTTGTACTCGCCCGAATTGACCTTGAAGCCGGTGTAGTAGGTAAAGGCCGAATAGAGGAGACCAAGCGAATGAGGAAAATGGATCTCCTTCAGCATCTTGAGCGTGTTGCCCCGGCCGTGCCCCAGCGACGTGGTGCACCATTCCCCCACTCCGTCCATGGTGAGAACCGCAGCGCTTGGAAACGGCGACGGGAAATAGGCGCTGGCCGCATGGGCCAGATGATGCTCCGTGAACAACAGCGAGCCCGACCAGGACTTGGTGCCGCCGATTTTGCCGAGTTGCTTGCGCAGCATGCTCTTCTGGAAGAGCTTCTCCTTAATCCAGACCGGCATTGCCGTCCGGAAGGAACGAAAGCCGCGCGGGCTGGTCGCCAGGTAGGTCTCGAGTAGTCTTTCGAACTTTACGAAGGGCTTCTCGTAGAACACGACATGGTCGATGTCTGCCATCCCACAGCCCGCCTCGGCCAGGCAATAGGCGACCGCCTTGGCGGGAAACGCCGCATCATGCTTCTTGCGCGTGAACCGCTCCTCCTGCGCGGCGGCCACGATGCGGCCGTCCTCCACAAGCGCCGCAGCGCTATCGTGATAAAAGGCGGAAATGCCCAGGATGCGCATGATGCGGCCACGCTCAGAAAAGCGTGTAAATGAAGGGTGCCACAGCCGTCCCCTGGGTAAGGACGATGAGCGTGCCAAAGACTCCGACCATCACGAAGATCGGAAGAAGCCAGAACTTCTTGCGGGTCCCCATATAGGACCAGACTTCACGTGCCATTTCCATTTCCGATCTCCCATAGCTGGTGGGCGGAGAATCCGCCGGTTCGAAAACGTCAGAACTGATTGCGCATGGCGGAGGGATCGGCGCTCGGGGCACAATCGATCCAGTAGGTCGAAGTCTTGCGGTCGAAGGAAGCGGCCAGCGGGTCGTGCCCGCGCCACCGCATGACAAACCCCATCGGCACGAAGGTCGTGGTGTAGATCAGGAACATGACGACCGGGTTCACGATCATGAAGAGCAGCAGACCGAGCTTCATCCAGAGCCGGTTTGGAACGGTGAGCGCTTTCGGCGCGACAAGCGCCAGCAGCACCAGCACAGCGCCCACGGCGGTCAAGCCCGCCGAAATCGGCGTGAAGTAGCCGGAGAGAACCCACCGCAGCAGCATTAGCCCGATCAAGATGCTCCCGACCGTGTAACCGAAGCTGCGGTTGGTCGGCCCTTCGGGAAGGTGCTCGACCAGTGGCTCGATCATGGATTTCTGCGCATTTTTCATGGCAAAAGACAACGATTTACAGCGACTTGGGTCAATATGCCGATCGATATAGGCCCGGCTAGCCGGCCCACGCCAGGCTTGATGCAGGCTGAGCACGTCGGCAATCGTTCTTGCGTCCGCCGATTGCAAGATTGCCCGACCGAGGCGATAAGTCGCCCATGCCGGATCTTTCGCCCAGACACTCCCTTGCTCCGCGCCATGGCGGCGCGCTGACAGACGTGGCGGAACGCTATGGCGTGCCACTCAAGGACTGGCTGGATCTCTCGACCGGCATCAATCCGCATCCCTATCCGCTGTCGGCGATCTCCCAGGCCGATTTCCATCGCCTTCCCGATCCGGCGGCACTCGCGGCACTGATTGGCACGGCTCGAACTGCCTATGGGGTCCCGGCCCAAAGCACCGTCGCTGCCGTGCCGGGTTCGGACTTCGCGCTGCGCCTGCTGCCGCTGCTGGCGCCCACCGGTGATGTCGCAATCCTGTCGCCGACCTATTCGGGCCATGCCGAAGCCTGGCGCGCGGCGGGACGAATGGTCTGGCCCGTCGCGACGCTGGAAGAGGGCGTCCGGACAGCGCCCATCGTCGTTCTCGTCAATCCAAACAACCCCGATGGCCGCAGCATCCAGCCGGAAGAGCTGATTGCAACGGCGCGAACCGTTGCCGCACGCGGTGGATTGCTTGTCGTAGACGAGGCGTTCGGAGATATCGCCCCTGCCCTCACCGTCTTGCCGCATAGCGCTGGCGAACGAATGGTCGTGCTGCGCTCGTTCGGCAAGTTCTATGGGCTGGCGGGACTGCGCCTGGGGTTTGTCATCGGCCCGGATGACCTCGTCGGACGGATGCGCGACCTCGTCGGCGACTGGCCGGTCTCCGGCCCGGCGATAACAATCGGCCGACAGGCGCTGGCGGATTCAGCCTGGCAAATCGCCGCCCGCAAGCGGCTGCTGACAGCGCGCGTCCTGCTTGAAGCTCTACTGACAAAGGCAGGGTTGGAAATCGTGGGAGAAACGGACCTTTTCGTGCTTATCCGCTCGCCGCGATCCATCGCGGTACATGAGTCCTTGGTACGCGACGGTATCTGGACCCGAATCTTCGCTGACCAGCCAGACCGCATCCGGATCGGCTTGCCGCCGGACGACGGCTTCGAGCGGCTGGCGAAAGCGCTGGCGCGGATCGCGTAAAGAACCGCGACCCGACCGGGCTTCACCCGACATGAATCGACGGGGCGGGACGCGCCCGCCCCAAAACATCAATTTTCCTGGACGGATATACCGGACTGGTCGAGCTTGATTTCGACGCCCTTCGGCTTGGTCTGCTCATTGTAGACGTAAGCGCCGAGGCCGATGACAACAACGATCAGGGCTCCGACGAGGAGATAGAGCGAATTTCTATTCATGCTGGCTCAGATACCGAATGCGAGGGGATGCAAAAAGTCACGCCCCTCAACGGGCTCGACAGCTTTTGGATCCACTCTTTCCGCCAAATGCAGACAATCATTTGAAATTTATCTAGAGCGCGGCCTGTGGCGTCACGATCAACCGGCCCTCGATCGTTTCAATGGTGGCGCGGATGCCGAAGGTCGCGGCCAGGTTTTCATGCGTTAGGACCGCCTCCGGGGGGCCCTCCGCGACGATCCTTCCATCCTTCATCAACACCAGCCTGTCGGCATAGCGCGCGGCCAGAGACAGGTCGTGCAACACGGCGACAACCGCGCAACCGGCATCGGCCCGCGCCCGCAGCAGGTCGAGCACGACGAACTGATAGCGCGCATCGAGCGCCGCCACCGGTTCATCGGCGAGGATGATTTTCGGTTCTCCGGCCAGCACGCGCGCCAGCGCCACACGGGCGCGCTCGCCGCCCGAAAGCGTCGTCACCGAGCGGTCGGCGAAAGCCATTGTCCCGGTTGAATCCAAAGCCGCGAGCACGGCTGCGCGGTCCCCCATTCCGAGATCCGCCGCTCCAGCACCATGCGGGATGCGACCCAGCGCCACGACGTCGGCGACAGAGAGCGGCCAATGGAAGACATGGCCCTGCGGCAGGTAGCCGATTTTTCGCGCCCGTAGCCGAGGCGAAAGAGCCTCAGCCTTCTGATCGCCGAGAAAAACCGTCCCTTCACCGTCGAGCAGCCCGGCCATCCGACGCACGAGCGTCGTCTTGCCCGCCCCATTGGCGCCGATGATCACAACCAGTTCGCCGGCGGACACGCCGAGATCGACGTCGCTCAAAATCTTGCGCCGGCCGAGCGTCGCGCCCACAGCTTCTGCGCGCAGGAGAGCCGTCATCACGACACCTCCCCGGTCAGCGAACGGCGATGGCGGAAGACGAGCACGATAAACAGTGGCGCACCGATCAGCGCCGTGACCACGCCGACCTTGATTTCGTTCTGCGCCGGGATGGTGCGGACCAGAACATCGGCCGCCGTCAGCAGCGCCGCGCCCGCAAGCGCTGCTGGCCACATCAACCGCGCCGGGTCGTTTCGCACCATGGGCCTCACCAGATGCGGTGCGACAAGACCGACAAAGCCGATCGTGCCCGCGACCGCGACACCGCCGCCGACCGCCAGCGCGACGCCCAGCACGACGCGCAGCCGGACCCGGTTCAGCCTTATGCCGAGGCTGGCCGCCGCATCCTCGCCGAGCGTCAGCGCCCGGAACGCAGCGCCGTCGACGAACAGGAGGAGCGAGCCGGCAATGATGAAGGGCAGCGCGATCCAGACATGCTGCATGCTCCGATCTTCCAGCGAACCGAGCAGCCAGAAGGCGATCTCCAGCGCTGCGAACGGATTTGGCGCGAGATTGAGGGCAAGCGAGGTGGCCGCGCCCGCCAGGCTGGAAATGGCGAGGCCAGCCAGAATGATCACCAGAAGGCTGGCGCGCGGGCCGGCGATCAGCAGCAACAGGCCGACCGAGAGCAAGGCACCGAGCATAGCCGCCATTGGCAGGAAGAAGGAGAGCGCGTCGAAGACGCCAAAGGCGATGACGAGCACGGCGCCAAACGCCGCCGCTGACGGCGCGCCGAACAGTGACGGTGACGCCAGCGGATTGCGCAAGAGACCTTGCAGCGAAGCGCCGGCCAGACCAAGCGAAAAGCCGATCGCCACCGACAGGATGGCGCGCGGCAGGCGGATTTCGCGGACGATCAACCGGGCCGCCTCGTCACCGGTGCCGAGCAGGCCGTCAACCACCGCGTGGAACGGCAGGAAAACGGGGCCGACACCGAGTGACAGCAGGAACAGCACACAGACAAGCACGGCGAGCCCAGGAACGAGAAGGCGTTGTCGCGCTCCCCGCCCCTTCAGCTCGATCGCCCTGGTTGTCAGTGCTTCCATGTCAATCCGGCATAGGCCGACAGGCCGGCATTGTTGTAGCCGTCTGCGTCCTGGTAGGTCACGTCGGTCAGGTTTTCGACGCGGGCATAGAGGCTGGTATTCGGATTCAGCCCGTAGCTCGCATTGAGGTCGAGCTTGGTGTAGCTGGCCATGACAATCGAGGTCGAGTCGCTGTTGAAGCGGTCGCCGACGAAAGTCGCGCTGACGCCGATTTCGAAATCTTCAATGCCGGTGAAGGTGAGGCCGATGGAGCCGCTGTTTTCCGGACGCCGCGCGAGTTGCCGGTCGGTTTCGAGGTTGATGGCCTTCAGGTAGGTGTAGGAGCCCGTCGCCTTCAGGATCGAAGGGATCAAGACAGCGTCGGCGGAAAGCTCAAGACCGCTCATCTCGGCGCTCGAGATGTTGTAGTAGCTCGAATCCGCGAACTGGATCAGGTTGGTGTAGCGGTTCCAGAAGCCGCTGGCCGAGAAGGTCAGACGGCCATCCCAAAGATCCTGGTCGATGCCGATGTCGCCGCCATAGCTTTCCTCGTCCGCGAGGTCCGGATTGCCGTAGGTGGCCTCGTAGAGCTGGAACATGGTCGGGCGCTTGGCGGCATTGCCGAAGCTGCCGCGCAGCTTGGTACCCGTGTCGAAGTTGTAGGCGGCCGTGGCGCGGCCCGTCAGGAAGCCCTCGCCGTCGACTTCCTCGTCATAGCGCCCGCCGACCGAAAGATTGAGGCGGTCGAACAGCGTGAACTGCTGCATGGCGAACAGCGCCAGAAGCGTCCGATCCTCGTCGAAATTGGTAACGTCGGACGCGGTCTTGAGCGTGTGCTGGACGGCGGCTTCCTGCTCCGCCCGCGCGCCCCAGATCAAAGTCCCGGCAGCCTGCAGATCGAGCGTGCCCTGGTATTCGGCGCCGAAATTCGTGCCGTCGGAATTGGTCCGGCGTTTCGGCTCGACATAGGCGCTCGATGTGTCGGCGGCAAAGAAGTTGAACTGGTTGTTCAGGCGCCCGTCAAAACCGTCAAAGTTGAAGCGTCCGAAACCGGAGACGACATCACGCTTGCGGTCATAACCCGGCAGGTCGTTCGCGGCCTTCGAACCGCTGTCGACTTCCGAATCCTGATGATAGGCCGTGACACCAAAATCGACGCCCTGCCCTTCGCCGGAATTGTAGCTGGCGCGCGCCGTACCGGCGAGCTTCTGCGTGCCGTCCGCCTCGCCATAGTCGCGGTTGCCGACGCGGGAAAAGCCGTCCGTGGTGAAGGCGGTGCCGCTGACCGAAAGGCTGACTGGCCCGACGCTGCCGCCGACCGCGCCGTTGGTAGCCGCCGTACCGTAATTGCCACCTTCGGCCGAGAGCCGGGCCGTCATCTTGCCGGTGCGCTTCTTGGTGATGATGTTGATCACGCCGCCCATCGCGTCGGAGCCGTAGAGCGCGCTCTGCGGACCGCGAAGGATCTCGATCCGCTCGATATCGGTCGGCGAGAAGACGGAAAAGTCAAAAATGCCGCGCGTCGTAGCCGGATCGTTGACGCGCACGCCATCAATCATCACGACGGTCTGGCCGGCATCGGCGCCGCGAATGCCGACTTCCGTCGTGCCGCCGGGGCCGCCAGTCTGCGTCACTGTCACACCCGGCACCTTGCGGAACAGGTCGACCAGCGTCGCCGCGCCGGCATGATCCAGTTGATCGCCATCAATGACGGTGATGGCACTGCCCGATTTGGAAATGTCGGTCGGCCCGCGATAGGCGGTGACGACAATCTCTTCGAGTTCGTCCGCGTGCGCGGCATTCACCGCCAGCAGGAGAGGAAGAGACGCGAAAAGGGAAAGAGCGGCGCGCCCCCGGCGCCGTTCAAAGAAACACATAGGCAGACCTCGGTTTGGATCGATCTGGTCGTCGCGCCCGTCACCTTTGTGTACCGGACCCCACGGATGGCTTTGCCACCCGCTTCAGAAGCGGTAGACGAGGACCCTGGTCACTGCAAGCGGGAGCGCACGTCATGCGCGCGTGGGTCAACAGGTTCGGTCTGATTGTTGCAGCATGGGCACTCCCCGCGCTGGCAACGCCGGCTATCGCCGCCCCTCAGCGGATCGTCTCGATCAATGCCTGCGCCGACCAACTGCTGCTGGCCTTGGCCGATCCGGCACAGATCGCCGCCCTGTCGATCTATGCGACCGATCCCGGCTATTCCTATCTCGCCGAGCAGGCAAAGGCGTTTCGCCATGACGCGGGGCCGGCCGAAACCGTGATCCGGCACAAGCCGGACCTCGTGCTTGCCGGCCGTTTCACCAAGCGCGAAACCCGCTCGATGCTGAAGCGGCTCGGCTTCAAGGTGGTCGAACTCGATACGGTGAAGTCGATCGATGATTCGATTAAGCAGATCCGCGATGTAGCCACGCTGCTCGGCCATCCCGAACGAGGCGACGATCTCATCGCCCGCATCGAGGCGGCGCGAACCAAGGCGGCCGCCGCCGTACCGGTCGGCGCGCATGAACCGACCGTCGCCGTCTATCAACGCCGAGGCTACGTCACGGGCCAGAACACGCTAACGGGCGAATTGCTGCGCCTCGCCGGCTTTGCCGACATGGGCGGCCAGCTTGCCGGCAAGACGGGCGGCTTCGTGCCACTCGAACGGATCGTCACCGAGAAACCCGACCTGCTCGTCGTCGCCGACCCGCATGTGGTCGCCGCCGATCAGGGCAGCGCCCTGCTGGCACATCCGGCCCTGCGCGAACTCTACCCGCCCGAGCGCCGCATCACCCTACCCGGCCGCTTGACCATCTGCGCCGGGCCCTCGCTGCCCGAGGCCATAGACATGCTGTCGGCCGAGCGCGCCAGGCTGGGCGGCTCATAAACGCATGACCGAATTTCCCTTCGATATCCGCCTGCTGATGCTGATCGCCGCCATCGCCCTCGACGCGCTCATCGGCGACCCTGACTGGATCTGGCGTCGCCTGCCGCATCCGGTAACCTGGTTCGGCGCGTTGATCGGGATCTGCGACCGCACGTTCAACCGCGAGACCGCCTCTCCGGGCCTCCGCCGCACCGCCGGCATGGCCGTCGTGATCGTGCTCGTTGCCATCGCCTGGTTTGCCGGCGTGCTGATCGAGCGGCTCGTCACCCTGCTGCCCTATGGCTTCGTGCTGATCCCGGTCATCGCTTCGGTATTGCTGGCGAGCCGCAGCCTGTACGACCACGTCCTGCGTGTGCTGAACGCGTTTCATTCCGGCGGTCTCGACGAGGCGCGAAAGGCGGTTTCGATGATCGTCGGCCGCGACCCCGACAGCCTCGACAAGGCGGGCGTCACCCGCGCCGCGATCGAATCGACCGCCGAGAACTTTTCCGATGGCGTCGTCGCCCCGGCTTTCTGGTTCGCGGTCTTCGGCCTGCCCGGCCTCTTCGCCTACAAGATGATCAACACGGCGGATTCGATGATCGGCCACCGCTCGACACGCCACGAGGCCTTTGGCTGGGCGGCGGCGCGGCTGGATGATCTCGTCAACCTGCCCGCGAGCCGCCTCGCCGGCTTTCTCATCGCCATGGCAGCGCCCTTCGTCGGTGGCACGATCAAGCAGTCCTTCGTCACCATGCTCGACGATGCGCGCAAGCATCGGTCGCCCAATGCCGGCTGGCCGGAGGCCGCGATGGCCGGCGCGCTCGGCATCGCGCTCGCCGGGCCGCGCCGCTATGGCGAACGGGTGGTCGAGGATCCGTTCCTGAATGATGGCGGCCGGCACGAGGCGGGACCGGGCGATATCGGCCGGGCGTTGAAGATCCTGCGGGTCGCCACGGCGGGCAGCGCGATCCTGACGCTTATCGTGTGGCTCTATCTGCATACTTGAGGATCGCGTCGGTATCGACGTGTTCCTCCAGATGATCCGCGAGCCGATCCAGCGTGCGATCGACCTCGATTTCATAAGCGAGGTCAGACACTTCCGCGCCGATGCTCATCAAAAATGTGCGTCGGAAAGCGTCGTCGCCGAACAACCCGTGCACATAGCTGCCGCGCACCCGCCCATCGGCCGAGACCGCCCCCTCGCCGACGCCGCGACGCTCCAGCCACGGCCGCGCCGCATCCGGCCCGTCGGTGCGGCCGAGATGGATCTCGTAGCCTGAGACGGCGAGCCCCGATTGCGCATCGCGGCCGGAAAACGGCGCCGTTGTCTTGTCGCTGACCAGTATCGTCTCGACATCGAGCAGACCAAGCCCCGGCATGCTCTGCGGCGGTCCTTCGAGGCCGTCGGGATCGGAAATCACCCGTCCCAGCATCTGGTAGCCGCCACAGAGGCCGATGACGCGACCGCCGCGCCGCCGATGCGCCAGAATATCGATGTCCCAGCCCTGCGCGCGCAGGAACGCCATGTCGGCGATGGTCGATTTCGAGCCGGGAATCAGGACGAGATCGCAGACCGGAATCGGTTCGCCCGCCCGCACCAGCACGACCGACACGCCTGGTTCCAGCGTCAGCGGGTCGAGATCGTCGAAATTGGCGATGCGCGGCAGCACCGGCACGGCGATGGTGAGCGTATCGGGCCGGACGGTGCCACCGGAGAGATCGAGAATATCCTCCGCCGGCAGGCGGTGCGCCTCGGCGAACCATGGCACGACGCCGAGCGACGGCCAGCCGGTGGCGGCGCGGATGGCGGCGACGCCATCATCGAACAGCCTCGCGTCGCCGCGCATCTTGTTGACGAGGAACGCCTTGATCCGGTCGCGGTCGGCCTGCGGCAGCACGGCGCGCGTGCCGACAAGGCTGGCGATGACGCCGCCGCGATCGATGTCGCCGATCAGGATCACCGGCAGGTCGGCGGCTTCGGCAAAACCCATATTGGCGATATCGCCGGAACGCAGATTGATTTCGGCAGGACTGCCGGCGCCTTCGACCAGGATCAGGTCGGCGCTCTGCTTCAGGAGTTCGAAGCTTTCGAGGATGCTGGGCAGCAGTTCTGCCTTGCGCTTCCCGTATTCGCGCGCCCGCATGGTGCCGAAGCGCCGGCCCTGCAGGATGATCTGCGAGCCGGTGTCGCTTTCGGGCTTCAGCAGAACCGGGTTCATGTGAACGGTCGGCTCGAGGCCGGCGGCCCGCGCCTGCAAAGCCTGCGCCCGGCCGATCTCGCCGCCATCCACCGTGACAGCGGCATTGTTCGACATGTTCTGCGGCTTGAACGGCGCGACACGAATACCTTTTCGCGCATAGAGCCGCGCCAGCCCGGCAACGAGCACCGACTTGCCGACATTCGAGCCGGTGCCCTGGAACATGATCGCGGCGGTCATTTCTTCCCCTCTCCCTGAGGGAGTTTTTTGCATGACTCGACCATCATCCTGAGGTGCCCGGCAAGGCCGGGCCTCGAAGGAGGGTCGAGGGAACGCCGGACCGGATCAGGGGCAGATTCGCCGGACCTTGTCCGCACGCCGGTATGTCCTGCTGGCCCCTCCTTCGAGGCTTCGCCACGCGAAGCACCTCAGGATGATGGGTGAGCGTGATCGGTGCAATGCCGAACGGGCCTCACAGGGAGGTCGCCGGGCTTTCTCAAAACTCGATGCCCTTCTGCGCCTTCACGCCGGAGCGGAACGGATGCTTGATCAGTTCCATCTCGGTGACCAGATCTGCGATCTCGATCAGCGCGTCCGGCGCGTTGCGGCCGGTGATGACGACATGCACGTCGGCCGGCTTCTCGTCGGTGAGGAAGGCGATGACCTCGGCAAGCGGCAGGTAATCGTAGCGCAGCACGATGTTGAGCTCATCGAGCACGACGAGGTGATATTCGCCGCTCCTGATCAGTTCCTTCGCCGTTTCCCAGGCATGCTGGGCGGCGGCGATGTCGCGCTGGCGGTCCTGCGTCTCCCAGGTGAAGCCCTCGCCGAGACGGTTGATCGAGACGAGATCGCCGAAACGCTCCAGCGCCATGCGCTCGCCCGTATCCATCGCGCCCTTCACAAACTGCACGACGGCGACCGGCAGACCATGGCCTAGCGAGCGGAACGCCATGCCGAAGGCGGCCGTCGACTTGCCCTTGCCCTTGCCAGTGTGGACGATCAGAAGCCCCTTCTCGACATTCTTCGAGGCGAGGATCTTGTCGCGGACGACCTTCTTCTTGCGCATCTTCTCGGCATGCCGCGCATTCAGTTCATCTTCGGTCATTTCTACGGTCATGCGATTTCCTTTCGTGCGGGACGACTGGAAGCGAGCGCTGCCAGCCGTTCATACGCGCTGTTGGCGCGGGGCGACCAGAGGCCGCGATCCATGGCTTCGAGAAAGCGATCGGCCATCTCGGTAAGTGCGGGTTCATTGGCGTCGGCGATGAAGTCGCGAACCGCCTCATCGGCGATATAGGCGTCGTACAGCGCATCGAAATGATGATCGCCAACGGCGTGGGTCGTGGCAGCGAAGGCGAAGAGGTAATCCAGCGTCGCCGCCATCTCAAAGGCGCCCTTGTAGCCGTGGCGCATGCAGCCGGCGATCCACTTCGGATTGATCGCCCGCCCGCGCACGACACGGCCGATCTCTTCGGCCAAGGGACGCACGACCGGATTTTCGGGCCGCGAATGATCGCCGTGATAGAGCCGGGGCGCGGCTCCCTTCAGCGTTTCGATCGAGGCCGAGAGACCGCCCTGGAACTGGTAATAGTCGTCGCTGTCGAGGATATCGTGCTCGCGATTATCCTGGTTGTGCAGGACGGCATCCGTCCCGGCCAGCCGCGCGCGCAGCCGGTCGCCGGCCGCTTCGCCCTCGGCGCCACCGCCATAGGCAAAGCTCGACCAGGCCAGGAACGCCTCGCCGAGATCGGCACGGCTGTCCCAGATCTTTTCGTCGATCATCGCCTGCAGGCCGGCGCCATAGGCGCCCGGCTTGGCGCCGAAGATGCGGGCGAGATCCTGCCCTGCTCCATGCGCCGCCGCGATCGGATTGGCGTCGGCCGGCTCCTCGCGCGCGGCAATGGCGCGGATGGCGGAATCGATCAGGTCGATCTGCTCGGGAAACGCATCGCGGAACATGCCCGAGATGCGCAGCGTGACGTCGACGCGCGGCCGCTTCAGTTCCGAGAGCGTCAGCACGCGAAAGCCGGTGACGCGGCCGGTGCCGGTCTCCCAGCACGGCTCGGCGCCGATCAGCGCCAGCACCTGCGCGATGTCGTCGCCGCCGGTACGCATGTTGGCCGTGCCCCAGGCAGAAATCGCGACCGAACGGGGCCACTCGCCCTCGTCCTGCATGTAGCGCAGCACGAGCGCCTCGGCCGCCGCCTTGCCGATGCGCCAGGCGGCGGCGGTCGGCACCGCGCGGGTATCGACCGAGTAGAAGTTCTTGCCCGTTGGCAGTACGTCCGGCCGCCCGCGCGACGGCGCGCCTGAGGGCCCGGGCGGTACGAAGCGACCGTCGAGCGCGGTCAGCACGGCCGCGATTTCGTCCGCGCCGCAGCGGTCCAGCGACGGTGCAAGCGCCTCTGCGATCCAGTCAAGGACCGCCGTCGTGCCGGGACCGGGCGGCGGCAAGGAACTGTCCTTGGTCAGGAACGTCCGCACGGTCGCCTTGGCCACGATCTCGATGCGCTCGACCGTGTCGCCATGCGTTCGCCAGGGCGCGTCGGTCGCGCGCAAAAGCGCTTCAGGCCGGGCGCCATCCCAATCAGCCGCGAGGTCGCAGGCGAGCGGGTCGAAGTCGGCGATGCCGAGATCGGCTGATATCGCCCGATGCAGCGAGCCGTCTTCCGGCCTGCCGCCGGAGCGCGGGATGCGGGCAATCGCGATCAGCGTATCGAGGCGATGTTCTTCGACCGGGCTGCTACCAAAGATGTGCAGCCCGTCGCGGATTTGCAGTTCCTTGATCTCGCAGAGATGCGCGTCGATGGCGCGTAGCGCGCTGCCCTGGTCGCCATCGCGCAGGATGCCGAGATCGCGGTCGATGCCGTGGCGCACGGCCTGATCCAGGATCTCGCGTTCGAGATGATCGCGGCGGCGCGGATCGGCGCCGAGAGCCAGATGATATTCGTCGATCAGCGTCTCGATTTCGGCAAAGACGCCATGCGCCTCGGCCCGCGTCAAGGCCGGCATCAGATGGTCGACGACGACGGCCGAGGCGCGGCGCTTCGCCTGCGCGCCCTCGCCGGGATCGTTGACGATGAAGGGATAGATCAGCGGCGTCGGCCCCAGCACGACTTCCGGCCAGCATTCACTCGAGAGGCCCAGCGCCTTGCCGGGCAGCCATTCGAGATTGCCGTGCTTGCCGACATGCACGATGGCGTCGACATCAAAGCTTTGCCGCAGCCAGGCATGGAAGGCGAGATAGTGATGCGGCGGCACGAGATCGGGATCGTGATAGGTCGATTTCGGATCGATGCCATAGCCCCGCGCCGGCTGGATGCCGACCACGACATTGCCGAAGCGATGGATCGCCAGGCGGAACGCGCCATCCGCGAAGAACGGATCGGCCTCCGGCTCGCCCCAGCGCTCGGCGAGGCCGTCCCGCACGCGCGCCGGCAGCGCGTCATGGAAGTCGCGGTAGTCGGAGAGGGCGAGGCAAATCCCTTCACCTCTCCCTGAGGGAGAGGTCGACGGCGAAGCCGGCGGGTGAGGGTTTAGGGAATGATCCGGAAACGGCTCTAGACCGTCACCCGCCCACTGCACCGCGATCGTGTAATCCTCGGATAAGCCGTAAACCCTCACCCGGCCCTGCGGGCCGACCTCTCCCTCAGGGAGAGGTGAAGGAAGGGGGCCGGCCTCCGTGACATGATCGGACGCAAAGCCCTCGCCCGCTTGCGGGAGAGGGTGGGGTGAGGGTCTTTCTGCCCGCTTCGCCAGCGCGTTGGTCGGGCCGGAGAGCAGAAGCTCCATCAGCGCCCTGCCCGTCTCCGGGAAACCATCCAGCGCATAGCCGGCCGCCTTCATGGCGTCAGCAATCCGCGCCGCACTTTCCGGCGTGTCGAGGCCGACGCCATTGGCGAGGCGGCCGTCACGGTCGGGATAATTGGAAAGCACGAGCGCAATCTTACGATCCGCCGGTGCAGCCTCTCCGAGCCGGATCCAACGCTTGGCCTGCGCCGCGACGAAGGCGATGCGCTCGCGGTCCGCGCGGTAGACGACGATGCGGCTGTCGGTCAGTTCGTTGCCGGTCACTTCCTCCTTGAAGGAGACGGCGCGGGTCAGGATGCGACCATCGACCTCCGGCAGCACGACATTCATGATCAGGTCGCGCGGGCCGAGGCCCCGGCTCGATTCCAGCCATGCCTCGCGGCTGGTGCCGGCGAAGACGATCTGCAGCACTGGACGGCCGGCGCGGTCGAGGACGGTCGGTTCATGCGCCCGGCCGGGCCGCGAAATCGCGAAGGCGGTTGCGTTGAGGACAATCGCCGGCTTCCAGTCGTCGAAGGCCTTGTCGACGAAGGCCGCGGCGGCCTCGTTCTTCAGGCTGGAGGCGAAGATCGCGACGGTCGAAATCCCCTCGCGGTCGAGAGCCTCGATCAGCGCATCGACCGGCTCGGTCGAGCCACCGGGAATGACCGAGCGATAGAAGGTCAGCAGCGCCACCGGGCGTCCGGCATCGCCAGAGCGCAAGGCCTCGGCGACCACGCCCTCGCCCGGGCGGTAGAAGCCGACCTCGGGGAGCACCTGCGGCTCCGCCGGCGCCTCGTTCGCGCCGATTGCATGGCGGAGATAGGCGAGCGACCGGCCGATATTGACCGCGCCGCCCTCGGCGCAATAGCGCCAGAGTTTTTGCGCTATCTCCGGCTCGACGGTTGTATACGCCTCCAGCGCCTGATCCCAGCGATCCTCGCCCGGCACGACGGCGATCTGCGGCCCGCCGGCGCGCGAAAGCGCCCGCAGCGCCTCCAGCCCATAGGGCCAATAGCCGACGCCGCCCATCATCCGGATGAAGACGAACTTCGCCTTCGCGACGGTCTTCTCCAGATAGAGATCGACCGAATAGGGATGCGTCAGCTGCATCAGATTGGCGAGGCGCAGCGACGGCCCCTCTGGCCGGGACGCGAAGGCCGAGGCGAAGGCCGCGAGCTCCGTATCGGCCGCCGACAGGATGATGATGTCGCCGGGCGACTGGTCGAGATCGACGGCGCTACCGCCATCGTCGATCCGCTCCATCTCTCCGGCAACAAGATGCATGGCTCAGGCCCTGAAATGCGCGGAGATGGCCGCGACGTCGAGGCCGCGCTCGCCGATCACCACAAGACGGCCGGCGGTGCCGCCGGGCGCGAAATAGGTGTCGACGCGGGGGCCGACGGCCTGGACGATGGCGGGCGCTGCCTTGCCTGTGATCGCCGCGCGGCCCTTGATCCGCAGGACACCCGTCTCCGCCATGGCAGCTCGCACGCGGCTCGCCAGCGCCTCGATGGAAGCGAGTTCGGCGACGTCGACGATGAAGGTGTCGAAATCGTCGTGATCGTGCTCTTCGCCTTCGAGATCGTGATGGCTCTTGCGCTCGAAGGCGTCGTTTTCCGCTGCAGCACCGACGCCGAGCAGCACCGAAGCCGGCAGGCCGGATGCCGTCGCATGCACGACGCGCGCTTCCTTGCGGGCGTCGCGCGCAACAATCTTGGCCACTTCCTCGAGCTGCTTTGCGTCGACGAGATCGGTCTTCGAAAAGACGATCAGATCCGCGCAGGAAAGCTGGTCCTCGAACAGTTCCTCAATCGGGTCGTCGTGATCGAGCGACTCGTCGGCGGCGCGCTGGGCGACGACGGCCTCCTCGTCATGGGCGAAGCGGCCGGCGGCCACCGCTTCCGCGTCGACGACGGTGATGACGCCGTCGATGGTGACGCGGTGGCGCACGGTCGGCCAGGTGAAGGCGCGCACCAGCGGCTGCGGCAGCGCCAGGCCGGAGGTCTCGATGACGATGTGATCGGGCGGGTTGTCACGCGCCAGCAGCTGCTCAATGGTCGGCAGGAAATCGTCCGCAACGGTGCAGCAGATGCAGCCATTGGTGAGTTCGATCACCGTATCCGGCTTGCAATCGTCGACGCCGCAATCCGACAGCAGCGAGCCATCGAAGCCCATGTCGCCGAATTCGTTGACGATCAGCGCGATGCGGCGACCTTCGGCGCCGGCGATCAGGTTGCGGATCAGCGTGGTCTTTCCGGCACCCAGAAATCCGGTGACGATGGTGGCGGGGATACGGGCGGTCAAAGGACGAACTCCGGATTGGGATTGGGTTTCAGGCGCACCGGCAGGCCGGCGGCCACGAGAAAGACGGTTTGGACCGCTGCTGCGATCTTCTGGTTGAGGCGGCCCTGCTCGTCGGCGAAGCGACGGGCGAGCGCGTTCATCGGCACGATGCCGGAGCCGACCTCGTTGGAAACCAGCACGACCGGCCCCGTCGCCTCGGCAAGCAGGGCGGCGAGCGCATCGCCTTCGCCGGCGACGTCCCGCTCCGCTTCCATCAGGTTGGAGAGCCAGAGCGTCAGACAATCGACGAGGAGGACGCGACCGGGATCGGTCAAAGTCGCCAGTCGGCCCGTCAGGTCGAGCGGCTCTTCGACCGTGGTCCAGTCGACGCCGCGCCGGTCGCGATGCGCCGAAATCCGCGCCTGCATCTCAGCATCGCGGATCTCGGCCGTCGCCAGATAGGTGGCGGGCAGCCCGGTGCGGGCCACGATATCCTCGGCGAAGCGGCTCTTGCCGGAGCGGGCGCCGCCGAGGATGAGCGCCGTGCGCGGCGCGGGGGATGACACGATCTCAGGCCGACCGCGACAGTCGCTGATAGAGCCAGCCGGCGCAGATGCCGGAAAGCGCCCAGAGCAACGCCGTCACCACCAGCGAAGCCGAGGTGAATTCGGCCGCCATGACAGCCGGATAGGCGGCCTCCAGCGACGGCGGAACCGGTGCGCCGATGACATGCGGCAGGACACCGATGACGAGGCCGGCGATCTTCAGCAGCACCGATTCGGCGAAGACGATGAGCGCAATGCCGATAGCGGATGCGGCAACGGTCGACAGCCACCAGATCTGGCGCGCCTCGAGGGCAGCGGCGGGCGTGCCGGGCAGTTCCGGCGTCAGGCCGAGCGAGGGCAGCAGGCCGGCGGCGAAGAAGCCGGCGACGCCCCAAAGCACGCCGGTGCGCGCATTGATCGAGCCGCCACGGATCGACATCAGCCCGAGCAGAATGGCCGAGACGCCGACACCCATCAGAAGATTGGCAAGGAAGGTATAGGCGGAGCGCTCGAAACCGTCGCTCGGTCCCCACTCGTCCGCGTCATGCTCGTGCGCCGGAGCAGCCGCTTCGGCGGCAGCCGGTGCCGCGTCATGGGTGTGCGCTTCACCGGTCGCGTGTTCATGCGGCGCGGCGGCTGCAACCGCCGGTTCCGCGTTCTCGAAGGTCTCGGCGTGGAAAAGCAGCGGCTCGGTCGTCACGGCCTGCACGGCGGAAAGCGCCACGGCAACGACAAGTCCAGCGCCGAAGGCGCTGAGAATGATGGTCTTGAACATGTCTTATCCTGTGGGGCCTAGTGGCAGGGCAAGCCGAGAGCGTGACGCGTGTCGTGCGTCGCGTTATGGACCATGCTCGGCGCGGCAAAGCCGGTGCCGACAAACAGGAATATGCCGAAAGCAACGGCGACGAGCGCCGGAATCATGCGTGCGCCCGTTTGCGCCTGTCCGGCTGCAATCACGGTCGCGCTGGTCGCGGTCTTTGAAAACTGGGTCATAGCGTCTCCTTCACCGTCCCACCGACGGCTGGCTGGTATGAGGCGCTGGCTGGTCTCCTGGCTCGCGGGTCGCTGCTTCCTCGACGCCTTCCCGGTTTCCCAGTGGCCATCGCGAGGTCGCTCGCCGCTTACAGTTGCGGGGGCAGCTTCGGATTTGGAATCCCGCAAGGGTCCTTCCGTACCGAATTCCCATTTCATCCCCCAAAGCCTGAGGCCTTTCAGGGGAACCGTCGCGCATTCACGCTAGATTGATTGCGCCTGCGGCGCAAGCTGCGCCTCATTTGGCGGCAGCGACGCCCTTGCTGCGAAACTTGGCCCAGCGACGCAGCAAGGCGACTTCGGACTTGCGGCGGATACGGCGGACGCGAGGCGAGTCATGCGACAGCACCACCAGGCCGACCGGCACCATCCAGAAGCCGAGAATGGGCAAGAAACCAAGCACACCGCCCAGAAGAAAGCCTCCGCCGATCGCGGTACGCGCCGTCCGGCTATTGGGGAGTGGGATCGCTTTCTTGCCGAAACGGATCGAAGCCATGCGGCCTGTTTTCTCCATGCTGACGCTGTAAGCGCTACGCCCAACTCGGTGCCGGGCGTGTCGGAACTGCTTTCTTATGTGGAAGAACGATGCGGGATTGCAACGGTTGCCGGCCGCGCCGACGGAATTCCTCCGCTCAAAAACAATGCCCCGGCACGGTTTTCACCGCGCCGGGGCATTCTCGATTCTGTCGAAGCAACCACGCGATCAGGTTGCGAGACGGGCCTGTTTGCGCCGGCGAAGCAGCAGCATTACCAGCGGCAGTGTCCAGATCAGGATCGTGAACACGCCCAGCCCGCCGGCGATCGGCCGCTCGAAGAAGCGGAAGATATCGCCATCCGCCTTGATCATCGAAGTGATGAAGTTCTGCTCCAGCATCGGCCCCAGCACCATGCCGAGAATGGCCGGCGCGATCGGGATATCGTTCTCTTCCATGAAGAAGCCGATGATACCGAAGATCAGCATCATGACGATGCCGGCCGTCGAATTGGCGATGGCAAAGGCGCCGACAATGCAGAAGATCAGAATCATCGGCATCAGCGTCGAGGGCGGAATCGAGAGCATCGGCCGTGCGCCGCGAATGGCGAGCCAGCCCAACGGCAGCATGATCAGATTGGCAAGGATGAAGACCATGAAGATCGCGTAGACGGTCTGCGGGTCGTTGATGAAGATGGTCGGACCGGGATTGATGCCCTTGATGTAGAGCACGCCAATGACGATTGCCGTGATCGAATCGCCGGGAATGCCGAAGACGAGCGCCGGAATCCAGGCGCCGCTGACGGCGGAGTTGTTCGAAGCGCCCGCTTCGACCAGTCCTTCGACATGGCCGGTGCCGAACTTTTCCGGAGTTTTCGAAAAGCGCTTCGAGATGGCGTAGGAGATCCAGGCGGCGATGTCGGCGCCCGCCCCCGGCAGGATGCCGAGCGCGGTGCCCGTGATGTTGCCGCGCACGGTCTGGACCGGATATTTCTTCAAATTCTTCCACTGCGTCTTGAAGATGCCATGCCCGTCCGAGCGCGGAATTTTTTGACGCGGGATCGTGGCTGTCACCGTGCGCAGGATCTCGGAGATGGCAAACAGGCCGATCATCGCCGGGATGAACTGGATACCGGCCATCAGCTCGAGATTGCCGAAGGAAAAGCGCGGCTCGCCCGAGGGGTTCTCCATGCCGATCGTCGCGACGAACAACCCGAACAGCAGCGAGATCAGGCCGCGCGTCGGCGAGCTCGGGGTGACGAAGACGGCGCAGGAGAGGCCGAGCAGCACCAGCCAGAAATACTCTTCCGAGCTGAAGCGCAACGCCACTTCGGCGAGAGCCGGCGCCAGCGTCATAAGCACGATCGAGCCGAACAGGCCGCCAATGGCCGAGAAGACGAGCGCAGCCCCCAGGGCTTCGTCACCCCGCCCGGATTGCGTCATCTTGTAGGCGTCATCGACATAGGCCGCACTCGATGGCGTGCCTGGCATGCGCAGCAACGCCGCCGGAATGTCGCCCGCGAAGATCGCCATGGCGGTGGCGGTCACGATCGCGGCGATGGCCGGAACCGGATCCATGAAGAAGGTCATCGGCACCAGCAGCGCCGTTGCCATGGTGGCGGTCAGGCCCGGAATGGCGCCGACCAGCATGCCGAAGATGGCCGACGCCAGAATGACGCCGAGCACATAGGGGTCGAAGACGAGGGCCGCAGCCTGTTCAAAGATCAGCATGCGTCACCCGAGAAACGAGAGAAATTCGGTGCGCGGCAGCGGCACCATGAGAAGGCGCGAAAAGGCGTAGTAGACCGCCAAAGTCGTCGCCAGGCTCGCCAGGATCGCCGTCGGCCATTTCGTCCGCAGCACCAGCATCAGGGCGAGAAGGCCGAGGAAGCTCGTGGGCAGGAAGCCGAGCGTTTCGGCGAACAGGATGTAGAAGACGATCACCGCCAGGCAGGCCAGCGCGGCGAAGGCCAGGCGCGGCTTGCGCACCCAGTCGGCGAGATGCGGCTTCGCCATCTCCGGCAGGTGCTTGAGGCTGGTCGCCACCATGAAGCAGCCGAGCAGGATGGCGCACCAGCCGATCAGTCGCGGCATGGTTCCCGCGCCATAGGCCTGGCCCGGAAGCGGGGCAAAGTTCGCGGATGCAAAGAGAAGGACGATCCCACCGAGCGCGGCCAGGATACCCAAATGAAGTTCGGAAAGTTTGATCATGGCCGCTCCGTGCAAGACCGGGGAACCGACACGGCCGGGAAGCTTGTCCCGGCCGCGCCGCATGCAGGTGATCGGATGTTGGCCGGCCGCTACTTCGCGAAACCGGCCTCCTTCATGATCTTGCCGAGCGTCGCGTCATCCTCGGAGACGATGCGCGTCGCTTCCTTGCCATCGGCCCAACGCATGCCGAAGCCGCGTTCGGTCATGAATTTCTTGTATTCGGGGCTGTTGTAGGCCTTCTCCAGCGCGACGCCGAGCTTGGTCGCGACATCCTCCGGCAGGCCCTTCGGGGCGGCAATGGTGCGCCAGACGGCCAGCGTCCAGTCGGACTGGACCGACTCCTTCAGCGTGGGCGCATCCGGGAAGAGCTCCTGCCGTTCCGGCGACATGGAACCGAGCGCGATGACGCGTTTGGCGTCGATCATGGAGCGCCCCTCGGCGAGCGACGTCGGGACGATATCGACGCCGCCGGCGACCATGTCGGTGATGCCGGGGGCAGCACCCTGGCTCGGCACCCAGGTGACCTGGTCCGGCTTCAGGCCATGCGACAACATCCAGCCGGCGAGGCCGAGATGCCAGATGCCGCCCTGCCCGGTACCGGATGCCTTGAAGGTGCCGGATGGCTTTTCCTTGATGGCGGCCAGGAGGTCGGGGAGCGTCTTGTACGGCGAATCGACCGAGACCATCACGCCGCCCGGATCGGCATTGACCATGGCGAGGAAGTCGAAGTCCTTGTAGGTCAGGGCCGTCAAGCCCTGCCAGTGCATCATGTCGATCTCGATCGTCACGACGCCGATGGTGTAGCCGTCCGGCTTGGCGGTTGCGATGGCGCTATGGCCGACCACGCCGGAACCGCCCGTGCGATTGACGACATTGACCGGGACGCCGAGTTCCTGCTGCAAAAGGGTGCCGAGGATGCGCGCCACCGCGTCGGTGCCGCCGCCTGCACCCCAGGGAACGATCAACTGGATAGGCCGGTCGGGATAAGCCGATTGGGCCATGGCGGGGACGGCAACCGCGGCCGATGCAAAGGCCAGCGCGGTGCAAAGAAGCGTACGTCGCAGCATGAATTCCTCCCAGAATATTGACAATATCGCACTATCGCGACCGAGCCTCCCCGCCCGAGCCGCTGGCAAATCCGATCCCTGCTTGGGATTAGTCTGTAAACTATTCAGACCGGCGGATAGTCTGTCAACGCAAACATCGTAATGCAGAACGGAATGACGAGGGCAAGCTGTTGATTACGTAGCGATATGCTGCACAATGAATCGGCAGTCACTTGTTAGTCTGTGCGCTGCAAACGCTATGCTGTGGTGCAATATGGGTGAGGGCTGGGCAGACAGCGACGACCAAGCCTGATTGCGATGCATCGGATCCCGGCAAATCGCATCGGAGCATCGCCGCGGCATCAGGATTCGGCTTGGGCGCTATGCATGTGCCGTCAGGATAGACGGCTGCACGAGGCAAAAAGGGCCCTGAAACAATCAAGGGGCCAGATGGCAATCCATCCAGCCCCTTGATCAAATCTGGCTCCGCGAGTTGGACTCGAACCAACGACCCGGTGATTAACAGTCACCTGCTCTACCAACTGAGCTATCGCGGAACAGCGTTTGCGGCGTCTGCCCGAAGCCTCGTCGCCGAGGCTTTGAAACAATCAAGGGGCCAGATGGCAATCCATCTAACCCCTTGATCAAATTTGGCTCCGCGAGTTGGACTCGAACCAACGACCCGGTGATTAACAGTCACCTGCTCTACCAACTGAGCTATCGCGGAACAGCGTCGCCGCTGCTGTGAGCGAGGCTATAGCAAAGCCTGCGTCGGCTTGCAAAGTCCTAAAACGAGAGTTTTCGGCAAGGATGCGCATGAGGACAGGAAAACGTAGCGTTCCTGCCGGTTTGGCGTGGGGATAACTCCGGAGACAGCGACCGGATCCGCAGCCGCATAAATTTCATTCGAGTGGTTCATGAGCCCCGCCGTGTCCTTGGCATGGACCAGACGAGGATTCTGCGCACCCCGTTCACAATCGGGGACGCCGTTGCGCCCTACCCGGCAGCGATGATCACCGGACCGCCATCATCTCGCGCAGCTTCTCGATAGCGTCCCGCACCAGCGGATCGAGGCCAGCGCCGCCCGCTTCCAGATGAGCGAGGATGCCGACGCGCATTCTCGGGTCCCAGAACTTGCGCAGATGTTCGGCGATCGCTGCCGGAGCCGTTTCCGCACCCTGGCTGGCGAAGAATTTGCCGATCTGGTTCGCCATGTGGACGAGCTTGTCGGATGAGCGCTCAGACATGGACGGCGGCTTTCTCGGCGATGCGGTGGGGATGCGTGAAAACTTCAAAGCTGTCGCCGCGCGCGATGGCAACCAGCGTGATGCCGGCCGCCTCGGCCGTGCGGACGGCCAGCGCGGTCGGCGCCGAGACGGCGACGATCAGCGGCGCGCCGATCATGGCCGATTTCTGCACCATCTCGACCGAGACGCGGCTGGTCAGCAGGATCATGCCGGACGACGCATCGACGCTGCCCCGGGCCAATGCGCCGCAAAGCTTGTCCAGCGCGTTGTGGCGGCCGACATCCTCGCGCAGCGCGACAACGCCCTCACCCGGCACGGCAAAGGCCGCGGCGTGCATCGAATGGGTCTCGCGGTTCAGGACCTGCAGCGGCGCCAGCGCCTCCAGCGCGGCGCGGATTTCGGATGCGCTGAAGCGCACGCTCTCGCCAACCGGCGGAATGATGCGCATCGCCTCGCCAAGGCTGTCGATGCCGCAGAGGCCGCAGCCCGTCGGCCCCGCCATGTAGCGCCGCCTCTGCGCCAGCGCCTCCCCGCGCGATGCCGCGAGCCACATACGCAACTCAACGCCGATTTCCTGTTCGACGATCTCGAAACGCTCGATCTCGGATGCGTCGGCGACGATGCCCTCCGACAGGCTGAAGCCTATGGCAAAATCCTCGAGATCGGCCGGCGTCGCCATCATCACGGCCTGCGTGCTGCCGTCATAGGTCAGCGCAACCGCGACCTCCTCGGGGACAGCACGCTCGCCACCCGCCGCGCCATCGGCGCGCCAGAGCGTTCTTGGCACGCGAAGGAAGGGCGGTTGCATCCCCTACTCCGCCGCCTCGACCAGCGGCGCGATCCGGCGGCTGTTGCGCGACTGCTCGTCATAGCCCTCCTGCCAGGCCGTAGGACCGTTCGAGGGCATGACCTGCACGGCCGTCACCTTGTATTCCGGGCAATTGGTGGCCCAGTCGGAGAAATCGGTGGTGACGACGTTCGCCTGGGTGCCGGGATGGTGGAAGGTCGTGTAGACGACGCCCGGCGCGACGCGCTCGGTGATCAGCGCCCGCAGGCTCGTCTCGCCGGATCGGCTGGCGAGCTTGACCCACTGGCCGTCATGCACGCCGCGCTGCTCGGCGTCGTGCGGATGGATCTCCAGCCGGTCCTCGCCATGCCAGACGACGTTCTCGGTGCGCCGCGTCTGCGCGCCGACATTGTATTGCGACAGGATGCGGCCAGTGGTGAGCAGCAGCGGGAAGCGCGGGCCGGTGCGCTCGTCAGTCGCGACATATTCGGTGACCATGAAGCGGCCCCTGCCGCGCACGAAGCCGTCGATATGCATGACCGGCGTGCCCAGCGGCGCCTTCTCGTTGCAGGGCCACTGCACCGAACCCTCGGCCTCGAGCTTGGCATAGGAAACGCCTGCGAAACTCGGCGTCAGCCGGGCGATCTCGTCCATGATCTCGGACGGATGGGCGTAGTTCATGTCGAAGCCCATGGCGTGGGCGAGATCGAGCGTGATCTCCCAGTCGGCCTTGCCGGATTTCGACGGCATCACCTTGCGCACGCGCTGGATGCGGCGCTCGGCATTGGTGAAGGTGCCGTCCTTCTCCAGGAAGGTCGAGCCCGGCAGGAAGACATGCGCGTAGTTGGCCGTCTCGTTCAGGAACAAATCCTGCACGACGACGCATTCCATGGCGGCGAGGCCAGCCGCGACATGCCGCGTGTCGGGATCGGACTGCAGGATATCCTCGCCCTGGACATAGAGGCCCTTGAACACCCCATCGACGGCGGCGTCGAGCATGTTGGGGATGCGCAGGCCCGGCTCGCTATCGAGCGGCACGCCCCAGAGCGATTCGAACAATTGCCGTGTCTCGTCGCCCGAGACATGGCGATAGCCAGAGAACTCGTGCGGGAACGAGCCCATGTCGCAGGCGCCCTGCACGTTGTTCTGGCCGCGCAGCGGGTTCACGCCGACGCCCGGGCGGCCGATATTGCCGGTTGCCATGGCGAGGTTGGCGATCGCCATCACCGTGGTCGAGCCCTGGCTGTGCTCGGTGACGCCGAGACCATAGTAGATCGCGCCATTCTCTCCGCCGGCGTAGAGCCGGGCGGCGGCGCGAATGTCCTCGGCCGGGACGCCGCAAAGCTCGGAGATTGCCTCCGGGCTGTGGCGCGGGTCGGCGACGAAGGCGGCCCAATCCTGGAACTCGTCCCAGTCGCAGCGCTCGCGCACGAAATGCTCGTCGGCCAGTCCTTCGGTGACGACGACATGGGCGAGCGCCGTCAGCACGGCGACATTGGTGCCTGGCCGGAGCGGCAGATGATGGGACGCCTCGACATGCGGCATGCGCACGAGGTCGATGCGGCGCGGATCGAGCACGATCAGCTTCGCGCCCTCGCGCAGCCGCTTCTTCATGCGCGAGCCGAAGACAGGGTGCGCGTCGGTCGGGTTGGCGCCGATCAGCAGGATGACGTCGGACTGCTCGACCGAGTCAAAATCCTGCGTGCCGGCCGAGGTGCCATAGGTCTGGCTCAAGCCATAGCCGGTCGGCGAATGGCAGACGCGGGCGCAGGTATCGACATTGTTGTTGCCGAAGCCGCCGCGGATCAGCTTCTGGACGAGGAAGGTTTCCTCATTGGTGCAGCGCGACGAGGTGATGCCGCCGATCGAGAGCCGGCCATATTTCGCCTGGATGCGCTTGAACTCGGACGCCGTATGGGCGATCGCCTCTTCCCAGGACACTTCCCGCCACGGGTCGGTGATGCTTTCGCGGATCATCGGGTTGAGGATGCGTTCCTTGTGGCTGGCATAGCCCCAGGCGAAGCGTCCCTTGACGCAGGAGTGGCCCCGGTTCGCCTTGCCGTCCTTCCAGGGCACCATGCGCACGACCTCGTTGCCGCGCATCTCGGCCTTGAAGGTGCAGCCGACGCCGCAATAGGCGCAGGTGGTGATGACGGAATGCTCGGGCTGGCCGATCTCGATCACCGACTTCTCGGTCAGGGTTGCGGTAGGGCAGGCCTGCACGCAGGCGCCGCAGGAGACGCACTCCGAGCCGAGGAAGCTCTCCTCCATGCCGGGCGAGACGACGCTGTCAAAACCGCGCCCGGCGATTGTCAGCGCGAAGGTGCCCTGCACTTCCTCGCAGGCGCGCACGCAGCGCGAGCAGACGATGCACTTTGACGGGTCGTAGGTGAAATAGGGGTTGGATTCGTCGAGGCCGGGATTGGGGTGGTTGTGCCCCTCATGGCCATAGCGGACATCGCGCAGGCCGACCGCGCCGGCCATGTCCTGTAATTCGCAATCGCCATTCGCGGCGCAGGTCAGGCAATCGAGCGGGTGATCGGAGATATAGAGCTCCATCACGCCCTTGCGCAGGCGCTTCAGCCGGTCGGTCTGGGTCTTGACCACCATGCCCGGCAGCACCGGCGTGGTGCAGGAGGCCGGCGTTCCCGCCCTGCCCTCGATCTCGACCAGACAGAGCCGACAGGAGCCGAACGCCTCGACCATGTCGGTGGCGCAGAGTTTTGGGATGGCGGTTCCCATCTCCTTGGCTGCGCGCATGATCGAGGTGCCTTCCGGCACCGTCATCGTCTCGCCGTCGATGGTGAGCGTCACCATCGTTTCCGCCTTCGAACGCGGCGTGCCGTAATCGATCTCATGGATGAGCGACATGGCGATCTCCTAGCGAACGGCCGCGAGGACCGGCGCCTGCGCGCCAAAATCCTCGGGAAAATGGGTAAGCGCACTCATGACAGGATAGGGCGTAAAGCCGCCAAGTGCACAGAGCGATCCGAATTTCATCGTGTGGCAGAGGTCTTCGAGCACCACGAGGTTCTTTTCGCGCTCGTCGCCCCGGATGATCTTGTCGACGGTCTCGACGCCGCGCGTCGAGCCGATCCGGCAGGGCGTGCACTTGCCGCAGGATTCGATCGCGCAGAATTCCATCGCGAAACGCGCCTGTTTCGCCATGTCGACCGTGTCGTCGAAGACGACGATGCCGCCATGGCCGATCAGGCCGTCCTTGCCGGCAAACGCCTCATAGTCGAACGGCGTATCGAACAGCGCGCGCGGGAAATAAGCCCCGAGCGGGCCGCCGACCTGCACGGCGCGCACCGGCTTGCCGGATGCCGTGCCGCCGCCGATCTCGTCGACCAGTTCGCCCAGCGTGACGCCGAAGGCGATCTCGAACAGACCGCCATGCTTCACATTGCCGGCGATCTGGATCGGCATCGTGCCGCGCGACCGACCCATGCCGAAATCGCGATAGGCATCCGCGCCCTCGGCCAGGATGATCGGCACGGTGGCGAGCGAAATGACGTTGTTAATGACGGTGGGCTTGCCGAACAGGCCCTTGTGAGCCGGCAGCGGCGGTTTCGCGCGCACGACGCCGCGACGCCCTTCCAGGCTTTCGAGCAGCGCCGTTTCCTCGCCGCAGACATAGGCGCCGGCGCCGACGCGAACTTCCATGTCGAAATCGAACGCGGAGCCGGCGACAGCGTGGCCGAGATAGCCCGCTTCGCGAGCCGTGCGGATCGCTGCTTCCATCATCGCCACGGCATGCGGATATTCGGAGCGGATATAGAGATAGCCGCGCGTCGCGCCGACGGCGATGCCTGATATCGTCATGCCCTCGATCAGGACGAACGGGTCGCCCTCGATGATCATCCGGTCGGCAAAGGTGCCGCTGTCGCCCTCGTCGGCATTGCAGACGATGTATTTCTGGTCCGCGCTGGTGCCGGCGACCGTGCGCCACTTGATTCCGGTCGGGAATCCCGCGCCGCCGCGCCCGCGCAGGCCGGATTGCACGACCTCTTCCACCGTCGCCTCGGCCCCAAGCGCCAGTGCCCGCTCCAGCCCCTTATAGCCGCCATGGGCGCGGTAGTCGTCCAGCGAGCGCGGATCGACGATACCGCAACGCGCGAAGGTCAGCCGCGTCTGGCGCTTCAGCCACGGAATATCCTCCGTCGGCCCGAGCAACAGCGGGTGTGGCTCGCCTGCCAGCATGGCATCGAGCAGCGCGGAAACATCCTCGGCCTCGACCGGGCCATAGGCGATGCGGCCCTGCGCCGTCTCGACCTCGACCATCGGCTCCAGCCAGTAGAGCCCGCGCGATCCATTGCGGACAATATCGAGGCTCACGCCCTTCGCCTGTGCCGCAGCCGAGAAGGTGGCAGCCACGTCATCGGCACCGACGGCCAGCGCTGCGGCATCGCCGGGAATGAAAATGCGGGCGCTCATCGCTGCGCCTCCGCGACGAGCCGATCCAGCCGGCTCTCGTTCAATCGGCCGACCACGCGGCCGTCGAGCATGGCGGATGGCGCCGTGGCGCAAAGCCCGAGGCAATAGGTCGGTTCCAGCGTGACGAGCCCGTCCGCCGTCGTGCCGCCGAGCGCAATACCGAGGGCTGCCTCGGCACGCGCCACGAGCGTATTCGCGCCCATCGACTGGCACGCCTCGGCGCGGCAGAGCTTCAACACATGCCGGCCCGCCGGCTTGCGACGGAAGTCATGATAGAAGGTCACGACGCCATGCACTTCCGCGCGGGAAAGATTGAGCGCCTCGGCGATCATCGGCTCCACCGCTTCCGGCACGTAGCCGAACGCCGCCTGGATGGCATGGAGGATCGGCAGGGCCGGCCCCTCGCCACCGGTATGGGCGGCGATGATCTCGGCGGCGCGCGCGGCGCTCCATGGCTCGTAGGAATTCACGACGATCACTTTCACACTAGAATCGTCGCAAGGTGCCGCTTATCCGAAGCGCAATCAACCGATCGATCGCTGTGGTGAAATTTTGCCCGCCCTCGAACCCGCCCAAAATGAAAAAGGGCGCGTCCTTGCGGACGCGCCCTTTTGGAATTCGCTGGATCAGCGGCTCAATTTTCCGAGCCGCGCTCCTTGTTCTGCTGCTCGATGAGCTTCTTGCGATTCTCTTCGGCGTTCTTCTGCAGCTGGTCCTGCAGCGCATCGCGGCGAGCCTTGCCGGCAGCGCGGTCGAGACCGGCGCCATCAACGACCTTGGTGAAGCCGGCGAGCGAGAACGGGAACACCATCGGCTTGCCCTGCGGGTTGAGCGAGATCGCAGTGATCTTGCCACCCTTCTTCATCGCAGCGACGAAGGCCGTGTCAATTTCGGCCTGGGCGTAGCAGACGCTCGGCTCGCAGACGACGTACTTCAGCTCGGCCGGCTTGTTCTGGTCAACCTGAACGCGCAGACCCGGCTGGATCAGCTGCCCGGTGAGCACGACGGCGGTCAGCGCCATCTTGGGCTCGCCTTCAAGCTGGCGGATCTGCAGCGAAGCGATGAACTGGTTGGTTTCTGCGCGAAGTTCCTGCGAGGTGATGCAGAGCTTCTTCTTGGACTGCGGATCCTGACCGCATTCCTTGACCCAGGGCGAAGCCGGCGGCGCTGCAGCGGCGGCGGCGGCCGGCTTGGCGGCGGGCGCCTCGGCCGGAGCGGCGTCCTGTGCGAAGGCCAGCGGTGCGGACAGCGCCACGAGAAGCGCGGCAGCAGCCAGATGCGGCACCCGAACCAGGCCAGAATTCCTAAGATGCGACATCGAGCGTGTCCTTGCGTTTATCTCAAAACACTGCGCTTCGGCGACCGACGGTCCACCTGCGAAAGCAGGCTGCCCACGCGCCGGGGCTGGATGACCAGCAATTGAGGCGACACGGTGACGGAGAAGCTCCGGCGCATCAATAGCCGGACAGCGTTGGGAATTCTAGCCGGCACAAGATTGCCCCAGTGGCCGTGCTACGATTTTTTTATTCGATTCGTTGCCCGACCCGGATTCGGGAGGAGTTTGCCATGCCGTTCGGCACCCATTGGCCCAAGGCGGCCGCCCTCGCCCTCTCCGTCTTCGCGACATTCCCGCTGGCGGGATTGGCCGGGGCCGAGCCGCGCCACGGCCTGGCGATGCATGGCGACCCGGCCTTGCCGGCCGATTTCAGCCATTTGCCCTATGCCGACCCCGATGCGCCGAAGGGCGGCAGAATCACCTACGCCTTCGTCGGCAGCTATGACAGCCTCAACCCCTTCATCGTGAAGGGCGCCGAGACGACGGCGCGCGGCATCTGGGACGTCTCGCTCGGCAACAACGTCTTCGAAGCCCTGCTGGCGCGCAATCGCGACGAGGCGTTCACGCTCTATGGCCTGTTGGCGGAGAGCGTCGACGTTCCCGACGATCGCAGCTCGATCACCTTCAACCTCAATCCGAAGGCGCGATTCTCCGACGGCAAGCCGGTGACGCCTGAGGACGTGATTTTCACGGTCGAGATCCTGCGCGACAAGGGCCGGCCGAATTACCGCTCCTGGTATTCCAAGGTGAAGACGATCGAGAAGGTCGGCGAGCACGGCGTGCACATGACGTTTGGCGACGGCGCCGACCGCGAATTGCCGCTCCTGATCGGCCTGATGCCGATCCTGCCAAAACACGCCACCGACGTGGAGAATTTCGACCGCTCGACGCTGAAGCCGATGATCGGTAGCGGCCCCTATCTGATGGGCGAAGTGAAGCCCGGCGAACGCTTCACGCTGAAGCTCGACCCGAATTACTGGGGCAAGGACCTGCCGATCAAGCGCGGCTTCGACAATTTCGATGAGATCCGGATCGACTATTACCGCAACCGCAGCTCGATGTTCGAGGCCTTCAAGAAGGGCCTTTACGACGTGAACGCGGAAGCCGATCCCGCCACCTGGCGCAGCGGTTACAATTTCCCGGCCGTCGCCGATGGCCGCGTGCAAAAGGAAGAGTTCGAGACCGGCGTTCCGAAGGGGATGCTCGGCTTCGCCATGAACACGCGGCGTCCGATCTTCGAGGATGTCCGCGTCCGCAAGTCGCTCGCCTCGCTGCTGGATTTCGAGTGGCTCGACAAGAATCTCTTCTTCGGCGTCTACCAGCGCAACGCCAGCTATTTCGAAGGCTCCGAGCTGTCGTCGATCGGCATCCCGGCTTCCGACAAGGAAAAGGCGCTGCTGGCGAAATTCCCGGACGCGGTGGAGCCCGACGTGCTCGACGGAACCTATCGCCCGGCCAAGAGCGACGGCACCGGCAGCGACCGCAAGTTGCTGCGCTCGGCACTGGAACTGCTGAAATCAGCAGGCTACGAGCTCAAGGGCAATTCGCTGGTCAACACGGCCAGCGGTCAGCCATTGACCTTCGAGCTGCTGCTCAAGGATCGCGAACAGGAGCGTGTCGGCCTCGCCTATGCGCGCACGCTGGCCCGCGTCGGCATCAAGGCGACCATCCGCACAGTCGATTCGGCCCAGTATGAGCGCCGCGTGCAGGAGTTCGACTTCGACATGATCATGACCTCGTGGCCGGCGTCGCTTTCGCCCGGCAACGAGCAGAATTTCCGTTGGTCAAGCACGAACGCCAATGTCCCTGGCTCCTACAACTATGTCGGCGCCAACAACCCGGCGATCGACGCTCTGTTGAAGGACATCCTCTTCGCCACCAAGCGCGAGGACTTCATCGAGACGGTGCGGGCGTTCGATCGCGTGCTGATCTCGCAGCACTATGTCGTGCCGCTCTATTACCTGCCGGCCCAGTGGGTTGCCCGCTGGTCGCGCGTCGGCCACCCGGAAAAGCAGTCGATCAGCGGCTACACCTACCCGACCTGGTATCCGACGGCGGCGAAGTAGCCGCCGGCCGGGCGTGAAGTCGGGTCGGGGCATCTCCACACCCTCGCCGTCATCCCGGACGCAGCGAAGCGGAGATCCGGGATCCATCCGGCCGCTGCCTGAGGCGGCCGCCAGCCAGGCGCGGGATTGAGCAGCAGCGGACGCGGAATTGACTCCTGGCCATGGACGGTCGCTTCGTGCGCGCCGATGCGTGGATCCCTGCTTTCGCAGGGATGACGGCAGAGCATGCCTCCGTACTATTCTTCACCCCTCCCCAAGGGAGAGGTGAAGAAAGTGCAGCCCGATCACGCCGCCTTCTTGCGGCCTTCCTCGGCCATGCGCGCCAGCTGGGTCAGGATCACCGCCGTGCCCTTCAGGCGCTGCTCCGGCTTCTCCCAATCGCGGATCAGCACGATCTTCTGGTCCGGCCGAACCTTGGCCAGGCTGCCCTGTTCACCGATGTAGCGGATCAGGCCGGCCGGGTTGGCGAAGGTCGAGTTGCGGAAGGCGATGACAATGCCCTTCGGGCCGGCATCGACCTTCTCGACATTCGCCTTGCGGCAGAGCGCCTTGATGTAGACGATCTTGAGCAGGTGCTCGACCTCGTCCGGCAGCGGGCCGAAGCGGTCGATCAACTCGGCCGCGAAGCCGTCGATCTGATCCGCCTCCTCCAGATCGCCGAGACGGCGATAAAGCGACAGGCGCAGCTGCAGGTCCGGCACATAGGTTTCCGGCAGCATGACCGGCGTACCGACCGTGATCTGCGGCGACCAGCGGCCGTCCGCCTCCTGCTCGTCGGCGCCGCCATCGCGCAGCGTCGCCACAGCCTCTTCCAGCATCTGCTGGTAGAGCTCGTAGCCGACCTCCTTGATGTGACCCGACTGTTCCTCGCCCAGCAGATTGCCGGCGCCGCGAATGTCGAGATCGTGGCTCGCCAACTGGAAGCCCGCGCCCAGCGTATCGAGCGACTGCAACACCTTGAGACGGCGATCCGCCATCGCGGTCAGCCGCTTTTCGGCCGGCACGGTGAACAGTGCATAGGCGCGCGTCTTCGAGCGGCCAACGCGACCACGTAACTGATAGAGCTGCGCCAGGCCGAACATGTCGGCACGGTGAACGATCAGCGTATTGGCGGTCGGAATATCAAGGCCGGATTCGACGATCGTCGTCGAGAGCAGCACGTCATAGGCGCCCTCGTAGAACGCCGTCATGATGTCTTCCAGCTCGGTCGGCGGCATCTGGCCATGTGCGATGGCGACCTTCACCTCCGGCACGAACTTGTCCAGAAACTCCTTGCGCTCGGCGAGATCCGAAAGCCGCGGGCAGACATAGAAACTCTGGCCGCCGCGATAGCGTTCGCGCAAAAGCGCCTCACGCACGACGAGCGCGTCAAACGGCGAGATGAAGGTGCGCACGGCCATGCGATCAACCGGCGGTGTGGTGATCAGCGACAATTCGCGAACGCCCGTCAGCGCCAGTTGCAGCGTGCGCGGGATCGGTGTCGCGGAGAGCGTCAGCACATGCACGTCGGCGCGGATCTCCTTGAGCCGCTCCTTATGCTTGACGCCAAAGTGCTGCTCCTCGTCGATGATCAAGAGGCCGATGTCGCGGAATTCGATGCCCTTGCCGAGCAGGGCGTGGGTGCCGACGACGATATCGACCTGGCCTTCCTTGAGGCCCTTCTTGGTCTCGGCCAGATCCTTGGTCGAGACGAGGCGCGAAGCCTGTTCGACGCGGATCGGGAAACCGGCGAAACGGGCCTGAAAGGTGCGGAAATGCTGGCGTGACAGCAGCGTCGTCGGCACGACGACCGCGACCTGCTTGCCGCTCATCACCGCGACGAAGGCGGCGCGCAGCGCCACCTCCGTCTTGCCGAAACCGACGTCGCCGCAGATCAGGCGATCCATCGGCGTGCCGGCGCCGAGATCCGCGATGACAGCCTCAATGGCGGAAAGCTGGTCTTCCGTTTCCTCATAGGGGAAGCGGGCGGCGAACTCGTCATAGATGCCTTCCGGCGGCGACAGCACTTCGGCATGGCGCATGGCGCGTGCCGCAGCGACCTTGATCAGCTGCCCCGCCATGTCGCGGATGCGCTGCTTCAGCTTGGCCTTGCGCGCCTGCCAGGCGACGCCGCCGAGCTTGTCGAGCGTGGCCTCGGCATCTTCCGAGCCATAGCGCGACAGCAACTCGATGTTCTCGACCGGCAGATAGAGCCGGTCACCACCCTGATAGACCAGTTCGAGACAATCATGCGGCGCGCCGGCCGCCGTGATCGTCTTCAGCCCGGTGAAGCGACCAATGCCGTGATCGACATGGACGACGATGTCGCCGTCCGAAAGGCCCGTCACTTCGGAGAGGAAGTCGGAGGCACGTTTCGCGCGCTTGCGCGGACGGACAAGGCGGTCGCCCAGAATGTCCTGCTCGCCGATAAACGCCATGTCCGGCGTCTCGAAACCGGATTCGAGCCCGAGCACGCCAAGCGCGACAACGCCCTTGCCAAGCTTCTCGACCTCAGACCAATCCTCGATCCGCTCGACCCGCTTCAGGCCGTGATCGTCGAGCACCTGGGCGAGGCGGTCACGTGCGCCATCGCTCCACGAAGCGACGACAACGCGCTTCTTCTCGCGCAAGTTCGAAATATGGTCGATGACGGCGTCGAAGACGTTGACGTCGCCGGCGGTGCGCTCCGCTGCAAAGGTGCGGCCATGCCGACCGCCGAGGTCTGCGACCATGGTGTCGTCCGCTTCGGCAAACGGCGTCAAGCGCAGCAGCGGCGCCTGCTTCTCGCGGCTCTTCCACTCGTCACGCGTGAGATAGAGCTGGTCGGGCGGAACGGGCCGATAGGGTACGCCACCCTGCGCCTGCCCCATGCCGCTCTTGCGTGCGTCGTAATGGTCTTTGATGTCGTCAAAGCGCTCGGCAATCGCTTCCTCGACCAGATGATCGAGTACGACCGGTGCGCCGGGAACGTAGTCGAAAATCGTATCAAGGCCTTCAACGAACAGCGGCAGCCAATGCTCGACGCCGGTATAGCGACGGCCCTCGCTGACCGATTGATAGAGCATGTCTTCGCGGTCGGTCGCGCCGAACATCGCCACATAGCGCGCCCGGAAGCGGGCAATCGCCTCGGGCGACAGCACAAGCTCGCTCATCGGCACGAGATCGAGGCGCTTCTTCTGAGCCAGCGTGCGCTGGCTTTCGACGTCGAAGGTGCGGATGGAATCGACCGTGTCGCCGAAGAAATCAACACGAACCGGCTCGCCCTGACCCGCCGCGAACAGATCGATGATGCCGCCGCGCACGGCGTATTCGCCCGCCTCGCGCACGGTCGAGGTACGCAGGAAGCCGTTGTCCTCCAGCCAGCCGATCAGCTTGTCCATGGAAAGCTGGTTGCCGCCGGCAATGGAAAGGCTCTGGCGCGCGATCTGTTCGCGGCGCGGCAGGCGCTGGACGGCGGCATTGACGGTGGTGAGGACGACAAGCGCCCGCCCCTTCACCGGCTGATGATTGGCCAGGTAGGACAGAGCCGCCATGCGCCGGGCGACGACGGCGGTGTTCGGCGACACCCGGTCATAGGGCATGCAGTCCCAGGCCGGCACCGCGACCACTTCGGTCCCCGGCGAGAAGAAGCGCATCGCCTGTTCGAGATCGGCCATGCGGTTGCCGTCGCGCGCGACGACGAGGACGTAGGGCAGGTTCTCGCGCGCCGCCAGCACTGCGATATCAGCGACGACCTTGCCGTCAAAGCCGTCGGGAACGCCCGAAAGCACCGTAGACGGGCGAACGAGAATGTAAGGGAATGTGACCATTGCGCCTAACGGGGGGTGGCGCCGGTGAAGGCGGCAAGCTTCTGGAAGAATTCGGTTTTGACGTCATCCGGCGTCGGAGCTTCGCCCGTCAGCCAGATCAGCAGATCGCGATCCTGTTCCTCCATCAGCGCTTCGAGAACGTCGAGCTCATCCAGAGTGAGGGTCGCGATATGGGCATCGGCGAAACGCCCGAGGATCAGATCCATCTCGCGCATGCCGCGATGCCAGCAGCGAAAATGGGTACGCCGGCGACGAACGTCCAGCCCGTCGCTCGACAATGTCGTGCCGCTCATCTCTCAACTCCGCCGATCCAGTTCGATGCGGCGAGGTATAGCCCCAAGGGATGCACTTGTCAGCCGTAGAAGGACGGGAGGACGACGGAGCGTGTACCGGCGTCCGGGGATCGAGGCAGCAGAGCCCAAGCGTTCGATTCCGGGTCCGGCCGCTTCATGGGTACCTGCTTTCGCAGCGATCACAGTGGGGGATGTATAAGCAACATCACAGGGAAGCCCAATCGGCGCCCCAGTAACGAACGAGATGAAGAAGGGCGGCCCGAAGACCGCCCCTTGCGCCACTATTTGAACACCGCCCCTACCGCGCTCGCCAGCGTAGCGTCGGCGTTGCTCTTGCAATAGGCAGCGATCTTCTCAGCATTGGCATGCGACTTCTCGGTATCCACCATGGTGTTGCCAGCCTTGCCATGGACGTAGCCGCTCATCCACATGGCCACGCCAGCAATCCTGGCAGGCGCCATGGCGCCCACCTCTTTGCAGGTCAATTTCGAAACGTCGATTTCTCTGGCCATGGCTGGGACGGCCAAGACAATACACAGAGAGGCAAATGCACTTAGCAAATGACGTGTCATGGTCAGGGTATCCTTTCCAATGGCCCCCGTCGGCGGCAAAAATAGTGCAATTGGCGCTCACGATCCGATGACAAACGCGATCGTCACACGATGTTTACCCGGCGACTCTGTGAGGTCACGCCAGGTAGACACCGAATTTTCCCCGACAAATACTTGCCGCTCGAGACAAGTAAGTTTCGCTGGCAATCAAAGGTCCCGAATTGGGAGCGTGGCGTCTCCAAGACCCCGGGAAGCTGACTCAATGCGCGAGGCCCCGGCCGATTGAGCGCCTACCTCTCCTCACCCTCGCTGTCATCCTTGCGAAAGCAGGGATCCATTGCCGCCGAAGCCTAGGGATCTGAGCCACGGAACGGAGGCAGTCGCGAGTCGCGCCGACAACCGAATTCTGAGCCAGGCGCTCGACGCCGGGCCCGGCCGCACCATGGATCCCTGCTTTCGCAGGGATGACGGCCGAGCGTGGGTCGGCCACGACAGCCAAACCTTACGCGAACCGGGCGCCGCGCAGCAACGCACGCGCGGTGCCCGGATCGTCGGACGTCACACCTCGACGCCGTAGACCGTCTTGGCCCGCTCGGCGCTCAGATAGCCGTTCTTGATGTCTTCAAGTACGGCAGCGCGGTCGCGCTTCTTCGGGTCGCCGTAGCCACCGCCATTGCCAGTAACAACGCGCACGACATCGCCCTTGTTCAGTTCGATGCCCGTGGCGAAGGAATAGCGCCTGCGGCTGCCGTCGGACTTGATGACGTCGACATGGTTGCCGGTGCCAACATGACCGCCTTCCATGCCCCAGGGCAGGATGCGCGAACGCGTGTAGCCGCAGGTCAGGAAGTTGCCATCGGCGCGGACACGATAGTCCATGCGGATACCCTTGCCACCACGCCACTGGCCCTCGCCGCCCTCTTCCGGGTTCAGCGCCAGCTGGTCGACGAACAGCCCATAGCGGGCCTCGGCGATCTCGGCCGGGCAGTTGAACGTCTCGCCGTGGAAACCGGAGAAGATGGCGTTGTTGCCGTCGCGGCCGGGCATGGCGCCCCAGCCGCCGAGTTCCGGCTCGACGATGGTGAAGTGCCGGCCGGTGTCGGGATGCGGACCACCGAGCACGGTGCCGCAGATCGAGGCAAAGCTGCCGGCGGAGAGTTTTTCGGGCAGGTGCTGCGCCAGGCAGCGCAGGATCAGGTCGAACACGCGGATCTCGACCTCGTAGTAGAAGCCGTGCGCCGCCGGCTCCTGCGCGTCGAAGATCGATCCCGGACGGGTCTTGACGACGAGCGGACGGAATGAGCCGCCATTTGCCGGCGCGCTGACATCGGTGATCGCCTTGATCGCCATCTGGCACGAGACGATGACGCCATCGCGGCTGGCATTGCTCGGCGTCAGCGTCTGGTCGGGATTGGCGGTCAAATCGACGATGAATTCATCGTCGGTGATCTCGACCGTCACCTTGTAGATCTGGCCGCTATCCTGCTCTTCGGCGAAGGAGAACTTGCCCTTGGGCAGTTCCTTGAGAGCCTTCAACGTGACCTGCTCGCCATAGTCCATGAAGTGCTTCATGGCGGCGATGAAGGTTCCCTTGCCGTATTTGGCGACGAGATCGAGGATACGCTTCTCGCCGATGCGGACGGCGGCGATCGCCGCCCACATGTCGCCCTTCAGGAATTCGGGCAGGCGCGAATTGACCGTCATCAGGTCCATGACGGACTGGTTCGACACACCCTTGTCGATGATCTTGATCGCGGGAATGCGGAGGCCTTCCTGGAAGATCTCCTTGGCGTCGGTCGACATCGAGCCCGGCACCATGCCGCCGACATCGTTCCAATGCGCGATGTTCGCGGTCCAGGCGACGATCTCGCCCTCTGCGAAGACCGGCATGACCAGCACCACATCGTTCAGATGGGTGACGCCGCCATAGAACGGGTCATTGGTCACGAAGACGTCGCCCGGATAGATCGAGGTGACGGGGTGCTTGCGCAGGATCGCCTTCGCCGCCTTGTCGAGCACGCCGATGAAGGAAGGAATGCCGGCGCCGGAGGACGCGATCTCGCCATCGGCGGCGCAGATGCCGGTGCCCATGTCGAGCACCTCATAGATGATGGCGCTCATCGCCGTCTTGCGCATCGCCGCGAACATCTCGTCCGAAATCGCCTGCAGCGAATTCTGGATGATGTCGAAGGTGACGGGATCGTAGGTCGGGCTGGTTGTTGCTGCACTGGTCATAGGTCAGGCCCCCAGTTCGATATGGGTGTTGCCATAGGCGTCGATGGAAACGCGGTTACCGGGATGGATCACCACGGTCGTGCCGGAATCCTCGAGGATGGCAGGGCCGCTGAAGCGCATTCCCGGCTCCAGCTTCGCAAGGTCGTAGATCGTCGCCTCGTGCACGCCTTCGAGCGCATAGTCGACGTCGCGGCGGCTCTTCACCGCCTGGTCGAGCGCAGCACCCGTCGTCGGCAGCGCGATCATCTCGAGCTTGCCGACTTCGGCGGAAGCCACCAGATGCAGGCCGACGATCTCGACCGGCGCATCGAGGCGATAGGTGTATTCGCGCTCATAGGCCGTGTGGAACTGCGCGATCATCTCGTCGATCGACGCGGCGTTGACGGCATCGCCCTCGAACTCGACCTCGACCGCGTGCTCCTGGTTCTGGTAGCGGCACTTGATGAAGGGGACGAGCTTCACCTTGTCGCCGGCGACGCCCTCCTTGGCGAACTGCGCGGCGGCGCGCAGCTTCGTCTCGTGCAGCAGCGCCTCCAGCGCGGCGGGGCGGCCCTCGCCCTGCTCGATCAGGCGCGACACGAAGAAGTCGCGGCGCAGGTCGGACATCATCATGCCCCAGGCCGAGAACACCGAAGCGCCGCGCGGGATGACGACCTTCTTCATGCCGAGTTCGGTAGCGAGCGCCACCGCATGCATCGCGCCGCCGCCGCCGAAGGCGACCAGCGTGAAGTCGCGCGGGTCGTGGCCGCGATTGAGCGACACCAGCTTCAGCGCGTTGATCATGTTGTTGTTGGCGATGCGGACGATGCCGCGCGCCGCCTCGATCGGCGACAGGCCAAGCTTTTCCGCCAACCCGTTCAGCGCACCATCGACCGCCTTCATGTCGGCGGTGATGGTGCCGCCGCAGAAATAGTCCTTGTCGATGCGGCCGAGCGCCAGATTGGCGTCGGTCGTCGTCGCCTGCGTGCCGCCGCGGGCATAGGCGGCAGGCCCCGGCTTGGCACCGGCCGATTGCGGGCCGACATGCAGCTTGCCGAAATCGTCGACCCAGGCGATCGAGCCGCCGCCATTGCCGATCTCGACGAGATCGACCACCGGCACCATGATCGGATAACCGGAAGAGGTGCGGTCACGCTCGATCCAGTAGTCCGTCATGATCTTGACGTGGCCGTTCTCAATCAGCGAGCACTTCGCCGTTGTGCCACCGATGTCGAGCGCCAGCACGTTGGGCTCGTCGAGGATGCGGCCAAGCTCGGCCGCGCCCCAGAAGCCGGACGCCGGACCGCTCTCGACCATGGTGATCGGGATCTCGCGCGTCGCCGCCAGCGAGTCGACGCCGCAGTTCGACTGCATGACGTAAAGCTGGCCACCGAAATTCTTCGAGGCGAGACCGTCTTCGAGCCGGCCGAGATATCGGCTGGCGACCGGCTGCACATAGGCGGAGAGCACGGCGGTCGAGGCGCGCTCATATTCGCGCCATTCGCGGGTGATCTGGTGCGAGGCGACGACGGAGACTTCCGGCCAGAGCCGGCGGATCTCAGCCGCCACAGCTTCCTCATGGCGCGGATCGGCATAGGAATGCAGAAGGCAGATGGCAATCGCCTCGACGCCCTCGGCGCGGAAGTCCTCAAGGATCGCTGGCAGGCCCGAGAGGTCGAGGGGGCTGCGCTCCGCGCCGGTATAGGCGATACGGCCCGGCACTTCGCGGCAAAGATAGCGCGGCACGAAGGGTTCGGGCTTCACATATTGCAGGTTGAAGAAGTCCGGCCGATTGCCGCGCGCGATCTCCAGCACATCGCGAAACCCCTCGGTCGTGATCAGCGCCGTGCGGGCGCCCTTGCGCTCGGTCAGCGCGTTGATGACGACGGTGGTTCCGTGCGCGAAGAAGGCGATGTCGGCGGGGTCAACATCGGCCTTGGCGAGCACGTTCAGCACGCCCTGCTCAAAATTCGGCGGCGTCGTATCGGACTTCGCGGTCCGCACCGTCTGGCGGCCGGTCGCGGTATCCGTCTCGAAATAGACGAGGTCAGTGAAGGTGCCCCCGACGTCGGTGGCGACGCGGATCGTCTTGTCGTTCATCTCAGACCTTCCCGGCGCGGATCGCGGATGCCTGTTCGGTGACGGTGGCGGCGAGGATGCCGATCGCCGCGAACGGGCGCAGCGCCATGGCGCGCTCGACCTTTTCGGGCGTATAGGCGCCGGTCTTGTCGAGGATGTTGATCGTCCCGAGCACGTTGCCTTCGAACACGACCGGCACATTGATGCACGAGCCGCAGCCGAGCGATTCAATCAGCTCATGGTCGTGGAAGACGGTGGCGATCTCTTCGATAGTGTTGGCGACGTAGGGCTTCTTCTCGCCGAAGACGAGATCGTTCCACTTGCCGGCGGCTGACTGCTTGTAGCCCGAGGTCGGGTATTCTTCCGGATGATTGGAATAGAGTCGGCGCGACATGCCGGTGTCGAAATCCGCGCTCATCACCGTGAAGATGATCGCGCCAACTTCACGCTGATAGAGCGCCTCGACCCTGGCGAGCGTCGCGGTCGGCTGGTTCTCTTCGCCAAGGGCCGCGATCAGCGCGTCCCATGCCTTCGAATCCGATACGGGATCGACCTGCTTCAGCTCTGCGGTAGTGCTCATCATAGATCCTTCCTATTCGGCCCCGGCAGGGATTGGCGTCCCTGCGCGGATGGCTGCGCGTAGCGCGGCCTCGGCCTCCGTCACGACGGGAATGGCTCCGATCAGCTCGCGCGTGTAGGCGCTCTTCGGATCGGAGAAGATGGTTTCGACCGGCCCGGTCTCGACGAGGCGCCCCTTCTGGAACACGCTCACCCGGTCGGCGATGGCGCGCACGACGGCAAGGTCATGCGTGATGAAGAGGTAGGTCAGGCCGCGCTCCCGGCGCAGGCGCTGCAAAAGCTCAAGCACCCTCGCCTGCACCAGCACGTCGAGCGCCGAGGTCGGCTCGTCCAGCACCAGCAATTCAGGCTCGCAAGCAAGCGCCCGGGCAATCGCGATGCGCTGGCGCTGGCCGCCGGAAAGGCCGCGCGGCGAACGCTTGGCGTGTTCCGGCTCCAGCCCGACTTCCTGCAGCAGCGCGGCGACGCGGCTGTTGCGCTCGGAGCCCTTGCCTAGCCCATGCACGTCGAGCGGCAGGCGAATGCTGGCGCCGACGCTGCGACGCGGATTGAGCGCCGAGAGCGGGTTCTGCTGCACCAATTGGATCGCCCGCTTCTGGTCGCGCGTCCGGCTGCGTCCGAGCGTTGCGCCATTGAAGCGGATCGCGCCCGACGTCGCGCCGAGCAGCCCCAGCACGAGATTGGCAATCGTCGTCTTGCCGGAACCGGACTCGCCGACGATGGCGTGGCACTCGCCGCGCTCGAACGAAAGCGAGACATCGTCCAGCGCGGTGACGCTATGGCCATCCGCGGCAAAAACCTTGCCGAGGCGGTCGAGTTCGAGGATCGGGGCGCTGGTCATGACAAGGCCTCCGCCGGCTCGCCGCAGCCTTCATGCGTGATCAGCGGGTTCTCGAATTCGGGGCTGCGCTCCGGCAGGTCCGGCAGGCCGCCGCCCGAGATCTTCGGGATCGCGGCGAGCAGCGCCCGCGTATAGGGGTGGCGCGGATCGTTGAAGAGTTGTGCCGTCGTGCCATGCTCGACGATGCGACCCCGATAGATGACATAGACCCGGTCGGCGAATTCACGCACGACGCCGAGATTGTGCGAGATCAGCAGCACGGACGTGCCGGTCTTCTCGGTCAGTTCGTGCATCAGATTCAGCGTCTGCGCCTGCACCGTGACGTCGAGCGCCGTGCCGGGCTCGTCTGCGATGAGAAGCTGCGGCCGGTTGGCCAGCGACATCGCGATCATGACACGCTGGTTCATGCCGCCGGAAAGCTGGAAGGCGTAGGAATCAAGCGCCCGCTTCGGATCGGGGATCGAAACCTCGGCAAGCGCCGCCTCGGCCCGGCGGTCGGCCTCGTCCTTCGAGATCGAGCGATCACCCGAACGCAGCACGTCGCGAAACTGGCCACGGATCTTGAAGGTCGGATTCAACGCCGACGTTGGATCCTGGAAGATCATGGCGACGCGGTTGCCCCGCCGCCTGGCGATTTCCGGACCGCCCTTGGCGGCGTCGATGCCATCGAACCAGATCGAGCCGGAGACGTGCGTCCGCTTCGAATCCTGCAAAAGCCCCATGGCGAGGCGCGCCGTCACCGACTTGCCGGAACCGGATTCGCCGACAAGCGCGACTTTCTCACCCGGCTGGATGTGCAACGAAATGCCGTGCAGCACAGGCGTTTGATGGCGGCGGTCGCCAAAGGCGAGGCGCAGGTCGCGGATGGTGAGGACCGGCTTCTGGAGAGCGTTGTTCATTTCAGCTCTCCGCTTCAAAGGCTTCACGCAGGCCATCGCCGACGAGGTTGAAGCCAAGCACGATGAGCAGGATGGCCAGCGCCGGGTAGATCGTCAGCCACCACGCGTCTGGCATGTATTTCGCGCCATCGGCGACCATGGAGCCGAGATCCGGGGTCGGCGGCTGAACGCCGAGGCCGAGGAAGGAAAGCGACGAGGCCATCAGGATGACGAAGCCGATATCGAGCGTCATCTTGGTCAGGATCGAAGGCCAGCAATTCGGCAGGATTTCGCGGAACAGGATGTGTGCCGTTGAAGCACCAACCGTCTCGGCGGCGAGCACATAGCCCTCCTGCGCCTCGGCGCGGGTGACGTTGTAGATCAGCCGCGCATACCACGGCCACCACATGGCGGTGATGGCGAGCATGCCGTTCATCAGCGTCGGCTCGAGGAAGCCCATGATCGCCATGGCCAGCACCAGAGGCGGCACGGCGAGGAACACGTCGGTGATCCGCATCAGGACATAGTCGGTCCAGCCACCCTTGTAGCCGGCGACCAGCCCGACAATGACGCCGATCGGCGTCGCGATGGCGAGCACGACGATCGCCATGATCAGCGACAGCCGGTAGCCGTAGATGATGCGGGTGAACAGGTCGCGGCCGATCACATCGGTGCCGAACCAGAAGTCGGCACTCGGCGCCGCGTTCATCGCCGCGAAATCACCCGTGGGGCCGACATGGTCGGGATAGGGCGTGACGAAGGGCGCGAAGATCGCAAGCGCCACGATCGCGACGACGATGACCAGACCAATGACCGAGAGTGGGTCTGCGGTGTAAGCCGCCCATGCCTTGGAGCGCGTCCGCGAAGCGAGGACCGGGGAGCCGGGTTCCGACATGTTATGCCCTCCCCGCTGCGAGGCGAATGCGCGGGTTGATGACGTTCACCAGGATGTCGACGATGATGTTGACGATCAGGAAGGCGGCGGCGATGACCAGAACCGTGCCGACAATGGCATCGAGATCCTTGCGCAGGATCACCTCGACGCCGTAGCGCGACAGGCCGGGCCAGCCGAACACCTTTTCGACCAGGAAGGCGTTGCCGAGCATCGCCGCGAATTCGAGGCCGAGGATGGTCAGCGTCGGGATCAGCGCCGGACGGAAGGCATATCGGGTAGCAATCCGCCGCGCCGGAAAGCCATAGGCCCGCGCCATCTCGACATAGGGGCGATCATAGACCTCGTTCATATTCGAGCGAGTCAGTCGCGCCGTCTGGCCGAGGCCGGACATGGCCAGCGCCAGCGCCGGCAGGATCAGGTGATGCAGCGCGTCGAGGAATCCGGCGCCGTTACCGGCCATGGCCATGTCGATGAGATAGAAGCCGGTCGGCCCTGGCGGGATCGGCGTTCCCTCCAGCAGCCGTCCTTCGATCGGAAACCAGCCCCAGAAATAGCCGAATACCAGCTGCAGGATGACGCCCCAGACGAAGGCGGGCGTGCAGACGCCGAGCAGCGAAATCAGCCGGCCGACATGATCCGGGAACCGGCCGCGAAAATGCGCCGACAGGATGCCGAGCGGCAGGCCGATCAGCACCATCAGGATACCCGACACGAACACCAGCTCCAGCGTCGCCGGCAGGAACTGGGCGATGTCGGTCGTGACGGGGCGATTGGTGTAGAGCGACTTGCCGAGATCGCCGGTCGCCAGCGACTTGACGAATTCCCAATATTGCACCGGCAGCGAGGCATCGAGGTGCCGCTCCAGCCGAAGCGCCGCGACCTGTTCGGCCGTGGCGTTGGGGCCGAGCGCGATGCGAGCGGGGTCGCCGGGCATGACGCGGGCAATCGCGAAGATCAGCATCGAGATGCCGATCATGACGATCAGGGCGGCGCCGAGTCGGTGCAGAAGGGATCTGAGGATGTTCGACATGGTCTACCCGCTCGCTGGGCCTCTTCTTCACCTCTCGCCTCACGGGAGAGGTCGGAGCGCAGCTCCGGGTGAGGGTTTAGGGAACTATCCGGTGAGGCCGTAAGCCCTCACCCGCCGCACTGCGTGCGTCGACCTCTCCCGTGAGGGAGAGGTGAAGAAGCGCGCCAAGCCCTGCCCCAAAGAAAGGGCTCGTGGGCGCGACTGAAGGGAAGCGTCCACGAGCCGATCGGATGAAGGAGGCGCGTTACTGCGCCATCTCCATCTCGCGGAACGAGAAGCTGTAGCCCGACAGCGCATAACGATGCGCGTCGTCCGAGAGCGCCGGCACCGTCACCGTCTTGCGGGCCGGGAACACGGCGACCTGATCATAGGCGTAAATCGTCGGCGCGAGGTCGCGCAGGCGCTGGCTCAGATCCTCATAGATCTTCTGGCGCTTGGCCGGATCCACTTCGGCGCGGCCGGCTTCCAGCAGCTTGTCGACCTCGGCGTCCTCCAGATACTCCGGCGACTGCCAGGTCCCCTTGGCGGAGGAATGGTAGGTGTTGAACAGCAGCGAATCCGGATCGGGCGTCGTCGCGCTGTTGGATATCTGCGAGATATTCGGCGTCGTCTCCGGCTTCGTCACCATGTCGGTGAACAGAGCCCAGGGAACCCGCTTCACGGTCGGCTTGAAGCCAAGCTGCGAGAAGTTGGCCTGCATCAGCAGGGCGAAGCGTTCTTCCAGCGGTACTTCGGCAATCCAGGAGATTTCCAGCGGCGTGTCGCCCGGCTTGTACTTGCACTGGGCCAGTTCGGCCTTGGCCTTCTCCATGTCCTGCGCATAGTTCGGGACATCGGTCGAAGAACCGAGCATGCCATGCGGGATCGGGCCATTGGCCGGATTGCCAAGCGAAACATCGCCCGTGACTGCAATCATCTTGGCGGCTGTCGCATAATCGAAGGCATAGGTCAGGGCGCGACGACAATGGACGTCGTCGAGCGGCGCCTTGGCGGTGTTCAGCTTGATGTAGAATACGTTGGTGCCCGTCTCGGTCAGCAACTGCATCTTGTCGTCGGCGGCAAGCGCCTTGGCGACTTCCGGCGGCAGCCACTGCGAGCCGATGTCATGCTCGCCCTTCGACAGCAGCGCGCGGACGGTCGAGGCCTCCAGGCCATAGCGGAAGCGGACCTTGTCGGGCGACTTCGGCGTTGCGCCGAGGAAATAGCCCGGGAACTTGGCCATCACCGTCTCGGACTGCGGGTTCTGAGACACGACGACATAGGCGCCGGAGCCGGCGTCATTCGCCGACAGCCACGCTTCCGAATAATCGCCAAACGCACCGAACTTGCCCTCGGCCTGGTGCGACCGGGCGAGCTTGGAATCCACGACCGGCAGGCGGACGAGCGAAGCGAGGAAGGGCGAGAACGGCCCCTTCAGCGTGAACTTGACCGTCTTCGGATCAACGGCCTCGACCTTGGCAACGCTCTCGGCGAACAGATGCGAGAAGCCCTGCCCCAGCGCGATCATACGGTCATAGGAATAGACGACATCCTCCGCCGTCAGCGGATTGCCGGAATGGAACTTGACGTCGTCGCGCAACGTGAAGGTGTAGACATTGCCATCAACGGTCCAGCTCGATGCCAGCAACGGCTGCATGCCGGGCTTGCCGGCGGACGGCGCGACCAGCGTGTCGTAGACGTTGAACATCAGGATCGAGTCGGCGTAATCGGACGCCTTGCCCGGGTCGAGCTCACCGACCGGCACCTCGTCGAGGCGCAGCACGGTCTCCGCGAGAGCGGGCGTCGTCATCAGGGCGGTGGTCGAAAGCGCCGCCAGAAGCAGCGCTGCGCGCAAGTTCGTCATCGTGTCACCTCTTTTCACCCTCGGCTGTGTCGGTCACGGCAACCTTGTCATGCGCCTTGCGAAGATCGCCCGCGCCCGCATGAGACGGGCTGCGATGGCGAGGCAGATCGCCAAAGAGCTGCTGTGTTCCGACAGTAAGAACTTCGGCGGCATGGTCCGTGGCGTTGTGCACCCGGTGCGGACGATGAGCCGAGAAATGCAATGTATCGCCGACGTGCAATTCGTAGATCGTCTCGTCGATCACGTAGCGAATAGATCCGCTGAGCACATAAACGATCTCTTCCCCCTCATGCGACGAGGTCTCGGAAAGATAGCGCGGCGGCACGTTCATCTTGACGGCGTTGAGCATTTGCCCCGGAAACGTCGTCGACAGCCGCTCGTAGGAAATCCAGGCGGGATTGATCCCGTACGTCACCCTGCCCTCGCGCCGCGATACGGCGTTGGGAATGTCCGGCTGGTGCAGGAAGGCGCTGACGGGAAGATCGAGAGCCTTGGCGATCGTGACCATCGAAGACAGCGAGGGAGTTGTGATATCGCGCTCCACCTGGCTGAGGAACCCAATGGAAAGGCCGGTCGCCTCGGACACCCGCTGCAACGTCAAGCGGCGCTGCTTGCGCGCGTCCCTGATCTTCGTGCCGACCTTCAAGGGATCGATAGTCATTCCGCCCTCTCTCCACCGCTCGCGGCGGCGCTCCAGTTATTTCACTATGACTAAAATTTCAAGGCAAGAAAATTCGTCGAACCGTTCCGGTAGCCGCCTCGCGTCGTTCGTTGATAGCCCGCCGCAACATGAATTTTGTCGTCTTTGGATTCGGCAAGCTCGCATGCGAGGTCCTGCGGACCCTGACTCGCCGGCACGGCCTTACGGCCTCTGGATCGGCATTGTTGGCTGGAACCAAAAGCACCATACCGTAACGTCAGGCACCATCAAGAAAGCAACCGGGTGGCATTCGGTCGCTACAGGCCGATTTCAACAGTCCGACGAAAGAATTGCAATCGCCAACAGCCGTCCGGGCGGCGGTGCGTCCCAGAGGATCTGCGCTTTCGCACGCTCGGTTACCGGAAAGGCGCCGCGGGGCTAACGGAAGGCTAACGCGGGAGGCCTGTGTTAACGCAGTGGCTGGGGCTGCGCGGCATCGAGAATACGGAAGCTCGACTGTCGCCGGCCCTGCCAATGATCGATCGACAACGTGCCGGCAACATGCAGCGGCCGGCCGCGCGAGCCAAGCAGGAGGCGGCCGAGATCGTTGTCGGCGGCGCGGAAGGCGATCGCCTTCAGGTTCTGGTCGCCGCCCGAAAGTGTAACCTTCACATGGCCGTTGCCGACCGTATCGGCATAACCGACGATATGCGCCGGCAACGCGAAGACGGGTTCGGCATGGCCGGATCCGAACGGCCCGGCCTTCTCCACCATGTCGATGAAGTCGGGACTTGCGGCTCTCGCCGTGAGCGCGCCATCGATCAGAAGTTGGTCTGCCTGGCGGGCGCGACGCGACGCCTCGGCAGCGCCGGCCTCCAAAAAGGCGCGGAATTCCGCGAATTTAGCCGGTTCGATGGTGAGGCCGGCCGCCATCGCGTGACCGCCGCCCTTGACGAGCAAGCCCTTCTCGACAGCCGCGCGAACCAGCCCGCCGAGATCGACGCCGGCAACGGACCGGCCCGAACCCGTGCCCAACCCGTTCGGCATCAGGGCGATGGCAAAGGCCGGCCGGCGGAAGCGTTCCTTTAGCCGCGCGGCGATCAACCCGACGATGCCGGGGTGCCAACGCTCATTCGCCGTGACGATGACGGCAGGCCCCTCGCCCGATCCGATCTCCGCGTCAGCCTCAGCGACAGCCTCCTCAAGCATCGAGGTTTCAATGGCTTGTCGCTGTTTATTCAAATCGTCCAGTTCGATCGCGATCCGCTCGGCCTCGGCCGGATCGTCGAGCGACAGAAGCCGAGCCCCCAGAGCCGCATCGCCGATCCGCCCGCCGGCATTGATCCGAGGGCCGATCAGGAAGCCGAGATGGTAGGGCGCAACGGGCGCATCGATGCGGGCGGCCTGCGAGAGCGCGGCAAGCCCCGGATTGGCGCGGCGGCGCACCGCCAGAAGGCCCTTGGTGACAAAGGCGCGGTTCAAGCCGATCAACGGCACGACATCGCAGACCGTGCCGAGCGCGACCAGGTCAAGCCATTGCATCAGATCCGGCTCGGGTCGCGTCTCGCCATACCAGCCGCGCCTGCGCAGTTCGCGATTGGTGGCAACAACGGCGAGGAACGTCACGCCCACAGCCGCGAGATGGCCGAGACCGGAGAGATCGTCCTGTCGGTTTGGATTAACCACGGCTAGAGCCGGCGGCAGCTCCGCACCCATCTGGTGGTGGTCGAGCACAACAGCGAGCCGACCCAGATCGCGGGCGACGCCCAGCGCCTCATGGCTTGTCGAGCCGCAATCGACCGTGACGATCAGGTCCGCGCCCTCTTCGACGAGGGTGCGGATGGCGTCCGGATTGGGGCCATAGCCCTCAAAAATGCGATCGGGAATATAGATCCGCGTCTCGACACCTTGATAGCGCAGGAACCGCGCCAACAACGCCGAGGACGTAGCGCCATCCACGTCGTAATCGCCGAAGATCGCAACATGTTCGCCGGCGACAACAGCATCGGCAATACGGGCCGCCGCGGCGTCCATGTCGGTCAGGACCGACGGATCTGGCATCAGCCGGCGAAGGCTCGGATCGAGGAAATGCGCGGCATCATCGAGGGCAACACCGCGACCGGCCAGAACACGTGCGACCAGTTCCGGGATTTCATGGCGCTGCGCCATGGCCGTCGCGACCAAACTCGAGGTTGCGTCGACCCGTTCGGTCCAGCGGCGCCCCGTCACGGACCCCTCCACGCCGAGAAAGGCGCGCCGTGCGTCGCTGGATGTCATGGACATGGAAACCGGATCAGACCTCGTTGTCGAACTTATCGAGATCGCGGTGTGTTGCCTTTATCCAGCGAACCGTGCCGGAAGACGAACGCATGACGACCGTATCCGTCGTGATCTCGCCATTCCGGGCGAAGCGCACACCGGAGAGCAGATTGCCGTCCGTGACGCCGGTGGCCGCGAAGAGCACGTCGCCCTTGGCCATCTCGTCATGCGTGAACTTCTTGTCGAAGTCCTTGACGCCCATCCTGGCTGCGCGTTCGCGTTGAGCGTCCGACTGCGTCACCAGGCGTCCCTGCATCTGGCCGCCGATGCAGCGCAGCGCCGCCGCAGCCAGCACGCCTTCAGGCGCGCCGCCAATGCCGAGATAGATGTCGATGCCGGTCTCGTCGGGATTGGTGGTGTGGATGACGCCAGCAACGTCGCCATCGCCGATCAGGCGAAGCGCCGCGCCGGTGGCGCGCACGTCCTCGATCAGCTTGGCATGGCGCGGACGGTCGAGAATGCAGGCGGTGATCTCGTTGATCGGCACGCCCTTGGCGGCGGCCAGCGCCTGGATGTTTTCCATGACCGAGGCGTCGAGATCCACGGTGCCTTTGGCATATCCCGGACCGATGGCGATCTTCTGCATGTACACGTCTGGCGCGTAGAGCAGACTGCCGCCCTCGGCGATGGCGATGACCGCCAGCGAGTTCGGCTGGTTCTTGGCGCAGATCGTGGTGCCTTCAAGCGGATCGAGCGCGATATCGACGCGCGGACCGGAGCCGCGACCAACCTTCTCGCCGATGTAGAGCATCGGCGCTTCGTCGCGCTCGCCCTCGCCAATGACGACAGTGCCGTCGATCGGCAGGCGGTTGAGTTCGCGACGCATGGCGTCAACGGCGGCCTGATCGGCCGCCATCTCGTCGCCCCGCCCCCGCCAACGCGCCGCCGCGACGGCCGCGCGCTCGGTCACTCGCACGAGCTCAAGGGTCAGAATGCGGTCAAGGCCGGCTGTCTCTGCATTTCCCGTTATCGCCATGATGCTGCTCCGCCTCAGGCCAGTTGTTCAATGCGTATCATCTGCGGACGCTCGGCAATATGTCCATCCGCCGTAATCAGATCGAGCGCTTCCTTGACCTGCGATTCGGTCGTCTCATAGGTGATGAGCACAACCGGTTGCGGCTCCATCGGACGCGGGTGCTCGGGGGCATCCGCCTTCGGCGCGCGGCGCCGTTGAACAATGGATTCGAGCGAAATATTGTTTTCCGCCATACGCTTGGCGATGGATGCGAAAGCGCCCGGGCGGTCGTAGACGGCCAGTCGGATATAATATCCGCCGGCATGCGCCCGCATCACGGCCTGCTGATAAGGCTGCAGCGTGTGAGCGGGACGGCCAAAGGTACCGACCACGTCGCCGCGTGCCAGATCGGCAATATCGCTCATGACGGCCGAAGCCGTGGCATCTCCGCCAGCGCCCGGACCGGAGAGCACCAGCCGACCAACGAAATCAGCCTCGACGGCCACGGCGTTGGTGACGCCATCGACGCGTGCGATCGGCGACGATTTCGGCACCATGGTCGGGTGAACACGCTGCTCGATGCCGCTCTCGGTGCGAGTCGCGACGCCAAGAAGCTTGATTCGATAGCCCAACTCGTCGGCGGCCTCGATATCGGCCGTCGTGATCGAGCGGATACCCTCGACATAGATCGAGTCGGCATCGATCTCCGTACCGAAGGCGATCGCCGTCAGCAGCGCCAGCTTGTGCGCTGTGTCGAAGCCGTCGACGTCGAAGGTCGGGTCAGCCTCGGCATAGCCGAGCCGCTGCGCTTCCGCGAGGCATGCGTCGAAAGCGATGCCTTCGCGTTCCATCCGGGTGAGGATGTAATTGCAGGTGCCGTTCAAGATTCCGTAGACGCGCCCGACCCGGTTTCCAGCGAGCGATTCGCGCAGCGTCTTGATGATCGGAATGCCACCGGCGGCGGCCGCTTCGAAGTTCAGCGATACGCCGTTGCTCTCGGCGCGACGCGCCAACTCGCCGCCATGCTTCGCCAGCAGCGCCTTGTTGGCGGTGACGACGTGCTTCTTGGCATCGAGCGCGGCGCGCACCGAGTCGGCAGCCGGGCCGTCAGAACCGCCCATAAGCTCAACGAACACGTCGATGTCAGGCGACTGCGCCAGCGACATCGGATCTTCGTGCCAGGTCACGGTCGATAGATCGACACCGCGATCGCGGAAGCGATCGCGGGCCGTTACAGCGGTGACGACGACCGGCCGGCCGCAGCGCAGCGCCAGTTCATTGGCATGGCGCTGCGTCAGACGCAGCAGGGACGCGCCGACGGTGCCGAGACCGGCGACGCCCAGCCGAAGTACTTGATTCATTTAAACGCCCCAGAGGGGCCCGGCTTATCGCCGGGCGCTGCTGATAGGGACGACGTTGTGCAACGTTTTCTCCGCCGTTTCAAGGAAGCGGCGGATATTGCGGGCGGCCTGACGAATCCGCTGTTCGTTCTCCACGAGAGCGATGCGGACATATTCATCGCCATGTTCGCCGAAGCCGACGCCCGGCGCGACGGCGACGTCGGCCTTCTCGATCAGGAGCTTCGAAAATTCGAGGCTGCCCATTTCCTTGAAGGCGTCCGGAATCGGCACCCAGGCGAACATGCTGGCGCGCGGCGCAGGGATCTGCCAGCCGGCGCGGCCAAAGCTGTCGACCAGCACGTCGCGGCGATGCTTGTAGATCTGGCGCATCTCCTCGATGCAATCCTGCGGGCCGTTCAGCGCCGTGGTGGCAGCCACCTGGATCGGCGTATACGCGCCGTAATCCAGATAGGACTTCACCCGCGACAGGGCGGCGATCAGGCGCTCATTGCCGACCGCGAAGCCCATGCGCCAGCCGGCCATGGAATAGGTCTTCGACATCGAGGTGAACTCGACGGCGACATCCATCGCGCCCGGCACCTGCAAGATGGACGGCGGCGGCACATCGTCAAAATAAATCTCGGCATAAGCGAGATCCGACAGCACGAAGAGCTCGTGCTTGCGGGCGAAGGCAACAACGTCGCGATAGAAATCGAGATCGGCCACATGCGCCGTCGGGTTGGACGGGTAGCAGAGCACGACGGCAAGCGGCTTCGGGATGGAGTGCATGACGGCACGTTCCATCGCGTGGAAGAACTCAGGCCCCGGCTCGACCGGCACGGAGCGGATGACGCCACCAGCCATCAGGAAGCCGAAAGCGTGAATCGGATAACTCGGATTCGGCACCAGAATCACGTCACCCGGCGCGGTGATGGCCTGCGCCATGTTGGCGAAGCCTTCCTTCGAGCCGATCGTCGCGACGATCTGCGTGTTCGGATCGAGCTTCACGCCAAAACGGCGCTCGTAGTAGCCGGCCTGAGCCTTGCGCAGGCCATTGATGCCGCGCGATGCCGAATAGCCATGCACGTCGGGACGTGCGGCCGTTTCCGCAAGCTTCTGAACGATATGCGCAGGGGTCGGGAGGTCTGGGTTGCCCATGCCGAGATCAATGATATCGGCGCCCGCGGCTCGAGCGCTCGCCTTAAGCCGGTTGACCTGCTCAAAGACGTATTGCGGCAGACGCCGCACGCTGTGGAACTCGCTCATGACTCCGAATCCATCTTTCTTGGATAGTCGTTAAGCGCCTCACCGGGCGCGGGACGGTTCTACACCGAACCGTAGGCTAAGGAAGCACCCTTATTGCGGGCATTTCGTGGCATCGGCACCGGTCTCTCCGCACCGGTCCTGAATTTCTGACAACGTCTTCTTGGCATGCGTGGCGGCCGTTTTTTCCATCGCAGCGTTGGTCGTTTCGCTCTCTTTTCGCGCCGCCTCGGCAATCCCGGGATCATTGCGGGCGCCCTTGGCCTTGAGGCCGGCAGTCGCGCTCTTCAATTCGTCCGTCGTCATCAGCTTTCCAGGCGGAGTTCCGCCGGCGACGTTGATGTTGGGGAACACGCCGGGACGATCGAGCTCGGGATCCGGGGCGTTGCCCAGCGTCTTCGAAAGCTGCTGCGAACAGGCCGCCAGAGAGACGGACAGCGCCAGCATAAGAAGGAGTGACGCGGAACGAGACCGCTTGATTCCGAACGGATTCATCTTGAACTCATTGTGGTAAGCGGGTCGATAGCATGCGCATCATATCCCTGTGAGCGCGAAGCTATTACACTCCGTGCGTCGGGGAAAGCAGCGCAACCTCTCCGACAACACAATGGCATTCGGGGAAGCGATGGCGAAAGACAAATCCGGAAGCGACGGCACGACCACCGACAGCGCTCCGATCAGCCTCATCATCAAGGATCCCGAGAAATTCGCCCAGAACATCGCCAAGATGATCGAGGGCATGACCCGGGCCGCGAACGCCTTCCTGAAGCCGCGTGAGGACGGCAAGCTTTCGGAGGACGTCACCGACGAGATCGCCGAGATCGTCCGCACGCTGGCGAAGGTTGTCGAATATTGGACCGCCGAACCTGGTCGCAGCATCCAAGCGCAATCAAAGCTTTATGGGCAATATTTCATGCTTTGGACAAGCATGATGCAACGGATGTCCGGCGTTCCGATGCCGCCCGTTGCCGAGCCCGATGCGCGGGATCGCCGCTTTAAGGACCCGCAATGGTCGGAGAACCAGTTCTTCGACTTCGTGAAGCAATTCTACCTGATCACGACGCGCTGGGCGGAGCAGATGGTGGAGAGCGCGACCGATCTGGACCCACATGTTCGCCTCAAGGCCGGCTTCTATGTCCGCCAGATCGCCAACGCGATTTCGCCGTCTAATTTCCTGTTCACCAATCCGGAGATCCTGCGCGACACGCTCGATTCGAGCGCGGACAACCTCGTACGCGGCATGGACATGCTGGCGGAAGACATCGCGGCCGGAAATGGCGAGCTGGTCATCCGCCAGTCCAACAATTCACACTTCGCGATCGGCAAGAACCTGGCGCTTTCGCCTGGCAAGGTCATCCTGCAGACCGAGGTCTGCCAACTGATCCAGTACAAGCCGGCAACGAAGGACGTCCTGAAGCGGCCGCTTCTGATCGTGCCGCCCTGGATCAACAAGTTCTATATCCTCGACCTGAATCCGGAAAAATCCTTCGTCAAATGGGCGGTCGAGCAGGGACATACCGTCTTCGTCGTCTCCTGGATCAATCCGGACGAGCGGCAGGCCGAGAAGAGCTTCGAGCATTATATGCGCGAGGGCATCCTCGAATCGCTCGATACGATCCAGAAGATCACCGGCGAGAACGAGATCAATGCCATTGGCTATTGCGTCGGCGGCACCCTGCTCTCCTACACGCTCGCCTATATGGCGGGCGTCGGCGACACGCGGATCGCCTCGGCGACGCTGTTCGCCACCCAGGTCGACTTCACCCACGCCGGCGACCTCAAGGTCTTCATCGACGAAGAGCAGATCGAGGCAGTCGAAAAGAAGATGAGCGTGCGCGGCTATCTGGAGGGGAAGAACATGACCTCCTCCTTCAATATGCTGCGCTCGAATGACCTGATCTGGTCTTATGTCGTGAACAATTATTTCCGCGGCAAGGAACCGATCCCGTTCGACCTGCTCTACTGGAATTCCGACGCCACACGGATGCCGGCGGCGAACCATTCCTTCTATCTGCGCAATTGCTATCTCGACAACAAGCTGGCCGAAGGCGAGCTTTCGATTGAGGGCAAGCCGCTTTCGCTCGGCGACGTGACCATCCCGATCTACAACCTCGCCACCCGCGATGACCACATTGCGCCCCCGCGCTCGGTGTTCTTCGGCTCGTCCTTCTTCGGCGGGCCGGTGACCTTCGTTCTGGCTGGCTCCGGCCACATCGCCGGCGTCATCAACCCGCCTTCGCGCGGCAAATATCAGTATTGGACGGGCCCAGCGCCGCATGGCGACGGGCTCGATAGCTGGCTTGGCCGCGCCAAGGAACATCCCGGCTCCTGGTGGCCGCACTGGCAGAGCTGGATCGAGGCGCAGGATAGCCAGCGCGTCAAGGCGCGCACGCCCGGCGGCCGCAAGGTCAAGGCGATCGAGGACGCACCAGGCAGCTATGTGAAGGTGATGGCCTGACGATCTGTCCGATCCGCAGCCATAGCGGTGGGACGCCATACAAGAACGGCGCCGGACTGATCCAGTCCGGCGCCGTTCTGTTTTGATCCACGAGCAGCAGAGCGAGCTCTGCCGGCTGACCTAGCCTCAGGTGCCGGCGAGCGCCTGCTCGAGATCGGCAATGATGTCTTCCTTGTCCTCGATGCCGACGGACAGGCGGACGACGTCCGGACCGGCACCGGCGTTGGTCTTCTGCGCGTCGCTCAACTGGCGATGCGTGGTCGAGGCTGGGTGGATGATCAACGAACGCGTGTCGCCGATATTGGCGAGATGCGAGAACAGCTTCACCGTCGACACGACCTTGACGCCGGCGTCGTAGCCGCCCTTGAGGCCGAAGGTCAGCACGGCGCCCGCGCCCTTCGGCACGTAGCGACGAGCAAGGTTATGGTAGCGATCGCCCGGCAGGCCGGCATAGCTGACCCAGGCGACGGCCGGATGATCGATCAGGTACTCGGCGACCGCGCGGGCGTTGTCCGAGTGCTTCTGCATCCGCAGCGGCAGCGTCTCGATGCCGGTCAGGATCAGGAACGAGTTCTGGGGCGAGATCGCCGGGCCGAGATCGCGCAGGCCGAGCACGCGGCAGGCGATGGCGAAGGCGAAATTGCCGAAGGTCTCGGCCAGCACGACGTTGTTATACTCGGCGAGCGGCTGCGACAGCTTCGGATAGCGCGCCTCGCGGGTCCAGTTGAACCGACCGCCGTCGACGATCACGCCGCCCATGGAATTGCCGTGCCCCCCCAGGAACTTGGTCAGCGAATGCACGACGATGTCGGCGCCATGCTCGAACGGCTTGCAGAGATAGGGCGTCGCCAGCGTGTTATCGACGATCAGCGGAACGCCGGCGCGCTTGGCAACCGCGGCGATCGCCGCGATGTCGACGACGATGCCACCAGGATTTGCAATGGATTCGATGAAGATCGCCTTGGTCTTCGGCGTGATAGCCCGCTCGAACGAGGCGATATCGTCGGGATCGGCCCAGACCACGTTCCAGCCGAAGCTCTTGAATGAGTGATTGAACTGGTTGATCGAGCCGCCATAGAGCTTGGTCGAGGCGATGAATTCGTCACCCGGCTGCAACAGCGTGTGGAAAACGAGGAGCTGCGCGGCGTGGCCGGAGGCGACGGCGAGCGCGGCGGTGCCGCCTTCCAGCGCCGCGACTCGCTCTTCGAGCACGGCCGTCGTCGGGTTGGTGATGCGCGTATAGATGTTGCCGAAGGCCTGCAGGCCGAACAGCGACGCGGCATGGTCGACATTGTCAAAGACGAATGCGGTCGTCTGATAGATCGGCGTGATGCGCGCGCCTGTGGTCGGGTCGGGCTGGGCGCCAGCATGGACGGCCAGCGTTGCGAAACCGGGAAGCCTGTCTTCGGACATTCTTGTTCTCCTCCACCATCATTTTTTGATTTGTCTGCTGGAACGATCGTCGAACTACACCGATAACCCGGCAGAGTTGCAAATCGCAGCCATGCATTTCGCCAGAACGGACCGTCTGGCGAATATTCATCCTCCCGGACGGCCGAAGCCGCTCAATCGCTTCAGCCAATCAGGCGCGGACGCTCGATGGCCGGGCAGCGATTCATGACGACCTGAATGCCCTTTTCCTCAAGCCGGGCCGCCTCGGCATCGTTGCGGATGTCGAGTTGCAGCCACATCACCTTGGGCAAGACTGGCAGCGCCAGAATTTCGTCGACCACGCCGCCGATCGCGGCCGAATTGCGGAACACGTCGACCATGTCGATCGCCACAGGCACATCGGCTAGCCGCGGATAGACCTTACGCCCGAACAGTTCCCGCCCGGCAATGCCTGGGTTGATCGGATAGGTCTCGTAGCCCGACGCCGTCAGATAGCCCAGTACACCATGGCTCGGCCGCGCCGGATTGGGACTGGCGCCAATGAGCGCGATAGTCCGCGTGTTGGTCAGGATCTCGCGGATATAAGCATCGTCATAGCGATCGTGGTTCATGAAGCTCAGATCCCCGGCACGACGACAGCCGTAACCGCCCATTTGCCGTCGACCTTGCCATAGCAAACGCTTGTCGCCTGAAATCCGAGCGAGATGTCATTGGTCGCATAGCCGACCTTGCCGGACGGCAGCGCGACCGAATACCAATCCGCCTCGCCGTCCTCACCATCAACTGAGCCCTCTATGAAGGGCACAATGGTGCCGGCCGGCAGCTTGGCCAGAACAGCGGAAGTCTCGTTCGCCTTCTCGCGGAACTCCGTCTCTTCCGACAGGATCCAGAGATTGCTGGACGGCATTCCGGCGGCATCGGCAATGGCGAGCGCCTTGTCGCGATCAAAGATCGGCTCGGCCGGCGAACAGATGGCGCCCCCCGCCGTCTTGGAGTGGCCAAGCGTTCCACGATCCAGCGCGTTTCCGAACAGATCGACAACCAGACCGTCGAGATCCTCGCGGCTGTAATCGACATCGCCCGTAGCGGTCAGCGTCGCCGCCTGGTCCAGCCGCTCGTCGCCCGGACGCTTGTCGGGATCCGGCAGCGCCGCGGGTGGCGTTGCATCCGGAAAGCCGATCATCGGCGAATAGATTTTCACCTCTGGCGCCGCGTTGGCCTTGAGCGTGGCGACGTCGCCCGTTGCGATCGCCGTCTTCAGCGTTTCGACGAGCGCTTTCAGTTCGGCATCGTCCGCTCCCGTCGTGTCATAGGTGACGGTGAGAGCCTCGTAGGGCTTGGTCTGGGTGGCCGGATCTTCGGCGGCAAAGGCCATCGAGCCCAGAAGGGCGAGAATCGCGCCAGCGGCAGTGCTGCAAAGAAGGTTCTTCATGACTGGGGACCTGGCAGTGCGAGGCGACCGGCCTCGTCAAACGGGAAGAACGGATTGTAGGCCACCTCCCAGAGGTGTCCGTCCGGGTCGGAAAAATAGCCCGAATAGCCACCCCAGAACACCTTGGTCGCCGGCTTGACCAGGCGCGCGCCACAAGCCTCGGCATGCGCCAGCGCCGCATCGACCTCGGCTTCGCTCTCGACATTGTGGGCCAGGGTGACGCTGCGAAATCCGTCTCCGGCCGGCGCCACATGGGCATCGTCGGCAAGAGCATTGCGCTCGAATAGTCCCAGCACGACGCCGGAAAGCTGAAAAAAAGCGATGGCGTCCTGGCTCGCAGCGGAAGCCTGCCAGCCAAGCGACTCATAGAATGCTCGCGCCTTCGGCACGTTGGCGACGCCGAGCGTCACAATGCTGAGCCTGGGTGCGAGGCCTACATTCGTCATATTATCTTCCCCGTCACGATCCGGCCGGCAGCATAGCGGATCGTCCGGCGCGGTACAGGGGCAGTTCGCCGTCAATCACTGCGCACCGCCCCCTGCGGTCAGAGGAATGGCGCCGATCCAATCCTGCGCCACACCTCGAAAATGGTAGTCGATCCTGCCCCTCGATTGCCGCCGGTTCCCAAGCCTATGGTTGAGAAAAGGGTGCGCCGCGCCTGAACTCCACCAGGGAGCTCAGGCAGCAGGCCCCGCCCTATGTCGTCGCGAGGATGAAGGCGCCCGTGGCGAAAAGCAGCACCACCACGAGACCCCATCGCACCAACGGGTGCTTCCATACAGTCCACATTCTGACGTCCCCCATTTCAGCCCGAACCGGCACACTCCGATTCACCGCATTCCTCTTAACATGCATCCGTGCAGGGACGGCGCATCCGAACCGCAATCCCCCGCGATGGTTCCTTAGCTGCCATTCCTTTGTCCCGGCGGCAGTCAGCGCGAGCGTAACAACGGCCTACAGCACCAACAAAACGCTCATATCGATATGGTATAATAATACCGTATACGTAAGATATTGATTTTGCTATTTTAATTTGCGCGCGACCTCGCGCTCCGTGCTTGACGGAATCTTTGGCTCAGGCTACACACCGGCACGATCGATGGGACCGTGTGTCCCGTTGCCGCTAATCCTGCCCGAACGGGGCACGAGAAAACGAGTTCAACAATGAGCACAATTTCCACCAAGCCGGCGGACGTCGTGAAGAAGTGGGTCCTGATCGACGCTGAAGGGCTGGTCGTTGGCCGCCTTGCAAGCATCGTCGCGAACCGCCTTCGCGGCAAGCACAAGGCCAGCTTCACGCCGCACGTCGATGATGGCGACAACATCATCATCATCAACGCTGAAAAGTGCGTCTTCACCGGCGCCAAGTATACCGACAAGCGGTACTACTGGCACACCGGCTATGTCGGCGGCATCAAGGAGCGCAGCCCGCGCCAGATCATCGAGGGTAAGTTCCCCGAGCGTGTTCTGGAGAAGGCTATCGAGCGCATGATCCCCGAGGGTCCGCTTGGCCGTCGCCAGCTGAAGAACCTGCGCGTCTATGGCGGTTCCGAGCATCCGCACGAAGCACAGCAGCCCGAGACGCTCGACGTCGGCGCCCTGAATGCCAAGAACAAGAGGATTGCCTGAACATGGCTGATCTCCAGTCCCTCCAGGACCTCGCTGTAATCTCGACCGAGAACGCGGCACCTGTCCATGTGCAGAAGCTTGACGCCCAGGGCCGCGCCTACGCGACCGGCAAGCGCAAGAACGCCATCGCTCGCGTCTGGATCAAGCCGGGCACCGGCAAGATCGTCGTGAACGGCAAGGAATACCGCGGCTACTTCGCTCGCCCGGTTCTGCAGATGCTCGTCCAGCAGCCGATCGGCGTTGCTTCGCGTACCGACCAGTATGACATCAACGCCACGGTTGCTGGCGGTGGTCTCTCCGGTCAGGCCGGCGCGCTGCGTCACGGCATCTCGAAGGCTCTCACCTATTACGAGCCCGAGCTGCGCGCTGTCCTCAAGAAGGGTGGCTTCCTGACCCGCGACAGCCGCGTCGTCGAGCGCAAGAAGTACGGCCACGCCAAGGCCCGCCGCAGCTTCCAGTTCTCGAAGCGCTAATCGGCGTCTATACGACGTTTTCGAAGGGGCGCTTCGGGCAACCGCAGCGCCCTTTTTCTATGTCTGCCTGTTTCATAGCGGTGTCATCACCGCGCGAGATCCTTGCGGGTGGCGCCAGCGCCCCCATCTTCTGATGCCTGAACGGAGGCGAGCCCATGGTATCCACGGTCTTCATCGACGGCGAAGCCGGCACGACGGGTCTGCAGATCCGCCAGCGGCTGGAAGGCCGCAGCGACATCCAGTTGCTGTCGATCGCGCCGGAGCGTCGCAAGGAGACTGCGGCCAGGGCCGAACTGCTGAACAGCGCCGACGCCGTCATCCTCTGCCTGCCGGATGCAGCCGCCAAGGAAGCCGTCAGCCTGATCGACAATCCGAAGGTCAAGGTGATCGATGCCTCGACCGCCTACCGGACTGCGGCCGACTGGACCTATGGCTTCGCCGAACTGGACAAGGCACAGCGGGCGAAGATCGCCGCCTCGACGCGGATTTCCAATCCCGGCTGCTATGCGACCGGCGCGATCGCGCTGCTGCGTCCATTGGTGTCGGCGGGACTTCTGCCCGCCTCCTGGCCGGTCACGATCAACGCCGTCTCCGGTTATTCCGGTGGCGGCAAGTCGATGATCGCCGAGTTCGAGGATCCGGCCTCCGCCCACTACACGCACGAGAACTTCCGCATCTATGCGCTGCCGCTGCAGCACAAGCATGTGCCGGAGATCCAGAAGCACGGTCAGCTTGGCCAGCGCCCGATCTTCGCACCGTCGGTCGGCCGCTATGCGCAGGGCATGATTGTCGAGATCCCGCTGCATCTGGACCTGATCCCGGGCAAGCCGTCGCTTGCTGCGTTGAACGAAGCCCTCACCGCTCACTATGCCGGCGAGCGCTTTGTCACCGTCGCGGGGCTGGAAGAGTCGGGCGCGATGACCGGCCTCGACCCCGAAGGGCTGAACAGCACCAACCGGATGAAGCTCTTCACCTTCGGCACGGAAGGCGCCGGCCAGGCCCGCCTCGTCGCCCTGCTCGATAATCTCGGCAAGGGAGCGTCGGGTGCGGCCGTGCAGAACCTGAACCTGGTTCTCGGCCTCGACGAGGCGAGCGGCCTCAACTAGACCGCCATCCTATTCCACGCATCATAACGGCCGTGTCGTCGGGCTCCAGCCAGGAAGACACGGCCGTTTGCGTGTGCGGGCCAACATCGCGTGCAAATCTTCGCGTCTGACGTGTCCCGACCGTTTCCTTGACGCAACGGCAGCGCTACCTTCCGTCGATCCGGATCTTCCGGCCAGAACGAACGAGGGAGCCTGAAAATGCCTGCCACGGTCCTTCTTCATCCCCTGATCGACCACGGCATCCGCAAGGGCGCGGATGATTTCGTCGGCGGAACGCTGGTCTGCCACTGCCTCGACAAACCTGTGAAAGTCGAGATCAAGGGACAGGTCACGCACAACCACGCCTGCGGCTGCACCCAATGCTGGAAGCCGGAAGGCGCGATCGTCGCGATCGTCGCTGTCGCGCCGACCGATCATGTGAGCGTGGTCGCGAACGGCGACAAGCTCGCGGTTCTTAATCCCGCCGCCACCATCCTGCGCCATGCCTGCAAGGTTTGCGGCGTGCATATGCACGGACCGGTCGAGAAGGATCACGGCTTTAGGGGACTGACCTTCCTGCATACCGAATTATCACGCGAGGAAGGCTGGCAGGCGCCGCAATTCGCGGCCTTCGTATCCTCAGTCATCGAAGGCGGCGTCAAGCCGGACCGAATGGGCGCTGTCCGCGCCCGCATCCGCGAACTCGGCATCGAGCCCTATGACTGTCTGTCGCCGACACTGATGGACATGCAGTCCACATTCGCAGCCAAGAAGTCAGGCGTACTGGTCGAATGATCGAAGGGGCAGGCTGGGCATTTCATTCTATCGATGAAATGCCCAGCATCTTTGCATTGTCGCGTTTTCTCACGCGAACCGGTACCCACTTCGCTTGAAAACGCTCTAAACCGCCTGCCCGGCCACCCAGCCGGACGACCACGCCCACTGAAAGTTGTAGCCGCCGAGCCAGCCGGTGACATCGACGACCTCGCCGATGAAATAGAGGCCGGGGACCTCCTTGGCTTCCATCGTCTTCGGATCGAGTTCGTTGGTATCCAGTCCGCCAAGCGTCACCTCGGCCGTGCGATAGCCTTCCGAGCCTGCCGGCTTGACGCGCCATGCATTGATCGCCGCCTCGACCTGGCGCAGCGCCTTGTCGGATAGGTCGGCCAGATTGCCCGTGGTCTTCTGCTCGTCGGCAATCATCTGCGCCAGTCGCTTCGGCAGCAACGTGGCGAGTACAGTGTGCAGTGCCTGCTTGCCCCGCTCGGCCTTGGCGGCCTTCAGCGTCGCGAACACGTCGATTTCCGGCAGCATGGAGAGCGTGATCTCATCACCCTCGCGCCAGAAGGACGAGATTTGCAGGATCGCGGGGCCGGAAAGGCCGCGATGGGTGAATAGCATTGCTTCGGCGAAGCGCGTCTTGCCATGCTGGGCGACGGCGTCGACCGCGATGCCGGACAGCGGCTCCAGCCGCTCCAGCGTCGAAGGATCGAAAGTCAGGGGCACGAGGCCAGGCCGCGTCTCGACGACCTTCAGGCCGAACTGGCTGGCGACCTCATAGCCGAAGCCGGTCGCGCCCATCTTGGGGATCGACTTTCCACCTGTGGCGATTACGAGCGACTTGCAGACGACATCGCCTGTCGAAAGCGCAACCCGGTAGCCCCCATCAACCCGATGTTCGATCCGCTTGATCGTGGTGCCGAGCCGCAACTCGACGCCGTTGCGCATCATTTCGGAGACGAGCAACTCGATGATCTGCTTGGCCGAGCCATCGCAGAAAAGCTGTCCCAGCGTCTTCTCGTGATAGGCGACGCCATAGCGCTCGACGAGGGCGATGAAATCGCGCTGCGTGTAGCGTGACAGCGCCGAAATGCAAAATCGCGGATTCTGCGACAGGAAATTCTTGGCCGACGTATTGGCGTTGGTGAAGTTGCAGCGACCGCCGCCGGAGATACGGATCTTGTCGCCAGCCGAGGGCGAATGGTCGACGATGGCGACCGAGCGCCCGCGCTTGCCGGCCTCGATGGCGCACATCATGCCGGCAGCACCGGCGCCGAGCACAACGACGTCGTAGAATTTGGAACCAGGAAGGGTCACGTCGACGCTCCGAACACCGCTTCGATATCGGCAGCCGTCATGAGGCGGTACGCACCGGGCTCCAGACCTGCCGGCAGGTCGAGCAGGCCGATCCGGTCGCGATGCAGCGCCGTGACGTGATTGCCGACGGCGGCAAACATACGGCGGACCTGATGATAGCGACCTTCATGCAGCGTCAGCGTCGCTTGCTTCGGGCTTGAGGATTCCATTTCGGCCGGAAGCAACGGCTTGTCATCGCCTTCGAGAAACAGTCCGCCAGCGGCGAAGGTCTCGATCTCGTCGCCGTTCAGCGGCCGGTCCAACGTCACCTGATAGCGTTTGGGAACATGGTGGCGCGGCGAGATGATGCGGTGGAGCAGCGCACCGTCATCGGTCATCAGCAGCAGCCCCGACGTTTCCTTGTCGAGCCGGCCAACCGTCGAGATGACGGGATCACGGCGACGCCAGCGTTCGGGCAGCAACGAATAAACGAGAGGCCCGATCTCCTTGTGCGAACAGGTGACACCGAGCGGCTTGTGAAGCATCAGCGCCATGCCCGGAGCCGGGTCGAGCGGCTCGCCTGACACCGTCATGCGGGTGGCGAGGTCGGGCTTCACATAGACGTGCTGGGCCGCATTCGTCTCCGCCTCGCCATCGAGAATGACGCGACCACTCTGGATCAGGCCCTGAACCTCACGGCGTGTTCCATAGCCAAGATTGGCGAGCAGCCGGTCGAGCCGGGCGGACGGGAACGTCTTGTTCATTTACGCGCCTCATAGACCTTGAAGCCGTCAGCCTCGACGATCAACACCGCGCGAGCGAACAGCGCCTTCAGGTGATCTTCATAGGGCAAATGCCGGTTGGCGGTCAGCCAAAGCTTACCACCCTTGCGCAGGCTCTCGGCCGCGCGACGGACAAAGGCCTGGCCGAGCGAGCGATCTTCCGCGCCGCCATCATGGAAGGGCGGGTTCATGACGACGAAATCGAGCCCTTCCGGAATTGTTCCGGCCTTGCGAACATCGGCCCACAGGATGGTGGCGCGTGTGTCCGTGATGTTCTTCGCCGCCGCTTCGACGGCCCGACGATCGATATCGACCATCGCGAGCGCTTCGACGGTCGGCATGGCGAGCACGGCACGCGCCAGATAGCCGACGCCGCAGCCGAGATCGGCACCGCGCCCCGAGAGTTGCGGCAGATGCTTCAGAAGCAGAGCGCTACCCGGATCGACCCGGTTCCACGAGAACACGCCCGGCTGCGACCAGAGCCCGGTGTCCTCGACCAGACGGGGGGCGCCATCGGCGATCGCATCTTGAAGTGCGGACAGATCGTTCGGGCGTGTCGAAACGCAGATGCGGTGATGGCGCAGCGCCGTCTCGCCAAACTCACAGCCGAAGGCCTTCAGTTCCTTGGCGAGCCGCGAACCGCCCCGGTCCTTCGGCGCCATCACGGTCAGTTGGCCGCCGGGCTGGAGAGCGCGCAGCGCCTGCGCGACGTCGTGCCGGCGCTCGATGGTGCCCGGCGGCGCCAGCATCACCATGGCGGCGAGCGAGGCTTCCGCGCAGCGTTCCAGCGCCGGGCTCCCCGGCATCAGCGGCGAAAACTGTGTCGCGTCACGCGGCACATCGGCGAGCTCCGCCGGAGGGTTGCCATAGACGCCGGTTCTTGCTTCTTGGGTCACATCGATCTCTCACGCACATTTTGTGCTGTTCCTACCCTGCCCTACGCCATGGCGAAAGGCTGGCGGGACGTTCTAATCTCCCCGCCAGGAGAATCATGCCCCGATGCGCCCCGAAATCCTGAATCCGCTGTTCCGCCCCGTAACGAGTCTTGCCGGCGTCGGCCCCAAGATCGGCGAAGCCATGGGTCGGCTGCTTGTCGGCGGTGATGCGCCGGAGCCGCCTCGCGTGGCCGATCTCCTCCTGCATATTCCCGTCGGCCTGATTGATCGCCGTAACCAGCCGGGCATTGCTCTCTCGCCGGAAGGCGCGATCGTGACGCTCGAAGTGCGTATCGATCGCCATATGCCGGCGCCGCGCGGCAACAAGCGCGTGCCCTATCGCGTCATGGCACATGACGACACAGGCGAGATCGCGCTGGTGTTCTTCCGGGCCGAGCAGAACTTCCTTGAACGCACCATGCCGGTCGGCGAGACCCGTTTCGTCAGCGGCAAGGTCGAGTGGTTCAATGGTCGGCCGCAAATGGTCCATCCCGACCACATCGTCGACCGCGAGGCGTTCGAGCAATTGCCGATGGTCGAGCCGGTCTATCCGATGACGGCTGGTTTGGCGCGCAAGACGCTGGGCCGGGCCATGCGCGGCGCACTCGATAGCCTGCCGGATTTGCCCGAGTGGCAAGATCCGACCCTGATGTCGCGCGAGCGCTGGACCGGCTTCAAGCCGACGCTGGAGACCGTGCATGCGCCTGCAACACCGGCAGAGCTTGCGCCGGAAGGGCCAGCGATCAGCCGCCTCGCCTATGACGAATTCCTCGCCAACCAGCTAGCCTTGATGCTGACGCGCGCCAATCTGCGCCGCGCCACCGGCCGGGCGCGGATCGGCGACGGGCGGATGCGCCGCGCCATCATCGCCGCCCTGCCCTTCACGCTCACCGGCAGCCAACAGGCCGCCATCGCCGATATCGAGAGGGATCTCGCGTCGGATGAGCGCATGCTGCGCCTGCTGCAGGGCGATGTCGGCTCCGGCAAGACAATGGTCGGGTTGATGGCAGCAGCGACGGTCATCGAGGCAGGCAGCCAGGCAGTATTGATGGCGCCTACCGAATTGCTGGCCCGGCAGCACGCCAAGACATTGCAGCCGCTCGCCGATGCCGCCGGCATCCGGATGGCGATCCTGACTGGCCGCGAAAAGGGCCGCGAACGGGTCGACATCCTTGCTGGGCTGGATGATGGCAGCATCGATCTCGTGGTCGGCACCCATGCCGTGTTCCAGGCCGGCGTCGAGTTTCGCGACCTGGCGCTGGCCATCGTCGACGAGCAGCATCGCTTCGGCGTGCATCAACGCCTTGCACTGTCGGCCAAGGGCGCCGCCACCGACATCCTTGTCATGACAGCGACGCCGATCCCGCGCACGCTCGTCCTCACCGCGTTTGGCGACATGGACGTCTCCAAGCTGCCGGACAAGCCGGCCGGCCGCCAGCCGATCGAAACCCGCACCGTACCGCTCGAACGGCTAGACCAGGTGGTGGAGCGTATCCGCGCCGCCATCGCCGAAGGCGCCAAGGCTTATTGGGTCTGCCCGCTGGTCGAAGAATCGGAAGAAGTCGACGCGGCTGCCGCGGAGGATCGCTTCGTCGACCTGCAGCGAGCGCTTGGCCCGGTCGTCGGCCTCGTCCACGGCCGGATGAAGGCGGCTGAGAAAGACGAGGCAATGCAGCGCTTCCAGCGCGGCGAGACGCGTATCCTGGTCGCTACGACGGTGATCGAAGTCGGCGTCGACGTGCCCGATGCGACGATTATGGTGATCGAGCACGCCGAGCGCTTCGGCCTCGCCCAGTTGCACCAGCTTCGCGGCCGTGTCGGGCGTGGCTCCAAGGCTTCAACCTGCCTGCTGCTCTACAAGGGACCGCTCGGCGAGGTCGCGCATGATCGCCTCGCCATCATGCGCGATACAGAGGACGGGTTCCGGATCGCCGAGGAAGATCTGCGGTTGCGCGGCGAGGGCGAATTGCTCGGCACGCGCCAATCCGGTGCGCCGGGTTTCAAGATCGCCCGTTTCGAGCATCACGCCCATCTACTGGAAATCGCCCGTGACGACGCGCGCCTGATCGTGGAGAAGGATCCGGCGCTGAACTCGCCTCGCGGCAAGGCGCTACAGCTGTTGCTCTATCTGTTCGGCCGGGATGAGGCGATCAAGCTGCTGCGGGCTGGTTGAGACAAGACCCGCCGCGCTTTTGACGACAAGGACGCCTATTCAACGGCCAGAATCGCCAAGGCACTCGACCGACATGGGACTCTCCACCTTCCCCGACCGCGCCATGAGCCGCGCCCGCGCCCTGATCCGAACGCGGGAACTATCCCTGTTGATTGTCGCGGCGGTGATCGGCTGCCTCGCCGGCATTGCCGTGACCGTGATGAGCCGGCTGGCGCAGTGGCTGCATGTCATCCTGTTCGGGATAGAGCCCGATGCTTTCCTCAGCGCGACGGCAGTCATATCGCCACCTTGGCGGGCTGCGGCCGTCGCTGGCGGTGGCCTGCTGCTCGGTGTCCTCTACCTCCTGTTCTTCCGTCGCGCCCGCCAGATTGTCGATCCGATCGAGGCCAATGCCCTGCATGGTGGGCGGATGTCACTGCGCGATAGTCTGCGCGTGGCACTCGAGGCGATCATCTCGAATGGCTCAGGCGCCTCTGTCGGGCTTGAGGCGGGCTATACCCAAGTCGGTAGCGCCGTGGCCTCGCGCATCGGCCAGCGGCTGCATCTACGCCGGGGCGATCTACGGACTGTCGTCGGCTGTGGCGCCGCGGGCGCGATCGCCGCTGCCTTCAGCGCACCGCTGACGGGGGCATTCTATGGTTTCGAGCTGATCATCGGCGTCTACACCGTCGCCAACATTGCGCCGGTGATGACCGCTTCGATCGCGGGATTCCTCGTCGCACAAGGACTCGGCGCTGCCGCCTACACCATCGAAGTACCGAGCGCGCTCAACCTGCACGCAGCAGACTATCCACCCTACCTGATCCTCGGCGTTATCGCCGGCTTCGCCGCCATCGCCATCATGCGGCTCGTCACCCTGGTCGAAATCGCCTTCCAGAAGAGCCGTCTACCGCGAGCGATCCGACCCGCTATCGGGGGTGCCATTGTCGGCGCACTGGCACTCTACAGTCCCCAGGTTCTCGGCGCGGGCCATGGCGCACTGCATCTGAACCTGACAGAAGCCGTGCCGATGGGCCTGCTCGCGGCGATTCTGGCGCTCAAGATCGCTGGCGTGTCGATTTCGCTCGGCTCCGGCTTTCGCGGAGGCATGTTCTTCGCCTCCCTCTTTCTCGGCGTCATCGTCGGCAAGCTGTTCGCCATGGGTGTCATCTATCTGGCCCCTACAGCGGGGATCGACCCGGCTGCGGCGGCGATCGTCGGCATGAGCGCGCTGGGCGTCGGGATCGTCGGCGGTCCGCTCACCATGACCTTTCTGGCGCTGGAAGCGACCGGCGACCTCGCCATCACCGGCATCGTGCTAGCCGCTTCGATCCTTTCGGCCATCACGGTTCGCGAGTTCTTTGGCTACTCGTTCTCGACATGGCGGCTGCATCTTCGCGGCGAGACGATCCGCAGTGCCATCGACGTCGGCTGGCTGCGGGGGCTCACTGTCGGGCGGATGATGCGAACCGATGTGCGCAGCGTGCTCTCCACCATGCCTGTCGACGCCTTCCGCAGCCTATTTCCGCTGGGCTCGACCCAGCGCGTCGTCGTGACCGATACGACGGGGCGCTATGCCGGCATCATTCAAGTGGCGGATATCCATTCAAATCCCGCGTCGGAAGAAGGCGAAACAATCCAGTCCTTCTGCCGGAATGCCGACAAGATGCTATTCCCCACCATGAGCGCTCAGACGGCGGCAAAGGTATTCGATGAGGCCGAAAGCGAAGAGCTTGTCGTCGTCGACGACGCCTCGAGCCGGCATGTCATCGGCCTGTTGACCGAGACGCACCTTTTCCGCCGCTACGCCGAGGAGCTGGACAAGGCCCGTCGCAGCCTATCCGGCGAAGGGTAAGAACGTGCTTCCACATTAATATTTAGTAAACCATACTATATAGATGATAATATTGTTGCCTTATCGCAACAGCATTTTGAGCGATTTTCGTTAGGGTGCATTCACCAACTCCCCGGGGGATCACCATGACCGCATCCAAGTTCGCCTTGCTCGCCACGACCCTGCTGGTCGCATCCCCGGCCCTCGCCGCCGACCTCACCTATGAGCCCGCCGCGGCTCCGGTCGCTGCCGCTGCACCGTTTTCCTGGACCGGCTTCTATATCGGCCTAAACGCCGGTTATGGCTGGGGCGACATCGACACCACCGAGAACTCGATGACCACGAATGGTCGTCTCGTCGGCATCGGCCAAGGCAATCTCGGCCAGTTCATCACCTTCCCGGGAGCCGACAGTTCGTCCAGCGTCGATGGCATCCTCGGCGGCGCGCAGATCGGCTACAATTATCAGATCGACAACTGGGTGCTCGGCGCGGAGGCCGATTATCAGGCAGCCGACCTGAAGACCTCGTCCAGCTTCCTCGGATCTGTCCAGGGTCCGTACTACCAGACCTCGGCCGAGCTGCAGTCCTTCGGCACGGTGCGCGCTCGCGTCGGCTATGCCATCGACAATGTCCTGATCTATGGCACGGGCGGTCTCGCCGTTGGCCAGGCCAAGGCTGGCCTAAGCGTCCAGGGCGGAGTCCCTGGCGCCTTCACCGGACCGGAATACGCGCAGTCGAACAGCAAGACGATGGTCGGCTACGCGATCGGCGCCGGCGCGGAATGGGCGATCGCCCACAGCAACTGGTCGGTCAAGGCCGAGTACCTTTACACCGACTTCGGCTCGAAAACCTTCGACTTCGATTTCGGCGCCGGCGACAAGGCTTCCAGCCGTGGCGACGTCTCGGCCAGCATCGTGCGCGCCGGCCTCAACTACCGCTTCTGATCGCACCGCGATCCCGAATGGGAGAGGCCCGGTCAACGACCGGGCCTTTTCGTTTGGACTAGAAGGATCAGACGCCCGATCGCCGGGTCAGCACCGGGGCCGGCGGATCAAGCGGCGAAGGATGCGCGGCGGCATCATATTCCGGCGCCACGAGACCGGCGGAAATGACGAGCTTGGCCGCCTCCTCCACCGTCATGTCGAGTTCGATGAGTTCGCTGCGGCGGACGAACATCATGAAGCCTGCCGTTGGCGCTGGTGTCGGTGGCAGGAAGACGGTCACCCATTCTTCGCCGTCCTCGCTGATCCGCTGGCGGATCTCGCCTTTGGTCTCCGTAGCGACGAAGACGATCGCCCAAACTCCCTTGCGCGGGAATTCAATCAGCGCCGCCTTCTGGAACGACTTGCCCTTGCCAGACAGCACCGTCTCGAAAAGCTGCTTCAACGCGCTGTAAAGATTGCGAACCAGCGGCGTGTGGTTGAGCAACTGCTCGCCAAGACGAACCAGCGAGCGACCCACGAAATTCGCCGTCAGGAATCCGAGCAAGGTCAGTCCGACGACAGCCACGAAGACGCCGAACCCCGGAACGGAAAACGGCAGATAGGTATCGGGGCTATAGCCACTTGGAATGACCGGCTTCACCCAGCCATCGATCCATTTGATCAAGGACCAAGTCAGATAGATCGTTATGGAAATCGGCGCAGCAATGACGAGCCCGGTCAGGAAATAGTTCCGCAACCGCTTGATCAGTCGACTCCCACCCGTCTCGCCGACCGGAGGGAGTTGAGGATCCTGAAAACTCATGCCACCGCCCATGCGCCTGATTCATGCCTGCCGATCGCCATTATGACGGCTGGCAAAAGCTTGGCCAGAAGATACTCCGAGCCAACGGCCGCCTCGGACAATTCGTTCCGGTGCACGCCAGGCCCGCACCATCCGAGTGCTATTCGACAGTCACCGATTTGGCGAGATTGCGCGGTTGGTCGACGTCGGTGCCCATGAAGACGGCCGTATGATAGGCGAGCAGTTGCACGGGTATGGTGTAGACGAGCGCCGTCACGCTGGCCGGCATCTCCGGCAGGATGATGGTCGCCATGGTGTCCATGGCCGCCGCCTCAGCGCCCTTCTTGTCGGTAATCAGGATTATCCTGCCGCCACGCGCCGCGACCTCCTGCATATTCGAGACGGTCTTCTCGAAGATGTGGTCATAGGGGGCGATGACGACGACGGGCATGTCCTCGTCGATCAGCGCGATCGGGCCGTGCTTCAACTCGCCGGCGGCATAGCCCTCGGCGTGGATATAGGAGATTTCCTTCAGCTTCAGCGCGCCCTCGAGCGCGATTGGATAGCTGGTGCCACGGCCGAGATAGAGGCAGTGCTTGACCTTAGCGAGATCACGCGCCAACGCCTCTATCTGCGTGTCGAGCTTCAATGCCTCGTGCATCAGGCGCGGCACTTCGCTGAGCGCGCGCACCAGCGCCTGCTCCTCGTCGCCGCTCAGCACGCCGCGCGCCTTGCCGGCAGCCACAGCGGTCGCAGCCAGAACAGAAAGTTGCGCGGTGAACGCCTTGGTCGAGGCGACGCCGATCTCCGGGCCCGCCAGCGTCGGCAGCACAAAATCGGCCTCGCGCGCGATGGTCGATTCGCGGACATTGACGATTGCCGCGATCTTCTGGCCCTCGCCCTTGGCATAGCGCAGCGAGGCCAGCGTATCTGCCGTCTCACCCGACTGAGAGATGACGATGGAAAGCCCATTCTTCGACAGCGGCTGTTCGCGATAGCGGAATTCGGACGCGATATCGATGTCGACCGGCAAGCGGGCGTAGCGCTCGAACCAATACTTGGCAACAAAACCAGCATAGAAGGCCGTGCCGCAGGCGGTGATCGACAGCCGGTCGATGGTGCTGAAATCGATGCCGGCCGGAACCTTGGCGGTGCCATTCACCAGGTCGAGATAATGCGCCAGCGTGTGACCGACGACTTCCGGCTGCTCATGGACTTCCTTGACCATGAAATGGCGATGGTTGCCCTTGTCTACGACATGAGTGGTGCCCTGCAGGCGCGTCAGCGGCCGTTCGACGGAATTGCCGGCCTCGTCAAAGATCGCGGCGCTGGTGCGGGTGAGCACAACCCAGTCGCCATCGTTCAGATAGGTGATCTCGTCCGTAAACGGACCCAAGGCAATGGCATCGGAGCCGATGAACATCTCACCCTCGCCCCAGCCGATTGCCAGAGGGCTGCCGCGTCGTGCGCCGATCAAGAGGTCTTCCTCGCCCTCGAACAGGAAGGCGAGCGAGAATGCCCCCGTCAGCCGGCCGAGGACTGCCTGCACGGCGTCTTTCGGCGTCATTCCAGTGGCAAGGTTGACGGTGACGAGATGGGCGATGACTTCCGTATCGGTATCGGAGGAGAAGCTGCGGCCGGCCGCCTCCATCTCCAGCCTGAGATCGCGAAAATTCTCGATGATGCCGTTATGGACGACGGCGAGACGTTCGGTGGTGTGCGGATGCGCGTTGCGCTCGGTCGGCGCCCCATGCGTGGCCCAGCGCGTGTGACCGATGCCCGAAAGACCGAAGCGCGGCGCCGCCGTCAGCTTGGTGTCGAGGTTGCGCAGCTTGCCCTCGGCACGCAGCCGATCGAGTTGCCCGCCTTCGAGCGTCGCGATACCAGCAGAATCATAGCCACGATATTCGAGCCGCTTCAGCGCATCGACCAAGAGAGGCGCGACGGGTGTCTGGCCCAGAATACCGATAATTCCGCACATGTAGCAGTTCCTCGTCCGCTATACCCCCGGGGGGAGGCATCGTAACCCAAGCCAGTTTGGGATGCGTCTTAGCCTTTCGGGCCAAGTACCCGAAATCACTTCCTGTTTCGCCCCTTCACCGAAAGGACTAAACGCGTACCCGCTTGGTCTTCGCCTTCATCTCGCGGAAACGAGCGGCCCAGCCGGGCTTTTCCACCTGCCGGCCACGCGCAATCGCGAGAGCGTCCGGTGCGACATCTTCCGTGATGACACTGCCGGAGGCCACATAGCCGCCGTCGCCGATGGTAACCGGCGCGACCAGCACACTGTTTGAGCCGATGAAGGCGCCCTCGCCGATCACGGTCAGCGCCTTGTCGTATCCATCGTAATTGCCGGTGACGGTGCCCGCGCCGACATTCGCCTCGGCGCCAACTTTGGCGTCGCCAATATAGGTAAGATGGCTGATCTTGGCGCCTGCGCCGATCTCGGCGTTCTTGACCTCGACAAAGTTGCCGACCTTGCTCTTTGGACCTAGCTGCGTGCCCGGTCGAAGCCTTGCGAACGGCCCAATCTCCGCTCCGGTCTCCAGATGGGCCCCCGTGAGGTGAGAGAAGGCATGGATAACGGCCCCCTCGTCGACCACGACGCCCGGCCCAAAGAACACATTGGGCTCGATCAGGACATCGCGGGCCAGTACCGTGTCATGCGCCAGGAACACCGTCTCCGGCGCGATCATCGTCACGCCGGCAAGCAAGGCGGCCTGACGTGCGCGCTGCTGCCAGATGCCTTCGACATCGGCGAGTTCGGCGCGCGTGTTGACGCCGCCAACTTCAGCCGCATCCGCCTCGATGGCAACCACGGCAAGGCCGCGCTTGTTGGCAATCTCGACGGCGTCGGTCAGGTAGAACTCGCCCTTGGCGTTGTTGTTATCGACGGCGTCCAGAAGCGCCAGCACGGTCTCGCCGCGAAAGCCCATCAGGCCGGCATTACAGAAGCCGATGGCGCGTTCCTCGTCGGTCGCTTCGCGCTCCTCGCGGATCGCAACAAGTTGCCCGTCACGCTCGATCAGACGGCCATAGCCCGTCGGTACATCCGGACGAAAGCCAAGCACGACCACGCTCGCCCCTTTGGCGAGTTCGGCCCGCATGCGCGCAAGCGTCTCGGCCGTAACGAGGGGGGTATCGCCATAAAGGACCAGAACATCATTGGTCGGAGTTTCCAGGGACGCGCGTGCGGCCAAAACAGCGTGCGCGGTACCAAGACGTTCGACCTGCTCGACGATGTCAGCGGACGGCGCCAACTTCGCGGCGAATGTCTGCACCGCTCCGGCGCCCTTGCCGACGACGACGGCGAAGCGGTCGATACCGGCGCTCGTTGCAGCCTTCAGCACATGGCCAATCATCGGCAGGCCGGCGACGGCGTGCATCACCTTCGGCATGGTTGAACGCATGCGCGTGCCTTCGCCTGCGGCGAGCACGATGGCGAGCGAAGAGCGATCCGGCATGTTTCCTCCGAGAGAATGGCTATGGCGCCAAAACACTAAATAGCTATTGCCGCGTTTTTTGGCGTGGCTGCGAGCCCTTGCCAGCGGACTCGAGATCAACCAATCCGCGACAGTGCCGGGAAGGTTTCAAGCAGCCAGAACGACATCGCCGTCATCTGTCCCGTCAGGAACAGAACGCCGGCGAGAATCAGGAACACGCCCATCGCCTTTTCCACCATCGGCATATAGCGGCGGAAACGGCGCAACCCGCCGATAAAGCGTTCGGCGAAGCCGGCGGCGATCATGAAGGGAATGCCGAGCCCGAGCGAATAGATCGCCAGCAGCCCGGCCCCCCGACCGACCGTGTCCTGCGAGCCAGCAACCGCGAGGATCGCCGCCAGTACCGGGCCGATACAGGGCGTCCAGCCGAAGGCGAAGGCAAGGCCGAGAACATAGGCACCGACAAGGCCGCCCGGCTGGTTCGCGACCTGAACGCGGGCCTCGCGCTGCAGGAAGGCGATGCGGAAGACGCCGAGGAAATGCAGGCCCATGACGATGATCACAAGGCCGGCGACGATCGACAGGATTTCCTGCTGCCGCGCCACCATGCGACCGAGCACCGAGGCGGTCGCGCCGAGCAGCACAAAAACAGTGGTAAATCCGAGCACGAAGGCGAGCGACGAGCGCAGCACCATCCGCCGGATGCGGCCATCGGCCTTTGTTCCGGTCACTTCGTCGAGGCTGAGCCCCGTGACATAGCAAAGGTAGGGCGGCACCAGCGGCAGCACGCAGGGCGAAATGAAGGAAAGCAGCCCCGCGATCAGGGCGCCCCAGAGCGTTACGTCGGACGGCATGGCTTCTCGGTCGTTCCCACACAAAAACGTCGGCGACCCGGCGGATGCCACCGTCGCAAAGCGGTTATAGGGCAAAGGGACGGACGAAACACGCGGGACATCGGATCGCAGCCTATTCGACGCAGCCGCGAAGCAGTGAGCCATACCCGCTTGGCGGCGAGACGCGCTTCCGCTAATGGGCATGGGCGAAAGAGACGCGCGGAGGACGACCGAAATGATCGTGAGTTGTGGCGAGGCACTGATCGACTTTTTGCCGGTCAAGGATACTGGCGGGAATGATTCCTATCAGCCAAAGGTCGGCGGCTCACCGTATAATGTGGCTCTGACCACCGGTCGCCTCGGCATTCCGACCGGGTTTCTCGGTGGCATTTCGACGGACTTCTTCGGCGAGCTGCTGGTCGAGGAATTGAAGCGCAGCCAGGTCAGCCTGAAATATACCGGCCTCTCGGCGCGCCCGACGACGCTTGCCTTCGTCAGCCTGCTGCATGACGAGCCCCAATACGCTTTCTTCGATGAGAACTCCGCTGGTCGCCTGCACGACCCGGCCGCCCATGAGCCTGTAGGAGACGAAGTCGAGGCGCTGCATTTTGGCTCGATCTCGCTGATTCCAGAACCGATCGTCGACCGTCTCGCCGCCGTCATGGACGCCAATCGCGGCAAGCGGGTGATCTGCTACGACCCCAACGTGCGCCCGACGCTGATCCAGCATCGTGACGCCTTCTGCGCACGCGTCGAACAGTTCGCCCACGGGGCCGACATTGTGAAGATCTCCGGCGCCGATCTCGAATGGCTGCACCCAGGCGTTGACGTCGAGACGATCGCCAAGGGCTGGCTCGCGTCCGGCACCGGCCTCGTCGTCGTCACGCGTGGCGGCAACGGCGTCACGGCTTATACGCCAACGGGTTCGGTGTTCAGCCCCGTCATTCCGGTCACCATCGCCGACACGGTCGGCGCGGGCGATAGCTTCACCGGCGGCTTGCTGGCGCGGCTCTCGGAAAAGGGGCATCTGACGATCGACGGCGTGCGCAACATCGATCCCGTTTCCTTGAAGGATGCGCTCGATTTCGCCAACCGTGTCGCGGCCATCACCTGCTCGCGGGCCGGCGCCAATCCGCCCTGGCGCAACGAACTCGTCGAGGCCGACGTGTAAACCCCGCCGGAGGAGGCCCGCGCATGTCAGAAACTGCGAGACTGGGCCAGATCGTCATCCTGAACGGCGCGCCGCGATCCGGTAAATCCAGCATCGCGGCGGCAATTCAGCAGGACTTCGATGGTCCCTGGATGAACCTCGGCGTCGACGCCTATGTCGACGCCGTCACGCCGGCGCGCTATCGCCCCGGCATGGGCTTGCGTCCCGGTGGCGAGCGGCCGGATCTCGAAGCGCTGGTTCCGCGCTTCTACGCGGCGCTCTACGAGTCGATTGCCGCCCATAGCCGGCTCGGGTTCGACGTCGTCGTCGATGTCGCGCATCACGACAGCTATTCAAAGCCGCTGCATACTCTGCCGGATTGCGCCCGCCGCCTCGCCGGACTGCCGGTGCTGTTCGTCGGCGTGTATTGCCCCATCGAGGTCATCATGGAGCGGCGCAATCGCGGCCAGGCCGGGCGTGAGGGCCGTTACGCGGTCGGAACGCCGGAGGAGCCCATTCCTGCCCCGGTCCTGCGCTGGCAGCGCGAGGTACATGTCCCCGGCATCTACGATCTTGAAGTCGATACGACTGAGATGAGCCCGACCGAGTGCGCGGCGCGGATCCGCGAGCGCCTGAGCGTCGGCATCACGCGACCGACGGCCATCGAACGATTGGCCAAGATGGCGCCGCTCACGGAAACCTGATCGCTCTGGTGACACCAATCGCGATCCGGTCACGTAATAGGACTATGAGCGATTGCATGAGGTCCCGATGAATCGATCCGCCGTCCCCGCCCCGCGCTTCTATCCCTGGCAGGACAGGAAGGGTGATTTCTCGACCCTGAAGGCCCTTGTCTTCGTTGGCGTATTCCTGCCCGGCCTCTGGCTGGTCGTCCGCGCAGCCATGGGCACGCTCGGACCACGCCAGATGATCGAGATCAACCACCAAGCCGGCCTCTGGGCCGTCCGCCTTCTGCTTCTCACGCTGGCAGTCACCCCACTTCGCCATGTCTGGCGCTGGCCGGAGCTGGTGTTCGTGCGACGGACGCTGGGCGTTGCGGTTTTCGCCTATGCCATCATCCACCTCGTAGCCTATGCCGGCGATCTTGCCTGGGACATCCCGAAGGTCATCTCGGAGATCTTTGCACGCGTCTATCTCACGATCGGATTGATGGTGCTGATCTTGCTGGTGCCACTGGCGATCACCTCGACGAACGGCATGATGAAGCGAATGGGCGGATTGAACTGGCGGCGCTTGCACCAGCTGATCTATCCAATCATCCTGCTGGCAGCGCTGCACTTTTTCCTGCAATCGAAGCTCGGCGTCACCGAACCGATCGTCATCACGGCTGTAGCCATCTGGCTGCTCGCATGGCGCTTACTCGCTGCATGGATTGGCGAATCCCGGCTGGCCACGCTGCCCGCAACGATTGCGCTGGGTGCGGCCGTGACGGTCGCCACGGCGTTTGGCGAGGCCCTCTACTATTATCTGAAGATCGGTGTCGCCTTCAGTCGCGTGCTGCCGACCAATTTCAATCCCGCCGCGGGGATCAGGCCGGCCTGGATCATCGGCGGCATGGTGCTCGCCGTGCTTGCTATCGCCATTCTTCGTCGCTTCCTGCCGGAAAAGAAGTCGTCTCGCCGTTCGACCCGCCAACCCGGCTTGACTGCGAAAACGGATGAAGCCTCGTCGCAGCCACGCGAAACTACCGCCTAACGCTATTCCGCGACGGGATGCCACCCAAGGGACGAGAGACGCCTCGTCGCCCTCTGCTGTGCGTTATCCGCCTTGCTGCCGAGATAAGACAGTATTACTGTCCTAGTTTACGGTCGCCGCGGAGATGGCAGATGGACGACGAACGGCAACTCGCCCATTCGCTCTACGACGATGCCCTCGCCTTCCTGATCGGCACGCTGTTCATCGCCCTCGGGCTCGCCATGCTGAAGGCGGCGGGGCTGGGCATTGGCGGCACAGCCGGCATCGCTTTCCTGACCAACAAGGCGACCGGACTCGATTTCGGCAGTGTGTTCTTCGTGATCAACGTGCCGTTCTTCATCTTCGCCTATCTCGCCTTCGGTCCGCTTTATCTGCTGCGCTCGGTCATAGCGACGGCGCTGCTCTCGATCGAGACAACCCTGCTCCCGTCCTTCCTGACCTTCGGCCACATCGACCCGGTACTGGCGGCTGCAATGGGTGGGCTGCTGATTGGCATGGGCATGCTGTCGCTGATCCGCCACCAGGCCGGCATCGGCGGCTTCGCCACGGCGGCGGTCTATCTGCAGGAGCGCTATGGCTGGCGGGCCGGCAAGCTGCTGATGGCGGCCGATCTCTGCGTCATGGCCGCGGCGTTCCTGCTGCTCCAGCCGAGCCAGGTGGCGCTCTCGGTCTTCGCCGTGATCTGCCTCAACATCGTGCTGGCGTTCTATCACAAGCCCGGCCGCTATGCCGGCTTCGCCCGGTTCGAACGCAACCGCACGGCCAAGGCAGCCCTCCGGTCGCGCAGGGTGTGAGAGCCCGGGATCGAGCTAGTCGGACGCCGGCTTGTAGCGCTCGGCCACCAGTTCGGCCATCGGATGGTCGCTCTGCCGCAATCCGTCGATGACGCCTTCGCGATCGGCAGCGGGCCGGTTCTGGCTGACCTTCCACTTGCCTTCGATGCGGGCAATCGGGATCTCTAGGCCGACAATGCCCTTCATCTGGCCGGCAAGAAACGGCTCCGGCGCGTCATCGACGCTCCAGGCTCGCGCCTGCGACTTCTCGCTCGCATCGGTCAGTTCGCCGACCTGCTGGCGCAGCCAGTCGGTCGATTCGAGAATGCGCGGCGTGCCCCAGGCATGCACGGTGGCATAGTTCCAGGTCGGCACGACCTTGTGGGTCTCGGCCTTGGTCGCATACCAGTTCGGGGTCACATAGGCGTTCGGCCCCTGGAATAGCACCATCGCCTCGGCACCGGCCCGGAGCGCCGTCAATTGCTCGTTGGCGCGGGCGAGATGGGCCCGCAACAGCCCCTTCTCGGAACCAGCCGGATCGATCAGGAACGGGATCAGATTGGCCATCAGCCCGCCCTCGCCCGCCGTCACCAGCATGGCCAGCGGATGGGCGCGCATCAGCCCATGCATGACGTCAAGCCGGTCTTCGCGAAAGGCGGGAGGTTGGTACACGATAAACCCTCATGCGGAACAATCGGCCGATCCTGCCATCGGCCGGCCGCCGATCGCAAGGCACAGCGTCCTGAAGACGCCTGGCGCAGCACTCAAACGGCGTCGTTGAACCGGTATTCGTGCTCGCCGCCATTCGGATCGATGACGGTGCCATCCTCGCGGACATAATCCGGCCCGATCGGCACCTTGCCGTAGCCGCCGGGGATATCGAGCACATAGGTCGGCTGTGCGAGCCCGGACAGGCGACCGCGCAAGGCGCGCATCAGCGCCTGCCCTTCGGCAATCGAGGTGCGGAAATGGCTCGTGCCGGGCGCGAGGTCACCATGGTGCAGGTAATAGGGTTTTACCCGCGCCTCGACGAACCCACGCATCAGCGCTGCCATCGTCTCGGGATCGTCATTGATGCCCTTGAGTAAAACCGTCTGGCTGACAAGCGCGATGCCCGCATCGACAAGCCGGGCCAGCGCTGCCTTGGCGTCGGCTGTCAGTTCGCGAGGATGGTTGGCGTGGATGGCGATATAGACGGTCTTGCCGGTATTGCGCAGCGCCGCGACCAGTTCGCCCGTGATGCGCGCGGGATCGACGATCGGCACGCGCGTGTGAAAGCGCAGGATCTTGATGTGCTCGATGGCGCGAAAGCGTTCCAGCAATTCGGCCAGACGGCGCGGCGCGATCACCAGCGGATCGCCGCCCGTAAAGACGACTTCCCAAATTTCCGGGCGCCCGCGGATATAGGAAAGGGCCGCCTCCAGTTCTTCCTCCCCGAGCATGGTCGGGCCACCCGGGCCAACTGTCTCGCGGCGGAAGCAGAAGCGGCAATAGACGGCGCAGACATGCACCAGCTTCAGCAGCACGCGGTCCTGATAGCGATGCACCAGCCCCGGAACCGGACTATGCGCATCGTCGCCGATCGGGTCGGCGCGTTCTTCCGGCAAAGTGGTCAGCTCGGCGGTCGTCGGCACGAACTGCGCCGCGATCGGGTCATGCGGATCGCTTGCGTCAATCAGCTTCGCCATCGCGGGCGTCACCGCCACGGCGTAGCGCTCGGCCACGCGGTCCAGCCCCTCGCGGGCGGAGGCAGGCACAAGGCCGGCCCCGACCAGGGCTGCGGGCGAACGCAGTGTCAGTGATTTTTCAAGCGGAATGACGGGTGAGCGCGACATTCCGCACTCTTTCGATCATTCCGTGGCTGGTGTCCAGATCACAAGATCGAGGCGCGGCGCGCCGGTCGCTAACATGACGAGCCGATCGAAGCCGAGCGCGATGCCAGACGCCTCCGGCATGATGGCGAGTGCCGCCAGGAAATCCTCGTCCAGCGGATAGCGCTCGCCATAGACGCGCTCCTTCTCGTCCATCTCGGCAACGAAGCGTCGGCGCTGTTCGGCTGGATCCGTCAACTCACCAAATCCGTTGGCGAGTTCCACACCGCAGCAATAGAGTTCGAAGCGCTCCGCAACACGCGGATCTCCAGCCTTGGGCCGCGCCAAAGCCGCTTCTACGACGGGATATTCGCAAAGGATGGTCGGTCGGCCCTGCCCCAGATTGGGCTCGACCTTTTCCGCGATAATGCGGCTGAAGATGTCGCTCCAGGTGTCGTCGAAGGCAATTCGAATGCCGGTCGCGGTCGCCTGTGCCGCCAACGCATCGCGATCTGCGGAACCGTCGGCCGCGAGCGTCGCCAGCAGATCGACACCGGCATAGCGCAGAAATGCGTCGGCGACTGTCAACCGCTCCGGCTCCGCGAACGGATCCGATTCGAAACCCCGATGGGTGAAAAGCCGCGTTTCCGCTGCCTCGGCCGCAGCCGCCAGCAGATCGGCGCAATCCTTCATCAAAGCCTCATAGGGCTCGCCGACGCGATACCATTCCAGCATCGTGAATTCGCAGGCATGGCGCGGACCGAGTTCGCGGTTCCGGAACACAGGTCCGAGCGTATAAATTCGTTTCTCACCGGCGGCCAGCAGCTTCTTGGCCGCAAATTCCGGCGACGTATGGAGATAGAGCGGTTGCCGCGTGCCATCGGGAAAAACCCGTTCGGTGGCAAAGGCATGCAAATGCGTTTCGTTGCCGGGCGATACCTGGACGATCCCGCACTCCACTTCGACGAAATCGCGCGACTGGAACCAGTTGTGCACCGTTCGCTTGATGTGCCCGCGCTTCAACAGGAACGGACGACGATCCGCGTGGACATGCGGCGTCCACCAAGGGGATGCGCGGGTCATTCTCAAGCTTCTCCTGTCATTCGCCTTGGACCAGCCTGCCGGAACTGGCGAGATTCGACTGGCGCGAACCAGCGGAATCGCTATGGTGCGCGCCATAATCGCGCCTTTGTACGGGCGCCGACGCCAATCTGAGGATTATTTCGTGAAGGTTATCGCCAGCCAGGTCCGCAAGGGCAACATTCTCGAGGTAGACGGCAAGCTCTACGCCGTTCTTACTGCCGAGAGCTTCCACCCAGGCAAGGGCACGCCCACCACGCAGATCGACATGCGCGGCCTCGCCGACGGCGTGAAGACCTCGAACCGCTACAAGACGACCGAACAGGTCGAGCGCGCGTTCGTCGAAGATCGTGACTTCTCCTTCCTGTTCAAGGACGGCGAAGGCTTCACCTTCATGAGCGTCGAGAACTACGAGCAGATCATCGTGACGCCGGCCGTCGTCGGCGACGCGGCTCCCTACCTCCTGGAGGGCATGGTCGTCCGCCTGTCGATTTTCGAGGACCAGGCCGTCGGCATCGTCCTGCCGCAGCGCATGACGCTCGAAGTCGTCGACACCGAGCCCACGACGAAGGGCCAGACCGCTTCCTCGTCCTACAAGCCTGCGATCCTGTCGAACGGCGTTCGCTCGATGGTCCCGCCGCATATCGGCCCGGGCACGCGCATCGTCGTCCTCACGGAAGACGGCTCCTACGTCGAGCGCGCCAAGGACTAAGTCGACCCTAAAGCACGACCGCGATTCTCCCCGGGGAATCGCACAGATCTTGAAACGGCGTCGGGCATTACCCCGGCGCCGTTTTTTTTCCTAGCGTAAATGGCGAGAACCCTGGACGACGGCTAAAGCCGAACCGCGCCATGCTCTCCAATGGATGGCTTGGCTCCTGTCACGACGGCAGTCAGCATGAGAGCGGCGGAGACCAGTTTATTGGGCGAATCCCAAAGCTCGGCACGATTTGGCTTCACCGTCAGCAGACGGATGGCGGGATCCTCCGCTGAATCCCACCAGGCTTTCGCGAACGGCGACCAGAGATCCCTAATCTTGTCGCGATCGTTGCTGAGCTCCGCCTTCCCGTTGATGACCACATATTTGGCACCGGGCGAATCGACAAAGCCGAGCATCACATCGGGAAACGTATCGAGATGATTGTAGCGGGAGGCTCCCTTGTCGACGAGGAAGTAGAAGGCTCTCGCCTCCTTATCGACCGTGGAAGTCAGCGGCCATTGCTCCATTCTCTCGCCGTTCCAGGTCGAGAACAGAGCAAACTGTATCTTTTCGACAAGCTCCCAGGCGCGCGCCTCCATCTCGGCTAGCGTCTTCCCGTGTTCTTCCTCATGTGCCATTTCGTTCTCCTTGATTGGACAGGAAAACGCGAAACAGACGGAATGGTTGCCACCAGCAGATGGTGAAGCGCTGGGTCGCCGATGGGATCGGTTGCCCATGCGTTTCTGCCTCGCCCATAGCTCCACAGGCGCCTCAATGGAGCGAATTGGTTCGCCCAGAGCGGTCCAGCACCCAGCAACGAACCTGTCGCAGCTGCGTTGATTCCCATTGCCTAAGATCGAGGAGACGCCCATGGCCGCTGATCAAAAGACAGGGAAAAAGGTGCCCAAGAATACGAGGCCCATGCCGCCCGAAGGGCCACACGCTCGACCCGACCTCACCGATCATGAGAAGACGCCTGGTACGGGTTCTCTTCCCGATCCCAATACGAAGGGAGTCGATATCGGACCCGGTTGAGTTGGATCGCCATATCGAGACACTGTGCCGGGCCAGGCCCGCAGCATCTAGGCTGGCGTTGCCGATCTCGCTTCGGAACAGCGATCTCCAAGGCAACATGCCAACAGCAAGCTGCGCCGCTAAGGCGACTTGAAAGCGAGATTATGAAATAGAGCTAAGTCTTTGAAAAATTTGGCGACCCCGGCTGGGCTCGAACCAGCGACCTGCCGCTTAGAAGGCGGCTGCTCTATCCAGCTGAGCTACGGGGCCGTTCATGCCTACCCGTCTCTGGGAACAGGCTCGGCGTCTACCGGCGCTTAGTGCGTCCAGGACTGCAGGCGGCCAAACTTGAAATTGTCGGAATAGGAGATCTTCTTGCGTGTATCGTCCTGCGCGGCCATCAGCTGATAGGGAATGCCGTTCTTCTCGGCATAGGCCACAGCTTCTTCCTGCGTGTCGAACGAGAGCTTGATCTGGCGATTCATGTCGGACGAAGACGTGTAGCCCATCAACGGCTCGACGGAGACAGGAACTTCCGGCTCATAGGATAGAGTCCAGCGCTCGGTCTTCGCCTTGCCCGACTGCATCGCGTTGCGTGTCGGCCTGAAGATACGCGCAACCATGTTCAGCTCGCCTCCATGAAATCTCGTCGTCGAATGGTCGGGGCAGTAAGATTCGAACTTACGACCCTCTGGTCCCAAACCAGATGCGCTACCAGGCTGCGCTATGCCCCGACATTCGCGACAGGGGTGGATTACACGGTCCATCCCATATCTTCAAGGCGTTGAGCGGCGACAAATTGGAGCCTCAACAGGCCATTTTCTCAAAGTGTCGAATTTAGCGCTTCGGAATGACAATGCGATCGCCCGGCGCCAGCGATAGACGGTCCGCGCTTCCCGCGACCAACTCCAGCACATAGCGAGCCGGGGAACCGCCCGGAATAAGGTCTTCGGAGAAAGGCGTTGTCGCCCGCGCAATGCGCGACGTGCGGCCATCCGCCTTGATGAAGATTATATCCAGCGAAAGCGGCGTATTCTTCATCCAGAAATAGAGCGGCTGCTCACTACCGAAATCAAACAGCATGCCGTGGTTGGCCGCCATTTTTTCGCGCCCCATCAAGCCATGCTCACGCTCGGACGGGGTTACGGCCCATTCGATGCTTATCTCGTGCGAGCCGGTCTTCGTGACGACCTGGATTGTGTCGTGCTTTTCGGCCGCAATAGCGTCCCCGCCGAAGGCCCCCCCCAAGGCGAGGATGGCGCACACTGCCGACACGAAGGCAAAACGGAAGCCGTAGAGCGCCACAGCCGTCAGTGCGACGACGGACCCGAGCCGTCATCTGGACGGATCTCGGCAGCCATCAGCCCCTTGTCGCCAACACCAAAACGAACCAGGACGGTCTGGCCCGGGCGCAACTCGGTCAAGCCGAAGCGACGCAGCGTTTCCATGTGGATGAAGATGTCCTCGGTACCGTCGCCGCGGGTAACAAAGCCGAAGCCCTTGACCCGATTGAACCATTTGACAACGCAGCGCTCGAGGCTGCTCGTCGGAACGACAACCGTATGCGTACGCGGCGGGCCGACCTGTGCCGGGTGCACGGCAGTCGAATCGTCCATGCTGAGGACGCGAAACGCCTGCAGTCCACGCTGGCCCTGCGTGACCTCGCATACGATGCGCGATCCTTCATAGGCCGTCTGGAACCCATCGCGGCGAAGGCAAGTCACATGCAGCAGAATGTCGGAAGAACCATCATCCGGAAGGATGAATCCGTAGCCCTTGGAGGCATCGAACCACTTGATCGAGCCGGCTACTTCTACCAGATCCAGCCCGCCATCGTCCTCGCCCCGCGTGGCGGACGAAGATTCAGCGCTGTTCTTGGAACCCATCTTGTCGGCCCCCGGATAGGCCTTCATTCAGGCCGTCTATTCACATGGCCGATCGCGCAATACCGACTTCACGGCAATGCTGCGACCGATTCCCCGCATGAGAATAACATCGGATCCGAGCGTGACCAGTGACATCCCCGCCACAACCAGGGATTTCCGTTAACGGATCGTTAGTGTTTCGGAAACCCATCCCGCCGGCACGCTCGCTTTCGCAGCGATCGCGGTGCGCGCGGGTTCCTGTTTCGAAGGACGGCGGCTATGGTGAGACGCCATCTGTCGGAGCGCCGTAGCAGCGGCAGCCGCAAGAGCCCGACCAAGACACCCCTGGGAAAGGACAACGCCTCTATGAAGTATCTTCACACCATGGTCCGCGTGACGGACGTCGACAAGTCGATCGCCTTCTACAAGGAGCTTGGCCTGAACGAAGTCCGCCGGATCGACAATGAGAAGGGTCGCTACACGCTGTACTTCCTCGCCGCTCCCGGCGACGAGGCAGCCCAGGTCGAGCTGACCTTCAACTGGGATCCCGAAGTTTACGGCGAAGGCCGCAATTTCGGTCACCTCGCCTATCTGGTCGAGGACATCTATGCGCTCTGCGACAAGCTGCAGAAGGCCGGCATCACCATCAACCGTCCGCCGCGCGACGGCCACATGGCCTTCATCCGTTCGCCCGATAATATTTCGGTCGAGCTGATTCAGGCTGGCGATCCGCTTCCGGCGCAGGAGCCCTGGGCTTCGATGCCGAATACGGGCAAGTGGTAAAAGCCAGTAATTCCGCGCCGTCTCAGCAATGAGGCGGCGCTCTATCCACAGGCGGAAAACAAGACCGACGAACGGTCTTGTCACTCCGGGGGTTGCCCCCTATAAACCGCCTCGCCGCGCCCTTCGTCTATCGGTTAGGACGCCACCCTTTCACGGTGGAGAGAGGGGTTCGACTCCCCTAGGGCGCACCACCCGTTCTTGAACGGGTTCCGGGAGCAAGGCCTGAGCTTGTCACGCTCAAGGTTACTACTTATAAAGCGCATCGCTGCGCCCTTCGTCTATCGGTTAGGACGCCACCCTTTCACGGTGGAGAGAGGGGTTCGACTCCCCTAGGGCGCACCAATCCTCTTTGATCGAACTCCGAGATGAATGCCGGGCGACTATCGCCGGGCCCGTGAGATTGCGTGCGCGGATGGCGCATTGGTCGCGGCGCATCTCCTGTGGAGTAACAATCCGATGGCCCGCTACCTTGCCCTCCCGTGCTAGAGCGTTTTCGAGCGAAGTGTGCTGCGGTTCGCGTGAAGAAAACGCGACCAGCCAACGAATTAGAGCCATTCGCCGTTTCAAAGAAACAGTGAAATGCTCTAGGGTCCGGCCATCGCGCAAAGGCTAAGTGGAGCACTATGAAAGCTGGAATCGAACTCGGGACGAATACGGCAGGACAGCCGGCCCTTCTCGACCTCGAGGAACTGCTTTCGACGCGCCTGCTCGTGCAGGGCAATTCCGGTTCCGGCAAATCCCACCTGCTCCGCCGCCTGCTCGAACAGAGCGCCGGCATGGTGCAGCAGGCGATCATCGACCCAGAAGGCGATTTCGTCAGCTTCTCCGAACGCTACGGCCATACGGTCGTCGACGCCGAGCGCAGCCCGAGCGAACTGCAGCGTATCGCGCTGCGCATCCGCCAGCATCGCGCCTCCGTCGTGCTCAATCTCGAGGGCCTCGACGCGGAAGAGCAGATGCGCTGCGCCGCCGCCTTCCTGAACGGCCTTTTCGACGCCGACCGCAGTGTCTGGTATCCGATGCTGATCGTCGTCGACGAGGCGCAGATCTTCGCGCCAGCGGTTGCCGGCGAAGTGTCGGACGAAGCGCGCCGCCTGTCGCTTGGCGCCATGACCAATCTGATGTGCCGTGGCCGCAAGCGCGGACTGGCAGGCATCGTCGCGACCCAGCGACTGGCCAAGCTCGCCAAGAACGTCGCCGCCGAAGCATCCAACTTTCTGATGGGCCGCACCTTTCTCGATATCGACATGGCGCGCGCCGCCGATCTGCTCGGCATGGACCGTCGCCAGGCGGAAGGGTTCCGCGATCTCGATCCCGGCCAGTTCGTCGCGCTGGGCCCGGCCCTTTCGCGCAAGCCGATTCCGCTGCGCATCGGCGCGGTCGATACCGCCGGCCGCAGCGGTCGCCCCGTCCTGATGCCGCTTCCGGACATGCCGAAGGCTGAAATGCAGGACCTGATTTTCGTTGGCGGCGAATCCGACCTCCTACCGATGCCGGCGCCGAGCACTTCGCGCGCCCGAGGAACGGCGGAGTTGCTGCGCGAGATCGAGATTTCCGGTCCGCTCGACACGACGCCGGAAGTCGAACTCGACACCCGCACCGAGGCGGAGAAGCAGGAACTGCTCGACAGCGTCTATGCCGAGATCATGTCGGACCCGGATACGGCCTTCCGCCCGGCGCCGTCCATCTACCAGGATTTCCTGTTCCATTGCCGGATCAAGAAGCTCGGCACCTATGGCCAGGACATGCCGAGCTTCCGCAAGCGCCTGGCGCTGGCGCGCGCCGGCGTCAGCTCGGACAGGGGCGACGACGCCTGGGAGCAGGTTCTCGCCGTGGCGGAAAGCCTGCCGGAGGAGATGCAGGGCGTGTTCCTGCTGCTCGCCCGCGCCGCACGCGAGGAGGCTCCCTGCCCTACCGACGAAGCGCTGGCCAATGCCTATGGCAGCCGGTCGCCGTCGCGCGGACGCTGGCTACTCACCTATATGTCCGAACACGGCCACATCCGCAGCGAAGCCGATTTTCGCGGCAGCCGCATCGTCACCATTGCGGGCGTCAACTGGCGAACCTTGCCAGGCGCACCGAAGGCTGGACCGATCAAGAAGGTCGATCCGCTGCGGCGCGCGCCCATGGTCTCCTTGCCGACAGCGCGCCCGGCGGAATAGAACGCGACCCGCATCGGCATCGATCAGTTGCAATCCCCGCCGCATCCCCGCCATCATACTGCCCAGAATCACGTGCTGCCTTAGCGTCAATGTTGCGGCAATAGCTGCGTAGGGACGGTATCGAGTTGGCCGCGCTAAGGGGGAAACGGATGGAACACACCGCACGAATTACGGTCGATGGAGCCCCTTTCGGTGCCCTCAGCCGTAGAACCGGAGCCTGGCTTGCCGGCGCCGCCGCGCTTCTGGCGATTTCCGGCTGCGCATCGGTCACGGAGCGGGTCTCCCCGTCCGTCGCGCCGGCAACGCCCGCGATCTCCATCACGACCGAGGATCTGGTCGGCAATTGGGGGCTCGGCTCGTTCCGCGAGGAGAAAGACCTGGCGCGCACGATCAACGAAGCGCGGCGCTACTGCAACAATCCCTACGTCATCACCCGCGGCCCCAACAACGGCGTCATGATGTATCTGGCAGATCAGTCGCAGCCGAGCGAACTGGTCCTGAAGACGGCCAGCGGCCGCGTCTATATCGGGCCGCCGGGCCCCGCGGGCATGCCCAAGGATCGCCAGATCACCTCGTTCCAGGACGGCGTCATTGTCGCTCCCTGGGTCGATCCCGGCGTAACGGCACGCTACGGCACCATGGTTTTCGCGCGCTGCGGTCAGGCGGCTCCGGCCGCCACCCCGGCGCGAACGACTTCCGGCTGATTTCGAGCCCGGCTGCGGCCGGGCTTTCCCCCAATCGCCTATCCAGAGTTCGAGGTCCCCATGCGAGACAAAGCAGCCCGCCTTTTCCGCCAATTGCTGAAACGCCCCCTGTCGCTGGCTCTTCTCGGCTGCGCCGCTGCCATGGCTGTTGCGCCCGTCGCACCCGCCGAGGCCGGCGTTCGTGACATACTCAACATCAGCGAGCAGCCGGGCGTCGTGCCGACGAAGCAGGAATCGCTGCTGCCGCCGGAATTCCGGCCGCAGCCGGTCTATTTCCGCTCCAACGAGCCGCCGGGTACCATCGTCATCAACACGGACGAACGGTTCCTCTATCTCGTTCAGCCCGATAACCGCGCCATCCGCTACGGTGTCGGCGTCGGCCGCGACGGCTTCCAGTGGTCCGGCCTTCTGAAGATTTCGCGCAAGGCGGAATGGCCCGATTGGCGTCCGCCGGCGGAAATGATCCAGCGCCAGCCTTACCTGCCGCGCTTCATGGCCGGCGGCGAAGGCAACCCGATGGGCGCCCGCGCGCTCTATCTCGGCGACACGATCTATCGCATCCACGGCACAAACCAGCCGCAGACGATCGGCCACGCGCTGTCGTCGGGCTGCTTCCGCATGGTCAACAACGACGTCGTCGACCTGTTTGACCGCGTGCCAGTCGGAACGAAGGTGATCGTGCGCCAGCAGGCCAAGCTCTGATAGCGGCTATCCGGTCGCCTCGCTTGGGGTGGCTTCATGAACAATCTCTTGGAGGGGCGACCATGGTGTTTCCTGCGAAAGTATTTTCTGCGCGCATAGCGGCGCTGGCGCTTGCCGCCACGCTGGGTTCGGCAGTAGCGGCCCAGGCGGGCACGCTCGACACGGTCAAGCAGCGCGGCAATCTGATCTGCGGCGTCAATCAGGGCCTGCTCGGCTTCTCGAATGCCGACGCGGCCGGCAAATGGACTGGCTTCGACGTCGATTTCTGCCGCGCCGTCGCCACCGCAATTTTCAACGACCCGGAAAAAGTGACCTATGTGCCGCTGTCGACGACAGAGCGTTTCGACGCGCTGAAGGACGGCAAGGTCGACCTCCTGTCCCGCAACTCGACCTGGACGATGTCGCGCGAGACGGACCTGCCGCTCGCCTTCGTCGGCGTCACCTACTATGACGGCCAGGGCTTCATGGTGAAACGCGACAGTGGCAAGGTCTCGGCGCTGGAGCTGGACGGCGCGACCGTCTGCGTCCAGAGCGACACCACCAGCGAAGCGAACTTCGCTGATTACTTCAACACCAACTCGATGAAGTTCACGGCGATCGCCGCCAGCACGCCGGCTGAATCGCTCGAAAACTACAAGACCGGCAAGTGCACGGTGCTCACCACCGACGTATCGCAGCTCTATTCAGAGCGCGCCACGCTGGCGGACGCCGCCGACCACATCATCTTACCTGACGTCATCTCGAAGGAGCCGCTCGGCCCGGTCGTCCGCCAGGACGACGCCAAGTGGCGCGCCCTGGTTGCCTGGGTCCACAACGCGATGCTGAACGCGGAAGAGCTGGGCGTATCGTCGGAACGCATCGACGAGGCCAAGGCCTCGAAGAAGCCCGACGTCATGCGCCTCGTCGGCACGGAAGGCGCCTTTGGCGAGAAGCTCGGCCTTTCGAACGATTGGGCGGTCAATGTCGTCAAGACCGTCGGCAATTATGGCGAGAGCTACGAGCGCAATCTGGGTGTGGGCTCGAAGCTCGGCATCCCGCGCGGGCTGAACCAGCTTTGGTCGCTGGGCGGAATCCAGTACGCCCCGCCGATCCGCTAGGGTCGTTTCGAACGAATGAAAGAGGCCGGCATCGAAAGGTGCCGGCCTTTTTTGTTTGGCAGGAAGAACTTCCCAAAGCGAAGGCGCTCCGCTGGACCCTCCTTCGAGGCCCGGCTTTGCCGGGCACCTCAGGATGATGCCGGAGGGACGACAGAAAGCAGACCGAGGGTCTGACGCTGCCGCGGCTTCCTCAACCATCATCCTGAGGCGCTTCGCGCAGCGAAGCCTCGAAGGAGGGTCCAGCAAGACCGCCTATCAGCGCTCCGATCCCTTGGATTGCAGACCCGGGCGCTTGAGCCGTCACCCTTCAGTTAGACCAGCCCTCACCGGATCAGTTGATCGATATAACCCTCGCCGAGTCCGACATCCGTATAGTGCTTGCGGCAGAGGTCGATCTTGGTGAAGACGTCCTCGTAGCCCTGCACCGCGCCATCGGGATCGACATAGATCATCGCGCCGTTGACCTGGAACAGCGTGATCATCTCCGTCACATGCGGCTCGACAACCAGCGTATGGGTCTCGCCGGGTGCCTCGTAGACGTAGGAACCCTCCTCCGCCGTCCAGTCATGCTCCAGATAGTGCCAGCTGCCCTTCAGTACCCAGCCATGCACCGGCTGGGGATGGCGATGGCGCGACAGCACACCGGACTTTCGGACACGCAACAAATTCATCCAGTAGCCCCGGCTCGCCGACAGGCAGAGCGGCCGGAACCAGACGTTTTCCTGTTGCGGCACCCAGAGCCGCTCGTCAGTCGGAATGGCGTTCGGGATGACGATCTCCGGGAAGGATTCCTTTGGCTGCGGATGGCGATAGGGGATGCGCTTCGAATCCGCGTCGGTTTCGAGGCCGGAATGGTTGACAGTGGTGTTGTCGCTCATGATCTCACTCTCTCGTCTCAAACCGAGGCATAGCCGCCATCGACCGGCACGACGGTACCGGTCATGAAGCGGGCGGCATCGGAACACAGGAAGGCGACAACGTCGCCGATATCGCGGGGTTCGCCCCAGCGTTTCATGGGCGTGCGCCCGAGGATCCCCGCCGAACGGACGGGATCCTCGACGATGCCGCGCGTGACTTCGGTGGCAATCCAGCCGGGAGCCACCGCATTGACGCGAATGCCCTCCTCGGCCCAGGCGACGCCGAGCGCCTTGGTCAACTGGGCGACGCCGCCCTTCGACGCCGTATAGGCGGGCACCAATGGCCCACCAAAGATCGCCAGCATCGACGCGGTGTTGACGATCGCCCCGCCCTGCTTGGCCAGCAACGGTCGCGCGCCGACGCACATCCGCATCGTGCCGGTCAGGTTGACGTCGATGACCTTCTGGAACACCGCCATGTCGTATTCATGCCCCCGAAACAGCACGCCGGCGCAATTGACGAGCGCGTCGAGGCGGTCGAGGCCGGCGATGGCGGCATCGGCGGAGTTTTGGTCCGTGACGTCGAGAACGATCGCCGTCAGGCCGTCGCGCACCGGCACGGCGGCGACTTCCGCGTCGCTCAAACCGGTGACGGTGACGGCATAGCCGGCGGCAAGCAGCGCTTCGGCAACGCCAAAACCGATGCCGCGCGCACCGCCGGTAACAAGAGCCTTCTTCACCATGCGAATGCCTTTGGCTGGAGAGCGGTGATGATTGATCCGTAAAATTTCACATGTTACATGTCAAGCAGCGTTCCCCTCTCCGACACAGGCAAGCCTTGGCCTCTGAAAACACCCTCGCCGATCCAACCCATCCGCCCCGCGCCGGTTTCGAGCCGTTGCGGCATACCGATCTAGGCGAGCAGACCTATGCGGCGATCCGCAAGCGCATCCTCCGGCGCGAACTGGAAACCGGCCAGCAGATCCTGATCGACCTCGTCGCCTCCGAACTGGGCGTCAGCCGGACACCCGTCCTCGACGCGATGAAACGCCTTGCGGCAGAAGGTCTGGTCGAAATCCGGGCGCGCCGCGGCTGCTTTGTGCGCGCGCTGACCACGGAGGATATTCGCGAGATCTTCGAGGTGCGCGAGGCCATCGAGCTGCACGGCTTGCGCATGGCGATCCGCGACGGCCGCAATGCCGCGCTGGCCAAGACCTTGGAGACCGCCTGCGAGGCGATGGAAGCGGCGACGGCCGGCGACATCTATGTCGACTACGACCTCTTCACCGAATGGGACCGCAGCTTCCATCGAGCCATCGTCACTTCAAGCGGCAATCGACGACTGGAAGAGCTCTACGGCAACCTGCATGTGCATCTGCACATTATGCGCGTGCATTATTTCCGGGAGCTGGAAGCCGCGACCCGGATCAAGGCCGACCATCGCGCCATTCTCGACGCCGTTCGAGCCGGCGATATGGGAAAGGCCGAAGCCGCCATGTCCTCACACATCTTCGTCACCCGCGATCGCATCACCGCCAATCTCGCCGATGATGGCGGGCGCATGTGATAGCCCCTCCCTTTTCCGGACTGGATAATCAGGCCATGCGCATAGCCATCACAGGCGGCAACGGTAACCTTGCCCGCAAGCTGATCGCCGGACTGGGCCAACAGGCGTGGTGCGGCTCCCTTGTGGCGATCGATCGCCGCTTCGATCCGATCGATCCGCCGGGCCACGCCACCCTCGCCTGCGTCGAGGCCGACTTGCGCGATGGCGGTGATCGACGCTGGCTTGATGTGATCGCTTCCAGCGATGCGGTGATCCACCTGGCCGCGCAAAACCCCTATCCGGAGGCGGACTGGACGGATTCGGCGGCCTCCTTCGACATGACCGCCCTGCTCGCCAGCGCCGCCAGCCGCGCCGGTGTGCGCCGCTTCGTCTTCGCCACATCGAACCATGTCATGGGCGGCTACAAGGAAACCGACATCGCCCTGACGCCGGGTGCGCTGACGGAGGCTCTGCCTCCGCTGCCCGGCACGCGTTGGCGCCATGATGGCGGCAGCAGCGACAGCACGCCCTATGCGGTGGCGAAGCTGATGGGCGAACGGCTCTGCGGTGCCCTCGCCGCGCGCGACGGGATGACGACGGTGGCGCTCCGGATCGGCTGGTGCCAGCCCGGCGAAAACCACCCCTCGACCATCACCGCCTCCGGCACGCCGCATAGCCACCTCGACGCGATCGATATCGCGGCACAGCGGGACCTCGCCTGGTTCCGAGGCATGTGGCTGTCGAACCGCGATCTCCTCGGCTATTTTTCAGCGGCCTTGCGCGCCGATGCGACCGTCTGGCCGACGCCGGGGATCCTCGTCAATGCGGTGTCGAACAATACCGGCATGGCCTGGAATCTGGCGAACGCCGCCGATCGGCTTGGATTCGCGCCTGCCGATGACGCCGCCCGGGAACTCGCCAGCTAGTCCCCACATATTGCCGCGATTCTAGGCAATGCACATCTTTTCGGCTCGCAGGAACAGGCAGACTTCCCCTGCGTTTTGACCGATTGAGCCAATCAGCCCACATCATCAGCAACATGATTCACTGATAGGCAGTAAGCAGCGCAAAAAACGACACAATTGCCTCAAATTGCGTCACAAAATATTGCCCTCCGCTCCCCGAGGGCCCATAACCCCGGCGATAACCCAATCGGGGAAAACCATGACAAGCAATAAGCGGAGCGATGCCGGGATGACCGACGCCACCATGCTCGACCAGGCCCTGACGCGCCTTGACGAAGCTGCAGCCCATCTGCACCTGGACGGCGACGTTCTCGAAAAGCTCAAATATCCGCGCGAAACCACCAAGGTGCGGTTGATGATCCGCATGGATGACGGCTCGCGCAAATCCTTCATGGCCTGGCGCTGCCGCTATGACGACACGCGCGGCCCGACCAAGGGCGGCATCCGCTTCCATCCGGATTCGACCATCGAGGAAGTCGAGACGCTCGCCTTCTGGATGACTATGAAGTGCGCCGTCATGAACCTGCCCTATGGCGGCGGCAAGGGCGCGGTCCGCGTCGACCCACATTCGCTTTCGAAGGCAGAACTGGAGCGCCTGTCGCGCGCCTACATGCAGGCTTTCTCGAAGATCGTTGGCCCGGATCGCGACATCCCCGCCCCCGACGTCTACACCAACTCGATGATCATGGGCTGGATGGCGGACGAATATGCCTCCATCGTCGGCCAGTCGACGCCGGCCGTCATCACCGGCAAGCCGATCTCGCTCGGCGGCTCGCTCGGCCGTGACGACGCCACCGCTCGCGGCGGCTACTACCTCGTTCGCAACCTCGCTTCCGAACTCGGCCTGACGCCGGGCGCCCGCGTCGCGATCCAGGGCTTCGGCAATGCCGGCCAGCACATCGCCAGCCTGCTCGGCGCCGATGGCTACAAGATCGTCGCCGTCTCGGATTCGAAGGGCGCGATCCACAACGACGCCGGCCTCGATGTCGCCAAGCTGCTCGCCGCCAAGAAGACCGGCTCGGTCCTTCAGTTGGCCGGCACGGATGGTATCAAGGCAATCGACGCCGACCAGATCACCGCCGTTGATTGCGAGATCCTGGTGCCGGCAGCCCTCGAGGACCTGATCCACAAGGACAACGCAGCCGACATCAAGGCGCGCGTCGTTCTCGAACTGGCCAACGGCCCGATCACCCCGGAAGCCGACGTCATCCTGGCCGAGAAGAACGTCGTCGTCCTGCCCGACATCCTCGCGAATGCCGGCGGCGTCACCGTCTCCTACTTCGAGTGGGTTCAGAACCGCCAGGGCTACTACTGGACGGCCGAGGAAGTTCGCTCGCGCCTGCAGGAGACCATGGATCGCGAAGGTCGCGCCGTGTGGAACCTCGCTCAGGATCGCGGCATCACGATCCGTAGCGCAGCCTATGTCCACGCTTTGGCGCGCGTCGCCGGCGCCATCGAGGCGCACGGCACGCAGAAGTTCTTCACGAGCTAGCACGTCGCGGCCGAAGGGCCGCGTCCGTTCCTCTTGGATCGCCATTCTTGGCGGCGGCGCTCACAGCGCCGCCGCCAATTTTCGTTTTAGGCCATGGGGTTGCGCATGGGAGCCAGCCCCGGTCGCGCTACCGTTCCGCGACTGATGACGGTGCCCATGAGGCGCACGCTGTCCGAACAGACCGACGGCATCATGGAAGCGAGCCAAAACCGCAGGCATCCATCCGGTTCCTCTGCGCCTACAGCGTTTTCAAGCGGAGTGGATGCCGGTTCGCGTGAAGAAAACGCGATTCAGCAAGGAGTTAGAGCGTTGTATTGTTTCCATGAAACGATTCGACCCTATGGAGGGCCACGATGGCATCCGCAGATCCTGGGCGGTGCCATCAAAGGAAACGCACCTTCGACACCGCTTGCATCCAAATCATCGCCATCCAGACCGCCGGCACCCTGAATTCCGAGTTCTGCCGGTTCCCGGACTTGTCGCGAAACGCATGGAAAGACGACGATGGATACCGTGATTCATATCCTGGCCATCCTTCTCGGATTGGTCGCGCTCCACCTCTATTTCCGGTCGATCGTACGGGTCGTTCTGATCAACCGCCGGGAGCGTGATTTCGTCGAGCAGATCGCCCGTCTCGGCGCGGTCTCGATCGCCCATGCTCTAGCCAGGAGGACGAAGGACTACGAGGAAACACAGCGCATTCAAGCCTGGGTGCTTCCCCTGTTCATCTTCTTCGCGGTGGCGCTCTGGTTTCTTCTCGTGCAGCTATCCTTCATGCTGATCCTGTGGGGACTGCGGATCGAGCCAAACTGGGGCTATGCGTTCACGGCCAGCGGGTCGGCCCTCAGCACGCTCGGATTCAAGACACCGCCGACCCTTCTCGGCGAACTCCTCGCCGTCTTCGAGGCGGCGATCGGTCTTGCCGTCGTCATTCTGATGTTCACCTTCGTGCCTGGTTACCAGGCGAGCGTCCAGATTCGCGAGCGCAAGGTCGGCTGGCTCTATGCCCGGACGGGCCGCCGCCCCACGACCTCCAGCCTGCTCGAATCCCTGCAGCGCAGCGGCCAGATCGAGCGCCACAGCGAGGTTTGGGAAGATTGGGAACAATGGTTCCGCGGCGTGCTCGAAACACATTCGATCGCGCCGATCCTCGTCTATGTGCCGGCGATCTATCGCGGCACCAGTTGGGTAGGCGCTGCCGCCGCGGTGCTGGATTCCACTTCACTCCTGACGGCGTGCCTCGACCCCAAGCATACGGAATCGGCGCGCATCTGCCGCGAGATCGGTTGCGCCGCCCTCAAGCGCCTGGCGATTGAACTCAATCCCAAAATCCCGGCCGATGCCTGGACCCACAAGAGCGTGGATCCAAACCTGATCGAGCATTTCAACCATCTGTTCGACCGGCTGACCGAGATAGGCTTGCCCACGAAGCCCGATAAGGAGGAATGCCGGAACGCGTTCATCGCCTTGCGGGCGGAATATGAGACAAGCATTCGCCTGCTTGCCCAATCGACGCTGATGCCGGTCGAAGAACCCTGGATCTTGCCGCATCCGCGCCACGCCGAACCGGTCAGCGCCCCGCCGACGATCGCCTGAAGCGTCTTCCAGCGAGGCGGGACACGGGTTCCCGCGCGCTACCGCTGTTCGGGAGTGCCGCGCTCACCAAGCTTCAGGCCGAGCAGCACCGCACCATAGCCAAGCACCAGGCTGACCAGCACGTAGAGTATGGCAACCGCGGCGCCCGAGGCGGACGCTGTCATCAGCACAACCGCGCCATAGACGAAGCTGGAGAAGGTCGACAATCCGCCCATGATTCCGGTGCCGACCAGGGTGTTGACGTCGTCGCTGACAGCGCGCCGCTTGTGCAAGCCAGTGACGACGGCAAGCAGGAAGGCGGCGACGACGTTGGCGACGAGGATCGCCATGGGGAAGCCGTCCGACAGGTCTGGCACGCCGAGCATCAGGAATTCGCGGGCCATGGCGCCGAGCGCGCCGCCGACGAAAACGAGGATGACGAGATTGATCATCCCTTTTCTCCCTAACCCTGCAGCCGTGCGAGAGCTGCGCCCAGCGCGGCGGCGATGAGGCCGACCGCGACCGAGAGCAGCATGTAGCCCAGCGCCAATTGTCCCCTGCCCGATCCGGCGAGCTTCGCCGCGTCCAGCTGCATGCTGCTGAAGGTCGTATAGCCGCCGAGGATGCCCGTGAGCACGCCGGCGTTCAGGACGCTGCCGAAGCGGTCGCGCCAGTCGACGGAAAAGAGCACGGATAGATAGCCGATGACGAAGGCGCCGGAGATGTTGATCAGGAAGGTCGCGAGCGGGAAGCTGCCGTGATAGCGCTCCCCCACAACGCGCCCGATCCACCAGCGCAACAGCGATCCAAAGCCGCCGCCAATCCCCACCCACATCACATCCAACGGACGCATTCGTAACGCCTCCCAGCGAGGTATCTTCAAGACTTTTCAGGTGTATCCGCCGCGTCGGAGACGCATTCGGCAAGCTTCTCGATCGAATAGCGGACCTGCTCCAGGGCAAAGGAATAGTTGCCTATATAAGCCGACGCACTTTCCCCAGTGTCCTCATTGGCAACGACCGCCCCCTCAGCCCCCGCGCCCGTCGGACTGGCGTGTCCGACAAGACTGCGCTTCGCCGCCGAAAACGTCGCGAAGGCGTCCTCGAGACTGTCGGCAGGCGGCGGAACGGCCTGAGCGGATAGTGCGTCGCCAACTGCTACCAGATAAGTTCGGATCGCGTCGGTGACCGCCTGGGTCGGCGCGACCATCGCGTCGCCGAGCGATGCCGGCCAATGCTGCCGGGTTACCCGGCGGAGGACGAAGGTCGAGGTACGGAGGTCGCGCAGGCAAAGCCGCAATCGATCGAGATCCAGCGCGCCGTGCGAAACATGGCTGGCATGTTCCTCGCGAGCCTCCTTGGCGAGCGTGTCGATCTTGCCGTACGAGGCATAGATCTGTTCGCTGATCTTCGAGATCGCCTCATCTTGCGATTGCCGCGTCTGGCCCGCGACCGCCAAACCGATCATCTGCGCCAGAAGCGTCAGCACGTGATTGGTCTCGGAACGCAGGATCGTATCCGACCGCGCCGGAGCCACAGCCAGCGAAACGAGAACGCCGACAGCGCAGCCGATCATGATCTCGACGACCCTATGCGTCGCCGAGATCATAGCGATCTCATGCGACGGCGTACTAATCAGCAGAATGGCGGCGGTCATCGGCGAGACACGGTAATTCGGCCGAGCGGCGGCCAGCATGCCCAGCACGCCGATCGAAAACAGCAGGCCAAGCAGCGTCCACGCTGGCGTCACCGGGGTAAGCATGGCGACGACGAAACCGAACGCCGCGCCGACGAGGGTGCCCAGCACACGATCGGCGGCAGCCTTCAGCGAGGCGCCGACGCGCGTTTGCATGATGACAATCGCCGTCAGGACGGCCAAGTATCCTTGCGGGAGATTGAATATCTGGGCGATGGCAAAGGCGAGCCCGCCAGCCACAGCGGTACGAAGTCCCGCTTTCCAGATCTCCGCATTGGGCATATGCATCGCCAGAGAGGCCATTCTCCCTCCGAGTCACACACAAAGTCTACAGACTCGTACGATCAACTTGCCCGGTATTGCGCTCCACTACCAAGCAAAAAGATGAGCGGGCGCCAAGTACACACCTATCCCACTGGAATGACGGCAGCAGGGCTGGCAGATTGTCCAGGGGCGGGCAGATTGCTCCCTGAGTCCGGCACATTGGAAGGCAGGCGTGGATGCATTGGTTGCAGGATGGTCTGACGCTGATCGAACCCTACATCGCGGCCTATGGCAGCTTTGCCATCTTCGTCATCATCTATTTCGAAGCACTCGGCGCCCCGCTACCGGGCGAAAGCGCCCTGATCGCCATCGCGGCACTGGCCGCACGCGGCGATGTCGACCTCGCCCATGCGCTGATCGGCGCATTTTGCGGCGCGGTGCTCGGCGACAGCACGGGTTATGCCATCGGCCACTTCGGCGGACGGCCCTTGCTGCTGCGCTATGGCGGTTGGATCCGGCTGACGCCGGAACGCCTCGGCAAGTTTGAGACGCTCTTTCAGCAGCGCGGCATCTGGATCGTGATGACGGCGCGCTTCGTTGCCGTGCTCCGGCAGTTGAACGGACTGATCGCGGGCGCCGTCTCAATGCCATGGCCACGCTTTCTGGTGGCCAACACCATCGGCGCTGCCGGCTGGGTGTTGTTGTGGGGCCTTGGCCCCTACTTCGCGGTGGACTGGTTCAAGGCATTCATGCACCACTGATCGCCAATACTTGCCGCAGCGGAATCAAGCCTTTTCGTGCTATCCTTATCTTCGCCCGGCGCCGCCTCGTCGAGCGTGCGCTGTCGCTAGGGCGAGCCCTCAATTGACCCGGAAGGAAACCATGAAATTCACGATCCTTGCCTTGGCACTGATAGCGATCGCGTTCCCGACCCTGGCACAGGCCACGATGCTGGAGCGTCAGGCCGGAAGGGCCATTCGCCAAGCGGGCCATTGGTGCGACAAGGTCAGCCATATGGCGGTCAATGAAAAGCAATCCCTGCCGTCGCGACGCGTCGTTCGGGTGACCTGCGACGACGGCACGCGCTACGTTCAGTACGATCTGACCATGCGCCCCGACAACAAGATCGCCTCGATCGAGAAGGCCAAGCCCTGACAAGGGACTTCAGCACGGTGGCCGGAAGGCCCCACGATCGGAAATGGTCTAGGCCGTCTCGCCCTCGAGAATGTCATAGCCGGTGTCGCAGATCGTCGGCTTGCCCGGATAATCGGGGCTAGCCAGGATCATCTCGGCAGCCGTCTTGCCGATCAGAAAGCGGCGCGAAAGGATCGTCGAGAGCGGTTGCGGCAAGGCCTGGCCAATGTCGAGGCCGTTGAAGCCGAACAGCGCCAGATCCTCGCGCGGCTTGATACCGGCGGCGAAGCAATGGAACACGCCGCCGACCGCCATGTCGTCGTTGGAAAAAGCCACGACGTCGAGGTCGCGGTGCCGGGCCAGCAACTGGGCGAGCAATTCGCGCCCGGCCTGGGTCGAGCTTGGCCCTTCCGACGTCGCCTCGCCGACGAGTGACAAGCCGACCGCCTGAAGCCCCTCGCGAAAACCTTCGTAGCGACGGGCCGCGCGCTCGTCGCGCTTGCGGTCATGGCCGACATAGCCGAAGCGGCGATAGCCGCGCTTGAAGAGATGCAGTGCCGTGTCGTAGCCGGCCTGCCGGTGCGACATGCCGACGGCGATATCGAGCGGCGGGGAATCGATATCCATCAGCTCGGCGACGCGCACACCCGAGCGCTTCAGCATCGCCACGGTGTAGTCCGTATGATGCAGTCCGGAAACGATCATCGCCGCCGGTTGCCAGGAGAGCAGCGACGCGACCAACTCCTCCTCGGCGTTCATGTCGTAGTCGGTAACGCCGACGACCGGCTGGTAGCCGGACGAGGCGAGCGACGCATGGATGCCGCGCAGAACGTCCGGAAAGACAATGTTGGAGAGCGACGGCAGCACGACGCCGATCAGATTGGAGCCGGAGGAAGCCAGCGTTCCGGCAACGCGATTCGGCACATAGCCCATCTCCCGCACGACGGCGAGCACGCGTTCGCGCGTCTTGTCGGCGACGGAAGCCTTGTTGCGAAGCACCCGCGAGACGGTGATCTCGCTGACTTCGGCGCGCATCGCCACATCGGCCAGGGTGTAGGAGTTCTTCACGTTCATAGAGACGACGCCATCCAGACTTGAGACGCCCGACGAGGCCGGACGCGGCTCCTTATCATGGATCGCCGCGTCCGCATTGCGCGTGTGCGCCTCAGATCATGTCCAGCCGCCGTCAGCGACATAGCTCTGGTTGGTGCAGGCGCCGGATTCGTCCGAGGCGAAGAACATGATCACCCGGGCGATATCGGCCGGATAGATCTTCCGCTTCAGGCATTGCCGAGTGAAAATCGCCTGCTCGATTTCGGGCGTGACCCAGAGGTCCAGCTGGCGCTGGGTCATGATCCAGCCCGGCAGGACGCAATTGACGCGGATGTTGTGCGGGCCAAGTTCGCGCGCCAATCCGCGCGTCAGACCGATAATGCCGGACTTCGCCGCCAGATAGGGAGTGAGCCCCTCCACACCGGCAATGTAGGCAAAGGAGCCGACATTGACGATCGAGCCACCACCCAGCGCCGCCATGTCCTTGTAGACCGCCTGCGAGCAGAAGAACTGGTGCTTCAGGTTGACGGCCTGCTTCTCATCCCAGAATTCCGGCGTGACTTCGTCGATCGTCGCGCGCTGGTCATGCGCGGCATTGTTGACCAGCATCGCGATTGGGCCGAGTGCGTCCCGGATCCGGCCGATCGCGGCCTGCGTCGCGGCGATGTCGGTCAGGTTGGCGTTCTCGAAATGGACCGTATGTCCTTCGGCCGTTAGCTCCTCGACGAGCTTGCGGGACGGCTCCTCGACGATATCGATGAAGCCGACCTTCGAACCCTGGCGGGCGAACTGGCGGACGATTTCCTCGCCGATGCCGCTGCCGCCGCCGGTGATCAGCACGACGCTGTCCACCAGGCTCGGATAGGCGGCCCCATAGCGCGGTTGGTAGGATGAGTCTGACGTCAACGTCGCTTTCCTTTTGTCATTCCAGGATATTCCTCAAACCGCATCTGCTCAGCCCTCGGCGCGTTCCACGCTGCGGATGTTCTGCACGTAGACGTTGACGATCAGGGCAGCGAGCAGGATCAAGCCGCGGATCAAGATCTTCAGGAAGCTGTCGATCTGGATGTGATCGAGGCCATTGTTGAGAACACCGAGCACGCAGAGGCCGACAATCGTGTTGCCGATGCCGCCGCGACCGCCGAACAGGCTGGTGCCACCGACGACAACCGCCGCGATCGCGTCAAGCAGGTAGCCGTCAAACTCATTCTGCTGGGCGCTGCCGAAATGGGCGACGCCGACCATGCCGGCGATGCCGGAGCAGACGGCGCAGATCACCAGCGCCGCGCCCAGGATCAGCTTGACGTTGACGCCGGAATACTCGGCCGCTTCGCGGTTGCCGCCGACCATGTAGATGTAGCGGCCGAAGCGGGTGTAGGTCAGCGTCACATGGCCCGCGACCAGGAAAGCGATCAGCACGAGCGCGATGGTTGGAAAGCCCCCGACATTGCTGGCGCCGAGCGTCGAGACGATTTCCGGCACATTGTAGGCGATCTGGCCGCGCACCAGCAGCGCGCAGATGCCGGCGCCGATCTGCATCATGGCAAGCGTCATGATGAAGGAAGGAATTCCGATGACCGTGGTGCCGAAGGCGTTGACCAGGCCGAGGCCCGTGCAGGCGGCCAGCGCCAGGATGACCGCCAGCCAGCCGGCGACCGGAATGTTGGCGATGTTCACATAGCTTTCCTGCAGCGTGAAATAGGCAACTACGATGCCGGTAGCATTGGCGACCGAGGCCACCGAAAGATCGATCTCGCCGCACAGGATGACGAAGGTCAGGCCGACCGCCATGATGCCCGTCACCGAAATCTGGGTGAGGATATTCGAAGCGTTGTCGATGGTGGCGAAGGATGGGCTGGCGATGCTGAAGAAGATCAACAGCAGGAGCAGGGTCGCAAACGGGGCGATATTGCGCATCTGACTGCGCAGGAAAAGGCTCGATTTGGAGGCGCGCGCCGTACTGGCTTGCTGAAACGTCATGTCAAATCCTTCTCAGGCGGCTTCCAGCAGCCGATCCTTGCTGATCGTCTCATTGGTGAATTCGCGCACGATGCGTCCCTTCTTCATGACGAGGACGCGATCGGCGAGCGACAGGACGGTTTCCGGCTCGGCCGAAACGACGATGACGGCGAGGCCCTCGTCGCGCAGCGCCCGGACGATCTTCACAACATCGTCCTTGGCGCCGACATCCATCCCGCGCGTCGGCTCGCTGAGCACCAGCACCTTGGGGCGGTGGGTCAGCCATTTGGCGAGCGCCACCTTCTGCTGGTTGCCACCGGACAGCGCGCCCAGCGCCACTTCCGCGCGCGGCGGCCGGATGCTCAGGCTCTCGACATGCTTGCGCGCGATCGAGCGCTCGACGTTCGGCTTCAGCCAGAGGCGCGAGATGCGGCCGAGGATGCTGATCGAGACATTCTTGTAGACGGGCTGCTCGTAGAACAGCATCGAGCGCCGGTTCTCCGGCACGAAGGCGATGCCCGCATCGTGCGCCTGCGTCGTGTTGCGCAGCCGCCGCTTGCGCCCATCGATGGCCAGCGTTCCCGTATCCGCCTTGATCTTGCCGAACAGGGTGCGTGCCAGCTCGATCTGGCCGCAGCCCATGAAGCCGTAGATGCCGAGGATCTCGCCGGCCTTCACGTCGAAGTTGACGTCGACATAGGCGCGACCAAAACCCAGATTCTCCGCCGCAAGCACGACGGGCAGTCCCGGCTTCGAGGCGAGTGTGATAGTGCCGGTATAGCTCTCTTCAAGATCCTGATGACCGGCGCCGATCATCCGTTCGATCAACCAGCCCTTGTCGATGCCCTCGACCGAATGGGTCACGATCAGCCGGCCATTGCGGAAGACCGTGACGGTGTCGGAGATCGACAGGATGTCGTCGAGGAAATGCGAGATGAAGACGATGCTGCGCCCGCTGGCGCGCACGCCCTTCAAGACATTGAAAAGCAGCTGCACTTCAGGCGGCGACAAGGCCGATGTCGGCTCGTCGAGAATGATGATGCGCGCGCCGGAGAAGATGACCCGCGCCAATTCGATCAACTGCTGCAATCCGATCGGCAGGTCGCCCATGCGCGTCTTCGGATCAACGTCGATGCCGAGGCTCTTCAACTGGTCATGCGCGCCCGTCATCATGGTGCGCCAGTCGATGATGCCGGCCGCTGTCACCGGCTGCTTGCCGAGATAGACGTTCTCGCCCACCGTCAGGTCCGGCATGATGCTCAGTTCCTGGTGCACCATGCCGATGCCGGCGGCGAGCGCATCGCGGGCGGAGCGGAAATGCACTTCCTTCCCGTCGATCAGCATCTTGCCTTCATAGCCGGTATGAACGCCGGCGATGATCTTCATCATCGTCGACTTGCCGGCGCCGTTCTCGCCGACGAGGCCGTGGATTTCGCCGGCGCGAAGCGTGAAATCGACTTCGCGCAGGGCGGCAACACCGCCGAATGATTTGGAGATGCCCAACATCTGCAGGCGAGGCACGTCGCTGGACGGATCTTGAGATTCAGTCGTCATCAAATTCACCCGTTCGCGGCTGGGAACGCTTCGCATGGCCGCGATGACGGCCGGAGTGCTCCGACCGTCAGGCTGCGCATCGAGCCGTTGCGGGCGCTCCGGCCGGGGTTTCAGACCCGCCGGAGCCGCCGCGTTTCGTGCCGATCAGATCAGGAAGTGGTTCTGCATCCACTGCATGCCGGCGGCATTTTCCTTGGTGACGACCGGGCCGTCGGTAACGATATGCTTGGGAATGCCCTCGCCGCTCTTCTCGCCGCCCGTCACGGCAGCGACGCCCGCGATGATCGCACCACCATGGATGCGGGAGGACGGATTGCGAACCGTGGCATACATGCGGCCATCGGCAACCGCAGCGATTGCCGGCGGCATGGCATCGACGCCGCCGATCAGGATGTCGGTACGGCCGCGCGACTTCATGACATTGTAGGCGGCGAGCGCCATGTCGTCATTATGGAAGAAAGCCGCGTCGATCTGCGGGTACTTCGTCAGATAGGTGTCCCACAGGCGCGAGGCCTTTGTGACGTCCCAATCGGCCGGCTGGTCGTCGAGCACTTCCATGCCGGGATTGGCATCGATCACCGACTTGAAGCCCTTGGCACGGCCCTGAGCGCCGGAATGACCGAGCGCGCCCTGGGTCATGATGATCTTGCCCTTGCCGCCGAGCTTCTGCACGAGCGCCTGGGTCACCGAGGCACCCATGAACTCATTGTTCGGGGCGAGGAAGCTATGGACGCTGATCTTGTCCGGCGGAGCAATCAGCGTGTCCATTTCGATGATCGGAATGCCGGCATCGATCATCTTCTGGACCGGCTGGATCAGCGTGCCGATGCCGAAAGCCTGGATACCGACAAAATCCCACTTCTGCGATGCCATGTTGTCGATGGCGGCGCGCTGCTTGACGGCGTCGAGCTGGCCATCGAACCAGGTAACCTCGACGTTGAAAAGCTTGCCCCAGAACTCGGCAGCCTGCTTGCCCTGGGCGCACCAGGTAGCCTGCAGGCCTGCATTGGAGAAGGCCGCCTTCAGCGGCTTCTCGGAACGGCCTGTCGCCGCGACCATTTCCTGCGCCATGGCAGGACTGATTCCCAGACCGCCAAGCATGGCGGCTGCGCTACCGGCGGCGGTGACGCCAGCGGTGCGGAAAAAATCACGACGCGACTTGGAATGCTTGTCTTCAGACATCTATTCCTCCCTGTCCGCTCGTCGAAACGCGAGCTTCAGCGCCAAACTATGACAGCGCTGTCAAAATAGTCAACGCGGTCCCTTTCATAATGTTCTGCTGCACTTTTGCGCTTGACGACGCTATTCATCGCACAATAGCGTAAGGGAGATCGCGTATAGGATCATCGAACTTAAACAAGGCGTTACGTCAGGATTGAGCAACATCTGACCGGCCGCTTCCACAAGGGAGGTCGCCGAAGGAGTTGTACTGCTTAGAGAGAGTTTTCCAAGCTGGAGGCGCCCATCCATCGATGGGTTTGCAAGGAAAAAGGCCCTCGATAGCCAGTAAAGCCCGGCATGCGGATCGGCAGAACATCGATCCGCGCGACACGAAGGACCGAGGATCCGTTCGCGTTCGGCAATGGATGCATTGCAGGCCTTATCGCCTGCTTATTTCCACACATTCAAAAAACAAATTGAAACTATCAAAGGGCGAGGAAACCATGCACATCTTCAACAGGCGTTCCCTGATCATTGCGTCGTCGGCTATTGCCTTGGCGCTGACCGCCACCCAGCCGTCCTTCGCGGCCGACAAGAAAACGCTCGCCTTCGTGGTGAACGTACCGGCCGACTTCTGGACGATTGCTCGCGCCGGCACCAACAAGGCCCAGGCTGAGCTGCCGAACTATAACATCGAATTCTACATCCCCGGCGAAATGTCCGCTGCCGCCCAGAAGAAGATCCTCGAGGATCTGCTCGCTCGCGGCGTTGCCGGCGTCGCCATCAGCCCGGTCAATCCGGACGATTCGACCGCCATTCTCAACGAAGTCGCCTCCAAGGCCGTCCTGATCACCCATGACGCCGACGCGCCGAATTCGAACCGCCTGATGTATGTCGGCACCGACAACGTCGCCGCGGGCCGCCAGGCCGGCGAGCTGATGAAGAAGGCTCTGCCGGATGGCGGCAAGGCGATGCTGTTCGTCGGCACCATGGACGCCGCCAATGCCCGCGAACGCACCCAGGGCCTCAAGGAAGCCATCGCCGGCACCAAGATCGAGATCATCGACATCCGTACCGACGGCGGCGACCAGGCCAAGGCCAAGGCGAACGTCGAGGACACGCTGACGAAGTACCCGGATATCGACCTGCTGGTCGGTCTGTGGGCTTACAACACCCCGCAGATCTACAACGCTGTTAAGTCGCTGGGTAAGGCCGGCTCGGTCAAGATCGTCGGCTTCGACGAAGACCAGCAGACGCTCAAGGGCATCGCTGAAGGCGTGATCGACGGCACCGTCGTCCAGCAGCCCTACGAGTTCGGCTACCAGTCGATGATCAACATGGCGAAGATCATCGAAGGCGATAAGTCGGTCATCCCCGAGAACAAGCTGCAGATCGTCCCGACGCAGATCGTCGACAAGGCCAACGTCAAGGAATTCGGCGAAAACCTGAAGAAGGTGCTCGGCAAGTAACGCCCGATTGCGCACGCATCCCAGGCCGGCTTCGGCCGGCCTGGGATGCGATGGATCGACATGCGGGCCGGGGTGAGACCCGGACGTTCATCTCGCGGGCATGATGACAGAACAAATTCTCGAATTACGGGCCATCACCAAGACCTATCCGGGCGTGACCGCCCTCAGCGGCGTTGACCTCACCGTCAATTCTGGCGAGGTGCTCGGACTGATTGGCGAAAACGGCGCCGGCAAATCCACCCTGATGAAGATCCTCGGCGGCGTCGTTGCCCCGAGCGGCGGAACGATCCGGATCGACGACGTCGAACACGCGTCGCTTACGGTCAACAGCTCGACCGGCGCCGGCATCGCCTTCGTCCACCAGGAACTCAACCTCTTCGAAAATCTCGACGTCGCGGGCAATGTCCTGATCGGACGCGAGCCCCGGTTCGGCGGCTTCATGAAGCTGATCGACCAGAAGGCGCTGCGGGCCAGGGTCCAGCCGTTGCTCGACCGGCTCGGCGTCGATTTCAACGCCCGCGCCCTGGTCGAGGACCTTTCGATCGCGCAACGCCAGATGGTCGAGATCGCCAAGGCGCTCTCCTATGACGCCCGCGTCATCATCATGGACGAGCCGACCTCCTCCCTCACCCTGACGGAGACGGAGCGGCTGCTGAAGGTGATCGGCGAACTGCGCGAATCAGGCGTCAGCGTCATCTACATCTCGCACCGCCTTTCCGAAGTCATGGCCTGCGCCGACCGCGTCGTGGTCCTGCGCGACGGCCAGCGCGTCGGCTCGCTCGATCGCGGGGAGATCACCCATGATGCGATGATCCGGCTGATGATCGGTCGATCGCTGAAATCGCTCTATCTTCCGCCCAAGCAGCAACCGCGCGACCAGGGCCTGGTCGTCGAGGATCTCGTCACCACCGCCTTTTCCAACAGCAAGGTGTCGTTCAAGATCCGCCGCGGCGAGATCGTCGGGCTGGCCGGTCTGGTCGGCTGCGGTCGCACCGAGGTGGCACAGGCCATTTTCGGCGTGGATCCGGCGCTGGGCGGACGCGTCACGATCGACGGCAAGTCGGTGAAACTCGGCGACGTCCGCTCCGCCATCGCCCACGGCATCTATCTGGCACCGGAGGACCGGAAGCGCTCCGGTCTCGTCCTAGACCTGCCCATCGCGGAAAATATCACGCTCGCCAGCTTGCCCCGCTATGCGCGGATGACGCTGGTCGACACCGCCGCCGAGCACAAGGTCGCCGAGGAACAGGGGCGCAAGCTCAAGATCAAGGCGCCCGATGTCGACACGATCGCCCTCACCCTGTCCGGCGGCAACCAGCAGAAGATCGTGCTGGGCAAATGGATGTCGATGCAGCCCAATGTGGTGATCTTCGACGAGCCGACACGCGGCATCGACGTCGGCGCCAAGAGCGAAATCTACGCGCTGATGCGCGAACTCTCCGACGCCGGCGTCGCCATCCTTATGATCTCAAGCGACATGGAAGAGGTGCTGGGCGTCAGCGACCGCATGATCGTCATGCATGAAGGCCACGTCTCCGGCCATCTCGAACGCAATCAATTCTCCGAACATAACGTGCTGACGCTCGCCGTCGGTGGAACGATCCAACAGGAAGCCATCGAACATGCTTAGGAAAGAACTTGGTCTCTTCCTGCTGATCCTCGTCATCGGCGCGATCACGGCGGTGCTCAATCCGCAATTCATCTCGCAGATCAACCTCACCAACCTCGCCAACCAGATCGGCCTGTTCGGCTTGTTCGCCATCGGCGTCGGCGTGGTCATCATCACCGGCGGCATCGAATTGTCGGTCGGCTCGATGCTCGCCCTGCTCGGCATCATCTTCCTCGACCTGCTGGTCAACCACGAACTCGCCTGGCCGATTGCCCTTCTGATCACGGTCGGCGGCGGCGTCATCCTCGGCACGATCCACGGCCTGCTTGTGACGCAACTCCGGCTGCAGCCCTTCGTGGTCACCCTCTGCGGCCTGCTGATCTACCGCGGCCTGGCGCGCTACTACACCGCCGATTCCACCGCCGGCTTCGGCTATGGCAGCGGCTATGAGACGCTGGAATGGTTGGTGTCGGGCCGCGTCGGCGTGGTCCCGAACGCTTTCATCTTCTTCGTCGCCGTCTGCCTGATCATGTCGGTCGTGCTGCACAAGTCGGTATTCGGCCGCTACCTGTTCGCGGTCGGCAAGAACGAGGAAGCCGCCCGCTTCTCCGGCATTCCGACCAAGCTGGTCATCACCGCCGCCTATTCGATCGCGGGCCTCCTGACCGGCCTGTCGGCGATCTTCTTCGTGTTCTACACGCAGTCGGTCTCGCCCTCGGCGCATGGCAATTTCTACGAGCTCTATGCGGTCGCGGCGGCCGTGCTCGGCGGCTGTTCGCTGCGCGGTGGCGAGGGGTCGATCCTGGGCATCTTCCTCGGCACAGTGCTGCTGCAGGTGCTGCAGAACCTCGTCAACATGCTGGGTATCCCGAGCTCGCTGAACTACACCGTCATGGGCGCGGTGATCATGCTCGGCGTCATCGCCGACCGCGAATTGCAGCGTCGCCGCATGCACAAGATCATGGTCGACAGCGCGGCGGCCCGCGCCACCGGCAAGGCGCCCGCCGCCGCCTGACCTTGGCGATCGCAGGATAGAAACGGGGCCGGAGGAGAACCTCCGGCCCCGTTTTCGTTTGGGGGACGCGGCATGGCGAGGGTGGGGCGCAGGGCGCACGAGACGACAAGGGATGACAGGAGCGGCGGCAGGGACCGCGAGAGCGGCAGAGCTGGCGAATGGACGGCCGGTAGGCGCCAAACCAGCGACACAACCCGCCCGCCCCACCCTCGCCGTCATCCCCGGCTTGACCGGGGACCCATTCAGCCGAGGCACTGACCGCGCAAAACCTCCCGAAATCACGGCCGCATGGGTCCCGGATCTCCGCTCCGCTGCGTCCGGGATGACGGCGAGGGTTTGGGAGCATGCGAGGCAGGGACGGCAAGGGGCGCTGCAGTAGTTGAATGGACGGTCGCTCCCCCCTCGCCCGGCGGCCAAAACAAAAAGGCCGGGGCAGTCGCCTGCCCCGGCCTGTCGTCTCAATCCGCCGAAATCCTCAGCGCAGCGTCGTCTGCTTCATCCAGCCGAGGCCGTCCAGCGTCGCGCCGGCGGGGCGGTATTCGCAGCCGACGAAGCCGGCATAGCCGAGCCGGTCAAGCTCGTCGAAGACACGGAAATCATTCAGTTCGCCAGTTCCCGGCTCGTTGCGCAGCGGCACGGAGGCGATCTGGACATGACCGGTGATCGGCAGCAGCGCTTCCAGGCTCTTGATCACGTCGCCATGCAGGATCTGGCGGTGATAGATGTCGTACTGGAGCTTGAGATTGGGCAGGCCCAGTTCCTCGATGATCCCGGCCGCCATGCCGAAATCGTTGAGGAAGTAACCCGGCATGTCGCGACGGTTGATCGGCTCCAGCAGGAGGTCGATGCCGTGCGGCGCCAACGTCGCGCAGGCGAAGCGCACGGCATCGCGATAGCGTTCGCCCGCCTCGGCAGAGCCGCTCGGCGCCAGGCCAGCCATCATGTGCAGTCGCTTCACGCCGGTCGCCAGCGCATAGTCGAGCGCCTTCATCACCGAGGCGCGGAACTCGTCCTGTCGACCCGGCAGCGCCGCGATGCCGCGGTCGCCAGCGGCCCAGTCGCCCGGCGGCAGGTTGAACAGCGCCTGCTCGAGGCCGGCCGCCTTCAGCTTGCCGGCCACGTCCTCCGGCGAGAAATCATAGGGAAACAGAAACTCGACCGCGTTGAAGCCGGCATCGCCGGCGGCGGCAAAGCGATCGAGGAACGACCACTCATTGAACATCATCGAGAGATTGGCGGCGAAACGCGGCATCGAAACTCAGTCCTTGTCAGAGGCGGGTGCGCCGGGCAGGTCGAGGCCGGCGATCATCGCATAGAGGCGCGCGACCGAGGCATCGTCATCCTTGCCCATTCCGGCGGCGGCGGTCATCAGAAACATCTGCAGCGCCGAGGATGCGATCGGCGTCGCAAACTTTTCGCTGCGCGAGATGTCGGCGATGATGCCGAGGTCCTTGGTGAAAATCTCGACGGCGCTCTTCGGCGAATAATCGCCTTCCAGCACATGCGGCATCCGGTTTTCGAACATCCAGGAATTGCCGGCCGAAGCGGTGATCACCTCATACACCTTGGCGATGTCGAGTCCGAGCCGCTTGGCGAAAACGATCGCCTCGGAAGCGGCGGCGATGTGAACGCCTGCCAGCAACTGATTGACGATCTTGAAGGAAGCGCCGATGCCCGACTCGTCGCCGAGCAGATAGAGCTTGGCCGACATGGCGTCGAGCGCGCCACGCGCCTTGGCGATCGCCTCTGGCCGGCCGGAGACCAGCATGGTCAGCGCGCCTTCCGCCGCCCGCGTCGCGCCGCCGGAAATCGGCGCGTCCACATAGTGGCGGCCGGTCGCCTCGACGGCTTCTGCCAGCGCCCGCGCCCGCTCAGGCGCCATCGTGGCGCAGGAGACGATGACAGCACCCGGCTTGGCCGAGGCGAGCAATCCGCCCTCGCCCAACAGCACCTGCTGGGTCTGGTCGGCATTGACGACGACGATGACGAGGATGTCGGCCGTGGCGGCAGCCTCGGCCAGCGAAACGGCGCCGGCGCCATGCTCGGCGGCGAATTTCGCCACCACGTCCGGCCGCGTATCGAAGCCGGTAACGGCGAAGCCTCCCTTGGCCAGCGATTGCGCCATGCCATATCCCATCGACCCCAGGCCGATGACCGAGAGCTGTGCTCCCGAACTATCCGTCGTCGCCATCCCGTCATCCTTTTCAGCCGGAAGCCCTGCCGCGCAAAGCGTCCAATATGATAGCGCTGTCATTGATTGCGGAATCTCGATGACAGCGCTAACAGTAGGCACTACTTGCCGAGCCGGAGCGGCTGCCGTCAAGCCCATGGGAGGGCGAAAGTGTCTTGCATTGCAACATCCAATCCCCTTCCCGGCGACGCTCCGCTCCGCGCGAAAGCCTGACCTCTCCTGCAAGGACATGACCGCATGCTGCTTGGATGCATCGCCGACGATTTGACGGGCGCGACGGACCTCTCGCTGATGCTGTCGCGCGAGGGCCTGCGCACGGTGCAGAGCACCGGCCTGCCCGGCGACGATCTTGACCTCACGGAAGTCGACGCTCTCGTCGTCGCGCTGAAATCGCGCACCATTCCGGCGGCAGACGCCGTCGCGCAGTCGCTGGCAGCGGCAGAATGGCTGCTGGCGAATGGCGCGCAGCGGTTGTTTTTCAAATATTGCTCGACCTTCGATTCGACCGACGAGGGCAATATCGGCCCGGTGGCGGAGGCGCTGCTGAAGCGGCTCGATGCCGGCTTCACCATCGCCTGCCCCGCTTTTCCAGCGACCGGCCGCTCGATCTATCAGGGCCATCTCTTCGTCAATGGCGTGCCGCTCAACGAGAGCTCGATGCGCGACCATCCGTTGACCCCGATGCGCGATTCCGACCTGCGCCGCGTGCTACAGCGGCAGACCGAACTGCCGGTCGGGCTTGTCGCCTATGCCGATGTCGACGCGGGCGCCGAAGCCATCGCCGAGGCGTTCGCGCGGGAGCAGGCGGCCGGCAAACGGATCGCCATCGTCGACGCGCTGCAGGACGCGCACCTTCGCGAAATCGGCAAGGCGCTGGTCGATGTCAGGCTGATCACCGGCGGTTCGGGCATCGCCATCGGCCTGCCGACCGCCTATCGCGACGCCGGGCTGATCGATCGGCTGACGCCGCCGGCCGCCTCGATCGCCGCCCCGGAAGGTCGCGGCGCGATCCTGGCCGGTTCCTGCTCGGCCGCGACGCGCGGCCAGGTTGCCAAAGCGCAGGAAGCCGGGCTGCCGACGCTCCGGATCGACCCGCTGGAGATCGCCTCGGGCAAGCTGACGCCGGCATCCGTGATCGAATGGCTGGTGTCGCAGCCTGCCGACGCGACGCCGCTGGTCTATTCCAGCGACGATCCCGACAGCGTGCGCGCCGTCCAGGAAAAGCTCGGCCGCGACAAGGCAGGCACGCTGGTCGAGGATCTCCTCGCCAGCGTCGCCGCCGCATTGCCCGGAAAGGGCTTCACCCGGCTGCTCGTGGCGGGCGGCGAAACCTCGGGCGCCGTCGTCAACGCGCTCGGAGTCAAGGCACTGTCGATCGGGCCGGAAATCGATCCCGGCGTTCCCTGGACGCGCAGCCGGTCCGGGCCGGATGTTGCGCTGGCGCTGAAATCAGGCAATTTCGGCACGCCCGATTTCTTCCTCAAGGCATGGAGTTCGCTCGCGTGAGCCAGACATCCCAAACCGAATCCGCGCTTCGCGAGCGCATCTGCAAGTGCGGCGCCTCGATGTTCCAGCGCGGCCTCACCTTCGGCTCGACCGGCAACATCTCGGTAGCCCTGCCGGATGGCGGCTGGCTGATGACGCCGACCAACGCCTCGCTCGGCGATCTCGACCCGGCCAGAATCTCGAAGATCGACGCCAAGGGCCAGCATGTCGGCGGCGACAAGCCGACCAAGGAAGCCTTCCTGCACCGGGTGATGTACCAGCAACGCCCGACCTGCGAGGCGGTGGTCCACCTGCATTCGACCCATTCGGTCGCGGTCTCCTGCCTGCATCACATCGACCATCATGATTGCCTGCCGCCGCTGACGGCCTATTACATCATGCGGGTCGGCAAGCTGCCGCTGGTGCCCTATCACCCGCCGGGCGACGAGAGCCTGGCGCTGGCGGTGGAAAAACTGGCCGACAAGCACCACGCCGTGCTGCTCGCCAATCACGGCCCCGTCGTCGCGGGCAAGAGCCTCGAAGACGCGATGTACGCGACCGAGGAACTGGAGGAGACGGCCAAGCTGTTTCTCATGCTGCGTGGCCAGGCAACCCGCCCGCTGACGCCGGAACAGGTTGACGAGCTACGCAAGCGGGGCGGCTGAGGCAGCCCGCAAACTGTCAGACGGAAACGTGATCGGGGCCATCGGTTCCGGTCACGATGGATTGACGGAACCGTCCTTGAGTCGTTGCCGGCAAAGCCGATAATCCTGCACCTGCGGTTGCATGTGGAGGACAGCATGAGACACGTTTTCGCTCTGCTTTTCTGCGTGGTGTCCCTGGCCGGCTGCCAGACGGACCAGACCTCGACCAGCGGAAGCTTTACCAGCTGCCAGTCGATCGGCACCGGCGGCACCGCCAACGTCATCTGCTAAGGCGGGCCCTAGCGCAGGCACGAGTGTTCTTTGGGCGCGGCGTGGCGGTTTTCGGGCTTCGTCACAAGGGATTGCTTTGCCGCTGCCCGAGGCGTTCTGAGCCGCCTCGTTTTGTTGGATTGTCTCTGCCTGAGAGCTTTCCGCCCTCACCCTCAACATGCTGAGGAGGCCCGCAGGGCCGTCTCGAAGCACGCAGCGCGGCTGTGCTCTGTGTAACGCACTGGATCGGCCATCCTCCCCGTCATCCCGGCGAAAGCCGGGATCCATGCCCGCCGAAATCGCAGAACTGACCCACATTTCCATGGCCGGTGTTTATGGGCCCCGGCCTGCGCCGGGGCGACGGAGCGTGCACCGCAGGGTGAAGTATGGATCGGCTGTCCGTCTTTCCTCACCTCTCCCTGAGGGAGAGGTGAAGGGCAATGCGTGCCTAACCCGGCCGGCAGGCGCGGCCATAAAGCTGTAGCATCCGCGTCACGCCGCGCTCCAGCAGCGCCTCGGCTGTGGCGGCGCATTCGCCGCTGCGCACGGCTTCCGCATCCTCGGGCAAGAACTGCGCAACCAGCGGTTCCGGGATCGTCCGGCCCTTCAGCGTCGCCATCAGTTTTGCCACGGCCCGCTCGGCCTGCTCATGCGGCCAGTAATAGCGGATGCGGTCGCTGTAGCTGTAATGGCGCAGCACATGCTGCTCGTCCGGCGTGCCGGGATAATAGCGCTGCCAATAGTTCGGCTCGGCCAGCATCAGCGCTTCCATGGCGTTGGCCAGCGCCCGGTCGCCATAGGAAGCATCCAACTCCGACGCGATCAGGTCGAGACCATAAAGCGTCTGGCGCAGCGCGAAGGTGAGGCCCGGGCCCACTTTCAGGATCGGGAAGCCGTCGCGGACCAGCGTCGCGAGGGCTGCTTCCGGCTGATAGTCGGTCGAATGCGCCTCGAACACGAACTGCGTCTCGTCGCCGAGCACGGCGATCAACTCGCGCGCGCGCTCGGGCCGGTAGACCACGACCTTGTCATGGCCGAACTCGACGCCGGGCTGCACGACGAGGCCGATGACGCGGCCGAAGGCCTCGGTCAGACCGGCTTCGGCGAAGACGCGACGGTGGGTGGCGATGGTCTTCTTCGCGGCGTCGGCGTGGGTCGGCGGCACATCGTCGAGATCGTGCAGGGCGCCGCCGGGCGTCGGCACTTCCGTGCCGATGATGTAGACCGGCAGCGTCAGTCCGTCCGCCTTCGCCGTCGCCTCAGCCACTTTCGCGAGCCGCGCCGCGCGATGCGCTGTCGTCTCGTCGTCGAGGCCTTCCGGCTCGCCGGCGCAGCCCATGCTGGCGTCGAGATGGATTTTCGTGAAGCCGGCGGCAACATAGGCCGCCACCATAATCTCGGCCTTGGCCAACGCCTCCTCTGCCGGCAGGCTGCGCCACGGATTGGGACCGAGATGGTCGCCGCCCAGGATCAGCTTCGTCGTGTCGAAGCCTACCTCAGCGGCGATGCCTTCGACGAAGCGGCGGAAGTCGGCCGGCCTCATGCCGGTATAGCCGCCCTCGTGATTGACCTGATTGCAGGTCGCCTCGATCAGCACGACGGTATTGGTGCGCAGACCCTCGCGCAAAGTCGCGCGGATAACCGAGGGATGGGCCGAGCAGACGGAGGTGATGCCCTGAGTGCGGCCAGCCTGATAATCGCGGGCGAGTTCGGTCAGAAGGCTCATCAGGCAGCTCCCACCGGCGTCGCGGCAATGAAGGCGTCGAGTTCGGCGAAGGACGAGGTGCCCTCCATCGGTCCCTTCACGGTGACGGTGCGCGCGCCGGCGGCGTTGGCATAGCGCAGGCAATCCTCGACCGGCTTGCCGAGGCGTCGGGCGACGAGGAAGGTGGCGCCAAAACTGTCGCCGGCGCCGGTCGGGTCGATCTCCTCGACGACGAAGCCGGGAACGTCGGTCCGGCCGTTTCGGTCAAAATGGCTGGCACCGGCCTTGCCGCGCTTCAGCACGATTTCCTGGACGCCGGCATCGAGCAACGCCGCGATGGCGCGGCCCTCGTCGGCCTCGCCGGAGAACAGCGACAGCTCCTCGCCCGAGGGCAGGAACAGATCGGTCGCCGCCAGCACGGTTTGGAACGCCGCCTTGCCGGCGGGATCGCGCAGCATCTCGACGCGGATGTTGGGATCGAACGATACCGTGCCGCCGCGCGCCTTGATGGCGGGGATCGACGCGCTGACCATGCCGAACACGGCCGGAACCGGCAGGCCGGAGCCCATGACGTGCAGGTGCCCCGCCTCGGCCAGCACGGCCTGCGCCTCCGGCGTCGCGTCGATGCGGCCGGCGGCGCTGTCGCGCATGTTGAAGACGAAATCGCGGCCGCCATCGGGGCGATAGCGGACGAACGCGCTGCCGGTGGCCGCCCCCGGATGGATGGCGACGGCCGAGACGTCGACGCCGTCCTGCTTGAGCCGGTCGAGATTGACGGTGCCGAAATCATCGTCGCCGACGGCCGAGACGATCGCCGCCGGATGGCCGAGCTTGCCGACCTGGTCGATGAAGATCGCCGGCGCCCCGCTCGGGAACGGACCGATCAGGGTCTGGGCCTCGAGAAAGCCATGGCCGAGCGTGGTCGCCATGATCTCGACGAGGATCTCGCCGATAGTGACGATCTTGCCTTCAATCATACTCTTCGCCCCTCCCTGGGCTCGCCCGCCTGGAGCAGGTTAGCTTTGCGTCCAACAGGCTCGTATTTCTTCATCTCTCCCTGAGGGAGAGGTCGACGGCAGAAGGCCGGCGGGTGAGGGTTTACGGCCTCACCGGATAGTTCCCTAAACCCTCACCCGGAGCTTCGCTCCGACCTCTCCCTCAGGGAGAGGTAAGTAAGCAGATCCCTATCCATCGATCTCCATACAGGGCCGAAAGCCCACGTCACGTCTGAAACAAAGTGATCGGCTGCGCGCTCGCATAGATCGCGCTCTCGTCGATGGAGAACATGCGCTGATGCATGATGAGCGCGCCACCGAGCGCCGGCCCTTCCAGGCCAAGCGCCGAGACCTCTATCCTCGGCATCGGAAAGCCTTCGAGGAATTCGCGCCGCATGCCGGCCTCGACTTCCTCCGCGACGAAACGGAACAGCGGCGCCACCGTGCCGCCGAGGATGATCACGCCGGGGTTGAGCACGCTCGAAAGCTGAATCAGGCCGATGGCGAGGCCACCGCCCCATTCGCGCGCCGTGCGGATCGCGGCCGGATCGCCGGCTTCCAGCGCCGCGATCAACTGGTCGAGATCGGCGGAAGCCTCGGCGCCATTGGCGCGATAGCGCGCCAGCACGGCGTCCTTGCCGATATAGCTTTCGAGATGACCCGGCTTGTGGCGGCCGGCATAGAAGCCCTCGCTGCCAAGCACGATCTGGCCGAATTCGCCGGCAAAACCGGACGAGCCGCGGAACAGCCGCCCGCCAATGACGATGCCGCCGCCGGCGCCGTTCTCGATCAGCAAGAAGGCGACGGTCTCGGCGCTGTGCGAGGTGTCGCGATAGGTTTCGGCGATGGCAAAGGCGTTGGCGTCGTTCTCGATCGAGACCGCCAGCTCCAGCTGCGGAAAACGGGCGGCGAGACGCTGCGTGATCAGCGTCTTCAGGTCGACGTCGCGCCAGCCGATGATCAGCGCGTTCAGCACCTTGCCGTCGGCATCGAGCAGCGCCGGCAAGGTCACGCATAGGCCACGGATCTGCGCCTGGTCCGGCAGGCCGTCGATCACTTCGCCGATCATCGCGGCGATGCGGTCGATGCCCGCTTCCAGCGGCTGCTGATGGGTCGGGAATGGCGTGGAAACGCGCCGAATCTCGTTGGCGCAGAGGTCGATGGCGACGACCGTCAGCCGGTCGACGCCGATCTCGGCGCCCAGGAAGGTCGCGCCGGCCGGATCGATCTCGATGTTGATGCCCGGTCGCCCGGTCTTGGCGGCGTTCTCGCCGCGACCGCCATTCGGCAGTTCGACGACGAGCGCATCGGCCATCAGATTGGTGATGATGTGGCCGGTCGTCGACCGGTTGAGGCCGAGCATGCGCGCCAGATCGGCCCGGCTCATTCCCCCGCTGCGAAACAACGCATTGAGCGCCCGGATTTCGTTGAGGTAGCGGACGGATTGAGGGGTTGCCAAGATCTGGGACTCATTCTGAAACGACTTGGAGGCTCCAAAGCGAAAGGTCGTTAGGCCTTTCGACCGGAGTAGAGGGAGGCGGTCGAAACCGCCTCCCCTTGGCGTACACGCAGCGACAGTGCGCTGCGCTTGATTACTGGGTCTTGCGCATGGAGAGAAGGGCGTCGACGTTGTCGAGCGTGACCGGGATCCACGGCACGGAGTAATGCTGCTGCTTGCCGCCTTCCCAGGCCAGCTTGCCGCCATTGACGTCCCAGACCTTGGCCTGCGGCTTGTAGTCGGGCTGCTTGGCAGCAAGCGCCAGGTCGATGGCGCCCTGGGCCTGTGCGTCGGCGTCCTGAAGCGTCGACATCATCTCGCCGCGCTTGACCGCGAGCAGAGCGTCGGTGACGCCGTCGACGCCGGCGACCGGGATCGTCTTCGGGTCGAGGCCGTGCGCCTTGATGGCTTCGAGCGCGCCGATGGCGATCTCGTCATTCTCGCCGATGACGCCGTTGATCTGGCCGGCATGGGCGGTCAGCCAGTTTTCCATCAGCGACAGGGCCTCGGCGCGCGACCAGTTGGCGGTCTTCTGCTCGAGAACCTTGATGTCCGGATAGTCCTTAAGGGTCTCTTCGATACCCTGAAGGCGCTGCACCTGGGCCGACTGGCCGATCATGCCTTCGCCGATGACGACGTTGCCCTTGCCGCCCATCTTGTCGAACACGGACTTGGCCAGCAGCTTACCGGCTTCGATGTCGTTCGAGGCGATGTAGGCGTTGTAGAGGTCGGTGTTCGAGATCAGCGTGTTCGAGCCGATGACGGTGATACCGGCATCCTTGGCGCGCTGCACGGGATCGTTGCCGGCGTCGATGTCGACCGGCACGAAGACGATCGCGTCATACTTCTCGCTGATCGCGGTGTCGAACTGGTTCGACTGGGTCAGCGCGTCCATGCGGCCGTCGAGGACGGTCAGCTTGACGGTGCCGTCCTTGACCAGCGGATGCTGGTTGGCGGCATTGGCCCAGAGCACGTTGAATTCCGTGTCGAGGCTCTGCACGACGGCAGCGATGCGAACCGGATCGGCAGCCGCAGCCTGACCGATCGTCAGGGCTGCGAGACCGACGCCGGCCAGCATGGCCAGGCCGCGACGGGTAAAGGTGGTAAGTGCCATTATAGGTTTCCTCCCTCAGTCATAGCTCTGTATTCCCGCGTGGCTGGCACGCGGATCCCATCAAGGATTCATGTTTCTGGAGCGGTCGATCAGGACGGCGACGACGATGATCGCGCCCTTGATGATCTGCTGGTAGTAGGACGACACGCCCATCAGATCGAGACCGTTCGAGATGACGCCGATGATCAGCGCGCCGATCAGCGTGTAGACCACCGAGCCGACGCCGCCGGTCAGCGAGGTGCCGCCGATGACGACCGCGGCGATCGCGTCGAGTTCGTAGCCGAGGCCCGCCTGCGGCAGCGCCGAGGTGGTGCGAGCCGTCAGGATCATGCCGGCGAGACCGGCCAGCGCGCCCATCAGCAGATAGGCCGAGAAGATCACCGTGCGGGTCGGGATGCCGCTGGTCTTGGCGCTTTTCACATTGCCGCCGACGGCATAGATCCAGCGGCCATAGACCGTGTAGCGCAGCGTGATCCAGGCGGCGATGAAGACGATCGCGAAGATGATGACCGGGACCGGGATGCCGGCGATGAAGCCCTGCCCGAGCCAGCGGAATTCCGGGCTCAGATTGGGGATCGGCCTGCCGTTCGAATAGAGCAGCGTCGCGCCGCGCGCCATTGACAGCATGCCGAGCGTGACGACGAAGGCCGGCACCGAGAAGCGGGCGATCAGCGTGCCGTTGAAGGCGCCGAACAGCGCGCCGACGCCAACGGCGGCGAAGAAGGCGATGGCCGGATTATACGGATCCGCGCCGGTGACAAGGCTGCCGGCGACGACGCCGGTCAGCGCCAGCACCGAGCCGATCGAAAGATCGATGCCGCCGGTCAGGATCACAAAGGTCATGCCGATGGCGAGGATGCCGTTGATCGACACCTGCCGCAGCACGTTCATCAGGTTTCCGCTCGACAGGAAGTTCGGATGCGCGAACGACAGGATCACGAACAGGATGATGAACGACAGCAGGATGCCGTAGCGCGACAGAAACCGGCCGATCGCCTGGTTTCGGGCTCCGGCAGCGCCGGCGGTGGTGGTGAGTTCGGTTGACATGGAGGCGCCTCGGTCGCTCAGCTTGCCAGATGGACGAGCGCCTCTTGGGTCGCAGCCGCGCCCTTGAGTTCGCCCGCGATCCGCCCGCGCCGGAACACAAGGATCCGGTCGGCGTTGGCGAGAATTTCAGGAATTTCGGAAGAGATCATCAGCACGGAATTGCCGGCAGCTGCGAAGGCGGAGAGGAAGGCATAGACCTCCCGCTTGGCGCCCTCGTCGATGCCACGGGTCGGCTCGTCGCAGATCAGGATCTTCGGCTCGGTCTCGACGCAGCGCGCCAGCACGACCTTCTGCTGGTTGCCGCCGGAAAGGCTCTGGACCGGCAGGTCACGCGAGGCGGTGCGGATCCGGAAGCGGGCGATCTGCGCGTCGACATTCGCCGCGACCTTCTTGCCGTCGACGAAGCCCAGCTTCGAGAACTGGTCGAGTGCTGCGAGAACCACGTTCTCCGACACGCTGGAAGTCAGGACCAGGCCCGTCTCCTTGCGATCCTCGGTAACGATGGCGATGCCGTTCGAAAGCGCGTCCGATGGCGAGCGGATCTCAACCGGCTTGCCCTCGATCTTGACCGTGCCGGCATCCTTCGGCGCGTTGCCGTAAAGCGCGTTGGCGAACTCGCTGCGGCCGGCGCCCATCAGCCCGTACAGGCCGAGGATTTCGCCCTTGGCGAGATCGAGGGAGATATCCTCGAACTGGCCGTGGAGGGCGAAGCCGGAAACCGAGATCATCGGCTCGCCGGTGCTGGTGCTGGCACGGGCTTCCTGGTCGCGCAGGTCGCGGCCGACGATCAGCGAGATCAGCCGTTGGCGGTCGATATCGACAAGATCGCCCGCCTCGATGAAGCGGCCATCGCGGAACACCGTGTAGCTGTCAGCAATGGAAAAAATGTCGGTCAGGCGGTGCGAGACATAGATGATGCCGACGCCCTGATCCTGCAGCGAGCGGATCGCGGCGAACAGGGTAGCCGCTTCCTTCTCGCCGATCGCCGAGGTCGGTTCATCCATGATCAGGATGTCGCTCTCGCGGCTGATCGCCTTGGCGATCTCGACCAGCTGGATCTTTGCAACGGAGAGCGAGCGCATGGTGACGCGGGCGTCGATGTCGAAGCCGAGACGGGCGAAGAGAGCAGCCGCATCCGCTTCCATCTTCGCCTTGTCGGCGAACCAGCCCATCCGGCGCGGCTCGCGACCGAGATAGATGTTCTCGGCCACGGTCATGTCGAGGACCGGGCTCAGCTCCTGGGTGATGATCGCGATGCCGTCGGCCAGCGCCTCGGCGGCCGAGCTGTAATGGACGACCTTGCCCTTGACCATGACCGTGCCGGCATCGGCGCGGTGCAGGCCCATCAGGATATTGAGAAAGGTCGACTTGCCGGCGCCATTGCCGCCGCAGAGCGCATGGACACTGCCGCGCTTCAGTCGGATACGCCCATCGACCAGCGCCGGAACGCCGGCGAATGCCTTGGAAATGCTGGTGGCGGCGAGGAGTAGATCCGCATCGTTGACGACGCCCTTTTCGGACACGGTCTGCGATATGGAGGCTGGCGGAACAAGGACGTGATGCGCCTGTTCCGGCTTGCCCTCACCAAGGGAGGCAGGCTCGGCCACTACGACGTTTCTCCCGGTTGATCGGAGCTCTATGGCTCCCATTCTTTTTGTTCGTTGCGACACCAAACATATTTGTCTGGTTTTGCGGAGTCAACCTGCCGTCAGGATATGTCGGCGGGCGAATGAAGGTATTTTGAAATTCGAAACACAAGGCGGCCAGTAAGATGAAATCATCTCGCGCATCGCTTGCACCAGGCGACGCAATAAACTGAAAAACAAGAAGATTGGCCGAAATGGCGACCTCCCTCCCCGCGGCCAGGATCGGGTTCGGCGCCAACATCCGGACGGCTCGCCGGCCGGGAAAAACCCGGAAAGGATGGATGGCAGCCATAACAGGCGCCATCCATCAAGGTGCGGTTCGCCCCCGGGAGGAGGGATAGGACGAACCGCTATTCGGGGCAGCCAGGGGTCAGCCGCCCCCTGCCCTTAAATCAGAGCGAACGAGCGGTCACGGCCTTGCGGGCGGACTCGCCGATGCGAGCCTCGATATAGGCCTTGGCCAGGCGAGCCACCTCGACATTGTCGGTCCAGGTGTTGCGCCAGATCGCGCAGGTGATCGACAGGTCCTTGTCGACCACTTCCGTCGAGAAGCTCTCGAAGGTGATCCAGTCCTGGTAGTCGATCTCGAGCAGCGCGTCGAAGATCGCCGAGAAGTTGATCACGCCGGAGCCGAGGAAGCCACGGTTGCTCTCGCCGATGTGGAAGTAGCCGAGCTTCTTGCCGGCGGTGCGCAGCGCCTGGACAGGATCCGCTTCCTCGATGTTCATGTGGAAGGTGTCGAGGTGCAGGAAGATGTTGTCCGAGCCGGACTGCTCGATGAAGGCGAGACCCTGCGCGGTGGTGTTGAGCAGGTTGCTCTCGAAGCGGTTGACGACTTCGAGGTTCATCGAGACGCCGGCAGCCTTGCCGATGTCAGCAGCGCGGGCGAGCGCCGCGACGCTGTTGTCCCAGCCCTTCTGGGTCGGCAGGCTCTGATACTTGGTGTGGGCGGAGAAGATGATACCGCCGAGCTTCGAGCCGCCGAGATCGCGGGTGATCGAGATGGCTTCGGCCAGCAGAGCCTCGCCGCGCTTCACGACGGCCGGATCTTCCGACGAGACGTCGTGATCGAGCGGCAGGCCCATGGTGACAACGACCTTGAGGCCGTAGTCCTGCAGCCGCTTGGCGAGCCAGTTGACGTCGAACTTCTTCGGGTCGAGGCGCGGGAACTCGATCAGGCCGTAGCCGAGGTCATGCGACTTCTTCATCGCGCCCTCGAGGTCTTCCTGCGTCGTGCCGCCGGTCCAGACGAACGAATGAATGCCAAGCTTCTTCATCAGCGTTTCCTCACGGTTCCATCGCCGTACCGACTTCCGGCCGGGTCGACATGCTCTGCGATTTCATCATCGCTTATTTGTTGGCAGTAGCAGCAAACAAACTTGCTTTCAAGCGGGGAGCGGGGCTAGTTTGATGAAACGCGCCGCCACGAACGAGCGGCGATCAGCCATGCGCCCCTCCCGGACATGAGGTTCGGAGCGGCTTTGGGAGGAAACAGAATGTCTGCCAATCAGGCGTTTACCGCCGATCTGACCCGTCCGTTCGACATGAGCGGCAAGGTCGCGCTGATCACGGGTGCGGCCGGCGGCATTGGCCGCGCGCTCGCGACCCTGTTCGCAGCCAATGGCGCTACCCTCGCCCTACTCGACAAAAACGAGGCGGTGCATGATTTCGCCGCCTCGCTCGGCGCGTCGCACAAGGGCTGGACGGGCGACGTGACCGACGCTTCCGCGATCGAGCGCGCCGTCGCCGAGGTCGCAGCACATTTCGGCAAGATCGACATCCTCGTCAACAATGCCGGCATCGGCACGCTGGCCCCGGCCGAGGCGACCACGACCGAGAGCTGGGACCTGCAGCTCGCCGTCAACCTGCGCGCGCCGTACATCTTCTCGCGCGAGGTCGCCGGCCACATGATCGCCGCCGGCTATGGCCGCATCGTCACCATCGCCTCGCAAGCCGCCGTCATCGGCATCGAGGGCCATGTCGCCTATTCGGCCTCGAAGGCCGGCCTGCTCGGCATGACCAATTGCATGGCGCTGGAATGGGGCCCGAAGGGCATCACCGCCAATTGCATCTCGCCGACCGTCGTCGAGACCGAACTGGCCAAGGTCGGCTGGGCCGGCGAAAAGGGCGAGCGCGCCCGCGCCGAGATCCCGACCCGCCGCTTCGCGCAGCCGGAAGAGATCGCCTATGCCGCGCTCTACCTCGCCAGCGAAGGCGCGGCGATGGTCAACGGCGCCAACCTGCTCGTCGACGGCGGCTACACCGTCCGCTGAATTCTGGACATTATGGGAGAAAACACCATGGCCGTTTCGATTGCCGGCAAGGTGATGATTGTGACCGGCGCCAGCTCCGGCATCGGCCGCGCCGCGGCGCGTCGCTTCGCTGCCGAGGGCGCCAAGCTGGTGCTGGTCGCGCGCTCGGCCGAGAAGCTGGAGGCGCTGGCGAAGGAACTGGGCGGCGACGCGATCGCCATTCCCGCCGACCTGACCAAGGCCGCCGATGTCGAGGCGATGGTCGCCAAGGCGGAAGCGCATTTCGGCCGGATCGACATCCTGTTCGCCAACGCCGGCAGCTATGTCACCGGCGACGTCGCCACGGGCGACCCGGACGAATGGGACCAGGTCATCGGCGTCAACGTCAACGGCGTGTTCCGCACCGTCCGCGCCGTGCTGCCGGGCATGATCGCCCGTCGCTCGGGCGACATCGTCGTCACCTCGTCGATCTCCGGCCACCAGGCGATCCACTGGGAACCGGTCTATTCGGCCACCAAGCACGCGGTACAGTCCTTCGTGCACGGCGTCCGCCGCCAGCTCGGGCCGCACAATGTCCGCATCGGCGCGCTGTCGCCGGGCATCGTGCTGAACGAACTCTGGGGAATTACGGATCCGGCCGAGATCGAGCGCCGCGCCGAGGCGCATGAGGGCCTGCGTTCGGAGGATATTGCCGACGCTCTGGTGTTCATGGTCACCCGCCCGCCCAACGCCACCATCCGCGACCTCGTCATCCTGCCGCAGAACCAGGATATCTGAGGCCGCATAGAACCATCCGGGTGAGACCGAAAGCTCCTCACCCCATCCCTCTCCCGCGCGCGGGAGAGGGCGCGCAACGCGCCCCGTCTGCCTGCCGAGATCTACGCAAAACGGCGAAATTCTAACGTCGCCCTCCCCACCACGCCGGCGGAAAAGCCCTCGCCCGCTCGCGGGAGAGGGTTGGGTGAGGGTCTTGCTTTCGGTATCCACCGACCAGCGCCCCGTATCGGAAAAAATCCGTCCGCCTCTGTCGAATCCACCCTTCCCCGCTCGTCGTGATCATGACGGCTGCCTTGGGCACCCGCTTTCCACGACCGTATGAGGAGACGCGACAATGGATACCAAGACCGACGAGACCAACGCCTTCGCCAACATGCCCAAGGTGCTGAGCGGCGTAGCGCCTTATCTCAGCGTCGGCGGCGCCGTGAAGGCGTCCGAGTTCTACCAGCGCGCGCTTGGCGCGCAGGAAGTGATGCGGGTTCCCGTCGACGAGAAGGGGCGGACCATGCACATCCACCTCTACATCAATGGCGGCTCCATAATGCTGGCCGACCCGTATGAGGAATACGGCCATCCGCTGGAAAAGCCGCAGGGCTATACGCTGCACCTGCAGCTTGGCGACGACATCGATACATGGTGGCAGCGGGCGATCGATGCCGGCATGGAAGTCGCCATGCCGCTCGACCTGCAATTCTGGGGCGACCGCTACGGCCAGTTGCGCGACCCGTTCGGCGTGCTCTGGTCACTGGGCGCACGGGCGCAGAAGGCCTGACCACTCCGCCAACGTGCGAGGGGCGACCAGCGCCCCTCGGCTTTTTCGGTATCAGCCGACGCCCGGCGTATGACGTGCCAGGGCCTTGATCACCTGCTTGGCGGTGACGCGGCCGATCTGCTGGCCTTCGCCATCGACGACGCCGACCCATTGATGCTCGGCGAACAGCGGCAGCACGTCCTCGCAGCGCGCGTCCATCGACACCGACTGTTCGCACGGCTCCGTCGCGCCGCGTTCCATGATCGAGCGCACATGGATGGCGCGCGCCTTGTTCACCTCGCGCACGAACTCCTCGATATGCTCGTTCGCCGGCCGCAGCACGATGTCCTCCGGCTTGCCCTCCTGCTGCAACGCGCCATCCTTCAGCACCGCGATGCGATCGCCGATCTTCAGCGCCTCGTCGAAATCATGCGTGATGAACAGGATCGTCTTGTTCAGCGATTTCTGCAGCGTGATCAGCTGGTCCTGCATGCCGGAGCGGATCAGCGGATCCAGCGCCGAGAAGGCCTCGTCCATCAGGATGATGTCACTGTCCATCGACAGCGCCCGCGCTAGCCCGACGCGCTGCTGCTGGCCGCCGGAAAGCTGGCGGGTGCGCGAATGCTCGTAGCCGGCGAGGCCGACCGTCTCGATCCACTTCGCGGCCGTCTCCAGGCGCTCCTTGCGGCCGACGCCCCGGACTTCCAGCCCATAGGCGACATTGTCGATGACGGAGCGATGCGGCAGCAGACCAAACTTCTGGAACACCATTGCCACCTTGGTCCGGCGATAGGTACGCAGCTGGTCGAGGCTCATCTTCAGCACATCGTCGCCATGGACGAGGATTTCGCCGGCCGTCGGCTCGATCAGCCGGTTGACGTGGCGGATCAGCGTCGACTTGCCGGAGCCGGAAAGCCCCATGACGACGAAGATCTGTCCGGCCGCAATGTCGAGCGAGACATTGTCGAGGCCGACGACGTGGTTGGTCTCGGCCTGGACCTCGGTCTTCGACTTTCCGGCCCGAAGCAGCGCCAGCGCCCCTTCCGGGTCGGGACCGAAGATCTTGGTGACACCGCGCATGGCGATGGCGAGATCGGGTTTCACTGAAATATCCGACATTAGCGCGCCTCCTGCATGCCGATCCGGGCCTGCAACTGGCGGCCGAATGCCTGGGTGATGCGATCGAAGATGATGGCGAGCGCGACGATGCCGAGGCCGGCGAACAGGCCACGACTAACTTCCAGCCGACCGATGCCCTGCAATACCTGATAACCGAGGCCGCCAGCGCCGATCATCGAGGCGATCACCACCATGGAGAGCGCCATCATCGTCGTCTGGTTGATGCCGGCGAGGATCGTCGGCAGGGCGAGCGGGATCTGCACGCCGAACAGACGCTGGCGCGGATTGGTGCCGAAGGCGCGGCTTGCCTCCAGCACGGCCGGATCGACCGAGCGCAGGCCGAGATCGGTCAGCCGCACCAGCGGCGGCGCCGCATAGACGATGGTCGCGATCACCGCCGGGATCTTGCCGGGACCGAAAATCATCACAGTCGGGATCAGGTAGACGAAGCTCGGCAACGTCTGCATCAGGTCGAGGATTGGCGCGAAGATCTGGCGGATGCGAAGCGAGCGCGACATCCAGACGCCGACCGGGATCGAAACCAGGATGGCCGCCAGCGTCGCCGTGATCATCAACGCCATGGTCGTCATGGCGTCCTTCCAGAGATCCATGATGCCGAGGAACATCAGCGCCGCGAACACCACGGCCGGCAGCGGCCAGCGCCGCGTGGCGAGCCAGGCGATACCGGTCAGCACCGCAATGATAAGCCACCAGGGCGTCGCGATCAGCAGGTCCTCGATCGCCTTCAGCAGCATCAAGAGCGGATGGGCGGCGGCCTCGAAGGTGCCGCCCCAATGACGGACGACCCAGTTCAGGCCGTCATCGACCGCGCGGCGCCAGGGCCGCGTATCAATCAGTTGAGGGAACATTTGGTTCTTTCATAAGCCCCGCGCGAGCGGGGAAATCCGGGATGGCGGCAGGCAGGCAAGCGCCCCGCCCGGCCGCGCAGCCGGGGAAAAGCAAAACGGCCAAACGGAAACGGCCGGGATGACCCCGGCCGTCCGCTCGCCTCTGGAAGCGATTTTAGTTGAGGCTGGCCTTGACCTTTTCGGCCACGGCGGCCGGGACCCAGCTGGTCCAGCGGTCTTCCTTGGTCTTCAGGAAGTTCTGCGCCGTTGCGGCGGCGTCAGCCTTGTTCTCGTCGCCGTAGACGAGGATCTCGCTGATCTCGGCATTGGTCAGGCCGACCTTGGCGAGATAGCCGGCGACGTTTGGCGCGTCGCTCTTGATCCAGCTCGCCGTACCGACGACGGCCGGCGAGGACGGATAGGCGGTTACTTCCGGCGCCTTGTCGCAATCGCGATTGGTGTTGCACTCGTAGACCTCGGGTTTGGTCGGGCCAAGGTCGAGTTGCACGGCGTCATACTTGCCGAGGATGGCGGTCGGACCCCAGTAGTAAAACAGGATTGGCTCTTCGCGCGTGAAGGCGCGGGCGATCGAGGCGTCGAGCGCGCCGCCGGAGCCGGGCGAGAACAGGTTCCAGCCCTTGTCCTTCATGCCGAGCGCCTCGAACAGCGCGCCGGTCGAGATCTCGCAGGCCCAGCCCGGCGGGCAGGAATAGAGACGGCCCTTGCTGCTATCCTCGGGATCCTTGAACAGCTCGGGACGGCCGATCACGTCCTGGACGGTCTTGATGTCCGGATGCGCGGTCTGGACATAGCGCGGAATGAACCAGCCCTCGACGGTGCCGTCGGTGATGGCGTTGGCCAGCTCGACGACATTGCCGTCGGCCAGGCCCTTCGCCCAAGGCTCCTGGATTGTGCTGGTCCAGAGTTCGGGGGCGATCGCCGGGCTGCCGCGCGTCAACATCGAGGACGATGTCGGAACGGTGTCGCCAGTGACGATCTCGACGTTACAGCCGAAACCCTTCTCCAGAATGATGGCGTGGATATGGGCCAAGGCGGCCGCGGAGGGCCAGGTCATCTCGGCGATATCGATGGTCTTGTCAGTGCCGCAACTGGCGGCTTCAGTGGCTTGCGTATCGGCTTCCTGGGCAAGCGCGGAATGGCTCGTCGCGGACAAAAACGCAACGGCGATCGCGGCGGCAATGCCACCGGATTTGAATATCATTGGATAGAACCTCATGTCAGTTGATGAACATGACCATAAGGTCATAGTCCAATCGTGTCAAATACGACAATATCTTGCCACAAATCTGCAGCCTGAACGCCATATTCTTGATAGATCATCCATCACAGTGCTCTAGCCTTTCTATTTGAAGAAAAGATCACCTGTCATAATCGGACACAAAACGAAACGGATACGATCTCCAAGAGAAAATAAATTTGACGCCTCGCCACGACATCTCGTGAAGCACTCGCAAATCGCCTGCTGCTGCCGGTTGAAGCGCGATCGCGTCGCCACAACCTTCCTTTACGGAATGTCAGGGCTGAAAACTTGCGCCGGATTTCCGCCCGGGCGAGAAGGCTTTCCGTGCAACCCGGAATCAGGGTGGCTCAATCAAGCTGGCTTCCCCATGGCTGGCCAATTCTTCCCCGCCGGGTGGACGATCGGGCGAAAGCACGGGCTCGGCGCTTCCATCGTGGCACCAACGGACGCACCCTGTCGGAGAGCCAAATCGGCGCCGGGTTGCAGAACGCATGGGGAACAGCTATTCTGTTCGCGTTTTGTGCCTTGATGATTCCCGCCTCGACTATCCTCTTGTGATTGGGTCATCTGGGGTACCGCGACAGTCCTTTGGCAATGCCCCCAGCGCGAGATCGATATGCTCACCCGGAAGCAGTATGAACTCCTCATGTTCATCCAGGAGCGGCTCAAGGAAGCGGGCGTTCCGCCCTCTTTCGACGAGATGAAGGATGCGCTGGATCTACGCTCGAAATCCGGCATCCACCGCCTGATCAAGGCGCTGGAAGAGCGCGGCTTCATCCGCCGCCTGCCCAACCGGGCCCGCGCGCTGGAGGTCGTCCGTCTCCCCGAGACCATGACCCCCGCCATGTCTCGGCCGAAGAAGCAGGCCTTCTCGCCCAGCGTGATCGAAGGCAGCCTCGGCAAGTCCCGCCCGCAAGACGACATGCATGACGTCTCTGAATCCGTGATCATTCCGGTGATGGGCAGGATCGCGGCCGGTGTACCGATTTCCGCGATCCAGACCCAGAGCCATTCGATCGCCGTGCCGCCGGAGATGCTGCGCGGCGGCGAGCATTTCGCACTCGAAGTGCGCGGCGATTCCATGATCGAGGCAGGTATCCTCGACGGTGATACGGTTCTCATCCGCAAGAGCGACAACGCTGAATCCGGCGACATCGTCGTGGCTCTGGTCGACGAGGAGGAAGCGACGCTGAAGCGGCTGCGGCGCAAGGGCGCCTCGATCGCGCTGGAAGCGGCAAACCCCGCCTATGAAACGCGGATCTTCGGGCCGGACCGCGTGCGCATTCAAGGAAAGCTGGTCGGCCTGCTGCGGACCTACTGATCGGGCGGATCGCCCTCATAAGGCGGCATCCAGGGCCGTCGCACCGGCGCATAGGCGGTGCGGACTTCAAAGCGGTCGGCGAGAAGCGGATCGCGCGGCCTGGTGGCGGTAGCTGGCGCGGCCTCTGCCGATGGTTCGGGCGGGAACACGTCCTCGTCGTCGACATTGCGCTCGACCAAGTCATAGCGTGACGGCACAGGATCGACCGCCACGTCGAACGATGTCTCCCTATCCGCCGGGATTTCATATGGCGCGTCGGGAGATCCGACGTCTTTGAGCCGGGTATCCGCTTTGTCCGGCTCGTTCCGCGCCGACGCTCGCTGTGAGGAGCTCGGAGGCTCGCGTACGTTGGCAGCCGGTTCATTCATCAGCGAGTCGTCTGTAGCTGGCTCAGCGAGGATTGGCTCGTTGGTCCTTGGCAGGCCCGCGCCGCCGCCCGGATCGACATCTTCCATCGCCAAAAAGCCAGAGCTGGCGGAGTTAGCCGACGCCGTTCCCGGTCCCTGCAGTTCGCCTTCCTCGTGCGAAGACAGTGCCATCGATCCGGAGCGTTCCAAGATCCGGCGGTCAATGACAGCGGTGTGCTGCGCGCAACTTTCGGGTGCTGCGAGCGGCGTCACGACGAGCGCGGCGCGCCGACAGTCCTCGTCGAAGGCCGACCGATCGAGCGCCAGCGCCACCAGCCTTCCATCCGGCAATTTGCCGAGACAGCCCGACGCATCGCAGCCGCCGATTTGCAGGACGCTGCCGGACTTGGCGTCTCGTTCGTCGCCATCGGACCGCAGCCAGATGTCGGTGACGAAGCGATCCTGTTTTCGGGCGACAATGCGATAGTTGCCATCCTCGCCACGCAGCGCCAACTGCTTCCCGTCCGAGCTCACAAGTATGCTTGGCCGCGCCGGGAAGAGCGCGAGCGCGGTGCCGAGGAGCATGGGAGCGAGTCCGAGCAGACGCCAGCGCTCGCGCCAGAGTGCCAGCCAGACAAAGCCGGCTACGAAAATCAGCAACGCCGCCACGCTGGGCATCGCCGCGCCGCCCGATTGGCCCGACCAGCGGCTGACGGTCGCCGATACACCGAGCATGCCGTCAATGCCCCAGTGCACGACAGCGAGAGGCAACGCCTCGATCCCGAACGGCATGGCGAGCACGGAAAGCAATGCGAACGGCATGATGAGAAAGTCGGTCAACGGCATGGCGGCGACATTGGCGACGATCGAGAGCGGGGCCATGCGCTGGAAGTGATAGAGCGCGAACGGCGTCGTCCCGAGGCCGCCGAGCAGCGAGGTGAGCGCCATGCCGACAACGAAGAGTGCCAGGCGTCGCGAAGCAACCGCCACCCCGCTCCGGGCGCCCAAACGCGGAACGGGGTTGTTTCGGCGGCGATCCGACAGCATCTCGAAGCCGGCGACGAGCGCGATGGTGGCGGCAAACGACATCTGGAAGCTGGCCGAAAGGATACTCTCCGGCGAGATCGCCAGGACGACCAGCCCGGCGAGCGCGACATTGCGCATCGAGATGGCTCGTCGATCCAGAAGGATCGCGAGGAAGGCGATCGAGGTCATGATGAAGGAGCGCTGCGCGGCGACGTCGAGACCGGAGATCAGCAGGTAGAAGCCGCTGACCAGCAACGCCGCGATGGCCGCCCACTTCTTGATCGGTCGCCGCAGTGCCAGCGACGGGACAAGCGCCAGCCCCGCGCGCACGCTCCAGAACACGACGCCGGTCACCAGCACCATGTGCAGACCGGAGACGGAGAGCACGTGGGCAAGCCCGGAGAGACGCAGATCATCCTCGGTCTTTTCCGCCAGCCCACCGGCGTCGCCGATGATCAGCGCCGAGGCGATGTAGCGACTCTCGCCGTCGAGTCCGGCAACGATGCGGGCCCGGATCGCCTCGCGAACCGCTTCCAGTGGCTCGCGGAGCCGGATGGAAAGCGGCGCGGGACCGATGTCGGCCGGCTGCGCCGCTCCATAGGCAAAGCCGGTCGCGCCGATACCGCGAAAGAAGGAATCGCGGGCAAAGTCGTAGCCGCCGGGCAGCACGGGGCCGGATGCGGGCCGGAGCCGCGCCAGGACCTGGATCCCCTCGCCCACCTTCGGCACCGCCTTGCCACGCACCGTCACATTGACGCGCTGCGGTATGGTCGTGACACGCCTGGCGTCGAGGCTTTCGACACGGATCGTGAGGCGATAGCCGCCGCGCCGTGCCTTGCGCTCCTCGACCCAGCCCGTCACCGTCCCGGTCACCTGTCGGTCGAGCACCCGAGTGGCCAGGAAGTCCGTGCGAAGCTTGATTGCAACGCCGCCGCTCGCCGCCATCGCCAGCACGATCAGCAACCGCACCGACGTCGCCCGATGCCGGCGCGTGATCGCCATAGCCCAGAGCAGGACGGCAAGCAGCGAGAGCGCGACGATCGATGGCTCCGAAGGGAGCGCGAAATAGATCAGTGAACCGATCCCGAACGCGACAGGCAACCAGGGAAAGCCGCGCCCGGCCTCGATCTCGCGCTCCAGCCAGGCACCGTACGCAAGGCGTACCCTGTCGAGCGCCACGGTGGCGCGGAAGCCCGGACCCAACGCAGCCGGGACGAGAAAGCGGCGCGCGCGGACAACCGCCGGCACGTCGCGGACGCCTTCCATCTCGCGCGGATCGCCCTCAGCCATCCCCCCGCCTTTTCGCAACTGGGCAAACCGGACCGGCTTCTCCTGATCCCGTTTGGCCGCTGCGCGCCCCTATGCTACATGACCAGCCGCAGATCGCCGAGTGGCGAGACTCCATGCCCCTTGCGGCTTCCCGCACATCGAGAACAGTCCATGTCCAAACCGGTCGTCACCCGCTTCGCCCCCTCGCCTACCGGGTTCCTGCACATTGGCGGTGGCCGCACCGCGCTGTTCAACTGGCTCTATGCGAAGCATACGGGCGGCAAGATGCTGCTGCGGATCGAGGACACCGACCGCGAGCGCTCGACCGAACCCGCCATCGAGGCCATCATCGACGGCCTGAAGTGGCTCGGCCTCGACTGGGAGGGCGAGACCGTCTTCCAGTTTGCCCGTGCGCCGCGCCATCGCGAGGTGGTCGAGGAACTTCTGGCCGCCGGCAAGGCCTATCGCTGCTACTGCACGCCTGCCGAGCTCGACGCCATGCGTGAAAAAGCGCGGGCCGAGGGTCGCGCGCCGCGCTATGACGGCACCTGGCGCGACCGTGACCCGTCCGAGGCTCCGGCCGGCGTCAAGCCGGCCATCCGCATCAAGGCGCCGCAAGAGGGCGAGACCGCGATCGAGGACCTGGTGCAGGGCCGCGTCGTCATCCCGAACAAGGATCTGGACGACCTCGTCCTGCTGCGTTCGGACGGCAACCCGACCTACATGCTTTCGGTCGTCGTCGACGATCACGACATGGGCGTCACGCATGTGATCCGCGGCGACGATCACCTGACCAATGCCGCGCGCCAGATGATCATCTACAACGCGATGGGCTGGGACATCCCGATCATGTCGCATATCCCGCTGATCCACGGCTCGGATGGCGCCAAGCTTTCCAAGCGCCACGGTGCACTCGGTGTCGATGCCTATCGCGCCATGGGCTACCTGCCGGAAGCGATGCGCAACTACCTCGTCCGCCTGGGCTGGGCGCATGGCGACGACGAAATCATGTCGCTCGAGCAGATGATCGAATGGTTCGATGTCGTCGATGTCGGCCGTTCGGCTTCCCGTTTCGATTTTGCCAAGCTCGAAAACCTGAACGGCCACTACATGCGGTCGATCGATGACGAAGCGCTGCTGAAGACCTTCCTCGACACGCTGCCCTATCTGCCGGGCGGCGAGGCCATGGCGGCGCTGCTGACGCCGGAGAAGGCCGAGCAGCTCCGCATCGCCCTGCCCGGCCTCAAGGATCGCGCCAAGACACTGGTCGAGCTCAAGGATGGGGCCGCCTATCTGATGGTGCAGCGCCCGTTGGCGCTGGACGAGAAGGCGACGACCATTCTCGACGCCAACGCACGCGCGCTGCTGAAGGACGTTCATGACGTGCTCGTCGGCGTTAATGACTGGACTGTCGAATCGACCGAAGATGCCGTGAAGGCTTTTGCCGAGACTCGCGAGCTGAAGCTCGGCAAGATCGCACAGCCCCTGCGCGCAGCGCTGACGGGCCGTGCAACGTCGCCGGGAATTTTTGATGTGCTGATCGCGCTCGGCCGCAACGAGAGCCTTGGCCGTATCGCCGACCAGGCTCGCTAGAAACGCAGCGCTGCGGCCGCAATATTGGATGCGCGGCCGCAGCGCACCATTGATAGATCAACCTTATTATAGGCTTCGTTGGCGCCGCTTGCCGCGCTGCAATAAATCGGATACCCAATGGGCCGGTAATTTCTCGGCGGCGCGGCCAGATCGATCTCACGATAGGCGCGCCAGCACCCGCCCGAACGTAACAATTCTTCAAGGGGGTAGGTTTCATGAGCGAAACCAAAGCGACACTCACTGTCGGTGACGAGTCCTGGGACTTTGACGTCAAGCAAGGCACCCTTGGCCCTGATGTCATCGACATCGGCTCGCTCTATGCCAAGACCGGACGCTTCACCTACGACCCCGGCTTTACGTCCACCGGCGCCTGCGACAGCAAGATCACCTTCATCGACGGCGACAAGGGCGTCCTGCTCTATCGCGGTTATCCGATCGAGCAGCTGGCCGAGAACGGCGACTTCCTCGAGACCTGCTATCTGCTGCTTTACGGCGATCTGCCGACCGCCGCGCAGAAGGCCGATTTCGATCAGCGCGTGACCTATCACACGATGGTCCACGAGCAGATGTCGCGCTTCTTCACCGGCTTCCGCCGCGACGCGCATCCGATGTCCGTCATGGTCGGCGTCGTCGGCGCCCTCTCGGCCTTCTATCACGACTCGACCGACATCTCGGACCCGCATCAGCGCATGGTGGCGAGCCTTCGCCTGATCGCCAAGATGCCCACGATCGCGGCCATGGCCTTCAAGTACCATGTCGGCCAGCCCTTCGTTTATCCGCTGAACTCGCTCGACTATGCGTCCAACTTCCTGCGCATGTGCTTCGCCGTGCCGGCGGAAGAGTACAAGGTGAACCCGATCCTCGCCCGCGCGATGGACCGGATCTTCACCCTGCACGCCGACCATGAGCAGAATGCCTCGACCTCGACGGTTCGCCTCGCCGGCTCGTCGGGCGCCAATCCGTTCGCCTGCATCGCGGCCGGTATTGCCTGCCTTTGGGGCCCGGCGCATGGCGGCGCCAACGAAGCAGCGCTCAACATGCTGCAGGAAATCGGCACCGTCGATCGGATCCCCGAGTTCATCGCCCGCGCCAAGGACAAGAACGATCCGTTCCGTCTGATGGGCTTCGGCCACCGCGTCTACAAGAACTACGACCCGCGCGCCAAGATCATGCAGAAGACCTGCCATGAAGTGCTCGGCGAGCTCGGCATCACCGATGATCCGATCCTCGAGGTCGCCCTCGAACTCGAGCGCATCGCGCTTCATGACGAATATTTCGTCTCGAAGAAGCTCTACCCGAACATCGACTTCTATTCGGGCATCACGCTGAAGGCGCTGGGCTTCCCGACGACCATGTTCACCGTCCTCTTCGCTGTCGCCCGCACCGTCGGCTGGATCGCGCAGTGGAAGGAAATGGTCGAGGACCCGAGCCAGCGCATCGGCCGTCCGCGCCAGCTTTATACCGGCGCCGGCTCGCGCGACTACGTTCCCGTCTCGAAGCGCCACTAAGGCGCATCGAAAAGTTTGAAAAGGGCGCCTCTGGCGCCCTTTTTTGTTGGAGTACTCCGACCCCAACGCGCGATCACCATGATGGCCACAGAAAGCAGCGCCCTCGGCATGGCCGACACGCGTGGCTATGATGGTCGCGCCGACACGATCGGCGACTCAGGGCGAGGCGATGATGTCGGATACAACCAGCCGCGAATTCCTGACGCCGCGCGACGGCGCGCTCGGCCTCAAGACAATCACCAACCCATCCGGGCTCTCGATCTCGGCCCTGCCGAACGGCGCCCTATTCGCCATCAGCCATCGCGACGGCGGCGGCTCGCAGGTCATGATCAATCAGGTTCTTGGCTCTCCGATCGAGGGCGGCATCGGGCGCATCTGGCTGCGCATCGGCGGCAAGGACGCGCATATCGTTCAATTGGTCGGGCCGCGTGCCAGGGTCGAGTTTGCAACGGACGAAGCGCAGTTCTGTTGGCAGGGTGAAACCCGCGGCATCGCGCATACGGTGACGCTCCAGCTCGATCCGGCCGCCACCCGCTGGTTCTGGCAGATCGAAATCACCAACAATGGCGATACCGCCATTCCCTGCGACGTTCTGCTGGCGCAGGATCTCGGCCTTGGCGGGCGCGGATTCCTGATGGGCAGCGAAGCCTATGCCTCGCAATATATCGATCACCGCGCCGCGCAGCATTCTACGTTCGGGCCCGTTGTCCTGAGCCGTCAGAACCTGTCGCAGGGCGGACGATTCCCTTGGCATGCGCTGGGTTGCATCAACGGGGCGGCAGGGTTCGCAACCGACGCTATCCAGCTATTTGGACCGGACTTCCGCGCCCGGGACGAGATCGAGCTGGCATTTGGCACAGATTTGCCGAGCATCGTCTGGCAGCACGAACTGGCCTGCCCCACCCTTCAATCGAAGGCTAAGACGCTGGCGCCCGGCGCCACCACGAGCTGGACCTTCTTCAGCCAGTTCGTTGCCGACCACCCGGAAGCCTCCAGTGATTCCGACCTCGCCCGCCTCGACGACATAGCCGAGGCGGCCGGAAACTTTCCCGCAAACACGCTCAAGACGGCTCCCGTCGCCCGGAGCCTTCTTCAGGACGCGTTGCCCCTCGCAGTCCTGCCGTTGGACGATGAGCAGTTGAAAAGGCTCTACCCGACGCGAGAGCTGGAAGAGCACGACAAGGACGCGCTGCTTTCCTTCTTCGTGCCCGACGGCACCTTGAACCGCCACGTGGTGCTGGCCGAGAAGGAAGCGTTGGTCGCCCGTCGCCATGGCGCGATCGTGCGCAGCGGCCAAAGCATGATGCCGGACGAGGCGACGCTGGCCGCCACCTGCTGGATGCATGGCGTGTTCGCGGCCCAACTGACCATCGGCAACACCTCGTTCCACAAGCTGTTCTCGGTCTCGCGCGATCCCTACAACATCACGCGTGCCAGCGGATTGCGCATCCTGATCGACGCCGGCGAAGGCTGGCGCCTGCTCTCCGTTCCGTCCGTCTTCGAGATCGGACTCAGCGACTGCCGCTGGATCTACCGGCTCGCCGACCGCACAGTCACGGTCAGCGCCATCGCCTCTGGGGCGGAGGCCACCATGCAATGGCGGGTCACGGTCGAGGGACCGGCGGCACGCTTCCTTGTTCTCGGTCATATCGTGCTCGGCGAGCGCGAATATGAGCAGAGCGGCCGGATCACCATCGACGCGCAGGCCAAGCGCTTCACCTTCCAGCCCGGCACGGACTGGCTCTGGGGCCAGAATTTTCCCGATGCCGCCTATCACCTCGTTACCAGCACGCCGGAAGCCGTCGAGGCGATCGGCGGCGACGAATTGCTCTATGAGGACGGCGTGGCGCGCGGCGGCGGTTACATCGCACTGCGTACCGGAGAGACATCGCAACTCGCCTTCGCCGTCGTCGGCTCGATGAACGACGCGGCCGAGGCGCAAAAGCTCGCCGACCGTTACGCCGCCGGCATGGCCGAGGCGCCGCTGCTGGAACCCGCTGCCCGCTACTGGCGGCATGTGACGGGCGATCTGCGCGTGGGCGGCGAAGACGAAGCGCTGACGGCCGAGCAAGCGATCCTGCCCTGGCTGGCGCATGACGCCATGATCCACCTGACCGTCCCGCATGGTCTGGAGCAATATACAGGCGCTGCCTGGGGCACGCGCGATGTCTGCCAGGGGCCGCTCGAATTCATGCTGGCGCTCCGCCATGACGAGACGGCGCGAGCAATCCTGACGACACTGTTTGCCGAGCAATACCGGACCCGGGGCGACTGGCCGCAATGGTTCATGCTGCCGCCCTATTCCAACATCCGGGCCGGTGAGGCGCATGGCGACATCGTCGTCTGGCCGCTCAAGGCGCTCTGCGACTATCTCGAGGCGACGGGCGATTTCGCCTTCCTCGATGTGCCGCTTCCCTGGCGGCGGGATGACAATCTGAAGCCGACAGAGGAAACCGGCACGATCCGCGAGCATGTCGAACTGCTGCTGGCGACCGTCAGAGAGCGCTTCATCCCGGGGACACATCTCATCCGCTATGGCGAAGGCGACTGGAACGACTCGCTTCAGCCTGCCGATCCGCATCTTCGCGACTGGATGGTGTCGAGTTGGACAGTCGCCCTGCTCTACGAGCAGATCCAGCGCTATGCCGCGATCCTTGCGCGAGTTGGCGATATAGCGGAGGCGACGGCATTGTCGTCCTTGGCCGAGGCGATGCGCGGCGACGTCAACCGCTCCCTGATCCGCGACGGTGTCATCGCCGGCTATGGCCTGTTCGATCCCGGCCACTATCAGGTCGAGCTGCTCCTGCATCCCAGCGACCGCCGCACCGGACTTTCCTATTCGCTGATCCCGATGACCCAAGCCGTTCTGGGGGGCCTCTTCACGCAGGAGCAGACGCAAACGCATTTGGCGCTGATCCGCGAGCATCTGCTGGATCCGGATGGCGCGCGACTGATGGATAAGCCGGTGGCCTATCGGGGCGGCGTCGAGACGCTGTTCCGCCGCGCCGAATCCGCCGCGTTTTTCGGTCGAGAGATCGGCCTCATGTATGTGCATGCGCATCTGCGCTATTGCGAAGCCCTGGCCGTCAGCGGCGATGCGGCGGGGGCGCGGGAAGCGCTTTCGCTCGTCAATCCAATCGCTGTCACCGACGTTTTGGCGCAAGCATCGCTACGCCAGCGCAATACCTATTTCAGCTCGAGCGACGCGGCTTTTCATGACCGCTACCACGCGAGCGCCGAATGGGATCGGGTCCGCAACGGCGACATCGCCGTTGACGGCGGCTGGCGAATTTATTCAAGTGGACCAGGTCTTTACACGCAGATCTTCGTTCGCCGGATCCTGGGAATGCGACGGGATTTCGGCATCGAAGTTGAGCGAAACGACACCTCGACGGCATGATGGCTGGCGGACCATTCGCCACCCTCTCGCCGTCATCCCGGACGCAGCGAAGCGCAGATCGGGGATCCATGCAGCCGGGATGACGGGAGTTTCGCACGGCAGGGACTTGGGCTGAATGGATCCGGGGTCAAGCCCGGGATGACGGCGAGGGTGTGGCAGTAGCGGAGCCCAGGCATCAGTCCTGCCTGAGCGCCGGCTTCAGCCACGCAAGGATCGCCTCGATATCCGTCGCCTGCGTCGTGTCGACATCGAAGCGCGGGCCGCGATCGACCGGCGCCGCACGTCTGGCGAGTTCGATCAGCTCCGGGATAAAGGCCGCGCCCGGATGGCCGGCGTGGCGCTGGTCGAGGCGGTCGCCATAGCGTTTGGCAAGCACCTCCCCCGGCGCATGGCACCAGATCTCAGCGGTTGCCCCCACGCCGGCGCGTTCGATATGCGCTTCCAGCACTTCGCGCGGCTGGAAGCCGAACCAGGCATCGATGATGAAGGTGGTGTCATCCGGCGCGTCGCGGATGATCGACCAGATCGCGTGATAGCTCGCCCGACCAAGCGCCCGGTTGAACTCGCGATCGCCGACGCCGAGCTGGTCGAAGAAGGGCTCCTTGACCGTATCGAGCGTCAGGATGATCCAGCCCATGCGCTGCGATACGGCGCGGGCAATGGTGCTCTTTCCCGTAGCGGGAATGCCATTGACGAGGACGGCTCGTTTCATGAAATCAGGCAGGCCTTTCGAGCACGGTGAGTTTCGTCGCGACGAGGGCCGAAGGTGGCAGCAAGGGCTCGCGGTGCTCGATCAGGGCGCAGAAAGCGGCGCCGATGACGCCGGCGTCGTCGCCAAGTGCCGCCGGCAACACAGGATACTGATACCAGGGAGCCAATGCCGGCACTTTTTGCAACGCCTTGAACGCAGCCTTGCCCAGCCCGCCGCCCAACAGGACGAGATCGGGATCGAAGGCGGCCGATGCGCTGTCGATTGCCGCCCGAAGAGGACCGGCCCATGCGTCCAGCACCCGCCGGGCCGCAGCATTACCCTTCGCCGCCCGGCGAAGGATATCGTCGACCGAGGTATCCGCGGGAAGGCTGGCCTCCTGGATGTGCCGCGCCAAGGCTGTGCCCGAGCTGGTCGTCTCGACGCAGCCGCGACGGCCGCAGACGCAGGCAGCGCCCTGGACGTCAACGGTGATGTGACCGAGCTGCCCGGCCGTTCCGCGACCGCGCAGGATCTGGCCTTCCTGGACGATGGCGCCGCCGATGCCGGTGCCAATCGTGAACATCACGACGTTTTCCCGGCCCCTGCCCGCGCCGGCCGCGATCTCCGCGACGAGCGCCATGTTGCAATCATTGTCGATGATGACCGGCTTGCCCGTCGCAACCTCGACCCGCTCGGCCAGCGCCGCGCCGGCGAGGTTGAGATAGCCGCCGGAAAGCACCGTGCGGCGACGGGCATCGACCCGCCCCGGCACGCCGATGCCGATCGCCGTGACATCCACATTATCGAGCTGGCGGACCAACTCGATAATGCGGCCGATTGCGTTGTTCGCGTCGCGGTCAATCCGCTCCGACACCCGCTCCAGGATCTCGCCCGCGCCGGATACGCGGGCGGCCCGCAGGTTGGTGCCGCCGATATCGATGCCGATAGCTAGTGACGTGTCAGGCATGTTCCACCCGGTCGCCGTATGAAGGGTTTAGGCCGCCTTGCGGGCGTGGGCCGAATAGCGCACCAGCACTTCCTGGATCTGGCGCAGGCGCGGCACGGCAATCGTCGTCAGCCGCTCCCGCTGGATGTCGCGATCGAGATGGATGCAATCCTTCCAGAGAGCCCGACCGGCGATAACGCCCGAGGCGCCGTTCTGCATGGCGATCTCGACCTGGCCGATGAAGGTCTCATGATCGACACCGGCCGACAGAACCGCCCACGGCACCTCGCCGGCCATCGCCGTGATCTTGGCGCAGGATTGAGCCGTGCCGGGATAAGGGATCTTCAGCACCTTGGAGCCGAGTTCCAGCGAGATCCGCGTACCTTCCTCGATCAGCCAGGGCGTCTTCGCCTTGTAGTCTTCCTTGCTCTCGCCTTCGAGCTGGTAGGTCAGGAACTCGACCACGAGCAGCAGGTCTTCGCGGGAGAAATCCTCGATCGACTGGCGCAGGATCTCGATATTGGCAGTATTCGCCTCCGGCTTGTCGGCGCGAAGATAGACCATGATCTTGCCGCCGGTGCCGCCAAGCTCGCGGACGCGGCGGGCGTTGATGCCCGGCACCAGCTTGGACAGGCGATAGCCTTCCGGCGACACGTCCCAGCCCGAGGCATCGAGACCGATCAGAAGCGCGGTATCGCGCGCCAGCGAGCCATTCTCGATCACATGCGGCACAGCGCAGAGCGGGTCGAGCAGGACGCAGGAGGCTTCGTTGGCCAGAAAGCGGGTGATGTCCGACTTGGTTTCGCCCAGCATGTCGTTGCTGATCTTCGCCTGCTCTTCCGGATCGGAAGCGAGGATGGTGCGCATGCCGCCGCGCTGGTCGCAGGCGATCACCATCATGGCGCCATCGCGCCCGCAGATCTGCTGGTAGCCACGGAATTCCGATGTCGACATTCGGGTCATGCTGCACGGTCCGATTTTTAGCACCGGCCTGGCCGGGCGTTGGCGAAGTTCTTCAAGCCACCGAACCGGTCCATTCTACCGCAACTGCCGGCGAATTCCCGATCGTTCGTCGATATCCGTCGCTTTTATGGACCGCCCCTGCCGGAATGGCTTATGCACGGAAGGCTGGCGGTTCGAGCACGCGGCGTCTCTGCGGTGGCTCCCTCAAGCTGATGCGTGTATGTGTATCATCTTTCAGAAAGGAATTTCAAGCTGTCCTCTTCGTCATCCCAGGACACCGCTGCGACCCGCACGATGCTGCACACCGTCGCCAAGCTGCACTACGAGGCCGACCTCTCGCAGGTCGAGATCGCGCGTCGGCTGAACGTCTCGGCGGCAACGATTTCCCGGCTGCTGCGACGGGCCCGCGAGGAAGGAATCGTGCGGATCGAGATTCCCGATATCGCGTCCCCGGAAGAGCTGAACCTCCGGCTGGTAGAAGCGCTCGGGCTGAAGCAGGCCGCCGTGGTCGATGCTCCGGAAGCGGGCGTCATGGCGGCCCTCGCCGGCCCTGTCGGCACGCTGTTGCGCGACGCGGGCCTCAGGCAGAATTCGGTGCTGGCGATCGGCTGGGGCCGCGCCGTGCGCGAGGTAATCCAGGCGGGCCTGCCGAGCCTGCCCGGTGTGATAACGGTTCCCGCGACGGGCGGCATGCAGCAATCGGCCCCCCATTTCCAGATCAACGAATTCGTCCGCCTCGCGGCCGAGCAAATGTCGGGCACCCCGCATTTCATCCATGCGCCCTACTTGCCGTCACCGGAGTCGCGCGATGCATTCCTGAGCGATCCGATCATTCGCGAGAATGTCGCGCTCTGGGGAAGGCTCGATGCGGCGCTGGTCGGCATCGGCCTGACGCACGCCGTCGATCCGGCGCAGGGCGTCTCCTCGGCAACGCCGAACGAACTGGCGCTGGCGCATGCAGCGGGCGACGTGGTCCGGCACTATTTCGACGTTTCGGGAAATCCCGTCCCCTGGGACGGCGAAGACCGCCTGATCGCCGTTTCGCCGGAACAGTTGCGCGCAACCCCGCTGGTCATCGGCGTCGCTGTTTCGGCGAACAAGGTGCCGGCGATCCTCGGCGCGATCCGGGCCGGCCTCGTCAATGCGCTGGTTACCGATGTGCGCACGGCGCAGGCTGTGCTGGACAGCCTCTGACGCCTGTCCGACCGCCAAAATGAAAATGGCGGCCGCACGGATGCGGCCGCCGGGTTCTGCGGGCCGGCGTCAGCCGCCGACCATCAGCTTGACGATCTCGTCCGGGTTGGTCTCGGAGATCTTCCGCTCGCCGGCCAGCATGCCGCGCCGAAGCACGACGATGCGGTCGGCAACCGCGAAGATGTCCTGAAGATTGTGCGAGATGAAGATGATCGCACGACCCTGCGCCTTGAGGTTCTGGATCAGCGAAACGACCTTGCGCTGCTCCGGCACGCCGAGCGCCGCCGTCGGCTCGTCCATGATCAGCACGCGGGCGTTCCAGTAGATCGCCCGGCCGATCGCCACCGCCTGGCGCTGGCCGCCCGAGAAGCGGCCGACAGGGGCGTCGAGCCGGTTCACATGGAAGTCCAGCCGCGCCATCGTCTCCTTGGCTGCCTTCGCCATTGCCGGACGATCGAGAACCGGCAGGAAGCCGAATGCGCGCCGCATCGGCTCGCGGCCGAGGAAGATGTTGGCGCCGATGGTCAGATTGTCGGCGAGCGCCAGGTCCTGGTAGATCGTCTCGATGCCATGGGCGCGGGCGGCTTCCGGCGTGGCAAAGCGAACCGCCTCGCCGGCGAACCGGATCTCGCCACCATCGGCGCCATGCACGCCGGAGATGGTCTTGATCAGGGTCGACTTGCCGGCGCCATTGTCGCCGGCAAGGGCGACCACTTCGCCCGGATAGAGCGCCATCGAGACTTCCTTGAGGGCCTCGACGCCGCCGAAACGCTTGGAGACCGAACGAACGTCGAGGATCGGTTCCTGCGATTGTGTCTGGGATTGCACGGACATGACTAGCGATCCCCACCGAGCTTGCGCTGCGTCTGGTCGACGAGCACCGAGATGATGATGACGACGCCGACGGCGACGAACTGCCAGAACGGTTCGACATTGATGAAGACAAGGCCGTACTGGATCACCGCGATAACCAGAGCGCCGGCGACCGTGCCGAGGATGGTGCCGGAGCCGCCGAACAGGCTGGCGCCGCCAATGACGACCGCCGCGATCGAGTCGAGCAGCAGCGGCTCGCCGGCCTGCGCCGCGCCCGCCGTAAATCGCGCCGCGTAGAGCACGCCGCCCAGGCCCGCGCAGAGGGCGGAGAGCAGATAGAGCTTGCGGATATGGCGCGGCACGTTGATGCCGGAGCGGATCGCCGCCTGTTCATTGGCGCCGATGGCATAGGTGTGCTGGCCAAAACGGGTCTGCGACAGCAGGTAGTGCATCAGCAGCACGAACAGGATCGTGATGATCACGACGACCGGGAAGCCGAAGACGCGGCCATTGCCGAGCGAGGCGAACCAGCTGTTGGCGACCGGCACCGTGGTGCCGCCGGCGAGCAGGAAGGCGACGCCGCGCGCCACGCCGAACATGCCGAGCGTTCCGATGAAGGGCGGAACCTTCAGCTTCGAGATCAGCACGCCATTGACGAAGCCGGGTCCGAGCGCGACCACGAGGCCGGCGGTGATGCCGACCAGCATGGCGGCGAAGGGCGGCAGCGACTGGCCGGCCAGGTTCGTCGCATGCGCCGCAATGACGGCGGCGAGGCCCATGATGAAGCCGATCGAAAGATCGATGCCACCTGAAATGATGACGAAGGTCGAGCCGAGCGCCAGGAGCAGGGGAGCCACGGCAAAGATCGCGATCGACTGCGCGTTATAGCTCGAGAACAGAAAGGTCTGGCCATAGCTGATCCGAGACCAGGTTTCGAAGAAGACCAGAAGAATGGCGAGGAAAAGCCAGGCGCGCAGCGCAGCGATCCGGAGGATCAGCTGGCGTGACCGGGACTTGGTGGGGTCCGCGCGCGATTCCGTAGACGTTTGGGCGGACATGCGCCACTCCGTACAGGTATCGAAGAGAGAGGAAGCGCCGCCGGACCGCTGGCCCGGCGGCGCCGGCGGCTCAATCCTTGTAGATGAACTGCGCGATCTCAGGCTTGTCGACGTTGTCCTTGTCCATCACGGTGAAGCCGGTGCCGATGGCGACCGGGATCGACTGGCCCGTGAGATGGGCGAAGGCGGAGACCAGGCCGTAATAGCCGATCTCGGCCGGGTGCTGAGCGATGGCGATATCGATCAGGCCGGTCTTGATGTTGTCGACGATCGTGGGCGGTGCGTCGAAGGCGACGACCTTGACCTTGCCGGACTGGCCCGCCTGCTGGACGCCGTTCGCTGCGCCGATGGCCGAGAACAGGTTCGCACCGAAGATGCCGGCGAGATCCGGGTTACGGGCGAACACGGCCTGCAACTGCGAAGCGGCCTTGTTGGAGTCGTTGTCGTTGAACTGGGTCTCGAGAACCTCGATGTTCGGGAAGTTCTTCAGCTCGTCCTTGAAGCCTTCTTCACGCTGGTCGGTCGTCGAGACGCCCGGCTTCACGTTCGAGACGTAAACCTTGCCCTTTTCGCCGATCGACTTGGCGAGCGCGCGGGCAGCGATACGGCCGCCGAGCACGTTGTCGGAAGCGATATAGGAGAGCGGGAAGTCGGCATCGCCGGCGCCCGTCTGGTAGTTGCCGGTACCGATGAAGGTATCGACGGTGATGACCGGAATGCCGGCGGCATGCGCCTTCTTGAGCGGCTCGACCAGTTGGACCTTGTCGGTCGGGGCGATCAGGATCGCGTCCGGCTTGCGGGCGATGATGGCGTCAAGCACCGGAACCTGCAGGACCGGATTGAATTCAGGCGCGCCCTGGAAGACCAGATCGACACCGAGCGCCTTGGCGGCGGCTTCAGCGCCCTTGCGCATGGTGATGTAGAAGCCGTCCGTCGTGATGCCCGGGATCAGGGCGACGGTGAACTTCTTGTCCTGGGCCTGGGCCGCGATCGAGCTGGTCAGGACGGTTGCCCCGACCGCCAGAGCTGCGAGCGCTGTAACGATTTTTTTCATGGCGTTCCCTCATGTTTGCTTTGGATGTGTTGCCTGGCAACGGTGTTCACCCGCCGAAGCCCTTCTACGGAGCTATTCGAACGGATGTTCTTGGCTTGAACCGGCGCAGTTATACTGCCCGTCGCGGCCTAGATCGGACACTGGCACGCCGCGGGCGCGCCCAAGTCGAATGCAAGATATTTTGGGAAAACGGCAAGAAACACTGACGCCGCACGGACGTATCGCCAGACAATATTTCACCGATCGCGCCCACAATGCGAGCAACGTCGAATCTCATCCAACGAATCCGGTTGATGACCCTGCCGGGCCAACCCCTCCCATTTCTTTTTGTTGATCGAAGCCTAGATGCCAGCTTCGGCAACGTCAATCCGATATTTTACGCAAGCTAAGTTTGCTTGAATGCCGTTAGGGCAAACTCAAGAAGAAGCCCGCGTTTTGGCGTTTTCGCATCGCCTCGACGTCCTCTTCCGCGAAGTACCTATCGCCCTCGGCGCGTTGCCAGAGGCAATCGTCGACATCGCGTAGGGGCGCACCCTTGCGCCATGCACGCAATGGATCTCGGGAATGACGACGCGCCGCCCGGGCCCTAAAGGTCAGCGAGAGGGCTCAGATGTCTTGGTTTTGCGGCAGGATCACCAGATCACGGATGGTGACATTGGCCGGCCGCGTCAGCATGAACAGTACAGCGTCGGCAATGTCTTCCGAGAGCAGCCCCTCGCGGGCGGCCGCCTTGGCAGCGATAACGGCCGGGTCCGAATAGCCCCAGAGCTCGTTCAGCACAACGCCCGGCGCCACTGCGCCGACCCGTACGCCATGCGGCGCAACCTGGCGGCGGACGCCGTGCACGAAGGCCTGAACGGCATGCTTCGTGGCGCTGTAGACCGGCTCCCACGGGATCGCCTGATGACCGGCGACCGAGCTGGTGACGATGATCTCGCCGGCGCGGCGCTCGATCATACCCGGCAGGACAGCCCGCACGGCGCGGAACACGGCATTGACGTTGACGCCGATGACCTCGTCGAAATCGTCCGGGTCGCCATCGACCAGATCGCCCGTCAGATAGAGGCCGGCATTGGCGAGAAGGATGTCGATCTGGCCGAAGCGGGCGATTGTTTCGGCGATCGTGCGCTCGACTTCGGCGGGCTTGGTCAAGTCGGCAGCGATGACGAGCGCGTCGGCATCGGGAAATTCGTTGCGCACGGCCTGCAGCCGCTCCGCCGAACGACCGACCATCGCGAGACGCACGCCCTGCCCCGCCAACATGCGCGCCATGGCGCGACCGATGCCCGAACTCGCGCCGGTTACCAGCGCGACTTTGCCCTTCAGATCACGGCTCATGCAGACCCTCCCCGGTTGTCACACGACGACGTCACCCGCCAGACTGCAAATTCTGGCCGGCCGACGATGCATCGTTGAAATATTGTCTGGCTGATGGTCCGCAGGCGAAGATCGGCACCTTGCCGCCTCGCCCGTCCTCCCGGCCCGTCCAGCCCGTCTCCTATACGAAGGCTAACATTCATTCCAACTACGTCAACTTGGAAATTTGCACGCGTAAAACACTGTGTTAGCCTGCCAAGGCGCACCCTTTCTGCCGGACCTCTTGAGCGGGCGGCTATGTCAGGAGGTCTACCTTCGACCTGTCCATCTACCGAAACTTGGCGCCATGGGTTCGAGAAAGCACGAATGACGGATCGCACGATCAAGAACATGGCGGAGTTCTCGGCGCTGAGCGGCATATCCCGGCCGACAGTCTCGAAGTATTTCAACGACCCGGACAGCGTTCGCAAATCAACCCGAGCTCAGATCGAGCGGGCGCTGGCGAAATACGAGTATCGACCCAACCTCTTTGCCGTGAACCTGAACAAGAAGCGCCCGAAGATCATCGGCGTGATCGTGCCCGACACCGCCGACACGTTCTTTTCCGAACTGGTGCGGCGGATCGAGATGCAGTGCGTCGAGCGCGGCTATCTGGCGATTGTCCTCTCATCCCGGGGCGACGCCCAGCTCGAGGGCCGCTCGATCGAGACCCTGCTGTCGCTGAATATCGCCGGCGCCATCGTCGCGCCTCTGGGAGTTCACTCCGACATGCAGCTGATGCGCAGCCTGCGGGCGCGCATCCCGATGGTTTTCCTCGATTCGAGCCTTGACGACGACACCCCCTTCGTCGGCACCGACAATTTCCAGAGCGTGCCCCTGATCACGGAATATCTCTGTCGCAGCGGCGAACCGCCGACCTATTTCGACATGCCGGCCGTCAACCACAACGGCCCAGAGCGCAAGCTCGCCTATGTGACAACGATGGAACGACTGGGGCTGAAGCCGGAGGTCATCGCGGTCACACCGCAGAACGACTGGCGCTTTGAAGACATCGCCTTCGAGGAAACGCGCCGCGTCCTGCGGGGATCGGGCTTCCCGACCCGGACGATCCTTTGCGCCAATGACCGCTGCGCCGTGGGCGTGATGGCGGCGGTGTACCAGCATGGCCTGCGCATCGGCCGCGAGCCCGGCTGCGACATCCGCATCGCCGGACATGATGACCAGCCGCACAGCCGCTATGGCTGTCCGCCCCTGACCACGGTGGCGCAGGATTTCGAACTGTTGGCCCAATCTTCGGTCGCCATCCTGCTCGATCGTGTCGAGCGCGAGGACGGTGACGATCGAGCCCCCGAACAGGTGCGCCTGGAAGGCAAACTGGTCATGCGCGCCTCAGCCTGAACCCGAGCCGGACGCGCGTTTCGAGGGCCAAAGTCGGCCCGCCCCGCACGTCGGATACGGCGCCCCTGTTGGCTGTTCAGGGTGTGGCAGCGCACCCGCCCCTTCCAGCCTCGCATGCAAAGAATATCGTCTAGAAACAGGCTATTCCAACACCGCGATTTCAACTACTCATGACGACGACACTTGCCGATACCGCATAGTAAGGTGCTGTTCATGAGCCCGGATTTCGGACTGGCCGACGTACTCCTCATTTTGTTCATCACCATTGGCCCCCTCAAGGCGGCCGTTGTCTACGCGAAGCTGACCGGACAGGCCGACCGGGAATTCCAGCGCGCAGTGGCGTTCAAGACGGTCCTGGTATCGACCATCGTCACGCTGGTCTTCGTATTCTTCGGGCAGAACCTGCTGGGTATCTTCCATGTGTCGCTGCCCGCCCTGAAGATCGCGGGCGGGCTTATCCTGCTGCTGTTCGCGCTCGACATGGTGATCGGCGAGCACAAGGACGCGGCCACCGATGGCCCTCCTTCGCTCGACATCGCCATCTATCCACTCGCTATGCCCCTGATGGCGACGCCACAGGGTCTGGTGGCAATCACCACAATTGTCGCCGAAACGGAGACCTTCGGGCAGAAGCTGATCATTGCGGCGATGGTCCTGGCAATCATGGCGGTCAATCTTGCGATCCTCCTCTCTGCCGGCAAGCTGATGCGAGGCGGCGCGTCCGGTGTGATGGTTGTGGTCTCCAAGGTCGTTGGCATCCTGCTGGCAGCGCTCGCCATCCAGCTCATGATCTCGTCCTTCAAGGATCTCGGATTGATCTCGGCGGCGGTCGGCACGGCGGCCCACTAGCGGAGACACGTCATGGCTTCCGAGGAATCCAGCCAGCCGGCCGTTGAAGTCGCTTCGACCTCACCGATCGAGCCGGCTCCGCCGCCGCATGCCCCGGCTGCACAACCGCAAAATCCATTGCGGCGGATCGCGCTCATCGTCGTTGGAATCACGGTTGCCCTGTTCCTGCTCGGCATCGTCATGGAACGCCTCGTCCCCTATACGGCCGAGGCCGTGATTCAGGCCTATGTCGTACGGATCGCGCCCGAGGTGACGGGAAAGGTCATCGAGATCGGGGTCTCCGACAACGCGACGGTCCGGGCCGGTGACCTTCTGTTTCGCGTTGATCCCAAGCCCTATGAGATCGCTGTTGCCGAAGCGGAGGCACGGCTTGCTCGCGTCGGCCAGCAGCTCGGCGCCTCGACCTCGGCCGTCGATTCGGCGCAGGCGCAACTGGTCGAAGCGCAGGCCAACCGCGCCAATGAGCGCGAACAAACCCAGCGCGCGCTCGAACTGGTGAAGCGCGGCGTCTATCCGAAGGCAAGGCAGGATGACGCGCAGGCGAAGCTGAACATTGCCGAGGCAAATGTCGTCCGGGCGCAGGCGGATCTCGACAAGGCCAAGGCCGAACTCGGCCCCGCCGGCGAAGACAATCCTCAATTGCGCGAAGCGCTGGCTGCGCTCGAAACCGCCCGGCTCAACCTGTTACGCACAACGGTCAATGCGCCCTCGGACGGCGTCGTCACCAGCCTGCAGCTCGCCATCGGGCAGTTCGTTGGGACGGGCAGTCAGGCGATGACCTTCATCGACGCCAGCACGATCTGGATCGTCGCCAACATCAAGGAGAACAGCCTCGAGCATCTCACGGTCGGGGACCGGGCCGAGGTGACGCTCGATACGCGCCCGGGCCGTATCTATCCGGCGCAGGTCGAGAGCATCGGCTGGGGCGTATCGCAGGGCGGGATAGATCCGGCGACCGGTCTGCCGACCATTCGAAGCGAGAGCGGCTGGGTGCGCGAACCGCAGCGCTTTCCGATCCGGCTGACCTTTGCCGGCGACGTGCCCAAGGGGATTCGTTACGGCTCGCAGGTCAATGTGACCATCTATACGGATGAAAATCCGATCGTGAATGCGATCGGTGCCTTCTGGATCCGTCTCGTCTCCGTGCTGAGCTATGCCAGCTGACGCCGTCCTGAACCCGGCATCCGCCCCGCTCGGCTCGGGAATAGAGCAACAGCGAGTACGCAATTTCGGATTGCGTCTCGCCTTCGCCGTCTCCGTGGGCTTCACCGGCGCGGTCGCGGCCGGGGCCATCCTGCCTTTCCTCGTGCCGATGCTGGCGCTGCAATTCCTGGCGACAAGCCCACGCCCCATGAGCCTGGCGCAGATCATCGGCATGGCGCTGATGACTTTGGTCGTCGGGCAGGCCTTCGTGCTGTTGGTTGGCGTCTTCGGCGACCGACCTTTGGTGCTGCTGGCGCTTACCGGTCTCGCCTGCTTTCTATGCTTCGCGGCTCAGGCCACAGCACGTGGCGGACCGGCAATCAGCCTCATCCTTATCATCCTCGTCATGACGCTGGTCCTCGGTATGGCCCAGGTCGATCTCGGCGCCTCGATTGTCCTCGTGCTGGTCAATTCGATGCTGGCGGGGGTCATCCTGTCATGGATGGCCCATGCCCTGTTTCCGGATCCCGGCGGAACGCTGTCGGAAACTCTGAAGCCCCACCGCCTGCGCCGGCCGCTGCACCGGGCGGCGGCAAACGCATTTATCCTACTGGCGGTGCTGACGCTCTGTTTTACCAACAGCAATTTCAGTACGGCCATCGTTTTGCCGCTGACAGTGGTCTCTCTGCTATCGCAGGCCGACATTGCCACCAACACCAAGGCAATCGGCGGCCTGCTCGTCGTCAATCTGTTCGGCGGCATCGTTGCGTCTTTCGCCTTCACGCTCGTCTCCGCGCAACCGACGCTGGCCTTCCTGTTCACGCTGCTGCTTTCGGTCGGGCTGATCTTCGGCGGACGCGCCAGCGACCCGCGCCGCGGCAAGGTCTATGCCGGAGCGCTGATGATCTTCATGATCATCTTCGGCCTCGGCGTCTCCCCAATCCCGACGACCGCGCCGGAATCCTTTGCGACTCGAATCTGGATGCTGATTATCGCGATCACCATCACCTCGTGCGGCGTCGGTCTGCTCTGGCGCGTCGAGGAGCCTAGCCGTGGCGAGCTATCGAACGAATTGCCGTTGCAATGAGCCCGTGAACCGCTCTGGTCGCGGAGATCAATTCGCCTGGTTCGCCATGCCGACGGGATCTGCGAAAATCTGCACCTGATTGCGCCCGGAAACCTTGGCGCGATACAGCGCCTCGTCGGCGCGGCGATAGAAATCGCTCAGCGGCTCACCAGCCCGGCTCGCCGTGATCCCCGCCGAAAAAGTGTAAGAAAAATCAGCATGCAGCCCGAGCGGTCGGGACAGACGGACCACGGCGAGCATCCGCTCCAGGATGAGGCTGGCATGTTCCAGCGAGGTGTCCGGGAACGTCAACGCGAACTCCTCGCCCCCCATGCGGCCGAAGGAATCGGAGCGGCGCAACTGCCCCTGGATCAGATGGGCAAAATCCTGCAGAACCACATCGCCCATCTGATGGCCAAAGCGGTCGTTTACGAGCTTGAAATTGTCGATGTCGATGACAGCGAGACAGCCCAGGCGCCCAATCGTCCGGTGATCGGCAAGGATGTGCTCGATCCGGGCCGTCAGGAAACGGCGGTTGGCTACGCCGGTGAGATCATCCGTGTAGGAAGCCTTGATGGCCAGGTCGCGGTCCTGCCGGACCGTCCGCTCGTCAGCGCGAATGTGGCTGATATCGCTGGCAATGCATAGCATCCAGCCATCGACATCGACCGCCTCGGTCATCCAGAGCCACCGCCCGTCATGCAGATCTGTCTCGAACGCGCGGAACCCGGTCTTGCCACGCCGCGACAGGGTCGAGGTCAGCCAGGCATCGAGATCCGGGACCCGCAACACCGTTCCACGAGCGAGGCCGTGGTTGCGGCGCATGATCTCAGCCCAGGACGGCGATTCATCCGGCCCGACAAAGTAAGCCGCTCGAAAGGCGTGGTTGGCATAACGGACACGATCGAATCCATCATAGACCGCGACCAGGACTTCCGAAGCATCATAGAGCTGCGCGATCCTCGATCTGACGATATCGTCCAAACCAGCGCCTCCACCGCCTCATGTCACCCGGGCCGAACTCGTCAACGGAGCTCGGAATGCGTGAATATATCGCGCACAAGTAGCGTAAGTGACAGCGGTCTTCCAGCTTCGTTTGGAACGACAATAGACCCGATGCCAGCGCCTCGGGAAAGCTATCGCTCTCGGGTGCCTTCGCGTCAAGCCTGCGCAAAGGCGGCAGTCAGAACATCGTTTTCGGTCAGTCCCTGGTTGGGAGCGAGCAGCGTCTGCCGACCGCGCGAGAGCACCATCACGGTCGAGGCGAGGGCCAACACTTCCGGCAGTTCGGAAGAAACGAAAATGACGCTCATGCCCTTTTTCGCCAGATCCTGGATCTGCTTGTAGATGTCGGCCTTGGTGCGGACGTCAACGCCATGCGTGGGCTCGTCGAGGAACAGGATTTCCGGCTCGGAGGCGAGGCAGCGGGCGAAGATCACCTTCTGCTGGTTGCCACCCGACAGGCGACGGATCGGCTGCTCCGGACCTTCGCTGACGATGCCGAGCGCATCGCGGAACCGGGCAAAGAGGGATTTTTCCACGCCGAGGTCGAGAATACCGCCGCTCTTCTGGCGCTTGGCGACCGCGACGTTTTCGGCCAGCGACAGGCTGGGCAGGATGCCATTGGTCTTGCGGCCTTCGGGCAGCAGAGCTAGGCCGCTCTGCCAGGCCTCGGTCGAGTTCGTCGGCACGATGCCGTCCGGCCGAACGATCGTCCCGGCGGCAAGCGGCCGGATACCGCAAAGGAGTTCCAGCAACTCCGTGCGGCCGGCGCCGACAAGCCCGAAGATCCCGAGGATCTCGCCCTCGCGCAGCGCAAAGGAGACCGGCCCGACGCGGCCCTTGTCAGCGATAGCCTCGGCCTTCAGCCGGATCGGCGCATCGGCGGCGATAGCGGGCTTATCGAGCGCATCGAAGGTGAAAGCGCGGCCCGTCATGTCGGCGATGATGCCGGCGCGAGTCGTCTCGGCCACAGGGCGATCGCCGACAACCCGGCCATCGCGCAACACGACGACGCGGTCCGAGATCGCGAACACCTCGTCGAAGCGATGGCTGATGAAGATGATGGCGACGCCATGAGCGCGCAGGTCGCGCACGATGGCGAACAGCGCCTCGGCCTCGTGCGGTGTCAGCGAGGCGGTCGGCTCGTCGAGGATCAGCAGGCGGGCATTGCGGGCCAGCGCCTTGGCGATCTCGACGATCTGCTGCTCGGCGGTCGACAGCGAGCCGGCCTCGACGCGAGGATCGATATGCGCCGCACCGACCCGCGCCAGCAGTTCGCGCGCCTTGGCGGCCAGTGCCTTGCGATCGATGATGCCGGATTTGCCGGTCATGTAGTCGCCGATGAACAGGTTCTCCATCACCGAAAGCGAGGAGATCAGCGACAGTTCCTGATGGATATGGATGATGCCGGCGTCGAGCGCCGAGCGGGTATCGCGGAATACGGTCTCGGCGCCACTCCAGACGATCGTGCCGCCATCACGCGGCAAGGCGCCCGACAGGATGTTGACGAAGGTCGACTTGCCGGCGCCGTTCTCACCCAGCAGCGCAACCACCTGGCCGGCAGAGATGTCGAAATCGACCCCATGCAGGACGCGGTTCTGGTCAAACGATTTGGCGATGCCACGGGCGGAGAGAAGGCAGTCGGTCATTGGGCTCTCAAAATCAGGAACAAGGCCCTCCCCCGCTTACGGGAGAGGGTGTTGTAAGGGTCTCTCGGCGACGAACTTAGGTCTTGGCGCCCTTGCCGAGCGCCACCGGGGCGTCGACGGCGATATCGGCGGGATAGGTCGCGCCGAAGGCGATCATGTTGTGCAGCATGACGATGCTGTCGAAGGCCTGGCGCGCCGGCGCCTGGTCGATCAGAGCCAGGATCTCGCCGCCGTCCTTGTACTGCTGCTTCTCCGGCAGGTCGTCATAACCGACGACGCCGACCTTGCCCGTCGCCTTGGAGTCGCGGACCGCCTTGGCAGCAGCCTCCGAACCACCGGCCGTAACATAGATAATCGACAGGTCGGGGTTGGAGGTCATGATATCGGTCGCCTGCGAGTAGGCGGTGGCATCGTCGTCCTTGCACTCGAACGGGCCGACAATGGTGATGTCGGGGTAGCTCTTCTTGAGCAGGTCAAGCGCACCGTTCATGCGGGCGTCGTGCTGGGCAGCACCGAGATAACCAGTGATGACGGCGATCTTGCCCTTGCCACCGGTCTGCTTGGCGATGAACTCGCCCGCCTTGGCGCCAGCGTCGTAGGCCAGCATGCCGATCGAGACGTTACGATTCGACTTTTCGGCGGAGTCAGCGATGAAGGAAACGAACGGCACGCCCTCGGCGACCACTTCGTTCACCTTGGCGACGGTGCCGTCGAAGATCGGCACGGCTGCGATGCCGTCATACTGCTTGGTCAGCGCACCATCGATGCCGGCGACCATCACCTCGGCCGTCAGGCCGGTGCCGAGCTGGATGTAGTCGACGGTGGTGTTGAGCGGCTTCAGATATTCGGCGGCGGCGGCGATGCCCTTGTCGGCGGCTTCCCAGAACGACGAGCCCTGGAACGAGAGCACGGCGAGGCGGAGCGGCTTCGGGGCGGCGCCCTGGGCGGCAACGGCGCCGCCGACTGCCTTGGCGCCTTCCGACAACGCAACCTCTTGGGCGAGTGCCAGGCCCGGCATCAGCGGCAGAGCAAGGCCGGCGGCCGAAAGCATCAGGAAGCGGCGGCGATCGAATGTAGTCATGGTTTCCTCCAGAGTTGAAAGTCTTGAACGAGTGGCGGCGACGTTGCGCCGCTCAGTCCTCTTCGCTGCGCCGGTTCAGGCTGTCCGCGCCGACGGCGAGGATGACGACGAGACCGATGGTGATGGTCTGCCAGTAGCCCGAGACGTTGAGCAGGACGAACGCGTTGCGCAGCAGGCCGATCAGCGCCGCGCCGATGACGACGCCACCGATCGAGCCACGCCCGCCGGAGAGCGCGACACCGCCAAGAATGACCGCGGCGATGACGTCGAGTTCGTAGCCGAGGCCGAGATTGGGATTGGCGTTGGTCAGCATGCCGCCAAGCAGCAGGCCGCCGAGACCGGCGAGGCTACCCGAGACGGTGAAGACAAGGATGCGGGTACGCGCCACGTCGATGCCGGCGAGACGCGCGGCGCGGGCATTGTCGCCGACCGCATAGACGTTGCGGCCCCAGCGCGTCCGGGTCGCGAACAGCCAGACGATGATCGTCAGCGCCACGAGCAGGATGAACTGGACGGGTAGCCCGCCTATCTTGCCGTAACCTAGGAAAGCCGCCCAATTGTCGAAGCGCTGCGGATTGCCGTTGGTGATCAGCAACGCCGCGCCGCGCGCGATCGACAGCGTGCCGAGCGTCGTGATGAACGGATTGATCCTGAGCTTGGTGATCAGCACGCCATTGGCGAAGCCGATCGCCATGCCGATGCCGATGGCGCCGGCTATGCCCAGCGACGGCATGCCGGTCGTCGCCGAGACGATCGCGCCGGTGACAGCCGAAAGTCCGATGACCGAGCCGACAGACAGATCGATGCCGCCGGCGATGATCACCAGCGCCTGGCCGAGCGCGACGATGCCGACGACCGAGATCTGGCGCGCGACGTTGGAGAGGTTGCGCCCCGTCAGGAAGAACTCGCTGGCGAAGGTCAGGCCGAGGAAGACGAGGACGAGCATCGCGAGAACGGTCGCCTCGCGGCGCGTCCGCACGAAGCGGACGACATTGGCAGCAGTCATGAATCAGCGTCTCTTGAAGGTGGGCTGGCGCTTTTCCTTGAAGGCGGCGCGGCCTTCAGCGGCGTCTTCCGTGGCAAAGCAGATGGTCTGCAGGTCGCGCTCGTAGTGGATCGCCTGCTCCTGCGGCATGGTGAAAGCCGCCTGCAGGTTGAGCTTGGCCGTCTCGGCCGCGATCGGCGCGCGACTGGCGATCACGTCGGCAATGGAACGAGCGCGGGCGAGCAGATCCGCCTGCGGAACGACTTCCGACACCAGCCCCCAGGCCAGCGCCTTCTCCGCCGGGATCGGATCGCCGGTCATGATCATCAGCGCCGCGTTCGACGGACCGACCGAATGTGCCAGGAACGTCGCCATGCCACCACCACCGATCCAGCCGAGCTTGATCTCGGGTGCCGCGAACTGCGCATTGTCGGAGGCGATACGGATGTCGCAGGAGAGCGACGTCTCCAGCCCGCCGCCGAAGGCGTAGCCGTTCACCGCCGCGATGGTCGGCTTCAGCAGCTTGCGGATCGCGTCGCAATAGTCGGCGCGATTGCGGAACTGCCAGGGCGATTCATAAGTGTCGAGTTCCTTGATGTCGGAACCGGCGCAAAACGCCCGCTCGCCGGCGCCGGTGACGATGACGACGCGGATCATGTCGCTGTCATTGCATTCCTGCACGGCAGCGACGATCGCCTTCGACATTTCCGGCGTGACGGCGTTGAGCTTGGCCGGCCGGTTCAGCGTGATCGTCGCGACGTGGCCGTCGACGGTGAAGAGGATATCGTCGGTCATGCCGAACCCTCGCTGACGGCACCCTTGGCGAGCAGGTCGTTGATCGCCGCCTCGTCCAGGCCGGCCTCGGCCAGAACGTCGCGCGTATGCTCGCCGGTCAGCGGCGCGCCGCGTTCGACGGTCGAGGGCGTCTTCGAGAACTTGATCGCGAAGCCCGGCGTCTTCACATGGCCTTCGGTCGGGTGGTCATACTCGACGAAGGTGCCGTTGTGCTTGATCTGCTCGTCCTCGACGAGATCGGCATAGCCATAGACCGGGCCGCACCAGATATCGGCCGCGCGCAGCAGCTCCAGCCATTCGGCGGAGCTTTTCGTCTTCAGCTTCTCGCGCGTCTTGGCGAAGATCTCGTCGCGCTTCTCCCAGGTGTCGGTCTCGTCGTCCATGGTGAGGAAGCTGTCCTCGCCGATCACCGCGCCAAGCGTCGCCAACTTCGGGAACGAGACGATGATGTAGCCGTCGGTCGTCGCGAAGGCGCCATAGGGCGCGCGGATATAGACATGCGCATGCGGCTCGGCCGAGCGGGTCTGCGGCTTGCCGGCGACGGTGAAGACGGAGAGTTCCTGCATCTGGATCGTGGTGATCGCGTCCAGCATGTTGACCTGGACCAGCTGGCCCTCGCCCGTCCGCTCGCGATGCAGCAACGCTGCCAACGCGCCTTCGAAGGCGGTGTAGGCGGTGATCGCATCGACCAGATACTGGCCGGCAGCGGTCGGTGGCTCGCCCTCGCGGCCAGCCGAAAGCATGGCGCCCGACATGCCCTGCAGGACCAGGTCCTGGCCCGGACGGTTCAGATAGGGGCCGTCCTCGCCATAGCCGGAGATCGAGACGTAGATCAGCTTCGGGTTGATCTTCGACAGCGTCTCGTAATCAACGCCCAGCCGCTTGGCGACGCCAGGACGATAGTTCTGCAGGAAGACGTCAGCCGTCTTCACCAGTTCGAGCAGCATCGCCTTGCCGTCGGGGTTCTTCAGGTCGATGGCGAGCGAGCGCTTGTTGCGGTTGAGCGACAGGAACGAGACGTTGACCTTGTTGCCGCGCGCGCCGCCAGCCGCGACATGGCGCTGCCACTCGCCGTTGATCGGCTCAACCTTGACGACGTCGGCGCCGAGATCGCCCAGACGCTGCGCCGCGAACGGCCCCGCCATGGCGATCGAACAATCGAGCACGCGGTAACCGGAGAGAATGCCCATTTTCTAAAACCTCAAAGATCCGAACAATCCGTCATCCCTGCGAAAGCAGGGATCCATTCAGCCCATTGGAGGAGGCCGCATGGATCCCGGGTCTCCGCTGCGCTCCGCCCGGGATGACGGCGGCGCGCATGCGAATGGATCAGGTCATCCACCAGCCGCCATCGACGTTGAGCGTCTGGCCGGTGATGAAGCCGGAGCCCTCGGAAGCAAAGAAGATCAGCGCATTGGCGATATCCGCCGGCTCACCCCGGCGCTGGACCGCCTGATGGTCGAGAACGTGGCGGGTATAGCCCTCGGGATCGGGGTGGATCTTTTCCGCGTCGGTCGGGAAGGCGCCGGGCGAGATGGCATTAACGGTGATGCCATAGGGGCCGAACTCGCGCGCCCAGGCCCGGGTCAGGCCGACCAGCGCGCCCTTCGACTGGATGTAGGGCGACAGATTGGCCCAGCCGCCCGAAAGCGTGACCGAGGCAATATTGATGATGCGGCCGAAACCCTTGGCGCGCATCGACGGCAGGGCGACCTGCACGCAGACGATGCCGGCGTCGACATTGACGCGCTGCACCGCCTGATGCTCCTCGATCGTGTATTCCTCGAACGGTTTTGACGGATAGATCGCGGCATTGTTGATGACGATGTCGAAACCGCCGACCTTGGCCGAAAGGGCCTCCAGCGCCGTGCGCAGGCCGGCCAGGTCCGAGAGATCAAGCGCCTGGAACACCAGCTTGTCGAGGCCGCGTTCACCGGCGGCCGCCTTCAGCGCCTCGCCCTTGGCCGGGTCATTATCAATGGCGACGACGGTGGCGCCGGCCTCCAGAAACGCCAACGTCGCCGGCAGGCCGAGCCCGCCTGCGGCGCCCGTATAGAGGATGGTCTTGTTCTTGATGGTCATGGTGCTTACCGCCCCTGGATCGGCCGGTGATTGCCGGTTGGCGTCGGGTATTCTTCCGTCGGCTGCACGGCGAGGCCGGCGATGCGCTTCTCCAGCGCCGCCGTCGCGTCCTTGCCGGCATGAATGCGGAATGTCGTGTCGTAGCGGCGCTCGTCGCCATGCTCGAGCCAGATCAGCTCGTTGTGCTCGCGGGCATAGCTCTGTCCCAGCACATGGTTGGTCGAGGGCTCCAGGCCGATCGCATACTGGCCGGCCTGCAGGTTCTGCCACTCGAACTGGCAGGGGAACTGGTCCTTGCGGGTCTCGACCTCGAAGGCGAGGCCGAGGCGATCATTGATCAGCGCCACCGGCACGAGGCCGTTGGCGTCGGCCTTCATCTCGTGCTGCCAGACCTGCTCGTGAAAATTCTTCTGCGGTGCCGGCAGGGTGCGATAACCAACTCCCTGCTTCTGGTAATCGGCGCCGGCATGAGCGGCCCAGACCACTTCCTCGATCGGCGCGACATAGCGGGCGCCCTCTTCCAGCAGCGGCGCGGCCGGATTGATGTGGTAGCAGTACATGTGCGGCGTCTTGTAGAAGCCGTGGTTGACGACGCGGTCAATGAGCTTGATCTCGTTCGAACCGACCTTGGCCTCGATGCGGCGGATCAGGTGCAAATCCTCACCGAAGACGGTCGACTGCTGGACGATGCCTTCCGCCCACAGCGTGCATTCGTCGCCTTCCCAAGCCTCGCCATAGCCGGTGAGCCGGGCGGGAATGGTGCCGACGCGGCCATGCAGCGAATGCTTCGCGGTCTTCCGCGGGCCGTAGACATAGCTGTCGGCCGGGGCCTCATGCATGAACAGGATGTGGTCGAGACCGCAGGTGACGAGCAGGCCGGAGAAGGACCGCATGAAGCCGAGGCCGCCCTCGCCTTCATATTCATGCAGGAAGGCGTTGCGGAAGCCGGCCGGCGAATGCCAGCCGATCGAGGTTCCCTGATAATCGAGATCAGCGATGTCCATCGCGCGATCGACGAGCACGGTGAACCGCAGGCCGGCGCCGGTGCGGAATTCGAGCATGCGGATACCGCGTTCGACGCCGTCGCCGAGCGTCGTCAGCCGGACGCCCGCGAATTGCGACAGCATCCCGGAATGCTCCGCCAGTTCGCGCCGCGAAAAAGTCCGCCCGAAAAGTTGCACCATGGTCGTGTCCTGATTGTCCTGTTTCGTTGAGGGCGAGGAAGCCCCTCACCCAACCCTCTCCCGCCAGCGGGAGAGGGCCATTCCGTAAGCGCCCTTCATCGACCTCGCGGCCTAGCGTGAGCGCTCCCTCTCCCGCTGGCGGGAGAGGGCTGGGGTGAGGGTCTTTCTTACAGCCCGTGCGCGCGGAACTTGTCGTCGAGGAACTTCTTGGCGCGCGGAACATCGTCTTCCGACAGATGCTCGATGATGACCGGGATGTTCGGATGCTTTTCCGACAGGCGCTGCAAATAGAGGTCGTAGTTGAGCGAACCGGTGCCCGGTGCGTTCAGGACCATCTCGCCCACACCGCGGAAGGTGTGCGAAGCGAGCGCGTCGTCATCGCCGATATCGGCGTGCTTCTCGCTCTTGTCGTCGCCGGCGCGGGCAACGTCCTTGGCGTGCGCGATCTTGATCTTGTCGGCAAGCGTGTCGAACACCTGGTTCAGCACCTTGTCCATGCTGTCGATGTTGTGATCCTCGAAATAGTTCGTCGGATCCATCAGCAGGCCGAGGCCCGGATGATCGACCTGCGCGAACATGCGAACCGTCTCTTCGACCGAGCCGACGACGTTGTTCACATAGGTTTCGAGCAGGAACATCGAGCCGTGGTCATAGGCTTCCTGCGCCAGTTCCGCGATCACCGCGCGGCACATCTCGAAGCCCTCTTCCGACTTGTTCTTCGGATCGCTCATCCACTCGCTCTCGGTGTTGTAGGTACCGGTTTCCGAGATGACGAAGGGCGAGCCGAGGTCGCGGGCGTTGCGGATGATTTCCTTCAAACGCTCGACATTGGCTTCGCGGTGGGCGAGGTCGGGATGGATGATGTTGGTGTAGCCCGAGATGCACGAAATCGGCAGGTCGTTGTCGCGGAACGTGTCGCGGACGGTCTTGGCCTTCGCCTTCGTGATCTGGCCGGCGCCGAGGTCGATATCCTTGAAATGGAGATCGAGCTGCACGGTGTTGAAGCCGTGCGAGCGGATCTTTTTGGCCGTCTCTTCAAGGCCATAGGGGAAATAACCGGTGAAAATGCCGGACTGCATCATGATGAGTTCCTCCCTGGAATTCAGATAGCGATTTCGGAAAGCTTGACGGCGCGGCCCTCGGCCATCGAGCGGTAGCCCGCCTCGATCAGCGCCACGGTCTTGACGTTGTCAGCGACGGTAAGTGCCGGGGCATTGCCGGTCTTCACCGCGTATTGCAGTTGCTCCATCACGCCCTTGAAGGCATGCGGGAACCACATCGTGTCCCATTCCGGCGTGACCCACTTGCCGCCGGTGGTGGTCTTGGAAGCATAGGTCAGCGTCGAGGCGGCGCCGGTCGGCCAGCCGATCGTGCCCTGGGCGACGCCATCCGTGCCCTCGACCCGCCACTTGATGTAGATGTCGCTGTCGAAGCCTTCCTCGCGCGGGCCGGACCAGACATCCTCCAGCGACACGGCGAAGACGCCCGAGGCGAACTTGATCGTCGAGGCGGTGATGCCGTCCTTGTGCTCGAACGTCGTGCGCGGATCGGTGCGGGCGGCGGTGTAGATCTCGTCGACCTCGCCGAACAAAAAGCGAAGCACATCAAGATGATGCACGCTCATGTTCGAGAGCGTCAGCCGGTCATACTCTTCCAGGAAGGTCTGCCAGTGCGGGATGGCGCGCATCTCGATGGTGGCGATGACGGGCGTGCCCAGTTCCCCCTTGTCGAGGATCTGCTTCAGCACGCGCATCGACTGGTCATAGCGCATGTTCTGGTTGACCGAGAGGATCTTGCCGGCGGCCTTGGCTTCGTCGCGCAGTGCGATGGCGTCTTCCAGCGTCAGCGCCAGCGGCTTCTGCGCCAGGATCCCCTTGATATGCTTCTGCTTCAGCGCATGGCGGATGAGCGCCGGCTGCTGGTCCGGCGGAAAGGCGAGATCGACGATCTCGACATTCTCGTCCTCGATCAACGCTTCCGGCGTCTCGTGCACGGTCGGGATCGACCAGCGTGTCGCCACCTTGGCGGCATTCGCCTTGGTGCGCGAGGCGATCGCCACCACCGGGAATCCGGCCTCGTGATAGGCGGCCAGATGGCACTCGGCCATGATCATGCCGGCGCCGATGGCCCCGATCCTGAGATCGTTGACCCGGATCTCCGGATCGGGCGCGAAGCCCTTCGAATCTGCCATGGGTTCCTCCGTCTTTTTATTGGGCGCGGGCAACGGCCGAGCTGTCCGCCGCGAAGAAGTGGATGTCGGCCGGATCGACCGAGAGGGTGATCTTCTCGTCGGCGGCGAATTTCGGCTGGCCGCGCAGCAGCGCCCTGAGCCGTTCCTCGCCGGCCGTCAGCGTCACCACGGTGAAGCCACCGAGCGGCTCGACCTCGAAGATCGTCGCTGGGGCACCATCGCCGTCGCGCCAGGGCGCGAGCTTCAGGCTTTCCGGACGGATGCCGAAGGCCGTCGTGCTCGCGGGCACGCCGTCGAGCGGCAGGCGGATAACACCGCTCGCGGCTGTTAGCCTTCCGTTAACCGTATCGGCCGTTCCGGTCAGCAGATTGATGGTCGGCGCGCCGACGAGACCGGCGACGTAGCGGCTGGCCGGGCGATCATAGATCACACGCGGCGTATCGACCTGGCGGATGACGCCGCCGTCGAGGATCGCCATCCGGTCGGCGACCGACATCGCCTCTTCCTGGTCATGCGTGACATAGACCAGCGTGTGACCGAGCTCCTGCTGCAGGCGCTTCAGCTCGACGCGGGTCTCTTCGCGCAATCGGGCGTCCAGCGCCGAGATCGGATCGTCCATCAGATAGGCGGCGGGATCGCGCACCAGGGCGCGTGCGATCGCCACGCGCTGGCGCTCGCCACCGGAAAGCTGCGCCGGCGGCTTGTGCAGGATATGGCCGATATGGAGCTTCTCGGCGACCGAGGCGAGCTTGGCTGCAATCTGCGCCTCCGGCACCTTCCGCTCGACCAGCGGGAAGCGGATGTTTTCGCGCGCGGTCATGTGCGGAAACAGCGCCAGGTTCTGGAACACCATGGCGACGTTGCGGTCGGCCGGCGTGACCTCGTTGACACGCTTGCCGCCGATGAGGATCTCGCCCTCGTCCGGCGTTTCCAGGCCCAGGATCAGGCGCAAAATCGTCGTCTTGCCGGAGGATGGCGGGCCGAAGAAGCAGAAGAACTCATTGTCGCGGATGGTGAAGGAGGCGCGGTCGAGCGCCAGCGTGTCGCCATAGCGCTTCGAGACGTTCTCGAAGGTGATCTCGGCCATGCTCAGCCTCCCCGGATCGCGGCAGTGGAAGCGGCGTCGAACAGGCGGACCGCTGCCGGCGTCGGCACGATCGAGACGACGTCGCCGATCGAGAAGCCGACATCGTTCTCGGTGACGACCTTCACCGCTTGGCCGCTCTCGGCATGGACGATGGTGCGGGCGCCGATGCGCTCGACGAAGGTGACGCGGGCGCGCAGCCCCTTCCTTTCGGACCCGAGCGTCGCCTCCTCCGGCCGGAAGCCGTACTGCACGGCCCGGCTGCCGGCGGCGCGTGCGGCCGCAGCGAGATCATCCGACAAGGGCGGAGAGACGCCCCAGCTTCCAAGATCGACGGCGAGGCCGCGATCCGTCTCGGCCAGTTCGCCGGCGATCAGATTCATGCCCGGCGCACCGATGAACTTCGCGACGAAGATGTTGGCCGGGTTGTTGTAGACCTCGAGCGGCGTCCCGACCTGCTGCAGCACGCCATGGTCCATCACGGCGATGCGGTCGGCCATGGTCATGGCCTCAAGCTGGTCGTGGGTCACATAGACCATGGTCTGCTTGAACTGCTTCTGCAGGTGCTTCAGCTCCGTCCGCATCACGGCGCGGAAGGCGGCGTCGACATTCGACAGCGGCTCGTCGAGCAGGAAGATCGCCGGCTCGACAATGGCCGAGCGGCCGATGGCGAGGCGCTGCAGGATGTTGACCGAGAGCTTGGCGCTCTTCTGGTCGAGCAGCGGCGTCAGTTGCAGGAAATCGGCGATGTTCTTCACCCGCCGGTCGATCTCCGACCGGCTCATGCCGCGCATCTTCGGGCCATAGGCGAGGTTCTGCCGAACCGTCATATGGGTAAAGATCGCATAGTTCTGGAACACGAAGCCGACGCCGCGCTTGCCCATCGGCACGCCGTTCATGTCGCGACCGTCGAACAGGATGCGGCCGCCAGACGGGTCTTCCATGCCGGCGATCATGTTCATGGTCGTCGACTTGCCGCAGCCGGACGGCCCCAGCAGCGCCATGAACTCGCCGTCGCGGATTTCGAGATCCATGGTCTTCAGCGCGGTGAAATCGCCAAAACGCTTCACCAGGTTTTCAAGACGGATGGTGGTCATGCCCGTCCCCCATTTTTGGCAGCTTCCATCCGCTTCATGGCGAAGACGGCGAGGACGGAAAGGGCGATCAGGATGACGAGCGCGATGGCCGCGACATAGCCCCAGATCAGATCCTGGGTCGTGACCTTGTAGATGTAGACGGAGATCGTCTCGGTCGCGACGCCGGGGCCGCCGCCGGTCATGATGTAGAGCGTGTCGAAGATCTTGAAGATCTCGATGACTCGGATCGCCAGCGCGATCACCATGATCGTCTTGATGCGCGGCAGCATGATCGTGAAGAAGCGCTGCCGCCAGTTGGCGCCGAGCAGGGTCGCCGCCTTCAGCTGGTCCTCCGGCACGCCGACAAGGCCGGCGAGCAGGATCAGGAACATCAGCGGCGTCCACTGCCAGATATCGGCGATCATCACGGCGACCAGCGCCAGCGTCGGATCGGACAGCCAGGCGATGCGGATATCCATGCCGGTCAGCGCCGAGAGGATGCCGTTGAACGGCCCGCCCGACTGGAACAGCATGAAGAACATGTAGCCGGCGACCGCGGGCACGACCATCATCGGCATCAAGAGGATCGAATAGAAGATCCGCTTGCCGGGGAAGTCGTCCATGAACAGCGTGGCGAGGCCCAGCGCCAGCAGGAACTCGGCCGGCACGCAGACGAGCATGATGATGAAGGTGCGCCAGAGCGCGCCCCACCAGCGCCGGTCCTCGAGCAGGTCGGTGTAGTTGGCGAAGCTGTTCCAGGACTCCCACGCCTTCCACCAGCCGACGCCATCGAGCGGCGACCAGTCGGTCAGGCTGATATAGAGCTGCATCAGCAGCGGGAAACCGGCGATGAATAGCACGAGCAGCTGGGTCGGCAGGGTCAGGCGGAAGCCGAGCCGACGCGATTCACGGTCGACCGGCGGGATGGTGCGCGGCGCGGCGGCCGCGGCACCCGGCAGCGTTTCGGTGGCGCTCATTGCTTCAGCGCTCCGAAGGTCAGGCCACGGACCAGATGCTTCTGGATGGCGATGCCGAGGATGACGGGCGGGATCGCCGCGAGCAGGCCGAGCGCGGCTTTAGCTCCATACAGCTGACCGGTCATCGAGGACGACAGCGACGCCATGTAGACGGGAATCGTCACCCAGTTCTTGGTCGTCAGCAGCAGCGCGATCAGATAATCCGACCAGTTCAGGATGAAGACGAGCAGCGCCGAGGAAGCGAGCGGCGCGCGCATCACCGGCAGCGTGATCTTCATGAAGACGCGGAAGCGCGAGCAGCCTTCGACAAGGGCCGCTTCCTCGATCTCACGCGGCATCTCGTCGAAGAAGGTCTTCATCAGCCAGAAGGCGAAGGGCAACGTGACGATGCCGTAGATCAGCGCCAGGCCCCACCAGGTATCGATCAGGCCGAGAAAGGCCCACATGATCATGACCGGGATCATCACCGCCATCGGCGGGAACAGGCGAAGCTGGATCAGCGCCAGCGGCAAATTCTTGCCGGAGCCGAAGCGCGACAGGCCATAGGCAGCGGCGGTGCCGCAGACCATGGCGATGATCGTGCCGAACACGGCCGAGAGCAGCGACGCCAGGATCGGCCGCCACGCGGTGCGTTCCAGCGCGACGATCAGGTCGGAGGTGCTTTCGCCGAAGACGAAGCGGAAATTGTCGAGCGTCGGCGCGCGCGGAATCCACGTCAGGTCCGCGCCGGTCGCCGACCATTCCGGGATCGGCTTGAAGGCCATCGACACCATCCAGAGGATGGGCAGCAGCGTCAGCGCGAGCGCAAGCGCAATCGCGGCATAACGGAAAATTTCAAAGGCGGGTGAACGCCGCATACTCATTCCTCTCACGACCCTGCGGGCTACCGCCGGCCGTCCAACCAACGCGTCGTCATCCCTGCGAAAGCAGCGATCCATCCAGCTTCCCAAGGCTCGGGGCTGAATGGATCCCGGGACTTCGCCCGAGATGACGGAACGCATTGGTGTTCCGTTTTCCTTGAACCGACCGAAGGGCCCTCACCCGCCCCTTTGGGCTTGCGAGCACGCTTCGGATCCCCTCCTCCGTCATCCCCGCGAAAGCGGGGATCCAGTCAGCCGATATGCTTCACGGCTGAATGTCCCGGGTCTGCGCCCGGGATGACGGCGGATGGGCTTGGTTACGTCACGACCGGATCGAGCACCGTCGGCCACGAGGCCTTGTTGCTGCGGATGGCGTCGAGGAGCTTGTCCTCGCCGATCCGCCGCGCGATGCGCTTCCATTCCCGCTCGGTGTCGGCCATCGCCTGTTCCGGCGTCTTCGACTTGGTGCAGGCAGCGACGAGGTTTTCGTCGAGCGCGTTGTGGAAGGCGGTCGCGCCCGGATAGTTGATGGTCGGGACGGTACGCGCGACGACCTCGCGCAGATTGTCCATGTGGTAGGCGTGATACGTCTCGCGGACGAGCGGATCGGAGAAGTTCGCCAGCTGGAAGGGGTCGAAATAGCCGCCCGGATTGGCCGTCATCCAGGAATAGATCCGGCTGGAGCCAAGCCACTGCAGCAGCAGGTAGCAGGCTTCGGGATGCTGGCTCTGGGCCGAGATCGAGGCCGAGAGATTGAGCCAGAGCACGGAGCGGCGGACCAGCTTGTCGTCGATGACGCGGCCCGGCGGCAGCATCGAGCCGATCTTGCCGGTGACCTTCGAGCCTTCATTCGCCTTGTTGTCGAGGAACTTCGGCAGGTTGGAGAAAGCGCAGGTCATCGCCGCGCCGCCATTGCCGAAATTGCCGTACTGCTCCGGCCAGCCCCAGGAAATCGCGTCCGGCGAGTGATGGGAGAGGCTGTCGACATATTCCGTCGTCGCCAGGATGCCATTGGCCGAATTGATCAGCGGCGCGCCATTGTCATCGAACAGGAACTGGTTCGGCGAGGCGGTCGTGACGAAGCGCTGATACCAGTTGGTATAGCCCCAGCCCTGGTTGCGCAGGTCGGTCGAGCCGAACAGGCCCTTGTCCGGACGGTGGAAGTGCGAGGCGATGTCGCTGTGCTGCTTCCAGGTCGAGGGCGGCGCCAGATCGTAGCCGAACTTGTCCTTGAAGGCCGACTGCTCGGCCGCGTCGCCGAACAGGTCGGTGCGATAGACCCAGCACTGATAATCGCCATCGAGCGAGACGCCATAGACGGAGCCGCGATAGCGGTTGAACAGGCTGACGCCGGCATCGCCACCCGGATAGCCGCGCTCGGGATTGTCCCATTCCGGCTTATACTGGGCGACGAAATCGTCCATCTTGACGAGACCGTTGGTCTCGGCGAGGTCGCCGAGGCGGTTCCACTCGACAGCGTAGATGTCGAACGCGCCGCCCTGGGTGGAGATGTCCTGCATCGCCTTGGTGAATTCCTGGCCGTTCGGCTGGCCGACGATCTCCAGCGTGACGCCGGTTTCCTTCTCCCAAAGGTCCTTGATCGACGGCGCACCTTCCGGGAACGGCTTGGTCAGCTGGCCGATCGAGCCATCCGACAGGCCGAGCACGATCTTGGTCGGCGCCTTGCCGGCGGCCTTCAGCGCCTTGATGCCCTCGACGGCGCGGCCTTCCGGCGTATCGGCGCCATACTGGTAGCGCTCGGCACCGGGGAAACCCGTGGGTCCACCGATCATGCCCGGCGACAGCGCCGTATCCGCGAAGGCCGGCCGCAGGAATTTCGGCGCAATGCCGACCGCCGCCGTCAGGGCGAAGGCCGAGCCGCCCGTCTTCAGCAGACGGCGACGGGTGAAGCCGGACGAGCCGGCGGACGAACCGCGCGTGGACATGATGATTTCCCCTCCCAAGGACAAGCGGATCGCTTTTTGCATCCGTCACATCAGGCGCGATGATTGGTATTGATTTGTTCCGATGTCAACAGTCGATGCATCGCATCAACTTGGATATCAATTCCTGATGCAATGCAGCATTCGGCCCTGTGCGAGATTTCGTCCCCGCTTTACCGCACAGGATTCACAGTCTCCAGAAATCGCGTAAACCATGGCAGATTATGACACTTTGGCACCGAGATGGCCGATTTCAGGCCACCCAGACCCGGCCGGACATCCAACACATCAACAACCTCATTGACATCATTTTACATCAAAGACATCATTTGATCATGTTGACGCGCAGCCGCTTCCGGTCACATGACCAAACGGCGTAGCGTGCGGCTTCCAATACCCGGAAACGACTCGGAAAGACGGAATGCGGACGACGCTGGCAGACATCGCAAGGGAGGCAGGGGTTTCGACCGCGACGGTCGACCGCGTCCTCAACGATCGCGACGGCGTCCGCGAGCGAACCCGCGCGCAAGTGCAGGCGGTCGCCGCCCGCCTCGGCTATGTCGAGGATGCGCTCGGCTCCGCCCTGCCCGCCTCGATCAGCAGTCTGCCGACCGGAATCGTCGATCTCGACATCGTGCTTCCGGGCGGTACCAACACCTTCATCAACAACCTCGCCGACCGCTTCGCCGACATCGCCGCGATCCGGCCGGACGTGAATTTGCGCATTCATTCGATCGAAGGCTTCGAGCCGGTGCTGCTGGCGGAAAAGCTGGAAGCGTTGCGGGGAAAGAGCCAGGGTGTCGGCCTGATCGGGCTTGATCATCCGGTGGTGCGCGAGGCGATCCGCTCGCTCGCCGGCTCCGGCGTGCCGGTGATGACGCTGGTTTCCGACATTTCCCATGTGCCGCGCGTCGGCTATGTCGGCATCGACAACCGCGCCGCCGGCCGCCTCGCCGGATACCTGCTCGGCCGCTTCATGAAGGCGGATACGGGCAAGGTGGCGCTGTTCGCCGGCTCGCTCTCCTATCGCGGTCACGAAGAGCGCGAAATGGGCTTTCGCCATATGCTGCGCGAAGAATATCCGGGGATCTCGATCGTCGAACTTCGAGAAATCCGCGACGATACCGAGCGCGCTTATAGCGAGGCGGTGGCGCTGCTCGCGCGCTATCCCGACCTCACCGGCATCTACAATATCGGCGCGGGAAATCGCGGTATCTCGCGCGCACTTCAGGAGGCGGGCCGCGAGAAATCCGTCGTCTTCATCGGCCACGAACTGACCGAGCACACGCGCCGTTTTCTCATCTCCGGCACGATGGACGCGGCGATCGACCAGAACCCGCGCGTCGAAGCGCGCGAGGCGGTCGACCGTCTCGCCCGCGCCGCCCGAGGCGAAGAAAACCCGACCGGCCCCGCGACCCGGCTTCAGGCGATCTTCAAGGAAAACATTCCGGAGGTGTAAGGGCTTGGGCTTGGGCTTGGGCTTGGGCCGCGTCCATCTCCTCGTCGCCAGCCCCCTCCCACGCTCGCCGTCATCCCGGGCGGAGCGCAGCGGAGACCCGGGACCCATCCAGCCGTGTTTCCCGGGAGTTTCGCACGCCCCGCGCTTCGGCTGTATGGATCCCCGGTCAAGCCGGGGATGACGCCAAGCCTGGGGTGCGGTCGGCCGTCATCGGCTCCCCCTATCACTCGCTGTCAAATCCGTATCAGTCGACAGGCGTTTCGGCATTGGCGTGGCGGGCGAACAGCCCCTATCCTCGCGGCCCTGATCAACCGAATGGACGCGCCCCTTGAAAGGGTGCGCCAACGCCTGGGGAGGCCTCCCATGTTTCAGTCCCGCACAATGACGGCAATCGTCTGCCATGGTCCCAAGGACTATCGCGTCGAGTCCGTGGGCAGGCCCGAGGCCGGGCGCCGCGAGCTGGTGCTGAAGATCGACGCCTGTGGCATCTGCGCCAGCGACTGCAAATGCTGGTCGGGCGCCCAGATGTTCTGGGGCGGCCAGAACCCTTACGTGAAGCCACCGGTGATTCCGGGCCACGAATTTTTCGGCCGGGTCGATCAGATCGGCGAAGAGGCTGCCGAGCATTTCGGCGTCGCTGTCGGTGATCGCGTCATCGCCGAGCAGATCGTGCCTTGCGACAAGTGCCGTTATTGCCGCTCCGGCAGCTACTGGATGTGCGAAGTCCACAACATCTTCGGCTTCCAGAAGCAGGTCGCCGATGGCGGCATGTCGGAATACATGCGCATTCCCCAGACCGCCCGCGTCCACAAGATCCCGGAAGAAATCTCGCTCGAAGACGCGGCGATCATCGAGCCGCTGGCCTGCGCCATCCACACCGTCAATCGCGGCGACGTCCAGCTTGATGATGTCGTGGTCATCGCCGGCGCCGGCCCGCTCGGCCTGTTCATGACGCAGATCGCTCACCTCAAGACGCCGAAGAAGCTGGTCGTCATCGACCTGGTGCCCGAGCGCCTCGCTCTCGCCAAGTCGTTTGGCGCCGACGTGGTGATCAACCCGCGTGAAGAAGATCCGATCGAGATCGTGCGCGGCCTGACCGAGGGCTATGGCTGCGACGTCTATATCGAGACGACGGGCGTGCCGGCCGGCGTTACGCAAGGCCTCGAGATCATCCGCAAGCTCGGCCGCTTCGTCGAATTCTCCGTGTTCGGCGCCGAGACGACCGCCGACTGGTCGATCATCGGCGACCGCAAGGAGCTCGACATCCGCGGCGCCCATCTCGCGCCCTATTGCTATCCGGTCGCCATCGACCTGTTGCAGCGCGGGCTCGTCACCTCGAAGGGCATCGTCACCCATCATTATGGCCTGAAGGACTGGGACGTCGCGATCGACAAGGCGTATGGCCTCGACTCGATCAAGGTGCTGCTGCGTCCGGGCTATGGCTCCGACGCCGCCGGCTGAGCCGCGAACAGGGACGGTTTCATGAGCTATTTCATCGGCATCGATGTCGGCACGGGCAGCGCCCGCGCCGGCATTTTCGACGCAACCGGCGTACTGAAGGCCTCGGCCAAGCGCGAGATCACGCTCTGGCACGAGCCGGGCGACGTCGTCGAGCAATCGTCGGAAAACATCTGGCAGTCGATCGTCGCCTCGGTGCGCGAAGCGATGGCGACAGCCGGCATTCCGGCCGACCAGGTCGCCGGCATCGGCGTCGACGCCACCTGCTCGCTGGTGCTGATCGATGCCGACGACCAGCCCGTCACGGTCAGTTCGTCCGGCGATCCCCAGCGCAACATCATCGTCTGGATGGACCACCGCGCCACCGACCAGACCCGCCGCATCAACACCACCAGCCATCCGGTGCTCGCCTATGTCGGCGGCGTCATCTCGCCGGAGATGGAGACGCCGAAGCTGCTCTGGCTGTCGGAAAACAAGCCCGACAGCTTCGCGGCGGCGAAGCATTTCTTCGATCTCTCCGACTGGCTGACCTACCGCGCCACCGGCAGCCTCGCCCGCTCCGTCTGCACCGTGACCTGCAAATGGACGTACCTCGCGCATGAAAAGCGCTGGGACGAGAGCTATTTCCGGCAGATCGGGCTCGGCGTCCTTGCCGATGAGGGTTTTGCCCGCATCGGCACGGACGTCGTCGATCCCGGTACGCCGCTGGCAAACGGCCTGACCGAACGGGCGGCGCAGGAGCTTGGACTCAAGCCCGGCACGCCGGTCGCCGCTGCCATGATCGACGCCCATGCCGGCGGCGTCGGCTCGATCGGCGCGCGCGATACAACAAACCAGCCGACCGACGCCAAGCGCCAGATGGCCTACATCTTCGGCACCTCGGCCTGCGCCATGACGACGACGGTCGAGCCGCGCTTCGTGCCCGGCGTCTGGGGCCCGTATTTCTCCGCCATGCTGCCCGGCCTGTGGCTGAACGAAGGCGGCCAGTCGGCCGCCGGCGCCGCCATCGACCATCTGGTCAAGCTGCACCCGGCCTATCCTCAGGCGCTCGCCAGCGCCAAGGCCGAAGGCAAATCCCTGCTCGGCTTTCTCGAAGCGCACGTCGCCGCACTGGCGGAAACGCCGGAAGCGATCGCTCGCCTCGCCGCGACAATTCAGGTCGTGCCGGAATTCCTGGGCAACCGCTCGCCCAACGCCGATCCCGACGCCCGCGCGGTGATCGCCGGGCTCGACATGGACGAGGATCTCGACAGCCTGGCGCGGCTCTATCTCGCCGGCGTCTGCGGTCTGGGCTATGGCGCACGGCAGATCGTCGATGCGCTGGCGGAACAGGGCGCCGAACTGGACACCATCGTTGTCTCGGGCGGCGCGGGCCAGAGCCCGCTGGTTCGCCAGATCATGGCGGACGCCACCGGCCTTACCATCGCGGTGCCGGAATCGCCCGAGCCGGTGCTGCTCGGCGCGGCGATTCTTGGCGCGGTGGCGGCGGGCGCCTTCCCCGGAACGGTCGCGGCGATCGACCAGATGTCGCGCCTCGCCTCCGAGCTTCGTCCTGCCGGCGGCACGACGGCGGGTATCCATGACGCCAAATACCGCGTCTTCCTCGCCTTGCAAGATGCCGACCGCGCGGCGCGCGAACTGATAGCCTCGGCGCTCTAGGGTTCCGGACTACCCCATTGAAAAATAACGGCGGCCTGCGATTTTTGATTGCAGGCCGTTTCTCAACTCGAGATAATCCCTAGGTAAATCCGATTATCTGGGGGAACTATGACCAAACGCATCTATGAAAAGCCGACCCTTGCAAAGCGTGACGTGCTGAGCGTGATCGCCGCCGCGCCTTGCACATCCAATGATCCCTGCGGGCCCCAGTAGGCTGAACCGCCAGGACGCGGTGAAGGTATAGAAGTGAAAAGCCCGGGATCTCACGATCCCGGGCTTTTCATGTCTTACGAGCTCAGGCCGGTTCGAACATGGCCTGGATTTCCATTTCCGGCACCAGCACCAGACCCTTGTCGGTGATGCGGATCTCGGGAATGACGGAGAGCGGAATCAGGTTGAAGCCCATATAGGGGATCGAGCAACCGGCCTTCTCCCACTCGACCTTCAGCGCCTTCGTCTCCTCGGCCACTTCGGTGACGCGCTTGTCGGAGAGCAGGCCCGCAATCGGCAGGTCGATCTTCGCCAGCACCTTGCCGTCCGCCACCACGCAGACGCCGCCCTGTGTCGCGGCGACCGTCTCCAGCGCCAGCTTCATGTCGGGCTCGTTGGTGCCGGCGATGATGATGTTGTGGCTGTCATGGCCGACCGACGAGGCGACGGCGCCGCGCAGCAGGCTGAAATTCGACAGCACGCCATGCGCGACATTCCCGGCGGACTTGCCGTGCCGCTCGACCACGGTGACGAAGCAGAGGCCATGCCGCTCGAACAGGGTGCCCCAGTCGTTCGCCGCCTCGATCTCGATCCGGTCGTGGCCGAGCGTGATGCCTGGCAGTTCGGTGCGGATCGCGTGCAGCGTGCCGGGACCTGATGGCAATTCCGGGGTCAGCTTGAGGCCAGCGGGCAGCTTGACCGTCTGGTAGGCCGCCTTCGGATACTGATAGCGATCGGAAAGCGCCGCATCGAGCAGCGGCGTGATCTTCGCGCCATCGACGACCAGTTCGCCGCCATACCAGGTCGACTGCGGGTCGAGATCGTCGCCCATGAGCACCAGATCGGCCCGGCGTCCGCCGCCCATGCCGCCGATTTCGCCATCGTGACCGAAACGCGTCGCGCCATGCAGCGAGCCCATCGACCACGCCTGTTCCGGCGACATGCCGGCCTTGACCGCTTCGCGCACCACCCAGTCGAGACCAAACAGCATCAGATCGTCGGCGTCGCGATCATCGGTGCAGACGGCGACGCGCTTATGCGAGGAACCAAGCTCGGTAATCGTCTTGATCGCCTGCGGCAGCGAATGCCAGGGCGTCGTCGGCGGGCCGCCACGCAGGAACAGCCAGATGCCAGCCTCCAGCATGTCGTCGGCGATTTCGCGATCAATCGCTTCGTGCGTGTCAGTGACGCCACTGGCCGCATAAGCCGCGACGAACTCGCGACCATAGACGTGGCCGGACACTGGACGCCCGCGCGAGAGGGCGGCAGCGATGATGGCATGGCTGCGCTCGTCACCCATGGCGACGGGCACGAAATCCATCTTCTCGCCGAGCGCGACCGCTTCCGGCCATTTGTCGAACAGCGCCGCGATCTTGTCGGGCGTCAGGTCGCCACCGGCCGTCTCCAGCTCGGGAGAGGTCGCCGGCACCGTCGAGGGCACCGTCAGGAAGATCGACAGCGGGGCGACGCGCGCGTCTTCCAGCATCGCCTCGACGCCGGCGACGTCCATGACGTTGCCGATCTCATGGCTGTCGCAGAAGATCGTCGTGGTGCCGTTCAACAGCGCTGCCTCGGCATAGGCGCAGGCCGTCACCATCGACGATTCGATGTGGATGTGCGGATCGACGAGACCCGGCGCTATGATGCCGCCCTTGGCGTCATAGATCGCCTTGGCGCCGCCCTTGTGGGTGCCCGAAGGCTTTACGGCGGCGATGCGGCCACCGGAAATCCAGATCTCGCGCTCCGGCAGGATGCGCTCGGAATAGGTCGAGAGCACGCGCGCGCCCTGGATGACGAGATCGGGCGCGGCGCGGCCGGAGGCCACATCGGCAAGACGCCGTGTCATGGTCGCCAACGGCGCGACGGAGAAGCGGGTAAGCCTGGTCATTTCAACCTCGATCAATGGCGGCAGAACCTGCCGAGAACGTCTCTTCACCTCTCCCTGAGGGAGAGCTGACGAAAGCATACATCCTCAATGATAATCAGGGATGCCCGGCATGGTGATGAAGCCCGGAATCGTCCGAACCCGCCGCATCCAGCGCCGGAGAGCCGGATATTCGTCGTGATCGACGCCAAAGTCACGCGACAGCGCGATCGCCGGGAAGACGGCGATATCGGCAAGGGTGGCGTGATCGCCGACGAACCAGGCAAAGCCTTCGAGTTCCCGCTTGGTCATGTGGTCATCCATGATGCGGAAGGCCCGACGCGAGGCGGCGATAGCGGCATCCCGGTCGGCGGGGACCTCCAGCATGTCGTGCAGCCGCGCCAGCGTCGCCGGCGCAAGATCGGCGCTGGCAAAGAACAGCCAGACCATCACCTCGCCGAAGCGCTGGGAATCTGCGGGCAGCCACTGGCCGTCCCCGTCGTGCAGGCGGGCGAGATAACAAAGGATCGCACCGGAATCGCGCAGGGTCGTGTCGCCATCGACAAGGATCGGCAGGTTGCCGAGCGGGTTCAGGCGCAGATATGCCGGCGAGCGCTGCTCATGGCCGGGATGAACATTGACCGCCACCTTGCTGTATTCGATGCCAAGTGCCGAAAGCAGCAGCCGGACCTTGTAGCTGTCGGAGTCCAGTTCGTAGTCGTGCAGGACGAGGCTCATGCCAGCGCTCCCGCCTGCCGGGCAGCCGATGCGGGCGCGATTGCGGGCAGCGCTTCCAGCGTGGCGCGCAGGTCCTCGGCCCAGACGGCGATATCCTTGGGAGAGAGATCGCCGCCGGTGCGGGCAATATGCAGGGCGGAGCGTTCGGCGCCGTACGGCTGCAGCGCAAGGAACAGATCAGCGCCGTCCAGCGCGATACCGAACGTGCTCGACGACAGGCTCTCGAATGATCCGGCAAGGCCGGCTTCCAGCAGGAGCGCGACCATCTCCGGTGCGCGGTCGAGATAGAGGCTGCGCACGGGCACGGCAGCGAAGTCGGCCGGCGGCGGCTCGGTCGCCTCCGGCGCGGACTGCACCCAGATCATGCCGGCGGCCTCGACCGAGGCGTAGGTCGGCACCTTGATCGTCTCCGGCACTTCCAGGCTCGGATGCGCCGGGATGTGGCGGCACTGGCCGGCCTCGTCATACTGCCAGCCATGATAGAGGCAGGCGATGTGATTGCCGCGCACGAAGCCGAACGAAAGCCGCATGCCGCGATGCGGACAGCGATCTTCCCAGACATGGCTGGCGCCCGACGCGTCGCGCCAGACCACCAGTTCCTTGTCGAAGAGCTGCGTCCCCGCCGAGGTCCCCGGCTCCAACCCGTCGCCAAGCGCTAGCGCATACCAGCCGGCTGCAAAACCCATGACTGCCGTTCCCCTGTTTCTGGATATTCCGGAGCGGTCATTGCCGTTCCGCATTGCGATAGATGTCGAGCACGAGGCAATCGATCGGCCCCAGGCTGCAGGCCATCTCGAACATGTCGACGAGATCGGCAGCCCCTTCGACCGCGACCTCGACCCGCTCATCACTGACCGTGCCGAGGCGCATGCCGAGCGACAGGCGGGCGGCGCGATGGCGCACGAATTCCGCAAAACTCTCCGGCTTGAAATGGCCGAGAAAGACCATCGTCACCGGCTCGGTCGTGGCTTGCCCAAGCTGCCTCATCACGCCAGTGCACCCTCGAATTCCGGCAATTGCTGGCGGCGATAATCGCGCGGCGCGACGCCGTAGCGCGACTTGAAGGCGCGGCGGAAATGCGCGTCGTTGTTGAAGCCCGAGCGGAGACCGATCTCGTTGACGGTCAGCGCGCGCAGATCGGCGCTCTCCAGCCCCTTGCGGCTCTGGTCGAGCCGGCGCTCGCGGATCCAGTCGGTGACGGATTGGCCGTCGCCCTGGAACAAATGGTGCAGATAGCGCACCGAGATGCCGTTGGCGCTGGCGATCCTGTCCGGGTTGAGGCCGTTATCGGCCAGCTGCGCATCGATGAAGGATTTGACCGCATTGAGGCGGCGGCGCTTGATCACCGAGCTCTGGTTTTCGTGCGCCTCCGACAACAGCGCTGCCAGCGCGCCGAGGCTGGCGACGACCCCCTCGGCAAAGGCGTCCTTGGCCCGCGCCGAGGGAATCGCATGGATGTCGGGAATGGCCCGGGCGCTGCCGAGCACGGTGGCGAGGATGCGATCGCTCGCCTCGATCCGCACGGCGCAGATGTCCTCCAGGCAGGAAACGTAAAGGCCGATGCGGCTCGACGGCACCTGCAGGATGACGACGGCGCCCTCCTCGACCTGAACATATTCGAGCGGACTGGTGGTCATGTGAAAGGCGGCCTGCCCGGCTTCGAGCTGCACGGTGCGGCCGAACTGCGAGAAGCTGCAGCGGGCGTCGAGCGGGATCGTCAGCACGAGGCGCTGGCGATGGGCGCGGTAGATCTCGTGCGGGGTCTGGACGGCGACATAGCGCGGCGCCTTGAACAGCCTCAGGCCGAGCGTGCCGAGATCCCAGAGATTGAGGCTGGCGCGGAAGCCGGCGCGGTCGCCGGGCGCCACCGTCATCGGGCTGCAGCTCTGCCACATCATGGCTTCCCATTCGGGATGGTCGAGCAAAGTGCGGGCACCGGACGGAAGCATGAATTCCCCTCGTGGTGGGCGACGGATGCCCATCGCCTAACATTCAGGCATGTCTAACCTGTAGGCAATGCGACATCAATGCGCCTTCGCATCGGCGAGGCCGGAGCGACCCTCCGCCGAGCGCAACACGACCGGCGCGAGAGCGCAACGCCCCTCATGGCGTTGGACGCGGAAGCCGGTCAACGCCTTGGATCGGCAGGCCAGCCCAGCCCGCAGCCATCATCGCAGGAAATTGGGACTGGCCTGAACATTGCTTCACAGGACCCCAGGAGTGAACCCGATGGACCTTGCCAGTTTCGCGCGCCGCATCCCCAAGATCGAATTGCACCTTCATCTCGAAGGGGCAGTCCGGCCGTCGACTTTCGTGGAACTGGCGCGAAAGAACGCCGTCGAACTGCCGCCCTTTAGCGAGATCGACGAACTCTACCGCTATGACAATCTGCCGGATTTCCTGAAGATCTACGATCTGGTCAGCCGCTCGATCCGCGACGCCGACGACTTTCATCGCGTCACCTATGAGATGCTGGAAAGCTGCGCGGCCAGCAACGCGCGCCATGTCGAGTTCTTCCTCTCGGCCCATGCCCATCTGGCGCAGGGCGTCGCTTACCAGACCATGCTGGAAGGCGTCCTGGCGGCGATGGCCGACATAGAGACCGACAAGGGCATCACCTCGCGGCTGATCCCGGCCCACAGCCGGGAACTCGGCCCCGAGAACGGCCTCGAATTCCTCGACATGGTGCTGGCCCATCGCAGCGACGAAATCATCGGCATCGGCCTCGACTACAACGAGGCGCCCTTCCCGCCCGCCCCATTCCAGCCGCTGTTCGAGCGCGCGAAGCAGGCCGGCCTGCATGTGACTGCCCATGCCGGCGAAGGTGGCCCCGCCGCCAACGTGCGGGATTCGCTGGAGATTCTGGGCGTCGAGCGGATCGACCACGGCTATCACGTCGTCGACGATCCGGCCCTCGTCGCGCAATGCCGCGAGGCCGGCACCTTCTTCACCTGCTGCCCGAGCACGACAGAGGCGACGACCCAGTGGCGCGACCTGTCGGCACCGGACCATGCCATCCGCCAGATGCTCGATGCCGGGTTGAACGTCACCATCCATTCCGATGACCCGCCGATGTTCGCGACGGATCTGGCCAATGAATATGTCTTGGCCGCCTCGAAATTGCGCATGGACGCCCAGATGCTCAAGAAATGCGCACTCGATAGCATCCGCGCCTCCTGGCTCGACGAAAGCGTCAAGCGCGCCTGGCTTGCCGACTGGTCGACCGAAATCGACGGGCTGATGGCCGAACTCGACGCCGCGACCGCCGCATCCCACCCAGAACTCACTTCCTGAACACCACAAAAACCGAGGGGACAGAATGATCGACTTCAAGAACATGGACCGCCGCCGCTTCATGGGCCTTGCCGGCATGACGGCCGCCTCGTCGCTGATGCTGCCGCAGTTCGCCCGGCCGGCCTTCGGCGCCACGCCGCTCGCCGCCGTCAAGGAAGAAGAGGCCGTGATCGGCTTCGGCCATGTCGGCCCGATCTCGGACGAGGGCTGGACCTGGAGCCACCACCAGGGTCTCGAAGCGGTCAAGGCCGCCTTCCCGAAGGCAAAGTATCTCGAAGTCGAGAACATCCCCTTCTCGGCCGATTGCACGCGCATCTATCGCCAGATGGTGTCCGACGGCGCCAACATGATCATCTCGACGTCGAACTACGGCGATTTGATCTATGAGGTCTCGGACCGCGCCACCGACGTCGCCTTCATGGAGTGCGACGGCCACCGCAAGGCCGACAACCTCTCCTACTACTACATCCAGCATTGGTTCCCGACCTATGTGGCGGGCGTCGCCGCCGGCATGCTGTCGAAATCCGGCAAGCTCGGCTATGTCGCCTCCTTCCCGGTTCCGGCCGTGTTCTGCGGCACCAACGCCTTCCTGATGGGCGCGCGCACGGTCAATCCGGAAGCGACGTTGCAGACGGTCGTCATCAATTCCTGGTTCGACCCGCAGGGTGCCAAGCAGGCCGGCACCGCGCTGATCGACAATGGCTGCGATTTCCTCTTCGGCATCATGGACGAGGCCGCCTACCTGCAGGTCGCGCAGGAGCGCGGCGTCTGGGCGGCGATGTGGAACACCGACATCCGTCGCTATGGCCCGGATGCCTATGTCACCTCGATCGTCCTCGACTGGAACCAGTACTACGTCGACCAGGTCCGCAAGCGGCTGGCCGGCGAATGGACCGGCGGCGAAGGCACGCTGCTGCCGATGGGCAAGGGCATCGACCGCGACGCCTGGGGCGCCAAGGTTCCGGCCGAGGTTGCCGCCAAGGCAGACGCCGTGCGCGACCGCATCCTCAACGACGGCTTCAATCCCTTCGTCGGCGAGATCAAGGACGTCGACGGCAATGTCCGCGTCAAGGCCGGCGAGACCATGAGCCCGGAAGCTCTCTACACCTGGGACTGGTCGATCGAGGGCGTGTCCGGCCTCAAGGTCTGACGCCACGCAAACAGCCCCTCCCTGCGAAGGGAGGGGCGCACTCCCCGCCTGTTAACGACGAGGACGCCCATCGATGCCTGAACTTGCGGTCCAGAACGCTCCCGCCAAGCCGATCATCGCGCTGGAAGGCATCGGCAAGGTGTTTCCGGGCGTCATCGCCAATGCGGATGTCGATTTCGACCTGCGCCCAGGCGAGATCCACGCGCTGCTCGGCGAGAATGGCGCCGGCAAATCGACGCTGATGAACATCCTGACCGGCATCTACCGGCCGGATTCCGGCCGCATCCTGCTCGACGGCGTCGCCCAGAGCTTCAATTCGCCGGTCGAGGCGATTGCCGCCGGCATCGGCATGGTGCACCAGCATTTCAAGCTGGTGCGCGCCTTCACCGTCGCCGAGAACGTCCATCTGGGCTGGAAGGATACGCCGCGTTTCGCCTCGGCGCAGGTGCTGGAAGCGCGGACGCGGGAACTCGCCGAGCGCTACGGCCTCGCCGTCCGCCCCGAAGCGCGCATCGACGAACTTTCCGCCGGCGAGCAGCAGCGCGTCGAAATCCTGCGTGTATTGGCCCGCCAGGCGCGCGTGCTGATCCTGGACGAACCGACCGCCGTGCTGACGCCCGCCGAGGCGCGTACCCTGTTCAAGGCGCTGCGAGCTTTCCGCGCCGCCGGCAACTCGGTCATCTTCATCAGCCACAAGCTCGACGAGGTGCTGGAGATTTCCGACCGCGTCACGGTGCTGCGCGGCGGCCGCAAGGTCGTCACCGAGCCGACGGCCAACTGCACCACGACCAAGCTGGCCCAGTTGATGGTTGGCCGCGAGATGGTGCTGGGCGGCCTGCGCGAGGCAATGGCGCCGCGCAGCGAACCCGGCCGCGTCGTGATCTCGCTGCAGAACGTATCCGCCGCCGATGATCGCGGCCGCGCCGGGCTGATCGATGCCAATCTTGAAGTGCGGGCCGGCGAGATCCTTGGCATCGCCGGTGTCGCCGGCAACGGCCAGCGCGAGCTCTCCGAAATCCTGACCGGCGTGCGCAAGCCGACCAGCGGCCAGATCCTGATCGAAGGCGTCGCGGTCGAGGACCCGTCGCCGTCGCTGTTCCTCGATATCGGCGTCGGCCATATCCCGGAGGATCGGCTGCGCAGCGGCGTCGCGCCCAGCCTCTCGGTCAGCGACAACGCCGTGCTGCGCGCCTACACCGAGCCGCCGATCGCGCAGGGAATCCTGTTCAAGCCCGGCGCCGCCGACACGCTCGCCAGAGAGATCGCGGCCGATGCCGAGGTGACCCTGCCGTCGCTGCGCACGCCGATCCGCAACCTTTCCGGCGGCAACCAGCAGCGCCTCGTCGCCCGGCGCGAAATGCGCATCGCCAGGCTCGCCATCGTCGCCGCCTATCCGAGCCGCGGCCTCGATGTCGGCGCGATCGCGACGCTGCTTCGCTACCTGATCGACCTGCGCAATTCCGGCGTCGCCGTCGTGCTGATTTCCGAGGAGCTATCCGAATTGTTCGACGTCACCGACCGCATCGCCGTCATGTTCAAGGGACGGGTGATGGGGCTGTTCGAGACACAGGACGCCGATCTCGAAACGGTCGGCCTGCTGATGGGCGGGCAGACGAAGCAGCCTGTCGTCCAGACCGTCGAGGCCGCCTGACATGAGCGGATTGCAATCCCTCCGCCTCGTTCGCGTCTCGGCCGTCTCCGGCCGCCGCATCCTCGCCGCGCGCGTGCTGAGCTTCATCGCGGCGCTAGCGGTCGGCGCCATCGTGCTCGCCGCTTGTGGCTTCGATCCGCTGCATCTCGGCACCCAGATCATCAAGAAGAGCCTCGGCTCGCGCTTCGGGCTGGAAGATCTCGGCCTGCTGCTGACGCCGCTGATCCTGACCGGCCTCGCCGTCACGGTGATGATGAAGATCGGCCTCTGGAACATCGGCGCCGACGGCCAGTTCTACATCGGCGCCTTCGCAGCGACGGCCATCGGCCTGTTCGTCAAGGGCCCGGAGCCGTTCATGCTGCTGCTCTGCTTCATCGCGGGCGCAGCCGGCGGCGCTGTCTGGATTCTCGTGCCGACGCTGGCCCGCGCCTATGGCAAGGTCGACGAGATCATTACGACGCTGCTGTTGAACTTCGTCGCCTTGCTGCTGGTCTATTACGTCGCCACGGGCCCGTGGCGGGATCGCACCACCGGCACCGTCGCCTCGACCGGCCGCGTGCCCTACGAGATGCCGGATTTCTTCGGCTCGCTGCATTGGGGCTTCGTCATCGCGCTGATCGCGCCGGTGCTGTTTGGCTTGCTGCTGCGCTACACCAAATGGGGCTATGAAATCCGCCTGACCGGTGCCAATCCGGAAGCCGCGCACTATGCCGGCATTCCGGTCCGCCGCCGGATGATCACCATCATGCTTCTCTCCGGCGCCATCGCCGGCATTGCCGGCATGCTGGAAGTGACCGGCACGGTGCATCGCCTGCAGGGCGGCATTTCCAACAATTACGGTTATCTCGGCGTCATGGTCGCGGTGTTGGCGCGCGGGTCGCCGGCCGGCGTCATCGCCGGTGCGCTCTTGATGGCGATCATCCTGAACGCCGGCATCATCTTGCAGACGCAGGGCCTGACCACCGCCGCCGTTCTCGCCCTGACCGGCCTGATCATGATGTTCACGGCGGTTGCCGACCAGTTCGCCCATTACCGCCTCGTCCGTGCCCTGCCCCAGGCAGCGGCGACGGCGGCTGGCTGAGGAAATCCCATGGAACTCATCACCGGCATCCTGACGACGGCGTTCCTGGCAGGCGGCGTGTTGGCGCTGGCAGCGCTCGGCGAAGTGCTGGCCGAGCGCGTCGGCGTCTTCAATCTCGGCGTCGAAGGGCTGATGGCGCTGGGTGGCGTCACCGGCATCATCGCCGTGACGCTCTATCCCAACCCGTTCTTCGGCTTCGCTATGGCGCTGCTGGTCGGCCTCGGCTTCGGCGCGCTGTTCGCGCTCGCGACCGTCGTCTTCCGCGCCAACCAGGTGCTGTGCGGTCTGGCGCTGACCATGCTCGGCTCCGGCCTCGCCGTCACCATCGGCAAGAGCTATTCCGGCATGCCGGCCAAGGCGACGTTCGAGAAGATCATCGTGCCCTATCTGAGCGATCTGCCTATCCTCGGCCGCGCCTTCTTCTCGCAGAATATCCTCGTCTACCTGATCTATCTGATCATCCCGGCCATCATCTCCTTCGTGCTGTTCCGCACCCGCCACGGCATGAATGTCCGCGCCGTCGGCGAGAACCCGGCCGCCGCCGATTCCGCCGGCATCCCGGTGACGCTGATCCGTTTCTGCTACGTCACCATCGGCGCGGCGCTCGGCGCGGGGGCCGGCGCCTATCTGACGCTCGCCTTCGTGCCGTCCTGGTCGGACGGTGTGGTCGCAGGACGCGGCTGGATCGCGGTGGCGCTGGTGATCTTCGCCGGCTACCGGCCGTTCGGCGCGGTGTTCGGCGCGCTGCTCTTCGGCGTCATCACGGCGATCGGCTATGTCGGTCAGGCGCGCAACTGGCCGATCTCGCCCACCTTCCTGTCGATGCTGCCCTATCTCGGCACCATGCTGGCGATGATTCTGCCCGTGTTCCTCTGGCGTCGCCTGCGGCTCGGCTTCACCGCCCCGGCCGGCCTCGGCGTGCCGTTCTTCCGCGACGAACGATGACCCGGCTCGCTCGAGAAGCGAGTGTGTGCAACATTTGGCGGCCTGCCCGCCGCATCTGCCCTGAGGAGAATGGCCATGGCAAGACCGGCTGAAAAAGCATCCCTCGACCAGTGGTACGTGATCGACATCGCGGCCGATATTCCGGCCGAGGCGAAGCCGAACCGGCTGCTCGGCCGCGACCTCGTCGTCTCCCGCGATGCGGCCGGAACCGTCGTCGTGCGGGAGAAGCTGGAAGGCGGCGCGCTTGGCGAGAGCCTGCCGACGCGCGACCGCTACGGCTTCATCTGGACGACGCTCGGCACGCCGGAGCGTGAACTGTTCGACATACCCGAAGCCGACGAGCCCGACCGGCGGCATGTCGTCTGCGGCGCGGTCGCCGTCCGCGCCTCGGGCCTGCGCATCGTCGAGAACTTCCTCGACATGGCGCATTTTCCCTTCGTCCACACAGACATCCTCGGTGCCGAGCCGCACACCGAAGTGCGCCACTACACGACCGAGATCCGCCGCGACGTCGACGAGGTCTGGGCCACCAATTGCGAGTTCTTCCAGCCGCAGGCCGCCCTTTCGGCCGCGGGCGGGATCATGACGCAGTACATGTACCGCGTCGCGGCCCCGTTCCAGACGCTGCTCTACAAGACCTGCCCGGCGGCGGCGAACCGCTGGGACGTGATCTGCCTGTTCGTGCAGCCGCTCGACCATGACCGCTGCCGCGCCCATCCGGTGATGTTCATCATCGACGACGAGAGCACGCTGACCAGCATGGTGCATTTCCAGCAGCTGATCTTCCTGCAGGACCGCATCATCCTGGAGAACCAGCGCCCGCGCCTGCTGCCTCTGGAACCCCGTGCGGAAATTCCGACCCGCGCCGACATTTCCTCCGTCGCCTACCGGCGCTGGCTGAAGGAGAAGGGCGTCACCTTCGGAACCGCCGAACGCGCCGCCTGACCATTCCAGCCTCCTTCCGCCAGATCCATCCAGAAGCCAGCATTCCGGGGCAGCCTTTCCATGACCATCGATATTGCCATCATCAACGGCACCGTGCTGCCGATGGGCGGCGCCAAGCCGATCGAGAACGGCGTCGTCACCATCACGGGCGGCACGATCACCGCGGTCGGCCCGGCCGACGAGGTCGATATCCGCGGCGCGCGCAAGGTCATTGACGCCTCGCTCTCGGCGGTGATGCCGGGCTTCTGCGACAGCCATACCCACATCGCCTCCAACATGCTGCTGCGCGGGCTGCTGGAGGACGTGAAGCTGTTCGAATGGCTCTCGACCATGTGGCAGCTGAAGAAGAACTTCGATCCCGAGACGCTCTATTGGGCGAGCCTGACCGGCCTCGTCGAGATGGTGAAATCCGGCATCACCACGTTCAACGAGCATTTCGACGCCTATGCCGTCGAGCCGGAGATCGAGGCGCTGAAGCGGATCCCGCTCCGGGCAACCCTCGGCTATGGCTTCGCCGATCGCGGTCTCTATGCGCCGATCACCGACTGGTCGTGGAAAACGTTGAATAATTTCGGCGATCTCGTCGCGAAGCATCACAAGACCCGCGACGGCCTGCTGCAGATCGGCCTGTCGCCGCATGCGCCCTATTCCTGCGGCGAGGAAATGTACCGGCTGACGCGCGAGGTGGCCGACGCCTACAGCGTGCCGATCCACACCCATCTCGCCGAGGGCACGCAAGAAATGGCCTATATGGCCGAGAACTACGGCACCTCGCCGGTGCGCTGGCTGGAATCGCTCGGCTTCCTGAAGGGCGACATCACGGCGGCCCATTGCACGCAGCTCGACACGGAGGACATGAAGATCCTGGCGGCGCATGACGTCAAGATCGGCCATTGCCCCTGCTGCAACGCCAAGCTCAACTCCGGCACCATGCCGCTCAAATGCGTGCTGGAACACGGCATCACGGTCGGCCTCGCCACCGACGGCCCGGCGAGCCACAACACGCTCGACATGTTCCAGGAGATGAAGTTCGCCGGCCTGATCCACAAGGACAAGACCAACGACGTCGAGTTCCTGAAGACCCACGAAATCCTGGAACTGGCAACCGCGCAGGGCGCCAAGGCGATGAATCGGCCGGAGACAGGCCAGCTCGTGCCCGGCATGGCGGCCGACGTGATCGTCGTCGATCTCGACAAGGCGCACAGCCTGCCCGTCTATGACACAGCAGCGGCCCTCGTCTATTCGAGCCGCGCCGACGACGTGACCCACACCATCGTCAACGGCCGAATGCTGATGGAAAAGCGCATCGTCGCGGGTATAGACGAGGCGGAAATCCGCCGCGAATTCCGCACCCGCGCCCATGCGCTGCGCCAGCGCAGCCTCGGCTGAACGACGGAGAGTGTTTTCAAGCGAAGTGGATACCGGTTCGCATGAAGAAAACGCGACTATAGAGACAGACGACAGGACCAAGCTTGACCGACCTCCGCAACAAGACGATCACCGGCACCTTCTGCCATGCACCGGTACTCGGCCAGATCGAGATCCTCAAGGGTGCGCTGGTCGAGATTGATGGCGAGGGCCGGATCGCGGATGTGATCCCGGCAGGCAGCGCCGCGCATGTCGAGAAGCGGGCGGCGGCGGAGGCAGCGGGGACGCTCGTCGTCGCGCCGGCGAAAAGCTACGTCCTGCCCGGCTTCGTCGATCTGCACATCCACGCGCCGCAATATCCCCAACTCGGCAAGGCGCTCGACGTGCCGCTGGAGGTTTGGCTGCAGCAACACACCTTCCCGCTCGAGGCGCGCTATGCAGACCTCGCCTTCGCGCGCCGCCACTATTCGGCGCTGGTCGAGGATCTGATCGCCAACGGCACGACGACGGCGCTCTATTTCGCCACCCAGCATGTCGAAGCCTCGATGGCGCTGGTCGACATCTGCCTGGAGAAGGGCCAGCGCGCCCTCGTCGGTAAGGTGGCGATGGATAATCCGGCCGAATGCCCGGAATACTATCGCGACGCCTCGGCCGAGGAAGGCATCGCCGGCACGAAGGCGCTGATCGACTATGTCGCCGCGCATCCGGAAAACCACGGCCTCGTCCATCCGGTGATCACGCCGCGCTTCGTGCCGTCCTGCACCGATCCGCTGCTCGAAGGGCTCGGCAAACTGGCGCGCGAATGCGGCTGCCACGTCCAGACCCATTGCTCGGAGAGCGACTGGGCGCATGGCTATGTGCTCGACCGCTTCGGCCGCACCGACGCCGAGACGCTCGACCGTTTCGGGCTGATGACGCGCCGGACCGTGCTGGCGCATTCGAACTTCCTGACCGATGGCGACATGGACCTGATCCATGCGCGCGGCGCCGGCGTCGCCCACTGCCCGCTCTCCAACGCCTATTTCGCCAATTCCGTGTTCCCGCTCCGGGCCGCCTTGGCGAAGGGCGTGCGCGTCGGCCTCGGCACCGACATCTCCGGCGGCCCGACCGCCTCGATGATCGAGGCGCAGCGCATGGCGATCGCGGCTTCGCGCATGCTGGAGACCGGCGTCGATCCGGCTCAGCCGCAAGAGACGCGCGGCCGCCCCGGCTCGCGCATCGATTTCGACGTCGCCTTCCATCTGGCGACCGCCGGCGGCGGCGACGCGCTCGACCTGCCGGTCGGCCAGTTCGCCCCCGGATTCCACTTCGACGCCATCCTCGTCGACCCGGACGCGCCGGGCAGCACGATGCGGGTCTGGGACGACATAGACAGCGACGAGGACGCGCTGCAGAAGATCGTCTACACCGCCTCGAAGGCCAATCTCGCAGCCGTCTGGATCGGCGGGCGTCCTGTCACCGGAGCGGCCCTTTAGCTGTGGTTTCTAAGGCCACGCCGTCCAAAACCAATCCAACGCAACAAATGACCCGAATTCCCGCTTGAATTGAAAACGCTTTTCTTTATGCCCTTCGGCGGAACGCTAGCTTGACACCGAATTGCGGCGATCGGGTCGGCGGTCCCAATCAAGACTGCCGCCGCGCCGGAAAAGACGTTCAAACACTGACGGGGTATGGGAAATGGGCAAAAAGCTTCTCTCGCTCGCACTGGCTGCGAGCCTCACCGCGCTCTCCTCGGGCGCTTTCGCCGAAGGCATCGCCGGCGCACCGGCGCCGTTCGACAAGGGTGGCGTCAAGATCGCCGTCATCTCGTTCCTCGGCTCGGGCGACTGGCTGCAGGCCTTTGAAGCCGGCGTGAAGCGCCAGGCCGAGGCGCTCGGCGTCGAGGCCAACCTCTCGCAGGCGCGCAACGACATCAACGCCCAGCGCGAGCTGATCCAGCAGGCGATCAATCTCGGCGTGAAGGGCATCGTCATCAACAACGGCCAGCCGGAAGCGCTGAAGGACGTCGCCCAGGCGGCTCTCGACGCCGGCATCCCGGTCGTCGCCTATGACGTCAACCTCGACAACGCCAAGATCCCGCAGATCGAGCAGTCCGACGCCGACATGGCGCGCCTCGTGCTGGAACAGGCCGTCAAGGAACAGGGCGAAACCTTTGACGGCGGCGCCGTCTATGTCGCCGGCTTCGCGCCGCTCGACCGCCGCTATGCGGTCTGGAAGGAATTTGGCCTGAAGTATCCGGGCATCAAGGAAGTCGCGACCTGGGGCGTCGTCAATGACAGCGTGCCTGCTTCCGTCGCCGACCAGACCAAGGCCGTGCTCGCTGCCAATCCGACGCTCTCGGTCGTCTTCACCCCCTGGGATGAATTCGCCCGTGGCGTGAAGCTTGCGATCGACGAGGCCGGCGTCGCCGACAAGGTCAAGATCTACGGCGTCGACATCTCGACCTCGGATATCCAGGCCATGCGCGAGCCGAACAGCCCCTGGGTCGCCACCGCCGCCACCAACCCTGCCGTCGTCGGCGAGGTCTCGGTCCGCGCCCTGGCGCAACTGATCGCCGGCCAGGATCCCGGCCGCTCGGTGCTGATCCAGCCGACCCTCGTCACCAAGCAGACCCTCGTCGACAACGACATCAAGACGATCGAGGAGCTGCAGGACAAGTTCCCGGCCTTCAAGGACAGCGACGCTGCCAAGAAGGATTGGATCCCGGCCTCAAAGTAAGTCCTTCGCCAACGCTCTGGCGTCATCCCGGGCTTGACCCGGGATCCATTCATCCGCGGACGGTTCACGGCTGAATGGATCCCCGCCTTCGCGGGGATGACGGCGAAATTTATGGTCGCCAGATGACACGGGCGTTGCAGAAAGACCCTCACCCCAGCCCTCTCCCGCAAGCGGGCGAGGGAGCAGAAAGGAAGCCTATCCTTCACCTCTCCCTGAGGGAGAGGTCGACGCACGAAGTGCGGCGGGTGAGGGTTTAGAAAACTATCCAGTGAGGCCGTAAACCCTCACCCGGACCTGCGGTCCGACCTCTCCCTCAGGGAGAGGTGAAGAAAGCACTTTCCATTGCCGGGCCCTGCCCGGCAATTGCCATAGAGACCAACTGAAAAGCTGCCGCCATGACTCTCCCCACGCCCGACTATGCGAAAAACATCCGCCTGATCGGCCATTCCGACCAGGGCGGGCGACCGGACGCGCTGCAGGTCATGGTGCATCGCGGTTTCGCCTATGTCGCGCACCCCTGGTCGCAGGGTTTTTCCATCATCGACGTGCGCGATCCGAAGAATCCGGGCGAAACCACCTTCATCCCCGCCCCGCCGAACACCTGGACGATCCATCTGCAGACGCATGACGACCTGCTGCTGGTCATCCATGCGCGCGACCTCTTCGCCGACGCCGCCTTCGCGGTGGACGAAAAGGTCTACTACACTAAGTCGGTCGGCGAGACGGTCGGCACGGCGGGCGGCGCGAAGCAGGCTCGCAACTGGTCGGCCGGCATGGCGATCTACGACATCTCGAAGCCGACCCAGCCGCGCCAGATCGGCTTCTTCCCGGTCGAAGGCGTCGGCATCCACCGCATCTGGTATGTCGGCGGCCGCTACGCCTATGTCTCGGCGCTGGTCGACGGCTACAGCGATTACATCTTCATGATCGTGGATCTCGATGACCCGACGAAGCCGGTCGAGGCCGGCCGCTGGTGGATCCCGGGCATGCATCTCGCCGGCGGCGAGCAGGCGAGCTGGGGCGAAGGCCGGCGCTATGCGCTGCATCACAGCTTGGTCGACGGCGACACGGCATATGCCTGCTGGCGCGACGGCGGCCTCACCATCCTCGACATCGCCGACAAGTCATCGCCAAAACTGATCACGCACAAGAATTGGTCGCCTCCCTTCGGCGGCGGCACGCATTCGCCTTTGCCCCTTCCGAAGCGCGACCTGCTGATCGTCGCCGACGAAGCCGTACTCGACCACGAGGAAGACGGCCGCAAGCGCACCTGGATCTTCGACATCAAGGACAAGGCGAACCCGATCTCGATCTCGACGCTGCCGACGCCTTCAGAGGCCGACTACACCGCCAAGGGCGGCCATTTCGGCCCGCATAATCTGCATGAGAACCGGCCGGGCAGCTTCGTTTCCGACACGCTGATCTTCGCCACCTACCAGAATGCCGGCGTGCGCGTGTTCGACATCTCGAACCCGTTCGAGCCGAAGGAGACCGGCGCGCTGGTGCCGGCAGCGCCCGAGCGCATGGTCGACAAGCGGGGCAATCGTCCGCGCGTGATCCAGTCGGCCGATCTGTTCGTCGACACCAACGGCATCATCTATTCGACCGATTACAACGCCGGCCTCGCCATCATGGAGTATGACGGCTAGGCACTCTTTCACCTCTCCCTGAGGGAGAGGTCGACGGCGAAGCCGGCGGGTGAGGGTTTACGTCCCCTCCGGAAACGCCGTAAACCCTCACCCGGCCCTTCGGGCCGACCTCTCCCTCAGGGAGAGGTAAAGAAGCGGGTCCTGCCCGGAGGCCTCTGACACCTTGTCCACCTCTTCTCCGCCCAAGAAAATCGCCGTCTCCGTCACGGGGCTGGAAAAGTCGTTCGGCCCGACGCGGGCGCTGGCCGGCGCGGATCTCGTCGTCGAGGCCGGCGAGATCGTCGCGCTGATGGGCGCCAACGGCGCCGGCAAGTCGACGCTGGTCAAGATCCTGTCCGGTTCGATCTCGGCCGATGCCGGCACGATCCTCCTGAACGGCAAGCAAGTCTCCTTCGCCTCGCCGGCCGAAGCGCAGGCCGCCGGCGTCGCGACGGTGCACCAGGCGACCGACCAGGCCGGCGCCGCCGGGCTCACTGTCGCCGAAAACCTGACGCTGAACGAGCTTTGCGGCACGGGCAGCTTCTTCGTCTCGCCGCGCTCGACCCGCAAGCGCGCGGCCCAAATCGCGGCGCTGATCGATCTCGACCTGCCGCTCGACCGCGATTTCATCGATTTGCGCCCGGCCGAGCGTCAGCTGATCGCCATTGCCCGCGCCGTCGCTTCGAAGGCATCGGTGCTGATCCTCGACGAGCCGACATCCAGCCTGTCCTCGACCGAGGCCGAGCGGCTGTTCTCGGTGCTGCGCCGGCTGAAGGCGAGCGGCATCGCCATCCTCTATATCTCGCACCGGACCGGCGACCTGGCGGCGATCGCCGACCGCGCCGTCGTGCTGCGCGGCGGCAAGGTCGTCGCCTCCTTCGCCAAGCCGATCGATTTTTCCGCAGCGGTTGCCGCCATGATCGGCCGCACGCTCGACGCCGCCCTGCATGACGGCATGGTATCGAGTGCGCCGATCCTCGCCTCCGTCAAGCGGGCGCGCCTGATCCCCGGCTCGCGGCCGTTCGATCTCGATCTCCGTTCCGGCGAAGTTGTCGCCATCACCGGGACGCTGGGCTCGGGCAAGAGCCGGCTGTTGCGGGCGCTGTTCGGGCTGGAGCAACTGGCCGAAGGCTCGTTCACCCTGGACGGCAAGCCGTGGCTCTCAAACGGCCCTGCCCGTTCGATCGACAATGGCGTGTTCATGGTGGCCGAGGACCGCTGGGCCTCATCGCTGCTGCCGCCCGAAATCCCCGGCGCGTCGATTGCCGGCACCATCGCGCTGCCGCATCTGCCGCGCTGGTTTCCGCTAGGATTGCTGCGCGAGACGCGCGAGCGCCTGGCGGCCTCCGACGCGATCAGCCGCCTTGGCATCAAGGCGCGCGGTCCCGACGACACGCTCGACCAGCTTTCCGGCGGCAACCAGCAGAAGGTCGTGCTGGCGCGCTGGCAGGCGGCGCCCTGCCGGCTGTTGCTGCTCGACGAACCCTTCCAGGGCGTCGATGTCGGCGCCCGCGCCGACCTGATCGCCGCGATCCGCAACAGCCAGTCAGGCTCGGCGACCCTGATCGCCACCAGCGACACCGAAGAAGCGCTGGAGGTTGCCGACCGCATCCTCGTCATGCGCGACCACTCCCTTTACGAGGCCGACGGCCATCATGAATCGCTCGCCGCCGTGATCGGCAGCGTCGAGAGCATCGAGACCCGGGCTGCCGGCATCCAGGACAAGCACCATGACTGATCAAGCTACCGCATCCTCGTCGAAGCCGGCTTCGACTTTCGCCGAGACGGCGCGCAAGTACGCACTGTTCGTGCTGCTAGGGCTTATGCTGGTCGGCTTCTGGTCGGCCCAGCCCGCCTTCATCAACTCGGCCAATCTGTTCTCCATCCTGCAGGCGGTCTCCGTCGTCGCCATTCTGGGCGTCGGTGTCTCGATCACCATGTCGGCCGGCGGCTTCGACCTCTCGGTCGGCAGCGTCGCGGCTTCGTCGGTGATGGCCGCGAGCTACGCCATGGTCGTGCTGCAGTTGAATGCCTTCGAGACACTCGGCCTCGTGCTGCTGATGGGCGCCTTCATCGGCCTCGTAAACGGCCTGCTGATCGTGCGCGTCGGCGTGCCGGACCTGCTGGCGACGCTCTCGACCATGTTCCTGCTCGCCGGATTGCAGCTGATCCCGACCGGCGGCCGCTCGATCACCGCCGGCATGATGCTGCCGAACGGCACCACGGCGGCCGGCGCCTATGATCCGGCCTTTCTCATTCTCGGCCGCGGCCGGCTGTTCGATACAGTGCCCTACCCGGTCATCGTCATGGGCATCGTCGCCCTGCTCGCCTGGTTCCTGATGGAGCGGACGCGCTGGGGTCGGGTGTTCTACGCCATCGGCGGCAACGAGACGGCGGCGCATCTCGCCGGCGCGCCGACCAAGGCCTATCGGCTCTGGGCCTATGTGCTTTCCGGCACGCTTGCGTCGCTGGGCGGCCTGATCGTCGCCTCGCGCGTCGGCCGTGGCGACGTCTCGGCCGGCAACTCTCTGCTGCTCGACGCGGTCGCCGCGTCACTGATCGGCTTCGCCGTGCTCGACAAGCGCCGCCCGCACGTGCTCGGCACGGTGCTCGGCGCCATCTTCGTCGGCGTGCTGCTGAACGGCCTGACGATGCTGAACGCGCCCTATTACACGCAGGACTTCGTCAAGGGCGTCGTCCTCGTCGGCGCACTGGCGCTGACGTTTGGGCTGGGCAAGAAGAAGCGGTAGGCGAGCCTGTCACATTACGGACCATTAGCGCTCTGGCCTTGGCCATTTCGCTCCGCTATGCAGAGCCCGAAGTGGCAGCACGACCGTGATGGTCGTGCTGCCACTTGCGGATTTGATATCCGCTAACGGCAAGTGCATTGAAAGATAAGGCCCAGTGTCGATGATCATCGTCAGCGCGAGTGACGACAATTTCGTCCCAGGATTGCTCAATCTTCTCTATTCGACACTTTTTCATAATAAAGATGCCGAATTTTATATTATCGATGCAGGGCTGAGCAACGCGAACATCGATCTCATCGTAAACTTTTCAAATCGAAATAAGATCCAGTCTCATATATTGCTGGCCGACAAGTCGCAGCTGGATCGTTTGCCGGAGAATCCTTACTGGACGTCCGCCATGTATGCGCGGCTCCTGATCCCGCAATTACTGCCGCAGCACAGCCGAGCTATTTATATTGATGCGGACGCAACCGTCGTGTCGGATCTATCCGAGCTTTGGACGATGCCCCTGGATGGCAACCTGTTGGCCGGCGTGCTGGACGGGAGCGTCCATCAGGAGGAACTCGATCATGTGGGCATGGGAAATGATGAGTATATCAATTCCGGTGTCCTGGTGTTTGACCTAGCCCTTTGGCGAGAGGAAAAAACTGCGGAGCAGGTCGTCCAGTATCTTCTCAGGAACAGGGAATTGATCTTCCCGGATCAATCGGCAATTAACGCCACCGTAAAGGGTAGGGTCAAATTCCTCGACCGTCGCTGGAATTTCTTTTCCTGGAAATACCCGGAGATCCCAGCGATCACGCCGACTATCATCCACTACACCGGAGACAATAAGCCCTGGAAGAAGCGGCGTGCCCCTCTGGCTGCGATCTACGAGGCCTATCGCAAGCTTTCCGGATCCGATTTTCCGCGACCGCGTGACCTGCCGGAATTCACCAAGGCGCGCCGGACGGTCGTCGGCTTGTTTTCTCTCCGCCCGAAATACTGGAAGATCGTCTATTACACCGCCCGTTGCAGGTCCAAGTTCACGACGCCGCACATCCGGCAAGTCATGGCCAGGGCGTCGCAACTGGACCAAGCCCACCCCAGGAAACCGTAGCCAACGGGCTGAGGGCCAGAGAGTTGAAACCCAGAGCTCCCTGGTCACGAAACATTCGAAATTTTACTGTCTCGTTGCCTGTCCGACAGGGCATCGTCTGCGCCCCGTTATGCCGGCCGGCCGGAATTGCCCACCCATTCCACCGCGCCCATAGCCCTTCCTTTGAAGAGACCTAGCTAGGTTAGCGATACATTAAAGAGGCCTTCTTGGCGCTAGGGACACACAACGAGCACCAAGATACCTAATTATTACTAATAAATTTCAACTAATACCATAAGATCAATCTTGTTTACGCCTTCATCAAGGTGGATTAGACAGCGGATGCTGTCACATTCAAACCGGATCGGAGCACCACACTCTTGCCGGCAATTTCCGCGATTATCATTACTTACAATAGCGGCGCGGTTGTAAGTCGAGCCACCCAAAGCCTCGAATCGGTATCCGAGATTGTGTGTGTCGATAACGCCAGCGCCGATGGTGGGCGGTCTGTGCTGTGTGACAAACGGACCCGACTGATCCGAAATTCACAGAATGTCGGATACGGCACGGCCTGCAATCAGGCGGCGCGCAATGCGCGCGGCGAGTTCCTGCTGTTCCTCAATCCCGACGTCGCCCTCAAGCAGGGCTGCCTAGCTGCCCTGTCTCGCGCAATCGATCGCTATCCCGATTGCAGCGTGTTCATTCCCCGCACGATCAAGCCCGACGGCACGACCTGGTACCGGGACCGCTCCCGCATCGAGGAATGGCGTCACAGGGGCCGGCGCTTCCGCAACCCCGTGCAGGGCGATTGCTGCACGCGCTTTGTTGACGGCGGCGTTTTCATGATCCGCCGCGATCTGTTCCTGAGCCTCGGCGGCTTCGACGAGAACATCTTCCTCTACCACGAGGACGACGACCTTTCGCAGCGCCTCGCCGAAGCCGGCCAGCCGATGGTCGTGGTTGCCGACGCGGAGGCGGTGCACGACCTCGGCCACTCCTGCCCATCGACCCTCCGCAATGCCTTCATTCGCCAGCAAGCGAAGAAGCGCTCGGAGATCTATCTGAAGCGAAAGTACGATATCCCGTACTCGAGGGTCCGCGACGGACTGGTCGTCTCGATCCGCCTGCTGTTTTACGCGGCAACGCTGCAAGGTCAGCGCGCGGTCAGTTCCGCCGCGCGCCTATCCGCCATCGCAAAGGCGCACTGACCGAGCTAGATCACCTTCGCCGCGGCGATCACGTCTTCCGGCGTACGGAAGTTCTGCGGTTCAAGCAGGAACTGGCGGGCGAGGTTGGCCGCCTTGGTCTCCAACGGGGCGCGGCGGGCAGGATCGGCTACAAGGTCAAAATCGATGTTGTGGGCGAAGCCGAAGATCCGGCGGATCGTCTTGACGCCGGCATAGCCGATAGCATCCGCAAAGATCTGGTCGAGGAAAGCCTCGCGACGCGCCGCCAGCACGGCCTTGTCGGCGGGATTGGCGAACATCGTCGCCGGATAGGCGTCGCCGCGCGCGCTGGTCTCCCAGAGCGCCAGGAAGCGGCCCTTGAACGTGTTCCAGAACACCGGCACCTGGTCCAGCACCCAGTCGGCCTGCTCGCGGCGATCGTCGCCAGCCGTCGCATGACCCGGCTGGGCCAGATAGTTCATCACCAGATTGGCCAGGAACGCACCGACGTCATAGCCGATTGGACCGACGAAGGAGAATTCCGGGTCCATCACCCGCGAATCTGTCTCGGTCACCATCACTGAGCCGGTGTGCAGATCGCCGTGTATCAACGCCTGGCCGCTGGTGAGGAAGCGCCAGCCGATATCGGCGACGGCGCCCTTCAGCGCGGAGTCGGCACGGAACTGCGTAGCCAGTCCGTCCAGTTCCGGGCTGGTCCAGCGGTTGCGCGGCGACTGGCTCAACGGATCAGAGAACACGACCTCGGCGGTGATGCGGATCAGGGAGGTGTTCTTGGCGAAGCTCGCGGTCCACTCCGCCTTTTCCTCGATTGTCGCGCCGATATCGGAGGTCGCAAACGTCGAGCGCGCGGCGAATTCGCCAACATGCTGCGCGACATGCGGGTAGCGACGTCCTTCGATCAGGCCACGGCGCAGGATGATGTGCGGCGACAAGCGCTCCATCACAAAGGCGTAGAGCTCTGGCTGGTAGTGATAGAAGCGCGGCGCTAGGCCTTCGACGTGCGGACCGACAGCCCGGTAGTAGGATTGCTCGAAGAAGGCGCGATCGAGCGGCAGCGGCCAGCTCTCTCCAGCGGCGCGCACGTAGGGAAGCGACTGCTTCACGCAGACCGAGCCATCCGGCCCGTCGACGAGGAAGACGAGGTTCAGATTGCCGTCGCCGACTTCCTCGACAGCCCAGGTTTCGGGCTTGCCGCCAAGCTTCGCCCGCATGTCCGGCAGCCCGTTCAGGAACGCGCGGACGGAGTGATTGTCGAGGGCGTAGTAGCCGGCGGGGGTAGGAAGCGACATGGAACCTGCTCAGAATCTCGAAGAAAGAATTGGCAACGGGAACGTATCGGAAGCAGGCTTGAGGTCCCGCTTCCGATAGAGACATGGGAAGAGGTTACTTCCAGCCGTAGCGCGTGGCAGCCGACTCGACCAACGCGGCATAGTCGGCCTCGATGACGTCGAGCTTCTTGACCAGCTCGGAATCGACGCCGCCGAGACGGGCGACATAGGCTTCGCCGGCGGGCTGGGTCTTCCAGTCATTTTCGACAAAGCGCGCGACCGCCTTGCCCTTGTTGGACACGGTCGGCTTGACCGGCTCGAACGCGTTCGCTGCCTTTTCGAGGCCCGCGAGGAACGCCGCATGGTCGAGACCGCTATACGGCTTGCCCTCGGCATCGGCGACGTTCAGGAAGAACATGTCATCGCCAAAGGCCGTGTAGCCGCCGCCCAAACCCTTGTCCACCGACGCGGCCTTCTCGAAGAAGGCCTGCGAGACGGCCGAATCGAGCTTGTCGCGCGGGAAGCTGACGGTGACGAAGTCGGTCGTGCCTGCCGGATCGTCGAGGCGCGAGACCAGCACGCTATACTGGCGGAAGACATAGCCAAGGCTCGCCGCGAAGCGATCCGCTGCCGCGTCGTCAAGATCGGCCATGGTCTGCAGCGACGCGTTGGTCTTGAGCAGATAACCGCCCGGCGTCACTTCGCTTACCATTTTCGAATCTTCGACGCCGGTGGCGGCGGCGATCTTCGGCACGATGTCGGTCAGCGCCTGAAGAGCGAACGCGGATCGGACCGCATAGGTCGCCTGATCCAGCTTCGGCAGGTCGAAGCCGGAGGACGGCGCTGCCTCATAAGAGATCAGGACGGGCTCTACCGCCTGGGCGGCGCTTGCCGCCATCACGACGAAAGCGGCCCCGAGGGCCGCTTTGCCGAACTTGCTGCGCATGGGCAGGTTCATAGGACTGTTTCCATTCGTCTACTGCGTCGCGACGGGGATCCAGCTGGCGGTCGCCGCGTCGCTCTTGCCGAAGGCCGGCAGCTTGGCGTTGAGATCTTCAACCGTCTTGATGGCGTTGTCGCGGAGTTCCTTTTGCGTGATCAGGACCGGCTTCACAATGATGTTGTGGCCCGGATCTTCGCCAGCGATCAACTTTGCGACGGCACGCACCGAAACTTCGCCGACTACGGCCGGGTTGGTGGCGGCCGTAGCAACCCACGGGCTACCCTCGGCGGCGATCTCGGTGATGTCGGCGGTCGAGATATCGGCCGAGTAGATCTTCACCTTGTCGGAAATGCCGAGTTCGTCGGTGGCCAGCTTCACACCACGGGCGAATTCGTCATAGGGGGCGAAGACAACGGTGATGTCGGGATTGGCCTGGAAGGCAGCCTTGGTCTGGTCGGCGGTCGACGAGGCTGTGGTGTCGTTCACCGCGCCCCAGCGCGCCTTTTCGACGATGCCGGGATTGGCCTTCTTGGCTTCTTCCCAGATCTCGTTGCGACGATCGAGCGGCGCAAAGCCGGCGACATAGACATAGCCGGCGTTGAACGAGGTGCCGTTGTCGGCGATCGCCTGGCCGAGGGCTGCCTTGGCCAGTTCGTGGTCGGACTGTTCGACCTGCGGGATCGCCGGATTGCCGAGATCGACGTCGAAGGCGACAACCTTGATGCCTGCGTCGAGCGCCTTCTGCGCGACGTCCTTCAGCGCTTCGGGCTGGCCATGGTCGATGATGATGCCCTGGACGCCGAGGTTGATCGCCTGTTCGACCTGCTCGCGCTGGGCGGCTGCGTCCTGGCGACCGGAGAAGATCTGCAAATCGATGCCGAGGGCCTTGGCCTGCTTCTGCGCGCCGGCCTGATAGGACTGGAAGAAGTCGCCGGCCGAGATGAAGGTGACGAGCGCGACCTTGACGCCGCCCTTGTCAAAGGGAGCCGGCGCGCCGGCGATACCCTCGCCATAAGCGGGGGCGCCAAGCAGGCTCGTGGCCATGAGGCCCGCGCCAGCGATTCCGAGTGCGAAACGCTTCATTTTCATGTCTCCCCTGTCGTCCCTTGGACGGCTACAGCCCGGCAACACGCCGGCTATCCAGCGGCGACGTCGCAATATAATTCTGATAGCCCGACGCCTGACGGGCGCGATACGAAGAATTTTCTCTTTATTCGTCCGGGAATGGGAAATTTGATCTCCCACACGCTTGCGCGCGCGTTTTAGTTAGTATGGTGGCAGCCGGCCTTGCGCCGGATCGCCTTTATTCGATGGAGTAGCCTGGTTGGCGCAGACGATTTCCCTGAAGACCGAAGCGGACGCCGACAGCGCCGTAGCGAAGGCTGTAGCCGGCGTCATCGCCGCCGGCCGCGCGGCAGCGCTGCGCCATTGGGTGCCGGCCACCTCCGGCAATTTCTCAGTCCGCATCGATGCCGGAAGGATCGCGATCACGCGCTCCGGCGTCGACAAGGGCAATCTGGTCGCCTCCGACATTCTGATCCAGCCGCTGGATGAAGCCTTGCTGCCGGGTTCCTCGGCCGAGGCTGAACTGCACACCGCGCTTTATCGGCAGCGGCCGGAGATCGGCGCGATCTTCCACGCCCACAGCCCGGCGGCGACGGTGCTATCCCGCCTGGCGCTTGGCGAAGCCACCGTGCGGTTCACCGGTTGGGAGTTGCAGAAGGCGCTCGCCGGCGTACGGACGCATGAGGCCATTGTCGACGTTCCCGTTTTCGCCAACGACCAGGATATCTCGGCCCTGTCGGGGCGGGTCGATGCGCGTCTCGCGCAGCCGGCCGCTGACGCGATTGCCGCGCCGGGCTATCTTCTCGCCGGACACGGTGTTTATGCATGGGGCGCCACCGAAGCGGATGCCGCCCGTCATCTCGAAGCGCTCGAAACGCTATTCGAATTCGAGCTTTCCTATAGGAGGTTCATTCCATGACCACTTTGACCATCTATCCGGACAAGGATCCGGCCAACCCGATCGTCGTCACGTCAGACCCGGCCGAGATCGGCGCCGAGTTGAACAAGGTCGGCGTGCTGTTCGAGCGCTGGAAGGCCGGCGCGGAACTCGCCGCCAATGCCAGCCATGAAGACATCCTCGCCGCCTACAAGGCCGAGGTCGACCGTCTCTCGGCCGCCGAGGGCTACCAGACCATCGACGTGATGCGCATCACGCCGGACAATCCGAACAAGCAGACGATCCGCACGAAATTCCTCGACGAGCATACGCATGACGAGGACGAGGTCCGCTTCTTCGTTGAAGGATCGGGCGCGTTCTATCTGCATCTCGGCGACAAGGTCTATCGCGTCGTCTGCACGCGCGACGACCTGCTCTCGGTGCCGGCCGGTACGCTGCACTGGTTCGACATGGGCCCGGAGCCGAACTTCACCTGCATCCGCCTGTTCATCTCGCCGGATGGCTGGGTCGCCAACTTCACCGGCGACAAGATCGCCTCGACGATCCCCGCCTTTGGCGAACCCGTCGCGGCGTAATTTTTCTTCTTGGCCCTCTCCCGTTCGCGGGAGAGGGCTGGGTTGGGCGCCCTACTCTCCCTGCACAAGTTCCCACGCCACCCGCTTGAACGAAGCCTTTGGCGCGACGGTCGCGAGCAGGTTGGGCAGATCGGCGGAATAATCGACCGCGCCGTTTTCGACCCCGCCCAGAACGGCCAGCTCGATCTCCTCATAGGCGCGGCCAGCAGCGATCCAGTTGACCAGCGCTACCTGCAACGGTCCGAGGCTCGGATTGAAGGCGGCGTTTTCCAACGCAGCGCCAGTGATCACTTCGCCATCCACAGATCGAAGCGCCACCGCCGAAGGCGCGCGGCTGTAGGGCACATAAGCCAGCCGCCCCGCGGCCAGCAGAGCGGCCTCCAGCGCCGGCGTATCAGCAATTTGCGACCGAACGACTGCCAGTTGCTGCCGCACACCGCCCTGCCCGACCGGCGTTACGCCGGCTTCGCCCAGATCCGCCGGCGAAAAGGCCCAGGGCAGCAGATCGCGCAGCCCGATCCGATGGCCCTGCATCGTGATGATGTCGAGATCCAGCCCGCCCTTGAACTCGGACAGGAACTGACGGCAATGGCCGCAGGGAGGGGCCGCTTCCAGCGCGATCGTCGCGATCGAGGCACCGCGCGAAAAGGCGCGGGCGGACAGGAACTGCTCGCCATGGATCGCCTCGCCCAGATTGGCGCCGGGGAACTCGACATTGCCGCCCAGGATCAGGTCGCCCGTTTCGCGTTCGAGCGCGACGGCGCCGATCGTGAAATGGGAGATCGGCGGCCGCGCCACGCCGCGCGCGAACGGAACCAGTTGGAGCATCAGCTCGTGAACATCGGCCAGCCCATACCGGACGATCCAATTCGCCGCGACGCTGGCCGGGATGACGAGGCCGTCGCGCGAATCACCAATCGCGGCAAGCTCCGCCCTTACATCGGCATTCAGTCCCGGTGCGATCTCGGAGAGCAGCGCCTGACAACGCAGACCAATAGCGGAATCCGGGCGGAAGCGATCGACAACATTCATCAAGGGGTCCTTAGTAAAAATGCGAGACTATCAACAATCTCTGACGCAATTCTCGCTACCCAGATTCATCTCAGAGAAGCATATGGCCTCCGCATCACGCGAAGTGCAAAAGCCATCCACCCGATGCAACCTCCGGTCGGCAACGGGATTGCTTTGCAGGCCGAATATATCCCATGGTGTCGTCAGGTGACTTGACGATCCTGGATTCAGGTTCTTCCGTCGCCGCCTAGGAGGGTTGATGGAGGACAATCGGGGCATCCCCGCGCGAAAGAATGCTACATTGAAGGATGTAGCAGAAGCGTGCGGGCTCTCGGTGGCGGCCGTATCGCGCTACTTGAACCATTCGATCAAGCTGCCGCAATCCACGACGGATCGTATCGATGCGGCGATCGCCGCCCTGAACTACAGGCCCAATCCGCATGCGCGCAGCCTCAGCCTTGGCCGCTCCGAAACGATCGGGCTGGTCGTGCCGGATATTGCAAACCCCTACTTCGCGCATCTCGCCGCCGCGGTCGAACAGGCGGCCGCCGAATACGGGCTCGGCCTCCTGCTTTGCCCTACCCTGAGCCGGACGGATCGGGAGCTCGACTATCTCGGCCGACTGTCGCGCCAACACGTCGACGGACTGCTTTTCGTCACCAACAATGGCGACGATCCGGCGCTTGCGCGCGCCTTGCTGGGCGCCAAGACAGTCGTCCTCGTCGACGACGACATTGACGGCACGACGGCGCCCACCATCATGGCCGACAGCGAACAGGGCGGCCGGCTCGCGACCGCCCTCCTGATCGAACAGGGACATCGGTCGCTCGCCTATGTCGGCGGCCCGCAGGGTCTTTCGAGCAGCCGCAGCCGGTTACGGGGCTTTCGTCGTGCCATCGCCGAATCGGGCCAGACCATTGCCATCGCCGCCGAGTTGCACGGCCCCTATTCGTCCGCTCATGGTCGGATCGCGGCAGAACAACTTCTCGCCCTCGATCCCGTGCCGACGGCCCTCTTCGCCGCCAGCGACGAAATTGCCCTGGGTGTCCTCTCCGTGTTCAAGCAACGCGGCGTGAAGGTCGGCGTCGATATCTCGGTGATCGCCTTCGACGATGTCGGCCCGCTCGAATTGTTCGATCCGCCGCTCACGGCCATCCGCCAGCCTGTGAATGCGATGGGCCGGCGCGCCGTGCAGATTGTGCTCGCCCTCATCAACGGCGAAGCTCTGCTGCCGGCAACCGAACTCCTGCCGGTCGAACTGATTATCCGCAATTCCGTCAAGCCGCCCAATCGTTGAGAGCGGCACTCCAGGGAGCGAAGTATGACTGCGAAGAAGGTGCTGCTCGTCGGCGAAAGCTGGATGTCGAGCGCCACGCACTACAAGGGATTCGACCAGTTCGGCAGCGTCACTTTCCATCTCGGCGCCGAGCCGCTGGTCAAGGCGCTGGCCGGCAGCGAATTCGAACTGACCTACATGCAGGCGCATCAGGTACCGACCGAACTGCCCCTCACGATGGAGGGCCTCAATGCCTATGACGCCATCATCCTGTCCGATATCGGCTCCAACTCGATCCTGCTGCACCCCGACGTCTGGCTGCATGGCAAGCCGATGCCGAACCGGGTCAAGCTGCTGCGCGAATGGACACGCCAGGGCGGCGGCCTGATCATGATCGGCGGCTACCTGACCTTCCAGGGCATTGACGGGCGCGGCCGTTGGGCCCGTACGGCGGTCGAAGACGCGCTGCCCGTCACCTGCCTGCCGCATGACGACCGCATCGAGGTACCGGAAGGGTTCCGCGCCGAGATCGTCGGAAATCGGGCGCATCCGCTGCTGGCCGGTCTTGAGGGCGAATGGCCCCTCCTCCTCGGCGCCAACGAGGTGAAGCTGCGCGACCGTCCGGATGTCGAGCTCCTGGCTCGCCTACCCGATTCGGAGGGCGGCCATCCGTTGCTGGTTGCCGGCGAATACGGCGAAGGCCGCAGCGTCGCCTGGACGTCCGACATCGGCCCGCATTGGCTGCCCAACAGTTTTGTCGAATGGCCGGGCTATGCCCGCCTTTGGAAGAACGTGCTTGGTTGGGTGACGAAGGCCAGCTGAGACCTCAAAAAATCCCAAGGGTCCGCTGCAGCGCGTTGGAAAAATGCGTCTGCAGCGCGACTTCGGCGGCGTCCGCGTCGCGGGCCTTGCAGGCCTCCAGCAGGACCAAGTGCTCGTGCAGCGTGCGCAGCACGATCCGCGTCGTCAGCGTGCGGTCGAGCCGGATCAGCTGCAGATAATTGTGGACGCGGCGATAGGTCGAATCGACCAGCACATTGCCAAGCGCGCTGATGATCTCGAAATGCAGCGCCGCGTCGATGGCGACCATTTCCGGCGCGATGACCGGGGTGAAGCCGGTGCTTTCCAGCGCTGCGATGGCTCGATTGTGCCGTTCGATCAGACCGTCGAGCAGTTCAAACGACGCCGTCTCGGCAAACACCCGTACAGCCGGCCGCTCCAGAATGGCGCGGAATTGATAGGTGTTCCGCGCGAATTCGAAATCCGCCTTCATGAAGCGGATGCCCGAGCGTGGATGGATCGTCAGCAATCCCTCCGTCTGCAACACGCGCAGCGCATCGCGTAGCGGCGCCACCGGCACACCGATCAATTTTACCAATTCGCTCTGCGACAGGAAGGCCCCGGCCGGCAGTTCGCGACCGAACAGCCGGTCGAGGATGCGCTCATAGGCCAGTTCGCTCAACGATACGGTGGTGCTGTCGGCGTCGCGCTCGGCCAGCACATCCTGGGCCCCGGCGTCTTGCGGCGTCATCTGATCTGATCTATCAGATTGCTTACGTGACATATCAACACTCACTTTTGATCGATTAGGCGACTCATAGCATGCGCATCGTGGATTTCCGAATTGTCCGTTTTCAGTTCGCCCGCGACCGGGTCATCGGCGATAGCCAGGTCCGCATCGCGCATGCGCATGTGGCGACGGTGGAACTGATCGCCGATAATGGCCTGGTCGGCCTCGGCTTCGTCGCCTCGCTGTTCAATCCGCTGCCGTCGCAGGCCGAGATCGAGCGCATTTTCCGCGCCGAGATCTGGCCCGGGCTGGAAGGCCAGGAGCCGGCGGCGCTGGTGCACAAGGTCCGTCGCCCGCGCGGTGGCAACATCCGTGGCGCGTCACTCCCCTTCGGCGAGGGCATCGATCAGGCGCTCTGGGACCTGACCGCCAAGGACCTGAAGATGCCGCTCTGGAAGCTGCTCGGCGGCACCAAGAGCCGCGTGAAAGCCTATGCCAGCGGCCTCGACTTCCACCTCTCCGACGAGGACTTCTGCGCCCTGTTCGATCACGCGACGTCGGTCGGCTACAAATCCTTCAAGATCAAGGTCGGCCACCCGGACATCGAGCGCGACCTGCACCGGCTCGACCTGCTGGTGAAGACGGTGGGCAAGCCGGAAGCGATCATGATCGACGCCAATGAGGGCTGGTCGCCGCAGCAGACCGTCCGCAACATGAACAAGATCAAGGATGCCGGCTTCGACATCCTCTGGATCGAGGATCCTTGCCTGCGTTACGATTTCGAAGGCCTGAAGATGATCCGGGCCGGCTGCCCGTTCACGCTGGTCAATTCGGGCGAATATTTCGACGCCCATGGCAAGCGCCAGCTCATCGAGGCGCGCGGTACCGACATGATCAACGTGCACGGCTTCGTCTCGGAAGTGATGCGCATCGGTTGGCTGGCCGCCGAGCATGGCATTCCGGTCAGCCTCGGCAACTCGTTCCTCGAGATCGGCGTCAACATGGCAATCGCCCTGCCCGAGGTCGAATGGCTCGAATACTCGTTCCAGAATTTCGACCATCTGGTCGAACAGCCTTTCGAGATCCGCGACGGCTGGATCCACGCGCATGACCGCGCCGGCCACGGGCTGGTGCTTTCGGAGAGCGCGCGCAACGACTGGGCCGTACCGAATGTCGTGGCAAATGAGGATTTGCCGGCCGGCCCGATCAATACGCGCCTGCCGCACTGAGTTTTGAGGGACCCACGGTCGCGCTCGCCGGCCGTGGGTGGGGAGAGATCTGCGAGGGAGGAGACAAGAGATGAAGACGACGAACAGGATTCTGCGCGCCGGCACGATGCTCGCCACCGCGCTTGTCATGACGCTCGGCGTGGCGGCATCCGCCAAGGCCGATACCACCTTGACCGTCTGGGACTGGAAGTCGGGCGATCCGACGACGACGCCCTATTACGACAAGGTGAAGGCCGATTTCGAGGCCGCACATCCGGGCGTCACGGTGAAGTTCGTCATGCAGCCGCATGACCAGTATTACACCCTGCTCGGCACGGCGATCGCCGCCAGCCAGGGACCGGATGTCGTGCTGGTGCATGGCGGTTCGCAGGCGAAGGAACGCATCCCGGCATTCTCCAAGCTCGACGACAAGGTCGCCGACCTCAAGGCGCGCGTCGCCGGCTGGGATGAATTCGCCGGCGCCGATGGCAGCGTCTATGCCGTGCCGATCTCGATCCAGGGCCTTGCCGTCTATTACAACAAGGAACTCTACAAGAAGGCTGGCCTCGATCCGGAAGTGACGCCCAAGACCTGGGCCGAACTGGACGCGATCTGCGCCAAGCTGAAGGCTGCCGGCACGACCTGCTTCGCGCTCGGCAACAAGGAAGGCTATGGCGCCGACTTCTTCTACTCGGCCGCCGCCGCCAACGCGCTGACAGCAGAGCAGCAGGCTGCCTGGACCACCGGCGACCTGAAATGGTCGAGCCCGGAGATCAAGGCAATCGTCCAGAAGTGGGTCGATACCCAGAAGGACGGCTGGTATGCGGAAGGCGCCAATTCGACCGCCAAGTTCATGGACGAATACCAGAGCTTCGAACGCTCCGAGAACGCCAACACGATCGGCCTGCTTTCGGACGTGGCGCACTGGAAGGAATTCGACGAGTTCCTTGAGCCGCAGAATGTCGGCGTCTATGTCCTGCCGCCGGTTTCGGGCGGTGACGGCAAGCTGCGCATGCCGCTCGCCGGCGGCATCGGCTATGCCGTGACCAAGTTCTCGCCGAATCAGGACCTCGCTGCCGAACTCGCCAAGAGCTTCGCCGCGACGCCTGCCATGCAGGTATTCTTCGAGTCCGCCGGCGCGGTTCCCTCGGATACGGCCGTCGACACGTCGAAGGTCGAAAGCCCCTCGGCCAAGGTCGTTCTGGGTTCGCTCTCGGACGGTGCGCCGCTGCTGCACAACAACACGTCCACGGCAGAGACCGAGGAATGGCATCGCCAGAGCCAGATGCTCTTCACCGGCGAGACCACCGTCGACAAGGCCGTCGCCCGCCTCGACGAAGTCCAGGCCCAGGCAAAGAAGAAGTAGTCACGCTTCTGATATCGCTCCGCCTGCGCGCCACTGCGCCGTCATCCCGGGCTTGCCCCGGGATCCATGCAGCCCCGGCCTCCGGGATTGCGGCTGCATGGATCCCCGCCTTCGCGGGGATGACGGAGCCTGGTTGTCCCGGCGAGCCAAACGACGTTCCGGACGGCAGCAGACGATCGCCCGGAGCCTCTCCCTTTTTGATGACCAGAGGCCCTCGAATGACCGAAACCGTGATCGCCAAGGACAGCAAGAGCGCCGCCACGCCGCGCCGAAAGTCCGGCGGCCATAATGCCGAGCGCCTCGCCTATCTGTTTGTGCTGCCGGCGCTGGCTTTGGTGGTGGTGTTCCGCATCATCCCGCTTATCTGGGGCCTCGGCTATTCCTTCACCGATTATGACGGCATGTCGCAGCCGCGCTTTGTCGGGTTCGATAATTACATCGGCATCGCGCATGACCCTGTCTTCCTCGACAGCCTGGTCAACATGCTGATCCTGCTGGCGACGCTGCCGATCTGGATCGGACTTCCGCTGGTACTGGCCATCCTGATCCATCAGGGCGTGCCGGGCGGCAAGATTTTCCGCGCCGTCTACTTTTTCCCGGCCGTGCTCTCCTCCGTGATCGTCGGCGCCATCTTCAACGTGCTGCTGCGCTATGACGGCTCGTTCAACCTGTTCCTGAAGGCGATGGGCTTTTCCGCCGTCGATTGGCTCGGAAATTCATCCACCGCGCTGTTCAGCCTGATCGCCGTGCAACTCTGGTCGACCTTCGGCATGAGCCTGCTGATCTTCATCGCCGGCCTCTCGACCGTCTCGTCCGAAATGCTGGAAGCCGCCAAGCTCGACGGCGCGAAGCTGCTGCAGATGTGGTGGCACATCGTCATCCCGTCGATCCGGCCGATCATCGAATTCGCCGCCGTCGTCACGACGATCGGCATGCTGACCTCGATGTTCGGGCTGATCTACGTGCTGACCGCCGGCGGCCCCGGCACCTCGACCATCCTGCCGGAATTTCTCATCTGGCTTGAGCAGGGCAAGATGAACCGCCCCGGCTATGCAAGCGCGATCTCGATGGTGCTGTTCCTGATGATGGCGGGCCTGGCCGCGATCCAGATCCGCATCATGTCCCGCAACGCCGACATCTGAGGGCGTCATGGCAGAAGTTCAAACCCGCGAAAAGCGCATCCTGCGGATCCTCTCGATCCCGATGGCGCTGCTCGCCCTCTCCGCGATCTACCCTGTCTTCTTCGCCATCAACGCGGCGCTGAAAACGCGAAAGGGCTATGTGCTCGACCGGTTCGGCATCACCACCGATCCGACCTTCGCCAATTTTTCGCAAGCCTGGAACCAGTCTCGGCTCTCCGAGTACTTTTACAATTCGGTCGTCGTCACGGTCGGCGCGGTGCTGGTGCTGCTGGTCGTCGCCTCGATGGCGGGTTTCGCGCTCGCCATCCTGCGCTTCCGCGGCCGCAAGATCATCTTCATCACCATCCTGGTATCGCTGATGATCCCGGTGCAGGTCGTGCTGGTGCCCTTCTACCGCACGATGATCGGCCTCAACCTGATCGACAGCCGACCCGGCCTGATCATTGCCTACACAGCATTTTTCCTGCCGTTCAGCGTCTATCTGATGACCGCCTTCTATGCCCGGCTGCCGCGCGAATTGTTCGAGGCGGCGCAGATCGACGGCGCCAACCTGCTCAAGGTCTGGTGGCACATCATGCTGCCAATGGGGAAGCCGGCGCTGGTGACACTCGGCATTCTCAACACGCTCTATTGCTGGAACGACGTGCTGATCTCGCTGCTCGTGCTGCAGGACCAGCGAACGCTGATGGTCGGCATCGCCGCGCTGCGGGGCGAGTACACCACCAACGTGCCGCTGTTGGCGGCGGGCATTTGCCTTGCCGCTGCCCCGATCGTCATCCTCTACGTTATCTTCCAGCGCCAGATCGTCAACGGCATCGCCGTGGGCGCCGTGAAGGGGTAGCTCCTTCCCGAACCCTCCCTTTGAGGGAGGGTTCGGACACCCTTGCGGTTCTTGGGAGCGGACTTTGGTAACGCGTTGGCTGCCTTTCTCCGCGCCCTCGCCGTCATCCCGGGCGGAGCGCAGCGGAGACCCGGGACCCATTCAGCAGGGTTTCCGGGAGCTTTCACTCAAGCCTCCTGCTGAATGGATCCCCGCCTTCGCGGGGATGACGGCAGAGGTTGGAACCCACCAAACGCAGGATTTGAAAATGCAGCGCATGGGCATGGTGATCGGCGTCAAGCCGGAGGCGGTCGCGGAATACAAGCGCCTGCATGCGACCGGCTCGGCCGAGGTCAATGCGCTGCTCTCGGCCTGCGGCGTGAAGAACTATTCGATCTATCTGCGCGAGCCGGAGAACCTGCTGTTCGGCTATTGGGAATATCACGGCGCCGATTGGCCGGCCGATGCTGCCCGTCTCGACACCGAGCCGGCGATAAAGGCCTGGCTCGGCCAGACCAGTCCCTGCCAGAATCCCCTCGCCTCGGCCAAGCCCGGCGAGTGGTGGTCGATTATGGAAGAGGTATTCCACCTGGACTGATACGGCCCTGTCCCAGGCGTGGAACGGACGGACGCCAACCGGACACATCGATAAATCACCCGGGTTTCAGATTTGAATCCCGAACAGAATCCATGATTGACGCGGCTCTCGACGGTCCTGCCATCTCGAGGCGACCAAATATTGGGCCGTACAGCCCGGCGCGACCGTTTACGCGCTTGATAACGCCCGTTGAACCGGGCTTTATGCCTTCTTCGCGGTGGGGCAATCGCGGGGGCATTCGATTCCGGACAATGCAATCGATCCATCGGTCGAACGTGGGAGTTGGCGGGACATTGTTCCGGCCGGCCTGCTTTTAATCGTCAGTGTCGTGGCGATCTTCGTCGGCTCCATGACGGCGGATGCCGGAGCGGAGGAAGTCGCCGTCGTGGCGCCGCTCTGGCTGAACGCTTCGGAGACGGCCGAGATCGTGGCACGCTCCGGCGGCAGCATCGTCGCGAGCGGAGGGCTGACCAACGTGATCATCGCCCAATCGGACAATCCGGACTTCATCTCCGCTCTCTATCGCTCTGGCGCGTGGCTCGTGCTCGACGCCGTCAAGCTGCGCGGTTGCTTCTCCGTCTGAGCGCCGCGCCCAGAATTATTTTCAAGGAATTCCCCCATGGGCGAACTCGGCAGGCTGCGACGCAATTTCGGACTTTTTCTGGTCGTCCTGACCTGGATCCATGTGCCGTTCATCGCGCTGGTCGCGTGGTGGATCGATCGTGGCATCGTCGCGCCGACTCTGCTGGCGATTCTGCTGGCCCTGGCGATGCAGGTGTCCTGGACGCTGCGCGGCCCGGCGCCGGTGACGCGCTATGTTTCGGCCGTCGCGCTGATGGGGCAGCCGGCGCTGCTGGTCTACATGTTCGCGGGCCATCCGTGGCAGATGGACATGCACATGTACTTCTTCGCCACGTTGGCCCTCGTCATCGGCTGGTGCGATTGGCGGCCCGTCGTCGTCGCCGCCGTCGCGGTCGCCGCGCATCACCTGATGCTCAATTTCGTCTTCCCCTACGCCGTGTTCCCGCTTGGCGCCGATTTGCCCCGCGTCTATCTGCACGCCTCGATCGTGGCGTTCCAGACCATCGTGCTGGTCTGGCTCAGCCAGACGCTCGCCGCGAGTTTCCGCCGCATCAAGACGATGAGCGACGAGATCGTGCTCGCCAATGAGACGCTGGAGCAGAAGGTCGCCGACCGCACGCGCGAGGCCAATGCCGCGAACATCGCCAAGAGCCTGTTCCTGGCTAATATGAGCCACGAGATCCGCACGCCGATGAATGCCATACTCGGCTTCAGCCATCTGGCGCTGCGTACCGGGCTGCTGCCGAAGCAGGCGGATTATGTCAGCAAGATCAAGGCGGCCAGCACGGCGCTGCTGACGCTAATCAATGACATTCTCGACTTCTCGAAAGTCGAAGCCGGCATGCTCTCGCTCGAGAACACGCACTTCAAGATCCGCGAGACCATCGAGAACGCGACGGCCATCTCGGCCGTCAAGGCGGCCGAAAAGGGCGTCGACGTCCGCATCAACATCGATGACAACGTGCCGACGACCCTGCTCGGCGACGCGCTGCGGCTGAACCAGATCATCCTCAATCTCGTCTCCAATGCGGTGAAATTCACGGACCGGGGCGGCGTGATCCTGACGATCCGCACGCAGGAGAAGATCGACAAGAAGCTCACCCTGGAGGTGTCTATCCGCGATACCGGCATCGGCATGACGCCCGAGCAGCAGCAGATGCTGTTCCGCTCGTTCAGCCAGGCCGACAACTCCATGACCCGCAAGTTCGGCGGCACTGGCCTCGGCCTTGCGATCAGCAAGCAGTTGGTCGAGCTGATGGGTGGCACGATCCGCGTCGAGAGCGCTGCCGGCGCCGGCAGCACGTTCATCTTCACCGTGCGGATGGAAGAAGGCGACGCGCTGATGCTGGCCGAGGCGGCCGATGTCGAGAAGCTGCGGGGGATCCGTGTGCTGATTGCCGACGACAATCCCGCGTCGCGCGAGATCCTGCATTCGGTTTTCGAAAGCTGGTCGGTGCAGGCCGATCTCGTCGCCTCCGGCACAGAGGCAATCGCGCTGCTCGAAGATGCGCAGGCGCGCGGCGTCACCTATGATCTGATGCTGATCGACTGGAAGATGCCCGGCATGGACGGCATCGAGTCGGTCGAAGCGATGCGCAACAGCGAGACGCTGACCAGCCTGCCGACCATCATGATGGTCAGCGCCTATGCGCGCGAAGAGGCCATGGACAGCGCCAGCGAGGCGGGCATCTCGGCCTTCCTCGTCAAGCCGGTCGATACCGCGATCCTCCTGGCCGAGGTAACGCAACTCGTCGGCCGGGCGGCAGGACAGGCACGCGCCGATGTCGCGGCGGTTCAGGCCGTTCCCATGGTCGCGCCGGAATTGCGGGGCTCACGCATCCTTCTCGTCGAAGACAACGAGATCAATCGCGAGGTCGCCTTCGAGATCCTCAGCGATGGCGGCCTGATCGTCGAACTGGCCGAGAATGGCCGCATCGCCTGCGAAATGGTGCTCGATTCCAGCCAAACCTATGACGCCGTGCTGATGGACGTGCAGATGCCGGAGATGGACGGCATCGAGGCGACGAAGCGCATCCGCCTGACGATCGCAGCCGACAGGCTCCCGATCATCGCCATGACGGCGCACGCCTATGAGCAGGAGCGCCAGAACTGCCTTCAGGCCGGCATGAACGACCACGTCGCCAAGCCGGTCGATCCGGAACTTCTGATGCGGACGCTGGATCGCTGGGTGAAGCCGCGCAGATCGGAAGAAGCGGCATCGCCAGTCGCTGCAGAGGCTTCGGCTGCACCGGTGGCGCCGGTTGCCATTGCGGTGATCGACCTGCCGGCGGAACTGTTGCCCTTCGACCTGGAGACGGCGCTCGTTCGCGTCAACGGCAAGAAGGCGCTTCTACGCAAGCTGATCGTTACGTTCGCCACCAACTATCGCGGCGTGATCGCCACGCTGCGATCCGAGATAGACGCGGGCGCGGTCGACGACGCAAGGCGATTGGCGCATTCGCTGAAGGGCGTTTCCGGCTCGCTGGAATTGCGCAAGGTGGCCGAAGCATCAAGGCAACTGGAAGACGCGCTGGCACATCGCGAGTTGGCGAACATCGACGAACTTGTCGACCGTCTCGATTTAGCCCTTCGGCCGGCCCTAGCCGCGGCTCGCACGCTGCTGCCGGCCGAGGACACCCCCGCCATTGCACCGGCGGCAAGCCTCGACGCGTCGGCCCGCAGCGAAGCTGCGCGCCTTCTCGACGAGCTTCGCCAGCAACTGACGAAACGGAGCATGCGCGCCCGCAAAACATTCGAAACGCTCGAAGCCACGCTCAAGGGCACACCGGAAGCGAGCCATCTGGCCGAGATCCGCGACCCGATCAGCCGGCTGGACTTCAGCAATGCCCTTGCGAACCTGGACGCCATCCAGGAGCACTTCGTCGAGATCAGGGAATTAGAGAATTGAACAAGCGTCCATCGATCCTCATCGTCGATGACGAAGTCAGCAATATCGAGATCCTGAGCGCGGTGCTTGAGGAGGATCACGATATCTACTTCGCCACCTCCGGTACCGAAGCTCTCGAGATTGCACGCACGACGCTGCCGGACCTGATCCTGCTCGACGTGCTGATGCCGGGTATCGACGGCTATGAGGTCTGCGCCGCGATCAAGGCAGATCCACTGATTGCCGACGTGCCGGTCATCTTCACCACCGCGCTCGGCGACCAGGAAGCCGAGGTGAAGGGGCTTATGCTCGGCGCCATCGATTACATCACCAAGCCCATCCTGCCGATCGTCGTGCGGGCCCGCGTGCGCAACCACCTCGACATGAAGCGGATGCGCGACGAACTGGCCGAGATGGCCGTCACCGATGCGCTCACCGGCCTGGGCAACCGCCGCCGGCTGGAGAAGTCCCTGAACCAGGAGACGGCACGCCTGTCGCGCACCGGCGGCCAACTCTCGGTCATCATCCTCGACATCGACTTCTTCAAGAAGTTCAACGATCTCTATGGCCACACGGCCGGCGACCGCTGCCTGACCATGGTGGCGGCGGCGCTCAACCGCGCCGTGCACCACGCCAGCGACGTGACCATCCGCTATGGCGGCGAGGAGTTCGCCTGCGTCCTGCCCGAGATCGATCATCTCGAGGCGATGGAAATCGCGCTCGGCATCCGCGACCGCGTCCAGGCGCTCGGCATCCCGCATTCCGGCTCGGAGGCGTCGCCTTTCGTCTCCGTCAGCCTCGGCGTCGCCACCGCGCCCTGCCTGCCCGGCAGCCAGCCGGAAGCCTGGATCAAGGCGGCCGACAAACAGCTCTATGTCGCCAAGGCCGCTGGCCGCAACCTGGTAGAGGGCATCATTTTCGAGGCGACCGAGTCCTTGCCGACCTGAGAGCCGGCTAAACTTAGCCGGCAATCGTGCCGCCTCCCCCAGAAGTGGGAAGACAATGCCGACGGCCTGTGCTTCGATCGGGCTAGCCCGCATCGAATCCCAGAGACGGGCGTCATTTCGGGAGGATGATTGTGGGAGTAATACTCGTCACGGGCGCGTCGCGCGGGCTTGGTGCTGCGATCGCAAGGGGACTGGGCGCCGCCGGCTGGACGGTCGCCGTCAATTTCGCACATGACGATATCGGCGCCGGCAGTGTTGTCGACGCCATTACCAGCGCCGGCGGCAGCGCGTCCGCCTTCAAGTTCGATGTAACCGACAAGGCCAGTGTTCGGCACGGCATCGCCGAGATTGACCGCCAGATTGGCCCCGTCGACGCCATCGTCAACAACGCCACGGGTCCGCAACCGCTGATCCCGATCGAGGAGCAGACCTGGGACGATCATCTCGACCAGCTCCGCTTCTTCGTCAAAGCGCCCCTCCTCCTGCTTCAGGCGGCCCTTCCCGACTGGCGCTCCCGCCGTGCCGGCCGCGTCATCAATATCGGCTCGGAAGTGGTCGACATGGGCAATCCGATCTTCGGCCACTACGTCGCGGCGAAGGCGGCGATGGTCGGACTAACGCGTTCCTGGGCGCGCGAACTGGGGCCGGACGGCATCACCGTCAATCTGGTGGCGCCGGGTTTCATCCCCGTCGAGCGCCATGCCGATACGACAATGGATGAGTTGGAAGAATACCGACGTCTCGTGCCACTCGGCCATCAGGGCGTGCCGGAGGATATTGCCGGCATCGTCACCTTCCTCGCCTCGCCGGCCGCCGATTTCATCACCGGCCAGACCTTTGCCGTGAATGGCGGACGAACGCTGGCCTGATCCATCGCCATCGTCATGACGGCCGGGGAGACATTTCCCGGCCGTTTTTGTTTCCGCGACCGGAGCCGCAATGTCCGCCCTGACCCGCCAGGACTTTCGCCTTCGCCAAGCTGACCTCGCCGACATGCCGGCCGTGTACCGGGTCTGCCTGCGGACCGGCAATGCCGGCCAGGACGCCAGCGCGCACGAAGACGATCCTGACGCGCTCGGCCACATGTTCATTGGGCCCTATCTGGTTCTGGAGCCGAAATTCGCCTTCGTGCTGGAGGGGCCGAACGGCGTCGCCGGCTATGTCATGGGTGCACTCGACACGCCGGATTTTTATCGCCGTATGGAACGCGACTGGCTGGCGAAGATTCGCACCCGCGTGAAAAACCCGGGCGACGACGAAAGCCACTGGACCGGCAGCGACTGGGTCCGTCGGCTGATCCACCGGCCGCCCTACCTCTACCCTCCGGCGCTTCACCCCTATCCGTCACACGGGCATGTCGATTTCCTGCCCGAGGCGCGCGGCCTCGGCTGGGGCAGGCGCGGCTTCGAGCACCTTATGCAGGCGCTATCCGACGCCGGTTCGCCCGGCATGCATCTCGACGTAAGCCCCCATAATCACTCGGCTATAGCCTTCTACGAGAAGCTCGGCTTCGCCCCGGTCAACTCGGACGAATTGCCACCCGGCGGCCTGACGATGGCGCGGCGGTTTTAGGGACCGGGTGCGCGCCCTTCCTTCACCTCTCCCTGAGGGAGAGGTCGACGCACGCGGTGCGGCGGGTGAGGGTTTACGGCCTCACCCGGATGGTTCCCTAACCCCTCACCCGGAGCTTCGCTCCGACCTCTCCCTCAGGGAGAGGTGAGCAAGCACTGCGACATGCGAAATCACCCCAGCGACTTCATCCAGTCGGCGACCGCCTCATAGGTGGCGAGTGTCGCCGGCGGCGGGTTGGGCGCTCCGATGAAGCCGTGATTGACGCCTTCGACATGCAGATAGCTCGTCTCCACGCCGGCCGACTTCAGCCGCGCGGCGAACAGCGCGCCATCCTCGGCCAGCACATCATAGGCAGCCGTGATGACCAGCGTCGGCGGGAATCCGGCGAGATCAGCAAGCTCCGCTGTCAGCGGCGAGCAACGCGGATCGTTCCAGTCGGCCGGATCGGGCGCATAGAGATTACGGAACCAGATCATGTCGGCCTCGGACAGGCCAACGGAGCCATCGCCAAACGCCTCATAAGAGACGCCCGCCCCGATCGCCGTCATGTCCGTGACGGGATAGAAGGCGATCAGGCCGGCCAGTTCGGGCCCACGGCCGTCGCGACCGGAAAGGATGGCGGCGATCGCCAGCGTCGCCCCGGCACTGTCGCCGGCGATGAAGATGCGATCCGGATCGACGCCGAGCGACGGCGCCCGCTTCACGAGGTCGAGCAAGGCGGCAAAGGCATCGTTCGCTCCCGCCGGGAATGGCGCTTCCGGCGCCAGCCGGTAGTTCACCGAGACAACCAGCGCGCCGGTCTCGTTGACGAGGCGGCGCGCGTTGCGGTCATGCGTGTTGAAGCTGCCGAGAACGAAACCGCCGCCATGCAGATAGACGATGAGCGGCGGCTTCTCCGTGCCAATCTCAGGCCGGTAGAGCTTCGCCGCCAGCGGTCCCTCGGCCCCCGCGACGGTGATTTCCTCCGTGCCGGCGACCTCCGGCTGTCCGCTGGCATTCGCCTGCGTCTCCTCGAACAGCGGCTTGGCGGACGCCGGGCCGATATCGGGGAAGGCCGGTCTAGCCTGGCGCGCCTTGACCCCCTCGACGAGGATCGGGTGCAGCGGCTCGACAGTCGAAAGATCAGAATTTGCCATGCTTCAGATAAGCCTGTTGGGGATCGGTGCCGGCGAGGATCGCCTTGCGGACGAGATTTTCCGTCGAGATCGCAGTCTCGGCCCGCTCGACGACTTCGGCAAGATGCTCGGCCGGAATACGGATCAGTCCGTCGCGGTCGCCGAGGAAATAGTCGCCTGGCCGGATGTCGATGCCGCCGATGACGATCGGCACATCGGTCGCCACCGGCAGCCAGTGCCCGACGATATCACGCGGCGTGAAACCCCGGCACCAGGTCTGGAAGCCCATTTCGAGCAGGAAATTGGTGTCGCGGATGAAGCCGTCGACGATTGCCCCGCGCACGCCCTTGTTCTTCAACGTCTCGGCCGACAGCTCGCCCATATGCGCGACGATGCGGTCGTTCGGCTGCGATACCCAGATCGAACCGGCCGGCGCCTTGGAGAGCAGGCCGGTCCAGGCGAGCAGCGTCTCGTGGCCGTCCGCGTCCGGATCGGCACGGCCCTCGATGGTGAAGGCAGGCCCGGCAAGCGCGCGCTCCGGCATGATCGGGCGCATCTCGGCTGGCATCGTGAAATCGCGCAGCCCCATGGCGCGCATCACGTCATGCACGGCGCCGGTGTAGCAGGCCTCCAGCCTAGCGGTCAGATCGGTCAAAACATCCTCCCCGATGTCTATTCTCTATGTCAGACCGGCAGGCAGGCCGGGCCGATCGGCTCGAAGCTCTTGTAGCCGAGCACGAATTCCTGATGGGCCAGTTCCTCCGATTTCGTGCGTTTCCCCCGCGCGAGATCGACGACAAGATCATGGATCTCGCGGCCGACTTCGTCGAGGCTGGCGCGGCCCTCGATAATGCGGCCGGCATCGACATCCATGTCGTCCTCCATCCGGCGAAACGTCTCCGGATTGGCGCAGATCTTCACCACAGGCGAGATTGCCGACCCCACCACCGAGCCGCGCCCGGTGACGAACAGCACGGCATGGCTGCCGCAGGCGATCAGTTCGGCGATTTCGGCATTGTCGTTGATGTTCGGGAAGCCGAAGCGCACCTCGCCGTCGGGCACGACGTCGAGCAGGTACAGCCCGCCATGCGGTGGCACGTCGCCCGGCTTGATCAGTCCGGAGATCGGCGACGCGCCGGATTTGGCATATGCGCCCATCGACTTCTCCTCGATGGTGGTCAGCCCACCCTCGGCATTGCCGGCGGCGAACGAGCCATAGCCGAGCGTCGCGTAGTAGCGCGCCGCCTTGGCGACCGAGGCCTCCAGGATTTCGCCTAGTTCCGGAGTCACGGCGCGGGCCGCCATGATGTGCTCGCAGCCGATCAGCTCGCCGGTTTCCTCGAAGATGCAGGCGGCCCCCTCCTCGACGAACTGGTCGAAGGCGCGGCCGGCGGCGGGGTTGCCCGAAATACCGGACGTGCCGTCCGACCCGCCGCAGACGGTGCCGATGATCAGTTCGCTCGGCTGCATCGGCACAGTCGGCGCCTCGTCCAGCAGCGCGCGCTGTTCGGCGACGAAGGCCCTGCCCTCGGCCATCGACTTGCGCGTGCCTCCGGTTGCCTGGATGACGATGGTCTTCACAGGCCGGCCGCTGTCGCGCACCTTCTTTTCCAGCGCGTATTTGTTGAAGCTCTCGCAGCCGAGCGAGATCAGCAGCACCGCGCCGACATTCGGATGCGTACAGAGGCGCTCCATCATCGTCTCGGCATAGGGGTTCGGATAGCAGCCCGGAAAGCCGATGACATGCACGTCGTGTTCGCGGAACGGGATCGCGATCTCGCGCGCCACGTGGTGGGCGCACTCGACGAGATAGGCGACGACGACCGTGTTGCGGATACCCTTGCGCCCGTCGCTGCGCAGCCAGCCGCGCATCGTTTCAGTCAGCTGCAGCCCTTGAGGAACGGCAGTGGTGGTGCCCGTGGCAATGGCCATGCTCATGTCCGTGCCTCCGGCTTTTCCGCGTCCATCAGATGATAGGTGGGCGTGTAGTCGCTTCTAACGTTGTGGACGTGCACGGGTGTGCCGATGGCGATTGCTTCCGTCGCCGTGCCGATCGGAGCGCCATACTTCACGATCTTCTCGCCGGCCGCGATCGCACGCCGTGCCAGCTTGTGGCCGAGCGGCAGGTCAGCGGCGAGCGTCGCGTCGATCCCTTCGACGAGGATGGTCTCGCCCGCCCGGATCCGCATCCGCGCGACCAGCACGTTGTCCCCCTCGAAGAGAAGAAGCAACCGGCCATCGGTGCTGGTCGGCGGCGGCGCAAGGTCAGGAGAAAGGTCACGCGAAGGGTTCGGCATGGCGATCTGGCTCTGCTCAAAAGTCCCGGCTCTCCTTAACGCTGCTAGCCCATCGTCCGTCCAAAAGAAACAAAAAATTTTTTATTGCGCGCCGAGTAAATCCGAGCCTATCGTTGCGGCATGCCCAAGCTGAAGCGCGCCACACTTGCAGAACAGGCCTATGAGGAGTTGCGGAGCCAGATCGTCTCCGGACGCCTGCCGGCCGGCCAGCGCCTGCTTGCCGAACAGCTTGCCGGCGAACTCCTGATCAGCCAGACGCCGGTCAAGGAAGCGATCGCCATGCTGGAGCGCGACGGCTTGGTCGAGGGCACGGCGCGCCGCGCTTCCCTCGTCCGCCGCTTCACGCCCGCTGCCATCGACGAAATCTTCGAGGCGCGGATGCTGGTCGAGCTCGACGCCATCGCCAAGGGCATCGCTGCCGGCCGCGCCACCCCCGCCTTTGTCGCCAAGCTCCGCGCGGTGTTCGAAGCGCACATGGTGGCGGTCTACAAGCAGAGCGACGAGGCGCTGGTCGATGCGATCCGCCTCGACCGCGAATTCCACGAGCTGATTGTCCAGCTCGGCGCCAATGACACGATCGCCGCCTGGCATCGGGTCATCCAGCGCCAGACCCAGACGATCCGCAATTTCACGCTGAAGAGCTACACCTCCGAACGGACGCGGCAGGAGCATTCCGCGATCGTCGAGGCCGTGGCGGATGGCGATTCCGAACAGGCTGTCTCGGCGCTCAAGGCCCATCTGGCCGCGAGCCGCGACGCCATGATATCGCGCGCACCGGAGGATTTTCCGGTCCGCGCCTGAGGCGGACGACAGCCAAGGTAAAGCGCGATGTCGGAGGAGGACGTCGCCGCGGAAACGACAAACCGGAAAAACCGGACGCTCCGCGGCACGGGACTGCGTGACTGAACCCGTGGGAGGAAACCACATGAAGATGCTGAAGAAGACCGCCCCGATTCTGGGCGCGGCAATGCTGGCGACCATGCTCGGCGCCGGTGCGGCCAAGGCCGAAGGCGAGAAGGTTGCCGTCGATCTGACGACGCTGACCTCGCCGTTCTGGACCTCGTACAACAAGTATATCGTCGAGGAAGCGAAGAAGCAGGGCGTCGATCTGCTCGAGCCCTTCAACTCCGAATTCGATACCGCCAAGCAGATCACCGGCGTGCAGAACGCCCTGTCGCTCGGCGCCAAGGGCATCATCTTCTCGCCGTTCGAATCCGCCGCCGCCGGCTCCGTGCTGAAGGCCGCCGAGAAGGCCGGCGCCAAGGTCGTAGCCGTCGACGTCGCGCCGGATTCCGGCCCGGTGGCGATCGTCGTGCGCGCCAACAACCTCGCCTATGGCGAGAAGGCCTGCAAATTCATCGGCGACAACGTCAAGGAAGGCCCCGTCGTCCAGATCATGGGCGACCAGGCCTCGATCAACGGACGCGATCGCGGCAATGGTTTCCGCGAGTGCATCACCAAGAACTATCCGAACCTGAAGCTGCTCGAGATCCCGACCAAGGCCTGGTCGGGTGAAGACGCCGCCGCCGGTCTCGATGCGCTGCTCAACGCGCAGCCGGACCTGAAGGCGATCTACATGCATGCTGGCGGCGTGTTCCTCGCCCCCACCCTGCAGACGCTGAAGCGCAAGAATCTGCTGAAGCCGGCCGGCACCGAAGGCCATATCGTCATCGTCTCGAATGACGGCATCCCGCAGGAATTCGACGCCATCCGCAAGGGTGAGATCGACGCCACGGTTTCGCAGCCTGCCGATCTCTATGCCAAGTACGGCATCCAGTATCTGAAGGAAGCCATGGCCGGAAAGACCTTCGCGGCCGGCCCGACCGACCACGACAGCACCATTCTCGAAGTGCGTCCCGGCGTGCTGGAAGACCAGCTCTCCGCGCCGCTCGTCACCAAGGAAAACGTCGACGACAAGAGCTTCTGGGGCAACCAGCTCTAAGCGATCGATTTCGGGAAGGCCCGCGCTTTCCACATGAAATCAAGCGCTTGGCGCGAGGTGTTATATGGCCTGATCCGCGCCGGTGGCGCGGGTCAGGCTCTCCCGAACTCCGGAGACCCCGATGCAGATTCCTTCTCTTCTCGATCCCGGGCGGGGGCACCATGCAGCCGCCTGACACCACCATCCCGATCGTCGAGGCCCGCGGCGTCTCCAAGCGCTATGGCCCGACAACCGCGCTGCACGAGGCGCATATCAAGGTTTTCGCCGGCGAGTCGCACGCGCTGGTCGGCCGCAACGGCGCCGGCAAGTCGACGCTGGTCGGCATCCTGACTGGCCTGCGCGCCCCGGATTCCGGCCAGGTGCTGTTCTCCGGCGTTCCGGCCCCCGCCATCTCCGACCGCGAAGGCTGGCGCAAGCATGTCGCCTGCGTCTACCAGCATTCGACGATCATTCCCGACCTGACGGTCGCGGAAAACCTCTTCATCAACCGCCACCCGACCGAGCGTGGCTTCATAAGCTGGTCGACGCTGCGCCGTCGCGCCCGCGAGGTGCTCGACCAGTGGGGCGTCAACGTCTCGGAAGACGCCCGTGCCGGCGATCTCCGCATCGAGGCGCGCCAGTTGGTCGAGATCGCCCGCGCGCTTTCCTATGGCGCCCGTTTCATCATCCTCGACGAGCCGACGGCGCAACTGGACGGCGACGAGATCAAGCGCCTGTTTATCCGCATCCGCGAGTTGCAGGCGGCCGGCGTCACCTTCCTGTTTATCTCGCACCACCTTCAGGAGGTCTACGAGATCTGCCAGGCGGTGACGGTGCTGCGCGACGCGCGCCATATCATCACCGCCCCCGTCGCCGACCTGCCGAAGGACCGGCTGATCGAAGCGATGACCGGCGAGCACGTCCATCTCGGCGTCTCGGACGCCGCCAGCCGGACGGTGCCGGAAGGCGCCGCCGTGGCCCTCGAGATCGACGGTGTTTCCGGCGACGACTTCCAGGATGTGAGCTTCAACATCCGTCGCGGCGAGGTCGTCGGCCTCTCCGGCCCGACCGGCGGCGGGCGCATAGGCCTCGCCGAAGCGGTTGCCGGCCTCTCGCCCTATACCGGCGGCACCATCCGCATCGACCGGAAGCCGCTCCCGTCCGGCGACGTCACGGCAGCGCTCGCGCTCGGCGTCGGCTGCGTGCCGAAGAGCCGGCACGACCAGGGCCTGGTGCTGTCGCAATCGGTCGCCGACAACGCGATCATGACAGTGAACCGCCATCTCGGCCCCATCGGCTTCATCGCGCCGAAACGCCGGGCGGAACTGACCAACCGGACGATCTCCTCGCTCGGAATCGTCACCCAGGGACCCGACCAGCTGGTCTCCGGCCTCTCCGGCGGCAACCAGCAGAAGGTCGTGATGGGCCGGGCGCTGGCCAACAACCCGTCCGTCCTGGTGCTGATGGATCCGACCGCCGGCGTCGACGTGAAGTCGAAGGAAGCGCTCCTGACGGTCATCGAGCGGATGCGGCAGGAGGGCAAGGCCATCCTCGTTGTCAGCAGCGAGATCGAGGATCTGAGAACCTGTGACCGGGTGCTGGTGATGCAGCACGGATCGGTCGTCGCGGAACACAAGGCAGGCTGGAGCGACAACGCGCTCGTCGCCTCCATCGAAGGGATCGAGCTCGCATGAACACGCAACCCACAGCCACGACGGCGGCGATCGGGGCCGGCGCCAAACCCGCGCAACGCCGGCCGATGATCCGCCTGCATGATCTCGCGCTGCTGCCGGCGCTGCTGATCCTGATCGTGATCGGCGCGTTCATCAGCCCGGCCTTCCTGACCCAGGGCAACGTCAACACCATCCTCACCTCCTCCGCCGCCCTGGCGCTGGTGGTGCTGGCGGAATCGCTGATCATCATCACCGGCAAGTTCGATCTCTCGCTCGAATCGACGGCCGGCTTCGCGCCGGCGATCGGCGCGCTGCTCGTGCTGCCAATCGCCAATAACGGCTTCGGCATTGAGCTGCCGACCTTTGTCGGCATCCTGATCGTCATCGGCGTCGGCGCGCTGATCGGCCTGATCAACGGCATCCTCGTCGTCCGCTTCACGCTGAACGCCTTCATCGTGACGCTCGCCATGCTGATCATCCTGCGCGGCATGCTGGTCGGCGCCACCAGCGGGCGAACCCTGTTCGACCTGCCGGACGCCTTCTATGCGCTGATGATCATCACCTTCCTCGGCCTGCCGCTGGCGGTCTGGCTGGCGGCGCTGGCCTTCATCGTCGCCGGCATCGTGCTGCGTTATCATCGGCTCGGTCGCGCTCTCTATGCGATCGGCGGCAATCCGGAGGCGGCGCGCGCCGCCGGTATCCGGGTCGAGCGCATCACCACCGGCGTTTACATCCTGGCCGGAATGCTGGCGGCGGTCGGCGGGCTGGTGATCACCGGCTATGTCGGCGCCATCAGCGCCAACCAGGGCAATGGCATGATCTTCACCGTCTTCGCGGCGGCGGTGATCGGCGGCATTTCGCTCGATGGCGGGCGCGGCACGATGTTCGGCGCGCTGACCGGCGTGCTGCTGCTCGGCGTCGTGCAGAACCTGCTGACGCTGGCGCAGGTCCCCTCGTTCTGGATCCAGGCCATCTACGGCGCCATCATCCTGGGCGCGCTGATGATCGCCCGCATGGCTTCCGGCAAGGCGCAGACCTGATCTCCTAGCGACAAAGCAAAAGCCGCCGCATCGAAGGATGCGGCGGCTTTTCTGTTTGTGTCGAAGGCCGACTAGATCCGGCGAGCCATCTTGCAGAGCTGCACCAGGTCGCCGTCATAGGAGAGCGGGTTGCGGAGGATGGTCGGGCACTTGTTGCGCATTGCCTGACGATCCGCTCCGCTCAGGCTGCTATCGGAGACCGAGGTCGGACCGTCGGGATTGCCGGCGCCGGGGTTGCCCGGATTGCCGGGTCCGCCAGGATTACCCGGACCGCCGGGGCCTCCAGGCCCACCAGGACCGCGCGTGCCACTACCGCACGAGCCGCCAACGCTCAGGCAGAGATTGAGCAGCTTGCCCGGCTGGAGCAGCGCAAGCCGCGTATCCAGCAGGCCGAGGATCTGGCTACGGTCACCATTGCCGCAACCGGAACCACCTCCCGCATTCAGGCAAACCTTGGCCAGGTCCTTCTTCGAAAGAACGGCTGCCTTGGCGTTGATGCCGCCGATCAGGTTCGACTTCACCCTGGCGTTGGCGAGGCCCTTCTTGCTCAGGACGTTCGCCGTAACCTGCGTGCCATTCCTTGCACTGGCCTTGCCGCCGCAGCTTGCGCCGACATTGACGCAGACATTGGCCAGCTCATCCTTCGAAAGCAGCTTGAGGCGGGCATCGACCAGCTTGATCACCTGGTCCCGCTGACCGCCGCAGCCGGCCTGTCCGCCGACACCGAGGCAGAGACGGACCAGTTCGCGCTTCGAGAGAACATCGACACGAGCGTCGATGCCGGAGAGCAGCGTCGATCTGGGAGCGCTCCGCAAGGTCGAGGCCGTTGCACCGCTCGAATTGGTACCGGTGACGGCACTGCCAACGCTGCCAACCGTGTTTCCAACGGCGCCTGTCACGCCGTTGACGGTGCCACCGACTGTGGTGCCGACACCGGACACCGTCCCGCCAAGGGCGCTGCCGGTATTCGATACGGTGTTGCCAAGGCCGCCGCCCACGGCGCCGCCAACCGCGCCAGTAACGCCCGAGACCGTGCTTCCGACGGCGCCTGTGACACCGCTGACGACACCGCCGAGTCCGCCGGCGTAGGCCGGCATCAGCATGGTTCCCATCAGCAAGGCTGCCGATGTGGCCGCGATTCGAATTCCGATCATGAAGCCCTCCATTGCCGCTCGTTGAAATAAACCTGCCCTTATCTCCCTATAACGCCAATAGTTTTGAAAAAGTTTCGTCTGATGGCAAAGAATCTTTTGAGATTTATTTTAGGCAATTGGATAGGCATCTACGTAAGCCAAAAACATCCTCCTAATATTTCAGAATTTGAAATACATATTGCATTGCGATGCGTCGGATCGGGACGATGGATGACATTCCGTACTGGAAAAATACTCAAGCTCCGCTACGTAATTCCCAGCCGTGCCGAGGCCGATTCAACAATCAGCGCTCATAGCTCAGCGTCGAGAATGATGTTAATTCTCAGAAATTCAAATAAGAATGGCTTGACCATGACAGTGAGTGCAGATCACCGAATTGACTACATTAAGTAAGTAGGGTGATTCACGATACAATTATGATACATAATTATAACTAGCCGGCAAACGATCGTATATCTAAAGACAATTAAGCCACTAGTGAAATTCATAATCCTGTTATACTTCATAACTCGATGATTTTGCATTGCAGCACCAGTCCAGCTGGCTAGTTTGCCGGTGCCTGCCGCGAGGGGTCGCAGCGGGCACCGTACGCAGTGTCCACCGGATGGATGCGCGGCGGCCAACTCGAATGGGGGTCTGGGGCGCATTGCTGTTGCAACGGACTGATCTGCGGATCAGGCCGGAGCCAGAGCGGCTGCGCATTTTACCCTCCCAATTCTTTTGGAAGGTCAGAAATGACGTTTAAGTCTCTTATTCTCGGCTCTGCGGCCGCGATGATTGTTGCAAGCGGCGCCAATGCCGCCGATCTCACCGTCGCCGAGCCGGTCGACTACGTGAAGGTCTGCGACGCCTTCGGCAAGGGCTTCTTCTACTCGCCCGGCACCGACACCTGCATCAAGGTCGGCGGCTACGTAAAGTTCATCACCACGTTCGGCGACACCGACTACGGCGCGTTCAACAAGGCGTATCCGGAAAGCAACTGGGGCAACTTCGTTACCGAAGCCTCCATCCAGGTGACCGCCTCGTCGATCACGGAATATGGCAACCTGACCGGCTGGATCGACTACCGCGCCAAGACCGGCAACACTTCCGGCACGGGCGAGACCCTGGCCGACTACGTCAACGCCTCCACGAAGGACGCGTATGTCGACACCGCCTGGCTGCAGTTCGGCCCGGTCAAGGCCGGTTACTTCGACTCGCTGTTCGACTTCGGACAGGGCTTCAACGACAAGGGCATGTTCGCGTCGGACACCAAGACCGACCACATCGAACTGTCCTACACCGTGAACGGCTTCGGTCTGGCGATCTCGCTGGAAGATGGTCGCGACCGTGGCGGCGCCATCAACAATACCGGCTTCTACGACAATACGGGCAATCTGCTCATCATCGGCGGCCAGGACAATATCCCCGACATCGTCGGCGCCGTGACATACGCTTCCGGAATTTTCAAGACCAAGGTGGCCGCTGCCTACTTCAAGCACGCCATTGACGTCAGCGGCGGCGGCGTTGCCGGCAATCCCTATGTCGTCACCCCGCAGGACGGCTTCGCTGTCGGCGGTATCGTCGAGTTCGCGCTGGATATGCTGAACAAGGGCGACAAGCTGCAGCTCTCGGCCAGCTATGCCCAGAACGGCAACTCGTTCACCGGCATCACCGGCGGCACCTCGGTCGCCGGCTACACCACCGGCTCGGTGGCCGGCGGCGCCGGCGTCGACACCATTCCCGGCGACAGCTGGAGCGCGTTTGCTTCGTACAAGCACGTCTGGACCGACAGCGTCTGGTCGTCCCTCAGCGCCGGCTATGCCAAGTTCGAAGGCACAGCTGACTTCCCCAAGTGGGCTGATCGCGAATTCGACGCCTTCCGCGTCGGCGCCGCCGTCAACTTCACGCCGGTCAAGGGTCTCGATCTGATGGTCGACGCCGCCTACAACAAGATCGACTCCGACACCGCCGCGATCGATGGCGACGCCTGGGCCACCACCATCTGGCTGAAGCGTTCCTGGTAAGCAAAACGGCTCCACGCTGAAAGGCGCGGAACCAGAGCCCGGCGGAGCCATCCGCCGGGCTCTTCTTTAGGCCCGAAGCAAGGCCGTCAGTATTCCCTCGCGTTCGGCAGCGAGATCGCCCTCGGCAGTTGTCTGCCCCGCCCGGCCATACCAGTAGCGCGCGTTCCAGAGATCGCCCTCCATCCGATGGATATGGGCATGGACCCAGGCGCCCGCCCGGCTGTCATCGTCCTGCACCAGCGCATGAGCGGCGTCCCAATCGCCCTTTTCGATATGCCAGAGCGCGGCCAGCGGCGCGCCCAACCCGGACGGCGGCTTTGCATCGCTGAGTGTCGCCCGAAAGTGCTCCGGCGTCCCGACTGGTAGTCCAACCATTTCCATCCCTCCCCGCACAACCGCGTTGCCGCAAAGCAACGCCGGCGCCTGTCTGCGTGCCAGCATGCCAAAGCCGCTTGCCCGCGCCAACGGATAGATCTACAAGCGCCATCGTCTCAGGAGTTTGGATGTCGACTACTTCGCAGTCCCGGTGATCCCCTGCCCGTAAGTGGCAGGGATTGAAGCCCTCGCGCCCTCGGCGCGCGGCCCGCGGAATCGCGGCTTCGATCACCCGACTTCTGAACGAAACCCATCATGAATGTCTCGAAAGTCGAGCAGCGTGTCTTGCACGCGCTCGCTCAAGGCGGAGTCATCCGCCATCGCAAGGATGATTCCGGCCGCATCATCGCGGCGGATTGCACCACAAGGGACGGCTGGATCCTGACGGATTGCTCGCTCGACCTGTTCCGGCGCCTGAAGCGGCGGCGCATGATCGCGTCGCAAAACGGCGCGCCCTACCGCATCACGCGGATGGGCCTGGACGCGGTTCGCGCCCAATTGGACAACCGATGAAGAAAGGCCGGCGGACTTTGTGTCCGCCGGCCTGATCCGGATTACTGGCCGAGACGCCTGGCGATGGTGCGCCGCTCGAACTCGATGTTCCACTCGATCAGGAGCCGCCAGAGATCGCGGGTGAGGTCTTCATCGAGCCCACCCTGCTTGGCCGCTGCGGCAACGCGGTCGATGACTTCATCGACCCGCTCCGGCACTAGCGCCTCATCGGGGGACGTCTTCAGCTCCGCCATCCGCTGCACATAGGCGAAACGCTCTGTCAGAAGCGCGACCAGCTCGCCGTCGAGCCGGTCGATCTCGGTACGGATGTGCGCCTTGGTGGTGCAGTCAGCCGGCTTGCGGATCATCTCACCACCACTTGGAAGGCGTGAAGCTGCCGGCTGCGTCTTCGATCACCTGGCCGAGACGGAACAGCGTCTCTTCCTCGAACGGACGACCGATCAGCTGCAGGCCGAGCGGCAGCTTGGCCTTGTCGAGACCGGCCGGAACCGCGAGGCCCGGCAGGCCCGCCATGTTCACCGTCACGGTGAAGACGTCGTTCAGATACATCTCGACCGGCGAAGCCACCGCCATCTCCTCGAGGCCGAAAGCGGCCGAAGGGGTGGCCGGGGTCAGCACGGCATCGACGCCGGCTGCGAAAGCCAGGTCGAAATCGCGCTTGATCAGCGTCCGGATCTTCTGCGCGCGGACGTAGTAAGCGTCGTAGTAGCCAGCCGACAGCACATAGGTGCCGATCAGGATGCGGCGCTTCACTTCATGGCCGAAGCCGGCCGAACGCGTGTTCTCGTACATCGCGGCGATGTCCTCGCCGGGAACGCGCAGGCCGTAGCGCACGCCGTCATAGCGGGCGAGGTTGGACGAAGCCTCGGCCGGCGCCACGATGTAGTAAGCCGGCAGAGCGTATTTCGTATGCGGCAGCGAGATGTCGACGATCTCGGCGCCGGCTTCCTTCAGCCAGGCGATGCCCTGCTGCCAGAGCGCTTCGATCTCGGCCGACATGCCGTCAAGGCGATACTCGCGCGGGATGCCGATGCGCAGGCCCTTGACCGACTGGCCGACCGCGCCCTCGTAGTCGCCGACCGGAACGTCGACCGACGTGGTGTCCTTGGCATCGACGGAGGCCATCGACTTCAACAGGATCGCGGCGTCGCGCACCGTGCGGGCGATCGGGCCGGCCTGGTCCAGCGACGAGGCGAAGGCAACCGTGCCCCAGCGCGAGCAGCGGCCATAGGTCGGCTTGATGCCGACCGTCCCGGTAAAGGCTGCCGGCTGGCGGATCGAACCGCCCGTATCGGTCGCGGTCGCACCAGCGCAAAGGCGCGCGGCGACGGCGGCCGCCGAGCCGCCCGACGAACCACCGGGAACCAGCGGCGCGTTGGAGCCCTCCTTGCGCCACGGATTGACGACCGGGCCGTAATAGGAGGTCTCGTTCGACGAGCCCATGGCGAACTCGTCCATGTTCAGCTTGCCGAGCATGACCGCGCCGTCGTTCCACAGATTGGCCGTGACGGTCGATTCATAGCTGGGCTTGAACTTGTCGAGGATGTGCGACGCCGCCTGGGTATGGACGCCCTCGGTCGCGAACAAATCCTTGATGCCGAGCGGCACGCCTTCCAGCGCCCTCGCCTCGCCCTTGGCGATCCGCTCGTCGGAAGCCGCCGCCATGCTGAGCGCCTGCTCCGGCGTCTCGACGATATAGGCGTTGAGTGCGCGGGCCGCCTCCATCGAGGCGAGATAGGCCTTGGTCAGGTCCGTGGCGGAGAAGGCCTTGGCCGAAAGTCCGTCGCGGATTTCGGCAATGGTCAGGCTGGTCAGATCTGTCGAAGACATCGGCATCTCGAAAGTCAGGAGGCGGAAACGGTGAGCGGGGTCACCGCGCTGAGGACGCTCGCGCCCTCTTCGGAAAGTCTGCAGCGAAAGCCGGCGATCACTCGACGACCTTGGGCACCATGAAGAAATCGTCGTCCGAGACCGGCGCATTGCCGACGACGCGATCGGCATAGAAGCCGTCGGTGACGACATCAACGCGCTTCTTCATCGTCTGCGCGACGACAGAGGTCAGCGGCTCGACGCCATCGACATCGACCTCGTTCAATTGCTCCGCAAAGCCGAGAATCGCATTGATCTCGCCCTGGAAGGAAGTGGCTTCCTCCTCGGTGACAGCGATCCGGGCGAGATGAGCGACCCGCTTGACGGTGGCGATGTCGACGGACATGGCGAGAACCCTTTGGCAAGAACCGGTTGAACAGGCCGGCTACGGCGGAAATGATCCGCTCGCTATATCACCCGCCCTCGCCGCATCGCAACTGAACAGGCGGAAGACGTGGATTATTGCCGCGGTTCCTGGATCCGCCGCATGGAGCCGACCCGGCGAATTGCAGCCCCGGCCGCCGCCTTGTAGTTTGCTCGCTCGCGGCATTGCGCCGCCACCGGGCCGTCATGTCGATCCCTGCCAACGCCATTGCCGGCTTTTGCCGCGACTGCCTGACGCCCGCTTCCGGGACCCGTTGCCGCGCCTGCGGCAGCCCGCGCGTCGCCGCGCACCCCGAATTCGCAACGCTCGCCATCACCCATGTCGATTGCGATGCCTTCTATGCCTCGGTCGAGAAGCGCGACGACCCGAGCCTCGCCGACAAGCCCGTCATCATCGGCGGAGGAAAACGCGGCGTCGTCTCGACCTGCTGCTACATAGCCCGCATCCACGGCGTCCGCTCGGCCATGCCGATGTACAAGGCGCTCGACCTTTGCCCCGATGCGGTCGTGATTCGGCCGAACATGGAAAAATATGTCGGCGTCGGCCAGCAGATCCGAACGCTGATGCAGGAACTGACGCCGCTGGTAGAGCCGATCTCGATCGACGAAGCCTTCCTGGATCTCTCCGGCACGGAGCGGTTGCATGGCGCCGTCCCTGCCCTGACGATTGCCCGCTTCGCCCGCCGCGTCGAGCAGGAGATCGGCATCACCATTTCGGTCGGGCTTTCGTTCAACAAATTCCTCGCCAAGATCGCGTCGGATCTCGATAAGCCGCGCGGCTTTTCCGTCATCGGCCGCGCCGAGGCGCTGACCTTTCTCGCCGAAAAGCCGGTCGGCATGATCTGGGGCGTCGGCAAGGCGCTCGAAGCCAAGCTTGCCGACCAGGGCATCAAGACCATCGGCCAGTTGCAGCGCATGGAGGAGAGCGACCTTGCCAAGCGCTATGGCGTGATGGGCCTGCGTCTCGCCCGCCTCGCCCGCGCCGACGACCGCCGCACCGTCGAGCCCCGGCACGAAGCCAAGTCGATCGGCGCCGAGACCACCTTCGATCACGACCACGCCGACCTCGCGAGCCTCCGGCCGATCCTGCGCCGGCTGGCGGAAAAGGTCTCGGCGCGGCTGAAGCGTGCCGACCTCGCCGCCTCCAACGTGACGCTCAAGCTCAAATCGTCGGATTTCAAGCTGCGCACCCGCAGCCGACAGTTGGCCAACTCCACCCGCCTCGCTGACCGGATCTTTCGAACCGCCGAGCAGCTTCTGGCGCTGGAGACGGACGGCACGACCTATCGGCTGATCGGCGTCCAGGTGTCGGATTTCTCCGATCCGCAGTTGGCCGACCCGGACGACCTCGTCGACCCCGCCGCCGCCAAGCGCGCCAAGGCGGAGGAAGCCATCGACAAGGTGCGCGGCAAGTTCGGCAAGGCCGCTGTCGAGCACGGCCTGACGTTTCGAAAGACGGAGTAGACGGATAGGGAAGAGCTAAACAACAATCTCGGCTAGCGGCTCGACAGTACTTAAGGCATCGATCCAAACGTCAAAACTAGTAGCTACCTCTTCGACAGATTTGAAATCGTGATCAAAAAGCCAAATTTTTCGGCTTGAAGCGTCACCAGAATCCGAATGGCTTGCAGAAAAGCAGAACTTGTTACCCGACTCGTCGCCAGCAAAGGCGACAAGCGCGTCAGGCATTCCAATCTCGCGCCATGAAAGCGTTTCCTGAATGACATCCCGCGGAGAGTACATGTCGCCGAGGCAGTACAAATCCAGTTCCCGTTCAACAATTGCGCTTAGAAGGTCAACGGTGGGCGAGAGTAAACCGACGTTCAGTACGGCACGCCTATACTCCTCGGGGAATCGGTTGCCGAGCTGATTTTCTGCAACCTGCAAATCCTCCTCGGCCACCGGGACAGGAGGATAGTCGGGGTGCATCCACCTCTCGACGAAACGCAAAATCGACATAGGATAAAACCTTACGAGACGACTAGGATTCGCACAGACAGCCGCAAGACAACCTTAGGCTCGGCTGCCCATCCCGTCACCCGTCAACTATAGGTTGCTGCCTGCGAAACGTGATTGCCAGTCACTAACGTCCAAGAATGACAAGGCAGGTATTTGCTCATGAGTAAGCAGTCTACGCAGCCGCGCCTGCTCGCCGGTGGCAATCCGCAAATTCCGAAGGGCTTTGGCGACGCGCCGGTGCAGGCCTATATCGCCGCCATGCCGGGCTGGAAAAGCGACGTCGGCCGCCACATCGACGCGCTCATCGTTCGCACCGTCCCGGACGTGCGGAAGGCGGTGAAATGGAACTCGCCCTTCTATGGCATGGAGGGCGACGGCTGGTTTCTCAGCCTTCATTGCATGACGAAATACGTCAAGGTCGCCTTCTTCCGAGGCGCATCGCTGCAACCGGTCCCGCCCGGACCGTCGAAACAGCAGAATGTGCGCTATCTCGACATCTATGAGAACAGCCCGTTCGACGAGGCCCAGTTCGAGGCATGGGTGAAGCAGGCGAGCCAATTGCCGGGCGAGCACATGTAGCCCGCGAATACGCCTCGCCGCCGATACAAAAACGGAGGTTGCCCGCGCCCGCGCCGCCCCTCATGATCCACAAAACCCTATCGGTGTGGAATCGCAGAGAAAAACCTCATGTCGGAAGCAAAGCTCCATCCGCTGGCCGGTAAGCCGGTTCCCCGCTCGATGCTGGTCAATGTCCCCCGGCTGATGACCGCCTATTTCGTGCAGCAGCCCGATCCGGCGATCTCGACGCAGAAGGTGTCGTTCGGCACGTCGGGCCATCGCGGCTCGGCCTTTGCCACCGCCTTCAACGAATGGCACATCCTGGCGATCACCCAGGCGGTCTGCCTCTATCGCAGCCAAGCCGGCATCACCGGTCCGCTCTTCATCGGCATGGATAGCCACGCCCTCTCGGAAGCAGCGCTCGCCAGCGCCATCGAGGTGCTGGCCGCCAACGGCGTCGAGACGATGGTCGACGAGCATCTCGGATATACGCCGACGCCGGTCATTTCCCACGCCATCCTCACCTATAATCGCGGCCGCAGCGAAGGCCTCGCCGACGGCATCGTGATCAGCCCGTCGCACAATCCGCCCGACGATGGCGGCTTCAAATACAACCCGCCGAATGGCGGCCCGGCCGATGTCGACGTCACCGGCTGGATCGGCAAGGTGGCGAACGAGCTTCTGGCCGCCAAGCTCGCCGGCGTGAAGCGCCTGCCCTATGAGCGGGCGCGCAAGGAAGCCTGCATCCGCGCCTATGACTACATCACCCCCTATGTCGCCGATCTCGCCTCGGTCATCGACATGGAGGCGATCCGCGGCGCGGGCGTGAAGATCGGCATTGATCCGCTCGGCGGCGCGGCGGTGCGCTACTGGCAGCCGATGATCGAGCGCTACAAGCTCGACGCCACCGTGGTGAACGACGTCGTCGACCAAACCTTCTCCTTCATGACGGCGGATTGGGACGGCAAGATCCGCATGGACTGCTCGTCGCCTTATGCGATGGCGCCGCTGATCGCGCTGGCCGACAAATTCGACATCGCCTTCGCCAACGACACCGACGCCGACCGCCACGGCATCGTCACGCCTTCGGGCGGGCTGATGAACCCCAACCAGTTCCTGGCCGCCTCGATCGCCTATCTCTGCGGCCACCGGCCGGCATGGAGCGCCAACAGCGCCTTCGGCAAGACGGCCGTCTCCAGCGGCATGATCGATCGCGTCGTCGCCAAGATGGGTCGCAAGCTTGTCGAAGTGCCGGTCGGCTTCAAATGGTTCAGCGCCGGGCTGATCGACGGCTCGCTCGCCTTTGGCGGCGAAGAAAGCGCCGGCGCCTCGTTCCTGCGCCGCGACGGCTCTGTCTGGACGACGGACAAGGACGGGTTGATCATGGGCCTGCTGGCGGCCGAGATCACGGCCAAGACCGGCGGCGACCCCAACCAGCTCTACCAGTCGGTCACGTCGGATCTGGGCAAATCCTATTACGCGCGCATCGACGCCCCTGCGACATCCGAGCAGAAGGCGATCCTTGTAAAGCTCGACCCGTCGAAGATCGACGCGGCGGAACTGGCCGGCGAGCCGGTGACGGCCCGCCTGACCCGCGCGCCGGGCAACGACGCCTCGATCGGCGGCATCAAGGTGGTGACGGAAAACGGCTGGTTCGCCGCCCGCCCCTCCGGCACGGAAGAAGTCTACAAGATCTACGCGGAGAGCTTTTTAAGCGCCGAGCACCTGAAGCAGATCCAGACGGACGCCCAGGCGGTTGTGGCCAAGGTGTTTGAGACGGGGTAAAGTAATCGTCAGTTTGTCAACGTACCCCTCAAAAGGAATTTTCGGCCAGTCAAAACGCCGGCAGTTCCAAGACGAACCACAGACCTAAACAACCCTCCCACGACCATGTTGGTTTCCATAGCATGAATGAAGAAATTCCGAAGGGAAGGAGATTTTCGCTTCTCTACGTGACTCAGGACTCAGCAGCTAGCGACTCGGAACGCCTTCGGAACAGATTATCCAAGCGATTTGAACTGTCGGTTGGAGAGCGATCGTATGAGGTTGGCTCGTTTTTAGAAAGAGAACTTGGCATCGAGTTACTAAGGCTGGGTTCCGATCGTTATTACCTGAGGTGGGATGATTTCAGGAAGGTAGAACTGCGCGACCTTCTCGATTCCGTAACACTTATTGGCCGTTCCGTTCGTGCGCAGAACCAACATTTGGGTGCGATTTATTTTCGCGAGGTATCGCGCATATTTGAAGAAGAGCGAACCGCATACAGGCTTGACGAAGATTTCGGTGTGCACCCATCTATAGATCCAGCTTACGAAGCCAATTTGGAATCTGCGGTTCGCGGTCTCAGCTCTCTGGGATTCAATGCTGCACGAGATTACCTGCAGAAGGCAGATGACGAACTGCTTCCATCAGGGGATACTCGACAGGCCATCCGCTCCGTCTTCGACGCGGTTGAGAATGTATTCAAGCAGGTGTTTCCAAAAGCAACTAGCGTTAATTCGAAAACGATACAGAATGAACTTCGGCCTCATGTAGAGCGCAGCCACGCCGATGGACCAGAGAAGCGCACCGCACTGAAGAACGTCGAGGCGCTCACAGATTGGGTAGATGGATGCCACAACTACCGGCACGAGCCCGGCCATCAGGAACCCATCCCGCCGCAGGAGGGACTGGCGGTGCTAATAGTCTCGCAAGGAATAGGCTATGCCCGTTGGCTCGCGGAGCTTTCGAAGAAGAGGTAGGCGTTGGCGTTTTCCGATTCTAGCAATTGAAAGCAATTCCGAACTCCAAAACTCGGCTGCTGGTTCGTCATGCTCGTTCCAGCTTGCAACAACTCTCCAGGATTCACGATGACAGACTCCTCAGGCTTGAGCACCTAGCTAGATCTAGATGTGCGCTTGGGAGCGGTTGGTGGAAATGCTCGGCGCTGAGTGAGAGGGCACCTAGGTGCAACTTAGTCACTATGTTGCCCGTAGGTACCAATTCTTGCAACTGTCAAGTGATGGGGGCCCACCGATCGAAAGAGAGATTTCAGCCAATCTAGCGCCTGCAGCTCGGCAAGGACTCACCCTACTTAGAAATAGCAACGACTCGAGGGCGGAACTCTAATCCAAGCTTCTCCTTCAAATAGTCCTTGAGAACAAAAACCTGTATTTCTGTCTTAAAATCCCTCCGCAAGAAATACCCCGTATAGCTCCCATTCTTTGGGTCGGGCGGAGCTATATGCATGAGCCTTTCTTGCTGCGATACGTCAACAACTTTACCCTCATGCTTTACGCTAGTATCCCAACAGACAACATACCGGATATTGTCAAAAGAGTGATTCATTTGAGATTCGAAGAAATACTTAAGTTCGACATAATACAATGAAGAATTCTGCACAGGGACTGGATCCCGCCCCTTTGCTATCACGTCAATTCCCGAATGAGTATCGTAGTCTACTATCTCAAACGGAAATAGCGTGGCGTCTAGAGTAGCGAGTTGGACCAGCAAGCCATAAACACCGCTCTCCCTTCGAGGCTCAACAAGTGTATGCCCCATAAATTGGGCGACATTCGAACCGCGCGCACGATCTTGCCGCCAAGAGAAATCTTTCTTTTCCTTCTCACTCGTCAGGTAGGCCCCAGCTTCGGTTTCAAGCCAATCTATTTCCCGCCACTCATCACCTGCAATAATATCCTCATAGATCTGCTTAACCTCGGCTTCTAGATCATCAAGGATCGCACGCTCCGTATTTGCCGTGGAGCCGCGGTTGGCTGTCAGGGACAAGTCTTGGCAATTTACAAAGGCGTGAAATTTAGTGAACTCACTGCCTTTTGTATTGACCCACTCATTCTTACGCTCAATAGGAATAAAATCCTTGCTAAGCCATACTCCATACCGGTCCTGTACTGTATAGGCCCCTTTTGGAGCGGTATACCCGGGTCGCCGCAGCATCTTGTTATACTGCTGCTTTACCTTATTTCCCTCGATTGAAAACACAGCATCATATTTTATTGCAGGAAATCTTCTAAGATTTCCGGACTTTATGACACGACGACAATAATAGTCAGGCGCCCTCACTACATATTCTTCAAATAGCGCCTGAATGTGTTTGCTCTGATCTGGAAATTTGTGACCGAATGAAAGCTCTTCCGGCCTCTCTTGGTCCAGCCCTTTTAACAGGATCTTCTTCTCTTTATGCTCCCCTTCGTTCACCAGCCCTTCCCATGAGCCAAATTTTGTGAACCACTGTATATAATCCTTAAGTCTATCATGAGTGAAAAGCTCTGCCTCATTATTATTAAATCCCTTAATTGATATCGTTGTTCCGGAGACACCTTCCGATGTTACGGTCTCAATGACAGAGGCAATAGGGAGCTGGCCATCCTGTAAAGATACGTACGGCTGCTGCATTAGCGCACGAAGCTCGATATTTTTCTTCCTCGTCTGGACTTCAATTGATGCACAGTTGAAGTACACTTTAGTGCCATGGCCCTTTTCTCCGATTTTTTTAGAATCCCCTCGTTTTAATGAGTTACCCAAATCGAAGAACGATTGAAGCTCTGCGTGGTCCATTCCCTCGCCATCATCCCTAATTGTGATGGTTAGAGGACGTGAGCCTCTCTCGGCGGGTTGCGTGAAAATAAGTTCAATACGAGAGGCGCCTGCATCTATTGAGTTACTGATGGCCTCTCTCACCACTTCCAGGGGATTCGTGAAGTCTCCGGAAATCTCAAGAAATTCCCGCACAGCATCGACTGCGGGAGTTATATTGTATTCTGCCATCAGTAGCCCCAAGCTAAAAAAGACTAGACAAGAACGCGGCAGCGCCCAATCAGACGCCCCACCCCCTACTCCATAAACACCGGCGTGCCGTCCGGCTCTGCCTTCAGCTTGGCGGCGGCGGCGCAGAAGTCTGGCTTGTCGCCATGGGCTTCGGCGATGAACAGGCCGTAGCGGGCGCCGAAGGCGACGAGGATGGCGGTCTTGCGTTCCTCGGCCTGCTCGTCGGTCAGCTCCTTGTCGCCACTGGCAATCACGTCGCCGATCGCCTTGCCAAACGTTTCCTTGGCGAGGCCGTGGCCGTCGCAGACGCGGACCGCCGCCGCCTGGAAGGCGAGGTTGTTCAGCGCCGCGAACTGGGCGTCGGCGAGGATGGCGCCCTCGGTCTCGAGGAAATCGGCCCAGGCAGCATCCGCGCGGTCATTGTCGGCGTCGGGCGCGGGCGCGGTGGCGCCGGCCGGTGGCTCCGGCGCGACATTCGCCGTCTGGGCGAAGGCAGGTGCGGCGGCGAAGAGGGTCACGAGAGCAGCAGCGGCGAACGCGCCGCGGATCGCGCGGGCTTTCCAGAAGGAATGTGCGAGCATGATGTTTCTCCTCAGTGGCCGTAGACGCGCCAGGTCCAGTTGCTGCTATAGGCGCCGCCATTGTTGTAGCAGGCACGCTGGTCGGGGTAGCAGATCACCCCACCGGCGGGCGAGAACGGCGCCGGCGGGCGATAGCTCGGCGGCGGCGGCACGCCGTAGACATTCTGGTTGCGGTTGGCGCTGTCGGCGATCGCCGCGCCGACGGCAAGGCCGGCGATACCGCCGATGATCGCGGCGGTATTCTGCCCGTTCCTCGCTTCGCTGGGCGCGCTATGCGCCATCAGCAGGGCTGGCGCGACCAGCGCGGCGGCCATGAGGTTTTTGAACCTGATTTTCATCCCAGTCCCCTGACTTTGAACCAATCGACACATTGAGCATGGCAGCGCGGGCAGGGTCAATCGGCGGCAACCTCCGATTTCATTGCCAAAGTGAGCGCGACCTGGCTTGCCGGCGAGATACCGGGACCAGGATCGATGCGCCGGCCGGCACGCGGCTTTGTGACGGCTGCGAAACGGGGGCGTCCATGGGCATCGCTCGGCCTGCAGGTTGCATGCAAGCGGCCGGCAACAAGCTGACTTCGAAAGCAAGGCGCGGAGTGCGGGCGCGTCGGGCAGGGCCTACCTCTGGGGCATCATCCATGCGAAGGATAAAGCCATGGCCCACGCCCTCCACCAGAGCGCCCCTGCCCCCGAGGCCAAGTCCGGGGCAAACACCGCCGCGCCGACAGAACTCGATCCGCGCTGGCAGGCCGTCCTTGCCCGCGACCGCGCCTATGATGGCGCGTTCGTGCTGGCGGTGCGTACGACCGGCATCTATTGCCGGCCCTCCTGCCCGGCCCGGCACGCCAAGCCGCAGAACGTCGGCTTTTTCGCGACCTGCGAGGAAGCGGAAGCGGCCGGGTTCCGCGCCTGCCGCCGCTGCACGCCGAACACGGCATCGCTCGCCGAGCAGCATGCAGCGACCGTAGAAAGGGCCTGCCGGACGATCGAGGAAGCCGAGGAAGTGCCGTCGCTGGCAAATCTTGCTGCCTCGGTCGGCATGAGCGCGTTCCATTTCCACCGCATCTTCAAGGCGCTGACCGGCCTGACGCCAAAAACCTATGCGGCGGCGCACCGGGCCTCTCGCGCCAGGGCGCAGCTTTCGCGCCGCGAGGGCAGCGTCACAGAGGCGATCTATGATGCCGGCTTCAATTCGAGCGGCCGCTTCTATGCGACGTCGAACGCCGTGCTCGGCATGACGCCGACGACGTTTCGCGCCGGCGGCGCGGATACCGATATCCGGTTCGCGATTGGACAGTGTTCGATGGGCGCCATCCTCGTCGCCATCAGCGACAAGGGCATTTGCGCGATCTCGATGGGCGATGACCCGGACCAACTGGCGCGCGAGCTGCAGGATCGGTTTCCCAAGGCCAATCTGATCGGCGGCGACGCCCCATTTGAAAAGATGGTGGCGCAGGTGATCGGCTTCGTCGAAGCGCCGAAACTCGGGCTCGATCTGCCGCTCGACGTGCGCGGCACGGCGTTCCAGCAGCGGGTCTGGCAGGCGCTGCGCGAGGTGCCGCCCGGCGAGACGGTGAGCTATCTCGACATCGCAAGGCGCATCGGCGCGCCCAAGGCGGTGCGGGCGGTGGCGGGCGCGTGTGCCGCCAACGCCATCGCGGTGGCGATCCCCTGCCATCGCGTGGTCAAGAACGACGGCGCGCTTTCCGGCTATCGCTGGGGCGTCGAGCGCAAGGCCGCGCTGCTGGAGAAGGAACAGGCATGAATTTTCATGCCCTCACGGCCGGGCGGCAGAAGATGCGGCTGACGATGGAAACCATCTCGACGCCAATCGGCGACATGCGGCTCGCGGCCGACGCAGACGGCTTTTTGCGCGCGGCGGATTTTGCTGATTGCGACGACAGGCTGGCGGCGCTGTTGCAGCGCCGGTTTGGCGTCGAGGGTTTTTCGCTGACGCCCGGAAAACTCGCCCCGGCGATCGGCGATGCCTTCGCCGCCTATTTCGAGGGCGAGATTTCCGCCATCGACCGGATCCAGGTGAAGACCGGCGGCACGGCGTTCCAGCAGACCGTCTGGCAGGCGTTGCGGGCCATAGCTCCGGGCAGTGCGCTCGCCTATGGCCGGCTGGCGGAGCAGCTTGGGAAACCGCAATCGGCCCGCGCGGTCGGCCATGCCAATGGCGCCAATCCGTTCAACATCGTCATCCCTTGTCACAGGCTGGTCGGCGCGAACGGCGCGCTGACCGGCTATGCCGGCGGCATCCATCGCAAGCGCTGGCTGCTTGACCACGAAGCGCGGCACGCGCCGTCAGCCTGACGCTCTCGCCGCGACGCCGGCGAGAAAGCTACGCAGCAACGGATCGAGCGCCGCCTGTTCTTCTTCCGGGAGGATGGAGAGCAGCCGCTTCTGCGTCTCGACATGCGACGTCACGGCGGCGTCAATGGTGGCGAACCCCGCCTCCGTCAGCGAGATGAGAAAGCTGCGGCGATCGTCGGGATTTGGCGCGCGCGCCACCAGGCCGGCCTTTTCGAGCTGATCGATGCGATTGGTGAGCGTGCCCGACGTGATCATCATCGTCGCCAGCAGATCGCCCGGCGAAAGGCTGTAGGGCGGGCCGGCGCGACGCAGCGGCGCCAAAACGTCGAAGCTCGCCGCCGTCAGCCCGAACTGGGCCAGATTGCGGTCCATTTCGCGCGTCAGATAATGCACGATCCGGCCAAGCCGGCCGATCGGTCCCATCGCCTCGACATCGAGGTCGGGTCGATGGCGGCGCCATTGCGCCTGGATTTCATCCACGGGATCCATGCCGCGACAGCGCCACAGAGATATCTTGACGTCAAGGCAATTCCACTTATCTTGACATCAAGATAAATCAGGAAAGCGCCGTCATGTCCCGCAATGTCGACCTGCTGCTGACGGCGATAGCCCCCGCGATCTGGGGCAGCACCTATCTGGTGACGACGGAGATGCTGCCGGCGGGATATCCGCTGACGGTTTCGGTGCTGCGCGCCCTGCCCGCCGGCCTGCTGCTCTTGCTGGCCGTTCGCCAGCTGCCGCATGGCATCTGGTGGCCCCGCGTCTTCGTTCTCGGCGCGCTGAATTTCTCGCTTTTCTGGGCGATGCTGTTCGTGGCGGCCTATCGGCTGCCCGGCGGCGTCGCGGCCACGGTCGGCGCGATCCAGCCGCTCATCGTGCTGTTTCTGGCGCGCGGATTGCTGGGTACGGCGATCCGGCCGCTCGCGGTGATCGCCGCGATCGTCGGGCTTGGCGGTGTGGCGCTGCTGATCCTGACGCCGCAGGCAACGCTCGATCCGGTTGGCGTCGCCGCAGGCCTCGGCAGCGCCCTGTCAATGGCCTGCGGCACCGTGCTGACCCGGCGCTGGCAACCGCCGGTCTCGCCACTGACATTCACCTCATGGCAGCTGACCGCCGGCGGAATCCTGCTGCTGCCCTTCGCGTTCTGGCTCGAACCGGCGCTCCCGCCATTGACGGTCACCAACATCGCCGGCTTCGCCTATCTGGGGCTGATCGGCGCCGCGCTGACCTACACGCTTTGGTTTCGCGGCATCAAGAGGCTTGGACCCGCCACCATCTCGCCGCTCGGCTTCATGAGCCCGCTCACCGCCGTTATCCTCGGCTGGTGGTGGCTCGACCAGACGCTGAGCCCGGCGCAGCTGATCGGTATGATCGCCGTGCTCGGCAGCATCTGGTTTGGCCAGCGGGCGCAGTTGCCGACGCCCATGGCAGTGGCGCCGATGGCGCACGCTGACGCAGCAATCCGTGGCTCCGGCTGGACGAAATGCCGGGAGCAGGGGAAGATCGGATCATGATCCGGCTCAAGCGCATCTATGATCCCGCTTCGCCCGACGATGGATTTCGCATCCTGGTCGACCGGCTCTGGCCGCGCGGCATCAGCAAGCAGCGCGCCGCCATCGATCTCTGGGCCCGCGATATCGCCCCTTCGAACGAGCTTCGGACCTGGTTCCACCACGAAGCAGCGAACTGGGACGAGTTCGTGGTCCGCTACCACGCCGAACTGGCCCTCCTGCCGGATGTCGTCGCATCCATGCGGCAGCAGTGCGCCGGACGAACCGTGACATTGCACTACGGAGCCAAGGATGAAATCCATAATCAGGCTGCGGTGTTGAAGCCAATCCTTGAATCAGAAGATCCGGCAGGGGACGACGCCTAGTTCTCTCCCCGCCCCCCATCGACAGCCATGTAAAAATGCGCTGCTGTCGCAGGAGGGCGGCCCAATCTGAGGCCGAGTCCCGCGCATAGGACCCAATGCCGATTCTGCGCGGTGCCCGGGGGATTTCGAGAGCCATGCCGCAGTCGCGAAAACCAATCTGGTCCAGCAATGTGGCCCTGCTTGCCGCAGCCCTCGGCGGGCTTTCGGCCGGCGTTCTGCTCTACCTTGTCGGCGGGCGCGGATCGGCCGAATTCGTCTGGGGCTTCGCGACCCTTCCTGTCCTCTTGAGCCTGCTCGTCCAGATCATCACGTCGCTACGGCGCGGCGATGCCGGACTGGACATCATCGCCGCGCTATCAATGGCGGCAGCGCTTGCCTTTGGCGAGCCGCTCGCCGCCAACGTCGTGGCGCTGATGTATGCCGGCGGCCAGTTCCTCGAGAATTATGCCGAGCGCCGCGCCCGTCATGAAATGACGGCCCTGCTTGGCCGCGTTGCGCGCACCGCGATGAAACATGACGGCGACGGCCTCCGCGAGGTCGCCATCGAGACGATCGAGCCCGGCGACCGGCTGCTGATCCGCCAGGGCGAGGTTTTGCCCGTGGATGGCACGATCGCCAGCGACAGCGCCGTCATCGACACGTCGGCGCTCACCGGCGAATCCCTGCCTGTGACGATTCTCCGGGATGGGGAAGCGCTGAGCGGTACGACGGCGGTCGAAAAACCCTTCGATCTCGTCGCGCTGCGGCCCGCCGCCGACAGCGCCTATGCCGGCATCGTCCGGCTGGTCGAGATGGCGCAGGCATCGAAAGCGCCGTCCGTCCGCCTCGCCGATCGCTATGCGCTTTGGTTCCTGGCGTTCACGCTGCTGCTCTCCGGCGGCGCCTGGATCTGGACCGGCGATCCGATCCGCGCCTTGGCCGTGCTGGTGGTGGCGACGCCCTGCCCGCTGATCCTGGCCGCTCCCGTCGCGATCATCGCCGGCATTTCGCGGGCCGCGAAAATGGGCGTCCTGGTCAAGGGCGGCGACGCGCTGGAAGCGCTGGCCCGGGCCCGCGTCGCCGTGCTCGACAAGACAGGTACGCTGACGCATGGCCACGCCGAGCTTCGTGACATCTGGGCGGCACCCGGCTTCGAGGCGGACGAAGTCTTGCGGCTGGCGGCCTCGCTCGATCAGGCCTCGGCCCATGTGATGGCGACGGCGCTGATCGACGCGGCACGCGCACGAGACCTCCGGCTATCGACGCCTACCGACATTCAGGAGCAGGCGGGCTCGGGGCTTGTCGGCTCCGTCGATGGCAGAGCGGTCGCCGTTGGCGGCACGAACTTTGCCCGAGACCAGGTACGAAGGGATGGCCGGATCGCCAAGCCGGTGTTCCCCGGCAGCACGGCCACGATCGACGTCGTGGTCGATGGGACGCTCGCCGGCGTGCTGGTGCTTTCGGATCCGCTGCGTGACGACGCCGAGACGGTGATCCAGCGCCTGCGCAAGGCTGGCATCGACCGCATCGTGCTCGCCACGGGCGACCGCGCCGCCGTTGCTCGCCCCCTGGTCGCGCAACTCAAGCTCGACGAGCTGAAGGCCGATCTGTCGCCGCAGGCCAAGGTCGACGTCGTGATGGCAGCCCGGGCTATCGGCCCGGTCATGATGGTGGGTGACGGCGTCAACGACTCGCCCGCTCTGGCGGTTGCCGATGTCGGCGTCGCCATGGGCGCACGGGGCGCTGCCGCCTCGTCGCAATCCGCCGATATTGTCCTGATGGTCGATCGGCTCGACCGACTTGCCGATGCGATCGGCATCGCGCACCGCTCGCGCCGGATCGCCCTGCAAAGCGTCCTCGCCGGCATAGGGCTTTCCGTAGTCGCGATGCTTTTCGCGGCACTCGGCTATTTGCAGCCGCTGCAAGGCGCCCTGTTGCAGGAAGTGATCGACGTCGCCGTCATCCTCAACGCTTTGAGAGCTTTGCGAGCTTAGCCTCTCAAGCCTTTGACAAGGCTTTGCTTTGGACCAACCGCACCGAGGCATTTACCTCGGCGCGGTCAGATTGAGCGGAGCCGACGTTACTCGGCGGCTTCGGCGAAGCGCGAGCGTAACTGATGCGCGGCGGCCACCATGTTGACCAGCGCCGGGCGGACTTCCTCCCACTTGCGGGTCTTCAGGCCGCAGTCCGGGTTGACCCAGATCTGCCCCGCCTGCAACCGCTCGCTTGCCCTGTCGAGCAGTTCGGTCATCTCGGCCACGGCCGGGACTCGCGGCGAATGGATGTCATAGACCCCCGGGCCGATGTCGTTGGGATAGCTGTCGCTGACGAAGGCATCGAGCAGTTCCATCTTCGAGCGCGACGTCTCGATCGAGATCACGTCGGCGTCCATCGCGGCGATGGCATCGATGATGTCGTTGAACTCCGAGTAGCACATGTGGGTATGGACCTGGGTCCGGTCCGCCACGCCCGAGGCGCAGAGGCGGAAGCTCTCGACGGCCCAATCGAGGTAGTGGCCCCATTCGCCACGTCGCAACGGCAGCCCCTCGCGAAGCGCCGCCTCGTCGATCTGGATCATCTGCGCGCCCGCCTTCTCGAGATCCTGCACTTCGTCGCGAATGGCGAGCGCGATCTGGCGGCAGGCGACGCTGCGGGAAACGTCGTCGCGCACGAACGACCAGTTCAGGATCGTCACCGGCCCCGTCAGCATGCCCTTCATCGGCTTGGTCGTGATCGACTGGGCATAGGCCCACCAGTCGACCGTCATCGGCTTCGGTCGCGACACGTCGCCGAACAGGATCGGCGGGCGCACATAGCGCGAGCCATAGCTCTGCACCCAGCCGGACTTGGTGAAGGCGAAGCCGGCAAGCTGCTCGCCGAAATACTGCACCATGTCGTTGCGCTCGAATTCGCCATGCACGAGCACGTCGAGGCCGATTTCTTCCTGCCAACGAATGGCTGCCTCGGTTTCCCGGCGCAGGAACGCTTCATAGGCGACCGGGGCCAGTGTTCCCTTGGCATGCGCCGCGCGCGCCTTCCGCACATCAACCGTCTGCGGGAACGATCCGATCGTCGTCGTGGGGAAGGCCGGCAGGTTCAGTATTTTCCGCTGCACCTCGGACCGGGTGGCAAACGGGCTGATCCGTCGGGTCTGTTCAACTGTAACGGCTTTGGTGCGGTCTGCGACCGCAGCGTCATGCACCCGGGGCGAGGTTGCGCGCGTGCTGGCTGCCAGCACGGAGGCGACGATCTTCTGGGTGACGCTCTGGCGACCGCCGGCAAGCGCCCGGCCAAGCGTCGCCAATTCGTCCATCTTCTGGACGGCAAAGGCGAGCCAGTTCTTCAGCTCGTCGTCGAGCCCCGTTTCCAGTTCGAGATCGATCGGCACATGCAGGAGGGAGCAGGAAGCAGCGATCTGGATATGATCCGAGCCGCGCCGCGCCACCACCGGCTCGAGCCGATCCAGCAAGGTCGCCAGATTGGCGCGCCAGATGTTGCGACCATCGATGACGCCGAGCGACAGGACGAGCCCGCGCGGCGCCTTATCCAGCACGGCGTCGAGCTGTTCGGGCGCACGGACCAGGTCGAGATGCAATCCGGCGACGGGAAGCTCGATCGCCGTATCGAGATTGTCACCCAGCGCGCCAAAATAGGTCGCGAGCATGAGCTTCAGCTTGGGCAACGCATAGGCGAACATACCATAGGCAACCCGCAGCGCCTGCCGCGTCTTCTCGTCGAGATCAAGGACAAGACAAGGCTCGTCGATCTGCACCCATTCAGCGCCGTTCGCCGCGAGACGGCGCAGCATCTCGACATAGACCGGCAGCAGCGAGGGCAGCAATAAAAGCGGATCGAGCGAGGCATCCTGGCTCTTGCCGAGCTTCAGATAGCTCACCGGTCCGAGCAGCACCGGCCGGGTATCGAAGCCCAGCGCCTTGGCTTCCAGATATTCGTCAAGCGGCTTGGTGGATGCGAGCGTGAAGCGCTGCCCCGCCGTGAATTCCGGCACCATGTAGTGATAGTTGGTGTCGAACCACTTCGTCATTTCCTGCGCTGGAACACCGGCGCCCTGATGAGACTTGCAGGTGCAGGAAGCGTCATGAGCCTCGACATTGGCCGCCCCCTGGCTACCCCGCGCCATGGCGAAATAGGTGTCGAGCGGTACAGGACCGCCGGTCCAGCCATAAGCGGCCGGGATCGCCCCGACCATGACGCTGGTGTCGAGCACGTGGTCGTAGAGCGAGAAATCATTCGACGGGATGGTGGTGACGCCAAGAGCGTGCTGGCGGGCCCAATTGGCGGCGCGGAGTGCCGCGGCGCTGGCGATCAGGTCGTCGGCGCCGGACTGGCCGGACCAGTAGCTTTCAAGTGCGGATTTGAGCTCGCGACGCGGACCGATCCGCGGCGTACCGAGCGTGCTGACAGAAAGAGAAGATCGAGACATCGGCTTACCCCAAATGCTTTGGGGGCAAAGGCCGAGCGGACGCATGCGAAGAGCCCCGGCGTCGAAGAACGGCGGGCGCAGGCGCACCACCGGGACACCCCGCCCAGGGACGTTAGGATGTCGCGGCAGGTCTCCTGGCTCACGGGTCGCCGCCCCGGTCCGGCCTTCCCGACACCTTGCGGTTTCAGTGACACGAATTGGACCCGGGCTCGCCGCTCACAGTTGCGGGGGCAGCTCCGGTATTGCCCGCCCCTTTGGGAGCAGACGCACCGGATTCCCTCTTAGCTCTGGCGCCGCGCAAACGGCCCAGAGAACCACGACGCCCTACTCCTAGGCCGGCGATGCGAACGCGTCAAGCATGATATAAAGATATCCTTATATCAGCATGTCGAGCCTACTTCAGCGCAACCTCGTAGGCTGCCGGCTTGAAGCCCGCCAGCAGACGGCCGTCGCCAAGATCGAGGATCGGTCGCTTGATCATGGATGGCTGCGCCAGCATCAGGTCGATCGCCTTGTCGGCATCGAGATCCTGCTTTTCGGCATCGCTGAGCTTGCGGAATGTCGTGCCGGCGCGGTTCAGGACGGTTTCCCAACCCAGTTCGCCAACCCAGCGATCGAGATGCGCACGATCGATCCCGACGGCCTTGTAGTCATGGAAATCGTAGGAAATGCCATTCGCATCAAGCCACTGCCGCGCCTTCTTCATCGTGTCGCAGTTCTTGATGCCGTAGATCGTGACGGTCACATCTCACTCCTGTCGCTGAGGTCGCCGAAGCGGTATCGATTCTCGATCCGATCATAAAGGTTGCCGCTCGCCACAGGACATCCCGCTCTTGAATCAGGGTGCATCGGCATGCGGCGATGCGCCTACGGTTGCGGCGTTGACCGGCCTCCGGGCCGCCCCCTATAGCTAGCCTTCATTACTAATCGCATGGATTCTCCCTTGATTGCTCAGAGGCTTCCGTACGCCGGCATAGCCGCCGCGCCGCGCTCGGGACCCTCTCGGGTTCGCATGGGTCTGACCCGCCTCGCGCTGCTCGCGCTGACGACGGCGCTGGCCGGTTGTGTCGTGGTCGGGCCGGATTACGAGAAACCCGCCCTATCGCTTCCGGCGAGTTGGGGCACAGCCAAGGCGGCCAAGCCGTCGAAGGCGCCGGAATTGTCGCAGTGGTGGCAACGCCTCGGCGATCCCCTGCTGGACGAACTGATCGATGAGGCGGTCGCCGACAATCTCGATGTCGCCAGCGCCAAGGCAAACATCCGCCAGGCGCGCGCCAGCTATCGCCAGAGCGTCGGAACGTTGTTTCCATCCGCCGATGGCGGCACATCGGCCAGCCGCAGCAAGAGCGGCGGCAATGTCTCGAGCCAGTTCCAGGCGGGGCTCGACGCGAGTTGGGAGTTGGACCTGTTCGGCGGCAACCGTCGCGGCGTCGAAGCCGCACGCTATGGCATGGACGCGGCCGAAGAAGAGTTGCGGGCGGCGCTCCTGACCATGATCGGCGACGTTGCCAGCAACTATGTTGCGGCACGGGGCTATCAGGCCCGAATCACGCTTGCGAAACGTACAGCCGCCTCCCAGCGCGAGACGGCGGCGATCACCCGCAACAAGTTCGAGGCAGGCGGGGCAACTGCTGCCGACGCCGCCACCGCCGACGGCCAGGCGAGCAGCACCGAAGCCGGCATTCCGTCGCTGGAAGCCGCCTATGCCGAGACGGTGCACCGCCTTTCCGTCCTGACCGGCCGCGCCCCCGGCGCCCTGGTCGAGCGCATGAAGAAGCCAAAACCGGTTCCGGCCCCTCGCCTGCCGATCCCGACCGGGATTCCGGCAGATATCCTGACGACACGTCCCGATGTCCGTCTCGCCGAGGCGGAATATGCGCGCGCCACGGCGAATATCGGCCAGGCGGAAGCGGCCCGCTATCCGAGCGCCAGCCTTACCGGCAACATCGCCACCAACGGCGCCAAGCTGGGCGACCTTGGCAAAAGCTCTTCCATCAGCTGGTTGTTCGGGCCGAGCCTGACCGTGCCGATCTTCAATGGCGGTCAGTTGAAGGCCGCCGTCGACGCCACCAAAGCGCAGCGCGACCAGAGCTTCATCGCCTATCAGGCGGCCGTGCTTACAGCGCTGGAAGACGTCGAGAATGCCATCGTCTCGCTGTCGCAGGAACGCATTCGCTCCGGCAAGCTGGCCTCGGCCGCCAAGTCCTATGGCGAGGCCAACACCGTCGCCAGGGCACTGTTCCAGTCCGGCTCGTCCAGCTTCCTCGACGTGCTGACCGCCGAACGGTCGCTCTATTCGGCGTCCGATGCGCTGATCGAAAGCCGCGTCGCCATCGCCACCGACTACATCGCGCTCAACAAGGCGCTGGGCGGCGGGTGGAATGGCGTCATCGACAGTTCCCGGCCGGTCATCGTCGACAAGCGAACGGGGCCACATCTTGCCCGGCAATAGTCGACGCCGGACCCGATCCTTTCACCACGACACCTCCCGGCCGATGCCGTGCGCCGTTCCATCGCGCACCCGGCTCCAGCGTGTCCTCCAGCCTCTTGGAAAGCGGCCCGCATGAGCAAGAATCCCAAAGGCAGAAAGTCCCGCCTGCCCCTGTTGATCATCGCGGTGATTGCGCTGGCCGCCGCTGGCTACACGTTTCGCGATCGCGTCACGGGAGAGAAAGCGCCTGCGATGATGACGGCGCGCGTCTCGACCGGCACGGTCGAAGAGACGGTGCTGGCAACCGGCACGCTGAAGCCCTCCAAGCTCGTCGCCGTCGGCGCGCAGGTTTCGGGTCGCGTCACCGCGCTCAAGGTCGAACTGGGCCAGCAGGTGACCAAGGGCGATCTGATCGCCGAGATCGATTCCGTCACCCAGGAAAACGCCCTGCGCACGGCGAAGGCCTCGCTCGCCAATGTCCGCGCCCAGCGCGTCGAGAAGGAAGCCTCGCTGCTACTCGCCGAGCAGACGCTGACGCGGCAGAAATCCATGCTGGCGCAAAAGGCTGTCTCGCAGGCCGATTTTGAAACCGCCCAGGCCAACGTCAAGACGACGCGCGCTCAGATAGAGGCGCTCGATGCCAGCATCATCGAAGCGGAAGTCGCGGTTTCGACCGCTGAAGCCAATCTGGGCTATACGCAGATCACCGCGCCGATCGATGGCACGGTGCTTTCCGTCGTCACCCAGGAAGGCCAGACGGTGAACGCGGCCCAATCCGCGCCAACCATCGTCATCATGGGCCAGCTCGATGTGATGACCGTCCGCGCCGAGATCTCCGAGGCCGATATCGTCCGGGTGAATGCCGGCCAGCCGATCTATTTCACCATCCTGAGCGATCCGGAGCGGCGCTATGAGGCGACGCTCGCCTCGATCGAACCGGCGCCGGAATCGATCCGCAGCGACAGCAGCTTCTCCACCTCCACGACGTCGAGTTCCACGTCGTCGACCTCTTCGGCGATCTACTACAACGGCATCTTCAACGTGCCGAACGAGGATGGCCGGCTGCGCACCTACATGACGGCGCAGGTGCATATCGTGCTCGGCCGGGCCGAGGATGCGCTCACCGTTCCGGCCGTAGCTCTCGGCCCGCGCAATGCCGATGGCACCTATACGGTGCGCGTCGTGGAGGATGACAAGATTACGACCCGACAGGTCGAGATCGGCCTGAACGACAAGGTCATCGCCGAGGTTCGTTCCGGCCTGCAGAAGGGCGACAAGGTTGTCACCGGTGAAGGATCCGCATCCGCCCCCGCTTCCGGCTCGCGCCGGATGGGCGGCCCGCCGATGGGATTCTAGGCCGATGCACGCGCCCACGGCCAACGAGCCGCTGATCACGCTATCGAACCTCCGGCGGGAATATCCGTCCGGCGAGGACACGATCGCCGTCCTGCGGGATATCGACCTTTCGATCGAGGCCGGCGAGATGGTCGCGATCGTCGGTGCCTCGGGCTCTGGCAAGTCGACGCTGATGAACATCCTCGGCTGCCTCGACCGGCCGACTACCGGCAGCTACCGCATTTCCGGCCGCGAGACGTCCTCGCTGGAGCCGGACGAATTGGCGGCGCTGCGGCGCGAGCATTTCGGCTTCATTTTCCAACGCTATCACCTGCTGGCCGAACTGACAGCACTCGGCAACGTCGAGATTCCGGCCGTCTATGCCGGCCAGTCGCCGCACGACCGGCAGGTTCGCGCCGCCGCCCTGCTCGGCCGCCTCGGCATGGCCGATCGCACCGATCACCGGCCCGGCCAGCTTTCCGGCGGCCAGCAGCAGCGCGTCTCGATCGCCCGCGCCCTGATGAACGGCGCCAACGTCATTCTCGCCGATGAGCCGACTGGCGCGCTCGACAAGCATAGCGGCGAAGAAGTGCTCCGGATCCTCGACGAGCTACATGCCGAGGGCAAGACGGTCATCATCGTCACCCACGACATGGCGGTTGCCGCGCGCGCCGAGCGCATCATCGAGATCAGCGACGGCGTCATCATTTCCGACACGCGCAAGGCGAAGGATCTTCCCGCCCAAGCCGCCGGTCGTGTCGCGACGCAGGAGCGCGAAACGGGCAGCCGCTGGACCTCGATCCTGGATCGCGGCCGCGAAGCGTTGCGGATGGCGGTGCTGTCGATGCGCGCCCACAAGCTGCGCACCTTCCTGACCATGCTTGGCATCATCATCGGCATCGCCTCGGTCGTCAGCGTCGTGGCGCTGGGCGAAGGCTCGCGCCAAAAAGTGCTCGCCAACATTTCCGGCCTCGGCACCAACACGCTGGAGATCTTTGCCGGCAAGGATTTTGGCGACATGCGCTCTGGCAAGATCACGACGCTGGTCGTGGCCGACGCCAACGAATTGTCGAAGCAGCCCTATGTCGCCGCCGTCACGCCGACCGTCTCGACATCGAGTTCCGTCCGGTTCGGCGCCAAGGAGGCGAGCGCGCTCGTCAACGGCGTCAGCGAGCAGTATTTCGCCGCCAAGGGCACGACACTCTCGGCCGGCCAGTTCTTCGACGCCGCCAGCGTCCGCTCGATGGCGCAGGACGTCGTCATCGACGAAAACACCCGCAAGGCGCTGTTCAGCGATTTTAACGGCAGCCCGGTCGGCCAGGTCATCCTGATCGGCCAGGTACCGGCGCGCATCGTCGGCGTGGCCAGGCCGCAGCAGGGCGGCTTCGGATCGAGCCAGAACCTGTCGCTGTTCATGCCCTACACCACAGTGCAGGCGCGTTTCCTCGGCAGCACGTCGCTACGCAGCATCACGGTGCGCGTCGCCGACGACGTCGCAACCGACCTCGCCGAAGCAGCCGTGACGACCTTCCTGACCCAGCGCCATGGCACCAAGGACTTCTTCGTCCTCAACACCGACGACATCCGCCAGACCATCACCTCGACGACGGCGACGCTGACGCTGCTGGTTGCCTCGATCGCGGTCATCTCGCTGATCGTCGGCGGCATCGGCGTCATGAACATCATGCTGGTGTCGGTGTCGGAGCGCGTCTCCGAGATCGGCGTGCGCATGGCCGTCGGCGCGCGACAGGGCGACATCCTGCAGCAATTCCTGATCGAGGCGATCCTTGTCTGCCTGATCGGAGGATTGATCGGCATCGGCACGGCGCTCGGCTTCGGCGCGCTCTTCAGCGCCTTCAGCTCGAATTTCAGCCTGATCTATTCGACGACGTCGATCGTCGTCGCCTTTTTCTGCTCCAGCCTGATCGGCGTCGTGTTCGGCTATCTGCCGGCCCGCAACGCCTCGCAACTCGACCCGGTCGTGGCGCTGGCGAAGGGCTGAGGCGTCGGCTTCGCGCCGACGCCCACAGAATGTCCTCTCACCTCTCCCTAAGGGAGAGGTCGGCTCGAAGTGCCGGGTGAGGGTTTAGGAAACCATCGGGTGAGGCCGTAAACCCTCACCCGCCGGCCTTCGGCCGTCGACCTCTCCCTCAGGGAGAGGTGAAGAAGATGCCTCGCGCGCTCAATCGCCCGGGTGCAGGCCCGGAGCTTCGCTGCCGGTGTTGGCGACATATTCAGTATAGCCGCCGCCATATTGGTGGATGCCCTCCGGTGTCAGTTCCAGCACGCGGTTGGACAGCGCCGCCAGGAAATGGCGGTCATGCGAAACGAAGATCATGGTGCCCTCGAATTCCTGGAGCGCCGCGATCAGCATTTCCTTGGTCGCCATGTCGAGATGGTTCGTCGGCTCGTCGAGCACGAGGAAGTTCGGCGGATCGAACAGCATCTTCGCCATGACCAGACGCGCCTTCTCGCCGCCTGATAGAACCCGGCAACGCTTGTCGATGTCGTCGCCGGAGAAGCCGAAGCAGCCGGCAAGCGCCCGCAGCGAGCCCTGCCCCGCCTGCGGGAACGTGCCTTCCAGCGACTCGAACACCGTCTCGTCGCCGTCCAGCAGTTCCATCGAATGCTGGGCGAAATAGCCCATCTTGACGCTGCCGCCGATCGTCACCGTGCCCTGATCGGGATCGGATGTGCCCGTGACCAGCTTCAGGAGCGTGGATTTTCCGGCGCCGTTGACGCCCAGAATGCACCAGCGCTCCTTGCGCTGGACCTGAAAGTCCAAGCCGGCATAGATCGACTGGCTGCCATAGCCCTTGTGAACATTCTTGAGGCTGACGACGTCGTCACCGGAACGCGGCGCCGGGCGGAATTCGAATTGCACCGACTGGCGGCGACGCGGCGGCTCGATCCGGTCGATCTTTTCGAGCTTCTTCACCCGGCTCTGCACCTGGGCGGCGTGCGAAGCGCGCGCCTTGAAGCGCTCGATGAACTTGATTTCCTTCGACAGCATGGCCTGCTGGCGCTCGAACTGCGCCTGGCGCTGCTTCTCGCCCAGCGCGCGCTGCTGCTCGTAGAAATCGTAATTGCCGGCATAGGTGGTGAGCGAACCGCCGTCGATCTCGACCACCTTGTTGACGATGCGGTTCATGAACTCGCGGTCATGCGAGGTCATCAGCAACACGCCGTCATATCCCTTCAGAAACTCTTCCAGCCAGATCAGGCTTTCGAGATCCAGATGGTTGCTCGGCTCGTCGAGGAACATGCCCTCAGGACGCATCAGCAGGATGCGGGCGAGCGCCACGCGCATCTTCCAGCCGCCGGAGAGACCGCCGACATCGCCGTCCATCCGCTCTTCGCTAAAGCGCAGGCCCGCCAGAACTTCACGAGCCCGGCCTTCCAGCGCATAGCCGTCCAGTTCCTCGAAGCGGCCCTGCACGTCGCCATAGCGCGTGACGATGGCGTCCATCTCGTCCATGCGGTCGGGATCGGCCATGGCGGCTTCGAGCTCGGCCATTTCGGCCGCCAGCTCGCTCACCGGCCCGGCGCCGTCCATCACGGCCGACACGGCGCTGCGACCCGACATCTCGCCAACATCCTGGCTGAAATAGCCGATGCTCACGCCCGGATCGATCGAGACCTGGCCGTCATCGGGCTTTTCCTCGCCCGTCATCATCCGGAAAAGCGTGGTCTTGCCCGCGCCATTGGGACCGACGAGCCCGACCTTCTCGCCCTTCAGAAGACTCATCGACGCGTCGATGAACAGGATCTGGTGGCCGTTCTGCTTGCTGATGTTATCGAGACGAATCATGGGTCCGCGGCATTTGGGAGGATCTGAAGCGGCCTTATAGCCATTCGAGAGCACTGGCCCAACTTTTGCGGCGGCAGTAGGGCCGGAGACGACAAAGGCCGGCGTCACTTTCGCGACGCCGGCCTTCTCCAGTTCGGGCGACCGGGGGTCAGGCGTTCCGGTGCACCCTCCTGGAAGTCAGGCGCACCGTTCGAACCGCAACGACGGTGCAGAGCGCGGGAGCGAGCGCGAAGACAGCGCCAAGCCACAGCGCCGCATTCGACGCGCCGGCGATGCCACCGGGCTCGGCGATACCGGCGAAGTTGGCCACCATGCCCGCACAGGCCGTGCCGAATGCGATGGAGAAAAGCTGCACCGTCGTCACGCCGCCGGCCGCCAGCCCCTGCTCGCTATCGGAAACGCTGCCATAGACCCGCGTCACCAGGCTGGGCCAAGCCAGACCGATGCCGAAGCCCACCAGCACGAGGCCGATGCAGATCGGCAGCAGATACGCTGGATCGCCGGCGCTGTGGACCGGCATGAACAGCGCGAACAGCACCAGGCCGATCGCGACCAGCACCGGCCCGCCGACAACGAGCCGATCGCCATGGCTCTCCTGCCAGCGGGAACTCAGCAGCGACGCCGCCGTCCAGCCGAGTGCCATCAAGGCGGCGAGGTATCCGGCCCAGATCGGCGACTGGCCATGCAACTGGCGCAGCAGATAGGGCACGAAGACTTCCGGCTGCATGCCGATCATCAGCAGCGCGATCGTGAGATACAGGGCGCCAAGCGGGGTGGCGATGCTGAAGGCTCGCCGCGGCAGCAGGCGGGCTCCCCCCCTGCCCTCGGCCGCCGCGACCAGGACAATCATCCCGATGCCGGCGACGAGACCAGCCAGATTCCACGACAATTCGGCGGAAAGGCTGCCGGCCGAAACGGCCAGCACGGCGCCGGTCAGAAGAACGAGTTGCAGCAGCGGCACCGATGAGCGCTCATCCCGGTCCCGGCTTGTCTTTGGCAGCGTCACATAGGCGACGAACGCGAACGCGGCCGTAATGGGGATCAGAGACCAGAACGCGGCGCGCCACGCGCCGTATTCTGCGAACACGCCGCCCACCGCCGGGCCGATCAGCGTGGCGATGCCGAACATCGCCGAGATCAGGCCGATGGCACGGCCCCAGAGCCGTTCCGGCAAGACGAGACGCGTCAGGGCATAGGCCAGTGCATAGAGGAAGCCACCGCCCAGTCCCTGCACGCTGCGCCCGACCAGCATCACGGGCATGTTGGGCGACAGCGAGCAGATCAGCGTGCCACCGCCAAACAGCATCGACGCGACGAAATAGGCGCCGCGCGGGCCAGCGCTCTTCAGCAGCTTGGCCGTCAGCGCCGCGCCAAGGATCGACGCCACGACAAAAAGGGTCGTCGTCCAGGCATAGAAATCGAGACCGCCGATATCGACGATCACCGAGGGCATCACAGTCGTCGCGATGTACATGTTCACGGCATGCAGCGTCACACCGCCGGAAAGCGCGATCGCGTAGATGGCGTTCTTGCCGGTGAGCAATTCGCTCCAACCGGCAGGCGCGCTCGGTGGCACGATCACCAGCGCATTGCCAGCCTTCGGTGCTGGCACTTCCAGTTCAAAATTCATGTCGGCACTCCATTGGGCGACGAGTCGTCGCCAACCGACACGGTTTATAAAACCTCAACCATTGTTGAGGTCAAGCACCGGTTCCTCTTCGCCCTCCTCGTCCACGGACAGCAGGCGTCGCGGGCCGGAACCGCCCTTGCCGAGTTCGTCGCCGGGGTTGCGCAGTGGGCAATCCTCGAGCGACAGGCATCCGCAGCCGATGCAGGTGGTCAGTTGGTCCCGCAGCTGGATCAATCCGCTGATCCGCTCTTCCAGCATCTCCTTCCACGTCTCGGTGAAATGCCGCCAGTCGCGCGCATTTGGCGTGTGGTCATGCGGCAGGTCGTGCAGCGCCTCGTTGACGGTGGCGAGCGGGATACCGGCGCGCTGGGCAATACGGATGATGGCGATCCGGCGCAGCACGGAGCGGTGGTAACGCCGCTGGTTGCCCTGGGTCCGCTCCCCGGCAATCAGTCCCTTCGTCTCGTAGAAGTGCACGGTCGAGACGGCGATGCCGCTGCGCCGCGCGACTTCACCAACTGCCAGCATGACCTTGATATCACTGCCGCTCATCATAAACCTCATCGTTAGTTGAGGTTATATTCCAGCCATTCCCTGTCCGAAAGCGTCTCGCTCGCCTCCCTCTCCGCGCCCGACATGAAATATATTTCATTGCTTGAATATTATTGACAGATATTTCGCGCCTGCTACGTTCCACTCGTCGGCTTCGGGAGGAAGTCCGACAGTCCAATCAAGAAATCGAGCGCCTTGGCGTTCGCCATAATCTTTGTGGATGGCTTCGGCCAAGGGAGGGAACTTGCGCAAATTTCTGAAAACGCTGGCATTCGCCGCTGCTGCGTCGACCTGTTTGGTCTCGACCCAGTCGTTTGCTGAAACCGCCAACCCGTTCAAGTGCGAACCGGGTGAAGAATACGTCATGAACGTCATGGTCTCGGGCGTCGAATACTGGTTCCCGGTCTACGAGATGTTCAAGCAGGCCGGCCAGCAGTTCGGCTGCAAGACGCGCTACACCGGCACGCCCGACTATGACGTCAACAAGCAGATCGCCACCTTCGACCAGGCGCTGGCGCAGAAGCCGGCCGGAATCCTGGTCCATCCGATGAACTCCGATCCGTTCATTGAACCGATCAACCGCGCCATCGAGCAGGGCACCGCCGTCGTCACCTTCGCAGCGGATTCGCCGAATTCGAACCGCGTCTCGTTCATCACCTCGGACAATCTGGCCGAAGGCACCTATGCCGCCGACGCTGTCGCCAAGGCGATGGACGGCAAGGGCGAATATGCCGTGCTGGAAAACCCCGGCCAGGACAATCACGACAAGCGCATCAGCGCCTTCATCGCCCGCATGGAAGCCAAGTGGCCGGACATGAAGCTGGTCGGCCGCGCCGCTTCGAACCAGGATCCGACCAAGGCCTATCAGGCTGTCCTGAGCCTGGCGCAGGCGCATCCCAACCTCGGCGCCGTGTTCATGCCGGAAGCCAATTCGGCCATCGGCGCTGCCCAGGCAGCTAAGGAAGGCGGCGGCAAGATCAAGGTCATGCTGGCCGACGTCAACGCCAAGATCCTCGACATGATCAAGGCCGGCGAGATCTACGGATCGGTCAATCCCAACCAGGGCATGCAGGGCTATATGGGCTTCATGCTGCTCTGGATGGCCAAGCATCCCGAGCTGATCGACCCGATGAACGACACCAAGCGTTCAGGCGCGAACGGCATGGCCGTTCCCTTCGTCGACAACGGCTTTTCCATCGTCACGGCCGAAAACGCCGACGACTTCTATTGGGACAAGTATCTGACCCGTCGCGGCACCAAGGGCATCGAGGAATAGCATCCTCGCACCTCGCCGCCTCCGGCTGACCCGCCGGACGCCTGAAACCGGAAGGGGGCCGCGCCCCCTTCCCCGTCCCATGCACCGCAGGAGCCTCGCGTGACCCAGGCGCCCATTCTTGAAATTCGCGGCGTGTCCAAGGCCTTCGGTCCGGTCAAGGCGCTGAGCGATGTCCGGTTCGAGCTTCGGCGCGGCGAGATCCATGCGCTGTGCGGCGAGAACGGCGCCGGCAAGTCGACGCTGATGAACATCCTCGCCGGCGTATTGCAGCCGAGCGATGGCGAGATCCATCTCGACGGTAAGCGCGTCACCATCCCCTCGCCGGCCGCGGCCCAGCGCCTCGGCATCGGGCTCGTGCATCAGGAGATCGCGCTCTGCCCGGACGCGACGGTAGCGGAAAATATCTACATGGCGGCGATCAACGCCCGCCGCGCGCCGCTGATGAATTTTCAAAAACTCTATGTCGAGGCGCAGAAGGTCATGGACCGCCTTGCGCCCATCCCCGTCCGCACTAGGGTTGCCGACCTTTCCATTTCCAATCAGCAGCTCGTCGAGATCGCCAAGGCGCTTACGCTCGACTGCAAGGTGCTGATGCTCGACGAGCCGACCGCCGCCTTGACCGAAAGCGAGGCGCAGCGCCTGTTCTCCATCGTGCGCGGGCTGCAGCAACGCGGCATTTCGGTGGTCTATATCAGCCATCGCATGGCCGAGATCTTCTCGCTCTGCGACCGCGTCACGGTATTTCGCGACGGCCAGTATGTCGCGACGGATCGCATCGCCGATGTCTCGCCAGATGACGTGGTGCGCAAGATGGTCGGTCGCGAGATCACCCAGCTCTATCCCGACAAGCTGGCGGAAGCGCCCGGTCGAGTGCTGCTCTCCGTCAAGGGTCTCTCCGACAGCGACTGCTTCTCCAACGTCGATCTGGTGCTTCGTGCCGGCGAAATCCTCGGCATTGGCGGCCTGATCGGCGCCGGCCGCAGCGAGATCGCCCAGACCATTTGCGGCCTTCGCCCGGCAACAGCCGGCAGGGTCGAGATCGACGGCAAGCCGCAGCGCATCCGCAACTATAGCGACGCGGTCAAAGCCGGCCTCGTCTATCTCTCGGAAGACCGCAAGGGCTCCGGCGTGTTCCTCGACATGCCGATATCAGTCAATATCTCGGCTCTCGATCTCAGCAAGGTGACCTCGCTCGGCATGCTCAACCGCAGGGCAGAGGACCGCCAGGCGAGCGAACTGACGAAGCGCCTCGGCGTGCGCATGTCCGGCATCGGCGCTGCGGTCTCGACGCTGAGCGGTGGCAACCAGCAGAAGGTGGCGATCGCCAAGCAGCTTTCGGTCGATCCGCGCGTCATCCTCATGGACGAGCCGACGCGCGGCATCGATGTCGGCGCCAAGGTCGAGATCCACCGCCTCCTGCGCCAGCTCGCCGCCAAGGGCGTTGGTGTCGTCGTCATCTCCTCGGAACTGCCGGAGCTGATCGGCCTCTGCGACCGCGTCATGGTCGTACGCGAAGGCCGGATCGCTGGCGAACTCGACGCCGAGGCACTCGGCGAGGAGGCGATCATGCGCCTCGCCTCCGGCGTCAAAAATCCTTCCACACAGCAGGCCGCCCATGTCGCCTAGGGAACAGACCCCCATGCAAGCCGAACTCAACGCCGGCGGCGCCCGGCGCATCGACTTCACCCGCCTCGCCTCGATGCGCGAGGCCGGGTTGATCGTCATCATCCTGGCGCTCTGCGTCGCCATGAGCTTCGCCTCGCCCCATTTCCTCACCTGGGGCAACCTTCGCGCCATGATGATGAGCTTCTCGATCGAGGGCATCGTTGTCGTCGGCATGACGATCCTGCTGATCGTCGGCGGCATCGATCTTTCGGTCGGCTCGGTCGTCTGCTTCTCGATGGTAATCTCCGGCGCGCTGTTTCTGGCCGGGCTCGATCCCTGGACGGCCAGCCTGGTCGGCATCGCCGCCAGCGCGCTGATCGGCGCCATCATGGGCTTCTTCGTCACCGTGGTCGGGCTCAACCACTTCATCACGTCGCTCGCGGCCATGGTGATCGTGCGCGGCCTCTGCCTGATCATCACCAAGGGAACGCCGCTGTCGCTGTTCTCGCTGCCGCCTTCCTTCAAGGCGATCGGCCAGGGCAGCTTCCACAACATCCCCTATGTCATCCTGATCTTCCTCGTCGTCGTCGCCGTCTTCGATTTCCTGCTTCGCCGCGCCACCGCCTTCCGCAAGGTCTTCTACACCGGCTCCAACCAGAAGGCGGCGCAGTTCTCCGGCATCAAGACCAACCAGGTGAAGTTCTGGGTGACGGTGCTGTGCTCCGCCCTCGCCGGTTTCGCTGGCGTCATCTACATGGCCCGCTTCGGCGCCGCCACGCCGACCTTCGGCGCCGGCATGGAGCTGAACATCATCGCCGCGGCGGTGATCGGCGGCGCTTCGCTCAATGGCGGCTCCGGCACCATCTTCGGCGCGATCCTCGGCATGGCGCTTCTGTCGGTTGTCACCAGCTCGCTCATCCTGCTCGACGTGTCGGTCTATTGGCAGGAGATGATCAAGGGTTGCATTCTGCTCGCTGCCGTTTCCATCGACCACTTCCTGCATCGCAAGAAGTCCTGAGTCTCCAGCGCACCGAAGCAAGATCATGGCCCAAACCACTCCACGCGACGACCTTTCGGCTGCCCGCCAGATCCACCAGGCGCTGGTCCTCCACTACGTCGAGGGCAAGACCCAGGCGGAGATCGCCAAGGAGCTCGGGCTTTCGCACGCCACCGTCAACCGGCTGATCAAGCGCGGCCACCAGCTTGGACTGGTCGAGATCAAGATCAAGTCGCCGATCGACCATCTGGTCGAAATCGAGGCGCGGCTGGTCGCGCTGGGTGGCATCGAGCGTGCCGTCGTCGTCCCTTCCGTCTCCGACAATCCGCGCACGGCCCTGCAGCGGGTCGGCGAGGCGGCGGCGCGGCTGCTGCTCGATACGATCAAGGATGGCGACACCATCTCGATCTCTGGCGGCAAGGGCGTCAGCGCTCTGGTTGCGGGCCTGCAGCCGGGACGCAGCTACGATGTCGAGGTCATTCCGGCGACGGGGCTCGTGCAGGGCCAGCACTACACCGACGTCAATCACGTCGCCTCGCTGATGGCCGACAAGCTCGGCGGCCGCGCCTACCAGATCCATGCGCCGCTCTTCGCCGACTCGCCGGAACAGCGCGACATGCTGATGAACGTGCGCTCCGTCGGCGACGTGTTCCGCCGAGCCCGCGAGGCAGACGTCGCCGTGGTCGGCATCGGCTCGATCCTCAGCGATGACTCCAGCTATTACGACCTGCATCCGTCCTCGGTCGCCGACCGCCGCGCCATCGAGCAATCCGGCGCGACAGGCGAATTGCTCGCCCATCTGATCGGCCGCGATGGCCAACTTTGCGACTACACGCCGAACCGGTCGCTGGTGTCGCTGACCCTGGACGAGTTCGCCACCATCCCCCGCTCGATCGGCATTGCCAGCGGCGCCAGCAAGATCGCGCCGGTGCTGAGCGCCATGCGCGGCAACCACCTCGACATCATCGTCACGGACGAGACGACCGGCCTTCAGATCCTCGACCTCGCCCAGAAGGAAGCAGCATGAGTTCGCAGCCAATCCAGCGCCGCATCGGCAAGTCCGGCATCTCCGCCTCCGCCGTCGGCCTTGGCACCTGGGCCATCGGCGGCTGGATGTGGGGTGGTACCGACGAAGCAGCCTCGATCCGCGCGATAGAAGCCTCGATCGAGGCCGGCATCAGCCTTATCGACACGGCCCCTGCCTATGGCCTCGGCCGCAGCGAGGAGATCGTCGGCAAGGCGATCCGCGGCAAGCGCGACAAGATCGTGATCGCAACCAAATGCGGTCTCAACTGGCATTCCGGCAAGGGCAACCATTTCTTCGATCAGGACGGCATTCCGGTCCACCGCTATCTCGGCGCCGATGGCATCGCCTATGAGGTGGAGCAGAGCCTGAAGCGGCTCGGCACCGATCATATCGACCTCTACATCACCCATTGGCAGGACCCGACAACGCCGATCACCGAGACGATGGAAGCCCTCCGGAAGCTCAAGGCGGACGGCAAGATTCTCGCCATCGGCGCCTCCAATCTCAGCGTCGACGACCTCCATCAATACATCGCCGCCGGCGGCCTCGACGCGATCCAGGAGCGCTATTCCGCGCTGGATCGCGAGATCGAGGCGAGCATGCTGCCGCTTGCCATGCGCAACGACATCGCGACGCTGAGCTATTCGTCGCTGGCGCTGGGTCTGCTCACCGGATCGATCGACCCGTCGCGCGAATTCACCGGCGACGACCAGCGCCTCGGCAATCCGCGCTTCTCGCCGGCCAACCGCGAAAAGATCGCGCGGCTGAAGGCGGCCATCGCCCCAATTGCCGGGAAGCACGAAGCGTCGATGGCGCAGGTCATGATCGCCTGGACGCTGACGCAACCCGGCATCACCTTCGCGCTTTGCGGCGCGCGCAATCCCGAGCAGGCGATCGAAAATGCGCGGGCCGGTGAAATCCGCCTCGATGCCGACGATCTCGCCGCCCTCGACGCGGCGCTTGCGACGCATCTCGTGGCCATGGACGCCTGAGCCAGAAAGCGAAAGCCCGATGAACCGCACAAATACCCTCGCCGCCCTGCGCGGTCGGCCGGATGTTGCCGTGCTCGTCATCGGCGGCGGCATCAACGGCATCAGCGTTTTTCGCGAACTGGCGCTTCAGGGCGTCGATGTCATGCTGGCGGAAAAGGGCGACTATTGCAGCGGTGCCAGCGCTGCCTTGTCACGCATGGTGCATGGCGGCCTGCGCTATCTGGAAAACGGCGAGTTCAAGCTGGTGCGCGAGTCGCTGGTCGAGCGCGACCGGCTGCTGAAGAACGCGCCGCATTATGTGGCGCCCCTGCCAACCACGGTGCCTATCTTCGACATCTTCTCCGGCATCGCCAATGGCGCAGTCCGCTTTCTTGGCCTGACCCGTCGGCCCAGCCGGCGCGGCGCCTTCGTCATTAAGGCCGGCCTCACACTCTACGACCGTTTCACGTCAACGCGGCGGTTGATGCCGGCGCATCGCTTTCGCGGCCGGGCGGAGACACTGAAGACCTGGCCGGCGATCAACCCGGCGATCCGAAGCTCCGCGACCTATTACGACGCCTGGGTCAGCCGGCCGGAGCGGCTCGGGCTGGAAATGCTGCTCGACACGATCGCCGCCGAACCCACGGCACGAGCCCTCAACTATGCAGCCGTGGCAGCTGACGAAATCGGCCTCGTGCTCACCGACACGCTGACCGGCGAGATGCTGCCGATCCGGCCCAAACTCGTGATCAACGCCACCGGCGGCTGGATTGACCTGACCAACAAGGCGATCGGCGCCCCGGCCCCACGCATGATGGGCGGCACGAAGGGCTCGCATCTGATCGTCGACAATCCGGCACTCTATAAGGCGCTGGACGGCCACATGGTCTATTACGAGAACGAGGACGGGCGCATCTGCATCCTGTTCCCCTATCTCGGCAAGGTGCTTGTCGGCTCGACCGACATTCGCGTCGACGACCCCGACACGGTACGCTGCGAGGACGACGAGCGGCGCTATATCCTGCAATCGCTGGCCTTCGTCTTCCCGTCGATCGCGATTTCCAACGACGAGATCGTCTTCCAGTTCTCCGGCGTCCGTCCCCTGCCCGCCAGCAAGGACAGCTTTACCGGCCGCATCCCGCGCGACCATTTCTGCGAGTTCGTCGAGGCGACCGACCACCTGCCGGCGACGCTCTGCATGATCGGCGGCAAGTGGACGACGTTTCGCTCGTTCGGCGCACTGGCAGCCGACATGGCGCTGGACCGGCTTGGCCAGACTCGCCGCATCGGCACCGAAGACCTCGCCATCGGCGGCGGCCGCGCCTTTCCAGCGAACCCTGCCCAGTGGATTGCCGGGCTGGCGCAAGCACACGGCCTGAGCCCGGACTATGCGGAGTGCTTGTTCGAACGCTACGGCACCTTGGCAGAGGCAGTCGCTGCCGACATCGCCAAGGCGCCGATCGTGATGCTGCCGGGCACGCATTACTCCGCCGCTGAGATCGCCGGGATCGTCGAGCGCGAACAGGTCGAAACGCTCGCCGATCTGTTCCTGCGCCGCACCACCCTCGCCATCACGGGCAGTCTCACGCCCCATCTCATCGACGCCGCTCTCGCCATCCTCGCCGCGCGGAAGGGCTGGGACGAAGAACAATCCGCCCGCGAGCGCGCCGCCTTCCTCGGCCTGCTCGCCAGCCAGCACGGCATCCGTTTTCCCGATTGCGCCGAAACCAACGACAAAAGGAGCGCGCTATGCGCCTGAACAAGAAAGCCCGCATGAACCGGCTCTTCGGCGGCGGACGTTGCCTCGACGTCGCCATCGATCATGGCGTCTGCAACGAGCCGAGCTTCCTTTCCGGCCTTGAGGACATGGAGAGCGTCGTCTCGCAGCTGGTCGCGGCCGGACCCGACGCGATCCAGATGAACTACGGCCAGGCCGACCTGCTGCAGGCGGTGCCCGGCAAGGACAAGCCGGCGCTGGTGATGCGCATCGACATGGGCAATCCCTATAACCGCATACGCCACCGCGCGATGTGGGCGGTGCTGCAGAACGAGGCCGAGCCGTTGATCGGCGCGATCGAGATGGATGCGGCCTGCGCCGTGGTCAATCTGTTCATGCTGCCCGACGAGCCGGACCTGTTCCGGCAATGCGTCCAGAACATCGCTCGCGTCCGCGCCGATTGCGACAAATACGGCATGCCGCTGATGATCGAGCCGCTCGCCATGCTGCCGGTCGACCAGAATGGCGGCTACATGGTCGATGGCGACGCCGAGAAGATCGTGACGCTGACCCGGCTCGCCCGCGAGATGGGCGCCGACATCGTCAAGGCCGACCCGACCACCAACCCGGAAGACTTCCACCGTGTCGTCGAGGCGGCGCGCTGCCCGGTGCTGGTGCGCGGCGGCGGCAAGGAGGACCTGCGCGCCGTGTTCGACAAGTCGGCGGCGCTGATGGCGCAGGGCGCGCTCGGCATGGTCTACGGCCGCAACATCTATCAGCACGCCAATCCGAGCGCCGTGGTGCGCGGCCTGATGGCGATCATCCATGACGACGCGGACGGCGCGGCCGCCTGGGAACTTTATCAGACGGCATAGAGGCTTCGGCTTCGGGAGGAACCCATGGGCGAATACATTCTCGGCCTCGACGCAGGCAATACCGTCATCAAGGCGATCATCTTCGACAAGACCGGCCGTGAACTGGCGCTCGCCACCCGCGATGGCCACTCCTCCATGCCGAAGCCCGGCCATGTCGAGCGCGACCTGAACGAGCTTTGGCGCAATGCCGTGGCGGTCATCGCCGCCTGTATCGAGCAGGCCGGCATTGACGCCGGCGAGATCATCGCCATCGGCTGCGCCGGTCATGGCAACGGCCTCTATGCGCTGGATCGCGACGGCGCGCCGCTGATCGGCATCCAGTCGCTCGATACCCGCGCCGTCGGCATCGTGGCGGACTGGGCGACGAAGGATGTCGGCGCCCGCGCCTATGCCCATTGCCTGCAAATGCCCTGGGCGGCGCAGACGCCGACCCTGCTCGCCTGGCTGAAGCGCCATGCGCCGGATCTGTTCGCGAAGCTCGGCACCGTATTCCTGTGCAAGGATTTCGTCGTCAACCGCCTGACCGGCGCGCGCTCGACCGATACCTCAGACATGTCGGGCTGCGGCTTGCTGCAAATGCCGGATCGACGCTACGAGGCGGACCTCATGGCCGCCTATGGTCTCGAAGACTGCATGGCGCTGCTGCCGCCGGTACTGGAATCGGCAGAGATCGCCGGCCGGGTCACGGAGGATGTCGCGGCCCTCACCGGCCTTCGCGCCGGCACGCCGGTCGTCGCTGGACTGTTCGACGTGGTGGCGAGCGCAGTCGGCTCCGGCGTCACGCGCACAGGTGCCGCCTCGGTCATCGCCGGCACCTGGAGCATCAACCAGGTCATCACCGACGAGCCGATCCGCGATCCCTCGATCTTCATGGTCTCGACCTTCGATCCCGCGCGTTACCTCGCGATTGAATCGAGCGCCACCTCGGCCGCCAATCTCGAATGGATCGTGCGTGAATTCCTTGAGCACGCGGCCGATGGCGACAAGTCGCCCTTCGAACTCTGCAGCGAACTGGTCGCCTCCATCGATCCGGACGGCGACGTCCCGATCTACCACCCGTTCCTCTATGGCTCGCAGCAGAATGGCAGCGCCCGCGCCGGCTTCTATGGCATTGCCGGCTGGCATACCCGCGCCCACCTGCTGCGCGCCCTGTTCGAAGGCGTCGCCTTCGAACACAAGCGCCATGTCGAGCGACTGCGCAACGCCGGCGCGCGCGTTGACGAGATCGTGCTCTCCGGCGGCGGCTCGCGCAGCCAGGTCTGGCCGCAGATCTTCGCCGATGTGCTTGGCGTCCCCGTCACGGTGGCGCGCAGCCGCGAGACGGGCGCACTGGGCGCAGCGATCGCCGCAGGTGTGGGAATCTGTGCCTTTGCCGACTTTGGCGAAGGTGCTGCCGCCATGACAGCCGCCGCTCGCAACTACCTGCCCAACAACGCGATTTCGCCGGCTTACGAACGGCGCTATAGCGTCTATGGTGAGATCAACCAGGCGATGACCCCGATTTGGCAGCGCATCGCCGCTGGACAGGCGCAGAATTGACCGAACCTGCTTCTTCTTCTTCTTTTGGCGAATACGATTATGTCGTCGTCGGCGCCGGGTCCGCCGGCTGCGTGCTTGCCAACCGGCTCTCCGCCGATCCGCGCAACCGGGTCCTGTTGCTGGAGGCCGGCGGCAGCGACCGCTATCACTGGGTCAACATCCCCATCGGCTACCTGTTCTGCATGGGCAATCCGCGCACCGACTGGATGATGAAGACCGAGCCGGAGCCGGGCCTCAACGGACGTAGCCTGAACTATCCCCGCGGAAAAGTTCTCGGCGGCTGCTCCTCGATCAACGGCATGATCTACATGCGCGGCCAGTCAGCCGACTATGACAGCTGGCGGCAGGCCGGCAATGCCGGCTGGGGCTGGGACGACGTGCTGCCCTATTTCCTGAAATCCGAAGCCCATCATGGCGGCGATAGCGCGCTGCATGGCGGAAGCGGCGAATGGCGGGTCGAGAAGCAGCGCCTGTCCTGGCCGATCCTTGATGCATTTCGCGACGCGGCCGAAGAACTCGGAATTCCGCGCACGGACGATTTCAATACCGGCACCAATGAGGGCTCCGGCTATTTCGAGGTAAACCAGAAGAGCGGCGTGCGCTGGAACACCTCGAAGGCGTTCCTGCGCGGTATCGAGGATCGGCAGAACCTGCGCGTCGTCACCGGAGCCGAAACCGAACGGCTCACTTTCAACGGCGCTCGCGTCACCGGGCTCGTCTTCCGCAAGGACGGCCAGTTGCATCACGTGAAGGCCGGCCAGACCATCCTCGCCGCAGGCGCGATCAACTCGCCAAAAATCCTCGAACTCTCCGGCGTCGGCCGGCCGGACCTGCTGTCCGATCTCGGCATCCCGCTCCGGCACGCGCTGAAAGGCGTCGGCGAGAACCTGCAAGACCACCTGCAGATCCGCACGGTGTTCAAGGTAAGCGGTGCTGCGACGCTCAACCAGCGCTACCACAACCTGGCCACCCGCGCTGCCATGGGCCTCGAATACGCACTGAAGCGCAGCGGGCCGCTGTCGATGGCGCCGAGCCAGCTCGGCATCTTCGCCAAGAGCGACCCGCGTCTGGAGACGCCGGATCTCGAATATCACGTCCAGCCGCTAAGCACGGATCGGCTCGGCGAGCCGCTGCACAAGTTTCCGGCCGTGACGGTATCCGTCTGCAATCTGCGCCCCGAAAGCTGCGGCACGGTGCACATGGCGTCATCGGACCCGCGCGACGCGGCGAAGATCAAGCCGAACTATCTCTCCACCGATCGGGATCGCCGGGTCGCGGTGGCATCGATCGAGCATGCCCGGCGCCTGATGAAGACCAGCGCCATAGCCCGCTTCTCGCCGCAGGAAATGCTGCCCGGCCCGCAATTCGCGTCTGAAAGCGACCTTTTGCGAAAAGCTGGCGATATCGCCACGACGATCTTCCACCCGGTCGGCACCTGCAAGATGGGCCAGGACGACATGGCCGTGGTCGACGATCGCCTTCGCGTGCATGGGCTCGAGGGCCTGCGCGTCGTCGACGCCTCGATCATGCCGAACATCGTCTCCGGCAACACCAACTCGCCGGTGATCATGATTGCCGAAAAGGCCGCCGACATGATCCTGCGGGATGCTCGCCAGTAGCGCCCACCCCGCAAGCCGAGTCAGACAACGAACAAGCCGCGTTGCAGCGGCTTGTCCTCGTTCATTTGTCTAGCGGTCGATCCTTGCTTCCTGCTGCGGCGAGTAACGCGCGCCTTGCACGGCGATCGCCGAAACGGCCGTCTGGATCTGGCGCAGGTCCTCTTCCGTCAACTCGATTGCCGCGGCTCCGATATTCTCATCGAGGCGATGCAGCTTCGTGGTGCCGGGGATCGGCACGATCCATGGCTTTTGCGCCAGCAGCCAGGCGAGTGCGACCTGGGCAGGCGTCGCCTTCTTGGCCGCTGCGATCTGGGCGAGCAGGTCGACAATCGCCTGATTGGCCTTCCGCGCTTCCTGCGCAAAGCGCGGGACGGTGTTGCGGAAATCGCTGCTGTCGAACGTCGTATTGGCGTCGATGGCGCCGGTCAGAAAGCCCTTGCCGAGCGGACTGAAGGGAACGAAGCCGATGCCAAGCTCCTCAAGCGTCGGCAGGATCGCCTCTTCCGGCTCGCGCCACCACAACGAATATTCGCTCTGCAGGGCGGCGACCGGCTGGACGGCATGGGCGCGCCGGATATTCCTCACGCCCGCTTCCGACAAGCCGAAATGCTTCACCTTGCCCTCGCGGATCAGCTCCTTCACCGTGCCCGCCACATCTTCCATTGGCACATTCGGGTCGACGCGGTGCTGGTAGAACAGATCGATGCGATCCGTCCGAAGCCGCTTCAGCGACGCCTCGGCGACGGCGCGGATATGCTCCGGCCGACTGTCCATGCCGCTGCTGCCGGTTCCGGCGATGTCGATGCCGAATTTTGTGGCGATGACGACCTGGTCGCGGATCGGCAGCAGCGCCTCGCCGACGACGTCTTCATTCGTGAAGGGTCCGTAGACCTCGGCGGTATCGAAGAAGGTGATGCCGCGTTCGAAGGCGGCGCGGATCAGCTGGATGCCGTCCGCCTTGGCCAGCGGCTGGCCATAGGACATGCTGATCCCCATGCAGCCAAGGCCGATGGCCGACACTTCCAGCCCGGTATTTCCGAGTTTGCGCTTCTGCATCGCTTGTTCCTTTCAAGATGTCGCCCTCGCCGCGTTGGCGTCCGGGCGGCGTTACATCAGGCCGGATATTGGGCGTCCGTGACGTGCTCCAGCCAGTCGACGACCTTGCCGTCGAGGGCCTCCGCGATCGCGACATGCGTCATCGCCGTGGTCGCCGTTGCGCCATGCCAGTGCTTTTCGCCGGGCGGGAACCAGACGATGTCGCCGGGCTGGATCGCCTCGACCGGGCCACCCTCGCGCTGCACCCAGCCGCTGCCCGAGACGACGAGCAGAGTCTGGCCGAGCGGATGGGTGTGCCAGGCCGTGCGTGCACCGGGCTCGAAGGTCACGGTGGCGGCGCCGACGCGGGCCGGCGCACTGGCGCTGAATGGCGCGTCGATCCGGACCGTTCCGGTGAAGTAGCTGGCCGGCCCCTTGGCGGAGGGCTGCGAGCCGTTCTTCTTGATGTCCATGAAATGTCCCTTTCTGGGTGCGGCGGGAGCGGGATCGCGCCCACCGCCGAAACGGGTCAGGCCTTCAGAGTGGCCATGTCGATGACGAAACGATACTTCACATCGCTCTTCAGCATGCGCTCATAGGCGTCGTTGATAGCAGCCATGTCGATCACCTCGATATCGGCGGTGATGCCGTGCTCACCGCAGAAATCGAGCATTTCCTGCGTCTCGGCGATACCGCCGATGAGCGAGCCCGCCACGGATTTGCGACCCATGATCATCGGCACGGTTTGCAGCGCCGGCTCCAACCCGCCGAGATAGCCAACCAGCACCAAGGTTCCGTTGACGGCCAGCGTCGGCAGGTAGGGGTTGAGGCCGTGGACATAGGGGACGGTGTCGATAATCAAGTCGAACTTGCCGGCAGCGGCCGCCATTTGTGCGTCGTCGGTGGAGAGGACGATGTCATCCGCGCCGAGGCGACGGGCGTCCTGCTCCTTGCCCGGAGAGCGCGTGAACAGCGTGACATGCGCGCCGAGCGCCTTGGCAAGCTTCAGCCCCATATGGCCGAGACCACCGAGGCCGACAACGGCAACCCGGCTGCTGCTGTCGACCTTCCAATGGCGCAACGGCGACCAGGTGGTGATCCCAGCGCATAGCAGCGGCGCCGCGCCGGCGAGGTCCATGCCTTCGGGAAGCTTTAACACGAACCGGTCCGAGACCACGATGCGCTCGGAATAGCCGCCAAAGGTCGGCATGCCGTCATGCCGGTCGACAGAGTTGTAGGTGTAGGTCGAGCCGTGCTGGCAATATTGCTCGTCGCCATCGTCGCAGGCGAAGCAACTCTGGCAGGAATCGACCATGCAGCCGACGCCGACCGGATCGCCGACCTTGAAGCGGGTAACGTCTGCGCCGATGGCCGAGACCCGTCCGATGATCTCGTGACCAGGAACCATCGGGTAGGCGGCGCCGCCCCAATCGTTGCGGGCGTTATGGACGTCCGAATGGCAGACGCCGCAATAGAGGATGTCGATCGTCACGTCGTTGGCGCGCGGATCGCGTCGCTCGAACCGGAAAGCCTCCAGGTCGGTCGTGGACGAATGGGCGGCATAGCCGAGAACGTTGATTGTCACGGGCGCTTTTCCGACTGTCGTTGAAACACATATGGCTGCGGCCTCGCGGGGTGAGGTCACAGAAGCTCTTGGCGTTGCGACGGAAACTAACGCTTTCCCGCACCGCCGATTAGCGGGCATAATGCGCATGTCCCTATGAGCAGGATTCATGAATGCTGCGTGAGAACGTCAATGACCTCGTCGCTTTCCTCGCCGTCGCGCGGGAGGGAAGCTTTACCAAGGCCGCGGCCAAGCTCGGCCTGTCGCAATCGGCCCTGAGCCATACGGTGCGCGGGCTCGAGACCCGGCTTGGCCTCCGCCTCCTGACCCGCACAACGCGGAGCGTGGCCCTCACGGAAGCAGGCGAACGCCTTTCGCGCACAGTCGCTCCGGCTTTCGAGGATATTGATGCCGAGCTTTTCGCCTTAAGCGCATTGCGCGACAAGCCGGCCGGCAATTTCCGCATCACGGCCGGCCAGCATGCCGTGGACACGGTGCTCTGGCCGGCTCTCTCGCGCCTGTTGCCCGAATATCCCGACATCAAGGTTGAGATTGCCGTCGATGCCGCGCTGACCAACATCGTCACCGAGCGCTACGATGCCGGTATCCGGCTGGGTGAATCGCTGGAGAAGGACATGATCGCCGTATGCGTCGGCCCGGAAATGCGCATGGCGCTGTTCGCGGCGCCCTCCTATCTTGAGAAGCATCCGCCGCCGCGCGCCCCGCGCGACCTCACGGCCCATGCCTGCATCAATCTCCGCCTGCCGACCTATGGCGGCCTGTATGCCTGGGAATTCGAGAAGGACGGGCAGGAATTACGGGTTCGGGTCGATGGCCAACTGACGTTCAACGCGCCATCCAACATCCTCACCGCGGCGGCGGCTGGCTTGGGCCTCGGCTTCACGCTGGAGGATGCGGCAAAGGACTACCTCGCCGACGGGCGGCTTGTCCGCCTGCTGGAGGACTGGTGCCCGCCATTCCCTGGCTACCACCTCTATTATCCAAGCCGCCGCCAGCTTTCGCCAGCGTTCACCCTCCTCGTCGAAGCCCTGCGCTATCGGGCGTAAACCACGACAGCCGCCTAGCATCTGGCCTCGAGACCACTGGCGGCATGCCTACCGGCCTCTGCCAGAGCGAGCGCGGTCGCGACTTCAGGAGCGTTGAATCACGGTTCAGACAGATCGTGAATCCGCCTTATGAGGCAGGAGCCTAGATGCCCAGAATGTCATGCATCTGCTCCGCGGTTACCGCGCGGCCGTAGTCGGCAATTTGGAAGCTCTCAGCATAGCCGATCGCCGCGCCGCGCTCCGGACCGTACTTGGCCAGTATCGCCTCCCGCATCGGATCGGCCGACATGGAATCGTGCCAATGGGTCAAGATGAACTGGCGCCGGACAGCCCAGTCATCGCTGGTCGGAACGCTATTGCTAAAATTGCGCTCGAACGGAGCGAATTCGTAAAACTGCGTCGCGTGCTCGTGGCATGCCTTGAGCTTGCGCTCGATGCTGGCGTCGACATCCACCACGATCTCATGCTGGTGGGTGGAAAGCGCGCCGTAATCGGTCATCTTCAGACAGATCGGCGCCACAGCCAAAGGCGGAAAGGCCGGCACGACGTTGCCGTTGGTGAAGAACCCCGATGCGTCGCGCACGGCCCTACCCGCCATGCGATTGTCGATATGGCCGGGTTGCTCATCGTGGAACGTGATCACCAGATCCGCCTGCCAGCGCCGGACCGAGGCGATGATGGCGGACCGGACCTCTATATCAGCCATCAACTCGCCGTCGTGGATATCGAGAATCTCGTAGTCCAGCACGCCGAGGTGCCGCGCGGCTGCGTAGGCCTCCCGGGCGCGGCGACGCTTCAGCGGCTTGCGCGCCATTTCATAATGACCGGCATCGCCATTGGTGAGCGACAGGAACTTGATCGCCGCCCCCTTGTCCGCCAGGCGGGCGCAGGTTCCACCGGCATAGAGTTCGCCCTCATCCGGGTGGGCCTTGATCACGATTACCTTGAGCGGATAGGTCATTTGAACGGAATTCCTCGCGACAAAGTCGGCGCTCTTCGCGCCCGCATGGATATGGCTGGGTAAGAAACTCAGGGCTGGCCGCGCGCCGCACTCCCTCCGGCGAACAGCCGTTCGCGGGAATGGTCGAGAGCGAGTTCGATGGCGCCGGCCCGGACCGCTTCCTGACCGACCGCCGAGGGAACGATTTGCGGCAGCGCGATCGGAAGCTTGGCCAGTATGCCGGTCACGCCACGCGAAAGGCGCCGGCCGGCGGCATGGCCGATCGCACCACCCAGAACCACCATCTCGGGATCCAGAATACCGATGGCGCCGGTAAGTCCGGCCGCGACCCGGTACGACAGATCGGCAAAAAATGCGTCATGGCCGCCTCCGGCGGCTGCCTTGGCGACGGCGGCGGCGCTGTCCTCGCCTTCCAGTCCATGGGCGCCGATCAATTCGGCGATGGCGGCAGGACTGAGCAATTCCTCCAGCAGCGCCATCCGCACCATCTCGCCGGGGGCAGCCATCCGGTCGGGCACCATCGTGCCCCCCAGTTCACCCGCCATGCCGGTATAGCCGCGCAAAAGCTTGCCGCCGATAACAGCGCCGCCACCGACGCCATCACCAATCCAGAACAGGATGAAAGACTGCACACCCTGCGCGGCACCGGCCGACATCTCCTCCAGTGCGACGAGATTGACGTCGTTCTCGATGATCACGCGGCGATGGCCGACGACGCTTTCGAGCGCCTCGGGAATATGGAAACCCTGCCAATTCGGCAGTTGCTGCCCCTTGCGCAGGTTGCCGCTTTCGGTATCGACGATGCCAGGTAGCCCTACCACCAGTTGGTCGATCTCAGGCGGCGAGATGCCAGCCTGCCGGGCCACGTCGTCGATCACGGCAACCAGGCGCTCCTGCGCATCGTAGCGCTCGCCGGGTTCGCAATGCCGGTTCGCAACGGCGATTGTGCGGCCCGTGACGTCTGCGACAGCGGCCCGGATGCCATGCACCGAAACGTCGATGCCGCCGACGAAGGCCGACGCCTGCTCGATACACCAGAGTCCCGCCTTCGGCCCGAAACTGCCGGCCTTCTCGCCGTCACGGCGGATCAGGCTGGCAGCCTCCAGACGCCGGAGCAGGTCCGACATCGCCGGCTTGGAAAGGCCGGTGAAGGCTTCCAGTTCCATGCGCGTCAGCGGACCCTCGGAGAGAAGGCGTTTCAAGACTGCGCGTTCGTTGAGATTCCGCAGCAGCCTGGGGCTGCCGGATAGAGTTTGGATTTCCATCAAACTACCGTCTGGTAACTTTCCTTACAGTCTGTTACGAATTATTCCGTCGGGCTGTCAAGCGCTCAAACGGTGCCAGAAACCCCGGCCTCAGAATTAGCGTCTGCCCTTTGGGCCGATCCCTGCGGCGTGCGCGCCTAGGGGAGCGGGTGGCGTTTCTGTATACATTTTGATCAATTTTTGTACGCGCACATTTTATTTCCAGTACCCAGTTGACAGATGAACTGTTCACGATAGCGTTATTGTCGAAATACAGGCTGGTGGGAAACACACCGGACCGTTTCAGCCCCACGTGGGCCAATAAAAAACAGACAGACATCCTTTCAGATCAGGAGACGAAAATGGTTGCTTGGAGATCAGCCGCGCTGGCGGCGGCACTGGCAGGCGTGCTTATCGCCCCTGCCAACGCGGGTACGCTACGATGGGCGCCGCAGCGCGACATCGTCTCGATGGACCCCTACTCGTTCGGCGACACCTTCACCCTGTCGGTGCTGAACCACGTCTATGAGGGCCTGGTTCGCTACGACGACAAGCTGCAGATCGAGCCGGCACTGGCCGAGAGCTGGGAAGTCATCAACCCGACGACCTGGCGTTTCCACCTGCGCAAGGGCGTGAAGTATCATGACGGCGCCGATTTCACCGCCGACGACGTGCTGGCTTCGCTGAAGCGCGTCAGCGACCCGACCTCGCCGCTGCGGGGCAACGTGCCGTCCTATGTCTCGTCCAGCAAGGTCGACGACTACACCGTCGACATCATCGTCACCGAGAACTATCCGCTGCTTCTCAACGACCTGACCAACATCCACATCTTCGACCAGGGTTGGCTCGTCGCCAACAAGGCCGAGGCGCCGACCGATGTTGCCAAGGGCGTCGAAGGCTACGCCACCAGCCATGCCAACGGCACCGGCCCGTTCAAGTTCATCTCCCGCAAGCCGGACGCCGAGACCGTGTTCGAGGTCAATCCGAACTGGTGGGACACGCGCAAGCACAATGTCGACCGGATCGTCATGACCCCGATCACCTCGGCAGCGACGCGCGTCGCGGCGCTGATCTCGGGCGAAATCGACTTCACCAACCAGGCGCCGCTGCAGGATATCCCGCGGCTGGAAGCGTCGTCCGACCTGAAGGTCCTTTCGAACAGCGAGCTGCGGACCATCTTCTTCGTGATGAACCAGACGCCCAAGGCGTTCGAGTCCGACGTGACGGACAAGAACCCGCTGCAGGATATCAAGGTTCGCCAGGCGCTCTATCACGCGATCGATGCCGACGCGATCCAGAAGGTCGTGATGGCGGGCCTGTCCCGCACCACCGGTTCGCTCGTTTCCCCGGCGATCCCCGGCTATGTGCCCGAGCTCGACAAGCGGCTCAGCTACGATCCGGAACTGGCCAAGAAGTTGCTGGCAGAAGCCGGCTATCCCGACGGCTTCTCGTTCTCCTTCCTCTGCCGCAACACCGAGTTCGTCAACGAGGAGCAGATCTGCCAGGCGGTATCGGCGATGTGGGCCCGCATCGGCCTCCGTCCGAACCTCAATCTCGGCCCGACCACCATCCAGGACGCCAAGTTCGACGCCGGCCAGTTCGACGTCGGGACGCTGGGCTGGGCCAATGAGCCGATGATCGACAGCTATTCGATCCTGGTTCAGGTCGTCCATTCTAAGACCGGCAACGCCGGCGTGTTCAACTGGGGCGGCTGGAAGGACGCGGAGATCGACGCGCTGATCGACAAGGCCGGCGCCACCGTCGACCGCGACGAACGCCTCGCCATGCAGGCGAAGGCCCTGCTGCGCGCCAATGAACTGTCGATGTTCATTCCGGTCCACCAGCAGCCCATGGCCTGGGCGACCGGCGCCAACATCGAGAGCGTTCTCCAGCTCTCCGACAACAAGCCGCGTCACTGGCTGACCCGCATGGCGGAGTAGGCGCTCGTTCCCCCTCCTCTGCCAGGACCGTCGCGCTAGGCGCGGCGGTCCACCCTGGTTGACCCATCGAATTTCTGCTCCGCTGGAGACACGCCGTTGCTGCTGCTCATCATCAAGCGCATGGCCAATGCCATTTTCGTCATTCTGGCGGTATCGCTGCTCGCCTTCACCATCTTCAAGTTCCTGGGTGATCCGGTTCAGCTGATGCTCAATCCGCAGGCCACGCAGCAGGAGCGCGACCTGCTCACCGAGCGGCTCGGTCTGAACGATCCCGTACCGGTCCAATTTGCCAAATTCGTCTTCAACGCCGCGCGCGGCGAGTTCGGCATGAGCTACCGCAACCAGATGCCGGTGATGGAGGTGATCGCCGAGCGCTTTCCCGCCACTTTCGAGCTAGTGTTGGTCTCCTCGATCATGGCGCTGGTGATCGGCCTGCCCCTCGGCGTCTTTGCCGCCATTCGCGGCGGCACGGTCATGGCCCGCGTCTTTCACCTGATCTCGATGATCGGCGTTTCGGTGCCCGCCTTCGTCATCGGCATCATGCTGATCCTGGTGTTCTCGATCGAACTCAAATGGCTGCCCGCCTTCGGGCGCGGCAAGGTGGTCGATCTCGGTTTCTGGACCACCGGCTTCCTGACGCCAAGCGGCCGCGCCGCCCTGGTCATGCCGTCGATTTCGCTCGCCCTGTTCCAGATCTCGTTCATCATGCGGCTGGTAACGGCGGAGATGCTCGAAGTCCTGCGGACCGATTTCATCCGTTTCGCCAAGGCCCGAGGCCTCAAGGCCCGCGCGATCTATTTCCGCCACGGCCTGCGCAACTGCATGATGCCGGTCGTGACGATGACAGGCATGCTGATCGGTGACCTGATTGCCTTCACTCTCGTCACCGAGATCGTCTTCCAGTGGCCCGGCATGGGCTTCCTGTTCGTTCAATCCGTGCAGTATGTCGATATCCCGGTCATGGCCGCCTACCTCATGATCGTCTGCTGCATCTTCATCACCATCAACCTGATCGTCGATCTGATCTATGTCGTGGTCGATCCGCGCGTCGATCAGCTTGTGCGCGGAGGCGGCAATGGCCACTGAACTCTCGCCCGCGCCTTCGGGCCTCCGGCAACGCCTCTGGGCATTTTACGACAGCGACCTGATCTGGAGTTTCCGCCACAGCCCGATGGCGATCCTCTCGGCGGCGCTTCTGGCGATCGTCGCCTTCACCTCGCTCTTCGCGGCGTGGCTGATGCCGCAGAACCCGTTCGACATCACGCAACTCTATCTCGACAAGGCCAATTTGCCGCCGATCTGGATCGAGGGCGGGCAGATGCCCTATCTGCTGGGCACCGATCTGCAGGGGCGCGACATTCTCTCAGCCATCGTCTATGGATCGCGCATCTCCCTCATCATCGGCGTAGCGAGCGTCGCTCTGTCGATGACGATCGGCGTGTTGGTCGGGCTGATGGCCGGCTATGTCGGCGGCGCGCTCGACAATTTCCTGATGCGCATCGGCGATGCCGTCATGTCGATCCCGACCCTGCTCGTCGCCATCCTGATCAGCGCGATTTTTCGCGGGATGCTCCCGGTCGATTATCGCGACGCAGCCGCCCCGCTGATCCTCGTCGTTGCGCTGTCGCTGACCAGCTGGGTCGTCTATGCCCGCATGATCCGCGCTGCCACCATGGTCGAGGCGGGCAAGGAATACGTGCTGGCCGCCCGGATCATCAAGGTTCCGCGCCGCCGGATCATCCTGCACCACATCCTGCCGAACGTGCTCACTGCGGCGCTGGTCACGGCAACCCTCAATCTTGGCCTCGCGGTGCTGGCCGAGGCGACGCTCTCCTTCCTGGGTGTCGGCATGCCAAGCGCCCAGCCGTCGCTGGGCACGCTGATCCGCATCGGCAACCAGTTCTTCTTCTCGGGCACCTGGTGGATCGTGCTGTTCCCTGCCCTCCAGCTCACCCTGATCATCCTGGCCGTGAACCTGCTCGGCGACTGGCTGCGCGACGCGCTCAACCCCAAACTGAAGTAGGAAGACCATGACCGATCTCGTCATCCGCAACGTCCGCCCGCTGGGCAAGGCGGCAACCGATATCGCCATTGGCAACGGCCGCATCGCCGCCATTGCGCCGAACCTTCCCGCCAATGGCGCGGCCGAGGAAGACGGCGGCGGCGCGCTGCTCCTGCCCGGGCTCATCGAAGCCCATACCCATCTCGACAAGACCCTGCTCGGCATGGACTGGGTCGAGAACCGGGTCGCCTCCAGCATCCGGTCCAAGATCGACAACGAGCGCGAGATGAAGGGTGTTCTCGGTCTCGATCCGGCGCAGCAATCGGCGCGGCAGGTAGTCATGTCGATCGCCAAGGGCACCACCGCGATCCGCAGCCATGTCGACATCGACACCACCTATGGGCTGGCCGGCTTCGAGGGTGTCGCGGCCACGCGCGAGCGCTATGCCGACGTGATGGACCTGCAGATCGTCGCCTTCCCGCAATCCGGCATGATGATCCGCAAGGGCACCATCGAACTGATGGATGAAGCGCTTCGGCAGGGCGCGGACGTCGTCGGCGGCCTCGACCCCTGCGCGATCGATTTCGATCCCAAGGGCCATCTCGACGTGGTGTTCGACCTCGCGGTCAAGCACGCCAAGCCGATCGACATCCACCTGCATGAGGCCGGCGATCTCGGTGTTTTCACCTTCGGCATGATCCTGGAGCGCACCCGCGCCCACGGATTGGCCGGCAAGGTGACGGTGAGCCACGCCTTCGCGCTCGGCATGAACGACTATCTGCGTATCGGCCAGTTGCTCGACGACATTGCCGCAGCCGGCGTCATGCTGATGTCGACGGGACCGGCCGGCATCCCGGTTCCGCCGCTGATCCGCGGCCTCGATGCCGGCATTGCCTTCTGCTCGGGCACGGACGGCATGCGGGATCTCTGGAATCCCTATGGCAATGCCGACATGCTGCAGCGTGCCCAGATCCTGGCCGACCGCAACAATCTGAGCCGCGATGTCGAGATCGAGCGGGCGCTGGATGTCTGCACCTTCGGCGGAGCCAGGGTGATGGACCTCCCCGATTATGGCCTCGAGATCGGCAATTTCGCCGACCTCGTGCTGGTCGAGGGCCGTACAGTCACAGAAGCCGTCGTCACGCTGCCGCCGCGCAAGCTGGTGGTCAAGCGCGGCCGGGTCGTAGCGCGCGATGGCGAAGCCCTGATCGAGGCAGCATGATGCACCAGCCGCTCGCGCGACAAGCCACAGACGGAAGTCCCGTTGCACCGCTGCTGACCGTACGCGGACTGAGCGTCGAATTCGTCACCCGTCGCGGCAGCTCGCGCGCGCTCGACCGTGTCAGCTTCGACATGGCGCCCGGCGAGATCCTGGGGTTGGTGGGCGAATCCGGCGCCGGAAAATCGCTTTCCGGAAACGCCATCATCGGGCTGATCGACCCGCCCGGTCATGTCGTGGAGGGCGAGATCGCCTTCGAGGGCAAACGGATCGACAATCTGCCGCCCAACCAGATGCGCAAGCTGCGCGGCCGGCGGATCGCGGCCATCTTCCAGGATCCGCTGACCTCGCTCGATCCGCTGATGCGCATCGGCGACCAGATCACCGAGACCATCCTTACGCATTTGCCGATGTCGCGCGCTGCCGCCCGCGCCCGCGCGCTCGACCTGCTGAAGGCGGTCGGCATCCCCGCGCCCGACGTTCGCATCGACCATTATCCGCACCAGTTCTCCGGCGGCATGCGGCAGCGCGTGGTGATCGCGCTGGCGGTATGCGCCGATCCCAAGCTGATCATCGCCGACGAGCCGACCACGGCGCTCGATGTTTCGATCCAGGCGCAGATCACCGCCCTGCTCAAGAAGATGTGCCGCGACCACGGCACCGCCATCCTGCTCGTCACGCATGACATGGGCGTCATTGCCGACACGGCCGACCGCGTCGCCGTGATGTATGCCGGGCGGCTGGTCGAGATCGGTCCGATACAGGATGTTCTGGGTTCGCCAAGGCACGTCTATACGGCTGGCCTGATCGGCTCGATTCCCAGCCTCAACCGCCGGCGCGAACGGCTGGTGCAGATCGACGGATCGATGCCAAGACCGGGCGCGGTGCCATCGGGCTGCGCCTTCGCCCCGCGCTGCCCCAAGAGGATGCCGAAATGCGACGAACGGCCGGAACTCATGCCGTTCGGCAATAGCCAGGTCGCCTGCTGGCGCGCGGAAGAAAGCCATTCCTATGTCTAGCCAATCCGCCCTCGAAGTGCAGGACCTCGCCCGCTGGTTCGATGTCTCGGCCCCCTGGCTGACACGGGTGCTGGAGCGCAAACCGAGGCGAATCCTCAAGGCCGTCGACGGCGTCAGCTTCAGCGTGCCGCGCGGCAGCACCTTCGCCATTGTCGGCGAGAGCGGCTGCGGCAAGTCGACCATCGCGCGGCTGGCCGTCGGCCTGCACCACCCGACGCGCGGCGAGATGAACTTCGCCCATGGCGCCGGCCGGGATGGCCGGATGCGCGCGCAGATGATCTTCCAGGATCCCTATGCCTGCCTCAATCCGCGCTGGCGGGTGAAGGACATCATCGCCGAGCCGATCCATGAGCTAGGCCTGCGTCGGGGCGCGGCCGCGGTTCAGGCCCGGGTCACGGAACTGCTCGGCCTCGTCGGGCTGGCGCGCAGCGACGGCGAGAAATATCCGCATTCCTTCTCCGGCGGCCAGCGCCAGCGTATCTCGATCGCACGTGCCCTTGCGACCGAACCGGAGTTCCTCGTCTGCGACGAGCCGACCTCGGCGCTCGACGTCTCGGTGCAGGCGCAGATCCTCAACCTGATGATGGACCTGCAGCGCGAATTCGGCCTTACCTACCTGCTCATCAGCCACAATCTCGCCGTCGTGCGCCATGCCTCCGACCAGATCGCCGTGATGTATCTCGGCCGGATCGTTGAACAGGCGCCGACCGAGATGCTGTTCCGCAATCCGCAGCACCCCTATACGCGGCTGCTGATCGATACGATCCCGGATCTGGAAGCGCCCAATCGCGCCCGCCAGCCCTTGGCCGGCGAGGTGCCGAGCCCGATCGATCCGCCATCCGGCTGCACGTTCCATCCCCGCTGCCCCTATGCTCAAGACATCTGCCGGCAGGTGTCGCCGCCCATGGCGCATGACAACGATGGCCGGGCGATCGCCTGCCATTTCCCGCTGACGACGGCGCGAACCTCACCTTTGGCCGGCCTCGCGGCCGTCTCCGCGAATTGAAAAGACCGGTACGAATGGCTCACTCGGGAAGAACGCTGCTCTCGGCGAAATGGATCGTCGGCCATGCGGATGGCAAGCACACGCTGGTGCATGAAGGCGAGATCGTCTTCGAGGACGGCGCGGTAATCTTCGTCGGGCATGGCTTTCCCGGCGAGGTGGCGCGCCGGATCGACTATGGCAATGCGCTGATCAGCCCGGGCTTCATCGATCTCGACGCCCTGTCCGATCTCGACACCACCGTCTTCTCCTATGACAACCACCCGGATTGGCAAAAGGGTCGGACCTGGCCGCAGAGCTACATGGATCGGGGGCCGTACGAGATGTACGATCCGACCGAGCTCGCCTTCCAGAAGCGCCATGCCTTCTCGCGGCTGATCCGCAACGGCATCACCACGGCCATGCCGATTGCCTCGCTTTACTATCGGCAATGGGGCGAGACTTATGCCGAATTCTCGGATGCGGCCGACGCCGCCGAGGATCTCGGCCTCAGGATCTATCTCGGTCCGGCCTATCGAACCGGCAATCCGGTGGTCGACGACAATGGCGACATCAGCCTCTATTTCGACGAGCCGCGCGGCCTCGCCGGCCTTGCCGACGCCGTCCGCTTCTGCCGCGATTTCGAAGGAAAGGCCGAGGGGCGCATCCGCACGATGCTGGCGCCTGACCGCATCGAGACCTGTACCGCTGAGTTGCTTCGGCAGACCGCCAATGCCGGGCGCGAGTTCGGGGTACCGGTGCGCCTGCATTGCAACCAGGGTCGTTTCGAGCGCGATACGGTGCGCCGCCTGCATGGCAAGACCTCGGTCGAGTGGCTGGACAGCCTCGGCTTCCTGACGCCACGCACGCTCCTGCCCCACGGCACCTATGTCAGCCCGTCCCGCAATATGGATGAACCTGGTAACGATCTGTTAACCCTGCTGGAGCGCGAAGCGGTCGTCGTCCACTGCCCGCTGGTCGCGGCACGACACGGCGACGCCCTGGCGAGCTTTGCCAGCCACAAGGCGATGGGACTGCGCATGGCGCTCGGCACCGACACCGCGCCGCCCGACATGATCGTGAACATGCAGGTCGGCATGATGATCTCGCGCGTGCTTGATCGCACGATCTCCAACATCCGCTCGGAAGATTATTTCGACGCCGCGACGCTCGGCGGCGCCGATGCGCTGGGCCGACCGGATCTGGGGCGGCTCGCCCCTGGCGCCCGGGCCGACATCACCGTGTTCGACCTTGGCAACCCCGATCTCGGCCAGGTGATCGACCCGATCCAGACGCTGATGCTGACCGGCAGCGGACGCGACGTGCACAGCGTCTTCATCGACGGCCGCATGGTGATGGCGGACCGGGTCCTGCCCGGCGTCGACTTCGCGGCCGACAGTGCGCGAGCGCAACGCCAGTTCGAAGGCCTGATGGAGAAATACCCGGAACGGACCGTCGGGCACCCGCCCGTATCCGAGATCTTCTCCTCCGCCTACAGGATCGTCGAAGCGCCGAACTGACACCGGAATCGTGCCTGTTTTCGCGCCATGATCTGCAATTTCTGTATACTAATTTAGCTGCATCTTGTACGCATGGATGAGATTCCGAGGACAAGAGGTCTTCCCATGGCGCGTCCCTCCCCGCGTATCGAAATTGCCCATGAGGCGCTCCGGCAGGCCATCATCGAGCAGGCCCTGAAGCCGGGCACCAAGCTGCCGGAGGACGTGATCGGCGAACAGTTCGCCATGAGCCGAACCCTCGTGCGTGCCGTGCTGGCGAAGCTCGAGGCGGAAGGCCTTGTCGATGCCAATCCGAAGCGCACCGCGACGGTGGCGCAGCCGACGCTGGCCGAGGCGCGTGATGTCTTCGAAGTGCGGCGCGCGCTGGAGGCCGAGGCCGTTCGCCTGGTGGCGAAGCGCTGGCAGCCGGCCTTTGCCGACGAACTGGACAGCCTGTTGCGGCAGGAGGACGAGGCCCGCGCGCGTCAGGACGAGCGCGTCTCGATCCATCTCGCCGGCGAATTCCACCTGCGCCTCGCCCAGTTGAGCGGCAACGCCCTGCTGGAGCGATATCTCCGCGAACTGATCACGCGCTGCTCGCTGATCCTCGCCGTGTTCGGTCGGCCGCATTCGTCCGATTGCGCTATCGAGGAACATTCGGCGCTGATCACCGCCTTGCGGGCCGGTGATGCCGATGGCGCCGTGGCGATCATGCATTCGCATCTCGGCGCCGTCGAACGCCGCGCCCTGCTGGGTGGCGACGACGAGAAGCCGGCAGCCCTTGGCGATGTGCTGTCGCACTACGCCGCCGCCGTCACCGCACGCCAGACGACAAAACCCTCCAAGACGGCGAACCAGAAATGAATGCCCATTCGCAGAGCCACGTGCATTTCGATTTTGCCGAGCTGACCGAGCGACAGCGCTACAAGCTGCTGATCGGCACGGTCATTCCGCGCCCGATCGCCTTTGTCAGCACGGTCGACCGCAACGGTCGCCGCAATGCCGGCCCGTTCAGCTTCTTCAACGTGCTCACCCACGACCCCGCCATCGTCGCCATCGGCGTCGAGAATTATGACGACATGCGGTTCAAGGATACGTCGCGCAATATCCGTGAGACCGGCGAATTCACGGTCCATATCGTCGACGAGGCACTGGTGAAGCAGATGGAGATCTGCGCGATCAAGTTCGGCCCGGAAGTCGACGAGATCGCCGAGGCCGGCCTGACCACGGTCCCGGGGCTGAACGTCAGGAGCCCGCGCATCCTCGAAGCGCCGGCGGCGCTCGAATGCCGGCGCTACATGACGCTGGAACTCGGCCGGGCCCGGGAAATCATCCTGGGCGAAGTGCTGGGTGTTTTCGTTCGCGAGGACGCTGTCGACCCACAGAGCCTGCACATCGATCAGATCAAGATGGATGCGATCGGGCGGATGGGCGGACACACCTACGCATCGACAAGGGAACAGTTCGACATCAAGACCCAGTCGGTCGCCGAGTGGCGCGACAGCCGGGACGACGCTTCCACCCGGTGAGATAGCAAATCGAAGGCGCACGGCGGCCGTGCGCTTTCTCCATGCTTCTTGCCGTAGACGCGGTCACCGACTCCGCCCAATTTGCCACTGGCAAGTTCGAGCTGGAGCGAGATCCATCTGGGCCGAATCCTTCTTCACCTCTCCCTGAGGGAGAGGTCGGCTCGAAGAGCCGGGAGAGGGTTTAGGGAACCATCCGGTGAGGCCGTAAACCCTCACCCGCCGGCCTGCGGCCGTCGACCTCTCCCTCAGGGAGAGGTGGAGGAGGATGTTCCAAAGCAGATGGATCCTGCTCTAGCCGAGGCCCTTTCGGATCGGTCGAAGCTTCCAGAGGCGCGCCACCTGCACGGCCCCGGAATCGCCCTTGAGCTCGACTGCTTCTATCGGCGCATCGCTATCCATCCGCTTGGTGGCGCATTGCAATCCGCCGTCGACATAGATCTCGATCAGCCCGACATCCACGAAGACGCGAACGGTCCGAAGCGTCGAGGTCGGTGTCAGATAGCGCGGCACGACGCGGTTGCCAGGCGGATCGAAGACCAGTTCCAGCGTCTGTCCGTCATAGACGAGCGAGATGCCATGATCCGCATGTACGAAATCGAGGGCAAAAGGCGAACCGGGTCTCGCGAGTTCGATCTCGATCTCGCCAAGGCCACCCTCAAGCGGAACCGAACCCGCCGTCGCAAGCGCCTCGGCGGCGATGCCTGTCCGCAGTTCCTTGACGCTCTCGACCGGCGGCATCAGCAGCGCGCCGTCCTGCCAGACGAAACGGCGCGGGAACGTCATCGCCGAATGGAAGTCACGGTCCTTGAAGACGTCGGTCCAGTTCGCCGCCCAGGCAATGCCGACCGGGCCATCCACATGCTGGAAAGCCTGGATCGCATAGCAATCCGTGCCGAAATCGATCTCGCGGCGCAGGACCGGCTCGAACGTGCGGCCATCGAAACGGCCGACAATGGCGTAGCTCAGATTGCGACGGCGGGTGCCCTCATCACGATAGCCGATCAGGCCGAAGACAAGCGCGTAAAGCCCCTCGCCTTCGCCATCCAGCGCGATCAGGCCGGGGCATTCGGCCGGGATGCTGCGCGGCAGCGGCTCGCGGTGCAGGACATCGACAAAGGTCCAGCCATCGGCGGCGTCGGCAGCCTTGGTCTCGTACAGCAGCACCAGGCCCGCGCGATCGTCGGCGCCGGCGACGAGCATCTTCCAGAGGCCGTCCGGGCCACGGAAGACGTAGGGATCGCGAATGTCCTTGCCGAAATTCGGGATCGACGGCCTGTCGGTGATCACAGGCGTCGAGGGGCCGGCCGACAGCATGTCCTGCGACACGGTCGTGATCTGCCATTCCTGGCTCGGCTCGCGGCCATCCTCGCGGTCGGTATAGAAGACGCGGACACCCCCCGCCTCATGCGGGATGGCGGAGCCGGAGAACGCGCCGCCGGTCAGGCCGTTATCGGCCAAAAGCTCGGCGCGCGGCTCGAGGAAGATCGGCTGGTCGATCCAGTCGACGAGGTTATCCGAGACCGCGTGGCCCCAGTGCATCGTGTTCCAGCGCAGGCTGTGCGGATAGTGCTGGTAGAACAGATGGCTGGTGTCGCCGATCTGGCAGAGGCCGTTCGGATCGTTCATCCAGCCGAAGGGCGGCTGGAAGTGCAGCTTGTAACGCGCCTCGCTGGCGCGGTTCTTCGCCGTGGTGCGAAGCAGGCGAATGCCCTCCTTCGCGACGCGGGACGGAGAGAAGCTGTAGGCGAGCGATACTGTCGTCGCCGGCTCCTGCCAACCGAAACGATAGGTGCCGGCCGCAGGCGCCTCGAACACCGAGCGGGTGAAATCGTCCGAATGGGCGCCCAAGAGCCGCACCGGCTCGCCGCCGCCACTGACAACGCTGACTTCGGAAAGCGCCGTCCGCGACGGCGCCTTCTGCCAGAGGTGCACGACGTCGCCGGCGTCGAGAACAGCTTCGAACTCGGTCATTGCAAGAACGTTCATTTCGGCAAGAACTTCCATTGTCGCAAGAGTATCCATTGTCGTGTCAGCCCTTGACGGCCGAGCTGATGAAAGAGCTGACGAACCATTTCTGGAAAGCGAGATAGAAGATCAGGACGGGCACCATCATCATCACCGACGCGGCCATGGCGCTGTTCCAGTAGACGCTGTCATGACCGAAGAAGCTGGCGATGCCGACCGAGATCGGACGTGCGTAATCGGTCTGGGTGACCATCAGCGGCCAGAGATACTGGTTCCAGGTCTCGATGCCGAGGAGGATCGCCACGGTGGCCAGCACCGGCAGGCTCAAGGGCAGGAACACCGACCAATAGATGCGGAACGGCGATGCCCCATCCACCGTCGCCGCATCATAGATGTCGCGCGGCACCTGGATGAAGAACTGATAGATCAGGAAGATGTAGAGCGGGCTCGCCATCCACGGCAGGATCTGGGCGGCAAAGCTATCGCCGAGACCGGCCTTGTTGACGAGGCTGAGCAGCGGCAGGACGATCGATTCCTGCGGCACGATGTAGAGCCCGATAAGCCCGGTGAGCACCACCGCCCGGCCCGGCAACCGGCCCCAGGCCAGCACGAACGCGGCCATCGAATTCAGGAACACGCCGCCGAGCACCGTGCAGAACAGGATGATCAGCGAATTCAGCAGATAGCGGCCGAACGGCAGCGCGCCGCTGAAGGTCGCGATATCGGCAAAATTCTGCAGCGATGGTTCGGAGACCCAGAAAGCGCGAAAGCTGCCCATGTCGGCGAGGATCTGGAACCGGTCCGGCTTCAGGCTGGCGACGAAGAGCAGGAACAGAGGCGAGATCACCACCAGCGCGATGATCAGCACGGCGACGAACTTGACGATCGCGCCGATGTCCGGCTTGGCCGAGACCTTCGCGACCGGCGACGGGGTGGAGGCGGATACCACGGTGCTCATCGACGATCCCTCACGACAAAGCGCTGAACGAGCGAAACCACCAGCACGATCAGGAACAGCAGGATGGCGACGGCCGAGGCGAGGCCAAGCCGCTGGTCAACGAAGCCGGCGGTGAACATGTAATGGACCAACGTATCGGTCGTGCCGCGCGGGCCGCCCTGGGTCAGGATGTTCACCTGGGTGAACAGCTTGAACGCCTGGATGGTGGTGATGATCAGCACGAAGATATGCGTCTGGCGCAAACTCGGCATGGTGACATGCCAGAAGCGCTGCCAGGCATTGGCGCCGTCAAGTTCGGCCGCCTCATAGAGCGATTCAGAAATGTTCTGCAGGCCGGCCAGATAGACGATCATCTGGAAGCCATAGGCCTGCCAGGCCGAGAGCAGCACGATTGACGGCATCGCCCAGGTGGGATCGCCGAGCCAATCGATCGGGCCGACGAGCCCGAAGGTCAGGAAGCCTACGATCTGGTTGAACGGGCCGGTCGGATACTGGAACAGCGTCGACCAGATCACGCAGACGACGACCATCGAGGTGATCGCCGGCAGGAAGAACAGGCCACGGAAGAAATTGCGGAACGGCAGCTTCTGGTTCAGCAGCAGCGCGATCGCCAGCGCGAAACCGCACTGGATCGGCAGCACCATGATGGTGAAGCGGGTGACGTTCCAGAGCGCCGTCCAGAAGGCGGAATCGGTCAGGATCTGCTGGAAATTGCCGAGCCCGACGAAGCGCACCGGCACCGGGCGCGGGATCAGCCGCTGATTGGTCAGCGCGATCTCGAACGACGACAGGAACGGCAGCAGCAGAAACAGCGCGATCAGGATGCAGGCGGGCAACAACATGCCCAGTTCCTGCAATCGGCCGCCCCAGATCGGCGGCTTGGGGCGCCTCGCGGCGATACGGACTGGCCCCGGCGATGCCGAACCCGGCATGGGGGACGCTTGGCTCGACATGGTTATGCCTCCCGGAGCTTGTTTCCCGGCCGCGCGTCGTGGCGCGACCGGGTCTTGGGTCGTTTCTGGCCACGCGTCGTGACGCGGCCGGGTATTGGGGCGTTTCTGGCCGCGCGTCGGGGCGCGGCCAGGTCTCGATCAGGGAATTACTCGGGCTGGCCGAAGGGCTGGTAGCCGTCATTGTCGAGGATATCGTCGTCGATCTTCTTGGCGGCCTTGCTCAGTTCGGCCTGCGGATCGGCGCCGTCGAAGATGTTGGTCATCGCGTTCTGGAAGGCGAGCGTGATGGTCGGATAGGCGGGATGCGGCGGGCGCGCGACGGCGCTCTTGCCGGCCTGCTCGAAGGCGACGGCCATCGCGCCCTTGTCGGCGTAGAGCGGCGAGGCGGCGGCGAAGGACTTCAGGCCGGGGAAGCCGGCATGCGCCTTGTAGGCTTCGCGATAGGCCGGATCCTGCAGCATGAAGCTCAGGAACTTGCCGGCGGCGGCGGGATCGGAAGCGGTCTTGGCGACCGACCAGATCCAGGTGCCGTTCGGGCTGACGCCCTTCTCGCCGAACTTCGGCAGCGGCATGACGACGACGTCGTCACCCATCTTGGCGTTGGCCTCGGCGTAGAACCAGTGACCGCCCCAGGCGAGGGCTGCCGGACGACCTTCTGCATAGAACTGGTTCTGACCGGCCGACTGCGGCACGACCCAGCCCTGCTTGACCCAGTTCTGCATCTCGGTTGTCGCGTCGACGCAGGCCTTGCCATCGAGTGTGCCGGTCGCCTTCCAACTGGTGCGGTCGATCACGTCGCAGCCCATCGAGACGAGGATGGGCTCATAGGCATAGGTGATCCACTCGGTCTTGGTGCCGTAGGAGCGGAACAGGTCGAGCGGCCACTTGACGCCCGGCGCCGTCGACAGCGTCTTCAGCGCTGCCTCGAACTCGTCGCGCGTCCAGGCATCGTCGACCGAGGTCGGGATGCGGATCTTCAGCTCTTCGAGCTGCTTGCGGCTGCCATAAAGCGCGACCGTGCTGTCGGTCAGGCCGATGGCATAGAGCGCCTTGTCGATCGGATAGGTGCCCTGGGCGACGTTCGACGCCGTCATGTCGTCGACCAGCGCCTTGTCGAGCAGATCACCGACCGGCTGCAGGAAGCCGGACCAGACATAATTGGCGAGGAACGGCGCATCGAGCTGCAGGATATCGGGCAGCGAACCGGCCGAGACGGCGGCGCCGATCTTCTCGTTATAGGCGTCGTGCGGCGTGTTGATCAGCTGCACGGTGGTGCCGGGGTTCGCCGCCTCGAAGCGCTTGGCGACATCGGTGATGATGGTGATTTCGTAGGGGTCGCCCTGGAACATCACCTTGAGCTCGGCCGCCTGGGCGCCCGAAAGCCCTGCCCCGACCGTGACGCTCAGCGCGGATGCGGCGCCAAGCAGCGTAAGTAAACGTTTACCCAGATATTTGGACATTCCAACTCCTCCCATTTTACAAGCTATGCCTATTGTACCGTCTCGCTGGCCTCAGACCGAGGCGCGTTCCACAAGGCGAAACGGAATTTCATCGACCATCTGTGTCGGCTTTTTGTGGCCGGACAGGATCTCTCCCGCGCGCCGACCGATCGCCCGGTGCGGCAATTCCATCGTCGTCAGCGGCGGGTCGAGACGCGCGGCGATCTCGACCTGATTGTCGAAGCTGGCGATCGCGACATCGTCGGGAATTTCCAGCCCCTGCCGTCGCAGCGCGCCATAGACTTCCATGGCAACACGGTCATTGCCGCAGAGGATTGCATCCGGCCGCTCGGGCCCGGAGAACAGCGCCGCGACATGCTCCTGCACGAGGCTTCGAGCGCGATCGACATAGATCGGCCCCCGCGTGGCGGGCTGCAGCCAGGCCTCGTTGATCTCGATACCGGCCGCCCGATGGGCGGCGCGAAAACCGTCCTCGCGCATCCGCGCGGCGATCAGGCCCGGCAGGTTCAAAAAGGCGATTTTCCGCCGGTCATGCGCGAAAAGATGCTCGACGATCGTCTCGGCCGCATCTTGCTCGGCCGGCACCAGCGACGGGATGACGCCGGCCTCGTCGCGGCAGTTGATCATCAGCGCGATCACGCCACGCAGCGATGGGGGGATGGCGACGACCTGATGATACATGCTGGCATAGGCGATGGTGCGCGGCATCAGCCGCTGCAGTTCGGCGACGCTCGCCTCGACCGTGCGGCCACCGATATTGGTGACGACGACCGAAAGCCCGTCGGCCCGTGCGGCGTTGTCGAAGGAGCGCATGATCTCGGTGGCGAAGGGCTGGGTGATCAGGCCATCGGCGACGATGCCGAGGATTGGAAGGAAGCCCTGGCGCATGCCGCGCGCCACCAGATTGGGGACATAGCCAAGCTCATCCGCCAGCGCCTTGATCTTCTGGCGCGTCTCGTCCGACATGCGGATGGAGCCGCCATGCAGCGCGCCCGAAACGGTTTTCACCGAGACGCCAAGCTGGCCGGCAATATCCTGCATTGAGACTTTGGCGTCGGCCATTGGCGTTTTGGCTCTGAGTTATCGTTTACCCAAATTGCATAGGGTGATGGTTTCTGTCAATCCGCCATCCAATCCGATCTATCCGTGATGGCAGCGCGCCTGGAATGCCCCGCTTGCAGTACGTGAAGTTGCCGCGCAGCCTCAACCGCACAGCAACCTCAGGCTTTAATGATCAGGAGTCACCCATCGCCCTCGGCGATGGGAGGCTAGTCCACCGCCGCGCGGCTGGGCTCCTGCGTCGATAGCCACGCGCGATACTCGCTCTCCGCGTCCGGCGTCAGCGGATAGTACTTCCGGAGATCTCCGCCCTCCGAAAGCCGGATGCGTTTTCGGACACGTGACTGCCGCCATCCCGACAAGAGATGGCGGCATCGAAGTCAGTTCTTGGGCAGACCGGTTAGCGCCGCTTTCGCCAAGCCCTGCAGCCACAGATCATGCTGCTCGATGAGGCCCTCGGTAAAGCCGTCGGTTGCCCAGATGCCCAGCGTGCTGATCTGGGTTTCGTCAGTGATAAGCAGCGTGCCGCCGTCGGCAGTCGGCTCAAGGAACCAGGTGTGGTACGCATCCACCCCGGGACCAATGGCGATCCAGGCCAAGCGGCGCTCCGGCTCGAAATCATGCACGGTCGACGTGAGGCGGAAGTCGAAGGTCGACCAGCGGAAGACCGATCCTGCGCGGAGGCTCGGGCCCGGCCAGACGACGAACTCGACATCCGTGGCGTTCTCATAGAGGCTCGACCATAGGTCGGCCCGTGTCAGCCAAGCCCACACGGTGGCCGGCGGCGCCGCGATCTGCAGTTGGTTCTGCGCATAGAGCGGCGCATTTTCCGGCTTGTGCAGCTCGGGCCAGTTCATGTTCGCCCGCGGACCGCGCGTGCGCGCCTCGAGCTTCTCGTTCGGGGTCATCGTCTATCTCCTTGTGACGTGTTGGATTGGTGGTGATGCGGATCAGGCGTTTGCGCCACCGTCGATGGCGATCACGCCCCCGGTCACGTAGGCCGCACCCGGACTTGCCAGGAACGCCACGACCGCGCCGATCTCCTCGGGCCGGCCATAGCGGCCGAGCGCGGTCCCGGCCTTCAGCCAGTCGGCGAACGCGCCGGCATCGGGGTTCATCTCGGTCGCGATCGCCCCCATCGACAGCGCATTGGCGGTGATGCCTCGCGCGCCAAGATCGCGCGCTACGCCCTTGATGTAGCCTTCGACCGCTGCCTTGCTGGCGGCGTAGTCGGCAAGGCCCGGCGCGGCGGCGCGGCGGGCGAGCGCGGAGGACATGGCGATAATCCGGCCATCATCCTCGATGAACTTCGCGCCCGCGCGGATCGTCTGGATTACGCCATCGATATTGACGCGAAGCATCCGGTCGAGCGCCACCTCGTCATATTCGGCATTGACGGCGCCCATTTCGAAAATGCCGGCATTGGCGACAACGATGTCCAATCGGCCGAAATGCGCCGCGACATCCGCGACCATCTTCTGAACTGCCGTGGGATCAGCCTGATCGGCGGGGAAGGCATGGGCCCGCACCTCGAGCGCCTCCAGTTCGGCCACGGCGGCATGCGCGCGATCGGGGTTGGCGGTATAGCTGATGGCGATGTCGGCGCCGTTGCCGGCAAGCGCGAGCGCTACCGCCGCACCGATTCCGCGCGATCCGCCGGTCACAAGGGCAACCTTGCCCGAAAGCGTCTTCTTGTCTGTCATGTCAATCCTCGGGAATGTCGCCGACAGCCATGCCGGCGTTGGGGAGTTTCAGATGGCCGGCGACCCGGGCGGGTGCGGTCGAAACAGCGGCAACACGTGGCGCTGCATTTCCTCCAGCACCACCGGCACGGGCCGGCTGCCGAAACGCAGGTTGAACGGGACGTGGTTGACGCCCATCGCCTGCAGCAATTCGAGGTAGGCGATCAGAGGATCGCGCCCCATCCGCAGTCCGAGGTGAATCGGCTGAGGTGCCGTGTCGGGCCGCTCGGCCAAGTCGAGGTAAAGCGACTGGACGAACGGCTTGAACGTTTCGCCCGCCTGGACCCGAACATGCCCCCGCCAACTGTCGATCAGCGCCTTTTGCTGGGCAGGCGGACGGGGATAGGTGATCCAGCCATGCGCATTTCCGGCAATCCATTCGAGAGACTGCCGGCTGCTGCCGGTGACGAGGATCGGGACTTCTTCGGTTACGGCTTTCGGGATCAGGTCGGCACCGCTCAGCGAACCGCCATTCCAGTGCAAAGGCTTGAAGCGGTTCCGTTGCGCTTCCCTGATGATCGTGAGGTGGTCGCGGAACACCTCACCACGCGCATCGGCATCGACGCCGAAGGCCGGAAACTCGACCGGGCGATCGCCGGAGGCGACGCCCATCAGGAGGCGCCCACCGCTCAACTGATCGACGCTGGTCGCCTGCTTCGTGATATGCAGCGGGTTGCGGATCGGCAGTACGATCGCCCCCGTTCCCAGCGCTATCTCACGCGTCTGGCCGGCGAGATAGCCGAGATAGACGAACGGATCGTAGACCTGCCCGACATCGCCGAAATTCGGGTCCAACAGCGGAATGTCGCGCAGCCAAACAGCGGCGAAACCCAATGCCTCGGCCTGCCGAACCCTCTCGATCTGGTGCTCCATCGACGGGAGATGACCCGGGAAAGTCTCAATCGGGAGAAACAGCCCCAGCGTTAGCCTGTCGGCCCGGAAAGTCCGGGCGAAGGCCGGTTGCGACGCATAGGGCAGCGGCGACGTCTCCAGCGCATCGAGGCCGGTGAGGGAATTATGCGTCGGGATGCGCTCCCCAATGAGGGTTCGCATCCGCGCGTCGCGGCATGTCCTGCAAGACGCGCAGCGTGCGTTCGAGCTTCACGAACGGGCCGCCGCCCTCCGCTAAGCGCGTCATCTCGCACCGGCCGGCGAAACCGTGCGTACCGGTCGAATGGAAGAATGCGAAATCCATCGCGTCGTACTGGAAGGTCATTTGAATGGCGTCCGCCTCTTGGTGCGGCCGCATATTTGCGTGGCGACGATACAATGACAAACAAGGGTTTATGGTATTAGATACAACATGAACCGGGCATCACATCTCAGCATCAAGCAGCTTCGAATTCTCGCGGGCCTGCTGCGCGACGGCAATCTCGGTCGTCTCGCGAACGACATGGGCCTGACCCAGCAGGCGGTGAGCGCCAATCTGGCCAGCCTGCGACACATCTTCGATGATCCGTTGTTCCTGCGAACGGGGCGCGGCGTCACGCCGACGGATCTGGCGCGTGAACTGGGGCCGGAAGTCGAAGCGATACTCGATGCGATGGAGCGGCTGGTTGAACGCGCGCCGTTCGACCCGGCCGAGGCACGTGGCACCGTCAGGATTTCGGCCGCGGACTATGCGCATGCCGTTGGCGTGATGCCGAGTTTGCCGGAAATCCGGGCAAAGGCGCCGTTCCTGAAGCTGGTGCTCACCGAACTGGAAGTGGAGGGCATCGCCGCGCGGATGGGTTCCGGCGAAATCGATCTGGTTCTGGCGATACCAGACTATGTGCCGGCTCACTTTCCTCGCCGGACGCTGTTCCATGAACACTATGTTTGCGTCACCGCAAGCGGGTCATACCTGGAAGGCCGTCGCTTGAGCCGGCGCGATCTTGCGCGCCTGCCGCAGCTTATCGTCTCGCCTCAGAAGCCGAGCCTCACAGGTTCGGCGGACGCCTGGTTCGGTCAAGAGGGCCTGGAACGGGACGTCATCATGTCGGTGCCCCACTTCCTGCTGCTGCCGCAGATGGTCGCCGCCACCCGAACGGTAGCCTTCCTGCCATCCAGATTGCTTCCAAATCCCCACCTCGCCGTATTGGAGCTGGAGGACGATACGGCTCCGCCCGGCTTTGAACTGATCGCAGCCTGGCATCCACGGTCCGAAGACAGCCCGTTGATCCGTTGGCTGGTGGGAATGCTGGCAGCAGGCGTCTGAACGCGAGAGCCCGTGGCTCGCCAGTCACCCAAAGCTAGGGCTCAACGCACACGAAGCGCTTCGATCACCGCTCGAAGGCCCGCGGAAAGATACTTCCGGGCCGGATAATAGAGATAGAGCCAGTCCTCCGGCCCGATCCACTCGTCGAGGCAGGCGATCAGGCGTCCGCTTGCAAGATAGGGCCGCGCGCGGTCCTCCCAGACATAGGCGAGCGCGACCCCCGCGAGGGCCGCCTCGATCATCAGCTCGTGATCGTGAAGCGCCAGCGGACCAGCCACCTGGATGTCGATCGCCTCGCCATGGCGCTCGAACGACCAGGGATAGATCACGCCGCTCGGATACATGTTGCGGATACAGACGTGGTCGGTGAGATCCGCCGGCGATGCCGGGGGCCGACGCCTTTCGAAATAGGCAGGCGATCCGACGACCGCGAGCTTGAGGCGCGGATTGATCTTCACCGCGGTCATCCCGTCACGCAGGCTCTCGCCCAGTCGGATCCCGGCGTCAAACCCCTCCTCGACGATGTCCACCAGCCGGTCGGTCGCGACGATCTCCAGTTCCAGATTGGGGTTGGCGGCGATCAGCGGCCCGATCACCGGCCCCAGCACGAACGGCGCGATCGAGTTGGGCGCGTTGATCCGCACCTTGCCGAACGGGGTGTCGCGGAACTGGTTCAGCGCATCGAGCGCCGAGCCGATATCGCCGAAGGCGGGCGAGAGCTGAGACAACAACATCGCGCCCGCATCGGTCAGCGAAACGCTGCGGGTGGTACGGTTGAGCAACCTTATCCCGACCCGCGCTTCGAGATTGCTGACGGCATGGCTGATGGCCGAGGCGGTGACGCCGCGCTCCTCGCTCGCACGGCGGAAGCTGCGGTGGCGCGCGACCGCGTCGAAGGCGGCCAACTCGGAGAGGTCCGTCGTTCGCATTCCTGATTCCAGCTCAGCATTGTTCGGAAAACTATTGCGCTAATCGGCGCAGTCCGAAAGGCGCAAAACGTCCCTGCAGCCGGCGACTGGCCGGAAAGACGTCAAGGGGCGACCTATGACCATCCTCGCAGACACGATCGACAGCGCACGATCGCGATCGTCTCCGCCGACACCGGCAAGGCCCGCCATGTCTGTCCGCAGTTTGTCGAGGACATGCTGAAGGACGCTCAGACGGCCGCCTGGACCGCCGAAATCTGATCCCGACGGGCGCGGCGGTTCGCCTGCCGCTCTCTCATTCGACGAAACTTGAACCTAAGGAATTTCATGATGACCGACTTCATTCCCCCTGCCCCGAACAGCGCCTCGCCCTTCGCCGACATGCGCGGGCACCACGTCGCGGTTCGCACACCCGACCTCGCAACCGCGCTCGCTTTCTATGTCGATGTTCTCGACTTCCGCGTCATCGCCAAATGGGATTATGCCGACGAACAGCTCGCCTATGTGGCGCCGGCGACCGACGACCACTTCTATGTCGAGATCCTGGGGGGCGGTGAACCTGTGCCGGCCGATGTGCGGCCCTACACCGACCTCGGTGACAGCCTGAAATATGCCGGCTACCACCACTTCTGCCTCAATGTGAGCAGTGTCGCCGAGACGGTCGAAAAGCTGCGCGCCCGCGGCGTCACCATCGTCACCGAGCCGTTCGAGCTTCCCGCGATCAGCCGCCGGCTCGCGTTCTTCTGCGATCCCTTCGGCAATCTGATCGAACTCGCCGAAGTTCTCGCCTAAGCGTCCCCTGACCTGACCGGTCGCTCTCTTTCGGCGGCCGGTCCCTCAAGGGAATCTCCCTACGAAGGGAGCTTACCTTCGCCACGGCCACGCACCCAGGGACGGGCACTCCTTGAGAAGGCTGCCCGCACAGTCCGACATGCGGACGTTCGTTACAGACTAGCGGAGATCACCGCACCGCGGATTCCACGATCTGGTATCCCGTGGCAGCTGTAACGACGCTCCCGTCACTCCCACTCGATTATTTCAATACATCATAACGCATTGATTTCACAAGTCAATTTATTTTTCGGCAGCCACATTTACCGTCAGATATACCGTCAATATTTTCGACCATTGAATTCATTGAGGAATTTCAGACTTTCGCGAAATCTTTGATTTCGGTGACTATCGACCACAATCGGTCGAATTTTTCAGCCGCCGGTTCCGAACATCCCTTCGCGCCGGCCGAAAAGTACCGTCAGGGCGTTGTCACCCGACAGCGCTCCACTCGTAATAGCTTGAGCATTCCAACGTCTTCCTGACGCGTCCATGGCGGTCGACTTCCGAGCCAGTCATTCCGGCACTCACGTGGCAGAGAACCTTGACAATTCCGAACCATTTGAAAGGCCGCACCGGCGGCAGCCCTGAACCCGTTCTCGAAGAGTACCGTCACTTAATCCATACCATGGTGACAAAGTGGATAACATTGAGTCGGGAGCTTGCCGCAGCGTGGACAGCCGCTCGCAGGTTATCCGTGCCCAAAGTCGAGCCGCTTATCGACCGGCCTCCACTGCCGCGACAGCGTGTGGCATCAGGAATTCACCTATATCTCCCACAACGAGACTCATGTCGGATTTGTAACGATCACCCGAATTCGACGTCACCCTGTTTGATGGATTTCGCTCCCGCCGACGCGTTTCGGAATCCTATGCTGTAGTCTCCGTACAGCCCATGGGAGGCGAGATGAAGGCTGGTCCAGCCCGACACATGCGTGCGCCGGTCTGTCTTGACCACGGCGCCGGTTGCGTCCGCAATGAGCCAATCCCATACGCCGCCGGACGTGAATTCGACGTCTACGGTAAGCACTTTCGTAAAGACCCTCTTGCCGGCGATCCATAGTTCGTCGGTGAACGAACCGGCGCCGAAATGATGATTTTCGCTCATATCGGGCTCGCTCTCACCAGTTGCATGATGACCTACGATAATCGGGCTCTCGCATGCTGTCACTGGCCCTATGGCATTGAGCACCATTGCTGACTTGATGACAGCATAGTCTCAGGCAATGCCGGTTGAACATGGCATGACCGTTCGTGCGCAGAGCCTGACAGGCCTCGACGACCCGTGCCATGGACCAGGTCGGCACGATGGTGCGCAACTGCTCGTCCAGGCGGTGTAGCCGCGGAGCGGCGTCCTCGATCGTGTCGATCTTTCTCCCGGAAGACAATCTGCTGCGCCATATGCTCGAAGCTCTGACGGGCAAGCCAGCGCCGGTGCGCCATGTCCAATGACCGCCGCCCTCGTAGATCCGGCCATGGCGCAGAAGGAAGGAGAGCAACTGCTGGCGTTTACGGCGCAGATCGTCACCTGCAGTTTTCCCGACCCGAACCAGATCGCGGACAACCTCATGGACGACGTCCGGCACCCACACTCCAGTCAGTTCGCCCGCCCGATGCAGCCGCGGCAGCGTGACCGCCGCTTCCCGTCGGTTCGTCTTGATCCGCTCGCCCGACCGCTTCGGGATCAAGGCCGACGCAACCACCATGCAATCGTGACCAAGATCGCGAACCTGCCGGCACAACCCGTAACCCGTCGGCCCGGCCTCGAAGCAGACGTGCAGTCGACATACTTCTTTAGCAGCGTCTTGATCGTCCGCTCTATCGCTGCAGGACTATTTTCGACCTCGCCGACAAACCGGCCCCCTCCGCGATTGCCACCGTGTGCTTCTTCTTGGCTACATCAAACGCGACAAACGCTTCGCTATACTCGTTGGAATCAACCGCGGCGTCTACACCTTGTATATCAGAGTATATCAGACGCCGTGACGGTCCAGTTGCAATCGTCGCGGTCAGTAATCCATCCTGGCGACCGAGCGGATTCGGCTGCGGCTCTTCGGCATGCGTTCATCGAAACTATCGAGCGATTGTAGCGCCTGGAACGCTTTCCCGAGCGCGGCGATGGCCTCGGCTCGCTCTCGCAAGGTCTGTCGCTCGCCTGGTGTGAGGTCTTTGTAGGATGACGGTTCGTAGGCGGTTGCGATCTCTGCGTATCCAAGCGAGCCAGGTTCGGGTGCTTCAGCGTAGGCGTCCGCAAATTGCCGCATCATCTCATCAAGCGCGCGGACTTCGACCAGATAGCGACGCCACTTGTGTTCGTTGAGTTCGAACTCGCTGTTGATCAGGTCGCCGGCGCGTTCGCCGAAGCCGGTAAGCTGGTCGATGCGTTCCGGCGGCATGTCTAGATTGAGGCCGCCTTCCTCAGGCTTGAGGTTGACCGTTGCGGTCCGTTCGCGATAGCCGGCGAGGATGGACTGGAGGGAGTCCTGCCAATCCTTGGCGCTGTCAAAGAGGGCGAACACGAAAGCGATCAATCCCGAAAATCCTCGCGTCGGAAGGAGTTGTCCCTGCCCTGCCTTTGTCGGAAAGAATACCCGGGTTTCCTGGGTGTTTCCCGGCTTCTCCCGCCGCTGGTCATATTCCCCGAGCGAGATGCCGAAGGTCGGGCGCGACGGTAGGAAGCGGTCGAAGAAATGCACCGGAAAATTCGACGACAGTCCACCATCGGAGAACATGCAACGCACCAACTTGTCCTGTTCGGGAACGCCGACCAGCGTATAGTCGATCCGGTAGAGTGGCACCGCCGATATCAACGCCGGGAAGCTGAGGCTCATGCGTGCGAGGACCACTAGCGGAAGATTGTCGATCTTGAACGGGTAGAGGTCGCTTGATCCCTCTTTTGGCGTCGTCAGCATCGCGTCGACGACACGGGCCGGAAAAAGAGACCGGAAGTCCCGCTCGGAAAAGTAATGAAGATTGTTCTGCATCGGCAGCACGTAGGGACGATGTGAGGTGATGTCGGTGGTCACCGTCTGTACTCTGATCTCGCGGGATTGAAGGTCCTTGACACCGAGAGGCACGGCGGTGGCCGGGCGCCCGGCGACGAGATCGATCGTATCGGCCAGCCACTCGGTCAGGGCGGGATGGCCGGCCGGTGTGTAAGGTTGGGTCATTCCGTTGCAGAGGCCGTAATCGGCCTCCGGAAGCCTGCGGGCGACATCGCGGGCGGCGGCAAAACTCGCCGTGGCGGCCGGCAGGAGAACGAGCAGGAACAGGAACAGCAGGACAGCGAGGATCGCCGCCGCAATCGAATCCCAAGTGAACGGAATCATGATGGCTACAATAATGGCGGGGATGGCACCCAGAAGCGCTGGCACTGGGTAACCTTTCAAAAGTACGAAGACTGTGCCCGCGACACTTTTCGACATCGCCGCCAGCATCAGATTGAAGACCGGACGAAGCTCCGGACGGGGCTGGAATTTCTCCAGGAGCGTCGCCGCCAACTGCTTTGGAAGCGCCTCGATCTTTTCAAATCCGCCGTCCGCTCGGCCGTATTCGGCCGCAGCCGTAACAACGGCGGCAATCGCACCGGCCGACGTGCCGCCGATATTGCGAAAGCGGTACTTGTGCGAGAGTTTCACGACGGCCTTCGGATAAACCACCCCACTGGTTATCCCGCCTTTCATGACGAGGTCGCAGCTCCTTTCAGGCGCGCTCATGTCTCATCTCCCTCAGTTGGCTTAAGCGTCTTCGACCAAGCCTTCACGAGGCTCGAATAGGGCTGGTCCGGCTCCGCCATCGCGCGGATTTCGTCCAGGATCTGGTTGACCAGGAGATCGAGCCGCGCGCCCATCGTCTTGTTCTTCTTATCGCGGCTGGCAAGCAGGGTCTCCGAAATCTTGTCTATTTCGTCGATCAACCGGCTTAGGAAATCGAGCTTGCGCAGGATCCGCGTTCGCTCCTGGACCAATCCGAGGCGGTTCAGGCCATAGACATGGATCGATGTCAGTCCACGCCGGGAGGGGACGTCATCCTTGAAGGCTGGAAGAACGAGCCCGACGGGGTCACCGCGGTCGATGTGGAACACCAGGTGCTCTTCCGGATCGTCCACGCAGGGATTGACCAGGTCGGGCTCCTCGTCGATGCCGGGAAGGTCAGCCGTCGCCCTGTCCGCGCCGGCGATCGGAAACAGATCCTGCTTGCCAAGCGATGCCTTGCCCCCCTGCATCTCGGGCGCCGACAGCAGTTGCGCGAGGCTTACCGGGAACTTCGGCAAATCTTGCCAGCGCCGACGATTGCAATCGATGCAGCTCGGCAGCAGGTTGTCCCATACCATGGCGAGCCACCAATAGCCGGGATGATTGGCAACGCCGGCGATGCGTCCCTTCGGCCGGTAATGTTCGACATCGACCGGTGCCTGGTTGGCATATCGGCTTTCGCAATAGGCGCATTTGCCGAAGAACAACTTGTCGAGCGCGTATTTGACTGCTTCGTCGGAATAGGCGCTGAATTCGAACGTCTTTTCCTTCTTCTTCCTTGCTTTCGTGGCTGGAGCCAGTGCGCCAGCGGCGGCGGCCCCAGCAGCTTCTGCCTTTGCCTTCGCCTCGAAGAAGATTCTCGCCTTCGCCAGTTCCTTGCCACCGCGGCTCTTGTCGCCGACAAGGACAGCCGGCGCCGGAACCAGGGTCCGATCGACGCGCCGCATCAGATGCCCTCGAGGACGGCCAGGATCCGCCTTTTCGTTTCGTCGCGCAGGTCCTCGCGTCGCTGGCCGGCAAGGTTGCGCCGCTTGACAAGGTAGTCCGCGACGGCCTCCTGCACGAGCCTGGCAGCCTCGCTCATGCCGACCGGAAGGGCGTCCACCACCTGCCTGCGGATTGCGTCCATCGCAGCCCTAACGGCCTGGTCCGGAACACTTCCGGCCTTCGCGAGATAGTCGCCAAGACGGGCGAGGCTGGCTTCCGTTTCGGAGTCGTCGGTGGAAAACAGGCTGAACAGGTCAGACGTCAGGAGTTGTTCAATGGTCAGCGCCGATACTTTCGGCAACTGCGTGAGGCTGTCGACCATGACCGGGATCTGGCCGCTGCCACGCTGCCTTGCGACTTTGCTCAACACCACCACCTCCCCGTCGCGCATTCCCCTAAGGCACAATGGATCATGCGTCGTGACGATGAAGGTCATTGACGGCAAGGCGGTGCGCAGGCCCTTCATGATGTGGATCTTCCAGCGCGGGTGGAGATGGGCCTCGACCTCGTCGATCAGCACAATCCCCTCCGCCGAGGGCAGCGTCGTGAAGTTGGGATTGATGGCACCGTCCATGATCCACCGCATGATGTCGCAGGACAATGCGAGAATTGTGCGGAAGCCAGACGAGACGTTCGAAAGCGGGGTCCTACTCTTCTTGCCGGACGCATCGATCTGCATCTCGACAAAGCAGCGGCCCTTGGCCTCGTCGCGATAGATGACGTCGATCTCCTCGGCCGCTCCGAAGATTACGCCCAGCGCCTGGACGACAGCCCTATACTCGGTTGGCGGCAGGCCGAGGAGCCAGTTCTCGGGATTGCTGAGCAGGCTGTCGCTGTGGAACAAGCTGAGCACCGGTCGCGACGGTTTCCAGACATGCAGGTCACGCACATAATGACGGTATGCGCCGTAGCCGAAGACCAGGGGCAACCGGTTCTCGCCGGTTTGGGAATAGCCCTTGGCGCCGACCGTGAGTGTCGACACCTGTCCGTTGTCGAATTGAAGTCGGACCTTGGCCGATGACTTCCGAGGCAGGTCCTCGGCACCCATAAAACTTGGGTTCAACCTCAGGCTACCCGGTTCTTCGACCAGATCAGGGCGAGCTCCAGCGCCGATGAGCGCAAGCGCGGTCGCCTCCAGGATCGAGCTCTTGCCGGTAGCGTTTTCACCAAGGATCAAAAGGGCCTGCGCTATGCGTTCGGTCGGATCTGGCGCAGCCGGGAGCTTTATCGACAGGGTCTCGATCGCCTTGAAGTTCGTCAGCCTGATCTCCGTCAGACGGGGTCGTGCTCCAGCTATGTCGGCCTGTTCGACGATGTTCGCAGACGCGGTGATCACCGCGATTTCCGCGTCGCTGGCGTCGCTCTGGCGCCTCAGGGTCCGCCACAGGCCAACGAATTCATTGGTGTCGTTCGGTCCATCGCCTTCGAGTCTTGCATAGTCATCGAAGGCCTGCTTTCGCCTCGTTCTCAACCGCGTCCGGTTGAGCCGGAAATGCTTGATCGTCTCCTCGCCCTGCCGACTCGCAGCTTCCAGCGATCCGTCTGCGCGCGGGACGAGATGGCGAGCGACGTCGCCGGCACAGGGATCGACCAGGAGCGGTGTCTCGTCGAGGTCCAAGTCCGGCCATGTCCCGTCGCCATTCTCGACGAAACGGGCATATTCTTCCGCCGTCGGGATATGCGCCCTCTGTCCGTCGACCGGGAAGTACGTGGTTCGTTTCGGCCTGCAGTCCCCGCAGATCGGATAGAGATTGATCCAGGCATCCGACAGCCAGCCGTAATAGAGATGGGCGTCGCGCGCCCGCCCGTCCTCCTCGCTGCCGATCGTTGGCTCGGCATCGTTCATCGGCCTCAAGCGGTGCAGGAACATGCTTTTCGAAGCCTGTTCGCAGAATGCGCATTTCCCCAGGAACATGTGCGAGAGATCGCGCATGATCTCCCGTGACTCGAACTGCATGATCGGAACGCGGGTCTGTTCGCGTTTGATCGGATCCAACTGAAGATAACGGAGAAATGTTTGACGTCTCTCCATAGCAAGCGAGCCGGCCAGGGCCGCTGGTGGACTTGGTGTCCGGGCGACGTATCGCATGATCTACCCCAAGTGGTTCGGGGACAGCACGTCAGGCTTCAGTTACGGCTACAAAACGATTGGTCCGCGGTCCGCATTATTGACCCTGTAGGCTCGGGGTTGATCATGTAAATGGCGCCAGGAACTTTCAACTATAAAGTTTAGTTCGAATAGTAACTTCTGGCGGGTTCATACCTGCGACCTGCCGCATCTAGTTAAGCGGGTGGACCGCAGCCGCGAGGGTCGCTTTCAGCCCAATCCAGTCACGAATAGCCACGCTTCCGCTCGTGACCGCCAGCTTAACAACCGGAAATGGGCGCAAAGCAGACCCGCCTTTGTGCACGGTCTCATTTCGAGTAATATTATCGGCCATCGTGCCCTCCAACGCCTAAGTATTCAAATCCTCAGAAGCTTTTGTCCTTGATGCACGTCCCACCCCACGCCTCTTCTAACAAGGGCGGGCCCGCGCGGAGTCAGTCTTCAACGCCTCTGACCTGTCGTGCGAATTTCCGACTCCCGCGCGCCCACAGTTTACACACAACTTAATCGCGTATATCGTCAGAATTCGTGCGATACTCTCGGAAGCGCCGGCGCTGGGTATGGCTGTCGCCGAGTTTGATCGACGCCTGTGCCGGCCGAGATTGCTTTAATCGTGGACTGTTGCTTCCTGCCCGCATCGACGAAAGTAAAATTGGCAAGTACTGATTTTGGGGGATCAGCATGAGCAAGACGAGCGAGATTGCATGCCGCCTCAATCCGTGCCCCCGGTGTATTCGTAATGGCGCGGCGTCGGTGCACCTCCTGAGGTCGGACATTACATCAACGGCCGCTTCGGCGCCATCACCCTCGCTGGCGTCGATCGGTGTACCCGCAAAGCTTGATCTCGCGTTGGTCCGTGAGGCGCTGCCGATGGCGCCTGCTGAATCAGTTCAGAGAGCCGCATCGATCGCCTTCTAACTATGCGAATATTCATTGATTTCCAGTGGGCTACGCATGCCGGAGTTCAATCCCCCAAGGCCCGAGCGAACCTCAAGACCCCAATGGGGGAGCGGTCGCGACGCAGCTCAGCCCGTATTCGAGACAAATGGCTTCGCGGCCAACTTGCCCAAGGGCGGAGGCGCCATTCGGAGCCTCGGCGAGAGTGTCCGCGTGGATCCGCAGACGGGCGCGCTGCAGCTCACCGTGCCACTTCCAATCTCGCCAGTTCGGGGCGGCATAAGCGTCGACCTTTCGCTTGAATACAGTTTCGGCAGTGGCAATGGCAGTTTCGGAATTGGATGGGCGCTTAACTCGGGCGCGGTGTTTCGGCGCACCGACGCGGGCGTTCCGGTCTATGACGACGACCATGGGTCGGACCGCTTTGTCGTTTCCGGAGTGGGCGAGATCGTTCCGGCGCGGCATCCTGATGGGGCACGCCGTCTGAGATGGGCCACTCTGGAAGGAAACTCCCTCGCCCACGCCCCGGAAGAGGAGCACTTCGAGGTTCGCGAGTATCGTCCGCGCGTCGAAAAAGAGTTCTGCCGGATTGAATGGTGGCGGAGGATCTTGCCCAGCCTAGATTCGGGGCCGCGGTGTCTTGCAAGCTTCTGGCGGATTATTAGTCGCGCCAACGCGACACGCGTCTATGGTCGCTCCGAGACCGCCAGAATTGCCGATCCCGGTGAGCCCAGCTGCATCTATCGATGGGAGTTGGAACGAGCTTACGACGATCGTGGGAACGCGGTGCTGTTCGAATATGCCGCTGACGTCGGCGAGCTCGACGGCCAGGCTTTCGCGTCGCCTCTCTACCCAGTGTCCGTGCGGTACGGAAACACGGCGCCAATCGACCGGGCGAAGTGGCTCGCCGATACCTTCCCGCCAAGCGGCGCGGAGTCCGCTTGGATGTTCAAGCTGGCGTTCGACTATGGTCCGCCCACTTGCGATCCCGCCGGAACGCTCGATCTTCTGGTGTCGCAGGCCGAAGTCCCGACGGGCCGGGAACGCGCCATCAAACCAACGGACGGTCCGCTGCGGCCCGACCAAACAAACTCGCATCGTAGCGGCTTTTCCATCAGGACGCGCCGATTGTGCCGGCGCATCCTGGCGTATCACGCCATTCCGGGCGCCTACGAGGGTTTGACCCGCACCCTCGAATTGACCTACGTCGAAAACCCTTTCGTGAGCCGCCTTGCTGCTATCACGGAGGTCGACTGGAACGGCGCTTCAGGTCGAGCGCGTCCGCCATTGCAGTTTACTTATTCCGACGCCGCCAACCTTGCGACCGTCAAGCTGAGAAGTCTCGCAGGTTCGTCGCTGCCGACGCTCCGCCCCGCAATCGACGCGGCGCGATACGACTGGATAGACCTCGACGGCGAGGGCGCGCCGGGCGTGCTATTTCAATCCGCCGGCGGCTCGTGGTTCTATGCGCGCAACAGTGGCGGCGGCCGCTTTGCGCCACCACAGCCAGTTGACTTCCGGCCCGCGCTCGACGGCCACTCCCGTGCGCGATCGGCTACTAGTGCCTCCAAGCTGCTCGATCTGGGCGGCGACGGTATGCTTGATCTCGTCGACTTCCGGCGGCCCGCGGCCGGCGCGCACAAGCGCCAGAGCGACTACAAATGGGCACCTTTCGAGCCTTTCGTGACCGCGCCGCAGCTAGATCCGAACGATCCAAACGTTCGTTTCCTCGACCTCGACGGAGATGGTTTGTCCGACCTGGTCAGGTCGGAGGATGGCGCCTACGTCTGGCAGCGCTCGCTGGGCGAACTGGGCTTCGCGGAACCGGCACGAATAGCCTGGGCCGATGGCGAGTCCGCCGGCCCACGACTATTGTTTGCCGACCGAAGAGGCACAGTCTTTCTCGCTGACCTGACAGGCGATGGGCTCACCGATTTGGTGCGGGTCCGCAATGGCGAGGTGTCGTGCTGGCACAACCTTGGTCATGGCCGCTTCGGTCCCAGAACAACATGCGCGATACGGGATGACGGTGGCTCAGCGACAGGCGAGGCCTTCGTGTTCGACAGCTCGGAGCGATTCGATCCTTCTCGAATACGATTGCTTGATATCGACGGCACCGGCTCCACCGATATTGTCTATCTTGGCCGCAACGGCATTCGGTGCTGGCGCAATCAGAGCGGCAACGGCTTCAGCCAGCCCCAGTCGATCCCCTTCCCTCCGATCGACGATCCGAGCGCCGTGTCGGTCCTCGACTTGCTGGCGAACGGGACGGATTGCCTGGTCTTCGCGCCGGGGACGCCTGGGCTCGACGGTGCGCTGCAATATCTGAGCCTTGCCGGTGGCATTCCTGAGGACGACGCCAGCGTCAGCGCGGCCGAACGACTGCAGAAACCTCATGTGTTGGTGTCCTGCACAAACAACTTGGGCGGTGAAACGCGCTTCCACCATACAACGTCCGCCCGATCGTGCATCAGCGACCGAGACAACGGCACCCGATGGGCGACCAAGATCGGGTTTCCGGTTGTTGTGCTGGCGCGCCTCGAGCAGGTCGACACGGTCACTGGCAAGATACTGGTCAACAGCTATCGCTACCGCCATGGGCACTACGACGGCAAAGAGCGCGAGTTCTGCGGGTTCGGCTTCGTCGAGCAGACTGACACGGTGAGCTACGAGCAGTTTGCCGATATCGGCGCCGCCGCCATCGCCGGGGGGCCCACCAACGCCGACACCGGCGTTCACCTGCCGCCGGCGGTTACCCGCACGTGGTTCCACACGGGCGCCGCGACACGTGGGGAGAGCCTGACCAGACGCTTCGCGAGGGAATACTTCGCGGGGGACACTGCCGCGTCTGCAATGGCCGATGTAACGCTGCCGCCCCTCACCGATGCAGAAACGACAGAAGCTCTTCGGTGCCTCCGGGGCCTTATGCTGCGGCAGGAGATCTATGCGGAGGAGCTTGGCGGGCTGCAACCGGAGCAGGAACGACGACCCTATTCGGTCACCGACCGGCACTACACCATCAAAAGACTGCAGGTCCGGGTGGCAAATACACCGGGCGCCTACTTCGCTTATCAAAGCCAGCAATTCGACCGCAGCTACGAACGCCAGAGGGACGATGCGCGAATTGTCCACAAGCTCGTGCTCGATGTCGACGCCTGGGGGAACGAAACGGAGTCGGCGTCTGCCGCGTATGGCCGTCTTCCCTCCGGCCTGATGCGCGATGCCTGCCTTTTGACCGAAGCCGAACGGGCCGTGGCCGCGACGACGGCGCTCGAATACTCGGTTGGCCGCTACACCAACGATTTCGCGGATGCCGCCGCATCCCCCAACGATCACCACGCGGCGCTCCTCGCCGAAAAAACGACCTGGGAGATCGCTGGCCTCGCCGCCGTTGGGCCTAACGGCCACTATCTCGCAAGCGACCTTGTCGGTCTTGGCACCTCCACTCGCTTGAGCGAGTTCGGCTTTGTGGACGTCGCGGTCACAGGGAGCCTAGCCAGACGGCGCATCGAACAGGAACGTCACCATTATTGGGCCAAGTCCGGAGCGAGGAGGTTAGGTGAGCTGGGATTGCCGGCCCTTCCCCATCAGAGCTTCAAGCTTGCCTTCGACTATGCGATGGTGAACGCCATCGGCAAAGCGGCCAGCGAGGACATTCCTCCCCTCGCCATGACCGCCGCCGGCTATCGACGGCTGTCAGACCTGCCCGCCAATCAATTCGCTCCCGACAGTTGGCCAAACGACGCCGACGCGCGCGCCTGGTGGGCACCCTCGCCATTTTCTCAGTACGAAGCAGCGGCGTTCTATCAGCCGACGCGGCACTACGACTCCTTCTACAGCCAAAGCACGCAGCAATACGGGGTCGGCGCGCTGCTGCCCGAGTTCGTCCGCGATGCGGTTGGCAATGACACCAGGATGGTCAACGACTATCGCTTGCTGCAGGCTAGGCAACTTACCGACGCCAATGGCGCGGTGGTTGAACTGCGGTTTGACCATGCAGGCATCGTGGTGGCGTCTGCGGTGCGGGGCAACGGCTCTCAGCCCACCGGCGACACCCTCGACGGAATTGCCGTCGACCTGAGCGTCGCCGAGGTCGCAGCGTTCATGGCGGCTCCCGCGACTGCCGGAGCGGTAGACTCGGGTGCGGCGACATCGCTGCGTCGCGCGACGCAGCGCTTCATATACGATCGCTTCGCCGCGTGCAACTTGAACAAGCCGATCGTCAGGCCGGATGAGAGGAGACGCGCGTTGACGCTGACTCATCCCGTGTGGGTGGCGGCGGTTGCGCGGACTTTTCACGTCAAGGACGACGCTCAATCGCCGGTCGAGATCAGCATCGCCTACGCGGACGGCTTCGGCGCGCCGGCCCAGACAAAACAGCTGACGGACGGCAACGGCGCCGCGCCGGTTTGGATCGGCTCGGGCTGGACGATCTACGACAACAAGAACTCCGAGGTACGGACCTACGAGCCCTACTTCACGTCCACGCACCTGTTCGAGGCCAACCGGCGAGAGGGCGCGGCGCAGATCATAATCCGCGATCCCGTGAAGCGCGTCCGCGTAACGGTAACACCGCACCGGCGCTTCTCCGAAACCGGTGACGTCTCATCGACGGCGCCGGTCGGTCACAGCTACGAGAAGCATCTGCTTCGCGCCTGGGGAGCCGAGACCTGGGACGGCAACGACACGGTCCTGCTGAACCCAATGGACGATCCCGACATAGCTGGCCTCGTGGCCCGCTTCACCGAGACCGAATTCGCACCCACCTGGTACCAACAGCGTGTCAGCCCCGAGTTGCTCGTGCAGACATGGCCCGGCGATCAAGAGCGCCAGCGTTGGGAGCAGCAGGCGGCAGAAGGCGCGGCTACGCATGCCGCGACCCCGACGCGAAGCTATCTCGATCCGCTCGGGCGAACTTTCCTGACCATCGCCCAGCACCGTCGTGAGACCGACGGTGCGGACCAGTTCTTCCATACGCGTACGGTCTTTGACATTCGTGGTCGCCGCCTCGCAGTCGAAGACCCACGCGGACGCCGCGTCATGGCCTGGGACTACTCCATGGTCGGCACATCATGGCGCTCGGTCAGCATGGATGCCGGGCAGCGCGTCATGCTGGTCGGTGTCGACGGGCAACCCTCGATCGAGTGGGACGCGATGGGGCGGCGCCTGTCACATAGGTACGACACGCTGCGGCGACCCGTTTCTGTCCGCGTCCGCGAGGACGACACCGAGGTCGAGCGCGAGAGCTACGTCTACGGTGAGAGCATCGCAGGTGGCGCGAGTGCCTATCTCAGGGGGCGATTGATAGAGGAGGTCGGCGACGGCGGCACGCTCGCGATCGAGGCCTACGATTGCCATGGCAACCCCACAGACGTGCGGCGGACAATGTCGGTCGCCCGTTCTGTGCTACGTACCGAAAGTCGCAGGGACGCCTACGATGCGCAGTCCCGCCTCGTCCGCTCGAGCAGCGGCGGTGCTGCAATCAAACGTGGCTATTCGGTCTCCGGACAGTTACTGGCAGTCGCGACTAGCCCGGGTGACCGGATCGTCAAGCATATCTCGTACCTGCCCTCCGGACAGCGATCTCGCCTTACCCATGCCGGCAAGGGACCAGAGGTCGTCACTGTCTCCGACCCGACCACCGGCCGCCTCGTCTACCAGCGTGCCGACGGGTTGCAGGACCTGCGATTTGTCTACGATCCGGCGGGCAACATCACCCACATTCACGATGCCAGCATCGCGCCGGTGTTCTTCGACGGCCAGCGCGTCGACCCGCTCCGGCGATATCGTTACGATTCGCTCTACCGCCTGATCGAAGCGAGCGGGCGTGAGCACTGCAGCCGGACCTCGGCGATGTGGAACGAGCAGTATCGAGCAGGCGGCCCTCTCGACCTGTGCGTTCATCCCAAGGACAAGCACGCGTTCCGCACCTACACCGAGCAGTTCATCTACGACGATGTCGACAATCTGCTGCGCCATCGCCACGTCGCGGGGAGAGGCAGCTGGACTCGGGACTTCGAGGTGGCCACCGCGAGCAACAGGCTGCAGCGGGCGACCATCGGTGCACTCCCAACCGATACGCTTGAGGCGGATGTTCACGGCAATACCACGAGGATGGGTCACCTCGAGGCGATTGGGTGGGACTATCGCGATCGCCTGGTGTCGGCGAGGCGCGGGAACGACACGGCGCGCTTTGCCTATGACACGCACGGCCAGCGTATCGCCAAGGTCGAACCACGCGGTACCCGTTGTTATCTTGGCGATTTCGAATTCTTCGATCAGGGCTCGGCCACGAACTCGTTGATCGTAGGTGACAAGAACGGCATTCTCGCCATCATCGATCATGCCAATGGCGGCAACGTCCAGGTCCGATTGCAGATCGCCGACCACTTGGGGTCCGCCAGCGCCGAAGTCGATCTCGACGGTCAGGTTCTCGGACGTGAGGAATACTATCCGTTCGGCGGCACGAGCTACCAGCTGTCGACGTCCGGCGTGGCCGCGCGCCGCTACCGCTTCACCGCCAAGGAACGCGACGAGTTCACGGGCCTCAACTACCATGGCGCGAGGTACTATTCGCCGTGGTTGGCTAGGTGGATATCTGCCGACCCGGCAATCCACGGCCTCAACCATTACGCCTACGTGAACAACCGTCCCATCATCCAAGTTGACCCAACGGGCATGTGGGACGAGGTCCTTCGGCCTGCTGGCAGTGGATCGAGTGACACACAGGCACCGACCGAGACGCCAGCGGGGACTTCAGTTGTAACGGCAACGCGAGACGCCGCCCTAAGAGGCGGGCCCGCAACCGTCTACAATTCTGTGCAGCGCAGCGTTTATGAGGCGCAAAATAGGCTGCTCAGCACAGATGCTTTGGAGAAAATTCTGGAGTCCCGGCTAACAGACGATCTAAATGCAGCCGAAGCAGCCGCTAGATACGCCTCTGATCTCCGGACTGAGGGAAGGAAGGCAACGCAGAAGCTTCTGACCCCCGGTGGGAGGATTCTTTCCGAATTCCTGGAAAAGCCACCGAGGAACTTTGTCGACAGAGCCGGAGGAGTTCGCTCTTTTGAGACCTACGAGAGAATTGCCGAGAATGTCGGCAAGAGTAGGCCAGGGTTGACCACTGTTGGCAAGGCGGTAGGAACTTCGTTCATCGCGCTCGATCTTGGTCTTGCTAGTTACAACGTGATGAAGGCGCCCGAGGGCCAGAAGGTCCGGGCTGCGGTCGTGGAAGGAAGTGGAATCGTAGGAGGGGCGGCGGGGTCCGCGCTGGCGGTCGGTGCCCTTGGGCTCTTCATGGCAACTCCTCCGGGTCTTGCTGCGGCAGCAGCCGTCGGCGTCGGCGGCGCTCTTGTCGGGTCTACGGCGGTGCGCTCGCTCGCAGGTGCCGTATACGACAACGCCACCGCATCGTTCGCCGCGGTATATGCCGAAATGCAAAACAGCATCTCTCGACTTTACGGGGTTCCATACTAGCTGCGGCCGCCAATATGCGTGGCCGTCGACTGCCAGAACTGACTACTTCGTGGGGGAGTGAATGCCGAATCCGTCGCTTCGTTTTTTCATCTATCTCAACGACCAGACCAACACTCTAACGTCGGACGTACTCGGTCCGGTCGACGTTGAATTCTATGAACACCAGATCGACGGAACGGACACGCAGTTCAAGGCATCGATCGATGGCGTGACATGGACGACCAGCCTTCAGATCAAGGGGGCAACAGAAGTCCTTACCCCAAGTGGCACGTTCGCCGGCTGGCACCCCTGGGCAGATGTGTCGACGGTCTACGTGAAGCTGCCCAGTATCCCACTCGATCCCACGCAACGATATAAGGCCGTGCTCGCTCGCGTGCAGCTGCAACGCAGCGCTGGTGCGAAGGGTGATCTCGACCTCTGTATCGTCGTTAAGCGCGGCGGCACCGAGATCGGCCGGTCAGAATTATTTAGGAATTGCAGGACCGATCTCAGCGACATCAGTCCCGTGGGTGTCGAAAGCTTGGTTTGGATCGCGGTTCCAAGTGTTGGGAATGAGGTTGTTTCGCGAAACTCGGCCCTCTCAGAATATGAACGGGTCCGAAGCGAAGCGGCGCAGGTGCTCGCCAACGAGAGTCTGACTTTCGATTTGATCCCAGAGGCAACGCTCGACGCGACCCTGGGAGAAATTGCCGCTCAGTCAGTTGCTGGAATAGATTCAATTGGCCTGCCACCCAAATCTCCGGCCAAGATACAGTTCAATCCCGACAGCCTCAATGCCGGTACACTGCGGCTACAGGGATTGCGTCTCGCGCGTGAGGCCACGCTGACCGAGCGGCTAAATGCAATCGAGCACGCGACAAGCAACCGTGCGCAGTTGTTGAGCGCCCTAAACTGTGGGCTGCAATGCCAGCGCTGGACGTCCGACGTCGCGAAGGCTGGGCTCTTTCATTGGTGGATTGAGGCAAATCCAGGCGCCTCGGCACTGAGCGGCGCAGGATTGAAGGTGCGAGTTGAGGTTACCGGGATTCCCGCGAACATCCTCACCGTCCCGGCCGGCTATTTCTATGCGATTGGCCGAAACCTCGACCCGCGAAGTCTTCCTATCGATTATTATAATGCCGCTGCCGGTGGCCTCGAAGACGTCCTCCGTCAGAGCTTCCGCAGGTCGAAGGCCGACAGAGTTATCGACGACAGCATAGCGCCAATCCTCGAAACCGCGGAAGTAGCGGGCGCGGCGCTGAACCATCGCCTCGCGGCCCGGCGCTTGCACGGCCTGCCCGCACTCGATCTCGACGGAAATCCGGAGCCCGGGACCGACGCCGCTGCGGTTACGATTGCCTATAGCGACGTGAAGGACCTGTTCGACACGTGGCTTGCTCTCGACGATACCGACGCTGCGTTCTGGGGCTCATTGGGCACGCTTACGCCTCTGGCCACGCAACAGCATGCCGCATTGGTGCTCGCGGGCATCTCCGCCTCGATTCATCACCCGCGGGACACCAGCGGACTGGCGAAGTTCCTGGCAACCCAACCTCAATGGAACGCCCTTCCCGATCTCGCGTCGCTCAAGGCAAAGACGAGTCAGAACTGGGAGGACGCGTTCAACGCGTATTGGGCCTCGATCACGCCCGTGCCAGGCGATCTGGGCCTCGAGGCGGCGGAACGCCAGCAGCGGAGCGCCTTGTTTGCCCTGACTTCCCGCTTCACAGGCGTTGGAGCGCCGCCGCCCGCCGCGCCGGTCCCCGTGGCGGCAATGCCTTTCGCCGGTATCGCCGCGGCAGCGGGCGAGCTGCAGCGGTTCTTAGACGACCCTGCCAATGCCAATTTCCTCGTCGATCAGGCGACCACCGCCGCCATTATCGTCGGCCTTCATAAGTCCGACGGACTCACCCGGGACCTGCTGGAACTCTATTTCCTCCACCGCGTCGTCACGCAGGCAATTGTTCCCGCTAGTCACCTGGTTTCGGTCATGGAAGCCCTCCACTTCCGTGGCTTTGTGACGCCACAGTCGGTGAGCGCGCTGACTGAAGAACAATTCGCGGCAGCCCTCGTGGGCACGCTCGCTTATGCCGATGCTGCAGGGATCCACGCTGCCGCCGCCGGGCTGCCAACGATCCCGGCACCGCGCCCTCTCGCACTCTACAAGGACGATCTCGCCTCTTATCCTGACCCGGTCGGCGGCCAGGAGGATGAAGACATTGGCGCTGTCGACGCGCTCTTCCGCCCCGTCAACCACGATGGTCTGTTGACTGATTGCCTGCCGGCAGAGCACTTGTCGCCGTTCGGTCCCGCTGCGTATCTTAAGGCGCTACAGGGCTTCAACACATCGCTCAGCGGCGTGGTGGACGTGCGGCGGGGCCCCTTGGGTCAGCTCGAAGTGTCGGCCGCCAATACCTTTACGCCTGTGCCGGTCGTCGACCTCGTCAACGAGGCCCTCGAGACCCTGGTCGGCCAGGCCGAGGGCAATATCGACACGCATCCCAACGGCGAGGTCCCACAGGGCGCCCCGCCCAAGATCTTCCAGACCGGCGGTGGGCTCAACGCCGCGCGGCTCGACGCTGTGCCACAACACTCGAGCCCGACGAGCCCAGACGCGATCGTGCACAAGAACGCGCGAGCCCTGCAAGACGCGGCCTACGCCGCGCTCAAGACCGACTTTTCTGCCTTCGCGCGCCCGTACGACCAGCCCCTCGATGTCACGCGGACCTACCTAGAACATCTCGGCACAAGCCGCTACGAGACGATGCGAACATTCCGCAAGGACATCCACGAATTCGTCAAGGAGCCGCAGGACCTCACCAATCCAAAACTCTTTCAACCCTATTTGCCTCCCCAGTTCGATGCCCAGACGCATATTTACCGCTATCCCGTTAGAATCGAGATCGCGCGCGAATATCTGGGTCTAACCGAGATCGAACATCGTGAGGTATTCACCGAGAGTCTCGCAAGCTCGCGCCAGAAGCTCTGGCAGTTCTGGGGGTACCTCTCCAAGCCCGGGAACGGCCATAACGACAGCCCCAAATGGGCCGACTGGAACGGTGATCAACCAGCCAAGTTCATGGACGATCCGGATGACCCGCCGCCACGCCTGCGGCGCCTGCCCGAGTTCCTGAAGCGGGCCGAGTTGAGCTATGCCGAGTTGCTGCAACTTGTGGCCTGCGGGTTCCTGCCAATCTCCGCCGTCGACCATGCGGGCGTAGCGAAGGTGCTCCCGCCTACGGAGCCGCACGACCCTGATGAGTATGTGCTGGTGTTCGGCACACTCAGTCTCGATGTAGCACTCGAGCGGTTGGCCGTGTTCCTGCGACTGCGGCGCCTGCTCAAGCGGTTGCCGCACGGCGGCTACTCCTTCGAAGGCATCGTCCGACGCCTGTCGGGGGTGCGGCAACAACTCCTCGCCTGGCCCGCCGGCGACGCATCCTGCGCCGCCCTCCGAAGCCGGGCGAACGATTTCCTCGACCATCTCGCCAGCGATCCGGGCGCCACTATACCTCCGACGGAGCGCGCTGCCCGCCAACAAGACTTCCTTGGCGCCTTCGCAGCCCTCCGTACCGAGATGGCGCCGATTGTTGACGCTGCACTGGGCTTTGCCAATCTCGAGATCCGGATCACGAACCTGTCGGCGTCGAGTCATTCCCGCGTGACCGCGCCCATGCGGCAGGCGGCCAGCGAAGCCATGTCGGATCTGGCGACAGCGGGAACCGTTCGCGACGGCTACCTGCGGCTCTCGGCGCGGGTCGACGAGGTCGCGGACGCCATGTTGGCCGACACGCCCAAGATGAATCTGATGCATGGGGTCCGTCAGATCCGCGTGCAGCTTGCAGATCTCATCGACGGCATAACCTCGCTGAAAGACTTCGCCGCGTCGCTTCAGACGCTCGACGGTTTGCTTTCAGCCGCTGCTGCCCAGCCGCTGCCGCCTGTCGCCCGAACCACAAAAGTCGCTGTGGCGGCAGTGCAAGCTACCCTCGTGAGACTTCCGGCGATCGATGCCGAGGCGAGCGCCACATCGGGTCGGCTCGATACCGCGAATCATCCGTGGGCGCCGCAAGGTGATGCCAAGAAGCTACCGGGCGAGTTCGAAGCCTTGATTGCTCAGTTGCGCGGCAATGATGCGGACACCGGCCTCAAGGCGTTTGCCAAACTGCAAGCTCAGTTCGACATGCACATCGCCAAGCTGACCACTTTGCCGAAAGATGACACCTTCGCCCCTCAGGCTACCAAGGCGACGGAGGCATTTCTCACGACCTTCAACGCAGATGCGCTCCAGGACGAGATCGCAGCCGCGACGGGTGAAATCAGGACCAAACTCGATGCTCTACCGGCCTATTTTCCGAGCCTAGGCGCCGCGCTCGCGGCCCTTGCGGACCTGCGCACGCTTCTCGCGGCCGAGTCGGTGGATGGCACCTATTCGAGGCCTCTGGCAACTGTCGAAGACTTTATCCGGCGGTGGAACGACGAAGCGCGGCAGGATCACACCTTCGCTGCCGCAAGGCATATCGCGGAAGAACTTTCGCTCTACCACAACCCACTTCCCAGCTTGCATATCAACACCGATTTCATTCGCCAACTCGCCGCGCTGCAGATGCTACGCGACGACTACAATCTGTGCCTCACCGATGTGCTGCCGTTGTGGCGAAAGCCTCCGGTAGGCAATAGCGACCCCGTGACCGCACAGGCCAAGGCAGACTTGGCCCTCGTCATCCAGGAGCGTGCCGACCGCTCCCGCTCGACGCCGAAGTCCCGTCCCCTGACATCCGACGATTTCGACCAAATTGCCGACCTCAACAGCCTGCGGCCCGGAGCACCGGGCACCGGCGGGGCAATGGTCGATGATTTCCCGGCCTTTTCCTTGCCCACGCTGACGCTGCGCTTCGTCGAGACCTGCTTCAAGATCGCCCATTCGGAGTTCAGCGTCGGCGAACTTGTGTTCCTCTACTTGAACCGCCATCTGCCCTCCGACGATCCCTTCTTTGTGGCAGCCGACGCTGACGCCAGGGCGCAGCCCTTCGCCGACGCCCACCCACTAGCCGATGGCGCAGATGCCTCGCTGCTACGACTGCAAAAGCTCATTCGCGGCGCCGCCTATGGCTCCATCACCAAGGACCATCGCCCCGACGGCCTGTTGGACCGCAAGCCGGTATGGGGTGGTGCGGGCGACGATCGCCGCGACTTCCTTAAGAATAAGCTTGGCTACGACGATCCAGACCTCAATCGATTGGATCGCGTCTTCAGGAGCATCGATCGACTGCCAAGCATCTGGACGAGCGGTGACCCTGCGACCACATGGACCGCGCTCGCGGCGAGCCTGGATAAGCTCGGCTACGGCAAACGTGACATTGAGGAGCTCAAACACATTGTCGCCGGCGACGATAGCCCGACATTTAGCGCCTCGCTGACGAACCTCACCGGACGCGTCCTCGTCACAGGTGTCGCGGATTTCGACGTGCCGTTCTCCTACGACGCCGGAAAAAAAGAACTCGTGGCAGCGAAAATCCTCGATTCCGAGGACATCCTGTCCGAGGTCACACGCCTGCGTTCTGTGGACAAGACCGCGCCGCTCGGCCCATGCGATCCCGATGAGGTCGCCGCCCTCCGCGATCTCTACGAACAACCACGGCGGACGCTGACGAGGTTCGCTCTCATTCTGCCGGACCAGAGGGAGGCGGCGCGCCGCATTCTGACGCCGGAAAAGGCCGCCGATCGGCTCGAAATTGTGGTGCGCTACTTCTACGTGTTCTACCGCCAGCACCTGGTCGTCGCCGATCACCTGGCAGCGCATGTGCTCGGGCGCGAACCCAAAGCTGGATCCGATCCCGAACTCGATCAGCTCTCGGAGGTCGCCAGGTTCCTGCTGGTACAGCGGATCGAGGCTGAGGAGAACTGGAAGGACAACACGGGCACTTTCAACTATCCCAATGGTCCCAACGGCAAGTCGATCGCCGGCATCCTGGGGCTGCGCGGCACCGGCATCCGCACCACCTTCAAGTCTTTCATGAAGGGCGACACCTATTCGAACCTCCGTGACGAGCGCTTCGACAAGTACGTTAGCGACGACTCATACGGTCAATTGCCCCTCCCCGTCGCTCCGCTCGCGTGGGATCCATTCCCCGATGTCTACACGCTCACAGCTCCCAAGCCCCTGGTGTGGGAGCTCTCGGGCAGCCTTAATTACCTGCAACATCCGAACGACGATCCAACGCTGAGCGACCAAGAGACGCATGACTGGCTCTACAACGCGCCCAAGCCATTGCGCGTCCCAGAACCGGTCAACCACAAATTCCTGCCGCAGATCATAGATGGCAAGGCAGTAGAACTGAGAAGTGGCTACGAGGTCCGTATCGAGAACGTGACCGCTGCAGACACCGCACATCGGAGCGCGCGCTCCTACGGTGGCGGCATGCCCTTCCAAGTGATCTGGAACGGCATGTTACAAGTCCCGGCCGCGGGCGACTACTTCTTCGCTGTCACTTTCAAGCTTCAGGACGATGAGACTGGACCTTTTAAGTCGACGCCATTCTCGAATCTGACGGACGACGGAGCAAAATTTACCTTCGACACAGCGTCCATCGCGGTCACCGCACATCATTTTAGTAAGACTCATTCGGACGATCTTCAGTCCTTGAGCGACACGCCCAATAACATCTACCTCCCCACTCCCGCCGGGACGACCATTGCTGCCCCGGGATTACGGGAGCTGCAACTGACCTTCGTCGACTTCGCCGTCGATCCTTCGGTCTTCGAGATCAGCAAAAACTCACCCGATCGCCATGTGGCCTGGGTCGGCGCGTTCTGGAAGGCCGCGTCGCTCGCGGAACTACCTCCTGAGATCACGTATTCGTTCAAAGGGTATTGCGAAATCCCGGCCGAGGCGCTGTTCGTCGAGAAGAAGGACGCTGACGATTTCCTCGACGTACGGTCCGATAAGGCCTTCTTCTATCCCGAGCCATATTATTTCAGCTCGGTGCGCGATATCCGGCGAAGCTACCAGCGGGCCTTCAAGGCCTTGCTGTTCTGCCATCGCTTCGCACTGATGCGCGACGAGGTGCGCCTGCTGCTGTCACGCGGCAAGGACTTTCGCGGGATCAGCTATTCGAACGCAAAACCAACAGCGCCCGACAAGTGGGCGATGGCCGAAATGCCGTTCGACTTCAACCTGTGGAGCGTGGGCGACCCCTACTATGCGCCGGCCGAAGCCCAGGACGTCCGGCAATGGCCGGAAAGCCACATGCCCGATCGCGTCTGGCCGCTGTTCGACCAGTGGGAGCGCTTCCACGACTACGTCGACCTTCGCGACAGCGTCACGAACGCGTCGGAGCCGCTCTACGGGATGTTCGAGCAGGCGACAGCGGCCACCGCGATAGCCGACGTATTGGTGCAAAACGGTCTTGGCCTCGACACCGAGCAGCGTGCCGACGGGTTGCTGTTCACGACCGACGTCACGCCGGACTTCTCGGCTCTTGACCGGACGGCGCTGATCAACGAGCAATGGCCGGTTCGCATCTGGCGAGTAGCCAGATGGCAAGAAAGGAAGCGTCGGCACATTGCAACGCCCAAGCCCGCGCTGCCAGCCGAGTATCGCAGCTGGGCGCGGCTCACGCCCGATGTCGATTCCCTGCGTGCGTATATCAACGACATCTATCTGCGACACGGCCCTATTCGCCGCTACCGCAATCTTGCGGAGCTCAATTGGCCACTGCGGAACCGCGCCCGCGCCTCTTTGGTCGGCTATTTGACTAGTCTCGATCGCTGCAGCTTTCCGCACCTCATCGGCGCCCCGCATTTTGCGCGGCGCGCCCGCGACCTCAGTGAGCTTCTGCTGCTCGACGTCGAGGCCGGTCCAACCCTGCAGGCGCCGCGCATCGAGTCCGCCGCGGCGAGCTTCCGCACACTCGTCCAGCGCCTGCGCCTCGGCCTCGAGGCAAACTCGGGCATCGCCGTCGGACAAGATTTCTTCGAACGCTGGGACACCCGGTTTGCCGACTACCGCCGATGGGAGGCGGGCAAGTATCACGCCGCCTATGCCGAGAACTATCGCGAGGCCGACCTTGTCGAACGCGCCGCGGGTACGGAGACGTTCAAGCTGCTTGAGCATCGCCTGCCGGCTGCCGAGCTTGCGCTCGATCAGGACTGGAGCATCTGGCCATCGATCCTGCCGGCCATTCCGGACCTCATCCGTTGGGAGCTGCGTATTCCGTCCGACGCCCAGCCGCTCAACCCACCGCGTGAAGGCTATCACACGCTCGACAGGCGCGATCGAAAGCCTCGACAGACCGCATTGAGTGCGCCCGTAACTGCGATCGCCGACGACGCGCCGCCCGAAAAGAGGATGCTTGCGGCGATCAAGCTTTTGTCACCGGGCGCGCTCGAATTGGACCGTCGCTTCGTGCGCCTGCAGTTCAGCACGCGCGGACGACAGGATGATTACTATTTCTGGCTCGTCGATGGCACTGTGTTCAATTTCCGCCCGCAGAGCGCCACCGATAAGTGGGAGGTTCCCGAGAACAGTCAGGACCATCTCGCCGGCATCCCTTCAGCGCTGACTGCCTGGCCCACCGGCAAGCTTGTCCGCCTGGCTTGGACCCGCTTCAGCGACGGAATTGCGGGCGACGTTCGCATTTCGGACTATGGGATTGTTCTCCGCGACAAGGCTGCCCCCGATCTCAAGTTCAGATCGAGGGACGGAGACACTCTGGTGTTCAACATCGACGGCGCGGAGAAGGCCGACCAGGCCTTTGTGTACCTGCCGGTCCCCGACCTCGCGGTGATCGCCGTGGCCCCTGCAGCCGCGGCGTCCCCCCCTGCCGGCGGTCTCCCCTCTTACCCGCATTTCATGGCGACGGCGCCCGGCGCGCCGGCGAGCCCCGGCTCATTCCACGCTCCGGCGCTGCTTCTCCAAAAGTATCTGCGTTCGCGGCAGCGATTCGACGCCGCGCGGACGTGGCTCGAATATCTTTACAGGCCGCTCAGGCGCTCCAACGGCTGGACCGATCACAAGGGGTTGCTCAACCGATCCAACAGCCGTGCGTTTCTCCTGGCCTGGCTCGAATGCGTGCTCGACTGCGCGGAGTTCCACCTCGCCGAGCACACTTTAGCCAGCTCCGAGATCTCGCGCGAAACACTGGCGCTGGTGCGAAAAGTCCTGGGGGCCAGACCCCGCCGGGTAGCGGCACCAGACCAGGACACGAAGACACTCGAGCACTTCAGTCCCGATCCAACTCCCCTCAATCGGCGGCTGCTGCAGGCGTGGAGCCGAGCGGAGCGTATCGAGGCGACCCTCGAGTCATTCGACAACGACCACCGGCTGAGGAATGCCGCTCTACAGTCGCGGCTACAGCCGGCCCCCGGAGAATTGCCGCCCTACGGATATGGATGCCTCGGCAAAGGATGGATGGCGCACGCCCCCTATGCCGAAGTTGGACCTGACCGTGACGAGTGGCTGCTCATGCCGCCCAACTATCGGTTCAGCGTGCTTGTGCAGCGGGCCTTGGAGTTCACCTCGGAGGTGAGAGCGCTCGGCGCCCTGCTCCTGGCCGCTTTCGAGAAGGGGGACGCCGAACAGCTGAACGCGCTGCGCATCCGTCACGAGACGCAGGTCAACCGGCTGACCCTCGACGTTCGGCAGTCGCAATGGCGCGAATCCGATTGGCAGCTGCAGACGCTCGAGAAGCAAAGGCTCGAGTTCCAGACCCGCAAAGCTCACATTGAGCAATTGATCCGCGCCGGCAACAATTCCGGCGAGCGGGGATATTTCAGAAATCAACAAGATGCATCTGTCATGTTGCTCACGTCCAAGGGGTTCGATCTCACTGCCCAGCTCGAGCTCCTCAGCATCCCGGAAGTGTATGTCGGGGTATGCTCCATGGTCAAAGTCGTCAGCGGGCAGAAATATGCTGCTGCGACGCGCCTGGGCGGGACCATTCTCGAAGCATTGGCCAGCAAGGCCACGATAGATGCCGCCATCGACCTGCAGAACGGGTCATTCGCACGCCGGCTCGAGGAGTGGATCCATCAGGTCGCGCTGCTGACGATCCAGATCGAGCAGGTTGATCGCCAGATCCTGGCCGCCGGACGCCGCCGCGACATAAGCCTGCGCGAGCTCAATATTCATCAGGACACAATCGCCCAGTCGGAGGAACTGCAGCGGCTGCAGCAAAGCAAGTTCTCAAGCGTCGAGCATTTCCTCTGGAGCCAGGCCATGCTGTCGGCTTTGCACCGCAGCATGTTCGAAGTCGCCATGGTGGCGTCCAAGGCCGCGGAGGCCGCCTTCCGATACGAGCGACACTACGCACCGAGCCGCTTCCTCAACGAGGTGGGCTGGGTCGAGGGCCGGGAGGGGATGGCTGCCGGCGAGAGCCTCACCACCGCACTACGCCGCATGGAGCAGGCCTATCTCATTCAGAACGAGCGCGAGCACGAGCTGGGCAAGAGCATCTCGCTGCGCGTCTATGCTCCCGAGCAGCTCAACGCCCTGCGTCTCACCGGACTTTGCGAGGTCGACCTGCCGGAGTGGATTTTTGATCTGGAGCAGCCCGGACAATACCGGCGCCGCATCAAGAGCGTGGCCATCAGCGTTTTGTGCTCGACCGGCCCGTACCAGTCGGTCAATGCCACGCTGACTCTCCTCTCCGATGCCGTACGCATCTCGCCGGAGATGCAGCCACACTATCAGGAGGACGTTTCGCTCGGGGGTGACCCGCGCTTTGTCCGCCGCTACGCGGCGCATCAGTCGATCGTCACGACATCGGCTGAAAACGATACCGGCCTGTTCGAGACTGATCTGCGCGACGAGCGGTACCTGCCGTTTGAAGGCGCAGGCGTGATCAGCCGCTGGCGGATCGAACTCGACCCTGCAACGAACCAGTTCGACACCGATACCCTGACCGACGTGGTCCTCCACGTTCGATACACCTCGACCGATGGTGGTGCCGAGTTGCGTCGTCACGCCCACGCTGCGGCATCGGCCGCGGTGCCCGGCGTGCAGCGGCCCGCCGTCAAGTTCATCGACGTGCGGCACGACCTACCGGCCCAATGGTCCGGTCTCGTCGATGCGCCACGGCAGGCCATGTCGCTGCGGCTCGACCGCGACATGTTCTTTTGGGCGCGTCGTTCCCCCGACGTTGCGGTTGAGGGTGTGGAAGTTTTCTTGAAGCCGGTCTTTGGATCGGCGCTGCCGACTTCGCTGCTGCTGGCCCTGGGCGAGCAGGAAGCAGACCTCGCGCTGATCGATCTGGGCTATGGCCCTGTCTATCACGGCAGGACCAGGCTTGTGGACAAGCTTCACCTGCCCGACGCAACCGGCGAGACGCTGACGCTGAACCTATCGGCGCCTGGCCCTGACCAACGGGTGCCTCAGCCGGACGTCCTTTTGATCCTCCTCGACTACACCCTCGCGGCGGGCGTCGGCACGTCGCCGGGCGCGTCATGGGGCCAGGCATTGTTGCAATGACCGCAGTCAAACTCGATCACAAACAGCCATAGCCCCTGTAGCGCGCGCCGCGCAGAAGCGGAGATCATTGTGGACACACTGACGAAAGCGCAGATCATCTGGGTTGAGACGAAAGACCTGCAGGTCCCCGCTGGCGGAGATCAAACGTCGCTGTCGCTCTTGCGCGACCACGTCGCAGCCATCCTCGCGGAAGCGCCGGAGGGCTTCTCGCGACGTTCCGCAATCCCGGCCGAGAACGACGAAGTCGACGGCGGCGCCGTAACGGCATGTGCAGCCGCGGCAGAGGCCGCTCCCCGCGCCGAGCTAGACAACCTGCGAATGATCCTTTGGCCGAGCGCCGACGGCCGAACGCTCGATGTTACACCCGTCGCTCCGCCGGGCCCTTGGGCGAGTGCCGACAAGGAGTCGATTCAACTGGTCGGCCGGTTTGTCGTAGACGGAGCAACAGTCAGTGCGTTCAGCCGATCCGTGATTGCCGGCGAGACGCAGCCAAGATTCGTGTCGCTCGTCACAGGAACAGGGCTGCCTGCCGGAACTGCGGTCTACGCGCCGCCCGAAACGGTCGCCCCCCCGCGCAACCCGGCTGCCGCTCGATGGGGGACGCGGCTCGCCATTGCTGCCGTCCTGATCTTCGGGTTCGCCTGCTTCTGGTCGGTCGGCGTAGGTTCAGTCAGCCGTGCGGCTTACGCTGCCTTTGCCCCTACCGTGACCGACCAACGCCCCTGCCCCGTGGACATTGATGTTATCAAGCCAGGGTTCTTTGCGCCGCTCCCGCAGTGGTTGCCGGCGCCGGCCAATATGTCGACGGCCACCTGCCTGGGAGACTGGCGCAAGGCGGTCGATGTTGCCCTCACCAGCGCCGAGCGTGACTGGAGCAAGAGGCTGCAACAGTGGCTCGCTGGCTTTTCTCGGTCCGACGATCTCCTGTCATTTTCTCTCGTGATCCCCATGCTCCTGATTATGGCAGCGGCGGTGCTCCTGTTGGCCGCCTCGGGTCTTGGAGTGGTTGGCCGGCCGTTGGGCCTTTTCGTCGACAACCGGAAACGAATGAGCCTCACTCGGATCCAGTTCGCCGTCTGGCTTGTGGTTCTTATCGGCGGCCTTACGAGCACCGCCCTTTTCAATGCCGGATTCTGGGCCAGTGACCTCACGAGGGTCCAGGCCGGACTTGCCCAGATCGCGGTTGCGGCAAAGAGCGACCAGAGCCTCGCGACGTGGTCGGACAATCTTAGCAGGTTGCTCGATTTCGTGCCGCAAATGGACGCTGCATTATGGGCGCTGATCGGGATCACCGCGGGCACCACCGCCGTCTCGGCGCTTTTGATGAATCCTGCCCGTCCGGACGGGTCGAACTCCCAAGGAACGGCCATACTCCCGCAACGTCGCACCCGTGTGCTGACGCATGGCAGCGTTAAAGAGGCCAGCCTCTCCGACATTGTCTTGGGCGAAACTGAGGAGAGTGACGGCGTCGTAGATCCCAATCGCGTTCAAACGATCGCTATTACAGGTCTACTGGCATCCATCTATGTCGCCCTCATCTTCGAGGTAGGCAAGGGCATCGGCGGCATCACGGTCGTTCATGCCGTCACCACGGGCACTCAGGTGTTTGCCAGCATGCCTCCGGCGGGTCAGACCTTCCTGTTGCTGCTCCTCGCGAGCCACGCCACCCTACTCACCGGCAAACTCATCGGAGCCTACAAGAAGCCAAACTAACGAGTGCGAACGTCGCTTTACATAACGAACCTAAAGACATCAGGCTGACCATCGCTTCGGTTCGGCCGTATATGCGCAGGAAGGTATCGAACCCCTGCGAGTGCGAGATCGACTTGGCTTCAGCGAGGCACAGGAGACCTATGTGTGCAGACGGCCGATCATTGCGGTATTTGGTGGGAATGGTGCTTCGTCACGCACGTTGGCTTTGGCAGGGGTCATCGGGTCTGCGATCGCGGCTTTGGACTTCGCCTTGCTGACCGGCGGTGCCCCAACAACGCAGGGGAACGTGAAGAACCGCGCGGCTCTCGCAGCTCAGCGCAACTTAGGCGCGACGCTCGCACTCTTGCCCAAGGACGATCCGATTGCCGAGAGTTCGGCCCGACAGATGATCGTTTCGACGAACTGGACGAGTTTCCAACGCAATCCGTTCAGCGCGAGCATTACTGACGCCGCTATTGTTCTAAGCGGCAAGGCCGGAACGATTGCCGAGGCCGCTTTTGCCTTGCACTTCGGCAAGCCAATCTTGTTCGTCGACACGGAGCGTTTCGCCGGCATGGATCCCGCTGAGGTCTCCAGCCGGATCACCGAAGGACTGCAAGCTCTTTCCCTAACCGACTTGGATGCCGACGAGCTGCGCGCCGCGGTATATGAGGCGGAGTGCCGCACCGCAGCGGCGGCACCCGCCGTGATAACCGACAGCTGGGCCAAAAAGGTTGTCGAAGACCTTCGAAAACGCCTGCCAGCGTGCCTGGGAGCTTTGGAGCTACCGAGCTCCCTTCCGGGCCCGTTTGCGACGGGCATAAATCAATGGTCACAAGTCTGAGGGATGTTTGGCTTCAGTTTGCCAAGCGTACATGATCGTGCCCGGTCGACAATATGCTCAGCCTAAACGCTGATACGCCGCATTCCATAGCGAGATTCTTATAATTCCGCGCCTAGAGCGTTTCACGGCTTGGCGGAATCGATGGGGATTCCTGTGGGGCTGAGATTGTGATTCAAGGTGCTGTCTGGATGGAGGCCAGCATCGGATGGCACGACCTCTCTCGAATGATCTGCGCGAACGTGTGGTTGCGGCGGTAATTTCCGGCGAGACGAGCCGAGCGGTTGCGGCGCGTTTCGGTGTCGCGGTGTCGTCGGTGGTGAAGTGGTCGCAGCGGCAGCGGGCGACGGGTTCGGTGGCGCCGGGGCAGATGGGCGGCCACCGCAGGCGCGTTCTCGAGCCGCATCGATCGTTCATCGTCGAACGGATCGGACAGAACCCGCAACTGACCTTGCACGGGCTCAAGGACGAACTGGCGGCGCGGGGCGTAATCGGCTCGCATAATGCCGTGTGGCAGTTCCTGCGCCGCGAGGGTCTGCGGTTCAAAAAAAACGATGTTCGCCCTTGAGCAGGCTCGAGCCGACATTGCCCGACGCCGCCAGCGCTGGCGGGGCTGGCAAAAGGGTCTCGATGCCGACAGGCTCGTCTTCGTCGACGAGACCTGGATCAAGACCAACATGGCGCCGATCCGCGGCTGGGGACAAAAGGGCAAGCGGCTGAAGGGGTTCGCACCTCAAGGCCACTGGCGCACCCTGACGTTTCTCGCCGCCTTGCGCACCGATGCTCTCACGGCGCCCTGTTTCTTCGACGGGCCGATCAGTGGCCGCTCCTTCCGCGCCTGGATCGAGCAACAGCTCGTTCCGACGCTGAAGGCGGGCGACATCGTCATCATGGACAATCTCGGCAGCCACAAATCCGCGGCCGTCCGCCAGGCCATCAAGACCGCTGGCGCCAGGCTCTGGTTCCTGCCGGCCTACTCCCCCGACTTGAATCCGATCGAGCAGACATTCGCCAAGATCAACCACTGGATGCGCACCGCCCAGAAGCGGACTGTCGAGGACACCTGGCGTCAGGTCGGAACCCTCGTCGACACAATCAGCCCGACAGAATGCGCAAACTACATCGCCAACGCAGGACACGCTTCTAGCAAAAAATGAAACGCTCTAGCGTGTGCTCACCACTTCGATGCGCAATATAGGGCCTGCTTCGACTCGTCAGGTTAGAACTCGATGCCCGGAAGCCGATCTTGACGGGAACTGAGCCGGCCACCGCATTTGGGTCGGAACCGGCCGTTGGCTTGTCGTCTCTTCCGCGGCAGCTATCTCGCGACAAGCGTCAGCGTAAGATCCGGCCGGTGAAAGCGCAGGCATGCCCGTCGAGCGGATAGCCGTGCCAGACGCGCCGCTTGCGCTGCGACATCTACATCGGATCAATGGCAGACTCGGCCTATGTACTCGCTGTTCTACACCAAGATACTCCCGCTCGATGAAGCTGCTTTACATCCTCCAACGATCGGACTGACATCATCCCTACTAATGGGAAAGGAGAGCGAATCCCGCTCAACGGCGCGGGGAGCGGATGGAGTGGTGGCGACACGGTAGCGCGGCGATCCTACGCCATTGGCCGCCGTTTCCCCGCTACTCCCACTCGATCGTGCCGGGGGGCTTGGACGTTACGTCGTAGACGACGCGGTTGATGCCCTTGACCTCGTTGATGATGCGGGTCGCGGCGCGGCCGAGGAAGTTCATGTCATAGGGGAAGAAATCCGCCGTCATGCCGTCGACCGAAGTCACGGCGCGCAGCGCCAGCACCGAGTCATAGGTGCGGCCGTCGCCCATCACGCCGACCGTCTGCACCGGCAGCAAAACGGCAAAAGCCTGCCAGATGGTGTCGTAGAGGCCGGCCTTGCGGATCTCGTCGAGATAGATCGCGTCGGCCTTGCGCAGGATATCGAGCTTTTCGCGCGTCACGCCGCCGGGAAGGCGGATGGCGAGGCCCGGGCCCGGGAACGGGTGGCGGCCGACAAACGAGTCCGGCAGGCCGAGTTCACGACCCAACGCGCGAACCTCGTCCTTGAACAGCTCGCGCAGCGGCTCGACCAGCTTCATGTTCATGCGGGCCGGCAAGCCGCCGACATTGTGGTGCGACTTGATCGTCACCGACGGGCCGCCCGAGAACGAAACGCTCTCGATCACGTCCGGATACAGCGTGCCCTGGGCCAGGAATTCCGGCGCGCCCTTGCCGTCGGAAGCGATCTTCTTTGCCTCGGCATCGAACACGTCGATGAACAGGCCGCCGATGATCTTGCGCTTGGTCTCGGGATCCTTGACGCCTTCGAGCTTGCCGATGAACAGATCGGCCGCGTCGACGCTGATGAGCGGAATGTTGAAATGCTCGCGGAACAGCGTGACGACCTGGTCACCCTCGTTCTGGCGCATCAGGCCATGATCGACAAACACGCAGGTCAGCTGGTCGCCGATCGCCTCGTGGATCAGCACGGCAGCGACGGCGGAATCGACGCCGCCCGAAAGCGCGCACAGCACCCTGCCCTTGCCGACCTGCTTGCGGATCTTCTCGATCATCTGCTCGCGATAGGCCGACATCGTCCAGTCGGACTTAAGGCCGACGATGTTGTGGGCGAAATTGGAGAGCAGCTTGGCGCCGTCCGGCGTATGGACGACTTCCGGATGGAACATCGTCGTGTAGTAGCGACGGTCCTCGTTCACGGCGATCGCAAAGGGCGCGTTCTCCGAGGTACCGACGACCTTGAAGCCGGGCGGCAGCTGCGTGACGCGGTCGCCATGGCTCATCCAGACCGGATAGCGGCTTCCCACTTCCCAGAAACCTTCGAACAGCGGGCTGGCTTCGAGGATCTCGACTTCGGCGCGGCCGAACTCAGCCGCATGGCCACCCTCGACCTCGCCGCCCTGCTGCAGCGCCAGCGTCTGCTGGCCGTAGCAGATGGCCAGGATCGGCACGCCGGAATCGAACACCGCCTGCGGCGCGCGCGGGCTGCCTACATCGGTGACGGAGGCGGGACCACCGGAGAAGATGACGCCCTTGGGCTGCAACTTCTCGAACGCCGGCGCGGCGTTCTGGAACGGATGAATCTCGCAATAGACGCCGGCTTCGCGAAGGCGACGCGCGATGAGCTGCGTTACCTGCGATCCAAAATCGATAATGAGAATGCTGTCGGTCATGGAAGCGGCCCGGCGTCTGAGGGGAATGGCCCCTCGGTTAAGCGATTGGGCCGAAAACTGCAATCGCGGAGCTGCCATCCGCACCTGCATAGGTCAAGAAAACGGCCCGCACCGTGGGGTGCGGGCCGCTGGATCGATCAGGGCGCGGCCGTGGCCGGCGTATCGGACGCCGGAGCGGGAGCTGCCGGAGCCTCTACAGCGGGAGCCGGCGTTGCGGCCGGAGCCGCCGGAGCGGGCGTCTCGGCGGCGGGAGCCGGGGTGGCCGCCGGAGCAGGCGTCTCAGCGGCCGGAGCCGGCGCTGCCGGAGCAGGCGTCTCGGCGGCCGGAGCCGATGCTGCCGGTGCGGGCGTCTCGACGGCCGGAGCGGGCGCTGCCGGAGCGGGCTCGACGACCGGAGCCGGCGTTGCAGCCGGAGCTTCCACGACGGGCTCGGGAGCCGGTGCCCAGAATGCGAACTCGGCGCAACCTTCCGGCGCCTTGGCGTCGGCGAAGCGGTCCTTCAGCTTCTTGCAGGCGAACTCGCGTGCCGCGGTCGGCAGCATCTTGTTGATCTGCACGCCGAACTGATCGTTCGGGTTGGAAGCTGCGAAAACGTAGTAAGCCCAGTATCCCGCGAACAGGACAATGACGATGGCGAGAAGCCTCAGCAGGCGCATAGTCTACCTCCGTAATCGGGAGAACCCCGGTGCCGTCCTTCTATCGACGCAACCGCGCGATGTCGAGACAAGCACCCGGGACCTCCGGGAAGGCGCACAGATGATTGCGATCAGCTGTTACGCGTCAGTACGGATACGAAGAAACCATCCGTGCCGCTGTTGAGCGGCGTCATCAGCAAACCGTTCGACATCAGCCGCACCGCCGGGCCGAGGATGTTCATCGATTCCTGCTCATAGGCCTCGACCACCGCCTGCGGCGGCACGACCGAGAAGCCGGGATTCGCGGCCAGGAATGCGTCGATCTGGTCGGTATTCTCTTCGTCCAGCACCGAGCAGGTGATGTAGGCGAGGCGTCCGCCCACCTTCACATAGCGACCGGCCGAAGCCAGCACGATCGCCTGGTCCTTGTTGCGCTCGGCCAGGCTGCCGGGGCGGATGCGCCACTTGGCGTCCGGATTGCGGCGCCAGGTGCCGGTGCCCGTGCAGGGCGCGTCGACCAGCACCAGATCCATGCGATTCTCGAGATCGTCGAGCACATCGCTATTGGGGCGCGGCGTGCGGACCTGCACATTGCGGACGCCTGCCCGCGTCAGCCGGTCATGGATCGGCGCCAGGCGGCGGCGATCGCTGTCATGCGCGAAGATCTGGCCATGGTTCTGCATGGCGGCCGCCAGCGACAGCGTCTTGCCGCCACCGCCAGCGCACAGATCGAGCACCTGCATGCCGGGGCGCGCGCCGGCGAATTCGGCGGCGAGCTGGCTGCCGAGATCCTGGATCTCGATCTGGCCCTTCAAGAAGGGTTCGGTCGAGGCGATGTGCGGCTCGGCCGTTCCGGGCTCCAGCGGCAGGCGCAGGCAGAGCGTCGAGAGCGCAGGACGCTCTGGCGCACGGCCGATCGCCGCCGTCAGCTCGGACGCGGCATGGTCGGCCTCTGCCTTCAGCGTGTTGACGCGCAGGTCGAGCGGCGCAGGATTGGCCAGCGCCTGCATCTCGGCCACGACATTGTCGCCGAATACGCGGGCAAGGTTCGGCGAGATCCATTCGGGATAATCGCCGCGGATATAATCCGGCGCGCTGGAAAGCGCGTCGCTCGCGAGCGTTGCGCGTTCGTCATCGGTCAAGGGTTCCGGGGCGAACCGATCGCCCGAGAACAGCTTTTCCAGGCCCGCGATGTCGAGACCGCGATGATGGAAGAAGAGACCGATCATGACGGAGCGACCGTCATCGCCGCCGGCAACAGCCGCCGACGAGTTCTTGTGGCGCAACGCGTCAAAGACGAGGTCGCCGATGGCGCGGCGGTCCTTCGAGCCCGCGAAGCGGTGCGCGAGGCCCCAATCCTTCAGGGCGTCGGGCGCGGGGCGGCGACGGGTTGCGATATCATCGAGAACCTCGATGGCGGCGGAGATGCGTGCGGCTGGGATCATGGTTCCGCGCTTCTAGAGGATACGAACGGCGAGGTCGAGCCAGAGGAAGCAAACCAGCAGGAATCCAACCAGAAAGCTGACATGTCGCAGCACGAGCGGCCCGCGCAGCGAAGCGATGGTGTGGACCACGCGGCTGGCGACGAACAGCCAGGCGACGACGACTTCGAGGATCGAGGTGCCATTGATGCCGAACAGGAAGCCGACCACGATGAAGAACAGGATCGGCAGCTCGAACTGATTGGCGAGATGGCGGCGCGCCGTGGCCGAGGCTTCGGGCTCCGCAGCGCCGGGGGCGAAATCGGTCGACGGTACGGCGCGGCTGCCAAGCGCTCGTCGCCGCGTAATGCCAAGCCAGAGATAGCAGATCGCAATCAGTGCGAATTGCGCGATCGCCGGCCAGAGAATGACAGTCTTCAGCATGGAACCCCCGAAACTGATTTGCCGGCACAAGCCGGGCATCCGGACGTTGCCGGCACTGCTCAAACAAAGAAGAGGGGCAGAAGGTTCCCACCCCTGCCCCTTCCTTCAGTATCGTTCGCTCTCGGCAGCCAAATTTTATCCGCCGCCGACAGACAGGGCGTCGCCCCGGCCAAGGCCGGGGCCCATGAACACAGGCCGGAAAGAACTGGCCCGGATCGTGTCTACTGGCCACCCGTCGGAGCGTATGGATCCCGGCCTAGGCCGGGATGACGGCGAGCGTTGGGATCAGCCGATGCCGGGATAATTCGGGCTTTCGCGCGTGATCGTCACGTCATGCGTGTGGCTTTCACGCAGGCCGGCCGTCGAGATGCGCACGAAGCGCGCCTTGTCGCGGAACGTCTCGAGGTTTTCAGCGCCGACATAGCCCATGGCGGCGCGCAGGCCGCCGGCAAGCTGATGCAGCACGCCGCTGACCGGCCCCTTGTAGGGAACCTGGCCCTCGACGCCTTCCGGCACCAGCTTCAGCGTGTCGCGCACTTCGGCCTGGAAGTAGCGATCCGCCGAGCCGCGCGCCATCGCGCCGACGGAGCCCATGCCGCGATAGGCTTTGAACGAGCGGCCCTGGTGCAGATAGACCTCGCCGGGGCTTTCTTCCGTTCCCGCCAGCAACGAGCCGATCATGGCGCAGCGCGCGCCGGCGGCAAGCGCCTTGGCCAGATCGCCCGAATACTTGATGCCGCCATCGGCGATGACCGGAACACCAGCGAGATCGGCAACCGAAACAGCTTCCATGATCGCGGTCAGCTGTGGCACGCCGACGCCGGCGACGACGCGGGTGGTGCAGATCGAGCCGGGGCCGATGCCGATCTTGACGGCGTCGGCGCCCGCGTCGATCAGCGCCTGGGCGCCCTCGGCGGTGGCGACGTTGCCGGCCATGACCTGCACGCGGTTCGACATCTTCTTCACCAGCGTCACGGCGTCGAGCACGCGCTGCGAATGGCCATGCGCGGTATCGACGACGATCAGGTCGACGCCGGCGTCAATCAGGCGCTGGGTCCGCTCGATGCCGTTCTCGCCAACCGTGGTGGCGGCGGCGACGCGGAGGCGACCCTGCTCGTCCTTGGCGGCGTTCGGATTGAGCTGCGTCTTCTCCATGTCCTTGACGGTGATCAGGCCGATGCAGCGATAGGCCTTGTCGACAACGACGAGCTTCTCGATGCGGTGCTGGTGCAGCAGCCGGCGCGCCTCGTCCTGGCTGACGCCTTCCTTGACCGTGATCAGACCCTCGCGGGTCATCAGCTCATAGACCTTCTGGTCCGGGTTCGAAGCAAAGCGCACGTCGCGATTGGTCAGGATGCCGACGAGCCGGCCCGGATTGCCACCACCCTCGACGACGGGAATGCCGGAGATGCGATGGGCCTTCATCAGCGTCAGCGCGTCGGCCAGCGTCGCGTCCGGCTCGATGGTGACCGGGTTCACGACCATGCCCGATTCGAACTTCTTGACCTGCCGAACCTCTTCCGCCTGCTGCTCTGGCGACAGGTTGCGGTGGATCACGCCAAGGCCGCCGGCCTGCGCCATGGCGATCGCGAGGCGCGCCTCGGTGACGGTGTCCATGGCCGAGGAGATGATCGGAATGTTGAGTTCGATCTCGCGCGTCAGGCGGGTGCGGATATCGACTTCGCCCGGCATGACCATCGAATGGCCGGGCTGCAGCAGCACGTCATCGAAGGTCAGCGCTTCGCGTCCGGTGGACAATTCTACGATCTGGGCCATGGCCAACGCTCCGAATGCAAAAGACCAGCCGTGGGACCGAGGGTCACCGGCGGGTCGAGGTTTCAGCGAATAGAGTTGGCGGTGGTCTCTATCATGGAGTCGGTGGACGTGGAAAGTCTCGCACTGCACAAATTGTTGCAGGGGAGCTATGCGCCAGGCGGACGACGTTCGCGGGGCCGCCCCGGAGAAGCGAGGGGCGCGCGCGCAACGCCCGATCGGGCAGCGTTCCTCGCAGCCTTAGCTAAAGGCCCTTGCGTCAATCTCCGGCCTGTTCCAAACGACATCGGCAACCTCAACAACCAGATCGCGGATTCGATCCGCGTTCCTCTCAGCGATCTCCATGTCCTTGCATCAACATGCCCTCCGGATCGCTGCGGCGGCCCGGGCAACCGCGCGTGCGTACAAGCGGATGCGCTTCCTTGTTGTCACGCGGCCGCTGCGCCGCGCTCCCTGGATTGGGCCGCGCCTGTGTCGATCCTGGCATGAGCGACGCTTCCAGAAGGTCATGAACAAGCCGCTTCGGATCGATCCGCCTGCCGGCTATAACGAGCATATCGTACACCGCATTCTCTACGACCGGGACCCACTGCTAAAGCGCCTCTGCGACAAGGTCGCGGTCAGGGGCATCATCCGCGAGCGCGTGGGCGAGGACTTTCTCGTGCCGCTTCTCGGCGTCTGGTCGGATCCCGCCGACATTCCCTGGCATGCCCTACCGGATCAGTTTGTGCTGAAGCCCAGCCATGCCTCGGGCCTGGTCGCGATTGTCCGTGAGGCGGCTAACCACGATCCCGCTTTGCTGGCGAAGCAAGCACGCGAATGGTTGCAGTACGACTATTTCGACCAGTCGCTTGAGTGGGGATACCGCAACGTCCCTCGCCGCATTCTCGCAGAGAGGCTGCTGCTGGGTGCCGACGACGAATTGCCGGTGGAAGCGCTCGTCGTCACATTTGGCGGCAAGGCGGCGATGATCCGCATCCATACAGGCGCCAAGTCCACCCCCGACCGCCGCGACAACTGGTTCGACATCAACGGCGTCAGGTTGCCCTTCCACTCCCTGCATTTCGAGCGCGGCGACTATCATCTCGACCCCGACATGGCCCGTCGCCTCGTCACTGTCGCGGAGAAAGTGTCAGCCGGATTCAGCCATTTGCGTGTCGATTTCTATCTGACCAAGGATGGCCTGCGCATCGGCGAACTCACGCCCTATCACGGCAGCGGCCTGAACCCTTGGAGCGGATCGGGCTGCAATGCGTATTTCGGCTGGCTCTGGCGCAACCCGGATCAGATCGCGGACGTTGCAGGCTTGCATCGGGCGATCGCCGAAGCCTGATTTCACGAAATCGCAGCTTCGAAAGCCAAACGCATCGTCCTAAGGTAGACTTAGAATAATCGCCCTCCCAAGAGGCTTCATGATTCCGCATCGCCCCCCCGCACGGATTCTTCTGCCGCTGATCGTCGCCTGCGCTTTGTTCATGGAGAACCTCGATTCGACCGTCCTGTCGACATCGCTTCCCGCCATCGCGCGCGACTTCGGCGTCAGCCCGATCGATCTGAAACTGGCGCTGACGTCCTATCTGCTCACCATCGCCATCTTCATTCCCGCCTCCGGCTGGGTCGCGGACCGATTTGGCGCGCGGTCCGTGTTTCGGCTGGCGATCGCCCTGTTCACGCTCGGCTCGATCTGTTGCGGCCTCTCCAGCTCGATCCTCGAAATCGTTGCCTCGCGCGTCCTGCAGGGTATCGGCGGCGCGATGATGGTGCCCGTCGGACGGCTGGTCATCCTGAAATCGGTGTCGAAATCCGAGCTGGTCGGCGCACTGGCCTGGCTGACGGTGCCGGCGTTGATCGGCCCCGTCGTCGGGCCGGTCGTCGGCGGCTTCATCACGACCTATTTCGACTGGCGCTGGATCTTCTGGATCAACGTGCCGATCGGCGTATTGGGCGTGATCCTCGCCACCCTCTTCATCCCCGACATACGCGGCGAAGAGCGGGTGCGCTTCGATTTCATCGGATTCCTGCTGACCGCGTTCGGGATCGCCGGCTTCATCACGGGCTCGACCTCGCTCGGCCTCAACCTGATGCCCTGGCCCTATGTGATGGCCAGCCTGTTCGGCGGCGCCGGCCTTTTGATCGCCTATTTCTTCTATAGCCGCCGCGTGGCCAACCCGATCCTCGACCTGTCGCTGTTCGCCATTCCAAGCTTCGCCGCCAGCGTTGCAGGCGGCATGCTGTTCCGGATCGGTATCGGCGCCCTGCCCTTCCTGCTGCCGCTGATGCTGCAGATCGGCTACGGCCTGACGCCGTTCCAGTCCGGCACCATCACCTTCGTCTCGGCCATCGGCGCCATCGCCATGAAGTTCGTCGCGCCGCCGCTGCTGCGCCGGTTCGGCTTCCGCACCGTTCTGATCGCGAATTCGTTCATCGCCGCGTTCTTCGTCGGCATTCCGGCGGCATTTTCGATCGGCACGCCGATGCACCTGATCACCGGGCTACTGTTCGTCGGCGGTTTCTTCCGCTCGCTTCAGTTCACCAGCGCCAATGCGCTATCCTTCGCGGATGTGCCGATGAGCAAGATGAGCCGGGCAACCAGCATGACCAGCGTGTTCCAGCAATTGTCGCTGTCCCTGGGCATTTCGACAGGCGCGATCATGCTTCAGATGACGATGAAATCGCATGGCGGCGAACTGGAGCTCGCATCGTTCCATCCCGCGTTCCTCGTCGTCGGGCTGATCGCCGCGAGCTCGGTGATCTTCTTCATCAAGATGCCGACCGATGCGGGCTCGGAAATGTCAGGGCGCCGCGCAAAGGAACTGGCGCCGGACCCGGTCACCGCCATGCGCGAACGGGCGTAGAGAGGGTTTAGGAAACCATCCGGTGAGGTCGTAAACCCTCACCCGCCGCACTTCGTGCGTCGACCTCTCCCTCAGGGAGAGGTGAAGCGCGCAGTTTCCTCGCCCAAAGCGGACGGATTCTGCTCTTGGCGCTGGACTCCACATCGGATCCGGCCGTGTCCGGTGGATGGGCCGGCATAGCCGACCCATCAGGAAACGACCTACGGCCGCCAGCTTCCATCGGTGTCGTCCGGCACATCCCGCGCCTGACCTTCGTCGGGCGCATCCTTGCGACCCTTGAAGCCCTTGGCGAGCAGGAACAGCTCGACCGAACCGGCGCGGCTGGCCGGCGGCTTGATGTGATGGACCGAGGTGAAATGCTGCTTCAACAGCGTCAGCACCGTATTCTCGGCGCCGCCGCGAAACACCTTGGTCAGGAAGTGGCCGCCGGGCTTCAGCACGTTGATGGCGAAATCGACTGCCACTTCGCACAGGAAGATCGTGCGCAGATGGTCGGTCTTCTGGTGGCCGGTGGTCGGCGCCGCCATGTCGGACATGACGACGTCGGCGCGACCGCCCAGCGCCTCTTCGAGCATTGCCGGTGCGTCTTCGTCCAAAAAGTCCTTCTTGAACAGGATGACGCCCGGAAGCTCGTCCATCTCGAGATAATCGATGGCGACGACACGCTTCTTGGCATCGTTCGAGCCGACGCGATCGACAGCGACCTGCGACCAGCCGCCGGGCGCCGCGCCAAGGTCGACGACGCTCATGCCGGGCGCCAGGATGTGATGCTGGTCGTCGATCTCGATCAGCTTGTAGGCGGCGCGCGAACGATAACCCTCGCGCTTCGAGCGCGCGACATAGGGATCGTTCAGCTGGCGCTCCAGCCAACGCTGCGACGAGGCCGTGCGGCCGCGCGACGTCTTCACCCGGACCGTAAGCTCGCGCCCGCCGGAACCTTTTTTCATACCCGTCATGACGGCCTTCCATTCTGCCGATGCGGCGAACGCCGCCACACACCGTCTTCCGCCATCATTTCCACCAGAATTCCTTCGCGCAATCCGCGGTCCGCAACCCGAAGCCGCTGGCAAGGCCAGCGACGGCGGATTGCCTCGAGGATAGCACAGCCCGCCAGCACCAGATCCGCCCGCTCCTGGCCGATGCAGGGATTGGCGATCCGCGCGGCATAGTCCATGCCCGTCAATGTATTCATCATCAGATTGACCTCGTCGCCTGTCATCCAGGTTCCGTCAACCCTGCGTCGATCATAGCGCTCCAGGCCGAGATGGACGCCTGCGAGCGTCGTCACCGTGCCGGACGTGCCGAGCATATGGAGATTGCCCGCCGCGACCGCCTGGTCGAGCGCCGCCGCTTCCGGGAAATCCCGCAGCATCTCGGCCACTTCGGCAACCATCGCCTCGAACACTTCGCTCGTCACCGTCTCGCCGCCATGGCGCTCGCTGAGCGTCACGACACCGACCGGCAGCGACGCCCAGGAGCGGATCCGGTCCGACATGCGGCGACGCCGCGTCTCGGCCGGCCGCGTCAGGTCGATCCATACCAGTTCGGACGAGCCGCCGCCGATATCGAAAAGCAGCGCGCCGTTCGAATTGGGATCGATCAGCGAGGCGCAGCCCGATACGGCAAGCCTTGCTTCCGTCTCGCGCGACACGATCTCCAGCGCCAGTCCGGTCTCGCTGCGCACACGCTCGAGAAAGATCGCGCCATTCTCGGCCGAGCGGCACGCTTCGGTGGCAATCAGGCGGGCGCGCACGACGCCGCGATCCGAAAGCTTGGAACGGCAGATGCGCAACGCATCGACCGCCCGGTCCATCGCCGCTTCGCCAAGGCGACCGCTACGGCCGACGCCTTCGCCAAGCCGCACAATCCGCGAAAACGCATCGACAACGCGAAATCCGCGCTCACGCGGCTGCGCAATCAGCAGGCGGCAATTGTTGGTGCCGAGATCGAGGGCTGCATAAAGCGTGTCCGGCGGCGCGGATGATTCCGCGCGCGGACGCGCATCGGAACGGTTCGCGCGGGAATCCTGGCCATTCACAGCCTGCGCTGGGCGAACGGGATGGGCCGGACGCACCTGTCCGTCCTGTGCCGGCCTCAAGCCGGCATTGGGCTGCGTCCGCGCGCCGTGATTCCGGTCGCGGGGACCGGATCGGCTTGCCTCGACAGCCTTGGCTGTTTTCGCGTCCGGCTTCTGGCCCGACGCAAAGACAGGCCCGCGCTTCTTGCGCCGCCTGCCCTTCTTCTTGCCGACCTGTCCTGGGCCACTTCCTGGGCCATTGCCAGCATGACGCTGGCCAGAACCGTCGGTTGTCCCGACATGACTCCGCGCATGATCCGCGGAATCACTGACGGGCGCCCTGGATTCCGCGATCCGCGGATCCTCGCCCGAGATTGTCACATTAAATCCTTCGGCTGCGCGGACACAGGACAAATGGGTCCGGCGCGCAGCTCATCGCGTGCCTTGTTGAGGTTGAGTGTAGCAGCAAGCAGCGACGGCACAAGCGCGCCAGCAAAGGACTCTCGCCGCAGGCGCGACACAGGCCCTCCGATTTCCCAGGCGGGAACACCGACCGGGATGCTTAACAGGCCCGATCGCGATTCTTGGAAAAGCCATAAAGTCCGGCTTTTTGGCGCTGGATACAGTCGCTCCGAGGGGGACGCGGGCAGCGGATCGCACGCATTTCGGCGGGTGGGTTGCCTGATTGGCCTTCGCGTGAGAGTCTTATCGAACGATTAACCAGGCTTGGAGCCTCCTTGATCCGTCTCTCGCCCCCGATGCGCCTTCGACCCGGCCGCATCCAACCCGCCTGTTCTGGATGGTTGCGCGGCCTGATTGGCCTGTCGCTTGGCCTCCTGATTCCGACGGTTGCCCTGGCTGATCGCGACATGTCGCGGGCGGAAATCGAAGCGCGGATCGCCTACTACGCGGACACGTACCGCCTGCCCGTCGAATTGCTGCGCAAAGTGGTTCGCACCGAGAGCACGTTCAATCCGGCCGCCCGCAACGGCCCGTATTGGGGCCTGATGCAGATCCTGCCCAAGACGGCTGAAGGCCTCGGCTACCGGGGATCGGCCAAGGGACTGCTCGACGCGGAAACCAACCTGATCTATGGCGGCGCCTATCTGGCCAACGCCTATATCATCGCCGGCGGAAATGCGGCCAAGGCCCACAGCCTCTACAAGAGCGGCTATTATTACGAAGCCAAGCGCAAGCGACTGCTGGCGAAGCTGATCAAGGTGCCCATGGGCACGACGCCGATTCTGGTCGCCGGCAAGCTCGTTACCAAGCCATCCGACAATACGATGCTGGCCTACGCCACGCCGGAGCCGGGAAGCCCGGTGGTCGCCAAGGCGCCGACCGAGAAACTGGTTCTCGCCGAAGGCGCCAAGCCCGAGATCGCCGCCGAAGCGGACGCAGCGCCGGTCGCCGTCGCGACGGCCATGGCGCCGGTGCCGCTGCGCAAGCCCGTCGTCGCCGCTCCCGTCGTGGAGATGGCCGCCATCGTTCCGCCGCTCCTACCGCGTCCGAAGCCGGCCGCCCTGCTCCAGCTCGCGTCGGCAAAGCCCGCATCGACAGAACCGGCTGCGGCCAATCCGGCCGCTCCGCCGGTCCGCGGCCTGCTTTATGCCACCGCGATCCTGCCGCCCTCGAAGGTCATCCGGCCCGATTACGCCGAGCAGACGATCGCGCAGCCGGAACTGGCTCTTGCCAGCGCCTCGTCGCACTTCGCCAAGGATGCGACGGCCATGGCTTTCGCAACGCCGACCCCGTCCCGGCTTTCTTCCGCCCACAAGCTGCCGGCCGCGATCCGCCTCGCCTCGACCGATGACGGCATCCGCTCGGATGCACCGGGCTGCTGCCGAATGGACGCGTCCGTCGACGCTGCCATGCCCCTGCCCCGCGCCCGCCCGGCCCACAAGGCCGACTGACGCCCGCCGGGCGCGGCCAGCGCCCGACTTGGCCCCAGACTTGACCCTAAGTCATCCCGATGCATAGCTGATGTCGAACCGGCGCACGCCGGATCGCGACAAAGACCCTGTCCGCAAGAGACGGGGCTTTCAGACGGGAGAAACGGGGATGCGCACTTTCACCGAAGGCGGCACGATGCAGGTCGCCTATGTCGTCCGCGATCTCGAAGCGGCGATGAAGCGTCACTGGGACATCTTCAAGATCGGCCCCTGGGACATCTACCAGTTCGAGCCCGGCAAGGTTCAGAACTACATCTATCGCGGCAAACCGGCGACGCACACCTGCCTGATCGCGGTCGCCTGGAGCGGCGACACCCAGCTTGAGCTGATGCAGCCGCTGACCGGCTACAGCATCTATGACGAGCATCTGGAGAAGCACGGCGAAGGCCTGCACCACATCAAGCTGTTCTATGCCGATTGCCAGAAGGCGGTCGAGAACTTCACCCGACAGGGCTATCCGGTGATCCAGAGCGGCCGGATCGACGACGACGAGCACTACTATCTCGATACCGAGAAGGACTTTGGCTACATCGTCGAACTCGGTAATGCCGGCCGCATCCGCGCGGCGGAGCGCACCTACCCGGCTTGAGACCAATGTAAGGGAACGTCCTGCAAGCGCATCGCCGTTCGGGCGACGCGCCGTTTTCTCACGCCCATGTGACAAGGAGCGTCTTGCGGACCGCCTCGTGCCGACCAGATAAGGGAGGCATATCATTGACATCGGAGCGACGCATGACCTTCAAGGCACTCTGGGCGACGAAGACGGGCGACACGGTTTCTGTCGCTCTCTCCAGCCTCGAAGACGATCAGCTCATGGATGGCGACGTCACCGTCGCCGTCGACTATTCGACCGTCAACTACAAGGACGGGATGGCGGTCACCGGGCGCGCGCCGATCATCCGGACATTCCCACTGATCCCCGGCATCGACCTCGCCGGCACCGTCGAAAGCTCCAAAAGTCCCGATTTCAAGCCTGGCGATCGCGTCGTGCTGAACGGCTTCGAGCTGAGCATGTCGCATCATGGCGGCTATGCGCAGCGCGCCCGCGTCCCGGCCGAATGGCTGGTCAAGCTGCCGGATTCGATCTCATCCAAGGATGCGATGGCGATCGGCACCGCCGGCTACACGGCGATGCTGAGCGTGCTGGCGCTGGAGCATGGTGGCATCACGCCGGATCGCGGGCCAGTCCTTGTGACGGGCGCTTCCGGCGGCGTCGGCTCGATCTCGGTGGCGCTGCTGTCGAAGCTCGGCTACCGCGTCATCGCCTCGACCGGCCGCGCGCAGGAGGCGGACTATCTGAAGCGGCTCGGCGCCACGGAGATCCTCGACCGTGCGACGCTCTCGCAGCCGGGCGCGCCGATCGCAGCGCCGAAATGGGCCGGCGCCATCGACAGCTGCGGCGGCCAGACACTCGCCAACGTGCTGGCGCAGACGGATTATCGTGGCACGGTGACGGCCTGCGGCCTCGCCGACAGCATGGACCTGCCCGCCGCGATGCATCCCTTCATCCTGCGCAACGTGACGTTGGCCGGCATCGACTCGGTGAACGCGCCGCAATCCGTCCGCGCCGTCGCCTGGAAGCGGCTGGCGAGCGATCTCGACCTCGCCAAGCTGGAGACCACCGTGCAGGAAGTCGGTCTGGCCGACGTGCCGCAGGTCGCGGTCGATATCCTCGAAGGCAAGGTGCGCGGCCGCACGCTGGTCGACGTCAACCGCTGAACAACGCGCGCCGCCCGTGTTCGCAGGGGCGGCGCACTATCCCTCAGGGCCTTTGCAGAACCCCGCCCTCAACATCCTGAGGAGGCCCGCAGGGCCGTCTCGAAGGACGCAGAGCGGTCGCGCAAACCCAGGTGAGCCCTGCCCTTCCGTCGTGTGTCCTTCGAGACGGCTTTCTTCGAAAGCCTCCTCAGGATGCTGGAGATGGGGTGCTGCAGAACTGCCTTTCGGCGTTGTGCAAAGGCCTCCTCAGGGAGCCAAGCCCTGCCGCTGCCTGAGACAGTCCGCTAGCCAAGGCGTGATTGCTCCCGAAACTGACGCGGCGTCGTACCGGAGATTCGTCGGAAGGCACGGCTGAAATGCGCGGGGTCCGTGTAGCCGGAGGAAAAGGCGACATCGATGATCCTGCAATCGGTGTCGCGCAGAAGCCGGCTCGCATTCTCATACCGGGCCGTATCCAATATGTCCGAATAGGTCAGGCCAAGATGGGCGAGCTTGCGCTGGAGCGTGCGCGGGCTGATGCCGGCGATGTCGGCGACGTCGGCCAGCGCCGTCTTTCCCTCTTCGAGATAAGCCGGCAGCATCAGCTTGAGCGTTGCGACGATGTCGTAGTCGCTGGGACCGTCCTCCTGGCCACGCGGAGGCGCGAACAAGGCGGCCGACCGATTAGGGAGGCTGAGAAGCGTGACCGGCAGGCTGATCCAGGCAGCATGCTGATGGGACACAAACCGCACATTCGGCCAGTGGGATCGAGTCGCCGGCCCCGGTGAGTAGGACGATTCAAACGCGATCGCGGTCGGCATCCAGTCTTGTCCCGCGAATTGCCGGACGATGTAGACCGAGAAGATATTCTGGATCCATTGCGCGTGCTTCAGATGCAGAAGCCCGGTCGTGCCGGCGAGCCGGCTGCAGACCCGCACATGATCCTCGTCCTGCTCAATCCACATGCTCAAAATGGTGTCTTCGCGGGACGCCCAGTAGCAGGCGTGCCGGAGCGCGACGAGAAGCGTCGGCGAATGGGCGATCAGCGCGCGTGTCTTTTCCCTCATGTGGGAGAAATGCAGACGCTGAGCGGCGAGAAAACCGAAATCCTCGATGCCCTGGCTTCTCTGCGCGGTCTCGACGAAGCGCAGCGCCGGCAGGAGCGGCAGGTAGAGATCGCTCTTTTCAGCCAGGGATGTCGGTAGCCGGGACTTGCCCAGAAGCGTTTCCGTCGGCGCCCCGATCTCGTCGAGAATGCTGACGAAGGGCAGCAGGAACTGGCCGCGCGTCAAAGGGATATTTGCCATCGGATCTCGCCGCAACCGGGTTTGATGTTTTTCGCAATGCCGAATCAAGGGAAAGTTCGCGGCCGGCGGGAGCATAGCGGCATGCGCGTGGCGTGAAATGGCAAGACGGTCGAGCCGCTCATGCAGCAGAAGCTCCGCAATGGGACTTGCCTGCTGACGACGCCTTCAGGCGCTGGCAACTTTCGAGAGGAATGGGAATGTCGATGACCGGGACTGTAGTGCGGGCCGCACAGGTTTCCCTGCTGGCGCTGATGGCGCTCTGCGGGCAGGCACAGGCGGGCGACGACCAGCCCAAGGTCACCGACGCGCATTTCACGATCGCGCCCGGCTATCTGAAGCCATCCGATCTTCCCGATAGCCTCGCGCTACTCGGCCCGCCTCCCGGCGCTGGCAGCGCGGCGCTTGCCCGCGATGAAGAGGCGCGCAAGGCGACGCTCACCCTGCGCGGTTCCGACCGGTGGAAGCTGGCCGTTCAGGACGCCGACCTCGTTTTCCCGAGGCCTGCCGACAACTTCTCCTGTGCGCTCGGTGTTCCGATCGACGAGCAGAACACGCCGCATCTCTTTGGCCTCATGAAGAAAATGATGTCGGACGCCGGCCTGTCGACCTATGGCGTCAAGAACAAGTATGAGCGCACCCGGCCCTTCGTTGTGCACAGCGAAGCGACCTGCACGCCGGATCAGGAGCCGATCCTGCATGACGACGGCTCCTATCCCTCCGGCCACACGGCCGCCGGCTGGGCCTGGGCGCTGACTCTCTCCGAGATCGCGCCCGATCGCGCCAATGAACTCCTCGCCCGCGGCATCGCCTTCGGACAGAGCCGGGTAATGTGCGACGCGCATTGGCAGAGCGATGTCGATGGCGGACGGATCATGGGTGCCGCGACGGTTGCGAAACTGCACACCGATCCGGTCTTCCTCGAGGATCTTCGCGCGGCTCGCGGCGAAGTCGAGGCGGCGCGCGCCAAGGGGCTGAAGCCGACGCAGGATTGCTCTGCCGAAGCGGCGGCACTCGCACTGCAATGATCATGGCCCTGCGACCCGCTCCCGCCGCACGGTAGGGGCGGACTTTCCGGTGCCGCCACGCCCTGTGCCTGGCGGGCGTTCACCGGGTCAAACCAAGACTTGAATGACGCACAGGCGCGACGCTTCGCGAGCGCCTGATTGCTGCTGCTTGGAGACCGTGTGGTCGTCTCACTCCCAAGCCGAGCCTGAGGAGGCAATCTCGTTGGACGGAAAAATTCATCCGATTGCGATCGAACACCTGCCGTTCTTTATCACCGCGCCCGGGCAGAGCGACATCCTCTTCAACGGGATGGTCGTCTTCATGCTCGTGACGATCCTCGTCGTCACCAATCTCTACTTCCAGCTCCATGCCGTCCCGGAGCGCCTGGCGCATCGGGCCAATGTGGTTCAATTGGAACTCGTCGGCGTCCTGGCGCTGATTTCGCTCTTCACCCACAATCACATGTTCTGGATTGCCGGCCTGCTGCTGGCCCTGATCCGTTTTCCGGATTTCTCCACGCCGATGGCGTCGATCGCCGGGTCTCTCGAAAAGCTCGCTGAACAACGCGACAGCGGCGCGGAGGGCCTGGCCAGGTCGGCCGGCCCGACACTCGCCGTCATGGCGACAACTTCCCCCGAGCCTGCCGATTTGCCAGCCGGAGATCCGCTTCCCAATCACGCCGCGCATGCACCATCGCCCCAAGCGGCGACGCGCCTCCCGACGCCGAGAGGGGAATTGAGCGATGTTTGAGCTGCTGCTTTGCTCGATGCTGACAATCTTTCCTGACTATCTCGTTCGCCGCTATGGCCAGGGCAAGCGGATCGGTCGCGAGATCACCCTGTATTCGGTCTGGTACGAGTTGCGCTGGGGCATCAGCGCCTGCCTGATCCTGACCATCTCGCTGATCACGCTGATTTTCTATTTCCACCCTTCGACCAAGAACGTCACCGCCGTATTCCGGACCGTCTCGATCCTTCCCGAAAGCGGCGGCCGGGTTGCAAAGGTGTTTGTCGGCTTCAACCAGAAGGTCGAGGCAGGAGAGCCGCTGTTCCAGCTCGATAGTTCGGTACAGGCGGCGGCCCTCGAGGCGGCGCAGCGCCGGATCGCGGAAATCGATGCCCAGGTGATCGTGTCGAAGACCCAGTTGGCGGCCGCGGACGGCACGATAAAGCAGGCGGAAGATGCCCTTCAGCAAGCCCAGGATGAGCTGGATACCAAGCAGGAGCTGATGCGGCGCAACGCGAATGTCGTTGCCGTGCGCGAGATCCAGCGCCTGCAGGTCACGCTTGACGGCCAGAAGGGCGCGCTCGATGCGGCGAGGGCCAACAAGCAGACGCTCGAGGCGCAGATCTCAAATCTCCTGCCGGCTCAACGAGCCAGCACCGAGGCCGCGCTTGCCCAGGCGCAGGTCGAGGTCGACAAGACGCTGGTGCGCGCCGGCGTCGCCGGGACGCTGCAGCAATTCACGCTGCGGCCGGGCGATGTCGTCAATCCGATGGTTCGGCCGGCGGGCATTCTCGTGCCGTCCGACGCTGGACGGGTCGCCCTCGTCGCCGGCTTCGGGCAGATCGCCACCCCGGTAATCAAGGTCGGCATGATCGCGGAGGCGACCTGCATCGGCAAACCCTTCACGATCATCCCGATGGTGGTGACGCAGGTGCAGGACGTCGTGGCCTCTGGCCAGTTTCGTCCGACGGATCAGCTGGTCGATGTCCAGCAACTGGGGCAGCCCGGATCGATCACCGTCTATCTGGAGCCGCTCTATGCCGGGCAGCTGGAAGGCGTCCCGCCAGGCGGAAGCTGCATCGCCAACGCCTATACCAACAACCGCGAGGCGCTTGAGGCGAAGGACATCGGCACCGGGAACCGGCTGTTTCTCCATGTCGTCGACACGGTCGGGCTGGTACACGCCATGATCCTGCGGATGCAGGCCATGCTCCTTCCCGTGCAGACGCTGGTCCTCAGCGGGGGGCATTGAGCCCCCGCCTAGGTCGCGATCAAGAACGCCGTTACCCCTGAATGCCCCTCCCCGGCGGCGTCGAATGCCGTCCACAGAGATCGAACTCTGGGCAGCCCTCGTTCGAGGCAGAGGAACACCGGCAGCGGCGCACCGGCTTGGCGCTTAGCAGGCAGGAACGGCGGGCATAGGGTGTCACCTTGCCGGAAGGCAGTGATGACTTCCCAAAGGCTCGCCCAAGGTTTGCAGCGTTCCGAGCTAGAGGCCCTGACGCGTCGTCGAGCGTGAATCAAGGCGACTTCGCAGGCTCACCGCGCGATAAGGCTCGTGCGCCCGCTGAAGCCGCACGATCGAAACGTCACCGAGTTTTACTCTAGACGGCGGGCACAATCGCCGCGCTCAGTCCCTCCCTCGACAATATCTCAGGCGATGGGGCCTGAACGGGCCTCGCCTTGAACCATTCCAGCTCCTGCTCAAGTACCGAAATGAACACGGCCAACCAGCCCGACCCATACTCGCGAAATGCACTTTCGGGAATGTCATGCTCGATCATCGAACGACGTATTGTAGTCTCGGGGCCGCGCAGATCCCTTTTCGCCAGATCCGAAAGCTTCGCGTCGAGCTTGTGAATTCCATCACCTACCAGAACGTCGATCTTTCCCATCTTTAGATATAGATTCCGGCACGGCTTCGTTGACGCCCCCTCGGCGGAAGTTCGCGTCTATTGTCAACAAACATAGCAAAACAACCATCCCGAGCCCCATTTGAAAATATTCTATTCGTTAAATATAAATAATTCACAGGAGGTTAAGTTGCTCAAACGATCAAATATTGAACGGCTCGTCCATGCACTGGAGTCTGGCTACGTTTCCGTTGAAGGCGAGAAGATCAGCTTCGATATGGGTACCGACACAGGGTGTAGAGACGTCAGCGCAGCGATACCAAACGCCGACAACCCCATCCACGTGGGCTGCCCCTTCTGCCATCACAGGGCATATCGCCCTGTCGCGAATGTGCGGCGCCTCCGGTTGACTGCAGCTCAAGCACGGAGAACGCCCACCGCAATTGCCTTGAATGGTTGATTGCCGACATTGGCAGCATGCGACTTAGGGGGGGGCATGGGTGCCTGCAGTATGCGCCCTCAAAACTAAGCGCCTCTAATCTCAGACAATGCGAGCGCTAGCTACCCTCCCCGTCAGGCTGGATCCAATCGGTGGGAGGATGGCCGAATGGCATATCCGCACCACTTGAAATCCGATGACCACCCTTGATCACCTCATTCGGGCGCCCCTGCAAGTCTACGATTGTCGCCTCCATCTCGGCGTGCTGATCTTCTTTCTGATCTCGCAGACTGCGAGGATCGCGCATCCATGGCCGCTCAGGCGCCTGCTCGAAGCCGGTGAGGTTCAACGGCTCCAAGCCCCCACACAGATGAGCGCTCCGCTACCGCCCGCGATGCCTGGCTACCAGACACAGGAAGAACTCCCCACCCATCTCACGGGACACAGCATGCCAATTTGAGCGTCAGATGCGGCACTCGACCAGGTGACGCTGGGCATATCCCCGCCCATTGCGCATCCTCACGTACCAGTCGATCCAGAACGCCCGACACTGCCGCACCAAAAGGCACCGCGCAAACACAAGAGCCTACACAGGACATATAGACTCAACGCCTCGATCGCCGGTCGAGCTCCCACCGAGAACTACGGAGCCTCCGCGCCGGCGGCTGCTCACTTCCGGCGGCGGCCGATCTGTTACATCGATCGTCGATCGCGCTTTTCGCGCAAGCTCTGCGATGCGATCGAGATACATTGTAACCGCCACGAGATCCCTTACTGTCATTGAGAGAAGGGACACATCGCGATCGATCTGCATTGCACGAACGGCTGTCATCAGCCCCCAACCTTGGAGGGCACAATCGTCACAATATGCCGGCCCGTCGCCGGGGTACCTTGACCGCGTTACATAGCCCTTTGCCTCAAGACGGTCGATAAGCTTGGTAGCCTTGGACTTGCTGCCGAAGAGTGCGGCGATATCCTGCTGGCCAATAGGCCCATCACTCTGGACAAGAAAGCTCAGGCATTGAAACTCCGCGTCTTCCAGGCCCTGCCGTTGACCCGCCAAAAGATTGGTCGCACCGATCTCGGAAAGCGCTTTAGCCAAGTAACGTGACACGATCGCAAGCCGTCGCGAGCCACCGTTCATCATTGCCTGATACTCTTCGAAACGGCCGGCATCTACAAAGCAACCATCACTAACAGCCGCTACCAAATCATCGTCCAGATAACGGCGTTCGTTGCGGACAAGCGCGGCCCACACGAGTGCCCGCGGCCCACCCCGACTCCCCGCCACATTGTCCCCAATGGCGCAACATTTTCAACCTAGGATTACGAGCAATCCACGAATACAACAATTCAGAATCGCGGATATTCGAACGCTAAATCTGCGGGTTCCTCGGAGCCTTCAGGCGGAACGAACTCCGAGCCGCAATTGAACGATCCGGAAGGCAGACATCTGTCTCTACCTGTTCGGCGGGCGATGAGTTCAACGCGGTGGCTGTGGAACAGGAAGGTACCCACTTCACCGCTGAAAACGACTTCACGCCGCCGGAGATGACACGCGCGCAATCTAGTGGTTGAATTCAAGAAGACACAACTTGGAAATGGTGTGAATGGTTAGCTTTTCGATTTGCATGCCATTGAAAATCGGCACCCACTCCTATTCGGACTTGGACCGCCTACTAAGTCTCGCCCTCCCGTCGATGCATCGGTTCCTAAACCCGGCGTGGGTAAATGAAATTGTCTTGATCTCACCCAAAGGAGATATCAAGGCAATTAAGCGCGCTCTCAGGCATGAAAGAGTCTTCAAGTTCAGAATTCTCGACGAGGACAGCCAGTTCACATCCGGATACAGTCAAAGTGGCTGGACCAAACAACAGATCCTAAAGCTTTCAGCAGGAAGATATATCGATGATGAGTGGATACTCACCCTAGATTCCGATGTAATAATAACAAGACAAATAAATGAGTCAGACCTCTTTGTTGGAAATCGAGCGATACCACACCTCGAGCAACAAAAAAATCATTGGGGTTGGTGGAAAGCCAGCATGGAATTGCTCAACACCCCCGCCATTGTGACCCAGGACGATGCTGTACTCGGCGTTACCCCTCAGTTTCTTCACGGCCCGACCCTTCGAAGCCTAACCGAGGAGCTAGACTTAGCAGCCGGCACCGACAACTGGCAGATATACCTTATGAAGAATCGCCCTGATTGGGCAGACAATAGCTGGACGGAATACAGTCTGTACTGGTGCTATGTCCTTAAGAACCAGCTGCAGGACAAACTGTACTCGAATGCAAAAAACACCCTATACGCCATGGGCGAAAGCATATGGCTAAAAGATCACTGGGAAAGAATTCACGACGGCCGCCTTGATCGGCTGTTTTCTCCGACCAGCGAGCACGTTTTTCTCCTCGTACAGAGCAATATAGACATCCCTCTGAAAGACATCATTGAAGTCTTCGGTCCAAGAATATTAGAAGGCCAGCCTCCCGGTCTCAGCCGTCGCCGGAAGCTGCCCTTCAGTCCGGCCGCGGCTTGGCGTTGGCTACTCTCCAACCGGAAGAAGTGAGGACAGAGCCCGCATCGCCGCCCTGACGATGGCCGGCTGGTCACGGTCGCCCCGGCAGCGAATTCCGAGCCTGAATTACTCCCCGCGCCACGAGCGGAGATGGCCAGAGAATCAGGCCCGTCAGCAGACGAAGGCTCGCCTCACGCGGAGACTGGTCCTGCAGGCGGGAACCTTCGGGTCGCCCCTGGCTGCCTCGACGTCACCACCTATAGGCTGCAGTGTCGCACAACTCACCCTATCGTAGAACCATCGACCTACGGAGCCTCCGGAGTGCATTACAGTCGCAGCGATGGCACGCTTCTGATCACAGCCACGCTTGCTGTCGTCATGGCTGTATATGCAATTCCGATATGGAATTATGTCGCTAACTCCATTGGGCCCGATGTGGTGGCCTCTGGCGATCTGTACCAGCAAGGGTGGGCGTTCGATGCCGCATCGACCGGCACGAGCCTGTCGACGGACTACATAGCGGAATACATGCGTCGAGCGATAATGCCACTAGGCTTTGTCGCGGCAGTAGATTTCGCCGCGACTTGGTTCGCCCCACTCAAGATATTTCAGCTCACGTCACTGCCCACCGCATTCAGTTCAATTTCACTCATATTTCTCTGCACCCCCGCAATATCGACAACACTGGTCGCAATATGTAGCGTTGTTATAGCCATATCAATTGAGCCGATCCTTGACTTAGCATCGTCCGGCCTGCCGAGATCCTTGGGAGGCACACTGATTTGCCTGGGGATGCTCGGGGTCCTGTCAAGGAAAATCGCCTTAATCTTGCTAGCAGCCCTCCTAGCTAGCCTGTTTTACTATTCAGCAATGGCGCTCATCCTCGTTTTCGCGGCGATGCAGCTTGCGGATGGCCGAATTCACCAAGTCCCGGCGAGCAGAGCGACTCTTCGTCAAATCGCGATACCGACCAGTCTCATCATGCTTGCCGTGTTGATTGCGATTTTCAGCGTTCGGCGCGGCGGCGCCTATGGTCCGCTCGTCATGGCGGGAGACCCGATCTGGCCAGAGGCCGATTATGGCGGTCGGTTCAATGAGGACGAAGTCTTCGGATACCGGCAGTTCGGGCAGGATGCATACTCCGTAGCAACCTGGGCAATGATCGGCGTGGACCGCATCAGGTGTTTTTTTCAACATGCCCCTGCACGTCAGAGAAGCGCTACCAATTATTGCCTTTTCTGCAATAGGCGCGTGGAACATCAAGGCAGCGATACAGGGGAACGCAGCGTCCAGAGCCTTGCTGATGATCGCATCATCAGCCGTGCTTGTTTACATCCTGGCCTATGCTGCCCTTCCCTATCTCTATGTACCCGGACGGTTCCTATATCTCGTGGCACCCCCCCCTGGCTGCGATAGCCTTGCCTTATACAGCCTGGGCCGCATTCCGATGGAAACGAACCTCCTGCTTGGTTGCCACGGCGTTGGTGGCTGCGCTTCTCGGCGGCATGCCGGAGCAGCGCGCCCCCATAGGCCCGGATAGGAAAGAGCTATTTGCTTTCCTATCATCCCTGCCAACCACCACGATCATCGCGGGCTGGCCCCGAAGCGTCGTGGAAGAGATACCGCTGATGGCCCGACGACGAATCGTCGTCGGCGAAGAAATGAGCCTCGCGTGGCATCGGGACTACATGAAAGAGATGCGCCAACGGACATCGGATGTCCTTGCGGCATGGCTGTCTATCGACGGCCCCCCTGGATCCGACTGCAGCGAGACTATGGAACCACCCATGTCGTCGTCGACAGGAAAAGAATGCTGGGGGAGCTTTCCTATTTTCGACCCTATGATCGATTCACAGAGGATGCCCTCTCGAAACTGCCGGTCGAACACAGGCATCAAGCCGAACCCGCACTGCCTTCCGGATCGGAAATCGCCTTCGAAAATGCGACCTTCAAGGTCTGGGCGCTGCCAAAACTCCTGCCTTTCGGCATCAGCCTCGGCGAGACCACGACGTCGACGGGTTTGGCGAAACTCGCTCCGCATCGGCAGAAGATTGGGCTGTGCTCCCGTTCGGATTGTTGACGCAGCATAGTCTCAGGCCGATGGCGGGGATGCAGCGGCCAGCCGGCCGCGAACGGGAGGCGTCGCCGCCGGCTGGCCGCTGTCATAGCAGGAACGGCGGACACGCACCCGCCGCCGGCGGGACACATGATAGGGCCCAGGGCCGCGCCGCCCTTGACGTGCCCGCGCCCGGCGGACCGGCCCGTGGTCGCGAACCATCCAGCGCACGGACCGCCGGCCCCGGCGCCCCTGCCGATCCGGTCGGCGGAGCCGCCGCCCCCTGATCCTGACCTTGAGGAATGCAAGACGAGGATCGACCCGGGCCAACCCTCCGGCTGGCTAGCCATGTCGTGACCAGCACAGTACCCGAGCCGCCGGATGCCAGACGGTTGCATCGCGTAAACCAGCTTAAGAAGAAAGGAAACCTTAGTTACTATCTAGGACCGAACCGCGATTCCATTTCCCTAGGGAATCAGGCCAATTTTACTCAGGTCCCCGGCCAAGAATTCATCGCTTGCTTGAATCTTGAAAGTCGGTCTAGATAGTTCAAAACATGAATCAATTCCGCTGCATTCACCGCCCTCGACATCGTGAGCGAAAGTCGAACTGGACATGACGGAACCGAGCCTCGCCATCGTCATTCGAACCGCCGGGGAGCGCACGGTCAGCGCGTGCCATGAACTCATCGCACGGCAGGCGCTCGGGATTCCGATCGAGATCGTCTCAGAACGCCCCTTCGAAGCTGCGCTCGCCAAGACGTACGAGATTGGCCTTGATCTCAGCCGGGATTGGACGATGACGCTGGACGGCGACGTGCTGCTCCGCAAGGGAGCCCTTGGCGCCCTCATCGAAGCCGCGGCCACCGTTCCCGACCACTATGCCCAGATTGAAGGCCGGATATTCGACAAGCTGCTCGGCACCTATCGCCATGCCGGCCACCGCCTCTACCGAACCCGGCTTCTGGAAAAGGCGAGAGCATTCATTCCCAGGCCGGGAGACGAGATTCGCCCTGAATTCAGCACGCTCCGCAAGCTCGCCCTGAGCGGCTTCCCCTCCCGGCGCATCGGGGCCGTGGTCGGCATCCATGACTTCGAGCAATACTATGGCGACCTCTTGCGGAAATCATTCGTGCACGGCAACAAGCACCGTGAATTTGCTCGGACCTTCATCGAGAGAGCCCGCTCCCACGTTGCCGATGATGCCGACTACCTGGTGCTGCTGCGCGGATACTGGAAAGGGCTGGACAATACGGATCCTGTCCATATTGACCGGGCCAGCATAAAGGACACCGAAGCGATACTCAGCGCCATGGGACTGACAGAAAAAGATACGGTAGCGTCGGGCATCCTGGACTTCGACTTCATTGAAGCCGTGCTGGCCGGGACGGCCTTGCCGGACGACCGATACCCCTATGACCTGCATGTGAATGGGGAATGGGGACCGGAAGGCGCCAATGCCTTCTCATCCCCGCCCCCGCACGAAAAGGGGCAACTCGCCGGGCTCCTCGAACGATTGACGGCACGCCTCAGAAGCGGCAGCCGAAAATCGATCGGAAAAGCACAATGACACGCATTTCCAAGCCCCCCCCAATCCTCGAAGCTCGGAAACACGCCACACTAGCAGCCTCATGGTGGCCGCTGCCGATCGCGCTGACACTCAGCGTAATTTTCTGGAATATCTCGGCACCCAGTCGTCTATTTTCCGACTATCTCAAGGCTTACTACCCCGCTGGACGCTCCCTATGGAGCACAGATTACAACCTTGAGGAGCTCTATCAATCCGTAACGTTTGTAAACATCCCCATATTTTCTATCGTCTTGACACCATTCTCAGCGATCACCCCTCCCGCAATGGCCGCAGCAGCCTTCCTTGCAGCCGGCATATTGGCCACGGTCATAGCCACATGGATGCTTTGCAGCTTTGCCAAGCATCGTCGCCCCATTCAATTAGCCACCATCATCACGCTGGTGCTCGTCAATGGACCGCTAATCTATTCACTGCGAGAAGGCAATACGACACACTTTTTACTATTGATCTTTGCAGTATACATAGCATCTACGGGAAATCGCTCAAGCTACACAGGAGGCTTTATTGTCCGCGTCGCATCTCTTATCAAACTCCCGTTGATCCCTGCCGCCCCCCAGAGGCGGCGATTTCGTTCTTTCGGGGGAATTGATTTCAAGGAGTCTAGCATCATGCACGCTCCTTGGCGCAGTACTGCTGCTGGCCGGTCTTTTGTGGGGCAGCACGCGATACAGACCGGAGACAGTATCGCCAAAAAGCACGGCTAAATCCCCCCTCGGTCGCCGCCCCCCCCCCTCGACACCTCAAAGAATGACAAGCGTTCGATCTTAGTTTCACCGATGAATAAATCTAGCTAAACTCAGGCGACAGACATGGCGAATGGATTGCGAACTAAGATACTTGCTACAAGTCGGCAGCCACCGACACCGGGACATCATATTCCAGCCTTTCGCGGCCAGTTGATCCTGTTTCTTCTATTCAGTTCGATTGTAATAAACTGTGCAATATATGCCGTCGCCCCTGTTGGATTTAACAACAACACGTTAATTCATACGTGGGACACACTAAATTTAAGAAATATCTACGATGACTCCTGGGGCGTCATGAGACAAGCCCTTGACTACCTTACAGGACACGCACCACTGGGTAGCAACACACCCGTATACAGCAAGATATTTTTCGAAATCGGCAGGAAATTCCAATATCCCCTCTCGGCATTAATTCCTTTTTACATTCTGGAGAATCACCTAGATCTAGCTTCGGCGATATTTTTCACATTGATGGTCGTCGCTCTAGTTCTTACAGTCGAGATATTCTGGCGACAGAAAGGCCTACCCGTAGGAAGCGTCTATGACATCGGCCTACGCTCTGTTGCAACAGTTGTTGCCGCGTTCACTTTCTATCCATTGGTCAAAGCCTTCACTCTAGGACAGATTCAGGTTTGGCTAAACTCGCTCTTCGCAATCAGCGTTCTGGCATGGATCTGCGGACGAAGGGGGATAGCAGGCGCGTTACTTGGCCTGTTTGTGCTGGTCAAGCCTCATTTTGGTTTGTTCTTGCTATGGGGCATCGTACGGCGTGAATGGCGCTTTGTAGTCGCCTGCATGGCGGTCTGCATTGTCGGATTAGGCGCCTCTTTGGTAATCTTTGGATGGAGGAACAATATCGATTACCTTAACGTACTTTCTTATATTTCATCAACGCCGGAATCGTTCTACCCAAACAACTCTCTCGGAGCGCTCCTCAATCGGTTCATAGGGCGGGGGCGACCGGACATTTATGATAATATTAACTCAGACCTATTCTTCCCGCCTTACAATGCTTGGGTCCACGCGATATCTACAATTGGCGCGCTGGTGATCCTGGTCCCCGCCATTTTCATTCCATTGAGTTCACGGGATCAGCATGGCATCGAGGGATATTGTTTGATGGCCGTGAGCTGCGTGGTCGCCTCCCCCATTGCATGGGAGCATCATTATGGCGTGCTCTTTCCGGTCTTCATCCTTGTGTATATCCGCTTGCTGGCGGCCGGAGGGAGAGGCATCGCAGCGCTTGGAGTTCTTTATATTCTAGCAAGCAACCACCTTCAATTCCTGAACCTGCTTGCCGATTCCCCGTTTAATTTCGTGCAAAACTATCTGTGGTTCTCAGGTCTCGGTCTGCTGCTTTTCCTCTATGGTCTGTTGCCGCCAGGAAAGCCGGCGAGCCGCAACGCGTTCGCAGGCCACCATGATCGTGCATGACGGGCAGCGGCGCCCCGAGGCCCATCGGCCGACCGTTGTCTTCGGCTCCGGCTTCGCCAGCCGCGAAGTCGTTCGCGGCCTAGTCGCCGCGGGGCGCCCGGTCGTCGTCGTCGAACGCGGCGGTCGGGAAATCGGGACAGCTGACGCGGCCCTGTCGCAAGTCGCCTTCCGCCGGGAAGCCGTACGAAGCGGAGGATTCGACTTCGGCGCTCAGGTTCCGCCGGACTTCGACGGGGTTCCGCGCTTTGTCGGCCTCGGCGGCACGGCATCGCTCTGGTCCGGCAAGTGGCGCGCCCTTGATGAAATCGACATGCGTCGTCGACACGACGACCGACAATGGCCCTTCTCCCTGGATGAGCTGGAGGCGAGCCTGGCAGCGGTAGCCTGCGCCTACGGCATTCCGTCCTGGTCGAGCGATGCGACACTCGAAGACTGGCGAACCGAGGTCGAAGCCCACGACTTGCGGCTCATCGAGATCTTCGAGCAACGTCCGCCCGTCCGGCTGATCGATCAATGGAACGAACTCGAGCGAAGCGGCCTCGTCCATATCGTCGCCGAGGCCGGCCTGATCGGCGTGGCACACACAGGGAGCGAGGTGCACCGATTGGACCTAGAGACCCCGCAGGGGCGACTGGCGATCGAGCCGCGGGATGTGGTGGTCGCCTGCGGCGGCATCGAGTCTGTTGCCTTGAGTGAGCATTTGCGCACGGGCAAGCGAGGCGACGGAGCCCGATTCGGCGGATACATGGACCACCCGAAGGGCATCGTCGGCCAGCTCGAAGCGCGACGCGGTCGCGACCGCCTTGCCCACCTGATGACGCTGCGCGGGCAGGCTTCACGCTTGATCGCCTTCGCTTTGCCTGCGGACGAAATCGAGCGAGACGGAATCGGCAACCATACCGCGTTCCTGTGGCCGGCCGGCCATGACGGCTCTGGATCCGGCTGGCAGATCATCATCAACCTCGAGCAGTTCCCCGAGCGCGAGAACTTCATCAGGCTCGGCGCTCGCAGCGAGGTCAGCTGGCGCATCTCGCGCGCCACCTGGCAGGACATGAACCGCTTCCTGGAACGCTTGTCGAAGCGGCTTTCGGGCCTGCTGGGTCCCGTCCGCCTGGAGAGCGGCATACAGTTGCGCGGCGCCAGCCATCCGGCCGGCTGCCTGCCGATGGGAGACGGAAGCGCGCGGCAGGTCGATGCCGCCGGCAGGGTGGCAGGATGCGACAACGTCTATTGCGCGTCGTCTGCGGTTTTTCCGGTCGCCGGATCCGCCAATCCCACATGGACCGTCGCGGCGCTGGGTCATCGCCTCGCCGCGCATCTCGGGAGAGCCTGATGCAGCGTCCGGATTCGAGAATCCTGATTGCCGGCGCGGCCTGGCGTGTCTGGCGGTTCATCGTTCCCGCATTGCTGGCGGCTGGGTACCTGCGCGAGTCCGTTACGATCCTGCGCCGCTCCACAGAGGCCGAGCTACACCCTGGCTTGGAAGGGATCCGCGTTGTCACTAGCCTCGACGCGCTGGAAGGCGAGCGCTTCGACATGACAATGAACTGCACGGCGGCAGCTGCCATGCTCGACGTCCAGGAAGGCCTTGTCCGACGCTTCCCGCATGCGCGGCATTTCTGCGATACGCCAACCTTTAGCGATCCCGCCGACGCCGTCCGGGCCCTCCGCCTCGGGCTGAAGCGCATGCACTCGCTCGAAGACTGGCCGCTCATGCCCAATCTCGCCTACTTCGCCGCGCGCATGCGCAAATCACGCAACAGGGCGGAGCTGCGGATCGAGCACTTTGGTATTCTCACCCACTTCCTCTCGCTCTACCGAACCATCCACGGCGACTGGCATCCATTCTCGCGGGGGCTCGTTCGCAGCGAAGGGCTAGTAAGCGCCTCCCCCGCGCGGGGGCGGTCGGTGTTGTTTCGCTACCGAAAGAACCTGCCTCTCGCCAAATTGGCACTGCAGACCACCGACTGCCTGCTCGAGGACTTCCACGAAGTCGAGCCTTCGCCTCACAATGACCCCGAAGTATTCTATCGCGTCGCGACCGAAGGGCAGGTCAGCTATCTTCAAGGGGCCACTACGATCAGCAGCACACCGATTGAAGCCGTCTGGATCCGGTCATTTGAGCCATTCTCGGATCGCAAGAATGTGCACGAACTCGACAAGTTCATCGGGCTCGTACGCCTCTTCCGCGCAATCGCCGCCGGCGGCGCCGCCCGACCCTACGGCTACCTTGCCTCAGTGCGGGACAATCTCACCAGCCTAAAACTCTCCAGCGGCGAGAGGAGTCTTCTCCTTTGAAGTCCATATTCGGATCGCACCGGGCGCCTTGGCTCGCCGCGCTGCTCGTCATCGTGGCGATCGCCCTGCAAATGGTGGCCTGGTCGGCACTCCTGCAATACAATTTGCCCCGCGCCCAGGCGACGATCGAGGCGCAGCCGGCCCTCCGGAACTTCCTCGTCATGAGCGCGGATTTCGGTGAGTACAGGGACTACTATCGGGACTACCCCAAGCACCTTGGGGACATAACTCGCAGCAATATATTCAACGAATACTACAAGAGGCCGGCCTACGGTCCGATATCCGGCGGCCTTTCCTTCATGCTCTCGAAATGGCCTGGCATCGACTATCCACGCTCGATGTTCCTCATCCTGTCGTTCTATGCGAGCCTAGCCGGCACGCTCTTCTTCTGGCTGATGCGGCGGACAGGCTTGGACCTGCCGCTCGCCACCACAATGACCGCGATCGGCGTCTTCAGCTTCGGCTGGCTCAGCGTGTTCTCCGTCCCGGAAAGCTATTCGCTTGCCGTTTGCGGCATCCTGGCGTGCCTGTTGTCCGGGAGCAGCTTTGTCGTCGAGCGCGAGCTGCGCCCCGGTTCGGCGGTCCGTCATGCCGTAGTCGCCGGCTTGAGCACATGGCTCTACCTGCCGGCGGCGGCAGCAACCGTACTGCTCCTGCCGGCGCTGCGCTCACGACGTCAATGGATAACTGTGCTAGCGCCTGCGCTGGCAATTGCCGCGGTAATCGGCTACGGACCACATTTGCTCTACCAAGGTGAATCCGCCCAACTACAGTTGGACTACGCTAAGAAGTGGATGACCCTTGGCAACTTCATCGATCCTGCGACAATATCGAAAGTCTTTTTCTCCTTCATATTCTTCTCGATCGTCGCTCCGGTTCCGGACTTTGTTGCCGCGAGCCCGGATCCGTCCATCCGTTTCGCCGGCACCCATTGGCTCGCCGTCTGCCTCCTCGGTGCCCAGGCGGCTTTCCTGATCTATCTGACCGTCAGCAGTCATCTCGTCCGCATCGCGGGCGTGGCTGCGTTCTTCGCGATCCTGATGGCCTTCCACATCTACTTCAACCCGCACGAAGTGTTGCTTTATCTTTCGCCGATCGTCCCCGTCCTCTTGCTCGGAACGGCAATGCTCCTGGTCGACTTCCTTCGGACCCGGCCGCAGGCTCCGCGACTGGGGCCTCGCATCAGCGTCGGCCTCTTTCTGTTCGCCGCCCTGCTCTCCTTCACCAACCTGAGAGCCACGCTCGGCATCTAAGGTCCGTACTCAATTAGGAATAGGGCAGCGTTAGGCCAAAATCGCGCGCGGCAGGAGCCGACCGGTGGCTATCCTCGCCATCTTCCGCCGTGCCACGGCGACCGGGCGCAGCAGCGCAAAGCGCACGGGCCGTGCGATCCGCGCCCTCGCCGCCTCACGACAGGACCTCAGCGACCCGGGAGACCGTATCCCACCTGCTTCCTCTGCGGCCGTCCTTCCGCCAGCGAAGCCGCATCCTGGAACCCCTTTGCGAAGGAGAGTCGAAACGAGCTGTCGTAGAGCATCCCAAGACGATCATTCTCTGCCGGGTCGGAATCCAGCGCCTCCCGGGCACTCTGGTCGGCCTGCCTCGCGGTTCGCAGGATGTACCCGTAGTCGCGCCAGCACCGTTCCCAAAGCGCAATCGTTTCCTCGATCTGAAGATAATCGCGGATGATCGAAACGGGATGGAGCCGATGAAAATGGTGAGCTGCCACCCCCTGGCGATAGGAGCGGGTGCAGAACCCGTCGAAGGTGACGCTACGAACCATTGTCGACTGCGCGGCGGGCTCATAGAACACTTCCAGTCCCAAGGAATTCAGGCGCCACCCGCACTCGATATCCTCATAGCCGAAATGGAATTCGGGCGTGAACATGCCGTTTTCGACGAGAAACGAACGCTTGCAGGATGATCGCCCACCCCAGAACTCGCGCCAGCCGTACTGCCGCGATGAAGAGAGGTTGGAATAAGAAAACAGGAGCCCGGCCCGATTGACGACATAGTCCATCACCGGCGACTTGGTTACTTCGGGCGCGAGATTCGTGTGGCCAAGTATGGCTTGTCTCGGTTCCGAATGCGTTTGGTGTGCATGAAAATGCGCACGAAGGGCATTGGGGTGTAGGGTGTCGTCGTCGTCGAGGAATACGACGATCGGAGCCTGCGCAGCGAAGACACCGATGTTCTTGACCGTGGCGATGCCGCTATGGCGCAACGTAAAGCATTTGATCGGCAGGATATTCCGATATCGATCGAGAATCGACAATGTATCGTCACTTGAGCCATCATTCACCACGATGACTTCAAATTTATCTCGCGCCAACGTCTGATTGACTAGAGCATCAAGCACCAGCGGCAGGAATTCCGCGCGATTGAACGTTGTGAGGATCGCCGATATTTCAATGGCCATGGTGATGACCCTGCTTGCTATACGAGGACATCGAGAACCCTGAAAGCATCGCTCTTCTGGACGTGACGATGGCGACCAAGCAACACCGTGGACTCGATCCGCGCATGGTCCCCGCTATAGGTGACGTTCGGCTTGCGAATGCGGTGGGCCGCCGCAACGCCGTCGACAATGCCCATCTTCAGGCCGGCCTCGGCTATGAGGACCGGCCAGATATAGTCGAGGCCCCATGCCATCTCGGTTGTTTGATCAAAGGGTATCAGCAAACGGGCCGCGTCGGCGCGCAGGCAGACAATAGGACCGATCTCGACAAAGTTCGTTCGACGCGCCGTTACGCCATCGCATTGCGCCGTAATCAAATGATCGATGAAACTATCTCGAGTGCGCGCTGGCTGGAATAGGGCAAAATCCGCCCTGTCCGCGATGGAAATCAGATCGTCGAGGAAACCGGGCGCCAACTCGACATCGTCGTCCGTAACGACGATCCAATCAAACGCGTCGCAGTCGGCGAGCATCTGGTTGATGAGCTTGAAGCGGGCGGTCCGCTGCTTGACGATACGATCCTCCGGAGAAATGATGCGAGCGTTGGGCGTAAGGGCGATCGCAGTCCAACGCTGGACCACGTTGAAGTGGCTCGCCGCCGCAAAGTTGGCGCGAATATGCTCGACGGTATTTTCGACATCTGCGAGATAGACCCCCACAGCCAGAATATTCGCCTTACCCGTTTCCATCATCGAAATAGGCTCTCAACTTTGGCGGAAAGCGCCTGAACTGAGAAACGATCCTCAATGAATCGGCGCCCATCTGCCTGCATGGCGCGCCAGAGCACGTCGTCGTCCAGCAGGGCAACGATCTGCGCGGCAAAACCTTCGGGCGTGTCGGATTGCAGGAAGTGACTATTGGACTCCGTCTGCATTCCCTCCACCGCAATGCTAGTGCCTACCACAGGCAATCCGTTGGCCATCGCCTCGCCAACCTTCCCCTTGACCCCCGCGCCATAGCGCAAGGGCGCCACGCAGACACGAGCCGCCTCGTAGAGTGGACGCAAATCCTTGACGTACCCCAGAACCGAAACATTCGGCTTCTTGGCGAGCCGCAGGATCTCCTCATCGGGATTGCTGCCCACAATCGTGAAATGGGTGTCGGGATGCGCAGCACGGACCAATGGAAAGATGCTCTCGACGAACCATTTGACGGCATCTCCGTTCGGCTGGTGCCAGAAGCCGCCGACGAAGAGGATTCCCTTTCTCAGCTCCGGACCTTCCGGGGGAGAGGCTGGCAGGGAAAATATATTCGGCAGGGTTTGGATGTTGGCGAGCGGCGCCAATTTCAGCAGTTCGCCCTTTTCGTCGTCGCTGATGGCAATCGTGATGTCCGCCTCGTTGGCGAGCCAGACTTCACGCTGCTGCATTTCTTCGGCCATCGCCCCGATGTCCGCATCGCCCTTCAGCTGCGCTTCGCGCCGCATGCGCACGGCGTGAAAATCCACCATATCATACAGAACCGTCGCCTCCGGGCGCGCCTGGCGTATGATCGGAAGAAACGCTTCCGCGACCATCGGAAATGACAGGAAGGCGTCCGATAGCATCACGTCGGGCCGGGAAAGCGCGCGCTCAAGTTCCCCGCGGCCGTAGAGAATTTCCCTGACGCCAACGTCGTAAAGTGCCTTCTCGTAGCGGGTGCGCCCCTCTGCAGTACCCAGTGCGCCAGGAAGACTGCGCTTCTCAAAATGCGAACAGAAAAGGATCGGCCGCCCCTTCCCGGCAACCAGTTCGATCAGCGTCTTGAGACGAAGTGCACCACTGCTCTGATCGAACATTGGCGGCATGTCGGAGCAGATCAGGATCGCCGCATCATCAGGCGGCACGGATCGGGCAAGCATCAGCGTTTGCCTGGCTCTCGCGCGATCCGAGATATTGTATTTGTAGATGAAGTCGTGAAACGCGGGCCGAGGCGTTCCGTCGCTTCGGAATACCAGCTGCCTCGCCCAGGGGCGCGGCTTGCGCCGGCTGAACAACAGCTTGCGCAACCAGCCGCGCGGCTTCCCGTTCTTGTGAAAGCCTACGCGAACGAACGGTCGCCGGAGGAGGCGAGTCAGGCTTCTGGGCAAGTGCGCGATTCGATAGCTGAGGGCCCGTTCACGCCGCGCGATCTTATCCCGCAACTGAGCGATTTCATGGCCCTGAGTGGCGACCTGCTGCTGCAAGTAGTCATTGTCAGCCAGAAGCGACGTCTGTAACTTGAGTATGGCCTGATATTTCTCGCGTAGATCGCGATCGGCAACAGAGATCTCCGTGTGTACCACATCTTGTTCTGCGGCACGAAGGACAACCTCCGGATCGACAGCGAATGGCGCTGCGTTCAAAATAGGAGACAGTGTCGGCTTTCGCATGCCGCCTTTCTTGCTCACTTCGTAGCTCTTTCGACCTTCTCTCAATGTATGCACAAAACTGGGTTCTGTGAGGAGGCTCGCAGCGAAGTCAAACCATTGAAATGGGTATTCCGTGTGGCCGTCAGCATAGAAAGCAAACGGCCTATCAAACGCGCAGGCGATCATAGCAGCGTAAAGCGATCCAGCGAGAACGAACGAGGCGCTCGCGATATCGTCGATGTGCTCCCGCAGTCTCACCAAACCAAAATCAACAGCCGGGCGCACGACTAGGTCAACTCCAGTCAAGGCGATCAGCGTAGCGTCGGACGTGTTATCAAGACGATGCGGAACACAAATTGCCTTGTCTTCCGTGGCAACCTGCAAGCTGACATTATGAAAAAGTGGCAGCAGAAGAGTCGGATCCCCCATGGGCGTAGACGGAGGAAGGCCCAGAACATCACGAGTGAGCGGACCGCGCACGCCACGAGATACCGAGCGCCTTCCGATTTCTACGCCGAGCGCAGTATTGTCGCGCTTGCCGCTGCCCCAGAAAACAACGTCATCTGCAGCCCCTTGTCCCGAGCCGTCCTCGCCGGCGAAGGGGAAATCTTCTATCAGACCGCCGGCCTGCCATAATCGACTGGCCCAGTCCTGACCGGACGAGATCAGCGATACGAGTACATAGGCACCGATAGCCGCCCCAACATCGTGCATGCCAGCCCCATCCAGCATCCGCTGGTGGCTGCTTCGAAGATCCTCCGAATTGAATGCCTTCTCATCCCGCCGAGCAGCTAACGGATCGGGATCATACGCGACATCAATACTGTACAAAGAAGATCGATCTGGGTCACTTATCATCTACGATAACCAATATGTGGTTCTGAAATCGAAAATATTGCGTTCTCATGCGCAGCCGAAAGCAGCGGCTATCTGGACAATCGCCACAGAACCGGAATTTATTGATTGCGCCAAAGGATCCCCAACTTTTGAATTTATCCGGAAGTGCTCCGATGTCAATCAACTCCGACTGGCGCGACTTCTATATATGATAGACCACATCTGAGGCAGATCACGCCGTCTGATCCAGCCCCGAGAACCTTTCCCCTCCCCGGCAAGACAAGCCCGCGCCGCCTCCAAGGCCCAGATTCCCCTACGGCACCGCCTCGTCAACGAAACATCGTTCGGCTTCCGAACGCCGTCAGGGCAAATCAGGCACTTCGATCGCCGTCGCCTGAACCAAACAGCCCCAGGAGGCCCGCCTCCTCCAACACGGTAGCGAGATAGCTGCCGGGCGGAGGGCGATGGATCTTGTCGAATCCGATGCGATCGAAGGTTTCATTCCAGAGATGAAGCATGTCGGACTGCGAAATCTGCTCTAGAACCCAGTCGAGCCGCTGCGGATCAAACAACGCCGCCGATTCCAGATAGTGGACCGGATACAGGGTGCTGCTTGGCCTCGACCACTCTTCTAGGCCATATTCCGCGACGACCTGTGTAAACAGCCCTGGACCGAGATCGCCAAAACGGCTGACATTCCGTCTTTCCCAACAATATTCGGCCGCAAGCCGCATGGCCTCATGCCCTGCAGGGAAGCGCAGCACTGCAACATTATGAAACTGAGCATCCTGTCTGGCGAAGAGGATTTCCGATTCCAACAGGCTGAGGCTGGCATTGAGACACAAGACATCCGTATCAACCCAGCAACAGCCGGTCTCATACACAAGGCGATAGCGGAACATGTTGGAAAAAGCGGATACTTTGGGCGTCGGCATTTCGTTGTAGAAGAAGATCTTATCCTTGGGATATATTTCGGATGCCGACCTCACTTTACAGCCGTCTGGGGCATTGATTTCGAGATCGTAACTGAAAAGATCAAATGAATGGCCGGCCTTAATGAAGCTCGAGATGCAGAGATGTTCGTACGCACTCAGCGGCTGTCCGTACCAGAAGGAAGCGAACTGGACCATCACATCCCCCTTATTCTACGCCGAATCTGGCGCATTGCCGTACGTACGCGCCCATAGAGGGACCGATCATACTTATCGAGATATAATTTGAGATCGCCAAGTCGATGATCGAGCCTGCCAATATGCGCTCGCAGATCCGCATTCTCGATCATCATCTCGTTGTGACGCAGGCTGAGATCCTCGTATTCGGAGAGCTTGTTCCCCAGGGTCTCCATCCTGGCGCGCAGGTTGTCGTTCTCCGACAAGATGTGGTGCGAGGCATGGTGCAGCAGGTCGTTCATCTCGCTGAGAATCGAGAGAGGGCCGCTCGGGTCGAGATAACGAGCCAACGGGCTCCCATTCCCGACCAAGAGCACGCCCATGCGCGCCTCGGCGCCGATCTCGATGAAGGGGTATCGCTGCGTCAGCGTCCGCCAGAGACGCCAGGTGCCGAACTCGGAGGCGAACTGCTCCATATCGCGAAACAGAATTATGCCATCGGACGACATCTTGGAAAGCCAGACTTCGAAATCGCGGCGCAACGCCCTGACAGTGGCGAGGCTTCCGACGAACAGCATGTCGATCGAGCCGCCCTCGAGCCTGATCCCGGCACTATCGACATCGAAGCGCCAGTCACCGGTCGCGTCAGCATGGCAGCGTGCGAGATCGGCATCGCGGGGCGGAGATCCGGACGCTTCCCAACTGGGCGCCTGGTGGGACGCGGAACGCGGGCCAATTCCGATGCACTGGCAGTCACCACCCACAGCTCGAATCGCACCGAACAGCGCCTGAAAGCCGGAGTCATCCTCTGCATCCATACAGGCAAATCGACGCGGCCTGGCCAAAGTAACAAGTGCAGACCAATAGGTTCCGATCGCGCGGGGGGACTCAGAGAAGGAACTCGCGACGGTCGGATCGGACGCCCGCAGCGCCGCGGCGAGATCTGAGACGCTCAGCGGACCGTGGTCACGATCCGCGAGGCGCGAAACAATATCAAACTCGCAGTCGACAGGACGCCCATCCACGACTTCAACGACCGCAGCTGCCTCCTCATGCACTGTCTTGGACCTCCCCAATCCCACCACTACAAAAGTGTGGCTAGCATATCTCCGGTAGAACGAAAAGTGCACCGACCGGAGGGCGCGGGCCGAACGACAGGGCCGGACTCGGCGCCCTCCTTGGAAGATTGCCCGCGCCGCCCGGTTACGCCGAAATGCGGCTGCCGGCTCGATTGATGGCGCATCCAAATCACGCTAGCATAGGTTGCGCATCCCCCCGAAGCTAAGGGGCTAATGCCGGTGGCCTAGACGAACGCGGCAGCGGGACAGCCCGGAGCTCCCCATGCAGCCGACGTGCAACGGCTCGAACGTCGGGGGAATTTTCATGTCGCCAGTTCTAGGCAGTCTCATTCTGCTGAGTGTCGCACTTTCGTCCGGGGCCCAATTGCTCCTCAAAATGGGCATGTCTCTCCCCGCCATGCAAACCAAGCTGGACGGCGCGGACTTCATGCAGGCAATCCTTGCTATCGCCACCTCCCCGGCGGTCCTTGCGGGGATTTTTTTCTTTGGGCTGAGCGTATTTGCTTGGCTATTCGTTCTATCTCGGGTAGCTATCTCTACGGCATATCCATTCGTCGCCCTTGGGATTGTGACGACCGTCTTGGGGGGACGGTTCATTTTCGGCGAGCAGCTGTCTCTGCTGAAATTGATGGGGGTCGCGACCATCCTCGCCGGCATCCTGATGGTCGGAGTGGCCGCCAGTCGTGAAGTGCAAACGTCCGCCCAATCCAGATCCAGCAGCAATGTTTAACGCTTCCCGGCCCTAAGAAGCCGGCATGTCCGTTTTCGGGGGAGGACGGGATGGACAGCAATTCGGTTCCGCTTGTTGTCGACTTGGACGGTACGTTGATACGAAGCGACATCTTTCTGGAATCGCTTCTGGGCCTGTTGTCGCAGGACCCACTGAAGGCAATACATGCCATCGGAGGATTGCGGCACGGACGGGCGGAACTCAAAGGCCGACTGGCCGACAGCGGTATCATCGAGGCGGAGAGGCTGCCGATCAACACCGACGTCCTGGAGTTCCTCCGAGCCGAACGGGAGAGCGGACGAAGGATCTATTTGGCCTCGGCATCCGATCGACGCGATGCGCAAAGCGTTGCCGAGCATTTGCAGCTGTTCGACGGCGTCTTCGGATCGGAGGAAGGCATCAACCTTTCCGGTTCGGCCAAATCGCGACGGCTATGTGAGGCGTTCGGCGAAGGCGGCTTCGACTATATCGGCGACGCGAAGATCGACGAGGCAGTCTGGCGCATGGCACGTCGGGTCTATATCGCCAACGCTCGCAAGAAGCACCTGACCGATGTGCGCGCGTGGGCACCGGAGGCCAAGTCAATCGGCCTTCGCGAAGTACATATCATGGAGTATATCCGGACCCTCCGTCCACATCAGTGGCTGAAGAACCTTCTTATCTTCGTGCCGCCGTTGGCGGCACACGACTTCATTAGCCTCTTCGGCGTCAGTATGTTAGCGTTTCTGAGCTTTTGCCTTTGCGCCTCGAGTGTATATATACTTAATGACCTGCTTGACTTGCGCAATGATAGAGCCCATTCGCGCAAACGGACAAGACCTTTCGCCGCCGGAAAAATTCCGGTCATGCATGGCGTGCTGCTAATTCCACTTCTGCTGACCTCATCATTCGGACTCGCGTTGTTTCTCCACGCCGAGTTCATCGGTGTCCTCAGTATCTACTATGTCGTAACATGCGCCTATTCCTTCTTCTTAAAAAAGAAGATGCTGATCGACGTGATCGCGCTCGCATGCCTCTACGGATGCCGAATTTGGGCGGGCGCCGCAGCTACGCAATTGGTGCTGTCGCCATGGCTCATCGCCTTCGCGATCTTCATCTTTCTCTGCCTAGCCCTCGTGAAGCGGTGCTCCGAGTTAATCGATCATATCCAGGGAGAGAAGGGGGAGCCGCGAGGGCGCGGCTACCGGCTCGCTGATCTGCCGGCCTTGCAATCGATGGCGGCAGCCTCGGGCTACATCTCGATCCTCGTCTTGGCGCTTTATTTCAACAGCCCGGCCGTCCTCATTCTGTATTCGCATCCCGACAGACTCTGGATAATCTGCGTGATACTGTTGTTCTGGATCAGCCGCACCTTGCTGCTCACGCATCGGGGCGAGATGCACGATGATCCCGTCGTCTTTGCAACACTGGATCGCACCAGCCTGATAGCCGCGTTGGCCTGCTTGGGCACCGTTATCGTCAGCCTGTGAGTTGACCTTTCCGCCAGGCCGCTGCACGCGGAGCCCCGCAGGGTGGACCAATTATTGCAAGGGCACACTGTCTGCCTCGGCGCGCCCGGTCCACATTTGGCAGAGCGGGTACTCGGAGGCTTTCAGCAGCCCCCTCGACATCCTAGCGCCCCATCTCGCCTCAACCCATTGCCAAGGACGCGGCATTTGGGTTTGCTATTGATTCTGGCCGATCTGCCCTCTCGGATCGCCCAGCGAGGTTAGGAATGTCTCGGCATGCTGCTGTGCTGAGGCACCACGCCGCGTCCTCCGAGCCAGCCCGATATGTCAACCACCCGCATGCCGACGGCTGTCACCGCAATACCAAAGAGTCTTTCTAGGGCATGCTCAAGCCCGCCATCGATGGACCCATTCTCCTCGTGGAAGTTTTCCAGCGAGAGGTCCAGCATTCTGAGCGCGGACAAAACCTCACTGCGCACCCAGAACATGGTTCCAGCAAAATATTCGAGCTTCACGTCATCAGATTGCGCCCCCCCAAGACGCATTGCCAGCTTCCGACCATTTCCGCATTTCTGCCTCAGGCGGCGGCTTCCCCCTTGTACTGATTGGGCAATCTGAAATGACGCGATCCGATCATGCCAACCGTGGGATCACGCTCAAAACAATCGACGATGTTCCTGAACGCGCTGGAAGAACCAACAAGCTCTCTAAGCAGCGCCCAGCGCCAGACGGCACCGAGAACAGCACGTGGCCCTGCCTTGGCCGATCACTTGCCATGCAACTTGCAGACAAACCCGAAGCCATCGAGAAATCCCTCACGAAGCAGCTGCATGAACGGCCCCACGTCACGCCCCTTATTCGGATAGACTACGACTTGGCATCGTCCGAAGCAGGCTCGCATACGGGCATCTGGATCAAGTTCATTTAGGGTCACGATCAAATGAAAGGGCGCATCTACTCGCCGAAGCGCATCCTCGAACTCTGGCCAAAGGTCATGAAAATAGAGATGAACAACGATAGCTATCCGCATCCGCTCACCTGCGGCGCCCTAATCATCGCCCTCCTCAGGCGCCCGCCACCGTTGGCTCAATGCCCGTTGCAGGGCCGAGCTCTGCAGGCTTAAGCCCCAGCCAGCGAGATTGCGGATCGAGCGTTACAGTTCCACACCCTCACGACCACGCCAGCGTGACAATGGGACAAGCCCCCCTCCGGGAGCGGCATCCAAAACCGATCGCGCGACCGAGAATTTCGCAGCAGGAATGGCCACGAAGCTCGAAATGAACCGCCTCCGGCATGTCGAAACAGATGTCGGCCTCACCGACACGCAGCATATAGCGCGAGGTCGCGGGAATATGGAGAACGCGAGCATCCGGGTCCCGCCCGACCCTCAGCGGGGTAAAGGGCAACTCGCTGTGCTCAAATGAGGCCCAAATCAGCTAGACCCCAGGCCTATGCAGCTCCATTCGACGTGACAAGCTCACAGCCATATCCCCCGCAACACGCAGGCATCGATGCCACCAAGCACAGCCTCAAGACATCATGTTCTACTCGTCATATGGCTGAATAACCCAAGTATCCGCCCTAACGAAGACATCAAGCGACGTTTGTCGAACACAACAGCATAAAATACAGCCTTAAAAAGATGACGAAATACGTCGAATACAATGTTATACTCTATTCCGTACTTCCTATTATAATATATCTCAGATATTTTCTTATGCTTGTTTCTATATATCTCTTTTGAAACTCCACCGGAGACAGACTCGCCGGCGCCGTGCATCGCAAAAGAATCCTTCACGATGATAATTGGCGATCTCGCCGCCCCCAATCTTCGAGAGAGATCATCATCCTCGTAGTACAAGAATATGTTCCTATCGAATCCACCGAAATCGGTGAACAGTGATCTTCGAATTAGAAATATACTCCCGTCCAAAAACTGACTGCAAAAATCGCCGCCAACCTGACCAATAACCTCACGATTGCGACCTCGACTAACGTGACCAGCCGGAGCATTTTTGATCCAAAGCCCTCCATCGGATCGACGCGTCATCGGAAGAAAGACGCCGCAGTCCGGATATCGACGCACCGCTTCGAGAAGCCTTGGAAGAGTTTCACCATTCACACGTACATCAGGATTTATGAAAAGAACAAATTCACCCGAAGCAACGGCCGAGCCCTGATTGCAAGCGCGACCAAATCCTATATTGGCTTCGTTTCTGACAATTTTGGCACGTATGCCAGACAGAGCCATAGAGAGATCATCGCTACTGGCGTTATCAATGCATATGATCTCCCGCACTCCATCAAGTTCAGACAAAGCACCAGCGATTATATGAGCACTGTTATATGCGACTACAACAACACTGACAGATTTCATGACTGTAGTCCGCCTGGCGGCCCGTGAAACTGCACATCGCCCCATCGGAGCAGCCCCGACGCCTTTACGACAGGCCTAAGAAGGACACCAAAACGCGCCCCTGGGCGCACCCTGCGTACGGACATCACCATATCGCGTCGAAATTCGACACTGGCTCCTCCTCCACCCATCACCAACAATCCCAGATTGCACCCCTCTTCACGCCGACTCGACCGAAATCAAACCACTGCGAGGAACTTCAGGGAATACAATTTCCACCAAATTTTCAATGAATTTTTGAATGATTTTGAATAGCAATTAGCTAGAGCGCAATGCATTTGCGAGTTACTCGCTTCAAAATCCTGTAGCCTTGAGGCCCGAGCGATCAGATGCAATCTTGGATTGCACCCGATCACTCGGGCAACAACCAAGGCCAGGCCACCGCACAAGGCCCGGAGGAAGCCCATAAATAAGGAATTTAGGCTCAACTCGATCCCATCAAAGACACTTCTGGACAATGATTTGAGCGAGGACTTCGGTATCCCCTCACCGAGATAGCGGGTTCCTACCACTCAAGCCTAACCATTGGCGGCTTGGACTAACTATGTCCCCATAGTTCAGAATATCACAATCCAACCACAAGTAACGCTGAAATATGCGAGACTTTTCACCAAAAAAAACGAAACATCATGAGGGGCATATGCCCAACACGTTGTACGCGGCGTTTATCGCTGCATGCTTGTACCTAGGCTATGTGCAGTTTGCGCTTTGGGTATTGGTGCCTCTCGGGGCAGTGGCAGTTTTGCTATTTTTCTTTAGCAATCGTGCAGCGTTCGAAGTCGGCATGCGCGAGCGTGGCGCGATTCACTTTCTCATCATTTTGACAGGCAACATCGTTCTGTGCGGTGCGGCTTTCGCCATAGGCTGGGTCGCATCGACGTTCTTGTCGTGAAATGACCCCGCCAGCGGCGCCGGCCGGTGAGGTTCAGCCTCCCGGCCACCAAGTTCTAAGTCGGCGCCTTAGGCTTACTTTTGGCAGCCCCAGCGCATTGTCTGAGGCGTGCCTTCCAAGTCGACAAACACCCAAGTCAGGGCGCCATCCGATCTAAGACGAATGGCAACCGGGTTCGAACCATAGATCCCTGCGCCAACGATGTCTGACCCGCGGCGTGAGAGGACGAAGTGGTCTTCCCCGAACATGTCTGTGCGGTTCGTAAAGAGCCAGTCAACGGGGGCCTCGGTTCCAATCGTCTTGGCTGCGCGGATGCTGACCGACTGATCTTCAAGATCGAACACGAACTGATCTGCCTCGATAAATCTAGTTGCTCTCGTCGTCGTCGCAACTAGATCGCAGGCGAGAGTCATAGGCGCCGCTTTCGCGGGCCCGGTCTGGGCAAACCCACCGAAGCCTAAGCCCGCAATCAGCGCAGCGGCTGTCATTTTCTTCATCAGATAGCTCCGGAGTAAAACATGTTCCGCCGCTCATTCATGGGCCTCGGCATGGCCGCGCTCGCCTCGGTGTTCGCTGGCGGCGCTGCCGCCTCGGTGGTGACGCCGCCCGCCATTGAGCGCGGGCTGGCACCATCTCCGCAGGTCACGCCGAACCGTCGGCGCCGGCTCTCAAGGTCAGGCACCCGATATGCGGCGAACGGCAAGCGGGAATGCGCTCGCCGTCGCGTGCAGATCGCGTAAGGCCGGCTGACCGAGGCTGCTCTTCGCGCTCGCTGACCCCCGCTTCTGAATGCCGTTGTAAAGAGGCCGCCAGGCTATTCTTTGATGAGTGCGCCCCAGTCCGCGTCGTCTGCGTTTTCCACGACAATGGTGATTCCACAGCTGTCTTGTTCGAAATAGCGGAACAGGCGGCTCTTCACTCGGCCCGAATAGGCAGCAGGATCTTTAGATCCCATTCGAACGAGCTCGACAAAGTCCCCGACGTTCGGGATGAGGGCAAAACCAGCGTCCGTCGTTTCGAAATCCGACACGCTTGGGTGGTCAATCGGCCGGCCGGTCTTGGCTGAGAATTCCTGGAATTGGACGTAGATCTTCATTTAGGTTCCCTGATTTTATGATTGGAGCCTCGCTGAGCGCCCCATGCCCCCTCTTAGCAATCCTCGCCATGAACGATTCGCTCAGGCCCTCGCTAGGGGGAGAGAGCGCGACGGAAGCCTATGTGACCGCAGGTTTCAAGGCCCACGACGGCAACTGCTCAAGGTTGAGAGGAAATGAGAGGGTGGCCTCTCGTGTCGCCGAGATCCAGCAGCGCGGCGCCAAGCGCGTCGAGGTGACTGTTGAAAGCCTCGCCGCCGAGTTGGAAGAGGCCCGCAGGCTTGCGCTCACCGAGAAGCAGACCAGTGCCGCTGTGTCCGCCACGATGGGCAAGGCGAAACTGTTCGGCCTCATCGTCGAGAAGCACAAGCACTCCGGCGCCATCGGCTCCTACGATCTAACGAAGGTGACGGATGACGACCTCGACCGCCTTGAGGCCATCCACGGCCCGATTGCCGACGCTGGCGGAGATCCGGGCGGAGCGGAGACGTAGAGAGCGGTCAGGAGAGCGGATCCAGCTGGATGCAGAGGCCATCCGGGCTGCTGCCAGTCGCTGGCGGGCTTCGTGCGCGAGGTCTTGTCGGTGGGGCGATCATCGGACTGGTGATCGGCCTGCCGTTGCTCATCGATGCGCTGATGCGGATCTGGAGCTGGTTGCCGCATCGGGGGCCGTAGCGAAGGGCGTTCTAGTCCGCCTCATTCCGTCACCCCGACGGCGCTACCTTGGCGAGCATGTCGAGGGCAGCCGTCTACGGGATGATGTATGCTGGCATGGTTGCGGCCACCGTCGGGTGCGGGGTGGTCGTGGGGCTTCTTGCGCTCGATGTCAGCCCGGCGTTCTAGCTACTTCGGTAGGGGGGCCATCTTCGGCAGGCTGATCAAGCTCACCGACAAGGTCGATACCAAGCCAGCCAGATCGATTTGCCCGAATAGCGTGCCAGATAAGGGGGTATGCGGCCGTTGTCACGGAAAGATTTTGGTGTAGAAACGAGCGATCGGGCTAGGGGAAGCTGTAGGACGACCGGGTCACAAACGCTCCTCGATCCCCACTAAGGGAACAGGGTGAGCATTTTCTGTCTAATCGCGGTACGGAATGAGGAAGGGTATCTGCCCGGCTTCCTTCATCACATTCGCGACCATGTGGACGGCATCGTTGCGCTCGACGATTGCTCCACCGACAGCACCCCCGAAATCCTGCATCGTGAAACCCGCGTCGTCTCCCTCCTGCGCGAGAGCCGCGCTGGCGCGCCGCATGCTAACGAAGCCAGCAATCGATACCGGTTGCTGACAGAGGCGGCGCGACTGGGCGCGCGTTGGGTTCTCTGCGCGGACGCGGACGAGCGCTTTGAGGATTCCTTTCTGCGGCGTCTGAAGGCCGAGGCGATGCATGGCGACGAGACAGGCCGCCATCTTCGGCTGGTTCGGATCGTCAACCTCTGGAATGGCCCTGACCAGTTCCGGGCCGACGGCCGGTGCGGCCCGCGTTGGACTGTTCGCATGTTCAGGGTCCCGTCGAACATCAGTCAGCGGAAATCGGCCATGCACCGGCCATGGTTCCCTCCGGATCTCGACGCGGCGCCGCAGGCGCGGATGAACGCCTATCTCTATCATCTGAGCATGATCGATCGCCGCGACCGGGAGATGCGCTACGAGAAATTCCGGGCGATCGATCCTCGCAACGAGCATCAGGCGATCGGCTACCAGCACCTCATCGACGAACGAAACCTGACCCTGAAGCCTGTCCGACCCTGGCGGCGCTACACCGATCTCGGTACCGGTACAGCGAGGGGGCGGTCCGACATGCCGGACGGTGCTACCGGGGCATCGGCGCTGCCAGACAGGGCGCTGTTTGATGAAAGTCTCTATCTAGCCCTTAATCCCGACGTTCGACGGGACGTCGCGAAGGGCGACCTCAATAGCGGCTGGGATCATTTCGAGCGCCATGGCGCGCGCGAGGGCCGCAACTGGCGCTCCAGGCCTAATTTCACCGGGCTCGATTTCGGGGCGATCTTCCGAGGCTGGCGCGAGGCGAAGTCATGACCGTTCGCCCGCTGCCATCCGCTCCCGTCACGCCTTTTGCAAAGCTTGCCGTTCCGTGAAACCTGGGAATCTTGTGGTTCTCCATCTGGAGAGCATTTCCTGGCGAACGCTCCAGTCCTTTCCGGAGGCGTTCCCCAATCTCAACCGATTCATGCCGCAATCGCGGGTCTACCGGTCCTACTTCTCGTCAGCAACATCGACCCAGATGGTCCTCGCGTATCTTTTTCATGGCAATGACTGCGAGATGGACACGGCCCTCGCCATCGCCAAACCCGCCGCCAACAATCCAAGCCTGTTCTCGACCCTCCGCAGGGCGGGATATCGGACCGAATTTCTCGGTGTCAGCATGCAGCCGGGCAAGAAGATGCTGCCGCTTCTCGCCGAGACGCTTCCGCCCGTTTGGTCGACCAACGATTTCGACGCGCTGCTGCAGAAGTTCGACGAGGCGACCGACGCAGATCGTTTCGCAATCTATGTCTGGAACCTGGTGACGCACGTCGAGCATGCAATGGCGCTGGGGCCCTATGCCCAAGGGCTCGACGATCTGATCGGCGGCGCCTGTGCGGTTGCCGACCACGCCCTCGGCGGGATGCTAGACCTGCTGGAACGGAAGTCGCTGCTGGGGGAGACGACGGTCGTAATTTTCGGTGACCATGGCGACGACTACTGGACCCATGGCTTCAAGAACGGGCTACTACACGGCGTCGAGCCACACACCCAGATCGTGCATTGCCCGCTGATGATCCGCGACGCATCCCTCCCCTCCGGCAATGACCATGGCCTAGCCAGCACGATCGACCTCGCCGCCACCTGCTTCGATCTTCTCGGCGTCATACCGGAGCTGCCGTTCGCCGGGTCCGGCCAGAGCCTCGCTTCTGCGCCCCGGCGGCAATTCGCTTTCTCGCAGAACTTTACCGCCAATCAGCCCGATGCGGTAAAAATGGACATCCGCAAGGCTTTCTCCGTCCATGACGGCTCACACACCTTGATGGTGAGTTCGCGCGGGCTTGAGATGTTCAATCACCGGCTCGATCCCGGTAATCACTGCAATCTCCTGCATTTCTTCGATCTCGATCGTGATGGCGGCCTGACGTTCCGGGACGTGCACGGCGCCCACCAGCACTTTTCCATGGCTGTCGGCGCAATGCTGGAGCGGGACGATACGGTCCGCAGGGATTTCAAGCGCCTGTGCGCAGCGCTGCGCGACTGGTTGGCCGGCAAGCAGGACTATATCGCCGCGCGCGCGCCGCCTGTCGTGAACCCGCTTGATCCCGCCTGCTTCGACAGGATCAACCGGCACGGCCAGGAGGCGTTCTTCGCCGGGGCCCGGGATGTTCGCCGAGGGCGCGGCAGATCCATCAGGCGGTCTCTAGGTAGGCTTCTGCGTTACCTGTTTCGACGGAGTGACCATGTCCGGGCTTGATGATCGGCCGTGCGACGCTGCCCAGGCCCTGATCCAGGCCGCCGGAAGCGGATCGCGCCTCGGCCTCGGGCCCAAGGCGTTCGTTCGCCTCGATGGCGAGACCTTGCTGGAACGCTCGGTCGCGCTCTTCCGCGACCTCGTCGAGAGCATCGTCATCGCTGTTCCCGCCGCAGATCTCAGTCGCGCGCGCTCGCTGGTGGGCGGCCCCGGTGTATCGCTGATCGCCGGCGGCGCGACGCGCAGCGAGACGACCCGCAAGCTGATCGGCGAAGCGACGGCGCCATGGCTGATCCTGCATGACGTCGTGCACCCCTTCGCGACGGCTGCCTCCGTATCTCTGCTGATCGAGGCAGCCAAGACGCATGGGGCTTCAGCCCCCGGAATCGTCAATACGGAATACCTTTACCGGCTCGATGGCGAGATCCTTCATGCGCCGGGTGATGTACTGATCGGCCAGAAGCCTGTCGTCTTCTCCGCGGAAGCAGTGCGCCGTGCTTACAGCACGCTCGATGCGGCGGATGTGTCGCAGGATCCGAGCCTGCTTGAAGTGCTTGAAGTCGCGGGTATCCGCACGGCCTTCGTCGAAGGCAGCACGCGCAACATCAAGATCACCAGCCCGGCGGATCTCGCGCTGGCAGAGGCCATGGTCGCGTTGGAAAAGCGCCGGGCGGGTCGCTGAAAGGGAAACCAACAGCTGGCGCCGCCCTGGGTGTCGCGCAAAGCAGGGCGTGCCAAGCACCCTGCTTTAACCGCGTGTTGGGGTGGCGCCGTGAGCCTGCGAGATGACGGCAAAGGCGCCTGCATCACAAAGGCGCCTTGAACCATTCGTGTGACGCGCGGGGTGTCCGCAATTCTTCGGAGCCCCCTCAAACCCGAAATCGCGGATTTGCATCACGTCGTGGAAACCGATCACCGCACGTGGCCGATGCAGTGACACCCGAACGGAGGGCTCCTCTACTCATTGTCGGGGCCATCTGGAGTGTCAAACACTCACGCATCCAGACGCACGGTATCGCCCTCAAGCCCCTTTATCTTCGATAGAAGCTCGGGATCATTCCCGTCAGCGACGGTGACTATGTAGCCATATACGAGCCCATCGTCGCTCTCGTTGGAATCAAGACGGTAATCGAGCTCGTCAAGTTCATCTTGCTCAAGGCCCAGCGCGCTTGCGAGAAGAGCGTCAGTTCGGTCTTCCATGGATATCCCCCTCCGATGAGCGCCGAGCGTGTCCGAGATCCGGAGGGGCGTCAATCATAGAACCCAAACGCCAAAGCGCCGCGATCTGTCGGTACTTCGTTGACCTTGAGACCGGCTATCTTCACGGCGATCTCAGGGGGGATGGGCTCCGTAAACTCTATCCTGCGAGCATAGATCCTACCTGCCGGTCTTTGCTGGAATTGAGATGCCAGGTCAGGCGATCCAGCTCGTAGACCGAGATGTCCAGTGCCTTTGCGATCCGCCGCAATTTGTCCGCTTCCAATGCCCCCTCCTTTTTGAATACGAGGAGGCTGCTCGAATCAAAGTCGAGCGTCAACAGGAGCCGGCCCAGTAGAGGCGTTTCATGTCGCGACGACTTGCCGTCGCCTCATGTGAAACGTTGGAAAATCTAGACATTCAGTCGCAAAATGACCCGACATGAAAGCCCCGAAGCGCAATACAAATATTCGTATAAGCACTTGATTTTACTTGGAAAAACTAAGTGGCTGGGGAACCTGGAGTTTCAGCGAGGCTCCTTTTCGCCCATACTAAGCCATTGATATCACGAAAAGAACTTGTAATTCATAGGGTTAGAGGTAGAAGGGGTGCTAATGTTTGGTGCTAACGTTTAGCACCGGGAGAGGCCCCGATGGCACGGCAAAACAACCTCATGAGACGCGGCGCGGTCTACTACGCGCTTGTCCATATCCCTACGGATCTCCAGGCCGCCATGGGCGGAAAGAAACAGGTTTGGCGCTCCCTCGAAACGAAGGACTACGGCGAAGCGAAGCGCCGGCTGGCCGCGCATCTCGACCAGTGGATCAGCACCTTTGATGATATGCGCCGTCGCCGCGACCTGTCCGATGCCGACGTAGATGTTGCAGTTTGGGAGCACTATACGGCGAAGGTGGAGGAAGGCGACCGGGAGCGAGCAAGCCGACCAACAGCCGCAGAAATCGATATAGCGATAGACAAGGCGTTCACTGACGCCCGCCGATCCGGCGCGGCGGAAGCTGGTCCTATCGCCATGATCAACGCCATGACGGACGTTGAAGTTCTCGCGAACAAGGCGTCATGGGCCGCACGTCGCCGAACTTCCCGGCTCAACCGCCTTCGCGCCGATCTTGCAAGCGGCGACACTCGCTTGATCGAGGTCGAAGCCGACCGCTTCCTAGCGGGCAACGGGCTTAACATCGAGCGTGGCGGCACCCGTTACCGGGAGTTTTGCTTCAAGCTCATGCGGGCGGACATCGAGCAGCTTGAACGCTACGCCGAGCGCGACCGTGGCGACTTCACGGGCCAGCCCAAAGATCCGATCATTGTTGAGCCAGTGAAACGCCCGGAACCCATCGGCTCAACTGGCGAATCCATCATGCAGGTTTTCGCCAAGTATCAGGCAGAGAATCCGAACGAGATCCGACCGGAGACTTTCGGACAGGCCCGGCGCGACGTGCAGCACTTCTCCGATTTTGTCGGGCCACGGGTGCGCGCGTCCGCAATCGACAAGCGCATGGTTCGCGAGTGGAAGGAAGTCCTGGCCGCGTGGCCGGTGAAGGCGACCGAGACGGCAGTGTTCAAGGATATGAAGATCCTCGACATTGTGACCAAGAACAAAACCTTGGCCACACCGAAGCCCACACTGACGCGGAACACGATCCGGCGCTATCTCGCCAGCCTCAGCGGTTTCTGCAAATGGCTGAAGACGAATGACTACCTCGACGCGAACCCTGTCGCCGACATGCTGCCGAAGAAGAATGGCCCGGCGAACGAGCGCGACACGTTCACCGATGAAGCGCTTACGACCTTGTTCCACTCGCCTCTGTTCACGACCTGCAAGGGCACAGAATGGCGCGACCTGGACAAGCCCGGCAACGTCGCAGTGCGCGATCATCGTTTCTGGATACCGCTAATCATGACCTTCAGCGGTTCGCGGCCCGCAGAAATTGCGCAGCTACACGCTGGCGATGTTCGGCAGGTCGGCGATGTTTGGATCATGGACATCAACGACGAAGACGAGAACAAGAGGACCAAGAACCAGAATTCCAAGCGCGTAGTGCCGATCCATCCCGAACTAATCCGTATTGGCTTCATAAAGCACTGTCAGAGGATGGTCGACGCCGGGCAGAAGCAGGTATTTCCCGAGGTTGAGATACCGAAAGAGGGGCAGATTGCGGCGCAGTTCTCACGCGAGTTCAATCGTTACCTGACGGACATCGGCGTTAAGACCAGCAAGAAGATCGTCACCTACAGCCTTCGCCACACCGTCACCGATCAGCTTCGGCTCGCCGGCTTCATGGACAACGAGATTGAAACCATCGTCGGTCATGAGAAGCGGACACAGACCAGCAGATACGGAAAGACGCGGGAAGGCACGCTGAAGCTTCGCGTCGAGCTTGTGAATTCCATCGCCTACCGCACCCTTGACCTTTCGCATCTATATCGGCCATGACGAACCATAGAAGCGGACCAATCATATATAATTCATCAATTTAATTGGTAACTTAGCCAGGCATAGAGCGGAACATGGTCGAACGCCGACCAGATGGCGGCTGGCCTCCTTCGGGTTTGCCTTTGCACTTGGCTCGACCGCTGGCAGGGGGCTTCTGGGCACCTATAGAGAGGGGGCGAGATGTCAGCGCAGTAACATTGAACGACCGTCTCCACCTTCGGAACATCGCCTCAATAGCAGGCCCTACCTTCTCTTCTCGTTCTCGTACTTCGTCCCACCCTCATATGCCCCTCAGTTTTCTATCAGCGGGGACAGTCCCTACCGAGCTGCGGCTCGCACTGGTCGGCAAAAGCCGGACAGCCAAGTTTCGCCACATTCTCTTATTCCAACTTTCCCCATTAGGGGCATGGGATCGAGCACGAGCCTCAATCTCCCCCTTCCCACTCCTTGAGCTCTTCGGCGGTCATCGGGGCGAGGGCTTGCTCAAGCGACAAGCTTCCCTTGCCTTTGAGATGACCAAGCTTCGGACGCGGCTTGGGACAGCCTTCGGCGTTCAAAAGACTTGCCAGGGCCATAATCCACTCAATGACTTCAGCACTGAGTTTGATTTCGGCCGGGGCGCGGTTACCGGTCATGCGACTTTTGACCCGACGTGAACCAGCCTGTCGAGCGATCCGTGCTTTGTGCCTTTTCAGCTGCGAGCTCTTCATTCGGACTTCCAACTCACGCATCACGTCAAACTTCCCGGCCACGGTTCAACCGGCAATTAGCGATCATTCGGACAGAATAGCGCGGCAATATTGACGGCGATTTTGATCCCATGCGCGCTCGTGGGGAAGGCCGTAGAGCTTGTATCGGCACGACGTGAAGCGAATAGGGCTATGGCTCCATTGACGAGGGAAGCTTAAAGCCCCGCGTCGAGATCATCAACACCATCGCCTTCCGGGCCTCGACCTTGCGCATTTATACCGGGCATAACGATGGGCATGATTGCCTAACGCCACTTCGTGGACATCGACCCCACTGAAGATCTGGCAACTGAAACAAGACTACCCTTCTGAACCCCAACGAGAACAGTTGTATTCTACAAAAGTGAATACAACACAGGAGGTTCCATTGCCAGACGCGTCCAATATTGCACGACTTATCCTGAAACTGGAGTCTGATCGCCTTTCCGTCGAAGGAGAGGAAATCGGCTTCAATATGGGGACCTATATAGGGCCACGGAACGTCAGCGCTGGCATATTGGATGACCGCCTCCCCAATTGTCGCACAGTCGCCTGCATTGCCGGACACTGCTTTCTTCTGGCGACTGGCGCGACCCTTCAGGAAGCAGCCGAGGCAGACGCTGACGATATCGAGACTACTGCCGCAGAGTTCCTAGGCATCGCCGGCGAGCAGGCAAGCGATCTGTTCTTTGATCTTCCCGAGCAGATGCAGCTCCCTGATGTGACGGTCGACCAGGCTATCGCCACACTGCGCCGTCTCCGGAATACGGGCACCGTTCAGTGGCTGCCGCCGCAGCCGTAGCCTCTCCCGACCGCAATTATCTCCTGCTGCTGAGCCACGAACATGCTTGTGGTGTCGCCGCTTCCAAATGTCTGAGGCTTTGCTCAAAGCCAAATTAGTGTCTCGTTGAAGCGCATTGAGCGCTGTGACGCCGTTGGTCGAAAGCGGCCCGCCACTGCTCAGATCGCAGCTGAAGTTCTGCACGCCTCAGTGATTTTAGTCACGACCCATGCGAGCGCGCGGATCGCCCTTGACCTCCGCAACCAGAGCGAGAAACATGGTGGGAACGGGGGAGTTCACCGCGCTATGTGGTCTGACAACGAAACGCTTCGTGACTTAGTCAATTTCTCGCACGTTGCGGAAGTCGCCGCAGAGCGGATAGTCGGCGCGAAAGGGGAGCCCTTGTCCCTTGGGATCTCAGGCGACTGGGGCGTCGGCAAGTCATCGATGATGAAGCTGCTGCGAACGTCACTCGAGGCGCGCGAAGACGTCGACATCCGCTTTGTTGAGTTCAACGCTTGGCTGTACCAGAGCTACGATGACGCCCGCGCCGCGCTCATGGAGACCATCACCGCAGCGGTCGTGGAGCAGGCGGTCGAGAAGAAGGACACGCTGAGCGCGAAGGCCCGCAAGCGTGCGGCGAGCCTTTTTGGTCGGGTGAAGAAGCTGCGCGTGCTCGGTCTCGCCGGATCGGCGCTGTTCGACTACATGACACAGGGCCAGATCACGCCGTTCATCGCCGGTGGGATGGCGACCATGGGCGGCCTGCTCGATGGCGAGGTGTCGGGCGACGACCTCAAGAGAGTGAAGGAGCTGACCGCCGAGGGGATCAAGGGCGGCAAGGAGCTGCTGGACAACGAGAAGCCCCAGGAGAAGTCGAGCGACGAGGGTTCCGAGACGCCCCGCAAGGCGATTCAGGCGTTCCGCGACGATCTCGAAGCAACGCTAGCCGAACTAAACATCACCCTTGTTGTGCTGATTGACGACCTGGACCGCTGTCTGCCGAAGACCGCCATCGCCACGCTTGAGGCAATGAGGCTCTTCTTATTCCTCAAGCACACCGCCTTCGTGATCGCCGCCGATGAAGGCATGATCCGCCAGGCCGTGCGGACGCACTTCGAGGATGTCGCGCTTAACGACGACCTCGTCACCAATTACTTCGACAAACTGATCCAGCTCCCGATCCGCGTCCCACCGCTCGGCACCCAAGAGGTCCGCGCGTACCTAATGATGCTCTTCGTCGATGCGGAGGAATCCCTCGACGACGACCAGAAGGAGGATATCCGCCTCGAGGTCTGTCGTCGCCTCGGTGAGACCTGGAAGGGCGAGCGCGTCGACAAGGCATTCGTGGTGGGGCTCGTGTCGAACTGCTCGTCGGGCCTGATCAACAGGCTGGCGCTTGCCGAGCGGATCGCGCCGATTCTCACGACCTCGCCGAACATCCGAGGCAATCCACGCCTGATCAAGCGCTTCCTCAACACACTGTCGATGCGCACGTCGATGGCGCGGATCCAATCGGTGGCGGTGGACGAGGAGGTGCTGGTCAAGCTACTGCTCTTCGAGCGGTGCGGTGACAAGGATGCCTATGCGGAGCTGCTGCGCGCCGTGAACGAGTCCGAGGACGGCCATGCCGAGTTCCTCGCCGACAAGGAGGCGCGGGCCCGCAACAACGAGGCGGCGCCGCCGCTGGAGAAGCCCTGGAACGACCTTTTCCACCAGAATTGGCTCTCACTTGATCCGCCGCTCGCCGGAAGGGATCTGCGGGGCGCCCTCTATGTGGGGCGAGAAAGCCATCCGATTATCTCGCGCGCCGACGAGCTTTCTTCCGATGCGATCGAGGTGCTGGACATGCTGCTGCGGATGAATTCCTCGAGCTCGACGGTCAATGACGAGCTTGCCAGGCTGACCAACCAGGAGATCGCGCGCATCACGGACAAGGTGATCTCCAAGGCGAGGCAGGAGACGGCCTGGGGTGTTCCGCCGATTCTCAACGCCCTGCAATCTCTGGCGGGGGCGTCGCCGGCGGCCGAATCCTCGATCGTCGCCTTCTTCAACGAGGTTCCGTCCACCCAGATCAAGGCGAGCATCGCGCCGCGTCTCAACCAAGTCGAATGGGGCCGGCGGGTGCTGACCGGTTTCCTAGGTCGTCTCGACATCGCCACTCCGACCCGCAAGGCGATCGTGGCCGCAGGAAAGACCAGTTGATGGGGACGTCAGCATCCAGCCGCGGTCCAGGTTCAGGCCCGGACATTCCCATCGTCCCGCCATGGGTCGATAATCCGCCTGCGCAGCCTCGACCTTCCCAACAGCTGCCGCCGCAGGGCCCCGGGCCGGCGCCCGCGCATCAGCCGCGGCAACCTCAGCAGCAGCAACCGGAGGTGCCGCCCCCGCCGCAGGTGCAGCCGCAGCAGCCGGCGGCGCCATCCCAGCCTGGTCGGTGGCGCGGCGTGCGGACGTCCCTAGGGAAGTTCGCCGGCGGCGGCGCGGATCGCGAAAGGCACCTGCGTCGCGGCCTCGGCCACTATTCGCGCAGCGGCATGGGCGGAAGCCGGAACGCGGCACGTAGGATGGGCGGTTCGGCTACGGCGGCGAGTTCGCTTCACAATGCGCTCACATCCCTCGCCAACGGACAACCGCTCCCACAGGATCTCGGCATCGACCCGCAGGCGCTCGCCGGCCGGACGCCGGGCGAGATTGCGGACATCCTCGTTGATGCGATTAGGCCCATCGACGGCTCGCAGGACGCGGAAGCGACGCGGGACTCCGTCGCTCGCGCGCTTGCCGACGTCCTCGTTCAGAACAATGACCTTACAAACCTTTCACCCGCCCAGGTGGATCAGGTGACGGCCTCGACCCTCGGCTACGACGTCGCGCACCGCATCGAACTCGATGTGGGTAAGGCGATCATAGGCAAGGCGCCGACCAAGGGCGAAGGGCTCGAGCGCTTGCAGGAGATGAAGAACTATGTGCGCGAGGTCGTGGCGGCCGAATACGCCGCGGAGCGCGCTCGAAACGGCGCTGTGGGCCGGGCCGTGATCGGCCGGATATCGCGGGACGCCATCCAGCAGGCGTTCGAGGTCTTTGAGGAGGATGGCGGGCTATGACGAACATAGTTTGCATTCCGCCGGATCTGCCCGACGTGCCGGGCATGGATATCCGGTTCGACATTTATTCGAACTCGCGCATTCCGGGGCGCGGCCGGGTGGGGGACCTCGTTCCGCGTCGTCTTCGCAAGCTTGGCCTCAGCCCGTCCGGTCAAGCGTGGGACTTCACCTCCTTCACAATGGCGGCCGTGGCGGCGGACGAGGCCGTGTCAAGGGAGCGCAGCCCAGATGGATGGACACGCCAGATCGATCTGACCGTGGCGGTGGCGGCGCCGGACTTCTGGAATACCCAGAGAACCCGCCTCACTCAGGCCCTCCGCTTCTTGTCCGGCGACATCTGGGATGTCCGATTCGTGGGAGGCGGTGGGACATCAGCACCGCGCGGCCCCACGCGGCGGCTTCCGGAGGATATGGTCTGTCTGCTGTCCGGTGGCATGGACAGTCTCATCGGCGCCATCGACGCCGTCGGCGAGGGGCTGACGCCGCTTTTGGTCAGCCAGATGGCCAAGGGCGACACGAAGGATCAGAAGCGGTTCGCGTGCAGCATCTCCCCGCGCAGCCTGCATCTGCAGCTCAACCACCACGCCCGTCCACCTCATGCTTCGGAGCGTTCGCAGCGTGCGCGTTCGATCGCGTTCCTCGGCTTCGGGGTGATGGCCGCAACCTGTCTACAGCAATACGCCGATGGCGCGGTGGTCGAACTGCGTGTGCCGGAGAACGGGTTCATCAGCCAGAACGTCCCGCTCACACCGTTGCGCACCGGATCCCTCAGCACCCGCACGACGCACCCGTTCTTCTTGCGTCTCATCCAAGAGACTTTGGACGCCGCCGCTCTGCGGGTTCGCATCAACAATCCCTACGAGCACATGACCAAGGGGGAGATGCTCCGGGGGTGCACGGACCTGAACCTCTTGCAGAAGCTCGTAGACGATTCGACCAGTTGTGGCCGTTACTCTCGCACCGGGTTCCAGCATTGCGGGCGGTGCGTGCCGTGCCAGGTCCGGCGCGGTGCCTATCTCGCGTGGGGCCAACCGGACACCACGAGTGGCGGGTACAAATACACGCCGCTTGGGCAAAATGATGCTCGCCATGCCGGGTTCGACGACGTGCGATCCGTAGCGATCGCGGTGGAGACCGTACGCCGCCATGGTATCGATGAGCTGGTGGGAGGCGCCATGAACAGACAGCTCCTGGGTGACCTTGCCCCCTATCGTCAGGTTGTGCAGAATGGCATTGCTGAACTCGCCGCACTGCACACTAGCCTGAGGGTTCCTTGATCGACTTCCATTGCCATCTCGATCTCTACCCCGATCCAAATGCCGTTCTCGAGGGCATTGATGCCCGCGGAACATACGTACTGGCAGTAACAACGACACCGAAGGCATGGCGTGGGACGAGGAAGCTGGTTGGCGCGAGGAAGCGGGTTCGGGTCGCGCTCGGCCTGCATCCGGAGGTGGTGGCGCAGCGTCACAGCGAGGTCGCGCTCCTGTGCGGGCTTCTGCCTGAAGCCCGCTATGTCGGCGAGATTGGCATTGATGGCGGCCCCGCGCATCGTGACAACATGGATCAGCAGCGCGCCGTGTTCGATCGGATACTGAAGGCGTGTGCGGCACACGGTGGCCGGATTATGACGATCCATTCGCGCGGAGCGGCGACCCTCGTCCTGGATGCGTTGGAGCGGCAACCTGGCGCCGGCGTGCCCGTTCTGCATTGGTTCAGCGGCACGACGCGGGAACTGAAACGCGCCATTGCGATGGGGTGCTGGTTCTCGATCGGGCCCGCGATGCTCAGATCGCGGAAGGGGCGGGATCTTGCATCCATGATGCCCTTGAATCGCATCCTCACCGAAACCGACGCGCCCTTCGCGCGGGCTGGAGACCAGCCGCTAATGCCTTGGGAAGCGTATGACTGCCTGACCGAGCTTGGCACTGCAACTGGGATGGATGCCCGCCAACTTGCGCGTCAGATAAAAGATAACCTGAGGATGCTACCCTGCTGCTATCAGGACGTCTTTAACTAGTTGACCGTCTCTTTGAGCAGCAGATCAGCGTTTCACGCGAAAAGCCTCCTGTCGCAACAAGCCCGCGTTGCGTGCTCAACTGTCACAACATCGAAGGTGCCGGCTAGGTGCGTGTTGCAGTCCCTCAGATGTTGACGAAGCGTCCGGGTCGATTGCCGCGATTGCTGCACACCAACTTCGGCCGAAAATAGAGTGGATCATCGCGGACCCGCGATGCGGCTGCTGGACCTCGGCGAGGTTAGACCGGAGGGGCGCGAAATCACTTCCTTCAGCAAGCCTGATAGTGAGGTGGACTCAGGTAACGGCAAGCGTCGGTCCCATCTGCCACGGTGACCAGTTCGCCCGAAGCGGACGGTCGCATCGCTCGCTTTCGAAAGCTGACGTTCGTTCACCCCGAGGCGCACGGGCCTTTAGGAAGCCCGGTAACGTGTTTCTATCACGCAATGCATCTGAAAATTGCAATTCCCGGTCGGCTTTCGGACCACAATAAGGAATGAATCGCTTCGAAGGGCGCCGACGCCGGGAACGCCATCGTGATCGACAAGTTTTTCCTACCATGGATCGGCGGACTGGCCTCCGTACGGAAGCAACGGGCCGCACAGCGCCAGGATAGTCGTGCATTAGCCTGAGAGCTGACCTAATAACTTGTTCGAACTGATCAACATGCTCCCCCCCTTCTCTCACTCGGATCACACATCACAGGTCCTTCTCAGGGGTAGAGAAAGCAGCGGCAACGCGCTCTCCCAGATGCCGAAGTGCCACCCCGACCCGCTCGTTCATCGCCTCGTAGGATACAAAAGTCCCGGATGAACCAACACCAGTCCGCGCCGGCACCTTCAGCTTCAATCCCTTCTTGGCAAGATCACACTGGGATTTCCGCCTCAGTGCTTTCATCCGTCGCTCCAGTGCCCCGTCCATTGCCTGCAAACCGATGGCCCCAGCATTCAGGAACTTCTCCATCCGTTGTCGGTCTTTCCATACCTGTACCGCAGTACGCACGCTTGGCCCCACCCGATTGGGATCCAGGAAGGTAGGAAGCACAAACGCAAACGCTTTAGCCTGGAGCCGCGAGAATCGAAGCCCTTTCAAGTCGTCAAGAACATCGACACCAAGGGCGGCAATTTCCGGGCGATCTAGCGTCACCTCGACCCGCACGCGCTTCTTCGTGTCATCCAAAACGAGAATAGTCCCGGCCCCCTTATTCTGACGATCCACGACCTTGTCCATGATGCGCCATCGAATATCGGCATCCTCTGCGCCAACGTAATAGGTCGCATCCACGAAGGGCTGACGATCCGTAGCTGTTGAAATCAAGAAGTGATCATTGTCGCTGCTCGCGGTTCTAGGACGCCCAATAACTCCGACTGTGTTTTTTGCTCCAGTCCCGAATGTGAAACGAGGACGGTCCCGCCGATTGCTCATTACATCCCGGCTCGGCTGAAAATGGTGTGTGAGCACGGTGAACAGCTTTGCCCGCGCGAAATCGCTCGGCTTTCTTGGAGTGAAATCGACGCTGACCTCAATCTGGCTGACGATCGGCGGGGCTTGAAGGTCATACTTGATGTAGAGCTTTCGACAGAGACTTCGGATCTTGACTAGGTCGGGCTCTTGAACGCGGAACTCGAATAGGTCTGAGACACCGCCAGGCCGCTTGTTGAGCGCCTCGATGAAGCTCTTCGAACCAAATGCATCCTCGAAATCTCGCTGAAGCCATTGATGCTGCGTCTCGCGTCCCAGCCACAGGCGCAACGAAATCCAGTCGATCACAGAACGGCAGGTAAAGTCCCGCAGGTCGATCTCAGGCACCAGCGCATACCGTCCAACGAGTCGCCGCTGAACTTTCGATACGGGCGATCTCCTATAGGTGAGTTGACCCAAAAATTTCCGGGATTTGATCGCGACGAGGTTCACTGCGGTCGTCAATTGGCTTCTCAGTCATCTATCAGCGGCCACCCTGACTATTCTAGAATGTCGATGCCGCACAAGATCGACTGGACAACCGCCTCGATGTTGGTCGATTCGAAGCGCTTTTTGGTTATGGGCATTCCCGACGCAAACGAGCCCGCTGGCTGGCGCAAAGAATCCGCTCGCCACACATAAGACCGCTCGAGATCGTCGCCAGCAAGGCTCCCTACACGCCTGGCGAGCCCCTTCAGAAGGCCCGCCTGAGATGGTCCGTACCAAGCAGCCGGATTCGGTGGATGATTGCATGCAGATCGCGTGTCGGACGTTGGCGGGCGCTCTCCGTCAGACATGTTGTTATTCCGGGATGAGCGCCTTGCCTCGGTCAGTCCCGCAACTACCCTGCGCGAGATGGCGATCCTCTCCACGTCCTTGAAGCCGCGATCCGGGATTGGGGATATCCTCTCGGTCGCAACGTCGCCAAGCTGGTGCGCCGACCGAGCGTCAAGAACGAGCGCAAGCGTCGCCTCCAGAACGACGAAGAACAGCGCCTGCTGCTCGCCTGGTGGGGGCAAGACGCCCTATCTCAAGACGCTGCTCATCCTTGTGCCATCGAGACGGCAACGCGTCGTAGTGAGCTTCTCGGACTGACCTAGACCGATCTCTCGCACAATCGCCGCGTCTTCACGTTGGACATCACCATGAACGGTGTGGTGCGCGAGGTGCCACGTGCGTTCGCACGCTCTGGTGAGTTGGAAGGCGAACGCCAATCCGGACGAGCCGCGACATCTTCCCTTCCCGATGTCGCACAGATCGCTGGAGCAGGCATGGCGGCGTAGGCTGGCGCGGGCTGAAATCCAATCTCTGCGGTTCCATGATCTCCGTCATGAGGGTGCCAGCCGCCTGTTCGAGCTGGGTCTGAACGTTATCGAAGTTCGACCATCAGCGGTCACAAGGATCTCTGGCCCTCCTCCGCTACTCGCACCTCTCCTCCGACTGCTTGTCGCGCGGACGGGATAAGGGGGATGTGAAGTCCTAGAAAAAAACAACGGGTTCGATGGGGATGCATTTTGTGCCCGCAAGATCCGGGGATCCTAACCTCCCATGTCTCGGCTGGCCTAAATGTTCTCCCTATCCTAACTCAAGTCGTATCTTCGCGTTGACAACTGCGACCTGGACCCACCGAAGCCAGTCTGAAAGTTTACATTCAACCGCTGGACTGACAACTTAATGTAACGTTAGCAGTTCCCAATCTGCCGCAGACCTGCCGATTGGGCTCCCGGAACATGCCTCCGCGTCAACCAAATGACCCGGATCGAGGCCCGAACGTAACCAATAGTTTACCTTATGTTGACACTTCGGCCCCGATCTCGCGTTTTTGCGAGAAGTGACAACCTGAGCATCAGCATGAGGCATGCTCAGGGGTCGTCAGGGGTGCTCACTGGCTCGATCCGTTACGTGCTGAGCGGCATCTCACGTCGAACAGAGAAGCGCGCTCAGCGAGTCCTAGAACCCATCCGTCACGAATGCAGACCTGGTCAGGCCGGATAGCTTTTCGCGCGCGCAAGGCTCAACCAACCCACGCGACGCTCGATAGGGCGTAGACGAGTCTACGCAGTTGATGCCAATCGAGGAGATAGGAGAGCGGCCTCGGATTTCCAAACGTATCGTCGGCCTCCGACTGAGCGACTGAGATCGAGGAAGGAGGGAAGCAGCAGCGCGCTCCTGTACGCAAGCGTCTCCGGAAGGCCTGCAATCCTCCTCTGCATGTGATGCCGGTCCCGGCGCCAGTGCCGTGAATCACGCTTCAACTTTGATTTCGATGCGTTCGATCACTTGGAGACGTTCCGGTAGGCGTGGAGAATAGGGCCGCGCAAGGCGGGCGGGTCGAGCGGCAACACTCATAGGCCGCCCCCCCAAGGAGACGCCCAAGAACGCCAGTAGACGACTCTACACTCAAGGTGCAGTTCGGCACGCCCGACCTCATCCTCGACTTGATGGAGGCGACTGCTATCCGGCTCGTCGGCAAGGATCCGAGGATCCTCGAACATGATCAGCGGCATGTTGTCAGCGTTTGGCACACACACGCTGTCACCCGCGTGCGGCCTTGAAGTGAACGACTGCTTCTTCGTGGAAGCGATCGAGCCAGCCACGAAGCCAAAGCTAATCAGCGCCGCCTCTTGACATCCGTGATCGTGAAAACTATATTCACAATCACAAGGAGGCAAACATATGGCCCTTACCGCACTACAACGGAAGCAAAAGCAGCTTGAGCGGCAGCGCGAGCAGGAACGCCTTCAGCCTGACAGCACCTATCCCTTCCTGCAGGAGCCGTTTTTCGAATGGCTTAAGAGGACGGAAGGCTACGGCGATTGGGACTCTGGCGTGTTTCATCTCCACGCCTCGCAGGTCACCATTCCGGATTTCGACGACGACAGCGGCCCGCATTCGGTAGATGGCGAGACTGAACTGCACTGGAAGGACAACCCGGAAGAGAGCCACTACGCCGGTTTTGAAAGGTCTATCGGTCGCGCAGAGTGTCTTGTGGACGACTTGCTTTCCGCCGCATCAAACTTCGCCCTCGTGATCAACAGCTACAAGCGGGAGAAGTTGAAGGCCAAGATTGTTGAAATTGAACAGGCTGACCTCTCGGACTCCGCGGCGAAGAAGAAGGCACTAGCCGACATCGTTCGGCTGCAGAAGTTGCTGGACCAGCTTGATAAGCGGGTTCGGTGGACCTTCCCGCAATGGAAGGTCAAGGGCGTCTAGCCCAGAGCAAGCGGACAGCCATGCAAAGTTTGGACGCCGAGCATGACCGGCCCGCCCTTGAGACATCGCAAACAAAAGGATGAAGCGATGAGAAAGCATTTTAGCACGAGCGCCCCCATGTCGACAAACCACCACGAACGTCTTACAGCGCTTGTTAAGCAGTCAGAGCAGCCTTTCGCGGCCGCATCAACGTTCAACTCCTCAATCACGGCTCAGTTGCTGGATCTCGCCCTTGAGAAGGCAACAAAGTCAGACCTTCGCCGGATTATCTCCAGGGCCGCGAAGGTCGAGCAGGAGGCCGCATAATGGCGATTATCCCCTCCGCACAGTTTGAGCTGAGCCCGCGCATCGAGCTGATCGGCACCATCGGGGAGATGATCGATCACGCCGTGACGAGCAAGGATGCGATGTGCCCGTATGATCTGGCCGCCAAGATCGTGGATGAGGTGCTGTCGATGAAGGATAGCATGACCGATGCACACATCCAGGCGTCGCACGCTGTAGCCGCAACTGGCGATGGCAAGCCCGCTGCTACCAACCGCTCGTCAGTGCGCGACAACGTTGTATGGCTCGAAAGGGGCGACAGGCCAGCACGCTAGAGCGACAGAGGCCCGCCGCTCACCTCGGCGGGCCTCACTTCACCATGCACGCTCTATCAGCTGCACTGCCGTCTGCACAGCGTCCGCACATAGGTCTAGTCGAGTCCGACAGCAGTTGCGGCTTCTCAATGGATCAATTTGTTGCCGAGAAAGCACATATTTCTGGCGCGGTCGCACACGGATCCCGCTACAATGTAAGTAATATCAGTTGATGGATCGAACTCATGCCCAACGTTACGACTCAGTCTTCCAGGTTACTCCTCACTATTGCGGTTCTCCAATGCGGCCAGCTTCCTGCCGGACCGTGAACTTTTGTGGAGACTGAAATGGCAAATGCCATTACGCCTTATGGCAACGCGAATTGCTACGCCTTCTCTTACCCGGAGGCGATTGAGAAGAGCAGCGGATTGTCTGGAATGACTATGCCGATCCGCGATTTTTTTGAAATGGTCGCCAAGGACACCGAGAAGCACGATCCCAAGATGGCATCCTTTTACCGGGAGGTAGCCTCACATTATAGCCATTGCGACCAGAAGGCCCATTCGGTTGACCGGGATGGGAATGGCGCGATCCTGGTAGACTACGATGATTGGGATGAGTTGACTGACGAACAGCGCCTTCTTCGCGGAAACCGAAACGCAGCGATCGCAGTTCTTGACCGGTTGCGTTTCCATCTGGAAATGCTGGATGACAATCCGGAGAACAAGGAGCCGGTTGACGACATTCGTCGCACCCTCGCCGAGCTTATCGAACCCCTCCCCTTCAGCTAAACTTGACAACCCTACTCGGATGCGGCGGTCACACGCCGCATCCTCCCCGTGGGGCGGATCCCGCCCTAGTTCCGCGAAGGACGTTAGTCGCTGTTAGACAGCAGATAGCCGGGGAGGAACTGTTTGAGCACTTCTATACATCCATCATCCCAATGCGGATCAAGCGTCTAGGTACAGCGAGAGGCTGCAAGCCGTATATATTTGCGAATGGGATCAAAGTGCTAATGGCCGCGGCGGACTAATATCGGATTCCGCGCGTCCTCTTGTCCACAAGATAATCACAAGTAAGCATTTGCTTACATCGGGTTCGATATGACTACTAGTGAGCTCACTCGTTAGCGAGGAGCCACGGCATGCCCAAATTCTCGAAGCAATCGGTCGCGGAGCACATAAGGACTCATCACCCTAGTTGCCCCGAATTCGCGATCGAGTTCTTCGCTGTCGAGATCGCCAAGAAGAGACGGCGAGGACCCACCCTAGGCAGGGAGGTCGGCATTGCGATGCAAAACTTCCTTCGCCACCATATGACGGACTACGATGGGCTGCTTCTCGAAGGCCTGGATCGCGATGAGGCTCGCCGCAGAGTGAAGCCGCGCATAGACGCGATGCTTTCGATCTGGCGAAGGAAACCATCTGCGTCCCCCTTAGGCTCATCAAACATCTCGAGACATCATCCGTCAGGAATTAAATAAATAGCCCCGCCTAGGCTCGGGCAATCCGGATCAACACCCACGATCGACCCATTAAATTATAAACGATACATAATTATACATTAATATAGGAGCGAAAATAAAATGCCACCAGAAAAGCATTCGCCAGTTTGTCGATACATTGAAGAATATGTAGAAAAATCAACCTACAGTCTTCAGGAGATTGCAATGCTGTGTGGATTTAAAGACTTAGATATTATTTATCGATTCTTAAGAGGCGAGCGGAGATTGCCACTGCACATAGTTGAGACTCTCGCAGAGGTTCTTGAGTGCAACCGAAGTCAACTTTTTATCCTCACCCTTAGGACATGGTTCGACGAAGATTTCCTTAGCCTGCTGGAAGAAAGCTTCGGTGCGGCTCGAGAGACAGAAGCGGAGCGCAGCTGGCTGGAGGCACTACGCGAGATTTATAAAGGCGACGTGCCGGAGATCACAGCAACGATGAGACGGCGGATCCGGATTCTGGCTGGCTAATCTAAACTCTGAGTAGAGGCGCGTCATATTCGCCAGCAATCGCGCCAGATTGGGCCCGGCACTTGATGGCGCGTAGCTGACACTAGGAGAGTCAAGTGTGGCGATCGCAGGCCGCGGTGAAGGTAGAAATTCAGACCGCTGATACGAGCTCGCCCCCCCCTGGCGCCGTCCGCGAGCAGAGCTGTTCTAGTCGGGAATATACTTCCCGAAATCGAAGCCAGCCTCCTGCATGCGCTGGACGAGATTCTTCATCGCATTGCGCTCAGGCAGAGCGAGGTTGATCTTTCCGCGGGCCAGTGTAGCAAGTGCTGCATTGGATTTGGGGCTGAGAAGGCGGCGGGTGCGCGCGAAATTCAATATCTCGCCAGCCGCCGAGGGGATCTGGAGGAGGAGGATGTCGAACTCGATGTCCTTGTCTGTGCGCTTGAGCCTACGAGCATCGGTCAAACCCTTACTCGCTTGCTCCTTAAGGAGGGTGAGGCCGTCTAGATCATCTGAGACCGAAAAATCTAGGACTCGTATCGCATCCCAGCAGATCTTCTGCTTGCAATATTCCCCGACGTTCTTGACCGTCCCTGGGGCTTCGCGCAGCGCGCGGGCAACTTGGGGAGCTATACCCATTAGAAGCTCCTCAAGTTCCAGTGAAAGCCCCTGCTCGTTCCAGACCCGCAGCAGATTGAGCTCGCGGCCATGCACCTTCTCCAGATGGTGGACCAGCCAAGCGATGCAATAGGTGACTGTCTGAGCCTTGTAAGCACGATCTTCCTTATACCAGTCGGCCTGGCCGACCCGCTTGTCGAGGCGGCGGAAGACGATGGCCTTGGCGACGAGTGCCTTGAAGTAGGTTTCGTTGAAGTCATCCTGCCGAGCCGTCCACGCATCGCCAACGCCTTCGGCGAATTCAAGAAAGAACTTGGTCTCCCCTCGACTGACAAGGAAGGGGAGCTGGCCGAAGGTCAGGGCGTATTTGGCGACCTCGGTCTTGTTGATGACCTGTTCCCGGGGGAATTCCACCTCGAACTTGCGCCTATCCCTCGCTTGGCCTGATGCCTGACCGTAGCGATACTGACCTCTTGCGCGCTCATAGAACCACTTGCTGCTAGCGAAGGAACCAGGCCTCGGCGGGGCCGGCAGGCGTCGAGAAAGCTTCTCCATCTCAACATGGAAGGGGTGATTGGAGAAGAAGTCAGCTTCACTGACCTTATTCTGCGTATTGGCAAATCGCGAGATGTCAGGGACAACTTCCTCGACGAGGTCGGGCTCGATCACCGAGAGCTTCATTTGGACAAAGACTTCGGAGAGATCGGTCGCCTTATTGTTGTCTTTGGCGTAGAGGATCGACGCGGTCGTCTGCCCGCCATTCACGATCTGGAGGTTGTCGATCGACGATATGCCCAGCCCGCCGCTCGCTAGGGGGACGGTCGTAATGCCCGAGGCGGTCGCGGTGATGCCGTTGTTGTAGGCGAAGAACATGCCGGGATAATTCTGGATCGTCTCGATGATGCCCTTGTTCACTTTTGTCTTTGCCTGGAGGAAGGAGCGGACATTCTGCTCCAGCAGCCTTGCCCCCCAGAGGCCGTAGATCTCGGCGAGCAATTCGCCCGGCAATGCTACAAGATAGGCCTCATAAGTGCCGCTACTGCCGTGCGCCGGAAGACAGGGCAAAGGACCCTTGTTGAGCGCCTCGACGTCGATCTCTATCGGTTCGGGGGCGCCGCGGGAACGCACGATCTGTGCGTAGCGGCGCAGATCGAGGATATTTCGAACGATGGGAATGCCGAGGATCTCGCCACTGGCCTCGGGCTGCGAGCGGGTGGCGAGGCGTGCGTTAGTCAACAGGACCATGCGGATGCGGCGGATCCTGAGCTTGTTCTCGAAGATCGGGAAGGCCGCCTGGAATGCCGGACTCTCCTCTTCGAGTGCGGCAACGAAGCTGGGTTCGACAGCCGTTTCGATGAACCGTTCGACCCGTTGGAAGTAGCCGTCGAGATCGCGCGCGTTGATCGTTTCGAGTTCACGTGACTGCCGGAAGTCACAGACTGCAAGGTGCAGCTCGTTCCGTTCGAAATCGAACGCGACACCGTCGACCTGGAAACCGCCACGAGCCTCGCGCGCAACCGGCGTATGGACGAGATCGGTACAATCGCCATTTTCCGCTGCGACGCGGGCGAAGATCGAGAAGAAGGCGGCAGGCGAGAGTTCGCCTGTTGCCTCGACCTCTAGGTCGAGTTCTTCCCAGAAATTGGCAAGGTCCTCCGCAAGCTCCTCACTCATCGACAAGCGCTTCCAGAGTTTTGGTCACATCAACCTTAAACGGCAGACAGGCATCTACCCGGAGACGGTACCGCACCTTTTCGATACCTGGTGGCAACATCGATGGGACGATTCGCGGAAACGCCTCCTCGACAGTGTACATGTCCTGCCTGACAAGCATCCAGACGGGCTCGTCATAGGCAGCGAGTGGCGCATAGCCTGCGGCAAGGAGCCCAGCATCGAAGGTGTCAGCTGCGTCAGGCGATGACGCCAAGACTATGCGGCGAAGGTCCGCGGCAAGCCCGTTGAGCGAGAACGCCGTAGCCATGTGTAGCGCGGCCGGGCCGAGCAACTGATGAACGATGACTACGGCACCGGAGACGGTGTCGAGCTGGTTCTCGGAGGATATGTGAAGGGCTGCATCTGCCGTAGACAGCTGTGTCTTTACCTCGAAAATCGTACTGCCTACGACGAAGTCCTGCTCGTCGCCATACGGGCCACGCCACATTGCCACGGCGATTGCGGGGTCCACGCGCAGGCAAAGGCAGTCGCGCAGAAACAGAAGTTCACCGGCGAGACCGATGATGCGCTCGAAGGAGAGCCGTTCGCGTCGATTGCGGAAGAGTTCGCGCCAGCGAACCAGCCGCGCGATGGCGATACAGACGCCCGTCTGGCTGTCACCGCGCGTGAGCCCACTCGTGGCTGCAAGCAGATCTTTGCACAACGCGAGGAAGATATCGCGATCGGCTTCGTCGATAAGCAACAGGACGAGACGTCCTATCGCGGCATCACGGGCGAAGTTGACAATCTGCAGCCCGGCGAGTTCGGGAAACTGGGGGCAGGAAGTGGTGATCTCATAGTCGAGCGCCAGAAGACACCGGCTCGAATGATCGCGGCCCCACCAGAATTCGAGAGGGTGTTCGGCGCTCACGCGGCGCAGGTTGTCAGTGCCTGCCTGCAGGCTTGCAGCAATGTCGGACCAGGGATCAGACATTGCCGGCCTCCACTGCCTCTTGATCGTCATCCGGCTCGGCCATCATGTCGAGCTGTACGACATAGACCTTGTTGACTTGGTATGTCCTTGGCACGGCACGAATAGCAGTCGTTGGCAACGCAAAGCTGAGCGACACGACAGGATCGACGAGCTTCAGCGTTGCCTTGGCCCCCTCAGTATTGGTCGCGATTCCATTCGTGCGGAAAGCATGGATCAAGAGCAGCGGTCGCTTACGATGCCGACAGAAGGCGCTGTCACCTCGCTCGCCATCCGGATCCTCCCTTTCTGCAGTGGCTGCGGCGAGTTCTTCTTGCGCCATTCCGAACTTGACATCGCCGGGGTCGGCAATCCGATTCTTCATGCCAGTGACGCGGAAGATGCTCGCTCCCTCCGATTCTACATCGACGACCATCCCGGCGTGCCTGCGACGCATGGGAAAGGGAATTCCGAACAGCGGAGGTGTCTCGGAAACACCGCTTTGCAGATGCGGGATAGCGACGTCCCATACCTCGAGATCGGCTTTGAGGCGGTCGGAAATGTAGTCACCTAGCAGCGATCTACGCCCATTGACACGCTTGAGGTCGCCATGGGCATCAGCAAACTGGAACCGGTCAAGCAATGCCAAGACCTGCGTGCCGTTTGCAGTCCAGAGGACATGCCCTTCTTTTAGCTCTCGGCTGCCGAGGGCAGCCAGGAAGTCACCAACCGCAGCGCAATTCTCGGCATTGACTTCGCTATCATTGAAGAGAGCGTACCCCTCGATGTGGCGACCCGCATAGCTCTGCGCAATTGTCATTTTTTTGGCGGTCCGCATCTTGCTGGCAGCCGTTATACGGATGGCAGTCGGGCTTTCGCGAACGCGGAGGCCGAAGTCCGCCGGTGTGAGGCCGTTGAGTTGCATCCTCTTCACTTCGGAGCGCAGTTCCTCGATGGCTTCGTTCACCTGTTCATAGTGCTCCAGCGAGACCTTCGGCAGGTAGACACGGCAGAGATCCTCGTATCCGTTTCGATACCCAAACCAGCGCGCCATTTGCATGAGCGTGTCCGAAGCTGCGGTATTACGCAGGATATAGGACACAGTGAGATCCTCGAGCGTCAGGCCACGCGACAGGGCCAGTCCACCAATGGCGATGACGCGCAGACCGGTGGAGCGGTGCCGAGCATAATCGAGCGTGCCGCCACGCATGTTAACCGTCAGCATGACGGTTCCCTTCAGCGCATCGTCGAGGATCGGCAAGACATCGCCAAATCCGTGGCCGCTTTCGGAGAATTCCTTCTCGAAGGTTGCACCAAGATCCCCGATGAGGGAATCTCGGACATCTTGTAGTGGTAGGCCGCCATTTGCGGTCAACGCATTCCGAATTGCTTCCAAATAGGCATAGACGAGGCCGAGGACTGTTTCTTGGACGTCATTGAAGCGGCTGACGTTGATCATCATCGAGCAGTGCTGATGCTCGTGCCCCCTAAGGTATCGAAGACCGCGCGTCAGACACCAAACCCGAACTGCCTCTTTCAGCGAATCGGGCAGCGTACCAATCAGATGGTTTCGCTTGTGAGCAAGCGGCAACGTATTCTGATAGTCGCCGATGTTCCGAACAGTAGTGGCTCGAAGATCACCTTTAGGAGCGAAGATCTTGCTCGCCCCTACATAATTCGATGGAGGATCGAGGGCCTTAATGAAATGCCTCGGAAACAGATCATCTCCGAGCATCTCGCTTTCGTTATCGGGGTCGATGAAAATATTGGCGAAGGGAGTAGCTGTATAGCCAATATATGTAGATCTATAGAATTTATGAAGTATCTTACGGATGTAGCCGTTGATTACCGTGGTCTTTTTGGGGTCTTTGCTCGTATTGATCGAGGCATTGTCCGCCTCGTCGTCGATGAGGAGCATCGGGTAGCTCATCCGGCCGCCACCTTGCTGCGTTTCCAGCCAGTCAAACAGCGTCTCGAGTGTTCGGCTGTTTTTCTTGGTCACGAATATTATGGGTTCATTGTGGGCCTCTAAGCTGAAGAAGACTCCGGCTGCATCCTCGGTAAAATCGCGGTCGCGGGAGGTGCCATAGGCTGGCGTACGCTTCTTCGTCGCATAGTTCTGAAGCGGCAGACCTTCGATCACGGCCGCATTGAAGACCGATTTTCGGCCGATGAACGTGTCGTCGATGCGCTCTTGCGTCTGGGACCGAAGCGAATTGGTGATGCCGGCGAGCAGGATTATGACCTTGTAACCGGCATCTGCAGCCTTGCAGATCAGCGCCGAATAGTTGGTGGTCTTGCCAGACTGCACGTGACCCATGACCATTCCTCGACGCTTCCACTCGCCTTCTGCTACAGGATTACCGCAGTAGTCGAGGATCTCGTCTGTAACGGTATCGAGAGTGGCTACTACCTGCGGGGGAAGACGGTTGCCTTCCATGTAGTAGCGCCGTAGGCGGTCCCAGTAATACCAGTCGACGTCTTGGCGACGCTTGTTCAGCCATGGCTTGTATTCGGCGCGAACAGCAGCTCCGCGCTTCTGGGTTGTCGTGAAGCTTTCCTCAAGCTCACGAACGAGAGTGTCGCGTTCGTCGGGCGCCAGGAGAAACGGCGAACCCTCGACTTCCTCCGCAATGGCTTCCTTTGGAATCGCAGCCCCGACAGACATCTCCAGCTGGAATCTGCCAGCGATCTTCAGCCGCAGATAAGCCCGTTCGGCATCGAGATTTCTCAATTGATCCAGCCCTTTGCTTGGAGGTGGCTTTCGACGAGAGCCCAGCTCTGCGCGAAAGGCTCGGTTCGGCGCAGTTCCTTAGTGAGCTTGTCCATCAGGCCGCCCGCCTCGAGCAGCATCGGCGGCAACGCGATCTCGAGTTGCTCGATGATCGTCCTGGGATCCGAACTGATCTGGTTCACCTTGGAGGCGTCGGCTCCAAGATCCTGCCCGAGGTTGTGAACCGGCATCGACTGCTCGATCGTCTGTAGCGCGGCCTGCATTAGCGATAGCGAAGGCTTTTCGGTATCGAGGAGCGTTTTGATCACGGGATGATGTCGATTGATGAGATAGCGGATTTCGCCATCGCGGACATGGCGGTTCCAGACCGAAATCTTGCAACCCGTTGCCACTTTCGCGCCTTTTGAGCGGATAACCTTTGCTGACTTACCGCGGATTGATCCTACGATCTGCTGAAGACGATAGCGAAGGGCCGCAGGAAGTTGAGCATCGGACTTGTCGACTGAGACCTTCCACATCGAATCTAGGCTGTTCGGCACATCAATGGCGATGCGAACGAGCTGCGAAAGCTCGCCATGCTTGACGAGGCCGAACCAAGTCCCCTTTATAATAAGACGATGCTGTCGATAGACGTAGAAGCCTTGGTTGCGGAGCAACCCCTCGACACCGGATAGGCGGTCATAGTCCGCAAGAGCAAGTTTCGAGTAATGCGGAAGGATGTACGGCCGAATGCGGATTCGGGCGGACTTTCCCTGACGGATTTCCTCGCTGCCGAGCATTTGAGTAGCAAGGTTACTGGCGTAGAAAGGGTCATAGGGCTCGATCGGCGTGCCGTTGACGAAGATGGATAGTCGACGCCCGCGAACCTCACCGGAGAGGAAGCGATGGAAGGTGAGAGACAGCTGGTTTCGCGCTTGAACGATCAGCCGGTTGAAATCTTGCTCCGTGAGGGACCCCTCTTCGGACAGCCTGTCGCACTTGTTCCAGATTATCTGCGTTCCATCGCGATCCTGAAGGTGAGGATCAATGAGCTTCTCGATCTCGCGACCTGAAAGGATGCCCATCTTCCACTTGTCGATATCATCGAGGTCCCAAATCGCCGCAGACAGCTTGCCGTTCCTTCGCGTGATAACCGTCAGCTTCTTGCACTGCGAGAAGGAGGCCGACTTCATTCCCCAACCGAAACGGCCGAGATCATCAGGGGAGCGTTGTGAAAGTGGATTGGTCGAGGCGGGTCGCATCGCTACTTCGAGTTCGGTGGCAGCCATGCCGTGCCCGTCATCGACAATGCGGACGATGGGGTCCACATTCGAGTAGAGACAATAGACACGTACGGTACGGGCTTTCGCCGTGATCGAATTGTCGATCAAATCTGCGAGCGCACTCGATAGATCGTAATTGCCGAAACTCCGAGCCGATGTCATCAGGGACGCGGCGTCCGGTGGATTTGTTAAGAATTTCAATTCCCGCTGCCCCATCACCTCCCGCACAGCAAGAGCATAGCGGGAAGCAACACTTCTGCGCCCTCCCCCCCCGGGCGAGCCTTATCTCCACCCTGGATCGAATTCGTGTCCGCAGTCAAGAATGCGGAGTGGCGACAGCCTCGCCTATCTGTCAGGCCGGCAGCGGCAGGATAGAAGGGCGGCTGAGATCATCGAATGTTGTCCGCTAGCGGCCGGCGCGGGTCAGTGACAACCAGACCAGACGCGCAATTTGCCTAGCGAGAAACGGAGGCACGGCGTTGCCAACTTGGACGTACTGCTGGGTACGATTGCCGAGGAAAAAATAGTCGTCCGGGAAGGTCTGTAGCCTTGCGGCTTCACGCACGGTCAGGCTGCGACACTGAACCGGATCGGGATGGATAAAATAATGACCGTCCTTCGAGATGTGGCTCGTCACGGTCGTCGAGGGCGCGTGGGCCAACTGGACGCGAAATCGGTCGGCGAAGATCCCGCTGTGCCAGTTGCGATGATCGGGGCTCAATGCCAACGGATAATCAGTGGCCTTCGGACTGTAGCCACGCACCTTCCCGAACACCGCCGCAAACATGTAGCGCCCGAGGTCTGACGCCATGTGTCCGCGGGTTTCATTCTGCGCGATGGCACGAAGTTCGGGGCGATCGATCCACCGACTCAGATCGTCATTCGCGGAGCCGTAGCCAACCGGCAGTGCAGATGACGCTCGTTCACAAGGCAGGACTTCTTGCCAACGTCGAGCGATATCCCCAAACGCTTCGCGAAGCTTCTCATCGTTCGTTCCACGATAAATCTCAGCAAGTTGGCTCGCTGCATCCACGACTGCGCTACGCCAATTCTCTGCGCTGTCGTTGCCTCGGCTCAAACCACTGCGAAGAGCTGGAAGTCCCCCAATCACTTCATCCACCGTGCGCATGGCTGCCGAAACGGCGATGCTTGTGCCTGCTGCAGCCGACGCAAGGTCCGACCTGATGCCCACGATGATCACCCTGTGTCGGCGCTGAGGGACGCCGAACTCCTCGGCCCGCACGATGAAGTCCGATGGCTGCTGCGCTTCTGCGAGGCTGGCCCTTCCATTCTCGACCCGGATTGCCCGTAGTTCGTACATATGGCCGTGACCGGAGCCAAGCGAGGACAGATCTTCCAGCAGCATCTCGAAGACAAGCCGACTCTCCACTGTCGAAGAGAGTATCCCCTTGACGTTCTCCATCACGAAGGCAGCGGGCCGAAGCCGGTCAAGAACGCGGATATACTCGCGAAAGAGGTAGTGCCGTTCGTCTTCTTCCGGAACGTAGCCGATCTTTCCTTTCGACCTCGCCCGGCCGACGAGCGAATACGCCTGACACGGCGGCCCGCCAATCAGAATCGTGTCGTCAAAGTCGCGGCGCAGTTGCGCGATTGAAGAGTCGATCGCCTCGGCTGCGGCGTCAGTCCCGAGTTCCAAGCAGTGCGCCTCGTTGATAGCCCCCTGCCAGGCTTCAGCATCGACCGCAACCCAATCCGGCTCGGGGATCAGCCCTGCGTGGAAATTGATGAATTGCTCCGGCAAGATATGGTGGCGCGCCCGATACTCCCGCAGAAATGCGCGCAGCGTCAGTGTCCGATGTGCCGATGCCTCCTTCTCGACCGAAATGCCGATCCGGAACGGCGAATGCCCTTCCTCGGCGAGGGAGGCAAAGCCTTCGCCCAGCCCGCCTGGACCGGCAAAAAGATCGACGACGCCAAACGTAGATGGCAAATCAGGCTCCTGACGCATTTCACACAGACCGTGTACACTAGGTTCGGTAGTGAAGACCAGGATGCTCATGACGGATATCGTCGACAAGCAGACCCGTTCCCGAATGATGGCAGGGATCAAGGGGCGGGACACGAAACCCGAACTGGCGCTCCGTCGGGCACTACATGCGCGAGGCTTCCGCTATCGACTGCATGCCAAGAACGTCCCAGGACGGCCAGACCTCGTCTTGTCGAAGTTCAGCGCGGCGGTCTTTGTGCACGGATGCTTCTGGCATCGCCATGCGGGATGCCGCTACGCCACGACGCCGGCGTCGCGCACCGATTTCTGGCAGTCCAAGTTTGAAGCAAATATCGCGCGGGACGCCCGCGTACACGAAGCGCTGATCCACTCCGGATGGCGCGTGGCAACCGTATGGGAGTGTGCCCTACGCTCGAACGACCGTTTGACAGCGGCGGCAGATTGTCTTGCAACCTGGCTTGGTTCAGACGGCACGGAACTCGAAATCGGCGACAAGGACACCTAGCCGTCAGAGTGGATTCAGCGCCGCGGCCGTGCTGAGAATATCACCTCTTGAACGCACGCTCGTCACACGCAGCCCCGAATATCATCCGTCCTTCTGAAATCGACTGCGGCGGCTGAGGGCGGGCTTGGCGAAGGCTCCACTAGGCTAGCGCAGCGACAACCTAAACACCTGCCAGCAAGCCCCCTGACTCGGCAATCAATATGTCGCACAGAGATACTGAAGTTGTGCGCTCCAGATCCCAACAACTGGCCAGGCAAACAGCCCGTCCGACAACGGCGTAGACTGACATCTCGACGCCGAGCTGACTCACTGCCAGGGAGAGCTCGGGCGAGCGCACTTGATTGCCACCTCACTGCCCGTGGAGAGAGCCTTCCTTGAGAACCTCACAGGAACACTAAGTCCGGCGACACACCGGAGAAACACAGGTGCCCACGGCGAACATTAAGCCGCCCAGAAGGCGGCATCGACCGGCCCAAGGATGCGCTGGTCGGGCTCGCTATCAGCACGAGGCTGGAGCTCTATCCGAACTCCACATTCGAACGTCTGCCCGGCGACGGCCATTTCACTTGGAGTTCGGGCAGTGGACACACGATACCGACGATGACCCTACTCTGACTCGCGCCCAAAGCATATCCTCAAGCTAAGGCTTTGGCCAACTCGACTGGACCAACCCCTTCGTCAACAGAAGGGGGAGGCGAAGGGACACCGCGCCCGTAGCAACGATCGATTTCTACGATTGACACGCTTATAAATGGCGGAATTCTACGGTTTCTAGGTTCCAGCTGGGGCGGGAGGATACGATGCGCGCTCTCCGCCGCGGGGATCACCCAAGCCTCATCAAGGTCTTCCTCGGTCGACGGCTCCATACGGAAGCGCTCGACTGCCTCGATCAGGGTCGCAAATCCAGCAGTTTCGCATCTTCCACCCAGCCACGGTGGCTATGCCCGCCCAGCGCGTAGCCTCAAGGAGACATCGATCATGGCGGGGGCACCGAAAACCTGCCTGGGCGGCACCATTAGCGAATTTCTTTGCTAGCGGGTGAAACAGAAGCCGGCAGGCAAGCCTGACGCGGAAGCGCGCGGAAAACCGCGCCACTCACTAAGACGCCCCTTGTTGCTGACGTGGTTTTCCACAGCTCCGCGAGCTAACAAAAGGTGCTAATGAGCCCTGCTAACGCGGAAAGTTAAGTGCTTGATTTAGCTGCTAAAAGCGGAGTGGCTGGGGAACCTGGATTCGAACCAAGACTAACGGAGTCAGAGTCCGTCGTTCTACCGTTAAACTATTCCCCAACTAAGCCGTTGATCTCTCTCACCATTCTTGCCGATCTTTCGATCCGCCCGGGAGACGTTTCCAACTGGCCGCGCCGTGGGTGTGGAGATAGGCGGTTTCGCCGGCTCGGTCAAGCGCCCTGTTCCGGCAATCCACAGCCCCACCGGAAATCCACAACCCACTTCGTGGCAGGACCTTGCATCGCCTCCGCCTCACCACGCCGCCGCCGCCAGCCTCCCCGCCCCTTCTCCCTGGAACGGCCCGTCAGAACAGCCCGCGAAACAGACCCGCATTCGTCTTGCCCAGCTCCAGAATCTCGTCGCCGCGACCGCTGATGACCGCCTTCGCCATGTAGAGGGTGAAGCCCTTCATCTGCTCAAGCGTGATCTTCGGCGGCATGGAGAGTTCCGTCCGCGCCGTGACCGCGTCCAGCACGGCCGGGCCCGGATGCGCCAGCACGTCGCGTACACCGTTTTCCAGCTCGCCCGGATCGGTGACGCGGACGCCGTGCAGGCCGATGGCGCGCGCCATCGCGGCGAAGTCGGGATTGTCGAGCGCGACGCCGGTGTCGATGAAGCCGGCGGCCTTCATCTCCATCTCGACAAAACCGAGCGTGCCGTTGTTGATGATGATCACCTTCACCGGCAGCTTGAGCTGCCGCAGGCTGAGCAGTTCGCCCATCAGCATCGCCAGCCCGCCATCGCCGGACAGGGTCACGACCTGGCGTCCGGGAAAGGCAGCTTGCGCGCCGATCGCCTGCGGCAGCGCATTGGCCATCGAGCCGTGGTTGAACGAACCGATCAGCCGCCGCCTGCCATTCATCCGCAGATAGCGCGCCGCCCAGACGGTGGGTGTGCCGACATCGCAGGCGAACACCGCGTCCTCGCTGGCGAGTTCGCTGACGACGCGGGCGACATGCTGGGGATGCAGGATGCCGCTGCCCGGCTCGCCGGTGCTGAGATCGTCGAGCTTCTTGCGCGCCTCGGCATAATCCTCGCGCGCCGCCTTCAGGAAATCGCCGTTGCGATCGGCGGAAAGCAGCGGCAGCAGCGTGTCGAGCGTCATCGCCACATCGCCGACCAGGCCGATGTCGATGGCGGTACGACGGCCCAGATTTTCCGGCCGAAGATCGATCTGCGCGACCTTCGCCTTGGCCGGATAGAACTGGCGGTAGGGGAAATCGGTGCCGAGCATCAGCAGCATGTCGCAGCCCATCATGGCGTCGTAGCCGGAGGAGAAGCCGATCAGGCCGGTCATGCCGACATCATAGGGATTGTCGTATTCGACGACTTCCTTGCCGCCGAGCGCATGCACGATCGGCGCCTTCAGCATCTCGGCCAGCCGGACCAGCTGCGAATGCGCGCCCCGGCAGCCTCGCCCGGCGAGGATCGTGACCTTGCCCGCCGCATTGAGCATGGAGGCGAGCTTCTTCAGGCTTTCGGCGTCGGGAACGATCGAGGCCGGCAGCGGCAGCAGCGCCACGCTGGACCGCGCCAGTTGCCCGCCGGCCGCCTGCAGCGCGACATCGCCGGGGATCGCCACCACCGAGACGCCGCGATGCCCGACCGCCGCGCGAATGGCGGTATCCAGCGTGCGCGGCATCTGGTCGGGCGCGGAAATCGTCTCGCAATAGACGCTGCATTCCCGGAACAGCGCCTCCGGCCGGGTCTCCTGGAAATAGTTGGAGCCGATCTCGGCGCTCGGGATCTGCGCGGCAATGGCAAGCACCGGAACCCGCGTGCGATTGCAATCATAGAGGCCGTTGATCAGGTGCAGGTTGCCGGGACCACAGGAGCCGGCGCAGACGGCAAGCTTGCCGGTCAATTGCGCTTCGGCCCCGGCGGCGAAGGCGGCGGCTTCCTCATTGCGCATATGCACCCATTCGATCTTGCCGCGCCGCCGCAGGCTGTCGGTGATGCCGTTCAGGCTGTCGCCGACGACACCGTAGATCCGTTCAACCCCGGCAAGGTGAAGGGTGTCGGCGAACAGGTCGGCGATCGTCGGGCTCGGCATCGCTTGGCTCCATCGGTTCAAGGCGCGCGTCATGCGGACGTCCGTCCACATCCTGGCCTCAGGATCGCCATTTGCGCCGCCCGCTTCAACCACCTGATTCGGAATGGGTCCGTGACGCCGAATGCGACGCTCGGGTTGCATCACCGGGACGCTGCACGAGGCGGCTTACCAGTTTCAGGCGGCTGCGCTAAGCTTGGCTTGGCCGGGGCCCGCCCTGCGACCGCGGCCACAGGGGAACTCATGCATTCGAATTCGCTCGAATCGCGCCAAACCTTTGCAAAACAGGCGAAAAGCCAAGTGGCGCCTCGACTCCGAGCGACATCCAAGCTTCAAGAATGCGTGCTAGCGTTGAAAGTAGACGGCTTATCATCAGGCCGGCCAGGGGGCCGCGCCGGGGCAACTGGGCGAAACTTCGCCGAGGGAGAAGAAGCATGAAGACGAACTGGATGCGGATGTCGGTATCCGCGCTCGCCATCTGCGCGACGACCGGCGTGGCCTTCGGCCAGAGCATGGACGAACTGATCGCGGCCGCCAAGAAGGAAGGCCAGCTCACCACCATCGCGCTGCCGCATGACTGGTGCGGCTATGGCGCCCTGATCGAAGGCTTCAAGGCGAAGTACGGCATCGCCGTCAACGAACTCAATCCGGACGCCGGCTCGGGCGACGAGATCGAGGCGATCAAGGCCAACAAGGGCAATACCGGCCCGCAGGCTCCCGACGTGATCGACGTCGGCCTCTCCTTCGGCCCGTCGGCCAAGGCCGAAGGCCTGCTGCAGCCCTACAAGGTCGCGACCTGGGACACGATCCCGGACGCCGCCAAGGATGCCGATGGCTATTGGTACGGCGACTATTACGGCGTGCTGTCGTTCCTGGTGAACACCGACATCGTCAAGAATGTGCCCCAGGATTGGTCGGACCTGCTCTCCGACGATCTCGCCAATTCGGTGGCGCTGGCCGGCGACCCGCGCGTTGCCAACCAGGCGATCCAGGGCGTATTCGCCGCCGGCCTTTCCGGCTCGAAGGGCGACATTGCCAAGGCGGGCGAAGAAGGCCTCAAGTTCTTCGCCGAGCTGAACAAGAAGGGCAATTTCGTCCCCGTCATCGGCAAGTCGGCGTCGCTGGCCCAGGGCTCGACCCCGGTCATCATCGCCTGGGACTATAACGCCCTCAGCTGGCGCGATATTCTCAAGGGCAACCCGGCCGCCGAAGTCGTCGTGCCGAAGACGGGCGTCGTCGCCGGCGTCTATGTCCAGGCGATCAGCGCCTTCGCGCCGCATCCGAACGCCGCCAAGCTGTGGATGGAATATCTCTATTCCGACGAAGGCCAGCTCGGTTGGCTGAAGGGCTATTGCCACCCGATCCGCTTCGACGATCTCGCCAAGAACGGCAAGATCCCGGCCGATCTGCTCGCCAAGCTGCCGCCGGCTGAATCCTATGCCAAGGCGGTGTTCCCGACCGTCGAGCAGCAGAATGCTTCGAAGGAAGTGATCAGCAAGCAGTGGGATTCGGTTGTCGGCGCGGAAGTCGCCAAGTAATCGCAAGACCACGGCCCAACCGGGCTGACGCGAGTCGGAAGAGCCTGGTCTTGACCAGGCTCTTTTTTAATCCCTTTGCCGGCTATGTCCGCAGGCTTGGCCAGCCGGCTTTATTTCTGCCCTGCCCTTGCCTCTTGTTGGGTGCGCCAGCATCCTGCACTCTGGAACAGCGGTCACCACAGGTAGCTTATGGCTCAAACGACAGTCGAGATCGCCCCTTCAAAGCCGCGCGCCTTGCCGCTGACCTGGCTCGGCGTCGTGCCTTTCATGATCTTCGCGCTGATGTTCCTGATCCTGCCGGCGGGCTATCTGATCATCGGCGCGTTCCAGACGCCGGATGGCAGCTTCACGCTGCAGAACATCGCCAATCTGAACCAGCCCACCATCATCAAGGCCTATCGGCTGAGCATTGCGATCAGCGCGGCCTCCGCCTTTGGCGGCGCCCTGCTCGGCTTCCTGCTCGCCTATGCGGTCGTGCTCGGCAATCTGCCGCGCTGGATCCGGCCGACGATGATGACCTTTTCCGGCGTCGCCTCGAATTTTGCCGGTGTGCCGCTCGCGTTCGCCTTTCTGGCGACGCTGGGGCGCTCGGGCCTGGTGACGGCGCTGATCACCAGCATTTTCGGCATCAACATCTATCGCTATGGCTTCAACCTGCTGAGCTTTGCAGGCCTCACCATCACCTATCTGTATTTCCAGATCCCGCTGATGATCCTGATCATGACGCCGGCGATCGATGGGTTGAAGCGCGAATGGCGCGAGGCCTCGGCCATCCTTGGCGCCTCGACCTGGCAATACTGGCGGATGATCGCCTTCCCGATCCTGTGGCCGAGCCTGCTTGGCTCGTTCCTGCTGCTGTTCGCCAATGCCTTCGGCGCCATCGCCACGGCCTATGCGCTGACCGGCTCGTCGCTCAACATCATCACCATCCTGCTGTTCGCGCAGATCCGTGGCGACGTGCTGCATGACCCGCATCTGGGCTATGCGCTGGCGCTCGGCATGATCCTGATTACCGGCCTGTCGAACGGCGCCTATATCTGGCTCCGATCGCGTAGCGAGAGGTGGGTACGATAATGCGCGCCCGTATCGGTCCCTGGATCGCGATCATTGTCGGCATGATCTATTTTCTCGTGCCGCTGATCGCGACCTTCGAATTCTCGCTGCGCATGAAGCGGGGCGAATATTCCTTCGAAGCGTATCGCATCGTGCTCGGCGATCCGAACTTCCAGGCGAGCTTCACCTATTCGGCGCTGATCGCGGTCGCCGCCATCATCTTCGGCGTGCTGCTGGTGGTGCCGACCGCCTATGTCGTGCAATTGAAGCTGCCGCGCCTGCGTCCGCTGGTCGAGTTCATCACGCTGCTTCCGCTGGTCATCCCGGCCATCGTGCTCGTGTTCGGCTATCTCAGGATGTACAATTCCTCATCCTGGATCCCGCTGACCAATTCCGTGCGCGGCACCGACTTCCTGCTGACCTGCGCCTATGTCACGCTCGCCCTGCCCTACATGTACCGGGCGGTGGATACGGGTTTACGCGCCATTGATGTCCGCACGCTGACGGAGGCCGCCCAGAGCCTCGGCAGCTCCTGGCCGCGCATTTTGTTCCAGGTGATCCTGCCGAACGTCCGGGTCGCAGTCCTCTCGGGCGCGTTCCTGACCTTTGCGATCGTCATCGGCGAATTCACCATGGCCAGCCTTCTGAACCGGCCGGCTTTCGGCCCCTATCTGCAGCTGATCGGCGCCAACCGCGCTTATGAGCCGGCAGCGCTTGCCATCATCGCCTTCATCATCACCTGGGCCTGCATGGGCCTGATCCAGCTTTTCGGCGGCGGACGCCAGAACGCGGCGCGCCGCTGAAATTGGGACAACCAAGCATGGCATTCCTGACGCTCGAAAGCCTGACCAAGACTTTTGGCAACCAGACGACGATCCATGGCATCGATCTGGCCGTCGAGCGGGGCGAGTTCATCTCGTTCCTGGGGCCGAGCGGCTGTGGCAAGACGACGACGCTGCGCATGATCGCCGGCTTCGAGACGCCGACCAGCGGCACGATCAAGATCGACGGCAAGGACGTCACCGATCTGCGCCCCAACCAGCGCAATATCGGCATGGTGTTCCAGGCCTATGCGCTGTTCCCGAACATGACCGTCGCCGACAACATCGCCTTCGGCCTCAAGGTAGCGAAGAAGTCATCGGCCGAGATCACGAAGCGGGTCAAGGAGATGCTGGAGCTGATCAAGCTGCCGGACGTCGGCGCCCGCTATCCCTACCAGCTCTCCGGCGGCCAGCAGCAGCGCGTGGCGCTGGCGCGTGCACTCGCCATCCAGCCGAAGATCCTGCTGCTGGACGAGCCGCTCTCCGCCCTCGACGCCAAGATCCGCATCTCGCTGCGCGAGGAAATCCGCGCGGTGCAGCGCGCGCTCGGCATCACGACAATCTACGTCACTCACGACCAGGAGGAAGCGCTCTCCATGTCGGACCGGATCTGCGTCATGAATGACGGCCGGATCGAGCAGCTGGGCACGCCCTTCGAGATCTACAATTATCCAACCACCCGCTTCGTCGCGTCCTTCGTCGGCACGCTCAACATCCTGAACGGCCAGGTGCTGGATTCGACCTCGGGCCGGCTCGGCATCGACGACCAGGAGATCTTCACGGCGCGAGAACTCGGCGGTGCCAGCACCGGCGACACGCTCTCCCTCGCGCTTCGCCCGGAGGCGCTGTCGATCGGCCATGCCAATGGCGGCAGCAACAATCTGAACGGCACCATCGACGAGGTGCATTTCCTCGGCTCGGTCGTCCGCATCCGCGTCCGCTTCGGCTCCAACATCGTCTCGCTCGACACTTTCAACCGCCCGCACAGCGCCCCGCCGGAGCGCGGCCAGCCGGTGACGGTCAACTTTACGCGGGAAGACATCCTGGTGCTGGATCGCCCGGCGATCTAGGACCGAGACCAATGGATGCGCGGTGCTGGCCTGCCGTGAGGCGGCGGGCGAGCGACTGCCCAAAGCCTCCGGGGCCTTCGCCCAAACATCTGAGCGTTCCAGCCTATCCCCCTGCACCGCCATCATCCTGAGGTGCTTCGCGCAGCGAAGCCTCGAAGGAGGCTCCAGCGGAGCCCTCCGATTTTATGGCAGGCACGGTAGAGCCTTGCCTGAACCCTCCTTCGAGGCCCGGCTTTGCCGGGCGCCTCAGGATGATGGTCGAGGTTTGGCAACGGCAGCGTGGGGGCTTGGTGCCGTGCTGCCACAACCGTAGCCGATCCCCCTCTCCCGCTTGCGGGAGAGGGTTGGGGTGAGGGTCTTGCTTAGCCGCAAGAATGAGCAACCCGCCCTACCCGCTCGGCATTCCTTCGAACCGCGGCAGCGCGGGGTCCAGCCTGTCCCAGGGTTGGGCGCGGGCGCCGTAGGTGACGATCTGCGGATGGAACCGCGCCGGCTCGTCGAGGCTTGCCGCATGGACCGCGATCAGATCCGGCATGGCGACGAAGGTCAAATAGACCGGCGTCCCGCAGGTCGGGCAGAAGGCATGGACCTTCAGATTGCCGCTGTCGCCGGCGACCTGCCACTCGCTCGCCTCGCCGGTGATCGTCATTTCGGAGCGCTGGCCGAACGTCAGGTAGGAGCTGTGTCCCGTGCCGCTGCGCTGCTGGCAGTGGCGGCACTGGCAGTGCAGCTCGACAATCGGTTCGCTGCTGGTTTCATAGCGGATCGCGCCGCACGCGCACCCGCCCGTATAAGACGTCGTCATCATCACGCTCCAATGCGAGGGATCAGGCCGCTTTCGGCTTGGCGAAAACGTCAATCGCGCGGCCGGTTTCCAGGAAGGACTTCAGGCTGGAAAGGACGACAGGCCAGCCCTGCGTGATGCCCTTCTCCATGCCACTGCCGGCTTCGAGTTCGTCATGGCTGACGGTCAGCCGAACCATGTCCTCATATTCCTCGATCGCGAAGGTCACCCGGCTGTAGCTTGCCGGATCGGCGGCCCGAGCCGGATCCGCCCAGCTGATCACGAGGCGGGTCGGCGGCGAGATCTCGAGGACCTTGCCGACCAGATCGACCCTGCGCTCGTCATTGGCGCGGACATGCTGCCAGTCCGAACCGGGCTTCCAGTCCGAGACGTTCTCGTGGCCCCAGTAGCGTCTAGCGATTTCCGGTTTGATGATCGCCTCGAACACCTTTTCCGGCGTCGAGACAATATAGGTCACATACACGAAGCTCGTCGTCTGTCTGGCCATGTCACTCTCCCTCGAGTTCTTTCTTCAGATCATGCAGCAGGCTGAGCCGCTGCCTCTCGAACTTGCGCACCCATCGCTCGTAGACCTCGTGCAGCGGCACCGGATTGATGAAGTGCAGCTTCTCCCGGCCGCGCCGAACCGTGCTCACCAGATTGGCCGCTTCCAGAATTCCAAGGTGCTGGGTGGCGGATTGCCGGGTCATGTCGAGGTGCTCGCAAAGCTGGCCGAGCGTCTGCCCGTTCTGTTCGCAAAGAAGGTCAAGCAGCCTCCTGCGGGTCGGGTCGCCCAGTGCTTTGAAAACATCGTCGGCCTGCATCGATCTCACTCATCTGGAAGAACAGAATATGCAGGTAAATACCTGCATGTCAAATGACGGTAGCCCAGTCGGCATTCATTGCTGTTCCGGGTAACGGTGCGCTAACGGCCCGCTAACGCGTAAACCCCTCTCCGAAACGAAAACGGGCGCCCGAAGGCGCCCGTTCCGAAGTCATTGGCGACAGCCGATTACGGCTGCGTGTAGGACGTCTTGACCGTCGTGAAGAACTCGGCGGCGTACTTGCCCTGCTCGCGCGGGCCGTAGCTCGAAGCCTTCCGGCCACCGAACGGCACGTGGTAGTCGACGCCTGCCGTCGGCAGGTTGACCATCACCATGCCGGCCTCGGCATTGCGGCGGAAGTGGCTGGCATGCTTCAGGCTGGTCGTGACGATGCCGGAGGCAAGGCCGAACGGCGTGTCGTTGGCGACAGCCAGAGCTTCCTCGTAGTCCTTGACCTTGATCACGCTGGCGACCGGGCCGAAGACTTCTTCCTTGTTGATGCGCATGTCCGGCGTCGTGCCGGTGAACAGCGCCGGCTGCAGGAAGAAGCCGGGGTTCTCGCGCTCGATGCGATCGCCGCCGACGACGAGCGTACCGCCCTCATCCTTGGCGATCTGGATGTACTTCAGGTCCTGATCGAGCTGGCTCTGGTCAACGACCGGGCCGATATGCGTGCCCTGCTTGATCGAGTCGTCGACGACGAGATCCTTGATGCGGGCTGCCAGCGCCTCGACGAACTTGTCGTGGATCTGCTCGGTGACGATCAGGCGCGACGAAGCCGTGCAACGCTGGCCGGTCGAGAAGAAAGCGCTGTTTGCCGTGGTTTCGACGGCAACCTTGAGGTCCGCGTCGTCCAGGACGATGGTCGGGTTCTTGCCGCCCATCTCGAGCTGGAACTTGCGCATCACCTGGATCGAGGCTTCGGCGACCTTCTTGCCGGTGCCGACCGAGCCGGTGAACGAAACGGCGTTGACCTTCGGCGACTCGAGGATCACCTGGCCGACGACCGAACCGCGGCCCATGACCAGGTTGACCACGCCCTTGGGCAGGCCGTTGCGAACCAGGATGTCGACGATGGTCCAGGCGCAGCCCGGAACCAGGTCGGCAGGCTTCAGCACGACGGTGTTGCCGTAAGCGATGGCCGGAGCCAGCTTCCAGGCCGGAATCGCGATCGGGAAGTTCCACGGCGTGATCAGGCCGACGACGCCGACCGGCTCGCGGGTGACGGTGACTTCGATGCCCGGACGAACGCTCGGCAGGATCTCGCCGGCCATGCGCAGGGTTTCGCCAGCGAAGAAGTGGAAGATCTGCGCAGCGCGGGCGGTCTCGCCGATAGCCTCGGGAAGGGTCTTGCCCTCCTCGCGAGCCAGCAGGCGGCCGATCTCTTCCTTGCGGGCAAGGATCTCGTCGCCAGTCGCCTTCAGGATGTCGTGGCGCTGCTGGATACCCGAGAGCGACCAGGTCTTGAACGCATCGGTAGCCGCATCGATGGCAGCCTTGGCGTCCGCAGCGGTACCCTGCGCGTATTCGCCGACCACTTCGTTCGTGTTGGACGGGTTGATGTTGGGACGTGCGTCGCCGCCAACCCACTCGCCGCCAATGTAATTCTTGTGGAGTTCGCTCATCAGATCATCCTTGAACGTCGTGAAACGGATTCGCCCGGACAAGGCCGGGCGATGGGGAGCTTTGGAGGAAGGCTCGGAGTTACTCCCTTGTAACCCTCAAGCCCCCCAATGGCCAAGCCTCAAAGCTGGGTGACAGACACCTTCTCCTCGGGAGCAAAGGCGAGCGGGTTCGTCAGTGGCAGGCCGAACGTGTCGGACTGGATGTCGAAAACGTCGCCGGCTTCCGTCTTGATTCCGAAGGCCACGCTCAGCGTAGCGGTGCCATAGGTGTGGACATGCACCTGGCCGGGACGACGGAAGAAGTCGTACTTGAAGTGGTGATATTCAAGATTGGCAAGCGTGTGCGACATGTTCGCCTCGCCCGACAGGAAGGGCTCATCGAAGATCACCTTGTCGTCGCGCAGGATGCGCGAACGGCCGCGAACGTCGTCCGGCAGCGCGCCGACCAGCAGTTCCGGGCCAAGCGAGCAAGGACGCAGCTTCGAATGGGCGAGGTAGAGGTAGTTCACCCGCTCCATGATGTGGTCGGAGAACTCGTTCGCCATGGCGAAGCCGATCCGGTAGGGCTGGCCATTGTCGCCGACAATGTAGATGCCGGCGACTTCCGGCTCCTCGCCGCCGTCCTGCGCGAAGGACGGAGCGGTCAGCGGCTGGCCGGGACCGACGAGCAGCGCGCCATCGCCCTTGTAGAACCACTCCGGCTGGACGCCATGCTGGCCAACCGCCGGCTTGCCGTTCTCGAGACCCATGCGGAACATCTTCATCGAGTCGGTGAGGACTTCTTCCTCGTCCGGCGTCTTGTGCATCGCATCGCGAGCCGAGGCGGAGCCGAGATGCGTCAGGCCGGTACCCGTGATCAGCAGATGCGCCGGATCCTCATGGTCGATCGGCGTCAGCACGTGGCCGGATGCCAGCAGCGCCGCGCGGTCGACTTCCTCGGTGACGCCGACGGAAGCTGCCTCGACGATGGATTCGATGCCAGACTTAGCGGCGATGGCGGCCTGCGCCAGCGCATAGACGGTGGCATAGCCCGGCACGATATAGGACCGCTCGCCGGCGCCGTTCGGCACCGTGGCGACGACAGCGCGCGCGCCGTTCTCGGTCTTGATCTGCATCAGTCTCATCGTTTCTCTCCTGTTGTCCCAAGCGGCCGTCTTCGCGTGAGCCTGCGGCCTGTTCCGTGATGCTGGTATGAAAGGTCTATCCGACGCGGATCTCGCCGGCGGCGCCCGCGTTGCGGCCCACCCAAATAGAATCGAACACGTTGCCCTTCGCATTGCGCAGCAGCCTGCGCATCGCGAGGAACGCCTCTTCCGAATTGCGGTCGCGAATAGCCTCGTAGACGTCGCGATGCTGAAGCACGGCGTCGTCGCCCATGACAGTCCGCCAGCCGAGCGAAAAGCTGATGATCAACCCCGACTCGATCAAGCCGCCGACCGATCGAAGCATCGGATTGTGCGAGGCTTCCAAGACGGTCATGTGAAAGGCGAGATCGGCGCGGATCTGCTCGACGCTGCCGCGATCGCGGTTCTTGATGCCATCGAGCGCCCGGCTCAGCAGCTCGATCTCCTCAAGCGTGGCGCGCTCGGCCGCCCGGGACGCCGCCGCGGGCTCGATAATCTCGCGCATCTCGAAGAGGGAGTGAATGAATTCGTCGCTCGGGCGCTGATCGATCTGCCAATGCAGGACATCGGCATCCAGCATGTTCCAATCGACGCGCGGGCGTACTTTGGTACCGATCTTTGGCCGCGATACGGTCAGCCCCTTGGCGGAAAGCAGACGGATTGCCTCGCGCACGGCTGTCCGCGATACGCCGAACTCTTCCTGAACTTTCGGCTCAGTCGGCAAGGTGTCGCCAGGATTGTAGACACCGGAAACAATCCTGCGGCCGAGCTCGGCCGCGACCTTGTCGGACAAACTCCCGCTGCGCTCCTTGCCTGTTGGCCGGAGCTGTCGTGTCTTATCCTGGGTGCCACGCATCGCCCGGCCCCTTCCCTGATGCCTGCCCTCAGCCTCGGCCAGCACTCGCAGGGGAATGCCGATCCAATCTCGCTATCATAGTATGTTTGATCGGACCGATTTTCAACTTGAATACCGGAAGCCTGTATCGCTCGGCAGGGATCGTAACCGACCGCGGACCTTTCGTCATATGCTTGGAAGCAAAGGTCCTTTTCCAGCCAGCAAGCCGGCTTTGACGAAAACAGAGCGGGCTCGCCAACCTCGATCGAGGGATGACGAGCCCGATATTCGCATTTTGAAGAATCAGCGAGCGCGCTGATTGAAGAGGATCTTCTGTGCTTCCTTGTCGTCCGCCAGGCTGACGGGGGCGACAGGCGCCTTGACCGCCATGCCGCGCTCGACGCCGGGCCGCGCGTTCATCCGGTCGATCCAGCGCTTCACGCTCGGAAACTCCGTCGTGTCAAACTGCTGGGTTTCCCATCCGGCCGCCCAGCCGAAGATTGCCATGTCAGCGATCGAATAGTCGCCGGCGACGAAATCGCGGTCGGCAAGACGACGATCGAGCACGCCATAGAGGCGATGCGTCTCGTCCTGGTAGCGCTTGGTGGCGTAGGGAATGCGCTCGGGCGCATAGACCGAGAAATGATTGCGCTGGCCAAGCATTGGGCCAAAGCCGCCCATCTGCCACATCAGCCATTCCTCAACCTCAACGCGGGCACGCTCATCAGCTGCGGGATAGAACTTGCCGAATTTGCGGGCGAGGTAGAGCAGGATCGCGCCCGACTCGAACACCGAGATCGGCTTGCCGTCCGGGCCTTCCGGATCGACGATTGCCGGCATCTTGTTGTTCGGCGAAATGGCGAGGAATTCTGGCTTGAACTGGTCGCCCTTGCCGATATTGACGTAGTGGAGGCTGTAGGGAACGCCCAGCTCCTCCAGCATGATGGTGATCTTCTTGCCGTTCGGAGTCGGCCAGTAATGCAGCTCGATCGGCTGCGTCTGCTTCACGGTCATGGGAAACCTTTGGCTTTGGCTAGGGCTGGATCGATCACCGATCGGCGAGCGATAGGTGATCGCACCTCATAATTGGGATTCACACCACGGCAAGGCAAGGCTTCCGTACGAAGCATCAAGATCGGTGCACCTTGAGCCGAGGCCGCTTGGCCTGAAAGCAGCCCCTATCGTCCCGGATCGCGGACGTCGAAATGCTCGACCGTCAGCGTCCCTACGGACAGTTTGTCGATACGGGCTTCCCGTATCCGCAAGCGGCCGATCGCCATAGCGCCGATGGCGATCGCGCCAATCGCCGCCGCACCGATCGCGAGCGCCCCCAGCGCTGTCGCACCCGTGGCGCTCGCCTGTGTCTTCCGCACAATCTTCGTCATGATCGCCCTCTCGACATTTCCGTGAACGTCGGGGGCGACCATAGCGCGGAATTCAGTCGTCCTGCAGCTGCCCGCCCTACTCCAGACCGAGCTTCTTCTTCAGGATATCGTTGACGACCTGCGGGTTGGCCTTGCCACCCGAGGCCTTCATGATCTGGCCGACGAACCAGCCGGCGAGCGTCGGCTTGGCCTTGGCCTGCTCGACCTTTTCTGGGTTGGCGGCGATGATGTCGTCGACGACCTTCTCGATCGCGCCGGTGTCGGTGACCTGCTTCAGGCCGCGCGCCTCGACAACCGCCTTCGGGTCGCCGCCCTCGTTCCAGACGATCTCGAACAGATCCTTGGCGATCTTGCCGGAGATCGTCCCGTCGCCGATCAGATCGACGATGGCGCCAAGCTGCTCGGCCGAGACCGGGCTCGACGCGATGTCCTTGCCGTCCTTGTTCAACCGTGCCGCGAGTTCCTGCGTGACCCAGTTGGCGGCGATCTTGGCGTCGCGGCCCTTGGCGACAGTCTCGAAATAGTCGGCCGTGTCGCGCTCCAGGACCAGCACGCTGGCGTCATAGGGCGAGAGTGCGAAATCGCTGATAAAGCGAGCTTTCTTCGCGTCGGGAAGCTCCGGCAGGGCTGCCAGCAGGCCTTCGACCCAGCTCTGATCCAGCTCCAGCGGCAGCAGATCGGGATCGGGGAAGTAGCGATAGTCATGCGCCTCTTCCTTCGAGCGCATCGACCGCGTCTCGCCCTTGTTGGCGTCGAACAGGCGGGTCTGCTGCTGGATCGTGCCGCCGTCCTCGAGAATACCAACCTGGCGACGCGCTTCATAATCGACGGCCTGGCCGACGAAGCGGATCGAGTTGACGTTCTTGATTTCGCAGCGCGTACCGAGCGGCTCGCCGGGCCGGCGGACGGAGACGTTGACGTCGGCGCGCATCGAGCCTTCGTCCATGTTGCCGTCGCAGGTGCCGAGATAGCGCACAATGGTACGCAGCTTGGTCAGGTACGCCTTGGCCTCATCGGCCGAACGCATGTCCGGCTTCGAGACGATTTCCATCAGCGCCACGCCCGAGCGGTTCAGGTCGACGAAGCTCATGGTCGGATGCTGGTCGTGCAGCGACTTGCCGGCGTCCTGCTCCAGATGCAGGCGCTCGATGCCGACAGTGATGCTCTCGCCGCCGTCGAGATCGATGATGATCTCGCCCTCGCCGACGATCGGCTGCTTGAACTGCGAGATCTGATAGCCCTGCGGCAGATCCGGATAGAAATAGTTCTTCCGGTCGAACACGCTGTAATTGTTGATCTGCGCCTTCAGGCCGAGGCCGGTGCGAACCGCCTGCGCGACGCATTCCTCGTTGATGACGGGCAGCATGCCGGGCATGGCCGCGTCGACGAGGCTGACGTGGGAATTGGGCGGCCCGCCAAATTCTGTCGAAGCGCCGGAGAACAGCTTCGACTTCGACAGAACCTGGGCATGGACCTCGAGGCCGATCACGATCTCCCAGTCCCCGGTCGCGCCTTGGATCAGCTTCTTGGGATCGGGCTGGCGGACAATGGCGTTCATGCGAAAAAGCTCCGAATAGAATACTGCCCATCGGTTAGAGCCTCGCGCGGCTTCCGGCAAGGCTTGTTGGTCAAAACGGCGCGGATCGCTTCGCCAGCCGTTGATGACCGAACAGCGGGCTACTTCATGAAATCAGCGCATCGGGGGGCCGGTTGATCGCCCCACGGCATGATCGGCACGCTGGAAATGGAATTTTTCGGGCTGCCGTCGACCAGCTTGTCCGAATAGACGAGGTAGACAAGAACATTGCGCTTGGCATCGCAGCCGCGCGAGATCCGCATCTTCTTGAACCAGATCGAACGACGTTGGCGGAACATCTCCTCGCCCTGGGAGATCTTGTTTGCGAAGGAAATCGGCCCGACCTGGCGGCAAGCAAGCGAGACGTCGGACGTTTCCTCGGCAAGGCCGAACATGCCGCTGACCCCGCCCCGCTCGGCGGCGGCGAAATGGCAGGCCACACCGGCAACCTCCGGATCATCGACGCCGTAAACAGCGATCTTGTCGTTCGGCGTGACCCATTTGAAGGTCGTCGATTCCTTGAAGATCAGGTCGGGATCGTCGGCGGCCTGCGCCGACCCGGCGCCGACCAGCATGGCGGCAATGGTCATGGCAGCGGCGGTCAGGGCAAATCCAAGGCGCATGGTGTTCTCCGGGGCGAAACTCTGCGCCCAATATAGGAAGGCACCTCGCAACCGCGAGACCTTTGCCGAAAATAGCGCGCCCGGATCAATGCACCGCAATGGGCGCCACGATGGGCGCCGTCCCGCCGCGCACAAGCTCCAGCCGCTCACGACGCAGCCACCGCGCGATCAGGAGCGCCGAAACCGCTGCAAGTCCGGTCGCCAGTCCGATCCAGATGCCAATGCCCTGCAATCCGGCCCAGAAGCCGAGCACGACACTGAGGCTGAGCCCCACGCCCCAGAAGCCGATCGCGGCATAGATCATGGGCACCCGCGCATCGTGCAGGCCGCGCAACATGCCGCCGGCGATCGCCTGCGCTCCATCGAAGACCTGGAACAGCGCTGCGATGCCGAGGAAGGAAACCGCGAGCGCGATCACCTCGGCGTTGGCCGGATCGGTTCGATCGAGGAAAACGCCGATCAGGGTCTGGGGAATCAGGAACATCATCATGGCCGTGCAGGCCATGAAGCCGACGCCGAGGACGAAGGGCGTCCAGCCCGCGCGGCGAATGGCTTCGGGGTCGCCGGCGCCATAAGCGATCCCGACACGCACAGTGGCGGCTTGCGAAAAACCGAGCGGAATCATGAAGCAGAGCGACGCCACCTGAATAGCGATGGCATGCGCCGCCACCGCCGTGGCGCTGATTAGCCCCATCAGGAACACGGCGGCATTGAAGACCGTGACTTCCATCCAGACGGCAACCGCCATCGGCACGCCCAGCCGCCACAGGGCGGCGAAACGTGGCCAATCGGCCCGCCAGAAACGGCCGAAGATCCGATAGCGGCGAAACTGCCTGTCACGGACACAAACCAGCGCCATGCCGAGGCACATCAACGCTGCCGAAAGCGTGCTGCCAATGCCCGCACCGAACATCCCGAGCGCCGGCAAGCCGAAATGGCCGAAAACCAGCGCCCAGACGATGAGCGCGTTGAACACGACGCCACCCATGCCCACGATCAGGGACCAGAACGGCCGTTCCAGGGCGGCAATGAAGGAGCGCAGCACCACGTACCAGAGGAAGGGCAGGATCGCCCATTGCAAGCCGCGCATATTGGCGGCGGCGAGCCTTGCAAGATCAGGATCCTGGCCAAGCCACAGAAGGATCCCCTCCGTGTGCCAGAGTATGACCCAGAACGGAACCGCGACCATGACCGATGCCCAGAGCCCCTGGCGCACGGTACGGCGGACCTCGCGAACGGCATGGCGGTTGCGTCCGCGCTCGCGCGCCACCATCGGCGAGACGGCGGAAACGAGGCCGATGCCGAAGATCAGCAAGGCGAAATAGAGATTGCTGGCGAGCGCACCGGCGGCGAGATAGCTGGCGCTGACCCAACCAAGGATGACGACATCCGTCGCCGTGATGACCGTCTGCGCCAGATTGGTGAGGATCAGCGGCACCGACAGCAGGGTCGTGGCCCGGATCTCGGTCATCCAGGGACGCCCGGTGTCGCCCCCCGCCGGAGCCAATGCACGCACTGTCATTTCAAAAGTCTCTCGTCGTGGAGATGGGCAGGCGAACCCGCAGCCAGCGCGCCACCTAGTCACAAGACGATGACATTGACCAACCAAAGATCGTGATATCTGTCATCACGGTCCCAAGGGCCACGGTTTTTGGCGTTGTTTTTGTAGCAACGGGCCGCCTTGGACGGATGACCGTCCGGCCCATCCATGCTATTGCGTTTTACCCTCAGGACAGCGTGGGCAGGCAGGCGCAGCGCGCGCGAGTAAGGGCCGCATCAATGAGTATCGAGAGAGTGTTTTCCCGAGTTTTGATGGCGGCGATGATTCTCGCCGCAGGCGCCGAAATGGCTGAAGCCGCGTCCAGTGTCTGCGTCCGCCTGGAAGGCCGCCTTGCCTCCCTGCAGCGCAGCCAGGGTTCCAGCGCCGGCGCGGCTGCGGGCCAGGAAAATGCCATCAACAAGCAGCGGGCAGCCCTCAACGCCGCCAATGCCGAGGCGCGTCGCGCCGGCTGCAAGGGTGGCTTCCTGGGTTTCAAATCTGCATCCGCCGGCTCGGAATGCACCGGCATCCTGAAGAAAATCAACGGGATGCAGGCAAATCTCAACAAGCTTGAGCAGCGCCGCAGCGCCTCCAGCTTCGATCCCAATGCCAATGCTCGCCAGCGCTCGGACGTCCTGCAGCAGCTCGCACTGAACAATTGCGGACAGCAATACGCCGCCTATGCCGCCCCGCAGCGTCCGCGCAACTTTTTCGAACGCCTGTTCAATCCGGATAACCGCGCCTTCGAACAGCAACAGCAGCAGATCGCCCGCGTTCCCGCCACAGCCTATCGCGACCGCAGCAATGTCTCGACCGACACGGACGAGCGCGGCTTCGGACGCGGCAGCTATCGCACGCTCTGCGTCCGCACCTGTGACGGCTATTATTTCCCGATCAGCTTCATGACGCGTCGCTCCAATTTCGCGACGGACGAACAAGTCTGCCAGCAGATGTGCCCGGGCACGAATGTGGCGCTGTATGCGCACCGCAATCCGGGCCAGGATAGCGGCGACGCGCGAGCGACGACAGGCGAGACGCCCTATAGCGCGCTTTCCACTGCCTTCGCCTACCGGACGAGCTTCAATCCGAGTTGCACCTGCGGCGCCCCGACATCGATCCAGGCGTTCACCGGCGGCTATTCACCGGCGGCCCTGACAGCGACGGATACGGAAGCCATGCCACCCGTGCCGGGATCGGCGCCCTTCCTCGGCGAGGACCCCGAGACGCTTGCCAATCGAGCCGGCTCCCTCAATCCCGACCAGCTTGGCACCGCCAGCGTCGAAACGCCGGTCGCGAGCCTTGTCGCCCCCCAACGGGCCGGCGTCACCCGACGCGTCGGCCCTTCCTACTTCTACGCCCAATAACAACGCAGCCGGTTGCTCCGCATTGCGGGAGCAGGCGATGGACGGCCGGATCGAGTCCGTGTTCAACTCACTGCGCCGGTGATCGGGCCCGCCCGCGCGGAGCGAACACTGCAGCGCCAACCAACGACCGAGATGCGACAAGACGATCGCACTGCCGTGAGGCAGGCCATCCGGCCAGGAAATAACGGGAGCAGACGCCAAATGACCCATATCACCACGCCGCCCTGGCTCGGGCTGCCGACGCATCGCAACTGGCTGAACGATCAGACCAACCGTCTCATCGGCTTTCTGCAGGGCGCGCGCCTGGATGCCGGCGGCTTCGGTTACTTGCTCGAGGACGGAACCTCCGACCTGACGCGTCCGCGCGAGCTCTATCTCAACGGCCGCATGACCCACGTCGCAGCCCTCGCCTATATGCGCGGCATCCCCGGGGCGGGCCCGCTGATCGACCACGGCATCGCTGCCCTCACCAACGATTTCCACGATAAGGTAAATGGCGGCTGGCACTCGGCGCTAGAGCCGGCCGGTGGCCCGATTCCCGGCCGCAAGGCCGCCTATGATCATGCCTTCGTGCTGCTGGCCGGCGCTTCGGCGACAGAGGCTGGACGCCCCGGTGGACGCGAACTGTTCGACGCCGCCGCGGAGGTGTTCCTGAAGCATTTCTGGGATGAAGAAGCCGGGATGTCGCGCGAATCCTTCGCCGCCGACTTCACCGATACCGACAGCTATCGCGGCGCCAACTCGAACATGCATCTGGTCGAGGCCTGCCTTGCCGCCGGCGACGCGTCGGGCGACGCCGTCTGGTACGACCGGGCGCTGTCCATGGCGGACCGGCTGATCAACAAGGCCGCGCGCGAGCACAACTGGTTCCTGCCGGAACACTACGATACCGAATGGAAGCCGCAGCCCGACTACAACACCGATGACCGCGCACACCCGTTCCGCCCCTATGGCTCGACGGTCGGACACTGGCTGGAATGGTCGCGTCTGCTGATCCATGTCGAAGCGTCGCTAGCCACGCCGCCGACTTGGCTGCGCGAGGCGGCGATCGCGCTGTTCAACCACGCCATCACCTTCGGCTGGGCCGTCGATGGCCATGACGGCTTCGTCTACACGACCGATTTCGAGGGCGTCGTCGTCACGGAAGTACGGATGCACTGGTCGCTGTGCGAAGGCATCGCTGCCGCCGCCCTGCTCGGAGCGGTGACGGGCGACGCGCTTTACGAGCATTGGTATCGCAAGCTCTGGGACCATGCCGCGCAGTATTTCGTCGAGCCGGAACGCGGCACCTGGAAGCACCAGCTTGCGGCGGACCTGACCGAAGCCGGTTCCGTCTGGCCGGGCCGTCCCGACACCTATCACGTCCTGAATGCGCTACTGCTGCCGCAACTTCCGGCAGCACCAGGCGCCGCGACGGCATTGGCACGCGGGCTCGCCTAGACAGCGCCTGTCAAGGCTGTTGGATCGATCTTTGAGGCCGGCTTTGCCGGCCTCATTCGTCTCAGGCAGCGAGTGCCGCATCGAGCCGGGCCAAAGCCTGCTCGCGACCGATCAGCGGCAGCAGCGCCGCGAGCTCGGGACCATGCTCAAGACCGGTCAGCACCTGGCGCAACGGCATGAACAGCGCCCTGCCCTTGCGCCCGGTAGCGGCCTTGACCGCGTCGGTCCAGGCCTTCCAGCTCTGTCCGTCGAAGGGTCCTTCCGGCAGCGCGTCGCGCGCCGACGCCAGGAAGGCAGCCTCGTCAGCATCCGCCGCGATATGCTGCGCTATAGGACCCGTCACGACCGCCCACCACTCGACGGCGTCCTTCAGCAGGACGAGATTTCCACGTACGGCGCTCCAGAAATCCTCGCCGCCGTCGACACCAAGCGCCTTCAGCCTGTCAGCAACTTCGGTAAAGGGCTTGGCGTGCAACAGCTTGGCGTTGAGCCCGTCGAGATCAGCGGGGTCGAACTTGGCCGGAGCCTTGGAGACCATGGAAAGATCGACGAGCCCGGCCAGCGTCGACAAGTCGACGACGGGCTCGACCGAAACGGAGGTGCCGATGAGAACGGCAAGCGAATTGACCGCCATCGGCTCATAACCAGCTTCACGCAGCGAGCCCAGCGACAGCGCGCCGGTGCGCTTGGAGAGCCCCTCGCCGCTCGCCGTGGTCAACGTGTTGTGATGACCGAATATCGGCACCGGAGCGCCCAGTGCCTCGAACAACTGTAGCTGCACGCCCGTATTGGTGACGTGATCGTCACCGCGGATGATGTGCGTCACACCCATATCGGCGTCATCGACGACCGACGGCAAGGTGTAGAGATAGGTGCCGTCCTCTCGGATCAGCACCGGGTCCGACAGCGAGCCGATATCGACCGTCTGAGGCCCACGGACCAGATCATCCCAGGTAACGTGGCCGACCGTCTCGTCAAGCTTGAAGCGCCAATGCGGCTTGCGGCCCTCGGCTTCCAACTTGGCGCGATCCGCTTCGCTCAGCTTGAGGCCGGCGCGGTCATAGACCGGCGGCAGGCCGCGAGCGGCCTGGCGCTTGCGTTTGCGATCCAGCTCGTCGGCAGTCTCATAGCAGGCATAGAGACGGCCGGAAGCCTTCAGCCGCGTCACGACAGCGTCATAGGAATCGGTGCGCAGCGACTGGCGCTCGAACTGATGCGGCAGGATGCCGAGCCAATTGAGATCCCGCAGGATTGCCTCAGCGAACTCTTCCTTCGAGCGCTCGCGATCAGTGTCGTCGAGCCGCAGGATGAAGCGTCCGCCCGCTTTGAGGGCGAACAGCCAGTTGAGCAAGGCAGGCCGCGCATTGCCGATATGGAGATAACCGGTCGGTGACGGCGCGAAGCGGACGATAACGGAGGGGCTGGTCATGCGAACGCTTTAGCGCGCGCCGTCCTGCCGCGCAACGATCAGCCCCACCCGCTTCACAAAACGATCAAGCTCGCGCTTGACCCGCTTGATCGGAGCAAGCTTCTTGCGCGGCACTGCGGCGGCCAAGGCACCAAAGGCCTCAATATCATAGCGCGTGGTATATCGATCGATCGCATCCACCGGAGGACGCTGAACCTGCAGGCGCGGACGTAGAGGATGGGTATCGAGAAGCGCCGAGTTGAAACGTGCGATTGTGTTCGTGAGGGCGCGATCAGGCACTCCTGCCGGAGCGGGCAACGAATAGTTGCCCTTCAGCCCAGATGCCACTTGCCCGGCAACGAGTCCCGTCGTGTAGAAGGAAGTCAGATTGTTCTGCTGCCATTCGACAACTTCATCGCGCAGCGTGGGATCGATCGCGGCGAGGACGTTCTCGGCCGCCGCCTCATAGTCCATGCTCGAAATTGCCAGGGGGTGATGTGCGAGAAACTCGCCTATAGCCGTCGAGCGCAATCCGACAACCGGCAGACCGGAGCGCATAGCCTCGAAAATCGGGAGTCCAAACCCCTCATGCTCCGAGAGGCACAGAAATATATCGCTCTCACCGTATAATTTCTTCAGATCCGAGTATGAGACCTCGGCCGGCAAGTGAACATCGACATCGTGCTCGGCGGCCAGCGTCTGGATCTCCTGCACATAGCGGGCCATCGACTTATCGGAACGACCAACCATTGTCAGGCGAACCCGCCGGCCAAACCTCGCCTGCAAGGTTGCGGCCGTCATGACAAGGTGCAAGTGCCCCTTGTGGGGAACTATCCTCCCTACAAACAAGATGCGAATAGAGTCATCCCCATCGCGTCGTTCCTGATCGGCCCGACGCGACACGCCCTCGAAAAGCAACGAGGAAACCGGATAGACGACATGTACCCGACCGGGATCAATGCCGAGCACTCTCAACTGCTTCGCTGAATAGGAAGAGTTGGCCCAGAAGGTGGCGCCCGATTGCTCCGCGATCTGGATCACCCCCTCAAGTCCGCGGATCGTGTTTAGGGTTGGCAGGGGCGAATACTTCGCGAAGAACCAAGGTGGGGTGCTGTTGTGCCAGCGCACAATGACGCGAGCCGGAAGGTTCGAAATTGCCGCGTCAAAGGCCGGCCAGCCGTCGCAGTAGTGATAGATGACGCAGGAATCCGCGCCGTCTCCGAGCCACGCGCCGAGAGCGGAAATGGGCTCGGTAGGAAAATCGCTATCCAGGTTGTTACTTTCGCAGAAAACTCGGATATCGAGATCGCTTCCACCTAACTCTCGAAGAATTCGATATTGGCTCGTGCAGTCATAGCTAATGGAATCAGACAGTTCCCAAAGGTGGCGAATGACAAGCGCTATCCTGGAAGCCCCCAGCGCGCATGGCCCTCCAAGATTCGTTTCGGTGGCCTGATTGGCACATCCCGGCTGATCCACGATTGATCGTTCCTTGATCGAATAGCGCTCTAGGTACTGTCGTTGTCCAGATTGAGAGGCGAGCCATCACCCCCCCAATCATTCTCGCCAGACCTATCGGACGATGGTGATCCGCTTCGCAGCGCGCGTCAGGCCGGTGTAGAGCCAGCGGTCGCGATGCTCTCGAAAGGCATAGCTTTCGTCGAACAGGACAAGATTGTCCCATTGCGAGCCCTGCGACTTGTGCACGGTGAGCGCATAGCCATAGTCGAACTCGTCCGAGTTGCGCCGCTGCGCATAGGGCAGATCCTCGCCGCCATTCTCGAAGAAATTCGGATGGACGGAGACTTTCACCGCCTTGCCGGTTGCGTCTTCTTCCGGCTTCAGACTGAGGCGCAGCAGGCTTTTGCGCGGCGCGCCGAGTTCGGACACGACCCAGGTGCCGCCGTTAAGCAGGCCCTTCTGCTTATCGTTGCGCAGGCAGACGAGCTTGTCGCCGACAGCCGGCATCGGGCTCAAAAGCCCCTTTAATTCGCGGATGCGCTGGTTGTAGAGGCGGCGCGTCTTGTTCGTGCCGACGAGAACCTGATCGGCAGCGAGAATCTGCGCCGCATCGATATCGCGACGCGAGATAACCCGGCTTTCGCCATGCTCGCCATATTCGATCGGTTCGCCGGCCCGCACCGCCATGGAAAGACGAATAATCGGATTGTCCTGGGCCTGGCGATGCACTTCCGTCAGCATCTGGTCAGGTTCCTGCTCGGTGAAGAAACCTCCGCCCTTGACGGGAGGCAGCTGCGCCGGGTCGCCCAGAACCAGAACCGGCGTGCCGAAGGACAGCAGGTCGCGACCAAGGTCCTCGTCCACCATCGAGCACTCGTCGATGATGATCAGGTCGGCCTTCGATGCCGCGCTATCATGGTTCAGCGCGAAGACCGGCTGTTCTTCGTCCTCATTGGCGCGAGGCCGATAGATCAGGCTGTGGATGGTGCCGGCGCCTTCGCAGCCCTTGGTACGCAACACATGCGCTGCCTTGCCGGTGAAGGCGGCGAAGGCGACATCGCCGTCAATGTCCTCGGCAATGTGACGGGCAAGCGTCGTCTTCCCCGTACCGGCATAGCCGAACAGGCGAAAGACGGGACTGTCCCCTCGCCGCAGCCATTCCGACACGGCGGAGAGCGCATTTTCCTGTTGGGGCGACCAGCGCATGAAAGCTCCGAGACTATGACCCGCCCCTGATAGCCGATTCATGCGGCGAGCGCAGGAACTCAACGAGCGAATGCCCGCGTCATTTAGGCAACAGTCTCCGGCATCACAAGCGGGGCGGCGAAAACATGGTTAACCTGCCTTGGTTTCGGCCCATCTGCGCTTCAGACAAGAGCCAGCGAGACGCAAACGCCGCCGCGCGTTCCTCAGGATTGGCAGGGTGTGTGGCGAAATTGTCATTGCGGTAAAATGCGAAAACAACCAGTAAGAACAACTGTCAATCTTATTGGATTGCGCCGCCAAGCGTTGACGGATTCGAGCCAATCTAGACGAGCGGGTACGGACGCACCCCCCGCGTTCGACATTATTTGGGTTCACCCCAGGATGACGATGAAAAGGAATCGGCTTTGAACGAGACGAAGCCTCCGCAGGCGGTAGGAAAGCTGAGCCGCCGTACGTTCATGATTGGCTTGCCGGTCGTGCTCGCAGCTTGTCAGACGACGCAGCCGGGCAGCCCGGCTGTCGATACCGGTGGCAGGGGCGGCGCCCCGATCATCGACCAGGGCTTCGCAACGATGTACGGCCCGATCACGGACGAGCCGTTCCCCATCGCTGCCATTGACCTGACCAAGATCAACCCGCGCTTTTATCGCCAGGTCGTGAATCTGCCGAGCGACATCGACGCCCAGCCGGGCACGATCGTCATCGATCCCTACAATCACTTCCTCTATCTCGTTTTCGAGAACGGCAGTGCGCTGCGCTACGGCGTCGGCGTCGGCCGCGATGGATTTGCCTGGTCGGGCGATGCAACGATCCAGGCCAAGCAGCAGTGGCCGAAGTGGCACCCGCCCAAGGAGATGATGGCCCGCGACCCGGCAGCCGCCAAGTGGCCGAACGGCATGCCCGGCGGCCCCGGCAATCCGCTCGGCGCGCGCGCGCTCTATCTCTACCAGGGCAAGGTCGACACGCTGTACCGTATCCACGGCACGACGCAGCCCTGGTCGATCGGCAAGTCGCTCTCGTCCGGCTGCATCCGCATGATGAACCAGGACATCATCGACCTCTACAGCCGCGCGCCCATCGGCACGCGGGTCAAGGTTCTCGGCAATTCCACGCCGGATCCGGTCGCTGTCTATGAATCCAAGGGCGGCGCTCGCCCCGATCCGGTTCGCAGCTGATCGCACCGCCTTCCATCGCTGAATGAAAAAGGCCCTCCAACCGGAGGGCCTTTTTTTATTGCCTGACGTCAGCCGACCGCAGCATGGGTTCGGCTCGACAAGCGCCGAATTCAGGCGCGGTCGCGGAACTTGTTGATGATGGGATAGCGGCGGTCGCGGCCAAAGTTGCGACGGCTGAGCTTCACGCCCGGGGCTGCCTGACGGCGCTTGTACTCGGCAATCGCCAGCAGATGCTCGATCCGCTTCACAGTCGCCGCTTCATGGCCGCGCGCGATCACGTCGCCAACCCGCATCTCGCCCTCGACCAGGCTTTCGAGGATGTCGTCGAGGATCTCGTAGGGCGGCAGCGAGTCCTGGTCCTTCTGGTTCTCGCGCAGCTCCGCTGTCGGCGGCTTGGTGATGATCCGCTCCGGGATCACCTCGCCGGACGGACCAAGGCAGCCCTCCGGCACCACGCTGTTGCGGAAGTGCGAGATCCGGAAGACCTGCGTCTTGTACAGATCCTTGATCGGATTGAAGCCGCCATTCATGTCGCCATAGAGCGTGGCGTAGCCGACCGACATTTCCGACTTGTTGCCGGTCGTCACCACCATGGCGCCGAACTTGTTCGAGATCGCCATCAGGATCGTGCCGCGCGCGCGCGATTGGAGGTTTTCTTCGGTGATGTCGGCAGCCTTGCCGGCGAACATCGGCGCCAGCGCATGCATGAAGCCCTCGACCGGCTCGGCGATCGGGACGATATCGTAGCGCACACCGAGTTTATCCGCGCAGGCCTTGGCATCATTGAGGCTGTCCTGCGACGTGTAGCGATAGGGCAGCATCACGCAGTGGACGCGCTCGGCGCCCAGCGCATCGACCGCGATCGCCGCTACCAGCGCCGAGTCGATGCCGCCCGAAAGGCCCAGCACGACCCCGGGAAAACCAGTCTTGCCGACGTAATCGCGAAGACCGAGGACGCAGGCGAGATAGTCCGCCTCGTCGCCCTCCTCCACCCGCGCCTTCGGACCCTCGGCGCAGCGCCAGGCTCCGCCTACGCGCGAAAATTCGACGATCTCGATCGCATCGCGGAAGGCCGGAAGCTGTACGGCAAGCGAACCGTCGGCGTTGAGAACGAAGGAAGCCCCGTCGAACACGAGTTCGTCCTGGCCGCCCATCTGGTTGAGATAGACAAGCGGCAGGCCCGATTCAGTCACGCGGGCGACGGCGACGTTGAAGCGCTGATCCATGATCCGGCGACGGAAGGGAGAGCCGTTCGGCACCAGCAGGATCTCACCACCGGTCTCCGCGATGCACTCGACCGGATCCGGACCCCAGATATCCTCGCAGATCGGAACGCCGATCCGCACGCCGCGCAGCACGATCGGTCCCGGATGCGGCCCGGGCGTAAATACGCGCTTCTCGTCGAAAACGCCATAGTTCGGCAGGTCGACCTTGAAACGGACCGTCTCGATGCGGCCATTGTCGCAAAGCGCGTAGCCATTATAGAGCTTGTCATCCTGCAGCCAGGGCAAGCCGATCAGCACAGCCGGACCACCGTCGGCGGTATCGGCAGCGATCGCCTCGCAGGCGGCGCGGCAGGCGTCCTGGAAGGCAGGCTTCAGCACGAGATCTTCCGGCGGATAGGCCGAAAGAAACAGTTCGCTGAACATGACGACGTCGGCGCGGCCCGCCGCGGCGGTCGCGCGCGCGGCGCGCGCCTTTTCAAGATTGCCGGCGATGTCGCCGACAACCGGATTGATCTGGGCAAGGGCGATGCGGAGCGTGTCGGGGCGGGTCATATTCTGCCTTTACCGCGCCGCCGAAGCGGCGGCAACGGGAAGTCGACGACAGGCTTAAAAACGTCGCGGCAATCGCACCGAGCCGGTCCGCTCCAGTCCCTAGCTGAAGCGGTACATATCCATCGAGAGCGCAGAATATTCGTAGGAATTGTGGATCCGCTCGCCCTTCGCGCCCTCACCCGCCGCGCCGAGCGCAACAAAGAACGGCATGAAATGGTCATCCTCGGGATGCGCCATCACGGCATGCGGTGCCTTGGCGCGATAATCGATCAGGCTGGCGGTATCGCCAGACGCCGCTCTATCGGCGACCCAGTCGGCGAACTCGCGCGCCCAGTCAACCGGAGCGGCATCGACGGCCGGCATGCCGCCCGGATTGCGAAACAGCACGCGCAAATTATGCGTCGCCGCTCCGGTGCCAATCACCAGCAGATTCTCCTCGCGCAGTGCGGCAATCGCCCGGCCAAGTACAAAATGATGGGCGGCATCGCTATGCGGCTGGATCGATAGCTGGACGAGCGGCACGCTGGCATCGGGCCAGACCAGCGACAGCGGGATCCAGGTGCCATGATCGAAACCGCGTTTCGGGGCGACATCCACAGCCAAGCCAGCGGCGCGCAAGAGTTCGGCGACTTCGCCAGCGACTGCCGCGTCGCCCGGCGCGGGATAGTCGATCTCGTAGAGCGGCTTCGGAAAGCCGCGAAAATCGTAGATCATCTCAGGGTTGGGATCGGCAACGACAGTCGGCCGCTCCGTCTCGAAATGGGCTGAGACAACAAGGACGGCGCGGGGCCGCGCAACGGTCGATGCGAACGCCTTCAGGAAACGGTGGGCCGGCGTGTCCGTCAACGCCAGCATCGGCGAGCCATGCGAGAGGAAGAAGGTGGGAAGGGACATCATTCGATCCTTTGCGTGTTGATCGAAAAATAGTCCCGGCGACCGTCACCCAAAAGATGCACAAGAAAGCACGCAGTGTTCAACCGGCGTGACCAATGCCGGCCCCGCCCTCAGCCCTTGAGGCTGGCGGTGATCAATCGGTCGGCGGCGGCTGCGAGCGAGCGCGAAGGACCGCCCTCCCCGAATAACTGGCCGCTGGCATAGGCCCCCTCAACGAGAAGATACAACCCGTCGCCCAGCGCCTCCGGTTCCGGGGCGCCCATGGCCCGCGCCAACTCAGTCAGGCGACGGCGCAATTCGCGCTTGTTCTCGACAGCGACGAGACGTGCGGGATTGTCCCTGGCTGGAAACTCCACGGCGGCGTTGGTCATGCCGCAGCCGCGATAATCGGCACTCTGCGCGCGCTCGCCAACGCCCGACAGATAGCCGATGATCTGCGCGCGTGGATCGCCGGGATGCTTGGCAATCGCGGCGTCGAAGCGGACCCAGAAATCCGCGTCGTAGTCGCGCATATAGGCGGCAGCCAATTCATCCTTGGAGGCGAAATTGCGGTATAGGCTGGGCTTGGTTACGCCGGCCCGCTCGACGATCTCTTCAATTCCCACGGCGCGGATGCCCTGGCGATAGAAGAGTTCGCGCACGGTCGCGCGGATTCTGTCGGCGGCGCGCGGCGGCGCATCCGTACCCTTGCCGGTCTTCGCCGCTGGTCGGTCACTACCGCTTGCCAAACTTTCTCTCCCAACGCACTTGACGATGTAACTGAACGGTACGTATCATAATCCATCCTGAAACGGAACGGTCAGTAACATGAAGATAATCCGCCGACGGCCTTTTGGCCAGAACTACGCCTTTGTCGTCGCCGGGGTCATCTTTGTCTGCCTGCTCGCCGGCGCGGGATTGCGCGCTGCGCCCGGCGTGATGATGCTGCCGATCGAGGCATCCTTCGGATGGAGCCGCGAGACGATCTCGCTCGCGGCCGCCATCGGCATCCTCCTCTACGGTCTGACGGGCCCGTTCGCCGCGGCGCTGATGCAAAGCTTTGGCATCCGCAAGACGCTGATCTGCGCCCTGCTGCTGATGTCGGTTTCAACGGGCGCCAGCGTCTTCATGAGCGCGCCCTGGCAGTACGTCGCCACCTGGGGCGTATTTTCCGGTGTCGCGTCCGGCTCGGTCGCAATGGTGCTGGGCGCCACGGTCGTGAACCGCTGGTTCGTCACCAATCGCGGCCTGATGATGGGCCTTCTGACCGCGAGCACAGCGACGGGAACCTTGATCTTCCTGCCGGGGATGGCGGCGCTGGTGGAGTGGGGTGGCTGGCAGGCGGTCGTCGTCACGGTGGCAATCGTTTCCGCAGCCCTCGTCCCCCTTGCCTATTTCCTCATTCCGGAACGGCCCCAGGATATCGGCCTGCGCCCTTACGGCGCTCCCGAGGGCGAACTGCCGCCGACGGGTCCGCAGGGCAACGCACTTGCCAACGCCTTCAACGCGCTGTTCGAGGCGGCTCGCACCAAGACCTTCTGGTATCTGTTCGCCACCTTCTTCATTTGCGGCTTCACGACCAACGGCCTCGTCGGCACGCATATGATCGCGTTTTGCGGCGACATGGGCATGCCAGCCGTTCAGGCGGCCAGCCTGCTCGCCATGATGGGGCTGTTTGATCTCTTCGGCACCACGGGCTCCGGCTGGCTGACCGACCGCTACGATCCGCGCAAGCTGCTGTTCTTCTATTACGGCCTACGTGGCATCTCGCTGATGTTCCTGCCGTTCACGGATTTCAATTTCTACAGCCTGTCGATCTTCGCGATGTTCTACGGCCTCGACTGGATTGCGACGGTGCCGCCGACGCTGAAGCTCGCCAACGAGGCGTTTGGCGACCGCAAGGCGCCGATCGTGTTCGGCTGGATCGCCGCCGGCCACCAGCTTGGCGCGGCCTCAGCCGCCTATTTCGCGGGATACATGCGGACGGTTCAGGGCAACTACCTCGATACCTTCATCTTCGCTGGCGCTACGGCTATCATCGCAGCGGTCATCTCGTTGATGATCGGCCGTCGGAAGCGCGAGTTGGAGCCCTTGGCAGCCTGACCAGGCGGCCCTCACCGAAATTTGCGGGGGAGCGTCTGTCCATCCCGCACGTTTCGCGTGTAGAACGGTGCCGGTTCAGTCGGTTCTGGCGAACTCAACCCAAGCACCTACTAGGAGGTCGACCATGTCGACACTGCAGAAGACTCTCGTCGCAGCCGTTGTCGCGGTAGCGGCAGCCCTCCCGATGGCCAGCACGGCGCAGGCTGCCGTGAAGACAGGCGTGCTGAACTGCCGCGTCGCGGCCGGCGTCGGCCTGATCTTCGGCTCGCGTCGCAGCGTCGAGTGTGAATTCCGCTCGAACCGGGGTACCGAGTTCTACACGGGCCGCATCGGACGCGTCGGTCTGGATGTCGGCGTCACCCGCAACAGCGTGATCGTCTGGAATGTATTCGAGCCGACACGCCGTCACGGCGACCTCTCCGGCCGCTACACCGGCGCGACGGCTCAGGCGACCATCGGCGTCGGCCTCGGCGCCAACGTGCTGGTCGGCGGTGGCCAGAACAGCGTTGCGCTGCAGCCGTTGTCGGTATCGGCACAGACGGGTCTCAATCTCGCGGTCGGCGTCAGCTCGCTGCACCTGACCCGCGTCAAGGCGCCCGCACGCCGCTAAAACGAAAACCGGCGCGTGCTGAGCACGCGCCGGATCGTTTCCGTCAATCGTCCGTGCCGCTATGTCGCCTACCCGACCGGCGGTGTCGAACGGCGCTTGGCGTGGGCAGGAACGCCGTCATTCATCTCGTAGTAGTCGCCCTTGTCGGCGACAAAGATATGCTTGTCCCATTCGACGCCAGTCGGCAGATCGAAGCCGCCCATCGCGATCGCGATACGGGACGACGCAATACTCTCCCAGAACAGCACCGAACCGCACGTCCCGCAAAAGCCGCGCCTTGCCGTCTCCGACGACGCATACCAGCGCAGATGCTCGCTGCCCGAGATCGCGACATTTTCCCGCTCGACCGAGGTCGAAGCGAGGAAATGGCCCGTCTGCTGTCGGCACATCCGGCAATGGCAGCCGACAACCGGCGCCAGCGGGCCAGCCACCGAATAGGTAACCGCCCCGCAGAGGCAGGCGCCGGAATGAGTTTCCCCGCCTGCCACCATTCGCCTCAGAGACCCGCGACGGCGCGCTGCTGGGTCACGCCCTGACGGCTCGACTTCAACAGCTCGGCGACGAGGAAGGCCAGTTCCAGCGCCTGATCGGCATTGAGGCGCGGGTCGCAATGCGTGTGGTAGCGGTCCGACAGATCCTCGTCGCTGATCGCGCGGGCGCCGCCGGTGCATTCGGTGACGTTCTTGCCGGTCATCTCGATATGAATACCGCCCGGGATCGTGCCCTCGGCCTGATGAACGTCGAAGAAGTTCTTCACTTCGCGCAGGATCAGGTCGAACGGACGCGTCTTGTAACCGCTCGAGGCCTTGATCGTGTTGCCGTGCATCGGGTCGCAGGACCAGACGACGGAGCGCCCTTCCTTCTCAACGGCGCGGATCAGCTGCGGCAGGTGGTCGAACACCTTGTCGGCACCGAAACGGCAGATCAGCGTCAGGCGACCCGGCTCATTGTCGGGGTTCAGCAGGTCGATCAGCTGCAACAGGCCATCGCCGGTCAGCGACGGGCCGCACTTCAGGCCAATCGGATTTTTCACGCCGCGCATGTATTCGACATGCGCATGATCGGCCTGGCGGGTGCGGTCGCCGATCCAGAGCATGTGGCCGGACGTGGCGTACCAATCGCCCGTCGTCGAATCGACGCGGGTCATCGCCTGCTCGTAGCCGAGCAGCAGCGCCTCATGCGAGGTGAAGAAATCGGTCGAGCGGAGCGACGGCGTGGTGTCGGGATCGACGCCGCAAGCGCGCATGAACGCCATCGACTCGGAGATCCGGACCGCGACTTCCTGATAGTGATGACCCTGCGGGCTATCCTTGACGAAGCCAAGCATCCACTGGTGCACGTGCTCGAGATTGGCGTAGCCGCCCTGCGCGAAGGCACGCAGCAGGTTGAGCGTGGCTGCCGACTGGCGATAGGAATCCTCGATCCGGCGCGGATCGGGAATACGCGCCTCGGGCGTGAATTCGATGCCGTTGATGTTGTCGCCGCGGTAGCTCGGCAGCTCGACGCCATTGATCGTCTCGGTCGGCGCGGAGCGGGGCTTGGCAAACTGGCCGGCAATGCGTCCGACCTTTACCACCGGCATGGAGCCGGCGAAGGTCAGCACGACCGCCATCTGCAGGAAGACGCGGAAGAAATCGCGGATGTTGTCGGGGTGATGCTCCATGAAGCTCTCGGCGCAATCGCCACCCTGCAACAGGAAGCTCTCGCCACGCGAGACGGCGGCCAGGCTCTTCCTGAGCTTGCGCGCTTCGCCAGCGAAGACAAGCGGCGGATAGTTCGAGAGCCGTCCCTCGACCGCGGAAAGCGCGGCTGCATCCTGATAGTCCGGAACCTGCTGGATGGGCATCGACCGCCAGCTATCCGGCTTCCAACTCGTCTTCATCGTCGTCACTCCACACCCTCGCCAGTCTTCGCGCTTCCTGCGCGCGTGACGAAGCTCATCAGGCCTTGAAAGGTGGTGCGTTATACACGCTCACTTCCAGCGAGGCTACGGGTGAGGCGTGGTGCTTTGCGCCGCCCTAAAGCAGCGAAACCGCCCAGTGCCAGAGGCGATCCTTGAAGCCGACAAAAGCCGGCGGCGGCAGGATTTCAGGCGGGACAGCCGATTTGACGCCTTCCGGCACGAGCCGGGAGACCCAGATTTCGCCATCCGTGTAATAGGGGTCGCCCTCGCCGTTGCGACCGTTCATCGTCGGGCCGATGCCGGTGATTTGATAGGTGGCCTCGACCATGCCGGCCTTCTTCAGATCATCCGTCAGCCCATCGCGCACGGCGTCGATGTCGGGGCCGATGTGATGCGTCACCTGCCCCGTATCGTGGCTGAGGCCGACGCCGCGATCGAAGGTGGCCGAGCCGAGCCAGACCGGTCGGCCCTCCTGGCCCCTGTCGAGCACATGCCAGAAGCGAACGTGATTCCGCGTGTCGGCGCTGGTACCGACCGGCCTTTCGAAGGCAAAATCCTCGCGCCTGCCGTCATAGTAGAGAGGGCTAACCGGCGCGTCATGATCGGGCCGGTCGAGAATGACGCTGCCAATGATATCGATGCTGGAACGAAGCGTGATTGGATCGGCGGGAAACCAGCCCGCTGCGTGCATCGCCCGAAGAACGTCTTCCTTGCCGCCGACAAGCCCGACATTCAGAGGATCGCCGGGGATACCCTGCCCGGTATGCGTTACCATCGGTCGGTCGGCGAGGCCTGGCTGGTGCTCGTAATGCGTCCAGGCCATGGGCAGCACGACATAGGCCGCCAGCCCATAAAGCGCCAACGCGGCCACCAGGCCCGTCACCAGATTGCGGAGCCTCAATCGCCTGGAAAGACCTTTACTCGCCGACACCATCGCCCATCCCCGATCAGACGCGCATCATGACGCGACTGCCAGACGACGCAAGGTCTCGGCGGTGTCGTCATCGGCCGGAAAGAAAGATTCGATCGCCAACTCCGACAGGGTCACATCCACCGGCGTGCCAAACACCGTCGTCGCCGAAATGAAGGAGAGCGTTTCCTCGCCAAGTCGCACCCGAAATGGCACGGCGATGCCGCCGAGATCGTCCTTCGCTGCCGGCCGGCCCGTGGCACCGGATGGATAGGCACGGAGTTCATCCAGAAGATCGGTGAGGATCGCGTCACCCGTCATGTCGATCTCGTGCGCCAGGCGTGTCAGCAGATGCGATCGCCATTCGGCCAGGTTCAATGTTCGCGGCGCCAGCCCGGCCGGATGCAGTGCCAGCCGCAACACATTGACCGGCGGCTCCAGCAAGCTCGCATCGACGCCCTCGACGAGGCGCATCACGGCCGCGTTGGCGGCGACGAGATTCCAATGGCGATCGACGGCCAGCGCCGGATATGGCTCGTGCCCCTGGATGATCCGCTCGACGGCGCGGCGCGCGGCGGCGAAGCCCGCATCGTCGAGTTTGCGCTCGCGGTAAACCGGCGCATAACCGGCAGCGACCAGCATGACGTTCTGCTCGCGCAGCGGAACCTCCAGTTCGGCTGCGAGCTTCAGCACCATGTCGCGGCTCGGCCGCGAACGTCCCGTCTCGATGAAGCTCAGATGCCGGGTCGACATCTCGGCGTCGCCGGCAAGGTCCATCTGGCTCATGCGACGGCGTTGCCGCCAGTCGCGGATGTGGTCGCCGATCGGGCGTGGATTCGTTTCCATGCCCCGAAATTAGCGAAGAGATGAACGCGATCCAATTACCTCGGAGGTAATCGACTTCATGTCCCGCGGCGGCAAATCTCCGGGCTGTCAGCAACGAAAACCACGGAGACAGACCATGACCAACACCACAGCTCTCGTCGAAGCCTATATCGCCAGCTGGAATGAGACCGACGCCGCCAAGCGCCGCGCCCTGATCGCCTCAACCTTCACGGAAGCAGCGACCTATGCCGATCCGATGATGAAGACCGAAGGCCATGGCGGCATCGACCAGATGCTGATGGCCGTCCAGGAACGCTTTGCCGGGCTCCGCTTCAAGCAGGTCGGCAAGGTCGATGGCTATGAAGATCGCGTCCGCTTCTCGTGGGAGCTTGGCCCCGACGGCGGCCCTTCCCTCGCCGGCGGCACCGATTTCGCCACCATCGAGTCGGGCAAGCTCGCGACCGTTGTCGGCTTCCTGGATTTCGCGCCTGCCGGTTAGTCGGCGAGGCTAGCCCAGAGATGGGTGGTAGCGAGGCTTCGATGCGGGGCGAAAGCCAGCATCGAGGCCTCCTGCGCCTTGATGTCGGGCCGCTCTGAGAGACCATGCAGCCGCTGCAATGCGGTAGCGAGGCCGGAATCGCCGATCGGCGCCATATCCGGAAAGCCGAAGCCGCGCAGGAGGATGTAGCGCGCTGTCCAGGTGCCTATGCCGCGCACGGCGACCAGCGCCGTCTCTGCCTCGGCGGGGGATCCCTGCGCCAGCGCATCGAGCGAAAGCGCGCCTTCGGTGACGAGACGCGCGACACCGATGAGATAGCTGGCCTTGGAGCGTGAAAAACGCAGCGCGGTCAGATCTTCCATTTCAAGCGCCGCGACGCGCGCCGGATCCGGATGAGCATAGAGGCCGCTCTCCGCGTGGCGCACACCCGCCCGCTCGATCATCGCGCGCCGAAGCGCAGCGGCGAAAGTGAGGTTGATCTGCTGGCCGATCACCGCCCAGCAGACGGCATCCCAGACATCGGCGGTCAAGGGAATGCGCATCCCACTGCGCGCGCCGACGATACGGGTGTTGTCTGCACGCGGCGCCACCAGCGCCTCAAAGCCGACCGGGTCGCTGGCAAGGCCAAGCATACGCGCAGCGATGGCCAGGGCTGCTTCCGGCGCGAAGGAATTGTGATCAATCCGAAGGAGCGCGACGGGCTGGTTTGGATGATCACAGTCGGCAAGATCGATGTCGAGACGATGCGCGGTCCCGTCGATCAGCAGAATCTTGGTGATCGTCCGACCCTCGACCCGCTCGCTGACGCTGAGCTTGTCGCGACCGTGATAGGCGAGCGGGTATTCCGGACGAAAGCCTGCGGGCAAGAAAAGCGTCGACTTCATTCTCGGAATTCCCCGACTGCGACCTTCGTCCGCCACTCATTGCGGCCTGCGTCCGCTAGCGCGAACCAGCGCGGCCGACGATCCGATTCTTGCTCTCGAATTCTGGAGAAAGGAAGGCCCGCTTACCTCCGCCTGTTCCTGCTCGCACAGTCGAAAAAGCCCTCTCCCGGATGCGGGCGAGGGCTCGGTGCTTGTTGAAAGTAAAGCCTCAGCCGTTGCGGCGGTGGCGGACGCTCGGCTCGCGCATGGTGACGAGTTCTTCGGCGGCGGTCGGATGCAGCGCCATGGTCGAGTCGAAATCAGCCTTGGTCGCGCGCATCTTGAGCGTGATGGCGACGATCTGCACCATCTCGCCCGCATCGGGTCCGAGGATGTGGCAGCCAACGACGCGGTCGCTGTCCGCATCGACCAGAAGCTTCATCAGCGTCTTCTCGTTGCGGCCCGAAAGCGTGTGCTTCATGGGGCGGAAGCTGGTCTGATAAACATCGACCGCAGCGAACTCGGCCAGCGCTTCTTCCTCGGTCAAGCCGACCGATCCGATCTCGGGCTGCGAGAATACAGCCTTCGGAATGCCAAGGTGATCGACGGAGATGCGCTTGCCGCCAAACACCGTATCGGCGAAGGCGTGGCCCTCGCGAATGGCAACCGGTGTCAGATTGACTCGATTCGTAACGTCACCGACCGCATAGATCGACGGCACGTTGGACTGCGAGAACTCATCGACGATCACGGCCTTGGCGCCGTCGAGCTGCACTCCGGCGTTTTCAAGCCCGAGCCCCTGCGTGTTCGGAACCCGGCCGGTGGCGATCATGACCTCGCCAGCCGGGAGCACCTCGCCATTGCGGGTTCGGGCCAGAAGGCCATCCGCCGTCTTTTCGATCGAGGCCAGCGTGTCGCCGGTCAGGACACGGATGCCCTTCTTCTCGATCTCTTCGCGCAGCGTTCGCCGCAGATCGGCATCGAAACCACGCAAAAGCGCATCGCCGCGATGGACCAGCGTCGTCTCGACGCCGAGGCCATTGAAGATGCCAGCGAATTCGACAGCGATGAAGCCGCCGCCAACCACGACGATCTGCTTCGGCAACCGCTCCAGGTGGAACGCCTCATTGGAGGAGATCGCGAGTTCGCGGCCTGCAAGATCCGGCTCGATATACGGCGTCGCCCCCGTCGCCACGAGAATGTACTTCGCCGTGACAAGGCGATCTTCCGCCACCAGCCGCACCGTATGGGGATCGACGATCACCGCACGGCTCTGCACCAGCTTCGCGCCGGAACGCTCCAGATTGCGGATGTAGATGCCATTCAGACGATCGATTTCCGTGTCCTTGGCGGCCACGAGGCGCGACCAATCGAAGGTCGCCTCCCCCGGCGTCCAGCCAAATCCGACGGCGTCCTCAAACTCCTCGGCAAAGCGCGAAGCATAGACGAACAGCTTCTTGGGCACGCAGCCCCGGATCACGCAGGTACCGCCGACGCGGTATTCCTCCGCGACCATGACGCTGGCACCATAGCCGGCAGCAATCCGGCCGGCGCGAACGCCGCCGGAGCCGGCACCGATGATGAAGAGATCGACGTCGAACTGGGTCATGAGATGGATCGATCCGTCTAGAATTCGATCCCCTTCTTCTTCAGACCTTCGCGGGACTTTTCGAACAGCTCCTCGCCGACGCGATCCGACCAGCCCTTGACCGACTGCAGCGTCTCGCCGACGACCTTCGGGCCGATTTCGGCGAGCTTGGCGCCGGCCGGGCTGCGGTAAAAGGTCGAGATTGCCGTCAGCTCTTCTTCGGAGAAGTGCTTGGCCCAGATGCGGGCGACGTCGTTGTCGAGGTCCTTGCGGCGAGCGACGAGCTCGAGCGCCTGGGCGTCGACCACTTCGGCGATCTGCTGGTGCTGGTCGGGACGCAGGCGGATCAGCTTGTTCTGCGTCTGCTGCGACAGCAGCGGCAGCAGATTGTCGAAGCCACGCGAAGTCTTGGCCGCGTGAACGGCCTCAAGCGCCGCTGCGACATGCGCATCGGTCACTTCCTGTGCCTGGGCGAAACCGGCCGTGCCAATTGCAAGGCCGGCGGCCAGCACGGCAGCGCCGATGGATTTGCGGATGAAGGTCATGGAGAAACTCCCGATGGGCGAAATGTTGTTAAGCCACCAACCAGCTTATGCCTTCCGGCCGAGCGATGACGGCGGCAGATGCAAGTCCGATAAAGAGACCGTGTTCCACGACCCCCGGAATCGCGGCAAGGGCAAGACTCAAGGCTTCTGGATCTCGAATACGGCCAAAAGATGCATCGATGATAGCGTTACCACCATCGGTCACGAAGGCAGAGCCGTGGGCGGCGAGACGTCGCGTCAGCGTGACAGGCATCTCCAGCCGCAGAGCCGCGTCGGCGATGGCCGCCGTCGTGGCCCCGATGCCGAAATGATTGACTTCGACCGGGAGCGGAAACGCGCCCAGCGTCTCGACCAGCTTGGAGCCATCGGCGATCACGATCATCTGGCCGGAGGCAGCCGCCACGATTTTTTCACGCAGCAACGCGCCGCCGCCGCCCTTGATCAGCCGCAGCCGGCTGTCGAGCTCGTCGGCGCCATCGATCGTCAGATCGAGACGAGGCAGGTCTTCCAGCGTGGACAGCGGAATGCCTTCGGCACGGGCCAGCGTCGCGGTGCGTTCAGACGAAGGGACGCCGACAACCGAAAGCCCGTCGCGAACGCGCGCGCCAAGGCCCCGGATGAAATGATTGGCCGTCGAGCCGGACCCGAGGCCGAGCTTCATGCCATCTTCGACCTTTTCGAGGGCAGCAAGGGCTGCCTGCTTCTTGAGTTCGTCGCTGGAGATCATCGGGCTCTTCAAAAATGGATGGGGTTCACGCCGATCCGGCGCGGTTTGTTAGCATGGGGGGAAGCTGTCGCCAACGTCCACGCGACATCCTCCCGTCTTTCAGACCTCCGACAGACTTGGTAGGTTCGGGAACCCCATAGACGGAACCCTCCCCGATGCGCCCCATCCTCGTCTTCGATCTCGACGGCACCCTCGTCGAAACCGCAACCGATCTCGTCGCGACGCTCAATGTCGTTCTGGAGCAGGAAGGGCTGGCGCCCATCCGTTATGAAGACGCTCGCGCCATGGTCGGCCACGGCGCACGCGCCTTGATCGAACGGGGGCTGGCCGCCAACAACGTCACCCGCGACACGGCAACGATCGACCGGCTGTTCGACACCTATATTGCCTATTACGCAGCTCATATCGCCGATACCAGCCGCCCGTTCGAGGGCGTGGTGGCAGCGCTCGATCACTTTGCCGCCGAGGGCTGGCTGCTGGCCGTCTGCACCAACAAGCTCGAAGGCCTGTCAAACCTGCTGCTCGACGAACTCGGCCTTTCGAGCCGTTTCGCTGCAATCTGCGGCGCCGACACCTTTGCCGCTCGCAAGCCAGACCCGCTTGCCCTGACCGAAACGATTCGACGCGCTGGCGGCGATCTGCGCCGCGCCATCATGATTGGTGATTCCGTCACGGACATCGACACCGCCAGGGCCGCCGGTATCCCCGTCATCGCCGTCGATTTCGGCTATACGACCGTCCCTGTGACCGAACTCGGCCCGGACGTGGTCATCGGCCACTTCGACGAACTGGCTGACGCCGTGACTGGACTGATGGTTCGCGCCTAAGGCGCTTTTCGCGTGAAGCGTGCGGCGGTTCGCTCCAGGAGACTAAGGGCAGCGCTTGGCGGTAATCTTGAGCGGCTTCATATCGAGCCGGACAAGCTTGCCCGTCAGCGCGAAGTCGCCATAGTCCAGCCGCATCCGCCGGGTCACGCCATTCTCATAGACGATGAACGACAGTTCATAGGCGGGAGACGGCTCGCCTGTGGCCTTCTCGTCGAAATAGCTGAGCGTTACCGGCCAATGCCGGATATTCGCGATACCCGCCTGCCTGGCAGTGGCTTCATCGCTGAGGTCGTCGGCACCAGCATTGGGCGCGCCGATAACGGCCGAGGTCGCATAGGGCTTCTCGCCCTTCTCCGAGCCGTCGAACAATCCGACCTGCACGAAGCGCTCGCCACGCGTGGCCGCCTCGATGATCGTCGCCAGATGCTGGTTCGGGAACTGAAAGGACGGCGCAATGTCGAAGCGCTCGGTCTTCGGCTTGGCAAGCGTGACATGCAGCTTGCCGCCCTCCCGCTCCGCCGATCCCGTGGAATCCTCGGCGAGCGCGCCATCGACGTAGCTCTTGGTGGCAAAGCTGAAGCTCTTGCCATCACCATCCTCGAAGGTCGAAGTCGCCACGTCGGTCAGCCGGGAATTGCCCTCGCCATCGCTGATCCGCGTTACGAAACGCAGCTTGGTATTGTAGCCGTCGCACCGAGAGCCGGAGAAGTCATAGACCATCCGACCTTCAGCATCGCTGATCGTATCGGACGACTTGCCGCCTGTATCGAGCCGCAGGTCGTACACCGCCTGATGCGTCGCAAACGGGAGCTTCGCAGGTCCGGGCGAGAGGGCAATGGCAGCCCCCGTCATTCCCAGCAGGGACGCGGCAACTGCGGCCAGCGCCAACCCTGTGCTACCGGCACCCATAGATACGGACTTCATGCTCGCTCCCATAATCGTCAGCCGACATAGGGCTGACATAGACCGCATTTCAATCAGCAAAACGGCAAAACGTCCATGCACCACCGCGTGCACGATAGCGAAGCGCAGGCACGCGTCGCGCTTGCGGTTGGCCCGGAATCAAGCGAAACCGGGAAAGAACGACACAACGCCTTGGGAGAACCCTATGACGAGCCAGATCGAAAGCCGCCTCGAAGCTCTCGGAATCGTGTTGCCCGCAGCGGTGGCACCGGTCGCCAACTACGTACCGGCCGTCGAAAGCCAGGGCTTCCTCTATATCTCCGGGCAGATCCCGAAGGGCGCAAACGGCCTCGAATATGTCGGCAAGCTCGGGCGCGAACTGAGCGTGGATGACGGCCGCGCCGCTGCCCGCCTGTGTGCCATCAACATCCTCGCCCAGGCCAAGCTGGCACTTGGCGACCTCGACCGGGTCGGCCGCGTCGTCAAGCTGGTCGGCTTCGTGAATTGCGACCCCGAATTCGGCGATCACCCGCAAGTGGTCAATGGCGCCTCCGATCTCATGGTCGAGGTCTTCGGCGACAAGGGTCGCCATGCCCGCTCGGCCGTCGGCGTCGCAGCCCTTCCCTTCGGCGTTGGCGTCGAAGTCGAAGCCATCCTCGAGATCGCCTGATCGATCATGACCAGACACGCGCCCGCCGCCGCCCCCGCATGGCTCACCGCACGCCCGATCGCCCACCGCGCCTATCACGACGCGAAAAGCGGCCGGATGGAGAACACGCTTTCGGCCGTCCGCGCCGCGATCGACCACAATTTCGCGATTGAGGTGGATCTGCAGCTGACCGCCGATGGCGCCGTCGTCGTGTTCCATGACGACACGGTCGATCGCCTGCTTCAGGCAACGGGACGAGTCGACGCCTTTACTGTTGCCGCGCTGAAGGCAGCCGCTTTCAAGGCGGGCAACGACCATGTGCCGACGCTGGCGGAACTGCTGGAAACCGTCGCCGGCAAGGTTCCGCTGGTGATCGAGTTGAAAAGCAACTGGGACGGCAACCGCCGATTGGAATCGGCCGTCGTCCCGATCCTCGCTGCCTATGAGGGACCGGCGGTGATCATGTCATTCGATCCGGATTCGATGCAGGTCATGCAATGGCTGTTGCCGACGATGCCGCGCGGCATCGTCGCGGACCGCTATACCGACCTCGACGATTGGGGCGCCCTGTCCCCGCGCCAGCGCTTTTCGCTGCGCAATCTTTCGGCCGTGCCGAAGGTCGGCGCCAGCTTCGTCTCTTACGACTTGAACGGCCTGCCCTCCTTCGCGCCCTCGAAGGTACGCGCAAGTGGCATGCCGCTGATCACCTGGACCGTGCGGGCGCCGGAGCAGGCGGCGAAGGCCAGGCTCTATACAGACCAGATCACCTTCGAGGGGTTTGACCCGGACAAGGCGTAGCGCCCACGGTCAAGCGCAAGGCGACAGGGCCAGATGCGACTTGCGCTTGCGGCATTCCGCCTTAGATGCATGGATAGCCCATGCGCTCAAGCGAGATCGTTTCCCCCTCATGACCGCTTCCCCCGATGCGCGCCTCAGCGTCCTGTCCTCGCTCGCTGAAATCGATCGGCAGGACTGGGATGCCTGCGCCAATCCAGGCTGGCCCTCCGCCCGGCCGTTTGGCGAAGATCCGTCCGCGTTCCTGAAGGCGTTTCATGGACAAGCGGCCACCTCGTCGGCACCCGACCCGCTTGAATCAGTATCTCAAAAGCCTGCCTATAACCCTTTCGTTTCATACGACTTTCTACACGCCCTGGAAGAGTCCGGCGCCGCGACCGGCCGGACTGGCTGGCAAGCGAGACACCTCGTTCTCGATGGCGCGGACGGCAAGCCGGCCGGCATCGTGCCTTGCTACCAGAAGACCCATTCGATGGGCGAATACGTCTTCGATCAGGGCTGGGCGGACGCCTATGAGCGCGCCGGTGGGCGCTATTATCCGAAGTTGCAGGTTTCCGTACCGTTCACCCCCGCGACCGGTCCGCGACTTTTGGCACGAGCCGATGCGCCGGCAGGCACGCGCGAAATACTGGCCGCCGGGTTGCTCGAACTCTGCCGCCAGCTCAGCACATCCTCGATCCACGCAACCTTCCTGAATGACACCGACGCCGACCTTCTGGACGACAGCGGCTTCCTCGCCCGCATGGATCAGCAGTTCCATTTCATCAATGAGGGCTATCGCGACTTCGACGATTTCCTTGAGGCGCTGGCCTCGCGCAAGCGCAAGGCGATCCGGCGCGAACGACGCGAGGCGCTGGCCGACGGCATCACGATCGAGCATCTGACCGGGGCGGCGATCACAGAACGCGATTGGGACGCCTTTTTCGACTTCTACATGGATACCGGCGCCAGAAAATGGGGCCGCCCCTATCTGAACCGCCGATTCTTCTCGCTGCTCGGCGAGCGCATGGCCGACCGAGTCCTGCTGATCGTCGCCAAGCGCGACGGCGTCCCGATCGCCGGCGCGCTCAACATGATCGGCTCCGACGCGCTCTACGGCCGCTATTGGGGCGCGTCCGAGGACGTGCCGTTCCTCCATTTCGAGGTTTGCTACCATCAGGCCGTCGACTGGGCGATCGCGCATGGCCTGCCTCGCGTCGAGGCCGGCGCGCAAGGGGACCACAAGCTGGCGCGCGGCTATCGGCCGATTGTGACCCGCTCAGCCCACTGGATCGCCGATCGCGGCCTGCGCCGGGCGGTTGCCGACTATCTCGGCCGCGAGCGCGAAGCCGTTGCCGCCGATCATGAATTCCTCGACGAGCACACGCCTTTCAAAGCTGATACGTGAATTTGAATGACAGCGATTCTTCTCTGGGTCGGCGCGGCGGCCATCCTGCTCGTGACCGAACGGCAACCGGCAAAGCCTGTCTTCGCCCTGCTGGCCTTCGCCTTCCTGACCACCTGCTTCCTGCTTGTCGTCGGCGATCTGGAGCGAGCCACGCTGCTGGCGCTGATCCTGGCGTTGACGATCGTCGGCGCCTCGGCCGTCAAGCATCACCACAGCGGCATGAAACTCGCCGTCGGTGACCTGGCGCTGACTTTTGCCGGCACGATCCCTTTCATGCTGCGGCAGTATCGGCGCACGGCCGCCCTGACGATTGCCGGCGCGGTGCTGCTATTCCTCGCGGCCATGGCGACGCTGGCGCTGGTACGCGGCGTGCCCCTCGCCTTGTCGTCGCGCGGGCTCGCCTTCGTGCTCACCGGCGTGGCGCTCTACGCGCTCTGGCGAGCGAATGGCGGTACCGCTTACCGGACCGACGTCACGACGCAAAAGCGCTTCTTCTCGTTCTTCATGACCTCGCTGGTCGATATTGCCAGTTGGTGGCCTACCGGAGGACTGCGGATGCTCGATGTGGCCGCGACCTCGCTGCCGCTGGCATCGCCGATCGCCGCTCGAACCAATATCCGTCCCGACATTATCGTCATCCAGCATGAATCGGTGTTCGATCCCCGCCTCTACGACCTCCCCGTAGACGATCGCATCGCTGAGCTCCTGACGCCGAAGGGTGCGCTGGCCGGACGGCTGCATGTCGACATCTATGGCGGGGGATCGTGGCAGACGGAATTCAGCCTGCTGACGGGACTTTCGTCCGCCAGCTTCGGGCCGGATTCCTATTTCCTATTCAAGAAGGGTGTTGGTCGCTTCCGGCACTCTTTGCCAAGCGAATTGGCGGCGCTCGGCTACCGCACGATGCTCTCCACCAGTTGCCGGCGCGAATTCATGAACTACGACGCCTTCTATGCCGGCATCGGCGTTACAGAGCGGGTGTTTTCTGACGAATTCCCGCCCCCCTTCGATCTCACCGCTTTCGAGGTGAGCAATTCGGATGCGGCATTCTTCGAGGCAACCCGGGCTGCGCTGGAGCGTTCGCTCGACCGCGACCCGGCCCCCCGCTTCCTGATGGCGCTGACCAATTTCAATCACGGCCCGCATGAAACGCGGCTTGTGCCGCCCGGACTCTATGAAGAGGAACGGCGCTTCGCCACCGCCGCCCTGCCTGACGGCAATTACGGCGAATACTATGCCCGTCTGGCCGAGACGGCCGAAAGCTACGCGACGTTCAAGGCGATGCTCGCGGCGCGATATCCCGACCGGCCGATGCTGATCGTGCGCTATGGCGACCATCAACCGACCATGACGCGCGCCATCGAGGAAGCGCGCGGTATCGCGCTGGACGATCCGCGCCAGTTCGAGACATTTTATGCGATCGAAGGCATCAATTTCGAGCCAGCTCTGACGAGCGTGCCGGAGAGGCTCGACATCGCCATGCTCGGCACCATAGCGCTACAGGCTTCCGGCCTGCCGCTCGACGCCACAACCGCCACCCGCGCCGGTCTCATCGACGAATGCGGGGCGCTCTATATGGCGACATCATCGGAGCGGAAGAACCGCTTCCACCGCACGTTGATCGAACAGGGCATGATCGATCTCGGCAAGGCTGCGCCGCAGGTTGCTGTCCTGACCGAGCAGACCTGAAACTCATGACGGGAGACATCCATGACCCAGTATGACGACGCCAACATCTTCGCCCGCATCCTGCGCGGCGAAATCCCGTCGCACAGCGTCTATGAGGACGCCGAGGCGATCGCCTTCATGGATGTGATGCCGCAAGGCCCCGGCCATCTGCTGGTCGTGCCAAAGGCCGCCTCGCGAAATCTGCTCGACGCGGATCCCGCCGTTCTGTCACGGCTGATGCCGGTCGTGCAAAAGCTCGCCCGCGCCGCCAAGCTCGCCTTCGCGGCCGATGGCGTCACCGTGATGCAGTTCAACGAGCCGGCATCCGGCCAGACGGTTTTCCACCTGCACGTGCACATCATTCCGCGCTTCGACGGCGAGCCGCTGCATCCCCATACCGGCACCATGGAGAAGCCTGAGATCCTGGCCGAAAACGCCGAGCGGGTCCGCGCCGCGCTCGGCGGGAAATAATCCGCGACCACCATGTCACAGGTGGCCAGCCTGTCTCGTCTTGTCTCCGTAACCCCATGGAGAACATCATGCACGAGCGACTGAACGCCTTTGCCGCCGCCCCGGAAGCCGTCAAGGCTATGATCGAACTGAGCGGCAAACTCGCCGCCGGCAGTATCGAGCACAGCCTGCAGGAACTGGTGGAAATCCGCGCCTCGCAAATCAATGGCTGCGCAAATTGCCTGCACATGCATACGGCGAATGCGCGCAAGAATGGAGAGACCGAGGAACGCATCTACCTCCTCAGCGCCTGGCGCGAATCGCTGCTGTATACCAAGCGGGAGCGCGCAGCGCTTGCCTGGACCGAAGCGCTGACGCTGGTTGCCGAGACGCATGCGCCGGATGCAGACTATGAAGCGCTGCAGGGCGTATTCTCGGCCAAGGAGCAGGTCGAACTGACGCTGCTGATCGGCACCATCAACACCTGGAACCGCTTCTCGGTCGGCTTCCGCACAGTGCATTCGAACGACCGTAAGGCTGCCGCGCAAGAGGCGGCTTGACGCCCCCTCACCGACCCTCACAAGCAAACGGGGGCGCCTTTCGGCGCCCCCGCTTTCATTCCGTTTGTACCAGGCGGATTACTCCGTCTTCAGCGGCACCTTCGGGACCAAACCACCGCGCTTCGGTGGCGTAGGCTTCTCGGCCGCCACCTTCTTCGCGCTCGTGCCGGCCGCCTTGCGGCGAGGCTTCGCCTTGGCCTTGGGCTCTTCCGGCTCACGCTTCGGCGTCACCGGTCCATCCTCGATCGGGTCGAGATGCAGGCCAGTCTCGCCATTTTCCTTGGTCTCGACCGTGATCTTGACCGTACCGCCCTTGCGCAGCTTGCCGAACAGCACCTCGTCAGCCAGCGGCTGCTTGATGAACTGCTGGATCACGCGGCCAAGCGGGCGGGCGCCCATCTGGCGATCGTAACCCTTGTGAGCCAGCCAATCGACCGCCTCGGGCGACAGATCGAACGTAACACCCCGGTCTGCCAGCTGCGCTTCAAGCTGAAGCACGAACTTCTGCACAACGTTATGCACGACCTCGATCGGCAGATTGCCGAATTGGACGATCGCATCGAGCCGGTTGCGGAACTCCGGCGCGAACAGGCGGTTGATCGCCTCCTGGTCGTCGGGGTCGCGCGTCGTCGACTTGAAGCCGATGGCGGGCTTGGCGAGATCGGCCGCACCGGCATTGGTGGTCATGATCAGGATGACGTTCCTGAAATCGACCTGCTTGCCGTTGTGGTCGGTCAGTTTGCCGTGATCCATCACCTGCAACAGGATGTTGAACAGGTCCGGATGCGCCTTCTCGATTTCGTCGAGCAGCAGCACGCAATGCGGATGCTGGTCGACGCCATCAGTCAGAAGACCGCCCTGATCGAAGCCGACATAGCCGGGAGGCGCGCCGATCAGCCGCGAGACCGTATGGCGCTCCATGTATTCCGACATGTCGAAGCGGATCAGCTCGACGCCGAGGCTCGCCGCCAGTTGCTTGGCGACTTCGGTCTTGCCGACACCCGTCGGTCCGGCGAACAGGTAGGAGCCGATCGGCTTCTCCGGTTCGCGCAGGCCAGCACGCGCCAACTTGATTGCCGAGGTGACCTGGGCGATGGCGCTGTCCTGCCCGTAAACGACACGCTTCAGCGTCGCCTCCAGGCTCTTGAGCACTTCCTGGTCGTCCTTCGACACCGTCTTGGGCGGGATCCGCGCCATCGTGGCGATCGTGTCCTCGATCTCCTTTACGCCGATCGTCTTCTTGCGGCGGTTCTCCGGCACCAGCATCTGCGAGGCGCCGGTCTCATCGATCACGTCGATCGCCTTGTCCGGCAGCTTGCGGTCATGGATGTAACGGGCCGAAAGCTCAACCGCCGACTTGATGGCGTCGTTGGTATAGCGGACGCGGTGAAAATCCTCGAAATAGGGCTTGAGCCCCTTCAGGATCTCGATCGCATCGGGGATCGTCGGCTCGTTGACGTCAATCTTCTGGAAGCGCCGGACGAGCGCCCGGTCCTTCTCGAAAAACTGCCGATATTCCTTGTAGGTGGTCGAGCCAATGCAGCGGATCGAACCACCGGCCAGCGCCGGCTTCAGAAGGTTCGAAGCATCCATCGCCCCGCCCGACGTCGCGCCCGCACCAATGACGGTGTGGATCTCGTCGATGAACAGGATCGATCCCGGATATTCCTCGATCTCCTTGACGACCTGCTTCAGCCGCTCCTCGAAATCACCGCGATAGCGGGTTCCGGCGAGCAGCGTGCCCATGTCGAGCGAGAAGATGGTCGAGCCGGCGAGCACGTCGGGGACGTCACCCTCGACGATCCGCTTGGCAAGACCCTCGGCGATCGCCGTCTTGCCGACGCCGGGGTCGCCGACGAAGAGCGGGTTGTTCTTCTGACGGCGGCAGAGAATCTGGATCGTGCGCGCGATTTCGACGTCGCGGCCGATCAGCGGGTCAATCTTCCCCTTCTTCGCCTTTTCGTTCAGGTTGATGCAATAAGCGTCGAGCGCATCAGCCTTTTTCTTGTTTTCCTCACGGCTGTCGACCGTGGCTGCGTCGTCGTCGACGCCGTGCACCGGCCGGCTCTCGCTCATGCCTGCCCGCTTGGCGATGCCATGCGAGATATAGTTGACCGCGTCGTAGCGGGTCATGTCCTGCTCCTGCAGGAAGTAGGCGGCATGGCTCTCGCGCTCGGCGAAGATGGCGACGAGCACGTTGGCGCCGGTGACTTCTTCCCGTCCGGACGACTGGACATGGATCACGGCGCGCTGGATCACGCGCTGGAACCCGGCGGTCGGCTTCGAGTCTTCCTCTGGGCCATGCGCCAGATTGGCCAGTTCCGTATCGATGTAGTCGATCAGGCTGCGCTTCAGCATGTCGAGATCGACATTGCAGGCGCGCATAACGGCAGCTGCGTCCTGATCTTCGATCAGAGCGAGCAACAGATGTTCGAGGGTCGCGTATTCCTGATGGCGTTCGTTCGCTATGGCGAGCGCCTGGTGGAGGGCCTTTTCGAGGCTTCGGGAGAATGACGGCACGTTAGGACCTCACTTCCTTTCCATCACGCATTGCAGCGGATGTTGGTGTTTTCGCGCGAAATCCATCACCTGTGTGACCTTGGTCTCGGCCACTTCATAGGTGAAGACACCACACTCCCCCACACCATGCTGATGCACATGCAGCATGATCTGCGTGGCCTCCTCCCGGTTCTTGTTGAAGAACCGTTCGACGACGTGCACGACGAATTCCATCGGCGTGTAGTCGTCGTTCAGAAGCAGAACGCGATACAGGTTCGGCCGCTTGGTTTTGGGCCGCGTTTTGGTGATGACGCCGATTTCGTTGTCGGCATCATCGGAACGACGAGGTTCTTTGCTCATAGGGTTCGATCAATAACGTCGCTAAAACGGAATCCTGCCGATTATCACGCTGCAGCGCAATCGCTCATTTTGAGGATCCGCGCTGCCACGCCCCAGACAGGCGGGAGAGGTGTTGGACTTTTATATGGGGAGGCTTGCCGGGGATGGAAGTGGGGCCGGTCCGCCGCATGGACATCACATCCCTTTCGGTCCTATCTCGATCCCGCCAGTCGAGTCCGACATGGCATGGATCGGAGCCTAAATGGCCGTCACAACCCAATTTATCGTCCAACCCTACCGGCTCAACAAGCGGGGCAAGCTGGAGGCGGAACCCGCCGTCGCGGCGAGTTCCGCGGCGAACGCCAAGATGCGCGCCGAAAAGCTGGCGGAAACTCGAGCCGGCGTGATCGCCTTCCAAATCGCGGCCGATAGCGAATTGGGCGATTATGGCGAGCCAATCACGCTGGCGCGCTTCGGCACGTTGCCGGAGGAGATGGATTAGTCATTTCGTTGAGGCGCCGAAACAGAAAGCCCGGCGCGACGGCCGGGCTTTTGGAATTCGCATTTGCGGCGACGTCTACTTGGGGAACTTCCCAAACAGGCCTTCAAACGGCTTGTAGGTCTCGCGCGTCATCTCGGTCATCATCGCACCGACCTTCGAAACCTGGCCGAGATAGCTCTCATAGGCTGCCTTGACGTACTCGCCCTGAGCTTCGACAGCCTTTTCGACGCTGGTCGCGGACAGAACACGCTCCAGCGCAGCCGAGCCGGCCTCGAAATTCTTTCGCGAGTAGTCGGCGGCCTCGGTGGCTATTGCCTGAAAACCCTGACCGATCGAGCCATAGCTCTTCATCATCAAATCGATGCTTTCCTGGCTCGCCTTCTGGATGCCGTCGAAATCCTGGATCAATGAGATGCCCTCCACGCGAGAACCCGCGCCATAGCAGGTTCGATCCAGGCACGTTCAGGCAGCGCAGTTCCAGAGTCAAGAATTTTTGCTGCACTGCACAACAGGGCAAATCCATGCCCGCCGCTGCGGCACCTCGCGATGGCCCCAAAACGGGAACGAACTGACCCGGCAATTTTTACGGATTCGTAACGGCGTTTCCTTAGCCTCCGTTCATCAGACCGGAGAGCCGTGCGGCGTTGGCAGGTTGCACGATTCGAGGGACTGGACCGGAATTCAGGGAAGAAGCCTTGCTGGTGGCCGAAAATTCGGCTCGCAGCATTTTCGTTCCGAGATACCGATCCTGCCTCAAAAAAGTTCCGGTCTTGCGGTCAGTTGGTAATTGGGCACTGCCGGGGTTCACGCTCCGGTCCTGCGAGACGCGGAGAAACTACTCACATGTTGATGGGCCTGAACCCCCTCGGCCGGCATTGCGTCCGTTCGGTCCGGAACGTCTTGGCTGGACTTCTCGTAGCTGGCGTGACGTTGACCGCGGTCACCGTGGAAGCCGCCGCAGCGCCCAACTCCTCCATCGTCGTCGATGCCAAGACCGGCAAGGTGCTCTATTCGAAAGAGCCTGATGCGCTACGTCGTCCTGCATCCCTGACCAAGATGATGACGCTCTACGTTCTTTTCGGCGAGTTGGAAGCCGGTCGTCTCACCATGTCGTCGCGGCTGAAGGTCTCCGCCTTCGCCTCGCGCCAGAGCCCGACCAAGCTCGGCCTCAAGCCCGGCTCGACCATCGCCGTTCGCGACGCCATGCTGGGCCTGATCACCCGCTCTGCCAACGATGCCGCTGTCGTTATCGCCGAGAACATCTCCGGTTCCGAAACCGCCTTCGCCCAGCGCATGACACGCACTGCCCGCTCAATCGGCATGAGCCGCACCACGTTCCGCAATGCTTCGGGCCTGCCGAACAACGGAATGTGGTCGACGGCACGCGACATGGCGACGCTCGGCCGCGCGCTGCAGGAGAACTATCCCCGCTACTACAAGTATTTCTCGACCAGGAGCTTCGTCTATAACGGTCGCGAGATCCGGGGCCACAATCGCCTGCTCGGCCGCGTCGAGGGCGTGGACGGCATCAAGACCGGCTACACGAACGCGTCGGGCTTCAACCTCGTCTCGTCGGTGAAGCGCGACAACCGCGCTCTCGTCGCCACGGTGATGGGCGGCAACACCGGCGCGGCGCGCGACAAGCAGATGGCCAACCTGCTTGAGAAGTACCTGCCCGTCGCCTATGCGGGCCCCGCCAAGTCGCGGTCGCTGTTCGCCCGCGCCAAGAATGTTCCGGCCGTCGAAGACGATGTCGAGGTTGAAGTCGCGGCTGTTGCGCCGGCCCCCGCCCCGCAGGCCCGTCCCATTCGTGCGGAGCCGGTAGTCGTTGCTGCCGCCGTCGCTCCAATTCCCGCGCGCGCTCCCAAGGCTGCGCCGGCTCCGGCACCCGCACCGGCCCAGATTGCCGATATCCTGGACGAAGAGCCCGTGTCCATGCAGGCCTATGCCGCGGAGCCGATCGAACCGGCCGCCGCACGCGGCCCCCGTATGGTCTTCCAGACCGGCCCTGCCGGGAAAAATCTCGACCGCCCGGGCGTCAAGACCGCTTCGATCATCGAGCCCGCACCGACGGCGGATGACGATGCCGGCAGTGTCACGGGCAGTATAGAAGCCTCGGCCGCACCGGCCACCCAGATTTCCGATGGCTGGAAGATCCAGATCGCCGCCACGCCGGACGAAGACGGCGCCAGGCTGATGCTGGATCGCGCCAAGTCGAAGGCCGGCAAGATGCTGTCCAGCGCCACGCAGAGCGTCGAACCTGTCGTAAAGGGTTCGTCGACGATGTACCGGGCTCGCTTTGCCGGTTTTGATAACAAGGATCAGGCACGCGCCGTTTGCGCATACCTGACGAAGCGGGATGTTTCCTGCCTTGCCATCCGTCAATAACGGCTGGCCGCATACCAGAATTTCGCCCTCCTTTTTTGTACCTGTGTCTAGGAGCTAGCGATGTCCGCCGAGGAGTCTTTCCTTCGCCTCGTTGATTTGGGCGGCCAAGAACGTCGATCCTCCCTGGTCGGGATGGACGCGTTTCATCAACCGTCTGTAGGCCGCTCTGATTTCGGCCTCGGAAGCGCCGGCCGCAAGGCCAAGGATCTGGTGGGCTTGCTCATCTGTCATGGTGCCCGCGCGCGCCGTGCGGCGCGCCCTGCCTGCCGGGTCAGTCTCGACGTGTTCACGCCAACCGGGAATTCGGCGGTCGAGATAAGCTTCGAGTAATGCGCGGTCGCGGGCCCTGCCCGCGACTTCGGAATAGAGCACGACGAGTTCGTCGGGGCTTAGCGTATCCAGCATGCGCCCGGCAAAACGCCCTTGCTTCACCTGCCTGCCATCGATCCACGTCTTCATCTGCTCGAGGATCTTTGGCTTTAACAGCCATAAGCCGACGGCCAGGAGCGGTATGCCCGCGCCCAAGCGCCCTGTTGCCGCCGTAAAGATCCCCGTCGAGATCAGCGCTCCAGCCGCACCCCGCCGCACCGAGCGACCGAGCGCATTCGCGCCCTTCTCGCCTCCGAACAGGAAGGCGATTCCGATCGACACGGCAAGCACACCCAAGAACGGAATAATCAGACCCATCGGCACTCCAAACTGGGCCGATTCCATCCGGCCGCCATCACTCTATTGCGGGCAAGTCCCTGTCGCGGCAAGAGCCAGCGCCGCAATGGATGCCATACGCATGATTTGCTAGACAGTCAGCGCGCCGTCTCGAGCCATCCCCTCCCTAACACTGGGGCGACCTCCTGACCGCGCTTTGCGCAATGAGGACATGCCCATGCCTGCCAGCCCAACCATCCACCGCACCGTCGACGATCTGCGAGCCGCCGTTTCCGCCTGGCGACGCGAGGGTCTTCGCGTTGGCATGGTGCCCACCATGGGGGCCCTGCACAGCGGTCATATGGAACTGGTGCGCGCCGCGCGCGAGCGGGCAGACCGGATCATCGTGACAATCTTCGTCAATCCGACGCAGTTTGCTCCGACCGAGGATTTCGGCGCCTATCCGCGCACCGAGGCGAGCGATGTGGCAAAGCTCGCCGAACTTGGCGTCGAGGCCGTGTTCGCCCCCAACGCCAACGAGATGTATCCGGCGGGCTATGCGACGACGGTCTCCTTGGCCGGCCCCGCCATCGGCCTGGAAACGGATTTCCGGCCGCACTTTTTCTCTGGGGTCGCAACCGTTGTCTCGAAACTGTTGATCGCCGGCTTTCCCGACGTCGCGATGTTCGGCGAGAAGGACTACCAGCAGCTGATGGTGGTGCGGCAGATGGTGCGCGATTTGCGACTGCCGACCGAGATCATCGGACTGCCGACCATCCGCGAGGCAGACGGCCTCGCCCTCTCCTCCCGCAACGCCTACCTCTCTCCGGAAGAGCGACAGACCGCCACGACGATCTCGCGGGCAATGCGTCAGGCCGCGGAGTTGGTTCGCGCTGGCGGTTCGGTTGAAGCAGCACTGGCCGAAGGCCGCGCCGCGCTGACGGAGGCCGGCTTCCGGGTCGACTATCTGGTGTTGCGCAACGCCGAGACGCTGGCCGAACTCGCCAACCCAGCGATCGAGCCGCGCCGGATGCTCGCCGCCGCCTGGCTCGGCAAGACCCGCCTCATCGACAACATCGCGGTCTAGAGACTCACAGAAGGCCGAGCTCAGCGAGTTCGGCCTTCAGGGCGGACGGCAGTTCATCACCACCGCCGCCAATCGACGCCAGGTCGCGCGGCGCTTCCTTGTCCAGCAGATAACGCCAACCCTGAAAGGGGCGTTTCGGCTGCCACTCGGTCGCCACCACTTCTGGATCGAACACGATGCGGCAGCGCTGAATGCCATCGGCGCCCGTCACTGCCTGGAGGTCGAGCAGGCGCTGGCGCGCCTGCACCTGGCCCTTGATGACCCAGTAGAGCGATCCGCCATCCAGCAATTCCGGAATGCGCTTCGGCATCATGCGCGTCGTGTGCGTATCCTCGGCTTCGAGCCCCATGCCGCGCTGGCGGAGGATGTCCTCGGCAATCCAGCCGGTCAGCTGTTCTATCGATTCGACACCGACGCAGAGCTTGATGAGATGCAGGGGCATTCCGGAACACTGTCCTCAAACGCGCGAGCGGCAGGAGCCGCGTCGATTTTTCCACAAGGATGAATTGGCGCTCGGCTTCGGACTGGCCTATGAGCCTGTCTGGAAACGGCGCAAGGTAGCATAGGCGTTCCACCATCCCCGCGAAAGCGCGAACCAGCAGTGCAAGGCGCGGCGGCGGGGATGCCAATACGATGCTTGAGCCACCGACGTCACGACGAACGGCCGGCAGCAGCCGATCCGATCCCCGAACACGAGGCAACAATGACCGACGAAAAGCGCTCCGTTGACGAAAAGGCGAGCCGCGTTGCGATGATCGGCATCATTGCCGGCCTAGTGCTGACAGCGGCCGGAATGCTCACCCGTGAGCCGATTTTCGGCGGGCTCGGCCTGGCCATCATTGTCGTCATGGTGATCCTGCGTCGCCCCATCGCGCGCCTGCTCTCGTCGCGCTGAAGAGCGTGTTGCTCCGGCTCGGGTGGTTTGGCACCATCGGCCGATTGAGGATGGCAGGACGAGGAGCGCCGCATTGTGATCGCGATTTCCATGGTCGACGCAGCCGCGATTCTTTTCTTCCTCGGCTCGTGGTTCCTCTACTCCATTATCCTGTCCTCGCGCGCCGGTAGCGGTCGCACCCTATCGTCAGCGATGGACATCCAGCGTCGGCAATGGATGCGGACGATGATGCATCGCGATCTGCGCATGATCGATACTGGCATCATGAGCGGGTTGCAGAACGGCACAGCCTTCTTCGCCTCGACATCTCTGCTGGCGATCGGTGGCTGCTTTGCCATGCTGAACTCGGCCGAGCATGTCTATGGCGTGCTGCACGATCTCGCTTTGGTCGAGTCGGTGCCGAAGGGGCTGTTCGAAGCCAAGGTGGTCGGTTTGATGCTGATCTTCGGCTATGCCTTCTTCAAGTTCGGCTGGTCCTACCGGCTGTTCAATTATGCTTCGATCCTGATCGGCGCCACGCCGACCGCCGCTCACGCGAACGAGCCGGAAACGCTGGCCGCTGCGGAGCGCGCAGCGGTATTTACCATCACGGCGGGACGCCACTTCAATCACGGCCTCCGGGCCTTCTTCTTTTCCATCGGCTATCTGGGCTGGTTCGTGAATGGCTGGACTCTGATCGCCACCACATTGGTGGTGGCTCTTGTCCAGTTGCATCGGCAGTTCTTCTCGGATTCGGCCAAGATCGTCATCGCCGCAGCGCGTCAGGAACCTCTATGAAAGTCAGCAACGAGCAGATCGAAACCACCATGGTGGAATTGATCGCCAGCCTGCCGCCCGGCAAGGGTGTCGACCCGACCGAGGTCGCCCGGGCGATCGCCGGCAGTGACGAAAAGGTCTGGCGCCTGCTGATGGTGCCGATCCGCGCCGTTGCGGTGAAGCTGGCCGATGACGGCCGCGCGTCCATCCTGCGCAAGGGCCGCATCGTCGACCCGCATGATTTCAAGGGTGTGTATCGGATCGGCGCGGCAGCCCCTGTTGAAGGTGGCGCCGAAGCGGACCCGTCCTAAGGCCCTGGAAACAGCGCGTTGGTTCGGCCCGAAAGCCGGTAGGCGACGAGGCCGATCCATTCCTTGGTGGCGACATCGACCCGTTGCAGCCCGACTGACGGCTGCGAGACGAAACGCGTCAGGTCGCCCGGTCCGCTGGTCCGATAATCCGTCGGCCAGGGCAGCACATCCCACCCGACGGCACGAAAACTTCCCATGGAACGCGGCATGTGGAAGGCGGATGTGACGAGCAGCCAGCGCTCGCCGGGCTTCGGATCGAGCAACGCCTTGCTGAAACGCGCATTTTCGGCTGTGTCGCGGCTGCGATCCTCGATCGTGAGGCGGCGGTCGGGAATTCCCATATCGCGGAAGAACCGCTGGGCCGCCTCGCCTTCTGAAGGACCAGCCGCGACGAACTGGTCGGATCCACCTGTGAAGACAAGCCGCGCTTCCGGGTAACGCACGGCGAGAGCCACGCCTTCGGTCAGCCGGTCGCCCGCCTCCGTCAACGTTGGCGTCTGGCGCGCGTCACCAATCCGCTGGTCGATACCGCCGCCGAGCACCAGGATGCCGGTCACCGGTCCATCCGGCGCGGCCCGAGCAAAGCGATCCTCGAGCGGCAGCATCAACGCCGCGCCGAGCGGTGTGAACCCGGCAACCAGAAGCCCGAGCGTCCCCAGCAGAACGAGACCAGCCCCGACGCGCACGGCGCCGAGACCTATGGAAACAACACCAGCGGCAAGGGCCAGGATCAGGGCTGCGGATGGCTGCAGGAAGAACCAGATAAGCTTGGCGGCATAGAAGAACATCGACAACTCTCGTCGCGGTGGAGGATTAATCCCAATCGGGCGAGTAGGCCGAATTGCAGATGCGGGAATCCTCGGTCTTCAGCGCGTCGATGTCTGCCATATCGACGGCCGCGAGTTCGAAGCCCTCGATATCGAGGTTCTGCTTGATGCGGGCCGGGTGCGCGCTCTTCGGGATCGCGACGCAGCCCTTCTGGATCTGCCAGCGCAAGACGATCTGTGCCGGCGTGCGACCGAAGCGTCCGGCAATGTCCTTGATCACCGGTTCGTCCAGCGCATCGGCCTGGCCGAGCGGGCAATAGGCGACAAAGGCCGTCCCATGCGCCAACGTCGCGGCGCGCAGCTTGTCCTGGTCGAGATAGGGGTGATGCTCGCACTGATTGACGACGATGGGCTCCTCCGTCGCAGCCCAGGCCTCGTCGAGCAGGCGGATCGTATAGTTGGAAACGCCGATATGCCGCGCCAGGGCGCGCTGCTTGACCCGGTTCAGCGAACGGATCGTTTCTGCTGCAGACAGCGTCCGGCTCGGCCAATGGATCAGGATGAGGTCCAGTTGGTCGATGCCCAGTCGATGCAGCGACCCTTCCGCCGCCCGCATCATGTCATCGGCGCTCAGCTGCTCGGGCGGGATCTTCGAGGTGATGAACACCTCGTCTCGGGCAACGCCGGAGCGACGGATACCCTCGCCGACTTCCGTTTCGTTGCCATAGCCGATGGCCGTGTCGACATGGCGGTACCCGGCTTCAAGCGCCGCGGCGACGGCGACACTGGCCGTCTCGCCGGAGAGCTTCCAGGTGCCAAGGCCGATTACCGGCAAAATGGCGCCGTGCGCCGTAACGGTCTGCATGGGGATTCTCCGCGGGGGGATTTGGCGGCTACCATCAGTCGGGGCCGCGCCAGCGTCAAGCTCAGCTTGCCGCCAGGAACACCAGATCGCGGCCACCACGCTTGGCCGCGTAGAGCGCCTGGTCCGCCGCGTCCATCAGGCTTTCGAAATCGGCCTTTTGTCCGCTGACGGTCATGACGCCGACGCTGACCGTGGCGGAGATGCTGTGCCCGGCATGACGGACCGGATGGCCGGCGAAGTCCGCGCGGATGCGCTCGGCGACCTGTCGTCCCCGGTCGGTGCCACAGCCGACCAAAAGCGCCGCGAACTCCTCGCCACCGACACGACCGACGAAATCCTTGTCGCTCACACGTCGCTTAACGATGGCCGAGAAGGCCTTCAGCGCCGCGTCGCCCGCCGCATGGCCATATCGGTCGTTCAACTGCTTGAAGCGGTCGAGGTCGAACAGCAGCAGGGTGATGGAGTCGCCGTCATCGCGAGTACGCTCGACCCGCGCCCGGGCGAGATCCATGAAAGCGCCGTGGTTCAACAGCCCCGTCAGTCCGTCGATCGAGGCCGCACGTTTCAGCACGTTCTTGAGGCGCTCGTCGGAGAGGCGAAGACCGATGATGGTCGCAGCGAACATCATCAGGATCGGTTCGAGGATGCCAAGGGCGATCAAAGGGCCGCCCTGGAAGATATCCGTCGACACTTCCATGGTGAGCGCGGCGATGGCCCGGAACACGAGGAAGGCAGCATGCGTCGCCGGAACGGCCGCGAAGGGACCGCGCCAGACAAGCCGATCCTTGCCGTTGGCCCATATCTCCCAGGCGAGCGCCAGCGAAATGACGCAGCCGAGCACGGAACTCAGTGCAATTCGATTGGCGAGCGAATCGGCGATCGCCGGCACCTGCAGCCCGATCAGCCATATCGCAGGCGCGATGAGCACCGGCCACCAGCGCGCTGCCCTGCCGTTGAAGGCCCGCGCCCCGTTCCAGGCCGCGCCCAAGGCAACAAAGGTGAAGCTGTTGGCGACGCCGATGGATAGCCAGTTCGGCACAACACCACGGAGGACCAAAAGGACGCAGCTAAACGCACCCACCTGCATCGCCAAAGCCCAGATCAGCACATGCCTGTCGGATCTGCGTTGAACCCAGATTGTCACCAGTGACACAGCAGCGATCTGGCTCATGATGGCGAGCACCACCAGCAGGGTCGGAACGTCGAGGTTCATGGCTGCGCTTGGGCCCCCTCAGCCGGCGATTCCAGACTGCGGGGACCTGATAGACGAAACCCCTTAAGGAACAATTCCCTTAGGGCACAACATTGTAACGGTGCTTACGCCACGGCGGCAACGACCGCAGCGATGACGCGATCGACTTCCGCATCGGTCAGCTCGGGATGCATAGGCAGGCTGATGACGGTCGATGCGAGCATCTCCGACACCGGCAGCGGACGCTTGGGAGCCTCGGCGAAGGCAGGATGCTGATGCAGCGCCAGACGGTAGAAGAAGGCGTTACCGATGCCCTGCGCATCCAGCGCCGCCTTCAACGCGTCACGATCCTCGACCGTGATCGTGTAGATGGCGTTGGCGCTGAAATAGCCGGCCGGGCGCTTCTGTACGCCGACCTTTCCCGTCAGGCCCGCGTCGTAGCGCTTGGCAATCTGGTCGCGACGCTCCAACTCGGCCTCGAAGATGGTCAGCTTGGAGAGCAGGACAGCCGCCTGGATCGTGTCGAGACGGCCGGTGATGCCATTGCGCACGGCGACATCGCCAGTGCCCTGGCGGCCATGCGAGCGCAGCGTGCGCACGGCTTCGGCGATCTCGTCATTGTCGGTCAGGATGGCGCCGCCGTCGCCATAGCAGCCGAGCGGCTTGGTCGGATAGAAGCTGGTCGCCGAGATTGGCGCCATGCCGCCGACGCGGCTGTTGCCGGAACGACCGCCAAAGCTCTGCGCTGCGTCCGAAAACACGACCATGTCATGGCGCGCGGCGATCTTGCCGATCGCCTCATAGTCCGCCGGCAGGCCGTAGAGATCGACCGGCATGATCACGCGGGGCTTCAGTTCGCCGGCCGCGACGACTTCTGCGACGGCGCGTTCGAGATCGGCCGGGTCCATGTTGCGGGTGGTCGGGTCAACATCGACGAAAATAGGCGTCGCATTGATCGAGCAGACAGCGCCGGCGGTCGCCGCGAAGGTGAAGGCCGGCACGAACACCGCGTCGCCGGGCCCAATTCCCAGCGCCATCAGGCCGATCATCAGCGCGTCACGGCCGCTGGAAACGGCGATGGCATGGGGAACACCGGCGAAGGCGGCAAGCTTGCCCTCCAGTTCCGCGACTTCCGGCCCGAGGATGAACTGGCCGTGCGTCAGAACCGCGTCCACGCGCTGGCGCACATCGTCGTGAATGCGGCGCTGCTGACCCTGCAGGTCGAAAAAGCCGATGCGGTCGGAAACAGACGGAACGGAAGAAGGAGAAAGGGACGCCATCAATGCTGGTCTCCAATAGGGACGGCCGCGCCATCGCGCGATGCCTGTCCGATACGCTGAATGATCATGTCGGCAACCAGCAAAGCATCAAGCCCCGCCTGGCCGTCGACGACGGGCCGGCTCCTTCCGGAGGCGGCCTCAAGGAACGAATCAATTTCGAGCGCCAGATTGTCGCTCGGCGGCACGGCGATCTCCTCCTGCGACAGCACGGCATGGCCGCGCTCGTACGAGGTGATGGTGCGCGCCGCGAGATCGGCGACCCAGTAGCGGTCGGACTCGACGACCTTGATGGTGCGCTCGGACCGATCGGCGATACGGCTGGCCGAGAGATGCGCCACGGCGCCATTGGCGAAACGGAGCTGGGCAAGGGCAAAATCATTGGTCGGCGCCAGGACGCGCGATCCCATCGCCTCGACGGCCACCACCTTTGAGCCAACCAGCGCCAGGACGAGATCGATATCGTGGATCATCAGATCCAGCACGACATCAACATCGATCGCCCTGCCCTTCCAAGGCCCGATACGGGTGCATTCGACGGTGAGCGGGGCCTTAACCTTGTCGCGCAGCAGCCCGAATACCGGCGAAAAGCGCTCGATATGACCGATCTGGAGGACGACGCCCTTGGCCTCAGCCCGGGCGATCAAATCGCGCGCCGCATCCGGGGTATCGCAAATCGGCTTCTCAATCAGGACGTGAATGCCGGCATCGATGAAATCGGCGGCGACGGCATGATGCAGCGAAGTCGGCACCGTGATCGACACGGCGTCAACCTTGCCGATCAGTTCGCGGTGATCCAACACCGCCAGCGCGCCATGCTGGGCGGCGACGGCCTCGGCGCGGGCACGATCGGCGTCGACCACAGCCACGAGGCGGCCTTTCGGATTGGCAGCATGCTGCCGCGCATGAAAGGAACCGAAATAACCGAGCCCGATGACCCCGGTCCTGATCTCGCTAGTCGTCAATCCCGCTACTTTCTGCAATCCGCGATCCGCGCGAAGCAGTGCGCTCCGCCCGCACCGGTCTAACGAATTCTCGCTCAAAGTCGATCAAAGGCCGCACAAACACGGTCACATTTTGTCCATTTGGGAAACATGGCGCGACACACCGGGCTAGGTCATCACGTCCGCGTGACAAGCTGCCGTCAGCGATGCTGTCGAAGGGCCGGCCTCTATATCATCCCCTGTATGCCGGCCGTCCCCGGCAGTACGGGAACCTTATCATGCTTCATCGAATGTCAGCCGTCTTGTGCCGCTCGCTTCTATGCGGAGCTGGGATGATCGCCGCCGCCCACGCGAACGGGATCGTCGAGCGCCACCTCACCGCGCCCAGCGTCGCACTGGGTCACGGTATCCCCTACTCGCTTTACAAGCCTGCTTCGGCTCCCGCCGCCGGCACGCGTTGGCCGGTGCTCTACCTTTTGCATGGCGGCGGCGGTGGCGATGACGACTGGCTCGACTACGGCAAGATCGCGGCCACGCTCGATGAAGAGATCGCGTCCGGCAAGCTGCCGCCGCTGGTCGTGGTCATGCCCGATGGTGGCGGCGAAAGCTGGTTCGTCGACAATTCCGACCCAGGCGGCGCGGGCAGAGTGGAGACCGCGCTGAGCACCGATCTGGTCGAGGCCATCGACACGACGCTTCCAACTGCCGCATGCAGGGCCGGGCGCGCCATCGGCGGCCTCTCCATGGGCGGCTATGGCGCCGCCCTCTTCGCGCTCGATCATCCCGACCGGTTTCTTGCCGTGATCAGCCTCTCGGGCGCCATTGCGCAGCCGATAGACCCCGACGACGTCGTCCGTATCCAGAAGGGCGATGCCTACTACGACGGCGCTTTCGGCAAGCCGTTCGACGTCAACCGCTACAATGCCGACAACCTGTTTCCACGCGTGACGCAGGATGCCAGCTTGCCGGACAAACCGTCGTTCTGGATCACGGCTGGCGACCGCGACGGGCTCGGCATCATCACGGGTTCCGCCGATCTGCATGTCGCGCTACGTCGCGCCGGCTACGAGACGACGCTACGCATCGGTCCCGGACAACATGACTGGACCAATTGGTCGCAATCCATCGTCCCCGCCCTGGACTGGCTATCGCCGCAATTGCGCGATTCATGCCCGCCCTCGGTTCAGTCGGCCAAGGCCTTAAGTCAGCCCAAACCATAGCGCGGCAAAGCCGAGGAACGAGAAGAAGCCCACGAGGTCGGTAATCGTCGTCACGAACGAACTCGACGCGATCGCCGGGTCGATCTTCAGACGGTTAAGCCCGAGCGGGATCAGGATGCCACCCAGCGCAGCGGCGATCAGGTTGATCACCATCGCCGCTGCGATAACGAAGCCGAGATCGAGAATGCCGAAGCGGTAGACTGCCATCGTTCCGACAATGGCCGCAAAGACGAAACCGTTGAGGATACCGACAACAAGCTCGCGGCCGACAACGCGAAGAACGTTGTGCGGCCCGAGTTCGCGCATGGCGATGGCACGGACGGCGACCGTCATCGTTTGCGTCCCGGCATTGCCGCCCTGGCTGGCGACGATCGGCATCAGCACGGCCAGCGCCACCATGGTCTGCAACTGATGCTCGAACATGCCGATCACGAAAGAGGCTAAGAGAGCCGTCATCAGATTGATGAACAGCCAGGGGAACCGGCTCTTGGCGATCGACCAGACCTTGTCGGACACTTCTTCATCGCCAACGCCACCGAGGCGCTTGATGTCCTCGTCCGCCTCTTCCTGGATCACATCGACGATGTCGTCGATGGTCAAAAGGCCGACCAGCCGATCCGATTCGTCCACGACAGCGGCCGAGATCAGATTGTAGCGCTGGAACATCCGCGCCGCTTCTTCCTGATCCGCCGTCGCGCGCACCAGATGATGCGCCTCACTGACCAGTTCTTCGATTTTCACCGGGCGCTTGGCGCGCAGAAGCCGGTTGAGCGACACCGTGCCGAGCAGGTGGTAGCCCGGATCAATGACAAAGACCTCGTGAAAATCTTCCGGCAGGTCCTGCGCTTCGCGCATGTAGTCGATCGTCTGCCCGACCGTCCAGAATGGCGGCACAGCGATAAACTCGGTCTGCATGCGCCGGCCGGCGCTATCTTCCGGATAATCAAGGCTGCGCTTCAGCGCCAACCGCTCGACAGACGGGATCTGGGCGAGAATCTCGTCCTGATCGGCCTTGTCGAGATCCTCGAGAATGTAGACGGCGTCATCCGAATCGAGGTCGCGCATGCCTTCGGCGACGGTCTCGGATGGCAATTCTTCCAGAATCTCGACGCGGAGAGCTTCGTCGAGTTCGGTAAGGGCGGTGAAGTCGAAGGAATCGCCGAGAAGCTGGATCAGCGCCGGACGCTGGTCGGGATCGAGCGCCTCGAGAATCGCACCAACGTCCGATTCATGCAGGTCCTCGGTCAGCGCGCGGGCGCGTTCCTTGTCCCCTGTCTCGATCGCCGCGCCGAGCGCGTCGAGAAACGACGTGGAGACATTGTCATTGTCGTCGCGCAGCGGCGGGATGCCATCCGCCGGGCGATCGTCGCGTTCGATGGTCATCTCGTCCGACATGGCCCCTCAAGAACGCGTGTAGGAGATTTCAGGGGAGGTTCCCGGCGAGCTTTAGCCGTCAAGCCGGCGACCACAAAGCGAAAACGGCGCCACGGCGCGCATTCTCGCAAGCGTTGCATTTCCGCCGGAACGCAGCGCCGCCCCACCCCGCCGGACGGCGGGAGAAGAGTGCATGCGGATCAACGTCAGGGACGGCGCAAGGTTGCCGCCCCTTAGAAAGCGTCTCAGGGCCAGCAAGGTCCAGAAACAAAAACAGCGGCCCGAGGGCCGCCGTTTTGCGAGGATTTTTGCATTTGGGTTTGGTGCGGTCGAGAAGACTCGAACTTCCACGCCTTTCGGCACAGCGACCTCAACGCTGCGCGTCTACCAATTCCGCCACGACCGCGAAACCCAAGCCGGTGTAGTTGTCCGGCGCGAGGTGGGATGTAGCAAATGCCCCCCGATGAAACAAGCGCCTTCGAGAACTGATTCATTTCATCCACAGGCTGGCCGATCCGGATCGCTTTTTTGGCGACAGGTGAACAACGCTCTCCCTTGCGCTATGACCGGATTGACCGACATGAGAACTGTAACAAGGAAAGATCGGCAACCACGCCGATCCAGAGCGATCCCAAGACGATGACGCCCATAACCCTTCGCGACAATCTCACCGCCTCCATGCTGCCGAAAGATAGCAGCCTGCCCGTCGAATGGGTGATCGAGGATGCGCCCGTCGACTATCCCGATGCGGTGGCCGAGATGGAAGCGCGGGTTGCCGGCATTGCCGCCGGCACGGCCGCCGAGCGGATCTGGCTGGTCGAACATCCGCCGCTCTATACGGCGGGCACCAGCGCGCATGAGGAAGACCTCATCGCTCCCGACCGCTTCCCTGTCTTCCAGACCGGACGCGGGGGCCAATACACCTATCATGGCCCCGGCCAGCGGGTGGCCTATGTGATGCTCGACCTGAACCGTCGCAGGCAGGACCTGCGCCTGTTCGTGGCGTCGCTGGAACAATGGATCATCCGCACGCTAGACGGCTTCAACGTGCGCGGCGAACGCCGCGATGACCGGGTCGGCGTCTGGGTGCGGCGCCCTGAGAAGGGTTTTGAGGCCGAGGACAAGATCGCCGCCATCGGCATCCGCGTCCGGCGCTGGGTGACGTTCCACGGCATCTCGATCAATATCGAGCCGTCGCTCGATCATTTCGACGGCATCGTGCCCTGTGGCGTCAAAGGTCACGGCGTTACCAGCCTGGCCGACCTCGGCCGGATCGTGACCATGCCGGAAGTCGACGCCGTGATGCGGCGCGAGTTTGAAGCGGTGTTCGGGAAGACCAGTATACCGGGCCGCTGACCCCCTCGCCGCCTTTGAACGTCAGGCGGTCGGCAACACCAGGAATGGCCCCGTCTCCGCTGCCGCGGCAAGATCGTCGACATCGACGGCGATGACGCGGGCCAAGCGCGGGCCTGCGGAGCAGGCGGCGAGCATGGCGGCGACATCGCCCGCCTCGCCCGAGAAAACCGCCTCCACGGCCCCGCCCCGTCGATTGCGGACCCATCCGGAAAGCCCAAGCGCGATCGCCTCCCGCTCGGTCCAGGCGCGATAACCCACGCCCTGAACCAGCCCCGAGATCGTCACATGGACCGTGCGGACAGTCATTCGCAGCCTCTCAGCCCAGCAGCTTCAACACAGCCGGCGCCAGATCGACAACATGCGGCACAATGGCATCAGGCGGAAAGGTGTCGAATTCCTCCACCGTGCCATAGCCCCAGCCGACCGCCGCGACCTTGATCCCGTTCGATCGCGCGCCCTCAATATCGTAGCGGCGGTCACCGATCATGACACAGTGCGCGGGATCAATGGTCTCGACCGAAAGGATATGGGCAACCAGCTCGCTCTTGTCGGCGTACCGACCATCCAGCTCAGAACCATGCACCCTGACAAAAAACTGCGTCAGGTCGAAATGGTCCAGGATTTTCTCGCAGAAGACGCGCGGCTTGGAACTGGCAAGAAACATCTGGACGCCGGAATCCCGCAGGGCGCCGAGCGCTTCAGGGATGCCATCAAACACCGCATTCTCGTAGAGGCCGACCGTACCGAACCGGTCGCGATAGTGACCGAGCGCCTGCTTCGCCAGGATCGGATCGCCATCCAGCATCATGGCAAAGCTGCCTTCAAGCGGCGGACCAATCGCGGCGCGCAGGGCCAGTTCGTCGGCAGCAGGACGTTCCAGCTTCTCCAGCGCATAGAGGATCGAAGCGCTGATGCCGGGATAGGGATCCGTCAGCGTCCCGTCGAGATCAACGAGAGCGGTGAGCTTGGCAGCGGTCATGAGCATTGCATTCCGTGATGATTCCGGGGGTAACGACCGGATTGCGCGCTTCGTCTTCAGGCGTCAAGTCGCGACTTATCAAGCGCCCGCCGCATGGATTTCATCAAACCGTCACCGACTTGCGCGACGACATCAACAGCAAGGTCTTCGCGAGTCGTGGACCTCGCCGCCCGGCAAGGTGCCTTCCACCCTGCCCTGGTCCGACCTCATTGGGTCCAAGGAGCCGATACCGCCTTGCCGCGATCCTCAGCCCCTCTCCAAGCGCAGGCGTCAGAATGAGCCTCGCCATCCTTGTTGCTCAGATCTTCTGCCTGCTGGCTGCCCTCGTCCATTTTGGCAGCATTGCGATCGTCACGCTGCGCGGTCGCGCCGGACGCCGCGACGATGGACGCCCGCATGGCCGACCACCGGTCAGCATCCTGCGTCCCGTCTGCGGCATCGAGCATGCGATCGAGCGGACGCTCGGGTCCGGCTTCGAGCTCGACTATCCCGACTACGAACTGATCTTCTGCGTCGCCAACGGGGCCGATCCGGTGATCCCTCGCATTCGCCGGCTGATGGCGGCGAACCCCGCCGTTCCGGCGCGTATCCTCGTCGGCGACGACCGCATCAGCATCAATCCCAAGCTCAACAATCTGGTGAAAGGCTGGGCAGCGGCGAAGCACGAGTGGATCGTCATGGCCGACAGCAACGTACTGATGCCTCCTGACTATCTCGACCGCATGCTCGATCGATGGGACGCCACGACGGGTCTCGTCTGCTCGCCGCCGCTCGGCAGCGAGCCGGATGGCTATGGCGCCGAGTTCGAGTGCGCCTATCTCAACACCTATCAGGCGCGCTGGCAGCTCGCCGCCGACGCCATCGGCCAGGGCTTCGCCCAGGGCAAGTCGATGTTCTGGCGGCGGGAAAATCTGGACCGGCATGGCGGCATCGCGGCGCTGGCCGCCGATCCAGCCGAAGATGCAGCCGCCACCAAGGCAATCCGCGCCAACGGCCAGCGCATCCGCCTCGTCCGCCAGCCCTTCGCCCAACCGCTGGGTCCCCGCGCCCTGCGCGCTGTCTGGAGCCGGCAATTGCGCTGGGCTCGACTCAGGCGTGTTACGTTTCCCGCCTTCTTCTGCATGGAATTTTTGACCGGCGGGCTGTTCCCGATCGCACTCGCGGCCTGGCTCGCCTTCCAGGACGGAATTCCGGGTTGGCTAGCGCCGACTCTGGCCGTCGCCTGGTATGGCGCCGAGGCGCTGCTGGCAAAGAACCTCGGCTGGCACTATTCCCGCCGTTCGCCGCTCGCCTGGATCGTGCGCGATCTTTCGCTTCCTGCGCTATGGATCGCCGCCGTTTGTGGCAGCGGCTTCGAGTGGCGCGGCAACCAGATGAACGTCAAGAAGGACAGCTTGCTGGCGACCGAGACAGACTGACCGCCCCTGCGCCAGCACCCGCGTCTCTTGCTCAGACGAACTCCATGATCACCGCGTCGACGGCAAGGCTGTCGCCCTGCTTGGCAGCGATCCGCTGAACCGTCAGGTCACGGTCGGCGCGCAAGACGTTTTCCATCTTCATGGCTTCGACAATCGCCAGCGTCTCGCCGGCCTTGACCTCCTGCCCCTCCTCGACCGTCAGCGAAATGACGAGGCCGGGCATCGGGCAGAGCAGGAACTTCGACGTATCGGGCGGCAGCTTTTCCGGCATCAGGCTGTGCAGCGCGGCGATGCGCGGCGTCATCACCCGCGCGACGACATCGATGCCGCGATAGAGCAGCCGGTAACCGGAGAGCGCAGGGCGCACCTGCACGGAGAGCGGTTCATCATCGATCGCGCCCTCCCAGACGAGATCACCCGGCATCCAGTTCGAGAAGACGGTAACAGCTTCCTCTGCTCCCGGGAGGATGATCTCGACTTCCATCGGCAGCAGCGCGATTCCCGTAGGGCTTTCGAGCTCCACCGTCTTGCCGCCAATTGAGACGACCCACTTTTCACGCCAATTTCCGGCGTGCGGCGCCAGCCTGCCGGCCAGCCGATCGAGCCGATCCTTGCGCAGGATTTCCATCGTCAATGCGACGACGGCGAGTTGCGACAGCGTCGAGCTATCCGCCGTAACTCCCTGAAATCCTTCCGGGAATTCTTCAGCGATAAACCCGGTCGACAGTCGACCCTCGCGCCAGCGCGGATGCGCCATCAGCGCCGAAAGGAACGGCACATTGTGCTGGATGCCCTCGACGACGAAATCGTCCAGCGCCACGCTCATCGCTGCGATCGCCTCGGTACGTGTCCCCGCGTGGGTGCAGAGCTTCGCGATCATCGGGTCGTAGAACATCGAGATTTCCGAACCCTCGACAACGCCGGTGTCGTTGCGAATCGTGATGCCCTCGCGATGCGCCTCCATGGGCGGGCGATAGCGGGTCAGTCGGCCAATCGAGGGCAGGAAGTTGCGGTAAGGGTCCTCGGCATAGATCCGGCTCTCGATGGCCCACCCCGTCAGCTTGACGTCCTTCTGCGCGATGGCGAGACGCTCGCCTGATGCAACGCGGATCATCTGCTCGACCAGGTCGATACCGGTGACGAGTTCCGTCACCGGATGCTCCACCTGCAGGCGGGTGTTCATCTCGAGGAAGAAGAAGCTCTTGTCCTGTCCGGAAACGAACTCGACCGTGCCGGCCGAATCATAGCCAACCGCCTTGGCAAGGGCGACAGCCTGCTCGCCCATAGCCTTGCGCGTCTTGGCATCGAGCAGCGGCGACGGCGCTTCCTCGATGACCTTCTGGTTGCGACGCTGGATCGAGCATTCGCGCTCGCCGAGATAGATGACGTTGCCATGCTTGTCGCCCAGCAGCTGGATCTCGATATGGCGCGGATTGACGATGAACTTCTCGATGAAGACGCGGTCGTCACCGAAGGATGACTTCGCCTCGGAGCGTGACAGGCGAAAGCCCTCGCGCGTCTCCGCATCGGTATGGGCGACCCGCATGCCCTTGCCGCCACCGCCGGCCGAGGCCTTGATCATGACCGGGTAGCCGATCTGGCGGGCGATCTGGACCGCTTCGTCCTCGCTCTCGATGACGCCGAGATGGCCCGGCACGGTCGAGACATTGGCGGCGGCCGCCACTTTCTTCGAGGCGATCTTGTCGCCCATCGCCTCGATCGCCTTGGCGTTCGGGCCGATGAAGACGAGGTTGTTGGCGACCAGCGCCTCAGCAAAGGCCGCGCGCTCGGACAGGAAGCCATAGCCGGGATGGATCGCATCGGCGCCGGCCTGCTTGGCGGCGGCGATGATCTTGTCCATCAGCAAATAGGACTGCGCCGCTGGGGCCGGACCGATATGGATCGCTTCATCGGCCATCTCGACATGCAGCGCATCACGGTCGGCGTCCGAGAACACCGCCACCGTCCCGATCCCCATCCGCCGCGCCGTCTTGATGATGCGGCAGGCAATCTCGCCGCGATTGGCGATCAGGATCTTGTCGAACATGCGGGCTCCTCGGCGGAAATGGCCTTCCTGGACACAAGGTTTCTATTCTCTCTGCCCGGAGGCGGCAATCATGCCACGACGGAAACCGGATGCGCCTCGGCTGTTCGCCCCTCGGCGGCGAGCAGCCCCATCGACGGCTCGTTGCGCACGCCTGTCTTTATCGTGTGCCCGACTATCCGTTGACAGGCCAACCGGTTTGGGTCCTGTAACAGCGTCGCGGCCTCGGGGCCGCTTGAATCGTCGAACACTTGCCGAGAGACGCTGATGGCGCCTGCCGCCCCCATCGATATCGATCACCTCGACCGCCGGACCAGCGGACGGAGCCTGATCATGGGCATCCTCAACGTCACGCCGGACTCATTTTCCGACGGCGGCGACCACAATGACGTCGAAACAGCAATAGCCCACGCCGAGCTATTGCTCGCCGAGGGCGCCGATATCATCGATATCGGCGGAGAATCGACCCGCCCCGGCGCCGCCGAGGTCGACGCCGAGACGGAAGCCGCACGCGTCATCCCGACGATCCGTGCGCTGGCAAGCCGCACCCGAGCGCTGATTTCCGTCGACACCTATAAGGCCTCCGTCGCCGATCAGGCGCTCACGGCCGGCGCCCATATCGTCAACGATGTCTGGGGCTTGCAGCGAGAACCGGAGATCGCCCGTGTGGCCGGCGCACATGGCGCAGCGGTTATCGCCAGCCATTGGGAGCGCGAGGCCTATTCGCCCACGACCATCCTCGACGCCATGAAGCGCTTCTTCGAGCGCTCCGTCGCGCTGGCGCGGCAGGCCGGCATTCCCGACCATCGCATCGTGCTCGATCCAGGCATCGGCTTCGGCAAGGGCATGGCTGAGAACCTGCTGATTCTCGACCGCATCGACGAGATCGTCGCGCTCGGCTTCCCCGTTTTGCTCGGCGTTTCTCGAAAACGCTTCATCGGCGAGATCACCGGCAGGGAGCCCAAGCAAAGGCTCGCCGGAACGCTCGCCACCAACGTCCTGGCTGCTGCCAAGGGCGTCTCCTCTTTCCGCGTCCATGACGTCGCCGCTCATCGCGACGCCCTCGCCGTCACGGACGCCATCCTCTCGAGCCGCGAACGAACATGACTGACCGCATTCTCCTCAGCGACCTGCGCTTCTTCGGCTTCCACGGCGTGCTGCCGGAAGAGGCCGTGCTCGGCCAGCGTTTCCGCGTCGACATCACCTGCGAACTGGACCTCGCCGAAGCCGGCCGCAATGACGACCTGACCAAGACCGTGCACTATGGCGAACTCGCCATGCTGGTCGAGAAGATCGGCACGACACATCGCTATAAGCTGATCGAAGCGCTCGCCGAGACAATCGCCGCCACGATCTTCGAGACCTATCCGCCGATCGAGCGCCTCACCGTGCGCATCACCAAGCCGGAAGCACCCGTGCAGCTCGCGACCAGTGTTATTGCCATTGAAATCGAGCGGAGCCGCACCCGTGATTGATGCCTATCTCGGCCTCGGCAGCAATCTCGGTGATCGCGAAGCCATGCTCCGTGCCGCCATCGCCGCGCTCGACGCGACGCCAGGCGTCCGCGTCACAGCCATCTCATCGCTCTATGAAACGCCGCCCTGGGGTCCCGTCCCGCAGGGACCGTATCTGAACGCCTGTGTCGGCATCGCCACCAGCCTGTCGGCGCGCAAGGTGCTGGAACTCAGCCTCGCGATCGAGCGTGATCACGGCCGCGAGCGCGCCATACGCTGGGGACCGCGCACGCTCGATATCGACGTGCTGCTCTATGGCGATGAAGCCATCGACGAGGAAGGCCTGATCGTACCGCATCCGCGCATGGCGGAGCGCGCCTTCGTGCTGGTCCCGCTGGCCGAAATTGCGCCCGAGTTGATGATCGAAGGCAAAACGATTGCGGCCATGCTGAACGGCGTGGAGACTGCCGAAATCCGCAAGGTCGGCAATCTCGCTGTTTAGCCTCGCCGCCCCTAGAGCGGGATGTTGTCGTGCTTCTTCCAGGGGTTCTCCAGCGACTTGTTGCGCAGGAGCCTCAGGCCGCGAGCGATGCGGCGGCGGGTCGAGTGCGGCATGATCACTTCGTCGATATAGCCGCGCTCGGCTGCGACGAAGGGCGACAGGAACCGGTCCTCATATTCCTTGGTCCGAGCCGCCAAACCTTCGGCGTCGCCATTCTGGGCGCGGAAGATGATTTCGACCGCTCCCTTGGCGCCCATCACGGCGATCTGCGCCGATGGCCAGGCATAGTTCAGATCGCCGCGCAGGTGTTTTGACGCCATGACGTCGTACGCGCCGCCATAGGCCTTGCGCGTGATGATCGTGATCTTGGGCACCGTCGCTTCGCCATAGGCGAAAAGCAGCTTCGCGCCGTGCTTGATCAGGCCGCCATATTCCTGCGCCGTTCCCGGAAGGAAGCCCGGCACGTCGACAAAGGTGACGATCGGGATGGAGAAGGCGTCGCAGAACCGTACGAAACGCGCCGCTTTTCGCGAGGCGTCGCTGTCGAGCACGCCGGCCAGCACCATCGGCTGGTTGGCGACAAAACCCACCGTACGGCCCTCGATACGACCGAAACCGGTGACGATGTTCTTGGCGAACGCCGCCTGGATCTCGAAGAAATCACCCTCATCGACCGTCTTGAGGATCAGTTCCTTGATGTCATAGGGCTTGTTGGCGTTGTCGGGCACAAGCGTATCAAGCGACATCTCGATCCGGTCGGCCGTATCGAAACTGTCGATCTCCGGGATCTCCGCCCGATTGTTGAGCGGCAGCAGATCGATGAGACGACGCATCTCCAGCAGCGTCTCGACATCATTGTCATAGGCGCCGTCGGCGATCGAAGAGCGGGTCGTATGGATGCTGGCGCCGCCAAGCTCTTCCGCCGTCACCGTCTCGTTGGTGACAGTTTTCACCACATCCGGCCCGGTGACGAACATGTAGCTCGAATCCCGGACCATGAAGATGAAGTCGGTCATGGCGGGTGAATAGACGTCGCCGCCGGCGCAGGGACCCATGATGACGGAGATCTGCGGGATAACGCCGGAGGCCAGCACGTTGCGCTGGAACACCTCGCCATAGCCGCCAAGCGCTGCGACACCTTCCTGGATGCGCGCGCCGCCGGCGTCGAACAGGCCGATGATCGGCGCGCGGTTCTTCAGCGCCATGTCCTGGATTTTCATGATCTTGCCGGCATGCGCTTCCGAGAGCGAGCCGCCGAAGACGGTAAAATCCTTGGCGAAGACGAAGACGGTGCGCCCGTTGATCGTTCCCCAGCCAGTGACGACGCCGTCGCCGGGGATCTTCGTCTTCTCCATGCCGAAATCGGTGCCCCGATGTTCGACATACATGTCGAATTCTTCGAAGGACCCTTCGTCCAGAAGCACCTCGAGACGCTCGCGTGCCGTCAGCTTGGCCTTGGCGTGTTGCGCCGCGATGCGCTTCTCGCCGCCGCCGAGCCGGGCTTCGGCGCGGCGCTTCTCGAGTTCAGCCAGGACGTGCTTCAAGGGTGTCTCCTATCCCCGTGCGGCCACAACCAGCGCCGCGGCCTGCATTTCATTCCAGCGTCCGGCCCTGCGGGCGCGGGCTTCTTCATCCTCGCCCCACAGGCTGATCTGATAGTCCTCGTCGACATGCGCCGCCGCCCAGGCCTCCTCGGCCGATAGGTGGCGATGCAGCACGGCTACGGCGAGAATGGCCGAGCCGGTCAGCGTCGTGATCGTATTGAGGGCTGCGAGCCGCAGGATATCGAGATCGCCAAGGGCGACATCGACGGCCTCGATCGTCTCGGGGAATTGTTCGACATGAACGATGCCTTCGGCCAGCAGGAAGCGAGCCTGAAAGCGCTCATGCATCCAGGCGATCAATGGCGACCAGGATTCGTCCTGCAGAGCGACCAAATTGGCCGGGCCGGCCGAGCGATAGCAAAGCATGTCGGAGCCGGCATAGCGGAGGATTTCGGCGCGCGTCTCCGCCGGCTCGCGGGAGACGCCGTCGATCGCCGAATTGACCAGGCGCGTCAGCGGCATCGAGCCGGGAACGATAACATCCTTCTGGCCGGCCCATTCCGACGCGATCGCCGCGGCGATCGACTCGTCCGGCACCACAAGCACCGTCTTGGCCGGCGTCCGCAGCGCGCGACCGTCGAGATGAACGGCATAGCCGCCTTCGACGGCGGCGGTCGCCACCTTTTCGTAGAAGCGCTTCAACTGCTTCGGGGCGTCGAGTTTCTCGGGAGTTGTCGTCATATCCGTCTTCTGATCGTGCCGGCTGCCGCCGTCGCCTCAACCGGTCTTGTCACGACACAGCGCCTTCGGCTCGAAGCGAGCCAAGGCGCGGCGCCAGAGACAATCTCATTCGTCGTCGTCATTGCCGGAATCGCCGAGGTCCTTGTCGAACCCGAGCAGGTTCCAGCTCTGCACCATGTGCGGCGGCAACGGCGCGGTGACATCGAGCGTTCCGCTACCCGAGGGATGCGGGATGATGATGCGGCGCGCGTGCAGGTGCAGCTTGTTCTGGATGCCGCCCGGGAAATCCCAGTTGATATCGGCTTCGAAATACTTCGGATCGCCGATGATCGGATGGCCGATATGGGCGGCATGGGCACGCAACTGATGGGTACGGCCGGTAACCGGACGCATGGTCAGCCAGGACAGGTTCTGTCCGGCATTGTCGACGACCGAGAACAGCGTCACGGCGTGGCTGGCGTCGTTCTCGCCATGGCGTGCGATCTTCATCTTGTCACCGGCCGGGCCGCCATCACGGGCGAGCCAGGTCGAGATACGGCCCTGCATCGGGCGCGGAATGCCCTTCACCAGCGCCCAATAGATTTTCTTGGTAGCGCGAGCGCGAAAACTTGCGGCGAGCTTGGAAGCGGCAAGGCGCGTCTTGGCGACGACCAGGACGCCCGTCGTCTCGCGATCAAGACGGTGCACGAGGCGCGGCTTCTGGTCCTTGAGATCGCGAAGCGCTTCCAGCATTCCGTCGACGTGAGTCGTCAGGCCGGAACCGCCCTGAACGGCCAGGCCCTGCGGCTTGTTGAAGACGTAGACGTGATCGTCCTCATACAGGCACATCGCCATCAGCGCATCGGCGGCGCTACCGCGCGCACCGAGCGGGCGGGCGACATGCGGGCTGCCGCCATCGGAATCGACACCGAGCGGCGGAATGCGAACCACCTGGCCCGCATTGACGCGATCATTGGTCTTGGCGCGACCGCCATCGACGCGCACCTGACCCGAACGAAGCAGCTTCTGGAGATGCCCGAAAGACAGGCCGGGAAAGTGTACCTTGAACCAGCGATCGAGGCGCATGTCGGCCTCGTCAGGTCCTACAGTCTTGGAGACGACGGTCGCCATGAGAAAAGTCCTTCTATTGAAGGCGCCTCATATCACCCGGCGAGCGTCCTGACGAGCAAAAGCCCGGCGAAGAGCGCGAGAACCGACACGATCAGCGACGCCAACGCATAAATAGTCGCGCTGCCCGTGTCGCCACGCTCCAGCAGCACAGCGACATCGAGCGAAAAAGTCGAGAAAGTCGTGAAGCCGCCGAGAACGCCTGTCGTGAGAAAGAGGCGCGCGTGCTGCGTCCAGTTGACGCCATCGCGAAACGCAAAATAGCCGGCGAGCAGCCCCATCACGAGCGAGCCGACGACGTTGACGGTGAGCGTCCCCCAGGGGAAATTCGTACCGAAGAACCGCGCCGACGTGACGTTGACGCCATGCCGCAGCACGCCGCCAAGGCCCGCGCCGACGAAAACCAGAAATGCCGGAAACATGGATTTCCCTCCGGGCCAGCGGCCCACGCAATCGAGGTCCAGCGGAACAACGGCACGGCAGGAAGCTGGACGGACTCCCACCATGCGCCCGAAGGCAATGGCAGGGGTCATCAGCCGAATGCGGCGGTTCAGATCCGATGGACCTTGGGAGACTCCATTCCCGTCGCGTAAAATATTCCCGCAGCCGCCGGATTGCAAACGAGCCGGCAGCCTCGGAGAGCGCTAAGCCTCAGGCATCGCTGAACGCGGCGCCGACCAGGCGGCCGACTTCGGCATGGACGGCGTTGCGGGCCGCGACAGGCTCCTTGCACTCCGTCAGATAGACGGCGACGAGCAGTGGCTTGCGGCGGGGTGGCCAGAGAATGGCAACGTCGTTGGTCGAACCATTATCGCCCATGCCAGTCTTGTCGCCGACCTGCCAGTCCGCCGGCAGTCCCTTCCGGATCTTTTCGGCGCCGGTGGTGTTGCCGATCATCCAGTCGTTGAGTTGATGGCGCGACGCCGCCGAAAGCGCGTTGCCGACCAACAACTTCTCCATGCTTCCCACCATGGCGATTGGCGTCGTGGAGTCCCGCGGATCGCCGGGAATGGAGGTGTTGAGGGTCGGCTCATTGCGATCCAACCGGGTGGTGCTGTCGCCTAGCGAGGCCATGTAGCGGGTCAACCCGTCCGGCCCGCCAATTGTCGATAGCAGCAGATTGGCCGCGACATTATCGCTGTACTGGATCGTACCGGCGCAGAGCACGCCAACGCTCGCATGACCTTCGTCCAGGTACTTTTCAACGATCGGCGCGTGCGGAATGAGATCCGCCGGCGTGAACGAGATCAGGCGATCCAGTTGCTCTGTCCCGGCATCGACGCGAGCGAGAACGGCTGCGGCGAGCAGCATTTTGAACGTGCTGCAAAGAGGGAAACGTTCATCGCCGCGATAAGAGGCTACCGCACCGTTTGCCGTGTCGAGGACGGAGACGCCGAGGCGTCCTTTGCTGCGCGTTTCCAGAGCGGCGAACTGCTTCGCGAGCGCGTTCGGGTCGGATTCGGCGAAGGCGCCGGCCGAAAAACCAGTCATCACCAGCGCTGCCGAACCAATCATCGCCGCGCGGCGTGTCATCAAAACCGTCATTGCCTGCTTCCCGTATGCCTCCACGGAGGCAATAGCGGGACAAACGGGCTCACTTTATGGCGACGGAGATGATTGTGCCCCGCAACCTGCACACACGACGCTTGCCGGGGCGCTGCTGCGGGATGAAGACGCGGCCCGGCTGTCGCAACGACAGTCGGGCCGCGTAATTATGATCAGGCCTTCCTGCCCTTGCCCGGGGCGCCCAAAGTCGCCTTGCTCACCTGGGTGGTGAAGGTGGTGGCCAGCGCAGGCGCTTCCTTCACCTTTTTCGGCTTCTTGACTTCGCGATTGCTGCGCATCTGACCCTTGGCCATCGATACTCTCCTCAAGAGGTCACGCCAGATCCTCGGCGCCCGGCATTGGTCGTCTTCGCCGAAGCGAGCCGATCAGGCAGCCTCAGTCGCCGCCGCGAGCGGCAAGGACGCCGCCTGCCAGCGCTTCATCGCCTTGAAAGGCACGAGCTGCTGTCGGCCCTCATCCCACAATACCAGCCGAACCGTGCGAAGGCTGTCACTAATCGTAATGCGACCGACCTGCATGAGTTCCGGATGCTGCTTCAGCACTTCGGGCAGGCGGTAATAGGGAATGCGGCTGCTGAGATGATGGACGTGATGCACGCCGATATTGGCCGACATCCAGCGAAGAACACCCGGCAAGTCGTAATAGGAACTGCCATGCAATGCAGCTTCCTGATGCGTCCACTCCGGCGGACGCGCCCAGAAAGTCTCCTCGAACTGGTGCTGGACGTAGAACAACCACACGCCGATCGAGGCGGCGATGATGGCGATCGGCATGTGCACCAGCAGGAACGGACCGACGCCGACCAGCCACATCAGGACACCGGCGAGCACCAGGATGCCGAGATTGGTGCCCATCGTGCTCAGCCAGGGCATCATGCCGCCGCGCATCATGCCGATCGGCAGGCGATGCTGCAGCAGGAACATATAGGCAGGGCCGACGACGAACAGCACGATCGGATTGCGATAGACACGGTAGCCAAGACGCCCCCAGAGACTGCGGGCGCGATACTCTTCGACCGTCAGCGTGGTGATGTCGCCGATGCCGCGCTGCTCCAGATTGCCATGGGTGGCGTGATGGATGGCATGCGCGCGACGCCAGTAGTCATAGGGGGTGAGCGTGAAAACGCCCAGGACACGGCCAACCCAGTCGTTGACGCCGCGCCGGTGGAAAAATGCACCATGGCTGCAATCGTGCTGGATCAGGAACAGACGAACCAGGAATCCGCCGGCCGGAATGGCGAGAGCCAGCGCCAGCCACCAGAAGCCCGCCTGCACCAAGAACCACATGGCGGCCCACAGCGCGACAAACGGCAAGGCCGTGATCAGGATTTCGACGACACTGCGCGTTTCATTCGGTTCGCGGAACCGACCAAGAATCTTCGGCCAGGCTCGCGCTTCCGAGGCGCGGTCGGATAAATGCACATCGTTTTTGTGGGTCATGGGTTCCGATCTTACACGAGAACCCGCCCAGGCATTTCATATTTAATTTCAGTCGTGGCCGTTGCGTTGCCGAACAGCACTCACCATTTCCGCAACCACGCCATTTTCCAGCTCGCCACCGGCTTCCGCTGCGGCAATATTCCGCAGCGTGGTGACACTGATCGCGCTCAGCGCCTCGGCTGTCAGGAAGGCCTGATGTCCGGTGACCAGCACGTTGGGAAACGTCAGGAGTCGCTGGAACACGTCATCCTGGATGATCTCGCTGGAAAGATCCTCGAAGAAGAGATCCGCCTCCTGCTCGTAAACGTCGAGCGCAACGCCGCCGACTTGACCGCTCTTCAGCCCTTCGACCAGCGCCTCGGCGTCGATCAGCGCGCCGCGGCTGGTGTTGACAAGCAGGAACCCCGGCCGCGCCCGCGCAATTGCTTCGGCGTTGACGAGATGGTGCGTTTCCGGCGTCAGAGGGCAATGCAGCGTCAGGATATCGGCTGCCGCCACGATCTCTCCCGGAGGGCGGTACTCGATGCCGATCTCGACCAGCGCCGGATCTTCCCACTGGTCATGCGCCAGAACCCGGCAGCCGAAGCCGAGCTTCAGGCAGCGGGCGACCAGCGCGCCGATGCGCCCGGTGCCGATCACACCGACCGTCTTGCCGAACAGATCATTGCCGATCAGACCATCGAGGGCGAAATTGTTGTCGCGAACGCGCGCCCAGGCGCGCGGGATCCGGCGATCGAGCGCCAGCAGCAGCGCTACCGTGAATTCCGCCACCGCATGCGGCGAATAGGCGGGTACGCGCACGACGTCGATGCCGAGTTCGGCCGCCGCAGGCAGGTCAACATTGTTGAAACCAGCGCAGCGCAGCGCCACGAGCCGCGTGCCCGTAGAAGCGAGATGCGTCAGCAATGGCCGGTCGAGCTTGTCGTTGACGAAAACGCAGACGGCTGGAAATCCATCCGCCAGCGGCGCTGTCGACAGATCGAGCTTGGGTTCGAAGAAGACGAGGTCATGGCCGAAGGCGGCGTTCGCCTCGGAGAGGTATTGCCGGTCATACGGCTTGGTGCTGAAGACGGCGACCCGCATGGTTCACTCCTGATCGGCAAATTCCCCGAAGAGCTTGAGCCCTTCGATCCATGTAGCGCCATTCTCCTTGACGACGACGCGAGGCGCAACGCCCGCCTCGCGCTCCAACGCCGCCGCCAGCGCTTCGGAATGGGTCACCACCCAGACCTGCGTCCGCTCCGAAGCCCGCGCGATCAGCCGAGCGAGCGGCAGCGTCAGGTCGGGATGCAGGCTGGTCTCTGGCTCGTTGAGGGCAATGAAGCCCGGCAAACGGTAGCCCGACAGCGCCGCCACCAGACAGAGAAAATGCAGCGTGCCGTCGGAAAGCTCATGAACACCAAGCGGCCGCGGCAGATCGGGAAATTTGAGACTGACTGAAACCGTGCCCTTGCCGAATTCGGTTATGAGCGACGAGCCGGGAAATGCATCATCGATTGCCGCCTCGATATCAGGCGCTTCGCCACGAATCTCGATCACGCTCGCCAGCGCCGCTGCCAGGTCATAGCCGTCCGAAGACAGCGTCGGCGTGGTGATCGCCAGCGCCGGCTGTCGGATTGGCGAAGACTTGTCCGTGCGGAAGTCGTGATAGAAGCGCCAGTCGAGCAATGCCCGCCGCACCAGGTCCAGTTCTGTGAAGCGACCCTGATCGCGAAATCCGGCCAGCGCCGTTTCCGACGGGATCAGTGCCTCGTCATAAGACTGGCGGCGGCCATCGCCATCGCGCAGCCAGGCGCTCGGCCCCTGCCGCTTCATCAGCGTCACGGCCTTGCCGCGATGGCGATGCACCAGTTCCTCGGCCTTGACCATCGGCTCGGTCATGGTGAGCGCGCCTTCCATCGGCGCGGGCAAGCCGATTTCGATCGAATAGAAATACTCGTCGAACTCGGCCCCCAGTTTCAGCCGCACCTGCCCCTTGGGACGCGGCCCGGCCCAAAGAACGGAGTCAAACCCGCCCTCCTCCGCGATTTCGCGCGTGATCGTGCCGCGAGCAGCAGAAGCCAGCAATTCGAGTGAGCGATAGAGATTGGTCTTGCCGACGCCGTTTCTGCCGACGAGCACGGTCAGTTGCTCGACAGGAACCCGAATACGCCGGATCGAGCGATAGAGCTCGGCTGAGACGGATGTCAGGCGCAGCGGCAAAGCGAGCCCCGCTTCTCCAGGATCGCGGGACGGGCAGCCCGAGGGCTGCCCGTCGATTCAGGAGATCAGAATACGACGACGCTGCGGATCGACTTGCCTTCATGCATCAGGTCGAAGGCGGTGTTGATCTCTTCGAGCGGCATGGTGTGGGTGATCAAGTCGTCGATGTTGATCTTGCCCTCCATGTACCAGTCGACGATCTTTGGCACGTCGGTACGACCCCGCGCGCCGCCGAAGGCCGAGCCCTTCCAGACGCGGCCCGTGACGAGCTGGAACGGACGGGTCGAGATTTCCGCGCCCGACGGCGCAACGCCGATGACGATGCTCTCACCCCAGCCGCGATGGCAGCATTCCAGCGCCTGGCGCATGGTGTGAACGTTACCGATGCACTCGAACGAGAAATCAGCACCGCCGCCGGTCAGGTCAACGATTGCCTCGACGACCTTGTCGCGGCCGACCTCGTCCGGATTGACGAAATGCGTCATGCCGAACTTCTTGGCCATCGCGACCTTGGACGGGTTGAGATCAACACCGATGATCTTGTCGGCACCAACCATGCGGGCCGCCTGAATCACGTTGAGGCCGATGCCGCCAAGACCGAACACGACGACATTGGCGCCCGGCCAGACTTTTGCCGTGTGGATGACAGCGCCGACGCCGGTGGTTACGCCGCAACCGATGTAGCAGATCTTGTCGAAGGGCGCGTCTTCGCGAACCTTGGCGACGGCGATCTCCGGCAGGACGGTGAAGTTCGAGAAGGTCGACGTGCCCATGTAATGGAACACGGTCTCATCCGAGCACGAAAAGCGCGAGGTGGAATCGGGCATCAGGCCCTGGCCCTGCGTCGAGCGGATCGCCGTGCAGAGGTTCGAGCGCTGCGACAGGCAGGTTTTGCACTGGCGGCATTCGGGCGTGTAGAGCGGGATGACGTGGTCGCCGGGGCGCACCGAGGTGACGCCAGCGCCAACTTCGCGGACGATGCCAGCACCTTCATGGCCGAGGATCGCCGGAAACTTGCCTTCCGAATCAAGCCCTGACAGCGTGTAGGCGTCCGTATGGCAGACGCCGGTCGCCATGATCTCGACCAGCACTTCGCCGGCCCTCGGCCCGTCGAGGTTGATCGTCTCGATGGTGAGCGGCTTGTTGGCTTCCCAAGCGACGGCGGCACGGGTCTTCATCGGGGCGTTCCTCTCTGCGGGCCGCGGCGGCCCATCCACATAGCTCGGCAGCTTATACGCCAGCCGAGCAACGATAAAACACCCCGTCGGTGAAGGACCATCAGGATTGCCGTTTGGGCGCGCAACAACGGTGTGTCCGCCCCGATCCATGCTAACCTTTGGTCAGGCATCGGGGGCGAGCGGATCGATGGAAGAACAGCTCAAGCTGAGCAAAGAGGACCGGGCGGATGTGCCGCGGCCGGTTGCGATCTCGTTTCATGACAGGCTGGCACAGCGGCCGGCCTATCCCTGGTACATTGTCGGCGTCACTTGCATCGGCAGCTTCATGGGGCAGTTCGACGCGAGCGTTGTGCAATTGGCGTTGCCTCATCTCGCCCAGGTCTTCCAGGTCCGCGAGACGCTGACGAGCTGGGTCGCCCTCGCCTATCTGCTCAGCTTCTCCGCCTCGCTGCCCGTCTTTGGATGGCTATGCGAGCAATATGGTCGCAAGCAGCTCTATCTTCTCGGCATGGCGGCGTTCCTGATCGCCTCGATCCTGTGCAGCCTTGCCACGAGCCTGCCGCAACTGATCGCCTTCCGCGTCCTGCAGGGCCTCGGCGGCGCCCTGCTCGGCGCCAATTCGATTTCGATCCTGGTCCGCGCCGCCGGCAAGGAAAGACGCGGCCGCGCCATGGGGATATTTTCCGCGGCGCAGGCCATCGGCGTCAGCCTGGGGCCGATCGTCGGCGGCCTGCTCATCGGTTGGCTCGGCTGGCGCTCGATCTTCTGGATTACAGCCCCGGTCGGCGTTATCGGCGTCCTGCTCGGCTGGCTGATCCTTCCCCGCGACGAAGGCAAGGAGAGCGGACAATTCGACTGGCAGGGCGCGCTGCTGCTGCCGCCGGCGCTGCTCTGCATCGTTCTGGCGCTCAACCAGGCCGCCGACTGGGGCGTCGTCTCGGCGCCCTTCATCGGCGCCATCGCGGCCGGCATCGTCCTGCTGGCCCTGTTCGTCCTGCAAGAGCGCCGGGCCGCCTCGCCACTCGTCGATCTCAAGCTGTTCCGATCAGAAGCATTCTCGCTCGGCATTGTCGCCGTGCTGATCAGCTACGCCATGCTCTACGGCATGTTCTACCTGATCTCCTTCGCGCTGGTGCGCGGCTTCCACGATGGGCCGGAAATAGCCGGCCTTCGCCTCGCCGCCATTCCGATCGCGATCGGCATCGCCGCGCCGATCGCCGGCTCGCTGGTCAACCGGCTCGGCTCGACCACGCTCAACCTGGCCGGCATGGCGCTTTGCGCCGCCGCGCTGCTTGCCCTCTCCCTGGTGGCGCTCGAACCATCGCCTTCCCGCCTGTTCGGCATCCTGGCGCTGGCCGCGTTTGGCGCCGGTCTCGGCATGTTCATGGCGCCGAACAACAGCGCGACCATGGGCGCGGCGCCGCAGGCTCTCTCGGGCGAGGCTGGCGCCATGCTCAACCTAGCCCGCATGCTGGGGGTGAGCCTCGGCGTCGCCAGTTCCGCCTCCATGCTCGCGTGGCGCATGAAGGTGATCGAGGATGCGCATTCCGCCGATGTCGCGTTCTACGGCCACCCGATCCTCGGCGCGGTCGAGACGAGCTTCGTCCTGCTCTTCCTATTCGCCCTGATCGCGACGGCCGCGACCTTGTGGCGACGGCGACTGCCCGGCGAGGATCCGGCGCCACGTGCTGCGAGCGACGAAAAGGCCTGATGCCCTTTCCGGTTACGCTTTCTTCCCACGCCCCGGTATCCGCTGGAGCAGAAGCGTGCCAATTGCGATCGAAACCGCCAGCCAACAGAAGGGTACTCGTCCTTGTCGAAAAAGATCTATCTCGCCGGACCCGAGGTTTTCCTTGCCAACGCCAGGGAGATTCTGGACCGCAAGGCCGCCCTAACCCGCGCGGCCGGCTTCACGCCGATCTCGCCGGGAGACCTCGACATCCCGCCAACGGATACCAAGAAGGGCTTTGGCCTGGCGATCAGCGATATCGACGAGCAGATGATGCTGTCGGCGGACGCGATCATCGCCAATCTGACGCCGTTTCGAGGCATTGCCGCCGACACCGGCACGACGTTCGAGCTCGGCTTCATGTGCGCCCTCGGCAAGCCGGTCTTCGCCTACACCAACGTCGCGGCCAACCACTTCGCCCGCGTGCTCGCCTATTACGAAGGTGCCGTCGTCGAGGGCGAGGATGGTTACAAGCGCGGTCCGGACGGACTTTCCGTCGAGGATTTCGAGATGATCGACAATCTGATGCTGCATGGCGGCATAGAGCGCCGGGGCGGCGCCGTCGTCGTCGGCAATGCCGATCCGGCCGCGCTCTATACGGATCTCACCGCTTTCGAGGCCTGCCTCGCCATAGCGGTCGAAAAGCTCGCCTGAGTCGATCAGGATTTTGGCGGCGTCAGGGTCTGCGCGATTTCGGTGAAGACGGACAATGCCTCGCACTCCGTCGCAAGCGCTGCAAGGCGGGGCCAAGTCTCAACACTGAACATGCCAGGATGCGCCTCCCGGATGAAGCGCAGGACGCAGGCAACCGCGATATCGGCATGGCCGACACGATCGCCTTGCCACCAGGGCGTGGACCGCGCCGCGCGGTCCGCCTCCAGCACGTCGAGCGTGCCGCGGATCTGCGTCCGGCAGCGCTCCATCCAGAGTTCGGAGCGCTCCTGGCGAAGGATCGACTCGTAAAACAGGCTGACAGCCTTGTCGCCCATGCCCATGGCGAGCGCGATGGTCTTGAGCGCTCGCCGCCTTTCGGGACCGAAGGGCGCGATCATAGCCCGCCCGGCTCCCGCCAACTCGTCCAGATAATCGAGAATAGCGCCGCTCTCGACCAGGGCTTCGCCGTCCTCCAACACCAGTGTCGGAACCCGGCGCAGCGGATTGTAGACGGCGAGTTTGTCAGCATCCCCGAATGTCGACCAGGGATAGTGCTCGAACGGCATGTCGTAGAGCCGGAGGGCAATAGCAACACGCCGGACGAAGGGTGAATCATACTGTCCGATGAGGATCATCGCGCTACTCCGCTGGATGAAGCCCTATCATGCAACGACGCGGACGCGGTCGAAAGAGCACGCTCTGACGAGGTGCGATCAGTCGCAGCGCGTCTTGAGTTGTGGCGATAGCCAGATCAGCGCGGGCTCGATGGCCCTTTGCCAATAGTCCCAGAAATGCCGCCCAGCACCGCCATGCTGCTCGACCGGATAGCCCTGCGCCTGCAGTACTTCGGCGAGATGCGCACCGGCGCGGATCAACTCCGGATAGTCTTGGCCACCGATCGCCATCCAAAGCCCGGGCGGATCCGATGGCGCGGGCGTCGCGGCGACAATGGTAAAGAGATTGAGGCTGTTGAAGCGATCTCTGTTGATCGGTTCACCGTAAGCGCCCTTGTAGAGATCGCGAACGAAACTCGCATGCAGGCGCGGATCGCCCGGCCGCATCGGCTCGGCGATCGCGCCCGAGAGGCTGATGGCGGCCTTGAACCGATCGGGATGGCGAAGGCTCAGGAAGAGCGCCCCGTAGCCGCCCATCGACAGCCCTCCGATCGCCCGCCCTTCGCGACAGGCCGCAGTCGGAACGCGTGCGTCAATCGCCGCGATCAAGTCGCTGGTAAGGGCGGTCTCCATAGGGCCAAGGCTGCCCTCGTCGGGATTGTCGACATACCAGCTATCGCCCGCCCCCGGCGCAACGACGACGAGCGGCTGGATCGCCCCGGAGGCAATCATCCGGTCGAGGATGGTCGCGAGATTGCCCCAGCTGAACCAGTCACCGTCGCGCCCGGTCAATCCATGCAGCAGATAGACGACCGGCCAGCGTTCACCGGCAGCCGGCGTCGCGTCGGGAGTGTAGAGCGCGTAGGGGATGGGTCGGCCGAGAACCGGGCTTGGCGCCGACTGATGGAATTCCACCCTGCTCGCTGCCTCGGCGTTGTCCGCCATGGGCAGGGCGAGCCAAACAGCGGCACAGCACGACAGGAATCCCCGACACCGCATGAACCGCCCCACTTCCCCGCCTCGCGCCTCTCATTCAGTTAGAAATGAGAAAATCTGGGAAAGGAAGCCGCTCATTGGGGCAGCCGTTCAGTCACCGCGCTCCTTCCGGAGCTTGGCCCAATAGTCCATGCGCTTGCGGATATCGCGCTCAAAGCCCCGTTCGACCGGCTCGTAGAAACTCTGGCGGCCAAGCGCTTCGGGGAAATAATCCTGGCCCGAGAACGCGTCCGGCTCGTCATGGTCGTAGCGATAGCCGGCGTTGTAACCCTCGTCCTTCATCAGCTTGGTCGGCGCGTTCAGGATGCGCTTGGGCGGCAGCAGCGATCCACCCTGCTTCGCCACCTGCGTCGCGGCCTTGAAGGCCATGTAGACAGCATTCGATTTCGGCGCAGTGGCCAGATAGACGGCGGCCTGCGCGAAGGCGAGTTCGCCCTCCGGGCTGCCCAGATAGTCATAGGCATCCTTGGCCGCATTGGCGACGACGAGCGCCTGCGGGTCGGCAAGTCCGATGTCTTCGACCGCCATCCGCACCAGCCGACGACCGAGATAAAGCGGGTCTTCGCCAGCGTCGAACATGCGGGCGAGGTAGTACAGCGCCGCATCGGGATCCGAGCCCCGCACCGATTTATGCAGGGCGGAGATCAGGTTGTAGTGGCCGTCCTGGCCCTTGTCATAGATCGGCGCCCGGCGCTGGACGATCTCCTGCAGCCCTTTGGCGTCAAAGATCTCGCCCGGTTTCACGGCGCGCCAGACCTCTTCCGACAGTGTCAGCGAGGCGCGACCGTCGCCATCCGCCATGCGGATCAGCACTTCGCGCGCTTCCTCGTCGAGGGGCAACGGCTTGCCTTCGACATCCTCGGCGCGCGCCAGCAGCTTGGCGATCGACTCCGGCCCGTGCGAGTGGAACACCAGCACGCGCGCCCTCGAAAGCAGAGCGGCGTTGAGTTCAAAGGACGGGTTTTCCGTCGTCGCCCCGACCAGCGTGACGGTGCCATCCTCCATCACGGGCAGAAAGCTGTCCTGCTGCGCGCGGTTGAAGCGATGGATTTCATCGACGAAGAGCAGCGTGCCCTTGCCGATCTGGCGCCGGGCGCGAGCCTGCTCGAACACCTTCTTCAGATCGGCGACGCCGGAGAAGACAGCAGAAACCTGCTCGAAATGTAGTTCCGTCTCGTTGGCGAGAAGACGCGCCACCGTCGTCTTGCCGGTGCCGGGCGGGCCCCAGAAGATCATCGAGCCGAGCGAACCCGAATTCAGCATCCGCGACAGCGCGCCATCGACGCCGACGAGGTGATCCTGACCGACGACATCGGCCAGCCGTTCGGGGCGAAGCCGATCGGCCAGGGGCCGCGGCGCGGCCCTCTCCATTCCGGCTGCCTCGAACAGATTGCTCATTTCAGATGCCCAACTGGCTCAACGGCCGATTTGCTGGCTCAACGACCAACTTGCGAACGGATCAGACGACCGCCGCGCTCGATGATGAGCCTATAGCGCGAAGCCCTCTGCGCCGCGATATCGGCAAGCTGCTGCGTCGAGGCAATCTTTACACCGTTCGCCTCGACCAGGATGTCACCGGCACGGAACCCAACCCCGGCCGCAGCCGATCCCTTTTCGATCGACTGGACCAGCACGCCCTTGTCGCGCTTGCCGGCATAGCCGAGTTCCTCGACCACGGCTGGAGAAAGATTGACGACCGTCGCGCCCGCGAAGGGAGACGCGCCGTCGATGGTACGCAGATCGCGCGGGATCGTCTCCGGTGCGGCCACCAAGGCCAGTTCCGTGGCCGCTGTCTTGCCGCCGCGAATATAGTCGAGCTTCACGGAGCCATCGACGCCCTTGGTGGCGAGACGGTAGTTCAAGCCGTTGGGATCATCGACCTCGACGCCATCGACGCTGACCACGAGATCACCAGACTTCAATCCGGCCTTCTCGGCGGGACCGGCTGGCGCGACGTCGGTGACAAGCGCGCCCCGAGGCCGGCCAATGCCAAGCCCCTCGGCAATTTCCGGGGTCACCTGCTGCAGACCGGCTCCGAGCCATGGCAGCATCAGCTTGCCGTCCTTCAGTGCCGACTGAACAACGACGCGTACCATGTTGGAAGGAATCGCGAATCCGATGCCGATCGAGCCGCCGCTGCGCGAATAGATCGCTGTATTGATGCCGACCAACCCGCCGTCCATATCGACGAGCGCGCCGCCGGAATTGCCGGGATTGATGGCCGCGTCGGTCTGGACGAAGAACTGATAGTCCGACGCGCCGATCTGGGTGCGCGCCAGCGCCGATACGATGCCGCTGGTAACCGTCTGTCCGACGCCGAAGGGGTCGCCGATGGCCAGCACCAGATCGCCCACCTCAAGCGCGTCGGAATTGGCGTAGGGGACGACCGGATACTGGCCGTCGCCTCCCTTGAGCCGCAGCACCGCCAGGTCCATGCGCTCGTCCTTCAGCACCACCTCGGCCTCAAGTTCGCGCTTGTCCGACAGCGCGACCTTGACCTCATCGGCGTTGGCGATGACGTGGTAATTGGTGACGACGATGCCCGACGGATCGACGATGACGCCGGAGCCCAGCGACTGCTGAACCCGTTTGCGCGGCGCGTTGTTCGTCTCGCCCCCGAAGAAGCGGCGGAAGAATGGATCGTCCATGAAGGGCGACGTGCGCTGCTCGACGACGCGCGAGGCATAGACGTTGACGACGGCGGGCGAGACGCGCTTGACGATCGGAGAGAAGGAATAGCGCAGGGCCGCTTCCGACTGGGGTACCGTGCGTTCCGCAGCCAAGACGGGACCGCCTAGCAGCGCCCCAGCCAATCCAACAGCTACCGCAATTCCAAACCGCATGGAGTGAGCCTTTCGAACGGGATTCCTTCACAAAGAATGCTACACGAAATGCGGCACCGCGGTGGCCATCGCCATGTCGGCGGGCGCGCGCAGCATTGGATGAATCCACAAGTGGATCTTCTTTCGGCCTGTTCAACCGCCACAGCCTCGCCCAGACTTGGTGCCAATGTCTCGTCGGACCCACGTTCCGGCCAGATCATCGGCTCTTGGCGGAGGGGCCGATATCTGGATAATCCAGTAGGACGAAGGGATCAGAATGCTCTGGATCGCACTGTTCATCATAGGCCTTCTGGGTCTGCTGGCCGGCCTCGTGCCGCTGGTCCTGCATGGAATCAGCCGGACGAATTTCGCCGCCATCGCTGTCGGGACAGTGCTGCTCGTCGCCGGTGCCGCCGGCGTCGTGATGAAACCCTCGCTTTCCCTGGGTCTCGCGGAGATCGCGCTGCTGGAGCCGGCCCACGATGAGCCACTGCCGGAACCGAGTCCGGCTGCGCAGCCAGTTGCCCAGGCGCCCGCGACCGAGCCGACACCACCTACCGTGCGTGTCGTTGAGCCCGTCGAAGCGCCTACATTGTCCAACAAGGACGAATCGCAGCTCGATCCTTCCCTGCCCGATCCGGTTCCCGTCACGACCTCAGTTATTCCCGGCACCGAACCAGACCCTGCCAACAATGGCGGCGTACCGCCCGTCCCTGCGCCCAGCCCCACGGCCGCCTCTCCGGCCGAAGAAGCGGCGGCTGCACTAGGTCTCCTCCTGCCAGAGCAGCCCAAGGACCAGGCTGCCTTCACCAAGGCCGTCGGCACGGCAAGGACAGAATTCGACACGGCCGAGGACATCGAGCGCGAATCAATCCAGCCGCAGCGCGCCGCCGCGATCTGCAAGGCACTGCCGAAACCTGTCGTCAAAGGCTGGGTTGGCAAGCTTCAGGCGATGGAGGCAGATTCGGGCAAGCGCCTGACAGTGACGGTTGCCCTCCCGGACGGGACGCTTGTGAAGACCTGGAACAATGCCATGTCCGACATGGACGACCAGACGCTGGTTGCCGCCGACTCCCCGGTTGCCGCGAGTTTCGGCAAGCTGAAGGTCGGCGATGCCATCCGCTTCTCCGGCACCTTTTTCGCGGATGAGCCCGACTGCTATCGCTCCAGCCGGCTTTCGCTGATGCAGTCGATGATGGAGCCGAGCTTCCTGTTCCGCTTCACGGCGGTCGAGAAGCTGTAGGGCCTGACTCCGAAGGGGGCTGGATAGACCTCCGGCTCCACCCTCCGCAAAACACTGGCGCGAGGGGCTGTCGCAAAGCCTCGCGCCCTGCACTCGCCAACATCCCGAACACCGCGAGCGGAACTCGGGAGATCACAGCTCAATCGGAGCTCGTGTGGCGCACAATTCCACTGTGTGGGCCCTCTTTCGCAGGATGACGCCAGCGTGCCCTAGCCGGCGGGCACAGCAACGGCGACGGGTCAGGAACACTGACAGCACGTTCGCCTCGCTCGCCGGCGCCAGCGTCCCGGATGCGGACACCCCCTGCCCTCATCCAAAGCCCCGCCTCATCCAAGAGAACTCAGTCCCAAACGAAAAAGGGCGACCCGAAGGCCGCCCTGATCCTAACTCGAAACGCGATCCGCTTACGCGGCGACGCCTTCAGCTGCTTCTGCGGCTGCCGTGCGAGCACGGTCCGAAGCGCCCTTGGCGTCAACGTCGCGCTCGACGAACTCGATGACCGCGACCGGCGCATTATCGCCGTGACGGAAACCAGCCTTCAGAACGCGAAGGTAACCACCCTGGCGCTCCTGGTAACGCGGGCCGAGCGTCTCGAACAGCTTCTTGGCTGCTTCGACGTCGCGCAATTCCGCGATGGCCTGGCGGCGGGCGTGCAGGTCGCCGCGCTTGCCGAGCGTAACCAGCTTCTCGACGATCGGACGCAGGTCCTTCGCCTTCGGCAGGGTGGTAACGATCTGCTCGTGCGTGATCAGCGCTACAGCCATGTTCGCGAACATCGCCTTACGGTGGCTCGCGGTACGGCTGAACTTGCGACCGGACTTACCGTGGCGCATGGCTCTCTCCTCAGTTTATCGACCGGCGGCTCACGCCGTGGGTGATGTCTTAGTAATGATCTTCGTAACGCTTGGCGAGTTCTTCGATGTTCTCCGGCGGCCAGTTCGTGACCTCCATGCCGAGATGGAGACCCATCTGAGCGAGAACTTCCTTGATCTCGTTGAGCGACTTGCGGCCGAAATTCGGGGTCCGGAGCATTTCTGCCTCGGTCTTCTGAATCAGGTCGCCAATATAGACGATATTGTCGTTCTTCAGGCAATTGGCCGAACGAACAGAAAGCTCCAGCTCGTCGACCTTCTTGAGAAGCGACGGGTTGAAGGCCAGTTCCGGGATAGCTTCCGAAACAGTTTCCTTCTGCGGCTCTTCGAAATTGACGAAGATCGACAGCTGGTCCTGAACGATGCGCGCGGCGTAAGCCACGGCGTCATCCGGACGAAGCGAGCCATCGGTTTCGACCGTCAGCGTCAGCTTATCATAATCGAGAACCTGACCCTCGCGGGTGTTCTCGACACGATACGACACCTTCTTGACCGGCGAGTAGATGCTGTCAACCGGGATAAGCCCGATCGGAGCGTCTTCCGCACGGTTGCGGTCGGCAGCGACGTAGCCCTTGCCGGTATTGACGGTGAACTCCATGCGGATCTCAGCGCCGTCGTCCAGCGTGCAGAGAACCAGCTCGGGGTTCAGGACTTCGATGTCGCCGACAGTCTGAATGTCGCCAGCCGTGACGACGCCCGGACCTGTCTTGCGAACCACCATGCGCTTCGGACCTTCGCCCTGCATGCGGATGGAGATTTCCTTGATGTTCAGGATGATGTCGGTGACATCTTCCCGGACGCCGGCAATGGACGAGAATTCATGCAGCACGCCATCGATCTGGACGGCGGTAACCGCAGCGCCCTGAAGCGAAGACAGCAGCACGCGACGCAGCGCATTGCCGAGCGTCAGACCAAAACCGCGCTCAAGAGGTTCCGCTACAACGGTAGCGAGACGCTTGGGATCGGAACCCGGCGTCACCTCGAGCTTGTTCGGCTTGATCAGCTCTTGCCAATTCTTATGGATCACGACCGTATCCTTTCGATCTCGAACGCCGCCCGACGGTTCGGGTGGCGTGGCGCTCCGGCTAAGGGCGGAGCGCCGAATGCCGATACGCAGTGAAGACGGCGCCCACGGAGGACGCCGTCCGAGGCTTTAGACGCGGCGACGCTTGCGCGGCCGGCAGCCATTGTGCGCGATCGGCGTCACATCACGGATCGAGGTGATGGTGAAGCCAGCAGCCTGGAGAGCCCGGAGAGCCGACTCACGACCCGAACCCGGACCGGTGACTTCGACTTCGAGGGTCTTCATGCCGTGTTCGGCAGCCTTGCGGCTCGCATCTTCCGCAGCCATCTGGGCAGCGTAAGGGGTCGACTTACGCGAACCCTTGAAGCCCATCATGCCAGCCGACGACCAGGAAATCGCATTGCCCTGTGCATCGGTGATGGTGATCATCGTGTTGTTGAACGTCGAGCTCACATGCGCAACGCCCGAGGAGATGTTCTTCCGCTCGCGACGACGTACGCGCGTTGTGTCCTTGGCCATTCTATATCCTTACGTTCGATCTCGACACCGCCGTAAAACCGGCAGCTCCACCGGGGGCCTAGCGCCCCGAATTCTGAATTACTTCTTCTTACCGGCGATCGGCTTAGCCGGACCCTTGCGGGTGCGCGCATTGGTATGCGTGCGCTGGCCGCGAACCGGAAGACCGCGACGATGGCGCAGGCCGCGGTAGCAGCCCAGGTCCATGAGGCGCTTGATGTTCATCGCGACTTCGCGACGCAGATCACCTTCCACGACGTAGTCGCGGTCGATTGCTTCGCGGATCGACAGAACTTCTGCGTCCGTGAGTTCATTGACGCGACGCTCGGGAGCGATGTTCGTCGTCGTGATGATGTCGAGCGCGTTCTTCGCGCCGATCCCGTGAATGTACTGCAGCGCGATGACAACGCGCTTGTTCGTCGGGATATTTACGCCTGCGATACGGGCCAATGCCGTCTCCATCTCCAGCCAACGGAAAATTCCGTCGGCGCCTAAAAAATCCCGCGTCCGGTGGAGGCCGGCTCTTGCGGGCATTCTCTTGCGCAAACAAGCAATGTCGTCCCCTGAAATGTCAGGGAACGCCAAAACCCGTTAGCAGCAGGTCGCGAGCCTTATCGACTCTCGACCTGTTCGTCAAGCCTATCCAGCGTGGCTGCGATATCCGAGGAGACCTCGTCGATCGAGCGCATGCCGTCTATCTCGATCAAACGACCGCCTGCCTTGTAATAAGGCGATATGACAGCCGTATCCCGGTTGTAGGCGGCGAGCCGGGTCTTGAAGACCTCCGGATCGTCATCCTTACGGACCGGTTCACCGCGAGCGAGCGTTTCGTCAGCGCGCTTGGTGATTCGATCCGTCAGCTTCGACTGGTCGACCTTGAGTTCAACGACTGCATCGAGCTTGACGCCCTTGCTGGCCAGCATCTTCTCAAGAGCGTCCGCCTGGGCAATCGTGCGGGGAAAGCCGTCCAGGATGAAGCCCTTGCGAGCATCCGCCTCTTCGATCCGCTCCGCCACGATCCCGACGACGACTTCGTCGGGAACGAGGTTACCCGCGTCCATGATCGCCTTGGCCTGGAGGCCGATCGGCGTTCCTGCCGCGACGGCGGCCCGCAGCATGTCCCCAGTGGACAGCTGCGGAATACCATAGCGCTTCACGAGACGAGCCGACTGAGTGCCTTTACCCGCTCCTGGTGGTCCGAGCAGGATCAGCCTCATCGTTTCTTCCCCCGGAGCTTGGACTTCTTGACCAAGCCCTCATACTGGTGAGCCAGCAGATGGCCCTGGACCTGCGACACCGTATCCATCGTCACATTGACGACGATGAGCAGCGATGTACCGCCAAAGTAGAACGGAACGTGCGTCGCGGAGATCAGGAACTCAGGCAGAAGACAGACGATCACCAGATACACCGCACCCAGAAGGGTGATGCGCGTCAGAACGTAATCGATGTATTCCGCCGTCCTCTGACCCGGACGAATGCCCGGAACGAAGCCACCATGCTTCTTCAGATTGTCGGCCGTGTCCGTCGGATTGAACACGATCGCCGTATAGAAGAAGGCGAAGAACATGATCATCGCCGCATACAGCAGCATGTACATCAACGTGCCGTGGCCAAGCAGAGCCACCGTCGATGTCAACCAGCCAGGCGCACCGCTCGAGGCGGAGAAGTTGGCGATGGTTGCCGGCAGCAGCAGCAGCGACGAGGCGAAGATCGGCGGGATAACGCCGGCCGTGTTCAGCTTCAGCGGCAGGTGCGACGACTCACCCTGGAACATCCGATTGCCAACCTGGCGCTTCGGATACTGGATGATGAGGCGGCGCTGGGCACGCTCCATGTACACGATGAAGGCAATCGCGACGACGGCGACGACGGCAACGAGCAGGATCACCCAGGTGGCGAGTGCGCCCTGACGGCCAAGTTCCAGCATACCGATGAGGGCATGCGGCAGGTTGGCGACAATGCCGGCGAAGATGATCAGCGAGATGCCGTTGCCGATACCGCGCGAGGTGATCTGCTCGCCGATCCACATCAGGAACATCGTGCCGCCGGTCAGGGTGATGACCGTGGCGATCCGGAAGAACATGCCGGGATCGACGACGATGTTGGATCCGCTTTCGAGACCAACCGCGATGCCGTAGGCCTGCACGATCGCCAGGAACACCGTGCCGTAGCGCGTGTACTGGTTGATGACCTTGCGGCCCGCCTCCCCTTCCTTCTTCAAGGCTTCGAGGGACGGCACGATCGACGTCATCAGCTGGATGATGATCGAGGCAGAGATATACGGCATGATGCCGAGCGCAAAGATCGCCATGCGTCCGACGGCACCGCCGGAGAACATGTTGAACAGGCCCAGGATTCCGGACTGCTGATTGTTGAAGGCGCTAGCCAGCGCTTCCGGGTTGATGCCGGGAAGCGGAATATAAGTGCCGAGCCGATAGACGAGCAGCGCACCCAGTGTAAACCAGATGCGCTTCTTCAGAGCCTCGGCTTTGGCGAAGGCGCCAAAATTGAGATTGGCCGCCAGTTGTTCAGCCGCTGATGCCATTCGCCGCTCCGTTCGGGCCCGGAAACCGGGCCCCAATGCCCCTACCGGGCATCAAGTGGTCTCTAGGAGGCGCCACAACAAGGCGGCGCCCCTCCCCGAACGACGCAGTTTATTCTGCGTCTGTCTTTTCTGCCTTGACGGCGAGGAGCTTGACGGAACCGCCAGCCTTCTCGACCGCTTCGATAGCGGGCTTGGAAGCACCAGCAATCTCGAATGCGACCGCGACCTTCAGTTCGCCAACGCCCAGAAGACGAACGCCGTCCTGGATGCGACGCACAACGCCGGCTTCCTTGAGCGCTTCAACCGTGATCGGCTTCTTCGCATCGAGCTTGCCTGCATCGATCGCCGTCTGGACACGACCGAGGGAGACCTCGTTGTAGTCCTTGGCGAAGATGTTGGTGAAACCGCGCTTCGGCAGACGCCGATGCAACGGCATCTGGCCGCCTTCAAAGCCCTTGATCGCCACACCCGTGCGCGACTTCTGGCCCTTGACGCCGCGACCACCGGTCTTGCCCTTGCCCGAACCGATACCGCGTCCTACGCGCATACGGTCCTTGCTGGAGCCCGGGTTGTCGTTGATCTCGTTGAGCTTCATCGAAGTGGTCCTTCTGGGCTCAGGCCTCGTCCACAACGCGGACGAGGTGAGCCACCTTGGCGATCATACCGCGAACCGCAGGCGTGTCCTGCAGCGTCGAACGGCGACGGATCCTGTTGAGGCCGAGGCCGATCAGCGTTGCACGCTGCTCAGCCGGGCGGCGGATCGGGCTGCCGGTCTGCTCGACGGTAACCGTCTTGGCGGCGCCTTCAGATTTATTGGCCATTTGGTCAAATCCTCGAATTCAATCGGGCGCTTACGCCTCGGCGGAAGCTTCGGCTTCGCCGCCGCGACGCGCCTGGAGTGCCGACACCTTGATGCCGCGACGGGCCGCGACACTGCGCGGGCTGTCTTCTGCACTCAGCGCCGCGAACGTCGCACGCACCATGTTGTACGGGTTCGACGAACCCATCGACTTGGCAACGACGTCCTGGACACCGAGGGTTTCGAACACGGCACGCATCGGACCACCAGCAATGATGCCGGTACCCGCCGGAGCGGCGCGCAGGAAAACCTTGCCGGCGCCGTGGCGACCGAACACGTCATGATGAAGCGTACGTCCCTCGCGGAGCGGAACCCGAACGAGGCTACGCTTTGCGGCTTCCGTCGCCTTACGAATTGCTTCAGGCACTTCACGCGCCTTGCCGTGGCCGAAACCGACCCGGCCCTTCTGGTCGCCGACGACGACGAGGGCTGCGAAGCCAAAACGCCGTCCGCCCTTCACCACCTTCGCGACGCGATTGATGTGAACGAGCTTGTCGACGAATTCGCTGTCGCGCTCTTCCCGCTGCTCTCTGGCCATCGAAAGATCCAATCGTCCTGTGTTTCGTGATGACACGCCTCAGCGCATCAGAAGTCCAGACCGCCCTCGCGAGCGCCGTCAGCCAGCGCCTTGACGCGGCCATGAAAAAGATACGCGCCGCGGTCGAAAACGACCTGGGTCACGCCAGCAGCCTTGGCACGCTCGGCTACGAGCTTGCCAACCGCCTCGGCGGCTGCCTTGTCGGCACCCGTCTTCAGCGCGCCGCGCAAATCCTTCTCGAGCGACGAAGCCGCGGCGAGGGTACGCCCCTCGGCATCGTCGATGATCTGGGCATAGATATGTTCCGACGAGCGGTACACGCTGAGCCGGGGACGTCCGTTCGCAACCTTGCGGAGCGCCCGGCGGACGCGCGCAGCGCGACGGTCCTTCAGAATATTTGCCATGACGGGCTCCGTTACTTCTTCTTGCCTTCCTTGCGGAAGATCGTTTCGGTTGCGTACTTGACGCCCTTGCCCTTGTAAGGCTCGGGGCTGCGGTATTCGCGAATCTCGGCCGCAACCTGGCCGACGCGCTGCTTGTCCATACCCGAAACGATGATCTCGACCGGACGCGGCGTCACAATGGTGATGCCTTCCGGGATCGCATAGACCACGTCATGGCTGTAGCCAAGAGCGAGCTGCAGATTAGAGCCCTGAACGGCAGCGCGGTAACCCACGCCGTTGATCTCGAGCTTCTTGGTGAAGCCCTCGGTCACGCCCTTCATCAGGTTCGAAATCATCGTGCGCGACATACCCCAAGCGGCGCGAGCCGGCTTGCTGTCATCACGCGGGGCGACCTGTACGCCCGCTTCCGTCAGTTCTACTTCGACGTGTTCGCTGAAGTCGAAGGACATTGCGCCCTTCGGACCCTTCACCGAAACCGTCTGGCCGTTGATCGTAGCCGTTACGCCCGAAGGCACAACTACCGGCTTCTTACCAATACGAGACATCAGACAAATCCGTCCGGTTCGTGTTTCGCCAACACCAGATCAGAATACCTGGCAAAGAACCTCGCCGCCGACATTCTGGTCGCGGGCTTCCGTGTCCGACATCACGCCCTTCGGCGTGGAGAGGATGGAAACGCCGAGGCCATTCTTGACCTGCGGAATATTCTTCACCGAGGCATAGACCCGGCGACCCGGCTTCGAGACACGCTCGATGGTACGGATCACAGGCTCGCCATCATAATACTTCAGTTCGATCTCGATCACGGGACGGCCTTCGCCGTTAACCGCTGCCGAAAAGCCACGAATGTAGCCTTCCGACTGCAGGACTCCGAGAACGTTCTCGCGCAGCTTGGAAGCGGGAGTCGAAACCTTCGACATCCGGCGCATCTGGGCATTGCGGATACGGGTGAGCATGTCACCCAGAGGATCGGTCATTGTCATCGGACCGTGCTCCTTACCAGCTCGACTTGACGAGGCCCGGGATCAACCCCAGCGACCCGAGTTCGCGCAATGCAATACGCGACATCATCAGCTTGCGATAGACACCGCGCGGGCGGCCCGTCACAACGCAACGATTACGGATGCGCGTCTCGGACGCGTTCCGCGGCAGCTCTGCGAGCTTGAGGCGCGCATTGAAGCGTTCCTCGAGCGACAGGCTCTCGTCATTTGCCACAGCCTTGAGGCGGTCGCGCTTGGGAGCAAACTGCTCCGCAAGCTTGCGGCGCCGGTTGTTCTTTTCGATCGAGCTTTTCTTAGCCATCGATAATCCCTCGTCCTATCCCGGCACCGGTTACTGGCGGAACGGGAAGTTCAGCGCCTTAAGCAGGGCGCGAGCTTCCTCGTCAGTCTTGGCCGTGGTGCAGACGATCACGTCCATTCCCCAGACCTGATCAATCTTGTCGTAATTGATCTCTGGGAAAATCAGGTGTTCCTTGATGCCCATGGCGAAGTTGCCACGACCGTCGAAGCTCTTCGGATTGAGCCCGCGGAAGTCGCGAACGCGCGGCAGCGCGATCGTGACCAGACGATCCAGGAATTCATACATCCGCGACTTGCGCAGCGTGACCTTGCCACCAATCGGCATGAACTCGCGCAGCTTGAAAGTCGCAATGGACTTCGAGGCCTTGGTCACAGCGGGCTTCTGACCAGCGATGAGCGCCAGATCACCAAGGGCCGTACCGACCTTCTTGGAGTCATTGACGGCTTCGCCGATGCCCATGTTCAGGACGATCTTCTCGATGCGAGGAACCTGCATCGGGTTCTTGTACCCGAATTCCTCGACGAGCTTCGCCCGTACTTCGTCTTCATAAAACTTCTTGAGCCGCGGCTCGTAAGCTGCCTCAGCCATCGATCACATCTCCCGAACGCTTTGCGACGCGTTGCTTGCGCCCGTCTTCGGTCACCTGGAAGCCAACGCGAGTCGGCTTGCCATCCTTGGGGTCCGCCAGGGCGATATTCGACAGATGGATCGTGAGCTCCTTGGCGACGATGCCGCCCTGCTCGCTTGCCGTCTGCTTCTGGTGCTTCTTGGCCACGTTGACGCCACGCACAACAGCGCGGTCGTCAGCGGGGATCACGCGAAGCACTTCGCCCGACTTACCCTTATCCTTACCCGTGAGGACGATTACGTTATCGCCCTTCTTGATCTTGGCCGCCATCACAGCACCTCCGGCGCGAGCGAGATGATCTTCATGTGGTTCTTCGCGCGAAGTTCGCGCGGAACCGGTCCGAAGATACGAGTCCCGATCGGCTCCTTCTGGTTATTGATCAGAACCGCCGCATTCTTGTCGAAACGGATGACACTGCCATCCGCGCGACGGATATCCTTAGCTGTGCGAACGACGACCGCCTTCATGACGTCGCCCTTCTTCACGCGACCCCGCGGGATCGCCTCCTTGATCGACACGACAATGATGTCGCCGACCGAGGCGTACTTCCGCTTGGAACCGCCGAGAACCTTGATGCACATCACACGACGAGCGCCGGAATTATCCGCCACGTCGAGGTTAGTCTGCATCTGAATCATGACTGGCCGCCTACTTTTCTGGTCGCTACTGATCCACCAGGATCAGCAGCAACGAACCTTATCCAGTGCCTTACTTATCGCCCGCCTGTTCGGCAGCGATAACAATCCAGCGCTTGTTCTTCGAGATCGGCGCAGTCTCTTCAATCGAGACGATATCGCCAATCTTGTGAGCATTGCCCTCGTCATGGGCATGATACTTCTTCGTCCGCCGCACGGTCTTCTTCAGAACCGGGTGCGTGAAGCGCCGCTCGACCAGAACGACGACAGTCTTGTCGGTCTTGTCGCTGACGACGCTGCCCTGCAGAACGCGTTTCGGCATTGTCGCCTCCTCAGCGCTTGTCCGCCGCGCTCTTCTGCGCAGCGATGGTCTTGATCCTGGCGATGTCGCGGCGAACCTGCCGAACACGCGCCGTGTTTTCGAGCTGTCCGGTAGCCCGCTGAAAGCGCAGGTTGAACTGCTCCTTCTTCAGGTTACCGAGCTCGCTATCGAGCTGATCGGCGGTCTGCAGCCGAACGTCTTTCGCCTTCATGGCAGTATCCTCGTCCGTTCGCCGATCAATCGGCGATGCGCTGTACGAAGCGCGTCTTGATCGGGAGCTTCGCCGCGCCGAGGCGGAGCGCCTCGCGGGCAGTCTCCTCGTCGACACCGTCGATCTCAAACATGATCCGGCCAGGCTTGACGCGGGAAGCCCAGTATTCCGGAGCTCCCTTGCCCTTACCCATTCGGACTTCGGTCGGCTTAGACGTGACGGGCACATCCGGGAAAATCCGGATCCACACGCGTCCAGCACGCTTCATAGCACGTGTAATCGCACGGCGGGCCGCTTCGATCTGTCGCGCTGTTACGCGTTCCGGCTCGAGGGCCTTGAGGCCGAACCCGCCAAAGTTCAGATCCGTACCACCCTTGGCAACGCCATGGATACGTCCCTTGAACTGCTTGCGGAACTTGGTGCGCTTCGGTTGCAGCATTTCTGTTCTCTCTCGCCCTCAGGTCCGACCGATTTAGGCCGCGGAGTCGCGACGACGAGTGTTCGAGCCCTGCTCGTTACCCTCAGTCTGGCGACGCTCGGAAGCCATCGGATCGTGCTCGAGGATTTCACCCTTGAAGATCCACACCTTGATACCGCACGTGCCATAGGCCGTGTGCGCTGTCGCGGTGCCATAGTCGATATCGGCGCGCAGCGTGTGCAGCGGAACGCGACCTTCGCGATACCACTCCAGACGTGCGATTTCCGCGCCGCCAAGACGACCACCGGCGTTGATCCGGATGCCCAGGGCACCCAGACGCATTGCCGACTGAACGGCGCGCTTCATGGCACGGCGGAACGCAACGCGGCGCTCAAGCTGCTGTGCAATCGACGCAGCGACCAGGGTCGCATCGACTTCCGGCTTGCGGACTTCGACGATATTGAGATGAACTTCGCTATCGGTCAGCTTGCCGACCAGCTTGCGAAGCTTCTCGATGTCGGCACCCTTCTTGCCGATGACGATACCCGGACGAGCCGAGTAAATCGTCACGCGGCACTTACGGTGCGGGCGCTCGATCACGATCTTGGAGACCGCAGCCTGCTTTAGCTCGACCATGAGCTTTTCGCGGATCCGCATGTCCTCATGAAGCAGCTTGCCGTATTCGCCCTTGTTGGCGAACCAGCGGCTGTCCCACGTCCGGTTGATACCGAGGCGGAGGCCAATCGGATTGACTTTCTGGCCCATTATGCAGCCTCCTCGGTTTCACGCACCACGATGGTGAGGTGCGAAAACGGCTTCTCGATCCGGCCAACACGACCGCGTGCCCGCGGCGTCCAGCGCTTCATGACCAGGGCCTTGCCGACAAACGCTTCGGCAACGACCAGCGAATCAACGTCGAGATCGTGATTGTTCTCGGCGTTTGCGATCGCTGATTCCAGCGTCTTTTTTACGTCCAGTGCAATCCGCTTGGTCGAGAAGGTCAAATCGGCCAATGCGGTCGATGCCTTCTTGCCCCGGATCAGCTGGGCGACGAGATTGAGCTTGCGCGGAGAGACACGGATCATACGCGTGATCGCGCGGGCCTCGGTGTCTTTCAGCGCGCGTTCGCGCTTCGGCTTGCCCATGTTACTTCCTCTTCGCCTTCTTGTCGGCCGTGTGGCCATAGTAGGTCCGGGTCGGCGAGAACTCGCCGAACTTGTGACCAACCATGTCCTCATTGACGATGACCGGAACGTGCTTCTGGCCGTTATAGACCCCGAACGTCAAGCCCACAAACTGCGGCAAAATCGTAGAGCGACGGCTCCAGATCTTGATCACCTCGCCACGACCCGAAGAGCGGCTTTTCTCTGCCTTGCGCAGGAGATAACCGTCGACGAACGGGCCTTTCCAAATAGAACGAGCCACGGACAGCCTCTCTCTTACTTGCTCTTGCGCAGATGACGGCTGCGCGCGATGAACTTGTCGGTCGACTTATTATTGCGGGTTTTCTTGCCCTTGGTCGGCTTGCCCCACGGCGTGACCGGATGACGGCCACCCGAGGTGCGGCCTTCGCCGCCGCCGTGCGGATGGTCGACCGGGTTCATGGCAACGCCACGGACGCTCGGACGACGACCCAGCCAACGATTACGACCGGCCTTGCCGAGCGAGACGTTGGAGTGGTCCGGGTTCGAAACCGCGCCGACAGTGGCGACGCAGGACTGGTGGACCAGGCGCTGCTCACCCGAGTTCAGGCGGAGAATAGCCATGCCGGAGTCGCGGCCAACATACTGTGCATAAGCACCAGCCGACCGTGCGATCTGACCGCCCTTACCGGGCTTCATCTCGACGTTGTGGACAATCGTGCCAACCGGCATCGCGCCGAGGGGCATGCAGTTGCCCGGCTTCACGTCAGCCTGAGCCGACGAAATAACCTTGTCGCCAACGGCCAGGCGCTGCGGCGCCAGGATGTAGCTGAGCTCACCGTCTTCATACTTGATGAGGGCGATGAACGCCGTACGGTTCGGATCATATTCGATCCGCTCGACGACGGCGGGAATGTCGCGCTTGTTCCGCTTGAAATCGATCAGGCGGTAGGTGCGCTTGTGACCACCGCCACGGCCGTAGGCCGTGACGCGTCCCATATTGTTACGACCGCCGCTCTGGCGGAGACCGACGGTCAAGCCCTTTACGGGCTTGCCGGCGTAGAGCTCCGAACGATCGACGAGAACGAGCTGGCGCTGTCCCGGCGTTGTCGGCTTGTAGTGCTTGAGAGCCATGGCTTCAGCCTATTTAATTCGCGTCAGAGACCGGTAGAAACGTCGATCGACTGACCTTCAGCCAGCGTCACGATCGCCTTCTTGACGTCGCTCTGCTTGCCCACGATACCGCGGAAGCGCTTCACCTTGCCCTTGCGGACCAGGGTGTTGACGCCCGTTACCTTGACCTTGAACAGCGCTTCGACTGCGGCCTTGATTTCAGGCTTCGTCGCGGTCTTCAGAACGTTGAAGACGACCTTGCTCTGTTCGGTTGCAATGGTCGACTTCTCGCTCAGCACCGGGCTGCGGATGATGTCGTAATGCGACAGATTGCTCATTTGAACCGCTCCTGCAGCGCTTCGACCGCAGCCTTGGTCAGCACGAGCTTCTCGCGGCGCAGAATGTCGTACACGTTGATGCCCTGCACCGGCAGAACGTCGATGTGCGGCACGTTGCGGGTCGCCAGACCGAAGTTCTCGTTGACCGTTGCGCCATCAATGATGAGCGCATTGGCCCAGCCGAGCTTGGCCAGGTTTTCCCGGACGGCCTTCGTCTTCGGGCCATCGATGGCGATGTCCGAAACGATGACCAGATTGTCGCCGCGTGCCTTGGCCGAAAGCGCATGCTTCAGAGCCAGCTGGCGGAACTTCTTCGTCAGATCATGCGCATGGGAGCGCACAACCGGACCGAAGGCCTTACCACCACCGCGGAACTGCGGAGCCGTCTTGGCACCGTGGCGTGCGCCGCCGGTACCCTTCTGCTTGTACATCTTCTTGGTCGTGCCGGAAACTTCCGAGCGACCCTTAGACTTGTGCGTGCCAGCCTGGCGCTTGGCCAGCTGCCACCGCACCATACGGTGCAGAATGTCGCCGCGCGGCTCGAGACCGAAGATCTCGTCCGAAAGCGAGATCTCGCCAGCTGCCGTACCGTCGAGCTTGGTGACCTTAATATCCATTATTCGGCCTCCTTCGCTTCGACCGCAACTTCAGCCACGGCGCCGAGCTTCCGGAACGCGCCGGGGAACGGAGCATCCTTGGGAAGTGCGCGCTTGACAGCATCGCGAACCTCGATCCAGCCGCCCTTGGCGCCGGGAACGGCACCTTCGACCATGATCAGGCCGCGCTCGACATCCGTGCGAACGACCTTGAGGTTCTGAGTGGTCACGCGGACATCGCCCATGTGACCAGCCATCTTCTTGTTCTTGAACACCCGGCCCGGATCCTGGCGCTGGCCAGTCGATCCATGCGAACGGTGCGAGACGGAGTTACCGTGCGATGCTCGGCCACCACGGAAGTTGTGGCGCTTCATAACACCGGCAAAACCCTTACCGATCGATGTTCCGCTGACGTCGACAAACTGGCCGACGACAAAGTGTTCTGCGGTGATCTCGGCACCAACCTCGATGAGGTTGTCCGGGGTCACACGGAACTCCGTGACCTTGCGCTTTGGCTCGACCTCTGCCTTGGCAAAATGACCACGCTCAGCCTTGGGCGTGTTCTTTACCTTGGCGAGACCGCTTCCAAGCTGGACCGCGGTGTAACCGTTCTTATCTTCCGTCAGATGAGCGACAACCTGTACGTTGTCGAGCTTCAGCACCGTTACCGGTACCTGCTCGCCCGCATCTGTATAGATACGGGTCATGCCCAGCTTCAGTGCGATCAATCCAGAGCGCATTCTATCCTCGCTCGCCTCAGAGCTTAATTTCGACGTCCACACCGGCAGCCAGGTCGAGCTTCATCAGCGCGTCCACGGTCTGGGGTGTGGGGTCGACTATGTCGAGAAGACGCTTATGGGTGCGCATCTCGAACTGCTCACGGCTTTTTTTGTCGATATGCGGCGACCGGTTCACAGTGAACTTCTCAATTTGCGTGGGAAGTGGCACCGGGCCAACTACGCGGGCGCCGGTACGCTTTGCCGTGTTCACGATCTCTCGCGTGGATGCATCGAGAATCCGATGATCGAACGCTTTGAGCCGGATCCGGATATTCTGACCGTTCATCGATTTCTGTCCTCAGGTGACATGGGCACACGACACTGTCGTGTGCCCGGGTCCGGCCGA
>NZ_JAPKNH010000030.1 GCF_026344005.1 Kaistia terrae
CAGGTCGGTGCCGGCCGCCACCACGGCCGTGCCGCTCGCCGCGGCGAGCGTACTGCCGCTTACCGAGAGGTAGGCTGTGCGGCTCGTCGCTGCGCCCTCGATCGAGACGGCCGCAACCGCCGCTGCGGCCGCTCCATAGGCGAGCACGCTTGTTCCACTCAGATCGACCCGCGCGCCCTCGCCAAGCACAACCGCATGGGAGTTAGCGCCATGGGTTGTCACCGAGCCATCATCGAGGCCGACGGTCGCGCCGTCGCCCTGCGCGAGAATGCCGAAACTGCCCGCCGCCTGCGTCTGTACGTCAACGCGCGTGCCGAGCAGCTCGGCCGTACCGTCGCCACCGGTAACATGCAGGCCGCTGCCGGCGCCGTTCAGATCGATGGAGCTATCGGTGAGCTGAACCGTACCGTTCGGCTCGACCCACACGCCGTCGCCGCTGGTGAGATCGATGACGACCCCAACGCCCTCGATCGCGGCGGGCGCGTCGCCCCCCGCATGCAGGCCGGCGAGGGCACTACCGGTGATTTTCACGCGGGTCAGCATCGCTTCGGAGTTGTCGCGCGCGTCGACACCGGTGCCGCTGACCTCATCGCCGTTCAAAGCGATGTTCACGTCGGTAAGTACGAGCGATGCGGTGCCGGTCTCGGCACGCAGGAAAGCGCCGTCACCGCCCGGCGAAGCAGTGATGTCGCCGCCAAGGCCCAACTCCACGCGTCCGTCATTGCCGACGAAGATTGCGGGCACGTAGTCCTGTAGCGTCGCGAGTGTGACGCGGCCATCCGCGACGGCCGATCCGCCATTGGCAGCATAGATGGCGGCGCGCGCGCCAAACGGTCCGCTGACAAGCCCGGTCCAGACCGTGCCCGCTCCCACGACCTCGTTCGTGCCATCCGCCGCCACCTGGATCTGGCCGGCGGGGCCGGTCCAGTCCAGGATCGCCAGCAATTCCTTGAACAGATGCGCCGGTGCATCGGGATCGTCAGGATTGCTTGCGTTGATGAGGATGGTGATCGTGCGGTCGTTTGCCCGGTCATACATGACAAGCGCCTCGAACCCGAGGCCGTTGCCCGTGTGGCCGATGAAGCCGGAAATCTCGCCCATTCCGAAGCCGTAGCTGTCATATTCCGGGCTTAGCGGATCGGGCGCAATGGAGCCGAACGACTTCAGCCGTTCGACGAAGTCGCGCTTGCTGAGCAACTCGCCGCTGCCGACCGCCTTTCCCCACCGCTCGGCATCGGCGATTACACCGACGAGCGCGCCCGAGGCGCCCGTGCCGCTGGCGTTGAACTCGGCCAGCGACACCGGACCGTTGCCGTCGTCGAGGTCGATATACCCGACCGCATTCGGCGCCGGCATCGTGCCTGCGCCCTGGTCGATCACCGAGCTCAGCCCGAGCGGGTCCGTCAGGCGGCGGCGCACCTCTTCCGACCAGTCATTTCCCGTCGCGGCCGCAATCACTTCGCCGAGCAGCACGGTGTTGCTGTTGGAATATTCGTAGGAGGCGCCGGGCGCGAACTGCACCGGCTCGGCGAATGCGAAGGCGAGCAATTCCGCCGCCGTCCACGCCTTGCCCGGATCCTCGCCGAACTGCTCGCCGAAAGCGGGCGACGCGGTATAGTTGAACAGGCCGGATCGCATCTGCGCGAGCTGGCGGATCGTTATCAGGTCGCCGTTGGGCACGCCGTCGACATATTTTCCGACCGGATCATCCAGCCCGATGCGTCCCTCTTCCGCCAGTTGCAGGATGACGGTGGTCACAAACGACTTGGTGATGCTGCGAAAGCCGAAATAGGTGTCCGCCGTGGGTGCTGTGCCGTTGTCGACATTCGCGAGGCCTGAGTTCGACGTCCAGCGCACGTCGCCCTGCCGGATGGAGACCGAGGCTCCCGGGATGCGCTTGTCGATCAGGGCCTGATCGATGGCAGCCTGAAGCTCAGACGCGGTCGTCGCATTGTCCCATGGCACGCTGCCGGGAGGGGCCTGGGCAAGCGCGATCGTGCCATGGGTAGAAAGCATCAGGAGGGCGGCAAACAGGGAGAGCCGTCGCTCCTTCCTCAAAGCAAAAATGCCGTTCAATGCCCGTCCCCTATGACTTCGTCACCAGTGGCCCACCACACGCGGGTCCCTTCCGCGTGAGCGTGCCCAGTCCGTTCTCGCTGAGATGTTCGAGGTCGATCAGAACTTCCAGGTCAATCCTGCCTGCGCACTGTTTTCGTATGCGTCCGAGCCGTATTGTCCGGAGTATGTGACACTGAGCGTTGCGTCAGCGCCGAGGTCGTAATCGACGCCCAGTTCCGCGACGGCCGCATCGATCGCGATGGGGGCTCCGGACAGGCCGAAGGCCGGGCCGCCCGTATTGAAGGCCAGCGATACCTCTGGCGTTACATCGCCGAATGCATGACGCCACCCCAGCGTGCCGCGTGCCGTCAGTCGCTCCATGAGAACGGTTGACGCGCGCAGCCCGAGCGTCGTGTAGGTGGTGTCCATCTGCGCCGGGCCCGATGTCGCGAACATGCCGCTCTCGCTCACATCCCCATCAACAAGCACATAGGCGAGGTTGGCGAACGGCTCGAAGGTCGAGGTGCCGTAGCCGAATTTGTACGCGCCCTCGGC
>NZ_JAPKNH010000031.1 GCF_026344005.1 Kaistia terrae
AGGCGAGAGAGCGGATGGCGGCGAGGTCCTTCAGCGCGTCCTGCGCGTTGTCGTCGTGCAGGCCATCCCCGCCCCAATCCGAGAGATCGGCACCGTTGCAGCGTAGCAGGACAGACGCGGCGGCCGCTGCCTCTTCTCGGGTAGGCATCCGCCCCGTCGCCTCGGCGTCTGCGTAGGTGGGAGGGGTGGCGTAGATGGGCTGTTCCTCTTCCTGGTGCGTCCGGTATCTGCTCGAGTAGACGAGCTTGCCGTCTTCCACCAAGCCGTAGCCCACCGGCTCCTGCCCTGGCGCTTCGGCTGCGGGAGGTGTGGGGGCGGCGGCGTAGAGGGGGCGCTCTTCCAGATCCTTCAGATGCGGAGATTTCTGGCTCGCATCACTGACACGCCAATTCGTCCACTCGCCGTCGAGCTTCCAGCGGTATTGCCAAGCCACGGGCTCTTGGGCCGGCCCCTCAAGCGCATTGGCGGCCTCTTCGAAATGCAAAGCATCCCCAAGGCTGGTAGCCGTCCCCTCTTTACGTGCTGCGAGGGCACGTTCGCGGAGGCGCTGGATAAGATCGTTCATCGTGTATCTCCGGCTTTGTCTGAGGCCAACGCAGCGGCCAGATTCCCCAGTCTCTCCTCGGCTGTGAGCGGGCGTCCTCTCGCGGCAGACTTTTCTTTGATTGCGCCATGGACACGAGCGTGCGCGATGAGGGTCTTCAGCCACTCGTTGACGCGATAGTCAGGCCCATGGGGCTGTGAGTGGCTCTCGTTCCAGACGCGGGAGAGGGCGGTCAGGTCGTCAATCGTCAGCCTTGGCGCTTCGGCTGCGGGAGGCGTGGGGGCGGCGGCGAATAGCTCCCATTCGCCCAACGGCATCGACGCCAGCTGCTTTCGCGTCTGGTGGAATACTGCGGACTTCCGACCATTGCACATGGTGCTGTTGAATATGACAACGCGGGCTACGGGTTCGGCCAGCGACAGGATATCTTCGCGGGTGTCGGGGAGGGTCATGCTGCGAGCCTTTCTGCGTCGAGGTAGGCACGGCCAATCAATTCGGGGATGGCTGGGATTACGGCGTTTCCGCAGGCGTGCAATCGGTCCACCCAATTGACAGGCCGGTCATCCATTCCGCGAAGGAGGGGTTGAGGAAAACGATCATCTCCACCGAAGGCAGAATTCGCGATGTCGAGCAGATGCGGCGTGCCACCCGGCCACCCTTGTCCAGGCGAGCCAACACGGACGCTTTCGAACAGTCCTTCCATTCGCTCGCCGGCAGGGTAGGCAACAATCCAGATCCGCTTTCGGGCCTGAGGGGCGCCAACGAACCACCCGGGGACAACATCCCATTGTGCATCGTACCCGAGCGCGGCAAGGGACCGGAGAACGCGGTCAAGTCCGTCCCCGGCGAGGCGATCGACGTTTTCGATGAAGGCGACACGCGGGCGCAGTTCGTCGATGAGCCGGGAATACTCGAACCAGAGCCCGCTTTTGATTCCGTCGAGGGAAGTGTCTCCTCCGTGGACGGCAGCTGCGCTGGATACGTTCTGGCAGGGGAAGCCGCCGCAGATGGCGTCGACGGAAATTCCATCGGCAGCAAGGCCTGCCGCCGTGAGTTCGCGGATGTCATGGTAGCAGGGCACCTCTGGCCAGTGTTTCGCCAGGACGCGGCGAGGGAAAGGCTCGATCTCGCAGAAGGCTACGGTTTCGAAGCCGCCAGTTCGCTCAAGGCCGAGCGAAAAGGCGCCAATGCCGCTGAACAGGTCGAGGACACGGAGGCTCATTCTCCCCTCCCATTGCTCAAGCCATGAGAGGGGGTGGGAGTGGTCGC
>NZ_JAPKNH010000032.1 GCF_026344005.1 Kaistia terrae
GCAAAACCTACGGGCCCAATCGGCGCATCATCGTCAACGAGTTCTGGAAGGACGCGCAGCTCGTGGGACGGATTTTCGAAGCGGCGTTCACCGCGGCCGGCCGGCCAGTCTGCAGCCCGCATAGCACGCGGAACATGATCGTCAGCCTGATTTATTCGCTGGGTTTGTCTATCGCGGTAGCGAAGGCATGGAGCCAAGGTCTCGGGCACAATTCCGCGCACACCACACTGACGAGCTACGGACGGCTGTCTAACGAGGAGCAGGAGGATCTCGTCCTCAACTCTAGCGGAGAAGCGGGCAAACGCCCCATGTCCGATGCCGAGATCGAAAAGATCATCACGATGACTTTGGCTCGCGCGATGAAGAAGCCGTCCAAAGAGGACACGCCCGGGGGCGAGGATCCGTCTGCCTAAGGCGAGCAAAGGAGTGAGGGGGGCACATCGAAGCCTTCCCTCGATCTCATCGAGAGCGCAAGAAGCGGTTCGTCTGGGACTGGGCGACGGAAAATCCACTCTGAGGTATCGGTCCACCGTAACCCAGAGGTAGACCCTACTACTTTCCGTTGTGTCCACGATCTCGCCCGGGGTGGCACTAGGCGCCGTCGATTGTTCCCAGAGCGCCGGGCGGTATCTGCAAGACAATTGGATCGTTGGTAAGCACTAGAGCACCGATGAAATAGACCGTGGCGGCATCCATAGACTTGGAAAACACCAGGATCGGGTATTCCTTAACCCCGATCGTGAGGAAGCCCTTTTGGATTGCCGCCGCGCTATCCCTTGAAGAGAGTTCGGGAACGGGTTGTAGGCATGCCCCAAAGTCGAGGCTATCGTGGATCTTCAGCACCGTTTCCGCACTGAGAACGCCATCCCTAGAATCCAGCGGCTCGATCGGGATGTCGACCTCGGCGGGCGTGAGGATGGATTGAGTGACTGCCGCGGCGTCGCTTTAAGACTCAGGCACGAACGGCAGCTTCGCGCCCTCCAAACTGCCGTTCCGAGCCCTTGTTGCCGATCCCGAAACCCGCCATTCCTTCATCTGGCGCGCACGCATGAGAGAGGCGAGCCTTCGATGACGATCTGCGGGTTGTGTCCTGTCTCCAGCTGGACAGGGAGGACTAGGGCGCCGTCCATCATCCTGGTTTCAGCATGCATGGCGAGATTAACGATCGGCATCGCCAATCCTT
>NZ_JAPKNH010000033.1 GCF_026344005.1 Kaistia terrae
AATGACGGCTTCGCGCCGATCATCGCGGCGACGATCGAGCCGATCCAGGGCCTCGAGTTCTATGCCCGCTATGCCGAGGCGATCCGCGCGCCGAGCCTGTTCGAATCGACCACCGGCTTCTCGTTCAACGTCGACCCGATGACATCGGTGAAGCCGGAGCACGCCAAGAACACCGAGTTCGGCATCAACGTGCTGCGCAATGGCGTGCTGACCGAGGACGACAAGTTTCGCCTCAAGATCGCGCACTTCAACAACAAGGTCGATGACTACCTGACCCGCACCAACTATCCCGCCGTCACCGTGCGCAACATTCCCGGCGCCCGCTTCGTCGGCTGGGAAGGGTCTGTCGGCTATGATGTCGGCTGGGGCTTCGCCGAGCTGTCCGGCACCTATTACGACGAGGTCGAGTTCTGCGCCTACGAGACCGGCGGCCAGCTCGCCTGCCGCCCGGCCGGCGTCCAGAACGGTTATGCGCAGTTGCACGTCCCCCCGAAGAAGAGCGGCACAGTCACGGCTGGCGTGCGCTTCCTCGACGGCGACTTTGAGGTCGGCGGACGCCTGACCTACATGGGCGATCGCGGCACAACCACGACCAATGCGGACACGGGTGGCTTCACGACCGTGATCAACTGGGAGAAATACACGCTGGTCGACCTGTTCGCGTCCTACAAGTTCAATGAACACGTCACCATCGACGCGGCCGTCGATAACCTGACGGACGCCTATTACATGGACGCGCTTACCCTTGGACTGATGCCTTCGCCGGGCCGCACCGTTCGGGCCAGCTTGACAGCCAAGTTCTGAGCTACACCAAGGCGCGAAAAGTCAACTTAACGGAAAGCCCCACGCAACCATGAGCGACACAATCGACACCGTCCGACCGCAGGAGGCGAGCCGCGCCAAGCTGTTGAAGGCGGAGACGACCGAGACCCACAGCCGGCTGGACCAGTCGATCATGGCGGGCCGGCCGTT
>NZ_JAPKNH010000034.1 GCF_026344005.1 Kaistia terrae
GAGGCGGTTGTATCCCGGCTCAGGGATGACAAGCGTATGCCGCTCGACGACATCCGCGAAATCATTGCCGACGCCAAGGAGCAGGATAAGGCGGCCCGCGCCGACGCGAAGAAGACTGCAGAGCAACGTGCAAAAGAGGCCCAATCCAAGGCGCGGCGCGAGGCGCGACAGCGGGCCGCCGCCATCGACTGGAATGCTGAGACCGAAGCCAGGACGACCGCGAGGGCCAAGGCGGCCGAACTGATCGTGGCCAGGCTGAGCCAAGACGATATCGGCGAACTGCTAACGCTGCTGGAGGCCGGCGGCGGCCTCTATCACAGCGACATCCGGCAGACCATCAAAGCCCAAGCCGAAGCAGTCGTGGCCCAACCGTCGCCACAGGCGGACGCGCGGGCCATCGTGGCGGTGTTCGAGGAACAGTTCTGGCCGGCCTATCCTCGCAAGGACGACAAGGGCCGCGCCCGTAAAGCCTTTCTGGCCGTCATCAAGGCGAAAAAGGCAACCGTTTCCGATTTGGTGGCTGGCGCGATGAGCTATGCCGCCGAGCGTCAAGGCGAAGATCCGAAATACACCAAGCAGCCCGCGACCTGGCTCAACGCTGAGGCTTGGCTGAACGCTGCGCCGCCAGCAGCCCCAACCGCCGGTCGTATGCAGGGCGGACAGACGCAATCCCGCAGCCAGTCGGCGATGGCCGGCATTCTCAGCTACGGCATGACCCAGGAGGCGCCCTATGTCGACCGCCCTGTC
>NZ_JAPKNH010000035.1 GCF_026344005.1 Kaistia terrae
CGGGTTATAGGCGTCGCACCCCAACCCGTCAACGACTATTCTCCAGATAGGGCGCCGGCGCCCTGGGGACAAGCGTGCATAACTCATTCGCACCACCTCAATTCCCCGCAGGATCCCGCCGAATTTTGAAGCTCGATCAAAATTGGAATTTTTCTCGGAATCGGCTTGTCGAACGCGCTCAATCAACGTGGAAAGACGCATCTTTCGCGGCGGTAGCGTCGTTTTCTGCAAATGGCCCGTCCTATCCGGGCCAAAAAAGAACGCGAGCCGCCGATATTTTCTTAGGCAGCCGCCCCAAAAGTCGGGCGAGGCAGAATCAGACGGCCCAATTCTCTCAGGGAATGCCGGATTCGCGCGTCCAAGCGTCCGACTATCCACGAGTGAGCTCGTTGCCCAAGCTGATTTCGCCCAACTCCGCAGTGGTGCCGCTTTCGAGCTCCCGGAAGTTTGTCGTTTCACGGTTTCAGAGGGATGGTCGTTTCAAAACCTTTGCCGGTTTGCCGCTTCGATCTCCGTCACTTGGGTCGATGCCACTTGGATCGGTGCCGCTTCGCGGCCTCGGAAGGTCGGAAGGTCGGAAGGTCGGAAGTTCGGAAGTTCGGAAGTTCGGAAGTTCGGAAGTTCGGAAGTTCGGAAGTTCGGAAGTTCGGAAGTTCGGAAGGAAGAATGCCCCTCCCCTGCCGATGGCCAAGCGGTTTCTGGAAAAAACCCCAAAAGCGCAGTGCG
>NZ_JAPKNH010000036.1 GCF_026344005.1 Kaistia terrae
GACGCCCGCGCCGACGGTACGACCGCCTTCACGAATGGCGAAGCGCAGCTTCTCTTCCATGGCGATCGGGACGATCAGCTCAACATCAACCGAGATGTTGTCGCCCGGCATCACCATCTCGACGCCTTCCGGCAGCGTTACCACACCCGTCACGTCGGTCGTGCGGAAGTAGAACTGCGGACGGTAGTTCGTGAAGAACGGCGTGTGACGACCGCCTTCTTCCTTGGTCAGGATGTAGGCCTCGGCCTTGAATACCGTATGCGGCATCACGGAACCGGGCTTGCAAAGGATCTGACCGCGCTCAACGCCTTCACGGTCGATACCGCGAAGAAGAGCACCGATATTGTCGCCAGCCTGGCCCTGATCGAGCAGCTTGCGGAACATTTCGACGCCGGTGCAGGTCGACTTGACGGTCGGGCGAATGCCGACGATCTCGACTTCTTCACCAACCTTGACGATGCCGCGCTCGACGCGACCGGTCACAACCGTACCACGACCCGAGATCGAGAAAACGTCTTCGATCGGCATCAGGAACGGCAGGTCAACCGGACGCTCCGGCTGCGGGATGTAGGTGTCGACAGCGGTCATCAGCTCGAGGATCGCGTCTTCGCCCAGCTTGGCGTCGCCATCGTTGAGAGCGACAACAGCCGAACCCTTGACGATCGGCAGATCGTC
>NZ_JAPKNH010000037.1 GCF_026344005.1 Kaistia terrae
CGCCAAGAGCGCGGCTCTTGGCGCCGGCTTTGCGGTCGCGGCATCGCTGCTGCTGGCCTCCGGCGCCATGGCGCAGTCCGCGACCAAGGTCGGCACGCTGAAATGCGATGTTTCCGGAGGCGTTGGCCTGATCCTGGTCGAAAAGCAGACCATGACCTGCCAGTTCGTCCCGGCGCAGAATGCCGGGCCCGCCAACAACTACACGGGTAAGATTGAAACCTTCGGCGTCGCGCTCGGCGGCGTCGAGCAAGGACACCTAATCTGGGGCGTGATCACCCAGACGAACAACGCGCCGGCGGTCGGCGCACTGGCCGGCAAGTATGTCGGCGCCAGCGCGGACGCGGCCTTCGGTCCTGGCCTTGGCGCCAATGTTCTGGTCGGCGGCTCGGGCGATGCGTTCGCCCTGCAGCCGATCTCGGTCGAAGGTGAAATCGGCATCAACATCGCCGCCGGCGTCACGCAACTGACCCTCGTTTCCGCCCCCTGATCCAAGCCGAACCGCCTGGCTAATACGGCGCGCGGCATAGTCGCGCGCCGTATCGCTATGCTATCTGAGGCCTGGCGCCCGCCTACAGCGGCCGCCGTTGCGGCATTGCGGCCAGACGTCGTCATTTCGGATATCAGGATGCCGGGCCTCGGCGGCATCGGGG
>NZ_JAPKNH010000004.1 GCF_026344005.1 Kaistia terrae
GGTGATGCGAGCTGGTAGACGACCGTCGCAGGCAAATCGGAAATGATTTCCGTTTTGGTTTCGAACGCCTCGGCGGCCAGCATGTAGTTTCGAGCCGTGCGATCCGTCCACCCGAACTCCGCCTCCAGCCAGGCGGTGAACCTGCCGTGCCCCAATACTTGTTTGGCGGCCAGCAGACAAACGCCTGTGCTGATCATTCGCTGGATAGTGGACTTCCGCCACAAGCGGATCTGAGCTGCGGCACCCTGTAGGCGTTCAGCGTCTTCGGGTGCGATATCCGCATAGTCGAAAGAGGCCACCACGGTGTGCCCCCCACTATCGGGCTGCAGGATGGTGTTGTTGCAGGCGTCGGTCATGCTGCGTCTCCATCTGGTCGAATGTCGAGAGTGGGGTGGCCGGCAAGGGCGCGCTGAACGCATTCGGTAAACGACTGGATCTCACGGTCGATTTCGGAGGCGGGCACGCCGGCTGATGCCATCTGTCGGGTCATGTCCGTGATGGTCTTGGTCCAGTAGACCTCTGCGCCCTTGCCGGATCGACCGGACAGTACATCGACCACACGGCGGATCTTGCCGAGGCGGCGCTCAGTCGGGAATGCGATGACGCGGGCAGTTGGTGGCGCCCAACGAAAAAGTGGAAGGTCGTTAGCTTCGCGCATGGCGTGCCTCGCACCAATATCTATATAGGATTTCGGAATCCCGAAATATTAGAACCCTTGATTTCTGCGGCTTTTGCGGCGTCCACATGGTCAGGATGCCTCCAATATTTCGGAGTTCCGAAGCGGCAAAATTTCGGAATCCCGAAGCGGCGTTTTCTTTTTGCGACCGACCTTGCCTCGCCCAGCGGCGGCCTTTTTTCGATCTACCTCAGACCACTGCTTGCACTGGTACGGGGTACAGCGCCGCCACTCGCCAGTTGGCGCGGCGCCCTCATAATCGCCGAGATAGGTGATGGTGAAGACGTTGGCGTGAGGCGTTCCGATACCGGCGCGTCCGCGATCAATCTTGATTAGGCCTTTGTACTCAAGCTCGTCGATGGCATCGGCGACGTATTCCCCGGTCACGCCGTAGTCTGAAAATTGGCCGTGGGTTACCACCAGCCGTCCGTTCTTCAGCCCGGCATGCATCGTGTGTTCTATCACCAAGCGGAATAGCGCCTTGGTCGCATTCCCGCTTAATGAGCGGAACGCAACCGATTCCATTATCTCGATGGTCAGCCAGGCCCAATTTCGGCTGCTATCTGCACCCTTGTCGAAACCGTCACTCTTGCGCGGCGGGCTGGTGTGCTTCCGCACCATGTTGAACGTCTTGCCGCCGGAAGTGCGGCTTCTATCGCGGGCGCTGAAGATGGCCGTGCTCATGCGCGCGCCCGGATCTCGGTCGAGTCCATGACCGTCCAGTTGGTCCAGAGGCCGGCAATGCGCACCGCATCGTCATGCGACCGGCCCTCCCAGAGGCGGGTCTGATCGGCGGCCGTAACCATACTGACGAAGTAGTGAGTATTGCCCAGGCTCGGATCGGTGGAGGGGCCGGCGATGGTGCCGGCCTCAATAAGGATGTGTCGCGGCGCGGGCTCGGCCTGGGGGAAGGCGACGACGTTGCTCATGCCGCCTCCTCCATGCTCAGGACTTCGACAGCCGACCTTAGAATGTAGCGGCCATGGAGGCCGCTAAAGGCCCCAGCGTGCGCCTCGTCAACCGTCACGATGTCGAGGCCGGCTTGCCTGGCCTTAAAGACGTAATGGCTCACCCTTGGCGCCGGGCTCTCAATGCTGGTTGTGCCGCGTGGCCCGGCCTTAATCAGCCGGTCGACCATCCATGCAACGCGACCTTTCAGGGTCAGGATGCGGCCGTCTTGGCCGCCGACGCGGATCTCAAGTTTGGTGACATTGCTCATGACAGCACCTCACACATGGCGAGGCCGGCGCTGATGGCCGTGACCGTCGCGATTGATTCCGACAGCCCGAAACGCTTCTGCAAGCGACGGCTGGCTTGATGGAGGGGAGACGAAGGGATAGCTTCGGTGCCGATCAGCTCCGCAAGATGATCGACTTTCGAAGGGCCGTGCGCTGTGCAACCAGCCGCGGCTTTTCGCGTTTCAGGGCTCGGGAATGGCGCCGGCCCTCGCTTGGGCGGTGTGTATATTCGGACGACTATTGTCATGACTGAACCTCTGCGGCTTTGCGCCAGAGGACGGTCGAGGCTATGCTGAACAAGCGAAACTGATAGCCTACGGCCCCGTCCAGAAATGGCGGGGCTTTTTTTAGGCGGCGTACCGGCGGGCCTTGGCGGCCTCAATCACGCCGACGATTTCAGAGCGCGGCCACCGGGACAGCGAACCGATTTTGACCGGCTTCGGCACGGTGCCGTCAGCGACACGGCGCCAGAAGGTCGGAACGCTCATCTGGAGGACCGCAGCGCCTTCGCGAACGGTCAGAAGAGGGTCGGTGAGTTGCATTGTTTCGCCTCGTGTTCGTTTGATACGAGGCAATTAAATGTCCGGGTTTTCAGGCCAAAGCAAAAGAAAGCGGGCCGGATATAGGCAGTTTCGGGCCGGAAATGGATCTACCTAAGCGGCCAATTTCCGGCACACTTAGCGCCAATTTCCGGCACCTATATCCGGCACTATTCAGCGGCTATTCCCGGCACAATATCCGGCACGCCGTCAGCATCCGTCGCCTTGGCGGATTTGAAGGGCTTCATGTAGTCTTGGAACGTCGAGCGTGACACCGTCTGCCCCCATACCGCAAACGCGAGGGCTGAAGCCTCGCTGACCAAGGCTGCTTCCTTCTCCCCGGCCAGAAGACGGTCGCCATAAAGGCGTTGGCACATGCGTTCTATTTCGCCATCAGCTTTCTTCTTCTTGCCTGGTCCGGGGCGAACGGCGGCCAGAGGCCAGGCCGCGCCATTGGCGCCATGGTCAGGAGTGCTAATTGCGACCAGTGGGTTCAGGTGCTCAATATGCATCCTGCTTGAATCCATGACTGCGACCGGCTGTGGAAAGAGGCGGAGCAAAACATCCGCGGGAAAGACGACATCCCACCAAAAACGGCCATTCGCTGCTTGGTAATGGGCGTCGGGGGCTATGCCGCTCAAAGACCAATCGCTTGCAGGTACAGCTTCAAGGACGGCCATAGGGACTAGCGGGCCAACCAAGTCCGCCTTGGGCATTGCGGCGCGCCAAGGGTTTACGACTTCCTGTTGCCATTCACCCTGCTGGCGCTCCGCCAGCTGCCGCATCTCGGTTTGGGATAGTTCGCGCCAGCCAAACGCCTGAATTGCCCCCTCGGCTAACGCCTGAAAGAGCTTAACCCAAGCACGGTCGATATGGTGCTGGAAGAGCCCGTGCACGCTGTCGATAAACGGCGTCAGTTCAAGGCGCTTCTCCAAGCTATTTAGATAATGGTCCCGGCTGCGGGCATCCGCCGGGTCGAACCTCGCCGTTGCCGAGATAGTGAGCGGGTAGACCGATCCACTGTCATCCACCCCCTTTTCGCTCCGCAGTCGAGTGATTTCATTGGTCAGCAGGCGAGGGCGAATATACCCGTGGTTGCTTAGAATCTCGTCATATCGCTCCCAGTCCGTGGAATCTTCCTGGAGGCCAGCCGCTACGGCCTCGAAGCCCCAAAAGCCGTGGAATCGATACTCCTGTGCGAAAACGGGATCCTTCCAATTGAAAGATAGGGTCCCAGTTTTCCAGCCGTCGTCCGCGTCATCGGGGTATTCGTCGGTTATGAGGTAGCTGCCTTCTGGGAACCGCCCGAAGCCTGCCCATAGGATGGCTTCCCAGATGTAGCAGTAGCGGGGGACCTCAAGCGGTTGGAAATATGTCGGTGTGTCGATCATGACGATTGGCCCCTCAAAAGAGCGACGACTTGGCCGCTGTTGCCCGTGACGTGATTAGCCCAGCGCTCTAAAAGGATGCGCCGCTGCTCCAAGAAATCGGTCCGCCGATACGCTCGTTCGACGGTGCCGCCGACTGTGTGCCCAAGCATCGTCTCGGCCACATCGTGCGGCGCGTCGGTCGTCTCGGCGAGCCAGTCGCGCAAGCTGGAACGAAAGCCGTGGGGACGAGCCTCCATCCCCTCGCGCTCCATGTGGCGCGCCATGGTGGCGTCTGAAATCACGCCTTTCCGAGCGCTCGGGAACAGGTAGCCGCCGCGCGCGTGGCGCTGCGCTTGCTCGATCACCGCCAGAGCTTCCCCGGAAAGCGGGATGCGGAAATCCGGCGTAGCATCCTTACGCCCCTTCATGGCCTCGCCGGGGATTGTCCAAATATCGCCGTCCAGTTGCTCTTGTCGAAGGAACCGCAGCGGCCCGGATCGAATGCCGGTGAGGATGAGCAGGCGCAAAGCAAGGTGCGTCACGCTGCCGGCGTCGAGGCTGGCATAGAAGGCTGGCACGTCGATCCAGGGCAGCGCGGGAATGTTCTGCGACTTGTGGCGCGTCCTTCCGAGAAGGGCGCGGGCCTTGTCTGTGGCTTGCAGATCTACCGTCAGACCCAGCGCCGCGGCATGCTTCAGGCAGAGCCCCAGGCGGTTCATTGCCTTCCGTGCCGTGTCCGCCTTGGTGTGCCAAATGGGCGCCAGGGTGTCGCGGATGTCCTTCTGGTCGATTTCCGCGACAGGGATATTCCCGAGCTTTGGCAGCACGTGAAGCTCAAGCGGTGTGAACCATCGGCCTGCCTTGCCGTCGCCTTTCAACTCCGCCTTGCGGCTTTCGAAGGCATCTAGGGCGATGTCCTTTAAAAGATGAATGCTACTAGCGGCTTCGCGGGACTGCCGGTCGCGCTCTTTAATGGGGTCTTTGTTCGCCCTGGCCACCGTCCGCGCGGCGTCAGCGGCATGGCGGGCGGCCTTGAGCGAGACATCGCTAACGGAGCCCAGCCCCATCTCCCGCCGACGACCGTGGATCGTGAAGCGGAGAAACCATTGCCCGCCACCGTCTGGGCGCTTGAAGAGCCACAAGCCCCCGCCATCCGAATATTTGCCCGGAGCGGCAGTCCGAACAGAAATAGCCGTCAGCTTGTTCAATCCGCGAGCCATTTCTGACCACCCCCCGATCCACCCAACGCTCTGCGCTGCGGCGATATTCAGTGATAGGCAATGATTCCGAACGAAGCAAGAACATCGAGCGGAGCCGCTGGGATTGATTTAGCCTGATAGGCGGTGAATTGCCGATATATTACAATACGTTGCCGCGTCTGGGCACCACCCTTTTTCCTTATTATTTCAAAGACTTAAGTGGTGCTGCATCCCCTCGGGGGACAAGCGGCATGTCACGTTCATGTTGCACTGAGGATTGTTGGCTTTATCTGTCCGTAGAGCCTTGAGGGAAGTTTCGTCACGCCCGGCGCTGTACTTGTTTCAGTCTTCCTAAGAGGAATTAACAATATAGTCGCCCCGTTATAGGGGGTGCTCTTTCGTCGCTTCAGCTGTCATTCGAATGTCCGCCTTGCCGCAGGGTGCGGAGCCAGCCTTGGACATCGCAACGTCGACTGTCGCTCAACAGGCCGCGTTCCTGCGATAGGGCATCGATCAGCCCAACGGGAGATCCGACGACAGCTCCATGGCGGGAAATGTGGCCTCGCCCTGACGGACGTTGTCCTGTCCTCGGACAGTGGGCATCGAGCAGGGGCTCGTTGGGAAATTCATCGCATTGCCGGATGCGGGCAATCCTTCCCAAGCGGGTGCCGAGCAATCAAAGCTTGACACTGGGCGAGGGTACCTTTAGTGAAGAAGGCGATATTTGCTTGACGAGCTTTGATTGCCGCGCGATTAGCTCCGCGCCTGAACGAACCTCCCTTTCAAAAATCACAGTCATTCTCCGTGGCATCTTCGTGCTGCGGTCGCTCAATACGTAAGAAGGGGTTCATCATGACCACCGGCACAGTAAAATGGTTCAATTCCACCAAGGGCTTCGGCTTCATTCAGCCTGACAACGGCGGCGACGACGCCTTCGTTCACATCTCGGCTGTCGAGCGCGCTGGCATGCGCGAAATCGTCGAAGGCCAGAAGGTCGAGTACGAACTCGAGCGCGACAACAAGTCGGGCAAGATGTCTGCTTGCAACCTGCGCGCAGTCTAATTTGGTATCTGCTTTCCTTTGACCACGGATGTACTGGCACTGTTGAGAGCATGAGACCAATGAAGGTCAGGCAATTTGCCTGGCCTTTTTTATTGCCGCTCGCCTGGAGCGTTTTCAAGCGAAGCGGGTACCGGTTCGCGTGAAGAAAACGCGATTCAACAAAGAGCCAGAGCCGTTCAGCGTTTCCATGAAACGAGGAACCGGTCTGGACGAGCCGCGCAGCCCGGAACCACCATGACCGAATCGCATAGCAAATCTCGCCAGACGGCAGATATTGCCTTTGGCAAAGCCAAGTCGCAGTTCGATGCGCGCGAACGTGTGTTCGCCGAGATCGACTCGATGGTGGGGGCCCGCGAAGAAAAGACCCTTCGGCTGCGGGAAGCCCGACTGGCGAAGGAATTGCAGGATCAACTGGCAGCGTCTGCCAGTTCCGTTGCAAAAAAGAATAAGAAGTCCTGACCGTTCGTCAGGATGAAACCTAAGCTGGAACAGACATTTGAGAAGCTTCAAGGATAACGAGTTCACCGGTCGTCGCAGCACTGCGGCCGACTCCAAGGCAGCCCAGCTGCAGGCCTATCGGGCCGCGCAGGAAGCTGCTGCCCCGATGCTGGCCGCGCGGCAGGCAGAACGACAGGCGATCGTCGAGGCCCGCGAGGAACGTCGTGCCGAGCGTGAGCGTCTGAAGGCCGAAGAGCAGGCACGTCTCCTTGCCGAAGCTGCCGAGCGCGAAGCCGCCCTCGAGGCTGCGGCTCGCGCCGAAGCCGAAGCCCGTGAGGCAGCGCAGAAGAGCCGCGTCTCCCGCGTGATCGAAGACGAAGCCGCACGCAAGGCCGAACGCGACCGGCGCTACGCCGAGCGCAAGGCCCGCAAGGCCTGACAAAGCCCAGAGGCATTGCCGGCCATGGCTGGCAGAGCCTGAGGGTTGGCAGCGCCGCGCGTCTGCATGAAAAAAGCTCCGTGGGGGATCCCCCATGGAGATCGATGCGATCCCGATCCAGCGGGCGCCATTGGGGTGCGTCACCGTTTCATGGAAACGGCGCGATACGCCAACGCCTTGTTTCGTCGCGCTGTCTTCGCGCAAGCCGCGATGCATTTCGCTCGAAAGCGCGCCAGGTTGCGCGTCTCCCGATCCTGCTTGTTTCGTGTCGGGGAGGGGACGCCGCCCCGCCTGCGACCGTCAAACCTGCGGAAACGCCAATGCCGATGACATGCTGGAGCGTGCCTGTTTTGGCCTCTCCTTGTTCGCGCCGCGCTTGATGCCGGGCGAGTACCTGGTGGCATTGGCCGCAGGCTATTTCGTCATCCTCAACGTCGCCTGCTTCCTGGCTTTCGCCTGGGACAAGCGCTGTGCCCAACGCGGCATGCAACGCGTGCCCGAGCGAACCTTGCTGGGCCTCGCCGGCTTCGGGGGATCGTTCGGCGCGCTCGCCGGCCAGCGCTATCTCCGCCACAAGACGCGCAAGCAGCCCTTCCGCACCCGACTTCGGATGATCATCGGGCTACAGGCCGTCGTTCTGGTCGGAGCCTGCCTTCTCTTCCTGCCTGGATAACTTCAGACCGCCAGCGGAGTCGCGCGGGCGGCCTGCGTTCGCAAGAGGTCGAGGAGGTCGGCGGTGCGGCTCAGCCGGCAGCTAGCCGTCTATTGGAAGCTGCCTGCAGGCGGGTCATTTCCTTGGCATAGGTTGCATCGGCCGCTGCCTGCGTGATCTGGCCGCTATCGACCCGCTGGGCGAGTGCCAGGCGCAATCCCTGCTGTTGGCGCAGCATTTCTGGATCGGGGAAATCGCGTGCGAACCGGTTTTCAGCATTGTTCAGGCATTGCGCCCGGCTGGTGCGAGTCGGATTTGCGCTTCTCTCATAGGCCGCCTGGCACGCGTTGTAGGCTCGATTGAGTCCCGCGCTTGGCCCTGGGGCTGGGCCGGCCGCGCCGGAAGGGGCCATAGATGTCTGCGTGGTTGAGCAGCCCGCGAGTATTCCAAGCAACGCCACGATTGCAATGCGCATGTCATGAACCTCCCGTTTCGCGCAGCATCGCTCTGTTTTGGCCGTGAGTCGAGGCTTGTTGACGTAACGTAATTTTGATCGCTTTCAACGTCGGGGTGTAGTGGTCTTTAGGGGTGTGACAATTCCTGCGGTTGTGGATCCAGACTTCTGCTTCCTCAAATCCGATCTGTGTCGGATACTGTCCTTGCAGCGTTGTGTTGAAATGCGAGGTACGGATCGATGCGTCACTCTTGGCCCAAAGCGGCGTTTGTCGCCTTCGCGGCGGTGCTGGCCACGGATCAACTCGCGGCAACGCTGGGTTCGGGCTCCTGGCTGGTTCCCCAGGTTGAGGCACAGAGCACGCTCAAGAGCCTGATCGACCGTCTTCGTGGCAACCCGCTTCCCAAAGGCATCGCCCAGTCAAACGGCCGGATCGAGGGCCAGGAGATTGAAGTCGCCAGCAAATATCCGGGTCGCCTTGTCGCCGTCGACGCGCATGAGGGCGATACGGTCGAGGCCGGACAGGTCCTCGCCCGCCTCGACGATCGCGAGTACCGGGCTCAATTGCTGGGCGCCCAGGCGCAGGTCCTGCGAGCCGAAAGCGCGCTGAGCGAGGTTGATGCGCAGATTTCGCAGCGCGACAGCGACCGCGCCCTGGCGCAATCGAGCTTCGATCGCATCGACGCGTTGTTCAAGAAGGGTCATGCGACCGGGCAGATGCGCGACGAGGCGCTGAACAAGTTGAACGTCGCGACGGCCGCCTATCAGGCGACGCTGGCCGCGCGGGCGCAGGCCGAGGCGGCGATCAAGGCGGCGGAGGCCGATGTCTCGCGTCTCAACGCGATCCTTGAGGATATGGTGCTGGTCGCGCCGCGACGGGGGCGCGTCCAGTACGAGCTCGCGCGCAATGGCGAGGTCGTCGGCGCCGGCACGCGGGTGCTGACGCTGCTCGATCTCAGCGATATCTCGATGTCGATCTATCTGCCGGCGAAGGATGTCGCCGGCATCGCCATCGGCGATGAAGCGCGGATCATTCTCGATCCGATCCCCAACTACGTGATCCCCGCGACGGTCACCTTTGTTTCCGGCGAGGCGCAATTCACGCCGAAGACCGTCGAGACCAAGGAAGAGCGCGACAAGCTGATGTTCCGCGTCAAGATCCAGATCCCGCGCGATCTGGTGAAGCGGTTCGAAAAGCAGGTCAAGGTTGGCGTGCGCGGGGCAGGGTTCGTGCGCACCTCGGCCGATGCCGAATGGCCGGATAGCCTCAAGGTCAATGTCCCGCAATGAACGAGGCAGTCGCCCGGTTGCAGGGTGTCAGCCATCGCTATGGCAAGCGGCTGGCCGTCGATGATCTAACCCTCGCCATCCCCTCCGGCTGCATGGCCGGGCTGATCGGGCCCGACGGCGTCGGCAAGTCGACGGTTCTCGGCTTGATGGCGGGCGTTCGCAAGCTGCAGGCGGGCTCGGTCGAGGCGCTGGGCGGCAACATGGCCGAAAGGCGGGTTCGCGACGCGGTGTCGCCGCGCATCGCCTACATGCCGCAGGGGCTTGGCCGAAATCTCTATCCAACCCTGACCGTCTTCGAAAACCTCGACTTCTTCGGCCGCCTGTTCGGCCAGGGGGCTGCCGAGCGCAAGGCGCGGATCGACGATCTGCTCAAGGCTACCGGGCTCGACCCGTTCCCGGATCGTCCAGCCGGCAAGCTTTCCGGCGGCATGAAGCAGAAGCTCAGCCTTTGCTGCGCGCTGATCCATGATCCCGATTTTCTCATTCTCGACGAGCCGACGACCGGCGTCGATCCGCTGTCGCGCCAGCAATTCTGGGACCTGATCGACTCGATCCGCGCCCGCCGGCCGCAGATGAGCGTCATCGTCGCCACCGCTTATATGGAGGAGGCCGAGCGCTTCGATTGGCTGGCGGCGATGGATGACGGCAAGGTGATTGCCGAGGGCTCGCCGAGCGAAGTCCGCGCCAAGGCCGGCAAGGACACGCTGGAAGAGGCCTTCATCGCCCTGCTGCCGGAGGAAAAGCGTCGCGGCTATGAGAGCGTCGTGGTGCCGCCGCGCGTCGTCGCGCCGGACGAAACGCCGGCCATCGAGGCGGAAGGCCTCACCTGTCGGTTCGGCGATTTCACCGCCGTCGACAATGTTTCTTTCCGCATCTCCAAGGGCGAGATCTTCGGCTTCCTCGGCTCGAACGGCTGCGGCAAGTCGACGACGATGAAGATGCTGACCGGACTGATCACGCCGACCGAGGGCTGGACCAAGCTGTTCGGCCAATCGCTTTCCGGCAACGAGATGGAGATCCGCCAGCACGTCGGCTACATGTCGCAGGCCTTCTCGCTCTATACCGAGCTGACGGTTCGCCAGAACCTCGATCTGCATGCGCATCTCTTCCACATCCGGAAGGATGAGATCGATGCCCGCATCGAGGAGATGCTGACCAGCTACGACCTGGCCGACGTGGCGGACGTGCTGCCGGACGGCCTGCCGCTCGGCATGAAGCAGCGGCTGCAACTCGCCGTCGCCGTCATCCATCGCCCCTCGATCCTCATCCTCGACGAGCCGACCTCCGGCGTTGATCCGGTGGCGCGGGATTCGTTCTGGCGGACGCTGGTATCGCTCGCCCGCGATCGCGGCGTGACGATCTTCATCTCAACCCACTTCATGAACGAGGCGGCGCGCTGCGACCGCATCTCGCTGATGCATGCCGGCAAGGTCTTCGCTGTCGGCACGCCGCAGGAACTGGCCGAACAGCGCGGCAAGGCTTCGCTCGAGGAGGCCTTCGTCTCCTATCTGAAGGAGGCGTCCGGCATTCCCGAGGACGCGCCAGAACTGCCCGCCGAGACCCCGCTGCCAACACCGTCGCCGCAGTTCGCGAGCCATGCCCGGCCGCGCCGCTTCGACCCCGGCCGTCTCTGGGCCTATGCGCGGCGCGAGACGATGGAACTGCTGCGTGACAGGATCCGTCTCTGGTTCGCCCTGCTCGGACCGGTGATCCTGATGATCACCTTCGGCTATGGCATTTCGTTCGACGTCGAGAATTTGAGCTTTGCCGCGTTTGATCAGGACAAGACCCCGCAAAGCCGCGCGCTCCTGGAAAACTTCTCCGCATCCCGCTATTTCAGCGAGCGACCCGACATCGGCTCCAGCGCCGAGCTGCAGAGCCGGATGAAGAGCGGCGAGGTCAACATCGCGATCGAGGTCCCTTCGGGCTTTGGCCGCGATCTAGTGTCGGACAAGCAGCCCGAAATCGCGGTGACGGTCGACGGCAGCATGCCGTTCCGGGCCGAGACGGCGAAGGGCTATGTGACGGGGCTGGCTGTCGGCTATGCCTCCGAATTCGCGCGCGAGAACGCCACGACGGCGCTTTCCACGGTGTCGATCGAACCCCGCTATCGCTACAATCAGGCCTTCAAGAGCGTCAACGCCATGGTGCCGAGCGTCATCATGCTGATGCTGGTGCTGATTCCGGCGATCATGTCGGCGATCGGCATCGTGCGTGAGAAAGAGACAGGCTCGATCGCCAATTTCTATTCGACGCCGATCAGCAAGAGCGAATTCCTGCTCGGCAAGCAGTTGCCCTATATCGGCGTTTCCCTGGTCAGCGCGGCCGTGCTGTTCCTGCTGGCGCTGTTCCTGTTCCGGTTGCCGCTGAAGGGGTCGTTTTCCCTCTTCGCCGTGGCGACGTTGATCTACCTGATCGCCACGACCGGTTTCGGGCAGCTGGTGTCGAGCTTCACCAAGTCGCAGGTCGCCGCCGTCGTCGCGACGGCGATCATCTCGATTGTGCCGGCTGTCAATTTCTCCGGCCTGGTCATTCCGGTCTCCTCGCTGACCGGTTCCGGCCGTGCGCTCGGGCTCGCCTTCCCGCCGGCCTGGTACCAGCCGATAAGCGTCGGCGCCTTCACCAAGGGCCTGGGCTGGGCCGACCTCTGGCCCAATGTGCTCATGCTGTCGGGCTTTTGCCTGATCTTCTTTGCGCTGTCGCTTGTCCTGCTGAAGAAACAGGACGCCTGACCATGTCCAACATCCTTCGCTGGTGCTCCAACCTCTTCTACCTCTTCATCAAGGAGCTTCGGAGCATCAAGGCCGACCCGATCATGCTGGTGCTGGTCGTCTACGCCTTCACCCTGGCGATCTACACGGTCTCGACCGGCGCCTCGACCGAGCTGAAAAACCTCGCCGTCGCGGTTGTTGACGAGGACAATTCGAAATTGTCTCGGCAGATCATCGGCGCGATCCAGCCGCCACTGTTCCAGGAGCCCGTGGCGCTCAACGTATCGGAGGTCGACGCGGCGCTGGATAAGGGGCGCTTCGTCTTCGTCCTCGACTTCCCGCCGAATTTCGAGCGCGACATCCTCGCCAATCGCGATGCGGAACTGCAGCTCGAGATCGACGCCACGGCGATTGTCTTCGCCGGCAATGGCTCGGTAGCGCTGCAGAACATCATCGCCAACGAGATTGCTGAATTCCGCTATGGCGGCGGCCTGACGACCGCCACACCCGTGAAGCTCGTGATGCGCAGCGCCTTCAATCCGAACCTCAACTCGGTCTGGTTCGGCGCGATGATGCAGGTGATGAACAACATCACCATGCTGACGCTGATCCTGTCCGGCGCGGCGCTGATCCGCGAGCGCGAGCGCGGCACGGTCGAGCATCTGCTGGTCATGCCCGTGGTCGCCAGCCAGATCGTGCTGGCCAAAGTACTGGCCAACGCGCTGGTGATCGTCATCGCCGCCACGCTTTCGCTGCTTGTCGTCGTGCATTGGCTGCTCAGCGTGCCGATCCAGGGCTCGATACCGCTCTTCCTGCTCGGAACCATCATCTACACGCTGTCGATCGCCTCGATGGGCATCCTGCTCGCGACATTCTCGACGTCGATGGCGCAGTTCGGTCTGCTGGCGATCCCGGTGCTGATCGTGCTGAACCTGCTCTCGGGCGGCATGACGCCGATGGAGAGCATGCCGGTCTGGCTGCAATATGCGATGAAGACGCTGACGACGACGCCGCATTTCGTGTCGTTCACCCAGGCGGTGCTGTTCCGCGGCGGTGGTTTCCCGCTGGTCTGGCAGTATCTGCTGATCTTCGTCGGCTTCGGGGCGGTCTATTTCGCCCTGTCGCTGATGCGTTTCCGCAGCGCTGTGCTGAAGGGGTAGCGCCGGCCACGTGCCCGTGGCCGGTCGCGGCAGGCGCTAGGGCAGGGCGGCGACGGCCGTGATCTCGATGATGTAATCGGGATCGGCGAGCGGAATGCCGCCCGTGGCGCGGGCGGGGGTGTTGTTCGGATCGACCCAGGCGTCCCAGACACTATTCATGGCGGCGAAGTCCGCGATGTCGCCGAGCCAGATCGTCACCGAAAGCAGGTGCGACTTGTCCGTGCCGCTGAGCGCCAGCACGCGGTCCAGTTCCGCCAGCGCGCCGCGGGTCTGCGTCAGGATATCGGCCCCGGCCGGTCCGACCTGTCCGGCGACATGCACGACGCCGTCATGCGTCGCCGCCTCGCACCAGCGCGCTGCCGGCTCCAGTCTCGTGATCTCCATGGCATTCTCCTTCGGTTGGCCTTGCCGATTGGCGACACTGCGAACTGTCCTGTTAATCGCTGCGGCCCTCGCGCGCCATCTGGCATGGACAGCATGAGGCTCTGGCAGCCCGCGATCCCCGGCGATGATGCGCGCGCGCAGCAGGTCTGAAAAATCATGCCTCCATATGCCGTTAGGTCACATTACGTTTCGGTAACCGTATAATTGTATATCGTCCACGCGTGCCCTTCGGCGCGGATGGCGGGGGGCTGGAAATCATGCGGGTTCGCACACGGGCGACCAAGGTTTTGTCGTGTCTTGGTCGGTGGCCGAATCCCCTGCCGGGAGCCATGGACCTTCGCCCCATCGCGGCAGCTTCCGGGCTCACCCTGTTTCTCGTCGTCATGGCGCTTGCTGGTTCGGGCAGTTCGGCCCAAGCGGCCTGCGTCGGCCCGACAGGCGGTATCGAGACCTGCACCGGCAACGCCAACAGCGGTTCGGCGGTTTTCGGCGCCCCCAACGTCAGCCAGCTCGACGTCAACAACCTCACCTCCAACCTGTCGCAGATCTCGCTCGGCGGCACCGGCAGCACGCCGTCATCGACGCCCGATCAGCCCAATTACACCTGCACCGGTTCGACCGACTGCACGATCACGGCCTTCGTTCCGGCGAGTGGCGATACCCCTGCTAAGCAGTCCACCTGCTCGGTCAACGAAGATGCGGCATCGGGCACGACCTGCACCCCACCGCCGGCAAACGCGCCGGGCGGCCCGACCGGCAATGCCGGTCCCGATGTCACCATCAATTACAGCCAGCCCAGCGCGGATGCGAATCAGCCCGGTAGCGGCGCCGTCGTCGCATCGGGTGACGACAACGCCGGCATTGTCGGCTTCTCGAATGGCAGCCGTGGCGGCAATGGTAGCAATGGCTATGTGTTCTCGAATGGCGGCGATGGCCATGATGGCGCCGATGGCGGCATTGCCATCGTCAATGTCGATGGCGCGGTCAAGACGACCGGCGCTCACGCTGCGGGTATCATCGCGACCAGCAATGCCGGCAATGGCGGCAATGGCGGCGGCGCCTATGGCATCTCCGGGAGCGCAGGCGATGGCGGTCTTGGCGGCAGCGGCGGATCGGCGACGGTCAATTTCACCGGAGGCAGCGTCGTCACGACGGGTGACTATTCGGCCGGTATCGCTGCGGTAAGCCAGGGCGGCGGCGGCGGCGGTGGCGGCGGCGGTGGCGGCCTCGTCTTCAACCCAGGCGGTGGCAGTGCTGCCGGCAGCGGCGGCAACGCCACCGTTGTCACGGCGGCCGGCACCTCGATCACAACCTCGGGCATCTATTCGCACGGTATCACCGCGCAATCGATCGGCGGCGGCGGCGGCAGCAGCGCCGGGGGCTTCGGCCTGTTCTCTTCCAGCGGCGGCGACGGCGGCAATGGCGGCAATGGCGGCGTCGTGTCGGTCATCAACGCGGGATCGATCACCACCAACAACAACAATTCGCAAGGCATTCTCGCCCAGTCGATCGGCGGCGGCGGCGGCGATGGCGGCTCCAATTTCGGACTGTTTGCCTCCGGCGGCGGCGGCAGCCTCGGCGGCTATGGCTACGCCACCGGTCTGGCGAATGAAATCGCGGTCGGCGTGACCAATTCGGGCGCCATCGTCACCAAGGGCGAATCCTCGAACGGCATCCTGGCCCAGTCGATTGGCGGCGGCGGCGGCAATGGCGGGTCGAGCGGCGGTCTTGTCTCGCTGGGCGGCACCGGCAGTTCGACGACCGATGGTGGCATTGTCCAGGTCACCAATACGGCGACGGGCACCATCAAGACGAACGGCCTGGCCTCCGCGGGCATTTTCGCGCAGTCGATCGGCGGCGGCGGCGGCAATGGCGGCGTCAGCTATGGCCTGTTCTCGGCCGGTGGCGCCGGCGGCGCCGGCGGCAAGGGCGGCCTCGTTACGGTGATCAACGCCGGCGACATCGAGACGGGCATCAACGGCCTGGATTCGATCAATTCGGCCGGCATTTTCGCGCAGTCGATCGGTGGCGGCGGCGGCAATGGTGGCGGTGCCTTCTCAGGCGGCGTCGGATTCAGCGTTGCTCTCGGTGGCAAGGGTGCCGGCGGCGGTGATGCTGGCGCGGTGGAAGTTCTGCGCGATGCGCAGAACACTCGTTACTCGATCATCACGCATGGCGCGCAATCCGACGCCGTGTTCGCGCAATCGGTCGGTGGCGGCGGCGGCAATGGCGGCTTCGCGGTATCGGGCACGATCGGCGCTCTGGCGCTTTCGATGGGTGGCGATGGCGCAAAGGGTGGCAAGGGCGGGACTGTCACGGTCGAGACGGCCGGGTCCTTGACGACCTCTGGCGACGGATCGCGCGGTATCTTCGCGCAATCGGTCGGCGGTGGCGGCGGCAATGGCGGCGCAGCCATCGCGGTTGCCGTGGATGCAGGCGCTGGCTTCGCGGCGGCGATCGGCATCGGCGGCACAGGCGGCGCGGGTGGCGATGCCTCCGCGGTTGATGTCTCGAGCCTCAGCGACATCAAGACCACGGGCGACAATGCCCAGGGCATCTTCGCTCAATCGATTGGCGGCGGCGGCGGCAATGGCGGCTATTCGGCCGGCGGCGCGCTGGGCGGCATCGGCATCGCGGTCAATATCGGCGGCAGCGGTGCAAGCGGCGGCCTTGGCGGCGCGGTTGACGTCGACAGCTCCGGTTCGATCTGGACGAAGGGCAAGAATTCCACCGGCATCCTGGCGCAGTCGATCGGCGGCGGCGGCGGCAATGGCGGCTTCGCGGTGAGCGTGGCGCTCGGCGCTGGCGCGGCCAGCGTCGCGCTGGGCGGCTCGGGAGGCGCCGGCAGTTCGGCCGGCGACGTCACGGTCGATGCCGATGGTGCGGCTCATTTCCTGCAAGGGAAGGGCCGCAGCGACTGGAACCTTATCACTGAGGGCAGCAATGCCGTCGGCATTCTGGCGCAATCGATCGGCGGCGGCGGCGGCAATGGCGGATTCGCGGGAAGCCTTTCAGCCGGCGCTTTGGTCGGCGTTGGTGTCAGCCTCGGCGGCACGGCAGGCGGCGGCGGCGATGCCGGCACGGTCAAGGTCAACAACGGCAAGAAGATCGACTCGGTCATCACGCAGAACAACATCCTGACGCTTGAGGACGGCTCGACGGGCATTCTCGCCCAGTCGGTCGGCGGCGGCGGCGGCAATGGCGGTTTCGCGGTGGCTTTGAGCGGTTCCGGCTCCTTCGGCGCCGCAGGTGGTGCGGCCGCGGTCTCGCTCGGTGGCGGCGGCGGCGCGGGTGGCGTCGGCAAGGATGTTGATGTCATCAGCTACGGCAACATCGCCACCTATGGAAAGCAGTCTGCCGGCATCCTGGCGCAGTCGGTCGGCGGCGGTGGCGGCAATGGCGGTTTCTCCGTCGCGGGCACCTTCACGACCGGCGCGCTCGGCGCGTCCGTCGCCATTGGCGGCAGCGGCGGCTCGGGCCAGAATGGCGGAGCGGTCACCGTCAGTTCGACGGGCAACATCGATACGCATGGGGACCAGTCAGCGGCCATCCTTGCCCAGTCGGTAGGCGGCGGCGGCGGCAATGGCGGTTTTGCCGGCGCGGGTGCGATCACGCTTCAGGGCGCTGCCGTCGGACTCGGCCTGGGCGGTTCGGGTACGGGCGGCGGCAATGGCGAGGCGGTCAAGGTCGGGTCGACAGGCAATGTGACGACGTCGGGCAACCAGTCTGTCGGCATCCTGGCGCAGTCGGTCGGCGGCGGCGGCGGCAATGGCGGCTCGACCGTCGCGTTGGCGGTTGGCCAGCAAGCCGGAGTGAGCGTGGCGCTGGGCGGCGGCGGTGGCTCGGGCGGCACGGGTGGCGCTGTAACCGTCACCTCCAAGGGCGACATCGCCACCGGGGCGGCTTTCAATCCGGAAACCATGCAGACGGTCAGCGGCACGGGTTCCTCCGGCATTCTGGCGCAATCCATCGGCGGCGGCGGCGGCAATGGCGGCTTCGCTCTGTCGGTCAGCGGCGGCAAGTCCCTCGGCGTCAGCGTTGCGCTTGGCGGCAGCGGCGCGGGCGGCGGCAAGGCTGGGGTCGTCAAGGTCACGAGCGAAGGCGACGTGTCGACGGCGTTCGACAATTCCTCGGCGATCTTCGCGCAATCGGTCGGTGGCGGCGGCGGCAATGGCGGCTTCTCCGGCGTGCTTGCGATCGCGGTTGATGGTGGCGCGGTTGGCGTCAGCCTCGGCGGCTCGGGCGGTCAGGGCGGCAATGGCGACGAGGTCACTGTCGGCAGCACCGGCGATATCGTCACGCTCGGCGCGGGGTCAAACGGCATCTTCGCGCAGTCGCTTGGCGGCGGCGGCGGCAATGGCGGCTTTTCGGTCGCGGCCAGTGGCGCCGGCAAGGGCGTCAGCGCTTCCGTCTCGATCGGCGGTGGCGGCGGCGCGGGCGGCATCTCCGGCCTCGTCAAGGTCGATCATGCCGGCACGATCGCCACGGCAGGCAATCTCGCCAATGGCATCCTCGCGCAGTCGATCGCCGGTGGTGGCGGCAATGGCGGCTTCTCCGTCGCGGGCAATCTGACGATCGACGGCGCCGGTGGCGCCAGTGTCAGCGTCGGCGGCTCCGGCGGAACCGGCCAGAACGCCGGCGCGGTCATCGTCAACAGCAATGTCGGGAAGACGCTTTCCGGCAATGCCGCCACAATCCACACCGAAGGCGGCGACGCCAATGGCATCTTCGCCCAGTCGGTCGGCGGTGGCGGCGGCAATGGCGGCTTCTCCGGTGCCGTTTCCGTCTCGGGCCCGGATGCGAAGGCGGCGGTTGCCGTTTCGGTCGGCGGCTTTGGCGACGGCGGCGGCAACGGCTCGACGGTCGACGTCACCACGGTCGACAACATCCTGACCGAAGGCGACGGCGCCAACGGCATCCTGGCGCAATCGGTCGGCGGTGGCGGCGGCAATGGCGGCTTCTCGTTTGCCGCAGCCGTCAACGGCTCGCTCGGCAAGGACACCAAGGCGGCGATCTCCGCCTCGCTCGGCGGCCTCGGCGGCGCGGCCGGCGACGGTGACGCCGTGACGGTCGATTCAACCGGCATCATCCAGACCAAGGGCAAGAAGGCCTATGGCATCCTGGCGCAATCGGTCGGTGGCGGTGGCGGCAATGGTGGCCTGAGCGTCACGGCAAGCCTGAGCGGCGGTGAAAACGGCAACCAGATCAGCGCTTCGGTCGGCGGTTTCGGCGGCGGCGGCGGCGCTGGCGGCGACGTCACGGTGACGCATGACGGTTCGATCCTGACCGAAGACGACCAGTCGGTCGGCATCTTCGCGCAGTCGGTCGGCGGCGGCGGCGGCAATGGCGGCCTGTCGATTGCCGGCTCGATCGCCGGCAAGGACGCCAAAAGCCTGTCGGCCTCGGTCGGTGGTTTCGGCGGCGAGGGTAGCTATGGCGGCATCGTCAAGGTCGACAACACCGGTGCCATCACGACCACTGGCGTCGAGGCGCATGCGATCCAGGCGCAGTCGATCGGTGGCGGCGGCGGCAATGGCGGCATGGCGATCGCGGCAAGCATCGGCGCTCTCGCCGACGGCACCAACGTCAACGCCAGCGTCTCTGTCGGCGGTTTTGGCGGCGATGGCGGAGCCGCCGGCGACGTGACGGTCAAGAATGACGGGCTGCTGTCGACCAAGAAAGACGGCGCTTTCGGCATCTTCGCGCAGTCGATCGGCGGCGGTGGCGGTTCGGGCGGCAACGCGATCAGCGGCGCGCTCGGCCTCGGCGGCAACACGCCCGGCACGCAGGTCAACATCACCGTCGCGGTCGGCGGCACCGGCGGCAGCGGCAATGTCGGCGGTGACGTCAAGATCACCCAGGATGGCGGCATCATAACGGAAGGGATCGGCGCAGCAGGAATCTTCGCGCAGTCGATCGGCGGCGGCGGCGGCACGGGCGGTCGGTCGAATTCGATCTCCCTGCAGCTTGGGCCCTCGTGCAAGCCGCCCGTGGACTGCGATGCGACGAAGAATTCGCCGAACTGGAACCTTCAGGCGACGGTTGGCGGCGCAGCCGGTGACGGCAATATCGCTGGAATCGTCGATGTCGCCAATCTCGACTTCATCCTGACGCAGGGCGAAAAATCGGCCGGCATCGTTGCCCAGTCGATCGGCGGCGGCGGCGGCACCGGCGGCGACGCCTATGTCGGGCTTGGCGGGTTGGTTTCGATTCCCCTGCTGCCCGTGGATCCGCTCACCTTCCTGAAGCCGTTCAGCACCGGCAGCTTCAAGCGCTCCGCTGCGATCGCCATCGGCGGTTCGGGCGGCACGGGCGGCAATGGCGGCGCGGTGATCGTCACGAACACCGGCAAGATCGTCACGGAGGGTCAGACCTCCGATGGTATTCATGCGCAGTCGATCGGCGCCGGTGGTGGCGATGGCGGCGATGGCAATGCGGGCATGCTGGGCACGATTGCCCTCGGCGGCAGCGGTGGCGCGAGCGGCAATGGCGGCGCGGTAACCGTCACCAATGGCGCAATCGATGGATCGCAGGCGCAACTGGCGCTGATCGAAACCTTCGGCGGCGTGGTTCTGGATGAGGACGGCGAAGTCGTCGACAGCAATGCGGAAACCGGTCGCTCGGCCGGTATCTTCGCGCAGTCGGTCGGCGGTGGTGGCGGTACCGGCGGTGGCGCGGGTGCGTTGCTGGCGGTGGGCGGCACCGGTGAAGCGGCCGGCAGCGGCGGCACGGTCACCATCGACAATTATGGTGGCATCCTCACCCATGCGGACGATTCCGTCGGCATCTTTGCCCAGTCGATCGGCGGCGGCGGCGGCGCGGGCGGCTCGGTTGGCTTGACCCTTGTCGGCGTCGGCGGTTCCGGCGGCGCAAGCGGCGAGGGCGGCATAGTCGACGTCGGCAACGCGGCGATGATCGAGACGCATGGCGTCGATTCCCATGCCATTTTCGCCCAGTCGGTTGGCGGCGGGGGCGGCAGTGGCGGCGGCAAGAACGCCGGCAAATTCACCGACAAGATCCCGGCGCTTGTCCTGGTCGGCGGCGGTGGCGGCGCATCCGGCAGCGGCGGCAGCGTCACCGTGACGAACGCCAATAGCCTGCATACCACCGGCGACGGCGCCGATGGCATCAACGCCCAGTCGATCGGCGGCGGCGGCGGTTCGGCCGGCCGTACCTTCGGCCTGATCACGGTCGGCGGCGATACGGGAGCGACCGGCAATGGCGGTCACGTCACGGTCGACAACATCATCGCGACCCATATCGACCCGACCAAGACGACCAAAGGCACCATCCTGGTCGAAGGCTATGGCTCTAACGGCATCTTCGCTCAATCGGTCGGCGGTGGCGGCGGCAATGGCGGCGGCGGCCTGGTGGACGGCCTGAGTTCCGGTTCCATCGACGTTGGCGGTACGGGCAAGGGCGGCAATGGCGGCGCGGTCGATGTGACCAATGCCGGACAAATCACCACGGTGAGCGCAGCCTCGGTTGCGATTTTTGCCCAGTCGGTCGGCGGCGGCGGCGGCAATGGCGCCATGACCGGCGGCACCGCGCTGACCGGGAACGGCGCGTTCGACTTCAACATCGGTGGAGCCGGCGGCGTGAGCGGTCGTGGCGGCGACGTCACGGTCACCAACGAGTCGACTGGCGTGATCATCACCAAGGGTTATGGCTCGACCGGCATCATGGCGCAGTCCGTCGGCGGCGGCGGCGGCACGGGGGGCATCACCTATGTGACGAGCCCCGGCGGGACGCCGACGATCGCGTTGGCGGTCGGCGGTTCGGGTGGCGCGGGCGGCGACGGCGGCGTCGTCAAGGTCGTCAACGACGGCAGCATGTTGATCGAGGGAGACAATTCGGTCGCGATCTTCGCCCAGTCGGTCGGCGGCGGTGGCGGTCGCGGCGGTGCGGCGACGGCGGTTGCCCTCGGCGTACCGGCGATCCTCGGCGGCGATGGCGCTACCGGCGTGGGCGGCGATGTCGAGGTGACCAGCACCGGAAGCATCCAGCTGACGGGCAAGGGTTCTGTCGGCATCTTCGCGCAGTCGGTCGGCGGTGGCGGCGGTGTCGTCACGGCGGGTACGGACGGTATCGTCGAGGCAGCCCAAAACGCCGGCAACGGCAAGGGCGGCAAGGTCACGATAACAGGCAATGCCAGCATCTATATCGAGGATGCCAATTCTGTCGGCGTCTTCGCGCAGTCGATCGGCGGCGGCGGCGGTGTCGGCGGTTCCGACGGCAATTACCTCGGCCTCGATGGCTTCTCCGGCGCGAGTGCTCCGACCTTCGCCCTGTTCGCGGCACCTGCGGGCTTCATGGGCTCGGCGGGCGGCGCGGGCGCCGGCGATGACGTGACCATCACCCAGACCAAGAGCGTCGCTATCATTGGCGACGGCTCTTTCGGCATTCTCGCCCAGAGCGTTGGCGATGAGGGCGAAGGCAATGGCGACATCAACGTCACCATCGCCGACGTTCCGTTGAGCCCGGTTTTGGTTATCGGCGGCACCGGTTCCGGCGCCGGCGTTGGCTTCAGGGACGGCAAGACCAACAAGCTCACCAACTATGGCCTTGTCGCCTCGATCAACGGGATCGACGGCTATGCCATGCGTGCAACCGGCGGAGACGATACTTTCGACAATGCCGGCGCGGTCTATGGTTCTGTGGCTCTGGGGGCCGGTCAGAATGCCTTCAACAACCGCTTCGAGGCGGCTTACTTTATGGGTGAGACCGTCGATCTCGGGCTAACGGGCCAGTTCTCCAACGCCGGCTACATGTCGCCGGGCGATTGGAACCGCGTCTTGACCACCACCTTGACCGGCAATCTCGAACAGGCCGACACGGGCGCTTACCTGCTTGATCTCGATCTGGCCGGCACGACCGACAGGATCGACGTCAGCGGTAAGGCCGAAGTGAATGGTCTTGTCGCGGTCAATGTATTGAATCCGGGCGCGGCGCGTACCGGCAGCACCGACTATGTCATCATCCATACTGAAGGCGGTGTCACGGACGAGGGGCTCGCGCTCGACACCCTTCCTAGCGCTGTGGCGCAGTACAAGCTGCTCTATCCGCTCGATCCGAAGGATGTCGTCCTCAACGTCGACATCAACTATGCACGCGGCGGCCTGACGGAAAACCAGACGGCGGTCGGTTCGGCGATCAATGCGATCCAGACGGATCTGACCTCGCCGAACTTCACCCAGATCGCGGCGGCGCTGTTCTATGTGCCGACGCTCGAGGCGCTCGGCGCGGTCTATGACTCGATCTCGGGCGAAGGCGTCAGCGGCTTCCAGCAGCCTGAGTTCGACATGAACAGCAGCTTCATGGCGGCGATGACCAGCCAGGCGGACAGCTGGCGCATCGGCATCGGCACCGACCCGGCGAGCCAGACCTTCGCGCCCAAGCCGCTCGGCTATGCCCCCGAGCCGGGCAAGAATCCGGCCTTCGCCGCGCTGGAGACGGTCGAGGAGCGTCGCTGGAAGATCTGGGCGACGGTTGGCGGCAATTCCGGCAACGTCACCGGCGATCCGACCGTCGTCGGCAGCGCCGACCTGACCTACAAGGGCGGCAGCCTGGCGGCCGGCCTCGACTACCAGCTCGATCCCGACACGCTGATGGGCTTTGCGCTCGGTGGCGGCGCCGGTTCGTTCTCGGTGCCGGATCGCGAGACCAGCGGCAATATCGTCGGCGGGCATCTCGGCGCCTATGCCTCGAAGAAGTGGGGCCAGTTCTATGCCAATGGCGCGGTGTCGCTCGATATCTACAACAACAGCACCACCCGACAGGCGACCGTGCCCGGTACCGACGCACCCCTCAATCCCGTCCAGGGCTTCTCCGAGCGTTGGGAAGGCGACTTCCTGAGCGGCGGATTTGGCGCAAAGGTCGAGACCGGCTGGCGTCAGCCGGTGGCCGGCCTCGGCGCGGTCACGGGCTTTGCCGGCCTGCAGTTCGCGTCGCTCTCGATGCAGGGCTTTTCGGAGACCTCGCCGAATGGCGACGTGCTGGGCCTCGACTATGCGAGCCGCACCATCACCTCGCTGCCGTCTTCGCTCGGCGTTCAGGTGGACACCGTGCTTGACCTTGGCGACAACATGACGATCCAGCCCTGGGCGCGCGCGGCATGGCTGCATGAGTTCAACCCGGATCGTTCGGTCAATCCGACCTTCCTGTCCGCGCCGGGATATCCCTTCGTCGTGCAGGGCGCAGCGGCGGCCGAGGATGCGGTGGCGGTCAATGCCGGCTTCAAGATGAACTGGGGTCCGGACACGTCGTTCTTCGCCACTTTCGACGGCAAGTTTGCCGGCAACGTCCAGACCTATGGCGGTAACGCCGGCTTCCAGGTTCGCTGGTAGGTCTACCCGCTGCCCGCCGCGCCTGCTTGGCGCGGCTGGTTCGATTGATGATCTGCCAAGACGCCCGCCCCCGTTAAATTTCGCCGGGGCGGGCGTCTTGTTTTGCGGCCCCGCGCGGTTGGCCGACACCCGGCCCGCCTTCCCGAACGTTCCCTTGCGATCCCCCGCCAAAATCCTGTTGACAGGATTGCGGCTTGCTATCTGATATGAACGAAAGATCTCACCTGCGAAAACGATCTGAGGGAGGAACCGGCGTGGGTGACGTCGGCCGGCGGGACGGACGGTTGTCGCGAATGCGGCAGCGTGAATTGAGCGCGGGGAGCGGATGTCCGCCCCGGCCAAGAGGGAGGGAGACAGGATCATGACACGGGCTAGCAGGACGAGTTTGGGCTTGGCGGTTTGCGCCGCGGCCGTGATGAGCGTCGCCAGCGTGGCCAGGGCGGAGACGCCGCCGGCTTTCGCGACGCTGCCAGCGGAAGTGCAGGCGCTCTATCTCGGTGTCGAAGAGACGATCCAGCCTTCCGCCTATGACAATTTCGGGCCGGTGAAGCAGCCCTGGAAGTGGTGCCATTCGGAGTCCTATCAGGGCAATCCGTGGCGCGTTTCCGTCACGCACGAGTTGGAGCGTCTGGTCGGCCTCTACAAGGAGAAGGGCTGGATTTCCGATTTCGAGATGTCGGATTCCAACGGCGACACCGGCCAGCAGATCGCCCAGATCCGCGCCTTCATCGACAAGAAGTGCAGCATCATCACCTCGTTCGCCGGCTCGTCGACCGCGCTGAACGAAGTGATCGAGGCAGCCTTCAAGGCCGGCATTCCCTTCGTTACCGGCTCCGGCGCCGTCACCAGCCCCTATGCCATCAACGTCGATTCGAACTTCGTGAAGTTCGGTTATGACGTCGCCAAGGGCGTGATCGACGGCATCGGCGGCAAGGGCAATGTGCTGCGCATCGAGGGCATCGCCGGCAGCCCGCTGGTCGCCCAGCAGCGCGTCGGCGCCGACAAGGCTTTTGCCGAAGCGCCCGAGGTCAAGGTAGTCCGCGACGTCAACGGCAACTGGTCGCCTAACGTCACCAAGACCGTGACGCTGCAGGTACTGGCCACCACGCCGCAGCCGATCGCCGGCGTGTGGACCTCCGGTTCGGAGTCGCGCATCGTCGCCGAGGCATTCAAGCAGGCAGGCCGGCCGATCCCGGTTGTCTCCGGCTCGATCTCGGGCGACGCGCTCGGCTTCTGGAAGGACAATCAGGACACGTTCCGCTTCACCGGCGGCGCGTTGATGCCATCCTGGACGGCGCAGACGCTGTTCCGCGTCGGCGTCCGCGTGCTCGAGGGCCAGCAGCCGAAGCTGAACATCCTCATGATTCCGGTGCCGGCCGTGAACCCCGACGAGCTCGGAAAATGGCATCGTGAGTGCATGACCAAGGATGCCGTCTCGATCTTCCCGGTCGCGCCGCAGGATCCGATGCCGGAAGCGCTGATGGACGCCTATTTCGCCAAGCCGGCGCATACGGCGCTGTTCGACTACGCCCAAACGCCGGATCCCTGCGCCAAGTAGGCGCTGCTGAAGGCGATGAATGACGCTACGCCGGTGGCTTTCGAAGAAGCCGCCGGCGTATCGTTCAAACAGGAATCCGGCGCTCGCTGGTTGCGCATCCGGGAGAGTGAGAGTTCATGCTGGAGATCCGGGATCTCTCGAAGCGCTATGGCGAGACGGTAGCGCTCGACGGCGCCACCATCGATTTCACGCCCGGCACGATCCACACGATCCTCGGCGAGAACGGCTCGGGCAAGAGCACGCTGGTCAAGCTGCTCTCCGGCATCGTCACGCCGGATCGTGGAACCATCACCTTCGAAGGGCGCAAGATCGCCGGCCGCGATCCCGCCGATTTTCGCGCCGCCGGCTTTGCCACCGTGTTCCAGGAAGTGCTGATCGCGCCGGATCGCAGCGTCACCGACAACATCCTGCTCGGCTATGACGGCCTGTTCCGCCGCCGCGTGCCGCGTGGCGAACGCCGCGCCCTGGCCGGTCGCATATTGTCCGAATTCGCCTCGACCCATGTGCCGCTCGACGAGCCGGCCGGCGAGGTGCCGCTGGCGGCGCAGCAATTGATCGTGCTCGCCCGCGCGCTGACGCGATCCCCCCGCGTGCTGATCCTCGACGAAGTCACCGCCGCGCTCGATTTCGCCGATCGCGAGGCGGTGTTCGCGTTGATGCGGCGGCTGGCGGCGAGCGGTTGCCTGATCCTGTTCATCACCCACCGGATGGATGAGGTCACGGGCCTCTCCGACCGCGTGACGGTGCTGCGCAGCGGCCAGGTGGTGAAGACGCTGGAGAAGGGCAATCTCGTGCCGGATGAACTGCTTGCGCTCATGGCGCCGGAAACCGCGCGGGAGCTGCATCATGTCGGATAACCCGGTCTCGCTCTCCGTCCTTGGCCTGTCACTGAAGCCGGGCGCCGTTTCGTTCGACCAGGAAATCCGGCGCGGCGAAATCGTCGGCCTCGCCGGGCTCGACGGCCATGGCCAGGACGCCTTCATCGAGACGATGGCCGGCCTGCGCCCGCCCGTTGCCGGCCATGTGAATGCCGGTGCGAAAGCCGACCGTGTCATAAGGAGCTTCCGGCAGGCGGTTCGGAGCGGCATCGCCTATCTGCCGCGCGACCGCCGCGCCACCGGCATTTTCCCGTCCATGTCGATCCTCGACAATTTCGCCATCGCCACCGTCGGCCGCGACCGCAAGCTTGGCCTGATCAGCCCGGCCGAGCGGCGCAAGCGCTATGACTATTATCGCGACCGGCTGTCGATCGTCGCACCCGACCCCGGCCGCATGATCACCACGCTTTCCGGCGGCAACCAGCAGAAGGTGCTGCTCGCCCGGGCGCTCGCGCACAAGCCGGACGTACTGCTGCTGAACGATCCGACCCGCGGCGTCGATATCGCCACCCGCCGCGTCCTCTATTCCGTGTTCCGCGAACTGGCGGCGGAGGGCATGGCGCTGGTCATCCTCTCGACCGAGATCGAGGAGGCGCTGGTCTTGTGCGACCGCATCCTTGTCTTCCGCGAGCAGGAACTGGCCGCCTCGCTGGAAGGCGCCGAGCGCTCGTCCGAGCGCATCATATCCACCATGTTCGGACGCGCAGCATGACGGCAATGGCCACCTCCCAGCCGACCAGCAAAGTGCCCGCCCTGAAGGCGATATGGCGGCAGACCGGCTTCGCGCCGATCCTGTTCGTCGTGCTGCTGGCGATCAACATATTCATCAACCCGGCCCGTTTCTCACCCAGTGCCTGGGGCACGCTGATCGGCCTCGCCGCGCCGCTGGTGGGCGCGGCAATCGCCTCGGCGCCGGCGATCCTCGGCGGCCGGGGCGGCATCGACATTTCGGTCGGCCCGATCATGGGCTTCGTCAACGCCATCGTCGTGCTGGTGCTGATCCAGAAGCTCGGCCTCACCTCGCCCTTCATCGTGGTCGGCGCGGCTGTCCTGATCGGCGCTGCCATCGGCGCGCTGAACGGCTTCATGGCGACGATCCTGCGCATCCAGCCGATCGTCGCCACGCTCGGCACCTATCTGCTGCTGGTCGGCACCACGCTGACCATCCTGCCGGCGCCGACCGGCACGGTCCCCGTCTGGCTGAAATCGCTCGGCGGGCCGCTGTCGATCCTGCCGCTCGGCGCTGTCTTCCTGATCTGGATCGGCATCCGCCGCCTGCCTTACTACGACCACCTGATGGCAGTCGGCAGCGACGACCGCGCCGCCTATACGGCCGGCATCCCGGTCACGCTGGTGCGCTTCCTGTCCTATGTCATCACCGGCGTCTTCGCCGGCGTCGCCGGGTTGATGATGACGGCGCTGATCGGCTCGGCCGATCCGTCGATCGGCCCAACCTACACGCTGATCGCCATCTCGGCGGTGGCGCTCGGCGGCGTCAGCCTCGCCGGCGGCCGTGGCGGCCTGCTCGGCGCCGCCATCGGCGCCATCGACATCTTCCTGCTGCAGAGCGCGCTGACCTTCTTCAACTTCTCGACCTTCGTCCTGCAGATCGCCTATGGCGCGATCCTCGTCATCGCCATCGTGCTGACGGCCTTGCAGGATCGCTGGCTCGGACGCATGCGGGGAGCGGCCTAGATGACACGCTTGACCAGTGACCAGGCGCGCGTGCTCGGCGCGCTCATCGTCGCCGTCGCCCTGCATCTGACCGGCACGGCGCTGATCGAGGGCTACAGCAGCGAATTTTCCATGCGGGCGATGCTGGTGCTCGGCTCGCTGCTCGCCATCGCTTCGATCGGCCAGACGCTGGTGGTGATCATCGGCGGCATCGACCTGTCGATCCCCTTCGTCATCGGCTTCGCCAATGTCGTGACCGCGCAGCTCTATGGCGGCGGCATGAACTTCGCGCTGGTCTGCCTCATCGTCGTCGGCCTCGCCTGTCTCATCGGCGCGCTGAACGGGCTGATCTCGTCAAGCCTGAAGCTGCATCCGCTGATCGTGACCCTCGGCATCGGCACCATCGTGCAGGGTTCGGTGCTGTTGTGGACCGGCGGCTTCCCGTCCGGTTCTGCGCCGGATTCGATCACCGAATTCGTCTCGATCGGCGGCTCGGTCGGCTTTTTGCCTGTGCCGTGGCTGGTGCCGTGCTTCGTCGCGCTTGCCGCGATCGTCACCGTGGCGCTCGCCCGCACCGCCTATGGCCGCCGCCTGTTCGCGCTCGGCAGCAATCCGCGCGCCGCCCCCCTGGCGCTGATCCACCCGGTGGCGATGTGGACCGCGACCTTCGCGATCTCGGCCGCCTTTGCCGCCGTCACCGGCATCCTGCTGCTCGGTTTCACCGGCTCGGCCTATGGCGAAGTGGGACAACCCTATCTGTTCCAGACCATCGCCGCCGTCGTCATCGGCGGCACGGCGCTGGTCGGCGGGCGCGGCTCCTATCTCGGCACGGTCGCCGGCGCGCTGGTGCTGACCGAGATCAACACGCTGCTGATCGGCATCGGCCTGCAACCCTCGCTGGTCCAGGCCGTGCTCGGCGTCGTCATCGTCGTGCTGGTGTCGTTCTACGGCCGAGACGCCCATGTCCGGACGACCATCTAGGGGCCTCAACCCTTGATCGGGAATTTTGGCTCCGGCAAATGGCCGCCGATCTGGCGGCACAGTTCGGCCGCCGACTCGTAGAGATGTTTTGAAGCATCGACGAGTTGCACCTGGTTGGTCACCCAGAGCAGGAACGGCATGGTGATCGCCGCCTGGGCGATGCCGCTGGCGTCGAAGATCGGGAAGGAGACGTCGGTGATGCCACGCAGCGTCTCGTCCGCCACCACCTCATAGCCGCGCTTCTGGATCTGTTCGACGCGGCGGATCAGCGGCTCCGGATCCTTTTCACGCGAGCGCAATTCTTCCGAGGCGCGCTCGATCAGCATGGCGCGGGTCGGCTCGTTCTGGAAGGCGATCAGCGTGCGCCCGGACGCCGTCGACAGCATCTTGGTCTGCGTGCCGAGCCGGACGCGAAAACCGACCGGAGCAGGATTATCCGCGACGGCGATGACGCGCACGGTCAATCCGTCGAGGATCGACAGGATGATCGCCTCCTCGACCTCGGCCGCAAGGCTCGCCAGGATCGGCTGCGCCGCCTCGCGCAGACGCCGGATCGGCGGATGGCCGCAGGCGAGGTCGAACAGCTTCATCGAGATCTGGAAGGCTTCGCCGGGCGGCTTGCGCTCGACATAGCCGCGTCGCTCCAGCGAGACGACGACGCGGTAGACCTCCTGCACCGAGCGGCCGAGCGACTGGGCAATCTGCGACAGGATCAACCCGTTCGATTGGCCGGCGAGTAGCTCAAGGATATCGAGTCCCTTCTCCAGCGCTGGGGCCTTGTAGGCGAGGGACGCGGCCTGCTTGTCCGGTTCCGCCAATGCGGCTGCTTCCTTGGCCATCATTCCACTCACTGGCTGTTGTTTCCCCATCGATACAGTATCGCGCCCTTGACAGCATGGGGAGGTGGATCTCCTATTTAAACGATAAAGTTCATATGTGGAAAATGACGCCTTCCGGCGGCATCGTCCGGGGAGGCATGGGTATGACGGGACAGTGCTATGACGGGCCGATCATCGACGCCCATCATCACCTTTGGGATCTCGGCCTTGGCAAGCATGGCTGGCTGAGGGGCGGCAGCAGCGACGACGAAATCGCGCCGCTTCGCCAGAACTATCTGGTCGCCGACTATGAAGCGGAGGCGCTGCCGCTGAACATCGTCGCCAGCGTGCATGTCGAGGCGGACTGGGATCCGGCCGACCCTGCCGGCGAGAGCCGCTGGCTCGATACGCTCGAGCGTTCGCCCGGCATTGCCGAGCGCTATGTCGCCTATGCGGCGCTGCTCGATCCCGACGCCGAAGCAGTGCTGGAACAGCATGCGGCCAATCAACGGGTCGTCGGCATCCGCGAGATCTTGAGTTGGCATCCCGACCCGGCCAAGCGCCGCATGCCCGACAACGACCGCATGGACGATCCGCGCTGGCGCGCCAATCTCGAAAAATTCCGCCAGCATGGCTTCAGTTTCGACCTGCTGATCACGCCGCATCAGTTTGAAAGCACGCGCCGGCTGGTGGCTGATTTTCCCGATATCGCCTTCATCCTGAACCATTGCGGCAGCCCGATCGACCGCGACGCCGAGTCCATGCAGCGCTGGCGCGAAGGGCTCAAGCAGCTCGCCGCCGCGGAAAACGTCGCGATCAAGATATCGGATCCGGTCGCCTACGATCCGCAATGGAGCCGTGAAAGCCTGACTGAAGTGATCGACGCCTGTATCGACGCCTTCGGCCCCGAGCGGGCGATGTTCGCGACCGATTATCCCGTCGCCGGGCTGCATATCAGCCTTGCCGAATGGGTCGACGTCTTCAAGGACGCAACGAAGGCATTCTCCGCCGATGAGCAGGCGGCGCTGTTTGCCGGGAACGCGCGGCGCTGGTATCGCATGCCGTAGAAAGCATGCCATCGCCGCCCAGAACTCCGGGCTTCTTGATTGGCTCGCTCCGCCATCATCCTGAGGCGCTTCGCGCTAGCGAAGCCTCGAAGGAGGCTCCAGCGGAGCACGGTTCATCGCTTTGATATCGGCGTCTTCTGGACCCTCCTTCGAGGCCCGGCTTCGCCGGGCGCCTCAGGATGATGCGCGAGTTTTATGTGTGGTGGCTTGGAGGTCGTCGCACATATGCGTCGCGAAAATGCGCCTCAATTGCTGGCCTGTGTCTGAACGTCGTCGAGCTTGACGAAGACGGTGCCGCTCGCCAGCAGGCGCTGTATGCCTTCGGCCACGCCCTTGCCGGCCGAATGGCTGGGCTGGTTGATATGGGCGATGATCACGTCGCCCGATTTGGCGGCGGCGATGCGCTTGGCGACTGTCGCGGCCGGCAGCGAAGCGCCCATGTCGGCATTGAGCGAGAAGCCGGCGATCGAATAGCCTTCGGCGCGGATGGAATCGAGCGCGTCGCGGCTATAGACGGCGGTGGCGCCGCGGAACCAGTGCGGTGCCTTGCCGGTCGCCTGCAGGACCGCCGCCGCTCCGCCATCGACCTCCTGCTTGACGCTCGCCAGCGATCCCGCCGTCTTCAGCCCGTAGAGGCTCGGAATGTCGGTGATGGCCGGGACGTGCTGGTCGCCGTGGTTCTCGATCTGAAACAGTTCGGGATGTGCCATCAGCAGGGTGATCGCACCCGGATTGTGCTTCAGCCAGCGATGCGTGACGAACAAGGTCGCCGGAATGCTGTGCTCGATCAGTACGTTCAGGATGCGCAGGTCGACCGCGCCCGAGCAGGCGTCAAAGGTGAGCGCCACGACGCGCGGGCCGGGTGGCGGCGAGGCTATGCGCAGCTTGAGTTCGACGTCACGCGAACTGGCGGAGGCGGCCGTGCTCATCAGGACCGAGACGGCTACCCCAATCAACATGGCGCGGAACGAAGGGGCAGGCATGCGAAACTCCCGGATACGGCCGACTGTCGGCGCGCACAGCTAAGGGCGCAGTCTTGGACCAATTTGTGGCCCTCCGCCAATCGTTGACCGATGTTCTCCCTCGCTTCCGAGGGCTTGCCGCCAACGCAAGTCACGTTTTGATAACAAAGCTGTTAGGCTGTCTCGACAAGGGTGAGTGCTGGGACGGTTGGGGGCGCACTCCGTATCCAAGCCGGGACGAGGAGCAGGATGGCTCAGATCGCGCAGTGCCATTGCCGGGTTTGCGAGGTGAACGTCAGTTATGTCTCTGGTGCGGGGCGAGAGTCCGGTCGCGCCAAGACGGGCAGGGCGGTGGGGGAGAGCGGCCATGGGTAGCGGCTCGCCGGTCATCCTGCTGATCGAGGACGAGGCGCTGGTGCGTTTCGCTGTCGCCGAATTGCTGGAAGAGCTCGGATTTGTCGTCGAGATGGCGGCCTCGGCCAAGGAGGCGACCGCCCATCTGCGCGCACCCGATCATCACCACAATCATTACCGCGTCGTGATCGTCGATCTTGGACTTCCGGACAGTTCGGGCGAGGACCTGGTCCGGAATATTCTGGCCGAATTGATCGATATTCCAGTCATCATTGCGAGCGGCGACGACCCGTCCTCGATTGACCTGGCACTCACGGGCGACGCCCGCGTTGCCTTTCTCAGCAAGCCTTATGGCGCGCGGGGGATGATCCAGGTGCTGGATGGGCTCGGTATCGTCGTCGAGCGGCCGCTCGACGGCTGATTGCCCGCAATGCGCATGCCGGTCACCGACATGCAACCATGGCGTCGGACTGACGTTCCCGCTTAAGGACGCACTTGGAGGCTGCTGGATGACGATGGATCTCTATCTCGAGGCGACGTTGCGGCTCGGGGCAGCGGCTCTTTGTGGCCTGCTCATCGGCATCAATCGCGATGTCCATGAAAAGCCGGCCGGCATGCGCACGTTGGCGCTGGTGGCGCTCGGAGCCGCCGTGGCCACGCTGACAGCGCTCTGGATCCCCGGTTTCGAGAGCGAACCGGACGCCCAGAGCCGCGTGATTCAGGGCGTGATCCAAGGCGTTCTCGCCGGCATCGGCTTCATCGGCGCCGGCGCCATCATCCGCATGGGCAAGAATGGCGAGGATGTGCAGGGAGTGACCACCGCCGCGACCGTCTGGATCTCGGCCGCCATCGGCATCGCCTGCGGCATGGGAGCCTGGCCGATCGTGCTGGTCGGCTCGCTGCTGGTGTTCTTCATCCTGATTGTCGCCAAGCGCATCGAGAACTGGCTGATGCGGAAATTATTGCCGAAAGACGAGAAGGGCCACCCCGACAGGGCGAAGGCCAAGGCCGAACGAGGTTCCGGCTGAAAGGCGGCATTCGCGGAGACGGCGAATGGCTCCAGCTTCTTGTTTGTTCGCGTTTTCTTCAGGCGAAAACGCCCTACGTCAGGACACTCGCGCCGAGATTGATGGCAAGCGCCAGCAGCGTCGTGTTGAAGATGAACGACGCGATCGAATGGAACATCATCACCATTCGGAAATCCGTCGTCCGCACGTTCACGTCCGACGTCTGGAAGGTCGCGCCGAGGCAGAAGGCGAAATAGAAGAAGTCCCAGATCACCGGTTCGGGCGTGTCGGGGAAGATTAGGCCGCCGACATCATCCTCCGTCCCGTCCGCGTTGCTGTCCGTTCCGGCCGGCGCGTAATAGAGCCGCGCATAGTGGAACGCGAACAGCGTGTTGAAGACGACCCAGCCGAGCGGGATGCTGATGATCGCCGTGGCAAGATGCGTGGCCGACGTGTTGGAGCCGTTCAGGATCGAGAAAATCGAATAGAACGAGAAGGCGATGGCGCCGACGGTCAGCGCCATGATGAGCAGGATGCCTTCATCGTCGTTCCGCGCGCGTCGCCGTAATGTGTCGAGATTGGCTTTCGCCGCGAGCCGCAGCAGGAAGAACAGATAGACGATGAAGAAGATATCGCCGGAAGCGATCAGCGCGAATTCGGGTACGATCCAGCGAATGATGAAATACGCAACGATCGCCACGATGACGGACTGATAAAAATGGGTGTGTTGTTGCCAGTGGCGCTGGAGGAACGAAATCGGACTGCTCCGCTCTGCGAGCCTATTCGACGAATACCGTCACGCGATCCGACCGCCCGGCCGAATCAACCACTGATAGCGTAACAAATCCCGGCCCGTCCGGTTGCCAGCTTTCGGCGCGGGAAAACGGCGTCTGCGCGATCGGCAGGCCGTTGGCGAACCAGGTGAAGGGCGGCTGGCCGTTGCGGATCTTGATCATCAACGGCATCGGATCGCCGGCGCGGATGCCGAGATCGACCTGGACGCCATCGGGCGGGAAGGCGATCTGCGGCGTGTCGGGCGCCTTGTTGGCGAGCGTGTCCGTGCCGCGAAAGCGCTTCAGCGGCGCCGGCAAATCGCCGTTGGACGCAATCAGCGCGCCACGCGGCGCGGGCATCAGCGGGGCGCGGTCGCCGCCAAGCTTGTCGAAGGCTTCGAACAGCACCGGCGCCGCCGTGCCGATGCCGGAAAGGCCGGAGACTGGCGCGCCATCGGCACGCCCTGCCCAGACGCCGATCACCGTGCGGCCATCGAAACCGATCGACCAGGCGTCGCGATAGCCATAGGAGGTGCCGGTCTTGTAGGCGATGCGGCCACGCGCGCCGATTGTCGGCGGCGGCACGTCGGCGAGGATGTCGGAGACATACCAGGCGGCGAGCGGATCGAGCACCGGCGCGGTATCGGCCGTGGCCACGATCGGCACAGGCTCGGGATGCAGCGCCACCGGCCGGCCGCCGCGCGCGATCGCCGCATAGACCGAGACGAGGTCGCGCAGCGATATGCCGACGCCGCCGAGGCCGACGGCGAGGCCGGCGGCCGACATGTCCGGCAGGCGCGGATTGGCCGCGGCGCGCTTCAGCCGCGCAATCAGCCGCGCCGGCCCGACCGCGTCCAGAACCTGCACGGCCGGCACGTTGAGCGATTGCGTCAGCGCATCGTGGATGGTTACCGTGCCGCGATAAAATCCGTCGAAATTGACTGGGGCGTAGCCGGCAAAGGCGGAGGGCTTGTCCTCGATCAGGCTTTGCGGATGGGCAAGGCCCTGCTCGAAGGCGAGGCCGTAAATCAGGGGCTTCAGCGTCGAGCCGGGCGAGCGCACCGCTTCCGTCATGTCGACATAGCCGTTGCGGCCATCATCCATGAAGCCGGCCGAGCCGACCGAGGCGAGGATGTCGCCGGTGACATGGTCGGCAACGAGGATGGCGACCGACGTCTTGGCGCCGACTTTGGCCGCACGCGTGCTGGCCAGCGTCTCCAGCTTCGCCTGCAATCGGCCGTCGATGGTGAGCTTTATCACCGGATCGCCCGGATGCCGCTTTCGCGCTTGATCGCCGAGGTGTGCCGCCAGCATGGGAAACGGCTTTCGCGCTTCGGGAATGCGTTCTGTCTTGGCGGAGGCGGCGGTCTCCTCGTCGAGCACGCCCGCCGTGACCAACCGGTCGAGCACGCGGTCGCGCGCCGCCTTGGCCGCCTTCGGGTCGCGATCCGGCCGCCGCGCTTCCGGCGATTGCGGCAGCGCGACGAGCAGGGCGGCTTCCGCGATGGTCAGCCGGCGCGGCTCCTTGCCGAAATAGGCCAGCGTCGCGGCGCGGATGCCTTCGAGATTGCCGCCATAGGGCGCCAGCGCCAGGTAGAGCGACAGGATCTGGTTCTTGTCGAGTTTTTGCTCGAGCGCCCGCGCATGGACGATCTGCTTGAGCTTGCTCTCGGCCTGTCGGGTCGAGCCGCCCTGGACAAGGCGCGCGACCTGCATGGTCAGCGTCGAGCCGCCGGAAACGACATGGCCGTTGCGCAGGATCTGGCCGGCGGCGCGGCCGAAGGCGCGCCAGTCGACGCCGTGATGCTCGTCGAAGCGGCGATCCTCATAGCCCTTCAGCATGGTGAGGAACATCGGATCGACCTCGCCAAGCGTCACCGGCAGCCGCCAGCGGCCTTCCGCGATGGTGTAGGGCCGCAGCAGCGTATCGGTGCGATCGACGACGATCTGCGAGGTCGGCACCTTGGCCGGATCCGGCACCGGCGGCAGCGTCCTGTCGATCTCGGCCAGCACACCGCCAAGCCAGGCATAGGCGAAGAACGCTGCCAGCCCGAGCGACAGCCCGCCAATGGCGAAGCGGCGGGGCCAGCCCTTTCTTTCACCTCTCCCTGAGGGAGAGGTCGACGGCGAAGCCGGCGGGTGAGGGGTTACGCCCTCTCCGGTTAGCCCGTAAACCCTCACCCGGCCCTGCGGGCCGACCTCTCCCTCAGGGAGAGGTGAAGGTTTGCCTCCATTGCTGTCGCTGTCGCGTCCGCCGTTCATCGCCGCCGCCTTTGATGGCTCGGCGCCAATCCCACGCTCGCCGTCATCCCCGCGAAAGCGGGGACCCATTCAGCCTGAGGCTTCGGCTGCATGGATCCCGGGTCTTCGCCCGGGATGACGGCGCGCGTGGTCATGCGTTTCGTCCGCTCACTTCGTCGTCGTCGGTCCGACGATCTCGACCGAGCCGGTGTCGGTATGAGCCTGGCGGTCGGGGTCGTACATGTCTTCGACGGTTGCTGCCGGATGCACGAACTGGCCCGGCGACACGGCGCGCACGCCATAAGCGACCGAGAACTCCAGCGGATCGCCGGCCGAGCGGGTCACCGCCGCGACGAAGCGGTCGGTGCGGGCCTCGGTGTGGGCGACATTGGTCTCGACCTTCAGCCACTCATAGGAGGCCGTATCGCCCGAGCGCGAGATGTTGGGGTTCTCGATCTCGAAGCCGGCGGGCAACGGATCGACCACCATCAGCCGTCCGAAACGCTGCTTGTCGGCCAGCACCCGCAGCACCACCACCAGCCGGTCGTTCTGGCCGACCGTCGTCGGGTCCGCCTCGCTGCCATCGGTGTTGAAATAGCTGCGGGTGATGGTGAAGCCCTCGCCGCCGGCCGGCTCCGGCGTCGCCGGGATGCCGGTCAGCGTCAGGGCGGCATCGAGCGCCACCTTGCTGGTGTTTTCCACCACCAGCGGACGCGGCGACACGTCGGAACCAAGCAGCTTGCGATAGAGCGGCACGTCGGCATGGTTGCCGTCGACCTCGATCGAAGCCTGCTTCAGGTCCGACATCATCGCGGCCGCCGCCATCAGCATCCAGCCCTGCTCCTGGGTCGAGATGTAGCGGCGGTTGTCGCGGGTGGTGGCGACGTCGTCGACCAGCGTCTTCAGGTTGGCGTCCTTGTCGCCGCTTTCGGCGACGAGCGTCAGCACGGCGGCCTGGTCGCGCAGGGTCGAGCCGTAATCCTCGCGGCCGACGAGCAGCGGGCCGTAGCCGCGCTGCAGATTTTCGATCGCGACCTTGAGCACCGAGCCGGAGCGAGCCTTGTCGCCGTAAAGGGCGAGGGCCGCGCCGATCTGGGCCTGCGCCAGCGGGGTTGCGAAGTTGTTGAGCTTCGATTCCGCGTAATAGCGCAGATCGCCGATCGCCGCCTTGCCGTTGCGGGCCAGCACATAGAGCGAATAGGCGATCGCCTCGCCACCCTTGTCGAAGTCCTGGGCGTAACCGACCTTGTTGGAGAGGTTGTCGAGCGCGTTGTTGAACGCGATCTCCGGCACCAGGTAGCCGGCCGCCTTGGCGCGGGTCAGGAAGTCGGTGACATAGGCATCGAGCCAGAGATCCTCATAGCCAGGGCCCCAGAGGCCGAAGGAGCCGGCCGAGGACTGGTTATCGAGCACCTTGCCGATCGAATCCTGCAGGCGCTTGCGAAGCTCGCTGTCCTGCGCGATGCCGATCGTCGCCGCCACCTGGTTCAGATAGAGCAGCGGCATGGCCTTCGAGGTGATCTGCTCGGTGCAGCCATAGGGGTAGCGATCGAGCGAGGCGAGGATCGCCGCGACGTCGAGCTTGGCCGAGCCGCCAATGGCGAGCGTGGCGCTGGTGGTGCCCGGCACGAATTCCGCGAAGGCGTATTCGTCGACGGTCAGCTTGTTGCCGGGCGCGAGCGAGATCAGTGAACGGCGCGAGACCGGCTGACCGGCCGGGCGGATGCCCAGCATGTAGGTGCGGTCGAAGGTCTGGCCGTTCTCCGGGCTCGCCAGGCTGACGGTGATCTGGTGATCGCCAATGTCCACCGCCTTGATCGGCAGCGCGATCGTGGCGCGGCCGGCCTTTTCCAGGCGAACCTGCTTGTCGGCATCACCGGGGTCCATGGCGAGGCCGGGGGCATCGACGGTCAGTTGGTAATCGCCGGCCGGGCCTTCGACATTGTTGATCTCGACCTGGATGCGGCTCTGGTCGTCGGGCGTCATGAAGCGCGGCAAACTTGCCATCACCACGACCGGATCGCGGATGATGACTTCCTTCTCGGCATGGCCGATGCCTTCCTTCGACCAGGCCATCGCCATGACGCGGACCGAGCCGTTGAAATCGGGCACGTCGAAGGTGATCGTCGCCTTGCCGTTCTCGTCGACCTTCACCACGCCGGAATAATAGGCGATCAGCTTCTCGGTCGGCGGAACCGACTTCAGGCCCGGCGCGCCGCCGTCGCCGCCGGAGCGGAGACGGCCGGGGACGCCCTGCATGCGGTCGATCAGCAGGCCGTAGAGGTCGCGGATCTCCATGCCGAGCCGCCGCTGGCTGAAATACCAGCCGTCCGGATCGGGCGTCTTGAACTGGGTCAGGTTGAGAATGCCGATATCGACGGCCGCCACCGTGACATAGGCGTCCTCGCCCTTCTTCAGATTGGCGAGCGTGACGGGGATGGTGAGCGGACCGCGCGGCCGGATCTGGTCCTCGGGGTCGAGCTGGACGTCAATCCGGCGATCGGCCGGATCGACCGGCACCCAGGCGAGGCCGAGCGCGCGCGTCGGCATCCGCTTGGCCTGAACGTCCATCGGCCGGAACAGAGTCGCCGTCACATAGGCGCCCGGACCCCAATTGGCCGTCACGGGCAGGTCGACGGTCGTGCCACCCTCTGGAACCTCGACCGTCTTCATGTCGATGACGCGGTCGTCGATCACCATGATCTGGGCGATGCCGGGGAAGCGCGGATCGAGACGGAGCTTGGCCGTGTCGCCAGGCTTATAGTTCTTCTGGTCAAGCGAGACGGTCAGCATGTCCGGCGTCTCGGAGGCGGCCGAGGCGTCGACATACCAGCCGGCGTCGAAACCATAGCTCGACGAGGTCGGTGCCTCACCGGCGAGCGCGACCGTCAGGCGGAAGCGGCCCCAGTTGACCTTGCCCTCGATGGCGGCGGGCTTGGAGGCGTCGAGATCGACCGTGCCATTGGCGACGCGGGTCGCCGTGGTGATCGCTTCATACTTCCAGGAGCCGTCGCGGCGATACCACTGGTAGTTCGTGTCGAGCTTCTCGATCTGCCAGGTCGCGCCCTTGGCGTCGATGCGCTTGCCGTCCGGGCCGATGGCGATCAGCTCGAAGCTGGCCGCGGCGCCTTCCGAGACGCTGCCGTCGAAATTCGGCTTGATGCCGATATGCGGCTTGTTGCCATTGGCCGGCAGGGTCAGGCGGCGCTCGACGGCGCGGCCATTGGTGTCGGTGACGCGGACGACGATTTCGGCGTTGAAGAGCTTGGTCGTTTCGGGAAGCGTGGGCACGGTGGCGTCGAAATTCGCCTCGCCGGCATCGTCTGTGACGGCGCTGGCGCCGAGCGAATCGCGCACGCTTTCGACCGGGTCGTCAGATAGGCCGAACGAAAAGCCGGGATAGTCCGGGCTGGTGCTGGTCGGCGTTGCGATGATGTCGCCGTCGACGCCGAGGCCGATCGCCGTTGCGCCATAGAGATATTTGGCGGTCAGCTGGATCGGGAAGGTACCGCCGGAGATCAGCCGTTCGGCCGTCGTCTTCAGCTCGAAGGCGATCCGCTCGGGCTCGAAATCATCGATCAGCGCCGAGATTTCGGTCAGCGCCGCGCCATCCGGATCGGCATAGAGCTGGAAGCGCCAGGCGCCGCGCTGGGCGCCATCGGGGATCGCCACGTCATGGCTGTAGCCGCCCTGGCCCTCTTCGGTGAGCTGGGTGCGCAGGAATTCGACGCCATCCGGGCGATCGACGACCAGCGTCAGCGGCAGGCCATTGACGGCCTTCGCCTGTGCGTCGCGCAGCAGCGCCGTCAGATGCACCGTCTCGCCGGGGCGATAGATGCCGCGTTCGGAGGTGAAGAAGGTGTCGAGCGGGCCGGGGGCCGGGCGCCCGTCGACGCCACGATCGGTCAGGTCGAAGGCGGTCTTCTTCATGTCGAGGAAGGCGTAGTCGCCGGCCGCCGTCTGGGCGACCAGCAATTGGGGCGCCATGCCGCCAATGCCGCGCGCCAGCCCCGGTTCGAAGCGGACATAGCCATCGGCATTGGTGGTCGCCTCGCCCAGCACCTCGTCATTGGTGGCGACGAGCTTGACCTTCACGCCGGCCAGCGCCTGCGCCGTATTGAGCGAGCGGATGACGGCATGGACGCCGTCATTGCCGGAAAGCGCCGACAGGCCGAGGTCGGAAACGATGAACCACTGCGTGGCGAGCGAGGAATCGTAGCCGCCATCGTTGGAGCCCTTAGTCGCGGCCTTGGCGGTGATGACATAGACGCCCGGTTCGATCGTCTTGACCGCATCGCCGATCGGGATCGCGGTCGTGATGTTCTCGTTCAGTTTCTTGGCGCCGACCTCGATCTGGCCCTTCCAGACGGAGGTGCCCGACGTGTTGGCGATCTGGCTGGCCGAATAGCTGTCGAGCTGGCGCAGGAAATTGCCATCGCGGACCGCGATCGCGATCGAGCGGTCGCCAATGCGATAGACCTCGGCGTCGATCAGGTCGGTGTTGATTGAGTCGATCGGGATCGAGGCGCCCTGGCCGGCGGGCAGCACATAGGCGTTGCCGGCAAAGCCGACCCAGGGGGCGCGGTCGCGGATATAGCTGGAGACGGAAGCCGTCTGCGCCAGCTTCTCGCCATCGGCAGACGGCAGGCCGGCGCGGAAGCGCATGGTGTAGCGCTGGCCGTGCTTCAGTCCGTCGATGCAGATCTGGCTGTCCTGCGGCTCGACCGCGAGGCCCTTGCCGCCCTCGACGACGACATAGTCGGAGAGCGTCGCATCGGATACCGGCAGCGGATCCGAGAAGACGACGCACATGCGCGGCGAGGCGGCATCGGCATCGACCGTGTTGGAGACGACGCGGAACCCGCGCTCGGCGATCAGCTTGTCGTAAGCGGCGCGGAACTGCGGATCCTGCTTGTATTCGAGGCTGAGGCGATAGGACTTGATCGCTTCCTTCCACATCTCGCGCCGTTCGAGCGAATGGGCGAGCAGGGCGAGCGACAGCGCCTGGTCGCCGGCGCCATCGGCGCGCAGATAGGCGTTGATGGCGGCCGACGTCGCGGCAGCCAGCACGTCGCGGCGCTGCGAATAGTCGTCCGGATTGCGCTTCAACAGGCCGAGCGCGAATTCGCGCCAGATGCCGGAATCATCGGGCGCGATCGCCAGCATGGCGCCGAGATCGCGCTCCAGTTCCGTCGTGTTGCCATTCGCCCGCGCCCGGTCGGCACCCTGGCGGATCGTGTCATAGCCAATGCCATGCGAGGGATAGTCGCGGGCCAGCGTATTGAGCTGCGCCTTCGCATTCTCGAAAGGCGAGGGCCCGAGGAAGGTCAGTTCCTCGATGCGCTTTTCCTGGGTCGTCTTGTCGATCGACTTGGCGACGATGATGCGGCCGGCCGTGGCGCCCGGGGCGACGGCGAGACTGCCGAAATCGCTCTTCAGGAAGCACCACGTCGCCTTGGTATTGTAGGTGAAGGCCTTGCAGGACTGGTCGTCGACGCAGGCGGTCGCGCAGGCCTTCTGGTCGATGTCCTTCAGCGTCTGCAGGTCGAAGCCGGGATAGTCGGCGTCGCGGCTGATGATGACGCGCCGCGGGCCGTCATCCTGCGCCTGCGCTGGAGACGCCATGCCGCCGAGGGAAAGCGCCAGGCCGAAAGCCAGCCCCAGCAATCGGCTCGCACCGCGAAGTCCGCCCATAGCGCGCATGTCTCTCTCCCGAACGCCGTCTTCACCAAGCGGCGCAGTCTAGGCGTCGGAAGCCTTCAGGTAAAGCTGCGCTGGCAAGTTGGTTGTGCAGCTAAGTATTTAGAATTGAACGGAAATAATTCGCAACTGGCGTGTCTGTGATAGGCGTCACAGGAGCAGCGTGCGTGCTTCTTCACCTCTCCCTGAGGGAGAGGTCGACGCCCAACGGGCGGCGGGTGAGGGTTTACGCCCTGGCAAGCGTCATTCGGAATTCCGATGATAGGGGATCTATTCGGATGGTTCCCTAAACCCTCACCCGGAGCTTCGCTCCGACCTCTCCCTCAGGGAGAGGTGACAGTACAGTCTCGCTATCCCTCGCCAAGCGCCGTCAGCGCGCTGATGGCGGCGGAGGCGCGGTTTTCGACGCCGAGCTTCTGATAGACCTGCTCCAAATGCTTGTTCACCGTGCGCGGCGACAGGCCGAGGATCTCGGCGATGTCGCGGTTGGATTTTCCGCGCGCGATCCAGAGCAGCACCTCCGCCTCGCGCTGGGTGACCGTGAACTGCTTGCGCAGCGTCGCTTCCTGGCCGCTGTCGTCGTCGCTCGACAGGCGGAACAGGAATTCGTCCTCGCCGGTCTTGCCGACAAAGGCGAGCTGCAATTGCCTGCCCCCCTCGACGGTGATCGGGCCGGGCGGGGCGAGGCCGCCGCGCTGGCCGGCCGAGATGCGCAGCCAGATCTTGACGCTTTCGGGCAGGTGGATGGTGCCATCGCGGTTCGGCAGCGTCGTCTCCAGCAGCTTTACCGCCTGCGGCGTGCACCAGCGGATCTCGCCCTCGCGGTTGGTGGCAAGCAAATAGCGGCCGGCGGTATCGAGCGCCATCCGCGCGCTCTGCGCCGTGCGGGCATTGGCGAGATGGACGCGGATGCGGGCGAGCAACACGTCGAGGATGATCGGCTTGGTCACATAGTCGACGCCGCCGGCCTCCAATCCCTCCAGCACATGCTCCGTCTCCGACAGGCCGGTCATGAAGATAACCGGCACATGGGCCAGCGCCGCATTGGCCTTCAGCCGCCGGCAGGCCTCAAAGCCATCCATGCCGGGCATGACGGCGTCCATCAGCACGATGTCGGGCGTGATCCGATCGACCAGGCCGAGCGCGCGGGCGCCCGAGGTGGCGACGAGCACGGTGGCGCCGGAGCGTTCCAGCGCCTCGGTGAGGAAACTCAGCGTCTCGGGCGAATCGTCGACGACGAGGACGATGTCGCGGGCGTGCGCCGTCTCAGTCATGATCGCCCACCCCCTCCAGCGTCGATTGATAGAGCTCAAAGTCGAAATTGCGCAGATGCGTGCGGAGTGCTGCGACCAGCGGCTGGTTGTCGGTCTCGGCCGCCAGCTCGTCCAGCTTCGCCTCGATGCCACGGACATAGCCGATCTGGCCAAGATCGAGAAGTTCCCGCACATGATCGGCACCGGGGCTCACCAGCGCCGTCGGCGTCTCGATTTTCGATGGGGCGGGCGGTTCGTCGATCCAGTCGAGCTTCAAGAGCGCCTGGATGCGATCGAGCAATTGCCGCATGTCGAACGGTTTTGGCAGCGCCGCGTCATGCGCCGCGTCTTCGGCCGGTTCCGGTTGCATCTCGCCAAGGCTGGCCGACAGCATGACGATCGGCGCCGCGTGGCCGTTTTCGCGCAAGCGCCGCGCCAGTTCCCAGCCGGTCATGCCGGGCATGGAAATATCGAGCAGGAACAGGTCCGGCCGGATATCGGCGGTCAGCGCCAGGCAGGAAGGCCCATCCGGCACCGGCAGCACGATGAAGCCGAGCGGTTCGAGAATCTGGCGCACCAATTCGCGGTGATCGGGATCGTCATCGGCAACCAGTATGGTGCGGCGCGGCCCCTGATAGCCAAATAGGCGCTTGGCGGGAGCCGCCAGCGGAGTCGGCCGATCGACCGCCGCCAGCATCAGCCGCACCTCGAAGGTGCTGCCGCCACCCTTTGTCGGCTTCAGGATGATGTCGCCGCCCATCAGCTGCGCCAGCATCTTGGTGATGGTCAGACCCAGTCCGGTGCCTGGCACGGCAAGTGACTGCGAACTGGCGCCGCGCTCGAACGGCTCGAAGATCCGCTCGGCGTCGGCGGCAGGAATGCCGGGGCCGGTATCCTCGACCTGCAGCGTCGCGACCTGGCTGCGATAGCCGATCCTGAGCGCGACATGGCCCGTCTCGGTGAATTTTATCGCGTTGGAGAGCAGGTTGACGAGGATCTGGCGCAGCCGCTTCTCGTCGGTCGCCACCACTTCGGGCAGGTTCTCCGGCCGCTCGAAGCGGAAGCCGAGCCCCTTGGCCTCGGCCTGGAAGCGGAACATGTCGACGACCTGGTCGAGGAAGTCGGTCAATCGGATCTCGTCGCGCTGCAGCCGCAGCCGTCCCGCCTCGATGCGCGAGATCTCCAGCAGCCCGTCGATCAGGCCGGAAAGATGCTCTGCGCTGCGACGGATGACGCTGATATTGCCCTGCCGGGCTACGGGGATCGTCTCGTCGCGCTCGAGGATCTGCGCATAGCCGAAGACGGCGTTGAGCGGCGTGCGCAGCTCGTGGCTGAGGCCGACGAGATAGCGGCTCTTGGCCTGATTGGCCGATTCCGCCACGTCCCTGGCGCGTTGAAGTTCGGCGTCGGTCTTTCGATGCGCCTCGATCTCGCGCAACAGCAGCGTCGTCTGGCGGGCGGATTCCTCCTGCGCCACATGCCGGCTCTCATTCGCCAGCACCAGGAACCAGGCGGCGATGCCCGATACAATCAAGAGGATGAAAAAGGCGGCCCAGAGCGTCTGGGCAATGATGTCGCCATGCAGGCCGCCATAGGCCGTCGCCTGCACATGGATCAGCAGTAGCACGAGGCTGATCACGGCCATGAACAGGGTCAGGATGCCGGCATATTGCACGATGCGCGGGCCGATCCGCGCAGCTACTCCCGCCGGCAAGACGGCCGAAACCGCCTCGCTCACCTGGCTCTGCAACCGCGCGTGCGGCTTGCAGAGATCGTGACAGCGGGCGTCGAGCGAGCAGCAGAGCGAACAGATCGGGCCGGAATAGGCCGGGCAGTAGGCGCTGTCCTCCGGCTCGAAATGATGCTCGCAGACAGTGCATTGGATCTCCTTCAGGAGATGCCAGTGGGCGCGTGGCTTGCGGGCGAGGTAGTAGCGGCCGCCGGTTGCCCAGGCGATGGCGGGGGCGGCGACCAGCGCGACGCCGAGCGCGATGAAGGGCGCGAACGCCTTGGCTATTTCGCCGACCAGTCCGACCGCCGCGATCAGGCCGAGCAGGGTGGCGATCGCCATGGCGCCGACACCGACCGGGTTGATGTCGTAGAGATGGGCGCGCTTGAACTCGATGCCGGGCGGCGACAGGCCTAGCGGCTTGTTGATGGCGAGGTCGGCGACAATGGTGCCGAGCCAGGCGACGGCGACGACCGAGAACAGCCCGAGCGTCTGTTCCAGCGCGCGATAAATGCCGAGCTCCATCAGGAGCAGGGCGATCGCCACGTTGAAGACGAGCCAGACGACGCGGCCGGGATGGCTGTGGGTCAGGCGCGAGAAGAAGTTTGACCAGGCCAGCGAGCCGGCATAGGCGTTCATCACATTGATCTTCAGCTGCGACACGACGACGAAGGCGGCGGTCAGGAACAGCGCCGCATCGGTCCAGGGCAGCACGTAGCCGAAGGCCACGACATACATGTGCGCCGGCTCGGCCGCATGTTCGGCCGGCACACCGTGGCGCAGCGCCAGCACGGCGAGGAATGAGCCAAAAAGCAGCTTTGGCGCGCCGACGATGATCCAGCCGGCGCCGGCCAGCAGCGTCGCGATGCGGCCGCGCCGGCCTTCGAGACCGGCGGCGGGAAGGAAGCGCAGGATGTCGACCTGCTCGCCGATCTGCGGCATCAGTCCGAGGATGACCGAGCAGGCGGCGCCCAGCGAGACGATGTCGAGGCCGCGATGGCCGGTCGCGGGCGCCAATCCCTCGAAGGCGAACCAGGTCGCGACCGAGCCGGAATCCTGCCAGAGGATGAAGCCGACCGGCAGGATGTTGAGGACGATCCAGAGTGGTTGGGTCAGGATCTGGAAGCGGCTGATCCAGCTGATGCCATGGGTCACCAGCGGGATGACGGCGACGGCGCTCAGAATGTAGCCGATCCAAATCGGGATGCCGAAGGCGAGTTGTAGCGCCATCGTCATGATCGAGGCTTCGATGGCAAACAGGATGAAGGTGAAGGTGGCGTAGATCAGCGAGGTGACGGTCGAGCCGATATAGCCGAAGCCGGCGCCGCGCGTGAGCAGGTCGATATCGACGCCGTAGCGCGAGGCATAGCGGGCGATGGGCAGGCCGGTCAGGAGCAGCACGACGCTGACGATCAAGGTTGCGACGAGCGTGTTGATCGTGCCGTGCGAAAGCGTGATCGCGCCGCCGATCGCCTCCAGCGCCAGAAAGGAAATCGCGCCGATCGCGGTCTGCGCGACACGCGGCGTGGTCCAGCGCCGGGCGCTCTTCGCGGTGAAGCGGAGCGCGTAGTCTTCCAGCGTCTGATTGGCGACCCAGCGATTATAGTCCCGGCGGACGGGAAGGATCCTTTGTCGTCCCGTCATAGAGTTTTGCTTATCTTCTGAGCCTGCCTAGGATTTGAGCGATGATGCGGGATCAGGCTCGGTGGCGCAAGGGTTTTTGGTGATTCCGGGACGCGACGGATTGGGGAGGGAAGGAAGCCCCTCACCCCAGCCCTCTCCCGCAAGCGGGCGAGGGAGTGATGCTGTGCGTTTCCCTGCGTGAGTGACGCTTGATGGTCCCGACTCACTGATCCGCGCCGTCAACCTGCACGGTCTGCCCCCTCTCCCGCGAGCGGGAGAGGGCTGGGGTGACTTCCTTCAACCAAAGCTCTCCTCCCGCTCCGGTTGTCGTGATCCACATACGTCAATCGACGTATATGCTGCACGGCACCATTCATCGGACAGTTCCCCTCACGAACGAGCCCGGCATTGCCTTCCAGATCGCCCGGTCCCGTCTCGCGATTGTCGCAAGCCAACCGCTCCGCCCGGCCGAAACGCCGTGGAAAGGGGTCGAACAGGGGGAATTGAGACCGATGAGCTATATCAGCCGTACATTCGGCGCGATCGCCACGGCCGCCATGATTGGCGCCGGCGCGACCAGCGCCATCGCTGCGGAGGAGACCATCAAGGTCGGCGTCCTCCACTCGCTGTCGGGAACGATGGCGATCTCCGAAACCACGCTGAAGGACACCGTCCTCTTTCTGATCGACGAGCAGAACAAGAAGGGTGGCGTTCTCGGCAAGAAGCTTGAGGCGGTTGTCGTCGATCCGGCCTCGAACTGGCCGCTCTTCGCCGAGAAGGCGCGTGAGCTGATCAGCCAGAACGGCGTCTCGGTCGTGTTCGGCTGCTGGACCTCGGTTTCCCGCAAGTCGGTCCTGCCGGTGTTCAAGGAACTCAACTCGATCCTGTTCTACCCCGTCCAGTACGAGGGTGAGGAATCCGAGCGCAACGTCTTCTACACCGGTGCCGCTCCGAACCAGCAGGCCATTCCCGCCGTCGACTACCTGATGAGCGAAGATGGCGGCTCGGTGAAGCGTTGGGTGCTCGAAGGCACCGACTACGTCTATCCGCGCACCACCAACAAGATCCTCGAAGCCTACCTGCTGTCGAAGGGCGTCGCCGCCGAAGACATCATGGTCAACTACACGCCGTTCGGCTTCTCCGACTGGCAGACCGAAGTCTCCGCCATCAAGAAGTTCGGCTCGGCCGGCAAGAAGACCGCCGTCGTCTCGACCGTCAATGGCGATGCCAACGTGCCGTTCTACAAGGAACTGGGCAACCAGGGCGTCAAGGCGACCGACATTCCGGTCGTGGCCTTCTCGGTCGGCGAAGAAGAACTCGCCGGTATCGACACCAAGCCGCTGGTTGGCCATCTCGCCGCCTGGAACTACTTCCAGTCGATCGACACGCCGGAGAACGCCGAGTTCATCAAGAAGTGGCGCGCCTTCATCGGCAACGACAAGCGCACCACCAATGATCCGATGGAAGCGACCGTTATCGGCTTCAACGCCTGGGTCAAGGCCGTCGAAAAGGCCGGCACGATCGCTCCGGACAGCGTCATCGACGCTCTGATCGGTGTCTCGGTGCCGAACCTGACCGGTGGTTTCTCGACCATCATGCCGAACCACCACATCACCAAGCCGGTCTATATCGGCGAGATCCAGGACGACGGCCAGCTGGACGTCGTGTGGCAGACCCCGGGCCTGGTCGTCGGTGACGAATGGTCCGATTACCTGCCGGACTCGAAGGACCTGATCTCCGATTGGCGTGCTCCGATGTCGTGCGGCAACTTCAACGTCGCCACCGGCAAGTGTGGTGGCAAGGGCTCGTAGTTCGCCGCTCTGAGCCTGAGCCAAACGGGAGGCGGCGCGTCCGCCTCCCGACTTTCATCGAAGAGGGACGGACCCAAGGGGGTGCGTCCTTCGAGGCGGCCCTTCGGGCCCCTCAGGATGATGGAAGCTGAGTGCTGCGGGTGGTGCCGAACGCTTTGACCCCAGCCCTCGACATTGTGAGCAACCCGCCAAGCGGGCGTCTCGAACCGCGTACCTACGACCAACCGCTTCCGAATAACTGAGGCTCCAAGCCTGAGGACAATCCCGTGGTCGACATGATCTCCCGCTTCAAGACCCTTCTCGCCACCCTGGCTCTCGTCGTGCTCGCCGCGATCCCCGCGGCCCATGCCGACGATCTGAAGCCGCTGGTCGATGGGCTCGGCAAGTCTGGCTACGCCGCGCTCCGGCAGGCCGTCGGCGCGCTCGCCGCGACCGGTGACCCAGCCGTGGCGCCGATCCTTCAGTCGCTTTCCACCGGTGATCTCTATGTGCGCAAGTCCGATCGCGCCGTCTTCGCCGCCACCAAGGCCGAGGACGGCTTCAAGCTGACGGATCCCGCCACCGGGACGGATGCCGGCACCGCCACCTCCGGCGAGATCGACAAGATCAAGGTCAACAATGCCGTCCGCGAGGCGGTGACAACCGCGCTCGGCTCGCTGACGCTGATGAGCCCCGACATTGCCAAGCGCCGCTTGGCCGCCGCCGACATGTTTCGGAATGGCGACCCGGCGCAGATCTCGCTGCTCGACCAGGCGATCGCCAAGGAGTCCGACGCCGGCATCGCCGCGACGCTGCAACTGGCCCGCGCCGCCGCCGTCCTGAAATCCGACCAGCCCGACGCCGACAAGATCGCCGCCATCCACGTATTGCAGACCAAGGGCGGCCGCGACGTGCTCGGTCAGTTGACCGCCATTGAGGCGTCCTCGGCGGATGGTGCGGTCAAGACCGCCGCCGCCGACGCGCTCACCTCGATCCGGGGTACGCTAAAACTCTGGGACGGCGCGCAGAACATTCTCTACGGCGTCTCGCTCGGCTCCGTGCTGCTGCTGGCCGCCATCGGCCTCGCCATTACCTTCGGCGTCATGGGCGTCATCAACATGGCGCATGGCGAGATGGTCATGCTCGGCGCCTACACCACCTTCGTCGTGCAGGAACTGATCCGCAACAACGCGCCCTGGCTGTTCGACTGGTCGCTGGCGATCGCGCTGCCGCTCGCCTTCCTGGTTGCAGGCCTCGTCGGCGTGCTGATCGAGCGCATGGTGATCCGCTATCTCTACGGCCGGCCGCTCGAGACGCTGCTCGCCACCTGGGGCGTGTCGCTGATCCTGCAGCAGGCCATCCGCACCTGGTTCGGCCCCAACAACCGCGAGGTCGGCAATCCGTCCTGGATGTCGGGCGCGTTCGAACTCGGCAATTTGACCATCACCTACAACCGGATGTGGATTGTCGTCTTCTCGCTGGTCGTCTTCGCCGCCCTGATGCTGGTGCTGAAGCGCACCTCGTTCGGGCTTCAGACCCGCGCCGTGACGCAGAACCGGCCGATGGCCTCCTCGATGGGCATCCGCACCCCCTGGGTCGACGCGCTGACCTTCGGCCTCGGCTCGGGCATTGCCGGCATCGCCGGCGTGGCGCTCAGCCAGATCGACAATGTCAGCCCCAATCTCGGCCAGGGCTACATCATCGATAGCTTTATGGTCGTGGTGTTTGGCGGGGTGGGCAATCTCTGGGGCACGCTGGTCGGCGCCTTCACGCTCGGCATCGCCAACAAGTTCCTCGAGCCCTATGCCGGCGCCGTGCTCGGCAAGATCCTGGTGCTCGTCTTCATCATCCTGTTCATCCAGAAGCGCCCGCGCGGCCTGTTCGCCCTCAAGGGCCGGGCGGTGGAAGCATGAGTGACTTGTCACGGGCCGCTGCGGCGGCGCTCCGACCTCTCCCTCAGGCAGAGGTGAAGAAAGGGCTCCAGTCATGCTGACAAGCTTCATCCTGCGCGCGCTCGACCGCCGCACCTCGATCGTCCTGCTGGTCATCCTCGGCATCGGCATCCTGCTGCCGGTGCTGAACCTCGCCACCGACCCGTCGAGCCCGTTCCATGTGCCGACTTACGTCCTGACCCTGCTTGGCAAATACCTGACCTATGCGTTGCTGGCGCTGTCGGTCGATCTGGTCTGGGGCTTTTGCGGCATCCTATCGCTTGGCCACGGCGCCTTCTTCGCGCTCGGCGGCTACGGCATGGGCATGTACCTGATGCGCCAGATCGGCGATCGCGGCACCTATGGCAATCCGATCCTGCCGGACTTCATGGTCTTCCTGAACTGGAAGGAACTGCCCTGGTTCTGGACCGGCTTCGACCACTTCTGGTTCGCCGCCATCATCGTGCTGCTGGTACCCGGCCTGCTCGCCTTCGTGTTCGGCTGGTTCGCCTTCCGAAGCCGCGTCACCGGCGTCTATCTGTCGATCATCACCCAGGCGATGACCTATGCCTTGTTGCTCGCTTTTTTCCGCAACGACATGGGCTTCGGGGGTAACAACGGGTTAACAGACTTCAAGGACATCCTGGGCTTCGACATCCAGGCGGATGCCACGCGCGGCGCCTTGTTCTTCGCCTCGGCGCTGGCGCTGGCGGCGGGCTTCTGGATCTGCCGCGCGGTGATTGCGTCAAAATTCGGCAAGGTGCTGGTCGCTGTCCGCGACGCCGAAAGCCGGACCCGCTTCATCGGCTACCGGGTCGAGGGCTACAAGCTCGTGGTCTGGACGCTGTCGGCCATGATGGCCGGCGTCGCCGGCGCGCTCTACGTGCCGCAGGTCGGCATCATCAATCCCGGCGAATTTGCTCCCGCCAACTCGATCGAGGCGGTGATCTGGGTGGCGGTCGGTGGTCGCGGCACGCTGATCGGCCCGATCGTCGGTGCGTTGCTCGTGAATTTCGGCAAGACCTGGTTCACCAGCGGCATGATGGCGGAATACTGGCTGTTCGTGCTCGGCAGCCTGTTTGTGCTCGTTACCCTGTTCTTGCCCAAGGGCGTCGTCGGCACACTGATGGCAAAAAAGGATAGGAAGCCGGCCGAAAAGCCGATCGAGGACGTCGTGGCGCCTGGCGCCGCCGTCCAGGCAGCGGAGTGATCGCCATGAACACGCCCATCGATTCAACCAAGGTCGCGCACGCCAAGGCCAAGGATTCCCTGCTTTACCTCGACGGCGTCAGCGTTTCCTTCGACGGCTTCAAGGCGCTGCGGGGGCTGTCGCTGGTGATCGAGCCCGGCGAGATGCGGGCGATCATCGGTCCCAACGGCGCCGGCAAGACGACGATGATGGATGTCATCACCGGCAAGACCAAGCCGGACTCCGGCGATGTCTATTTCGCCGGCGACACCGACCTGACCCGCATGGACGAGGCCTCGATCGCGTCGCTCGGCATCGGGAGAAAATTCCAGAAGCCGACCGTCTTCGAAAGCCATACCGTCTGGGACAATATCGACCTGGCGCTGGCCGGCGTGCGCAAGCCCTTCGCCACCTTGTTCCACCGCACCACAAAGGCCGAGATCGCGCGGGTGGAAGAAATCCTCGAGACGATCCGCCTGACCGACAAGCGCGACTGGCTCGCCGCCAATCTCTCGCATGGCCAGAAGCAATGGCTGGAGATCGGCATGCTGCTGGCGCAGGAGCCCAAGCTGCTGCTGGTTGACGAGCCGGCCGCCGGAATGACTGACGCCGAAACCGCCGAAACGGCCATCCTGCTCAAGGAAATCGCCAAGACGAAATCGGTCGTGGTAGTCGAGCACGACATGACCTTCGTGCGTGACCTCGACGTCAAGGTGACCGTCCTGCATGAGGGTTCTGTGCTCTCGGAAGGCTCGCTCGACGTCGTCTCGGCCGATCCTAAGGTCATCGAAGTCTATCTGGGACGCTAGCGATGGCGACCGAACCTACAAGCGATACCAAGGTTCCCGGGTCCGATACGCCGCCGAAAAAGCGAGGCGGGCCAAAACTGCGCCGCTCGGCGGCATGGAGCCTCGCTGTGGCGCGGATGACGGAAATGACAAAGCTGCCGGATGGCGAGAGGGGCTGATCATGCTCGAAGCGAAGAACGTCGATCTTTTTTACGGAGCCGCGCAGGCGCTGCGCCATGTCTCGCTCTCGGCCGAAACCGGCAAGGTGACGTGCCTGATGGGCCGCAACGGCGTCGGCAAGACGAGCCTGTTGCGCGCCATCGTCGGCCAGAAGCCGATTGCCGGCGGCGAGATCCTCTGGGAAGGCAAGCCGCTCGGCCGCATGGCGCCACATGAGCGAGCCAAGGCCGGCATCGCCTATGTACCGCAGGGGCGGGAAATATTCCCGCTCCTGTCGGTCAAGGAGAATCTGGAAACGGGTTACGCGCCGCTCTCTCGTCGCGAGCGCAACATTCCCGATTATGTGTTCGATCTGTTTCCAGTGCTGAAGGACATGCTTCGCCGTCGAGGCGGCGACCTGTCAGGCGGTCAGCAGCAGCAACTGGCCATCGGCCGGGCGCTGGTGATGCGACCGCGGCTGCTCGTCCTCGATGAACCGACGGAAGGCATCCAGCCATCGATCATCAAGGATATCGGCCGCGCGATCACATGGCTCCGCCAGCAAGGCACGATGGCCATTCTGCTGGTGGAACAATATTTTGAGTTCGCGCATGAGCTTGCCGACAATTTTGCAGTGATGGATCGTGGCGAGATTGTTGTCTCGGGTCCGCAATCCGAAATGGGCTCGGACATCGTCCGCGCCCATCTTACCGTATGAAGCAGCGCTCCATGGCGTCGAGGTCGCGGCTGCGCCGCGTTTCGACCTTGCGCTCCATCTTGCGATAGAGATTCCGGATATCATCCGAATGCACGCCGTCACTGGCCATCATCAGGGCGATGATCGGCTCATGCAGCAGTTCGTTGAGTGAAGCCTCCCGTGGGAAGCAGGCGGTGGAAACGTCCATGACGGTTCTCCTGATCTCGCTTCGATGTACGCATACTAACCGGATCTATGTGCGGAATTTATGACGGACGTCACACGCTGGGTTCACTTTCGCTTGAGGGGGAAAAGCCTCGCTTGCGTGAACCCAGCTTGTTGCTTCGCCGTCGAACCTTAGTGGCAGCTGGTCGCCAAGGTGCCAGCTGCGATCACCGTTCCGCCGACCGAGAACGTCTGGCCGCCGTTCTGAATCAGGTCCGTTGACGTCCAGGCTCCCGAATCCGCAACGCAATCCACTGCACCTTCGGCAACGTCGATATTGCCGGAGATGTTCGTAAGATTGCCACTGAGATGCACGGCTTCAAGCCCCGAGCTCTCAACATTCACATTGTCGAAGCTGATATTTTCGAGCGGGCCCATGAAGCTGTAGGACGGGCCGTAGAGATAGATGCCGTGTTCTTCCGCGTTCCGGATGACGATGTTCGAGAAGGCGATGTCGGTCGAGCCCATGTTGAGCATGATGCCGCTGCGGCTCGGTCCGTCGATCGTCACGTTCGACACCTGGATGTCGCTGGCGGCGTTGGCGAAGCTGGACGGGCCGATGAACTGAAGGGCGTTGACACCGCCGATCAGGGTCAGTCCGTCCATGCTGATGCCGGTCGAGGACATGATGACGATCAAGTCCATCGTCCGCGCCGCGGCTGAATTGTCGATCTTCAGGTTTCGTATCGACACGTCCTCGGCGCCGACCAATTGGATCGCTTCCCGGCGCGTGTTGGTGATCGAGACGTTCTCGATTGCCAGACCGGTCGTGGGATTGGGTGCGAAGAGCTTCCAGTCTGCATCATCTTCAAACGCGGCATTGGCGAAGATGCCGTAGGTGACGTTCTCGATCGCGACGTCGCGGATCGTGACGTCGTTGGACGAAAACAGCGAGATTGCCGTGTTGGGCACGCTGCGATCGGGATTGAAGATCGAGAATTCGCAGGTCGTGTTGTTGGAGCAGATCGTCAGGTCGTGGATGCGCGTCCCTTCGATCAGGGCGCCGTCGACTTCGCTGAGGAAGATACCGTGGCCGGCCGTTTCGGCGATGTCGAGGTTGCGCAGCGTGATGTTTTCGACGCCGTTGGCGCCAACGCCGTCGCGCCCGCCACGGATCGACAGGCCGACCGCGCCGCTGTCATCGGCCATGGCGAGAACGTCGGACGTGGTGGTGCTGCCGACCAGCTTGGTTTCCGCGCCGGAGCGCGTGAACGTCGCCGCGCCGCCGCTGCGGGCGCCGATGATTTCCAGGCCGCCCTGGCCGCCGACCATGAACTGGCCGGAGGAGAGCAGCAGTGTCTGGTCAAGCTGGATCACGCCATCGGCGAGGATCAGCGCGTTCTCGCCGGCCGCCGCGATGGTCTCGTTGATGGCCGCCGCATTGCCGGTGGCCGAGGAGACAGTGCGGACATTGCCGACGACATTGCCGGTATCGGCATAAATCGCGGCTTCCGCATCGCCCGTCGCGCCGACGCCGGTGCGAATGAAGTTGGCGCGCTCGACGCGCTGCATCAGCGGATCGCGTGCGGCGAGCGCCGGGCCCGCCTTGCCGAGCGGAATGCGCAGGCGGGCGAGGAACTGGCCCTCGGCCTTGTCCTCATTGTCATAGGTGAAGCCGGCCGACAGGCTGAAGGTCGAACCGGTGGTGAAGCCCGGCAGGTCGGAGAACGACAGTTCTGCCCGGGCGCTGACGCCGGTGATGTCGTCGAGCCTGTCGCCATCATACCAGTAGCCGCCACCGTAGAGCATCATCTGCGCCGGCGACTTGGCGTCGAACATGGGCAGGCGGAATCCAGCCTCGCCGTCGAAGCCGGCGAGCGCATGCTCCTGTCCGGCGCGGAACACAAGGCGGCCGGCTTCGATCAGCGCGGCATTGGCCTCGGCGGCCGAGCCGTATTTGTCGCCGAAGGGCAGATAGCCGTTCAGGCGAAACACCATGTCGCGCGAGATCAGCTCGGCGCCGGCGGAAATCTGGTGGAAGTCGTTGTCGTAGCCGGTGTGGAGATAGTCATAATAGCCGTATGCGCCGACCGTCCAGACACCGTCCAGTTGCATGCGCCAACCCAGACCGGCCGAAAGCTGGTCCATCTGGTCGTTGTTCATGTGGCCGCGCAGGTCGCCGAAACCAATCGAACGATCGCCAAACCCGAATGGCAGGAAGATATCGAAGCCACCGATGGCGCCGTTTTCCTGGCCGCCTCCCAGCGTGATCTCGACCGTCGGTCCGATGGCATCGGCCTTGGCGGAGGTGGTTATGGCGAGTGTCGAAGCAGCGCACAGAAGCGCTGTGATCACGGAGGATCGCATGATGGCAGGTCCCGGTTCCAAACTGCACCGGGCTTTGAAACAAAACGCCCGGCAATGACTGCCGGGCGGTATAGGATCGAATCAAGTCATTGAAAACAAATATGTTTTCTTATTAGACCAATGTAAAACTGAGCTTACGCAGCGCCAGTTGCGGCCTTGAATGCCGCCACCAGCTTGCGCGCGCGCTCGCCGACATCGGCCGCCGTCATGCCGGGCTTGTAGATGTTGGAGCCGATGCCGAAGCCGGCGCAGCCGGCCTGGATGTAGTCGCCGAAATTGGTTTCATTGGCGCCGCCGACGGCGAGCACCGGCACATGCTTCGGCAACACGGCCTTCATCGCCTTGATGCCCGACGTGCCGATCAATTCCGCGGGGAAGAATTTCAGCGCGTCGGCACCAGCCGCGAGCGCCGCGAAAGCCTCGGTCGGCGTGAAGACGCCGGGATAGGATTCCATGCCGAGCGCCTTGGTCTTGCGGATGACAGCCGGATCCGCGTTCGGTGAGACGATCAGTTCGCCGCCGACATCCTTGACCGCCTGGACATGGTCTTCGGTCAGCACCGTGCCAGCGCCGATCTTGGCGCGGCCGGCCGAGCGCTTGATCATCTTTTCGATCGAGACGAACGGTTCAGGCGAATTGAGCGGAACCTCGATCAGCGTGATGCCGGCTTCGATCAACGCGTCGAAGACGTCGTCGGCCTCGGCAGGGGTGATGCCGCGAAGGATGGCGACGATGGGGATATGTGAACCGAACAGGGGATGGGTCATCGTTTCAATCTCAAAGAAGGCCGTTGGCGCGGGCAAGTCGTACAAGACCACGGCGGACGAGGGCGGAGCCGTCCCGCGTCTCGGCCGGATGGCCGGCGACCTGGAAGGCGGCATGATAGGAGCGCGCGAGTGTTCGCGAGCCGACGATGCGAATGGGGCGGTCGGCATCGAGCAGGCCCATCTGGCGGGCGGCGGCAATTTCGCCGCCGATCACGAGGCCCGATAGATAGGCGAGATTGTCATCGCCGGAGACGCCGTCCAGCAACTGGCGGACGCGGACGGAGAAGATCGCGCCGAGGAAGGGAAGGCCCTCTTCGACGCTGCGCTTCACCGCGAGGGCGAAATGCGGCGAGCCGGCGATATCGTCGGCATCTTCCGCCACCGAATGGCGCAGGAATGACTTCCGCGCCAGGAGATCGAACATCTCGCCGGTCAGGAAGGTCTGGAAGGTCGTGATCTCACCCTTCGAGATCGCCGCCCATTTGGAATGGGTGCCGGGCAGGATGGCGATGCCGTCGAAATCGGGCTCCTCCTCCATCAGGCCGACAAGCTGGGTTTCTTCGCCGCGGATGACGTCGCCGTCGCGCGCTTCCGAACGCAGCACCAGCCCCGGCACGATCGCCATCTGGCGATGGTCGGCGGTCTGGAACGTCAGCAAGCCTCCGGCCAGCGCGTCCGGCGAGGTGGGTACGGGGATGTAGGCGGCTTCGTGCCAACCCTGCCGGCTGCCGACCATGCCCGCCATGATCGCGGGAACTTTTGGCCAATTCGCCACGAGCGCGTGGAAGGCATCCTCATGCCCGACACCGCCGAGCGCGCCGATTCCGTCTGCGCTATCTGCCTCCGCGAGGATGGCGCCCTCACGATCCAGCAGCATGGCGCGGCAGCGGGTCGTGCCCCAGTCGACGGCGATGAGGGTTGCGTTGGCAAAGCGATCGGCGGGCATCATTCGGTCCGTAAGTTCTAAATCTGGAAAAATATGGAACGGTTGTTCGACTATCGAGCCTCGGTGTCAAGCTGACAGCGGCGACGTCTCACTCGGCCTTATAGCCTCGCAGCGTCAAGGCACGGTTCTTGAAGAGGTCGGCGTTTTGCGAAGCGAGCGTCACCGCGATCATCGTCCCGCGGTCGCGGGCCCAACGTGCCTGCTGGAAGCGTTGCTCGGCGGCCTTATAGGCCTCCCACTGTTTCTGCGTGCCCCGCAAGATCCCGCGCGAACGGGCGTCGAGTGTCGCGGACAGGTTGGAATAGGCGCGGACCACCTCTTTCTCCCACGCATCGCGCGCGGCGTTGAAGCAGGCGACCATGCCGGTCGTGCTGTCCGCCGCCGGCTTTTCGAGGCATTGGGAAAGGGTGGCGTCGATCGGATCGACGGCGTTGTCCTGCGCCAGGGCTGGGGAGAATAGAGCGCCTCCCGCCAAGAACAGCAGGCCGGCCAGAATCAGGCGCATCGCGTTCCACTCCTTTTGAAGCAAATCACTCTGTCCGGATTTCGTCCTGAACGGGAGGCGCGGTCAATCCCGTGGCGCGGGTCCTGTCGAGGCGCGAACGACAAGATCCACCGGCCAGAGTTCGTGGATGCTGGTGGGGGCGCGGCCTTCGGCGATGATTTCCATCAGAAGTTCAGCCACCCGCGTGCCCGCGGCGCGGATCGACGAGCGCGTCGTCGACATGGTCGGCACCATGGCGTCCGGATTGAGGAAGGGGATGACGTCATCATGGGCGATCATCGAGATGTCGCGGCCAAGCTCGAGGCCGGCCGAGCGGATGGCCCGCAGCGCGCCGAGCGACATCATCATCGACGACACGAGCAGCGCGGTCGGGCGCGGGCTCTGGGCCAGGAAGCGGGCGGTGATCCGGTAGCCGGTCTCGTCCGTCATGATGCCCTCGGCGATCAGGCTCTCATTGACGGCGACGCCATGGTCGGCCAGCGCCTGGCGAAGCCCGCGCTCACGGTCGACGGCAAAGGTCTGGCGCGTCTCGCCATTGATAAGGCCGATGCGGCGATGACCGAGATCGAGCAGATGTTTGGTCGCATGTCGGAATGCGCCCTCATTGTCGATGTCGAGCCAGGCGTGCGGGATCGGGCATTCCGAACGGCCATGCACGACGAAGGGCAGGCCAAGCTCGGTCAGAAGTGCGATGCGCGGATCGTTGAAGGTCGGGCTCGACAGGATGACGGCGTCGACGCGCGAACTGATCGCCATGCGCCGGTAGGTCGCCAGCTCGTCACCGGCGCGCGACGGCGACAGCACGATGTCGATCTCGTCCTTCATCAGCCGCTCCCCGAGGCCTGCCTGGAACTCGACATAGTGGGGATCGAGCAGCATGTTGCGGTCGGTAGGCAGCACGATGCCGATGGCGTTGGAGCGCCCTGTGGCAAGGCGACGGGCGCTGGCATTGGGGCGATAGTCGTAGTGGCGCGCGGCATCCAGCACACGGCGCCGCGTTTCCGCATTGACCTCGGGATAGCCGTTCAGCGCGCGGCTCACCGTCGTCTGCGACAGGCCGAGATGCAGCGCCAGTTCCTTCAGTCTCATTGGAAATGTGTCCTCCCCGGAAACATTCAAAGCGCTTTCAAACCGGCGCGCAAGTGAGCTTTCGATAGCGGCCGGAGATCTGAGATGTCTGCTGCAGTGCGTCACCGGCAATAGCCTCAGAAATCGTCAATGAATCAAGTAAGTATTATGTTTTGTCATATGAATTTACAATAAATCATGCTGCAACGCACAGTCACACGGATCGGCGTCGGGGTTGACAGCGAGGGGCGTTGCCGGTTTGATCGCCTTCAAAGCGCTTTGAGGCCGGTGAAGGGGATCCACCTTTGTCGGGAGTGCTTAGGGGGAGGAGAGGCGGGCTTCCGCGGTGCACGGCACCCAGTGGTCGCAGTAGCTTCGAGGCTCCTGTCACGCGATATTTCTCAGGGAGGGTTCTCGCAATGAAGTTGCGCACTGCGCTTATGGCTTTCGGGGCCGGCGTCGTCCTTATGGGCAGCGCCGCCAATGCCGCCAATCTGTCGATCGTGTCCGGCGATACGGGCAACGGTCTCGCCGTGCTGCGTGAGCAGCTCGACATCTTCGAGAAGAACACCGGCAACAAGGTCACGATCGTGCCGATGCCGTCGTCGACCAGCGATCAGTTCGGTCAGTACAAGCTTTGGCTCGCGGCCGGTAATTCGGATATCGACGTTTACCAGACCGACGTCATCTGGGCGCCGCAGCTCTCCGAGCAGTTGCTCGACCTGACGGACGCCACCAAGGATGTCGTCGGCGCGCATTTCCCGTCGATCATCGAATCGCAGACCGTGAACGGCAAGCTCGTCGCGCTGCCGATCTTCACCGATGCGCCGGCGCTCTACTATCGCAAGGACCTGCTCGAGAAGTACGGCAAGCAGCCGCCGAAGACCTGGGACGAACTCGCCGTAACCGCGAAGGAAGTCCAGGACAAAGAGCGCGAAGCCGGCTCCAAGGATATCTGGGGCTTCGTCTGGCAGGGCAATTCCTATGAAGGCCTGACCTGCAACGCGCTCGAATGGGTCAAGTCGAATGGCGGCGGCCAGATCATCGAGGCCGATGGTTCGATCTCAATCAACAACCCGCAGGCAGCCGCTGCGCTCGATCGCGCCAAGGGCTGGGTCAACACCATTTCGCCGCCCGGCGTGCTCGCCTACCAGGAAGAAGAAGCCCGCGGCGTCTGGCAGACCGGCAATGCCGTGTTCATGCGCAACTGGCCGTATGCCTTCGGTCTCGGCAATGGCGCCGACTCGGCCGTGAAGGGCAAGTTCGACGTCGTCCCGCTGCCGGCAGGCTCCGGTGAGGGCGCCAAGTCCGCCGCAACGCTGGGCGGCTGGAACCTGGCCGTCTCGAAGTACAGCAAGAGCCCGAAGGAAGCGATCGAACTGGTCAAGTTCGTCGCTTCGCCGGAAATGCAGAAGCTCAAGGCTCTCAAGGCTTCGAACCTGCCGACGATCCAGGCTCTCTATGACGATGCCGACATCGCCAAGGATCAGCCGATCATCCCGCGCTGGAAGGAAGTCTTCCAGAATGCCGTGCCGCGTCCTTCGGCTCCGGCCAAGGTCAAGTACAACGAAGTGTCGTCCAACTTCTGGACCGCGACCCACGACACGCTCAGCGGCAACGGCTCGGCAGCCGATAACCTCGAAATGCTCGAGGCCAAGCTGACCAAGCTCAAGGGCGCCGGCTGGTAAAGCCAGACGCAAGCCATGCCGGCGTTCCCAAGCCTGACCGCCGGCATCGCCCATTGACCCGTTCCGCGTGGCGGATACCGTAAGGTTTCGCCACGCCTTTCCCGTTCAATGCCGAGCCATTGGTCCAAACAGCGAGAGCCGAGAACATGGCGGTAGCCGAGACAATTGCCGTGCCCATCGCAGGCATGCGCTCCGACCTGATGCGCCAGCGGGTGCGTTCGGCCTGGATTTTCCTCGCCCCGATGCTGATCGTCCTCGCTCTCGTCGCCGGCTGGCCGCTGGTGCGAAGCATCTATTTCTCGTTCACCGACGCCTCGCTCGCCAACATCGATGCGGCGCAGTGGATCGGCTTCGAGAATTATCTGTCCATCACCACGCTGAAGAGCGGCAAGGTCCTGTATGACGGCCTGCTCGCCGACCCGATCTGGTGGCGCGCCGTCTGGAACACCGTCAAATTCACCATCGTCTCGGTGACGCTGGAGACGATCTTCGGCATCATCGTAGCGCTGGTGCTCAACGCTGAATTCAAGGGCCGTGGCATTGTCCGCGCCGCCATCCTCGTCCCCTGGGCGATCCCGACCGTCGTCTCCGCCAAGATGTGGGGCTGGATGCTGAACGACCAGTTCGGCATCATCAACGACATCCTGATGAATCTCGGCATCATCTCCAGCAAGATCGCCTGGACCGCCAATCCGGACACGGCGATGTTCGCGGTGCTGATCGTCGACATCTGGAAGACGACGCCGTTCATGGCGCTGCTGATCCTCGCCGGCCTGCAGATGGTGCCGGGTGACATCTACGAGGCCGCCAAGATCGACGGCGTCCATCCGGTCAAGGTCTTCTTCAAGGTGACGCTGCCGTTGATCCGCCCGGCCCTGATGGTCGCGGTGATCTTCCGCATGCTCGATGCGCTGCGCATCTTCGACCTGATCTACGTGCTGACGCCGAACAATTCGCAGACCAAGACCATGTCGGTCTACGCCCGCGAGAACCTGTTCGATTTCGACAAGTTCGCTTACGGCTCAGCCGCCGCGACCTTCCTGTTCCTGATCCTGGCGGTCATCACGGTGGTCTACATCGTCGTCGGACGCGTCAATTTCGACGGAGGCCGATAATGCTCTGGACCCTTGCCAAGCGCGTCGCCTTCTACGGCCTCGTCATCGGGATCGTCTTCATCTCGCTGTTTCCGTTCTATTACGCGATCCTGACTTCGTTCAAATCCGGCACGGATCTGTTCCGCGTCGACTACTGGCCGAGGACCTTCGCCCTCGACAACTACATCTCCGTGCTGACCACGGGCAGCTTCGTCCGCAATCTCGGCAACTCGCTGCTGGTGTCGACCGTGGTGGTGGCGATCTCGCTACTGCTGGCGATCACGGCCTCTTTCGCACTCGCCCGCGTCCGCTTCCGCGGTCGCTCGCTGCTGCTCTTCACCATCCTGTCGGTGTCTATGTTCCCGCAGATCGCGGTGCTGGCTGGCCTGTTCGAGATCATCCGCTTCTTCGGCATCTTCAACACGCCGCTGGCGCTGATCTTCGCCTACATGATCTTCACCCTGCCGTTCACCGTCTGGGTGCTGACCACCTTCATGCGCGACCTGCCGATCGAGATCGAGGAAGCGGCGATCGTCGACGGCGCCTCGCCGTGGATCATCATCACCAAGGTGTTCATGCCGCTGATGTGGCCGGCGCTGGTGACGACGGGCCTGCTCGCCTTCATCGCCGCCTGGAACGAGTTCCTGTTCGCTCTGACCTTCACCTCGTCCAACGCCACCCGCACGGTGCCGGTGGCGATCGCGCTGCTCTCGGGTAGCAGCCAGTATGAAATCCCCTGGGGCAACATCATGGCCGCGTCGGTGATCGTCACCGTGCCGCTGGTCGTGCTGGTCCTCATCTTCCAACGCAAGATCATTTCCGGCCTGACCGCCGGCGGCGTAAAGGGCTGATGGATGAGTGAAGTTGTTTCCGGCGGCGGGATCGCCTCGCACGCCGCCGATGCAGACTGGTGGCGCGGCGCGGTGATCTACCAGATCTATCCGCGCTCGTTCCAGGACACGGACGGCGACGGCGTTGGCGACCTGAAGGGCATTGCCGGTCGGCTCGACCACATCGCCTCGCTCGACGTCGATGCGATATGGATTTCGCCTTTCTTCCAGTCGCCGATGAAGGACTTTGGCTACGACGTCTCGGACTATTGCGCCGTCGACCCGCTGTTCGGCACGCTTGCGGATTTCGACCACCTGATCGCCGAAGCGCACGCGCGCAACATCAAGGTCACGATCGACCAGGTGCTGTCGCACACCTCCGACCAGCACGCCTGGTTCAAGGAAAGCCGCTCTTCCAAGACCAATGCCAAGGCGGACTGGTATGTCTGGGCCGATGCCAAGCCGGACGGCACGCCGCCCAACAACTGGCTGTCGATCTTCGGCGGTTCGGCCTGGGAATGGGACACCACCCGCTGCCAGTATTTCCTGCACAACTTCCTGACCTCGCAGCCGGACATCAACTTCCACTCGCAGGCGGCGCAGGACGCGTTGCTCGACTCGGTCGAGTTCTGGCTGAAGCGCGGCGTTGACGGTTTCCGGCTCGATACCGTGAACTTCTATGTCCACTCGCAGGGGCTGGAGAACAATCCGCCCGCTTCGCTGGAAGACCGCAGTTCGCCCGAGGCGCCGGCCGTCAATCCGTATAACTGGCAGGACCATATCCACGACAAGAGCCAGCCGGAAAACCTAGAATTCCTGAAGCGCCTGCGCGCGTTGCTCGACCGCTATCCGGCCAAGACGACCGTCGGTGAGATCGGCGACGGTCCGCGCTCGCTGAAGACGATGGCGGCCTATACGTCCGGCGGCGACAAGCTGCACATGTCCTACACTTTCGACTTCCTCAGCCCGATCTTCTCGAAGGCGCATTTCGTCCAGCGGGTGAAGGCGTTCGAGGCAATCGTTGGCGATGGCTGGCCATGCTGGGCGTTTTCCAACCACGATGTCGTGCGCCATGTCTCGCGCTGGACCAGCGATGGCGACTTTGACGGGGTCGCGAAGATCGCCGCCGGCATCCTGCTTTCGCTGCGCGGCTCGGTCTGCCTCTATCAGGGCGAAGAACTGGGATTGACCGAGGCCGACGTCGCCTATGAGGATCTGCAGGATCCCTACGGCATTCGCTTCTGGCCGGAATATAAGGGTCGCGACGGCTGTCGCACGCCGATGGTCTGGGAATCGAACGGCGCCTATGCCGGTTTCTCGTCGGCCAAGCCGTGGTTGCCGGTACCGCCGGAACACATTGCCAAGGCCGTCAATCGCGAGACGTCGGACCGGTCGTCGGTCCTGGCTCAATACCGCCAGATGATCGCCTTCCGACGCGCCCATCCGGCGTTGCGCGATGGTTCGATTGAATTTGTCGATGCGCCTGGCGATGTGCTGGCCTTCGTGCGCGAAGACGGCGGCGAGAAAATCCTTTGCGTTTTCAATCTCGGCAGTTCCGGCGCCAGCTTCGCGGTGCCGGCTGGCATGAAACTCACGGCGCTCGACGGGCATGGCTTCAAGGCCGGGCTCGACGCGGCGGGTCGGACCGTCAGCCTCGGCGGACGCGACGCATTCTTCGGCAAGATCGCCTGAAACAAGAAACGGGCACGGGAAGGAAACCATATGGCTGGCTTGCTGCTACGCGATATCCGGAAGGCCTACGGCACCGTGAAGGTGCTGCATGGCATCGATCTCGACATCAAGTCGGGTGAGTTCGTCGTCTTCGTCGGTCCGTCCGGCTGCGGCAAGTCCACGCTTTTGCGCCTGATCGCAGGGCTCGAGGACATCACCTCCGGCACGCTGCAGATCGACGGCAAGGTGGTGAACCAGCTGGCGCCGTCTAAGCGCGGCATTGCCATGGTGTTCCAGAGCTACGCGCTCTATCCGCATATGACCGTCTACGACAACATGGCCTTCGGCATGAAGATCGGCGGCGGTGGCAAGGAAGAGATCGATCGCCGCGTGCGCGAGGCGGCCAATGTCCTGCAGATCACGCCCTATCTCGACCGCCTGCCGAAGCAGCTTTCCGGCGGCCAGCGCCAGCGCGTCGCCATCGGCCGCGCCATCGTGCGCGACCCAAAAGTGTTCCTGTTCGACGAGCCGCTGTCCAACCTCGATGCGGCGCTGCGCGTGCAGACCCGCATCGAGATCAACAAGTTGCATGAGCGCATGGCCGGCGTGACGATGATCTATGTCACGCACGACCAGGTCGAGGCGATGACGCTGGCCGACCGCATCGTCGTGCTGAACGGCGGTCGGGTCGAGCAGGTCGGCGCACCGATGGAGCTCTACCACCATCCCGACAATCTGTTCGTGGCCAAGTTCCTCGGTTCGCCGTCGATGAACACCATCCCCTGCGTGATCGAATCCGGCGGCGCCAATCCGACCATTCGCCCGAATGGCTGCGGCTCGATCCGGATTCAAGCCTCGATCCCGGAAAGTGCAGCCGGCGCGAAGGGAACCTTCGGCGTCCGCCCCGAAGATCTTCAGATCACCACCGGCGATGACGCCATCTTCCGTGGCACCATCGATATCGTCGAGCAGCTTGGCGAAGTGACGCTGATCTATGTCGATATCGGCACTGAAGAGCCGATCGTCGCCAAGCTCGAAAACGACATTCCCTTCACCAAGGGCGAGACGATCGCGCTGACCTCGCCGCTGAAGCATCTGCAGGTGTTTGACGAAAAGGGCGTTGCCTATCGGCGGACCTGATCGGCGCGCCAACGCATGCCAATTCTATGGCCCGTCGATCGGCCTGCCGGTCGGTCGACGGGAGTAACGAGATAGCGAGGTTGCCATGACGCTTACGCTCTACATGCATCCGCTCGCGTCCTACTGCCACAAGGCGCTGATCGCGTTCTACGAGAACGATACGCCTTTCAAGACCCATTTCCTCGATCTCGGCGACCCGACGGTTCGGGCGGAATTCAACGCGCTCTGGCCGATCGGCAAGATGCCGGTGCTGCTGGACCAGGTCCGCGGCCAGACGGTGCCCGAGGCGACCATCATCATCGAATACCTCGCGACCTATTACCCGGGGCCGACGAAATTCATCCCGGAAGATCCGGAACGCGCCTGGCAGACCCGGCTCACCGACCGCTTCTATGATCTCTACGTGCATGAGCCGATGCAGAAGATTGTCGTCGACCGATTGCGCCCGGACGCAAGCAAGGATCCGTTCGGCGTCGAGGCGGCGAGAACGACGTTGCTCACATCTTACGACATCCTCGAAAAGCAGATGGACCAGCGTTTCTGGGCGATGGGCGAGGACTTTTCCCTCGCCGATTGCGCCGCCGCGCCGGCTCTCTTCTATGCCGACAAGGTGCAGCCCTTCGGCGAGACACATCCAGCCCTTGCCGGCTATTTCGGCCGGCTGCTGGACAGGCCCTCCTACGCCCGCGTGCTGGAAGAGGCGAAGCCCTACTTCGACATGTTCCCCGGCTAGTAGACGCTCTAGGCAAGCCGCCGGGCGACAATCTTGCCTTCCGTGCGCAGGGTCAGTTCGATATGGCCGGCCTGGGTGACGTCCTGCACCTTGCTGGGTCGATAGGCGCAGAGATTGGTACCGCCGCGATGGCGCAGGCTGTCGAACAGGACGCCATCGCCCCCCTCGGCCCGGATCGCCTCGCCAAATGCCTGCGCGCTGGCATAGTCGCTGCGTGAATAGAGGTGCGGCCGCTCGTTCTGCCGGTTTCGGATGTCGCAATAGGCGCCGTCGATGCGGGCGGTATAAGCGCGATAGGTGGTGACGAAACGCTCCGCGCCGCTACGCAGCATCTCGCGTCGCAGATGATGGGCCACTTCGGCGATACAGGTCTCGACCGCTAACGCGCCATACCACGCCCCGAGCGCCCCGCCGGAAAAGCGCAGGCCCGATGGCGGCGTGTGCAGGAAGGACGCCATGATGACGCTGGCGTTCGGTCGGCCATAGGCCCATTCGGATCGCGGCAGGCGGGCGGCGCGCTCGGCCACCAGCCGGTCATTGGTCCAGCCTTCCAGTTCCATCACATCCGCGAGGTCGTCGGCCGATGCGACGTCCTCGAAGGCGGCGACGGGCGGAAAACGCGAGGGAATCAGCCGATGCGTCGGCTGGTCGATCGCAACCTGCGGGAATTCGGATGACGTCATGCCCAGACGATGTCGCTCGTCTCGATCGGGTCGATATCATCGAAACCGGGCAGGGGAGCGGAGAACAACCCACCGCGCCAGGCGTCGAGATGGCGGCGCACCAGCATCAGCCCGTCCTGCGTTCCGGCCGTGATCAGCGCCAGCGGCGACTGGCCGCCGAACAGCGGTCCGCTGTTACCGGCTGTTAACCATCTGTTAGCCTCAACGTCACTTTGGAAGACGATTTTCAGCGCCTTGTAGATGCCGAGGATGGCCGAGATGCGAAGCAGCGTATCGACGGGCAGGGTGAGGTCGACACCAGCCCGCGTTTTGGCGAGCCAACCAAAATAGGTCGAGCGTCCGGGCTGGCCGAGCACGCGCATCCGCTCGGCCTCGGTCAGGCCCCATGTGTCGGCGATGGCGCTGAAGGTTCGCAACCCGGGGCCGCTCATCCGGCGGCGGGCAGCCGCGCTGTAGCGATCCGCCACCATCGGCGCGGGCTGAGTCAGGGCGTTCGACGTTCGCGCGAGGCGGGTCATGACAAGCTCCTTATCCAGTTAAGGACAATATAGTCCGGATCTGGACAAGCGCAAGGCTTTGTACGCAAGGCGGGCGACAGGAGCACGGTCTGGTCCGGTCGGCTTCTAGCCGCGCCGGATCATTGTGCGAACGGGGCGAGGGCGCTTTGGCAGCGGGGTGAGAGCGAGGCGGCGTTTGCCTTCAGGCAGGCGATGACGTTACCGCCACCAATCGGAACGCCACGGCAATGAGTGCGAAAGTCCCGGCTGCAGGATTGGCGGATCAATGCCGCCTCCTGGCGTGGAGCCAGATTGACGGCCGGCGGCGTTGCCGCTGCAGCGGCCGGTGGTGTCTTGGCGGCTGCCGCAGGCGCTTTGGTGGCAGGTGCGGCGCCGGTGGTCTTTGCGGCCGGCTTTGTGGCGTCTCCGGCCGGTGCCGTCGCGTCTGCCGGTTGCGTGGCTGGTGCCGCGGCGCTGCCGCCAACCGCCTGCACCGCCGTACGGCAGGCGTCCGACAGCTTGGCGACGTTCTGTTGCAGGCAATTCAGCGCGGGCATGCCGCCGGGCGGTACGCTGGCGCAGTAGGTGCGATAATCGGTGGGGCAGGCGGATCGGATCGCGGATTGCTGCGCCTTGCTCGGCGTTTGCGCCATCACGGGCAAGAGGCCGAAACCGAGGATGACGGCGAAGGCCGCCGAAGCGAAGACCTGCAAGAAACGCGAAATGGGTCGAGCCATGAAGTCCTCCCAAAAGGGGAGTTTCTTACCATGAGGCTTCCGTAGCGGCAATTTGCCCGCAATCGACGCCTGGCAGCATGGATTGCCCTATCGAAACAGAGATTATTTCGTTGCGATGCCGGGACCATCCTTCGGTTCTAGGAATTCCAGCCGGTTGCCGAACGGGTCGCTGGCATAGAAGCGGTCGTAGCCGGCGAGCGGCTCGTCATCCTGGAGTGCGTGGCCATTCGCGAGCAGGCGTTGGCGGAGTTCGGCGAGGTCGTGGACGAGAAAGGCCGGATGCGCCTTTTTCGCCGGACGGAAGTCCGCCTCGACGCCGAGATGAAGCTGGCGCGACCCTGCCTGGAACCAGACGCCGCCGCGCCGGGCCAGATTGGCCGGCTTGGCAAGCTCGGCCAGGCCGAGCAGGTCGCCATAAAAGCCGCGCGCCGCGTTCTCGCAACCCGCCGGCATGGCGAGTTGTACATGGTCGATGTCGACGATCGGCATTCGTCGCTCTCCGATAGGCTGGAAATATCCGGGGCGCGGGCTGCGCCCCGGAAATTCCGTCTTCAGCCGTCGATCTTGAACACGTTTTCCGCCACGCCCGCGACGTCGAGCTCGACGGCGAACAGGCCGCCGGCCAGGCGCTCGAGCGGGCCGTCGCCGCCCTGGGCGGTGGTGATGTAGAGCGTCTTCAAATCCGCGCCGCCAAAGGTGCAGTTGGTGATGTTGGAGACCGGCATGTCGAGAACGCGGTCGACCTTGCCCTCGGGCGAGATGCGGACGATGCAGCCGCCATGATAGCGGCAGTTCCAGACATAGCCTTCGCTGTCGATCTGCGAACCGTCGGGCGAGCCGCGCTCAAAACCCGAAAACCAGACGGTCTCACCGGAAACCGCGCCCGTCGCCGGGTCATAGTCGAACGACCAAAGCTCGTTCTTCATGGTGTCGCCGGTGTAGAAGCGGTTGCGTGACAAGTCCCAGCACATGGTGTTGGAAATGCCGATATCCGACTGGATCGTTTCGCTGGCGCCATCCTTGGTCACGCGGTAGAGGCCGCCCAGCGCCGGGCCGGTGATGTCGACGCCCGAACCATCCGGCGCGACATTGTTGAACATCGAGCCGACGACGAGATTGCCGAACGGATCCGGCCTGCCGTCATTCAGCCGTGCTTTCGGTGTGTTTTTCTCCGGAAAGGCGAAGTCGGCGCGCGCGTCATTGGCGGGCTGCCAGAGAATTACCTTCGAGCCGAGCGCGAGAATCAGCGTATCCGCCCGGTCGGTCAGGCCGATGGTGGTGACGGGCTCGTCGAACAGCCAATTCTGCGTCGTTTTGGTCGCAGGATCGTAGCGATGAACGAGGAAACGATTGATATCGGTCCAATACACAACCTGTTCGGCGGCGCTCCACACCACACCTTCGCCGCAACGATCGCCCGCGGGCACAACGCAAACCGGATCCGCCATCGACATTTCCCCTTTACCCCGCCGGAGCGGGCCTCGTCCAACTCACTGAAATCGCATAGCGTGGCGCGAACACCACCACACGCGAATCTTGTCGCAAAGTTTTTATTTCGATGCTCTAATTTTTTCCCTCAACTTATGTAGCGGAATTGATTAGGACACAGGGCAGACCAGTTGAGGTCCGGCTGACACCGGAAAGAGGGATTTCATGACCAGTCGTATCATCGCCGTCGACCCCTTCGATCTCGTCGTCTTCGGCGCTACCGGCGATCTCGCTTATCGCAAGCTTATGCCGGCGCTCTACCACCGCCATCGTGACGAGCAGATTCCTTCCGTCGCGCGCATCATCGGCGTTTCGCGCCGACCGATGAGCGACGACGAATACCGGAAGCTGACCGAAGCGGCGCTGGAGAAGTTCGTGCCGGTCGAGGAGCGTGAGCCGGAGCAGGTCGCCTCGTTCCTGAAGCGCATCACCTATGTCTCCGTCGACGCCACCGCGGAAAAGGCCGGCTGGCCCGATCTCGCCAAGGCGCTGGAAGGCGGCAAGGATCGTATCCGCGCCTTCTATCTCGCCGTGGCGCCGGATCTGTTCGGCATCATCTGCGAAGGCCTCGGTGCGCATCACCTCGTGACGCCGAAGACCCGCGTCATCATCGAGAAGCCGATCGGCAAGAGCCTTGCCTCCGCCAACGAGTTGAACGACTCGATCGGCAAGGTGTTCAAGGAGAGCCAGATCTACCGCATCGACCATTACCTCGGTAAGGAGACGGTGCAGAACCTGATGGCGCTCCGCTTCGCCAACGCTCTGTTCGAGCCGCTCTGGAACGCCAACCACATCGACCACGTGCAGATCACCGTCGCCGAGAGCCTCGGCGTCGAAGGTCGTGCCGGCTATTACGACACTGCCGGCGCGCTGCGCGACATGGTGCAGAACCACATCCTTCAGCTCGTCTGCCTCGTGGCCATGGAGCCGCCCAGCCGCTTCGACGCCGACGCGCTGCGCGACGAGAAGCTGAAGGTGCTGCGCGCGCTCAAGCCGATCGTCGATGGCGATGTCGAGACCGTCACCGTGCGCGGCCAGTACAAGGCCGGCGCTTCGGCAGGCGGCCCGGTTCCGGGTTATCTGGAAGAACTCGGCAATGATGGATCCAACACCGAGACATTCGTCGCGGTGAAGGCGGAGATCGAGAACTGGCGCTGGGCTGGCGTCCCGTTCTATATCCGCACCGGCAAGCGCCTGCCGTCGCGCCTTTCCGAGATCGTCGTCAACTTCAAGTCGATCCCGCATTCGATCTTCGAAGGCGCCGCCGGCCAGCTCGCTTCCAACCAGCTGATCATGCGGTTGCAGCCCGACGAGGGCGTGCGTCTCTGGCTGATGATCAAGGATCCGGGCCCGGGCGGCATGCGCCTTCGCCATGTTCCGCTCGACATGAGCTTCGCCGAGACCTTCAAGATCCGCAGCCCCGAAGCCTATGAGCGGCTGATCATGGACGTCATCCGCGGCAACGCCACGCTGTTCATGCGGCGCGACGAAGTCGAGGCGGCGTGGAAGTGGATCGACCCGATCCTCGACGGCTGGGCCAATTCGCGCGAGGCGCCGAAGGCCTATACGGCCGGAACATGGGGACCGTCCTCGTCGATCGCCTTGATCGAGCGCGACGGGCGCACCTGGCACGAAGAAGGCGCCTGAGGATCGCGCCGCTCGCCTCCAAAACCGGCGAGCGGCCCATACTCAAAAAAATCGACCGAGCGGGAATCCCTCTCCCGCTCCCGGAGGGGTTCCGTTGAGGGGTTTGGAGTGAGCAGGCGCCACCCTGCTTCTCGCCCGTTCGGACGTCCAGGAGACACCACATCATGACCATTCACCCCAAGGTCCTCGAAGTGACCGATCGGATCCGGGCTCGCAGCGAACAGACGCGCGGGCTTTATCTCGATCGCCTGGCCGCCGCCAAGGAAGCCGGACCGCGTCGTGCGGCGCTCGCCTGCGGTAACCAGGCTCACGGCTTCGCCGCCTGCGGCCCGTCCGACAAGGCTGTGCTGAAGGGCGACGTCTCGCCCAATCTGGGCATCATCACGTCCTACAACGACATGCTCTCGGCGCATCAGCCTTACGAGACCTATCCCGAGCTGATCCGCCAGGCGGCCCGCGAAGTCGGCGGCGTGGCGCAGGTTGCCGGCGGCGTCCCGGCCATGTGCGACGGCGTCACCCAGGGCCAGACCGGCATGGAGCTGTCGCTGTTTTCGCGCGACGCCATCGCCATGTCGGCGGCGATCGGCCTGTCGCACAACACCTATGACGCCGCCGTCTATCTCGGCATTTGCGACAAGATTGTTCCCGGCCTGCTGATCGCGGCGCTGACCTTCGGCCACCTGCCGGCGGTGTTCATTCCGGCCGGACCGATGACCTCTGGCCTGCCGAACAGCGAAAAGGCCCGCATCCGCCAGCTTTATGCCGAAGGCAAGGCGACCCGCGCCGACCTGCTCGAAGCCGAGAGCGCTTCCTATCATGGCCCCGGCACCTGCACCTTCTACGGCACTGCCAATACCAACCAGATGCTGATGGAGATCATGGGCCTGCATCTGCCGGGCTCGTCCTTCGTCAATCCGAACACCCCGCTGCGCGACGCGCTGACCAAGGCCGCCGCCAAGCGCGCGCTGGCGATCACCGCGCTCGGCAACGAGTTCACGCCGATCGGCGAGATCATCGACGAGAAGGCGGTTGTGAACGGCGTCGTCGGCCTCAACGCCACCGGCGGCTCGACCAACCACACCATGCACCTCGTCGCCATGGCCAAGGCTGCCGGCATCCAGCTGACCTGGGACGACTTCTCCGACCTTTCCGACGTCGTGCCGCTGCTGACGCGCGTCTATCCGAACGGCCTTGCCGACGTGAACCATTTCCACGCGGCAGGCGGCATGAGCTTCCTCATCCGCGAGCTGTTGCAGGCGGGTCTGGTGCACGAAGACGTCAAGACCGTCTGGGGCCCCGGCCTCTCGAGCTACACCGTCGAGCCGAAGGTCAACGAGGCGGGCGTCATCGAGTGGCAGGAAGGGGCGAAGGTTAGCCTCGACGAGAAGGTGCTGGCTCCGGTATCCAAGGCCTTCCAAGCATCGGGCGGCCTCAAGGTGCTGGAGGGCAATCTCGGCCGCTCCGTCATCAAGGTCTCGGCCGTGAAGCCGGATCGCCACGTCATCGAAGCGCCGGCTCGGGTGTTCCACACCCAGGACGCGCTGATCGACGCGTTCAAGGCCGGCGAGCTGACGCATGATTTCATCGCCGTCATCCGCTTCCAGGGTCCGCGCGCCAACGGCATGCCGGAACTGCACAAGCTGACGCCGACGCTCGCCGTGCTGCAGGATCGCGGCCTCAAGGTGGCGCTGGTCACCGATGGCCGCATGTCGGGCGCATCCGGCAAGGTGCCGGCGGCGATCCACGTCACGCCGGAAGCGGCGGCCGGCGGCGCCATCGGCAAGGTGCATGATGGCGACATCGTGCGGGTCGATGCGGTGGCGGGAACGCTGGAAGTCCTGGTCGACGCCGAGACTTTCGCGGCACGCGAGCTTGCGGTGGTGGATCTTGCCGGCAACGAGTTCGGCATTGGCCGAGAGCTCTTCGCCATGTTCCGCGCCAACGCTGCCCCGGCCGAGCTGGGCGCTGGCGTATTCTAGGGGCGCGCAGGCGGTGTCTCGATAAAGGCGATAAGGTAAGTCGTGTATTCGTGATCAACGTCTTGATCTCATCGTTGCGAGATCAAGACGTCATTCGCGCCAAGGGGCGCGAAATCTGAAGTTCTGCAATCGGCCCACTCGAAATACGCACGCACCGCTGTGTGTACGGGCAACAGTGGAATGTTTTTCCGCCGTACTTCCAGAGATTGGAATGCGTGCCGTCGTCTTCCGTCGGGCAAGTCTCTACAAAGTCTGCAATCGTTCCAGACTTCGCGTGGTCCTTTCTTCGGACCGCGCTCAGGGAGAGACGGATGGCCCCGATCCATCGTTCGGTTCAGCGCAAGCTCGGCACGTTTCCCGCCTTTCACAAGGTCGAGGGTCGTCGGGTCGTGATCGTCGGTGGCGGTGGCGAAGCGGCGGCCAAGATTCGCCTGCTTTCCGAGACGAGCGCCGATCTCGTCGTCTTCGCAGTCGAGCTGGAGGCTGAAGCACAGCGCGATCTCGAAGCCGCTGGCGCAACGCTGGAGCGCCGGGTGCCTGTCGCTGCCGATCTCGCCGATGCGGCGCTCGTCTTTGCCGCGACCGGCGAACTGCAAGCGGACCGCGCCGTGCGCGATCTCGCCAAGTCTGTCGGCGTACCGGTCAATGTCGTCGATCGCCCCGATCTCTGCGATTTCTACACGCCCGCGCTGGTCAATCGCGCACCGCTGTCGATTGCCATCTCGACGGAAGGTGCGGCCCCGGTTCTGGCGCGGCATGTGCGCGCCCGCATCGAGGCGATGCTGTCGCCGCGCCTTGGCGATCTCGCCGATCTGGCCGAACGCCTGCGGGGGCAGGTTGCGGCGAAGATCGGCACAGGCGAGGGGCGCCGTCGCTTCTGGGCGCATTTCTTCACCGGTCCGACCGCTGCCAAGGTTCTGGCCGGCCAGATCGAAGACGGCGCAACGGATGCGATCGCGGATATTGATCGCGCAGCCGAGACGTCGAAAACAACCAGCGTCGGCCATGTCAGCCTTGTCGGTGCGGGGCCGGGCGCGGAAGACCTGCTGACGCTGCGCGCGCAGCGCCTGCTGCAGGAAGCCGACGTCATCGTCTATGACAAGCTGGTGCCGGACGCGATCGTCGCCATGGGCCGCCGCGATGCGCTCAGGATCTATGTCGGCAAGGCCAAGGGCGCGCATGCCGCCAGCCAGGACGAGATCAACGCCATCCTCGTTCGCGAAGCCTCGGACGGCCGCCGCGTCGTGCGGCTGAAGTCGGGCGACCCGCTGATCTTCGGTCGCGCCGGCGAGGAGATGGCAGCTTTGCGCGCCGCCGGTATCCCGTTCGATATCGTCCCGGGCATCACCGCCGCCTTCGCTGCCGCCGCCGAGAACGAAATTCCGCTGACGCTGCGCGACGTCGCCTCCAGCCTGGTGGTCGCCACCGGCCACGACATGCGCGGCGATACGCTGCCGGATTGGGCTGGCCTGGCGCTCTCGGGCGCCACCGTCGCCGTCTATATGGGCCGCAGCGTCGCCACCAAGGTGGCGGGCAAGCTGATCGAGAACGGCCTGTCGCCGTCGACGCCGATCGCCGTCATCGAAAACGCCTCGCGCGCCGATCGCCGTGCCTATGCCGGCCGGCTCGACGAACTGGCTCAAATCGCCGACCGCCCGGAACTCGACGGCCCCGTCGTCATCATCGTCGGCCGCGTGGTCGCCGAGAGCGCATTGGGCGTTTCGCCGCTGCCGCTCGTGGCGATGGCGGCGTGAAGCAAAGCATCTGGAAAGCGCCATGACCGACAAGCTCATCACAGCGAACCATCTCGGCGACGGGCTCGTCGTGTTCCTGACCGCCAAGGGCGGCTGGTCCTACAAGCTCGCCGAGGCCCGCGTCATTCCCGAGGCCGAGCTGGAGGCTGCTCTCGCGGTCGCCAAGAGCCAGCACGAGGCCGGCATCGTCGTCGACCCCTACGAGATCGAGACGACTGTCGTCGAGGGCATTCCTGTCCCGGTACGCCTGCGCGAGCGCATCCGTGCTGCCGGCGGTCCGACCGTCACCTATGGCGAGGCCGAGATCGCCGAACGCGCCGCCACTTTGAAGCATGCAGGTTGAGTGATGTATCGCTACGACGAGTTCGACCATGAGTTCGTGACCGCCCGCGTCGCGCAGTTCCGCGATCAGGTCGGTAGGCGCGTTTCCGGCGAGTTGACGGAAGACCAGTTCAAGCCGCTCCGGCTGATGAACGGCGTCTATCTGCAGCTGCACGCCTACATGCTGCGCGTCGCCGTGCCCTATGGCACGCTGAACAGCGAGCAGATGCGGATGCTGGCGCATGTCGCGCGGAAGTATGACCGCGGCTACGGCCATTTCACCACCCGCCAGAACATCCAGTACAACTGGCCGAAGCTCTCCGAGATCCCTGATGCGCTGGCCGAGCTTGCCTCGGTCGAGATGCACGCGATCCAGACGTCTGGCAATTGCATCCGCAATGTCACGGCCGACCATTTCGCCGGCGCCGCCGAGGACGAGGTCGCCGATCCGCGCCCCTATGCCGAGATCCTGCGCCAGTGGTCGTCGCTGCACCCGGAATTCGTCTTCCTGCCGCGCAAGTTCAAGGTTGCCGTCACCGGCGCCGAGCGCGACCGCGCTGCGATCCAGGTGCATGACATCGGCCTGCACCTGAAGAAGGATGCCGAGGGCCGGCTGGGCTTCGCCGTCTATATCGGCGGTGGCCAGGGCCGCACGCCGATGGTCGCCAAGAAGATCCGCGACTTCCTGCCGGAAGAGGACCTGCTCTCCTATTCGGAGGCGATTCTGCGCGTCTACAATCTGAACGGCCGTCGCGATAATAAGTACAAGGCGCGTATCAAGATCCTCGTCCACGAGACCGGCGCCGACGAGATTGCGCGCCAGGTCGAGGAAGAGTGGGAGCGCATCCGCCACGGCGCGCTCAAGCTGCCGCAGGGCGAAGTCGAGCGCATCCGTGAATATTTCGCCGCTCCCGACACACTGACGGCGCTGCCGCCGAGCCCGGCGCTGGCGATCGAGCGGGCGCGCGATCCCGAATTCGACGCCTGGGTCGAGCGCAACACCCATCCGCACCGCATCGCCGGCCATGTCTCGGTGACGATCTCGCTGAAGCCCATCGGCGGCACGCCGGGCGACGCGACGGCCGACCAGATGGACCTCGTGGCCGATCTTGCCAAGCGCCTCGCCTTTGATGAGATCCGCGTCAGCCATGAGCAGAACCTGATCCTGCCGCATGTCGCCAAGAGCGACCTGAAGGCGATCTATGACGAGCTGGTCGTGGCGGGCCTTGCCACCGCCAATGCCGGCCTCGTCACCGACATCATCGCCTGCCCGGGCCTCGATTATTGCGCGCTCGCCAATGCCCGCTCGATCCCGGTCGCCCAGCGCATCTCGCAGCGCTTCGGCGACATGGAACGCCAGCGCGACATCGGCGATCTGAAGATCAAGATCTCCGGCTGCATCAATGCCTGCGGCCACCACCATGTCGGCCATATCGGCATTCTGGGCGTCGAGAAGAAGGGCGAGGAATTCTACCAGATCTCGCTCGGCGGCTCCGGCGACGAGAATTCGTCAATCGGCGAGATCATCGGACGCGGCTTCTCGACCGAAGAGATCGTCGATGCGATCGAGACGGTGGTCGACACCTATATCGCCAAGCGCGAAAGCCACGACGAGACCTTCCTTGCCGCCTATCGCCGCCTTGGCCAGGCACCCTTCAAGGAAGCTCTCTATGGGACGGCTTGAACCGGTAGCCTTCGGCTTCGACCATGAAAGCGCGGGGCTGCAGGAAGCGGCCATTCTGAATGCGCGCTTTTCCGGCCTGACCGCGCAGCAACTCGTCGCGCGCTCGCTCGACGAGATCTTTCCGGGCCGCATCGCGCTGGTTTCCAGCTTCGGCGCGGAATCGGCGGTGCTGCTGCATCTGGTCGCCTCGATCGACCGGCACGTGCCGGTCGTGTTCGTCGACACGCGGCGCCTGTTTCCCGAGACGCTTGCCTATCGTGATGCGCTGGCCGAGAAACTGAAGCTCACCGACATGCGCACCATTGCGCCGGACGCGGAAAAGCTTGCCGCGGCCGATCCCTACAAGGCGTTGTGGATGACGGACGCGGACGCCTGCTGCCATATCCGCAAGACGGAGCCGCTGGCGCGCGCCATGGAAGGTTTTGATGCCTGGTTCACCGGGCGCAAGCGTTTCCAGGCGGCGACGCGCGCGGCGATCCAGTCGTTCGAACAGGACGGCGCGCGGATCAAGGTCAATCCGCTGGCCTCCTGGGGCGTGGACGAGCTCAAGGCCTATATGGCCGAGCACGATCTGCCGCCGCATCCGCTGGTGGCGCAGGGTTACCCGTCGATCGGTTGCCAGCCCTGCACGTCGAAGGTAAAGCCCGGCGAGGATGCGCGGGCGGGACGCTGGCGGGGTCTGGAAAAGACCGAGTGCGGCATCCATCTAGGTCTTGAGAACGACGGAAGCGGCATCTGACATGAGCCTTTGGAAGAACGGATCTTTTGTCCTGGACGTGTTTCGGCGCGTCGCAGACGACGAGGCGATTGGCGCGGACGAAGCGGTGATCGTCACGCTGGGGCGTTTTCGCGCCGAGAGAGCGGAATTGCTGGCTCGCAGCGCGCCGCTTGGCGTGGTGATCGAGCCGGGCGCGGACTGGTCGGATATCGTCGATGACTTGCCGCGTCTCGCGGTGGTGGCGGCGGACCTGCCGAAGTTTGCCGATGGCCGGGCCTTTTCCATCGGCCGTCTGCTGCGCGACCGGGATGGCTTCACGGGGGAGCTGCGCGCTGTCGGCGCGTTTTTCCTCGACCAGATCCCGTTCCTGAAGCGCGTCGGCTTCGACGCCTTCTCGACCGAGGACCCGCTTGTGCTAAAGGGACTTCGCGAAGGCCGTTGGCCGGAAGTGACCGAGTATTTGCAGCCGATCGCCGATCATGGCGAAGTGCCGGCCGGAACCCGCCCCTGGGCGCGCCGGCCTTCGGCACCGGCTGTTGAGTAAGGAACGCGTTTCATGAAGATCTTCGTCACCGATCATGCCGGCGAGGAGCACGAGCTGGAAGCCCTCGAAGGCTGGCGGGTGATGGAAGTTATCCGCGACTGGAACGTCGGCATCAAGGCGGAATGCGGCGGCGCCTGCGCCTGCGCGACCTGCCATGTCTATGTCGACGCCGACTGGGTCGACCGGCTCATCCCGATGACGGACGAGGAAGAAGAGCGGCTGGACGACGCGATGGCGGTCAAGTCGAACTCGCGCCTGTCGTGCCAGCTGCTGATGTCCGACGAACTGGATGGTCTTCGCGTTCGCTTGGCTCCCGGCAGCGAGCCGGAAGAGCTGGCGGCGTAGAGGCAGCCCGGTCGCCTATTTTCCTGAGATTCGGATGCCCGCCCTACGCTCGCCGTCATCCCTGCGAAAGCAGGGATCCATTCGGCATTCGGCGGAAGGCGGCTGTATGGATCCCTGCTTTCGCAGGGATGACGGCCCGTAGGTTGGCGGGTACGCCTGTCCGCTCGCTTGCTGCAACCCCCACAGCCATCATCAACCCCCACCCACGGCCATCATCCTGAGGTGCCCGGCGCAGCCGGGCCTCGAAGGAGGGTCCAGATGTCGTCCGTCTGGTTGGCAGCAAGCCTATGATCCGGCGCGCACAGGGAGGTTCCGGAGTTTCGCTGGACCCTCCTTCGAGGCTTCGCTGCGCGAAGCACCTCAGGATGATGGGCGGGGGAAGCGGGAAGCGGGAAGCGGGAAGCGGCAGGAAGTCAGTCTCCATCGATCGATCTGCTTCGAGAAACCTTTTGCGGTCGAAATCCGGTGTCTGAAACGTGCCTTTCTCTCCAAAATTCCCTCGCGGGATCTTGATATTTAGGTCAGGCTCCGTTACCTATTTCCCTGTCGAAAAACGTTAGCCGGTGTGGTTATCCCGGCTGCCGCGAAAGCGGTTGAGTCGCTTCCCAGCGAACCCACGGCGCCTTTGATCCGGAATCCGGGTGGCGCTGTGGAACGAAATGTCTTCGTCCGCTCCACCCATTTTTATGCATGGAGCCCCCACTTGAATCCCAAGACCATTGTTATCGCGCAGTTCTTCATTTCGGGCATGATGGCCTTCATAATGACGGGCTTTTTCGGCTTCCTCCATCTCGGTCTGACCTCCGAGTGGCTGCACGAATGGGCTGGGTCCTTCGTCATCGCGTGGCCCGTCGCCTTCGTCCTCTCGCTCGGGGTCGGCAAGCTGGGATTCCTGATTGCGACCCGGATTACCGGCGAGACTGCCTGAGATCTGGCCGTGGCCGGTTCCATGGATCTAGGCCGCAGCTGTCATGGCTGCGGCTTTTCCATGCCGCCGTTTAGTCCAGCGTCCTGCGATAGCGGAACAGCGCCAGCGTGCCGACCGCGAGCCAGAAGGCAATCAGCGGCCAGACCTCGTTGACGAGATCCGTGGGACCGCTGCCCTTCAGCATGATGCCGCGCACAGAGCGGATGTAATGCGTGATCGGCAGGGCGCTGCCGATGACCTGGGCCCAGTCCGGCATGCCGCGAAACGGGAACATGAAGCCGGAAAGCAGGATCGACGGCAGGAACCAGAAGAAGGTCATCTGCATCGCCTGCATCTGGTTGCGGGCGATCGTCGAGAAGGTGTAGCCGAGCGTCACGTTGCAGCCGATGAACAGGAAGGTTACGCCGAGCAGCACGGCGAACGAGCCCATCATCGGCACATGGAACAGGATCTGCGCGCAGACCAGGATCACCGCGACCTGCACCAGCCCGAAGCCGATATAGGGCACGATCTTGCCGATCATGATTTCGAGCGGCGTCGCCGGCATCGCCATCAGGTTTTCCATCGTGCCGCGCTCGATCTCGCGCGTCAGGGCCAGCGCCGTCATCAGGATGGTCGTCATGGTCAAAATGGTGCCGAGCAGGCCGGGCACGATGTTGTAAGCGGTGATCCCTTCCGGGTTGTAGCGGCGCTGGATGACGAGATCGACCGCGGGCGGCAGTCTTTCCTGCGTCGCAAGCGGGCCGGTCAGTTCGCGCGCGAGCGCGCTGGAGAGTATCTGGGGCAGGGCGCCCAGTGCGTTCGAGGTCGCGGCCGGATCGGTGGCGTCCGCCTCAACCAGCAATTGCGGCCGTGTCCCACGCACGAGATCGCGTTCGAAGCCGGGTGGCAAGGTGATGACATAGCTGGCCGAGCCATCGATCAGCGCCTCGTTCGCCTGCGCCTCGCTGGCCAGGCCCGGCGCGATGGAAAAATAGCCCGACGCCTCCATCGCCGCGACGATGGTGCGTGTCGCCGGGCCGCTTTCGGCCGCCACCATCAGCGTCGGCAACCGCTTGGGGTCGAGATTGATGGCGTAGCCGAACAGGACCAGCTGGATGATCGGAATGCCGATGATCATGGCGAAGGTCAGCCGGTCGCGTCGCATCTGGATGAATTCCTTCACCATCAGCGCGACGATCCGGGAAAGCGAGAAGCCGGCGCTCATGATGCCTTGCCGTTCGCAGATCTATCGGCGGCCTGCGCCGTCTGCATCAGGCGGATGAACACGTCCTCGAGGCTGGTTTCGCCCGGTTCGGCGACGGCGTCGGAGCCGGCCTCGGCCAGCGCCGAGTCGACAGCCTGCTTCAGCGCGGCGGGATCGGGCCCGACGACATGCAGGTCATTGCCGAACGGCGCCGCCTGTTCGACGCCCGGCTTTTCCCGCACCGCCTTGGCGATCACGCCGACATCGCTGCCGCTGACCACAATGGTGGAAAGCCCCGAACTCTCGATCACCTCGGCGACGGTGCCGCGCGCAACAATCTTGCCATAGGCGATGTAGATGATGCGGTGGCAGCGCTCGGCCTCGTCCATGTAGTGGGTCGAGACGAGCACGGTCAGTCCGTCGCTGGCGAGGTCATGGATTTCGTCCCAGAATTCGCGCCGCGCCTGCGGGTCGACGCCGGCCGTCGGCTCGTCCAGCAGCAGCAGTTTCGGCTGGTGCATGACCGAGGCTGCCAGCGCCAGCCGCTGCTTCCAGCCGCCGGAAAGCGACCCCGCCAGCTGGTCGCGGCGTTCATAGAGGCCGAGCCGTTCCAGCGTCCTGTTCACGGTCGCAGCGCGATCGGACAGGTCGTAGATCCGCGCCACGAAATCGAGGTTTTCGCGGATGGTCAGATCTTCGTAGAGCGAGAAGCGCTGCGTCATGTAGCCGACCTGCCGCTTGATCCTGTCGGCATCCCTGAGGATGTCCATGCCGAGGCAGGTGCCGTTGCCGCCATCGGGACGGAGCAGGCCGCAGATCATGCGGATCGTCGTCGTCTTGCCGGAGCCGTTCGGGCCGAGGAAGCCGACGATCTCGCCGCGCCGGACATCGAGCGAGACATCGTCGACGACGGTCTTGTTGCCGAAGCGCTTGGTCAGGCCGTGAATGTCGATAACGACGCTTTCGGGCCTGTCGGACGCCATCCTATTGCTCCGCCGCCATCAGCCGGACATCGACGGGCTGGCCGGGATCGAGCCGCCGGGCCTCGCCCTCGGGCTTGGCCTCGACGCGCAAGACCAGCTTGGCGCGGCTCTCCTTCGAATAGATCACCGGCGGGGTGAACTCGGCCTCGGTGGCAATGCTTGCAACGGTGGCGCTCAGGCCGTCGGCGCAGCCGTCGCAGAGGATCTTTACCCGCTGGCCGGGATGCACGGAGGAGCGCGTTGCTTCCGGCACGTAGAACAGGATTTTTCGCGCCCCCTCGGGCAGGAGGGAGACGACGGCCTGGCCCGCCGGCACGAGCTCGCCGATCTGGTAGAAGACCTCCTCAATACGGCCGGAGGCGGTGGCGGCCTGCTTCCGCCGCGCCAATTTCGTCTCGGCGGTGGTCACGGCGGCGGCGAGGGCTGCGACCTGCTGCTCGGCCGCGACGATCAAGTCGGGCCGGGCCGGCAGGTTGGCGACGGACCGGTTCTCCTGCGCCACGCGCACACGGGCGGCGGCGGAATCGAGATCGGCTTTCGACTGGTCGAGCGTCGCGACCGCGACGACGGCTCGCTTCGAGAGGTCGCGATTGCGATCATAGGACTTCTGCGCGACCGTCAGCGTCGCCTCGGCATCGGCAAGCTGCGCGTCGAGCACCCGGATCTCTTCCGGCCGCTTGCCGGTCAGGAGATCGGCGAGGCTCGCCTTGGCCTGGGCGAGTTGCGCCTTGGCCTCGGCGAGGGCCGAGGTCTCGTCGCGATCGTCGAGCGTGAAGAGCGTGGCGCCGGCCTTGACCGGGTCGCCGCGCTTGACCGCAAGCGTGGTCAGCCGGCCTGATGCTTCCGCCCCGACCAGCACATAATCGGCATCGACATAGCCATGCAGCAACGGGTCACGCGCGCTGTCGCCGCAGCCGGCCAGGAGCAGCAGCGCGACGATCCAGGGCGCATGGCCTGCCCGCATGTCATCCCTCGTTGATCAGCGTCTCTCCGACCAGCAGATCGATGTGCTCGGCGACGACGCGGCGAATCTGATCGCGGTCGCCGCAGGCCAGCGTATCGCGTCCGAGCTTCTTCGCCACCATGGGGCGGGCGACACAGAAGATCACGAACTGGCCCGAGATCGCAAAGGAGCGGAACGTCGCTTCTTCCGAGTGGGGATCGAGGTTCAGCAGGAACGCGATCAGCTCCGTCGTCGTGCTTTGGCACTTCATCATGAAGTCGTAGATGACGTCGAAGGTGGAGGAGGGCTCCATCTGCTCGCGCATGATGAAACGGCCCCAGAGTTCGGCCTCGGCCTCCCCCAGCATGGAATCGATATGGACGTCGATGATCCCCTGCAGCAGGCTCCGCGCGGTCGGACGGTCAATCGATCCGGTCAGCGCTTTCGCGGCTCGGTCGATGCTGTCGCCGATGCGCGATTCCATCTGCTCGACGACATATTCGGCGACGGCCTTGTGCAGCGCGTCCTTGCTGCCGAAGTGATAGACGATGGCCGCGAGATTGGCGCCGGCGCGCTTGGCGATGTCGCGGGTAGCCGCGCCTTCGAAGCCATAGCGACCAAACACGTCGAGCGCGGCGATCAGCAGGTTGTGGCGCGTCTCGGCGCCGCGATCCTGGCGGGCGCGACGGTAGTGTCGCGAGGCGGGTAGTGCCGGCTCTTCGGCGCGTTCGAGCCCGTCGAAGACAATTGCTTCGATCGGGCTCGCGTCGAATTCCGATCGTTCCATCGTGACCGCTTCCGCATTCATCCTGGCATGACTCCGATTTATTCCGCCCCGCTAGCAAAATCATGCAACCGGGCGGCGTAGTCAATCGATCGAATGAATTTATGCCAGACTATAAATTTTTGCGAAGGCCTTGCGCGACGACTCCTGCCTCACCAAGGGAAACAGAGCGAAACAGCGGGAAACATTGAGCAACAAATGACGACGCGCAAAAGCGGTTTGCGCGCCGGTCGTGGCTGCCCCGTTCGAAATGGCGTCCAGCCGTTGGCGATCGGAGCGCCTGTCGGTTGTGTCGGTGGCTCCGGAAGCCGGGCCGCGAAAGCCTTCGCAACCCGGCGTTCGCGGCTTCAGCTGGTGGTGACGATTCCCTTGGCGACCAGCCAGTCGACAGACTCGCGCACCGCCTCGAAGGACGAGTAGCGCGGCTGGTAGTCGAGGTGGCGCTTTGCCTTGTCGATGCTGCAGTTCGGGCTGCGCGAGATGTGGTCGAGCGTCTGCTCGACGATCTCCGCGCTATGGACCTGCTTCCATTGGTCCCAAGGCAAATAGGCGAGCTTCGCCTCGTGGCCGAACCACGACGACACCGTCTCGGCATAGCCGCGCAAGGTGACCGCCTGCGACGAGACCGTGTGAAACGCCTCGCCGACCGCCATACTCCAATTGCCGATAGCCTTCATGAACATCTGCGCCACGTCGTCGGCATGGACGTGATGCACTGTCTCGAGCCCGAAATTCGGCAGCACCAGTTCCTTGCCTTGCGCCAGCGTCGAGAACACGGCCGGATCGAAATGGCCGGCCGGGTTGAGTGGCGCCCAGCCGGGGCCGACGATGTGGCCCGGATGCACGATCGTGGCCGGAAAGTCGTTCCGCTGCGCCTCGTGCATCAGATAGGCTTCGATCGCTGCCTTCTGGGTTCCGTATTCGCCGAAGGGACGGCGCGCGACGGTCTCGGGCGTCGGCACCGCGACGCTTGGACCATGCACCCAGATCGTGCCGGTATGGAGGAAATGCTCGACCCGACCGCGCAGCGCATCGACCAGCAGTTGCGCGCTCGGTAGGGTGAAGCAGATCATGTCGATGACGATATCGGGCCGGAGATCGCTGATCTTGGCCCCAAAGGTTCCGGCGCGGTCTTCCGCCTCGCGGTCGAGCGTTACCGTCTCGACCTGCGACCAGGCGGCGTTTGGCTTGTAGGCCTCGCGCTGGCCGCGCGCGACGTTGACGACCTCGAAACCTGCCGCGACGAGTCTCGGCACCAGATAGGTGCCGACATGGCCGCTGCCCCCGATCACGATCACGCGCGTCATTCTTGTCTCCCCGGATTTGGTTGCCCTGATGTTAGCGTAAGCGCCTTGGCGCGCCAGAGGGCCTGCGCGCCCCAAAAGGGTTGTCGGCCTGTTTATGTGGGGGTGTCGCGGGTGCTATCGTTTCGGTTCCGCCGTCCGTAGGAGTTCCACATGACCGCTTGGCCCGATCGACGCATTCTGGACCTGTTCGGGATCGAGCATCCAATCCTGCTGGCGCCAATGGCGGGCCCTGGCACGGCGGAACTGGCGATCGCCGTGGCGGAAGCGGGCGGGCTCGGGGCGCTGCCCTGCGCGACGATCACGCCGGAACAGGCGCGCAGCGCCCTCGACGCATTTCGCGCTGCGACGTCCAGGCCGGTCAATCTGAACTTCTTCTGTCATCGCAAGCCGGAGGACGATCCGCAGCGCGAGGCCGCCTGGCGGGCGCGCCTGGCGCCCTATTACCGCGAACTCGGCCTCGACCCGGCGATGCCGGTGGCGCCGTCCAACCGCGCGCCGTTCGACGATGCTTTTTGCGAGGTGGTCGAGGCCTACAGGCCGGAGATCGTCAGCTTCCATTTCGGCCTTCCGGAGCCGCGGCTGCTCGACCGGGTCAAGGCGACCGGCGCGAAGGTGATCGCCTCGGCAACGACGGTGCGCGAGGCGCGGCATCTGGAGGCCGAGGGCTGCGACGCCATCATCGCCCAGGGATTCGAGGCGGGCGGCCATCGCGGCATGTTCCTGACCGCCGATGTCTCAAGCCAGATCGGCACCTTCGCCTTGGTGCCGCAGGTGGTGGATGCGGTTGGCGTTCCGGTCATCGCGGCCGGCGGCATCGCCGATGCGCGCGGTGTCGTCGCGGCGCTGGCGCTCGGCGCGTCGGCGGTGCAGATCGGCACGGCCTTCCTGCTGTCGCCGGAAGCAAAAATTCCGTCGCAGCATCGCCGTGCGCTGGAAACGGCCGAAGCCGACGAGACGGCTATCACCAATATCTTCACCGGCCGTCCGGCGCGCGGCATCATCAACCGGCTGATGAGCGAGCTTGGGCGACTGGCCCCCGACGCACCGGCGTTTCCACTCGCCGGCGGCGCGCTGGCGCCGTTGCGCGCCGAGACGGAGCCGGTCGGCTCGCGCGATTTTATGTCGCTCTGGTCCGGCCAGGCAGCGCGTCTCGCCAAGCCGATGCCGGCGGGCGATTTCGTCAGGACGCTGGCGGCCGAGGTGCTGGCGAAGGTCCGGTGAGGCCAGAGCGAGATCGATCTTCTTTGGAGCATCCTCACCTCTCCCTGAGGGAGAGGTCGACGGCCGCAGGTCGGCGGGTGAGGGTTTACGGTCTCACCGGATGGTTCCCTAAACCCTCTCCCGGCTCTTCGAGCCGACCTCTCCCTCAGGGAGAGGTGAAAGGTCGGAATCGACCCAGATGGAACTTGCTCTAGTTCTCGCTCTCCCTCGGAGGCACCACCCTCGACATGCTGAGGAGGCCCGGAGGGCCGTCTCGAAGCACGCACTGAAGTGCAAGACCGAAGCGCCGCGCTGCATTGCCCCTGTGCGTCCTTCGAGACGGCTTTCTACGAAAGCCTCCTCAGGATGATGGGAATGGGTGTCTGGCAGTGTGGCCGGCAGCCCCTGAACTGGCTCATCCAAGCCCAAGAGCCATAGAGGACAAAAAGGGCGGACGAAGCCGCCCTTGCGTGGCGTGAAGTGCCAAACCCTCAGTGCGTGTTCGGCCCGAGTGCGTGCGCCAGTTCCTCGTCGGACATGCCGGTAATAACCCGCTCGACCGCCTCGACCGTCGTCTTCTTCGGGTCGATGTCATCGGCCACCACCTTGCCGCGTCGCATCACGACGATGCGGTCGACGACCTGGAAGACGTGGTGGATGTTGTGGGCGATGAAGATGCAGGAGTGGCCCGAATCCCGCGCCCCGCGCACGAAGCGCAGCACGCCCTGCGTTTCCGCGACGCCGAGATTGTTGGTCGGCTCGTCGAGGATGATCAGGTCGCTTTCGAAATGCATGGCGCGGGCGATCGCCACCGCCTGCCGCTCGCCACCCGACAGGGAGCCGATCGGCGTTTCGGGCGGGATGTTCTTGCTGATGCCGACCTGCTTGAGCAGGTCGCGGGCGACCTGGTTCATCATCTCGTCGTCCATCCGGTTCAGGAAGCGCGGGCCCTTGATCGGCTCGCGCCCGAGGAACAGGTTTCTCGCGATCGAGAGCTGCGTCACCAGCGCCGAGTCCTGGTAGATCGTCTCGATGCCGGCGGCGATGGCGTCGGTCGTCGACTTCATCTCGACCTTCTTGCCGCGCACATAGATCGAACCGCTTGTGAGCGGCACGGCGCCCGAAAGCACCTTGATCAGCGTCGACTTGCCGGCGCCATTGTCGCCGAGCAGGCCGACGATCTCGCGCTCATTGACGGTGAAGGAGACATTTTCCAGGGCCTGGATGCGGCCATAGAACTTGCTGACATTGTCCATGCGGATGAGTGGTTCGCTCATGATCTCATGTCCCCGCGTGGTGGCGGCGTTCAAGCCACGAATGCAGGGCCATCATGCCCAGGATGATGGCGCCGATGAAGATGTTGTAGGCGAGGCCCGGCACGCCGATCAGCACGATGCCGTTGCGCATGACGCGCAGGATGAAGATGCCGAGCACGGTGCCGATGATGGTGCCGCGACCGCCTGTGAGCGCCGTGCCGCCGATGACGACCATGGCGATGACTTCCAACTCGTAGCCCATGCCGCTGTTCGGATTGGCGGCGGAGGTGCGTACCGACGAGATGATGCCGGCGAAGCCTGCGAGCGTCGAGCAGAGGATGAACAGCGCCACCTTGGTGCGGTCGACCTTGACGCCGCGCGCCCTTGCGGCGCCCGGATTGCCGCCGGCGGCCTGGATCCAGTTGCCGACGCGGGTGCGGTTCAGCACATAGCCGAGGATGATGACGGCGGCGATGAACCAGAACAGCGACATGTAGATCCGGAACGGGCCGACATAGAAATCACCGACCAGCACCTCGGCCAGCCAGTGACCGCCCGCGTCCCATGTGCGCTGCGGGAAACCGTTGGTGATGAACAGCGCCGTTCCGCGCACGACCAGCAGCATGCCGAGCGTGACGAGGAAGGATGGAATCTTGAGCTTGGTGACGAACCAGCCATTGACCAGGCCGATCAGCGCCGCCGTGACGATGGCGATGATGAAACCGATCTCCATCGGCATCATGCCGCCATTGACGAAAGTCCACATCAGCACCGGCGTGAAGCCGAACACCGAACCGACGGAAAGGTCGAATTCGCCCGAGGTCATCAGCAGCGTCATGGCGAGCGCGATGAGGCCGAGTTCGACGGTGAAGGCGAGCGTGTTGCCGATGTTGAGCGGCGACAGGAACTCGGGATTGATCGCCCAGAAGACGAAGAGTTCGAGGGCAAGAAGAATGAAAGGGCCGAATTCGGGCCTGGCGATCAGGCGTCGCAGCATCGGGGATTTCCTTGAGGCTCAGACCGTCGATGCCGCGGAGGCGTCGGATGTCACACGCTAGGGAGCCGCGCACGCGAGATCGCGGCGGCAGCAGCTCATGCGGAAGGATAAGGGCATTCGCGACGGATGCCGTCGCGAATGCCCAGGATGCGGGAGCCTACTTGCCCGAGAGGATGTCGTCGTAGATCTGCGCGGTGTCCTTTTCGTAGAGGGCGCCGGTGATCACGTTGAAGCCGGGAGGAATGCCGCCGGCTGCCATGTTGGCGAGCGAGAGGGCGACATAGGAGGTCGCCTGCGGGTCCTGCCACTGGGCGGCGTTCACATAGCCCTGCAGCACTTCCTGGGTGGTGTCGAGCGAGTTGCCCCAGCCGACGACCGGGATTTCGCCGGCCTTGACGCCGACCTGGTCGAACACGCGCTTGATCGAGCCATTGACCAGATCGCCCATGCCGATGATCGCCTTGATCTTGGCGCGGTTTGTGGTCAGGTAATCCGACATGCGGGTGATGATTTCGCCCTGGTCGAGCGTCGTGTCGGTGACTTCCCAGGTGATGCCGAGCGGCTTGAAGACGGAGGCGATGCCTTCTTCTTCCTGCACGCCATAGGTGGCGCCGGGAACTTCAACCGGCATCCAGACGAAGTCGCCTGACTTCACATGGCCCTTGTCGACCAGATACTGCGCCCAGGCCTTGCCGAACACGACGTTGTCGCCGCCGACATAGGCGTCGAACGAAGCCTTCGGGTCGGGGGTGTTGAAGTTGATGATCGGGATCTTGGCGGCGTTGGCTTCCTTGGCGATCTCGACGAGGCTGCCCGGATCGGGGCTCGACGTGACGATGCCGTCGGCCTTGGCGGCGATGGCGGCGCGCAGGGCTTCCTGCTGCGAGGGCACGTCATTGCCATGGAACGAGGTATTGACGGTGTTGCCCGTATCCTTCGCCCACTGCTGCGCACCGGCGAGGAAGTAGGTCCAGACCGGATCGGCCGGCGTGCCATGCGAGACCCAGTAGAAGGTCTTCGCCTGGGCTGCGGCCGGAATGGCCAAAGCGAGCATCGCGCCCGACAGAAGTATCGTCAGCTTTTTGAACATGGTCGTCCTCCCGTTGAACTTTTTCGTTCGTGGACCACGGCTATGGCTGCCGCTTCGCCGCTTTGCACGGCGCGCTTGCGGCCCGGTCGAGAGGGTTTCTCGCCATGGCCGCAGCGGTCTCGGAGTGGAGACTGACACAACTAACGCAGGCGTCAACCGGCGCTGCGACAGATTGTCCAAAGAAATGACATCGCTGTCATCGGCAGGGCGCAAAGGTTTTTTTGGCCAGCCCGCCAAGAGCGGCAGCCCATGCGGCCTGAGATCTCAGATCCTGTCGCGCAGGGCGTACCAGCTCATGCCGGCGACCAGCGCCGGCCAGCGCAAAAGCTTGCCGCCCGGGAAGCGCGGGCAGGGCAGGGAGGCGAAGGCGTCGAGCTTGCCGGGGTTGCCGAGAATCGCTTCGGCGAGGATTTTGCCGCCGAATGGCGCCAGCGCGACGCCCTGGCCGGAATAGCCGGATGCCGCGTAGACGCCGCTGCGCACCTTGCGCAGGAAGGGCAGGCGGTTGACCGTGACGGCGAGCGTGCCGCCCCAGGCGTGGTCGATCCGCGTCCGCTCCAGCTGCGGATAGATTTTCAGCAGATGCCGCCGCACGAAGGCGAAGATGTCGGCCGGATCGGAGCGCGAATAGGTCTCGCCGCCGCCGAACAGGATGCGGCCGTCCGGCGTCGGTCGCCAGTAATAGACGACGAAGCGCGAGTCCGAGACGGCCTCGCCGCCGGGGATCAGGCCACCCGGCCCGCCGGCGCCGATCGGCTCGGTGGTGAGGATGAAGTTCTTGATCGGCATCGCCCGGGTTTCGACCTCCTGGTCGATGCCGTCGAGCAGGCCGTTGCCGGCGAGAATGATGGTTTCGGCCTTGATCCGCCCGCGCAGCGTTTCGATCACCGGCGTCTCGCCGTCGACGAGCTTTGTCGCCGCCGTGCCTTCATGGATGCGCGCGCCCGCCTTGGCGGCGGCGCGGGCGAGCCCCTGTGCGAATTTGAGCGGGTGCAGATGACCGGCCGTGCGATCGAGCCGGCCGCCGAAATAGCTGTCCGTGCCGATCATCGGCGCCAACTGCTCGCGGTCGATCCATTCGGCCGGGGCATAGCCATAGTCGCGGTTCAGCTTTTCGACATAGTGGCGCTCTTCGTCGACGAGGCGCGGCTTGTGAACCGTCTCGATCAGGCCGGGCCGCCATTCGGCGTCGATCTGGTGCTTGTCGATCAACTGATGGACGAGCGCCTTCGCTTCTTCGGCAAGGCCCCACAGTTCATGCGCCGCCGGTTTGCCGAGGCGCTTTTCCAGAAAATCCTGGTCGCGGCGCTGGCCGGTATGCAACTGGCCGCCATTGCGCCCCGAGGCGCCCCAGCCGATTTTTTCGGCCTCGATCAGGACGGTGTCGATGCCCGCTTCGGCCAGATGCAGCGCCGCCGACAGGCCGGTATAGCCGCCGCCGACGATGACGACATCGGCGCGCGTATCGCCGTCGAGCGGCGGAAAGGCGAGCGTCTGGTCGGCGGTATCCGCATACCAGGAAGGGGCGTGCGGCTGGCTCATGCGCGCCTCACAGCAGGCCGAGCCGCTTCAACTCGGCTTGCGTATCGTCGAGCGTCTTGCGGGCCGAGGTGATCAGCTGATCGGCCTCGTCATGGGAGAGCGTCAGCGGCGGCGCGATGATCAGGCTGTCGCGCACGGCGCGCATGACGAGATTGTTGCGAAGCGAGATGTCGCGCGCCAGCGTGCCGACCCTTCCGGTATCGGCGAACTTTTGTCCCCGCGAGCGCTTGTCGGGCACCAGTTCGATGGCGCCCATCAGCCCGGTCATGCGGGCTTCGCCGACCAGCGGATGGTCGGCGAGCGATTGCCAGCGGCTTTGCAGATAGGGGCCGATATCGTCGCGCACCCGCTCGACCAGCTTCTCGTCCTCGAGGATGCGGAGGTTTTCGAGTGCTGCGGCGGCCGTGACGGGATGGGCCGAATAGGTGAAGCCGTGGTGGAACTCGCCCGAGGCTTCGAGGACGTTGCCGACCTTGTCGGAGACCATGACGCCGCCGATCGGCAGGTAGCCCGACGAAATGCCCTTGGCGATCGACATCAGATCCGGCTCGATGCCGAAAGTCTCGGAGCCGAACCAGTTGCCGGTGCGGCCGAAGCCGGTGATGACCTCGTCGGCGACCAGCAGGATGTCGCGCTGATCGAGGATGCGCTTCACTTCCGGCCAGTAGGTGGCGGGCGGGATGATGACGCCGCCGGCGCCCTGGATCGGCTCGGCGACGAAGGCGGCGATCTTGTCTTCGCCGATGGCGTCGATCGCCTTCTCCAGCTCGCGCGCGGCAAAGATACCGAATTCGTCCTGGCTCATCTCGCCGCCCTCGCCGAACCAGTAGGGCTGGGCGATATGGTGGATGCCGGGGATGGGCAGGCCGCCCTGGCTGTGGATCGACGTCATGCCGCCGAGGCTGCCGCCGCCCATGGTCGAGCCGTGATAGGCGTTTTTCCGCGCGATCAGGACCGTCTTGTCCGGCTTGCCGAGGCTCGCCCAATAGTGGCGGACCATGCGGATGACGGTGTCGTTGGCCTCCGAGCCCGAGCCGACGAAGAAGACGCGGTTGAACTGCGGCGGCGTGATCGCGGCGAGCTTTTCGGCGAGCGCGATTGCCGGCGGGTGGGTGGTCTTGAAGAAGGTGTTGTAGAAGGAAAGCTCGCTCATCTGCCGCTGGACGGCGTCGGCGATTTCCTTGCGGCCATGGCCGATATTGACGCACCAGAGACCGGACATGCCGTCGAGGATGCGGTTGCCCTCGGAATCCCAGATCCAGGAGCCCTCGGCCCGGACGATGACCCGGCTGCCCTCGGCGTTCAGGCTCTTCATGTCGGAGAAGGCATGGATGTGGTGCGCCGCGTCGCGGGCGCGATAGTCGGCGGTGACGTTGGATGGCTTCGTCATGAGCGGGTCCGGTTGCGGTATTCCCAACATCGCCGCCCGGGCTTTCGGCTCGGGCAGCGCAGGCGCGGCAAGCTGCGGAAGTACTAGACGTTCAGCAGCAGGAACTCGCGCTCCCACGGGCTGATCACCTGCATGAACGTCTCGTATTCCGCTCGCTTGATCGCGCCATAGGTGGCGACGAAGCGCTCGCCGAAGATCTCCGCCAGCTCGTCCTGTTCCTCGAACAGGGCGACGGCCTCAAGCAGCCCGCGCGGCAGGTCGATTTCGTTCGAGTTGGCCGAGCCGGTGACCGGATCGCCGACCTTCAGCCCTTCCATCAGGCCGAGATAACCGCAGGCAAGCGACGCGGCGATGGCGAGATAGGGGTTGGCATCGGAGGAGGGCAGGCGGTTTTCTAGCCGCCGGCCGGCGGGGTTGGAGTTCGGCACGCGCAGGCCGACGGTGCGGTTGTCATAGCCCCATTGCGTGTTGACCGGGGCCGAGGACGAACGCACCAGCCGGCGATACGAGTTCACATAGGGCGCCAGCATGCAAAGCACGGCCGGCAGGTATTTCTGCGAGCCGCCGATGAAGGCGAAGAACTTCGACGTCGGGTCGCCGTCCGCGTCGGAGAAGATGTTCTTGCCCGTCTCGACGTCGAGTACCGACTGATGGATATGCATGGCCGAGCCCGGCTCGCGCGACATCGGCTTGGCCATGAAGGTGGCATACATGTCGTGGCGAAGCGCCGCCTCGCGGATCGTCCGCTTGAACAGGAATACCTGATCGGCAAGCGCCAGCGGGTCGCCATGCAGGAGATTGATCTCCATCTGCGCGGCGCCTTCCTCGTGGATCAGCGTGTCGATCTCCAGGCCCTGCTGCTCGGAGAAGTCGTAGATATCGTCGAACAGGTCGTCGAACTCGTTGATCGCGGCGATCGAATAGGACTGCCGCGCTGCTTCCGGCCGGCCGGAGCGCCCGGTCGGCGGTTCGAGCTGGTAATCGGGATCGGTGTTCGGCTTGACCAGGTAGAATTCGAGCTCCGGCGCCACCACGGGCTGCCAGCCCTGATGCGCATAGAGCTCGACGATGCGGCGCAGAACCTGGCGCGGCGCGGTTTCCACCGAGCGACCGTCACGATGATAGCCGTCATGGATGACCTGGGCCGTCGGATCGGCCTCCCATGGCACGACGCAAAGCGTCGACAGGTCCGGTTCGAACATGATGTCCTGGTCGGCGGCGTCGCTTTCGAAGCGGTCGTCGTCGTCAGGATAGTCGCCCGTGATGGTCTGGGTCAGGATCGATCCCGGCATCGACATGGTCGGGCCGGCGAGGAACTTCTGCACCGGCATCATCTTGCCGCGCGCAACGCCTGCCTGATCGGGCACGACGCACTCGATATCCTCGATTCCGCGCGCCTTCAGCCAGTCCCGAGCTTCATCCAGCGACTTTACGCCACGAACGCCGCCCTCGATTGGCTTGGCGCCCTTCTTCCGTTTTGCCACGATATTTCCCCGGCTTTCACGCGACTGCCCATGGAGTGTCGCCATGGCTGAACCGAAGTCAACTTGGACGGACATCCATGCGACTTCCGGTCCCTGCGAATGCTCGCAGGAAACGGTTGAGGTAGCCGAAAAAGCCTTCTAACGTCTGAATCTTAGGACGGGTTTGTGGTCGGGCCGATCAGGATTGGCACGGCTGTACCAGGGGAAATGCATGATCAAGAATGCCTTCAGTGGCGTCGCCCTTTCCGCGATGCTGACCGTCGGAGCCGTCAGCGGCGCCAATGCCGCCGACAAGGAACTCCATATCTTCAACTGGTCCGACTATATCGACACGTCGATCATCGAGGATTTCACCAAGGAAACCGGCATCAAGGTCGTCTACGACGTCTATGATTCCATGGAAATCCTGGAAACGAAGATGCTGGCAGGCGGTTCGGGCTACGACATCGTCGTGCCGACGGATCGCAATCTGAAGCGCATGATCGACGTCGGCGTGTTCCAGGACCTCGACAAGTCGAAGATCCCGAACCTCTCCCACATGTGGGACGAGATCACGACCCGCCTCGCCACCTATGATCCCGGCAACAAGATCGCCGTGAATTACATGTGGGGCACCACCGGCATCGGCTACAATGTCGAGAAGATCAAGGCGATCATGCCGGATGCGCCGGTCGACTCGATGGACATGTTCTTCAATCCGGAAGTCGTTTCGAAGTTCAAGGATTGCGGCGTCTATCTGCTGGATTCGCCTGACGACGTCATCCCGGCCGCGCTGAACTATCTCGGCCTGCCGCCCGACTCGAAAGACCCGGCCGAGATCGCCAAGGCTGGCGAGCTGCTCGACAAGATCCGGCCGTTCATCCGCAAGTTCCACTCGTCGGAATACATCCAGGGCCTCGCCAATGGCGATATCTGCCTGGCCTTCGGCTATTCGGGCGATGTGATCCAGGCCCGCGCCCGCGCGATCGAAGCCAACAACAAGGTTGAAGTCGGCTACGCCATTCCGAAGGAGGGCGGCCTGCTCTGGATGGATTCGATGGCAATCCCGAAGGATGCCCCGAACCCCGAGGCGGCGCTCGCCTTCATCAACTACATCCAGAAGCCGGAAGTGATCGCCAAGGCGACCAACTACGTCTCCTACGCCAATGGCAACAAGGATTCGCAGTCCTTCGTCGACAAGGCGATCCTCGACGATCCGACGATCTACCCGCCGGCGGACGTGATGAAGAAGCTCTACACGACGACGCCGAACGATCCGAAGGTCCAACGCGTCGTGACGCGGCTCTGGACGAAGATCAAGAGCGGCACCTGATCAATGGACAAAAGAGGCCCGGTCTTGTACCGGGCCTTTTCTTGACGGCATGGAACACGGGGTGAGGGCTCATGGCTGGAAAGTCGCTATCGGCAGGCAAGTCGCTTGGGCCGATCCGCAGGGCCTTCGCGCCCTGGAATGATCCGGCCGCGAAGCCGTTCATCCAGTTCCAGAACGTCACCAAGAATTTTGGTGATTTCACCGCCGTCGACGACCTTTCGCTCAACATCTACGAGCGCGAGTTTTTTGCGCTGCTCGGGCCTTCGGGCTGCGGCAAGACCACCTTGATGCGGATGATCGCCGGCTTCGAGGAGCCGACCAGCGGCCATGTCATGCTCGACGGTCAGGATCTGGTCGGCGTCCCGCCCTATCGCCGCCCGACCAACATGATGTTCCAGTCCTACGCGTTGTTCCCGCATATGAACGTCTGGGACAACATCGCCTTCGGCCTGAAGCAGGACGGCATGCCGAAGCCGGAGATCGCCGCGCGCGTCGACGAGATGCTGGCGCTGGTGAAGCTGGAGAAATTCGCCAAACGAAAGCCGCACCAGCTTTCCGGCGGCCAGAAACAGCGCGTCGCACTCGCCCGTTCGCTCGCCAAGAAACCGAAGGTTCTGCTGCTCGATGAACCGCTCGGCGCGCTCGACAAGAAGCTGCGCGAAGAGACCCAGTTCGAGCTGATCGACCTGCAGGTCAAGCTCGGCATGACCTTCGTCATCGTCACGCATGACCAGGAAGAGGCGATGACTGTCGCCGACCGCATCGCCGTGATGGACCAGGGCAAGATCGTCCAGATCGCCACGCCGGCCGAAATCTACGAACAGCCGAATTCGCGCTATGTCGCGGACTTCATCGGCGACATCAACCTGCTCGAAGGCCATATCAGCTCGACCGAGGGTGGCGTCGCGACGCTCGATTGCGTCGGCACCGGCGCCAAGGTGCAGGTGATCCAGGATGGCGGCGCCAAGCTTGGCGACCACGCCTGGTTCGCCGTCCGGCCGGAAAAGGTCACCATCTCGCTGACGCCGCCTGCCGACCCCAGCATCAATGCCGTCACCGGCGAGGTCTGGGACATCGCCTATCTCGGCGACGTCTCGATCTACCATGTGCGGCTCGCGACCGGCGCCACCGTCAAGGCGACCATCACCAACACCACCCGTCTCGTCGAGCGGCCGATCACGTGGGATGACAAGGTCTGGCTGACCTGGTCCCGCGACGGCGGCGTCGTGTTGACGAGGTAGGCGATGGCCCTGACAGACCGCTCTTCCGGACATTCCCGCCTGCGCTGGCTTGTTGTCGCGATCCCCTATTTGTGGCTGATCCTGCTCTTCCTGGCGCCGTTCCTGATCGTCGTGAAGATCTCCCTGTCGACGTCGGCGATCGCCATGCCGCCCTATACGCCGGCGCTCGATTTTACGGCGGGGCTCGGCGCGCTGTGGGAGCAGATCAAGGAATTCACCTTCGATAACTACGTCTTCCTGACGGAGGATGCGCTCTACTGGGAATCCTACCTTTCCAGCCTGAAGATCGCTGTCATCTCGACCTTCCTGGTCCTGCTGATCGGCTATCCGATCGCCTATGGCATGGCGCGTGCCCGCAAGGAGTGGCGGACGACGCTGCTGATGCTGGTGATCCTGCCGTTCTGGACCTCGTTCCTGATCCGCGTCTACGCCTGGATCGGCATCCTGAAGCCCGAGGGGCTGCTGAACCAGTTGCTGCTCTATCTGGGTGTCATCAGCGAGCCGCTCAACATCATGCCGTCGACGCTCGCCGTCTATATCGGCATCGTCTATTCCTACCTGCCCTTCATGATCCTGCCGCTCTACGCGACGCTGGAAAAGCTCGACGAAACGCTGCTGGAGGCCGCCGCCGATCTCGGCTGCCCGCCGACCCAGGCGTTCTGGAAGATCACCTTCCCGCTGTCGCTGCCGGGCGTCATCGCCGGCTGTTTCCTCGTCTTCATCCCGGCCATGGGCGAGTTCGTCATCCCCGACCTGCTCGGCGGTTCCGACACGCTGATGATCGGCAAGACGCTCTGGGCCGAGTTCTTCTCCAACCGGGACTGGCCGGTCTCCTCGGCGGTCGCCGTCGTGCTGCTGGCGATCCTCGTCGTGCCAATCATGCTCTTCCAGAGAGCCCAGAAGAAAGCGGCGGAGTAGGCACATGCGGGCAAGCATTGCGCGGGCAAGATTGGTTCGGTGCGGCCGTTCGGCGGCCGTCATGCGGGGAGCGGCACGATGAGACGCGGCGGTTCCTGGTTCAATGTCACGGCGATCACGCTCGGTTTCGCCTTTCTCTATCTGCCGATCGTGCTGCTGGTCGTCTATTCGTTCAACGCCTCCAAGCTGGTGACGGTCTGGGGCGGGTTTTCGACCAAGTGGTATGTATCGCTCCTGAGCAATCAGGGCCTGCTCGACGCCGCCTGGGTGACCATCCGCGTCGCGCTGCTTTCGGCGACGCTGGCGACCGTGCTTGGCACGCTGGCGGCGATCGCGCTGGTGCGCTTCGGACGGTTTCCAGGCGGCACGCTGTTCTCCGGCATGGTCTACGCGCCGCTCGTCATGCCCGAGGTCATTACCGGCCTCGCCATGCTGCTGCTCTTCGTCGCCATCGGCTTCGCCCGGGGGTTCTGGACGCTGACACTGGCGCACATCACCTTCTCCATGTGCTTCGTCGCCGTGGTCGTGCAATCGCGGCTGGTCACCTTCGATCGCAGTCTGGAGGAAGCGGCGCTGGATCTCGGCTGCCCGCCTTTCCGCACCTTCTTCACCATCACGCTGCCGCTGATCCTGCCGGCCGTTGTCGCCGGATGGATGCTTGCCTTCACCCTGTCGCTCGACGATCTGGTGATCTCGAGCTTCACCACGGGGCCGGGCGCCACGACGCTGCCGATGAAGATCTACAGCCAGGTTCGTCTCGGCGTGACGCCGGAAATCAATGCGATCTGTACGATCCTGATCGCCATCGTCGCGACCGGCGTCATCATCGCCTCGATTGTCACCAAGCGCCGCGAAGTCGAACGGCAGCGCGCGGAACGACTGGCCATCCAGGGCGTTTGATAGGGGTGAAACAAAAATTATCCGGGTAATATTGACGATGCTGATTATATCCGGGTAAAATGCGCGTCTGTTTGAAAAGGACGTGACGATGAGTCTGCCCCAGCAAATCTACTGCACCGCGTTCCAGGGCATCCGTCGCATCGCGACGGGGCTGCTGCCGGATGTCGCGCTGAAAACCAAGCAGGCGCTCGAGCAGGGCGGCGAGCCGGTTCTGCTGTTCGACGACGAGACCAGCCGTCCGATCGAGGTCGATTTTCGCGGCTCGTATGACGATGTGCTCTCCCGGCTCTCGGACGGCACGCCTCTGGCTCCGGCCGCACCGGTCGAGCCGGCGGAAGAAGCGGCGCCGCGCGGCCCCGGTCGACCCAAGCTCGGCGTCGTGGCGCGCGAGGTCACGCTGTTGCCCCGGCATTGGGAATGGTTGAACGGCCAGCCGGGCGGGGCGTCCGTCGCGCTGCGAACACTGGTCGAGGAAGCCCGCCGGGTGCATGAGGGTCGCGACCGGGCCAGGCGCGCGCAGGAATCGACGCTGCGTTTCATGACCGCGATGGCAGGCGACCAGCCGGGCTATGAGGAGGCCAGTCGCGCCCTGTTCGCCGGCGATGGCGCGCGCTTCCGCCAGATGATCGACAACTGGCCCGTCGATATCAAGGAACATACCGGCAAGCTCGCTGGTCCCGCCTTCGAAGAGGCCTGATCCGTCGAGTCTTGTCTCGTCGCGGCTTCTTCACGCGAACCGCCGCGCATTTCGTCCGAGAAAGTTCGGAGATCATCGATGTCCCTGCCGCCGCTCTGGAGGACCTTCCTCGTCTTCCTCGGGCCGATGATCCTGAGCAACATTCTCCAGGCTCTGTCGGGCACCCTCAACAACATCTATCTGGGCCAGATGCTGGGCGTCGGCGCGCTTGCTGCCGTTGCCGCCTTCTTCCCGATCCTGTTCCTGTTCATCTCCTTCTCGATTGGGCTGGGCGCGGGCGCTTCCGTGCTGATCGGCCAGGCCTATGGCGCGCAGAAGCTGGAGACGGTGAAGGCGGTGGCCGGCACAACGCTGACCATGGCGTTCCTGTTCGGCCTGGTGGTGGCGATCTTCGGCGGCGCTTTCACCGCGCCCCTGCTGAAGGCGGTCGGGACGCCGGCCGATATTCTGCCCGACGCCATCGCCTATGCCCGCATCATGCTGATCGCGATGCCGGGGCTGTTCATCTTCCTGCTGATGACGTCGATGATGCGCGGCGTCGGCGACACGGTGACACCGCTCTATGCGCTCACCCTTTCCACGGTTACCGGCTTGATCCTGACACCGGCGCTGATCAAGGGCTGGTTCGGCCTGCCACAGTTCGGCATCGTCAGCGGCGCCTATGCCTCGATTGTTTCGTTCCTGGTCGCGCTGGTCTGGCTGTTCTTCTACATGCGCCGCCGCAAGCACCCGCTGGCGCCTGACGCCGTGCTGATCCGGCATCTGCGCATTGACTGGAAGCTGCTGCGTTCGGTGCTGAAGATCGGCATTCCCTCGGGCGTACAGTTGATCCTCGTCTCGGTGGCCGAAATCGCCGTGCTGGCGTTGGTGAACTCGTTCGGCTCGGATGCGACGGCGGCCTATGGCACCGTCAACATGGTGGTCAACTACGTGCAGTTTCCGGCGATCTCGATTGCCATCACGACGTCGATCCTGGGCGCGCAGGCGATCGGCGCCGGTCGCCAGGCGACGCTGGGCGTGATCACCCGCACCGGTATCCTGCTGAGCCTGATGATAACCGGGGGCCTGGTCGCGATCTGCTATCTGTTCTCGCGCACCTTGATCGGCTTCTTCATCACCAGCGATCCGGTGATCGAACTGGCGCAGACGCTGCTGCACATCGTGCTCTGGGGCTATATCATCTTCGGCGTTTCGAGCGTGCTGGCCGGCGTCATGCGGGCCAGCGGCACGGTGCTGATGCCGACCGCGATCTCCGTCCTGGCGATCCTCGGCGTCGAGGTGCCGGTTGCCTATTGGCTGTCGGGACATTTCGGCATCAACGGCGTCTGGGCTGCCTATCCGATCGCCTATATCGCCATGCTGGCCATGCAGGCGAGCTATTACCAGTTCGTCTGGCGCAGGAAGCCGATCAAGCGGATGGTCTGAGGCCGCCGTTCTACGGCAGCAGGGAGCGGGCGAAGCTCCGGATCGGGCCGACGGCCGGAACGGCGTCCTGCTGGCTGCGGCGCGAAAGGCCGCTGAAGTCCGGCACCAGCGTCGGGTGTTGCCAATTGCCACCAATGATGAAGGGGACGTGGACCGGCGTGCTGGTCGTGCCGCTGGCCCGGTCGATCTTCAGCTCGCCGCGTGCGCTCAGCGTCGGGGATTGCAGCGGCGCTTCGCCGGACAGCGTGATCGTGTAGCCCGACCCCGTCACGAGGATCGATGGCGCCGCGATCCGGTCGGCGTCGATGGTGAAGGTGCCGTCGGCCTGGCGGAATTTCGTCGAGCCGCCGAGCAGGTTGCCGCTCATCGTGCCGTCCGACGTGATCGCTTGTGAAAGGGCGCCAATGTTGACGCCGTCGAAGGTGCCGTCGGCGATCGTCGCCTTGCCGCTGCCGGAGAGCGAGCCAATCAACCCGTTCCAGTTGGTGCCATGCGCCGACAGGCTGACCGTGCCGGAGCCGATGCCGTCGATCTGGCCGATGCCGAACAGGTCGGAGAGTGCGGCGCGCACGGGCAGGCCGTCGATGCGGCCCTGCAGCGAGCCCGAGGCCGCTTCGTCCCGCAGCGAGGCCGAGAGGCTGGCGGAAAGGCGGCCGCCATAGAGCTGGGCCTCGCCGACCGAAAGATCCAGCCGCTCGTCGCGGATCGTGGCCGATGCCGCCGTGCGCCCGAGCCGGGCGCTGCCAAGCAGCACCTGGGCTGCCGAGATGCGCAGGTCGAGATCGTTGCTGTCGAGACCGGCGAGCGGCAAGGGCAGGTCGGGCGTGGCGCGCGCCTCCGCGACAAGGCTGGCCAGCGCCTCGGCATAGGCGGAAAGATCGAGGCTTTCGAAGGCAAGCGTGCCTTGGACGGACGGCCGGTGGCCGGTGAAGTCAATCGATAGCGCGCCTTCGCTCTCATTGCCATCGACGCTGATCTTGGCGTCGGCGAAGGTCAGGGTGTTGGACGCGAGGCTGGCATGGGATTCGATTGAAGCGCTGCCCAGTGTCGAGCCTTCGCCCATCGGCATGTCGAAGATGCCGGCGAGACGACGGATCGAGGGCGTCGTGACGGTCAGCTCGCCTTCGCCCTGCAACTGGATGAGATTGGCGACCGTGCCGGTAAACGAGGCGCGCAGCGGCGTCGAGGCAATGGCGAAGCGCAGCGCCGTCTCGCGGCCGCTGACGAGATCGAGCGGCGCGCCGATCGAGCCGTTGAAATCAAACGCCTCGCTCTGCCAGGTCGCGCTGCCCTTGATGCTGGCGGTGGCCGCGGGATCCGGCCAGTCCAGCCGGGCATCGACACCGGTCAGCAGCAACTCTTTCCGGTCCTGGCCGACATAATGCAGGGTTCCCGAGCGGATGACGAGGCGTCCGAGTTCTGAATCGCCGCGCAGCGCCCGCGGCAGCGTCCAGTTCGGCTGGCCCTTTGCATTGACCCCGAAGCGGAACACCGGCTTGTCGAGTTCCAGCACCGAGGGGCGGACGCGCCCGATAATCAGCGGCAGGAATCCGAGCTCCGCCGAAAGCGACTCCATCTCGACGAGCGGCTGCGGGTCCTTGTCCGAGCTGATGCGGACCTTGGCGAAGGTGACGGTCGGATAGGGGTTGAAGGCGACGGTCGGCGTGCCCTCATAGGTAAGCGCGCGTCCGCTCCAGCCCGCAACTTCGCGCGTGAGCGATCGGCGGACGGCTTCGATGGTGACCAACTGGGGCGCCAGAAGGACAAAAGCGCCGCAAAGAATCAGAATCACTGCGAGGGCGGATAGGATTTTTTTCATGTCACCCGGTGACGGTTGCCCCTAACGTATCGGCAGGTGCCACGACCGAATGGTTCCCCGATAGGCAGAATTCCGTTATTTCGCAAGGCTTTTCTCGTCAAAGCCGGCAAGGTTTCCCGCGTGACTTGGCGGCAGGCTGCGGATATCCATGGCACGTCAGCGCATTTTTGCCGCACTGCAACCTTTTCGGAGAGGCCGTTTCCGTCATGACGCCTGCGATCGCTTCGTTCCCTTCCGAGCAGCCCTTGTGGACGCCGTCAGCGGCGCGTCTCGCCGATCATCCGATGACGCATTTTCGCGCAGCGGCGGCGGAACGGTCCGGATTGTCGCTTCCTGACCATGATGCCTTGCATCGGTGGTCGATCGACGACCGGGCGACGTTCTGGGATCTGGTCTGGGATTTTTGCGGTGTCGAAGGCGACAAGGGCGAGCGGCTGCTGATCGATGGCGACCGCATGCCGGGGGCGCAGTTCTTTCCCGATGCGACGCTGAATTTCGCCGAAAACCTGCTCAAGGTTTCGGGCGATGACGACGCGCTCGTCTTCTGGGGCGAAGAGCGGGTCAAGCGACGGCTAAGCTGGGACGAACTTCACGCGCTCGTCTCCCGGCTGCAGCAGGCACTGGAAGCTGCCGGCGTCAAGGCTGGCGACCGCGTCGCCGCCATGATGCCCAACATGCCGGAAACGATTGCCGCCATGCTGGCGACCGCCTCGATTGGCGCTGTGTGGTCGTCCTGCTCGCCGGATTTCGGCCCGAATGGTGTTCTCGATCGCTTCGGCCAGATCGAACCGACCGTCTTCTTCGCCTGCGACGGCTATTACTATGGCGGCAAGACCATCGATATCGCGGCGAAACTGGCCGAGATCGTGCCGGGTCTGCCGACGGTGCGAAAAACCGTCATCGTGCCCTATATCGGCACGGCGGAAGCGACGGCGTCGACGCTGGCCAACGGCGTTTCGCTCGACGGCTTCTTTTCGCCCTTTTTGGCGCGGCCGGTCGAGTTCGCCGCCATGCCCTTCGCCCATCCGCTCTACATCCTGTTTTCGTCGGGGACGACGGGCGTGCCGAAATGCATCGTCCATTCGGCCGGCGGCACGCTGTTGCAGCATCTGAAGGAGATCCATCTCCATTCCGGCATCGGCGAGGAAGACCGGCTTTTCTATTTCAGTACCTGCGGCTGGATGATGTGGAACTGGCTCGCTTCCGGCCTCGCCACCGGCGCGACTCTGCTGCTCTATGATGGCTCGCCCTTTCATCCGAACGGCAACATCCTGTTCGACTATGCCGATGCCGAGCAGATGACCTTCTTCGGCACCTCGGCCAAGTTCATTGATGCTCTCCACAAGTCCGGCCTGAAGCCGATCGAGACGCATGATCTGGGCTCGCTGAAGATGATGAGCTCGACCGGCTCGCCGCTGGCGCCGGAAAGCTTTTCCTTCGTCTATGAGAGCATCAAGCACGACATCCATCTCGCTTCGATCTCCGGCGGCACCGACATCGTTTCCTGCTTCGTGCTCGGCATTCCGGGCAAGCCGGTCTGGAAGGGCGAGATCCAGGGACCGGGCCTCGGCCTTGCCGTCGATGTCTGGGACGAGGACGGCAAGTCGCTCGCCAGCGGCAAGGGCGAGCTGGTCTGCTGCAAGGCGTTCCCCGCCATGCCGATCGGCTTTTTCAAAGATGCGGACGGCAGCCGCTATCACGCGGCCTATTTCGACCGCTTCGACAATGTCTGGTGCCATGGCGATTTTGCCGAATGGACGGCGCATGGCGGGCTGATCATCCATGGCCGTTCGGATGCGACGCTCAATCCCGGTGGCGTGCGCATCGGCACCGCCGAGATCTACAACCAGGTTGAACAGGTTGCCGACGTGCTGGAGGCGCTGGCCATCGGCCAGGATTGGGACAGCGACGTTCGTGTGGTGCTGTTCGTGCGCCTGCGCGAGGGCGTGGCTCTCGATGCGGCGCTGGAAAAACAGATCCGTGACAAGATCCGCACCGGCGCTTCGCCGCGCCATGTTCCGGCGAAGATCATCGCCGTCACCGACATACCGCGCACAAAGTCCGGCAAGATCGTCGAACTGGCGGTGCGCGAGATCGTGCATGGCCGTCCGGTGAAAAACCAGGAAGCGCTGGCAAACCCGGAAGCGTTGGCGCTGTTCCGCGATTTGCCTGAGTTGGCGTGAGGGGGGCGGTCGCTCCAGGAGCAGCGACTGCCACCCACTGTCCGTCATCCTCGCGTAGGCGAGGATCCATGCAGCCGTGGTTTAGGGAGTCTCGCACTTCAACCCGGCTGAATGGATCCCGGGTCTTCGCCCGGGATGACGCCGAGTTTGGGGCTGGCCGCGGCGCTTCGGTGCCACGACAAGCCGCCCTTTTGATAGTTTCGACCTTCACGTCTCCCGTTGGGGAGTGGATTCGTCCGAACTAGAACAGGCTCTCCTGCGTCGACGGCTTGGGCTTGGCGGCCTTTTTCGGACGGGGTTCGGCAGCGCCGCCGGCGGCAATCGCGCCGATCTTGCCGTCCTGGAACTCGATCGTCAGCGCGTCGCCGCTGGCAACCTTCGAGGCCGTGCGCACGGTCTTGCCCTCGGCATCCGTCACCAGCGCGAAGCCGCGCGCCAGGACGCTACGATAGGAGAGTGTTTCGGCCAGCCGCCAGGCGCGGTCGAGCCGGTCTCGGTTCTTCTCGACGATGCGGATGAAGGCGCGATTGCCCCGGCTGTCGATCTCGGTGATCTGTACCGCGCCGCGCGAAAGCCGTTGCGCGATAGGCTCGATGCGGAGGCGGCCGGCGATGCGGGCAAAGCCGGCGCGCTTGCGCTCGGCATGAACCTCTAAGGCACGCCCCTGACGCTCGCCCAGTGCGTTCAAACGATCGCGGGCGCGAAGGGTAAGGCGGTCAAGCGAGGCGGGCGACAGTCGACCTGCGCTGCGCTCCAGCTTGCCGCGGTGCGCCAGCGTGTTGGCGCCGAGCGCGCGGCCGATCCGGGCGGCCAGTTCGTCAAAGGCGCGGCGCGGAATGGCGAGCAGATCGTCGAGGCGCGGCAGCGCACGAGTGGCGGCGCGAAGCTCGCGGCGGCGGCCTTCGACATGGCGCAGCATCGCGCCATCAAGCCTGCGGCCGAGATCGCCGACCGAGCCGATCAGTTCCGAACGAACCGGCACGGCCATTTCGGCAGCACCCGTCGGCGTTGGCGCGCGCAGATCCGAGACGAAATCGATCAGCGTCGTGTCGGTCTCGTGGCCGACGGCGGAGATCAGCGGGATCGTCGAGGCGGCGACGGCGCGCACGACGATTTCCTCGTTAAAGCCCCACAGGTCCTCGAGGCTGCCACCACCGCGTGCAACAATCAGCAAATCGGGGCGCGGGATGGCGCCGCCGGGCGTCAGCGCGTTGAAGCCGGCGATGGCCGCGGCCACTTCGGCGGCCGAGGTTTCGCCCTGCACGCGCACCGGCCAGACCAAAACCTGGACCGGAAAACGGTCGGCGAGGCGGTGCAGGATGTCGCGGATGACCGCGCCGGTCGGCGAGGTGACGACGCCGATGACGCGCGGCAGATAGGGGATCGGCCGCTTGCGGTCGGAATCGAACACGCCTTCGGCGGCCAGCTTGCGGCGGCGTTCCTCAAGCAGCGCCATCAGCGCGCCGACACCGGCAGGCTCCAGCGACTCGATGACGATCTGGTACTTTGAAGAGCCCGGGAAGGTGGTCAGCTTGCCGGTGGCGATGACCTCCATGCCCTCTTCTGGCCGGAAACGCAGCTTGCCAAAACTTCCCTTCCAGATCACCGCCTCGATCTTCGAGCGATCGTCCTTCAGCGCGAAATAGGCGTGGCCAGAGGAGTGCGGCCCGCGATAGCCCGAAATCTCGCCGCGCACGCGCACGAAGCCGAAAGCGTCCTCGACGGTGCGCTTCAGCGCCATCGAGATTTCGGAGACGGAGTATTCGCCGGCGTTGTGGACGGGATCGGTCAAGAAGTCGCGGCCTTGCTTGATTCCGCACGATGGCGGCGGGAGGGCGATCCGCCCTGAATGCCCCCGTCCTCCGCGCCGGTCAAGCCGGGCGACGACGCCACCTTGCGGCGCGACGGCGCTTTGCGTAATCGAAGCGTATGTCCCGCTATGATTTCTCCACCCAACGCCTGTTCATCGACGCCCCGCTTAACGAGGGCGCCCGCATCGTCATGGACAAGGGCCAGACCAATTATCTGGTCAATGTGCTCCGCATGCGCGAGGGCGACCCGGTCTTGATCTTCAATGGCCGCGACGGCGAGTGGCAGGCCACCCTGGCCGAGGCCGGTCGCAAGGGCGCGGTGCTGACGGCGGATGCGCTGTCGCGCGAGCAGACGCCGGCTTCGTCGCTGCATTACCTGTTCGCGCCGATCAAGCAGGCGCGGCTGGACTATATGGTGCAGAAGGCGGTCGAGATGGGCGTTGGTCATATCCGCCCCGTCATCACCCGCCGCACGCAAGTGGCGCGGCTGAACGACGACCGGCTGCGCGCCAACGCCATCGAGGCGGCGGAACAATGCGGCGTGCTGTCGATCCCCGAAATCGAAGCGCCGGAACAACTCGCAAGCCTGCTCGCCCGCTGGCCGAAGGATGAGCCGGAGCGGCGGATCATCTTTTGCGATGAGGACGAGACAGGCGCCGATCCGATCTCGATTCTTCGCGCGCTGCCCCGTGGACCACTTGCCGTACTGATCGGCCCGGAAGGCGGCTTCTCGCCGGAGGAACGCGAGACGCTGCACGCGCTGCCCTTCGTCACGGCGATCCCGCTCGGACCCCGGATCCTGCGCGCCGACACCGCTGCCGTGGCGGCGCTGGCGCTGGTACAGGCCGTTGCCGGCGACTGGGTCGAGAGCTGACCGACTGCCGCCTGTATAGTTTTCTATACACAGTTCACGAAATCGTGACTGGAAGGGTATGTGACAGTGATGCGTGGGGGGATCTTGCTCCGCCAAGAGAAGCGCGCGTCGTTTAGATTCATTCCATATTAGAACTCATCTAATCTATAGAATAAATCGAACGTGGCCGGTTGACCTCTATTCGCGATGATGGGATGGACCCAGCAGAAGTCGCCGATACATGACGGCGACCAGGGTTCCGCCCCCTCAATGAACGGAGTTCACTATGCTTAGCCTGACCCGCCTGATCCAGGGCGCCGCCGCAGCAACGCTGCTGGCGACGACCGCGCTTCCCGCATTTGCGGCCGGCGAAGTGAATGTCTACACGACCCGTGAACCAGGGCTGATCCAGCCGCTGCTGGACACCTTCTCCAAGGACACCGGCATCAAGGCCAACGTGATTTTCGTCAAGGAAGGCCTTGCCGAGCGCGTCGCCACCGAGGGCGCGAATTCGCCCGCCGACCTGCTTTCCGTCGTTGATTTCGGCAATCTGATCGAGCTTTCCGAGCGCGGCCTGACCCAGCCGATCCAGTCGACCGTGCTGGAAGAAGCGATCCCCGCCAATCTGCGCGATGCCGACGGCCAGTGGTTCGGCCTTTCGATGCGCGCCCGCGTCATCTACGCCTCGAAGGAGCGCTTCAAGGACGAGACGCTGACCTATGAGGACCTGGCCGACCCGCGCTTCAAGGGCAAGGTCTGCATCCGTTCGGGCCAGCACCCCTACAACACCTCGCTGATCGCGGCCGTGATCGCCAAGGACGGCGCCGATGCCACCAAGACCTGGCTGACCGGCGTCAAGGACAACCTCGCCCGCAAGGCAGGCGGCGGCGACCGTGACGTCGCGCGCGACATCCTCGCCAATCTCTGCGATGTCGGCATCGCCAATTCCTACTATGTCGGCCTGATGCGGTCCGGCAAGGGCGGCCCCGAGCAGGTCGAATGGAGCAACGCGATCCGCGTCATCCTGCCGACCTTCAAGGACAAGGCTGGCACGCATGTGAACGTTTCGGGCGCCGCTGTCGCCAAGAACGCCCCGAACAAGGAAAATGCCGTCAAGCTGCTGGAATTCCTCGCTTCCCAGGAAGCGCAGGAAATCTACGCCAAGGCGAACTTTGAATACCCGGTTCGCGCCGGTGTCGCGCCCGATCCGATCATCGCCGAATTCGGCACGCTGACGGTCGACCCGACGCCGCTGACGGCGATTGCCAAGGACCGCAAGCAGGCCAGCGAACTGGTCGACGTGGTCGGCTTCGACGGCTGATTGTTTTCGATGCGCCGATATACCGGCCCGAACGATGAAATCTCATGTCCCGGCACGTCCGGGACATGAGCGATTCTGCGATTACCCCGCCGCTGATCGCATCGCGACCTGCGCGTCCGGATCGCCTCTGGCGGTTTGGCTCCGCGTTGATCGCCCTTCTGGCCCTAGCGCCCATTGGCGGGCTCGTCTTCTTCGCCTCGCGCGGTTCCGGTGAACTCTGGCCGCACTTGATCGCCAATGTCCTGCCCGTCGCGGCGCGTACGACCGCGCTGCTGCTCGTTGGCGTCGGCATCCTCGTCACCGTTCTGGGCATCGGCACGGCCTGGCTGGTGACGGCCTGCCGCTTTCCCGGCCGTCGCGTGTTCGAATGGGCGCTGCTGCTGCCGCTTTCGGTGCCGAGCTACGTCATGGCCTTCGCCTATCTCGACGTGGTGCATCCGGTCGGCCCGCTGCAAACCAGCCTGCGCAACCTGTTCGGCATCACCGATCCGCGTGGCCTGCCGTTTCCAGAAATCCGCTCGCTCGGCGGCGCGATCCTGCTGCTCGGCCTGATCCTCTACCCTTACGTCTATCTGCCTGTGCGGGCGCTGTTCGTCATGCAGTCGGCCTCGATGCTGGAAGCCTCGCGCACGCTGGGCGCTGGCCGCTTTCGCGCCTTCTGCACGGTCGCGCTGCCGCTGGCGCGTCCCGCCGTCGCGGTCGGCGTCAGCCTGGCGCTGATGGAGGCGCTGAATGATATCGGCGCGTCGGAATTCTTGGGCGTTCGCACGTTGACGGTGGCGATCTACACGACCTGGGTGACGCGCTCGTCGATTGAAGGCGCAGCGCAGATTGCGCTCGTCATGCTGGCGATCGTCTTCGCGCTGGTGCTGCTGGAACGCCTCGGCCGACGCGGCATGAACTATTCCGCCCCGCGCGGAAATAGCCAGGCCATGGCGCAACCGCTGAAGGGCGGTGCTGCCCTGCTTGCAATGCTCGCCTGCGCGCTGCCCATCCTGCTCGGCTTCGTCGTGCCGGCGAGCTATCTCGTCGTCTCGGCGGCGCGGCGCATCCGCCTCGGCGGGCTGCCGGCCGATCTCTGGGTCTGGACCGGCAACAGCGTGTTCTTCGCCGCCATCGCCTCGATCCTGACGCTCGCCATCGGCCTGTTTCTCGCCACGGCCGGCCGCATGTCGCGGCGAAAATCGCTGCACGGGATGATCCGGCTTGCCGGCATCGGCTATGCTATTCCCGGCACGGTGCTGGCCGTCGGCCTGCTGGTGCCGATCGCCGGCCTCGACAACTGGATCGCCGATGCTGTGAAGAGCGTCTGGGGCCGCTCGCCGGGGCTGATCCTGATGAGTTCCGGCGCGGCGCTGATCCTCGCCTATTGCCTGCGTTTCCAGGCGATCTCGATTGGTGGCATCGAGGCTGGCTTCACGCGCATTTCGCCCTCGATCGACATGGCTGCGCGCAGCCTTGGCGCGGGCACGCCCCGGCTTTCGGGCGGCATTCATGTGCCGCTGCTTTCGCCGGCCATCGCCGCCGCCGGACTGCTCGTCTTTGTCGATTGCATGAAGGAATTGCCGGCCACGCTGCTGCTGCGCCCGTTCAATTTCGAGACGCTGGCGACCTACGTCTACGGCGAGGCGGCGCGCGGCACCTATGAGGACGGCGCGGTCGCCGCCCTTGTCATCGTCATCGTCGGCATGCTGCCTGTAGCGCTGCTGGCGCGGGCCGGAACCCGCGAGCGGCGACCGCCGTCGATCGGCGTCAGCTAGGCCCTGCCTTTTTCACCTCTCCCTGAGGGAGAGGTCGACGCACGCAGTGCGGCGGGTGAGGGTTTACGGCCTCACCGGATTGTTTCCTAAACCCTCACCCGGCTCTTCGAGCCGACCTCTCCCTCAGGGAGAGGTGAAGGACGGAGCCTCAGGCGCTGGATCCAGTCATCTGCGCGACACCGGCTTCACCTTCAGGCTCTTGCCCTTCAGTTCATCCAGGGTAGCGGAGGGAGAGATCGCCTGCGGATCGACCTTCACATGCACGATGGCCGGCTTTCCGCTTTCCTGCGCCCGCGCAAACGCCGGCCAGAAATCCTCGGTCCGCTCCACCGTCTCGCCGTGCCCGCCATAGGCGCGGGCAAAGTCGGCGAAGTCCGGATTGACCAGCTTGGTCGCCTCGACGCGGTCGGGATAGCTGCGCTCCTGATGGGCGCGGATGGTGCCATACATGCCGTTGTCGACGACGATCACGAGGATTGCCGCACCGTCCTGCACGGCGGTGCCGAATTCGTTGCTCGTCATCTGGAAGCAGCCGTCGCCGGCAAAGGCGATCACCGTCCGTTCGGGATAGCGCAGCTTGGCGGCGATCGCCGCCGGCACGCCGTAGCCCATTGAACCGGAGGTCGGCGCCAACTGGGTCTTCGATCCCTGGAAGCGGTGATAGCGATGCACCCAGTTGGCATAGTTACCCGCGCCATTGGTGAGGATCGCATCCTTCGGCAGGTTCTCACGCAGGGTCCGCATGACCGCGCCCATCTCCACGCCGCCGACGTCGCGCGGCTTCGGGTCGGACCAGTCGCGATAGGACGCGTTGGCGGCGCGGGTCTCGGCGCTCCAGGGGATGGTCGCCGGCGGATGCACCGCTTCGAGTTGGGCGGCGAAGCCGTTTGGCGTGGCGTTGATGGCGAGCGTCGGGCGATAGACGCGGCCGAGTTCGTCCGATCCGCCATGCACATGCACCAGCGTCTGCTTCGGCTGCGGAATATCCAGCAGCGTATAGCCGGAGGAGGGCATTTCGCTCATTCGGCCGCCGACGAGGATGAGTAGATCGGCTTCCTTGACCCGCTTGGCCAGCGCCGGGTTGATAGCGATGCCGACCTCACCGGCGAAATTCGGATGTTCGTGGTCGAACAGGCCCTGGCGGCGCAGCGAAACGCCGACCGGCAGGTCGAAGCGCTCGGCAAAGCGCTGCATCGAGTTGATCGCCTGGTCGCTCCAGCGCGAGCCGCCGAGCACCAGAAGCGGCCGTTCGGCCTTCCAGAGCATCTTCTGCAATTGCGCCGTCTGGGTCAGGCCCGGATAGGTCTCGATCGGCTCCGACGCGCCGACGGAAGGAACGCTGGAAAGGTCACGCAGCATATCTTCCGGCAGCGCCAGCACGACCGGGCCGGGGCGGCCGGACGTGGCGACATGGAACGCGCGGGAGAGGAATTCCGGGATGCGCGACGCGTCGTCGATCTCCGCCACCCATTTGACGACGTCGCCGAACATCCGCCGGTAGTCGATCTCCTGGAAGGCCTCGCGCTCCCGCATCTCGCGTCCGACCTGGCCGATGAACAGGATCATCGGCGTTGAATCCTGCATGGCGACATGCAGGCCGGCGGCGGCGTTGGTCGCGCCCGGTCCGCGCGTGACAAAGCAGATGCCGGGTTTTCCCGCCATCTTGCCCCAGGCTTCCGCCATCATCGCCGCGCCGCCCTCATGCCGGGCCACGGTCACGGGAATAGCCGAATCATGCAGCGCGTCGAGGACGTCGAGATAGCTTTCGCCGGGGACGCAGAAGACACGCTCGACACCATTGGCTTCCAGCGCCTCGACAATGAGATGGCCGCCGGTGCGGGAAGGGAGGACGTCTGACATGGAATGGAAAATCCTTGCGAGAGGCGAGCTTCCGACCGTCCGGAGTGGATCCGGAGAGTCGCGAAAGAGGGGATGGTGGCATCAACTTCTGTTCGGCGGAAGCCGGGGCCGCTAGACTGTCGCGACGGGGCCAGTTCAGGGACGGAAAAAGTGCATAGCGGAACCTTTGTCTGGCGGGCGAGCCATAGCTGCATCGCCTTCGCGGCGGCCATGATGTTGTCGTCCACCGTGCTTCTGGCCCAATCTGAAGACGCCGACGCGGACAAGCCGATGTTTCCGACGACCGAACTGGCCGAGGGCGCGAAGGACGCGACCCTTACCGATTCGGGCGTCACCGCACGGATCTTCCAGGAGCGGCGGCCGCAGGTCGATCCGGATGATGATGTGCCGGTTCTGCAGGTCATTGTCGGCGGCAAGACGGTGCTGGAGCATGTCGGCGCCGCCTCGGGCATGTCCGTGCCGGCGATGAGTGTGTCGATCGCCAACATCGACACGACCAACAAGAGCCCGGAAGTCTATTTCAGCAGCTACACCGGCGGGGCGCATTGCTGCTCCGACATCGTGGTGGCGACCGAGACCGACAAGGGCTGGGTGGCCGTGCCGATCGGCGCCTTCGATGGCGACGGCGATTATCTGCAGGATCTGAACGACGATGGCGAAGCCGAGATCGTCACCGTCGACAATTCGTTCCTCTACACTTTCGATTGCTATGCCTGCAGTGCCGCGCCGCTCGTCATCAAGACGGTGCGCGATGGCAAGGCGGTCGACATCACCACCGAACCGCGCTTCGCCAAGGCACATCGCGATTGGCTGAAGCAGTTGGAGGATGATTCCGATCCGGTTGCGCGCTGGAAGTCGCCGGGTTTCCTGGCCGGCTGGGTCGCGGCCAGTATCCGCGCCGGCGAGGGCGAGCAGGCCTTCAAGGCGTTGAACAAGCGCTGGGACCTTGCCTCCGACCCTGGCGAGGAGGCCTGCACGACCGGCGCCGATATCGACACTTGTCCGGCCGGCGACCGGAAAGTGTTGAAGTTTCCCGAGCGGTTGAAGCTCTTTCTCGACCGAAACGGCTACCGCTTCTGATTTTTTTCATTTCGAGGCAACGGAAACTGCCTCCTGATGCGTTGAAGCCTATGCGGGTGGCTCAGGACGCGATGCGTCCTCAATCGGATGGGATGGACGAATTATGCTCTCTCGACGTTCTTTGCTGGCTGGACTGCTGGCCGCAGCCGTCGCCGCGCCCTTGGCAACCATGGTTCCGGACGAGGCGGAAGCTCAACAGTGGGGTCCCAACCCGAACCGCAGGCCGCCGCCACCCCGTCGTGAGCGGATTCCGCCGCCGCGTCGTGGTTATGTCTGGGTGGGCGGGCACTGGGACTGGCGTCGCGGGCGCTATGTCTGGGTGAGCGGTGGCTGGAGGCGCGCGCGTCCGGGCTTCCGTCACCGGCCGCCGACCTGGGTCTGGCGCAATGGTCGCTGGGTGCTCGTCCAGGGTGGCTGGTACCGCTAGGGCTAGCGCAAGAATCGGAAACGGCGCGGATTCTCTCCGCGCCGTTTTCGTTTGTGGGCCTCGCCGTGCCGGGATGGCGTTTACCGGTAGGTCTCACCCAGATGATGGATGGTGAGATCAGCGGCGGTCGGCATGCGCTGGCCGGGCTCCGCCTTGAAGGTGACGATGCGGGGCTCGCCGGGCAGCAGCAGGAAGCTCGCATCGTCGAAATGGCCGGGAATGCCTTCCGCCTCGGCCCGGACATGGAAGGCGGGTGCTTCCGACGACAGCAGGAAGCGGCCGGGGCCGACGTCCTGGACCGAAACCTCCGTTGCCGGCAGCTCGAACCGCTTTGGCACGTCCGGGAAGACCACGACCTGCCGCTCCGGCGACGCCACGCCGTCGACAACCGCGTCGATGACATAGAACCGATCCTGCGCCGTGGGGGCGGGGATGGTCATCACCTCGATGGCGCGGTCGGCCGGCACGTTGGCCTTGGCATGGCGTTCGGCAATCAGCGTGCCGTCGAGATCGAAGCTGCGCAGCCGCGTCTCCAGCGCCACGGTCTCGTGGCGGTCGTTGATGGCGCGGACGACGAGCTTGCCGTCCAGCATGCGCGCCGCCAGAGCCACCGGCGCGAAAAACCGCTTGGCGTGGTAGTGCAGCGTCTTCCAGGCGAGCGAATGGTCGATCGACGACCACGACACCGCCGGCCAGACATCATTCAGTTGCCAGTACAGCGCGCCCATCGAATGGGGCTTCTGGCTGCGCCAGTAGCGGACAGCCGTCTCGATGGCGAGCGCCTGCTGTAGCTGTGACAGATAGACGAAACTCTCGAAGCCGGACGGCACGCGGAAATAGCGCGCCATCGTGTCGATGATGCGCGAATTGCCGGCGCCGTCGCGCTGATGGAATTCCATCACCGGCGACGTCGCATTCCAGTTCTCGCGACCGCCCGCGAAGGCGCGGATGCCGGTCATCGACGGGAAAGACTGGAAGCCAAACTCCGAGCAGAAGCGCGGCTTGACCGTGTAGTAGTGGTCGAAATTCTTGTTCGAGTGCCAGACATCCCAGAAATGCAGATCGCCGGAGCTGTCGTCATGCCAGGCGTCGCCATAGTCCATGTCGCCATTGCAGGGGCTGGACGGCCAGAAGCGGCGGTCAGGATCGGTATCCTGCACAGCCTGGTCGATGACCCGGTTGAAGCGATCGTAATTGACCAGGTAGCGGTCGCGGTTGTTGCGTGAGATCTCGAACCAGTTCAGCGAGCCGATCACCTCGTTGTCGCCGCACCAGAGCGCGATCGACGGCCGGCTGGAGAGACGCTTGATCTGGTAGCGCAGTTCCAGGTCGATCTCGGCCAGGAAGTCCGGCGTCGAGGGATATTGCGAGCAGGAGAACATCATGTCCTGCCAGACCAGCAGGCCGAGCCGGTCGCAGGCGTCATAGAAGGCGTCGAACTCGTAGAAGCCGCCGCCCCAGACGCGGATCATGTTCATGTTGGCTTCGACGGCGGCCGTCAGCAGCGCGTCGATCCGTTCCGTCGTGATGGCCGAGGGCAGAGCGTCGGCCGGGATCCAGTTGGCGCCCTTGGAGAAGATGTCGATGCCGTTGACGCGGAAGAACATCGAGGCGCCAGCCTCATCCTTCTCCGTCACCACTTCCAGCGTGCGGAAGCCGATCTTTCGGCGGGCCGTGTCGCCCGGAATGGTGACGACGGCCTCATAGAGGGGCTGATCGCCATGGCCGGCCGGCCACCACAGCTCCGGCTTCCCGATGTCGAGCGACAAGGTCGCCTTGCCGCCATGCTCGGCCGAGATCTTTGCCTCGGCACGCACGGTTTTTCCGGCGAGCTCGAAGGCCACCGGAACGGTGATGTCGGCCTGCGCCAGAAGCTCGATCTCGGCGATTGCCGTCACCGTGCCGTCGGCATGGTGGCGCTGGCGGATCTGCACGGCTTCGATGCGCGCGGCGTCGTAGAAGTGCAGGACGGGCTCGGCATAGATGCCGGCCACCATCAGGCACAGACCCCAGTCCCAGCCGCCATGCGACTGCGGCTTGCGGATCATGTTGAGGTCGGGAACCCTGTTGTTCGAGACGCTCCACGGGATCGGGAAAGGCTGTCGCTTCGCCCGGGCAATTGCCTCGGCGCCGGCAGGCGAGAAGCGGATGCGAAGCGTGTTGGCGCCCGGCCGTAGTGCTTCGGTGACGTCGATCCTATGGCGGATGAAGCAGGAACCCAGCTTCGCCAGCGACTGGTCGTTCACGAATACCTCGGCGAAGGTGTCGACGAATTCGAGTTCCAGGACGGCCCAGCGATTGGCCAGTGCCTCGGCCGAAACGTCGAATGTGCGGCCGATTTCCCAGCTTGCCTCGCCGACCCACTGCATGTCGGTCTCGTTCGTGCCCTCGTAGGGCGAGCCGATCCGGCCGAGCGCGATAAGCGCCGAATGGACGTCGCCGGGAATCGGGCAGGGGCCGACGGCCTCGCCTTTGGCGTCCGAAAGCTGCCACGAGCCTGCAAGCGATAGCTGGGTCATTCGATGTCTCTGGCCATCTGGTTGGGGTTAAGGGTCAGGCGCCGCCATGAGCCGGATCGGTTGCGACAGGAGCCGCCTCGGCACGCGGCCGAAGTGTGCCGTTCTACCATGTCGGCGGCGCGGCTCAACCTCAGCGCGCCAGTGCGTGCGATCGGCGGCTACCCCAAGGATGTCGGCGGCGGGTACGAGGAAGGCATCCACGGCAATCTCGGCCTGTGCTTCACCTGGTAGGCGAAAGCCGCGGCGGAGAAGTCTTATATTTGACCTTCGAACCTATTTTCGCGCTTCCATTTGTCGGCGGCGATGCTCATATGCCAGGTACAAACGTGCGAGTGCGCGAACGTCAGCCTGGAGGAGAGTCAGATGACCTCGAAACTTGATCAGCTCAAAGCCATGACCGTTGTCGTTGCAGACACCGGCGATCTTGAAGCCATCAAGACCTATCGTCCGGTCGACTGCACGACGAATCCGTCGCTGGTGCTCAAAGCCGCCGAACTGCCGGCCTATCAGGACGTCATCGAGAGCGCGATCTCCTGGGGCCGCAAGCAGGGCGGTACGCAGGACGCCATCGCTGGTCATGTCGCCGATCGCCTGGCTGTCGCTTTCGGCGCCGAAATGTCGAAGCTCGTCCCGGGCCGCATCTCGACCGAAGTCGATGCCGACCTCTCCTTCGACGTCGAAGCCTCGGTCCAGCGCGCGCGCGACATCATCGCTGCCTATGACGCCCTCGGCGTTCCGCGCGAAAAGATCCTGGTCAAGCTCGCCTCGACCTGGGAAGGCATCCGCGCCGCCGCGATCCTTCAGAAGGAAGGCATCGACTGCAACCTGACGCTGCTGTTCTCGCTCGCCCAGGCCGCAGCCTGCGCCGAGGCCGGCGTGTTCCTGATTTCGCCCTTCGTCGGCCGCATCCTCGACTGGCACGTCAAGGCTTCCGGCAAGACGTTCGAGCCGGAAGAAGATCCGGGCGTCCTCTCGGTTCGCCAGATCTACAGCTACTACAAGCAGCGCGGCATCGAGACCGTCGTCATGGGCGCTTCGTTCCGCTCGACGGGCGAAATCGAAGCCCTGGCCGGTTGCGACCGCCTGACGATTGCTCCGGCTCTGCTCGAGAAGCTCGCGGCCGATAACGGCACGCTGGTGCGCAAGCTCGACGCAAGCAACACCGGCGAGAAGATCGCGACAATTGCCTCGGACGAGAAGAGCTTCCGCTGGGCCATGAACGAAGACCAGATGGCGACCGAGAAGCTCTCGGAAGGCATCCGCATGTTCGCCAAGGACCTGCGCGCGCTCCGTACGCTGATCACCAAGCGCCTGGAGACCGGCGTCCCGGCCTGATCGATCCTGGTTTGAAGACAGGAGGCCGGTCGCCCCGTGGGCGGCCGGCCTTTTTTGTTTCGCGGCGCAGGTATAGCGGAAGTGGGCTGACCCTTCCCCAAACGTCGGCTGCCCGCCCTGCGCAGCCTGAGGAGAGCGCATGCGCATCGGCATTATCGGGTCGGGGATCGTCGGTGTCGCGACCGCCCATGCGCTGCTCGACGAGGGACACGTCGTCGACCTGATCGACCGCGAAGGCATCGCGGCCGGTATCTCCGCCGGCAATGCCGGATGGATCGCTCATCTCGACATCCTGCCGCTTGCCTCGCCAAAAGCCTGGCGCAACCTGCCGCGCTGGGCGCTCGACCCGCTTGGACCGCTGGCGATCCGGCCGGCCTATCTGCCGGCTCTGGCGCCCTGGCTCGCCCGCTTCGTCGCGGCGAGCCGCCCGTCGCGCATCGAAGCTTCGACGCAGGCGATCGCGGCGCTGAATGGCCGGGCCTTGCCGGCCTGGCAGAAGCGGCTGGCGGCGCTCGGCCTCGATCATCACCTTCGGGAGAGGGGGCTGCTCTCCATCTGGGCCGATGCGCGCGGCTATCACGCCGCGTTGCCGCTGTTCGAGCGTCAGCGCAGCCTCGGCATGGAGGTCGAGACGCTCGATGCGGCGGCGCTGCATGCGCTGGAGCCGGCACTCGGCGCCCGCGCCGTGGCGGGCGCGCTGTATCCGACGGGTTGCCATGTTTCCGATCCGCTCGATTTTACCCGCGCACTTGGCGAGGCAGCGATCGCCCGTGGTGCGCAGGAGCGAAAATTCGAGGCGGTCGAAATTCGCGCCGGCGGTGGCGAGGTGGCGATCCGCACCTCGTTCGATTCGCTGGCGCTCTATGACCGCATCGTCGTGGCGACCGGCGCCTGGTCGAAGCCGCTCGCCGCATCGCTTGGCGACAAGATCCCGCTCGACACCGAGCGCGGCTACAATGTCACCCTGCCTTCCGGCAGCCTCGGCCTGACACGTCCCGTCATGTTCGAAGGCGAAGGTTTCGTCACCACGCCGCTCGATACCGGCGACCGTGTCGGCGGCAGCGTCGAGTTCGCCGGACTGGAAGCCGCCCCCAATTTCAGGCGCGTCGATGCGATCCTCGGCAGGCTGAAGCGCTATCTGCCGGATGCCGATCTTTCCGGGGGCACGCGCTGGATGGGCTTTCGACCGTCGACGCCGGATTCGCTGCCTGTCATCGGTCGGGCGACGCGCGATCCGCGCATCGTCTATGCCTTCGGCCATGCCCATCACGGCCTTACCCAGGCGGCGGCGACGGCGGAACTCGTCGCCGGCCTGATCGCCGACCGACGGCCGGAATTCGACCTCGCTCCCTATTCCCCCGAGCGCTTTGCAAAAAGGTTCTGAGCTTCTTCTTCGATGGAGGATCGCGAGCCGTTCCGGACGAGCCTTCGGCTTGTGGACGGCGCGGGCCAAGCGCCTCAACTTGCAAAGAAGTGTGATGTCCGCGACATCGGACTCGTAGCGTGAGGGGCGCACCTCGGCTAGAATCGCCCTCCCGACGCCAATCTGGATCTGCCGCCATGCGCGCCCTCGTTCTCGAAGAAAAGCTGAAGCTCTCGCTCCGTGATATCGACCTGCCGCTCGAGGTCGGTCCGCGCGACGTTCGCATCGCCATCCACACGGTCGGCGTCTGCGGCTCGGACGTGCACTATTACACCTATGGCGGGATCGGCCCGTTCATCGTCAAGGAGCCGATGGTGCTGGGCCATGAGGCCGCCGGCACGGTCGTCGAGATCGGTTCGGAAGTGAAGTCGCTCAAGGTCGGCGACCGCGTCTGCATGGAGCCGGGCGTTCCCGACCTGACCTCCAAGGCTTCCAAGCTCGGCATCTACAATGTCGATCCGAGCGTCACCTTCTGGGCGACGCCGCCGGTGCATGGCTGCCTGACGCCGGAAGTCGTTTTCCCGGAATCCTTCACCTACAAGCTGCCGGACAATGTCTCGTTTGCTGAAGGCGCGATGGTCGAGCCCTTCGCCATCGGCATGCAGGCGGCGACCAAGGCCAAGATCGTGCCCGGCGACACGGCGCTGGTGATCGGCGCCGGCCCGATCGGCATCATGGTGGCGCTGGCGGCGCTGGCAGGCGGTTGCAGCCGCGTCTATATCTCCGATCTGGTCAACGAGAAGCTGGCGATTGCCGGCCGCTATGAAGGCGTCATTCCGGTCAATGTCCGCGAGCAGGACCTGAAGGCGAAGATCGCCGCCGAGACGGAAAACTGGGGCGTCGATATCGTGTTCGAGGCTTCGGGCAGCCCGCGCGCCTATGACGGTATCTTCAACTTCGTTCGTCCCGGCGGCGCCATCGTCTTCGTCGGCCTGCCGGTCGAGCCGATCGCGCTCGACATCGTCTCGGCCTCGGCCAAGGAAGTGCGGATGGAGACGGTGTTCCGATATGCCAACGTCTTCGATCGCGCGCTGGCACTGATCGCGTCCGGCAAGGTCGACCTGAAGCCGCTGATCACCGGCACTTACGATTTCGAGGAGTCGATCGCTGCGTTCGAGCGCGCCGCATCGGCCAACCCGAACGACGTGAAGCTGCAGATCACCCTCTGATTTGTGCGTGGCACCCGCTGCGTGCTTCACCTCTCCCTGAGGGAGAGGTCGGAGCGAAGCTCCGGGTGAGGGTTTAGGAAACGATCCGGTGAGGCCGTAAACCCTCACCCGCCGCCCTTCGTGCGTCGACCTCTCCCTCAGGGAGAGGTGAGTTCCGGCTCTGTCACCGCAAGCAAAAAAGGCCCCGGACTACTCCGGGGCCTTTCCTTTAGTCGGCTTAGAACTGCTGGATTACATCATCCAGTAGGGCGGCATGCCGTAATAGTCATGCACCTTCTTCTCATAGTCGCGATCGCCCCAGGCGGGCTCGCTCCCCTCGTCATAGGTGGGGCCTCCCTCAAGCTGCTCCAGCGTGAGGCCGACAACATAACCACCCTGGTTCGTGTCGTATTTCAAAGTGTTCCACGGCAGCGGATGGTATTTCTCGCCGATGCCCAGAAAGCCGCCGAAGGACATGATCGCATAAGCGACGCGGCCGGTCTGCTTGTCGATCATCACGTCGTGAATATCACCAAGGCGGTCGCCCTGCGTATTGTAGACGGCGGTGCCGTCAACCTTCGCTGCACCGATCAGGGAGCTGGTGGTGTGAACCTGTTCCATCGTCTTCCTCCATGGTTGCTTGTCCATGGAGTGAAAACGTCGATCGCGGGCGATGGTTCCGAGCTATCTCAGACCGGCTTTTTCGCGACCAGATAGATGTGCTCGCAGGCAAGCACCGTTTCGCCGGTCTGCTTGGTGACGGTCACCAACTCGGACACGATGCCATGCGTCGCCCGCTTCGGGTGGTCGCGCTTGTCGACGATCTTGGCTTCGACGGTGATGGTATCGTTGATGAAGACGGGCTTCACGAACCGCACCTTGTCATAGCCATAAGACATGGCGTGCGGATTGATCGTCGTCGCCGTCATGCCGACCGCGACCGAGAGGATCAGCGTGCCATGGGCGACGCGCTGCTTGAAGTCCTGCGTCGCGCACCATTCGGCGTCCATGTGGTGCGGGAAGAAATCGCCCGTCTGGCCGGCATGCAGGACAATGTCGGTCTCGGTGATCGTCCGGCCCATCGTGCGACGGGTGAAGCCGATTTCGTAGTCTTCGAAGTACTGCTCGACGATCATGGGTTTTCTCTTTCACGATCAGGCGCCGCGCCATACTCGAATGGCTCCGTCATCCCGGGCCCCGACCCGGGATCCATTCAGCCGGAGTCGTCGACGGCAAGGCTTCGGCTGGATGGATCCCCGCTCTCGCGGGGATGACGGCGGGGGCAGGGGAGCCGCCGCCGGCGGCAGAAAATCCTCTCCCGCATCATCGGCGCATGCCGGAGGCGGGAGAGGGTAGGGTGAGGGACTTGCTGGTCTTAGTTGACCCAGCCGCCGTCGATGATGTGCATCTGGCCGGTGGTGTAGGTCGCCGTCGCCAGGTAGATGGCGAGGTCGGCGATTTCGCTCGGCTGGCCGATGCGGCCGATCGGCTGACGGGCGATGAAAGCGGCGCGGGCCACTTCATAGTCGCCCTGGTCGCGCAGGCGCTGCTGCAGCGACGGGCTTTCGACCGTGCCGGGGCAAATGCCGTTGCAGCGGATGCCCTTGGTGACGTAGTCGGCGGCGATCGACTTGGTCAGGCCGACGGTGGCTGCCTTGGTCACGGCATAGGCGAAGCGGTTCGGCACGCCCTTGATCGAGCCGGCGACCGAGCAGATGTTGACGATCGAGCCGTCCTTCTGCGCCAGCATGCCCGGCAGCGCGGCGGAGATCGTGCGCCACATCGACTTGACGTTCAGATCGTAGGCGAAGTCGAGATCGGCCTCGGTGGCCTCTTCCAACGTGCCGGCATGGACGATGCCCGCGCAGTTGAACAGCACGTCGATCGTGCCGATCTCGGCGATCAGCGCCTTCACGTCGTCGTTCGACAGCACGTTCAGCTTGCGCGTGGTGATGCCGTTGACGCCGTTCAACTCGGCCAGCGCCGTCTCGTTGATGTCGGTCGCCCAGACGATGGCGCCTTCGGCCGCGGCCTGTTCCGCGATCGCACGTCCGATACCCTGTGCCGCTGCCGTGACCAGCGCGACCTTGCCTGCGAGCTTGCCGCCCATGTCGTCAGTCCCTTCGGTTCGTCGTCAAATCAAGTGGTCAGGAAGTTCGAACCTTCGACCGTCTGGCGGCCAATGGCGTCAAAATCCCACGCGATGCCGAGTCCGGCGTCGGCGCTCGGAATGGCATATCCGTCCGCGATCGTCATGCCCTTTGTCGTCAGGCTGTCGAGTTGCGGAATATATTCGACCCAACGCGCATTCGGCACGGCCGAGCAGAGCGCCACATGCAGTTCCATCAGGAAGTGCGGGCAGACCACGACGTTGAACGTCTCGGCCAGGTGCGCGACCTTGAGCCAGGGCGTGATGCCGCCGATGCGGGCGACGTCGACCTGGACGATCGAGCAGGCGCGGCGCTGCAGGTAATCGCGGAAATGCAGGCTCGAATAGAGGCTTTCACCGACCGCGATCGGGATCGAGGTCGATTCGCAAAGCCGGATGTGGCCGTCGACATCGTCGGCCGTCAGCGGCTCTTCGAGCCAGCCGATATCGGCCGCCTCATAGTGGCGCGCGCGCCGGATCGCCTCGTCGACCGAGAAGGCCTGGTTGGCGTCGGTGAACAGCTCGAAGCCGGGGCCGACAGCCTCGCGCACGGCGTTGAGACGGGCGACATCCTCGTGGATCGGCCGGCCGACCTTCATCTTGGCGCCGCCAAAGCCGTTTTCCTTGGCCCGTAGCGTGTCCTCGATGATCGATTCGACCGGCAGGTGCAGCCAGCCGCCCTCGGTGGTGTAGAGGCGGATCTTCTCCTGCGCGCCGCCGGCCAGGATATGCACCGGAAGGTCGGCCTTGCGCGCCTTCAGGTCCCAGAGCGCCGTATCGATGGCGGCGAGCGCCAGCGAGGTGATGGCGCCGACGGAGGTGGCGTGCGTCATGAACAGGAGGTCGCGCCAGATCTGCTCGATCATGCCGGCTTCGCGGCCGATCAGGGCAGGGGCCAGCGTCTTCTCGATCAGCGACATGATCGCCGGGCCGCCGGTGCCGATCGTGTAGCTGTAGCCGGTGCCGACGACGCCATCGGCATCGGTGATGCGGATGATCGGCGTTTCCTGGCTGACGAAGGACTGGATCGCATCGACCCGCTTCACCTTCGGCTTCAAATCGACCATCAGGCCTTCGACACGAACGATCTTTGCCATTTGTCTCCCCCGAATTCTCTTTTTTAGACCAGTACGCTCATGCCCGATGCCTTGTCGAAGACATGCAGGCGCGAGAGGTCGAGATTGAAGCTCAGTTGCTCGCCCGGCTTGACGACGCGCGGGTTCAGCATCTTGCCCTGAACTTCCTTGCCGCCGAGCTCCGTGTAAAGCAGGGTTTCGGTGCCAAGCGGCTCCGGCAGGATGATCGTGCGCTCGATGGTGGCGACTTCGCTATCGCCGAACAGGCCGTAGCCGACCGGCGAGAACGCCTCGGCGCGGAAGCCGACCGTGATCGCCTGGCCATCCCTGACCTTTTCGGCAGCGGCGGCGGGGAGGGCCAGCGTCACGCCATCTGCGAGCTTGGCCACCTTGCGGCCGGCCTCGTCTGCCACCGTCGCGTCGAGCAGGTTCATCGGCGGCGAGCCGATGAAGGAGGCGACGAAGGTGTTCTTCGGCTTCTCGAACACTTCGGCCGGCGTGCCGACCTGCTCGATGTGGCCGTCCTTCATGATGACGATGCGGTCGGCGAGCGTCATCGCCTCGACCTGGTCATGCGTCACGTAGACGATCGTCGTCTTGACCTTCTGGTGCAGTTTCTTGATCTCGACGCGCATCTGCCCACGCAGCTTGGCGTCGAGGTTGGAAAGCGGCTCGTCGAACAGGAAGACGTCCGGGTGGCGCACGATGGAGCGACCCATGGCGACGCGCTGGCGCTGGCCGCCGGAGAGTTCGCCGGGCGTGCGTTCGAGCAGCGGCGTCAGGCCGAGGATCTCGGCTGCTTCCGCCACGCGGGCTTCGATGGTCGCCGCGTCCTGCTTGGCGATCTTCAGCGAGAAACCGAGGTTCTCCTTGACCGTCATATGCGGGTAGAGCGCGTAGTTCTGGAACACCATCGAGATGTTGCGCGCCCGCGGCGGCAGGTCGTTGACGACCCGGTCGCCGATCGAGATCGTGCCTCCGGTGATGTCTTCGAGACCGGCGATCATCCGGAGCGTCGTCGACTTGCCGCAGCCCGAAGGCCCGACCAGCACGACGAACTCATTATGCGCGATGGTGAGATCGATGCCGTGAACGACGCCAATCTTGCCGTAGCTCTTGACGAGCTTTTCGAGTCTGACCTCTGCCATATCGAATTATCCTTTGACGCCGCCGAAGGTGAGACCGGCGATCAGATGTTTCTGCACGATGAAGGTCAGGATGAGCGCCGGCACGATGATGATCACGGCCATGGCGCACATGCCGGTCCAGTCGACCGTGAACTGTGCGGTGAAATCCATCAGCCCGACCGGCAGCGTCTTCGACGCGGTGGTCCGGGTGAGCTGGGATGCGAGGGCGAATTCGTTCCACGAGGTCAGGAAGGCGAAGATGCCGGCCGACGCGATGCCGGATTTCGCCAGCGGGAACTCGATCTTCCAGAATGCCTGCCAGCGGGTGCAGCCATCGACCTGGGCGGCTTCCGAAAGCGACAGCGGGATCTGGCGGAAGAAGCCGTCGATCAGCCAGATCGTGAACGGGATGTTGAGCGCCAGATAGACGAGAATGACGCCGATGCTGGTGTCGATCAGGCCGAGCCGGCTCCAGATGATGAAGACGGGCAGCGACAGGGAAATGCCCGGCACCGTGCGCGAAAGCATCAGCCAGAGGAAGGCGACGTTCTTGCCCTTGAAGCGGTAGCGGGCGAAGGCGTAGCCGCCCATCATGCCGATCAGCACCGCCAGAACCGTGCTCGTCACCGAGATGACCAGCGAGTTCAGGAAGTAGCGGATGACCGGGATGCCCTGCTGGGTCTCGGACAGGCCCAGGATGGCGCGGAAGTTATCGAGCGTCCAGCGTTCGGGGATCCAGACCGGGGGACGGGCCATCACTTCGACATTGTCGCGGAAGGCCGTCATCACGATCCACAGACCGGGGATGCAGATGATCGCCATGACGATGAAGATGCCGAAGCGGATCAGCCAGCGCTGCCAGGAGCGTTCCATTTATTCGACTCCGCCCATGGTGCGTCGCGCCGCGGCGAGCTTCCGGAAGAAATAGACGGTGAAATAGACCGACAGCAGGATCGAGGCGTAGGACATGGCGTTGGCCATGCCCATGCGGGCGTCCTGGTAGCCGGTGCGGGCGATCAGCGTCCAGAGCAGCTCGGTGCGGCCGGCCGGGCCGCCATTCGTCATGATCTTGACCGTGTCATAGGCGCGCGCCACGTCGAGCGAGCGGATGGCCATGGCGATGTAGACGAAGGGCATCAGGTAGGGCAGCGTGATGTGGCGGAAGACTTGCCACGGATTGCAGCCATCGACCTTGGCCGCCTCGACCGGATCTCGCGGCATGGCCATCAGGCCCGCCAGCAGCAGGATCGCGAAGATCGGCGTCGACATCCAGACCTCGGCCATCAGGATGGCGAGGTTGGCGGTGACCGGGTTCACCAGCCACGGGATCGTCACGTTTTCCCAGCCGAGCGACTGGATCGCGTTGTTCACCAGGCCGACATTGTCGTTGAAGATGTACTTGAACTGGAAGCCGACCAGGATCGGCGAGAACATCATCGGGAACATCATGATGGTGCGGATGATGCGCTGGCCGGCGGTCAGCTTGTCGATCAGCAACGCGATGCCGAGACCCAGCACCAGTTCCAGATTGAGCGCGACCGTCAGGAAGACCAGCGTGCGGCCGAAGGCCCACCAGAAATCGACGTCGGTCAGCAGGCGCTGGTAATTGCGCAGGCCGACCCACTGCCAGAGCGAGGCCGGCTGCACCAGGCGATAGCCGGTGAAGCTCGTATAGAGCGAAAACAGGAGCGGCACGGCCACCACCAGCGTGATGATGACGAAGGCCGGCATCAGCAGCAGGATCGGAGGCGAGAGCCGGCTTCGGAAGAAACGCATGAAAGGATTCCGTGAGCCGTTGAACTGGCCTGGACCTAACGGCCCGAGGTCTTTGTGCCCGCTCTCCGCGAGGAGGGCCGGGCGGGAATGCCGTCGCAATCGTGCGGCATCCCAGAAACAAAACCTCGCCCGCGAGCGGGCGAGGTTTCAATCTTGGTCGGTCGATGCCTACTGGAGGACGCCGGCGTCTTCCATGATCTGCGTCGCCTTCTTGGCGGCCGTGTCGAGCGCCTCCTGGGCGGTCTTCTGGCCGACGATGGCAGCCTGCAGTTCCGGCCAGATCACGTTCGACACTTCGATCCACTGCGGAACCAGCGGCGGCGTACGAGCGTCGGCGAGCGAAGCGCCCCAGACGGCGAACATGTCGGCCATGTACGGCGTGTCGCTCTTCTTGAACTCTTCGACGACGTCGGTGAAGGCCTTGGTCCGGGTCGGCAGATTGCCGGCGCGGGCTTCCATCATCGCGGAATCGTAGTTGGTCAGGAAGTTGGCGAGGCTGGCGGCAGCCGGCTTGTTGTCACAGGCTTCGGTGACCGAGAAGGAGTGCGAGCCGGACCAGCCGCCGCGCTTGCCGGCGGTGCCGAGCGGCGACAGGGCGAAGCCGACCTTGCCGGCGACCTTGGACTTGGCCGGGTCGTTGTAGAAGGCGGCGAAGCCGGGCCAATCGAGATCGACGGCGAGCGTGCCGGCGGCGAAGGCCTGGCCGATATCGTCCCAGGTGTAGTTCACGGTGCCGGCCGGAACAGCCTTGGCGTTGTAGATGTCGATGAACCACTGCAGGGCGTCGACGCCGGCCTTCGAATTGAAGATCGGCTTCCAGTTCTCGTCGAACATGTCGCCGCCATTGGCGCGCACGATCTCCATGAACCGGCCGGTCATGCCTTCGTCCTTGCCGGCGAAAGCGGTGCCGTAGAGGTTCGGCGGATTGGCGAAGAAGATGACCTGCTGCTTCAGCTCGTCATAGGTGACGGGCGGCGCGAGCTCTGTGCCGAACTTCTCCTTGTACTTCGCCTTGTTGTCGGCGTTCTCGTACAGGTCCTTGAGGTAGTACAGGTTCGATACGTCGGTGACGCGGGGCAGCTGCACAAGGCGGCCGTCCACCATCGATGCCGCGAGCGTGCCGGGGACGAACTCGTCCAGCGTCGCCTGCGGGATCAGCGTCTTCAGGTCGACATAGAGGTCGCCGTACTGCGGCGCGAAGCTGGTGTGGTTGGAACCGACGCACCAGGTGATCGCACCGGACGCGATGTCCTGCTTGATCTCGCGGTCGAGCTCGAAATGGTTCTTCGAGGAAACGATCTCGACCTTGGCGCCGGTCGCCTTTTCCCACTCGGGAATGCGCGTGTAGAGCTTCTCGTACTGCGTGCCGCCGACGAGCTTCACCTTCAGGGTGTAGCCGGGGAACGAACCCCAATTGGCAGCGTCCTCAGCCGAGGCGACAGCGGTCAGCGCGCCGAGGGCTGCGCACGAAAAAAAAGCGGCCTGAATGCCGCGCACAAAATTCATGTGTTGAATTCCTCCCAGAAAACGACCGAACCGCTTTGGTTCAAGGCCGCCACATTCTCCACTACTGAATGGAGCATTCGTATATAAGCGAAATTGACTGGAACGAGTCAATGTCTAACTTGTCACGGCCGGGCCCTGCGCCCATGGGGAGGCGCATCATGCTGGACGACGCGAACGACCGATATCGCGCACCCGCCCTCGACAAGGGGCTGGATATTCTCGAACTGCTCGCCGCGACCGACGAGAGCATGACGCAGGCGGAAATCGCCAAGGCGCTGAACCGTTCGCCGAACGAGATCTACCGCATGCTCGACCGCCTCGTGCGCCGTAGCTATGTCGCGCGCGTGCATGGTGACCGCTACGAGCTAACGCTGCGCCTGTTCGCGCTGGCGCATCAGCATGCGCCCGTTCGCCGGCTCGTCAGCCAGGCGCTGCCGGTGATGCGGCAGTTCTCGCGCGATTCGGAACAGGCCTGCCATCTCGCCATCTATGACCGCGGCCGGATCGTCGTCGTCGCCCAGATGGATGCGCCAAGCTATTGGAGTTATTCGATTCGTGTCGGTGCGCGGGTCAGCTTGTACAACACCGGCTCCGGCCATGTGCTGCTCGCTTTCGCTACGCCGGAAGAGCGCGTCATGATGGAAGCCGAGCGCGAGGAGCAGGCCGAGGACAAGGGCCGGCCGGATAATCTCGACGAGAGGCTGACCCAGATTCGCCGTCGCGGCTACGAATCGACGCCGAGCTCCCAGTCGCAATCCGTCTACAATCTGTCGGTCCCGGTGCTGGGCGCCAATGATACGGCACTGGCGGCGCTGACCTGTCCGTTCCTGCCGCGCATCGATCGTCCCAACGTCCCCGACATGCAGGAGGCGATGACCATCCTGCTCGCCGCCAGCCGCGACCTGTCGCATGTGCTCGGGCGCGGCCAAGCCGAAGCGTGATCCCTGTTCCATGCGGCCGGCAGGGAATCACCCCGCTTTGACCGCCCAGAATCCCGACAGATCGGCTTGTCAGGCGCCGGTTTGACGTAAATGATGAACTCACAGATGAATGGACCGGACGTTCAAATTCCGGCCGGAGGAGACGCCATGCGGATGATCGATACCCACCTCCACCTGGTCTATCAGGAGCGGTTTTCCTATCCGTGGCTCGGCGGCGCGCCGGCGCTCAATCGCAATTTCACGCTGGAAGATTACCTGCCGCAGGCGAAAGCCGCCGGCATCACCGACATGCTGCACATGGAAGTCGATGTCGCCGAGGCTGACATCGAGCCCGAGACGGCGTTCGTCACCGGGCTCGGCCAGGGTGTGATCGGCGCGATTGCCGCCTGCCGTCCCGAGAGCCCGGATTTCGCCGGCCAGCTTGAGCGCCTCGCCGCCAATCCGAAGGTCAAGGGCCTGCGCCGCATCCTGCATCAGTCGCCGGACGAGCTTGGCCAGCAGCCGATCTTCGCCGAAAACATCAAGCGCCTCGCCGCCCACAAGCTGACGTTCGACTTCTGCGTGCTGCCGCGCCAGATCCCGATTGCGATCGCCATCGCCAAGGCGGCGCCCGACGTGCAGTTCGTCGTCGATCATTGCGGCGTGCCGGATGTCAAGGACAAGGCTTTTGAGCCCTGGCGCACCAACATGACGGCGATCGCCGAACTGCCCAACGTCGCTGCCAAGATTTCCGGGGTCATCGCCTATGGCGATCCCGTCAACTGGACGGTCGACGACCTGCGCCCCTTCGTCGAACACACGATCGGTGCGTTTGGCTGGGACCGCGTTGTCTGGGGCTCGGATTGGCCGGTCTGCACGCTGACCGCCGATCTCGGCCGCTGGGTCGCGGCGACGCACGAGATCATTGCCGGCGCCAGCGAAGACGAGAAGGCCGGCCTGCTTCACCGCAACGCCGAGCGGATTTACCGGCTGGACTAGCTTTTGCGACTGTTGTGCGTGCTTCGAGGCCCGGCTCTGCCGGGCACCTCAGCATGTTGAGTTTGGGAAAGACCCGCCTCCGGTAGGCGGAGCCTGGTTCCCCAACATGCTGAGGAGCCCGCGCGAGCGGGCGTCTCGAAGCACGCACGACCAACCGATCCAAACTGAACGGGAGGGAAATTCCATGCAGCGTATGGGAAATGTCATCGGCCTGCAGGACGGGGCGATCGCCGAATACAAGCGCCTGCACGCCGCCGTCTGGCCGGGCGTCCTGGCCAAGATTGCCGACTGCAATATCAAGAACTATTCGATCTACCTGAAGGAGCCGGAAAACCTGCTCTTCGCCTATTTCGAATATCACGGCACCGACTTCGCCGCCGACAGCGCCAAGATGGCCGAGGACGCGACCACGCAGGAATGGTGGGCCGTCTGCATGCCGCTGCAGAAGCCGCTCGACACCCGCAAGGAAGGCGAGTGGTGGGCTGGCATGGAAGAAGTCTTCCACATCGACTGAGGGTTCCCCCTTGCCATCCCTTCTCCCGCACGCGGGAGAGGGCGTCCGGCGCTCGTCGCCGAGCCAATCGAGGTTTACTCCATGACGTCCTTCGACCCCGCATCGCTGGCCCAGTCCTGGCCGCTTCCGACCGCGCCCCGGCCCATCGTCATCATCGGCGCCGGTGGCATCGTCAACGACGCACATCTGCCGGCTTATGCGCTGGCGGGCTTCCCTGTCGCCGGCATCTTCGATCGCGATGTTGGGCGCGCCAAGGCGCTGGCCGATCAATGGGGCGTGCCCTTCTTTCGGGCGATGGATGAGGCGGTTGCGGTTCGTGATGCGGTGTTCGATCTAGCAACGCCGCCTGTCGCCCATCTGGAGATCCTGCGCCGCCTGCCCAAGGGAGCGGCGGTGCTGATCCAGAAGCCGATGGGCCGCGATCTCGACGAGGCGACGGCGATCCTGAACCTCTGCCGCGAGCGCCAGTTCAAGGCCGCCGTCAATTTCCAGCTCCGCTTCTCGCCGATGATGCTGGCGGTCAGGGATGCGCTGGAGAAGGGCCTGCTCGGCCGGCTGGTCGATGTCGAGATGCATCTGAACCTCGTCACGCCCTGGCATCTGTTCCCATTCCTGAAGGGGATGTCGCGGGTCGAGATCGCGGTGCATTCGATCCACTATCTCGACCTGATCCGCGGCATGCTGGGCAATCCGACCGGCATTCATGCGCGTACGCTGGGCCATCCCGGCAACGAACTGGCGCAGACCCGCACCTCGGCGATGCTCGATTTCGGCGGGGATGTCCGTTGCGCCTTGTCGATCAACCATGACCATGATTTCGGGCGAAAATTCCAGGACGCGACCTTCCGCTTCGAGGGCGACAAGGGCGCGGCTTCGGTCAAGCTCGGCCTGCTGCTCAACTATCCGGAAGGCGAGCCGGATGAACTCTGGATCACGGCCTCGCGTGGGGCGGACGCCAACTGGCAACAAGTGCCGCTTACCGGCGGCTGGTTCCCGCATGCGTTTGCCGGCGTGATGTCGAATTTGCAGCGCTTTTCTGCCGGCGAGGACGCGAGCCTCGTCACGTCCGTCGAGGACGCCTGGCACACGATGGCGCTGGTCGAGGCGGCGTTCCGCTCGGCCGCAGAGCCTGCCACGCCGGTGCCGCAACAGCCCGGAGCGAGCGTGGCCTGATCAAAACAATCAATCGATCTGCAGGGTGGAATCTTGATTTGCAGATGAGCGGATGATTGATATATGAATTCTGCTTTAGGGAGGATGAGCCATGGCAGCCGAGACATTTGCACCTACGGTCGGTGTGGAATCGACGCATCCCAAGGACATGCCGAAGGAGCATTCCAACCTGCCGGTCTGGAATGCGGAAAACTGGCTGTATGAGGATTGGCCGGTCGGCCAGAAGATCCGTTCGCTGCGCCGCACGATCGGCGAGGGCGAGTCGCACCTGTTCAACGCGCTGGTCGTCGACATCCATCCCTACGTCCAGGATCAGATGTTCGCAGAGAGCGAAGGCGTGTTCGGCCGCCGCCTTGTCGCCGGCGCCTTCGTCTTTTCGGCCGGCCTCGGCCTTGTCGCGACCAACTGCGTCAACGCCTTTTCCTATGGCTATGACAAGCTCCGCTTCATCAAGCCGGTCTTCATCGGCGACACCATCTACACGATCCGCACCAACATAGATAAGCGGCCGAAATACGAGAAAATGGGCCTGATCCGTGCGGCCTATGAAGTCTACAAGGGCGACGGTGAGCTGGTGCTTTATTGCGAGCATCTGCAGACCGTCCGCTACCGCGATCCCACCGCCTTCGCCGACCAGGTCGAGAAGAAATAGGCCCCATGTCCCAGTCCGATTTGCCACTCGACGGTCTGCTCGTCGTTGATCTCAGCCAGTTCTTGTCTGGTCCCTATTGCGCGCTGCGGCTGCGCGATCTCGGCGCCCGCGTCATCAAGATCGAGCGCCCGGATGGCGGTGATCTCTGCCGCCGCCTGTATCTGACCGACACCGAAATCGGCGGCGATTCCACGCTCTTCCACGCGATCAACCGCGACAAGGAGAGCTATGCCGTCGACATGAAGAACCCGGTCGAGCTGGAGAGCCTGAAGAAGCTCCTGGCCAAGGCCGATGTCGTCATGCAGAATTTTCGCCCCGGCGTGATCAACCGCCTCGGCCTCGGCTACGAGACGATCACGGCGATCAATCCCGACGTCGTCTATGGCTCGATCACCGGCTATGGCGACGAGGGGCCGTGGGTCACGCGTCCCGGCCAGGATTTGCTGGCGCAGGCGCGTTCCGGCGTCACCTGGCTGAACGGCGACGAGGGGCAGGGGCCGGTGCCGTTCGGCCTCGCCATCGCCGACATGCTGGCGGGTGCAGCGCTTTGCCAGGGCGTGCTGGCGGCGCTTGTCCGGCGCGGCATTTCGGGCAAGGGCTCGCATGTCGAGACCAGCCTGATCGAGGCGCTGGTCGACTTCCAGTTCGAGGTGCTGACGACGCATCTGAACGATGGCGGCCGCAAGCCGACCCGCGCCAATTTCCGCAGCGCCCATGCCTATCTGTCGGCGCCCTACGGCATCTATCCGACCCAGAACGGCTTCCTCGCCGTCGCCATGACGCCGATTCCGAAGCTGGCCGACCTGCTGGAAATGCCGGAACTGGACCTCTATCGCGACACGCCGAAGAGCTGGTTCTCGGAGCGCGACGCGATCAAGCGCCTGATCGCCAACCGGCTTGCGACCGAGACGACCGAGCATTGGCTGTCGATCCTCGAGCCGGCCGATATCTGGTGCGCCAAGGTGCTGGAATGGCCGGAGCTGCTGCAAAGCGAAGGCTTCACCTCGCTCGACATGCTGCAGACGGTGGAGCGCGCCGACAATGTCCGCGTCGTCACCACGCGCTCGCCGATCCGCGTCGATGGCAAGCGCCCGCCGGTCTCGCGCGCCGCGCCGCGCATCGGCGAGCACACGGAAGAGATCCGGGCCGAATTCGGCCTGTGAGGGAGAAAGCTCGTCCTCGCTTCATCTCTCCCTGAGGGAGAGGTCGACGGCCAAAGGTCGGCGGGTGAGGGTTTAGGGAACCATCCGGGAGAGGGCGTAAACCCTCACCCGGACCTGCGGTCCGACCTCTCCGTTAGGGAGAGGGGAAGGGCCAGTTTCATTGCCAGCCGGGATCCTGCGCGACGCGAGCGATCTCGACCGAGGGGGAATAGAAATGACCAAGCCAATCACGCTCAAGGGCATGACCTGGAGCCATCCGCGCGGCTACGATCCCGTTGTCGCCGGCGCCGAACTCTATCTCAAGGAGACGGGCGTTCAGGTCGAATGGGACAAGCGCTCGCTGCAGGATTTCGAGAGCTTCCCGGTCGAGGAACTGGCGCGCACCTATGATCTGATCGTCATCGATCACCCGCATGTCGGCCAGATCACCAAGGAAGGCTGCCTGGCGCCGCTCGACGTGCCGGGCCGCGAGGCCGAGCGCGAGGCGTTGGCCGCCGGTTCCGTTGGCCTGTCCTATCCGAGCTACACCTGGCAGGGCCATCAGTGGGCTTTCCCGATCGATGCCGCGACGCCGGTTCTGGCGTATCGCCCCGATCTGATCGATACGCCGCCGACGACGTGGGACGAAGTCCTGGCGCTCGGGGCCGGCAAGGCGCTGATGCCGTTCCGCGCGCCGCATTCGCTGATGAGCTTCTATTCGCTCGCCGCCAATCTCGGCCGCCCTTGCAACGTCACGGGCGAGGGCAACCTGATCGACCCAGAGGTGGGCGTTCGCGTTTATGAGCTGCTGCAGAGCCTCGCTGCCAACGGCGTGGCTGATTTTGACAGCGACCCGATCGAGGTATTCGAGAAGCTGGCGGCGGAAGGTTCTGAAATTGCCGTCGCGCCGCTGCTCTATGGCTATGTGAGCTATGCGTTTGAGGGCTTCCGCCCCAATCGTCTCGCCTTCGCGGACATGCCGATTCTGGGTGAGAACGGCCCGGTCGGTTCGGCGCTTGGCGGTACGGGCATCGCCGTCTCTGCCTATTCGGAAAACCGCGACGCGGCCATCGATCTCGCCTACTGGCTCGCCAGCGCCACCATCCAGCGCGGCATCTATGCGCAAAATGGCGGCCAGCCCGGCCATGCGACGGCGTGGGAAGATCCCGCCGTCAATGCGCCGACGCATGGCTTCTATGAGAACACGCGGCCGACGCTGGAAGGCGCCTGGCTGCGCCCGCGCCACAATGGCTACATGGAGTTCCAGGACGCAGCGGCAAAGCGCATCAACGAGGCGCTGAAGGCCGGCGAGCCCGGCGCGTCGCTGGTCGCCGAGCTGAACCTGCTGTTCCGCGAGAGCTTCGCCAACGCCTGAGCCGAGGCTAGCCTTGGAACGAAACGGGGCGCGATTGCGCCCCGTTTTTTTGTCTGAAGTGTCCGCCGGTCGGGCGGTCAGTCGAACATTGTTAACAATCGTGTCGAGGGCTGAAGCCCCTACGGTTTGCGATCAGGCGGGAGAATCCTGCAACAGCTGCTCGCGCAGACGGCCATAGGCGGCCTGGATATGCGCGTCGATAGCGCTGACGGCTTTCGCCACGTCGCGCTCGCGCAATTGCGCCAGCAGGCTCGAATGATCGCGGTGCCAGGACGTCAGGTAGTCGTCCGGCAGACCGTCGCGCAGCAGCAGGAACACCAGGATCTGCGAGCGCAGCGCCTCCCAGGCGCGATAGAGCCGGGCATGATGGGCGGCCCGAAACAGCGCATCATGGAAATCGATATCCAGTTCGGCGACGCGGCGACGGGTCATGCTCGCGCGCGGAACGGATTGAAAAACCAGAAGAATTGCTTCCATCGGGGCCAGATCCGCCTCGGTCGCCTTGAGACAGGCGCTCTCTATGGCCAGCCGCTCCAGGGCGCGACGCAGCGTGTAGATCTCGTCCGCGTCTTCGACCGACACGCGCGCCACCGTGGCGCCGCGATGCGTCTCGTGGATGACCAGACCTTCCTGCTGCAGGCGAAAGATTGCCGCCCGGATCGGCCCCCGGCTCACCTTCAGGCTTTCGGCCAGTTCGTCCTCGATCAGGCGCGCGCCGCTCGCGATGCGGCCGCTCAAAATGGCTTCGCGGATTGAATCCGCGACATCGTCGGTCAGGACGCGGCGTTCGCGTCTCTCGAAGGGAGGCGTCACTGGGCTCTTGCTCATCGCTACAGTCTACTGTTAACAATCCGAGGAACGCCAGCTTCTAGATCGGCGACGACCGGAGGAAACACTATGCGCATTCTCAAGGCCAATTGGTATCCGCCCTTGAACGAGGAGCTGACGCGCCTCTTCGGCTCGACGGTGGATTTCGACATCGATCCGATCTCGACGGATCCCGACTATCGGCTGTCGAACGACCGTGCCGCCAGCGCGGACGGGTTGATCAATTGCTCCGCGACGCACCTCCTGCCGGCCGATCTCGACGCTTTTTCGAATGTGAAGATCGTGGTGCGCGAGGGCGTCGGCTACGACAATCTCGATCTCGAAGGCTGGGGCGCGCGGGGTATCCCGGTCTGCAACGTGCCCGACTATGGCACCACGGAAGTGGCCGACCACGCCCTGGCGCTGATGCTGGCGCTGACGCGCGGCACAAACACTTATGATCGCCTGCTCAATAGCGACCCGGTCAATGGCTGGAGTTTTTCGCGCGCGCCGCTGGTCCGGCGCTTGCGCGGCGCGACGTTTGGCGTGGTCGGTCTCGGCCGCATCGGCCTGGCCGCGGCGCGGCGCGCGGCGGCGTTCGACATGCGCGTCGTGTTCTACGATCCGCATCTTTCGAACGGCGTCGAGCTCTCCACCGGCTATGAGCGCGTCCACAGCCTCAACGAACTGATGGCGATCAGCGACATACTGAGCCTGCATGCGCCGCGCAGCGCCGAGACGATCGGCATGATCAACGCGGCAGCGCTCGCGGCCGCAAAGCCGGGCCTGATCCTGATCAACACGGCGCGCGGACCGATTGTCGACCTCGACGCTCTGTACGACGCCATGCGCGACGGTCGGGTTGCCGGCGCCGGTCTCGATGTGCTGCCGGCGGAGCCCGCCGATCGCAGCCAGAAGCTCATCGCCGCCTGGGCCGCGAACGAACCCTGGATCGAGGGCCGGCTGGTCCTGAGCCCGCATGCGGCCTTCTACAGCCCCGACGCGATGAACGACATGCAGCGCAAGGCCGTCGAGTGCATCCTGACTTATGTGAACGAGGGTCGCCTGACCAACTGCGTCAATCGCGAGTATCTGAAGACCCCGCTGCGCTAGGCGTCTTCGTCGGCTGAGTCTAAACGGGGAAGGGGCGATGATCGCGGGATCGTCGCCCCTTTTCATTGCCGGGTGCCCGAGGAGGCGGGTTCTCGCTCTATGACTTCGACTGGCGTTCCAGCAGGGCGAAGAAGACCACTGTCATAGCCAAGACGATGACCAGCAGCACGAAGGCGGCAGCCGCGCCCTCATTGATCGATAGGCCGAGGAACGCCTGTCGATAGGCGAAGAAGCTCAGCACCTCGGTCGATGTGCCGGGGCCGCCCTTGGTCAACACATAGGGCAGGTCGTAGGTACGGAATTCATTGATCAACTGGATGATCACGGCGATCGCCGCGACCGGGCGCAGCATCGGCAGGGTGATGAACCAGAATTGCTGCCATCCGCGAGCGCCGTCGACTTCGGCCGCTTCATAGGGTTCGCGCGGCAGCGAGGCGAGGCCGGCGGCGAGGATCAGCACGACGAAGGACATCTGCTGCCAGATGTCGATGCCGGCCATGGTCCAGAGCGCCAGGCTTGCCGAACCGAGCCAGTCGAGCCGCGGCAGGCCGAGCGTTTCCATCAGGTGATTGACGATACCGAGATTGGGCTGCAGCAGCATGCGCCAGATCAGGGCGACGCTGACCGGCGACATCGCCATCGGGATGGTCAGGATGGCGAAATAGATCGGCTTGGTGCGGACGACCCGGTTCAGCATCAGCGCGATGCCGAGGCCGATGACAAACTGGCAGGCGACCGTAACGACCGAGTATTTCACCGTCAGCCAGGTGGCGCCCCAGAAGCGTTCGCTCGCCATCATCGTCGCGAAATTGTCGGTCCCGACGATCGGCAGGATCGCCGGCTTCAGCAGCGTGTAGGAGGAGACGGACAGCAGGCAGGCATAAAGCAGCGGAAAGCCCATGACGATGGCGAGCAGGATCAGGCCCGGAGAGGCAAAAGCCCAGCCGATCCGCACTTCGCGATGCGCCCAGTTCATGAAGCCTGTCATCCGTCCGTCCGTTGTTCTTCGTCCGCTAGGCGTCGCCATGCCGGTTGCCCGGAAACGGGAGCGCAGCCTTGCCGCCGCGCCCCCGAATTCGTGTTGCTGGATGGATTACTTGGCCAGCAATTCCTCAAGCCCCTTGGCAGCGCCCTTCAGGGCGTCTTCCGGCGTCGCCTCGCCGCCGCCGGCCTGCGAGAGGTGCGTGCCGAGAACGTCCTCATACTGGGCGGAATAGGCGAAGATCGGGAACGATTTGCCCGTCGCGACGATGTCCTGGGCTTCCTTGTAGTAGGGGTATTTTGCCAGCACCTTGGCGTCCGTGTAGACGTCGGCGCGAACCGGCGCATGGCCCTGCAGGGCGCGGGCGACCGAGACGTCCTTGCTCTGTACCCACTGGATGAACTTCCAGGCGGCTTCCTGCTCTTCCGGGCTGACATTCTTCGGAATGCCCCAGCCCCAGCCGCCGCTTTCGCCATGTCCGCCCGGCATGGTGGTCAATGCGACCTTGCCAGCGACGTCAGGGCATTTTTCGGCATTGTCGACCTGCGGCAGCATCCACCAATAGGTGACCATGCTGAACGCCTTGCCGCTGCACATCAGACGCAGCGTGTCGTCGAGATTGGCCGAGAGGGCGCCCTGCTGCGCACCGTTCTTGATGTTGTCGACATAGAGGTCGAGCGCGACCTTGCCCTCGGGACTATCGAGCACGACCTTCTTGCCGTCGGCGAGATAAGCGCCGCCGGACGCGAACAGGTAGTTGGAGAACTCCATGCTGTTCGGGTCGCCGCGCTGGCCCTGCATGGCGGCGCCCGCCACGTCGGCGTTGGCCTTCATGAACTTGGAGATCTCGACATATTCGGCCAAGGTCGTGGGAACGGCGAGATCCCTGCCGCTCGCTTTCTTGAAGGCTTCCTGCAGCTTCGGATCGGCGAGCAGGTCCTTCCGGTAGATCAGGCCCATCGAGTAATTATACATCGGCAGGATCTGGAGGCTTTCCTCCGTGCGGCCGAGCAGGTCGAGCGTCGAGGGAATGAACGGCGTCAAATCGTAGTTCGACTTGGCGATGAACGGCTTCAGATCCGCGAGCCAGCCGGCGGCGGGGAATTCGCCCGCCCAGAGGAAGTCGACCTCAAGCAGATTGTAGTAGCTCTGCGGCGAGACGAGCTGCGACACCAGCTTATCGTGCATGTCGCCATAGCCGATCTTCTCGAACTCGACCTTGATGCCGGTCTCCTTCTCGAAGTCGGGCAACATAGCCTCGATGATCTGCGTCTCCGGCACGTCTTCCATCAGCGCGCGCAGGACGATGTCGTCCGCATAGGCGGGTGCGGCCGCCATCAGCGCGCCGGCGCCGACAGCCGCGAATAGAATCTGTTTCAGCGTCATGATGTTCTCCTCGTTCTGGCCAGCGCGCATCCTGCCTCTCGGGCTTATTTGACGCCGCCGAAGGTCAACCCCTGGATGATGAAGCGCTGGATGAAACGCGAGGCGATAACAAGCGGCAGGATGGCCAGCACCACACCCGCCGAAACTTTGGCAATCTGCACGCCATTCGATGTCTGCAACGCCGCGAGTGAAACCGGAATCGTGGCAGTTTGCGGCCCGCTCAGGACGAGGGCGAACAGGAACTCGTTCCAAGAGAGAATGAAGCCGAGCACGCCGGCGGCCGCAAGACCGGGCAGCGAGACCGGGATGACGATGCGCCAGAACGCGCCCCAGGCGGTCGCGCCATCCGTCATCGCCGCCCCTTCCAGATCGGCTGGAACCCCCTCGAAGAACCCCATCAGGATCCAGGTCAGGAATGGCAGGTTAAGCGCCGAATAGACGAGGATCAGGCCGGGCAGCGAATTGGTGAGGCCGGCGCCGCGCAGGATGGCGAAGGCCGGAAGCACCAGCGCCACCGGCGGCAGCATCTGGGTGGCGAGCACGGCGAAGCGGGCAAATCGCCCGCCGGTACGGAAGCGCGCGAAGGCGTAGCCGGTGCAGGCAGCGAAGGGCAGCGCCACGATCACCGAGCCGAGCGCGACGATCAGGCTGTTCACATAGAAGGTGCCGAACCGGTTCTTGGCGAAAAGACCGCGATAGTTGTCGAGCGTGAAGGCCGGGAAGATTTCCGTGCTGTAGGACATGGATTCCGGCACGAGGCTCGTGCGCAGCGCCCAAAGCGGCGGCAGCAGCACGATCACGCAAGCCAGGATCAAACCGAAATGCAGGCCGAATTTTCGCATCGCGCCTCGCTCTAGCGGCCGGCCGGCAGGGGTGGTCGCGCCACCGCCTTGCCGGTCTCGGTATCGAACAGATGCATCGGCTCGGTATCGACGTAGAGATCGACGATCGAGTCGACGGGTGCGAAGAAATGCCGGCCCAGCCGCGCCTGGATTTCAATCGGCTTGTCGCGACCCAGCAGGCCGATCAGGACGTTCTCCGCCCCCAGCGCCTCGACGGCGACGACTTTGACGGAGATGCGCTGCCATTCCGGCCGCGCCTGCGTTTCGTAGATATCTTCGGCCCGGATGCCGGCCGTTATCGGCCCGCCTGCCTTTTGAACATAGGGCGCATAGTGCTTTGGCGGCACGCCGACATGCGTCGTGGGATCGATCTGCACGACCAGCTTGTCGTCCGCGTGCGTGAGCTGTGCGGGGATCAGGTTCATCGGCGGCGTCGCCAGGAAGCGCGCCACGAAAATGTCGGCCGGGTTGGCATAGACGTCGAGCGGCCGGCCGGTCTGTATCATCTGCCCGTCGCGCATGATGCAGATGCGGTCGCCCATCGTCATCGCCTCGACCTGGTCGTGCGTCACATGCACCATGGTCCGGCCGAGACGGCGATGCAGCTTGACCAGTTCGAGCCGCATTTCGGCCCGCAGCTGCGCATCGAGATTGGAAAGCGGTTCGTCGAGCAGGAAGGCTTCCGGCTCGCGCACAATGGCGCGGCCGAGCGCCACGCGTTGGCGCTGGCCGCCGGAAAGCGCGCCTGGCTTGCGCTGCAGCAGGAGGTTGAGGCCGAGAAGGTCGGCGGCCTTGGCAACCTTCTGGTCGATCTCCTCCAGCCCGACGCCGCGCATCTTCAGGCCGAAGGCCATGTTGTGCCACACTGACATGTGCGGATAGAGCGCGTAATTCTGGAACACAACGGCGACATTGCGGTCGCGCGGGGCGACGTTGTTGACGCTGCGGCCGCCGATGCGCAAATCGCCCGACGAGATGCTTTCAAGGCCGGCGATCATCCGCAGTGTCGTCGATTTTCCGCAGCCGGAGGGGCCGAGGAAGATCACGAACTCGCCGTCCTCGATTTTCAGGTCGATATCGCGCACGCCGTAGGTGCCGTTGGCAAACCGTCGGGATACGCGCTCGAGCTCGATGGATGCCATCTTCGTGCCTTGTCGGGTGAGGGCTTCGCTGCCCGTTCCGCCCTCCGCAATTTGCCAGCCGAAGCCCGCATCTTCCAGTAGCGTCAACGCCCGAATGTAAGCGCACAAATTCCAACGCCTCAAGAGCCAATTTTGATCGATAGTGTTTCTTTTTGCGCTTTTGGTGGGCAAAGCCCGATTTAACCTCAATTGACCCATCGCAGGGATTGTTGAGAGATTGCAGCGTGGCGCTTGGAAAACGGCCTGTTCCCTCGCGATGCATCGCACAGCCACGCAATCGAACAAGCTGCCCGATATCGTGTTTGAATTTGTTCATATTCCTGTTATGCAGGAGGTTGCCGGCTCGATTTCGTCCATGCAGGAACCCTGATTGTCTGAATTCCCGACCGCACACCTCGGTCCAAACGCCGCCGCTCGCGGCCGCATGCTGCCGGAAATGCGGCATGCCGCCATTCTGGATGCCCTGCGCTCAAGCGGCGCCGTCCTGGTCGCCGAAATCGCGGCGCAGCTTCAGGTTTCCGATATGACCGTGCGGCGCGACCTGGTCGAGCTGGAGCGCGCCGGCCGGCTGATCCGCACGCATGGCGGCGCGGTCAGCGCCTCAGGTTCAGCGACCGTCGCGATGGACAATGAGGAGCCGAGCTTCGACGCCAGGCTTCGTCGCCAGCACGAGGCCAAGGAGCGCATCGCCGCCGAGGCGGCCACACTTTCCATGGCTCACCGCACCATCGCTCTCGATGTCGGCACCACCACCTATCTCGTCGCCAACCATCTGCGCGAGCGGGCTCATACCAAGGTTTTCACCAACAGCGTGCGCGTCGCCGCCTCGCTCGGCACCAGCCAGGCCGAGGTCTATCTGGCCGGCGGCCGGGTGCGGCGCGACGAGCTTTCCGTCGGCGGCGCTGAAGCGGTCGCCCAGTTCGACAAGCTTTGGTTCGACATCTGTTTCGTCGGTCTGTCGGGGATCACCGAGAACGGATTGTTCGATTACTCTTTCGAGGATGTCGACCTGAAGCAGGTCTACCTTCGTCGATCCGGCCTCAAGGTTGCGCTCTGCGACTCGTCGAAGTTCCAGCGCATGTCGCTGGTGCATGTCGCGCAGCTGACCGAGATCGACGTCCTCATCACCGACGCGCCGCCGCCGTCCGATATCGTCGCGGCACTCAAAGCAGCCAAGGTCGACATTCACGTCGCGCCCTGAGCTTTTCCTCGTTTCTCTCGCAATGGAGCGGATTATGGTTTTCGATTTCTTTGGCGACAAGAAGAAGGTCGTCATCTCGATGTCGCATATCGGCGCCCTCCCGGGTTCGCCGCTCTATGACGCCAAGGGTGGCCTCAACAAGCTGATCGACGATGCGCTCGCCGATGTCGTGAAGCTCCAGGCCGGCGGCGTCGACGCCATCATGTTCGGCAACGAAAACGACCGTCCCTACGTCTTCAAGGGCGCGCCGTCGGGCATTGCCGCCATGTCGGCCATCGTCCAGGCGATCAAGCCTGAACTGAAGGTGCCGTTCGGCGTCAACTACCTGTGGGATCCGATCGCCTCGGTCTCGATCGGCGCCGTCACCGGCGCATCGTTCGTGCGCGAGATATTCACCGGCGTGTTCGCCTCCGACATGGGCATCTGGGAGCCGAACTGCGCCGAGGCTTCGCGCCTGCGCCACAATCTCGGCCGAGATGACATGAAGCTGCTCTTCAACATCAACGCCGAATTCGCCCATTCGCTCGACCAGCGCCCGATCGAGCTGCGCGCCAAGAGCGCCGTCTTCTCGTCGCTCGCCGACGCGATCCTGGTCTCGGGCCCGATCACCGGCGAGCCGGCCGACGCCTCGAGCCTGCGCAAGGTCTGCGAGACGGTCACCAGCGTTCCGGTCTTCGCCAATACCGGCGTCAACATCGACAACGTCACCGACGTCCTGAGCCATGCCAGCGGCGTCGTCATCGGCACCCATTTCAAGGTCGATGGCTACACCTGGAATGCAGTCGACGCAGACCGCGTCAAGCGCTTCATGGACGTCGTTTCGCGCCTGCGCTGATCGCTCAGAACACCCTTCCGGCCGGACGTCACCGGTCGGAAGGAACTTCGCTCACGAGGACGCCTCGCTCCATCTGTGGGCGAAATGTCATACAATCAGACTACTGCGTGGATTTATGTCACTTTCCCCAGCGTCCGCGCCATCTTCGATGCCAATCATCATTTGAATGCGAAGCGGATTCGCCCTAGACGAGGGTACGCGGTTGCGCGGGCCTGCGAAGGCGTGCGCGCAATCGGAAGGATTGTCATCTGGCGAACCCTGATGCCGACCCACGGCTACCGGTTCTGCGCTTGCTCGAGGAAGAGAAAATGGCTCTGGAAAAGATCGCGGGCGTTCGCGCCGCGGCCCGTGATGTCGAACCGTTCGTCGCTGAGCTGTTCGTCGCAGCCGGCGTGAATCGCGAGAGCGCCGAAGCCTGCGCGCGCGCGCTGGTCGATGCCTCCGCCCGCGCTTATGACACGCATGGCGTCCGCCTGATCCCCTTCTACATGCAGGGTCTCGACGGCGGCCGCATCAACAAGACACCGACGCTGACCGTGACCGAGAAGGCCGCTTCCGCCGTCCATATCGACGCCGATGATGGCTTTGGTCACTATGCCAGCTATCTCGCCATCGACGAGGCTGCCAAGCTGGCCGAGAAGACCGGTGTGGCGGTCGCGACCGTCGGCCGCTCGACGCATCACGGCGCAACCGGCGTTTACACGCGCTATGCCGCGACCAAGGGCTTCGTTGCCATCGGCATGACCCATGCTGACGCCATGGTGGTTCCGCATGGCGGCGCCTCTGCCTTCTTCGGCACCAACCCGCTCTCCTTCGCCGTGCCGGTCGAGGGCGAGGATCCGATGGTGCTCGACATGGCAACCAGCTCGATCCCGTTCAACCGCGTCGGCCTGCGCCGCGCCACTGGCCAGCCGCTGCCGGAAGAGGTCGCGGTCGACGAAAAGGGCGAGTTCACCACCGACGCCAACGCGGCGGTCTGGGTCGCCCCGGTCGGCGGCGCGGATTACGGCTACAAGGGCTCGGGCCTCGCCGGCATGGTCGATCTGCTCTGCTCGGCCTTCACCGGCATGGGCCACGGCAAGACGATGGCCTCGTTCAACGGTCCGGACTTCTCGAAGCCGATCCAGATCGGCCATTTCTTCATCGTGCTGTCGCCGGCCGTGTTCCAGGCGCTTTCCGCCTTTGATGCGCGCATCACCGACTTCCTGAACGACCTGCGCGCCCAGCCGGCCAAGCCGGGCCAGAAGGTCTATGCCCCGTCCGACATCGAGAAGGGCGAGGCCAAGAAGCGCGCCGTCGACGGTATTCCGGTCGATAACGTCACTTGGGGCGCGCTGGAAGGCTATGCTGCCAAGCTCGGCGTCAAGGTGCCGACGGCAACCGCCGACGCAGGCTGATCCGCCAGCTGTTAGCGGGAGGCTGCAAGTCTGCCTCCCGCTGATGAACTAGCCCTTCAGGCCCAGTCCATCATTGCCGCTGCCGCAGAGAACGACGACCGTCTTCTCGCCGGGCGCGAGGTTGATGTGGCCGTTGAGAACTGCGGCCGCTGCGGTGGCCGCGCCGAGTTCGACGGCGAGGCCGGTGTTCTTCCACATCCATTCCGCCGCCAGGATGGGCTCGTCTTCCGGCACCAGGACGAGTTCGTCGACGCAGCGCTCGATGATCTCGAAGTTGATCGGTGCCGTCGCCCGGGCCGCCAGGATCGGCACGTTGGTGACGACATCCTGCATCATCACCGGGTGGCCGGCCTTGCGGGATTCATAGAGCGTCGGGCAGCCCGCTGCCTCGACACCGACGATGCGCACACCGGGCTTGCGCTGCTTGATCGCCTCGGCGATGCCGGCGATCAGCCCACCGCCGCCGATCGAGATCACCACCGTATCGACATCCGGCATGTCGTCGAGGATCTCGAGGCCGATCGTGCCCTGGCCGGCGATCGTCGCCTCATCGGCGAACGGGTGGAGCAGGGCGCCACCGCGCTCCTCCGCCAACTTGCGGCCGGCCTCCCAGGAGAGGTCCCAGAATTCGCCGACGACATGCAGCTCCGCGCCGTAGGAGGCGATGCGCTGGCGGGCAAGTTCGGTCGAGGTGGTCATGACGCAGACATTGGCGGGTACGCCCAGCTGCTGTCCGGCATAGGCGATCGCCGCGCCGAAATTGCCGCCCGAGGCGGTGACGACACCGCGATTGCGAACCTCTTCCGGGAGCGACAGCACCGAGTTGAACGCGCCACGCGCCTTGAACGAGCCGGACACCTGCAGGCATTCTGGCTTGAACCAGAGTTCTGCCACGTCGCCCTTGCGGGTAGCTGGAGCCGCCGGCACCAGTGTGGTGCGGCGGACATGGCCGAGTATGCGTTCAGCGGCGTCGGTATAGGCAGTCGGTTGCATGGGATCACCGTTCCAGGAGGCGGGGGCGCGAAGGGACTAGCCCTTGACCGCGCCGGCAAGCATCGACTTGCCGATATAGGGATAGGCGAACAGGCCGAGAATCAGCGGTGGCAGGATGCCGATGGTCATGGCCGCCGCCGTCGGTCCCCATTCGATGCCGCGCGAGGTGACGAAGAAGGTGGCGCCCACCGTCACCGGCACGGCGCTCTTCGTCGTCAGGATCAGGCCGAACAGGAACTCGTTCCAGCTATAGATGAAGGAGAGCAGGAACACGGCCAGCATGACAGGGCGACTGAGCGGTAGCACGACATGCCAGAGGGTCTTCCACATCGAGGCGCCGTCGATCTTGGCCGCGTCATCCAGCTCGCGCGGCACGTCCTGCACGAAGCCGACGAACATCACCAGCGCGATCGGGATGTTGATGATGCAGCTGATCAAAGCGAGGCCGATGCGGGTGTCGAGCAGGCCGACCTGCTTGTACATGAAGTAGAACGGGATCGCGAAGATGATCAGCGGCAGCGCGCGCAAATTGGTGATGATCGGCAGCAGCCAGGTTCGGCCGACGCCCTGTCGCACCATGGCGTAGGCGGCCGGCAGCGTCAGGACGATGGCGAAGATCGTGCCGAGCGTCGCGATGACGATGCTGTTCATGATGTAATGCGAATAGTTGACGTTCGGCGACGCTAGAACCGCCCGGTAGTGCTCCAGCGTCGGCGAGAAGATCCATTTCGGCGGATAGGCGTTGATGTCGGCATTCGTCTTGAACGAGGTCAGCACCGTCGAGAGGATCGGGAAATTGACCAGAAGGGCGACAGCGACGAACACCACCCAGCGCAGGCAGTGGGTGACGCTGTCGAGCCGGCTGTGGCGCGAGACGATCATGTCAGCTTCTCCGGACCACGAGACGCATCGCCACCACGATCAGGGTGAGCGACATCAAGAGCAGCAGGATCGAGACGGCGACGGCCTCGCCCAATGTGTTCTGCACGAAGAACAGCTTGTAGATGTAGATGCTGATCGAGGTGGTCAGGTTGCCGGGACCGCCGCCGGTGAGCACGTAGATGTGGTCGAACACGCGAAAACTGTCGATGAAGCGCACGAAGATGACGATCACCAGAGCTGGCTTCATCATCGGCAGCAAAATGTGGAAGGTCGAGCGGAAGCCGGTCGCGCCGTCGACAGCAGCGGCTTCTTCCAGTTCGTAGGAGACCGTCTGGCGCGCCGTCAGCAGGATGAGGAACGCGAAGGGCGTCCACTGCAGCACCTCGATGGCGACGACGGTCTTGTAGATGTTGCCGCGCCCGAGGAAGTTCACGGCATAGCCGGCCATCTCCAGATAGACGGGGACGGCGCCGGTGAATTCGTTGAGGATCAGCCGGTACATGACGCCCATCAGCGCCGGCGACACCATCATCGGCAGCATCAGTATCGCGGTCATCCAGGGGCGCTTGATCAGCAGCGGATGCAGGATGAACACCAGCACCAGGGCGACGGCGACTTCCAGCGTCGTGCAGATCAAGGCGAATTTCAGCGAGAAGCCGAGCGCCTGCCACATCTTCGGGTTGCTGATCGCCGCGACGTAGTTATCGACGCCGACGAAGGTGCCGATCATGTTCTGGAACGAGACGTCGCTGAACGAATACCAGAGGTTGATCAGCGTCGGGAAGCCGAGCAGCGCACCCAGAAACAGGCAGAGGGGCACGAGAAGGGCGCGGGCCGAGGCCTGCTCCTTGGTCTCGAAACTTGAGTAGGACATTCGGGCTCCTGGGCGCGGAGGCTGTCGCGAGGGGTTCCCGCGACAGCCTGAGGTCACCGGGCGGAAATTACTGGGCGAAGGCCTTCTTCATGTCGGCGACGACATTGGCGATCGCTTCGTCCTGCTCCATCTCGCCGGTCCAGTAGCCGGTGAAGTTCTCGGCCATGTTGGTGTAGATGCCCATCGCCTTGGCGCTGGTGGCGCCGTCCATGACGAAGCCGTACTTGGCGGCATGCTCGCCCATCAGCAGCATTTCCGGCCGGTCGCCGGCGATCTCGGCCATCAGGCCTTCGGCGAGCGGCGGCGAGCCGCCTTCCTTGGCGTAGAGCTTCATCGGCTCGGCGGTGGCCAGCCAGGAGAGGAAGGCCTTCGCCTCGTCGAGCTTCTCGGTGTTCTTGTTGATGCCGAGACCGAGGCTGTGGAAGTGGGTCTTCGGACCTTCCGAGCCGGCTGGCTCGTGGCTCAGGCCGAGCTTGCCGGCAACCGTCGGATACTTGGTGGCGTCGTTGAACTCCGGCACGGCGGCGTTCCACTGCAGCATGAATGCGACCTGGCCGGCGCCGAAGACGCTGTTGGCCTCGCCATATTCATAGGTCGAGCTGTCGCCGGGCGTTGCTTCGTTGTCGGTGATGATCTTGTAGATCTCGAGGCCGCGCTTGTAGGCCGGCGAGTCGACGGTGATGTTGCCGTCCTTGTCGCGCCAGTTGCCGCCATTCGAGGCGACCGTGCCCTGCCACAGCATGATGTTGTAGAGCAGGTTCTTCATCTGCAGCACGGTGCCGTAGCGGGTCGGGCTGTCGGGATTGATCGACTTGGTGAAGAACAGGGCGGAGGCGATGAAATCGTCCCAGTCCCACTGGTCGGCCGGCTTCGGCGACAGCTTCTTGCCGAGGATCTTTTCCGAGATCTCCTCGTACTTCGCCTTCCAGGCCGGATCGGTGTTGAGCTGCTCGATCAGGTCCTTGCGATAGTAGAGGAAATGCAGGCTCAGGTCCGTCGGGATGCCGTAGGTCTTGCCTTCGTACTTCTGCGTCTCAATCGAGTTCTTCGAGACGACCTTGTAGACGTCGTCGGTGATCAGATCATCGATCGGCGTCATGAAGGGGGCATAGAGGCCGACGTCATAGGTCGCCGTCAGCATGACGTCGAATTCCTTCGAGCCGGCCGCGACATCGGCCAGCATCTTTTCCTTGAAGCCCTGCTGGCTGAAATAGATGACCGAAGCCTTCGAATTGTTCTTGGCGCCTTCCGTCGAATTGTAGAGGTCGAGCACCTTGCGGAAAGCGGACTCGGCCGGTTCGCCCGGCCAGGCCAGGATGGTGATGTCGGCAAGAGCCGTCGAAGCGGAGAGCGCGGTCGCCAGAATGGCGGCGCCGGCCGTCAGGAATTTGGATCTCAACATGTCGTTCCCCATTGCTGATCTCTGGACTGGTGCCCGTCCCGCCGTTCCCTCTTTCGGCAACCGACCCCGAAGGAGTCTGGCTGTTGCAGGGATTATTATGGGCGGGCGGTAAAGTTTATTCCATAATTACGTAGTTCAATTCATTACAACAGAAGCCTACCATTGTGACTTGCCGGGTCAAGACCCCGTTTGAATCGAACCGTCACCGCAGGGGCAGGCCGCGATGAGGAGTGGCCCTCGGATCGCCGGCCGCTTGGCCGCGATCCGTTCGTCGCCGCGCTTAGTCGAAGCGCGCGAGGTTGATCAGGCAGTCGCCCGACTGGCTGTGCGTGTGCAGACGACGGGTCAGGACTATGCCGCCTTCCTGGAAGCGCAGCACCAGCGGCTCTTCCAGCGGGCGCTCCAGGTGGTGGAGCCAGCCCGCGATGTCACCCGCCGCCACTGTCTCGCCGATATCGACGGCCGGTTCGAACCAGCCCTCGCGCTCGGCATAGACGAACAGCGACTGACCGCCGGTCGACAACACGACCGTCTCGGGACCGCGATCGTCGCCGTGATAGAGGATCGGCCGACTGGTGATGCCGACCGCCTGCAGCAGGTTGTCGACGGCGCGCTGGGTGACGGCCATGCTGGTCTTGGTCGCCGTGGCGCCGCCGCCGAATTCGCCAGAAAGCGCAATGCAGCCGGCGCGCAGGGCTGCTGCCATCGAGGTCGGCGAATCCGGGCCGTTGTCGGCGATCATGCCGTAGGGCAGGCGCATCGAGCGCATCAGTTCCAGGCCGCGCTGGTAGCGCTCACCGTCGCCGAGCCGCTCGATCAGGCTGCAGATCAGGTGGTCCATGCTGGTGCCGCCGGAATGCAGGTCGAGCACGACGTCGTGGCGCGGGAAGATCTCATGCTCGATGAAATGCGCCATGCGCTGCGTCGGACCGCCGAACGGGTTGCCGGGGAAGGAGCGGTTCATGTTGCCGCCGTCGAAGGGCGAGCAGCGCTTGGCTGCCATCACAGCCGGCGTATTGGCCGAGGTGAGGATGGTGAGCGAGCCGCGAATGTCGGACGCCTCGATCAGGCGGATTGCCTTCAGCAGCGTCAGTTCGCCCTCGTACTCGTCGCCATGGTTGCCGGCCATCAGCACAAGGCTCGGGCCGTCGCCGTTCTTGATCCGGCAGACCGGCATCTTGATCTGGTAATAGGGCGAGCGGTCGATCGAATAGGGGAAGCTGAAGAAGCCGACCTGCTTGCCGTCCTGGTCCCAGGAAATGTCGGAAAAGGCGCCCGTATGCATTCTCTAGATCCTTCGTGATGTCTGCGTCTGGGACGGATGGGCGTAGGCCCTTGCCGCCGTAATTTCGCGAATGGGCCGCTTCAGCCCCGCATGCCGCCAAAGATCATTGCCGAAAGGCCGCCATCGATGCTGATGGTCGAGCCGGTAATGAAGCTCGATCCGTCCTCGGCCAGGAACACGGCGGCCGTGGCCACTTCATGCGGCAGGCCGGGCCGCGCCAGGGCCACTTCGTCCCGGACTTCGCCGGCCAGCTTCGGTTCGCTGTAGCCGGTATTGTTGCCGGTCACGTCGACGGGGCCGGGTGCGATCATGTTGACGAGGATGCCATATTTGGCGAGGTCGACCGCCATCGCTTTGGTCAGCATGGCCACGCCGCCCTTGGCCGTGACATAGGCGGCGGCGTCCGGCTCCGACAGGAACGAGTTGATCGAACCGACGGTGATGATCCGGCCGCCCTTGCCGCCTGCCGCCATGGCGCGCGCGGCCGCGCGGCAGGAAAGGAAGGTCCCGGTCAGGTTAATGTCGATGTAGCGGTCCCAGTCGTGGTCGGTAAGGTCGAGGAAATTCCCCGTTCCACCCTTCATCGCGCCGGAGGCGACGAAAATATCCAGCCCGCCAAGCTTCGCGACCGCATTGTCCGTCGCGGTCTGGATCGCGGCGCGGTCGCCGAGGTCGCAGGAGATCTTGATGACGTCGGACGCTGCGAACTGGGTCGCCGCCAAGGGGGCGTCGAGATCCATGGCGACCACTCGCGCGCCTTCCCGGATGAAAGCTTCCACCGTTGCGCGGCCGATACCGCCGGCGGCGCCCGTCACGATGGCGGCCTTGCCGGCCAGGCGGCCCGCCCGTGCGGAATGTTCGTTCATGTCTTCGTCCCCGTCCCGGTTGGCGGCCCACAGTCTCGGCACGCCGGGCTTGACCTCGTCGGAGAGGATGCTAACGTTCCGTTCTAATGAGCGCAATTACACAGTTATGGAATTGCATCGCCAACAGGTCGAGATACCTGATATCGAGCTGCCTGGCGCCGAAGGGGTTCCAGCCATCTATGCAAGAAACGCTCCGACGCGCGGGGCGGGAACGGGTCACTGAATGAGCGACAATCTCCCCGCAGCTCTCGTCGTCGAGGGAAGCTCCCCGTATGACCGCCTGCGCGCCCTGGGCATCGAATTGCCGAGCGCGCCGCCGCCCGTCGCCAATTTCGTGACCTATGTTCGCGAAGGCAATCTGCTGTTCCTGTCGGGGCAGGGGCCGATGCAGGCTGACGGATTCGAACATCATGGCCGCGTCGGCGACGACGTGACCGTCGAGCAGGCCTACGAGCATGCACGCATCACCGGCATCAATCTTCTGTCGGTGATGCAGGAAGCGCTCGGTTCGCTCGACAAGGTGCGCCGGGTGGTCAAGCTGCTCGGCATGGTCAATGCCGTGCCGGATTTCACCCAGCATCCGCAGGTGATCAACGGTTGTTCGGATCTGTTCCTCGACGTATTCGGCCAGGAAAAGGGCCGGCACGCGCGCTCCTCCGTCGGCATGGGATCTCTCCCCAGCCAGATCACGGTGGAGATCGAAGCGGTAGTCGCGGTCGAGGATTGAGCGCTGTCGTCCTCTTCTTGCCTCCTTGGCGGAGGTGAAGGGCCGATCTAGCGCTCGCGCCAGCCGAGCTTGCTCTCGATGGCTTCGGAGGCATTGCGGACCGCGTTGCCGTAGAGATCGGGATTGGCAACGACCTTGTGTTCCGGCAGCACGATCGAGATCGTCGCGACGCACGCGCCGGATGCATCGCATATCGGGGCGGCGACACAGGAGACGAGAAAATCCGTCTCGCTGATCTGGATCGACAGCCGCTCCTTGAACGCCTGGCCGGCGAGTTCTGAAAGCGCGGCCGCGTCGGTCTTGGCCTTTTCGGTCGGCGAAGCCTTGGCGCTACGCCGGAAGACGGCGATCCGCTCGGCGTCCGGCAAATGGCCGATCAGCAATCGGCCGGATGCTGTCCAGTTGAGCGGCACCCGGGTGCCGACCTCCGACATGACGCGAAAATGACCGGGGCCGTCCGCCATGGCGAGGACAACCATGTGGTCGCCGTCGCGGCCGCAGATCTGCACGGTTTCGCCGATCTCGCGACCGAGCTCATGCATGACGTGGCTCGCTTCGCCGAGGAAATCGAGCGACCGGGCATAGACCAGGCCGTAGTGGTAGAGGCGCGGTCCGAGCCAGATGAGGCCTTCCGGCCGCCGCGAAAGCATGTCGCGCTCGACCAGCTCGTCGATGATGACATAAACGGTCGAGAGCGGCGCGCCGATCGCCTTGGCGATGGCGTAGCTGCCGGCCGGCTCGCCGGTGGTGTAGAGATGATCGAGGATCTGCAGGGCGCGATCCATGCCGCTGACACGCGAGCGACGCGGCGCCTTGGTGCTCTCCGCTTCAGGTTCGGCGAGGCTGCGTTGGATCGTCTTCATCGCGGGCGGCCATTCTCTCTGAATGTGATCTATTACATATATATGGAATAGATGCGGACGCTGCCGTCGTCAATGGAATCCGTTCTCGCCGGGAGAGGGACTGGCCAAGTTCATGGTCAACCCGTAAACCCAGGGGGCGTCGACGACCGATCGTCGGCTGTTTTCGACCTCGGAGAGACCCATGTCCGACCTGGATCGCTCGCGCGCGCAGCGCCTGCTGAATGAACGCGGGCTGGATGCGCTGGTTCTGACCCAGCCGGAGAGCTTTTCCTATGCGACAGGATTGCCCGCCGGCGTCCCGGCGATGTGGAGACGGGCGGGCGGTGCAACGGCGCTGGTGCCAGCGGATGCGGGAGCCAGGATTGGCGCGGTCGTCGGAGAACTGAACGCCGATGTGCTGGCCCGGCGCGCGCCGGAGATCGATATCCGGACGCATCCGCTCTGGATCGATCTGGTCGACATCAGCGGGATCGATACTGCTGGCCTCGATCCGGCGGCTCTGGTGACAGAAGCCTATCGTCGGGAGAATGGCGGCGAAGCCGTCTTCCCGCCTCGTCCGACGACGTTCTCCGCCAGCGGGGCCTTTGCGGTTCTCGGCGAGTTGCTACGCGAGCGTGGGCTCGCTCGGGCGCGGATCGGCATCGACCTCGAATTCATGCCGGCCGCTGATTTCGCCACGCTGCGGCGAGCCTTGCCCGATATCGACTGGGTGGATGCGTCCGAGGTCGTCCGCCGCCTTCGCGCGATAAAGTCGGCGCGCGAGCTTGATTGTGTCCGCCGTGCCTGCGCGCTGGCGGATGCCGGTTTTCATGCGCTGACCGCCGGAATTCGGCTTGGATCGACGCCGCAGGACATGACGCGTCTCTGGCGCGGAGGCGTTGCGGTCGCCGCTTCGGCGCGCGGCGAAGCCGGTTTGACGGGAATGTGGGACTACATGTCGGTCGGCTCAGATCCCTGGAGCGGCGGCGGATCCGTGGTCCCTGGCGCGGTCCTCAAGGCCGATGTCGGCTGTATCGTCGAGGGCTACAATTCGGATACAGCGCGCAGCTATGTATTCGGCGAACCGGACCCGATCGCGCGCGACGTTCATGCCGCGCTGGAAGACGCGTTCGAGGCCGGATTGGCGGCGATCCGGCCGGGCGTCGCCATGCGCGAGGTATTCGAGGTGACGGCCGGGGCCATGCGCGCCGCCGGCTATCCCGGCTATCGGCGCGGTCACTACGGCCATTCGATCGGCGCCAGCGTCGGCTCCGAGGAATGGCCGTTTTTCGCGGCCGACAGCGATGTCATCCTCGAACCGGGCATGACGCTCGCCTTCGAGACGCCGTTCTATGGCAAGGGTATCGGCGCACTGACGATCGAGGATTCCCTGCTCGTCACCGACACCGGCATTGAGGTGTTCAACGCCTTGCCCCGTGGCCTTGTCCGCCTCGGCTAGGCGTCGCGCGGCAGCACCGAGGTGACGCGCGCGATGAAGATGTGGAACGCCTCCATGTAGTCGCGCAAGAACGTCTCGGTCGATGGGTCCGTGACTTCGCCCTGGTCGTCGATCAGGCCCGGCTTGAACTGGATGTAGGCCTCCGGCGCGTTCATCTGCGGCGCATTGCAGAAGGAGAGCACGCTGCGCAGGCTCTGCTGGGCCACTGCGGTACCGATCGCGCCGGGCGAGGTGCCGATGACGGCGGACGGTTTTCGGGCAAAGGAGTTGGTGCCATAGGGGCGGCTCGCCCAGTCGATGGCGTTCTTCAGCCCGCCGGGGATCGAGCGATTGTATTCCGGCGTCACGAATAGCAGCGCGTCGGCCTCGGCAATGGCCGCCTTGAACGCCTTGGCGACAGGTGGATAGTCCGCGTCATAGTCGTAGCTGTAAAGCGGCAGGTCCTTGAACGAGATTTCGCTGAACTTGAGATTTTCCGGCGATAGCTTGATCAATGCGGTTGCGAGCTTGCGATTGATCGAGGCCTTGGCGAGGCTGCCGATGAAGTAGCCGACCTTGTACGTTTTCATGATCCATCCACGCTGTGCGCTGCGCCACATCGTGATGCGGAATGCACCACCTGCTGCTAGAGAGCGCTTTCGGCGGCTGTTTCAAGACGCGGTACGGATACGGGTCGTTTTCAAGCGAAGTGGGTAGCTTTTCGCGAGCAGAAGAAGCGACCAGGCAAGGCTCTAGGCTCCGATCGACTGGTCCAGATGGATTTCGCCCTCGAAACGCTGGATGCGCGAGGGCTCCGGCTGGTTCGAGGCGGAGAAATATTCCGCATAGCGTTCCTGCACCGCACCCAGCACGGAGAAGATGCGCCGGAGATGGAAGCGCATCGCCTCTTCCGCTGCGTGGAGATCGCCGCTCTCGATCGCCGCGACGATGGTGCGGTGCTGGTCGATGACGATCGCCATGCTGTCCATGCGCGGGAAGCTCAGATAGCGGAAACGGTCCATGTGCAGCTTGGCGGCGCTGATATCCGCCCAGATGCCGGGGAAGCCGGCATAGGCTGCGATCTGCTGGTGGAACAGCTCGTCCGAGCGAAAGAAGCGCTGGTCGTCCGAGATCGAAAGCAGCGTGTCCTGCAACGCCAGCTCGTCCTTGAGCTTCTGAACGAGTTCGTCGCGCTGCGGGCTTTCGATGGCGCGGGCGATCAGACCCACTTCCAGTGCTTCTCGCAAAAACTGCGATTTTCGCAGATTGGCCAGCCGCAAGGGCGCGACCACGCTGCCACGCTGGGCGTAGATGTCGATCAGGCCGAGGCTGGCGAGACGGGCCAGCGCCTCGCGCACCGGGGTGCGGCTGACGCCCAGCGCCTCCGACATGCCCTTTTCAGAAATCAGCTCGAACGGCTTCAGCCGGAAGCTCATGATTTCGTCGAGCAGGATGTCGAAGGTTCGCTGCGCAACCGAACCCGCGGCGCTCATCTCGGGATAGAAGGCAGAACTGGTGCGGGCCACGCGATCTCGCGCCATTTCCAGGTTTCCTACAGGCTTTGCAGTTTCAGACCATTCATGAAGTACTTGCGCAGCAGCAGGAACAGCAAAACGCTGGGCAGGCTGGCGAGCAAGGTCGCCGTCATCACGACATTGGGCGTGGTGTTGGCGTAACTGCCTTGTAGCACCATCAGCCCGTTCATGAGCGAGCGCGCATCCTCGCGATTGGTCAGTACCATCGAAAAGATCAGGTCGTTCCAGATCCAGGTGAACTGGATCAGGAACAGGGTCGCCATCGGGGCCCAGCAATTCGGCAGGACGATCGAGCGGAAGATGCGGAATTCCGAACAACCGTCGATGCGCGCCGCCTCGTCCATTTCGCGCGGCAGGCCGGCCATGTAGTTGCGCAGCACCAGTACCGGGAAGGGGATGCAGACCGCCGTGTAGAACAGCATCATGCCAAGGCGCGAATTGGTCAGGCCGAGCTTGTTGTAGCCCATGAAAAGCGGGATCAGGTACATCTGCAACGGGAAGATCGTGCCGGAAAAGATCAGCATGAACCAAAAGCCTTTGCCGCGAAAATCGATCCGCGTCAGCCCGTAGGACGCCAGCGCTGCGATGAAAATCGCCGCCGCGCCGCCGACGAGGCCATAGAGCAGCGAATTGAGCATGCCCGAGCCCATCTTCGCCTTCGACCAGGCCTCGGTGATGTTCTCTATGACAGGCGCGAACGAAGTGGGCAGGGCAAGCGGGCTGCCCATGCCGTATTCGGCATTCGATTTGAAGATCGAGATGGCGAGATAATAGAACGGCGTCAGCCAGGCCAGCGCCAGGATGGCGGTGACGGAGAACATCACGATGCGCTGGATGCGGGCCTGGTCGTTGCGCCGGGCGATGGCGTCGAAATCGAGGCTGGCGAGGTCGAAGGTGGTTACGGACATTTCTTGACCCTCAGCGCTTGTCGAGACGGTGCTGGAGCGCGCCGAGCGACCAGGAAATGCTCATCGCGATGACGCCGAGCACGACGGCGATGGCCGAGCCATAGGCCCAGTACCCGGCGCGGAAGGACTCCCAATACTGGTTGACCGAGAGCGTCAGCGTTGAGCGGTTGGGGAAGTCGCGGCCCATCACCCAGACGAGATCGAACGAGGTGAAGCCGGCCAGTACGGAAACGGTCGTGACCATGATCAGGGTCGGCATCAGCAGCGGCAGCACGATGTGGCGGAAGATCTGGCTGCGCGAGGCGCCGTCGACCTTGGCGGCTTCCATCGGTTCGCTGGGCAGCGCGTTGAGGCCGATCAGCAGCAGCACCATCATCAGGCCGACCTGCTGCCAGATATGGGTGACGATCATTGCCGGAGTCGCCAAGTGGCTCTCATAGAGCCAGCGATTGGCGAGATCGCCGAGACCGACGGCGCGCAGGCCGGAATTGATGATGCCCTCATTGGCATAGACGTAATACCAGACGACGCCGACCGCGGTGGCCGAGAACATGCGCGGCAGGAAGAAGATCGACTTGAACGTCTCCTCACCCTTGACCCCGCGCACCAGCATGGCGAGCGAAAGGCCGATGGTGGCCGGCAGCACGAAGGACACGCCGACCCAGATCAGCGTATTCCACGTCGCATCGTAGAATTTCGGGTTGGAGGCCAGGCGCTGGTAATTGGCCAGGCCCGCGAACTGGTTCAGGCCGGAGAACTTGGCCCACTGCGTCAGCGACGCATAAAGATTGAAGAATACCGGCAGCAACAGGAAGATCGCGACGAAGCCGATCGCCGGCGCCATGAAGGCGAGCGCCGTCCAAAGCCGCTTTCGCGCGCGCCGATTTTCCGCCGCGATCATCGCGTCGATCGATGGCGCGCCGGGCGGCAGGGCAAAGGCTTGTTGTTGCTGCTTCATGTCTCGTTTCCCGCTTTGGCGCCGGCAGGGCCGCGAGATGCGGTCCTGCCGGAAGGTCTGGTTGGGTCCGGATTACTGCTTGCTGGCCCAGTATTGCGAGGCGATGGCTTCGATGTTTGCCATGGCCTTCTGCGCCTGCTCTTCCGACGGATTGGTCATGAAGCGGTTGAACTCCTCGACGGCCGGCAACACGATCTCGGAAGGCGAGGCCTCCCAATAGCGGGTGACGGACGTGTACTTGCCGTCCGCTGCGATCTTGGCGAGCTCGGCAATGATCGGGTTCGGCGTCTTGGCCTTGAGGTTGCCCGCATAGAGGCCCGGGTCGGTCGCCCAGCTGTTCATGGCGTTTTCGCTCATATACCAGTCGGTAAACTTGACCACGTCCGGGTTTTCCATGCCGGCCTTGGTGATGACGATCGGCGCGCCCTCGACGATGACGGCGTTGGGCAGGGACGGGTCGACATTCGGCATGATGAAGGCGCCGAAATCGGTGCCGGCCTTCACGCCGCCCTTTTCGACAAGGCCGATGACCCAGTCGCCGAACAGGTACATGCCGGCCTTGCCGCGTGCGAAATCAAGCGGCTCTTCCTGGCTCGTCGCGTCGGTGAAATAGCCCTTCTGGTAGAAATCGGTCCAGATCTTGAAGACGTTCTGGACCGGCTCGTCGGTATATTTGAGCTTGCCCTGGTTCAGCGCGGCATAGGCTTCCGGATTGGTGCGGAGCAGAAGCTCCTGGAACCAGACGAAGCCGCGCCAGCCATCCTGGATGGTGGCGTTGAACGGGGTGGTGCCGGCTGCCTTCAGCTTGTCGGCGGCGGCGATCAGCTCTTCCCAGGTCGCCGGGGCCTTGGCGATGCCGGCCTTTTCGAACAGCGCCTTGTTGTAGAGCACCACCCAGCGGTTCAGGCCGGTCGGCATGCCGTAGATGTGGCCATCGACGGTGAAGGGCGCGGCGCTCGAGGCGTCATATTCGCCGGAGGCGATCTTTTTGGCCCAGAGATCATCCAGGGGCGCAAGCTGGCCGCTGTCGACGATTTCCTTGAGCTTGGTGCCGTTCCACCAGGTGAAGGCCTGCGGCGCGTCGCCGGACATTAGGCTCGACTGGATATAGGCCTGGAACTGATCAGTGGCGTAGGCGCTGAAGTTCAGGTCGATGCCGTCCTTCTTCGCCGTTGCCGTCAGCCCGTCCCAGCCGGACTGATAGAACGGCTTGTCGTGGAACACGGTGACGGGATCCGCCGAAGCGGCCGCCGTCGTGAACGTAACGCCCAGGGCCACAGCGGCCAGGAGCTTCGACAATTTCTTCTGCATGGCTCTCTCCTCCAGAGTTTTTGCGGTTTTGGTTCTGCTTATCTGCGCAACGAGCGGCCGGTATCCGCGTCGAAGAGGTGCAACCGTTCCTTGTTCAGCAGGAAGGTCAGCGTTTCGCCTTCCGCGACGGGGCGTGGCCGCTGCATTCGGCTGGTCACGTCGACGCCGCCGAATTCGGCGAAGATCAGGGTTTCGTTGCCGAGCGATTCCGTCAGGCTGACCTGTGCCGAGAAGCGGAGCGCCTGCTCGGGTGGCATGCCGTGGCCTTCGGGCACGATGTCCTCGGAGCGGATGCCGAGCGAGACCGAGCGGCCTTCGTCCAGCGTCTCGAAATTGTCCGCACTGATGGCAATGACGGGGCCGTTCTCGACCGCGACGGCCGGCTGGCCCTCGGCGTCGCGGGTGACGCGTCCCGAAAGGATGTTCATGGCGGGGGAGCCGATGAACTGGCCGACGAACTGGGTCGCCGGGCGCTCGAACACGTCGAGCGGGGCGCCGGCCTGCTCGATCAGCCCGTCGCGCATGATCACGATCTTGTCGGCCATGGTCATGGCCTCGATCTGGTCGTGCGTGACATAGATCGCCGTGGTGCCGAGGCGCTGGTGCAGCCGCTTGATTTCGACCCGCATGGCGGAGCGCAGCTGTGCGTCGAGATTGGACAGCGGTTCGTCGAACAGGAACACTTTTGGTTCGCGGATGATGGCGCGGCCCATGGCGACGCGCTGGCGCTGACCGCCGGAAAGCGCGGTCGTACGGCGGTCGAGATAATCGGTCAGCCGCAGGATATCGGCGGCGTGGCGCACGCGGCGGTCGATCTCGTCGCGCGGGACTTTCGCCACCTTCAGCGAGAACGCCATGTTCTCGTAGACGGTCATGTGCGGGTAGAGCGCGTAGGACTGGAATACCATGGCGATGCCGCGATCGCGCGACGGCACGTCGTTGACGCGCTTGCCGCCGATGCGGATGTCGCCATGCGAAACGCTCTCGAGGCCGGCGATCATGCGCAGCGTCGTCGACTTTCCGCAGCCGGAAGGGCCGACAAAGGCAACGAAGCTGCCGGCCTCGATCTCCAGATCGATGCCTTTGACGGCGACCTGGCGGCCATAGACCTTGACCAGTTCGCGAAGGGTGACGTTGGACAAGTGCTTACTCCTTGCGCGGCGAGCCGCCGATCCGCGACAGCAGGCCGCCATCGACGCGGACGACCTCACCTGTCACGAAGGACGCGGCTTTTGAGCCGAGGAAGGCGACGACCTCGGCGATTTCCTCGGGCTCGGCGGTGCGGCCGAGCGGGTGCATGTCATCCAGCGTGCGCCAGATGGCGGCCGGGTTTTCGTTGAGGGCGACGGCGTCGCGCAGCATCGGCGTGTTGACCGCGCCGGGCGCCACCGCGTTGATGCGGACGCCGAGCGGCGCATAGTCTACCGCCATGGATTTGGTCATGCCGATCAGGCCGTGCTTGGCAACGGAATAGGCGAGCACGCCTTCCTGGCTTGCCAGCCCCTGCGCCGACGACATCAGCACGATGGCGCCGTGGCTCTCGCGCAGCATCGGCATGCAGGCCTGCGAGATCAGGTAGGCGGCCTTGAGGTTGACGTTCATCACCTCGTCCCAGAGCGCTTCATCCGTCGTCTCGACCGTGCCGTAGCGCTGAATGCCGGCATTGTGGGAAAGCAGGTCCAGCCCGCCGAATTCCTGCTGGGCGATGGCGGCGGCCTGGATGCATGACGAGCGGTCGGCGACCGAGCCAACCACCGCATGGACATCGCAGCCCCCAGCGCGCAATTCGTCAGCGAGTGCGCGAAGTGGCTCGGCGGCGAGGTCGAACAGGACCATGGATGCGTTGTCGCGCGCGAGCCTTTCAGCGACTGCGCGGCCAATGCCCATGGCGGCGCCTGTGACCAGCGCGCGTTGTGCCTGTGCTGCCGCCATGCGGCTTCTCCCTCAATGGTACTGCCATATGACTACCATGGTAGCCATCGGCGCGGTTTTCGGCGTAGAGCGGGCCGGCCATCGCTGGCCGGCCGAATGTCGTGTTTAGCGGCGACCTTCGCGCATCGCGGCGAGTGAGGCGGCCATGCGGTCGCGGGCACTTGTCGTCGAGCCCTCGGCATACATCCAGGAGCCGCCGACCGAGGTGATGTTCTTGAGCCTGGCGTAGCCGGCCAGATGTGAAAGCTGGATCTTGCCACTCGGCATGAAGGTGGCGGTCGTGAAGATGTTGGCGAAATCGGCCAGCACCACCGTGCCGCCAGCGGGCTCGGACGGATAGAATTTCAGCAGGTCGAAGCCGGCAGCCTGCGCTGCCATCACCTCGCTCGCCGTCTGCACGCCGGGCACCAGCGTGATCGGCCCCCTCTTGGCGTGGGCGCAGACCGAAGGCAGGAAGCCGGGGCTGATACCAAACTGCGCGCCGGCGTTGACGGCGGCATCATAGTGGGCGTCGGTGAGGATCGTACCGGCGCCGACAAGCAGTTCCGGGAACTCGCGGCGGCAGGCTTCGATCGCCGAAAGCGCTGCGTCGCTGCGCATGACGATCTCGATCGCCTCGGCACCGCCCTCGGCGAGCTCTGCCACCAGAGACAGCACGAAATCGACCGAGCGCGGCTGCACGATCGGCATGATCGCGGCCTGGCGCAGCTTCGGTTCGAGGATATCCGGGGTCATCAGGCGAACTGTCCTTCGAGCATGGCGAGCGTTTCGGCCCGGTTGGGGGCGCCGAGACGGCCACCGAATTTCAGGCATTTGAGCGCGGCGGCGGCGCTGGCGAAACGGATCGTCCGTTCCATGTCGAAGCCCTCGGCCAAGCCGACCGCAAAGCTGCCATGGAAGACGTCGCCGGCGGCCAGCGTATCGACCGGCGTAATTTTCGGCGCGGGCGTATGGCGTATATGGCCGGTCTCGGTATCGAGCCAGAACGTGCCGTCACCGCCCGCCGTCACCGCGACGAACACGCCGGTGCGGGCATGCAGAGCCAGTACGGCCTCGGGGCCGGAAATCTCGTCGCCGCACAAGATCATGGCGGCAGGCTCCGACGCGACGATGTGGGTGGCGAAGGGCAACAGGCTCTCCAGCACAGATCGGGCCGCAACATCGGCGTCGAGAATGGCTGGAATTCCGGCAGCTTTCGCCGCCTTCAGTGCCATGGCGGCGGCACCTGGCCAGCGAACGTCACTCAGCACGGCGTCGAAACCGGATATGTCGAAGGGTAGGGCGTCCGGCGCCGTGGTGGCGCGCGGATCGTAGAACGGCACGATCATCCGCTCGCCGCTCGCGTCGACGAAGATGGTGGCGATGGCCGAGCGCGCCCCGACAACCCGGCGCACACCCGAGCAATCGATTCCTTCGGCCGTAAGCTCAGCGATCAGCTCGCTACCCAGCATGTCGTCGCCGACACTGGCCCAGAGCGAGACTTCAGCGCCCTGGCGTTTGGCGGCGGTGGCAGCGCTCGACGCCATGCCGGCGGCATTCTGGACGGCCTCGATCGGAATGAACTTGCCCGGACCGCGCGGCAGCTCGTCCAGACGGAAGATCGTGTCCTGCGTCAGAGCTCCGACAGAAAGGATGCGGGGAGGGCGACTCATCTAGAGGACATAGCCGCGCTGGTGAGAAAGGGCCGCCATGACGCCGCGTAGTTCGGCGAGGCCGCGCAGGCGGCCGATGACGGGATAACCGGGATGGGTCGGACGGGTCGCATCGTCGATGAGCTCATGGCCGTGGTCGGGCCGGAACGGTAGCAGAGAATTCGGCAGCCCGGCATCGCGACGGCGCTGTTGTTCAGCGAGAAGAACGTCGACAACGGCTACCATGTCGACGTCGCCGCCGAGATGATCGGCCTCCATGAACGAGCCGTCCGCCTCCTTCGTCACATTGCGCAGATGCACGAAGAAGATCTTCGACGCGAACTGCCTGGCAATCGCCGCCACATCATTGTTCGGATTGGCGCCCAGTGAGCCAGAACAGAGCGTCAATCCGTTCGATGACGATGGCACCGCGTTGAGGATGTAGTCGATATCTCCGGCATTCTTGACGATGCGCGACAGTCCCATGATGTCGCGCGGCGGGTCGTCCGGATGGATCGACATCACGACGCCAGCCTCTTCGGCCGCCGGCAGCACGTTTTCCAGGAACTGGACGAGATTGGCGCGCAGTTTGGGGTGGTTCATCTCCGCCTGCTCGGCCAGTACGTCGCGCAGTTCCTCGATGCCGTAGCGTTTGAAGGCGCCCGGCAGCCCAGCCATGATGTTGGCGAGCAGCTTCGTCTTCGCTTCCGGCGGGGTGGTGTCCATCCATTCGCTGGCGCGCTGCAGCACATCCTGACTGTAATCGCGCTCGGCGCCGGGGCGTTGCAGCACGTGGCAATCGAAGGCTGCGACCTCGTGCATATTGCACTTCAGCGCGCGCGCCCCGCCCGGGAGTTCGACCGCGAGGTCGGTGCGGGTCCAGTCGAGCACGGTCATGAAATTGTAGCAGACGGTGCGGATTCCGGCCTGGCCGAGATTGCGCAGCGTCTGGCGGAAATTGCCGTAAAGCCGGTCGAGATCGCCGCGCCCGAGCTTGATGTCGTCGTGCATCGGCACGCTTTCGACGACGCTCCAGGTGAGGCCGAGGGATTTGTCCGCCTCGATCAGGGCCTTGCGCTCGAGGATCGCTTCCAGCGGCCAAGCTTCGCCATAGGGGATGTCATGCAAGGCGGTGACGATGCCGGTCGCGCCGGCCTGACGCGCATGGGCAAGCGTGGCAGCATCGTTGGGTCCGAACCAGCGCCAGGTCTGTTCCATTCATTCCATCCCGCATGCATGTTTGTCCGGCGCTGCGAGCGCCGGGCTTGGGTCGCTGTTCTTCGGCGGCGCTCTTTGGCGCCATCCGGATCCCCGCTGCGAGCCGTTTCCAGTTCCGTATCTGGATCGTCTTCAATGGGTCGGATGCATCTAATTGCCGTCTACCATGGTAGTCAACCTGAGTCTTTCGCTCTGACGATTTTTCCCGCCGTCCGATGATGGAGCCAGGTTTGGTCCGGCCCGGGCTAGAAACGAAGAACTCGGCCGTGACCAGGACAACGGGCCCTGTTGGCGACAACGGGCTGCCCAAGCCATATGATTGGTTCGAAAGCGGCCCGCTGGCGTCTGAGTCGCGCCGCTTTTGCGTCCGGCTCCAATGGCCGGCTTATTGATCTGCCGCCCACCGGGGCGTTCGGATAGGCCACGGGGATCCATGTCGTTTCGCTTCATTCATGCCGCCGATATCCATCTCGACAGCCCGCTGCGCGGCCTTGCCCGGCGCGGCGAACTCGCCGGCGTGTTCCTCGAAGCCTCGCGAAAGGCGCTGGAAAATCTGGTCCAGGCGGCGATCGACGCGAAGGTCGCTTTCGTGGTCATCGCCGGCGATGTCTATGACGGTGACTGGAAGGACTATGCGACCGGACAATTCTTCGTTCGCGAGATGGGGCGGCTTCACCGCGAAAGCATCCGCGTCTTCCTGATCCGGGGCAATCACGATGCCGAATCCCTCATCAGCAAAAGCCTGACCCTGCCGCCGAATGTCTTCAGTTTTTCCGTCCGCGCGGTGCAGACCGAGACGATCGAGGATCTGCGCGTCGCCCTGCATGGGCGCGGCTTTGCCAACCGGCATGTGGCGGAGAATGTCGCGCTGACCTATCCGGCCGCGAAGCCCGGCTTTTTCAACATCGGTCTGCTGCACACCTCGCTGACCGGCCGCGATGGCCATGACGCCTACGCACCATGCTCGATCGAGGATCTGCGGATCGCGGGCTATGACTATTGGGCGCTCGGTCACATCCATAAGCGCGAGATCGTTTCGGAAGACCCGACCATCGTCTTCCCCGGCAATTTGCAGGGCCGACACGCGCGGGAAACGGGTCCAAAGGGCGCGACGCTGGTCACGGTCACCGATGGGCGGATCGAGAGCCTGGAGGCGCTGACACTTGACGCGGCGCGGTTCGAGACGGTCGAGATCGATGCGTCCGACATGACCGAACCGGCAACCCTGCTGGCCGAAGCGCGGCGCGTCATCGCCGCCGCTCGTGATAGCGCCGAGGGCCGGCCGCTGGCGCTGCGGCTGACGCTTATCGGCGAAACCGCGCTGCACGACTATCTCTCGGTGCAGGCGGAACAGGTCCGCGAGGAAATGCAGGCGCTCGCCTGGGAGGCGGGTTCCGACGTACTGATCGAGAAGGTGCGCGACAAGACCACGGCCAAAACCGGCGCGGCGCGGCTCTCGGCGCTGCTCGGTTTCGACGCGATCCTGGCGGATATCGCCGCCGATCCGGCCTTTCGCGCTGAGATTGCCAAGACCTTGGGCGACCTGCGCGTCCGCACTCCGGTCGAGGCACAGGCACTCCTGGATGCGGACGGCTCCGATGCCGAGGCGCTGGCGGGCTCCGCAATCGAGTTGGCGACGGAAGCGATCCTTGCCGGCCTTGGCCATGTAGGCAACGAGCCGGAGGGCGCACGATGAAGCTCCGCTCACTCGGCCTGGAACGCTATGGCCGCTTCACCGGGCGCGTGCTCGAATTCGATCCCGAGGCGCGTGTCACGGTCATCGTCGGCGCCAACGAGGCCGGCAAGACGACGGCGCTCGCCGCCGTCGCCGATGCGCTTTACGGCATCGAAACGCGCTCACGCTATAATTTCCTGCATGATTACAAGACCATGCGGCTCGCCGCCACCGTCGAAGCGTCGGATGGTCGGTCGCTTTCCTTTGCCCGGTTGAAGCGGCAGAATGCGACGCTGATCGATCCGGCGAGTGATAAGCCGCTGGCCGATGATGTGCTGGCCGCCTTTCTTGGCGCGCATGATCGACAGGCCTTTCTCGATATTTTCGGGCTGAACCAGCGACGCCTGCGTGAGGGCGGCGAGAAACTTCTCGCCGGCGGCGGAGACCTCGCCGAAACGCTGCTGGCCGCCGCTCCCGGCCTTGGCCAGGTGGCAGCTCTGCGCGACCGGTTTCAGGAGAACGCGGCAAAGATCTTCAATCCGGCGCGGAAAACCTCGAGCCACACCTTCCATGCCGCGGTCGACAAGCGCGCGCAGGCGCAAAAGGCCATCCGAGAGCAGGAACTGCGCGTCGACGAGGTGAAGAAGCTGCGCGACGCCGCCGAGCGGGCTGCCGAGGCCCGGAGGGCGGCGGAAAAGGCCGAGCGCGCTGCGGACATGGCGCTGGCCCGGGCTCGCTCGCTGGTACATGGCGTCAAGGAACTCCGCATCCTCGATGCTCAGACGCTGGCCCGCGCCGAACTGGGTGAACTGCCGATCGTGCCATCTGGCTTCGTGCCGCGTGCGCGCGGATTGCTGGCGGCGCTCGACAAGGCGCGAGAGGCGTCCGCTCTCGCGGCAAAGGAAGAGGCAGCCGCGAAAGTGGCGCTTGAGGCCATCGCGGTCGACGACGCCATCCTTGCCTTTGCAGCTGTGATCGAGAGCTGTGACGAGGAGCGCGCCGCGGTCGAAAAAGAGCTGCTGAGCCTGCCAAAGCGGCGCGTTGAGGCCGGTGAGGCGGAGGCCGCCCTGCATCGCATCGCGTTGGCGCTTGGACTTGCCGATGTCGAAACGCTGCGCGAAAAATTGCCGGATCTGCCGTTGCTGGCGCGCGCTGAGGCGCTGGTCGAGAAGATGCGCGCCTCGGCCATTCGCGACGAAGCGGTTTCGCGCGATCGGGCACGGCTCGCGGCTGAACAAAGCTCTGCCGAGGAAGCGCGCGAAGCACTTGGGCATATCGTCGATCCGGTGCCGCTGCAGCGCCGGCTGGCGCGGCTCGATGGCGTCGAGGAGCGCGAGCGGGCGCTTCGCACGCTCGAGCTTCGGCTTGAGGCGCAACAGGCGCAACTGGCCGAGCGGGTCGGCCGGCTCGGGCATGGCGTGGCGGATGCGTCGGCCCTGGCCAGTTTGCCGTTGCCGGCACTTGCCGTGATCGAGGCGGCGCTGCGCGAGTTGAAGAACGCCGCTGACGGGTTGGATCGTCAGAACGAGGCGTTGGCCGGCTTCGAGGAACAGCGCGCCCAAGCCGAGGCCCGGCTGGCGGCGCTTCGCTCCGGCCGCCCGGCGCCGACCGAGGACGTCATCGCCGCCGCGCGAACCGAGCGAGATACCGCCTGGACAGCGCTTCGACCACTGGCGCTTGGCGAGCGTGGCCGGGAGGAAGGCGATGCAGGGCTGGCGCAGCGCATCGATCGCGCGCTGATTGCCGCCGATCAACTGGCCGATGAACGACAGGTCGAGACGCAGCGCCTCGCCGCCCTGGCGCAAGCCGAGCGTGATATTGCCGAGCTTTCCGCGCGGATCGAGATGGCGACGCGGCGTGCCGCCGAGGCGCTCGCGCGGCGGGAGGCGCGGGAAGCAGAATGGGTGGCGCTCTGGACGCCCTGTGGCCTGACGCTACCGACTGACGAACGTGCGCCGGCGTTCCTGCGCGAGGCCGAACTGATCCGTCAGGCGCGCGATGGCATTCGTCAGGAGGCGGCGCAGGCCGCCGCCCAGCGCGAGACGGTGCAAGGAGAGCGGGTCGAGACGGATCGGCTGCGGCATGAACTCGGCCTGCCGCCGCTTGGCGATGCGCCGTTGCGGATCGCGGATCTGCGCGAGGCGATCGCCGCGACCGAAACGCGCTTCCTGCAGGCGCGCGACCATGAGCGCGATTTGCGCCAATTGGAGCAGGGCGCCGCCGATCTCACTGCGCGCCAGCGCGACGGCACGGCCGAGTCCGAGGCACAGGCGGCGGAGGCGGCCGAGATCTTCCCGCGCCTTGCCATTCGTCCGGCCGCGCAGGCCGGCGAGGCCCGCGCTGCCATCGATCTCTGGCGCGAGGCGCTGCCTCAGTTCACGGCACTCCGGTCGCTGGAAACGCGTATTTCCGCGATTGAACGTGACGAAGCCCTGTTCGTTGGCCGGGTTGGTGAACTTCTGGCCGAGGTTGGCGATGCCGTCGCGGATGGCAATCCCTTCGCCTCCGCGCAGCGTCTGCGCAAGCGGCTGGAGGTCGCCGGTCAGGCACGGTCCAAGGCCCACGCCGCCGGGGAGGCGCTCGCGATCCGACGCGCCGCACTCGTGGCTGCGAACGAGGCGTTCGAGCAGGCCGACGCGGCACTGGGCGAATTGCTGGCCGTGGCGGATTGTGCGAGCGCAGAGGCGTTGCCGGCCCTGCTGGAGCGGATGGAAAAGGCATCTATCTGTGACGATCGGCTGGTCGAGGCGCGCCAGCGGCTCGATGGCCTGCGCGGATCGCGCAGCGAGGAGGAGGTTCGCGTGGCGATCGACGGTCGCGACGACGAGGCCCTGATCCTGGCCGCGGCCGAAATCGAAGGAGCGCATTCCGAGGCGCGTGCCGCCCGCGATGCCGCGATCGAGGAAGACACTCAGGCACGATCGGCTCTTGCCGCGCTCGACCGTCGCGAGGGCGCGGCGGCTGCCGCCCAGGACGAGCAGGATGCGGTGGCCGAAATCGCCGAGGCGGTCGAACGGTTCAGCCGCGATCATGTCGCGGCAAGGCTGCTGCAGGCAGCAATCGAGCGCTATCGGGCCGAACATCAAAACCCGATCGTCGAGCGGGCCTCGCGCGCCTTCGCGACCCTGACGGGTGGGCAGTGGAGCGGCATCGGCATCAATTATGACGAGGATCCGCCGCGTCTGGCTGCCTCGCGTGATGGCGCGCATTTCGGTCCGGATGCCTTGTCGGAGGGGACGCGCGATCAGTTGTTCCTGGCGCTACGCATCGCGGCGATCGAGGAGCACGCCCGCCGCGCCACGCCATTACCCTTCATCGCGGATGACCTGTTCATCACCTTCGATGAGGCGCGGACCGCGGCGGGCTTCGAGTTGCTGGCCGAACTCGGCGCGGTGACGCAGGTGATCGTCTTCACCCACCACGTCCATGTCGCCGAACATGCCGCGCGGGTGCTGGGCAACAGGGCGGCGCTGATCGAGTTGTGAGGGCGGGACGGCAATAGCTCGACGCCTGTCCTTCACCCCTCCCTGAGGGAGAGGTGAAGAACAGGCGATGGAGGCTGGAATCAGCCCCCGTCGTTCACTCGCCAAAACTCTGGATGAGCCGCGACCTCGACGGGGTTGTATTGTGCGAGGTCAGCGATGGATCGCGACGACGCGGGCCGGGAAGCCCGAACCGTCCTTGACCTTGGGCCAACTGGCCATGATCAGCGCCCCGGCTTCCGGGACCTTGTCGAGATTATTCATCAGCTCGATCTGCCAGCGGTCGAGCGACAGCACGTAATGCTCGAGCGCGTAGTTGCCGGCCGAGGTGGCGAGGCCGGGATCGGTGTCGATCTGCTCGTGACCGATAGCGGTGATGCCGCGCTCGACGAAAAGCAGTTCCAGCACGTTGCGGCTCCAGCCGGGCGTGTGCACGACGCCATCGGCCGAGCGGTTGTAAAAGCGATCGGAATCCGGCCAGCGCTTGTACCAGTCGGTACGGAGCGCAACGAAAGCCTTCTCCGGGATGCGGCCGTTGCGCGCCTCCCAGGCGGCAACGTCGTCCGTCGTCGGTGTGGCGTCGGCATCCGCCGCCACGCGTTCGCTGATGTCGAGAATGACGAGCGGCAGCAGCATCTCCGAGACCGGGATCTCGTCGAGCGTCCGCCCACCTTCGATGAAGTGGACGGGCGGATCGACATGCGTCCCCCACTGGCCGGGAATGCTGTAGCGATGGACCTGAAATCCATGGCCCTTGGCAAAATCGAACAGCAGTTCGCGCTCCTCGTCCGGGAAAGACGCGAAATGCGGCTGGCCCGGATGGAAGGCGTGGGTGAGGTCCGTGTAGGTCGCACCGGCAAGGCCGCTGCGGTGGAGATCCCAGAGAGGGTTGCTGCCGCTCATGATGTTACGGCTCCGGAACGAAGGCCGGAGCGGCTTCGCTGGCGAGCATCAGCTTGCCGTCCTTGACGCCGATGACCGAGACGGACTTGTCCGGTACGGCGACGCCCGGGCGATAGGTGATCGTGCCGGTAACGCCGGGCAGGCCCGAGGTGGCGGCGATGGCGTCGCGGATCTTGGCGGGCTCCGGGGCGCCGGCGCGCTTGATGGCGTCGGCCATCAACTTGACGGCGTCATAGCCCAGCGCTGCGAAGGAATTCTCCGGCGCGTTGCCGGTCGCCTTCTTGTAGGCGTCGCTGAACGCCTGAACCGCCGGGCTGGCGCCTTCGCCCATGAAGGCATGGGTGGTGAAGTACGCGTCATTGGCAGCGGCGCCGCCGACTTCGAGCAGCAACGGCGTGTCGTAGCCATCGCCGCCGACGACCGGCAGGTTGATGCCAGCCTGGCGCAGCTGCTTCAGGATCAGGCCGATTTCCTCGGCATTGGACGAGGCATAGATGAAGGCGGGCTGCTCCGGCAGCGCCTTGATCTTGGCGATCTGGGCGGTGAAGTTCTTGTCGCCGATCTTGTAGGTGTCCTTGCCGAGCAGCTTGCCGCCGCCATGCTCATACGCCGATACGAAGTAATCGGACAGCAGCGTGGTGTATTCCGAGCCGATGTCGGTCAGCAGGTAGCCGGTCTTGGCACCCAGCTTGTTGAGCGCGAATTCGGCGCCGACAGCAGCCTGAACGTTATCGCCGAAGGCGGCGAGGAACACCTGGTCGCCCAGCTGGCTCGGCAGCTTGGGCGAAGTGGCGCCCGGTGTGATGAACGGGATCTTGGCCTTGTCGACCTGCGGTCCGATCGACAGCACGCTGTCGGAATCGGCGAAGCCGATGATGCCGACGACCTTGTCGCTGTCGATCAACTGGGACGCGACGGTCGAGATGACGGTCGCGTCGCTCTTCGAGTCATAGGTGACGAGTTCGAGCGGGCTGCCGAGTACGCCGCCGGCGGCGTTGATCTCGGCGACGGCAAGCTTCGCGCCGTTCAGCATCGGGCCGTCGAGCGAGGCCTGCACGCCGGTGACGTTGGCGGGGAAGCCGATCTTGATGGGGTCGGCGGCGTAGGCGCCTACGGTGGAGAAGGCAAAGGCGGCGCCGAGCCCGAGGCCGATGGCCGCCCGTCTGGAAAGCTTCATCATCTGTCTTTTCCCTCTTTTTGGTTATGGTTCGCCGATCTTCCGGAGAGACCGAACGTCAGTTCGCGGTCTCCCATGATCCCCTTCGGCCGGAAGATCATGATCAGGATGAACAGGAAGCCGAGCACGATTTGGCTGGCTCCGAACAGAGCAGGCACCGTGATGTCGCCGATCGTGAAGCCACGCTCGACCGAGCGCAGGACTTCCGAAAGGATCGACACGCAGATGACGCCGATGATCGCGCCTGAGAGCGAGCCCATGCCGCCGAGAACCAGCATGGCGATCAAATTCATCGTCATCGCGAAGTAGAAGGTGTTGGGGGAGAAGGAACCGAGATAGTGGGCATAGAGCGAGCCGCCGACGCCCGCGAAGAACGCGCCGATGACGAAGGCGACGAGGCGGGCGCGCAGCACGCTGATGCCCACGGCGCTGGCGGCGATCGTATCGTCGCGCACCGCCTTCATCCGTCGCCCGAACGGTGAATAGACCAGCCGCGACAGCACCAGCAGCGTCACCGCCAGCCAGCCGAGCACCCAGGGCAGCGAGGTTGCCAGCGGCACGCCGGTGAAGGTCCGCGCACCGCGGGTAAAGTCGGAGGCGTTGATCAGCACGACGTTGACGATGATGAGGAAGCCCATCGTCGCGACCGAGACGAAATAGCCGGAAAGCCGCATCAGCGGATAGCCGACGATGACGGCGAGGATCGCTGCGAACAGGCCTGCCGCCAGCGTCGCCGGCAGGAAGGGCAGGCTGAACCAGTTGAGCAGGTCCGGCAGATGGGGCAGCAGCGCCTTTTTCTGCTGGACGGTCAGCGACAGGATGCCGGCGGCATAGGCGCCGGCACCGATGAAGCCGACATGGCCGAGCGAGAACACGCCAGTGAAGCCGTTCGAAAGAGACAGCGACAGCACCAAAATGCTGTTCAGGGCGATCAGCAGCAGGATGCGGACGAAATAGTCGCCCACCACATGCGGCGCGCCAAAGGCGACGACGGCAGCGAGGATGAGCGCCGCAGCGACGGCGAGCGGAATACGCAGATCAGCCTTCACAGCTTGATCTCCCGGTTCGGCTGCATGAGGCCGCCCGGCCGGAACAGCAGGAAGGCGATCAGGAGCGCAAAGACGATGGCGTCGCGGTAGGGGACGACGACGTCGGGCATGAAGGCGACGATGAAGATTTCCAGCGCGCCCAGCATGTAGCCGCCAAGCAGCGCCCCCGAGATCGAACCGAAGCCGCCGATGATCGCCGCGACGAAGGCCTTCAGCAACGGCGTGAAGCCCATCTGCGGCTGCACGACGCCGGCCTGCGCCGCCCAGAGCACGCCAGCGAGGCCGGCATAGGCGGAGGCAACGATGAAGGCGATGATGATCACCTTGTTGACGTTGAGACCGACCAGTTGTGCTGCCTGCATGTCCTCGGCGGCGGCCCGCATGCCGAGGCCGATCGTCGTGCGGGTGATGAACCAGCCGAGCCCGATCAGCGACACGAAGGTCAGCGCCACCGTCAGCACGTTGATGTTGGTGAAGGTGATGGCGCCGCCCGAAAGCTGCCAGGAGGTATTCAGGATATCCGGCAGCGGAAAGTTTCGGGGTGACGAGGTGAACAGCAGGATGCCGAGATTCTCCAGGATGTAGGTGACGGCCAGGCTGGTCAGGAGCCGCGTCACATCCGGCGCGTTGCGGATGGGGCGATAGGCGATGCGTTCGATCAGGAAACCGGCTACCGCCGAGGCGAGGATGCCGCAGAGCATCGCCGGCGCGAACGGCATGCCGATGCCGATCAAGAGCACGGTGGTGAAGGCGCCGACCATCATCACGTCGCCATGGGCGAAGTTGGTCAGCTTCAGGACGCCGAAGACGATCGAGAGACCGACCGCCACCAGCGCATAGAGACTGCCCAGGCTGACGGCGTTAATGATCTGCTGGATGATATATTCAAGTTGGCTCATTCCGCCGCTCCCAGATAGGCCTGAGCCACGCGGTCATCGACGCGGAGTTCGGAAGCGATGCCGGAAAGCGCCACCTTGCCGGTACGAAGCACATAGGCTCGATCAGCGAGTTCGAGCGCGAGGGCGATGTTCTGCTCGACCAGCAGCATGGTCATGCCCTGCCGCTTCAATTCGGCCAGCGCGTCGAAGATGTGGCGCACCAGCAGCGGCGCGACGCCGAGCGACGGTTCGTCGAGAAGCAGCAGGCGCGGCGCAGCCATCAAGGCCCGGGCCAGCGCCAGTTGTTGCTGCTCGCCGCCCGAAAGCGTGCCGGCCAACTGCTTCCAGCGCTCGCGCAGAATCGGGAACAGAACGAACATCTTCTCGGTGTCGCGGGCGACGCCATCGGGATCGGACCGCGTGCAGGCGCCAAGCCGCAGGTTTTCCGCCACCGAAAGGCCGCCGAACAGGCGTCGTCCTTCCGGGCTATGGGCGATGCCGAGGCGGACAATCTGTGGCGCGGTGCGCTTGTTGATCACTGTCCCGGCGAAGGTGACGGTGCCGGATTTGGCTCGTGCCAGGCCGGAGATGCTGCGCAGCGTCGTGCTCTTGCCGGCGCCATTGGCCCCGACGAGCGCGATCACCTCACCCTCGCGGACGTCGAGCGAGACACCCTTCAGGGCGCGCACGGCGCCGAAATTGACTTCCAGATTGTCGACGCGCAGCAGGGGATCAGCTGTGGCCAAGATACGCCTCCCGCACGCGAGGATGGTTGCGGACTTCTTCCGGCGTACCGACGCAGATGACTTCGCCGGTGGCGAGCACCTGGATGCGTTCGCAGAGCCCCATGATCAGGTCCATGTCGTGCTCGACCACGACGACCGCGACGCCGTAACGGTCGCGGATCGTACGGATCAGTCCGGCGAGAACCTTGGTTTCGTTGGAATCGAGGCCGGCTGCCGGCTCGTCGAGCAGCAGCAGTTCCGGCTTGGTCGCCAGCGCGCGGGCGATTTCGAGCCGGCGCTGGTCGCCATAGGGCAGGTCGGCGGCAAGCCGGTCGGACTGATCGGTCAGTCCCATCAGGTCGAGCAACTCGGTCGCGATTGCTTCGGCGGCGGCGACGTTGCGCTGGTACAGCGGTCCGCGCACGACCGAGGCGATCGGGCCGATCGGCTGGCGCAATTGCGCCGCCGACAGCACGTTTTCGCGCACGGTCAGCGTGCCGAACAGGCGCGACCCTTGGAAGGTCCGGGCGATGCCGAGCGCGACGATGCGCGAGGTGCGCATACCGACGATCGAGCGACCCTTGAATTCGATCTGGCCGGAATTTGGCTGCGAGAAGCCGGTGATGAGGTTGAAGAAGGTGCTCTTGCCCGAACCATTGGGGCCGATGACCCCGACGATTTCGCGCGCCCGAAGTGTAATGGCCTGATCGCGCAAGGCGACGAGGCCACGGAACGCCTTGGTTAGCCCCGTAGTCTTGAGCAGGACCTGCTCATCCGATTTGCCGTCACGAAATGCCAAACTCGACCCCTCAAGAGATGCCCGCGTAACTGGTCTGTACGCGGGGTAAACCGAGTAAAGTCTATCGATTATTCCGTATAGCTTGACGATTATTCGCCATTATTTTTTCGGTCGGAATAACGATTGGTATAGATATCGTATTGAAAGTTCAGGCTCTCGCAGTGTCAAGCGAATGCGAGCGAGATGAGAATAATGCCAATCAAGAGCGGTTACTTAGTTCTTGGACCAGGCTGCTGGTGTCGGTTTGACGGCAATAGCCTTTGAATGCAGCCAACGCTCCGTCATGTCGTTCCAGGCTGTCTGTCGTGCAGGCATCGATCGGGCAGATCATGCGAAAGCCCCGGTCGGCGCCGTCGCGGACCGTATGGTCTATGCACTGGTCGGTCAGGAAGCCGGTCACGATGACAGTATCGATGCCAATGTTGCGCATCAGATATTCGAAGATTGTCGAGTTGAAGAGGCTCGACGAGGTCTTCGGCAAGATGATCTCGTCGTCTTCAGGCTTGAGCGCCTCGATGACGCGTGTCTCGGGCGAGCCGGGCGCGAAATGAAAGTCGGTCTGCTTGTAGTCGAGACTGCGGTCTCGTCCGTCGCGCGTCAGGCTTTCGATGACGGTGAAGATGATCTCCGCCCCAGCAGCGCGTCCGGCCTTGAGCAGGCGCGCCATGTTCGGAACCGCCATGTCGCGCGCGCTGCGGAAAAAATACGGCCGCGCGGTTTCGGCACCGGGATGAAAGATGCCGTCCTGCGTATCGATGAACAGGATCGCCGTCCGGGACGCCTCGATGGGCGACAGTCGGGCGAGGAGCGGCGGGCGGGTCATGCTGTGGCGACCTGGAAGCGGCGATAGGCGGCAGGCAGGACGGCGCCAAGGCGGGCGGCCCATTCCGACTGGCCGGCAGCCTCGCCGATCAGGTCCTGGCGGATCTCGAACTCGACATAAGGAAGTCCGCGTTCCTCGCCATGCACGGGGATCGAATAGTCCTTGGCCAGGTCGACGCCATAGGGCTCGTTTTTGCCGACGATGAGGTTTGCCTCAAGCGCCAACTCGTCCAGCACTGGCATCGTGAAGCGCGTATCGGCCCCGTAGCAGAGGCCGATCTGCCACGGCCGCTGGAACGGTTTGGCCCGCAGCGATGGTGTGAAGGAGTGCATCGAGACGAGGATGGTCGGAATGCCGGCGCTCGCGCGACGGTCGAGGATGACCTCGATCTGGCGGTGATAGGGCACGACGATCTCATCGAGGCGTTCGGTGCGCTTTGCCGGCGAAAGATCGGCATTCGCCGGCACGATCGTGCCGTCCGAAACCAGCGCGATGCTGTCCGGCGAGGTGACGCGGCGGTTGCACTCGACGACGAGGCGCGAATAGCGCTGGTACACCAGCGACGCACCAAGTTTCTCGGCGAGATCCTCGGACACGCCGAGAATGCCGATATCGATGCCGATATGGCGGTCCAACTCGGCCTGTTCGAGCCCCAGACCGTCCAGTGCCTTCGGCACGGCATTGCCGGCATGATCGCAGATCAGCACGAAGGGTGAGGTGTCGCCCCGGTCGACAAAGCCGACGGGCTCCGGGTCGCCGGGGCCGAGCAGTCCGCGCGGGTCACTCACAGCCTGGTTCATCTCAATAGGCCCGCGCATAGATGCGGCAGAGCTCGTCGATGTCGATGCCCTCGGCCATGGAGATCTCGCCGCGCTTGTGGATCAGATAGGCGTTGGAAAGCACTGGCCCGAGCCAACCCATCGCAACACTGTCCTGCTCCAGGGCTTCCAGCGCTTCGGGCAGGCTGCGGGGCAGGTCGCCAATGCCGCGCTCGTCGCGCTGGCCTTGCGAAAGCGTGCCGGGATCGCCGCTGGAAAGATACGGCGCCGGCAGGTTTTCGCGGATGCCGGCGAGGCCGGCATGCACCAGCATGGCGAGCTGCAGATAGGGGCTGGCCGTCGCATCGGCGCCGCGGAACTCGATGTTGTAACGCTTGGCGACGTTGACGCCCTCGACCTCGGGATAGGGGCAGATGCGCAGCAGCGCCTCGCGGTCGCGATCGGCGAGGTTGATGTAATAGGCCGACCAGGAATGCGGCTTCAGACGCTCATAGGAAATCACGCTGGGCGCCGTGACCGCGCAAATCGCGCGACCATGCTTGAGGATGCCGGCGGCAAACGATGCGCCGACCGGGCTCAATTTGCCGGGGCCTGCCGGATCGTACATGACGGGGTTGCCGTCCCCATCGATCAGACTGAAATGGATGTGCACGCCGTTACCGACGATGCCGCGCGTTACGACCGGCGAGAAGGAGAGTTGGTAGCCGTGCTTCTTCGCGACGGACTTGCCGATCTCGCGCAGCTTCACCGCCTCGTCCGCCGCCGTTAGCGCTAGCGCCGGATCGACGGTGATCTCGTATTGGCGGGGGCCGTATTCCGGCAGGAACGTGTCCGGCTGCAAGCCGTTGGCGCGCAGCGCGCCGACAAAATCGCCGATGAAGGGTTCAAGACCGCGCAGCGTGCTGGCAGCATAGGCGTCGCCCGGCCGCTCCTCGCCGCCATCAAGCCAGAATTCATGCTCGAAGCTGGCGAGGACCCGCAGGCCTGTCTCGGCCTCTAGCTTGTCGAGCGCATCCTTCAAGACGCCGCGCAGGCAGCAATCCCAGCGTTCGCCGGCCATAGTCAGGATGTCGCCGAGCACGATGCGTTCGACCGGCGTTCCGTCGCCATAGTCGAGTGTGATGTCGCCCTCCGGGCTCGGCACCAGCATGAGGTCGCCTTCGGCGCCGAAAGGCGTCGCCGGAATACGACCGAAGCAGTTGATCATGATGTTGGTTGGCGTCCAGCCGACGCCGAAGCGGCGCCGATTTTCGAGTTCGCGGGCCGGAAAGCCCTTGCCACGAACCTGTCCAGCGATGTCGCTGCAACAGACTGTGACGATCGTTTCACGCTCGATCGCCATACTTCCCCCGATGTCCCGCACTGCATGCCGCCGTTGCGCGTTTGACCCGCGTCTTTGTCCGGCTGCCTCAACGCTAGCATGCGTGACGAAAATTTTACAAGACGCTCAATTAGGCAGCAAAGCTGTAATTTTTCGCACGCGGATGATCGTCAAGGGATCAGCTTGCCTCGCACCTGTTCGATAGCCTCGAAGCGGGCGCGGGCGATCGGCCATTGCCGCGCGTCGATCGAAAGCGCCAGCGTCTCGACCAGCGCGATCAGGCCGATCAGGCTGTCCCAGGGGGAGGGCAGGTCGACCTGGGCGCGGATAACGATATCGGCGACCTGGGCGACGTCGGACATCCAGCGATCGGTGAAAAGCGCCACCACGGCGCCACGCTCCTTGGCGATCTCGGCGGTGCGGATGGTGTCGAGCTGATAGCGGCGGATGTCGAAAAGGATGACGACGTCACGCTTGCGAATGTCGGCCAGTTCGTCGGCGCGGCGCGGCAAGGCTTGCGAAAACAGGCGGACGCGGCTGCGCATCTTGCGCAGATGAAACTCGAGATGGCGGGCGGCCGGATCGGTGAAATCGCCACCGAGCAGGAAGATCTCGCGCCTTTCATCGATCAGAAAGTCGGTCAATCGCTCCATGTCGGCCTGGCTCACCATGGCGAGGGAATTCTCGACCGTCGTGACGAGGCTCTGGGTGAACGCGGCGTAGGCGGTGGAGGTGCCGTCGGCATGCGGTCGCGTCAGCGGATATTCCGCCTGCGCTTCCATCTCCTCGCGCAGCGCCCGGCGGAAATCGGCATAGCCGGAAAAGCCCAGTTTGGCGACGAAGCGAAGGATGGTGGGCGCGCTGACCTTGGCGCGTTCGGCAAAGAGTGCCACTGTCTCCATGCCGGTTGTCGGATAGCGGGCGAGAAGGGCGCGCGCCGCTCTCCGTTCTGCCTCGCTGAGCGAGGCCATGCTGGCCGTGACGCGATCGGCAAGGGTCGGCTTGTTGGTGCGCAGGGAACTCCCCTCCGCCGGCTCTGCCTCGTCGATCATGGACGCTCCCCTGTTCGCAGTAGAATATTCCAATAACATTCTGGCAGCATCTTCCCAGATCCGTAATCCCCATTACAGTGTCTGCGCGCAAACCTAAGCCTCGCCGGAGTTGCCAGATGACAGCCCTACCATCGATCGATGCCGCCAACGGCGCCTATCGCGAACGCAATTTCATTCCGGCGCGCACGGCGCTGCTCAACGTCGATATGCAGAATGGCGAATTCAACGCCGAGCTGCTGGCGCAGGCGCGCATCGACGGCACGCCGGAATCGAAGAAACGCGCCTTTTACGAGCGCATCGCCGACACGCTGATCCCCAATCAGGCCCGCCTGCAGGACGCCGCCCGCGCCGCCGGCATCGAGGTGATCTTCACCGTCATCGAGAGCCTGACGCAGGATGGTCGCGACCGCAGCCTGGATCACAAGATCTCCGGCCTGAACATCGCCAAGGGCTCGTGGGAAGCGCAGCCGATCGAAGCGGTCGGGCCGCGCGGCGACGAGATCATCATCCCGAAGACCGCTTCCGGCATCTTCAACTGCACCAACATCGAATATGTTCTGCGCAATCTCGGCATCGAATACCTCGTCATCTACGGCGTCGTCACCGACCAGTGCGTCGAATCCGCCATCCGCGACGCGGCCGATCGCGGCTTCCTGGTAACGCAGGTCGAGGATTGCTGCGCGGCCGATACGCCGGAAAACCACGCCGTCTCGATCGATTCGATGCGCGGCCACTATTGCCGCACCCGCACGACCGACGAACTCATCGCCGAGATCTCCGGCGCCGCTGCCGTGGCCGCCGCCTGAACCTCGCTTTGGCGAGGCGGAACCGATTCGGCTCGCTCATTTCACCCATCGCCGGCTTCTGTCGGCCAGGTTTCGAAGGACCGACATGTCAGAACAGCCGACGCTCTCGCACAATGAACTCCACGCCTGGGACCGGGATCATTTCTTCCATCCCTCGACCCACATGGCGCAGCATGCGCGCGGCGAGACGCCGAACCGGATCATCGCCGGTGGCGAAGGCGTCTACATTACCGACGTCGACGGCAAGCGCAGCCTCGATGCCTTTGCCGGCCTCTATTGCGTCAATGTCGGCTATGGCCGCACCAAGATCAGCGATGCGATCGCCCACCAGGCGTCGCAGCTTCCCTATTACCATGCCTATGTCGGCCATGCCTCGGAGCCGTCGATCCGGCTCGCGAAGATGGTGATCGACCGCGCGCCGGATCACATGAGCCGCGTCTTCTTTGGCTTGTCGGGCTCCGACGCCAACGAGACCAACATCAAGCTTGTCTGGTACATCAACAACGTGCTCGGACGGCCGGAAAAGAAGAAGATCATCTCGCGCTGGCGCGGCTATCACGGCTCCGGCGTCATGACCGGCAGCCTGACCGGGCTTGCCGCCTTCCACAATCTGTTCGACCTGCCGCGCGCGCCGGTGCTGCATACCGAGGCGCCGTATTTCTATCGCCGCGAGGATCGCAGCCTGACCGAAGAGCAGTTCTCGCAGTTCTGCGCCGACAAGCTGGAAGAAATGATCCTGGCCGAAGGGCCGGAGACGATCGCCGCCTTCATTGGCGAGCCGGTGCTGGGCACCGGCGGCATCGTGCCGCCACCGGCGGGCTACTGGGCGAAGATCCAGGCCATCCTCGACAAATACGACATCATCCTGATCGCCGATGAAGTCGTGACGGCGTTCGGTCGCCTCGGCTCGATGTTCGGCTCGGATCACTACGGCATGAAGCCGGACCTGATCACCATCGCCAAGGGCCTGACCTCCGCCTATGCGCCACTCTCCGGCGTCATCGTGTCGGAAAAGCTCTGGCGCATCCTGGAGCAAGGTTCCGACACGTTCGGCCCGATCGGCCATGGCTGGACCTACTCGTCGCATCCGCTCTGCACGGCGGCCGGCGTTGCCAATCTCGAAGTGGTCGATGAACTCGACCTCGTCAACAACGCCCGCGATGTCGGCGCCTATTTCCGGGAGCGTCTCGCCGATGCGGTCGGCGGTCACCGGATCGTTGGCGATGTGCGCGGCGAGGGGCTGCTGGCCTCGGTCGAGTTCGTCCGGGATCGCGACGACCGCGTGTTCTTTGATGCCGCCGACAAGGTCGGGCCGCGCATTTCGACGGCGCTGCTGGGGCAGGGGGTCATCGGCCGCGCCATGCCGCAGGGCGACATTCTCGGCTTCGCGCCGCCGCTCTGCCTGACGCGCGAGGAGGCGGATATCGTCGTCGCCGCGACGGTCAGGGCTGTCGAAGAAGTCGCCGCCATGCTCTGACGAGTCTGGACACCAATACAGACAGAAACGGCCGGATCATCCTTGATGATCCGGCCGTTTTCGTATCCGCGAAGTGTACTGGAACCGGCTACTTGTCGATCCGGGTCAGTTCTCTGCCGCCATCGGCGCGGTGCAGATATTGCGAGCAAACCAGCCAGCCCTTGATCGGTCTGAGCAACAGCAATGTCGGCAGCAGCAGCAACGGCAGCGTCGTAAACACGTGAACCCAGATCGGGGCAGCGAACTTGATCTGAAGCCAAAGCGCGAAGACCACCGCAGGGATCGCACCAATCAACTGGGCGAAGAAGGCGGGACCGTCGGCCGGGTCGGCGAAGGAAAAATCGAGGCCGCAGACTTCGCATTTCGGCGCCATCTTCAGCCAGCCGCTGAAGATATGGCCGGACTGGCACCTCGGGCATCGGCCGGAGACGCCAAGCTTGAAAGCCAGGCGATAGGGGGATTCGGTTTCGCTCATCGGGCGATCCTTCGGTGCTATTCGCGGCCGCTGCTACCAACCCTGGCAACGTCGGGCCTTCAGAAAGAAATCGCTGACGCTCCGAGAAGTCGCGCTTCCAAGGATCGTGCCTGTCTTTCCATCTCAGTGCTTAAAATATAATCGCTTTCCCTCGTAGACACGAGGTGACGAAATGTAGCCGGCAATCTGTCGCAGCCGCGACGAGGTCTAATTGCTTTCTGTCACCAGCGAGTCGCGCAGGTTTTGCATCTCGGTCGCGACGAAGGCTGGCAGCGGCGCTGCAATCGCGGGCTGCTTCTGATTGCGAGCCGACCGTCCCAGCTCCAGCAAGGCATCGCGCATCGCGCTTGCGCCATTCGGGCCAAAGAGGGAAAGGGCTGTTTCCCGCGCTTTGGCTTCGCCATCCGCTTCCATGGCCCAGCATGTGGAAAGCACGCGATAGGCAAGCCGTTGGGTCGTGACCACGGCGGGCCACATCCGCTCCACCTGTTCGCCGTGGCGCGGCGACGAGCCGACGCTGCGATCATAGGCCTGCAGCAGGGTGATCGCCCGGTGTTGCAGGTCGTGTCGTGCCGCTCGCGCCGTTGGGGTCAGGACATCGCCCCTGGACATGGGCCCGATAACGGCGGCGATCGCGTTCAGCGTGCGGACGAGTTCATCCGGGACCCTGGATGTGGCAAAGCGCGGGCGCGACAGCGCAAACACTGTCAGCCCGACGACACAGCCGATGACGGTATCGACGCCGCGTACCCAGAGCAGGTGACCGACATCGGGGACGGGATGGCCACCCGCTGCGATCGTCAGTGCTGCCGCCGTGATGAAAATCACCGCCAGCGCATAGTTTCGGATGACGATCATCTCGATGGTGAACTGGAGAGCCATTAGCGTCACTGCGATCCAGAGTCCTTCCGGCTGGAGGACAAGGATCGCGCCGGCCAGCAGCAGGCCGACCAGCGTCCCGGCCATGCGCTCCAGACCGCGCTGCAGCGTGCGAGCCCAGTCGAGGCCCTGATGCAGGATCAGCATGGCGGCGGCGATGCACCAATAGGCGCGTTCCAGCCCGAGCATCGCGCCGATGGTGCCGGCGATCGCGGTTGCAATGCCGACGCGCAACGTCACCAGCAGCGCTGGTGACCAGGGCCGCAGGCTTTCCCGCAGCGAAGCGAGCACGCCGGGATGTCCGAGCGGGACGTGGCCCGGGTCGGTGCGCTCGGCTTCAGGGTGCGGTTTCTGCGCTTCGGCGCCAATATGGCGCGCCTTGATGGCGGCACTTTCTGGCAACGGCGCCGTCGCGTTCATCGCCTCGGCGAACAACTGGTTCAATTCGCGGCCCATGGCGCGCAACCGGCTCAGCGTTCCGTCAGGACGCGGCTTGGGCGGCTGGAAACGGACCAGTGTCGTCCAGGATTCCTGCATCGTGAGGGCTGCATGGTGCCGGGCAGCATCCTGGGCCGGCGTTCCAACGGCCTCGATGAAACGCGCGACAGCCTCGGCAGCTGTGGCGACAGCCTTCCGCTCGGGGCCGCGCGGCCAGAAGAAGGCGCCGATCATATGAGCGAGCCAGGCGACGCCGCCGCCGGCCGCCACCAGCAAGGCGGTATGCCAGATCGTCAGATGCGGTGCGTCAATGGCGGTGCCGGCCGCGCAGACCAGCGTGAACATAAAGGCGCCGGGCGGCGACACCCGCAGCGCATTGCAGAGAAAGGTAGCCACCATTGCCATCATTGCGATGACGGGAACCACCGTCCATGGCGTCGTCTGCGCCAGGAGGCCGACGCTGACGGCAACGGCGAAAGCGAGGGCGATCAGGGCGAGATAAAACGCCCGGTTGAGGTAGGGACGATCACTGCCATAGAGCGCGGTGAAGGCTCCGAGCGTCGCCATCAGTCCGGCGGAAGTATCGCCGACCGCCCAACCCACGACCACCGGAATGCCCATGCAAAGTGCGGCGCGACTGGCAAAAGGCCAACGCCGCTTGGCGTCCCGAAACTGGAACAGCATGCCGAGACTCAGCGAGCTGCGGGGCGGCGGCGGCGGTATCGGCAGTGCGGATGTCGAGGGCGATGACGTCGTCGTCATTGTGGGCATGGAACCAGCAGGCAGACGTTGCAGAGACCAGTCTCACCACCCTACCGGATTGGATCCCATCGGCGAAGCGTCGCGGCGCGATATTGGACGTTCCCGCTAGCGTTCGATGTCGTCGTCGCTCTCGATCTCGTCTTCGTTTTCCTCGTCATCCTCCGGCATGTCGATCGCCTCGCTCATGGGGCGACCGTCCGTATCGATCAGGGCATCGAGAAAGGCCTGGTTAGCGCGCTGGTCTACATCCGGGATCGCATGATCGGAGACGGTTTGGCTCGGAGGTAGCGGATCGGGAATCGGCTTCTTCGGGTCCATCGCAAGTCTCCTTCGGGCAAGGCAAAACAAGGCGGGCAGCGACGAAAGAGCCGCTCCCGGTTCGTTCCAGCGAGCCTTCGCTATTCAGCGGAAGCTTCGCTAGTCGGTAAGAAGGTCGTCTCGAACCCGCAGTCCGCGGGCCAGAAGCCGCAAGGCTTCCTTCGAGATCAACCAGCCCGATTCGCAGCGCATGATCTGCGTCACGGCAACGCCGGTCCTATCCGCAAGATCCGTTTGGCTAATGCAGCGCCATTCACGGATGGCTTTAAGCGGCTGTTCTCCGGCGGCTATCTTGTCAAGAACATGGCTCGGCAGCCCGGCGGTATCGCGCGGTCCCACGTCGGGCTGCTGACGGAAATGACGAAGCTCCATCTTTCCCTCCCAATCGATGGCACTCCCCTGCCACCTTCAGTTAGGAACGCACGAATCCGGAAAATGTTCCAGATATTCGTGCGCCTGGAGCGATGTCGTCAGGTTGCCGGAAGCGCCGGCAGGCCGGCCCGGAGGCGGAACTCCGGCTTGCGGATGTCCAGTTCGCTGCCGGCCAGATCATCGGCGGCGGCCGTGCACAGATAGACGATCGCCAGCGCGGGATCGCCGACGCCGGCGAGCTTCTCGCGCGGCAACTGGCTGACCGGGTTGATGCCCGAGGCGCGGATTTCGACCTGCATGCCGGTATCGACGATACCAGGCGCGAAGCCGAAGGCGCGAATGCCTCGTGCGCCATATTCGAGCGCCAGCGATTTCGTCACCATGGCGAGTCCAGCCTTGGCGGCGCAATAGGCGCTCCAGCCCTCCATGGCGTGATGGGCGGCCCCGGAGGAGAGGTTGACGATGGTGCCGCGCCCCTGGTCGAGCATGGCCGGCAGCACGGCCCGCGCCATGGCAGCCGCGCCGATGAGCGTGGCGTTTATATTTGCGGCCCAGGCGTCGGCGTCGGTCTCGTGCAACAGGCCGATCGGCTGCACCGTACCGGCATTGTTGACGAGGATGGTCGGCGCGCCGACGATCGCGGTCGCCTCGCGCACAGCCGCACGGACGGAATCAGGGTCTGCAACATTGCAAGCGAGGCCGATGGCGCGGCCTTCGGCGCATTCGCGCGCGATTGCCTCGGCGTCTTCGAGGCGGCGCGCCGTGACGATGACCCGCGCGCCAGCTTCGGCGAGCGCCTTGGCGGTGGCGGCGCCGATGCCCCCCTTGGCGCCGGTGACGAGGGCGATTTCTCCGTCGAGCATGCTGGGTCCGATCAATCCATGTGCCATTGCAGGGGCAGAAGATAAGCGAAACCGGTGCGCGGATCGCCCTCGATCTTCATGATCGGCGCCATGGCGACGCCCCAGCGCGCATTGACCGGATCGTCCTTCAGATAGGCGATGGTCTTCTGCAGATCGTCCGTCTCGAAATAGCCGATCAGCTTCAGGCCGAGCCGGAAAATCGAGTAATTGCGCATGCCGGCTGCCTTCAGCGTCTCCAGCATCTCCGGCCAGATCTCGTCATGCGCCTTCTTGTATTCCTCTTCGCATCCCGGACGGACTTCCAGAACCCAGGCGTATTGACCCATAGCTTCCCCCTCAGGCGAGATAATCGTGAACGATGCGGCCGGGCACGAGCGTGAAATCGGCCTTCCAGTGCAGCCCGTCGAGCATATCGACGACCGGCAGCCGGTGGATCGGCGCCTGCGCGTTGGGGCGCAGTTCGACGGTGCAGGGACCACCCCAGCATTCATGAACGACGACATTCTGAAGGCGTCGCGACGTCAACTGGCGAATGGCCGGGCGCTGGTCGATGTGATCGATGACCTTGAGATTGATGTTCTCGGCGAAGTCGAAATGCTTGTTGAGGCTGGCCAGCGTGTCGGTGCGCTGCTTGTAGGGCAGCGTCCCGGTCAGCACGTCGATGCCGTTGCGGGCCACCGTTCCGACGACGAGGTCGCCGCGCAGTTCCAGCTTCGGATCGCCCAGCTTCTTCGGCTGGCCGTGCAATTCGCGGCCATGCGCGACGCCGGCATCCGAAGACAGGAACAGATAGGGCGAATAGGAACCATCCGCGACGCCGGGCAGCCGGCAGCCGAGCGAGACGTTGCTCTCGCCATAGGGGCCGAGCCATTCCGTGTCGTTCATGCGGTAGATATGCGCCATGACGATGTCGCTGGTCGGCTCCAGCGGCGGCGGCAGCAGCCGGGCGACCGCCGCCTCCGTCGTGCGCCACACCAGTGTCAGCACGTCGACATTGCGGAAGGTGAACGGGTAGGGCGGCACCATCGGTGCGTCCCAGGGCGTCGAGAAGCCGGGCTTCAGGATGTCCTCGACCGTCAGCCGGTCGAGGCCGCCATTGCGCAGGTCCTTGCTCATCAGTCGGCATCCCTTCCGAAGCGGGCTTCCTTCGGCGGCGCGATGCCGTAGCCGACGAAGCCGCCCGTTACATTGATCAGTTCGCCGGTGACGAAGGAGGCTTCCGGCGAGGCGACATAGGAGACGGCGGCGGCGACATCGGCCGGGCGGCACCAGCGGCCGACGGGGATCGTCTTCAGCACCTGCGCCTCGAACGCCTCCCACGACAGGCCGAGCTTCTCAGCCTTCTCGCGAAACTGCTTCTCCATGCCGGTTCCGGGTCCGACATGGCCGGGCGCGACGCCATTGACGGTGATGCCGTAAGAGGCAAGCTCGACCGCGAGGCACTGGGTCAAGCCCCAGAGCGCGTTCTTCGACGAGATGTAGGCGCTGGAATACGGGTTGCCGAAGTTGAGGCGGGTGATGATGTTGATGATCCGGCCGCTTTCGGCCCGCATCATGGCGCGGGCGGCGGCGCGGCAGGTCAGGAACGGCCCACGCGCATTGACGCTCTGGATCCGGTCCCATTCCTCCGGCGTCGTATCAACGACCAGCTTCTGCAGATGGATGCCGGCGGCGTTGACCAGCACGTCGAGGCGGCCATGTGTTCCGAGCACGGACTCAAAGGCCTGATCGACGGAGTTCGCGTCGGTGATGTCGATCGCGATGCCGCTGCCACCAACACTGCTTGCGACCTCAGCCGCCAGTGCCTCGTTATGGTCGGCGGCGACGACGTGATAACCGTCGCTCGCCAGTCGGCGCACGATTTCCGCGCCGATGCCGCCGGCGCCGCCGGTCACGAGCGCAATGCCTTTTGCCGTCACGCCAGCCACTCCCTTACACAATCCCGCATGTCGACGGTCTCGGTCAGCACGTCGTCATGCTGGCCGTCCATGTAGTCCTGATGCACATATTCGATCGAGAGATAGCCGTTATAACCAGCCGCTCTCAGTGTCCCGAGCATGGCGCCGAAATTGAGCGTGCCGAGCGCAAGCTTGCATTGCAGCACGCCGGCGCGCGCCTGGCGCAGATGCACATGGGCCGCGTGCGACGCCAGCACGTCGATCTCTTCCTGCCGATAGCCAAGGCAGGCGAAATGGGCGTAGTCGAGCGTCAGCTTCAGTCCCGGCACGCGGTAGAGCAAGTCGAGCACCAGCGTCGGACTTTCGAGATAGGAATGCACATGCGGCTCGACGGTGAGCTGGATGCCCTCCGGCGCCGAGATCGCCACCAGCCGGCGCAGGCTTTCCGCCGATTCCGTCAGCGCCGATACGCGGTCCTGGCCGGGATTGACCACGCCCGGCAGCACGAAGACACTGGCGAGGCCCGCGCGCTTGGCGAAGCGGACAACCTGCCGGAAATCTGCCTCGTTGCGCTCGCGATTGCGGGGATCGGCCAGGTTCCGGTCCGACAGCGAGCCGCCGAACAGATGATAGAGATTGGGCAGCGCGACGCCGAGCTGAAGCACGCGGTCGGCGGTGCCGTCTGGGTCGGCGATCAGCGCCTCGCGGTCGAGGCCGGGCTTGTAGAAATAGCCAAGATCGAGCGCGCCGATGCCGAGGACGCGGGAGAGCCCCGCCGCCTCGTCCAGCGTCAGGCTGCGCAGCGACCAGGAAGCGAGCGACAGCTTCATGGGGTTCAGACCTTTTCCATCCGGCCGCTTTCGGCCGAACGGTAGAGCGCGTCGAGCACTTCGACGGCGCGCATGCCGACCGTACCGGGCGAGGCGTTCGGCGGATTGAGGCCACGGCAGATGTCGACCAGCAGATTGACCGGCTCGACGCAGCTATAGGCGCCGGCGCCGGGCTCGATCGTGACGAATTCATCGGTGCCGTCACGGCGGCTTACTTCCAGCCGCTCGCGTTCGATGTCGAGCAGCAGCATGCCTTCCGAGCCGAAGATGCGCAGGTCGATCTGGAAACCGCGATGTTTGGGAACCGTCGAGGCGCCGGAAAGGGAGGCGGTCGCGCCATTGGCGAAGCGGACGACCGCGGCGTCGTAATAATCGACGCCGGCCGGCGAGCGGCCGACCATGGCGAAGACCTCTTCCGGCGCAATGTCGGCGATCTTGAACAGAAGACCGAGCGCATGCACCAGCTGGCCCCAGCCATAACCGCCGGCGCGCTGCGGGTCGGCCCAGGTCGAGGCCGGCGGGCGGAACATCGCCCCTTCGGTTTCCTTCATCGGCTGGCCGGCCATCAGGTCGCCCAGCGCCGAGGCCATCTGCAGCACGACATGCTCGACCTTGCCGATCTTGCCGGCGGCGACCAGCTCGGCGGCGCGCTCGCTGAACGGCTTGAAATTCCAGCCATAGGGAACGACGACTTCACGGCCAAAGGCTGCGGCTTCCGTGACAATGTCGCGCGCGTCGGCGGCGTTGGTGGCGAGCGGCTTCTCGACCAGCACATGGCAGCCGGCGCGGATCGCGGCGATCGCATGCTCATGGTGCAGCACATGCGGCGAGGCAATGATCACACCGTCGAGTTCGACCTCGCGCAGCATGTCGCGATAGTCCTCGAACCCACGCGGAATATCGAATTTCGCCTGGATCTGCGCCAGTTCTGTCTGGCCGAGCCGGTTGACGGCGACCAGCTCGCAGTCCGGGTTCGCCTTCAGGATCGGGATGTGGTTTTCGACCGCCCACCAGCCAGCCCCGATGATGCCTATCCTGGCGCGCTTCATGAGTTTCGTTCCATTAGGGAGTGATATCCATGGCGTTGACCGTAGAGAGGTGCACGTTGGTCATGTGCTGGACCATCGCCGCCTCGGCGGCGTCGGGATCGCGCGCTTCGAGGGCGGCGACGATCAGTTCGTGATCCTTGAAGGATTGACCGAGCACGCCCGGATTTTCGGCGGCGATGCGGCGGTATTCCATGCCGAGGATGTAGAGCGACGTCGAGACGCGCACGAGGAACGGGTTGCCGGTCGCATCCGACAGGACGCGGTGGAACTCGACGTCGGAAACGCGGAAGCCGATGGGATCGTTGATCAATCCGCGCTGGACGAGAAGCATGTTCTTCATCCGCGTCAGGTCTTCGGCCGTGATGCGCTCGGCCGCCATGCGCCCGATGCCGCCGTCGATCAGCTTTCGTGACTCGTAGAGCGCGTTGACGTTGTGCTCGTTGAGCGTGATCAGCAATTGCAGGGGCCCAAGCAGATCCGAGGCTTCGAGCGACGACACATAGATGCCGCCGCCCTGCCGGACCTTGAGCACGCCAAGGATCTGCAGGCCGCGCAGGGCCTCGCGGACGCTCGGCCGGCTCACCTGCATGGCGGCAGCCAGCTCGCGTTCGGGCGGAAGCTGGTCGCCCGGCCGAAGGTTCTTCGTCCGCACCAGGTCGAGCAGCTTCTTGGCGACCTGTTCGGCTACCGAGCTGCGCTCGATCGGTTCGAAATCGCCTGCGCCCATCTCCGCCATCTTATTCGCCTAGCGCGCGGGTTCGGATCTGGTCGAGGCTGACGGCGAGCATCAACACGACGCCGCGCGTCACGTCCTGCCAGAAGCTGGAAACATTGAGCAAAGTCAGGCCGTTATTGAGCGTGCCGAGGATCAGCACGGCAAGCAGCGTGCCCCAGACGCTGCCGCGTCCGCCGTTCAGGCTGGTGCCGCCGAGGATGATCGCGGCGATGACGGTGAGGAGCTGCGAGCCGGCGGCGGTAGGTCCCGCCGCGCCCAGCATGGCGCCGAGGATGGTGCCGGCGATGGCGCCGGAGATGGCCGAGATCACATAGAGGGTGATGACCGTCTTCTCGAGCGGGATGCCGATCAGGCGCGAAGCCTCGGCATTGCCGCCGGCGGCATAGATGTAGCGACCGAAGCGCATCTTCGTCATGACGATCCAGAGACCGACGAAGGTCACCATCATGATGATGAACGGGATCGGGATGCCGATGACGCGGCCCGAGCCGACCCAGTTGAAGCCCGGAACCATCAGCGGCCGGGTCAGGCCGCCGGTCAGCACCAGGGCGATGCCGGAGATGATGCTCATCATGCCGAGCGTCACGATCAGCGGGTTCAGGCGTAAACGGGTTGTAAACAATCCGTTAACCACGCCGATGGCGGCGGCAACCACGATCGCCAGCAGCACGCCGATCCAGATCGGGAAGCCCATGCCGTACAGCATCGAGATGACGACGCCGGTCAGGCCGGCGATCGCCGCGACCGAGAGATCCAACCCGCCGGCGATGATCAGCGGCGTGCCGGCAGCGGCCATCAGGCCGATATAGGCGACGTTGCCGCCGATATTCAGCATGTTGCGGAGCGTCAGGAAATAGGGCGACAGGACGGAGAAGACCGCGATCAGGATCAGGTAGAATATCCCGAGCATGGCGACGCCTGACCAGGGCTTGCCGAACAGGGAGAGCATCTGTTCCCTGGCGCCACTGGGGGTGTGTGTTTCGATGGATTGGGCCATGGGATGGGTCCTTACGGGGCCTGGAAGGCAGGATCGTTGCCGGTGGCGGCCATGAGTTCGGCGGGCTTGGCGCCGCGTTCGAAGTGTCCGACGATGCGGCCGCGATCGAGTACAAGCGAACGGTCGCTGATGCCGGCGACTTCCTCGACATCGGAGGAGAGGATCAGCACGGCATAGCCCCGGTTCGCGAGCTCGCGCAGCTTGCCGTAGATCTCGCGCCGGGCGCCGACATCGACGCCGCGGGTCGGTTCTTCGAGGATCAGCAGCTTGACGCCCTCGACCAGCCAGCGGGCGATGCAGACCTTCTGCTGGTTGCCGCCGGAAAGAGTGCGGATCTTCTGCTCGGGGCCGCGCGTGCGGATGCCGAGTTCGCCGATCCAGCGGATGGCGTGCTGGGCCTCTTCGGCCTGCGACATGAACAGGCCGCGCTCGAAGCGTTCCTCGAAGGGGAGGGCGATGTTCTCGCGCACGGTCAAGTCGGCGATGATGCCTTCCTTCTTGCGCTCGGCGGCGACGAAGCCGATGCCGGCGAGCTTGCCGTTGCGGGCGCTCATCGGCCGGTAGCTCTGGCCACCGAGGCGGACTTCGGCCGTCTTCAGGGGGCCGAGTGCGCCATAAAGTGCGCGGCCGAGCACTTCGACGCCGGAACCGACGAGCCCGAAAATGCCGAGGATTTCGTTCTGGTGCAGGCTGAAGGCGACGTCCTCGAGCTTGCGCGGGATGGTGAGCTTCTCGACGTTGAGGATCTCGGCGCCGGCGACGCCGGGCGTGCCGACGTCGTAGAGGTCATCGACCGTATTGCCGAGCATGGCGGCCAGTACTTCGGCGCGCTTGGTGTCGGCAGTGATGAAGGTGCCGGCATTGCGGCCGTCGCGCAGCACGACGATGCGGTCGGAGATCTCGAACACCTCGGAAAGGTAGTGCGAGATATAGATGACGGAGACCTTGTTCTCCTTCAGGCGGCGGATGATCTTGAAGATCATCTTCGCTTCCTGCTCGGTCAGCGCCGCCGTCGGCTCGTCCATGACGAGAATGCGCGCCTTGCCGGCCAGGGCTCTTGCGATCTCGACGATGCGCTGCTCGGCAACCGAAAGCCGCTTCACCAGCATGTCGGGCAGGATGTTGGCGAAGCCCAACTGGTCGAGCAGTTCGCGCGAGCGGATGCGCATCGCGTCCTTGTCGACCTGCTTGATGCCGAACTTGCGCTTTAGCGGCATGTCGCCGAGGAAGATGTTCTCCGCCACCGTCATATCCGGCATGACGGAGATTTCCTGTGGCAGCAGTTTTACGCCCGAGGCGACGGCCGCGGCCGGATCCTTGAAATCGACCGCTTCGCCATCGACCTGGATCGTGCCGCCGTCGCGATTGTAGAGGCCGGTCAGGATCTTCATCAGCGTCGACTTGCCGGCGCCGTTCGAGCCGAGCAGGGCGACGACTTCGCCGGGGTCGACGGTCAGGTCGACATCCGTAAGCACGGGCACGCGTCCGAAGGACTTGCCGATGCCGTGCATGCCGAGGCGGGGAGCGGTGGTCGCCATGCGGCCCTTCCTGGAATGTTGAGAAAACGGCGGACGCCGGAGCGCCCGCCGAAAGATCCGATCAGTTGGTCGGGATCAGGTTCTGGTAGTCGGCGAGATCCGGCAGCGTGCGGATCTCGGCCAGGTGCTTTTCGAAAGCTTCCTGCGGGAAGGTGAACTGGATCGGGTCCTTGCCCTTGGCGCAGGCGAACTTGTCGTAGAACGTGCAGACATTGTCCTTGGTGACCATGACGTGGTTGACCAGGACCGTGTCCGGCACTTCCTTGCCGGCCAGCTGCATCAGCGCCAGCGGAATGAGATAATTGCCGTAGCGCTCGGGGAAGTAGCCGACCGACGACACGAAGGCGGGCTCGTCCGCCATGGTCTGGATTTCGTCGGCGCCCATGCCGACGACGATCAGGTCTGCCTCGCGGCCGGCCTGCTTGACGGCGCGGAGCATGCCGGTCGCCGCCTGGTCGTTGATCGCCGTCACCATGATCGGCGCGCCCTCGGGAATGCGCCCGATGACGTTGTTCATCTGGGTGAAGCTCTCTTCGAGCGTGTTCTTGGTGTCGATCTTGATGATGTGATCGTCCGCGAAGCCCTCGACGGCGGCCTTGAAGCCGGCGACCTGGCCGCCGGTGCGCATGGCCGGGATTGCGCCCGACTGCGGCAGTTCACCGACGACGAAGAAGCCTTCCTTGACCTTGTCGGCGCCGAACTTGGCAATCGCCGCCTGGCCGAGATAGGCACCGCCCATGAAGCCGGAGCGGGGATTGTTGGCGCCGAAGAAGGTCGCGCCCGGCATCGGGATGTCGATCGCCACCACCTTGGTGTTGGCCTCGTTCATCTGCTGCATGATGGTGGCGCCGAAATTGGCGTCGGTCTGGAATTCGGTGACGTGATCGACCTGGCGCTGCAGGAAGCTCTGCGCGTTGGCGAGAGCGGTCGCGCCGTCGAGACGGTTGTCCGTGATCTGCAGGTCGACGCCGGCTGCCTTGGCGTTTTCGACCATGCCGTTCTCAACCTTCAGGCAGAACGACACGTCGCGCTGCAGGTTGGCGAAGCCGAGAACGAGGTTCTTGCCGTTGTTGGGCTTATGGGCCGCGGTGGCATCGGCCACCATGGCCTTGAGCTGGTCGGCGCTGAGCATGGCGCCGTCGAATTTCGCCGGGTCGAAGCCGTGGAAATCCTCGGCATAAGCCGCGCTGCCGAGCAGAAGCGACATGACCGCGAAGCTGGCGACGCGGCGCATGGAATGGAACGGAGTCCGAGCGTGCATGGAAAAGTCTCCTCCCTCAAAGAGCATTTTGAATTGGTAAGGCCAATTTCTTGGCGGCAAAACTGGCACGACATTTCGGATGACGCAAGGGTCAGTTTGCAATAATTGGCCTGACCAATTCGATTGACGACCTCCCGGTTTTGAATCTAGCCTTGCTGCAAACGACCGCGCGGCAAGCACGGTCAGAGGGAGGAAACTGCATGCGTCTCGGCGGAGCTGAGTGCTTTGTGCTGCGTTGGCCGGAGCCGAATGATTTCAACCACGACCGGATGACGCTGCTGGTCCGGGTCGATACGGCCGAGGGCATTTCCGGCTGGGGCGAGGCGATCGCCATGTGGCCGGAGGCGCTGCGCGCCACTGAAACCATCATCCGTGACGGCCTGCTTCCGGTGCTGGCCGAGCGCGATCTCGGCGATGTCGAAGGCTGCTGGCAGGCGATGAAAAATCATTGCTGGTGGTATGGCGAGGGTGGCATTGCGTCGATGGCGATCTCGGCGCTCGACATGGCGCTCTGGGACATCAAGGCGAAGGACGCCGGCAAGCCGCTGGTCGAGCTGTTTGGCGCGCATCACCAATCCTTGCCGGTCTGCGCCAGCCTGCATGTGAACCAGGCGACGATCGAGGACAGTGTTCGCGAGATAGCGGGCCACATCGCCGGCGGCTTCCGTTCGACCAAGCTTGGCCTTGGAAAACGCGGGCTTTCGAAGGCCGGCCGCGATCCCGATTACGACGTGGCGCTGGTCGCGGCGCTGCGCGAGGCGATCGGGCCGGAGGCCGGCATCATGGTCGATGCCGGCAACGGCACGAAATGGGATCTCGACACCGCCATCCGCACTGTGAAGCGCATGGAAGAGTCTGGCATCGCCTGGATCGAGGAACCTTTCCTGCCCAGCCGGGTGGCCGATCATGTCGCGCTGAAGGCGGCGATCTCGACGCCGGTCGCGGTCGGCGAGCGCGAATTCACGGTCGCCGGCTATCAGCGCTGGCTCGATACCGGCGCTGCCGATGTGCTCGGTCTTGATCCCGCTCGCATCGAAGGTGTCACCGGCTTCCGCAAGGCGGCTGCGGTGATCGAGGCGGCCGGCAAGACGGTCAACGCGCATGCCTGGAGCACGGCGGTGCTGACCGGCGCAAGCCTGCATCTGTCGCTGGCCTCGAAGGCAGCCGAGCTTTTCGAGCTGAAGCCACTGGTCGGGCCGATGCAGTTCGAGCTGATCGACGAGCCTTTCTGGCATGAGAACGGCCTGATTTCCGCCCCAAGCCGCCCCGGCCACGGCGCCGAGCCGCGCGCCGATGTGCTGGCCAAGTATCGCGTGAATTGAGGCGGGTGGCGGAATGGCGAAGTCCCTCACCCCAACCCTCTCCCGCGAGCGGGAAAGGGGGCAGGTCGAGCCGGTCTCGATGCCTCCGCCACGCCGCCCGAGAAGCCCTCGCCCGCTTGCGGGAGAGGGTTGGGTGAGGGGCTTGCTTGAGCTTTCTCCATGGGAAGGACTGAGGCGCGGTCGCCAAAACTCCGTCATCCCTGCGAAAGCAGGGATCCATTCAGCAGAAGCCTCGCCGAAATCACTTCCGGTGTCGCGGCGGTATGGATCCCTGCTTTCGCAGGGATGACGGCGAGGGTGGGGATACGGCGGAGGCAGGGCTGAGGCATCAACCCAGGCCCGGCCTCGAAGTCCGGTCCGGGTCCTCGGCGAGATGATTTGGGTTGTCGCGGCGCGCCGTCATTCGCAACTGCGCGAAGTTTCTGCGGTCAGACGTGAGGGGGAGAATTGAGATGGCTCGTGCCGAGGAAAGCCCGATGAAAGCCGTGATGGTCTATGGCGATTCCAATAGCTGGGGCGCGGAGCCGCAGCCGGAGCGTGGCGTCGGCGGCCGGTTTGCGCCGGATGTGCGCTGGCCCGGCGTGCTGCAGCAGAAGCTTGGCGATGGCGTGCAGGTGATCGCCGAGGGCCTGAACGGCCGCACCACCTGCGTCGATGATCCCGTCGAGGGGCATCACAAGAATGGCGCGCGCTTCCTGCAGGTGGCGATCGAGACGCACATGCCGCTCGACCTCGTCATTATCAAGCTCGGCACCAACGATCTGAAGGCGCGGCTTTCGATGCAGGCGGGCGACATCGCCGATGGCGCGGTCCGGCTTGCCGACATCGTGCTCGGTTCGGCCACGGGCCCGCAGGGCAGGGCGCCCAAGGTACTGCTGGTCGTCCCCGCGCCGATCTCGAAGCTCGGCTGGCTGACGGAGATGTTCGAGGGCGGCACGGAAAAATCGCTGAAGCTCGCCGCCGAATTTTCGCGTGCAACAAAGGGGCGAAGCATTGCGGTGTTCGATGCCGGCACGGTGATCGCCTCCAGCGAGATCGACGGCATTCATCTGGATGCCGAAGCGCATCGCACGCTCGGCGAGGCGCTGGCCGCCCGCGTTCAAGAAATCCTGGCCGATTGAGGGGCACGAAAATCATGGCGCATGACACGCTCAAGGTCGGCCTGTTCGGCATCGGCCTCAACGCCTACTGGCCGCAATTCGCAGGCCTGGAGCCGCGTCTGCGCGGCTATGTCGATCGGGTGGCCGAGAAGCTGGCGCGGCCGGGCGTCGAGATCGTCAATCTCGGCCTGATCGACGACCCGGAAAAGGCGATGGACGCCGGGCACCAGTTCCGCACCGCCGATGTCGACCTGATCTTCCTGCATGTGACGACCTATGCGGTCTCCTCGACGGTGCTGCCTGTCGTGCAGCGGGCCAAGGTTCCCGTCGTCATCCTGAACCTGCAGCCGGAAGCGGCGATCGATTACGCCAGCTTCAACGCGCTCGACGATCGCACGAAGATGACCGGCGAATGGCTCGCCTTCTGTGCCGCCTGCCCGGTGCCGGAGATCGCCAATGTCTTCCGCCGTTCGGGCATTGATTTCCATCAGGTGACTGGCGTGCTCGACGGCGATGCGCATGTCGACCGCGAGATCGAGGCCTGGATCGAGGCGGCGCGCGTCGCCTATGTCATGTCGCATAACCGTCTCGGCCTGATGGGCCGCTATTACAACGGCATGCTCGACATCTATTCCGACACGACGGCGCAGGTGGCGACCTTTGGCGGCCATCTGGAGATCGTCGAGATCGACGAACTGGCGGAACTGCGCAAATCGGTGACGGAGATCGAGACGGCGGGACGCGTCGACGCCTTTCGCGGCGAATTCGACATCCAGCCCGATTGCGACCCGGCCGAGTTGTCTCGCGCGGCGCGGACGTCTGTTGCGCTCGATCGGCTGGTGGCGAAGCACAAGCTCGGTTCGCTCGCCTACTACTATGAATCGACGCCCGGCCATGACCATGAGGATGTGATTTCCTCAGTCATCCTCGGCTGTTCCTATCTGACGGCGCGCGGCGTGCCGGTGGCGGGCGAATATGAGGTGAAGAACGCCCAGGCGATGAAGATCCTCGACACCTTCGGCGTCGGCGGCTCGTTCACCGAGTATTACGGCATCGATTTCAACGACGACATCGTGCTGATGGGCCATGACGGCCCCGGCCACACCAGGATTGCCGAAGGCAAGACCAAGGTGCGGCCGCTGAAGGTTTATCACGGCAAGGTCGGCTCGGGCGTCAGCGTAGAGATGTCTGTGAAGCACGGCCCGGTGACGCTGCTCTCGGTCGCCGAGGATGGCGCCGGCAAGCTGAAGCTGGTGGTGGCGGAGGCCGAATCGGTGCCGGGACCGATTCTCGAGATTGGCAACACCAACAGCCGCTATCGCTTCCCGATCGGCTCCAGAAAGTTCGTCGAGACGTGGAACGCCGAATGCCCGGCGCATCATTGTGCCATCGGCACCGGCCACATCGCCGACCGGATCGAAAAGCTCGGCCTGCTGCTCGGCATCCGGACGGTAAAGGTCTGCTAGGGCAGCTATGAAACTGCGCTCTCCACCTCTCCCTCAGGGAGAGGTGGAAACGAGGCAGGCCGACCGGGCGTTGCCCGGCTCTACGGCGTGATCGCGACCTTCAGCACGCCGTCGCGCTGGTGGCCGAACAGGTCGTAGGCCGCTTCGATGTCGTCGAGCTTGAAGCGGTGGGTGACCAGCGACTTCAGGTCGACCCGGCCGGAGGCGACGACGTTCATCAGCCGGCGCATCCGCTCCTTGCCGCCGGGGCAGAGCGAGGTGATGATCTTGTTGTCGCCGAGGCCGGCCGAAAAGGCGCTGAGCGGGATCGTCAGGTCGCTCGAATAGACGCCGAGGCTCGACAGCGTGCCGCCGGGGCGGAGCACGCGCAGCGCCGATTCGAAGGTGCCCTGGGTTCCGAGAGCCTCGATCGCCACGTCGACGCCGCGTCCGTCGGTGAGCTTCATGATCTGCTCGACCGGGTCGCCCTTCTTGAAATCGACGACGATGTCGGCGCCGAGTTTCTTGGCGACTTCGAGGCGGGCCGGCACGGTGTCGACGCCGATGATGGTGGTGGCGCCCATCAGCTTGGCGCCGGCGACGGCGCAAAGTCCGATCGGGCCAAGCGCGAAGACGACGACCGTGTCGCCGATCTTGACGCCGCCGCTCTCGGCGCCGGCAAAGCCCGTCGACATGATGTCGGGGCACATCAGGATCTCTTCGTCCGACAGCCCTTCGGCGACCGGGCTAAGATTGGCGGCGGCGTCGGGCACCAGCACGTATTCGGCCTGGCAGCCATCGATCGAATTGCCGAACTTCCAGCCACCGGTCGCCTTGAAGCCATGCTTGGTGCCGGGGCCGTCCTGCGAGCCGCAGCCGCACAGGCAGGCATAGCTGTGGCCGCTCGGCGTGATGGCGCCGGCGATGACGCGCTGGCCCTCGGTGTAACCCTCGACGGCCGAGCCGAGCTTTTCGATGATGCCGACCGGCTCATGGCCGATGGTCAGGCCCTTGGCGACGGGATATTCGCCCTTGAGGATGTGGATGTCGGTGCCGCAGATCGTCGTCGTCGTGATGCGCATCAGCGCGTCGCGCGGGCCGACATCGGGGATCGGTTTCTCGTCGAGCACGATACGACCCGGCTCGACGAAGATGGCGGCTTTCATGCGTGGCATCTGGACCTCCTGCTACCCGATGGAAGGCGGCAGGATAGCGGAGTGATGCGACAGCCGAATTGATACGCGTCAAGGTAACAGCAAGTTGATGCCGCCACCCTGCCGGGTGGGCTCAGCCCTTGGCGGCAGGCGCATCGTCGGGCGAAGTCGTCTCGACACGGGAAGGGGCTTTACCGCTCAGCGCTTGCGGCATGTCGACCTTGCCTTCCGTGCGATCGCGATAGATCGCGGCGCGGGCCAGAAGCATCAGCGTGACGGGCGTCGTCACGGTGACGAAGAGCGTGATCAGCACTTCATGCAAGGCAATCCGCGATTGCAGCACGGAGAAGTACAGCATCGACGCGATGAGGATGCCGCCGGCGCCGCAGGTGGTGCCCAGTGTCGGCGCATGAACGCGCTCGTAAAAGCTCTGGAACCGCACGAGGCCGATCGTGCCGAGAAGGGTGAGCCCGGAGCCGACCAGCAGCAGCAGCGAGACCAGGATGGCCGCCCAGAGGGGGAAGTCGTCGAGGCCGGTCATTCGATCACCTCGCCGCGCATCAGGAATTTTGCAAGGGCCGCGGTCGATACGAAGGCCAGTAGCGCGATGACGAGCGCGGCCTCGAAATAGATCGTGCTGCCATTGCGGATGCCGAAGGTGAGGACGAGCAGCATCGCGCCGACATAGAGTGCATCGAGGCCGAGCACGCGATCCTGCGCGCGCGGGCCGCGCAAGACGCGAAAGGTGGCGCAGCTCATCGCGGCGACCAGCATCCATTGCGACAAGGTCAGGGACCAGAGCAGGATCGTCGAGCTCATTCGAAGATCTCCATCAGGAGCCGGGCATAGCGGTTGCGGATCGTATCGATCCAGACAGCCTCATCGACCAGATCCAGGACATGGATCATCAACTGGCCGTTCTCGGCATGATACTCGATCCAGGCTGTGCCGGGCGTGGCGGTCAGGACGCAGGCGAGCACCGCCAGCGCGGTCCGGTCGCGCAGATCGAGAGGGATGACGACGAAACCCGGCGTCCGCTTCCGGCTCTTGCCTCGCAGGATGATGCCGGCAACCGCGATGTTGGAGCGGAAGATGTCTCCGAACACCCGAAAGAACAGAACGGGGATCAAGTCCCAGCGGCGAATGCGCGGCTTGGCCGGCTGCAGCGCCGCCATCGCCCAGGACGCGCCATAGGCGAAGATCGTGCCGAGGATCAGGTGGCCGAGCGAGAAGCTGTTCAGCAGCAGCCACATCAGGATCAGCGAGGCTGTGAGCAGCGGATAGGGCAGCACGCGGCTCATGGCGCGGCCTCCTTCGCGGGCGACGGCACGCGCGGCGCCGTCAGGACACCCTGGATATAGGTTTCCGGCGCATGCAGCGATTGGGCCGTCTGTTCCATGTAGCGCATGATCGGGCCGCCGAAGATGGTCTGACCGACGCACAGCATCAGCAGGAAGGCGATCGGCGCGATTTCCATCAGCAGCACGCGCGGCACGCGGCCCTCGATCGGCGCCCAGAAGGTCTGGATGCCGGCGCGGGTGATGGCGATCATCGCGGCGAGGCCTGAAACAACCAGCAGGCCGGCGAAAACCCAGGTCGATAGCGAAAGCGTGCTGCCCTGGGTGAGGCCGTTCGGATTGAACACCGCCGTCAGGATCGCGAACTTGCCGATGAAGCCGGAAAGCGGCGGCAGGCCGGCAAGCAGCAGGCCACAGCTCGCGAAGCAGATGCCGAGGATGACCAGCGTGGCGGGAATGGCGACGCCGACTTCCTCTGCCGCCTCTTCCTCCTCCATGTCGTCGCCATAGGCGTCCATGGTGACGGCGAGAACGTTGGCGGCCGGGTCCTGCACGCGGTCGACCAGTTCGATCAGCAGGAAGAAGGCGCTGACCGCCAGGGTGGAACTCACGAGGTAGAACAGCGCACCGGCCGTCGTCGGGGCATTGGCCATGCCGATCGACGCCAAAAGCGTGCCGGAGGAGACCAGGATGTAGAAACCGGCGAGCCGGCCTTTCGCCTGCGATGCCAGCACGCCGATGATGCCGAAGGCCATGGTCACCATGCCGCCGACCATCAGCCACTCGTCACCAAAGCCGGTCGAAGCGCCGGCCTCGGCTCCAAACAGCAGCGGCGACAAGCGCATCAGCACATAGATGCCGACCTTGCTGAGGATGGCGAAGATAGCGGCGACCGGAGCGGCGGCGGCGTTGTAGGCGGTGGGCAGCCAGAAGCCGAGCGGCCACATGCCAGCCTTGACCAGGAAGGCTATGCCCAGAATGCCGGCGCCGGCGTCGAGCAGCATCCGGTCTGCATCGGGCACGGACGCGATGCGCACGGCGAGATCCGCCATGTTGAGCGTGCCGGTGACGCCATAGATCATGGCGACACCGATCAGGAACAGCGACGACGCCGCCAGATTGATGACGATGTAGTGCAGGCCTGCCTTGACGCGCAGCGGCCCGGAGCCGTGCAGCATCAGGCCGTAGGATGAGGCGAGCAGCACCTCGAAGAAGACGAACAGGTTGAACAGGTCGCCCGTCAGGAAGGCGCCGTTCAGACCCATCAGCAGAAGCTGGAACAGCGTGTGGAAATGCGGGCCGCTCTTGTGCCAGCGCGACAGCGAATAGATCAGCGCCGGCAGCGCCAGAAGCGAGGTCAAAACCAGCATCAGTGCCGAGAGCCGGTCGAGCACCAGCACGATGCCGAACGGCGCCGGCCAGTTGCCGAGCAGGTAGACGCTGGCAGTCTCCGTATTCGCAGCGGTCGGCGTATTGGCCAGGTCGAGCAGGGCCAAGGCTACCAGCCCGAGGCAGATGGTGGAGACGACGTTGATCGTCGCCTTCAGCTTGTGCCGTCGCTCGTCGAACATCAGCAGCAGCGCGCCGGTGACGAGCGGCAGCAGCACCGGGATTATGACGAGATGATCCAGCCAGCCCATCAATTCGGCTCCCGGCCATCGACGTGATCGCTACCGGTCAACCCGCGCGAAACGAGCAGCACGACGAGGAACAACGCGGCGGTGGCGAATCCGATGACGATGGCGGTCAGGACGAGTGCCTGGGGAATGGGATCGGCATAGTCGGCGGGATTTACCGGCCCTCCCGAAGCCAGCACGGGAGGGGCGGCGACCTTCAGCCGGCCCATCGAGAAGATGAAGAGATTGACGCCATACGCGATCAAGGACAGCCCGATGATGAGCTGGTAGGTGCGCGGCCGGAACAGCAGCCAGACGCCCGAACCGATCAAAACGCCGATGCCAATGGAGAGGACGAGTTCCATCAGGAGGCCTCCCCGCTGGTGCTGGGAGACGGCCGTGGCGCGCGCAGGCGGCGGATCGACTGGTGGGCAAGAGCGATCAACATCAGGGTCGTGGCGCCAAGAACGAGGGAGAAAACGCCAAAATCGAACAGCAGCGCGGTTGCCGCCGGAACAGCGCCGATCCAAGGCAGTTCGATATATTGCGAATGCGTGGTCAGGAACGGATAGCCGAGCACCCAGGAGCCGGAGCCGACGACGACTGCCAGCAGCAACCCGATGCCGATCCAACGGACCGGCAGCACGCGGAGCCTGTCTTCGACCCAGACCGTTCCGGCGGCCATGTATTGCAGGATGAAGGCTGCCGCCATCGCGATGCCGGCCGCGAAACCGCCACCCGGCAGATCATGACCGCGCATGAAAAGGTAAGCGGCGAAAACGATGATGACCGGGAACAACCACTGCATGATGACGGCCGGGACCAGCAGATAGTCGCTGACCGTGTCGCCGAGCTTGCGATCCGGACGGGCGTCGTCATCCGCGTTCTGGATCCGCTGCTGCTCGGGTGACTCGACGCTATCTTCAGCCGGACGGAAACGGCGCAGCAAGGCGTAGACCGTCAGCGCCACGACGCCGAGGACGGTCATTTCGCCCATCGTGTCGAAGCTGCGGAAATCGACCAGGATGACGTTGACCACATTGCGGCCGCCGCCTTCCGTATACGCCTTCTCCAGGAAGTAGTTGGAGATCGTCTCCGGCGTCGCGCGCGTCATGATCGCGTAGGCGATGAGGGTCATGCCGGTGCCGGCAGCCGCTGCAAAGGCCAGGTCGCGATAGCGGCGCAGCTTGGCGGACAGCGTCACTTCGCTGGCGACGATTTCCTTGGAGCGCTGCGGCAGCCAGCGCAGGCCGAGCAGGATCAACACGGTGGTGACGACCTCGACCAGCAGCTGCGTGACAGCGAGATCGGGTGCGGAGAACCACAGGAAGGTGATGCAGGTGACGAGGCCGGCGCCGCCGAGCAGGACAAGCGCGACGAGACGGTGGAACTTTGCCTGCCAGGCAGCGCCGATGGCGCAGGTGATGCCGATCGCCCACAGCACGACGAAGGCCGGATCGGCGCCGGCAAGCGTCAGCTTGTCGTGATTGAAGCCGAGGACGGTCAGCGGCCAGGCGGCGGCGATCAGCGCCACCAGCACCAGCAGCCGAAGCTGCGGTTGCAGCCGGCGGGTGCCGAGATGGCCTTCCAGGAAGCGAGCCCAGCGCCAGGACATGGTGACCATGGCGCGCTCGAAGATGCGCTGGCCCTTGAGGCGACGGAAATAGGGCGGGCCTTCCTCTGATGTGGCGAGGTAGTTCTTCAGGAAGGCGAACAGGACCAGGCCGACGGCGAGGGCGCCGAGGCTCATGATCAGCGGCAGGTTGAAGCCATGCCAGATGGCGAGGCTGTATTCCGGCGTGCGGTTGCCGAGCACCGAGGTGACGGCGGTGTGGAGATATGGCCCGATGGTGTAGCCGGGAAGCGTGCCGACGACGAGGCAGGCGAGCACCAGCAGCAGGATCGGGAAGCGCATCCAGAACGGCGGCTCATGCGGCGTGCTCGGCAGATCGGTCGGCGGCGGGCCGAAGAAGGTGCCGTGGATGAAGCGGATCGAATAGGCGACGGCAAAGGCACTGCCGACGAAGGCGGCATAGGGAGCGGCCGTGTCGAGGATCGAACTGACATGCGTTTCGATCGTCTCGGCGAAGAACATTTCCTTCGACAGGAAGCCGTTCAGGAGCGGCACGCCCGCCATCGCGGCGCTCGCCACCATGGCCAGCGTCGCCGTGAACGGCATGAAGCGGAACAGGCCGCTCAGCTTGCGCATGTCGCGCGTGCCGGTCTCGTGATCGATGATGCCGGCGGCCATGAACAGCGACGCCTTGAAGGTGGCGTGGTTCATCATGTGGAAGATGGCGGCGACGGCGCCAAGCGGGCTGCCGAGGCTCAGCAGCATCGTGATCAGGCCGAGATGGCTGATGGTCGAATAGGCGAGCAGGCCTTTGATGTCCTGCTGGAAGATGGCGAAATAGGCCCCGAGCACGAACGACATCATGCCGGAGAGGCCGACGATCCAGAACCACTCCTCCGTGCCGGCCAGGACCGGCCAGAACCGCGCCAGAAGGAAGACGCCGGCCTTCACCATCGTCGCCGAATGCAGGAACGCCGAGACGGGGGTCGGCGCCGCCATGGCATTGGGCAGCCAGAAATGGAACGGGAACTGGGCGCTCTTGGTCAGCGCGCCAAGCAGGATGAAGCAGAGCGTCGGCACATAGAGCGGATGCTCGCGGATCAGGTCGCCCGATGCCAGCACGGCGTCCAACTCGTAGCTGCCGACGATGTGGCCGATCAGCAGCACGCCGGTCAGCAGCCCGAGGCCGCCAATGCCGGTGATCGTCAGCGCCATGCGCGCGCCGTCACGCGCGCCGGCATTGTGATGCCAGTAGCCGATCAGCAGGAAGGAGAAGATGCTCGTCATTTCCCAGAACACGACGAGCAGGATCAGATTGCCCGACAGCACGATGCCGAGCATGGAGCCCATGAAGGCGAGGAAAAACGAAAAGAAGCGCGGCACCGGGTCTTCCGGCGACATGTAATAGCGGGCGTAAAGCACCACCAGCAGCGCGATGCTGGTGATCAGCATCGCGAACATCCACGCGAATCCGTCCATCCGCAGCGAGAAATTCAGGCCAAGCGCCGGAATCCAGTCGATCTCGTTGCGAACGGCGCCAAGCGACGCGACGGGGGAATAGAGGGCGATGGCGAGGACGAGGCAGACCAGCGTGACCGCGCCGGCAAGGGCGGCTGCTGCGGTGCGGGAGCTTGTGGGGAGTGCCGCAGCGAGGATGCTTCCGGCGAACGGCAGGCCGACCATCAGAATTAGCGATGTGTCGTCCATCATTCTATGCCGTGGCCCGCTCGAACACAGGCCCCATTGCCTGATCTCACCCATTATGGTTGACTTGGGGGACGTTAGGCAAGGCTTTGAAACGATGAATTTGCTTCCAGAGCAATGTCGGGCGGCGCGAGGACTGCTTAATTGGACCCAGGAGCACCTGGCGACCGTGGCAGGTGTGTCGCGCAGCACGATCAAGGACTTCGAGTGCAACCGGCACGCCATTCACCGCGCCACGGAAGCCCTTTTGATTCGCGCATTCGAGGAGGGTGGGGTCCGGCTGATTCCCGCCCAGGGCGAGGGGCCGGGCGTCCGCCTGAGCTGCCGCTACGACAACGCGCAGCCCAACACGATCAACTGACCCATCGTTGCCGCGAACTCCGTATTTCACCTCTCCCTTACCCGTCTGAGTCTGTACCGCGCCTGTCAGGGATAGTTCGGTCGCGGCCGAAACTTCCGCCGTTCGGATCCCGCTATAAGCCGTGAGACAACCGTGCGGGAAGGCAGCGAATGACCGGCAAGACGAACCTGGCCAGCCAGGGGAACGGAACCAAATCGAACGTGGCGAGGGAGCTCGCGCTTCTGCTCCTGCTTTCGACGCTCTGGGGCGCGTCTTACACGTTCATCAAGATCGGGGTCGAATCGATCCCGCCCGTGACGCTGATCGCGGTCCGAACCCTGATCGCCGGAACCATCCTGCTCGCGATCCTCCGCTTGCGCGGGCTTTCGCTGCCGAGGGATCGGCAGACATGGAAGCGCTTCCTGCTTCAGGCGTGCCTGAATAGCGTCGTACCCTTCACGCTGATCGCCTGGGCGCAGCAAACGACCGAGGCGGGTCTTGCCAGCATCCTGAACTCGACGACGCCGGTGTTCGCCTTCCTGCTGACATGGCTTGTCACGCGGCACGAGGCCGTGACCGGGCGAAAGCTGTTCGGGGTCGGTGCTGGACTGATCGGAATTTGCCTGATCGTCGGCGTGCAGGCGCTATCCGGGATCGGGCACCAGCTTGTGGCGCAACTCGCCATCGTCGCCGCCACGGTCTGTTATGCGGGGGCGGCGATCTTCGGCAAGAACTTCAAGGGTCTCGATCCAATGATGCCGGCGGCGGGCTCGCTGATCTGCGGCGCGGCGCTGCTGGTCCCCGTGAGTCTCATCGTGGATCGGCCATGGACGCTGGCGCCATCGATGCCATCGATGCTGGCGCTCCTCGCCCTGTCGGTGTTTTCGACGGCGCTTGCCTTCGTGATCTATTTCCGGCTGGTCCAGACGCTCGGATCGGTCGGGACAACGGCACAGGCCTATTTGCGGGTGCCGATCGGCGTGGCGATCGGCGCGGTGGTTCTGGGCGAGACGCTGTCGCCGGTGGCCTGGTTCGGCCTCGCCTTTGTCGTCGCAGGCGTCATCGCGATGACCATACCCGCCCGCAAGGGGATCAAGCCCGTTCTGCGGCCGGTCGATCTGATCCAGCGGCCGTGACAAAAAAAGGGCTGCCGCACGATCGTGCGGCAGCCCTTCAACATGGATGTGGCAGTCGATCTTACTTCGTGGCTGCCAGGATGGGAGCCAGATCGAGCTTGGCGCCCATGTACTTCTCGAAGATCGTGGAGAGCGAGCCGTCGGCGGCGCCCTTCTCGACCCAGCCGCGGAGCCAGGCCTTCAGCTCGGGCTCGTTCTGGCGCAGGCCGATACCGAGCGGCTGCTGGACGACTTCGGCCTTGGGCTCGAGTTCCTTGGCCGGGTAGCGCTCAGCCAGCGTCAGGTACATGCCGTAGGGCGCGCACATGGCGTCGACCTGGCCGGACATCAGCGCCGTGATGGTGGTCGCGTCATCGTCGAAGCGGACGAGCTTGGTGTCGGCCGGAGCCTTCTTCGTCAGCTCGGTGTCCTGCAGGTTGCCGCGGACGACGCCGACGCGCTTGCCGGACAGGTCCTCGAGCGACTTGATCTCGACGCCCTTCGGTCCGAACACGATCAGACGGTTGACCGAGTAGGGGACGAAGTCGACGACCTTGGCGCGCTCCGGGGTGATCGCGAAGGACGAGATGACGATGTCGGTCTTGCCGGTGAGCAGGAACGGCACGCGGTTCGGGCCGGTCACTTCGACGAGCTTGAACTTGACGCCCAGATCCTCGGCCAGCTTCTTGGCGACTTCAACGTCGGCGCCGGCCGGCTTCAGGTCGGCATCGGTCATGCCCCATGGCGGCGCGCCGAGGTCGATGGCGATGGCGATTTCGCCCTTGGCCTTGATGTCGGCCAGCAGGTCTGCCTTGGCGACACCGGCGACGCCGATGGCCATGGTCGCGGCAAGCGCGACGCGGGTCAGAAACTTCATAACACTACCTCCAGTTAAAACGTCAAAGGCCGCTGCTGAGGAACTGGCGCAGTTCCGGAGTCTTCGGATCTGCGAAAATCTCAGCCGGCGGACCAGCCTCCCAGACCTTGCCCTGGTGCATGAACACGACGATGTCGGCGAGACGGCGCGCAAACGCCATTTCGTGCGTGACAAGCACCATGGTCATGCCCTGACGGGCGAGATCTTCCATCACCTTCAGCACTTCGCCGGTCAGTTCCGGATCGAGCGCCGAGGTCACCTCGTCGAACAGAAGTACTTTCGGAGACAGCGCGAGCGAGCGGGCGATGGCGACGCGCTGCGCCTGGCCGCCCGAAAGCTGCTCCGGATAGGACTCGGCCTTGTCGGCGAGGCCGACCAGCGCGAGCACGTCGCGGGCGATTTTCTCGGCCTCGACGCGAGCTTTCTTCTGCACGACCGTCAGCGCCAGGGTGATGTTGCGCAGGACGGTCAGGTGCGGAAACAGATTGTAGCTCTGGAACACCATGCCGACATCGGTGCGCAGGCGCTTGACCGAGGCGCGATCGCTCATGGCGACGGCGTTGCCGCAGACCTTGATCGTGCCGCCATTGGTCTCGTCGAGCGCGTTCATGCAGCGCAGGAGCGTGCTCTTGCCCGAGCCGGAACGGCCGACGATGGCGACCATGGTGCCGCGCTCGATGGTCAGCGACACACCGTGCAGAACCTGGAGGGGGCCGAAACTCTTCGAAACGTTGTCGACGACGATGATGGGTTCGGCGCCCGGCACGGCTTCGTTCCGAGGTCTCGTGCCGGCTGCTTCATTTACCGACATTGAGCTTCCTTTCGAAATGTCTGCTGGCGAGAGAGAGGGGGTAGCACATCGCGAAATAGATGATGGCCACGAAGACAAAGGTGATGAACGGCTGGAAAGTCGAGTTGTTGACGATCTGTCCAGCTCTGGCGAGCTCGACGAAGCCGATGATCGAGGTGATCGACGTATTCTTGACGATCTGCACCATGAAACCGACGGTCGGCGGGATCGCTATACGCGCAGCCTGCGGCAGGATGACGTAACGATACTGCTGCGCCCGCGAAAGGCCGATGCAGTTCGAGGCTTCCCACTGGGTCTTGGGGACCGACAGGATACAGCCGCGCCAGATCTCGCCGAGGAAGGCTGCCGTGTAGACGGTCAGCGACAGGCCGGCGGCGATGATCGGCTCGATGTCGAGGCCGAGAATCGACAGGCCGAAATAGGCCAGGAACAGAACGACCAGCAGCGGCGTGCCCTGGATGATCTGGATGTAGGCGGCCGACAGCCAGCGCAGCCACTTGTGCTGCGAGACGCGGCCGAGCGCCAGGACGAGGCCGAAGGCGCCGCCGCCGATGAAGGCCAGCACCGAGAGCAGCACCGTCCAGCGGGCCGCCTCGATGAGGTAGATCAGATGGGTTGAGGAAAACTGTATCATGATCTCACCTCACGTGCGCAGCTTGCGGCGGCGGACAAAGGCGACTTCGCCGATGGCCCACAAGACGACGCGGAAGAGGACGGAGAGGGCGAGATAGACGGCCGCGACGATGAGGTAGACCTCGAACGAGCGGAACGTCTCCGACTGGATCATGTTGGCCTCGGCGGTCAGTTCCTGCGCAGAGATCTGCGAGGTGATCGAGGAGGACAGCATGAGCAGCACAAACTGGCTCGAAAGCGCCGGATAGACGCGCTCGACGGCCGGGATCAACACGATGTGCCAGTAGATCTGCAGCTTGTTGAGGCCGAGGCATTCGGCCGCCTCGATCTGGCCCTTGGCGATCGAGTCGATGCCGGCGCGGATGATCTCGCTGCCATAGGCGCCGGTGTTGATCACCAGGGCGATGACGGCGGCGGTCTCGGCCGAGAGCCTCAGGCCGAGGCTCGGCAGACCGAAATAGACGATGAAGATCTGGACCAGCAGCGGCGTGTTGCGGATCACCTCGACATAGGCGCCGACCAGGCCGGCGGCGAGCTTGCTCTTGCCGGAACGGATGATGGCGCAGACGAGGGCGAGGACGAAGCCGAAGGCGATCGACGAGCCTGCAAGCAGAATCGTCTGCCAGGCGCCGCGCATGAAGGCGGGCCAGGTAGTCAGAAGAAATGAGAAATCAAACGTGTATGAGATCATCCCGTCGCCTGCTGTTGGGGGGCTCGGTAGGGGGTGCGAGAACGTGCGATGGAGCGGCTGGCAGCTACACGGCGCGGCTCGTCCGGACGGTGTGGCGCGTCATGCCCTGCCACCGACCGGTTCTGCTGGCGGCGGCATAGTCCCCTCGCAAAGCGATCGCAACGCCTCCTGCCTGTGGCAATCCGACATAGCCGGGATCGTCGCCGTCCCGTTTGCGGCCCGGATCGAAATCGGGCGCTCCGTCGAAAATGCCGTGAAGGTGGTGGTGTTCATTGCGTCGCCTTCGGTCGAAGACCCCCTCCCGGAGGCAAGTATCGGAATAGCGCCGGAGACCGACGCCACGCTGGCTTCCCAAGTGCCGGGCCTGGCATCGCGATTTCGCCGCGCAGCCAGTCCGTTGCCATGGTTCCGGACCGTTCGGTCTGGCTGCCAATCGGGCATAGGTTGCCTGTTTTTGTGTTGCGGCACTAGTATTCTAGTCCACTGTCATTGACAATATGCGGGCACAGGCGGCCTCGAAGGGTGGCGGGAACGGCGGAAACATTTGGATTCATTCCAATATTCGGCGTATCCACCCGGCTAGGGCACGAAAAAAAGCCGAATAAAAAATTAGGGGCGGAATCATGGAATTGGGAAGCCAATCGCTCGGAGCGATTCTCGACGACGCCAATCTCACCCGCGACCGGCGGGCCTCGCAGCAGGTGTATGACCTGCTCCGGCGCGCGATTCTATCGCTGCAGCTCGAGCCCAACCGGCCTATTTCCGAACAGGACGTTGCCAACCGCCTGTCGGTCAGCCGCACGCCCGTCCGCGAGGCCTTCATCCGCCTGTCGGAAGAGGGCTTGCTGACCAGCTATCCGCAGCTGGCGACGGTGATCGCGCCGATCCGCATGGAGGCGCTGCTGGAAGCCCAGTTCCTGCGCGAGGCGATCGAATGCGCCACGGCGGAGCGCGCCGCGCGCATCATCGACGAGGATGGCATCATCCGCCTTCGCGCCGTGCTGGCCCGCCATTCCGCAGCCCTGCAGGCCGAGAAGTGGCCGGAGTTCCATCTTCTCGACGAAGAAACCCATCGCCTCATCTGCGAAGTCGCCGGCCTGCGCGGCCTCGGTCGTCCCGTCGAGCAGGCGCGCGGTCACCTCGACCGCGTCCGCTATTTGACGCTGCCCGAACTCGACACGTCGCGCCGGGTCGTGGCCCAGCACACGACGGTGGTCGAGGCGATCTGCGAGCACCGGCCCGAAGACGCGCGCGAGGCGATGCGCGTTCATGTCCGCGATCTGCTGCCTCGGCTGGAGGGGCTGCGCGAGCGCTATCCCGACTTCTTCGAGGAAAAGCCGCAGTTCGCCCGTCGCGCCGCGGCCCGCTAGTCGGGCGGCATTCCAGCGCTGCCGTATAAGTAAAGAGTGCGGCGGTCGCCAAGCCGAACGGCGACTGCCTCAATCGGCTACAGTCCGAAGAAGTCCGCCATCAGCTCAAGCTGCTGATCGAGCATCGGTTTTCCCAGATGAATGCGGCATCCGGCTGTCTCGGCGGAGATAAGCAACGGCGTCATGGCCGGCTCCATGATCACCTCCGCGACGATCATGTCGGACGTCAGGCGAGCGGCATCGAGCGGCGAAGCATCATCCGGGCGCATGCCAAGCGATGTGCCGTTGACGACAAGGTCATGGCCGCTCGGGTCGCTATTGCCGACGACGACGTTGGCATCCGGATAAAGTCCCAGGATGCGTTCGCGCAGCGCTTCGGCCTTGGCGCGGGTGCGGTTGGCGAGAGTCAGCTTCGAGACGCCGCCATCGACCAGCGCAAACGCGATGGCATTGGCAGCGCCGCCCGCGCCGGCCAGATAGGCGCTGCGTCCGGAGATCGAGATGCCGGCCACAGTCAGCCCGGCGACAAAGCCGAGGCCATCCAGCGTGTCGCCGATCAGCCGACCGTCCGGCTCGCGGCGGATCACGTTGACGGCGCCGATGGCGCGGGCGCTCGGGCTGACCTCGTCGCAAAGCGCCGCCATCGGGCCTTTGTGCGGCACGGTGATGATGGCGCCGTCGAAGCTCTTCAAGTTGCGCAAGGCGTCGGCGAACTGCGGCAGCGTTTCCGGCGAAATCTGGAACGGCACCATGACGGCGTCGCGGTCGCGCTGGCGGGCGATGCGGTTGATGCCGGGAGGCGCTTTCACATGCGCGATCGGGTCGGCCAGGATGCCGAGCACGCGGGTCTTGCCGGTGATCTCTCGGGTCTCGGTCATGTCGGTGCGCCTTTGTCGGTCTTGGTCGTTGGAAAACGTGGCGCCACGCCGTCGCCTTGGGGGGCAAATACTCGACCATCATCCTGAGGCGCCCGGCAAGGCCGGGCCTCGAAGGAGGGTTCAGGGAACGCTGGAGACGAGACGGCGGGCGTGTCTTGCGAGAGTCTTGATGTCGTCTGTGACGAACGGGCTCCGCTGGAGCCTCCTTCGAGGCTTCGCTCGCGCGAAGCACCTCAGGATGATGGCGGAGCCGGTAGATGGGACGGGAAGGCAGCCTTCTTCGTCCGGAAAAGCGGGCCCCGCAAAGGGCCCGCCGAATTGCCTTATTCCGGGATGGTTTCCGGCAGGTTCTGGTTGAAGTACTTGACGTAGATCTGGTTCAGCTTGCCATTGGCCAGGTTGGCCACGACCCACTCATCGACCCAGGTCTTCAGTTCGGCGTCGTTCTTGCGTAGGCCGATCGCCATCGGGTAGGCGGCGAGGGTCAGCTTGACCTCCAGGCCCTTGTTGGCGTTCTGCTCGGCGACCGAGTTGGCGGTCGACAGGGCTGCCGAGAACACGTCCTGCTGGCCGGTGGCGACGGCGGTGTTGGTGGTCGCCTCGTCCTCGTAGCGCACGATGCTGGCGGAAGCGCCGGCTTCTTTGAGGGCGCGCGTCAGCTCGATATCGGCCGTGGTGCCGCGGGCAACCGCGATGTTCTTGCCGGCGAGATCGGCTGTGGAGGTGATCGCAACCGCCTTCGGAGCCGCGATCACGACCGGGATGACGCCATAGGGCTTCGAATAATTGACGACCTTCTTGCGCTCGGCCGTGATCGAGAATGAGGCGATCACGACGTCTGCCTTGTTCGCGAGCAGGAAGGGCACGCGGTTGGCGCCCGAGACCGGCACGACTTCGAGCTTCACGCCGAGATCGTCGGCGAGCAGCTTGGCGGTCTCGATGTCGGAGCCGGTCGCCTGGGCCTGCGCGTCCAGCATGCCATAGGGCGGATGGCCGATATCGACGGCGACGCGCAGCGTGCCGCGCTCCTTGATCTGTGCGGGCGTATCGGCATGCGCCGTGGCGACGCCGGCGGTGAGGGCGAGCGACAGGGTGAGCCCGCCGACCAGATTCTTGAAGTTCATGGTGTTTCCTCCACTGGTGAATTCGTGTCGGCGCCTCCTCAGGCGCCGTTCGTTCAAAGGCCGTTGCCGACGAACTGGCGCAGCTCCGGCGTCTGGGGATCGTCGAGCATGTCGCCCTTGCCGCTCTCCCAGATCCGACCCTGGTGCATGAACACCACCTGGTCGGCGACGGAACGGGCGAATGCCATCTCGTGGGTGACGAGCATCATGGTCATGCCCTCCGCCGCGAGCTTCGCGATGACGCGCAGCACCTCGCCGGTCAGTTCCGGATCGAGGGCCGACGTGACTTCGTCAAACAGGATCAGTTTCGGCCGCATGGCGAGCGAGCGGGCGATCGCGACGCGCTGCTGCTGGCCGCCGGAAAGCTGCTCGGGATAGTTCTTCGCCTTCTCGGAGAGTCCGACCTGGGCCAGCACCTGCTCGGCCAGATCGCGCGCCTCGGCCGCGCCGATCTTGTGCACTTTTCGCGGGGCGAGGGTGACGTTCTGTTCGACCGTCAGATGCGGGAACAAATTGTAGCTCTGGAACACGATGCCGACGTCCTGGCGCAGATCGCGCAGGTCGACCTTGCCGCCATGCAGCGCGCGGCCGCAGACGGTCAGCTCGCCGGCGTTGATCCGCTCCAGCCCGTTGACGCAGCGCAGCGCCGTGCTCTTGCCGGAGCCCGAGCGGCCGATCAGCGCCACGACCTCCCCGGAGGCGACTTCGAGATCGATGCCCTTCAGCACTTCCAGCTCGCCGAAGCTTTTGCGGACGCCGTGGAAGCGTACGAGCGGGGTATCGGATCGGGTCATGCTCTGGATCTCGGTCGCGCGAGGGGTGGTGGCGGCGATGTTCATGAAGCTCTCCTCAGGTCCGGTTCAGGCGGCGTTCGAACCGGCGCGCCATGACCGACATCGGGAAGCAGATGGCGAAATAGATCAGCGCCGCGATGGTGAAGACGGTGAAGGGCATGAAGGTCGAGTTGTTGATGACCTTGGCCGAGTAGGTGAGGTCGAAGAAGCCGATCACCACCGCATAGGAGGTGTTCTTGACGATCTGGACCAGGAAGCCGACCGTCGGCGGCACGGCCATGCGCAGCGCCTGCGGCAGGATGACGAAGACGAAGCGCTGCGTATTGGTCAGCGCCAAGCATTCGCCCGCTTCCCACTGCGTCTTCGGCACGGCCTGGATGCAGCCGCGCCAGATCTCGCCGAGATAGGCGCTGGAATAGAGCGTCATCGCGATGCCGGCCGCGACCAGCGCCGGCACGTCATAGCCGCCGATCGAGATGCCGAAATAGACCACGAACATGATCACCGGCAGCGGAATGCCCTGCACCAGCTGGACGAACAGGCCGGAGACGATCTTCAGGCTGCGGCGGCGCGAGGCGCGCGCCAGCGCCACCGGCAGGCCGAGCAACGTGCCGCCGACGAAGCCGAGCAGCGACAGGACGATGGTCCAGCCGGCGCCGCGGAAGATGAAGGCGATCTGCTCGATGGTCAGTCCGAACATGGGCGGAATCCGTGCATCGTGGAAGGGCGGGGCGGGCGTCGGATAGGCGATCGCTAAAGCGGGGTTCCCAGGCGCCGGCGGCGCGGGAAGGAGACCTGCGCGACGCCGAGCAGCGTCAACCGCAGCAGGCACGCCATGACGAAGTAGATGACGGCGATGACGAGATAGACCTCGAAGCCGCGGAAGGTGAAGGACTGGATCATGTAGGCGACGCCGGTCAGCTCTTCCGCCGAGATCTGCGACATGATCGAGGTCGCCAGCATCATCAGCACGAACTGGCTGACGAGGGCCGGATAGACCCGCTCGACCGCCTGCGGAATCTGCACCGACCAGAGGCTCTGGCTCGGCTTCAGCGCCAGGCAGGCGGCGGCTTCCAGCTGGCCCTTGGGAATGCTCAGGAAACCGGCGCGCATGATCTCGGCCGTATAGGCGCCGACATTGATGACCAGCGCGATGACGGCGGCCGGGAACGGCCCGACGCGGACCTGCAGGACCGCCAGCCCGAAGAACAGCCAGAACACCTGGATGATCAGCGGCGTGTTGCGGATGCCCTCGACATAGATGGTGACGATGCGCTGCACCCAGGGCGGGCCATAGAGCCGTCCGATCGCGCAGCTGGTGCCAAGCGCGAAGCCCGGAACGATCGAAACGATGGTCATTCCCAGCGTCAGCCAGATTCCATGCCAAAGCTCCGGCATATAATCGTTCAGGAACGAGAAATCGAATTCATATGACAAGGCGCAACCCCGCACATTCCGTAACGATGTGGCATCGAAACGGACCCGTATTTCTAAATTATAAGTTTGGAAGTGGCGCGCTCTCTATCGAGATCTACGTATAGAACCGATTCCTGCCCTGCAAGCGGTGCCGGCAGTGCTCCCATATCCGGATAATTATTATTGTTTTTCTGTTGACTAGAGCAGATCTAACATGATTGATTGATGCACGCAATAACCATTTTAACGGAAATGATCATGTCGCTCCCGACGCCGTCATCCCCTGTCATCCAGCTCAACCCGCAAGATAATGTGAGCGTGGCGCGGGCGGTCATTCCCGCCGGCACCGTGCTGCCCGGCAGCAATGTCGTGGCGCGGAGCGAGATTCCCTCCGGCCACAAGATCTCGATCCAGCCGATCGAGGCGGGCGAGCCGGTGCTGAAATATGGCCAGGTGATCGGCACGGCGAGCGCCGCGATCCAGCCGGGCGACCATGTGCATCTGCATAATCTCGACATGCAGGAGAGCGACGTCACCCACAATTTCGCCGCCGACGCACGGCCGACGCCGCTGCTGCCGGAAGCCGAGCGCCGCACCTTCGAGGGCTATGTCCGCGCCAATGGCGATGTCGGCACGCGGAACTATATCGGCATCATCACCTCGGTGAACTGCTCGGCCACTGTGTCGCGCGCCATTGCCGACGCCTTCAACCGGGGCGGCGCACTGGACGGTTTTGAGAATGTCGACGGCGTCGTTGCGCTGACGCATGGCACGGGCTGCGCGATCTCGACCAAGGCCGAGGGCTACACCTATCTGACCCGCACGCTGAGCGGTTACGCCAAGCATCCGAACTTCGCCGGCATCCTGATGATCGGGCTTGGCTGCGAGACCAACCAGATCGAGCCGATCGTCGAGAAGTTCGGGCTCGACGTCGGGCCGATGCTGCGCACCATGACGATCCAGCGCCTCGGCGGCGCGCGCAAGACAGTGGAAATCGCCTCCGACATCATCCGCGAGATGCTGCCGATCGCCAACGAAGCCAAGCGCACGACCGTGCCGCTGTCGGGCCTGAAGCTGGCGCTTCAATGCGGTGGTTCCGACGGCTATTCCGGCATTTCCGCCAATCCGGCGCTGGGCTATGCCGCCGACCTCATCGTCCAGAATGGCGGCACCGCCGTGCTCAGCGAGACGCCGGAGATCTACGGCGCCGAGCACCTTTTGACCCGCCGCGCCGTGACGCCGGCCGTGGCGCAGAAGCTGGTCGACCGGATCGAGTGGTGGCGCGACTACACCGTGCGTAACGGCGCGGAACTGAACAACAATCCGTCGCACGGCAACAAGGCCGGCGGCCTGACCACCATCCTGGAAAAGTCGCTCGGCGCGGTCGCCAAGGGCGGCACCATGCCGCTCGAGGCCGTCTATGAATATGCCGAGCCAATCAACCAGACCGGGTTTGTCTTTATGGATACACCCGGCTACGATCCCGTCGCGGTAACGGGGCAGGTCGCGGGCGGCTGCAACGTCATCGTCTTCACCACGGGTCGCGGTTCCGTCTCCGGGTTCAAGCCTGCGCCGTGCATCAAGGTCGCTACCAATAGCGAGATGTACGAGCACATGCAGGATGACATGGACGTCAACTGCGGCGGCATCGTCACGGGCGAGGATACGATCGAGGCTGCCGGGTTGCGCATCTTCGAATCCGTCATCGCTACGGCGTCGGGCCGGTACACCCTCAGCGAAGATTTCGGATTTGGCGACAATGAGTTCGTGCCATGGCAAATCGGCGCGGTGACCTGACGGTCACGCGAAACGCAGGAGCGGTCAGCGGAGCTTCCGTCGACCGCACCCCTGCCTATGCCTCGATCACCGACAGGCTGCGGCGCGGCGTTGAAAGCGGCGCCTTGCCTGAGGGGACAGTGCTGCTCGAAGGGCCGCTCGCGGCTATCTTCGGGTCCAGCCGCTCCCCGGTAAAACAGGCGCTGGCGCGGCTGGAGGAGGAGGGCCTGCTCAGCCGCTTCGACGGCCGCGGCCTTCTCGTCGGCGCCGCCAGCGAACCGAAGCGGCTGAAGATCACCGCCGAAATGTTCGACATGGACGCGGCGGCGGTCCCAACCCCGAAGCATTTTGCCTGGCAGTCGCTCTATTATGAATTCGAGCGCGAGGTCATCCTGCGCTCGGTTTTCGGCCGCTTTCGCGTCAACGAGCTGGCTCTGGCGCGGCATTTCGATGTCGGCCGCACGGTGGCGCGCGATCTGCTGATCCATGCCCAGCAGGTCGGCATTGTCACCAAGGGCGAGAAATCGCACTGGTGGATCATCCCGCTCGACGAGGCCCGTTTCCAGGACCTCTACGACCTGCGCCTGCTGCTGGAACCGGCGGCATTGGAAACAGCGGTGGGCGGAATCCCGCCGGCCGTGCTTTCCGCCATGGCGGGGCGGCTGGAGGACGGCATCAACCGCGCTGGCGACGCGGATATTGCCGAACTCGACGTCCTGGAAGAGGAGCTTCATATCGGCTGCCTCTCCTATGGTCGCAATCCCGAGATCGTCGAGGCGTTGAAGCGCACCCGCTGCATTCTCGTTTCGGGCAAGCACTTCCAGGTCGCCCTGCAGCGCCAGCCCTTCTTTGACTCCTTTATGGAAGAGCATCTGGAGATCCTGCAGGCGATGTCGCGTCAGGACGTCGCCGGCGCCAAGCACCTGCTGCGCGCCCATCTCGAGGCTTCCAGCGAGAAGGCGGCCGAGCGTCTGGCGGCTTTCCGCGCCACTCACCAGGTATCGCCGACCTCCTATTTCGTCTGACCGACAAGTCGGCCGGCAGCCCATTGGAATGTCCGTCTTCCGCATGGCGGCTGCCTGTGCCATCGTCAGGCCTATCTGACGACAAAATGAAAAAGCGGAGCAGCGGCGGATGGACGGTCAGCGGCGGCGGACCAAGGTGACGGAAAGCCCGCAGCCTGGCGGGGCAGGGCGCCCTCGCGACCGTGGCAGCGTCCTCACCATTTCCGTCGAGGACGCCCAGTCGGCCGCCAACGATATCCTTGCCGCCATCCTCGACCGCGAGCCCAGCCTTTCCAAATCGCACCGCAAGATCGCCCAGGCGATCCTCGGCTATCCGCGCGTCTTCGTCGAAAAGCCGATCGAGGAACTGGTGCCGTGGATCGGCGTCTCGGCGCCGACCGTCACCCGCTTCAGCCGGGAAGTCGGCTGCGACGGGCTTCGTGATCTCAAGCTGAAGATCATGGGCAGCATGCGGGTTGGGCTGCAATATCTGGAGCCGCAGACCCCGCCCGCCAACCTGGCCGAGGTGGGCGAGCGCGTCGCCATGCGGGCGCAGCGCGCCATCGTCAACGCGCAGAAATCGATCGATCTTGAAGCGCTTGAACGGGCCATCGAGATCGTCAGCCGCAGTCGCATGATCTATGCGTTCGGCTCGGGCGGCGTCTCCAGCTGGCTGATCGAGGAGTTCCACAACCGGCTGTTCCGGCTCGGCCTGCATGTCAGCACCAGTGCTGATCACCAGATGCAGATGATGCTGGCCGCCACAGTCGGGCGCGGGGATGTCATCTTCTGCTCGTCGCTCAGCGGCACCAATCCCGAACTAATGCGCGCATTGCGAATCGGCGCCGATTATGGCGCGCAGACCATCGGGCTGACCGTCGCCGGAACGCCGCTGGCCGACATGGTCGATATCTCGCTCGCCGTGAATGTCGCCGACGACGGCGACGTGCTCGGGCCGACCTCGGTGCGCTATGCCTTCCTGGCCGTGATCGACATGCTCGCCTATGGCGCGGCGGTGCGCAGCCGCCCGGCGGCGCTGGAGAAGCTGCGGCGGATCAAGCAGCAATTCACCGTCCATCGCGATTCCGATACCAGCAAGCCGCTGGCGGATTGATCCGACTCTGCAATCCGGGCAGGGCAAAACTGCCCAAGAATTGATTTTTCAGATCATTTTGTCATCGCCCTGCGAATGCATGTCGGTGCGATTCCAGAAAATGACGAGAAAATGAAAAATTCGCTTGGCGAGTCGGCCGTTCGATGCTCATCATCGGGCCATCAAGGGATGCGGTTCTCCGGCCCGTATGGGCCAAGCGCCGTGACCTTCGCCGCTCCTGCCTTCACAACACAAAGCACCCGCGCATCATGCCATTTGACCTCGTTCTCCAGAAGGGTCGGGTCATCGATCCGTCCCAGGGTATCGATCGCGTCACCGACGTCGCCTTCGCAGATGGCAAGGTCGCGGCGATCGGCGACGGGCTCGACACGACGGGGGCGGACATTCGCGATGTCTCCGGCAAGATCGTCACTCCCGGCCTGATCGACCTGCACACCCATGTCTATTGGGGTGGCACCTCGCTCGGCGTCGATGCCGAGGATTATGCCAGGCAGAGCGCGGTGACGACCAGCGTCGACACCGGCAGCGCTGGCCCCGGCAATTTTCCAGGTTTCCGCAAGCATGTTATCGAGCCAAGCGCCGTCCGCATCCTCGCCTACCTGCATGTCTCCTTCGCCGGCATCTATGCCTTCTCCAATCGCATCATGGTGGGCGAGAGCCACGACATGCGCCTGATGGCGGCGCAGGATGCTTTTGAGGTGGCGGACGCCAATCGCGATGTCATCGTCGGCATCAAGGTGCGCATCGGCCGCCATGCCAGCGGCGACAGCGGCATCGCGCCGCTCGATATCGCGCTGCAGGTTTCTGACGAGCTCGGCATGCCGATGATGGTGCATATCGACGAGCCCCCGCCTTCCTATGAGGCGGTCGTGGACCGGCTGCGGCCGGGTGACGTGCTGACCCATTGTTTCCGCCCGTTCCCCAACGCGCCGATCGACGGCCGGGGCAAGATCAAGCCGGAGGTGATCGCGGCGCGCGAGCGCGGCGTGATCTTCGACATCGGCCATGGCATGGGCTCGTTCGCCTGGAAGACGGGACGCGCCATGCTGGAGCAGGGTTTTGCGCCCGATACGATCTCTTCCGACGTGCATGCGCTTTGCATCAACGGCCCGGCCTTCGACCAGGTCACGACCCTGTCGAAATTCCTCAACCTCGGCATGCCGCTCGGCGACGTCATCGCCGCCTCGACCATCAACGCCGCCAAGGCGCTCGGCCGGCCGGAACTCGGCACGCTGAAGCCGGGCAGCCCGGGCGACGCCAGCATTCTTTCCATCCGCCAGGGCAGCTTTCCGCTGGAGGATTCGCGCGCGCAGGTTGTCACGGCGAACGAGCGCATTTTTGCCGATGGCGTCGTCGTCGCCGGGCGCTGGTGGCATTCGAACTAAGGCTCGAAAAGAGGCGGCGGCGCGCCGTTTCGCGCTGCCGTTGCTGACGCCCAGATAAGGGGCAGAACCGGCAAATATTTGGCTTTTCCGACCAAATAACGTCCAGAGACAATGTTTGAAGCGCTGAATTTTTGTCAAATGACGCAAGAGTAAAAAAATCGCTTGGCAGACGCTTCCTGTCCGACAATGATCGAGGGACAGACGGGGGAGTGTAGCGCCCGGCCTGATGGAACGAGGACGAGGAGAGAGTTTCAGCAAGGCAGGCGGTCTGCCTGTTTTCGGCTTCGAAAGAAGCAGTATTGCCGAAGACGCATCCGGATAGGATGTCGTATCATTCTTCTTGTTGGGCGGCGCGGGGAACAAAAAAAATAGCGCCGGACATCGCAAGTCGAATGCAAGGTTACATGAGCATCTATCTAGATCGTTAGACATTCACATCGTGAAGACGACAGGATCAGCTAAATGTACCAGACCAAGAAAAGCAGGGTAATCAGTTTGCTGGCGGGCACTGCCGCCATTGTTTTTGCTTCGACCGCAGCCCAGGCGGAGACCATCCGCGTCGTGCTCGGTTACTATAGCGCCGCGACGCAGGGCCTGTTCGAGGGCATGGCCAAGGACTTCATGGAGAAGCACCCTGGCGACGAGGTGAAGATCGAAGTCATCCAGTGGGATAACCTTCAACAGCGCCTGACCACCGACATCGCGGGCGGCACCGAGCCCGACATCGCCATGATCGGCACGCGCTGGCTGGTCGATTACGTCAAGAACGACATTGCCGAGCCAATGGATCTGACGCCTGAATTCAAGGCCAGCTTCATCGAGTCGTTCCTTTCGCCCTCGACCTTCGACGGCACGATGTACGGCCTGCCGGTCGCGGCGTCCGCCCGCGCCATGTATTACAACAAGGACCTGCTGGCGAAGGCCGGCGTCAATGAGCCGCCGACCAATTGGGACGGCGTCGTCGACACCGCCAGGAAGATCAAGGCGCTCGGCACGGATGCCTATGGCTTCGCGCTTCAGGGCAAGGAAATCGAGACCGACGCCTACTGGTACTATTCGCTCTGGACCCATGGCGGCGAGCTGATCAAGGACGGCAAATCCGGCGTCGCAAGCCCCGAGGCGATCAAGGCGCTGACGCTCTACAAGTCGATGATCGACGAAGGCCTGACCGAGCCCGATCCGAGCGGCTTGAACCGCCAGGACATCGAGCGCCTGTTCAAACAGGGCCGCATAGGCATGATCCTGACCGGCCCGTGGCTGCGCGGCCAGATCAAGGCCGACGCCCCGACGTTGAACTATGCGCTTTCGCCGATCCCCGAGGGCACTACCAAGGCAACCTATGGCGTCACCGATACGCTGATGGTCTTCAAGTCGAGCAAGCAGAAAGAGCTCGCCATGAAGTTCCTGACCGAGACGGCGTTCAGCCCGAAATGGCGCATCGAGTTCTCGACCAAGGAAGGCTTCCTGCCGGTCATGAAGGAAGAGGCCGCCGCGCCGGTCTTCGCCGATGACCCGCAGCTCAAGGCCTTCACCGACATGCTGCCCTACGCCCGCTTCGCACCGCCGGTCGCGAACTGGGAGCAGATGGTCGACGCGGTGATCGCCGCTGTCCAGAAGGTCTATATTGGCCAGGCCCAGCCTGAAGCCGCCCTGAAGGAAGCCGCGGCGACGATCGATGGCCTTATCCAGCAATAAGGCCGGATCGGCACCGGGGTTGGGCGTCGGCGGCGCTGTTCATCGCGCCAAGACGCCCTCCAACGGCAAGATAGGGCGCGCCAGCGCGCCCTATCTTCTCATCCTCCCCTCCATCCTGTTCGCCTTCTGGATTATCGGCTACCCGATCTACGACATGGCCAACATGTCGGTGCATGCGGTGAACCGGTTCGGCAAGACGGCGGCTTTCAACGATTTCGCCAATTACCAGCGGCTGTTCTCGCATCAGCTCTTCATCGGCTGCCTGATCCGCACGCTCGTCTGGACGGTCTTCGTCGTCGGCGGCACGGTGCTGCTGTCGGTTCCGATCGCGCTGATCCTGAACGAGAAGTTCTTCGGCCGTACGCTGGCCCGCATCATCATCATGCTGCCCTGGGCGGTATCGCTGACCATGACCGGCATCGTCTGGCGCTGGTCGCTGAACGGACAGTTCGGCATGGTCAACGCGACGCTGGCGAATTTCGGGCTGCAGGACACGCCGGTCGAATGGCTCGCCACCTCGACGACGGCGTTCCCGATCCTGATCGCCATCGGCATCCTGGTCTCGATCCCGTTTACCGTGACGGTCATCCTCGGCGGCCTCTCCTCGCTGCAGGCGGACGTGTTCGAGGCTGCCAAGATCGACGGCGCCAGCGGCTGGCAGCGTTTTCGCTATCTCACGCTGCCGCTGATCCGGCCGTTCCTGAACATCGTGCTGGTCTTGAATTTCATCTACGTCTTCAACTCCTTCCCGCTGATCTGGGTGATGACGCAGGGCGATCCGGCCAACAGCACCGACATCCTGGTGACCTGGCTCTACAAGCTCGCCTTCCGCTATGGTGAACTGGGCATCGCCTCGGCGCTGTCGATCGTCATGTTCCTGATCCTGCTGGCGCTGACGATCGTCTATGCGGCGCTTGCCATGCGCAATGAGCGGAGCACGGCCTGATGGAAAATCCTGTCCGCAAATCCCTGCTCATGTGGCTGTTCCTGTCGCCGCTGGTGATCGTCATCCTCTTCCCCTTCGCCGTCATGGTCTCGACCGCGGTGAAGCCCCGGGTCGAAGTGCTGATGTATCCGCCGCGCTGGTTCCCGTCGGAGATCCGGCTGCAGAACTTCGTCGACATGTGGCAGGCGACGCGCCTCGGGCCGGCTGTGATGAACAGCCTGCTCGTCAGCATCGCCGCCACGGTTCTCTGCCTGCTGGTCGCCATTCCCGCCGCCTATGCGGCGTCGCGGATGGAGTTCACCGGCCGCAAGCTGTTCCGCCAGTTCCTGCTGGTGACGCAGATGCTGTCGCCGATCGTGCTGGTGCTCGGCATCTTCCGCCTGATGGCGAAGATGGGCTTCGTCGATCAACTGCCGGCGCTGGTTCTGGCCTATGTCGCCTTCAATCTCGCCTTCTCGGTCTGGATGCTGCAAGCCTATTTCCAGACCATTCCGAAGGAGCTGGAAGAAGCGGCGAAGCTCGATGGCGCCTCGACGCTGCAACGGTTGCGGCTGATCTTCCTGCCGCTGGCGGCGCCCGCAATCGGCATCACGGCCGTCTTCATCTTCATCTATTGCTGGAACGAGTTCGTGCTGGCGATGACGCTGCTGCGTTCGCCAGAAAAGAGCACGCTGACGCTGCAGACCTTCTCGCTGGTCGGCGGGCGCTATCAGGTCGAGTGGGACCATGTGATGGCGGCGACGCTGGTCGCCAGCGTTCCCGTCGCGGTGATCTTCGCCCTGCTGCAACGCTCGCTCGTCAGCGGGCTGACGGTCGGCGCCGTGAAGTAGCTTTTCCTGAACGGTTGTGAACGGGCGGCGGGAATTCACCGCCGCCTTCAAGACGACGCCAAAAGAAAATCGGAGACCGAGATGGGACTGAAGGATTGGTTCGGGCTTGAAGGCAAGCGTGCGCTGGTCACCGGCGCAAGCCGTGGCCTTGGCCGCGAAATGGCGCTGGCGCTGGCGGAAGCGGGCGCCGACGTGATCATCACCGGTCGCACGCAGGAAACGCTCGACGCCACCGTCGCCGAGATACGGGCGCTGGGTCGCCAGGGCTGGGGCGTGGTGGCCGACATGGCCAGGGCAGACCTCTGCGAGGCGGCCTGCACGACGATCCTGAAGGAATACGGTCCCGTCGACATCCTGATCAACAATGTCGGCAACCGCATCGCCAGCATGCCGATCGTCGAGGAGACGCTGGAGACCTGGCAGGAATCGCTGGACATGAACCTGACCAGTTGCTTCCTCGGCACCAAGATTTTTGGCGCCGCGATGCTGGAGCGCGGGCAGGGCGGCCGGATCATCAACATCGCCTCGATGAGCGGCCTGATCGCCAATCGCGGCATTGGCGGGCGCGACTACGAGACTGGCAAGGCGGCGGTGATCCACTTTACCCGCTGCGCCGCCGCCGACTGGGCGCCGCATGGCGTCACCGTCAACGCGATCTGCCCCGGCCTATTCATGACCGACACCAACCGTGGCTGGAACGAGCGCCGACCGGACGTGATCGACGCCATCGTCGCGCATATCCCGATGGGCCGCCCCGGCAATCCGCCGGAGATCGCCGGGCTCGCGCTCTATCTCGCCAGCCCCGCCGCTTCCTATGTGACGGGCGCCGCCTATGTCATAGATGGCGGCTATACCCTCTGGTAGGCGATATCCTTTCGCCGGCTTACCAGAACGAAACATCGAGCTAAAACGGAGACATCGTGTCGATCCATTTCTTCGGCCGGCTGCCGGACGGCACGGCTATCTCCGAGGTCCGGCTGGCCAGCGCCAGCGGTGCCACCGCCTCGATCCTGACGTTTGGCGCAACGCTGCGCGATCTCGTGGTGCCGGTTCCGGACGCCGCGCCGCGTCGCGTTGTGCTCGGCTTCGAGACGCTCGATGGCTATCTCGAAAACAACCGCTATCTCGGCGTCACGGCCGGCCGGCATGCCAGCCGCATCGGCGGCGGCCGGATATCCATCGACGGCGTCGAGCATCAGCTTTCGCTGAACGAAGGCGGCGTCCATCTGCATGGCGGCGCGGTCGGTTTTTCGCGGAAGCCGTGGCGGATTCTGGAGTCGGACGAGGCGTCGGTGACGCTCGGCCTGATCTCGCCGGATGGCGATGACGGTTATCCGGGCGAACTGGATGTTCGCTGCACCTATCGCCTGCTGGCGCCGGGAACCATTCACATCACCCTGACGGCGACGACCGACGCGCCGACCGTCGTCAGCCTCGCCAATCACGCCTATTTCTCGCTGCTCCCGGGCGCGACCAGCCGCGAACACAAGCTGCAATTCGCGGCCAGCGGCTACACGCCGTTCAGTCCGGCGCTGGTGCCGAGCGGCGAAATCGCCAGCGTTGCCGGAACGCCGTATGATTTTCGCCAGTTGCGACCCATCTCGGATCCCGCCGGCGATCCGGACTTTGACTATGATTGCTGCGTGGTGCTGGACCGCGAGGGCCATGAACTCATCCGGGGCGCGCGCCTGGAAGCGCCGGATGGCAGCCTTCACATGGAAGTTCACACGACCGAGCCGTGCATTGTCTTCTATGACGGCGCGGGGCTGGCGCCCGACTTCGCCGGGCTCGACGGCGTGCCCTTTCAGGCCCATGCCGGGCTTTGCCTGGAGCCGATGCGCTTTCCCGACAGCCCCAACCAGCCAAGCTTTCCGTCGGCGATCCTCCGCCCCGGCGAGATCTACCGGCAGGAAACGGAATATCGCTTCGGCTGACGGTTTGCCGCCCGTGCGAGGCCGAACTATCCGGTGAGGCCGTAAACCCTCACCCGCCGACCTTTGGTCGTCGACCTCTCCCTCAGGGAGAGGTGAAGAGGGCAGACTATCCTGCATCAACAAAAAGGGCGGCTCGCGAACGGCCGCCCTTTTCGTCATAGAGAATGAGACAATCAAGCCTTCGGCTTGGCGACGGCGATGCACTCGACCTCGTAGCGCAGCGCGGTGCCGAGGCAGTTGGTGATCGTCGTGCGGGCCGGGAAGGGCTCGCTGAAATACTCGCGGTAGATCTTGTTGAACAGCGGAATATCGGCAGGATCCTGCACATAGTTGCGGGTCTGCAGCACATGGGCGAAGTCGCTGCCGGCGGTCTCGACGACCTTGCGCATGTTCTCCATCGAGCGGCGCATCTCGCCCTCGAACGTGTCGGAGACGATCTTCCCAGTCGCATCGACCGAAGCCTGGCCGGACACGAAGATCAGGTCGCCGAGCTTGGTCGACGGGCTGAAGGGCAGGTGCGAACGGGGGGTATCGGGTTCGCTCGGATATTCGATCATGGGAGGCTCCGTGTGAAGGTCGTCTGTCTTTACCTCTCCCTGAGGGAGAGGTCGGACCGATAGGTCCGGGTTAGGGTTTAGGGAACGATCCGGTGAGGCCGTAAACCCTCACCCGCCGGCTTCGCCATCGACCTCTCCCTCAGGGAGAGGTGCACGCGCAGCTTCTGCATTTGTATCTTTTTCAGACCATTCAGCTGATCGGGAACACAGGCTGGCGCAGCCGGCGATAGGGCAAGCTGGTCAGGACGCTGGTGCAGGGGCCCGGTGTTGCCACGGTGTAGCTCTTCACCGCGATAGGGTCGTAGGCGCGGCGGTGCGCGACGGCGGCCTTGACGCCGATGGCCGTCAATTCTTCCGGAACGATGCCCTGCGACCGTAGCTGTCCGAGATCGAAGGGCGGCGTCTTGCGGCTGTTGACCAGAATCTTGACGCCGTCGACCTCCAGCACGACCGAAGCCCCCATGCTGATATGGACGCCCTGCATGGCGGCGAGGTGGCTGTTGCGGTCCTCGAGCGTGAACTCGCCGTCGCTGCGGCTGACGAAAGTGGCGCTGACCTCGATCGGACCGGCACCGAGCTTGCTGCCCTTGCCGCCGAGCGCGATCGTGCGGACGTCGCCCGGCGCGGCGTCGGCGAAGGATTGGACGGCTTCCGCATCCGCGATGGCGACGGCGGTATTGCGGATGCCGTGGCGCAAGAAACCGCGCAGGATCGCCGTGTCGTCGCCCGGTGCGCCGCCGCCGATATTGTCGGCAGGCTCGACGACGATATAGGGGCCGCCTTCGAGCGTCTTGATCTCGGAGAGGGCTGCATCGAGATCCCATTCCTTGGGCTGGCCAAGCTCGCGCAACTCGACGGCGAGCGCTTCCAGCCGGTCGAGCGCGGCGCTGGCGCGCTCGGCGCTGCCGGTGGTGATCAGCGACAAGGCGACGCCGGCATCCGGCACGTCGGAGAAGGAATAGCCGCCAATGATGTTGACGGCCCAGATCTCGGCGTCCTCGGCCTCTATCTGGCGGGCGAGGGTTTCGAGGTCGCGCATCGGGCTGTCGGCCGTGCCAGTGCCGGGCGGCGCCCACAGGATCGCGGCGTTGCGGGCATGCATGACCGGCTCGGCCTTTTCGCGCAGGGCCCGGGCCAGAAGCTCGGCCGAACGGACGGCTGAATCGCGCGCGTCGGTATGCGGATTTTCGCGGTAGGCGACGAGGCCATTGGCGTGTTTCGCCATCGCGGCGGTGAATGTCGCGTGCAGGTCGAACACGGCATAGAGCGGCAGCGTCTCGGCGCCCGGAGCGCCGCGGATGCGGGCGAGCAATTCGCCTTCCGGGTCTATGCTTTCCGTTGTCACCATGGCGCCGTGCAGGGCCAGCCAGATGCCGTCGAGGCCACCCTTCTTCAGCGCGGCGCGGAGGCCTGTTTCCAGTTCGGCCCAGAATTGCTCGAACACGGCGTGGTCGGTGGTCCCGGACGGCAGCGCCGAATACTCGACCACGGGGACCACGTCCCAGCCCTCGGTCTCGGCCACTTCCAGGAAGCCGTCGACCGTCGAACCATCACCCTTTCGCGCCAAAAGCGCCTCGCTACGCAGGATGTCGTAGTCTGCGAACGTGGTGATCTCGTCCACGAAGGTGTGGGTCTCGTGATAGAGCCCTGCCAGCAGGATACGAGGGCGCGTGTTCATGATGTCTACCTGTTGCGTGACATGCTCGCCGTGATTTCGGCGAGGGTGGCGACGAGAAGTCGTCCGAGGCGCTCGATGGCCTCGGGCTCGAAACGGGCCGAGGGGCCGGCGATGGAGACGGCGGCGATGGCCTCGCCGCCGGGCGCGAAGATCGGCGCGGCGACGCAGGCGCCGCCAATCTCGTTCTCTTCGAATTCGGTGGTCCAGCCGACGGTGCGGCAGCGCTCCAGCACGTCTTCCAGCGCTTGCGGATCGGTAATGGTGCGGTCGGTCGCCGCCGGCAGCGAACCCAGATTGTAGATGATCCGCCGGAACAACAGCGGCTGATAGGCGAGCAACGCCCGGCCGCAGGCGGTTGAATGATAGGCGGCGCGCGTGCCGGAATAGGACGAGACGCGCAGGGTCTGGCTGCCTTCCAGGCTTTCGACGATGACGGCGTCGGTCGGGCCCGGCAGCGCCAGATTGACGGTTTCGCGCGTCTCGGCGCACAGGCGGATCAGATAGGGCTGCGCCAGCGCCGCGATGTCCAGCCGCCGCTCGACGGCCTTGCCATAGACGAGATGCTGCAGGCTGAGCCGATAGGCGCCGCCCTTGATGTCCCGTTCGGCCAAGCCGACATCAACCAGCGCCGTGACGAGATTGAAGGCCGTTGTCTTGGCCAGTCCGGTGCGGGCGGCCAGCTCGCGCAGCGCGACGAAATCGCCGCTCGCCATGGCGTCGAGCAGCGCCTTGGCGCGGGCGACGGACTGGATCCGCGCGGCAACCGCGGCGCCGCTCGGCTCAGTCTCTGGCTTCGACATGTTGGTTTCGACCATGAAAATCAGGGTTCCGCGAACGATCATTCCAGATCATGGGACGATTTGGTGATGCTCGTTTCGATATTAAGACATCAACTTGCCGAGGCGCGCAAGCTGAACGTCCCGCATAACCAAATGTATCTGCGGTTGCACAGTTGACAGGCGAGCGATCCTGCCGCTTAAATTTCATCGGACAGCTAAATGATTGTTCCATAATGTAGAATATCAGGCGCGATACGGCGACGACATCGCGGCAGGGGGCAGGAATGCGGGTTTTTGTGGCGTCTCTGGCGACCGAGACGAATACGTTCTCGCCGCTCTTTGTCGATCGCAGCGCGTTCGAGGGGGCGTTCTATTGCCCGCCCGGCACCCATCCCGAGACGCCGACGCTCTGTTCCGGCCCGATGGTGGCGGCCCGCAACCGCGCCCGCATTGATGGCTTCACCCTGTTCGAAGGCACCGCGACCTGGGCCGAGCCGGCCGGGCTCGTTTCGCGCGAGGCCTATGAAAGCCTGCGCGACGAGATCCTGGATCAACTCCGCGCCGCCATGCCCGTCGATGTCGTGCTGTTCGGCCTGCATGGCTCGATGGTGGCGCGCGGCTATGATGATTGCGAGGGCGATCTGCTGGCGCATGCCCGCGCCATTGCCGGCCCCGATGCCATCGTCGGCGCTGAACTGGACATGCATTGCCACCTGACCGACCAGATGGTCGAGGCGGCCGATGTCATCACCGCCTTCAAGGAATTTCCGCATACGGATTTCCTCGAACGGGCGGAGGATCTGGTCGATCTCTGCCTGCGCGCCGCGCGCCGCGAGATTGCGCCGGTCAGTGCTGTGTTCGATTGCCGCGCCATCACCGGCTTCATGACCAGCCGCGAACCGGGTCGGAGCTTCGTCGACCGGATGCTGGCGCTCGAAGGGCAGGACGGCATTCTCTCGATCTCCGTCGCGCACGGCTTCCAGGCCGCCGATGTCTACGATGTCGGCACCAAGGTGCTTGTCATCGCCGATGGCGCGGAAAACCAGGAGAAGGCGGCGGCCTTGGCCGAGCGTCTTGGCCGCGAGATCCTAGGCTGGGGTGCCTCAGGCGGCGGCCCCTATCACTTCAAGCCGGAAGAGGCGATCGAGCAGGCGCTGAGCGAACTCGGCCAGCCGGTCATTCTGGCGGATCGCTGGGATAATCCGGGCGGCGGCGTCGCCGGCGACCAGACCGTCATGGTCGCGGCGCTGCTGCGCCATCCCGAAATTCCGGCAGCCATCGGCGCGCTCTGGGATCCGGTCGCGGTCGCCTTCTGCCGCGCCGCTGGCGTCGGTACGGAAATCGACCTGCGCTTCGGCGGCAAAGCAGCCTCCACATCGGGCAAGCCGATCGACGCCCGGGTGGTGGTGCGCGGCATCACCGACGATCTGCTGGTGCCGTTCGAGCAGAGCTGGGTCTCGCTCGGCGCGGCCGCCGCAATCACCATCGGCAATCTCGATGTCGTGCTGTCGTCGACGCGGGCGCAGACCTTCAGCCCGCCTGTTTTCACCGATCTCGGCATCGATCTCGCTGCCAAGAAAATCGTCGTGGTGAAGTCGTCCAACCATTTTCATGCCGCCTTCGCGCCGATTGCGCACAAGGTCCACTACCTCGATACGGGCGGCCCCTATCCAAGCGATACGGCCAGGATCCCCTACACCAAAGCCCGTCGCCCCCTCGCACCGATGGACCCCAATCCATGGCTCTGATTCCCCGCCTCGACATCGTTTCGCTCGACGCGCTCGAACTCGATCCCTCGACCAAGGGGCTGCCTTATGACGCGCCGCGCCTGACGGTTGGCGATGTCGGAAGCCAGGGCTGGAGCCTGCTCGCGGGTGATCTGCCATTGCCGGTCGCCGTGATCCGGCAGGATGTTCTGGCCGCCAACAGCGCCTGGATGAGCGCCTTCACGGCTGAGAACAATCTCGTCATCGCGCCGCATGGCAAGACGACGATGTCGCCGCATCTGTTCGACTTGCAGATCGCTGATGGCGCGTGGGCGATCACGGCGGCGACGCTGCAGCAGGTTGGAGTCTGCCTGCGCTTCGGCGTCAAGCGGGTGCTGCTCGCCAACCAGCCGATCGGTCGCCCGGCGATCGACGCCTGCTTCAGCGCGCTGCATACCGAGGGCGGCTTCGAGCTCTATTGCCTGGCTGACAGCCTCGACGGCGTCGCCTTCCTGGCCGAGGGCGCCCGCCGCAATCCGCCGCCGGAAGGCAACCCGCTGCGCATTCTCGTCGAGATGGGCTTTATCGGCGGACGCACCGGCGTCCGGACGCGAAAGGGTGCCATCGAACTGGCGCGCGCCATCGCCGCCGCGCCGGGACTGGAACTGGCCGGTTTCGAATGTTTTGAAGGCATGTTGCCGACGCCGGAAACGGCGGACGGGCTGATCGACGATGTCGCCGCCATGGCGCTGCTGGCGATGGAGGAGGGGCTGTTCGCCACCTCAGCGCGGATCATCATCAGCGCCGGCGGGTCCGCTTTCTTCGACCGGGTCGTCGAACGCTTCGATCTCGTCTCGTTCCCGTATCCGGTTCTGCGCGTGCTGCGGTCCGGCTGCTACCTGACGCATGATTCCATCGCTTACGCGGCAGCGTTCAAGCGCATCGTCGAGGAGACGACGCTACAGCTTCCCGAGGGCGGTCTGGAGCCGGCGCTTGAAGTCTGGGCGATGGTGCAGTCGCGTCCCGAAGGCGGCCGCACCATGCTGACCATGGGCAAGCGCGATGTCAGCCACGACGCCGGACTGCCGGTGCCGCTGCGCTGGTATCGGCCGGATGGCAGCATGACGGCACCGGCCGAGTTGTCGCCCGGCCATTCGGTCGTCGCGCTCAACGACCAGCATTGCCACATGATCACGCCGATCGACAGTCCGTTGCAGGCCGGCGACATGGTCGGCTTCGGCATCAGCCATCCCTGCACCACCTTCGACAAATGGTCGCTGCTGATGCTGGTCGACGAAGATTATCGCGTCACCGGCGGGCTGAAGACGTTCTTCTGATGACCGCAGGCGGCTTTTGAAGCCGTGTCGCTTCGAAAGGATGCCCGCTGCCGTCTGTGCGCGCGGGCATCTGATTTGGTTGAACTATAGAACTTGTTCCATCTGGCGAAACGTGGCGGCATTGACACGAAACAGGCCCATTAATAGCCTGAATTGAGGTCGGACTGCCTGTCCTTCGCAGTCACGGACCGAGTCTGCCTCGATCTTATACTCGGCGTCTCACAGCCGTTTGGATCGAAGAATAGGCGCCACAGCGGATCTATTCGTTCGCTTTCAATATTAGACATCATGGAGATGGTCGTTGCGTATCGCTGTCATTCACGTTTCGCAGGAAACCAACGACTTCAACCCGGTGCTGACCACGCTGGATGACTATGCGGGCTTCGGCATCTACGAAGGCGCGGAAATCTTCGAGAAGCTGCGCGGCTTCGGCCAGGTCGGCGGCCATCTTCAGGTGATCGAGGAATCGGGCCTCGAGATCGAGCAGATCCCGATCATCCGCGGCTATGCGTCGGCGGGCGGGCGGCTTTCGACGGAAACCTTCCAGTTTTTCCAGGACAAGATCCGCGCCGGCCTGCTGGCCGCCGGTCCGATCGACGGCCTGGCCCTGCAACTGCACGGCGCTTGCTCGGCCGAGGGCGTTGACGATGTCGAGGGCGAACAGATCGCGCTTTGCCGCGAAATCCTCGGTCCCGATGTCGCGATCGTGCTCGGTCTCGACCACCACGCCAACGTCACGCAGAAGATCATCGACAACGCGACCGCCATTGTCGGCCATCGCACCCAGCCGCATGATGTCTATGACACCGGCGTCATCGGCACGAAGCTGCTGCTGCGCATCCTGACCGAAGGCCTGAAGCCGACGACCGCGTGGCGCAAGATCCCGCTGGTCTCGCATCAGGAGCAGTTCCTGACCTCGCAGGGGCCGATGAAAATCTGGTTCGACGCGGCGCGTGCCGTCGAGGCCGATGCGCGCGTGCTGCAGGCGTCGAACTATCCGATGCAGCCCTGGCTCGACGTCGCCGAGGGCGGTTGGGCGACGATCGTCGTCACCGACAACGATCAGGCCCTGGCGGAAAGGCTCGCCGACGATCTGGCCGATCTCTGCTGGTCGCTGCGCGATGATTTTCAAATCCGCGAGTCTGTCTCGGTCGATGACGCCGTGCGTCAGGCCGACGCCGCTCCGGGGCTGGCGATCCTCAGCGACACCGGCGACACGGTGTTTGGCGGCGCGGCGGGCGACAGCAATCTGCTGCTCGAAGCCATGCTGCGCCTCGGAATCCAGAAGCGCGCACTGGTGCCGCTGATCTCGCCAAAGGCGGCAGCGGCCCTGGTCGCGGCCGGCGAGGGCGCGACGGTGACGCTGCCGCTCGGCGGCGACGCGGCGACGGAATTCTTCACGCCGCTCGAAGTCACCGGCACGGTGCGCACGGTCGGTGGCGGCCTGCTGAAGATCGAGGGTTACAACCACCAGAGCGAGGTCGACCTCGGGCCGTCTGTCATTTTCGATGTCGGTCCGGTCACGCTGATGATCACGACGCTCCGCGCCGTCGCCGGCAATGTGCCTGGCGTCTACCGGGCGATGGGCGTCGAGCCGACCGACTACGGCATTGCCGTGCTGAAGACCGCGTCGAACTTCCAGTATTTCGCGCCGATCGCTTCCGGCGTCATTCGCGCCGATACGCGTGGGCCCGGCCAGTCGGATGTCTTCACGCTGCCCTGGAAGCGCATTCCGCGCCCGATCTATCCGATCGAACAGTTTGATGACTGGCGCGCGCATTCGTCCCAGCCGGGCAAGCGCGTCGACGCCTGAGCCATCGCGGCCTCGGCCGCGACGAACACCTTGATAACGCATCGTTAGCCATAAAGCGCAACAGCGGGGAAAACAGCATGAAGACGAACCTGTTCCGGACACTCAGGCGGCTGGGTTTCCTGTTCCTCGCCGCGACGGCGCCCGTTGCCATGGGCGGAACGAACTGGATCGCCCCGGCGCATGCCGAAGAGGCGGCGCTGAAGGGCGGCACGCTTCGCGTCGCCCTGCTCAGCGACATGACCAACTACGATCCGCAGCAGTTCTCGACCGTGAATTTCCACCTGGTCAAGAACCTCTATGACAGCCTGATCGAGTATACGGCCGAGGGCGAGGCGGTGCCGAGCCTGGCGACCGCATGGCAGATCGCGCCCGACAACACCTCGGTGACGGTGACGCTGCGCGACGACGTCACCTTCCATAGCGGCGCCAAGCTGACCTCGGCCGATGTCGCGGCGACGCTGGCCAAGGCGGCCGATCCCAAGCGCGGCAAGAACGTCTACGCCACCATGTCGATCGTCAAGGATTGGACGACGCCGGACGCAAACACCGTCACGATCAACTTCAAGGCGCCGGTTCCCCTGCGCCAGATCACCGATCTGCTGCAATTCACGATCCCGATCGAGGCCGCCGGCATCGACACGGTCGAGACCGTTCCGGCCGGCACCGGCGCCTACATGCTCGACAGCCGCGCCGTCGGCCAGGGCCTGACGCTGAAGGCCAATCCGAACTACTGGCGCAAGGGCCAGCCGATTGCCGAGAAGGTCGATTTCACGATTTTCAGTGAAGACGCCTCGGCCAGCGCCGCGCTCGAATCCGACGCCGTCGACCTGATCTATGGCGGCACGTCGCGCAGCGCCGTCCGCCTGAAGGATGCCGGCTACCAGATGGTGCGCGGACCCGGTCCCCTGGTCATGGTTTTCCGCATCAACTCGACCCGCGCCCCCTTCACCAACGCAAAATTCCGTCAGGCCTTCAATTATCTGATGGATCGTGAAGGCATGTTGCGGGTCGGCTATGCCGGTCTCGGCGAAGTCGTGGCCCTGCCTTGGGCGCCGGCAAGCCCCGCCTTCAACGCGGCCTACACGGAAGAGTTCGCCTACAATATCGACAAGGCCAAGGAACTGATCGCCGCTTCCGGCCTGACGCCGGCCGAAATGAGCAACTGGAAGATGCTGGTCTGGGGCAATGACGAGCCCAGCGTCGTGCTCAGCCAGATCCTGCAGAGCGCCTTGGCCGAAGTCGGCATCAACATCGAACTGGATGTGCGCCAGGGTGCGGAATACACCGAGGCGCAGCTTGCCGGCGACTACGACACCACCTTCGGCGCCGTCGGCAATGTGCAGAAATTCCCCTCCCGCGTCGCCACCAACAGCATCTACCGCGGCGTCAAGAACCCGGTGCTGAAGGACCCGCATCCCCATGCCGATTATGTCGCCGCCATCGCGCAGGTGAACACGACATCAGGTCCGGATGAAGCCGTGAAGGCTTCCTACGACAATCTCAACCGCGTTCTGGTCAACGACGCCTTCGCCATCCCGACCAATTCCTATGACACCGGCCTGATCGTCGCCTCGCCGAAGCTGGGTGGATTGTCGCTCGACATCGACAATCTCTTCGTCGCCCGCACGGTAGGCTTCCAGTAATGCCGACGGGTATCGCGTCTCCCGCAGGCGGTCCACGCACGGCTGACCCGGTTCTCTCTGTCCGGGGGCTCAAGGTGGATTTCGGCGGCGAGGGACGTTCGGTACCCGTCGTTCGCGGCGTCGATTTCGACGTCTATCCCAATGAAGTTCTCTGCATCGTCGGCGAGTCCGGCTCTGGCAAGAGCGTCACTTCCCTCGCGGTCACCGGCCTTTTGTCGGAGACCGCGCGGGTTTCGGGCTCGATCCGGCTTTGCGGCATCGACGTCACCACCGCCGCGCCGGAAACGCTTCGAACGATGCGCGGCAGCGATGTCGGCTTTATCTTCCAGGACCCGACGACGACGCTTAATCCGGTGCTCACCGTTGGCCGCCAGATCACAGAGGGCGAGGTGGCGCATGGCAGGCTGAAGAAGGCCAATGCACACGCCCGCGCGGCGGAGCTATTGCGCGAGGTCGACATCGCCGATCCCGAGGGCAGGGCGGGGCAGTATCCGCACCAGTTCTCCGGCGGCATGCGCCAGCGCGCCGTCATCGCCATGGCGATGGCCGGTCAGCCAAAACTGATCATCGCCGACGAGCCGACGACGGCGCTCGACGTGACCGTCCAGGCGCAGGTGCTCGCCGTTCTGGCGCGCCGGCAGGCCGAAATGGGCTCGGCCGTCATCCTGATCACGCATGATCTGGGCGTCGTCGCGGAAGTCGCCGACCGCGTTGCCGTCATGTATGGCGGCCGCATCGTCGAGACGGCCCCCGTCGCCGACATCTTTGAAGCGCCGCGCCATCCCTATACGCGGGCGCTTTTGCGCAGCATTCCCCGCATCGACACCTCCGACAGCCGGCTCGATCCGATCCCCGGCCAGCCGCCGATTCCCGGCCACCTGCCCAAGGGTTGCGCCTTCCAGCCGCGCTGTGCCGTTGGCCGCGACCGGCCGCTCTGCGCGGCGGAGGATCCGGTCCTGCGCGCCATTGGCGAAAACCGCCAGTCCGCCTGCCACTATGCCGAGGAACTGCCGGTCACCCCGCTCCCCGCCGAGCCGCGCATCCACGCCGACGCTGCGCTGGCAAGGCCCGAACCGCTGCTGGTCGTCGATGGCCTGAAGGTTCATTTTCCGGTCAAGACCGGCGTACTTCGGCGCACGACTGGCTGGGTCAAGGCGGTCGACGGCGTCAGCCTCTCCGTCAATCCAGGCGAGACGGTTAGCCTCGTCGGTGAATCCGGTTGCGGCAAGACGACGACCGGCCGCGCCATTATGGGGCTGATCCGGGCGACTGGCGGCAGCATTCGCTTCGGCGGCAAGTCGATCCGCGATCTCGACCGTGGCGCGATGCGCGCCGCGCGCCGCCAGATGCAATATGTCTTCCAGGACCCCTACGCCTCGCTCAATCCCGTCCTTTCGGTCGAGGACATCGTCGCCGAGCCGCTGCGCATCCACGGCATCTATGACGAGATGGGCGGTGCGCGCCGGATTGCCGAGCTGTTCGATATGGTCGGCCTGTCGCGCACCATGCTGACCCGCTTGCCGAGCGAGTTTTCCGGCGGCCAGAAGCAGCGCATCGGCATTGCCCGCGCGCTGGCCTTGCAGCCCAAACTGCTGATCCTCGACGAGCCGGTGGCTGCCCTCGACGTTTCGATCCAGGCGCAGGTGATCAACCTGTTGCAGGATCTTCAGCGCGAACTCGGCCTCGCCTACCTGTTCATCGCGCATAATCTCTCGGTGGTGCGCCATGTTTCCGACCGCGTGGCAGTGATGTATCTCGGCCGCATCGTCGAGGAGAGCTCGCGCGACGGGCTCTACGACTTGCCGGTCCATCCCTACACGCAGAGCCTGCTTTCGGCCGCGCCCGTACCGGACCCGGCCGTGCGCGACACGCGGCGGCGGATCGTGCTCGAAGGCGAGATCCCCAATCCGGCCTCTCCCCCTTCCGGCTGCACCTTTCACCCACGCTGTTTCCGCGCCACCGAGATCTGCTCGGCCAAGGCGCCGGCCTTCGACCGTTACCTCGATTTTTCCACGCGCACCGCCTGTCACCATGCGGGCCCGCTCGAAGGACAGCGCAACGTGTTTGCGCCCCGCGCGATGGAGGTGGCGTCGTGAGCAAGCTTGGCCGCAAGACACTCTCCATTTTGGGCCGTCTGCTTTCCAGCAAGGGCTCTGCGCTGGCGCTGATCTTCCTCGTTGGCATCACGCTGGCGGCAATTTTCGCTGATTTCCTGCCGCTCAATCCGGTGGGACAGAAGCTTGCCAATGCGCTGAAGGGGCCCTCGGCCACCAACTGGTTCGGGACGGATGAACTCGGGCGCGACATCCTCTCCCGCGTCATCTTTGGCGCACGGACGTCGCTGATCACGGCGGGTGGCGCGGTGGCGATCGCAGCGCTGGTCGGCGTGCCGATCGGCCTCGTCGCCGGCTTCTTCGGTGGCTGGCGCGACGCGGCGCTGATGCGCTTCGTCGATGTGCTGCTGGCGCTGCCGGCGATCCTGTTCGCCATGGCGATGATCGCCGTGCTCGGTCGCAGCCAGGCCGCCGCCCTGATCGCCGTCGGCCTGACCGGCATTCCGAGCTTTGCCCGCATCACCCGGGCGCAGGTGCTGACGCTCCGCAAGCGCGACTTCGTCACCGCCGTCGAGGCGTTTGGCGGTACGGCGACCTACAACATGTTCCGCACCATCTTGCCGAATAGCTGGAGCCCGATCTTCGTCCAGGTCGTCGTGCTCTGCTCGGTGGCGATCCTGCTCGAAGCAGCGCTTTCCTTCCTCGGCGTCGGCGTGCCGCCGCCAACCCCAAGCTGGGGCGAGATGCTGCGAACCGGCAAATCTTATCTGCATGAGGCACCGTATTACGCCGTGCTGCCCGGCATCGTGCTGACGCTCACCATCCTCTCCTTCGACGTGCTTGGCCGGGCGCTGAGCGGCCTGCTCGAAGGCCGTCGTGACCCCGTCATCGCTCCCAAGGTCGAAGAGGTCACGACATGATCGGCTTTGTACTCCGCCGTCTGCTGCAACTTTTGCCGGTTCTGCTGCTCGCCTCGACGGCCATCTGGGCGATGATCTATGCCGTTCCCGGTGGCCCGATCGGCGCGATTGCCGGCGACAATGCCAGCCCCGAGCAGATCGCCGCCGCCACCGCGCAATTCGGCCTCGATCGGCCGGTGCTGGTGCAATATGCGGACTGGCTCTGGAACGCGATCCGCGGCGATTTCGGCATGTCGATCCGCGGCCGCGCGCCGGTGCTGCAACTGATCGGCGAACGCCTGCCGGCAACGCTGCAACTCGCCGTCGCCGCGACCATCGTCTCGCTTTTGATCGGCATTCCGGTAGCGATTGCCAGCGCGCTGCATCCCGGTTCCTGGCTCGACCGAATCCTGTCGGGCTGGAGCGCCATGGCGCTCGGCGTGCCGACCTTTTGGCTTGGCATCCTGCTGATCCTGGTATTCGCGGTCGAATTGCGCTGGCTGCCGTCTGCCTCCGCCTATGTGCCGATCTGGGTCGATCCGATTGGCGCGATCCGCAACCTGGCGCTGCCGGCGCTGACGCTCGGCATCTATGTCTCGGGCATCCTGGCTCGGTTCCTGCGCGCGTCGCTGGTCAGCGAACTCAGGGCCGATTACGTCCGCACGGCGCGCTCAAAAGGCCTGCCGGAGCGGCAGATCGTCGGTGTTCATATTCTCCGCAACGCGCTGCTGCCCTTCATCACGATTGTCGGGCTGATGATGGCGAATTTCATCGGCGGCGCGGTGGTGACCGAGGCGGTGTTCACCTATCCGGGCATTGGCCGTCTGCTGATCCAGGCGATCTCGACGCGCGATTACCCGCTGATCCAGGGCTGCATCGTCGTGATCCTGGTGCTCTACATCGCCATCAACATGGCCGTCGACGTGCTCTACGCCTACATCGACCCGCGTATCGAGTATCGGTGAGGCTTGGGGGCGGCGGCCCTTCAGGGCCGTCTCCGCCATCATCCTGAGGTGCTTCGCGCCAGCGAAGCCTCGAAGGAGGGTCCAGCGGGTATTTCATGCTGCCGATAGGATCTGGAAATCGGCACCGGGGATCCATGCCCGGGGGATCTCATCGACCCTCCTTCGAGGCCCGGCTTTGCCGGGCACCTCAGGATGATGGTCGCGTTTGGGAATTCAGCCGAGTGTGAATTGGCGACGGCTCCCAATTCAATCCGACAGGCCGCGCGCCTCGATCGGCCAGATGTCTTCCAGCTTGTCGCCGCGCACCACGTGCAGAAAATCGTGCAGATTGGCGGTCGGGTCGCAATGCGGCACGCTGCATTCGAGCCGCATGCCGACCGGCGGAACCGGCTTGCCCGGGATGGCTTCCAGCCGGCCGAACTCGTCGCCGACAAAGGTGATGCGGCCGATCTCGCGGCCGTCGAGATAGGCGCGAGGCTCCGGTCCGTCGACGGAAAAGCTCTTGCTGCCGGCATCGACAATCGCCTCGCCATGCAGATTGTGGGCGATCACGGTGACAGCGACGAACAGGGCGGTGCCGAACACATCGGCGCCGGAGCCATGCAGGTCGACCCGGCGATAATCCTCGTCCATGAAGACATAGGAGCCGGCCTGCACCTCGGTCAGAACCTTGTCTTCCAGGTCGAGAAGATGGCTTCCCGTGCCGCCGCCAGTGACGATTTCAGGCGGCAGGCCCGCTTCGTCGAGCGCGTTGACGATGGCGAGCAGGCGGCCCATGGCGACGCGGTTTTCGGCCCGACGCGCCTCGTGATCGAAGACGTGCTGCACGAAGCCGGCATAGCCCTGCACGCCCACGAAGCGGAGCGAGGGCTCGTCCGCGATCTGGCGCGCCAGTGCGACGGCGGCCTCCGGGGTGGCGACGCCGGTGCGGCGCTGGCCGACATCGCATTCGACCAGCACATCAAGGCGCACGCCTGCTTCCTGCGCGGACTGCGCATAGTCGGCGACGAGGGCGGCACGGTCGACGACCACGCTGATCTCGGCGCCCCGCGCAACAGCCTCCGTCAGGCGGTCGATCTTGCGGCGGCTGGCGACCGGGGCTGTCAGCATCAATGGGTTGATGCCGGCCTCGAATAAGGCCAGCAATTCGCCGATCTTGGCGCAGGCGATGCCAAGCGCTCCGGCCTCGATCTGTGCCCGCGCGATGGCGGCGCATTTGTGCGATTTGGCATGCGGGCGAAGGCCGAGGCCGGCTGCGTTCGCCATGCGGGCGAGGGTCTGGACGTTGTCGTCGAACGCGTCGGCGTCCAGCACCAGCGCCGGTGTTTCCAGCTTCGTCCTGCCGCCGCGCGCGCCGAGCCACGTTTCGTTCAGTCCGGCGACGCCGCGTCTCATTCGGTCAACTCCTGCCACGCCTCTCCCGGCACTCACGAGCGCGAGGCGGGGGGCTTCTCGATGGATACCCCGAATGCGGAGCGTATCGATGGAAATCAGCCAAGCTTGTGGCCAGGCCAGCCCATCAACAGTTTTGCGTCCTTCTCGGCTTCGCGCGCCTTGGCCGGATCCTTGAAGATCCGCGTCACGCATTGCGGCTTGGTGCGGTCGATCACGTCGTAGACCATGTGATATCCGGTCTTGTCCATGATCGGGCCGATCCAGCCGGCGCAGTGATCGCAATAGCGCTCCATCGGGGCGGCGTCATTGTCCAGAACCTTGGAAAGGCTCGGGCAGACATTCATCCGAAGTTCCAGCCGGTCCTCGTCGAAATCGAGGTCCATGTCGCAGTTTTCCTCGATCTTGATGTGCGACCAGTATTCGTACATCCCGGCGAGGCCCTCGGTCTGGATCAGATCGAGGATATGGCGCTCCTGGTTCTTCGAGATCGCCAGCCAATAGGCTTCCAGCGCCTCTTCGCCCTGCGTTTCGAGGAATTTGAAGATCTCGTTGTAGAACCGCGTGAAGTGGTCGCTCGGGATCATGCGCGCCTCCGGATGACCTGCCGGCACGAACCCTCGCCGGTGATTTCGGTGTCGATGGCATAGGGCGAACCCTCGGCCATGGCCTCGTTAGTGCGGCTGGTCTGGTCGCAGAAATGCGGCGAGACGTGGCCGACCAGGCCCTTCACATGATGCCACGCCGTGCAACGGCGCACCGTCAGCACGATCTCGTCCTCGCCGATTGCGATGTCGTAATCGGCGTTCTCGCGATCGAAGAAATGCTTCCAGTGGCGCACCAGCTGGCGCGTATCGCCGGCGATCAGATCCTGCCGGATGCTGACATAGACATCGCGGCCGACCTTTTTGAAGATCTCGTCCATGGCGTCGACGCCGAAGCGTTCGACGATGAAATCGATCGTCGTGTTGACCGCGCCGTGGAAATCGAGATGGACGTTGCCGTCCTCCTCATAGCGCATCGGGCTGTTCTGGCTCGCCATGCTCACACGCTCCCGTAAAGCCGCTCGCCACCGACATAGGTGGCTTTCACCGCCAGTGTCGCCGGATCGAGGACGCAGAAATCGGCGCGTTTTCCGCGCGCGAGACTGCCGATTTCGCTTTCCAGCCCAAGCACGCGCGCCGGCACCAGGCTCGTCGCATGGGCGGCTCGGACAAGATCCTTGCCCGAGAAGCTCAGATAGTTGCGCATCGCCTCATCCGGCGCCAGCGACGAGCCGCAAAGCCCGCCATTCGTATCGCGCACCGCCTTGCCGGGGGCGCTGGTGACGACATAGCCCGGATAGAACTCGAAGGTCTTGCCCGGCGTGCCGGCATATTTCATCGCGTCGGTTTCCAGGAACACCCGGTCTTCCGGCAATTGCGCCATCAGCCGGATCAGCGCGGGGTCGACATGAATGCCGTCGCAGATCAGGCCAAGCGCCAGAGTCGGCTCGGCCAGCAGTGCGTCGGTCAGCGACACGACATGCACGCCCATATTGCCCGGCGGATAGGTCGGCATGACATTGTACATGTGGGTGACGGCGTCGACACCCCACGACACATAGCGCGGCACGTTTTCCGGCCGCGCCAGGCTGTGGCCGAGATGGATCGAGACACCGGCCCGCTTGAGGACGCCGATGAAACCCTCCGCGCCCTCGCGTTCCGGCGCGACGGTGACGGCCTTCAGCATGCCGCTGGTGGCGGCCAGCATCCGTTCGGCCAGCTCGACGCTGGGGGCGACGATGTTTTCCGGGTTATGCGCGCCCGGCGAACCGAAGCAGGGCCCCTCGCTATGGACGCCGAGCGCCCGCGCGCCCTTCGCATCGACGCACTGCGCCGAAAGGCGGGCGAGCACATCCTCCATGTTGGCCGGCGGCAGGCAGGGGATTGCGGGCAGGAAACCCGTCACGCCATGCCGCAACATCACCTGCGAATTGGCGGCAACGGCGCCAGCGTCCGTGTCGCAATAGAGATGCTCGCCAAAGCCGTGCTGCAGCAGGTCGATGATACCGGGGTAGAGGATCGCGCCGCCGCCGTCGACCCGCTCCCAATCGTCTCCGACCGAGACATCCGCCGCCACGATCCCGGCGATCCGGTCCCGCTGGATGAGAAGATCGCTGGACCGGAGCCCCTCGGCGGTCACGACCGTGACATCCGTCCATCTCTGCTTGACGCGCATCGGTAATTCCATCGTTATGATGTTATCATGCTAACAACATAATTGACGGCAGCAAGGAGAAAGCGATGACGCAGTCCTGCGTTCTGGTGACGGGTTCGACCCATGGGATCGGCTATGGAATCGCCGAGGCGTTTGCCCGCCAGGGTGCCCGGCTGGTGATCAATTCGCACATGCCGGACAATGGTGCGCTGGCCAAGCTTTCGGCCTTGACCGAGTGCCATTTCATCCAGGCGGATCTTTCCACCACCGGCGGCGCAGTCGATCTCGTCGAGCAGGCGCATGCGAAGCTGGGGCGGCTGGATACGCTGGTCAACAATGCCGGCACCTTCCTCGACACGCCCTTCGATGAACTGACCGAAGAGCGGTTCGACCGCACCTTCAATCTCAACGTGAAGGCCTATGTGTTCGCCTCGCAGGCCTTTGTCCGCCTTCTGACGCCGGAGCAGGTGGGGGCGAGCATCGTGCTCGTCGGCTCGACCAATTCGGTCACGGCCGAGCGCCACAGCGTCGCCTATGACGCCTCGAAGGGCGCTGTCCTGATGCTGGTGCGCTCGCTGGCGGTTTCGCTTGCCGGGCGCGGCGTGCGGGTAAACGGCATCGGCCCGGGCATCGTCGAAACGCCGCTGACGCAGCGCGGACTGGACACGCCGGGCGTGCGGGCATCGCTGAACAAGCAGATCCCGTTCGGCCGCATCGGCCAACCGGAAGATGTCGGCGGCGCGGCGGTCTTCCTTGCTTCTCCCGCGGCAGGCTATATCACCGGCCAGATGCTGTTCGTCGATGGCGGGATTCTCGCCATCCAGAAGACGTGGGAACCGCCGGTTTGAACCTCGAGGCCTCGCCCCGCCATCTCCAGCTCCGCGACTGGCTTTTCCGGCGCTGGAAGACCGGGGGGCTCACGGCCGGCGACCGGATTGAATCGCAGAACGAGATCGTCAAACTCTGCGATTTCTCGCTGATCACCGTCATCAAGACGCTGAAGGATCTGGAGAGCGAAGGGGTCATCCGCCGACAGGTCGGCCGGGGTTCCTTCCTTCTCGCCACACCCTGGGCCGAGGCGCACCGGCGCATCGGCTTCTTCTATAATCGCGACATCGTCGGCGGCGGCATCTTCGACAACGAATTTTATACGCGGCTGGTGATGGCGTTCGAGAGGGGTGTCGTCTCGGCCGGGCATGAATTCGTCATGGGAAGCTTCACCGACGAGCGGATGCCCACAGGCATGTGGGACGCGCTCGACGCCGTGGTGCTGACCGGCTTTACACGACAGACTCGGCTGGAACCGCTGGGCGAAACGTCGAGCCAGGTCAGTTTGATCGACACCAGCCTCGATGATCCACGCTTCCACACCTATCGCCTCGACTACGGTCCGGCCTTTGCCGGCATGTTCGAAGCATTTGGTGGCGAGCGACAGACCTATCTCTACCTCGACTCGACCATCGGCTCGAAAGAGCAGGCGGCGCGTCTCGCGGCGTTTTGCGACGCCTGCGATCAAGCGCCGACGCCGCAGGATCTGGAGATCCTTGCCGTCAATCAGGAGACGGATATCGGCAATACCGAGGCTCTGGTCGCAGCGATCGAACGGGTTAAGCCGGATTTCATCTGCGGCCATATCCATCAAAGCTGGCGGCCGCTGATCCGCAGCCTGAGCGGGGCTCGGATCTATCCGTTCCTGCTCGACCAGAAGGGGCCCGGCTTCGTGGTCGATACGGCGCTCTGGATGGCCGAGGTCCTGCCGACAATCGAGGCCAACCTCGCCGACCGCCAGCGCCCGCCGGCAGTGCATGCTTTCGCAGCGCGGTTTTTGGGGTAGGGGCATGCGCCCTCAGCCACTCCCACGCTCGGCGTCATCCCAGGCTTGACCCGGGATCCATGCATCCGGGTTGATTGCCGTGCGAAAGGCCCCAAGCCTGCGGCCGTATGGGTCCCCGCCTTCGCGGGGATGACGGCGAGGGTTTGGATAGGAGGCATGCGCCGGCGAGCGCGGGGGTGGAGGTCGCCTACGCCAGCGCGTTCCCCGCGAGGCCGCTTTCGACCGTCAGGATCGCGCCGACCAGGTTCCGCGTGGCTTCGGCTTGCGGCCGGACAAAAAGGTCCATCGGCTTGCCGACCTCGACGATTTTTCCGGCCGACATCACGGAAACCCGGCTCGTCGTGTAGGCGACGACCGAGAGGTCGTGCGCGATGAAGACGAGGCTCAGGCCCAGATTGTTGACCAGATCCTTCAAGAGGTTCAGCACCTGCGCCTGGATCGAGACGTCGAGCGCGGAAACCGGCTCGTCGGCGATCAGCACTTTCGGTCCCGGCATCAGCGCGCGGGCGATGGCGATGCGCTGCAACTGGCCGCCGGAAAACTCGTGCGGATAGCGCTCCAGCGCCTGCCGGCTGAGGCCGACCTGATCCAGCACCTCAAACACGCGCGTTGCGTGGTCGCCTTCAATTTTGAGGCTGCGAAGCGGTTCGAGCAGCGAGACGCCGATGCGCATTCTCGGATCGAGCGATGAGCGCGGATTCTGCATCACGACCTGAACCGAGCGGCGGAAGGTTCGCCAGCGCTCGCCGTCGCCGTCCCAGATATCGGCGCCATTATAGAAGACATGGCCTTCGCGCGGCTTTTCCATGCCGGTCAAGATGCGCGTCAGTGTAGTCTTGCCCGAGCCGGATTCGCCGACGAGGCCGACTGCCTCGCCGGGGCGGACGTCGAAATCGATATGGTCGAGCACGGTCAGCGAAGGTCGGGTTCCCAGCAGCGTCGGGCGAGCGAGCGAATAGGTCTGCGTCACCTGCCGCATTTCCAGCAGCGGACGGCCGAGCAGGGGTGTTTCGACGGGTGCGTTCATGCCGTCACCATCGCAACGGAGGCTTCGATCGGGTGCCAGCAGGCGGTGCGGCGCGAGCCGTCGTCGAGCGGTGGAACTCTTGTCATGCAGGCTTCCGTGGCGGCGGCGCAGCGCGGGTGAAAGGCGCAGCCGGCAGGCAGGCTGTGTAGCGGCGGCACCATGCCGGGGATCGAGGCGAGGCGCGAACTGCCGTCGAGCGCGATGTTGTCCATGGTCGGCTGCGAGTCGAGCAGGCCCTTGGTGTAGTGGTGTCGGGGATTGCGGAACACCTCTGCCACCGGCCCCATTTCGACGATCCGGCCGGCATACATGACGGCGACCGTGTCGCACATCGCTGCGATGATCGGCAGGTCGTGCGTGATCATCATCAGCGCACAGCCGCGATCCTTTACGGCCGCGTTGAGGATGCGCAGCACCTGCTTCTGGACCGTCACGTCGAGCGCTGTCGTCGGCTCGTCGGCGATGATCAGCTGCGGATAGCAGGCGAGCGCCATGGCGATCATGATGCGCTGGCGCTGGCCACCGGAGATCTCATGCGGATAAGCCCGCATCAGTTGCTCGGGACGCGGCAGCGACATCTGGCGGAACAGTTCTATCGTCTGGCTCTCGGCTTCCCGCTTGCCGACATTGGTGTGTCGGCGAATGACGGAGGAAACCTGGACGCCGATACGGCGGACGGGATCGAGCGAGGACAGCGGGTCCTGGAACACCATCGAAATCGTGCGGCCGCGCCGACTGGAAAGCGCCCGGTCCGACTGGGCGATCAGGTCGACGCCATCGTGGTGGACGGTTCCATTCGCCTGCCAGCCCATCGGCAGCAGCCCCATCAGCGCCAGCGCCGTCAGTGTCTTGCCGGAACCGGATTCACCGACAAGGCCCATGCGGCCGCCGGCGGGCAGGGTGAAATCCAGCCCGCGCACGGCGGTCAGCGCCGTGTTGTGGACGACGAGGTTTTTCACCTCAAGCGCGTTCAATTGGGTCCCGGTCATGACGCCCTCCGCGCCAGCTTCGGGTCGAGCACATCGCGCAGCCCGTCGCCGAGCAGGTTGAGGCCCAGCACCATCAGCACGATGGCGAGGCCCGGCCAGATGGCGAGCGGCGAGGAGACGCCGACCTGCTGCTGCGCTTCGTTCAGCATCATGCCCCAGGAGATGGACGGGCGGTGGACGCCGACGCCGAGATAGGAAAGGCCGGCCTCGGTCAGGATGCCGGCGGCGAAATAGAGCGTGAACTGCACGATCATCACGCCGGCGATGTTGGGCAGCACATGGCGGGCGAGCACGAAGATCTTGCCGCGGCCATAAAGCTTGGCGGCGGTGATGAAATCCTCGTTCAGCACGCCGATAGCGGCCGAACGGATGACGCGGGTGAAGGAGGGCGTGAAGAAGGCGGTCAAGGCGAGAATGGTGGTGAGCGCGCCCGAGCCCATGGTCGCGGCCAGGACCAGCGCCGTCACCATGCCGGGGATCGACAGCATGATGTCGGCGCCGCGCGAGATTGCCTCGTCGGTCATTTTGCCGGAGGCGGCCGCGGCCAGTCCGGCGATGGTGCCGAGGATCAGACTGAAGGTGGCGCCGCCGGCGCCGACCAGGATCGAGGTGCGGGCGCCGACCATCAATTGCGCGATGATATCGCGGCCGAGCACGTCGGTGCCGAGCCAATGGCCGGGCGTGCCGGCGGGCAGCAAGCGGTTGCGGATCACCGGGATGTTGGGGTTCGACGGCAGGTAGAAGATCGAGACCAGCGCCACGGCGAGGAAGATCGTGGTCAGGACCAGACCGATGATCAGCGATGCGTTGCGGGGCAGCCGGCGACGCTTCTTGCTCGCGGTCGTCGGGGCGGGAACGCCGGGAGGGGCGGGGACGGGAATGCGGGAGGATTTGCTCATGGTCATCATCTGATTTCTCCCGCTCACCGTGTCGACCGGACGCGCGGGTCCAGGATGCCGTAGAGGAGATCGACGATGAGGTTCACGCCGATGACGAAGATGATGATCAGCATCACCGTCGACTGCACGACGATCACCTCGCGCGCGGCGACATTGGCGAGGATCATCCGGCTCAGGCCCGGCAGCGAAAACACTGTCTCGATGATGACGGTGCCGCCGATCAGCTCGGCGATCTGCAGGCCGACAATGGTGACGAGCGGCAAAGAGGCGTTGCGCAGGCCGACCTTCAGCAGCGCTTCGGTGCGCGTCATGCCGGCCGCCCGCGCCGTGCGCAGATAGTCCTGGTTCATGACGTCGAGCACAGCGGAGCGGACATAGCGGATCAGCACGGCGGCCATGATCAGGCCGAGCGACAGGACCGGCAGCACCAGCGAGCGGATCGCGCCCCAGACACTGTCCGACCAGTCGGTCCAGCCGCCGGTCGGCAGCCAGCCGAGGCGGACGCCGAAGAGCAGCGACAGCAGGATGCCGGCCCAGAACACCGGCACGGCAACGCCGATCTGGCTCACCAGCGCCAGCAGCGCGCCGGAAGGCGTGCCGACATTGCGGGCCGCATAGGTGCCGACGGGAATGGCGATGATCAGGCCGAGGATCAGGCCGGAAAGGGCGAGGGGGATCGAGACCGAGAGACGGGCGGTGACGAGATCGGCAACGCTCTCATTGGTGCGGAAGGAGCGGCCGAGATCGCCCGAAAGCATGCCGCGCACCCACTCGAAATACTGGACGGGCAGAGGACGGTCGAGGCCATAGGCATGGGCAAGTGCGTTGATCGCTTCCGGCGTCGCGCTCTTGCCGAGCACGACCGCGGCGACATTACCGCCAGCGCCTCGGATCAGCAGGAAGATCGCCACCGAGGCGATGAACACGGCCCCGAGGAAGAAGGCCAGTTTTCGTAAAGCGTAGATCGCCATGCAGGGGTCCCAGCCGGGGGTGTCGGGAGCGGCGGTGCGCCGAGGAAACAGGCCGCCACCGTCGCGAAACGTGCGATGGCGGCGGCCTGTTCAGCCTGTGGAGACTACCAGTGCAGCTTGGACATCTCGATCGCCACGCCGACGCGCGGCTCTTCAAAACCCTTCAGGTCGGGATTGAACAGGCCGACGCCCTTCTTGGCGATCAGCGGGATGATGACGGCGTCCTTGCGCAGGATGTCGGCGGACTTCTTCATCTGCGCGGCATAGTCGGCGTCGGTCAGCGCGACGTCGGCATCGGCGAGCGCCTTGGTGTAGTCAGCCGAGCAATAGGTGCTCCAGCCGGCCTTGGTCGGATCCGGGCAGGCCCACTGTACCGGGTTGGCGTCGCCCGACATGATCGTCACGTCGAACTGCGGCGGCCGGCCCTGGAAGATCAGCTGCGAGTAACGGGCGAGGTCGATGGCGTTGCGGGTGACGTTGAAGCCGGCAGCCTGCATGGCGGGCACCATGATGTCGGCCGGCAGCGACAGGTCCGGCACGTCGCTGAGCGAAGCGTATTCGAGCGGCGTGCTCGCATAGCCCTTCTCGGCGATCGTCGCCATCGCGCCTTCCATGTCATAGGGGAACGGGCAGGTTTCGGCGTTTTCGGGCGAGAACCAGACCTGGTTCGGCAGAGCGAAGGTGCAGGTGTTTTCCGCGCCCCAGGCAGCGCCGAAGGCGTCGTTGTAGGACTGGCGGTCGAGCGTCTTGGCGATGGTCTCGCGCAGATCCTTGTCGAGCTTCTGGTTCAGCACGGCATAGGTTGGCTCGCCGACCTGAGGATAGGTGACGAGGGTGAACTTCTTGTCGAGCTCGCGCTTGGAGAGCTGCTCCCAGAGATCGATCGTGATGACGGGGAGCGAATCCACTTCGCCGGCTTCGAGCGCATTGAGGCCGGCGGTGCCGTCGGTGATGATGCGGACGGTGACGTTCTGTACCGCCGGCTTTTCGCCCCAGTAGGTCGGGTTGGCTTCGAACTCGAAGGTGCTGTTGGTGGTGTAGGTCTTCAGCTTGTACGGGCCAGTGCCGATCGGGTTGGTGGCGATGGTGCCGGCCGCCGCTTCGGGCTGGATCAGGCCGGAAATAGCACCCATGCCGCGCCAAAAATTCTGGCTCGGGCGGGAGAGCGTCACCTTGACGGTGTGGTCGTCGACCTTGTCGATCGCCGTCACCGCCTCATAGGCGGCGGCATAGTCGACCACCGGGCTCGCCTTCATGGTATTGAGCGAATAGACGACGTCTTCCGCCGTCACCGGCGCGCCGTTCGAGAATGTCGTTTCGCGGATCTTGAAGGTGTAGGTCAGCTTGTCGTCGCTGATTGTCCAGCTTTCGGCGACGCCGGGCGCAACGCTGCCGTCCTTGTTGAAGTAGACGAGCGGCTCGACGATGTTCGCCGGAATCCACAGCCGCATGGCGGTCAGGTTGCTCTTGACGAAATCGAGCGTGCCGGGGTCCTGCCGGGCAACGAGGACCATCTTGTTCTCAGCCGCGCGCGGCGAGGCCGCCTCGGCGAAACTGGCCGTGCCGCCCAGAGCGCCGGCGAACAGCGCCGCCGCTGCCGTCAGCAGGCCCAGGCGCTTGGTGATTGGATGCATTGTATCCCGCATGGTCTCGGTTCCCTTCTGGAGGCGTGGTGTGATCTGATCTGTCACTTGCCACATTGGCTTTTGGCCGCCGCGCCTTTTGGGCGAGGCGTAATTGTCAGGCGCGATGTGCGCTCCTGCTGAATCCTGTCTCCGGGACGAATTTCGGGAGGGCAGCGGGCTGGTGGCGCGGTGCCGAAACATGCCGCGCATCTGCGGATCCCGATGGGAACGCACGCGGTGCAGTCTCGATCTCGTTCTTATTGCTCAAGCCAGACTTGCCACTCAAAAACTTCGTTCCATTATGTGGAATGAATATTCGTCCTCGTCTTTCTCAGTTTGTCGAGGATGCTGCGGCAATGCAAGTGGCTTGCCGTTCTGTTCGATAGCCCGTCCGCAGTCGCGAATAATTCGACGTCCGATCATTCTACAATATGGGATGAGATGTCGGTTGCCTGCTTGTTGAGGCTAGGTCGCGGTTCTGTTGGCCAGCCGTGGGCTGCCCGCGCGACGGCGCGGGAGAGGCGTATTTCAGCGATCGGCATTTTGGGCGGGGAAGGGGCGTGCGCGTCGTTGCGCGGGCGCTTCCGATTATCCGAAAGAAACTTTGGGAAAATCGGGCGGCGGCGCGACCTCATCGCGTGGACGAGGGCGGCGCGGCCGGTGGCGCAGACAATGCCCGCGACGAACGAAGGCCGCCCGCGCCGTTCTCCGGCGCGGGCGGGAAGGGGATCAGTTGTCGTCGGAACCCGAGATGGCCGAGGCAGGCATCAGGTAGCGGACGGCGACGAGGCAGAGCACCGTCGTGAACAGCAGCACCAGCGCAACCAGCGCGTTGATGTCGGGCGTGAAGCCAAGCCGCATCATCGCCCAGAGCCGGACGGGCAGGGTACTCTGCGTGCCGGTGACCAGCAGGGTGATCATCGTCTCGTCGAAGGAGAGCGCGAAGGCGAGGATGGCAGCACCTACCATGGCGCTGGAGAGGTTCGGCAGCAGGATCAGGCGAAACGTCTGCCAGCTACTGGCGCCGAGGTCGTAGGAGGCCTCGACCAGACTGCCGCTCAGCGATTGCAACCGCGTCAGGATCGTGCGGTAGACCAGCGCCAGCACGAACACCGTGTGACCGATGATGATGGTCAGCAGCGAGCGCTCGAATTCGACCTGCCGAAAGAAAATCAACAGCGCGAGGCCGGTGATGATCGGCGGCATCAGGAACGGCAGGAAGATGATGAACTGCAGGAAATTGCGGCCCTTCGCATGGGGCGAGGCGTAATAGAGCGCCAGTCCGGTGCCGAGCGCCACCGACAGCACGACCGCACCGGCGCCGACGATCAGCGTCGTCCAGAGCGCCGAGAGCACGCTGTCGTTCTGGGTCAGCGCCACATAGGCCGAGGTGGTCGGCTGCGACCAGTCGACGGCGCCGTGGCTGACGGTGAAGAAGGACGAGACGATCGGCACCATCAGCGGGCCGTAGAGCAGCACGAAGACGAAGAGGGTGAGGGTGATCAGCAGCGCCGGGGCTGCCCTGTCGGCGAAGCGCATCACTTGGCCCCTCCATGCTTGCTCTCGAGCCTGCCGCCGAGCCGGATCGCGAGGATCACGACGGCGGCAAGGATGACGGAAAGCGCCGCGCCGAACGGCCAGTTGAAGGCGGTTCCGAACTGGCTGTAGATGATGCGGCCGAAGGTGAAGCCGGACTGGCCGCCGACCATTTGCGGCGTGAGAAAGTCGCCGATCGCCAGCACGAAGACGAAGCTCATCGCCGAAAGCGTGCCCGGCAGGCTCAAGGGCACCGTCACGCGCCAAAAGGTCTGGGCGTTGGTGGCGCCGAGATCGGCCGAGGCATGGCGCAGCGCCTTCGGGATGCGCTCCAGCGACAGGAAGATCGGCAGCACGGCGAACGGGATCAGCAGCACGGTCAGCGTCAGCAGCACGGCGTTCAGGTTGAAGACGAACAGCATGGACGGCTTGTCGATCAGGCCGGTCGCGAGCAGGGCGCGGTTCAACATGCCATTGCCGCCGAGGATGCTGCGCACCGCGTAGATCTTGATGACGTAGCTCATCAGCAATGGCACCAGAAGCAGCACCAGCAGCATGTAGCGACTGCGCCCGCGCAAGGTCGTCAGGAAATAGGCGACCGGGAAGGCGAACAGCACGCAGAGCAGCGCGACGGTGAAGCAGAGCAGGCAGGTGCGCCAGAAGATCGGCAGGAACACCGGGTCGGTGAAGAAGCGGACATAGTTGGCGATCGTCGGCGAGAAGACGATGCTGCCGTGGTCGACGCTGAAGAAGGAATAGACGAGGAACAGCGCCATCGGCGCCAGTACGAAGCCGAGCGGCACGACATAGGCGGCGATGGTCGCGAGCCACGGCGCCAGCGCGCTTGGCCCGGCCGGAGCGGCGCGCTCGCTCATGCCGGCACCAGGCGGCAGGCGCTGCTCGGTACCACCAGCCGAACGGTCTCGCCCTGCGACAGCGACGTGCCGTCCGGGCGGCTTGGCAGGCGGGCTTTCAGGACCTGCTGCGGCTGGTAGACCGCCGCGGTGTTGACCATCGTCGAGGCGCCGCCGAAGGCGACCTGGTCGATGCGGGCGGCGATCCGGTTCTCGCCCTCGGCCGCTTCGCCGATGCCGACCGCCTCGGGGCGGAACACGGCCAACGCCGGACTGCCGGCCGGGAGTGCCGCGATCTGCGGCTGGCCATCGATCGCGCAGACCAGGCGGCCAACGGCCGTGTCGATCGAGCGGGTCGCGCCGTCGACCGGCCCGAGCGTGCCGGGGATGAGATTGTTCTCGCCGAAGAACTTGGCGACGAACTCGGTGCCCGGCCGGTAATAGACCTCGTGCGGCGAGCCGATCTGCTCGATGCGGCCGGCGCTCATCACGCAGATCCGGTCGGCCATGGCGATCGCCTCTTCCTGGTCGTGCGTCACGAACAGGAAGGTGGTGCGGATCTCGGTCTGGATTGACTTCAGGAAGGTCTGCATGTGGCGGCGCAGCTCGACGTCCAGGGCGGCGAGCGGCTCGTCAAGCAGGATCAGGCGCGGCCGGCAGATGATGGCGCGGGCGAGCGCCACGCGCTGGCGCTGGCCGCCGGAAAGCTGCGCCGGGAAACGCTTGCCGAGATGGCTGAGCTGCACCAGTTCGAGCGCATCGGCGACGCGCTTCGCCGTCTCGGCGCGGGGCGTGCCGCGCACGGCGAGGCCATAGCCGACATTCGCCTCCACCGTCAGGTGCGGGAACAGCGCATAATCCTGGAACACGGTGTTGAACGGGCGGCGGTTGATCGGCATGGCGGCGATGTCGTTGCCGTCGAGCAGGATCTGGCCGCCGGAAGGCTGGGTGAAGCCGCCGATCAGGCGCAGGATCGTCGTCTTGCCCGAGCCGGACGGCCCGAGAATGGTGATGAACTCGCCGTCATGCACGTCGAGATCGATCGAGTGCAGGATGGCGGTCGCGCCATAGCTTTTCGAAACCGACCGCAGTTTCAGAAGGATACCGGCTTCGGCCATTGCCACCCCGAACCATCGACAAAGGGTCCCGCGCGCAGTGCGCGCGGGGTGAGACAGGAGAGGATGGAGCCGTGGTTCCATCCGGTTTTCGGGGGGGGCGCTCTTCACCTCTCCCGGAGGGAGAGGTGAAGAGCGCAGTGCGGCGGGTGAGGGTTTACGGTCTCACCCGGATCGTTCCCTAAACCCTCACCCGGAGCTTCGCTCCCGTGACGCGCTTACTGCGAGGCCTTGATCTCGTTCCAGAGATCCGAGCGCTTCAACGGGTCTTCGACGCTTTCGAGCCAGACGAGCTTGTCATTGTCGTTGGCGTTCGAGCTGGCGGCGGCGGTGTTGCCGAAGCCGGTGCGCTCGGAAAGCTCGGCGCCGATCTTCTTGTCGAGCAGGAAGTTGACCCACTTCGCGGCAGCGTCGGGATCCTTGGCGCCGCTGGTCAGCGCCCAGTTGTCGAGCCAGGAGAGCGAGCCCTCGGTTGGCGCGATATAGGCGACATGGGCGCCGGCCTTCTGCATCGCCTTCAGCTGCTGCTGGCCGTAATTGGCCCAGATCAGCGCGACGTCGTTGTTCTGGTAGATCTGCAGGGCTTCGTCAGCCGTCGTGTAGAAGCTCAGGACGTTCGGCTTCAGCTCAAGTAGCTTGGCCTTGACCGTGGCGAACTGGTCGGTCGAGAGCTGGAACGGGTTCTCGATGCCGAGCGTCAGCGCGGTGAACGAGAAATTGTGCTCGCCATTGTCATAAGCCAGCACCTTGCCGGCATATTGCGGATCCCACAGCACCGACATCGAGGTCGGCGCCGGCTTCACCTTGTCGGTGTCGTAGATCAGGCCGATCGAATCGAAACAGAACGGAATGCCATAGACCTTGCCGTCGCGGGTCATGCCCGTGATCTTCGACAGGTCCTGGAAGCGGGGCAGCACGTCCTTCTGGTTCGGGATCTTGGAAAGGTCCCAGGGCTTGACCAGGTCGGCGTCGATGTAGCGCTGCAACTGAGCCGTGTTGACGGCCATGACGTCGAAGTCCTTGCCTTCGCTGCCCTTGATCTTGGCCCAGATCTCGTCGTCGCTGCCGACGAAGACGACGTCGACGTCGATGCCGCTCTGCTTGGTGAAGTCCTTGACCCAGTCCGGGTCGGCATAGCCTTCCCAGGCGAGAACGCGCAGCGTCTCGGCCGAGGCGGCGGAGACCCAAAGGCCGGCCGCCAGCGCGGCGGCTCCCAGCGCAGCTTTCAAAATCTTCATGACACTTCTCCTCTGGATGGGTGTTCTGGTGGTGTGTGAGGAGCGCCTTCACCGTGGCTCGGCTGGCGCTCTCTCAGGCTTTCTTGAACTTTTTGGCCGTCACGCTGCTCAGAGCGGCGTCACGGTAACCAGCTTCTCCTCAGGCCCGGCGACCATGCGGTTGCGCAGCGGCTTGCCGAAGGTCGGCGACACGATTTCGAACTCGTCGTTCACCTCGGTCTTCATGTTCGAGGCGTAGCTCATCGCGTCTGCGCCGAAGAAGTAGGCGTGCAGATCGCCCGGCCGGCGGAACATCGGGTAGCGGAAGTGGTAGTGCTCGAGATTGCCGATCGAGTGCGACATGTGGCTTTCGCCGGATAGGAACGACTCGTCCCAGACGACCTTGCCGTCGCGAATGATGCGGACGTTGCCAGAGACTTCCTGCGGCAACTCGCCGAGCAGCAGTTCCGGGCCGAGTGAGCATTCGCGCAGCTTCGAATGGGCGAGATAGAGGTAGTTCTTGCCCTCGGTGATGTGGTCGGAAAAGTCATTGCCGAGCGTGAAGCCGATGCGGCGCGGCTGGCCATCGCCGTCGACGATATAGAGCCCGACAATCTCGGCTTCCTCGGCGCCGGCGAGCGCGAAGCCCGGCAGGTCGAGCGGCGCGCCGGTCGGCACGACGCAGGTGCCGACGCCCTTGAAAAACCATTCCGGCTGGATGCCGATCGCGCCTTCGGCTGGTTTGCCGCCGTCGAGGCCCATCCGGTAGATCTTCATCGAGTCGGACTCGATCGCGTCCGGGCCATGCGTGTCCATGTGCATGCGGTTGCGCGCCGTGGCGCTGCCTGTATGTGTCAACCCGGTGCCGGTGATCAGGAAGCGGGCCGGCTCCGGGTGATCGAGCGGCGGCAGCACGCGGCCGGCGATCAGCACGGCGTCGTAATCGAGGGCGGCGTCGCGCGGGGTGTTGGCGACCAGCGCCTCCAGCCCCGTTCCGGTCTCGACACTCTTGAGCGCCAGTTCGTGAACGGTCGAAAAGCCCTGCAGCGGCAGCAGCGTTTCGCCATCGGCGCCGACCACGGCCACCCTGCGCTCGCCGGTCTCGGTCTTGAACTGAACCAGCCTTGTCCGGCCTGTCTCAACGCCGCGCATCAAACCCAACCCCCGTCCACGATGAAATTCTGCGACGTGCACATGCGGCTATCGTCGGCAGCGAGAAAAAGCGCCATGCGCGAGATGTCGGACGGCTGGACGCGGTCCTGCAGGCACTGGCGGTCTGCGATCTGGCGTTCGCCCTCGGGCGTCAGCCAGAGGCGCACCTGGCGCTCCGTCATGACCCAACCGGGGATCATGCAGTTGACGCGGATGCGCTCGGGTCCGAACTCGCGCGCCAAAGCGCGGGTCAGGCCGGTGATGGCGGCCTTGGCCGTCACGTAGGCAGGGCAATCGCCGTCGCCGACCATCCAGGTGATCGAGCCGAAATTGATGATCGAGCCGCCACCGGCTTCCTTCATCATCGGCCGCACGGCCTGCGCCGCGAAGAACTGGTGGCGCTGGTTGACCGCCATGCGGTCGTCCCAATAGGCGACGGTGACGTCTTCCGTGCGATGACGGTCGTCATTGCCGGCATTGTTGAGCAGGACGCGGATGGCGCCATGCTTCTCCTGCGTCGCCCGGATCGCCGCCTGCAGCTTCTCGATGTCGCGCAGGTCGCAGGGGATGAAGTCGGGTGCGCGGTGGCCATCAGCCCTGACGCTCTCGACCAGGGCGCGCGATGCGTCCTCGGCGAGGTCGACGAAGGTGACGTTGGCTCCCTGGGCCGAGAAATGCCGCACCAGGCTTTCGCCGATGCCGCTGCCGCCGCCGGTGATGAAGACGACGCGGTCCTTCAGGCTGGGATAAATCGCTTCGGAAAATTCGGGTTCCATCTGCGCCTCAATGAGAATGGCGGGGAATGCCCGCTTCGCGTTTGCCAAGCAGGAAGTCGAAATCGCAGCCTTCGTCGGCCTGCAGCACATGGTCGACGAAGAGCTTCTGGTAGCCGTTGATGCCCTCATGCGTCGGCGGCACCCAATCGGCGCGGCGGGCCTCCAGTTCGGCGTCGGAGACGTCGAGATGCAGGCGCCGTCCGGCAACATCCAGCTCGATCATGTCGCCGTCGCGAACCAGCGCCAGCGGGCCGCCGGCGGCGGCTTCCGGCGCCGTGTGCAGCACGACGGTGCCATAGGCCGTGCCGCTCATGCGGGCGTCGGAAATGCGCACCATGTCGGTGACGCCCTGCTGCAGCAGCTTGGCGGGAAGCGGCATGTTGCCGACCTCCGCCATGCCGGGATAACCCTTCGGGCCGCAGTTCTTCAGCACCATGATGCAACTGGCGTCGATGTCGAGATCGGGGTCGTCGATGCGCTTGTAGTAGTGCTCGATGGTCTCGAAGACGACGGCGCGGCCGCGATGCTGCATCAGCGCCTCGGTCGCCGCTGACGGCTTGATGACGGCGCCGCCAGGCGCGAGATTGCCGCGCAGCACGGCGATGCCGCCCTGCGGCGTCAGCGGCTCCTCGAAGGAGCGGATGACCTCGCCATTATAGTTGGGCGCATCGGCGACGATCTCGCCGATGGTCGGACCGGCGACGCTCGGCGCATTGCCATGCAGCAGGCCGTGCTCGTCGAGCACGCGCATGACGGCGCGCAGGCCGCCGGCATAATAGAAGTCTTCCATCAGGTAGCGGCCGGACGGCATCAGATCGACGATGGTCGGCACGTCGCGGCCGAACTTGTCCCAGTCGTCGAGCGACAGGTCGAGGCCGAGGCGGCGGGCGACGGCGATCAGATGGATGACCGCATTGGTCGAGCCGCCGATGGCGCCATTGACGCGGATGGCATTTTCGAAGGCCTCGCGGACGAGGATCTTCGACATCTTCACGTCCTCGCGCACCAGTTGGACGATGCGGCGGCCGGATTCCTGCGCCAGGATGGCGCGGCGGGAATCGACGGCGGGGATCGCGGCGTTGTCGGGCATGCCGATGCCGAGCGCCTCGACCATCGACGCCATCGTCGAAGCCGTGCCCATCGTCATGCAACTGCCGGCCGAACGACTCTGGCCCTGTTCGGCGGCGAGGAAATCGTCGACCGACATGCGGCCGGCCTTTACGTCCTCGTAGAACTTCCAGACATGCGTGCCGGAGCCAATCGCCTTGCCGCGGAAATTGCCGTTCAGCATCGGGCCGCCGGAGACGGCGATGGTCGGCAGATCACAGCTTGCAGCGCCCATCAGCAGGGCCGGCGTGGTCTTGTCGCAACCGACCAGCAGGATGACGCCATCGATCGGGTTGGAGCGGATCGATTCCTCGACATCCATCGAGGCGAGGTTGCGGAACAGCATCGCCGTCGGGCGCATGTTGCTCTCGCCGAGCGACATCACCGGGAATTCGAGAGGGAAGCCGCCGGCCTCATAGACGCCGCGCTTCACATGCTCGGCGATGGTGCGGAGATGCGCATTGCAGGGCGTCAGTTCCGACCAGGTGTTGCAGATGCCGATCACCGGGCGGCCGTCGAAGACGTCAGGCGGATGGCCTTCATTCTTCATCCAGCTGCGATGCATGAAGGCGTTTTTGCCGGCTCCGCCGAACCAGGAGGTGGAGCGATATTTACGCGGCTCATCGGCCATGGATGCCCTCGGAAATGTTTCTTATTGAAGAACACTATTTTGTATTACAGGATTCTATTCCTTTCCTGATCCGAGTCAACCAGGATGCGGTGGCTTTTGGGGGAGTGAAATCGGCGGCACACGCTGTCTTCGCGACCCGGTCCGAGCCGCCCGAAAGGCAAAATCCATGAGCGCCGCGCCTTTGCGAGGAATCCTGGAGGGGGAGCTGAAACGGTTTTTGTCACGACACAAAGTTTTGTATTGAAGAAGATTGTTTCTTATTGCGACTCGATTGCCGCCGAAATTGCTGCTTAGCTGGGCGTCGATCCAAATGAAGGGCGGCCGACGATGACGGATGAGCGATACAGGGTGCAGAGCCTCGGGCGTGCGCTCGACCTGCTGGAGCGGATTGCCGACAGCGGGCCGGCGGGCGCCAGGCTGACGGATCTGGCCCGCGATATCGGCCTGTCGAAGCCGGCGGCTTACGCGATCCTGGCGACGCTGCGGGCGAGGGGCGTCGTGACCGATAGCGGCGAAGGCATGACACGGCGCTACCGCCTTGGCCTGTCGCTGCTGCGACTTGGCGATCTTGCCGTCGCCAATACCGGGCTTGCCGAAGTGGCGCTGCCGGTACTGCGCGACCTGACGCAGGAGATCGGCATGACCTCGCGCGTCGCCATGATGGATGATGGCTTCGCGGTGGTGATCGGCCGCGTCGATGCGCCGGGCGCGATCCGCTTCGATGCGGCGCTCGGCCGGCGCGAACAGCCGCATTGCTCCGGCGTCGGCAAGGTGTTGCTCGCCGCCATGCCGCGCCCGAGCGCGTTGCAACTGCTGGAGCGCGTCGGCTATCCGGCGCGGACGCCAAAATCTTTGACCTCGATCGCGGCCCTCAGCGATGATCTCGACCGGATCGCGGCGCGTCACTACGCGATCGACGACGAGGAAGACCATGAGGGCATCATCTGCGTCGCGGCGGCGGTGTTCGGCCGTGGCGGCCAGACGCTCGGCGCCATCAGCGTCACGACGCTGAAGCAATTGCTGCCGCTGGAGGCGGTGGGCTCCATCGCCGAGCCACTGGTGCGCCATGCCGATCTGATTTCGCGCGCGCTCGGTGGTCCTTCGGCGCTCGAAGCCTGGACCCTGCGACCGCAGACGGACGTTTGACCGTGACCCGGGTCGATACCACCGGTCTGGAGACGGAGCGCTTTCGCCTGACCCTGCTGCCGGAACTGGGCGGCCGCATCGCCGCCTGCCAGTGGCGTCATCCCGACGGACGCTGGCTCGACCTGATCCGGCCGATGTCGCTGCCCTATGACGGCGACGAGGAGGCCGGTTGCTTTCCGCTGACGCCTTTCTCCAACCGCCTGCGCGACGGGCGTTTCAACTTCGCCGGCCGCGAGATCCAGATGCCGCGCAACACGCCGGGGCCGCATGTCGAGCATGGCCATGGCTGGCAGCGGCCGTGGACCGTCGCCGCGCGCGGGCCGGGCCAGATCGTCCTGCGCTATGAGCATGCCGGCGACGCCTGGCCGTTTCCCTATGCCATCGAGCAGGCGATCGAATTGTTGCCGGATCGGCTGCGCGTCACGCTGACGGCGCATAATCGAGGCGTGGAGCCGATGCCCTACGGCTTCGGGCTGCATCCGTTTTTCCCGGCGACGCCGGAAACCACGCTCGAAGCTCGGGTCGAATCGGTCTGGCATGTCGATGACGAGGTGATGCCGACGCGTCTCGGTCTGGCCTCCGAGCTTTGGGGCAGCGCGCCGCGTCTGGTCGTCAGCGAGGCATCGCTGGACACTGCCTTTGCCGGCTGGGACGGCGCGGCGACCCTTCGCTGGCCGGAACTTGGCGCGGGATTGAGCATGGCGGCCGATGCGCCGCTGCGTCATCTCGTGGTCTACACGCCACCCGGCGCTTCCCATTTTTGCGCAGAGCCGGTCAGCCATTCCACCGATGCGTTCAATCTCGCAGAGACCCGGAACGACACGGGAATGGTGGTTCTTGCCCCCGGCGAAACGCTGACAACGGCGATATCGCTGTCCCCGTTCGCCTTGCCGTGACGGCTGCCTTCGGCCGAAGGCCGCCGGCGAGCCGAATGCTTACCTTCAAAGCGCTTTGACTGATTTTCGGGCAGGCCGTGGCGAAGTGATCTTGCGCAACAACGCCCGTCTCAAGGACAGCCAAGTTGTAAGACGGTCGTTGACATTCCGCTTCAGCAAACATAGCATTTAATTACAGAACACTATTTCGTAATGCAAAACATTAAACATGGATCTGGCAGTGTTTCCTACGGAGGCACTGCGGGAGCGGCTCTTCTGTAGAGCAGCCCATGCATCTGCTCCCAGGGAAGGCGTCCCGTGTTCACGACATTCATCGACTTGTTTAATTTCGAGGGCTTCTGGGATTATTTCCCGGATTTGATGCGCGGCGCCGCCATCAGCCTTCAGCTTACTTTCTGCGTCATGCTCATCGCCTTGCCGCTCGGGCTTTTGCTGGCGTTGGCCAAGATCGGTCGATCGCGAATTCTGCGCATCGCCGCGTCATTCTACATCGAGGTCGTGCGCGGCACGCCCTGCCTGCTGCAGCTGTTCTACATCTACTTCGTGCTGCCGGCCTTCGGCATCCGTTTCGATCCCTTCATGGCCGGCGTCATCGGCCTGTCGATCAACTATTCGGCCTATCTCGCCGAGGTCTATCGCGCCGGCATCGTCGCCATTCCGCATGGCCAGGTCGAGGCTGCCAAGGCGCTCGGTATGTCGCGCCGCAAGATGCTGCGCCTGATCATCCTGCCGCAGGCGATCCGCGTCGTCGTCCCGCCGCTCGGCAACTATTGCATCTCGCTTTTCAAGGATACGTCGCTGGTATCAATCGTAACGGTGCGTGAGCTTATTTTCACCGGACAGATCATCTCGTCGACGAATTTCCAGTATTTCACCGTCTTCACGATCATCGGCGCGATCTACCTGTTCTTCTCCTATCCGGCGGCCTTGCTTGTCCGCTACCTGGAAAAGCGCATGGCGATCGGCGCGCGGCGCCCTGTCGTCGTGGCGTCCGACATTGCCCCGGTTGCCACCGTCGAAGGGACCGCCAAGTCATGATCCGCCTCGAGAGCATCAACAAGAGCTTCGGCGCCCACCACGTCCTGAAGGACGTCTCGCTGACGGTCGACAAGGCGGAAGTCGTCTGCGTCATCGGCCCATCGGGTTCGGGCAAGTCAACGATGCTTCGCTGCATCAACAACATGGAAGATATCGGCAGCGGCACGATCTCGATCGATGGCCAGCCGGTCTACCGCTACGAGCGGGACGGCAAGCTCATTGTCGACAGCGAGAAGCAGATCGAAGCGATCCGCGCCAAGGTCGGCATGGTGTTCCAGTCCTTCAACCTGTTCCCGCATCTGACGGTGACGGAGAACATCACCGTCGCGCCGATCCACGTGCTCGGACGGTCGCGCGGCGAGGCGACGGACATCGCGCTGGGCCTCCTGGAAAAGGTCGGCCTCGCCATGAAGGCGCAGGCTTATCCGCACGAGCTTTCCGGCGGCCAACAGCAGCGCGTCGCCATTGCCCGTGCGCTCGCCATGCGGCCGAAGGCGATCCTGTTCGACGAGGTCACCTCGGCACTCGATCCTGAACTTGTCGGCGAGGTGCTCCGCGTCATGCGGGCCTTGGCCGACGAAGGCATGACCATGGTGGTCGTCACCCACGAGATGGGTTTTGCCCGCGACGTCTCCGACCGCGTGGTCTTCATGGCCGACGGCAAGATCGTCGAAAGCGGCAAGCCGCACGAGCTTTTCTCCGCGCCGCAGCAGGAGCGGACCCGGGACTTTCTGCGATCTGTCCTCGAGCGCAACAGGGAAATGGGCGCCGCGGCCAGTCGATAGAGCGTTTGCCTTCAACAAAAACAACGAGGGGACTATCCAGTGAAACTGACCAGTTTTGTTCTTGCTTCGGTCGTGGCCGGCGTCATGTCGGCATCCGCCGCCTGGGCCGGCGACATCGGCGTCGGCAACGCCACCTATGATGGCGGCGACGGCTCCTACAAGCGCGCCATCGCCGACGGCATCACCCTGCTGATCGCCGCCGATCCGCCGAACACGTTCCAGGACGAGAAGACCAAGGAATATGACGGCACCGACGTCCGCATCTTCCGCGAGATCACCAAGCGCCTCGGCATCGAGAAGGTGACCTGGTCGCTGATCCCGTTCGACGCGATGGTGCCGACCCTGCTTTCGAACCGCGGCGACGTCATCGTCGACAATCTGCATGAGAACGAAAAGCGCCTGAAGGTTCTGGCCTTCACCGGCCCGTCCTACTGGTACGGCTCGGGCGTCACCGTCGCAAAGGGCAACCCGCTCAACATCCACAGCTGGGATGATTTCGCCGGCAAGACCGTCGGCACGCTGCGCGGCTCTGTCAATCACGGCCTGCTCGAGAAGCGGACCGACCTCAAGGAACTCAAGCTCTACACGAGCAACGAGGCCGAGTTCTCCGACATCATCGCCGGCCGTCTCGACGTCGGTATGGAAGACGACATCAAGGTGGGCCAGTTCCTGAAGAAGCATCCGGATGCCGCCATGGAGCTGGTTTCCGACTACAAGCCGCTTCCGGAAGAATACGGCTACGCCCGCTACGCGCTTCGCAAGGAAGACGTCGATCTGAACAGCGCCATCTCGCGCGCTCTGGCCGAAATCCGCGCCGATGGCACCATGTCCGCCATCATCAAGGAATTCGGCTACACCGACCGCAATCTCTGGTTCTTCCCGGTCGACAAGTAACCGCTTCCTCGCCCGGTCTCTGGATCGGGCGACATTCTGCGTCACACTCTGGCAGGCCGGCTCATGCCGGCCTGTTTTTGTTGGGATCCCCGCATAGCATTTGCTTCCGGCGCCAAGTCGCGCAAGGGTAGCGCGTGCGTCGATCGGCCGTCGCGCCGCGTCCCGAGCGACCCCGTCGCCGCGATCGCGGATATCCCCCGGCCGGGCCCCAGACGAACGAATTCGGGAGCACGCGCGGAAAGCCGCGCGACACGGCCGTCTGGCCGCGTGAAAAGAAAGAACATGACATGAAGAAGCGGCAGCTTGGGCGCACCGGCGCACAGATCTCGGAAATCGGCTTCGGCGCCTGGCAGATCGGCGGTTCCTGGGGCGACGTCAGCGAGGAAGACGGCAAGAAGGCCCTGAACGCCGCCCTCGATGCCGGCGTGACCTTCATCGACACCGCCGACGTCTATGGCGACGGCCGCTCGGAAAAGATCATCGCCGAAGTGCTGAAGGCGCGCGGTGGTGACCGTCCCTTCGTCGCCAGCAAGGCAGGCCGGCGGCTGAGCCCGCATGTGGCGGACGGCTATACCGGCGCCAATATCGAGGCCTTCATCGACCGCAGCCTGAAAAACCTGCAGATCGAGACGCTGGACCTCGTGCAACTGCATTGCCCGCCGACCGACGTCTATTATCGCCCCGATTTCTTCGGCGAGCTCGACGGCCTCGTCGCCAAGGGCAAGATCCGCAATTACGGCGTTTCGGTCGAGCGGGTCGAAGAGGCGCTGAAGGCGATCGAGTATCCGAACGTCGCCACCGTCCAGATCATCTACAACATCTTCCGCCAGCGCCCGCATGACCTCTTCTTCGCCGAGGCGAGCAAGAAGAATGTCGGCGTCATCGTTCGCGTGCCGCTGGCATCCGGCCTGCTCTCGGGCAAGATCACCCGCGACACCGCTTTCCGGGCCGACGACCACCGCAACTTCAACCGCCATGGCGAGCAGTTCGATGTCGGCGAGACCTTTGCCGGCGTGCCGTTCGACGTCGCGTTGCAGGCCGTCGACGAACTGCGTCCGCTGCTGCCGGCCGATGTCGCGATGTCGACCTTCGCGCTGCGCTGGATCCTGCTGCAGCCGGCCGTCTCGGTGGTGATCCCGGGCGCCCGCAACGAGACGCAGGCGCAGTCCAACGCCGCCGCGAGCAACCTCGCCGGCATCTCGCCGGAAAACCGCGCGCGGATCGTAGAAATCTACGACCGGCTGGTCAAGCCGCACGTCCACCATCGCTGGTAGGCCTTTGGCCGGCATTGCCGGGCCATCACCCTGACAAAGAAGCCCGGCCTGTCCACGACAGGTCGGGTTTTTTTGTTTGTCAGACTCAGAACCGGATGTCGTCGGCGCGCCAGATCGAGCGGATCACCGGGTGGCCGTCGACGAGGCGGACACGCAGCAAATCGGCCCGCCGACCCGGCTCGATCCGGCCGCGATCGGTAAGGCCGAGCATGTCGGCCGGGGTCGCACTCACGGTGGCGAGCGCCTGCGGCAGCGACATGCCGTTGCCGGCGAGCACGAAGGCTGCCTCAAGCAGGCTGGTCGGCACGTAGTCGGAAGAGAGCGCGTCGAGCAGGCCGTGGACCGCCAGTTCGGCGGCGCTGACATTGCCGGAATGCGAACGGCCGAGCACGACGTTCGGTCCGCCCATGACGATCTTCATGTCTCTGGCGCGTGCCTGTTGGGCCGCTGTCAGCGTCGTCGGGAATTCCGAGATTGCGACGCCCTCCTGCCGGGCACGATCGACCTCGTCCGGCGTGGTGTCGTCATGGCTGGCGAGCGGGATGCCACGCGCGGCGGCCTGTCGGCGGATCTCGGCGCGCTGCGGCGTCGAATAGGTTTCGCGGTCGGCGCGGCGCTGGGCGATGTAGGCGTCGAACTCGGCATCGGTCCAAACGCGGCCATTCTTCTTGCGGCGGAAGGCGCGATAGATCGCGAGATCGCTCCACTGGCCTTGGCCGGGCGTGTGATCCATCAGGCTGACCAGACCGAGGCGCGGATGGTCGGCATAACGTCCGAAGATGTCGAGCGCGCCGGCGTCGGATACCTCGCAGCGGAAATGCAGGAAATGGTCGGCCTTGAGCAGGCCATGCGCCCGCGCTGCGTCGAGGTTCTCTATGCTCTTGCCGATCATCGCGCGGCGCTCGCCGCCGCTGTCGTAATCGCCGAGCGAAATGGCGTCGTAGACGGTGGTGATGCCGGCGCCGAACATGTCGCGGTCATGGGCCAGCACGGCGCCGATCGCCGAAGGCCACGCGACGGCCGGGCGCGGCGCGAAGTGACGTTCCAGATTGTCGGTGTGGACGTCGATCAGGCCGGGAAGCAGGAAGTCACCGTCACCATCGATGGCGCCCGATACCGAACTGGCCTCGCTGTCGATTTCCTGGATGCGGCCGTCTTCAAGAACGACGCTGCCCCGGATGATCTCGGTCGGAAGGACGATCTGGAAATTGTTCAGGACGGTTTGCATGGCGATCCGGGATGCGGGTAGGGCGGAGGGATGGCCCAGAGACGAGCCTGCGGCCGCACCTAAGCCTGTTTTGTTGCGGTTTCGTGACGGACTTTCGGATGCGCGCAAGACGGCATGGCAAAGCCGGCCGCGACGGGTTCGCCACGGCCGGCTTTTGTTGAAACTGCTGGCTCAGCCCTTGATCGGGTTGAGCTTGCGCCAGGCCAGATATTCGTCCTGCGCGTCGGCGTGCAGCGGGTAGTAACGCTGCAGCGCGCCGCCTTCGAGCAGCTTGATCTTGGAGAATTCCTCCCATTCGTGATGCTCGGACGCCGTGGCGATCACTTCCTCCGCCAGCGCCGCCGGCAGCACCACCGCGCCGTCATCATCGGCGACGATGATGTCGCCGGGGATCACCGTCACGCCGCCGCAGGCGATCGGGATGTTGTAGTCCATCGGCATCAGCCCGGTCTGGGTGTGGAAGTTGGGCGTAAGGCCGCGGATCCACATCGGCATGTCGAGTTCGATCTGGCCGGGATAATCGCGGATGCAGCCGTCGATGACGAGGCCGGCACCGCCACGGCCCTTGAAATAGGTCATCATCATCTCGCCGAACACACCGGCGGTCATGTCGCCGCGCGAGTCGACCACCACCACGTCGCCCGGCTGGGTCTTGTAGAGCACGTGCCGGTGCAGCTGCTTTTCCGGGTCGGCATATTCGCCGTCGCCATAGAGATCCTCGCGCTTCGGCATGAATTGCAGCGTCAGCGCCGGGCCGACCATGACGCGGCCCTTGTGCCAACTGACAGGCCCGGTCATGTGCGGGTTGCGGATGCCCATATGGCCGAGCGTGCCGGCGACGGTCGCCGCGCCGATCTTCTTCAGCGCTTCGATCTGCGCCTTGGGCGGCCGCTTGATGTCCTTGATGTCCGCATTCGTCGTCATGGTCGTCTCCCCTGGCGGATTTCTGCCGCCGTCATCGCGTGATCAGGCGATGGCGCCCCGCTACCGGTGGCGCCCTTTGTGGAACCGGTTCGAGAGGCTCAGGCGTAGGGTGTCTCGCCGAAATAGCTGGAGCCCTTCTTGAGATGCGCCTTGGCGACGTCCTCGTTCAGCGTCAGGCCGTGGCCCGGCTTGTTGTTGAGCGGGATGAAGCCGTCGACGAGCGGGCTGCCGCCTTCGACCAGGTCGCCCCACCAGTCGACGTCATGGGCGTGGTATTCCATCACGAGGAAGTTGTTGATCGCCGCGCAGACATGGCCGCAGGCAACCGTGCCGATCGGGCTGGCGACGTTATGCGGCGCCATGGCGATGTAATACATGTCGGCATGGTCGGCGACCTTCTTGAACTCGAGCAATCCGCCCATCTTCGGGATATCGGGCGAGATGATGCGCGCCGCCTGCTTCTCGATCAGGTCTCGATAGCCCCATTTGGTGTAGAGGCTCTCGCCGGTCAGGATCGGCGTCTTGGTCGAGCGGGTGACCTGCACCAGCGCGTCGATGTTGTGCGGCGGCGTCGGGTCTTCCAGCCAGATCAGGTCGAGCGGCTCCAGCGCCTGCGCCAGCTTGATCGCGTCGTTGACGCCGAACTTCCAGTGCGCGTCCATCGCCACCATGATTTCGGGGCCGACCGCTTCGCGCACGGCGGTGGCGACACTGACCATCCAGGTCAGTTCCTGCGAGCCGATGACGCGGTTGTAGGGCTCGACCCACTGCCGGCTCGGATAATCATCGTCGGTGACGTCGAGCGTGTAGGGGTTCTCGTTGTCGAGGTCGAACTTGATCGCCGTGAAGCCATCGGCGACGACTTCCTTGGCGCGGCGGGCATATTCGGCCGGATCGGGCGTGTCGCCCTCGTGGCAATCGGCATAGATGCGGATCTTCTCGCGGAAGCGGCCGCCGAAGAAGGTCGAGATCGGCAGTTCATGAGCGCGCCCCATCAGGTCCCAGAGCGCGATCTCGATGCCCGACATGGCGGTAACGGTCGCGCCGCCTTGCGCACCTTCGCCGGAAAGCACGCGGTCGATGATGAACATCAGCTTGGCGATGTTGGTCGGGTCCTGGCCGATGATGTAGGGCGCGGCGCGATGCACCAGTTCGGCGACGCCGGCGCCCCAATAGGCCTCGCCAAGCCCGGTGACGCCCTTGTCGGTTTCAATTCGGACCAGCACCCAGGGAAAATTACCGTCAATGACGGCGGTGCGCACGCTCGTGATTTTCATTCCGGAAGCTTTCTGGCGGTGGACGGAAAAGGGTTTCAGGCGGCGGCCAGCGCCATTTCGGTGGCGCCGTCGAACAAGTGAATTTTGTCCTGGTCGAATTCGATCCAGACCTTCTGGTCCGGCTCGACGATGACGCTGGGGTCGAGACTGACGATGACAACCGAAGCGCCGAGGAAGACCTGGACGAAGGTAATGTCGCCGGTTGGCTCGACCGTATAGATGACGCCCGGCACGGTGCCCGGCGTCTGCGTCGTGTGCAGTTTCACCGTCGAGTGGCGGGCGCCGAGCACCACCTTGGCTGTCGTCGATGTCAGCGCTTTTCTCGCATTGGCGGCCGAGAGCGGCAGTTGCCAGCCTTCGGGGCTTCTCAGCGCGACGTCCGTGCCGTGGGTGACGACTTCAAGGGGCACCAGACTCATTGCCGGACTGCCGACGAAGCTCGCGACGAACATGTTCACCGGATTGTCGAAGACGTTCTTGGGCGAGTCGTATTGCTGCAGGAAGCCGCCATTCATCACCGCCATCTTGTCGGCCATGGTGACGGCCTCAAGCTGGTCGTGCGTGACGTAGACGACGGTCGCCTGCAGGTCCTGGTGGAAGCGCTTCAGCTCGGTTCGCATCTGCACGCGCAGCTTGGCGTCGAGGTTGGAGAGCGGCTCGTCCATCAGGAACACGCGAGGATCACGCACGAGGGCGCGGCCGAGCGCCACGCGTTGTTGCTGGCCGCCGGAAAGCTCGCGCGGCTTGCGCTCAAGCAGATGGGTGATGTCGAGCACCTTGGCGGCCGACAGCACCTTTGCCTCGATGTCGGACTTGGACAGCTTTCGCATCTGCAGCGGGAAGGCGAGGTTCTTGAATACTGTCTTGTTCGGATAGAGCGCGTAATTCTGGAACACCATGGCGATGTCCCGGTCCTTCGGGTCGAGGTCGTTGACCAGCCGGTCGCCGATATGGATATCGCCGCCGGACATCTCGATCAGTCCGGCAATCAGGTTCAGCGTCGTAGTCTTGCCGCAGCCGGAAGGGCCGACAAGCGCCACGAATTCTCCGTCGGCGACGGTCAGAGAGACATGGTTGACCGCGTAGACATTGCCGTATGTCTTGACGACTTGGTTGAGAACGACTTCAGCCATCGGAAATTCCTCTTGGTGTCTCAAAGGCCTGCGCCATGGGAAGACGCGATCAGGACTTGACCGCGCCTTCGGTGAGCGCTCGGACGAAATACTTTTGCAGCACCAGGAACAGCACGACGACGGGCACGCTCATGATGAAAGACGCGGCCATCAGGCCGGGCCAGTTGGTGGCGTATTCGGCAAAGAAGCGCTGCAGGCCGACGGGCAGGGTCAGCTTGTCCTTCGAGTTCATGAAGGTCAGCGCATAGACGTATTCGTTCCACGCCATGATGAAAGCGTAGATCCCGGTGGCGATGATGCCGGGCGAGGACAACGGCATGACGATGTAGAAGAACGCCTGGAAGCGCGTCGCGCCGTCGATGCGGGCCGCCTGCTCCAGCTGCACGGGAATGTTGTCGTAGAATCCCTTGAGCAGCCAGATCGACAACGGCAGGCCGAAGGTCAGGTAGGTCAGGATCAGCGAACCGTGCGTGTTCACCAGCCCAAGCCATTTCATCAGCAGAAACAGCGGCATAAGGAAGACGACCGCTGGGAACATGTTGCGCAGCAAAACCGAGAAGAACAGGAATTGCCGGCCCGGAAAGCGGAAGCGCGAGAAGGCATAGGCGGCCGGAACGGCGACGGCGACGCCGAGGATGGTCGACAGGATCGAGACGTAAAAACTGTTCCAGAAATACTGCAGGAACTCCTGGCCCACTTCATTGTTGGGTGAGAGAAGCTGGATATAGTTCTGGAACGTAACTTCTTCGGGCCACCATTGCGGCGGATATTGCAGCGCCGCCAGCTGCGACTTCAGCGAGGTGATGATCATCCACGCCATCGGCAGCGCGGTGAACAGCAGCAGGAAGGCGAGGATGCCCCGGCCGGCCCAGCGCCACCCGCCTATGCGCTTCTTCGAACGCTTGCGCGGAATGGCGGGCCCGAAACGAGGGGGAGGGGTTGCGGTTTGCGTGCTCATCCGACTTTCGCCTCATCGCCGCGGGTCAGGGCCTTCACGTAGAAATAGCCAAGCAACATCATCACGATGAACAGGATGACCGAATAGGCGGATGCCATGCCGAAGCGGATTCGGCCGAAGGCCATCTGGTAGATCTGCGTGATCCAGATGTCGGTAGCGCCGGCCGGGCCGCCGCCCGTCATGATCCAGGGGATGATGAAGGAGTTCAGATTGGTGACGACGAGCAGCAGGATCGTCACCATCGAGACGCCCTTCAGATGGGGCATGGTGATGTGCCAGAAACGCTGCCAGGCGTTGGCGCCATCGACCTGGGCGGCGCGCAGCAACTGGTCAGGCACCGTCTGCAGGCCGGCCAGCAGCATGATCATCGCGAAGGAGAATTCCTTCCAGATATTGACGACGATGATTGCCGGCAGCGCCGTATAGATGTTGTCGAGGAAGTTGATCGGCCGGTCAGTGAAGCCGAACTGCACCGAGAGCGCGCCGATCACACCGAAATCGGAATGATAAAGCCACTTCCAGACATAGGAGGCGGCAACAGCGCTGATCACATAGGGGATCAGCAGCAGCGCCCGCAGTATGCCGCGCCCCAGAAATTCGCGATTGAGCGCCAGCGCAGCGCCGAGGCCGAGCACGAAGGCGAAGAAGGTCGAGAATACGGTCCAGATCAGCGTGTTGTAGGTGACGTCCCAGAAGCTTCTCGATGTCAGGATCGCCCAGTAATTATCCAGACCGACGAATATCTTCTTGTCCATCGAAAGATTGGCGGGAGTTTTGAAGAAGCTCAGTTCGATCGTGTAGTAGATCGGGAAGGCGATCACCAACAGCATCACAAGGAGGGCTGGCGCGATATAGGTGTAGTCGTTCCAGTGGCGGACGATGCGCTGGAAGACGTTGGGTTTGCGGCGCAGGCGCGGTGCGGGCATAGCTCCGCCTTGATGAGCGACGTCGATCGTCATCCGGTACCTCTCGGGGGATCTGGAGATCGACCGCCTGGCGGCGGTCGATCGTCGTATCGGGAGAAGGCTACATTCCGTCGAGCAGGTCCTGGACCTTCTTGGCCGCGTCATCGGCGGCCTGGTCGACGGTCATCTTGCCAGTCAGCGCGTTCTGCAGCATGTCCGGGACGATGATGTTCATCAGTTCCGCCTGTTCCGGAATGACCGGGAAGGGGATGCCGCTCGGCAGCATGCTTGTCGTCACGTCGAGGAACTTGATCGTGTCGAGGCGTTCCTTCATCCACTTGGTGGTGAAGCCGTCGAGATGGCCGGGGTTGGAGCCCACCCAGGCGAGCTTGGTCGACCATTCCGGACCGGTCGAGAAGCAGACGAAGGCCTTGGCTGCCTTTTCGTCGAGGCCGCCATCCACCAGTTCGGGTGCGAAGATGTGCACGTTCGAACCGCCGAACACCACGGCGCGCCGCGCCGGGCCGCTCGGAAGCAGGCCGTAGCGCATGTTGGCCACAACCGCGTCGGCCTTCTCCTTGTCGGCGCCGGTCGCCTTGCTGGCCAGATCGACCATTTTCGCATACTCGGCCGGGTGGGCGATCATCATCGCCAGCTGGCCGGCGATGAACGGGTTCTGGTTCTCGTTCTGGGTGTTGGTCAGAGCCGAGGCCGGCACCGATTTGTCGCGCACATACATGTCGTAAGCCGCCTGCAGCGCGGCCTTGGAACCGGCATTATTCAGCTCGACGGTCTTGTAGGCAGGCGTGTCGGAGGTCTCGTCGAGCACGCCGCCGCCATAGGACCAGAGCTGCGGCATGTAGCGGAACGGCGTATTGCCGGCGTTCTGGCGTGCGACAAGGCCATAGCCATTGACGCCGAGCTTGTCCTTGATCTGCTTCGAATACTTGACGACGTCATCCCATGTCGCCGGCGGCTTTTCCGGATCCAGACCCGCATCGGCGAATATCTTGGCGTTCCAGATGAAGGCCATGGTCTCGTTGTTGGTCGGGATGCCGTAAGTCTTGCCTTCATAGGTGACGGACTTCATGGCGCCCGGCCAGAAATCGCTGGTCTCGTAGCCGACGTCCTCCGGCTTCAGTTCCTGCAACTGGCCCTTGGCGGCGAACTCGACACCCCAGAGAATGGGGAATTTGGCGACCATCGGCGCGGCATTGCCGAGGGCGGCGGTGCGCACCTTGTTGAGCATGTCGTTGTAGTCGAGGTTCTGCGCGTCGGTCTCGATGTTCGGATAGGCCTCCTTCCAGGCGGCCCAGAACTCGGCGTTCATCTTGTGGTCGATTTCGGGCTGCGCCTGGGTCGGGCCAACCCACCAGTAGGTGAGGCGACCCTTGTAGTCGCGGGGCACGACCTTGGCGCAGTCGGCGGCCGTGTCGACTTCCGCCGTTCCGGCGATCGACTTGATGTATTCGGGCGACCATTTGGAAAGATCGACATTGGCGGCGAAGCTCGCCGTCGAGCCGGTGATCATCGTTGTCGCCAGGAGAGCCGCGACGGTGCGGGCAGCGACGGAGCGGTTCAGGAATTTTCGGCGATGCGGGCGCAAGCCCACCCCCCCACGGTCCAGCAGGCTGGTCATGGAATATCCTCCCTCTGACGTGTTCGGCGGCGGATCCTGGTTCGATCTCTTCCGGATACGGAGGGGACGCTAGCGTCGATGCTCGAGCCCTGTCAACATCATAAACCGCAACGCATTGCGGTTGAAGTTAGCTTGTTAGGTTCGCACTTGCAGCAATTACGGAGCGGCACTCGAGGCCGTCGCCGGCGCGACGGCGAGGGCGTCAGGAACGTGGCATTCTGCGGCCGATCTCGAGCGCGGCGCCGGCCAGCGCCCGATGCAGGCGCTCCCGAAAAGCCTGGTCCCTGTCGGCGAGGAAGGGGATGCTAAGGGCTGCGAGAAACCGCCCGCCCATGTCGAACACAGGGACGGCGATCGCGTGCACGCGGGCATTGTGCTCGCCGAGATCGACGGCAAAGCCGAGCTTCTTGACCTGCGCCAACTCGCGGGCGAGGTGCTTCGGATCGGTGACCGTGCGCGGCGTGTAGCGGATCAGCGGGACGCTCAGATGGCGGGCAAGGTCGTCGGCCGCCATGTGGGCCATGATCATCTTGCTGGCGGCGCCCGCGTGGAGCGGATAGCGCGAGGTGATCGACGGCGCGAAGCTGGATTTCGGGCCGGCGACCGTGGCGGCGATCACATTGGCCTGGTCACCATCGCGGACGGAAAGCTTGTTCGGTTCGCCCGTTTCATCGCAGAGCTTCTGCATGATCGGCGTGGCGATCTGGGCGAGGTCCGCTGCGCCGACATCGTTGGGCACGCGGGCGGCGAGGGACACAAGCCTCTGTCCCAGCACATAATTCCCAATGGCCGTGCGACGGACGATCCGGCGTGCGAGCAGCGAATTCAAGATGCGGTAGACGGTGCTTCGCGGGACGTCGAGTTCGTCGACGAGCGAGCGCGGCGCGAGTCCGTCCGGCGATCGTTCCAGCAGATCGAGCAGGTCGAAGGTGCGGTCAATGACCGGCACGCCGTTCTTGATCGCGGGCTGCGCCATGCCAACTTCCTCCCGACCCTATCGGTAGCATTAAAATGCAAATGGTCGAAGTTCAGATTTGGGACAGCGGCGACGACTGTTCAGGCGGCGGTGGAGAGGGACGATATCAGTTTCTGCCAAGGCGGATTGCCTACCGGACCGGTCGAAGCGCGGCGGACGATCTCGGCTGCCAGCGCCATGCGGACGGGCGCTTTCGAACGGTTTTCAGGCATGGCGAGGCGGTCGGCGATACAGCGCACCATTGCGGCGCCCATCTCGACCTGCGGGGTGCGGACCGTCGTCAGATGCGGAGAAATCTGCGTGGCGCAGGCGAAGTCGCTATAGCCGACGATCGACACATCGTCGGGGATCCGCAGGCCCATCTGCAGCAGTTCCGAGACGGCGCTGACGGCAATGCCGTCATGGCCGCAGAACAGCGCCGTGGGCGTTCCGCCTTGGCGCAGATAGGCGAGGAACGGGCGGCGGAAGCCTGTCGCCTCGTCATAGATCAGGTCTTCAACGACGGCGCCGGGGGTCTCCAGCATGCCATCCCGGAAGCCGCGGAACCGCTCATGCCGGCCGAGAGGCAGGCTGCTGCCATGGACATAGACGGCATGGCGATGACCCAATCCAGTCAGCATGCGCGCCACGGCGACGCCGCTTTCCCAGTCGGCTCCAACGACATGGTCGAACCGGACCAGCGGTTCGACATAGCTCGCACAGACGACCGGCACGCCGCTGCGCGAAGCGATGTCGGCGATATCGGCCGGCCGTGGCACCGCCAGAATCAGCCCGACCACCGAAGGATCGAGATGCGCCGTGGCGCTTAGATAGCGGGCCTGACGAGGAATGACGGAATAGCCCAGCCGCTCAGCCTCGGCCTCGGCGCCATGCATGATGTTGAGCCAGAGCTCGCTCGAAACCGGATCGATCTCGCTGCGCACGAAGAGGATCTGGCCCACCGCATGGGTCATCTCCGCATGGCCCTGATAACCCATGGCTCGGGCGGCCTGGATCACGCGGCTGCGCGTGGTCTCCGCGACCCCCGGCTTGCCTGAGAGCGCCCGGGAGACCGAGAACTTCGACAGGCCAAGCCGATCGGCCACGTCCTGGATGGTTACGCGCGATGACATTGCGGGCCCATTGATTGGTGTGAGGCGCCTTTGACTACGGCGGTCCAGGGTTGTCAATCCGGAAGCAATTTTTACAAAACATATTGCGCTCCTTGTTTGGTAATAGTAGCAACAAAAATAACAACTAACAAACACGCTGGTCGGGAGGACCCTGTGATGACGGCTTTGGACGAAGGCGCTGCCCAGACGATCGAGAACAATGTCCGGATGAGTTCGCATCCGAGCGCGTTGCGGATCACGGATATCCGCGTCGCGACGGTGGTCGGGGCCGGCTACTATCCGATCGTCCGGATCGATACGAACCAGGGCATCTATGGCCTCGGCGAGGTGCGCGACGGCGCCCATCCCGATACCGCCCTTCGGCTGAAGCATCTCCTCGTCGGCCAGAATCCCTGCAACGTCGAATATCTGTTCAAGTCGATCAAAACCTTTGGCGGCGACAGCCGCGAGGCCGGCGGCGTCTGCGGTATCGAGATCGCGCTAATGGATCTGGTCGGCAAGGCCTATGGCGTGCCCTGCTATCAGCTGCTTGGCGGCAAGTTCCGCGACCGCGTCCGCATCTATGGTGATACGCCGGCGCCGAAGACGGCGACGCCGGAAGGCTATGTCGAGATCGTCAAGCAGCGCGCGGCGCTAGGCCTGACCTTCATCAAGTTCGACCTGCCGGGACGGCTGTTCGAAGAGACGCCCGGCGCGTTGATCGGCACGAAGACCCAGTTTGAATATCCGCAATACAAGCAGTGGTACGTTCCGGGGCGCGGGCCGGGCGCGCGCATCAGCGAGCGCGGCATCGAACTGGCAGCCGAGATCACCGCCGCGGTGCGCGACGCTGTCGGCGACGAGATCTCGCTCTGCACCGACCATTTTGGCGAAGGATTTGTCACCGCCGACGAGGCGATCCGCATCGGTCACGCGCTGGAGCCTTACAATCTGGCCTGGGTCGAGGACCCGCTGCCCTGGACCGATATCGCCAACCACAAGAAGGTCGCCGACGCGCTGCTGACGCCGGTGGCGGCCGGCGAGGACCTTTATCTCTGGGAGGGTTTCCAGGAGGCGATCGAGACGCGCGCCTTCGACATCATCCATCCGGACATGCTGAGTTCGGGCGGCTTGACTGAAACCAAGAAGATTGCCGACCATGCCGAGCGCTACGGCATTCCGACGGCTCTGCACGCCTGCTGTACGCCGATCGGCTTCATGGCCAATGTCCATCTGGGCGCGGCGATCTCCAGCCTCGTCGCCGTCGAACACCACGGACTCGATCAGGACTATTGGCCCAATCTCGTGACCGGGCTGGCCGACGACTACATGTCCGGCGGCTATGTCACGGTTCCCGATGGGCCCGGCCTCGGCGTCGATCTCAACGAAGAGGTCATCCGCGAGCACCTGCGCGACGGCGCCACCTACTTTGGCGACACGTCGGAATGGAATCGCCTGCGCGTCGGCTTCGATCGCGTCCCGCACGACTGATCGCCTTCGATCGTCCTTGAACATCGTCGCCCGCAAGGGCACCGAAGGGGATAGCTATGAAGATCACCGACCTGCGTTGCGCCGTTATCGGCAAGCATCCGATCGTCCGCATCGTCACCGACGAGGGGCTGTACGGCCTCGGCGAGGTGGAGTTCACCAAGCCCTATTTGAAGCCGTTCATCCTGCATTTTCGCGAGGCGCTGATCGGCGAGGATCCGACCGACGTCGAGCGCGTCATGCTGCGCATCCGCCAGCGTGGTTCGTTCAAGCCCTATGGAGCGGCGGTCAGCGCCATCGAGCACGCGCTTTGGGATATCGCCGGCAAGGCCGCCAACGTCCCGGTCTACAAGCTGCTTGGCGGCAAGGTGCGCGACAAGGTTCGCGTCTATAACGGTTCGATCCGCCGCAAGCGCAGCGGCGACAATCCTGAAGACTACGCTGCCGACGTCAAATGGATGATGGAACGGCCCGAAAAGTTCTTCATGGTGAAGCAGGGCATCAGCTTCCATTCCAACATGAAACACAGCGTCGAAGGCTTTCACTACGGCGTTGCCCAGCCCAAGCACTATCACGGCGCGATGGACCAGGGCGTCATCAGCGAGCGTGGCTTCAACCACATGCTCGATTGTGTCGCCGCCATGAAGGAAGTACTGGGCGACAAGGTCAGTCTGGCGCTCGATTGCGGGCCGGGCTGGATGTTGCCGGACGCCATCCGCTTCGCCCAGGCGGTGGAGAAGTACAATCTGATGTGGCTCGAGGACATGCTCACCGGCGACTATGTGCCCTGGGTCAATCCGCAGGCCTATCGCGAGCTCACCACGTCGACGTCGACGCCGATCCACACCGGTGAGCAGATCTATCTGCGCCATAACTTCAAGGAGCTGATCGAGACGCAGGCCGTCCGCGTCATCGGGCCGGATCCCGCCGATGTCGGCGGCATCGCCGAGCTCAAATGGATCACCGAACACGCCTACATGCACTCGATCCTGATGGCGCCGCACGGCACCGCCAACGGCCTGCTCGGCCTCGGCGCGCTGATCAATGTCTGCGCCACTTTGCCGGCAAACTACATCGCCTTCGAATATCCGAGCGCGTCGGAGCCGTTCTGGGACGAGATCGTCATCGGCCTGCCCAAGCAGATCGTCAGGGACAGCATGGTGGATGTGCTGGAAGCGCCCGGCCTCGGCGTCGATATCGATGCCAAGGCTGGCAAGCAGTATCTGCGCGAAGAGGATGCGGGCTTCTTCGACTGAGCCAAGGGAGCGCCCCGCCGTCGTGCGGCCGGGTGCTTCATTCCTGCATGGTCCGGACCGTTCGCGGACGTTGCGGACTATCGCGGCACGATCGCCCTGATGTCGGCGAAAATGGCATCCCATTCGTCGGCCTCGAACTGGGCCAGGCCGAGGCCGCGCAGCAGGAACGCGCCCTCCGCTGCAAGGACAGCCGTCAGCGCTCGCCGCCCGGCCTCGGTCTTCGTGTCGAGCTTGCCGAACAATTCCTGATAGGAGCCCTGAATCTCGCGTCGATAGCCGGGCGACTGCACGAGAGTGGCGAGGAGGGCGCTGGCGCGGATCGCGGCCAATTGGTCCTCGCGATGGCTGGCGTTGATATGGGCCGAAGCATCCGAATGCGGGGCGCGTTCATGGGTCGCCAGATAGTCGTCGATCAGGCTCTCATAGGATCGTCCGGCCCGGTCCAGCATGGCCTTGATGAGGGCGTCCTTGGTGCCGAAGCTGTAGAGGACGCCGCCCTTGCTGACGCCGGCCTCCGAAGCGACGGCGTCGATGGTCAGGCTGATGACGCCGCCCCTGGCGATCACCCTGTCCGCCGCGTCCAGCAATTCCTCCCGATCGATGGTCGATCTTCTGCCCATGATTTTTCTCTTTTAATACCGTCTGGACGGATATAAATCCGAGTTCCCGCCGCCGGCAACCCCCTTGGCGCGGGAATGGAGATGAAAATGACTGTCGCGCCCAGCAACCGCTGGCTCGTTCTGACCGCCGTGATCCTGGCGTTCCTGCCCGTTGTCGTCGACATGACGATCCTGCATATCGCTGTCCCGTCGCTGACGGCCGCTCTCGGCGCGTCGGGCACGGAGATCCTTTGGATCATCGACATCTACCCGCTGATCATGGCCGGTCTTCTCGTGCCGATGGGCACGCTCGGCGATCGCGTCGGCCATCGCCGACTGATGTTGACCGGCCTCACCATCTTCGGAACGGCGTCGATCTGTGCCGCCTTCTCGACGACCGCGATGATGCTGATTCTGTCTCGCGCCTTTCTCGCGCTCGGCTCCTCAATGATCATGCCGAGCGTTCTCGCCATCGTCCGGCAAACCTTCGAGGATCCGAAGGAGAGGGCCGTGGCGCTGGGCGTCTGGACCACGGTCGGCTCGGCTGGCGCCGCGATCGGCCCGCTGGTCGGCGGCCTCCTGCTCGAGCATTTCTGGTGGGGATCGGTGTTCCTGATCAATGTGCCGATCATGCTGGTCGTGCTGCCCATCGTGTTCGTGCTGGTTCCGAACCGGCCCGTGGCCGCCCAGGGGAGCTGGAAGATCGGCCACGCCATGCTGCTGATCGCCGGCCTGATTACCACGGTCTATGCGATCAAGACCGGCTTCAAGGCGGCCGACCTGTCCGTCTGGAATCTCGCCGTACTGGTGGCAGGGCTCGGCCTGATCGCCTGGTTCGCGCGGCTGCAGGTCGTCTCGAGCGAGCCGTTGCTTGACCTGTCGCTGTTCCGCAAACCGGCCATTTCGGTCGGCATGATGATAGCGTTCGTCGTGTCCGGGTCCTTTGCCGGTTTCGAACTTCTGCTCGCGCAGGAGCTGCAATACGTCTATGGTCGGACGCCGTTGCAGGCCGGCCTGTTCATGATGCCGCTCGTCATCGCGTCCGCCATCGCCGGCCCGATTGCCGGCAAGCTGGCGGGGCGCTTTAGCCTGCGCTGGCTTGGCACGATCGGCCTCGGCGCCGCCGCCCTGTCACTTTTCGGGATCAGCCAGTCCGACATTGGCGGTGATGTCGTGATCATCGGCAGCCTTCTGGCCGTGCTCGGCTTCGCGCTCGGCGTTGGCCTGCTGGCTTCGTCGGCCGCGATCATGGGCGCGGCGCCGGTCGAGAAGGCGGGCGCGGCCGGATCGCTGGAAGCTACAGGCTATGAACTCGGCGCGGGTCTCGGGATCACCTTCTTCGGCGTCCTGCTCAGCTCCATCTATCGGACCAATTTTACGGGAGCGGCCGGTCCAGGCATCGATCTTGAAGCGGCCTCTGCTTCGATCGGCGAGGCCATGGTGATCGCCCGCCGGATCGGCGGGACGGAGGGAGAGGCGATCGCTGAAGCTGCCCGAGTCGCCTTCGCCAGTGCGCATGGCTCGGTTCTGATGGTGACGGCGACCCTGATCGCGATGCTGGCCATTGTCGTTTTCGTGGCGTTGCGTCGCGAGGGTGCCCCGCTCGAAACCGGGGTAGTCGCGACGGAGCCCTGAGGCTCGACCGCTGGAACTCTATGCCCGGGGTGTCGATACGTCGCCCCGGGCCTTTTTTTGCCCGATGCTGCAATGCCCGCGCTCGATGATGGGCTTGCGTCAAAAAAGTATCAGTCAGATGATGCCGGTTTGGTAGCACAGGCCTTCATTGATCCCTACGGTAAGTGGCAAGCAGAGAACCACGTAAAAGCTGGCCTGCTGGGAGTTCCGTTACGATACCGGCGAAGAATCGGTATGGAGCGGTTTTGGGTGGGGAGGTCCGCCATGACGCCAGATCTGGAAGTCGTCGATATTCGACGTGGCGAATCCTATAAGGCTTGGGAGCACGGCTACCCGTTTCGTACGGTTCGCTGGCATTTCCATCCCGAATACGAGCTGCATCACGTCGTGGCGACGCATGGTCGTTATTTCGTGGGCGACTATATTGGCGAGTTCGAGCCCGGCAATCTGGTCCTGACAGGACCGAACCTTCCGCACAACTGGATCAGCGATCTGCCCGAAGGCGCGACGGTGCCTTTGCGCTGCCGCATGGTGCTGTTCTCGCAAGAATTCATCGGCAATCTGATGAGCGTGGCGCCGGAGCTGGCGGCCTTCGATCGGGTGCTGGAGATGAGCCGGCGCGGCGCACTGTTCCAGCCGGCGACCGTTGCCGAAGCAGCCCCGCTGATGCAGGACATGATCGAGGCGCAGGGCATTCGCCGGATCGAACTCTTCATCCGCCTGATGGGAATTCTGAGCCGGTCGAACGACATGCGGCCGCTGGCCAGTTCGCATTATCTGCCGGATCCGTCCGGCTACATGTCGGTCGGCATCAACCGGGCGCTGGCCTATGTCGGCGAACATCTGACCGAGCCATTCAGCGAGACGGATCTCGCCAATATCGCCGGCCAGAGCCCGAGCGCGTTTTCCCGCAGCTTCCGCCGCCATACCGGCATGGCACTGGTGCAGTTCGTCAATCGGCTGCGGATCAACCTGGCCTGCCAGTTGCTCATGAGCGACCGGGCGCAGCCGATCACCGAGATCTGCTACGCGGTCGGCTTCAACAATCTTTCCAATTTCAACCGCCAGTTCCTGGCGCAGAAGGGCATGCCACCCTCGCGCTTCCGGAGTTTGCTGGCGGAGAATTCAAGGGTGGCCAAGGCCGCCTGAGAGCCGCGGAAGAGCAGGGAGAAGTCGACTCCGGTCGAACGGGCTCTTCCGACAAGAACGAAGGCGCTGGGCAAGCTAATCGAATGGCTTAGGTCCGAAATGGATCGACGCTGAACGGTCTCAAGATCGGGTTCTCCGACCGCGGGCATCGTTCGATTGCTGGGTCCACAGCTTCGCATAAGTGTGATTTATCAAAGGGAGAAGACGGAATGACCAAATTTGCATGGAAACGCGTTGCCGCGCTGGCATTGGCGACCTCGATGCTGGGCGGCCTTGCCGTCTCGGCGCAGGCCGCTGAAGTCACGGACGCCACGGTTGCGTTCCTGATGCCCGACCAGGGCTCGACCCGCTACGAAGAGCATGACTATCCGGGCTTCAAGGCCGAGATGGAAAAGCTCTGCGCCGGTTGCAAGGTGATCTACCTGAACGCAGGCGCCGACGCGACGCGCCAGCAGCAGCAGTTCAACTCGGTCATCTCGCAGGGCGCCAAGGCGATCGTGCTGGATCCGGTCGACTCGGCCGCGGCCGCCTCGCTCGTCCAGCTCGCACAGAGCCAGGGCATCAAGGTCGTCGCCTATGACCGTCCGATCCCGGATGCCAAGGCCGACTTCTACGTTTCCTTCAACAATGAAGGCATCGGCAAGGCCATTGCGGATTCGCTAGTCGAAGAGCTGAAGGCCCGCAATATTTCGCCGGAAGCCGGTGGCGTGCTGCAGATCAACGGTTCGCCGACCGACGCGGCAGCCGGCCTGATCAAGAAGGGCATCCATGCCGGTCTCGACAATAGCGGCTACAAGATCCTGGCCGAATACGACACCCCGGATTGGACCCCTGCCAAGGCTCAGGAATGGGCTAGCGGCCAGGTAACGCGCTTCGGCGACAAGATCGTCGGCGTCGTTGCCGCCAACGACGGCACCGGCGGCGGCGCGATCGCAGCCCTCAAGGCTGCCGGCGTTGACCCCGTTCCGCCCGTTACCGGTAATGACGCGACCATCGCTGCGCTGCAGCTGATCATCGCCGGCGACCAGTTCAACACGATCTCCAAGCCGAGCGAGATCGTGGCGGCTGCCGCTGCCAACGTCGTCATGCAGCTCCTCAAGGGCGAGACGCCGAAGGCCGAGATGGAACTCTACAACACGCCGTCGCAGCTGTTCACCCCGGCTGTCGTCACCGCGAAGAACCTGAAGGCTGAGATCATCGACAAGAACATCACGCCGGCGGCAACGCTGTGCGTCGATCGTTATGTCGACGGCTGCAAGGCCCTCGGCATCACCAACTAAGCCGAACCGCCCGGCCTCTTTCGAGGCCGGGCGGACTTTTCTACGCGTATCCGTATCCTGTAGAGGCTTGCCAAGGCATGACAAACACAGAAGGCGCTCCTGCGACCGGCCAGCCGGTACTCAGCCTCCGGGGCATCTCCAAGCATTTCGGCGCCGTCTCGGCGTTGACCGATATCGATCTCGACGTTCACGCGGGCGAAGTGGTGGCGCTGGTCGGCGACAACGGCGCCGGCAAGTCGACGCTGGTCAAGATCCTGTCCGGCGTGCATCAGCCCAGTTCCGGCACCATCCGCTTTCAGGGCGAGACGGTCACGCTGAACGATCCAAGTGCCGCTTTGTCGCTCGGCATCGCGACCGTGTTCCAGGATCTCGCCCTTTGCGAAAACCTCGACGTCGTCGCTAACATTTTCCTCGGCAAGGAGCTCAATCCGCTGCAGATGGACGAGGTGGCGATGGAAACGCGCTCCTGGACGCTGCTGAATGAGCTTTCGGCCCGCATTCCCAGCGTTCGCGTCGCCGTTGCCTCGCTTTCGGGCGGACAGCGCCAGACGGTCGCCATCGCGCGCTCGCTGTTGCTCAATCCCAAGCTGATCCTGCTCGATGAGCCGACCGCAGCGCTCGGCGTTGCGCAGACGGCTGAAGTCCTCGACCTGATCGAACGCGTGCGCGAGCGTGGCCTCGCGGTCGTGATGATCAGCCACAACATGGAAGACGTCCGCGCCGTTGCCGACCGCGTCGTCGTGCTGCGTCTTGGCCGCAATAATGGCGAGTTCCCGCCGGATGCCTCGAACGAGGCCCTGGTGAGCGCCATTACGGGCGCATCGAACAATTCGGTTTCCAGGCGCGCCGGCAGACGGCAAGCCCAGGCCGCCCATCTTTCGGAGTCCGGCCAATGACAAACAACAGCAAACCCGGTACTCCCGCCGCGCAGCCGACCCTCGACCGCCGTGATGAGCGCGTCGCGCATTCCGCCGGTATCGGCGATACCATTCGTGCCTTCCTCGACCGCATCCGCTCCGGTGACCTCGGCATGCTGCCGGTCATTGTCGGCCTGGTGATCATCTGGACGGTGTTCTCGATCCTGAACCCGGTGTTCCTGTCGCCGAACAACCTCGTCAACCTGCTGTTCGATTCCTCGACGGTTGGCATCATCTCGCTCGGCATCGTCTGCATGCTGATGGTCGGCGAGATCGACCTTTCGGTCGGATCCGTCAGCGGCGTCGCTTCGGCCATCCTCGGCGTTCTCTGGGTCAATCAGGGTGTTCCTGCCGGATTCGCCATTCTGGCGGCCGTGCTTGCGGGCGCGGCGATCGGCTTCCTCTACGCCCAGCTCTACAATCGCTTCGGCATGCCGAGCTTCGTGGCGACGCTGGCCGGTCTCCTGACCTTCCTTGGTTTGCAGCTTTATCTGCTCGGATCGAGCGGCTCGATCAATCTGCCCTATGGCTCGCCGCTGGTGCGCTTCGGCCAGTTGATGGTGATGCCGGCGATCGTTTCCGTCATCTTCGCCGCCGTGCCGGGCATCGTCATGCTCTACACCGGCTATCGGACGGCAGCGCGCCGGCGGGCGGCTGGCCTTTCGGCGCAGTCCTCGGGCGGCATCATAGCCCGCGCCGCGGCGGTCACCATCGTGGCCGAGCTGGTCGTCGCCTATCTCAACCAGGGTCGCGGCGTGCCGTGGATGTTCGGCCTGTTCGTCGGCCTCGTGCTGGCGATGCAATATGCGCTGACCCGCACGCGTTGGGGCAGGTCGATGTTCGCTGTCGGCGGCAATCGCGAGGCGGCACGGCGCGCCGGTATCAACGTCCGCGCCATCTACACCAGCGCGTTCGTCCTCTGTTCAACGCTGGCGGCCTTCGGCGGCGTGATGGCGGCATCGCGTCTTGCCTCGTCCAGCCAGCAGGCCGGCACTGGAGACGTCAACCTGAACGCGATCGCCGCGGCGGTTATCGGCGGCACCAGCCTTTTCGGTGGACGCGGCAGCGCCTATTCCGCGCTGCTTGGCATCATCGTCATCCAGTCGATTTCGAGTGGCCTGACCTTGCTCGATCTGTCGTCGTCGCTTCGCTACATGATCACCGGCGGCGTTCTCGCCATCGCGGTTATCGTCGACTCGCTCGCCCGTCGTTCGCGCGCCAGCCACGGTCGCGCCTGATCCAGAAATCCTGACAGACGCCATCCTCGTAATGGCGCCTGTCTCCGCCTTGCAGACGTCAGGCAGCACCCCCTGCTGCCTGCACCGGGCTGCCTTGTCCGAAGCGTCGCGGCATCTCCACCGTGACCGCGCTCCCCCGTTCGACCATTTTTCAAGAAGGAAGACGATCGTGATCCCCAAGAGAGGCGAAGGCCAGGCTGTGCTCGTCACCGGCTCCTCGCGTGGCATCGGCCGTGCCATCGCGCAGCGTTTCGCAGCCGAGGGCTACCATGTCGTGGCGATGGACATTCCGCGTCAGGAAACCGACCTCAAGGAGGCCCAGGCGCTGATCCGCGAGGCGGGTGGCCGTTGCGACATCGTCTTTGGCGACGTCAGCAACCCGGAGTCGGTCAAGACCTTTGTCGCCGAAGCCAAGGCAATCGCCGGCCATATCGACGTCCTGGTCAACAATGCCGGCGTCCTGTCGCTGGCGCTGGTCGACGACATCGAGCCCGATGAATGGGATCGCATGTATGACGTCAACACCAAGGGCACGTTCCTGGTGTGCAAGGCGCTGCTCGCCCAGTTCCGAGAAGCAGGCCGGGGCCGCATCGTCAACATCGCCTCGATCGGCGGCAAGCGCGGCGCCCCGATGCAGGCGCATTATTGCTCGTCCAAGGCGGCCGTCATCGGCTTCACCCACATCCTCGCGCAGGAAGTGGCCAAGGACGGAATCACCGTCAACGCTGTCTGCCCCGGGATCATCGACACCGACATGGGCCGCAACAATTATCGCGACGAGAAGGCTTTGCAGGCCGTGAAGGACAAGACGGCGCTGGGTCGTCTCGGCTATCCCGACGATGTCGTCGGCGCGGTTGCTTTCTTTGCTTCCAGCGACGCCTCGTTCATCACCGGTCAGGCGCTGAACGTCTGCGGCGGCATCATCTTCCACTAAGGCCCAATTCCGCGATTGGCGCCGTCCCTCGCAAGGGACGGCGCATTTTTCTAGGCATCGGCATTCAGGCCGAGTTCGGCCAGCGCCTTCTCGGTCGAGGCGAGGTCGGTATGCACCAGCCCGCGAATGCCGAGGCCCGCGGCCAGTTCGACATATTGCGCCGTGTTGTCGATGTAGAAGACCTGATCCGGCGGGATCATCGCGATCTCCAGCGCCATTTTGAAGATCTCCGTATCCGGCTTGCGGACATGGACGAAGCTCGACGAGATGAAGGCGTCGAACAAATGGTCGAGGCCAAACGTCCGGATCCGGTACGCATTCAGCTCCCGCGCCTCGTTGCTGACGGCAACCAGCTTCAGGCCGTGGCGCTGCTTGAGTTTGGGAAACAGCGCCAGCATGCCGGCATCCGGCTCGGACTGCGCGCACATGAACGCCCAGAACGCCTCGCGGCTGAATGCGCGCGCTTCGTAGAAGATGACCCGATCCAGATAGTCATCGAGCGGAAGACGCCCTTCCTCATAGGCCGCGACATTGGCTTGATGCCGGCTCTCTACGGCGTCCCAATCGAGCCCGAATGTCTCGACCGCGCGCCGGCGGGCATGGCGGTCCCAGCCATTTGTCAGTAGGACGCCGCCGATATCGAGAAACAGGCAGGTGATTTTTGCGGGAGATGACATGAGGGATCACTCGCCCGCGTCGGACGCGGGTTCTCGCGTCGTCGCCAGCGGTACGATGGGTGATTTGCCTTCGAGGTGGCCGCCAAAGCCAAACCGCATGGCCGACAGCATCTTGTCGCCGAAATGCAGCTCCATCCGGGTGCGGAAGCGGGCATAGAGCGAGGCGGTCAGCACATCGGCCGGTACGGCTTCCTCGATTGCCGCCTGCACCGTCCAGCGTCCCTCGCCGGAATCCTGCACGAAGCCGGAGAACTCCTCCAGTTGCGGATCCCGCGCCAGGGCGGCGGCGCCGAGATCGAGCAGCCAGGAGGTGACGACGCTGCCGCGCCGCCAGACTTCCGCTATCTGCGCGATGTCGAGCGTAAAACGCTCGTCTTCCGGCAACTCGTCCGAATCCTTGTTGCGCAGGATGTCGAAGCCCTCGGCATAGGCCTGCATCAAGCCGTATTCGATGCCGTTATGGATCATCTTGACGAAATGGCCGGAGCCGGCCGGGCCGGTGTGGATATACCCATGCTCCGCCTGCGAGATGGCTTCGCCAAGCCCTGGCGTGCGGGGGATGTTGCCGATGCCGGGCGCCAGCGTCGCGAAAATCGGATCGAGATAGTCCACGGCATCCTTGGCGCCGCCGATCATCATGCAATAGCCGCGCTCGAGCCCCCATACGCCGCCCGACGTGCCGCAATCGACATAGCGGATGCCCTTTTGCGCCAGGTGGCGGGCGCGGCGAATATCATCCTTGTAGAACGCATTGCCGCCGTCGATCAGGATGTCGTCGGCCTGAACCAGACCTTCAAGTTCGGTGATTGTGTCCTCGGTGATCTTGCCAGCCGGCAGCATCAGCCAGATCGCACGCGGCCCCTCGGTCAGGGACGACACCATGTCCTCCAGCGAGCGAACCACGATCGCGCCCTCCAGAGCCAGCGATTCGCCGGCGGTAGGGTTGCGGTCGTAAACCACGCAGCGGTGCCCCGCCCGCATCAGGCGGCGCGCGATGTTTCCGCCCATGCGGCCCAGTCCGATCACACCAATCTGCATTTCAATCGTTCCTTGCGAGAGAGTGGAAGGCGAGTTTTGGGAGTGCGGTGTTCGTGGAGAATTCGGGTCGACCGTCCTGTCCTTGCCCCGGCGGAGACTTCGAGAAAGATAGCGCCGTCGCAGTCGATTTGAACCCCGGGGCGGTTCGCGGTGGACCCGCTCAGAGTATCAAGGCATGCGTAACCCTATGCGAGTGGACAAGGCGATGCGATGACGTTGATGCATCGGCCGACGAACGGAATTATCAAACCACACGGAACAGGTTTCCCACCCGACCCGTTGAGGCGTGGCGAGGGCTGGCGTTTCCTCGTCGGTCATGTCCCCAAGCTATGACTTCCGCACCGCGTAACCCTTCGTCGAAAAGGCACACCGATCGATCATGATAAAACTCGCAGTCTTCGACCTCGACGGCACGCTTGCCGAAAGCAAATCCTCGCTCGATCCGGAAATGGCGGCGCTGCTCGTTCGTCTGCTCGAAGTGACGCAAGTAGCTGTGATTTCCGGCGGCGCCTGGCCGCAGTTTGAAAGCCAGTTCCTGCGCAATTTCCCGAATGACGAGCGGCTCAAGGGCCTGTCGCTGCTGCCGACCTGCGGAACGCAGTTCTATCGCTACGATGGCGGCTGGACGAAGCTCTATGCCGAGGATTTCTCGGATGCGGACAAGCAGCAGATCATCGGTGCGCTTGACCGCGCCCTCGACGAAACCGGCCTGCGCCCGGCTAAACACTGGGGCGAACTGATCGAGGATCGCGGCAGCCAGATTACGCTTTCCGCGTTGGGCCAGCAGGCACCGCTTGAAGAAAAGAAGAGCTGGGATCCTGATTTCAGCAAGCGCAACCGGCTGAAGGAAGTGCTGCAGCCGATGATCCCGCGCTTCTCGGTCAATCTCGGCGGCGCCACCTCGATCGATGTGACGATGCCCGGTATCGACAAGGCCTATGGCATCCATAAGCTGCGCGAAATCCTGCACATCGCGATCCCGGACATGGTCTTTGTCGGCGACGCGATTTTCCCGGGCGGCAACGACTATCCGGCCAAGCAGGCCGGCGTCGCCTCGATCCGGGTCCGCGATCCCGAGGAGACTAAGCGCGTGGTCGAGGCCTTCCTTGCTTGCCTGGAGAGCGGGAGTCGGCCGTGACCGATTTCGAGATGAAGCGGATTGGCATGATCATGCAACCGCTGGCGGGCGAACCCAGCGAGGTGGAGGGCGTCCTCAACCCGGCCGCGATACGCGGCAAGGATGGGGAGCTCTATCTGTTCCCCCGCCTTGTCGCGAAGGGGAACTATTCCCGAATTGGCATCGCCCGCGTGCTGTTCGACGCCAATGGCGACCCGCGCGACGTCGAGCGCATGGGTTTCGCGCTTGAGCCAGAAGCTGAATACGAGCTTCGCGGAAATGGCGGCGGTGGCTGTGAGGATCCGCGCATCAGCTATGTCGAGGCTCTCGGCCATTACGTCATGACCTATACCGCGCTATCGTCGCGTGGGCCGCGCATCGCCATCGCCGTCTCCGACGATCTGTTTCACTGGAAGCGGCTGGGATTGGCCAGCTTCAGCCCCTATCACGGCATCCACTTCGAGGACGTCGACAACAAGGATGCCAGTTGCTTTAGCGCGCTGGTGCCCGACCCGTTGGGCCAGTTGAGGTTCGGGATCATTCATCGCCCACTCTTCCCCGGAACCCGTCCCGAGGAAACGGTCCATCAGGCTGATTCTCAGCCCCAGGGCACGGCTCAGGAGTGCATCTGGATCTCCTATTGCCGGCTTGGCGATCACGATGGCACGCCGCAGCTCGGCCAGTTCGTCGAGCATCACCGACTGGTCAGCCCCAAGGCCGACTGGGAGCGGCTGAAGATCGGCGGCGGCGCTCCACCCATCCCCTGCCGACACGGGTGGTTGATGATCTATCATGGTGTCGGAGACGTTGCGCATCCAAGCCGTTCCGGCCGAACGCTTCGCTATTCGGCGGGAGCGCTGGTGTTGGCGAAGGATCATCCCAACCAGGTCATCTATCGTTCCCCGGAGCCGGTTCTTGTGCCGGATACGCCGTTGGAACTGGAAGGAGCCGTCGATGCCGTCGTCTTCCCGACGGGCATCGATCGCCGCGACGACATCGGCCAGCCGGATCGCTTCGACGTTTATTACGGCATGGCGGACGATAGGATCGGCGTCGCGCGCTTGGACGTGCCGGAGATTTTGCCGGTGACGTCGTGATGGCGACGTTTCGTGGGATTAGCCCCGGCTGGAAGCCGGAGCTTTGTTGAAAGAAGCTAGCCCTTGACCGCACCCGCCGTGAGGCCGGCGACGATGTGCTTCTGGGCGGCGAAGAAGACGATGATCGTCGGCAGGATGGTGAGCGTGATGAACGCGAGCACCAGTTGCCAGTCGGTCGAGAATTCGCCCTGGTAGACCATGATCCCGAGCGGCCACGGATATTTGGAATCCGTGTTCAAGAGGATCAGCGGCATGATGTAGTTGTTCCAGGAATTCACGAAGGCGACGATGCCGACGGTCGCCAGGATCGGCCGCGAGAGCGGCAGCGTGATGTGCCAGAAATAGCCGATATAGCCGCAGCCATCGACCTGCGCCGCATCGAATAGTTCATGCGGCACGTTCTGGAAGAACTTGCGGAACAGCATGATGCTCATGCCGAGGCCGAAGGCCACCTGCGGCAGGACAACGCCCCAATAGGTGTCCAGCAGGCCGAGATCGCGGATGCGGATGAACAGCGGCAGGATCGCGGTGGCGACCGGGAACATCAGCCCGATAAGGAAATAGTTGAGCAGGAAGCCCGAGCCGAAGAATTTCACATGCGCGAAGGTGAAGGCGGCCATGGCCGCGACGGCGAGCGTCAGGACCACCGTCAGACAGGCAATGATCATCGAGTTGCCGAGCATCTGCCAATAGCGGGCACTGACCAGGATATCGAGATAGTTGGACCAGATCCATTCGCCGGGCAGGCCGAACGGATTGACCCGCAGGTCGCCCAAAGTTTTGAAGCCACCAATGGCGGTGGTGAGCAGCGGCAACAGCACGATCGCCGCCACGATGAACAGGCTCGCATAGAGATAGAGCCAAGTGAGGAAGCTCAGGCGATGCTTCGAGAAGACGTCGCGGCGTGGGCGCTTCGCAACGGCCGGCTTCGTGGCCACAGGGTTCCCGGCGATGATTGTTTGATCAGTCATTGCGCATAAAGATCCGTTTGTAGCCGAAGGCCAGCGTGATGCAGATGACGAACAGCACGACGCCGATGGCGCTGCCGAAGCCGACCTTCATGCGGGTAATGCCGTAGGAGTAGAGGAAGGTGACCATGGTCTGTGTGCTGTTCGACGGGCCGCCGCCGGTCAGCGGCATGATCATGTCGAAGAGCTGCAGCGAGCCGATCACCGAGAAGAAGACGGAGAGCCGGATCGTCGGCGCCAGCAGCGGCAGCGTGATGTTGCGGAAGCGCTGCCAGCGCGTCGCGCCGTCCATCTCGGCTGCTTCGTAGTAGCTCTTGTCGATCGATTGCAGGCCAGCGATGAACAGCATCATGTGGAAGCCGAAATACTTCCAGACGATGACGCCGAGCACGGCATAGATGGCGAGGTTCTTGTCGGCCAGAACATAGGGCGAGGCGACATTGAAGAACGAGGCGATGGCTGCGAACAGGCCATAGTCGCCGTCATAGACGAAGCGCCAGATCAGGCCGGCGGCCACGTCGGCCAGCACATAGGGCATGAAGAAGATCAGCCGGAACGAGACCGCGCCGGGGATGCGGTGCGAGACCATCGTCGCGAGCCAGAGCGCCAGCGGAATCTGGATCACGATCGAGACGACCATGATCAGGCCGTTGTTGATCAGCGCCTGGTGAAACGCGCCATTGCGAAACAGAACCTCGAAGTTCTTCAGGCCGATGAATTTCTCCGGCAGGCCATAGCCGCTCCAGTCGTAGAGGCTGTACCAGGCGGCTTCGCCCATCGGCAGGATGACGAAGAGGGTGAAAATCAGAAGGGCTGGCGGCAGGAACAGGACAAGGACGGGCAGGGTCCCGTTGTTCCTCCGGCGGCCGCTGTGGCCGGGCGCGCGCGCGGCAGTCATCGTTTGGGTCATCGGCCCGGACTCTCCGGTGAAAATTGATCGGCCGCCGCGGCGAGGGAACCGCGGCGGCGATGGACGGCCTCGGGGCTAGTTATCCAGCGCCCAGGCGTCCTGGATCTGCTGCGCGGCGTCTTCGGGCGACATCTGGCCGGAGACGATCTCGACCGAGACGTCATTGACCACGCGTCCGACGGCCGGGCCGAGATCCTGATCAAGGAAGTTCTGATGCCAGGTCGAGGCGGCGAGCCCCTGCGCGGCATTCTTGACCAGTGGCTCCTGGATCGCTTCGCCGCTGCCGATGGCGGCGGGAATGATCAGGTTCTTGCTTGCCATCAGCTTCTGGCTTTCCGGATTGGTCAGGAAAGCCGCGAATTCCAGCGCCTCGGGCGGGGCGTTCTTGGTCAGAACCCAGCCATTGATGCCGCCCATCGTGTCGGTCAGTTGGCCTGCGCCGCCATCGACAAGCGGGAAGGCGAAGGTGCCGATCTGATCTCTGGGCAGGCCCTTGCCGTCGGCAGCGCCGTTGCCCTGCATATAGACCGTGCTTTCGAAGCCGAGCAGAATCGCCGCCTTGCCGTCACCGAAGAGGCCGAGCGTCTGGGGCCATGTGGCGCCGAGATAGCCCTGCTGGAACGGCTCCAGCTTGCCAAGCGCCGCCAGGTCCTGGCCGGCCTTGACGAAGGCTTCCGATGTGAAGCCATCGCCTTCGCTGGCCTTGGCCGCGTCGAACGCCGCCTTGCCGCCTTCGCGCATGGCGAGATAGCCCCAGTAGAAATGGATCGGCCATTTCTCGCCGCCGCCACCGGCGATCGGTGTGATGCCGGCATCCTTGATCTTCTTGACCGCTGTCAGGAAGTCGGCCCAGCTCTTGATGTCGGCGGCGTCGACGCCGGCTTTCTCGAACAGCGCCTTGTTGTAGTAGAAGCTGACCAGACCCGTCTGATAGGGCAGCGCATAGACCTTGCCCTGGACCGTCAGGCCGTTCACCAGCGCCGGGTTATAGACAGCGCGCAGCTTGCCGCCATCGGCATCCATCGCTTCGGTCAGATCCTTGATCGCGCCGGTGCGGGCCTGCTCCGCCAGAACACCACCGCCCCAAGTATAGAAAAGATGCGGTGGCTCGTTCGACTGAAGCAGCGTCGGCAGCTTCGCCTTGAACGCCTCGTTTTCGAGGAACTGCATCTCGACCTTGACGCCCGGATGGGACGCTTCAAAGTTCTTGACGATTTCTCCCCAGGCGGCGCCGACATCCGGGTCCGTATTCAGGTGGAGCCATTTCACGGTAACATCGGCGAGCGACGTGCTGGCCGAAAGCGCAAGCCCAATGGCCGCGCCGAAGAGCGTTCTGAACTTCATCGATTGTCCTCCCAGACGGCCCCGGAAGTTTCCTCCCACCGGCGCTCGTTTAATAAACAATGCGGATTAAATCTGTTCTCGTTATGGGGCGTCTGTCAAGAGAAGCTCAATTTTGTTGCGCCGCAGCGCGGAATCGGGCGTTGACAGGCCCCCTTTGCAGTGTGAATAACTGCCTGACCCGGAATAAATGGCTCCCTGGAAATGAAGACAGCTGATCCCGAATTGATGCGCGCCATCAATCGCTTCCATGTCATGGACGCGATCCGGCGGTTTGGTCCGATCTCGCGCGTCGAGATCTCGGATCGCACGCAATTATCGGCAACGACGGTTTCGGCGATCACCGGCGCGTTGCTGGACGACGAACTGATCATCACCCATCAGCTTGGTGGAATTCGCGATGCCGCGCGCGGTCGACCCCGCGTCATGCTGGAGCTCAATCCGGCCGCGGCCTATGTCGTCGGCGTCAAGCTGGCGCTCGATCAGATCACGGTGGCGACGACCAATTTCCGCGCCGACGTGCTGTCGAGCCTCGTCCTGCCGATCCGCCTGCAACGCCAGTCCGTCACCGTCATTGCCGATCTGGTTGAGGACGGAATCCGTCGCTCCGTCGCGGATGCCGGCCTCACCATGGAGCAGATCTCCGGTGTTTGCGTCGGTCTGCCCGGCGTCGTGGAGCGACTGGCCGGCGTGTGCCGCGCCAGCCCGATCTTTGGCGAGCGCGACGTACCCTTTGCAGCCGAAATGACCGACCGCCTCGGCGGCGTCGTGGCGACCATCGATAGCGATGTCAATCTCGTCACGCTGGCCGAGCACTGGTTTGGCCAGGCGCGCGGCCTCGACGATTTTCTCGTCATCTCGGTCGAGGCGGGGCTCGGCCTCGGCATTATGCACAATGGCGAATTGTTCCGTGGCGCCAATGGTTTGAGCCCGGATCTCGGCGACCTGATGGTCCGCCCGCCGACCGGCAATGGCTCGACCCGGCTGGCAAGTGCTGCCTCCGAGGCCAGCATCGTCGCCGAGGCGCGCGAGATCGTTGCCGGGGGCGAACACGAGCATGCGTTTCGCCTCGGTCGCGGGCTCGAGAAGATTCTGGAGCTGGCTGAGGCCGGCGATCCACAGATCCTGGCGCTGCTGGAGCGGGCAGGCGGGGCGCTCGGCTTCGCCATTGCCAATCTGATCACGCTGTTCGCGCCACCCAAGGTCATCATGGCGGGCGCGGCGCTGGAGGCTGGCGATGCGCTGGTCGGACCGATCCGGCGGACGGTGGCGGAGCTTCTGCCGCCGAGCCTCGCCGATGTTTCCGACATCGTCGTCCACCACTGGCAGGACGATATTTGGGCGCGCGGCGCGGCCGCGATGACGCTTCGCGACCTCTATGGCGCGCCCTGGAACACCACGGGACCGGTCGTCCATCGCTGACGACCAACGAGACAAAAATCGCATCTGGGAGAGAGCGAGAGATGGTTGAACGGGTAGGAATTGGTTTCATCGGCTGCGGCAATATCAGCGCGGCCTATCTGAAGGCGGCGGCGGGTTTCCCGATCCTCGACATTCGTGGCGTTGCCGACCTGAATGCCGATGCGGCCAGCGCTCGCGCGGCGGAATTCGGCCTCAAGGCCCAGTCGATCGACGCCATGCTGGCCGATCCCTTGATCGAGATCATCGTCAACCTGACGATCCCGAAAGCGCATGTCGAAGTCGGCCTGCAGGTCGTCGCGGCCGGAAAACACGTGCATTCGGAGAAGCCGCTCGGCATTTCCACGGGCGAGGCTCGAAAACTGGTCGAGGCGGCCAAGGCCAAAGGCGTTCGCCTTGGCAGCGCGCCGGACACCTTCTTCGGCGGTGCGCACCAGACCAGCCGCAAGCTGATCGACGAGGGTGCTATTGGCACGCCGATCGCTGGAACCGCCTTTTTCATGTGCCCCGGCCATGAACGCTGGCATCCCAATCCCGGCTTCTATTATCTCGACGGCGGCGGACCCATGCTCGACATGGGACCCTATTACGTCACCGATCTGGTCAATCTGCTCGGTCCCGTCGCCCGCGTCGCCGGCGTCGCGACCAAGCTGCGCGACGAGCGCCTCGTCACCAGCGAGCCGTTGAACGGCACCAAGATCCCGGTCGAGGTCGCGACCCATGTCGCCGGCACGCTGCAATTCGTCTCCGGCGCCGTCGTTACCATCGCCATGAGCTTCGACGTGCCGCGCCACCAGCACAGCCCGATCGAACTCTATGGCTCGGCCGGCTCGATCCTCGTGCCCGATCCGAACCATTTTGGTGGTGACATCAAGCTCGCGACGGCGTCCGAGGACTGGCAGACGGTACCGACCCAGCACGCCTATGCCGACGGCAACTATCGCGTCATCGGCGTCGCCGACATGGCCGAGGCGATCCGCACCGGCCGGCCCCACCGTGCGAGCGGCGATCTCGCCTTCCACGCGCTGGAGGTTATGGAGGCATTCCAGCGTTCGTCCGACACCGGCGAGCACATCACGATTTCGAGCCGCCCGGAACGGCCGGCCGCGCTGCCGGTCGGCGTCGCCATCGGCGCGATCGGCTGAACCAAACCAATTCAAGAGGGAGAGAGACCATGCGCGAGGCATTGATTGTCTGGGGCGGTTGGAGCGGCCACGAGCCGGAGCAGGGCGCCAACGTCATCGCGGGGATGCTCGAGGAAGAAGGCTTCAAGGTCTACCTGGAGAATTCGACCGAGGCGTTCGCCGACCCGGCCATTGCCGACATGAGCCTGATCGTGCCGATCTACACCATGTCGAAGATCGAGAAGGAGGAGCTTCTCAATCTGACCAAGGCGGTCGAGGGTGGCGTTGGCCTAGCCGGCTATCATGGCGGCATGGGCGACGCGTTCCGCGAGGCGGTTGAATACCAGTTCATGGTCGGCGGCCAGTGGGTCGCCCATCCGGGCAATATCATCGACTACCATGTCGATGTGACGAAGCCCGAGGACCCGATCATGGAAGGCATTCCGACCCGCTTCCCGTATCGGTCCGAGCATTACTACATGCATGTCGACCCCTCGAACGAGGTGCTGGCGACGACGACCTTCACCGGAGACCACGCCTATTGGATTGATGGCGTCGTCATGCCGGTGGTCTGGAAGCGCAAGCACGGCAAGGGGCGGGTTTTCTATTCGTCGCTCGGTCACGTTGCCAGCGAGTTCAAGGTGCCGGAGATGAATACGATCATGCGGCGCGGCCTGCTCTGGGCAGCGCGCTGACCGAAGCGGCTGAGTGGAATGCCCGGCCGACCCAGCGGCCGGGCATCAAGGCGTTGCGCCTTTCGCCGGGAAGCGTCACAAGACTAGCGGCCAAACGACTTGCGCCAACAAGACCCGCGCCATCTCTGACCTCGGACGAGTGATCCATGAAAGCCTCTGACAAGAAGCACCTCAAGCGCTCCAATATCGATCTGACCCTGCTCGGTTTGGGCACGGCGCCGTTCGGCGGCCTGTATGCCCCGGTCGCGCTCGCCGACGCCGAAGGCGCGATGCAGGCGGCCTGGGACGCGGGGCTGCGCTACTTCGACAGCGCGCCGATGTACGGCATGGGCCGCGCCGAGCACCTGATGGGCCACTTCCTGCGCGAGCAGGATGCGGATTCGTTCCACATCAGCACCAAGGTCGGTCGCCTGATGAGCTTCGATCGCCCGGGCCGCGTCCTGCCGCCGGAGCCGCCGAAGAACGAGTTCGACTCGGGCTGGAGCAACGGCCTGCCGTTCCGCGAAGTGTTCGATTATTCCTATGACGCCATCCTGCGCTCCTATGACGACAGTCGTCAGCGCACCGGTCTTGGCCGTCTCGACATCCTGTTCCTGCACGATATCGGCCGCGTCACGCATGGCGAGTTGCACGACCATCACTGGAATGCACTGACCAAGGGCGGCGGCTTCAAGGCGCTGACCGAGCTGAAGGCCGCCGGCCTGATCGCCGGCTTCGGCCTCGGTGTCAACGAATGGCAGGTTATTCGCGATGCCATGCAGGAGGCTGATCTCGACGTCTGCCTGCTCGCCGGCCGCTACACGCTGCTCGATGGCGACGCCGCCGAGACCTTCCTGCCGCTGGCGCTGAAGAACGAGGTCGATCTCGTCATCGGCGGCGTGTTCAACTCCGGCATCCTGGCTTCGACCTCGGGCCGCAAGAAGTTCAACTATGTCGACGCCCCGGCCGACGTGCTGGCCAAGGTCGAGAAGCTGGAGGCTGTGTGCCGTCGCTTCGACGTGCCGCTGCCGGCCGCCGCGATCCAGTATCCGCTGCGCCACCCGGCCTCGACGGTCGTCGTGATCGGCGCCAAGACGGCGGCGCAGGTCCAGGGCAATGTCGAATGGTTCGAGCGCGACATCCCCGCTGAACTCTGGACGACGCTGGAAGCCGAAGGCCTCATCCCGGCTCTCTGAGTTTTCAAAAGCACCCAGCAGACTTGAGGACCGCCCCGATCCGGGCGGTCCTTTTGGAAAAAGAACGGACCCACTCGGGTCCGTTTTTTGTTTCTGGATGCCGGGCTTTCCTCGCCGAAGAGGCGAAGGCGAGGCTTCGTCAGACCGCTGGGGTCCACGGCAATATTGCTGATCGATCCCTGATCCGGCCGTCATTCCCTTCCAGACCAATCCAAAGCGGCAGGAAACGCAGCCTTGTCTGACAACCGAACTTGTCTGATGACATGACGTATGATAATCGGTCGATCAGTCAATCCTGGGAGGTGAATTTGACTGCTCTGAAATCACTCAATCGCGGTGTCATCGCCGGTGCGATGCTGGCGCTTTCGGCCGTCGCAGCCAACGCAGCCGATGGCGCTGTCGCCATCGCCGGCAAGTCCTTCTCCACCGAGCTTTGCGAGCCGGCCGATCCGGCGGCGGTCAAGGACATTCCGGCCGCCGTTTCCGGCTTCACCGGCTACGCATCCGAGCCGGGCGCCTGGCTCGATCAGCCGGAAGCCAGCGCCCTGACCGGCAAGCGCGTCGCGCTCTCCGTCATGGGGCTCGGCCAGCCCTATTTCCTGGCGATCAAGGGTCACTGGGAGCGGCTGGCCGCCAAATACAAGTTCGAGCTGAAGGTCTATGACGGCCGCTTCGACGCCGGCACGGTGCAGAAGCTCGTCGACGACATCATCTCGGACGCGCCGGACGCAGTTGCCTTCGCACCGCTCGATAGCGGTGCTGCCGTGCCGCAGGTCAAGCGCATGCTCGAAGCCGGCCTGAAGGTCGTTACCTACAACGTCCAGCCGACCGAAGTGGTCGCGCCGCGCGTCTTCGCCAATGACTTTGATGGTCCGCGCATCGTCGGCTGCAACGCCGCCCGCTACTTCAAGGAAAAGTTCGGCGACAAGCCGGCCGTCATCGGCATCGTCGACCTGCCGCAGTTGCCGCAGGTTCAGGATCGCAAGAACGGCTTCCTCTACGGCTTCAAGTCGCTGATCCCGACAGCCGTCGTTGCGCAGTCGGTGGATGGCGGCGGTGTCATCGACAAGGCCAATCCGGCAGCGGCGGATCTGCTGCAGGGCAACCCGACGCTGAACGTCATCTTCGGCATCAACAACGACTCGTCGCTTGGCGCCATCGCCGCGATGAAGGCGGCCGGCTCGTATTCGCCGGATTGGGGTGTCGTGGCGTCCGTGGACGGCTCCGAGCCGGTCATGAGCGAACTGGGCAGCGATGCCTCGCCGCTGAAGGCCGAGAGCGGTTACCCGCCCTATGACTTCAGCCTCGCGACCTTCAACCTTCTGGCCGCGACGGTAGAAGGCAAGACCAACCCGAACACGCAGGTTGTCGTCGGCTATCCGCCGATCAGCCCGACGGAAGAGGGCATCAAAACCTGGCTGACGCAGCAATATCCGCGTTGATCGTCTGATCTGGCGTGGCGGCGGGTCAAAGCCGCCGCCACGCTGATCTGCCTCTCACGTGCCTGAGCGCTGGATCGCGAGCGGGCCTGTGCCGCCCAAGGAAAGCTTGATGTCGTCGATAGATCTGGCGGAACCCGCGCCAAGGACCGAAACCGGGCAACCCGTTCTCCAGGCCTTCGGGCTTTCAAAGCAGTTTCCAGGCGTGCGCGCGCTCGCCGGAGTCGATTTCGACCTGATGCGCGGCGAAGTTCATTGCCTGATCGGCGAGAACGGCGCCGGCAAGTCGACTTTCGTCAAGATCCTGGCTGGTGCAACCCAGCCCGATAGCGGCGAGATTCTTGTGCGCGGCGTCAAGGCCGAGATGGCCGGACCGCGCGACGCCAAGGAACTGGGCCTTGCTTTCATCTTCCAGGAATTGAGCGTCGTCGACGGCCTGACGGTCGCGGAAAACATCGTGCTCGGTTCCGAGCCGGGCGCACGCGGTCGCTTCGATGCGCAGTCGGCCACTGCGACCGCGCGAAAAATCCTGCTCGGCATCGGCTTCGATACGCTGGATCCCGACATGCGTGTCGGGCGGCTTTCGACGGCGGAAAAGCAGGCCGTGATGATCGCCAAGGCGCTCTGCGCCAATGCCGACGTCATCGTCATGGACGAACCGACCTCGCCGCTCGAGGAGCAGGAGGTTCGCCAGCTGTTCCAGGTCATCGCCACGCTGAAGCAGCAGGGCAAGGCCATCATCTATGTCTCGCACAAGATGCGCGAGATCGAGGAGATCGGCGACCGCGTCACCGTGTTCAAGGACGGCGCCAAGGTGGCGACGCTGAACCGCGCCGAGGCGACGCCCCGAGAACTGATCCGCCTGATGGTCGGCCGCGACCTCGGCGACATCTTCCCTGCCAAGGATCGCCAGCCGGGTCGCGAAGTTCTCAAGGTGAGCGGCCTTTCCGGCGCGCGCATCCGCGATATCGACCTTTCCGTTCGGGCCGGCGAAATCGTCGGCGTCGCCGGCCTTGTTGGCGCGGGGCGCACGGAATTGTTGCGCTCGATCTTCGGAGCCGATGAGGTTGTGCACGGCGAAGTGTCCGTCGATGGCGAACTGGTGCCGGCCAATTCGGTCCGAGGTGCGATCCGATCCGGCATCGGACTGGTGCCGGAGGAGCGGCGCGGGCAGGGCATCGTCGGCGTGCTCAGTGTCTTCGACAATGTGCTTTTGCCCTGGCAGGAGTTTCCCGACAGCCGGCGCGACAATGGTGAGCCTGAAATCGTGGCGCGCCAGGCGGTCGAAAGCATGAACGTCAAGACGCCGTCGATCCGACAGCGCATCAGCCTTCTGAGCGGCGGCAACCAGCAAAAGGTCGTGGTCGGCAAATGGCTGACCATGAAGACGCGGGTTCTGCTGCTCGACGAGCCGACGCGCGGCATCGACATCGGCGCAAAGCGCGAGATCTACAAGCTGATCCACGACTTGGCCAAGTCGGGCCTGGCCATCCTGCTCGTCTCCTCGGAACTGCCGGAAGTGCTGGGGCTCTGCGACCGCATCCTCGTGCTCAACAACGGCTATGCCGTCGGCGAATTGCCGGGCAGCGCTTCCGAGGCGGACGTGATCGAACTCTCGATGCTGCATGGAGGCCAATCATGAGCGTGTCCGCCAGCAGCTATGACAAAAAATCCAAGAATAGCCTTCAGAATGGCGAGGGGAATTCCGTGCAGAGCCAATCCGTCTGGCGATCGATCATCGCAGACCGCCAGAAGCTTCAGACCATCGTGACGCTGCTGGTGCTGTTGCTGATGATCATCGTCTTCAGTTTCTTCAATCCTCGCTTCCTGACGCTTTCCAACTTCCAGAACCTGGCGCGCAATACGGCGCCGCTGATCATCGCTGCCAGCGCCATGACGGCGGTGATGATCGCGCGCGGCCTTGATCTTTCGGTCGGCAGCGTTCTGGCCGCGTGCTCCGTCGTCGCCGCCAGCCTCGCGGTCAAGGGCGTGCCGCTGCCGCTTGCTTTTCTCGCGGCGCTCGCCTTCGGCGCGTTCATCGGATTTTTGAATGGCGCGATCATCGTCAAGATGCGGGTCAGCCCGATCATCGTCACGCTTGGCTCGCTCAATATCGCGCGCGGCATCGCCTATCTGATCACGCCGAGCGCCATCCTAGTCGGCTTGCCGCCAAACTGGTCCACCCTCGGCACGACCAAGATTGGCCCGTTTCCGATGCCGATCCTGATCGCGGCGGTCGTGGCGCTTGTCTATAGCTGGGCCAGCCAGAAGACCAAGTTTGGCAAGCACGTCTATGCCGTCGGCGGCAATGAAGAGGCGGCGCGCCTTTCCGGCGTTCCGGTCGAACGCACGCTGATCTCGCTCTACGTCCTGAGCGGCATGATGGCGGCGCTCGCCGGCATCGTGCTGTCGACACGTGTCGGCTCCGGTGATCCGAATATCGGCGTCGGCTTCGAACTGGAAGTGATCGCGGCCGTGATCATCGGTGGCACCAGCCTGTCCGGCGGCGAGGGTCGCATCATGGGAACGGTGATTGGCGCCATTATCGTCGGCGTGCTGTCCAACGGCCTCAATTTGTCCGGTGTCGAGCCGTTCTGGCAATATGTGGCGCAGGGCATGGTACTGATCGCCGCGGTCGTGGTCGACAAGCGCGTCAATGAAGGCGTGTTGCGGATCGGGCGCCGGCGGCCGCGCGCGGCTTGATGTCTGACCGCAAGCGAGACCGAAAGTCCGAGCATGCTGGTGACTTGAGGGTGCTCTTCGGCGTATGAGGCCCAGATGAATCCCGCAGGGTGGGTCCCACCCGGTGTAACAAGATGAGGAAAACACACCGCGATGGAAATCAATCCGAACAAGGTCAACCGGCAGGGGCTTCCATCCCAAGTCGCAGCCTTTGTGCGCTTCGAAATCCTGCGCGGAAACCTGAAGCCGGGTGACCGGCTGCCGACGGAGCAGGAATTCGCGCTCCAGCATGGCGTCAGCCGGGCGGTGATCCGCGAGGCGATCGCCAAACTACGGCATGAGGGGCTGGTCGTCTCGCGCCAGGGGATCGGCGCCTTCGTCGCCTCGCCGGAGGCGGCGAATTCGTTGACGCTGGAGCCGAACAGCCTCGCCGTGCCGGAGGACTACCGTCATCTTTATGAGCTGCGGTTGATGCTGGAGACGGGATCGGCGGAACTCGCGGCAGTCCAGCGCACCGACGAAGACCTGGCCGAGATGGAGCGTTGCATCGACAACATGGCCAAGGTCACGGATCTGCACAGCGCCTATGTCGAGACCGACATCAGTTTCCACCGCGCCGTCGCCCGCGCGACGAAGAATCCATTCGTCGCGCTGTTCATTGCGTTCGTCGACGTGAAGCTGCAGGAGAGCATCCTGGTCGCTTTGCGCTCGCTCGACTTTGCCAAGACATCGGCGATCTCGCATGACGAGCACCAACTGATCTACGAGGCAATCCGGGCCGGCGACCCGGCCGGCGCAGCGGCGGCGATGCGCTCCCACCTGACGAATTCGTCTCGCCGGCTGGGGCTTTGAGTCCGGACCCGTTCGGATCCGAGGCACAAGCCTCGCAGACAATCCCGCCAGAGCGCGATAGATCAGCCCTGAATCACATTTCTTCGCCTTTTCCGCCGGAGAGTTGACGTCATACTCAACCGCTTGGATTTGGCTATTACTTTGATCGAGCATTCACCTCGGCAATTCGAGCGTGACTATTGAACTTTTGGATAGGTCGATCATGCTGCCAGCATGATCGATAAGGCTGTTCTTTTCACCCACAAGCCGCGCTTCCATGATGAGAATCTGGCGACGAAATACTATTTTCTGCCGGCATTTCTCCATCAGGCTCAGGCGGCCCGCCACAGCCGTATCATTTACTACGAGCCGAAGAGAGGTTCCGGAGTGCCGCAACGGAGGCATTTGCGGGGATACTGTTTTGCCAGGGCGAGCATTGCAGATATCGTCCAGGATCCACTTTGCCCAGGATACTATTGCGCACTCATAGAGAACTACCGGGAGTTTGACCGGCCGGTTACCTTTTCGGAGGTCGGCGTCTTTTTCGAAATTAGTCAGAGAAATTCGCCTGGTTCCAAGCAGAGCGTCCTGTTCGGACGAACCGTTCTCAACCTGTCCGATCCGGAGTTTCAACGGATCATTGCTGCCGGTTTCCCAAACCGGAATCCGGGCGATGAGCTGCATGCATTCGCTTCCAATCCGATCGCTTCTTCCTGCGCGTCGGGCATGGACGAGGAGGCAGCGGCGTTCCTAGACGATCTTTCTCCGCGCGGGATCGATGGATTGTTTATCACACGCCTGCATCGCGAGCGTGGCTTCGCCCCTGCGGTGTTGGAAGTCTATGACTATCGCTGCGCCATGTCGCGCATCAAGGTGCTCTTTCCGGCGGGGACGGCGGAGTGTGAAGCCTGCCACATCCAGCCCGTCGCCCGGGGTGGTCCGGACGATGTGCGCAACGGGATTGCGCTGACTGCTACGCTCCACAAGCTTTTCGATCGCGGACTTATCTCCATCAGCGATGACTATCACATTCTCATTAGTGCGTCGGTGCCCGAAGCAATACGTCGCTTGTTCCCAACGGATGGACGTATTGCCGTGCCAGAGCTCAAAGAACTGAGACCGCACCCCCAATTCCTGAAGTTTCATCGCGAGCATGTTTTTATCGGCTGATGGCCGCTGTCCATCAGCGAAGAGTTCGCAGTCTCTTGGGATTGGAGGGGGTGCTGCGCCCTAGGGCTCAATTCGCGTGCTAGCTTGCGTCCATCGAAACTCGGGCATCTGATCCCTCAACCAGGGATCGCGCTCGGAATATTGCCCCCATCCGGGTCTGGTTCGCTCGTCGCGAAGGAATATAGTTTTCATGCCCCAGATCACCCTGATCACCACCGGCGGCACCATTGCCTCCCGGCTTGCCGCGGATGGCCGCGACGTCGTCGCCAGTGTCTCCGGCGCCGATCTGCGGGCCACGCTGCACGATCCGCTCGAGGGCATCGAGATCGCGATCGACGAGTTCTGCAATGTCGGCAGCTACGCGATCGACCTGCCGCTCGCCTTCAATCTCGCCAGGCGCATTGCCGAGCATCTCGCCAATCCGGCCTGCGACGGCGTCGTCGTCACCCATGGCACCGACACGATGGAGGAGAGCGCCTGGATGGCTGATCTCCTCGTCACCAGCGACAAGCCGGTGGTGTTCACCGGCGCGCAGCGCAGCGCCGACGAGCCGGATACGGACGGCCCGCGCAACATCGCCGACGCGATCCGCATTGCCGCAAGCCCCACGGCGCGCGGCCTCGGCGTGATGATCGTCTTCGAGCAGGATTTCCATGCTGCCCGCGACGTCACCAAGACCCACGCCTCGCGCGTCGACACCTTCCGCTCCGGCGAGCACGGCAAGCTCGGCGAGGTCGATGGCGATCGCGTCCTCGTCCATCGCAAGCCCCTGCTGCGCAAGGCCTACGCGCCGGGCCAGGTCGAGACCGACGTCGAACTGATCAAGATGGTGATGGGCGCTTCCGACCGCGCCATCCGCTTCGCGGCGGCGAGCGGCGCCAAGGCGATTGTGCTCGAGGGGTTTGGCCGCGGCAACGCGACCCCGGCCGTCACCCGGGCCGTCGCGGAACTGGCCGAAACCGGCATTCCCGTCATCGTCGCGTCGCGCTGCCCGGAAGGTCGGGTCAAGCCGATCTATGGCAATGGCGGCGGCAAGGATCTGGAGCGCGCCGGCGTGATCTTCGCCGGCGATCTCTCCGGCATCAAGGCGCGCATCCTCGCCTCGGTATTGCTGGGCCTGGGGCTGGAGCGGGAGGAGATCCGGGCGGAGTTTGAGGTGCTGGGCGGGTAGGGGGGCTTTTCCCGCTCCTCCTACGGACTCCGCCAAACCATCTACCGTCATTCCGGCGAAAGCCGGAATCCATGCAGCCGAAACCTCGGTCCGATGTCGCTTGGCCTCCCGATGACCCGGCTGTATGGATCCCGGCTCGGGGGCCGGGATGACGGCGAGCGTGGGAACAAGATCGTGATCCTGCTGTCATAGCTCACGCCTTCACCTCTCCCATGGGGAGAACTCGACGGCCGGAGGCCGGCGGGTGAGGGTTGCTATCTACCCGGAGGGGCCCCCTGGGTTTCTGCCGTCATCCTCGCGAAGGCGAGGATCCATGCATCAGGGTTGCCGGAGGTAAGACCTCGGTCTGTTCCGACCTGCGAATGTTCAGGGTGTATGGATCCTCGCCTTCGCGAGGATGACGGCGAGCTTGACGATGCGCCCTGCGGAAATCCGCTCCAGGAGCGCCAGACTTATTCTAAGCGCCCTTGGTCAGCCCGCCCGCCAGCTGCGCCAGGCCGTTGAAGGCCCGGAAGGAACGCTCGACCAGCACTGGGTCTAGCCCCTTGGCGATCACCACGAGATGCGTGCCAGTGACGCCATCCGGCCAGCGGTCGAGGTGCATCGGCTTGTGGATCAGGTGCTGCACGCCCTGGATGACGACCGGGCTGTCATTGCCCTCGATGTCGAGCAGGCCTTTCAGGCGCAGGATCTCGCCGCCATGGCGGTTGAGCAGCATTGACAGCCAGAGGCCGAAGCGCGCCCAGTTTAGCGGCGCGTCGCCCATCAGCACGAAGGCACGGATGTCGCCATGCCGGTTGACGTCATGCTCATGCGCATGGTGGTGAGAATGACCGTGATCGTGATGGTGCCCGTGAGCAGCATGCGTGCGCGTCTCGGCCTTGAGCCAACGGGCGACTTCCTGGCCGCGTGCCACGATGTCGTGGATGTCGCGGACGAACAGCGCATCGTCCGGCTGCATCGTTTCGTCGAGTTCGAGGATCTCCGCCGCCGGATTGAGCGCTTCGAGCCGGGCGCGCAGGTAGGCGGTGTCTTCGGGCGCGGCGATGTCGCTCTTCGAGATGATGAGCCGGTCGGCGACGGCAACCTGGCGCTGCGATTCCACGAAGGCGTCGAGATTGACGAGGCCGTTCGGCACATCGACGACGGTGACGATGTTGCCGACCCGAAAGTGATGGCGGAGCATCGGATCGGCGGAAAGGGTCGCCACGATCGGCGCCGGGTCGGCGATGCCCGTCGTCTCGATGGCGATGCGCGAGAAGCGCGGGATCTCGCCATTGCGGCTGCGTTCGAACAGCGACAGCAGCGCGTCCTTCAGGTCGGTGCGGATGTTGCAGCAGATGCAGCCGCTCTTCAGCAGCACGATGTCGTCGTCGATCGCCTCGACCAGCAGATGGTCGAGCCCGACCTCGCCGAACTCGTTTATGATGACTGCCGTGCCGGCGAGCGAGGGGAGGCTGAGCAGGCGCTTCAGCAGCGAGGTCTTGCCCGCGCCGAGAAAGCCGGTCAGCACATTGGCGGTGATGCGGTCGTCGCCGTCGTCGGAAACGGTCATCACGAAATCCCCTCCATCCGGTCGAGGGTTGCCGGGTCGAGCGGGTCGAAGCTCCGGCCGGTCAGCTTTTCCGCTTCCGGCCAGATGGCGCCGAAATGGTCGATGATGGCGGTCTTGCCATTGCGGGCGCGGAGCGTGAAGCGGCCGGCCCATTCGTCGAGCGTCAGCCCGTAGGGCTTCAGGATCTGGTTGGCGATGCGGGCGCGCGCCTGTCGTTCGGCCGCTGGCGTCAGGCCGGTCGCCGTCGCCGCGTTGCCGCCGGTCCAGTGGTCGCTGCCGCCAAAGGCGCCGCACAATCCGCACATCGTCTCGTCTTTCCAGCCCGTGTCTCGGTTGGGGCGCGGCGGCGGTCCGAAAAACCGTCGCCGCGCCAAAATGTCGATCAGGACTGCGGGCGTGCCGTGCCGTTTTTCGGGAAGCGCGTTGCAAAATCCTCGGCGATGGTTTCCATCGTCACGAACTTCACGCCCTCAAAACCCTTCATGTATTCGAACAGGCGCTCATGCATCTTCAGCACGTGCGGCTTGCCCGAGACGTCGGGATGGATCGTCAGCGGGAACACGGCATAGTCGTAGTTCTCGTAGACCCAGTCGAACTGGTCCTTCCACATCTGCTCGATATCGCGCGGATTGACGAAGCCGTGGCTGTTCGGCGAGGCCTTGATGAACATCATCGGCGGCAGGTCGTCGAGATACCAGGAGGCCGGGATCTCGATCAGGTCGGTCTCCTCGCCCTGGACATAGGGCTTCATCCAGGTCGAGGGATGCTTTGAGTAATCGATCTTGGTCCATTCGTCGCCGACCGTCACATAATAGGGGTGATGGTCGTTGTGCATCAGCGAGTGGTCGTACTTGATGCCCTTCTGCTTCAGCAGCTCGTTGGTCTTGGAGCCGAATTCCCACCACGGCGCGACGTAGCCGCGCGGCGGCTTGCCGGAGAGCTTGGTGATCAGCTCGACGCATTTGTCGAAGATCGCTTCCTCCTGCTCGGGCGTCATGGCGATCGGGTTTTCATGGCTGTAGCCATGCATGCCGATCTCGTGGCCGGCGTCGGCGACGGCCTTCATCTCGGTCCAGAAGCTCTCGATCGAGTGGCCGGGGATGAACCAGGTGGTCTGGATGCCCCACTTCTCGAACATCCGCAGCAGGCGGGCGCTGCCGACATGGCCGGCAAAGGCGCCGCGCGAGATATCGCAAGGGCTGTCCTCGCCGCCATAGGAGCCGAGCCAGCCGGCTACGGCGTCGACGTCGATCCCGTAGGATACGAAGATCTCTTTCGGCATGTCGTTCCTTTCCGTCCGGTCAATCTTTTGGAGCGCGACGGCGCTGTGGCCGGATCATTGCAGCATCGGATTGGTCCGGCCAGACACTCATTTGTGCAGGGTTTTGTGCAGTTGCCACGATTGACGGCAAGGAGCGGACGCCGTCCCGCTTGAGCTTGGCGGCGAACTCGGTTATTGGCGGCTCAGGTGCGGGACGACCCGTATCGACGCTGCATTCGGGGACGGCCCCATTATCTCGATAGGAGATAGTGGACGTGCTCTGTCCCATACGAATGCCTCAGCCCGACATCATTTCGGGCATTCCCCTTCAGATCCCGAGCGAACGGCGCCTACCACCCATGCGGCGCTTCGTTGCGTCTGCATGCGCCCCCGGACCGTCGGTCCCGGGCCTCGGCGATCTGCATTCCTTCAACATGAAAGGTGCATGATGGCCGGGCCCATCGAACAGTTCGAAATCAAGACGTTGCTGCACATCGCCGAAATCGGCGGGCAGAAGATCGCCTTCACCAATTCGACCGCCTTCATGCTGCTGACGGTGGCCGCCATCTTCGCCTTCCTCACGCTGTCGACACGGGCCCGCGCGCTGGTGCCGGGGCGCTGGCAGTCGGTCGCGGAGGTGCTCTACGAATTCGTTGCGAAGACCCTCAGCGATAATGCCGGCCGCGAGGGGATGCGGTTCTTCCCGCTGGTCTTCTCGCTGTTCATGTTCATCCTGGTCGCCAATCTGATTGGCATGTTCCCCTATGCCTTCACGGTGACCAGCCAGATCATCATCACCTTCGCGCTGGCGATGACCGTCTTTCTCACGGTCACCGTCTACGGCCTCTGGCGCAATGGCTGGAAGTTCTTCCGGCTGTTCCTGCCGTCCGGCGTGCCGCTGGCGCTGGCGCCGGTCGTCGTGCCGATCGAGATGGTCTCTTACATCTCGCGGCCGATCAGCCATTCGGCGCGTCTGTTCGCCGTCATGCTGGCCGGCCACATCACGCTGAAGGTCTTTGCCGGCTTCGTCGCCGCGCTCGGCGGGCTTGGCGGCCTCGGCATTGCCGGCGCGCTCCTGCCGCTCGTCATGATCGTGGCGCTTACCGGTCTCGAACTCATGATGGCGATGATCCAAGCCTACATCTTCACCATGCTGACCTGCATGTATCTGAACGACGCGCTGCATCCGGGCCACTGAGGCATCCCGATAGGCGGAATCACCCTGGGGCGAGTCGTCCGGCATGCGTCGCCCCGGGGTATGCCATTGCTGCGGCGATGGGCGGCGATGTCATGCCGTTCTGTTGCTGACCCGGCAAAGTGAAATACTCTACCGATCCGATCGAGTTTAAATTGACAGCCGTTTCGGCGGTCTCCTACGCCTGCTGGCAGGAGGACCGCAGCGCCATCGCAGGCTCTCCAAAACGCGCAGTCAACAGGACATTCCCATGAGCTCTTCCGCTGTCGCCCCTTCGAGCGGTGCCCGTTTTTATGCGCTGCGGCTGAAGCCCGGCCAGGACGTCGCGCTCGAACTGCGCAAGTTCGTCGATGATAACGGACTGAAGGCGGTCAGCATCGTCACCGTGGTCGGCAGCCTGACCAAGGCGTCGCTGCGCTTCGCCAATACCGGCGTCTGGGTCGAGCGCGAGGGCCATTTCGAGATCGTCTCGCTGGTCGGCACCGTCGACGCCAAGGGCGACCACCTGCATATCGCGCTATCCGACCGCCATGGCGTCACAACCGGCGCCCATTTCGGCCCCGGTTCCTCCGTGTACACCACGGCCGAGATCGTGCTCGCCGAATTGACCGACCTCGACTTCACCCGCGAGCTCTGTGCGCTCTCGGGCTACGAGGAACTGATCGTAAAGCCGCGCGACTGAGCCGGAATTTCCAAGCGATCGCGCCGATTGGCGCCGATCCCACGTTCAAGACCAAGCTGGGGGTATGAGACCATGACGACCAACACGGCTACCGCGAGCCTCATCAGCACGCGCGTTCTCGTCCTGATCGCGGCGGCGATCGTCATCAACATCGTCGGCGGCCAGATCAACGATGCGCTGCGCCTGCCGATCTTCCTCGATTCGATTGGCACCGTGCTGGTCGCCGTGTTGGCCGGGCCGATCGCCGGCGGCCTTGCCGGCCTGCTGACCAACCTGATCTGGGGCCTTCTCACCAATCCGGTCGCCGCCGCCTTCGCGCCGGTAGCGCTGGTGATCGGCGTCGTCGCCGGTATCCTGGCCCGTCTCGGCTGGTTCCGCACACTCTGGCAGGCGGCGATTTCCGGCGTTGTCATCGCTTTCTTCCTGACCCTCGTCGCCGTGCCGATCCAGGTCTACCTGTTCGGCGGCGTCACCGGCGCCGGTTCCGATTTCGCCGTCGCCTACCTGTCGCAGGTCGGCCAGTCGCTGTTCGGCTCGGTCGCGCTCACCGTGTTCGGCTCCAACATCATCGACAAGGTCGTCACCGCACTGATCGTCTGGCTTCTGGTCCGCCAGCTGCCGCAGCGCCTGGTCACGGGCTACGACTATCTGAAGTTCAGCCGCGCCTGATGGCTTCAGGCGTTCTCTATAGCCCGGTGGAGTCCTGGCTCCATCGGGCCAATCCCTTGACCAAGCTTTGCGGCCTGGTCTGGATCGTCAGCCTGACCTTCGTCCTGCCGCCCGCCTGGGTCTGGGGGCTGGTCGGGCTGATCCTGCTTATGGCGCTTGCGCTCGGCATGGGCCGCGCGGTGCTGCAGCGGTTCGCGGCGACGGCGCTTCCCTTCGTCGCCTCGATCTCGATCGTGCAGGCGCTGTTCATCGTCCATCCCGACGCGCGGCCGCTGATCGGGCCGCTCTCGATCAGCGATATCGGCCTGGCGCATGCGGTCTCGATCGGCGGCCGGGTCGCGGCCATCATCGCCGCGTCGCTGGTCTTGGTCACGTCGACGCACCCCTCCGTCCTGCTGCGCGCCTTCGACGCCGCCGGCTGGCCGCCGGCGCTCGCTTTTCTGTTCGCGAGCCCTTTGCTGATGATCGAGACCTTCGGCAACCGCGCCAAGGCGATCCGCGACGCACAGGCGACGCGGGGACTGCGGTTGAAGGGCCGCTTCCTGTCGCGCGTGAAGAGCATTCCCGCGCTGGTGGCGCCGCTGGTCACCACGGCGCTGATCGAGGCGGACGAGCGCGCCCATGTTCTGGCCGGCCGCGGCTTTCGCGCCCATGCCCGCCGCACCACGCTGGAGCCGGTCGTCGATGCCCCGTTCGAGCGCCCGCTGCGCATTGTCCTGCTCGCACTCGCCATTCTCCAGATCGCAGTCCGCCTATGGCTTTGATTGAAATTCGGGGGCTTTCCGCCGCCTTCGGCAACACCACCGTTCTCGACCAGCTCGATCTCTCTGTTGAAGCCGGGACGACGCTCGCCATTCTTGGCGGCAACGGTTCCGGCAAGACGACTTTGGCCCGGCACCTCTCCGGCTGGAGCGGAGATGGTGATGCGGTCCGGATCGATGGCAAGCCGCTCGCCGGGCGCTCGATCGCCGAGCGCGCCAGCCTGATCCAGTATGTCGGCCAGGTACCGAGCCGCCATCTCTCCGGCCGTGCCTTCAGCGTGCGCGACGAGATCGCCTTCGGCCCGGAAAACCTGCTGCTGCCGCGCGGAGAAATCGCCCGCCGCGTCGAGGCGGCGCTGGAACGGACAGGGCTGACGGGGCTTGCCGCGCGCGATCCGTTCACACTCTCCGGCGGCGAGCAGCAGCGGTTGGTTCTGGCGGCGGCGCTCGCCATGGAGCCAGAAATCCTCGTGCTCGACGAACCGGTCTCGAACCTCGATCCCGAGGCGCGCGGCGAGGTGCTCGACATCCTGGCCGAACTCGTCGGGCGGGTGACGCTGGTCTGGCTCGACACGTCGCCGGAGTTGCTGCGTCAACTCGGCGGTCGGCTGCTTCGGCTGGAAGAGGGGAGGTTGCACGAGGTTGATCCTCTCGAACTGCCTCCGAAAACGGACATCGCGGCGACCGAGGCGAAGCTCTCTGCATTGCCGACGTTTCGGGCCGCAGCATACGAGCCTGTCCCCGTGGCACTCGGCGCAGCTGCATCGCCGCCGGTTCTTGCCGTGGAAAGACTTTCCTTCCTCTATGCCGGCGCGGCTCCGCTGCTGACGGATCTGAGTTTTCGCGTCGGGGCAGGGGAGATCCTCGCCCTGATCGGCCCGAACGGCGCCGGCAAGAGCACGCTGCTGCGGCTGATCAACGGTCTGCTGAAGCCCCGCGCGGGCCGGATCGAGATCGCCGGCCGCGATACGCGAAAACTCCGCGTCGACGAACTGGCGCAGCATGTCGGCACCGTGTTCCAGGAGCCGGAATACCAGATCTTCGAACCGACCGTGCGCCGCGAGGTCGAGTTCGGTCCGAGGCAGCTCGGCGTAGCCAAGGCCGTGATCGAGAGCCGGCGTGACGCGGCTTTGACCCGGACCGGGCTTGTCGTCGAGGCGGATCGTCATCCGCTTGACCTGACGCATGCGCAGCAGCGCTTCGTCGCCATCGCCTCGGTGCTCGCCAACGCACCGAAACTGCTGCTGCTCGACGAGGCCCAGCGCGGCCTCGACGCCGTTCACACCGAACGGCTGGAGGCGATCCTGGCGGCGGAACGGGCGGCCGGCACGGCGACCGTCATCATCAGCCACGATCTCGATTTCGTCGCCCGCAACGCCACCGCCATCCTCGACCTCGGCGCGCGTTAAGCCGTGCCAGCGGAGCATTGATGGGTGGATTGTCGAGCGGAGCCGTGGCGCTTCTGCTGGTTCAATTCATCGATCGTGGCACTGAAATCTTGGTTGTTTAACGCCAACGGGCAGCTCGCATGCAGGCTCGCTGCATGCGGTCGTTTATCAAGACTCGACATCGTGTGTAATCTTCGGCATCAATCGTACATAATCTTCATTCGATCGCGTGCTTTTGTCCGGAGCGGATGGCGGGCATGCGGATGTCGGGGCTGCGCGATCCATGAGCATCGTACCGAGCCTGGAGTTGCCGACGCTGGACCGCGAGGCCTCGGTCTATGAAGCCATTCGCGAAGAGATTATTTCGGGAAGCCTGCCGGCCAACGGGCGGCTGATCGTGGCCGATCTGGCCGAGAGGCTCGGCACCTCGACCAATCCCATTCGCGAGGCGTTGCATCAGTTGCGCGGCGAAGGGTTTGTCGTGATGGCGCCCAACCGAGGCGCCCGGGTTCGGCCGATCGACGAGGATTTCATTCGCGACATCTACGAGATCGAGGTGCTGATCGAGCCAGCCCTGACGCGCTGGTTCGTCGGTATCGCCACCGATGCGAATATTGCGACACTGGAAGCGCTTCACTCTGAGATGCTGCAGCTAAACTATGCCGATCCGGTGCGTCATGGTTGGCTCGACACCCAGTTCCATCACACGATGTATGAGCGCCACTACAACCGGCAACTGGTCCAGCTCTGGTGGAAACACCGCGAGATTCTGCGCGCGATCAGCCGCCGGCATCGTATCTCGCTCGGGCGGCAGGCGGCGGTGATGCGCGATCACGCCGATCTGCTGGAAGCCATCAAGGCACAGGACGAGACGGCTGCGGCCATGGTCGTCGCGCGGCATGTCGAAGGTTCGGGCCGTCACATCATCGAGCAAATGCGCGCCGCGCGGCGTGACAACCAGAACGATAAGGCGGAGTTGCCACCCTACACCTGATCACGCCGAGGAAACGCCATGACGAAGACGGCCTGGCCGTTGGAATTGACGGAATGCGTCAAGACTGTCGTTGGTGCTGCGTCCCTGCCGTCAACCGGCCGGGACAGGGTGGCTTTGAGTCGTTCTCTTGTCGTCCGGCTTCTTCGAAGAACTGTCCGCGCCTCTTGGCGACGAAGCGCCCCGATCCGCTCGGGGCGCCTGTATTTCCGCACTGCCGCCAATACGGTGGTTGTCAGAAGCGCTGCCCTAGTCGGCCAATTCGGCCATCCGCAACAGGCCCTGCATGTAGCCCACCGCATGGGCGCGGCCGCGATGGTTCCAGTCGGTGTCATCGTCCATATGCGGGACGTGGTCGTCGAGCAGGAAGCCGGAGAAGCCGCTCTTCTTCAGCAGCGTCATCACTTCGGCCGGGTTGAAATTGCCCTCGCCGATGAAGCATTCGATGAAGTCCGGCACCGTGCCCTGCACGTCGCGAAAGTGGATGTAGAAGATCCGGCCCTTCGGGGCGAAGAAGCTGATGAGATCCCTCACGTTCTCCGCGCCGCCTGGCATTTCCGAGCAGCAGCCGAGGCAGAGGTCGAGGCCCCAGGACGGGCTGTCCGCATAGCGGGTATAGGCGCGCTTGAAATCGGTCGGCTCCTTGAAGATGCGCGCGACGCCGCCCAGCATTGGCACCGGCGGATCGTCGGGGTGGAGCGCGATCCTGACCCCAGCCTCTTCGGCGACCGGCAGCACGGCATCCATGAAGTAGATGTAGTTGGCCCACATCATCTCGGCGGTGATGATGCCGTCTTCTTCATCGAAGACGGGCATGGAGTCGGCACGGCCAAGCGTCGTCGGCATGAAGCCACGCCAATCCGCCTTGGTCGCCGCCTCGACCTTTGCCAGTTCGAAGCGGGTATTGCCGGCGCCGCCGCGCCCCGGCGCCCGGCGCTCGGTGCGCCATACCGAGTTCGGCATGAAGTGCAGGCCCAGGATCGGCACGCCCGCGCGGCCGACATTGCGCACCGTCCGGCAGTAGTTCTCGATCTGCTCGTCGCGGCCAGGCAGGCCGAGCATCGCCTTGTTGTAGAAATGGGTCGGCACGTTTTCAATTGCCTCGAAGGTGAGGCCGGCTGCCTCGATCCTGTCGACCAGCTTTCGAATGTCCGCCTCTTCCCAATAGCTGTCGCCGGGAAGCGTGGGGTTGTTCATCTGGATTCCGTTGACGCCGATCTGTGCGGCGAAACGGAGTTTTTCGTCCGAAAGTTCATGGAACTGACCGACTGCGACGCGCATGGCGGCTTCCGTCATGGATTATTCGTCCTCGTGATGGTCGTGGGCTCGGGGGCGTGGGCGACCTGCAGAACAGAACGTGCCGATGGAGGGACTGGAGTCCTGAAATTTAGCAGGCTGAAGGATGGTTCGTGATTGACCGAGTCGTTAAACTGCCATAACGCTTAGGCAACAATATAAAAATAGCGGATTGCTTTCATGAATTGCAATACCGCGAGGGGATGAAGCCAAAAGATTCCGATCAAGTATGATTCGGACAAAATGTATTCATGCAGCTATGTTCTTCCGGCGATTTTTTCCGGCTGAATACTATTGTCTGATCGAGGGTCGGCTACGTGTGTTGGGTGGTGTGAGCGAGGCGACGAGGCGCCAGCTTGCACTTCGCTTGAATGGTTCGCTGCGGATGCAAGTTGATTTGGCCACGTTCGGGATTCCCGAAATAGAAAACATGCCTGAATAGAGCATCCGCAATGAAGGATACCGCCAGATAAGCCGTAACAAGAAAGTTGGCGGGCGGTTGGAATGCTAAAATACAGAAGTTGTTCCATTCGACAGCAAGGGAGGATCTCTGTCATATGGTCAATCTGAAAGGTATTACCGGCGCACTCATGGTCGTTGCGGCCATTCTGGCGCCCACTGCGTCTTTCGCGCAGAGTGCGGGACTACCCGCTGCACAGGAAATCACGCCAAAGGGGGCTCTGCCCGAGGTTCCGCGCGATCAGTCGCTCATTCTCGGTTGGGGCGTTGCCGGTGGCACGTCGATCGGCGCCACCAATCCGTGGGTGCTGCCAGGCTACACCCACCAGGAGGGCAATAATCTTCTGTTCGAGCCGCTGATGTATTTCGGCATCTTCAAGGGCGAATACATCCCTTGGCTCGCCGACAGCATGGAATATACAAACAAGGATTATACCGCGCTCGAAATCAAGCTGAACAAGGACGCGAAGTGGAGTGATGGCAAGCCTGTTACGTCCAAGGACGTTGTCTATACGTTCGAAGGGCAGATGAAGCGCGAAACCTTGCCCTATCACACCCATTTCGACCAGTTCGTCGAAAGCGTCACCGCCAAGGATGACCTGACGGTCGAGGTGAAGTTCAAGCAGCCGGCGCCGCGCTTCAAATTCGAGGTGCTGACGGAGAAGTTCGATACCGGCCTGCCGATCGTGCAGGCGGAATGGATGCAGGCCCAGGAAGACCCGACCAAGGCGGTTGGCGTCGACCAGATCCCGCATTCCGGGCCCTATGATGTCGTGGCCTGGAACGCCAACCAGAAGATTCTCGACCTGCGTCCCGACTGGTGGGGCGTGAAGGCCGGCCGCTCGGCCGAGCCTGCCGTCAAGCGGGTCGTGGTCGTCAATATCCTGAACCAGCCGATCGACACCGTGGCCCAGCGCCTGGTCAACAACGAGTTCGATAGCTCGGTCGATATGCGGGCCCAGATCATTGCCAATATCCTCGAGCAGAACAAGGATATCCAATCCTGGACCGGCACCGAGTCACCCTATGGCTATCTCGACTGGTGGCCGAATTCTCTCTGGATGAACGATAGTCTGCCGCCTTACAATGATGTGCGCGTGCGCAAGGCGATCAGCCTCGCCATCGATCGCGAGCGTATCAATGAAGTGCTGTATGACGGCGCCAAGATCGCCACCATCTATCCGTTCCCGCTCTATCCGAACCTGCAGAAGTTCGCAGATTCGGAAGCGGTAAAGGCAGAGCAGGCGAAGTACGAGCCGGGCAAGTTCGACCAGGAAGAGAGCGCCAAGCTCATGACCGAGGCCGGCTTCACCAAGGACGGCGACGGCCTTTGGGCCAAGGACGGCAAGACCTTCGACGCGACGATCCAGGCTTTCGAAACCATCCACGGTGATATCGCCCCGATTCTGGCGGAAATGCTGCGCCAGGCGGGCTTCGATGCCAACGTGAACTTCGGTACCGATGCCTTCCAGAACATGGTCGACGGCAAGGCGGGCCTCTACCTGTTCGGTCATGGCGCCAGCTTGTTCGATCCGTTTGAGGCGCTGAACCTCTTCCACGGCAAGTTCAGCGGCACCATCGGCTCCGCCGCCGGCAACAACCGGTTCTCGCGTTACAAGAATCCGGAGTTCGACGCGATCCTGGACGAGATCTCTCCGCTTGGTTCGGACGATCCCAAGTTCCAGGAAGGGGCGGCCAAGGCTCTTGGCATCTACTGGCGCGACGTCATCGACGTGCCGGTGATCCAGTGGCTGCACCGCATCCCCTACAACAACCACTACTGGAAGAACTGGCCGAGCTCGACCAACCTTGCCTCGGGTGCCAATGGCGCGTTCTGGGCTCATACCGGCCTGCCGGTGATCACGGCGCTTCAGCCCGCGGGCGCGAAGTAAGCCGCTTGCGAAAAGGGGTGCGCGCCGGGTCGGCGCGCACCATCCCGACCGGCAAGCACCACACCGGCAAGAAATACCAGGAATGCGCTCGTGACCCTCAAGTTTGTCATCAAACGCCTGGTCTTCCTCGTTCTCGTTATATGGGCGGCGTCGACCATCGTCTTCTTCATCCCGCGCCTGTCGAGCCGAAACGCGCTGCGCGAACGGTTCGGCGAACTGGCCCGGACCGGCGGCTTCTCGCCCGGCGACATGGAGAAGATCATCGCCTCGATGCAGCAGCAGTTCGGCCTCGATCGGCCCTTGCTGGAGCAATACTGGCAGTATCTCCACAACATCGTGCGGCTGGATTTCGGCTATTCGCTTTACCGCTATCCATCGACGGTCTCAGACCTGATCGCGCAATCCTTGCCGTGGACGATCGGCCTGTTGCTGGTCTCGACGATTTTGAGCTTTCTCATCGGCAATCTGCTGGGCGGGATCTCGGCCTGGCCGCGAGCGCCGAAGTGGATGCGCGCGGTTGCGACACCCTTCATCCTGCTGACGGGCGTACCGCCTGTGATCATGGCCATTCTTCTGATCTTCTTCATCGGCTTCAAGCTCAAGTGGCTGCCGCTCGGCGGTGCTTATTCCGTTGGCCAGGTGCCGAACCTTTCCTGGGGCTTTGCCCTCGACATGCTCCGGCACCAGATCCTGCCGGCACTGTCCCTAATCTTCGGCTCCGTCGGTGGCTGGGTGCTATCCATGCGCGGCATGGGCATCACCATCCAGGGCGAAGACTACGTGAATTTCGCCGAACACAAGGGGCTGACCGGCGGCCGGATTTTCCGCGATTACTACATGCGCAACGCGCTGCTGCCGCAGGTGACCGGCTTCGCCCTGGCTCTCGGCACCGTCGTGACTTCAGCCATCATCGTCGAAGGTCTGTTCGGTCTGCCGGGTATTGGCACGATGCTCAATCTCGCCATCCGCTCGAACGATTTCCCGACGATCTACGGCATCGTGCTGTTCATCACGATCACCGTCGCCGTGCTGATGACCATCGTCGAGTTCCTCTATCCGCTGCTCGATCCCCGCGTCCGGCAATCATAGGAGGGCAGGCATCATGTCCGCTATCGCGCTACCGCCCTCTACGCAGGCGTCGATCGAACGCCCGGGAAGCCTGGTCCTGCTGTTGCGCTATCTGCGCCGCAACAAGGGCCTCGCCATCGGTCTGCTGATCCTGCTCGCGCTCGTGGCTTTCACCGTCATCGGCCTGCTGACCGTCAATACCAAGAACGCCTATCCGCTCTCGGTGGCGCTCAAGAAGCCGCCGAGCTGGAAGTATCCATTCGGCACGGATTTCTTCGGTCGCGACCTGCTCGCCGCCATGGTGGTGGGCATGTGGCAGACGGCCTTCATCGGCGTGTTGGCGGGCGGACTTGGAACGTTCATCGGCGTCGTTCTCGGCTTTATCTCGGCCTATTTCGGCGGCTGGATCGACGGCACGATCCGGACGATCTGTCAGGTCCTGGCGCCGATCCCGGTGCTGCTGATCCAGGTCGTGATCGCCGGATCGCTCGACAAGCGCGACGTCACGATCGTCACCATGGCGATGATCGTGGTGCTGCTTGCCTGGATGGGGCCGACGCTGGTGATCCGGGCCCAGGTCCTGACGATGAAGGAGAGGCAGTTCGTCTCGGTGGCGAAGCTTTCCGGCGTCAGCGATCTCGGCATCATCTTCAAGGAGATCCTGCCCTGCCTGCTGCCGTTCATCGCGGCCGCTTTTGTGGCTCAGGTTTTCGTGGCGGTGTTCGCGGCGTTCTACCTCGCCGTGCTCGGGCTTGGGCCCCTGCGCGAGCCGCTGCTCGGCAACATCATCTGGGCCGCCCAGAGCCAGGGCGCCATCTTCAATGGCTGGTGGTGGTGGCCGATCATCCCCTCCGTGGGAATGATCCTGATCCTCGGGTCTCTCGCGCTCATCAATATGGGACTGGATGAGTTGGCCAATCCGCGCGTGCGCAGGACGGAGTGACGGCAATGAACGTAACGCTCGTGCAAGGCGTGGTTCAGCCGCGCGTTCCGATACACTCCGTCGGTGCCATGGCGGCAGAACCGATCCTCCGCGTCCGCAACCTCGAGGTGACCTACTATACCGACTCGGGCCGTGCGAAGGCGCTCGACAATGTGAGCTTCACACTGAAAGCCGGCGAGAAACTCGGCATGGTTGGGGAGTCCGGCTCCGGCAAGAGCACGCTGGCGCTCGCCATGATGCGGATGATCAAGCCGCCAGGCCGGATCGAAGGTGGCCAGGTGATCGTCGGCGACACTGACCTGATGTCGCTGGACCAGGAGGGCATGCGCAAGGCGCGGCTGAGCCGCATCGCCTATATCCCGCAGGGCGCGATGAACTCGCTCAATCCGGTGATGAAGATCGGCGCGCAGATGATGGACGCGGTGAAGTCGCATCTGCCGGATGAGGCTCGCCCGGCAATCGAGGCGCGGTGCAAGCGGGCGTTGCAATCCGTCGATCTCGATGCGAGCGTCTTCAAGATGTTCGCGCATGAGCTTTCCGGCGGCATGAAGCAGCGCGTCTGCATCGCCATCGGCATCCTGCTCGATCCCGACGTGATCATCGCCGACGAGCCGACCAGTGCGCTCGACGTCGTCACCCAGCGACAGGTGATGGAGACGATCGACAACGTCCAGAAGGCGATCAACGCCGCCGTAATCCTGATCGGCCACGACATGGGCCTGATGGCGCAGTTCGTCGATCGGGTGGCGGTGATGTATGCCGGCCGGCTCGTCGAAATGAGCACGGTGCGCGAGATGTTCACGGACCCGAAGCACCCCTATTCGCGGGCGCTGATCAGCAGTCTGCCGAGCCTCGACAACAAGGGCGTCTTCCAGGGCATTCCCGGCCTGGCGCCGTCGCTGCTGCGACTGCCCAGCGGCTGCGCCTTCCATCCGCGCTGCGCCAGCGTCATGCCGACCTGCAGCACGATACGCCCGGAGGCACAGATCCTGCCCGGCGGTCGAAGCGTCACCTGCCATCTCTATGATGGTGAAGCCCTCCACGAAGGGAGGACCTGACATGGCTGATCTTTTGCGGCTGGAGAATATCTCCAAGGTCTATTCGCGCGGCCTGATCAACGCTCAGTCCAATGTGGCTCTGAGCAATTTCTCGCTGACGCTGCGCGAAGACGAGCCGACGATCCTCACCGTCGCGGGCGAGAGCGGAAGCGGCAAGACCACCCTGGCCATGCTTTTGCTCGGTTTTACCGCGCCCACGACGGGTCAGATCATCTATCGCGGACGGGATATCTCGACGCTGCGCGGCGAGGAAAAGATGGCCTATCGCCGCGAGGTCCAGGCGGTGTTCCAGGATCCTTTCGCGGTGTTCAACCCGTTCTATACGGTCGACCACCTGCTGACCGTGCCGATCAAGCGCTTCAAGCTGGCGAAGTCGAAGGCAGACGCCCGCAACAAGATGGAGGAGGCGCTGACGGCGGTCGGCCTGCGTCCGGAAGACATTCTGGGACGTTTCCCGCACCAGCTTTCGGGCGGCCAACGCCAGCGCATCAACGTGGCGCGCGCCCTTTTGCTGAAGCCAAAGCTGCTGATCGCGGACGAGCCCGTATCGATGGTGGACGCGTCGCTGCGGGCCACCATCCTGGAAACGCTGCGCAACCTGCAGCGCGATCATGGCGTCTCGATCATCTACATCACGCACGATTTGACCACCGCCTATCACATCGCGAAATCCATCATTGTGCTCTATCGCGGCTCGGTCATGGAAGCGGGTGATGTCGATACGGTGATCAAGGATCCGCAGCACCCCTATACGCAGCTTCTGGTCGACTCGATCCCCTGGCCCAATCTGGACCAGCGCTGGGGCGCGCAGCCGATCAAGGCGCGCGAAGCCGGGGGCGGGGGAAGCGGTTGCCGGTTCCGTTCGCGCTGTCCGAAGGCGATGGATATCTGCGCGACCGAGCCGCCGCTGTTCGAGATCAACCCGACCCACACCGCCTCCTGCTTTCTCCACCACGCGCAGCCGCACGTCGCGATGGAGCGTCTCTCTCAACTCCTGCCGGCCTGAGGCCGGTCTCGCGGTCCAACCTTCTGAGATTTCTCACCTCGATGCCGGTCGTCGGATCGGTCGCAGACACGGGAATTTTCTACCATGCTCGAAATAGCCGAATTCATCAGCCCGACGCCGTCGCCGGTCTGGAGGCTTGCCAAGCAGGCGGGCGTCGATCTGGCGGTCGGCGGCCTGCCATCCGATGATCTCCGGCCCGGGGACGCGCCTTGGGATCTGGCGCCGCTGACGCGGATGAAGGCCAACTACGAGGCCAATGGGTTCGAATTGCGCGTGATCGAGGCGCGGCCGCCGCTCAACAAGGCGAAGCGCGGCCTGCCAGGACGCGACGAGGAGATCGCCACCGTCTGCACCTTGCTCGAAAGCATGGGCAAGCTCGGCATTCCGGTGTGGTGCTACGAGTGGATGACCGACTTCAACTGGGTGCGCACCAATCTCGCCACGCCGTCGCGCGGCGGCTCGGTCGTCACCAGCTTCGATATCGACGATGTGCCGGCCGATCTCACCAGCAATCCGCCGATCGATGAAGAGGCGCTCTGGACCAACCTCGAATACTTCCTGAAAAAGGTCCTGCCGGTCGCCGAGAAGGCGAACGTCAAGATCTCAATGCACCCGGATGATCCGCCACTCTCGCCGATCCGCGGCGTCGGCCGCATCATGCGCTCGATCGACAATTATCGTCGCCTGGTCGAACTGGTACCGAGCCCGATGAGCACGATCACGCTCTGCCAGGGCAATTTTACCCTGATGACCGACGATCTGCCCGCCGCCATTCGCTCCTTCGGCAAGAAGATCTCGTTCGTGCATTTCCGTGATGTGCTGGGCACGCCGCAGCGCTTCGAGGAAGCGTGGCACGACGCCGGCAAAACCGACATGCTGGCCTGCATGCAGGCCTATCGCGATATCGGTTTCGACGGCGTGCTGCGTCCCGACCACGTGCCGACCGTCGAGGGCGATAGCAACGAGCATGCCGGCTACTCAGCCTTCGGTCGGCTCTATGCCATCGGCTACATCCGCGGCCTGCATCAAGCCGTTTACGCGTCATAGGACCGGGCCCCATGAAAATCGCCATTACCGGAGCCACCGGCAGGATCGGTCGTGCCATCACGACTGAAGCACTGCGCCAGGGCCATAGCGTCGTCAGCATCGATCGTATTGCCCCGGCCGAGCCGGAGGCGCGGGAAAATTGCCGTTTCGTCCAGGCGGATATCGGCGACTATGACGCGCTGGTCGCCGCCTTTTCAGGCTGCGACGCACTGATCCACATGGCCGCCATCCCGGCGCCGATCGGGCATCTCGATCATGTCGTCCACAACAACAACGTGGTCGGCAGCTACAACGCCATGCGGGCCGCCATCGAAGTGGGCATCCGGCGGATCGTGCAGGCGTCGAGCGTCAATGCGATCGGCCTATCCTTCAGCCGCGCGCCGCATTTCGACTATTTCCCCATCGACGAACAGCACCCCAACCATAGCGAGGAGCCCTACAGCCTCTCCAAATGGATCTGCGAACAGCAGGCGGATACATTTGCCCGCCGCTATGAGGATATCCGCATCGCCTCGATGCGCTTTCATCTCGTGGTGGAACAGAAGTCCGACGCCGTGGCCGCGTTTGGTGTCGCGACCGAGGCGGCGGCTCTGCACCTTTGGGCCTATACGCGATATGACGCCGCCGCACGGGCCTGCCTTCTGGCGCTCGAAGCGGCCTTCAAGGGCCATGAGGTCTTCTACATCATCGGGCCGGATAGCCTGCTGGACATCCCCACGCTCGAACTTGCCGCGCGCTTCTTCCCGGATGTGCCGGTGCGCGGTGATCTCAGCGACCATCGCAGCTTCTTCTCCTCGGCCAAGGCCGAACGAATGCTCGACTGGCGGCACGACCCCCACTGATTTCGTTCCGACCAGCCTCCAAAGCTCTCGCAAAATCTCAAGGCAGAACTCATGAAGATCACGGACGTCAAAGTCATCGTCTGCTCGCCGGGACGCAATTTCGTCACCGTGAAGATCCTCACCGACGAGGGAATCTACGGCATCGGCGACGGCACGGTGAATGGACGCGAACTCTCGGTCGTCAGCTATCTGCAGGATCACGTCGCGCCGCTGCTGATCGGGCGCGATCCCTCGCGTATCGAGGATATCTGGCAATATCTCTATCGCGGCGCTTATTGGCGGCGTGGGCCGATCACCATGGCGGCGATCTCAGCCATCGACATGGCGCTCTGGGATATCAAGGGCAAAGTGGCCAACATGCCGCTCTACCAGTTGCTCGGCGGCGCTTCGCGCGAAAAGGTGATGGTCTATTCGCATGCTCAGGGCATGACAATTGAAGAAGCCGTCGACGCGGTCGGCAAGAAGCGCGACGAGGGCTATGTCGCCATCCGCGCCCAGGTTGGCATTCCCGGACTGCCCGCGATCTACGGCACCGGCAAAGGCTCAGACCAGGGCAAGGGCGGCATGGTCGATGCGCTGCCGAATGAGGAAGTCTGGTCCACTTCCAAATATATGGGCCACATCCCAAAACTGTTTGCGAGTCTGCGCGACACCTATGGCGATGACCTGCATCTGCTGCACGATACGCATCACCGGCTGACACCGATCGAGGCGGCGCGGCTCGGCAAAGATCTCGAGCCGTTCCGCCTGTTCTGGCTGGAAGATCCGGTCCCGGCCGAATTGCAGGAAGGCTATCGTCTGATCCGCCAGCACACGACGACGCCGATCGCGCTTGGTGAGATCTTCAATACGATCTGGGATGCGAAGCTGCTGATCGAGGAACAGCTGATCGACTATATCCGCACCACCTCGGTGCATGCCGGCGGCGTCACCGGGCTGCGGCGGATCTTCGATTTCGCCTCGATCTATCATGTCCGGACCGCCTGCCACGGACCGATGGATGTGTCTCCGGTTGCCATGGGGGCCAACGTCCATATCGACCTCTGGGTGCCCAATTTCGGCATCCAGGAGTTCTCCGGCTACACGCCGCTGATGCACGAGGTGTTCCCGCATGCCTGGAAGCAGGATGGCGGTTATCTGCACCCGGGTGAAGCGCCGGGGCATGGCGTCGATATCGACGAGACGCTAGCGGCCAAATACCCCTATGAGCGCGCCTATCTGCCGGTCAATCGCCTCGAAGACGGCACGATCTGGCACTGGTAGGCGTCGAGACGAGGCGGAAACGTCTCCTGAAATGAGGTTCGGCCGAGCGCCGAACCATCGCGTTTCTCTCAGATCCGGATAGCGAGATCATGAAAATCACCGCCATTCGTCCCTATCCGGTCTGGGTGGGGACGCGGAACCAGCTTATCGTCAAGGTCGAAACCGACGAGGGCATCTTCGGATGGGGCGAAAGCGGCCTTTCCGGGCGCGAAAAGGCGGTCGTCGGCGCGCTGGAGCACTATCGCGAATTCCTGATCGGCCGCGATCCAATGCGCATCGGCGCGCTGTGGCAGGAGATGTATCGCAGCCAGTATTTCGAAGGCGGCCGGGTGTTGCAGGCGGCAATCTCGGCGCTCGACATCGCGCTCTATGACATCGTCGGCAAGGCGCTCGGGGTGCCAGTGTACCAGTTGCTGGGCGGCAAGCAGCGCGACCGGATTCCGACCTTCGCTTCCACCTCGGCGCCGCCCGGGCCGGAGATGATCGAGCAGGCGAGGGGGCTGATCGAGGCGGGCTGGAACGCCATGCGCCTGTCGCCGGCCGGTCATGGCCAGTCGAACATCTATGAGCCGCGCGAACACATTGCCACCTCGGCGAAGTGGTGCGTCAAGGCGCGGGAGGAACTGGGCGACGACGTCGTTCTGGGCATCGACTACCACCACCGCCTGTCGGTCGCGGAAGCCGCGAGTTTCTGCCAGAAGATGCCTAGCGGCACGCTCGATTTCCTCGAGGAGCCGATCCGCGACGAGACACCGGAGGCCTATGAGGCGCTGCGTCGGATGGTCGATATCCCGTTCGCCATCGGCGAGGAGTTCGCCTCGAAGTGGCAGTTCCTGCCTTTCATCGAGCGCGACATCCACCAGTTCAACCGGATCGACATCTGCAATGTCGGCGGCTTCACGGAGTCGATGAAAGTTGCCGGCTGGAGCGAGGCCCACTACGTCGACATGATGCCCCATAATCCGCTTGGGCCGATCTGCACGGCGGCGACGGTGCATTTCTCTGCGGCGGTCGCCAACTTCTCCTGGCTGGAGACCCGCACATCGACGGCCGAACAGCTCGGCTTCGACAATTCCGAGTTCTTCCCGGTGCAGCCCCGGATCGAGAAGGCGCACTACGCCGTCTCCGATGTTCCGGGTCTCGGCATTGAGGTCAACGAGGAACTGATTCAGAAGCAGAGCTTCAAATTCTGGGAAGCGCCGCACCTGAAGCGTCACGATGGTTCCGTGACAAACTGGTAGACTTGTACCGGAAGGGGCCTAGCCGCAGCCTCGGGCCCCTTCGTCGACGCGCGGACCCCAATGGCCGTGGCGCCTTGTCAACGGTTGCGCTCGCTTGTCGAACCGACTGAATGCAGCTTGGAGCGGTGTCGCTGACCCGCCGGCCGCGTCAGCGCCTTCCCGGCTTCATGAGATGACCACCCTCGGTCGGGGCTCCGGCACGGGCTGGCGATTCGACGCTGGAATCCTCGGCGGATGCCCGCCGGCTACGCGTGCCTTGCCATACCAGGCGGTCTCCGCGGAGTGGCCTTCACCACGGTCGATGCTTCGATGTGCTGGGGGTATGCCGCTGATCTTGGCTCCGGCCTCGTCGTGGGCGCGGTGGATAACTCGACGCCCGAATCCTGGTCAAAGTCTCCGACGCCGCCCTGGTGGTGAAATTCTCCGCAAGTCGTCCACGCCGACTGCCGATCCCCCATGCCGGCTATGGATTTCAAAATTCATTGGATCAGCAACGATATATTTCGGATGTCGATGCTATCCAGTAACGTCCGTTTCTCGCGACGTAACGTCCGGATAGCTTTGTTTTAAGCCATTTTGAATGAAGGTCTGACTTCATTTTAGGCGGCGTTTCGCTCTGCCTGCGGCGCAACAAAATCGATTGACTGTTGATAGACAAATGAAATTATCTTCTCCTGATCGCCGCCATTTCGCACAGACGGTTACGGCGATAGAGCAGGGGAAACATCATGACTCGAGACAAGAATTTCATCCTTGGCGGCCGGCTGAGCCGTCGTACCTTCCTGGGTGGCGCCGCGGCGCTTGCATTGCCGCTCGCAGCCCCCAGCCTGGCGCGCGCGCAATCGTCGAGCTTCAAGCTTGGCGTCCTGCTACCGTTCTCCGGCGGCCTTGAGCTCTTCGCCCAGCAGGGCATGCAGGGCGTGAAGATGGCCGTGGATGAGTTCAACGCCAATGGCGGCGTGCTTGGCCGCCAAATCGAGATCGTCCAGGCCGACGACAAGACCGATCCGCGCACCGCTGTCGAGCGTGCGACCCAGTTGATCCGCCGCGATGCGGTGAACGCGATCGTCGGTCCCGTCACCAGCGCCAATCGAGACGCGATCAAGTCGACCATCGAGCGCGGCAAGACTCCGCTGCTCTACGCGACAGACTATGAAGGCGGCGTCTGCAGCCCCTGGATGGCCTGCTACAGCGCCGTTCCAGCCCATTTCGTCGAGCCGCTGATCCCGTTCCTCGCCGGACGCGGCGCCAAGAGCTTCTATCTGTTCGGCGCCGACTACACCTGGCCGCAAAAGATGAACAAGGCGATCCGCGCCAAGATCGAGGCCGGTGGCGGTACGGTCGCGGGCGAGGAATACACCCCGTTCGGCATGAAGGACTTTGCTCCCACGCTGCGCAAGATCGAAGAGTCGGGCACCGATTTCGTGATCCTGACCCTGCCGGGCGCAGACGGTGTGACCTTCGTCAAGCAGTTCGCCGCCTCGGGCCTGAAGGGCAAGGTTGGTCTCTCCTTCCTGGGCTTCAACGAGAACTATCTGCCGGGCTTCAGCGGCGACGAAGCGGAGGGGATCATCGCGCCGCTGCCGTTCATGCAATCGCTCGACCGCCCCGAGACCAAGGATTTTGTCGCCAGGCAGCGCAAGGCGTTCGGTGACGACGTGGTCGTGACCTACTACGCCGACTCCCATTACGGGCTGACGAAGTTCTACCTCGATGCGGTGCGCAAGGCCGATAGCGACGACAAGGCCGCCATCATGGCAGCTCTGCCCAACCAGTCGATCCTGTCGGGCAATGGCGACGTCACCCTGCGTGCGTCCGACCGGCACGTCGATCTGAACATCCTGATCGCGTCGGTGAAGGGCGGTGGTCTTGCGATGGAAGAATACATCGGCAAGGTCGCGGCTCCGGATCAGTGCAGCATCTAGTGGGGCCGTCCGTGACCGCCGACTTTCTCAATATCGACGGACTGCGCAAGAGCTTTGGCGGCATCCATGCCCTGCAAGGGGTGAGCTTTTCGCTCGGTGCTGCCGGGATCAAGTGCATCGTCGGGCCGAATGGTTGCGGCAAGAGCACCCTTTTCAACGTGCTGACCGGGGTCTTGGCCCCGGACAGCGGTACGGCGACGCTGGAGGGGAACCGTATTTCGGGCCTCAACGCGCACCGTGTCAGCCGCTTGGGCGTCGGGCGCAAATTCCAGGTGCCCGGCGTGCTCTCCGACCTGACGGTCATGGAGCATATGGAAATCGCGCTTGCCGCCCGGGCTACGGGCGGCAAGGTCTGGAAGACATTGAACTGGCGCGGCAATCGCGCCGAGTCGCTGGCAATGCTCGCCGATGCCGGCCTTGCCGAATATGCCGACAAGATCGCCTCGCAATTGCCGCATGGCATCAAGCAACGGCTTGAGATCCTGATGCTCGTCGCGCGCGGCATGAAGCTGCTGCTGCTCGATGAGCCGACGGCCGGCATGACCGCGACCGAGACACAGGCGACGATCGACCTGATCCGCCGGATCAACCAGACGACCGGCGCGGCCATCCTGGTGATCGAGCACGACATGACCTTTGTGCGCAATCTTGCCTGCCCGCTCATCGTCATGATGCGCGGCGAGGTGCTGCGCGAGGGAACCTATGACGAGGTTCGCGCCGATCCGCAGGTGCGGTCCGCCTATCTGGGAGATCGTCATGCTTGAGATAAAAGGTCTCCGATCCGGCTATGCGCGCGGTGCCGACATCCTCAAGGGCATCGACCTTAACGTGACGGCGGGCGAGCGCGTGGCCATCATGGGCCGCAATGGCATGGGCAAGACCCTGCTCGCCAAGACGATCATGGGTCTGGTGAAGCCTTCGGCGGGAGACATCCGTCTCGAAGGCGCACCAATCGGCGCAATGCCGGCCCACAAGATCAGCAATCTAGGCGTCGCCTACGTGCCGCAGGGGCGCGAGATCTTCGGCGATTTCACCATCCTCGAAAATTTGCGCATGGGCGTCATCGGCAAGCCGAAGCTCGGTCTTGAAGGTCTGGAGAAGATCTACGACTGGTTCCCCATTCTGCGCGAGCGCCAGTCGCAGCGCGCCGGCACCATGTCGGGCGGCCAGATGCAGCAGCTTGCCATTGCGCGTGCGCTGATCGGACGGCCGAAGCTGCTGCTGCTGGACGAGCCTTCCGAGGGGATCCAGCCGAACATCGTTCATGAGATCGCCGAAAAGCTGAGCGCAATCAGCGCCACGGAAGGGCTGACCGTGATCGTGATCGAGCAGAATTTCGAGATGGTCGAAATCCTCGCGGAACGTGTGGCGTTTCTCGAAAACGGCCTCATAACGGGCGAGAGCCCCACGTCTAGATTGGTCGCTGAGCCTGAGCTGATCACGCAGAACATGGGGCTTTGAGGCGATGGTGACACTTTTCGGCTTGGCGCTCGACGCCATGAACTACACGTCGGTCCTGCTGCTGGTCTGCATCGGACTGGTCGTCATTTTCGGCCTGATGCAGGTCATCAACCTCGCGCATGGGGAATTCTTCCTGCTCGGCGCCTATACCGTGCTGGTGGCGCAGGGCGTGGGTATTCCGTTCTGGCTGGCCGTCCCGATGGCGTTTGTCGCGGTCGCGATCGTCGGTCTGCTGTGTGACGCCGTGATCCTGCGGTTCATCTATGACAGGCCGGTCGACACCATCCTGGCCACATGGGGTCTATCGCTGGCGATCCGGCAGGCGATCGTCATCGTCTTCGGCGCGCAATCGCAGCAGGTCGCAGCCCCGCTGACCACGCCAGTCGAGTTGTTCGGCGTATCTTACTCGTCCTACCGGCTGGTCGTGATGCTGATCGCCGTCCTGGTCGCGCTGGCGGTGTTTCTCGTGCTGTACCGTACCTCCATTGGCCTTGCCGCCCGCGCGGCGATGGCAAATCGGCAGATGGCGCAATGCCTCGGCATCAACATGCGCCGGCTTGACCGCTCGACCTTCAGCGTCGGCGCGGGCCTCGCCGGCCTGTCCGGCGCGGTGATGGCGCCGTTGATGAGCGTCGATCCGCAGATGGGCATGGGCTTCGTCCTGCCTGCCTTCCTGTCGATCCTGGTCGGTGGCGTCGGCAGCCCGGTCGGCGCGATCTGGGGGTCCGTTGTCATCGGCGGCTCGACCACGCTGGTCTCCGCCTGGTGGACGCCGGTGATCGCGCAGATCGTCGTGTTCCTGCTGGCGATCGTAACCATCCGCTTCCTTCCTTCCGGTCTGTCGGGGCTTCGCAAAAGATGATGGCTCGCCTTCTACCTACCCTGGCTGTCTGGGCCGTTCTCGCCATGCTGCCGTTGCTGCTGGGTGAATGGGAATTGGCGATGTTCGGCCAATTGCTGATCTACGGCATTGTCGCGATCAGTCTGGCCTTCATCTGGGGGCAGGGCGGTCTGGTCAGCTTCGGCCAGGCCCTGTTCTTCGGCGCCGGCGCCTATGCCATGTCGCTCACCGCCAAGGGGATGCTGCCGGGAATTCCGGCCTCCCCATGGCTCGGCCTTTTGTTCGCCATCGCCGCCGGCGCCATCTTCGGCGCGTTGGTCGGCGGGGCGCTTTTCTTCGGCAAGGGGCTGCGCACCGCCTATTTCGGCATTATCACCATCGCGGCGGCAGTCATCGCGGAGCGTGTGACCACAAACTGGCGCTTTATCGGTGGCTTCAACGGCCTGCTCGACGTGCCGCCTTTGCCGCTTCCCGGTGGTCTCGACAGCGCCGATCCGCTGGCCGGCTATCTGCTGGTTCTGGGATTCGCGCTGCTGGCGTTCCTGTTCCTGCTGGCTGTCGAGCGCTCGCCCTATGGAACGGTGCTGCGCGGCATTCGCTGCGATGAACGCCGCATCATGAGCCTGGGCTTTTTTGTTCCGATCTGGAAGGTCGTGGCGCTGGCGCTTTCCGGTGGTGTCGCCGGGCTCGCCGGTGGCCTGTTCGCCACGCAGTTCAATTTCGTCTCGCCGGCCGTCATCGGACTGGCGCTCTCGACAGAAATCCTGATCTGGGCGGCGGTCGGCGGCAAGGGCGTGCTGATGGCTGCCTTCATCGGCGCGATCGTCGTGAAGTACATGGAAGGCTATCTGTCCGAGACCATCGGCAACTATTGGCTGCTGGTAACGGGGATCGCCTTCATCGTCGTGGTGGTCCTGTTCCCGCAGGGACTTCTCGGCCGGCTGTTCAAGCTGCCGACTCCATACCGTCTGCGCGGGGACTAAGTCCCGAAGGATAGATACTTCGATTAACGGGATCCGCCTGCGCGCCAGGCGGATCCCGTTGTTGTTTCAGCCCTTGTCGGGCGTCAGGCGGAGCAGCCGGCCCGGATCATCATCCTCGATCACCCAGAGCGCGCCGTCCGGCCCGACGGCGACATCGCGGATGCGGGCGCCCATGTCCCACCGATCCGCCTCGCTCGCACCGCCTGCCTCGTCGAAAGTAACCCGCACCAGCGCCGACGCGGCGAGACCGCCGATGAAGGCCGATCCGCGCCAATCCGGGAACAGCGAGCCTTCATAAAAGGCCAGTCCGGCCGGGGCGATGACGGGATTCCAATAGAGTACAGGAGCTGCGAATTCCGGGCGCGTCGCATGACGCGGGATCGATGTCCCGCTGTAATTGTCGCCGTTGGAGACGATGGGCCAGCCATAGTTCCGATCGGGCTCGATCCGGTTCAACTCGTCGCCGCCGCGCGGCCCCATCTCATGCAGCCAAAGCGTGCCGTCCGGGGCAAAAGCCAGGCCGTAGGGGTTGCGATGGCCCGTTGTCCAAGTCTGTCCGAGCACGCCGCCTTCACTGGCATGCGGATTGTCGGCCGGGGTCGATCCATCCAGATTGAGCCGCAACAATTTGCCGCGAGCCTGGTCAGGGTCCTGCGCGGTCTTCGGGCGCATCCGGTCTCCCACGGTGAGGAAGAGATGCTCGCCCTTGGGGTCGAAGGCGATGATGCCGCCGGGCTGGCCGCCGCCGCCGGCCGGCGTCTGTTGCCAGATGGTTTCGATTTCATCCAGTGCCGCCTTGTTCGGCGATGTCGCGAGCGTCGCGCGGATCAGGACCAGCCGGCCGCCTCCCTCGCTGGGTTGCACGAACGTCACATAGACCTTGCCGTCGCTCCGAAAGTTCGGCGAAACCGCGATATCGAGCAGGCCGTTCTGCCCGCTGGCCGCAACATCAGGTACGTTGGAAACTGCCGTCTTGCGACCGTTCCGCGTCACCAGGAAGATCTTTCCGGGCTTTTCGGTCACCAGCATATTGCCATCGGGCAGGAACGCGAGCGCCCAGGGCGTGTCAAAGCTGGCCACTTCCTTGGCGACGAATGGCTTCGTCGCGCTTGCCTCTCGGTCGCCGACGAGAACGCTCTCGCCATGCGCGCTGCCGAGAAGGGCAACCAAGATCGCTGCCGTCGCCATCAATCGTTTCATGCTCGTCCCTTCGAATGGGTGTCCGTCTGATCCTGCTTATCGTTAAGTGCTGGGCTCCGCATCCTGTTCCCAAACAAGTTGGCGATCCGTTTTCCCGCCACGACGTAGGCGCAGTTAGAGGGAGCTCGGCACGATCGCAAATTTCAGGTTCCCACTCACCAAACCAACGGTTTTCTACGGCCCATACCGAAGTATGATTTGGGCAACCCCACGTAGAATAGTTCCGAGGCGGGTTCCGTCCGATGCTGTGAGCGTCATCCAGCCGACAGGCGGCAGGTTCCTTCAGATGCAAAACGGAGAGAAACCATGAGCACATTTCAGGTGAAAGACGGCACCTCGATCGCCTACAAGGACTGGGGCAAGGGGCAGCCCATCCTGTTCTCGCATGGCTGGCCGCTGGCCGGCGACGCCTGGGCGCCGCAGATGCTGTTCTTCGGCTCGCAGGGCTATCGCGTCATAGCCCATGACCGTCGTGGCCACGGCCTCTCCGACCAGACCTGGGACGGCAACAACATGGACCAGTATGCCGACGACCTGGCCGAGCTGATCGAGGCGCTCGATCTGCGCGATGTCGTGCTGGTCGGCCATTCGACCGGCGGCGGCGAGATCGTCCATTATGTCGGCCGCCATGGCACCGGCCGGGTCGCCAAGATGGTGCTGGTCGGCGCCGTTCCGCCGCTGATGCTGAAGACCGAGGCCAATCCGGAAGGCACGCCGCTCGAAGTATTCGACGGCATCCGCAAGGGCACGGCCGGCGACCGCTCGCAGTTCTTCAAGGACCTGTCGATGCCGTTCTACGGCTTCAACAAGGAAGGCGCCAAGGTCAATGAGGGGCTACGCGAGAACTTCTGGCGGCTCGGCATGATGGGCGGCATCAAGGGCGAATATGACTGCGTCCACGAATTCTCCGAGGTCGACTACACCGAGGATCTGAAGAAGATCGACAAGCCGACGCTGGTCATTCATGGCGACGCTGACCAGATCGTTCCGATCGCGGCCGCCGGCCTGAAGACCGCCAAGATCGTCAAGGGGGCCGAACTCAAGGTCTATCCGGGCGCGCCGCATGGCCTCGCCGAAACGGAAACCGACAAGTTCAACGCCGACGTGCTGGCGTTCATTCGCGGCTGAGCCCGAGCGTGCGCGAGCATCGCAGCCCCCCGCGCGGTGCTCGCGCACCCTTCCGCCTCGCCCCGAACCCGCTCCAGGAGACGAACCACGTCGATGCAATGCCATCACGTTGACACTATCGGGCGGTCACCCCCGGCATTTAGCCCGAAAGTGCTCGGCGTGATGGATGGGCCGGATCGCACCACCTTATTTGCAGACCAGCCGCATGATCGTGTCGATGTTGAACGTCAAACGATCTTCTAGCGCCTGCGGCGTCATCAAATCCTTCTCGAATATGATCGAGCCGGTGAACCGGTTGTTCAGGTAGTAATAACCGATGGCGGCGATGGTGATGTTGAGTTGGACCGGGTCGATGCCGGCGCGAAACGCGCCTTCCTGGACGCCGCGCTCCAATAGCTGCTCGACCAAAGTCACCACCTTGCGGCTGACGACGTGGATCACCTGCGAGTTCTTCAGGTGCTTGGCCTTGTGCAGGTTCTCGCTGTTGACCAGGGTCAGGAATTCTGGATTGGCGAGATAGTAGTTCCAGGTGAAGCGTACCAGCGTATCAAGCGCCGCCTTGGCGTCGAGATGGTCGAGCTGCAACTTCTGTTCGGCCGTGCGGATGTCGGTATAGGCGTCCTCGAGAACCCGCTGGAACAACGACTCCTTGCTCTCAAAGTAATGATAGATCATCCGCTTGTTGGCTTTTGCGCGCTCGGCGATCAGGTCGACGCGGGCGCCGCCCAGTCCATTCTTGGCAAATTCCTTCTTGGCCGCGGCCAAGATCCTCTTTTGGGTCGCCTCAGCATCGCGGGCACGCGGTTTTTCCGGGGTGGAGGTGACCATTGCTTTCTCGATTTCCCTCTTCTTGACCATATCTCATAGCGTTTCGGCATCGGGCTGCAAAGTAACCGCAGCCACAGGTCGATCGGCTGCGACCCTGCCGGGATCACCGCTGGAGCGGCAACGAATGACGCTCCGTAGCACGTACGTCGCCAATTATGAACTAACTGGATAATTACATGCGCCGAGCCGGCGCGGCGGCTTTGCGTGCCCGGCAGCGTGATTGACAGGGGGCAATCATCCCAGTAACTAGTTAGTGCAATATGTCCGTCGTGGCGGCGATGCGTGGGTGGGTACGCACCGCACTTGGCCGCAGGGACTTGGCTTGTTTCGGGATGGTTTTGACAGGGAGGAACCAATGTCGTTCATCAAGGATTTTATCGAGAAGGAAACGCTCAACCGGCGGAATTTTCTGCTGGCCTCGGCGTTCGGAATAACGGGCGCCGCAGCGGCCTCGATCGTTGGCGCGGGCAGGGCGCATGCCGCTGGAGCCATCGAGGATCCGACGATCGCCTGGAGCTATCGCGACCGAACCAACCCCTACTGGAATTCGATTGTCTCTGGTGGTGAGTCCTTCGTCGAAAGCCTCGGCAAGCCGAAGAGCGCGCTGGTGCATCTGATCAACGAGGGCAGCAGCGAGAAGTCATTGGCCGACGTCAAGGCGTTGCTGGGCAAGACCGACGGCAAGCTGGCGCTCGCCATCGACGCCAACGACTCTCCGAATGCCCGCCCCGTGGTCGAAGCCGTGGTCGCCAAGGGCGCCTTTGTCTCGACCATCTGGAACAAGACCGACGACCTGCATCCCTGGGACTTTGGCGACAATTACGTTTCGCACATGAGCTGGTCGGATATCGGACCGGCAGAGCAGACGGCGACGATCCTGCTCAAGGCGATGGGCGGCAAGGGTGCCATTGTCGGTCTCGGCGGCATTGCCTCCAACAATCCGGCGATCGAGCGCCGCACCGGCCTCGACAACGCGCTGAAGAACTTTCCGGACGTAAAGCTGCTCGACTACCAGGCGGCCGACTGGGACACCCAGAAGGCGAACAGCATTATGTCGAGCTATCTCACCCGCTTCGGCGACGAGATCACCGGTGTGTTCTGCGCCAACGACACCATGGCTTACGGCGTCCTCGAGGCGTTGCGCGCCGAGGGACTGGCCGGCCAGATCCCCGTCGTCGCCTATGACGGCAACGCCCAGGCCGTCGATCTGATTCTCGCTGGCGAACTGCTTGCCACTGTGTCGACGAACCCGCATTGGGGCGGTGGTATCACCGCGGCTCTGGCCTATTACGCCGCGACCGGCGCGTTCAAGCCGTCCGACGAACCGCATGAACATCGCGAGTTCAACGGCCCGACCGTGCTGATCACCAAGGCCGACGCCGAGGAATTCAAGAAGAAGTACATCGACGCGACGCCGACCTATGACTGGAAAGACTTCTGGGGTCCTTCCGCCGGTCCGATCACCTACTAGGCCTCTCTCCAGCGCAATCCCATCGAGCGAGGCGTCCGGGACCGGGCGCCTCGCAGTCGAAGGTCGTGCGCGAAATTGGCCTCGCATCGTCCCGGAGCTCGCTTTCAAGGAGCCAATATGTCGAACCTCGCGTCCCGTGGTGATCTTCAACGCTGGGCACCGCTTCTGGTGCTGGTGGCGCTGATCGTCTTCTTCACCCTGGTCAATCCAAATTTCCTCTCCTTGAAGAACTTCGCCCGCATCAGCATTTCCGCGACGCCGCCACTGATGGTCGCGATCGGCGCCACCTTCATCATCATCATGGGGTCGATCGACCTGTCGATGGAGGGTTCGGTCGCCGTCTGCGCGGTGATCTTCGCCACGTTGTTCACGGCGTTGGGCGGCACGCTCGGCGGCTGGGGCTGGGTCGCCCTGCCAGCCTGTTTGATCGTCGGCGCGATCTGCGGCCTCGTCACCGGCACGGTGCATGTGGGCCTACGCATTCCCTCCTTCATGGCAAGTCTCAGCATGGGCTTTGTCGGCATCGGTCTGTCGCTGATGATGACCGGCGGCGACCGCATCCGCGTCGAGGATCCGCTGTTTCGCTCGCTGCTGACCCAGCGCTTCCTCGGCTTCCCGCTGATGGTGCATGTCGCCTTCGCCGTGCTGCTCGCGGCATGGTTCATCCAGCGCAAGACGACGTTGGGCCGCAATTTCTACGCGGTCGGTGGCGGCGAGGAGCTGGCGCATGCCTCCGGCCTCAATGTGCGGCGAGTCCGCATCGCCGGCTTTGCGCTCGCCGGTGTCTTTTATGCCTTTGGCGCGCTGTTCGCCGTGGCGCAGCTCGGCATCGCCGAGACCGCGACCGGCTACAATTTCATGTTCGTCTCGATCACCTCGATCGTCGTCGGCGGCACCGCGCTCTGGGGCGGCAGCGGCGGTGTCTGGAACACGCTGGTCGGCGTGCTGATCGTCAACGTCATCAACAACGGCATGATCGTCATGGGCCTTCCCCGCTACGTGCAGGACGGCGTCCTCGGCCTTCTGGTCATCATCGCGGTCGTGCTCTCGACCGACCGCAAATCCCTCGCTTTCGTGAAGTGATCGCCCATGTTCGAGCTTAGGAAAGTCGAGAAGAACTTCCCCAATGTCCGGGCGCTGAAGGCGATCGATTTCGAAATCCGGCGCGGCGAGATTGTCGGGCTGGTCGGCGAGAACGGTGCCGGAAAGTCGACGCTGATGAAGGTGATCTACGGCGCCTATCAGCATGATGGCGGCGAGGTGCTGATCGACGGCAAGGCTGTGCGCTTTGAAAACCCGCGCCAGGCGATGCAGAAGGGCATCGGCATGGTGTTCCAGGAACAGTCGCTGATCCCCAATCTCAGCGTGATGGAGAACATCTTCCTCGGCTTCGAGCAGCAATTCGTGAAGCTCGGCGTCGTCAACTGGAAGAAGATGGCCGCTGCCGCCCGCTATCAACTGGCCAAGGTCAAGCTCGACATCGACCCGAAGACGATCACGTCGAAGCTCTCCTTCGCACAGCGCCAGCTGGTCGAACTCGCCAAGGTGCTGACGCTGGAAGAGCGTGTCGACGGCGAACTGGTCATCCTGCTCGACGAGCCGACATCGGTGCTGGCGAAGGAGGAGGTCGAACTCCTGTTCAAGCTGGTGCGCGAACTGCGCTCGCGCGCCGCCTTCATATTCGTCTCGCACCGGCTCGACGAGGTGCTGGAGTTGGCCGACCGCATCTATGTCATGAAGGATGGCGAGGTCGTCGACCACGTTTCGTCCGCCGAGGCGAGCGCGGAAAACATCCAGCACAAGATGGTCGGTCGCGACATCAGCAAGGAATACTACCGCGAAGAGAAACAGCTCGCCTACGACGCCGACCGGGTGTTGGTCGAGCTCGAGAAGGCGACGTTGCCCGGCCACTATCAGGACATCTCTTTCCAGCTGCATGCCGGCGAGGTGCTGGCGCTGGTCGGCACCGAGGGCTCGGGCCGCGAGGCGATCCTGCGCACCATTTTCGGGCTCCAGAAGCTGGTGCTCGGCACGGTAACCATCAAGGGTTGCAAGGTTGAGAGCTTCTCGGCCGAGGCGGGGGTCGCCAGCGGCGTCGGCTACATCCCGCGCGAGCGCAAGATCGAGGGCATCGTCGGCGGTATGAATGTCTACGAGAACATCACGCTCTCGCAGATGAGCCATTACAGCCGTTTCGGCTTCCTGCGCATCGGCGACGAGAAGGCGACCGCCCGGGACTGGATCTCGAAGCTATCGATCAAGGCGTCGTCGGAACTGGCCGATTGCGGCAATCTTTCCGGCGGCAACCAGCAGAAGGTCGTGCTCGCCAAATGGCGCAGCGGCGGCTCCGACATCATTCTGCTCGATCATCCGACCCGTGGCCTCGATATCGGCGCCAAGGAGGACGTCTACGAGATGGTGCGGGCGATGAACGCCGATGGCGTCGGCATCATCCTGATCGCCGATACGCTGGAGGAGGCGATCGGCCTGTCGCACACCATCCTGGTGATCAAGGACGGTGCGATCCAGAAGCGGTTCGAAGGCAGTCCCGGCGCAAAGCCGTCCCTGTTCGATCTCGTTCACTACATGATCTAGGGGGCGCGCCAATCATGAACCTTCACAGTCTCAAGAAGCATTTCCCCTGGATGACGCTGGTCGCGTTGACGCTGTTTGTCGGCATTCTCGACCCAAATTTTCTGCGGCTGGACAATCTGATCGCTCTGGCCGGCGATATCTCGACGCTGTTCATCATGGCGCTTGGCATCACCTTCGTCATCTATATCGGCAGCATCGATCTCTCGGCGCAGTCTGTCGCCAACATGATCACCGTTCTGGCGACCCTGTTTCTGGCACAGCTCGGCTGGTTCGCCGCCCCCGTCTGCATCGCCATCGGCGCGCTGTTCGGGCTTGTCTCGGGCTATGTCTCGAACCGGCTCAAGGTGCCGTCCTTCATCGCGACGCTGGCGGTCGGCGGCATCGCGCTTTCGGTCGGGCAATATGCTTCCGGCCAGAAGGCGCTCTACATGGATGCCGGGCTGCGCAACGAGGCATTCGGCTGGATCATCGGTACCACGGCCGGCTTGCCGCGCGAGATGATCATCGCTTTTGTGCTGCTGGTCGTTGCCCTGATCATCGAGCGGCGCACCGTGCTCGGCCGCGCGCTGCAAGCGATCGGCGCCGGTGAGCCGGCGGCGATTGCCTCCGGCCTTCGGGTCAACCGCTACAAGATGATCGCCTTTGCAATATCCGGGGCGTTCGCCGCGATGGCGGGGCTGATCTTCGCGGTCAAGCTTTCCGGCGGCTCGCCGGTCATGGCCAACGGCTTCCTGCTGCCGGCGATCGTTGCCGTGCTGGTTGGCGGCACGCCGTTGACGGGCGGCGTCGGTGGCGTTCTCAACACCTTCATCGGTGCGCTGATCGTCGCTGTCATCCGCACCAGCATGCTCTATCTGAATGTTCCGCCGACGGCCCAGCAGATATTCTTTGGCCTGGTCCTGGTCGGTGCCATCGCCCTCACGATCGACCGCAGCAAAGTGAGGACCGTCAAATGAGCGGATCGTCCAAACACATGCGCGCGGCGGTTCTGGTGGAGCCCGGACGGTTCGAAATTCGCCAGGTGCCGGTCCCGACACTCGGCCGTGACGACGTCCTGATCCGGGTTGAGCGTTGCGGCATCTGCGGCACCGACATGCACATGTTCAACGGCCACTACGCGGCCGACAACCTGCCGATCATCCCGGGGCATGAATTCTCCGGCACGGTGGCGGCTATCGGCGACGATGTGACGGGCTTTGCGACCGGCGACCGCGTCGTTGCCGATATCAATATCGGCTGCGGACATTGCTTTTACTGCCGCCGCAACGAGGTGCTGAACTGCGCCGAAGTCCGGCAGGTCGGCATCTCGCGCGACGGTGCTTTCGCCGAATTCGTGGCGATGCCGTCGAGGCTGGTGATCGCTGCCCCGGCCGACGCGCCGTTCGATCTGCTGGCGCTGGTCGAGCCGATCGCCTGCGTCGTGCGCGCGGCGCGCAAGGCCGATGTCCGCTTTGGCCAGTCGGTCGTCATTCTCGGCGCCGGGCCGATCGGCAATCTGCATGTGCAGATGATGCGCCTCGTCGGCGCCGCGCCAATTATTGTCTCCGAGCCCTCGGCCATGCGTGGCGCCATGGCGCTGGAGGCGGGAGCCGATATCGTCGTTTCCGACCCGGCGCAGCTGCGCGAAACCGTGCTGGCGCATACCGGCGGCCGTGGCGCGGATGTCGTCATTGAGAGCGTTGGCTTGCCTTCGCTCTATTCGCTCGCCTTTGAGCTGATCCGCCCCGGCGGCCATGTCGCCGCCTTCGGTATTGCCGGGCCTCAGGACACCGTACCGCTGCCGCTGCTGAAGACGGTTTTGCGTGAGAATTCGGTCAAGGGATCGGTTGCCGGCATGGGCGAGGACATGCACGACGCGCTGACACTGCTGGCGCATGGACGCTTCAAGACGGACGCGTTCCGTGCCCGCAGCTTTGCGCTCGCCGATATCCAGCAAGCGTTCGAGACGCTGCCACGCCATCCCGAAGCGCTCAAGGTGCAGATCGCGATGGCCTGACGGCACGGTTTGAATGGACGGACGGTTACTTACATCCTGAACCGTCGAGCGGTGCGGGAATGGCTAGGAGAATAGTGATGGACGTGAACTCTGCAGTCTGGACGATACCGGCGAGCCCGCGCGAATTTGGCTTCTTCGTTGGTGGCCGTTGGGTGGAGGCGGGCGACCGCGCCATGGCCGAACGCAGGAGCCCGGCGCATGACGTGGCTGTCACCCGCACGGTCCGTTGCACCAAGGCCGATATCGACCAGGCCGTCCATGTTGCGCGCGAAGCCTTCGAGGATCGCCGCTGGTCCGGTCTTCCGGGCGGCCAACGCGCCGCCGTGCTGCTGAAGGCCGCCGCCGGTATTCGCGCCCGCGTCGAGGAACTGGCGCTGCTCGAGACGCTCGAAAGCGGCAAGCCGATTGCCCAGGCGCGTGGCGAAATCGAGGGTGGTGCCAGTATTTTCGAGTATGCCGCCGGTGCGGCGCGGGCGCTGCATGGCGACGCCTTCAACAATCTCGGCGACAACATGCTGGGGCTCGTGACGCGCGAGCCGATCGGCGTCGTCGGCCTGATCACGCCGTGGAATTTCCCGTTCTTCATCCTCTCCGAGCGGGTGCCGTTCATCCTCGCCGCTGGCTGCACGATCGTCTCGAAGCCGAGTGAAGTCACCTCGGCGACGACGCTACTGCTGGCTGAAATCCTGTCCGATGCCGGCCTGCCGGATGGCGTGTTCAACGTCGTCACCGGCAGCGGCAGCGTGATCGGCCAGGCGTTGGCGGAGCATCCCGATGTCGACATGATCTCGTTCACCGGCTCGACGGCGGTCGGCCGCAGCGTGCTGCTCGCCTCGGCCGGCAATTTCAAGAAGGTCGGCCTGGAACTCGGCGGCAAGAACCCGCAGGTCGTTTTCGCCGACGCCAATCTGGACGAGGCCGCCGACGGCGTCGTCTTCGGCATTTGCTTCAATGCCGGCCAGTGCTGCGTCGGCGGCAGCCGTCTCGTCGTCGAGAAGTCGGTCGCGGCCGAATTCGAGGCGCTGGTCGCGGCCAAGATGGCGCGGGTGCGCATCGGCGATCCACTCGACCCGAATACGCAGATGGGCGCGATCGTGACGACCGCGCAGAACGCCACCATCCTTGGCTATATCGAGGCCGGCAAGCGCGAAGGCGCACGGCTGGTTTGCGGCGGCGAGGCCTATCCGAGCGATGCCGGCCAGTTCGTCCGGCCCACCGTCTTCGCCGATGTCACGCGCGAGATGAGCATCGCTTCGGAGGAAATCTTCGGACCGGTCCTCACCGTTTCGACCTTCGAGACGTTCGACGAGGCGATGGCTATCGCCAACGACACGATCTACGGCCTCGCGGCCAGCATCTGGACCAGCAATCTCGACAAGGCGACCGAAGCCTTCCGCCGCATCCGCGCTGGCCGCGTCTGGGTCAACACGACGATCAACAACGGCCCGGAATTGCCGCTTGGTGGGTTCAAGCAGTCCGGCACCGGCCGCGAGGCCGGCATTTACGGTGTCGAGGAATATACCGAGGTCAAGGCGACGCATATCGCGCTCGGCCGTCGCGAGCCCTGGGTGTCGTAATGGCGGCGAAGGGCTACGATTACGTCATCGTTGGTGGCGGCTCGGCCGGCTGCGTCATGGCCAGCCGCCTCAGCGAGAATCCGGACGTTCGCGTCCTGCTGCTCGAGGCAGGCGGCCGCGATACCAACCCCTACATTCACATGCCAGTCGGCTTCGCCAAGATGACGACGGGGCCGCTGACCTGGGGTCTTGTCACCGCGCCGCAGAAACATGCCGGCAATCGCGAGATCCCCTATGCGCAGGCGCGGGTTCTAGGCGGCGGCAGTTCGATCAATGCCGAGATTTTTACCCGCGGCGTGCCTGATGATTATGATCGCTGGGCCCGTGACGAGGGTTGCGAGGGCTGGTCGTTCGAGGACGTACAGCCTTATTTCCTGCGCTCGGAAGGCAACGAGATCCTCGCCTCCGGCTATCACGGCACCGAGGGACCGCTGGGTGTCTCCAACATCCGCGACCCGCAACCGGTGACGCGTGCCTTCGTCCAGGCCTGCCAGCAATATGGCATGCCGTACAATCCGGACTTCAACGGGCCCACGCAGGAAGGGGCGGGCGTCTATCAGACGACCATCCGCAACGCCCGTCGCTGCTCGGTCGCTGTCGGCTATCTGCGCCCGGTGATGGGGCGTCCGAACCTAACCGTCGAGACCGGCTGTCTGACGACGAAGATCCTGTTTACCGGCAACCGCGCCATCGGCGTCGAATACCGGCAGGACGGGACGCTGAAAAGCGTCCGGGCGGATCAGGAGGTCGTGGTCACGGCCGGCGCCGTCGGCTCGCCGAAGATCATGCTGCTTTCCGGCGTCGGCCCCGCCGACCAGCTCAAGGCGCTCGGCATCGATGTGGTGCAGGATCTCCCCGGTGTCGGCGAGAATTTGAGCGACCATTTCGGCATCGACATCGTTTATGAGCTGAAGACCGCCGACAGCCTCGACAAGTACAACAAGCTGCACTGGATGCTATGGGCGGGGCTGCAATACACGCTGTTCAAGTCCGGCCCGGTGACGTCCAACGTCGTCGAAGGCGGCGCTTTCTGGCGTCAGGATCGGTCACTGGCCAATCCCGACCTGCAGTTCCATTTCCTCGCCGGCGCCGGCATGGAAGCCGGCGTGCCGGCGATCCAGTCCGGCTCGGGATGCACGCTCAATTCCTACACGCTGCGCCCGAAGAGCCGCGGCACAGTCAAGCTGCGCAGCGACCGGCCGGAGGACAAGCCGATCGTCGATCCGAACTTCATCGCCGAGCCGGACGATCTCCGCATCTCGGCTGAAGGCGTGAAGATCAGCCGCGAGATCATGAACCAGCCGGCCTTCGCCAAATATGTCCGGCAGGAGCATTTCCCTGGCAAGGACGTGCGCACCCAGGCGGATTTCGAGAACTACGCCCGCCAGTACGGCCGCACTTCGTACCACCCGACCGGCACCTGCAAGATGGGCGTCGACGAGATGGCGGTGGTCGATCCGCAATTGCGGGTGCGTGGGCTCGAGGGCATCCGCATCTGCGATTCCTCGATCATGCCGAGTTTGATCGGTTCGAACACCAACGCGCCGACGATCATGATTTCTGAAAAGGGATCCGATCTGATCCGGGGCAATCACTAAGCCGGCATCGTATTTCTCCCGACCCTCCCGACTGCGGCGCTCCAAGGAGCGCCGCTTTTCTTTGGAGAACGGTTCAGTCCCATTCGGGAGCGGTCGGCACCTTTGCCTTGTCGACGCAGCGATAGCCGGTCGCGCGCATCGCATCGATGCGGTCCATGTCGATGCTGGAGAGCGTGAAATCCATCACGTCGAAATTGGCGCGGATGTTGTCCGGCTTGGTCGACATGGTGTTGATCGGCACGCCCTTCTGCAAAATCCAGCGCAGCACGGTCTGGGCCGCCGTCTTGCCGTAGGGGGCGCCGATATCTGCGAAGAGCGGATATTTGAACACTTCGCCGCGCGCCACCGAGCAGTAAGAGGAGAGGGGGATGCCGGTCTCCGTCGCCGCCTTCAGCAAGATCGACTGGTCGAGCAGCGGGTGAAACTCGACCTGGTTGGTGATGATCGGCTCATCGAGCAGAGCGGCCGCGTCGCGCATCATCTTCGCGGTATAATTGGAGATCCCGATATGGTCGGCGAGCCCCTGGCGCTTCGCCTTTTGCAGCAGGCGGAGTGACGTGGCATTGTCACCATCATAGGCTGGCCAGTGCAGCAGCAGCGCGTCGACGCGGTCGAGGCCGAGCTTCTTCAGGCTCGATTCTACCGAGGCAAGGAAGAGCGCATCGGTGAAATTGTCGGGGTGGACCTTCGTGGTGACGCAAACCTCTTCGCGCGGAAGGCCCAGCGCGGCAATCGCAGCGCCGACTTCCGCCTCGTTATTGTACATCTGCGCCGTATCGAAGGCGCGATAGCCGACCTTGGCCGCATCGGCGACAGCGTTGGTCAGCGTGTCTCCTGTCAACGGAAATGTGCCGAACGAGCGCTGGTAGGCTTTCTGGAAATACAGATTCATTGGTCGTCTCCCCTCAATTTATAACTAATTAGTTACTTACTATATCCGAAGTCGGAAGGCGTTCAAGCCTCGTGGAAATTCAGCCTCTATCCCGCTTTTATGGGATCAAGTCCGGGTTCGTCCGGCCGATGCGAAAGCGGACAGGACATTTTGCCTCTTGCGGCGCGCCTTTGGAATTTTTAAGGTAATAACCAACTGGTTACTTAATTGAATGTACGGAGGAATGATGTCCAAGTTGCGAGCCGCATCCGAAGTGGCGGCCCTGATCCGGGACGGGGCCATCGTCGCTGTGAATTCGTCGAGCGGTCTCGCCTGTCCCGATGCGGTGCTGGCGGCGATCGGCGAACGCTATCGCAACGAAGGCGCGCCGCGCGGGCTGACGACGATCCACCCGATCGCCGCCGGCGACATGTTCGGCACCAAGGGCGTCGATCATCTGGCGCAGCCGGGCCTGATCTCGACCATAATCGGCGGATCCTATCCCTCCGGCCCGTCCTCGGCCGAGCCGCCGCTGATCTGGCAAATGCTCGGCCGCAACGAGATCGCCGCCTACAACGTCCCGAGCGGCGTGCTGTTCGACATCCTTCGCGAAGGCGCCTCGAAGCGGCCAGGCGTTCTAACCAAGGTCGGCCTCGATACCTTCGTCGACCCGGACAATCAGGGCTGCGCGATGAACGAGCGCGCCCGCGCCAAGCCGGTCGTCAGCAAAGTTCAGTTCGCCGGCGAGGAATGGCTGTATTTCCCGTCGATGCAGCCGGATGTCGCGATCATCCGCGCCAGTACGGCCGACGAGCGCGGCAACCTGACCTTCGAGCATGAAGGCGCTTATCTCGGTGCGATGGAACTGGCGCTCGCCGGTCACAATAGCGGCGGCATTGTCATCGCGCAGGTGAAGCGCGTTGCCCAGGCGGGTACACTGCGCCCGCACGATGTCCGCGTGCCGGGCATCCTCGTCGATTACATCGTCGAGGTGCCGGACCAGTTACAGACGACGGCGACCGAATATGACCCTGCTATTTCGGGCGAATTGTTCCGCCCGCTCGACACGTTCAGCCTGCCGGCCTTCGACGTCGCCAAGGTGATCGCCCGGCGCGTCGCGCAGGAATTGCAGCCCGGTTGGGCCGTTAATATCGGCTTCGGTATCTCCGCCAACGTGCCGCGCATCTTCCTGGAGGAAGGACGGCATGGCGACATTACCTGGGTGATCGAGCAGGGCGCGGTCGGCGGTATTCCTCTGCTTGATTTCAAGTTCGGCTGCTCGTCCAACGCCGAGGCCTTCGTCGCCTCGCCGCACCAGTTCGCCTATTTCCAGGGCGGGGGCTTCGATGCGTCGCTGCTGTCCTTCCTGCAGATAGACCGGCATGGCTCGGTCAATGTCTCGCAGCTTTCGGCCAGGCCGCATGTGACGGCGGGCGCCGGCGGCTTTGTCGACATCACCTCTCGGGCGCGAAAGATCGTCTTTTCCGGCTACTTCAACGCCGGGGCCAAATTCTCCATCCACGACGGCAAGCTGGCGATCGACAAGGAGGGCAAGGTGGCGAAGATCGTCGACGCGGTCGAGCACATCTCCTTCTCCGGCCAGCGCGCCGTGGCGCAGGGGCAGGACGTCACCTATGTCACCGAGCGCTGCGTCATGACGCTGACGCCGGAAGGGCTGATGGTGACGGAAGTGGCGCCGGGCATCGACCTCCGCAGGGACGTGTTGGAGCGCGCCGAGACGCCGCTCAAGATTGCGCCGAATCTCAAGCTGATGGATGTCGCGCTCTTCCATCCGGAGAAGGTCGGGTTGCATCCGGTCCGGGACGCCGCATGACCGGCGCGGCGGAACCTCCGGTGCGGTTCGCGCAGGATGGCGCCGTCGCCATCCTGACGCTGGCGAGGCCCGAAAGGCTGAACGCGCTCGACGAGGGGGTGATCGAAGAACTCGGCGTGCTCTGCCGGCGCATCGATCGCGACGAGACCATCCGCGTCGTCATCCTTACAGGGGAGGGGGGCAAGGCCTTTTCCGCGGGCGGCGATATCGGCGGCTGGAGCGAGAAATCGGCGCTCGAGTTCGGCCGGTTCTGGCTGCGCGAGGGTCACGTTGTGTTCGATGCGCTGGCGCGGTTGCGCCAGCCGGTCATCGCCGTGCTCAACGGCCATGCCCTTGGCGGCGGGCTGGAACTCGCAGCTTTGGCGGATCTGCGCATTGCCGAAAGCCATGCGAAGCTCGGCCTGCCGGAGACCGGGCTCGGTATCATTCCCGGCTGGTCCGGCACGCAGCGCGCGGTGCGCCGTTTTGGTGCCTCGGTCATTCGCCGGATGGCGCTGTTCGGCGAGGTCTTTCCCGCTGAAGCGGCCAGGCAGATGGGTCTGGTCGACATTGTGGTGCCGACCGGCGAAGGCATGGCGGAAGCGCGGCGTTTGGCGGGACAGGTGTGCGAGCGCGCGCCGATCGCGACCGAACTGACCAAAATGCTGATTAATGCCGCCGAGGGCGAGGAGCGCGAGCGGGTGCTCGAAGCGCTGGCCGGTATGTTCGCCGCCTCGACCGAGGATCTCGCCGAGGGTGTCGCCGCCTTCCGCGCCAAGCGCAGGCCGGACTTTTCTGGACGCTGACACTCGGTCTTAGTTCAGGTCAAAGACCCGCGCCGGAAAACGGCGCGGGTCTTTCTTTTGCGTCAGGCCGGTGTCGGCGCGTCTTCGCGCAGCAGGCCCTGCTTCTTCAGTTCCGCCCAGAACGCGGCCGGAATCTCGTGGCTGAACCAGTCTAGGTTCTTCTGCAATTGCTCGACCGTGCGGGTGCCGGCGATGAAGGACGGTATCGCCGGATGAGCGGTGACGAACTGCATCGCGGCCGCCGGCAGCGGCACGTTGTACTCGTGGCAGACCAACTCGATTTTTCGAACGCGGTCGAGGATTTCGGCCGGGGCGGCGGCATAGTTGTAGCGGGCGCCCTCGATCGCCCCGGTCGCGAGAATCCCCGAATTGAAGCCGCCGCCGATGACGACCGCCGCATTCCGCTCGACGCAGAGCGGCAGGAATTTGTCGAGCGATTCCTGCTCCAGCAGCGTGTAGCGGCCGGCGAGCAGGAAGCAGTCGAAATCGCGCTGCTGCAAGGCCTCGTAGCAGACCTCCCACTCATTGACGCCGATGCCGATCGCCTTGACGACGCCCTCGTCGCGCAGCCGGGAAAGCGCCTTCCATGCGCCGTCCATCGCCATGCGGAAAACCTCGGGCTGCTCGGCGCCGCGGGTAAACACATCGATGTCGTGGATGAAGCAGATGTCGATGCGTTCGAGCGACAGGCGCTGCAGCGAGTCTTCGAACGAGCGCATCGTGCCGTCATAGGAATAGTCGAACACCAACTCGTTGGCGGCGGCGTTGCTCCAGGGCGAAAAATCGATTTCGGAGCGCTTCTTCGGCTTCAAGAGCCGCCCGACCTTCGTCGAAAGCACGAAATCGTCGCGTTCCTTCCAGCGCAGCGAGTGGCCACAGCGCAATTCAGACAGGCCGTGGCCGTACATCGGCGCGGTGTCGTAGTAGCGGACGCCGGCATCCCAGGCGGTCTGGATCATACCGTCGGACGTCGCTTCGTCGATGGGTCGCGCAAAATTGCCGATCGGCGCCGTGCCGAAGGCGAACGGCGTCACTTCCAGATCGCTTCGGCCGAACTTGACCCGCTTGGATGGCTGCATGGACTTCCTCCCTCAAGAAAAGTAACTATTTAGTTATTTAATTCATCGGGCAATGGCAAGGCCCCGGCCGGCACTTCTCGTCGTCTTTGCGACTGTCCGGACGCTCTCGCCCGGCGGCGTCGGACAATCCGGTACGCCGGGCCGCTTGACCGGATGCAGGACCGATGATAGCCAGTAACTAGATAGTTACATTAGAGGCCAGTTCAGATGTATGTGACGGAGACGCACGAGCAGGTTCGCGACATGGCTCGCCAGTTCGCTGATGAGGTCATCCGGCCGGTCGCCGTCGATCTCGATCGCGACGAGCGCTTTCCTGGCGAGATTTTTGAGCAGATGGGCGATCTCGGCCTGTTTGGCATCGGTGTTCCCGAAGCGCTAGGCGGGCCAGGCTTCGACACGCTGGCCTACGCGCTCGTCATGGAAGAGCTTTCGCGAGGCTATGCCTCGGTCGCCGACCAGTGCGGCCTCGTCGAGTTGATCTCGACGCTTCTGGTGCGCCACGGCACGGCCGAGCAGCAGGCGCAGTGGCTGAAGCCGGTGATGTCGGCCAAAACCAAGGTCGCCTATTGCCTGACCGAGGCCGAGGCCGGCAGTGATCTTTCCGGCCTGCGCACCACGGCAGATCGTGATGGCGCCGGCTGGAAGCTCAATGGCGGCAAGATCTGGATCCACAACGCGCCGGTCGCCGATATCGGCTTCGTGCTGGCGCGCACCGACAAGAATGCCGGCCATCGCGGCATGAGCATCTTCATCGTCGATTTGAACGCCAAGGGCGTCGAGCGTGGCCCGAAGGAACACAAGATGGGCCAGCGAGCGAGCCAGGTCGGCGCGCTCAATTTCAGCGATGTGATGCTGCCGCCCGAAGCGCTGCTCGGCGAGGAGGGGCGCGGCTTCCACATGATGATGAGCGTGCTCGACAAAGGGCGCGTCGGCATCGGTTCGCTCGCCGTCGGCATCGGCCAGGCCGGGCTTGAGGCGGCGCTCGACTATGCCCAGCAGCGCAAGCAGTTCAACGCCAAGATCGCGGATTTCCAGGGCGTGCAATGGCTGCTGGCCGACATGGCCAAGGATATCGAGGCGGCGCGGCTTCTGGTCCAGAGCGCGGCGGTGAAGATCGATCGCGGCGAGAACGCCACCAAGGCCTGCTCGATGGCGAAGTGCTTTGCTGGCGACATGGCGGTGGCGCGTACCGCCGACGCCGTGCAGATCTTCGGCGGCAGCGGGTACATTCGCGGCTTCGAGGTCGAGCGGCTCTACCGCGACGCGAAGATCACGCAGATCTATGAGGGCACCAACCAGATCCAGCGCATGATCATTGCGCGCGAACTGGTCAAGCATGGAGCGCGCGGATGACCGGGGCACGACAGGCTGCGCTTGTCACCGGCGCGAGCCGTGGCATCGGCCTCGGCATCGCCAAGGCGCTCGCCGCGAGCGGGTTCGATATCGCCCTGAACGGGCTGACGGACAGCGAGGAACTAGGGAAGGCCGCGGACCTTATCGCGAAAGCCGGCGTTCGCGTCGTCAGGCTGCCGGGCGATGTCAGTGACCTTGCCGGTCACGCGGCGCTGCTGGATCGGGCCGAAACCGCCCTCGGGCCGCTCAGCACGCTGGTCAACAATGCCGGTGTCGGCGTGATCTCGCGGGGCGACCTTCTGGAGGTCACCGAGGAAAGCTATGACCGCTGCATGGCGATCAACGCCAAGGCGCATTTCTTCCTGACGCAGGCGTTTGCACGCCGGCTGCTGTCGCGCAACCGCGACGATGGCCGCTTCTACAGCATCGTCAACGTCACGTCGTCGAATGCGACGGCTGTCGCCGTCCAGCGCGGCGAATATTGCGCCTCCAAGGCCGCCGCCGCGATGATTTCAAAGGTCTTCGCCGTGCGCCTCGGCGCCGAGAACATCGCGGTCTACGACGTTCAGCCCGGCCTGATCGAGACCGACATGACGCGCGCCGTGACCGAGACCTATCAGCGTCGCATCCTGGAGGAAGGGTTGACGCTTTTGCCGCGCATGGGCCAGCCGGAGGATCTCGGTCGGGTCGTCGCAACGCTGGCGGAGGGCTCGCTGCCCTACACCACCGGCCAGGTCATTTCCGCCGATGCCGGCATGCTCGTTTCCCGCTTCTGAGGATCTTCGATGGACATCCAGCTTCCCGATCCAAACGGTCGTCTCACGGGCTACACGCTCGTCGGCAAGCCGATCGAGACCGCGTCCTTCTCGCGCGATTTCAACCGCACGGTATTTTCGGCAGCCCACGTCGTCGCCGATCCCTTTACGGCGCGAGATCCCTCTGGTCCGGCCTCGATTGACTGGGACGCGACGATGGCGTTTCGCCGTCATCTCGCCGATCTCGGGCTTGGCATTGCCGAGGCCATGGACACGGCGCAGCGCGGCATGGGGCTCGACTGGGGCGGCGCGCTCGAACTGATCCAGCGCACCAAGCGGGAAATCCCCGACGCGTTGGTTTTCAACGGCGCCGGCACCGATCATCTCGACCCGAAGGATGCGCGGAACTTGGACGATGTCCGCCGCGCCTATGCCGAGCAGATCGAGGCGATCCAGAAGGTCGATGGCCGCATCATACTGATGGCAAGCCGCGCCCTGGCCAAGGTCGCCAAGGGTCCGCAGGACTATCTCGATATCTATCGCGACACACTGGCGCTCTGCGACAAGCCGGTGATCCTGCACTGGCTCGGAGACATGTTCGATCCGGCACTCGCGGGCTATTGGGGCGCGGATTCGTTCGAGGCCGCGATGGAAACCGCGCTCGCCGTGATCGCGGAAAGCCCGGCCAAGGTGGACGGCATCAAGATCTCGCTGCTCGACAAGCAGAAGGAGATCGACATGCGTCGCCGCCTGCCAGCAGGCGTCAAGATGTATACCGGCGATGATTTCAACTATCCGGAACTGATCGAGGGCGACGCGCAAGGCTATTCGCACGCACTGCTCGGCATCTTCGATCCGCTCGGACCGGCCGCCGCCTATGCGATGTCGCGGCTGAGCGCCGGCGACACGGCCGGATTTCGCGAAGTCCTCGATCCGACGGTGCCGTTGGCTCGGCTGATTTTTCGCGCACCGACGCAATACTACAAGACCGGCGTCGTCTTCCTTGCCTGGCTGAATGGCTTTCAGAAGCATTTCGTCATGTTGAACGGCGCACAGGCAATGCGGCCCTTGCCCTATTTCACCGAGATATTCCGGCTTGCCGATCAATGCGGGCTGCTGCGCGACCCAAACCTTGCCGTAGCGCGGATGCGCTCGTTGCTTACTGTTTACGGCGTCTGAGGGCAGGATCGTGCGCGACTTCTCGCAGGACCACTCGGCATTGGCGCTGAACACGGCAACCCTTGGCCATAATGTCGAGGGGCAAGGCGCGGGCTGGTCGCCGGAGCGGACGATCGATGCCTGCGCCGAGCGCGGGTATGGCGGCATCGTATTCTGGCGGCGCGAGATCGGTTCGCGCGCCGTTGAAATCGGCGAGCGGGCGCGGGCGGCCGGACTGGCCGTTCCGGGGTTGTGCCGGACGCCCTTCCTCGTCGGCCCTCTGGCGCCAAAGCCGGAAACGGCGATGTTCGATGATCTCCATGCCTCGATCGACATGGCGGCCGATCTCGGTGCGGCGTCCTTGACCATCTGCGTCGGCGGCGTTGTCGAGGGCACGCATTCGATTAGCGAAAGCCTCAAGCGCGTCACCGAAATCGTCGCCAAAGCCGCGCCGCGCGCCGACATGGCGGGGGTGAAATTGGCGCTGGAGCCATTGCATCCGGTCTATGGCGGTAATCGGTCTTGTCTGGTGACGGTGCGCGATGCCGTCGACATGGTTGAAGCAATCGACCATCCGGCGATCGCGGTCGCCATCGACGTCTATCACGTCTGGTGGGACCTCTCGCTGGCGGCCGAGCTTCGACGGCTAGGCGGCGAACGGATCGCCGGCTTCCACCTTTGCGACTGGCTCGCCGATACCAGCGACGTCCTGCTCGATCGCGGCATGATGGGCGACGGTGTCGCCGATCTGAAGGGGCTGCGCCGCGCCGTCGAGGATGCCGGCTATGCCGGGCTTTGCGAGGTGGAGGTGTTCTCCGCCGGCAATTGGTGGAAACGCGACCCGGCCGAGGTGCTGGATGTTTGCGTGGAACGGTTCCGGACGCTCTGCTGAGCGGAGGACGAGGCGCGGGCCTTTTCGGCCCAGATCCCGAGAGGCGGTTGGCCGAAGCGGCTGCTGTCGATGAAGAGGTAACCCGATGAAAATCCTGGTCCCCGTCAAGCGGGTGGTCGACTTCAACGTCAAGATTCGCGTCAAGCCGGACGGCTCGGGCGTCGACCTTCAAAATGTGAAGATGTCGATGAACCCTTTCGACGAGATCGCCGTCGAGGAAGCCTTGCGGCTGAAGGAGGCCGGCAAGGCGGAGGAGGTCGTTGTCGTCTCGATCGGTCCGGCCAAGGCCGAGGAGACTCTGCGCACCGCGCTCGCCATGGGCGCCGATCGCGCCATTCTCGTCGAGACCGACGACGCTGTCGAACCACTCGCCATCGCCAAGATCTTGAAGGGAATCGTCGAGGCAGAAAGTCCGGGCCTCGTCATCCTCGGCAAGCAGGCGATCGACGACGATTCCAATCAGACCGGCCAAATGCTCGCCGCTCTCCTCGGCTGGGGGCAGGGCACCTTCGCCTCGAAGGTTGAACTGGCCGATGGCCAAGTCGCTGTGACACGCGAGATTGACGGCGGATTGCAGACCGTCTCGGTCCGCCTGCCGGCCGTCATCACCACGGATCTGCGCCTCAACGAACCGCGCTACGCCTCGCTGCCCAATATCATGAAGGCAAAGAAGAAGCCGCTCGAGAAGACGACGCCGGCGGATTTCGGGGTCGCCATCGCGGCGCGTCTGCGGATCCTCAAGACCGAAGAACCAGTCCGCCGCATCGCCGGCGTCAAGGTCGGCTCGGTCGCCGAACTCGTCGATAAGCTCAAGACAGAAGCCGGCGTTCTCTAGGTCTGGCGCGAAGGGATAAACTCATGGCCATTCTTCTTCTCGCAGATCACGACCATGCCGGTCTATCCGGCCAGACCGCCAAGACGCTGACGGCAGCGCTGCAGATCGGCGGTGATGTGCATATTCTGGTTGCCGGCCCGAACGCGCGTCCCGCTGCCGAGGCTGCGGCAAGGCTGGCCGGTGTCGCCAAGGTGCTCCTGACGGACAGCGGCACTTTCGAGCACGTGCTTGCCGAGCCCTTGGCCGACCTGATCGTCTCGCTGGCGCCCGGTTATGACACCATCCTTGCAGCCGCCACCTCGACGGGCAAGAACGTGATGCCGCGCGTCGCCGCGTTGCTCGATGTCGCGCAGGTCTCCGACATCATCGAGGTGCTCGCGCCCGACATTTTCAAGCGCCCGATCTATGCCGGAAATGCCATCCAGACGGTGCAGACGACGGACGCCATTCGGGTGATCACGGTGCGTACGGCCGCCTTTGCCGCCACAGCCGGGGGCGCCGCGGTGCCGATCGAGCCGGTCGCCGCCGTAGCCGAGCGCGGCCTCGCAAGCTTTGTCGACGAGACAGCGTCGATTTCGGACCGGCCGGAGCTAGCCTCTGCCCGGGTGATCATTTCCGGCGGGCGCGCGCTTGGCTCGCTGGAGAAGTTCAACGAGGTGATCCTGCCCGTCGCCGACAAGCTCGGGGCTGCCGTCGGCGCGTCGCGCGCGGCTGTCGATGCCGGCTACGCGCCGAACGACTGGCAAGTCGGCCAGACCGGCAAGATCGTCGCGCCGCAGCTCTATATCGCCGTCGGTATTTCCGGCGCGATCCAGCATCTCGCCGGTATGAAGGATTCCAAGGTCATCGTCGCCATCAACAAGGATGTGGACGCGCCAATCTTTCAGATCGCCGATTATGGCCTGGTTGCCGACCTCTTCGAGGCACTTCCGGAACTGGAAAAAGCGCTTTGACGGCGTTCCTATCTGGCGGGTCCACCGAAGAGACGCAGGAACTGGAGGTATTGGACGACCGCCTTTAGCTCAGCTGCAAAACCAAAACTCGATCTCTCACGTATCAGCATTAGCGGCTGCATCAGGCGAGAGAGATCACGGGCGTGGATAAGCAATTGAACAGGGCTTTAGGGGACAGCACGAATAGAAGTCCCTTGGCGTGGGTTACAGGTGGAGGCTCCGGGATTGGCCGCGCTCTGGCTCTCCGTCTTGCTAGCGATGGCTGGGTCGTCGCCGTGAGTGCCCGGACAGTTCGGGATCTGGAAACACTGGCTGCCGAGGCCCCCGATCGCATTCATCCATTTCCACTCGACGTGACGGATGCGGAAGCAACGCTGAACACAGTCGCCCTCATCGAGGATCGCTTGGGGCCGATCGACCTCGTTGTTCTGAACGCGGGGTCGTATAGCCGGGACGCTGCGGACCAATTCGACGCCGCGGCGTTTCGTGCAACGGTTGATGTCAATTTGATGGGTACCGTCCATTGTCTCGCGCCGCTCTTATCACGGATGCTGGCGCGTGGGGCAGGGCACATCGCCGTCGTTGCCTCTGTGGTCGGGTATGTCGGCTTGCCGGGTGCGGTTGCCTATGGCGCGACCAAGGCTGCTCTCATCAACATGTGCGAAGCGCTCTATCCCCAGCTCGCCGCCCGCAACGTGCGTTTGAGCGTGATCAATCCTGGTTTCGTCGACACGCCGCTCACGCAAAAGAACGACTTCCCAATGCCGTTCATGATTTCCGCCGAAGAAGCAGTGGATCACATCATGGCGGGATTGAAGTCCCGCCGCTTCGAGATCGCCTTCCCCTGGAAAATGGCGCTATCGCTGAAGCTGCTCGCATGGCTGCCGGCGCCACTGTTTTTCGCAGTAACCCGCCGGATGATACGTTGAGTTAATCTCAATTCAAAAAGCTAGTTCGGGCGGCGAAGAAGAAACTGGCCGACATCGATCTTGCTGTTGCGGAATCCAACTGCGCAATATTGCAGATAGTAGTGCCACATACGCTTGAACGGCGCATCGAAGCCCTGAGTTTCGATGCGGTGCCATGCGGCCGAGAAATCCTGGTCCCAGATCAGCAGCGTCTTCTCATAGTCGCGGCCGAAGAATTGCGAGCCAACGAGGTCGAGTTTTGAGGCGGAGGCCGCTGCCACGAAGGCGGTCTGCGACGGCAACATGCCACCAGGAAAGATATAGGTCTGGATGAAATCGGCTTTGCGCCGATAGTCCTCGAAGCTTGCTTCGGCGATGGTAATAACCTGCAGCATGGCGCGCCCGCCTGGCTTCAGAAACATGCGCAGGGCATCGAAATAGGTCGCCCAATTTTCCTCGCCGACCGCCTCGAACATCTCGATCGAAACGATCTTGTCGAACTGGCCGGTGCAATCGCGATAGTCCTCGAGCCGGATCTCGACCCGGTCGGCGAGCCCCGCCGCCGCGATGCGTTCGCGGGCAAATTTCTCCTGCTCGCGTGACAGCGTCAGGCAGGTGATGCGGCATCCGGTTTCGCGCGCGGCGAATTCCGCGAAGCCGCCCCAGCCGCAGCCGATCTCCAGCACATGGTCGTCGATGCCAAGGTCGAGTTCGCGCACGACACGGCCGTATTTCTCGAGCTGGGCCTCGGCAAGGGACTGCTCGGGGTGGGCGAAGATGGCTGACGAGTAGGTCATCGTCTCGTCGAGCCAGTGCCGGTAGAAATCATTGCCGAGATCGTAGTGGAAGGCGATGTTGCGCTTGCTGCCGGCGCGGGTATTGGCGCGGCGGCGATGGCGCAGATAGGCCAGAACTCGGCCAAGGCCGGGCGCTTCGAGCAGCGAATGCAGGGCCTGCTCGTTGGCAAGGCCGAGTTCCAGCAGCGCGCCTAGATCGGCTGTGTCCCAGTCGCCTTCGATGTAGCTGCGAGCGAGGCCGAGGTCGCCGCTGCTGGCGATCCGCCAAAGCAGCTTGCTGCTGCGCACCGTCAGGCTGGCGCTGGGGCCGGGAAGTGCGCCGTGGACCGTGTGGCTGGTGCCGTCGGGAAACTGGATCGTCAGCTTTCCCGCGACGATCCGGTCCGCCCAGCCGCGAAGGACACGCGACCAGAGCGGCGTGAGGAGGCCGGTCGGGACCGCTTTCACTTCAACGTGGCTCATGGGTTCTCGCATCCTCGAAGCGGGTCGTGACAATGGTGCTGGCAACAGGTCGGGCGGCGGCCTGGTGCCGATAGATCGGAACGCCCTTGCGCCAGATGCGCAGGGCCTCCCAATGGATGCCGGCCATGACCTTGAGGGTCATCAGCGGGTAGCGCAGCAGGGCGCCGAGCAGCGCGCGGTCGGTCATCGCCTGGCGCTTGCCGGCGAAGGAGGCGACGAGCACCGGACCATCGGCGTCGGACTCGTCGATTCGCACCAGGATAGCCTCGCCAGGCGGCTCGATATGGAAGCGATAGAAGCAGGCCATCGGCAGGAAGGGCGAAACGTACAGTTCCTTGGCGCAGCCATGGCGGACCGGACCGGTCTCCCCACCCTCGACGGCGATGACATAGGTGTGGCGCTCACCGAACGTGTTGCAGACTTCGTAGAGAATGGCGCGCAACGCGCCGCCGGGCGCATAGCAAAAATAGACGGTGAGCGGATTGAACGCATAGCCGAGGATGCGCGGATAGCAGAGCACGCGAAGACTCATGCCGCCCTCAAAGCACCCGGCCTCGAGTAACCTTGCCTCGATCCAGGCGCGCAGTGTTCCGGTTCTGCCATCGCCATGGTCCTTGTCCCAGAAGCTGAGCACGGCGCGGCGATTATGGCCGAACAGCCGCGACGCCGTACTGATGGCTGGCAGTTCGTCGAGATCCAGCAGCAGCGAGAACACTCGGTAATGAAGCTTGTGCCGGCGGGGCCGCAGCCGCGCATGCATTACGTCGCCGAGAAACAGGGCGGATTGACCGCTCATTCGGCTGCCTCGCTTCGCGGCGCCAGCGTGATGCGGCCGGATTCATCGCCGACATTCCAAGGGCGGCGCACATCGGCGAGATCTTCGGCGGCGGCAAGGCCCGCCTGCAGGCCGTCCTCATGGAAGCCGAAGCCGAAATAGGCCCCGCAGAACCAGGTGTTGCGCCGGCCCTGCAGTCGCCAGAGCTGCTTCTGCGCATCGAGCGCCGGCTGGTCGAACAGCGGATGGGTATACTGGAAGCTGTCGATCGTCTTGGCCGGATCGATGGCGCGGGTCGGATTGAGCGTCACGAACAGCGGATACCGGTTGTCGAGATTTTGCAGGCGGTTCATCCAGTAGGTGACGCAGAGCGGTTGCGCCCCTTCGCTCTGGCGTTCGCCGATATAGTTCCAGCTCGACCAGACGCGCCGGCGCTTCGGCATCAACCTGTCGTCCGAATGCAGAACGGCCAGATTATCGGTATAGCGGAAGGCGCCGAGCACGGATCTTTCCGTCCCATCGGCATCGCCAAGCAGGCGCAGTGCCTGGTCGGCATGGGTGGCGATGACGACATCGGTGAAGCTGTCGGTATGGCCCGAGGCATCGGTGATGAGGACGCGGCTGTCTTCGCGCGTGATCCGGGCGACCGGGGTCTTGAGGCGGATCGCATCGGCGAAATGCGCGCTGAGGCGCTGGACATATTCGCGGCTGCCCCCCTTTACGGTCCGCCATGCCGGCCGGTCGACGAGGTTGAGCAGGCCATGGCTGGCAAAGAAGCGGACGAAGGCGAGCAACGGATAGTCCCGCATTTCGCGCGCCGTCATCGACCAGATCGCAGCGCCCATCGGCAACAGATGGTCTTCGACGAAGGCCGGCGAATAGTGGTTGCGGTCGAGATAGTCGCCAAGCGTCAACCCGTCGAGATCGGTGCGCGGTAGCAGGCCGGGAGCCTCGCGGTAGAAACGCAGGATATCCCGCATCATCCGCCAGAAGCGCGGCCGCACGACATTGCCGCGCTGGCCCATCAACCCGTTGATGCCGGAGCCGGAATATTCGAGCTTGCCGCCATCGAGCGAGGCTGCGAACGACATTTCGGAGGCCGAAGTCTCGACGCCGATCTCGCGGAACAGGGCGACGAGGTTCGGGTAGTTGCGTTCGTTATAGACGATGAAGCCGGTATCGACAGGAATGGGGCCATTGGCGGTCGGCACCGTAACCGTATTGGAGTGGCCGCCGAGCCTCGCTTCGCTCTCATAGAGAGTGACGCGCATCGTCCGACTGAGCAGCCAGGCGGCGGACATGCCGGATATTCCCGAGCCGACAACAGCGACGCTGCGTTCCGTTCCCGGTTGCTTGCCCTTGGCTTCCATTCGCACGTTCTGCCTTTTCGCGCCGATGCAATTCCTGCTTGTTGATACGGAGCGAAAGTCGTTCTGGATCCATCGGCGGCGAAAAAACGTGCGCCGATGATCCGTTCGCTGTCCTGCCGCGTAGAAGCTGCATGATCGCGCTCATTCCCATCGCCGCACCCGCGTGGCAGAAACAATCCATGGTAGCGGCGCCGTGGCGCCGCGCCGGGCCGCTTCATCGCAGGTTGGGAATGGTTGAGATGCGCCGTCCGACGGAAAACGACGCAAAGCCGAACATGGCGGCGCTGCTTGTCGCGGTTGGGGCGCGACGCGATGTCGATGCGTTCGAGTTGCTGTTTCGGCACTTTGCGCCGCGCGTGAAGGCCTATATGGCGCGACTGGCCGGCGACAGTCAGGCGGCCGAAGAACTGATGCAGGAAACGATGATCGCGGTCTGGAACAAGGCGGACCGCTTCGATCCGGCCAAGGGCGCCGCCTCGACGTGGATCTTCACCATCGCCCGCAATTTGCGCGTCGACGCCTTCCGGCGCGACAAGCGCCCGGAATTCGATCCGAACGATCCAGCCTTTGTGCCCGACGATGTCGCGCCCGCCGACGAGATATTCGAGGCGCAGGAAGTGTCTGTCCAATTGCATCAGGCAATGGCGACCCTGCCGGACGAGCAGGTGGCGCTGCTGAAGCTCGCCTTCTTCGAGGACCATACGCACAGTTTCATCGCGACCAGCCTCAACATGCCGCTCGGTACGGTGAAATCGCGCCTGCGCCTTGCCTTCGTCAAGCTGCGCGCCGCGCTCGATCGGAATGGAGACGTGTCGTGACCATCCGCCATCATCTGAGCGACGACCTTCTGGTCAGCTACGCCGCCGGCAGTCTCGCCGAAGGCTGGAGCCTGGCAGTCGCCACGCATCTGGCGCTTTGCCCCGCCTGCCGGAAACGCCTGGCTCTGGCCGAGGGCATAGGCGGCGAATTGCTCGAAGCAACCGAGGTCTCGCCCGAGACAGACTCGTCCTGGGAAGCCATGCGTCGCCGCATCGCCCAATCGCCTCCGCGGCCGGTCGAGACGCCGCGCGGGGCGCCCGTCGCCCGGCGCTATGACGGCCTGCCGGAGCCGCTGCGGTCTTATGTTGGCGGCGACATCGAGACATTGCGCTGGCGGTCGCTTGGACGCGGCGCCTCCCAGATCCGCATCCAGACGGCCGATACCGAGACGCAGGTCCGCCTGCTGCGGATCCCGGCCGGCAAGCCTGTGCCGGAGCACAGCCATGGCGGGCGCGAACTGACGCTCGTGCTTTCCGGCAGCTTCGCCGACGGCAAGGATCTGTTCGCGCGCGGCGATATCGAGGACGCGGATGCGAGCCTCACGCACACGCCGACCGCGACGCCTGGCGAGGATTGCATCTGCCTTGCCGTCACCGACGCGCCGCTTCGCTTCCGCAGCTGGTTCGTGCGCGCCATCCAGCCCATCCTGGGCATCTGAGCCAAGATGTGAGCCGTAATGTCGAGAGTGCCATCATGCTGAACTTCGCCATTGCCTATGCGGGCACCGCGCTGGTGTTCTTCGGGCTCGATTTCGTCTGGCTCACCAATATGGCTTCCGGCTTCTACCGCAGCCGGATCGGCGAGTTGCTGCTGGCCCAGCCCAATCTGGGCGTCGCCGGGCTTTTCTATCTCGTCTATGTCGCCGGCCTCGTCCATTTCGCCGTACTGCCGGCCGTGCACGCCGGAAGCTGGGCCACGGCGCTGCTGAATGGGGCGCTGCTCGGCCTGGTCGCCTATGGCACCTACGACATGACCAATCTCTCGACGCTGAAGAACTGGTCCGTATCCGTCAGTATCGTCGATATGTCCTGGGGCGTAACGCTGAGCGCTGTCGCTGCCACCAGCGGCTATCTCGTCGCGACATGGATGGCGGCCCGAAGCGGGGGCTGATCAAACGCCGCTCGGGTTCCGAGCGGCGGCGTCGATGCGGGAGCGCAGCGCGATCTGCGCCTCCTGGCCGAGCGGAAAGTTCCACATGATGGCGATCGCCGCCAGTTTCGGCAGGATCGGCAGCCACGCATAAAGCAACGTCAGCGTATCGAGGGCGAAGTCCGGAACGATCGTCTTGCTTCCTGGCACGAAACCCGACCAGGCGAGAACGGGGAAGACGAGACCGACGCCGAGCGCCAGCGACAGCTTGGTCGCGAGACCCCAGGCGGCGAAATAGACGCCGGTGCGCTGTTCGCCGGAAAGTGCCGTGTCGCAATCGATGACATCCGCCTGGATCGCCGGCGGCAAAGCGAGATCGAAGCCGAGCAGAACCCCGGTCAACGCGCAGATAACCGCGAAGGCGGCGATATCGCCTGTGCCAAGAAAGCCGGAAAAGAAGAAGACGATGCAGGCAAGGATCATCGCGCCGCACCAACTGCGATGCTTGCCGGCCCTAGCTGCCACCCAGACGGCGATCGGTACTCCAACGATTCCGCAGAGGAAATAGGCGAACAGCAGCGGCCCCCGCAGCGCCTCTGCACCAAGCCGTTCCGATACGAAATAGAGGAACAAGGTCGCCGGAATCGAATTGGCGAAGCCGTTCAGAAGAAAGGCTGCGACTAGCCGGACGAAAGGCCGATTGCGCACGAGATAGCGCAGGCTGTCGAGGAGAGAGAGCCGCGATGTCGAGCGATTGGCCGGCTCCGGCACGGCGCGGACCGCGACCACCCCGAAGGCCGGAAGCGCCACGAGAATGAGCAAGGCGACGGCCGCCAACCCGTGAAAGCCGTGGATCTGGTCCATGCCAACGGCGAAGGGCAAGACGATCGCGATGAGCGTGCCGACCAGCGTCGCGCCTTCGCGAAAGGCCGATACGATCGACCGGCCGCGATAATCGGTCGAAAGTTCGGCGCCCCACGCAGTGTAGGGCAGCAGCGTCGCCGTATAGCCGATCGAAAGCAGGATACCCCAGAAGGCGAGATAGCCGGTTCCCGCCGTGCTCGGCGGCCAGAACACCATGAAGGCGGACAACGCGGTCAAGGGCAGCGACAGGAGAAAGACGGTCCGCCTTCGGCCGAATTTCGGCGCGATCCGGTCCGACAGCCAGCCGATCACGGGATCGCTCGCGGCATCGAACAGGCGGATCAGCAGCAGCACCGTGCCGATCGCCGCCAGCGAGAGGCCGAGATGGTCGGCGTAGAAGGTCGGCACGATGACATAGAGCGGCAAGGCGATCGCCGCGAGCGGCACCGCCGGCAAGGCATAGGCTGCAAGCGCCGCGCGTCCGGGCCTTCCTGCGTCCGGCTTCTTGTCGCGCGCCACTACGGCCCGATCCGGGCGGTGCCGGAAGCGCCGTCGTCGCGCAGCCAGGTAATCTTGTCGCCGCCAAGCGATGTGATCTTGAAGCAGAACTGGCGCCCTTCATACCAGGTCGGCCATTTCTGGCAGAGCGAATTGCCGGCGATCCACCAGCGCCCCTGTTCACTCGGCGCCAGCATTCGTGCCACCGAGAAGCCAGACACGTCGCCAAGCACCACGCCGTCCTTGCGATATTCGAGCGGCAGCGCGATGCCGAACGGCGTGCTCAGGCGAACTTTCTTGCCGGCGACCAGCGCCTTGATCTCGGGCCCGCTGAGTTCCGCCGCCGATACCGGCGCGGCCGCCGCGCATCCGGCCGCGATGGCGGCAAGCCACAGGGTCTTCCTGAGGGGAACTGGCATGATAAATCCTCTCCCGCTTTCCTTGGCGATGTTGACCGCGTCGACGCGTCCGCTCAGGCAGCGCGGCGGCGTGTCATCGGCTGAATTCGACTCGGGTTTTGGCGACGGGCAGCCCGAACTTTGTGATCGTGGCGTTGTTGATCAGTCGGCCATTGTCCTGCAGCGTCATCGTGTCGTGGAAACGGACGCGATTGCGCTTCCTGGCAGCATCCAGATCGACGAGATAGGTGAAGCGCGCCGTATTGCCGGTCACGGTTACCAGTGTGTCGCCGATGACATCTTCGCGGGTGCCGCGATACTGGTTTGGCGCGATTTTGCGGAAACGCCACGTCTTGCGGTCGCGTTCGCCGTCGGAATAGACGAAGTCTTCGACCAGCGTCAGGGTCTGGCCGTTCCACTTGCCCCGGAGATCAACCGTGAACTGGCGCTTCACGCCATTGATCGCGCTGAAGCTGCCAACAGCGGAGGTCTTGCCGGCAAAATAGTCTTCTAGCGAGAGATCTTTGGCACTCACCGGCGCCACCATGAGCAAGGTTAGCACCGCCACATAAACGAGGCTCGATTTTCGGCTTTCCATAACACCGCTCCAGTCCTGTTCACGCTGGTATCGGTGCTTATACGGCGTCGTCCCCGCGCTTGGATCAGCGGCCAGAGGGCATATTTCACCTCGTCCCCGCCCTAACTATGCAGCTGTTGGGTGCATGGCCGCATAGGCCTCATGGTGAATTGGATCGAAGCCTCGACCCTAGAATTTCGAGCGGATTTTCTGTACGCTTTGACCGTACGAAGCGCACAGGATTTGCATGACTACGATCGACCGGATGTCCGCTGAGCCTTATTACCTCCAACTCGGGCGCATCATTGAAGGCCGCATTCGCGGTGGCGAATATCAGCCCGGCGAAAGGCTGCCATCGGAAAGCGAATTCTGCCGCACCTTCGATCTCTCGCGTTCGACCGTGCGCGAGACGATGCGCAGTTTGCAGGAGCAGAAGCGGATCCGGATGGTGCCGCGGCGCGGTGCCTTCGTGGCGTCGCAGGCCGATTCCGGCTGGATGCTTCAAGTCACGCGCGGCTTCCTCGAGACCGAGATGGACAATAGCCGGACGGTCGAGACCCGGGTGCTGCGCAGCGGGTCGGAGTCGCTGCCTACAGATGCCGCCGATGCCCTGGCTTTGCCGGCCGGCACGGTCGGCTTCGTGCTGGAGCGCGTCCGCAGCCTGGACGGCCAGCCTGCGGTTCATTCGATCAACTTCATGCCGGCCGATGTCGGCAGCGCCCTGCAGGGCACCTTGGTGCTCGAAGGCAAGCAGTCGCTAAACCGCACGCTGCGCGAGGCCGGCCACAAGATCTACGGCGCCCGGCGCGAGGTGGCCGGGGTTGGCGCGTCGGCCGAGACGGCGAAGCTCCTGGGGCTGAAGTCTGGCGCGCCGGTGTTACTGATCCGCTCGACGTCGTGGGGGCAGGACGGCCGCTCCTTCGATTTCCACCGCTCCTTCGCGCGCAGCGATGTCGTCACCATCGCGGTCGAGGCTCAGGCCGTCGACGACGAGTGATCTATCCGCGCAGCGGCGCATAGGCGCGCGCAGCGTGCGGGTCCGGAACGATCGTTTCGACCGCGGGCCGCAAACTCCGCCCATTGCCGCGAGTGCCACCATCGGCGGCGATCAGCGCGGCGCCAAAGGCCGCCAGTTCCGGCTCGTCGAGACGATGCAGTGTCCTGTCAAGAACATCGGCTCGGAGTTGCAGCAGCGCGTCGGAACGGCTCCATCCGCCAGTGGTGAAGAGCGGTCCGTCGCTGGCGCCGGAGGCCAGGATATCGTTGAGGATGCGACCGGCAACGACGGCGCAGCCTTCGAGAACGCGCCGCGCCAGCACGAGCCGCCCCTCTGCGTCGGCGGTATCGAGCCGAGCTGCGAGTACGTCTTTTCCGATGCCTCCCGGCAGGATCACGGCGGCCGGGTCGGGCGCACCAGGAATTCTTGGGAGGGCCAGAAGGCCGCCGAGCAGCGATTTCAGCGGCGCCAACGTCGCCGTCAGCTCGAACACTTTAAGCAGAGCCTCGCCGTCGCCGACGATCGGCACGGAGCGGACGATCCCGGGCCGCGGTGCGACCGGGCCGGCCGTTTCGGCATAGATCAGCTCCGCGGTGCCGAGCGAATCGACGATCGCTGTCGGATCGACGCGAAGCGATACCGAGGCGGCGACGGGATGATCATGGCCGCCGGCGACAAGCCGGGTCGCCGTCGTGGCGGCGCCGGAACGGGTGAGGGGGCCCTTGACCAGCGTGCCAATGGTCGCGCCCGCCGGCACGACGACGGGCAGGCGCGGCGCCCCGGTTGCCTGAAGCAGGGCGGGGATCCATTTGCGGGCGCCGATATCGTAGCAGGCCGTGCGCACCGCGAGCGAACGGCTCATGAAGGGGCTCTGCGCCCAGACGGTGGCGGGGTAGTCGGTCAGCGCGATCCAAGCATGGGCGCTTTGGATGGCGGCCGGCTCATGGCGGGCGAGCCACAGCCATTTGGCGGCCGTGCGCGTCGGCTCGAACTCTATGCCGGTGCGGTCTGTACAGGCGAAATTCGCGGCGAGTTCCTCGGCTTCCGCATGGGCGCGCAGGTCGAACCACGGAATGGCGGGCCCGAGTGGACGGAGGGCGTCGTCGACGAGGATGCCATCCTAGCCGACGCCGGCAGCTGCGATCGCCTCGATCGGCTCGCTTGTGCCGAGGCCACGCCAGGCGGCGAGGATCATTGCTTCCAGCGCTGAGACGAGGGCGAGGGGATCGCCCTCGCCGCTCGCGATCCGCGGTGTCGGCCGGGTCTCGCGGGCCAGGACCTGGCCCGCGGTGTCGGTGAGCACAACCTTGATGTTGGTCGTGCCGATATCCACGCCGCAGGCGAGACCCACCATCAACCCGCTCCGTGCCTTACCAGCGTCGCGTGAAATGCTCGCGCGAGACGCGGGCCAGTTCGCGGATCATCGTCGATGCCTCGGGCTCCGGACGCTGCCAGACCTTGCGGCCGACGACGAGACCCTGCGCGCCGGCGCCAATGGCGTCTTCGGCGTCCTTGATCGTCGAGGCCATGTCGCCCGACAGCGCGCCGCCGGCGATAACGATCGGCACGTCCAACTCGGCGACGAGCTTCTTCGTGCCCTCGGCGCCGGGGAAGGTAATCTTGATGATGTCGGCGCCCAGATCATAGGCGACGCGAGCCACTTCAAGTTCTTGCTCGATGACTTCGTCGGAGCGCGGCACTGCCAGCAGAACGGGCTCGACCATCACCGGCATTTCCCAGCGCGCCGCCTCGGAAACCACCTTGCCGATCCGCTCGCAATAGAGAATTTTCTCCGCATCCGACACGTTCCATGGCAGCAGCAGCTTGACGCAGTCGACACCGAGCCGGACGGCGTCTTCCAGGCTGGCGATGATCGTCCCGGTACCCTTTTCGGGGGTCTTGGTCGACCAGAAGGCGTCGATCGCCAGCACGCGGGCGAGTTCCGGCTTGCGGGCAAGGTCGACTTCGCTGGAACGGACAATGCCCGTCGTCACCATGAAGCCGGTGATGTCCTCGGGAATGAAGCGGCGCATGACATCCATTGGCGATTCCAGTGCCGGCACGCGGCCCCAGACGACGCCGTGGTCAATCGGCACGATCAGCGAGGCGCGATCCGGCCGGAAGATACGGTTCATGCGATAGCTCGTCGAGAGCCTGTGGTTTGCCATGGGGACATCTCCTCGAAGGGCGCGAGCACAACTGCCGGAAGCAGCGGCCCTGTTTGTCGGTATTGTACGGACAAAACTCGTCTAGCGTCTTTCCGTATGCCACGTCAATACCGTCTTGACAGGCAATCCGGCTAACTCCTATCGTCAGGCTTGTACGTACAAAATGGTCACCCAGATGGCCTGTTGGCGTACCGGCTGCCGGGTTACGATTCGTCGTGCCTGCATGCCGCAGGGAGGAATGAAATGAAGAAACTGATGAACGCGACGGCGGATGTCGTCGACGACATGATCGCCGGCCTGGCGATCGCCAATCCCGGCCTCGTGCTGCTGGAAGGCGAGCGGGTTGTGCTTCGCGCTGATATCGAGGCGTTCAAGGCGAGTGGCCGCGTCGCACTGATATCGGGTGGCGGATCCGGTCACGAACCGGCGCACGCCGGCTATATTGGTGAGGGGCTCTTGACCGCCGCCGTCTGCGGCGACGTCTTCACCTCGCCGTCGACCGATGCCGTATTGGCCGCCATTCGCGCTGCGACCGGTCTGGCCGGTGCGCTCCTCATCGCCAAGAATTACACCGGAGACCGGCTGAATTTCGGCCTCGCCGCCGAGATCGCCCGCAGCGAAGGCTTCTCCGTCGATATGGTCGTTGTAGCCGACGACGTGGCGCTGGCCGAAAATTCCGAGACAGCCGGCCGACGCGGCATCGCCGGCACGGTGTTGGTGCACAAAATTGCCGGTGCGGCGGCGGCTGAAGGGCTTTCGCTCGGCGCCGTCAAGGCTGAGGCCGAGCGTGCAATTACCGCCATCGGCAGTATGGGCGTCGCGCTTTCCGCCTGCACCGTGCCGGCCGCCGGCAAGCCCGGCTTCACGCTTGGCGATGACGAGATCGAGTTGGGCCTCGGCATTCATGGCGAGGCCGGTATCAGCCGCTCGCCGATGCAGCCGGCCCATGTGCTGGTGGAGACGCTGCTCGGCCGGGTTTTCGCCGACAAACAGATAGGCAAGGGCGATCACGTCGCGCTCCTCGTCAACAATCTCGGTGCCACACCGGTGATGGAGATGCAAATCGTCGTTGCTGACGTCGCGCGCATGGCCGCGCGTCTCGGCGTCACGATCGACCGTCTATGGGTTGGAACCTTCCTGACCGCGCTGGAGATGGCCGGCTGCTCGCTTTCCGCGATGAAGGTCGATGACGCGCTTCTGGCCCGCCTCGACGCGCCAGCCTCGGCGCCGGCCTGGCCCGGTCGTGGAGCCGGCCCGATTGGCAATGGGCCGAAGGTGATCTCGCAGAAGGCGCTGGCGTGCGCCGTCCTGGAGGAGGGCGATGGCGACCCGCGCCTTGCCGCCGCCGTGCGCGCCGTCGCCGACGCGCTTATCGCCGACGAGGCGCGGCTGACGGACCTGGACCAGAAGGTCGGAGATGGCGATCTCGGGCTCAATCTTGCGCGTGGCGCCGAGGCGATCCTGCGTGAGGTAGATACCTATCAAGGCAAGAGTGCCGCCTCCGTGATGAAGGCGCTGTCGGCCAGCCTGCGCAAGACGGTCGGGGGCACGTCCGGTGCGCTCTATGCGGCGGGATTGCTGCGGGCCGCCTCCGAACTCGAGGGCAAGCAAACTCCCGGCTTCGCCGACTGGGCGAAGGCTCTCGCCGCCGGTTCCGCGGCCATCGCGCAACTGGGTGATGCCAAAATTGGCGATCGGACCATGCTCGACGCGCTGCTTCCCGCAGCCGACATGCTGTCGGCTGCGGCGAATGACGCCGCAACGGGGAGGGCCTTCGGCGATGCCATCGAGGCAGCGCGCCAGGGGGCGGCCGCCACTGCAGCCATCGCCTCGCGGCGCGGGCGCTCCAGCTATCTCGGCGAAAGGGCGGTCGGCGTGCCGGATCCCGGCGCCGAGGCCGTCGTCGTCTGGCTGCTGGCGATCCGCCGGTCGCTTGATACGCCGGGCTGAGGACGAACGGCTTCGGCCGGCTCTTGGCACGGGACATCCATCGCAGGCCCGCAGAAGGCCTGCCGATAACGACGCCTGCGCGGTCGGTGCGGCCACGTAGAGACGTCAACAAACGGAGGAAGACCGCATGAACACTCTGAAATGTCTGGCCGCGGCGACGGTTCTCGCCCTGACTGCCTCTACAGCGCTGGCGGAAGGCAATGTTGAACGCGTCGGCATCACCGTCGGCACGCTCGGTAATCCGTTCTTCGTCCCGCTTGTCGCCGGCGCCAAGGATACGATCCTCAAGGTCAATCCGAAGGCTGAGCTGACGGTTGTCGGTGCCGACTACGACCTCAACAAGCAGGCGTCGCAGATCGACAACTTCATCGCCGCGGGCGTCCAGTTGATCATGCTCAACGCGGTCGACGTCAACGCCATTGCGCCGGCCGTCGCCAAGGCCAAGGCCGCCGGCATCACCATCGGTGCCTTCGACGTGTCGGCCAAGGGCGCCGACGTCACCGTGATGACCAACAATATCCAGGCCGGCGATATTGCCTGCGAATATCTGGCCAAGCGCCTCGACGGCAAGGGCGAGGTCGTCATCATCAACGGACCGCCGGTATCGTCGATCGTCGATCGCGTCGAAGGCTGCAAGGCAGCGTTCGCCCGCCATCCGGACATCAAGATCCTGTCCGACAATCTGGACGGCAAGGGCTCGCGAGAGGGCGGCTTCGCCGCCATGCAGGGCCTGCTGACGCGCTTCCCCAATATCGACGCCGTGTTCGGCGCCAATGATCCGACCGCGCTCGGCGCCGATCTCGCCGCGAAGCAGTTGAACCGCGACGAAATGATCATCGCGGGCGTCGATGGTGCCCCGGATGTGGTCGCCGCGCTGAAGTTGGGCACGACCCGCATCGTGGCGTCGTCCTCGCAGGACCCCTATAGCATGGCCGCGCAGGCAACCGATCTCGCCCTGGGCGTGATCGCCGGCAAGACGCCTGCCGAAAGTGTCATCCTGCTCGATACGAAGCTTGTGACCAGCGACAACGTTGCCGAATATGTCGGCTGGGACGCCGTTCGCTGATCGAACAAGAAGCGAGACCGTCGCGCTTGCGAGCGCGGCGGTTTCAGCAGGGAGAGCTGGTTTGATCCAAGTCGATGACAAGATCCCCGTCGATGACAAGGTCGGCCCGACGGACGGCTCGCCCGTCCTGGACATGCGGGACATCCGAAAGACCTTCGCCCACATCGTGGCGCTCGCACGGGTGTCGCTCACGGCATATCGCGGCGAGGTGCATGCGCTGATGGGGGAGAACGGCGCCGGCAAGTCGACGCTGATGAAAGTCCTCTCCGGCGCCTACAAGGCAGACCCCGGCGGCAGTATCCAGATCGACGGCAAGCCGGTGACCATTGACGGTCCGCAGACGGCGCGGGCGCTCGGCATCGCTGTGATCTACCAGGAATTGTCGCTGGCACCGAACCTGACGGTCGCGGAGAACATCTTCCTCGGCCGCGAGCAGTCGAAGGGCGGCTTCACCGATCGCACCGCCCAGGAAGCGGCCTGCGCCGCGATCCTGAAGCGCCTGCATGTGCGTTTCCGTCCCTCCACCCGCGTCGGCACGCTGTCGCTCGGCGAGCGGCAACTGGTCGAGATCGCCCGCGCGCTGATGTCCGACGCGCGCATTCTCGTCATGGACGAGCCGACGACGTCGCTGAGTACGCGTGAGACCGAGCATCTCTTCCGCATCATTCGCGATCTCAAGGCCGAAGGGATCGCCATCCTTTATATCAGCCATCGGATGGAGGAGATCTACGAACTCTCCGACCGGGTCAGCGTGCTGCGCGACGGCGCCTATGTTGGCACGCTGATGCGTAAAGATCTCTCGGCCGAACGTCTCGTGTCGATGATGGTCGGGCGCGACCTCTCATCCTTCTACCGCAAAGCGCACACCGCCAATCTGGCGCGTGACGTGCTGCTCGAAGTGCGCGATATCGCCGATGACCAACGCGTGCATGGCTGCTCCTTCGATCTTCATGCCGGCGAGGTGCTTGGTGTGGCGGGGCTGGTCGGGGCAGGGCGGACGGAACTCGCCCGCCTGATCTATGGCGCCGACCCGAAAAGCCGGGGCACGGTCACGCTGGCGGGGCAGAAGCTGGATATTCGTGGCCCACAGGATTCGATCGACGCCGGCATTGTCTACCTGACCGAGGATCGCAAGGGACTTGGCCTGTTCCTCGACATGACGATCCGGGAGAATGTCAGCATCAATGTCGCGATGCGCGACGCCCTCGCTCTCTGCTTCACCAATTTCGCCGCCGCCAGGGCGCGTGCCGCCGCCGCCATGAAGACCTTCGCCGTCCGCGCCGGTAGCGCCAGCGTTCATGTCGGCGCGCTTTCGGGCGGTAACCAGCAGAAGGTACTGCTGGCAAGGTTGCTTGAAACCAAGCCGAGGATCCTGATCCTCGACGAGCCTACGCGCGGCATCGATGTCGGCGCCAAGTCGGAAATTTATCGCCTCATCGACCAACTTGCCGCGAGCGGCATCGGCATCGTCGTTATCTCCAGCGAATTGCCGGAGATAATCGGCATCGCCGACCGGGTGATGGTGGTGCGCGATGGGCGCATCGCCGGTTTCGTCACGGCAAGCGCGGAACGCCCGATAACGCAGGAAGACGTCATGAAGCTGTCGACGGGTACCCGTCCGGCCGAGGCGGCTTAGGGTGCTTTGGGCGAAGTGTGTACCGGTTCGCGTGAAGAAAGCGCGATCTAGCAAGGCGTTAGGGCATTGCACCGTTTCGAGGAAACGGTGACGTGCTCCAGGCGCTCGATAGAATTTAAGCTCGTCCGGCGCAGACCGGAGCACCAGGGAGGTCAGCTTGACCGAGGGCACGACAACCGCCGACGCCGAACGCCTGCGCGGCCAGCGCATCCGCCTAGCGATTCAGGTCGTCGGCATGCTGCCGATCCTGATTCTGCTCTGCATCGGCTTCGAACTGCTGAGCGGACGCTTCCTCACCTTCAATAATCTGTCGATCGTGATGCAGCAGGCGTCGATCAATACCGTTCTCGCCGCCGGCATGACCTTTGTCATCCTGACCGGCGGCATCGATCTGTCGGTTGGTTCGATCGTCGCCTTCTCGGCCATGTTCTCCGTTATCTGTTCGCTGATTCCGGGCTTCGGGCTGCTTGGCATTCCGGCAGGCCTGGCCGCCGGCCTCGTCTGCGGCCTGTTCAACGGCGTGCTGATCGCCTTTCTGAAACTGCCACCCTTCATCGTCACGCTCGGTTCGTTGACCGCTGTTCGTGGTCTCGCGCGTCTGATGGGCGGCGACACCACGATCTTCAACGCGGATCTGCCCTTTGCCTTCATCGGCAACGGCTCGTTGTTTGGTATTCCGTGGCTCGTGGTGATCGCCTTCGCCGTGGTGGTGCTGTCGTGGATCGTGCTGCGCCGCACTGTGCTCGGCACCTGGATCTACGCGATCGGCGGCAATGCCGACGCGGCGCGTCTCTCCGGCATCAAGGTCTGGGCGGTACTTTTGTTTGTCTATGCGGTCTCGGGCCTGCTGGCTGGGCTCGGCGGCGTGATGTCGACGGCGCGTCTTTACGCCGCCAACGGACTGCAACTCGGCCAGTCCTACGAGCTCGACGCAATCGCGGCGGTCATCTTAGGTGGTACCAGCTTCGTCGGCGGCGTCGGTTCTATCTGGGGGACGCTGATCGGTGCACTGATCATCGCGGTGCTCACCAACGGCCTGATCCTCGTCGGCGTCTCCGACATCTGGCAGTACATCATCAAGGGCCTGGTCATCATCGTCGCGGTCTCGCTCGACCAGTACCGCTCCAAGCAAGGTGCGCGAACCTGATCGGCGCAGTCCTGTCCAGGACTGCGCCTCACTATCCGACAAGAGCATTGGCCTGCCCCTCAGATGTGATCCAGTTTCAATGTTCGTGCATGGCGGTCTTGACGCGCTGGGGGTTGGTAGTCCGAGTCCAGCACTAGATTCCGACTTGCATAGCCCAGTTGGGGCTATGCAAAATTCTGATCCGGCAAGGTATTCAGCCGGGGGCGGATTGCAAGAACCATGTGAGGACGGCTCTCATTGTAGCCGTGTCGCCAAGCCTCGATGAATTGCCTAGTTTCAGGGATCGAGTCGAGCGAGTGGATGTTCAGATATTTGTCCCTGAACGACACCTTGAGGGTCTCGATATAGGCGTTTTCTGTGGGCTTGCCAGGACGTGATAATATACGCGCGCCCCTGGGCTCAAGACGGGTTGCCTGCCCCTTTCCAGAGGCTCAAACGAAAGCTTACTGCGGACTGAGCTATCGGGGATGGGCTGACGCTATACGGCCTCCGACGCACCGTTGCAGTCATTCCTCGTGAGGCCGGATGTCATGAGCCGACGAACGCTGACGCCTAGGCCAGAAGATGATTGAAATGGCGCGCCACTATTAAAAAGGCGCGGATCTCCAGGGGCAAAATGCGCGGCGGCGTCGCGTCATTCGATGCCAAACTGAACTGGCGGAGAACAATAAACGTCAAACCGAAATGACGAATGTGTCAAATCTCAACAGTCCCCATGGAAGGGGCATTTAAAATGTCGAATGTTCAGAAGGGCGCTTTGGTACAGTTGGCTGGGCTCGAACCAGCGACATTCGGATCCACAATCCGACTGGATCAATTGAAATCATTGAGATAATCGGTCGCATGTCGCGTCTATGTTGCGTTCATCCGAGAAGCGCGGTCTCTGCTGCGGCCAATTCTGCCGCGTCGTCGCCTCTGGGGAAGAGGTGGCCGTAGGTGTCCATCGTCATGGTGATGGTCGAATGCCCCATGCGCTCTTGCACCACTTTCGGGGGCAGGCCAAGACCGCCGTCCTCTTTCCGGTTGATGCACCAACTGGCGAAGAAGTGACGAAGCGCATGGATGCCGGGGTACTTCGGTGCGGGGATATGGTTCCCCTGTTCGTCCAAGCCCTCGGTCTCAATCGTGACCCCTGCGGCTAGAAGGGCAGGGTGCAGGCCACGGCGCACGATGTTGTTTAGTTGCTCGACTTTGCCGGCGCCGTTTGGGAAAACGAGATCGAGCACCATGATCGGCTTCCCGGATGGGTCCGTCCGCCGTGACGTTGCCCGTGGGCAAGCAAGCTTCCATTCGCGCAGTGTATTGATCACGATCGGCGGGGCAGGGACCGTGCGCTCGCTCGAGGCCGACTTGGGCTTGCCGATGGCATTGAAACGGTCGGCGCGTCGATGCACGCGGATCTCCCGCTTCTCCAGATCGACATCTTCCCAGCGCAGGCCGCGTAGCTCTGAGGCCCGAAGGCCGGTGAAGATTGCTGTAAGGAGCAAGGGACGCCATCGATTGCTCAGCGCGCCTACAAGGGCTTTCACCTCCTCGCGGGTAGGGATGTCGGCGCCGACCCTCAGCTTGCCCTTCAGCCGCTTCTCCTGACGGTTTTCGCCGCGCCCGCGCCGGCCTCGGATGTCGCGCACGGCATTCCGGGTCGTCAATCCTCGTTCCTGTGCGTCCGCGAGCAGGGAGCCCAGACTGACCATTACCTTCTTGATCATCGCAGGGGATCGGCTTGCGGCCCGCAGGTCGTCCTCGAAGGCGCGCAGCAGCGGGATGCTCAGTGCGGAGACGCGCATCTCGCCTATCAGCGGGACGATGTGCAGATCCAGATGGGACTGGTAGGAGACTATCGTCGTGCGCTCCAGCCCGGCGGCCGCAGCGGTGGCCACCCAGAGCTTGCCGGCGGTCGCGACAGTGGCGCTGGCGCTATCAGCGACATGCACACCCTCGCGCACCTCGACCTTGGCCGTCGCGGAAAAGGCATCGGCCTCCTTCTTCCGCGAGAACGTCTTCAGCCGGCGCTTGCCGCCCTGGTCGACATAGTCGACGACCCAGGCCGTCTTGTCCTCGCCGGCTGCGGTGGTCCAGGTGCGCTTGCGGATCGACATGACCTACTCCTTAGGGTCGCCCACGAATTTTGCGGTTCTGTAGGTCAGGCCGTATGCCTTCTGCTCTTCCTCATCCAGAACTGGGTCATACTCTCCGGCACTATCGGCGCGCTCTTCGTGCAGCGTGTCGAACCTGTCGCGGATCGCTTCCTTCTCTGCTGCGCTGAGACCCTTCATGCGCCCGATGACGATACCGTTGATCGTCTCTTCAACTTCGGTGGCAAAGCGATCGATCACTTCGTTCGACGCTCCCCCCTTCAGTACTTCGAGCAGCTTCGACAGCTCCGAGATGCGCGATTCAACCGACCACGGTTCCGGGTACTCGTTCTCAAGAACGCGCACGATCTCGGTGTTCATCGATCTCCCATGCTGCTCTGCATAGGCCTTGATGCGGTCTCGCAAGCCAGGCGGAAGCCGTAGCTGAAACCGCTCTGCTGCATCGCTGGGGAACTTCTCTTTTTCGCTCATGCGCTATGAGTGCGACTTGGCACCAAAAAATGCAAGAGTGCGACTTGCACCTATCGTAACGGGCTGATAGCAAGAGATGGTTAACGCGAGTCGCACTCATGAACGAACAGGGAACATAATGAGCGATAATCAATCTAACCCGCTGGACCTGATCTGGGGTGTCGAGGGCATCGGCAAGTTGATCGGCCGGACCTATCAACAGACCTATCACATGATCCGGGGCGGCCAGCTTCCGATGGTGAAGCAGGTGGGCGAGCGCTATGTCGCCAGCCGCTCGAAGCTGATCGCGTTCTTCATGGAAGACGCGGCATGAGCAGCGTCGCCATCCCGCAGCTTCAGTTGAAGCGCACCAGCCAAAAGAAAGGCCCGGCCGAGACTGCAATCTCGCCGAGCCATGGTCCCCGCGCCCTAGGAGAGCAAACGATGAACGAGCGAGACGCTAGCACGACGCCGCCGGAAATGGCAAACCGCGCCCCGATCTTCGCCCTGGAGAATCCGGCGATCGAGATGGAGCGCTATGCCTCCATCCTCGCTCACCTGTCGGAAGATCTGCTCTCCCGAGAGCGATGGGAGGAGGGGTTGATCGACGGAGACGTCCTCCTCCGCACCCGGGACAGCACGATCGAGGATGTCGAGTTCCTTGTCGGCCAGATCTATTTCGTGGCCCGGCAGATCGGCGATGCCACGACCCGAGCGCTGAACGATCACATCATCCGGGAAGAGCAAGGTGCGGTCGCCGGCGGCAAGGCCATCAATCAGCTCATCGCGCGGCTCAAGGGGAATGAGACCCCCATGCAGCTCGTGCAGGCCGCGACGGATCTGGCGCGGGGAGTGGCAGCATGAGCACCCACAAGACATCTGACATCGCGGTCGACGTGTCTACGGCCTTTCGCCTCGCCTTCGACATGGACGATTCCGTCGGCCTGATCAAAGACCTCCTGGTCGCGATCGATGCCATCGCAATAACGGACGTGGAAGCTCCCTATTCCTCGGCCATTACTCGCCTGGTGACATTCGGCGAGAAGGCGATCACCGACATCGGGGGACAGCGCGACGAAATTGCCAAGCTGCTCAATCGCTACATCCAGCCCGACAGCGTGCAGGGAGGAGCGGCGGCATGAGCAATGTCATCGACATCGCCACGCGCCGCCCGATCGTCAGCCCTGAGGCCGAGACAATCTTCCGAAGCTGCGAGCCAACGGAAGGATGGGCGATGGTCTATGGCAAGGGCATCGGCCAGCTCCTCATCGAGGACTACCCGAGCCTGTCCGACGAAGAGGGCCGACATGTTGCCCGAGCCTGCGCGGACTACGCGTTCGAGGCTTTCGTCGGCAAGGGCTGCACCGATGAGCGGGCGGACGAACTGGCCGAGATCATGTTCTGGACCATGATCGGCGCGCTGGTAGGGATGGGGGGCGCCGCATGACGAAGCAGCGCATCGACTTCTTGTCGGTCGATGCTGCCCGGTTCAACGCTCTCCGTGACCAGTGGAGGGACGTGGCCTCGGGCTGCGTCCTCCCCGTGGTCGCTCATAAGCTGGCCTCGCTACTGCCGGCCTATGTCAGCCGCGAGTATGGCTATGCCTTCCCGACTGACGAGCAGCTTGCCGAAACCATCAAGGCGACACCCCGGACCGTCGGGCGAGGGATGAACGCGCTCGACACCGCCGACTTGATAGAGCGGAAAACCGTGGTCAAGCGAGACGACAAGGGCGAGGCTATCGGCCGGCTTCGGCGCATCTTCCTGACGCTCCCGCATCAGGCAGGTGAACGGACAACAAGTGAACGGACAGAGGTGAACGGACAGGCCGAGGTGACGGACAAGATCAGGCAGGTGAACGGACAACAGTTGTCCGAATATACCCTGACAGGATTACCCCTGATAATTCGAATGGCTCTGGAACAAGAAAGTATGGAGCTATGCCCACACGCGAGGGATGTCCCATCGGCTACACCGACGATTTCGACTTCCTCGACGCGTTCGACCGGAGCGTGGTGGACATGACCGACGGCCGGGTGATCGGCGCCGGCGAGATTGGGCGGATCGTGCAGGAAGCATTCGACAAGACCACCGGCAGCAGCCCGCTCTTCATGCCGTTCTTCTGGAGCGATGTCTGCGCGCTTCGAAAGAACGACACAGAGGAATGGTTCCGGCGCCGGGCCGGCCAGTTGATCCACAGGAGGGCAGCAGCATGACCGATCGCGCCATCGCCACCATTCCCAAGAACGCCCGGGAGGCCATCCGTGTGAGCCTCCGAGACACGAAAGGGCGCCGAGCGATTGACGTCCGGATCTTCGAGGACCGCGGCAAGGGACCGGAGCAGAGCCCTAAGGGGCTTAGCATCCGCCCGGATCTCATTCGCGCGGTGATCGAGGGGCTTCAGCAGGCGGAGAGTGCTGCGGCCGAGGAAGGTCTTATTGGCCCGCCGGCGTAGCGGCCGCAGCTTGTTCCAGCGCGTCCAATACCCGGTGACCGAGTTCTTCCATGGTGGCAAAGTCGGCCAAGATCTGTGGATGCAGGACCAAGGGCGGGAGCGCGGGTTCACGGTAGGAATGGAGAAAGAGCGGCTCGAAGCGGCAAAGCGCTTTCTGCTCAGCATCTAGCCGGTCTGCCTCGTCATATTGACCTGCCATCGTGGCGGCAAAAGACAACTGCTCCAGCCGCCTGTAAACCGCCTCATTCGCTGTCGGTACGGCATATGGCGGGATGTAAAGCGATATGCGGTGTGCAAGAGCATCGCGGTAGTCGTCGTGGTATTCGAACCATCCCGCCATCTCCTCGCGGAGATAGGTGGCCAAGTTCCCAGGCATGGAGCCCAGCACTGCCATGTTCTTGGGGCGAAGGCCAACCCAGGTGGCGGGAAGGTCGGCGCCATCGGATTTCTTGATCTGCCTCTCGTTGACCCACACCCATGCGAGGTTGTCACCGCAGCCGCTGGTGTCAATCACGAACGCGTGCAGGAAGCTGGTCACATCGGCCATTCCGTCTCGGATCGGTATCTCGTCACGTTCTGGGGGGAGAGTGGAAAAGATGCGCCGGGTGCAGTGAGCCATCAGCCTCATGCGCCTCATGTAGCCTTGCGTCGCATGCTCTTTGGCGATCGGATTTGTGAACGGGAACTGGGTGATGCGCATCACGAGCGAATTCTCACGATCGTCTATGGATGCGAATGCCGCGGCCATGTCGTCAATCGCGTCCTGAGAGTAGTAGGCCAAAGCATTCTCCGGGTGTCCTGAGCTCCAGAATTCACTCGTAGCATGCCTCACCGCTTAAAACGCACGCGACGGGATAACCGGCCCTATCGCGGATAATCTTTTCATATCAGCCACTTGCAAACCCGCTACGTCCGTATCAATTGTGTACGTATTGAGGTTGCAGGGGTTCGCCATGAAATCCGCCGTCGCCTATCTCCGTGTCAGCACGCATCGTCAGGGTCGCTCGGGCTTGGGTGTCGAAGCCCAGCGGGAGGCCATCCGCCGTTTCGCCGAGGCCGAGGGTATCGAGATCCTTGGCGAGCATGTCGAGGTCGAGACGGGCAAGGGCTCGGATGCGCTCGACCGCCGGCCGATCCTTGCCCAGGCATTGGCGCAAGCCCATCAGCGGCGCTGCCCGATCATCGTGGCGAAGCTCGATCGGCTCAGCCGAGACGTCAGCTTCATTGCCGGCCTAATGGCGCAGAAGGTGCCTTTCGTGGTGGCTGAGCTGGGCACGGACGCCGATCCATTCATGCTGCACCTCTACGCCGCCCTGGCCGAGAAGGAGCGCTCCCTGATCAGCCAGCGCACCAAGGCGGCACTGGCCGCGAAGAAGGCGCAGGGCGTGAAGCTGGGCAATCCCCACTATGCCGCCTCTGTCGGGAAGGCGCGCGCGGCGATCGTGGCCAACGCCGACCAGTTCGCAACCTCCGTACTGCCGATCGTCGAGGGCATCCAGGCCTCCGGTGTCACCGCCCTCGATGGCATCGCCGGGGCTCTGAATGCCCGTGGCGTCCATACCCGGCGCGGCGGAAAGTGGCACGCCAGCACCGTCCGAAACCTGCTGCTACGAACTGCGTAGGACCGCATTCCTAGCGACACTTGAACCGCGATGGATTTTCGCATATAGGAATATTGTCCGCTGAGAGATGCGGGCATGCTCAAGGGCCTTAGGGCAGCGGGCTTTCCAATGGACAGGGAAGCCGTGCCAGTCGATGCCCAGGGCCAAAAACCCACTTGCCACACCTCGTTGCCAGATCTGCCGCCACCCTGAACGGTTGCGGATCGAGATGGCACGCCTGAGCGGCGCTAGCCTCGACAGCATCGCCAAGAAGTTCACGATCGGCCGTGATGCCATCTGGCGGCACATGGAACAGCATGTCGATGGCGACCGCCGTTCCATGCTTGTGGCCGATGTTCCCCTGAAGGAACTGGCCGATCGTGCGGCAGAGGAAGGCCTCAGCCTCATCGACTATCTCGGCATTGTGCGGACCACGGTCCTCAATCAGCTGCTCGGTGCTGCATCGGTCAATGATCGCCATGGCACGGCATCGCTGGCCGGCAGGGCAACTGACGTGCTGCGTGAGATCGGCAAGCTGACCGGCGAGATCCTGCGCTCGGCCCCGGTGTCGAACGTCACCAACAACACGATGGTGTTCATGAGCTCGCCGGCCTTCGCCAATCTGGAGCGGATGCTGATCGAACGGCTGGCCCCGCATCCGGAAGCCCTGCGGGCGGTGCTGGACGGCCTGCAGGCTCTGGAGTGCGGCGGTGCTGAGGGCGGGCCCACGATCGAGGCCATCCCCATGATCACGGAGGCGCAGGATGCACGCGCAGCGTGATGGTGCCTTCTATGCCCGACTGGCCGAGACGCTGGCGAATAGCTGGCGGCTGAAGGCCCGGCCCGAACAGTTGCCTCCGGCTGGCGGGTGGCTGACCTGGTTGATCCTGGCCGGCCGCGGCTGGGGCAAGACGCGGACGGGCGCCGAATGGATCCAGGAGCAGGTTCTGACCGGCACCGCTTCCCGCATCGCCCTGGTGGCAGCGACAGCCTCCGATGCGCGTGACGTGATCGTCGAGGGCGAGAGCGGCCTGCTGGCCATCGCCCCGCGCGGCATGCGGCCCGAATACGAACCCTCCAAGCGCCGCCTGACTTGGCCTAACGGCGCCATGGCGACGACCTTCTCCGCAGATGAGCCGGACCGGTTGCGCGGGCCGCAGTTCGATGCCGCCTGGTGCGACGAGATTGCCGCGTGGAAGTATCCCGAAAGCTGGTCGATGCTGCAGTTCGGCCTCCGCCTCGGCAAGCAGCCGCGAGTGGTGGTGACGACGACGCCGAAGCCGGTGCAGATCATTCGCGACCTACAGCGCCGGCATATGGCCGGTGACAAGACCATCGCCATCACGCGCGGGCGCACCAACGACAATCGCGACAACCTCGCCGCAACCTTCCTGGCTGAGATCGAGCGACGCTATGGCGGAACGCGCCTTGGCCGGCAGGAACTGAACGGCGAGCTTCTGGAGGACATCCCCGGTGCCCTGTGGACCCGGACGATGATCGATGCCGCGCAGGTAGATCGCCTCCCCGAAATGGCGCGCGTGGTCGTGGCGGTTGATCCCTCGGGCACCAAGGGCAGCGGGGATGACGGCGACAGCATCGGCATTGTGGTTGCTGGGAAGGGCATCGACGGGCTCGGCTACATCCTGGCCGATCGCACCTGCAAGCTCTCGCCGGATGGCTGGGGACGCCGCGCGGTCGAGGCCTATCGCGAGTTCAAGGCGGACCGGATCGTCGCTGAGCGCAACTTTGGCGGCGCCATGGTCGAGCATGTGCTCCGAACCGTCGATGCCAACATTCCCTACAAGGAAGTGACCGCCTCGCGCGGCAAGATCGCCCGGGCGGAGCCGGTGGCCGCTCTCTACGAGCAGTGCCGGGTCAAGCATCGGATCGGTTTGACCGAGCTCGAGGACCAGCTCTGCGCCATGACCGCCGACGGCTATGTCGGCGACGGGTCCCCTGACCGGGCTGATGCGGCCGTTTGGGCACTCAGCGAACTGGTCGTGACCGGCTCGACTTTCACACTCGACAACATTTGGTAGGGACCGAAAGCATGCACCTGACCGACAGATTGACGATAGACGGCACGAAACGGACGGCGGACGGCTACCTCGCTATCAATGCCCGTGCCGCCCGCTCCGGCAACGTCCAGACTTATCTCGGCGCCGAGGTCGGCCGGCCGGATCTGGCACAAGTCCGTGTCTATCGCCCCGATGAGGAAGTGTTCAGCAAAGACACGATGGCGTCGTTCGCGCATCGGCCCGTCACCATGGGCCATCCCAGCACGCCAGTCTCGGCGGCGAACTGGAACCAGTTTGCGAAGGGCTGGAGTGACGGCGAAATCGCCCGCGACGGCGAGTTCATTCGCATCAACATGCTGCTCGCCGATGCCGATGCAATCCGGGCGGTCGAGAGCGGGGTCCGTGAAATTTCCATGGGTTACGACTGCGACCTGATCTGGGGCGCAGGCACCAGCCCGTCGGGGGAAGTCTACGACGCCAGGCAGAGCAGGATCCGCGGCAACCACGTCGGAATTGTCGAGCGCGCCCGTGGCGGCTCGGAGCTGAGAATTGGAGACAGCGCCATGAATGCAAATGACGGCCTGGTGGCCGGGATGACCATCGACCAGGCGGCATCACTGCCGCGCTATCAGAAGCTTGGGCCTCAGGGGCGGCAGTATGCGGCCCGCGACCTGGCTATGCTTCAGGCCGGCACTTCAGATCGCTCGGCGCACGACGGCATGGTCCAGCGCCTGGGCGACGCCTGGCAGGGTGATCGCCAACACATCGCACTGCCGAATGACATCTTGGCCGGCCTGTCTGCCAAAGACCGATCGGTGGTCCTGCCGGCATTGGCCCGGCTGCGGGACCAGAGCGGTCCGGCCCTGCGTCACGCCATCTCCGACGCGCGTAGCATCGCGGTCCAGTTGCTCGGCCAACCTTCAGGCCGGATGATGTCGGATAGCGAGATCTCCCACGCTCAGCGGGCCGCGCAGCACGTGCTGGCGCTCTGTGACGCAGCAGGGGACGTCTGACATGGTGAAAGACCTGAAGACTCAGATCCACGACGCTCTTACCGGCGCCCTGACGCGCGATGATGTCTCGGCCGTGCTCTCGGCCAGCCGGCAGGCGCTCGACAAGGCCGAGACCGAGGTTGCGCACCTGCAGCGGGCGTCCCTCGATCCTCTGGTCGCGCCTGACAAGGCCGATGTGACCCGTGATGCATGGGAGCGGGCAAGGTTCGATCGTGACCGTATCGCCGCCGCCATCGTCGCGCTGGAGCAAAGGGTCGCGCAGCTTGCCCGGATCGATGCCGAGGCGGACAAGCGCAATGCCTATCAGGTCGCCAAGGCCGAGCGGGACGCGCTGGCGGCCGATCTGCGGGATCGTTATCCGGCGCTCGCCGAAGAGCTCGTTTCGCTGCTGGTGCGGCTGCAGGCCAGCGATGCGCGGCTCGCGACGGTCAACCGGGCAATCCCCGATGGTGAGGCATGGCTGGGGTCGGCTGAGGCCATCGCCCGGGATTGCCCGATCGACTTCCGGAGCGGAGTCAGCCTGATCTCGCGCATCACGGCGGCCAGGCTTCCGAGCTTCGGCGCAGCAGGAATCGAGTTCCTCTGGACGGAGCGCGGGTCCGGCCGATAGCGGCAGCACAGTTTCCATCCGGCGCCGGGTCATGGAGAGGGCAACGCAGCCTGCCCAACAACGGAAAGCCCTTCTCCCGCGGCGCCAAGTCTGAGCGGGCCAAGGAGGGCAAGGCCGCACTTTCTCACCCATGGAGATCTCATGTCGAAAATCGACGTCTTCTGCGATCAGCTCGGCATCGGGATTGTGCCCTATTCGACCCGGAAAGGCCGATGGGAAACGAACGCGCGCCAGTCACTCCGCTGGATCGCCAAGCACCGCGGCGAGGGGCATCTCTCGATCGTGCTGAAGGCGATCAAGGCCCGGCCCGAGAACGCTATGGAGCTATGGTCTGAGACGATCCTGGCCGTGTCGGATGTTCTCACGGCATTCCCTGAGCTGGAGGCTCGCGGCGGCGAGCTTTTGGACCAGTTCGAAGAGCTCGATCTCGCCAGCCTTCGGCAGCAGGCCAAGATGTGCACCGTCGGCGGCGTCACTACGCGACAGGCGCTGACAGTGCTGCTGGCCAGTTCCCTGGCGATGAAACTCGTGCCTGTCGTAGGCCCCTAAAGCCTCGGATGAACTGCTGCCGGTGCTAGCCTTCTACCCGGCACAAAGCCTCCTAGACATCCCGTAGGTTGTCATGCTCATCTTTCCGCTATCTGTGGGGGGGAGCATATGGGCTTGCTTGATGACGCCGTGTTGGAACGGCTTCGTTTCCAACGAATGATCTTTCACGTAGTCGGTCCAAAGGATGATGACCTCGACCTGATGGATGAGATCGACGCGACAGGCTTTGAGTCATTCTTTCTCCAACGGGTTAGAGAAACAAATATTGGAAATCGGTTTGATTTCATCGGCGAAGAGCAGGGTATCAAGCCAACACTGAATGCCATGATTTCTCGTCCCAACGATTTCGTCTCTCTCTCAAAACAGCTCGCCGAATCTTTCCACAATCAGCATAGAAATGTCGCCTCCTCGAAAGGGGCATTCATAATTGCAAGCGTAACGGGGGCCACATATCCGATTTTTGCACTCATCAAGTTCGATGACATGCAGGTCTTACGCTTTCGGCAGGAAAAAACTCCAGAAGGCCGCATAAGGGCGGTGGTATCGGAGATCGGAAATACGTTTGTTGAAGACAAGAAGGCAATGCAGAAGTCGGCGTTGATCGCGCTCAGCGACGACGGAGGATCGATTGCCGTCTATGATCGCACTAATAGGAAAGATATTGGCCAGTACTTCAAGACATTCTTGGGAGTTAAAAGGCTATACACGCCGACCGAGGCTACAACCCGCTTTAAGAAGGCACTCGAAGCAGCGTTTCGGGACAGCAAGGAGTTTGCTTCGGACGAAACGAAGCGGAGCTGGCGCCAGCGGCTGCGAACTGAAAGCGAGGCGCGAACGTCGATCGATCCTGAAACAGACCTTGAGGGGTTTGGAACGGGCGTTTTCGGCTCCCTTTGGCAAGACCAGCGGTTTAGGTCCTCCCTCGATAGGCATCTTCAGGCGCAGCGTGTCTCTGGCGAGGTAATCGAACTAGACATCACGCAAATTCCAGCGCCTCGAACGCGCCGGATTAAGACCCTCGAGGACGTCTTGATCATCTACCCGAGGAGCCTAGACGACGCTGTCAACATTGTGGATGTGCAGCGGGGCGCCGACGGTTCGGCAACCATAACGATTCGGACGCAGAGGATCCTCGACGATGAGCTCTTGGGCGAAGGCTCTGAAAGACGGCCTCCAGGCTAGAGCCGAAGGGCGCTCCTTCGTCGAAACTGTAGCGATTTTTCAGCTGGACTGCGTGTTCGCTACGGCCGCCGACTGGGCTTGGCTCGTTGAGAAGCGGACCGAAGCCGCAGCGCGCGGCTTGACTATTGGCGCCCATGATGGCGGAGAGGATACTCATGTCGACTTGATGAACGACACGGTTGACGCCTTTCCACTGCGCGCAGTGATACGGGTCGTCAAGGCGCCGATTGTCGGTGTGGTGCGCTTCTTTTCAGCCATGGCTTTGGTTGCGTCCGCTCGGTCCTCTCCAGAGGCTTTCGAGCAATCGAGGGCCATCTTAGTAGCGGACCTCGAGACCTCATCAACGACAGCGGGATTGAGCATCCAGCAATGGACCGACCTGGAACCCGAATTGGGTCCAGACTATGCCTTTCGCTCTCCTAGGAAGATGGTCTCCGACGTATCTGGGCACGGCCTGGTTCCATCGAACGCAGCGACCTGGGTCATTCCCTCAGCGACAACAGACGATCTTCTGGTGGAGCTCAAACCGACGGCGGCACGACGCCTAGCACTTTGCCTGCCCACCGATATTATCGCAAATGGCCACGGAAGCGTGCAGTGCGTTTTTCGAGGTAGCCGAAAGGTGACGACGCTGGTTCCGCCTTTGGGCAACGAACTCTGGAGTTCGGAGGCTCTCTCATCCGCCCTTCAGGAAGCATCGCATTGGGTCTATTGCGAAGCCCCCGACGCGGAGACGCGACACGCGCTTCTGGCTGCCGAGATCGCGCGAGGGTGGCCCTCTTCTAGCGACTGGAGTGAAGGAACAGGAGCGGTGGTGTCGGCGGCGCTGGAGTGTGCCAGGACGGCTTATAGACTTCATTTGCATGGCAAGGGCGTAGAAGCGCTCAAGCTGATGTCCGACCTCCGAAAGGGTTTGGCGGAAGACGCCAAGGCCGTTTCCGCCCAGACAGCAAGCCTATCTGGCAACTTGTGGCGTGATGCTGCAGTAGCGTTCGCGGCACTGGTATTGAAGCCCGCGTCCTCAGGAGGGACTTGGCTTTGGCTCCCCGCAGCAGCAGCCTTGTATCTTGCCTTCAGTTTGCTGCTTACGAGATCCATTGCAGATAAGGCCGTGGATGCTATCCGCTCCAACGAGCAGACCTTCCGTAAAAATCTCTACGCCCCCATAGTCTCTAAAGACGAGTACGACGGCCTCGCGGGGGCGGGGTACAGTGAATCCTTCTCAAGCTATCGAAAGTTCTCAAACTGGATCGCGACGGCTTACATCTTAGCGATCATGGTCCTTATGGCGCAGTTCATCTCAGAGCCGACGATGTGGGTACACTTGCAGACAATTGTCAGTCACCTCGAGACGCTGCTGTTGGTCGCCTGGGAACTTCTGGTGGAAGTGGAGGCCGCGGCGAGGACCCGCGTCTGTGACTGGCTCTCGCAATTGCAGTTGCAGCCGGCAACTACCAAGTGACAGGGCCCAGCAGCTCAGCTCCGGCTGACGTGCGTGTGCTCCCCAGGATATGCGCGCCAAGAGCTTTTCGTTGGCCTGGTCAATGCTCTCACGTTCGAAGCAGCTTACTCGGCGCCGCAAGATCCTCGCTCGGTATGAGCAACCTGCGACGTGACAGTTCAAGCCCCCGCTAGGGGCGCCGGCCGGTGAGGATTAGCCTCCCGGCCACCAAGTTTTAAGTCGGCGTGGAGCAGCCCGGTAGCTCGCCAGGTTCATACCCTGGAGGACGGCGGTTCGAATCCGCCCGCCGCAACCAAATTCAACGCTATTCGCCAACGGCCTTTAGGCCGAACAAGCCGAGATGCAGGGCAATGGGCCAGATGGCTGTAGCGACGGTCGAGACTGCAACAGTCGTGGCCAGAACCAATTCGAACCAGCGTAACGAGACGACCTGCTTGGTCATGACCTCCTTGCCGTCCCAGAAGAGCTTGCCGTCTTTGACATGCATCTTCTTGATGTCATTCCAACCCATCTCTTTGCCCTGTTGATCCATGACAGTCCTCCCAAATCCCCGTCATGAATCATTCTCTCAGGCGTTGGCCAAGGGCAAGACGGCTGATGAGGCCTATGCACAGGCCGGCTATGCGCCCAATCGCGGCAATGCCACCCGCATGAAAGCAAATGAAAGCATCCGGAAACGGGTGGATGAACTTCAGGGCCGGAGCGCCAAGCGGGTCGAGGTGACCGTCGAAAGCCTTGCCGCCGAGCTCGAAGAGGCCCGCGCGCTCGCCCTTACAGAGAAGCAAACCGGTGCCGCCGTCTCCGCCACCATGGGCGAGGCGAAGCTACTGCGTCTGGCGATGCAAATGCCGGCCTTCGACAGCGGGCCCGGGCACCGCCAGCGGTGTCACTGCGCGGCAGGTGCTGTTTGTTGGGTTGGTTGACGCCGTAATCGTGCATCCCAGCGCACCGGGCAACACTTCTTTTCCGGAAGGGAGGCCTCATGGCTAATATTCCTCGCCTGTTCGCCGGACAGCTTTCACCCGGCGATTTCCGCGCCCGTATCAGCAAGCCCGACCAGGATGCGTCTGATCCAAACCTCGGCCGCGAACATATCGACTTTGACACGGCTTGGCCGTTCGCCGGCAACATCCACGCGGTGGTGAAACAAAGGATCAACGGCATTAATGCCAACCAGACCCCGGATGCAGCTAACTTGAGCCCGAGGACCATCTATTTCTCGGCGCTGCCCTATGTTCCCTGCGTCAAGATCTTCCTGTCAGCCCCGGATGGGTCGTCGATCACTTGGCGCGAAGATGTCGGCCCGAACGCGCCGGGCGCGGGCTCACTCACCTATGAGGCGTTTAACGATCGGGTGGTGATCTACTCTCAGTCCGGGCAGTTCCGGTTCAATAATCTAGTCTGCGCCGTCGTCTTCAAGATCCCCGCTCGCGACCTCGGTATCGTCGGCAATGATCCGCATCCCCTCGCACGGATGCTGATGGGGAAGCGCGGGGACGACTATGGCCTCTACGCATCGCGGCCGGGCTTCGACGTCCGGACGTGCTCAAAAGCGCAAATGATATTTAGCTCGGACGACGAGTTTACGGTGATTAACGGGACGGACAGCAATTCCGTAAAGGGGACGGCAAAAACCGCGACCGACAATACCTTTACGACGATCCACTTCTCCTACGACTGGAAGGGTTACATCCCGATCGTGCTGTTCTTCTGCACGTTCGACGGGTCGGCCGGTCTAGGGCGAAACTATGTCCTGCCGGCGGACAGGGAGATCAACACGTGGGGCGGTGCCTATCCCGCGTCCGGGTTTATCACTTTCCCATCGCCCGGCGTGGGTATGGTCAGTCTCAGGCGGATCGGGGAACTGTCCACCATCTATTATTCGCTGATCGTGCTCGACGAGCCTCTCCCGACGGGTTGATCTGTCTCAGCCGAGCGCAAGCGAGCACCTCACAGCAAAATAGAAGAGCCGCGCCGCAGAATCCTCGCTCGATATGAGCAAGCCGCCGGCTGAGATTTCGACCGGCGTGCATCCAAGTTGTCCGGTCCGCGTTGCCCTCCGCAACCTAGGAGGACAAAATGGTCGATGCATCTCAGATTCAGGAACACGCGGAAGTCATCGGAGCGGACGGTGCCCATATCGGAACCGTGGACGGCGTCGAAGGTGACCGCATCAAGTTGACCAAGTCGGACAGCGGCGTGGGCGCCCACGAGGGCCATCACCATTTCATCCCCTTGTCCCTGGTCGCCGACGTCGAGGGCACCCAAGTGCGACTGTCGGCCAATGCCGACGTTGCCGTGACCTATGAACAGGAACAGGGCGGGGAACCGACGGAATAGACCCCGCTCGTCAGTCCAATTTTGGGCGGCCGGTGAGGATGAACTCGCTGGCCGCTTTTATGATCTGGGTCTTGCGCTTAATGCCCTGCAACGGCACTTTGTGCCGGAATGAAATGAGGGGCAGATGCTCAACACGTTGTACGCGGCGCTTATCGCTGCATGCTTATACTTAGGCTATGTGCAGTTTGCGCTTTGGGTGTTGGTGCCTCTCGGGGCGCTGGCGGTTTTGCTATTCTTCTTCAGCAATCGTGCAGCGTTCGAAGTCGGCATGCGCGAGCGTGGCCCGATTTACTTCCTCATCATTTTGACCGGCAACATCATTCTGTGCGGCGCCGCTTTCGCCATAGGCTGGGTCGCATCGACGTTCTTATCGTGAACTGAGCCGCGCTAGGGTGCCTTTTTGATCCAGCTGAATTCGGTAACGTGACCGAAATCTGCATGGCATTTAGGGCAGACCTTGGGCCGTCCGGAACGGTTGGCGGAGACCAGCCGACTGAACTGCCCTTTCTCAAGGCAGAGTGGGCAGAATGGCAACCCAACCTTGTCTCCGTCCGCGCTCAGCTCATAGGTGTATCCTCTATAGTGTTCCGTCCTGTCTGTTTTAAAAGCGATGGCGTCCTGTAAACGCGCTATCTCTTTCTCACCAGCATGAAGCTCATCAGCGACGTCAACGAGACCCAGCTTTGCGTCGGCGAGTGCTGTCGTTAACTCAGCAACTTTGAGCTTCAGCGAAGCCTGGTCGACCTGAATATCGACGTTGTTCAGCTCCCTGGCGAACCCAATCGCAGCGGTCACCGCAGAAATAGCCCCACCGATATCCATGCCTGTTCTCCCCAATCCCCGTCATGAGAGCTTCACCCAGGCGCTGGTCAAGGGCAAGACAGCTGATGACGCCTACGCACAGGCCGGCTATATGCCCGATCGGGGCAACGCGTCGCGCATTAAAGCAAATGAAAGCATCCGGAAGCGGGTGGACGAATTGCAGGGGCGGAGCGCGAAGCGGGTCGAGGTGACTGTCGAAAGCCTCGCCGCCGAGTTGGGAGAGGCTCGGGCTCTCGCCCTTACAGAGAAGCAAACCGGTGCCGCCGTCTCCGCCACCATGGGCGAGGCGAAGCTACTGCGTCTGGCGATGCAAATGCCGGCCTTCGACAGCGGGCCCGGGCACCGCCAGCGGTGTCACTGCGCGGCAGGTGCTGTTTGTTGGGTTGGTCGTTTCCCTGGTTTCAGAGCTTCTGAAGGGGCTTAGTCCCCCAGCGCTCCGCACGAGGTCGAGCCTGGCTGGCGGCCCAGTTGGTGAAGCTCACCGACAAGGTCGACAACCAGGCCAGCCAGATCGCGGCGCTCACCGCAACGATAGAAGCTATCAAGCCTCGTCGGTAGCTGGAGGCGGCCTGAAGGCGACTAGATCATTGGCCGCAAAGCTGCCCTTGCCCGAGGTGAAGAAGAAGCGGAGGGGCAAGGACGCTTAGCTAGTCTTGACGAGGGACCGGCATTGGAGTGCAGGGACGAGCCCCCTCTACGCCGACGTCGTTGACAAAGGCCGAATGTTGCACGTCTGGCCTCTTCTGCTCGATACTCGCAAGATGAGATATCCGGCAATCCCTGATGCTGCGGATCCGAAGAGAATGCCAAGCTTGACGCGGTCCTGCAGGACAGGGTCGTCAAACGCGAGAAGGTCTATAAACAGGCTCATCGTAAAGCCGATACCACACAGAAAGGCTACACCGAGCATTTGGCCCCAGCTGGCAGCCGGCGGTAATTTGGCCACGCCGATCCCAACCAGGATTACTGCGGCCCCAAATACACCGATTAGCTTCCCCAAGAAGAGGCCACTGGCGACGCCGAGCGAAAGAGGCTCGAGCATAGAGGAGAGCGTAACGCCAGCGAAGGACACGCCAGCATTGGCGAAGCCGAAAATGGGGACGATGAGGAACGCAACTGGACGGTGGAGAGCCTGTTCGAGGCGATGGAGCGGGGACTCCTCGGGCGCAGCCTCTGGGGTTCCGGGTGTCAGCTTGATCGGAACGGTGAGGGCTAACAGGACACCGGCGATCGTCGCATGGACGCCGGACCGATAGGTGAAGAACCACAGAAGAACGCCGAACGCCATATAGGGGCTCAGTTGCATTACCTTGGCCCGGTTCATCCCGATCAAGACGACAAGGATTGCAGTGGCTGCCAGTAGATCCGGAACCGAGATGCCTTTGCTGTAGAAAACCGCGATAATGATCACCGCGCCAAGGTCATCGAGGATGGCTAGGGCCGCCAGAAAGACTTTGAGCGAAGCAGGGACGCGCGGACCCAGTAGCGAGAGCACGGCCAGAGCGAAAGCTATGTCGGTAGCCGAGGGGATGGCCCAACCGTGGATGGCTTCGTGGTCGTGGTAATTGAGTGCAACGAAGATAAGGGCGGGGGCGATCATGCCTCCAGCCGCTGCGGCACCCGGTAGCAATCGTCGGGACCAAGACGATAGGTGGCCGTCCGTCATCTCTCGTTTGATTTCCAGCCCAACCATCAGAAAAAAGACGGCCATGAGAGCATCGTTGACCCAGTGCTGGACGCTGAGTGGGCCGAGGTAGTTCTGTAGCGCCGAAAAATAGATCGGCGCGACTGGAGAGTTGGCGACAACCAGGGCAAGGCTAGCTACGGCCATCAGCACCAGTCCCCCCGATGTCTCGCTATCCAGGAAACGTCGGAGAGTGGCGTTGATGCGACCGAATGAGAGTTCGGGGGCGAATGGCTTGGGCATGCTTCAGCGTCCTTCGGGAGGGGTTGAGACCATCCTCCGTATTGAGCCTAAGCTCGACGCACGCAGCACACGTCACCTATTGGCCAATATAGGGATCATGATCTGTATGTCCACCGCTCCGGTGGCGAATGGCGACCCGCTGGCGGCTCGGCGAGCTTTCGTTGAGGCCGCGCACGAGGCTGGCCTTCTATCCGAAGAATGATCGCCGTGAGCAGTCATTTGGCATGTGGCGGATGTCAGCGCAGGCTTCGGCAACGCCGGCCATACGTGGGGCAATTTCTACCCTCCCGAGCGGGATCCGGTCGCTATAACGTTTTCCACATCTTCGCCTGCTGAGCGCATGCGAGCGCGAAACTCGAAGGAACGGCCGCGCCGGAAGTTTATCGCAATGGGCGCTTTGACGAGGCCCTGGAGTGGCGCGAAGTAGAATGAGATCGACATCTCACCTGGACGCGATACCGTTGCCGCCACAGGCCCGACTGCGGTGCTAGTGAGCCTCTTTTTGGTGAACTGGGCGATAGCTGCCTGGCACGTGTCGGCAACGACGGGATTATAAGAGACGCCAGGAGAACAGCCGAGCCCGTTGGGAAGATAGGTTGTCACATAAAAGTGGGTCATTCCAATCCTCTTTTCCATCGGCCATGGCTGAATGTCGCGTCTACCCGAGCTTGGCCCGAGCTAGCATGGCGTTTAACCGCTGCAAAACGACGGCTGATCGATGGAGAGCGGCGGCTCCCTCGCTAAGCGGAGTCTCTACGCCTTCTTCAATCCGTACAGGAGGCGGGACAGGCTGAACCATGCCTGCATATGCCGCCTTTATTTCGGGGAAGTATAGCGCCTGTCGACTGAGCCGGCTCCATGTCGCGTGGATTTGCAGCGGTGCTAGGGGCGCTCTGAATTCTTGCTGCAGAGAAGCCTGCTCGCAGGTGCTCTACAAATTCCGGAAAGGGACACCGCCTCGCATCCTTACCGGCCCGATCTTCGACTACGTGTTCGGGGTGGCGGCTTAGGCGCGTACTGGAACGTATGACCGGAGGCTGGCGGGAGCTCTTTGGAAGGCGTTGCTGTTTTCCAGCATCGTACCGAAAGTGCTCCGGCTGAAGAACGCGAAGTCGGATTCGAAAAACGTCCCGTAAATGTCGCTGTATCTAACAGTTCCGACTAAGAGGAACACATACCCGTCGAGGCCAACTGCCATCTGTGAGACCAAATCGTTGTCTCCAACCTCGGCGGGCGCTATCGAGACCGTCGTCGGCTTGCTTGATGGACCAAGAGAGTTCCATCCCTTGAGGCCAAAGTTAGAGACGGGCAGAGCGCGCTCGATGGTCTCTCCGATCTCTCCCACTTTTGCTTTAATGACTTTTGCTGCGACGTTGAAATTTGGTGCGGGGGTAGCTCCCACGTTCTCCAGATGGATGACAAGTTTGTATCCGTTGCCCACGTAATGTTCAGCAGTGGTTGCGTGAACATAGGCTCGGGTTTCGGCGTGAGCCAAAGCCTTCGTGGTCGTTAGTGCCTCGCGGGTTTGCTTGAGCGACGTCCACAAGGACAAAAGGGCTACTGCGCTCAACACCAGACTGACGCAGGTCACCCAAAACATCCAGCGCGCCCAATAGGCCATTTCTTGCTGAGCGGCCAAGTCCAAGCTGTCGCGGGTCATTGCGACAAAATCTGCAACTGTCATATTCCCCTCCCGTCCCCACCGCAGAGAAGCAGGGCCAGGTCGGAATGTCGAGGTATAGGGGGAGATATGGACGCGCAGCGAGTGCAGGTTCTGATGCTGATCTTGGCGGTGGTCCCGCTGGTCGTCGGCGGAGGTGCCATCCTATATCCGGTCAGCACCATGCTCATATGCGGCGTCCTGGCGGTCTATGCCGGCGGTGCGCTGTTCCTGCCCAGCTCGGGGCTCGCAGCCATTCCCGCCGCTTCAATCCTCATCGTTGGCGGGATCGGCCTCTGCGGTCTGGCCGGCGCTATCCATGCTGTGCGCCAGATGGACCCTCGGCCGAAACCCCCGAAGAAAAACCCCTACGACTGACGCTCCATGTCGCATTCCATGTTGCGTCGGGCTGCCGCACGTCAGGCAAAACTGAGGAAAACCCACAATTGTGGATGCAACACGAACGCGACATGGTCGGCCCTTTTCAGGGGGCGAGGCCATCGTCAAGTCGTTGATTTTTAAGGAGAATGCTTTGGTACAGTTGGCTGGGCTCGAACCAGCGACATTCGGATCCACAATCCGACGCTCTAACCAACTGAGCTACAACTGCGTGCCAAAAGCGAGCGGAACTTAGAATCAAAGTTCGCGGGTTTCAAGTGCGGAATCAGAGTTATCCGCAGAAGCTTGGCTGCCATGCAAAACGGCCCGAAATGGCTTCGGGCCGTTTGCTATTCTGGCGGATTTCCGCGGGAAAAAGCCGAAAGGATCAGCCCGGCTGGAAGCCCTTGAGCGCCTTCTCGAAGCCCTGCTTGACCGGGCGCGAAGCGTCGGTTGCGAACTTTTGCGAGAATTCGTGAATCTCGCGGGTCTGCGCTGTCAGCGTCTCGAACTGCTTGCGCGCGAACGAGGCCTGCAACTCCATCGCTTCCGCGAACGACTTGACGCCCATGAAATCGCGGGCGAACGCGAAGGTCGCATCCGCATGGGTCTTGGCGTTGTCGAGCGACTTGCTGCCGAGGGCGAGGAAACCGCTGCGAGTGGTCTCGTAGCTGTCCTCAAGCGCTTCGGTTGCCTCTTCGGTGGCGCTCTTCAGCTTGGCGTAGGCGTCCTTGCTGTCGGCGACGGCCTTGTCGGCGAAGTCACGGAACACAGCCGGAACTTCGACATTCGGAACGGCAAAGCTGAAGGCTTCGAACGGCGCGTCGAAACCCTTGCTCGTCTTGGCAGTGGACTTGGCGTTTTTGGGAGCGGCGGAAGCGGTGTCGGACATGAACTGAAAGTCTCCATCGGGCTCTAGGGCCGTCGCGGAGCTTGATCCCGGATCCGTTACCCGGACCCTTTGCAACTCCGATCGACTTGAGCGCGAACTTACACTAAGTCATGTTGCAATGCAATATTATGTTGCGACGCACAATTTCAGAATTATTTCAATCCTTTAGCGTCGAATGACGCTAAAGCCCTGTCGATATCCTGCAAGGCAACCGGCCGCCGGCGCCTTGCCGATTGTTTTGAGACCTACTTCTTGCCTGGCTGCTGGACGCTGCTGGCGGCCTTTCCGATGGCTTCCGCCATGTCCTTGCTCTGGCTCTGAGCTGTCTCTACCTGCGACTTCAGGTACTCCTGCTGGATCTGGCCGAGTTCCTCAACGGTTCGGGCGCGGACCAGCTTCTGGGCGAAGTCAAAGGAAGCGGCCACATTGGCTTCCAGGAAAGCCAGCGCCTGGCGGTTGACGTCGCGCGCACTGGATTGCAGCGTCTTGGCCGATGTCTCCGACTTCTCAACCGCCTTCACCGTGGCGCCCATGAACTCGTCAAAAGCCTTCTTGGCCTGATCGACGCTCTTGTCGGCAAGCGCGCGCATCTGCTCCGGAATTTCGAACGCCGTTTTGTCAGCCATCGCGATCTCCCATGTTGAGGACAAGACAACAATAGCTCTCGGGGGCAGAGACGCAAGGCGAGGCCGCGCCGAATGCTTTCGGGATCGGTTGCTTTTGAACCGCGGCGCAAGCAACACATTAACCAAGGGAGGCAAGAGATAAGGGGTTGCGGCGCTGTGGCGTGGACCGGCGAGGTTCCTCCCTATATTAGCTTATCTCTATGGAATGGTTGTCCTTCGTGGGACGGTCGTTCGCCGGCAGGTCAAGCCGGAATGGGGACGCAGGCCAAACTCGGTCGATGCGAGCGCCGATAGCCAGCACGCCGGAATGGCGGGAAAAGTGGCAACCGTATGAGTGGACGCAACCTTGCCTATCTCGACCTGTCGGCCCTGCCGACCGTCGGACCGGCATTGCTGTCTGCCCGCCCGACTTTCGTCTGGGCGGCGGACGGGCGACGCGTCCTTTGGGCCAACGCCGCCGGCGCCGCCTTTTTCGGTGTCGCGGAACTGGACCGTCTGCTGGATCGCCGTTTCTCCGACACACTTCCCTCGACCACCCAGATTGCCCGCTTTGCCCGGGCGCTGCCGAAGGGGGCCACTCGTGTCGAACGGATCAGCTTCGCAACGGGCGGTCGGCTGCAGATGCTCGCCGCACATTGCACCCGCATCGCGCTGGCCGATGATACCAGTGCCGTCCTGATCGCGCTCGATGCGCCGCGCGGACAATCTGCCTCGCTCGTTGAACGCGCCGAGCGCCTGGCCGATGCCGTCGTCGCCGAGGATTGCCTGGTCGCGATTCTGGATGCGTCCGGCGAGGTCGTCGCCGCATCGGGCGGGCTTGACGCGCTGACGGCGGCCGAAAGTGCCATCGAGGCGTTGGTCGCCGGCATCGATCGCAGCGACGAGCGCCTCTTGAAGCGCGTCATCCGGATCGACGATGCGCGCCGCCCGGCCGGCGTCGCCCGCTTCGAGCAGGAGGGGCGCCGCTTCCATCTGCTGGTCGTCGGCCCGGCGGAACGCGTCGCTATCGAGCCGGCTCCCGTCGTCACCGCGCCGCTGCCGGAAGTCGTTGCTGCGACCCAGCCCGCCGAGACTGTTCCGCTTGAGACGCCAGCCCTGGTGCCCTCGGCAGAGCCGGAGACGGACGAGGCTGCACCGGAGCCGGTGGCGGTCCCGCTAGACGAACTCGCGGTCGAGCCGGAGCCCGTCGCGGTCGTTGCCCCTTCGGACGAGGAGATTCCCGTCGTCCAGCCTTTGGCCGAGGTTGAGCGCGTGCCGAAGTCGATGGCAGATATCGTCGAGGCCGTGAGCGATGGCGTCGTCGCGAATGCTGTCGTTGCGGAAGAGCCGGTCGAAGCTCCCGTGTCGGAGCCCTCGCCGCCGACCGCTGCCGAGACGCTGGCAGAGCCTTCGGTCGAGGCGCCGTCCGATGCTGCCGATCACAACGAGCCCGAATTCCAGTTCGAAGCTCCGACCGGCCCCATCCGCTTCGTCTTCCAGATGGATGCCGAGAGCCGGTTCAGCTTCGTCTCGCCGGAGTTCGCCGCCGTCGTCGGTCCGCATTCGGCTTCTATCGTTGGCGTGGCCTGGTCCGAGGTTGCTTCTGCGCGGGGGCTGGACGCGAAAGGGACCATCGCAGCCCTGATCGCCCGCCGCGACACGTGGAGCGGCGCAACGTTGAGCTGGCCGGTCGATGGTTCGGACCAGCGCGTCTCGGTCGATCTCGCGGCGCTGCCCGCCTTTTCGCGCGATCGTGCGTTCGAGGGCTATCGCGGTTTTGGTGTGCTCCGTCCGACTGAGCTGCGCCGCGAGCCGCCCGTTGCTGCGCCGAAGCCGGTTGTCGTGCCTCCGACGCGCCCGCCGGTGGTGCAGCCGTCGAATGTCGTGCATTTGCCGCGCCCGGCCGTCACGCCCGGTGATGCCGAGCGCCTGAGCATGCCCGAGCAGGACGCCTTCCGGCGCATTGCCGTGGCGCTTGGCGCAAAGGTCGAGGACGCGGCGAAGGAAGCCGAAACGCAGGCGACACCCGTCGCGCAACCTCCTGCCGTCGAGCCGGACGCGCCCTTGGCGCAAGAGCCTGTCGTCGAAGCGCCAGTTTCCGAACCTGTCGTGGCAGCGTCCGAAGCTGTCGAGCCGGAGGCGGAGATCGCCCCGGCGGGCTTGGCGCAGGGCCAGCCTGTTAGTGCGCCGGAGCTGGCCGAGCCGGTCGTACCCGCCGCCGCCGCGCCCGAGCCCGAAACGCTTCCGTCTGTGGCGGAGACCCCGCCTGCCGCCCCCGCGCCAGACCGTCAGCTTGTCGAAGATCTGGCTGCCGCGGGCCACAAGATTGCCGAGCTCGAGGCGATCCTCGATACCGCCACTGATGGCGTTGCCGTGGTTGACGCCAATGGCTGCATCGTGCGGATCAACCGCAGCGCCGAAGCACTGTTCGGGGTCGATTCCGTTGATGTTGCCGGACTGCCCTTCACCCATCTGCTGGCCGAGGAAAGCCGGAAGTCGGCGCTCGATTATCTGGAGGGCCTGGCCCAGAACGGCGTCGCCAGCGTGCTGAACGATGGCCGTGAAGTGATCGGCCGGGTGCCGCAGGGCGGGCTCATTCCGCTGTTCATGACGATGGGCCGGCTCGGCGAGACGGGTAAATTCTGCGCTGTGCTGCGCGACATCACGCAGTGGAAGAATGCCGAGGAAGAGCTGATCAACGCCCGCCGCGCGGCCGAGACCGCCTCGATGCAGAAGTCGGACTTTCTGGCCCGGGTCAGCCACGAAATCCGCACGCCGCTCAACGCCATTATCGGCTTCTCCGAAGTGATGATGGAGGAGCGTTTCGGGCCGATCGGCACCGAGCGCTACAAGGAATATCTGCGCGATATCAATGTGTCGGGTGCGCATCTGATGAGCCTGCTCAACGACCTCCTCGACCTTTCCAAGATCGAGGCGGGCAAGCTCGATCTGAATTTCGAGGCGGTGGCCTTGAACGAGATCGTCATGGAATGCGTCGCCATGATGCAGCCGCAGGCCAATCGCGAGCGCATCATCATCCGCACCAGCCTGTCGAGCCAGGTGCCGAGCATCGTTGCCGATCCGCGCTCGATCCGTCAGATCGTGCTGAACCTCGTTTCGAACGCTGTGAAGTTCACGCTGGCCGGCGGCCAGGTGATCGTCTCGACGGCGTTGGAGGAGCGCGGCGAGGTCACGCTGCGCATTCGCGATACCGGCATTGGCATGTCGGAGAAGGATGTCGAGACGGCGCTGATGCCGTTCCGCCAGGTCGCGAGCGCCACCAAGCATCGCAGCGACGGCACGGGTCTCGGCCTGCCGCTGACCAAGGCGCTGGTTGAGGCCAACCGCGCCGCCTTCCTGATCGACAGCGCGGTCGGGCAGGGCACGCTGATCCGTGTCACCTTCCCGTCGACGCGGGTTCTGGCCGGGTAGGGAAGACCGAATCCGACGCAAGCAGATCTTCACCTCTCCCTGAGGGAGAGGTCGGAGCGAAGCTCCGGGTGAGGGTTAGGGAACTATCCGGGTGAGGCCGTAAACCCTCACCCGCCGTCCTTCGGCCGTCGACCTCTCCCTCAGGGAGAGGTGAAGCAAGATAGCGGCTCACCCCGTCGCAGGCCTTACCCCAAGACTGGTGAAGAACCGCAGCAAATAGCCGTCGGGGTCGGCGACGACGAACTGGTGATGGCCGAGTTCCTCGTTCTCTCGCCGATACCAGCGCGTCTCATAGGGCAGCGAGATCGGCGCCGCATCGCGCATCCGTTCCCAGAGCGCATCGACGTCGTCGACCTGAATTTGAAAATTGACGCCGCGGCCGAACGGGCGTTCGAGGACCGACTTGTGGAAGCGGCGTCCGGGGCCTTCCGCCTCTTCCAGCATCAGATGCACGCCGTCGCGGTCGAGGAAAACGAAACCCTCTTCCGGGCGGCCGTAGAGGACGCGAAAGCCGGCCAGTTCTACATAGAAGCGCAGTGAGTCTTCGAGGCTGGAAACCTCCAGTTCGGGCACCAGCTTCGGCTGCATCGGGTCGCTTTCTATGCCGCTACTCGGCGGCGATCTGCATGGAGAGGTTGTCGAGCGACGACACGATGTGTTCGGCCAGCGCATCGACGATCGGCGTGGTCGGCTTGTTCCAGGCGCGCACCAGCCCGATCTCGCAGGGCGCGAGCTTCGGAAAACCGTCCGCCTCGCCGAGCACGCGCATACCCGGTCGCAGCGCCGATTCCGGCTGCACCGAAATGGCGAGGCCGGCCAGCACGGCGGCGGCGAGCGCCGTCGAATTATTGCTGGAATAGAGGATGCGATAGCGCCGGCCGATCGGAGCCAGCGCTTCGATCGCCGTCTTGCGCCAGCAGCAGGTGTCGCGGCCAAGCGCCAGCGGCAGCACGTCTTCCTGTTCCAACTGGTGATGGTTCGAGACCACCCAGAGCAGGGGCTCTTGCCGGACCACCTCGGTCATCGGCGTGCCCTTGATGTTGGTGATGATGCCGAGGTCGAGTTCGCCGGCGCGCAGGCAGTCCAGCAGCTGCAGCGTCGGTTCGCAGACCACCGTCACCTCGACGCGCGGATTGGAGCGTGAGAAGCGCGCCAGGATCTCTGGCAGGAAACGGTCGGCATAGTCGTCCGGCGTGCCGAGGCGGACACGGCCGGAGAGTTCGTCGTCGTCGAAGGCGGCCATCGTCTCGTCAGACAGCCGCACCATGCGGCGGGCGTATCCGAGCAGCCGCTCACCGTCCTCGGTCAATTTCGCGCTGCGCCCGTCACGGCCGAAAATCGGCTTGCCGAGCCGCTCTTCGAGCCGGCGCATCTGCATCGAAACGGCGGATTGCGTCTTGTGAACGGTCTCGGCGGCCCGCGTGAAGCTGCCGGAATCCGAGATGGCGACAAAGGTTCGCAACTGGTCGAGATCGAGCATGGAGGCCATGGTCAGTTCCCTCGCTGGATGCAGCAACCGTTCCGGGCAGGCCACAAAATCCGACATTTCGTCCGCGAACGAAGCATCGGCGTTTCGGCTGGAACGGTCTGCCGGGGGCGTGCAACAAGCAGGTGCGCCCCGACGATATGCATCATCAAATCCGATGGCTGATATTAGAAACATTCGTTGGAATGATCAATCGGGACGGAGCATCTTACCAATCGTACCCAACACGCGTGACCGGGCAGCCCCTTCGAACCAGTCGAAGGAACCCTTCGCGCTCGCCGCTGGAGGCCGATATGACCACATTCGAAACGTTCACCCCGGAAGCTCGCCCCTCGCGTGGCCGCACGATCCTCATGGTCGGCGCCAATCTCCTGGTGGCAGTTGTGACGCGCGTTCGCGTATGGAAAAATCGTCGCGAAGTCGCGCGTCTCCTGCAATGGGACGCCCACATGCTTGGCGACATCGGCCTGACGCAGGGCGACGTCTATTCGGCGCTGGCAACGCGCGCCGACGAGGACGCGTCGGTGCAGCTATCGATGCGCTCGCTCGAGCGCCGCTATGCCAGCCATGCCCAGGCGAGGGATCGTCTCGCGCATGCTGCCGAATTGCGCGGCCCCGCCGCCCGTTACGAGCGCAAGGCATAGCGACCGTAAGGTCGTCGAAATCCTTGCCTCAACACCGCAGCTGGAACCCCTAGATCCCCTGGTGGTTCCATACTTGGCCCGCCGCATCCGTGGCGGGCCTTTTTCATTTCTCGCCCGTCTTCCCGGTCAGTCTTTCCGGGTCGTCGGCGCGAAGCGGTCGAAGATCATTTCCATCGACTTGCGATAGTTGTCCTGCATGCTTTTGCCGGCGTCGAACAGCCGGTCGATCACTTCCTCGTTGCTCATCGGGCCGGGCTCCGGCTCGGGCTCCTTCTCCTTGCCGAGGAAGCTCTCCATCAGCGTGACGAAGGGGAGGTCGGGTCGCTTCTGCGCCGCCGGCTTCGGCTTGGCGCCGCCGCCGGTCATCTCGCGCATCATGGCGAGGAACGGGTTGTCGTAGGTTTCGGTCTGCCGCTGCAGCCCGCCCATCATCATGTTGGCCATGACCGGCATCATCCGCCGGATGACGTCCTGGGCGATGCCGGTCGTCGCCTCGACCTGCAAGGCGACAGCCCTGGCGACCTCTGGCGAGCCGAACATGCGCTCGACGATGTTTTCACCGTCGGCGCGGGCCTTTGGCGTCATGGCAGCGAGGGGATTGTCAAAGTAGGACTGGAACTGGCCGGCGCCGACTTGCTGCCAGAAGGCGGCGACGCCGAATGGGTCGGCGGCGCTGCGGCGCATGCCGAGCCAGAAGGCCGGCATCATCGCCTCGAAGGCCTTCGACTGCTGGTCGGAGGAAAGGCCGAACTCCTTGGCCATGTTCGCGGCGAAAGCGCCTTGCTGGGCCTCCAGCATCAAATCGTAGAACGTCTTCATCATGTTGCTCCCGCCGCCCCGTTGCATGATCGGCGCGGCGGTCGGTCCGCGTCAAACGAATCGTGTCGATCGTCGAAGTTAGTGCGTCATCAGCACCGGCAAGGTAAGTCCGTGGAGCATGCCGCGCGTGGCGCCGCCGAGGATCCATTCCAGCAGGCGGTTATGGCCGTAGGCGCCCATCAGGATGACGCCCGCATTGGCGTCCGCCGCCGCCTGACGAATGGCCTTGGATACGTCCTTGCCGGGATTGGGCACCTTGCGGATGCTGCTCTCGATGCCGTGGCGCAGCAGATGGCCGCAAAGCCGCTCGCCGGTCGGCAGCTTCTTGCCGTCATCGACCAGCACGATCTCGACATGCGTTGCCATCTTCAGGAACGGCGTGGCGGCGCGAACCGCGCGGGAGGCCGTGATGGTGCCATCCCAGGCGATCACGATCCGGCTCGTATCAATGGTAGTGGGGCCTTTGCGCGGCACGATCAGCAGGGGCGCGCCGGCGTTGAACAATACGGCTTCGATCAGCGCTTCGCGCACCGGTTCGGGATGGTCGGGGTCGTCCTCGCCGATGATGACAAGATCGGCAAGCCGCACTTCATGGACAATGCCGTCCAGGCCGCCACCGGCCATGACGTCGACCAGGTGTGCTTCTGCGTCGATGCCCGCTTCGGCTGCGATGGAGTGGAAGGCGCCGATCGCCGTCTCGGCTTCCTTGAGCGCCTGGTTGCGGGCGCTGATCATGAAATCGGCCGGCACCGGCGCAATCGCATAGCCGGGGACAATAGGGTCATAAGCCAGCGAAAGGCCGCTCAGATGGGCGCCGAGCCGCTTGGCCAGATCCGCAGCCGCGCGTGCCGCCGGGCGATCTCCGGCGAGGTCCACGACGACGCTGATGTCCTTGATATCCATGATGCGCTTCCTTGACTGTCACGAGCGGGTCGAAGCTAGAGTCTACTCCGCCCGCGCGCTTTGAGAAGGATCAATTGCAACAGGCCTGCAACTAATAGGCGTGGCGGCGGAAGACCTCGCTGATGTCGCCGTTCCATTCCGTGCGGCATTCGTGCAGCAGGCGCTCGGCCAGGGTCTGGCCGCTGGCGACGATCTCCTCGACCGGCTGCAGGTAGACCGTCTCGTCATGGCCGTCGCTGTTCAACTGCCTGCGCGCGGCGAGGCCCTGGCGGGCGATCTGCACCATCTCGCGGGCGATGTCGCGGACCGTACCATTGCGGAACGGGGTCGACAGGGCAGTCTTTGGAACGCCGTCGCGCAGCGCCTGACGCTCTTCCTCGGTCCAGTCCTTGACCAGTTCCCATGCAGCGTCCAGCGATGCCTGGTCATAGAGCACGCCGACCCAAAGCGCCGGCAGCGCCGTCAGCGGCCGCCACGGACCCGCGTCCGCGCCGCGCATCTCGATGTACTTCTTCAGCCGCACATCGGGGAACAGCGTGGTGAGATGATTGTTCCAGTCGGAAAGCGTCGCCACTTCGCCCGGAAGTCCGGGCAGCTGCCCCTTCAGCAGGTCGCGGAACGACTGGCCGGCGACGTCGTGATAGGTGTCGCCGCGCTTGACGAAATACATCGGCACGTCGAGCGCCCAGTCGACATAGCCTTCGAATCCGAAACCTTCGTCGAACACGAACGGGATCAGGCCGGAGCGCTGGTTGTCGGTGTCGCGCCAGATCTCGGCGCGGTTGGACAGCAGGCCGTTGGCGGCATTGTCGAGGAAGGGCGAATTGGCGAACAGCGCCGTCGCGATCGGCTGCAGCGCCAGCGAGACGCGCATCTTCTTGACCATGTCGGCTTCGTCGGCGAAGTCGAGGTTCACCTGGACGGTCGAGGTGCGGAACATCATGTCGAGGCCGCGCGTGCCGACCTTCGGCATGTAGCCCGCCATGATCTCGTAGCGCGATTTCGGCATCACAGGCGTTTCGGCCAGCGACCAGATCGGCGACGTGCCGAGGCCGATGAAGCCGACGCCGAGCGGCTCGGCGCATTCGCGCACCTGGGCCAGATGCGCGTGCAGTTCGCGACACGTCTGGTGGATCGTCTCGAGCGGCGCGCCGGAGAGCTCGAACTGGCCGCCGGGCTCCAGCGAGATGGCGCCGCCGCCGACCGGATCGACCAGACCGATGATCAGGCCGCGGTCCTCGATCGGCTGCCAGCCGAGAAGACCTTCCATCAGGCGCAGGATGCGTTCGATGCCGCGCGGTCCCTCGTAGGGGACGGGCGTCAGGTCATCGGTGTAGAAGCCGAACTTTTCGTGTTCGGTGCCAATTCGCCATTGGGATTTGGGCTTGGAGCCACTGGCAATTACGTCGACGAGTTCGTCGCGCGATTCGACGGTCGTGGAATCGGTAGCGTCGCGGGCCATGAGTACTCCGAAGCAATGAGGCGCGGCACATTAGCGGCGCGCTGTCGGTACGGCAATGGACCGCCATTTGAGCTGCAAAGCTGCGCTCGAAGGTGGACCGATCGCCCGAATCTGTGCACCGATAGCACCAAGGATACGTTTTCAGGGAGGAAATTCAGCATGACCGATTCGTCGAGACCCGTTGCCATCATCACCGGAGGCACGCGCGGCATTGGTGCTGCGATCGCGCGGGCGCTGGCGGCGCGGGGCGTCGACCTGGTGCTTTCCGGCCGTCACCGTGACGAGCCCGTGGAAAAGCTGATGCGCGAACTGGGCGCTATCACCGGCGTCCTGTTCCACGCCGGCGACGCCGCTGATCCCGCCTCCGCGCCCGCCGTGGTCGATGCGGCGCTCGCCCGGTTCGGTCGTGTCGATTATCTGGTGCCGTCGGCGGGCGGTGCGGTTCCCGGAACGGCGCTGACCGTGACGCCGGAGGCCTGGGACAACGCGTTTCGCGTGCACGTCCACGCACCGTTCCATCTGTTTCGCGCTGCGCACGCCTCGCTCGCCAAGCAGGGCGGGGCGATGCTGCTGATCTCGTCGGTGGCTGGCCTGCGCGGCTGCCCCTCTACGGTCGCCTACCAGACCGTCAAGGGCGCGCTGCCGCAGATGGGACGGGCGCTGGCCCGCGACCATGGCCATGAGGGCATTCGCATCAACACGATCTGCCCCGGCATCATCGAGACCCGTTTCCATGACGCGATGACGCCGGAAGCCCGCGCCAACAACCTCGCCAACCGCATCCCGCTGCAGCGCCTCGGCTTGCCCGAACAGGTAGCAACCGCCGCCGTCGAACTGCTGACCAACGAGTTCATCACCGGCGAGACGCTCGTCGTCGATGGCGGCATGAGCATGCGGATGGTTTGATCGCACAGCCCGGAAGGCTTCGGCCTTCCGGGATACTTTCCTTCGTCAGCGCCGTCCCAGCACGATCACGTTGCCGATCATGACGAGCGCGAGTCCGGCAATCGCGAACGCCGTCCAGTGATAGCCTTCGGCGACGGTCGAGATCAGCAGCGCGAACACCGGGAACAGCACGGTCGAATAACCGGCTCGTCCCGAGCCGATCCGGCCGAGAAGCGTCAGATAGGCGAAGAAGGCGATCACGGACGAGAGGATCGCCAGCCAGAGCAGCGATGCGATGTACTGGAACGACCAGTCGATGATGAAGGGCTTGCCGAGCGCGGCGGCGCTGAGCGCCAGGATCGCGGCGCCATAGGCCATGCCCCAGGCACTGGCCGAGACGACCGGAACGCCACGCCTTTGCGTCGTGGCGGAAATCATGTTGCCGATGCAGAAGAACAGCGTGCCGCCGACGCAGAGCAGCAGGCCAATGGCCGCGTCATGGTCGATTTCGGTTCCGGCGATCTCCGGCCAGAACATCAGCGCCACGCCGCCGAAGCCGAAGGCAGCGCCCGCGAGGATGCGCCGATCGATCGGCTGGCGCAGGAAGATCGCCCCAAGCAGCATGTTGAAGACGGAGGCGAGCGAGAAGATGACGGCCAGCAGGCCAGAGGTCAGCTTCGCCCCGCCGACATAAAACTGCAGGAAATTCATCGAGAAGATGAAGAAGCCGAGCCCGAGAAAGCGCAGATGGTCGGCGAGCGGGAAGGCGAGGCGATGTCGGCGGATGAAGGCCCAGCCGAACATCACCAACGAGGCGAGCAGGAACCGCCAGGTCAGCGCCACCTGCGGCGCAACAACGCCCAATTGCATCTTGAGCGCGATCCAGCTGGTGCTCCAGGCGAAGACGGTCACCGCGTAGAGCGAATAGTCGAAGCGCGTCATCGGCGCGGTGGCGGAGGTCGGGCGGCGAGTAGAGGCGGACGCGACCGGGGCGTCGAGAACGACGGAATTTTCGGGGGGAGGCATGCGGCGTTCCGTATTGCTGGGACGGCACCGTGGGCCGGACGTTTGCGTGCGTCCAGCAAATCTTTGTGAGCGGTGACGTCACGCAGTTTGATGAATGCGATGCTGCAATGCGAAAGAACGGCGGAATTCAGCGCCAAATTGCGATGGAGGATTGGTCCTCCAATCAGCGGGAACACTCGCATGGACAGGCGCTTGTCGAAACTTACCGCGATTTAATGAGGACCGCGCCGGCGACCGCCCCATAGCAATACGGGGGACACAGGAAAGCTCGTCATGCGCAGATCCGTTGTTGCCGTGCTCGTTGTTGCCGCAGTGGTTGTCGTCGGTGTTGCCTATCGGGAGGGGCTTCTTCCCGCCTCGATCGCCCGGTTTACCGCCAGCGATGGTCCGCCGGCGGACAAGGGCGGGGGCGGGGCAAAGGGCGGACGGCGCACTGCCACCCCATCCGTGACCGTGGCGGCAGCGGAAACCGGCGATCTGCCTGTACGGCGGTCGACCATCGGCTGGATCAACTCGACCGCTTCCACCTCCGTGACCACCCAGCAACAGGGCGTCGTCACCCGCATCGCGCTGGCGAATGGCGCGGACGTGAAAGCTGGCGACCTTCTCGTCCAGCTCGACGACCGTGCCGCGCAGGCGACACTCGCGCGTGACAAGGCGGCGCTCGTTCGCGACCAGGCCACGGTCGTTTCGACCAAGGCCGATCTGACGCGCGCACAGAGTCTCGTCGCCAAGCAGGTGGATTCGAGCCAGCAACTCGATCAGGCCGTCGCCGCCGCTGCCAGCGCCGCCGCCATCATCTCGCTCGACCAGGCTAATATCGACGCCGATCAGGTCGTGGTCGACGATATGCGGATCGTCGCGCCGCATGACGGGCGGCTCGGCGCGTTCGCGATCACCGTCGGCAGCCTCGTTCAGCCGGGCACGACAGTCGTTGTTCTGACCGACATGACCAATCTCGAGGCGAATTTCACCGTCTCCGATGCCGATGTCGGCTTGCTGCGTCAGTCGCTGGCGAGCGGTGATGTGCCGGTGCGCGTCTCGCCCTCGAACCAGCCGACCGCGGAGGCTTCCGGACTGAAGGCGGCTGGCAATTCCGTTCCGGCCAATTCGGCCACAACCTCGACGCAGGCGACCGTCGACTTCATCGACAGCAACATCAACACCGGATCCGGCACGATGGCCGTTCGCGCGGCTGTGCCCAATCCGGATCGCACCTTCTGGCCGGGGCAGGCGGTCAAGGTCGAGATCGATCTCGGCAGGCATAGCAATGTCGTCCTCGTGCCGACGGTCGCGGTGCAGCCCGGACAGACTGGCTCGAACGTCTTCGTGGTCAAGCCGGACCAGACCATCGACGTCCGGCCGGTTGAACTCGCCGGCATCGTCGGTGATCGCGCCGGCATCGTATCCGGCCTCAAGGCCGGCGAGATGGTGGTGACGGAGGGCCAGCTTTCGCTCGCAAGCGGCATGAAGGTCACGGTGCGCGACGCCAAGCCCGCTCCAACGGAGAAGGGCGCTCCGTCCAATACGAATGGCGACGGCGCTGCCATCACCAAGGGCGACACGCCGCAGAAGAAGTCCGGCGCGCCGGCGTCCGTCGACGGATCGGAGGCAAAGCTGTGAAGATTTCCGAACTCTGCATCCGCCGTCCGGTCGCCACGATCCTGTTCTTCCTCGGCATCGCCATGGGCGGCGTCTTCGCCTACCAGCAATTGCCCGTCGCGGCGCTGCCGGAAGTCAGCTTCCCGACCATCAGCGTCTCCGCGCAATTGCCCGGCGCCTCGCCGCAGACCATCGCGACCGCCGTCGCCACGCCGCTGATCAAGCAGTTCGAGACCATTTCAGGCATCGACACGATCAGCGCCACCAGTTCGCTCGGCAATTCGCAGATCGTGCTGCAGTTCGCGCTCAACCAGAACATCGATACCGCCGCCGGGGACGTGCAGGCGGCCATCGACCGTTCGCTGCGGCAATTGCCGCCCAACATGCAGAACCCGCCGAGCTATCGGAAGGTCAATCCGGCCGATGCGCCGGTTCTGCTGCTGGCCGTGCAGGGAGATACCCTGCCAATGTCGACGCTCGACGATTTCGCCGAGAACGTGATCTCACCGAGCCTGTCGACGCTGCCCGGCATCGCCCAGGTCGGCGTCTATGGCGGCCAGACCTATGCCGTGCGCGTGCAGGCCGATCCCAACAAGCTCGCCACCCGCAACATCGGCCTCGACCAGATCTCCTCCGCGCTCGCCGCCGCCAACGACCAGACGCCGGTCGGCACGATGCAGAACAAGAGCCAGTCGCTGGTGATCGACGCGCCGACGCAGATGACCAATGCTGAGGCCTTCAAGCAACTGATCATCGCCAATCCGAACGGCAGCCCGGTGCGGCTCTCGGATGTCGCCAATGTCGTCGACGGCGTCCAGAACTCGCAGACGGCCGGCTGGTATGACGGCACGCGCTCGATCGTGCTGGCGATCCAGCGCCAGCCAAGCGCCAATACGGTCGCCGTGGTCGACGCGGTCAACGCGCAGCTTCCAAAACTGATGGCGTCGATGCCGGCCTCGATGACGATCAAGGTGCTGAACGACCGCTCCACCTCGATCCGCGCCGCCATTTCCGACGTCCAGACGACGCTGGCGATCACCATCGGTCTGGTGATCCTCGTCATCTACCTCTTCCTCGGCAAGGTTTCCGCCACCTTCATTCCGGCCCTGTCGGTGCCGCTGTCGCTGGTGGCAGCCTTTGGCGGCATGTATTTCTTCGGATTCAGCGTCGACAACATCTCGCTGCTCGGCCTCACGCTCGCCGTGGGCCTCGTGGTCGACGACGCCATCGTCATGCTCGAAAACATCATGCGCCATGTCGAGGAGGGCATGCCGCCCTTCGAGGCGGCGCTGATCGGCAGCCGCGAAGTCGGCGCGACGATCGTCTCGATGACGCTGTCGCTGGTGGCCGTGTTCCTGCCGGTTCTGCTGATGGGCGGCGTCATCGGCCGGCTGTTCAACGAGTTTGGCGTCGTCGTCACGCTGGCGATCGGCGCGTCGATGGTGGTGTCGCTGACGCTGACGCCGATGCTGGCGGCGCGCCTGCCGAAATCTGCCAGTAGCCATGTGCGCCGTGGGCCGGCTGCCTGGTTCGAGCGCGGCTTCCTCTGGGTCGAGGGCCGCTATGATCGCGGCGTCGACTGGTGCCTCGCCCACCGCTTCATCATCCTCGGCGTCTTCCTCGCCTCGGTCGCGGCATCGGGCTGGCTGTTCATGACGCTGCCCAAGGGCTTCTTCCCGCAGGAGGACATCGGCCAGCTTTCCGTCTCGACCCAGGCGCGGCAAGACATCTCCTTCGACGCCATGGTCGGCTTGCAGCGCCAGGTCGAGGCGACGCTGAAGGCCTCGCCCTATGTCGATCACGTCGCCTCCTTCGTGGGCGGCGGACCCGGCTCGGTGACGCTGAACTCCGCCTCGCTGTCGGTGCAGCTGAAGCCGAAGGACGAGCGCCCGCCGGTCAATGTCATCATGAATGAGCTCCGGGGCCAGCTTGCTCGCATCCCCGGCATCCAGTCCTATATCCAGCCGGTGCAGAACCTGCGCATCGGTGGCGTCAGTTCGCAGAGCACCTACCAGCTGATGCTGCAGGCGATCGACCAGCAGGCGCTGAACGACTGGGCGACGAAGATGACATCCGCGATGCGGGCGGATCCGCACTTCGTCGATGTCGCCAACAATTTGCAGAACAACGCGCTGCAGGCCCGCGTTGTCGTCGACCGCGACAAGGCGGATTCGCTCGGCATCTCCGCCGCCACCCTGCGCCAGACGTTTGAGGACGGCTTCGGTACCTCAACGGCCGCGACGATCCAGGCGACCGGCTCCAGCTATGACGTCATCCTCGAATATGACCCCGACCTTGCCTGGTCGGACAGCCTGCTCTCCGATATCCGGGTCCGCTCTGCGTCCGGCACGCTGGTGCCGTTGTCGAGCTTTGCCAGTGTTCAGCGCACGGTCGGGCCGGTCACGGTCAACCAACTGGGCCAGCTGCCGGCCGCGACGATCTCGTTCAACCTGCCGGACGGCGTGGCGCTGAGCCAGGCGACGGACCAGGTCGAGGTGCTGAAGCAGCAGATCGGCGTTCCGGCCAATGTCTACACCTCCTATGCCGGCACGGCGCAGGTGTTCCAGCAATCGCTGGCGACGCAGGGCATCCTGATCTTCGCGGCGGTGCTGACGATCTATGTCGTGCTCGGCATGCTCTATGAGAGCTTCATCCACCCGCTGACCATCCTTTCCGGCTTGCCGGCGGCGGCGTTCGGCGCACTGGTGGCGCTGAAGGTCATGGGGCTCGATCTCTCGGTGATAGCGCTGATCGGCATCCTGATGCTGATCGGCATCGTCAAGAAGAACGCCATTATGATGGTGGATGTCGCCATCGCCGGGCAGCGCGAGGAGGGGCTGGCGCCGCGGGTCGCGATTCACCAGGCGGCGGTGCGCCGGTTCCGGCCGATCATGATGACGACCTTCGCGGCCCTGCTCGGCGCGGTGCCGATCGCGCTCGGCACCGGCGCCAGCGCCGAACTGCGCCAGCCGCTCGGCATCGCGGTGGTCGGCGGCCTGCTGGTCTCGCAGCTTCTGACCCTGTTCATCACGCCGGTGATCTTTGTGGAGATGGAGCGGCTGAGCCGGTTCCTCGCCGGCCTGCGCCGGGAGAGTAGGGCGGCGGCCAGTCGGGATGCGGAATCTATCCGGCCTGGTCTGGAGCCCGCTCCGCATCCGGCTGCCGAATAGCGTTGGTTCCTATCGATCGAGGTTCGTATTCACCCCGTCAGCGACTACAAGTCCCCCAAACTGATTTGGGGGACTTTCATGACCAGTCTGGCAGGCGCCACGGCGAGCTATCATCCGAAGCGCGGCGACAAGGGCGAAAAGATTCTCCTGAAGAAGCCGAGTCTGCCCAGCACGCCGGACACATGGCTGAACCCCGACATGGCGGCGACCTTCGTGCCCGGCAGCGAGGTTCCGTCTGAGATCGCAGGCATCCCGCTCGCGCCCTGGCTGGACGTGCCGCGCACCGAGGCCGAGTGGCAGGCGGTCGCGGGCATCAAGACCGATCTCGTCGAGCCACCCTTGCAGGGTCTGGCGGGCAAGAAGGCATCGAGCGGCGTCGTGATCGAGGAGGCGGATGGCCGCGTCTGGCTGATCGCGCCATCGAACCAGTTCGGTGGCTACAAGGCGAGCTTCCCGAAGGGGACGGCTGATCCGAAGCTCTCCTTGCAGGCAACGGCCATCAAGGAAGCGTTCGAGGAGACCGGCCTGCGCGTCGAGATCACGGGTCTCATCGGTGATTTCCCGCGTACGACATCGGTGGCGCGGATGTATCGCGCGCGTCGCCTCGGCGGGACGCCTGGTGCAATGGGATGGGAAAGCCAGGCCGTGCATCTGGTGCCGAAGGCGAAGCTGCTCGACTTCCTGAACATGCCCGCCGACCACGCTTTGGCGAAGATCCTGCTCGCAGGCTGATCCGGCTCCTTCGGCGCGGGTAAAAAATCCCGCAACCTCGTCGAAATGCATCCGGCTCGCTCGTCGTCCTGTCGTGCCATGACAGGAGGAGAGCACCATGCAGAAGATCACGCCGTTTCTCTGGTTCGACAACCAGGCCGAGCAAGCCGTCCATTTTTATGCCTCGGTGTTCAAGAATGCCAAGGTTGGCAAGGTCGCCCGCTATGGCGAGGCCGGGCCGGGACCGGCGGGAAGCGTGATGGTCGCGACCTTCGAAATCGAAGGGCTGGCCTTCACGGCGCTGAATGGCGGGCCGAACTTCAAGTTCACGCCGGCGGTCTCCTTCGTCATCGACTGCAAGTCGCAGGCCGAGGTCGACTATTTCTGGGAAAAGCTTGCCGAAGGTGGCCGGACCGACCAGTGCGGCTGGTTGCAGGACCGGTTTGGCCTCTCCTGGCAGGTGACGCCGACCGTGCTGATCGAGATGCTCAATGACCCCGACCCGGCGAAATCGCAACGCGTCATGGCGGCGATGATGCAGATGACCAAGATCGAGATCCCCAAGCTGCATGAGGCCTATGAGGCGGCCTGAATGACGGCTTGGTGACTCTAAACGCGGGCTGGCGGAATCGGCTGGTTCGGCATCTATTGATGGATGCCGAACCCAAGCGAGCCGTCAGCCCCATGCGCATTCTCGTTGTCGAAAATTATCAAGCCACCTCGCTCGGCCTGATGCGGCCAGCGCTCGCCGCGGCCGGAGCGATCATCGATGTCCGCCGGGCGCATGAGGGAGATCCGCTGCCCGAAGCGCCGGACGGCTATGACGCGATCATCGTGCTGGGCGGCGGACAAAGTGCGGTCGACGACGAGACGCATCCCTATCTGCCGCGCCTTGCCGGCCTGATGCGGGCCTTTGGCGATGCCGACAAGTCCGTCCTCGGCATCTGCCTCGGTTCGCAGATTTTGGCACGCGGCTACGGCGCGAAGAACGTCCTCGGCCGACCGACTGAATTCGGCTGGCAGGAGGTGACGCCGACCGAGGCCGGCCGCGACGATCCCGTCGTCGGCGTGCTGGAAGGCGCTTCGCCGCTGTTCCATTGGCATTCCGATACATTCAGCCTGCCGGAAGGGGCCGTCCACCTCGCCTCAAGCGCGTTGACGCCCAACCAGGCGTTTCGCATTGGCCGCGCCGTATACGGCATCCAGTTCCATTTTGAGGCCGATACGGCGCTGGTGCGCGACTGGAATGAGGCCTTCGCGGATGTCGCCGCAGAGATCGATCCGGACTGGCCCGAGCGGCATGCGCGGGAGGAGGGGCCGCTCGGCGGCCGCGCTGACGAAGCCGGCCGGGCCATCGCCCGCGCCTGGATTGCGACCATCCGCTGAGGGCGGAGTTTTGCTTGTCACTCCGGCATGAAATGGCGCGCTGCGCGGGTGGATCGCTGAGCCTTACAGCTGCAGTTCCAAGCCTCGACCATCATCCTGAGGTGCCCGGCGAAGCCGGGCCTCGAAGGAGGGTCCTGGGGGCTGAGTGGAGTTAGCGCCTCCTGCCGGCGCAGGAGTCCTGGAAATACTGGCGCTCCGCTGGACCCTCCTTCGAGGCTTCGCCGACGCGAAGCACCTCAGGATGATGGCGGAGCGGGGCGACCAGACTGAAGGCTCGCGGGAACGGCACGGCCTTTGGTCCGGACTATCTTACTCTCTGCGAACTGGTCGCTTCGCCGTCGCGCGTTCCTCGAATTGCATCAGCCGCAATGAGGCGATCTCTTCTCGCGCACCGGCCTCGGCGGCGTCCTTCATCGAGGCCGCGACATAGGCGATGTGATCGACCGCCGCCTTTCGCGCCGCCACCGGGTCGCCGGCGAGGATGGCATCGCGGATCGCCTTGTGCTGGGCCAGCAGTTGGTCGCGCGAGCCCGACTGCCCATAGAGCCGGCTGCGGTTGTAGAACACGCCGTCGGCGAGCAGCCGGTAGCAGGCACGCAGCACGTGAATGATGACGATGTTGTGGGTCGCTTCGCCGATCGCCTGGTGGAACTCGACGTCGAGCGCCGCCTCGCGCCGGAAGTCAGCCTTGCCGTGCTCCGTCTCCATCGTCTCGATGATGCGGCTGAGGATCGTGCGGTCGGCCTCGGTGGCGCGCTCCGCCGCCATGGCCGCCGCCGACGCCTCGATTTCGCGCCGGAACTCCAGATAGTCGCCGCCCGCCTTGGGCGACTGCGCGATCAGCTCGACGATCGGCGCGGCGAAGACAGAGCCTTCGATCGCGGCCACATAAGTGCCGCCGCCCGGACGGCTTTCCACCAGCCCACGACCTTCGAGCGCCTTCAATGCGTCGCGCAGGATCGGCCGCGAAACGGCGAGGGTCGCCGACAGGTCGCGCTCGCCCGGAAGCTTGTCGCCCGGATGCAGGACGCCTTCCAGCACCAGCATCTGAATCTGACGCGCCACTTCGTCAGCGGTCGCACGGGAAGGAATCGGTTGAAAGACCATGCGAATGAGCCTATCAGGTTCAATCAGAAAGTGGTCAATTAATTGATCCAGTTTGGCGGGCGGGGCTCGCATTTCAAAAACAAATGAAATTGGAGTGCCACCATGGGCAACTTGAAAGACGCTACAAGCATCGCAGATCTGAGGCTGTTGGCGAAGCGCCGTGTTCCCAAGGCCTTCTTCGATTACGCCGATCGCGGCTCCTACAATGAGGAGACGATCGACGCCAACAGCGAGGACTTCAAGGCCCTCAAGCTGCGCCAGCGCGTCATGGTCGACGTTTCCAACCGCTCGACCGAGACGACGCTACTCGGCGAAAAGTTCGCTTTCCCGTTCGCCTTCGCGCCGACCGGCCTGACTGGCATGCAGCATGCCGATGGCGAGATCCTCGCCGCCAAGGCTTGCGAAAAGGCCAACATCCCGTTCGCGCTGTCGACCATGTCGATCTGCTCGATCGAGGACGTGGCGGCGGCGACCACGCGGCCGTTCTGGTTCCAGCTCTACGTGATGAAGAACCGCAACTTCGCCAAGCAGCTGGTCGAGCGCGCCATCGCGGCAAAATGCTCGGCACTGATCCTGACGCTCGACCTGCAGGTGCAGGGCCAGCGTCACCGCGACATCAAGAACGGCATGACGGTTCCGCCGCAGATCAAGCTGCACAACGTCCTCGACATGGCGACCAAGCTTCCCTGGGCGTTCAAGGTTCTGGGCAGCAAGCACAAGACGTTCGGCAATCTGAACGGCGTCGAAGGCATGAGCGGCGTCAAGTCGCTCGGCCAGTGGATCTCCGGCCAGTTCGACCCGGCGCTGAACTGGGATGACGTGGCCTGGATCCGCTCGATCTGGCCCGGCAAGCTGATCCTCAAGGGCGTGCTGGATGTGGGTGACGCGCAGAAAGCGGTCAACACCGGCGCCGACGCCATCGTCGTCTCCAACCATGGCGGCCGCCAGCTCGACGGCGCCCCCTCGGCGATCTCGCGCCTGCCGCGCATCGTCGATGCGGTCGGCAACCAGACCGAAATCCTGTTCGACAGCGGCATCCGCTCTGGCCAGGACGTTCTGCGCGCGCTGGCGCTCGGCGCCAAGGGCTGCATGATGGGCAAGGCCTTCCTGTTCGGCCTCGGCGCGGGCGGCGAAGAGGGCGTCTCGAAGGTCATCCAGATCGTCGGCAAGGAACTCGACGTCTCGATGGCCCTGACAGGTCGTCGCACCCTGGCCGAGATCGACGATACCGTCATCGACCGGGGTTGAGCCCGGCTCGCCGCCCGCCTACTGCTTGAGCAGGCGGCGCTGGCGGGAGAAAGCGATGCGCGAGGGACCAAGGCGTTTCGAGGATCATCCGCTTCGAAGCGCGGTGCTGAACGAGATCCATGCGCGGCCTTTCCACATGATGGAAGCGCCGCGCATCGTTTTGAATTACGCCTTCATGACCGATGCCGGTCATGCCGACACGGCGCGCGACCGGCTTACCGCGCTGTGCGCCCGCAACGGCCTGCCGCAACCGGCTGCCAATGCGCGCCATCATGTGGTCGATCTCTGCGGCGGCACGCTACGCTGGGAGAGCCACGCCGAATTCACCACCTATAGCTGGGACGCGCGCGGCGGCACCGGGGCGCTGCCGGCCGAGACGCCGTTCGGCGAGGCGTTCGAGGCACCTGGCCCGCTGATGGTGGCGGCAAGGCTTGATCTCATTGCAGACCAGAGACCGATTGCCGAGCTTCTGACCGGCTTTGATCCGGGCTCGCTCGCCGTCTCCGAGGTCGCCGGCGGGCGCGGCGTGATCGCGTCGGATTTCCGCGAGGATGGCGACGGCTATACGCGCCTGCTGGTGGTCGATCGCGGGCTCGAGCCGCAGGAGGCCGGGCCGATCGTCCAGCGCCTGCTCGAACTCGAGACCTACCGGACGCTTGCCATGCTGGGGCTGCCGGAGGCGCAGCGCCTGCACCCGGAGCTTCGCCGCATCGAGACCGAGCTGGTCGCCAATACCGGCCGCTTCCGCGCCAGCGAGGGATTCGAGGCCAACCGGGCGCTGCTCGACGATCTGACCGCTCAAGCGGGCGATCTGGAAGCCGGAGCTGCCGAGAGCGCCTTCCGCTTTGGCGCCAGCCGCGCCTATTCCGAGATCGTGCGGCTGCGCCTCAACGCCATGGATGAGCAGCCGCTCGCCGGTTATTCGAGCTTCACGGCGTTCCTCGCCCGTCGCATGGCGCCGGCGATGCGCACCTGCCAGACGGTCGAGGGTCGCCAGCAGGATCTATCGCGAAAGCTGGCCCGAGCGGCGGCGTTGCTGCGCGCCCGCGTCGATGTCGAGCTGTCGCAGCAGAACCGCGCTTTGCTCGACAGCATGAACCGCCGCGCCCGACTGCAATTGCGCCTGCAACAGACGGTCGAGGGGCTCTCGGTCGCGGCAATCAGCTACTACATCGTCGGGTTGATCGGCTATCTCGCCAAGGGCTCGTCGGTCGTCGGATTCGAGCTCGACCCGACGCATCTGACCGCCTTCGCGGTAATCCCGGTGGCGCTGTTCGTCTGGTACCTCGTCCGCCGCATCCGGTCTCGGCACGACGATGGCCAGGGTGACTAGGCGCTTCAGGCTGGGGCGAGAAGGCGTTGCAGTCCCTCGTCCCAATGCGGATGCTCGCCATAAAGCCCGGCAAGATGATCGATGAATAGCCGGACCTTGGCGGCAAGGAAGCGCCGGCTCGGATAGACGGCATGCACCGCGACATGCCGCGAGGCGCGATAGGCCGGCAGCACGACGACGAGGCGGCCCTCGCGAAGCTCCGGCCCCACATCCCAGGTCGAGCGGAAGGCGATGCCGAGCCCGGCCAGCACCGCCTCGCGCACGACCTCGTTGGAATTGGTGCGAAGCCGGCCTTCGACATGCACCGTCACCGGTCCGTCCGGGCCTTCGAGCCGCCATGGGTCCTGGCTGGCGGTGGCGAGCAGGGTATGGCGCGACAGCTCGGCGATCGTCTGCGGCGTGCCGTGCTCGGCGAGATAGGCCGGCGTTGCGCAGAGCAACCGGTGATTCGGTGCCAGCCGCCGGGCGACAAGGCTTGAATCCGTCAGTTCGGCGATGCGGATCGATACGTCTATGCCGTCCTTGACCAGGTCGACGAACTCGTCCGATAGCACGAGATTGACGGTGAGGCCGGGATTGGCGGCGAGGAAGCTGCCCAGATGCGGGGCGATGTGCAGCCGGCCGAAGGTGGTCGGGGCTGAAACCTTCAGCGTGCCGCGCGCGACGTCGGAACGGCGGCTGACAAAGGATTCCGCCTCGTCGATCGAGGCGAGGATCTGCACGATGCGGTCGTGGAACCCGCGCCCCGCCTCCGTCAACGCGATTTGCCGGGTCGTGCGCTGCAACAGGCGCGTGCCAAGGCGATCCTCCAGGCGCTTCAGGCGCTTGGAGACGACGGCGGGAGATAGTCCAAGCTCGCGACCCGCCGCCGAAAGGCTTCCGGCGGTGACAACGCGGGCGAAGATCTCCATATCGGATAGAGTGCTCATTGCCTCTATACTGGCAAAAAAGTGGGGTGATTTTCAATCCTGCGGCAAGGATGATTGTTTTCCATCCCGGCTTGGGTACAAACCCGTCCACGCTTAGATTGGTTCTGAACTGGGGAGTGAGGATGCCATGTCCGCGATAGAAATTCCGAAACCGGACCCGCGCATTCTGGCGCGCCGCGATGCCATCGTCGCCGGACTCGCCGCGCTGCTGCCTCCGACCTCGCTGATCACCGAGGAGGATGAGCGCCGCGCCTATGACACGGACGCGCTCACCGCCTATCGCCGCGTCCCGCTCGCTGTCGTCCTGCCGGAAACCACCGAGCAGGTTTCCAAAGTGTTAACATTCCTGAACCGGGAAGGCGTGAAAGTTGTTGCTCGCGGCGCCGGCACGTCGCTGGCCGGCGGCGCCATTCCGAGCGAGGACGCTGTCGTTCTCGGCGTCTCGAAGATGAGCCGCATCCTCGACGTCGATACCGCCAACCGTACCATCCGCGTCGAGTCTGGCGTCACCAATCTCGGTGTTTCCGGCGCCGTCTCGCATCTCGGCTTCTTCTATGCGCCCGACCCGTCGAGTCAGCTTGCCTGCACCATCGCCGGCAACATCGCGATGAACTCCGGCGGCGCGCATTGCCTGAAATATGGCGTCACCACCAACAACGTGCTGGGCGTCAAGATCGTGCTGATCGATGGCACCATCGTCGAGATCGGCGGCGCGCATATGGATGCGTCGGGCTACGATCTGCTCGGCCTGATCGTCGGTTCGGAAGGCCAGCTTGGCATCGTCACCGAGGCGACGCTGCGCATCCTGCCGCTGGCCGAGGGCGCGCGGCCGATGCTGATGGGCTTCCAGTCGGCTGAGGATGCCGGCGCCTGCGTTGCTGCGATCATCGCCTCCGGCATCATTCCGGTCGCGATCGAATACATGGACCGCCCGGCGATTCAGGTCTGCGAGGCTTTCGCGCATGCCGGCTATCCGCTCGACGTCGAGGCGCTGCTGATCATCGAGGTCGAGGGTTCGGAAGCCGAGATCGAGGATCTGATCGGAAAAATCACGCGGATTGCCGCGGACTACAACCCGTCCGGTCTGCGCATCTCGCAATCGGAAGCCGAGAGCGCTGCGATCTGGAAGGGTCGCAAATCTGCCTTCGGGGCGATGGGCCGGCTTGCCGATTATATCTGCATGGATGGCACCATCCCGACCGGCCAGCTTTCCGCTGTCCTGACCGGCATCGCCAGGATCTGTGAAGGCTACGGCCTGCGCGTTTCCAACATCTTCCATGCCGGCGATGGCAATCTGCACCCGCTGGTTCTGTTCAACGCGAATGATCCGGAAGAGCAATACAAGGCCGAGCGCTGCGGCGAGGACATCTTGAAGCTCTGCGTCGATCTCGGCGGCTGCCTGACCGGGGAGCACGGCGTCGGCATCGAGAAGCGCGACCTGATGACCTATCAGTTCAACACCATCGATCTCGACCAGCAGATGCGGGTGAAGACTGCGCTTGATCCGCAATGGCTGTTGAACCCGAACAAGGTGTTCCCGCTCGCAGGACGTCCCGTCTGATGTGCCAGATCATCCAGGAAGCATGCCGATGACCTCGATCCTTCTCCCCGACAGCGAGGCCGAGATCGAGGCGATCGTGCATGAGGCGGCGCAGTCGCGCAGCCCGCTGGCGATCCATGGCGGCGGCACACGACCGCTTGGCAGGCCCGTCCACGCCGACCGCGCGCTGTCGACGAAGCTCCTGACCGGCATCACGCTGTATGAGCCGTCGGAACTGGTCATTTCGGCTCGTGCCGGCACGCCACTCGCCGAAATCCAGCAGACGCTGGCTGCCAATCGTCAGCGCCTGCCGTTTGAGCCGATCGACTATCGCCGCCTGCTCGGCAATCACGGTATCCCCACCATCGGCGGCGTGACGGCTTCGAACAGTTCTGGCCCGCGCCGTCTGCAGTCGGGCGCTGCGCGCGACTCGCTGATCGGCGTTCGCGCCACCACCGGGCGGGGCGAGACTATCAAGTCCGGCGGCCGCGTCATGAAGAACGTGACCGGCTATGATTTCGTCAAGCTGCTGGCCGGCTCCTGGGGCACGCTCGGCGTGCTGACAGAGGTTACCTACAAGCTCATTCCCGAAGCCGAGACCGAGCTGACGCTGCTTCTGACCGGCCTTTCGGCGCAGCGCGCCGTCGAGGCGATGACGGCGGCGCTCGGGACGCCTTTCGAGGTGACGGGAGCCGCGCATCTGCCGGCGATCGACGGGATGCCGACGCGGACCGCGCTGCGGCTCGAAGGTTTTGACGCCTCGGTCGCCTATCGTACCGACCGGCTCGATCAGGTGTTGAAGCCGTTTGGCGCCTTCGAGACCATTACGGCCGAGGCTTCGCGTGTGCTCTGGAGGACGATACGCGATGTCGAGGCGCTGGAGACGCCGCAGGATGCTTCGATCTGGCGGATCTCGGTCCGGCCGAGCGATGGCCCAAAAGTGGGCGAACAGCTCGTCACGCGGCTTGGTAGCCGCGTGCTCTATGACTGGGCAGGCGGCTTGATCTGGGCGAGTGCGACGCCGGAAGGCGATGGCGGCGCTTCGGTCGTGCGCGGGGCGGTTGCGGCCGTCGGGGGTCATGCCACGCTGGTGCGCGGGTCGCCGGAGCTGCGCGCGACCGTGCCGATCTTCGAGCCGGAGACGCCGGGCGTGGCGGCGATGAGCCGCCTGATCAAGGCGACCTTCGATCCGGCCGGGGTGCTCAATCCGGGGAGGATGTGAGCCATGCTTCAAAGCGCGATGGATTGTCCGGCGCGGCCGCCGGCGCTTTGCAGCGCCGGGGCCAGCGCGCTGGCGCTATTCGGTGAAGCGGACGACGCCGATTTCGCAGACGTCGACGTTCTCTTCGACCACTTCGCTGTCGTCGACAAACACGCCCTTAAAGTCGAATTTGCAGTAGCCGCTGCCGTCATCCATGTTGATTTCGATCGATCCGCCGGCCGGAACCTGGTCGTCGCCGAGAATATCCTCTTCCCAATCCTTGGAGCCGACGTTCGAGGCATAGAACTCGTTCAGATCGGAACTGGTCTCGTTGATGATCTTGACCTTGCGGTTTTCCGCGCTGGCCGATCCGCCGAGAACCAACGACGCGAAAAAGGCCGCTCCCACGGCTGCCCACAGACGATGCTGCATAGTTATTTCCTTGAGTGCGCCGAAGAGATTTCGCGCGTCTCGCCAATGCCAGATGCCCTTGGGTCGCGCAAGCACGATTGTGCGCCGTCCCTAACCCCGCCCGCGGCGGCAGAGTGAACCATGCAAACCTCCTTTTCCCTCGCCCAGCTCGCCGACCCGGATGTCCGTGAATCCGAGAAGATCCTGCGGACCTGCGTGCATTGCGGCTTCTGCACCGCGACATGCCCGACCTATGTGCTGCTTGGCGACGAACTCGACAGTCCGCGCGGGCGCATCTACCTGATCAAGGACATGCTGGAGGGCGGCAAGCCGGCCAACGAGCAGGTCGTCAAGCATGTCGATCGCTGCCTGTCTTGCCTCTCCTGCATGTCGACCTGTCCTTCCGGCGTGAACTACATGCACCTCGTCGATCATGCGCGCGCGCATATCGAGGAAACCTATGACCGGCCCTTGGCCGACAAGGCGATCCGTTCGGCGCTCGCCGCCGTGATGCCCCATCGCAACCGCTTCCGGCTGGCGCTTGTCGCGGCCGCCGCCGCGCGACCTTTCGCAGGTCCGATCGGCAAGGTGCCGGGCTTCAAGCGCATCAGCGCCATGCTGAAGCTGGCGCCGCGCTTCCCGCATGGCCGCACGGCTTCGGAAGGTCCGGGCACGTTCCCGACGACGGCCGAGAAGCGTGGCCGTGTCGCGCTGCTTTCCGGCTGCGTCCAGCCCGTGCTCGATCCCGGTATCAACGAGGCAACGATCCGCCTGCTGAACCGTGTCGGCGTCGAGGTGGTGATTGCCAAGGGAGAAACCTGCTGCGGCTCGATCACCCATCACATGGGCAAGTCCGAGCAGGCGCACGCGACCGCGAAGCGTACCATCGACGCCTGGATCGCCGAGATGGACGGCGAGGGCCTCGATGCCATCATCATCACGGCGTCGGGCTGCGGTACGACGATCAAGGATTATGGCTTCATGTTCCGCGAGGATCCTGTCTATGCGGAGAAAGCGGCGCGCGTGTCAGCGATCGCCAAGGACATCACGGAATATCTGGAAAGCCTGAAACTGGCGCCCGTCACGGCTCCCGCGCCTCTGACGGTCGCCTATCATTCTGCCTGCTCGATGCAGCACGGCCAGCAGATCAAGACGACGCCGAAGACCCTGCTTTCGAAGGCGGGCTTCACCGTGCGCGACGTGCCGGAGGGGCATCTGTGCTGTGGTTCGGCCGGCACTTACAACATGCTGCAGCCGGAGCTTTCGCAGCAGTTGAAGGCGCGCAAGCTGGGCAATATCGCCAAGGTCTCGCCGGATGTGGTCGCCACCGGCAATATTGGCTGCATCACCCAGCTTTCGGGCGGCGTGCCGGTCGTCCATACGATCGAACTGCTGGATTGGGCCTATGGTGGCCCAAAGCCGGCCGGTCTTCGTGGCTGATGTATGCATCGCACCGTTCGCGCCGTGCGATGTCGGCCAAAATCAGAGGTCGCTGGCGTTGAGCATGCAGGAGGCGTTCGCCTGTCTGGAATAGACGCGCGCCGCCGCATGTTCGATCCGTTCCCGATTGGCGTCGAACATGCGCAATGCCGCGTCTTCGTTCTGGCCGACGCTGGGGTCGATCCGGGCAATGGCATCTGCCTCAAGATAGAACGAGACTTCCTTCGCACTATCATGACCCCAGAACTGAATCCTATGGCGCGATTCGTTGTAACTTCGGCTTCGATTGGGAAAATGAAGGCTCATTCCTCAAGCATACGCTCAATCCGACCGAAGCGTTACCGATATCGAGAGGCCGCGCTTGGCCATTAGTACCAAGGCGGGCGGTGTCTTAAATCTTCCCGAAAACAGGGAGGCTTCAGAACGACACCGTCGTGAGACGCTTCAGGTCGGAGTGCATGACTTGTCGATTAGGCGAGGTTTGGTTCGCTATCGACGTCCATCCGCCTATCTAGTCTTTGGGCGCGTGTGCGCCACCAGTCGAGGCCAGTAGCACGCGCTCTACGCGGCGATCCGGCACCAGCCACATCAGCGCGACACCGACATAGCCGGCGATCGCGATCCATGGGTTGAGAAATGCGAGGCCAATCGCTGCGGCATAGATCACCACCGATATCTTGCCCTTGCGGTCATGGCCGAAGGCTACGGCCAGTGCTGAATCCGCGCCTTCGAGCCGGATGAGGGAGCGGGCCAGGATGTAGTAGGCGATGCCCGACATCATCAACACGAAGCCATAGACCGCGACCGGCACGGATTCGATGTGGTTCTCGCCCATCCAGGCAGTGGTGAAGGGCGTCAGTGACAGCCAGAACAACAGATACAGATTGGCCCAGAGCACGCTGCCTCGGACATGGCTTACGGCATGGAACATGTGGTGATGATTGTTCCAGTAGATGCCAATCATGATGAAGCTCAGGACGTAGCTGAGAAAGACCGGCACAAGCGGTAGCAGCGTGTGGATGTCCGCCTGATGCGGGACTTTCAGCTCGAGCACCATGATGGTGATGATGATGGCGATCACGCCATCGCTGAAGGCTTCGATCCGGCTCTTGTTCATGCGCATGGCTCCACCGCAATGAGGCTCTCACGCTAGCCCGTTGCGCGTCGCCGCTCCATCGCCTTTCGGAGAGCGGCTCGTCCCGAACGAGGTCCACTCGTCTGGCAAACTTTCGCTCACAGACCAAGTTGCCCACGGCCGATCTGTCTGCGGCACTTGCGTGGTCGCAAAGCCGTGCTAGGCTTCGCCTGTCTCATCGGGGTGCCCTGATCCATCGGATCTTGGCTGAGAGGTCTTCGGACTAACCCGCGAACCTGATCCGGATCATGCCGGCGGAGGGATTGAGCCAAGCGCCTGGATGCTCAAGCACCTGGATGTTCTTGCCGTCTTCCGTCCTGCGTCACAGCAAAGGACGTCTACTCGTGTCTTCCACCCTCATTCGCAATCTGACGATTTCCGACGCCGCAAGCGCGCTTGATGCTATGCGAGCGACCCGTCCTCTCGTTCAGAACATCACCAACTACGTCGCCATGACGATTTCGGCCAATGTTCTGCTCGCCGTTGGCGCGTCGCCTGCCATGGTCCATGCGGTCGAAGAGGTCGACGAGTTCGTCGCGATTTCCAATGCGCTGGTGATCAATGTCGGCACTCTTTCGCCGCTTTGGATCGAGGGCATGCAGCGGGCGGCCAAGCAGGCTGTCGCGCTCGGCAAGCCCTGGGTGCTAGATCCCGTCGGCTGCGGCGCAACGAAATTCCGCACGGACTTCGCCGTCGAGATGAGCCGGGCCGGTCCCGCCATCATTCGCGGCAATGCCAGCGAGATCATGAGTCTGGCGGGCGCTGCCGGTGCAGGGGGCAAGGGCGTCGATTCGACCGCCTCCTCCGACGCGGCGCTCAAGGCCGGCAAGGCACTGGCGCTCGCCAGCGGCGCGATCGTCGCCATCACCGGCGAGACGGACTACGTCACCGACGGTACGCAGGTCGTGGCGATTACGGGCGGTAGTGCACTGATGCCGCTCTCGACCGCGCTTGGCTGTGCTCTGTCGGCGACGGTTGCGGCCTTCGCCGCCGTGCGCCCGCCCTTCGAGGCCGCAGTCGCGGCCATTGCCGTCTATGGCGCGGCCGGTGCCGCCGCCGCCACGCGCGTGACCGGGCCGGGGCATCTCCCCGCAGAGCTTTGCGACGCGCTTCATGCGGTCGATGCCGACATGATCGCGCGCTACGCGACGATCCGGGTTGTTGAAGAGGTGAATGTCTGATGCGCCGTCCTTTCGATCTTTCGCTCTATCTCGTCACGGACGAGGACCTGGCCGGACCGCGCGGCGTCGCCGAGACGGTGCGGGCTGCCATCGAGGGCGGCGTGACGCTCGTCCAGCATCGCTTCAAGCAGGGCTCGACGCGCGATTTCGTTGCGACGGCTTCGGCGCTCGTGGAAATCCTGCGTCCGCGCGGCATTCCGCTCATCATCAACGATCGCGTCGATGTCGCGCTGGCCGTCGATGCGGATGGCGTCCATGTCGGCCAGAGCGACATGCGCGCGGCCAAGGTGCGTGAACTGATCGGCCCGGATCGCATCCTCGGTCTCTCGGCGGCGCAGTTTCATGAACTGACGCCGGAAGAACTCGGCCCGCTCGATTATCTCGGCGTCGGCCCGGTCTTCGCCACGGCGACCAAGCCGAACGCGCCCGATCCGATCGGCTTCGAGCATCTAGGCCGGATCAAGGCGGCGGCAGGCCTGCCGGTGGTCGCCATTGGTGGCCTCAAGCCCGAGCATGTCGAGCCGACGCTGGCGGCCGGCGCCGATGGCCTCGCCATCGTCTCCGCCATCATGGCGGCGGAAGATCCGGCCAAGGCGGCGCGCGAATTTGCCGATCGCATCGCGCGCTACCGGGCGCAATAGGGCGACTTATTCCAAAACGGAACAAGTTCTGCCCTGATCATGCAGGTTCAGTTGAAGACGGCGGCGTGGCATAGTCCGCTCCAACGTGCCCACCGAGGAGTTGTCCATGTCCGCCACCAACGCTGAACGCCTGGTCGTCAAGGGAGCCCTGGGCCCCCGTTTCGACGAGATCCTGACGCCCGAGGCGCTTGCCTTCGTCGCCGAACTGCATGGCCGGTTCGACGCCAAGCGCCGCGCTCTGCTCGAATTCCGCAATGAGCGTCAGGTCTTCTTCGACAATGGCGGGCTGCCGGACTTTCTGCCCGAGACCAAGGCGATCCGCGAGGGCGACTGGAAGGTCGCGCCGATCCCGGCCGACCTGCAGGACCGTCGCGTCGAGATCACCGGCCCGGTTGATCGCAAGATGATCGTCAACGCGCTGAATTCCGGCGCGAAGGTGTTCATGGCCGATTTCGAGGATGCGTCCTCGCCGGTCTGGGCCAACATGGTCGAAGGGCAGCTCAACCTGAAAGACCGTTGGGCCAACCAGATCGACTTCAACGACCCGCGCAACGGCAAGGACTACAAGCTCGGCCCCAACCCGGCCGTGCTGATCATCCGTCCGCGCGGCTGGCACCTGCCCGAGCGCCACATCACGTTCGACGGCGCGGCCGCCTCCGGCTCGCTGGTCGATTTCGGCCTCTACGTCTTCCATAATGCCAAGGCGGCGCTGGCGCAGGGCTCGGGCGCCTATTTCTACCTGCCGAAGACCGAGAGCCATCTGGAAGCCCGTCTCTGGAACGAGGTGTTCACCTTCGCAGAGCAGGAACTCGGCCTCACGCATGGCTCGATCAAGGCGACCGTGCTGATCGAGACTCTGCCGGCGGCCTTCGAGATGGACGAGATCATCTATGAGTTGAAGGACCACATGGCCGGCCTCAATTGCGGCCGCTGGGACTACATCTTCTCGTTCATCAAGACGCTGCGTAACAACAAGGCGTTCCTGCTGCCGGATCGCGGCCAGGTCGTCATGGGCAAGGCGTTCCTGCTCGCCTATTCGGAACTGCTGATCAAGACCTGCCACCGCCGCGGCGCCTTCGCCATGGGCGGCATGGCGGCGCAGATCCCGATCAAGAACAACCCGGAAGCGAACGCCGCTGCCTTCGCCAAGGTTCGCGCCGACAAGGAACGCGAGGCCAATGCCGGCCATGACGGCACCTGGGTCGCGCATCCGGATCTGGTGCCGGTCGCGATGGAAGTGTTCGATCGCCTGATGCCGACGCCGAACCAGCTGACGCGCCTGCGCAAAGAAGTTTCCTTCGGCCAGAAGGACATGCTCGCCATCCACGAGGGCACCCGGACGGAAGAAGGCCTGCGCCACAACATCCGCGTCGGCGTCCAGTATATCGAGGCGTGGCTGCGCGGCCGTGGCGCGGTGCCGATCTACAACCTCATGGAAGATGCGGCGACCGCCGAGATCAGCCGTGCGCAGATCTGGCAGCAGCTCAATTTCGAGGCGACGCTGGAAGACGGCCAGAAGGTGACGGAAGAGCTGTTCCGCCGTGCGCTGGCCGAGGAAATGGAAGTCGTGAAGGGCGAGGTCGGTCCGGACAATTACGCCGCCGGCCGCTTCCCGGAGGCGATCGAGCTGTTCGCGCAGCTCTCGACCGCCAAGACCTTCGAGGCGTTCCTGACCGTCCCGGCCTACAAGCTGATCGACTGATCCACGTCGATTGACGCGAACCTCGCGTTCAGCAAATATCGCGGCAGGCTGATGCAGCCTGCCGCTTGCGCCCCTTGGGGTATGGTGAATGTATCGGATGGAATGAACCTGATCCGTTGGCTCCGGCGAACGCCTCAGCAATGCAAGCACTGACGTGACTGCGTTCGCCCTGAGGCAAAGGAACAGGAAACATGCGCGATTTTCGCGATGCCAAATCCATGGCAAAGGCGCTTCGGGCCTCGATGGCCGAGCGCAATATCGAACTCTCCCACAGCGAAACGCTGGAGATTGTCGCCCGCCAGTTTGGCTATGACGACTGGAACATCCTGGCGGCCGAGATCGCTTCGCCACCGGCGGAAGCGGCCGGGACCGGCGACCTGCAATTCAAGCAGATCATCCCGATCCTGCGGATCTTCGACATCGCCAAGGCGATGGAGTTTTATCGCGATTTCCTTGGCTTCGCGGTCGATTGGGAGCATCGCTACCATGAGGGCATGCCGCTCTATGCGCAGGTTTCGCGCGACGGCATGGTGCTGCATCTGAGCGAACATCACGGCGATGCCAGCCCAGGCTCGACCGTCTTCGTCTGGATGCAGGGGATCGAGGCGTTTCACCGCGAGCTGAGCGACAAGAAATACGGCTACTCGCGCCCGGGACTGGAAAAGACCGGCTATGACGCGCGGATGTTCGAAGTGCCGGATCCGTTCGGCAATCGCATCCGGTTCAATGAACGGGATGCCGTCGGCGGCTAGAGACTGCCTCGATATCAGCAGAACAAAAGACCCATCCCGATCAATCGGGATGGGTCTTTTTGCGTCTAGATCTCGACGGCGGTCGGGACGGGGTTTCGGCCGCCGCGCAGCGGGCGCTCTTCCATGATCAGCAGCAGCACGAGCGAAATGCCGATGCAGATCGTTGCCGCGATGAAGACGCCGCTGAACGCACCGGCCAGCGAAATCCCGGCCTCTGCGGCTGCCGCGATCTTGGCCTCGACCGAGCCGCCTTCACCGCCGGAAATCGCGCCGAGGCCGCCCAGGAAGATCGCGCCGAAGGCCGCCACCAGGATGGCGCTGCCGAGCGAGCGCATGAAGTTGATCGTTGCCGTGGCCGTGCCGAGGTGATGCGCCTGGACGGCGTTCTGCGCCACGACGATTGTCACCGGGAACAGCGTGCCAAGACCCGCGCCGATGAAGGTCAGCAGCACCTCGATCGAGATAAGATCAAGCCGGCCCGCGAAAAGCGCAAGCACGCCGGTCAGGATCATCGCAACCGTAAGCCCGATCGTCGGCGAGCGCTTGTAGTGCTGCACGCGCGCCATCACGCGGCCGGAGAACTGGGCGCCGAACACCGTGCCGATCGAAAGCGGGATCAGCGCGAAACCAGATTCAGCCGCCGACAGATGCAGGACGGACTGGAAAAACAGCGGCATGTAGATCGAGAGGCCGACCATCGTGCCAATGCCGAAGAAGCCTGCGAGCGTCGCTGTCGCCACGACCTGATCGCGCAGCACACCGACCGGCAGGAAGGGCTCCGGCGCCGTCAGCACGCGGGTGACGAACAGACCCCAGGCCGCCGCCGAGGCGACGAGCAGGCTGACAATCTGCATCGAACTCCACGGATAGGAAACGCCACCCCAGCTGAGGGCGAGCAGCAGGAGGACAGCGGCCGCGACGAGCAGTACGGCGCCGATGACGTCGAGCTTGTGCGGCCGGTCGTTGCGCGGCAATTTCTTCAGCGCGTTGAAGGTCATGGCGAAGGCGATGAGGCCTAGCGGCAGGTTGATCCAGAAGATCACCGACCAGTGCAGCGCCTCGGAAAGCACGCCGCCCAGCACCGGGCCGGCGACGCTCGCCAGCGCAAACACGGCGCCGAAATAGCCCATATATTTGGCGCGTTCCTTTGGGGAGATCGCGTCGCCGATGATGGTATGGGCGAGCGAGATCAGTCCACCGCCGCCCAGGCCCTGCAGGAAGCGGGCGAGGATCAACCCGGTCATGGTTGGCGCGATGGCGCAGGCGATCGAGCCGATGATGAAGATCACGATGGCGATCAGCAGCACGGTGCGGCGGCCGTGAATGTCGCTAAGCTTGCCATAGAGCGGCGTGACGGCTGTCGCGGAGAGCAGGTAGGCTGTCACAACCCAGGCGATGTTCTGGAGATCGCCAAGCTCCCGACCGATGGTCGGCAGGGCGGTCGCAACGATCGTCTGGTCGAGAGCTGCAAGGAACATCGCCAGCATGACGCCAAGAATGATCGAGCGGATGGTCGCGTGGTCGAGCGGAGCCGGGCCGGAACGCGGGGAAACGGTAGCATCCATGGAAAAATCGCCAATGTGATTGTGCGCCGGCCGGGGGTGGGCCGGGAAAAAGACGCCTGATGAATCGGGTTCAGCAAGGGCGGCTAATACTAGCGCCGTTGCCTCTGGATCTCAATGCGAGCGCGGTGGAGTACCGTGCCCGCCGCGGAGGTTAGTGGCCGCCACCGGCGCCGGCCGGGGCTGGCTGGGGCTTGCGGGCGAGCGGCACCAGCAGCACGATCGCCGCGAAGATGATGGCGAGCACCAGGAAGACGTCGGAGAAGGCCATCACCAACGCTTCGCGCTTGACCGACAGGGTCAGCGTCTTGATCGCCGCGATATTGGCATCGCTGCCCAATGTCGCGGAGAAGCCCTTGGTCATCACGTCGAGGCGCTCGGTTGCCGCCTCGCGGCCCCACTGCACCTGCTCATGCAGGCGCGTGATGTGCAGGTCCCAGCGGTTGTTGAGGATCGTCGTGATGACGGCAAGGCCGACGGCGCCGCCGAGATTTCGGGTCAGGTTGAACAGGCCGGAAGCGTTCTTCATCCGCTCGGGCGGCAGCGTGCCGAGTGCCAGCATCGACACCGGCATCATCGAGGTCATCAACGCGACGCCGCGCATGGCCTGCGGAATGAACAGTTCGTTGAAGGCCCAATCCTTGGTGATCGGCACCAATTCGAGGCAGGACAGCGCGAACAGCGACAGGCCGAACGCCATCATGTAGCGCGGGTCCATCTTCTGGCCGAGCCGGCCGACGATCGGCGCCGTCATCATCATGAACAGGCCGGTGACGAACATCGTCTCGCCGATCTGCAGTGAATCGTAGCCGCGTACCCGGGCCAGATAGACCGGATAGAGGTAGACCAGACCGTAGAGGCCGACGCCGAGCATGAAGGAGAACAGCGCGCCGGTCGCGAAATTGCGGTTGTTGAAGGCGCGGACATCGACGATCGGCTCTTCCGCGCGGAGGACGCGCCAGAAGAACAGAGCGCCGGCGACGATCGTTACGACCGCCAGGATCGCGATTGTTTCGTCCTGGAACCAGTCATTGGCCGAGCCTTCTTCCAGCACATATTCGAGGCTGCCGAGGAAGGCCGCGAGCGTGATCAGGCCGAGATAGTCAAACTTCTGCAGCAGCTTGAAATTGGGCTTGTCCCAATCGACGAAGGCCAGCACGCCGATCGTGACGCAGATGCCGGGAATGACGTTGACCAGAAACAGCCAGTGCCACGAGAAGATGTTGGTGAGATAGCCACCGATCGTCGGGCCGACCGTTGGGGCCAGCGTCGCGATCAGGCCGACAATTGCCGAAACCATGGCGCGGCGGTTCGGCGGGAAGATCGTGAAGGCCGCCGCGAAGACCGCCGGAATCATGCCGCCGCCGATAAAGCCCTGCGCGGCGCGCCAGGCGATCATTTCGCCAATTGACGAGGAACTGGCGCAGCCGATCGAGGTGATGGTGAAGCCGCCGGCCGCGATGGCGAACAGATAGCGCGTTGACAGCGCGCGGCCGAGGAAGCCCGATAGCGGGATCATGATGATCTCGGCAATCAGATACGCCGTCTGGACCCAGGAGATTTCCTGCGCGCTGGCGGAAAGGCCGGCCTGGATCTCGGTCAGCGACGACGAGACGATCTGGATGTCGAGGATCGCCATGAACATGCCGACGGCCATGGCGACGAAGCCAAGCGTACGGCGGGGCGTCATCTCGGGCAGAGCGTTTGGTTGCGGACCGGCCATGATCGTCTCCTGGGGCTATGCCCCTAAAAAGCGCCAGTTGCGAAGCTCTGGCGGCACGGCCGTGCGCGACGGTCGGGTTCGACGAGAGGGGAGTGGGTGGCCGGTAGGGACGGCATGCCCAGTTCCCCTCTCGAAGCGCTCTCCCGAGGGAGAGAAGCTGGATCAGTTGTTCGCAGCGACCGCGCCATCGCCGGTGCGGCTGTCGATCTCGACAACCACGGAGAGTCCGGGACGGAGATTGCCTTTCGCCGCTTCCGAAGCGGGGATGCGGATGCGAACCGGCACGCGCTGCGTGATCTTGGTAAAGTTGCCGGTCGCGTTGTCGGCCGGCAGCAGGCTGAAGACAGCGCCCGAAGCCGGAGCGACGCTCTCCACCGTGCCTTCGATCGTGGCATCGGAATAGGCATCGACGCTGACGGTCGCGCTGGCTCCGGGCCGGATCCGGCCAAGCTGCGTTTCCTTATAGTTGGCGTCGACATAGACATCCTGCAGCGGCACGACCGCCAGCAGGCGCTGGCCGGTGGCAACATATTCGCCCGGATCGACGGCGCGGTTGCCGACGACGCCGTCGAACGGTGCGCGGATGACCATGTGGTCGAGGTCGAGCTTCTTCTGGTCGAGCGTCGTCTGATATTGGTCGAGCGCTCGCTCGGCTTCGACGCGCTGCGCCTGCATGACGGCGACATTGGCCTCGGCCGTGGTCAGGCCTGCCTTGGCCGATTCAACGGCCGCCGCGGTCTTGTCCTTGGTCGCCTGGGCCTGCTGCAGCGACTGCTGCGACGCGAACTGATTTTTTGCAAGCGTAGACGCGCGAGCGAGATCGGCGACGGCGAGCTCCGCGTCGGCATTGGCGGAGGCGATCGACGTTCTGGCCTGCTCGACGCCGGCTTGGCCGGCCTCGATCTGCTTGTCGATCCGGGCGACGGCAGCCTGCTGGGCCGCGATCTGGTTCTCGGCCGCGGTGACGGCGAGCTTTTGATCGGAATCGTCCAGATAGACCAGCGGATCGCCACTCTTCACCGCTGAATTGTTGGCGATGGCGACCTTGGTAACGTAGCCGGAAAGCCTTGGCGCGACGGTCGAGGTATCGGCGCCGACATAGGCGTCGTCCGTCGAGACCATGAAACGGCCGACGGTCCACCATTCGTGGCCGAAATAGGCGCCTGCCGCGATGGCCACAGCCGCAACCGTCAGAAGAAGAAACCGCCGCCGCCCGCCGCGCTTGGCCGGGGGTACAGCAATCGCAGGCTTGGCAGTGCCGCTCTCGCCGGGCGCGGAGGGCCGCTCGGCAAGGGGTGTCGCCGGCGACGGCGGTGTTGCTTCGGTTTTCCTCAGCTGGATCGGCTCCAGCTCGGAAACGCCGGTATCGTCAGGGGTCTCGACAAGTGCGACCTTTGCCATGACTCGTGTCCTGTCCTTCAGCCCCGAAAGCATTTTGACCGAACGGTTCGGTCAACGGCGCTTGAATTAGGCTCATTGACTGTTTAAATCAAGATCGAACTGAACGGTTCGGTCAAAAAATCGTGCGCCGCAACATGAAGGCCGGTCCGGTTGGTTTGGTCGCCGCTTCTTGGTAATTTCGAATTGGACAAAGGTGGTCCCTGACTCGCAACAGCGGGAGCGCCTGCAAAAAGGGAGAAATGTTGTGTCATTCGTCGACGCTACCCGTGAGGCCGAAGAGGTCGGAGCGGGGCAGGATTCGCGAAAGCGCGAGCAGATCATGCGCGGCGCGAGTCAGGTCTTTCTGGAGAAGGGCTTTGATGCGGCGAGCATGAACGACATCGCCCGTGCGGCCGGCGTCTCGAAAGGCACGCTCTATGTCTACTTTGCCAATAAGGAACGGCTGTTCGTCGAACTGATTTCGACCGAGAAGCGCGAGGAAGTTTTCCGGATCGTCTCGCTCGATTTCGAAAATCACGACGTCGAGGCGGTCCTGAAGAAGTTTGGCCGCGAACTCTGCGCGATATTGACCAAGCCCTATTACATCAAGGCGATGCGGTCGGTGTTCTCGATCATCAACCGGATGCCGGAAGTGGGCGTCGAGTTCTATTCGAACGGTCCGCTGCTGTGCACGGAACTGCTTGCCAAATATCTGAACGCACAGACCCAGGCGGGCGTCCTGGAGACAGATGATCCGTTGCTCGCGGCCCAGCAGTTCGTTGAACTGTCGCAGAGTGGCGTCATGCGCAGCGTCTTGTTCGGCGTTATCGATACGCCGAGCCCGGAAGAGATCGGACGTCGCGTCGATAGTGCCGTCAAGATTTTCATGAAGTCCTACAAGGCGCCGCAGTCGGCCTTGGTCAACTGAGAGAGCCGCTCATCGTTTCATGAAAACGCTGAACGGCTCTAACTCTTTGTCTTTTCGAGCTTTCTTCGCGTGTAGCAATAACCCGCTCCGCTCGAAAACGCCCTAACGGACGACGACCTTCGTTCCGACGGGAACGCGGCTGTAGAGATCGCTCACATCCGCATTGACCATGCGAATGCAGCCAGACGACACATTGTGGCCGATCGTCCAGGGTTCGCTGGTGCCGTGGATCCGGAAGATCGTGTCGTTGCCGCCCTTGTAGAGATACATGGCGCGGGCGCCGAGCGGGTTCTTTGGGCCGCCTTCCATGTAGGCGGGGAGGATGCGACCCTTGGCGCGTTCGCGGGCCCGCATGGAGGCCGGCGGCGTCCAGCCCGGCCATTCGGCCTTGCGCCCGATCTTGACGTTGCCCTGCCAGCCAAAGCCCTCGCGGCCGACGCCCACGCCATAGCGAAGCGCCTTGCCGTTGCCCTCGACGAGATAGAGATACTTCTCGTTCGAATGGATGATGATGGTGCCGGGCTTCTCGCTCGTATTGTAGCGGACACGCTGGCGCTGGTACTTGGCGGGCAGCGAAGCGCCGGGGCCGGAAGCTCGCACTCCGAAATTGTCGCTGGGCTGGAAGAGCTTCTGGAAGAAGTTCTCGGCCTGTGCGCTGCCACCCGCGGTCAGTGAAACTGCTCCGGCGATGAGCGAAGCGGCTAAGGCGCGTTTCAGATTCATAGGGTCCCCCGTTCAGCCAATCGCGCCGTGTCGGCGCGGTTCTCGAAAAATCTACGATAGAATCGCAGTTCTGCCACGGCAACCAGCGTGCGAATCACGGGGCCGTGATTGTGATCGCGATCACAGTGGCTTCATTCTCCCGGCAGGCGATTAAGGTTCGGTAACGCCACGGCCATCTTGCCGTCAGGTGATCCCCGCAATAGTGGTCGGCGGACAGGGTCGGCCTGTGCTGGTTGGAGAGTTCTATGCACAAGCTCAAGTCGGCGCTGGCGACAGTCCTGCGGATTTCACTTCCCTATTTCCGCTCGAACCAGAAGTGGATCGCGCTCGGCCTGTTGGCCATCGTCATCGGGCTTCAGCTCTTTGGCGTCTGGCTCGACGTTCGGTTCAACCAGTGGAACAATGATTTCTACACGGCGCTGCAAAAGCGCGACTGGGCCGTCTTCGCCTATCAGATGTTCGTCGTGTTCTCCTGGATCGCCGCGCTATCGATCCTTTCCGGCGTCTATCAGGCCTATTTCCAGCAATGGCTGCAGCTGAAGTGGCGCACATGGCTGACCCATCGCTATGTCGGTCGCTGGATGGCGGATGGCACGCACTACCGGATGCGCCTCGCTGGAAACCCGGCTGACAACCCGGATCAACGTATTGCGGACGATACCGACCGTTTCACCGACGGAACGCTGACCATCGGCGTCGCGCTACTCGGCCAGGTCGTGTCGCTGTTCTCGTTTCTCTTCATCCTGTGGGGGCTGTCATCCGGTCGCCCGCTGGTCCTGTTCGGCACCGCCTACAATATTCCGGGTTACCTGGTCTGGACGGCGCTCGGCTATGCCATTGTCGGCACGTTCCTAGCCCATTGGTTCGGCAAGCCGCTGGTAAGGCTCAATTTTCTGCAACAGAAATACGAGGCGGACTTCCGCTTCTCGCTGGTCCGACTGCGTGAGAATTCCGAAGAAGTGGCGCTGCTGCATGGAGAAGCTCCGGAGCGTCGCGCGCTTGGCGAGCGCTTCGACAAGATCTACGGCAACTTCGTCGCGCTGATGAAGCGGCAGAAGATCCTCGGATTCTTCACCAGCGGCTATGTGCAGATCGCGATCATCTTTCCCTTCATGGTCGTCAGCCCGCTCTATTTCTCCGGCGCGATGGAGCTTGGCGACCTGATGCAGACGGCCTCCGCCTTCGGCTCGGTCCGCATGGCGCTCTCCTTCTTCGTCACGGCCTACGCGACGCTCGCAAGCTGGAAAGCTGTGGTCGACCGTCTCGATGGCTTCGAACATGCGATCGACATTGCCGAGAGCCCGGAGATGCAGGGCCCCACGCTTGCCGCCGACAATGCCGATGCCGATCTCACGATCCATGGTCTTGTCGTCAGCCTGCCTGATGGTCGCGAAATCGTCGACGTGCCGGAGCTGAAGCTGGCGCCGCGCGAACGCGTGCTTTTGACGGGCCCATCGGGCTCGGGCAAATCCAGCCTGTTCCGCGCGGTGGGCGGGGTATGGCCGTTCGGAAATGGCTCGATCCAGATTCCCGAAGGCGCCAACCTGCTGATCCTGCCCCAGGGCGCCTACATGCCACTTGGCTCCATTCGGGCGGCACTTGCCTATCCCGGCGAGCCCGAGGGCCTTGAGACCGATCGGGCGACCGAGGCACTTTCGGCAGTCGGCCTTTCGGGACTGGCGGACCACCTCGACGAGGAGGCGCATTGGGGCAACCGTCTTTCCGGCGGCGAACAGCAACGCATCGCGATCGCCCGCGCCATTTTGGCCAAGCCCGACTGGCTGCTTCTGGACGAAGCAACGAGCGCGCTCGACGAAAAGGCGGAGGCGTCCGTCTATGATCTCATCCGCCAGCGTCTGCCGGAGACGACGGTAATCTCGATCGGGCATCGCTCCAGTCTGGCGGTCCTGCACGACCGCTTTCTCGAACTCGTCGCGAATGGCGGCGGCGGCCATGTTCTGGTCGAGAGGCAAGAACCGGCGCTTGCGCCAGCGTAGACAAACGTTCCGCGCCAAACGTCGGCGCCGGAATTGTTTCCCTCGGTTGAACAGTGTGTCGTGTCGTGGCTACGTTTCGGCAGGCAATCAGATCGTGTAAGTTTTGATCCAGATCAAACGAGCACGCCGATCCGGCGCCTGGAGAAACTTATGACCGATACCACTTCGCAGAAGCTGATTGTTCCCGCCTTCGGCGGTCTCTACGCGGCTACGCCCGTCTTCGAGGCCCTGCTGCGCTTTGTCGTCGGCTTCTGGCTGGTTCCCCACGGCGCGCAGAAGCTGTTCGGTCTGTTCGGCGGTGGCGGCATTGAAGGCACTGCAGGCTTCTTCGCCCAGATCGGCCTTCAGCCGGCGATCCTGCTGGCAACTCTCGCTGGCCTCGGCGAATTCTTCGGCGGCCTGTTCCTGGCGATCGGCCTGCTGACCCGTCCGGCCGCTCTGGTCGCAGCCTTCGTCCTGCTGGTCGCCACGCTGAGCGTTCACCTCGGCAACGGCTTCTTCATGGCCACCGGCGGCTTCGAATATGCCTCGCTCTGGTTCTTCGCCGCGCTCTATTTCTTCTTCAAGGGCGGCAACCAGTATTCGGTCGACGCCAAGCTCGGCCGCGCTTTCTAAGGCGATAAGTTCTTCGTACGCTTTGACAGGCCGCCCTTCGGGGCGGCCTTTTGCATTTCAGAAGGTCCTTGCGCTTCAGCGTCATGCGGGCGTGAGGTTGCCCGTTCAAGGTCGATGCGGTACGAAACGCGCCGCTAGACGCGGTACAAAATGTACCTTCGGATGCGATACCAAATGGTTCGCTCGAGAGACGGGATCGACGACATGGCCGAGAAAGAAAAGACGAACGCCTTGAAGGCGCGCCTGCCGCGCGGGCTCGTCGATCGCCATGCCGGTGCGATCAAGACGGCGGATCGGATGATCGCCACGATTCGGGACGTCTACGAGCTCTATGGCTTCGAGCCGGTCGAGACGCCGCTGATCGAATACACGGATACGCTTGGAAAATTCCTTCCGGATCAGGATCGTCCCAATGAGGGCGTGTTCTCGTTCCAGGACGATGACGAGCAGTGGTTGAGCCTGCGCTACGATCTGACCGCGCCGCTCGCCCGCTATGTCGCCGAGAATTACGACCAGCTGCCGAAGCCCTATCGCAGCTATCGCAATGGCTGGGTGTTCCGCAACGAGAAGCCCGGCCCGGGCCGTTTCCGCCAGTTCATGCAGTTCGACGCCGATACGGTCGGCTCCGCCTCGCCGGCAGCCGATGCCGAAATGTGCATGATGATGGCTGATACGCTGGAGGCGCTCGGCATCAGCCGTGGCGACTATCTCATCCGCGTCAACAACCGCAAGGTGCTCGACGGCGTCATGGAGGCGATCGGGCTCGCCGGGCCTGAGAATGCCGGCAAACGGCTGACGGTGCTGCGCGCCATCGACAAGCTCGACAAGTTCGGCCCCGAAGGTGTCCAGCTTCTTCTTGGCGCAGGCCGCAAGGACGAGAGCGGCGATTTCACCAAGGGCGCGGGCCTCGACGAGGCCGGCGTTGCGACGGTGATGAAATATGTCGCCGCCCAGTCGAGCGTCGGCAATGAGGCGACGGTCGCGAGCATTCGCCAGCACATCGAGATGGGACCTTCCGGTGTCGAGGGCCTGAATGAACTCGACCAGATCTCGGTCATCACCACGGCGGCCGGCTATTCCGATCGAATCAAGATCGATCCCTCGGTCGTGCGCGGGCTCGAATATTACACTGGCCCCGTGTTTGAGGCCGAGCTGCTGTTCGAGACCGTCAACGAAAAGGGCGAGCCCGCCCGCTTCGGCTCGGTCGGCGGCGGCGGTCGTTATGACGGACTGGTTGGACGTTTTCGCAGTGAATCCATTCCCGCGACCGGCTTTTCCATTGGCGTTTCGCGCCTGATGGCGGCGCTGACGGCGCTCGGCAAGGTCTCGGTCGAGGCCGAAATCGGTCCGGTCGTCGTGACGATCTTTGATCGTGACCGCATCGGCGAATACCAGAAGATGGTCAAGGAACTGCGCGACGCCGGCATTCGCGCCGAACTCTACCTCGGCGGCTCCGGTCCCAAGGCACAGCTCAAATACGCCGATAAGCGCAATGCTCCCTGTGTCATCATCCAGGGCGGCGACGAAAAGGCGAAGGGCGTCATCCAGGTCAAGGATCTGGTGCTCGGCAAGAAGATGGCGACCGAGATCTCCGACAATGCCGCCTGGCGCGAGGGGCGTCCGGCACAGGTCGAGGTTCCCGAGGCGGATCTGGTCGCAGCCGTGCGCGAGATCCTGGCGCGACAGGCGGGGTGAGCGAAATGGTCGAGACGACCCAACTTCGTATTCTTCTATCCGAGGCGGGCTATCGCTTTGTCGACCCGCCAATCGTTTCGGAAGCCAATGTCTTCCTGGACGTCGCGGGCGAGGATCTGCGCCGTCGTCTTTATCTGACGACGAGCGCCGACGGCCGCGAGCAGTGCCTGCGGCCGGAATTCACCATTCCCGTCTGCCTGCAGCACATCGCCAGCGGCGATGCGCACCGTACGGCTGACTATGCCTATCTCGGCCCGGTCTTCCGCCAGCGCCCCGGTGGCGCGAATGGCGAGTTTTTGCAGGCGGGTGTTGAATCGCTCGGCCGCACGGATCGCATCACCGCCGACGCCGATGTGCTGGCGTTGGCGCTGGACGCTGTCCGGGTCTACGGCCTCGACGAACCGATCGTTCGGATCGGCGATTCCGCGCTGTTTTCCGCCATCATCGATCAGCTTGGCGTCGCGGCCATCTGGAAGCGTCGCTTGTCGCGCGCCTTCGGCGACCGCGCCCGGCTCGACGCGACGATCGCGCGGCTTTCTGGCGGCAAGTCGGCGGAGGCGCCAGCGCATGCCGGCTTCCTCGCCGCCCTCGACGGCACGGATCATGACGCGGCGCACCGCATCGTCGAGGATCTGCTGTCGATTGCCGGCATCCGCGCCGTAGGCGGCCGCTCGGCCGGCGAGATCGCGGATCGCTTCCTGGAACAATCGGCCTTGGCCGCCGGTGGCGGGCTCGACGAACGCGCGCAGTCTGTCCTCGGGCGCTTCCTGGCCATCGCCGGCAAGCCGAACGCCGTCATCCAGGACCTGAAGACGCTGGCGAGTGACGAAAAGCTCGGCATGGACGCTTCGATCGAAGGCTTCGAGAAGCGTGCCGAAGGCCTCGCACGCCGCGGGATTGATCTGGAGCGCCTCGATTTCGCCGCCGATTTCGGCCGTCGCCTCGACTATTACTCGGGCTTTGTCTTCGAGATCTACGACAAGGCGCTGCCGGCCGGCCAGCAGGTCGTCGGCGGTGGTCGCTATGACCGGCTGATGCCGCTTCTCGGCGCCAAGTCGACCGTGCCCGCGGTCGGTTTCGCGCTCTGGCTCGATCGCGTGAAGGAAGTAGCGGCATGACCGACGCCCCGCTCGTTCTCGCCGTCCCCTCCAAGGGCCGGCTGCAGGAAAATGCCAACGCCTTCTTTGCCCGCGCCGGTTTGCCCGTCGTCCAGCAGGGCAGCGCGCGCTCCTATCGCGGCCGCATTGGTGGCCTGCCGGATGTCGAGGTCGCGTTCCTCTCGGCTTCCGAAATCACGCGCGAACTGGCTGCCGGCTCCGTCCATCTCGGCATCACCGGTCGCGATCTGGTCGAGGAAGAGGTTTCGGACTTCGCCCAGCGGCTCGATCTCGTCCTGCCGCTCGGCTTCGGCCATGCCGACGTCGTTGTCGCCGTGCCGGAAGCCTGGATCGATGTCCGCTGCATGGCGGATCTCGACGACGTCGCAGCCGATTTCCGCGCCCGCCATGGCCGCTGGCTGACGGTCGCCACCAAATACGTCAACCTGACGCGGCGCTTTTTCACTCAGAACGGCATTGCCGACTACCGGATCGTCGAAAGCCTCGGCGCCACGGAAGGTGCGCCGGCATCGGGTGCCGCCGATTTGATCGTCGACATCACCTCGACTGGCTCGACACTGACCGCCAACGCTCTGAAGATCGTCGGCGATGGCGTGATCCTGCAGTCCGAGGCACACCTCGTTGCAAGTCTCTCGGCGACCTGGAGCGGGGCGGCGCGCGGAGCATTGCGGGTCATCCTCGACCGGATCGAGGCCGAATCCGCCGGCCGTTCGCTGCGTGAAATCCGTGCCGATGTGGTTGATCCGGAAGGCGCGGCCAAGGTTGCCGCCGACCGTTTCGGCGCGACGACGCCGTTTGGCATGCCTTCGGGCCACCTGCTGCTGCATTGCCCGGCCTCAAAGGTCTACGCCTGCGCCGAATGGCTCCGTACCGGGGCCGGCGCGCGCACGGTCTCCGTCTCCCGCCTCGATACGGTGTTCGCGTCGACCAGCCCGTTGGCGGAACATCTGCTCGGCCGCATCGACGGTCGTGCCAGAGCCTGAGCCGCATTTTTCTCGCCGTCGCTGCCTCCCGAAATTGGGGGAGGCGCGACGGTGGGCATGCGTTTCCTGCATTGCTGCGTTGCAACATCGTGTTTTGCAATGCGGCGAAAATGACTTACCTTAGCGTCATCACCCACAACAGGGAGACACGCAGATGTTTAAGTCCTTGAAGAAGTTTCGTCGCAGCTGGTCCGAATACGTCAATTTCGACCCGGAAGCAGCTCAGCTGGCCCAGGCCGGCGACCTGATTGACCTCGAAATGATCCAGCGCGACCTCGACCGTCGCGGCCGTCGTTCCTACGGCGGTTACTAGAACCGTTCATCGCTGAACGATTCTAAGCCTTTGTTGGATCGCGTTTTTCTTGCGCGAACCGGCATGAAAACGACTCTAAGTCGCTGAGGCGTTGCCTGGCAGCTTGAGTTCATAGCGCAGGCGCGTCGCCTCGGCGCGGCAGTGACAACCTTCGACGTGGTCGTTGACCAGACCCATCGCCTGCATGAAGGCGTAGACCGTGGTTGGGCCGACAAAGCTCCAGCCTCGTCGCTTGAGGTCCTTCGACAGGCGCACCGAGGTCGGTGAGGTGCTGTTGGCCGTAAGGCTGGCCTTGTCGAACGCATCCGGCCGTTCGCTGGCCGGCGGCTCGAAACTCCAGACATAGGCGGCGATCGAGCCTTCGCTTTCGATCAGTTCCAGCGCGCGCTTGGCATTGTTGATCGTCGAGACGATCTTGCCGCGATGGCGCACGATGCCGGCATCGGCAAGTAGCCTGGCGATGTCCTCGTCGCCGAATTGCGCCACTTTCTCCGGTTCGAAATTGGCGAAAGCCTGCCGGAAAGTCTCCCTCTTGCGCAAGATCGTCAGCCAAGACAGACCGGACTGAAAGCCTTCGAGACAGAGCTTCTCGAACAGGCGGCGGTCGTCCGTGACGGGCCTTCCCCATTCCTTGTCGTGATAGGCCTGGTACTCGGCTGTGCCGTTTGACCACCAGCAGCGATGAACACCATCTTCGCCGGCCAGGATTCCATCGGGGAGCATGCGCGTTCTCTGGTTCGTGCTTTGTTCCCGACTTTTACGATGATCCGGGTGGCCTGGGCAAGGGCTGGCGAGGGTCGGAACAGCCTTGATCCTGTTACCCCTGCGTTAGCGGTTCGTTCACCATGGCGATTGACGTTGGCCGCGCCTTCACGTTTCCTTGGGGTGCCGGGTCCAACGTCGAGGGGAGGGCCGGTTCGAACCTTTGGCTTCGAGATTGGGTCCACTCTTTCCAGTGCGCCGCCAGCGCGCCATCCGTGTTGAGGCATCATGCGAAGCATCCTCCAATCGACCCTCACGACCAGCCTCGTCCTGCTGGGGCTTTCCGTCCTCGTATCGGAGGCGGAGGCGAATGAGCGCTACAGGCCGCGAGCGCCGGTGATGATTGCTCAGGATGGCGGGCAGGCCTGGTGGATGGAGCCTCCGGGCCAGCGATCGTTCCGCCGTCCGCGCAACTCGACCGAGACCGCCGGCCTGATGCCGCGCCAGTCGATCCAGAAGACCCGCCGGGTTTCGCGCGAGTTCGATCCGGCGTTCCTGCCGACCGTCGTCGACTATGACGGCCGCGAAAAACCTGGCACGATCGTGATCGATACGCAGGTGCGCTATCTCTATCTGGTCGAGGCGGGCGGTACGGCGCGGCGCTATGGCGTCGGCGTCGGCAAGCCGGGCTTCGAATGGGCGGGCGCCCATACCGTCACCCGCAAGGCGGAATGGCCTGGCTGGACACCGCCGGCGGAGATGCGCGCCCGCAGGCCGGGGCTTCCGGTCCACATGGAGGGCGGGATCGACAATCCGCTCGGCTCGCGCGCGCTCTATCTCGGCTCGTCGCTCTATCGCATTCACGGCTCGAACGAGCCCTGGACGATCGGCAAGGCGGTGTCGTCGGGCTGCATCCGCATGCGCAACCAGGACGTCGAAGACCTGTACGAGCGCGTCGGCGTCGGCACGCGGGTCATTGTTCGCTAAAGCGGCGGCGGGAATGTGGACACAAAAAAGGGGGCGTCAGCCCCCTTTCGATTCAAGCACGGTCTGCGAAACTCAGCCTAGAAGGGCCAGAGCTTGCTGACGTCGAACTTCTTCTTGGTCTTCTCGGGCTCGACCATCGGCGCGTTCGGGTCGGCGGCGCGATAGGCGACGGGCGGCTCGGTCAGGTATTTGCGCTTCGGGGTGCCATCGGCGTTGACGGAACCCGACTTGCCGGCGTGCAGGTCATTCCAGGCCTTTTTGCCTTCGGCCTTCCGGGCTTCGGAATACTCTGCCTCGCGGCGGCTGAAGGTCGTTTCGCCTGGAGCAAGGCGCAGGTTGGGTGCGCCTTCGCTGTTCGGAGCGACGGCGTCGTTCTCGCGCTTCTTGCGGCGGGCGACGTCCTGATCCTTGGGCCAGTTCATGTCTGCCGAGGCGACATTGGTTCCCGGCGGGGGCAGGGTCTTGGACGGCGGAACGACGATGCCACCGCGTGGCTTGTAGTCGATCGGCGGCCTGTCGTCGCTGCCGAGGCTGGCGATGCTCATCACGTCCGTCAGCGTCTGCGTCTCGGGCGATACGCCTGTGCCGTAGGTCGTGCCGGAGCAGCCTGCGAGGGCAGCAAGAACGAAGGCTCCCGCGGGGAGAACCAGATAACGCTGAACAGTCGAAGCGGGCATGTCGATCGATCACTCCTGGGCGCGCTCGAATCGGCACGCCTTAGCCTGTATCGTGGTTAAACGCAGAAAAGCAGGCAAAATTCCGGCACGGTCATGCGCGACCTTTTAAAGGATCGGTCCGGCGGGGGCAACCGGCTGCGGCGGCAGGATGGTGGCAAGCCGCTGGTCGAGCTCCGTTCCAGGACCCGCCGTGGCGAGGATGCGGCGCGCCGCCAGCGAATCTCGGTCCATCTGCTCGATCAGCGCCTCGATCGAGTCGAAGCGTGCCTCCGGGCGAAGATGGGCATGGAACGTCACGACGACGGTCTCGTCGTAGAGCTGTTCCTGGAAATCGAACACATGCACTTCCAGCAGGACCGCGCCATTGTCGAAGGTCGGCCGGCGACCGTAGCTCGCGACGGCGTCATGCACGCTGCCATCGGCGCGGGTGAGTTGCACGGCATAGATCCCGAGCGCCAGGCCGCAATCGGCCGGAAGTTTCACATTCGCCGTCGGATAACCGAGCTCGCGGCCGCGCTTGTCGCCATGCTGGACCGTGCCGGTGACGAACCAGCGATAGCCGAGTTCGGCATTCGCCGTCTCGATCGCCCCTTGCTCGAGGTTCTGGCGAACGCGGCTGGATGAAAATGCCACCCCCTGATCGTCGATAACGGCGCCAAGCACGGACATGGTGAAGCCCCGGCGAATGCCTTCATGCGCCAGGAAGGCGGGCGATCCCTGCCGGTCGTGGCCGAAATGGAAGTCATGGCCGACGATGGCGGCGGAAATGCCAAGCTGTTTCACCAGCACGTCGCCGACGAAATCGGTGGCGCTGGTCTTGGCGAGTTCCTGGTCGAAATTGGCGACGACGATGCCGTCCAGCCCGAAAGCCGCTGCCAGCCGCGCCTTGGCCTCGACAGGCGTCAGGCGGAACAGCGACGCTTCGGGGCGGAAAAAGCTGCGCGGATGCGGCTCGAAGGTTAGCAGCAGCGCGGGTGTGCGATGGGCATCCGCCTCGCTGCGCGCCGCTTCGAGCAGGGCCTGGTGGCCGCGATGCATGCCGTCGAAATTGCCGATCGCGATCGCGCCATGCCGATAGTGCGCCGGCAGGGCGTCGAGCGGGAAGATCCGGGCGGGCGGCAGGGGCGCTTTGGCGCTCGTCATGATGGCTCCAGTTGAGCCGGCCGGTGGGGTGACGGCGGCTGCGGCCGGAAACTGGCCTCTCGCTCGACCATGGTCAAGCCGTCCGTTTCGGTTCGAGAGGTTCGGGCGAACCTGTGAGGCGCACCCGACACAGGGCCTACCAGGCCAGATGCGGGATAAATGCCCGCGCGCCAAGTTCCTTCTCGGCCAGGAAGCGATGAACGGCGGCGGCTTCCGGCGTTTCGGGCGGGCCGAAGCCGGCCGCATGAATGCCGCCGGTGACGAAGAGAACGTCGAGATCCTGGCGGCAAGCGCCCAGAAGATCCGTCGGCGCGCCGTCGCCGACGGCGATCACGTCACCCTTGGCGATCGGGCTGCCCTGGATCGCGGCGACCTTCTTCAGCGCGGCTTCGTAGATCGGGGCGTTTGGCTTGCCGGCAACGAAGCTCGTACCGCCGAGCGCCGTATATCGCTCCGCGAGCGCGCCGGCGCACCATACGAACCGGTCGCCGCGCTCGACGATGATATCCGGATTGGCGCAGATCATCGGCAGGTCGCGTCGACGCCAGTTTGCGAAGTTGTCGACATAATCGTCCGGCGTTTCGACCGTGTCGTTAAAAAGCCCGGTGCAGGAGATCAGCTCGGCTTCATCCTCGCCGACCAGTTGCAGCTCCAACCCGTCATAGAGGGTCTTTTCGCGCTCGTTGCCGACATGGAATGTCTTGGCAGCGCCGCGTTCCGCTAGCAGGCCGCGCGTGACATCGCCCGAGGTGACGATGGCGTCGTAGCTGTCCGGGTTGACGCCCAGCGTCCCCATCTGCTCGACGATGAAATGGCTGGTGCGCGGCGCGTTGGTGATCAGCACGACGATGCCGCCCTGCGCGCGATAGCGCGCCAGCGCATCGGCGGCGCGCGGAAACGACTGCACGCCATTGTGGATGACTCCCCAGACATCGCAGAGAACGGCGCGATATTGGGGGGCGAGCTCCGACAGGCCGGAGACGGCGATGGGCGAGGTCGTATTGGTCATGAGCGGGGCGTATTGCTTCCTTTCGCAAGGGTCAAGCTCAGCAAATCGGAATGATGCGTCGCCGCATGCTTTTGCAGCTCCAAGCCGACCGAGCCAGCGATTTTCGCCAGCTGACATTCCGTGGCGGATGCCGTATCGGCAGGTGAAGCGGCTTTTTGAGTCTTTTGGCCTTGATCTCGCCAAGAAATCAGCGTGGGTTGGCCATGGTCCGAAGGGGCGAAATGCGGGGAATGTCCGTTTTCTCCATTCGGCTCGTCGATGGTCCATGCTACCCAAAAGGATGATCTTCGGGGCGCGCCTTGGACGTCGCTCCTGTTTTTTCGCCCCCTGGTTGTCGCGCCATGTGGATTGATGCTTGGGCGAGCAAAGTCTCGCAAGTTGACCGGCCCCAACCGAGAGGCCGGTATTCTCCCGTTGCGATCCGCGGGTGCCAGGTCAACTTGGGCAGGAGATAGGGAACGGACTTGAACTTCATGCAGCCCGACACAGGGTCCGCATTCGGTCTTGCTTCGATTACCTCTGCCGAGGTTCGCGCCGCACTGGAAAAAATCCTGACGAGCGACGAATTCGTCGCATCGCCCCAGCTCTGTGCCTTCCTGTCCTACATCGTCGAGGCCCATCTCGCGGGCAACGAACACCTGCTCAAGGGCCAGACCATCGGCACCGTCGTTCTGGGCCGACCGGAAGGCTATGATTCCCAGCGCGATCCGATCGTTCGGGTCGAGGCCAACCGTTTGCGCCGAACGCTGGCGGCCTATTACGAGAACAGCGGCGCCGAAGCTCCGGTGCGCGTGTTTGTCGAGCGCGGATCCTACGTGCCGCATTTTGGCCGCCTCGTGCTGGCGCCCTCGTCTCCGGTCCCTTCCGCGCTCGAACCTGCCGCTACGTCTGAGCCGGGGGCCGTCCAACCCGTTTCGCGCAGGCCCTGGCCGATGGTTGCCGTCATCGGCCTTGTCCTGACGGCTTTCGCCATTGGGCTGCTCCTGGCTTTCCGCCCCCCCGCGCCGGCGCCGGGTGACCTGCCTGTCGAGGTGGGCGGCGTCGCATCGGTCAAGGCCGGCATTCTGCCCGTGCCAAAGGCGACAAGCCCCTATCTGCCAAGCGTCGAGGTTTTTCCGTTCGACGTGGTCGGTTCGGGCCAGATGGCGGATCGAAGCGACGATCTTGAATCCAGCCTGACGGTGGCGCTTGCCCGCTTCCCCGAACTGCGCGTGCTCGCGCAGGAAGGCCAGCCGGCCGATTTTCGGATCGAGGGCGATATCGAGGTCGCGGATCTCAAGAGTTCCGTTGCCATCCGGTTGTTGTCGACGCGATCGGCCGAGGTCCTGTGGAGCGGCTCGCTCGACATGCCCGTTGCCGAACTGATGTCGCGTGGCGGCACCGACCGGGTCGTGGCTTTGGCGACGACGGCGATCGCCCCGCAGTTCGGCGCAATTGCGCAGTATGTCTCGCATCGCGACGACAGGGCGGCCGATATGCAGGGCTATGATTGCCTCATCGACGCTCAGCTGCAATTGCACCGCATCGACGATGGAAGCTGGGAGCGTATCGATGCCTGTCTTCGCGAGATGATCGAGCAGCATCCGACCTTCGCCACGGCATGGGCCTCGCGCGCGCTGCTCCGAATGGAAGGATATCGTCTGGAGCCGGATACCCCCACGGCACGGGCGTCGCTGAAAGCGGCGGATGAACTGGCGCGCCGCGCGCTGGAGCTCGAACCGACCAATGTGCGCGCCATGACCGCGGTCGCCGCCGTCGCCTTCGGCAAGGACGATCTGGAAGCGGCGCGCAATATCGGCCTCCGGGCCATTACCGCCAATCCCTATGATCCGCTTGCACGGTTGCAATATGTGCTCGCGCTGGTCGCCTCCGACTATCCGGACCAGGCGTTGCAGCAATCGGAGGCGGCGCGCCGGCTCGACCCGGCGCATATCTCCTTCTACGATTCGCTCGAGTTTCTTGCCCGTGTCGGCAAGCCGACCGGGGCCGTTCCGGTGTCCGGCGCCGTGATGGCCGATGCTTCGCTGCTTCCTTATGGAGCGATTGCCCGGGTGCTGGCCTATGATGCGACCGGCGAGACGGCCGCCCGGGAGGTTGCCGTGAAGGCGCTCTACGCCCTGATGCCGCTGTTCTCCAGCGACTTGCCGGCTGCGCTGCGTCGGCAGTTTCCGCCATCGCCCTATACGGACCGCCTAGAGGAAGCGCTGCGCAAAGCGGGCGTTGGCATCTAAATGGGCGAAAGGACCGATCCGGACGCCCCGCAGGACGAGTGCGAAGCCGCCGTCGAGCCGGAGGTCGTCCGCGAGGCGCTGTCGCGGATTCAGGAATCCGCGCCGTTCGTCGCCTCGCGCCAGCTGAGCGCCTTCCTTGCCTATGTCGTCGAGAAGTCGCTGGCGGGGGAGGCCGACCGGATCAAGGCCTATTCGATCGCGACCGAAGCGCTCGGGCGGCCCGAAACCTTCGACCCGGCCTCCGACCCGATCGTGCGCGTCGAGGCGGGCCGGCTGCGCAAGGCGCTCGATGCCTATTATCAGGCGGATGGGGCCCACGCGCCGATCCGGATCACCATGCCGCGCGGCAGCTATGTTCCTCGCTTTCAGCTGACGGAGGTTCTCCCGGAGGCCGGGGAGGATGTTGGCGCGGCCGGGGACGATGCCGGCGACGAGGGGCCACCGGTGAGCGAGTTGCCGAGTGGAGTCGCGGCGCTGTGGTGGATCCGGATCGGTGGCGCCCTTGCCGTCGTGGCGATCATCATGGGCCTGAGCGCCATCGGCTCGCATTATTCGGGGCAGCGCGCAGCTTTGCCGGCCACGCCGGAGCGCCCGGTCGCGGCGGCGACGAAGCCGGTCGCTCCGCGCATTTTCGTGGCTCCGTTCGCTGTGGCCGACGAGGCAGCCGTCGGCGTCACCGGGCGGCAGTTCTCAACCATGCTGGCGACGGCGATCTCCCGCTTCGACGAGGTCACGGTGGTGACGCGCATGGATGGCGAGGCCGAGTATCTCGTCAGTGGCACGCTCTCGGCCGGCTCGACCGGGATCTCCGCCTCGACCTTGCTGACGGATCGGGCCTCCGGTCGGGTGATCTGGTCGCAACAGACGACCTTGCCGCGCAATCCGATCCGCCCGTCCGTGACCATCAGCGAGTTGAAGGGCGAGATCGCGACGGCCATTGCGCAGCCCTACGGCGTCGTGCTCTCCGACCGCCTTTCCAGGACCGATCTGCCGGATGACGGGTTTCCCTGCATGCTCCGGACCTTCAACTACTGGAGGAGCTTTACGCCGGAGGTGCATGCCGAGCAGAAGACCTGCCTGGTGGCGCTGACGCAGCGCTATCCGGCCTATGCGCTGGCCTATGCGCAATTGACCAATATCTATGTGACGGAAGCGTTATTCGGCTTCAATCCGGAACCAGGAAGCTCCGCCCTGGATCGCGCGGTCAAGGCATCGGCGCTCGGCGTCCAGCTTGCGCCGACCAGCGCGCGGGCGATGCAGTCGTTGCAATACACCTACTACGCCACCGGCGAGATCGAGCGCGCCATCCAGGCGGGCAACGCCGCGATAACGCTCAATCCGCTCGATACCGACATCCGCGCCTCGCAGGGCCTCGTGCTGATCGCCGCCGGGCGCTATCAGCTCGGCCAGCAGTTGATCGAGGAAGCGGCAAGCCACAACACGGCCTATCCGCCCTGGTACGATCTCTATCTGGGACTGGCCGCGTTTCAGGCGGGAAAGGCCGACCAGATCCGCACGCTGATGAGCCGCGTCAACCTTCCAGCCCACCCGCTCGCGGCGTATCTGGAGATGGTGGCCTCGGCGCCCGGCGACCGGGAGGCGGCGCTCGCCGGCATCCGCACCCGTTTTCCGGCCATGGCCGCGGATCCGGCAAGCGTGCTGATCCGCCTGGTTCCCAATCGCGACGTGGTCGACAAACTGGTCGCCGCCGGCAGGCAGGCCGGCCTGGGCAGCTGAAATTACGCTGTCGTTTCACGCGATTGGCGGGTGTTTCGGAACGTTTTGTTTACCCTGTTCTGAGATGGTTACCCTTGTTGCGAAAAATGTTTCGCGGCGGAAGAGGGGTCTTCCAGGCATGGGTTTCGTTGGCGGCTCGCAAGAGCTCGTTCAGGTTCTGATCGTGGATGCCGATCCGGTGCAGCGGCGGACCGTTTCCGCGCATCTGGTGGCGCAGGCGGGGCTCCGTTTCGCGCCGATCGCGTTTGCGACCAAGGCCGAGGCGATCGAATGCCTGGCCGGCCACCCGCATTCGATCATCGTCGCGGATCTCGAGACCGTCGGCGGCGTTGGCGAACTCGGCAGCTTCTCCGGCCATGACTCGACCGTGATCGCGATGAGCGCGCGCGGCTCGGTGCATGCGGCCGTGGCGGCGATGCGCGCCGGTGCGATCGATTTCCTGCCCAAGCCGTTTGGCGCCGCCGCGCTGCTCGACCGTCTCGACGCCGCGATCGCGCAATGGCCGACGGCCAAGCCGCAGACAGCCCAGCCTCCGACAGCCAAGCCGTTGGAAAGTGCGCCGCTCGAACCGAAATTAATCGAACAGCCGCAGCCCATGGCGACCACGCCGTCCATGCCGCGCGAAGACTTCGAAGGCTTCATCGGCCGTTCGGCCGCGATGGCCGTCGTCTACGACCAGATCAGCCGCATCGCCCCGTCCAGGGCGCCGGTCTTCGTCACCGGCGAGAGCGGCACTGGCAAGGAACTCTGCGCCGAGGCAATCCATACGCGTTCCGGCCGGGTCGGACGTCCCTTCGTGGCGATCAATTGCAGCGCGATCCCGAAGGATCTGATGGAGAGCGAGATCTTCGGCCATGTCCGGGGCGCCTTCACCGGCGCGACCGAGACGCGGCTGGGCGCTGCCGAGCTTGCCGATGGCGGCACGCTGTTCCTCGACGAGATCGGCGAGATGGATCTTGGCCTGCAGGCGAAACTGCTGCGCTTCATCCAGAGCGGCACGGTCCAGCGTGTCGGCGACGTCACGACGCGTCGGGTCGACGTGCGCATCGTCTGCGCCACCCATCGCGACCCGTTTGTCGAGATCGCCGCCGGTCGATTCCGCGAGGATCTGTTCTATCGGCTGCACGTGCTGCCGATCCAGTTGCCGGCGCTGCGCGAGCGTCCGGAAGATATCCTGCCGCTCGCCTCGGCTTTTCTCTCCCGCTACACCGCCGAAGAAGCACGCGGATTTCGCGGTTTCGACGCCGAAGCAGCGTCGATGCTGATGCGCCATTCCTGGCCCGGCAATGTCCGCGAATTGCAGAACGCGATCCGCCGCATGGTCGTGTTGCACCAGGGCGATGAAGTCACCGTCGCCATGCTGCCGCCGACGATCCGGCGCGGCGCAATGGCCGTTTCCAACGACTTTGCCGCCGTGGAAGCGCGTGCGGCAACGAACATTGTCGCGCCGTTCTGGGAGCAGGAGCGCTCGATCATCGAGTGCGCCGTCGTGGCCCATGGCGGCAATATCGCGCGCGCCGCGGCAGCGCTCGAGATCAGTCCCTCGACCATTTATCGCAAGCGCCAGGCCTGGCTGGAGCGCCGCACGGCATAAGCCCTTGGCCACCCGAATTAATCCTGTTTTGCCGGGGGCCTTGCGCGCAACGTCGCGGAACGGCATGTTCGCCCGAAATGAGGGTGTGCGGGCGCTTGGCTGCGTCCGAGACGAGGGGAAAGTCATGAAGGACTGGGCGTCCCGGGTTTCCGGGATTGCAGTGGCGGCCGCGCTGTTTTGCGCGGCTTCTGGCGCAGCGATCGCAGGCGACGTCGCCGACAAGGCTGGCGAAGCGGAAACGCTGCTTCAGGCGGGCAAGGCAGCCGAGGCCCAGTCGGCGCTCGATGGTGCCGTTGAAGCCTTCTGGAAGGCAGCTCCGCTGACGCTGAAGAATGCGCGCTTCGTCGTCGAGGCCAAGGGCTTTGGCGATTATGTTCCGCATGAAGGGACCAGCTTCGCTCCGTCGAGCCCGGTGCAGGTCTATGTCGAGCCGCAGGGCTTTGGCTGGACCGAAGTTGCGGATGGCTACAAGATCGCCTTCTCGGCAGAAATCGAGATCCGCAATGCCGGCGGCCAGATCCTGACGAAATCGTCGGCGCCTGCGCTGTTCGAAAAGATCGGCCGCAACAAGAATCGCGAATTCCAGATCACCGTTGGTGCTCCGCTGCCGGCGCTGAAGCCGGGCGATTATGTGCTGGTTCTCACCGTCACCGATGTCGCGACGGGACGTTCGGCGCCTGTCGAGCTGCCGTTTTCGATTGCCGGCTGAACGCAGGGCGTCTTCCTGTGATCGGTTTCATAGCCTTGCCGGTTCGGTTGGGCGCATGAAGGCGGAACGCTGGACCGACGTCCAACGATCTCTCCTCCTGTGCGGCGCTTTGAATGACCTCCGTCTATGATCTGAAGCCGCGCTTCCAAGCGCTGCTGCGCCCGTTGACCCGCGCTCTTGTTTCCCGCGGCGTCACCGCGAACCAGGTGACCATCGCGGCCACGGTTGCGAGCGTGGCGACCGGCCTCGCGCTCTGGGCGCTGGCCGGCTGCCGGCTCAGTCTGCTGTTGCTGCCGCTGCTTCTGTTCGTCCGCATGGCGCTGAACGCCATAGACGGCATGATCGCCCGAGAGCATGACCAGAAGAGCCGGTTGGGCGCGATCCTGAACGAGGTCGGCGACGTGGTTTCCGACGCCGCACTCTATCTGGCGCTGGTGCCGGCATTGGCGCCCTTTGGCGCCAATGGCTGGCCGATCGTGCTCTTCGTCGTCGTGGCGATCCTGACAGAGTTCGTCGGCGTGCTCGGCCCGACGATTGGCGCTACCCGGCGCTATGACGGCCCGATGGGCAAGTCCGACCGCGCTAGCGCGATCGGACTGCTGGCCTTCCTGATCGCCGTCGGCGTGCCGGGCGGCAGCTGGATCGACTGGATCTTCGGCCTGCTGGCGCTGCTCGCGCTCTGGACGGCAGTGAACCGCGCCCGGCGCGCATTGGCAGGCGGTTGATCATGGACGAGCTATTCTCCTTCACCCTGTTTGGCTGGTCCGGCGCGAATGTCGTAACCCTGGCGCTGGTCGTGCTTGGCCTCGCTGTCGCCACCGCGCTGGTCTGGTCGCGGCCGGAGCCCTCCGGCGCGGATCCCAAGGCCCTTGAAAAGCATCGTGAGCTTCGTGCCCGCATCGGCAGCTGGTGGGTAATGGTGGCGTTGCTGGTGGGCGCGCTGGCGCTCGGCCGCATCGCGATGACCGTGCTGTTCGGCTTCGTCAGCTATCTGGCGCTCAAGGAATATCTGACGATCATCCCGACCCGGAAGGCCGACCGCGTCGTGCTGCTGGTCGCCTATCTCGCCGTGCCGATCCAGTATTATTGGGTCGGCATCGGCTGGTACGGCATGTTCGTGATCTTCGTGCCCGTCTACATGTTCCTGATCATGCCGGCGGCCATGGTGCTGCGCGGCGAGACGCAGGGCTTCCTGAAGGCGGCCGGCACGCTGCACTGGGGGCTGATGATCACGGTCTTCTCGATCGGTCATGCCGCCTATCTGCTGGCCCTGCCGCCTCCCGGCGCGCCGTCCGGCATGGGGCCGGGGCTGCTGATCTTTCTTCTGATCGCGACCGAGTTCAACGACGTCGCCCAGTTCCTGGCCGGCCGTCGTTTCGGCAAGCGCAAGATCACGCCAAAAGTTTCGCCCAACAAGACCGTCGAGGGTTTTGTCGGCGGGCTGATCGCGACGACGCTGCTCTCCATGGCTCTGGCGCCTCTGCTGACGCCGATCGGCCTGCCGCAGGCCGCGGCGATCGGCGCGCTGCTGGCGACCGCCGGTTTCTTCGGCGACATCGTCATGTCGGCCGTGAAGCGCGACCTCGGCATCAAGGATACCGGCACCATCCTGCCCGGCCATGGCGGCATCCTCGACCGCATCGACAGCCTGGTGTTCACCGCGCCGGTCTTCTTCCACGCCGTCCGTTATTTCTATTTCTGAAGGCTGCGCATGACCGCCCGTGATCTCCTGCGCCTGTTGTTCTTCGCCGTGCTGGTGCGGCCCTTCCTGCTGGTCGCGATCGGGCTGTCGGTGCGCCATCGCGAACGCCTGCCCAAGGACGGGCCGGTGATCATCGCGGCTAATCACAACAGCCATCTCGACACGCTGGCGCTGATGTCGCTGTTTCCGCTCGCCAAGCTCCGCAAGGTGCGCGCCGTCGCGGCGGCGGATTACTTCCTGAAAAATCGCCTGCTCAAATGGTTCGCTGTCGACCTGATCGGGATTCTGCCGATCGAGCGCAGCAGCGGCCGAGGCGGGACCGATCCGCTGGCTGACGCGCTGGCCGCGCTCGATTCGGGCGATATCCTGATTTTCTTTCCGGAAGGGTCACGCGGCGAGCCAGAAATGCGCCAGGCGTTCAAACGCGGCGTTGCGCATATTGCCCGTCGACGCCCCAACATTCCGGTACTGCCGGTCTTTTTGCGCGGCTTCGGCAAGGTGCTGCCGAAGGGCGACCATCTTCCTGTCCCATTCTTCTGCGATGTGGTGATTGGCGAGCCGATGATCGGCGCGGGCGAAGGCTTCGTGCAGCGGCTTGAACAGGCGGTCGACGCACTTGGCCGCGAGACGCCCAGTTCGGAATGGGCCTGATCCGATCTACCTCGATCGGTCACGGGCGAAAAAAGTGCCATTGGCGGCGATGCCGTCTCCTTGACAATCCAGACCCCGGCTCCTAGATCCGTGTCGTTGCTAGCACTCGCCTCGGTGAGTGCTAATGCGCCCACATTAGCGGGCGATCCGAACCGGATCGCTTTGCACGCGAGGAGAGATCAAACATGGCATTCCGTCCTCTGCATGACCGCGTCGTCGTCCGTCGCGTTGCGTCGGAAGAGAAGACCGCCGGCGGCATCATCATCCCCGACACCGTCAAGGAAAAGCCGCAAGAAGGCGAAGTCGTTGCAGTTGGCACCGGCGTCCGTGACGACGCAGGCAAGATCGTCGCTCTCGACGTCAAGGCCGGCGACCGTATCCTGTTCGGCAAGTGGTCGGGCACGGAAGTCAAGATCGACGGTGAAGAGCTCCTCATCATGAAGGAGTCGGACATCCTCGGCGTTATCACCGGCAAGGCTGGCAAGTAAGACGCGCAGGGGTCTCCCCTTAGACGCGTTTTTCTTTTGTCCGTCACCAACTGGAATGGAGCTATTCAATGGCTGCTAAAGAAGTAAAGTTCTCCGCCGACGCGCGTGAAAAGATGCTGCGCGGCGTCGACATCCTCGCAAACGCCGTCAAGGTAACGCTCGGCCCCAAGGGTCGTAACGTCGTTATCGAGAAGTCGTTCGGCGCACCGCGCATCACCAAGGACGGCGTTTCCGTCGCCAAGGAGATCGAGCTCGAGGATCGTTTCGAGAACCTCGGCGCACAGCTGGTTCGTGAAGTCGCTTCCAAGACCAACGACAAGGCCGGCGACGGCACCACCACTGCGACGGTTCTCGCTCAGGCGATCGTCAAGGAAGGCGCCAAGTTCGTTGCCGCCGGCATGAACCCGATGGATCTGAAGCGCGGCATCGATCTCGCCGTTGCCGAGGCCGTCAAGGATCTCGTCGCCCGTTCGAAGAAGATCAAGACCTCTGAGGAAGTCGCTCAGGTCGGCACCATCTCCGCCAATGGCGAGAAGGAAATCGGCCAGATGATCGCTTCGGCGATGCAGAAGGTCGGCAACGAGGGTGTCATCACCGTCGAGGAAGCCAAGACCGCCGAGACCGAGCTCGAAGTCGTCGAAGGCATGCAGTTCGACCGCGGCTACCTGTCGCCGTACTTCGTCACCAACGCTGAGAAGATGGTGGCTGAGCTCGAGGACCCCTACATCCTCCTGCACGAGAAGAAGCTGGGCAACCTGCAGGCGATCCTTCCGGTCCTGGAAGCTGTCGTCCAGTCGGGCAAGCCGCTCCTGATCATCTCGGAAGACGTCGAAGGCGAGGCTCTGGCCACGCTCGTCGTCAACAAGCTCCGTGGCGGCCTCAAGGTCGCAGCCGTCAAGGCTCCGGGCTTCGGCGATCGCCGCAAGGCCATGCTCGAGGACATCGCTGTCCTGACCGCTGGCCAGGTGATCTCGGAAGATCTCGGCATCAAGCTCGAGAACGTCACGCTCGCTCAGCTCGGCCGCGCCAAGAAGGTCACGATCTCCAAGGAGAACACGACCATCGTTGACGGCAACGGCAAGAAGAAAGAGATCGAAGCCCGCGTCAACCAGATCAAGGCTCAGATCGAAGAGACGACTTCGGACTACGACAAGGAGAAGCTCCAGGAGCGTCTCGCCAAGCTCGCAGGCGGCGTCGCGGTCATCCGCGTCGGCGGCGCGACGGAAGTCGAAGTCAAGGAGCGCAAGGACCGCGTCGACGACGCACTGAACGCAACCCGCGCTGCTGTCGAAGAAGGCATCGTCCCGGGCGGCGGCACGGCTCTCCTGCGCGCCAAGAAGGCTGTCGAGAAGCTGAAGTCCGACAATCCGGACATCATGGCAGGCATCAAGATCGTGCTCCGCGCGCTTGAAGCTCCGATCCGTCAGATCGCCGAGAATTCCGGCGTTGAAGGCTCGATCGTCGTGTCGAAGGTTCTCGAAGGCAAGGGCGACTCGTTCGGCTTTGACGCTCAGACCGAGACCTATGTCGATCTCGTCGCTGCCGGCATCATCGATCCGACCAAGGTTGTCCGTACGGCTCTGCAGGATGCGGCTTCCGTATCCTCGCTGATCGTCACGACCGAGGCGCTGATCGCCGACAAGCCTAAGAAGGACTCGGGCATGCCCTCGATGCCTCCGGGCGGCGGCATGGGCGGCATGGACTTCTAAGAAGTCCTACCCTCAGAACAACGGAAAGGGCGCGGCGCAAGCCGCGCCCTTTTTCGTTTGGCGCTTGCCGACAGACGCGAGCCGCTAGGCCGGCGGCGGGGAGGGTGAGGTCTTCGGGTAGGTGTGGACGACCTCGACGGCCGATACCCGGTCGCCAAGGCCGAAGTCGGACAGCTTGTAGAGCCCCGGCGAACTCAATGTGCGCTTCTCACTCTGCGCAAAGCGCGCATCGCCGAAATCATGGTTGTAGACGGTGATGGAATATCGGCCGTTGGCGAGCTTCGGCAGATAGAGGCTGCTCATCGTGTCGTTGGCGATGCCTATGTCGGCGACTCCGAACCGATAGGTGTCCTGCACCGAACGCTTGAGCGTTCCTGGACTGCCGAAGGGCATGGCCCAGAGCTCCCGCCGCGAAACGCGCCGGTTCGCGGTCAGGTCGAGGCGGCTTTGCCGTCCCAGGCCGTGATCGTGCTCGAACACCTTGATCTCGGAGTACCAGGGAAAAGGGAAGTTGGTGGTGTCGTCGATACCGGGATCGCCAGGCTTCGGTATCTCCGGCGCGTTGACATAGGCGACTGAGAGGATGTCGAACGAGACCTGGACGTTGAGGTCGGTGTCCGCGCCCTTGGCGACGATGGTCCAGGTCGAATAAGGGCCGACCTGGTCGAGATCGATCGTGAACTCGTCCTTCGCCCGGTCGTCCGGGTCCAGCCATTGCGGACCGTCGCGTTCGATCGCCACCAGCCGCACCTTGAAGCGGTTGTTGACGACGCGCGGATAGATCATCGGCTGGATCTGGTCGCCGAAATAGCCATGCGCCGGGATCAGGTCGCTCGGGCCATAGTCGAACAGGCGATAGGCTTCCCGACCCTCGAACCAGAGATACCACTCCAGTTCGTGATCATGGTCCCGGGCTTCGGAATAGTCGTTGGGCATCCAGCTGGTCAGCCGGACGCTGAGTTCCTTGGCGAGCACGGTTTTCCTCCGTAACCTGAGGCTCGCCCCCCTATGCCTGCCATACTGTCAGGAAACTAGAAGCGTCGCTATCCCTGCGTCACCTATCGCCGCTCGCGAAAAAACGACCGCAGCATCTCGGCCGCTTCGCTCTCCGCGATGCCGCCATAGACGTCGGGGGCGTGGTGGCAGGTCGGCTGGCTGTAGAGGCGCACGCCACTCTCGACCGCGCCGCCCTTGGGATCGGGCGCTGCGTAATAGAGCCGGCGCACGCGGGCGAATGAAATCGCCGCCGCGCACATGGGACAGGGCTCCAGCGTCACATAGAGATCGCATTCCGGCAGGCGCTGCGATTGCAGCTTTGCGCAGGCGGTGCGGATCGCCAGCGTCTCGGCGTGGGCGGTCGGGTCGTTCAGCTCCAGCGTGCGGTTGCCATCGGCCGCCAGCACAACGCCGTCGCGCACGATCACCGCGCCGATCGGCACCTCGCCGCGGGCTGCCGCCTTGCGTGCCTCGTCGAGGGCGAGTTGCATGAAATTGGTGCCGGCGCCCGTGATTTCCGCTCGCATCGCCCGAATTGACCTACCATTTTCATCATGTCGCATTTTGTTTGCTCGTAGCCGTATCCACCCGGCTGCAAAATGCTCTAAGGAACCGTTTCAAGGATGGATAGATGAAGCCGCCGCAGAAACGCACGAAGGACAGCCCCGCGCAAGACGACGCACAGGACGACCGCATTGCCAAGGTTTTGGCACGCGCCGGACTCTGCTCGCGCCGGGACGCTGAAAGACTGATCGAAGAGGGACGCGTTGCCATCAATGGCACCGTCCTGACCAGCCCGGCTGTGAATGTCGGCCCGCACGACCGTGTCACGGTCGATGACGAGCCGCTTCCCACCAAGGAACGGACGCGGCTGTGGCTCTACCACAAGCCGAAGGGCCTGGTGACGACAGCGCACGATCCCGAGGGCCGTCCGACGGTCTTCGACGCCCTGCCGGACACCCTGCCGCGCGTCATCGCGATCGGCCGTCTCGACATCAACACCGAGGGGCTGCTGCTCCTCACCAATGATGGCGGCCTGGCCCGCGTGCTGGAATTGCCCTCGACCGGCTGGATGCGTCGCTACCGCGTCCGCGCCTGGGGCGACATCCTGCAGCCCGATCTCGACAAGCTGAAGGACGGCGTGTCGATCGAAGGCGTCATGTATGGCGCCATCGAAGGCATTCTCGACCGCGTCCAGGGCTCCAATATCTGGGCGACGATCGGCCTGCGCGAAGGCAAGAACCGCGAAGTGAAGAAGGTTCTGTCGAGCATCGGTCTCGACGTGAACCGCCTGATCCGCATTTCCTACGGTCCTTTCCAGCTCGGCGATCTGCCCGAGGGCGAAGCCGTCGAGATCAAGGGCCGCGTTCTGCGCGACCAGCTCGGCGACAAGCTGGCGCTGGAGGCCGGCGCCGATTTCGACGCGCCGCTGCGCGAAGAAGCGGAAGCTGCCCGTCGCAAGACGCGCAAGGCCGGCGGCAGGATCATCAGCCGGGGGCCGATCAAGCCGCTGGCGCAGGTCCGTCCCACCGGCGAACGTCCCGTGCGCATCGACAAGCGCCAAAGTGAAGAGTCGGAGACTGGCATGCGCCGCGAAGGTCGTTCGGGTGCGCCGCCGCGTGGCGGGCGCTCGTCTGAAGGCCGCCCCGCACGCGGCGAGCGTTCGGCTGAAGGCCGTGCTCCGCGTGGCGAGCGTCCGACTGAGGGCCGCGCCCCGCGTAGTGAACGTCCGTTTGAGGGGCGTGCCCCCCGTGGTGAGCGTCCCGAGGGCCGGGCTCCGCGTGCAGAACGTTCGTTCGAGGGACGGCCTCCGCGTGGAGATCGCTCCGAGGCGCGAGCCCCGCGCGGCGAGCGCACGTTCGACGGTAGTCCGCCTCGTGGCGAGCGTCCCGAGGGCCGTGCGCCGCGTGAAGAGCGTTCGTTCGAAGGTCGTGCACCGCGTGGCGAACGCCCAGCCGAGGGCCGTCGTGGCCGTGGCGAGCGTCCGACCGAGACGGAGGCACCGTCGAGGGCTTCGCATCGTGGCGCCGCCCGGGGCAGGGGCCGTGGCGAAGGCGTCGCCGAGGGCGGCGACAAGCGCGAGTTCCAGGATGGTCGCCGCTTCGAAGGCGGTTTGCGTCCGGCGCGTCCTGTCGGTCGCAATCTCGATGGCGAAAAGCCGGCGCGCGGTCCGCGTGGCGGCATCGTCAAGAGCGGCGGACGTCCCGGTTCCGGCGGCAAGAGCGGTGCCGGCAAGGGCGGTCCCAAGATGGGTCGTTCGTTCGACAAGCGCCCGGTAACGGGCCGCAATCCGGATGGCGACAAGCATCGTGGCGGACGTCCGGGCGGCAAGCCTTCGGGCGGCGGCGGTAAGCCGTCCGGTTCGGGCGGTGCGGGTGGCAGGTCAGGTGGAGCCGGTCGTGCGGATCGTCGCCGGTGAGTTTCGGGGCCGCGCACTCGCGGCTCCGCGTACGCAGACGATAAGGCCCACTGCCGACCGACTGCGCGAAAGCCTCTTCAACGTGCTGGCGCACGCGTATGACGACGTCGTCGTCGATGCGCGTGTGCTGGATCTCTTCGCCGGCACCGGAGCGCTCGGCCTCGAAGCCATCTCGCGAGGGGCGCGCTATGCGATCTTCGTCGAGGAGGGCGTCGAGGCGCGCGGTCTGATCCGCGATAATGTCGAGGCGTTCGGGCTGACGGGCCGGACCAAGCTGCTGCGTCGCGATGCGACCAAGCTCGGCCCCGCCGGCACGGTCGATCCATTCCAGCTCGTCTTCGCGGATCCGCCCTATGGCAGGGGCCTCGGCGAGGCGGCGCTGCAATCGGCCGTCGAGGGCGGCTGGTTGGCGCCCGGCGCGCTTGTCGTGCTTGAGGAAGAAGCGAAGGCCCAGATTGGCGAGATTCCTGGGCTTGAGCGGCTCGAAACCCGCCAGGCGGGCGAGAGCCAATTAATCTTTCTGAAATTTAATGTTTGAATGCGACATTAAAGTCGCATTCTAGCCACAGCTGCCGCATAAGCCTGATCCTCGAGTGGCACGCCGAGCAAATCGAGGGTCAATGGCCTCCATCTACCAGACTGGTCTGGCCGCGCGGAAGCGCGCGCCAGCCGCCGTGTTCATCGCCGTCGCGATCGGCATGGCAGCCCCGGCTTTTGCCGAGGACAAGCCCGCGGTTCCGGCCAAGGCCGAAATCAGCCAGGAACCTGCCAGCAAGGCAGATGTCAAAAAAGCCGAAGCCAGCCAGATCCCGCGCATCGCGCCGGATGCGAGCACGTTCCAGCTTTCCAATGGCATGACCGTCGTGGTGATCCCCGATCACCGTGCCCCGATCGTCACGCACATGGCCTGGTACAAGATCGGCGCGGCCGACGATCCGGCCGGCAAGTCCGGCGTGGCGCATTTCCTCGAGCACCTGATGTTCAAGGGAACCAAGAACCACCCGGCCGGCGAATTCTCCGCCAAGGTTTCCGAAGTCGGCGGCGTCGAGAATGCCTTCACGACGGCCGACGCGACCGCCTATTTCCAGACGGTGGCCAAGGAACAGCTCGGCATGGTGATGGGCTATGAGGCCGATCGCATGGAAGGGCTGCAGCTGACCGACGCGGTCGTGCTGCCGGAGCGCGATGTCATCCTCGAAGAGCGTCGCATGCGCACGGACAACAATCCGGCCGCGCAGCTCAGCGAGGCGATGGACGCCGCCCTGTACCAGAACCATCCCTACGGCATCCCGATCATCGGTTGGGAGCACGAGATGGCCGGGCTGACGCGCGAGGACGCCGTCTCCCAGTATGAGCGCTACTACACGCCGAATAACGCGATCCTGGTCGTCGCCGGCGATGTCACGGCGGACGAGGTCAAGAAGCTCGCCGAGAACACCTATGGCAAGCTGCCGCGCCGCGCCGAGCCGGGCGTTCGCAACCGTCCGAAGGAGCCCGATCCGCTGGCCGAGCGCTCGCTCGTCCTGCGCGACCAGCGCGTGAGCCAGCCGTCCTGGAGCCAGAGCTATCTGGTGCCGTCCTACGTTTCGGCCAAGCCGGCCGAGGCCGAGGCGCTGGATATCCTCGCCGATATTCTGGGCAGCGGCCCCACCAGCCGGCTCTATCGCTCGCTCGTCGTCGAGCAGGGCATCGCCGGCAGCGCCGGCTCCTACTACTCGGGCAACGGTCTCGACTATGGCCGGCTCGGCTTCTACGCCATGCCGCGCGGCGACGTTTCGCTCGACAAGCTGAGCGCGGCGGTCGATGCCGTCATTGCGGAAGTCCGCGAACATGGCATCACGGCCGAGGAACTGGCCCTTGCCAAGAAGCGCACCCGCGCCTCGACGATCTACAGCCAGGATAGCCAGTCGTCGCTCGCTCGCCTCTTTGGCTCGGCGATGATTTCCGGCCAGTCGCTGTCCGACGTGCAGGATTGGGCGCGCCGGGTCGATGCTGTCACCTTGACCGACGTGGCGCAGGCCGCCGCGAAATATCTCGATAAGCGTCGTGCCGTCACCGGTACGCTTTTGCCTGCCCCTGTCGAAACCCGCAGCTGACCGTCATAGGAACAACCATGATGACAAAACACATGGCGCGGCTCGGCCTCGCCCTTGTCGGACTGATGGCAATCATGCCGGCGAGCTACGCGATGGAAATCCAGCGCGTCGTCAGCCCGGGCGGCATCGAAGCCTGGCTCGTGGAAGATTACGCCGTGCCGATCGTGGCGGTGAACTTCGCCTTTGCCGGCGGCACCGCGCAGGACCCGGCCGACAAGCCCGGCCTCGCCAACATGCTCTCCGGCCTGCTCGACGAGGGCGCCGGCGATCTGGACAGCAAGGCGTTCCAGGCCAAGCTGGACGATCTCTCGATCGGCATCTCGTTCGACAGCGGCCGGGATGATTTCTTCGGCACGCTGAAGACCTTGGCCGAGAACAAGGATGAAGCCTTCTCGATGCTGGCTGAGGCGGTGCAGAATCCGCGCTTCGATGCCGAGCCGCTGGAGCGCATCCGCGCCCAGATCTCGATCTCGATCAACGAGGCGAAGAAGGACCCGGAATCGGTGGCGAGCGCTGCCATCCGCACCACGGCCTTTCCCGGCCATCCCTACGGCCAGCCGCCGGAAGGCACGGTCGAGTCGATCGCCGCGATCACCGCGAAGGATCTCGAGACCTATCGCCAGCATATCTTTGCCCGCGACGATCTGAAGGTGTCGGTCGTCGGCGCCATCGACGCCAAGGCCGTCGGCGCCATGCTGGACCAGGTCTTCGGTCCCTTGCCTGAAAAGGGCGAGCGGGTCGCCATCGCCGACGTCGTCCCCAAGGGCGGCAAGTCGGATATCGACATGCCGAACCCGCAGACCGTGATCAGCTTCGGCGGTCCCGGTCCGCGCCGCACCGATCCCGATTTCATGGCAACCTTCGTGGCCAACCACATTCTGGGCGGCGGCACCTTCTCGTCGCGCCTGTATGAAGAGGTTCGCGAGCGTCGCGGCCTTGCTTATTCGGTCGGCACCATGTTGCTGCCGATGAACCATTCCGCGGGTATCATGGGCAGCACGGCGACGCGTGCGGATCGCGCCGACGAGACGGTGGCGTTGATCAAGTCCGAAATGGGCCGGCTTGCCAAGGACGGCCCGACAGCGGCGGAACTGGACAAGGCCAAGAGCTTCCTGGTCGGATCCTACGCGCTGCGCTTCGACAGCTCTTCCAAGATCGCCCGCCAGTTGCTGGCGATCCAGCTCGACAATCTCGGCATCGACTATATCGACAAGCGCAACGGCCTCGTCGAAGGGCTGACGCTCGATGACGTGAAGAACGCCTCGCAGAAGTACTTCACCACCGGCACCGAACTGGTCGTTCGCGTCGGACCGCACGAGAGCTGAGTACGGGAACTGAGTACGGGAGTATCGTTCACCTCTCCCTGAGGGAGAGGTCGACGGCCGCAGGCCGGCGGGTGAGGGTTTACGGCCTCACCGGATAGTTCCCTAAACCCTCACCCGGCTCTTCGAGCCGACCTCTCCCTCAGGGAGAGGTGAAAAGGTGGCGAGTCAAAACAAAAAGGGCCGGGAAAAATTCCCGGCCCTTTTTGTTTTTCAGCAGCTATTCGACCGGTTCGGCCTTGGCCGGCTCGGCTTCCTTGTTGAGGGTGCGCGATTCGCGCTTCGGCACGGTCAACGGCTCGGGTTCCGGCTTGATCGCCTGCGTCACGAACAGGTCGCGCCCGGCGCTCAGCAAGCCGCCGGCCTGCTGGGCGGCCAGACGCGCCGCGTCGCGGGTGCGAAGATTTTCCGCAATGTCGGCGATCCGCTCCGGTGCGACGCCGAGACCATCCAGCGCCGCAGCGCCGAAGGTGAAGGCGGATTCCAGCGTCTCGCGCATCTGGTAGTTCACGCCCTTCTTGAGCAGCCGCAGGGTATGTCCACGGTCATAGGAGCGGACATAGAGCTGCACGAACGGGAATTCCGACTGGATCAGCTCGACGATCTTGTCCGTGACCTCCGGCTTGTCGGTGCAGATCGCGACGATCTGGGAATTCTCGATGCCGGCGGCGCGCAGAACGTCGAGCCGCGTCCCATCGCCGAAATAGACCTTGAAGCCGAATCGCGAGGCCGCCCGGATCATCTCCGCGTCGGAATCGATCGCCGTCACGTCGACGCCTTCCGCCAGCAGGAACTGCGCCGAGATCTGGCCGAAGCGGCCGAAGCCGATCATCAGCACGCGGCCGCCGGCGCCATTGAAATCTTCTTCGAGCTGTTCGGGCGTCGGCTTCGGCAGAACCCATTTCAACGCCAGCATGCCGAGCGGCGTCAGCACCATCGAGATGATGACGGTGGCGGTCAGCATGGCGTTGACCTCGCCGGTGAAGATGCCGGACGCGGTCGCCGCCGCATAAAGCACGAATGCAAATTCGCCGCCCTGCGCCAGCAGGACCGCGCGCGTCAGGGCCTCGGCATGGTCCGCCTTCAGCAAGCGCGCGATGACATAGATGCCCGCCGATTTCAGCACCATGTAGGCGACGACGGCAAACGCGATGGTCTGCCAGTGGCGGGCGATGACGCCGAGATCGAGCGACATGCCGACGCTGAGGAAGAACAGGCCGAGCAGGATGCCGCGGAACGGCTCGATATCGGCTTCCAGCTGGTGGCGGAAGCTCGATTCCGACAGGAGGACGCCGGCAAGGAAAGCGCCCATCGCCATCGACAGGCCGCCGATCTGCATGGCGAGCGCAGCCCCGAACACGACCAGCAGCGCCGCCGCCGTCATCACCTCACGCGCCTGCACGCTGGCAAGGACGCGGAACATCGGATTGAGCAGCCAGCGGCCGGCCGCGATCAAAGCGGCGAGCGAGCCGATGGCGATGACGATCGACATCCAGCGCGACGGACCGTCCGCCGCCGCGCCATGCGAGCCGAGCAGGGCGACGGCCGCCAGCAGCGGCACGATGGCGAGGTCTTCCAGCAGCAGGATCGAGATGACGCGCTGGCCGGCCGGCGTCGCCGTATCGCCGCGTTCCTCCAGGATCTGCATGACGATGGCGGTCGAGGAGAGGACAAAACCCATGCCGGCGATGAAGGCGACGGTGGGCGGGAAGCCGGCGACGACGCCAAGCCCCGTCAGCAACGCCCCACAGGCCACGACCTGCGCCACGCCAAGCCCGAAAATCTCGCCGCGCAGGCTCCATAGCCGCGACGGTCTCATTTCGAGGCCGATGATGAACAGGAACAGCACGACGCCGAGTTCGGCGACATGCAGGATCGACTGCGGATCGGTGAACAGTTTTAGGCCATAGGGGCCGATGGCCAGCCCGGCGGCGAGATAGCCGAGCACCGTGCCGAGGCCGAGCCGTTTGGAAATGGGAACCGCGATCACAGCCGCGCCAAGCAGCGCCACCAGCTGGACGAGATCGGTTCCTTGCGTGTCAACCGACATCGTGGGCTCTCTTGCTTCTATAGGAGGGAATTCACGATAGAAGGCCGGGCCGGGCCTTAGCAAGCGGCGGCGCGACGCGGCCGCGCTTTGCCGGCACCTGTTGCCGGATCGCCCGCCTTGGCAAGCGATCGCCCGCGTTGGCAAACCGCGTTGGATTGTCCCGCCGGGGTTGTCCGCACTCCGTCCGATCCCTACTAAAGGGAGCAACGGAGTAGAACCATGAACGCGCTGCCTGATCAGTCCCGCCTCGTCGAAACCGCCGCCAAGCTCGTCGAGGCCGCGAAGCGGGCCGGCGCGGATGCCGCCGACGCGGTCGCGTTCCGGCGCATCGGCCTTTCCGTCGATATCCGCAATGGCGCGGTCGAGGAAACAGGACGCTCGGAAGGCGATGAGCTCGCCTTGCGGGTCTTCGTCGGCAACCGCCATGCCAGCGTTTCGACCAACGGTCTGTCGCCGGCCGACGAGCTGGCGGTTCGCGCCATCGCCATGGCGAAGGTGGCGCCGGAAGATCGCTTCGCCGGGCTCGCGCCTGCCGAAAGGCTGGCAAAATCCTTCCCGGAGCTGGACCTGCTCGATAGCACCATTCCCTCGGTCGAAGATCTGATCGACCGGGCGACGCGCGCCGAGGAAGCAGCGCTTGGCGTGCCGGGTATTGCCAAGTCGGGTGGCACCTCGGCCGGCTGGTCGCTTTCCGGCGCGGTGCTGGTGACCTCGCATGGCTTTACCGGCGCCTATATGGGTTCCCGCCACGGCATTTCGGCGACCGCGATTGCCGGCGAGGGGACGGGCATGGAGCGCGACTATGACAGCGCCTCCAAGATCCACGCCTCCGACCTGCCGGACGCGGCCGAGATCGGCCGCAAGGCGGCGGAACGCGCCGTTCGCCGGCTGAACCCGACCCAGATGCCGACCGGCAGCGCCACCGTCGTCTACGACCCGCGCGTCGCCGTCAGCCTGCTCGGCCATCTCGCCGGCGCGGTCAACGGCAGTTCCATCGCCCGCAAGACCAGCTTCCTGCAGAAGGCGATGGGCGAGGCGATCTTCGCGCCGGGCATCCGCATCACCGACGATCCGCTGCGCGTGCGCGGACTGGCCTCGCGCCCGTTCGATGGCGAGGGCGTGGCCTCCGAGGCATTCGACCTGATCACCGACGGCGTGCTGCAGCGCTGGTTCCTTGACAGCGGCACGGCGCGCGAGCTCGGCCTCGAAACCAATGGCCGCGCGGTCGGCGGCGGCAGCAACCCGCATCCGAGCGCCACGAACCTGACCCTGCTGCCCGGCGAGAAGACGCCGGAAGAGCTGATCGCCGATATCGGCGAGGGAATTTACGTCACCGAGCTGATCGGCCATGGTGCCAATGGCGTGACGGGCGATTACAGCCGCGGCGCCGGCGGCTATCGCATCCGCGGCGGCAAGCTGGCCGAGGCGGTGAGCGAGATCACCATCGCCGGCAACATGCGCGACATGTTCCGCCGCCTGACCGTCGCCAACGACCTCGAATATCGCTACGCTTTCAATTCGCCGACCGTGGCGATCGAGGGCATGATGATTGCCGGACGCTAAAGGCTTTTCCGCCAAGGGCACGGATTGGGCTGCCGATCTGGCGCTTCTGGTCGAGGCGACGCGCGAGGCGGGGCGTATCGGGCTCGCCTTCTTCAAGCGCGATCCCAAGGCCTGGATCAAGGGTGTCAGTTCGCCCGTCACCGAGGCTGATATCGCCGTTGACGAGTATCTGCACGCGACGCTGACGACGGCGCGGCCGGATTATGGCTGGCTGTCGGAGGAGAGCATCGATACGCCCGACCGGTTGGTCCGGCAGCGGCTTTTCGTCGTTGATCCGATCGACGGCACGCGCGGTTTCATCGAGGGCAATCCGGATTGGTGCGTCTCGGTCGCGCTGGTCGAGGATGGGGTGACGGTGGCAGCCGTTCTGTTCGCGCCGGCGCGGCAAGAGCTGTTCGAGGCGGTGGCCGGCGAGGGCGCCCGTCTCAATGGCGAGCCGATCCATGTCAGCAACCGAGTGGTGCTGGAAGGCGCGAAAATCGCCGGCCCGGCGCGCCATCTGAAGGCGATGGCGGCGCATGGCATGGACCCGAGCGAGCGCCGCTTCACGCCGTCGCTGGCCTATCGTTTCGCGCTGGTTGCCTGCGGCCGTGTCGATGTCGCGACGGCACGCTCCGGCGCCTATGACTGGGATCTTGCGGCGGTGGACCTTTTGGTGCAGGAAGCAGGCGGAACGCTGCGCGATCTCGAGGGCGCGCGGCTCCGCTTCAATGGCGCGATACCGCGCCATCTGGCCCTGATCGCCTCGACGCCCGGGCTCGCTTCGGCGGCCATGACCATCATCGCTGAAGCCGAGGCCGCGCACGAGGCTTCGGCCCCCCGCGCGTCCTAGACGCGTACTATCAGCTTGGACAAGGAGATTTTGGCAAATGCCCGATACGGATAAGCAGCTCTTGCATCTGGTTTTCGGCGGTGAGCTGAGCGCGGTCGGGACGATGGAGTTCTCCGACCTGTCGAAGCTCGACATCGTCGGCATCTACCCCAACTACAAGACCGCCTATGATGCCTGGCGGCAGGCGGCGCAGGGTACGGTCGACAGCGCCCAGACGCGCTATTTCATCGTGCATCTGCACAGGCTGCTGGACCCCGACGCCACGGCGGGCTGAGCCACCGCTCCGCGCCTCGGCGCTTGCGGCGGAAATGGGAACCGCCGCGATCGCGGCGGCTGGAAGGGACAGATCGTATATTGTCGAACTCGCAGGCGAAGTGGCGCGCCAAGCGCCCCAGTCTCCTCAAGCGGATTGGAACGTCGGACGCGGTGACGCGGTTGGCCGGCCGGAGCGCGGCTGCCTATCTGCGTTTCGTTCGCCAGACCAGCACGCTCGAATTCGAGCCGAGCGAGCCCTATGAGTTCTTCGGCCATCTGCTGCCGGGCATCATCGCCATGTGGCATGGCCAGCACCTGATGGTGCCGTTCGTCCGCCGCGATGGTCATGATGTCCGCGTCATGATCTCGAAGCACCGCGACGGCGAGATCAACGCCATCGCTGCCGAAAGCCTCGGCCTCGGCACGGTGCGCGCTTCGGCGGCGCGTTCTGCCGATCGCGTCATCGAGAAGGGCGGCCTGCGCGGCTTCCTCGATATGAAGGCAGCGCTGGCGCAGGGCGCGACGGTCGCCATGACGGCGGATCTCTCCAACCAGAAGTCGCGCCGCGCCGGCCCCGGCATCATCAAGCTGGCGCGCGCTTCCGGTCGGCCGATCGTGCCGATCGCGGTGGCCACAAGCCGGCATTTCGTCATCAAGAACTGGGACCGCACGACGGTCAATCTTCCCTTCTCCAAGGGTATCTGCGTCTTCGGCGGGCCGATTTTCGTGCCGGCCGACGCCGACGATGCGATGGTCGAGCAGAAGCGCAAAGAGCTCGAGGACGAGCTCAACCGCGTGACCGAGCGGGCCTATCAGCGCGTCGGCAAGCCGAATGTCTGAGCGAAGCGGAGCAGCCCTGACCGCCTACCGGCTGCTCGGTTACGCCGCCATGCCGCTGGTGCCGCTGCTGCTCGCCTATCGCACCACCAAGGGCAAGGAAGACCCCGCTCGTCGCCAGGAGCGTTATGGCCGCGCGACGCTGCGGCGGCCGGCCGGGCCGCTGGTCTGGATCCATGCCGCCAGCGTCGGCGAGACCAACGCCGTGCTGCCGCTGGTGCGGCGCATCGTCGAGGAAGGGCTGAACGTCCTGTTCACGACCGTGACTGTGACGAGCGCCGATGTCGCCAAGCAGCGCCTGCCACGCGGCGCCTTCCATCAATATTCACCACTCGACATCGCCCCCTTCGTCAGCCGCTTTCTCGATCACTGGAAGCCGGATCTCGCCATCTCGGTCGAATCCGAGATCTGGCCGACCAAGATGGACCAGCTGGTCACCCGCGAAATCCCGCATATCTTCGTCAATGCTCGCATGTCGGAGCGCTCGTTCAAGCGCTGGGCCAAGATCGAAGCGGGCAGGGGCGGCCTGTTCGGCAAGGTGACGATGGCGCTGGCGCAGAGCGACGGCGACGGCGAAAGGCTGGCGGCTCTCGGCGTTCGCGGCGTCCACGTCACCGGCAATTTGAAATTCGACGTGCCGCCGCCGCATGCGACACCGGCAATGGTGGAAGACGTCCGACGCGCCGTCGAGGGGCGCTCGGTATTCCTCGCGGCCTCCACGCATGAGGGCGAGGAGGAAGTCATCGCCGCCGCGCACAAGGTGCTGCGGCATCGCCGGCCCGAACTCTTGACCATCATCGTGCCGCGACATCCCGTGCGCGGGCTCGCCATTCGCGACATGCTTGCCGCCAAGGGGCTGGTTGTCGCGCTGCGCAGCGCCGGTGACCCGATCACGGCAGAGACCGACATCTATCTCGCCGACACGCTGGGCGAACTCGGCATCTTCTATCGCATCGCGCCGATCGCCTTCATCGGCGGCACGCTGGTGCCGGTCGGAGGCCATAACCCGATCGAGGCGGCGCAGCTCAACGTCGCCATCCTGCACGGCCCGCATGTCCACAACGCCGCCGAGATCTACGCCGCCCTTGACCGCACCGGCCGCGCCGAGGTGATCCGCAGCTCCGAACAGCTGGCCAAGGTGCTGGGCGATCTGTTCGACGATCCCAACGCCATGCGCCGGCGCGCGACCAAGGCGGCCGAGGCGCTGGCCCCCTTCACCGGCGCGCTCGACGCGACGATGCGGGCGCTCGTGCCCTATCTGGAGCCGCTGGCGATCGCCGCCGGGCTGCAGGACCGCGAGCATCCTGATTCCGCTGGCCGCGAGAGGACGCCCCGATGATCCAGCCGCCGCGCTTCTGGTCGTTGCAGCGGATCTCGGTGCCGTCGGTGCTTCTCGCGCCTGTTGGCGGCCTCTATGGCTGGGTCTCGGGCCGGCGCATGCGCGGCAAGCCGAAGGCGGTGGCATCGGTTCCGGTGGTCTGCGTCGGCAACTATGTCGTCGGGGGCGCCGGCAAGACGCCGACGGCCTTGGCGCTGGCGCGGATTGCGCGGGCGCAGGGGCTGACGCCCGGCTTTTTGACGCGCGGCTATGGCGGGTCTGCCCGCGAGCCGCTTCTGGTCGATCTGGCGAAGCATGACTCGGCGCTGGTCGGCGACGAGGCGCTGCTTCTGGCTGCGGCCGGGCCGGTCGTTGTCTCGGCCGACCGTCCGGCGGGCCTGCCGCTCCTGGCGCAGGCTGGCGTCGATCTGATCATCATGGATGACGGCTTCCAGAACCCGTCGCTGAAAAAGGATCTGTCGCTGATCGTGGTCGACGGCGCGACGGGGATCGGCAATGGCCGGGTGTTTCCCGCCGGGCCTTTGCGCGCGCCATTGCGCACCCAGATCGTCCGCACCGATGCCGTGATCGTGGTGGGGGAGGGCAAGCCGGGTGACCGCATGGTCCGCCGGGTTTCGCGGGCCGGGAAGCTTGTGCTGAAGGCGAAGCTGGAGCCGGCATCGAAGCGGGTCTGGGGTCCGCGCTCGTTCCTCGCCTTTGCCGGCATCGGCAGGCCGGAGAAGTTTTTCAACACGCTCGACCGCGCCGGCGTGCCCTTGACCGATGTGAAGGGGTTTCCCGACCATCACGCCTATACGGCCGAGGATGCGCGAAAGCTGCTCGCCCGCGCCGAAGCCGACGGGCTGGACCTGATCACGACGAGCAAGGACTACGCCCGCCTGGCGCGCCAGGAAGGCGACCTCGCCAAGCTGCGCGAGGCAACGCAGGTGTTCGAGGTCCGGATGCACTTCGAAAATGAGGCGCGCATCGCCGCGCTGATCACCGAGACCGTGCGACGGGTCGCAACGCGGTAGTTGTTTGGTGGTGCTTGATTGGCGTTGGCGAACGGCGAGGCCTGCGACCCAAGCAACCTCGGATGTTCAGGCTCCCAATCTCATCCTGAAGAGGCCTGTAAGTCGAAAAGCTCGACCATCATCCTGAAGGTGTCCGGCGCAGCCGGGCCTCGAAGGGAACACCGTGATGCAGACGATTGGATCTGGACTGCTAGGTCGGAATGCCCAGCTGGAGCCTCCTTCGAGGCTTCGCTGACGCGAAGCACCTCAGGATGATGGCGGAGCGGGGCAATCGGCTTGGGGGATCAGAAGCCCGGCGGAACGGATCCCGGGTCAAGCCCGGGATGACGGCGAGGAGGGGGCAAGCTGCGCGAATGGAGGGCCAAAGGACAGGGCTCAGCCCCAGGTCAGGCCGAGCTGCTTGTGACGGGCGACGCAGGTGGCCGGGTCGATATAGGCCTCCTGATGCGCGACGTTCCAATATTTGAGTTCATCGATGGGAATCGCCGCACCTGTCACCGCGCAGCGCACAAAGTTGCCGGGGGACAGGATCTGGAAATCGCCATCGAGAAAACGTATGCGCGCTTCGCCGCCGCGCCCGGCTGGATCAATACGGTTCATGAGCGGAATATCGTGCGGAACGCCGCCCTATGCAACAGCGCCCGATGTCGCTTTGCGTTTTCCGGCGAAGATTCGTTGGCCAGGCGTTCGACACCCCCTCTGCCGTCATCCCGGGCTTGACCCGTGAAGGCACCGGCCGAAACCCTCGCCCGCTCGCGGGAGAGGGTAGGGTGAGGGGCTTGCTTGGGTTCCCGTGCGATCAGGCCCGCACGGCCATTGCCGAGGCCTATCGCCGTCCGAACAGGCGCTCGATGTCGGCGAGCTTCAGCTCGACATAGGTCGGGCGGCCGTGGTTGCATTGGCCGGAGCCCGGCGTCGCTTCCATCTCGCGCAGCAGAGCGTCCATCTCCTCGGGTCGCAGCCGGCGACCGGAACGGACGGAGCCGTGGCAGGCCATGGTCGCCGCGACATGGTCGAGCTTTTCGCGCAGCCGCGTCGTGTCGTCCCATTCGGCGAGGTCGTCGGCGAGATCGATGAGCAGCGAGCGGGTGTCGAGTTCGCCGAGCAGGGCCGGCGTCTCGCGCACCGCAACGGCGCCGGGGCCGAAGCTTTCGATGGCGAGGCCGAGCTCGGCCAGTTCGTCGGCGCGCTTCAAAAGCCGCGCCACGTCATCTTCCGGCAAATCGATGATGTCGGGGATCAGCAGGATCTGCCGCGCCACGCCGGAACGCGCCAGCGCCGTCTTCAGCCGTTCATAGACCAGCCGCTCATGCGCGGCGTGCTGGTCGACGATGACGACGCCATGCTCGGTCTGGGCGATGATGTAGTTTTCATGCACCTGCGCACGCGCTGCCCCCAGCGGCCGGTCGGTCGGGTCGCTGGCGGAAACCGTGTTGGCGCGCGCATCGGCCGAGGGCTGGTTGACGCTTGCGAAGGCGGGCTGCGCCGGTTCGTTGAAGCGTTGCGCCGGTACGTTGTTGTTCGCCCAGTCGCGCCAGGAAGGCGCCACGCCGGTGTTGGAAAAGGACGGCATCGGCGCGGACGAGCGCCAGGCAGAGGCGGCAGGCGTCTCGCCGGTGCGGAAGGCGGCGATGGTGGCGCCGCCACCCGTGGTCGCCGAGCGATGGCCGGCCTGGTGGATGGCGTTGCGCAGCGCGCCAACGATCAGCCCGCGCACCAAACCCGGATCGCGGAAGCGTACGTCGGACTTGGCCGGATGCACGTTGACGTCGACGCCGTGTGGCTCCAGGTCGATCCGGAGTGCTGCGACCGGGTGACGATCCCTGGACATCACGTCGGCATAACCGGCGCGCAGCGCGCCCATCAGCAGCTTGTCGCGCACCGGCCTTCCGTTGACGAACAGGAATTGCTGCAGCCCATTGGCGCGGTTGTAGGTCGGCAACCCCGCATAGCCGGAAAGGCGGATGCCCTCGCGCTCGGCTTCGATGGCAATGGCGTTGTCGACGAAATCCTGGCTCAGAATCTGGCCGAGTCGCTCGACGAATGGTTCGTCGCCATGCGCCACGGGATAATCAATGGCGCCGCGATCGCTGCCGTTGAGCGAGAAGCGGACTTCGGGATGCGCCATGGCGAGGCGCTTGACGATGTCGGTGACGGCGCTCGATTCGGCCCGCTCGCCCTTGAGGAATTTGAGCCTTGCCGGGGTCGAGAAGAACAGGTCGGTGACTTCGACCCGCGTGCCGGAATTAAGGCCGGCCGGGCGCGGCGGATGGACGAGGCCGCCCTCGACGACAATCTCCCAGCCATGTGGTTCGCTGGCATGGCGCGAGGCGATCGAAAGCCGCGCCACCGCGCCGATCGAGGCCAGCGCCTCGCCACGAAAGCCGAGCGTACGGATGTCGAGCAGATCGTCGGTGAGCTTGGAGGTGCAGTGGCGGTCGATGGCGAGTTCGAGGTCCTCGCGCGTCATGCCGCCGCCATCGTCGGTGACGCGGATCAGCGCCGCGCCGCCGCCGGCCGTGACGATCTCGACCCGCTTCGCCCCGGCGTCGATGGCGTTTTCGACCAGTTCCTTGACGACGCTCGCCGGCCGCTCGACCACCTCGCCGGCGGCGATGCGGTTGATCATCTCTTCGGTCAGGCGGCGGACGGCGGTCATGCGACTCAACTTGGCTGGTGGGCAGCGATCCTGCCGGATTCGGGCGGGCGAGGGAAGCGGAGGGGCGCGGCTTTGGTCGGCGGCAACAAGGGATGGATTGTCAATAATCGCGAATATTTGATGTGAGCAACGGTGCGCGGTCTACCGCAAGCAGGAGTATAGATTCGCAGTCGAGTGCTCTTTTGGGTAGGGGGCTGGCATGTCGCTGTCGCTCGATGAGTATATTCAGGCTTCGAAGAGGCTGGAGGAGGCTCAGCAACGGCGGGTCGATTCTTATCGGCCGTTCCTGCAGTTCCTGATCGGACATCTCACCTTCACCGGCATCATCCTCGTCGGCGCCTTGGCGTCGCTGCCAAAGACGGGCGCGGAGTTGACGCGGCCCATGGCGGCCGCGCTCGGCGGTGTTGTCGCCTGGATGGCGATTTCGGCGCTCGCGGCCAGTCTGGTCGCGCTGGTGGTCCAGGGAATGCGATTGGTTTTCCTTAAGCGCGGGCGCAAACCGCAGGATGAATGGACCAAGACCCTCTATGTTCTCTGCCTGGTACCGATCATTCCCGGCGTCATCGCGGTGGTCTATTGCGTCCGCGCCGGCGCGGTGCTGCTGGGCACGACGCCGGTCCTGCCGTCGATCTGCGACGCGCTGCGCAGCCTGCTGCTGTTCTGAGCCGCCTCAGGCTTTCTTGACGAACTCGGCCCGCAATACGAGGCCCTTCACCTGCTTGGTGCTGCATTCGAAGGTGTCGGGATCATCGGTCAGGCGGATGCTCTTCACGATAGTGCCGCGCTTGATCGTTTCCGACGTGCCCTTGACCTTCAGATCCTTGATCAGCGAGACGGAATCGCCGTCCTTCAGCTGAGTGCCGTTGCTGTCCCTGACGATGATCTCGTCCGACATGAGCTTTCTCCGGGTTCGATAAAAGTGTTGTGGCGATAGAGGCGGAGTGCCTAGACGGCGCGCCAGCCGATGTCGCGGCGGCAAAAGCCGTCCGGCCAGTCGATGGTATCCACCGCCTGGTAGGCGCGCTTCTGCGCTTCGCCAACCGTGGCGCCGAGCGCCGTCACGTTGAGGACGCGGCCGCCATTGGCGACCAGCTTGCCGTCAACCAGCGCCGTGCCGGCCTGGAAAACCTGCGTCTCCGGCAGCGCATTGGCTGCCTCGATGCCGGCGATCGGGGTGCCCTTTGCGTAGTCGCCGGGATAGCCGTTCGCCGCCATGACGATGGTCAGCGCTGCTTCCGGCCGCCAGCGCGTCGTGACGCCCTCAAGCTTGCCCTCGGCCGCCGCCAGCAGCAATTCGAGCAGATCGCTCTCCAGCCGCATCATCAGCACCTGGCATTCGGGGTCGCCGAAGCGGACATTGTATTCGATCAGTTCCGGTCCCTTGGCGGTGATCATCAGGCCGGCGAACAGCACGCCCTTGAACGGCGCGCCGCGCGCGGCCATCGCGGCCATGGTCGGGCGGATGATCTCGTTCATCGTGCGCTCGATCATCGCCTCGGTCATCACCGGCGCGGGCGAATAGGCGCCCATGCCGCCGGTGTTCGGGCCGGTATCGCCATCGCCGACGCGCTTGTGGTCCTGGGCGGTGGCGAGCGGCACGGCGTTGACGCCGTCACAGATGGCGAAGAAGCTCGCCTCTTCGCCAATCAGGCACTCTTCCACCACGACTTCGGCGCCGGCCGAGCCGAACGCGCCATCGAAGCAGGCGTCGATCGCTTCATGGGCCTCATCCAGCGTTTCCGCCACGACAACGCCCTTGCCGGCGGCGATGCCATCCGCCTTGACGACGATCGGCGCGCCCATCTTCGTCGCATAATCGCGCGCGGGAGCGGCTTCCGTAAAGCGCTGGTAGGCCGCGGTCGGGATGTTGGCCTCGGCGCAAAGGTCCTTGGTGTAGCCCTTCGAGCCTTCGAGGCGGGCCGCCTCCTGGCCGGGGCCGAACACCTTGATGTTGGCCGCGTCGAGCGCATCGGCGAGGCCGGCGACCAGCGGGGCTTCCGGGCCGACGATGACGAAATCGATCATGTTGTGGCGGCAGAAGTCGATCACGGCGTGATGGTCGAACGGATCGAGCCGGACGAGTTCGGCCAGCGCGCCGATGCCGGGATTGCCGGGAGCGGCAAAAAGCTGGCCGAGACGGGGCGATTTGCGCAGCGCCCAAGCCAGCGCATGTTCGCGGCCGCCCGATCCGATCAGGAGAATGTTGATGCGCGTCTCGGTCATGCTGCGGCCCGTCGTTGAATCTTGTGTCCGGCGCTTAGCAAGCGGATGGCGGAATGTCGAATCCGGCGGTCGCATTTTTCCGACTCTGCTGTCGCATGAAGCCGGCGTATGGATCGCCGAACGCCGTTCCGGTCACGCTCCGAATCTGCGACGTTCCGAGGCCACGCAATCGAGCCCGAGTGGATTCTAGTAAAGGTTGGCATGACCGAATACCGTCAACACATCGACAGCCTGCGCCAATTGATTTCCGGCGCCACCGCGACCGACGCCTGGGGACGAAAGCCGCAGATCGCCTTCCATGTCGAAATGTGCCTCGGTCATGTCGGCTGGAGCGAGGGGATCGGCGCGGCGGCGACCGACATGACGGCGCGCTGCTACGAATATCTGAAGATCGCCAGTCGTCCTTCGGCCGTCGAAGCCGAGGCCTTGGCGCTTGCCCTGCGAGAGGCGCTGGCGGCAATCGACGGTTTCGAGCGCGCGCTGGATGAAGCCGCAAGCGAAACGCGCGGCGCTTGAAGATCAACGCTGTCCTCGGCTTCAAGCCCGCGTTCCGACGCCCGCTTGCCGACCCTTTCGCGCCTCAGCGAAGCGCCCGCGCCATGAAGCGCGTGCCGGCGACCGGCGTTTCGTAATAGGGCGCTATGGGGGCGAAGCCTGCCTGTTCGTAGAGCGAGATCGCGGCCTGCATGCTCGGCAGCGTGTCGAGCAACATGCGCCGATAGCCGATCTGTTCCGCCGCCGAGACCACGGCCGTCAAAAGGGCACGGCCTACGCCAAGTCCGCGCCCGGCCGGCGCGACATAAAGCCGTTTCATCTCGCACTCTCCCGGATCCGGCAGCGGGCGCAAACCGACGCAGCCGAGCGCCGCGCCCTCGACGCCGCGTGCCAGCAGCAGCGCTCCGGCCGGCGGCGCGTATTTGCCGGGCATTGCCAGCATCTCGGCTTCGAAATCCTGAAAAGCGAGGTCGATCGGCAGCGAAGCGGCATAGGCGCGGATCAGCGCGACCGCGTCGCTCAAATCGCGTTCGGTGCCGATGGGATCGATGCTGAAGCGGCGCGGAAGCATGTCTGGAGCCTAGCGTCGCCGCGAAGGGGCAGCAATCACCGGATGCGGGCGGGCGCGAGACCTTGCAACAAGCGGTCGCGTGGGCGCGCGTGCCGAACTGGTGTATGAAAGGCGCTCCCACGACCGAACCGGATGCGCCTGATGAGCCTGAGCCATGGAACCGTTGCCGACGCTGACCGGGGCAATTGGGTCGATCATTATGCGCCGCTCTGGCTCCGGCCTTACGCCCGACTGGCGCGCTGGGATCGGCCGATAGGCTGGTGGTTGCTGTTGTTGCCCTGCTGGTGGTCGGCAGCGCTGGCCAGCAATGCCGCTGGCGCGACTTGGCCCAATTTCGCGCATCTCGTCCTGTTCCTGATCGGCGCGGTCGCCATGCGTGGCGCCGGTTGCACCTATAACGACATTGTCGATCGCGATCTCGACGCCGGCGTCGCCCGCACGCGCTCGCGGCCGATTCCAAGCGGTCAGGTCCGCGTCCGCGATGCCAAGATCTTCCTGCTGATTCAGGCGCTGGCCGGCCTTGCCGTGCTGTTGTCGCTGAACTGGTTTTCGGTGCTGCTTGGCCTCGGCTCGCTGGTGGTCGTCGCCGCCTATCCGTTCATGAAGCGGATCACCGACTGGCCGCAATTCGTGCTTGGCCTCGCGTTTTCCTGGGGCGCGCTGATGGGCTGGTCGGCCTGGTTCGGCAGCTTGTCGCCGGCGCCGATCCTGCTCTATGCCGGCGGCGTGCTGTGGACGATCGGCTATGACACGATCTATGCGCTGCAGGACATCGAGGACGACAAGATCATGGGCGTCCGCTCGACCGCGCGGCTGTTCGGCGACCGCGCGCCGCAGATTGTCGGCCTGCTCTATGCCGGTGCGGTGCTGCTGTTTGCCGGCGCCCTCTGGATGGTCGGTGTCGGTTGGGCGGCCTGGCTCGCTCTCGCTCTGTTCGCAGTCCATCTCGCCTGGCAGGTCGTCCGGGTCCGGCTCGACGACGAACCGCTGGCGCTGCGCCTGTTCAAATCCAATCGCGACGCGGGGCTGATCCTGTTCGCGGGCCTTGTGATCGACGGCTTGATCTGACGGCAGTCCTGCCGGCCGCTTTCGCGTTCACGAACAAATCACTTGAAGATCGAACCCATGTCGGGCGCTATCTGGCGCTCGCATTGCCTTCGATTGGAGATTTTCACAAAGGATTTGTTTGGGAGCGATAGCATATGTCCGCAGAACAGCTTGCATCCGCCTCCGATGTTAATCCCGCCGCCATCGTCGATGCCATGCTCGGCTTCCACAAGACAGCCGCGCTCAAGGCCGCTATCGAACTGGATCTTTTCACGGCGATCGCGGCCGGAAGCGATACGCCTGAACTGTTGGCCGGCGCGACCGGATCGGCCGAGCGGGGGGTGCGTATCCTGGGCGATTTTCTCACGACGGCGGGCTTCCTGACCAAGGATGGCGCGCGCTACGGGTTGACGCCATCGAGCCAGGTGTTTCTCGACCGCAAGTCGCCCGCCTATATGGGTGGGGTCGCCGATTTCCTGACCGCGCCGGAGAATCTGGAGCTCTTTCTCGATAATCCCGCCGCCTATGTGCGCAATGGCGGCTCGCCAGGCCTCGCCAACATGGCGCCGGATCATCCGGTCTGGCTGAAGTTCGCCGAGGCGATGATCCCCTTCGTCGGCGTCAGCGCCGCTGGCGTCGCCGCCGAGGTCGCTAGTTGGCCGAAGCCGCCGCGAAAAATCCTCGATATCGCCGCCGGACACGGCATGTTCGGCATTCTAGTCGCCAAGGCCTTGCCGAATGCCGAGATCACGGCGGTCGACTGGGCGGCAGTCCTGGAACTGGCGAGGCGCAATGCCGAGAAGGCGGGCGTCGCCGGACGTTATCGGACGATTGCCGGCAGCGCTTTCGATGTCGATTGGGGGAGGGACTACGATCTCATCCTGCTGCCGAACTTCCTGCATCATTTCGATGAGGAAACCTGCACCCTGCTTCTGCGGAAGGTGAAGGCGAGCCTTGCTCCCGACGGGCGGGTGATCGCGGTCGAGTTCGTGCCGAACGAGGACCGCGTCTCGCCGCCCTTCGCGGCGGCGTTCGCGCTGGTGATGCTGGCGACGACGCCGCGTGGCGACGCCTATACGACGAGCGGCTTGAGCGCCATGGCGCGAGCTGCCGGCTTCGGCGGCGTCTCGGTCCGAGCCTTGCCGCCAACGCCCGCCAGCCTGGTCCTGTTCGAGCCGTGAGGGCGCGAGAGTTTAGTCGCGGGCGATGATCTCGCGGGCGTAGAGCGTCTCGACTTCCTTGTAGAAGCCGGTCTTGCGGCGCTTCAGGAAGCGCGGGCGACGGCCCTTCAGCGAAGACGGCGACCGGCGGGACATGGGCTGGCCGACGACCAGCTGGCCCATCTGGTCGAGCGGCGCGCGGACGGTGCCGTCGCCATCGACGATCAGCAGCGGCAGTCCGAGCGCGCGGCCCCAGGCCTGCCAGTCGGCGGCGACATCCTCGCCATCGCCCAGGTCCTCAAGCACGACCAGCGGCAGCGACATCGACGGATCGCGGTGCATCAGTTCGACGACGGTGTGGATCGCGCCGGTTTCGGCATCGCCCGTCATGCGGACGGCGACGCCGCGAAAGGCGCTGACCGGGGTGGAGAGGGTGGTCGGGATGCCGCCGAGGCGACGCTTGACGATCGCCTGCTGGCGATCGATGTAGACCGACGGCGTGGTGGCGGAAGCGGGGCCGGCGAGGGCGGCGGAATAGCGAACCGGCAGCGCGAAGGGGTCGAGACGCAGGTCGTTACCAAGGGCGCCAGATGCCTGAACCGATGCGTTTGCCATTGCCTTGCACTCCATCACTGCCTCGCTTCGGTCCGGTTAACAGGACCTTAAGGGGTTGGCCCGGTTGGCTGGGCCCGCTCTCTGTTGAAGCGACAATGCCATGCGATCCGCCATATAGAGCTTAAGGGACATGGTTAACGCCCCGGCGATGATGGGCAGGGTTAGCGTCTGGTGATCGAAGACGGTTGACGAAAACTTGCTGAAATAAGGCACGCCACCCGGCAATGGCGGCAGCCCGCCAATTTCGCACGAAGCGGACGCGGCGCGTGTCGGCGGTGTTCGTGCAGGACGGGATCGACGAGGCTGTGCAGAGGTGGAGCATCCCGCTATGGGCGGGGTGGCGCGGCGGACAAGAGTGTCAACTTTTGCGACGGGTGCGATGCTCGGGGCGTCAATATTCGGGCGAGGGGAAGTCGCGCACTTTCGCGACAGGACGCCTCGGCCAGGCTCACGCAAGACCCTCACCCAACCCTCTCCCGCGAGCGGGCGAGGGCTTTTCGGCCGGCTTGGCGTCGATGGGGAGGCTGGGCGCGGTGCGCTCCCTCTCCCGCTCGCGGGAGAGGGTTGGGGTGAGGGGCTGTCGGCGAAGGCTCTCAGGGCAGCAGCATCTTGCCGGGGTTCAAGATCCCGTTCGGGTCGAGCGCCTGCTTGATCGAGTGCATCATCGCCATCGCGACAGGGCCTTTTGCCGCCGGCAGCAGGTCGCGCTTCAGGCGGCCGATGCCGTGCTCGGCCGAGATCGAGCCGTGATAGCGCGCGACGATGCCATGGATCAGCGCGTTGACCTCGTCCCAGCGATCGAGAAACGCCTGCTTGTCGGCGCCGATCGGCTGCGTGATGTTGAAATGGATGTTGCCGTCGCCGAGATGGCCGAACGGAACCGGCCGGCAACCGGGCACGAACGCCTCTATCGCCGCGATGGCCTCTTTCAGAAAGGCCGGCACGCTGGCGACCGGCACGGAAACGTCGTGCTTGATCGAGCCGCCTTCCGGCTTCTGCGCTTCCGACATGCCGTGCCGCATCCGCCAGAACGTGTTTCGGTCGGCCAGCGACTGGGCGATGGCGGCGTCGGCAACGACGCCTCGCTCGAAGGCGGTGGCGAGGATGTCTTCGATCGCGCCGGCGGCGGCCTCGTCGGAATGGCCCGATGAGATTTCCATCAGGGCATACCAGGGCGCCGGGGTGGTGAGCGGATCGCGCGAGCCGGGGATATGGCGCAGCACGAAATCGACGCCGATGCGCGGCATGAGTTCGAAGCCGGTCAGATCATGGCCGGCGCGGTCGCGCGCGAGGTTGAACAAGGCGAGCGCCGCCTCCGGGTCGGCCAGCGCCGCGAAGGCGACCGCCTGGCCTTTTGGACGCGGATAAAGCTTCAGGACGGCGGCGGTGACGACGCCGAGCGTGCCTTCGCCGCCGATGAATAGCTGCTTCATGTCGTAGCCGGTATTGTCCTTGCGCAGCGCGCCAAGACATTCCCAGATCCGGCCGTCCGCCAGCACAACCTCAAGACCCAGCACGAGATCGCGCATGTTGCCATAGGCGAGAACGGCGGTGCCGCCGGCATTGGTCGAAATATTGCCGCCGATCCGGCACGAGCCCTCGGAGCCGAGCGAGAGGGGAAACAGCCGGTCGGCCGCTTCGGCCGCGTTCTGCACGTCGGCGAGAATCGCGCCGGCTTCCGCCGTCAGCGAATATCCCTCGGCATCGACGGCGCGGATTTTCGTCATCCGGTCGAGCGAGAGCACGATTTCGTTGCCGCTGGCGTCGGGAACCTGTCCGCCGACCAGGCCGGTATTGCCGCTTTGCGGCACGATGGCGGTACGCGTCTCATTCGCCAGCGCGAGGATGGCCGAAACCTCGGCGGTCGAGCCGGGACGGAGCACCAGCGGCGTCTCGCCCAGATATTTGTCGCGCCATTCCATCCGGTAGGGATGGGTCGCTTCAGGGGCGGTGAGGGCGGCGCCCGGAGCCACAAGGGCGGCGAAGCGGGCGAGGAGTTCGGGCGTCGGGCGGTTCAACATGATGGCGGGATTCGATCCTAGCTGACGGCCAGCAGGATACGCATCTCGGGGCCCTTGTCGAAAGGCGGCAGCGCTCCGGACAAAAAAATATCGCCGGCCTGCATGGGCAGGCCGGCGATGGGTTCGATCGGTGGCGCGTCGCCGCGCCACCGTATTTCAGCCGAGACTAGCGGCAGTTCTGACCCGGCCGGCAATTGCGGTTGCGGTTCTGCTGCGGCCGGTTGCGGTTCTGGTCGTTCGACCGGGCGCGCTGCTGCTGTGGCCGGGCGTTCTGCTGCGGCCGCGCATTCTGGCGCCGTTGCTGCTGCGGACGGGCATTCTGGCCCGGACGCTGCTGTGGCCGAGCGTTCTGACCCGGACGCTGCTGCGGCCTGGCGTTCTGGTTCGGCCGCTGTTGCGGACGAGCATTCTGGTTCGGCCGCTGTTGGGGACGGGCGTTCTGGTTCGGCCGCTGTTGCGGGCGCGCATTCTGGTTGGGCCGCTGCTGCGGGCGTGCATTTTGCGCCGGACGCGACGGACGCGTTGCCTCGGGCCGGTTCGGACGATTGCCCGGACGGCTCTCGGCACCGGGGCGACCTGCCTCGGGGCGCGACGGACGCGTGTTCGCGGGCCGCTCGGGCCGATTCGGACGAGCATTCTCGCTGCCCGGACGGTTCGGGCGGTTATTTTCGCTGCCGGGCCGGTTCGGACGGTTGTTCTCCGAGCCCGGACGATTCGGCCGGTTGTTCTCGGAACCGGGGCGATTGGGCCGGTTGTTTTCGCTACCCGGACGGTTGGGGCGATTGTTCTCGGAACCGGGCCGGTTCGGACGGCCGTTTTCCGCGCCCGGACGGTTCGGGCGGTTGTTTTCGCTGCCGGGCCGGTTGGGGCGGTTGTTCTCGCCGGGACGATTCGGGCGATTGCCTTCACCGGGCCGGTTCGGACGATTGCCGTCGCCGGGGCGATTGCCATCAGGACGATCGGGGCGGTTCGGACGGTTGGGGCGATCCGGCCGATTCGGCCGATCGGGCTGCCAGGCGCCCGGCGGACGCGGACGGTGCGGGCGGTTATTCCAACCGGGGCTGCCATGCCAATGATGGTTGACCCACACATTGTTCCAGCCGCGGTTGTTCCAGCCCCAGCGATTGTTCCAGCTCGAGCCGACGAGAACGGCGGTGCCGAAAATCAGCGCGCCGGTTGCGGCGGTCGTGAACACGTCGGCGGAATTATAGACCGGGACATAGATCCGCTCCGGCTGGGCCGGGGCGATCGAGATGACGCGCGGCGCACTCGACGTCGCCGGCTGGACGGTGACCACCTGCTGCGGCGTCGTGTTCAGGTTGCCGACCTTCTCGGCCTGCGCGCGCAGCAGCTGGATGACGGTGGCGACATCTTCCGGCTGGCGGTCGAAGGCGAAACCGAGCGACTCGGTCCATTCCTCATGGTCGACCAGCATCTCGATCACGGAAGGGAAGCGCATCAGCGCGACGACAGGCGCGTCGAGGCCAAGCTTCTCGGCCTCGGTATAATCCTCGGCTTCGATCGCCTTCGGGTTGGCGCTAAGCCATTCATCGGCCTTGAGGAGTTGATCCGGCGTCGTGCTGGCCGAAAGCACCAGGGCGAGCAGCGGATCCGGATAAAGCGCGATCGGGCCGAGCAGGAATTCGAGATCGGAGACCGTGTAGAGATCCGCATCCTCGTCGGCCGTCGATGCGGCGGCGGCTTCTGCCGCGCCTGGCACCTTGTCGGGCAGGGCTGGAGCGGATTGCGGCGCGGCGGGGGCCGGCTGGGTTTCGTTCTGGGCGACCTTGATGGGCGCTACCAGGGTTTCTGCGAGCACGGGATAGATTGTCGTCGACCAGCCAAAGACGGCGGCGACCGCGAGTCGGGAATAATTGCCTGTTCCGAACCAGACCTTGTCTTTTAGTCTTGGCACCATGTCGGAGCCTCCTGTCGGTCTCGATTGCCGATTGATGGCACAATCAAGCAATCTTCGGTAGCTTTACCCATCGGCACCTAGCCCCATGGTTAAGTTTGGGATGGGGTGCCGGTCTTTGGGATCGGCAGCCTATATCGGGGCGATTTCAGCGTTTTGAGCAATTCCAATGCGCTAGTGTCCCGCGTTCCGCGACAGGCTTACATCTAGTGTGATGGGCGACGCCTTGCTTCGCCTTGAAGCGCAATGGACCGTGTGCGATAGGAGGCGCGCCTCCAGACGTACGAAGAGGGAAAAATAGGCATGATTGAAGCAGGCGGTTTGATGAAGGGTAAGCGCGGCCTCGTGCTGGGCGTCGCGAACAACCGGTCGATCGCCTGGGGAATCGCCAAGGCTGCCCACGACCACGGCGCCGAACTGGCTTTTACCTATCAGGGCGATGCGCTGAAGAAGCGCGTGGAGCCGCTCGCGGCTGAACTCGGCGCGCTGGTCGTCGGTCATTGCGACGTCACCGACGCCGCCTCGATCGACGCGGTGTTCGCCGAAGTCGAAAAGCAATGGGGCAAGCTCGACTTCCTCGTGCATGCCATCGGCTTTTCCGACAAGGACGAGCTGACCGGTCGCTACGTCGACACGACCGAAGGCAATTTCAACAAGACCATGCTGATCTCGGTCTACTCGCTGACCGCTGTGACCCAGCGCGCCGAGAAGCTGATGACGGATGGCGGCTCGATCCTGACGCTGACCTATTATGGCGCCGAAAAGGTCATGCCGAACTACAACGTCATGGGCGTCGCCAAGGCCGCGCTCGAGGCGAGCGTTCAGTACCTGGCCGTCGACCTCGGACCGAAGAACATCCGCGTCAACGCGATTTCCGCCGGTCCGATCAAGACGCTGGCCGCTTCCGGTATTGGCGATTTCCGCTACATCCTGAAGTGGAACGAATACAACGCGCCGCTGCGCCGCACGGTCACGACGGAAGAGGTCGGTGATTCCGGCGTCTATTTCCTGTCGGATCTGTCGCGCGCGGTGACGGGCGAAGTCCATCACGTCGATTCGGGCTACCACGTTGTCGGCATGAAGGCCGTCGACGCGCCCGATATCTCCGTCATCAAGGACTAGCCTGGATTTCTCGGAGCATGGCCGTGCCGACTATCGTCTTCATTCGGCACGGCGAAACCGACTGGAACGCCGAAGGGCGTTTCCAGGGCCAGCGTGACATTCCGCTGAATGCCCACGGCCGCACCCAGGCACAGCGCAATGGCCTCGTGCTCGCCGAGCGCATGCCCGAAACGGCAAACTTCGACTTTGTCGCCAGCCCGCTCGAACGCACACGCCAGACCATGGAAATCGCGCGCGGCGCCATGGGCCTCGACCCGTCCGGGTATCGCCTCGAGCCGATCCTGAAGGAAATCACCTTCGGTCGCTGGGAAGGCTATACCTTGGCCGAGCTCGAGCAGAGATGGCCGGATCTGGTCACGGAGCGCCACGCCGACAAATGGGGCTTCCAGCCGCCGGCTGGCGAGAGCTACGCGATGCTTTCGGTCCGGATCGGCGCCTGGCTTGCCGGCGTCACGCGGGACACTGTCGTCGTCTCGCATGGCGGCGTTTGCCGTGTCCTGCGCGGAATCCTGCAAAATCTCGACACCTGCGACACGCCCAATCTCGATGTTCCGCAAGATCGGATTTACGTCTGGAACGGCAGCGAAGCCTGCTGGATCTGATCCGCTGCCGGCTTGTCCGTCGTCCATCTCGCAATCCGCTTAGCCTGAAATCCGAACAAATAAAAACGACGCCCGAAGGCGTCGTTTGATCTTGCATTCGATGGATGAAATCGAAGCGATCAGCCCCGGCTGTTGTCAGCGCGGGCGCGGTTTGCCGTGAAGGCGCCGAGGCCCTCGCTGCCATTGTGGCTGACGCCGATCGACTGGCCCGGATAGATGCCGAGCAATTGCTTGCCATTGACGAAGTTGAACGTCTGGCCGCCCTGCAGGGTGAGGGTACCGGTCGAGGCGTTGACGCTGACAACCGTGCCTTCGGTCTGCTCGGCGGCGAAAGCGGCGGCGCCCGAAGCGAGGAAAGCGACGGAAGCGGCGGCGATGATGAGATTACGCATTGTTTTCATTCCTGGTCGAACCCGGTTCGACATTGTTGTGCCCGTTCGAGGGAGGGCAATTCCCGTCCGCCTGTCGCGGGGACGACCGGCGGGAAGTGGGCTGGTGTCCGGAGGGGGCCGGACGCCTGCCTTGGAGGTCAGTCAAGGTCGAGATGAGATCGCGAGGTGCGATCAATCGTTGGCGGGCGCCGGATTGAAAGCGCCGAGGCCCTGCGAGCCGGCATGGGTGACGCCGACGGTCTGGCCCGGCAGGATGCCATAGAGCTGCGTGCCGTTGGCGAAGGTGAACGTCTGGCCGTTCTGCAGGGCGAGCGTGCCATTCGAAGCGTTGACGCTGACAACCGTGCCTTCGGTCTGCTCGGCAGCGATGGTGGCGGCGCCCGAGGCGAGGAAGGCGACGGAAGCGGCGGCGAGGATGAGATTGCGCATTGTAAGTCTCCTGGTCGAACCACGTTCGACATGATTGTGCCCGGTCGGGGGAGGGCAATTCCCATCCGCCTGTCGGGGGGAATGACAGGCGGGAAATTCAAGCCGGCGTCCGGAAGGGGGAGGAAGCTGGACGCCGGCCTGACGGCTCAATTCGAGATCGCGACGTGCGATTAATCGTTGGCCGGGTTCGGATTGAAGGCGCCGAGGCCCTGCGAGCCGTCATGGGTAACGCCGACCGTCTGGCCGGGCAGGATGCCGTAGAGCTGGGTGCCATTGGCGAAGTTGAACGTCTGGCCGTCCTGCAGCGTCAGCGTGCCGTTCGAAGCGTTGACGCTCGTGACGGTGCCTTCGGTCTGCTCGGCAGCCATGGCGGCTGCGCCAGAGGCGAGGAAGGCGACGGAGGCGGCAGCAATAATAAGGTTACGCATCTTTTTTTCTCCTGGTCGAATCGGTTCGACCTCTTGCGGCGACGGCCCCCTTTTCGGTGGGGCGGTTCATTCATTTCGTCGCCGGTGAGCTGTAATTGGTCCTGATCGCCGCGAGTTGCAAGCGCGAGAATATTTTCAAAAAAGGCCTCACAGGCCCTAGAATTCCTAATTTCGAATACATTACAGGCCAATCTGGGTTCAAATTTCTCCAAAATTGCCAAAACAAGGAATTATTTGCGAACGAGCATCGCGATTGTTCACGCGTCGCTATCAGACTGTTCAAAATGGTGCTGTGCTTATTATTGTCAAAGCTCATCAAATTCGATTTGCCGGATAAGTTTCGCAGTCGTTGCAGGCGAATCGTATGTGTTTGGCGAGTTGATTTCGGTAAAAAATATAGTGACTGATTATTGTCCAAGCTCATTTAATGAGCGCTCGTGCTCGCGGGCGAGCCGGATTTGAGCGAGGCGGCCGCGCGCCGCTTTCGTCACGGCGAGGATGTCGGGCTGGGTGCGGCTGGGAGTTCGCGTCGCGCCGGCGCCTGGACGGCTGTCGTCCGGGTGCGCCGGTCGGCGGCCCGATGCAGGGGCACGCGGGGGCGTTGCCAGTCGGGAGAGGCGCGCAAACAAAAAAACGACGTCCGGAGGGGTGCCGGGCGTCGTTTTCGGGAGGTCAGTTCAGATAGTCAGGTCAGATAGCCGGGTCGAGATGAGACCCGACTTGACGTCAATCAATCGTTGGCGGGGGCCGGATTGAAAGCGCCGAGGCCCTGCGAGCCGTCATGGGTAACGCCGACGTCCTGGCCCGGCAGAATGCCATAGAGCTGGGCGCCATTGGCGAACGTGAAGGACTGGCCATCCTGCAGGACGAGCGTGCCGTTGGAGGCGTTGACGCTGATAACCTTGCCTTCGGTCTGCTCGGCTGCGATGGCAGCGGCGCCGGAAGCGAGGAAAGCAACGGAAGCGGCGGCAATGATAAGGTTACGCATCTTATTTTCTCCTGGTCGAATCTTCGTTCGACACCTTCCCGAGATCGGTCCGAACCATGGGGTTGGTTCGCTTCATTCCGTCTCCGGTGACCTGTAATTGGATCTTTGGGTGCGTGGATGCAAGTCGCCAAAAAGTGATGATAGTGTCGATTTTGGCTCTGGAATTCCAAAATCGGCGCACGTATTCGTCTTAATTGGCAAATAATTGCGAAAAACTGGCCAATTCCGGAATTACGTTCGATTCGCGATTGGTATTGTTCACGAATATCCCTGAGCTTGTTCAGTTAATTGCAGTGCTTATGATAGCCAAAGCTCATTATTAGCCGGCGACGCGGAAAAATCGATGCCGGGTCACGCCGATGATTGGCGATCGGACGATCGTTTCATCCGTTATAAAATGACCGGCTTAGATATTTTGGAGCGAGGCGGGGGCAAATGCGGGCGGCCGGGCCGGCGGCAGACCCATAAGCAGGCCCAGAAACGACAACGGCGCCCGGAGGGGTACCGGGCGCCGTTTTCAGAGAGTAGCGTCGACGGGGAGGTCAGTAATTTCCGTCGTCGCCGTCACTCCCCAGATGGGATCGAAGTTTTCCCGCCAATCCGCGCAGCGGCCCGAGTGAACCGCGTCAGGCTGGCGTTTGAATATGCGATCAAGTGGGGCCGTTTTCCGGCCGCATCCAGTCCCAGACTCAGGAAAGGCTTCGTTGCTGATGATAGCAAAGCTTACGATCAGTGCAAGTGATTATGTGTGATGCTCATTCGAGAGGCATCGTTTCCGCTTATCCGTCCCTGTGCGAAGCTGGCGTTTGACGCGAGGGCTCCGGCTTTCTAGAACCGTGGCCAGTCTTTCGGGAGCGCCTTCGCCCATGTCGCACAATACCTTCGGCCATCTTTTCCGCGTCACGACCTGGGGCGAGAGCCACGGACCCGCGCTTGGCGCGGTCGTTGACGGTTGCCCGCCGCGCATCGCCATCTCGGAGGCCGAGATCCAGGCCTGGATGGACAAGCGCAAGCCCGGCACCTCGCGCTTCACCACCCAGCGCCGCGAACCCGACGAGGTCCGCATCCTGTCCGGTGTCATGCCACAGGAAGATGGCACGCTTTTGACAACCGGCACGCCGATCGCGCTCGAGATCCAGAATGTCGACCAGCGCTCCAAGGACTATGGAGACATCAAGGATCGCTATCGGCCGGGCCATGCCGACTTCACCTATGACCTGAAATACGGCATCCGCGACTATCGCGGCGGCGGTCGTTCCTCGGCCCGCGAGACGGCGGCGCGCGTTGCAGCCGGCGCCATCGCCCGCAAGGTCGTGCCGGGCATGTCGGTGCGCGGCGCGCTGGTGCAGATCGGCCCGCACAAGATCGACCGCTCGCGCTGGAACTGGAACGAGGTCGACCAGAACCCCTTCTTCTGCCCCGACGCCGAGACGGCGAAAGTCTGGGAGGAATATCTGGACGGCATCCGCAAGGCGGGCTCTTCCGCCGGCGCGGTGATCGAGGTGATCGCCGAGGGTGTGCCTGCCGGCCTCGGCGCGCCGGTCTACGCCAAGCTGGACCAGGATATCGCCAGCCTGCTGATGTCGATCAACGCCGTGAAGGGCGTCGAGATCGGCGAGGGCTTTGATGCCGCCGCGCTCACCGGCGAGGAAAACGCCGACGAGATGCGGATGGGCAATGACGGCGAACCGCTGTTCCTCTCCAACCATGCCGGCGGCATTCTGGGCGGTATCTCGACCGGCCAGCCGATCGTGGCGCGCTTCGCCGTCAAGCCGACCTCGTCGATCCTGACGACGCGCCGCTCGATCACGGCACAGGGCGAGGAAGTCGATGTCATGACCAAGGGCCGGCATGACCCCTGCGTCGGCATCCGCGCCGTGCCGATCGGCGAGGCGATGGTCGCCTGCGCCGTCGCTGACCACTATCTTCGTCATCGCGGCCAGAGCGGATAGGGCAGGGTCAGCTGCCCTGGCCCCTCGTCAATTCATTGATATAGCCCGCGGACAAGCCGTTCAGCGTGTTCCAGTCGGCACGACCGGATACGGATAGCCCCGTGTCCTTCTGGAACTGGACCAGTGCGTCAACGCTGTCATTCGACAGCACATAGCGGTTCTGTCCCTTGTCGAACTCGATCGGATTTGTGACCTTGAGCGACTTGCCGACGGAGAAGAGCGCGACTACGGATGCGCTCTTGGCTAGAGCGCCTTGTCCCCCCTGGCGCGAACGCTCGGCAAGCTCGGTTGCTGCCGCCGCTGCGCGGGCGCTGTCGCCGGCATTGATCGCATCAATTAGCGAATTGCCAACCTTGGCGAGGTCGGGGGGGAGGGCTTTGTAGTCCGTCTTGAGGATCGTCTCGAAGTCGGTGGCGAACATCGACCGGGAGAAACGGAACACGATTTCCTGGTGCGAGCATTTCTGCCATTCGCTAGAGCCAACATAGAATACCAGTACGGGCTCGGCCGAGAAGCTGAGATTGGTGCCCGGCCGGCAGTCAAAGTGCGTCTGCTCATAGACGCCGTTCGAATCCGCCAGTGGCGCTGGTTGCTCCGTCGTGGTGCGAAGCGCCAGATGCGCCCTGATCGGCTTACCTGTCGATTCATCCAGCGTTCGGATCAGGAGGGTGCCGACATCTGTTGACGGATCAGCTGCCTCGCTCGTGCGAACCCCTGCCGTCGAAACGCAACACGACATCAAAACGAGAGCTGTCAACTTCATCCTTCGTCCCCTTCGGTTTGCCCCTGGAGAAGATCAGTACCAATAGATAAAGTATGACGAGCCCCAGGATCGACACCAGCATGGCCAACAAGATCGTCGTATAGTGCTTGGCGATGAGTGCCGTAAAGGAGCGTCCCCGAACGATTGAAAAGCTCTTTTCCTGGTCGGCCTTCGGACGGAAGGTGATGCCCGGAACGGTCGTTTTGTCAGCAAGCCGAATGTCGAACGTCATGCGCGATCCCGCGATAAGACTGAGCGAAATCTGGATGGCGCTTGCCTCGTCATTTACATTTTTGACGGCCTTTGGAGCGACCTCGTACAACGTCGTGCTGAAGAAGCTTAGCACGGCTGCGTTGGCGTTGACCGGCAGGAAGCAGTCGGACCCATTCGGGCAGGCGACGGCGACAACCAGATCGTCGATGGTTCCGCTCAACGAGGAGTTCTGCACCACGAGCCGGAACCGCGGCGGTGTGGTATCGGGATATATCGCCGTCTCATATTGGATGAAATAAATCGAACTCAGCCGGTCGATGGATTTGTCCAGTAGCCAGCCGACAGATGCCAGTAGAAGCACGAGAAGGGCGGGTAAAGCGGTGCTCCGAAGCGTGTCCATGCCACGAGTCTCCCCCGAGACTGGTATCGAACTGCTCAAGAAGGAATACAATGAAGGGAAGGGGAAGGAAAGGCGACGCCGTGCCTTCCACATAATGCAGCGTCGCCACGTTTTGCATTCAAATGTAGATGGCGGAGGGCGACGGCATGAGCGTCACGCGGATCGGTGAATTCAGGGCAGCTGATGGCAAGGGAGACGCGCTGGCGGACTTCCTTGCCTCGATCAAGGCGATCATTCTCGGCTCCGAGGGCGCGATCTCCTGCGAATTGTTTCGCGATCAGGCCGATCCCGCCCGCTTCTTCGTGATCGAGCACTGGCAGACGGCCGAGGCGCACCAGGCCTCGGTCAAGAACATCCCGCCCGATCTGTTCAAGGCGGCGATGGCGCTGTTCGGCGACGCGCCGAAGGGCAGCTATTTCGATAGCATTGGCTGAGGGGCAGGGCCCAAACGGTTGACGGACCGTTCACTGTGCGAGCGCCTGATAAGCTCTATATACAATAGAGAGTGCTTATCGGAATTTCACAGGACGTCTCGCCTTGCTCAAGCTTCTCACCATCGTCGCTTCGACCCGCCCGGGCCGCGCCGGCCTCTCGATCGGCACCTGGTTCCAGGACATCGCCTCCGCGTACAAGGACTTTCAGGCTGAACTGATCGACCTGAAGGCCGTCAACCTGCCGATGTTCGACGAGCCGCATCACCCGCGCATGCGCCAGTATGTGCATCAGCACACCAAGGACTGGAGCGCGACGATCGCCGCCGCCGATGCCTTCGTGTTCGTGATGCCCGAGTACAATCACGGCTTCACGGCGCCGCTGAAGAACGCCATCGATTACCTGTCGCATGAATGGGCCGACAAGCCGGTCGGCTTCGTCAGCTATGGCGGCGTCTCGGCCGGCACGCGCGCCGTTCAACTGCTGAAGCCGGTTGCCGGCGCGGTGGGCCTGGTCACGGCCGGCGAGGTCAACATTCCGTTCTTCGCCCAGTACCGCCAGGACGAGACCTTCGCGCCGCCGGAGAGTTTCGCCGATGCGGCAAACCTGATGCTGAACCGCGTGGCCAAGGTCGGTGCGACGCTCAAGGCGGGCCGCAAGGAACTGGTGGCCGCCTGAACGGCGCTCTCTCGCACGGATGAAAATGGCGGCCTCGAGCCGCCATTTTTCTGTCTAGTCGCGCTCGATGCGGCACTGGAAGCAGTTGTTGGTCGAGGACCGGACATGGACGAAGGCGATGTCGTCGCGCGCGAGCCGTTCGCCTGCCTCGACGCCGATCGCTTCGCGTGGCACGACCTTGCCGCTGCCATAGACGATGCGCTCATCGGCCGAATAGCCCCGGATAATATAGGCGTCCGATGTCAGCATCGGTGGCAGGGCGTTGCTCTCCTCGGCGCGGGTGCAAGCATCGGCGCACAGGAAGATCGGCCCCAGTTCGGCATAGGGGTTGATCGTCTCGAACGGCCGGTGCGCCACGATCAGATAGGGCGCCCCCGCCGACACAAGATCGAGGCAGTGGCGGCAGGGCACTCCCTTGCCGTCCGAAATCCGGCGCTCGGGCGGCTGGCCGTTGGCATCGAGCCCGCCGCTGCGATAGTCCGCGGCGACCGGGCTTGGAATGGCGATATAGCGAAGGGCGGGCATCGAAGCTTCCTCTTGGGTTGGGAAGCATCGATGGAGCGCCGGAGAGCGCAGAGGCGCTATCCGGTTCTTGCCGCCGAACTACGAAAGCGTCGCTGTCGGTCTTCGCCAACAGACCCGAGGGGCGTCTTGAGCTTCCGTCTTGAGGCAGGTGGTGCCAGACGATCAGCTCAAACGAACCGGCCGTCCCTTGCTGGCGCTCTTGCGGGTGAGCTCAAAATTGGCGACCACCTCGACATGGCCGGACCACAGGAACTGGTCGACCGGTGTCACGCTGGTCAGCTTGTAGCCGCCGTCGATCAGGATGCGGGCGTCGCGGGCGAGCGTCGCCGGGTTGCACGACACGCCGACGATCTGCGGAACGATCGACTTGGCCAGTGCCTCGGCCTGCGCCTTGGCGCCGGCGCGCGGCGGATCGAACACCACCGCCTTGTATTCCTTCAGCTCGACGGGAACCATCGGGTTGAGGAACAGGTCGCGGCGGCGCGAGGTTACCGCCTTGATCCCCTTGGAGAAGCGCATCGAGCGGTCCAGCGCCTGCAGCAGCTTCGTTTCGCCCTCGACGGCCAGCACCGGGAAGCGCTGCGCCAGCTTGAGCGTAAACGTGCCGATACCGGAAAACAGGTCGAGGACCGGGCCGGATTTTCCGACACCTGCGTCAACCAGATTGGCAAGGGCCAGTTCGGAAGGCGAGGTCGCCTGCAAAAAGCCGCCGGAGCTTGGATAGAGCACGATCGGATCGTTGCGGATTTCCGGGACGCGGCTCATGAAGATCTCCGCGCCATCGACCGTCAGACGCGAAATCGAGCCGTCAATGGCCGCGCGACCGAGCGCTTCATAGTCGGCGCGGCCGGGCTTGCGCGCGCCTTCCAGCGACACATCGAGGCCGGTATCGGTCGATACGACGGTCATGCGGGCGCGCTTGCCGCGATCCATCAGCCGGTCGGCCAGGGCGGACAGCTTGTCAAACCGCGTCTCGATCTCCGGCACGAGGAGCGGGCATTCCTCGATCGGCAGGATGTCGTGGCTCTCGCGCTTGTTGAAGCCGAGCACGACGCCCTGTTCGGTGCGCGACAGCGTGAAGACGGCGCGGCGGCGCGTATGCGGCTCCAGCGGGATCGTCGGATTGACTGGTGTCTCGATGCCGCGCTGGGCGAAGGCGTGGACGACGAGCTCGCGCTTCCAGGCCTGGTATTTCTCCGGCGCCCAGTGTTGCAGCGAGCAGCCGCCACAGACGGTAAAGTGCTTGCAGGCCGGGTCGATGCGGTCGGGACTTGGCGTGAGGATCGAGACCAGATGGCCGCGCTCGCCCTGGATCTCGGCGGTGACGACTTCGCCCGGCAGCGTGAACGGGACAAATACCTTCTGGCCCGACGCGGTCTCGGCGATGCCATCGCCTTCATGGCCGAGGGCAGTGATGGTGAGGGTTTCAGCCATGGGCTGTTTCTTTCCTAACGCCGAGCAGGAATTCATGATTGCCATCGCCACCGGCGATGGGGGAGGGGATGAGGCCGTCGACGACCCAGCCCGATTCCGTGGCAATCCAGTCAACGATGCGCTCGACGGCGGCCTCGCCTTCCAAGGGATCGCGAACGAGGCCGCTCTTGCTGATACCGTCCTTGCCGACCTCGAACTGCGGCTTGACCAGGATAACGCCCCAACTTCCGGCTTCCGCCAATTCGAGGGCCGGCGGCAGGGCAAGGCGGAGCGAAATGAACGAGACGTCGCAGACGATGGCGTCGAAGGGTTCGCCGATATCCTCGGCCGTCAGATCGCGGACATTGAGACCTTCGCGCATGGTGACGCGTGAGCGGCCAGCGACGCGCGGGTGCAACTGGCCATGGCCGACATCCAGCGCATGAACATGGCGTGCGCCGCGCTCCAGCAGCACTTCGGTGAAGCCGCCGGTCGAGGCGCCGAGATCGACAGCCGTGCGATCCGTCGGGTCGTAGCCGAAATGGTCCAGACCGGCGACGAGCTTCAGCGCGGCGCGCGACACATAGCGCTGCGCCGGGTCGTCGATTTCAAGCTCGGCATTCGGCCGGACCGGCGTGGACGGTTTGGTGATGGAGATGCCGTCGACGCGGACATGGCCGCGCAGCACGGCATCGCGTGCCTTGGCGCGCGAAGCGACGAGCCCGCGGGCGAGCAGAACCATATCGAGGCGAAGTGTGGTGTCGTTCATCGCGGAGTGATGGCGTGCGCAGCGGCCAAGCGCAAGGGTTATGGGGCCGCAGGGGCATTTCCGACCCCGGATCGGTGCATTTGCAGGCCGAAAATCCGACGTCGCCGTTCCTATCGATGGGCGGCGATCAGCATCATCATCGGCCGGTCGCGCTCTTCGGCCAGCGCCGGCTGTGCGGCAATCTCGGCATCGGTCGGACCCCATTCCTCGAAATGGGTGATGGTGAAGCCCTGCCGGATCATCATGTTGAGCTGGGTGCCGATGGTGCGGTGATGCTTGATGACGCCCTTGGCGAGCCAGTCGGTCGAGCGCGGGCCTTCGGCGCTGTAGCGATCGATCGGCCAGGTGCGGCGGCCTTCCGCATCGAACGACCAACCGGGTTTCGTCGGCGCCATGTAGATCGGATGCTCGATCGAGAAGACGAGCTTGCCGCCGGGCACGAGCGCGCGGTGGATCGTCGCCAGCAGCTTCTCGAGATCCTCGATGTAATGCAGCGTCAACGAACTGTAGGCGAAGTCGAACGCCGCCGCCCGCAGTTCCAGCGTCTCGAGATCGGCGCGCTCGTAACGGATTGCCGGGTCGGCGGTCATCGATTTCGCCCGCGCCAGCATCGCTTCCGAAACGTCGAGGCCGAGCACCGAGGCCGCGCCCTGTTCGCGGGCATAACGGCAGAACCAGCCATAGCCGCAGCCGAGATCGACGACGCGCTTGTCCTTGAGGTCCGGGAGGATCGCCCGGATGGCGGGCCATTCGCCCGCGCCGGCCAAGCCTTCGACGGATCGGCTCAACTGGCTGTAGCCTTCGAAGAAGGCGGGGTTGTCATAGATGTTCTGGGCCATGGCGCGCGATTCCCGTCCGATTTGCCAGCGGATCGGCGTCGTCTAGCACAAAACGGTCGCCTTCGCGCCCGAGACCGGTTCAGCCGGCCTGAACTGGCTGAACCTCTATCGTGACATGCGACAGGCCGGCGAGGCCGGACAGCCGGCGTCGGTAAGCTTCGGGCGTCGCGGGAGCGGCTGGGACGAGGCTGATCACCGCTGCGTTGTGGCCGGGGCCGACGCGCCAGAGATGCAGGTCGGTGACGTGGCTGCCGTCCTGTTCGAGTTTCGTCCGCATGTCGGCAGCCAGTTCTGGGTCGGGCACCGTGTCGACGAGGATGCGGCCGCTGTCGCGCATCAGCTGGATCGCCCAACTGGCGATCAGGACCGCGCCGAGAATGCCGACGGCGGGATCGAGCCAGACCCAGTTGAAAAGCTGACCGGCGACCAGCGCCGTGATGGCCAGCACCGATGTCGCCGCATCGGCGAGAACGTGGACATAGGCGGCGCGCAGATTGTGATCGCGGCCTGCGCCATGGTCGTGGTGATGATGCGAGTCGTGGTCGTGATGATCGTCGTCATGCGCGTGTGGCGCATGGCTGTGGCCGTGCGAGTGGCCGGATCCCTCATGCAGCAGGGCGGCGCTGACGAGATTGACGGCGAGTCCGATGACCGCGACCGCGATGGCTGGGCTGAAGTGGATCTCGACAGGGAATACCAGCCGCCAGATCGAGTCGACAGCGATCAGGATGGCGATCATGCCGAGGATGATGGCGCTGGCGAAGGCGGCGAGATCGCCGACCTTGCCGGTGCCAAACGTGAAAGCCGGATCATGCGCATGCCGTCTGGCGAAGCGATAGGCGAGGGCCGCGACCAGCAATGCGCCGGCATGGGTCGACATGTGGAAGCCGTCGGCGAGCAGCGCCATCGAGCCATAGACATAGCCGCCGACGATCTCGGCCACCATGGTCAGCGCGGTGATGCCGACGACGATCATCGTCCGGCGCTGGTTGCGATCGTGCGAGGCGCCGAGAAAGACGTGGTCGTGTCCGCCGAGGGCTTGGGTGGCGTTCATGATGGCTACTCCAGCGGGCTATTCGCCCGAACAAAGCCGGCAAGGCCTGGCTTCAGAGATACTTGCTGACTTCCTTGATCTCCTCGACGAGGGCGCGAGCCTCGGCGGCGGGCAATGCACCGGCAGCGGCGCCGAGATGCTCATCGATATGGTGATGGATCAGCGTGCGTTTGGTGCTTTCGATCGCCTTGATCACCGCCTGCATCTGCTGGGCGATATCAAGGCAATCACGTCCGTCCTCAACCATGGCGATGACGCTGGTCAGGTGGCCGGAGGCGCGTCGAAGGCGCTTCAGGATTTCAGGGTTTTGGGCGTGGCTCATGCATAGATCCTATCCTGGGGGAGGGGATATCGCAAGCAGGATGGTGCGTGAGGCGGGGCGCGTTTCCTGTCTCTACGCCCCAACACTCGAAGCAAGCCCTTCAACCAACCCTCTCCCGCGAGCGGGCGAGGGCTTCAGGCAGGTGCGATATCGTCGTGGAGGTTGGTGGTCGACGCTTGGTGCAGTACGCCCCCTCTCCCGCTTGCGGGAGAGGGGTGTTGTGAGGGTCTGCTCGTGCCGGAAGAACCTGACTTCAGCCGGCGACGAGGCGCTTCAGCTTGGCCATGATCGTCTCGTCCTTCTCGTGATAATCGGCCGTACCGACGAAATTGGCGTCGGAATCGAGCAGGTAGACGGCGGCGGCGTGATCCATCGTGTAGTCCTCGCCCTCGCCGACCTTCTTCGAATAGACCTTGAAGGCCTTCAGCATCTGGTCGATCTGCGGGCGGCTGCCGGTCAGGCCGATGATGCGCGGATCGAAGGCGTGCAGGTAGTTGTTCATCTGCTCCGGCGTGTCGCGCTCGGGGTCGACGGTGACGAAATAGACCTTGAGCTTGTCGCCGTCCGGGCCAAGCTGCTTCAGCCACTGCGTCGCCTGGAACAGGGTGGTCGGGCAGACATCGGGGCAGAAGGTGAAGCCGAAGAACATCGCCGACGGATGCCCCTTCAGCGCGGCTTCCGTGACCGGCTGGCCCTTCTGGTCGACAACGCTGAACGGGCCGCCGATCGAGCTCAACGTGAGGTTGCCGCCCTTCTTCTGCATCATCGCGAAGCCGGCAACCGCGATCACCGCGACGGCGACCAGGCCCCACAGGATGTAGCGGATGGTGCGCAGCGTGTTGCGGCCTTGGGCGGGCTTGCTGGTTTCGGTCATTGCGTGGCGCCGCCATGGTTCATGTTGTGCTTGGAATGATCGGCCGTCGGACCCGGCGCGCCCATCGGTGCGATGGAAAGCTCGACTTCGACCGCACCGGCCTTGGCGAAGGTCAGCGTCAGCGGCACGGTCTCGCCCTGAACGAAGGGAGCCTTCGGGCGGATGAACATGACGTGGTAGCCGCCGGGCTCGAGCGTCAACGTTGCTCCGGCCGGGATCTCGACGCCGTCGGTCGCCGGACGCATCGTCATGACGCCGTCCTTGGTCTTCATCAGATGAAGCTCGGTCTTTTCCGAGACAGGCGAAGCGACCGAGACGAGCGTATCGGGCTCGGCGCCGGTGTTCTTCACCGCGAGATAGCCGCCGCCGACGCGGGCGCCGGGCGGGGTCGCGCGCGCCCAGGCTTCGCTGATGACGAGGGGGCCTGCCGTGACGTCGGCGAGCGCCGGCGCGGCCAGCGAGGCGGCGAAAAGAAGGGAAAGGGCGATGCGCTTGATCATGCCGCAGAGATAACCCTGACCGCGACCGTTTGAAAGCGCGGCGGACTGCCGCGCAAGCGCTTCGGCCGGGTCGATGCCGGGCGGATCAGGCCAGCCGGAACGCCGCTGCTTCGTCGCCGCGGCCGAGCGCCTCGAACACCGTCGCGACGATGCCGCGCGCGTCGAGACCGCTGGAAACGATCATCGCTTCAGGCTTGTCCTGATCAACGAACTCATCCGGCATCACCAGCGTTCGGATCTTGAGGCCGCGATCGAACGCACCGGCGCCGGCAAGGAACGACAGCACCAGCGATCCAAAGCCGCCGACAGCGCCTTCCTCGACAGTGATCACGACTTCGTGATTGCGGGCCAGGTCCAGCACCAGATCCGTATCGAGCGGCTTGGCGAAGCGCGCATCGGCAACCGTCGTCGAGAGGCCGTAGGTGTCGAGCTCTTCCGCTGCCTTCATCGCGTCCTTGAGGCGCGTGCCGAAGGAGAGGATCGCTACCTTGGAGCCCTGGCGCACAATGCGGCCCTTGCCGATCGGCAAAACCTCGCCGCGCGCCGGCATGTCGATGCCGACGCCTTCGCCGCGCGGATAGCGGAAGGAGGAGGGCGCGTCGTCGATGGCAACCGAGGTCGCGATCATGTGGACCAGCTCGGCCTCGTCGGACGGGGCCATGACGATCATGCCGGGCAGGGCGGTCAGGAAGCCGGTGTCGAACGAGCCGGCATGGGTCGGTCCGTCGGCGCCGACGAAACCGGCGCGGTCGATGGCAAAGCGCACCGGCAGCTTCTGGATCGCCACATCATGGACGATCTGGTCGTAGCCGCGCTGCAGGAAGGTCGAATAGATCGCGCAGAACGGCTTGTAGCCTTCCGTCGCGAGGCCAGCCGCGAAAGTGACGGCGTGCTGCTCGGCAATGCCGACATCGAAGGTGCGCTTCGGAAAAGCCTGGCCGAACAGGTCGAGGCCGGTGCCGGTCGGCATGGCGGCCGTGACCGCGACGATCTTGTCGTCGTGCCTGGCTTCCTCGATCAGCGCTTCGGCGAAAACCCGCGTGTAGCTTGGCGCGTTGGGAGTCGCCTTGGCCTGCTTGCCGGTGATGACGTCGAAGCGGTTGACGCCGTGATACTTGTCGGGCGCGGCTTCGGCCGGGGCATAGCCCTTGCCCTTCTGCGTCACGACATGCAGCAGGATCGGACCATCCGGCGCGTCGCGCAGATTGCGCAGGATCGGCAGCAGGTGGTCGAGATTGTGGCCGTCGATCGGGCCGACATAATAGAAACCGAGCTCTTCGAACAGCGTCCCGCCGGTGAAGAAGCCGCGCGCATATTCCTCGGTCTGCTTCGCCTTCTCGTGGAAAATGCGCGGCAGCTTCTTGGTCAGCTGCTTCGCCACTTCGCGGAACGAGCGATAGGCGCGGCCGGAAACGAGGCGCGCCAGATAGGCCGACATCGCGCCGACGGGCGGGGCGATCGACATGTCGTTGTCGTTCAGGATGACGATCAGCCGCGAGCGCAGCGCGCCGGCATTGTTCATCGCCTCATAGGCCATGCCGGCCGACATCGCGCCGTCGCCGATCACGCAGACGACGGCATTGTCGCCCTCGGAAAGGTCGCGCGCCACGGCCATGCCGAGGCCGGCGGAGATCGACGTCGACGAATGCGCCGCACCGAACGGGTCGTATTCGCTCTCGGTCCGCTTGGTGAAGCCGGAAAGGCCGTGCGTCTGGCGCAGCGTGCGGATGCGGTCGCGGCGGCCGGTCAGGATCTTGTGCGGATAGGCCTGGTGGCCGACGTCCCAGATGATCCGGTCGGCAGGCGTGTTGAACACGTAGTGCAGCGCCACCGTCAGTTCGACGACGCCGAGACCCGCGCCCAGATGGCCGCCGGTGATCGAAACCGCATCGATGGTTTCGGCGCGGAGTTCGGCCGCCAGCTGCGCGAGCGCGCTCTCCGGCAGACGCCGGAGATCCTCGGGAGTGGTGACGGTGTCGAGAAGGGGCGTGTCGAGCTTGCCGGTCATCTATGAAACAAGGCTGTTAAGAGAAGGGGCACGGTTACACGACGCGGCGGCGGGTGGCAACGCGGTCGAATGGGTGGGGGAGTGCCATGTCCGCGCAGTTGCGTGCTTTTTCGCGTGCGCTACTGTGGTTTTTCCTCGAAATGGCAAGGCAAGCGCATGATCCGGCATACTGTCGTCTTCCGTCTGAAGCATCCCAAGGGTTCTGACCCTGAGGCTCGATTCCTTGCCGACGCACGCGTTTTGGCGTCGATCCCCGGCGTTGGCCAATTCGAGCAATTGCGCCAGGTCAGCCCCAAGAACGACTATGATTTCGGCTTCTCGATGGAGTTCGCCGACCAGGCCGCATATTCCCTGTATAACGACCATCCCGACCACGTCGCCTTCGTGCGCGACCGCTGGATCCCGGAAGTCGAGGCCTTTCTCGAGATCGACTACGAGCCGCTGACGACCGCCTGAGCGGCTGGAAAGGTCGACGGCGCGGCTGCAATCCGTCATAGGACATGCATGTTTCGACGGCCTTTGCCGGCAGGGTGAGAATGCACGAGATACTGACGGACTATCCGCTCGACGACTGCAACAGTTTTGGGTTCAGCGCCCGCAGCCGTTATGCGGTTGAAGTTCGCTCCGAGGACGACCTCCAGTCGGCGCTGGCCGATCCACGCCTGAAAAGCCTGCCGCGCCGCTTGCTCGGCGGCGGCAGCAACATTGTGCTGAGGGCCGATTTCGACGGCGTCACGCTGCTGATGCGCAGCCGGGGCCGCAGGCTGGTGGAAGAAGCGCCGGACGCCTGGATCGTCGAGGCGGCGGCCGGGGAAAATTGGCACGACTTTGTCCGCTGGACACTGGCCGATGGCTATCCAGGCCTCGAAAACCTCGCGCTGATCCCCGGTACGGTCGGCGCCTCGCCGGTACAGAACATCGGCGCCTATGGCATCGAACTCGCCGACCGTTTTGATACGCTTCGGGCGTTCGACACGGAGACGGGCGAGTTCGTCACCTTCGGCAAGGCGGATTGTGCCTTCGCCTATCGCGACAGCGTGTTCAAGCATCACCCCGGCCGCTATGTCGTCACCAGCGTGCGCTTCCGCCTGCCGCGCCCATGGCAGCCGGTGCTGACCTATCCCGATATCGCCGCCATTTTCCAGCATGGTGAAGCGGTGGAGCCCGAGGCGGTGTTCAACGAGATCGTTGCCGTGCGCGGGCGAAAACTTCCTGATCCGGCGGTGATCGGCAATGCCGGCAGCTTCTTCCAGAACCCGATCGTCCCGGCGGCGCAGCATGAGGCGCTGAAGGCGGATTATCCCAAGCTCGGCGGCTATCCGCAGCCGGACGGCCAGATCAAGCTCTCGGCCGCCTGGCTGGTCGAGCAGAGTGGGTTCAAGGGCATCCGCCTCGGTCATGTCGGCGTCTATGACCGCCACGCGCTGATCCTGGTGAATCACGGTGGCGGTTCAGCCGCCGAGATCACGCGGCTTGCCGGCGAGATCAAGGCGGGTGTGAGGGAAAAATTCGGCGTGCAACTGGTCGAGGAGCCGGTGTTTCTCTGAGGGGCTTTCTGTTCCTCTCTCGGAGGCGTCGCCTCGCTTGAGGCCTTGCCGCGACGCATCCGCACACTTGCCGTCATCCTCGCGAAGGCGAGGATCCATGCAGCTCAAGGCCGACATGCGTAAAAATCCCGAAAACCCGGATGAATGGATCCCGGGTCAAGCCCGGGATGACGCCGAGGTGGGGGTGGCAGGCGCGCTTTCACCTCTCCCTGAGGGAGAGGTCGGACCGCAGGTACGGGTGAGGGTTTACGGCCTCTCCGGATGTTTCCCCTAACGCCTTCGCCGTCGACCTCTCCTCAGGGAGAGGTGAGTTGCAGGTCTCGGTCTGAAGAGACTACGGCCCCTCCGGCAAGGGAATGAACTCGTTCTCGTCGCCAAACACCTTGTCGAAGCGGCCGGATTTCCAGTCGTTCTTGGCCTGCTCGATGCGGTCCTTCGACGAAGACACAAAGTTCCACCAGATATGGCGCGGGCCATCCATGGGCGCGCCACCGACCAGCATCAGCCGCGTCGGCGCGCGGGCCGTGAGGCTGATCCGGTCACCGGGGCGCAGCACCAGCAGGCGGCCCGCCTCGAACACGTCGCCTGCGATCTCGATCTCGCCTTCGAAGATGTAGAGCGCGCGTTCCTCGTGCTCGGCGTCGATCGGCAGCCGGCCGCCCGGCTGGAGCACGACGTCGGCATAGATGGTGTCGGAGAAGGTATGGACCGGCGAGGTTTCGCCATAGGCCGAGCCGAGGATCAGGCGCAGATCCACGCCATCTCCGCTGACGACGGGCAGATTGGCCTTGCCGTGATGGTGGAATTCCGGCGCGTCTTCCTCGTTCTGCTTCGGCAGCGCGATCCAGGTCTGCAAGCCGCCGACCTTGCGATCGTTGGCGCGATGGCGGAATTCCTGGCTGGAGCGTTCGGAATGCGCGATGCCGCGCCCCGCCGTCATCCAGTTCACGTCGCCCGGCTGGATCGCCATTTCGACGCCGGTCGAATCGCGATGCACGATCTCGCCATCGAAAAGATAGGTGACGGTCGCCAGCCCGATATGCGGATGGGGCCGCACGTCGAGGCCTTCGCCGGCCGGGAATTCGCCGGGGCCCATCTGGTCGAGGAAGATGAACGGGCCGACCATGCGGCGCTTGATCGTCGGCAAGGCGCGCTTGACCGCGAAGCCGCCAATATCGACGGTGCGCGGCACGACGACGAGTTCGATGGCGTCGCTGGATGCGGCGTCGCCAAAGACCGGATCGATATCGGGCAGGCGGCTCATGGCTCTCTCCTTTGCGTTCGGTGTTCTACCGATAATGGAGGCGCGCAGTATGAGCCGATAGACGCGGTTCTGGCGACGGATTGTTCATCGCCAGCGCCTTGCGCCGACGAGCGAGCTATTCGACGTCGAGCGGCTCGGTGCCGGTTGCCTGGCCATTGGCGCCGGTGCGGATCTTTTCGACCTTGGTCTCGGCCTGCTTCAGCAGCGCCTCGCAATGCTTCTTCAGCACTTCGCCGCGCTCGTAGATCTTGATCGATTCTTCGAGCGGGACATCGCCGCGCTCAAGATGGCCGACGATGGTTTCCAGCTCGGCCAGGGCCTTTTCAAAGGAGAGACCTTCAAGAGCGGTCTGGACGTCGGACATGGTTTGGTCTCCGGATTGTGCGGCGAACCTTTTCCGCCATCGGGCCGCGCGATGCAAGCCGTGCTCGGGCGTTGGCGGCTCAGCCGGCGCGCATCAGCGCCTCGACATGGGCGGCGGTCGAACTGGCGAGCGCCTTCAGATCGTAGCCGCCTTCCAGGATGCTGACGATGCGGCCGTGCGAATGGCGATCCGCGAGTGCCATCAGTTGCTCCGTCGCCCAGACGAAATCATCGTCGGAGAGTTCCAGTTCGCCGAGCGGATCGCGCGAATGGGCGTCGAAACCGGCCGAGATGAGGATCAACTCCGGCCGGAATGCGTCAAGCGCGGGCAGGATGCTTGTCTCGAAGGCGGCGCGGAAATCAGCTCCATCGGCACCGGGCGCGAGCGGCGCGTTGAAAATGTTGCCGACGCCCGTTTCGGATGCGGCGCCGGTACCGGGATAGAGCGGCATCTGATGTGTCGAGGCATAGAGGACGGACGGATCGTCCCAGAAGATAGCCTGGGTGCCGTTGCCGTGGTGCACATCCCAGTCGACGATGGCGACGCGTTCAATGCCGTGGCCGCGCTGGGCGTGGCGCGCGGCGATGGCAGCCTGGTTGAAGAAGCAGAAGCCCATGGCTCGATCCGGCTCGGCATGATGGCCGGGCGGGCGCATGGCGCAGAACGCGTTCTTCGCGTCGCCGTCCATGACGGCGTCCACCGCCTGACAGGCGCCCCCCACCGCGATCAGCGCTGCCTCCAGCGTCTTGGACGACATCGTCGTGTCGGCGTCGATGCGGATCATGCTTTCAGAAGGGCTGTAGTGGCGCATCGCTTCGAGATGCGAGAGCGGGTGGCAGAGCAGGATCATCTCGACATCGGCCATCCGCGCGACTTCGCGCTTGAGCGGGTCGAAGCGATCTTCCGCCAGCACGGCCTCGACGGCCTGGATGCGCTCGGGGCGTTCGGGATGGCCGAAGGGCACGAGATGCTCGGCGAACACCGGATGATGGATCAGAAGCGTTGTCATGGTCATCCCGGATCGATTGTCCAACAACGTCCGGCGGCGCCGGGCTCAGTACGCCTTGCGCATATAGGCTACCAGCGTGTCACGTGCGACCGGCGAACGCAGCCGGTTGAGAATATGACCGATTTCCTGGTCGATGCGCGTCAGCACCTCGCGACGATCTCCGCGCATGAGGCGGCGGGTCATCCCGGCCGCCTCCATCGAACGTCCGGCGAGTTTGCGGGCCACGGCCATCGCCGCGCTCTCGACATCGGCGGCCGGTACGATGCGGTTGACGAGGCCGGCCTGATAGGCGCGCTCGACGTCGAACCGCTCGCCAAGCGCCAGGAATTCGAAGGCGCGATGGTGTCCCATCAGACGCGGAGCCAGCAGCGTCACGCCACCGCTCGGGATAAGGCCGATCTCGACGCAGGTGGATTCAAAGGCCGACCATTCGCTGGCGACGACATAGTCGCAATGGAAGAGGATGCTGGCGCCCATGCCCATCGCCAGCCCGTCGACGGCGGCGATCATCGGCTTCTCTATGGTGGCGATCGTCTTCAGGAAGCGGGCGATGTTGTCGTCGATGCGGCCTTCATCGGCGAAGTGGATCAGTTCGCGCAGGTCGTTGCCGACAGAAAACACGCCGGGCGAGCCGATGAAGATGAATGCCTTGTTGCGGGCATCGCGCTCGCCGAGCACGAGCGCATCCGCCATGATTCCCAGCATTTCGACCGTCAGGGCATTCTGAGTTTCCGGGCTGTCGATTCGAATGACGGTTACGCCGCCCTTCGCCTCGATGCTGATCGGCAAACTCATACTGTCGCTCATGCGCTGTCGTTCTCCCCACAACCGGCGCGGGAGATTGCTCGCATCCCGGCGCTGAGTAAAGTCAATGTTCAATTTTGTCTTGAGTTTCAGAGGAATGGCAAGGGTGCAATCGACGCTTGTGGCCAGGGTCCGCACACCAAAAGTCGTTGTCCGCACTGTCGTTTCTTCTTGACTGCCCGGTCTCGACGGTCCTTTTGGCGTTTTCCGCTGCAACAGGTTTCCGGGAGACTGGCTTGGCCATTCATAATCCCCCCATCATACGTCCGGCCGATGACAGGGATGCGCTCGCCGAGGCTGTCGCGGCGCTGGCGGCGGGCGAATTGGTCGGCATGCCGACCGAGACCGTCTACGGGCTGGCGGCAGATGCCACCAATGGCGAAGCCGTGGCGCGGATCTACGCCGCCAAGGGCCGGCCGAGCTTCAATCCGCTGATCGCCCATGTCGCCGACTTGGCGGCGGCGGAGCGGCTGGTGTCGTTCGACCCGGTTTCGCGACGCCTGGCCGAGGCGTTCTGGCCCGGCCCGCTGACGCTGGTGCTGCCGAAGCGCGCCGATGCCGGCGTATCCGACCTCGCCACTGCGGGGCTCGACACGCTGGCGGTGCGGATGCCGTCGCATCCGGCGGCGCACGCATTGCTGCTGGCCTTCGGGCGACCGGTGGCCGCTCCCAGCGCCAATCGCTCCGGCCATGTCAGCGCGACGACAGCGGCGCATGTCGCAGCCGATCTCGGCTCGTCCGTGTCGATCGTGCTGGATGCCGGTCCAAGCCATGTCGGCGTCGAATCGACGATTGTCGCGATGACGGATTCCGGGCTGGTGTTGCTCAGGGCAGGCGGGCTGCCCCGGGAAGAGATCGAGGCGGTAGCCGGTGTGCGGCTGCAGGTCATCGACCTCGCAGATCCCGAAGCGCCGACCGCGCCGGGGCAATTGGCCTCGCACTACGCGCCCGGCGCGATGGTGCGGCTGGATGTCGAAGACGTGCGTCCGGGCGAAGCCCTGCTCGCCTTCGGGCCGGGCCTGCCGCGCGGCGCATCGGATGCGGCGGTGACGATCAATCTCAGCCCGCGCGGCGACCTGATCGAGGCGGCCGCGCGGCTGTTCTCGGCATTGCGCGAACTGGACGGCAAGGCGGCGACAATTGCTGTCGCGCCGATCCCGGCGACGGGACTGGGCGAGGCGATCGTCGACCGTCTGCGCCGTGCCGCCGCGCCGCGCCCATAGAACAGGGTGCAGCGCCGGTCAGCGCATCAGGCTTCGAATTCAGGCCCGCGTGCCGAATAGAACTTCTGCTCGCGCCAGCGCTCCATCAGCGCCTCGAATTCGGGGTCGATCTCGGTCGGCAGCATGATCTTGAGCGCGACGAGCAGGTCGCCGTGACCACCGACGGCGGTCGGCAATCCCTTGCCCTTCAGGCGCATGACGCGGCCGCCATCGGAATGGGCCGGTATCGTCATCGTGCCGGAGCCGGTCAGCGTTGGAACGCGCACCTTGGCGCCGAGGACCGCCTCGTCCAGCGTGACGGGGAGGTCGAGCCGCAGGGTTTCGCCGTCAAGCTTGAACAGCGGATGCGGGATGAACTCGATCGTCACCAGCGCATCGCCGGTCGGGCCACCGTTCGGGCTGGCCCAGCCTTGGCCACGCAGGCGGATCACCCGGCCGGGCTTGGTGCCGGCGGGAACGGAGATCTCGAGCGTACGGCCGGTCGGCAATTCGACACGGATTTTTTCTTCGCGCGCCATCTGTTCGAGCGTCACGGCAACCGTCGCCGAGACGTCTTCGCCACGCGAGCGCGCGTGTGCCGAGGAACGGCTGCCACTGCTGAAGCCGCCCTGGCCGCCACCAAAGCCACCCTGGCCGCCGCCAAAACCGCTCTGTCCGGCGAAACCGCCGAAAATATCGTTCAGGATGTCGTCGGCGCCTGCGCCGCCACCGCCGGATGACCAGCGGAAGCCGCCCCGGCCATCGCCGGTGCCGGCTGTGCGCGGATCGAAACCCTGGAATTTCGGCTTGCCTTCGGCGTCGATTTCGCCCCGGTCAAACTGGCCGCGCTTTTCTTCGTCGCTCAGGATTTCATAGGCAGAATTGATCTCCGAGAACTTCTCCTGGGCCTTGGAGTCGTCCGGATTTTGGTCGGGATGGTGTTTTTTGGCGAGACGGCGAAACGCCTTCTTCACCTCGGCCGCGGTCGCCTTCTTCTCGACGCCGAGCACCTGGTATGGATCACGCATGGGAAACCCCCTCTAAGGGCAGGATTCGTCCCGGCCCAAATGGCGGCACCGGAACTCTCCATAACATAGGGAGGCTAGGAATTGATTCCAATCGCCTCGAATCGTTTGGACTTTAGAGAAGTGCGCTGTCTTCGGGAACGACTTCGAACAGCTGCCACATGCCATCGGTGGCGCGACAGGCGTCGCCCTTGTAGCGGCGGATGCCGCGCACATCACTGACCGTCAGCGCGAAGGCGCGGCAGTTGCGGCCGTCGGGCTCGTTCTGCGCCGTGCGCACCGGCGAAAGGGTGCCGTTCGAGCCGGTATCGGGATTGGTCCAGTCGATGATGTCGCCGTTGGCAGAACTCGGGATGAAGGTCGAGGCCGTCAAGCGGATGTGCTCCCAGTCGGAAGGGGCAACCGCTTCGACGACGCTGCGCTTGGCGGTTGGTGCCGCCGGCGCGATCGAGCCGGTGGTCGTCATGTCGATCTCATTTTCCGGCCCGCCGGGCGTGAGCCCGCAACCGGTGAGCCCTGCACACAGCATGATCGGTCCGAGTCGGCCAATCATTCGCATTCCTGGTCGATCCCGTCCTGTCTGGTCATAGGCCGTCCGGTCGATATATGTCTGTCCCGTAGCAGCACGAATGATCCTCGGCGGCCGCCTCGTGGATCGCAGCATCGGAAAAGAAAATTAAGGATGAGTGACTTCACCGCCGCGACCGAGCCGTTTGCCCTCTTCGCCGCCTGGCTGAAGGAGGCGGAAGCGTCCGAAATCAACGATCCGAACGGCATGGCGCTGGCGACCGTCGACCCGGACGGGTTGCCTGATGTGCGCATGGTGCTGATGAAGGATTTCGACGAGGACGGGATCGTGTTCTACACGAACTACGGCAGCGCCAAGGGGCGCGAACTGCTGGCGAACCCGAAGGCAGCGGTGCTGTTCCATTGGAAGAGCCTGCGCCGTCAGGTCCGCGTGCGCGGGCCGGTCGAGCAGGTCACGGCGGCCGAGGCCGACGCCTATTTCGTCACCCGCGCTCGCCACAGCCGCCTCGGCGCCTGGGCGTCCAAACAGTCGCAGCCGCTCGAGTCACGATTTGCTCTGGAAAAGTCGGTGGCGGCGCTCGCAGCCAAATACGCCATCGGCGAAATCCCGCGCCCGGAGCACTGGTCCGGGTTCCGGATCAAGCCGACCCAGATCGAATTCTGGAAGGACGGCGCGTTTCGCCTGCACGACCGCGTCGTGTTCCGGCGCGATGTGCCGGGTGAGGGCGAATGGAGCCGTGAGCGGCTCTATCCGTGAGGTGGGCGGACGCCTTCTTTCCCACCGCGTCGGTAGCCGACGGCTATTCTGCGGGCCGTCGCCCCGGCGGAGGCCGGGGGCCCATAGACACAGGCCGGTGAAGCCACGGCGCAGGTTGCTGGCAACCGCCGGTGCGTCTGGATCCCGGCCAGCGCCGGGATGACGCTGGAGCGGGGTGAGCCGCTGCACGTCACGCCGGCACTGCCGAGAGACCTCCGCCTACGTCGCGGTGCCGCCGACCGTGATCTGGTCGATGCGGATGGTCGGCTGGCCGACGCCGACCGGCACGCCCTGGCCGCTCTTGCCGCAGGTGCCGATGCCGAGATCTAGCGCCATGTCGTTGCCGACCATGGAAACGCGCTTCATTGCGTCCGGCCCGTTTCCGATCAGCATGGCGCCCTTGACCGGCGCGCCGATCTTGCCGTTCTCGATCTTGTAACCTTCGGTGCAGGAGAAGACGAACTTGCCGCTGGTGATGTCGACCTGGCCACCGCCGAACGACACCATGTAGAGGCCGTTCTTCACCGAGCCGAGGATTTCGGCCGGATCGTCCTTGCCGCTCTTCATGATCGTGTTGGTCATGCGCGGCATCGGCACATGCGCATAGGACTGCCGACGTCCATTGCCGGTCGGCTTCATGCCCATCAGGCGGGCGTTCTGGCGATCCTGCATGTAGCCGACGAGCACACCGTCCTCGATCAGCGTCGTCGCCTGCGTCGGCGTGCCTTCGTCGTCGAAGGACAGCGAGCCGCGTCGGTCCAGGATCGAGCCGTCGTCGATGACGGTGACGCCCTTGGCGGCGACCTGCTGGCCCATCAGGCCGGCAAAGGCGCTTTCGCCGCGCCGGTTGAAATCGCCCTCGAGGCCATGGCCGACCGCTTCATGCAGCATGACGCCCGGCCAGCCTGGGCCGAGGACGACGTCAAAGGTGCCGGCGGGGGCGGGGACAGCTTCGAGATTGACCAGCGCCTGGCGCAGCGCCTCGTCGACGGCGAGATGCCAACGGTCGCTGGTGACAAACTGGCCAAAACCTTCGCGGCCGCCCATGCCATAGGAGCCTTGCTCCTGGCGGTCGCCTTCGCCGGCGATGATCGAGACGCTGACGCGGACCATCGGGCGGACGTCGCGACGATAGACGCCGTCGGGGCGCAGGATCTCGACCACCTGCCACGAACCGGCGAGCGAGGCGCTGACCTGGCGAACGCGCGGGTCCTTTGCCCGGGCGTAGGCGTCGATCTGTTCAAGCAGCGTCACCTTTTCGGCGAAGCTGGGGCTGCCGAGCGGATTCTCGTCGGTGTAGAGGATGCGATTGGTGCCCTGTGGCGGTTCGGCCAACGTGCCGGCATGGCCTCGCTTCACCGAGGCGACGGCTTCGCCGGCGCGGCGGATGGCCTCAATCGAAACCTCGCCGGAATGGGCATAGCCGACCGCTTCACCGGCGACGGCGCGCAGGCCAAAACCCTGGCGGGTGTCGAAGCTGGCGCCGGAAAGGCGGCCATTGTCGAAGACCAGACCTTCCGATTGCGCATATTCCAGATAGAGCTCGCCATCGTCCGCGCCCGAGAGGGCTTCGGCAACGACGCTGCGGGTCTGGTCGCGGTCGAGGCCGGCGCGCGCGAGAATGGAGAGATGTTCATCGGCCATGGGAAGCTCCGGGATCGTGTCTGAGGCGTTGAGATAGGGGATCGCGCGTCGTTTCGCACCCCCTGGTCGACTCCCGGCTGCTCATTGCTGGGCGGCAAGCGCATCCATCGCCAATGAGATTTCGGCTCTGAGAGCCGTGACCCGGGCCTGATAGACCCTGCCGAGACAGGCCGTGTCGCTGCCGCAGGCGGCTCTGAGCTTGAGAAAATCCGTCGCCGCGTCACGGCGCGCGGCGTTGGCGCCCATCAGCATCGGCACCTTGTTATAGGCGAACCAGAGCGCCGCCATTTCGGTGTCGCGCTCGGAAAGTTCCGGGTTCTGGCAGATGGCAACTTCATCCGCGGCAACGGCTTTGGCGCAATTGAAGCTGGCGGCCTGCGCCGGGAGGGCTGCCGTCAGGCCGAAAATCGTCAGGATGAGAAGAGCAGAACGTTTCATGACGATGCACCTTTGCTTGAACGGGCAGAGCTTGCTCGGCGTCCCGACGCTTGTCGAGAACCATCCGCGCGCCATCCCCCATTGCGTTCAGCCCCCCGAATGGCCCATACGCTGCGGCACGGATCAAGACGGGGGATCGCTGGCCGCCGCAACGTGCTGAAGCGCGTCCGCGCCGCGAACTCCAGGCAGGAAGGACAGCAAGAATCATGGCAACGGCATTCGGTCTCGATAAGCAGGCTCTGACCATCATCCCGGTCTCGGGTCCGCTGAACGGCCGCGTCACGCCGCCCGGTTCCAAGTCTATCACCAATCGCGCGCTGCTGCTGGCGGCCCTCGCCAAGGGAACCAGCCGCCTGACCGGCGCGCTGAAGAGCCTCGACACCAAGCTGATGGCCGGCGCCCTGCGCGCCATGGGCGTCACGGTGGACGAGCCCGACGACACCACCTTCATCGTCACCAGTTCCGGCCGTCTCAATCCTCCGGCTGAGCCGCTGTTCCTCGGCAATGCCGGCACGGCGATGCGGTTCCTTTCGGCCGCGGTGACGCTGGTCGATGGCGCGGTAGTCGTCGATGGCGACGCGCATATGCGCAAGCGGCCGATCGGTCCTCTGGTCGAGGCGCTGCGTTCGCTCGGCATCGATGCGACCGACGCCAACGGCTATCCGCCGGTCACCGTGCAGGGCAACGGCACGTTCGGCTCCGGCCGGGTCGAGATCGATGGCGGCCTGTCGAGCCAGTATGTCTCGGCGCTGCTGATGGCTGCCGCCTTCGGCAATGGCCCGATCGAAGTGGCGCTGACCGGCAGCGAGATCGGCGCGCGCGGTTATGTCGACCTGACGATCGCCGCCATGCGCGCCTTTGGCGCTGAGGTCGAGCAACTGGACGCGGCAAGCTGGCGCGTCCAGTCGACCGGCTACACGGCGACCGACTTCGTCATCGAGCCGGATGCTTCGGCCGCGACGTATCTCTGGGCGGCGGAAGCGCTGACCGGCGGAAACATCGATCTGGGCGTGCCATCCGACGCCTTCACCCAGCCCGACGCCAAGGCGCGCGAGGTCATCGCGATGTTCCCGAATTTGCCGGCCGTCATCGACGGTTCGCAGATGCAGGATGCGATCCCGACCATCGCCGTGCTGGCCGCCTTCAACAATACGCCGGTGCGGTTCGTGGGCATCGCCAATCTGCGCGTCAAGGAATGCGACCGCGTCAACGCGGTTGCGACCGAGCTTTCGCGCATCCGGCCGGGCCTCGGCACGGAGGAGGGCGACGACCTGATCGTCGCGTCCGACCCGTCGCTGGCCGGCCAGACGCTGCCGACGCGCATCGAGACCTACGCCGATCACCGTATCGCCATGAGCTTCGCGCTTGCCGGCCTGAAGATCCACGGCATCACGATTCTCGATCCCGGCTGCGTGGCGAAGACCTATCCGGCCTATTGGGAAATGATGCAGGGACTCGGCGTCAAGCTCGTCGATTGAGGCTGGCTACCAGCTTCAGGGCGGTCCCTCAGCACCCAATATCCATCATCCTGAGGCGCTTCGCGTGAGCGAAGCCTCGAAGGAGGATCCAGCGCGCACGCTGACTTGCAGACATAGCCCGGCGAGCCCTGTCTCTCCGTAGAGTTCACTGGACCCTCCTTCGAGGCCCGGCTTTGCCGGGCACCTCAGGATGACGGTCGGGCTGTGGGGATTTGGCTCAGTAAAGCGCCTTGGCGTAGCGGGCGAGCATTTCGGCCTGCGTCTCGGCCGGTTCGCCGGACCGGGTGTGGTCCTTGAGCATCTCGCCCATGGTCGGCAGCAGGCTGCGCTCGATCCGGCTTTCCTCCGCCCACAGCTTCGAGCGCATCAGCGCCTTGCCGCATTGCAGGTAAGCCTCGCGCACGGTGACGACGACGACGGTAGCCGGCAGCTTGTCGTCTGCTATGTGTGCCGCGCGCAGCGCCTCGTCATCATCGATGACGGCCGTGCCGTTGACCCGGAGCGTCTCGTCGACGCCGGGGATCAGGAACAGCAACCCGATGCCCGGCCGCTCGACCAAATTGGCGAGCGAGTCGATCCGGTTGTTGCCGGGACGGTCGGGGATGACCAGCGTGTTGTCGTCGAGCACGCCGACAAAGCCCGGATGATCGCCGCGCGGCGTCGCATCGCCGAAACCGTCCACGCCCTGGGTGGCGAGGATCAGGAACGGCGACAGTGCAATGAACGACCGGCAATGCCGGTCGAGCCTGTCGAGCTGCTTGGCGACGGACCGGCCCTTGGGCGCGCCATAGATGGCGCGCAGCGATTCGAGGGTTTCTATGCGGGCCATGTCGCGGTCATCCAGAGTTTAGGGCAGGGCGTCGAATCCCGGGCCGAAACCGGTCAGCGAGATCGGGATGCCGATACCTTCTTCCGGTGTCTGGAAGATGACAAACGTAGCCGTCTTGCCATTGCGCAGCTTGCCGATCAGGTCGTCGTCGAGAATGACCTCGGCGAGGCAGCCATCCGGCAGGCAGCGCACGAAGCCGGCGCGGCCCATCTCGTTCTGGTCGATCTTGAGGCCGAGGCCGGAGGGCAGCAGCACGCCCAGCGGCGCCAGCACCCGCATCACCTTCGACTTCTTGTCCGCTGTCTTCAGGACGATGACGGAGAGGCCGACATTATCGCGGTCCTCGGCCGTCACGAACTGCATCATCGAACAGATTTCGCCCTGCGCGCCCGGGGGCTTGTCGCAACGCGTTTCCCAGTCGCCATGCATGCCCTTGGAGACGCCCTGCGCGGACGCCGTCCCGGGCATGGCGGCTGCCAAAGCAGCGACCGCCAGCGCGTTTAGAACGATTCGCAGGGGCCGGAATGCGCCAAGACGCACAGTTGGATACAGCTTCACCTGAGCGATCTCCTCGATTCTCACAATTGTCGTACATCCATGCACGACGATGCTTGCCGCAGTAACCCTTGCAGGGCGCTTGAGCGAGCGCGATTTGCCGCATCTCATCTCACGATCCCCCGTTGCGAGGCAAAGGGTCATGTGGTTTGTCTCGGTCGATATTCGGCCGAATCCGAACTCTCCGCATGGCAGAAAAACGCCTTCGGCCTATAGTGTTGTGGAAAATGGCGCAACGGAGGCCGTTTTTCGAGCTTCGTTGCGCTGATCGGCTTCGATGCCGTTAAGGCATGGATAGGGAGTGTACACGTGACGAATGCGATCACGCGTCTCGGAACATTTTTGTCGCTCGGTGGAGCGTCTGCAGCGGCATTGAGCGGGCTGACGGGTGTGGCGCATGCCGCCCAGCCGACCCCTTGGGCGATGTGGATGCAGCCGGCGGCCTCGCCGATCATGACCATGATCGAGCGTTTCAATCTTGGCATCACCATCGCCATGGCGATCGTCGTGCTCGTCGTTCTGGCGCTGCTCGTCTACGTCGCCGTTCGCTTCAACGCGAAGGCGAACCCGGTGCCGTCGCGCACGTCCCACAATACGATGATCGAAGTCGTGTGGACGCTCGCGCCGATCCTGATCCTGATCGGCATTTCGGTCCCGTCCTTCTCGCTGCTTTTCGCGCAGGAAGATCCGGCCCGCATCGTCAAGGATTACGATCCCGCGAAGACGATGACCGTCAAGGCGACCGGCCTGCAGTGGTACTGGAACTACGAGTATCCCGACAATGAAGGCGTTGCCTTCGACTCGACCATGCTCGAGGACAAGGACCGCACCGACCCGGTCAACCAGCCGCGCCTGCTCGCCGTCGACAACGACATGGTCGTTCCCGTCGGTACCGTGGTTCGTCTCCAGGTCATCGGCGCCGACGTCATCCACTCCTTCGCTCTGCCGGCCTTCGGCCTGAAGCTCGATGCCGTACCAGGTCGTCTGAACGAGACCTGGTTCCTCGCCGAGCGCGAAGGCGTCTATTACGGTCAGTGCTCCGAGCTTTGCGGCACCAACCACGCCTTCATGCCGATCGCCATCCGCGTCGTCACGCCGGACCAGTTCAAGACCTGGGTTGCCCAGGCCAAGGACGACCTGCCGGGCGCCTACAAGACGCTGGCAGAGGCTCTCGCCAAGGACAAGGTTGCCAAGGCTTCCGAAACCGACGTCGAGGTGGCTGCCCGCTAAAGGCAGTCGCATCGCCCAAGGATTGCAATTGATCGGCTCCGGCGCGTCAGCGCCGTGATGCCGCAGGACACGAAAAGGGAGCAGGCCATGGCCACAGGTGCTGCACACGCTGCTGAACACCACGACCACCCGACGGGCTGGCGTCGCTGGGTCTATTCGACCAACCACAAAGACATCGGCACGATGTACCTGATCTTCGCGATCGTCGCGGGTATCATCGGTGGTGCCCTGTCGGTCGGCATTCGTCTGGAGCTCCAGCAGCCCGGTCTGCAGATTTTCGGCAATCCCTACGTCTTCAACACGTTCACGACCGCGCATGGTCTGATCATGATCTTCTTCATGGTCATGCCCGCGATGATCGGCGGCTTCGGCAACTGGATGGTGCCGATCATGATCGGTGCGCCGGACATGGCGTTCCCGCGCATGAACAACATCTCGTTCTGGCTGCTGCCGCCTTCGCTGCTGCTGCTCATCATCTCGCTGTTCATGCCGAGCGCGGCTGGCCAGGTCGGTGTCGGCGGCGGTTGGACGATGTATCCGCCGCTGTCGGGTTCGGGTCCGGAAGGTGCGGCTGGTCCGGCCGTCGATTTCGCGATCCTCGCCCTGCACATCTCGGGCGCTTCGTCGATCCTCGGCGCGATCAACTTCATCACCACGATCTTCAACATGCGCGCTCCCGGCATGACGCTGCACAAGATGCCGCTGTTCGCCTGGTCGGTGCTCGTGACCGCGTTCCTGCTGCTGCTGTCGCTCCCGGTTCTCGCCGGCGCGATCACCATGCTGCTGACCGACCGCAATTTCGGCACCACCTTCTTCAAGCCTGAAGGCGGCGGCGACCCGATCCTGTTCCAGCACCTGTTCTGGTTCTTCGGTCACCCGGAAGTGTACATCCTGATCCTGCCCGGCTTCGGCATGATCAGCCACATCATCTCGACCTTCTCGAAGAAGCCGATCTTCGGCTACATCGGCATGGCCTACGCCATGGTCGCGATCGGCGTCGTCGGCTTCATCGTGTGGGCGCACCACATGTACACGACGGGCCTTTCCTTCGAGACGCAGGCTTACTTCGTCGCCGCAACCATGGTGATCGCGGTGCCAACCGGCATCAAGATCTTCTCCTGGATCGCGACGATGTGGGGCGGTTCGATTGACTTCAAGGCGCCGATGCTCTGGGCGATCGGCTTCATCTTCCTGTTCACCGTCGGCGGTGTGACGGGTGTGATGCTGGCCAATGCCGGTCTCGATCGCTCGTTCCACGACACCTACTTCGTGGTGGCCCACTTCCACTACGTTCTGTCGCTGGGCGCCGTCTTCGCGATTTTCGCGGGCTGGTACTACTGGTTCCCGAAGATGTTCGGCTACATGTACAATGACACCATCGCCAAGGCTCATTTCTGGGTGATGTTCATCGGCGTAAACCTGGTGTTCTTCCCGCAGCATTTCCTCGGCCTCGATGGCATGCCGCGCCGCTACGCCGATTATCCGGATGCTTTCTGGGGCTGGAACTTCGTCTCGTCGATCGGCTCGTACATCTCGATGTTCGGCGTGATGATCTTCCTCTATGGCGTCATCGACGCCTTCCTGAAGAAGGTTCCGGCTCCGGACAATCCCTGGGGTCCGGGCGCCACCACGCTGGAATGGCAGCTGTCGTCGCCGCCTCCGTTCCATCAGTGGGAAGTTTTGCCGCGCATTGGTGACACCAAGCACTAAGCGCAATGATCAAGGGGCCGGGATGCGTCCCGGCCCTCCTTTTTGAGTAAGTTAGAACCCACGATGTCTGACGTGCCTTTAAACCGGATCGACACTGTGGCAGGCAACCTCGCCAGCCCCTCCGACTACCTAGCGCTGCTGAAGCCGCGCGTGATGTCGCTTGTCGTCTTCACAGCGCTGGTCGGCATGGTGATGGCGCCGGGCGGCATCCACCCGGTACTCGGTTTCACGGCTCTGCTCTGCATCGCCATCGGCGCCGGCGCGTCCGGTGCGCTGAACATGTGGTACGACGCCGACATCGACCGGATCATGAAGCGCACGCAGTCGCGTCCGATCCCGATGGGCAAGATCACCGAAGGCGAGGCACTGGCATTCGGCCTGACGCTCGCCTGCTTCTCGGTCGCGCTGCTCGGCCTGTTCGTCAACGTCGTCGCCGGCGCGCTGCTTGCCTTCACCATTTTCTTCTACGCCGTGATCTACTCGATGTGGCTGAAGCGCTCGACGCAGCAGAACATCGTCATCGGCGGCGCGGCGGGGGCGTTTCCCCCGATCGTCGGCTGGGCCGCCGTCACCGGCAGCGTCAGCTATGAGAGCATCGTTCTCTTCCTGATCATCTTCATGTGGACGCCGCCCCATTTCTGGGCGCTGGCAATGTTCAAGTCGGATGATTATCAGCGCGCCGGCATCCCGATGATGCCGGTCGTTTCCGGCATGGCGGAGACCCGCAAGCAGATCCTGATCTACTCGATCCTGCTGGCGCCGATCGGCGTCCTGCCTACCATTCTCGGCTTCGCCTCCTTCGCCTATGGCGTCGCTGCCTCGGCGCTGGGCGTCGGCTTCATCGTCCTTGCCATCCGGGTCTATCGGATGAGCGATGACGACAAGGTCATGCTGCCGGCCAGGCGTCTGTTCGGCTTCTCGATTCTCTATCTGTTCCTGCTCTTCGCCATGCTGCTTGTCGAACGCTGCCTTGGCCTTATGGGCTTCGTCGCATGAAGGACATCGCCATGAACGAAGAAGACGGCATCCGACTCACGGACGAACAGAAGCGGCGCCAGCGCGCCCGTTCGATCGCCATCGCCGCCGTGCTGTTCGGCCTCGTCGCGCTGTTCTACGTGGTCACCATCGTCAAGATGGGCCCCGGCGCCCTTCTCAACCGCTCGCTTTGAGGTCAGCATGAACCAGCCGCAAAAGAGGGGGCGCTCCTACGGTTTGACGGCCGCCGCTTGTGGCGTGTTCGTCGCGACGATGCTGGGCGCCGCCTTTGCGTCGGTGCCGCTCTACAGCATGTTCTGCCAGCTGACGGGCTATGGCGGCACGCCGGTGCGTGCCGATACCGCCCCGAAGACGGCCCTCGACCGCACGATCACCATCCGCTTTGACGGCAACGTCGCGAACGGTATCGGCTGGGCGTTCCGCCCCGAGACGCGGCAGATGAAGGTCAAGGTCGGCGCGATCAACGAGGTGAAGTTCTTCGCCGAGAACCGCACCGACAAGACGTCGACGGGCACCGCCGCCTTCAACGTCACGCCAGATATCACGGGCCAGTATTTCAACAAGATCGCCTGTTTCTGCTTCACGTCGCAGACGCTGAAGCCGGGCGAGAAGGTCGAGATGCCGGTGACCTTCTTCATCGATCCTGCGATCGTCGATAACTACCAGACGCGCAACATCGATACGATTACGTTGTCCTACACCTTCTTCCCGAGTTCGGAGCAGACCCCGGCGCCCGTCGCCGCGGTTACTGTGAAGGACGCGGGAAAGTCGCTTTGAGAAAGACCGGGGAGCATCTCCATGGCTGAGGCCCACGCCAAGCACCACGACTATCACCTCGTCAATCCGAGTCCCTGGCCGTTCGTGGCCTCGGCAGGCGCGTTTGCGCTGGCGCTCGGCGGCATCGCCTACATGCATGGCCACTCCTTGCTCTGGCTGGTCCCGGGCACGCTGATGGTCCTCTATACGATGTACGCCTGGTGGGCCGACGTCATCACCGAAGGCCAGCAGGGCCATCACACGCGCGTCGTGCAGTTGCACCTGCGCTACGGCATGATCCTGTTCATCGCTTCGGAAGTGATGTTCTTCGTGGCCTGGTTCTGGGCCTTCTTCGACGCCAGCCTGTTCGCCAGCGAGGCGATCAATGTCGCCCGCTACGATTTCACCGGCGGACATTGGCCGCCGAAGGGCATCGAGGTGTTCGATCCCTGGCACCTGCCGCTGCTGAACACGCTGATCCTGCTGACCTCGGGTACGACGCTGACCTGGGCGCACCACGCCCTGCTGCACAATGACCGCGAGGGCCTGAAGTGGGGCCTGGTCTGCACCGTCGTGCTCGGCCTGATCTTCTCCTGCGTCCAGGCCTACGAGTATACCCATGCGGCGTTCTCGTTCGGCGGCAACATCTACGGCGCCACCTTCTACATGGCGACGGGCTTCCACGGCTTCCACGTCATCGTCGGCACGATCTTCCTGATCGTCTGCCTGCTGCGGGCGCTGGCCGGTCAGTTCACGCCGAAGGAGCATTTCGGCCTCGAGGCAGCTGCCTGGTACTGGCACTTCGTCGACGTGGTCTGGATCTTCCTGTTCTTCGCGATCTACGTGTGGGGCGGCTGGGGCGCGACAATGCACGCCGGCTGATCCAAAGGACACAAACGGGCGGCTTTGGCCGCCCGTTTCATTTCCGGCGCAGCGTATCGTCTGCGTCTTCTCTGATTTCAGGAGCCGCGCGTGGCTGATACCGGCGCCCCCTACCGCGACAAGGCGCTTTACCCGCCCCTGACGCCCTCCAGCACGGGCCTGCGCGGACGCTGCCCGCGCTGTGGCGAGGGGCGGTTGTTCAGCGGCTATCTCGAGGTCGCGCCACGCTGCGGCAATTGCGGTCTGGACTATGCGTTCAGCGACGCCGGCGACGGTCCCGCCGTCTTCATCATGCTGATTGTCGGCTTCATCGTCGCCTTCCTGGCGCTTTATGTCGAATTCACCTTCCAGCCGCCCTTCTGGGTGCATGCGCTGCTCTGGATCCCGCTGGTTGTCGGGTTGGCCCTCGGCATGCTGCGACCTCTGAAGGGGCTGATGATTGCGATCCAGTATCGCCACAAGGCGGAGGAGGGGAGGCTCGAGCAGAGCTGACCCCACATCGTTCCATGTCCACTTCGAAGATGCCTTCCACGCCGGCTCTCGCGCCGAAGCCCTCAGCCAAGCCCCGCTCGGCCATGCGCAAGCTGGTCTGGCCGGCGCTGGCGACGTTGATCATGTTTGCCTTCCTGTGCCGGCTGGGCATGTGGCAGGTGGAGCGGCTGCACTGGAAGGAAGCGCTGATCGCGCAGGTCGATGCACGCCAGAAGCAGTCGCCCGTCCCGGCGCCCAGGCCAGGGGCCTGGAAGGCGCTGGACCTGACGGATGCCGACTACACGCCGGTCACCGTCTCGGGCGAATTCCTGCATGACGCCGAGGCGCATCTCTACGATTCGCTGATGGAGCCGCGCGGGCCTGTCGGTGGCGTCGGTTGGTTTGTCTTCACGCCGCTGAAGACGGATGAAGGCTGGATCGTCTATGTCAATCGCGGCTTCGTGCCCGTCGACAAGGAAGCGGCCTCCACGCGACCCGAAGGGCAGATCTCCGGCCGTGTCACCGTGACCGGCCTGTTGCGCCGCCCGGAAACGCCCGGTCGGTTCCAGGCTTCCGCCAAGCCGACGAGCCAGCAATGGTTTGCCCGCCAGCCGGACAAGTTCGCGGAACGCAGCGGTCTGCCGGCGGCGTCAGTCGCGCCCTACACGATAGACGCCGATGCGACGCCAAACTCCGGTGGCCTGCCGCAGGGCGGCGAAACGCGCGTCACCTTCACCAACAATCACCTGCAATATGTCGTGACGTGGTTTGGCCTCGCGCTGGCGCTTGTCGGCGTCTTCATCGCCTATGCGCGCGGCGTGCTGAAGCGGAAGGACTGACCGTCCCCGCCTCAGGCGTGTCCGGCTTCATCCGAGAGCATCGCGGGATCGATGCCGAGCAGCGCCATGGCGCGCTCATATTTCGTCGCCAGGTCCGCATCGAAGATCAGCTTGTCTTCCGCCGGGCAATGCAGCCAGCCATTGGACTGGATCTCGGCCTCCAGCTGGCCGCGCGCCCAGCCGGCATAGCCGAGCGCCAGCATGGCGCTGCGCGGGCCGGAGCCGGCGACGATTGCCTTCAGGATGTCCAGCGTGGCCGTCAGGCAGACATTGTCGGCAATCGACAACGTCGAATTCTCGATGAAATAATCGGCGCTGTGCAGCACGAAGCCGCGTCCCGTTTCGACGGGGCCACCGCGTTGCACGATCATCCGGTTTGCCTTGGGGGGCAGGCGGATCTCGGGGCCATCGGGGATGACGTCGAGTTGCACGAGCAGGTCGACGAAGTCGATCTGCGGTGCGATCTGGTTGATGACAATCCCCATCGCGCCATCCACGGAGTGGGCGCAGATATAGACGACGGAGCGGGCGAAGCGTCCGTCCTCCATGCTCGGCATGGCGATTAGGAATTGCCCGTCGAGATAGCTGGGCTCGACCGGCGCTCGAGGCTGTTTCGCGATCATGACGGGAATCCTAGCACGGGCGGCTCAAAAGAAAAGGTCGGGCATGGCCCCGAGAGCGGAACACGAACAAATGATCGGGGTTACTTTTGCCCGTCTGGAGATTGCCCCAAACCGCGGCTAGCCTGTCACAATGTGGATTCGAAAACTCACACTTGTCTGTCTTCTCGCCCTCGCTTCCCAGCCTGCTTTCGCCGTTATTGGTCCATGGGTTTCCTCGGACAAGGTGCGTGCGCGCCTTGTCGTGGCGGCTCCGGCGGCGGGCGGAGCCCTGGATGGAGCGATCGAGATCGAGCTGGCGCCAGGGTGGAAAACCTATTGGCGCTCGCCGGGCGACGCCGGCGTTCCGCCGCGCTTTGACTTCTCCGCCTCCACCAACGCCGAGGCCCAGCCGGTCGAATTTCCGGCGCCCGAGCGGTATGACGACGGCTTCGCCGCCTCCAACGTCTACCATGACCGGGTTGTTCTCCCGGTCCGCTTTGTTGTTGCGGATGACGCCAAGCCCGTCGCGCTGGATGTGAAGATGGATATCGGGATCTGCGAGGAGATCTGCATTCCCGTCAATCTCAACGTCCAGCTGGATGTACCCATCGGGGCTGGCGATTCGGCGGCCGCGGCGCTCGTCGCGACGGCGCGAGCGGACCTGCCGGGACCAGGGAGGCCCGGTCAGTTTGAGGTCGCATCGCTGCAGCGGGTTGGCGGCTCGGAGCAGAAGCCGGAATTCGAAGCCATCGTCGTGTCTGAGAAGGTGGACGACACTGTGCTGTTCATCGAGACGCCTGGCGACTGGTACGCTGCGGCGCCGAGGCCGGTAGCGATTGCTCCGGGCAAGAACGGCTTCCGCTTCACGGTCGATCGCCGGTCGGCCGCCGGCGGCATCGCCGGCGCGAAGATCCGCCTGACGCTTACCGAGGGCGAGGATGCGACCAGCCGGACTTTCACGCTCGACGCGAGCCATGCCACGCCCTAACGTGCGGGCAATGCTGCGTTTTGGCATTTCCTTCGACGCAATCCCTTACGTCCCTAAATTCCATCCTTGCCAATCAATCCATGGAGAACGAGATGAGCATCTCGGTCGGCGACCGTATTCCGGCAGCGAAGTTCCGCGTCATGACCCCCGATGGGGCTGTCGAAAAGTCCGACACGGACATCTTCGCCGGCAAGAAGGTCGTGTTGTTCGCCGTTCCCGGCGCCTTCACGCCTACCTGCCACAAGAATCACCTGCCGGGCTATCTGGAGCAGGCGGCTGCCATCAAGGCAAAGGGCGTCGACTCCATCGCCGTCGTCGCTGTGAACGATCATTTCGTCATGGGCGCCTGGGCCAAGGCAACGGGCGGCGAAGACAAGATCACCTTCCTCGCAGATGGTTCGGGTGAGTTCACCAAGTCGATCGGCCTGGAGTTTGACCTTAACGCAGGCGGCCTCGGCGTTCGTTCCAAGCGCTATGCGATGATCGTCGAGGATGGCGTGGTCAAGACGCTGAACGTCGAGGAAGCCGGTGGCGTCACCGGTTCCGGCGCAGCGGCTATCCTCGAGCTGCTCTAGTCCATATTGCTTCCGTAGCGGAAACCCGTTAGCTAGAAATCAGCTGATGGGTTTCCGTGCCATGATACGGGTCAAGATGCACGCAGCGAAGACGACACTCTCCAAGCTTGTCGCCCAGGCGCAGGCGGGCGAGGAGGTGGTGCTGTTGCGTGGCAACACCGAGGTCGCGCGCATCGTTCCGCTCGATCCCGCCCCTGGCGCCGATGCGCCGCTTCCCCCACGCATTCCCGGACGACTCCGAGGTTTGATCGATTTTGACGATCGCTTCTTCGATCCCTATCCGGCGACAGACGTTTCGCAGTGGGATCACTAGCGATGAAGCTGCTTCTCGACACGCAGGCCTGGTTCTGGTGGATGATGGGGAGCCCGAGACTCTCGCTACCCGCTCGCGCCGCCATTGCCGACGCCGGCAATGAGCCGCTGATCAGCGCCGCCTCCGTAATGGAGCTGCTGGACAAGCGACGGATCGGCATACTGCCCGACATGCAGCGGTTGGCGGACCATGTCGAGGACGAGATCGATGAGGCAGGGTTCGGTCGCCTGCCGATCACAACCCGGCACGCCGCGCATGCCGAGAAGGTCGCCGGGGCGCATCCGGACCCGTTTGACCGGATCCTGATTGCCCAGGCGCTGATTGAGGATATCGCGCTCGTGTCGAACGAGACGTTCTTTGACCGCTTCGGCGTCAGGCGTCTCTGGGACGCAGGTATCAGCCGGCGCTAAAACTCTTCTTCTTCACCTTGTAGGGCGCCATGCCTTCGCGGGCGAGTTGGTCGGCGCGCTCGTTGGCCTCGTTGCCGGCGTGACCCTTGACCCAGTGCCAAGTCACCTGGTGACGCTGCAGGGCGGTGTCGAGGCGCTGCCAGAGGTCGATGTTCTTCACCGGCTTCTTATCGGCCGTCTTCCAGCCATTGCGCTTCCAGCCATGAATCCAGCCGGTGATGCCGCCCTTCACATATTGTGAATCGGTATGGATATCGACGACCGAGGGACGCTTCAGTGCGTCGAGCGCCTCGATGGCAGCGGTCAACTCCATCCGGTTATTGGTGGTGTCAGCCTCGCCGCCCTTCAGATCCTTCTCGTGCTCGCCGGAAATCAGCACGGCGCCCCAGCCACCGGGGCCGGGATTGCCGGAGCACGCGCCGTCGGTCCAGATGGCGATCTTGTTTTCTTCAGTCAAAGGATCAATCCATACGCGCTGACATCCTTCACCGTGCGGTGGAAGCGCAGCTTACGCAAATACTCGAGCGGGTCTTTCGGCGCGACGAGCGCGCCGGGCGGAACGTTGAGCCAGTCATAGAGACGGGTCAGCAGGAAGCGGAGCGCCGAGCCGCGCGCCAGCAGCGGCAGCGCTGCCAGTTCTTCCGGCGTGAAGGGGCGCACTTTCTGGTAGCCGGAGAGCAGCGCGCGGGCCTTTGTGACATTCAGCGAGCCATCCGCCTCGAAACACCAGGCGTTGAGGCAGACGGCGACGTCATAGGCGAGGAAGTCGTTGCAGGCGAAATAGAAGTCGATCAGCCCGGACAGCTCTTCGTGCAGGAAGAAGACGTTGTCGGGGAAGAGATCGGCGTGGATGACGCCATGCGGCAGGCTCGAGGGCCAGGACTGCTCAAGAAGGTCGAGCTCGCCGGCAATGTCGGCGGCGAGGCCGGGCATGACCTCGTCGGCGCGGTCGGCGGCGCGCTCGAACAGCGGACGCCAGCCATCGACGCTGAGCGCGTTGCGGCGTGTCAGTTCAAAGCCCTCGCCGGCGATGTGCAACTGCGCCAGGGCGCCGCCAATGGCGAAGCAATGATCGGCGCGCGGACGGCGCACCCACATGCCCTGCAGGAAGGTGACGATGGCCGCCGGCCGGCCGGCCAGCGTGCCGAGCGCCTCGCCCTCGCGGTTACGCACCGGCAGCGGGCAGATGATGCCGCGGCTTGCCAGATGGTCCATCAGTCCGATGAAGAAGGGGAGGTCGTCCGGATCGACCCGCTTCTCGTAGAGGGTGAGGATATGCGGGCCGGCGTCCGTCACCAGCAGATAGTTCGAATTCTCGACACCCTCTGCGATCCCCTTCAGGGAAAGCACGGTGCCAATGTCGTAGCCAGCGATGAAGCTCGCGAGCTCATCGTCAGCGATCTCGGTATAGACGGCCATCAGGAAAAGCTCATTCTGCGGCTGGAAGGCGAAGTTCGCGGGGCAGGTTGAAGGCGATCGTCTCGATCGCGTTCTGGACGAGTTCAACCTTGACGCTGTAGCGCGCGGCAAAGGCGTCGATCACTTCCTCGACCAGGATTTCCGGCGCAGAGGCGCCGGCGGTGACGCCGACGCGGCGAATGCCGTCGAGCCGCGACCAGTCGATGTCGGAGGCGCGCTGGATCAGTACGGAGACGGCGCAGCCCTCGCGCTCGGCCACTTCGCGAAGGCGCTGCGAGTTCGACGAATTGGGCGCGCCGACGACGATCATCGCGTCGACGTCGCCGGCGATCCGCTTGACCGCTTCCTGACGGTTGGTCGTCGCATAGCAGATGTCTTCCTTGTGCGGCGCGGTGATGCCCGGGAAGCGCCTGGTCAGGACCGCGACGATCGCCGAGGTGTCATCGACCGAAAGCGTCGTCTGCGTGATGAAGGCGAGCGCTTCGGGATTCCTCGGCGTGTAGGCCTCGGCGTCCGCCACCGTCTCGATCAGCGTCACCGTGCCGTCGGGCAACTGGCCCATGGTGCCGATCACTTCTGGATGGCCGGCATGGCCGATCAGGACGATCTCGCGCTCGCGCTTGAAATGGATCTGCGCTTCCTTGTGCACCTTGGAGACGAGCGGGCAGGTCGCGTCGAGGAAGAACATCTGGCGCGACTTGGCGTCGGCCGGGACGGATTTCGGCACGCCATGGGCCGAGAAGACGACGGGCTGGCCATCATCGGGGATCTCGTCCAGTTCCTCGACGAAGATGGCTCCCTTGTCGCGCAGGCTGTCGACGACATAGCGGTTATGCACGATCTCGTGCCGGACATAGACCGGTGCGCCAAAGCGCTGCAGCGCCAGTTCGACGATCTGGATCGCGCGATCGACACCGGCGCAGAAGCCGCGCGGTGCGCAAAGCAGGATCTCCAGCGGGGGCTTGGGCACGTCGGCCATGGTATTTTCGTTCCGCGACATGAGACGGGAATAGAGGGATGGGGCGGGTCGCTGTCAAGCGTCGTGACAGGAAGCCGCTTGCGTGTGTTCGCTCACGACAACGTGTTTTGGTTGGTAGCCTTGTAAATATTTCTTGCTCATTCTGGCAATGGGGTGGGGGCCGCGCTCAACGGGGCAGCTTCCATGCAGATATGGGCCTTTCACGGAATGCGAAGGAGTGGCAATCACGCCGTTCTTAATTGGACTGGACTGCCACGATCAACGTTTTTTCTGAATGACATTCTTTCGCACGAACAGGTATCGGTCGTACTTGGCGATCCGTTCACGCCAAAAGGCTTCTGGGCCTGGTTTCTACGTCTTTCGTTGCGGAAGCGCATGCGAAAGCCACTGCTTAAAACCGGCAGGCGGCTGACGTCCGGCGGCCTTTGCGTCAGCCTTGAGGATTGGCCGATCAACGCGCCGATCTTTGACCCTTGGCCGCGACAGTGCCGGCACATCCTGCTGCTCCGCGACCCGATGAACATGTTTGCGAGCCGAATCCGAATGTGGGGCGGCCGCCTGCATCATTTCTATGGCAAGGACCGGGCGGACCTCTATTTCCATAACTGCATAGAACTCTGGAAAGCCCATGCCCGGGAGCTCCTGGGGGAGACCGACTGTTTGCCCGGCCATGTCGGCATCTACTACGATCGCTGGGTGGCTGACCCGGCCTATCGCGTCGAAGTCGCTGCCAAGCTCGGCCTGGTGCCAGACGAGCGGGCGCTGAGCCACGTGGCATCGGAGGGCGGCGGCAGTTCGTTCGAGGGCATGGCACCGCTCGGCGACGACGCCATCGCGCGACGCCTGTCACGCCACAGCCAACTTGAAGGCGATGAAAAGCGGCTGTTCGCCCGCGTCACCGACGACAGCGACCTGATGCAGCTTCGAGAGAGGGTGCTGGACCACGTGTTCGGCGACACGAAGCGCCTCATGGTCGCCTGATGGCCTGTCGAGGCTGGCGCAAACGTCAGCCTCGCCCGAGATCGGCTAGGCGATCATCGCTTCTTCTTCGCGGAAGATCAGCTTGCCGGCTTCCGGGGCCGTCATGGGCTGGCCGAACAGGAAGCCCTGCGCGAACTCGCAGCCGAGATCGTAGAGGTCGAGCGCGTCGTCTTCAGTCTCCGCGCCTTCCGCCACCACGTCCATTTCCAGCTCGTGCGCCAGGCCGATGATGGCGCGCAGGATCACGCGCTTCTGCTTGGCGGAGGGACCCCGGACAAAGCTTTGATCGATCTTCAGCGTCTCGAACGGGAAGCGCTGCAGATAGGAGAGCGACGAATAGCCGGTGCCGAAATCGTCGAGCGACAAGCCAGCGCCGAGCTCGCGGATGCGGGTCAGCACCTGCGCCGCATATTCCGGGTTCTCCATCACCAGGCTCTCGGTCAGCTCCAGCTTGAGCGAACCGCGCGTGACGGCGGAGCGTGAGAGCACCGACTTCACGTCGTTGATGAGGTCGTGGCGCAGCAACTGCCGGCTCGAGACATTGACCGAGACGAATAGCGGCACGTCGCGGCCGAGCTGTTCCTGCCAGTCCGAAAGCTGCTTGGCGGCACGCTCCAGCACGAACAGGCCGAGCGGGATGATCAAGCCGTTGCGTTCGGCGAGTGGAATGAACTCCGCCGGCGGAATGCGGCCATGCTGGGGATGGTCCCAACGCACAAGCGCTTCGAAGCCGGCGATGGTCCGGTCTTCCAGCCGTACGATCGGCTGGTAGAGAACCTTGATTTCCTCGCGGCCGATGGCGCGACGAAGATCCGCCTCCAGCGTCAGCGTGTCGGCACCATGCTGGCGCAGGGCAGGGCGGAATGCCTCGATGCGGTCGCCGCCAAGGCGCTTGGCGTAATACATGCCGATTTCGGCATCCTTGATGATCTCCAGCGCTTCGCTCTGCTTGCTGTCATGCATGGCGATGCCGATGGAGGCCGTCAGGAAGATTTCCTTGTCGCCGAACGAGATCGGCGCCCGCAGCGTACGGCGGACCGAATCGGCAAAGCCGGCGATGCGTTCGGGCTCGCTCTCGGAAATCAGCAGGAAGGCGAACTGGTCGCCGGAGATGCGGGCGAGCGTATCCTGCGGCTTCAAGAGTCGGGTGAGGCGACGCGCGATCGTCAGCAGGATGGAGTCGCCGACCGACAGGCCGAAGCCGTCATTGACCTGCTTGAAGCCGTCAATATCGAGGATAAACACCGACGGACGAGCGGCGCCCTCTGTCTGGGTGCGCGTCACCGCCGACGCGAGCCGGTCGACGAACAGTTCGCGGTTGGGCAGGCCGGTCAGATTGTCGTGCACGGCGTCGTGCAGCAGGCGTTCCTCGGCAGTCCGCTCCTCGGTGACATCGGAGAGCGTGCCGACGCAGCGCGTGACCTCGCCATCGGTGCCAAGCACCGGACGGGCGCGCAGATGGAACCACCGGTAATGACCATCCTCGGCGCGCAGGCGGAAATCCTGCGCGATGCGGCCACGGCGCTGCTCGATGACGGCGTCCAGTGTCGCCTTGAATCGGTCGCGGTCGGAGGGATGCAGCACGTCGAGCCAGTCGCGGGCAGGGCCCTCCAGCGTACCGTGCTTGAGGCCCAGAAGGTCCTCCGCATCGGGGCCGGTATAGATGCGGTCGCGAGAGACGTCCCAGTCCCAGACGATATCGCCAGCGCCGGTCAGGGCCAGCGCGCGGCGCTCGGTTTCGCCGATGGCGCCCGGTGCGATCGTTCCGCCGGCAAAGGCGTGCTGCATGACCGTGAAGCCGATCAGCAGGACAATCAGCACGAGGCCGCCATTCAGCGCCGGCTGGATCACGTCATTGGTCAGATTGCCCGTCACCGTCAGATAGGCGCCGAGGATCCAGACCATCAGCAGCACCCAGGTCGGGATCAGCATGATGGCGCGGTCGTAGTGATGCAGCGCCAGATAGATGATGACGACGAAGCCGAGCGTCACGGTCAGGCCGAAGGAGAAGCGGGCGACGCCGGCAGCGATGCCGGGCTCGAACACGGCGACGCCAAGCAGGATCAGCAGGCCAACCAGCCAGGCGATGGTCGCGTGGCTATAGCGGGCGTGCCATCGGTTCAGGTTCAGATAGGTGTAGGTGAAGATCAGCAGCGTCGCCGACAGCAGCACCTCGGCGAAGGCGCGCCACATCTTGTCGTCGCCGGGCGCGATCTGGATCACCTTGTTCCAGAAGCCGAAATCGATGGCGAGATAGATCAGGACCGACCAGGCTAGGCCGGCCGTCGCCGGGAACATCGCCGTGCCCTTGACCACGAATACGATGGTCAGGAACAGCGCCAACAAGCCGGAAATGCCCAGGACAATGCCGTGATACAGCGTGTAGCTGTTGATCGCGTCCTTGTAGTTGTCAGGCTCCCAAAGATAGAGCTGCGGCAGCACCGGAGTGCGCAGTTCCGCCACGAAGGTGACGACAGCGCCGGGATCCAGCGTGACGCGAAAAACGTCGGCTTCCTGGCTCGCCTGGCGCTCGGGTGCAAAGCCCTGGCTTGGCGTCACCGTCGCGATGCGCGAAGCGCCGAGGTCGGGGATCAGCAGGCCGGAATTGGCAAGGCGGAAATGCGGCGCCACCAGCAGCCGGTCGATCTGCTCGTCGCCATTGTTGGTGAGTGCGAACGAAACCCAATAGGAAGTGCCGCCCGCTTCGTTGGAACGCACCTCGATGCGGCGAACGATGCCGTCAGGGCCGGGCGCGGTCGAGACCTGCACGCGATCGGACGGGTCGCGCGAAGCGCGTTCGACGGCTTTGGTCAGGTCGAGCGTCGTGCCGTCCAATGGGACGTTGATCGCGTCGAGAGCCTGCACATGCGTAGCAGTGCCGACAACCGCGAACAGGACGAAAAAGACCGCGGCGACGAAGCGGTTAAGCAACAAACAAACCTCCAAGGCCCGAAGGCAGTCGAGCAGTACTATCCGGGCCGGGGCAGCACAAGAAAATTTCGGCTGCGTAGCAGGCTGGCAACAGTTCCTTACCCCCTGTCTGGCACGACCGGACGGGGCAAACGCTATCACGGTCGTGGATCATCGCTGACGATCGCGTAGAGGAGGTGGTCCTGCCACTGACCCTCGATGCAGAGATAGCGACGCGCGTAGCCTTCGCGCGTGAATCCGGCTTTTTCGAGAAGACGGATGGATGCCGCGTTGTGGGGAAGGCACGCCGCCTCGAGCCGGTGCAGACGAAGCGTGTCGAAGACGAAGGGAATGATGGCCCGGACCGCCGCCGTCATCAGGCCCTTGCCGGCGAAGGGCGCGCCCATCCAGTAGCCGAGCGAACAGCTCTGCGTGACGCCGCGCACGACATGCGACAGCGTCAGCCCGCCAACCAATTGCGTCCCGTCCGTTGTGAAGACGAGGAAGGGGAAGCCGGTGCTTTCGCGCATTTCGCTGTGGTAGCGGCGCAGCCGTCGACGGAAGGCGCTGCGGGTCAGGTCGTCGGCGGGCCAGAGCGGCTCCCAGGGCGCGAGGAAGCCGCGACTCTGCTCGCGAAGGCTGGACCAGCCGGCGAAATCCGACATGGTCGGGGCGCGCAGGATCACGGTGCCGGTGGAAATCACCGGCATCGGATGGAAAGGCACGACGGACCGCAGGAATTCCATTTGCCGCGCCGCGCCCCCGCTCCGCGTTGCTCGTCAACATGACCGCCCGGGTTGGATCGATCACGGTCCTCATTCTGTCGGTCAGGACGACCGGTTTTGGCCGGGTGCCGCTTCCGTCAGCATCGTCGCTTCAGACGGCGACCGGCGATCCCAAGCGTTCGCCGATCTTGCCATGGTTCACCAGCTTGTCGATGGGGCCGATCGCGGCGACCGTCGGCGAACTGCCGGTAAAGATGCGGTGGGCAAGTTCCCGCACGCGGGAGACCGAGACGTCGTCGATGCGGGCGACGATTTCCTCGACCGGGATCGGGCGTCCGAACAGCAGGAGCTGCCGGGCCACCTGACCGGCGCGAGCTGCCGGGCTTTCGAGGCTCATCAGCAGGCTGGCGCGCATCTGTGCGCGCGAACGGCTCAGTTCGGCTTCGGTGACGTCGAGGCTCGACCGCTCCAGCTCGCCGAGCAGGACTGGCATCAGCTCTTCAATATCCTCGCCGCCGGTCGCGGCATGGATGCCGAAAAGGCCGGTATCCGCGAAGCTCCAGTGGAAGGCATAGACCGAATAGCAAAGGCCGCGCTTTTCGCGCACTTCCTGGAACAGGCGCGACGACATTCCACCGCCCAGCATCGAGGCGAGGATCTGTACGGCGTGAAAATCATCCGACTTGTAAGGCACACCCTCGAAGCCGAGCAGGATCTGCGCTTCCATCAGGTCGCGCGTTTCGCGCATCTCGCCGCCGCGGTAATGCGCCGTCTCGCTGTGGGTCAGCTCGGCCGAAGGCAGGCTGGCGAACCGATCCTCTGCGAGTTTGACGAGCGCGTCGTGATCGACGTTGCCGGCCGCGGCCAGCACCATGTTGGGGCCGTGATAGTGGCGGTCGAGATAGGAGGAGAGATCCCCGGAGCTGGTGCGCCGAACGGTCTCCTCGGTGCCCAGAATGGTCCGGCCGATCGGCTGGTCAGGATAGGCGCTCTCGACGAAGAAGTCGAAGACGCGGTCCTCGGGCGTATCGAGCGAAGCGCCGATTTCCTGCACGATGACGTGCTGCTCGCGCTTCAGTTCGTCGGCGTCGAAGGCCGAGTTGCAGAGGATGTCGCTCAGGATGTCGACGGCAAGCTCGGCGTCCGGCTTCAGGATGCGGGCATAATAGGAGGTCGTCTCGACGCTGGTCGCTGCGTTCAGTTCGCCGCCGACCGCCTCGATTTCCTCGGCGATGTCGGTTGCCGAACGCTTGCGCGTGCCCTTGAAGGCCATGTGCTCGAGCAGATGCGAGATTCCGTGTTCCGAAGTCTCTTCGCGACGCGATCCGGCGCCGACCCAGACGCCCAGGGCCGCGCTTTCCAGGTGATTCATGTCATGGGTCGCGACGGTCAGTCCCGACTTGAGTTTCGTCACCTGTACTGTCATGCGCGGATCACCGGCATGAGAACTGCTTCGAGTGCCATGCTTCACACCTTTTCGTGGAGAGCGCGGGCGCGGGCTTCGACGAAGCGGGCGACGGCACCAATATCGTTGGGAAGAACGGTGAAGCGCTCCTCCCGCTGCATGAGGTCGCCAAGCCAGAGGGGCAGGGCGGGATGGACGCCGGTGGCAGCCTCCACGGCGGCCGGGAACTTGGCCGGATGGGCGGTCGACAGCGTCACCATCGGCGAGCCGGTCTCGGGCTGCCGGGCGGCAACGGCGAGTGCCACCGCCGTATGCGGATCTGCGAGGTAGCCGGTTGCGGCGAGCGTTTCGCGCATCGTCGCGTCCGTCTCGGCCTCGTTGGCGCGGCCGGCAACGAATTCCGTCCGGATATCCGCAAGGGCCTGTTCCGGCATCGTGAAGGCGCCGGACTGGCCAAGGCTGTCCATCAGGCGACGCACCGCATCTCCGTCGCGACCGGCTGCTTCAAACAGCAACCGTTCGAAGTTGGACGAAATCTGGATGTCCATCGACGGCGACTGCGTCGGCACCACGCCGGTCATCTCGTAGCGGCCCGATTCGAGCGTGCGGGCGAGGATGTCGTTGGTGTTGGTGGCGATCACCAGCCGGTCGATCGGCAGGCCGATCTTCTTGGCGACATAGCCGGCGAAGACGTCGCCGAAATTGCCGGTCGGCACGGTGAAGGAGATTTTGCGCGCCGGCGCGCCGAGCGAGACGGCCGCCGTGACGTAATAAACCACCTGGGCGACGATGCGGCCCCAGTTGATCGAATTGACGCCCGACAGCGAAACCCGGTCGCGAAACGCGTGGTCGTTGAACAGGCCTTTCACGATCGACTGGCAATCGTCGAACGTGCCTTCGAGCGCGATGGCATGGACGTTGGCGTCATGCACCGTGGTCATCTGGCGCTGCTGCACCGGCGAGACACGGCCATGCGGGAACAGGATGAAGATGTCGGTCGCGGCACGGCCTCGGAAGGCCTCGATGGCGGCGCCGCCCGTATCGCCGGAGGTCGCGCCGACGATGGTGGCGCGGCGGCCGCGCTCGGCCAGCACATGGTCCATCAGCCGCGCGAGCAGCTGCATCGCCACGTCCTTGAACGCCAGCGTCGGGCCGTGGAAAAGCTCCAGAATGAAGCTGTTCGGGCCGGTCTGCACCAAGGGTGCGACAGCCGGATGGAGGAAGGTCGCATAGGCTTCGGCGCACATCCTCCGCAGGTCGGCATCGGCGATTTCGCCGGCGACGAACGGATGGATCACCGCATAGGCGACCTCATGATAGGGCCGCCCCGCAAGGCGCGAAAAGCTCTCGGAAGAAAACGCCGGCCATGTCTCGGGTACATACAGGCCGCCATCGCGTGCGAGCCCTGCCAGAAGTACGTCAGAGAAGCCGAGCGCGGGGGCAAGACCGCGCGTGCTCACATATTTCACGGAAGAAACGCCTCCACATGCGGCCAGACTTGTCGCAAGCCGCCTTTGCTGCAACCCTATCGTCGCGGGATGCGACGGGCAAGGTGCGGCAGGCCGTCGGCCACTAAGTCGCCAAAGATCAATCGGACTGTTATAGACGTCGCGCACCAGCGTCGAGGATTATTGGGATGCATCGTTCTTCTTTCGGCGGCTCGGCTAGGCCGCGCCGCCTCATGGCACTTGTTTCGGTCGCCGCCCTGGCTGGCCTGGTTTCCGCCTGTTCAAGCGTGAGCGATGGCTCCTCGTCCGGCAGCGGCAATGTCGTCAAGAATGCGCTCTTCGGAGCACCGAACAAGAACCTGGAGAATGCGACGATCGTGTCGGCCGAGAACTTCGGCCAGGCGGTCGATTGTCCGCCGGTTTCGATCAGGCCGGGGACCGAGGAATTCAAGGTCTTCGCGGCCGGCAAGCCCGATCCCCTGACCGGCGCCAACCCTCCGGTGGTTTATCAGGTGTCGATCGTCGACACGGCGCGCGAGTGCCGGAAGGTGCCCGGCGGCGTCAATATCAAGCTCGGCATCAAGGGGCGCGTCGCGGCGGGACCGGCCGGCAAGGCGCAGACCATCAACGTGCCGATTCGCATCGCTGTCATGGAAGGACGCGACAAGGTCCTGAAGTCGGAACTGGCGCGCATCCCGGTCGTGCTGGCGGCTCCCACCTTCGCTGCGGATTTCACCAAGATCGACGAATCGATCACCGTGCCGATCAGCGAAGGCAACACCGATTTCCACGTCTATGTCGGCCTCGACGACAAGGCCTCCGGCAAGAGCGGTCGCTAGGATAGAGGCGCGGTCGCCAAGATTGATGTAAATCCGGGCATCGCGTCGATTGACGGGATGCCCGCGATCCTTCAGTAACGAGGGAGGCAGGATCCGTGTCGCGATCCTGTCGAGTCGATGCCTTCGGGTGCCGACTGAACGACCACCGGGAGAGACCGAAGGGGTGCAAACCCCGTCGGCGCCGAAGGAGCAACCGCCCCGGAAACTCTCAGGCCAACGGACCGGCTGGTCGGCGACGCTCTGGAAAGCAGCTTTCTGCCATGAAGCATGGCGAAAGCTCACCGAAGGAGTAGCCGTATCTGCCATCTTGGCAGAGCGGGAAATCTCTCAGGTTCTCAGACAGAGGGGGCGCGGAACAGGCCAGATTGGGCCTGCCCGTGTCACTGACTCTGTCGAGGATTCTGATGCATGGCTGATTTGGCCGCTAACGACCTTCTGCTCGAGACGCCGCTTGCCGGCCTCCATCGCGAACTCGGCGCCCGCATGGTGCCCTTCGCGGGCTATGCGATGCCGGTGCAATATCCCAAGGGCATCCTGACCGAACACAACTGGACGCGCGAAAGCGCCGGCCTGTTCGACGTCTCCCATATGGGCCAGGCCTATCTGGTCGGCCCGGACCACGCGACGACGGCCCGCGCGCTCGAAGCGCTGACGCCGGGCGATTTCCAGGCGCTGACGCCCGGCCGCGTCCGCTACACGCTGCTGACGACGCCGGAAGGCGGCATCATCGACGATCTGATGGTGACGCGCCTTGCCGATCCGAGCCTGGACGGCACGCTCTATCTGGTCGTCAACGCGGGCCGAAAGGCGATCGACTACGCCCATATTTCCGCCAACCTGCCGGAAGGCGTCACGCTCGAAGTCGCAGACGACCTGGCGCTGGTGGCGTTGCAGGGGCCGAAGGCGGCCGAAGTGATGGCGCGCCATTGCCCGGATGCCGCCACCATGGGCTTCATGACCGCGGCGCGCGTTGCCGTCGATGGCGTCGACTGCCACATCAGCCGCTCCGGCTATACCGGCGAGGACGGCTACGAAATCTCCGTTCCGTCGGACAAGGCCGAGGCGCTGGTCCGTTCGCTGCTGGCCGAGCCGGAAGTCGAACCTGTCGGACTTGGCGCCCGCGATTCGCTGCGGCTCGAAGCCGGGCTTTGCCTCTATGGCCATGACATTGACGAGGCGACGTCGCCGGTCGAGGCTGATCTCGGCTTTGCGCTCGCCAAGCGCCGTCGCGCCGAAGGTGGTTTTCCCGGCGCCGGTCGTATCCTTGGCGAACTCGCTACCGGCCCGGGACGGCTTCGCGTCGGCATCTTGCCGGAGGGCAGGGCGCCAGCCCGCGAGGGCACCGAGATCCGCGACGCTTCCGGCGCCATTATCGGCATCGTTACCTCGGGCGGCTTCGGCCCAACGGCCGGCGGCCCGATCGCCATGGGCTATGTCTCGGCCGAGCATGCAGCCCCCGGCACCCCCGTCACGCTAGTGGTTCGCGGCAAGGATCTTGCTGCGTCCGTCGTCGCCATGCCTTTCGTTCCGCACCGCTATTTCCGCAAGCAAGCCTGAACGGCGCCTCCAGGGAAGATCACCATGACCAGCTATTTCACCAAGGATCACGAATGGGTTCGCGTCGACGGTGACGCCGCCTATGTCGGCATCACCGACTATGCGCAGTCGCAACTGGGCGACGTCGTCTATGTCGAACTGCCGGAAGTCGGCAAGACCTTCGCCAAGGGCGACGACGCGGCGGTGGTCGAATCCGTCAAGGCGGCGAGTGACGTCTACGCACCGGTTTCTGGCGTTGTTGTCGGCGTCAACGGCGCGCTCGAGGCGTCGCCGGCCATGATCAACGAGGCGGCCGAGACGGATGGCTGGTTCCTGAAGCTGACGCTGACGGAGCCGGGCGAACTGGAAGGCCTGCTCGACGAAGCAGCGTACCGGGCGTTCGTCGAAACGCTGTAGTTGGGCGGCTCGCTGGCCCCTCAGACAAAGACGTAAACCCTCACCCGACGGCTTTGCCGTCGACCTCTCCCGCAAGGTGAGAGGTGAAGGAAAGACCAGACGATGCGCTATCTTCCCCATTCCGATACGGACCGGCAGTCGATGCTGGCGGCGATCGGCGTCGGATCGATCGACGATCTATTCGCCGATATTCCCAGGGACCTTCGGGTCCATGGGCTCGATCTGCCCAAGGCAGCCGGCGAGATGTCGGTCGAGCGCACGCTCGGCCGCCTCTCGGCTCGCAATGTTTCGGCGTCCTCCGTGCCGTTCTTCGTCGGCGCCGGCGCCTACAAGCATCATGTTCCGGCGACGGTCGATCACCTGATCCAGCGCTCGGAGTTCCTGACCTCCTACACGCCGTATCAGCCGGAAATCACCCAGGGCACGCTGCAGGTCCTGTTCGAATTCCAGACCCAGATCGCGCATCTGACAGGCATGGAGGTGGCGAACGCCTCGATGTATGACGGCTCGACTGCGACGGTTGAAGCCGTGCTGATGGCGCATCGTCTGACCAAGCGGAAGAAAGCCGTGCTTTCCGGCGGCCTGCATCCGCACTATCGCGCCGTCGTCGAGTCGCTGTCGCCTATGGCCGGCGATACCGTCCTGTCGTTGCCGGCCGACCCGAACGCGACCGAGGATATCCTTGGCCAGATCGACGCCGAGACATCCTGCGTCGTCGTGCAGTCGCCCTCCGTCTATGGCCATCTGATCGATCTGGCGCCGATCGCGGCGAAGGCGCACGAGGTCGGCGCGCTGCTGATCGCCGTCTTCACCGAGGTCGTCTCACTCGGCCTGATCGAGCCGCCGGGGGCGCAGGGCGCCGACATCGTCGTCGGCGAGGGCCAGTCGATCGGCAATGCGCTGAGCTTCGGCGGGCCTTATGTCGGCCTGTTCGCGACGCGAATGAAATTCGTCCGCCAGATGCCCGGTCGCCTCTGTGGCGAGACGGTTGACGCTGAAGGCCGGCGCGGTTTCGTGCTGACGCTTTCGACCCGCGAGCAGCACATCCGCCGCGATAAGGCGACCTCGAATATCTGTACGAATTCAGGGCTTTGCGCCCTGGCGTTCACGATTCATATGACGCTTCTCGGCCAAGCAGGCCTTTCGCGGCTGGCGCGGGTCAATCACGCCAACGCGGTGAAGCTGGCTGAATCGCTTTCTGCGCTACCGGGCGTAACCCTCTTGAATGACTCGTTCTTCAACGAGTTCACCATCCGCCTGCCCGGCAATGCCGCCGACATCGTCGAGAAGCTGGTGGCCAAGGGCGTGCTCGCCGGCGTACCGGCCTCGAGGTTGGAGCCCGGCAAGGGCGAACTCGCCGATCTCCTGATCGTCGCCTCGACCGAAGTGAACACGGATGATGACCGCGCCGCCTTGGTGGCAGCGCTTTCGGAGGTGCTCGCATGAGCATGAACAGCCAGGGTCGCCCCACCGTCGCCGCCAGCGCTGCGACATCCGATGCACCCAAAACCTTCACCGGCAATCGCGCGCTCCAGATCGAGGAAGCGCTGCTGTTCGAGGTCGGCCGCCACGACGTCACCGGAGTCGATCTCGACGAGCCGGCCGCCTTCAAGCCGCGCCTCGGCAAGCTCGCCCGCAAGCAGCCGATCGATCTTCCCGGTCTCTCCGAGCCGGAAACGATGCGCCACTATGTGCGCCTCAGCCAGAAGAACTACTCGATCGACAGCGGCCTCTATCCGCTCGGCTCCTGCACGATGAAGCACAATCCGCGCCTCAACGAGAAGATGGCGCGGCTGCCCGGTATCGGCGACGTGCACCCGCTGCAGCCGCTTTCCACCGTCGGCGGCGCGGTTGAGCTGATGGCCGAGCTTGGCCGCTGGCTTTTGGAAATGACCGGCATGACCTCGGTCGCCCTGTCGCCGAAGGCCGGCGCGCATGGCGAGCTTTGCGGCATGATGGCGATCAAGGCTGCCATCGCTGCCAAGGGCGAGACGCGCAACATCGTGCTGGTGCCGGAATCGGCGCATGGCACCAACCCGGCCACGGCCGCCCTGATCGGCTTCAAGGTCGTTACCGTGCCGGCCCGGCCGGACGGCACCGTCGCGCCGGAAGCGGTCAAGGCGCTGCTGTCGCCCGACGTTGCCGCGATCATGCTGACCAACCCGAACACCTGCGGACTGTTCGAGCGCGATGTCGTCGAGATCGCGGCGGCGATCCACGCGGCGGGTGCGTATTTCTACTGCGATGGCGCGAACTTCAACGCCATCGTCGGCAAGGCGAAGGTCGGCGATCTCGGCGTCGATGCCATGCACATCAACCTGCACAAGACGTTTTCCACCCCGCATGGCGGCGGCGGACCGGGCGCCGGTCCCGTCGTGCTGTCGGAACGCCTCGCCGCCTTCGCGCCGTTGCCCTTCGTGCGGGCAGGGGCCGATGGGCCGGTCCTGGTTGAGAGCGAAGAGGCTCTATTACCGGGTGAAACGCCTTTCGGTCGCATGACGGCGTTCCATGGCCAGATGGGCATGTTCGTCCGGGCGCTTTCCTACATGCTGTCGCATGGCTCGGACGGTGTGCAGCAGGCGTCGGAAGATGCCGTGCTCAATGCCAATTATGTCCGCGCCGGTCTTCGCGATTTGATGAGCCAGCCGTCCGGCGATCGCACCTGCATGCACGAAGTGCTGTTCGACGACACCTTCCTGGAAGGCACCGGCGTCTCGACGCTCGATTTCGCCAAGGCGATGATCGACGAGGGCTATCACCCGATGACGATGTATTTCCCGCTCGTCGTGCATGGCGCAATGCTGATCGAGCCGACGGAATCGGAATCGAAGGCCTCGCTCGACCTGTTCATCGCGACCTTGCGGGATCTGGTGATGAAGGCGAAGGCGGGTGAGCTGGAGTTGTTCCAGCAGGCCCCGCGTTTCGCCCCGCGCCGCCGCCTGGACGAAACGCGCGCCGCGCGCTCGCCCAAGCTCAAATGGGAAAAGCCCGAGCCGTGGACGGAAGCCGCCGCGGCTGAGTAAAACAGTCTAGCTCTTGATGGTGCTGGTAGCGGAGACGGCGGCAATCGCGCCGAGCGTCTCTGCCTTGACGATGACAGGCTTCTCATAGGGTTTGCGTTGTGTTGTCATGGCTGTCTCCAGTTTTAATGACACGACGCTAGCGGCAGGGTTCGGTTCTGTAAACCCTGCGACCAGCCGGGTGCCAGCTCAGGTTCGGGAAGGTCAAAATGTGGCGCTGACGGCACTGTTTCTCGGCAGTCCGTCGGTTGCTCCCGCCGCCGTGGTGGCGCGTTGGCTCGCCGGAGGTAACCGGATCGCCGCGTTCTGGACCGCGGACGGTCATGACAACCTCTGGGGTTACGATCGGCGCTTGGCGCGCGTGGCCCCACAATGGTCGATCGGACGACAGCTTGAAGCAGCTGAAGTCCCTGTCGTTAGGGTGCCGCGTCTCGCCGGATGGTCGGATGGCCCTCGGTTCGCGCGCGAAATGGGCGCGGATGTCCTGATCTCGGCCTATTTCCATCACGTTATTCCGTCCGCGATCCTGGATATCTTTCCCGGTCGCGCCTTCAACATTCATCCCTCTCTTTTGCCTCGCTATCGGGGCCCGACGCCGCTGCAGGGCATGATTCTCGATCGTGCGACGGATGCGGCCGGCGCAACGCTGCATCTGCTGGACGCCACGCTCGACACGGGAGCGATCGTTGCCCAGACGCCGGTTGCCTTCCCGGTGAAGCCGCCGGCGACGGGCTACGCAATCGCTCTGGCCCATGCCGCGGCCGGTCTGGTCGATCACATTCCCGCATTTCTGCAAGGGCGGATCGAAGCGCGCACGCAGGATGAGGCGGCTGCTTCCTACGTGAAGGTCGTTCCCGCCAAAGCTTTCGTCGTCTCGTCGGATTTGAGCGCCGACGAGGTTGCGTGGCGGTGCGGGATGATGCCGTATTTTCGACCGCCCGCGATCCGGGAACTGCCGGGGCGTGACGCCATTGGCTTCGACCGCGTGCTCGGCCCGCGTACAGGAGCAGCACCTCGCGCCCGATGGTTTTCCGGCGATTTCGACGCGGCCGACCAGCGCGTTCGCGTCCGGTTGCGCTGGAACGGATGGAGACGGATGGATCGCTGGAGGTTCTTCTGGCTATTGCGGCAAAGCCCCGTCGTGCTGAAGGCCCCCGAGGTTACAGCTCGCGCGCCGTAGAGGAGCGTATGGGGCAGGGCTAGGGATTGAGCAGGCGGGTGCCTTCAAAGCCGCTGCCGGCGATGCTGTCGCAAAGGCTCGACCATTCGCATCCACCACAGGCGATGCGTGACGTCCCTGCGGCGAACGCGGATCTGAACCGTGTCAGCGTCGCGGGATCGAGGGTGAGGCGAAATCCGGGGGCGACCGTTGCGCCGAGCAAATCCGACGCGGCGGCTGCCGCCTGGGCGTCGCGGACCAGCACGCTGTCATTGTGGCAATGCGGCGCTTCTGTCGAAAGAAGCGGGGCGCAGACATCGTCCGGGCCGGTGACGATGAGGATGTCTTCGCCGCGCGTCAGCCGCGCGACGATGCCGTCATAGTTGGTGCAGAACTCGGCCGTGTAGCCCTTGCCGACATAGGTCAGCATGCAGAGCAGATGATGGGCGCGCAGCCGGACCGTCATGCGGGAGCCTTTGAGGCCTATTCGTCGACGGGGTTCCAGGCGGCGAGCGCGTCGATCATCGCCGGCAAATCGGCCATGCGGTTGATCACGGTGACGGCGCCGGCGGCGGTTAGCGCATCGGCGTGGCCCGGCCAGGTATGCGAACCGCCGGTGAAGCCGATGACGCGCATGCCGGCGGCGCGGGCGCCGTGGATGCCATGCGTCGAATCCTCGACCACGACGCAATCGCGCGGGTCGACGCCGAATTCTTCCGCACCATGCAGGAACACGTCGGGCGACGGCTTCGGCTGGTTGTTGCGTACGGCGACGGCCGAGAAGATGTAGGGCCGGAAGCGGTCATACAGCTTCGTCTTGGTCAGCGAGAGCTTCAGTCGCTCGGGCGAGGAGTTCGAGCAGATGCAGCGCGGATAGTCGAGCTTGTCGAGCATTTCCTGCACGCCGGGAATGATCTTCAGATCCTTCGCGAGACGCTTGTCGAGCTCCGCGTTCGTTTCGGCGTGGAAATTCTCCGGCAGCGAATGGCCCAAATCGGCTTCGATCAGCTTGGAGATGCGGTCCCAGGTCAGGCCGGCGAACCGGTGCGACATTTCCTGGACCGAGATATCGTAGCCGATGGTGGCGAGCCGCTCGCTGTCAACGCGTGACGCGATGATTTCGGAATCGACGAGCACACCGTCGCAATCGAATAGGACAAGCATGGAGGACTTTCCGGTCAGTCTGGCGCCATCTCGAATGTCGTGGAGTTTACCGACCGAGATCGCGCGTTGCACGAAAGGGAAGGGGGCGGGATCAAGGGGGCCAAGATCCTGCCCATGAAATACGCGGGCTCTCTATCAGATCGCGGCGGGACTGTCTGCTGCGAAGACCCGATCGAAGGGTTCTAGCGTACGCGGAGCGGTGCGCGGGCGAAGATCGCCGTGCCGTCGCCGGCGATATAGCGCAGCTCGTAGCTGCCGGCTTCGGACGGCACCGCGATGTGAACGGTCGGCCGGTCCGGCCGAATCCGCGCCGTCGTAAGGTAGTCCTTGGCCGGCATGTCGACGCGCGCGATCACCACGTCGTCGAAGCGAGCCGCCGGCCCTTTCCATTCGACCGTGATGGCGCTTCCGGGCTTGGCGGTTTCGGGGCCGCTCAGGGACGCCATCGGCGGATCGACGGTGAAGCTCGCCTTGGCGGCAACCGTGTTGTCGACGGCCGAACGATAGCGCGCCTCATAGCGGCCGGGTGTGATGGGCGCCGTCAGGGTCAGCGCGCGACCGTCCTTGTTGACGTGCGCGACGGCCAGCTTGGTGTCCGCCCCTTCGGGCGAAATCTCGATGGCATCGGACGGGGCGGCCGGACCCGACCAGGCAACGCTGAACGGCGCACCCGCGCCGACGCGCTCGGGCGTGTTTACGGTCGTCGGCCGCACATCGACTTCGATCGACTGGGTGGCGAGGATGACGTTCAACTGCGGATGGTAATAACGGATCTCGTAGGTGCCGGGCTCGGCAGGGGCGCGAAGCTTGCGCATCTTGCCGTCCTGGGCGACCAGCACGCTGCGGATCTCCGAACCCGCCGGCAGGCCGGGCCAGACGATCTGGACGCGGTCGCCCTTCGCCTTCGGGCCGTCATAGGCAACGTCGAAGACGCTCGACTGGATCACCTTGGCCGGCGCTTCGATATGAGCGGAAGGAAGGTTCGGTGGCGGCGCCTTGGCGGCGGCCAGGGCGGCGGCGAGGCCACCGGCAACGTCGGTGCCGTCCTTCGCGTTGATGAACTTGCCGCCGGTCTTTTCGGCCAGGCAGGCGACGATTTCGATTTCCTTGTCGTCAAGGCCGAGGCCGATGACCTCAACAGTCAAGTCCTTGGCGCGCTCGGCAAGGGATTCGGCCAGCACGCAGGGGTTGGCGTCGCAGGCTTCGACCTTGTCGACGAAGACGATGACGGTGGCGCGCGCCTTCTTGTAGTCGAGGGCATTGGCAGCGCGTTCGACAGCAACGGCGAGCGGCGCCTTGCCGCGTGGCTTGAGCGTCGCAGCAGCTGCGGCGACCAGGTCATTGCCGTTGCGCTGCGGCCTGACGGCGATCTCGGCGTCGGTGCAGCTAGTCTTGCTCTTGGCGCCAAAGGCGAGAACGCCGATCCGCGCTTCGGTCGGGAAATCGGCCACCGCCGCTGCGACGCTGTCGGCGACGAGATCGATTTTACGGTCGCGTCCCAATTTTCCGGCCATCGAGGCGGAGGCATCGAGAACGAGCATCACGTCGTCGGCGAGCACGGTGACGCTGGTCGCGCAAAGAAGAGCCAGCGCAGCCGGCAGGGCAAGAAAACCGCGGATCATTATGGCCTCGATGGTGCGGCCCGGCGCCGGGCCCGTCTTGCGAAACCATAAACCAAGTCTTTCGGCGAAACGATGTCGAAGACGGAAAAAACCTGCAAATCGGCGCGGTTACCATTGATTAACCATGCTTCGTAACGGGTCCTTCACCCTGTTCGCTAACCATAGGCGCATGTTCTGTTGCGTCGGGGAGTTGGGAAATGAAGGCACTTGCGCGGAAGCCGGTAGAGGTCGCGGACCGGGCTCCCTGGCTGGATACCATCATCAAGGGCGATTGCATTGCCGCGCTGGAGAAGTTGCCTTCGGCGTCGGTCGATCTCGTTTTTGCGGATCCGCCGTATAATCTGCAGCTGGAAGGCGGGCTGACCCGCCCGGATCATTCCGTCGTCGACGCGGTCGACGATCATTGGGACAAGTTCGACAGCTTCGAGGCCTATGACGCGTTCACTCGCGCCTGGCTGCTGGCGGTTCGCCGCGTGCTGAAGCCTGACGGCGCGCTCTGGGTCATCGGCTCCTACCACAACATTTTTCGCGTCGGCACGATGCTGCAGGATCTCGGCTTCTGGATCCTGAACGACGTTGTCTGGCGTAAGGCCAACCCGATGCCGAACTTCCGCGGCAAGCGCTTCACCAATGCGCATGAGACGATGATCTGGGCGTCTCGCGGGCAGGGCTCCAAGTACACGTTCAACTACGAGGCCATGAAGGCCTTCAACGACGACGTCCAGATGCGTTCGGATTGGCTGCTGCCGATCTGCACCGGCGGCGAGCGCCTGAAGGATTCCGACGGCCACAAGGTTCATCCGACCCAGAAGCCGGAAGCGCTGCTGGCCCGCGTCATGCTCTCCTCGACCAAGCCGGGCGACGTCATCCTCGATCCGTTCTTTGGTTCGGGCACGACGGGCGCTGTGGCCAAGCGCCTCGGCCGTCACTTCGTCGGCGTCGAGCGCGAGCAGGTCTATATCGACGCGGCGCGTGCCCGCATCGATGCAGTCGAGACGGCGCCGGCCGCGGCCCTTGAACTGCTCAAGGGTAAGCGTTCCGAGCCGCGCATCCCGTTCGGGACGCTGCTGGAGCGTGGATTGATCGTTCCGGGCGCTGTGCTGACCGATTCACGCGGCCGCCATCAGGCCCGCGTGCGTGCCGATGCCTCGCTCGAATCCGGCCCGCTGATGGGCTCGATCCACCGGGTCGGTGCGCTGGTGCAGGGCTTTGATGCCTGCAATGGCTGGACGTTCTGGCACGTCCATCACAATGGCCGACTGACTTCCATCGACGATCTCAGGAAGATCGTCCGTGATGAACTGGCTGCAGCCGGAGGCTGAGCCGACGCCGCGAGGCCCCTGGTCTCGCGGTGTCCTGACAGGCCGCTGGCGTGCCCTGGATCGTATCTTGGATCAGGCCGCCAGCGGTTCGAATATCAGCGCCTGATGCAGCGCCGTGCCGGCCATGACGCCATCGGCCGAGGCAAAGGTAGCGTTGTGCATCGATCGGGCGATATCGCCGGCGGCATAGACGCCCGGGACCGTCGTCATCTTCATATCGTCGATACGGATCACCGGCCCCAGCATCCCTTCGTCGAAGGCGCATCCGAGTTGCTCGGCGATCGGGCTCGCCATCCGGGGCCGCGTGGCCGTAAACATTGCATCGAGCCCGACCACGCGGCCATTCGCGAGCCGCACGCCGGATAGATCCGTCTCCGTGCCTTCCAGAGACACGACCTTCTCCGGCTCGATCGTCACGTTGCGGCGACGCAGTTTTTCAAGGGTCTCCGCATCCGGCATTGCGCCGCCATTCAGGAAGAATGTCGTGGGTCCCCAGTCAGGGATCATCAGCGCCTGATGCACCGACTTTTCCATGACGTTGAGAACGCCCAGCCGCTGTCCCTTGAATTCATAGCCATGGCAATAGGGGCAGTGCAGAACCGACTTGCCCCATTTTCCAGCAAGACCCGGAATGTCGGGAAGCTCGTCGACGACGCCGAACGCCAGCACCAGCTTTGACGCCTCCAATGTGTCCCCCTCGGCCAGATCGATGGCAAAGCCCGCCGGAATCGCATGAGCGTGGATGGCCAAGCCGTCAATGAAACGGACATTTTGATAGGCGAGCAGCTTTTCGCGGGCTTGGGCGATCATGGCGCGCGGTGCTGCGCCGTCCTGGCCGAAGAAGCCATGCGAGGCGTCGGCGAAACGGTTGCGCGGGGTGTTGCTGTCGATGACCGCGATGGGGCGGCCGGCGCGGGCAAGCTGCATGGCGGCCGAGAGGCCGGCATAGCTGCCGCCGATGATGATGGCGTCATACGGCATGGCTGATGTCCTTCTTCGTTCCGCACTTGATGAGGTAGCGCTGATGGAAATCGGCGGCGAGAGCGGCCAGCGTCACTTCGCCGAGACGCTTCAGCAAAAGCTGTTCGGCATCGTGGAAGGCGCCCTCCAGCGATGCGTTGACCGCCTGCTCGACGAGGCAGGCCGGATTCTCCGACCGATGGCCGAGTGCGAAAACCGGCGGCGATCCGAGCGCGACGTAGATGTCGTCGAGCGTGACCGCGGCGGGATCGCAGATGACGGTCCAGCCGCCGCCATGGCCCTTTTCCGAATGGACGAAGCCCGCTTCGCGTAAGCCGGCCATGATCCGGCGGACGACGACCGGATTCGTCGACATCATCTCGGCGAGGCGCTCGGAGGTGATCGGCTCGCCGGCCTCGAGCATGTGAAGGAGGACGTGCAGGACGCCCGAAAGTCTGCTGTCGTGTCTCATGAAACAATTAATGTTACATGATATGCGACGCTGTCAAGCCGGATGCGGAAAGCGGGGAAAGGGGATGCGTCAGAAGACCCCGATGCCATGCCTTGCGAGATCGATCCGCATCGTCGCCGCGTCGATGAATCGCTCGGCCTTCCAGCCGGCGGCTCGAGCGGCTTCGACATTTGGAGCGCTGTCGTCGAAGAACAGCGTCGCCGCCGGGGTCAGGCCGAACGTGTCGGCATGCAGGCGGTAGATTTCGGGATCGGGCTTCACCAGCTTGACGCGACCGGAGACGGTGACGCCGCGAAACCGACGCAGATAGGGAAATCGTTCCTGCGCCTCGGCGAAGGTGTCCTCGGCGAAATTGGTCAGGGCCGTCACGTCCTGGCCGTCCGAGATCAACTGATCCAGGATGACGGTCGTCTCCTCCAGCGAACCGGGCACCATCTCGTGCCAATGCGCGCGCCAGGCGCGGATCAGCGCCGTGTGCTCGGGGAACCGGTCAATCAGCTCCGCTTCCGCATCCGGCCAGCTGCGGCCTCGATCCTGTTCGACGTTCCAATCCTGCGTGCAGATCTCGGCCAGGAAGCGCCGACGCTGCATATCGTCGGGGATCAGCCGCCTGAACGGGATCTCGGGATCCCATCTCAGCAGGACATTTCCGATGTCGAAGACGATGTGCTGGATTTCGCTCATGGCGGCTGCTCCTGACGTCCTGAAATCGTGATGTGGTCAGCCAGCATCCGAATTTTCGTGACGGTGTGAAGGCGATCACTGAGAAATCTGCAAACCTTAGTAATCTTCCCGCTGGCTGGAGGAGCTGCCGTGGCGTAGCTTTCAGCCTGAAAGATTGGCGTGCTTCGTGTCTGCGACCGTGGCCTTCTATCCTTTCTCTCGCCGCGACCCGCCCCACGAACGACGTTCCGGGAGAGGCGAACATGTCTACGGGCTCGATGGCGGCGCGCGGTGCAACCGGCGTGGTATCGACACGATCTCTGTCTCGAAGCTGGACGCGGCGCCTTTCGGGCGTCGTTTTGCTGTTTCTGGCCGGGGCGAGCGTCGCGGCCGAACCGGCCCAGGCGCAACAGGCAATCATCGGGCCGGAGGATGCCGTCGTCACCGGCTTTTCCGGCACGGCACCCGGCGCGCCGCCGAGCGGCGCCGATCCGCTTGATTATCTCGTCATCCCGCCGGATGGGGCCTCGGCCCGGGTCATCGACCTGTCGCAGCTGGGGCCCCAGGGCGCGCTTTCGCAGGTTCAAAAGCCCTTCACCATTACGGCAGGGCAGGTCGGCCAGGTCTTTGGCGTCGCGCTCGATGATGCGCCGGCGCCGTCGATCTATCTCGCCGCGACCTCCGCCTATGGCCTGTCGATCGGCCTCGCCGATGCGTCGGGCGGCGCATTCAAGCGGCTGCTGCATGGCCTGCCGGGCGCAACCTTCCTTCCCAACCAGTTCGGCCCGGCCGACCAGCGCGGTGGGCCAACCTCGATCTGGCGCGTGGATGGCACGACGGGGCAAACGGCCCTGTTCGCCAATATCGGCGACGAAGGCGTCAATGCCGCCGCCTCGCTCGGCGGTCTGGCCTTCGACCCACGCAGCCAGCAGATCTTCGTTGCCGACAGGGCAACCGGGCTGATCCATCGGCTCGGCCTCGATGGCGCCGACCGGGACAGTTTTGACCACGGCCTTGAGGCGCGCCCGGCCAACGGACTTGCCGAAGCGCCCCTGACGCCGGTCAACGTCGATATCGCCAGCCAGTCCTTTGACACCGAACAGCCCGCGACCTGGGGCTTTGCCGATCCTGAACGTCTCGTCTTCGCGCTCGCCATTCGTGGCGACCGACTGTTCTATTCTGTCGCCGCCGGCCCAGAGATCTGGTCGGTCGGTATCAACCGCGATGGTTCCTTCGCCAGAGATGCTCGATTCGAGACCTCTGTCGAAGCCCTCGGGCCGGGCATGGAAGTGTCCTCCATTGCCTTTGACAATCGCGGCCTGCTCTACGCGGCCGAGCGCGCGCCGCCAACTGGCGTCTATGACTTCACCAATGTGGCCGAGGGCGGCAACAGCCGTGTCCTCCGCTTCCGGCCGAAAACGAAGTCCGATTCCGAACCTGGTCTCTGGCTGCCGTTGCCCGAGCAATATGCCGTCGGGCTGCTGCCCGAATATCGCAATGCCGATGGCGGTGTCGCTCTGGGGCGAGGCTACGATTCCAGCGGCCGGATGCAGATGAACGCCTGCGGCGTCACGCTGTGGTCGACCGGCGAGCAATTGCTCGGCGACGCACCCAACGTCGAGCCCGTCGATGGCCTACAGGGCAATGACACCCAGCTGGTTCTTCCCACCAACGCACCGCCGACCAACAGCTGGTTCATCGCCTATGGCGACAAGGTCGGCGATCATGCTTCCTCGGGCCATATGGGCGCCGTCGTTACGCTGCCTTGCGAGGTCGCACCAACGCCGGGACGCCGCGCCATCCTGCCGCCGCCTCCGCCACGTTTCTCGGAGCCCTTGCCTCCGCCACCGCCGGTTATCCTCAGCTGTCCGGTTGGCACTTTCCTCGTCGGCGATGTCTGCCTGCTGCCGCCCAGTTGCCCATTCGGCACCCGGTTCCGCGACGGCTATTGCGTCGCCATCGGCTGTCCGCCGGACATGATCCGTGTGCGCGGCGAATGCCTGCCGCCGCCGATGCATTGCGAGCGCTACGAGACCTTCGTCGATGGCCGTTGCATTCCCTGGCGCTGCCCGCCGGAACTTGTCCGGTTGCCCAATGGATATTGCGGCTGCCCGCGCGACGAAATCTATGTACGCGGCCAGTGCATTCCGCAACGTTGTCCGCCGGACATGTTCATGACCCGCGACGGTCGTTGCCTGCCGCCCCAGGGTTGTCGCCCGCCCATGTTCATGGATCGCGATGGCCGCTGCGTGCCGCCGCAGGGCTGCCGCCCGCCGCTGTTCATGGACCGCTATGGTCGTTGTATCCCGCCGCAGGGCGAGTGCCGCCCGCCGCTGGTCCGTGATTTCAACGGCCGTTGCGTCCCGCCACAGGGTGAATGCCGTCCGCCGCTGGTGCGTGACAACAATGGCCGGTGTGTCCCACCGCAGGGTGAATGCCGTCCGCCGCTGATCCGCGACAA
>NZ_JAPKNH010000005.1 GCF_026344005.1 Kaistia terrae
CTGGACCAGGAAGTGTTGTCCCTCCTGCGCCGGGCCTCCCCCGTGCCGCCACCACCGCCCGGCGTCAAAAAGACCATCACCGCGCCGGTCCGGTTCAAACCCTGACGCGCAGGGGCCGATCTGGCGCGCCAACTCGATCAACGAGTGGGCTAGACTGCGGAGCGACTGTGGGAACATAGGCCGGCGGGCCGCGCAGGATCATCAGATCGGCCAGGGTTTCCAGCACGTCGGTGGAATTGAGCTTACGTGTCACCCTGATGGCAAGGCCTCGTGGGTGACAAGGCCCCGTGGGTGAACTCCGCCATCAGACATAGAATGGGGATTTCCGTCCATCATGGGTCCGATCCTCGATGAGGTCGTAGGACCAGACGTGGTTTAGCCGCTCGGCGCGCACATGCAGGCACGAGCCGTCATTCAGCCATAATCGGCCGCGCTTTGGTTGCTTGTGTGGGGCCTTCAGCCCCTCCTGTCGCCAGATCGCTGGACCCGCTTGGCGTTCACTGGCGAGCCGACATGACGCAGCAAAGCCGTGACCCGCCGGTAGCCGTAGCGGCCGTAGGTCCTGGCCAACTCGATGATGTCGGCATTCAGGGCCGCCTCATCATCGCGCCCTCGGGCGGGCTTGAGCTGGGCGGGCCGTTTCTGTGTGGGCCGGTGCTGGCCCGGGGCTGCGCAGGCCCGCCTTTCAGGGATCTTCAGTTCCGATCGGACCTTGTCCACGCCGGCCCGGCGACGGGCGCGGCTTAGATGTTTCCCCGGGCGCAGAGCAATATTGGCTTCTTTCGGCATGTCGAGGATCTGGCCGACGGGATAGAGGTCCAGCATCTCCTTGACCTCGGGCCTAGCTGTATCGCCGATGTTGAACGCGGTGACCTCTAGCCCAGTTGTCCCGGTATGGAAATCGATCGCGACGTCGGCGTTGGGCCGCAGCAGCCGGTTGAAAAGCATCCCGGCATGGCGGCTCGGCGCGGTCGGGCCGTTCTCGTTCCCAGGCCATTCCCGGTTCATGTCGATCAGATCTATGCCTCTGCCTTGATTCGGCCACCGGCGCTGTATGCCTTCCAGGGCCGGGCGGGATATGTCGGTTACCGCCATCACCGTGCCCGACATCTGCGCTGGATCAAGCTGGTTCATTACGGTCTGAACCGTATGAATGGAACTCATCTCGTCACCATGCACACCGCTTGTCAACACGACGCGCTTTCCAGGATTCGCCCCCCTGGCAACCGTCACAGACACATACCAGTGCTGCCCGGTGGGCGTCTCCACACCCTGAAAATACAAAAGGTGCTTCTGTCCGGCCTCCAGATCGTTCACGTCGAGCGCGCTGACGACTCTCTTTCCCTGGATTTGTTCGCCGGTGTAGACCGTTCCTCCCGACCGTTCAGCCGTTGCGGTTTGTGCCGCAGCATGATCGGACGAGAGAGCAACCGACGTCGCAGCGCCACCGATGGTCGCGAGGGTGGATGAGATCATGAAATCGCGACGATCGAGGCCTGGCTTATCTCTCATGATAGGGTTCTTCCGATTGGGCATATCCAGGGGCATCAGTCTAGCGTAGCGCAGCGCTGTGACGGACGAAAGGAAGCGTCCCCCCCAAAGGCCACTGTTGGGTCGGTTCCGGACTCCAGGGGCCGGGACGTGTCCGTAGCAGATGGCTTCGAATACGCGCAGATTACCACCTTCGACAGCGAGCAGGGCTGGCGCAACTATTTCTATGACCCGATCCACATGGCCGCCGACCGCCAGGCCGACACTTGAAGGCTATCTCACGGGGCGCGTCGTTTGACATCTTTCCAAGCTATGAGCCCGCCGAGGCGGAGCGCATAATCAAGATCAACAGCGACCGGACGGAACGCTTCCGCCGCGACGATGACCGGCCGACCTCACCGCCAGTACCTGACCGGCCCGAAGACCAGGTCTGGCCCTTCGGCGACGCCATCTTCTATGTTGCCCGTTTTAGCGGGTCCCCGGACACCGAAGCCTTTTCCGCGCTGGTGGATGCGGCAGGGGACCAGGTGGTTGCACCTGACAGATTGCTGGGCGGACCTCAGCGGGACCAGGTCAACTATGGCGCAGTCATCCGGTTCGCCAACGAAGACGCATGGCGAGCCTTCGCCGCATCGCCGGCGATGAAGAAGGCACGCGATGCTGGTCTCTATCGAGACGGGGCACACCAGGCATTCTTTGTCACCGACCCGGCTAACGATGCCCTCGCGGGCCGCCTGCGGGCGGCGTTGGCTGGAGGCTGAGGTTGCGGCAAGGAGGGGCAGAAGTGCACTGTTAATGTCAGATGAGCCGCTCGGGAGAAAGGCTCCGCGCGGCGCCAATTCCCGTAACATGATAGTCTGGATTGGAATCTGGCGAGCCCATTTTAGGATTGATTAATCGTGCATTTCCTGAAAATGCGACGGTATATAACTTATCACGATAGCGGCCAGAATGTCTGAAATGGGGTCGCGCTGCGGTCAGGGCGCTGGTCACCATTCCGCTACGCTTCCATCGGCATGGCGCCAAAGCGGATTGCGCCAGCGATGGCCGACTTTGGCTGCCTCGATGACAGCCTCTTCATTGACCTCGACACCAAGGCCGGGACCGTTTGGGATAGCCACCATGCCATCGGCATAGGCGAAGACATGGGGATCGACCAAGTAGTCGAGCAGGTCGCGGCCGGTACCATTGTAGTGGATGCCGAGCGACTGCTCCTGGATAAAGGCGTTGTGGCTGACGGCATCGACCTGGAGGCACGCGGCCAATGCGATCGGGCCAAGCGGGCAATGAGGCGCCAGCGCCACGTCGTAGGCCTCGGCCATGGCCGCGATCTTGCGCACTTCGGTGATGCCGCCGGCATGGCTGAGATCGGGTTGAATGATATCGACCACACGGCTTTCTAGCACCTGGCGGAAGTCCCAGCGCGAATAGAGCCGCTCGCCCAGAGCAATGGGGGTGGACGAGCCCTTGGCCACTTCTCCGATGGCGTCGATATGTTCAGAGAGCAGCGGCTCCTCGATGAACATCAGGCGGAACTGTTCGAGCTCGCGGATCAGCGCCTTGGCCATGGGCCGGTGTACGCGACCATGAAAGTCGACGGCCAGCCCGACATGCGAGCCGATGGCATCGCGCACCGCACCGATATTTTCGGCAATTGCATCGATCTTGGCATAACTGTCGACGATCTGCATTTCCTCGGCGCCATTCATCTTCAGCGCGGTGAAGCCCAAATCGACCGCCTCCTTCGCTGCCTTGGCAACCACGGCGGGCCGGTCACCGCCAATCCAGGAATAGACGCGTATCTTGTCGCGGCACGGACCACCCAGCATCTGGTGCACCGGCAGGTTGGCCGCACGGCCCTTGATGTCCCATAGGGCCTGGTCGACGCCGGCAATGGCGCTCATCATGATCGGACCCCCGCGATAGAAGGCCCCCCGATACATGACTTGCCAGAGGTCCTCGATGCGGGATGGGTCCTGGCCGACAAGGAAATCGGCCAGTTCATGCACGGCCGCCTCCACCGTGTGAGCACGGCCTTCCACAACCGGCTCGCCCCAGCCATAGAGGCCCTCATCGGTCTCGATCTTGAGGAAGAGCCAGCGCGGCGGAACGATGAAGGTCTTGAGCGCAGTAATCTTCATGCTTGTCTCCTTAAGTCGGTTCAGCGCGTCTCAGTTGGGGCGGGATGTAAATCGCGCCGAAAGGCGCTGACTGCGTTCTCGGCCCGGGTCGCACAGTCCTGGGTGGCGCCTGGCCACGGCCTCGGCGGCTGCAAACCCGATGTGGTGGCCGGCGGGCTGACAGACGCGGCCGCCAAAGCTCGCAGATCGAGCGGAGCTTCAGGTAAGGCGCTTCCAACCTGCCTTGTCGGGCGCCGGCCATGCCGCACACCATGACCTCTATCCCCGCCAAGTCCGGAATGGACGCGCAGCAATCGTCCAGCACGGTGACGAACTCGTCCGATGCAAGCCGGCCCATGCCCAGGTTTGAATGTGACAGCAAGCTTGGCGCTGAATCGGCGTGCATCGCCCATACGCGCAGATTGGATGTACCCCAGTCCACGGCAATCCAGTCTGGCCGAGATAGCACGGTCATGCGCCAAACCTCGGCTCCGCGACGCCCGCCACGCCAGCATCGACTGCAAAGACATTCCCCGCTAGCGGCTGCGCGGCCAGTTCTTGGCGACAGGCCCCAACGGGCCGAGGTGACATAGAGCGTCCTGAGATCTGGGCCGCCGAACATGCAACTGGTCGGCTGGCTGACCGGCATCGCAATTTCGCGGTCGACGGAGCCGTCCGCCGCGAGACGAACAATCTTCCAATTGCCCCACATGGCGATCCAGAGGAAACCTTCGGCGTCGATCGTCCCGCCATCGGGCGTCTGCCCATCGGCGAAGTCCTTGAAGACGGAGCGGTTAAGGATATTGCCGGTGGCGTGTTCGTAGTCGAACGCAAAGACCTGCTTGACCAGCGAGTCCGCGAGCCAGAAGCGGCTGTTGTCGAGCGACCAGGCGAAGAAATTGGCGATGCCAATACCGTCGGCCATGCGGGTCACCGACAGGTCTGTATCGATCCTGTAGAGCGACGCCGTGGAGTGGGTGAGACTTTCGTCTTTCGACCCGGCCCAGAACCGTCCTGCCCGGTCCACTTTTCCTTCGTTGAAGATCGTGCCCGCGCGCAGCAGCCCTTCCCGCGCGATCCAGTCGATTTCGCCCGTGTCCGGATTGCAAAAACCGATGCCGCTCTCGAAAGCGCCAATGATGCCGGGCGCATCTGCCCTGAGCGCAAAACCGGACAGACGTTCCGGCATCGCCCATGTACGGACCTCGCCGCTGGCCGGAATGAAGCGTTGCAGCAGGGCCCGATCGATATCGACCCAGTAGAGTGCCTGTTCGCGGACGTCCCAAACCGGCACCTCGCCCAGGAGGTTGCCGCTCGATATGACGCTTTGAACTATATCGCTCATGGATGGGCGGGCCTCGCAAAATATTGGCCGCGCCGCCGTCAGGACGGGGCGCGACCGATCTGGCGTATCAGGGACAGGTGAAGCTGTAGACGTAGCGGCTGACCTGGGGATCGGTCAGGTTATCCTTGGTCGCTACGGTCGCACCGGTGCGGATGACCGGCGTCGTTTTTTCGCCGCGCAGCGAGGCGATGGCCTGCAGACCGGCCTGATAGCCCGAGTCATAGGGCTTGAGGACGACCTGTGCAGCGACCTGGCCGCGTTTCAGCTGCTCGATGCCCGGTGGGTTGGCATTGAAGCCGACCACGACGACATCCTCGGACCGACCGGCGGCCCGGATGGCCGCAACCGCGCCTTCCGTGTTGAAGGCAGCTGTCGAGAAGACGCCTGCCAGGTCGCTATTGGCGAGCAGCGCAGCCGAAACGATCTGGTCTGCTTTCTGAACGCTGTTGTCCGAGAACTCCTGGCCCAGATAATTGAATCCGGCTTCCCTGATGCCTCCGGCGAAACCGCGTTCACGATCGTCGGTAGTCGTCACGCCGGCACTGAGGTTGACGGTCAGCACCGAGCCCTTGCGATCGCCGAGGAGTTCGGCAAGCGTCTGGGCGGCGACGCGGCCAGACGCCACATTGTCCGAAGATACCTGGGACACGGCGATGGACGGATCTTCCAGCGTGGTATCAACCAGGACTACCTTGATGCCCTGGTCGACGGCCACCTTGAGCGGGGCGAACAGCGCTTGGCTGTCGGTCGGCGCGATGATGATCGCGTCAGGCTTCTGGGCGATCATGGTCTCAAGGATCGGGATCTGGGCGGCCGGATTGAAAGCCGACGGCGCCTGGGTCTGGACGGTCGCGCCATTTTCGGCGGCGGCCTTTTCGATGCCGCACTGCACCGAGCCGTAATAGGCGTCGCCGCCTACACCCGGAATGAAGGCAATGTCGAAACTATCCTGCGCGAAGGCAGGCGTGCCCAAGCCTACGGTAACGGCGATTGCCGCCACGGTCGACAGCACACGGGTCTTGTTCATGGTCTCTCTCCCACTGAAGTATCGCGCCTGTTTCAAGCGCAGCATCCGAAGGCGCGCCACGGACGCTGCGATTTCGCTATCGCGTCAGACGGCGGCCCGCTTGATCGAGATAGACGGCCGCGACTAGGACGATGCCGACCATCACGTCACGCCAGAATGTGTTGAGGCCAACCATGATCAGCCCGCTCGCCAGCGTCGCCGGTATCAGCACGCCGACCGCCGTGGTGAAGACGCTGCCGCGGCCGCCAAAGAGGCTGGTTCCGCCGATTACGACGGCAGCAATGACCTGAAGATTATCCGTCGCGTGGCCGCCGATCGTGGTCGAGCCATAGCGGGCCAGGGACAGGATGCCCGCGATACCCGCCAGCATGCCGGCAAGGCCATAGACCTTGATCAGATGCCAGTCGACATTGATGCCCATCTCCTTGGCCGCGAGCGGATTGGAGCCGATAGCCAATGTGTGGCGCCCAAAGCGGGTCGCTGTCAGCAAGATGCCGCCGATCACGGTGATGACGGCGGCGATGATGACAAGGACCGGCACGCCGCCGACCGAGCCGACGCCGACATTGTCACCCAGCACATAGGGAACGTCGCGCAGGTCTTCCCCGGCAATGATCCAGCTCAGGCCCTGGGCGGCGCCCATGGTGCCCAGCGTAACCACCAGCGCCGGCACTTTGGCCTTGGCGACAAGCACGCCGTTTAGCAGGCCCCAGGCCGTGCCGGCTACGATGGCTGCGATGAGGCCGACCAGGGCCACGTCCCAGCCCTGTCCGCCTATCGCGCCCATCACCTTAGCGGCTATGACCCCGGAAAAGACCAGGACCGCGCCAACAGAAAGATCGACGCCGGCGGTCACGAGAACGAAGGTCGCGCCGACCGCCATGACCAGAAGGATTGCACCTGCCATGCCGATATTACGGATATTGGCGAAACTCATGAAGGTCTCCGGCCGCATCACGGCGAAGACGACCACGATCAGAGCCAGAACGATGACGATACGACCCGGCCCCATCCAGAGCGCGGACAGATCGGGACCGCGTTTTGCGGTATTGCTTGGCGTCAGGGTCATTTCGCAGCCTCATTGGCAAATGCACCGGTAATGGCGGCGACTATCTTTTCCATGGACATTTCTTCCCGGCTCAGGCGGGCCGTGCGGCGACCATGCCGCAGCACTTCGACGCGATCGGCCACGGCGAGCACATCGGGCACGTTGTGGCTGATCAGGATCACCGACCGACCGGATTCCTTGATCCGACGCACGAGATCCAGAACGGCAGCACTCTGCGCCACGCCAAGCGCGGCGGTCGGCTCGTCCATGACGACGATCTTGTCGGCCCAGGTCACTGCCCGGACCACGGCGATCGACTGGCGTTGACCGCCAGAAAGCGTCGAGATCGGCGCATCGACGCTCTTCAGCGCCACCTTCATCGTCGTCAGCGCATCGACCGTCCGGGCACGCATCTTGGGCTTGTCGAGAAACCCCATACGGCCCAGCAAGCCGTCCCTGAGGATTTCGCGGCCAAGGAACATGTTGGCGGCGGCATCGAGCTCAGGCGCCATGGCGAGGTCCTGGTAAACCGTTTCCATGCCGACTGCCTGCGCGTCACGCGGCGAGGCGAACTGCACCGGCTTGCCTTCGAACAGGATGTCGCCCTCGCTGGGCGCGTGCAGGCCGCACAGCGTCTTGACCAGGGTCGACTTGCCAGCGCCGTTGTCGCCCATCAGCGCGACGATCTCGCCGTGACCCAGGGTGAAGTTGGCGCCACGCAGCGCCTCAATGGTGCCGAACCGCTTCCAGACCTCACGCGCCTCGAGGAGAGGCGCCTTTTCGCCGGGGGATGTCATGTGAGCTGTTTCCATCTTTGGTCTCACCAATCCGCGATGCTTCCGTCGGCCCGGAAGGATTCCGGCACCCACTCGCCTTCTGTCTGGCTCTTGAGGAAGTCTTCGTTGATCTCGACGCCCAGTCCCGGCCCCTGCGGCATGGCGAGGAAACCCTCGGCGTCCACCCGCGGCACATAGCTCGAGAGGTTGCTTGTCCATTCCAGATTGGTGTGGCGCGTTTCGAGCAGCGAGAAGTTCTGCGCATAGGCAGCAAGATTGAGGCTCGCTGCCGCCTGTACCGGACCATTGGGATTGTGTGGCGCAAAGGTGACGCCATACATCTCGGCAAGCGCCGCGATACGAACCAGCTCGCTTATGCCGCCTGCGTTGGAAACGTCTGGCTGGATGATGCCCGCCCATTCGTTTTCCAGCACTTCGCGGAACGCCCAGCGGGTGAACATGCGCTCGCCAACCGCAATGGGTGTCTTGCTGTGCTGCGCAAGTCGCTCCAGCGCCTCATTGGACTCGGCCGGCACCGGCTCCTCGATCCACATCGGGCTGGTGTGCCTTACGGCGTCTTCTATGATGATCGACAGCGAGGCGCTGGGGCGACCATGCATGTCGATGGCATAGTCGAGCTCATCGCCCAGTTCGTCCCGCACGGCCTCGCAGCAGGCAACGATTTGGCGAATGGACGCTAGGCCCTCGGTCATCGCGACGGCGGGCAAGGGATAAATCTTGACCGCCTTGAATCCCATATCGACGGCTACCGCGACGCGATCCCTGAATTCTTCGGGCGATAGCGACAGTCCCAGATTGGCGTAGGCCTTCACCTTGTCACGGACGGGGCCACCGAGCAGAGCGGCAACGCTCTTGCCGGCCAACTTGCCGCGAATGTCCCAGAGCGCCACGTCGATCCCGGACAGGGCAGACGTCTGGATCGGTCCGCCGCGCCAATAAGCATGCCGGTACATGCGCTGCCAGGCCCACTCGGTCCGTTCCGGATCGGCACCCAGGATCAGCGGCTCAAGATCGCGTACTGCGCCGGCGACGCCGTTGGGCTTGGCCGGCAGGGAACACTCGCCCCAACCGAACAGCCCCGGCTCATCGGTTTCGACCTTGACGAAAACCAAGTCGGAAATGCCGTTATAGGCAATATAGGGCGTGATTTTGGTGATCTTCATGCGCCAATCCTTTCGAGAACGACGAGGATTTCGGCGCAGGCGCCAATGTTGTGATAATCGGGCTCCGGCGCGCCGCGACGGTCCGTCGTGACCTTGCTGTTGACATCGAGCGCGCGGAACCAGCCGCCGTGCTCGTGATCGACCAGATGGTCATAAGCGTAGCGCCAGATGCGGTCGTACCAGTCCCAATAGGCCTGCTCGCCGGTCGCCGCCGCCAGATGCGCTGCCGCGCCAAGGCTTTCGGCATGGACCCATTGCTGCTTGCTATCGTCATAGTTGGCCTTGTCGTGGCCATAGGAATAGGCAAGACCCCCACGCGCTTCGTCCCAGGCACAGGCCACGCCCTCGTCGAACAGCTCACGCGCGCGTTCGACATGCCACGGTCGGGAGAGATACCCATCAAGGATCAGCAGCAGCTTGGCCCATTCGGTCTGGTGACCGGTCAGGTAGCCCCAGGGACGATAGCCGTCGCTGTGGTCGTTGAAATTGTAGTGGGGATCAAAGCTCCAGTCGGTCTTGTAATGTTCCCAGAGCTGGCCGATCGGGCTCATTTTCGCCTGCCGGAGCGTCATGGCTGCCGCCAGCGTTTCCGCGCGGTCGAGATATCGCGCTTCTCCGGTTGCCTCGTAGGCGACAAGCATGGCCTCGCAGGCATGCATATTGCCGTTCTGCCCGCGATAGGACCGGATCTCGGACCAATCGGCACTGGCTTGATCGGCGTAAAGGCCATAGGCGGGCTCGTAGAGATGCCGCTCCATGGTGTCGAAGGCCTCGTCGAGCCAGGCGCCAGCCTCGACGAACCCGGCCTTAAGCGCAGTGGCATAGGCCAGCACCACAAAGCTCATGCCATAGGTGATATTGTCCGTGCCCTTGGGCGTCACTACGCCATCGTTGAAATCGAGCTCGAACAGATAGCCCTTGGTCGCCGGCAGCCGGTGAACTCCGGTCAGGAAATCCAGCGCATGCCGGGCGGCACGCCGGTTCTCGGCCCGACCGAACAGCCTATAGGCCGTAGCGTGGTTAAAGAGCGTGCGACAGGTATGGACCAGCGAGCGCGGCGCCAGATCGACGACCTTGCCCTCGTTATCCAGCTCATTGAAAAAGCCGCCCTGGCTGTCGAAATTGGCAGGGTAGAAAAAACCCATGGCGCGCTCGATCTGATCGAGCAGGAAAGCATTCGAGCGGAAGTCGGGATATGGAGGCATGATCGAACCTTTCAGAAGCCCAGCGCAGCGAGCAGACCGCCATCGGCCACATAGTCAGCGCCGGTGACGTAGCTGGCGCGATCGCTGGCGAGGAAAGCGATCACCTCCGCCATTTCCCGCGCCCTGCCGATGCGGCAGATCGGCAGATTTTTTCCCCAATCGTCATAGATTTCCTCGAGCGACCGCCCGTCCTTGAGCTTGCGGGCAGCCACGCGCAGGAGCGGCGTGTCGATCGGCCCGGGACTGACGGTATTTGCGCGAATGCCATCCTTGCCGAAATCGACGGCCAAGGTCCGGGTAAAGGCTAAAAGGGCGCCCTTGCTGGTGGCATAAGCCGAGAGGCCCGCACTGTTGGCGCTACCTTGATTGGAAGCCACGTTGATGATCGAACCACCACCGCGGCGGCGCAGATGGGGCACTCCGAAATGGGCGGTGAGATAGGCGCTCCCGATATTGACCGCCATCACCCGCGCCCAGACCGACGGGTCGGTATCTACGGCGTCCCCGTAGGGATGGATCGCGGCCGAGCAGACGAGAATATCGAGGCCGCCGCCATGCTCAGCGGCGCGCTTGATCGCGCCGTCCACTTCGGCAGCAATCGACCCGTCGCCGACCAGAGCAAGCATGCCATCCGGCAAGGCGTCCAACTCAGGATCCGCGCCGTCGGCCGAGCCAGACGCACCGAAGACGGTCACACGCGCACCGCGCTCGACAAAAAGTTCGGCCGTAGCCCGACCAATCCCGGTCGTTCCACCCATCACAAACGCGCTCTTACCCGCAAAGTCCATTTGGTCCTCCGTTCTGACGCCACCTATATGATAATGTTCACTAGTATCCAAGTGCATTAATGAACAAGCTGGTGGATTTTTTCGCGACACACTGGCAGGGTGAGAAAAAGGAGAACTGATGCATGGCCTTCGCTCGGCGAACGACCCGTGAACCTGCGGCGGACCAATGCTACGCGGTGATAAGGGCGCGGATCCTCGACCTCACCTATGCGCCTGGGGATGCGATCTCAGAGACGCGCCTTGCGACCGAGTTCGAGATCAGCCGCACCCCAATTCGCGAGGCCTTGAAGCGTCTCGAAAGCGAAGGACTAGTCGATGTCCGCCCGCAGCAGGGAACCTTCGTCTCCCCGATCAAGCGCGACCTGGTTATGGACGCTCAATATGCGCGGTCGGCCCTCGAATGCGCGCTGGTTGCCGATGCGGCCAGACTCAGGTCAGAAGAGCAGCTGCACGAGCTGCGTTTTAACCTGTCGAGCCAGCAACGCGCCGCCGAGCGGGGCGACTTCGACACCCTGTTTCGCCTCGACGAGGAAATGCATCGCGACATCGCCAAGGCAGCCGGGCGGGCTGCCGTCTGGCATGTGATCGCCGATATCAAGATCCATATGGATCGCGCTCGCAAGCTTTCCCTTAAGGCGCATCACGTCCCGACTCTGATTGAACAGCACCGCGCTATAATCGATGCCATTGCAGATGCCGATGTGCCAAACGCCATCGCGGCGATGAAAGACCACCTCAGCTTCGTGGTTGAGCACTTCGACGAGCTGGTCGAACGCTAAGCAAGAGCGCGCCGGTCAGAGTCCGCCAATACATACCCGCAAGCACGCCAAGACATACCCGCAAGTACAATGCCATACGTCCAAGCATGGCCGACTGCCTCACTCAAGCGGCAGCTATTGGGTGTTCGCGGGAACTCTGCCAATGACCGAAATGGGGCCGGCTGCAGAACGGCGGCTTGCTGCGCAGCGGCAGCCCAAACCGGCCAGTCCGCTTCCGGCCCCAATTCGGACGATCGATGCGGGGCTACTTCGCCCGAACCTACTCGTGGCCGGTCACCACTTTTGCCCTCAGTCGCGAGTCGCCAGAAATACGTCCTGACCGAAGGCGCGGATTCTGGTTGTTCTTCATGATCGTCTCCGGTCTGGGAAAGCAGTTGCTTCCCATTGGAGATTGTCCGCCGCCAAACTGGCCGCGACCTGACGAGCAGCTTACAGATCCGACAGGTTCAAGGCAGATCGGTTGCAACGGCTCGCCTTGTCGCCCCTTCGAAAGACCCGCTCCGCAACAAACGGCAACGGCCGGCTGCTCCTGCAACCGGCCGTTCGCCCACATCCAGGGTGTTTTCGACTCTAGTCGCTCCGTTCAACCAGGGCCGCCTGGCTGCTGTCATCCTGCTTCACCGTCATGAACGCGACGAGGCCGAAGATGCAGAGCAGGAAAATCGCGCTGGTCAGGATCGTGCCCAGACCCAGCCCGCCATATTCGAGCGGCTGCGACAGCAGATCACCAAATGAAGCGCCGAGCGGGCGGGTCAGGATATAGGCGAGCCAGAAGGCCAGCACGCTGTCCATGTTGAGGATGTATTAGGCCAGCGCGATGACGGCAATTACGCCGGCGAAGATCAGCCCTGTCGTCAGATATCCAAGCTCGAAATGCTCGGCCACCAGATCGCCCGCCGCCGTCCCGAGAGCAAAGGTGAACAGGATCGCCAGCCAGTAAAACACCTCGCGTCTCATCGTGAAGACGGCGTGGATCGACAGCGTGCGCTCCGAGGCATACCAGAAGCCGAAGGTGGCGAGCAGCAGGCCGCTGAACAGAAGGGTAGAGGTTGTCAGCGGCACGCCGAAATTATCGGTCAAATTGTCCGTCACCAGCGTGCCGACAATGCTGATCAGGACGACGGCGAGCCAATAGGCCCAGGGTACATAGCGCTTCTGGGCGAACTGCGCGACGAGGGCCACGACCAGGATCGTCGCCATCAGCAGCGACGTCGCGGTCAGGCCCAGCCCCATGTTGACAGCCAGGTAGTCGGCCGCTGTCTCGCCCATGGTGACGGCCATCAGCTTGATCAGCCAAAAGTCGAGCGTGACATCGGGAACGCGGTTGGCGCGCTGACCTTGCAACGCGTCCTGCGATGAGAAGGACATGATTGAAATCCTTGTTTTGGGGCGTGGCAATCCGCGGCCGCTATTTGCCCAGCAGCGCCATGGCTTGCTTGAAGAAATCATCGGCGCGCTTGTCGTCGTCGGCATTGCAGCGCTCGATGCCTTTCGCCTCGAACCCGTCCAGCTTGGCCTGGTCGGCCGCCGACAGGGCGACGCCAGCCTTGGCCGCGCGAAGCTGCGCCAGCATGTCCTCGCAAGGCACCGCGGCCGCCGCGCTGGCAGTGAGCGGCGCGGCGAGCAGCGCTGCGCCAAACACGATGGCGGCTATTGCCAGGCTCGCGTAGTGGCGCGAGAGCGACGCACTAGCTGCGCTGCGGGGCCGGATCTCATGGAACTTGGTCATGGCTGGAACCCTTTCACCCGGCCGGTGAGGCCGACGTTTCGGGGAGTCTTCCGACGGTTGTCTGCTCCCACCCAATCGGGATAGCCGTGCGCCCATACCCTCACCTGTCGGGCTTCATACGGATCGGTATGAAAGCGAAATCAGGCTGTCCGGTTCGGCCGCAGGTTCGGGAACTCAATGGTGACGCAAAGGCCAGGCTCGTTGTCGGAGAGCACGAGCTTGGCGCCATGCAGGTCGGCGACCGCCTTCACCATGCTGAGCCCCAGGCCGGAGCCAGGTGTCGTCCGGCTCTTCTCCAGGCGGTACAGTCGGCGCAGTACGTTGGTCCGCTCCCCTTCGGGAATGCCCGGCCCGTCATCGGTGACGCATAGTGTCGTCACGGCTGCCGTCGATGCCACGCGAAGGCCGATGCGGGTCCCGGACGGGCCGTGGATCATGGCGTTCTCGATCAGATTGGCGCACATCTGCAGCAGCAACTGCAGGTCGCCGGATATGAGGGACGCGCTGTCGCCAGCCTCGAAATGCAACGTGCGGCCGCTTTCGTCGGCCACGTCGACATAGGCCTCGGCGATAGCCGCCGCGACATCGCCAAGTTGGACCGGTGCAAAACGGGCCTTGCGTGCGCCGGCCTCTATCTGGGCGATGCGCAGCAGGGCATCAAAGGTGGCATTGATCCGGTCGCTCTCGGCATCGGCCTCTTCGAGCTCCGCCGCGACCGGCTCTCCCGCGTCGTGTTTACCGAGTGCCGTCCGGATCGTCAGCTTGAGCCGGTTCAGCGGCGTCTTCAGATCATGCGCGATGTCGGCCGTGACTTGCTTCATGCCCTCGAACAGGCCGGATAGCCGGTCGAGCGTCGCGTTGATCCGGATGGAGAGCACGTCGATGTCATCGCCATTGCCAAGCAGCGGAATACGGGCGTCCAGCGCTCCCTCGGAGATCCGAGCCATTGTGCCGGCGATCGCATCCATCCGCCTTCGCAGGCGCAACGCCAGGATCCAGCCGCCTGCCACGGCGGCGAGCAGCACGATCAGGGTCGCCCACATGAAGGTGGCGGCCGTGATGGCGCCGACGGATTCGATCTCGTCATAGCTCTTGCCGACGACGAGGCGGTAGTCGCTGCCGATGTCGCCAGCGAGCAGGCGGTATCGCGCGTCGCCTTTGAGGCCGAGATCACCCGCCGACGCCGTCGACCAGCCGAGCGGCACTGCGCTTTGCGCGATATTGCCGACGAGGCGGACTCCATCCCTGCCGGTAAGAAGGAAAATCTGATCGGCAGCCCCCGCCACCGCGACATGGTTCTGCACTAGGCCAATCAGATCCTCGACGTCGTTGTCGCCATAAGAGGCAGCCACCACGGCATAGGTGCCGCCGACATCCTGGTCGAGCTTGGCTACCAGATTGCGCCGCACCGCCTGAACCGTGATGACGCTAGCGACGACGAAGGCAACGAGAAACAGGGCGGAGAAGATGACGGCCAGTCGGAATGGTGTGCTGCGGAGCAGCCTAGCGCGGCGCATGGATGCTGTAGCCGATGTTTCGGATCGTCTGCAGCAACGGCACGTCGAAGGGCTTGTCGATCTTGGCGCGCAACCGGCTGATATGCGTTTCCACCACGCTGGTCTTCGGATCGAAATGGAAGTCCCAGACCCTCTCCAGGAGCATCGTGCGCGTTACGACGCGTCCCTCGTTGCGCATCAGCACTTCCAGCAGCGTGAATTCGCGCGGCTGCAGATCGATCCGCTGTCCAGATCGGGTAGCGGTCCGCTTGATGAGGTCGAGTTCGAGATCCGCCGTTCGCAGCACGGTCTTGTGCTCCTGAACCGGTGGCCGTCGCAGCAGCGCGTTGACCCGCGCCATCAATTCGGAGAAGGCGAACGGTTTGACAAGATAGTCGTCCGCACCTGCCTCAAGTCCTTCCACGCGGTCATCAACCCCACCAATCGCAGTGAGGAATATGGCGGGTGACTTCACACCGGCAGCGCGAATGGCCTTCAGCAGCGACAGGCCGTCGAGCCCGGGCAGCATTCGGTCGATAATGAGCACATCGTAGGGTTCATGCGCCGCAAGGGTCAGCGCATCCAAGCCCTGCGCTACAGCATCGCAGACATGGCCGGCTTCTGTGAAACCCTTGACCAGATAGTCCGACGTCCGGGCATCGTCCTCGATCACGAGCAGTTTCATCGCCCATCTTCCGTCAGGTTCGCGGGTTTGGCCAAAGGTGAGGACGTACGATTAGGAGTCGTGAAAGCCCATCATCGGTTCCGCGGTCTCGAATGTCTCGTCCATCGCATAGGCCGGAAAGTATGGCACCGATACGTGACCATACCGCATCGAGAGCTGTCCTTCCGCCTGTTCTTCGCCCACCCGGGCGATGCTGGCCAAGTAAAGCGCTGACGCCAGACCGCTCCGATCCGCCCCCGACTTGCAGTGGATAAGCAGAGGCTTTTGCGCCGACTTCATCGCCGCAATCACCTCCGTGACTTCGTTTGGCGAAAGCTCACGCGAGGCGGAGAGAGGTATGTCTATGACCGTGACGCCGAGCTTCCTCGCGGCAGTGATCTCATCATCGTACCAAGGTTTTCCGGGGTTGGCGCCCCGCAGATTGAGGATGGTTGCGACGCCGAAATCAGCTTTGTAGCGGGCCAGGTCGGTCGGCGATGGCTGCGCCGAGCGATAGAGTTCGCCTGCCACGACTGTGTGGAAGTTGTTGGTGATGAACTGATGCGCAAAGAATCCACCCGCTACACAGGCTGAGATTCCGATAGCAAACAGGAGCGCTCGCCTCCTTGCCCAGATTCGGTGCATCCGCAATATTCCTCTGCAGCATGGTGGGACTGGCTCCCGATAGCTCTGCGAGGTCAGACGCTCAACATACGCTTTCGTAAGGTGCGCACCGCGGATGCGATATCGGCAGGTCGTCCCATGACGCGATTGCCCTCAACCACGGTCAATGCTGCTTGTGGAAAGGACGGCTCTCGGCAGGAGAGCCGCCTCCGGTCTTCCCGACAAGCCGTTGGACCAACGCCGAACGACACGCGATCCGATTTTGCAATCAGGTAGGCCGTCCGCACCAATTTCGATTTGATGGGAGACCGTGCGGTCGCGTTGGCTAGGCAAAAGCCTGACATGGCATCATGTCTTCATGCGCTATGTACCAAGTGCGCAATGTCCGGTGTCGCTATGCTTGTGCCACTGCATCAATGCCTCAAAGCATTGAGATGTCCCCGACATCATGGGGTCCTGACGCGAGTCCCAGGAGGGTTTATCTGCGCTTCTTGTCCGAGTGAGCAGGATGCTCTGACATTTACCGACGCCGGTACGGTGCCGGTTTTGGTCGATTTCGAACGATCCATCCTCGACCGACAGCGAACCGTTGCGAGCGCGGCCAGCAGCCCAGTCACACGGCCGGAGTATCGCGGCGCAGCGCGCCTTGTAAAACGAATCTTGTCTCCTGCCAAACAGACCACGCGCAACAACGTCTCGACGCTGCTCGGGCATCTTGATCGCCGGCCGAAGCCCGTGCGTCTGCTGGTTGTCGGCGGTGGCAGCGTCGGTCAAGGTATGGAGCCGCTCTACAGCGCGCGCGATATCGAGATCTACGCCTTCGACATCTACAATTCCGACAAGATCCAGTTCATCGCCGACGCCCATCAGATGCCGCTGCCAGACGAATTCTTCGATGCCGTCGTCGTCCAGGCGGTGCTGGAGCATGTTCTGCAGCCGTCAGAGGTCGTGGCCGAGATCTGGCGTATCCTGAAGGCCGACGGCCTCGTCTACGCCGAGACGCCCTTCATGCAGCAGGTCCACGAGGGGGCCTACGATTTTACCCGCTTCACGGAAAGCGGCCATCGCTACCTCTTTCGGAACTTCGAGCTTATTGAATCGGGTGCAAACGGCGGTCCTGCCTTGCAGTTTATGTGGTCCGTCGACTACTTGGCGCGGGGAATCTTTCGGTCGCGAACGGCAGGCAAACTGGCCAAGCTTGCCTTTGCTTGGGTCAGGTTCTTCGATCGGTTCATTCCACCGGACTACGCGATAGATGGCGCGAGCGGTGTCTACTTCTTCGGAATGAAGGCCGCCTGGCCGATACCGGCAGCCGCCATGGTCTCGTACTATCGCGGCGCGCAGCGGGACCACGGCACGTAGCCGTGGCCGCGCGCTGTCACGGACAATGCATTCGCCTGCGCAAGCTTGATCGCAGTCTCGATCCTGCGCCGGCGGGCGGTCGTTCGATTGGTGGCGGATCTGGGCGCGCGCTCTGATCGCCGACGCAATCCGGCGCGGGATGGCCGCCGTAGCAACGCCAGGTTAAACGACGGGCGATGGCGGATACTGTTCCACCTGCGTACTTGTTCCCATCGAGGGATGCGACGCCAGGTTTGTGGTCATGCTGCGCGCCTTGCGCGGAACTCTCTGGTCAGTCGCGCAACGATTTCCAGAACACAACCTTATCGTCGCCAGCCGCCCAGAAGTCAGGGATGCGCCCCACGCTCTGATATCCGGCTTTAGCATAGAAGGCGCGAGCAGGCGCGAAGTCCGGAAGGCCGGACGTGTCGGCGACCAGAATACGCGCTCCCTGCTGGATCAGGTGGGTTTCCAAATCCTGAACGAGCGACAACCCCATGCCCTTGCCCTGCATCGCCTTGCTGACGCCGATGGCAATCATGTTCCAACTGCCATCCGCGAGCGTCTCTTCTACCGCATAACAAAATCCAGCCAGTTCATTATCCACGAAGCAGCTAAGCCAATACTGACCGCCCTCATCCGCCAAAAAGCCCGCGAGCAGCTCAGGAACCATTTCGGGCGGAAACATGCCAGTTTCAGCCACCAGCAGCTGCAAGGCGGGAATGTGCTGCGCAGTAGTGGGTGTATTGATCATTAGGTGTTCTCCGACGGAGACCGCCAGGTATCATCACCACACCCAGCCAGTAAAGCGCTCGAACGCCCCTTTTCGAGATGACTAAATGGGGTCGGATCCTGTCGCCACGCATCGTCGGATTCGGGGTGGGGAATTGACTCAACGCTTTCGGCAATTAGCGCCTAGAAAGCGGACTGCGTATCAAGCAGGCGCATCCGGCATCATTGGAATGGACCGGGATGAGCAACCAGACGATGGCGATCAGGGCAGCAACTATGAGTAGTGGCCATAAGAACCAGCTCCATTGCCGCGAGGTCGCGGCTGATCATCTTGACATCTTGCCGCGAGTGGGCGATGCCGATAAAGAATGTGCCCAGATCAACGCTAAATTGCCTTAATTATTTCGGCTATTCTAGCAAGTTTCCAATACGGAAATCAGCTGGTTGATAATCACTGAGGCGCCAAATCAGAATAGGCACGATGACAAGCCCGATCGTTACAGTAAACCCGCTTAGCCAGCCACACGCGGAAGAATCTCAGGTGTCCGCCCGCTCAATTTCGTCATCTGTGCAGGTCACGCGGTGACTGCGACATTGCGCGTTCTAATCATCGAAGACGAATTTCTTATTGCCATGATGTTGGAGGAGTTTTTACTGGATCTGAACTTTGAGCCAGTTGGACCGATTACGCGCCTCGATGAGGCGCTTGAAGCCGTGAAGTCGCAGCAATTTGACGTTGCGCTATTGGACGTCAATCTTGGGACGGAAGTATCCTATCCAGTCGCGGATCTTCTGACCGCTCGTCATATACCGTTCGCATTCATGAGTGGGACGGGAAGGGACAGCTTTCCGGACCAGCATAAATCACAGCTCAACCTGTCAAAACCCTACACCCTTGACGATGTCAGCAATGTCTTGGCCATCCTGACAGGTCGGGTACAGAGCTAGTCAGATCGGGAAAGCGCAGCGAGGCTGCTTTCCAGTTCGTCGTTGCGAAAGGGCTTCGTCAAGCGGGGAAGATCCGGCGCAATACCTTCGCTTTCGGCGTAACCAGACGCCACAATGACAGGGAGCCCGCCCCAACGGCCCCGAAGCGCGCGAGCCAAATCCGTTCCGCTCATGCCTGGCATCAGGTGGTCTGTCAGCAGCAAGTCGGGCTTGAGACCATTGCGAACGAGCTTGAGCGCTTCTTCTGCGGACGCCGCTTCTACCACCGTGTAGCCGAGCTCCGAGAGCATGTCGGCGGTACTCAATCGTACCAATTCTTCGTCGTCAACAAGCAGCGCCGTACCGCGTATCCCCGGCGACGGTGTGACTTGTCGTGGCGTTTCAGAAATCTCTGATGTGTCAGTGCTCTGGGGGAGCCATAGCTCAATATTGGTTCCAAGCCCCGGGCGGCTCTGAATTCTCAACAGGCCACCGAGTTGGGATGCGAGACCGTGAACCATCGAGAGGCCCAAGCCTGTCCCTTTGCCGACGCCTTTGGTCGAGAAAAACGGCTCAACGGCCCTGGCAAGCGTTCCTTCATCCATGCCGACGCCGCTGTCGGCCACGGACAGCCTTATGTAGGCTCCTGCATTGAGCCCCGCATCCTCCCCCGCCCTAACCGTCGCCGTCGTGGCCGTGATCCTCAGCGTTCCGCCACTCGGCATCGCATCGCGCGCGTTTACGCTGAGATTGAGAAGTGCCATCTCAAGCTGATTGGGGTCCGCTCTAGCCGCAGGCAGATCCGGGGGGACGTCTACGGACACCCTTATCTGTGGCCCCGTCGTGCTGGCAACCAGATCTGCCATGCCCGTTACCAGCTTGGCGACGTCAACGGCAGTCGCTTGGAGCGGCTGCCGTCGCGCGAAGGCCAGCAACCTTTGAACCAGCGTCTTGGCGCGCTCGGCTGACTGGGCCGCACCGGCTATCAGCCGCTGCTCACGCTCGCCACCTATGCTGCGTCGCTGGAGTAGATCGAGCGCTCCGACGATGGGAGTGAGCAAGTTGTTGAAGTCATGCGCAACGCCGCCCGTGAGGCTGCCCATAGCTTCCATCTTTTGACTTTGGCGCAGCTGGTCTTGCGCAGCTTGGAGCTCGGCCTCACGCGCCTTTACATCGCTGCGATCTCGTCCGACCGCGATGAAATTCAACCCGTCTGGTTCTGGGGCGACAGTCCACTCGATCGACTTCCAGCCACCATCTTTAGTGGCGATCCGATTTTCGAAGCGCGTGGACTGACCCGTTTCACCCATGTGAGCGAGACCTGCCAGAGTCGGCTCCATGTCGTCCGGGTGCATGAACGAAGTGTAGGGGCCAGCCAGCAGCTCCGTTTCCGACCAGCCGAGCATGCGCTGCCACGCAGGACTTACGGCCGTCATCATGCCTCCGTAGTTGGCACGCGCCAGCAAGTCTTCGGAAAGGGTCCAGAGCCGGTCGCGTTCTGCCGTTCGCTCGGCGACGCGCTGCTCCAGTGATTCATTCAACTCGCGGATACGTGCCTCGGCACGCTTGCGCTCCGAAACGTCGTTGAACAGCGCCGCCACCCGGCGTTGCTCTGGCGCGCCGACCCTGTAGGCATAGACCTCGTACCAACGCTCCAGCGCCCGGGCTTCCTCTTCGACGCGCAGCGGCGTACCCGTCAGGGCAACCTCGCCATAGAGATCGTACCAACGCTGTTCATGACCCGGAGCAAGCTCGCTGATCCGCCGCCCGATGGTATCGCTCAGGCCGGTCTGCGCCTCGAACGCTGGGTTCACTTCCACAAAAACGTAATCGATCGGGTGATCGTCCCCGTCGAACACCATATCGAAAACACAGAAACCCGAGTTCACGTTCTCGAACAGCGTGCGGTAGCGGCGCTCGCTCTCGCTCAAAGCAGCGTCGACCCGAGTTCGTTCAACCGCGGTGCGAGTGCGTTCGCCAACCTCCTTGACGAGGGCAAGGTCCTCTGGCGTCCAGTCGCGTACGTGGGCGTGATTAATGAAGAGTACGGCGCGCAGTTGGCCTTGCTCAATCACTGGCATGTTGACGAACGCGCGGGCGCTACGGCTCTCCAACGCCTCAGCGGCGGCGGCGGTGCGATCGTCCTCGCGCACGTCGGAAATGGCGATGAACTCGTTTCGTTTCAGGCTATCGATGAATGAGCCGTAGTCGCGAAGCTGAAGCACGCCGGCTAGCGACTCAACGCCGACCGCAGTCCAGTCCCTGTCGACATGAAGCGTCTCGGCGTCGGGATCGATCGTAGCATAGCCAACCCGACTAGCCCCCAGCGCACGGCCAAGGATTTCGGCCGCCACGTAGGCCATTTCGCCGGGGTCCTGGAGATCCCGGATTCCTTCAGCGAATTCGACGAGGCACTCTTTGCGCGCATCTTCGAGCTTGCGGTCGGTGATATCGAGCGAGACCCCCGCCATTTGCAGCGGCGTCCCATCCATGGCGTAGACGGGCTGGGCCCTTATCAGCACCCAACGCAATCCGCCTGCAGGCGTGATGACGCGGTACTCGATGTCGTAGTCTCCGCCTTTGGCGACGCTAGAATCCACCGCTGCTGCCATTCGAGCCCGGTCGTCCGGATGTACGGCATCGCGGAGTTCCTGGTAGGTGAATGACGCGTCCCTATCGCGACCGAAATTGGCGCGACACGTCTCGGACGTGGTCAATTTGCCATTTGTCAGGTCGAGCGTCCAAGATCCGAGCTTACCAGCCTTGAGCGTGAACCTGAGCTCACGCTCGCTCTCGATAAGCTTGGCAACGACGTCACGCACCTGATACTGGCGGGAGCGCGCCTTGAGTGCTGACCTGACCGCGCCAAGGATCGCCTCGGCGTGGAGCGGACGTTCCAGCAGAACCGTGTTGCCCAACCCCTGGAGTCGCTGCAACGCGCGTTGGCTTCGCGGCGCTCGGTTTCCGTTTGCCAGAACAATGATCGGCAAATCGGACCAGGCCGGCTGGGCTGCGATCCAGTCAGCCAGTCGATCAGCATCGCTCCCTATAAGCACTTCTTCGGTGAGTACGACCGTCGCAGCATCAACCTCTATCGCTTCAACCAGGTCTGCGATGTCGCGGCACACGACGGAGTTGATCTCGTTAGCGCCAAACAGCTTGGCAGCAACCTCCGCATCGCGACCCCGAGGCGCTAAAATGAGTACGCGGTTCATCACTGCACGTCGGCTGAATCTGTCGCTGCCCCCCCAGTCTCCAAAAGCTCTGATAGCGAGCCCGAAAAGGTTGGGACCCCGGTCAATACGCCTTGGAAGTCGCGCAACGTTTCGCCTACAGACAAGCCTTGCTCGGTGATCTGAAACTCGCGGATGGTCCGCTCATGTCGAGCGGTACGAGTCTTGATGACAGAGATCGCCTGCCGCACCTCGCCATGCGCTTCGAAGTAACGCAGTTGCAGCACCGTGTCCGCAAGATAGCTGAGATCGACATCGGACCTGATATCCCCGGTGACGCCATGCAGTCCAAGGATCAGGATGGTGACGATCCCCTTCTGACCAAGATAGCTCAGCAACTCGTGCATCTGAAGAACAAGGAATTGCTCGTTCGGCATCGACTGAAGATACGCATTCAAGCTATCGATCACGACGATCTTGGCTCCGAACGTCTCGACAGCGTCGCGAACCGCACCGACGAACTCTCCCGGTGACAGCTCGGCTGGATCAATCGCCCTCAGATCCAGCGTGCCCGCCTCGATGAACGGCGCCACATCCATGCCAAGCGACTTCGAGCGCTTGAGCAGCGTCGGCAGCCGTTCGTCAAAAAGGAAGTACGAAGCCTTGTCGCCGCGCTTCAGGCCGGAAACCATTGTCTGGACAGTTGCCGTGGTCTTGCCCACACCTGCTGGTCCCGACAGCAGCGTCGCGGTTCCTGGAACCAGGCCGCCACCCAGCAGACTGTCGAGATGATCAGAGCCCGTGGATACGGGTGTGTCATCGTAGATACTGCCATGTTCGGCCGCGACCAGCCGGGGATAAACACACAAGCCACCCGGCTCGATCTCGAAGTCATGGTATCCGCCGCGGAAGCGGATGCCCCGCATCTTCACGATATGAAGGCGGCGCCGCTGGGCGCCGAAACCAGACAGAGTCTGCTCCAGCATGATGACGCCGTGTGCAATGCTCTGCAACTGGAGGTCGCTGCCGCTGGCGCTTCTGTCGTCGAGAAGAAGCACCGTGCACTGGCGCAAAGCAAAAAAGTGCTTCAGCGCCAGAATCTGGCGGCGGTAGCGTACAGGCGTTTGAGCCAGCAGCCGTAGTTCGGACAGGCTGTCGATGACGACGCGGGCTGGCTTGAACTGCTCGACCTTGGCCATGATGTCGCGCACGGTCTCGCCAAGTTCCACCTCACTCGGATGAAGCAAGGTCTGCTCTTGATCCTCTCCGAGGCCGTCGGCCGGCACCATCTCGACCAGGTGAATGTCGTCGAGAGACCAGCCGTGGCTTTCCGCCACCGCGACGAGTTCGACCTTCGTTTCGGCCAGGGTGATGTACAGTCCGGGCTCCCGCTCACGCGCGCCAGACAACAAGAAGCCAAGCCCGAGGGTCGTTTTTCCCGTTCCTGGTGTGCCTTCCACGAGATAAATACGCTCGCGTGTGAGGCCGCCTACAAGGATATCATCCAAGCCCTGCACGCCTGTGGAAGCGACGGAACGCCCGCCAATATTCTGTTTTGTCAAATCACACCCCCACATAATCGACCTCAATTATCGCGACGCTAAAAGGTTCCCGCAGCAATCCTTAAACGCCAGCAAAATCGGGATCACGATTGCTGGCTCCGAGGCATGTGGGACGAGCTTGCGCAGGCGCGCCGCGCCGACTTCGCATGAGCCAGCGTAGGACCGCTTTCAGGGGTGCGAAATTTGAGCGTGTATGACGGACGGGATCGGTTGCAGAACGGCGGCCTAATGCACGGCGGCAGCCAAAATCGGTCAGTCCGCTTCCGGCCCCCAAGCTGCCGGGCGGGTTCACGCATATCAGCCATTCACGTGATCATTCCCGTTGCTTGAAAGCAGACGTTGTGGCGTGGGAGCCCGACATTAATCGATCATCTGTGCGCTCGGCACGTTCGCAAATCTCAAGTTCCCACTCACCAAACCAACGGTTTTCTGCGGCCTATACCGAAGTATGATTTTGGCACCCCCAGGTAGAGTCGTTCCGAGGCGGGTTCCGTCCGATGCTGCGAGCGTCATTCAGCCGACAGGCGGCAGGTTCCTTCAGATGCAAAACGGAGAGGAACCATGAGCACATTTCAGGTCAAAGACGGCACATCGATCGCCTACAAGGACTGGGGCAAGGGTCAGCCCATCCTGTTCTCGCATGGCTGGCCGCTGGCCGGCGACGCTTAGGCGCCGCAGATGCTGTTCTTCGGCTCGCAGGGTTTTCGCATCATTGCCCATGACCGTCGCGGGCACGGTTCAAGGCGCACCTCGAAGTGTGTTGCGTGGATCAACCAACTGCGAGCAGCAGACGGGCCGCCGATCCGTGCAACGCGTTGCAGTAGTTTTCGCCGCGATCAGGGATGAGAACACGCTGGCGAAGCTGGCCGATCAGGTTCGAACCGTGTGAGTATGCCGCCCCGGAAGGCAGAAGCATGAGGCGGAGCTCCCGGTAAAAAAGGAGTCCTTGTTTGCCGTCCGCCAGTCGACAGTGGCGCATGGTTTGTGTCAATTGCCGGCATGGCTAAGCTCACCCTCTCTCAACTCACCGGTCTCCTTTTCAAGGCGTGCGACGAGCTCCGTGGCAACATGGATGCCTCCGAGTACAAGGAGTATATTTTCGGCGTCCTGTTTCTGAAGCGGTGCAGCGACCTGTTCGACCAGCAGCGTGAAAAGCTCACGGCCAATCTGTGTGCTCGTGGTCTCGGTGGTGAACGGCTCGCGGTTCTGCTGGAAAGTCGAGACCAGTACACCTTCTACGTACCGACTGAATCGCGCTGGGAAACCATCCGCCATTTGAAAGAGGATGTCGGCAACGGACTCAATTCTGCGCTTGGCGAGCTTGAGCGGAACAACAAGGACCAGCTTGAGGATGTGCTCGAACACATCAATTTCAACCGCAAGATCGGACAGCGTACGCTCAGCGACGACACGCTGGTCGATTTCATCCAGGTGTTCGAGAAAATCCCCCTACGCGACGAGAACTTCGAGTTCCCCGATTTGCTCGGCGCCGCCTACGAATATTTGATCAAATACTTTGCCGATTCAGCCGGCAAAAAGGCAGGCGAGTTCTACACCCCCGCCGATGTCGTGCGCACGATGGTCGAGATCGTCAGTCCGAAGCCGGGCATGAGCATCTATGATCCGACAGTGGGCTCAGGCGGTATGCTGATCCAATCGCGCGATTACATACGCGACAATGGCGGCGACCCGGACAACCTCTCACTCGCCGGGCAGGAGTCACAGGGCACGACCTGGTCGATCTGCCGGATGAACATGATCCTGCACGATATCCAATCGGCGGATATCCGGCAGGAAGATACGTTGGCCAAGCCGCAGCACCGGGCCGACGACGGCGAGCTGACCCGCTTCGACCGGGTGCTCGCCAATCCGCCCTTTAGCCAAAACTACAGCGCCAAGGACATGGAGTTCAAAGGTCGGTTCGTGAAATGGATGCCGGAAAAGGGCAAGAAGGCGGACCTTATGTTTGTCCAGCACATGCTGGCGGTGTTGAAAAGCGACGGCCGCATGGCAACGGTCATGCCGCATGGTGTGCTGTTTCGCGGCGGCGAAGAAAAGGACGCGCGCGAACATTTCATAAAGCAGGGCTGGCTCGACGCGGTCATCGGTTTGCCGCCAAGCCTGTTCTATGGCACGGGCATTCCCGCCTGCATTTTGGTGATGAATAAAGAGAACGCTGCGGAGCGCAAGGATGTCCTGTTCATTAATGCCGACCGCGAATACCGCGAAGGCAAGGCTCAGAACTTCCTACGGCCCGAGGACATGGCGAAGATCGTTGACGTCTACCGCCAGAGACACGACGTACCCGGTTACGCTCGCGTCGTACCAATAGACGAGATCGAGGCGGAAGAGTTCAACTGCAACATCCGCCGTTATGTTGATAACGCTCCACCACCCGAGCCGCAGGACGTGAGAGCGCACATCCATGGCGGCGTGCCGGTGGCGGAAGTTAATGGGCTGGAACGCTTCTGGCGGAACTATGAGGGCCTGCGCGAGGCTTGCTTCGCGCCGCGCATCGGTGATGCGGTCTATTGCGATTTTGACTCTATCATCACCACGCGACGCGACATCGTTGAACTGGTGAAGGCGCATTCCGGCGTAGGGCGCGCGCATCTGGAATTCATGAACAGGCTAACGGAGTGGTGGCAGTCGAACGAACCCGCCATCACTCAACTCGCCCCGGCAGACGCGGCGGCGGGCGGCCGCGGAGGCAACGTCTATGCGCTGCGCCGTGCGCTGGTGGTGGATATCGATGCGGCCTTTGCAGGGCAAACGCTACTCAACCCTTTCCAGATGCGCGGGAGCATGGCGCGCTATGTGGATAGCCTGAAGACTGATCTGAAATCGGTAGCGGCAAGCGGTTGGGGTGCGGAGCTGATTCCCGACGACGAAATCCTGCAAAGCGAGTTTCCGGACCTGGTCGCGGAACTAGTCACCAAGCGTGCCCGCCTCGACGAGGTGCAGGCCCTTTTCGCGACCGCAGATGAGGAAAGCTATGAGGACGAGGAGAACTGCGGTGTCCTTGCCTCGGCAGAGGTCAAGCGGCTCAAGGAACTCGTCAAGGCGCAGGGGGCAGAGTTGAAGAAGCTGATGAAGGCGGCGCAGGGTGTTGCGCCCGACCTGATTGCTGAATTGGGCCTGCCAAAGGGTGCGGCGAAGCTCGGCAAGCTGGGCGATCCTGATTTTGGGGCGGTGTGGCGGTTGGCCTCGGCTGTCAAGAAGGCCGGTCCAGCTTTACAGTTTGCCGCGCCAGTTCTTGCCCTTGCAGAGAAGGGCCAGGCGATCATACAGGAGTTGGCGCATGCCACACACCGGCTCGCTCGGCATAAGGCGCTGGAGGACGAGGCTAAGGCGCTGAAAGCGGAACTCCGTGCGGCGGAGAAGAGGCGAGAGGAATTGGTCGCGGCCGCCCGCGAGAAGATTACGCCGGAGGCCGCGCGCAGCCAGATCCTCACCCGCTTCCGCAACACGCTGGTAGCTACTTACCGCGCCTATCTCGATGCCGAGCGGCGGGCGGTGGCGGCAGCGATCGAAAACTTGCACGACAAGTATGCGGTTACGGTGCGCACTATTGAGAAGCGGCGCAGCGATGCCACCGCCGAGTTGGACCGCTATCTCAAGGTTTTGGGTTATGCTTGAAGCCTTATCGTCTTTCGCAGACATTTATTACGGCAAATCCCCAGCCGGCGTTGTTGTCGAAGAGGGGGACGTTCCTGTTTACGGAACGGGTGGCGTTTATGGTAAGGCGTCGAAAAGTCTTTTCTCCGGTCCTGCTGTCATCATTCCACGTAAAGGTTCGCTATCCCGCCCGCACTTTTCCGAGGGGCCATTCTGGGCTTCTGACACAACATATGCGGCCATCCCGAAGCGGGATGTCGATGCCCAATGGCTGTACTATCAATTGTGCCAGTTCGATCTCGAATCGCTGAACGAAGCGACAGGCGTTCCCAGCATAAGTCGCGATTGGCTCGCGAAATCGAGCCTGCTCTTGCAGGATATGGAGAGTCAGACAACCATAGTCCGTGTGCTGCGCGGTATCGACTCCCAGATCGAGGCGACGGAGGCGTTGATTGCCAAGCAGGAGCGGGTGCGCGCAGGGTTGATGCAGGACTTGTTTACGCGCGGCGTTGACGAACATGGCCAGCTCCGACGGCCCCGCGAGGAGGTTCCTGACCTCTACCACCAGACCGAACTCGGCTGGCTGCCCAAGGGATGGGAAGTTTCAGTCCTCAAGGACAAGGGCCCAACAAACGGAGGGCACTTGAAAACAGGGCCTTTCGGCTCGTCGTTGAAGATCGAGCATTGGGTCGCGCGGGGGCGGCCTGTAATTACTATCGGCTCGCTCGGCGAGGGAATTCTAGAGCATGAAGAACTTCTCTATGTTTCCGAGGAAACCGCAACGCGCCTGGAGGCGTATCAACTCGCTCCAGGTGATGTAGTATTCTCGCGAGTTGCGGATGTTGGCCGCTCAGTGGTGATAGAGCCTGAAAATTCAGGATGGATCATGTCTTCAAATCTGATGCGTATCCGGCTCAATGCAACAAGAGTTAACCCGCGCTATTTGTACCTTCAATTGGCCTTCGATGTCGTCCTACGAGCCCAAATCCGCAGGTCGATCAATACCGGCGGACGTGACGTGGCCAATGCTGCAGTGTTGAACTCCCTAAAATTCGCGTGGCCTTCGCCTGACGAACAGGGTCAGTTTATAGAGGTGGCTGGAAAGATTGCCTCCCAAATAAGATCTTCAAAAGAGGAGTTTCTAAAGCTCCGCCTACAGAAAAGCGGCCTAATGCAGGATCTGCTCACCGGCAAAATCTCGGTCGCGCCGCTGCTCGAAAGTGCGGCCGCATGAGCGAATACGCCCACGTCGAAAAGCCACTGCTGACCCAGCTTGCCGGGTTGGGCTGGTTGGTGATCGACCAGGGTTGCCAGATGATCCCGCAGGACCCGGCGGCCTCGCTACGATCAAGCTTTCGCGACCTAATCCTACCGCAGGTGTTCCGCGACAGCGTTCGCGCGCTCAATCGCCAGCCCGATGGTCGCGAATGGTTGACCGAACGGCAACTGGCGGGGCTGGTCGACGATATCTTCCGGCAGCCGGGCAAGGGCCTGCTAGACGCCAACGAGGCGGTGCAGGCGCTACTGCTCAAGGCGCAGGTGGATCGTAACGAGCTAACTAGCGAGAAGGACCCCACCGTCCGCCTGATCGATTTTGCCAATCCCGAGCGCAACAGCTTCCACGCTATCAATCAGTTTCGCGTCGACACGCCGGGCTGCGTCAAAGGCTTCATCATCCCCGACGTTGTGCTGTTCGTGAACGGACTGCCACTGGTGGTGATCGAGGCCAAGATTGGCGACGCCAATACCGCCAATCCGATGCATGAATCCTTCGTGCAGTTGCAGCGCTATCGCGACGCGCGCCCGGAGACCGCACGGGCCGGCCTGCGTGAAGGCGAGCCGAAGCTGTTCTATCCCAACCTCGCGGTGATCCGGACCTGCGGCGAGGCGGCGGAGTTCGGCACGATCAGTTCCGCCCCCGAGCATTTCTACGGCTGGCGCAACATCTGGCCGGGAGCATATGCCGAGATCACCCCGCCGCTGGGTGCCGTCCGTGCGCAGGAGGAACTAGTCCAGGGCCTGCTCAACCCGCATTGCCTACTCGACATGCTGCGCACCTGTTCGGTGTTCATGGACCTGCCGAACGGCAAGCGGGTGAAGGTACTCGCCCGCTATCAGCAGCACCGCGCCGCCCGCCGGATCGCGCAGCGTCTGCGCGACGGCGAGACGCCCATGGAGCGCAGCGGTGTCGTCTGGCACACTCAGGGTTCGGGCAAATCGCTGACCATGGTCTTCGTCGGCCGGATGCTTCGCGCTAGCCGCGACCTCAATGACATGAAGATTTTGATGGTGGTGGACCGCGCCGACTTGGAGGACCAATTGGCCGGCACGGCCAAGCTGATCGGGGGGAAGATCAATCTGGTCGGCAGCCGAGCCGCTGTGCGCGACGTGCTTTCCTCTCCGGCTTCTGATGTGAACATGGTGATGGTCCATAAGTTCGTCGAGACGAAGGACGACCTACCTGACAGCTTGCGCGATAAGCTGGGACGCTATGCCCCGCCGCCCAGCGCAGAGAGCTTTGGCGTCGTCAACGATAGCCCGCGTATTCTGATCATGGTGGACGAAGCCCATAGGACGCAGGGCAGCGACATGGGCGACAATTTGTTCGAGGCGTTCCCCAACGCCGCCCGCGTCGCCTTCACTGGCACGCCGCTGATCACCGAGCGCCACGGCGGTAAGCAGACCGTGAAGCGGTTCGGCGCGTATATTGATACCTACAAGCTGATGGACGCCGTGGCGGACGGGGCGACCCTGCAAATCCTTTACGAGGGCCGCACCGCCAACACCGCCCTGCGCGACAAGGCTGAGTTCGACACCGCGTTCGAGGATCTCTTCGCGGAGCGCTCTGCCGAAGACCTGCTCGCCATCAAGAAAAAGTATGGTGTTACGGGCGATATCCTGGAAGCGGAAAGCCGGATCGCTGCGATCGCCCGCGATCTGGTCGGCCACTACATCGACAACATCCTGCCCAACGGGTTCAAGGCCCAGGTCGTCTGCCATTCCAAGCTCGCCGCCGTTCGGTACCAACGCGCCTTGCGCGAGGCGCTGCAGGCGCGGCTGGACGCCGAGCGTGCAAAGTCGGATCCGGACGCGGATCTGATCCGCCGGATCGCCTTCCTCAAAGTGGTGGTGGTGGTGTCGTCGGACGCGACCAATGAGCTCGCCGAAATCACCGCCGCCCGCAAGGAGGCGCGGGACTGGAATACGGTCGAGAATTTCTGCAAGCCATTTAATCTAGACGACCACGAAAAGGCCAACACTGGTATCGCCTTCCTTGTCGTGTGTGACATGCTGCTGACAGGCTTCGATGCCCCGATCGAGCAGGTCATGTACATCGATAAGCGATTGCGAGAGCACAACCTGCTTCAGGCCATTGCTCGCGTGAATCGGGTGACGCAGGGCAAGCAGCGCGGCTTCATCGTCGACTACATCGGCCTCGCCAATCACCTCACTGACGCGCTGAAAATCTACGCCAGAGAGGACCTTGCCGACCTTCAGGCCGGGCTGAAGAACCTTACCTCCGAACTGCCCATTCTTGAAGAACGCTATCGTCGGCTGCTCCAGCATTTCCAGGGGCTGGCTGTCCACGATATTGAGGCGTTCCTGACCGGCACGCTCGGCAACACGGACGAGGAGGTTCGCGTCGTCCACAAGGCCGTGGACGCGCTTGAACCTATCAAGGCGCGAGCGGACTTCGAGGTGTATCTGAAGAAATTCCTGATGAGCCTCGACCTCATCCTGCCGGGTGCTGCCGCACAGCGGTATCGCGGACCGGCGAGGCGGCTAGGCTATCTGATGCGCATGACCAAAGAGCGTTTTAAGGACGATTCCATTGATTTCGCGGGCGTTGGCAAAAAAGTCGCCGCGCTCATCAATAAGCATCTCATAGAGCTCGGCGTCGACCCTCAAATTCCCCCGGTCGAACTGCTGGACCCGGATTTTGTAGCGCAGGTAACGGGTCATGCGCAGGGAAGTGTCCGGGCAAAGGCGAGCGAGATGGAGCACGCCATCCGCAAACATTGCACCATCCATTTTGACGAAGACCCGGCCTTCTTCAAACGGATGAGTGAGAAGCTTGACACGCTCATCGCCAAGCATGGCGAAGACTGGAAGTCATTGGCCGAGCGCTATGAAGAACTGCGATCGGAAATCAGGGCGGGTCGCGGGGAAGCGATAACCGAGCACGCCCCCGAAGTGCTCGTATTTCGTGACAACCTCCTTGATCTGATTGGTGACGGCGCCACGCTCTCGGTCGAGGATGCCGCCATGCTGGACGCGCTCTCTACCCGGCTGGTCGGGGTCATCCGTGAATCAATCACGATCATTGATTTCTGGCGCAAGCCGGACCAGGTTCGTCGGCTCAGAGCGAGTATTGATACGGAGCTGATAGTCTCTGGCATCAGCGCCGTTCAGGATCAGCACCGACGTATAGCGGTGGAATTGACTCGCCTCGCCGAAAAGCGACACGTGGAGTTGCTCCCGTCATGAAGATGCGTGCCCAGGATATCGAGTTCACGCTGATCCGCAGCGCGCGGAAAACGGCGGACATCGTCATCGAGCGTTCGGGCGAAGTTATCGTTCGCGCGCCCGACGGGTTTGACGACGAAGAGGTGCGCGAAGCCGTCGCTGATCGCGCGCTTTGGGTGCATCGCTCTCTTGCTGAATGGGAAGACCTGAATTCCAGCCGCAGGCTTCGGCCTTTGGTCCAAGGTCAGGGCTTCGCCTATCTGGGGCGATCCTATCGATTGAAGTTCGTTGCCGACGCAGACGTTCCGTTGCGTCTCAAGAACGGACGCTGGGAGTTGTCCGAAGCCTTTGTGGCCACAGAAGGGGAGCCTGCCGCACGCAAGGCCTTCCGGGATTTCTATATTGCGAAAGGGTTCCCGATATTCACGGAGCGCGTTCATAACCTTGCGCCGTTGGTCGGCGTGGAGCCTGGTGGGATTGCCGTCAAGGAACTCGGTTACCACTGGGCTTCATGCGGTGAAGGCGGCACGTTGAACTTTCATTGGAAGGCCATGATGGCTCCGCAGACTGTCATTGACTACCTTGTAGTGCACGAACTTTGTCACCTACGACACCGTGATCATTCGGACGCTTTCTGGAACGAAGTCGACAAGGTGTTGCCGCTATACCGGGAGCGGAAAGAATGGCTCAGGGTAAATGGAGCTGCACTTGATTTGTAAGTGGGGAACTGTCCGCGATGGGCCGCCGCTTTGTCCTCGAATGTCAAAATCATGCAGTAACTTGCAACGGGTTGCACGCCACGCTGTGGCCCAAGCAGCCAAGAGTTAGCTCAGACCAGCAACATTTGGCGTCCCGGACGATTGACCAAAGCGCTGAGCTGGGCAAAGGAGTGCTACACATAACAGCTACGCGGGTAGTTGGTAGGTCAGAGTTAAGCTATTGAAATCATGTGGTTAGGTTCAAGTGGGGCGAAGTCTCCCCTCTCTGCCATTTAAATTATTGATATTGTTGGGTTTTAGCCGCTGGCGAAATGCGCAGAGTGGCTTTTTGCATTGGCCGGGATCGGGGGCCCTGTAAGGGCTACGACCTAGGCACTTTGGCTTAGCTTTCACTGAGATGGGGTCTCGTGGCGAACTTCTGATGCTAGTGATCGCCATCGAACGTGGCTTTCGGCTTTCCATCTCTGGCGACGCACCGCTCTGGCACGCGGAACTTTCCCGGTTGGAGAACGGTACGAGGCAATCCTTCTCGGGTGGCTTGATGCTCGGACGTCCGCCGGCGGTACGGCCGAGGAGCCACACTTTTCAAATATGCCCTCGGCAATCGCCTCTACGGCAAGCTAGGCAGGCTGCAGCCTGCCCTGGGCGTCAACAACCCCGATACGGGACCTTTTCAAGGATTCCTGCGCCGCTGCTGGGGTGCCTTACTTCAATCCGCATTTGGTCTGGAAGGTCCTAACCCAACTACGGCGCGAAATGTGCTGCGTTGACGAGGAAAACAAGGCTTGGAGCGCATACCCGACGAGGGAGTGATGGAATTCCGAGGTCATAACGTCGAGCGAGTACGCACGTCGACCATGTGGCCGCCGTTCAGCAAGAACAGCGGAGAGGTTAGCCATAGCTTTCGAGGCTATGAAGGCCTTTCTCATCCGGGCCCGGATTTGAGGTTTGGGTTTAGAACTACCCGCCTTGACCGGAGTGCCCCGATGAACGTTCGCGTGAAACGGAACAGTCTTCTTGGAAACTGTACCTAGTCTAGGGCAGTCGAAGGCCGCCATCGACGTGGAGCAACTCGCCCGTAACCTGTCTTGCCTCGCGCGACAGCAGAAAGGCGATCGCGGCGGCGATATCGGCGGGGTCTGACAGGCGTCCGGTCGGGGTCAGCGAAACGGCCGTATCGCGATTGCTGGAGGATACTGCCGAGTGCCCCGTCGCGTCCTTGCGCGTAAAGCCGGGCACGACGATGTTGACAGTCGTGCCGAAGGGGGCGAGCTGGACAGCGAGGCTTTTCGACAGGGATTCAAGCGCTGCCTTCGCCGCCGCTGTGGCCGGAAACAGCAGCCCGGCGGTACCGAAGACATGCGTGATGAAAGAGCTGACCGTGACGACACGGCCCCAGCTCGATGTCTCCAGGTCGCCGAGCGCCGCATCGACGAGATGGAGAAAGGCGACCGGCATGCTGGCAAAGGCGGCGGCAAGATCCTCCGCGCCAAACTCGCCGAATTGCGACCGTTTCGCCTGACCGGCATTGCTGACGATCTGGTCGATCCGGCCAAATCGTGCGCGCCCGCGGGCAACGATCTCGCGCGGGACCGCCGGATCCGCGAGATCGCCAAGCACCTGCTCGACGACCGAACCGCGCGCCTCGGCGGCCGCGGCAACGGATGCGAGACCTGCCGAATTGGCTCTCGTGTGCAGCAGCAAGGCCGTTCCGGGCGCCGCGAGCTTCACCGCCAGCGCGGCGCCTATGCCGCTCGCTGCGCCTGTGACAATGACCGATCGTTCCATGGCTTCCGTCAAATTCGTCTCCAACGATGAGAAGCCGGACCACGCCCGTGGTCCGGCTTCCGATTCAGGTCTCTACAGAGGATGATGCGGCCGGCCTACTCCGTGCCTTCCGACACGGTGATGTCCTTGACGAAAACCTTGCCGTCAACGCGCGGCGTCCACTCGACGCGTTTGCTGAGACCGTAAATATCCTGCACGTTCAGCAGCGAATTCACATAAGCCTCGTCGCGCGAACGCTGCAGAACTTTTGCATAGAGCGCCTTGCGCTTTTCGACATCGGTTTCGAAGCGCGCGGCGTCGATCCACTCGCCAAGCTCCTTGTCGGCATTCGAAGCGCCGGGGCTTACGGGATGGTAATAGGCGGTGATCGCACGATCCACGTCGAACAGCTCGTTGGCGCTCGAGGAATAGTAGACGTCCGGACGAGCCTCGGGATTGAAGATCGTCTTCAGATAGTCGCTCCATTCCGGGATGCGAACATTGACCTTGAGCCCGACCGCAGTCCAATAGGCCGCAACGGCCTCGACCGTATCGCGATCCTTCAGGAAGCGACCGCCCGGTCCGACAAACTCGATCACCGCGCCTTCAGCCCCGGCTTCCTTCAGCAGCGCCTTGGCCTTTTCGGGATCGTAGGGATAGGCCTTGATGCTCTCGTCGAAGCCGAAAGCCGCCGGGACGGCAAGCTGGCCTGTCGCGGCCTTGGCGTTACCCTCGAACAGTCCTTCGGCCAGTTCCTCGCGGTTGACCGCATACAGCAGCGCCTGACGGACACGCACATCCGAAGTCGGCGCCCCCGGCCGTGCATTGATCAGCACGTAGGGCAGTTCGAGCCCCTCGATTTTGGCGACCTTGGGCAGCTGCGCCGTGAATTCGGGCGCGACGTTGGTGATCAGGTCCAGTTCGCCCGAAAGCAGGCCTGCGAGGCGCGTGCTGGCATCGGGGATGAAACGGAACGTGACGTCGTCAACCTTGGCAGCGTTGCCCCAGTAATCGGGATTGGCCTGGAGCACGACTTCCTCGCCGCGATCCCAGCGCACGAATTTGTAGGGGCCGGTGCCGATCGGATGGGCGGCAAAATTCGGGTCAGACGCATAGGAGGCCGGAACGATCTTCAGCCAGTAGAGCCGCGCGGTAAGCGCCGGATCCGGCTTCTCCGTGGTAACGCGCACCGTGCGCGCGTCCACGGCAACCGCTTCCTTGATCGTCGACACGTAGGAGAACTGGCCGGATTTGAGCGCCGGGTCGACAATCCGGTTCAGGCTGAGCGCGACGGCCTTGGCGTCGAGCGGTTCGCCATTGTGAAAGTTGATGCCATCCCTGAGCACAATTTCCCAGGTCAGGGGATCGATCTGCTTCGGCAACTCGGCGGCAAGGCCGGGTGACAGCGTGCCGGTCGCATCGCGCACATAGAGCGTCTCGTAGATGTTGTCGTTGACGATCCGCTCGGGACCGTCGTCCTGGGCCTGCGGGTCAAGCGTCGTCGGCTCGGCGCCGATGGCAACGACCACCTCGGTCGCGGAAGCGGCGCCGCCCACGAAAAGCGCGAGGGCAGAAACCGACGCGAAGACGGAGCGCCTGAGCGCAGATCGGAAATCGGGAAGCAAGGTCATCATAGCCACCTCGGCAAGAGAGAATGCGGAGGCAAATTCTGCCCATCTCTCTCACCAAGAGTAATGTGATTCCATGCTAATATTTGACGAGCTTGTGAAATATATTACCGAAATAACGTTTCCATTATTTCGACGAAAATCGAAACTTCATTCTAAGAACCGTAGTTAAATGAGGATAGATCAGCAAGACAGTTGGAGACTATGCGGAATATATGATGCTGTAGCAGCAAAGGAGCGCGTTTTGGCGGATCTCGTTGGCCTTGCCCGCAATAACGATACCCGGGATACGCGTGGATGGGGCCCGCACTTGCTCAAGCACGCCTGCACAGCTTCGGCAGCCGGCTCGCGCTCTCATGGTCGCCCGCGCAGCGTGGATGGCAGGCAAAACGCTTGACCAACTTCATCCTCCAGAGGCTCTGGCACGGCGTTATCGTCGTGCTCGGCGTGACGACAATCGTGTTCTTCGTTACGCGCGTGATCGGCGATCCGGTCCAGTTGATGCTACCCGTCGAGGCGACGCTGGAGCAGCGAGCGCTGATGCGCCATCAGCTTGGCCTCGACCTTCCGATGTTGCAGCAGTTCGTTCAGTTCGTGCGCGGCGTCGCGACCTTTGATTTCGGCGATAGTCTCTGGCAGCGCCGCCCCGCCATGGACATCGTGTTGCAGCGCCTGCCGATGACCGCGCTGCTGACGGCTGTCGGCATCGGCGCCGCGATCCTGTTGTCGATCCCGCTTGGTATCATCGCGGCGCTTCGCCCCGACGGCGTCGTCGACCGGACGACGGTGGTCGTCAGTCTCGCCGGCCTTTCGATTCCGCAATTCTGGCTCGGCCTGCTGCTGATCATCCTTTTCGGCGTGAAGCTCGGCTGGCTGCCGACTTCAGGCGCCCGCTCGCCGCTCCACATCGTACTGCCGGCCCTCACGCTGGCTCTCCCCTCGCTGGCCCGGCTAATCATGGTCGTGCGCACGGCGATGATGGACGAACTCAATCGGCAATATGTGAAGGTAGCGCGATCGAAAGGCCTGAGCGGCCTGCGGGTGGTCGGCACCCACGCGCTGCGCAATGCCGCCGTGCCGATCCTGACCCTGTCAGGCTGGGAGGTGATCGGGGCGCTCGCCGGCAATGTCGTCGTCGTCGAAACAATCTTCGCCTGGCCAGGGCTGGGGCTGACCGTGGTGCAGGCAATCGAGCGGCAGGATCTCGTGCTGCTGCAGGCCGTCGTGTTTACGGTCGCGATCCTCGCGGTCGGCATCAACCTCGCTTTGGACATCATCCATAAGGCGATCGATCCGCGAGTGGGCATCCGATGAGCCTCACCGCCAATAGCCCCTCGGCGTCGCGCCCTGCCGCTCGACGCAGGAAGCCGGCGGGCCTCCTGTCCGAACTGCTCGGCGACCGACCGGCCGTGCTCGCCACCGGCTTCCTGCTACTGATCGTGTTCGTTGCCATCCTGGTCCCGCTGATCGTCCCGCATGACCCGGCGGCGCAGGCGCTTCGGGCCCGGCTGGATCCGCCGGCCTGGCTCGCCGGCGGAAGCTGGTCGCATGTGCTGGGCACCGACAATCTCGGCCGGGACGTGCTGTCGCGGATCATGTATGGCGCGCGCACCTCGCTCAGTATCAGCCTTACCGTCTGCGCCATTGCCAGCACGTTCGGCATCGCCATGGGGCTTATCGCTGCCTATGTCGGTGGCCGTACCGACACGATCCTGATGCGCATCGTCGACACGCAGCTCTCCTTCCCTGACCTGCTGCTCGCGCTGACGGTCCTGACCGTGCTCGGCTCGTCGCCTGTCACGGTGGTGATCATCCTCTCGATCAGCGGCTGGATGGTCTATGCGCGAATGACGCGCGGGATCGTCGTTTCGGCCCGTCACGAAGGATATGTCGAGGCGGCGGAACTGGTCGGCTGCTCGATGCCGCGCATCATCCTGCGCCACATCCTGCCCAACATCGCCGCGCCGCTCTCGACGCTGCTGATCCTCGAATTCGCGCGCGTCGTGCTCGCCGAGGCCGCTCTCTCCTTTCTCGGCATGGGCATCCAGCCACCGGCGACCTCCTGGGGGCTCGATATCGCGCTTGGCAAGGACCACGTGTTTGGCGCCTGGTGGCTCGTCACCTTCCCCGGGCTCGCGATCGCCCTCACCATTCTTTCCGCCAATGTGCTGGCCGCCTGGGCGCGCGTGACGACCGATCCGCAGGAACGCGAAAAGCGCTTCGCAAGGACCGTTGCCCGGCGATCCGGAAGCAAGCGGCGATGACCCCGCCACCACTCCTGGAGATCGAGGATCTCGTCGTTTCCTTCACGACACGGCGTGGCGTCTTCGAGGCCGTGCGCGGTGTTTCGCTGCATGTTGAACCGGGCGAAACGCTCGGCATCGTCGGTGAGAGCGGCTCCGGCAAGAGCGTCACCATGCAGGCCGTGATGGGGCTGATCGAGGCTCCCGGCGCCATCGAGCGCGGCGCGATGCGCTGGAACGGCGAACCTCTGTCCGGTACCCGGCATGGCCCGCGCGCCGCCGTCGCCGGGCGGGAGATCGCCATGGTGTTCCAGGACGCCATGACATCGCTCAACCCGCTGCTGACCGTTGGCGTCCAGATCACCGAAGTGTTGAGGCGCCACAAGGGGCTGAAGGCTGCAGCCGCGTCGGCCCGCGCCAGCGAGTTGCTCCGGCTTGTCGGGATCACCAATCCCGAGGGGCGGCTGCATTACCTGCCGCATCAGTTTTCGGGCGGCATGCGCCAGCGCATCATGATCGCCATGGCACTCGCGGCCGAACCGGCGCTGCTGATTGCCGACGAACCGACAACGGCGCTCGACGTCACCATCCAGGCGCAGATCGTCGACCTGCTGGCCGAATTGCGCGACCGGCTTCACCTATCCGTCGTGCTGGTGACCCACGACATGGGCCTTGTCGCCGAACTCTGCGACCGTGTCGCCGTGATGTATGCAGGCCGGATCGTCGAGACAGCGCCTGTGCAGGAACTTTTCGCCGCACCGGCCCATCCCTATACGGCCGGCCTGCTGCGCTCGATGCCGCGCCTCGACGACAGCGCCGGGCGGCTGGAAGCGATCGAGGGCAGCCCGCCAGACCCTTCCGACCTGCCCGAAGGGTGCGCGTTCCGCACGCGCTGCCCTCGCGCACAGGAAGACTGCATTCACGATCCGTTAACCACGGATCTCGGCAGCGGCCGCGGCGTTGCCTGCTGGCACCCGCTCGCCCCTCCCGTCGCCCACGGGCAGGAGGCCCGCGTTCATGCCGGAGAGTGAAATGGCCAAGCAGGCTGATCCGGCGAAACGACTGGTCGAGTTCACCGATGTGTCCGTCGCCTATGATGTGCAACGCGCGGCCTTCTGGCACCGCAAGCCGCCGCCCTTCCGAGCTATCGATGGCGTCAGTTTTCAAATCGGGCGGGGCGAGACGCTGGGAGTCGTCGGCGAAAGCGGATCGGGCAAGAGCACGATCGGCAAGGCGCTGCTCGGACGTGCGCCGCTGGCCACCGGCAACATCTCCTTTGACGGCCGCGACATCAGCAAGCTTTCCGGCGCAGCCATGCGGCGGCTTCGGCGGCACATCCAGCCGGTGTTGCAGGATCCCTATGCCAGCCTCAATCCGCGCATGCGCGTCGCCGACATAATCGCCGAGCCGCTGCTGGTGCATGGCATAGCGCGCGGAAAGGAGGCCGAGGCTCGCGTGGCGCAATTGCTGAACCTCGTCGGCTTGCCGAGCGACACGGCATCACGCCATCCCGGCTCGTTTTCGGGCGGCCAGCGCCAGCGCATCGGCATCGCGCGAGCGCTCGCGGTCGAGCCGGATTTCATCGTCGCCGACGAACCCGTCTCGGCGCTCGACGTCTCGATCCGGGCCCAGATCATCAATCTGTTCCGTGATCTGCAGCAGGAACTCGGCGTCGCCTATCTGTTCATCGCGCACGACCTTGCCATTGTGCGCCATGTCTCGCACCGCATCGCCGTCGTCTATGCCGGCCGCGTCGCGGAGATCGGCCCGCGTGATGCGATCTACGGCTCGCCGCAGCACCCGTATACGCGCGCCCTTCTGGACGCGGTCCCCATACCGGACCCGGCACGGCGCGGCGAACGGCGGCCGACGATCCGGGGCGAATTCGGAAGACCGGGCGATGAAGACCATGGCTGCCGCTTCGCGCCACGCTGCCCGCTCGCCACGAAGATCTGCCGCGAGGCCGTGCCGCCGCTGGCCGCAAAGGCGCCCGGCCACCTTGCCGCCTGCTGGAACAGCTGAGGAAACAGGACGAAACGCTCGCAGATCCGTGCAGTTTACGCCGGATGGGTGACCGCGCCAGCTGTGCAGGGCGGCCCCATCTATGCGGCGTTCCTCGATGTCATGCCCGAGTCGGCCAAACCGGACGCGAACTCACCTCGAGGTCGCCGAACCGGGGAGGTGGCACCACTAGCGCTCGAGCGGTCCCGAACTGCGCCGGACGATCAATTGATGCGAGACGAGTTTTTGCTCGATCTCGGCACCCTCTTCGATCAGGCGCTTGAGGTAGAGGACCGAGACCTCGGCCATTTCACGACGCGGTAGCCGGACAGTCGTCAGCGGAGGATCAAAGACCTCGGAGAAGGTGAGATCGTCGAACCCGGCGACGGCGATGTCCTGCGGGATGCGAATTCCCGCACTCTTCAGTTCCGTCATCAGGCCGTAGGCGGATTCGTCATTGGCGCAGAAGATGGCGTCCGGCAGCGGACCGGCGGCCAGCAGGCTGCGGGCAACCTCGCGGCCATCTTCCAGCCGGAAGCCGCCCGGGTGCAGCAACCCCGGTTCCGCCGGAAGGCCGGCCTCGGCCATGGCACGCTGCCAGCCCTCGCGACGCAGTCGGGATACCAGCTCGATCGGCGGGCCTTCCAGGTGTGCGATGCGCCGGTGGCCATTGGCGATCAGATGGCGGACTACCTCGGCAGCGGCGGTGGTCTCATCGATCTGGACAGAGGCAATGCCGCTATGGATCTCGGTCGGACTGAGAGTCCGCACCACGGGGAGCCGCTCCCCATTTTCCAGACGGTCGCGGATCCGGCTCGGACAATAGCTCGATGTCAGCAGGATACCGTCAATCCCGCCCGTAAAGAGCTCGTCGGCCAATCGATCCGGCCGTTCCAGGTCGGTTCCGGTGTGGCCGATCATCAGCCCGTAGCCGAGTTCGAAAGCAACCTTGTCGAGGTTCTTCAGCAGGTCGGAATAGTTCTGGTTGGCAAGATCGGGGATCAGCACCAGCAGGATGGCGCTGCGCTGCAGGCGTAGCGAGCGGGCATGCCGGTTGATCTTGTAGCCGGCCTGCTGGGCAGCCCGCTCGACCCGAATGCGGGTTTCCTCGCTGATGGGGGGCAGGCCGGCAAGCGAACGACTGACCGTCGACGCCGATACGCCGGCGAGCCGTGCGATATCGGCCATCGTCGGCGGTCGCAGGCGTGAGGCCTCCCGCACCGGAGTGGTGTCTTTTCCAGACTTTCTGGACATGTCGCCAGCCAATTCCCAATCGTCCCCGGAAGCATCGCGGCGAGGGCCGCGATTGCCCAATCGGCAAAGTATCATGAAAGCCAAGCTGGCCGGGAAGGCGCCGGCTGCCAAGGTCTCCAGCAGGCTGTGACACGAATTGCTGCCCCGCACAATCGATTGCGTATTGCGCGCAATCGATTGCGTGTTACCAATTGCGCATTCGATTGCGCTCACCGCTTCCGGTCGGGGACGAGAGAGCGCTGCTTGGGGGGAGGAGCCGCCCGGGTCCCGGAGGACAAGTATGAACACGCCAGCACGCGATGCCGGCGCGACAGGTTTTGTTGCGCCCGGTTCGCCAACCACCCCGCGTCTGCCGGACGAGTCGGCGGCGCGCCAATCGCATCCCCCTGCACGGACATGAGACCCATGGACATCACTCCCATTCTGTCGATCCAGCTCTATTCGCTGCGCAATCTCGGCTCGGTCGAGAGCCAGCTCGACGCGGCTGATGCAGCCGGCTTTCGTCTCGTCGAGACGATCGGCAGCCAACTCGCGGATCCGAAGGGTCTCAAGGCGGCGCTGGACAGCCGGGGCCTCATCGCCCCGACGGGCCATATCGGCATCGGCGATCTCCGGTCCGACCTGCCGCGCATCATCGATGCAGCGCACGAGGTCGGCATCAGCCAGCTCTACATGCCGGCCTATCCGCCCGAGGAGCGGGGCACGACTGCCGCCAGTTGGTCGAAGGCGGGCGAGGAACTCGGTCGCATCGCCGAGACGCTGAGGGGCCAGTCGATCGGCCTCGGCTACCATAATCATCATTGGGAACTGCAGGTTCTGGACGATGGGCGCCGGGCGCTCGAGAGCTTCTTCGCCGGAGCGGAGGGATCACCGCTTTCCTGGCAGGCGGACATCGCCTGGCTTGCGCGTGGCGGCGTCGACCCGGTCGAATGGCTGGGCCGATACAGCGCCATCCTGACGTCGGCGCATGTGAAGGACCAGGCGCCGGCAGGCATCGAGATCGACGACGGCTGGACGGATGTCGGCGCCGGCATCCTCGACTGGCCGCACCTCTTCGCCGTCGCGCGGGAAAATGGCGCCAACATCATGACCGTCGAGCATGACAATCCGGGCGATCCGGCCGGCTTTGCGGCGCGGAGCCACGCCTATCTCGTCGCCATGACGAAATAGGCCGGACGCACGAAGCCGGAAACCAGATCCGGGCTCGGGACTTCCGAGCCCGCATAACCATCAATGAATCGGATAGCGAACGTGGAAAAGCTGAAGGTTGGTTTGATCGGGCTTGGGACGGTCGGCCAGGTCGTGCACCTGCCGGTCCTTGCCGGGCTGAAGGATAAATTCGAGGTCGTGGCGGTGTGCGACGTGTCGGCGAAGCTGACACATCGTGTCGCCGACGCCTTCCAGGTTCCGGGGCGCTACACCGACCACAAGGCCATGCTCGCGGGTGAGAAGCTCGATATCGTCGCCGTCATCAACTCGGACGAGTACCACGCTGATTGCGCCATCGACGCGCTGGCGGCCGGCGCGCATGTGCTGATCGAGAAGCCCGTCTGCCTGTCGCTCGAGGACCTTGACCGCGTGATCGCGGCGCGCGATGCCGCCGGAAAGATTGCGTTTGTCGGCTATATGCGCCGCTATGCCGGCGCCTTCACGGCCATGCGCGAGCGTCTCGCCGCGGCGCCCTCGATCCTGCATGTGTCTGTCCGAGACATCATCGGCCCCAACGCCTATTTCATCGACCAGACCTCGGTGATCGAGACGGGCGACGACATTGCGCCAGCTTTGGTCGCGGAGCGCCAGCAGCGCGCGAGCGCACAGATCCAGGCTGCACTTGGCACGGTGCCGCCGGACGCCATCTCCGCCTATCGGCTCCTTTGCGGCCTCGGCAGCCATGATCTCTCGGCCCTGCGCGGATTGATCGGTGCGCCGAAGCGGGTGATCGGGGCCGGCAAGAAGAGCGGTGGCCGCTATGTCACGGCGATCCTCGACTACGGAACCTTCATGGCGACGTTCGAGATGGGCCTTGATCAGGTCGGTCGGTTCGATGCCTTCATCGAGGTGTTCACCGGTGCCGAGCGGGTGAGGATCGATTACGACACACCGTTCATTCGCCACCTGCCGACGCTGCTCACGGTGACCTCGACGAAGGGCGACGACCTTTCGGTCGCCGTGGAGCGGCCGAGCTATCGCGATCCCTATACCAGCGAGTGGCTCCACTTCCATGACGCGATCACGACCGGCGCGCCGGTCGACACGACGCTCGAGGATTCGGCAGAAGACCTGAAGCTCTTCGCCGACATCATCGCGGCCTTCCCGGACTAGGTTCGGGCGGTCGCGGCCAAGGCAGCATGAATCGTTCAATAACGGGAGGAAACCAAATGAACGACACCACAGCGAGCCGCCTGAAGATGACGCGGCGCGGCTTTCTCGGCACGTCGGCCGCGGCTGCAGCCGCCGCGACGTTCGGCCAGCCCGCCGCATTCGCCGCCGAAGAGATCAAGTTCTGGGACATGGTCTGGGGAACGGGCGCCGGCTACACCGCCGCTGCGAAGGAACTGGTCGGCGGCTACCAGCCCGCTGGTGACAATCTCGGCGTCCGCTACCAATCGGTTCCCTGGGCCAACTGGTACCAGACCTTCACCTCGGCTGCCGCCTCGCGCACGACGCCTGCGGTCTCGTCCGGCGCTGCCTTCCTGCCGTTCTATTTCATCGAGAAGGGCGTCATCGCGCCGGCTGACGATCTGATCGCCAGCATCGACAAGGCCGGCACGAATGATTTCCTGCCCGGCGTTCTCGAAGCGATGAAGACGGATCTCGGCTATGCGGCCATGCCGTGGTCGATGGATCTTCGCGTCGTCTGGGTGCGCAAGTCGTTGCTCGAGAAAGCCGGCGTCGAGGCGCCGACCGACTGGCAAAGCTTCATCAAGGTCGGTGAAGCGCTGAAGAAGATCGACGTGGTCGGGCTGGGCCTGGCGGGTGGCAGCACCACGACGGACGGGCAGCACACCGTCTCGGCGCTGCTCATCAACAATGGCGGCGGGCTGTTCGCCAAGGATGGCACGCTCGACTGCGTCAACGACCGCAATATCGAGACGCTCGACTTCCTGAACGAACTCGTCCGGAAGGGCATCATCGATCCCTATGCGGCGAGCTATACGTCCGACAACGTGACGCGCGACTGGCTGTCGGGCCGCATCGGCATGGGCTTTGGCCAGACTGGCCTGGACAAGAACTTCCCGACCGAGCAGCAGTCGGATCTGGCGGTGATCAGCCCGATCAAGTCGCCACGCGGCGATACCGGCACGGTCTACTACATCAACCCGCTGATGATGTTCAAAACGACGGCGTCGCAGGCTTCGTCCGAAGCTTTCCTCGGCTGGTATCTCGATAACATGAAGGTCTTCTGGGAGAAGGGCGTCGCTACCGACGTGCCGGTTCGCAAGAGCATCGCCGATCTGCCGATCCTCAAGCAGAACGCCAATCTGCAGAAATCGATTGCCGAGTGGCAGCCGATCGGCAAGACGATCGGCGCGCAGGCGCCGCATCCATTCGGTGCGCTCAATGCCGTTGACGGCGGCGGCGCCGGAGCGGCCTTCATTCAGCAGATCATCGAGGGCAAGACGGGATCGAAGCAGATCCTCGAGACCCTCCAGGCCGCCCTCGAGAAGATCGTGAAATAGCGTGCAGGTGACCGGAACCCTTGCAAACCGCCAGGAAGGGCGCCCCGCGATCGCGGGGCGCCGACGGCCTGACCTAGGCCGTTCGCTGACCATGACCGGACTGGCCCTGCCGGCGATCGTGCTCATGGTGGTCGTCAACGCCTATCCGGTCATCTATGCCGGCATCCAGGCGGTCCATGACGGCGACCTGCTCGGCCTGGGCAATTTCGTCGGTTTCGCCAATTTCCAGGACGCGTTGACGGATCCGCTATTCTGGCGGTCGGCAAGGTTCACGGTCATCTTCAGTCTGTGCGGCGTCTTCGGATCGTGGATCATCGGCTTTGCGCTGGCCCTGATGCTGAAGCCCGACTTTGCCGGCAAGAACCTGTTCAAGATATTGCTGCTCCTGCCTTGGATCGTGCCGATCGTCGTCTCGTCCATGAGCTGGAACTGGCTGACCGCCACGCCTGGCAGCCTGCTGCCGATGCTCGCCGCCGATCTCGGCTTCGGACGGGTGATGTTCCTCGCCGATCCGACCATGGCGATGATCACGGTCTGCATATTCAAGATCTGGATCAGCTATCCGTTCATGATGATGATGATGTCGGCGGCGCTGGAGGGCATCGAACCGAACATCAACGAGGCGGCACGTGTCGACGGCGCCAATGCGCGGCAGCGGCTTCGCTACATTGTCCTGCCGATGACCGCGCGTTCGACCTATATCAGCTGGATCCTGATGGCGATGTTCTCGGTGAACGATTTCGCCACCATTTACCTTCTGACCGGCGGCGGCCCCGTCAATTCGACCACCTCGCTGATCGTTCTCGCCTATCGCTCCGTCTTTCAGGATTTCCGGCCCGGGTTCGGCGTCGCAATCTCGTTCCTGATGACGGCTGCCCTGGTGACGATGTCGGTCATCCTGCTGCGTCAGATGCGCAAGGCGAACATGCAATGAGCACCACTGCGACGCGACCGCGCAAGCTGGCGCTGGATCCGAGACGGGCAGGGATGGGTCGCACGCTGGCGACGGCCATCGTCACGCTGGTCATGCTCGGGCCGATCCTTGTCGTCTTCTGGCTGGCGCTGCGCCCGCGCCTCTACACCGACATCACCGGGCCGACACTGGAGACTTTCGTCTATATCTTTGCCGAGACGGATATCCTGCTCTGGTTGAAGAACAGCGCCATGGTCTCGACTTTGGCGACCATCATCTCGGTCATCGTCGCCGCCCCCGCCGGATATGTGCTGTCGCGCGGGCGGGGCGGCGCCGTCTCGGCCTATTCGCTCTTCATCTTCGTGCTGCAGAGCTTCCCGGTCGTCGTGTTCGTCATCCCGCTCTTCATCATGTTCGCCTCGGTGGGACTGGTGGATTCGCTCAGTGGCGTGGCGATCATCTATGTCGCTTCCTCGGTTGCCGTCGCCTGCTGGATGATGTCGGCTTATTTCGACACGATCCCGGTGACGCTTGAGGAGGCGGCCTGGATCGACGGCTGTTCCGTCTTTGGCGGCTTCGTCCGCATCGTGCTCCGGAACTCGCTGCCCGGCGTGCTTTCGACGGCGATCTACGCCTTCCTGCTCGCCTGGAACGACTATCTGGTCGCGCTGGTATTCCTGCGCTCCGACGACCGCTTCACGCTGCCGATCGGCCTCCAGACCTTCTTCCAGCAGAACCAGACCGACTGGGGACCGGTGATGGCCTGCGCGGTGGTGATGCTGACGCCGCCGGTGCTGATCTTCGCCCTGCTCAACCGCTTCTTCAGTATCGGTGGAATTGGCGGGGCACTCGCTGGCAAGTAGCGGGGATCGTGCTGCCGGTATCGCGAGTCGAGCGCAGCCATAGTCCATGCTTCGAGCTGCCCTGTTCCGGGGCAGCTCGAACATCTTGGATCACGAAGCGGCGGTGCCGTATGGAGGGTGTCGCCGATCAGGCGAGTACGGCAGCGAGGCTTTCGACCGTATCGCGGGTCGGTTTGTATTCGAGGCCGACCAGGCCCTTGTAGCCATTCGCCTCCAGCCAGGCGACACGCGCCTGCCAGTCGAGCTTGCCGGTGCCGGGCTCGTGGCGGCCCGGCGCATCGGCGAGATGCGCATGCGCGATGCGGTCCACGCGACCGGCAAGCACCTCGGCGATGTCCTCGTCCATGACGGCCGAATGATAGATGTCGTAGAGGATCTTGATCTCGGGCCGGCCGACCTCGTCGATGATGTCGAGCCCTTCCTTGGTCGAAGGCAGGAAATAGCCGACATGGTCGACGAGCGTGTTAAGCGGCTCGACGGCCAACACAATGCCGGTTCCCTTGAGGATATCGGCCGCCTTCTTCAGCGCCTCGACCAGTGCCTTGCGCTGCTCCTCGCGGGTGCGGCCCGGCAGGTCCGAGCCCGCCTGGACGATCAGCACCTTGGCGCCGAGGCGCTTGGCAACGGCGATCGAGCCGGGCAGGCCGGCGAGGAACGCCTCGTGCTGGGCCGGGTCGGTCAGCGGCACCATCGGTTCCGCGCAGAATCCGGCGACCGGCAGGCCGGTCTCCTTCAGCGCCGCCTCAATGGCGTCGATGTCCTTGTTGCCGAAGAGCCAGAATTCCACGGCGGACAGGCCCGCCTTCCTGGCGAGGCGGATACGGTCGGCGAAATCGGGCGCTTCGGCGGCGAAGAGCCATTCGAGACAGGCGGAATACTGCATGGCGAAGTCGGGTCCTTCGGGATCAGGAGCGATAGTCGATGAGAACCTGCATGACCTCGGGCGAGCCCTGGTCCAGCAACTGGTAGCCGCGCGCGGCATCCTGCAGGGGGACGCGATGGGTGACGAAGCCCTTGAGATCGGCGGAATAGGCGGTCAGGAACTCGCGCGCAATCTGCGCCCGGCGCGGCACTGACCATAGCGGGCCGAGGAACGGGTTGACCGACCCGACCTGCGACGAGACGATGCGCGGCCGGTTGTGGTGGAACTCGCCGGAGAGGCTCAGGCTCTCGAACGTGCCGCCATACCAGGACATGGCGACGACCAGGCCATTGAAGCCGACCGTGCGGATTGCCTCGTTGAGGGCAGGGGCGGCGCCGGAGACTTCGATGACGGCGTCGGCGCCGCGGCCCTCTGTCAGTTCGCGCACCCGTTCCGCCACCTTGTCCTCGCCCGGGTGCAGGACATGATCGGCGCCGCCCTTCAGGGCGAGATCGCGCCGCAGGTCGATGCCGTCGACGCCAATGATGGTGCGGGCACCGCCCCGCTTCAGAAGGCGGGTGACGATCTGGCCGATGACGCCGAGGCCGGACACGACGACGTCGGCGCCGAGCGGAAGGTTGGCGTCGAGCACGCCGTTATAGGCGGTGTTGAGGTTGGAGAAGAAGACGCCGAGTTCCGCGTCGTCGAGATCGCCCAGCGGGATCACCGCCTTGGCATTCAGCACGGCGTGGCGGCCATGCGGCGCGTAGGCGTAGACGAGGTCGCCGACCTTGACGCCCGTGGTCGCGGCCCCGGCCTCGGCGATCCGGCCGACCATGGCGTAGCCATAGCGCGCCGGCCAGTTCCAGTCGGCACCGCCGTCGAGGAACAGCCGCGTCTTCGGATCCATGTGCTGGCGCCATTGCGGAGCGAGGCCGCGAAACACGTTCAGTTCGGTGCCAGCGCTGATGCCGGAGACGAGCGCCTCGATGACGACGTCCTCGGGACCGGCCGCCCGCAGTGGTTCATCCTCGATCGTCAGGCTGCGGGGGCCGTTGAAGTAGAGCGAACGCGTCATGGCGCCCATGGCATTATCCTTTCACGCCGCCGGCTAGGAGGCCGCCGACCAATTGCTTGCGGAAGATCAGGAAGAGCAGGATGGCCGGCAGGGCGATGATCGTGCCGCCGGCCATGACCTGGCCCCAGGAGAAGGAATAGGGATCGAACAGCCCCTGCAGGGCGAGCGGCAGCGTCTTGACGTCGGCCTTCGAGATCAGCGCCAGCGCCATCAGGTATTCGCCCCAGGAAAGGACGAAGGCGAAGGTGCCGACCGCGATGATGGCGGGCCGGATCAGCGGGATGACGATGCGCGTCAGCGCGCCGACCCGCGAGCAGCCGTCGATCATCGCGGCTTCCTCGAGCTCCTTCGGGATGGCGTCGATATAGCCCTTGAGCATCCAGACGGCGATCGGCATGCCGAGCGCCAGATGGGTGAAGATCAGCGCCGTCAGCGTGTTGGTGAGGCCGAGCTGGCGCACGATGACGACCAGCGGCACCAGCACGGCAAGGCTCGGCAGCATCTGCGTGCCGAGGATCAGCAGGCCGAAGAAATCGCGGCCGTGAAAGCGGAAGCGGCTCAATGCATAGGCTGCCGGCAAGGCCAGAGCCGTGGTGATGATCGCGACGACGATGCCGACGATCAGGCTGTTCTTGAGCGCGATCAGGAACGGCTTCTTGGCGAGGATCGCCTCGTAATGCACGAAGGTGAGACGCTGCGGCCAAAGCCCGCCGCCGGTGATGTCCGTCTCCGGCCGGACGGAGGCGACGAACACCCACAGGATCGGAACCAGCAGCAGGAACAGCACGACGAGCGTGACCGCATCGAGGCCGGCTTCGCGGAGCGGTGAGGTGCGGCGCATCAGTCGATCCTCCGGGCGCGGAGCGCGAACATCGAGGCTGCGAACAGCAGGACGAGCATGACGATGCTGATCGCGGCGGCGTAGGCGGGTCGCAGGTCGAGGAAGACCGCCTTGTACATGGCGATGCCGACGATCGTGGTCGCATCCTGGGGGCCGCCCTTGGTCATGATCCAGGGCAGGTCGAACGAGTAGAAGGCGAGGATGCCGAGCACCAGGCCGACGGTGACGACGGTGTTCTGGATCGAGGGCACGGTGATATGCCAGAAGCGCGACCAGGCGCCGGCGCCATCGACTTCGGCTGCCTCGTAAAGTTCATCCGGGATGGATTTCAGCGCGGCGAGAAGCGCGATCACCAGGAAGGGCGTGCCCTTCCAGCCGGAGATGAAGATGATCGTCGCGAAGGCCAGGACAGGATCGTTCAGGACGGAGCTGTCGCCGGCGATGCCGATCAGGTGCAGGAAGGAATGGATGGGGCCGACATCGCTGTCGAGCAGGAAGCGCCAGCCGAAGCCGAGCACGATGAAGGGCGTCACCCAGGGCAGCAGGATCAGCGCCGAGGCCGTGCGGGCGATTGCGGTTTCGCGGTTGAGAAGCAGCGCGATCGGCATGGCGAGCAGGAGCTCGACGAAGACGGTGCCGAGCGTCCAGATCCAGGTCCGCCCGAAGGATGCCCAGAGCTGGGTGTCCTGCAGCAGCGCGCGGTAGTTGATCAGGCCGCCCCATTTGGGCTGGGGCTGCCGCAGCATGTACCATTCCTGCAGCGACAGCCAGAAAGCGTAGCAGAGCGGAACGATGGCGATGGCGAAGGCCACGAAGACGGCCGGGCCGATCATGCCATAGGGCAGCCAGCGATCCGGCAGGAGGGAGCGGCCAGGAGAGCGAGACGCCGCCCTGGCCACGGTGACGGTTTCCTGGCGTGCTGCCATGTCCATGCTCTGCTCGAAGGCCTAGCGAGCCAGGACTTCGTTGATGGTGGTGCAGAGCTGCGCCGTCGCCTGGTCGGTCGTCTGCTGGCCAAGGGCGACGGCCTGCACCGCCTTCTGGATCGTGTCGACCTCAAGCTGTCCCATCTGCGGGATCGCCTCGCTCGGATACTGATAGGCGCGGGCGTCCTGCAGCTGCTCGACGAACAGCGGATAGGGGAACGCCGTCCACGGCTCGCCCTTCGCCAGCGAGACGCTGCCGGGGATGAAGCCGCCTTCGGTCGCGAGCGTCTTCAGGGCGTCGCCATGGGTCGCATAGAGGATCCACTTGGCAGCGGCTTCCTTGTTCTCGGACGCATCCCAGAGCACCAGAGGCCAGCCGCCGAGGAAGCCGGAGCGGTTCTTCGGGCCTGCCGGCACCTTGGCGATCGCCACCTGGTCGAGGAAGGCGGCCTTGTCGTTCTGCAGGTCCTTGTAGAGGCCGGCATCCGACAGGATCATGGCGAACTTGCCATCGCGGAAGCCCTTGCGGAACGTGTCGCCGCTCATGCTCGGGGCGTCGGGATGGGTCGCCTTGTTCTTGTAGACGCTGACATAGGTATCGAGCGCCGACTTGAACTCCGGCGTGTCGAAGCCGCACTTTCCGTCGTCGCCGATCATGCGGGCGCCATAACCGAGATAGGCGCTCATGAAGTTCTGCACGGTGAAATAGTCGAGGCTCATCGAGAGCGCCGCGCCATAGGTGCCGTCCTTGGTCAGCTTGGTCGCGTCGGTCGCGAAATCCGCCCAGGTCTGCGGCGGCTTCTCCGGATCGAGACCAGCATCCTTGAACAGGTCCTTGCGGTAGTAGAGCGCGCGCGTCTCGACATTGACCGGCGACGCCCACCACTTGCCCGCAAGGTTGTAATAGCCCTTGTCGCCAGGCCAGACGTCCGCGGCAACGTTGGTGCCGTGCTCCTTGTCATAGGCGGCAAAGTATTCGTCGAGCGGGGCGAGCGCACCGGCCGACTGGAACTGCGCCACGACATTGTTGCCGAGCATGGAGACATCCGGCAGGCCGCCGGCCGAGAGCGCGCTGACGAGGCGCTGCTGCTGCTCGGACCAGGGCACGATCTCCATGTTGATCTTGATGTCGGGATTGGCCTTCTCGAACGAGGCGATGGCGCCGTTCCAGGCGGCGATATCCGCGTCGCGGGTCGAGAACTGCCAGAAATTGACGGTCGTTTCCGCCAGTGCGGGGGCGGTGAAGAAGCCGGCTGCGATGGTGGTCGCGGCCAATAGTGCGGTGATGCGCATGGTAACCCTCCCGAATCATGGCTCTCCCGTCCTTCGAACGGTGGCCGGCGTTTCCTCTTGTCTTTCGAGCCCGTCTTATGCGGGTTTGTCGGCAACGAATTTATCTCGATACCGCATGTGTCATCGATAACACATCGTCAAATCGTTAACATCAGGCGCGGTTTTGTCAATTGCCGTCAGAGAGGGACTTTAGGTGCGGTGCGGCACCAGCCGACCGGCGCACGACCAGCCGGGTCGGCAAAACGGTGGTCATCGCAACGGTTCTGCCTTCGATCGCGTCGAGTGCAGTGCGAAATCCGAGCCGCCCGAGATCTTCCATCGGCTGTGCCACGGTGGTCAGTTGCGGCGCCAGGTTTGCCGCCAGCGTGTCGTCGAAGCCGATGATCGACAGGTCCTGCGGCACGCGGAGGCCTTCCTCATAGATGCCCTGCAGGGCGCCGGCGGCGAGGATATCGCAGGTGGCAAAGATCGCCGTCGGGCGTTCGGGCAGCGCCAGCAGCGCCTTCACATGACGATAGCCTTCGATGCCGGAACCGCCATCCTCGATATGGTAATAGCGCCCGAGCCGGATCAGGTTTTCGTCGATGGGGATGCTGGCCTGGCGCAGGCCCTCGCGGTAGCCGGCGAGGCGCTCTTCCTCGACGCTGGTGAAGTGCCGGTCGCCGCGGTTGATCAGGTCCGGATCGCCGCCGATGAAGGCGATGCGCCGGTGGCCGAACTGGACGAGATGGGCGATGGCTTCCAGCGCGCCGGAGAGATTGTCGACCCGGATCGACGGCGCCTCGATCGTTGCCGCGCGCTCCAGCTGGATGACCGGAATGGCGGCTTCCGTCAGCAACTGGACATTGTGGCGATCGATCGCGTTGGTGAAAAGCACGGCATCGACGCGACGCTCGATGAAGCGCTCGACGCCGAGGCGTTCGCGTTCGGCGCTGCCATTATGGTTGAACAGGAAGGTCTTGTAGCCTTCGGCCAGCGCTTCTTCCTCGGCCCAGTGCGCGACATTGACGAAGAAGGGATTGGCCGTGATGGCGGTCAGCATGTGGCCGACTGTAAAGCTTCGCTGCTGGCGAAGTCCGCGCGCCACCGCGTTGGGCCGGTATCCCGTCGCCTTGATGGCGGCCTCGACCCGGCTGCGGGCGACGTCCGAGACATAGCCCTTGGCTTTCAGCACCCGGGCCACGGTCGCCGTCGATACACCTGCGCGTTGAGCGACTTCCAGCAGCGTCGAGGGCTTCATTCCAGCACTCCATCCCTCCGAATGGCTGTAGCGATTGAATATTGCCGAGGCAAGGCGGCTGATCGGCAAAGGGACAGACGTCCGACCACTTCGGGCGAACAACCTATTGTGCTCGGCCACCATGAACACTCCAGCTGGTCTTTATGACTCCCGAGGATTTGGGTGGGGTTTGACGCGTCGGATTGCTCGCCCTGACACTCGGTGATGATGCCGGCGACGTGCTAAGGCATTACCCTGGACCACCTCATGGGGGCCGGCCACTCGCCGGCCTTTTACTCCGCTTGTCTATCGTGCGGCGATCCTTGCGTGCTTGACGATGACGCTCTCGATCGCGTCCGGGTGCAGGATCGTATCGATCGCCAGTTGCGCCGCGCCGAGGATGCCGGCGCTGCCGTCCGACTTGGCCCGGACGATGCGCAATTCGCGGGTGGCGAGCGGCAGGGAGCGTTCGAGCACGAGCTGGCGTACCCCGGCAAGAAGATGGTCCTCGACCCCGGAGAGCGTTCCGCCGATGACGATCAGGCTCGGATTGAGGACACTGACGACGTCGGCCGTCACCTCGCCCAGCACGCGCCCGGCCTCGCGAACGCAGCGGATTGCTTCGGGCTGATTGTCCTGCACCAGGGCCACTATATCGCGCGCGTTCTGCGCTTCAAAACCCTTGGCGCGAAGATCGCGCGCCAGCGCCCAGCCGGCGGCGCGCGCCTCGACGCAGCCAAGTTTGCCGCAGCGGCAGAGCGGCGGATTATCCGAATTCAGCTGGATGTGGCCGATGTCGCCGGCGGCGCCCTGCGCACCGCGATAAAGCCTGCCATCGGCAATGATGCCGCTGCCGATGCCCGTACCGGCCTTGATGTAGAGCAGTTGCTCGACATCCGGCCAGAAGCGGCGCGATTCCGACAGCGTCATCAGGTTCACGTCGTTCTCGACGATGACGGGAGCGCCGAGTTCCGTGCCGAGCCAGGAGCGGATGTCGAAATTGTCCCATCCAGTCAGGATCGACGGGCCGAAGACGCGGCCCGCCTTGAAATCGACGGGAGCGGGCAGGCAGAGGCCTGCGCCGAGCAGATCCTCGGGCGGTCTCCCGATGCGTTCGAGCAGGGCTCGAAACTGACTGGCGACCCGCTCCAGGACAGGCAGCGGTCCACCGCGCAGGTCGATGGTGCAAGTCGATTCCGCCAGGATCGACGGTTCGAGCGAGGTGACGGCAGTGCGCAGGATGCTTTCGCCGATATCGGCGGCAAGGATGACGCCGAAGCCCGTGTTGAGCTGGAGCATCTTCGTCGGGCGACCGCCGCTCGGCAAAGTCTTGGCCGCTTCGTCGACGAGCCCGAGTGCAATCAGGGCGTTGAGGCGCTGGGTGACGGTGGTACGCGACAGGCCGGTCCGGTCGATCAACTCGGAACGCGACTGGGCGCGGCCTGTAGCGATCAGGGACAGGAGCGATCCGGCGCTGGCCGCCGCCCCGATATCGGGCTTGTCCAGATGGTCCTGCGCGATTTCCATGCTTTCCCTTCGTGAGCCGATCTCTCGACCCCGGCGCGCACCGCTCGATCCAGCCTGCGCACCGGGACAAGGCAACCGAAACTTCGGCTACCAGAGAGTGTAGCCGCCGTCGACGACGAACACCGATCCTGTCACGAAAGACGACGCCTCGCTCGCCAGCAGCAGCGCGATCGGCGCGATCTCTTCCGGCGTCGCGTAACGCTGCATCGGCACCTCGTCGCGCCAGTAGTGCCGGTAGTCCTCATATTCGGTGCTGGCGATCTCGGTCTTCACATAGCCCGGCGCGATCGCGTTGACGCGCACGCCCGACTGCGCCCATTCGGCCGCCAGCGACTTGGTCAGATGATGCACCGCGGCTTTGGAGATGCCGTAGGGCGAATGCCATTGCGGACGGTTGATGATCAGGCCCGAGATCGAGCCGATATTGATGATCGAGCCGGAGCCGCGCTTGACCATTTGGTTGCCGACGACCTGGCTCGCCTTCCAGACCGCGTCAAGATTGATCGAGAACAGGCGCTGCCATTCCTCGTCGCTAAGCGTCAGCGCATTGGCGTGGAAGCCGATGCCGGCATTGTTGACCAGCACGTCGATCGGGCCGAGTTCCTTGGCCACCGTCTCGACCATGGCCTCGAGGTCGTCGCGGTTGGCGACGTCGGTTTTCACCGCGATGGCCGGCACGCCGAGCTTCGTCAGTTCGGTCAGCGTCTCCTCGCTCTTGGCCTCGTCGCGGGCCGCTATGACGATCGACGAGCCGGCCTCGGCGAGGCCGACGGCGATCGCCTTGCCGATGCCGCGATTGCCGCCGGTGACGACGGAGACTTTGCCCCGCATCGAGAACTTGTCCAGGATCGACATGGGTATGACTCTCTCTTCGGTGAACTAGTGGCTGGCCGACGGAAGCGGCGGCTGGGTTGCGATCAGGCTCGACTGGACGGCATCGGCGGGCAGTGCGCCGGTCATGACGGCGACGACGTCGCTCATCGAGGTCGTCTTCGGGCTGACGACAACGGCGCGGCGGCCGAGCCGGTGGATATGGATGCGATCGGCGATCTGGAAGACGTCCGGCATCGAGTGGCTGATCAGGACGACGGAGAGGCCCTGGTCGCGCACGCGGGTGATCAGGTTCAGCACCTGGTTGGTTTCGCGCACGCCGAGCGCGGCCGTCGGTTCATCGAGGATGACGACGCGCTTGCCCCAGGCCGCAGCCCGGGCCACGGCGACCGCCTGGCGCTGGCCGCCCGAGAGCGTCTCGACCTTCTGGTTGATCGACTGGATGCGGATGCCGAGGTTTTTCATGTGGTCGGCCGCCTGCTGGCGCATGCGCGACTTGTCGAGCTGGCGGAAGATCTGCCCGCGCAGGCCGGGCTTGCGCAGCTCGCGGCCGAGGAACAGGTTCTGCGCGATGTTGAGCTGGGTTGCGACGGCCAGCTCCTGGTAGACGGTCTCGATCCCCGCGAGGCGTGCGCTGAGTGGGTTCTTGAAGTGGACCTCGGCGCCGTCGACGAACACCGTGCCGGAATCGGGGATCGTCGCTCCGGTCAGCACCTTGATCAGGCTCGATTTTCCGGCGCCATTGTCGCCAACGACGGCGAGGATCTCGCCTTTCGCCAGTTCGAAATCGGCGCCGTCGAGGGCGACGACATGGCCATAGCGCTTGGTGAGGCCCGTGGCCTGCATGGCGAGCGGGGTGGTCGGTTGGGTGTTCATGCGCGCTGTCCCCGGCCCAGATACTGGTCGGCGCCGACGGCGAGGATGACGAGGAAGCCGGTGGCGATCTGCTGGTAGAGCGAGTCGATGCCGGCCTGCGTCAGTCCGTTCTTCAGCACGACGACGATGAGGGCGCCGATGAAGGTTCCGGCCACGCCGCCGCGTCCGCCGAACAGACTGGTGCCGCCGATGACTACGGCCGTGATGCTGTCGAGATTGGCGATCTGGTAGCCGCTTGGGTCGGCAATCGGCGTCCGGCCGAGCGCCTGCCAGCCGGCGAAGGCGTAGAAGACGCCGGCCAGCGCATAGACGCTGAAGATGACGCCGTTGACGTTGACGCCGTTGAGACGGGCGGCGGCAGGCGAATTGCCGATCGCATAGACGCGGACGCCCCAGGCGGTCTGGTTCAGCGCATAGGCGAGGACCAGCGTCAGCGCGATCCACAGCATGCTGCCATACGTGATGGTGACCAGACCGAAGGACGGGCCTTCGCCGAGAATGGTCATGAAATCGGAGTTGATCGGGTAGCTGCGCGACTGGGTGTAGAGCCGAGCGGCGGCCGTCAGGATCGTGAACAGGCCGAGCGTCGCGATAAAGGGCGGAAGGCGGAAGCGTGTGATGATCAGGCCGTTGATCGAGGCCGCGACGATGCAGACGGCGAGGCCGACCAGCATGCCGAGCATCGGATCGCCATTGGCAGCGATACTGCCCGCGACCACCATGCCCAGCACCATGATGGCGCCATTGGCGAGGTCGATGCCGGAAACGAGGATGATCAGCGTCTGCCCCAGCGCCAGCGTGCCGACGACGACGGATTGCTGGAAGATGAGCGAAAGATTGCCCGCGTTCAGGAAGGTCGAGGTGGTGACCGAGAAGACGATGAGGATCAGGATCAGCGCCACCAGCGGTCCGGTGACCGGATAGGCGAACAGTCCCGTGGCGGCGCGGCGCAATCCGGCGAAGAGACCGGCAGGGGGTGACCCTGCCGGCTCCGCGTCGATCTTTGCCTGCCCGGTATCGGTGCGAACCCGGTCAGACGTTTGCATCTCTACTCTCCCCAGCAGTTTTCCAGGCCCCACTTGGAGTCCTTGGATTCGATACCGTCCACCGGATTGTCGGTGATCAGGATCGTGCCTGAATTGTTGATGCCGCTCGGCTTCGCGCCGCCATTGACAGCGGTGACGATCGCCTCGACGGCGAGGGTGCCCATATTGGTCGGGAACTGCATAACGGTCGCGCCGATCGTGCCGTCGGCGACGCTGCGAACACCCGAGCAACTGCCGTCGATCGAGGTCAGCGCGATATCCTTCTTCGCCCGCTTGATGGCGAGGAAGGCGCCCTGCGCCGCCGGCTCGTTGATCGTGTAGACGGCGTTGATGTCGGGATGGGCCGAGAGCAGGTTTTCCATCGACGACTGACCGGTCTCGACATTGGCCTGCGTCAGCGCGGTGCCGGCGATCTCCGGAGCGCCCTCGGCGATGCCGAAGCCGTTCAGGAAGCCGTCATGACGCGCCTTGGCGGTCTTGTCGGAGAGATCGTAGTCGAGCATGGCGATGCGGGCCGGCGTGCTGCCGAGCCGGGCCTTCGCCCATTTGCCGATCAGTTCGCCGGCGGCGAGATTGTCGGTCTCATAGGAGGCGTCGGCGGCGGTGGCGGGCTCCAGCGAGGTGTTGGTCGTCACGACGATGATGCCGGCGTCGCGGGCCTTCTGCACGATCTTGACCAGCGCCGAGGCGTTGGCGGGATCGAGCACGATGCCCTTCACGCCGCGGTTGATCATGTTCTCGATCGCGGCGACCTGGGTCGCGGAATCGCCGGCGACGCTCGATTCCGCCGTCATGGTCTCGAGGCCATGCTTCTTGGCCGCGTCGACGCCTGCCTGCTGCAGCTTGGCGAAGAACGGGTTCGCCAGTTGCTGTTCAACGATGCCGATCAGGAACGTCTTGTCTTGCGCATGTGCGCCTGCCGACAGCGCCATCGTGGCGGTCAGCGCGAGCGTTGCGGGCATGGCCATGGACCGTAGGGTCCGGCTGGTAATCTTCAACATAGTCCTGGTCTCCTCCACCGGGTTTATTGTCGATTGTTACGGATGTGCCTGGTCAACCTCCCGCTCCGGGCTTGCGGGGTGGCTCGCATATCGCGGCGGTTCCGACGAGCCGTTCGGAAAGCCGCCCGCCGACCCGAGCGCGCGCATCGACCGGCGAAGCTGGTCGTCGGCGGCGAGCTGGCGGTATTGCTGATAGAGGGCCGCATAGGTCTCGACCGCGGCTGGATCCGGCCGGAAGCGGTCGAACCGGCGGGCGCCGAAACGCGTCGCCCCGGTAGCGAAATCGGTGACGACCCCGGCTGCGACCGCGCCATGGATGGCGGCGCCGACGGCGGTCGGGTTGGCGATGTCGGGAACCTCGATCTCGCGTCCGAGCACATCCGCCATGATCTGCAGCAGCAGCGGATTGCGCCGCGACAGGCCGCTGGTCAGGATCACCCGGTCGATCGGCAGATCACCGGCTTCGAGATGATCGAAGATCGAGCGGGCGCCGTAGCAGAGTGCTTCGAGCAAAGCGCGGTAGATCTGCGTCGAACTGGTCGAGAGATTGAGCCCGATCAGCAGCCCGCTGAGGCTTGAATCGGCGAACGGAACCCGGTTGCCGCTCCACCAGTCGAGCGCCATCAGGCGGCTCTGGCCGGGGGCGAGCGTCGCGGCGCTATCGCCATAGAGGCGGAAGCTCTCGGCTTCCGTCTCGGCGCGCGGAAAATTGCGGATGTACCAGGCGAGGATATCGCCGAAACCGGCCTGTCCCGCCTCGTAGCAGGCGAGATCGGGCAGCACTGCGCCATCGGCGACGCCCTCGATACCGGCGGGAAGATCGCGTGCCTTGTCGCCGAGCAGCAGATAGGCGGCCGAGGTGCCGAGTGCGCCGACCAGCGTGCCGGCGGCGATGCCGTCCACGGCCGGCAGCACGACATGCGAGTCGATGACGGCAACGGCGACGACCGCGTCGCCGCGAATTCCGGTCCGCTCCTGCCATTCCGGCGCCAGCAGGCCGGCGGCCGTGCCGACCGGCAGCGGCAGCGAGAGGCGTTCGGCAAGTCCGGCGACGGTATGGCTCGGATAGCCTTCGTTGTTCGAGAACTGCGCCTTGTAAGCTGCGAAGTCGAGGCTGCGCGCCTCGATGCCGGTCAATTGCCAGACCAGCCAGTCGCCGGCCTCGATGAAGCGGTCGGCCTGCTTCCAGATCGCGGGCGCCTCGGCTTCGATCTGGGCCGCCTTGGCCAGCATCCATTCCCCGGACAGGCGGCCGCCGAAATTCTTGAGGTAGGCGCCACCGCGCGCGTTGAAGATGTCGGCATAAGGCTGCGCCGCCGCATGTTTCCAGAGCTTTACAAACGCATGCGGCTCGCTCGGATGCAGGGCGGAAAGCGGTGTGCCGTCGGCGCGGGCGGGCAGCGGCGTGCTGGCGGTGAAGCCGAGGCCTATGCCAGCGACGTCGAAACCCTTGCCGATTGCCGTCAGCACGGCCTCGGCGGCTTCGATGTAGTCGGCGGCGTCCTGCAGCGCGTAGGCCGGCGGCAGCACCGTGCCGTCGGGCAGGGCCGACGTCATCACGCCGTGCCGATAGGCGTGGGTGTGGCTCGCTTCCTGCTCGCCGGTCGTCGCATTGATGCGAACGCCGCGCGCCGACTCCGTGCCGAAATCCAGACCTAGTAGATAGACGTCAGCCACCATGCACCAAGCTCGTCCTGCGGAGGGCCGAACTGGCCTGTCCTGATCACGCTCCGGACGAGGCGAGGGCAAGGGCCCCTCCGTCGCCGGATGGCAAATAAATGTCCGCATTTGGCCTTAAGTCAACATACTTATGTATATTTTTGGACGTATATAAATCCATACGTGACGGATAGAGCGGATTCCTCAACGCATGCTACTCGGTGCAATTCTCGTCTCGGCGGGACGGATCGGTCCAGCCGCCGCCGCACAGGGAACGATCAAGTCCGATGATCCGAAGACGGATTCGATCACGCTTTCGACGGCAAAACCTCGTCCTTTTGGAAGGCGTCGAGGCCGAAACGCTGAAGGCTGGCGAGGAGGTCAACGTCGCCTGTTCGACCACGACCGGAAAGATGACAGCCTCAAAGGTTCAGGTCGTCAAAACAGGCTGAGCCGCGATGCCCGGGCAGGGACACGCGTTGTCCGGGCATCAAAACCGGTCTATCGCCTGCCGACGGTTGACCGCGTTCGGAAACTGAACAATCGGAAACGTATGGGCGCCAGAATCTAGCAACCGCATCGGCGAAACCGATCGCCCCCGTATCGTAGCATCGCGGATACGTGCCGGTTGAGTGTGACGAGTTCACAGAATATGCCCGCAACCCAGGCGTGCGTCCTATCCCGATGTCCAACTAAGAAATGGACAGGATCTCGAGTTCGCGCTGCCCGAGCTGGACAACGTCGCCAACAGCTTTGCCGATCAGGGCGATGGCAACCGGAGAACTATGCGATATGGAGGCTTGAGACGGGTTAGCCTCGTCCTCGCCGACAATGCGGAAGGTCTGCGTGCGGCCATCGTCACGCTCGAAGGTAACGATGTGACCGAAAGCGACCACGTCGCTAGACGTGGGCGACGGCGTAACCCGAGCCGTATGGACGCGCTCGGCATAGTAGCGCATATCTCGCGCAGGAACCGCCGACTGCCGTCGCCTCTCGTTGACGTCTTCCAGCGCGTTAGCGGCCTCAAGAGCCTGCCGGGCGCGGCCCAATTCATCATGCAGCATCTGGAGGCCAGCCTCCGTGACCAGGTTGATCCGATCGGAGATCGGGCGAGCCGGCAGAATGGTTTCCGATGCTGCCTCGGCACTTTCTTCCTTGGCGAATGCCACGCTCAATGGGTTGGGTCTCCTGTAGAAAACGGTACAGAATCCCATAACCGACAGCCCAAGATAAAGCTGCAACGAATTGACGGCCGTCGCACAATTACGGTCTCCTGGTACGCCGTCGGTTCAACGACCGACATTTGGCGCATCGCGGACTATTGCGGTATGGCCGGCTCCTGGTCGTTTCGTTCTAATTGCTGAACCTCAGATATCGGCCCCAATCCGGACGATCGGTGTGGAGCTACATCGCCCGAACCAACTCATGGCAGATCACCACTTTTGCCATCAGTGGATTGCCAAGCCCCACCTTTGGGCAGGTTACTGGCTCCGCACCAGAAAACGCCCCGCTGCGGCGTCTCTCGCCGCACCCTACTTCCCGAAATTCAAATCTTTTGGCGATATCCACCAGTCCGCCCTCGCGGGGCCATTCGCATCCGAAGGGGCCAATGTGGTTCTCGGCGCCCCGCGAAAACGATCAATCAAGCCCATGGCAGTGCCGTCGTTTGACCGGCGTCGCAAATTCGAACCAAAAATCCGGCAAGCTGCCATCGAGTGGGTCCGGATTGCCAAAGCCGCCATAGGCATCCCGATTTTGATCTCTAAAAGATCACATCCTCGCAACTTACTGTCGATTGCCAAATCAAAGAGCGCGCGATCCCGCTTGCGCAGTTCGCGATCCAAGAAGAAGCCGATAGCCCATGTCCGCCAAGGCTTGGCCTCGCTTGGCTCCAACCTGCCAACCAGCTGTGAAATACCCATCGTCGCCTCCTGCCGCCAGCTTGGCCAATGAAGGAACTTTTCAGAAGGCATGCGCGGCTGCGGGGCCGATAGCTAGGACGGTGTCAGCCCACCACCCCGCCGGGATAGCGAAGGAAGAGGTCAGGGTCGTACATGGGGATCAGGAGGTCTGCCTCCGCGGCGATACGCTTGTAGCTGCGCAGGCATTCGCGCAAGTCCTGGCAATAGCCGATCGGTTTCATCGCCTCGATATTGCCGAACTTGAAGAAGGCATCCGAGAAGACGGCGGTGCCGCTCGCCGTCTCGATGGCAATGGCAATCGAGCCTGGATGATGCACGCCGACATGGAAGGTGCGAATGCCCGGCAGCGGCGCCGCTTCGTCGTCGAGCAGCGTCAGCCGCTCGAAACCCTCGGTGACCAGATGGGCCAGTTCGGCATCGGGAATGGCGATATTGCGTTGCGCGCGCGGCAAGCCGTCGTCGAGACCCATCTGATAGGCCCAGCCGCGCCTGGAGATGAAAATGCGGGCGTTTCGGAACAGCGAGATATTGCCGGTATTGTAGGGGCCGATCGGGGTCAGGAACACCGCCTCGACACTGTCGGGGTCGATTCCGCGCGCCGCCAAGATGGCGGGCAGCCGCATTTCCTCGGTGCGGATGAAATCGAGCCGCTCGTCCTCGTCGCGCCAGGCCTTGGCGATCGCCGTGACGTCCTCGGGGAAACCGGTATTGATCAGGATCGTGCGTTCGCCCTGGCGCAGGATGCAGATCGTGTAGCAGAACGGCTCGTAGTGGCCATTGCCTTCCAATCGGAAGATTGACGGGGTGGGAACCTCATCCATGCGACCAACGGTGACGACTTCGATCTGGTATTGCGAAGTGGTCATATTTCATTGCCCTGAGGTGCGGCCGACAGGCTGCCGGCGAGATCGCCGCCGTCGACCAGGATCGCGCTACCGGTGATGTAGCTGGCAGCGTCGCTGCAGAGGAACAGCGTGGCGCCGACAAGATCGTCGCCCTGGCCTAGCCGGTTGATCGGCAGATGCGGATTGTCGCGCGCCGCCTCGACCAGGCGCTGGATGCCGGGTTGGTCGGCGACGATGCGGGTGTCGATGGTGCCCGGCTCAACGCTGTTGACGCGGATGCCATGGCGCGAGAATTCCAGCGCCAGGCCCTTGGTTAGGCTGCCGACGGCGGCCTTGCTGGCGCAATAATGGACCTTGTTCTCGCCCGAGACGTGCACGCTGATCGAGGCGACATTGACGATGGCGCCACCGGTCCGGCGCTGCACGCGCTGGCGGCCGAAGGCCTGGGCAAACAGGAAATATCCGCGCACATTGGTATCGAAGGTGCGGTCCCAATCCGCTTCGCTGAGATCGAGGATCGGCGCGAACGGGGCCACGCCGGCATTGTTGACGAGAATGTCGACGCCGCCGAAGCGCGCGCAGACGGCGGCGACGAAATCATGGATCTCGGAGGCATTGCGGGAATCGACCCGGGCGAAAAGCCCGTCGGGGAACTCCGCTTCCAAGGCTCGCAGCCCGTCCGCATCGATATCGGTTCCGGCCAGGGTCGCGCCCGCCGCCGCGAAGCCGCGCAGGATGGCGCGGCCAATGCCGGTGGACGAGGCCACGCCGGTTACCAGCACGACGCGGCCGCTGAAGTCGAAGCGGACCCGGCCCAGGCTCTGTGCGTCCGGGATCATGCCTCGGCGAACGCCAGCCGGCGATCGAGATTGGCCTCGACCATGTCCCAGTTGACCTCGATGCCGAAGCCAGGCGCCGTCCCGGGCGACAGGCGGCCGTTCTTGAGCACCATGTCGGAGGTGAACAGGGGTTCATCGCCTACGAGGTCGCCGGTCAGGTCGTACCACTCGATGGCCGGGCTGGCCTGGCAGGCGAGGATGAAGTGCGCCGCCCAGGGCGTATAGCCATAGTGCGGGATGATCTTGATCCCGGCGGCAATGGCGAGGCCAGCGATCTTCTGCATCTCGGTGATGCCGCCGGCCCAGGTCACGTCGGCCTGCCACACATCAATCAGTCGGTCGCGCATGAACGGTTCGGCGCCGCGCACCAGCGTCTCGTGCTCGCCGCAGGCGATCAGCGTGTCCGAGGTCCATTTCGAACGAAGCTGCCTGTAGCCCTCGATGTCGCCGGCGAGCAAGGGTTCCTCGATCCAGCGCACCCGGTAGGGCTCCAGCGCCCGCGCCAGCTCGAGCGTGTAGGGCACGTCGAGGCCCATCCAGCAATCGAGCATGATGTCCCGGTCCGGCCCGAGTTTTTCACGCAAGGCCGCGACGTCGTCGACATTGGTCCTCAGCCCGTCGCGGCCGCTGGCCGGGCCATACTTCAGCGGAATCTTGAGGCCGGTGAAGCCGCCGCGGATCACCTTGTCGGCGTCATAGCCGGTCATGTAGCAGGGCAGGCTTTCCTGCACCGGGCCGCCGAGAAGGTTGCAGACCGAGCTCTCGGCCAGCTTGCCCTTGATATCCCACAGCGCCAGATCGAGGGCGCTGATGGCATGCATCAGGAAGCCGTCTCGCCCCTGATGGTAGGTGGAGCGAACCAGGATGTCGTTGAGGCGCTCCACCCGCGTCGGATCCTGGCCGATCAGCAGCCGGGCCAGGTGCAGCTTGATGGTGACGGCGCAGACCAGGCTGCCCATCGAGGTGTAGCCGATGCCTTCGACACCGGCATCCGTCTCGATGCGGACCAGCATGGCGCCGAAATTGTCGCGCCAGAGCGGCCGGCTCGGCCGGTATTCCGGATAGATCGACATCGGGCAAGCCACGGGAAAATCGTTGCTGGCATCGCCGGCGATGGCGAGCGGATAGACGTGAACGGCGGTGATCTTGACGGGCGTGCTCATGCGTTTCCCTTGGCGGTTTCGGGCGCGGCCGGCGCCGCGCCCGTTACGACGGATTGGAAGGCGACCGACTACTGCGGATAGTGGGTGTCGATATTGGCCTTGCTGATCACCTCATGGGCGACGCTGACGATGCTTGGCACCGGCTTGCCGGCCAGGATGTCGAGCGCCAGCGGAATGACGTCGTCGCCATACTTGTTGCCGAAGAAGGAAACGGTGCCGACCAGCGGCGTGTCGCCGGCACGCACGGCGTCGAGCGCAACCTTCTCGGCATTCTTGCCGACGACGATTCCGTCGACAGCCGCATCGCCGCGGCCGGCCTGCTTCATCGCCTGGGCGATGCCATAGGCGCGGTCGTCATTGATCGAGGTGGCGATGATGTATTTGGCATCCGGATGGGCGGTCAGCCAATCGGTGGTCGCGGCGATGGCGCCGGCGACCGGGCCGAGCTCGCCCGTACGCATGTCGACATCATAGTAGTTCGAGGCGGGCAGCTGCGGCACAGCCGCCTTGATGGCGTCGACAAAGCCCGTATTGCGGCAGTTCGGCGCGCCGCCGACAGCGGGGTCGACACCAGCCACGACCTGCAGCTGGTCAAGCGGCCAGTTCTTGTCCTTGGCCCATTGCAGGGCGAACTGGGCAGCCAGTGCACCGGTCTTGCAATTGTCGGCGCCGTAGAACACCGAGCCCGGATGCGCCACGTCCATGGCGATGACCGGGATCTTTGCCTCGTTGTACTTGGTCATGATCGCCGGGGCGATTTCCGAGAACACGTTGAACGAGACGACGAGATCGGCGCCGCGCTGCACACAGATATCGGCGTTCTCGATCGGCTTGGTCGTGCTCGGATACTGGTTGTTGAGCAGCAACAGCTCGACACCGGCGGCCTCGGCAGCCCGTCGCATGCTCGGGTTCACCAGCACCACATCCCAGTCGAACTCTTCGCTTTCCGCCGTGAAGCAGATCAGCGCGCCGTCCGCGGCCTTGGCGGCCTTGGCGGCGCTCCAGCCGATGGTATCGCCGGAAGCGCTGGGATCGACCCGGTAAGCGCCGGCGCCGGCGTCATACGTGACCCAGTGACGGGCCTGGCTCGGATTGCCGGGATCCTGAGTCAGCGTCGGGTTCGCCGCTGCGTCCTGGGCGATCGCCGCGCCGATGGGCGCGACGCCGAGAAGGGAAACGGCCAGCGCGGCCGCCAGTCCTGCTGCTTTGTACATGTCATCCTCTCTGGTTGATGTGTCGATTGTTGTTTTTTTGGCGCCGGCACCATCGACGGGGTGCCGGCGTTTCTTGTTCGCGACTTCCGGTTTCTTCAGAGCCTTCTCTTGAGGCGATCGAGTGTCACGGCACCGACTAGCACCAAGCCCTCGGCCACCATCTGGAAGACCGAACTGATCCCCATCAGCGTCATGCCGTTCTTGAGCACACCGACCAGCAGCACGGCGACGAGCGTGCCCTCGATGAGCCCGATGCCACCGGCGAGGCTGACGCCGCCGAGAATGACGGCGGAAATGACGCTGAGCTCGCTGCCGGCGCCATAGGGGATGCCGGCGCCCTGGATCGCCGCCAGCACCACGCCGGCCAGCGCCGCGCCGATGCCGCTCAGCATGTACAGCTGGATGGTGATGACATTGACGTTGATGCCGGCCCGACGGCATGCCGAGGCCTTGCCGCCGACGGCGTAGACATACTTGCCGAACAGCGTGAAACGCAGCACGAACCACAGCACCAGCATCGTCAGCAGCATCCACAGCAACGGTGCCGGGATGGCCAGCGGTCCGATGTGGAAATAGCTCTGCCCGATCGCCAGGAACGTCGGATCGACGATGACCTTGGAGGCCGAGGCCGAAAAGCCGAGCGTCAGGCCCCGCACCACGAACTGCATGGCGATCGTCATGATCAACGGATTGATGCCGAGCTTGGCAATGAACATGCCGTTGACCCAGCCGACCAACGCGCCGACGGCGACGGCGGCAACGATTGCCCCGCCGACGCCGAGATTGGTCTGGGTAAGCACCATGGCGGCGACCACGCCGGCGGCGTTCATCACCGCGCCGATCGACAGGTCGAGCCCGCCGGCGATCATCAGCAGGGTTGTGAAGGCCGAGGCGATGCCAATGATCGAGATGGCACGGCCGATATTCATGCCGTTGCGCACGTCGAAGAAATACGGCGAGGCGGCGCTGAACACCGCGACGACGATCATCAGCGCGACCAGCAGGAAGACGACCACGCCTTCTTGACTGCGCGCGAAGCCGAACAGGTTGAAGCCGCCCGCGTTGCGGTCAGGCTGGGTGACGGATTGGGTCATTGCAGATCCTGACTTACTGGCGGCCGCGGATGATGAGCGAGACGATCTCGTCGGGAGTCGTCTCCTTGGTGCGCTTGATGGCGATCAGCTCGCCGCGCTTGAAGATCGCGATGCGGTCGGTGATCTCGAAGACGTCGCGCATCTCGTGGCTGATCACGAGGATGGACTTGCCCTGGCTGCGAAAGCGCAGGATCAGGTCGAGCAAGGCCCTGGTTTCGCGCACGCCGAGTGCAGCGCTCGGCTCGTCGAGGATGATCAGCTTCGCCCCGGCCTTGGCGACGCGCGCCAGCGCCGTTGCCTGGCGCTGGCCGCCCGACAGATTGACTACCAGCTCATGCGTCGACGGGATGCCTATGCCGAGATCATCGAGCAGCACGCGTGATTCTATGTGCATCTTGTTGCGCTGCAACAGACGCAGCACCGGATTGCGGGTCAGCTCATGTCCCAGGAAGATGTTGTCCATCACGGACAGGTTCTCGCACAGGGCAAGGTCCTGGTAGATGGTCTCGATCTGCGCCTGCTTGGCATCGCGCGGATTGGAAAAGCGAACGGGCCTACCCTCGATCAGCAATTCACCCGAGGTCGGTTCATGGTCGCCGGCCAGCATCTTGATGAAGGTTGACTTGCCGGCGCCATTGTCACCGACGATGCCGATCACCTCCCCGGGATAAATCGACAGATTGACATCGCGCACGGCGTGCAGACCGCCATAGCGCTTGCCGATGTTGCGGGCTTCCAGAAATGGCCTGCCCTGTGTGGTTTCAGCGTGTTGCAATTGTACCCCCTCCCTCAATTTCCGGCTCTAGCGCAATGTCTTGAGGACGGTTTCGGCGACATCGAGCGTGCGCTCGACCTCGTCGATGGTATGGGCCGCGCTGATGTGATTGCGCTTGAGCGCCATCGGCAGCATGAAGATGCCCTGGTCGACCATGGCCGAGCGGAACGCCACGTCCTTGGCGTTGTCGTTTCGCAGGAGGTCTTCGTAGCGGTCGATCGGGCCGTCCATGAAATAAGGCGTGAACACCGAGCCGTAGCCGCCGACCGTCATCTGGATGCCGAGCCGATCGGCAATGGACTGGATGCCGTTGCGGGCATGATCGCCGAGCGCGAACAGGTGCTTGTGTACCGATCCGTCTTCCATGGCGGCGATGGTGGCCAGCGCCGCGGCCGAGCCGACCGGGTGACCGTTATAGGTGCCGCCGACAAACACCTTGCCGCCGGGCGCAGTGGAGAACTGCATCATCAGGTCGCGACGACCGGCGATCACGGCGCACGGGTAGCCATTGGCGATCGCCTTGGCCATGGTCGTGATGTCGGGCGTGACGCCGAGCTTGGCCTGGTAGCCGCCCAAGCCATGGCGGAAGCCGGTGATAACTTCGTCGAACACCAGGATGATGCCATGCACGTCGCAGAGCTGGCGCAGTCCTTCGACAAAGGCCTGGGTCGGCAGCACGCAGCCGATATTGTGCGGAATAGCCTCAAGGAAAATCGCGGCGATCTCGCCGGGATTGGCCGCAATCGCCTGCTCGACGGAGTCGAGGTCGTTGAAGCGGCAGATCAGCGTGTTCTCGACGGCATCGGCCAACTGGCCGGCGCAGCCCGGGTCCTTCTGGCCGATCTTTTCTGCAGGCGTGATGATGTTCATCAGCAGGTAGTCGTGCCAGCCGTGGAACGTGCCCTGAAACTTGATCAGTTTGGTACGGCCGGTGACGCCCCGCGCCAGGCGGACCGCCATATAGGTGGCTTCTGAACCGGTCGAGAAGGTCAGCGCCATCTCGGCGGAGGGGACGTGCTCGACCACTTTCTCGGCCAGCAGGATCTCGCGCTCGGTGACGCCGATGCCGACCATGTCGAGGCCCTCGATCGCTTCGGCGACGGCGGCGGTGACGCCCGGATGCTTGTGGCCAAGCACAATCGGCCCGAAGGCAGCGTGGTAATCGAGGAACGTATTGCCGTCGACGTCACGAATATAGGCGCCTTCGGCCCATTCCCATGCCATCGGGCGCGCCAGGCGCCGCGTGGCGGAATTGACCCCGCCCGGGATCACCCGGGTCGCGCGCTCATAGGTCTCGGCGGATTTCTGGAAGTTCATGGAAGTGTCTGATCCCGTGGTTTCAGCTCAGACCGAGCAGCGACAGGCTATCCCGATGGATGATCTGCTCGATCCGGTCGATAGGAACGCGCGGCAGGCTGGTTCCCTCGAGGATGGCATTGATGTTGCGCAGGCCAGCAATGGTCTCAGCCGGGGTTGCGATGGGGAAATCCGACCCGAACAGGACCTTGTCGAGGATGTTCCACTCGGTCGCCTTGATCATCGCCTCGTAGAAAGTATAGGGGCGGTAGAACAGGCCTGAGATGTCGGTGAAGACATTGGGATGCTTGCGCGCCACCACGACGCTGTCGACCGTCCAGGGATGGCCCATATGCGCCATGATGATCTTGAGATCCGGGTAGCGCATGGCGATCTCGTCGACGACGAGCGGATGCGCCGAGACCATCGGCGCCATCCGCACCGCCGAGGTGCCGATGTGGAACAGCACCGGCAAGCCGTGCTTTTCGGCATACTGGTAGATCGCCAGCGCCCGGCTCTCGAGCGGATCGAAGATCTGGTAGTTGGCGCCAAGCTTCACGCCGCGCAGGCCGAGGTCGACGCGGCTGCGCTCCATCTCGTCCATGGCCTTGCGGTCATGCGGATGCACGGCCATGAAGCCGATCAGCCGTTCAGGAAAGGCCCGTACGAAGGCGGCCGTTGAATTGTTGACGCCATCGGCCACATCGCCGGCATCGCCAACGCCATTGGTGCCGCCGACGCGCTCGCCGGGTTCCCAGGCGATGCCGAAGACGATGGATCTGTCCACCGGCCCCATGGCCGCCATGTAGTCGTTCCAGCTGTAGTTTGCCGCCACGGCCCTATCGGGCCGCCAGGTCGTGTTCATCACCAGCTTGTCGGCGGGAACATGCTCGCGGAACTGCGGCGTGTGGGTATGGACGTCTATGATCATGGGGCAGGTCTCCTGGGGAGATATCCAAGCGCGGTCGAAATGCGGTTGGCGTGAGCGAGAACTATCGCGATGAGATCGCGGATGGCCGCGTCGTCGAGGCGATAGGTCGGCCCCGAATTGCTGATCGCGGCGATGACCTTGCCTGTATGATCCCGGATCGGCGCGGCCACGCAGGAAAGGCCTTCCTCGATTTCCTCGCGATCCACCGCGTAGCCCTGCGCCACGATCTCGCGCAGATGGGCGCGCAGCGCCTCGGGCTCGGTGATGGTGCGTTCGGTGTGCTTTTCGAAGCCGATCCTGGCGATCAGTCCCTCGCGCACAGCATCGTCCTGGAAGGCGAGCAGCGTTTTGCCGACGCCGCTACAATGCAGCGGATCACGGAAGCCGACAAACGACGACATCCGCACCGAGCGCTTGCTGTCGATCTTGTCGATGCAGAGCGCCGACTGCTCATTCAGCACCGAGAGGTGGGCCGTCTCGCCGGTTGCATCGGTCAATTGTTCGATAAAGGGCCGCGCGACCCGCTGGACGTCGAGATTGCCCAGTGCGCGCATTCCGACCAGCAGCGCCAGCGTACCGAAGCTGAATGTCTGGCGATCGTTATCACGCTCCAGAAAACCGCGCCCGACCAGCGTCGCCAGAACACGGAACACGGTGCTCTTGGGCAAGCCGGTGGCGGCCGTGATGTCATCGGCGGTCAACGCTTCCTCGCGCTCCGCCAGGCACTGGATCACGTCGATCGCCCGATCGACGGCCCGGATCGAATATCGATCCCCATCCGTTATTGAATTCATCTGGTAAACTCATGTTTCATTATTTTGATCTTAGCAATGCAAGTAGTTCTGTCAAGCTGACGTTGAGGCGTTGAGTGCGCGACGAGGTGTTCGTGAGGCGGAAGCGCAGGGAACTCTTCAGTCGACGGAGCAGCCCTGCGATCGTGTCAGCCTGGGCCGCGACCTCGGTCGACTCCCTTCAAGCGGATCCGTGCCGAGACGATGTAGGCGATCGCCTCGGTCAATGGCGGCCACATGAGTCGCTATGGCCTGAACGATTCGATCCGCGACGGCGCGACGAAGGAGTTGCATTTCGAGCCACGCCTGGTGGACCTGCCGCTCATGATCCGGACCGAGCGCGGGGTGGCCTTAGTTTCACGCCAGGCTGCTAAACGTGCGTTGCGTTGGAAGATGGATGCGTTGCGGCTGCAATGAATCTGTCCAAGAGGGAGGTTTCTCCAGGCGGTCGACGGTTCTCGGGGCGGAAGCGGTCGTCGCCATGATCAAGGTGCTGATCGACTGACGCAATGGTAACATCTGCGCCGAGCGCCAGTGCTGCGCAAAGTCTTCGTGAGCGATGTACCGAACTGGCGTGTGCTGAAGGATGCCGGCCGCGGCATTCAAGAATGCTTCTCGAAACTGAGCCTGACCGGTCGTCCAGTTTGTTCTTGCCTGAACGCAAGCACGTAATTGCGTGCTCGGATTCAGTTTATCGACGATCAGCAGGCGTTGATGTCACGCGTTCCACCCGGTCCGCAGGCATTGGGCGGATTGTTCAACGCCTGAATGGCCGGAGAGTTGGGATCACTCGTGCAGCCAGCGAGACCTCCAAGGCTTGTTGAGAGCGTGAGGCAGATCAGGAAGATGCGCATGGCGACACCGTGTTGGGTGTTTAAGGGGAGCAACGAGCGATATTTCGCTTGGCACTTCCGCTTCTACCCCTCAGTGGCCAGCCAAGGATTGTACAGGAATACCAAGGTTCTCGTACGTGTGGGCGGTTGAAGCCTATCCGGGCCGTGCCTTCAATTGGCTACCTTCGCCGCCCCTCAGAGCCGCGCCCAGGCGTCCATAAGCCCGCGGCACCGTTCAAGTGCATCGCTACGTCGGTAGGCCTGCTCCACCTGATCGCCGATCGAATGGGCCAATGCCGCCCTGCGGCCGCGGAGTCGCATCGCATTCCCGCGCTTTTCGCTCCAGATCGGGTTCAATACCTCCTCGACGTCGTCGACCCATGATCTGGTTGACCAGCAGTGACCGGAGTGGCGCCGCATAGTCCTTCAGGGCTATTTCCCATTGGGCGATGTGTGTTTCTGAATCCTTTCTTGAGGCTGCGACCACCTGATCGGCTAAGTCGGCGCGCTTATCAGAAGAAGGTCTTGTAGGCGGTGACGACGTTGTAGTCGTCATCGACACCGTAGAGCACGTCCCATTTGTCGAAGGTCGTGCAGGGGTGGGAGATGCCGAGGCCGATGATGTCGCCGATGCGGAGATCCGCGCCTTCCGGGAAGCGCATGTAGGCGTGCTGGTCGTTCAGCGCCTCGATCTTGTAACCCGCCGCCAGCTCAGCCGGAGCGGTGTCGCGGCCGGGGCGGAAATGCTTGCGCGGCACAGGCAGGTGCGCGTCGTAGGAAAGGTCGCGCTTGCCCGCGGTCAGCAAAGCGAGGCCGGCTTCCGGGATCGACTGCACATAGGCGAACACCTCGATTGCCGGCGCCAGCCTGCCATGCGTGTGACTGGCCCGCTCCGAGCGCTTTCGGATATGCGCGAAATGATCGGTGTAGAGGATGTCGTCATGCGCGATGTAGCAGCCGCTGCGCAGCACCAGCCGAACCGGCTTCGACAGTTCGATACCGGCGAGGCGGTCGATGACGAGGTCGAAATAGGAGGAGCCGCCGGCCGAAAGCACGATCTCGTCACCGGTGAACAGGCCTTCGGCGTCGGCGGCGAGCACGCTTTCGCGGATGGCGTCGAGGAAGCGCTCGACCGGGCCGATATTCGTCGACGTGGCGCCCGGCACCGATCCCTCGAAGCCCTCGATGCCGCGCAGTTCGAGCACGCTCGACGCCTTCACGGCGCGGGCGACGGCGAAGGCTTCTTGCGTCGAACGAACGCCGGTGCGGCCGCCGGCCGCGCCGATCTCGACCAGCACGCCCAGCCGGCGCGCGCCTAGGCGCTGTTTTGCGCGTGCATCGAGGATCTCGACGCCCGCGATTGAATCGACGAGGCAGAGGAAATCGAAGCCGGCATCGGTCGCCAACTGGTCGGCGACATAGTCGATGAAGGCCGGGTCGACCAGCTGGTTGGCGACGAGGATGCGGTTGATGCCGTTCTCGCGCGCCACCTGCACCTGATGCGCGGTCGAGAGCGTGATCGCCCAGGCCCCGTCGGCGATCTGGCGCTGGAACAGCTGCGGGCACATCGTCGTCTTGCCATGCGGGGCTAGCGACACGCCGGAATTCTCGCAGAAGGCGCGCATCCAGGCGGCGTTGCCATCGAGCGTCGTCTCGCGCAGCAGCGCCAGCGGCAGCGGCATGTCCTGCCGCAGCACGTTCCAGCCCTTGCCGGCGATGTCGGCGCTGTCGAAGGTGTCGCTCAGGCCCGGGATGCCCTTCGTCCTGCGGTCGAGTTCCATGGTGTTTCCCTCTGGATTTTCTGTTCTTGCGGGGCGGTTGGCCGCGTCTCAGAGCGTCGGGTCGACGGCGAGCACGAGTTTGCCGGCGACCTGGCGGGATTCGAGCCGTTGGTACATCGCGGCGGCGTCCTCGAAGGCGAATACCTGCTCGATCGGGACTTGGATCGTGCCGTTGGCGACGCCGCCGAACACCGTCTCGACGCCGCGTTGCCAGATCGGCGAGGCGAAGTCGACATGGCCGAGATGGAAACGGGTGAAGGTCAGCGACCGCAACACCAGCTGCCCCCAGAGATTGTCGAAGGGCTTCGCTTCCGCCTCGCCATAGCTGACGACATGGCCGAGCCCGCGCATCAGCCCGAAGCTGCGATCGAGGATGCTGCCACCGGTGGAATCATACAGCTTGTCGACGGGCTTGCCGCCGGTGAAGGCGAGGATCGCCTTGACGAAATCGGTCTCGCCGCGGTTGACGACGAAGCACGCGCCATAGTCGAGCGCGCGCTGCTCCTTGCCGGCGGTGCCAACCGTTCCAAGCACAGTCGCGCCGGCCATGGCGGCCAGTTGGGTCAAATAGAGGCCGACGCCGCCGCCGATCGCATGGACCAGCACGGTATCGCCGGACTGGACCTTCGAGACATTGTGCAACAGGTGCCAGGCGGTCAGGGACTGGACGAAGAAAGCGGCGGCGACCTTCAGGTCGATGGCGGCCGGAACGATCACCAGCCGCTCGACGGGCGCGACGCAATAATCGGCGAAGCTCGCGGCGTTCTCGACGAAGCCGGCCACCCGGTCGCCGACCGCGAAGCCGTCGACACCGGGGCCGACCGCTGCGACGACGCCCGACAGCTCCGAACCCGCGACGAGGGGATAGCCCTTGGGATGGGGATAGATCCCCTTCCGCATCATCGTGTCGGCGAAGTTGCAGCCGCAATAGGCGACGGCGACCAGGACCTCGCCCGGTCCCGCTTCCGGCTTCGGCATCTCGCCGACCCGGAGCGCGTCGAAGTCCTCGCTTGGACGGTCGAGAATGATCGCCCGCATCGGCTCAGGCCTTCCTGGCGGGAACGGAATACTGGCTGAAGCTGCCGGTATAGACCTTCTCGACCGGGTAGGCGTAGGCCTGCCGCTTCGACGTGCCGAGGCCGAGCGACACCAGCGCCTCGACCAGCTTGACGCCCGCCGAGACGCCGTCGATCGCCGGCGCGCCGATCTCCTTCGTGATATGCGCCATCAGGTCCGACATGCCGCCGCAGCCGAGCAGCACGCTGTCGGAATGGTCCTCGGCCAGCGCCCGCCGGCATTCCTCGACGATGATGGCGCGGGCGTTGGAGCCTTCTTCTTCCAGTTCCAGCACCGGCAGGTCAGTCATGCGGATGTTGCGACACTTGTGGCTCATGCCGTAGGCGTGGACGAGATGTTCCATCGTTGCCCGCGTCCGCTCCAGCATCGAGACGATGGTGAAGCCGTTGCCGATCAGGCTGGCGGCATGCATCGCGGCTTCCGCGATGCCGATGACGGGTCCGCGGGCGACTTCGCGCGCCGCGGCGAGGCCCGGATCGCCGAAGCAGGCGATGACGTAGCCGTCGCAGCCTTCTGCCTCGCCCTTGCGAACCTCGTCGATGACGCCGATGGCGGCAAACGCCTCGTCATAGAATCCCTCGATCGAGACGGGGCCCATGGCGGGCGAAACTGCGACGATCTCGGTGCCGGGCGCCGCGACGGCGCGCGCCGCCTCGCCGATCTTGTCGGTCATGGTCCAGGTGGTGTTCGGGTTGATGACCTTGATCTTCATCGCGGTGCCTCGGAGTTGGGTCAATGGGGCGCAAAGGGGGTGAGATCGACGTCGGAGCGCTTGCCGGAGATCTGGTCGGCGAGCGCCTTGCCGGAGCCGCAGGCCATGGTCCAGCCCAGCGTGCCGTGGCCGCTGTTCAGATAGAGGTTGGAATAGCGACAGGCGCCGATGCGCGGGGGGCCGTCCGGCGTGACAGGGCGCAGCCCGGACCAGCGCTCGGCCGAGGCGATTGCCGCGTCGGGCACGCGCGGAAACAAGCCCTTGAGCGAGGCGATCAGGCCGGCATAGCGCTTTTCCGGCCTGGAGAAATCATAGCCGGCGAGTTCCGCCGTGCCGCCGACGCGGATGCGGTCTTTCAGGTTGGTGAGGCCGACCTTCATCGATTCATCGGTGATGGTGCTGATCGGCCCAATGGCGTCTGAATCCACCTTGATCGTCAGCGAATAGCCCTTCACCGGATAGATCGGCACCTGGATGCCGTGCGGTTCCAGCAGGCCCTTCGACCAGATTCCGAGGGCGACGATGACGGCATCCGTCTCGATCGTCTCTGCCCCGGCGACGACGCCGATCACCCTGTCCCGCTCGATCACGAGCTTTTCCGCCGCGCGGCCATAGAGGAAGGCGACGCCGCGCGCCGCGCAGGCTTTTGCCAGCGCCTGCGTGAACTGGAAGCAGTCGCCGCTCTGGTCGGTTTCGAGCAGCACGCCGCCGATGACGCCGCTGCGCGCGGGGTCGATATTGGGTTCTAGCGCCAGCAGCTCGTCGCGGCCGAGGCTTCGATGCGGCACGCCCAGTTCGTCGAGCACGGCGAGGTCGCGCCGGTAGCCCTCTGCCTGCGCCGCGTCGCGGAACGTGACGACCAGCCCCTTCTGGCGCCCAGAGTATTCAATCGCGATCTCGTCTCGCAGCGCATCGCTGCAATCGCGCGAATATTCGGCGAGCCGGACCATGTTGCGCTTCGAGGCGATGTACTGGTCGAGGCTGGACGCGCGCCACATCCGCCAGAGAAACTGGCTCATGGCGGCATCCGGCATGCGGCTGACGACAAGCGGCGCATGCTTGGCGAAGACCCACGACGCCGCCTTGCCGATGAGGCCCGGAAAGGCCCATGGCGAAGACAGCGCCGGGGAGATCTGCGCCGCATTGGCGTAGCTGGTGCCGTGCCCGGCCGAGGTGTTCTTCTCGATCACCGTGACCTGGTGGCCGGCCTCGGCCAGATACCAGGCCGTCGTCACGCCGATCACCCCGGCGCCGAGCACGACAATGCGCATTACCGATCCTGCACTTCCGTGATGATCGAATAGTTCTTCGGCTCGCGATGCAGCGCGAAGTTGAAGATGTTTTCGCGGATCTCGCGGCAGCGATCGAGGTCGACGGCGGCCGTGATCACCTCGTCTTCCAGCGTGTTGGTGAGCGCCACCAGTTCGCCGGTCGGCGCCACGATGCAGGAATGGCCGAGCAGCATGCAGCCTTCCTCGATGCCCACCTTGCCCGCGGCGGCGGCCCAGGCGCCGTTCTGGTAGGCGCCGGCCTGCATCGACAGCAGATGGTGGAACGAGCTCAGCTGGTCGTGCTGCGGCACGGGCGGGTTGTGCAGCGGAGTGTTGTAGCCGCCGCAGATGATCTCGGCGCCCATCAGGCCCATGACGCGCCAGGTCTCCGGCCAGCGGCGGTCGTTGCAGATGAACATGCCGAGCTTGGCGGCATCGACGTCATTCACATTGAAGCCGAGGTCGCCGCTTTCGAAATAGCGCTTCTCGAGATGCTGGAACGGCCGGTAGGCCTCATATTCCTTGTGGCCGGGCAGGTGGATCTTGCGATACTTTCCGGCGATCTTGCCCGACTTGTCGATGGCGAGCGAGGTGTTGAAGCGGCGCTTTGTCGGGCCGTCGACGATCAGCTCGGCGAAGCCGATGCTGAAGCCGATGCCGAGTTCCTTCGCCTTCTCGAACAGCGGCCGGGTTGCAGGGCCCGGCATCTCGGTCTCGTAGAAGAAATCGAGCTCGGCCTCGTCGGTGAAATACCAGCGCGGAAAGAACGTGGTCAGCGCCAGTTCCGGGAAGACGATGAAGTCGGCATTGCGCGCCTTCGCTTCCTTCAGCATCTCGATCAGCCGCGCCACGACCTGCACGCGCGTGTCGGCGCGCTGGATCGGTCCCTGCTGGCCAACGGCGAGAATCATCTTCCTGCTCATGTCGTAAATCCTCGATCCTTCAATGGGGGAGGCGGACTAGCCGCCGAGGTAGAGTTCCTTGACCTTTGGGTCGTTCAGAAGATTGTCGGACGGCCCCTCCAGCGCGACGCGTCCGGTCTCCAGCACGTAGCCGTACTGGCTGACCCGGAGCGCCATGCGCGAGTTCTGCTCGACCAGCACGATGCTCATGCCTTCGTCGCGATTGACCTCGATGATCAGGCGGGCGATGTCGCGCACCACCAGCGGCGCGAGGCCGAGCGAGGGTTCGTCGAGCAGCAGCAGGCGCGGCTTCGACATCAGCGCACGGCCGATGACCAGCATTTCCTGCTCGCCGCCCGAAAGCGTGCCGGCGCCCTGGCGCAGCCTTTCCTTCAGGCGCGGGAAACGGACCAAGATGCGCTCGAGGTCGCTGGCGATGGCGCCGCGATCCTTGCGGGCATAGGCGCCCATCAGCAGATTGTCGCGCACGCTCATCTGCGGAAACACGCGCCGACCTTCCGGCACCATGGCGACGCCGATCTCGACCCGGCGCGGCGCTGGAAGCTGGTCGATGCGTGCGCCGTCGAACCAGACCTCGCCGCCGGCGAGCGGCACGAGGCCGGTGATGGCGCGCAGCGTCGTGCTCTTTCCCGCGCCATTGGCGCCGATCAGGGAGGCAACCTGGCCCTCGTCGAAGGCGAGATTGACGTCGGCGATGGCGCGGACCCTGTCATAGTTGACGGTCAGGCCGCGGGCCTCGAAGTAACGCATGCTGGTGCCCGCCATCTCAGTGTCCGATCGTCTCGTCGTCCTGGCCGAGATAGGCCTCGATGACGGTTGGGTTGTCCCGGATCTCCGCTGGCGTTCCCTCTGCAATCTTCGAGCCGAAGCTGATGACGACGATGCGGTCGCTGATCCGCATGACGGCGCGCATGTCGTGCTCGACCAGCAGGACGGTGATGCCGCGGCGGCGGATGCCCTCGACCATGTCGACGGCGCGGTTGGTTTCCTCGGGGTTCATGCCGGCGAAGGGCTCGTCGAGCAGCAGGATGCGCGGGCTGGCCGCCATGGCGATGGCGATGCCGAGCGTGCGCAGATAGCCATGCGGCAGGTTGCGGGCTAGCTCATCGCGGACATGGCCGAGGCCGAGATAGCCGAGGATTTCCTCGGCGTTCTCCTGCGAGCGCCGATCGTCGGCGCGGGCGGCGGGGCTGGCGAAGAAGGCGCCGAGCGGACCGGCGGAATGGCCGAGCTGGTGCGCGACGACGACGTTCTGCAGCGCCGTCATCTCCTTGAACACCGTGGTTTCCTGGAAGGTGCGCACGACACCGGTGCGCGCGACCTTGTGCGGGCTGAGCCCGCTGATCACCGCGCCGTCGAGCAGCACCCGCCCGGCGCTCGGCGTCATGAAGGAGCCGATCAGCTTGAACAGCGTCGACTTGCCGGCGCCGTTCGGGCCGATCACCGAGAGGATCTCGCCCTGATTGACGTCAAAGGAGACGCCATTGACCGCGACCAGTCCGCCAAACCGCTTGGTCAGGCCTTCAACCTTGAGGAAGCTCATCGGCCCGACCTCCAGAACCGCCTGATGATCGAAGGCAGGCTGAGCACGCCGTTCGGCAGGAACAGCATGACGAGGATCATCAGCGCGCCATAGAGCAGCGCCTGGTATTCCTGGATCGAACGCAGCAGTTCGAAGGCGATGATCAGGCCGAAGGTGCCGACGATCGGTCCGAGCACGAAGTCGAGCCCGCCCAGGAAGCAATAGAGCATGAAGTTGATCGAATCCGTCACCGTATAGGTCGCCGGATAGATGTTCTGCTGCAGGCTGGCGAAGCAGGCGCCGGCCATGCCGCCCATCGCCGAACAAAAGGCGAAGGCGAAGACGCGGTAGCGCGCGACGTTGATGCCGATCGACATGGCGAGTTCCTCGTTCTGCCGCATCGAGCGGAATACCCAGCCGATCCGGCTGCCGGCGAGGCGCCAGACGGCGAGGTAGCCGACGAGAAGCAGGGTCGCGGCGAAGAGGTAGAAATCGAGCGGCGTGTCGATGCCGGCCGGGCGCGGGATGTTGAGCACGCCGCCGCCGTCATGCAGCGTCACCGTGTTGAGGAACAGCAGCCGCATCGCCTCGGTCAGGCTCAGCGTCACCATGGCGAAATAGATGCCGCGCAGCCGCAGCAGCGGCCAACCGATCAGCGTGCCGACGAGGGCTGCAACCACGCCCGACAGCGGCAGGCAGAGCCAGAAGGACAGGCCGAACACCGTCGACAGGATCGCCGTAGTGTAGCCGCCGAGCAGCGCGAAGGCGCCCTGGGCGATGTTGACCCGGCCGATGGCGAAGGTGACCCAGACGCCGAGGCTGCCGAAGGAAAGGATGGCAGCGTTGGTCATCACGTTCAGCCAGTAGGGCTGGCCGCGCAGGATGAACGGGACGACGGCATAGAGCAGGATCGCGAGCGGCAGGATCGCGATCAGCGCCCTGCGGCTGCCGGGGGACGTGGCCCCGATCATGCCCGCCGCTTCAGTGGAGGTCGCCATGGATGCGTCCTTGCAGCTCGATCGAAAGAAAGGGGAGACGAAGAGGAGAAGGGCGGAAACACCCCTGAGGCGCGCCTAGCCCCATGGCTTGCCCATGATCCCCTGCGGCCGGATCAGCAGGAACAGGATCAGCGCCGTGAAGATCAGCAGATAGGTGACGGAGCCTGGGAACAGCGCGTAGCCGATCGCCTCGGCGAACCCCAGCGCCACGGCGCCAAGCAGGGCGCCGCCGATCACGCCGGCGCCGCCGATCATGATCATGATGAAGGCCTTGGTCGAGATCGCCGTGCCGATGCCGGCATTGACGCCCGAGACCGAGATCAGCAGGCCACCGGCAATGCCGGCCAGCGCCGCGCCGAGGCCGAAGCCGAGCATGCTGATGCGGTTGACGTCGACGCCCATCAGCATCGTCGCCGTGCGGTCCTGCGCCAGCGCCCGCATCGCCCGGCCCTGGCGGGTGAAGTTGACGAAGAGCAGCACGGCGGCGATCAGCGCCAGCGAGATGGCGAAGACGAGCAGCCGGTTGGCGGGCAGGAAGGCGCTGCCGAGCCGGTAGACGCCGGAGACCATCGGCGGGATGCCGCGCTGCTTCTCGCCGAAGACATAGAGCGCGATGTTTTCCAGCAGCAGGGCGGTGCCGACCGCGAGGAGCATGGTGTTTTCCTCGCGGCTGGAGATCCGCATCACGCGCTGGAACAGGGTGCGCTCCAGCAGCATGCCGATCAGCCCGACTATCACCGCCGCCGCCAGCAGGCCGACCGCATAAGGCAGCTTGAAGACGACGCAGACGGTGTAGACGATCAGACCGCCGATCATGAACATCTGCCCATGGGCAAAGTTTAGGACGTTCATGATGCCGAAGATCAGCGTGATACCCAGCGCGATCAGCGCATAGTTCGCCGAAAGAATGGCCCCGTTGACCAGGATTTGTTCCATGGCGTTTCCTCGATCGAGCGCGCTGGGAAGATGTCGTCAGGGATGGATCAGTCGACCTGGCCGATGGCAAGCGTCGTGAACTGGCCGTCCTTGGTCTCGGTCAGAACCAGCGGCACGCCGATCTGGCGCTTCTGGCCGTAATCCGCCTCACCGGTGAAGGTCAGCTTGCTGTCTTCCTTGAGGAAGGGGTTCTTCATCGAGAAGCCGGGGATCGCCGCCTTGAAGACATTGGTGTCCTCGATGGCGGAGGGGCCGGTTGCCTGCAGCGTCGCGAGGATCACTTCCAGCGCATAGACCTTGGTGCCGGCTTCGTCGTTCCACTCGCCGGCGACCTTGGTGTAGGCCTTGATGAAGTCGTCCATGTATTCGCTGCGGATCGCGTCGGCCGAGGCGCCGCCGATCGAGACGAGACCATTGCCGGCGTCGCCGGCCATCTCGTTGATCACCTTGATGTCCTGGCCGGAATCGCTGGCGAACAAGCCGGCATAGCCGAGCTCGCGGGCGGCGCGCATCAGCAGTGGCGTGTTGGACGGGGCGGAAGCCGGCAGGAAGATCAGGTCCGGCGCGGTGCCGACGACGTTCGACATAACCGGGAAGAAGTCTGTGGCGTTCGCCTCGTAGGTGGCGGTGGCGCTGACCACGTCGAGGCCGAGATCCTTGGCGGCCTTGACCGCGTCGTCGCGGTTGGAGAGACCATCGCTGTCGTTGCGGGCGACGAAGGCGACCTTCTGCACGCCACGCTCGGCCTTGAGCAGCTTGAGGATCGCCGGGGCGACCTGATAGCTCGCGACCATGCCCATCACGGCGTTCTCAGCCGGCTTGGTATAGAGGCTGCGGCTGGAGGCATAGGGGAAGTACATCGCGTTGTACTTCTCGGCGATCGGCCGGATGCTGGTCGCGGTGACATCGGTGTTGGAGCCGATGACATAGCGGATGCCTTCCTGGCCCATCAGGCGCTCGGCGCCTGAAACGGTCAGCTTGGGATCGTTGCGGTCGTCGACCGAGACGATCTCGATCTTGTACTTCTCGCCGCCAATGTCGACGCCACCCTTGGCGTTCCACATCTCGGCGGTTGCCTGCGCGGCGTATTTGTTGACCAGGCCCCAGGAGGCCTCGGCGCCGCTCATCACGCCAAGCTGGCCGATCTTCAGGGTCTTGCCTTCGGCGAATGCCGCGCCCGTGGCGCCAAGGCCGACCGCGGTTGCCATCACTCCGGCCACGGCGAGCGCGCCAGCGCCCTTCAGCAGCCTACGACGGGTAGCTTCCATCATGTGTTGAACCTCCGTATGCCGGCCGTTGCGGCCGACGCCCTACTGGTCAGTGGATTTCCCTATGCGATGTTCTTTATGTAGAATTCTGTATCGCATACAGTACATGCAGTTAAATCGAGCCTTTCTCGCTTGTCAATCAGGCGAAATCCGTCGACTGCGTTTTGCGGAAAATTGATGCAGCCATGCTCAGGAAATGGCGACGCAGGGGTTGGCGCGGCCATGGCGGTCCGCTCCCGGCGAAGGCATGGCTTCGCTGGGTAGCTCGCACGACAGCACGGAAATCTGCGGCTACAGGCTGGGAAAGTCGGCCGGCATGCGGCCGAGAACGGCGCGGTTGATGGCGATCGAGGTGTTGATGATCTCGCGGGCGAGTGCCTCTTCGATCGGTGCCACGGTCGACAGCAGCCCCGAGCAGGTGAAGACATAGGCGACTTCGCCATAGCGGTCGAAGATCGGCATGCCGAGCGCCATCAGGCCTTCGGTCAGTTCGCCGATGCTGCGGGCATAGCCGCGCTTGCGGGTGGCGGCGATCTCGGCCTTCAGCAGGTCAGCGCTCATCAGCGTGGTGCTGGTGTAGCGGCGCGGCTGCCAGCTCTCCAGCCACTGGTCGATCTCGGCCGGCGACTTCCAGGCAAGGTAGGCGCGCATGTTGGCCGGTGCGTCGCGCGGCAGGTGATGGCCAATCGGATAGGACACTTCCATCGCCTGGAAGCTGTTGAATTTGTCGACGACGACGAAGGAATCGTCGGCCTGGGGCTGCGCCAGCACGGCGGGAAAGCCGATGCGCTGCACCAGGCTGCCCAGTTCATGCCGGATCCGGTCGAGGATCGGCGCGCCCAGTAGCGACGACGCGCTGGCGAACAGGCCGGAATTCAGTTCGTAGAGCTTTGCGCGGCTGTCGAGGCGCAGCCAGCCGAAATGCACCAGCGTCTTCAGGATCGAGTGGCAGTGGCTCTTGGTGATGCCGAGCGTCGTCGCCAGTTCGGTCAGCGAGGCGAGGTGGGGCGGCGTGTGGTTGATGTAGTTGATGATGGCGATGGCGTTTTCCACCGCCGGCACCAGGCCGGGCGCCGGCCGTCGCGGCGGCGCGTCGTCCTGCGCGGTGAGCAGCCAGCGCGAACCGTCCTGCTGCAGCGAGGTCGTGTAGGGCGAGGGAGAGACGACGGGCGTCGCATCCGCCGCCAGGGCGCCGCTTGGCTTTACCGTGTCTGACTTGGCCGCCTTGTCAGGCGCGGCGGGCTTGGGTGTCTTCGGCACTGCGGGTTCCTTCACCGGCACGGCGCCCGCCGCGAGCCGCTGGCCCATGCCGGCGGGCTCGGTCGAGCCGCAAATATTCTTGACCGACGTTTCGAGATCGATCAATCTCATTTAGAGAACTTGGTTCTCTTAGTAGAAAAATCAACTGAACCTGTCAAGCCGCCGGGCCGTGACGTGGGAGTCGCCAGGACCGGAATCATCTTTGTCCGCCGAGGCCGGAATGGTGGAGGATTGGATGTGGTCCCGCAATGACCCTCCGCGATCCCAGCCGTGCAAGACCTGCGTCTATCCGCCTGCTGCCGGCGCTTCGGTGTGGAACGATCCCTGCATTCAACCCCGCACGCGGGCGGCCGCCGCCCCCCTGAAACCAATCTGGAGACTGTCGATGGATCTCATCGTCAAAAACGGAACGATCGTCACCGCCGGTGGCATCTCGCGAGCCGATCTCGGCGTCAAGGACGGCAAGATCGTTCAGATCGGCGGGGACCTCGGCGAGGCTGCACGCGTCATCGATGCGGCCGGTTGCTATGTCATGCCGGGCGGCGTCGACGTGCACACCCATATCGATTCCAACAACATGGAAACGAAATCGGCCGATGATTTCGGCTCCGGCACCATCGCGGCGGCCTGCGGCGGCACCACGACAATCGTCGATTTCTGCGCCCAGGACCGCGGCGGCACGCTGGCCGAGGCGATCGCCAAATGGGATGCGCGCGCCGAAGGCAAGGCGGCGATCGACTATGGCTATCATGTCATCGTCCTCGACATGAATGACGGCGTGTTCGAAGAGTTGCTGACGCTGCCCGAGCGCGGCATCCCCTCGTTCAAGGTGTTCATGGCCTATCGCGGCATGAACATGATCGACGACGTGACGTTGCTGAAGACGCTGGAGCAGGCCAAGCACTCCGGCGCGCTGGTCATGGTGCATGCCGAGAACGGCGACGCGGCCGATTATCTGCGCGACAAGTTCATCGCCGAGGGCAAGACCTCGCCCAAATATCATGCACTGAGCCGCCCGCCGCGCGTCGAGGCCGAGGCGACCGCCCGCGCCATCGCGATGGCCGAGATCGTCGGCACCTCGATCTACATCGTGCACATGACCTGCGAGGAGTCGCTGGACGAACTGATGCGCGCCAAGGCGCGCGGCGTCGATGCGCTGGCCGAGACCTGCACGCAATATCTCTATCTGACCAAGGATGATCTCGACCGGCCGGGCTTCGAAGGCGCGAAATTCGTGTTCACGCCGCCGCCACGCGAGGTCAAGGACCAGGAGATCCTCTGGAACGCGCTCGCCAATCGCGTGTTCGAGACGGTGTCGTCCGATCACTGTTCCTGGCTCTACAAGGGCCACAAGGATGAAGGCCTGCACGATTTTCGCCTGATCCCGAACGGCGCGCCCGGCGTCGAGGAGCGGCTGATGATGGTCTATCAGGGCGTCAATCAGGGCCGGATCTCGCTGACCCAGTTCGTCGACCTGGTCGCCACCCGGCCGGCGCAGGTGTTCGGCATGTTCCCGCAGAAAGGCACGATCGCGGTTGGCTCCGACGCCGACATCGTCATCTGGGATCCGGAAGCGTCGATGACGATCACCCAGTCGGCCATGCACAACGCCATGGACTACTCGACCTATGAGGGGAAGAGCGTCAAGGGCATGCCGAAGACGGTGGTGCTGCGCGGCAAGGTCATCGTCGAGGACCGCGACTATGTCGGTACACCGGGTGAAGGCCGTTTTCTCAAGCGTGAGAAGTATGTTCCGCGCGTGCGACCAGCATGAGCCGTTTGCCTTATCGGCCGTCGCCGCGAACGAACGGCTGCCCTGTCGGGTTTTTCTAGCTGCGCGCTTCTGACAGCGCCGATTTTGATGTGGTTGCCAACGCGCTTCGTTCTCTGGCGCCGGCCCGCGAACGGGTTGGCGCCAGCATTCTGGATGACGCTCATCCATGGAGACGCGGACAAAGCGAGGCCGTTCGTCGAGAACTTCCACCTGGCGAGCGGACCGGCCGCCTGGCCTTTTATCCTCTTGCCCCATCGGTCGGTGGCTTTTGGTGTTGGCTCGGCTCGACGCAATTCGCGAGGGCCATGACCGGGGGCTGTGGTGTCCTGGATGGCTCCGTGCAGCGTACTGCACCACCTATTTGCCTGCGCGCCCCCGATGAGCACGGCGCGGCGTCCTATTTGGTCGGTGCTTCAACACTCAACAGCGCGCGGACCAAGGCGGATTGGCTGTGCACGCCGGTCTTGTCGAAGATGCGCTGCAACTGGGTTCGCACCGTGTTGACGCTCACCCCGAGCCGCTTGGCCGCGGCTGCGACGTCCTCGCCATTGATGATCAAACGAGCAAGTCGTGTCTGTGCCGGCGAGAGACCGAAGACCTCCCGCGCGCCGGCGATCCGTCGTTCGACCGTCTGGGCATCGTCAAAGGAGATCAGCGCCTTGCCGTCTTCGAGCAGAACCCAGCAGTAGAGAGGAACGCCAGTCGCGTCCTCGCCGAGCGTCACCGCCCATGCCTGTTTCGGCGCGACGACTAGCGGTCGCTGGCTTTGAAGCTCGATATGGGCGAAGCGAACCGCGTCGCGCAATGCGACGTCGTGTTCGCTACGCCGAGCGCGCAGGCGACCGGCGGCAACGACCAGCCCTGGATGGCCCGGCATTCGCTCGCGCGCCATCCGATTGGTCCAAAGGATCCGCGCATGCTCGTCGACCTCGATCAGCGGGCAGTCGGCCGCCTCGATGTCGCCCTCCATCATCACCATGCAGGCAATCTTCCAGACGCCGTCGATCCGGTGCAGAATCCGGAGCTGGCGCTTGCGATCCTCGCCGGTGTCGCTGCCGATCTGATCGAAGGTCACCCAGGCCACGTTGCCGTCGATGACCACATTGACCTTCTCCCAGTGCACGCGCCCCGCAAAAGCCTGCTTGTCGGGGAACCTTTCCACGATCTTCCTGAGCCGCGCAGCGATCGGGTCCCAGCCTTCGTCGACCCGGACGCCGAGCGAGGCGAAGTATTCCATCCGGCGGGTCTGTGGCGACTGCAACCAATGGCTCGCCAGCGCCTCGAAATCGCGCTGCAGCCAAGCTTCGGTTTCGGCGCGGATCACCGCCAGAACAGCCGTCCTCTCAGCCTCGCGCTCGTCCATCTGGCGGTTCCCCATGGCAAAGGCTTGCGCAGCATAGCACGCTGATTTCAGGGCATGACGGCGCCTCACAGCTGAGCCACGCTGACCAGCAGCAGGATCACGCAGATGCTTGCGGCGATCGACCCGAACATGCGAACGCTCGGGCGTGGCCGCATGATCTGATCGCGGTAGTATCTGTCCTCGTCCGACGAGCTCATCTTGGTGGGACGACGTTCCCTGGGCATATGCACGGCGACAAGACTGGACACGTCCATCGGAGCCTCCAGGTTCGATTTACCTGAGGCATCATCGCATGCGTCCCGGCCCCGCCTTGTCATCCTGGCGCATGACATTGGCCGCCATACAGCTTGAAACGCGACCGAGGCACTTCGGCCTTGTCGTCGCGCAATCGGGGGCTGCTTCGCGCAGCTCGGTGCGAATGATGTCCGCACCGAGCTGCCGGGTATTCTTCAGCCCGCCCTTCACACTCGGAAGAGATGGGGTCTCCGAATCGGGAATGTGTGCCGGCTTTCTCTGCCTATTCCAGATTGGTGTGCCGGGCTCGCATCGCCTCCGGCGTCGTCTGGATCCGCTCGCGCAACTTCAGGATCATGACCTCGAAAAGAACGAACAGCGCGCCTTCATAGAGCGAGCCCATTGGCAGGATCGAGCTGCGCGCAGCCCCCTGATCATCGGCCATGGTCTGAGCGGGCAAGTGAAGAACCAGGTCGGCCATGCTCGGCGCCTTGCCGTTCGGCTGCGCGGTAATGACCACCACCTTGGCACCGGCGCTGCGCGCCACGCCAATCAGCGCGAGAGCCGTCGAGATTTCTCCGGGTCCGACTGTGACCAGGAATACGTCGCCAGGTCCGACTGGCGGCGTCGTCATGTCCCCCTCCACGGCGACCGGCACACCCATGTGGTAAAGGCGCATGGCGAAACCCATGATCTGCAGGCGCTCGCGACCTCCGCCGAATACGACCGTGCTCTTGGCCTTTGCGATGGCGTCGATGACCTCGTCAACCTTGGCGTCATCCAGTCGACTGAAGACGGTTCCAAGCTCGTTGAGGGCGATGTGATAGGGACTATTGTTGACGCTGCTCACTATTTCAGTTCCCGCTGTGAAGTGATGTCGAAACGCCTCAAGTGAAGCACAGAGGTCAGGTGAACTGCAAAGTATCGCTGCCACACCACGCCGCTCTTGCCGGATATCGCGCTTGGCATCCCTCCGGCCCCGTCCTGGCAAGTTCGGAATTCGCGCGTAGGGCGAGTGTCTGAGCGCTACCTTACACATCGTCGCCGCGGACCGAGGCGATTTGACAGCATGGCGTTGCTGCGAGCAAAGGCAGGCTCGCCGACTCGCAAGCGCCCCGTTCGTCAATTGCGGAGACCGGAATACTCGGAAGTGACTACACCAGCGTAACCTTGCCGGTAGCAAGGTCGTAGACCCCGCCGACAACTCGCAGCTGCTGTTTCGCAATCAGGTCCGCCAGGATCGGACTCGTCTTTTCAAGCTGGCTGACATTGTAGCGGACATTCGCGATCGTCGCGGCCGCGACCAGGTCCGCGCCTCCCTTGTCAACCGTGGCTTCGATGCCAGGCTTCATGGCGCTTGCGAGGCCTGCTATATGCCCTGGAAGCTGATTGCCTTTTTGCAGCGCCTCGATCGTGGCCGTGACCGCGCCGCATCGGGAATGACCGAGCACCAGGATGAGCTTCGCTCCAAGGACGGCCGAACCAAACTCCAGGCTGCCCAATCCCTCGTCTGTGACGAAGTTGCCCGCGACCCGGACGACGAAGAGATCGCCCGGCCGTTGATCGAAGGCGAGTTCGGGGGCGACGCGCGAATCCGAGCATCCGAGGACCGAGGCGAAGGGCGCTTGCCCAGCGGCAGTATTGACCCGGTTCACGCTGAAGTCGCGCTCGCGCGCATTATTCGAAACGTAACGGTCATTGCCTTCGGTCAGCAGTTTCAACGCCTCGTCCGGAGTCTCTGCGGCACGCGCCGGTTGGGCTTGCACCGTATCGGGAAGTAAAGCATTGCCGAATAAAGCCAAACCGGCGAGAGCGATGCTCGCTCCGAGGATCTTGCGACGCTGCGGGTCTATTCCGAGGCAGTCCTTGCACATGTGGCACCTCCTGATGCCCTTTTAAGCTATCACGAGGTGCGAGAGTTTTCATATGACGCTACGTCAAGAAAAGTGCTGGTGCAGTCCTCGCCCCTGCGTCTGCCTGACCATGGCGACGAGAGGTTCGTTCAACTGCCCCTTTGCATCAGGGGGTCTTGAGGCCTTCAAGTTCCGGAAAGGGATACCAGCGCAGAAGTGGCTCGGCACACGCGGAAGCGTTCGGATTCATGCCGACAGGATATTTCCCCACCAGCCGGATCGAAACTGTCTTGCTCCCGGCGTAACCGCCCGTGGCGTTCTTTGCGTTTGCCTTCACGCAAACAAACTGCACCTGACCTCCCGGCGCATCCATGACACTCGAAATCGCAGCGTCGCGAACCGAATATGGATCAATCAGATAATCCTTCGCGTCATGCACGATCACGCGCCGAATTTCTTTTGACGGTGCGCGTTGAGTAGCCAACGCATCTTCAAGCGGGCTGGATACACATCCAGACAGCATGAGCGCAGCCGCGACGACAAACAAACTTCTCAAGATGGCCCCCCAAGGCATACGCCCCCGAACAAACACGAACGGACCCTTACTAGGCTATGCGGAGGCGCGTCCAGCTAGCAAGAACTCTGCGGCACTATGCTACCTCCGAAGCGCGATCTGGGAAGCGATGGGCGGGGCGTTCGAGGCCGAGATGGTCGCGCAGCGTCGTACCCTTGTATTCGCGCCGGAACTGGCCGCGTCGGCGGAGGATCGGAACGACGTGATCAACGAAGGTCTCGATGCCTGACGGCTCGACGTCGGGCATCAGGTTGAAGCCATCGACCGCGCCGGCCTCGAACCACTCGCCGATCGTATCGGCCAGTTGCTCGGGAGTTCCGATGAAGAGGCGGTGCCAGGTCAGGATGCGGTCGAGGATTTGCCGGACCGTCAGCCGATCGCGCCGGGCGAGTTTCAGCACGATTTCGCGGGCGCCTTGCGAGGCGGGCGACAGCTGCGTCGTTGTCAGCAGCCAGTCGGGGAGCGGCCTGTCCCAGGCGAGCTCTTCCGCATCCACGCCGATCTGAGAAGCCAGCCAATGCCGCCGGCGGTCGCCGGCCAGGGCGTTCAAGGCGTCGTTGCGCTCCTTCGCCTCGGCTTCCGTGCCCCCGAGGACGAAGGAGAGGCCCGGGAGGACCCGGACGGCATCTGCCGGACGGCCATGCGCCTCGGTGCGTCGGCGCAGATCCTTGGTGAAGTCGAGCGCGTCCTCCAGCGTCCCCAGCGCCGCGAAGACCATGTCGGCGTTGCGCGCTGCCAGCTCCAGTCCCGCCGGGGAGCCGCCAGCCTGGACGATGACCGGATGGCCCTGCGGCGAACGCGGCACATTGAGCGGTCCATCGACACTGTAGTGCCGGCCCCGATGCAGGATCTTGCGGACCGATCCCGGCCGCGTGAAATGTCCCGTCGCCTTGTCGCCGATCACGGCGCCATCGTCCCAGCTGTCCCAGAGGGCGCGCACGACGTCGACGAATTCCTCCGCCTTGGCGTAGCGCTCTTCTCGCGGAAGATGCGGCTGCGCACTGAAATTCGCCGCCACCGTCGAATCCGCCGTGGTGACGACGTTCCAGGCCGCGCGACCGCCGCTCAGATGATCGAGGGAAGCGATGCGCCGGGCGACATTGTAAGGTTCCTCGAAAGCCGTCGAGACCGTGGCGACCAGTCCGAGATGGGTCGTCTGCGAAGCGAGGGTCGACAGCAGGACGATCGGATCGAGCGACAGCGGCGGACCGGCGAGCGGCGCGCTACCCTGGAGCGACACGCCGGGGATATCGGCGAGAAAGATCGCATCGAGCGTGCCGCGCTCTGCCACTTTCGCGAGATGGTTCCATTGCTGTGGCTTCACGAAGCCCAGCGGATCGGCCTCGGGCGCCTGCCACGCAGCCGGGTGCATGCCGTCGGAAAGCACATTGAGTCCGAGATGAAGCGTACGTTGGGTCATCGGTGTTTCTCTGCGGGATGGTACGCCGGCTCAGCTGGCGGCGCTGGACCGATGGGCCGGGGCGCTCAACACGTTGGCGACGGTCTCGCCGGGAGCCTCGCGGTTGCATCCCAGATGCGGCGCGATCGGAAGCCGTGGGAAGACGAGCTCGGCAAAGCGATACGCTTCCTCAAGATGCGGGTAGCCGGAGAGAATGAACGTGTCGACGCCGAGGCGCCTGTACTCGTCGATGCGCTCCGCCACCGTCGCCGGATCGCCGACCAGCGCCGTCGCGGCGCCCCCGCGCACCAGCCCGAGCCCGGCCCAGAGATTTGGCGAGACCTCGAGCTTGTCGCGCTTGCCGCCATGCAGCGCCGCCATGCGGGCCTGGCCGACCGAATCCATCCGGGCGAACACCTGCTGCGCCTTGGCGATGGTCTCTTCATCCAGGCGGCTGATCAGCTTGTCCGCCGCCGCCCAGGCCTCGGCCGTGGTTTCACGCACGATGACGTGCAGGCGGATGCCGAAGGTCACCTGTCGCCCCTCCGCCTCGGCGCGCGCCCGGACGCGGCCGATCTTCTCGGCCACCTGTGCCGGGGGCTCGCCCCAGGTCAGGTATTTGTCGATCGTGCGCGATGCGACGTCGATGGCGGCGTCGGAGGAGCCGCCGAAGAAGAGCGGAGGATGCGGCTTCTGGTGCGGCGGGAACAGGAGCTGGGCGCCGTCGATGTCGAAGTGTTCGCCCTTGAAACGAACGGTCTCGCCCGAAAGCACGGCCTTGTAGATGGTGAGGAATTCCTCGGTGATCGCGTAGCGCTCGGCGTGATCGAGATGCACGCCGTCGCCGCGGCTCTCGACCGGATCGCCGCCGGTGACGACATTGACCAGAAGCCGCCCGCCGGAGAGCCGGTCCAGTGTCGCCGTCATGCGGGCGGCGAGCGTCGGCGCGATCAGGCCCGGCCGCACGGCGACCAGGAAACGCAAACGCTCGGTGAAGGGCGCGAGCATCGAGGCGACGATCCAGCTGTCCTCGCAGCTCATTCCCGTCGGGATCAGCACTCCCTCATAGCCCAGCGTGTCGGAAGCGATCGCCAGCTGCTTGAGGTAGCCGAGATCGACCGGCCGCGCGCCTTCCGAGGTGCCGAGATAGCGGCTGTCGCCGGGCGTCGGCAGGAACCAGAAGGGCGAGATGGTTTCAGGCACAGGATGGGGCACGGGAAACTCCGGGATGACAGGGATCAGGTTTCGGCAAGGGCGAGGTCGGCCCGCGTGTCGTTGCCGGAAAAGGCGCCACGGAAGCGGGCGGCGGGGTGGCGGTCGTTGAGACGCGGCCCGCTGCCGGGGAAAAGCCGCTCGCGCAGCGTTCCGGGAGCATAGTCGCGCTGCGCCAGGCCACGTGCCTGCAGCAGCGGCGTGACGTGGTCGACGAAGTCGACAAAGGTTGCCGGCGCGGTCTGGTAGATCAGGTTGACGCCGTCTATGCCCGCGTCGCGCCATTCGGTCAGGGCGTCGGCAATCGTTTCGGGCGATCCGACAATGCGGGTGTTGTAGGCTAGCGCGTGGCCCAGATCGCGCACGAGGGCTCGGCGGCCGGGGTTGGCCTCTTCAAAATTGCGGATGTAGCCTTGCACCCCTTCGATCTCGAGCTCGTCCACGGGGCGGTCGGGATCGAGCAGGCCGAGATCGATGCCGAGGTCTCGGCTGATATGAGCGAGCAACCCATCGATGCTTGCATATTCGTCGAGTTCGCGCGCCTTTCGCTGCGCTTCCTCGTCGGTGCTGCCGACGACGAAGGACAGGCCCTGGATGTATTTGAGGTCTCCCGCCTTCCGCCCCGCCGCGACGACCTGCTGGTTCACGTTGTCGACCAGCTTCCGGGCTGCCTGGGGGTTGAGGCTGACGATGAAGGTGCCTTCGGCATTCAGCGCGGCGAAGGCGCGGCCTGCCCGGGATGATCCGGCCTGGAAGAGGACAGGAGTGCGCTGGGCGGACGGTTCCGTCAGATGCGGGCCCAGTACCTTGTAGCGGGCGCTCTCGTGGTGGATGCGGTGGATCTTCGAAGGGTCGGCGTAGATATTGGCCACCCGGTCGGCACGCACCGCATCGTCATCCCAGGATCCCTCCCAGAGCTTGTAGACGATGTCGACATACTCCGCCGCCCAGGCATAGCGCTCTTCATGCGGCACGATGCGGTCGAAGCCGAAATTCTGCGCGGCATTGTGGCTGACGCTGGTGACGATGTTCCAGCCGATCCGGCCCTTGCTCAGATGATCCAGCGTCGAAGCACGGCGGGCAAAGCTGAATGGATGATCCTGCAGGATCGAGGACGTGAAGGTGAGGCCGATCCGCTCGGTGGCATGGATCAACGCTCCAACCAGCGTCGACGAATCATTGACCGGGATCTGTACCGCCTCGCGGATATAGGTGTCCCAGCTGCCCTTGTAGATCGGATCCACGCCCAGCACGTCGGCCAGGAAGAAATTGTCGAACTTGCCGCGCTCGAAGGTGCGAACCAGATCGACCCAATAGTCCAGCGAATTGAAATCGACCTGCCGGCTTTCGGGGTGGCGCCACAGACCGTGATAGATGTGGGAGACCACATTCATCGAGAAGCCGTTGAAGATGAGCCGCTTCGTCATCAGGATATTCCTCGCTTCTCGTCTTGCTAGATCTTGACGCTCGACGGCGGAGCCCGGCCGTTGAGCAGAAAGTCGCCAATGAACTTGAATTTGTAGGCAATGGGATCGTGCGTCGTGTGGGTGCGGGCATTGCGCCAGTGCCGGTCGAGATTGAGTGCGCGGTCCGTCCCGGAGGCGTTGGCGACGAGGAAGAGCTTTTCGCCATTGCGCAGCGCCGCCTCGGTGGAGACGATCTTGGCCTCGGCGACGGCAATGGAGGCGGCGACGAAATCGGCTCCGGTCGCCGTTCCGGTGAAGAAGGCGCGGGCCGCGCGATCGACGAAGCCGGCGCTGCGCTCCAGGATGGCCACGGCGCCGCTGGCCGCAGCCGAAAGCTCGCCGATCGTCTGCAGGACATAAGGATCGTCGACAGCCCGCTCGACACCAGACTCGCGCAGCGTCCGTCCCCGGTTTCGTGCGAGATGGATGGCATCGTCGAGGGCGGCGAGGGCGATGCCGCTATCGATGGCGACATGGATAAGCTGGGCCGCCGCCTGCACATGCCAGCGTCGCTCGGTCGGGGAGGGCGGTCGGATGATCTCGTCCTCGCTCACGCGAACGGCGGCGAGTTCCACCGTGCCGCTGGCGCTGGTGCGCTGGCCCAGCCCGTTCCAGTCGTCGAGGATCGTGACGCCCTCGCGATCGCGGGGAAAGAGCACGGCAACGACCTTGCCGGCCTCGTTGAGCGCGGTGACATAGAGCGTGTCGGCGAACAGGCTGCCGGTGCTGTAGTATTTGCGGCCGTCGAGACGGAAGCCGCCCTTCGGGTCCGCCGTCAATCGTGTGGCGATGTCGCCATAGAAGGCGCCGCCGCGCTCCGCCGCGGCGTTGGCTATGAGTTTCCCTGCCAGTACCGAGGTGAAGATCCGATGTTGCAAGAGATCGCTACCATCGGCGGCGACCTGTTCGAGGATCGTCAAATGCGGCTGGATCGATTGCGCGATGTTCGGATCGCCGCGCGATAGCGCCAGGACAATGCGGCTGGTGTCGAGCCAGTCGAGCCCCGGGCCGCCATGCTTGACGGGAATGCGCGCCGCGAGGAGGCCGGAAGCCTTCAACGCCGCCACCTCCTCGTGAGGCAGCCGACGTTCAAGGTCGCGGGCCGAAGCTCCGGCCGCCAGGACTTTGCCCAGGCGGGTTGCCTCGATCAGGAGGGGCGCGGACTTGCTGGCTGGGACTGTCGCGTCGCCGTCAGAATTGTCCGTGGATGCGGCGAGCCTCAGGCTCATTCCGCAGCCTCCTGAAAGCGGGGAGCCGGATCGAGGCTTGCGGGTCCGAGGCCGAGATGGTCGCGCAATGTCTTGCCGGAATATTCCTTGCGGAACAGACCGCGGCGCTGCAGTTCCGGCACGACCAGCGTGACGAACTCCTCGAAGGCGCCGGGCGAGTAAGCAGCGGAAATGATGTATCCGTCCGCCTCGCTATTGGCGAAGCTGGCCTCGATCTCGTCGGCGATCTGCTTCGGTGTGCCGACGATATGCGGCAGCAGCACGCCTTGCGCATAAAGACGGCCGATATCGCGCAGCGTCAGCTTGTCGTTGGCGCTCAGTCGGCGAGCCACGTCGAAGATGCCCTGGCAACCCGGAACCACGAGATCGCTCACCGGCTCGTCCAGCTCGTACTGCGAGAAGTCGTGGTCGGTATGGGCCGAAAGCGTGATCAGTCCCGAGACCGGGTCTGCCAGTTCGTTGTGGAACGCCTGCTTTTCGCGCGCGATCGCCTCGGTCTCCCCGACGAAGGGGATGAAGGACGGGAAGATCTTGATGTCGTCGGGGTTGCGGCCAAACTTGGCGGCCCGCTGCTTGATGTCCGCATAATATGCGCGCCGGCCTTCCGGCGTCGGGTCGATCTCGAAGATGATCTCGGCCCAGCGGGCGGCGAAATCCCTTCCCCGGGCCGAGGCGCCCGCCTGCATGATGGCCGGCCGACTGGCTGGCGAGTGAGGCACATTGAGCGGGCCTCGCGTCTTGAACCATTCGCCGGAATGATGGATTGCCCGCACCTTGTCGGGATCGGCGAACACGCCGCTTTCCTTGTCCTGGACGAGGGCGTCGTGATCCCAACTGCCCCAGAGCTTGAAAGCCGCCTCGACAAATTCCTCGGCGCGCTCGTAGCGCAGATTGTGATCGAGGTGTTCGTCGAAGCCGAAGTTCTGCGCCTCAGCCTGGCTGAGCGAGGTGACGATGTTCCAGGCGACGCGGCCGCGCGAAAGATGATCGAGCGTTGCAAAGGTCCGGGCGACATCGAAGGGATGGTAGTAGGTGGCCGAACGCGTGAGGCCAAGACCCAGATGCTCGGTAGCCGCGGCCATGATGGCGACGACATAGGCCGGATCGAGGGTGGCGACGGCCTGGACGCCGCGCCGCAGCGGTTCGCGGATATCGTTGCCGTAGCGGCCAGGTATCGCGAGCAGGTCCGCGAAGAAGACGAAATCGAACCGCCCGCTTTCGGCGACACGGGCGAGGTGCTGGTAATATTCCGGCGTCAGGAAGCCCTTGTCCGAGCGCGGATGGCGCCAGGCGGCATGGCTGTGGGTCAGTTGGGACGCCCAGAGAAAGCCTGCGAGATGAAGTTGCTTGGTCATGATGTCCTGCGTCTGTTGAAGCGGGTGGGGCTCAGCCGGCGGCCTTGCCGACGGGGCGGCCGAGGCTGTCCTCGAATTCGAGGCGTTCCGCGCGCTGCACTTCCTCGTGCAGGAGCGACCAGACGCGGTGACGCAATTCAGCGAATTCGGGGGCCGAGCGAATGTCGCCGTCGCGGCGCGCTTCGAGCGGGATGTCAACGATCGCCTTGACGCGGCCAGGCCGCGAGGTCAGCACGGCGACGCGCTGCCCGAGATAGACGGCTTCCTCGATTCCATGGGTGATGAAGACGATGGTCTTGCCGGACACTTCCCAGATCCGCAGCAGTTCATCCTGCAATGTCTCGCGGGTCTGCGCGTCGAGGGCGGCGAAGGGCTCGTCCATGAGCAGGACGCCCGGGTCGTAGGCGAGAGCGCGGGCGATGGCGACCCGCTGCTTCATGCCGCCGGAAAGCTCATGCGGGTGACGATCCTCGAAGCCTGAGAGGCCGACGAGGTTGAGGAAATCGCGCGCGATCGGCCCGCGCTGCTTCTTCGGGATGCCCTTGGCCTCGAGCCCGAATTCGACATTGCCGAGCGCCGTCTTCCAGGGGAACAGCGCGTATTGCTGAAACACGACGCCGCGATCGAGCGCCGGGCCGGTCACGGGCTTGCCGTCGATCAGGATGCGGCCGCTTGTCGGCTTCGACAGCCCGGCGGCGAGATCGAGCAGGGTCGATTTTCCCGAGCCGCTGGGCCCGACGAGCACGAAGAATTCGCGGGACTTGATGGAGAGATTGATGTCCGACAGCGCCGTGAAGACGGAGGAGACGCCATCCGCACGATATCGCTTCTGGATGGCGAAGTCCTTGCTGACATTCTCAAAGGTAATCGTGCTGCTCATGGCGGCCTCCCGGCTGGGTTCCTGCGAAGAGAGCGACGCCGGCCCGAGCCGGCGTCGCGCGACCTCAGTTGGTCGGTTTCGCGTGCGGGTTGAACTCGTTGGTGTAGAGATCTGCGACCTTGTGCTTGCCGGCCGGGACGATGCCCTGGCGCTCGTCGAGGCTCAGCCAGAACTGGATGTCCTCTTCGTTCTGCAAGGCATGCTCAGCCCAGCGCAGCACCGAGTAGTCGCCCTTGCCGTCATTGGTGTAGATCCACGGAGCCAGCTCGGGATCGACATGGCCGAGGTCGATCTGGACCTGCACGGCCTCGGCCGGGTTTGCATTGGCCCAGTCAGCAGCCTTGGCGACGGCGGCGACATATTTGCGGACGATGTCGGGGTTCTTTTCGATGAAGTCCGTCTTGGCCATGGTCCCTCCGCGGACGATGCGCCGGCCGGAGAGATCGGACAGTTTGAACAACTGGCGGTAGCCTCCCTTTTTCTTCAGCTGCGCATCGAGCGGACCGAAGGCATAGAGCGCGTCGATGTCGCCGCGCAGCAGCAGTTGCTCCTGCTGTCCCGGCGGCACGGCGAGATAGGTCACGTCATCCTTGGTGATGCCCTTGGAGCCCAGATAGTCGAGTGTGAACCAGGCGCTCGACCACGAGAGGTTGGTCATGCCGATCGTCTTGCCCTTGAGATCCTCGGCGGACTTGATCGGGCTGTTCTCGGGCACGAAAAGGCCGTCGCCACCGATGGCGGGGTCGATCAGCAGCGAGGTCGCCGCGACCTCCTTCACGTCGAGGCCCTTGTCCTTGACGTTGATGAAATAGGCATAGTCGGCATAGGCGGCGAAGTCGGTGATGCCGGCGTCGATCGCGGTGGTGTACTGCTCGGGCGGTAGCGGCACCCAGACCGGCTTCAGGCCTTCCTCCTTGAAGAAGCCCTTCTGCTCGGCGATGGCGAGCAGTTCCCAACCGACCGTCCAGGGCAGGGTGGGGGAGGAGATCAGCTTGATTTCCGTCAGCTCCTCCGCTGTCGCCGGCAGCGAACCAGCGAGGATGCCAGCCAGTGCGATGGCCGCGGCGGCGCCACGAGCGACGCGGAGGAGAGGCCCCGTTCGGGGGAAGTTTGCAATCATGATCGACCTTTCAGTTGTGCCGTTGTTGTCGGGGAAGCGTTGGCAAGGCTCTGCCGTCGACGGGAACGAGGTCCCGTCGGCAGACGCGGTTCAGGATGTCGTGGAGAGCGGGGCGCGGCCCTCAGGCGTTGACGTCGACCTTCCAGGAGGTCAGCCACTGCTCGAGCCGGACGAGGGCGTAATTGGCGAGAATTCCAAGCAACGCCAGGATGATCACGCCGACATAGAGCAGGTGGATACTCATCAGATATTGCGAGTTGACGACCAGATAGCCGAGCCCGCTATTGGCGCCGACCATCTCGGAGACGACCAGCATCAGGAACGAATAGGTCACCGCCAGGCGCATGCCGGTTATCAGCGACGGGATCGACGAGGGAATGACGACCCGCACGAACAATTGCCGGTCATTGAGCCCGACCGAGCGGGCGTATTTGACCAAGGCCGGATCGACATAGCGGATGCCGCTAATGGTGCCGAGCAGGATCGGCCAGACCACTACCCAGTAGATGATCGCCACCTTGGTCAGATAGCCGATGCCGAAAAACAGGATGAAGACGGGGAATAGCGAGACCGGATTGGTTTGACGCAGCAGTTGCAGCAGCGGGTTGAGAAAGCGGTCCACGCCCTTATACCAGCCCAGCAGGATGCCGAGCGGAACCGCCGTGACCACGCCGAGCCCGAAGCCGCCGAGCGCCCGCAGCACGCTGACCCAGACATGCGGCCAGAGATCGCCGCTCGCCGCGAACTGATATCCCGCCACCACGACCTCGGAGAAGGGCGGCAGGAACGTCCGGTTGATGAGGCCGAGACGGGGCGCGAACTCCCACAGCAGCAGGAAGATGATGATGGCGGCCGACCGCTCGAAGGCGGCATAGGCGAACGACTTCAGCCTTGGACCGAGGCGCGATGGAAGATCGACGCCGCTGGCGTTGAGCGTGCCGGCATCTGCTGCGGGGGAATTGACGGACATGGTTCGTCTCCAGGCGATCGGGGCGGGGAAGCGGGCGGGCGTTGCCTTCAGGCGTGAACCAGCCGCCGCTCGAGAACGTGGATCGATTCCTCAACCAGGGCGTCGAGGCGCTGGATCAGGACGGGATCCCGCAATTCTCCGTCAACCAGATCGCGATCGCTGGCATAGAAGGACGTCGGCAAGGTCGAGGCGTTGAAGAAGCCAAACAACGGCCGCAGCTGATGTTCGACGACCAGCGCGTGACGATCGCCGCCACCGGTCGCGGTGATCGCAATAGGCTTGCGCACCAACGCCTTGACGTCGATCAGGTCGAAGAAGAGCTTGAACAGGCCGGAATAGGATCCCTTGTAGACCGGCGACCCCACCACAAGCAGGTCGGCCTGCTCGACAGCCGCCAATGCGCGGTCGAGGTGATGGGGTAATCCATCGCGGCGTCGGGCGAGCGCAATATCCGGCGTCAGATCGATAATATCGATGAATTCGGATTCAAGTCTCGTCTTGGAAGACACCCGATCGACGATGTTCGACACCAATCGTCTCGTCTTCGAATTCTCGGACAAGCTGCCCGATACACCGACAATCTTTGCGCTCATGGTGCCCTCATGCATTTTTGTGCATCTAGGCTTCCAGCTTTCCTTTCCTGTTTGAAGGGCGCGGTTTCCAACAATAGCGATTCAGCTACAATAAATTCGGCAATCCGGCGATCCAGCAGCCAATTTATTGCAGCGCAGCAACAATGGGATCAGTCAGGCCTTGGCCTGCTCAGGGGCAGGGGGCTCGGTCTCCACGAGCGGTTGCTCGCCTTCGAGCGCGCGTACCAGCGGGATGACCCGGCGACCGAAGAACTCGATGTCTTCCTTGAAGTGCAGAAAACCGAGCAGGATCAGGCCGACGCCGACCTGCTTCAGCGCCATGATGCGTCGCGCGATGTGTTCAGGTGTGCCAATCAGGCCGGTCTTGAAACCGTCATTGCCCTGCACGAAGTCGGCAAGGCTGGACTTCGCCCAGTTGCCCACGCCATCGCTGGTGTTGCGCCCCGCTTCACGCGTCGCATCGGCGAAGCGCTGGACTGCGTCCCAATCGGCCAGGCGGATGATCTCGTCATAGGTCGCCAGCGCCTGTTCGCGGCGCTCATGCGCAATGGCGAAGGCGTTCACGCCAAAACGGACGGTGCGGTCCGCCGCCGCGGCATGGGCCTGCACCTCCGCGATCTGTGGCGCGATATCGGCGGGCGAACCGCCATTGGTGAGGTACCAGTCCGAATGCCGACCGGCCATGCGCCGGGCCGCGGTGGAGGAGCCGCCTTGGAAGATGGGCGGATGCGGCGCCTGGAGTGGCTTCGGGCGCATCTGGAAACCGTCGATCTGAAAATGGTCGCCATGGTGCGTGAAGGGCTCGCCCGTCCAGCAGCCCTTGAGAATCTCGATGAATTCCTCGGAACGGCGATAGCGCTCGTCGTGATCGAGCCAAGGTTGGCCCATCGCGGCGAACTGCGCCTTGTCCCAACCGCTCACAATGTTGATCGCGAACCGGCCACCGGACAGCACGTCGGATGTCGCGCCGATCTTGGCCATCACGGCTGGATGCCAGAGGCCCGTCAACACCGCCGAAATGATCTTGATCCGCCGGGTCCGCGCCAGGATGAACTGCGACAGCGCTACCGCCTCGTGCTGACCTTCGTCGAGGAACGTCGAGACGAAACGGGTCGCCGTCAGGCCGTATTCGAAACCCGCAGCCTCCGCGATCTCCGCCAGTTCGACGTTATAGTCGAGGTCCCAACCGAAGCGCTGTTCGATGCGGCTTGCCAGATAGCCTGTGCTGACCGCCGGCACCCAGTAGGCGAAACGCATCGGCTCGGCGGCGGACGAAAGCCGCGGATTGCCTCGCGTCATTGAACCATCCTTCAGGTTTGGCCTGCGTTGCGCCTGTCATCCGACAGCGAGGGGCAGGCGTCCGGCGCTCGAGAACGAATCGAAGGAGAGGAGGGATCGCGCGCGCAGCGCGCCGACGGCTTCCGATGCCACTTGCTCCACGCGATCCGTGATCATGGGGTTGACGATGCGGTAGTCGCTGAAATCGCTCTCGACGGCGAATATCGTTGTCGGGACGGTCATCGCCTTGAAGAAGCCGAACAGGGGCCGCAGGTGGTGCTCGATGACAAGAGCATGCATCGGCGTACCACCGGTCGCGGTCAATATAACAGGAACGCCGGTCAGCGCGTGGTGGTGCACGAGGTCCAGAAGATGCTTGAGCGCCCCGGTATAGGCGGCGCGATAGACTGGCGTGCCGACGACGAGCACGTCAGCGCGCTCGATCAGGCGGACCAGTTCCTTGGCCTCGCCCTGGAGGCGATCCGGTGTCAGGGCGGCGAAGACAAGTGGCGCTGCGTCGACGAGCTCGATGAGCCGGGTGTTGGCGCCAGTTCTCGCTTCGAGAACCTTCAAAATCTCGCCGACCAGCACCGCAGTCCGCGAGGGTCTCGTAACATTTCCGGCGATTCCGACGATTGAAAGCTCAGTCATGATCCGTCAAACGCGTTCGCCTTCGAAAGTACAACAGGTGAGTGAATATGCTGCCCACGCTGGAAACTCGCAAAGTACAGATCGAGCGAAGTAGCGGTTCGATTAGAAAAATGTCGCGTTCAATTCGCTTTCTGCCAGGGAAGCTGCCTCGACAACCACCTTTCATCACGATCTGATTGCGCCATGCATGCCAAACCCAATGCTGAGAAGCCTCGCAGCAACCAGGCGACCGTCTCTGGCGATCAGGTTGTCGCCCAGCACGCCTATGCCGCCTTCGTTGCCGATCGATCGCAGGACTTCGAGCCACTACGCTGGTTGCCGCGAGGAACGGTCGTGGACCTGCCATTCCTCGACTCGGTGGACGATCTGCCAATCGATCTCGATGCCCATTGTCAGGGGCGAAGGGCCGTCCTCATCTTCTATCCTGGCGGGTGGGAGGGGGCCTCGAATATCGCGCTGCGGACGTTCCAGGCAGAGGTGGCGAGGTTCGAAGCCGCATCGGTCAGACTTGTCGCCGTGACCCCCGAGCTACCGCACTTCGCGCGTCAGACATCGGATCGGAATGGTTTGAGCTTCGCCGTGGCTGTCGATCAGGCCTGTCGGTTCACGCGCTCGCTCGGCTGTGGCTTCAAGCTGCCCGTTCCGCTGCGGCGCATCGTCCGGGATCATGGCCTGCGCCTCAACATCTGGAACGGCGAGGGAAGTTACAATTTGCCGATGCCGGTCGTGCTGTTGCTCGACAAGGGGCGCCGCGTGCGCTGGATCGATACCGCCCATGCGGTTGACGCGCTGGATCCGGAGCGCGTGCTGAGAGCGATCGTTCATCTCGGCAGCGATGAATGACGGCTCTGTAACTCCGAGGAAGCAACGCCGCGATGTCGAAGGGCGCCCGCTCGCCCTCGGCGCATTAGCCCGACGTGACGAAGCGAACTCGCGCAGGGCGGTGGTGTCGCAACGCGCCGCATATGGCGTCAGCGGGCGCAACGGAAGTACGAATGTTTCCTTGAGAATTTGAAAATTGGGCAAAAGTTCCTGTTGGTTCGATCGATAATGAACTTAGATATTGGAATATAAATCATTTGAATGTCATCGTGATGGAGATTAGGTGTGACCAAATCTGCGCTGATCGAACCCGTTAATGAAAAAAAAATTTCCAGACTTGAGAATATATACGTAATGGACCTTCCAAGCGACGTCGTTAAGTTGAACGAATCCAATCACGGCGAGAATTGGATTCGAGCTCTTTCGGTCAATCCGGATACGGCACGGCGCTTCGCCAGCTATTTCGGCAGCCTTTTCACGTCGGCCAAGACAGCGCGATTGCCTCTGCAGGAGCGGGAATTGATCGCCGTCATCGTCTCGGCCGAGAATGGCTGCGGACTCTGCGAGATCCATCACACCATCGCGCTCGGCGACCTGATCGATGACCACGCCCGGGCGCGGCGGATTGCGCTCGATCACCACCTAGCGCCGCTCTCGGACCGCGAGCACGCCATCGCTGCCTTCGCGCTCAAGGTAACACGCGAGCCGAAATCCATTGAAGCCGCTGATTTCGAGGCGCTGCGCGCCGTCGGCCTCGACGACGCCGATATTGTGGAAGCAGTCGAAACCAGCGCCTGGTTCAACCACACCAACCGCATCTTCATTTCGCTCGGCGTGATCCCCGACGCGAAGTTCTTCGCCCGCTAACTCCTTCGTCCGGTTCGCCTGCGCCGACGCCCCGCTTGGGCGATCGATCCGCCATGCCTGCGATTCCGTGTCCTCTCCCTTTCGAACCCCCGCGAGTTCCACCATGAGACGCATCGATCCAAGCAAGTTCCCGGATTTCACCAACCGCAAGGTCGTCGATCGCCATATGGGCAAACTCGATACGCATGGCGTGTCGCGACGCGAATTCCTCGCCTTTGCCTCGGCCGCCGCGATTGCAACGACCGCTGCCGGCGCCCTTGGCTTTCCCAACGTCGCGCTTGCCTCGACGAGCGGCAAGCTGGCCCATCTGCAGATCACGCGCCGGCTTGAATATTCGGTCGGTGCGGATGTCGGCGCGGTGGCGGCAGCCGAAGCGCTCGGGCTTTCGCACGCGTCGTTCGATGGCGAGTTGGATCCATTGCGGCAATTGAACCAGTTCGAACAGCAGGCAGCGGCCGGCACCAACGGCATCATCTTGCACGCTGTCGACGGGAGCGCGATCAAGCGCATCGCCGAGACCGCCAACCGCGACAAGATCTGGCTGACCAACACGTGGGGCACGCTGCCTTGGTTCACGCCTTTCGACGCCGGCGACTACTGGACGCTTTATGCCGTGCCGGAGGAGCTTTCCGCCCATGGCGCTGTCACCACCGAGGTCGCCAAGGCGATTGTCGCCAAGTTCGGTGGCGGCAAGGTCGTCGGCGTCACAGGCATCGAGGGCAACTCGACCGATCTGATCCGCTCGCGCGGTCGCGACGCCGCGTTGAAGGCGTTTCCGACGATCGAACTGGTCGGCGAATTGCCCGGCAAGTGGAACCGCGAGGATTCGCAGAAGGCGACGCAGGACCTGCTGTCGCGCCATCCCGACCTGGTCGGCGTCATTGGCCAGAACGACGATGTCGCGGCTGGCGTTCTGGCAGCCTTGAACGAGGCGGGCCGCAAGCCCGGCGAGGATGTCTTCGTCGGCGGCGCGGACGGCACCGATGCCGGCGTTCGGGCCATCCGCTCGGGCAAGATCGTCGCCACCAGCGCCAATGTGCCGGCCTATCTCGGCGGCCTGCTCACGGCGCGCATCTATGACGTTCTGAACGGCTATCAGCCCAAGGATGCCGAGCGCTTGCTTTACTGGCGCTCGGTGACGACGACCAAGGACAATGTCGACGGCTATATTGCGCGCTATGTCGACAATAATGGTGTCGCGCCGTTCGACTATGCGCGCCTCTCGAAGGTCAAGCATCCAAACGACTGGGATCCGCAGGCGGAAATCTTCCCGATCGACATCGAGTCCGAATGGGCCGGCATTCCGAAGCCCGCCAACTGGAAGGCGCCGGAACGCTACGCCGCGATCTGGACCAATGGCGAAGCCGAGGCGGTTCGCGCCGACTACGCCGCTCACTACAAGATCAAGTTCGACGGTCCATCGCCGAACGTCAAATCGTGACGCTCGACGTTTTCAAGACAGCCCAGACAACGCCATCCGCCCTCGCGGGTGGCGTTTTTGGTGTTCCCGAAAATTCCGCACCCGCGATCGAAGTGCTGGGACTGACGCATGATTTCGGGCCGACGCGGGTGCTGGATTCCATTTCGTTCGCCGTGCCGCGCGGCACGATTGCGGGCATTGTCGGCGAGAATGGCGCGGGGAAATCGACCCTGTTCAACATCCTGTCCGGCCTGCTGCAACCGGCTCGCGGTTCGCTCCGGCTGCGGGAAAAAGACTATGCTCCGCGTTCCTATCGCCATGCCCTGGAACAAGGCGTTTCGCGGGTGTTCCAGGAGCAGGCGCTGATCCCGGCGCTGCCGGTTTACGAGAACCTTCTGCTCGGCCATGAGCGAGCCTTCGAGCGAGGTGGCTTCCGCCGCCATGGCGCGATGATCGCCACGGCAAGGCGCATCGTCGACGCCGCCGAACTCGATGTCGATGTCACAGGCGAGACGGGCAGCTATGATTTCTCGGTTCGACAGAGCCTCGAAATCGCGCGCGCCTGCCTGTTTCCGAGCCTCGTGCTCGGAATCTCCGATCCTGTCGTGCTGCTCGACGAGCCGACCGCCGCTTTGGCGCGCGAAGAGGAGGCGGCATTCTTCCGCCTCGTACGCCGGCTTCGCCATCATGCAACCATCCTGTTCGTCTCGCATCGGCTGACCGAAGTCTTGGCCATCAGCGACAGCATTCACGTGCTGAAGGACGGCAGGCTGGTCGCGTCCCGTCTTCCGGCCGAGGTGGACGAGGACCAGTTGCACCGCCTGATGGTCGGTCGCGCGCGCGGCGTCGATTATTACAGCCAGCAGCAAGGCCCGATCCCGGTCGACGCGTCCGGTGTGTCGTCACGTCCGGTGCTCGCGGCCGAGGGCCTGTCCCTGGCGGGTGCCTTCGAGGACATTTCGTTCAGCGTGCAGCCCGGCGAGATCGTCGGCATTGGCGGCTTGTTGAATTCGGGAAAGACTCGCCTTGGTCGTGCCGTTGCAGGGCTGGTGACGCCGGCTAGTGGCACGATCCGCATTGACGGTGATCCCGTCGCCTCGATCCGCCCCGAAAGCATGGTGGCGCTCGGCGTCGGCTATGTCCCGGCGGAGCGTCTGACAGAGGGCGTGATCCCGGCGCTATCGATCGCCTGGAATGTCGGACTCGCCAGCGGCGATCGATTGACGACGCGGGCCGGGTTCTGGCGCAAGCAGGCGGAATCGTCGCTCGCCACGCGCGCCATCCAGGATCTGCGCATCCGCGCCGATGGCCCGGCGCGGGCGGTTGAGACGCTTTCCGGCGGCAATCAGCAGAAAGTGGTGATCGCCCGCTGGGCGGCGCGCCAGCCGAAACTCCTCGTTCTCGACAATCCGACGCGGGGTGTCGATGCCGGCGCGCGCGAGGAGATTTATGCCATTTTGCGGCGATTGGCGGCGGCCGGTGTCGCCATTCTTGTGATCACCGACGATCTCGCCGAACTGATCGGGCTTTCCGACCGGATTTTCATTCTGCGCGATCGCCGGCAGGTCGCGGCTCTCGACGCCGCAGCCGAAACGAAGCCGACCGAGGAAGCGCTGGTCGCCCTGATGCTCGGTTCGCAGGCCTCTTCCCTATCCGCCTCGCAGAGGGTTTCCTGATCATGTCTACGCTCGCCAATGCGCCCGATGCGTCGCGATCCGGCGCCGCGCGAGCCTCCTTGCTGGCCCGCTGGCGCTCGCTATTGCCGGTGGGCGTGGTGCTGCTTCTGATCGTGGTCTTCGGGCTCACCTCCGATGCTTTCCTGACGCCGCGCAACTTCACCGCCATTGCCGGCCAGGCGAGCACGCTGCTGATCGCCTGCCTCGGCGCCAGCTTTATCGTCGTCATGGGCAGCATCGATCTGTCTATCGGCGCGGTCGTGCTGCTGACGGGCGCAGCATCCGTCCTGACCCTGAATGCCGTGCCGATCGGCGCTGGTGCGGTGCTGGTTGGCTTCGGCCTCGGTGGCATCCTCGGCCTGGTCAACGGACTGGTCTTCGCCTTTGGCCGCATCCCGTCCTTTGTCGTCACGCTCGGCACAATGTCGATCTTCAGCGGGCTGGCGCTACGACTGCTGGATGGTCGCGCCATCGCCTATGATTCAGCCGCCTTCGAGACGCTGGCAATCGGCCAGTGGATCCCGCGCCTGCCGAATATCGCGCTGATCGCGTTGGTGCTTTGGGCCGTCCTGGTGGTCGTGGCGATGCAGACCCGTTTTGGCCGCTATGTCTTCACGATCGGCGCTGGCGAGAGCGTCGCCCGCATCGCGGGCGTGCCGGTCCGTCGTTACAAGATCTATGCATTCATCCTTTCGGGCGCCCTTGCCGGCATTGCCGGATCGCTTGCGGCGGCGCGACTGAGCGCGGCCGGGCCGACGCTGGGAAGCGACCTGCTGCTCAACAGCCTGGGCGCCATCGTCATCGGCGGCACCTCGCTTGCCGGAGGCATTGGTGGCGTGCAAAGGACGCTGATTGGCGTCCTGATCATCGCGCTGCTCGACAACGGGCTCAATCTGAACGGCATCGATCAGTACACGCAGATGGGCATCAAGGGCGTCGTGATCATCGCCGCCGTGCTCGTCAGCCAGCCACTTGCCTCAATCCGGTCCGTAAAATAGCGAGACCGGCAACGGCGCGATCTTGACGAGGCCAATGCGCTGAGCATGGCGTCGGCAGTCGCCTGCACATTCAAGCCATTCGGCCGAGACCGCATGCCCGGCTATCGCTGGCCTGCCGATATTGCGCTGCCCGATCTCTTCCCGCCGCCCGTTCGCAGCGATGGCCACGCCAAGCGCCTGCTTGATCTGCCGTTCCTGAACCGTTCTTGAAATCTGATACATCACGATTTGACGTATCAGATTTCAGAGGTTACAAATCCTGACCAGCCTCGGGAGGAGATGGAATGGACGGTCACGTCGCGGATGATGGAGAGCAGCGCAGCGAGCGTGTTCTCGAACCGATCCGCATGCGCAGCCTGCGCGAGCATATCCATGACGAACTCCGCCAGGCCATCATCTCCGGTCGTCTGAAGACGGGGACGAAGATGAACGAGCGTCAGCTCGCCGCTGATCTCGGAACCAGCACCAGCCCTTTGAAAGAAGCGTTGCGCCAGCTCGAGGCCGAAGGTCTCGTTCGAACAGAGCCTCGCCGCGGCAGCTACGTGACTTTTTCCGCCCGGCAGGCGGAGGAAATGACGCTGGCCCGGGCAGCCCTCGAAAGCATCATCGCGCGGCAGGCCGCCAAGCATGCGCCGGAGGCGGCATTCGCCCGGCTGCGGGCGGTGGTCGAGAAGATGCGCGTCGTGCTGGAATCTGGAAACGTCGAGCAGCTCATCGCGCTGAACGAAGAGTTCCATGACGGGATTCACGAAGCATCGGGCTGCGATTATCTACGCCGGCTTCAGAACGCGCAGCGGACATATGATCACGCCGCCCGTGTCACGGTTCTATCGCGCGAAGAGGTTCGCCGGGTTTCGTTTCACGAGCATGAAGCCATCATGGAAGCCATTGTTGCGCGCAACGAGGATGAGGCCGAACGGCTGATGCGCCAGCACATCGTGGATGCGGGAAAAACGCATATCGAGCTGGTCTTTTGATTGGCTTACGGGGAAAAGCACAATGAAATTTGAGGATTACCGCCGCGTCTTGCACGGCATATCGGGCGTGCACGTCACCGCTTATGACGATCGCGGAGAGATCGAGCCGAAGCTTACGGGCCGTATCGTGTCCGACATCGCCGCTGCCGGCGTCCACAATATCGTGACGGGAGGCAATACCGGCGAATTCTACAGCATGACCACGGACGAGGTTATCCGCCTGCAGGCAATCGCAGTCGCAGCCGTCGATGGTCGCACTGTGGTGACGGCCGGAGCCGGTCGCTCGGTACGCGAGGCGATCACGGTGGCAAAGGCCGGCAAAGCAGCGGGCGTCGACGGCGTGATGATCCACCATCCGCTCGATCCGTTCGCAGCACCGCACTCGCAGGTCGACTACTTCATCGCCATTGCGGAGGCGGTCGATCTTCCCCTCGTTGCCTATGTCCGCTCGGACCTTATCCCGCTGGATGAAATGGTGCGTCTTGCAAGCCATCCGGCTGTCGCGGGCGTCAAGTTTGCGTCCACCAACACCATGCTTTTCGCGGAATGCGTACGCGCCACCAAGGGTACGGACGCGACCTGGATCTGCGGTCTCGCTGAAAGCTGGGCGCTGCCGTTCTACGCGCTGGGCGGAAAGGGTTTCACCTCAGGCCTCGTCAATGTCGCGCCGGAACTCTCGTTGGCGGTGTGGCGCGCGCTTGAGGCGGGCGATTATGCAAAGGCGCGCGACTACACGGATCTCATCGCGCCGTTCGAGAACATGCGCACCAAGCATCGCAACGGCGCAAACGTCACCGTCGTGAAGGAGGCATTGCGCCTTCGCGGCGCAGAGGTCGGGGCGGTTCGCTTGCCTGGCCTGCCGGAACTCGAGGAAGCCGATCGCCAGGCGCTCGGCGGCATTCTGGAAAGCTGGAAGGAGGCCGTACTGGCCTGACGGGTTGCGTCACGCGGCTCAGGGAGGAGGCGCGTGGCGTTCATGACAACCACTGGGAGGAGCAAGTCATGTTCAATAAGGTTTCACGTCGCCGCTTCATGGCCGGAGCGGGCATGGCGGCAGGCGCCGGTCTCATCATGCCTCGCGGCGCGTTTGCACAGGGAAAGCTTCCGACATCACCGGTCGCTCTCAACGTCATCGACGCTGCCGGCAATCTCGCCCTGACGCAGCCCATCTTCGACAATTTCGCGGCGAAGAACGGCAATCTCGTATCGCGCTTTACCTTTAACAAGGCCCCGTCGCCGGAGCTTCCGGGCAAGATCCGCGCCCAGCAGCGCGCCAATCGTGTCGATATCGACATGGTCATCATCGGCCCGGACGCACTGTCTGCCGGTCTGGCTGAAGACATCTGGACCGACATCATCGCGCTGCCTGAAAACGGCCTGCCCAAATTGCAGGACATCTATCTGGACCCGGCATGGCGCATGCAGGAACAGGGGCAGGGCAAGGGCGTCGTCGTCTCCTATTATCCATCGGGCCCGTTGCTCGAATACATGCCGGAGCGCGTGCCGAACGTGCCGAAGACGGCCCAGGAACTGCTGGACTGGGCGCGCCAGAACCCGAACAAGTTCATCTACGCACGTCCCGCGAACTCCGGCCCCGGCCGTACGTTCCTGATGGGCCTGCCTTATCTGCTTGGCGACTCCGATCCCAAGGACCCGGCCAAGGGCTGGGACAAGACCTGGGCGTACCTGAAGGAACTGCACAAGCAGATCGAATACTACCCGGCAGGCACCGGCGCGCTGATGAAGGAATTCGGCGAAGGCACGCGTGACATGACCGTCACGACCACCGGTTGGGACATTAATCCGCGCGCCCTCGGCGTCGTGCCGAAGGAAGCGGCTGTCGGCAAGCTGGATGGCTTCCACTGGGTTTGCGACGCGCACTATTTCGCGATCCCGAAGGGTGTTTCGGAAGAAAAGGTCGCCGTGCTGCTTGAATTCATCAAGTTCGCGCTTCAGCCGGAACAGCAGGCCTACTCGTATGACGCCGGCTATTTCTATCCCGGCCCGGCGGTCAAGGACGTTCCGCTGACCATGGCGCCTCAGGCGAGCCAGGACATCATTGCCGAGTTCGGCCGTCCGGAATACGCGGATTGGATCGCCAACAATCCGATCGAGCTGCCGCTTGAGCCGAAAGCCCTCGTGGTGGCGTTCCGTCGCTGGGACGAGGAAGTCGCCGCCGGTTGATCCGCGGAGTCCTTCGTTGTCGCTGCCGCGGACCCAGTGGTCTGCGGCAGCGACTCCCTGCACCTAAGTTTCAGACGGAAGAACGGCATGTCGCTCGCCTCTATATCCTTTAAAGAACTGCGTCTCGACCGCGTAAGCCGGGCTTTCGGGAGCTTCACTGCGCTGAACCAGATCGAGCTTGTGATCGGTAAAGGCGAGTTCGTCGCGCTGCTCGGCCCGTCGGGTTGCGGCAAGTCGACCGCGCTCAACTGCATCGCCGGCCTGCTCGGCACCACCGGCGGCGGCATCTACATCGACGACAAGCGCATCGACCAGCTCAAGCCGGAAGATCGCGGCTTCGGCATGGTGTTTCAGAACTACGCGCTATTCCCGCATATGACCGTGCTGCAGAATGTCGGCTTTGGCCTGAAAATGCGCGGTCTGCCGCGCGCCGAAATCGAAACCCGAGCCCAGGCGGCCCTCGCGCTCGTTCGTCTTCAGGGCCAGGCCGACAAGCTTCCGGGCCAGCTTTCCGGTGGTCAGCAGCAGCGGGTGGCCATTGCCCGCGCCATCGTCATCGAGCCGCCGCTGGTGCTCATGGATGAGCCGCTGTCCAACCTCGACGCAAAGCTGCGTCTGGAAATGCGCGCCGAGATCCGCCGCATCCACAACCAGCTTGGCGCGACCACCATCTATGTCACGCACGATCAGGACGAGGCGCTGTCGCTCGCCGACCGCATCGTGGTCTTGCGCGATGGATCCATTCGGCAGGTCGGCACGCCGCACGAGCTTTACGAAAGCCCGCTCTATCTCGACGTGGCCGAGTTCATGGGCTTCCGCAACAAGGTCGTCGGCAAAGTGGTCCGCGTGGCGAACGGCGTTGCCACGATCTCGACCGAGGGACGGGAACTCACCGGCCGTGCCATGGACGCCCTGAAGCCCGGCGACGAAGCCGTTCTCGCCGCCCGTGGCGACGACGTTGTCGAGGGGGCTTCCGGCGGAAACGCCATCCAGGCGGTCGTCGAGACGATCGAATATCGCGGCCGCGAGCATGTCGGCACCGCCCGCACCGATACAGGCATGGAACTCGTCTTCCACGGCCCTCGCAATGTCGAACTCGGCAGCCGCATCAGCCTGGAAATTGACGCTCTACGCGCGCTGGTGTTTGCGAAAGCGGGGGCAGCATGACCGTTCAGGCGATCCACACACGCCAACGCGAGGACGTGGCCCCGGACCGGCCAAGCCTGCGCCAGCGGCTTGCGAACCAGGGCATCGACGGCGTCACACTGCTGATCCTGCCGGCATTTCTGTTTGTGCTCGGTGTCTTCGTCTACCCCTTCCTTTACGGACTGGTGCTGTCGTTCAATCCGATCGAAGGCGACGCGTTCGCCAACTATCGCCAGTTCTTCTCGGATCCATATCTCTACAACACGATCGGTGCGACGCTCTGGCTCGCCGTTCCGGTGACGCTCATCAGCGGCGTGCTGGCGGTTCCGATTGCCCTGCGTGTGCGCCTGCTCCAGCGCCAGAGGCTGCTCACTACCCTTCTCGTCTTGCCCATCACGCTCGGCACGGTCCTCGTGGCGGAGGGCCTGCTGAACTATCTGGGCGCACAGGGCTGGTTCAACCGGACGCTGATCACCATCGGTCTCATAGACAGCCCGCTCCGGCTGACGAACAACTATTGGGGCGTCTTCGTCTCGCTGATCATCACGGTGTTCCCGTTCACCTTCCTGCTGACGCTCTCCTACATCAGCGGCATCGATCCGGCGCTTGAGCGCGCCGCGGCGACGCACGGCGCCAATAGCTGGCAGCGCTTCCGCTATGTGATGTTGCCGCTTCTGATTCCCGGCCTTGTGGTCGCTGCGTGTCTCACCTTCGTGCAGGCCTTCTCGGTGTTCCCATCCGCGGTGCTGCTCGGGGCGCCTTCCGGGCCGACACGGGTCATTTCCATCGCCGCCGCGCAAGCGGCATTCGAGGAATACAACGCCTCCAAGGCTTCGGCGATTGCCATGATCATGGCCGCGGTTCAGCTCGTCGTGGTGGCCGGTCTCCTTGGCGTGCGCTCAATGTTCTATCGCGGCTCGACCGCCGGCGGGAAAGGCTGACACATGGTTCGCGATACATCTCTGCTTTCCAGACTCTGGATCATGGTCGTCTGGGCCGTCACCGGCCTTTTCGTCCTCAACGTCATCGCCGTCATCGCGGCCGTGGTGGTCTCTTCCTTCGGCACGCGCTGGCTGCGCACATGGTTGCCGGATGCCTTCACGATCCGCTGGTATGCAGCCGCCTGGGCCGAGTTCCAGCTCGATCATGTGCTGCTGGTTACCTTCCAGATCGTCTTTACGGTCGTGATCCTGTCGGGTCTTCTGGGGGTGACGGCGGCCTATGCGATGGCGCGGCGCAACTTTCCCGGCAAGAAGCTTGTCCTGCTGATCTTCCTTCTGCCGCTGCTCGTTCCGCCGATCACCTTCGGCATTCCGCTCGCCACCGTGCTCTACATGGCCGGCGTCGGCGGTACGTTCTGGGGCGTGGTGCTGGCCAATCTCGTGCCGACCGTACCCTTCGTGATCCTGGTCATGATCCCGTTCATCGAGCAGATCGACCCAAAGGTGGAGGCAGCGGCGCGCGTTTTCGGCGCCGGGACGTTCCAGCTTTTCCGTCACGTGCTGCTGCCCATGCTGCTGCCCGGCATGCTTGCCTCGATGCTGCTGGTTCTGGTTCGCACCGTCGCGATGTTCGAGCTCACCTTCCTCACCGCAGGCCCAACCAGCCAGACCCTTGTTGTCGCGCTCTACTACTCCGTCTTCGCCGCAGGCGTCCGATCGGTGCAGTCCATCGACGCGATGGCGGTGATCTACATGGTGACCTCGCTGGTCTGGCTGCTGATCGCGCTCCGCTTCGTGAACCCGACGCAGATCGTCGCTCGCGGCCGGTCAGAGGCATCGACCCACTGATGCCGTCACAGGGGCGGCTTAGGCCGCCCCTCCCTGCAATGCCCTGGAAAAGTCCATGAAGATCGAAGCCATCGAAACCATCCAGTTGCCACACCTCAACAACATCCTCTGGGTGCTGGTGCATACCGATGAAGGCATTGTCGGGCTGGGCGAAACTTTCCGCGGCGCCAACGCGGTGGCTGCCTACATCCACAGCGATATCGCGCCGCAGCTCATCGGCAAGAACCCGCTGGAGATCGACCGCATCTCCAGCCTGCTCCTGTCGCCCTATGTCGGCTTCCGCTCGTCGGGTGTCGAAATCCGCGCGGCATCGGCCATCGACGTCGCGCTGTGGGACATCTTCGGCAAGGCTGTGAACCAACCGATCCACCAGCTTCTCGGCGGCCTGTCGCGGCCGTCGATCCGCACCTACAACACCTGCGCCGGCTACACCTACAACAAGAGCGGCGCGCGGCGTTACATCGGCGATGGCGACGATGCCAAGGAAGGACCATACGAAGACCAAATGGCCTTCCACAAGGATGCCGGCGCTCTTGCCGAAAGCCTTCTGTCCGAAGGCATCACGGCGATGAAGATCTGGCCGTTCGATCCGTTCGCCGTGGCGAATGGCGGCAATTTCATCCACACGACCGATCTCGACAAGGCGCTGGTGCCGTTCCGCCAGATCCGCGACGCCGTCGGCGACAAGATGGAAGTCATGGTCGAGCTACACTCGATGTGGGACCTGACATCGGCCTTGTCGATTGCGCGGGCGTTGCGCCAGTTCAACCCTTTCTGGGCCGAAGACCCGATCAAGATGGTCAACCCGCAGTCGCTGGCGATCTATGCCCGCCAGGCCGGCATTCCGGTCTGCGCCAGCGAGACGCTGGCGACGCGTTCTCAGTTCCTCGACGTGCTCAAGGCGGATGCCACGGATTATGTGATGCTCGACGTGTCTTGGTGCGGCGGCCTGTCGGAGGCGAAGAAGATCGCCACGATGGCGGAGACATTCCAGCGCCCGGTAGCGCCGCATGACTGCACGGGGCCCGTGGTCTTCGCGGCTTCTATCCACTTGTCGCTCAACCTGCCCAATGCGATCTATCAGGAGTCCGTCCGCGCCTATTACACCTCGTGGTATCGCGATCTGGTCACGGTGATGCCGCGCATCGAGAACGGCGAAATCTATCCCTTCGAGGGCGCCGGCCTCGGCCTGGAGTTGTCCGACTTCGTGCTCAAGCATCCCGACGTGATCCGCCACACGACTCGGGTATCGTGATGGGGCCGATCCGCCACATTGCTGGTGGGCGACCTGCCCCTGACAGGCGCGCCTGTAAAGGGTCGATGAGATGACGCGTCCCGTCCTTCTCACCGGCGCTTCCGGCACGCTGGGCCGAATGCTGGCCTCGCGTCTCGCGCGAAAGGGCTACGCGCTGCGCCTATCCGACATCGTGGCCTTTCCCGACCCGCTGCCGGAAGGCGCGGAATTCGTGCCGGTGGATCTGCTGGATGAAGCCGCTGTCCATGATTTGGTGCAGGGCACCCACCAGATTATCCATTTGGGCGGTATTAGCGTCGAAAAGCCCTTTCGATCCGTCATCGACGCCAACATCCTTGGCCTTACGCATCTGTTCGAGGCAGCGCGACAGGATCGCCAGCGCATCGTCTTTGCCAGCTCCAATCACGCCATCGGCTTTTACGAGCGGGGCGAAAAACTGTCGGTCCGCGACCCGATGCGACCCGACGGCTATTATGGTCTCTCGAAAGCCTATGGCGAATTGCTCGCCCGCATGATGTTCGACAAGCATGGGCTGGAAAGTGTTCATATGCGCATCGGCTCCTGCCTTCCGCAGCCGACCGAAGCGCGTCACCTGTCGACATGGCTGTCGCATGACGATTTCGAACGCCTCATCGTCGCGGCGCTGGAGACCAAAGCCACAGGCCATGCAATCGTGTGGGGCGTTTCGGCCAACCGGCAATCGTGGTGGGGCGACGATGACGCCGCGCGCATCGGCTATGTCCCGCAGGACGATGCCGAGCATTTCGCGCCGCTGCCGGACCAGGGCGATCCCGTGGCGCGGCGTTTTCAGGGTGGCAGCTTCACCGCACATGACTATACGCGGGGCGATGCTTAGCCATGACGGTCGCGCTGAAAGCTGGCAATTACAACGCTGTGGTGGACCCCGCGCAGGGCGGGGCCATTCTGTCAGCCGAGTGGCGCTCGCCAGCCGGTGCGAATGTCGCCATTCTGGAGCCGATGACCGAAACGCTGTCTCGCTTAAAGGCCGGATGCTTCGCGATGGTCCCGTTCGCCAACCGCATCGCGGACGGTCGTTTCAGCTTCGAAGGGCGCGATTACGCGCTGCCGGTCAATCATCCCGCCGAGGCGATGGCGATCCATGGTTTCGGGCGCGACAACCCGTGGCGCGTGACAGCGCAGGACGTTGCCACGCTGATCCTCGAACAGGATTTCGAGCGCGCGGATAACCCGTATCGCTATCACGCCCGGCAGGAGATCGGCCTTTCCGAGGAGGGGCTCAACATTTCGCTTTTCGTGCGCAATGATGGCTCGCGCGCCATGCCGTTCGGCATCGGCCTTCACCCGTGGTTCCCCAAGTCCCCGCGCACGACGCTGACCTTTGCCTCGCGCGGCGTGATGGGGCGGGATGCGCGCGGCCTGCCGTCCATGCCATCCCGCGCCGAACCCGCTTTCGATGCCGACACACCCGCACCCCTTGGCGCTTTCCCTTGGTTCGACGGCTTTATGGACGGCTGGGAACCGCATCGCGCACGGCTCGCGCGCCCGGAAGACGACATTGCCATCGAGATCACGGCCGACGGCGCGTTCCGCCATCTCCATGTCTTTGTCCCCGACGACCGCGCCGTCCTTTGCGCCGAACCGGTGAGCCACGCTCCCGACGCGATCAACCGTCCCCAACTCGGCGGCGCGAACGCCATGCATCGGCTCGCGCCCGGCGACAGGCTGGCCGGTACAATGACCATCCGCGCCATGCCCTATCCACCTGTACGAGGCAGAGAAGATGACCCGCAAAACCTATGACCAACTCCGCTCCTCGCGCTGGTTCGCGCCGGACGACCAGCGGTCATCGGGACACCGCTCACGCACGATGCAGATGGGCTATGATCCCGCCGACTGGGAAGAAAAGCCGGTCATTGCCATCATCAACACGTGGTCGGACGCACAGCCTTGTCATGCCCATTTCAAGGATCGCGTGGAGTGGGTGAAGCGGGGCATCCTTCAGGCAGGCGGCTTCCCGGTCGAACTGCCCGCCATGTCGCTCTCGGAAAGCTGGGTCAAGCCGACCACCATGCTCTACCGCAACATGCTGGCGATGGAGACCGAGGAACTTCTGCGCTCGCATCCGGTCGATGGCGCGGTGCTGATGGGCGGCTGCGACAAGACCACCCCGGCGCTCATCATGGGCGCGATCTCCATGGGCCTGCCATTCGTCTTCCTGCCGGCCGGGCCCATGCTGCGCGGCAACTATGCCGGCAAGTATCTCGGCTCCGGCACGGATATGTTCAAATACTGGGACGAGCGGCGCGCCGGCACCATCACCAAGGAAGAATGGATGGGCATGGAAGCGGGCATCGCCCGTTCCTACGGCCATTGCATGACCATGGGCACGGCCAGCACGATGACCGCGATCGCTGAGGCGATGGGCCTGTCGTTGCCGGGCGCGTCGTCGATCCCCGCGGCCGACGCCAACCACCAGCGCATGTCCACCCAGTGCGGCAGGCGCGCCGTCGAGATGGTGTGGGAAGACCTGACGCCGGAAAAGATCATCACGCCGGTCGCCGTCGAGAACGCCGTCACCGTCGCCATGGCGACCGGCTGCTCGACCAACGCGATCATCCATCTGATCGCAATGGCGCGTCGTGCCGGCATTCCGCTCGAACTGGACGACCTCGACCGGATCGGCCGCACCACGCCCGTGCTCGCCAACATCCGGCCGTCCGGCACGCAGTATCTGATGGAAGATTTCTTCTACGCAGGCGGCATTCGCGCGCTGATGAAGCAACTCGGCGACAAGCTGGATCCGTCGGCCATCACGGTGACCGGCAGGCCGCTGGTCGAGGGCCTCGAGGACGTGAAGATATTCAACGACGATGTGATCCGGCCGCTTTCCAACCCGGTCTATCACGAGGGCTCGCTTGCCGTGCTCAAGGGCAATCTCTGTCCGGATGGAGCGGTCATCAAGCCTGCCGCATGCGACCCCAAGTTTCACAAGCATGTAGGCCCGGCGCTGGTCGCCGACAGCTATCCGGAAATCAAGAAGATCATCGACGATCCGGACTACCCGATGACGCCCGACACAGTGCTGGTGCTTCGCAATGCAGGGCCGCAGGGTGGTCCGGGCATGCCCGAATGGGGCATGATCCCGATGCCGAAGGCGCTGCTCAAGCTTGGCCTGCGCGACATGGTCCGCCTCTCGGACGCGCGCATGTCCGGCACGTCGTTCGGGGCCTGCGTCCTGCATATCGCGCCCGAATCCTTTGTCGGCGGCCCGCTCGCCCTGTTGAAAACCGGGGACCTGGTAGAACTCGACATCCCGGCGCGCAGACTTCAGATGCTTGTCAGCGACGAGGAGCTTGCCCAGCGTCGCGAGGACTGGGTTGCGCCCACGCCTCATTACGAACGCGGCTATGGCCTGATGTTCTCCAAGCATATCGAGCAGGCCGACAAGGGTTGCGACTTCGACTTCCTTCGCACTGAACACGGACGCCCTGTGGACGAGCCGGTTATTTATTAGCGCGAGCAAGAGACAGTGAAAGAGATGAGCGACTACATCCTATCCGACGAGACGCGTGCCAAGCTGTCGAAGGTTTCGACCGCTTCCGTTGCCAGCGCCTTGTTCAAGCGCGGCCTGCGCAACCAGTTCATCCAGGGCGTCACCCCCGTCAGCTGGAAGGGCCAGAACATGGTCGGCCAGGCTTTCACGCTGCGCTACATTCCGGCGCGCGAAGATCGCAACCCGATGGAGGTCTTCCGCAACGCCGACCACCCGCAGCGCGTGGCGATGGAGACCTGTCCTCCCGGCCACGTGCTGGTGATGGACAGCCGCAAGGATGCGCGTGCCGCTTCCGCCGGTTCGATCCTGATCACGCGGCTGGCAAAGCGCGGCTGCGCCGGCGTCGTGACGGATGGCGGTTTTCGCGATGCGGAGGGGATCGGCAAGCTCGACATGCCGGCCTATCACCAGCGCCCCAGCGCGCCAACCAACCTGACGCTTCACGAGGCGCTGGACATCAATGTCCCGATCGCCTGCGGTGACGCGGCGGTGTTCCCCGGCGATGTTCTGGTTGGTGACGGCGATGGCGTGATGGTTATTCCAGCCCATCTGGCCGATGAGATCGCGAACGAATGCACCGGCATGGAGCAGTTCGAGGCTTTCGTGCTCGAACAGGTCGAGGATGGTGCGCGCATTATCGGCCTCTACCCGCCAACCAGCGAAAAGGCCCAGGCTGACTACGCGCAGTGGCGCGAAAAGAACGGTCTGTAAGTTCGGTCCGATGGCCATGGCCGCGCGCTGTTCAACCTTTGCGCCGCGCGCGTCCGCCACTCCGGGCCATGGATTGGATTTGAACCGGACCACCGAATAGGGTCGGACTTCCTTCCCTCATTGCAGCGGGCGTACGATTGCGCCGGGACGGGAGTGGATCGAAAGATCCTCATCGACCAGATCCGTTTCGAGCCTTTGCAGGATTGGGCAATGGGGGCGGTGGTCGCCGTGGCAGGCGTTGACCAGCGTTGTCAGCGTATTGGCCATGTCCTGAAGACCTTTGATCTTCTTTTGCAGTTCGTCGATGTGGCCCTGCGCCAAGCGCTTGACCTCGGCGCTCTGCCGGCTGTCGTCACGCCATAGGCCCAGAAGATCGCTGATCTCGGCAACCGAAAAGCCGAGATCGCGCGCGCGGCGAATGAAGCGCAGCATGTGGACTTCGGTGTCCGAATAATCGCGGTAGCCAGAAGGCTTTCGGTCCGCAGCCGGAATGAGACCAGTCTGCTCGTAGTAGCGAATCATCTTGGCCGAAACGCCCGATGCTTTCGATGCCTGTCCTATGTTCATCCGTAGTCTCCCAAAAAATGGCGCGGCAGCCGACCTGGATATAGGGTCGGCCGCCGCCGTTTGTCAGTTCGCCACCTTGAACGTGCGCAACCGCAGTGCATTGCCGAGCACGAACACGCTCGACAGGGCCATGGCGCCCGCGGCGAAGACAGGCGACAGCAGGATGCCGTAGGCCGGATAGAGCAGGCCCGCCGCGACCGGGATCAGAGCCGTGTTGTAGGCAAACGCCCAGAACAGGTTCTGCCGGATGTTGCCGATCGTCGCCTTCGACAAGGCGATCGCATTCGGCACGCCCTGCAGGCTGCCCGACATCAGGACCACGTCCGCCGCCTCGATGGCGATGTCCGTACCGGTGCCGATGGCGAGACCCACATCCGCCTCGGCCAGGGCCGGGGCGTCGTTGATGCCGTCGCCGACGAAGGCGACCTTGCCGTACTTGGCCCGGAGGCGACGAACCGCGTCGACCTTGCCGTCCGGCAGGACTTCCGCCACCACTTCGTCGATCCCCAGCCGAGCCGCTATCGCCTTGGCCGTGCGGGCATTGTCGCCGGTGATCATCGCGACCTTGAGGCCGAGATCGTGCAGGGCCTTGATTGCCGCGGCCGTGGTGTCCTTGATCGGGTCGGCCACGGCGATGATTGCCGCGAGCTTGCCGTCGATTGCGGCATAGAGGGGCGACTTGCCCTCATTGCCCAGACGCTCGGCGAACTGAGCGAACGCTGCCACGTCATGGCCGAGTTCGAGCATGTAGCGGTCCGCGCCGATCTCGACGTGCTTGCCGTCCACTTTGGCCCTGACGCCGAAGCCCGTCACCGATTCGAAGTCCGACACGGTTGGCAATGCAATGCCTTCCCCGATGGCGGCTTCCACGATCGCGCCGGCAATCGGGTGTTCCGACCTGGCCTCGACAGCGGCGACAAGCCCCAGGACATTCGACCGGTCGAAGCCAGCGGCCAGTTCCAGGTCGGTCAGGGCCGGCTTGCCCTCGGTCAGCGTGCCCGTCTTGTCGAGAGCGACCACCTTGGCGTCTTTCAGCAGCTGGAGCGCTTCACCCTTGCGGAAGAGCACGCCGAGCTCGGCGCCACGGCCGGTACCCACCATGATGGAGGTCGGCGTCGCCAGCCCCATCGCGCACGGGCAGGCGATGATCAGGACGGCGACGGCATTGACCAGCGCGAAGGTGAGCGCGGGCGACGGCCCGAAAGCGAGCCAGGCCGCAAAGGTCAGCGCCGCGACGGCGAACACGGCCGGGACGAACCACATGGTGATCTTGTCGACCAGCGCCTGGATCGGCAGCTTGGAGCCCTGCGCCTCTTCAACCATGCGGATGATCTGCGAAAGGACCGTATTGCCGCCGACCGCCGTGGCGCGGAACGCGAACGCACCTTTCTGGTTGACCGTGCCACCGACGACCTCGCTCCCCACCGACTTGGAAACCGGGATCGGCTCGCCGGTGATCATCGACTCGTCCACATAGCTTGAACCTTCGACCACCTCGCCATCGACGGGCAGGCGTTCGCCGGGACGAACCTCGACGATATCGCCGGAAACGACCGAGGCGATCGGCAGATCGACGGTCTTGCCGTCCCTTTGGACGCGCGCTGTCTTGGCCTGAAGGCCGGCCAGACGCTTGATCGCTTCCGATGTCCGGCCCTTGGCGCGGGCCTCGAGCAGACGGCCGAGCAGAATCAGCGTCACGATGACCGCGGCGGCTTCGAAATAGACGTTGATCGTTCCTGGCGGCAGGAAGCCGGGTGCGAAGGTTGCGACCAGCGAATACCCATAGGCAGCAAGCGAACCGACAGCCACGAGCGAGTTCATGTCCGGGGCAAGACGCCAAAGCGCCGGGAGCCCCTTTTCATAGAACCGAATGCCCGGAACGAAGAGCACCAGCGTTGTCAGGGCGAACTGGATGTACCAGCTCCATTGCATGCCGATCGTCGATTCGATGAGGCCATGCACGCCCGGAATAAGGTGCGATCCCATTTCGATAAGGAAGATCGGCGCGGTGAGGACCGCCGCGATGGTGAAGTCGCGGGTCAGTTCGCGGCGCTCGGCTTCCTTCTTCTCGGCTCGCTCGGCGTTCTCGTCGATACCATCATGGCTGACGGCCGCGCCGATCAGTTTTGCCTCGTAGCTGGCGTCTTCGATCGCCGCGATCAGGGTTGCCGCATCGGCGGTTCCGCGGATCGTGGCGCGCTCTGTCGCGAGATTGACGACCGCCTCCGTCACGCCGGGAACAGCCTTCAGCGCGCGCTCGACGCGGCCGACGCAGGATGCGCAGGTCATGCCCTCGATCGATAGCTCCGTGGGGCCAGACGAACCAGCAGCTTGGGCCGGCACGGAATAACCGGTGCTTTCGATGACCTCGACAAGCTTCGCGCGGGTGACGGCCGATTGGGCTGTGATGCTCGCGCGTTCCGTGGCCAGGTTGACCGATACGGACTCAACGCCTGGCACTGCCTTCAGGGCCCTTTCGATACGACCGACGCAGGACGCGCAGGTCATACCCTCGATGGGTAGCGATATCGTTCCAGGCAGGCCTGTTGCTCGAGCGGGGGCATTCATTGCCGCCTCCTTTATCGTTCCGAAATTCAAGTTCGGACTGAAAATGGGGCTTCCAGCCATGGGAAGGTCAAGGGCAAAAATTCGTCTTCTGCGACACTTGACCTTCCCATGGTTGGAAACCCCACCTTGAGCGACATGAGACCCAAACCAAGGAGAATTGTCGTGGAACTCAAAATCGAGAACATGACCTGCGGCGGCTGCGCCAGATCCGTCACCAAGGCGATCCAGTCGGTCGATCCCGATGCCAGGGTCGAGACCAATCCCGCCGCACGCGTGGTCAAGGTCGAGACGACCGCGACCACGGCGGCCCTGCAACAGGTTCTCGATGAAGCCGGCTATCCGGCCGTCGCGAACTGAACAGGAGCGACAATCATCAACAAGCTCACCCCGATCTTCATCGCAGGAGCCCTCGCCATCAGCGCGGGCCTGGCGATCGCGCAGAACCAGATCAACAAGGACGATCCGATGCAGGGTCACACTATGTCGGGCCTGGCGTCGCCTGCGCCTGCCTTGACACCCCGTCCATGAAGGCCTCCCTAGCCACCGCCGCGAAGAGGCTCGCGGCGGGACTTAACCCGTCGAGCGGGCGGCCGTCCGTGCTTCTCTGGCACGATCGGGTTTTGTGAGAAGTCCCAGTTGTCGAAGGCAGGTCCTGGCCAGGGCGGTGTTGCTGTCGACGATCCCCGATGGGTCGGTGTCGATCCGATGCGAGATGGCGGAGAGTTCCGTGCATGCCAGGATCGTCACGTCGACGCTCTCCTCCCGGCACCGCGCGAGGGCCGAGTTGAGCGCGGTCGCGGCATCGGCCAGCGCTCCCGACTTGACGTCGCGGATGGCCGCGTCGACCAGGTTCTGGAAGTCCTGCCGGCGTGGCGCGTAAATTTCATGGTCAGCCGCCAGCAGCGCATTCTGATAGAAGCCGGAAGCAAGCGTTCCGCGGGTCGCCAGAAGCGTGACGCGGCGAGCGCCGGGGAACTGCGCCATCTCTTCGACGACGCTGTCGACGATATGGACGATTTTCGCTCGCGTCGCGCGGCTGAGCGCGTCGAACCAGTGATGCGCCGTATTGCAGGGGATCGCGATGCGCTCGACGCCAAGCTTGTCCAGGGTCGAGACCGCGTCCATCAGTGCGTCCAGCACCGCATCGGAACCGTTGAGGATGGCTTCGGTGCGGTCCGGAAGCTGGGGCAGGCTGAGCAAAACAAGCGGAAGATGATCGGTGTCCGTGCGTGCCGGCGTCAACTCCGTGAGCTTGCGGTAAAAGTCGGCGGAGGCCAGTGGCCCAAGTCCGCCGATGATGCCCAGACGAAGGCCGAGCCGGCTGGCCGTCATGCCGTCGCCACCTGCGCGGGCGGAATCCCGGCGGGTATCGTTTCGGCCTCGGCGATCTCCCGCGAATGCGGCGCGATGGCCGCGGTGACGGCTGTCACGGTCGAAACGCTGGCAAGGGTCATGAAGGTGTCCGAAACCGCATCGACAGCGACGAACAGCACGAAAGCGGCTTCGAACGGCAGCTGCAGGTAGCCGCACACGACCGACATCTGCGAAAGGATCACCAGACCGGCCATGCCGGTTGTGGTGAGTGCCAGCAGCGCCGAGGACACGCCGATCAGCGCGAGGTCGCTGAACGAGAGCGTGCGTCCGTAGAGCTGCGCGATGAAGATCACGCCGCCGACATAAAGGAAGATCGCTCCGGTGCGCAGTAGCGCCGCCTGCAGCGGGGCCAGCAGTTCGACGATGACCTGGTTGAACTTCATCCGTTCCACCAGGAGATTGATGATCCACGGTATAGAGGCAATGGTCGAACGCGTGGTGATCACCACCATCAGCAGCGGCTGGAACGCCTTGATGGTGGACCAATATCCTCGGCGGGAGCGGACTGCGACGATCATGACCGCCGCGATCATGACGACCAGCGTCGAAAGGCCCATCACGACCAGAAAGCCGCCCATAAGGGTCAACGGCTCCGGCCCGACCTGTGCGGTCTGCTCGGCGATCAGGATGAAGGTGGCGATCGGCAGGCCCCAGACGAACCAGTTGGTCAGGATGATGCAGGCGCGGTAGATCGCGTCGAGGCCCTGAGCCAGGCTGGCGGCGGATTTTTGCGGAACCTGGCCGACGGCCAGGCCGAAGAGCAGGCAGAACAGCAGTACCTGGATCGTTTCGCCCTTGGCCAGCGCGCCGAAAACGTTGCTGGGCACGAGATGGAGGAGGATACCCAGCGGACCGGAATTCTGGCTGACCTCCTGCGGTGCTGCCAGGGATAGTTGCAAGTCGGTCGACACGGCGCCTTGGGAATTGATGAACATGCCGAGCCCGATGCGCGTCTGCGGATCGTCGATCTGGCCGGGTTGCATGAGCAACGACAGGGTGCCGCTCAAGGCGACACCGAGGACCGAAACGATCACGACCGCAAGCGCGATGCGTGGCAGGTATCGCACCGATTGGGGATTCTGCACCATCGAGGTGATCGAGAAGATCACCGACGAGACCAGCAGTGGCAGAACGACCATCGTCAGCAGGTTGAGATAGACCTTGGCGACGGGCGCCAGCGCATGGGCGATCGCCGGCGCATGGATGCCGCAGACGATTCCGGCCGCGATCAGCACCAGCGTGGTGAACGGCGAACGCAGGACGCGCTTGAGCAAGGTGAAGGTATTGAAACGTGGCGCCGGCGCGGGGAGGATCTCGTCCGTTGACACGCGTCAAACCCCCTTGCTGGCGCGATACTGCGCGATGATTTCATCGGTCTTCAGGACGGCGCCGCCCTGCGAAATGTCGAGGAACAGATCGACGAAAGCGGCCAGGTGCGTGGCGTCCGGCCGAATGCCGATCGCCAGCGTGTCCGTCTTGTCGTTCAAAGTGATCGAACGCGCGACGACGGTAAGAGAGGGATCATCGACGAGCAGCTTCTTGATCTCGAAATCGTCCCGATAGGCCATGTCGATCTCTTCGGCACGAACCGCGTCGATCATCGACGTCCAGTCGGCGAACTCGCGGATGCTGGCCTTGGGGAAGCTCGTGCTGGCAAACTCGGCGAAGGCCGAATGGCCGATGACGCCCAGCACGCCGCTGAAATCGCGTATGACCTGCTCGATCGGCTGGCTGCCGGCCATCCGCGCCAGCCTTGTGCGATTGGCGATGAGGCCGTGATTGAACACCGCGTAAGGGCGTGAGTAGCGGATCAGGCGCCCGCGGCGCACGGTGCGGCTGAGTTTGCATATCGCCAGATCGGCGGCGCCGGCGGCGATCAGATCGACGGCCTCGTCGAAGGTTCCCGGCTGCCGGTCAAAGGTGACATTAACCTCCAGCATGCGGGCGATCGCCTGGCTGAGGGTGACGTCGATGCCTGCGTTATCCGCCCCCGAGGCCTCGAAGAAGGGAGGCGACGCGAAGCGCGGCATGGCGATCCGCAGCGGCTGGTCGCGATAGATGCGGGAGAGATCGCTCAGCGGCTCTGCGAACGCGCGCGGCGCGGCGATGGCAGCCAAGGCGCCGCCCAGCAAGGCGCGCCGGGACAGATTCATGGGTCGCCGCATTGCCAACATCGATGTCATGGAGCCAACAGCCGGATCGGAAGAAGAGCGACGTCGATTTTTTCGGCGCCCAATGGTTTGGCTAAGAAGCTTTCACCCTGCAACGGGGAGGCGCCCTCGATCCTGATATCGGATGAGGTGGAGAGGCCATGAATGGATGCGGTAGCAATCCCCCGGCTCAATTCCATGGGCTTTGTTCCCGTCGACCTTGCGCAGAATGACGTTTCACATGGGTCAAAGCTCTCTCACGCTCCCCGAGAATCCATTGTCGACTAAATCGTATGGCTGCCAAGTCAGGCAGTTTCCTTGGTAGGCTTACCTAGCGCAAGGTGCCGCATCGAACATTCTGCGGCGATGGGCAGCGCCCGCGCTAGCCAGAGAGCTCGCCTGAGAGACGTCTCGCGCTCGAGCAACGCGGCGCGGAAGCGATGGAGCAGGGGAACTCGATCGGCGTCGATGCTGCCGGACTGCCCGGATCAGGGTCCGTTGGCGCGAGGTTGCAAGCCATGCCAGTGTCTTCCGAGCGAAAGCAGTGAGTCTCCGTATCCGGCAAAGGTTTTTCAGATGGCACTGAGCATTCTCTTCATCGGCGGTACCGGCCAGATTTCCTTTCCATGCGTCGAGCGCGCCGTCGCGCAGGGGCACGATGTCAGCGTCTTCAATCGCGGCAAGCGGGAGAACGCGCTGCCCTCAGGCGTCACGTCCATCGTCGGCGATCTGGCGGGCGCAGAGTATGCCGATCTGGCCAAGGAGAACTTTGACGTCGTATGTCAGTTCATTGCCTTCACGCCCGATCAGGTGGCGCGGGACATCGAAATATTCACCGGCCACTGCGGGCAATACATCTTCATCTCTTCGGCTTCCGTTTATGAAAAGCCGGCGCGCCATTATGTGATCACCGAGAACACGCCGGCGATCAATCCTTTCTGGCCCTATAGCCAGGCCAAAATCGCCTGCGAAAAGCTGCTGGAGGATTCCCAGGGACTGAATTGGACCATTGTGCGACCCAGCCATACGGTTCGCACCGGCCTGCCGATCATGATGGGCGACAGCGATATCATGGCGCGCCGCATGCTGGACGGCGAGCCCACCATTGTCGCCGGAGATGGCCATACGCCCTGGACGCTGACCCGATCGGTCGATTTCGCCGTGCCGTTTGTCGGGCTGTTCGGCAACAAGGCCGCGCTGAATGACGTTTTTCACATCACCAATGACCGCGCCCATATCTGGGACGATATCCAGAAGGCCATTGCTCGTCTGCTTGGCGTTGAAGCCAGGATCGTGCATGTCCCGACCGATACGCTGGTCCGCTACAACCCGGAGTGGATCGGCCCGCTGACCGGCGACAAGGCTTGGACGGCGATCTTCGATAATTCCAAGATCAAGAGCGTGGTCGGTGACTTCAGCTGCGCCGAGAGCCTCGACGAAATTCTGGCCGAGCCGATCGCACACCTCAAGCAACGCCTGGCAACGCAACGCCCTCCCAAAGGCGAGTTCGACGCCCTGGTAGATCGGATTTGCCGGGAGCAGGCGGCGCTGGGCTAAGTCCAGCGCAAGGGCGCTTGTCACACTCGATGCGGCTACGCGCCGCTCAGATCTCCGGCGTAGGTTCGTGCCGGAGATCTGTTTGTTTCTGCGGCACGAACTCGGTTCGCCTTTGATCTAAGCCCTACCTTTGAGCCGCGATTGCTCTTGGCGCGTAGCCGTAGCGCTTGCGAAACGCGTAGGAAAAATACTGGCTGGAGTTGAAGCCGCAGGCCATCGCGATGTCGGTGATGCTGGGGCGCTTGGCGCCCTGCAGCATGACGGTCGCCCGTTCGAGCCGCAGATGCTGGAGGTATTGCAGCGGGCTCATATTGGTCAGCAATTTGCAGTAGTCGGCGAACCGCGTCCGCGAGAGCCCGCATTCCTCGGCCATTCCCTCCAGCGTCCAGCCTTCCTCGGCGCGTGCGGGCAGGCGACGGAGGAAGATCGCAACGGTGTGCCGGGCAGTCGACAAATTGGGGTCGAGCGCCGGCGCCTGTTCCATCATGCGGTCGATCAACGCGAGCATGACCGTATTGATCGCCACCTTGAGCCGTGTTTCGCCGGTCTCCGGCGTCCGGTTGGCGAGGATCGGCGCGATGGCTTCGAATGCACTGCCAAGCTCGCTGTTGCCGTCCCAGACGGGCTGTTCGTTCTGGGTCAGGATTTTGCCGAGCGTCCTGGCCTCGTCTTCGGAGAACACCATCCACTCGGGCCAACTCCAGCTTTCGTTCGGTCGCCGCAGTCCGCCGTCGAGAATGAGCCACAACAGGCGGCTGGGACCCACGACCGGATCACCGATCGAGTGCAACTGCCAGGGGCGGATGACGATGAACTGGCCCTGCCGAAGCAAGTGTTCCGTTTCGTCCACGACCAGCCGAAGGCTTCCGCGTGACAGAAACGCGATCTTGAAGCCCTCGTTGCAATGGCGCTTCAGTCCCCAGGTCTGCTGGAACTTCGCGTCCCAGTAGCCGGTGGTACAGATGCCCGGCAGTCGCTCGCCCAGCGATGTTCCGGGATAGCTTCCGCGCGTCCAGGCGCGCAGCTCCACCTCGCCCTGGCCGGCCGCGATCTGAAGGTCCCGGCAATTGTCCGAATACATCAGCGAGTTCGGCTGGCGGAACACCGTGAGCCTGGGCTTCGGATCGATATTGGCGCCGATTTGTGTGTTCAAGGTCCCCTCCCAAAGCCAAGACGGTTTTAAGCTATTTACCAATGTTGATTGTTGCAAGCCACGATTCCGGCGATGTGGCAACGTCGATTCGTTGACTGGGAGGTCGTTGCAATGCGCGTATCTGGGAGTGGCCGGCGTTGAAGGTCGCGTTCAATCTTCTTGTTCTCGGCGCCGAGATCACGGCTGACCATGCGCCGGTGCTCGAACGCCTCAAGGCGCTGGGCTATGACGGCGTCGAAGTGCCGGTCTTCACTGGGGACGTCCAACGCTATGCGGCACTGGGTGCGTTGCTGCGCGACATCGGCCTATCTGTGGCGACTGCGGGCACCGTTCCGCCGCAGGCCAATCCGATCAGTTCCGACCCTGCGGTGCGGGCCCGCGCCCGCGACCATCACAGCTGGCTCGTCGATTGCACCCATGCGATGGGTGGCGAGATCATTGCCGGCCCGGTCCATTCGCCAGTCGGTCACTTTACCGGCCTCGCTCCGACGTCGGACGAACTGGCCTGGTGCGTCGAGGCAATGCGGTCCCTGGCGGAATACGCTGCACCGGCGGGCGTCCGGATCTCGGCCGAAGCCGTCAATCGATTCGAATGCTACGTCATGTCGACGATGGCTGAGGCCTCCGCCATCTACCGGCGGGTGGACCATCCCAACTACGGCTACATGTTCGATACGTTCCACGCCAACATCGAGGAAAAGCACCCGGTCGCGACCTACGAAGTTTACCACCGCGAGATCAATCACTACCATATTTCGGAGAACGACCGCGGCGTGCCGGGAACCGGGCACGTGCCGTTCCCAGCCCATTTCGATGCGCTCCGGCGCTGCCGCTATGATGGCTGGCTGACCGTCGAGGCGTTTGGTCGTTCCGTTCCCGAGCTTGCCGGCGCGACGCGTGTCTGGCGCGATCTGTTCGAGGATCGGGACCGCCTGTTCTTGGACAGCATCGGCATGATCCGGCGCGAATGGCAGGCGGCGGGCGAGCGGCTGGCGGCAGGCACGGTGGTTGCATGACCGCCGTTCTCGAAATGCGCGGCATCGGCAAGGCCTTCGGCACCGTCAAGGCTCTGGACGCGGTCGATTTCGACTGCCGCGCCGGCGAGGTCCATGTGATCTGCGGCGAGAACGGCGCCGGAAAATCGACCCTGATGAAGGTTCTCGGCGGCAGCTATCGCCCCGATACAGGCGAGGTTCTCCTCGATGGCGAGCCCGTCCGTTTCCAGCATCCGGCCGAGGCGCGCGCCGCCGGTATCTCGATCGTGCATCAGGAACTGAGCCTGCTGCCGTTCCGAACGGTAGCGGAAAACATCTTTACCGGCATGGAACCGACGCGATGGGGCCTGCTCGACCGGCGCCAGATGGACGAACGCGCGCGCTCGCTGCTGGATCGGCTCGGATCCTCGATCTCGACAAGCGCCCTGGTCGCCGATCTCTCGATCGCCGAGCAGCAACTGGTCGAGATCGCCAAGGCGATGCTGGTGAATGCCAAGGTGCTGGTGATGGACGAGCCGACAGCGGCTCTCGACGATCATGATGCCCACTCCCTGCTCAAGCTGGTCGGGCGCATGAAGACTGAAGGCGTGGCGATCATCTACATCTCGCACCGCATGCCCGAAGTGATGGCGATTGCCGATCGGGTGACCGTGCTCAAGGACGGCCGTCACATTTGGACCCGCGATCGCCGGGATGTGACGATCAATGCCATCGTGACCGCCATGGTCGGTCGCGAGTTGCAGGATTTCTATCCGGCGCGCGGCGCGACCGAGCCGGGCTCGCCGGTGTTGGAGATTAGCGGCGGCCAGAGCCGGTATCTGCGCGACATCAACTTCTCGGCCCGCGCCGGGGAGATCGTCGGCGTCGCCGGGCTCGAGGACTCGGGCAAGGGCGCGCTGGCAAGAGCCTTGTTCGGCGACTCGCCGCTTGCAGCCGGCGAGGTGCGGATTTCAGGCCAGCCAGTGTCGCTCCATTCGCCCCGTCAGGCGGCGGCAGCCGGAATTGGCTATCTGCCCGGCGATCGCAAGCGAGAGGGAATCGCGCCGCGTCAGTCGGTTCGCGACAACGCGCTGCTGACCTTGCAGGCCATGGCGCCCGCGCTCTCTTCGCCAAATGGCGGAGCCCGGTCGCGGCAGAAGGTGGATCAGAGCCTACGGCACATGGATGTCCGCGCCGGTGATTTCGGCCAGGAGATTTCGACACTCTCCGGCGGCAACCAGCAGAAGGCGATCATCGCCCGCTGGCTGATGCGTAATCCACGCGTCTTCGTCTTCGTCTTCGTCGAACCGACGCGCGGCATCGACGTCGCCGCCAAGGCCGCGATCTACCAGACGATGCGCGCGCTGGCGAATGAGGGCCGCGCCATCGTCATGATCTCGTCCGACCTGCCGGAAATCGTCGGCGTCAGCGACCGTATCGTCGTCATGCATCAGGGCCGCATCGCCGGTGAGCTGCCGGCCGGCGCCGAAGAAGGCGCGGTCATGCAATTGGCGCTCGGCGTCGCCGCCGCTGCGACCGGGCGGGAGATGGCGTCATGAGCATCGACATCCTTCCCGCCGGCAGGGCGAGGCGAGGTTTTCGCGATGTGCCGGTGCCGGTCGTCGTGATCGCGCTTGCCGCCATCATCTACGTGACCGCCGCTGTCATTACCGGCCAGACCAACCAGATATCCTTTGCCGGCCTGACGGGCCTGCTGCAGAGGACGGTCGCGCTCGGGCTTGTCGGCCTCGGCCAGACCTTCGCGATCCTCGTCGGCTCGATCGACCTTTCCGTCGCCGCGCTGATCAGCACGGTCGCCGTGCTGGCCTCCTATCTGATGCAGGGCGATCCCGGCATGATCGTTCCGGCGATCGCGGCGTGCCTCGCGCTTGCGCTTTGCGTCGGCGCGATCAATGGCGGCCTGGTCGCCTATTGGGGCATCAATCCGCTGATCGCGACGTTGTCGACCGGGCTGATCCTGCAAGGCGTGCTGTCGGCCGGCTTCACCTATCTCGGCGGACGCGTCGCGCCCGAGTATCAGGCCTTGGCCTATCAGGGGCTTTTCGGCGTGCCCCTACCGGTGCTGCTGCTGGCGGTACTGGCGCTCGTCGCCTGGTTCGTGTTGGCAAAGACACGGTTCGGTGCCCACCTCTATGCCGTCGGCGGCAATCCGGATGGCGCGAAGCTCGCCGGACTTCGTGTCGAGCGCTTTGTGCTGGCAGCCCACATCATCGCCAGCTTGGGCGCCTGTGTGGCTGGCCTCTATCTGGCCGCCCGGCTGCAATCTGGCACGCCATGGATCGGCCGGGACGGCATCTACGATCTCGAATCCATCGCCATCGTCGTCATCGGCGGCACCGCGCTTTCGGGCGGCAAGGGCGGCGTAATTGGGACCATCGCCGGCGTGCTGCTCTTCGCCAGCCTTGATGCCAGCTTCAACATGTTCGGCGTCGATGCCTTCCTCAAGCAGGTCCTGCGCGGCGCGATCGTCATCGCGGCAGTCGCTGTCTACGCGGTTCGCAACAAGGGACACGTCGCATGACCGCCATTTCCGACACGGCGCGCGCGACGCGGCGCCTCTCGCTCCGAAACATCAACTTCGCGCTGGTGATCTTCGTCGTGCTCTATGCGGCGATCGTGGTCCTGCAGCCGAATTATCTCGACGCGGCGCTGTTCATGAATTTTCTGCGCCGGGCAGCGCCGCTGATCATCCTCGCCAGCGGACAGCTCTACGTCATCCTGTCGGGCGGCTTCGATCTGTCGATGGGGGCCGTCGTTACGCTGGTCGTTCTCGCCGCCTCGATGCTGATCGGCGGTGATCCGGAAATGACCTGGGTCGTCATTGCCAGTCTCTATGCGATGGGGCTGGCTGTCGGGCTGGCCAACGGCTTCATCGTCTCGTTCCTGAAGGTGCCGTCGATCATCGCGACGCTCGGCACGATGCTGCTCGTCAATGGCTTGGCGCTGGCCTGGTCGGGCGGCGCGCCGCGTGGCGATCTGCCGGACAATTTCCGCAATCTGGGGCGGCTGGTGCTGAAGGATGTCCCGCTGGTCGGCAGCCTGCCGATCGCCGTCCTTATCCTGGTGGTCGTCACCCTGCTGGCCTGGTGGGGGCTGCACGCCACGGCCTATGGCAAGCGGCTGCTCGCGGTCGGCGACAATCCGCGCGCCGCCGAGTTGGCGGGCGTTCCGGTCAAGCCGACCCGCATTTCGGCCTTCGTCATCTCGGCGCTTTCGGCCGTCACCGCCGGCATCCTGATCGGTGGGTTTTCCGGTGTTTCCGTCAATGCAGGGCGCGGCCTCGAATTGCAGGCAATCGCTGCCTGCGTGATCGGCGGCGCGCTGTTGCTCGGTGGTCGCGGCACCGTCGTCGGCGCGCTGTTCGGTGCGCTCAGCCTGTTCGCGCTTTTCACGCTGCTCAACCTGCTCGGGCTGCCGCAGGCCCTGCGGGACAGCCTGCAAGGCGTCATCCTGATTGCGGCCGTGGGGGCGAGTGTCCTGCGCCATCGCCGCTCAACCTGATTGTCCGCCAAGGCGGCAATTCAACAATAATTTCGTCAATGGAGAGGAGACCAGGGATGCAATTCAGATCGATTTTGGCGGCAACGCTGGCGGTCGCGTTTTCGACCGCTGCCTATGCCCAGGAATTCAACGACCCGGCTGAGTTCAAGAAGCAGCGGGAGCTGCTGTCGACCAAGGCCGAGGGCCCTGAGGGCAAGCCCTGGGAGCAGCATCTCGGCGGCGCGATGATCGACACCGCGAAGTTCAAGAAGGACGGACCGCACACGATCTGCTTCTCGAACGCCGGCGTCTTCAATCCCTGGCGCGTGGTCGGCCTCAACAACATGAAGGGCGAGGCCGCCCTGCAGAAGGATCGGATCCAGGAACTGGTCATCCTCGACGCCGAGGGCAAGGACGACAAGCAGATCTCCGACATCCAGTCGCTGCTCGATGGCGGCAAGTGCGACGTGCTGATCGTTTCGCCGACGACGACGGCGGCGCTGACGCCGGCGGTCGAGGCCGCCTGCGAGAAGCTGCCGGTCATCGTCTTCGACCGTGGCGTCAATACCAAGTGCCCCGTCACCTATATCCATCCGGTCGGCGGTTATGGCTTCGGCATTACCTCGGCGGAATTCATCGCCAGCAAGCTGCCGAAGGGCGCCAATGTCCTGGCGATCCGCATCGTTCCCGGCGTCGACGTTCTCGAGACCCGTTATTCGGCCGCCAAGTCGATCTTCGACGAAGCCGGCATCAACGTGATCGGCTCGGAGTTCACCAGCAGCGATCGCGCCAAGACCAAGTCGGTTGTCGAGGATTACATCAACCGCGGCGTGAAGATCGACGCGGTCTGGATGGATGCCGGCGACACGGCGACGGCGGCACTCGAAGCCTTCGAGGACGCCGGTCTGCCCTATCCGGTGATCAGCGGCGAGGACCAGCAGGACTTCCTGCGCAAGTGGCAGAAGGAGAACCTGGTCGCCATCGCGCCGTCCTATCCGACCTACCAGTGGCGCACGCCGATCATCGCCGCGCTCGACATCCTCGACGGCAAGCCGGTTCCCGGCCCGGAATGGAACCTGCCGCAGCCGGCGATCACCCAGGAGACGCTGGCGAGCTACATCGACGAGCGGATGCCGGCCCTGCACTACAGCCTCTGCGGCTGTCAGGAACTGCCCGGCTATCCCGAGCAGTGGGGCGGCAAGTAAGACCGAGCTGACACACAATTGAGATGGCCCCGACCGCCTGCCGGTCGGGGCCATTTTCTTTGACAGGCGCTGATGGTCTTCGCCGAGGCAAAGACGATCCCGCCGGGAGCGCGTGCCGCGCCAAAATCTCAGTCCCTCAGCCTGTCATCTCGATGATCGACAGACCCGCATTCATGTCGGTCAGGTAGAGGATGCCGTTGGCATCGACATAGACGTCATTGGCATGGAGGATCGGCGGGATGCCGGGGCGATGGTCGAGAATTCGTGTCGGCGCCGCCGGCACGAAAGCGCCGACCTCGACGGGGCGGTATGGATCGCGGATGTCGAAGGCGCGGACGCCGGCATTGTTGTAGGTGGCGAAGATCAGCTCCGACGAAACGAAGCCGCCGGGGCGGTTCTCGTGCAGATTATGCGGCCCGAAATGGCCGCCCTTCTTGACGTAGTCGATCTCGGACGGCGTCGGCATTGTTGAGATCGAGATCGGGTTTGACGGCTCGCGGATATCGAACAGCCAGATGTGCTTGATGCCGTCGGCGCAATCCGTCAGCACGGCCTCGTCCAGCACGACCAGCAGGTCGCGATCGACCAGCGGCAGAGCATTATGGGTGCCGCCGCCATAGGGCGGGCACCAGTTGCGGTGGGCGATCAGCTTGGGCGCCGTTTTGTCCTGGATGTCGAGCAGTGTCACACCGCCATCGCGCCAGGTGACATAGGCCGTGTCGCCGGAGACGAGACCGTGATGGCAGGAATAGCGCAGCGCCTTGTCGTCCCAGTCCGGCTTTTCGCCGGCGGCGATGTTCATGCCCGGCAGCCAATACTTGCCGGCGATCTTCGGCTGGGTCGGGTCGGCCATGTCGACGATCAGGAAGATGAAGTCGGAGAAACCGTCCAACATCGCTGACATGTAGGCCCAGCGGCCGCCGACATACCAGATCCGATGCACGCCGACGCCTTCCACCGGCATGAAGCCGATCTCGCGCGGCGCGGCAGGGTTCTTGATGTCGTAGACCCGGAAGCCGGCGCTGTAGCTTTGTTCCGCCTGAAGGCCGAGCTTGTCACTCATGGAGCCGACATAATACTTGCGCTCGTCCATCAGGACCGCGTCGCGATAGAGGTCCTTGGCGTTGACGACGAGCAGCAGGTCGTCATGCGCCTGCAGGTGCAGGGTCCAAGTATTGGGCGGGCTCGGCACATAGGCAACCGGCTTCGGGTTGCGCGGATCGCGCACGTCGATGACGGAAAAGCCCTGCGAGAACATGTGGCCGATGAAGGCATGGCCCTTGTTGACCATGATCTGGACGCCATCCGGGCGGCCGCCCTGATCGGAATAGCCGATCAGCCGCATGTTCTTGGCGTATTCGGCTTTCGGCAGATGATCGTTCGTCACGGCGTCCCTCATGGCTGAGCCGGGCAAGTCTTCGCTTGCCTCGACGGCTGTTGTTATTGAATGGACCTCTCGTCATCCGGCAGTGTCGTCAGGTAGTGGTCCTCGACGCGGCCGATATGCGAGTTCATGAGCGCGATCGCCTTGGTGACATCGCGATCCTCGATCGCCTGCACCATGATCGCGTGGTGGCTTTGGGAATCGACGCCATGCCGGGGATCGGCGAAGAACGCGTCCCGGCGCTGGCGCGACATCAGGTAGAACGGCGTCACCACGCGGACGAAAACGTCGTTCTGGCCGGCGCGGAAGATTGCCATGTGGAATTCGAGGTCCAGATCGGCGATGGAAATTCCAGCGTCGATCGCCGCCTGCGAATTGGCGAGGATGAGCTTCAGCGCGGCGAGATCGGCGTCCGTCCGTCGTTCGCAGGCTAGCTGCATCGCTTGCACCTCGAGGATCTTGCGAACCTCCATGCATTCGACAATCGTGCGCCGGTCGAGCGGTATATTGAGCTTGGAGTAGAGGACGAGCGCCTCGAGGCTGACCTGGTCGGCGACGCCGGAAAGATAGATGCCGGAATTGCGCCGCCGTTCGATGTAGCGGCTTGCCTCGAGAAAGGTCAGGGCCTCGCGGATGACGCCGCGGCCGACGGAGAAGCGATTGGTGAGATCGCGCTCCGATGGCAACCGCTCGCCCGGTTCATAGCCGCGCTGGCGGATGAACGACACGAGGTCGCTCACCGTTTTCAGAACCTGGTTTTCGCCATCCAACACTTTTGTCCCATTCTCCTGTTCGTCGATCCAGCCCGCATGATTAGAGCGTTTTCGAGCGAAGTGTGTGCGGTACGCGTGAAGAAAACGCGATCCATCCAAGAGGTAGAGCGTTGCGCCGTTTCGATGAAACGGTGAAAGGCCCTAGCGTGCGCCCTGTGCCGGCGTCTCGGCATAGGCGAGTCCGTCAATGAACGGATGAGCGCGTGCGAAGTCTTCGTCAACGTCGACGCCGATGCCTGGCCGCTCCAGCGGGGAGACGGTCCCGTCGGTGGCGACCGTGTAGGGCGTCGAGACGAGCTCGTCTCGGAACAGGTTGGCTTCCGAGATGTCGCCCTCGAAATAGCCGGCATTGTCGATCGAGGCGAGGACGTGGATGGTTACTGCCATGTTAAGGCCAGTCGTCGCCGTGTGCGGACAGATCGGCAACTTCCAGGCGGAGCCGAGTGCCGCGATCCGCAGCACCTCGGTGATGCCGCCCGCCTTGGAGAGGTCGGGCTGCAGGATGCCCACATGGCCATCCTCGATCAGGCGATGGAACTCGAAGCGGGTATAGTGGTTTTCGCCTGCCGCGAGCGGCACGTTGCTGCGATCAGCGGTGGCGTAGCTGCGGTGATCATGCGGGGCGAAAGGCTCTTCCAGCCATTCTACGCCGAGTTCCTCGAAGGCCGGCAATACCTTCAGCACGTCGGCGACCGTGTAATTGGTGTTGGCGTCGACCATGATGGTGAGATCGTCGCCAAAGGCTTTCCGCACAGCGGCGACGCGCGCGATGTCGCGGGCGGGCGTATCGCCGCCCCGCAGCTTGACCGCCTTGTAGTTGCCTTCAAGCGCCTGGGCGACTTCCTCGCAGAGCGAGGCCGGCTCGCTCCAGCCGAGCGAGACGCCGCCGGCATAGGCCTTGATCTTGCGGGCGGACCCGCCGAGCAGCTTGTAGAGCGGCCAGCCGACCGCCTTGCCGCGGATATCCCAGAGCGCCTGGTCGATACCGCTCATGGCGATCGAGGTCGCGGCGCCGAGGCCGTGGCTGCGCAACTGCATCGTGTAGATGCGCTGCCAGATGCCGACGACGTCGGTCGCATCCTCGCCGATCAGGAAGTAACGCAGCAGGCTGTTGACGACATGGGCGATCGAGCCGGCGGCGCGACCATGATGCGACTCGCCATAACCGACAATGCCATCCTCTGTCTCGATGCGAACCAGAACCGTGTCGCGGCGCAGCACCTTGCCGATGCCGAAGACGATGCCGTCTTCGACGGGAACCGAGAGTGCCTGAGCCTTGACGTCGACGATCTTCATGATGTCCCCCGGGGGTTATTCTAGAGCCGCTGACCGGTCGCGCCGTCGAACAGGGACAGGCGTGCCGGCGAGAGGCCGATGGGAAGGAAGCCCGTCCGCGCCATCGGGCGCTCGGAGCTGATGCGGATGGAGAGCGGTTTGCCGTCGAGCGAGGTCCAGACCAGCGTGTCGGCGCCCATCGGCTCGACCAGCTCGATGCGGGCCTCGGCCTGGAACGGCTCGCCGGCCGCCTCGTCACCGAGCCGGACATGCTCGGGCCGGACGCCGAGCGTCGCCGGCCGGTCATTCTCGGGCGCCGCCGCGAAGGCATAACCGTCGATGTCGATCTCGATCGTGTCGCTTTGGAACGTCGTCCGGCCGGCCCGGTGCGCAATGCGACCCTCGACGAAATTCATGCCGGGCGAACCGAGGAAGCCGGCAACGAAGCGATTGGCGGGAGTCGAATAGACCCGGTCCGGCGCATCCAGTTGCTGGATGATCCCGTCCTTCATCACCGCGACCCGATCGGCCAAGGTCAGCGCCTCCCACGGCGATCGCCAGCAGGACGACGGAGGTGACGATCATCGGTTTCAGCTCCGGCAGCACGATGCTGACATAGGCGCGCCAGATCGGGACGCCGTCGACGCGGGCAGCCTTCAGGATTTCGGAATCGACGCTGCGAAGCCCGGCCAGCAGCATGACCATGACGAGGCCGGCGCCCTGCCAGATCGCGGCGATGACCAGCGCGAAGATGGCTGTCTCGGGCCGCGCCAGCATGCCGAAGGCGAAGCTGTCCCAGCCGAGATCCCGCACGGCCTGCTCGATGCCGAGCTGCGGGTTGAACAGCCACTGCCAGACCGCGCCGGTGACGATGAAGGAAAGCGCATAGGGAAACAGGTAGATCGTCCGGAGCGTGTTCTCGAAGCGCACCCTCTGGTCGATGAAGACGGCCAGCAGGAAGCCGAGGACGAGGCAGCCAAGGATATAGCTCGCGCCGTAGATCAGGACGTTTTCGACGGAGACGGCCCAGCGTTCCGTCCCGAGCAGGCGACGGTATTGCGCGAGCCCCACGAACCGGGTGTTGGGCAGCACCTTGGACGAGGTGAACGAGATGAAGATCGTCCAGGCGATGCAGCCGAGATAGATGACGAGCACGAACACCGTCGTCGGCAACATGGCGACGAAGGACGGTGCATGGCTCGAGAGCCGTTGCGGCTTCACGATGGGCAATTCCTTGATGTCGACGGATGGGGCAGAGCCGGCGTGCGTCGGCTCTGCAAGATGCGGTAGGCGCCGACTACTCGACTGTCTCGAGGACCTTCGCGAGCGCCGTCGTCATTTCCGCAGCCGTCATCGCCGGGTTGTTCCAATAGGCAGTGATGACGTCGCGGACGGCGCCGAGCGCGTCGTTCGACATCAGGAACTGCGGATTGGGAACCTGGTTGGCCGTGACCTTCAGCACTTCGGCCGCATGCTGGGCGCACACATCCGTCGCCGAGACATCGATGTCCTGACGGATCGGGTTGGAGCCCTTCTTCATGTTGAACTGAAGCTGGGTGTCCGGGGCGAAAAGCACGCTGGCGAGCAGGGTCTGCGCCTCCGTCGCCTTCTCGTCCTTGAGCTTCGGCATGACGAAGACGTCGCCGCTCATGATCGAGACTTCCTGGCCCGGGAACAGGGTGCAGCCATATTCCTTGCCCGGCGTCAGACCCGCGGCGGCAAATTCGCCCTTGGCCCAGTCGCCCATGATCTGGAAGCCGGCCTTGTTGGTGATGACGAGATTGGTGGCGTCATTCCATTTGCGGCTGGAGCTGCCGGGATCGACATAGCCGCGCAGCTTGCCGAACACTTCGAACGCTTCCTGGACCTTTGGATCCTGCAATGCCGCGACATCGCGATCCCTGAGGATCTTCAGGTAAAGCTCAGGACCGGCGACGCTGACCAGCACCTTCTGAAACACGAAGCGCTCAGCCCAGGAACCGCCGCCCAGAGCGAGCGGAATGTAACCGGCTGCCTTGATCTTGTCCGCGGCGGCGAGGAAGTCGCCCCAGCTCTCGGGAGGCTTGCCGATGCCGGACTTGTCGAAGACTTCGGTCGAATACCAGATCCAGTTCTCGGTCTGCAGGTTGATCGGCACCGCCATGATCTTGCCGTCGCGGGTCACTGCGTCGAGGAAGGTCGGCGGAATGACGGCGGCCCAACCTTCCTTGCTTGCCACGACATCGACATCACGAAGCAGGCCGGCGTCGACGAGCTCCTCGAATGGTTTGCCGGTATTGAAATGCGAGGCGGAGGGCGGGTTGCCGCCGACGATACGGTTCATGGCAGCGGCCATCAGCGCGTCGTTGCCGGCAATAGCGCGGTCGACCCAGACGCCGCCCGCCTTCTGGAACTGCGAGGCGAAGACGCCGGCCGCGGCCGATTCACCGCCGGATGTCCATGGATGCATTACCTCCACCGACAGTTCCTGCGCGGCGGCAGGCGCCACCGTCAAGAATGCGGACATGGCAGCGAATGCGCAAAGCTTGGCTCGACTTGTCACAGGTTCCTCCTCCCACTCGCAATCGATTGGTCGATCGCATTGGGCTGGAGATTGATGTGGTCGACCGGAATTGTCAATCCAATTTGGTAGGACCAATTTTATAGCGCCATCGCAGCGATATGTCCCCTTCCGGTGACACCGTCGACGGTATCAAAGTTGATCTCGCGGCTGGACTGGCCGAGGGCGGGAGACCGGCGGCTCAGTCCGCGTCGACGTCTCCGTCGCTTTCGATACGCTGGCACTGGAGCCGCTGCTGCCGAAGGCGCAGGGCCATGCGGCGAGGCGTGTCGAGCTAGGGTAGATGGTCGAGTTCGACCAGGCCGATCGAAACCTCGCGCGCCAGCCCGACCAGCGCGGCGACGAAGAAAACCAGGGCCGCCACGAACAGCAATGCGGCGCCAACCTCATGATCGCGGTTGAAAAAGGCCGCGATAAAACTCCACACGATCAGCAGCGTGGTGCTGATGGCGCTTGCGATGGCGAGCGATATCGAGCGTTGCAGCAGCTTGGCGCGGACCTTCAATCGCGGAATGTCGGTCTTGAGCGGCGAGCGGTCATCGTCGGGATCGCGGATGCCGTGAATGGAGCGGCTGCGCTCGATGATCACGTTGAGGCGGGCGACTAGCAGGCCGACGAAGGAACCCGTCGCACCGAGCAAAAAAGCCGGGGCGGTGGCATGCAGCATAACCTGAGACAGTTGCGACAATGTCGGCACGTCTACCATCATCATTCGTTTGACCCGGAAAAGACTTTTCCTGAACCGGAGGGTGCCGACTTGGTCGACGGCCCCCTCCGCAAGGGCTATTTCAGCTCGATGCCGAGCTTGGCGCGTTCGTCCTTGAAGACGACGGCGATCGCATCGATGATCTTTTTGTCGAGATTGGCTTTGCAGTAGACGATGACCTCGTGTTCCACCTGCTTGCCCTTCTTGATGTCATAGTAGTGCTTCCGGGCAAGCCCGTTGTACCAGCCGCTATACCAGGCGGTGAGCGCGTCTGCGTCCTGCTGATATGTTCCGGCAAGCTGGGCGCAGGTCAGGGCCTGGACGTCCAGGAAGCCATTTTCGTCGGCATAGGCGGCAAGTGGCGTCGCGCTCTGGGCGAAGGCGGCAGAACCGCCGGACACCAGGATGGCGCCGGCAAGCAGGACGGTTCGGATCATTGCAGGGGCTCCGAGGTTGACTTGGTTTCGTCGTGCAGGCACCCGCCGGCCCGCCTAGTAAGGCCGATAGGGCGGGTAGTAGGGCGGATAGACCGGGTAAGCCGGGTAGGGCGCGTAGGCCGGCGGATAGCGATACGCAGCACCCGCCGCGGCCCCTGCGTAGAAGGCGCCGCGATAGGCCGTTCGCCGCGCTGCACCGGCGAAGGAGAGCGGTGACAGCGGCATGCCGATGATGTCGATGAATACCGATGCCGGGCCGTCCGCATTGCCAAGGTCACCCTCGAGCACGGCGACGTCGAAGACGATGTTGGCGCCGTCTGCCTTGGGCGACATCAGGGTAACCACGGCGTCCTTGACGCTTGAGCCGTCCTTGTCGAACACTGAAACCGTGGCGTTTGGCGGGTCCTTGGCGAAGCTGCCGGATCCCTCCGCCCATTCTTCGAGAAGGTGCGCGGTCAGCGCATGGCCGGCGGCGCGCACCGGGCGGTCGGCGAAGATGATCGAGTTGGCCGCGGCGCCCGTGAGGCTCAGCTTGTTGCCGTCAAGTTTTGCACCCGCGGCGTTCATGACGATGAGGGCGGGTTCGATCTGGGTCTTGGAACTGCCGCCGATCGTCTTCTGGGCCGGGCTCTGAATGGCGTCCTGGGCCAGCGCTGCCGGCGCGGTGGCGATGGCGCATAGGATCGCCGCTGTCGACAAGAGGTTTCGTAGCATCCTCGTTCTCCTTGGGTCTTGAATCGAAGCGATAGCGGCCGCCTCACCCGTCTAGTCTGCTCGTCTGTGCGAACGCCGTGCTTTCAGGTACGGCCAACGAGGCCGAGCCAATCCTGCCGTCGTTCCGCGCAAGTCCTGTCCGGCCCCGGTCTAGCGCGGACATCACCGTCTCGGCCGTGGCAAGCTGGTCTGAAATGTTCCGGGAAGCTCGCTTGCCCGTCTGGCGTCGCAAGGCGGCCTATACCGCAACTTGCGTCGTGCCTGCCCGCGGGACCGAACTCCAACCCGCCATGCATTCTTCCCGTGTCATGGGGCCATCCCTGAAGCGCTGACAAAGCTCGGCCAGCGATTGTTCAGGCAAGCTGAAGCAATCGGTCCATGCAGCTCTTGCAGTGTCCGCTGAAGTCAGGGCGTCGTTGGAGCCAGACGGCTCAGGGACAGATCACATCCGTTGTCCCACCTGCGCCAATCGACTTGCAACTCGACAGCCCACCCGAGGAGGACTGGCTACTCTGGCAGGCCGACAAAATCGAAGCGCAGGCGATAATAACCCAAATGATCTTCATATTGCCTCCGTCTATAGCGATTGATGCTCCGACAATGTCGGCCTTCGTTCTGTTACGAAGGCCGACATGAAGGTTATTTCACTTCGACTATTTCGCTAAGCCGCCAGCTCTTGTCGAAGAACGACGGCAACGGGCTGTAGAGGCGCAGGAGTGTGAACCAGCCCTTGTCGGGATTGGTCTGGATCCAGTTGCCGCGCGCCACGCCTTCCGGTTGGGTGGGGCCGAAATAGACGGTGGTCGATCCATCGTCGGCGGCCTCCGCGGCGGGCGAAGGATAGCTCTGGCTACCGGCGCGCGGATATTTTTGCGGCGTCTGCAGCATCGAGCGCGTCTGGTTGTCATAGAGTGTGAGGGACCAGAATGCCTCGGCAGGAATGCCCTTGGGCAGCGTCACCTTGTAGGTCTTGGCGCCATCGAAGGGAGTGCCCTCGGGATCGAGGAAGCTCATCAGGTACTGCGAGCCGACGCCGGGAATGCGCATGATCATGCCCGGCGAGTCGAGCGTGTAGCCGTAGTAGAAGGCTATGCGGGAATCGAGCGTCCGCGCGCCGGTCGGGGGCAGCGGCTCAAACTTGCCGTCCTTGAAGATCGGCGGCGGGGTTTCGAAATACGCGCCGCCTTCCCACAGCATGCTGCCCCATTGCGAGCCTTCGTAATAGGCCCAATCCGGGTGCTGCATGGCGTAGCGCCAGTTGAGCGCACGGCCGGTCGCCTGGCCGACCAGCGCCGCCTCCGACAGGATCTTCTTCATCCGTTCGTCGGGCGCGAACTTCTTGCCGTGCACGATGCCGATAGCGGCGAACTGGCCCGCCAGTTCAACATCATAGCTGGTGGCGGGTTCGCTCTGGACGTTCTCGTTGAGCAACTCGAAGAAGCCGTAGTCGCTTGGCGGGATTGTATTGAAGGACTTCCCGCTACCCTCAATGAACTTCATTTCGGGGATCTTGGGCTCCCCGGCGAGGCGTACCTTGCCTTCGAGAGCCTGGGCAAGGCTCGTCCCGAACGAGCCCGGCTGATAGGGGTAGACCTTCAGGTTCTTCTTGACGTTCTCAACCGCCGGCTTGGGATCATTGTCGACGAGATAGGCGCGTGCCGCATAGAGAGCGAAGTTCGTCTTCGAATGGGCGACGAAATAGCCGCCCTCTGGCAGCGGGCCGTCATAATCGGGCCCGACGATCAGATACTTGCCGCCAAGCCCGCGATCGGGACCGGGGCCACCGATGTCGACGATCCACGAGAACCACATGTCGTTGATCGTGCCGACGGCGTTCGACGGCTGCTCGATTACCACCGGGCCCTTACTCAAATCGAGACCGGTGAGATAGTAAACCGTATCGGCATTGGCCGTCAGGAACAGCGAGTTCGAGTCCATCAGCTCGGAAAAAATGACGACATCGCCGGGCTTGGCTCCGATGCCCTCGAAACCTTTGACGATCGCCAGGGCCGAGGCGCCGCGAAAACTGTTGTTGTAGACATTGAGCGCCCGGGTGAAATCGAGCGTGTCGTAGATCTTGCTGGCCGTTTCGGCGGTCGGGGCGCCGTCCTTGAACTCCAGAGTGCCGGCCCGCGTCTGCGCCGTTTCGGGAGCGCCGAGACTCCGGACGGTCTCGGGCGCCACCTGCGCCAGAACAGCGGTGGTGGGCAAAGCAAGAGCAGCGACCAACGTGGCGCCGGCCAATCTCAGATAGCGTTGCATGGGCTTGATCCTTTATCGCCGTCTTTCGTAGGTCCGATGGAAGCTATCGCGGGCAGACGTCCCAAAAACCGCTCGTCCGGTTGGGCGTCGTGTAGTACCAGCAGTATCCAGGCTTGGGCGGGGTGCCGGCGATCGCAACGGCTGTGGCGCCCGCGATGAATCCCATGGCCGCCCCTGCGGCAACCGCGCCTCCGGGCCGCCAATAGCGATGCGGGTTCACCACGACGACACCGCGCGGGCGGTATCCCGGGACGCCATAGCCCGGCCTGACCGCACCGGCTGCGCATCCGCGCGGGCCGCAGCCGGCTGCCGCGCAGCCTCGGGGTCCACAGGCTGCACCGCCAGACCGGTAGGCCTGAGCCGGTGTGCTCAAGAGCAATGGCATGGCCAGCACAGCTGCAACCCCCGCCGAAACGAGCGATAACTTAAGCATCTTTAGCACGGAAATTGCCTTCTACTATCTATGTCGAGTTGAAACGCTCGAATTCAACTTGCTGAGTGAAAAGCGCCGCGAGAGCCAGTTCAGCGATCGCAGCCTGATGCGCACTCACTTTTTGGGAAACAGGAACTGCAGCTGCGCGCGGATCTGCCATTGCGGCCCAACATCGTCTGGCGCGATGACATTGTAGTAAGCGCCGAGCTGCGCATTGATGGGTTGCTTGCCGACTCGAAAGACACGGCCAAAAGACCCGCCGACCGGCAAAGTCCAGCGATTGTCATCCTCTGCCATCCAGTTCGCCGTGACGAGCGGGGACGACGAAGCATACCAACCTTCCTTGAAGTTGTAGTTGAGGAACGGCTGCAGCGTCATCTGGTTGACATCCTTCCGGCTCGTATCGCCGGCAAACGACCAGATATTATTCACCAGGGCGCCGTAGACCCACGGCCCATCCATGATGAGACCGACGGCTGACGGGCCTGCGCCCCACTTTCCCGATCCAAGGTCGTCGTCGGTCGCGGTCGGCAGCAGGACGGCCGGGCCAACGCCCCAGATAAACTTGCCGGAGTGAGCGGGCGAAAGAAATGCGCTGATTGTCGTGTCGCCGAGGCCGAAGGTTCGGTTGCTATCCGGATAGAGTTGCGGCTGGGAAAGTACGGGGACGATCGTCCTGGTTATCAAATTCCAGTCCGGCGAGAGACTAATCGGCACAACCGGCTGTATATTGATGACTTCCTGTGTCTCCTTGTAGGGACCGTAGCCGAAGTTCGTGTTGAACTGGAACGGTAAGCTTATCATGTCGGCAACTGGATTTTGAGCCGCCTTAGCAAGTTCCTCAGTGCTGGTCGATTTGTCTTCGGCGAAGGCTATGCCGGGCCGCGACAAAGCCGCGATCAACGCCAACGCGAATAAAAACTGATCGATTTGCATCGATCTGCATTTCCCGACGAATCCAAATATTGTATCGCCCCCTGGGAACTCAGCGGCATCCGTAGAGGACAGGGTGGATTTTGCTTGAATCCGTCCAAGGCGGCGATTGACTAGCATGAACATCGTCATCACAGTCACGGTCGAAACGCCCCCCGGCAATATTCGAAGTTGTGCCGGCAGCCAAGGAGCATCTCCTTGGCTTGGCGCACGTCTACTAAAAAGCGGCATGCCGACTTCGAGACCACTCATTTTGCGCCACCGTCGCGCTTTTTAGGGAAATAGCGGGCATGGCCGAGATCCCGGTTATCTCCAGTCACATCCTGCACGGCATGCCGGACTTCGTGCGTCGGGAAGTCGGGGCGAAGGCGCTATTGCATGCCAATCGCGCCGCCGGCTTCGATCTCGAACTGGTCGAAGGCCGGAATTGTTTCATCCCCCACGCGGCCGTTCTCGGCTTCGTCAATGCAGCGGCACGGGCTGCGGGCGAACGAAATCTCGGGGTCCTGATGGCACCCCAGATGAACGCCGCCAATTACGGCAGTTTTGGGCGCTATGTGGTCGGCGCCGACACGCTCGGCGAATCGATCGGGCGCGCCATCGCGGCCCTGCGTTTTCACAGCACGGCTGACAGGATGGGGGTGGATATCGTGGGCGACGAAGCGCGCTACAGCTACCGCTTCGCCTTGGCGGGGCGCGAGGGCTACGAGATGATCGCCACCGCCGCGGCCGGTGTACTGTTGAGCATCTTCAGGGCCTACCTGCCCGTTGACTGGAGGCCGCTGCGGATCGAACTCGATATCGGCAAGCCGCGCCAGGCTGCCCTTCTGGAAGATGTCTTCGACTGCCCGGTCCATTTCAACGCTTCGGCGGTGGCCATTGTCGCGGAACGCCGATACTTGTCCGTTGGATTGAGACACGTGCCTTCGCCGATTGTCACCATCGAGGATGTGGAGCGAGATCGGCAGGGTGGGGCGCCGCGAGATTTGCTCGACGTGGTCCTGGAGCAGATTCGTGCTCAGGTCCTCGCCGGCAGCGTCTCCATCGATAGCGCGGCCCAATCGATGGACACGAGCGTGCGAACCCTGCAACGCGAGCTGAATCGGCTTGGCGCCGATTTTCGCAGCCTGGCGAACGCAATGCGGTATCAGCGCGCGATTGAACTGCTACGTCACACCAATGGATCGATCACCCGTGTCTCGGCGGAGATGGGATATTCTTCTCCCGCCAACTTCGCGCGTGCCTTTCGAAAAGCGAGTGGCGGCCCACCGCGAGATTTTCGCTCCAAGCCATAAAAGGCAGCATGCGGCCATTCGGCATCGGCAACGTCGATCGGCAACTCAGCCAGCAAGAGGCGGCACGGTCACCCGACGGAATGCTTTCTTCTGGGATCCTATAGTCACAAGTCCTTCACGAGAGGTTCGTAAGACTGATACATAATTTGAGCATAGGAGCGGCAGATGTCCGCTGGACGTCGCTAAATTGTCCAATCGAGAGATACCTATGCTCATCACTCGCCGCCAATCTCTAGGCCTTTTCGGCGCTGCCGCCGGAGCCCTTGTATTGCCCCGAAGCCTGATGGCCCAGGGCGCACGTCGCTCGATTACCATCGCGGTTCAGAAGATAACCAATAACGGTACGCTCGATATCTGGAACGAGCAGTCGAACGTCGGTGAACGCGTGTTCTTCCCGAATCTGTGGGAAGGTCTGATCGAACGCGACTGGATGGGCAATCAGGGCCCGGTGCCCGGCCTCGCTACGGAATGGAAGCGTATCGACGACAAGACGATTGAGCTCAAGCTGCGTCCGGGCGTGAAATTCCACAATGGCGACGAGATGACCGCCGAGGATGTGGTTTTCTCCTTCTCGGACGAGCGTGTCTTCGCCGGCACGAAGCCGTCGAATGGCACGACCCTCTACGAGGAAAACTTCAAGCCCCAGACTGCCAAGGAACTGCCGGCTGTCGTTCCCGGCGTCGCGCGCCGCCTTTGGCCTGCGCTGCGCGGCGTGGAAGCTGTCGACAAATATACCGTCCGTTTCCACAACGCGACGCCGGACGTGACGTTGGAGGGCCGCCTCTATGCCTTCGGATCGCAGATCACCTCCAAGCGCGCCTGGGACGAGGCTGCCACCTACGCCATCTGGGCCGCGAAGCCAGTCACCACCGGCGCCTATCGGGTCGAGGAATTCCGTCCGGACGTCTCGCTCACCCTCGTTGCCTTTGACGAATACTGGGGCGGTCGGCCCCCGCTGGAGCGCATCCGCTTTGTCGAGGTTCCGGAAGTCGCTGGCCGGGTGAACGGTCTGCTCTCGGGCGAATACGACTTCGCCTGCGACTTGCCGCCGGACCAGATCGCTGCCGTGCAGGCGGCCCCGGGCCTGGAAGTCCAGTCCTCGACGATCTGGAACCACCGGATCACGACCTTCAACACCCAGAATGAAGTCCTGCGCGATCCGCTGGTGCGCCGCGCTATGACCCATTCGATTGACCGCCAGGCGATCGTTGATGCGCTTTGGGGCGGCCAGACGGTCGTTCCGGCCGGCCTGCAGTTCGAGAGCTTTCGAACGGCCGATATGTTCGTCGAAGGCTGGTCGGTGCCTGAATACAATCCCGAACTGGCCCGCGATCTGCTGAAGCAGGCCGGCTACAAGGGCGACGTGATCCCCTATCGCCTGCTGAATAACTACTACACCAACCAGACGCCTTCGGCGCAGATCCTGGTCGAGATGTGGAAGCAGACCGGGTTGAACGTCGAAATCCAGATGAAGGAAAACTGGGGTCAGATCCACGATCCCGAAGGCACCAAGGGCGTCCGGGACTGGTCGGCCTCCAATACCATCAACGACCCGATCACGCCGCTGGTGGTACAGTTCGGGCCGAACGGCGAAGCCCAGCAGAAGCGCGACTGGTCCAATGCGGAGGTCAACCAGTTGGCCGCCGTGATGGAGACCTCGACCGACCGCGCCGTCCGCAAGAAGGCATTCGCCCGCATGCTGGAAATCTGCGAGCGCGAAGATCCCGCCTACACGGTTCTGCACCAGAACGCAGTCTTCACCGGCGTGAAGTCGGAACTGAAGTGGAAGGCCGCTCCGGCGTTCGCCATGGATTTCCGGCCTTCGAACTGGAAGCTCTGATCGAGCCTCCTTTGGCAGGGTGGGCAATTGCCCTCCCTGCTTCTTTCCTGTGTTGAGCGTCAGGTGGGCCAGATGTCCTTTATCTCCATCCAAGGGCTGACTGTGGCCTTCGACGGCACCCAGGTGCTGCATGGCATCGATCTCGAGATCGGCCGAGGCGAGGCGCTGGGCCTTGTGGGCGAAAGCGGATGTGGCAAGTCGGTTACGTGGCTTGCCGCCCTCGGGCTTTTGCCGGGCAAGGCGCGCGTCGGCGGCTCGGTCAAGATTGATGGCGAGGAACTTATCGGCGCCAGTCGCACGCAGGTGGAGCGCGTGCGCGGCAAACGGATCGCGATGATCTTTCAGGATCCATCGTCCTCGTTGAACCCGGTCCATCGCGTCGGCCGGCAGATCATGGAAAGCCTGACCCTGCACCGTGGCTTGAAGGGGCAGGCGGCAAAGGCCGAGGCGATCCGATTGATGGATCTCGTGGGCATTCCCTCGGCCGCGACGCGGATCGACCTCTATCCGCATGAGTTTTCAGGCGGTCAGTGTCAGCGGGTCATGATTGCGATGGCCTTGGCGGGGGAGCCCGATCTGTTGATCGCGGATGAACCCACTACGGCGCTTGATGCGACGATTCAGGCGCAGATTCTCGACCTGCTGTCGCAAATACGTGCCGAGACCGGCATGGCGATGGTTCTGATCAGCCACGATCTGGGGGCCGTGTCGGCGGTCTGCGACCGGGCAGCCGTGATGTATGCCGGCAGGATCGTGGAAATGAACGATACGGCCGCGTTGTTTTCGGCGCCCCGCCATCCCTATACGCGCGGACTCTTCGATGCGATTCCGGAGATCGATGGCGACCGGGGGCGGCTCAAGCCCATTCATGGCACGGTGCCCGACCCCAGGGCCCTGCCTCAGGGCTGCGCTTTCGCGCCGCGCTGTGGCTCGGCCGACACGCGGTGCCACACCCGATCGCCAGAGCCGCAGGCAGGACGCGAAGGCGGCCTGCTCGCCTGCTTTCATCCCGTTGCATGGGCGGTCCCACTCATGACCAGCCCGCAAGGGATCCCGGCATGACCGCCTTGCTGCTGGAGGCTCGGGGCCTTGTTCAACAATATGACACGAGCCGTGGCCTGTTCGGCCGAGCCACCTCGGTACGGGCGGTCGATGGCGTGGACCTTCAGGTGAACCGGGGCGAAATCCTCGGCATCGTCGGTGAATCCGGCTCCGGCAAGTCCACGCTGGGTCGAATGCTCCTGGGCCTTGAGCGTCCGCATGACGGCCAGGTGCTTTGGCAGGGTCAGCCGCTTCCTGCCCCCTATTCCGCGGCATGGCGTTCGCTGCGGGCGCAGATGCAGTTGATCTTCCAGGACCCGCTGGCCGCCCTGGATCGGCGCATGACCATCGCCGATCAGATCGGCGAACCGTTCATCATCCATGGCCTTGCCAAGGGCGCGGAAGCGATGGCCAAGGTGGCTGGACTCATGGCTCGCGTCGGCCTGCGTCCCGATCAGGCCGGGCGCTATCCACACGAATTGTCGGGCGGTCAGCGGCAACGCGTCGTGATCGCTCGCGCGCTTGCCAGCAGCCCGCGCTTTATCGTCTGTGACGAGCCGGTCTCGGCCCTGGATGTTTCGATCCAGGCGCAGGTGGTGAACCTGCTGCGCGATCTGCAGGAGCAATCGGACCTGACCATGGTTTTCATCAGCCATGATCTCAAGGTCGTGCGCAATATCTGCGATCGGGTCGCCGTGATGTACCTCGGTCGTATCGTCGAGGAGGGTCCCTCGGACGTGATCTTCTCCGATCCGCGCCATCCCTATACCCAGGCGTTGGTGTCTTCGATTCCAAAGGCCGGAACGGGTCTTTCCCATCGCGTCATCCTGCAGGGAGAGCCACCGAACCCCGCCGCCCGGCCGACGGGCTGTGCTTTCCATCCGCGCTGCGGCGCAGCCGATCGCGCCTGCGCGCTCGAAGTGCCCGTCCTTGAACTCAATCGCGGTCGTTTGACTGCGTGCCTGAAACTGCGCGCCACCGGCGCTCAGGCCGCCTGAGGTCCGCAACATGCCGAAGTTCATTCTTGCCAAGCTGGCGCGGGCCTTTCTCACCATCATGATGGTGATGACCTTCGCTTTTATCGTTCTGCGGCTTTCAGGCGATCCGGCCCAGGTTCTGCTGGGCCCCGACGCGCCCCTCGACGCGGTCATAGCCTTTCGTGAACGCTGGGGGCTCAATGATCCGATCTGGAAGCAGTACCTTGCCTATCTGACCCAGATCATGCGGCTCGACTTCGGCGTCTCGATGCGCAGTCAGACGCCTGCCATCAACCTCGTGCTCGAACGCGTGCCGGCAACCCTTGCCCTGACGATTCCGGCGCTGATCCTGAAGCTCGGCATCGGTATCCCTGCCGGCGTCTATGCGGCGCTCCACCGGGGCAGCCTGGCGGACCGGGGTGTGATCATGCTGTCGATCTTCGGCTTCACCATTCCCTCGTTTGTGCTGGGACTGGTCCTGGTGCTGATCTTCGCGGTCAGCCTGACCTGGCTGCCATCGGGAGGGCAAGACACCTATTGGCATGCGGTCCTGCCCATCATCACCCTGTCTATTGGGGGGATCGGCATTCTGGCGCGGTTTTCCCGTTCGGCCATGATCGAGGTGCTGGGCCAGCCTTATATCCGCACGGCGATGTCGAAGGGCCTGCCATGGCGCGACGTCGTCTGGAAACATGCTTTGCCCAATGCCGCCGTGCCGATCGTCACCTTGGTGGGCTTCATGGTCGGCGCTCTGATCGCCGGCGCGGTGGTGGTCGAAAGCATCTTCGCCTGGCCCGGAGTGGGGCGCCTGATCGTGATTTCCGTCGCCAACCGGGATCTGGCTGTGGTGCAGGCGCTGCTGCTGGTCATCGCCGCGTCGATGGTCATCGCCAATCTTCTGGTCGATGTCGCCTATGGCCTGCTGGACCCGCGCCTGCGCTCCAAGCGCGCTGCTCACTGAGAGAAGCTTTCCATGTCCCTCGCAATCGCCGCGCCCAAACCTGGGATCTTCACCCGCTTGCGACTGAAGGTCCCGTTCCTGATCGCTGTCGCCATCGTCTGGCTGTTGATCATCGTGTTCGTGGCGGTCTTTGCTGACGTCATCCGCCCCTATCCGATCAGCCAGATGAACTTGGCGCATCGCTTGGCCCCGATGGGCACGCCGGGCTATTGGCTCGGTACGGACGAACTTGGCCGCGATGTGCTGTCGCGATTGATCCAGTCGATCCGCGTCTCGCTGGTCATCGCGTTCGGGGCGACGATACTCTCCGCGGTCTTCGGCACCGCACTTGGATTTCTGGCGGCGCAGTTTCGCGGCTGGGTCGAGCATGTCGTGGTGGCCATGGCGGACTTTCAGGCCGCCCTGCCATTCATGATCATGTCGCTGGCGGTCTTGGCCTTCTTCGGGTCCTCGATGGTGCTGCTGGTCTGCCTGATGGGCTTTTACGGCTGGGAGCGCTACGCCCGCATTGCCCGGGGGCTGGCGATTTCGGCCTCCGCCCAGGGCTATGCGAGTGCCGTGGTCCAGCTAGGCGCCAAGCCGTCCCGCGTTTACCTCCGTCATATCCTGCCCAACGTCGCCTCGACCCTGATCGTCTCCATGACGCTGACTTTCCCGGAAGTTATCCTGATGGAATCCGGCCTCAGCTTCCTGGGCCTTGGCGTGCAACCGCCCGAATCCTCGCTTGGCAACATGGTGGGGTTTGGCCGGGAATACTTGACCCGGGCGCCCTGGATCATGCTCGCCCCCTCGCTCGTGATCGTGATGACGACGCTGTCCATCTCGCTTCTGGGCGATTGGCTGCGTGACCGGCTCGATCCGACCATCCGTTAATTCCCAACCCGATCCGAACTGAAAGTCGAACGATATGTCTGAAATCATGGCCCATCGCGGCGCGCGCAATCTCTGGGCGGAAAACTCCTGCCTGGGCTTTCGCGAGACCCTCAAGCACGATTTTGAGGCGATCGAGTTCGACCTTCATCTGACCGACGCGGGTGAACTGGTGGTCATCCACGATGCCACGCTCGATCGCACGACCACGGGAACAGGGCCGGTCCGTTCCCTCACATCCGAGAGCCGCAAGGCGATACGGCTGAAGGGTCCGGATGGCGCTTTGATCGATGAAGGCGTGCCGATTTTCGAGGACGTGCTTGAGATTTTCAGGGATCACCCGAACACCCAGCTCTATGTCGAGTTGAAATCGGATGGCGAAGGCCGTCCCTATCCGGGGATCGTCGCCAAGGCGGCGGAAATGCTGCGCGCCTACGGCTTGGTGGATCGCTCCTGTCTGCACAGCTTCGACATCCAGGTGGTGCGCGACGTTCGTGATCTGGCGCCGGAATTCATGCGACTTATCTCGGTCGATCGGGTCTGGGCCGAGCGCCAGGGCGGGCTTGAGGCCTTCATGACCGAGGTCGATGACCTGGTCGACGTGATCGGGATCCACCATGAGTTGTTCGAAGCCGAATTCGACACAATCGTCCGCGTGCGTGGGCTGGACAGGGTTTCGGTCTGGACCATCAATGATCCGGACCTGATGCGCCACTGGATCGCGCGCGCGCCGCGTTGGCTGGTCTCCGACAATCCGGTCTTGCTACGCGAACTCATGCGGAAAGCCCACGCATAAGCCGCTTTGATCGACGTCGAGCCAATGGGCGGTGCCGCGAGGGCGCCGCCCGGAGTGCGAGGAAAGCGTCGCGGCCGGCCGTTCATATCCATGTTGCCCCTAGGTGAAGGAGCGCTTCCGCCGCGGTTGCGCGACTGCTAGGCTCACGCGGAAAACGACTGCCGGGGAGGCACACGTGCAGGCTGCGTTCGGGCTGTCCTATGAGACAACGGTGGCGCTCCTGACCTTTCTTTGCCTCAGCGCCGCATCGCTGGGCACCCTCTTGGTTTATGACCGCCTGCCGGCGCACCATCGCGATGACAAGACCCTCGACACGGTCCGGCTCGTCGCCAACATCTTCGTCATGCTGAGTTCGCTGGTGCTTGGCCTCATGGTCAGTTCAGCAAGCAGCAATTTCGCGGAGGTCGACAAGGCGGTCCATGCCTACGCGACCGAAATCATCCTGCTCGACAGAGCCTTGCGCGGCCTTGGTCCCGACGGCGATCCGGCCCGGGCCGAACTCCTAAGCTATGTCACGGTTATCGTGGGTTCACGCGGTGTCGAGAGGCCCGCATTGCCCGCCGAAAACAAGTCTGCGGAGGCGACACTTCGCGACATCGGCGTTAAGCTGGCGGCGCTCCGGCCGAGCGACCCGGAGATGATATCGGGGCGCGAGCAGGCGAAGGCGCAGGTCAACACGCTGTTGCGCTCCCGTTGGGGACTCGTCGATCGAACGGAAGGCTCCGTCCCCTTTCCATTGGTCGTGTCGCTGGTTCTTTGGCTCAGCATGACGATGGCAAGCTTCGGCTATCGCGCCCCGAAGAACGCGGTCGTGATGACCAGCTTCGTCGTTGCATCCATGTTGCTAGCCGGAGCGATCCTCCTGATCCTCGACATGGCCAAGCCGTTCGATGGTCCCATCCAGGCCTCGTCAGAACCCTTCATTCGCGCGCTCGCCGAACTGAAACTTTAGATACGAGCTGTGGAAAGGCCTGGCCGCGGAATCGTGCCAGAATCCTCGATATAGCCCGGTGTCGGGCGTCTCGTTCAATTTATCAGCGCATAAATAGCGACTAGATCGAGAAGGCAGGCTACCGCTTGTCGAAACGTCGGCGTACACACATAAAGTCGATATCGATCACACTCGTCCGCCGTTTCCAACAACTCTGGTGCAGCGCGGTTGTTGACGTTCACGTGCCAATGCTACCGTAAGAGGCCTTCTGTGTTTCTAAGGCGCCAGCACCGATGCCCAAGATAGTCATTGTCGACGACAGCTCGACCAATCAGCGCATCTATTCGAAGCTGGCGAGGCAGCTGGAGTCGGATCCGGACATCCGTACGTTCGGAAATCCTCGGAAGGCGCTTGAGTGGCTGGCCGAGAACACGGTTGATCTGATCATCACCGACTACAAGATGCCCGCGATGTCAGGCGCGGCTCTCGCTGCGGCCATCCGGGAGGATGCCCGCAACTGGGACGTCCCGGTCATCGTCATCACGGCTTATAGTGATCAGGAGTTTAGGGTCACCGCGCTCGAGGCTGGCGCGACGGATTTCCTGCTCAGCCCGGTGGACCATGTCGAATTCCTGGCGCGAGCCAAGAATCTCCTGAAGCTCCGGGCCCAGCAACTGCTCATCGCCAAGCGGGCAGACCAGCTGGAGTCGAACCTGAACATCAAGGAGCAACTGCTGCGGGAAAGCCGCGAGGCGCTGGCCCAGGTCATCGACACGGTCCCGGCCATGATCAATGCTACCGACCGCGATGGACGTTGCGTCTTCGTCAACGCCCATCAGGCCGCCTTTTTCGGCAAGGTACCTGGGGACCTGGTCGGCCAGCCCATCGAGGCGCTTCTGGGCGAGGAGCGGGCTCATATCAGCCGTCGGCTCGACCAACTGGTGCTCAAGACGGGTCGCTCGATCTCTTCCCGCCAGGAGGATGTCTGGGCACCCAATGGCGAGCATCGGATCTACCTGACGAGCAAGGCTCCGCTCTATGATGGGATGGGAGAGATCGCGAGCGTTCTCTCGACATCGATCGACATCACCGAGCAGCGCCACGCCGAGCGACGCCTGCTTCATATCGTCAACCATGATCCGCTCACCGGCCTGCCGAACCGCCTGATGCTGCGCGACCATTTGCGGCGCGAACTGGCGCGCGGCCGGCGCGGCGACCAGAATTTTGCCCTGCATTTCATCGATCTCGACCGCTTCAAGGCCGTCAATGATGCGCACGGCCATCACCGGGGTGACGAACTGCTGCAGCGTGTCGCCGAAGCGCTGACGGAACTGGTCGGTGACAACCACACCGTGGCGCGACTTGGCGGTGACGAATTCGCCATTCTTCAGCCCGACATCGACGGGCCGGATGATGCCGGTCGTCTGGCCCAGTCGATTCTCGATTTGCTCAATAGCGAAGAAAACAGTCCGCTTTCCCTCAACATCGGCGCCAGCATCGGCGTCACCCTGGCCCCCCTCGACGGGACGGACCCGGACGAACTGCTGAAGAATTCGGATCAGGCGATGTATCTCGCCAAATCCCTGGGCGGCGGCACATGGCGCTTCTTCGCGGCTGATATGCGCCCGCGCGCATCCCAGACGGCGCACCTCGAAACCGAGCTGCGCGGCGCGCTTTCGCGTCGGGAATTCGTGCTCCACTACCAGCCGCAGATCGATCTGCGCACCCAGAAGGTCGTCGGCGTCGAGGCGCTATTGCGCTGGCAGCACCCGCAGCGCGGTCTGCTGGCCCCCGGCTCCTTCCTGGGACTAGCAGAGGAGACGGGCCTGATCCTGCCCATCAACGAATGGGTCCTGAACGAGGCCTGCCGCCAGGGCGCGGCCTGGGAGGCCTCCGGCCTTGGCGACCTGCGCGTCGCGGTCAACATGTCGCCCATCCAGTTCAAGCGTCAGGGCGTGGAAAGCCTGGTCAAGGATGCCCTGCGGGCCAGCGGCATGCGGCCAACCTCGCTGGAGCTGGAACTGACGGAAGGCATTCTGCTCGGCCATGACGAGCAGATCGTCAAGCAGATGAATGTGCTGCGGTCGCTCGGCGTCACCCTGTCGGTGGACGATTTCGGTACCGGCTATTCCTCGCTCAGCTATCTGCGCAGCTTCCCACTGCACCGGCTGAAGATCGATCGTTCCTTCGTGCAGGATTTGGGAAGCGATCCCAGCGCGCTGGCGATCGTGCGGACCATTATCGACCTCGGCCATATCCTGCATCTCCAGGTCCTCGCCGAAGGTGTCGAGGCAGAGCACCAGCTTTCGCTTCTGCGCCTCGAGGGGTGTGACGAGGTGCAGGGGTACTATTTCAGCCGGCCGATCCCGGCCGATGCATTCGCCGTCTGGATGATGCAGTATGTCAGCGTAAACTCCGGGCCCGCGCCGGGCTCGACGGAGAATGAGCATGCGAGCGCCGGCTAGGGTGCTCCAGGCGTTGGCCGCACCGTTCCGCTGGATGGCTGCACGATTGCGGGGCCGACCTGACAGCGAGCACGAGATGAGCTTTAACCGGCTCGTCTTCGCCATCATCATCGTCATCGTGCTGCTCGTAAACCGCAGCAGCGATGCCATGGATTATTCCCTGGACGTGATGGCGCTTTACTTCTTCCTGGCGTTGGGCGTGCTTGGACATATCCTGCTGTATCCGGGCAGTTCGCGCGGCAGGCGCATCTTCGCGCTGTTGATGGATTGCGGCTTTCTCTCCTGGCAATTGCATCTGGGCGGTGGCGTCGCCGCGCTTTTCTTCCCAATCTACCTCTGGGTCATCTTCGGTAACGGCTTCCGGTTCGGCCTGACCTCGCTCGCCATCGCCATCCCTGTCGCGACCGTCTGTTTCGGCGTCGTGGTCCTGACGACGCCGTTCTGGTTCGAGCGCTGGCATCTCTCTGTCGGATTGCTCGGAGGGCTCGTCATCCTGCCCGCCTATGCCGGCACGCTGATCCGCAAGCTCTCGCTGGCGACCCAGGCCGCCGAGGAGGCCAGCCAGGCCAAGAGCCTGTTCCTCGCGAGTGTCAGCCACGAACTGCGCACGCCGCTTACCGCTATCGTCGGCATGACGGGGCTGCTTCGCGGCACGCCGCTCGGCGCCGAGCAGCGCGATATGGTCGAGACGGTGGATGTCGCGACCCGCTCGCTCCAGTCGCTGATCAACAGTCTTCTCGACCTCTCCCGTATCGAGGCGGGGCGCATGCCGGTGTCGAACGGAGCGGTCGACCTGCTTGCGCTGCTCGTCGATGCGCGCCGACTGGTCGAAAGCCAGGTGCGCGAACGGGGGCTGACTTTCGGCATCTACGTCACGCCGCGCACGCCGCTGCACCTCTTCGGCAGCCGGCAGCACCTGCACGAGATCCTGGTCAATCTGGTCGGCAACGCCGTGAAGTTCACGCGCGAGGGCGGCGTGAGCATCGCGGTCGACGGCCACCTGGAGGAGGACGGCAGCCTTCGTCTGATCATGGAGGTCACCGATACCGGCATCGGCATCGCGCCGAAGGACCAGGAGCGCATCTTCGAGGACTTCACCCAGGCCAATTCCAGCATCATGAACCGCTTTGGCGGCACCGGCCTTGGGCTGGCCATCGCGCGGCGACTGGTGGAACTGCTGGGCGGTTCGATCTCGGTGGAAAGCGTGCTGGGTGAAGGCAGTACCTTCCGCTTCGACATCGCCGCCTTGCCGCTGCTGGATGAACAGCCATTGGCGGACGAGTCATGGCGCGAGCGCGGTGTCGTGCTGGTCTGCCGGGATCCCGCACCGCTGGCGGGACTGGTGAGCACACTTTCCTCGCTCGGCGTGACGCCCCTGATCGCCGATCCGCGCCTTGGGCCGGCGCGCATGTTCCCCTCGCAGGCCGCCAGCGCCGTTCGCCTGCTGTTCGATCCCGATAGCCAGAACCTGCCGCTGGCGTCCACCGGCGCAAGCGGGTCCTCGTCGAAAGTCGTTGTGATCCAGCCGCAGGCTGACCCAACGCTGCCTGGTATCGCGATCCGGCAGCGTTGCGTCAGCCTGCTTTCGGAACACCCGACGGAGGCGGAACTGCGCGGCGCCTTGACCATCGCCTGCCGGCTGGCCGCGCCTGCGCTATCGCTCGCCCAACCCGCGACACCGCGTCCGGTTCGGCCGAGCCGGCCCCGCCGGATCCTGCTGGCGGACGACAATCGCATCAACCAGCGCGTCTTCTCCCGTATCCTGGAGGCGGCGGGTCACTCCGTCGTGCTGGCGGAGACGGGAGATCAGGCGCTCGACCTGCTGGAGGAAAGGGCGGATCGGCTCGACATCGTGCTGATGGACTTCAACATGCCCGACACGGACGGGCTCGAAGCCACCAAGCTCTACCGCATGATGGCCACGGGCGACCGCCGGCTTCCGATTGTCGGTCTGACGGCCGACGCCACCGCCATGAACGACAATCGCTGGCGCGAGGCCGGCATGGATGACTGCCTGATCAAGCCGGTAGAACCCGCCGCGCTGCTCGCTGCCATCGACAGGATCGCTGGTGACGGGCCCGACAAATTCGTTCCTGGCGAAGCGCCGCGGCTCACCCTGGTTCGTACGACAGCTCTTCCCAGCTTGGACGAAAAGGCGACGGAGAGACTGCAGAGGCTCGGCAGCGCGGAATTCGTGCGCGAACTGATGGAGGATTATCTCGCCGACGCCGAGATCATTCTCGACAGCTTGGTCAAAAGTGTTGCCCGCGGCGACCTGGAGTCCTTCCGCAGTGAAGACCATGCGTTGCAGAGCAGCTCGGCAAACATCGGCGCTCTCGCTCTCGGCAGCATTTGCGCGCCCTGGAGAGGGCTGCGCGGCGAAGAACTGCAAGCTGGCGCCGAAGAATTCACGCGGCTGGCCAGGGCGGAGCTGAGGCGGACGCAGAAAGCCATGCGCGTCTATTCGGCGCGCGAGGCTGGTCTGGGGTAACCGAAGACGGCTGGCGATGCGCCCGGGGGCGCATCGCCAATCGGACCTACTCGGCAGCCACGAGCGCGGGCATGCTGGTGTGCAGGTTTGCGAGGCGGCGGTTCTGAGCCGAGCAGAGCCTGTCCATCTTCCGAAGGTCGGCTTCCGTCAGGTTCAGCGCCGCTTCCGCCCAGATGTCGACGACGTCGATGAGTTCGTCGAGGGTAACCGGGTTGACGCGCCGGCGAGCCTTGTAGAGGGCCTGATGCGCGTTGTGCTTGCGGTTGTGACGCGCAATGTAGTCGAGCACGGCCGCCTGGCCCTGGCCGTCCTCGGCCAGCACATCCACCACACCCATCTCATACAGTTCTTCGGCGGTATGGACACGGCCCGACAGGATCAGCGCTTCGGCCTTGTCGCGCGACATACGCCGCGACAAGAAGCTGTAGGCGCCCATTCCGGGGAACATGTTGAACAGGATTTCGGGCAGGCCCATCTTCGCGCTGCGTTCGGCGACGATCAGGTCGAACGACAGAGCGTGCTCGAAGCCACCGCCCAGAGCATCGCCCTGCACCAGCGCCATGGTCACGACCGGCGCGTCGAATGCCACCGCATTGCGGTGAATGGCCTCGACGGCGACATGGCCGTAGTGGCGCATGGCCTTCAGATCACGACTGCGAATGCGCTGCGCGAAATGGCCGAGATCGCCGCCCAGATTGTAGATGCCGGGTACGGCGGAAGCCATGACGAACCAGGAGAAGGGCTTGGCGGTCGGATCGGGCAGGTTCGCGAAGGTCTGGGTGATGGCCGTCTGCATCCGGCTGATGTCCTGCATCAGCTCGTGCGTATAGGAGGGCTTGCCGACTGGATCCATGTAGCACCAGCAGGTTGCGTTGAGCGTATCGATATCGAGATGAAGGTTATCATAGCCGATATCGTTGATCGCCCTGGCCGCAGCGGCCATTGCAAGGCTGCTAGGGCCGGGGTTCAGGCTGTTGATTGCAACGGGATCATTATTCATACGAACTGAAGTCATCTTGTTTCTCCATCTGTGGAATGGACGGTGGGCCCGTCATGCGGGAGGATGCCGCGAGGACAACCGCCAACACATTAGGCGCAAGGAAACACGACAAGAGCGAGAAAGTAATGGGCTTCGAACCGCCTCAATGAATCGCAGAATCTGATGCGCTTGCGCACAACAGCGCCACGCCATCGCGTGAATCCAGTGTAGCGATGCGCCTGGCGCTTCGGCCGCCTTGGCCACCAACGAGCTCGGATCGCTCGGAACTACCGTCAGACGCCGTGTCGCTAGCAATTTTTTGGGTGCAAAGGAGCTTGGTCAGGGGCCTCTTGCTAAGTGCGCTCTTTGCTCGATCTTTGAACACCATGCCCCCAGGCGCGCCGCGACAGGCGCAGGGGGCGCTTGTATTTCCATCCATGTTGGCCAGTGTTAGCCTTGCATGTCGCGCACGGAAGGCAGAATAAATGCCCGAAGTCTGGCGCGCTTGAGTGGATTTATCATCCGTCGCCGAGGTTGCGGACCATGAGCGTGCGTGTGCTTTCGCTCGTTGCGATTTGCCTGGCATTGCCCGCTGCGGCGGAGGCAGATCCGTCGGTTGCGTTCACAGCCCGCATTGAGGTCCTCACAGACGCTCAGCGCGCGAAGATGAGCGGGCTCTCCTGGCATGAGGGTTGCCCCGTACCGCTGGATGATCTCGTCTCCATACATCTCAAGCACTTTGGCTATGACAATGCCGTCCATGACGGCTTGCTCGTCGTTCACCGCCGGGTAGCCAAGGAGATCGCCGCGGCGTTCCAGGAACTCTTTGCGGCGCGATTTCCAATCGAGAGAATGCAACCCTACGAGGATTTCGCGGTCGCGGAATATGCGCTCAGCAACGACACGGTCGGCTTCTATTGCCGGCCGGCACAGGACAACCCGAACGAATTCAGCTGGCATGCATACGGCTTGGCCATCGACGTCAATCCGATGACCAACCCATACCACGATCCCAAAGGATGGTGGCCCAAGGGTTCGAACGGCGAGCGCGCACGCTCGGCATCCGGGCTGCTGAACGAGAGTTCAGGCGCCATCCGGATCTTCATGAACCACGGTTGGCAATGGGGCGGCTGGGAAGTTGCGCCGGATTACATGCATTTCGGAAAGGTCACTGTCGGTGACGATGACAACCCGCTCAAGCGCAACGTGTGGGCGTCTCAGTTGCAGTTCGCGCCAGACTGACAGCCAGCAGCGGCATGCTCGCAAGCGAGTAGGGCGCTCTCGCGCAATGGCGCTGTACCAGGCGCCGAGCTGTACGTTGACCGGTTGCTTTCCGAGCTTGAACGCCGGCCGGTAGCGGAGCGGCTTCGTTGTCCGCCTCTTCGGCGAGGCTGTGGCGACGAAGCAGGGCTATCGGCCGACTATCAATAGAACCGCCGTCAGGCCGGCGAGAGGCGCGATGCCCAGGCCTCGACCGCGTCGCCGCTGCTCAGGTCAGGCTGAACAAGCCCGTCGATCATGAATGTCGGCGAGACGTGGATGCCGTTCTGGCGCGCATATTTGCAATGCCACTTGATCTCCCGGTCGAGATCCGGAATGGCAAAAGCCTCCTTGAGCGGGACGCCGCTGAAACCTTCCAGGCGCTCGATGAGCTGGTTGGGCGTGACATCCATGTTCGGACCGCCGGCATGACGGGTGAACTCGAATGCCTCCCGATGCGCGGCGACAGCGGCCATGACCTTCTTGGCCGTCTCCTTGCCGCCTTCAAGTGTCGAGGCCGCGAGGATGCAGCGAACGACCACGCCCGAATATAAATGCCAGGGCTGCGATTGCAGGCGAATGGCGATGGTGATGTTGTTCTCGCCAGCCAGCGTCAGGAGTTCGTCGAGCTTGTTGAAGGCCCTGACGGAATAGGGGCAGGTCGGCTCGAGGAAGACTTCAAACATGCGCGCCCCGCTTCCCCATACGAGGGGATCGGCGCGCCAGACGGTCGCTGTCATGGAAATTCCTTTTCGGGGTGGCAAGGCGAGGTTGGGTTAGCCAAGCCTAGGACATCCAGTTCCGAAAGGCATGCGGGATCTGGATAGGCCCAGCGACGCAGAAGCGCTTTGCGACGCATTCGATGCAAACTCGATTTCGTCGACCTAGGCGGCGGGTGGATCGAGAAGGTCGCCCAGCAGGCTGAGGGTGTTGCGCAGCGAGGTGTCGAGATGCACCCGCATCGCTTCCATCGCCTGCTGCTCGTCCTTCGCCGCAAGCGCCGCCAGGATAGCCTGATGCTGGGCGATGGTTGTCTCGCCAGATCCGGGCTTTGGCAGCGCCATGTAGCGACCGCGATCCATCTGTGCCTTGGAGATATCCACGGCGCGCCAGAGCATGGAGAGGTTGTTGATCTCGGCGATGTAGCGATGGAACTGGTCGTCGAGGCGGATGGCGTCGGTGTAGCGCTTCCGGCCTATCGCCGTCTGGTGCTGGCCGACAATGTCTTCCAACTGCTCGAGATGGAACGCACTGATCTGCGTCGCGGCGCGGCGGACACTTTCGACTTCGAGCGCGTTGCGGATGATGTAGGCCTCTTCCAGCGCGGCGCGCGAGATCGCCGCGACGAAGGTGCCCGTCTGCGCATAGACGTTGATCAGCCCCTCATCGCTCAGTCGCTTGACCGCCTCGCGAACCGGCGTGCGCGAGACACCGAGTTGCTCGGCAATCTCGACCTCGTTGACGGACTGGCCTGGCCGTAACTGACCGATGATGATCAGCGTGCGGACGATCTGATAGATCTGGTCGCGCAGGGGCGACTTACGGTCGAGGTTGACCAGCTGCAATTGCAGTAATGCCGCTTCGGCCACCCGCTCAGACCCTCCCACCAAAATCGCCGGCGCCAGCTCGACTGAGCCGGGTCCGCGCATCAGGCCGGACCGCGCCGCTTGCGCGGCCGAACGACCCAGCTTGCGTTACTGTTATATTAGTCTGGTGCATCGTCGCAAGCGGAGCCGCCTTGGGTGGTGCGTGCCGGCAGCCCCGAGCCTTTCCGGTTGAGCGTGCAAGAAGTTGATCGTTATCAACGATATGGCAGATAAAACCATACTACAATATTCAAGAATTAAATCTTCGACTGCGTGCCCAACCGGGCGTTGAAGCCTGCTTGACACGTTACACTAATATAACAGAGAGTGCCGTTGCGTTCCGGTCAATAGAGGTAGCGGCCGGGGCGCGCAGGGGAGGAGACCCTCGCAATGTGGTGCAATCTGAACGGAGTCCGGTGGGACTGCCGGCGGTGGAGTGCGCCTGTACAGCGAGTGTGTTGCTTCCCCGGCATGCAGGAAGGGCCGTCGCCGTACAGAAGGCGAGTCCGATAGGGAGGAAGAGCACCATGGCGGATCCGAACAACTATCCGAAGCTGCACAACGCCGCGTGGCCCGGCGTCGTCGGCAAGGGCGGGGAGGGCGGCGATCCGATCGTCCCGCTGGATACCCTGTTGGAGCTGACCTCCAAGGCGGAAGTCGACGGACAGAAGTTCGACGGCATCGATCTCTGGCTTGCCGATCCGCATCTGTCGATCGATAGCGACCGCGATCAGGTCAAGCGCATGGTCGACCACATTGCTAGCTACGGCCTCAAGGTCGGCTCGTTCGTGGCGCCGATCTGGGGTGGCGCCGGGGGCGGTTCCGCCATGGGCTCGGCCGACGATCGCAAGCGTTTCGTCTCGCAGGTCCGCAAGGCTGCCGCGATTGGTGAGCAGATGCGCGAATTCGGCATTCGCCCGACCGGCGGCATCCGCATCGATTCCTCGACGGGCGTTGCCGATTGGGACAAGGATCCCGTCGGCAACACCAAGATCATCGCCGAAACGTTCCGCGAGGCCGGCAAGGCGGCGCAGGATCACGGCGAGTTCCTCGTCGCCGAGGGCGAGATTTGCTGGGGCGGCATGCAGTCCTGGCGCGAGAATGTCCGCCTGCTCGAAGAGGTCGGCATGCCCGGCATCGTCGGCTACCAGGCCGACATGGCGCATTCGATGCTGTTCACGCTCGGCTACAACGCCGAGCAGGACCGCCTGCTTCCCGAGGGCTATGACTGGCAGGATCGCGCGGTCCTCGACGCGGCCTACAAAAAGGTCGCCGACGCGCTGCGTCCGTGGACCTACGATTTCCACGTCGCCCAGAACGACGGCACCGTCTTCGGCTCCGGCGACCACGAGAAGACTGGCCGCCACGTTCAGGTCACCGATCCGAACGGCAAGCTCGATGTCACCAAGCATGCCGGCTACTGGCTGCGCGACGACGCGGGCAACCTCACCAAGAAGATGCGCCACATCGCCTGGGACGGCTGCATGTTCCCCAATTCCGTGATGACGGCGCAGCAGACCTGGAACGACGTTCTGGGCGCGATGATCAAGGTGCGCGACGCCCATGGCTGGCGCGAATAACGGTTTCAGGGATCCATCCAAATGACCAAGAAAAAGCTGAACATCGGTCTGGTCGGCGCCGGCTTCATGGGCCGCACCCATTCCAACGCCTTCCGTCAGGTTGGCCAGTTCTTCAACAGCGAGTATGAGCCCGTTCTGAAGGCGATCGCCACGCGCAACGCCAAGGGCGCCGCCGATTTCGCCGAGAACTGGGGCTATGAAAGCTCCGAGAGCGACTGGCGCAAGCTGATCGAGCGCAAAGATATCGACCTGATCGATATCGCCAGCCCGAACGACACCCATGCCGAGATCGCCATCGCGGCGGCCCAGGCCGGCAAGATGGTGATGTGCGAGAAGCCGCTCGGCCGCAACGCCGCCGAGGCCGAGAAAATGGTCGCGGCCGTCGAGGCGGCCGGCGTCGCCAACATGGTCTGGTATAATTATCGCCGCGTGCCGGCGGTGACGCTCGCCAAGCAGATGATCGAGGAGGGCCGGCTCGGCCGCATCTTCCACTATCGCGCCAAGTTCCTGCAGGACTGGACGATCTCGGCCGACGTGCCGCAGGGCGGCATGGGCACCTGGCGTCTCGATGCCAGCGTCGCCGGCAGCGGCGTCACCGGCGATCTGCTGGCGCATTGCATCGATACCGCGCTCTGGCTGAATGGCGGCATCGACAGCGTCACGGCGGCGACGGAAACCTTCGTCAAGCAGCGCGCGCATGCGGTCAGCGGCAAGGTCGAAGAGGTCAAGATCGACGACGCCAGCGCCTTCCTTGCCCGTTTCCAGAATGGCTCGCTCGCGACCTTCGAGGCGACCCGCTACGCCCGTGGCCACAAGGCACTCTATACGCTGGAGATCAATGGCGAGAAGGGCTCCATCGCCTGGGACCTGCACGACCTGCACCGGCTGTCCTACTTCGACTACAGCGACGAGGGGCATCTGCGCGGCTGGCGCTCGATCCACATCACCGATGGTGACCACCCCTATATGAGCCAGTGGTGGGTGCCCGGGCTGCAGATCGGCTACGAGCATTCCTTCATCCATCAGGCCGCCGATTTTCTTGCCGGTCTCGCTTCCGGCACGCCGGCCGCGCCGACTTTCCGCGAGGCGCTCCGTACCGACTACGTCACCGACGCTGTGCTGGCCTCGGCGAAGTCGGGCCGCTGGGAAGCGGTTCAGGGCTGAGTGGCGGATCTGCAATGACCCTCGATACCCCGCTCGCAATCCAGGTACAGGGCGTGACCAAGAGCTTTCTTGGTCAGCGCGCCCTTGATGACGTCGACTTCGAGGTTGCGCGGGGCGAGGTCCATGGGCTGGTCGGCAAGAACGGCGCCGGCAAGTCGACCTTCATGAAGATCCTGTCGGGCGCGCAACCGCCCGACAGCGGCCAGATCATTGTCGGCGGCACCGCGTTCAAGGCGCTCAATCCGGCCGAAGGGCGCGCCGCTGGCATCGCCATCGTCTACCAGAATCCGGAACTGCATCTGGATCTCTCGGTCGCGGCCAATATCTTCCTCGGCGCCGAACCCCGCAAAGGTTTTGGCATTCTCGACGACAAGGCAATGGCGGCGCGGGCGAGCGAGCTTCTGGCCCGGCTCGGCCTCAATCTGCCGGTCAACCAGCGGCTCGGCGATCTCGACATTGCCGACCGTCAGCAGGTCGCCATCGCCAAGGCTGTGCGCGAGAAGGCGCATGTGCTGCTGCTTGACGAGCCGACGGCGGCGCTCAACAAGGCGCAGGCCGAATTCCTGTTTCGGCTGATCCGCGATCTCGCCAGGCAGGGCATGGCGGTTGTCTATGTCTCGCATCACCTCGACGAGGTGCTGGCGATCTCCGACCGTATCACCATCCTCCGCAACGGCCGCAAGGTCGCCGTGGTCGAAGGCAGGAGCGCTGACAAGGACGGGCTAATCTCGATGATCGTCGGCCGCACGCTCGACGCGGTCGAGACGCATCGAAGCGAGCGCCCCAAATCGGAACCCTTCCTGGTGATGGACGCAGTGTCCAGCCCGGGCGGTCTCGACGATGTTTCGCTCACGGTCACCAAAGGCGAAATTGTCGGCGTCACCGGGTTGATCGGTGGCGGCGCCAACGCGCTCGCCGCCGTCATTGGTGGGCTCGACCATCGTCACGTGGCAGGCAGCATGTCGCTGGGCGGCCAGCCCTATGCGCCGCGCGCCGTCCGCGAGGCGATTGCTCGCGGCGTGCTGTTCATTCCCGAGGACATGCGTGGTCGCGGCCTGGTGATGAGTCTTTCCATCGCCAAGAACATCTCCCTCGCGGCCTTGAAATCGCTCTCGAATCTGGGCTGGCTGAAGCTCGCCAAGGAGACCGACGTCGCGACCGAGATGTCGGAGCGGCTGGATCTCAATCCGCGCGCGCCAGGCCGCGAAGTGCGGTTCCTGAGCGGTGGCAACCAGCGCAAGGCACTGCTCGGCCGCGCCATCTTCGCCGATGGCCAACTCTTCGTGCTCGAGGAGCCGACGCAGGGCGTCGACGTCGAATCCCAGCGCCAGATCCATGACCATCTGCGTGGCCTTGCCGCGAAGGGCGCGACCATCGTTTTCGTGTCGACCGACCTCGAAGAGCTGATCGCGCTGGCCGATCGAATCCTCGTCCTTCGGGATGGCCGCATCGAGCAGGAGTTGTCGCCGGATCGGCTCGATCCGCAGCAACTGCTCTCCGCCATCCAGACCCAAAGCACCCGGAGCGTGAATTGATGTCTTCTCCCACCGCAACGGCAGGCAAGCCGGCGAACCGAAAGCTTGGCGGTCTTCAAGGACGGGATCTTGGCCGTTACACGCTCCTGATCGTACTGCTGCTGATCGTCGTGGTCACGGCCATTGGCAACCCGCGATTCCTTTCCGTCAACAACCTGATGAACATCCTGTTCCAGGTTTCGGCGCTTGGCATCGTCGCCTCAGGCCAGACCATTCTGTTGATCGCCGGCGGTCTGGACCTGTCGGTCGGCGCGGCGCTTTCGGTGGCCGGCCTCGCGACGGCCCTCACCATCATGCATACCGGTTCGGTGGCGCTTGGCATTCTCGCCGGCGTGGTCGCCGGTTGCGTGATCGGCGCTATCAACGGCATGCTGGTCGCGACCAACCGCGCCACGCCCTTCATCATCACGCTCGGCACGATGACCTTCCTGCAAGGCGTCGCCATCCTGATGTCCGGCGGCAGCCCGATCAACGGCACCGGCGCGCTGTTCGACGTGTTCGGACTTGGCGATTTCCTCGGCGTGCCATGGCCGGTCTACGCCATGTTCGCATCGATCCTCGTCATGTTCGTGGTCCTGCGCTTCACGACGCTCGGCCGCTATGCCTTCGCCATCGGCGGCAATGAAGAAGCGGCGCGGCTTTCCGGCATCCCGGTCCGGCGTATCAAGATCGCGCTCTACGCGCTCAGCGGACTTTTCGTCGGCGTCGCCGGCGTCATCCTCACCGGCGTCCTCGATTCCGGCCTGCCCAGCATGGGCACGGGCTACGAGCTCCGCGCGATCGCGGCGGTGGTCATCGGCGGCACGCCGCTGATCGGCGGACGCGGAACGGTCATCGGCACGCTGGGCGGCGTCCTGCTGCTCGGGCTGGTGAGCAACAGCATGAACCTTCTCGGCGTCGGTGCGAATTTCCAGAGCGCCGTCCTGGGATTGATCATAACGGCGGCGGTCCTGCTGCAGAAAAAAGCCTAACCGGCACGCCGCTTCAGGGACATTGCAACGGAGGAGACGAGCAATGAATATCACGAGGAGAGCCCTCGCCGTACTGGCGCTGGGAGCGGCGGTCATCGCGCCGAGCCTGTCGCAGGCGGCGGAAAAGACCATCGCCTTCATGCGCGGCGGTCCGGACCCTTACTACCAGTTCGGCATGAACGCGGCCCAGGCCGCCGCCGACAAGCTCGGCGTCAAGCTGATCACCTATTCGGCCAATAACGATCCGACCCAGGAACTTGCCAACGTCCAGGACGCGATCACCAAGGGCGTCGACGGCATCCTGATCTACGCCGTGTCGCTGTCGTCGGAAAAGGCCGCCATCGCCCAGGCCAAGAAGGCCGGCGTGCCGATCTTCTTCCAGTATGGCTATGACGAGTCGATCCTGGCGGATTCGGCCGGCATCATGCAGGTCGATCTCTACCGGTTCGGCGAGCCCGTCGGCGAGGCGATCGGCAAGCTGCTGCCGGAGGGCGAATACGCCACCATCACCGGCAAGCTCGGCCGCGGCGACGCGGAAGCCTTCGTGCAGTCGTTCAAGAACGGCATCGCCAAGTCCGGCTCCAAGGCCGTCAGCGTCGCCGACCTCGCCGCCGACTGGGACCGCCAGAAGGCCATGGATGCGGCCTCGCAGATCCTCGTGGCGCATCCGAACGTCAAGGCGATCTATGCCGCCAATGACGACATGGCCGTGGGTGTCGCGATCGCCATCGAGCGTGCCGGCAAGACCGGCCAGATCCTGATCGGCGGCAATAACGGCGCGCCCTATGGCGTCGAACTGATCGAGAAGGGCCAGATGACCCTGACCGGCAGCAACCCGCCCTCGATTGCCTCGGTCAATGCGCTGCGCCTGCTGCTCGGCGTCATCGATGGTTCGGTCAAGCCGGGCCAGTTCTACTACGCGCCGAGCCAGGTGATCACCAAGGACAATCTGGCTGATGCCGCCCCCTGGGACGCAAAGCCCGAGATGGTCAGCAAGTGGCTGGAAGAGCCGCTGCCGCAGGGTGCGGCTCCGCCGGTCCCGCCGACCAACTGATCGTCGCGGCCGGTGGACCAGACTTGGCCCACCGGCCTCTTCCGACGGCGCGGATGCGAACCGTCGCGCTGTTGGCCTGCATGACAAGAACCAGGAAGACCTCGATGAAGATCGGCTTCAATCTCCTGCTCTGGACCGCGCATGTCGAACCGCGACACTGGCCGATCCTCGAGGATTTGAAACGTTGCGGCTATGACGGCGTCGAGATCCCGATCTTCGAAGGTACGCCGGATCACTACGCCGAGCTTGGTCGCGAACTTGACCGGCTCGGTCTCGACCGTACCGTGATTTCGCTGTTCCCAGCGACCGAGATGAATCCGCTCGGCGCCGAGGAAGCTCAGCAGGAAGCCGCGCGCCGCCACATGGCGTGGATCCTCGATTGCTCGGCAGCGCTTGGCGCCAAGGTCGTTGGCGGCCCCCTGCATTCGACGCTTGGCCACTTTTCCGGCGATGCGCCGACCGCTGAAGAGCGTCAACGCGGCATCGCCTTTCACCGCGACGCCGGCGACATGGCCCGCGCCAGGGGCATTACGCTGGTGCTGGAGGCGGTCAACCGCTTCGAATGCTATTTCGTCAACACGATGCACGATCTGGCGAGCTATCTCGCCGAGGTCGCTCACCCGAATGTTGCTGGCATGTACGATACCTTCCACGCCAATATCGAAGAGAAGGATCCGATTGCCGCCGTGGCCGCCATTGCGCCGCATCTGGCGCATGTGCATGTCTCGGAGAACGATCGCGGTACGCCCGGCAAGGGGCATATCGATTTCGCCAGTACCTTCAAGGCGTTGAAGCAGGCCGACTATGACGGCTGGATCACCATCGAGGCGTTCGGACGGTCGATGCCGCTGCTGGCGGCGGCGACGCGAATCTGGCGTGACCTCTTCCCCGCCGCCACCGAAGTCTACAGCGACGGCTTCACGCTCATCCGCGATGGCTGGCGTTCAGCCTGAGACCCGCGCAACGGCGGCTGCCCACGTGGCCGCGATAGGATCGATACCATGAACGAGGCAGCCCCCATTCCGGCCCAGCCGCGCACGCTTCTCCTCAATGGCGAAGACAACATCGCCGTCGCGCTCGGCAATCTCGATGTCGGCATAACGACGGCGCAGGGCGTCACCATCGTCCGGCGCGTGCCGCGCGGCCACAAATTCGCAATCCGGCCGATTGCCTCGGGCGAACCGATCCGCAAGTTCGGCCAGATCATCGGCTTCGCCAAAAGCGACATCCCGGTCGGCGACTGGGTGCATGAGCATAATTGCGGCATCGGTGAAGAACATGGCGCCTTCGAGCGTGACTACGCCTTCAGCGAGGGCGTGGTGCCGACGCAGTTCGTGCCGAAGGAATTCCAGGCGACATTCCAGGGCTTCCGGCGCGCCAATGGCAAGGTCGGCACGCGCAACTATGTCGGAATCCTCACCTCGGTGAACTGCTCGACGACCGTGGCCGGCTTCATCGCGACCGAGATCGAGCGCTCCGGCATTCTCAACGACTATCCGAACATTGACGGCATCGTCGCTCTCAAGCAGGCGAATGGCTGCGTCATCGACTATCGCGGCGTCATCTTCGACACGCTGAAGCGCACCACCTGGGGCTATGCCACAAACCCGAACATGGGCGGTGTGGTGATGGTCGGCCTCGGCTGCGAGGGCTTCCAGATCCCGCGCTTCAAGGATGCCTACAAGGTCGAGGAAAGCGAGACGTTCCGCACCATGACCATCCAGGAGGTCGGCGGCACGCGGAAGACGGTCGATGCCGGCGTAGAGGCGGTCAAGGCGATGCTGCCGATCGTCAATGCCGTGAAGCGCGAGACGGTGCCGGCGAGCGAACTGATGCTGGCGCTGCAATGTGGCGGCTCCGACGGCTATTCCGGCATCACCGCCAACCCGGCGCTAGGCGTCGCGGCCGATATTCTCGTGCGCAATGGCGGCACCGCGATCCTCTCGGAAACGCCGGAGATCTATGGCGCCGAGCATCTGCTCACCCGCCGCGCCGTGTCGCGCGAGGTCGGCGAGAAGCTCGTCAACATCATCCATTGGTGGGAGGATTACGCCGAGCGTAACCTCATGGAGATGAACAACAATCCGTCGCCCGGCAACAAGCAGGGCGGTTTGACGACCATTCTCGAGAAGTCGCTGGGTGCTGCTGCCAAGGGCGGCACCTCGCCGCTCACCGCCGTCTATGGCTATGCCGAGCCGGTGACCGAGAAGGGTTTTGTCTTCATGGATACGCCGGGCTACGACCCGGTCTCGGCGACGGGGCAGGTGGCGGGCGGCGCCAACATCCTCTGCTTCACCACCGGCCGCGGCTCGGCCTATGGCTGCAAGCCGACGCCCTCGATCAAAATCGCCACCAATTCCGAGATCTACGCCAAGATGATCGACGACATGGACATCAATGGCGGCGACGTGCTCGACGGCAAGTCTCTGGAGACCAAGGGGCAGGAGATCTTTGACCGGATCCTCGAAGTTGCCTCCGGCGACAAGAGCAAGTCGGAACTGCTCGGCTATGGCGACAACGAGTTCGTGCCCTGGCAGATCGGCGCGACGTTCTAGGACATCGCGACGAGGCCCGGTCCGCTTCTACGCCGCAATCGTCTGGAGCGGGCCGGGTCACTCACCTCAGACCGGCAGCCATTGCCAAGACTGATCTCATCGAAGGACAAGACATGCTCAAGGGACTTTCGCCGATCCTCTCGCCGGATCTGCTCTGGACGCTGCGCGCCATGGGCCATGGCGACGAGATCACCATCGTCGACGCCAACTATCCGGGCACTAGCGCTGGGCCGGAATTGATCCGCATCGATGCCGCCACCGCGCCGCAGGTACTTGACGCCATCCTGTCGCTGCTGCCGCTGGATCAATATGACGATGTCGCCGCGATCTCGATGCAGGTGGTGGGCGATCCGGACAAGCGCGAGCCGATCGTCGACGAGTTCGAGGCGATCGTTCAAAGGCACGAGCCCGAGCACAAGGTTCACTCGCTGGAGCGCTTCGCTTTCTATGAGCGCGCCAATGCCGGTTATGCCATCGTCCAGACCGGCGAGACCCGCCAATATGGCAATTTGATCCTCAAGAAGGGCATCGTCCGTCCGGCTTGACGGAATGCTCGGCTACGGCTTGGTGACAGGTGGACGCCGCCGAAGCCGCGAAGGTCGCGTCAGCGCGTCGAGGTCGAACACCTGGTCGATCATCTCCTCGGACAGGAGCGGATCTTCGACCAGAAGCTCGCGCAACGTCTTGCCGCTCGCCAAAATCTCCTTGGCGAGCTGGGCGGCCCGCTCATAGCCGATCAGCGACACCAGCCCCGTGGCGAGCGCTGTGCTGGCCTCGAGGTTCTTGCGGCACGTGTCCGGGTTGGCGGTGATGCCGGTGACGCATTTTTCCGTCAGTGTGTGGATGGCGTTGGTCATCAGCGACAGCGACTGCAGCAGGCTGAACACGATCACCGGTTCCATGGCGTTCAGCTGCAATTGGCCGGCTTCCGACGCCAGCGTCACGGTCAGGTCGGCGCCGATCACGTGAAACGCCACCTGGTTGACCACCTCGGGAATGACCGGGTTGACCTTGCCGGGCATGATCGAGGAGCCCGGCTGCTGTGGCGGCAGGTTGATCTCGCCGAAGCCGCCGCGCGGACCGCTCGACAACAGGCGCAGATCGTTGGAAATCTTCGAAAGCTTTACCGCCGTGCGCTTCAGCGTGGCGGAGAAAGAGACAAAGGCGCCGGTGTCCCAGCAGGCCTCGATGAGGTTCTGCGACATGACGAAGGGGCGGTTGGTCAGACGGCCGAGCTCCTGCACGACGATCGCCGCATAGGCTGGGTCGGCCGTGATGCCGGTGCCGACAGCGGTACCGCCGAGATTGACCTCCAGCAGCAGCCGCGACGCTTCCTCCAGCCGCAGTACATCCTCGCGCAGCGTGACGGCGAAGGCCTGGAATTCCTGGCCCAGCGTCATCGGCACGGCGTCCTGCATCTGCGTGCGGCCGAGCTTGAGGATATGGGCGAATTCCGCCCCCTTCGCATCGAAGGCGGCCGCCAATTGCTCCAACGCAGCGGAAAGGCTGCCATAGCTCATCAGCAACGCCAGCCGGATCGCGGTTGGATAGACGTCGTTGGTGGACTGGGAGAGGTTGACGTCGTTGTTGGGATGCAGCGCTCCGTAATGTCCGCGCGGGTGGCCCAGGATCTCGAGGCCCCGATTGGCGATGACCTCGTTGGCGTTCATGTTGGTCGAGGTGCCGGCGCCGCCCTGAAAGACGTCGAGTTGAAACTGGTCGTCAAACTTGCCGTCCAGAATCTCCAGGCAGGCCTGCTCGATTGCCGCGTATTTCTCATCCGGGAGATCGCCCAAATGCCGGTTGGCGCGAGCGGCTGCCAGCTTGACTGTCGCCAGGGCGCGGATCAATTCCGGGTAGTGGCGGATCGGCGTGCCGGAGATACGGAAATTCTCCATCGCCCGGGCGGTCTGTGCGCCATAATAGGCGTGGGCCGGGACGGAGACGGGGCCGAGCGAATCCTGCTCGATGCGATGAAGCGGGGAGGGCGGAGATGTCGAAGGCATGGCTGGGCCAATCGATCTGCGGCGGGAACCTCATTGGATACGGAAGTCCGCATTCCGGCAAGGCGTCCGACCTTCGGTTGCATCGTGCAGAGACGGACACTTCGTAACGCAATGTTCAGCAGTTTTCGTGATATGTGCTTAACCAAGCCCATCGGGCGGCGATCGCTGGCCAGCAGGCCTTTTTTCGCCGAGTAAGTGATCCGGAGTACCCTGCCTTGATGCGACGTCAGACCGCCAGCACGCTGGCTGCCTCGTTCCTTACCCTTGCCGCGACCCTTTCCGTTCAGGCCGCAGAGAAGCGGCCCTATGGCGACGTCGACCTGGTGATCGAGCTAGGCGCTGGCGGCAAGTTTGTACCGAGCTTCCTCGGCTCGAAGGACCTGCTGTTCACGCCCTATCCTATCGTCTCGATGTCGTATTTCCGGTTGCCGGGCGTGTTCGAACTCGGCGGCGGCCCGAAGACGGCGCTGAACTTCGGTCCGTCCTTCCGCATCATCGGCGAGCGGGACCCCAACGACGAGCCGGGCCTGGCCGGCACGCGCGGACTCGACGCGACTTATGAACTGGGCGTCAAGGCCGGTTACGAATTCAACTTCGACGAGGTCTATGGCGCGGAAGTGCTGGGCGAGGTTCGCGGCGCCTTCGGCGAGGCCAGCGGCGTCGTCGGCAGCTTCGGCGTCGATGGGATCGTTCGGCCAACCAAGCAGATCGAGCTGAAGCTGGGCCCGCGCGCCAATTTCGGCTCCAGCGGCTTCACCAGCACCTATTTCAACGTCTCTGAAGCCGAGAGCATCGCCAGCGGCGGCAACCTCGCCGCCTATGATGCTGGTGGCGGCATCTATTCGGTCGGCCTCAAGGCATCAGCGCGCTACGAGTTCAAGCCGGACTGGTTCCTGAACGCCGATGCCGGCTACGATCGTTTCGTCGGCGACGCCAAGGATTCACCGATTGTCGCGACGGCCGGCAGCGAGAACCAGTACACCGTCGGCCTCGGCATCTCGAAGCGCTTCTCGGTCGATCTTTTTCGCGACTGAGGCCGGATCTCTCTACCGGAATTCGGTCGCGTCCGCTTGACGTTGGGGCGGCCGGCTGCTCGACTTGAGGCGAAGCTGCGGGCCGGTCCGACGCGCCAACGGGACCGGTCGCGGCGCATCTTCGGATCGCGCCGACGCAGACCGATCAAGTCGAGGGAGAGAGACGATGACACTTCGGAGGGGCGCCCTTGTCGGGTGCGGGTTCTTCGCGCGCAATCACCTGAATGCCTGGGGCGAACTCGCCGACCGCGCGAAAATCGTGGCGGTCTGCGATGTCGACGGCGAGAAGGCGGCGGCTGCGGCAGCCGATTTCGGCGTGCCGGCCTTTTATACCGATTTCGAAAAGATGCTGGCGACGGAAAAGCCCGATTTCGTCGACATCGTCACGACGGCGCCGTCGCATCGGGCGCTGGTCGAGGCCTGCGCCCGGCATGGCGTGGCGGCGATCGTGCAGAAGCCGCTGGCGCCCGACTGGGAGGATTGCCGCGCGCTGGTCTCGGCCATGGACCGGGCCGGCCGGCCGCTGATGGTGCATGAGAATTTCCGCTTCCAGGCGCCGCTGCTGCGCGCCGCCGAGATCGCCCGTTCGGGCGTGCTGGGCGAACCGACCTGGGGCCGCTTTGCCTTCCGCACCGGCTACGACATCTATAAGGGCCAGCCCTATCTGGCCGAGGTCGAGCGCTTCGTGCTGCTCGATATCGGCGTGCATGTACTGGATGTGGCCCGCGTCTTCATGGGCGAGGCCACGACGGTCTATTGCCTCGACCAGGCGATCAAGCAGGGCATCAAGGGCGAGGACCAGGCGACGGTGATGATGCGCCACGCCAATGGCGCCGTCAGCGTATCGGAATGCAGCTATGCCAGCCGCCAGTCGCCCGACCTGTTCCCGCAGACGCTGATCCATTTCGAAGGCACCAAGGGCTCGATCCGGGTCGAGGCAGATTGCCGGCTGGTCGTCACCTCGCCGGATGGCAACTTCACCGAAATCGCCGCGCCAAAACCGCTGTCGTGGGGTGGCGAACCTTGGCTGCTGATCCAGGATAGCGTCGTATCGACCCAGCGCCACTGGCTCGACAGCCTCGACGCCAACAGCGCGCCGGCAACGTCCGGCCATGACAACCTCAACACCTTCGCGCTGGTCGAGGCGGCCTATAAGTCGATCGAGACGGGCGGCCCGGTCACGCCCGAAACGTTCGAAGCGGTGGCAGCTTAACAGTTTCGGGCCTTGCGGGCGTCGCTTGTTCTACGGAATCGTGCGACGCCCGGAATTCCATTTCTTGGAAGTCCTGTCCGTTCCCGTGATGATAATCGCGTTGAACGGAACGGAGACTTTTTCGGCATGGCCCACACCACGAACAGCGCGGTATCCCTCCCGCCGAGCGGTTGCGGCACCTGCCGGAACTGCAGCTCGCTGTTCTGGGGCATCGGTGCCGCCACCGGCCTGCGCTGCGTCGGCGAAGCCGGCAAAAGCAGGGCGGCCCGCTGAGGCCGCCGCCCCACCTCCGCCGTCATCCTCGCGCAGCCGATTATCCATGCAGCGGAGTTTTCGGGCGGTGTTGGATGGTCCTTCGCAATTCCTCAGGAATCGGCTGAATGGGTCCTCGCCTGCGCGAGGATGACGCCGCGCGGGTGGCTGCGGTTTCGCCAGACTCAGCTCACCAGCAGCGCGTCGTCGTCGAGGGTCTGGCCGCCGCGGGCCTTGCGGAACATCTCGATCAGATCCTCGATCGTCAGGTTCTTGCGGTTGTCGCCGACCACGTCGAGGATGACCTTGCCGCCATGCAGCATGACCGTGCGCGTGCCGTAATCGAGCGCCTGGCGCATTGAATGCGTGACCATCAGCGTCGTCAGCTTGTGCTTCTCGACTAGCGACTGGGTCAGTTCCATCACGAACTCGGCCATGCCGGGATCGAGCGCCGCCGTATGCTCGTCGAGCAGCAGCACCTCGCTGCCGGCCAGCGTCGCCATCACCAGCGACAGCGCCTGACGCTGGCCGCCGGAGAGCAGGTCCATCCGATCGTCCATCCGGTTCTCGAGGCCGAGCTTCAGTTCGGCGACGCGCGAGCGGAATTCGTCGCGACGATTGCCGCCTATGGCGAGGCCGAAGCCGCGACGGCTGCCGCGCGCGGCGGCGAGCGCCAGGTTTTCCTGGATCGTCAGCGCGCCGCAGCTGCCGGTCAGCGGGTCCTGGAAGACGCGTGCCACGTATTTCGCCCGCTCGGCGGTAGTGATGCGCGTGACATCGCGGCCACCAATGGAGACACGGCCGGAGGTCGGGATGACGTCGCCGGCCAGCACGCCGAGCATGGTCGACTTGCCGGCACCGTTCGAGCCGATGACGGTGACGAAAGACCCCGTCTCGATCGCGAGGTCGAGGCCGGAGAGCGCCTGCTTTTCGAGCGGCGTGCCGCGTCCGAAGACGACGGAGAGATTGGAAAGCTCGATCATGCCGATGCCCTCCCGCGACGTAGGCGGGGCAGGATGAGCGCACCTGCGACGAGGACGGCGGTGACGAGGTTCAGGTCCGAGGCCTTGAGGCCGAGGATGTCACTCGAAAGCGCCAGCTGGATGGCGATGCGGTAGAGCACCGAGCCGATGACGCAGCCGATCAGCGCCCAGATGATCAGGCGCGAATGGAACAGCGTCTCGCCGATGATGACGGCGGCGAGGCCGACGACGATGGTGCCGACGCCCGAGGTCACGTCGGCGAAGCCGTTGGTCTGGGCGAAAAGCGAGCCGCCAAGCGCGACGAGCGCGTTGGAAAGCGCCATGCCGAGATAGATGTGCAGGCTGGTCTTGACGCCCTGGGCCCGCGCCATGCGCGGATTGGCGCCGGTCGCCCGCATGGCGAGGCCGAGATCGCTGGCGAGGAAGCGCCAGACCAGGAATACCGCGATGACGACCAGCACGCCGACGAAGAGCGGCCGGACGTAGAATTCGGAAAGGCCGTGGCCGAAGAACGGCGACAGCATCGTGTCCTGGTTGATCAGGGCTACGTTCGGTTTGCCCATGACGCGCAGATTGACCGAGAACAGCGCGATCATCGTCAGGATCGAGGCGAGCAGGTTCAGGATGCGGAACTTGACGTTCAGTGTCGCGGTGACGAGGCCGGCGGCGGCACCCGCCGCCATGGCGACGGCGGTAGCGAGCCACGGGTTCCAGCCGGCGATGATCAGCACGGCGGCAACCGCGGCGCCGAGCGGGAACGAGCCGTCGACGGTCAGATCCGGGAAGTCGAGGATGCGGAAGGCGAGATAGACGCCAAGCGCAACGAAGGAGAAGACGAGGCCGAGTTCAACCGCGCCGAGGAAGGCAATTTGGCTCACGAAAGCGGCCTCTCCGATGAAGCCCGCCCTGTTCTTCGCGGGGCCGGGCTCTTGTTTGTCGTTTCCGGCAGACGTCCGGACGGCTGGCTTTTGCCGATCGTTCGTCTCGCCGTGAAGAAAGGCCCGGCTCTGGGCCGGGCCGTCCTTCGATTACTTGATCACCTTGGTGGCGCGATCGACGACCGACTTCGGCAGCGTCAGGCCGATCTTCTCGGCGGCGGCCGGGTTGATCACCAGATCGGTGCCGGCGGCGACCTTGATGTCGATGTCGCCCGGCTTCTCGCCGTTCAGGATGCGGACGACGATGGCGCCGGTCTGCTTGCCGACGTCATAATAGTTGAAGCCGAGAGCCGCGACGGCGCCGCGCGAGACCGAGTCGGTATCGGCGGTGAAGAGCGGCAGCTTGCTCTCGATCGCCACCGTGACAGCCGATTCCAGCGCCGAAACGATGGTGTTGTCGGTCGGCACGTAGATGGCGTCGACGCGGCCGGCGAGCGCGCGGGCGGCGTTCTGGACTTCCGACGAGCGGGTCGCGGCAGACTCGACGACGGCGATGCCCTGCTCGGCGCCATACTTCTTCAGCAGTTCGACCAGCGTGACCGAATTGGTCTCGCCCGGGTTGAACAGCACGCCGATGGTCTTCACCGACGGGATGATTTCCTTGATCAGCGCGACGTGATCGGCAACCGGCGACAGGTCGGAGAGGCCGGTGACGTTGCCGCCCGGGGCCTGCAACTGCTTGACCAGCTGCGCGCCGACCGGGTCGGTGACAGCCGAGAATACGATCGGGATGTCGCGCGTGGCGGAGACCACGGCCTGCGCCGACGGCGTCGAGATCGGAACGATGATGTCCGGGCCGTTGCCGATGAACTGGCGGGCGATCTGCGCGGCGGTGCCGGGATTGCCCTGAGCGGATTCATAGTTGAACGTCAGGTTCTCGCCGACCTTGAAGCCGGCTTCGCCGAGCGCGTCCTTGACGCCGTCGCGGACGGCGTCAAGCGCCGGGTGCTCGACGATGGCCGTGACATCGACGGTCACGTCGCGCGCGAGGGCAGGCTGGACGAAGGCGAGGGATGCGATCGCGGCGGCAGTCAGGAATTTCATCAAGTGGCCCCCCTTGGTGGCTTTTTGTAATTTGTTTGTTCGGTCAAAAGGTGAAACCAGCCCCCGGCGCATAAGTCAACATTGATGCGGATTTCATGATTACGGCCGAATGAGATGCGCTGGCTTAGCGCGGCGCGTTTTGTCCACCTGTCGCCGTGATGACGCCGACAATGATTGCTAGATGTGTCGGCATGGGCCGCGCCCGCCGAAAGCTTCAAGGGGAGCCCACCTGGTACGCGTGTTTTCGTCATGGCGCATTCCTCCTGGAGCCTGCCGCTTTAGCGCGTCACTTGCGACTCGCAGGCCAGCGCTCCCATAGGCGGAATGGCCGGTCAAGCGCATTGGCCGGCCCAGGTACGCTCCGTGCGAAGTCCTTTTCATTTCAAGAAGTTGGCAACGGTCTTCGGCTACCGAAAGCGACGCGCCTGTCGGCGATCAGCGCATGCTTTCGATCAGGTCCTCGGCGTCGGCGTCGGCGTGGCGGTTGGCAAGCTGGAAGGCGGCTTCCGCGTCGCCATTGCAGATCGCGTTCACCAGCGGCTCGTGCAACTCGATGATGTCGAGCGGGTTCTGATAAAACTTGTCGGTCAGCCGCAGGAACATCCGCGTCTGCCCTTCCAGCCGGTTGTAGACCTCCATCAGCCGGCGATGGCCGGAGATCTCGATCACCGTGCGGTGGAAGTCAAAATCGAGCTCGGTCAGCCGCGCCCGGTTGCCGTTCTGCGCCGCCGTGCGCATCGCCTGCAGCAACGACTCCAGCGCCTTGCGGCCCTTGTCGTCGATCCGCTTGGCCGCCAGCCTCGCGCCGAGCGATTCCAGCGCGTCTCGCAGCATCGAGATCTCGTAGATATCGGCCTTTTCGACCGTGATGACGAAATTGCCTCGACGTGGGCGATACTCGACCAGTCCCTCGGCCTGCAAGAATTTCAGCGCTGCGCGAATGGTTCCCTGGCTGACATTGAAGTGGGTTGCCAGCTCCAGTTCGATCAGGCGTGCGCCTGGAGCCAGTTCGCCATCCAGGATCGAGGTCCGAAGCGCGTCGCCAATTTCTGACTCAAGGCTTGCATGCGTATCGCCGGATACGGGCTTCTTGGTCTGGCGGCCCATCATCGGATTGTTCCTGCACGGCGCTGGTAAGGGAAGTCGCAAAGGCGGCGTCCGTCCATCGGTCGTCCCGTCACGCGCCCCGCTGCAGGGTTCATGCCCCGTCGCGCAGGCCTCGATCCGTACCTTGCCTTCATGCGCTCCAGCCAGTTCCCCGTGGATCGGTCTGCCTATCAGGCGTTGAAAAATAACAATAAACGATATTTTGACCACGACTAGGCCGGGCGTTCCTTCGTCCCGCATCTTAAGCGCGATAGGTTGCTCAATCCGGGCCTGCCCACCGAACGGGCAACTTCCTGTCTTTCGGGCCTGGCATTTTATCAATAATCGATATTGACACGGGTCCAAACTCGCTGGATCTTTCGCGCCGTCCGGAGCGCCGACTTGGGACAACAGACCAAGCCGTCCAAGACGCCGCCGCAAGATCGGCGCACGCCCCAGCAGGAGAGCCAGGTGTCGTCGATATTTTCCCGGGATTATGCATCCGAGCTCCCGACCGCCATTCGTGGCGAAGGCGTCTATCTCTACGATGCGGACGGCAAGGCCTATCTCGACGGCATGGGCAGCGCCGGCGTGGTCGGCATCGGCCATGGCCGCACCGAGATCTACCAGGCGCTGGCCGCGGCGGGCGACAAGGTCACCTTCGCCTATTCGGCCCAGTTCACCACGCCCTGGCAGGAAGAATTCGGCAAATCGATCCTCTCGGTCGCGCCGAAGGGGATCGAGTCCGTCTATTTCGTCTCCGGCGGCTCCGAGGCCAACGAGACGGCGCTGAAGCTGGCGCGGCAGTATCATCTCGAGCGCGGCGACACGCAGCGCCAGAAGATCATCTCGCGCTGGCAAAGCTATCACGGCGTCACCATCGCGACGCTGTCGCTGTCGGGCCGGACCAGCTGGCGCGCGCCCTACACGCCCTACATGCTGCCGGTGATCCACATCGCGCCGCCCTACGAATATCGCTGCGCCTATTGCAAGGACAAGGGCGGCTGCACGCTGGATTGCGCCGACGAACTGGAGCGCGCGATCAACCTCGAAGGCCCGGAAACCGTCTCCGCCTTCTTCGCCGAGACCATCGTCGGCACCACCGCTTCTGGCCTGGTTCCGCGTCCCGATTACTACAAGCGCATTCGCGAGATCTGCGACCGCTACGGCATCCTGTTCGTTGCCGACGAAGTGCTGGCAGGCTATGGCCGCACCGGTCGGCCGTTCGCGATCCAGGACTGGGACGTCGTTCCCGACATGATCACCTGCGGCAAGGCGATCGGCAGCGGTTACGCGCCACTCGGCGCCGTCCTGATCAACGACAAGATCACGAACTTCTTCCGCGATAGCCGCAAGCGCTTCGTGCACGGCTTCACCTATAGCGGCCACCCGACCTCCTGCTTCATCGGCCAGCAGGTGTTCGAGATCATGTCGAAGGAGGGGCTGTTCACCCGTGCCGGCGAGATCGGCAAATACCTGCATGCCCGCCTCGACGCCTTGCAGCAGCGTCATCCCTGCATTGGCGAGGTGCGCGGTCGCGGCCTTTATGGCGGCGTCGAATTCGTTGCCGACCGGGCGACGCGGGCGCCGTTCCCGGCCGAGAAGAGTTTCACCTCGCGACTGGTTTCCGGCATGAAGGATCGCGGTGTCATCATCGGCGGTGGCGTGCCGGGCGCCAATTTCGGCCAAGGCGGCGACCACATCCAGATCACGCCGCCCTTCATCGTCAGCGAGGCCGAGATCGACATCCTGGTCGACGCGCTGGACGACACGATCGGCGAGATTGCCTGACCGGAGCGGGCGGTTTCCGATCGCGCGGAGCCGGAAGCGTCGTTCTCGATGGCAGATGGGATTGCCCGGTTAATGGGCAAGGGACTGCCGAGGAGACGGACTTGCAGACTATCAATAATCGAGTATCGTTTTCCTGGCCTGACGACAGGAACCGGCGCTGGATCGGACGAGCAGGCCGGTGCGTGCGCGAATGCGGCGTGGCGGAAAAAGAAAAACCACTGAGGGGAATACAGCATGTTGAAGAGACTTCTGGCTGCCGTCTGTGTCGCAGCGATCACCACCGTCTCGGCCCAGGCCGGCGTCACCATCCGCATCGGCGGCGCGGGCTCCGACGACAGCCCGGACACGAAGGCCATGCAGGTCTTCAAGGAGAAGATCGAGGCCGATCTCGGCAGCGACGTTGCGATCGAGCTGTTCCCGGGTTCGCATCTCGGCACCGTCGACGAGATGGTCGAGCAGGTGAAGGGCGGCGTGCTCGAATGCATGTATGAGAGCGTCGGCGATCTTGGCTCGTTCCATCCGGCGGCGAATGCCGAAGGCGTCGCCTATCTCTACCGCGACGAAGACCACTTCTTCCGCATCTGGCGCGGTCCTGTCGGCCAGGAGATCATCGAGTCGATCGCCAAGGACGCCGGGTTCCGCGTCATCGGACCGGCCTATCATGGCTTCCGCCAGTTTCTGGTGACCAAGCCGGCCGACAGCCTCGACGATTTGCAGGGCCGCAAGATCCGCGCCCCCGGCATCCCGGCCTATATCGAGTCGATCCGCGCGCTCGGCGCCAATCCGGCCACCGTTCCGTTCGAGGAAGTCTATACGGCCATCCAGCAGGGCGTCGTCGACGGTGTCGAGCAGCCGCTGGTCGCGATCAAGGACAAGCGCTTCTACGAAGTCGCCAAGCATCTCGTCATGACCAACCACATGGCCGAGACGATGGGCTTCATGTGCGGCGAGGAATGGTACCAGGCGCAGGACGAGCGCACGCGCACGGCCTTCACGAAGGCCGCCGAGGCCAGCGCCGACTGGTATCGCGACTACACCAACAAGTCGCAGGCCGACGTGCTGGCTTCGCTGGTCGCCGATGGCGTCATTGTCCACAAGCCCGACCTGGCGCCGTTCATGGCCAAGGCCGCCACGGCGACCTATGACCCGGCCCTGCAGCCGATCATCGCCAAGATCCGCGCAGTCCAGTAACACCCGGCCCGCCGCGCTCGCGTGGCGGGCTCTTCTTTCCTCTGGGGGTATCGATGACGCGCATCCTCGTCCAGACCGGCAATCTGTTGCGCCGGTTGCTCACTTTTCTGGTCGGGGCGATGCTGCTCGCGATCGTCCTTCTCGTCTGTGTGCAGGTCTTCTCACGCTATTTCATCGGCGCAGCAACGCCGGGCATGGCGGAAATCTGCCGGCTGCTATTCATCTGGCTGACCTTCCTCGGCTCGGCCCTGTTGATCAGCCGGCGCGAGTTGATCGTCATCGACTTCCTGCATGACCGGCTGAATGCCGATCTGTTCAAGCGGCTCGGAATCGTCATCGACCTCGCCACCGCCGTCTTCCTCGTCATGCTGATCATCTATGCGCGCCATCTGATGATCGTCGTCGGCCAGAAGATCGCGCCGGCGACCGGGCTGCCCTTTGCTTGGTTCTATGGCTCAATCGTCGCCTTTGCCGGGCTCGGCCTGTTCTTCATCATCGAGCGCATCCTGACGCCGCGCGCCTCGGCAGAACGCGAGGCCGCGTTCCGGGCACAGGCCGATGCCGCCACTGCCGGCCACGCCGTCTCGACCGAAAGCACCGCATCATGATCATGCTCGGCGTCCTCTCCGTCACCTTCTTGGCGCTCGCCCTGCTGGCGGTGCCGATTGCCATCGCGCTCGGCGTCTCGGCCCTGATCATCGTCGCGATCTGGGGCATGCCGGGCTTCATCCTGGCGCAGAAGATGGTCAACGGCATCGATTCCTTCCCGTTGCTGGCGGTGCCGTTCTTCATCCTCGCCGCTTCCGTCATGAACAGCGGCGGCATCACCACCCGCGTCGTCGACCTGTTCTCGTCGGCGCTGGGCCGCATTCGTGGCTCGTCCGGCGTCGTCAATGTCGGCACCAACGTCTTCCTCGCCGGTATCTCCGGTTCGGCCGTGGCGGACGCATCTGCCTCCGGCGCGCTGCTCATCCCGGAGATGCGGAAAGAAGGCTATTCCGGCGGTTTCGCGGCGGCGCTCACCGCCGGTGCCGCTGTCATCGGCCCGATCATCCCGCCGAGCATTCCGCTTGTCATCTACGGTGTTATCGCCCAGGTCTCGATCACCAAGTTGTTCGTCGGCGCCTATATTCCGGGCCTGATGATCGCCTCGGCGTTGATCGCCTATGTCATCTTCTACGCCAAGAAGCACAATCTTCCGGCGCGCGGCCGCCGTCCCTGGGGCGTGATCGGCAAGCAGTTCAAAGGCAGCGCGTGGGCGCTTTCCATGCCGCTCCTCCTGATCGTCGGGGCCAAGGGCGGGCTCTTCACCGTGACCGAACTCGGCGCGGTGCTGGTGCTTTATGCGATCTTCGTCGGCTGGGTGATCCACCGCGAATTCAAGTGGCGCCTGTTCCCCGGCATGCTCACTGAGGCGGGGCTGCAGACCGCGAACATCATGCTGGTCGTCGCCGTCTCGTCCTTCATCGCCTATCTGGTCGTCGTGCACGGTATCCCGCGCGATATCCAGGCGCTGCTGCACGGCGCGGATCTCGCGCCTTGGGAATTTCTGCTGATCGTCAACGTGATCTTCCTGGTCGCAGGCATGTTCCTCGATTCGACGCCGGCGACGATCATCCTGGTGCCGATCTTCCTGCCGGCCGCGACGAGCTTTGGCATTGATCCCACCCATTTCGGCTTGGTTATCGTGCTGAACCTGATGGTCGGATTGATCCATCCGCCGCTCGGCCTCAACCTGCTGATCACCCAGTCGATCGCCAAGGTTCCGATGCGCGAAGTGCTGTGGGCCAGCTTGCCGATTGTCGGCATCGTGCTCTGCGTGCTGCTGGTCATCACCTTCGTGCCGCAGACCGTGCTCTGGTTGCCGCACGTCATGGGCATGTGATCGGACCAGTCTTGATAACGAAAAGGGGCCGCTCTCCTGCCGGAGGGCGGCCCCTTTTGTTTGGCTTGTACCGTCGAATGGCTAGCCGCGCCTGATTATTATGACGCCCACCACGATCGAGATCGCCGTTGCGACATAGATCGACAACGACTGTTCGACGAAGCGCATCCAGAACAAATGGATGGCGACGAACAGCACGACCGCGATGAAGATGCGGTCGAACAGGTTGGTTTCGATCGGCAGGAAGCCGTCGGGGCGAACGGCGCGCTTTAGCGCGCCGTTGGTGTTTGCAGACTTGCCAGGGGAGCCGGTGAGGTTGCTTGCCATCTCGTTCACCCCTTCACGGCGCCGAAGGTCAGGCCGGCGACGATGTGCTTCTGCACCAGCGCCAGGAAGGCGATCGCCGGGATCAGGGTCAGCATCGCGGTCGCCGCCATCTGGCCCCAGTTGGTGCCGGTAACGGTGACGAATTCGGCGAGGCCCGTGGTGATGGTGCGGGCATGCACGCTCGTCAGCGTCGCGGCGAACAGATACTCGTTCCACGCGAACACCCAGGTCAAAATGCCGGTGACGGCAAGGCCGGGTTTCGCCAGTGGCAGGATGACGTACCAGATCACCTGCCAGGTCTTGGCGCCATCGACATAGGCCGCCTCGTCCAGTTCGTGCGGAATCGCGTCGATAACGCCCCGGAGCGTCCAGATCGCGAAGGGCAGGTTGAACACGCAATAGAGCAGGATCAGCCCGGTGCGCGTGTCGAACAGCTTCCAGTCTCCGACGACGAAGACCTGCGTGTAGAGCAGGAACAGCGGCAGCAGGAAGGCCGCCGGCGGCGCCATGCGGTTGGTGATCGTCCAGAAGAAGATGTTCTCCTTGCCGTGCAGCTTGTAGCGCGTCAGCGCATAGGTGGCGAACAGCGCCAGCACCGTCACGAGGAAGGCGTTCGACGTGGCGACCACGATCGAATTGAACATGTATTTCTGGAAGGTCGGGTCCGTCAGCGTCTTGATGTAATTCTCGGAGAAGAACGTCGTGATGATGAAGTTCGGCTTGCCGAACAGCTCGACGCGGCTCTTCGCCGAGACGATGAACATCCAGTAGATCGGGAACAGCGTCACCAGGCTGGAGACGGTCCAGAACAGGATCGACAGAAGCGGGCGTTGACGGGTCATTCTGGCCTCTTCAGATCGCGGCGCGCGACGAGACCGGCATAGAGCAGCCAGCACATCACGATGGTGAGGTAGAGCGTGATCAGCGACATGGCCGAGCCATAGCCGTAATCCGTCTTGGGAAAGACGACGCGCCAGATATAGAGGCCGATATAGCGGGTGGCCGAGCCGGGGCCGCCGCCGGTCAGCATCCAGACCTCGTCGACGGTGCGCATGGCGTCCATCAGGCGGATGAAAACGGCCGACAGGATCGCCGGCTTCAGCATCGGCAGCGTCACGTACCAGAAGGTCTGGACGCGGTTGGCGCCGTCGATCTGCGCCTGCTCGAACGGCTCCTTCGGCATCGAGGACAGCGCCGCCAGCAGCGTCAGCGTGACGAGCGGGGTCCAATGCCAGATGTCCATGATCACGGTGGTCATGAAAGCCTGGCCGACATAGCGGCTGATCAGGAATTCATAGCCGAACCATTTGTCGAGATAATAGGGGATGGGCCCCAGGCCGGGCACCGTCATCAGCCGCCAGGTGGCGCCGACGGCGACGGGGGCGATCATCAGCGGCAGCGTATGGACCGTCCGGAAGAAGCCCTTGAACGGGAAGTTCTTCATGAACAGCTGCGCCAGCAGATAGCCCAGAATGACCTGGCTCACGACGGCGAAGACGCCGAATTTCAGCGTGTTCCAGAGGGCCATCAGGAAGCCCTTGTCGAACATCAGCTCGCGATAATTGTCGAGGCCGGCAAAACGCATCGTCGGGTCGGCGGCGAAGCTGTTCCAATGGAAGAAGCTGATCACCGTCACATAGACGAAGGGCCAGACGCCGAAGACGAACAGGATCAGGAGGGTCGGGGCGAGAAACAGCCAGCCGACGGTTTGGGAGCGCATGAAGCTGGTTCTCCAGTGGCCACGGGATCTAGGTGTGGCGTAGGCCCGGCGAGGCGGGGCCGTTCCGGCCGGCGCGGTGGCGGCGTCGAAACAGCATGGCAGCGGCAAAACGGATGAGGCGGACGGGTTTCACGTGAATCCCGTCCGCCGTCGTTCCGTCTTACTTGCGGTAGCCGAGCTTGGTCAGTTCGGCTTCGGAGGCCGTTGCCATCTGGTCGAGCGCGTCGGAGGCGGAGAGTTCACCCGTGATCGCCTGATAGAAGATCGGGGCAACCGTCTCGCGAAGCTGGTTGTGGAACGGATAGGGCGGTGCGCCGGCGAACAGCTTGCCCTGGTCGCGCATCAGCGTGTAGTAGCCGTCCGTCTTGGCATCCTGCGCCACGACCTTCGGATCGTCATAGGTTCCCTGGAGCGTGATGCGGGAACCGGCGACGGCCCAATCGGCCTGGACAGAAGGCTGGGCGATGTACTGCAGGAACAGCGCTGCCGCTGCCTTGTTCTTCGACGAGTGCGGGATGCCGAAGGCGCCGCCATCGTAGTAGCCGATATAGCCGGTACCGGCTTCGGCGGCTTCCATGACACCGGCTTCAACCGGCGGCAGGGCAACGCCAACCTTGCCGACAACCTTCGACTTGGTTTCGTCGGTAGCGATCCAGGCGGCGTTCTCGCCATAGACCAGGCCCTGTGCGGCGCGGCCGGCGCCGAAGGTCGCGGCGACCTCATCCCAGGTCGATGCAGTCGATTCCGGCGGTGCGTTCTTCAGAAGGTCGAGCCAGAACTGGAGCGCAGCCTTGGCTTCCGGGCTGTTCATCTTGCCACCATGCTCGACGGTGGCCGCGTAGTTGTTGGAAGCGTCGATGCCCCAGTTGTAGACGCCGAAGGTCGGCGCGACGCTCTCGACATATTCATACCAGGACGACGGATGTCCGGTATTGGCCTGCACCGTCGAACCCCAGAGCTCGATGCCCTTGTCCTTGCCCCACTGGGTAAAGAAGTCGGCGATCTCGGTGTATTCGGCGTGTGTCTTGGCCGGCGCCAGGTCGCGATTGTACTTGGCCTTGAAGGCGGCCAGGACTTCCGGATCCGAGAACAGGTCCTTGCGGTACAGGTAAACCTTGATGAAGGCTTCCATCGGTACGCCGAACAGGTCGCCATCCTTGCCCTTGAAGTAGTTGGCGAAGGTGGTGAAGTTGGCCGGATCGTAATCGGGCGCCTTCAGCTTCGGGTTCTCGGCGATGAATTTGGTCAGGTCGACCAGAAAGTCGCGGCCGAGATAACCGTAAACGGCGTCCTGTTCGATATAGACGAAGTCATAGATGCCCGTATTGGCCTCCATGTCCTTGATCGCCTTGTCGTACATCTGGTCCCAGGACGTCGCCTCGAACTCGACATTGATGCCCGTCGCCTTGGTGAAGGCGGGCGCCAGCACGTCCTTGACGTAGTTGGACGGCGGCGTGCTCTCGGAGACGCCGCGGATCGTCACTCCGGCCAGATCCTTGCCGGCATCGGACCAGAAGTCCGCCTTTGCCGGCGCTACGCCGGCCATCAGGCCCGCCGCAATCGCGCCGAGCATCATACGCTTCAAACCAGACATTCCTCGTCCTCCCTCGGATTGTCGACGGCGATCCGGACTCAACTGCCTCCTCCGAAGCAGGCATGGGCATCGCGCCCATCTCGTGAACCGAACCTCAGACGCGCCAACTCCTCGATGGCGCGCGCCGTATGTTTAGCCTCTCGAAGTTGGCGGGGCTGCTCCGAGCCTCGGACGCACCGACAGTCGGGCCGTTCCACCGCGTACTTCAGATCAAACTGTAGAAGAGCGCGGACCGCGTCACTACGCGTGTTTGCCGCCGCATCTGTACAATTTTGTTGGCCGGCCGATGCGGGATGTATTCCTTTCCGGCGGCTTCAGGCGGTCGCCGCGATGATCTGTTCGAAGCGCGTTATGGTGCCGATACGGCGGGAATCGCGGCGATAGGTCGACGGCGATTGCCCGCAGATCTTCACGAACTGACGGTTGAAATTGGCAACATTGTTGAAGCCGACTTCGAAGCAGATGTCGGTAATCGGCTTCTCCGTCTGGCGCAGCAGGTTGCAGGCGGCGTGGACGCGGGAGCAGTTGACGTAGCGGGCGAAGGTATGGCCGCTCTGCTTCTTGAAAAAGCGCGAGAAGGCGCTCGTTTCCATGCCGCAGAGGCTGGCGACCTTCGACAGTCGGATCTCGCCGGCAAAGTTTTCCAGGATGTGGCTGATCGCGATCTCGAGCTTTTCCGAGGAGCGCGTCTGGGCGACGAAGCTGGGGGCCGCCCGCGACAGGATTTTTCGTTCGCGCGGGGTCTGCGCCAGCAGGGTCATCAGGTCGAGGAACAGCACCAGACGGCGCGGTCCATGCACGCCGCCGATTTCGCGCAAAAGCCGGCGGCCTTCTTCCGCCGTCTCGCCGCCGAACTCGACGCCGCGCGCGGCATCGGCAAACAGGGTCGCGATATCGTCAAATTCCGGGCAGAGGTGGGAGATCTTCTCGGCGAAGGCGGGGCTGAACTGAAGCAGCATGTCGCGATCGGGAATTTGTTCGCCGGGCTGGCTGGCGCTGACCCAGTTATGCGGCAGATCCGGTCCGGTCAGGACGAGACATCCGGCCTGGAAGTCGCCGACATGGTCGCCGATCATCATCTTGCCGTTGCTCGACTGGATCAGGTGCAACTCATATTCGGGATGATGGTGCCACTTGGCCAGATGATGCGGATAATCGTGGACATTCCATCGAAACGATTCCGACGGCGCACAGACGATCACCTCGAAATCGGGCGCGAACCTGCGCTCGAAACCCATGGCAGCCCCTCCTTCTTGGGGGACTACCGTCGACGTTGTTGCCACGTCGGATCCGGTTGGTCCCTGTTCCTCAAGGGCATGGTACCGGATCGCAGATATTCTTCGACTCGAAATAAATCGACGCGCCAAAGCGCTACCGCGCGAGGGCGCGATAGCGTCTGTTTCAAGGGCCTGTAGTCAGACCAGCGCGTCGGGACCGGCGCCGCAGACCAGCGCGCCGACCTTGTGGCCGGCAGGGAAGGTCAGCACCTTCTCGCGCAGCGCCGCGATGGCCGCAGCGCCACTGAGGTCGGCGGCGATCCCCATCTCGAACCAGAGCCAGCGGCTGGCATCGAGCATGGCTTCGTCGGAGACCAGCACGATGTCGTCGACATGATCGCGCACCAGTTCGAACACGCCCGGGTCCGTTTCGGCGCAGGACATGGTGGCGACGCGGCTTGTCACCGAGGGCAGGCGGACGACGCGGCCGGCGTCGAGCGATGCCTTCAGTGTCGGCGAACCCTCCGGCTCGATACCGATGATGCGGACCGACGGCTTCAGCGCCTTGATGGCGACGCCCATGCCGGAGATCAGGCCGCCGCCGCCGATCGCCACCAGCACGGTGTCGACGTCCGGGATCTCTTCCAGCAGTTCCAGCGCCGTCGTGCCCTGGCCGGCGATGACGGCGGGGTCGGCGAAGGGATGGAAATAGGCGGCGCCGTTTTCCTTTGCGAAGGCGAGGGCGTGCAGGTTCGTCTCGTTCCAGATATCGCCGATGATCTCGACCGTCGCGCCCCAGCGCTTCAGCTTGTCGACCTTGGCCGGCGTGATGCTCTTTGGCACGAAGATCGTCGCCGGGACGCCGGCGAGTTTCGCCGCGCGCGCCGTGGCGAGGCCGTGATTGCCGCCGGAAGCCGTGACGACGCCGCCGGCCAGTTCTTCCTTGCGCGTGGTCAGCAGCTTGTTGGTGGCGCCGCGCGCCTTGAACGAGCCGGTCGGCTGCAGGCATTCGAGCTTCAGCCAGAGGTCCGCCTCGGTCACGGGCTCGGCAAGCGCCTCGGCACGGATATTCGGCGTCCGGCGAATATGGGGCGCGATCCGCTTGGCAGCGGCCTGGATGTCTTCGAGTTGGATCATTTCAGTGAACCACCATAGGGCGAGGCGACGACGAGGCAGCAATTGCCGGGACGGACCCGGCCGGGCTGGCGACGACCATAGAGGATGCCGTCGGCAGCGTAAGTGAGCTCCGCCGGCTTGCGGTCGGGATGCGACAGGAAGTGAATGCGCCCGGCCGGCTGGCCGCGCGATACCATCGTGCCGTTCTTGTGGAAGGGCTCGAACACGCCGTCATCATCGGCCAGCACGAAGGCGTCCGAGCCCGGCAGTTCGAACAGGCGCTGTTCATGGCGCGGCGCCGTTGCCATTTCCGGCGGCAGGACGCCCAGATGCGACAGCACGTTGCGGACGCCGCGGCGGCAGATATTGAGCGCGTCGATCGAGACCGTTCCAGCGCCCGCCATTTCCGTGCCGACCACGGTCAGCCCGGCGCGGGCGGCCGAGGCGGTCGCCGTGCGGTGGTCGCCGCGATTGTCGATGACGACGATCAGCGGTGCGTCGAAGGCGGTGACGGCGGCGACGTTCTTGGCGTGCTGGACGGGATCTGCGACGGGCTCGATCACCGAACTCGGCATCAAATCGAGCGACGAACCGCCGGAATGCAGGTCGAGAAAAGCGTCACCCATCGGGAACAGCGCGTCGTTGACGAAGGCCGAGATCTGCTGGGTCGCGGTGCCGTTGGCGTCGCCCGGAAAGGTCCGGTTCATGTTGAGGTCGTCGATCGGCGAGGTGCGGCGCGCTTGCAGGACTGCCGGCAGGTTGATCGCCGGGATGAAGATCAGCCGGCCAGCGACCTGACCGGGGTCGAGATCGCGGATCAGTTCGCCGAGCGCGATCGGCCCTTCATATTCGTCACCGTGATTGCCGCCCTCGAGAATGACGGTCGGTCCGACGCCGTTCTTGATGACGGCGAGCGGTACGCGGATCACACCCCAGGCGTCGTCATGGACAGAGAGCGGCAGATTGAAATAGCCGCTCTGCTTGCCGTCCTTGTCGAAGTCGACGGTGCATTGTGCCAGTTGTTTAGCTTTCAGGCCCATTTTCTGCTCTGTGCGGGGACGACGAAGGGATTGCGAGCGAGGGGAGACGGTTGGCTCGGCGGATAGCGGCAAGCCTAGTTTCTATCACTGATGATATCAAGAGTTGATATGTGATACGGTTGACTGGCATGCTGGACGCAGAATCCATCTTGCGTGTCGGTGCAAGCCCGGCGATGACCTGCACCAAAGGAGAAGCGCCATGACAACTGCCAAGCGGCCATCCGGCGGGAAGACTTCCGACGCGACGAAATTGGTCGGTTCGGCGGCTTTGCTCGCAGACGAGGTGGTGAAGCCGGCCAAGGGTGCGAAACCTGCCAAATTGAGCGGGGTCAAGGCAGCGGCGACTTCCAAGGCAACCGCCGGGGCGGTGGCGAAGCCGACCTACAGCGTCCCGGCCCTGGAAAAGGGCCTCGACGTGCTCGAACTGCTCGCCAGCCTTTCCGAAGGTGTGACGCCGAGCCAGATCGCGCAGCAGCTTGGCCGTTCCCTGCAGGAGGTCTACCGCGTTGTCGTCGCGCTGGAACGGCGCGGCTACATCCAGCGCCCGCCGGGCGAGGAAAGCCTGGTTCTGTCGACCAAGCTGCATGATCTTTCGTATCGCTTTCCGCCGATGCGCCGGCTGATTGACGTGGCGCGACCGATCATCAATCGCGCGGCGATCGAAGCCTATCAGGCGTTCCATCTGGCGGTGCTTGACGGCGTATCGATCCGCGTCGTCGCCCAGGTCGACAGTCCCGCGCCGCTCGGATTTCGTCTGCGCGTCGGTACCCAGAACCCAGCGATCCGCACGGCGTCCGGCCGTCTTCTGATCGCCTATCAGTCGCCGTCGATGCAGGAATGGCTGTTCGAGGCAATCGGCCAGACCGCGCCGAAAAGCGAGGTCGACTGGCTCAAGAAGCGTGTCGAGGTCGTGCGCTCGGTCGGTTACGAGATGATCGTCGGCGAGGCGCTGAAGGGCATCACCGATATCAGCTTCCCGATCCTGGATGCAGAGGGCCATGCCCCGGCTGTCCTGACCATGCCGTTCCTCGCCTCGGCGACCGAGAAGGTGCCGATGGAGGACGCGGCGCGAGTGCTGTACGAAGCAGCCGCCAACATCACCACCCTGTTCGGCGGCCATCTGGCCGAGCCGCGCTTTCCGCTCGCCAATACCGGCGGTCCTGTCGGCGGCTAGACTGTCACGCGTCACGATCGGGCCGCACGGCAAGGCGAAACACTTCTTCGAGCCAGAGCGGCTCGCCATCTGATGTCTCGTAGCTTTCGAACAGATGCGACAGCGTCGCGGTCCAGCGCTTCTGGATCGCGCTCGCCTGCATGATCGCTTCCGCCGCGCGGTAGCCGTTGCGACCGCGCAGGCGCGAAATGACGATCTCCTCATGCCGCCAGATCTGATAGTCCTCGAAGCCGGCCGCCTCGATTTCTGCCAGCAGTTCCGGCCAGACTTCCGCGTGCCAGCGGTCATATTCGGGGCCGGCGCCGGGTTTCAGCCGGTAGAGGAACATCACCGGCTCTCCCGGTTTCGGATCGCGTTTCATCGGACGGCTCCCGCGATGGCGCCGGACAGGATCTGGCGCTGGAACAGCATGTAGACGACGATGACCGGCGCCAGGGCGATGATGAGTCCGGCGCTGATCAACGGGATCGAGACGTCGTATTGGCCCGAAAGCAGTGCGACGCCGACCATCAGCGTCTTCTTGTCGGAGCCGCCCATGATCACCAGCGGCAGCAGCAAATCGTTCCACATCCAGACGAAGTTGAGGATCGACAGGGCGGCGATGGCCGGCGTCGAGATCGGCAGCAGGATCGAGAACAGGATGCGGATGTCGCCGGCGCCGTCGAGCCGTGCCGCCTCGATCAGTTCGTCGGGAATGGCGCGGAAATAGGCCGACAGCAGATAGGTGCCGAGCGGCAGGCCGAAGGCGGCATAGGCGAGGATCAAACCCTGATAGGTGCCGCCAAAGCCGAGATCGAGGATGGTCTCGTAAAGCGGATAGATGATCACCTGGCTCGGGATCACCAGCATCGCAATGATGAACAGGAAGATATAGTTGCCGCCGCGCATCTTCAGCTTGGTGACGGCGTAGGCGATGAACAACGCCGCGACGGTGGAGAGGACAAGTCCGCCCGCCGTCGTGATCAGGCTGTTCAGCAGCAGGCGCGGCACCTGCATGCGCTGGAATGTCTCGATGTAGTTGTCGAAGGTCAGATCGGTGAAGAAGCCGAGCGGATCGGCCGAATAGGCGGCGCGCGTCTTCATCGAGTTGATCACCGTGAAGATCAGCGGATAGAGCGTCACCACGGCGAGTATGACGAGGATGCCGGTGACGATCCATCGCGTCAGCATGATGCGCATCGAGGAGACAATCGCTTTCTGGGAGGAGGCCGGACGGGTCATTTGCGCTGGCTCCCTTCGATATACATGCGGCGGACAACGAAGGCCGAAACGAGGGCGACGAAGACGAACAGCGCCATGCCGATGGCCGCGCCCAGGCCGCGATCGAGAAACTGGAACGTCGTTGTAAACACAAGGAATTCAGGCAGTACCGTCGCTGTTCCCGGCCCGCCCTTGGTGAGCGCGTAGATCAGCGGGAACATCCAGATCAGGATGCCGGAAGTGCACAGCACAGCCCAATAACCGATCACCGATTTGAGCAGCGGCATGATGATGTAGACGAGCAATTGCCAGAAGCGGGCGCCGTCCAACTTGGCCGCCTCGACCACTTCTTCCGATACGGTCGAAAGGCCGGAGAGATAAGTCAGCACGCCGAGGCCGAAGAAGCTCCACAGGGCTACGGCGGTCAGCGCCAGCAGGGCGCTGGTCGGGCCGTTCAGCCATTCGATGGCGAGCGGGGCCAGACCGATGGCGCGCAGCACCGCATTCAACGGGCCGTCCGGCGCCAGGATCTGGCGGAACATGATGCCGACGACGATCGGCGCGATAATGTAGGGCAGGAAGAACGCGGCGCGAAAGAACTTCCAGCCCGGCGTCTTCTGGAACAGCAGGAAGGCAAGCACCAGCGGCAGGATGATCCAGACCGGCAGCGTCGCGAAGGCGATCAGCGCGTTGCGGAACGAGTCATGCACCGAGGGATCGCTCAGCATGGTGCGGTAGTTGGCGAGGCCCGCGAAGGTCGGATCCTCGAAGCCCCGTGTCTCCAGGAAGCTCAACCAGATGCCGCGCAGTAGCGGCACCAGCTTGAACAGGATCGCCAGCGCCAGTCCGGGCAGCACGAACAGCAGCGCGATCAGCGTCTCCCTGCGGATGAAGGGTCGCCTTGCGACCTCCGCCCGGTTCGGTCGCGACGCCAGATTGGCCAGTTCAGCCATCGAAATTCCTGCCTGTTGTAGGGAGAGACGGGGAGGGCGGCGGAGCGCGCCGTCCTCCCTTTTCGTGTTAGCGGTCCGTTAACGATCTGTTACTGGCGCTTGCTCGGGCTCTGCTCGAGCGCCTTCTGCATGCGGCCGGTCCAGTCTTCGATCGACAGGCGGCCGAGGCTGACTTCCTGCCAGCCGCGCGCGAGCGCATCGGCTTCCTGGCCGGAGAGCAGAACGCCGGCATGCAGCGTCGGCTTCTTGATGATCTCGAGGATCTGGGTGAGCGCCTCGGACTTCGGCAGGATCGACGGGTCGACATTCTTGTTGAGCGAGATGCCACCGGCAATCGAACTCAGCAGGGCGGCGTTTTCCTTGCCGGCGATGAACTTGACGAAAGCGAAGCCGGCTTCCTTCTTCTCGCTCCAGGACGACACGCCGAACACCGAGCTCTCAATGCCGGAGAAGCTGCCGGCCAGCGGCGCGTCGGCGACGATGGTCGGCCAGCGCATGGCGCCGAGGTTTTCATCGCCGAGGATCTTGCCGAAGGCGGCCCAGTTCGCCGCGTCCGAGATGATCGTGCCGGCAAAGGCGGCATTGCCGCTCTGGAAGATGTCGGCGCCGTCCGGCAGCATGGTGATCGAGGGCGCGCTGGAATTGGTCCAGCCCGCCTGCGTGATCGAGGCGAGGCCCTTGAGGATGTTGACCATCTTCGGGTCGGTCCAGGGCATCTTGCCGGCGAGCATGGCGCGCATGTCGTCTTCGGTCAGGTAGTTTCGCGCAATCTCGGGGAAGTTCCAGTAGGCCGGGAAGACGCCGGAGAGGCCGATGGCGAGGCAGGTCTTGCCGACAGCCTTCACCTTCTCGCAAGCCGCGCCCATCTCGTCCCAGGTCTTTGGCGGGTTGGCGGCGTCGAGGCCGGCTTCCGCCAGGACCTTCTTGTTGTAGTACATGACGTTGCCCTGATAGCCGAAGGGCAGGCCGTAGCAGGGCTTTGTGGTGTCGAAGTTCAGGCAGCCGCCGCTATAGGTGATCAGGTCCTTGCCGGCTTCCAGAACTTCGGGCGGCAGCTCTTCATAGGCGCGGCGGCGGTCAAACAACTCCAGGCCGGCGTTGTTTTCCATCACGTCGGGGCCGCTCTTGGTCGTGATGTAGGGGCCCTGGACTTCCGGATAGCGGTCGAACGGCACGGTCTCCAGCTCGACCTTGATGGTCGGGTTGAGCTTCTCGAACTCGGCGACGAGCGCCTTCCAGTAATCGGCGCCGCCCGGCTCCCAGTTCAGCACGCGGATCGTCGTGACGTCCTGCGCCTGCGCGGCCTGACCGGCGAAGGCCGTCATCGAGGCGAAGGCAAGGCCGGCGAGCATGGTGCGGACGGATCGGCTTCGCTTGCCGGTCGCAAATGGTGTTGGCTTCATTGTCGGTCCCTCTGTCTGGTTTGGTCGCGCGCTGTTCTGGAATCGAACCTCGATCGTGCCGACGGCTTTGCGCCATCGGGGTCGATCTGGCCTGTCAGTCGGGTCGCCGAGCGGCACGCTTCCACTGCCGCCATCGCTCCCGCGAGGCAGTCGATAGAAGGCGCGATAGAAGCGGTCAGCATCCCTGTCACCCCGCCACGGCCGCCTCCCTTGAAGCGGGATTTTTGTGCGGCCATGCGGCAACGCTAGCACACCAGTTTTTCTATTGAAATAGTAATTTCCTATAAGAAAGCGCAGATGTGCGATGGCGCGATCTGCCACGCAGAAGCGCCACGCCGCGCGGGTGGCGGCGAGGCAAGTCATTTAAAAGATTGAGAGATATCCGCCGCCGGCCGCTTGCCGACTTCCTCACAAGGAGAGGTCAGAGCGCAGCTTCTGATCCTCCATGCGGATCAACCCGCTCCGCCCTCATCCTGAGGTGCTTCGCGTCAGCGAAGCCGAAGGAGGCTCCAGCCGGGCATTCCGGCTTGCAAACGAAATTGGAAGTCCGACGATCGAAGCGTTCTCTGGACCCTCCTTCGAGGCCCGGCTTTGCCGGGCACCTCAGGATGATGGTTGAGTGCTTCGACTTAGGGCAGGCCACTCAGGATGATGGTTGAGTTCTTCGAATTGTGGCCCGCTCCTCAGGGAGAGGTGAAGAACCGCGGCAGAGCCTCTACACCGCCTGGGGAACAATGCCGCCGAGGCGGCTCGAAGCGAGGCAGGCGTCGACGAGCGCCATGGTGCGGATCGAGTCGTGCACGTCGGTGTCGAGCACGCTGTCTTCGCCGGCGGCGAAGCGCTGCAGGTTCGACATCACTGCGCCGAAGGCGTCGGGAACGCGCTCGCCAACCAGCGGGACTTCCGTCCATTCGCCGCCCTCGACGATGATTTCGAGCTTCTCCGGCACGGGCTTCAGATAATCGTGCAGATAGCCGAGGTCGAGATGGGCGCAGCCCTTGGTGCCCTCGACCCGGATGGTCGCGTCGATGTGCTTCGGGCCGTAATTATAGGTGTGGTTGAGCGACAGGTTGCAGCGCGCCTTCGGACCGTAGTCGAGGATGATGCTCGAACGGGCGTCCTTGAGGTCGGGATAGCGCGGATGCGGCACCGCCTTGGCATAGACGCTGTCCGGTTCGCCGAGGATCGAACGGATCCAGTCGAGATAATGGATCGAATGCAGCGGGATCTCGACGGCTTCGAGATGCGGGATGAACGACCACATCTCCCACGGCATGTAGATGGCAAGCCGCACTTCCAGCTCGACGATGTCGCCGAGCAGTCCGCGACGGACGGCGTCGCGGATCGCCAGCATGGAGGGCGTGTAGCGGAGCTGGAAATTGGTGGCCGCGGTGATTTTTCTGGCGTCGATCACGGAGAGGATCTGGCGCGCGGCGGCGAGGTTGGCGCCGAGCGGCTTCTGGATCAGGGCGACGCTGCCGACCGGCAATTGCTGGACGGCGCCGAGGATAGCCACCGGCGGCAAGGCGAGGTCGAACACCGTATCGTCAGGGCGGGCGGCGATGGCGGCGGCCATGCTTTCATGCACGACCGGAATATCGAACTGCGCGGCGACGGCGCGGGCCTTTTCCTGGTCGAGATCGAAGATGCCGGCGACCGGCAGGCCGATCTTGCGATAGGCGGGCAAATGGGCGCTGGTGACGATGTCGCCGGCGCCGATCAGGGTGATCGGTCGCGGATGGCTCGGCATCGGCCAGGTCTGTTCGAGTTCCAAACCCGTTGCATTCAAGCCAGCCATTCCATCCCCCAACTGCCGCCGAAAGACTTCGGAAGCTGCATTCCAAAAAATATCACTGACGATAGTCTACGTTGATATTTGATATTAGATGGGTAATCCTGTCAACAACGCGGCGGCGCCGCGAACACGCCTTGAGGAGGATGACGGGATGGTTGGTACGGGTGACGTTCGGATCGCGGGACGGGTCGGGCTCGAGCATGGCGAACGGCATGTGCATGCGGCGCGGCGGCTTCGCGCGGCGTTTCCGATGCTCGAATTCGTGCCGCTCGCCGCGGCAACTTCGGGACTTCCGGTCATCCGTCTGGTCGAGGACAAGTCGCAGGCCGAGGGCGCTTTCACGCTGACGGTCAAGCCGAAGGATGGCTCGAACGCCGAGATCACGATCGCCGGCGGCCCGTTCTCCGGCGTCATCTATGGCGCGGAAGAGCTGATTTCTCGCGCCAAAGTCGAGGGGGGCGGCATCCTTGTCCCGACCGGCGAACGCCGTGTCGCGCCGGGTCTGGCGTATCGCACCTTCTGGACCTGGGACCATTCGACCAACTGGGAATTGTCGCAGGTCGGCCATCAGGAAATCGGCGTCTTCAATCCCTATGGCAAGCCGCCTGCGGGCTTCCTCGGCGACTATACGCGCCTCGTCGATTTCGCCAGCCGCAACCGCATCCCCTCCGTCGTCATCTACGGCTTCCTGCGCAATTCGCATGGTGGCATCGAGGCGGCGAAGGAGCTCTGCCGCTATGCGACCGAGCGCGGCGTGCGCATCGTGCCGGGCATCGCCATCGGCTCCTATGGCGGCGTCTACTGGGAGGGCGATCACCCCTATAACCTCGCGACCTGGCTGAAGAAAAACCCGCAGCATGCCGCCAGCATGGAAAAGGGCGTCGGCTTCCAGATCGCCGATCTCGACTTCCCGCTCAATTTCCCCCGCTCCGACTACACCATGAGCGCCTGCCCGAGTGCGCCGGAGACGATGGACTGGATGGAGGAGGCGGTCTCCTGGCTCGCCGACACGTTTGAAATCGGCGGCGTCAACATCGAAAGCGGCGACTATGGCGTCTGCGGCTGCGCGCGCTGCGTCGCCCGTCGCAACAACGAGGCCGAGGCCGCCCGCCGCGTCGATGATCATGGCGATAGCTGGTCGCATACCGACATGGCCGAGAACTTTCCGCGCCTCTACCGCGCGGCGAAGGCGAAGAAGCCGGACGCCTGGATCTACAGCGAGCTGCAGTGGGACAATCTGTTCGATCCGGTCGCGCATGATGCGCAGCGCAACATGCCGCAGGGCGCGATCTACCAGCACACCACCAACCGCACCTTCTGGGGCCGGTTGCAGAAGGAACTCACGCGCGCCGATGTGGAAAAACTGCCGACGCAGCCGAACGTGCTGCGCTGCCAGTTCGCCTGCCAGTGGAACGGCGACCGTCGCACCGAGCGCTATGCCTTCAACGGCCGCACCTTTGCTGACATGAACAAGTTCTGCGCCGATGTCGGTATGCAGGGCCTGACCGTCTGGGGCGAGCCTTCGCCCTATCATGCGACGGTCGAGCTTTCCTATCTCGCCTTCGCCCGCTTCGGCTACGAGCCGACGCTCGAGTGGGATCGCTTCATCGCCGAGGACGCCGCGCCGCTGTTCGGTAGCGTGGCAGCAGCCGAGCGCTTCGTCGCCGTCGCTGAGGAACTGGACGCGAATATCGAGCTGCCGGTCGAGAGGCTCAAGGCGCTGAAGGGCGAGGCCCGCGAGGCATCGCGCCATGCCGACGACGAAGTCTCGCGCCGCTGGCTGAGCCTGGAAGACCAGATTTCCCGCCGCGTGTTCATGGGGCGGTAGGGGGCACCCTCACTGCGTATCCGTAAACTCGACCAGCATCCTGAGGTGCCCGGCAAAGCCGGGCCTCGAAGGAGGGTCCAGCGAACGCTCCTTGCTCCGCTGGAGCCTCCTTCGAGGCTTCGCTCACGCGAAGCACCTCAGGATGATGGCGGAGCGGGTTGGTCTGTTCGGAAGTCTAAACAAAAAAGGGCCCCGGCGGGGAAACGCCGGGGCCTTCGTGCCGTATGCCGGGGAGGGAGCAGACGACACGCCTTGTTCAATGCCGCCGGATCAGGCGACGCGCTGCTTGGCTTCGCCGCGCGCCCATTCGGGCAGCCATTCGCCATGGGCGGCCAGCAAATCGTCGACGAGGTGCCAGATCTGGTCGAGATCCAACTCGGCGGCGGTGTGCGGGTCCATCATCGCGGCGTGGTAGATGTGCTCGCGGTTCTGGGTCAGCAGCGCCTTCACCGTCAGTTCCTGCACGTTGATGTTGGTGCGCATCAGCGCCGTCAGCTGCGGCGGCAATTCGCCGATATAGGTCGGCTGGATGCCGGAGGCATCGACCAGGCAGGGCACTTCTGCCGCGCAATCGGCCGGCAGCGAGGTGATGCAGCCATTGTTGCGGACGTTGCCGTAGATCACCGAGGGTTCGCCGGTCCAGACCGAGTTGATGATCTCGGAGGCGTATTCCTTGCTCTGCGAGACTTCGATCCGGTCCGCGCTGCGATACTCGTCCGCCTGGCTCTTCCAGCGGGCGATCTGCTCGATGCAGCGCTTGGGATATTCGTCGAGCGGAATGCCGAACTTCTCGATCAGATCCTCACGGCCTTCCTTGATGAAGTAGGGCGTGTATTCGGCGAAGTGCTCGGAGCTTTCGGTGACGAAATAGCCGAGCCGGGTCAGCATCTCGTAGCGCACCTTGTTGGGGCAGCGCGGGTTCCAGCCGGGTTTTGGCGCACGGCCTTCGCGGTAGCCGCGGACGAGGTCCGGGTAGAGGTCGCGATAGGAGCCGTCCTTCTGGCGATGCTCGAATTTCAGATAGAACGCCATGTGGTTGATGCCGGCGGCGCGATAGCGGATTTCCTCGTAGGGAATGTCGAGGTCATGCGCCAGTTCCATCGCCGTACCCTGCACCGAATGGCAGAGGCCGACCTGGCGGATCGTCGGATATTTCGCCGTGATCGCCCAGGTGTTGATCGCCATCGGGTTGACGTATTGCAGCATGATCGCGTTGGGGCAGACGGCGAGAATGTCGTCGCAGATCTTCCAGAGATGCGGAACGGTCCGAAGCCCGCGCATAATTCCGCCGACGCCGAGCGTGTCGGCGATGGTCTGGCGCAGGCCGTAGCGCTTCGGCACCTCGAAATCGGTGATCGTGCAGGGGTCGTAGCCGCCGATCTGGAAAGCGACGACGACGAAATCGGCACCCTGGAGCGCCTTCTTCTGGTCGGTATAGGTCTCGACCTTCGCCTTCGCATCGAGGGTCGAGGCGATCTTGCGGACGACGATGGCGCTTTCTTCGAGGCGCTGCGGGTTGATGTCCATCAGCGCGATGGTGGCGCCCGAAAGCGCCGGGCGCTGCAGCACGTCGCCGACAATGTTCTTCATGAACACGGTCGAGCCGGCGCCGATGAAAGTGATCCTGGGATTGGCAGTCATGGAAGAAGCTCCGGGGGTAACAGAATATTCAGGCGGCTATTTCGAACGCCGCGCGGACGAGGCGGGCGGTGTATTCGCTTTGCGGACGGGTCAGCACCTCGCTGACCGGGCCCTGTTCGACAATCTTGCCGTGCTGCATGACGATGACGCGATGGCAGAGCGCCCGCACCACTTTCAAGTCATGCGAGATGAACAGGTAGGACAGGCCACGCTCGTCCTGCAGCTTGCGCAGCAGGTCGATGATCTGCGCCTGCACGGAGAGGTCGAGCGCCGAGGTCGGCTCGTCGAGCAGGATGAATTCCGGCTCCAGCGCGATGGCGCGGGCGATCGCGATGCGCTGGCGCTGACCGCCGGAGAATTCATGCGGGAAGCGCGACAGGATGGTGTCGGGCATGCCGGAATCGCGCAGGGCCTGGCGGACGCGCTCCAGCCGATCCTGGCGCGAGGAACCGATGTCGTTGACGATCAGGCCTTCCTCGATGATCTGGCCGATCGACATGCGCGGATTGAGCGACGAGAACGGATCCTGGAAGACGATCTGCATGCGCGAGCGCAGCGGCCGCATCGCCTTGCGGTCCTTGTCGTGGATCGGCTCGCCGTCAAAGACGATCTCGCCGGTCGAGTGCTGGATCAGCCGGATCAGCGCCTGGCCGAACGTCGTCTTGCCTGAACCGGATTCACCAACGATGCCAAGGGTTTCGTGGCGGCGCAATTCGAGGCTGAGATTGTCGCAGGCAAGCAGCTGGAAATAGTCGGGCTTGAACATGCCGCCGCGCTTCAGCGTGTAGGCGACGCGAACATTTCGGCCTTCCAGGATGACGGGTGTGCCCTCCGGCAGCGGGTTGGCGGCGCCCTTCGGCTCCGAGGCGAGCAGGTGGCGCGTATAGCTATGACGCGGGTTCTGGAACAGCGTCTCCGTGACGTTGTGTTCCTTCACCTCACCATGCTGCATCACATAGACATAGTCGGAGAACTGCCGGACGATGGTCAGGTCGTGGGTGATCAGGATCACCGCCATGCCGTAGCGCTTCTGCAGATCCTTGATCAGGTTGAGGATCTGCGCCTGCACGGTGACGTCGAGCGCTGTGGTCGGCTCGTCGGCGATCAGGATGTCGGGACGGTTGGCGAGCGCCATGGCGATCATGACGCGCTGGCGCTGGCCGCCGGAAAGCTGATGCGGATATTGCTTGATCCGCGCTTCCGGGTCCGGGATCTGCACTTCCTTCAAGAGTTCGAGCACCCTCGCGCGCGCGTCGGCTCGGGAGATCTTGCGGTTGTGGATGTGCAGCATCTCGGCGATCTGCTGGCCGATCGTATAGACCGGGTTCAGCGAGCTCATCGGCTCCTGGAAGATCATGGAGAAGCGGTTGCCGCGCAGCTTTCGTCTTTGCACGGGGTTGAAGGCAAGCACGTTCTTGCCCTCGAAGGTGATGCGCGAATCCTTGGCCACGGTGGCGCGCTTCGACAGGAGCCCCATGATCGTGCGTGCGGTCACGGACTTGCCGGAGCCGGATTCACCGACAATGGCGATGGTCTCGCCCTTGTGCAGCTGGAAGGAGACGTCGCGCACCGCCTCGACAGAGCCGCCCTCGACCTTGAAGGTGACGGCGACATTGCGGGCGTCGAGGATCAGTTCGCGACCATGCGCGTTCAGGTCGTAGCGCTCGTGCGGGGCGAATTCGTGTCTGGGCTCTGCCATGTTGATTCCGCCTAGTAGGGGTCGATCGCGTCGCGCAGACCGTCGCCGAGCGCGTTGAACGCGAAGACGGTGATCAGCACGAAGGCGACGGGGGAGAGGATCCACGGATAGGAGCCGATGACCGAGAAGGCGCCGGTATCCTGCAGCATCAGGCCCCAGGAAATCAGCGGCGGCTTGACGGCGAAGCCGAGGAAACCGAGGAAGGATTCCAGCAGCACGATGGTCGGGATCGCCAGCGTCACGCCGACGATGACGTGGCTCATGACGTTGGGCAGGATGTGGCGGAAGATGATCCGCCCGTCGCCGGCGCCGATCGCCATGGCGGCGCGGACATACTCAATTCTCGCCAGCGCCAGGGTCTTGCCGCGCACCTCTCGCGAAAGCTGCGCCCAGCCAAGGGCTGCCATCACGCCGATGACGAAGGCGATGAAGACATTGGAGGGCGCGGTGATCGGGATCAGCGAAGTCAGCGCCAGGTAGAGCGGTAATTGCGGGAAGGCCAGCACGAGCTCGACGAAGCGCTGCACCCAGGCGTCGATCTTGCCGCCCATATAGCCCGACGTGATGCCGATGGTGGTGCCGACCGTCGTCGTGATGAACACGACGATCAGCGCGATGGTGAGCGAGATCCTGGATCCGACGATCCCGCGCGAAAGAATGTCACGGCCGAACTTGTCGGTGCCGAGCAGGTGGATCGGCGCGCCGTCGCGCGAGCCGAACAAATGGATGTTGGACGGGATCAACCAGAGGATCTTGTAGTCGAAGCCGCGCACGAACAGGCTGAGTATGTGCGGATTTTGAAGGTCCGGGCCGTTCATCGGCTGGAACGTCACCGGGTCGAGCTCGTCCGTCTCGACGATCGGATAGATGCGCGGAATCAGGCTGAACGAGCCGTCCGGCGCGAAGAAGCTGATGTGGTCGGGCGGCGCGAAGCCGATGCCGTTGGCGCGCGGATCGACGGGGGCGACAAAATCCGCGAACAGCGCCATCAGCAGCAGGCCGATAACCATGATCAGGCCAATCATGCCCATGACCGAGCGACGGAAGCGGCGCCAGACGAGGGCGAAATAGCCTTCATTGCCTTGGGCAAAGCGGGCGTTGGGCACGGCCGGCGAGGCGGCGGGCGGCACGGAGATGGTCGTCTCTGTGGTGTCGGTCATGAATTGCCTCCGCCCAACCGGACGCGCGGATCGAGCAGCGCCAGCAGCATGTCGGCGATGATGTTGCCGATGATCAGGGTTGTCGCGAGCACCAGCATGAAGGTCGCGGTGACATAGACGTCGCCGACCGCCATCGAGCCGACAATGGCCGGGCCGACGGTGGCAAGCGCGAAGACGATCGCCACCTCGATCTCGCCGGTCAGCATGTAGGGCAGCACGACGCCCTGATACATGATGAGCGGATGCAGGGCATTCGGCACGGCATGGCGCAGGATCACCTGGGATTCCGGCAGCCCCTTGGCCCGCGCCGTCTCGACATACTGGGCGTTGAGCGTGTCGAGCAGGTTTCCGCGCATGACGCGCATGTTGTAGGCGAGGCCGCCGAAAGTCGCGATCGCGACCACCGGCCAGATATGCTTCACCAGGTCGACGAACTTGGCCCACGACCAGGGCGCGCCGCCATATTGCGGCGAGAAGAAGCTGCCGATTTCCTGCACGTTCAGTTTGAACGCCAGCAGGTAGACGATGATGATCGCGATCAAGAAGCGCGGCACCGTCATGCCGAGGAACGACACGAAGGAAAGCACCGAGTCGATCCAGCTGTACTGGCGCGTGGCGGCGATGATGCCGAACGTAATGCCGATGACCGATGCCAGGATATGGCAGACCAGCGCCAGCATCAGCGTGCGCGGCAGGCGCTCGGCCACCACCGTCGAGACGGGCTTGTTGTAGAAGAAGCTGTGGCCGAAATCGAAGCGGGAAATGATGCCCCAGATCCAGTTCAGATACTGGATGATCACGGGGTCGTTTAGGCCATGCGCCTGGCGGTAGGCCTCGGCCTGCGCCTCCGCGACGACGGCGGACGCGCCGCCCTGGTTCATGAGCTGGGCGCGGATGAAATCACCATAGTCGCCCGGCGGCGCCTGGATGATGGCGAAGGTGACGACGCTGAGAATGAACAGCACCGGGATCGCCGAGAGAATCCGCATTATCAGGAAGCGCAACATCGGGGCAACAGCTCCCTGTTTGGGTCCGAGGGGAACAAGGGGGCGGGCAGCCCGCCCCCTTGTCCGGATCGATGGAACGGATCGGGGCGTCAGCCCCTGACCGGTCAGCCCTTGGCTGGTCCACCCTTGTCGCCTGGCGCGCCGGGCAGCGTTTCCGGGAACAGTTCGTACTTGCCCTGCTTGTCGGCCGGCACGAACACACGCTCGCGGATGATGCTGTCTTCAGCCCAGTTGAACAGGTTGATCGGAACGCCCTTCGGGATGTTGGCGAAGCGCTTGTTGATGATCAGCGCACCGGGGTACTGGGTCAGGCCGATGCCGTAGACATTATCGGTGTAGAGCTTCTGGAATTGCTTCATCAGTTCCTTCTGCTCGGCAGCGTCCGGAGATGCGATGAACTTGTTGACGACATCGACAAGTTCTTTCTCGAACGGCAGCAGGTCGACCTGTCCATCTTCGCCGGCACGGTGGAACCAGCTGGTCTTCGGGCCGATCGGCGCGAGGTTGACGGTCTTCTGCACGACCGAGGTCAGATCTTCCTGGTTGCGGAAGATCATCCAGTCGAACTGGCCGCCCTGCTGCAGTGCGTCGCGCTGCTTGCCCTCGACCTGGTTGAGCAGGACGCGGATGCCGAGCGGCTCCATCATCGAGACGACGCCGTCGGCGAGGCTCTTGTCGGTCTGGTAGTCGGCATTGACGAGGAGGGTTACCTCGACATTCTTGCCGCCTGCCGTTCCGGCCGGGAAGTTGACGATGCCGTCGCCGTCCGTGTCCTTCAGGCCGGCCAGCGCCAGTTCAGCCTTGGCGCCTTCGAGGTCGAAGGGATAGTAGGCGGTCGAATCCTTGTCGTAATAGGTCGTGCCGGAATAGATGCCGCCCGGATAGATGGTCGTGAACGGACCCTTGACCAGCGACTCGCCGAGCCGCTTGCGATCCACCGCCGAGGTGATCGCCTTGCGGAAATGCTCGTTGCGGTTCAGTTCGCGCACGGCCTGGCCGCGCTCGTCCGGCTCGCCCCAGCCATTGGCCGAGAGGTTCGGATAGAGCGAATAGCCGATGATGCGCGGGCCGAATTCCAGTCGGGCCGGAGCATCGGCGCTGGCCGAGCGCTTCAGCGCCTCGACGAAGCTTTCCGGCTGTTCCAGGTTGGCGAAATCGCCCGATCCGGCCACGGCCTGGACGTCGCGGTCGGCCCATGTCGAGAGCTTGTAGTGCAGCTCGTTCAGGTAGGGCAGTTGGTTGCCGGCCTCGTCGACCTTCCAGTAGTAGGGATTGCGACGCATGACGATGATGTCGTCGGGGCGATACTCGACCGGCGCCCAGGCGCCCATCACCGGAATGTTCAGATATTCCGGCGGGAAGGCGTTCTTGTACTGCTCATAGGTGTTCTTCGAGTATTTCGGGTGCTGCGGCTTCAGGATATGCGCCGGGCCCGGACAGAACGTGCCATAGGCCATCTGGTAGAGATACTGCTTCGGGAACGCGTCCTTGAAGGTCCAGATCAGCGTGTAGTCGCCATCCGCCTTCAGGGTGGTGCCTTCACCGAATGAACCGGGCGCCGCGCCGTTCAGCGGCGTCACGTTCGGGTCGTTGACGTTGTCGTCCCAGTAGAACATCGCATCGGCGGTGGTGAACGGCTGGCCGTCCGACCATTTTGCGCCTTCGATCAGGTGCATGGTCAGGGTGTGGCCGTCTTCCGACCATTCCCAGCTCTTGGCCAGGTTCGGCAGCGGCTGCAGCTCATCCGCCTTGATCTGGAACAGCGGGCCCGAACGCGTCAGGCACTCGGAAAGGCCGATATCGATGCCGCCCCAGCCCTGCGTCTGGCCGGCGGAATAGTTCCAGCCCTCTGGCCGGCCGCCAATGACGTGGCGCATCGTGTCGCCATAGACGCCGAGGCCGTCGACCATGTTGCCCTGCTTGTAGACCATCGGCTCCTTGGGGAGACGGTCCTTGACGGCGGGCAGCTTGCCGCTGGCGACGAAGTTCTTCGTGACCCAATCGGGCTCGTGATAGTCGGGCAGTGCCTTGAATTCGAGAATGTCGGCCACGCCGACATAGTCGATCTTGCCCTGGGCGTCGAATTTCGGCGGCTCAGGCGGCGTGATTGGCGGCTTCGTCTGGGCCTGCGCGGCCAGAACGGAAACACTCAGGAGCAGGCTGGCTCCACCCAGAGCCAATGCGTACTTGTTCATAGTTCCTCCCTTTGAACGGCGCTGGCGCGACGCGCCGGCACCCTGTCATCCCTTTGCATTCCACAGCCGCATCCGCCGAGACGCCTTCCCAAGAGCGTGTCGATGTCTGCCGATCCGGCGCGGCGGCTCCTCCCGCCGCGCCGGATCCAGCTGTCAGGCTGCGGCTACTCTGCCGCTTCCGCCTTTTCCTTGGCCCGCTCGGCGCGGACAGTCTCGATGCCGCGAACCTCGCGCCGCGCCGCGCCCTGCCAGTCGCGCGTGGCGACGGTCTTGTTGGCAAGGCGCTCCTTCGCGCCGTCGATGGCGTGGGCGTATTGCGGCAGCCAGCGCGCCTGGGCGACGACCATCTCGTCGACCATCTGCCAGACCTCGTCCGGCGAGCAGATCGCGCCGACCAGCGGGTCATGCAGCACGGCGAGCTTCAAGAGGTCGAGATCGCCGGTAATGGCGGCCTTGACCGCCATGCGCTGGACATTGATCGACGCCATGCAGGTGGCGGCGCAGGCGTCGGGCAGCGTCACGCCGGCGACCATGTTGAGGCCGAAGCGGTCGATGAAGCCCGGCGTCTCGACGATGGCGTCTTCCGGCAGATTGGTGATCAGGCCATTATTCTTGACGTTGAAGTGGCCGCGATAGACGCGTCCGGTCTCCAGCGCCTCGATGATGTGGCTGGCATGCTCGTTCGAGCGCTTGGCCGGATCGAGCGGCTTGCCGGCGTCTTCCAGGAATTTCGGGAAGTCGGTCTCGAACCAGTTGCGGGTCTCGGTCGAGTGGCGGAGGTAGCCGCCGGTCTCGCCATGGATCCAGTTCGACATGTCGATCCAGCGGTTGATCTCTTCCGGCCGCTTCCGATACCAGGGCAGGTATTCCGACAGATGGCCGTTGCTCTCGGTCGAATAGAAGCCGAAGCGCTTCAGGACGTCGATGCGGACCTTTTCCTGCTGCGAGAAGACAGGGTGCGCCTCGAAGGCGGCGACCAGTTCGTCCTTGCCGATCTTGCGGCCGCGGAAGCGGATGTCGACATACCAGGTCTGGTGGTTGATGCCGGAGCAGATGAATTCGAGCTCGCTCTCATCCGTCGCGCCCAGCACTTCGGCGATCTGCTCGCCGCCATGCTGCACGCCGTGGCAAAGGCCGATCGTGTCGACCCCGCCATATTCGATCGCGGCCCAAGTGTTCATCGCCATCGGGTTGGCATAGTTCAGGAAGCGGGCGCCGGGCTCGGCGACTTCGCGGATATCCTTGCAGAAGTCGAGGATGACCGGGATGTTGCGCTGGCCATACAGGATGCCGCCGGCGCAGATCGTGTCGCCGACGCACTGATCGACGCCATATTTCAGAGGAATGCGAATGTCGTCGGCATAAGCCTCGAGGCCGCCGACGCGGACGCAGCTGATGACATAGCGCGCACCGGTCAGCGCTTCGCGCCGGTTGGTCGTCGCGGTGATCTTCGTCGGCAGCTTGTTCTCCGCGACCATGCGGTCGAGGATCTGCCGGACCATGGTGAGGTTGTGCTCGCTGATGTCGGTCAGCGCGAATTCGACCTCGCGCAGTTCCGGCACGGACAGGATGTCGGAGACCAGCTTCTTGGTGAAGCCGACGCTGCCGGCGCCGATGATGGCAATCTTGAAACTAGACATGGCGTTTCTGGTTTTCCTCGGAGGCGGTCGTCGCGCCAGCGGCGCGTTTCCTGGCAACGCGGCTCGATTCGGCACTTGGCAAAGCTACGGAATTGTCCCGATTTCGGCAGGGCTTTGGCAGTCTTGGGTGGTATTGGCTCATCCAGCTGCTCTTTTTCAGTCGCCCGTTCACTCGGCTCGACGCTAGTATGCGTAAGGTTCGGGCGCGAACCAGAGAGAATTTGTGCTTTCGTGGGTGATTTTATGCTCGATAAACTGGCCCTGCGTGCCCCCATCATGAAGACCGTATCGCTGCCTCGCGGCCGCCACCGGCTGCACACCATGCCGACCAGCACCGGCTATGAGGTGCGTGCCGATGCGAGCTACAGCTGGGACGGACGAAAGCGCGGCCAGACGCCGTTTACCGTGCTCCAGCATACGGTTTCCGGCTCCGGCAGCCTGCGCTATGACCGGCGCGACTATCGCGTTGGACCGGGCGAGACGATGCTGGTGATCGTCCCCCACAATCACCGCTATTCGGTCGAGCCGGGCACCCCATGGGAGTTTTTCTGGATCTCGATGAACGGGCAGGAAGCCTTGCGCATCCATCGTCAGATCCTGGAGGCGACAGGACCGATTTTGCGGCTGCGGCCCGACACGATCGATCATCTCGCCGATTGCAGCCTGCGCTTGATAGACGGCGGCGGCGAGACGCCGGGGGCCGCCTCGGCCGTCGCCTATGAGGCGGCGATGGCGCTCTATGATGACGTGTTCGGCTCGCACGGCGCGTCGCTCGCCGATAATGGCGTCATCCAGCGCGTCGTCGAACACATCCTGGCCAATCTCGACAAGTCGCTCTCCGTGGCTGAACTCGCCGAATTCTCCGGTTTCAGCCGGGCGCATTTTTCCCGGATGTTCGCGGCCAGCGAGGGCATGCCGCCGGCCGAATTCGTGCTGCAGGAGCGGATGCGTCGCGCCGCGCGCCTGCTCGCGGGACAGCAGGTGCTGTCGGTCAAGGAGGTGGCGGTGCTGTCCGGCTTCGACGATTCGAACTATTTCGCCAAGGTGTTTCGCCGCTTTTTCGGCACCAGCCCGACCGAGTTCCGCACGACCGGCATGTACGCCAGTGCGTCGTGAGGGACACACAAGCTGTTGTGTCGAAGCCACGAGCTGTGAGTCTTTGTGTCAAGATGTTGACGGAAGCGGCGCATAGGCGTCTACATCTGCGTGTCGAGGTTCTTCTGAGTCGCAAGGCTCAGGGCTAAGAGGGAATGCCGGGACGCCCCAAAAAGGCGAAGCCGGAGCTGCCCCCGCAACTGTGAACGGCGAGTTTCTGTCCGGAGAGACCACTGGGACCGCAAGGTCCTGGGAAGGTGGGCAGAGCGACGACCCGTGAGCCAGGAAACCTGCTTCGACAGAATGAATGAATCCTCGGGCGGGGTGTCCCGGTGGAGCGCTGGTTTCGTGCGGCCTTTTTTCGAGGGCCGCCGATTCTGTTCGCTTCGCTCGGCCTCCCAACACATTTTGGGCTGAAGCCGATGACACAGACGATTGATCAAGACCGTAGCGCGCCGGTCGCCTCCCATCCTTCGCTTTCGCCGGCTCCTGTAGCGTCCAAGGCGTCTGCCGCCGCCGCGACGCCCGCCTTTCACGTCATCCGCCGCAATGGCACGGTCTCCGGCTTCGACGCCGGCAAGATCGCCGTCGCGCTGACCAAGGCGTTTCTCGCCGTCGAGGGCAACAGCGCCGCCGCCTCGCGCCGCGTGCACGAGATCGTCGACGACCTGACCGGCCAGATCGTCAGCGCCCTGACGCGCCGCGTCGGCTCCGATCGCGCGCTCCACATCGAGGACGTGCAGGACCAGGTCGAACTGGCGCTGATGCGCGGCGAGCACCACAAGATTGCCCGCGCCTATGTGCTTTATCGCGAGGAGCGTTCGCGCGCGCGCCGTACGGCCGAAGCAGTTGCCCCGGTCAGCGCCCCGGCGCTGCAGGTGCGCGGCGTCGACGGCGTTCTGCGTCCGCTCGACGAGCGCCGGCTGCAACTCGTCGTTGACGAGGCCTGTGCGGGCCTCGCGGATGTCGACGCGGCCGCCATCCTCTCCGAGACGCGCCGCAACCTCTATGACGGCATCTCGCTGGCCGAACTGGCGCTGGCGCCGGTGATGGCCGCTCGCACACTGGTCGAGAGCGAGCCGAACTACGCCTTTGTCAGCGCCCGCCTGCTGCTCGACATGCTGCGCGCCGAGGCTGTCTCCTTCGTGCAGGGCATCGCCGTCCAGCCGACCCAGAGCGAGATGGCCGAGCGCTATGCCGACTATTTCCCGGCCTTCATCCGCGTTGGCATCGAGCATGAGCTGATCGACCCGGAAATGGGCCGCTACGATCTCGCCCGGCTCGCCGCTGCGTTGAAGCCGGAGCGGGATTTGAACTTCCAGTTCCTCGGCCTGCAGACCCTCTACGACCGCTATTTCCTGCAGACGCGCGGCACCCGCATCGAGCTGCCGCAGGCCTTTTTCATGCGCGTCGCCATGGGCCTCGCCACGCGAGAGATCGATCGCGAGGCTCGGGCGATCGAGTTCTACAATCTACTTTCGTCCTTCGACTTCATGGCCTCGACGCCGACGCTGTTCAATTCCGGCACGCTGCGGCCGCAGCTTTCCTCCTGCTTCCTGACCACCGTTCCCGACGATCTCGAAGGCATCTTCAAGTCGGTGAAGGACAATGCGCTGCTGGCAAAGTATTCCGGCGGACTTGGCAATGACTGGTCGCGCGTGCGTGGCCTCGGCGCCCATATCAAGGGCACGAATGGCGAGAGCCAGGGCGTGGTGCCATTCCTGAAGGTCGCCAACGATACGGCGATCGCCGTCAACCAGGGCGGCAAGCGCAAGGGCGCCGTCTGCGCCTATCTCGAGACCTGGCATGTCGATATCGAGGAATTCCTCGATCTGCGCAAGAACACCGGCGACGACCGCCGCCGCACGCATGACATGAACACGGCCAACTGGGTGCCGGACCTGTTCATGCAGCGCGTCGCCGAGGATGGTGTGTGGACGCTGTTCTCGCCCGACGAGGCGCCGGATCTGCACGATCTCTACGGCCCCGCCTTCAAGATCGCCTATGAGGGCTATGAGGCGAAGGCCAAGCGCGGCGAACTGCGCGTTCACAAGGAGGTCAAGGCGACCGATCTCTGGCGCCGCATGCTGACCATGCTGTTCGAGACCGGACATCCGTGGATCACCTTCAAGGATCCCTGCAACATCCGCTCGCCGCAGCGTCATGCCGGCGTCGTGCATTCGTCGAATCTCTGCACCGAGATCACGCTGAATACGTCGAATGACGAGGTTGCCGTCTGCAATCTCGGCTCGATCAACCTGGCCCATCACGTCGTCGCCGATGGCCTCGATCTCGACCGGCTTGCCCGCACCATCCGCACGGCGATGCGGATGCTCGACAACGTCATCGACATCAATTTCTACACCATCCCCGAGGCGCGCCGCTCCAATTTGCGCCACCGTCCGGTCGGCCTCGGCCTGATGGGCTTCCAGGACGCGCTGCAGGCTTTGCGCATTCCCTATGCGTCGGACGCGGCCGTGCGCTTCGCCGACGAGAGCATGGAAGCGATCTCCTTCCACACCATCTCGGCCTCGACCGATCTCGCCGCCGAGCGCGGCCGCTATCCGAGCTTTGACGGTTCGCTCTGGTCGCAGGGCATTCTGCCGATCGACTCGGTCGAACTCCTCGCCGAAGCCCGTGGCGGCCTCGATCTCGACCGCTCGACGGTGCTCGACTGGGAAGCGCTGCGCGAGCGGGTCAAGACCGTCGGGATGCGCAATTCCAACACCATGGCGATCGCGCCAACGGCGACGATCTCCAACATCTGCGGCGTCGCGCAGTCGATCGAGCCGGCCTACCAGAACCTGTTCGTCAAATCGAACATGTCGGGCGACTTCACCGTCGTGAACGCGGCGCTGGTGCACGACCTGAAGGCGCGTGGCCTCTGGGACGAGGTGATGGTGTCGGACCTGAAGTACTTTGATGGCAGCATCGGCCCGATCGACCGCATCCCGGACGACCTGAAGGCGCTCTATGCGACCGCCTTCGAGATCGACTCGTCCTGGCTGATCGAGGCGGCGGCGCGGCGGCAGAAGTGGATCGACCAGGCGCAGTCGCTCAACCTCTACATCGCCAATCCCTCGGGCAAGAAGCTGGACACGCTGTATCGACTGGCCTGGCAGCGCGGCCTGAAGACGACCTATTACCTGCGTTCGCGCTCGGCCACCCATGTCGAGAAGTCGACGCTGAAGGGAACGGACGGCAAGTTGAACGCGGTCTCGGCCGTGATGGCCACCGCGCCGGCAGCCGCCGCGCCGATCGTCATCCCGGCCGCGAAGCTGGCGCCGGAACCGATCAACATCCCGATCGGCGAAGCCTGGGGCCAGGCTTGTTCCATCGACGATCCGGAATGCGAAGCCTGCCAGTAGGGGCGGTACGCAAACAAGACCCTCACCCAACCCTCACCCAACCCTCTCCCGCAAGCGGGCGAGGGCTTTTCGGCCGGCGCCGAGGAGAGGCTCGGCCGCCCCCTCTACCGCTTGCGGGAGAGGGCTGGGGTGAGGGGCTTTTCCGCCTCTCCGTATGGTTCCCTAAACCCTCACCCGCCGCACTTCGTGCGTCGAGCTCTCCCTCAGGGAGAGGTGAGGAATTCTCCCGCCGCGCGCCTTTGTGCCGGGCAGCAAAAATTCAAAGGAGTTGACCATGCTCGATTGGTCCGAACCCAAGTCCGCTGCCGTTTCCGGCGCGCCGCTCGCCCCTGTCGGCAATGATCTACCGGTCGCCGACGCCACCGGCCTCGGCTCGATCGACCGGGCCGGCGGCCGCGTCTCCGTCGACGACAAGGCGATGATCAATTGCCGCGCCGACGTGAACCAGCTGTTGCCGCTCAAATATCGCTGGGCCTGGGAGAAGTATCTCGCCGGCTGCAACAACCACTGGATGCCGACCGAGGTCTCGATGCAGGCCGATATCGCGCTCTGGAAGTCGAAGGACGGGCTGACCGAGGACGAGCGCCGCGCCATCAAGCGCAATCTCGGCTTCTTTGCCGCCTCAGAGTCTCTGGTTGCCAACAACATCGTGCTGGCGATCTATCGCCACCTGACCAATCCGGAATGCCGGCAGTATCTGCTGCGCCAGGCGTTCGAGGAGGCGGTACACACGCACACCTTCCAGTACATCGTCGAAAGCCTCGGCCTCGACGAGGGCGAGCTGTTCAACATGTACCGGGAAGTGCCGTCGATCACCGACAAGGCGGCCTGGGCGCTGAAGCACACCCAGCATCTCGACGATCCCGACTTCAAGACCGGTACGCCCGAAACCGACCAGTCGTTTTTGCGCGATCTCGTCGCCTTCTACGTCATCTTCGAGGGCATGTGGTTCTACACCGGCTTTGCGCAGATCCTGTCGCTCGGTCGTCGCAACAAGATGGTCGGCATCGCCGAGCAGTATCAGTACATTCTTCGCGACGAGAGCATCCACCTGAACTTCGGCATCGACGTCATCAACCAGATCAAGGTGGAAAACCCGCATCTCTGGACGGCTTCGTTCCAGGATGAGCTGCGCTCGATGATCCGCGAAGCGGCCGAACTGGAGGCCGCCTACAGCCTCGACACGATGCCGCGCGGCTTCCTCGGCCTGAATGCAGCGCTTTGCGCAAGCTACATGCACTTCATCGCCAACCGCCGTTGCGCCCAGCTTGGTTTAGCGCCGGTGTTCCCGGAGACGGAGAATCCGTTCCCGTGGATGTCGGAGGCGATGGATCTGAAGAAGGAGAAGAACTTCTTCGAGACGCGCGTCATCGAATACCAGAACGGCGGCGCGCTCGCCTGGGATTGAGCCGGTTCGCGGTGCGTTGCTCTCTTACCTCTCCCTGAGGGAGAGGTCGGAGCGAAGCTCCGGGTGAGGGTTTACGCCCTCTCCGGATGGGTCCCTAAACCCTCACCCGCCGGCCTCGGGCCGTCGACCTCTCCCTCAGGGAGAGGTGAGGGAAGGGCGTTTTTGACCTCCTTCAAGGGGGAGGTTCAAGGCAAGAAGGCGGTCAGCGCAACTCCGCCGCCGCGTCATACGTCTTCTGCGCCGTCAGCACGGCGTCCATGTTGCGCTCGGCCCAATGGGCCAGTGTCGCCACGGTTTCGGTCAGGGTCTGGCCCAGCGGCGTCAGCGCGTATTCGACGGTCACCGGCACCGTCGGATAGACGGTGCGCGAGACAAGCCCGTCGCGCTCCAGCTTCTTCAGCGTCTGCGATAGCACCTTCTGAGAGATGCCCTTGATGTCGCGCCGGATGTGGTTGAAGCGCACCGGTTCGCCGCGCAGCCGGTCGAGGATCAGCAGCGCCCATTTGTCGGCGATCCGGTCCAGCACCAGCCGGGTCGGACAGCGGTCTTCATAGACGTCATAGGCGCGCTGCAGCGTCGTCGTTTCCATGTGTCTCTCCGGCCTCCGGTATCCCGAAGGAAACCATGTGAGCAAAAGGTGCTCTCTTTTGTCCCGTCTCGATCGGCAGTATGTAGCAAATCGAAACAAGGTTTCCAAACGAAACTAGGATAAAGAGATGACGAACAAGATCCTCGTGCTCGGCGCGACCGGCAATGTCGGTGCGCCTCTGGTCAAGGCGCTGGTGGCGAAGGGCGAGGCGGTCAAGGCCGCGTCGCGTTCCGGCAAGCCGGTGGAAGGCGCCGAGGGCGTCGTGTTCGACATTGCCGACCCCTCGACCTTTGCCGCCGCCTTTGACGGCGTCAATCGCGTCTATCTGATGCTGCCGGCCGGCCATGTGCAGGTAACGGAACTGCTGCTGCCGGTGGTCGAGGCCGCCGTCTCGCGTGGCGTCAAGATCGTGTTCCAGAGCGTGTTCGGCGTCGATGCCGACGATTCCATTCCCTATCGCCAGGTCGAGATCGCCATCGAGAAATCAGGCGTTCCCTATGTTATCCTGCGGCCGAACTGGTTCTCCGACAATTTCCACACCTACTGGAAGGCCGGTCTCGACCATGGTGTGATCGCGGTGCCGGCGGCGGACGGCAAGTCGAGCTTCATCGACGTGCGCGACATCGCGGCGAGCGCGGCTGCGGCGCTGACGACCGACCGTTTCGACGGCCGCGCCTTCAACCTCACCGGCCCCGAGGCGCTCGGCTACGCCGATGCGGCGACGATTCTTGCCGGCGTGGTCGGCAAGCCGGTCGCCTACCAGCCGGTCGAGGATGACGCATTCATCGCCATCCTGACAGGCGCCGGCGTGCCGGCCGATTATGCCGGCATGCTGACCTCGATCTTCTATCCGGTCCGTCAGGGCTGGACGGCCGCGCCGACCGGCGATGTCGAGACGCTGACCGGCACCGCGCCGCGTTCGGTCGCGACCTATGCCGCCGACAATGCCGCGGCGCTGGCCGCCTGAACGATCGCAAGAAGAGGGCCGGCAGCCTGGCTGCCGGCTTCCCTTGCCGACAGGTCCCTGTGATGAACCGGCGGCACGCCGCGCCGCCGGTTCATGACATTCTGTCTGGAATCAGAGCTTCAACAGCGGGTCGGGCTGGTCCGTGCTGAACGGAACTTCGTCGACGCCCCAGTTGCGGTGGACGACGTGGACATGCGCGTCGCGGCCGCCATTCTGGGTCAGGATCTCGAGGATCTTTGCGTCGTCCTTGCTGTCGGGCGCATGCACCCAGAGCAGCAGGCCGCCATTGGCCAGTTGCTGGCGGATGGCTTCGGCATGCTTGCGGCCGAAGATGCGCGAAAGCACGAAACCGACCGAGCCGGTCGCGAAGGCGCCGCCAACGGTGACCGCCAGCGTCGGGATCAGAGCCAGTCCGACCGTGCCGGCGACGAGCGCCGCGCCGAGGCCGGTGACCAGCGCCGGGCCGCCGGTGAGCGCTGCCAGGCCTTCCGTGCGCGAATCCTGCGTGACATAGGCGGCGCGGGCGGCATCGTCCTTGTCTTCCAGCGCTGTCGTCGGGTTGGACGAGGACAGCTTTTCGGAAGGCGCCAGAACGCTGAGGTCTTCTTGGCGGAGGCCATATTGCATCAGCGCATCGACGGCGGCGTTGAGGGCTGCTTCGCTGTCGAAGACAGCGACTGCTTCACGCTCCTGGTAGCCGACTTTGCCGTCTCGAACGTCCTGGCCAGATTGGGTCATCTTGCTTTCCTGATCCTGCTGGCGCTCGTCACGCCATCCATCGGTTGCAGCGTCGCATCCTGCACTATCCTACAGGGACAGATCTTTGCAACGCTGTGTCGGAAAGCTCGATGCGGTCTTCTTTCCACAACGGACTCGGTCCCCTCGCGTCGGGGCCGACTACTGGCCAGCTTCCTGAAGGGCCACTTCACGGCGTCTTTCCAAGGGTGTCAGCCCGTAGTGCCGATGCTTTTCCTCGTACATGCGTGCGTCGGCGCGCTTGACGACTTCTTCCAGGGGTTCGCCCGGCGCGCCCGTCGCAGCGCCGATCGACAGGCTCAGGCTGGTGCTGGAATAGAACTGGTTGTTGAGCTCGACGAGGCGACGAACGTCTTCGATCGTCTTTTCTGCGCCAATCTCGTCGGCGCCGGGCAAGAGGATGGCGAACTCATCGCCGCCGATTCTCGCCGCATGCGCCGGCACCGTCGTCAGCTTGCCCAGCACCTCGCCGGCTCGGCGCAGCAACTCGTCGCCTGCGGCGTGGCCCCATTGATCGTTGGCCGCCTTCAGGCCGTTCAGGTCGATGACGATGACCGAGAGCGGGGCCGGGCCGTTGCGGCGCAGGCGGTTCAGTTCATCGACGAAGAAGGAGCGGTTGTAGAGCTTGGTCAGGACATCATGCTTGCCGAGGAACTCCAGATAGGCCTCGGCCGCCTTGCGGGCGGTGATATCGGTCAGCGCCACCTGCACGAGTGACCAGTCGTGTTCATGGCCGGGCAGGACGGAGAATTGCAGGTGCAGATGCAACTCCCGGCCGTCGAGCGTGTAGTTGAGCACTTCGCGCTGCTGAAACAGCTTGCCGTCCCACAGATCAATCAACTGCTCCCGGAACGGTCGGTTCATGCCGTCCCGGAAAACATCGCCGAGATTCAACAGGAGCGTGGGGAGATCCGGGGCGCTGAATAGCTGCAGCGTATGACGGTTGACGTCGATCACCCGGATTTCGCTCATGCAGCGCGTGACGAATTCCGGATGCACATCGGTGAAGACGCGGAAATCGAGGATACCCTTTTGGCGGATCTCGTCGATCAGGCGTTTGACGCTGGAAAAATCCTCGACCCAGAGCGAGACGGGGGAATGGTGAAATAGTCCGCGCGCATATTCCTCGCTGGTCGCGAGGCTGCGACGCGCGGTCTCGCGTTCCGTCACATCCTCGATCGCCACCAGGACGCGTTCCCAGTTGGCCTCATAGCCGGGCACGATCGTGCCCTTGAGCTGGATGTCGAGGCGCTTGCCGCTCAGCGTGTAGTTGACGGTGTGGCTGGTAAACTGCGTATGGCCATTCCAGAGCTGCACCAGTTCGTCGACATGGGCATGCAGCATGTCATCGCGGAATACACGTCCGAGATTGGCCTCGAGTTCTTCCAAACTCGCGGCCTCCAGCAAGGAGAGTGTCTTCTGGTTGACCTTCAGCACGCGCAGGCGGCTTGAGCAGATTTTTACCCGCGAAAGATCTTCGCGCAGATAGGCGCCGAGGTCGGAGACACCGGCCGCTCGCCACTCATCGAACAGGCTCTTCAGTGCGCTATAGTCTTCTTCCCACAACGAGACGGGCGCGATGTCAAACATCTTGCCGTCCGTGTTCGGCTCACCCAGCATTCGCATATCCGGTCGGTTTATGGGGTTGCAGCCAACAAGGGGCACTCGTTGGTTTTCCCATGGCGGCAATCGATATTACGCTACGGCACATCTCGTTGAGATACTCTAAATGTTCCATTTTCGCGAGAAGGAATATGGGTATCCTTACGAGCAGGCGTCCTAGCGTCCAACACGCTTCAGCGCAATGGAGCCGATGCTGGTGGAGAGATCCAGCCCCTTTCGGCTGGAGGTCGAAATTAGTTGCACAGAACGTCGCCAATCGAAGTCGCGAAAGCCATCTTGCCGAAGCCAATCTTGGAGCAGGCGCTCAGGGCGGACCTCGTGCTAGGTGTGAGGTCACGGAAATCGGCGGATGGCTGTTGGTTCCGGCAGGATCCACGGCGAAGGCAGCGATCCATCCCGGCAGGGTGGTGATGCGGCGTCCGTCGACGACTGGAAAAGTGAGAAACGAGAAAGACGAGATCGAATGACCAAAGTGAAAATCACCGCCGGCCCGTTCACCTTCTACGGCAAGTTCGAGGAAGAACTGGCGCCGAAGACCTGCGCTGTCTTCAAGACGCTGCTGCCGTATCGCGAGAAGCTCATTCACGTTCGCTGGAGCGGTGAAGGCTGCTGGATCCCGCTTGGCGACCTCGATCTCGGCCTCGGCTACGAGAACAACACCAGCCACCCGGCTCCCGGCGAGTTCATTCTCTATCCCGGCGGCATCAGCGAGACGGAAATCCTGCTCGCCTATGGCGGCGTCGATTTCTCGTCGAAGGTCGGCCAGCTCTCGGGCAACCATTTCCTGACCATCACCGAAGGCCGCGAAAACCTCGTCGCGCTCGGCAAGCTCACCCTCTGGAAGGGTGCGCAGGACATCCTCATCGAACTCGCCGACTGATCCGTTCAGAACGCGACCGAGACGTCCGCCCCGGCGCCGCACACGATGCGCGCCGGGGCATTTTTTTGCCGTCGCGACACTCGCAGTTCACAGGTTGCGCACAGCCTGTCCCAAGCTTTTCCCAAATGTTCCCCTCGGCTTTTCCCAAGCCTATCCCCAGGCTTTTCCTCCGCCTCTCCACAGGAACATCCCGGGCTTTTGCACCGGCTTTCCACAGCTCGCGCACAGGGTTTTCCGGCTGTTTTCGGCCGCTTGTGCACAGGCCTTGCCGCGTCGCTTCGTCCGTGTCGCGCTATTCCATAAATCCATTTGACTTAATAAATGCGCGGCCTAACGTAGGGGTACCGAGGACTGGAGCGACGATGGCGCTGCGCGGCACGAACCAAGAGTTTGGTCGACCCTACAACCGGCGGATTGTCCTCGAGACGATCCGGCTGGAAGCGCCCATTGCTCGCGGCGACATCGCACGGCAGGTCGGACTGACCGTCCAGACCGTCTCCACGATCATCCGCGAACTGGAACTGCAGGGCTTCGTCATGGGCGTCCGCGAGGCGCCGAAGGGCAGGGGCCTGCCGCGCACCAATCTGACCCTCAACCCCGAAGGTGGCTTTGCCATCGGCCTGCATGTGACGCCGATCGGCGTCTCGGCGGCGCTGGTCAATCTGGCCGGCAAGATCGTCGGCACCCGGCATCATCCGATGGCGCGCGTGTCGCCCGAGGCTACCTTTCCCGTCTTCCAGGCCCTGATCGCCGAAATGCAGGCGCTGCGCCCGAAGGGGCGGATGCTGGGCATCGGCGTCGCCATGCCCGGTCCGAGCGACGTCGATTCAATGAGTTTCGTCGGGCCGACCACGCTTGAGGGCTGGAAGGGTGTTCCTGTTCGCGACCGTCTGGCCGAGGCTCATGTCCTGCCCGTCTTCGCCGGCGCCGAACTGGGCGCCGTGGCGCTGGGCGAGCGGCTCTATGGCGTCGGGCGCGAGTTCCGGAGCTTCTATTACATCTATTTCGGCGTCGGCCTTGGCGGCGCGGCGGTGCAGGACGGAACGGTGCAGCGCGGCGCGCATGGCAATGCGGGCGAGATCGGCCATCTGCCGCTGGTCCCCGGCGGCGATCCGTGCCCGTGCGGCAATCGTGGTTGCCTGGAGCGCTATGTCTCGCGCGATGCGCTCGATCGTCGGCTCAAGGCAGTCGATCCGAACGCCACCATAGAGACGGCGCTTACCGACCATGCCGGCGTTGTCGATGCGTGGATCGATGAGGCGGCGCCCGTGCTGCGTTCGGCGATCGCCACAATCGAAAATCTCTATGATCCCGAGACGATCGTGATTGGCGGCCTGGCCTCCGATGCGTTGCTCGAACGGCTGCTCGCCGCGACCGAGCCACTGATGCATTCGGTGGCCGAGCGCAGCGGCCGCACGACGCCGCGCCTGACCCTCTCCAGCGACGGCCAGGATGCGGTTCTGCGCGGCGCGGCGGCGCTGGCGATTTCAGGGGCCCTGTCGCCCCGTTTCGGTCTCCTCTTCGCCGGCGAGGAGGAGCGGGCCGAGCGCGATCCGATCATGACCGGCCCGTCCAGGAAAGAGGTAGCTGCATGACCACCGAAGCCCCGCTGCTGCGGCTCGAACATATTACGCGGAGCTTTGGCGCCATTCAGGCGCTTCGCGATATCAGCTTCGAAATGGCGCGCGGCGAAGTCGTGGCGCTGCTCGGCGACAATGGCGCCGGCAAGTCGACGCTGGTGAAGATCATTTCGGGCGGTCTTGAGCCAAGTTCCGGCAAGGTGATCTATGACGGCGAAGAGCGCCACTTCACCTCGCCCGCCGACGGCAAGGCGGCCGGCATCGAGACGGTCTACCAGGACCTGTCGCTCTGCACGAATGTCGACGTCGTGGCGAATTTCTTCATGGGCCGGGAGATCGTGAAGAAATACTTTGGCGTGCCGGTGTTGCAGGAAAAGGCGATGGAAGAAGTCGTCGCCAAGGCGATGGCCGCCGCCGGCACCAAGATCCCGTCGCTACGCACCAATGTCGAGCATCTCTCCGGCGGCCAGCGCCAGGCGATCGAGCTGAACCGCTTCGTCCATTGGGGCGGCAAGCTGGTGTTGCTCGACGAACCGTTCGCGGCGCTCGGCGTCGAACAGACGCGACGTGGCCTCGACCTGATCCGCCGCATTGCCGACCAGGGCATCGGCGTCGTCTTCATCACTCACATCATGAGCCAAGCCTTCCAGGTCGCCGACCGCATGGTCGTGATCCGGCAAGGCACGGTGGCCGGTGATGTCCGCACGGCGGAAACCTCGCCGGACGAGATCGTGCAACTGATTACGGGCGAGGCATTGGGCGGCCGCGCGCGGAACGTCGACCAGAGCAAAGGTCAAGCCCAGCCAGCGGGATAGGGCCGTCCAAAAGGCCCGGCCGCACTTCCAGACTGAACGATAAGAGCGAAGGGAACAGCAACATGAAACGACTGATGGGTGTTTTGGCGGGGGCCGTCGTGCTCGGTGCCGCAACCTTCCTGACCCCGGCCGCCTGGGCCGCGGACAAGGGCAAGATCTATTACCTCGTGCCGACCCTGCTGGACGAATTCCAGACCGGTTCGGTGACGGCGATCACCAAGTTCATGAAGGATGTCGGCTACGAAACCGTCGCGCTCAATGCCGACAACAAGACCGACGTCCAGCAGGGCCAGATGAACGACGTCATCGCGCTGAAGCCGTCGGCGATCGTGCTCGCCGCCGTCGATTTCAACGCCCTGAAGCCGCAGATCGAAGCGGCGCGCGCCGCCGGCATCCCGGTCATGCAGTTCGACCGCCAGATCACCTCGACCAAGAGCGACCTGACCTCGGTCGCCGGCACGGTCGAGATCGGTCATGTCGCGGCGGCCGAAATCGAGCGCCTGCTCAAGGAAAAGAACGGCGCCGTGAAGGGCAAGGTTCTGCAGGTCATGGGTGATCCGGGCGATCCCTACACGCTCGACATCCAGAAGGGCTTTGAGGAGAAGATGAAGGCGTTTCCGGACGTCACCATCATTTCCAAGCCCGCCATGCAGTGGGAAGCCTCGAACGCCGGTTCGGTGGTCGCCGATCAGCTTCTCGCCAATCCCGATATCGACCTGATCTTTGTCCATGCAGCGCACCTCTCGGTCGCCGCCGTCGCTTCGCTCGAAGCGGCCGGCAAGAAGCCGGGCGACGTCCTGCTTGTCTCGTCGAATGGCGCTCCGGTCGGTCTCGACCTGATCCGCAAGGGCTGGCAGCAGGTTGAAGTCGAGCAGCCGCTGTTCGCTCAGGCAGCCGCCTTGGCGATGTTCGCCGACAAGGTCGTCAACAAGCAGGAGATCAAGCCCGGCACCTATGGCGTGCTCGGTCTCGAAGGTGTCGTGACGATCGAAAGCTGGGGTCCGAATATCAAGATCCCGGGTGCCGCCATCACCAAGGCCAACATCGACGATCCGAAGTTCTGGGGCAACATGAAGACCCCGGAAGCGCCGGTTAAGTCGGTCGAGTAGGCTTCGAACCCAATGGTTGCCCCGGTCATGTCGACCGGGGCAATTTCTCAATCGTCGCGCGCGCCAAAGCTTGGCCGGCCGGCGCGAGAGAGCCATCCAAGACGGTCCTGCCAGCGCCAGATGCCTGCGCCGCGGTTGACCCTTGCCCTCGCAACACCCGGAGCCGCCCCATGCTCTCGTCCAATCGCCGAGTTGCGATCGAGTTTGTCCTCGATCATCTCGTCTGGTTCATTCTCGTCGCCGTCCTGGTGCTGTTCTCGCTGACGATCCCGAACTATTTCCAGATCGGCATCTTCGCCAATATCGTCGAGCAATCGACCTTCGTCGGCACGCTGGCGATCGGCCTGTCGCTGCTGATCATCGCCGGCTACATGGACCTGTCGATCGAATCGGTCATGGCGCTGGCGGCGATGGTAGTCGGCATCCTGTTTGCCAAATCGGGCGTCGGTTTCGGCTTCGGCTTCACGCCTGCGTGGCTCGTCGTGCCGATCTCGCTGATGATCGCGCTCGGCGTCGGCGCGCTGGTCGGCGCCAGCAATGCCTTCTTCGTCGTCAAGCTGAAGATGAACTCGTTCATCGTCACCCTCGCCGCCTTCATCTGGGGGCGTGGCCTGGTCGTCGCGCTTTCGGGCGGCCGCTCGGCGCAGGAGCTGCCAGCCGAACTACGCTTCCTTGCGATCCAGCGTTTCCTGCAGATCCCCCTCATGGCCTGGGTCGCGATCATCGCGACGCTCGTTTTCGCCTTCATCCTGAATCGCACGCCGTTTGGCCGTCATCTGCTGATGATCGGCGGCAATCCGACCGCCGCCTATCGCGCCGGCATCAAGGTTGACCGGCTGACGGCGACCACCTTTGTCCTGGCAGGCGCCATCGCCGGCCTCGCCGGTTGGCTGCTCGCCATCCGCACCTCGGGCGCCACCGCCAATCTCGGTGTCGGCATGCTGTTCCAGACCTTCGCGGCGGTCGTGATCGGCGGCGTCAGCCTGAAGGGCGGCGTCGGCAGCCTGCCTGGCGTCTATGCCGGCGTGCTTTTGCTCGCCTCTATCCAGACCGCCATCAATTTGATGGGGATGCCCGCGCATTTCACCCAGTTGATCCAGGGTGGCATGGTGCTCGTGGCCGTCCTGCTCGATACCTTCAAGCTCAGCATCCGAAAGAGACTCGCCTGATGAACGCCCTCTCTCAACGTCTCGCCGGCCGCACCGCGCTCGTGGTCGGCGGCGCCCGCGGCATTGGCGGCGGCATCGCGAAGCGCTTTGCGGCCGAGGGCGCGCGGGTCGTCATCGCCGACACCGAAGTTGAGGCCGGCGTCGCCTTCGCCGCCTCGCTCGGCGGACCAGACAAGGCTCGGTTCATCGCCACCGATATTTCGCAGAAGGCCGATGCGGAGCGCGCGGTCGCGGAAGTCGTGACGCATTTCGGCGGCATCGACATCGTCGTGCAGAATGCCGGCATCTATCCCTGGACGCTGATTGAGAATATCGAGCCGGATGAATGGGACGCGGTCATGGGCGTCAATCTGCGCGGCACCTATCTGGTGGCGCGCGCCGCCCTGCCTGCGATGAAGGCCAAGGGTTATGGCCGGATGATCTTCACCTCGTCGATCACCGGGCCGCGCGTGACCAGCCCCGGCCACGGCCACTACTCCGCCTCGAAGGCCGGCATCAACGGCTTCATCAAGGCCGCGGCGCTGGAATTCGCCGGCTACGGCATCACCGTCAATGGCATCGAGCCGGGCAACATCTTGACCGAAGGCATGAAGGCCGGCCGCAGCGCCGCCTTCATCAAGGGTATGGAAGATTCGATCCCGCTCGGCCGTCTCGGCACGCCGGAGGATATCGCCAATGCGGCGCTGTTCCTGGCGTCGGAGGAATCCGCCTACATCACCGGCACGACGATTGTCGTCGATGGCGGCCAGACCTTGCCGGAGAGCAAGGATTTTCGGTTGTCTCCCACGTAGGGAGATCGCCTGACTTTTTAGAGAGCCCCCTCCCGCAAGCAAGCGCGCGGGAGAGGGCTTGGTTTGGTGGCGTCATAGGGCGGCCAGCATCGCGGTGGTCAGCTCGATTTCATCGGCATTCACGCCATGGGCCGAGCCGCGATAGATGCGTTTCGTGACAGCCGCCCCGGCCGTCTCGAACAGGACGGCGGTTTCCTCGACCCGTGCCAGCGGGATGTGCCCGTCCAGTTCGGCGCAGCCGAGCAGAACCGGCGTGCCGGCCAGATCGTCCCCGCCATTCCACAGTTCGTCGTCGGTGCCGATCAGCCCGCCGCTGAGGCCGACCGCGCCGCCATAGCGGCCGGGCTTGCGGGCGACCGCCTCCAGCGCCAGGCAGGCGCCCTGCGAGAAGCCGAGCAGCACGATCTGCTCGCGCGGAATTCCCGCTGCGATGATGTCGTCCACCAGATCGTGCACAACGCTGAGCGCGGAGGCGAGATAGGGCTGGTTCAGCGCCGTCGGCTCCATGAAGCGTTGCGGATACCAGACCGAGCCCGCTGCCTGCGGCGCGAAATAGGCGACGTCATCCTGTCCGAGATGTTCGGACAGGCCGATGATGTCGTCCGCGCTCGCGCCGCGACCGTGCAACGTGATGACGGCCGCGCGTGCGTCCTCGATCGGCGCGCCAGCGCTCAGGATGCGCTGGCCGGAATGGGGGCCGGAGCCCCTTGTCCTGTCGATGGTCATGGTCGTGATGTACCCTTCCAGCCGCCAGAGCCTTTGCCATCTGCGAAACGGCACAAGGCTCCAGCTCCATGCTTGGTGCGTTTTCGTCACGCGAACCGCACCACACTACACTCGAAAACGCTCTAGAGCGGCTTCAGATTGTCTTCGATCGACTGGCGACGTCCTTCCAGGAACGGCGGCAGCGACAGATGTTCGCCGAGCGTCTCCAGCGGTTCGTCGGCGGTGAAGCCGGGAACGTCGGTGGCGATCTCGAACAGGATGCCGTTCGGCTCGCGGAAATACAGCGAGCGGAAGTAGTAGCGCTCGACCTCGCCGCTCGAGCCGATGCGGAAATCGCGCACCCGCTCGGCCCAGAGCCGCAAGCTGTCGGTGTCCGGCGTGCGGAACGCGACATGGTGGACGCCACCCGCGCCCTCGCGCGCGGTCGGAGCATCGGGCTCAACCAGAACGTGAAGCTCGGTCTCGGGGCCGCCTTCGCTCATCTGGTAGACATGCACCTGGTTGGACGAGATGGCGCTCTGCGGATAATCGCGCACCTTCTTCATGTGCATGACGCGGGTCAAAACCTGCTCGGTCGGGGCGAGGTCGCGAACGCTGATCGAGATCGGGCCGAGGCCGAGGATCTGGTGCTCGGCCGGAACCGAACTGCGCTCCCAGGGATGACCAGCAGCCGAGGCGCCATTGTCGACCAGCGACAGCCGCTGCCCTTCCGGATCCTCGAAGATCAGGCCCTGGCGTCCGCCGACATCCGTCACGTCGCCGGCCTTGACGCCCTGGGCGCGCAGATGATCGCGCCACCAGCCGAGGCTGTCGCCATTGACCCGGAAGCCGGTGCGGACGATCGAATGCGTCCCGTGGCGGGCGGGGCCGACCGGCCAGTCGAAGAAGGTGATGTCGGAGCCGGGGCTCGCCGCGCCGTCGCCATAGAAGAGGTGATAGGCGCTGGTATCGTCCTGATTGACAGTCTTCTTCACCAGCCGGAGGCCGAGTACCTTCGTGTAGAAGGCAAGGTTGCCGGGAGCGTCCGCCGTGATCGCGGTCAGATGGTGGAAGCCGCTGAGCTTCAGATCCATGATGGTTTCTCCAAACGAGTGCTTCGGCATGGAAAATGGCTTTCCTGGCCGGAAACTCAACCGACAAGTTGGAATAAGGTTGTCTTCGGAGATTGGACAATCGCCGGCTCGACGACCCATCGCCTTGGTAGACCTCCCGAAGGGGAACTTGTAAGGTGCCGTAGCGGGAGGCGCTGGGTTCGGGGGAGTGCCAGTAAGTTCTGGATGATAAGACTGCAGCAACGCCATTTTTGCGTGCATCGGGCACGATGGCTCGCTAGAAGTGCCAATCATATCTGAGATGTGGGGTGGCAAGCCCCACTCGAATTCAGGTCAGTCAAGACGGATGAAAGACGGGAAGAGCCGCTTCTGCGCGGTCGGCGATCATCCGGACAAAAAGAACATCAATGGGAGGATACGACATGCTGAAAATGATCCGGCAGATTTTGGCGACGACGATCGCCGTGGGCGCCCTCGCAACGGCGGCCCACGCCGCTGGACCCGAGATCGTCGCGGGACCGAGCGCGGACGCCAAGTGCTTCAAGCCCTGGACGGCCGATACCAAGTTCTTCCAGTTCCCGAAGAAGGAAGGTCCGTACCGGATCGCGCTCGCCAACGGCTTCATCGGCAACACCTGGCGCATCCAGATGATCCAGACTGCCAAGGCCTATGCCGAGCAGCCCGACGTCAAGGCGAAGCTGAAGGAATTCAAGGTCGTCTCGACCGGTGACGACGTCGCCGCGCAGATCGCCGCCGTCGATAACTTCATCAATTCCGGCTATGACGCCATCGTCGTCAACGCCCAGAACCCGACTTCCTTCAAGCCGGTGATCAAGCGCGCCAAGGCTGCCGGCGTCGTGCTCGTCGCCTTCGACAACACGCTCGACACCGACGAGGCGATCAACGTCAACGTCGACCAGAAGGGTCTCGGCGAACTCTGGGGCCAGTGGCTGGTCGATCACCTGCCCGAAGGCGGCAAGGTCCTCGAAGTGCGCGGCGTGACCGGCACCTCGGTTGATCGCGATCGTCATGACGGCGTCCAGGAAGTTCTCGGCAAGTCCGGCAAGAAGTTCGAGACCGTCGAAGTCATCGGCCGCTGGGACGATGGCACGGCGCAGAAGGTGACCGCCGACGCGGTCGCCGTGCACAAGAAGTTCGACGGCGTCACCGTCCAGGGTGGCTCGACCGGTACGGTTCGTGCGCTGATGGATGCGGGCCATGCCTTCGTGCCGGTCGGCGGCGAGACGGAGAACGGCTTCCGCAAGCTCTGCTCCGAGCATTCGGCCGATGGCCTGAAGTGCACTTCGGCCGGCAGCGGACCGGCACAGGTCGCCGTCGCCATCAAGACCGCTATCGCGGCGCTCGAAGGCAATGTCGTGCCGCAGTCGATCGCCCTGCCGCTCGCCATCGATCACGATCCGGACTTCAAGGATGGCGTGAACTTCTACTCCAAGGAATCCGACAACTTCTTCGTCGGCAACGCCTTCCCGGATTGCGGCATCAACTTCACCGCCCAGGAAATCATGGGTCAGACCCAAGACAACAAGTAGGTCTCTTTCCCTCTCGACTGGCGGGCCTCAGGGCCCGCCAGTCTTGTTTTCTCTCGGCGTGTTCTCTCTGGCGTGGATGTCTGCCTTGCTTGACCGGAAGCCCTATCTCGAACTCAAGCAGATCTCGAAGCGCTATGGCGGCGTTGCCGCACTGACCGGGGTCGATTTCTCCGTCTATCCCGGCGAAATCCAGGCCGTCTTGGGCGAGAACGGTGCGGGCAAGTCGACGCTGATCAAGATTGCCTCCGGCGTTACCGACCCGACCGAAGGCGAGGTCCTCATCGAAGGGCGGCCGGTCCGCTTTCGCAACCCGACCGAGGCGATGCGCGCCGGCGTGGTCTGCGTATTCCAGGAATTGTCGCTGCTGCCGGAGATGACGGTCGCCGACAATCTGTCCATCGTCGACCCGCCGAAGTGGCTTGGCATGATCAACGCCCAGGGCCAGCGCGAGCGCGCGAGAGCACTGCTGAAGCGCGTCGGCTGCGAGGACGTTCATCCGCTTGAACTGGTGCGCGACCTGCCGCTGTCGCGCCGCCAGATGGTTGAGATCGCCAAGGCGCTCGGCCGCAATCCGCGCATCCTGATCCTCGACGAGGCCACCTCGGCCTTGACCGCCGACGATGTCGAACGCGTCTACGGCATCATTCGCGATCTGAAGAAGTCCGGCGTCGGCATTCTCTACGTGTCGCACCGCATGCGCGAAATCGAGGCGCTGGCCGATACGGCGACCGTTTTCCGCAACGGCCGCAAAATCGAGACCTTTACCAAGGGCGAGCGCTCCGTCGACGCCATCATCGAGATGATGATCGGCCGCGAGGTGACGCACCAGTATCCGCCCAAGCCGGAGCCCTCGGCTGACAGGCCGGTGGCGCTGGCGGCGGCCAATCTCGCCTGGGGTCGCGAGATCCAGGACGTGTCGTTCAATTTGAAGAAGGGCGAAATCGTCGGTCTCGGCGGTCTCGACGGCCAGGGCCAGCGCGAATTGCTGCTCGCCTTGTTCGGCGTACTCAAGGGCGTCACTGGCACCGTCGCCATCGATGGCAAGCCGATCAAGCTCGACGGTCCGCGCAAGGCGATGCATGCGCCGCTGCCGATGGCGCTCATCCCGGAGGATCGCAAGACCGAAGGGCTGATGCTGCCGATGAGCGTACGGGACAACATGACGCTCGCCGCCTTGCCGCGTCTTGCCGGCCGCTTCGGCGTCGATGCCGAAAAGGAAAACGCCGCCGTCCAGGTGATGGTCGATCGGCTGCGGGTGAAAACGCCGGATCTGCTGGCGCCGGTCTCGGCGCTGTCGGGCGGCAACCAGCAGAAGGTCGTCCTGGCGAAATGGCTGATGACGGCGCCGGGCATCATCCTGCTCAACGATCCGACGCGCGGCATCGATGTCGGCACCAAGCAGGAAATCTACCGCCTGATGCGGGAGCTTGCGAACCAGGGGGCGGCGATCCTGTTCTATTCCACCGACTATGCCGAATTGATCGGCTGCTGCGACCGGGTGCTGGTCGTCTATGACGGCAAGATCCGCCGCGAACTGGCGGGCGAAGCGCTCAACGAGCGCAATCTGCTGCAAAGCGCCCTCAACATCGATGCCTCGGAGCGCGCAGCATGAAGACCGCGACTACCGGAGCCCTGAGCAATGGGCGCTACTGGATCGCCCACAATTCGGGCGTCCTGACCGCCGTCGTCCTCTTCGTGGCGATGTTCACCCTCTACATTTCCAATCATAGCGCCGGCCTGACGCCCGCCGTCGCCACCACGGCCGCCAACAAGGCGGTGCTGCTGGCGCTGGTCGCCATGGCGCAGACGCTGCCCGTTTTGACGCGCGGCCTCGATCTTTCCGTCGGCATGGTGTTCGTGATGGCGAACTGCATCGCTTCGGTCATCGTCGTTGGAACGGTCGGCGAGGGCATGCTCGGCATCGTCGCGGTGCTGCTGATCGGCGCGCTGGCGGGCTTCATCAACGGTGCCATCGTCGTCTGGGGCCGGCTGCAGCCGATCATCACGACGCTGGCGACGGGCGCGGTTTATTACGGCATCTCGCTGTTCGTCCGCCCCGGCCCGGGCGGCGATGTCCAGTCCGACATCGCTGATCTCCTGACCGGCCAGCTTTTCAACACGGTTCCGGCAGCGCTCGTCGTGCTTCTCGTCGTCGTGCTGGTGGTGTGGATTCCGTATCGCCGGTCGGTGCTGGGTCGCGCCGCCTATGCCGTCGGCTCGAATGAGCAGGCCGCCTACATGTCCGGCGTGCCGGTGCAGAAGGCAAAGCTGCTGGCCTATACGCTGGCGGGCGTGCTGGCTTCCGTCGCCGGGCTGATGCTGACCTTCAACACCTATTCGGGCGAGGCGTCGGCGCCGATCGCCGGCACCTACACGCTGAATTCGATCGCGGCCGTCGTCATCGGCGGCACGTCGCTGTTCGGCGGCTGGGGCTCGGCCATCGGTTCGATCTTTGGCGCCTTCGTCCTACGCACGATCGAAGACCTGCTGTTCGTCTTCGACCTGCCGCCGCTCTGGCAACCGCTGTTCCAGGGTGTCGTGCTGCTGCTTGCCGTCAGCCTCGGGGCCTTCCGCATCCTGCGCGTTCGCAATCGTCTGGAGCTTTTCTCGTGACCGGCGTCGACACGGGGGCCGTGAGAGGCCCGACATTGGCCATGCGCCTCGGCATTGATCGTTCGGTTGCGATCGCCTTCGGCTGCATCCTTCTGATCCTGGCCGGTGGCGCGATGTATTCGCGCGAGTTCCTGTCGCCGGACTACCTGCTGCAGCAACTGCAGGTCGGTGCCTTCCTCGGCATCATCGCCTCCGGCGCCATGATGGTGATCCTGCTCGGTCATATCGACCTGTCGATCCCCTGGGTGGTGACGCTGGGCGCGATGATGGCGACGGCCATGGTCGGATGGGGCGGCTCGTGGGGGCCGTGGATCTGCATTCCCTTCGGCGTCTTCTGCGGCGCGGTGATCGGCATTCTGAACGGGCTCGGCGTCGCCTATCTGCGGCTGCCGTCGATGATCTTCACGCTCGGCATGAACGCCGTGGTGCAGGGCCTGATGGTGCTGCATACGGGCGGCTTCGCGCCGCTCGACCAGGCAACGCCGGCCATGCACTTCATCGCCGTTCAGCGCAGCCTGTTCGGGATTCCGAATGCCGTGTTCGTCTGGGCGATCGTCGGCATCTTCGTGATCTATGTGCTGAAGCGCACGGCCTTCGGCCGCACCGTCTACGCTGTCGGCAACCGCGAATCCGCCGCCTATCTCTCCGGCGTCAACACCAACCGCGTGCTGATCGGCTGCTTCGCCTTCTCCGGCGCGATGGCGGCCTTCGCCGGCGTGCTGCTGGCCGGCTATTCCAACAAGGCCTACCAGAACATGGGCGACGCCTACCTGCTGCCGGCGATTGCGGCGGTCGTGCTGGGCGGTACCAACATCCTCGGCGGTCGCGGCAACTATCTCGGCACCATCGCCGGCGTCATCCTGATCACCCTGCTGCAATCGATCCTGTCCGTGATGCAGATGCCCGAGGCTGGGCGTCAGGTGATCTATGGCTGTGTCATCATCGGCATGCTGCTGATCTACGGCCGAGGCGCCAAGGCGCGCAGCTGAGCCTGTAGCCGGCTCACAGGTGCTGCCCGAAAGAAGCCGCGTTCTGGGCGTCGAATCCGGCCCGTCGCTGTTTGGGGGCGTCGGGCAGGAGCGTTGCAGATGGCGTTGGGCAAGTTTCTTTGGGGCGCGGCGAGCGCCGCCTATCAGGTGGAAGGCGCCTGGCAGGCCGACGGCAAGGGCCTGTCGAACTGGGATCTCTACACCAACGTCTACCGCGCGACGGAGCCCGTTACCGGCAAGCAGGAAACCGGCAACGTCGCGATCAACGCCTATGATCGCGCGCAATATCTCGAAGACATCGAGTTGATGCGCGAACTCGGCATCAATTGTTACCGCTTCTCGCTCTCCTGGGCGCGAATTCTCCCCGATGGGGTGGGGCGGGTCAACGAAGCCGGCGTCGCCCATTACCAGCAATTCGTCGTCGACCTGCTGGAGGCCGGCATCGAACCGGTGGTGACGCTTTACCACTGGGATTTGCCGCGCGCGCTCGATGACCGGGGCGGCTGGTACAACCGGGAATCCGTCGGCTGGTTCCGCAACTACGCCAGCGTCGTCCGCGAGGCGCTGGGCGCGAAGGTTTCGAAGTTCATCACCTTCAACGAACCGTTCATCGACCTGTTCCTGATCGAGCCGATGGTCGAGAACCTCAAGTCGGGCGTTGGCAGTCCCTTTGCCATCACCGATGCGCAATATGGCCGGCAGGCGATCGCCCTGCATCACTGGCTGGTGGCGAGCGCCGAGACGATCGGCGATTTTCGCGCCGCCGGCTACAAGGGCGAGATCGGCGTCGCCTTGCCGCTGATGCCGACCATCCCCGAAAATCCCGGCAAGTCGGCAGACATCGTCGCGGCGACGCTGGCGGATGCCGTGATCAACCGCTGGTGCCTGGATGCCTTGTTCAAGGGCAGCTATCCCGCGGAAGTGATGGAGACGTTCCGCCAGCTCAATCCGGATTTCGCCAGTTTCGAGGCGGATTTCGCCATTCTCGCCGCCAACAAGCCGGACTTCCTCGGGGTCAATTTCTACGCGCCGGCGTTCGTCCGCCAGGATGATACCGCCCCGCTCGGCTACAACTGGATGGATACCAACCCCGATCCGGCGCCGGCTGCCTTCAACGGACCGGTGCGGCCGGATTATCTGCGGCGACTGCTGGAACGGATCCGCGACGAATACGACAATCCGCCGATCTACATCACGGAGAACGGCGCTGGCTTCGGGCCGGCGGACGAGGAAATCGAGGGCGATGTCGTGCACGACCCCCGCCGCGCCAACTATATCCGCCGTCACATCGAGGCGGCGCTGAAGGCGAAGGAAAACGGCGTCGATCTGCGCGGCTACATGGTCTGGAGCCTGTTCGACAATTTCGAATGGCTACAGGGCTATGACCGTCGCTTCGGCCTCGTGCATGTCGATTTCGACACGCAGCAGCGCACGCCGAAGCGCAGCTTTGCGGCTTATCGCGATATCATCGCCAAGGGTGGCGTGGTCGGAAGCTGAGGGCTCTCCGGCTGCCATCAGGCCGGGTAGACAAAACTCTCGACCCGATCCCGCTCATAGACCGGCTCGCCGGCGATATAGGTCGTGCGGATGGCCCGGTCATCGCCCAGCGTCATCAGCACGAACAGGGTTTCGGCCAGATCGCGGGCATAGGACAGGCGGAAATCCAGCAGCGGCGTTGCTTTCAGATCCAGCACGACGAGATCGGCCTCATAGCCGGGAGCGATCGAGCCGATCTTGTCGTCGAGCCGCAACGCCTCTGCGCCGCCGCGCGTCGCCAGATAAAATCCCTGTTCCGGCGTCAAAGCATGTCCGCCGAGCTTCGCTACCTTGTAGGCCTCGCCGAGCGATCGCAGTTGCGAGAAGCTGGTGCCGGCGCCGATATCGGTGCCGAGGCCGACGCGGACCGGCCGCTCCACCTTCTTGGCATCGAGCATCCGGAACAGGCCGCTGCCGAGGAAGAGGTTCGAGGTCGGGCAATGCGCCAGCGCCGAGCCGGTGCGATGGCAGCAGTCGAAATCCGTCTCGTCCATATGCACTGCATGGCCGAAGATGGCGCGCGGCCCGGTCAACCCGGCGTGGTCATAGACGTCGAGATAGCTCGACCGGTCGGGAAAAAGTTCCCGCACCCATTCGACCTCGCCCTGGTTCTCGCAGAGATGGGTCTGGACATAGGTGCCGGGATGTTCGCGCCAGAGCCGACCGGCGGCCTCCAGCTGCGCCTCCGTCGACGACGGGGCGAAGCGCGGCGTGATGCAATAGAGCTGGCGGCCTCGGCCATGCCACTTCTCGATCAGCGCCTTTGACTGCGCGTAGCCGGTCTCGGCCGTGTCGGTGAGTTCGGCCGGCGCGTTGCGGTCCATCAGAACCTTGCCGGCGATCATCCGCGTGTTGAAGCGCTCGGACTCCTCGAACAGCGCATCCACGGATTGCGGATGGACGGTGCAATAGACGGCAGCGGTCGTCGTGCCGGCGCGCAGCAGTTCCCGCAGGAAGCGCCCGGCGACGTCGCGCGCGTGCTCCGCATCGGCAAAGTCCTGTTCCGCGACGAAGGTGTAGCGCTCCAGCCATTCCAGCAGCTCGGCGCCAAACGCGCCGATCATCTGCATCTGCGGATAATGGACATGGGCATCGATGAAGCCGGGGCAGATCAGCGCGTCGGGGTAATGCGTCAGCGGCACATCGGCCGGCAGGCTTTCCAGCCCCTGTTCCGCGTCCTCGACGCTGGCAATCCGTCCGTCTTCGATACGAATTAGCGCATCCGGCCAATAGTGTAGCGCCTCGCCGGCGGCCAGGAGGAACGGGTCGCCACGAAACGTCATGGCGGGGCCGCGGATTGCCCGCTGCTTCATGGAGGCTCCTTCTGGGTGGTGTCCCAAGGTGAGGACCGCACCGTTTCAAAGGGCCGAATCCGCATTCATGATACGCTAGCATCGACCTGCCACGATTTTCCAGCAGGGGCGGAAATACCAGGGAGCGGCACGCGGAGTGCGGTCGCGATGGAATCGGCCGCAGGCCGGTTTGTGGACAGCGATGCGCGTAGCCGATAAAAGGCCCTGTCAACAACAGGACGGAGCAGAGGTCCGCGTGCGTCGTCACGACGTCGGATCGCGTGCACATGACACAGCCTGAAGCAAAAGTGCTTTCCCAGCCCAAGCGGCCTTCCGAAGACGGGAAGCTGAATCTGCGGCGCTGGAGCGATTTCTACCGCGCCATCATCAATAATGATGAGAGCACGGTCGGCGTTGTCACCCGGATCCTGCGCGCCAATTTCCGCGACCACCGCAAGGGGTACGCGATCTCGTTCATGTTCCTGTTTGTTGTCGCGGCAATGACCTCCTTGTCCGCCTGGATCATGCGCGACGTCGTCAATCAGATCTTCGTCAACCAGAACGTCCAGATGTTGTGGGTGCTGTCGTTCAGCGTCATGGCGATCTTCATCGTCAAGGGCTTCGCGACCTACGGCCAGATCGTCGTTCAGAGCCGGATCGGCAATCGCATTGTCGCCGAGAACCAGAAGCGCTTCTACGACCGCTGTCTGCGTTTCGGGCTCGATTTCTACAATGATCGCGCCTCGAGCGAGTTGATCATGTCGATTTCGGGCGGTTCGAACGCCATCCGTTCGATTCTCGATACCATTGTTCTCAGCCTTGGCCGCGATCTGATCACGTTGCTCGGCCTCGTCTTCGTGATGGTTTATCAGGCGCCTTTGATGTCGATCATCGCCCTGCTGGTCGCGCCGATCGCCGTCCTCAGCGTTTCAACGCTGGTGAAGCGGATCAAGGCGATCGCCAAGGCGGAATTCGCATCCAGCGCGCAGATCATCGGGATCATCCAGGAGACGGTGCAGGGCGCCAAGATCGTCAAGGCGTTTGGGCTTGGCGACCATATGCGCGACCGCATGCTGACAGCGGTTTCCGGCGTCGAGCAGCGCGCCAACAAGATTTCGCAGCTTCAGGCCCGCACCAGCCCGCTGATGGAATCGCTCGGCGGTATCTCCATCGGCATCGTCATTCTCTATGCCGGCTGGAGCACGATTTCCTCCGGCAAGACGCCGGGCGAGTTCATGTCGTTCATCACGGCGCTTCTGCTCGCCTATGAGCCTGCCAAGCGCCTCGCCCGCATGAATGTCACGATCGCGGAAAGCCTCGCCCCGGTGCGTGCGCTATTCAACATTCTCGACCATCCGCCGAGCCCGACCGAAGCCGACCATCATGCGTCGCTGAAGCTGACACGCGGCAAGATCGAACTCGTCGATGTCGGCTTCGGCTATCGCCCAACCGACAGGGTGCTCTCGGGTATCAATTTGTCCGTCGATCATGGCCAGCGCCTGGCTTTGGTCGGTCCCTCCGGCGGCGGCAAGTCGACGATCCTGTCGCTGATCCAGCGCTTTTACGACGTGCAGGAAGGCGCGGTCCTGGTCGATGATCAGGACATCCGCAACGTCTCGGTCGCTTCGCTCCGCCACAACATCGCCTTTGTCAGCCAGGACGTGTTCCTGTTCTCCGGCACCGTGCGCGACAACATCCGGATCGGCCGCCTCGACGCGACGGACGCGGAAGTCGAGGCAGCGGCGCTGGACGCCTTTGCGGATGACTTTATCCGCAACCTCCCGAAGGGCTATGACAGCCATGTCGGCGAGAATGGCGTGCAGCTCTCAGGTGGCCAGCGCCAGCGTTTGGCGATTGCGCGCGCCATCCTGAAGAACGCGCCGATCTTGCTGCTCGACGAGGCGACATCGGCGCTCGATTCCGAGTCCGAGCACATGATCCAGATCGCGCTTGAAAAGCTGGTCGAAGGCCGTACCACGATCGTCATCGCGCATCGGCTTGCAACGATCCTCAGCGCCGACAAGATCGCCGTGATCGAGCGCGGCAAGGTCGTTGAGATCGGAACGCATCCAGAGCTGGTCCAGATGCGTGGCGTCTATGAGAAGCTGTATCGCTATCAGTTTGACGAGCGGAGCGCCGAGAAGGCCATCGCCTGATTTTCTGCGGTAAGGCACGGCGTCGTTCGCGACGCCGTTCCGCTGCGCCTGGCGGCGGCAGCGAGGGCACGGGCCAAGGCCGGTGCGGGCCGATCCGGCCTTCAACAATCCATCCGATTTGGTTCGACCCTCCCCGAAGGGAGGGTCGACTCATGGGCGCCTCAGAGCAGGCCGCGGCCGGCGAGGTTGCGCATCAGCGAGGCCGTGCCGAAGGTCCAGGGCTCGGCGTCGGGGCAGAGCACGACGCGGTTCGACAGCTTGCCTAGCTTCGGCGCGCTGATCGTGACGATGTCGCCAACCTTGTGGGTGAAGCCCTGGCCGGGGCCGTCGCGGTCCTGAACCGGCGCGAACATCGTGCCGAGATACAGCACGAAGCCATCGGGATACTGGTGGTTCTTGCCGACCGTCTGCTTGACCAGATCTTCCGGGTCGCGGCTGATCTTCGACATCAAGCTGCCGCCGTCCATGCGGAAGCCGTCGTTCTCGCCGTCCACCGTCAGGCGCACTTCGGTCTGCCGCACGTCGTCGAGCGAGAAGCCGCCATCGAACAGGCGGATCATCGGGCCGATCGAGGCGCTGGCATTGTTGTCCTTTGCCTTCGACAGCAGCAGGGCCGAGCGGCCCTCGACGTCGCGCAGATTGACGTCGTTGCCGAGCGTCGCGCCGATGATCTTGCCGGTCGAGGAAACGACCAGCACGACTTCCGGCTCGGGGTTGTTCCAGGTCGAGATCGGGTGAATGCCGATTTCGGCCAGGTGACCGACGGCGGACATCGGCTGGGCCTTGGAGAAGATCTCCGCGTCCGGGCCGATGCCGACTTCGAGATACTGGGACCACATGCCCTTTTCGATCAGCAGCTGCTTCAGCGCCGCTGCCTGCTCGGAGCCGGGGCGAAGTGCCGCCAGATCGTCGCCGATGGTGGCGTTGATCTCGGCGCGGATGGCGTTGGCGCGCTCGGGCAGGCCGCGGGCCTGCTCCTCGATGACGCGCTCCAGCATCGACACGACGAAGGTGACGCCGGCTGCCTTGACGGCTTGCAGGTCGATCGGGGCGATCAGGTAGGGCTTCGCTGGGTCGCGGTTCGCGAGCGGCGTGTTGGCGAGGATTTCCTCGAAGCTGCCGAGGAATTCGCCGTCCGCCGTCGCGGCGATGCGGGCGGGATCCTGCTCTTCGCAGAGGTCACGCATGGTGACGACGGTAGCAGTGATGTCGATCAGCTGGCCATCGCGCAGGGCAACGACCGAAGGGCCGTCGACGTCCGGGCGGAAAACGCGGCCGACCAGCGTGGCGGCCTCCGCATCCTCGGGCAGCGCGAAGGTGGCAGCAGTGTCGAGCGACATGGGCAATCTCCAGAACGTTCAGCGATGAAGCCGATCTTGAGGGATGAAAGAGCGGGCCACCGTTATAGCGTGCGATGGCGGTTAGGCCATACGTCTGGTCCGTTTTCGAGCCGCCGATGCCATGGATTTGCGCATGCATGCGGCGCGCTTCCATGCAATTTTCCGCAGCCGACCCGGCTTTGGAAGGATTGCATGCCATGGAAATCGATATTCCCGAGATCAAGGCCGAGCTCGAGGCCGCGTTTGCCCGCTATGAGACGGCGCTCGTCACCAACGATGTCGAGACGCTGGACGGACTGTTCCACGCGGCGCCGACAACGATCCGCTATGGCGGCGGCGAGAACCTCTATGGCTACGCGGAGATCGCGGCGTTTCGGGCCGGGCGGTCGCCGGCGGGACTCGCGCGCGCTATCGAGCGCACGGTCGTGACGACGTATGGCCGCGATTTCGGCACGGCCTCGACGCTGTTCCGGCGGGATAATGCGCCCGGCAAGGTCGGTCGCCAGATGCAGACCTGGATCCGCACCCCGGCCGGCTGGCGCGTCGTCGCCGCCCATGTCAGCGTGATCGCCGACCCGGACGCGGCGGGCTGAGGGAGGCGCGCTGACGGGCGTGATCCGTCTTCTTTGAAGCATCCTTCTTCACCTCTCCCTGAGGGAGAGGTCGACGGCCGCAGGCCGGCGGGTGAGGGTTTACGGCCTCACCGGATGGTTTCCTAAACCCTCACCCGACTCTGCGAGCCGACCTCTCCCTCAGGGAGAGGTGAAAAGTCGGTATCGACCCAGATGGATCTTGCTCTAGATGCAGCCGACATAGTCGCGGGCGGCGCGGGCGCGCGCCTCGATGTTGCGGGCGCGGCTGTTGAGGTAGCGCGTCGGCTTGGCGGGGTTGCGGGTGATCGGATTGGGCAGGGCCGCAGTCAGCAGCGCAGCCTGGCGCGACGTCAGCTTGGCAGCGGGCTTGTTGAAATAATGCTGCGAGGCGGCTTCGGCCCCGAAAATCCCCGGGCCCCATTCGGCGATGTTGAGATAGATCTCCATGATCCGCCGTTTCGACAGGACGAAATCGGCGTAATAGGCGAGGGGAATTTCCAGCCCCTTGCGGATGTAGGAGCGCGACGGCCAGAGGAACAGGTTCTTCACCGTCTGCATGGCGATCGTGCTGGCGCCGCGAGATGGGCCGCCCTCGCGGTCGAGCACGGCGTTGAGCGCACCCCAGTCGACGCCCCAATGCGAACAGAACTGGCCGTCCTCCGACATGATGATGGAATTCACCAGGTTCGGCGAGATCCGGTCGATCGGCGTCCAGTCGCGATTCATGCCCTGTCCGGTGACGCCCGACCACAGCATCAGCGTCGAGACCGGCGGCACGACGGCATAGATCGGCGTCAGAACCAGCGGCAGGGCGACGAGGACGGCGATCACCTTGGCGAGAATGCCGATCAGGCCTTTGCGCCTGGCAAACGGTCGGGTCAGCACGGCCGGCAGTTGGAAGGTCATGCTGGATCCAGTGCGGCTCGGTCGCGGACGGGTTCTATGGCGAATTGGCGCAGGAAGCCGGCGAGGAGTTGGAAATCCGCCTCGCGGCTCGACCCCTTGCGCCAGACGAGGCCGAGGGTGCGGCGCGCCGGGGCGCCGTCGATCTCGGAAAGCTGGATGTCGGTTCCCGACAGGATGCCTGCCTCGATGGCGATCCGCGGCAGGAAGGTGATCCCGAGCTGATTATCGACCATATGCACAAGGGTCGTCAGGCTGGAGGCGCGGATCTCCTCATTCTGCCTGTCGGCGAGATCCGGCGCCACGGCGCGGATGTGATCGCGGAGGCAATGGCCGTCCTCCAGCAGCAGCAAGGTCTCGTTCGCCAGCTCCTCGCGCTGGATGGTGGCCCGTCCGGCGAGCCGGTGGCGGGCGTCGACGGCGAGCAGCAGGCTATCTTCGGCGATGACCTCCGATACCAAGCCGTCCGTCTGGACCGGGAACGCGATCAGGCAGATGTCGAGCCTGCCGCCGCGCAGATCGTCCAGCAGGGTCCGTGTCAGGTCCTCGCGCAGATGAAGCCGGAGATCGGGATAGGCGCGGCGCAGTTCGGGAAGCGTGCGGGGCAGGAAGTAGGGCGCAATCGACGGGATGACGCCGAGCCGGATGCGGCCGGAGAGTGGCGCTTCACTCGATCGCGCCGCGTCGACCATTTCGCGCGCATCGACCAGCAGCGCCTTCATCCGGCGAAGCGCCTCTTCCCCCGCCGCGGTCAGCGACATCGTCCGGTTCGAGCGGTCGATCAGCGATACGCCAATGGTCTCTTCAAGCTGCCGGATGGCGTCGGAAAGCGTGGACTGCGTGACATGGCATGCCACGGCCGCCCGGCTGAAAGAACCGGTATCGGCGAGGGCGACGAAATATTGCATCTGGCGGAGCGTCGGCAGCAACATGGGCCTTGCTATAGCGGCAGGCTCCCGATGCGGCAATCGGGATTTCCGATGCCAAACTTCGGTTATTACGATTTGACCGAACTGTCCCCACATGGGATCCATTCGCATATGCAGCAGCGAATCCATTTGTTTGGTTGCATTGCGGAATTTCACAACACGATCCCCATCGTGACAGGAGAGTACAATGCTCGGTATTGGCGACAAGCTGCCCGAATTTTCCGTAACCGGCGTGAAGCCTGGCTTCAACAGCCATGAAGAAAACGGCGAGAGCGCTTTCGAGACGCTGACCGAGAAGAGCTTTCCCGGCAAGTGGAAGGTCATTTTCTTCTACCCGAAGGATTTCACCTTCGTTTGCCCGACCGAGATCGCCGAATTTGCCCGTCTGTCGGGTGATTTCGAAGACCGCGACGCCGTCGTGCTTGGCGGTTCGACCGACAACGAGTTCGTGAAGCTGGCCTGGCGCCGGGATCACAAGGATCTCGACAAGCTGCCGATCTGGAACTTTGCCGACACCAATGGTTCGCTGGTTGATGGCCTCGGCGTGCGTTCGCCCGATGGCGTTGCCTATCGCGTCACCTACATCGTCGATCCCGATGGCGTGATCCAGCATTCCTACGCGACCAACCTGAACGTCGGCCGCAATCCGAAGGACACGCTGCGCGTTCTCGACGCGCTGCAGACCGACGAGCTTTGCGCCTGCAACCGCGACGTCGGCGGCGCCACGCTGGCAGCCTGAGCCTAGCTCCCTGACGCTCCGGGTTCGCCTTCGCGCGGCCCCGGAGCGCTCGCGGCCGTGATCCGGTTTCCGTTCCTTACGGCGCTTCGCCGGCCGCCGGCCTTCGAGGCGCTCTGCCCTGAAGGTTTTTCATGTCGATCGATCAGCTGAAGTCCAGCATCCCGGATTTCGCCAAGGATGTCCGTCTCAACCTGTCGACGCTCGCTTCCGACGAGACGCTGACGCCGCAGCAGAAATACGGCCTGATGGTCGCCTGCGGCATCGCCAGCCGCAATCCGGTCGTGAAGGCGGCGCTGGAGGCCGAGGCCGCCCCGCATCTGGAGCCGGCCGTGCTGGCGGCTGCCAAGTCGGCCGCTTCGATCATGGCGATGAACAACGTCTATTACCGTTTCAGCCACCTCGTCTCGAACCCCGAATACCGCACCATGCCGGCCAAGCTGCGCATGAACGTCATCGGCAATCCGGGCGTCGACAAGGTCGATTTCGAGCTCTGGTCGCTGGCCGTCTCGGCCATCAATGGCTGCGGCATGTGCATGGACAGCCACGAGGCCGTGCTGAAGAAGGCGAACGTGCCGTCCGACATCATCCAGGCCTCGGTCCGCTTCGCCGCGATTATCCAGTCGGTGGCTGTTTCGCTCGAGGCCGCTGAAGCGGCCTGATCGCACCCGACGAACGCCTGTCGCGAGGGCAGGGGCCATGGCGCAGTCGCGCAGGGCCCGCCCTGTCCTCGCGCGGCGAACCGGACGCTTGACGCGGGCCGTCAGATCGCGGCAAGGCTTCGGTCACCCCCGCGTTTGGAAGAGGCAATCTTGGTTCGGTTTGATGATGAGTTCCTGGCGCGCCTCTCCGGCGCTGCCACGAAAATCGAGGGCATGCTCGATCGCGTCCTCGGTTCCAACCCGATCGAGGGTGAAATTGCCCGGCCGGTCCGGTTGATCGCTGCCATGCGCTATTCGATGCTGGGCGGCGGCAAGCGGCTGCGTCCTTTCCTGGCGATCGAGACGGCGCGCCTGTTCGGCCATGAGGACGAGGGCGCGTTGCGTGTCGGCGCCGCGATCGAATGCCTGCATGGCTACAGCCTCGTCCATGACGACCTTCCGGCGATGGACGACGATGACCTGCGTCGTGGCCGGCCGACCCTTCACCGGGCCTTTGACGAGGCGACGGCGATCCTGGCTGGCGATGCGCTGCAGACCCTGGCCTTCGACCTGCTGGCCGATCCCAGAACCGATGCGGACCCGCTGGTCCGCGCAGAACTGGTGCTGGGTCTCGCTCGAGCCTCGGGTCTCGGCGGCATGGCCGGCGGCCAGATGTTCGACCTTCAGGCCGAAACCGAAAGCCTCGACGAGACGGCGATCCGCCGCCTGCAGGCGATGAAGACCGGGGCGCTGATCCGCTTCTCCTGCGAGGCGGGCGCCATTCTGGGTCGCGCCTCGACGGAGGACCGTGCCCGTATCCGTCGCTTTGGCGAGATCATCGGCCTGGCCTTCCAGCTCGCCGACGACATTCTTGACGAGACCGCGACGCCGGAAGCGCTCGGCAAGGCGACCGGCAAGGATTCGTCGCGCGGCAAGGGGACGCTGGTGGGGCTCTATGGCGTGGCGCGGGTTCGCGCGATGCTGGACGCGCAGGTAGTGGAGGCCGAAGCGCTATTGGCGCCGTTCGGCGAACGCGCTGCGACATTGATCGAGTCTGCCCGCTTCGTTGCCGATCGCGAGATGTGACAGTTGCCTTGCAGGCCGGGAGCCGTTCGTTCCCGGCCTGACTGGCCCTTAGTTGTTCCGGGCTAGTCGCATCAGCGGCTTGTCGCGGCCGTCGAGCAGGATCAGCTTGCTGCCTTCGATGCGGAAGCCCTTGGTGGCGCCAAGGGCGTCGAGGAACTTGCGCTCCTGGTCCATCTGAGCCGGCACGCAGGCCATCTGGGTCGAGCCGAGCGGGCCGATACTGACTTTGCCATCCTTGACCGTCGCCGTGCCGAAATAGCGATTGCAGCCGCCCGAGCCGGAAATCTTGCCATCGGCGCCGATGGTGAGCGTCGACTGCACGATGTCGAGGACGCCGCGTCCGCCGATATCTTCCGCCAGCCATTCGGTGCCTTGCAGAGCCGAGGCCGGCGGTGCGGGCGCCTTGTCCTTGGCCGGCGGCGTGGCGGCGGCCTGTCCTACGCTCCGCACCAGAATCGTCACTGGTCCCTTGGTCTTCAACGGCTCGATGGGAATAGCATCCGTGTTGATGAACTGGAGCTGGCTGCCGCGTTCGATCCGTGCCTGCAACTGATAGGTGCGGCCGGGCCTGATCCGGCTCGGCGAATAATGCAGCCGGAAAGCGATCGGCACCTCGCGACCGCGCGGGCGAATGCGCTGCTTGGCGATGACGATCGCCGGCGCATCGGCGCGCGAGACATCCACGAGGCTGACCGTGACGACCGCCCTGGGATCGAGCGCGATGCGCTCGCGGTAGGTGACGGTGCCGTCGAGCGGCCGCGCAAGCGCCAGACTCGGCGCCAGCAGAATGGCGAGGGCAAACAACAGGCGCAGAGGCAGAATGTTGATCACGATGGATCCTCGTCCATGGTCACAGGAGCAGTAGCTTTAGTCTTGGCGGACGGTGCCGTAAACGGCAAGCAGCAGGGGGTGTCGCAGGGGCGCTGCGATAAACCGCGCTTTTACTCCGCCGCTTCCGGCGACACTGCCTTCGCGCCTGCGCCAAACCGCTTCTCGATATACTCGTCGACGAGCTTGCGGAAATCATCCGCGATCGCCGGGCCGCGCAGGGTGATCGCCTTCTTGCCGTCGATGAAGACGGGCGCGGCCGGGGTCTCGCCCGTGCCGGGCAGCGAGATGCCGATGTCGGCATGCTTCGATTCACCCGGGCCGTTGACGATGCAGCCCATCACCGCGACCTTCAGCGCCTCGACGCCCGGATAGCGCTCGCGCCAGACCGGCATCGAGGTCCGGATGTCTTCCTGGATGCGGCTGGCCAGTTCCTGGAACACGGTTGATGTCGTGCGGCCGCAGCCGGGGCAGGCGGCGACGATCGGCAGGAAGGCGCGAAACCCCATCGTCTGCAGCAGTTCCTGCGCCACCTGCACTTCGCGCGTGCGGTCGCCATTTGGCTCCGGCGTCAGCGAAACGCGGATGGTGTCGCCAATGCCTTCCTGCAGCAGGATGCCCATGGCGGCCGAAGAGGCGACGATGCCCTTGGTGCCCATGCCGGCTTCGGTGAGGCCGAGATGCAGGCAATGGTCGGAGCGGCGGGCGAGATCGCGATAGACAGCGATCAGGTCCTGCACGTTCGACACCTTGGCGGAGAGGATGATTTTTTCACGCGGCAGGCCGATCGATTCCGCCAGATTGGCGGAAAGGATAGCCGACTGGCAGATCGCCTCGCGCATGACGGCGGCGGCCGATATCGGCGTGGCGCTGCTGGCGTTTTCGTCCATCAGGCGAGTGAGCAGGTCCTGATCGAGCGAACCCCAGTTGACGCCGATGCGCACCGGCTTGTCGTATTTTATCGCGAGTTCGATCAGCGTCGCGAACTGGCGGTCGCGCTTTTCGCCAAAACCGACATTGCCGGGATTGATGCGGTATTTATCGAGCGCCTCGGCGCAGGCCGGGTGATCGGTGAGAAGCTTGTGGCCGATATAGTGGAAGTCGCCGATCAGCGGCACGTCGATGCGGCGCTTGAGCAGCTTTTCCTTGATGAACGGCACGGCAGCCGCCGCCTCGTCGCGGTCGACGGTGATGCGCACCAGCTCCGAGCCGGCGCGGGCCAGAGCCGCGATCTGCGCGACCGTGCCGTCGATATCGGCGGTGTCGGTGTTGGTCATCGACTGGACGACGACGGGTGCGTTGCCGCCGACAAGAACTTTGCCGACGCGAACGGAGGTCGCTCGGCGGCGCGCCAGCGGGCCGGCGGTGAGTTCGGACGTCGAGGGGGCAGCAATGTTCATGTCAGGCTCGGTCATGACTGGCACCGCTCCCGGAGGGAGAGGTCGGCCCGACAGGGCCGGGTGAGGGTTTACGGCGTTTCCGGAGAGGGCGTAAACCCTCACCCGCCGACTTCGTCGTCGACCTCTCCCGGAGGGGGAGGCGAATGGGCGCGATATCGCAAGACATCAGCGCGAGTCTCATCTCTCTACGTCGCCTCTCGGCAACGGGCGCAGAGCCCGCGGATTTCGATGATCGGCGCCCTCGGCTTGAAACCGGCCGCCAAAGTCACGGCGGCGAGCGCCTCGGTCAGGGCGGCAGAAGAGGCTTCGCCGGCGGCGCCGCAATTCTCGCACAGCAGGAAGACGGTGGCCGCGCCATGGCCGGGCTTGTCATGGCCCTCGGGGCCGCGCGAGCAGGCGATATAGGCGTTGCGGCTTTCGATCCGGTGGGCGAAGCCGTGCTCGACCAGGAATTCGAGCGCGCGATAGACGGAGACGGGCGCCGGGCGCGGGCCGTCGGCCGCGAGGCGGTCGATCACCTCATAGGCGCTGGCGGGAACATGGCTTTCCGCGAGGGCGGCCAATACCTTGCGGCGCTGCTCGGTGAAACGCAGTCCTTCGGCCGCGGAAATCGCCTCGGCATGGGCGATCGCATCGCGGGCGCAATGGTCGTGGTCATGATCGCGATGTTCAAGCACGATCTGGTCCGCTCCGCTGGCCGTGACGTGCTTCGCTCCGCTCATGGTCATCCAATCCTCATGCGCGCGGGCAAGGATCCGCTGCGCCGCTTTCTATCACGGATCGCCCGCAAGGCCGAGCGGCGCGACATTGACGCCGCCTTCCCTTGCTGCTGCGCCGCAATATATGGTCGTCTCGGTCGGTTCTCACCCCTTATCATTCATTCCGGAGCGAATTCATGTCGAAGCATGGTCATCTCAGGGACAAAATCGCGCTTGTGACCGGCTCGACATCGGGCATCGGCCTCGGCATGGCGCGGGCTCTGGCCGGTGCCGGCGCGCATGTCGTTCTGAATGGATTTGGCGATCCGGTGGCGACCGAGAAATTGCGCGCCGACCTCGCGGCCGAATTTGGCGTCGAGGTCCGCTATTCCGGCGCTGACATGACCAGGGAAGACGAGATCGCCACGATGATCGGCGATGCGGAAAAGGAATTCGGCGCCATCGACGTGCTGGTCAACAATGCCGGCGTGCAGCATGTCGCCCCGATCGACGAGTTCCCCGTCGACAAGTGGAACCTGATCATCGCGTTGAATTTGACAGCTGCGTTCCATGCCATCCGGCTGGCTCTCCCGGCGATGAAGAAGAAAGGCTGGGGCCGGATTATCTCGACGGCCTCGGCGCATGCTCTGGTCGCCTCGCCCTACAAGGTCGCCTATGTCGCGGCGAAGCATGGCATTGCCGGTGTCACCAAGACCGTCGCGCTCGAAGTCGCCGACAAGGGTATCACCGTCAACGCCATCTGCCCCGGCTATGTCTGGACGCCGCTGGTCGAGAAGCAGATCCCGGCCACTGCCGCGGCGCGCGGCATGACGGAAGAACAGGTGAAGAAGGACGTGATCCTCGCCGCGCAGCCGACCAAGGAATTCGTCACCGTCGAGGAAGTGGCAGCGCTGGCGCTGTTCCTGACGACGCATGGTGCGCGCAGCATCACCGGCTCGCTGCAATCGATCGACGGCGGCTGGACCGCGGCATGAGCGCCACGGCAACCGCGCAGAAGACGATCAATCTCGGCCTGCAGGGCGGTGGTGCGCATGGCGCCTTCACCTGGGGCGTGCTCGACCGGCTGCTGGAAGATGGTCGCCTCGCTTTCGAGGGCATCTCCGGCACCAGCGCCGGCGCGCTGAATGCCGTGGCGCTGGCCGATGGCTTTGCACGCGATGGCGCGGCCGGGGCGCGTTCCCGATTGCAGGAATTCTGGATGCGCGTGAGTGCTGCCGGGCGCCCCGGCGCGTCGGCGCGCGATTTCATCGGCGCCTGGATGGGCGCGTGGCGGGTTCCCGCCATGCAGCCTTTTCACATGATCGAGGCGATGACGAATTTCGCCTCGCCCTATGGCTTCAACCCGACGAACATCAACCCGCTGCGTGAGATCGTCGTCGAGATGGTCGATTTCGAGCGTGTGCGCAGCTGCGCCTCGCCAAAACTGTTCATTTCGGCGACCGCGGTCAAAACCGGCAAGATCAAGGTTTTCTCGGGCAACGACATAACGGCCGATGCGGTGATGGCGTCGGCGTGCCTGCCCTATCTGTTCCAGACGGTGGAGGTTGATGGCGAGCCCTATTGGGACGGCGGCTTCATGGGAAACCCGGCCTTGTTCCCGTTCTTTACCGAAACGAAGGCGGCTGACATCCTGCTGGTCCAGATCAACCCGATCGAACGCAGCGCCGTGCCGACTTCGGCCAAGGAGATCCTCGAACGAATGAGCGAGATCACCTTCAACGCCTCGCTGCTGCGCGAATTCCGCGCCATCGATTTCGTCAACCGGATGCTGGGCGAAGGCAGGCTCGACGCCGACCACTATCGCCACAACCGGGTCCACCGCATCGATGGCGGCAAGGCATTGCAGAGTTTTTCCGCCTCGACCAAGTTCGACACGTCTCGCGCCTTCTTCGAAGAGCTTTTCGCGGGTGGTCGCGAGGCGGCCGACGATTGGCTCCGGGCGCATTTTTCCGATATTGGCGTCCGCGACACCGTCAATTTGAGGGCGCAGTTCCAATGACCGATGTGCTGATTTCGAACCTTGCCGCGCGTCCCGAATTCATCGGAACGGTGGCCGATCGCATGTGGCATGCCTGGTGGCGCGAGGCGGGCGAGCCGCTGGCGACGCTGCTTGGCCATCTGCGCGCGTTCAGGACCGATGTCATCCCGCTCGGCGTCGTGGCCCATCGGGGCGATGAGTTCGTGGGGTCTGCGATCCTGATTGACAGCGATGTCGAGGAGCGGCCGCAATATACGCCGTGGCTCGCGGCGCTCTGGGTCGAACCGGCGGAGCGGATGCGCGGCATGGGCGAGGCGCTGTCGCAGCGCATCGTCGACGAGGCGGTGGCGCTCGGCTTCGACCGGATCCACCTCTGCGCCGTGCCGGAAAAGAGCGACTATTACGCCAGGCGCGGCTGGATCGAGGTCGAGCGGGGCGTGGGTCCGCATCAACTGGTGATCTTTGTCCGGCACCTCGGCGTCTCGACGGAAACTCCTGACGCGTAACTCGTTGTTGGATCGCGTTTTCTTCACGAAAACCGGTATCCACTTCGCTCGACAACGCTCTCGCCAAGCTCAGCCTTTTGCGATCTGGCGACGCATCGTGTTAGATCGCGGGCGAGGATCCAGACACATCCAGAACAATCCAATCGGGCGGAATACATGGCCAAGAAGAAAATCGCGATCATCGGGCTCGGCAAGATCACCCAGGACCAGCATTTGCCGGTGATCGACAAGGGCGGTGACTTCGAGGTCGCCGCGGTCGTCAGCCAGCGTGGCCTGAGCCACAACGGCGTGCCGAGCTTCAAGACAGCGGCCGAACTTTATGCGGCGATGCCGGAGATCGAGATCGTCTCGGTCAACACGCCGCCGGACGTCCGCCACACCATCGCCCGCGAGGCGCTCGAGGCCGGCAAGCATGTCCTGCTCGAGAAGCCGCCGGCGGCGACGCTTGCCGAATTCGAGGATCTGAAGGCGTTCGCCGCGTCGAAGGGCAAGGTTCTGTTCGCCACCTGGCATTCGCAGTTCAATCCGGCCGTCGACGAGGCCAAGGCCCTGCTCGCCAGGGACGGCGTGCGCTCGGTAAAGATCGAGTGGCGCGAAGACGTCAAGAAGTGGCATCCCGGCCAGGAATGGATCTGGGAACCGGGTGGCTTCGGCGTGTTTGATCCCGGCATCAATGCCCTGTCGATCTTCGTCAAGATCCTGCCGTTTGCGCCCTTCGTGAAGTCGGCGACGCTGACCTATCCGGAAAACCGCCAGACGCCGATCGCCGCCAAGCTCGTCTTCGGCAGCGCCGAGGCAGCACAGCCGGCGCTCACCGCCGACTTTGACTGGCGCGAGCAGGGCGACGAGAAGTGGCACATGACGATCGAGACCGCCGCCGGCCAGAAGCTTCGCCTTTTCAAGGGCGGCGCTGCGCTTGAGGTCGATGGCAAGCTCGTGGTCGAGGCGCCGAGCGAGGAATATGAGCGGATCTACGCTCATTTCGCCGAGCTGCTGGCGTCGGGGACAAGCGATGTCGACGGCGCGCCGCTCCGCCTGGTTGCGGATGCGATGCTGGTCGGCCGGCGCGACGTGACGGAGGCCTTCAGCTGGTAGGGGAAGGCGACCCGCGACGCCGCGCTGGAACGGAATGCCTTTGGATTGCGTTGCTTATCGTCAGGTCCTGACGCGAGGCAAATGTTGACCAAGAGACGGGCGGGCACAGCGATGGCAAGTTTGCGGGTCCTGACGTTCGGGGCGGGCGGCGTTCTGGCTGCCCTCCTTGTCGGCGTGACGCCCTTCGAGGCGCATGCGATCACGCCCGACGAACTGTTCCAGAAGGTCATTCCCAAGGTCGATAAATCGTCAGAGCGGACCCCGGCGAAGCGGAAGCCGCCCCGGGTCGCGCCGGCGAGCGCCCCTGCCAGGAACCTGCCTGTCAAGGATGCGGCCTCCGGCAAATCCGTGCCGACGTCGGTGGCGGCGGAACCCGCCAAGCCTGTTAACTCCCCGTTACCCATCCGTCGCCCTGTCGTTGACGGCGAGGCCGCCGACGCTCCGGCCCCGGCTGTCAAAGCTTCGATCACGACGCCCTTGCCCCGGGCAAAGCCGGCGGAGGACCGCAAGGCGGCCGGACTGGTCGCCATACCCGCGCCGCCCGACGCCGCTATCGGCACGGTGAAGACCGTTTCCGTCCCGGCCGATCCATCCTTGGCCGCGGGTGCGCTCGCTGCCACCTCCGACCTTGCCGGCGCGGTCCGGGCCGATCCGCCGACCGAAGGTCAACTGGCCTTCGCGCCGCCGGTTCTGCCGACGCTGCTGAAGCCGGCCCAGAGCCGCAATGTCGATGGCAGCCTGAAGAAGGGTGACCGGCTGCCGCCGCCGGAGAAGCAGGCAGCCCTTGCCCCGGCCGATACAAAGCCGGCGGACAAGCCGGCAGAGGAAAAGCTGGTCGTCGCTGAAGACGCATCGCCGTCATTGCCGACGCCGCGGCGAAAACCCGAAATCATATTGGCCGCGCTGACGCCAAGGATCGAGTTGGCATTGCCGGAAGGGCTAGCCGCCTGCAAGGCGTCGATGAGCGGGTTGAAGATCTCGGCCTCCGCCCTGCCGGCGATCCATGCCGGAAGCTGCGGTGGGCCGGACCCGTTCGACGTGACGGCGCTCGAAGGTGGCAAGGTCGATCTGGAGCCGGCGGCGAAGATCAACTGCGCTGTGGCGACAACGCTCGCCCGCTGGGTCGAGCAAGACATCCAGCCTTCGGCCGTCGCGACCCTGGGCGGCCGCGTCACGGCGCTTCGGGTTGCCGATTCCTATTCCTGCCGCGGTCGCAATCGCGTCGTGAATGCAAAACTGTCCGAACACGCGTTTCTCAACGCCGTCGATATCGGCGCTTTCGAGGTGAACGGGCGCTGGGTGACGGTGACCAAGGCGAAGGACCGCACGGACAAGGAAGACACGTTCCTCAAGGCGGCCCGCGTCTCGGCCTGCGACAAGTTCAATACGGTGCTCGGGCCAGGCTCTGACGGATACCACGAGGACCACTACCACCTCGACCTTCGCCAGCGCGGCAAGGGCGGCGGCCGGAAGTATTGCCACTAGGGCAGATGGCGTTCCGCTGGACCCTCCTTCGAGGCTTCGCTGCGCGAAGCACCTCAGGATGATGGCCGGAAGGGGCGAGTAGTTTGGGCGCCCCCCGTAAGCCGTTGACTCACTAAATCGGCTTGCTCTCTCTCGAAGCGGTCCTCACACTTCCATCCAACCGCACGATCATCATCCTGAGGTGCCCGGCGAAGCCGGGCCTCGAAGGAGGGTCCAGGAGGCTCCTTGGGCGCGTCCGTTTACATGCTCCGATGCGCGGATGGCTCGTACTACGTCGGCTCGACGGCGGCCGAGGACAAGCAGCGCCGGCTGCTGGAGCATCAGTCGGGCGCCCATCGCGGCTATACGTTTTCACGCCGCCCGGTTGAACTGGTCTGGGCCGAGGATTTCGAGCGCATCACAGACGCGCGCGCAGCCGAGCGACAGCTGAAGGGTTGGTCGCGGGCGAAGAAGGATGCGCTGGTCCTGGGTGACTGGACGCTGGTGCAGCAACTTGCCAAGCGGCCCGGTGCGCGAAGCTGCTAAAGGGGCGCTTTCCGGATTTCACTGGACCCTCCTTCGAGGCCCGGCTCCGCCGGGCACCTCAGGATGATGGGGGAGGGTGGAGCACATAAGGATGAGCGGAGCTGTCAGGCCAGGGCAGCCCTCACTTTGAGCTCTGCCGCAACCCCTCAACCATCATCCTGAGGTGCTTCGCATAGCGAAGCCTCGAAGGAGGGTCCAGCGGACCTCGGCACCTCAGGGGTTGAACGGGACGCGGCGTTTCAAAGAACCGCGTCCCGAAATCTGCCCTAGCCGAACACCACCAAGAGGTCCTTGGCGTCGATCTGGCTGCCGGCGTGGACCAGGACTTCGGCGATCGTGCCGTCGCGGTCGGCGTGGATGGCGGTTTCCATCTTCATCGCCTCAATCGACAGCAGCACGTCGCCGGCCTTGACCGTCTGGCCGGCCTTGACCGCGAGCGTCGAGACGACCCCCGGCATCGGCGCCGCCACATGGTTCGGATTGCCGTCATCGGCCTTGCGCTTGGCGACGACCGAGCCGGCATTGGCGCGATCGGGGACCTTGATGACGCGCGGCTGGCCGTTCAGCTCGAAGAAGACGCGGATCAGGCCTTCCTCATCGGCGTCGCCGATCGCCTGCATCCGGATCACCATGGTCTTGCCCTTTTCGAGCTCGACCAAAATCTCCTCGCCGACCGGCAGGCCGTAGAAATAGACCGGGGTCGGCAGGACGCTGGTCGGTCCCCAGTTCTGCAAGCCCTTGGCGAAGTCGGTGAAGACCTTCGGATACATCAGGTAGGAGGCGAGGGCGAAATCGTCGATGTCGCCATTGCCGACCTTTTCCTTGGCCGTCTTGCGCTCGGCCTCGAGATCGGCCGCCGCGATCAGCGAACCCGGGCGCGCCGTCGACGGCTTCTCGCCCTTCAGCGCCTTCTTCTGGATGCCTTCGGGCCAACCGCCCGGCGGCTGGCCGAGATCGCCGCGCATCATCTGCACGACCGAATCCGGGAAGGCGATGTCCTTGGCCGGGTTCTCGACATCGGCAACGGAGAGGTTCTGCGACACCATCATCAGCGCCATGTCGCCGACGACCTTGGAGGACGGCGTCACCTTGACGATGTCGCCGAACATCTGGTTGACGTCGGCATAGGCCTGCGCGACCTCGTGCCAGCGCGTGTCGAGGCCGAGGGAGCGGGCCTGTTCCTTCAGATTGGTGAACTGGCCGCCCGGCATCTCATGCAGATAGACTTCCGAAGCACCAGCCCGGAGGTCGCTCTCGAAGGCGGCGTACTGGCCGCGCACGGCTTCCCAATAGAACGAGATCTGGCGGATCGCGTCGGGATCCAGCCCGGTGTCGCGATCCGAACCCTTCAGCGCTTCGACGATCGAGCCGAGGCAGGGCTGCGAGGTGAGGCCGGAGAGCGCGTCCATCGCCGCGTCGACGGCGTCGACACCGGCTTCCACGGCTGCCAGCACGGTCGCGGCCGAAATGCCGGACGTGTCATGCGTATGCAGGTGGATCGGCAGGTCGGTTTCGGAGCGCAGCGTCGTGATCAGCTTCTTGGCAGCGGCCGGCTTCAGCAGGCCGGCCATGTCCTTGAGGCCGATGACGTGGGCGCCTGCCTGCTCCAGTTCCTTGGCGAGCGCGACATAGTACTTCAAATCGTACTTGGCGCGGTCGGGATCGAGGATGTCGCCGGTGTAGCAGATCGCCGCCTCGAGGACCTTGCCCTCTTCGCGGACCGCGTCCATCGAGACGCGCATGTTCTCGACCCAGTTCAGGCAGTCGAACACGCGGAACAGGTCGACGCCGCCGGATGCCGCCTGCTTGACGAAGAACTTGACCACGTTGTCGGCATAGTTGGTGTAGCCGACGCCATTGGCACCGCGCAGCAGCATCTGCAGCAGGATGTTCGGCGCTTGCTCGCGCACCATGGCGAGCCGCTCCCACGGGTCTTCCGTGAGGAAGCGCATGGAAACGTCGAAGGTGGCGCCGCCCCAGCATTCGAGGCTCAGCAGTCCCGGCAGGCCGCGTGCATAGGCGTCGGCGATGCCGACGATGTCATGCGTGCGCATGCGGGTGGCGAGCAGCGATTGGTGCGCATCGCGCATGGTCGTGTCGGTGATCAGGACGCGGCTTTCGGCGCGCATCCACTTGGCGAGCGCCTCCGGGCCGTGCGCGTCGAGGTATTGCTTGGTGCCGGGCGCCGGGTCGGCGGCGAAATGCGGGATCACCTTGGCGAGCGCATCGGACTTCGGCTTGACGCGGCCGCGCGTCTCGGGATGGCCGTTGACGGTGACGTCGGCGATGTAGTTGAGCAGCTTGGTGCCGCGATCGCGACGGCGCACGGCCGAGAATAGCTCCGGCGTCGTGTCGATGAAGCGCGTCGTGTAGGAGTTATCGCGGAACTGCGGGTGGTTGATGATGTTGGCGACGAAGGTCAGGTTGGTCGCAACGCCACGGATGCGGAACTCGCGCAGCGCGCGGTCCATGCGCGAGATCGCCTCCTGCGGCGTCGGCGCCCAGGCGGTGATCTTCTCCAGCAGCGGATCGTAGAAGCGGGTGATCACCGCGCCGGAATAGGCCGTGCCGCCGTCGAGGCGGATGCCGAAGCCGGACGCCTCGCGATAGGCGGTGATGCGGCCGTAATCGGGGATGAAGTTCTGCTCGGGGTCTTCCGTGGTGATACGGCACTGCAGGGCATGGCCATTGAGGCGGATGTCCGCCTGCTTCGGCACGCCGGATTCGGCGGTGCCGATGGCGGCGCCCTCGGCGATGTGGATCTGTGCCTTGACGATGTCGATGCCGGTCACCTGCTCGGTAACGGTATGCTCGACCTGGATGCGCGGATTGACCTCGATGAAGTAGAACTTGCCGGTATCGGCATCCATCAGGAATTCGACGGTGCCGGCGCCGTAGTAGTTGGACGCCTTGGCGATCTCGACGCCGTGGTCGGTGATGCCCTTGCGCTCGGCCTCGGAGAGGTAAGGCGCAGGCGCGCGCTCGACGACCTTCTGGTGGCGGCGCTGCACGGAGCAATCGCGCTCGAACAGGTGGACGATGTTGCCGTGTTGGTCGCCGAGAATCTGCACTTCGACGTGACGGGCGCGCTCGACCAGCTTTTCGAGATAGATCTCGTCCTTGCCGAAGGCGGCCTTGGCCTCGCGCTTGGCGGTGATGGCGTCCTTGAGCAGGGTTTCCTCGTCGCGGATGACGCGCATGCCGCGTCCGCCGCCGCCCCAGGATGCCTTCAGCATCAGCGGATAGCCGATGCGGGCCGCCTCGGCCTTGATGACTTCCGGATCGTCCGGCAGCGGGTCTGTCGCCGGCATGACGGGAACGCCGGCCGAGATCGCCAGGTTGCGCGCGGCGATCTTGTTGCCGAGCATGCGCATGGTATCGGGCGACGGGCCGATGAAGATGATGCCGGCTTCGGCGCAAGCCTCGGCGAATTCCGGGCTTTCGGAGAGAAGGCCATAGCCGGGGTGAATGGCATCGACCTTCGCCTCGCGGGCGATGCGGATGATGTCGGCGATGTTCAGGTAGGCTTCGATGGGCCCGAGGCCCTTGCCGACCTGATAGGCCTCGTCGGCCTTGAAGCGATGTAGCGCGAGCTTGTCTTCTTCGGCGAAGATGGCAACCGTTGTAATGCCGAGTTCATTCGCCGCGCGAAAAACGCGAATGGCGATTTCGGACCGGTTGGCGACCAGGATTTTCTTGATGGTCACGAATTCCCCCAACATTGATCGTGCTGCGTCGCTGCGCGAACGCGCCTCTGATGGGAATGATTACAAGGTTTGTGCGGTTGCGAAAAGATCGTAATTTTGCGCTGCAATGCGATGGTAGATCGTTGTTATCATACGACGAATAACAAAGCCGTCTGAGCGTCTTGCCCGCGATGCCTGCTGGATATTGGACGTCCCGGCGATGAAGCCCAGGAAGGCTCCTCATCCGGCCCCAAGCTCGACCATCATCCTGAGGTGCCCGGCGAAGCCGGGCCTCGAAGGGGGGTCCAGTGGATGCGGATTGCTGGGCGGATTTCTCCGTACTTCCGGACCCACTGGACCCTCCTTCGAGGCTTCGCTTGCGCGAAGCACCTCAGGATGATGGTGGAGCAGGCCGATCGCCCTGGATGGCCCGGCTATTTCGAATTATGGGCGAGACACTCAGGCCGGCAACGAGCTGAGCCGCTGGAGCAGGGCCGGGGTCGCCATCACCATGGCGCGTTCCTGTGGCGTCAGGAAGGATACGGCCTCGGTAATCGTGACGGCTTCCTCGAGCTTGGCGATCGCCTGTGCCTCGACCGGATCGATCTTTCCACGCGGACGGGCGGGAACGGCATCGGTCAAGGCGAGGTGAATGGCCCGGAGATTTTCGTCGCTGGCAACGGCGGCGAGCCCGGGCGGGTTCTCGATCGCCGCCTCGTAAGCCGGCCGCACCTCGGCCGCGACCAGCGCCACGGCCGGCGGATCCACTTCTTCCGGCGTGCGCAGCAGGCCCATCCGGCGGATGAAGCGGCCGATCTTGTTCGAGCCGGTCATGCCGGAAACCGGCACCACCAGCAGCAGACCGAGAATGGCCGGCGAAAGCCAGGCGACCAGCACCAGAGAATCGAGCCAGGCGGCGCAGAGCAGCGCGACGCCGAGCAGGAAGTGCCAGCGATGGCGGACGATCAGCGAGCCGATCGGCACGCCGCCATCATCGCGACGCTGCGGTTTCCAGCCGGAATCGCGGCCGAGCAGGATTGATACGATGGCGCCGGTATGGACCAGCATCATCACCGGGGCGATCAGGGCCGAGATGATGATCTCGAACAGGAAGCTCGCAATCGTGCGGAAGCCGCCGACCTTGCGCCGGTCGGTGCGGTTGCGCAGGAACGAGACGAGGCCGAGCAGCTTGGGGCCGAACAGGATGACCAGCGTCAGGCCGAACAGGCGCAAGGCGCGCTCGGCGTCGATCACGGGCCAGGTCGGGAAGAGCTGGAAATCGTCGGTGAAATATTCCGGCCGGATGAAATGCGCCTGCAGCGACAGCGCCAGGCCGGCGAGGATCAGGAGCAGCCAGAGCGGCGAGGCGAGATAGGAGCCGATGCCGGTCAAGAGATGGATGCGGCTGACCCAGTGCAGGCCGCGCGCCGGCAGCACGAGGACGTGCTGAAGGTTGCCCTGGCACCAGCGGCGGTCGCGCACGGCCAGGTCGATGATCGAGGGCGGGCTTTCCTCATAGGAGCCGGCGAGGTCCTCGGCGATCCGCACCGTCCAGCCGGCCCGGCGCAGCAGCGCTGCCTCGACGAAATCATGGCTGAGGATATGGCCACCGAAAGGCGGCTTGCCCGGCAGATCCGGCAGGCCGGCCGAATCCATGAAGGCGCGGGTGCGGATGATGGCGTTGTGGCCCCAGTAATTGCCTTCCGAGCCGGTCCAGAACGCCAGACCGGCGCCGACGACCGGGCCATAGACGCGGCCGGCGAACTGCTGCAGGCGGGCGACGATGGTGGTGCCGTTGACGAGCGCCGGGATGGTCTGGATCAGGCCCGCATCGGGGTCTTCCTCCATACGGCGCGCCAGTTCGACGATCGTCTCGGGGGCGATCAGGCTGTCGGCGTCGAGCACCAGCATATGGTCGTAGGCAGCGCCCCAGCGGGTGCAGAAATCAGCGACATTGCCGGACTTGCGCGCGACGTTCTTGCGGCGGCGGCGATAGTAGATCCGGGCCCTGTCGCCGAGACGGGCGCGCAGCGTCAGCAGCGCTGCTTCCTCGGCGAAGGCGACATCGGGATCGGTGGTGTCGGAAAGAATGAACCAGTCGAACGCCGGACCCTGACGCAATTCGTCGAGACCTATCGCCATGGCCTCGACCGCGGCGAAGACCCGCGACGGGTCCTCGTTATAGGTCGGCATCAGCATGGCGGTCTTGGTGCCGAGCGGGCCGGGCGGCGTGCGCTTTTGCCGGTAGCGGCGGGCCATGACGACGCCATAGCCGGCGATCGCGCTGACGAAGGCGAGCGCGATCCAGCCGAAATTCAGCGCGAACAGGACCAGGACAGCGATCTCGATCGGCGTCAGTCCGCCGACGATGAGCACCTGCTCCATCTCGTAGACGGCGATGGCGGCCAGCAGGAAGGCGGAGCCGAGGATGCCGATGCGCCGGAACCAGGACGAACGCGACCGGCGCGGATCGACAAAGCTCCGCCGTTCACGGCGGCGAAAGCGCCACAGCGATTGCGTCGGCATGTCGGACGGGGTTTCCGCCGGCGTGCCGGGCTGGGGGGCGGGGGCCGTTTCGTCCTCGGGGACGCGATGGGCCGGGGGAGTCATGTCCCCCGACTGTGCCGTTTCCGCGTTTGGAAAAGCGATTACGCCGTCCATCGATAGACCCAGGTCTCCGCCGGTCGCTCATCAGGGAAATCCAGCACGACGCGGAGTTCCACCAGGGTGGCATCTTCCGGATCGAGCTGGAAATTGACTCGCCAGCCTTCGCCCAGCTTCGGGTTGGGGATCAGCCCGACATGGCTGATCTTACCCTTGGACGCGGTCACCGTCGCCTTCGGTTCCGGCGCCGGCTTGCCGTCCAGCGGCAGCGGGGGAGCAAAATCGATCACAATGCGGCGAGGCGGCGAGTCGCCATCGAGGATGGCGCGGCCGATGCGCGTGCCGGCGACGACCATGCCGCCCGCCACGTATTGCGGATCGCCGCCCCAGGACAGGCGATAGGCGAAGGCGTATTCGGTGCCAGCGGCGATCGTGTCCTTCGGCTGCCAGTAGCAGACGATGTTGTCGTGCACTTCCGAGTTGGTCGGAATCTCGACCAGCGTCACGGCGCCCTGGCCCCAGTCGCCGACCGGCTCGACCCAGAGGCTCGGCCGCGCTTCATAGGAAGCCTCGAGATCCTCGTAATTGTCGAACACCCGGTTGCGCTGCATCAGGCCGAAGCCGCGCGGGCCGGCATCGACAAAGGCGCTGATCTGCAGCGTGGACGGATTGGACAGCGGACGCCAGAGGCGCTCGCCACGGCCGTTGACCATCAGCAGGCCGTCCGAATCGTGCACTTCGGGGCGGAAATCGTCGATGCCGATGCGGTCGTTCGAGCCGAAGAAATACATGCTGGTGCCCGGCGCCAGGCCTACCTTGGTCAAATCGGCGCGCGGGAACAGGGTCGCCTCGACGTCCATCGTGGTCGGATAGCCGGGGCGGATGGTGAAGCGGTAAGCGCCGGCAGCACTCGGGCTGTCGAGCAGCGCATGGAGGACGATGGTGTCGCCTTCCTTGATCGGGGTCTCGACCCAGAAGGCGCGGAAGATCGGGAATTCCTCGCCCTCGGGCTCGGCCGTCTTGATGGCGAGGCCGCGGGCGGAGATGCCATAGATCTGTCCACGGCCGACGGCGCGGAAATAGCTGGCGCCCTGGAAGACGAGGATCTCGTCGAAATATTCGGGCTTGTTGATCGGGCCGTGCACGCGGATGCCGGCAAAGCCGATGTCGGTATCGGGGATGCCCTTGGGGACCAGCGGCCCGAAGTCGAACATGTTGGTCGAGTAGGGCAGGTGGCTGGCCTGGCCGTCCTTGACGATCGCAACCTCGATCGGCTCCTTGAAGTAGAAGCCCGGATGGAACAGCTGCAGCTTGAACGGCAGTCCATCATCGGCCCAGACCGACGCGGCCGACTTGAAGCGGATGTCGCGATACTGGTCGTAGGTGAGGTTCTCCAGCACCTCCGGCAGGCGCGAGGTCGGCGCTGCGAACGGCACGCGCGACAGGCGGCGCGCAATCTCGGCCACGGTGGACCGCGTGAAGGGACCATCCGTCGCAAGAGACGCGGCGACATTGTTGGCCTGTGCCATGGCCTCAACCGGGTACAGGTTGCCGATGGCCGCGACGGCGACAAAGGCGCCGGCGGATGCCAGCAGGCGGCGCCGCGAAATCATGTACGGAGTCACTGTCATTTTCTGTCTGTTTTCTCGGGAAACCGGAGTAGTTGCCCGAACTTAGGGTCGAACTGTGGTGAAAATCGCACGCTGTCTCTGCCGTAGCCGATTTGGTCGCGGAGGTCGATGGGCGACGGGCAGGGTTGGCGTAGGGTCGACAGGAAACATTCCGGGGAAAACCACGGAACCAGGCGTGCCGCGGCCCGTCCATGCCCGATGGCTCAAATCCGACAAAGCCGCGATCTCCCGCGCCAAGGTTTGGGTTCGTTGGCGCGAGCTTAACCGTGTTTTATCGATAGCGGAATGTCGCATGCGAAGCCCGGTGATCATATTTAGGGCTGCCTTGCTCCATCGCCGATGCCGGTTGTCATGGTGAAGCGTTGCACTCTGTATCCGCGACCGCCACCTGCTACTTGTGCCCACCTTGGCGCGTCGGCATTCTCTGCGGCGCTGGCCACCTGAAATGCGCTATGACGCCAATGAACATTCTGTCGAGGAAGCTCTCATGATTACGGTTTTCGGCTCCATCAATATCGATCTCGTCACGACGACGGCGCGCCTGCCGCGCCCGGGCGAGACGGTGCCCGGATCCGAATATCGGCTGATCCCCGGCGGCAAGGGGGCCAACCAGGCGTTGGCGGCGCGGCGGGCGGGGGCCGTGGTCAAGATGATCGGCGCCGTCGGCGACGATGACATGGCGGCGACCGCTCTGGCCGAACTCGATGCCGGGGGTGTCGATCTCTCCGGCGTCCAGCGCCGCGGCAAGACCACCGGCATGGCGGTGATCACCGTCGACGACCACGCGGAAAACACCATCGTGCTGTCGCCGGGCGCCAACGCCAAGCTGGCTGCGACCGATCTCCAAGAGGACGCCATCGGCGCGGGCGACACGCTGCTGCTGCAGATGGAAGTACCTTTTGCCGAGACGCTGGCCGCGGCCCGTACGGCCAAGGCCGCCGGCGCGCGCGTGATCCTCTCGATCGCACCCTTCCTGCCGGTCGAGCGCGAAGCCTTCGCCGATATCGACATGATCCTGGTCAACGAGACGGAAGCCGGCGATCTCGCGCGCCATCTCGGCCTCAATCCGGGTTCCACGGGCGCCGAGACCGTCGCGAAGCTGGCGCGCGAGTTGAAGCGCACCGTCATCGCCACCCTTGGCGCGGATGGCGCCGTCGCCGCGACGCTGGACGACACGATCAGCGTTCCGGCGCTCAAGGTCGTTCCGGTTGACACGACTGGCGCGGGCGACACGTTCTGCGGCGTGCTGGCGGCTCTGCTCGACGAAGGCGCCGATCTCGCGACGGCGATGCGCCACGCCTCGGTCGCCGGCTCGCTCGCCTGCGCCAAGGCGGGCGCGCAGCCCAGCTTCCCCCTGCGGGAAGCGATCGAATTGTCGCTGGGCGTCGATCCCGCTTTTCCGTGACAGCCCGCCGGTGCTGATGTAAGACAACCGACAAGATCGATCACTGGTGAATTTCATCTTCACCTGAAAACCAACTGAGCCTCATCCGTCCCCCGCCGGATGGGGCAATTGCCCTTGCCTCTTGTTAAGAGAATCTCGATGAGCGTCACCACCGCTGCCCAGCCCCGCACCCTGCGCCTGAACTCGACCGACAATGTCCGCGTTGCCATCGACACGATCATGCCGGGATCGATCGTCGAGGGCGTCACCGCGTCCCAGCGCGTGCCCAAGGGCCACAAGCTGGCCGTCACCGGCATCGCCGAGGGTTCGCCGGTGCTGAAATTTGGCCAGATCATCGGCTTCGCCAAGGCGCCGATCGCGCCGGGCGAGTGGGTGCATGAGCATAATTGCGGCATGTCCGAATTCGACCGCGACTATCAGTTCGCGGAAGGCGCGCATGATGACGGCCTGCTGCCGCTCAACGAGCGTCGCCATTTCGACGGCTTCCACCGTCCCAATGGCAAGGTCGGCACGCGCAACTATATCGGCATCCTCACCAGCGTGAATTGCTCGGCCACCGTCGCGCGCTACATCGCCGACGCCTTCAATCGTTCGGATATCCTCAAGGACTATCCCAATGTCGACGGTGTCGTCGCCTTCGTGCACGGCCAGGGCTGCGGCATGGGCGGCTCGGGCGAGGGCTATGAGACGCTGGAGCGGACGCAGTGGGGCTATGCCGCGCATCCGAACCTCGCCGGCGTTCTCGTCGTCGGCCTCGGCTGCGAAGTGTTCCAGATCCCGCGCCTGATGAAGCAGTACAATCTCGTCGAGCATGACGGCTTCCGCACGATGACGATTCAGGAAACCGGCGGCACCCGCAAGACGATCGAGGCCGGCATCGCCGTCATCAAGGACATGCTGCCCGCCGCCAACGCCTACAAGCGCCAGGCGACGCCCGTCTCCGAGATCATGGTCGGCCTGCAGTGCGGCGGCTCGGACGGCTATTCCGGCATCACCGCCAATCCGGCGCTGGGCTATGCCTCGGACATCCTGGTCCGGCATGGCGGCACGACGATCCTGTCGGAAACGCCGGAGATATACGGCGCCGAGCACCTGCTCACCCGCCGCGCGGCAAACCGCGAAGTCGGCGAGAAGCTGGTCGGCCTGATCAAGTGGTGGGAAGACTACACCGATCGCAACCAGGGCGAGATGAACAACAATCCGTCGCCCGGCAACAAGCTCGGCGGCCTGACGACCATCCTGGAGAAGTCGCTCGGCGCGGCGGCCAAGGGCGGCACCTCGACCCTGCGCGGCGTCTACAAATATGCCGAGCCGGTCGACACGCATGGCTTTGTCTACATGGACAGCCCCGGCTATGACCCGGCCGCCGTCACCGGCCAGATCGCGTCGGGCGCCAACATGATCGTCTTCACGACGGGTCGTGGTTCGGCCGCCGGCTACAAGCCCACGCCGTCGATCAAGCTGGCGACGAATTCCGACGTCTATGCCCGCATGGAAGACGACATGGACATCAATTGCGGCGACGTCCTCGACGGCGTCTCGATCGAGCAAAAGGGCCAGGAGATCTTCGACGAGATCGTCGCGGTTGCTTCCGGCAAGCATTCGAAGTCGGAAGACCTCGGCTATGGCGACGCGGAATTCGTTCCGTGGCAGATCGGCGCCGTGATGTAAGGCCAGACCTTACTGCTCAGATTGCTGAAAGCCCTCGTCCAACCGGACGAGGGCTTTTTTGTTGTCTGGAGGATCCGTCGGGTGGCTTTTCTTCACCTCTCCCTGAGGAGGCCTTTGCACAACGCCGAAAGGCAGTTCTGCAGCACCCCATGTCCAACATCCTGAGGAGGCTTTCGAAGAAAGCCGTCTCGAAGGACGCACGACTGAAGGGCAGGATTCACTAGGGATTGCACGACGGCTCTGCGTCCTTCGAGACGGCCCTGCGGGCCTCCTCAGGATGTTGAGGTCGGGGTTCTGCAAAGGTCTCCTGAGGGAGAGGTCGAAGCACGTAGTGCGGCGGGTGAGGGTTTACGGTCTTTCCGGATGGTTCCCTAAACCCTCACCCGGACCTGCGGTCCGACCTCCCCCTCAGGGGGAGGTGAAGGAAGGAGAACGGCGTCCTATCCACCCGTCATCACGTCGAAAATCAGCTTCATGTTCAGCACGATGATGAGCGTCGCGACGATGCCGGCGATGGCCGTCAGCCAGCGCGGGGCCGTGAAGTTGCCCATCTTGCGGCGCTCGGCCGTGAACATCACCAGCGGCACCACGGCAAAGGGTAGTTGCAGGCTGAGGATCACCTGCGACAGGATCAGCAACTGGCCGGCGCCGCTTTCGCCATAGGCAATGGTGACGATGGCGGCCGGCACAATCGCGATGCCGCGCGTGATCAACCGGCGCAGCCAGGGCGCCAGGCGGATGTTGAGAAAGCCTTCCATGACGATCTGTCCGGCCATGGTCGCCGTCACGGTCGAGTTGAGGCCGCAGCAGAGCAGGGCGACGGCGAACAGCGTTGGCGCCAGGGCCGAGCCGAGCAGCGGATGCAGCAGCGCATAGGCCTTGTCGAGTTCGACCACTTCCGTGCTGCCCTTGGCGTGGAAGGCGGAAGCGGCGAGGACCAGGATCGAGGCGTTGATGGCGAGCGCGAAGAGCAGCGCCAGCGTTGAATCGAAGGTCGCGAAGCGGATCGCCTCGCGCTTGCCCTTGTCGTCGGCGTGATAGGCGCGGGTCTGCACGATACCGGAATGCAGATAGAGATTATGCGGCATGACCGTCGCGCCGATGATGCCGAGCGCCAGATAGAGCATGTCCGGGTTGTTGACGATCTCGGGGTTGGGCACGAAGCCGCCGATCAGATCGCCCCAGACAGGGTCGGCCATGACGATCTGCACCAGGAACGACACCGCGATGACGCCAAGCAGCGTGATCACCAGCGCCTCGACCCAGCGAAAGCCCTTGGTCTGGAGATAAAGCACCAGGAAGACATCGAGCGCCGTGATGATGACGCCGATTTCGAGCGGGATGCCGAACAGCAGCTTGAGGCCGATCGCCGTGCCGATCACCTCGGCAAGGTCGGTGGCGCAGATCGCGATTTCGGCGAGCAGCCAGAGCACGGCGGCGACCGGGGCCGGATAGGCGTCGCGGCAGGCCTGGGCCAGGTCGCGGCCTGTGGCGATGGCGAGTCGCGCGGCCAGCGCCTGCAGGATCATCGCCATCAGGCTGGACAGCAGCACGACGAACAGCAGCGTGTAGCCGAAGCGCGAGCCGCCGGCGATCGAGGTCGCCCAGTTGCCGGGATCCATATAGCCGACGGCGACCAGATAGCCGGGGCCGAGGAAGGCGGCGGCCTTGCGCCAGTTGGGCGCTCCCTCCGCCACCTGGATCGAGCCATGGACTTCGGAAAGCGAGGGCGCACCCCGCTCGCGGCGCCAGCCCGCGCCTGCCGATTTCTCTTCGTCGATCGTCCGCATCGGGCTGCTTTCGAATATGCAACTGAGAACTATTTGCAATTAAGGATCCAGCCGGATCCGAAGTCAACCGGAATTGCGGTAGCATCGCGCCCTTCTTCCTGCTGGGTCGGTAACGGTATCCGGCACGAGAGGGTTCCATCAGCATGGGCGACGGAGGTCGGGCGTCGAACTGGACTGGCATGGTTCGCCGCCGCGCCCTAGTTTGTGTGCCTGACGATATCGATGCTCATCCCACCCCACCCTGTGAGGAATCTCCATGCGGACGCGTAAACTCGGCACGACCGATCTCGACGTTTCGGTGATCGGTCTCGGCACCAATAATTTCGGCGGAAGAACGGATCTCGATGGATCTCGCCGGGTGATCGACGCGGCGATCGATCACGGCGTCAATTTCTTCGATACAGCCGATATCTACGCCGACACCAATTCCGAGAGCATCCTTGGCCAGGTGTTGGGGGAGCGACGCAACCGGATCGTCCTGGCAACGAAGTTCGGCAAGCCGATCCTGGGCTCGCCCGAATCCAAGCGGGCGTCGCGCGCCTATATCTTCAGGGCCGTCGAGGCCAGCCTTCAGCGGTTGAAGACCGACCGCATCGACCTCTACCAGCAGCATGAGCCCGACGACGAGACGCCAATCGAGGAGACGCTGGGCGCGCTGGAGGATCTCGTGCGGGCCGGCAAGATCCGCTATTACGGCGCCTCCAATTTCACCCCCGAGGGTCTTCGCGAGGCGCAGGTGGCGGCCCATACGGCCGGCTATCGCGGTTTCGTTTCCAGCCAGGATGAGTACAGCCTGGTCGAGCGCTCGATCGAGACGGAACTGTTGCCGGTCGTGCGGGCGGAAAAGCTGGCGCTGATCCCGTTTTTCCCGCTCGCCTCGGGACTTCTCACCGGCAAGTACAGCCATGGCGAACGTCCTGCCGGAAGCCGGTTCGTCGCCTGGACGGGGCTTGGCGACCGCTATCTGACCGAGCGCAATCTGGCGCTGGCCGAAACCTTCGAGGCCTTCGCGAAGGCGCGCGGGCATACGTTGCTGGAACTCGCCTTCGCGTGGCTGCTGGCGCAGGATTCCGTGCCCTCCGTCATCGCCGGTGCGACCTCGCCGGAGCAGATCGTGGCCAATGCGGCGGCCGGGAACTGGCAGCTCAGCGCCGCCGATCTCGCCGCCTTCGACGCGCTGGCGGCGTGATCGGGGGCGCTGGCGCGTGAGTTGGGGACACCCCTGCGCCAGACAGGCATATGTCGGAATGGATCGGCCGGCGGCTTGTCGCCGGCCGATCAAAAGGAATGAAATGGGCCTGATCGACCACTACCTGCCGAATTACGATTTCGTCGAGCGCCATGCCTGCGAGGTGAAGGCGTCGCCGGATGTCGTGATCGCGGCGGCGGCGGCCTACCAGCCGGAAACCGATCCGTTCTTTCGCCGCATGATCGCGCTGCGCGAAATGCCGATGCGGGGATTGCGGCGGCTGTTGCGGCGCCGGGATCCGGCGCCCGCGTCGTTCGGGCTGCAGAATTTCCTGCTGCTCGAGCAGGCGGCCGGCCGTGGTCTCGTCTATGGCCTTGTCGGCCGCTTCTGGCGCAGCGACTACGGGCTGGTCACGCTGGCGGACGCCGCATCGTTTCGCGCCTATGGCGAGCCGGGCGTGCCGAAGCTGGCGCTGGCGTTTTCGGCGGAGACGATCGGGGCTGGCCGGACGATGCTCACGACCGAGACGCGCATCTTTTGCCCGGATCGCGGCGCGTGGCTGCGTTTCGCGCCCTATTGGTATGTGATCCGCCCGGTCAGCGGGCTGATCCGTTCCCGGATCCTCGCCTCGATCAAGCGGCAGAGCGAGCGCCTGTCCGCTATCTGAGCGTTAGAGCTGGATTTCCGGCGCGGTCGGGCAGGTCGCCGGCTTGCGGCGGTCCCAGCCGCGCGAGGTCCAGTCCTTGGCGGGGCCGGCCTTCGGGCCGCCCGCTGCGTCCGGCACGTAGAAGGTGAAGCAATTGGCCCCGTCCCGCTCGACGAAGAAGCAGGCGCCTTCCTGGCTGTCGTAGAAGGTGCAGAACTTGCCGTCGCGCACCGACCATTGGCCGGAATCGGACTTGCCGACGTCGTGGTAGCGCACCGAACCGTCGTCGTTATAGGTCTCGCTGAAGAAGGCGCCGCCCAGATAGATGCCGTCCAGCGTCACGCCGGAGAAGATCCTGGCGAGTTCGGCTTCCCGCACGCGCTCGCCGGCCAGCGTTGCCTGGGCGGTCAGGCCGAAGGTGGCGGCGACCGCGAGAGCCGCGAAGAGACGTCCGAAACCTTGCTGCATGACGCTCAAGCCGTTCGTCTCCGTTGACTTCTCGCCGGTTTGGCGGCAGAACGTGCGCCAACTTCATTCGGGCAGACCGATGACCGCGCACGCCGTTGCATCTTCGATCCTAATCGACCTGGTGGCTTTCGTCACCCGGACAAGCACGGCCGTCACGCGCATCTCCACCACCCACAAATCGTCGAAAACCACGACGACCGCCTGATCGTCCCTCCGCGCCCCCAATCTCCCTCGGGGCTCTGAGGGAGACGGGGCCGACCGGACGCGGGATTTCGCGGATGGGCGGTAGGGGGAGAGAGACGGACAAGGAGCAGGACAAAATGGGTTACAAGGTCGCGATCGTCGGCGCCACGGGCAATGTGGGCCGCGAAATTCTTTCGATCCTCGACGAGCGCGGCTTCCCGGCCGACGAAGTCGTGGCGCTCGCCTCGCGTCGCAGCCAGGGCACCGAAGTGTCCTTTGGCGACCGCATCCTCAAGGTGAAGCCGCTCGACCAGTACGACTTCTCCGACACCGACATCTGCCTGATGTCGGCCGGCGGCGCGATCTCGAAGGAATGGGCGCCGAAGATCGGCGCGCAGGGCTGCGTCGTCATCGATAATTCGTCGGCCTGGCGCTATGACGCCCAGGTGCCGCTGATCGTGCCGGAAGTGAACGCCGATGCCATCGTCGGCTTCTCCAAGCTCAACATCATCGCCAACCCGAACTGCTCGACCGCGCAGCTCGTCGTCGCGCTGAAGCCGCTGCACGACATCGCCACGATCAAGCGCGTCGTCGTCTCGACCTACCAGTCGGTTTCGGGCGCCGGCAAGGAAGGCATGGACGAGCTGTTCACGCAGACCCGCGCCGTCTTCGTCAACGATCCCGTCGAATCGACCAAGTTCACCAAGCGCATCGCCTTCAACCTCATCCCTCACATCGACGTCTTCATGGAAGACGGCTACACGAAGGAAGAGTGGAAGGTGATGGCCGAGACGAAGAAGATCCTCGATCCGAAGATCAAGCTGACCTGCACCGCCGTGCGCGTGCCGGTGTTCGTCTCGCACTCCGAATCGGTCAACATCGAGTTCGAGAAGCCGATCACCGCTGACGAGGCGCGCGACATCCTGCGCGAGGCGCCCGGCTGCCTGGTCATCGATAATCCGGAAGAAGAGCAGTACATCACGCCCTACGAGGCGACCGGCGAAGACGCGACCTATATTTCGCGTATCCGCGAGGATGCGACCGTCGAGAACGGCCTCAACATGTGGGTTGTTTCCGACAATCTGCGCAAGGGCGCCGCGCTCAACGCCGTGCAGATCGCCGAAGTGCTGGTCAACCGCAAGCTGATCACGCCGAAGAAGAAGGCCGCCTGAGGCGGACTTCGCCGGTCCTTCGGGGCATTCAGAATTGGAAAAGGCGCGGCCGCGAGGCTGCGCCTTTTCTGTATTGGGCTTGGACTTCGAGTGCGTCCTTCGAGACGCGGCCCCGCTGGCCGCTCCTCAGGATGTTGAGATCGAGGTTGTTAAGCGGCCGGGGAGAGGCGACGAGAGCCGCGCCTGTGTGGCTACGGGCTCCTGCACTTCAGGGCAAAATCCACGTTGGGACAAACCCAAACCTCAACATGCTGAGGAGCGGCCCGCGGCCGCGTCTCGAAGCACGCACCGCTCGGACCGCCGCTCGCCTCACCTCTCCCTGAGGGAGAGGTCGGAGCGAAGCTCCGGGTGAGGGTTTAGGGAATTATCCGGTGAGGCCGTAAACCCTCACCCGCCGCCCTTCGGTCGTCGACCTCTCCCTCAGGGAGAGGTGAAGAAACAGCCGTTTGGCCTCAGTCTTCGATTTCGTCCGGAACCGTGAAGCGGCCCGTCTGCTTGTCGAGCAGGTACAGCTCGGCCGTCGAGATATCGAACCAGGCGCCGTGCAGCTCCAGTTCGCCGATCTCTTCCAGGCTTCGGATCCAGGGGAAGGTGCGCAAATTCTCGATCGTCTGGCGGATCGAGGCGAATTCCAGCGCGCGCTGGCGATCCATCGTCTCTACTGGATCCTCGCAGATCAGCGCCTCGGCCGGCTTCAGCAGCGACGTCCACTTGTGGATGTAGTCGTTCGGCGCCTGCAGTTCCGGCGAGTCGCGCTCGGCCAAGTAGGCGGTGATGCCGCCGCAGCGGCCGTGGCCCATGACGACCAGATTGCGGACCTTGAGGCCCATGACGCCGAATTCGATCGCCGCCGAGGTGCCGTGATGCTCGCCATCGGGCGTGAAGGGCGGCACGAGCGCCGCGACATTGCGGACGACGAACAGTTCACCCGGGGCGGCGTCAAAAATCGTTTCCGGGGCGGCGCGGCTGTCGCTGCAGCCGAGGATCATCGTGCGCGGGCGCTGTCCAGTCTCGGCCAGTACCTTGTAGCGAGAGCTTTCCTGCGGCAGGCGCTGATCGCGAAAGGTCGCGTAGCCGCGCAGCAGCCGGGAGGGGAATTCATGGGCCTTGGCCATCGGGTGGTGCTCCAAAGGGGGGCCTGAGACGGCATCATGCGGTGCAGCATAATCGTAGCGATGCAATAAACGGCTTTATCGCATGGGTCGAGAGTTTTGCACGCCGGGCTGGGTTGCGCGCCACGCGAGGCACGCGTTGCCGGTCAAGCCCAGATGGCGATCCGCAATCCTTTCGCATCGCGCGCCGGCTCAGGCGGAAAACTCTCCGCCTCGCCGCGCAGGATGCGCCGCGCGATCAGAGCATTTGCCGACGCGTCGAGCAAATCGTCGGCGCCCGCGCCACGCGGCGGTCTCGCGAGACTTTCCGGCAGATAACCATGGTGGACCAGCAAGGCTCGACGCTGGTCGAGGCCCGCCGGGTTGGGGCGGCTCTTGACCTTCTTCGGCACGCTCATCTCCGAACCGCCATTCAGCCGCCAGAACGCCAGTTCGGGATGGACCTCGAAGACGCGCGCCTCCAGCGCCGGCGTCATCGCCGCGTCGATTTCGCGGATTTTTGGGAAGATGTGGAAGCACTGCTTGGCCACCATGCGCGGCGGCTCCGGTGTCGCGCTCGCCATCGCGCAGGCCTCGCGATAGTCCTCCGTCATCACGGCACGTCGCGCCGGCACGGAGAAGACGGAGCTTTGCCGGAGGCCAAGTCTTTGGCGCACCAGCCGCTCCGGCCCGCGCCCTTCCGGGCCGACGAAGTCGGGCAGGCCGATCGGCATGTCGACCGCGAGGATCACGTTTTCCGGATCCTCGATCAGCTCCGCGAAACGGGAAACGATGCGAACTACCGGCTCGAGCGGGCCCTCGGGGCGAATCGATACCGCGATCCAGCCTGTGGGGCAGCCGTCGATCCCGACGACGCGCCCGGTCACGGGATGATCCGCACCGGTGTGCGCGGCGCCAGCAGGCGATCCTGGATGGTGGCCAGCGGCAACTCGTTGGTGCCGAGGCTCGCTGCCGCGTCGATGGCGTCGGCGACGGCGGATGTGGCAAGACGCAACGCGTCCGCGTCCGACGCGCCCTCGACGAGATGGGCCAGGAACAGGGCGGCGAACAGGTCGCCGGTGCCGTTCGGCACGCGGCCGCCGATGGCCGCGTGGCTGGCGCGGATGGTGTCATGGCCCGAACCGTTGCGCGAGACGAGCAGCGTCGTGATTTCGCCCTCAGTACCGGCGGCCGAGGTGACGGCGATGCGTGGCGTCGAAAGCGTCGTCGCGGCGGCGTGCAGCGCCTCGGGCGGCAGCGCCAGATTGCCCGTGAGAAAACCGAGCTCGGTCGGGTTCGGCGTCAGGATATCGGCGCGCGGCACTAGATGGTCGCGGATGGCGCTCGCCGTTGCCTCCGGCACGTAGAGGATACCGGCGTCACCCATGACGGGATCGCAGAGATAGAGCGCGTCGGGGCGGGCCGCCTTGACGGCATCGACCAGCCGCGCCACGGCGGCGGGCTGGCTGGCCGCGCCCATATAGCCGGTCAGGATCGCGCCGATCTCGGAGAGCCATGGCGCGCGGATCAGATCGTCGATCAGCGCCTCGAAGGCGGCCTCGTCCGGGATGATCCGGCTCGATTTGCCATGGCCGGGATGCCAGGGCAGCGTCACCGTCTGCAGCGACCAGACCGGATGGCCAAAGCGCTCCAGCGCAAAGGCCGCCCCGCGTCCGCCGACCGCGCCGCGCACGACGGTCGAGGAAATCACCAGGATAGCGGGCTTTTGCACGAGTTCGGTCGAAACAGTCATGGGAGCATCCATCCTGCGGCACCGGCAGATTGCGACCGGCGGTGCGAAATTAGCCGATTCGGTTCAACTTCGCTGCTTCCGTCCCTATGCTCTCCGGGCAAGGCGAGGCTCGATTGCGCCCGCCATATCAGGAACTCCGCATGAAACCGATCCGCCCGCGCCGCTCCGCCCTCTATGTGCCGGGTTCCAATGTCCGCGCCATGGCCAAGGCGCCGACGCTTGGCGCCGATGTTGTCATCTTTGATCTCGAGGACGCCGTCGCGCCTTCCGAGAAAGAGGCGGCCCGCGAGCGTGTCGTCGAGGCGGTGGCAGCACTCCGGCAGGCGGGCACGCAGTCCGAGATTGTCGTCCGCGCCAACGGGCTGGATACGCCCTGGATCGACGCTGATCTAGCCGCCATCGGCGCGGCGCTGCCGGACGCGCTGCTGCTGCCGAAAATTTCTCGGGCCGAGGATTTGAGCCGGGTTCGGACGATGATCGGCGGCGACGTTGCGTTACCGCTTTGGGCCATGATCGAGACACCCCGCGCGGTTCTCGATCCACTCGACATTGCCGAGGCGAAGGATGAACGCCTGCCGCTGACCGTGCTTGTTCTTGGCCTCAACGATCTCGCCCGTGAAACAGGCGCGCTGCAGGTGCCGGGTCGCGCGCCGATGCTGCCCTGGATGATGGCTGCGTTGGCTGCGGCGCGCGTTGCGGGGATCGAAATCCTCGACGGCGTTTTCAACGACATCGCGGACGGGGAAGGTTTTTCGGCCGAGTGTCTTCAGGCGCGGCAATGCGGTTTTGACGGCAAGACGGTGATCCATCCGGCGCAGATCGCCGGCGCCAACGCCGCCTTTGCGCCGGACGCTGATGAACTGGCGTGGGCGAGCCGTATAGCGGCCGTGTTCGATGCGCCGGAAAACGCCGGCAAGGGGGTCGTCCGGGTCGAAGGCCGCATGGTCGAGCGCCTGCACGCCGACATGGCGAAACGCCTGCTGGCGCTTGCCGAGGCCATCGCGGCGAAGGGGTAGGGGGCCGTACGCTGGACGCGCGCCGAGACGCGGGGTTTCTGCTTGCGGCGGCTTCAGGCCACTCGCTCGCCGCTCCCCCGTACTCCGTCATCCTCGCGAAAGCGAGGATCCATGCAGCCGGGTTCCTGGCCGTGCGAGTCTCCCGATGCCTCGGCTGAATGGGTCCCGGATCTCCGCTTCGCTGCGTCCGGGATGACGGCGATGTGGGGGATCAGGATGAGCCGGAGGGGCGAGTTTGGACGGCGAGGGTACAAAAAAAGGCGCCAGGATTTCTCCGGGCGCCTTTTTCAAAACTCATGACCGAGGATCAGGCCCAGGGGCGGGCCGCTTCGGTGGTCTTTTCGAACGCTTCGATGTTCGGCGCCTTGACCATGGTCAGGCCGATATCGTCGAGGCCGCTCAACAGCTTTTCCTTGCGGGCCGGGTCGATGTCGAAATGCACCGTGCCGCCGTCGGGGCCGCGGATTTCCTGCGCTTCGAGGTCGACCGTCAGGCGCGAATTGGCGCCGCGCTCGGCGTCGTCGAACAGCTTGTCGAGGTCTTCCTTCGACACGCGGATCGGCAGGATGCCGTTGTTGAAGCAGTTGTTGTAGAAAATGTCGGCGAACGAGGTCGAGATCACGCAGCGGATGCCGTAGTCGAGCAGGGCCCACGGCGCGTGCTCGCGCGACGAGCCGCAGCCGAAATTGTCGCCGGCTACGATGATCGAGGCATGCCGGTAAGCCGGCTTGTTGAGGACGAAATTCTCGTTCTCGCTGCCATCGTCATTGAAGCGCATCTCGGCGAACAGGCCCTTGCCGAGCCCGGTGCGCTTGATCGTCTTCAGATAGTCCTTCGGAATGATCATGTCGGTATCGATGTTGATGAACGGCAGCGGAGCCGCAACACCGGTCAGCGTCGTGAATTTTTCCATGGTGACCATTCCCAATAAGCCGTCAGACGGCGGTAAATGCGCTGAAAACCCGCCAAGGTCAAGACTTTCGGCGTTTAGTACGATTTGAAACGCCTTAACCGGCCGCTTCTTCGATCGCTTCCATGTCATCGTCGGAAAGGCCGAAATGATGGCCGATCTCGTGGATCAGCACATGGCTGACGATCGCGCCCAGCGTCTCGTCATGCTCGGCCCAGTAGTCGAGGATCGGGCGGCGGTAGAGCCAGACACGGTTCGGCAGCATGCCGGTGAACTCGGTCGCCGAGGCATGGGCGAGGCCGACGCCCTGGAACAGACCGAGCAGGTCGAATTCCGACTCGATGCCGAGCGCCTCGAGCGCCTCGTCATCGGGAAAATCGTCGACGCGGATCTCGATTTCGCCCGAAAGGCTGCGGAATTCGGACGGCAGACCTTCCAGCGCCGCCTGGCCCAGAGCCTGAAAATCGTCGAGCGAGGGCGCCTTGAGGGCGTCGAGGTCGAGCTTTGCCATGGTGCGGTCTGGTCCGAATTGCGTGTGAAAGGGGGGCAGCCTGAAGGCGGTATCCCGCTCGGCTGATATGGGTTCGTATCCCGGATTTCGCCAGTTCGAGCATTTCGCCGTTTCCTTGAAACGGCGCAATACTCTAGCTCCTTGTCGCGTTTTCTTCACGCGAACCGGTATCCACTTCGCTCGAAAACGCTCTAGCCTGCTGCCCCGCGCTCGATGCGGACGATGAAGCTTTCGAGCCTCGCCTTCGTGCCGAGCGTTTCGGCGAAGGTGGTGCGCATGGAGGATCCTTGCGGCACCATCCAGCGCAGCGACAGCCAGTCGCGCGAGCGTCCCTTGTGGGCGAGCGCCTCGACCAGGGCGCGGGCGATGCCCCGGCCGCGCGATTCATGTCGGACGAACAGATCTTCGAGCTGGCCGACGCGCATGCCGGATATGGCGTCCGGCAGGTCGCAGAACACGGCGAAGCCGACCAGGACACCGTCGAGCCGCGCACCCAGAATTTCGGCTGTGCGGTCGCGCAGAAGCGTTTCGGCATAATAGAGGTCGGGGTGGCGCGGCGCGCCCCGCTTCATGTCCTGCACATAGGCGGACAGCAGCGGCGCCAGTTCCTGCGCATCATCGATGGTCAGCGCGGCGGTATCGAAGCGGGTGGAAAGCGGCGGCGGTTGCATGATTCCGTGTCGGTCGTTTCGGACGCTACTGGCAGCGACCGGTCCCTTGTCCCATGTCATAGCAATGTCGCATCGGATTCGTTGCGGATGCAATCTTGCTTTGTGCATTCGCGATCCGCCTGCGGCCAGTTGATGCGGCCAAGAGCGAATATTTCATCCGGTTCGACTGTTGATGCATCCAAGACGGCACGCCGGGATCGTGGCGGGGGTGGCGTTGCCGTTGTCTCTTCGGGAGTAACGGTCATGGTGAAACATACCCTTCTCTCCGCCGCCACCGCGCTGGCCCTTGTCGTGGCCACGCTCGGCGTTTCGACGGGAGATGCTTTTGCTCAGAACTGGGGCGGACGCGGCGGCGGCAACATGATGTGGCGCCACGGCGGCGGCGGTTGGCATGGCGGCGGCGGGGGCTGGCATGGCGGTGGCTGGCACGGCGGTGGCGGCTGGAATGGCGGTTGGCACGGCGGCGGCGGTTGCTGGAACTGCGGCTGGAACGGCGGCTGGGGTTGGGCGCCCGCCTTCGGCCTCGGGCTTGGGCTCGGCTATGGCGTCGGCGCGTGGAACAGCGGGCCCACGCGGGTCTGCGAGCCGGTGTTCCGGAATGTGCGGGTCCAGACGCGCCATGGCTGGCGCTGGCGCAATGTCGTGGTCGCCCGTCGGTGCTACTGGTCGGATTATGGCTATGGCTGGTAGGGCGGCCTGAACATCCGGTTGACGAAATTCCTGAACCGCGGCTGAACAGGCATCTCAGCCGCGGTTCAGGCGTTAGACCCCTTGATAGCGCAGAGCACGCCGACATTCGGCCTGCAACGCTTCAAGGGAGTAACCGATGCTCAAGCAAACTCTGATCGCTGCCGCGACCGCCCTTGTCCTCGCCACGGGTTCGCTCGCCGTCACGACGGGCAGCGCGCTCGCCGATCATCGCGGCGGGTCGCATCACAGCCGCAACCATGATCGCGGCTGGGACAATGGTCCGCGCGGCGGTCACGGTTGGGGCAAGTCACGCCAAGTCTGCCGGCCGATCGTGCGCGAGCGCAAGGTCTGGCGTCATGGTCGTTGGCAATGGCGCAATGTCGTCGTCGGCGAGCGTTGCTATGACCAGCGTGGCGGTCGCGGCGGCCATCATGGCGGCCACGTCCGCCCGCGCTGGTAACCGCCAGCCGTCAGCCTGAATGCAAAAGGGGCCCGGACGTCGCCGTCCGGGCCCCTTTTTATGTCTGTCTCGCGAAAGCCTTCCGGCCTAGCGCCAGGTGCGGATGTCGACGAAGTGGCCGGCGATCGCGGCGGCGGCGGCCATGGCCGGCGACACCAGATGAGTGCGGCCCTTGAAACCCTGGCGACCTTCGAAATTGCGGTTCGAGGTCGAGGCGCAACGCTCCTGCGGCTTCAGGCGGTCGTCGTTCATCGCCAGGCACATCGAGCAGCCGGGCTCACGCCATTCGAAGCCGGCGGCCTTGAACAGCACGTCGAGGCCCTCGGCTTCCGCCTGTTCCTTCACGAGGCCCGAGCCCGGAACGACCATGGCGTTGACGCCCTCGCGAACCGTCTGGCCACGGATCATCGCGGCGGCGGCGCGCAGATCCTCGATCCGGCCATTGGTGCAGGAGCCGATGAAGATGCGCTCGACCGGGATGTCGACCATGCGGGTGCCGGGCTTCAGGCCCATATATTCAAGCGCGCGCCACTTGGACTTGCGCTTGTTCTCGTCGGCGATGTCGTCCGGGTTCGGCACGACGCCTGCGATCGAGACGACGTCCTCGGGCGAGGAGCCCCAGGTGACGATCGGCGGCAGGCTGGCGGCGTCGAGGCGGATCTCGGTGTCGAAATGCGCGCCGGGATCGGTGTTGAGCGTCTCCCAGTAACGCACGGCCGCATCCCAGGTGGCGCCGGTCGGCGCCTTGGGGCGACCCTTGATGTAGTCGAACGTCTTCTGGTCGGGCGCGATCAAACCGGCGCGGGCGCCGCCTTCGATCGACATGTTGCAGACCGTCATGCGGCCTTCCATGGACAGCGCGCGGATCGCTTCGCCCGCATATTCCATGACGTGGCCGGTGCCGCCGGCGGTGCCGATTTCGCCGATGATGGCGAGCACGATGTCCTTGGCCGACACGCCTTCCGGCGCGACGCCATCGACCGTGACCAGCATGTTCTTGGCCTTGGTCTGGATCAGCGTCTGGGTGGCGAGCACGTGCTCGACTTCCGACGTGCCGATGCCATGCGCCAAGGCGCCGAACGCGCCATGCGTCGAGGTGTGGCTGTCGCCGCAGACGATGGTCATGCCGGGCAGGGTGAAGCCCTGCTCGGGGCCGACGATGTGGACGACGCCCTGGCGACGGTCGAGCTCGGAATAATACTCGACGCCGAACTCGGCCGCGTTCTCGGCCAGCGTTGCGACCTGCAGGGCCGATTCCGGGTTCTCGATGCCGTGGGTACGGTCGGTCGTCGGCACGTTGTGGTCGACGACGGCGAGCGTCTTCTTCGGCTGGTGAACCGGGCGGCCGGCCATGCGCAGGCCTTCGAACGCCTGCGGGCTCGTCACTTCGTGGACGAGGTGGCGGTCGATATACAGAATGGTGTTGCCGTCGTCGTTCTTCTCGACGACGTGGTCGTCCCAGATCTTGTCGTAGAGGGTCCGGGGTTTGCCGTTCGACGTGGTCATGACGTCTTCTTCCTGAAGGATAAAATGCTAGCGCGAGGGTCGATCGATCGGGGCCACTGCCCCATCAAAGTCGATCGGAACCGCGATCCTCGGTGGCCTGCAGACGGGCGAAAAACCGCCAGGGAAGCCGCGCATGATCCGTCAGCGCCGCGAATTCGGCGGTGGTCGGCTGATGGATGCGGGCGAAGGGGCTGTTCATAGCGGTTCTAAATAGCAGTCAATGACGAGCACGACAATTCAGATCATCACCGATCGATCAGCGTTTTGTTGCGCCGAGCGACAGGGCAAGCGGCATGCGCGGCATTCCGGCCGGCAGGCGGAACATGCGATCGCCAGCCTCGACCATCATCGGAAACATCCTGAAGGGTAGCACTTCGTGCTCGCGCAGGAAATCGAGTTGCATTCCGGCCTTCAGCAGCGCGTCGATGACGTCGGACGTGCCGCGCATCCACTCATAGGTGAAGTTGGTGACGAGCGGTGTCTCATCGCCTGTATAGGTCGTCGCGGCGTCGAAGCGCTGCGGCTTTTCGCGGGCCGAACGCCAGTCGTAATGCGGGCGAAGCGTGCCGTCGATCTGCTCGAATGCCTCGATCGCGGGGCTGTTGTCGGCGAAATAGAGCCTGCCGCCCGGCTTCAGCACGCCGGCGATCGCCTGCGCCCAGGCGCGGATGTCGTCGAGCCAGGTGATGGTGCCCCAGCTGGTGAAGACGACGTCGAAATCGGAGCCGAGCAGCTCCGGCGCATCATAAACCTCGCCTTCGACGAACTCAGCCGGGATGCCGGAGCGTTGCGACAGCGCCCGCGCCTTGGTTATGGCTTGGGGGGAGAAGTCGAGGCCGGTGGCGATGGCGCCGCGTCGGGCGAGGCACAGCGTGTCGATGCCGATATGGCACTGGAAATGGGCGAGCTTCAGCCCGTCGACCTGGCCGATTTCTGCGGACTCGATGGGATAGAGCACGTCCTCGCCAGCGAGGAAGCGGTCAATCGCATAGAAGCCGGTGCGATCCTTGGCATGGATCTCGGCGCGTTCATCCCAACTGGCGCGATTGCTCTGCTTGAAGGAGTCCATGTCGATCCTCCCAAGGCATGTCCATCTCGAAAGACATGCCCATTTTCCTAAAGAAAAGGCGGGTCGATGAGACCCGCCTTCGCAATGGTTCGAAGAGGAAAGGCTTACGCCTTGACCTTCTCCTTGCGGGGCTCGGTCCGCTCGACGATACGAGCTGCCTTACCGCGGCGATCGCGGAGATAGTAAAGCTTCGCGCGGCGAACCTTGCCGCGGCGGACGACTTCGATCGCTGCGATCAGCGGCGAGTAGACCGGGAAGACGCGCTCGACGCCTTCGCCATACGAAATCTTGCGAACGGTGAAGCTCTCGGAAAGGCCACCGCCGGAACGGGCGATGCAGACGCCTTCATAGGCCTGAACGCGCGAACGCGTGCCTTCGACAACCTTCACGCTGACCTTGACCGTATCGCCGGGGGCGAAAACGGGGACGGCGCGCATGGCGGCGACGAGTTCGAGCTGCTCTTTTTCGAGCTGTTCGATGATGTTGACCATAGTCTCAACTCCTGGATGCGGCCCTTTGCGGGACGCGAGCGTTTTAATGCGCTGTTTTCAGTTATTGTCCATCGACCTTGAAAGCCGTGGATGGCGCGCGTGTACAGGAATTGGATTGGAAAGTCCAGCCACTGGCCGTGCCGCGACCGGCTCGGGGGCACGATCTCGGGGGCGAGATTCAGCGCGGCCCGTCGCCGTCAGTCGGGCATGGGTCCGAGCAGGGCAAGCCCGTGCCGTTCCGCGGCGGCGAAGAGCCTGGCGAGATCCGGTTCGCCCGGCTTGCCTGGCGTCGCGTCCTCGGCCGGGTCGCTCGTCTCGGCGATGAAGTCGGCGAAGCGCGGGCCGGAGGTGAGCAGCAGCAGCCGCGCCGTCTGCTCGCCGGTGACACGAAAACCGTGCGGCACGCCGCGGGGGCCGAACGCATATTGGCCCGGTCCGACGACGAGGCTGCGGTCCCCGATGGTGATGGTCAGTTCTCCCTCGATGACGAAGAAGGATTCGTCCTCGTCGAGATGGGTATGCCAGACAGAGGCGAAGCCGGACGGAATGCGTTGTTCGATCAAGCTGAGCGACCCGCCGGTCTCCTCGCGACCGGCATGGATCCAGGTCGGCAGGTCGAGAAAGAGGCGCATCGGCGGCTTCTGGGCCTGCTGGACCAGGGAATCATAAGCGTTCATGGCAGTCTCCCTTTCCGGGTCAAGATCTGGGTTGGGTCGGATGTGCCGTGACGGCGCCTGCTGCTAACGGAGCGCGGTCAGGAGCGTGCTCGCGGCCATGTAGATCAGGATCAGCGAGCCGGGGGTCCAGAGCAGCGCCCGGATGTCGTGGATCTGCGCCGTCAGATAGGCGACGAAATGCGCCAGCCGGGTGACGACGTAGCCATAGAGCAGCCATTGGGCGAGGAGGAGCGACGGCTCGGTCAGGATCCAGAGGAATCCGGCCACGAAGAAGTAGGGAAGGCTCTCGAGGTCGTTCAGCTGGATCCGGCGAAGGCGCTCGACGCGCTCGTTCGGCTCGAGCTGTAGCGGGTGAGGCCTTGGGTTGGCGAGGGTCTTGCGGATGTCCTCGGGCGAGCGGAAGCCGCCATTTTCCCGGATCATCCGGATCACCACCAGCCAGGCCATGGCCGCGGCCTTCAGGATCAGGATCGTCGCCGCGATGACGTAGGTCGCGAAAAGCGGATTGTCGAAACTCAGCCTGTCCATTGCCCGTTCCTCCGGTCGGCGCGCCCGCCGCGACTTCGAATGACTGTTATTTGATTTTTAGACCGTCGTTCGAAAAAGTCAAATATGGAATAATTTTTAGAACTCCGGTAAAGTTTGGGGAGACAGTGGGGAGAATGGCCAGCGTGACGAGTGCGGAAACGGACGGGCAGGCGAACGACAAGACGGCGGCGCGGGCGGCCAGGCGCGAGCGCAAGCGCGACCAGTCGCGCGAGGAGATCCTCGACGCCGCACGCCGCGTCCTGCTTCGGCACGGCGTCGGCGCCATGACGCTCGACGCCGTGGCGAACGAGGTCGGGATGTCGAAGACGGGGCTTTATTATTACTTCCCGTCCAAGGACGCGCTGGTGTTCGAACTCGTCCATGGCGTTATCGAGGCGCAGGCGAAAGCGGTGCAGGCGGGAGTCGGCGCGGCGGTGGATGGCGGCGGGGCGCTGCGGGCGATCATTGGCGGGACGGTGGAATCCTTCGCACCGCGGCTCGATGATTTCCGTCTCGCCTTCCTGTTCGGCCAGGTCGCCGGCGCTGGGGCGCTCCGCTGGGACCGCGAGCAGTTCGAGCGCATCCGGCCGCTGAATGACCTGGTGCTCGGGAAGGCGACAGAGATGTTGGGCGCCGAACGCGCCGAGCGTCTGCCGCGCGCGGCGGTGGAGCCGCGCCTGATGGCATTCCTCGCCTATCTCGCGGCGATCGGCCTCCTGACCATGAAGGGCATGGTCGAGCCGATGGACGATCCGCTGCTCTATTCGGACGAGCAACTCGTCGAGGGTTTTGCGCGCGTGTTCGAGGCCGCCGCCGCGGCCGGAGAGGGCGGCTAATCAGCCCTTGTCGAGCAGGTCCGGCCGGCGCTCGCGCGTGATGCGCTCGGATTGCTGGCGACGCCACTTCGCGATCGCCGCATGGTCGCCGGAGAGCAGCACGTCGGGAATCGAGCGGCCTTCCCATTCGCGCGGGCGGGTATAATGCGGATATTCGAGCAGGCCGCCCTCGAAGCTTTCCTCGGTACCGGATTCCGTGCCGCCCATGACGCCCGGCAGCAGCCGGACGATGGCATCCAGCAACACCATGGCGCCAAGCTCGCCGCCCGACAGCACATAGTCGCCGATCGAGACTTCCTCGAGCTGGCGCGCCTCGATGACACGTTCGTCGACGCCTTCGAAGCGACCGCAGAGAATCAGCGCGCCTGGGCCGGCGGCAAGCGCGCGGACGCGCGCCTGGTCGAGCGGCTTTCCACGCGGGCTCATCAGCAGGCGGGGGCGGGGATCGTCGGCAGGTGCGGCGCTATCCAGCGCGGCTCCGACGACATCGGCGCGCATCACCATGCCGGGTCCGCCGCCGGCCGGCGTGTCGTCGACATTGCGGTGCTTGGACGTTGCCGAGTCGCGAATGTTGATCGCGTCGAGCGACCACTTGCCCTCGGCCATCGCCTTGCCGGACAGGGACTGTCCGAGCGGGCCGGGGAACATTTCGGGATAGAGGGTCAAAATGGTAGCGCGCCAAGGACTTTTTACGCCGGGCGTCTCAGCAGCCTCGTCGGAGGTTTCCGCGAAAGAACCGCTCACGCCTCTTCCTCGGGCTCGCCTTCTTCCGGTCGGGCTTCGGTCTCGGGCGGCGGCACGACGACGGCGCGACCGCCCTTGATGTCGACCGTCGGCACGATGGCGCGGGTGAACGGCAGATAGAATGTCTTGCCGCCTGTCGCCGGCTCGATCTCGATCAGGTCGCCGGCGCCGAAATTCTGCACCGAGACGATCTTGCCATAGGCGCTGCCATCGGCGAGTTCGAGCGCGATGTCGATCAGATCGGCGTGGTAGAAATCGTCGTCTTCCTCAAGCGCCGGCAGCGCGGCGCGATCGACGAACAGCTTGCGATTGCGCAGCGTCTCGGCGCCGTTGCGATCGGCAATGCCTTTTATGCGCGCGACGACATTGTCGCCCTGCATGCGCACGGAATCGATCTCGACGACGCGGCCGTCATCGAGGGTGAACGGGCCGTAATCGGCGATGCCAAGCGGCTCTTCGGTATAGGAATTGATCTTGATCTCGCCGCGGATGCCGTGAGCGGCACCGAATTGGCCGAGGAGAACCTGTTCTGGGTCCGGAGCGGGCATCGGTGTGGTCTCTCTGTCAACGGTCATGGCCGGATCGGCACGATGGGCTTGCATGTTGGGCTTGGCCGAATGGCGCGCAAGCTGGCCCTATCCCGCGGGGTGGGCAAGGGGACGTCCAAAATCCGTCAGGCGACGGGTGGCGTCCGAAAAGCCCTCTCCCGCGTGCGGGAGAGGGCAAAGCGAGGGAAAAAATCCCTGACTTACTCGGCAGCGGCTTCAGCAGCAGCGGCTTCGATCTTCTTGGCCTTCTCGGCAGCGCGCTCCTGCGCCTTCTTGCCGGGGACTGCCTTTTCCGGGTTGACGCGCGGGTCGCGCTTGACCAGGCCGGCATCGCTCAGGAAGCGAGCAACGCGATCGGTCGGCTGGGCGCCAACCGACAGCCAATGCTTGGCGCGGTCGAGGTCGAGGACGACGCGGTTAGCGGCTTCCTTGGCGAGCATCGGGTCGAACGAGCCGATCTTCTCGATGAAACGGCCGTCGCGCGGCGAACGGGCATCCGTGACGACGATACGGTAGAACGGACGCTTCTTGGCACCACCGCGGGAAAGACGCATCTTGAGGGACATTGTTTTCTTCCTTTTGAAACGAGATCAGTCGAAGGGTTGGGGACCGTAGGGTCCGTATTTCTGGGTTGATTGTCCCGGCTACTTCTTCTTGCCGAGGCCCGGAATGCCGCCAAGGCCTGGCAACTTTCCGCCGAGACCCGGCAAACCGGGCATTCCTTTGCCGAAGCCGGGCGGCAGGCCAGCGCCGCCACCCATCTGCTTGGCAAGCTGTTCCAGCTGGGCCGGATCGATATTGGGCATGCCGCCGGGAGGCATGCCGCCCATGCCGCCACCCATGCCACCGCCAAGCGCGCCCATCATCTTGCCGAGCATGCCGCCGCCCTTCTGCTTGCCCATGGCCTTCATCATATCGGCCATCTGGCGGTGCATCTTGAGCAGGCGGTTGACGTCCTCGACCTTGGCGCCGGCGCCGGCGGCGACGCGCTTCTTGCGGCTGGCCTTGAGGATGTCGGGATTGCGACGCTCGGCCTTGGTCATCGACGAGATGATCGCGACCTGGCGCTTGATCATGCTGTCGTCGAGATTGGCGCCGTCGATCTGCTTCTTGATCTTGCCGACGCCGGGCAGCATGCCGAGCATGCCGGACATGCCGCCGATCTTCTCCATCTGGCGGAGCTGATTGGCGAGGTCGTCGAGATCGAAGATGCCCTTGCGCATCTTCTCGGCCGCCTTGGCGGCCTCTTCCATGTCGATGTTCTGCGCCGCCTTCTCGACGAGCGAGACGATGTCGCCCATGCCGAGGATGCGGTTGGCGATACGGCCGGGATGGAAGTCTTCGAGGTCTTCCGCCTTTTCACCGGTACCGATCAGCTTGATCGGCTTGCCGGTGACGGCGCGCATCGAAAGCGCGGCGCCGCCGCGACCATCGCCATCGGCGCGGGTCAGCACGATGCCGGTGATGCCGACGCGCTCGTTGAACGAGCGGGCGAGGTTCACGGCGTCCTGACCGGTCAGGCTGTCGGCGACGAGCAGGATTTCGTGCGGCTTGGCGATGGCCTTGATGTCGGCCATCTCGACCATCAGCGGCTCGTCGATATGCGTACGGCCGGCGGTGTCGAGGATGACGACGTCATAGCCGCCGAGGCGGGCGGCCTGCAGCGTGCGGGTGGCGATGTCGGTCGGCGACTGGCCGGCGACGATCGGCAGCGTGTCGATGCCGTTCTGTTCGCCGAGGATGCGCAGCTGTTCTTGCGCTGCCGGACGACGAACGTCGAGCGACGCCATCAGGACCTTGCGCTTCTGCTGCTGGGTCAGGCGGCGGGCGATCTTGGCCGAGGTGGTCGTCTTGCCCGAGCCCTGGAGGCCGACCATCATGATGGCGACGGGAGCAGCGGCATGCAGGTCGATCGGCTCGGCTTCGGAGCCCAGCATCTCGACCAGCTGGTCATGGACGATCTTGACGACCATCTGGCCGGGCGTGACCGAACGGATGACATCGGCGCCGATGGCGCGCGAGCGAACCTTGTCGACGAAGGAACGAACGACGTCGAGCGCCACGTCCGCCTCGATCAGCGCGCGGCGAACTTCGCGCATCGCTTCGTTGACGTCGTTCTCCGACAGCGCGCCGCGACGGGTGAGCTTGTCGAAAATGCCTGAAAGGCGTTCTGAAAGATTGTCGAACATCAGTTCCGCTCTTCCTCGAATGGACCGCTTCCGATCCGCCGAATTTCCAAAGACGTTCAGCGCCCGCGGGCGCGACGCGCTGGCGGACGTTGACCTCCGGGATCTCGTCCCGGTCGGCGGCTCAGAGGATACCTCTTCGCGAGAATTTGGCGGCTTTTACCGTGGAACGGGGAGGGGAGTCAATCAAAGAGGGCTTCGTGCCGCCCATCCGAGCCGAAGAAAGCGCCGTGGTCCGCCGAAAAAGCAAATGGCCGGGCAAGCCCGGCCATCCGAATTCCTGGTGCGGCGGTGTCCTTACGGACAGGTCTTGCCCCTTACGGACAGGTCTTGCCGAGCGCGTCGATCGAGGCCGAGACGCCGGACAGCGAATAGCTGTCGGTGGTCTGCGTGCCACGGCGCGACGTGCCGCTGATGGACATCGAATGGCCCTTCTTCAGAGCCGCGATCAGTGCGGTTTCCTGTGCCGCGTTCTCGATCCAGGCGCCGTCGTCCTTGGTGAACATCGAGAACTTCTGTCCGTCGATGTCGACGACGAGCTTCGAGCCTTCCTTGAACGGATAGCCAATGATCACGGAAACTTCGCTGCGGACGTTTTCGGCTGGGCGCGCCGTGACCATGAAATAGGCCGGGTCGCGGTTCAGGCCCTGCGGGGCCTGGGTCTTGGGCTGGGAGGCTGCGTAACAGACTTTCCCGCGTGAGTCGGAATAGGCGTAAGAGCTCCAGTCCTTGTAGGTGCCGATGCGTTTCGGGGTCTGCGCCGCCGCAGTCCCTGCAAAACCGACCACAGCTGCCACGAGGAGCGCTGCCGTTGCGATCCTTTTTCCGTTCATATTTTTCCCACCAAATTTTCCAGAAAACGATCGGGCGGGCGGATCCGACACCCAAGCAATTGCCTCAAACTGCGCGGGTTCCGTTAACAATCCATGAACCGAACCGTCTCGTATTCTGGCCAGACACTCGAAAGCAAAGAAGGTCCGGCCAATGGGGCGAGAGTGTGGCCCCCGCATGTCAAAAGGAGCGTCAGGACCCGTGTTGCGTGCGTCAGACCGTCTCCTCGCCGGCCAGTGCGCGCTTCGCCGCTTCATAGTGGACCGGCTTGAGGTGACCCCGCAGTAGGGTCATCGCGGTCATCAGCACGGTGGCGTCGTCGGCAAAGCCGATGCCGACCAGAAAGTCGGGGACGACGTCGACGGGAAGGACGAAATAGGCCAGCGCGCCGAGCAGGGTAGCGCGAACGCGAACCGGCGTGGCGCTGTCGAAGGCGCAGAAATAGGCGGCGGCCACGTCCTCGGCGAAGGGAATATGACGAGCGGCGGTGCGGAATTTCTTCCAGAAGCCGCGACGCACGGTTTCCTCGTCCGCCGTATGCTCTTTCGAGCCCTTGCTTCCCGGGCCAAAAATGTCGCCGTACCGGATCTTCACCATCTGCCAACAACCTCGTCGACCCGTGGGGAAGGCCGCGAAACATTCGCGAACCGACCAGGGCTGTATCCATGTGGGAAGTGGTTTGGCTTTCTGCAATCAGCGTGGCAAATCGAACGGGCTCTGGCCGCGCGACCCGTTCACCTGCCGCCGCGCGGCGGGAGGTGCGGTTTTCGGAGCGGCGCGATACGCGCGGCCCTGTCGGCTCAGCCCTTTTCGGCCAGCTTCTCGATCTTCTTCTGCATCTCGTCGAGCTGGCGCTTCAGCGCGTCGAAATCACCGTCAGCGCTGCCCGGCTTGGCATCGGCAGGCTTGCCGACCGGTCGTTCCGGCGTCGTCGTCGGCTCCGGGCGCCCGCCGCTGAAGGGCAGGAACATGCGCATCGCCTGCTCGAACATCTCGGTATTGCGCCGGACGGTGTCCTCGATGGCGCTGAAGGCGCTCGGTCCGAAGGCATTGGCCATCTGGCCGCGCAGCTTGTCCTGGTCGCGGGTCAAACTGTCGATGGTGAAATCGAGATAGGTCGGCACCAGGTTCTGCATGGAATCGCCATAGAAGCGGATCAGCTGGCGCAGGAAGGTGATCGGCAGCAGGTTCTGCCCCTTGTTCTCCTGCTCGAAGATGATCTGCGTCAGGACCGACCGGGTGATCTCATCGCCGGACTTGGCGTCGAACACCACGAAATCCTCGCCCGCCTTGACCATGTTCGCCAGGTCTTCGAGCGTCACATAGGTCGAGGTGCCGGTGTTGTAGAGCCTGCGGTTCGCATACTTCTTGATCGTTGTCGGTTCTTTGTCCTTGGTCATGTCCCGCTCCCCTGGTCCCTTTCGTGGGATCGCCCGTCCGATGCGATACCCTGCATGGCTTGGCGACCTGTCCCTCCCGAACACCCACGATAGGGTCTTTCGAAGAATCCACCAAATTGATTGTGCGCTGCATTGTGAGGGTCATGCTGCGCAAACGCTGCAGTGCAGCAATATCGCTGTGTCGGCCTCGATTGACAGCTTTCGCCGCCCGGTCTCTGATTGTTGCAACGGCACCTGCCAAACCGGATCGAGGAAAACACCATGGCTTCAGAAAACGACATCGTCATCGCCGCCGCCACGCGAACCGCCGTCGGATCCTTCAACGGCGCCTTCGCCAACGTGCCGGCGCACGAGCTTGGCGCGGCTGTGGTTCGCGCCGTGCTGGAGCAGGGCAAGACCGAGGCGGAAGCCGTCAGCGAGCTGATCTTCGGCCAGGTCCTGACCGCCGCGCAGGGCCAGAACCCGGCTCGCCAGGCCTCTATGCTGGCCGGATTGCCCAAGGAAACCACCGCCTGGAGCCTCAACCAGGTCTGCGGTTCGGGCCTGCGCTCGGTCGCGCTCGGCATGCAGCAGATCGCCACCGGCGACGCCTCGATCATCGTGGCGGGCGGCCAGGAATCGATGTCGCTGTCGCCGCACGCCGCCCATCTGCGCGCCGGCACCAAGATGGGCGACATGAACATGGTCGACACCATGATCAAGGATGGCCTCTGGGATGCCTTCAACGGCTACCACATGGGCGTCACCGCCGAGAATGTCGCTCGCGAGTTCCAGATCAGTCGCGAGCAGCAGGACCAGTTCGCCACCGCCTCGCAAAACAAGGCCGAAGCGGCGCAGAAGGCCGGCAAGTTCAAGGACGAGATCACGCCCTTCACCATCTCGACCCGCAAGGGCGACATCGTCGTCGACCAGGACGAATATATCCGCGCTGGCGCGACCATGGAGGCCGCCGCCAAGCTGCGCCCGGCCTTCGCCAAGGACGGCACCGTCACCGCCGGCAATGCTTCGGGCCTGAATGACGGCGCCGCCGCGCTGCTGCTGATGTCGGCGGCCGAAGCAGCGCGGCGTGGCGTCACGCCGCTGGCGCGCATCGCCTCGTGGGCGACCGCGGGCGTCGACCCGGCGCTGATGGGCACAGGCCCGATCCCTGCTTCGAAGAAGGCGCTGCAGAAGGCCGGCTGGTCGGCCGACGACCTCGACCTGATCGAGGCGAACGAGGCCTTCGCGGCCCAGGCCTGCGCCGTCAACCAGGGCGTCGGCTGGGACACGTCCAAGGTCAACGTCAATGGCGGCGCCATTGCCATCGGTCACCCGATCGGTGCGTCGGGTGCCCGTATTCTGGTCACGCTGCTGCACGAAATGGCCCGTCGCGACGCCAAGAAGGGCCTGGCAACGCTGTGCATCGGTGGTGGAATGGGAATTGCTCTGACCGTCGAGCGCTAACGTTCGGCGGATTTCATTGAAGGCCGGAACTCAACCGGTCGTTTCTGGGAGGAACACATGGGGAAAGTCGCCCTCGTTACAGGCGGCACGCGCGGCATCGGCGCGGCCGTCTCGATAGGGTTGAAGGCCGCGGGCTATACGGTCGCGGCCAGCTTCGCCGGCAATGTCGAAAAGGCGAACGCCTTCCAGGCAGAAACCGGCATCCCGGTGTTCCAGTGGGATGTGGGTGATGTGGAGGGCTGCGCAGCCGGCGTCCGCACCGTCGAGACGGCGCTCGGCGCCATCGACATCCTCGTCAACAATGCCGGCATCACGCGCGATGGCTGGTTCCACAAGATGGAACCGGACCAGTGGTCGAGCGTGATGCGCACCAATCTGGATTCGATGTTTTCCATGACCCGGCCGGTGATCGAGGGAATGCGGGATCGCGGCTTCGGCCGCATCATCAACATCTCGTCGATCAACGCGCAGAAGGGTCAGCTGGGCCAGGTCAATTACGCCACGGCCAAGGCCGGAATCATCGGCTTCACCAAGGCATTGGCGCTGGAAAATGCCCGCAAGGGCATCACCGTCAACTGCATCTGCCCCGGCTATATCGATACCGACATGGTGATGGCGGTGCCGCCCAAGGTGATGGAAGGCATTCTCGGCCAGATTCCGGTCGGTCGCCTTGGCAAGTCCGAGGAGATCGCGGCCCTGGTCGCTTATCTCGCCTCCGACGCGTCGGCCTTCATGACCGGCGCGGTGCTGAGCATCAATGGCGGCCAGTACATGGCGAACGGCTGACGGCCTCCGGTCACCGCGAAACGACCAAGCAAAAGGCCGGCGCAAGCGCCGGCCTTTTTTTCACCCAGCGATGGCTAGAGCAACATCCATCTGTTTTGAACCATCCTTCTTCACCTCTCCCTGAGGGAGAGGTCGACGGCCAAAGGCCGGCGGGTGAGGGTTTACGGCCTCACCGGATGGTTCCCTAAACCCTCTCCCTCAGGGAGAGGTGAAAGTCGGAATTGACCCAGCTGGCGCTAGCGCCCGCCGGGCTTCCGGTTCTGGCTGTAGGCGGCGAGAATCCGTTGGATCTCATCGCCGATGTCGTTGTCCTCGCCGGCGTCCGCCGGGCTCTGCACCGGCTCGGGAGCGGGCGCTGGAGCCGCGATGCGGGCTGGGCGCTGCGGCTGCGGATTGGCCTGCTGCGCGGGCGCGGGGGCGGGCGCTTCGGGCTGCTCTCCGTCATCGACCAGAACATCGACCGCCTGAGCGATTGCCGCGAGGATCGAACTCTCGATCGGATCGCGTTCGCCGGACGTATCGTTGGACGTGGTGACGGCGATGCGCCGCGCGGGCGGGCGCATGACCACAGCGGTACCGGCCGAGCTACGCGGCGCGGGCGGGCGAATCGGGTTGGGCGTGGGAGCCGGCTCGACGGCCGCTTCCGGCTGGAAAGGCTTTGGCGCGCGGGCGCGCGGCGGGGCGATGTTGGCGCGGGGCGCCGGCTGGCTGGACGAAATTTCCGCCAGAAGCGATTCGGGATCGACCTGCGTCCGGCGCAACGGCGATGCCGGCTGCGGGGCGTCGATCTGGGCTTCGGCGCGGATGGCTGCCTGCGGCGGCGGTGCCTGCGGAGGCGCGGAGAGAACCGGCGCTGCCGGCGGGATCGCGGGCCGAGGGGCGCGCTCGACGGGAGCAGCCTCGACAGCCGGGGGCGCGACAGGCTGCGGCGAAGGCTCGGCGATCGCATGGACCTGGATCGGTCGGACCGGCTGCGGCATCGTCGCCGAGATCGGCTGCAGGCTGATCGGCCGTGCTTCGCGCGGCGCGGGCTGCGGCGCCTGAGGCTGCGTGGGTTCGACCCTCTGTGGCGAGGGCTGCGGCGCGTCAGGGCGCGCGACGGCCGGACGTGGCCACGCTGGCGCTGTTCCCGAACCGGCACCGGGCATGGCCGGCGCCGACGGGATCGGCCGGGCCGCGGCACGCTCGGGTGCCGCCGTGGCGACCGGCGGTTCCGGGGTCGGCGTGGGTGGCGGCAGAGCGGCGATCGCTGGGGCGGCCTCGCGGCCGACGATCCAGGTGTCGATCAGGCTTTCCATGCTCTCGTTGATTTCGACACCGGCATTGCGCGCCAGATAGAGCACTTGCTCCTTGAACGCTTCCGCCAGCTTTTCCGGGCTGTCGCTGGTCGAGAAGATGTGCCCCTTCAGGGCCAGTCCCTTGACCACGAAGGCGATCTGCCGGCGCGAGGCATTGCGGCCGTGGGCCGTGAGCCGGGCGGCGACATTTTCGGCCGTCGTCTGGAAATGATAGCCGTTTTCGGAGACTTCCCGGGTCAGGGCCCGGAACAGCTCGCTATAGACGCGGGGCGAAAACAGCGGAACGTTGGTTGCCTGGTGGACACGGCGGGCGAGGCCCGCGAGGCTGTCGCGCTCGCCGCCATTGGCGCGGACCTGCGCGTTTTCCTCTTCCGCGTCTTCCGTCGCCTCGGGCGATTCGGCATCGGCCGTCGGCGCCAGCAGCGTGATCAAAGCCTGCTCGTCGAGCACGCCATCGGCGATGGCACGATAGCCGGCCGAGGTGGTGAGCGTGGTGTAGATCGTCGTGGCGCGATTGTAGGAACGCAGCCGGTAGATCACCGGCGTCAGGTCCGAATCGGCCGACAGCAGGATGAATTCTTCAAAGCCGGTCTGGTGCGCCAGCGCATCGATGGTGTCGAGAACCATGTGGATCTCGGCCGAGTTGCGCTCGCGACCGGGCAGGGGCGGGCAATCGACGATCTGGAAGCCCTGGCCGGTGAAGGCCGTGCGCGCCTTGCCGAGCAGCGTCGGATCGGCATAGCAGCGCCGCATCAGGATGCGGCGTCGCGTGGCTTCCTCGCCGCGTGGCTCCAGCAGCAATCCGGCCTCAATCGCCTCGAGCCAGACACCGGGGCGCAGCGCAAAACGACGCGCCATGCCGGGGTCGCGGGCCCGCAGGCTCAGATAGAGACTGTCGTAGTCAACGAAGAGAACGCTCTTGATTGGGGCCGTCATGACCTATTCCTGCGGTATAACAACGTTTTCCCCCTCCGTCCAATCGCAGATACAAGCCGTTGCCCCAACGACGACGGCACCTTAGCGGGCGATCTCCGATTTGGCGATGCCGCTTCGGCACTTCGCACGAAGAATGGCGGGTTCGTCCCCTCAGTATCGCTCCGGCTGATCGAGGGGCGCCCAATCCGGCGCGGCCAGCTCGAAGCCCTCGAAACGGAAGCCCGGGGCCACGGTGCAGCCGACCAGCGTCCATTCGCCAAGGCTCTTCGCCGCCTGCCACCAGCCTGTCGGAACGATGACCTGCGGCTGTTCGCCGCCCAGCAGATCGGGTCCGAGCCGGTAGGTTTCGGTCGTGCCGCCATCTTGCGAGAGCGACAGCGCGATCGGCGCGCCGGCATAATAATGCCAGACTTCGATCGCATCGATCCGGTGCCAGTGCGATGTCATGCCCGAAGCGAGCAGGTAGTAAATCGCCGTCGAGGCCGGTCGCCCGCCATGGGTGACGGTGTCCTCGAAGGTGCGGCGATAGAAGCCGCCCTCGGGATGGGGGACCAGTTCAAGCTGGCGGATGATGTCCTCGGCCGAACTCACTTGAAATTGTCCTTGGCGGTGCGGATGGCGGCGAAGACGTCGGCAGCCGAGGCATCGACCATCTTCATCGTTGCCTTCACCGCGGGATCACTGGCGCGCAGATAGGGGCTGGTGGCCTTTTCGGCGGCGATGGTGGTCGGCACGGTCGGCTTGCCGGCGGCGCGGAGCTTCTTGATTTCCTCGCCGCGCGCGATCAGCGCCTCGTTGGCGGGATCGATGGTCAGGGCGAAGCGCAGGTTCGATTCGGTATATTCGTGGCCGCAATAGACGACCGTCTCGTCCGGCAGTGCGGCGAGCTTCTGCAGCGATTCCCACATCTGCAGCAGCGTGCCTTCGAAGACGCGGCCGCAGCCGAGCGCGAACATCGTGTCGCCGGCAAAGGCGACGCCGTCTTCCGGCAGGAAGAAGGCGATGTGGCCGAGCGTATGGCCCGGCGTCCAGATCACATGTACCGGATGGCCGGCGAAATCATAGACGTCGCCTTCGGTGAGTTCGCGGTCGATGCCGGGGATCTTCGCGGCTTCGTAGCTCGGCCCGACGATGGTGCAGCCCGTCGCTTCCTTCAGCGCCAGATTGCCGTCCGTATGATCGGGATGGTGATGCGTCGTGAGGATTTCGGTCAGGTTCCAGCCCGTCTGGGCGAGGGCGGCGGTGACGGCGGCAGCGTCCGGCGCGTCGATCGACGCGGTGCGGCCGGAGGCCTCGTCGTGGATCAGCACGCCGTAATTGTCGCTGAGGCAGGGGAACTGGAAGATTGCGAGAGCCATGACGAACTCCAATATGGGCGTATGGATGGGGTGGCGCGGGTTCGGATCGTTACCTAACATCGTCGCGCCGACATCGACAGGGGAGATCGCGTTTGGAACAAGGCCGTACGCTGACGCCAGACGTGCTCGATCTCGCGAGTTTCTACACCGAGAGGCTGGGCGGTGTTGCGCGGGGGCTCGTGGCGACGAGGCTGGCCGCGCTCTGGCCGCGCGTCACCGGCGACCGCGTGCTCGGCATCGGCTATGCCACGCCCTATCTGGAGCCGTTCGTGCCCCAGGCGGAGCGGGTTCTGAATTTCATGCCGGCGGCGCAGGGCGTCATGAGTTGGCCATCGGGCGGCGGCAATCTCGCGGCGCTGGTCGTCGAGGACGAACTGCCGCTGACCGATTCGTCGATCGATCGCATCCTCGTCATCCATTGCCTCGAAACCGCGTTCAACGCGCGAGAAACACTGCGCGAGCTTTGGCGGGTGCTGGTGCCTGGCGGCAAGATGATCGTCGTCGTGCCGAACCGGCGCGGGATCTGGGCGCGGGTCGAGCGCACGCCGTTCGGCTATGGAAGGCCGTTCAGCCGAGGCCAGCTTTCGACCCTGCTGCGCAACACGGAATTCAGCGAGACGGCCTGGAGCGGCGCGCTGTTCGCGCCGCCTTTCGCCGGGCGGATGATGATGCATAGCGGCCGGGGCTGGGAACGAACCGGCGAAGTGCTTTGGCCGGGCTTTGCCGGTGTCCAGATCGTCGAGGCGACCAAGCTGGTCTATCAGGGCCTGCCCGCCCGCAACCCTCGCCGGCGCCAACCCGCCTTCCGCCCCGCGCTGGCGCCGCCGGGCTAGGCTGGGTGTCGGGCTGCCGTCTTCGGGCGCAAGCGCGTTGCAATCTGCATTGTTTTCTTTGATTTTGCGTTTGGGCTTGCCCAATGTTTTCTTTGATTTTGCCCGTGGGCTTCCCTATGAATCGGCCGCCGCCGGCCGCCTTGGCGCGGCCTTTGTCTTTCCCGCCAAGAGCCGATCCACGATGGTCTCGACCGTGACAAAAAATTCTGCCAACGAAGCAGATGCGGCGACACTCGCCCGCATCCGGCAAACCATCGACGAGCTGGATGCCGAGATGCATCGCTGCCTGGTCGAGCGCGGTCAGGCCATCGACACGCTGATCAAGGTCAAGGGCACGAGCCGGCCCGGCGCTGCGTTCCGCCCCGGTCGCGAGGCCGACATGATGCGCCGGCTGGTGGCTCGCCATGAGGGCCGGCTGCCGCTCTGGACCGTCGAGCATATCTGGCGCGAGATCATCACGACGTTCACGCGCATGCAGGCGCGCTTCGATGTGTCGATCGACCAGGGCGTCGACCGCGATGCGCTGCGCGACACGGCCCGCTTCCTGTTCGGCTTCACCGTGGCGCTACACGGCTATGCCGACGCGGCGGAGACGATCACCCATATTCGCGAGACCGGGACCGATCTCGGCCTGGTCTCGGCCAACCAGCCGGCTTCCGCGGGCGCCTGGTGGCGGGCGCTCGGGCGTCCGTCCGCGCCCCGCATCATGGCGATGTCGCCCTATATCCGCATCGCGGGCCGCCCGGCCGAACATGCCGCCTTCGTCATCGCGCCAGAGCTTGCCGATCCGACGCCGCCCGATCTCGACCTTTTCGCCGTGACGGCGATCGGCAAGGATCCCTGGCCGGCGATCGTCGCTGCCGGCGGTGCCGTGCTGGCGGAAGCGGGCGATGAAAAGCTGATCGCGCTGCCGGTCGGCACGGCCGTGGCCGCGCTGGCGGCGCATGCCGGTTTCGAGGATGTGGCGCGCGTCGGCGCGCTGTCGCGCGGCATCGCCATCGGCGATATCGACGCCAATCCAGTTCTCTATGAGCGCCTCGACGAAGAGGCGGGAGTTTCGTGATGAACAAGTCGGACAAGATCGTCGACACCAAGCCCGCCGACCGGCCCGTGCCGCGCGCCGGAATTCTCGACATCGCCCCCTATGTGCCGGGCCGTTCGAAGGCGACCGGCGGATCGAAGCTCTACAAGCTCTCCTCGAACGAGACGCCGCTCGGGCCAAGCCCGGCCGCCATCGCCGCCTATCAGGCGACGGCCGCCAAGCTCGAGATCTATCCGGACGGATCGGCGGCGGAACTTCGCACCGCCATCGCCGACGCCTATGGCATCAACGCGTCGCGCATCATCTGCGGCAACGGCTCGGACGATGTCCTCGCCATGGCCAGCCACGTCTATCTGGGACCGGGCGACGAGGCGATCTATTCGAAGCACGGCTTCAACGTCTATCCGATCATGATCCAGGGCGCCGGCGCCACGCCCGTCGTCGCTCCGGAAAAGGATCTGACGGCCTATGTCGACGGCATTCTGGAGCTGGTGACGGACAAGACCCGAATCGTCTTCGTCGCTAACCCGAACAACCCGACCGGTACCTATCTGCCGTTCAGCGAGATCCGCCGCCTGCACGCGGCGCTGCCGTCGCGCGTGCTGCTCGTGCTCGACGCGGCCTATTCCGAATATGTCCGCCGCAACGACTATGAGAGCGGCATCGAACTCGCCGGCACCGCGCCGAACGTGCTGATGACGCGCACCTTCTCGAAGATTTTTGGGCTCGCGGGCGTTCGGCTTGGCTGGGGCTATGGCCCGGCCGAGGTGATCGAGGCGCTGAATCGCATTCGCGGGCCGTTCAACGTTTCCGCCCCGGCAATGGCCGCCGGCATCGCGGCGCTCAGGGATCGTGCCCATATCGACGCGGCGATCGCCCACAACGAGGAATGGCTGCCGCGCGTCACCGAAGGCATCCGTTCGCTCGGCCTCGACGTGACGCCGAGCGTCGCCAACTTCGTGCTGATCCACTTCCCGGAAGAGAAGGGCCGTCGCGCCAGCGACGCCGACGATTATCTCGTTTCGCACGGCATCATTTTGCGCGCGATGACCAGCTATCACCTGCCTAACGCGCTGCGGATGACCATCGGCTCGGCCGAGGCGAACGAGGCCGCCATCGCGGCGCTACGCGACTTCCTGCACCGGACGGCGCGCTGATGTCGGATCCCCTCTTTAACAAGCTGGCCCTTGTCGGCATCGGCCATATCGGCGCCTCGATCGCGCTCGCGGCGCGCCGCGCAGGCGTCGTGGGGGAGATTGCCATCTCGACCCGCAGCCCGGCGACGCTCGCGCGCGCCGAGCAGCTGGGTCTTGGCGATGTCTACTTCGCAGACGCTGCCGACGCCGTGCGCGATGCCGATCTGGTCATCGTCTGCGTGCCGGTTGGCGCGTCGGGCGACGTCGCAAAACTGATCGGGCCGCATCTGAAAGCCGGCGCGATCGTTTCCGATGTCGGCTCGGTCAAGGCATCAGTGATGAAGGCGATGGCGCCGCATCTGCCGTCCGCCGTACACTTCATCCCGGGCCATCCGCTCGCCGGCACCGAGCATTCGGGACCGGATGCCGGTCTCGTCGATCTGTTCCAGAACCGCTGGTGCGTGCTGACCCCGGCCGAGACCGTCGATCCCGCCGCCGTCGAAAAGCTGATGGCGTTCTGGCGGGCGCTGGGCGCCAATGTCGAGGCGATGAGCGCGGAGCATCACGATCTGGTGCTGGCGATTACCAGCCATTTGCCGCACCTGATCGCCTACAACATCGTCGGTACGGCTTCGGATCTCGAATCGGGCATCCGCTCGGAAGTGCTGAAATTCTCGGCCTCGGGTTTTCGCGATTTTACCCGTATCGCGGCGTCCGATCCGACGATGTGGCGCGACGTCTTCCTCAACAACAAGGAGGCCGTCCTGGAGATGCTCGGCCGCTTCAACGAGGATCTGGCGACGCTGACGCGGGCAATCCGCAACGGCGACGGCGACACGCTGTTCGAGCTGTTTACCCGCACGCGCGCCATCCGCCGTTCGATCGTCGCCATCGGCCAGGACACGGCCGCGCCCGATTTCGGCCGCCGGGACCATACGAAGGCTTAGGGTTCGATCTGCTTCACCCCGGATCATGGGTGCGCGCTGTCTCCAAGGGTTTTGGCACGGCCGTCGCCCCGGCGGAGGCCGGGGCCCATAAGCACCGTCCCGGCAAGACGTAGCCTCGCCTTTCGCCATGGGCCGGAGTGTCTGGATCCCGGCCTCCGCCGGGATGACGGCCGAGGTTGATGGCGGCATCGCGAGATCACCCTCGGGCAGAGGGACCGGCAAGACCGCCGGTGACGGACTAGCCCGCCCGCGCCAGTTCGATCGCCTTGCGGATCGCCGCCCGATGCGGGTCGACCAGTGGCAACGGCAAATCCCTGCCGACATCGGCCAGAATCGGGATCAGACCGGCGCCACCGAGCACGACGCGGGCGGCGCCCGTCCGTTCTGCCTCTTCCGTGATCACGGCGCGGCACAGTTCGGCATCGCGCGCCGCCGCATCGCCGATCGACAGGAAGCTGGAGATCCGGTCGGAGAGGCCGATCGTCGTCGCCAGTTCGGCGAGCATGTCGCACCAGGCTTCGCCATTGGTGGCGACCATGAACGGGCCCGGCTCGGCCGCCGCGGCGCGAAGGCCTGCCTCGGCGAAGCCGACCACGGGGCCGGGGAAGCCGCCCTGCAGCGCGTCGAGGCCGGGGTCGCCGAAGCAGGCGATGACGATCGCATCAGCCTCCGCACCGTCCTGCAGCTCGGCCATGGCGACATCCAGCACGGCATCGGCGGCGATCGCGGCGCCGGCCCGGTCGGAAATATACGGCGCGCCGAAGCGGGCGGTGACGGCGGAGACGGTGACATCCGCGCCGGCTTCGTCCTCGGCCAGCGCGCGCAGCCTGGCGGTGATCGCCTCCGAGGTGTTCGGATTGATCACCATCAGCCGCAACGGGCCTTCGGTTCGCTGGGGCCGGTCATTCATGCGGTATATCTCCGGATTGCTCGTCATGCCGGGAGCGGCAAGCAAGCCGCGCGCCAGACCCGGTCAGCTGCCGGCAATCCCGGCGGCATTGCCAAGCTTCAGCGGTGGCAGCCGGCCGAGCGGGATGAAGCCAGCCGAGACCCTGCCGTTCTTGATCGTCAGCGTCGTCTCGCGCCAGGTCTTGCCGTCGACCTGGACCGGCTTCAGGAAGGCCGAGAGCGGGCCGAGGATCTGCGCGACGCGGTTGCGGCTGCCGGGATGGATCGTCTCGGCGAGATCGGGAAGCTTTTCCAACTGGTCGACGCGGATAGCGACCCTGCCGGAGATCACGCCGTCGCGGGCGACCGTGAGATCGCCGCTGGCATTCGCCAGGAAGCCGCCGATATCGATGCTGAGCTGGCCGAGCTTGACCTGGCCGCCGGCAGCCAGCCACGCGGGCAGCGGATCGACATGGCGGTCGCGCAGTTCCGGCAGCGCGCCGGGCAGGATGGCGTAGAGCTTGGCAGAAAGGTCGGGCAAGGTCGGCGCGCCTGGGATGGTGGCGGCGAAGCCGTCGACGGTGGTGGCGAGATCGAGCGCGGTGGCGTCGCTGTCATTCTGCAGCAGATGCAACTCGGCATGCTTTGCCCGCGCCGCGGTCGGGATCCGCGGATCGGCCGGGGCGCTGATCGTGCTGGTCAGGTCGTCGGCGACGGCGGAAAAGCGCTTCAGCCGCGAAGTGCCGACACGAACGCTGGTTTCCAGCGAACTCCAATTGGCCTCGACGTCGATTGGGCCGAGCCCCTGGGCCATCTGCGCCTGTAGCTCGAGCGGCCCCCGCAGGGAGGCGAGTACGTGGCCGGGATTGTAGATGAGCGCGATCGCCTCGAGCGCGCCGACGCTGGCCGAGAACCCGCGCGCCGGCAGCTCCAGCGAAGCCGGCGTGCAATCGATGGAGAATTTGAACGGGAAGCCGCCGAGTTGATCCGCCGTGCAACCGATGACGCCGCCCTCGGCGATGAAATCGGCCTTCATGGCGGCGATTCGTTCCGTCGCGATCCGGTTGGCCCAGAACCAGCCGCCGGCCCACAGCGCGCAGAGCAGCACGGCGGCGACGATGACGAACTTGAACTTGCGTCCGACGGAACGGGACCGGTGCTTCGCGTCCGTTTGGGCGGTTGCGTTCGTCTTGGCCGGTTCGATCATCCGTTTCCTCCGTTGATGTGGCGGGCGGCGGCTGTTACGCGGTGACTATCAGTCTTTTCGAGGACGCACTCATGTCCGATTTCTGGGTCTTTGGCTATGGCTCGCTGATGTGGCGGCCGGGCTTCCCGTTTGAGGAGGCTTTTCCGGCGCATCTGGAAGGCGAGCGGCGCGCCTTTTGTGTCCAGTCCTACATCTATCGGGGAACGCGGGAACATCCGGGGCTGGTGCTGGGCCTCGATCGGGGCGGCTCGTGCCGGGGCATGGCGTTTCGCGTGGCGGAGGCCGAACGGGACGCTGTCCTCGCCTATCTGCGCGAGCGCGAGCTGGTGACGAACTCGTATCTCGAAGTCGAGCGCGACATCCGGCTTGAGCGGCCGGCGCGCGACTATGTGCGGGCCACCACCTATGTCGTCGACCGCGACCACCCGCAATATGCCGGCGATCTCTCGCGCGCCGCTGTGCTGGCGCAGGTGAGCGACAGCGTAGGGCAAGCGGGCAGCAATCGGGACTATGTGCTCGCCACGGCGGAGCATCTCGCCAGCCTCAATATCGAGGATGCCGATCTCGAATGGCTGGCCGAACAGCTCCTGGCAGCGCCGGCCGCCTGAGCCAAGGGCCTAGGCTGATTCGCTTGCCCGGATCGTATCGATGCGGGAAGCCGCTTCCGGCGGCAGCGGCGGCGGGTTGGGGCCCTCGGCTGCTTCGAGCAGCAGCTTGTCCGTCGCCGGTTCCAGGACGTTGATCAGCGTCGCCAGGAAGGTCTTCGAATCGAGGCCGGGCGGGATCGGGTCGAGGACGTCGATGACGATGGTGCCGGGGAAGCGGAAGAAGCTCGAACGCGGCCAATACAGGCCGGAATTCATCGCGATCGGCACCACCGGCACCTTCAGCTCGCGATAGAGGTGGATGATGCCGAACTTGTAATCCGGCGGCGAACCGGCCGTGCGGCGGGTGCCTTCCGGAAACAGGATGACCTGGCGGCCCTCCTGGACGGCTTCCTTCGAATCGGCGGCCAGCTTGCGCAGCGCCTTGGAGCCGCCGGCGCGGTCGACCGGGATCATGCCGGCCTTCCATGTGTACCAGCCGAAAAGCGGGATCCACATCAGCTGCCGCTTCATCACATAGGTCGGGTCGTCGAGCATATGGAACAACGCCATCGTCTCGAAGGCCGATTGGTGTTTTGGCGCGATCAGACCGCCGCCCTTCGGCAACTTCTCTCTTCCGCGAACTTCGATCTTCGTGCCGGCGAAAACGCGCAGCGCCCACATTGACGAGGCGGTCCAGAACTTGACCACGGCGATGGCGGCGCGATGCGGCAGAAAAAAGAAAAACGGAAGCGTCACGGCGAGGATGATCGCCATGATCAGATAGAACGCGGCCTGAAAGAGCAGTGAACGAAGGATCAGCATGGTGCGGTTCTACGTCGGCGTCGAAAAATACGGCGTCAGCGCAGGACCCCGCCTCCTGTCGCGTGGGTATGCGTATCCGCGGCAATCGCGGTCACGCTTTCCCCTCGCGGCGTCTCGAAGGCGAGCCGCGCACGAGCGAGCGTATACTTCAGGTATTCGCGCAGGAGAAGCTTTACTGATGTGGGGTGTCGCCACCAGCGATCCATTTCGAGCTGTTTGTTCGAAACCGGGTAGGGAATCAGTCGCACGTCGGGCATCGCGCGGCCCAGTTCCACCATGCTGCGGGGCATGTGGTAGTCGCTGGTAACGATGATCAGCGAGTGGATGCCCATCTTCTCGACCCATGCCCGCGTCTCGTCCGCATTGCCGATCGTGTCACGCGCCGCGTGTCCCAGATCGACGCGCTGGTCGAGCACGGCGCTCTCGGCGCGCTCGACCGCGCGGGCGATATCCTGGCGGCCAACGGCCGGATTCACGCCTGATATCAGCAGTTTTTCGGCGCGATTGTCCTTCAGCAGCGCCAGCGCGCCGTCAATGCGCGCGGTGCCGCCGGTGAGCGCCACGATGCCTTCGGCGGTGACGTCGGTGGGCGGGCTGGTGCTGGCCACCTGACGGGCGAATCGGGCGAAATCGATTCCCGCTAGCGAACCGGCGATCGCCAGCAGCAAAAGAACGGTGATCAGGGGGCGACGGCCGGGAGCCGGCAGGGGCGTGCGCGAGCGGCCGCGCGACGATGCGCCGGCAAAATTCCGTCGGCCAATATCCAGATCGGTTTGGGCCGCGTCACTCATGCCCGTCAGAATGCGAGCCGATTGCGGCCAAGAGTGGGCGGAATTCACGCCATCGTGACGGCCGATTGAACGGGATGAGGGCGCGCCGCCGGTCATTCGATCGAGGCCAGGTGTCGGTAAACGGTGAGTCGCGAGGTGATCGCGGTCATGACGCCGATCAGCAGCGCGATTACCAGCGCACCGAGATAGCCGGTCGGGCCGATGGCGAAGCGGCCGAACAGGGCGGAAACCTGATCGCCCTCGGGCGTCGCGATCGAGCGGCCGATGAAGAAGGAAAGCACCGCGAAAAGCACCGCGGCGCCCGAAGCGCCGAGCAGCCCGCCCTTCAGGCCGAGAAACAGGAAGTGGCGCTGGAATTCGCGCGCGATGAAGTTGGCCTCGGCGCCGACATAGTGCAGCACCGAAACGATGTCACGGTTCGAGGCCATGGCGCCGCGCGTGGCGAAAACGACCGAGAGCACCGTGGCGACGAAGACAAGGCCGAGGATCGAGACGCCGATGATCACCGTGGCGTTGGCCATGGTTTTCAGCCGGTCCGTCCAGTTGCGGTGATCGTCGAGGCTGGCGCCCTTCACCTCCTTGTCGAGGCGGGAGGCGAGCGCGATCAGGTCCACGGCGTCCGGATCGGCCAATTCGACGACGATCAGATGCGGGATCGGCAGGTCGCTGACATCGAGGCCGCTGCCGAGCCAGGGTTCCAGCAGCTTGGCGTTTTCCCAGTCTTCCAGCACGCGGGCCTGGGCGACGCCCGGCATCGAGGCGGCGATGGTCGCGGCCTTTTGGGCCTCGGCATTGGTATCGATGTCGTCGACCGGACGCACCTGGATGGTGATCTCGCGCACGATGTCTGCTTGCCAGCCGAGCGAGGCGTCGCGCACCAGCGTTACGGCGCCCAGCGTCAGGCAGGCGAGGAAGCTCATGATGGCGATGACGATCATCAGCGATTTGCCGGCGATCGACTGCGCCGGCACGATCGGCGCCGAAACCGGCGTGCCGCTGCGTGAGCGCCGCGACGGGAGGATCGCGCCGATCATCCGGCTGAACAGGCCTGGGCCTTTGATGGCGCGGTCACTCATAGATGGAAAGCCGTCCTTCATGCAGCACGAGGCGGCGGGCATCGAACTGGTTCATCAGGCCGATATCGTGGGTGGCGATGACGACCGAGGTGCCGAGCCGGTTCAGCTCGACGAAAAGGCGCAGTAGGCGCTTGGCGAGCGGCGGATCGACATTGCCGGTCGGCTCGTCGGCGAGCAGGATTTCCGGCTGGCCGATCAGCGCCCGCGCGATGGCCGCGCGCTGCTTCTCGCCGCCCGAAAGGATCGGCGGCAGGGCCTGGACGCGGTCGCCGAGGCCGACCCACTTCAGAAGTTCGATGACGTCGGCGCGATAGCTCGATTCCTCGCGGCCGAGCACGCGCAGCGGCAGCGCGACATTCTCGAAGGTGGTCAGGTGGTCGAGCAGGCGAAAATCCTGGAACACGACGCCGACGCGCCGGCGCAGCGACGGCAGATCTTCCTTCGGCAGCGTCACCACATCGCGGTCGAACACGGTGATTAAACCGCGCGTCGGCTTCAGCGACAGGCACAGCAGGCGCAGCAACGTCGATTTGCCCGCACCCGATGGTCCGGTCAGGAACTGGAAGGATTTTGGCGCGATCTGGAAGGAGAGGTCGCGAAGAACCTCGGCACCCATTCCATAACGCAGGCCGACATTTTCGAAGCGGATCACCGTGTTATTCCTGTTTCCGCTCTCTCTGTCGTGGCGTGGCCGCCAAACGGCGCGTTGGACGCCGCCGCGTTGACGCGTCGAGCGATTCGCACAGCTTGCCGGGATCAGCGTTAACGAGTTGTTAGCGATGCCCGGATGCCTGGGCGGTTCTGCCCGCATATGACATCCGATCAAGGCAAAGCAGCGGCACGCAAGGCCGCGGAGAGGCGGCAAATCTATCCGGCTGGGCGGCGATTTCGGCGCCTCTCACCCCGGCCAATCCAGACGGACGCTGCGCCGTCTGCGACAAATCGCGAGAAATCAGCAGGATTCCGCTCGTTTTCGCGCGTTTTCGGTGACATTCGGGCGTTGCGCGACTAAGAGAACTGCTTTCCCGGGCTTGCTTGCCCGGCCGGGTGCTTGAGACGGCGTGGGGCGGAGCGGAGAAGATCCGTTCCCCGGCGCCACCGATGCCCGCCAACGAAGGAAGAATTGATGCCAGTTGTCCGTGGCCGGTCGATCCGGGTCCTCTACGACATTCCCGCCATCGCTGCGCGCAACGCCGAGCTTGCCACCGAGATCGCCGCTTCCGGCTATCGCGACCTGCTCGTCATCTCGATCCTGAAGGGCAGCTTCGTCTTTGCCGCCGACCTGATTCGCGCCCTGCACGACGCCGGCATGGCGCCCGAGGTCGAATTCATCTCGCTGTCGAGCTACGGCACCGGCACGACCTCCGCCGGCACGGTGCGCGTGGTCAAGGACATCGAGAGCGAAGTCGCCGGCCGCGACGTTCTTCTGGTCGACGACATCCTCGAATCCGGCCGCACGCTCGATTTCGCCCGCAAGCTGATGCAGGAGCGGGGCGCTGCCCGGGTCGGCATCGCCGTGCTGCTCGACAAGCCCGGCAAGCGCGTCACCGACATCACCGCCGAGCATGTCGGCTTTGTTTGCCCCGACCTGTTCGTCGTCGGCTACGGCATGGACGTCGCGCATGCGTTCCGCGAATTGCCCTTCGTCGGTGTCGTCGAAGACGCCGACTGAAGCGTTTTCAAGCGAAGCGGCTAATGGTTCGCGCGAAGAAGGCGCGACCACCAGCCAGCGGGTTCTTCACGGTTTTTTGGACAGGCGCGTCGGTCATCGGCGCGCCTGTCCCGTTTTGATTTGCCGGTTTCCCGCGCGAGGTCACAATCTGTTTAGGGGAATGGGCGATGATCCCGGTCTGATTGTTTGATTGATGATCCGATCCGGGCAGCGTTTTTCCGGGAGATCATGCTCTGGGAATGGACCTGATGGCGCGCATTCTGGTGACCGAAGACGACGACGCAGTGCGGATGTTCGTATCGCGAGCGCTGATGATGGACGGTCATGACGTGCTGACGGCGGAAGATGGCGAAGACGCCCTCGACGTGCTGATCCGCGAAAAGGGCGAGTTCGACCTGCTGCTCACCGACATCAAGATGCCGATTATGGACGGCATCGCGCTGACGCACGCCGTCGCCGCTCAATATCGCGACCTCACCATCCTGATGATGACCGGCTTTGCCGATCAGCGCGAGCGCGCCGACGGGCTGGCGGAGCTGGTCTACGACGTGGTGACGAAGCCGTTTTCGCTGGCCGAGATCCGCCACATGGTCAAGTGCGCCCTAAACGCGAATAATCTCCGGGCTGCCGTCGCCTAGGGGGAGGCCCTCACCCGGCTCCTTGCCGCGTGCGTGCTTCGAGACGCCCTTTCAGGGCGCCTCAGCATGTTGCAGGCCTCATTGTTTCCATCCAGTTCTTCCGTGAGGAGCGGCCGCAGGCCGCGTCTCGAACTACGAACGGCGCTTGGCAAAGACTCTGCCGTCATCCCGGACGCAGCGAAGCGGAGATCCGGAATCCATGCAGCCGGGTTCTGGGGATTCCCCGCGTCTATCGCCACGGCTGAATGGATCCCGGGTCAAGCCCGGGATGACGGCGAGGTAGGATGCTCGGCGGCGCTTAGTTGGCCGAAACGGCCCTCAATACCGTTCCAGCAGCCGCTCCAGATAATCCCGCTCGATCAGCGGTCGTGACGGGTCGCCGAGGCGCTTGCGGATCATGTCGAGGATCTCGCGGGCGCGCTGGGTGTCGATCGCGTCCGGCACCTTCACCGATGAGCCGAGATCGGTGCCGCGGCCCTGCTGCTGGCGGCCGAGCGGGTCCTGGCCCGGCATAGGACCGCCCTGGCGGCTGCCGGTGCCGTTTTGGCGGGCCATCTGGTCGGCGAGGCTACGGGCGCCCTCGCGCAGCGCCTGCAGCGCCTCGCCCTGCGGGCCTACGGCCTGCCCAGGTGCACCTTCGCCAAGCTGTTCGGCCGCGTCGCCCATCGAACGGTCGGCCTGGCCGAGCTTGCCGTCCGGCTGCATGCCCTGCTGCTTCATCGTCTCCTGCAGTTCCCGCAGCATCTTCTGCAGGCCCTGCTGGCCCTCGCGCAGTTCCTTCAGCGCCTGCTGGCGTTCCTCCGGCGTCATCGGCTGCGCCTCGGCGCCGCTGCCATCGGTGTCCGGATCCATCTTGAAGGTCTTGTCCATCAGCTGCTGCTGACGGCGGATCATGTCACCAAGCTTGTCGAGAGCCTGGTTCATCTCGCCATTCTGGCCTTCCTGGCTCTGCTGCGAACGGCTCGCCTCGAGATTTTCCATCATCTGCTGCAACTCGCTCAGCATCTGCTGGGCCGCGTCGCGGGAGCCGGTCTTGGCCAGATTCTCGATCTGATCCATCATCTTCTGCAGGTCTTCGGACCGGAGTACCCGCGTGTTCGGGTCCATCGGCTGCTGGTTTGCCTGCGGATTGCGCGCGGCATCCTTCGCCAGCGCTTCCAGATACTGGTTCATCGCCTCGCGCAGGTCCTGCATCGCCTTTTCAAGCTCTGCGTCGGAGGCGTTGCTCTCGATCGCCTTGCGCAAGGCTTCCTGCGCGGCGCGCAGATCCTGAGCCGCCAGCGACAGGTCGCCATCCTCGATGCCCAGCGCGATCTGCCACAGGAAATCGACCGTCTCGACCAGTTCGGCGTCGGTGCGAGCGCCGGTCAGCCTGTGATAGGCGGCCCGCAGCGCGACATAGGGGCCGTTGGTCTTTAACTTGTCCGGATAGAGCGTGATGAAATCGATGGCCATGGCGACGGCCGGCGCCTTGTTGGCGTCGAGCGCCAGCAGGCGGCGCTGCTCGACCACGGCGCGGGCGATCGGATTGTTGAAGCTACGCATCGGCAGCGTGAACTCGATCGGCGGGCTTTCGCCCGATTGTCCGGCTTCGTCGGTGGCGGTCAGCCGCATCTTCACCTTGGCACCGGCCCAGGGATGAGCGGAGAGGTCGCGGATCGTCTCGCCATTGCCCTCGCGCATGCGCTGGCGCGGCAGGTTGAGCGGCAGATCCGGCGCGGCCACAAGCGGGCGGGCGCTGGTCGAGCCTTCATCGAGGGGCGAGATCGTGCCGGCGGCCGAAACCACGCCGTAGTCATCCTGGAGCGAATAGGCGAGCGACAGAGCGCCGCTCCGGGTGGCGGAGGGATCGCGCGTCAGCTCGATCTTTGGAGGTTCGTCCGGCGTCACCGCGAAAGTCCAGGACAGCAGCGCGCGGCCGCCGCGCGCCACATTCAGGGAGCTATCGGTCGAAAGCGTCAGCTTGCGCTCTTCCGGCGGCGCCACATCGGCGGTAGCCGGGGCCGGGCTCGAAGCTGTGCCCGCGTTCTTGGCAATGGGGGCATCGAAGGCAAGGACCTGGCCTGCCGTCGCCACCGCCGTGGCGGTGAGATCCGGCTCCACGGGCATCCGGAGCGTCACGACGGAGCCTTGCGGCACGCGGACGGCAGCGTTGGGGTCGAGGCTTCCGGGCCGCGCGGCATCGCCGGTCAGGAAGATCGGCGGCCGGCTCGTATAGGCCGGCGGCGTCACCCACGCATCGATGCGCGGCGGCGCTTCCACGGCCGAGGCTCCCGGCCGGATGGCGTCGGCGATGCGGTCGAGACGATCGGGGCCAGCCATCAGGAAGGCGACGAGCAGCACCAGCGGCAGCAGGAAGCGCAGCGCATAGGGATCGCGCGCATTCATGCCGGGAGAGGGCAGGCCGGCGGAAAGATGGTCGAGCTTTTCCATCAGGCGCCAGCGATGGGCGCGCCAGAGCGATTGCGTCAGCGGATCGCGGCTCGGCTGTGACAGGCGGTCGCCAAAGGCGGTGGCCGGGCGATGCTCCATGGCGCTTTCGCGCGCCACCCGCGCCAGCGCTTCGTCCTGGGTCGGCACAGTCATCCGCCCGAGGCGCAGGATCAGCCCGACATAGACGATGCCGAACAGCGCCAACGCGCCATAGCGGAGCGGATCGGGCAGTCGCGACCAGAGGCCGAGCCAGGAAAAGGCGAGGAACAGGCCGCCGAGGCAAAGGATGGGGACTATGCGCGGCCAGGCGGATTCCCAGATCAGCACCAGCCGCGCGCGGCCGACCGCCTTGGCGATCCGCTGAAACGCAGCCGATTCCAACGAAGCCGGAAGATCCGGCCCCGTTTTCGTGTCCGCAGTCTTGCCCGCGGGCTCGGTCATCACCGCTCCGTTTTGTCCGTCATGCCCGCCGCCCCAGCTACTGTAGCAACTGAAGTTGGGACGAGCGACCCCTAAGGCAAGGGTTGCATCGGCATTCCGGCACGACCGGCCGACGCGGCGGGCTTGCCGGGCAGGACATGCCAGAGCCGTTCAGCGCTTCATGGCAACGCTGAACGGCTCTGGCGCTTTGCTCGGTCGCGTTGTCTTCAGCGAACCGGTTATCCGCCTCGCTCTAGCGCATGCCGCCGGAGGCGAGCAGCAATTCGCCGGTCAGCCAGCCGGAATCGGGCGAGGCGAGGAATACGGCAATCGTGCCGATATCGCCCGGCTGTCCGATGCGGCCGAGCGGGGTCTGGGCAATCAGCTGCTTCTCCAGATCGCTGCCGATCACGCCGGCCGTTCGCGTGCCTTCCGTCTCGACGCCACCCGGATTGATCGAATTGACCCGGATGTTCTTGTCCGCCAGCTCCTTGGAGAGCACGTGGGTGATGGCGTCGACCGCGCTCTTGGTGGCGGTGTAGATCGACGAATTCGGCATCGGCAGCTGGCTGATGGTGGAGCCGATGTTGATGACGCTGCCGCCCTCGGCGCCGAAATGCTTCACGCCTTCCTGGGTGGTCAGCAGGAGGCCGAGCACGTTGGTGTTGAACTGCCGGTGGAACTCGTCCTCGGTGACGTCTTCGAGCGCGCCGAACTGGTAGACGCCGGCATTGTTCACCAGGATGTCGAGCGAGCCATAGGCCGTCTTCGCCTCGGCGAACAGACGCGTCACGTCGGCGGATTTCGACACGTCGCCCTGGACTGCCACGGCTTTGCCGCCCTTGCTCTCGATCTCCGCCACGACGCGGTCAGCGCCTTCCTTGCTGGAGGCGTAGTTGACCACGACCGAAGCGCCGGCGGCGGCCAGCTCCTTGGCGATGCCTGCCCCGATACCCTTCGATGCGCCCGTTACGACCGCGACCTTGCCTGTCAATTTGCTCAACTCATTCACTCCTGTTGGTATGAGTTGATTAGACATTTAGATAATCGTCTAATCGTTACAAGAGCGAGAGCGATCGATATTTGCGTCGGTTGTCAGATTTGGGAGAGCTGGGCCAGATAGGCGTCGAGCACGGGGCGCTGCAGCACGAGGCTGGCGAACTTGCCCTCGCGCACGATCTCGATCAGGCCCGCCGTTTCCAGTTCCTTCAGATGATGGGAAATGGTGGCGGCGCTGACCTGCTGGTTCTGGACGACGCAGCTGCACGCCAAAGGCGCACCGGCGGCGCCGAGATCTTTGAGGATCTGATAGCGGCGCGGCTCGGCCAGCGCCTTCGAGATCAGCACGATCTGGCGATCGCTGAGGCGCAGCGGCTCGGCGCCATGGATCTGGCGCGGATCGAGGGGAAATGCATCGGTGTTGGTCATTTCCCCTCCTATATCGGCGTTGCGCGGCAGTTTCGCAATCTTTGCCGCCAGATCGTGGCGGCGAGACTACTTGTCGAGCCAGGCCGGAAGCTGGTCCATGCCGATCAGATCCTCATAGGTCTGGCGCGGGCGGATGACGGCGAACTCGCTGCCATTGACCAGCACTTCGGCCGCGAGCGGCCGCGTGTTGTAGCTCGATCCCTGCACCGCGCCATAAGCACCGGTCGTCATCACAGCCAGCAGATCGCCGGCTTCGACGGCCGCCATGGTGCGGTCGAGGGCGAGATAATCGCCCGTCTCGCAGACGCCGCCGACGACATCGGCGAAGATTTCGCGCGTACCCGGCTTCGGCACGGCGACCGGCTGGATGTCGTGATGCGCCTCGTAGAGGGTCGGGCGGATCAGATCGTTCATGCCGGCGTCGACGATGACGAAGGTCTTGGCGGCGCCTTCCTTCACATAGACGACCTCGGAGACGAGGATGCCGGCGTTGCCGACGATCATCCGGCCGGGCTCGAACAGGATCCTGCCGCCGAGATTGCCGAGGCGCTTGCGCACGATCGCGGCATAGACTGTCGGTTCCGGCGGCGCTTCCTCGTCGAGATGATAGGGAATGCCGAGGCCGCCACCGCCATCGACGTGCTCGATCGTGTGGCCGTCGGCGCGCAGGTCGCGCACGAGGTCGGCCAGCAGCCCATAAGCCTCGTCAAACGGTCCCATGTCGGTGATCTGGCTGCCGATATGCATGTCGACGCCGGCGACCTTGATGCCGGGCAACTTCGCGGCGCGGGCATAGACCTCGCGGGCGCGGACATAGGGGATGCCGAACTTGTTCTCGGCCTTGCCGGTGGTGATCTTGGCGTGGGTCTTGGCGTCGACGTCGGGATTTATGCGCAACGAAATGGTGGCGGTCGCGCCCTTGGCGGTCGCGATCTCGGAGATCCGCTCCAGTTCGGGCTCGGATTCGACGTTGAAGCAGAGAATACCGGTATCGAGCGCCTGCGCGATCTCGCGCGCCGTCTTGGCGACGCCGGAGAAGACGATCTTTTCCGGCGGGCAGCCGGCGGCAAGCGCCCGGCGCAATTCGCCTTCCGAGACGACGTCCATGCCGGCGCCCTCGGCGACCAGCGTCTTCAGCACGGCCTGGTTGGAATTCGCCTTCATCGCATAGCAGATGAGCGTGTCCATTCCCGCCAGCGCCTCGCGAAACACGCGAAAATGGCGGACGAGGGTGGCGGTCGAATAGCAATAGAACGGCGTGCCGACGGCTGCAGCGATATCGGCGATGGCCACGTCTTCGGCGTAGAGCGCGCCGTCGCGATATTCGAAATGGTTCATGGCGGAATAAACTCTCGGTCGTCATCCCGGGCTTGACCCGGGATCCATTCAGCCGTGCCCGTGATCGGAGAAAACTCCCCTGGCATCGGCTGCATGGGTTCCCGCTTTCGCGGGAATGACGGCAATCAACTGGATGACTTGCAGCGGCTACCCGCCGGACAGGCTCAGAGCAGCTTGTCGATGAACAGCGAGCGGTCCGGTTTCGCTGGCTTCGAGACGTCAGGTTTCTTGCCGTCCGGGCCGGGCTGCTCTTGAGAAAGCGCCTGCGGACCGCCCGGCGGCGGCTCGGGAGCGCCCTTGACGCCGCAACCGGCGAGCGCCATCGCGGCGGTCAAAAGAAGGATTCGGGCAGCAAGGGCCAAGGCGGCTTCTCCAGAAGGGCTCGTCGGTCGGGCGGCGCATCTTAACCGATCGCGCCACCCCGTCATTGCCAAACTTGGCAGGTTTGCGAAGACGTTGCTACGCCTTCGCGGCGCTAGGCCTTGGCAGCCTCGCGCGCCAATGCCCGCTGCCAGCGCTTGGCCTGCGAGCGGACATTCTTCGGCGAGGTGCCGCCATAGCTGGTGCGGCTCCTGACCGACTTATCGACCGAAAGCACCGAATAGACCGCATCGGTGATGGCGGGATGCACGGCCTGCATCTCGTCCAGCGTCACCTTGGTCAGGTCGACGTTGCGCTCGGAGGCAATCGCCACGATGCGGCCGGTGACGTGGTGGGCGTCGCGGAACGGCATGTTCAGTTCGCGCACCAGCCAGTCGGCCAAGTCCGTCGCGGTGGCAAAACCCGAGCCCGCCGCCTTCTTCAGCGTGACGGCTTCCGGCTGCATGTCGAGCACCATGCCGGTAGTCGCGGCAATCGCCAGTTCCAGGCTCTCGAACGCGTCAAAAGCCTGTTCCTTGTCTTCCTGCATATCCTTCTGATAGGCGAGCGGAAGACCCTTCATGACGATCTGCAGCGCCGTCTGGGCGCCGATGATGCGGCCCGTCTTCGCGCGCACCAGTTCGGCGGCGTCCGGATTGCGCTTCTGCGGCATGATCGACGAGCCGGTGGTGAACTTGTCGGAAAGCTTGATGAAGCGGAACTGCGCCGACGACCAGATGACGATCTCTTCGGCGAAGCGCGACAGATGGATGGCGCAAAGGCTGGCGGCGGCCAGCGCCTCGATGACGAAATCGCGGTCGGAAACGCTGTCGAGCGAGTTCGCCGTCGGCCGGTCGAAGCCGAGCGCCGCCGACGTCTGGAAGCGGTCGATCGGGAACGACGTGCCGGCCAGCGCCGCGGCGCCGAGCGGGTTTTCGTTCAAGCGTTTGCGCGCGTCCTGGAAGCGGCCGCGGTCCCGGCCGATCATCTCGACATAGGCCAGCATGTGGTGGCCGAAGGTCACCGGCTGGGCACTCTGGAGATGGGTAAAGCCGGGCATCACCTGGCCGGCATGCTCGAAAGCCTTGTCGGCCAGCGCGCTCTGTAAATTGCGCAGCGCTGAATCGACGGCGTCGATGGTGTCGCGGACCCAGAGCTTGAAATCGGTCGCCACCTGGTCGTTGCGCGAGCGGGCGGTATGCAGCCTTCCGGCCGCGTCGCCGATCAGTTCCTTCAGGCGCGATTCGATGTTGAGATGGATATCCTCGAGGGCGCGCGAGAATTTGAACTCGCCCGCTTCGATTTCGCGCAGGATGGCGTCTAGACCTGCCGCGATCTTTTCGGCATCGTCCGCCGCGATAATTCCCTGGCGGGCGAGCATGGCGGCATGCGCCTTCGAGCCGGCAATGTCCTGACGGTAGAGCTTCTGGTCGAAACCAATCGACGCGTTGATCTCTTCCATGATGGCGGCCGGGCCTTCGGAGAAGCGGCCACCCCACATTGAATTGCTCATATACCCTCGCGGAGGCCTTGGAGGCAGGACGGAATGAATGAGACGCGCGGGAAATCGCGACGCTGGCCGATTATTGGCCTGGCCGCGATCGCAGGCATCGCAGTCGGAGTTGCGGCGGTATACGTGACCGAGACCCGGAAAGGCAACGCTCTCGTTGAATGGAAGGGCGATGACTGTGCGCCTTCCATCGAGGCTGCCGGGCTGCTGGCTCCCTTCGCCAAGGGAGAAGTCGCTGCGTTCCGCGTCGCGACGGAGCCGGCGCGGCTGTCGGAACTGAGCTTCCAGACCGCCAATGGCGACAAGAAAAGCCTCGCCGATTTCGAAGGCCAGACCGTTCTGCTCAACCTCTGGGCGACGTGGTGCGCACCGTGCCGCCAGGAGATGCCGGCACTCGACCGCCTCGACGCCGCGCATGAGGGCAAGGATTTTTCGGTCGTCGCCGTCTCGATCGACACCCAGGATCCGGCCAAGCCGAAGCAGTTTCTGGAAGAGATCGGCGTCAAGTCGCTCGCCTTTTACGGCGATCCGACGACCGGCATCTTCACCGGTCTGAAGAACAAGGGCATGGCCGTCGGCCTGCCGACGACGGTTCTGATCGACAAGAAGGGCTGCGCGCTCGGCGTCATGTCCGGCCCGGCCGAATGGGACTCTGAGGACGCCAAGGCGCTGATCGGGGCGGCCAGCGGCGCTGTTTGACTAGGTGAGGGTGGTCAAGACCCTCTCCCTGGCCCTCTCCCGCAAGCGGGCGAGGGAGCGCATCGCGCCCAGAGCAAGATCCATCTGGGTCGAGCCCTATCTTTCACCTCTCCCTGAGGGAGAGGTCGGCTCGAAGAGCCGGGTGAGGGTTTAGGGAACCATCCGGTGAGGCCGTAAACCCTCACCCGCCGGCCTGCGGCCGTCGACCTCTCCCTCAGGGAGAGGTGAAAAACGATGCTTCAAATCAGATGGATCTTGCTCCAGCCGCCCACGTCGACACCACACCGGCCGCAAAAAAACCTCGCCCGCTTGCGGGAGAGGGTGGGGTGAGGGCCCTTCTTACGTACAGCGACGCGCCTCAGCGCGTGGGAACCGGGGTCTCGCCGCGATAATCGTAGAAGCCGCGATTGGTCTTGCGACCGAGCCAGCCGGCCTCGACATATTTCACCAGCAGCGGGCAGGGACGGTACTTCGAATCCGCCAGGCCCTCATAAAGCACCTGCATGATGGACAGGCAGGTATCGAGGCCGATGAAATCGGCGAGCTGCAACGGACCCATCGGGTGGTTGGCGCCAAGCTTCATCGCCGTATCGATCGCGTCGACCGAGCCGACGCCCTCATACAGGACATAGATCGCCTCGTTGATCATCGGCAGCAGGATGCGGTTGACGATGAAGCCCGGGAAATCTTCCGAAACGGTCGCGGTGCGGCCGAGAGCCGCGACATAGGCCTTCGACGCTTCGAACGTCTCGTCGCCGGTGGCGATGCCGCGAATCAGCTCGACCAGCTGCATCACCGGGACCGGGTTCATGAAATGAATGCCGATGAAGCGCTCGGGCCGGTCCGTCGAAGAGGCGAGGCGGGTAATCGAGATAGATGACGTGTTGGTCGCCAGCATCGCGCCAGGCTTCAGCGCCGGGCAAACGCCGGCGAAGATCTTGCGCTTGGTCGCCTCGTCCTCGGTTGCGGCCTCGATGACCAGGTCGCAATCGCCGAGATCGTCGACGCCAAAGGCCGGCTTGACGCGGGCCAGCGCCGCCTTGCGGTCGTCCTCGGTGATGCGGCCGGAATGGACCTGGCGCGAAAGGTTGCCATCGATGGTGGCAAGGCCCTTGCGGACCCGCTCCTCTGCGAGGTCGTGGATGAAAACCTCGTAGCCGGCAAGCGCGCTCACATGGGCGATACCATTGCCCATCTGACCGGCTCCGATGACGCCGATCTTTTTAATCGCGGTGCTCATGCCCCAAGGGCTCCTTTGTCTTCCAGAATCCGAAAATTGCGTTCGAAAAAATACGGCCGCGCTCTTTGACCTGCGGTCAGTCGAGCACGGCCGTCGAGATTGTCAACCGGCGTCGGTAAACGCTTAGTTTGCGAGCGCCTTGGTCAGGGCCGGAACGACCGTGAAGAGATCGTCGACGAGGCCGTAATCGGCGATCTGGAAGATCGGCGCGTCGCCGTCCTTGTTGATCGCGACGATGACCTTCGAGTCCTTCATGCCGGCCAGGTGCTGGATCGCGCCCGAGATGCCGATGGCGATATAGAGATCCGGCGCAACAACCTTGCCGGTCTGGCCGACCTGCCAATCGTTCGGAGCGTAGCCGGCATCCACCGCCGCGCGCGAGGCGCCGATGGCGGCCTTGAGCTGGTCGGCGAGCGGGGCGATGACTTCCTGGAACTTTTCCGCCGAACCGAGCGCGCGTCCGCCCGAGACGATGACCTTGGCGGCGGCGAGTTCCGGCCGGTCGGAGACGGAAAGATCCGCGCCGACGAAGCTGGAAAGGCCCGAATCGGCCGGTGCTGCGACCGTCTCGACCGGGGCGTTGCCGCCGGCGTCGGCGGCCGGGAAGGCGGCGATGCGGACCGTCACGACCCGCTTGCTGTCACCCGATTGCACGGTCTCGATGGCGTTGCCGGCATAGATCGGGCGCTCGAACGTGTCGGCGGAAACCACCTTGGTGATCTCGGAGATCTGCATCACGTCGAGCAGGGCGGCGACGCGCGGCGCGACGTTCTTGCCGGTCGAGGTGGCCGGAACGACGATCGCGTCATAGCCACCGGCCAGCGACACGATGAGATCGGCCAGGGGCTCTGCGCGCTGATGCGCCAGGCTCGCGCCATCGGCGAGCTTCACGGCGCGAATGCCGGAGAGCTTTGCCGCCGCGTCCGCTACGGCCTGGGCCTGATGGCCGGCGACGAGGATGTCGACCGGCTGGCCGAGCGCCAGCGCGGCGGTCAGCGTCTTTGCCGTCGCTTCGTTCAGATTTGTGTTGTCGTGTTCCGCGAGGATGAGCGTTGCCATCAGAGGACTCCCGCCTGCTTGAGCTTCGCGACGAGTTCGTCGACCGAACCGAGCTTCACGCCGGCCGTGCGGCCGGTGGGCTCTACCGTCTTCAAAACGGTGAGGCGCGGCGAGGCATCGACGCCCAGCGTCTCCGGGCTGGTCTCGTCGAGCGGCTTCTTCTTCGCCTTCATGATGTTCGGCAGCGAAGCGTAGCGCGGCTCGTTGAGGCGCAGATCCGTGGTGACGATCGCCGGCAGCTTGAGCCGCAGCGTCTCGAGGCCGCCATCGACTTCGCGCGTCACGTCGACGTCGCCATCGCCGAGCACGACCTTCGAGGCGAAGGTCGCCTGCGGCCAGCCGAGCAGGGCCGCCAGCATCTGGCCGGTCTGGTTGGAATCGTCGTCGATCGCCTGCTTGCCCAGAATGACCAGGCCGGGCTCTTCAGCCGCGATGACAGCCTTCAGAAGCTTGGCGACGGCCAGCGGCTCGATGTTGGCGATGTCGGTCTTCACGAGGATGGCACGGTCGGCGCCCATGGCGAGGCCGGTGCGCAGCGTTTCGGCCGATTTGTCGGTGCCGATCGACACGACGACGACTTCCGTCGCCTTGCCGGCTTCCTTGAGCCGCAGCGCCTCTTCGACGGCGATTTCGTCGAAGGGGTTCATCGACATCTTGACGTTGGCGAGGTCGACGCCGGTGCCATCCGCCTTGACGCGGATCTTGACGTTGGTGTCGACCACCCGCTTGACGGGCACGAGGATCTTCATCTCGACAATTATCCTTTCGCTGCAGCGATTTGGGCGGGACCGTACCGGCGGGTTCTCCCCGAGTCAACGCAGGGAACGTAGCCTGGAAGGGCTCAAACCACGGGCTCTACCGGCATTTCCTCGTCCACCTGGCGCGACAGCAGCGGAACACCCGGACGGCGGAAGAACAGAACCAGCACCGCCCCCGTCAGCAGGCCGCCGAGATGGGCAGCCCAGGAGATCTCGCCCGGTGTGCCGAAGGCGAAATAATACACCTGCAGCAGGATCCAGAAACCGAGTACCCAGACGGTTCTGAGCCGGATCGGAACGCGGAAAAGCAGCAGGATCCAGATCTTCACCCTGGGGTGCAGCAGCAGGTAGGCGGCGATGACGCCGGCGACCGAGCCCGAGGCGCCGATCAGCGCGATATCGGAGCCCGGCTCGACCATCACATGCGCCAGCCCTCCGCCAATCGCGCAGAGGAAATAGAACAGGATGAAGCGGACATGCCCCATCGCGTCCTCGACATTGTCGCCGAAGACCCAGAGGAACAGCATGTTTCCGGCCAGGTGCCAGATGTCGCCATGCAGGAAGGTCGAGGTTAGGAAGGTCAGATATTCGGGCGCGTGGTAGAGGCCGGGCGTGCGGATATGGATGCCGGCGAGCGTCGACGGGATCAGGCCGAAGGCCATCACCGAGGCGGCTTCGGCGTCGGCGTTGCCGGCGCGCTGGTAGATCAGGAAGACCAGGCAGTTCAATATGACGAGCCCGCGCGTCACCCACGGGAAGCGGATGTAGCGGAGCGGATTCTGATCGTGGAACGGCACGAACATGTGTCGTCCCTCAGCGGTTCTGGCCCGGCACCCACAGAACATCCGTGGCGCCGCGATCATTGACGTAACGGGAAGCGACGAACAGGAAGTCCGACAGCCGGTTGATGTAGCGGATCGCTGCCGGATTGACGGCTTCATGCGAGGCGAGGTCGACCATCACCCGTTCGGCGCGCCGCGCCACGGTGCGGGCGATGTGCAAATGCGCCGCCGCCGGCGAGCCGCCCGGCAGGACGAAGGAGCGCAGCGGGCTCAACTCGGCGTTCAGAAGGTCGATTTCCGCTTCGAGCCGGTCGGTCTGCGCATCGATGATCCGCAGCGCCTCGCGGCCGGGCTTCAGGCCGGCTTCCGGCGTCGAAAGGTCGGCGCCGAGGTCGAAGAGATCATTCTGGATGCGGGCAAGCATGGCGTCGACAACAGGCAGGTCACCGACATGGAGGCGGGCCGTGCCGACATGGGCGTTGGTTTCGTCGACCGTGCCGTAGCTTTCGACGCGAAGATCCGATTTGGCGCGACGCTCACCCGTGACGAGGGACGTGGTCCCATCATCCCCGGTTCTCGTATAGATGCGGTTGAGCGCGACCATGGAAATCCCTTGAGCGTTTTCGAGCGAAGTGCGGCGCGGTTCGCGTGAAGAAAACGAGACCAAGCAAAGAACTAGAGCAATGCGCCGTTTTGATAAACGGCGAAGGGCCCTAGCGGGCTGAGAAGTAGAGCGCGGCCATCATGATGACGATGGCGGCGAATTGCAGCAACACGCGCATGCGCATCAGCTTCTGCGACCGCTCCGGCGACCCGCCGCGCAGCATGTTGAACAGGCCGAGCAACAGCACGATGGCAACGGCGGCGAGTGCGATCGGGATCAGATAAAAGAAAAAGCTGTTCATCGGGCTCTGGCTTCAGGAATCGGACGGAAGAGTTCTTATACGCCCGTTCCTCGCCGGCTCGCCATATCCGCCGCCTGCGCTCAATTGAGCCACCAGACAGCCCCGTTGAGAGCGGTCGCGAACAGCACCCAGGCCAGATAGGGAGCGAGCATCCACGCGGCGCGGCCATCGATTTTCGCAAACGCGCTCATGGTGGCGATGATGGCCAGCATCAGCGCCACGATGACGACCAGCGCCAGCGCCGGCGAATGCAGGCCGAAGAACGCGCCGGACCAGGCGACATTGAGGGCAAGCTGGATCGCGAAGGTCAGGGCGGCGACCTGCAGCGCCGTGCCGCGACCGAGCGCCCACACCCGCCAGAAGGCGACCGCCATCAGCGCATAGAGCACGGTCCAGACCGGCGCGAAAATCCAGTTGGGCGGGCTGAAGAAGGGTTTTGCCAGCCCGGCGTACCAGGTCGGGATACTGGGCAGGGTCAGCCACGAGCCCAGCGCCGCGGCGGCAAAGCAGACGGCGAGCGAGACAACCAGCTTCGCCAGCGAGGCGGGCCTCAGCCAGAACTGCGGTGTCCGGAAATCGGCGGAAACAGAACTCATCGCGGCAATCCTGCGTTGTTTCTGTTTCTACGCGCACAAAGCCCTCTCGGTTCCGTCGCCGTGCAATCTTCCGCGGTGTTTGGCCGGTAAGTCGAAAAGCTCGACGATCATCCTGAGGTGTCCGGCGCAGCCGGGCCTCGAAGGAGCATCCAGGGAACGCCCTGATGGAGAGGATCGGATCTGGCTGCGAGGTCGGAATGCCCAGTTGGAGCCTCCTTCGAGGCTTTCGCTGATGCGAAGCACCTCGGGATGACGGCGGAGCGGGGCAATCCGGGGCGACGATCAGAAGCTTGGCAGCCTTGCGTCCAAACCCGTCCGTTGCGATCCAATATCTCGCATTCAGGAATTTCGCGCGATCAGTCGGTCCATCAGCCGCGTCGGCATGAAGCGCTTCATCAGCGCCGCCGCCTTCGTCAGAACCGTGACGGAATATCGGACCTTCGGACGCGGGCTTTCAAGCGCGTGCAGCAGGGCGGCCGTGACTGCCTCCGGGCCGAGCTTGAAACGCGAGGGTCGACGGGTGCCTTTCATCCGGGCCAGTTGCGACTGGTATTCTTCGCGGTGAACGGAGGCGCTGATATCAACCGTCTCGTGGAAATTGGCGAGCGCCGCCTGGGTGAAGCGGGTGGCGATCGGCCCCGGCTCAATCAGCGCGACATGGATGTTCGTGCCGGTGAGTTCGATCCTGAGCGTGTCGGTCAGCCCTTCCAGCGCGAATTTCGAACCGACATAGGCGCCGCGATATTTGCCGGCGACGAGGCCGAGGATGGATGAGCACTGGATGATGCGGCCATGGCCCTGTGCCCGCATGACCGGAACGATCCGGCGCGTCAGCGTGTGCCAGCCGAAGACATTGGTCGCGAACTGGCGGCGCAACACATCCGTTGTCAAATCCTCGATGGCGCCGACCTGGCCGTAGGCGCCATTGTTGAACAGCGCATCGAGCGTGCCGCCGGTCTTAGCCAGCACCGCGTCGGCGCAGGCATGGATCGAGGCTTCGACGGTATAATCGAGGTAGAGCGCCTCGCATCCCGCCTCCGCCAGCGCCGCGATATCCTCGGCCTTGCGCGCCGTGGCGAAAACGCGCCAGCCCTTGGCGCGGAGCGTCAGGGCGGCGTCGCGGCCGATGCCTGACGAGGCGCCGGTGACGAGGATCGTTCTGGCGTCGGTCATGCTGGTCCTTGCATTGCGTGAAGCTTCGCCGCGCCAAGGCGACGGGCGGACTATAGAGAGCGAGGCGGCGGAGCCAAGCGGAAGCATGGTCGCGCAGGCTGGATGGCTGCCCTCGGTTGACCGGGCCGGTGGAGATTTCTAGTGTCGGACTGCCTTTTTCCCCGCACCGGCGTCATGATTCCTATGTCCATCGAAGCCTTTCCCGTGTCCGTCCTGCTGCGGGCAGGCACATGCTGATGCTCGGCCGGCTGGCCGAGATCGCCTTCATCGTTCTGCCGATCGCCGGCCTGATCACGGTCGGCTATATCGCCGGCTGGACAAAACATCTGGGCGACCGCGCCGCCGATGGCTTGTCGGAATATGTGTTCGGCATCGCCGTGCCGGTGCTGATCTTCAAGACGCTGTCGGAAGCGAAGATGCCGGAGGGCGGCCAGCCCTGGGGGTATTGGATCGCCTATTTCGCCGGTGCGTTCATCGTCTTCGGCATAGGCTTCCTGATCGCGCGCCGGGTGTTTGGCCGGGCGCATGTCGAGTCGGTGATGCAGGGCTTTGCTTCCGGCCAATCCAACACCGTCTTCGTCGGTGTGCCGGTAATCCTGAATGCCTTCGGCAACGAAGGCGCGGTGCCGCTGTTCCTGCTGATCGCCATCCACCTGCCGGTGATGACGACGGCGGCGACCTTGTTCGCCGAAGGCTCGGAATCCGGCATTTCGCGCGCGACGCTGATGCGGCTCGTGAAGGCGCTGGCGCGCAACCCGATCCTGATCGGCATCTATGCCGGGGCGATCGGCCAGATCGCCGGCATTCACGCAACCGGGCCGGCCGGCGAAGTCGTACGGATGCTGGCCGCCTCGTCGGTTCCCTGCGCGCTGATCTCGATGGGCCTGGCGCTCCGGCGCTATGGCTTTGCCGGCGACATCAAGGCGTCGCTGGTCATCAGCTCGCTGAAGCTGATCGTGCATCCGTTGATCGTGCTCTGCCTGGTGCAGGTCCTGCCGATGCCGCCGGTCTGGGCCGGGGTCGCTGTCGTGTTCGCCGCCATGCCCTGCGGCGTCAACGCCTACCTGCTCGCCAACCACTACAAGGCGGGTGTCGCCAGCACCGCCAGCGCCGTGTCGGTCTCGACCCTGCTCAGCCTCTTCACGGTGACGATCTGGCTCTATGTCCTGGGCGTCGGCTGAGGCGGTAATCCAATGTGGGCGCGGATATCGGCAGGTGTCGCGCCGATATTGCGAAGCGAGCGGAGCCCGGTTGCCCCTTCCGATTTCGACAGCTTTCGCCCCGCCGCATCGCGGATCAGGCCGTGGTGGCGATAGGTCGGCTGCGGCAGGCTGAGCAATGTCTGCAACAGACGGTGCACGCTGGTGGCGTGGAAAAGATCCTCGCCGCGCACGACATCGGTGATCCCCTGCAGCGCGTCGTCGACGACGACCGAGAGGTGATAGCTGGTCGGGATCTCCTTGCGGGCGATGACGACATCGCCCCAACGGGCGGGCGCGGCGACGATTTGGCCCGTCTCCCCATCGGGGCCGCTGCCCAGCTCAAGGAATGCCAGCGGCCCGGCCGCTTCGATCGCCGCGTCCATCTTCAGCCGCCAGGCATAGGGCGCACTAGCCGCGATCTGCTTGGCTGCCTCGCTATTCGAAAGGTCGCGATCAAGGCCTGGATAGAGCGGTGCTCCGTCGGGATCGCGCGGCCATTCCGGGCTTTCGGTCGCCGCGCGGATCTCGGCCCGGCTCAAAAAACTCGGATAGACCAGATCCATCGCCCTGAGCCGATCGAGCGCCGCTTCATAGGCGTCGAAATGTTCCGATTGCCGGCGCACCGGCTGTTCCCATTCCAGCCCGAGCCAGGCGAGATCGTCGAGGATCGAGGCCTCGAATTCCGGCCGGCAGCGCGCAAGGTCGATATCTTCCATCCGGATCAACAATTGTCCGCCGGCTTCGCGGGCAAGGTCGCCGTTCAGCAACGCCGAAAAGGCGTGGCCGAGATGCAGTTCGCCATTGGGGCTTGGGGCGAAGCGGAAGATGCGGGTCATGCGGTCATGGGACACGTCGTGCGGGTGGCGAAGCAGGGCCTTGGCTTGCTAGCATGACGCAGATTCGTTCGCCCGCCTGCAACTGGGAAATTTCATGCTCGATGGTCCGCGCCTCGCTCCGCTTTCTGGCGGCAAGCCCAACAAGCTCGTCGTTCTGCTGCATGGCGTCGGCGCCGACGGACAGGACCTGATCGATATCGGCGCGCATTGGGCGCCACTGTTCCCGGATGCGTATTTCGTCGCGCCGAATGCGCCGGATCCCTGCGATTGGGGCGTGGGGCATCAATGGTTTCGTCTCGCCGTGCGGGATGCGCATGAATATTGGCTGGGCGCCTCTGCCGCCGCGCCAAAGCTCGACGAGTTTCTCGACGCCGAGTTGGAGAGGCTTGGACTGACCGATGCCGATCTGGCGCTGGTCGGCTTCAGCCAGGGCACGATGATGGCGCTGCAGGTCGGACCGCGTCGTCCGCGCGAGATGGCCGGCATCGTCGCCTATTCCGGCCGCATCGCCGGCGTCGAGCGGCTCAAGGCGGAGACCCGGAGTAGGCCGCCGGTTTTGCTCGTGCATGGCGCGCTGGATGAGGTGATTCCGGTCGCCGCCCTGCAGGAGACGGAGAAGGCGCTTCGCGACGCTGGCTTCGCTGTCGCGTCGATCGAGCGCCCCGGCCTTGGCCACGGCATAGACGAGGCGGGACTTGCCGCAGGGGCGGCCTTCCTCAAACGCATTTTTGCCACAGCCGACGTCTGATCGACGCGCACGGAAACGTCAACGTTTCATTGGCTTCACAAGGATGACACAGAGCCTATAGACTATTTCGGCAATCTCGAGGTTCGGCGCATCCAGCAAAGGAAGCGATGTCTTGACGATAGCCGTGTCACCCGGCGCACACCCGGCTCTTGTGCTCAATGCCGACTATCGGCCTCTGAGCTATTACCCGCTCTCGCTCTGGTCCTGGCAGGACACGATCAAGGCGGTCTTCCTGGATCGCGTCAATATCGTCTCCGAATATGACATCGACATCCGCAGCCCGTCCTTCCGGATGCGGCTGCCCAGTGTCGTCTCGCTGAAAAGCTATGTGACGCCGTCGCGAAATCCAGCGTTTACGCGCTTCAATGTGTTCCTGCGTGACCGTTTCCAGTGCCAGTATTGCAGCGCCCGCGAGGATTTGACCTTCGACCACGTCGTGCCACGGGCTCGCGGCGGCCAGACGACCTGGCAGAATGTCGTGGCCGCCTGTTCGCCCTGCAATCTGCGCAAGGGCAGCCAGACCACGGCCGACGCGCGGATGTGGCCGCGGCAAAAGCCGTTCCAGCCCAGCGTCTCCGACCTGCACAATAATGGCCGCGCCTTTCCACCCAACTATCTGCACGACAGCTGGCTCGATTATCTCTACTGGGATACGGAACTGGAGCCGTAGGTCGCGTTCTCTTCACGCGATGCGGTATCCACGTCGCTCGAAAGACCTCTGGTCCGTTCCCTCTCTCGTCTGTCTGCCTTGCCCAACCTGATCCGCATCACCGATCCCGCCGATCCGCGCATCGCGGCCTATAGCCAGGTGCGCGAACGCGACCTTGTCGGCCGCGACGATCACTTCATCGCTGAGGGCGAGGTGGTGTTGCAGACGCTGGTGCAATCGGAACGCCACCAGCCCGTCTCGCTGCTGCTCGATGAGAAGCGCGTCGATGGCCTTGCCGCCATTACGGATCGACTGGCCGATGACGTGCCGGTCTATGTCGCCAACCAGGCGGTGCTCGACGGTATTGTCGGCTTTCATATCCATCGCGGCATTCTGGCGCTCGGCCATCGGGCTCCCGCGCCTTCCGCCGATGCGCTGCTCGCCGGGATCGAGGGCAGGGCGCTGGTCGTCGTGCTGATGGGGATTTCCAACCACGACAATCTCGGCGGTATTTTTCGCAATGCCGCCGCCTTTGGCGCCGATGCGATCCTGCTCGATGCGCAATGCTGCGATCCGTTCTATCGCAAGGCGATCCGCGTTTCTGTCGGCAACACGCTGACGCTGCCGCACGCCAAATTGGCGCTGTCTGACGATGTCGTGGCGCTGCTGGAAAAGCATGGGTTTACGGCGGTGTCGTTGAGCCCGAATGGCGCATACCGCCTGGCGGAGGTGAAGCGTCCGTCACGGGTGGCGGCGTTGCTCGGCACCGAGGGGCCGGGCCTCGACGCGGCGGTGCTGGCCCGGACGCTGACGGTGCGGATTCCGATGGCGTCCGGCGTCGATTCGCTCAATGTCGCGACCACCAGCGGCATCGTCCTGCACCAGCTGACGCAGGCCGCACCGGAAGCTGAATAGAAAAGTCGCGGCGCTACCGAGGCTTCACGCCCTGCGAAAAACCTGCCCAGAGCAGGGCGGCGGCGATGATCGCCGAGACGACGGCGTTCCAGCCGGCGAAGGAGAGGCCGAGCACGCGAAGCGCCGCTTCGCCGCAGTTCACCACCTTGGTCTGGCCGATCTGGGACAGCAGGTCGCCGGCATTGCCGGTCGTCGCCAGTCCGCCGCCGCAATCGGCCGGGCCGAGCCAGAATTTCCATTCGACGCCGGCGTGGTAGAGGGCGAGGCCGAGGCTGACCACGAAGATCAGGCCGGCCAGGACGAGCAATCCGCGTGCGAAACGCTCGGACTTCTTGGCGCCGAGCAGCAGGATCGCGACCAGCAGCACCGGCAGGCCGAGATAATAGGGTATGCGCTGTTCGAGGCAGAGCTTGCAGGGCGAATAGCCGCCAAAGATCTGGGATCCCCAGGCGCCGAGGATCGCCGCGAGGCCCAATCCGAAGCTGAGGATGGCAAGCGGCAGGCGACGGGTAAAACGATCGGCCATTCATGTCTCGCTTTGAACGATGCGATCTGCTTTTAGCTGCCGCGCCTGACCCTGTCGACCGCCCGCTCCTTCACTTTGGCGTAGGGTAGGGCGGCACCGCCGCGTCGAGGCTCCGACAATTGGGAAAAGGTCGAAATCGCCGTTGCTTCTCGCGCAAGCCTGACTATAGTCGCGCCGTCGCCGGCCACTGGCCAGCGCGTTGCGGGCGTGGTGGAACTGGTAGACGCGCCGGACTCAAAATCCGGTTCCGAAAGGAGTGTCGGTTCGATTCCGACCGCCCGCACCATTACTCAGGACGACCTGTAGACGGTCTTTCCTTGTTTGATGGTTTCCACGACTTTGAGCGCTGACAGCGTCTCCGGATCGACCTCAAGAGGGTTGCGGTCGAGGACGACAAAATCAGCAAGCTTGCCTGCCTCGATGGATCCCTTGCTCGCTTCTTCGTAGTGCTGATGTGCTGCCCAGATTGTCATCGCCTTGAGCGCTGTCATGACATCCACACGCTCGTCTGGTCCCAGGATGTCGCCACTGCGGGTCCGGCGTGTGACGGTCGAGGATAGCACGCGCATCGAATCGGGATTGGCGACCGGCGCGTCGTGATGCGATGTGAAGGTCATGCCTAGCCGCCTGGCCGACGCGCAGGGGGAAATTCCATCTGCCCGAACGGGTCCCAGCACCGAGTCACGGTGCCAGTCCCCCCAATAGAACGTATGCATTGGGAAGAAGGACGGCAGGATGTTGGCAGCCTTCAGGCGGGGCAACTGATCCTGCCGGGTGGTCTGGCCGTGGATCAGAACGGAGCGCCTGTCGCCCGCGCCGTGCTTTTTGGTCGCCACCTCGACAGCCTCGATCAGCCAATCGATTGCCGCATCGCCATTGGCATGGGTCAGGATCTGCCAGTTATTGCCATAGGCAAGGTCAAACGCCCCGTTCAACTGGTCCTTGGTAATGGCGGTATAGCCGACATAGTCAGGTCCCTGGCCCGCAGGGGGCACGAAGTAGGGCTCGGAGAGGAAGGCGGTCTTTCCCTGCGGCGATCCGTCGATCGTCAGCTTGGCGCCGCCAATGCGCATCCGGTTCACATAGTCGCGCGCAGGCTTGATGTCCTCAGCGGAGTCGAGAATGTCAGGATAGACGAGAACATCGACATCGAGCAGACCGGCAGCACTTGCTGTGGCCAGCATCTTGGTCGTCACGCCCATGGCGCGCGCTTCCTGCACGGTCGTATAGCCGAAGCTGGCGCAGAAGCTGGCCCCCGCCTTGATCATCGCCAGATAGGCTTCCTCGTCGAAGCCGGCGAACAACTTGCCGACCAACTGGAAGAACGCGCCCTCTTCGCAGACACCATTCGGCTCCTGGCTACCCTCACGCCGGCGAAAGGCGCCGCCGGGAGGGTTCGCGGTGCTGGCGTCGATACCGGCCAGTTCGAGGGCCTTGCTGTTGACGACGCCGAGATGGCTCGACTGGTGGATGATCACGACCGGCACGTCACTCGATACCGCATCGAGTTCATCCCGCGTTGGATGGCGCTGCTCCTGGAGTTGCGAGTCGTCGTAGCCAAAACCAACAATGATCTTGTAGCGTTTGATGGCCGCGCTGTTCTTCTCAATCCAGCCGCGCAGCAATCGTTGGATTGCCGCGATGTCATTGCCTTCGCCATCGGGAGCCGGCAACAGGTTGGCCGAGAGGGCCTGAAGGCCAATCATGACAACATGACCATGCGGGTCGAAGAAGCCCGGCAGCAATGTCTTGCCACCGAGGTCTATCGTTTTTGCGTCCGCAGTTGCATGGCTCTCAAGCTCGGAACGAGTACCCACAGCCACGATCCGGCCGTCCCGCACCAGCACCGCCTCGGCGGAGGGAGCCGAATCATTCATGGTGAGGATGGGGCCACCGACATAAAGTGTGTCGCCCGTAGCCGTCTGGGCAGACGCGTCATCACAGGAAAAGGCCGTCAAACCGCCTGTAAAACCTGTGGCAAGAACGGCAGCGGCGCTGCCCTTCATGAAAAAGCGGCGAGAGAGCCCAGAAGTGCGCACCTGAAGTGCATTCATCAGCGGACTACAGGCGATGCACATTCTTAGTTCCCCAAGCTGCCACGGCGATTGCAGAAGACTAGGGGAACAAAATCACAATCGCATGTGATTTCACTGGTGGCTCTAAATTAGAGATATCGAGAGCGCCTGGTGTCTTTGAAGACGAGGAACAGGCCTGGCGGCGGCACCGGGTCAGGCCGCAAGCTTGGCGAGAACGGCGTTCATCTGCTGCAGGACAAGCGTTGACCGGCGAAGCGCAACCGCCCCTTCCGATATCAGGGTTTGGACCTTAACGGTCTGGGATCGATCAAGGCACAGAGGCGCGGGCGTTTTCATGATGCGCGATGCAGTGAGCTATCGACCGCATTTTGTCCATCATCCATTCGGTGAACAGCCTGTAGCTCTTTTGAACAGCAAACAAAGGATTAAGGCTGGCGGGGCTGCGAAGCCGACAATCCGGACACCTAAAAGGGGCGCCTACAACAGGCACGCATCAGGTTTGGGGCGGCGCGGTCTGTTGAGAAATGTTCAGGTGGCCGCGCGCCGAGAACCTGACAAAACCGGACATGCCAAGGGGCCAGCCACATCAGAAACTTCAGTTTGCGCTAGGACCCTAGTTGGAGCGACCAGCCGACGTGGAATGCTTGAGCGAACCCGCTTCTATGGCTCGAACTATTCTCTCCGCGTCATAGGGCTTCGAGAAGTAGTGAGCGCCTGCGGGGAGTTCTTCATCTGTCACTCGCCGATGACCCGAGGCCACGATGATCTGGATCTCCGGCCACTGGCTTTGCACCAGATTTGCGAGCATGAGCCCATCCATCGAGCCGGGCATATCAACGTCCGTGAAGAGGCTGCAAATCGGTTCGCCGCTGCGCAAAATTGCCAGCGCCTGGTCTGCGTTGCCGGCTTCCAGAGCCTTGAAACCCGCCTCTTCGACGAGGTCCACAGCCGACATTCGGAGCAAGGGCTCGTCCTCTACGACGAGCACGGCCGCAACATGCTGTTGGGATGATGTCACATGAACTCTTTCTAGCCGACTTCCTGAACCAGCCCCAAGGGGGCACGGAAAACGGCTACCAGACCCGTTGGTAAGTAACGCTTGTCTACGTCGCCGGTTCCGACAAGCCCCATACGAATGAGCCGGGAACCAAATCCCTTGCGAGCAGGCTCGCTGACAAGGGGGCCGTTCTTCTCTGCCCAAGAGAAAACGAGCTGTCTATCGGCAGCTTCCCCCGAGGTGTCCCACGAAATCTCAACGATGCCCTCACTGTTGGAAAGCGAACCGTACTTTATGGCATTGGTCGCCAGTTCATGGAGGATGAGCGAAAGCGACAGCCCCGCTTTCGAGCCAATTTTGACGTCGGGACCGGAGATGACGAAGCGCCATGGGTCGGCATGAGGTCGAACAACCGCCTCGACGATTTCCTTCATATGCGCTGCCGACCAGGACTGCTGAAGGAGCACGTCATGAGCGGCGCTGAGCGACCGGAGCCTGTCCGTAAACGCACTCACGGCATCCTGCTCCGTGACGCTCTTCAAAGTCTGTCCGGCTATGGCCTGAACCATTGCCAGGGTATTCTTGAGCCGGTGGTTTAGCTCCTCATTGAGCAGGCGTTGTTCAGCCTCCGCGTTCAGCTTTTCAAGCGAGGCGTAGCTGCGATCCGCCACCCCCCAGGCAAATGCCATTTCATCATTGGTCCAGGAGCGCGGCGTATCGTCGTGGGCGAACAGGACCCCGACGAGAGTGCCCGCCTTCACAATGGGCACCTGCACAAAGGATCGAACGCCCATTGCTTCATAGCTCGCGGCATCCGCAGCCAACCATTTCGCCTCAGCGACGTTGGGCACCGCCAATGTCTCGCCGTTCGCCAGGCGATCAATCGTTGCCCTGAACCCAGCCAGCGAGTGGTATCCCACCAACGATGCCGCGCCGGCCTCGGTCCAGTTGAAATCGACCACGAATGTGTCGGCGGCTTGATCGATGGTGAAGTAGCCGGCTCGATTGGCGCCGAGGCCATGGGCCAAGGTTTCGGCAGCGATCCGCGACGCCTCAGCGGTCGTTTCGACCTCTCGCAGCTTGTCGCCGAGCGAGAGAAGCGCCTGGGTGCGGGCGTCTTTCTGCTTGGCCTCCGTCACGTCAAGGACGATGCCGATCATACGGTTGACGCTGCCATTATCGACCGTGAAGCGGGCCCGCCGCGAGATCCAAAGAAGGCTTTGATCGTTTGCGCGACGTATCCTGTATTCGACGTCCAGTTCCGCCGTGCCGCTGTGGCGGGTCTCGTCATTTGAAATGGCTTTGCGATCTTCGTCTATGACGAGATTCTCAAAGGTAGACGCGAAATAGTTCTTGCGAACGGGCACGCCGAATATGCGGCAAAACTCGTCCGAGACGGTCATCTGGCCCGTGGGCACATCAATCTCGAACACGCCGACGCGGCCGGCTCCGTGGGCAGCTCTGTAGCGCTCCTCTTCAAGCCGCGCTTCATCGCTGATTTGTCCCAGCTTCGAAGCCTGGGCATGGCGACGGGCGCTCAGGCGTCGCTCGACTGCAAGCTCGCGGGCCTGAGTCTTCAGAATTCTGCGAAGTTCAAGTTGCGCCATGACCTGATGCGCAAGCACCCGCAACGTCCGCTGCTGAAGCTCGGTGAGCGATTTAGGCTGATAGTCGAGGACGCAGACCGTTCCGATCGGCAGGCCTTCGGTCGTCTTCAGGACCGCGCCAGCATAAAATCTCAGATGAGGCTCGCCCGTCACAAGGGGGTTGCAGTCGAAACGGCTGTCCTGCGTCGCATCGGGAACCAGGAGAAACTCTTCCTCAAGGATGGCTTGTGCGCAAAACGAACTCCCGATGGGCGTTTCCCGCACCCCGAGCCCGACCTCCGCTTTGAAGAATTGCCGCTGATCCGCGATGAAGTTCACCACCGCAATAGGCGTGCCGCAAATGTCCGATGCCAGACGGGCAATTTCGTCGAACTCATGCTCCTTCGGGGTATCCAGAACGTCATAGCTTCTGAGTGCCGAAAGCCGACGTTCCTCCCGATCCGGATCATGCTGCAAGGGGGCGTTCATTGGTTCAAAACCTGGCCACACGGTCACGCAGATTGGCCGGTGGGCAGGCGTCCAATGTGCCGAGTATACGCGATGCGCGACCGGCTTGGCGAGAGTTGGCCGCCCCATGCTCGAATGCCATCCAGGATGCCGCTCCGCCCGCCCCCTGGACGCATCAGGGGTTAACAGGCGCCAGGATCTTTGCCGGTCATGCCATGCGAAATGGCCCCGGTGGCCTGTTTGCAAATGCCAGTGTCTGGTGGGTTTTCCTACGCTGTAAAATGGCGGCCGAGATGCGGACCCGTTTGCTCCCCATCCGCTCGCCGCGCCATGGCCTTACGCCGAGTTGAATCGGGTGGCCGCCAGGCTCTGAAACGATGGAAAACAATCAAAGGATTCAGATCTGGCCGGACCAGACCTTCTGGATAATCGCCGAGAGGAAGGCGATTGTCAGTCCGAACAATATGATGCCATTCAGCGCTTCCAGGGCGCCCATCAACTGCCATTGCGGTGCCAGATAAACCTCGGCGTGGCCGTAGCTGGTCAGCGCGCTCAACGAATAGAGCATGGCCGACTTGTCGCCTGGCACGGCTCCAAGCGCGCGATAGGCGACCGCCCATGCCGTGGCTTGAAGCGCATGCGCCGTGACGACCCAAGCGACCGTGCCCATGATGATCAGGAAGCGCAGCCACAAGCGGCCGCCATAAGGCCCGTTTCCAATCGCCCGCACGACGCCGTGGTAGATCAGGCTGAGGGCGATGACATGGAACGTGACGGTGAACACGATGAGCGGAACGCTCCAGATCCAGTCAGATTCCCAAGTCGTAGTGGTCAAGTTCATGGACGGCTTTCGATGGCGATTGCCAGCGACGCGGATATTGCGGCGGCAGCGGAGAAGAATTCTGGGGCGCCGGAATCGGCCACCCTTGGCATATCTCCATTGTGGCAGATGCCCAACGCCGACTTCAAACATGTCCGAGGGGCTCAACCCGCGCGTGGTCAGACGAGATAAATTACCCGGGTAATATTGACGTCCTAATTTTACCCGGATATTAATCCGGCACAGCTGAATTTGCAGCCTGAGCCGGACGGAATGCGACCATGAATATCGTGAAGGCCAACGGGATCGACCTGACCTATGACAGTTTCGGCAATGACGCAGACGTACCGATCCTGCTGATTGCCGGGTTGGGCACCCAGATGATCCGATGGACGGCGCCGTTCTGCGAAGCGCTGGCCAATCGCGGCTATCGCGTGATCCGCTTCGACAATCGCGACGCAGGATGCTCGACGCATTTTCCCCAATACGGGAACGTAGATTTCGGCGCGCTGGCGACTACGCTCATGGCGGGACAGCGACCCGACGTTCCCTACACGCTCCATGACATGGCCTCAGACGCCATCGGCTTGCTCGATGGGCTCGCCATTGACCGGGCTCATGTCGTGGGGCGTTCCATGGGCGGCATGATCGCGCAGATCATGGCGAGCGAGCATCCTGGGCGGGTGCTGTCCCTGACGTCGATCATGTCGAGCACGGGCAATCCGGCACTTCCACAAGCCGAGCCTGACGTCATGGCGATGATGATGCGCCCCGCGCCCGATCCCGCCTCGAACGAGGCCGGGTTCCTCGCGAATAGCATTGCCTTCGCGCGCCGCATTGCCGGCAAGCACCATCCGTTCGACGAAGAGGCTCATCGTCTTCTCGTCCTGGAAGAGGTCCGTCGTGCCTACGATCCCGGCGGCCGTGGACGACAGATCGCCGCGATGGCCGTGGCCGGTGACCGGCGCGAACGTCTGGTGACCGTCACCGCGCCGACGCTCGTCATTCATGGGTCCGATGATCCACTCATCTTGCCCGCCTGCGGTAGGGACACAGCCGGCTCGATCCCGAACGCGGAATTTTTGCTGGTGGACGGCATGGGGCATGACTTGCCGCCCGCGCTGTATCGAAGGGTTATCGAGGCGATCGACCGAATTGCCCGAAGGGTACCGTACAATTGAAGTGGCAAATCCGGGTGCCAGAGCCCCATTGCCACGAAGATATTTCGCGCCTCGGCGCGACGGTGCGGGAATAGGTTTATCCGCCTGAAGACGCCAGGATTGCGGCAACGTTCCGGCATCTACGGGATCGAACCCCGTATCTTCGACGGGTGCCATGGCAACCTTGCGGTCTTACACCCGGTCGGCTGCGACGGGTAGCAATCCGATCCGGTTGTCCGACTGCCTTTCCCTTCTTGGCAGAGGAGTCGGACCCAATGGCGTTCCAAGCCTTTGCGATTGGAGGGCCCGATTGCTTGACCACCCAGCTACTTTCGACCTCGCCCGATTCAATGGCATCAATCCTGTTGTCGCGCATTGGGTAGTAGTTGGACGTATCGATCACGACTGTTTCAGCCGGAAGAGTTGAGATCCGCGGTCCGATTTCCGGAATGGGGTTCATCGGGATCGAGAGACCGCGCGCGCCCCTGAGGGAAGGACTGGGTGGATCAGACCAAAATTGCGCAGCACGGCCTTGCAGGCGTGCAGGCAGAGGCGGCCTTCCTGGTCAAACCTAGTTGGCCGTCACAAGGTCATTCATCCCTAGCGTTTCACCCGTCCCGGGCGAGGCGCACGCTCCCGCTGCGGTGGTGACGCCAGGCGCAGCAGCCGAAGGAATTTCGGGCATTCCATATGAGACGTGGCCTGGCAGTCCGCGACATGGCGGAGGGCGTTCCGGAGGGTCGTGAGTTCGCGGATCTGGAGATCGAGCTTGTCGGCACGCTGGTGCAGGGCCGTGCGCGGCAGATCGGGCGAACCGTCCTTGCCAAACATCCCCTTGATCTCCTCCAGCGAAAAACCCGCCGTCTTGCCAAGCGCAATCAAGGCAAGCTGGGTGAGTGCCTGCCTGTCGAACTGGCGTCGCAGCCCACGCCGCGCGACCGATTCAATCAGCCCGATTTCCTCATAATAACGCAGCGTCGAGGCCGGAACGCCGCTTCTCTCCGCAAGAACGCCGATATCGAGAAGATTCATGCTTGACCTCAAGTTGACTTGAAGTGGCAGCGTAGCGGCGACTTGAAACCGCTACAAGAGAGCCGCCGTGACAGCCGCATCCCGGATGAAGACTTCCCTATCAACGATCGCCGCGCTGGCAGGGGCCATGCTGCTGGCATCGCTTGCCGTCAGCATCGCCTCGGTTGCGCTTCCGACCCTGAGCCGGGTCTATTCCGCTCCAGTATCCAGCGTCCAATGGGTGGTGCTCGCTTACCTGATCGCCGCAACCGTGGCGATTGTGTTGGCGGGACGGCTCGGGGATCTGTTTGGCCATCGCCGAGTCCTGATCGCCGGCCTGGCGCTGTTCGCCATTGCTTCCGTCTTCTGCGCGGCTGCCCCGACGCTGGAGGTTCTGATCGCAGCGCGGGCGGTCCAGGGCATCGGCGGCGCGATCCTCATGGCGCTGCCGCTTTCGATTGTGCGCGACACCGTCGCGAAGGAACGGACCGGATCGGCAATGGGGCTCCTCGGCACGATGTCGGCGATCGGAACCGCGCTCGGCCCATCCCTTGGCGGGATCTTGATTGCTGGTTTCGGCTGGCGAGCGGCGTTCGTCCTGCTGGCTGGAATCGCGGCGCTGGTGCTCGGCCTCGCCCTGTTTTCCATTCCGGCTCGGCCGTCCCGTACACCCATCAGGGGCTCGATGGATTGGCTCGGCGCCGTCCTGCTCGCCATTGCCTTGACGGCTTATGCGCTGGCGACAGGTGGTGGAAAAGCGAATGCAAGCTGGGGATTGGGCCTGTCTCTCCCCATCGCGATTTTCGCTTTCGCGCTCTTCGTCCTCGTCGAGGCTCGATCCGCATCGCCGCTGGTGCCTGTCTCGATCCTGCGCAACCGCGCCATTCGCGCATCTCTGACGATGAACCTGCTGGTCACCACGGGGATGATGTCGACGCTGGTCGTCGGGCCGTTTTTCTTGGCATTCGGCCTGGGTTTGAACGAGGCGCTGGTCGGCCTTGTCATGGCCGCGGGACCCGTGACAGCCGCGTTGGCGGGCATTCCAGCCGGTCGCCTTACCGATCGGTTTGGTGCGCCGCGCATTCTCGTGGCGGGCCTTGCCGAGATGGCCGTTGGCCTGCTCTGCCTGGCCTTGCTGCCCGGATGGTTCGGCATTGCTGGATATGTCGCCGCACTGATCATCCTGACGCCGGGCTTTCAACTGTTCCTGGCGGCGAACAACACCCTGGTCATGCTCGCGGCCCGGGACGAACAGCGCGGCATGTTGTCGGGATTGCTCGGCCTTTCCCGCAATCTGGGTTTCATGACCGGCGCCTCCGTGATGGCAACGCTTTTCGCTTCCGCGGTCGGAGCCGGGGCAATCACCAGCGCCTCTCCGCAGGCCATCGGGGATGCCTTTACGGCCACATTCGTGGCGGCGGCGGGCTTGACGGTTCTCGCTCTCATCCTGGCGCTTCTCGGTCGCTCGACCGTGGCAAAACCGTGAAGGCGTGGGCAGGGATGGGTCGCCCAAGACAAGCCGGGCGTTACACCAGACGGACCAGCAGAAACGACAGCTGGGGGCTTCCTCAGTTTTTGTGACTTCCATCACTGACGGGCCGGAGAAGAGGCTCGATATGTTGAGCCATTATGAAAAAGGCCTGTCCCCCACACTCTGCCGCTGCTTCCACCGTGGAAAGCGCCCTTCAAGCCAAGTTGCTGGAAGGCGCCGTCGCGCTGCAGCGGTCCGAGTCGATCCTGCGCCAAATGAATAGTCTGCTGGCCAAGGTGGGCGGTGACGACGTTCGGGGCGAGACCACGCCCATGGCGTTGCAGCCGACGACGCGGTGAGCCCGTCGTCGTGTCTCCGTTCGTCGATCGTCAGATCCGGACCTCCTATTGCGCGGCATGAATTGTTTGGAGCGTCTCGCCGTCGCTTGCCAGCGCTTGGCCATGGCGAGCCCATTCCTATGGCAATTTGATACTTTAGCGCCCTCGTCCGAATGGCATCCCTATCCGGTTCCGATCCATGCTTCTGCGCGGAGCGGTCGGCAAACGCCGGCCGCCAACAGGGATTTGGACATCATGGACGACGCTGACTTGCGTAGCCGCCTGAACGGCATCACGACCTCGCTCGTGACCCCGTTCCGTGGCGGCGCTGTCGATATCCAGGCTTACACCGCGCTGATCGAGTGGCAGATCGGCGCCGGTGTCGCCGGTCTGGTCGCTTGCGGGACGACGGGCGAGGTCTCTACCTTGGCCTGGGAAGAACGCATCGCCGTCATCCGCGCGACCGTGCGTGCCGCGGCGGGCAGGGTTCCCGTTATCGCCGGCACCGGCACCAACAGCACGCAGTCGACCATCGCCTTCACATCGATGGCGCAATCGGTCGGCGCGGATGCAGCCCTCGTCGTGACGCCCTATTACAATCGGCCGAGCCAGGAAGGGCTGTTCCGGCATTTCGAGGCGGTGGCGGACCGGGCCGACATGCCCGTCCTTATCGGCAATTTCCCCGCCTGCACCGGCGTCGACATGACCTTGGCGACGCTGGAACGGCTGGCTGCCTTTCCCGGGTTGGTCGGCATTGTGGATGGCTCGGCCGATCTGTCGCGGCCGCCTCTCTTGGTCAGTCGGCTTGGCGACCGCTTCCTGCAGCTGTCCGGCCATGATGCCACCTCGTTCGCCTTCAATGCGGTGGGCGGGCAGGGCACCGTCACGGCCGCCGCCAATGCGATCCCCAAGGAGCTCGTCGCGCTGCATGCCGCCACCGCGCGGGGCGATTTCGACGCCGCCCGCGCGCTGGATGCACGGATCCGGCCGCTGCGGGATGCTCTGGGCGACAGCGATCCGGCCTCGGTGAAGGCGGCGCTGCGGCTTTTGCGCGGACTGTCTGGTGAAGTGCGGCTGCCGCTGGTGCCTTTGGCAAGGGGAGCCACGGCGGCGATCGAGGGCGCGCTATCGGACCTCGCTCGTCGCGGGAACAGTACCGGCCAGGCCGGTGGGGAGCCAACGCTTCTGGCCGTCTATCGTGCGCTACACCATTCCAAGTAGCTGAAATTACTATGAGAATTTAATTTCATTCCCCATTGGCCGCCATCGAAACCCTATGGGGCGGTCCATAGATTGAGCGGGCAGGACGGGGCCGTGAAGATCCGGTGCGCCGTCACCACAAGGGATTGAGCGACATGTTTGGGCGTCTCGGCATGTATCACTATCTTCCTGAAAACCGCGACCTGCGGAACCGGGACGTACCGCGTCCGGATACCCGGCGAGAGCAGGCCAAGTCACGAGAGCAGGCCAAGTCGGATGACAGCGCGATGCTGTTGCGGCTCGGCATTGTCATGCTCGTGGCGGTTCTTGTCATCGCCCTCATGCGCTGGATCGCTCTCTAGAGCCTCGCGTCGTCGCGCTTTTCTTCACGCGAACCGGTGCCCGTTTCGCTCAATTGCGCGACCATCGCAACAACCGCCTCCGCGAAAAGGGAAGCGGCGCCAGGGCGCTGCCGTTTCCCCGCGTCCCTCATCAAACCAAAGGCATCACATCATGGGCAAAGCCCTGCAGGAATCGTATCCCTCCACCTTGTCGAGCCGGTTCACGGTCGGACGCGACGCCGAAGGACAATGGGTGGTGTGCGACCGTCTAGGCCTCGTCGGCGGGTTGTTCGCGGACCGGGCGTCGGCGGTGCATTTCGCCCTGGTCGAAAGCGATCATTGCCCCGGCGCCGTGTGTTGCGCAGCAGAGGATGAGGTTCTTCGTTTCAGCGTGGTCTTTGAGGCGCCGTCGGCGGCCAAGCCGGCTCCGTCGCTCCGCGCCTAGAGCGAAGTGGGTGCCGGTTCGCGGGAAGAAAACACGATCCGACAAAGAGCTACGGAATCGCGCAGATATCCGATCGGACGAGGAAGCGGCGCTCGCGACCGTTGTCGAGCGAGAACATGCCGCCTCGTCCGTTCACCGCATCGATGGTCAGATCCGTGTGCTTCCAGACCTCGTATTGCGCCGCGCCGATATAAAAGGGCGTCTCGCCGATTTGGCCAAGCAGCACGTCGTGGTCGCCGATGATGAAGTCGCCGCGCGGATAGCACATCGGCGAGGAGCCATCGCAACAGCCGCCGGACTGGTGAAACAGCACCGGACCGTGCTCGGCGATGATCTCGTCGAGCAGTTGCCGCGCCGCTGGCGTCGCTGAGACGCGGTCTTCGGAAATCCTGTCCATTCGAGCCTCTTCCGGAAAAATGCACCGCGCGGAGGAGCCCGCGCGGTGCCAGTCGGTCGGGGAGGAGCCCTTAGAAGAAGCCGAGCTTTTTCGGCGAATAGCTGACCAGCATGTTCTTGGTCTGCTGGTAGTGGTCGAGCATCATCTTGTGGTTCTCGCGGCCGATGCCGGACTGCTTGTAGCCGCCGAACGCCGCATGCGCCGGATAGGCGTGATAGCAATTGGTCCAGACACGGCCGGCCTGGATCGCCCGGCCGAAGCGATAGGCGCGGTTGCCGTCGCGGGTCCAGATGCCGGCGCCAAGCCCGTACAGCGTGTCATTGGCGATCGACAGGGCTTCCTCGTCATCCTTGAAGGTGGTGACGGAGACGACCGGTCCGAAAATTTCTTCCTGGAAGATGCGCATCTTGTTGTGACCGCGGAAGACGGTCGGCTTGACGTAGTAGCCACCGGCGAGGTCGCCCGGCAGGTCGTTGCGTTCGCCGCCGATCAGCACCTCGGCGCCTTCCTTCTTGCCGATGTCGAGATAGGACAGGATCTTTTCCAGCTGCTCGCTGGAGGCTTGCGCGCCGATCATCGTGCCGGGATCGAGCGGGTCGCCCTGCTGGATCGCCGCGACGCGCTTCAGCGCCTTTTCCATGAAGCGGTCATAGATCTTTTCATGGATCAACGCGCGGCTCGGGCAGGTGCAGACCTCGCCCTGGTTCAGCGCGAACATGACGAAGCCCTCGATCGCCTTGTCGAGGAAGTCATCGTCGGCGGACGCCACGTCCTCGAAAAAGATGTTCGGCGACTTGCCGCCAAGCTCCAGCGTCACAGGGATCAGGTTCTGCGAGGCGTATTGCATGATCAGCCGGCCGGTCGTCGTCTCGCCGGTGAAGGCGATCTTGGCGATGCGCGGGCTGGAGGCGAGCGGCTTGCCCGCTTCGAGGCCGAAGCCGCTGACGACGTTGAGGACGCCCGGCGGCAGGATGCCGTCGATCAGGTCGAGCAGGACCTGGATCGAGGCGGGGGTCTGCTCGGCCGGCTTCAGCACGACGCAATTGCCGGCGGCGAGCGCCGGGGCAAGTTTCCACACCGCCATCAGGATTGGGAAGTTCCAGGGAATGATCTGGCCGACGACGCCGAGCGGCTCATGAAAATGATAGGCGACGGTGTCGTGGTCGATCTCGGAAATGCCGCCTTCCTGCGCCCGTACTGCGCCGGCAAAGTAACGGAAATGGTCGATGGCGAGCGGCATGTCGGCGGCCGTCGTCTCGCGGATCGGCTTGCCATTGTCCCAGGTCTCGGCCAGCGCCAGCGTCGCCAAATTCTCTTCCATGACGTCGGCGATGCGGTTCAGCAGCAGCGCGCGTTCGGCGACGCTGGTGCGGCCCCAGGCATCCTTGGCGGCATGGGCGGCGTCCAGCGCCAGCTCGATGTCGGCGGCGTCGGAACGCGCGACCTCGCATAGCACGCGACCGTTCACCGGCGAGGTATTGTCGAAATAGCGGCCCGATACGGGCGGTACGCGCTTGCCGCCGATATAGTTGTCATAGCGGGGTGCGAACGGCGCCTTGGTGGCGCGGGTGAATTCCGGCTTGTTCATGAAGACCTCCCTTGGTCGACGCTTGAACTGCGTCATGGGAGGAAGGTTGACCGGCTAACGGCGTCTGTCAGCCCGGTCGCATCGGGCGGGGAGGTGGAACTGTCTCACCTTTGCGACACTGTGCACTGCAATACTCAGTTGGGACGCTCGAGCCCGAGTTTGCCGAGCTTGCGATGCAGGGTGGCGCGCGAAACGCCGAGTTGCCGGGCGGCGGCTGTGACGTTGCCTCCGGAACGCTGCAGCGCCCGTTCCAGGATGGCGCGTTCGGCCTGGCGCAACTCGTCGTCGAAGCGCGCTTCGCCCGTCAGTCCACCGAGCGGCAGCGGTTGTCCGATTAGGCCGTCGCAATGCCGGTAGGCCTGACGCGCGGCGCGGGTGGCGCCGATGACAATATCGTCCGCGTCGATCGCGAGCAGTGCATTGGGCGTCCATTCCGCCGTCGGCGCCACGACGATGCGTGCCTGCGGAAAGGCGAGGCGAAAATTCTCCGCCTCGATCCGGCGTGTTGCCTCGCTCACCGCCATGGCAACCAGTTGGACCAGGCCTTCGGTCATGTCGGTCCGGCCGGTCGAGACGTCGAGCGCGGCGGCGACCTGGCCCTCGTGATCGAAGATCGGCGCGGTCGTGCAGGAGAGAGCGGTGTTGCGGGTGAAGAAGTGCTGGTGGCGATGGATGGTTAGCACGCGTTGCTCGACCAGGCAGGTGCCTATGCCGTTGGTGCCTTCGCTCTCCTCGCTCCAGACGCAGCCGGTCCAGAGCCCCCAGTCCTCGAAAGTGTCGTCATCGCCGGCAGCACCCCGCCGCTCGACCGGGATGCCGTCCCGGTCGGCCAGAAGAACGCAGCCGCCAATGCGGCCGATGGCGAGGCAGAGCCGGTCTAGGCTGGATTGCGCGGCTCGCAGCAACGGCTCCATGCGCTGGCGCGAAATCTCGAGCTCGCGGTCGCTGAGCCGGTTGGGCAGGCGTCTTTCGGCCGGATCCAGACGATGCAGCTTTGCCGAGCGTTGCCAGGACGCGACCAGCGCGGATGTCGCTGCCTCGCCCGAGCTGATGGCTGTTTGGACCTTGTCGGCATGCCGTGCGACTTCCTGACTGGACATCGCCTCCCCCCAGATTGCCTCGGTTCTGTCGTCGCCCCGTATCGTCGCATCGGCCAAGCCCGTCCTCCGCGATCCGCTGGGATCGCCGGGCCTTCCGCGTGAATGTCTTCAAGATATAGCGATAGCGCGCCGTTTGGGACAGCCTTGGTTGTTTTGGGCGTTGCGACCGTCATTCGGGAATGTGCGGCGTGTCGCGCCACGCCAGCGTTGCCCGCCATCGACAATCATCGCGCGAAAAATTATCTATAACTCATGAGCAAGCCAAAAGAAGAAACGCTGGCGGTGCGGATCAGCCGTGCGCTGGCGGACCGCATCATCGCCGGTGAAATCGAGCCGGGATCGCGCCTGCGGCAGGATCATGTCGCCGAGGAATTCGGCGCCAGCCATGTGCCGGTCCGCGAGGCGTTCCGTCGGCTGGAGGCGCAGGGCCTCGCCGTCAGCGAGCCGCGCCGGGGCGTGCGGGTCGCCTCGTTCAATCTGGCCGAGGTCAAGGAAGTGGCGGAGATGCGCGCCGCGCTGGAGGTTCTGGCGCTGCGCCATGCCGCGCCCAATCTGACATCGGCCATTCTCGACGAGGCCGAGGCGGCGACCAAGGCCGGCGACGAATCGCGCGACGTTCGCTCCTGGGAAGAGGCTAACCGGCGCTTCCATCACCTGATCCTCGCGCCGTGCGGGATGCCCCGTTTGCTGGCCTCGATCGATGATCTGCACGCCGCCAGCGCGCGCTTCCTGTTCGCGGCGTGGCGCGCCGATTGGGAGGCGCGGACCGACCACGACCATCGCGCCATTTTGGCCGCGCTGCGCGCTCGCCAGGTCGATGCGGCGTGCTCGACGCTGGCCGGTCATGTGCAGTGGATCGGACGCCGCCCGGTTTCGGCCTCCGGCGGCAAGGTGCGTGAAGCCTTCGCTATCGTTGGCTGATATTTATAGATAGAGACTTGCGCGACTCGGCTCCATGTGGATTCTATTATAGATAGATTCGATTATTATCTATAATTCTACACGGAGATGACATGAACTCGGTTCTCGCCCTCACAACCCGCAATGCGCGGACGTTGATCCGCCCTGTAGCGGTCGTCGTGGCCGGCATCGCGCTGATCACGCTTTGCGCCAAGATCCACATCCCGTCCTGGCCGGTGCCGATGACGCTGCACACGCTCGCCGTGATGGCGATCGCGATCGCCGCCGGTCCTCGCCTCGCGACCGCAACCTTCTTCGGCTATCTGGCGGTCGGCGCCGCCGGCTTGCCGGTCTTCTCGGATTCCCCGGAGCGGGGCATCGGCCTTGTCTACATGATGGGACCGACGGGCGGCTATCTGCTCGGCTATCTCGCGGCAAGCTGGGTCACCGGCGCGCTGGCTGAGGGCCGCAAGACGTTCGGCCGCACCGCCGCCATGCTGGCCGGGCTCGCCGTCACCTATGCGGTCGGCCTGCCCTGGCTCGGCATGTTCGTGCCGGCCGGAAGCATCCTGACGCTCGGCTTCACGCCGTTCATCCTTGGCGATCTGATCAACATCGCCATGGTCGCGGTTGGCGCGGCCATCGTGCCTGCCCGCTTCATCGGGACGATCGGCCGATGATCGTCGAGCCAAACGCCGTCACGATCTCCTCGCCTGCGATGCAGGCGGGGAGACCCCCTCAGAATTGGACCGCCGAAGCGGCGGAAGCGCTCTACGCTTCGCCTTTTCCGGAGTTGATGTTCCGGGCGCAAAGCCTGCATCGCCAGCATTTCGACCCGACGGAGATCGAGCAGGCGAGCCTCCTCAGCATCAAGACCGGCGGCTGCCCCGAGGATTGCGGCTATTGCTCGCAAAGCGCCCGCTACGATACCGGCGTCAAGGCGACGAAGCTGATGGAAGTCGAGCGCGTTGTTGCCGAGGCGCGGCGGGCCAAGGAGGGCGGCGCGACCCGCTTCTGCATGGGCGCGGCGTGGCGGAGCCCGAAGGATCGCGACATGGACAAGGTGTGCGCGATGATTGGCGGCGTCCGGGCGCTTGGGTTGGAGACCTGCGTGACGCTCGGCATGCTGACGCCGGACCAAGTCGAGCGGCTCAGCGACGCCGGGCTCGATTTCTACAACCACAACATCGATACCTCGCGCGAATTCTACCCCGAGATCATCACGACGCGGACGATGGACGACCGTCTGGAAACGCTGGCTCATGTCCGCGACGGCGGCATAAAGGTCTGTTCGGGCGGCATTGTCGGCATGGGCGAAACGATCGCCGACCGCATCGGCATGCTGGTCATCCTCGCCAATCTGGATCCGCCGCCGGAAAGCGTCCCGCTCAACATGTGGAACGAGATCCGGGGAACGCCGGTGATGGACAAGGGCGAACCGGTCGACCCGATCGCCTTCGTCCGGCTGGTGGCTCTCGCCCGGATCCTGATGCCGGAAAGCGTCGTGCGCCTGTCGGCCGGCCGCCATGCCATGAGCGATGAAACCCAGTCGCTCTGCTTCCTGGCCGGGGCCAATTCGATCTTCACCGGCGATGTGCTGCTCACCACCGGCAATCCGCAACGCCAGCAGGACGCTGCATTGTTGTCGAAGCTCGGCATGCGCGCCGCGACGCTGCAGGCATCGTCGCGGTGACGCCGCCTCGCATCGTCGTCACCGGCACCGACACGGGCATCGGCAAGACGGTCTTCGCCGCCGGTCTCGTCGATCGGCTGGGGGCCGACTATTGGAAGCCGGTGCAGGCGGGGCTGGAGGGCGAGACGGACAGCGAGACGGTCGCGCGTCTTGCCGGGGTCGGCGGTGATCGCGTCCATGCCGAGGCGTTCCGGCTGAGCCTGCCTGCCTCGCCGCATTTCGCGGCGGCGAGCGAGGGCATCTCGATCGACCCCGACGCATTGGAGCCGCCGGCGACGCGCCGGCCGCTCGTCATCGAGGGGGCCGGCGGCGTTCTGGTTCCCCTGACCTCGACGGAAACTTTCGCCGACATCTTCGCGCGCTGGCGCCTTCCCGTCATACTCTGCGCCCGGACGTCGCTCGGCACGATCAACCATACGCTGCTGTCGCTGGAGGCGCTGCGCCGTCGGGCGGTACCGGTGCTCGGCGTTGCCTTCCTGGGTGATGCCGAAGTGGAGACGGAGCGCATCATTACCGGGATGGGCGGCGTGCGCCATCTCGGTCGTCTTCCCCGTCTCGAACCCCTGTCGGCGGACACGCTTCGACAGGCGTTCTCCGAGGCGTTTCGCGTCGAGGATTTTCTATCCGGGGCGACATAGTCGCATCGCGATGGTTCGGGCCGCGCTTGGGTGGAGCATCTCTGCAGAAGGTCCAGCGGCCCGATCGCTAGGCCAAAAATCGTGCCCATTCAGCAACAGGTGTGACCCGTTTCCCCTATGCATGGCTGCCCCGCGACCGCGGCGCTTGCCTGAATCACATCCCTGCCGCATTCGACCCCGCAGGAGACCGTTCAAGGTCCGCTCCTGCCAGCTGGCCATTCCCCAGCGATCTCAATCCAAGGCTTTCGTCCCGTGTCTTCAGCTTTTTCGCGCCGGTCGTTCCTGACCGGCATGTCCCTTGTCGGCGTATCGGCGCTCGCCGCCTGCGCGCAGGTTCCCAAGGAGATCGGCGCGGATATCAGCCTCTCGCCCCTGGCGCCCGGCCTGCAACCCCCGCCGGTTGTCACTCCCGCCCCGGTGATCGCAGCCGTCGAGCCCAAGGCGGTGGGAAGCGAATATGCCCGGATGTACGCGGCCGTGCAGGATGGCGACTACAAGCTGCCGGCCATCCGATATGACGCGGTCGATCCGAAATTCTTGCGCCAGCTGGTCGATGATCCGACCGGCGAGGCGCCCGGTACGCTGGTGGTCAATACCAGCGAGAATTTTCTCTATCTCGTGCTGAAGGACGGCAAGGCGATGCGCTATGGCGTCGGCCTCGGCAGCCAGGGGCATGCCTGGAAGGGCCGCGCTATCGTGCATTGGAAGCGGAAATGGCCGACCTGGACGCCGCCCGCCGCCATGATCGGCCGCAAGCCGGCGCTGGAGAAGTGGCGCACCGGCATGCCGCCCGGCCTGAAGAACCCGCTCGGCTCCCGTGCGCTCTACATCTACAAGGACGGCGTCGACACGCTCTATCGCATCCACGGCTCGCCGGAATGGCGCTCGATCGGCAAGTCGGCCTCGGCCGGCTGCGTCCGGATGTTCAACCAGGACGTCATGGATCTCTACGATCGCGTTCCGCCGAAGACGCCGCTGCTGGTGATCTGACGGCCGGAATCCTGCGGCTCAGCGCTTGCAGTCGGTGGCGAACAGGAAGTTCTTCACCGACACGTCGCCCTTGATGACGAAGTCGAAGGCGCGCGGGCCCCAGAACACGACGTCCGTCATGACGCGCCACCGATAGTCGTTGTCGGAGCCGAGGCGGGAGAGTTCGAGCGGTCCCTTGAGCGAGCTGGTGCCATCGTCGATGACAAGCGGGCGTTCGCAGGTCGTGAAGGTGAGCTGGGCCAGCAGAATGACCACGCCGATCACGCAATAGAGAAACGCCAGACGAACGAGAAAGAACACGCGGATAACCCCTGTGCGACGCAAAGTTGGCCGAGCATAGACAAGAAAGCCTGCCGCGCCAGAGCGGGCGCGATGGTCATCCTGCTAGAACGGCAGGATGTCGTTTTCCGTTCCAGGGCTCGCTGGATCGATATGGCGGCGATAGGCGACGATGTCGGTCCGCTCGCCGGTATGGACCCAGCCGCCGCCCGGAGTCGCCCGGCCGCCAATCCCTGGTGGGCTGCGATAAAGGATCAGGCGTCCCGAACGCAACCGTACGTCGACCGCGCCCCTATCGAACGGCGATGGCCCACCTTCCCAGGGGATCCAGCCTCGGTCGGGCTGATCCCGGAAGATCGCCCATCGGCCGGTGAACTCTACTTCTTCCATCGTCCCGGTCCCTGTCGTTGCGGCGTTGATGCCGGTTCGTAACGCGCTTGGCAATCGGCTCCGGAAACAAGATGGGCGCCGCAACCTTCCCGGTCGCGACGCCCGCGTTCGATCGATTGGTTCGGCCGAGGCCGGCGAAAGCTAGCCGCCGCGCAGCCAGACCAGCATTTCGCCCGGCTCGCGGTTGTCCCAGGCGTAGTACGGAACGGCCTTGATCGGCACGGTTTCGGTCTTGGGCGCGGCGGTCCGATAGAGATCGCCGTTCCAGTCGCCGGTCACGTCGGCCTTCGCTTCGGCCGCCAGCGTTACGACACCCTCAAGCAGCCCCGGCTCGAAATTGGCCGTGAAGCTGGAAGCGGCGGGAACGCGGATGCGGTTCAGCGATAGCGGGTTGTCGATGCCTTCCAGGCAATAGACCAGCGGTCCGCGCTTCAGCGTGACGCGGCCGACGTCCTGACGGACCTCGGGATGCGCGTAAAGCTGCTCGACGGCGAGGTCGAGATCCAGCTGGACGGTGTCGCCGGCCTTCCATTCGCGCTCGATGCGCGCATAGCCGTCCGACTTGGCAGCGTTGAGGTCGACGGGCGAACCATTGACCGAAAGCGTCGCCTTGCGGCACCAGTCGGGAATGCGCAGGTGGAGTGCGAAGAGGGTCGGCTTGGCGACATCGACGGTGATGCCGATCGCGCCGTCCCACGGATAGCGGGTGTTCTGGGTCAGCGTGACCTCGGCGCTGCCGATGTCGAGCGTCGCGGTCGAATCGCAATAGAGGTGGACGGCGACTTCACCCTCGGCCTGGCCGTACATATAGGTGCCGATCGAAGCGACCATGCGGCCGATATTCGGCGGGCAGCACGGGCAGCGATGCCACTTCCAGCGATTGTGGCCGCCACGGCTCTCGAGCGGGTTTTCGTAGAAGAACAGCGAGCCGTCGAGCGACAGGCCGGAGATCGAACCGTTGTAGATCGCCAGTTCCATCGCGTCGGCATAGCGCGTGTTCGGACCCATGCCGAGCATGCGGTTGGCCCAGAAGGCGAGACCGACGGCGGCGCAGGTCTCGGCATAGGCCGTCTCGTTGGGCAGGTCGTAATCGGCGGTGAAGCCTTCATTATCGGCCGATGGCCCGAGGCCGCCGGTGACATAGAGCCGCTTCGAGTGCAGATCGTCCCAGAGACGGTCGAGCGCCTTGCGCAGATCGTCGTCGCCATACTCTGTCGCGACGTCGGCCATGCCGGCATAGAGATACATGGCGCGAACGGCGTGGCCGACGACCTTGTCCTGGTCGCGGACCGGCAGATGCGACTGGTTGTATTCGTTGCTCTTGAAGTGGAAATTCTTCGGGTCGGCGCCGCGGGCGCGGGCTTCTTCGTCGAAATAGTGCGGCTGCTGGCCGCGCTGGTCGACCATGTATTTGGCGAGGTCCATGTACTTGGAATTGCCGGTGACGCGGGCGAGCTTGACCAGCGCCAGTTCCAGCTCCTCATGGCCGCAATAGCCTTTGCGCTGGCCGGGATTGGGGCCGAAGACGCTGGCGATATGGTCGGCATAGCGCGACATGACGTCGAGCAGCTTGCGCTTGCCGGTCGCCTGGAAGTAGGCGACGGCGCCCTCGATCAGATGGCCGGCGCAATAGAGCTCGTGGCAATCGCGAAGGTTGGTCCAGCGCAGGCCGGGCTGCATGCGCTGATACCAGCTCGACAGATAGCCGTCCGGCTGCTGCAGCTTGGCGTACATGTCGATGACGGCATCGATCTTCTTCTCAAGCTCCGGATTCTTGCGTCGATACAGCGAATAGGCCGCCGTCTCGATGGTCTTGCCGAGATCGGAATCCCAGAACATCTGCGTCGTCACCGTCGAGGCGGTGAAGCCGTCATGGACGTGAAAGGGGATGCGCAGCTCCGGGATCGGACGATCCGGATCGATCTGGTCGAGCATGCCGGCTTCGACGCAGCGTTCGTAGAGAATATCGGCGGTCTTCTCGGCAACAGCGTCGACGCGCGCGCCCCAGAAGCCGCGAACTTCGACCTGCGGCACGGCGGGCGGACGGAAGCGGGCGCGCGGGGCCTCTTCGGGCGATGGCTGGGCACTCATGGAAAACTCCTATTCTTCGAAGAAAAAGCGTTCGGGGGAGGGGGTTATTTCACCGCGCCGGCCGTCAGGCCGCGGATGTAGAAGCGCTGCAGCAGCAGGAAGAGGATCAGGCAGGGGATCATCATGATGGTGACACCCGCCTGGACGGCGCCCCAGTCGACGGCGCCGAAGCGGCCCGACTGAACGGCGGTCATCATGATCGGCAGCGTGAATTTCGACTGGTCGGTCATCAGCACAAGGGCGGCGAGGAACTCGTTCCAGGTGTTGAGGAAGGCGAAAAGTCCCACCGTCACCACGCCGGGCCAGACCAGCGGCAGCATTACCTTGGTCAGCAGGGCGACGTTCGTCGCGCCGTCGATGCGGGCCGCCTCCTCGATCTCCTTTGGCACCGCGTCGAAGGCGTTGCGCATCATGAAGATGGAGAAGGGCATCTGCAGCGTGACGTAGACGAGCACGAGACCGGTCAGCGTGTTCTGCAGCCCGAGCCAGGACAGGATCAGGAAGATCGGCGTCAGGATCGACTGGAACGGGATCATGATCGTCGACAGGATCAGGATGAAGAACAGGTTCTTGAACGGGAAGCGGAAGCGCGAGAAGCCGTAGCCGGCGAGCAGGCTGATGATCGCCGTCAGCACCACGCTCGATACCGCGACGAAAATGCTGTTCTGGGCCGAATGCGAAAGCCCGGCGCCGAAGGTGTCGAGCGTAAGGTAGTTGTCGATCGAAAATCCGGTCGTCGGCCAGGGCGGGATCGGCGGTAGGCGCGCCTCGCTCCGGGGCTTGAAGGTCGAGAGGATCGCCCAGACGATCGGGGCGATGAACAGCAGCGACAGGATGATGCCGGTGCCATGCTCGGCGATCAGGCTTCCGATCGAACGCTCGCGGGTGCGGGTTGTGGTGGCCATCATGTCCCCTCCGGATTACGCAGCAGCCGGAGCTGGATCAGGCTCAGGACGACGAGGATCACGAGCAGCACCATGGACAGCGCCGCGCCGTAGCCGAGTTTGAACGAGACGAAGGACTGGTTGAAAATCCAGTACACCGCCGTGATCGTCGAGTTGCGCGGGCCGCCGCGCAGCAGGATGTAGAACTGGTCGAAGGCGAGGATAGAGCCGGCGACCGAGAGGATCAGCGCCAGCGCAACCGTGCGACGCATCAAAGGGAAGGTGATGGAGCGAAAGCGCTGCCAGGCATTGGCGCCGTCGATCTTGGCGGCTTCCTGCAATTCGGTCGGGATCGACTGAAGACCGGTCATCAGGATGACCATGGTGAAGCCGGCGACCTTCCAGACCACCATGACGATGATCGACCAGAAGGCCGGGTTGAAGGTGGCGATCAGGTTGAAGCGTTTTTCCGTCAGGCCAAGCTCCTGGGCTGCCGGGCTGAACAGGCCGCTATCGACATTGAGCAGCCAGGCCCAGAGCAGGCTGGCGGAGGCGAAGCCGACGACGACGGGCATGAAGAAGGCGGTGCGATAGACGCCCATCATCGGACGCGGCTTCTCGACGAAGAGCGCCAGCGGGAAGGCGACGGCGAAAATCGCGATGGTGACGATCACCGTGTAGTAGCCGGTGAATTTCAGGGCGTTCCAGAAGCGGACGTCCTTGGTGATCGCGACATAGTTGTCGAGGCCGATGAAGCGGTGCTGGCCCATCAATGGCCAGTTGTGCAGCGACATCCAGGCGGTCATGCCGAGCGGAATCACGAAGAACACCATCACCAGGACGATAGCCGGGGCGATGTAGAGGAGGCCGACCCAATGGCCACGGTCGATCTTCGACCGTCGTCTGGCGGGCGCGGCGGGCATAGCGCCCGCTTTGGCCGAGATCGAGGACATGACGTTTCCTTCGCAAGCGATGCTGGCATGACGGCGAGGGCGCTGCTGCGCCCCCGCCGATCGCGAGGCCTTACTGGCCGGTGCCGGCGTCGATGATGCCCTGCATCGTTTCCTGCGCATTGGCGAGCGCACCGTCGACGTCGTCGCCAAAGAACACTTCGTTGATCATCTGCGCCCACGGGCCGTTGGCGGAGTTGATGATGTCGTTGAAGACGACGCTGTACGGCGTGTTGCCCTTGGCCATCGCTTCAGCGGCGATCTGGTAGCGCGGATCGAGATCCTTCAGCGCTTCCTTGGCGATGTCGCCGCGAACCGGAAGGCTGCCACGGCTGGCGAGCAGCGTCTGGCCTTCGAGCGAATAGGCGTAGTCGAGGAATTCCTTCAGCACGGCCAGCTTCGGCGTGCCCTTGGTGACGACGAAATTGTCGCCGCCGGCGAAGGAGGACGAGCCGCCGTCCTTGCCCGGAAGGAAGGTCACGCCGTAGTCGATGTCCTTGTACTGAGTGTTGAGGGCGCCGATGGCGAAGGCGCCGGACGGTGTGATGCCGATATTGCCGCCGGCGAAGGCGGCGAAGAAATTGGCGCCCGAGTCGGTCTTGGCGCCTTCCGGAACCAGCCCCTTCTCGACCATGCCGCGATAGAGGGCGATCGCGTCGCGCATCTGCGGGGTGTCGAGGGTCGCCTTCGAGCCATCCGCGCTGAGGATGTCGCCACCCGAGGCCCAGATCAGCGGCGTGAAGGTGAAGATGTTGCAGCCGCCGCAGGCGCCGGAGAAGTAGAAGCCCTTGATCTCGCCGCCCAGCGCCGCGACCTTTTCGGCATCCGCCGCGATCTCGGCGAAGTTGGTCGGGCCCTTTTCGGGGTCGAGACCTGCCTGCTTGAACAGCTTCTTGTTCCAGATCAGCACGGAGCTGTCGGCCGAGAAGGGCAAGCCGTAGATCTTGTCCTTATAGGTGCCGGTTTTCACATGGGCCGGCGACAGTTCCTTGAAGTAGGGCAGCGATTTCGCCCAGTCGGTGATGTCCTCGAGCTGGCCGGCGGCCGCGAAGGCCGGCGTGTAGATCAGGTCGAGCGACAGGCCGTCCGGCGCGGTGCCGCCAGCGGCAGAGGTCGCATATTTCTGCACGATCTCGGCGTTCGGAATGATGTCGAGCTTGATCTGGTTCTCGTGGCTCTTGTTAAAGGCCTCGACGATCTGCGGCATGAAATTGGAGCCGTCGGCGCGGACCCAGATATTGGCGGTCTCGGCCGCCGAGGCGAGCGCCGTCATCGAAAGCAGCGTGGCGGTCGCCGCCAGAATTGTCAGTCTTTTCATGGTCTTCCCTCCCTGTATGTCCCCGATCCAGGCTCCTCCCGGGACCGTGACAGGTACCCTTAGTCGCCCGGCGGACGACCGCATGACTGACGCACCACCAACCGGCACGGCAGTTTTCGAAGGCCCGGCTCGACGGGCTTTCCGTCGACGAGCGAAAGCAGAGTGAGGCCGGCCTCGCGGCCGAGCGCTGTCAGGTTCATGTCGACCGTGGTCAGCGGCGGGCGCGTGGCGGCGGCGACAATCTCCCAATTGTCGAAGCCGATGACGCCGACATCCTCGGGGACACGAAGCCCCCGCTCACGCAGCGCGTCGACGACGCCACGCGCGATCTGGTCATTGCCGCAGAAAACGGCGTCCGGCTTTTCGCCCGGTGCGTCGAAGAGCTCGGCCACGGCCTGGTGACCCCAGCCTTCCGACCAGGGGCCCATCATCACGCGTGGCGGCGTCAGTCCGTTCTCGGCAAGCACGGCGCGATAGGCGTCGGCGCGCTGGTGGACGACCGCGAAGGTCTCCGGCCCGGCTACATGGACGATGCGCTTGCGGCCAAGCGCCACGAAGTGTTCGACGGCGAGCCTTGCGCCGCCTTCGTCGTCGGAAACAAAGGCGATCGAATTCGGGTCGGGTTCCGTAAACGCGTAGATGACCGGAATGCCGAGATTGGAAAGGTCGACCGGCAGATGGCGGTCGAGCCGCTTGCCGGAGGCGATGATGCCGTCGACACGCTTGTCCAGCATGGCGTCGACATGCAACTGGCCAAGGCGCGGATCGTCCTCGACATTGCACAGAAAGACCGAGACGCCATTGTCGAGCAGCGCTTCCGAAACACCGGCCATGACCGGCAACGAGAAGCGGCCATAGCTATCGTTGGTGAGCAGGCCGACGGTGAAGCTGCGGCGGCGCAAAAGGCTCTGGGCGAGACTGTTCGGGCGGAAACCGAGCTGCAGCGCGACGGCGCGAATGCGGGTCCGCGTCTCGGCGGTCATGCGGCCCTGGTCGTTCAGCGCCTTCGAGGCGGTCGCGACGCTGACGCGGGCCGTCTCGGCGACATCGCGCAACGTCACAGGCCGCCTGCGGGCGGGCTGGATCACGTTGTCGCTACCGTCACTCATACCGTCGTTTCCTCACCTGGCCGTCCGTTCGAGCGGCGGCCTGTTCTTTAGAGAAAAGGTTTTCTCAAGCTGCGCTTAAAAAAGGCGGAAGGATTGGTTCCGCCGCCTGAGCCGATTGAGAAAACCTTTTCTCACTCAAGGCTAGCACAGTTTTTTCGTCGCGCAAGACGGATTGAGTTCAAAACCGTTCACAATTTGGCAGGGGCGGGAATGAGGGGTGCGCTAGGGGGGCGAAGGCTTGGGTCCCGGCAGGAGGCGCAGCTCGATTCGGCTATATCTGCGCCCAGAGATCGGATGCCCAGCGATAGAGAAAAAGCGAAAGTTCGGCGCCGAAGAAAACGATCGCCGAGTTCCAGGCAATGGCGACGATCGTCAGCACCCAGCCGATGATCACGGCCAGCCCGTCGCGCTCGATCAGGCCGAAGGCGAAGACGATGACGGCGAGCGAGGGAAGCTGGTTGCCGAGTGGGATCGGCAACAGGATCATCACGGCGTGCACGAAAATTGGCACGGCGAGTATGAAATAGGCGAGCCGGCCGGAGAGAAACGAAAAGCGTGGTCGCAGCATCCATTCGATGCGCTTGAACCAGGGCGCGATCCAGATACCGCCGTTGACGACCGGTCCGCGCGGCAGGCTCTGCCGCCGTAGCCATTGCGGCAGCAGCAGCCGGTCGGCTCCGGCCATGATCTGCAGCGACAGGATGGCGAGCGCCGTGCCGAAGACGAAGCCGGTCGGCAGGCCGGGAATGGGGATGAAGGATGGCAGTGCCAGCATCAGGATGCTCAGGCCGAGTCCCGCTTCGCCGAGCGCATCGACCATGTCGCCGAGGCTCACCCTGTCCTTCTTCAGGACCGAGCCGAGATTGGCCAGGATCGCCGAAGCGGATCGGGTCCGGAAGAGCGCGGCGGTCGCGTCCTCAGGGGGGGCGGAAAGGGTCAAGCGTCAAGTCCTTGCAGCGTGTTGGCCCGTCGCATATGGGGTGCCGTTGCTGCCGCGCCACCAGCCGGAGACGAACCTGGCACAGTTGTATGTCCGGCAAATTGCGGCAGAACTCCCTATTCTCGTCATCTTTCATATTATAGCTCAGGTGACCGCATGACGCGGCGCGCCGCCCGGCGGGAGATCTCCTTGTTCTGCAATTCCTCGATAGCGTCCGCATCTCAGCCTCGATCGATGCGACAGCACGGCGGCCTTGTCAGCCTGCTTTGCGTGATCGTGCTCGGCTTCTTCATGATCGGCGCTGCCTGGGCGCAGCCCGAGGATCCGCAGAAGCAGATCGACGTCTGGAACGGAACCCTGGAGCGGATCGATCTGGCGATTGATCGCGACGGCGCGACCGATGCCGATTTCAAGCGCTTCAAACAGGAAGCGACGGACATCGTGGCGGCGGCGAACGAGTTCGCCGAGGCGCTGGCGCCCAAGGTCGCGGCGGCAACCGCGCAATTCGAGCAATTGAAGCCCACGGCGTCAACGGAAGCGGCGGAATCGGAAGCGGCCAAAGAGAATCGCCAGCAGGCCGAGCAGCAACTTGCCGACCTGGCCGGTTTCCAGAAGCAGGCGCTCGCTGTCGCCACCCATGGCGCCTACACGTTGTCGGAGATCGGCGAACGCCGCCGGACCCGCTTCACCGCCGCCCTGCTGGAGCGCAATTCCAGCCTGATCGATCCGGGCCTCTGGGGCGATGCTGCGACGGATGTGCCGTCGATCCTAGGGCGCACCGGCTCCGTTGCCGGGGAATGGACGAGCGTCGTCGCCAATCGCAGCGACCGCTCGGTGGTCGCCATCATCGTCAGCCTGCTGGCGCTGATCATCACGGTGTTGGTGCCGGGGCGGCGTTTCCTGCTCTCGAAGCTGCGGCGTCCAACGGCCGATCATCAGCCGACCATGCGGACCAAGGTGATGTCGGCGGCGGCGATCGTCGCGGTGAACGCCTTCCTGCCGCTGATCGTGCTGACCGGCGTGCGCTCGGTGTTGAACGCGCTTGATCTGATGCCTTATCGCGTCGACCTGCTGTGGTCGGGCGCCACGGCGGCCATCGTCTTCTTCTCGCTCGCCTTCGGCGTGTCGCGGGCGCTGCTGGCGCCGACGCGCAGCACCTGGCGGCTGGTGGCGCTGGACGACACCGTTGCGACCCGGGCCTTCCACTACTCGGTGGCGATCGCGGCGCTGGAGGCGCTGGTGATCGTCCACCAGAGCTTCGCCAAGGTGACGCTGGCCTCGCTGCAGTTTGTCATCGCCCTTGATGGCATTCTATCGATTGCGATTGCCGTGTTGATCATCGGGATGGTTCGCGTCCTGACCAAGCGCGTACCGCCCTCGGAGGAGGAGGGCGATGATCCCGCCGACGAAGAATACGGGCTGGGGCGGATCGCTCAGATGGTGGCCGGGCTCGCGGCGGGCAGCGCGATCATCGCCAGCCTGATGGGCTATGTCGCGCTCGGTCGCTTTCTCACGACGCAAACCGTGTGGATCTCGGTCGTTGTGTCGCTGCTCTACCTCCTGATGAAGGTCACCGACGAACTGACGGCGGCGTCCTTCCAGCGCGATGGTGTCGTGGGAAGCCGCCTGATCAGTTCGGTCGGGTTCGCCCCGCGTTCGGTGACCCAGGCGGGCGTGCTGGCCAATGGCGCGGCACATCTGGTCCTGATCGGCTTCGCCTTCCTCGCCGTCGTGGCGCAGTGGGGCGTCGATTCCTCCGGCCTGTTCGAAACGATCCGCCAGCTGTTCTTCGGCTTCAAGATCGGCTCGATCACCATCTCGCTGTCGACGCTGGTCGCCGGCATCGTCGTCTTTGTTGTCGGCCTGGTGATCACCCGCACGGTCCAGAATTGGCTCGACACGCGCTTTCTGCCGACGACGCGGCTTGATTCCGGCCTGCGCAATTCGATCCGCACCAGCGTCGGTTATGTCGGCATGATTTTCGCCGCGACGCTCGCCTTCGGCTATGCCGGCCTGGATCTTTCCAATATCGCCATCGTCGCCGGTGCTCTTTCCGTCGGTATCGGTCTTGGTCTGCAGGCGATCGTCAATAATTTCGTCTCGGGCCTGATCCTGCTGGCCGAGCGGCCGATCCGCGCCGGCGACTGGATCACGGTCGGGGCGGAGGAGGGGACGGTCAAGCGCATCAATGTGCGCGCCACCGAGATCGAGACGTTCGATCGCGCCACCGTCATCGTGCCGAATTCGAGCCTGATCACCGGCGTCGTCAAGAACATGGTGCTGCGTGACCGGTCGGGGCGCATCATCGTGCCCGTGACCGTCAGCAAGCTCGCCGACGCCGAGCAGGTGAAGACCATCCTGCTCGAGATCGCCAAGAGCCATTCGCTCGTGTTGCGCTATCCGGAGCCGATTGTCCTTTTCCTGAATTTCGGCGAGAAATCGCTCGATTTCGAACTGCGTTGCTACCTGGCCGATATCGCCGCCGGCGCGACGGTGCGATCGGATCTCCGCTTCTCGATTTTGAGCCGGTTGAAGGAAGAGGGCGTGGCTCTCCCCGGATGAACCGTCGACCCATTCAGTCGTCGCTTGCAGTTCGTTAGCGTTTTTTGGCTATGTCGAACGTCTCAGCTTTCTTGACCCCCCGAGGCCGCTCCATGACCCTCTTTCCCCGGCGCTTGCCATCGCTGCTTGCCGCTCTGACCGCCGTCGCCGTTCTGGCCGGCTGTTCGGAGACGGTCGTCGACACGACGCCGAAATCGCCTGTCTTCTACAACCGGATCGATTCCGCCGGCGCCGCCGTTGATCCGCAGGCCGCCGCCAGCCTTATCACCGGTTACCGCATGAACAAGGGCCTCGGCCCTGTCACGGTCGACCCGCTGCTGAACAAGATGGCGGCCGACCAGGCGCGGGCGATGGCCAAGGCCGACAAGGTCAACCACGACGTCGGCGGCAGCTTCAAGCGCCGTCTCGCCGCCTCCGGTTTTGATGCCGGCATCGCGGCGGAAAATGTCGGCGCGGGCTATCGCACGCTCGCCGAGGCGTTTTCGGGCTGGCGCGATTCCCCGCACCACAACGCCAACATGCTCAAGCCGGGCGTGACCAAGATCGGCATCGGCACAGCCTATGCGCCGAACAGCAAGTACAAGGTCTACTGGTCGCTCGTCCTGGCCAAGCCGTACGAGCGTTCGCCCGTCGCCGGCCCCGGCCCGCTGCCCGCCGATGGCAGCACGGTCGTCTCGATCGGCGGCGCCGTCGTCAACCGCTAGGGCGAACCGGTACCCACTTCGGTCGAAGACACTTATGGCGCGGACAGCAGCGCCTCGAACGCCAGCGCCGCCTTCGAGCGGTAGCGTTCCTTGTGCCAGACCATGCTGAAAGCGCGCGGCGTCATCTCGAAGGCGACGCGCGCCAGCTTGCCCGCCTCGATATGCGGGCTCGCCACCAGTTCCGACACGACGGTGGCGTGGTGGCCTGCCTCGACGGCGGCGCGGATCGCCTCGTTGCTCGGCAGTTCGAGGTCGACGGTCAGCGACTCCGGCAGGATGCCGCGTGCCGTCAGCGCCGTCTCGAACACCGAGCGCGTGCCGGAGCCCTTCTCCCGCATGACCCAGCGTGTCGCCGCGATTTCGCGCGCGCCGACGACGGTCGCCCGGGCCAGTTCATGGCCGGGCGTCGTGACGATGATCAGCCGGTCCTCGCCGACCGTTCGCGTCGACAGCGCCGGATCGTCGATGTCTCCCTCGATGAAGCCGATTTCAGCGATGCCGTCATGCACAGCCCGGCGCACGGTTTCCGTGTTGCCGACCTCGAGATGGATTCCGATCGAGGGATAGGCGGCGCGCAGGCGCATCAGCGCCGGCGGCAGCCAGTAGCTGGCGATCGTCTGGCTCGCCTGGATCTGCAGCGTGCCGCGCATCAGCCCGCCCAGCTCCGATAGCGCCAGTTCGGCCGCCTCCGCGCGCGCCAGCGTCGCTTTCGCTTCAACCAGGAAGATCTTGCCCGCCTCGTTCAGTTCGATGCGACGGCCGACACGATCGAACAGGTGGACGTCAAAACGCGTTTCGAGCGCGTGAATGGCGGAACTGACCGCCGAGGGCGTCAGCCGTAGCGCTTCAGCGGCCCTGGTCAGGTGTTCGCGCTCGGCAACGGCGATGAAAATTCTAAGCTGATCGAGGGTCATGGGATCATTTGTTCGATTGTATCGAACGAACAGTAATATATTTCGAAATGGATTGCATGATGGGCTGGCTGCATCCTGCCGTCATGTCCCTGGCATTCCGCTCTCTCCCGTCCTTCCTGCATCGTCTCGGTCCCGGGCTTGCCCTGACCGCTGCCGTGGCGGTCGCCGCCCTCGTCATCGAACGGGCAGAGGCCGCCTTGCTGGGCCGGGCCTGGCTCGACGGCGTCGTGCTGGCGATCCTGCTGGGTGTTGCCGTGCGCTCCTGCTGGCGACCGGGCACAGGCTTCCTGCCCGGCATCGATTTCAGCGCTCGGACCTTGCTTGAATTCGCGGTGATGCTGCTTGGCGCGTCGATCAGCGCGGCGGCTGTCGCGGCACAGGGCATGACGCTTCTCGTCGGCGTCGCCGTCGTCGTTGCCAGCGCGATCTTCGCCAGCTATGGCATCGGCCGGCTGATGGGGCTGGAACGCCGGATGGCGATCCTGATTGCCTGCGGCAACTCGATCTGCGGCAACTCCGCCATCGCGGCGGCGGCCCCGGTCATCCGGGCCGATGGCGAGGATGTTGCTTCGGCCATCGCCTTCACGGCCGTGCTTGGCGTCGTCGTCGTTTTGGCGCTGCCCTTGCTGATGCCGGTTCTCGGCCTGTCGGCGACGCAATATGGCGTTTTCGCCGGGCTGACCGTCTATGCCGTGCCGCAGGTGCTGGCCGCGACCGCACCGATCGCCGCCGTCAGCGTGCAGATGGGCACGCTGGTCAAGCTGCTGCGCGTGCTGATGCTCGGGCCTGTCGTGCTGGTGCTGTCATTGCTGGAAAGCCGGGTCGATGGCGCGCGGATCGACGCCGGTCGGCCGAACTACCGCCACATGGTGCCGTGGTTCATCCTCGGCTTCATCGCTCTCGGCATGCTGCGCTCGGCCGGCCTGATCCCGGATGCGGTCGTTGTCCGCACCAGTTCGCTGGCCAGCTTCCTGACGGTGCTGGCGATGGCAGCGCTCGGGCTTGGCGTCGATGTCCGGTCGGTGGCGCGCGCGGGTTTTCGCGTCACGGCGACCGTCGTGCTGTCGCTGATCGCCCTCGGCGCGATCAGCCTTCTGGCGATGCGGCTGATGCAGATTGCCTGAGCCGGCTTTTCAGCACCTCGGCCTTTTTTCGGACCGAACGGACGAACCGTCGTGCGATCGGCCGCAGAACGAGTTCCAGTCGGGCTAGCGACAGTCCGGCTTCGTAGCCGATTCCGCCGCCCTTCGGCCCGATTACCAGCGTGCCAACGCTCATCCTGTCCGGCCAGAGGGGATCGATCATCGGGTGACCGGCGATGGCGAGCGAGTCGATCCGCTCGAGGGTCGGATCGGCAAGGAGCGCGGTCGAGGCTTCCAGCATGATCTGAACGCCGGGCGAGAAGCGCGCATAGGCCTCGTCATAGGCGATCTTCCAGGTGACGGCGCCGGCGCCTGACTGGAAGCTCACCAGCATGGCCACGGCGCGACCATCCAGTCGAAGCGCGTGGATCGTCGTGTCGCCGCTCGCGACCGCGGCCTTCGCAAACGCTTTTTCACGAGGCCGGAGTGTCAGCGCCGTACCGCGCTTCCCCTTCCAGCCGCTTGCCTCCAGCGCGAAGAAGTCCTCCAACGCGGCAGCCAAGGGGGCGGGCTCCGTCACGTGCTCGATGGTGACGGCGCCAAGATCGTGAAGCCGTCGCAGTTGTCGCCCCAGCTCCTTGCGCTTTTTGGGCGCAATGGCGTCGAGGAAGCGATTTCCATCCTGTCCAGCGCGGTTCAACACGGCGCGTTGATGCGCGGCGAGCACCGCGACCGGGCGCTGCTCCCGTGCCGCCTGCCGGCGCAGCGCGTTGGCAACATGTCCTTCGAGCGGCAGATAGGGAAATTCAAGGATGCGGCGGGCCGGACGCTCGCCATCCATGGCGGCGATCAGTCCGGCGGCCGCTTTCTCAAGGGTGGCGGTGTCGAGCAGCGGCGTGCCGAGCGGTCCAAGCGAATGCACCCAGATCGAGATAGCCGGAACCAGCCGGCCGAGCCGCGTCGGCCGGATCGGCGCGAGGGCAACGAGCCGTCCATCCGTTGCGGTGACCCGCGCGGTCGTCACCTTGGCGTCGGCGAGTTGGTCGAGCGCTGCCTTCAAAATTTCGACCGAGAAGAAGGGATTGTCCTCGGCCGTGTGGGTGGGTTGCGCCGGATGCTCGCCCGGTGTCGTCTCTGAGATCCTCACAGCTGCTTTTCCGCGCGGGGGGCGAGGTTGATCGTGCCGCGTGATCCCAGCACATGCACGATCGAGCAGCGCAACCGCAGCCGCCAGCGCACCGCCAGATAGACGGCGACGGTTTCGAGTACGAGCGCCAGCGAGGTGGCGATCGCTGCCCCCGGCAGGCCGAAATGCGGGATCAGCGTGTAGTTGAGGATCAGATTGACCAGGAAGGTGCCGGCATAGACGGCGGCGCAGATCCGCTGCTCGCCCGCCATGGTCAAGATGCTTTCCGCCGGGCCGATCGAAGCTCGGATCAGCAGGCCCACCGAGAAAATGAAAATCAACGGAAAGCCGGAGACGAAGCTTTCGCCGAACATCGACAGCAGGAAGCGGCCGCAGAGAAGCAGCACCAAAATGGCGGCGACCGAGGGCCAGAACGTCCAGTGCAGCGAATCGCGCACGGTCGCTTCAAAACGGACGCGGTCGCCGGAAGCGTAATATTGCGAAAAGCGCTGCATCGTCGCGGCGCGGACGGCGAAATAGACGAAATGCACCAGCGCCAGCGTCTTCACCGTGGCGAAGTAGACGGCGACTTCCTCCGGCGGACGCAACTGGCCGACAATCAGGATGTCTACATTGGTCAAAAGGTTGAAGAAGCCCTCGACCAGGAAGATCGGGAAAGCGACGGCGATCCAGGTCAGCGAGCGGTATTGCCGCACGCCCGGCACCACGACTTTTCGCGTGCGATAGGACAGCGCACCCATCTGCAGCAGGCTGGTCAGATAGGTGGCGAGGATCGCGGTCGTCATCGCCGTGGTGGCGTTGGGGAGCGCCCCCATTTCGAGCGCCGCGAAGGTGAAGGCAATGATCAGGACGGGGCGGACGATAAAGGTCGGTCCCAGCGCCAGATCGGCCCAATTGAAGCCGCGCGCCAGACCGTCCTGGATTTCGCCCAATGCCAGCATGGGAACGCAGATCGCCGCCAGATAGAGCGGCATGACGTAATAGCCGGCGATTCCATCCCGAAACAGGAAAATGCCGAGGAGGCCGATCGCGCCGATTGCCGTTGCCGTGGCGAGACCGTGCACGCGGCTGCCGATCAAAATGCCGCGCAAAAGCGCCAGTTCGTTACGCGCCGCATATTCCGGTACGAAACGGACCACGGCAGTCTGGATGCCGAGACAGGCAAGGCCGCCGATGATCACGGCGCCGACCCAGACGACGACATAGACGCCATATTCGAAATCGCCCATCCAGCGGGCCAGAAGCACCTGGCTGGCATAGGCGATGACGGCGGAGAAGATGCGGATCGCGAAGGCAATCAGCGCCATGCGCTGGGCGACGGCGCGATCGTCACGGCCGGTTGCGACATTGTCGGCGATGGCGGCAAAGCGAACCAGGCGGGCGCGAAACGCCGCCGGCGCCAAGCGCTCGACCATGCCGACAAAGGAAACGCGCAACGGACGGAGCTCCGGGTAGGAAGGGAGAGACGAGAGTGGAGCGTTTTGTAGCGGTTTCTGCTTTAAGAAAGCGTTCGCCCGCTGCTCGCGGGCCGCCCTGACAGGATGTGCCGACCGACATGATGGACAAGGACGCGAAGCCGGGCAATGACGTTCCGGAGGCTACTCTTTGGAACGCCGACATCCTGTTGGATGCGCGCGGGGTCGCCTGTCCGCTGCCGGTGCTGAAGGCTCGCAAGCGTCTCGCCGGCATGGCGGAAGGCAAGCGCCTTCTTGTCGAGGCGACCGACCCGATGGCGGCGATCGACATCCCGCATCTTTGCCAGCAGGACGGCCATCGCCTCGTCCGCCAGGATCGGCGCGAGGAGGGCGACCACGCGATTCTGCGCTTTCTGGTCGAGCGGGGCGCGAGTCGTCCTCAGTCCGACTGAGGCGGTTCTATCGCAGCGAGCAACGCCGCCAGACCCCGTTCGAGGATCGGCCGCATGTCGGGATCGGCGGCAATGGCCTCCGCATCCCGGCTTTTGGAGAGCAGGGGGATGGCGATCGACGATTCGTCGATGACCCGGCCGGACATCGTCGTCAGCACGAGGCGCAACGCCGCCTGCGCGTCGGAGGCGCGCGGCGAGGCGTTGAACAACGCGATCGGCTTATCGGGAAATTCGTGGCCGCCGACCAGCCAGTTGAGCGCATTCTTGAACGAACCTGGAATGCCGCGCGCATATTCCGGGCAGGAGATCAGGATCGCATCGGCTCGTCCGATCCGGGCGCGAAGCTCCGCGACAGAGGCGGGCAGGGGGCCGGTTTCGAGATCCGGATTGAAATGCGGCAACTCGCCAAGGCTCTCATAGTGCTCGAACACGACGCCTTTTGGCGCGACGAACTCCGTAGCGCGCAGCAACGTCCGGTTCGACGATGCCGCGCGAAGGCTGCCGCATAGGGTCAGGACAAGAGGCATGGTCGTTTCGAATCGTTCCATCGTGACGGCCTGTCATGATGGCGGAGCGATTTCGAATGTCCCAGCCGATGCGGAAGTTCAGCCCAGATATCGGATCTTGCCGCTCTTGCTGATGATGCAGTTGAACTGTGCGCCGTCGATGACGAGGCCGAATTCATAGCCTGCGCTATGCGGCCTGGCGCGGCGTACCTGCACATTGCCACGCAGCGCATTGTGCTTGATGGCGGCGGTGTTGATGCAGACCTGCTTGGCGGTGTTCTGGGAGACCGCGAGCGCCTCTGTCGGGACCAGTGGCAGGCAGGCTGCGATTGAAACGGCGGCGGCGACGGCAATCTTCATCGACATCTTGGTCTCCTTCCGGTTGCATCTGCTGGCTCAACGGCGCTTCGACCGCTCAGTTCCCCGCAGGAGACCGGGATTCTGGTGCCGCTGTCTCAAAGGCCTCCTTGTCATCCGCACCTTCGGGTTGACCCGTGCCTTCGCCGATGGGGCGGACGTGGCGCAGCATGACCAGATTGACGAGGGCGAGGCCCAGCATAAGCACCAGCCCGCAGACCGCCACGACTTGCATGGCATCGACAAAGGCCGCGCGGGCGGCGTCGAGAAGTGCGTTCGCCGCCAACGCATCCAGGCTGGATGCCGCCACGATGGCGCCGGCCAACGTATCGCGCGCCGCCTCGAAAGCCTCGGCCGATAGTCCGGTTGGCAAAGCCCCTTCGACATGGCTGCGGTAGACGGCGGTGCCGAGGCTGCCGAGCGCGGCGATACCGAGCGCGAAGCCGAGCTCGGCACTGGTTTCCGACATGGCCGCCGCCGAGCCCGCTTTTTCAGGCGGCGCCGAGCCGACGACAATACCGCTCGACAGCGTTACCAGCGGCGTGCCGCCGATGTTCATCAGTGCGAAGCCGAGGATCAGCGCGGCAAAGCCCGAATTCGGCTGCACCTGCGTCACCAGCAGGAAGCCGATGGCTGAGACGAGCAGGCCGCCGGCAATCAGCGGCGCAGGGCGCATCCGCTGCGCGATCAGCGGCGCCAGCATGAAGCCGACGACAGAGGCTGCCACGCCGGGCAGGAGCCACAGACCGGCCCGGAGCGGCGACAAGCCCATCACCAACTGGAGATACTGGCTGATGAACAGCATCAGTGCGCCGGTCAGCGTGATCGCGAACAGGCTGCCGACGGCGGTCGTGAAGGCGCGATTGGCGAAAAGGCGCATGTCGAGCAGCGGGTCGGCGAGCCGGCGCTGGCGGATGACGAAGGTGACGCCGAAGGCGATGCCGATCAGGATCGCGGCGATTGGTGCGACCGCCGGACCGTTCTTGGCGATCTCCTTCAGGCCGAAGATCGCCGGCAGGATGGCGCAGAGCGAGAGGCCGACGCTGGTGAAGTCGAGGCGGCCTGCGTTGGGATCGCGATATTCCGGCAGCAGCGACGGCGCGGTTGCCAGCAGCAGAAGGATCACCGGGACGCCGAGAAGGAAGATCGAGCCCCACCAGAAATGCTCGAGCATGAACCCGCCGACCAGCGGCCCCACCGCCATGCCCGACATGAAGCCGACCATCCATATCGAGATGGCGAAGGCCCTCTGGCCGGCATCGCGGAACATGTTGGTGATGAGCGCCAGGGTCGAGGGCGCCAAGGTCGCCCCTGCAATGCCGAGCAATGCACGCGAAAGAATCAGCATCGACGCGGTCGGCGAAAAGGCGGCGAGGATCGAGGCGATGCCGAAGGCGGTGCCGCCGATCATCAGCAGCTTGCGACGGCCGATGCGATCGCCCAGCGTCCCCATCGTGATCATGAAGCCGGCCAGCATGAAGCCGTAAATATCCATGATCCAGAGCTGCTGGGCGCTGTCGGCGCCAAGGCTTTCGCTGATATGCGGCAGCGCGAGGATCACCACCGAAACGTCGATGGAAACGATCAGGGTCGGCAGGGTGAGGACGGCGAGCCCCGTCCATTCCCGGATGCCGGCCTTGGGGCCGGCGGCATGAAGGCCGTCACTCATTTCGTGCCTCCCTTTTCGACTGGGCGCCTGAGCGTCAGGTCGATACGGCTTGCCGTTCCAATACCGCGCCCAGCGCGTCCAGTAACTCGTTGGTGCCGTGCTCGCGATATTCTGGCTTGTCGAGCCCATCGAGATAGGCGCCATGCTCTGTCAGGACGAGACGCGTACCGCCCGATTCCGGCCTGAACTCGATCGTCGCCAGCGAGACGGAGATCCGCTCGTCGTCGAGATGCATGTCATAGGCGTAGATGATGCGCTGGTTCGGGACGATGTCCTGGTAGAGCGCGTCGTAGCGATACAGCTGTCCATTCGGCCCACGGCCCTCGCTGTGCTCGCGGCCGCCGATGCGGAAATCGAGTTCCAGCTTTGTCGTGCCTTCGTCGGGCGCGCCGAACCAGCGACCCTTGCTTTGCGCCGAAGCCCAGGCGGCAAAGACTTGCGAGGGCGCGGCCTTGTAGAGGCGGCGGATCGTGAAGGTGGCATGGGTGACGGATCGCTCGGTCATCATTCTTTCCTTCGGTTCGGGCGTTGTTCTATGCGGGGTCTCGACTGGCCGGCTCTTCGGGTATGGCGAGCAATTCGCCCAGCCGATCCAGCCGCGTTTCCCACAGGGAGCGCCGTTCTTGGATCCATGTTTCGGCCTGCTGCAGCGCGCTGGTGTCGAGGGTGCAGGTTCGGACCCGGCCAAGTTTCTCGCTGCGGACGAGGCCGCTCGTCTCCAGCACCTGCAGATGCTGCACGACCGCCGGCAAGGTCATCGACAGGGGCTTGGCCAGTTCGCTGACCGAGGCCGGGCCGCGCGACAATTGCTCCACCATGATGCGCCGGCTCGGATCGGAGAGCGCCTGGAACAGAAGATCGAGCGGAGCAGATTGGTTAAGCATGTACTTAAGTATCATGCCGCGAAAACATCGTCAACGAAGCGCGCCGCTGACGACAGGAAAGCAGAAGAACGGTTCTAGGGCCGGAAGACGCCGGAAAAGCCGGAAATGGCCAGCGGATTGTCGGCGATGGTGGTCGCGTCCGCCGTGTCGGTCTGCGGCAGGTCGGAAAAGGCGCCGACTATCGCACGCTCGGCCGTCTCCGGCATGTCGCGCACGATCAGCACCAGCCGCGAGCGGCGGTCGTCGCTCGGCCAGGCGGGAAGCCGCGCGGGCGGATGGAAGATCGTCTGCGCCGCCTGGATCACCAGCGGCCGGTCCGGCGCCTCGGCCGTCTGCACGAGGCCCTTCAGCCGCAGCAGGCTCGCGCCATGCTCGCGCGCCAGCCGGTCGAGGAAGTCGTCGAGAGCGTGGCGGGAAATCGGCGTCGCGCGGGTCGCCGTGAACGAGCGGATGCGCGCGTCGTGTCGGTTCACGTCATGGGCATGCTGATGGCCGTGATCGTGGTGGCCGTGGTCACGATGGTCATGGTGGTGATGGCCATGGTGGTGATGGTCGTGATCGTGGCCGGCATGGTCATGCGCCTCGGCGGCCAGCCAGCCAACCACGTCGGCAATCTTGCCATCGGTGGAAAAAGGCTGTGTGTCGAACAGGTTTGACGGCTCCACGTCGTCCCGGCCGGCTTCGAGGATGACGGCGCCGGGATTCAAGGCGCGGATCCGGTCGCGGATGGCCGGATCGGCCTCGGCGAGATCGGCCTTGGTCAGCACGATCCGGTCTGCGACCGCGATCTGCCGGTTGGCTTCGTCCGACATATCGAGCGTGCGCGCGCCGTTGACGGCGTCCACGACCGTGACGACGCCGTCGAGCCGATAGCGCATCGAGAGATAGGGATGGAGCAGGACGCTCTGCAGCACCGGGGCCGGGTCGGCCAGTCCCGTCGTTTCGATGACGACGCGGTCGAGTTTCTCGATGCGATGGTTGTCGAGGGCGCGTAGCAGGTTTTCGAGCGTCGTCACCAGTTCGCCGCGAATGGTGCAGCAGAGGCAGCCGGAAGAAAGCTCGATGATGCCATCCTCGGACTCGCCGACCAGGAGATGGTCGAGGCCGATTTCGCCAAACTCGTTGACGATCACGGCGGTGCCGGCCAACGCGGGGTCGCGCAGAAGCCGGTTCAAAAGCGTCGTCTTGCCGGCGCCGAGAAAGCCGGTGATCACGGTCAGCGGGATCGGCTTTGGGCGCTGGCGGACCGGCGGGGCTGCTGCTTCCTGGGCCAAGGGCGTCACTGCGTGATCGCGAGCGCGGAATCCGGCAGTGGCGCGATATCGGTCGAGTCGAAGGGCACGCCGAGCTCGATCTTGGGCTTCGAAGCGGGCTTGGGCGCCTTGGCCTTGACCGGCTTGGCATCGTCCTGATTGGCGGTTTTGGCCGGCGACTTCTTGCCGGCTTCCTTCTTGGCCCCGTCCTTCTTCTTGTTGGAAGCGGCCTTGCCCTTCTTCTTCTCCTGCTTGGCGGCCGCCGCGGCGATAGCTTTCGCCTGATCCTCGGCTTCGACAACGGCAGCTGGCTTGATCGAACCATCTGGGTTGCGGACGCCGATGGTCGAGACGACGACGGGCTCCATCAGCTTTACGCGCGGCTGCAGGGCGGTGGGGAGGTTCGGCGCCGCGGCGGTCTCTGCCTCGTGCTCGCCGCGTTCCTTGCGGTTGCAGATGTCGTCGCGCATGTTGATCGGGCCGGCGATCGGCGAGGCGCCACGGAAGCTTGCCAGCGACGGGCGGCTGCCGGTCAGCGCCAGGCTGCCAAAGCTCTGGTTCATCAGGCGCGCGGTCAGTTCGGAGCGCTCCTTGCCATTGCTGGCGCCCAGCACGACGGCGATGAGCGTATTGCCGTTCTGCGATGCCGTCGCCACGACGTTGAAGCCGGAGGCGCAGATGAAGCCGGTCTTCATGCCGCTGCTGCCGGGATAGCGCTCGAGCAGCGAATTGGCGGATTTCATCACGCGCTTGCCGGACTGGATCGCGGTGATGCCATAGAGCTGGCGACGCTCGGGAAACTCGGTCCAGAGCGCACGCGCCAGCACGGCGAGATCGCGCGCGCTGGTGAACTGGCCCTCGCCGGGCAGGCCGTTCGGATTGATGAAATGGGTATTGCTCATTCCGAGCCGGGCCGCTTCCGCGTTCATCAGCGCGACGAAGCCGGCCTCGCTGCCGCCGACCGACTCGCCGATCGCCATGGCGATGTCGTTCGCCGAATGGACCAGCATCATCTTCAGCGCATTATCGAGGTCGATGACGGTGCCGACCTTGAAGCCCATCTTGCTGGGCTGTTCGTCGAGCGCGTGGCGCGAGACGACGATCTGGCTCGCAAGCGAAATCTTGCCGGCGCGGATCGCCTTGAACACGACATAGGCGCTCATCAGCTTGGTGACGGAGGCGGGGTACCATTCCTGGTGCGCGTTGCGCGCCGCAAGCACCTTGCCGCTGTCCATGTCGACGACGATGTACGGCGTTTCCACTGCCGATGCCGCGTTCACGCCAATCCCTAGCAGCAGGATGAGTGCAAAAAACCGGGCGATCGATCGGGTCACGAAGGGCATGTCAGGCTTTGTCCGTCTCGGGAAGGTCGCGGGCCGTGGAGGTGCAGCGTTGCGTCCTGAATAACCGAATTCCGCCACTCTTGGCAAAGCGACGGATTGTACTTTTGCAAACTTTGTCTCGAAGTCCTTGGAATATGGGCGGAATCGCCGACCAGATTCCTTGCTCCGGACGTAGCTGACGTGGCGCTAGATCGCGGAATTTTGTCAGAAGACTCAGCATGTCCGTCGGCGGCGCTTCTGGCTTGACGTAGGGTTATGCTGTAAAACTCAACTAGGGGTCGCGTGGGGGCGGGACCTAAAGCATTCAGGATCGCTCGACGATCCGGTTCTGTAGTGAGCCTTTGATGAGGCGCCAAATGATACGCGCAACCTCCATCCTTCCCGCCGGCTCGTGGTCCGGCTCCCCTGCAGATTCCGTCCTTCTGGATTATGATGCCCGACATCGACGCCGCCTCGCCATGTCAGGACGGGGCGGCGTGGCGTTTCTCCTCGATCTGCCGATTGCGATCGGGCTGCGGCACGGCGACGGGCTGTTGCTGGAAGATGGCCGCATCGTCGCGGTCGTGGCGGCGGCCGAGCCCCTGCTCGATGTTTCAGCCAGTGATGCGCCGCTGATGATCCGCATCACCTGGCATCTCGGCAACCGACAACTCCCGACGCAATTGCTGGACGATCGTCTGCGGATCCGGCCCGATGCCGAAGCCGAGGCGATGCTCGCCCGTCTTGGCGCGACGGTCCGGCAGGTCACCGCGCCCTTCGATCCCGAAGAGCTGTCGGATGACGACGATAATCCCTGGGCAGGCTTCACTCGGAGCCATAGCTTTGCCGATGGAGAGGATTTTTCGCAAGGCCACGGCTATTTCTACCGCAATGGCCCGACCTTTAGCGAGGCGCATAGCCACGCTCATGCCAACAGCCAGTCGCGGCATTCGTCCACCCACTCCACGAGCCATTCCCACAGTCCCGGACAGGAGCATCATGACAAGGGAGCGCACGGCCCGCCCCCTGACGATCCGCAACCGCGCCAGGGGTGAAGGAAGCGAAACCCAAGCCCGATCTTGGTTTTTTGCGGCGTCGCCGTTGGAGGCTTTCACCCATTCGCTGAAACGGGCAGCGCTCTAACTCCTTGCTTGGTCGCGTTTTCTTCACGCGAACCGCTACACACTTCGCTCGAAAACGCTCTAGAGTGGAGCTTCGTGCTGTAAACCCCGCGGAGTTCCGGATGCCGATCGTCAATCGTCTCGCCGAGTTTCAAGACGAGGTTGCCGCCTGGCGGCAGGATCTGCACCAGCATCCGGAAATCCTCTACGACGTCCATCGCACGGCGGCCACGGTGGCCGAGCGGTTGCAAGGGTTCGGCGTGGATGACGTCGTGACGGGCCTCGGCCGCACCGGTGTCGTCGGCGTCATTCGCGGCAAGCGTGGCGAGGGCCGGACCGTGGCGTTGCGCGCCGACATGGACGCGCTGCCGCTGATGGAAATCACCGGCAAGTCCTATGCGTCGACGATCCCTGGAAAGATGCACGCCTGCGGCCATGACGGTCATATGGCCATGCTTCTGGGCGCTGCGAAATATCTGGCCGAAACCCGCAATTTCGCCGGCACGGCGGTGATCATCTTCCAGCCGGCCGAAGAGGGCGGCGCCGGCGGCAAGGCGATGATCGAAGACGGTCTGATGGAGCGGTTCGGCATCGACGAGGTCTACGGCATGCACAACATGCCCGGCCTCGAGATCGGCAAGTTCGCGATCCGCCCCGGCCCGATCATGGCGGCGACCGACGAGTTCAGCTTCATCATCACGGGCCGCGGCGCGCATGCGGCCAAGCCGCATTCCGGCATCGATCCTATCGTCGTCGGGACCCAGCTTGTCCAGGCGATGCAGACGATCGTCTCGCGCTCCGTCGATCCGCTCGAATCCGTCGTGGTTTCCGTGACGAAGTTCCATGCCGGCGAAGCGCACAACATCATCCCCCAGACCGCCTATCTCGGCGGCACCGTGCGCACGCTGACGAGCGATATGCGCGACTTGGCGGAAAAGCGCATCCGCGAGATCGCGGCCGGCATAGGCGCCGCTTGTGGCGCGTCGATCGAGGTCGAGTACGACCGCAACTATCCCGTCACGGTCAACCACGCCGCCAACACCGCTTTCGCGGGCGATGTGGCTTCCGAGATCGTTGGCAGCGACCGCGTCGATCGCGCGGTCGCGCCGATGATGGGCGGCGAGGACTTCTCCTACATGCTGGAGAAGCGCCCCGGCGCCTTCATCTTCATCGGCAATGGCGACTCGGCCGGGCTGCATAACCCGGCCTATGATTTCAATGACGACGCCTTGCCGATCGGTGCTTCCTACTGGGTGCGCTTGATCGAGACGTCGCTCGCGCCAGCCTGAGCGGCCACCCGATCTTCGTTGCGGGTCTTCCAGAGCGAGACGATGACACCGGCCGCCAGGATGCCGATGGTCGATCCGAGCGAGAAGAAGGTGTTCACGGGGCCGACAAGGTGGGTCCAGAAGATCTTGCTGCCGACGAGGACCAGCACCAGCGCCAGCGCGTACTTAAGATAGTGGAAGCGGTGGACCATCGCTGCGAGCGCGAAATACAGCGCGCGCAGGCCGAGAACGGCGAAGATGTTGCTGGTGTAGACAATGTAGGGGTCGGTCGTGATGGCGAACACGGCCGGAACGCTATCCACCGCGAAGACGACATCGGCGATTTCGATCGAGACCAGCGCCAGGAATAGCGGCGTCGCGACCAGCGTTGCCTTGGTCGCACCGGACTGCTTGACGTGCGTGAAGAATTTGTGGCCGTCCAGCGTCGGCGAAACCGGGATGACCTTGCGCACGAGCTTGATGATGCGGCTGTTTTCGAGATCCATCGGCTCGTCGCCGGCGAACAGCATCTTGATGCCGGTGATGATCAGGAAGGCGCCGAAAATGTACAAAATCCAGCCGAAGGACGAGATCAGAGCCGCGCCGAGGCCGATCATGATGGCGCGCAGCACCAGCACGCCCAGAATGCCCCAGAACAGCACGCGGTGCTGATAGGCGCGCGGGATCGCGAAAGCGGCGAAGATCAGCGAGATGACGAAGATATTATCGAGCGCCAGGCTCTTCTCGACGACGAAGCCGGTGAGATAGAGCATGCCGGACTCGGCGCCGAGATCCCACCAGACCCATGCGCCGAACAGAAGCGCTACCGAGATGTAGAACGACGAAAGCACCAGGCTGCGGCGGATGCCGATCTCCTGGTCACCGCGATTGAGCACGCCAAGGTCCAGAACGAGCAGGACGGCGACGATGCCCATGAAGAGCGCCCACGCAGCCGCAGGCTGGCCGAGGAACTCGGCGGCGAAGAATGTGGTGATATCCATGTGTCACGAGCGTTATGTCGCCGGGCCAATAGGCGTTAGTGGGTCCGACATCACGGTGGGCGACGCACCGCCAGAGGGGCCCGGACCCCGCTCGTAAGCTCCACATGGCGCGCGCCCCCTTTCCGTGCAAGGGTCGAAAGCGAAATTTTCTCGACTTATCCGCGACTTTGGTGCAACCAACCAAAACCACATCCCTCGGACGTTCAGCTCGATCGGCGACGCCCTATATGAGGGACTATTGAAAGATCGAGGTCTCAAATGCCCGCCTATCGTTCCCGTACCACCACCCACGGCCGCAACATGGCCGGCGCGCGCGGCCTATGGCGCGCTACCGGCATGAAGGACGGCGATTTCGGCAAGCCGATCATCGCAGTGGTCAATTCCTTCACGCAGTTCGTCCCCGGTCACGTCCATCTCAAGGACCTTGGCCAGCTGGTGGCGCGCGAGATCGAGAAGGCCGGCGGTGTCGCCAAGGAATTCAACACGATCGCCATCGATGACGGCATCGCGATGGGCCATGACGGCATGCTCTATTCGCTGCCGTCGCGCGAGATCATCGCCGACTCGGTCGAGTACATGGTCAACGGCCATTGCGCCGACGCCATGGTCTGCATCTCGAATTGCGACAAGATCACCCCGGGCATGCTGATGGCGTCGCTGCGCCTCAACATCCCGACGATCTTCGTCTCCGGCGGCCCGATGGAGGCCGGCAAGGTCGTTCTCTCGGATGGCAAGCTGCATGCGCTCGACCTCGTCGACGCCATGGTCGCCGCCGCCGACGACAGCATGTCGGACGAGGACGTCAAGCTGATCGAGCAGAATGCCTGCCCGACCTGCGGCTCCTGCTCCGGCATGTTCACCGCCAATTCGATGAACTGCCTGACCGAGGCGCTCGGCCTGTCGCTGCCCGGCAACGGCTCGACGCTGGCGACGCATGCCGACCGCAAGCGCCTGTTCATCGAGGCCGGTCACCAGATCGTCGACATCACCCGCCGTTATTACGAGCAGGACGACGAGAGCGTGCTGCCGCGCAACGTCGCCTCCTTCGGCGCGTTCGAAAACGCCATGACGCTGGATATCGCCATGGGCGGCTCGACCAATACGGTCCTGCACATCCTGGCCGCGGCGCATGAGGGCGAGATCGACTTCGACCTCGACGACATCGATCGCCTGTCGCGCCATGTCCCTGTTCTCTGCAAGGTCGCCCCGGCCAAGCAGGACGTCCACATGGAAGACGTCCATCGCGCCGGCGGCATCATGGCGATCCTGGGCGAACTGGCGCGTGGCAATCTGCTGAATGTCGACCTGCCGACGGTGCATTCCTCGACGCTCGCCGAGGCGATCGGCCGTTGGGACATCCGCCAGACCAACAGCGAGAGCGTGCGCGAATTCTATCGCGCAGCCCCCGGCGGCGTGCCGACCCAGACGGCGTTCAGCCAGGACCGTCGCTGGACCGAGCTGGATCTCGACCGTGAAAAGGGCGCCATCCGCGACGTGCCGCATGCCTTCTCCAAGGATGGCGGCCTCGCGGTCCTGAAGGGCAACATCGCGCTGAACGGTTCGGTGGTGAAGACCGCCGGCGTCGATGACTCGATCCTGAAGTTCGTCGGCCCGGCCGTGATCTTCGAGAGCCAGGATGACGCCGTGCTCGGCATCCTGAACAAGAAGGTCAAGGAAGGTGACGTCGTCATCATCCGCTACGAGGGACCGCGCGGCGGCCCCGGCATGCAGGAAATGCTCTATCCGACCAGCTATCTGAAGTCGCGCGGCCTCGGCAAGGCATGCGCGCTGGTCACGGATGGTCGCTTCTCCGGTGGCACGTCGGGCCTCTCGATCGGTCACGTCGCACCGGAAGCCGCCGCTGGCGGCGCCATCGGCCTGGTCGAGGCGGGCGATACGATCGAGATCGATATCCCGAACCGCATCCTGCGCATTGTCATCTCCGATGAAGAGTTGGCCGCGCGCCGCGCCGCCATGGACGCCAAGGGCAAGGATGGCTGGAAGCCGGTCAAGCCGCGCAAGCGCAACGTGACGACCGCGCTCAAGGCCTACGCCGCCATGGCGACCAGCGCCGACAAGGGCGCGGTCCGCGACGTCAGCCGCTTCGACGTCTGAGTGACGACATTCCGCAAATAGAAAAGGGCGCCTTCGGGCGCCCTTTTTGTTGTCTGGATTTTCACGATCATGGCGCTGGTCCGGACCGAGCGTCGCCGCTCAGAGGGCTCAATCGCTGACGATCTTGACCTTGTCGCCGGCCGGGGGCAGCGTGTTGCCCTTGATGTTGTTGAGGACGCGGAAGAGATCCGCCGGCCGGTCGACCCCGTTCATCCGCCGCGCCAGGCTGTCCACCGTATCGCCCGACCGAACCGTCGCCAGTTCGATCCGCAGCGGCTTCAGCGCCGCCGCTTCCTGGGTCGACAGCTTGCGGAAGCTCTGCACTGTCGCCGTCGTCGCCTGCTCGAGGCCGGGCGTGTCGGTCTCGTTGGCGAAGATGAAGCGATAGGTCGCGCTCGGCCCGACCCGGATCACGGCGATGCGGAACACCCAGCCCTTGGCTTCCGCCCGCGCCGAGGCGGCTTCGAGGCCGTTGACCGTGAAGCTCTTGATCGAGTTGCGGTCGAGGCCGTTGACCCAGCCCGAAGCGATGTAATCGGCAAGCGCCGTGCCGATCGGCAGGTTGGCGCCGTCGAAGCGCAGCGCCGTCCCGTCCGGCGCGGTCGCCAGCACGGCATCCGTCGTGTTGTCGAGGATGAAGCCGTTCGGCACGGTGAAGCCGACACCCAGCGTCGGATGATAGAAATTCTTGCCGCGGACAAAGCCTTGCGAGCGGTCATCGCCGAACAACATGCCGTCGATGCCCTGCAGATAGCGCTCACGGTCGACCTCGCCGATGCCCGGCGCGCCGAACTGGCGCGCGGCGCGGGTGGCGAATTCGACCCGCTGCGGGGTTGCCGGATGAGAGGCGAGGAAGTCCGGCCGCTTGTCCTGCACGCTGCCTGCCGACTTGTAGACGGCGTAGCGGCCCATCAGGTCGAGGAAGCGACCGGCGGCGAAGGGATCATAGCCGGCCTTGCCGATGGTCCGTACGCCGATCGCGTCGGCTTCCAGCTCCTGCTGCTGCGAGAAGGCAGCCAGCGTCCGCTGGCTTGAGGCGAGTGCCAACTGGCCGGCGTCGCCGTCCTGCAGCACGTCGGTGACGACGCGGCTGACGATCATCGCGGCGCGCGCCTTGTTCTGGCGCTGCATGGCATGGTTGGCCGTCACATGGCCCATCTCATGCGCCAGCACGGCGGCGACTTCGGAGGAATCATTGGCGAGCGCCAGCAGGCCGCGCGTGACATAGAGATAGCCGCCCGGCAGCGCGAAGGCGTTGACCGAAGGCGTGTTCAGGATGGTGATGCGATAGGACTGGGACGGGTCGTCGGAGGCGGCAACGATGCGGCCGACGATGCGGGCCACCGTCTTCTCCAGCTTGTCGTCATGATAGATGCCGCCGAAGCTCGCGATGATGCGCGGATGTTCCTGCGCGCCGATGCGGGCTTCTTCGCGATTGACGGGAGGCGGCGTTGCCGCGCCGGCCGTCGTCTGCGGCGGGCCATAGGTCTGCTCGAGCACGGTTGTGCAGCCGGCAAGCAACAGGCTCGCCGTGATGATTGCCGCCTGCCAGAGACGTGCGCCGTGGGAGCGCAAGCGCTCCCTATGCAAAGTGGCACCGAATGCCGTCATTCTTCACCATTGGTCTCCAACAGTTCGAGCTGCTCGGGATGCGTGATCCGCAAGCTCGGCCCGTTGTGACTCTCAATCCAGCCCCTCAGTCTTACCCGTTGCCCCCTCAGCGCCGCCACCGCGATCCCGCTTTCGGCCAGGGCTGCCATCGCCTCGGCCGTCAGAACCGCCGTGAAATCCGTCGACCACTCGCGTCCGAAATCCAGATAGGCGATTGGACCGCGCTCGCCGACAGAAACGACTCTTCCCTCAACCAGATCATATACATCGTGACGGGTTGCAAGTCCGAGATCTGTCGCAGGGCGGATGGCGTAGTATGGATCCGGCCAGAGGCCAAGTCCTGAATGGCGCGCTTCCCGTTCAACATTCATCAAAGCGCCGACACACTGGCGATTGTCGGCGAAGGAATAGACGCGGGCGAGGCCTTGGGCCACCATCTCCCGCTGCACCCAGATGGGTTCGCGCCCTTCCGGCAGGATTTCGACATGGGCGAGCGCCCGGTTGTAGCGGTCGCGTCGGGCTCCGCCATAGCGCAACTGCGCCGCCTGGCCGAGGGCCATGCGCTCCAGCGCCGCCTTCGCCTCTTCTCCCAGCGGCCAGGCGACGAAACCAGGCCGGCCCAGCGGCAATTTCGGCGCCTGCATGCCGACGAGGCGGACTTCGAGCGTGTTGTCGAGCACGAGCGTGTCGCCGTCGATGACATGGGTCACGACTCCCGCTTCGCCATCGACAAGGTGGCATTCGTTCGGGCCCGCCGTCCGTTCGGTCGGTTTCGCCCCCGTCGCATCCGTCATCATCGCTCCCAACAGCAGCAGGACCAGCCCGAGCCGCTTCCATCGCCATGCCAAACCATTCGCGTGCGCCGCGCCGCTTCGAAATATCGTGCGGCGCTCCAACATGGTCGGTTGCGGCGTCGTGGTTCCGGCTCGGCGTTTCGTCACCATCCGCGACCCTGCATCCCGCGCGCTTGTGTCATCGTCATGGCGTCACGACGGTGGAGCGCCATGGTGACATTGCCGAGGCAGCTTGAAAACAGGGGGCAGGGGAATGCGTATGGTCGACGCCAAACGCCGACAGGGCACGAGTAGTTCCAGAATTCTGTGGGATGCTCTTGAAACCGGAGGCCCAATCGGACCATAAGCATCGCATCCGTCCAGCCAAGCTGGACTGGCTCGCGCCGCCGCATGGCAGCCGATGTCCCGGTAGCTCAGCAGGATAGAGCAACGGTTTCCTAAACCGTAGGTCAGGGGTTCGAATCCCTTCCGGGACACCAAAGTCTTTGAAAATCAATAAGTTACAAACGAAATAGCTGCTGTTGTAAAAACAGTCGGTTTTCGGTTCGTTCCCGCTAGTCGGACGTGCGTTCGAATCGCCGCAAGACGCTTTCGGCAAGGGTTCGCTGGCGAGCGCCCTTGGTGTAGCGATCGACCTCTTTCCGGGTCGTATGGCCGGTGATGGCCATGATTTCCGCATCAGTGCAGCCAAGCTCTGCCAAGCGCGATGCCGCCGCCTTGCGGAGGCCATGGGCGGAGCATTGTGGCAGGCCAGCTTCGTTGCACCATTGGCGCATCTTGTTGCCGAAGCCGTTGCTGGTGAATGGCTTGCGGAAATCCGTCACAAGGAAAGTCAAATCGCCACACGGCGAGGCGTCAATGACGCTCTGCAGGTTGGAGACAATCGGGATCTCCAGCCGCACCGGGTTCCGTTTGCGCCCCTTGAACTGCGTGAAGAACAGCCAGCCATCGCGGACGTGCTGCTTTCCAAACGTGACCATGTCGCTGCGCCGCTGGCCAGTATAGAGCAGGAGCGAAAAGGCGAGCCGCGCCCGACTGCCGATGGGGTGGGTGCGTTCAAACTGCTCGACGTCATCCAAGGTCCAGGAGTGAAAGCCGTCACCATCCACGCGGAGGTTTCGAACGTCGCGTGCGATGTTGTACGTCAGATCATCATCGATCTCCGCCTCGATCGCCCATGAAAGCATCTGGCGTATCGCCTTCAGGCGTCCATTCGCGGCATTGGGAAAATCTGCCTTTCGGTCGCGAAGAACCTTTATCGCCTTGGCCGTGAGCTTGTTGACCGGGCAATCGCCGAAGGATTCCGTTGCACCGGTGCGGATCGGCTCGGCCAGGCACTTCTCGATGACGAGATGGCGGACGCGCTGCGTCGATTTTTCGAGGGCGCGGAACTCTCGCGACTTCTCATATTCAAGCCAAAGCCATCTAAGCGTGCGCTGCTGAGTCGGCTGAATAACCCGCGCGGGCGTCTTGGCCTCGGCAGCAATTGAGCGCAGCGCCGTCCGATAGGCGGCTTCGAATGCGTCCGACAATGGATCGTCGGGAAGCCGCGCCGCTCCGCCGTTCGGTGGGCGGAAATAGAACCGCTCGGTGCCATATCGGTCCTTATGCCGATAGACGTATTTCGGGAGGTCTCGCTTCATCGTGAACCCTTTCGGTCAGACGCCGAAGGTCCACTTACCCCCAGCATCCTCATTACTTGGCAACGCGGCGAAGGACTCGTCCAGCCCAAACCGGTCCCAAACCGTGCGTGAGTTGATGAGCTTCGGCTTGGGCATGCGGCCGTCCTTCACCATTTCGTCAAAGAGCGACGGTGAAACGCCGATATAGGCGGCGGCCATTGTTCGCGAGAGTCCGCGCGGCGGCAGGGAGAGCGGAAGCGGGTTTGTTTGGCGATCGACGGTGGTCACTTCCATCGCGAGCCTCCGGTCGTTCGGTGAGCGCTGCCTTGGCGGAAGACGCGCACCGCCCTATGTAGTCTCGGATGAAACACGCATTCCGCCTGGTTTTTGTTTGGGAAGGTGTTGGCGCGCGCCGGGCCATAGGCGACGTCCTTCGCGCGGCCGAGTGGCTGACCGATGATTGGCCGGCTGACTTCCGCGGTACGAAGAAGCACATCGCCGCGATGGAAATGTGCGTGCTGGAGCTCGAAGGAGAGGCCCTGCCTGATGATGTCCGCCACATGTTCATTGAGGCGGCGCGGGAGGCGGATGTCTTGGCTGCCGCGTGACGCCGGGGCGCTATTCATTGGAGGCGCCTCCTAGACCAGAGCCCAGATCAGCCAAGCCAAGAGGCTGACGATCAGGGCGAACGAATAGGCGAGAAGTTGGAAGAATGCCCCGCCCCAGTCTGGGTACATGCCGCCGTTCTGGCGCTCCATGCGGGGGGCCAGAAGGTGCACGACGGCTACCACTGTGAGGGTAAAGACTGTCGGCCACATCCAACTACCTAGAGTGATAGTGACCATCAC
>NZ_JAPKNH010000006.1 GCF_026344005.1 Kaistia terrae
GAGGGGGAGGCGGGGGACTCTGCGGAGCCAATGTCGGCGCCGAACTCGACAGCCGCAGCACAAGACGCAGTCGCAGCAAGCAAGGCCCTCACCCAACCCTCTCCCAAAGGGAGAGGGGGAGAAAGAGTGATAGTGGGGCGCGTAGTTGCCCTTACCGTCGAACTCTGTCGACGTTGCCGAGGCGCGAGATCAAACGACTTGTGTTGCTGACTTGGCACGAGCTTGGCATGAACGATGACGTAACGGCGTGCGCGCGTTGACAGTTCTGTAATCTAGGTACACTAATTTCCCCTGATCATCGAGGAAGCAAACCCGCGTGGGGCGTTTCCGCGATCTTTGTTTTTTGCCATGCGTCGCCCGTCTCCCACGGGCCTGGCGCTCACTGGATTGCCAATCATGAAGCGGTTTATCCTTGCAACGATCCTGCTCGTCGTCGTCGTGGCGATCTGCGGCGGCTTGATTTGGTTCAATTTTTTCCGCGACAAGATGATTGAGCAGTTCTTCGCCGGCATGAAGGCGCCCGTCGTCACCATTTCGGCGATCACGGTCGAGCCTCAGCAGTGGACGCCCGGCGTCGAGGCCGTGGGAACCGCGGTCGCCGCCGAGGGCGTTGACGTTTCTGTGCAGGTCGGCGGTATCGTCGAGAAGATTCTGTTCAAGGCTAACGACAAGGTCGAGCAGGGACAGTTGCTCGTCCAGATCGATGACGCCGTCGAGCGCGCGGGTCTGGTCAGCGCCAATACTGCCGTCGCCGTAAGCCAGGACGCGCTGAGCCGCGCCCAGGCGCTGTTGCAGCGCAATGTCAGCACGGTTGCTTCGCTGCAGGATGCGCAGAACAACCTCGACAAGGCCAAGGGCGCCCTTACGCAGCTCGAAGCCACCCTCGACCAGAAGGCCATCAAGGCCCCGTTCTCCGGCACCATCGGCATTCCGAAGATCGATGTTGGCCAGTACGTGCAGCCGGCAACGATCGTTGCGACGCTGCAGAATCTTGAGCAGATGAAGGTCAACTTCAGCGTTCCCGAGCAGGAGCTTGCCTCTCTCAAGATTGGGCAGCCGGTTCGCTTTGGACTCAAGGAAGACGATCTGAACTTCACGGGCAAGATCACCGGCATCGACCCGAAGATCGACGCGGCGTCGCGGCTGGTTACCGTTCAGGCTCTGCTGGACAATCCGAACGAGACGTTGCGCCCTGGCCAGTTCATCCGGGTTCGCGTGGATCTGCCTGTCGAAGACAATGTCGTCGCGCTTCCGCAGACGGCGGTGACGATCAGCCTTTACGGTGCCTATGTCTATGCCGTTCAGCCAGCTCCGGCCGATCCGGCTGCGGCAAAGGCGGCGGATGCCAAGGCTCCTCAACCGGCTGACAGCAAGGCAGGGGATGCCGCGCCGGACCTCATTGCGAAGCAGATATTCGTCAAGGTCGGCCGCCGCTCGGGCGATCTGATCGAGATCGTCGAGGGGGTCGAGCCGGGAATGAACATCGTCACTGCCGGACAGAACAAGCTTTCGAGCGGTAGCTCTGTCGCCATCGACAATTCCGTCCAGCCGATCAAGGGTGCCACCGTGAATCCGGAGGCTTCCAAGTCATGAGCTTCTCCGAACTCTTTATCCGGCGGCCTGTCCTTGCGACGGTCGTCAGCCTGCTGATGCTGCTGCTGGGTGCGCAGGGCATCCTGTCGATGTCGATCCGCCAGTATCCCAAGGTGGACGAGACGGTGGTGACCGTCACGACCGTCTATCCGGGCGCCAGCGCCGACGTGATCCAGGGGTTCATTACCTCCGCGATCGCGAAGTCGGTATCCTCCGCCGAAGGCGTTGACTACGTCACTTCGAAGAGCTCGCTCGGCGTGTCGACGGTCTCCGTCTTCATGCGACTGAACACCAACCCGGACAAGGCACTGACCGAAGTCATCGCCAAGGTCCAGCAGGTGCGCGGCCAGTTGCCGGACGAGGCCGAGGATCCGGTGATCCAGAAGGGCACCGGTTTCCAGTTCGCGCTCATGTATCTCGCTGCCCGCAGCGAGACGATGAACGCACAGCAACTGACCGACTATCTGATCCGCGTGATCCAGCCGCGCTTCGCGACGGTCGACGGTGTCGCCAATGCCGAGATCCTCGGCGCGCAGGAATTCGCCATGCGCGTCTGGATCGATCCGGTCGCGCTCGCCTCGCGCAACATTACCGCGACCGAGGTGCTGACAGCGATTAAGGGATCGAACTTCCTGTCGGCTCCCGGCAAGACGAAGAACGAGTTCTACGCCTATTCGATCGAGGCGAAGACGACACTGCAGGACCCGGAAACGTTCGGTTCGCTGCCGATACGGGCGAACGGAGCCGATATCGTTCGTCTGCGCGACGTCGCAACCATCGAGCTTGCGGCCGCCTCGACCGACAGCGAAGTCCGGTTCAACGGCAAGGAAGGCGTGTTCCTCGGCATTTTCCAGACCCCGTCCGCCAACCCGCTGGACGTTGCTGCCGGTGTTCGCAAAGAGCTGCCGTTGATTGCCAACTCGCTTCCCGAAGGGATGCATATCGAGCTGGTCTATGACTCGACGGAGGCGATCAGTGCCTCGATCGAGGAGGTTATCCGGACGATTCTGGAGGCATCGGCCATCGTTGTGGTCGTGATCTTCCTGTTCCTGGGTTCGTTCCGCTCGGTCATCATTCCGATTGTCACGATCCCGCTTTCGCTGATCGGCGTGTGTTTCATTCTGTGGGCGCTTGGCTATTCGCTCAACACGCTGACCCTGCTCGCGATGGTGTTGGCCATCGGCCTCGTCGTCGATGACGCGATCGTGGTGGTGGAGAACATCCATCGTCACATCGAGGAGGGGCTGAAACCGATGCGTGCCGCGATCGTCGGCATGCAGGAGATCACCGGCGCGGTCATCACGATGACGATCACGCTGGCGGCTGTGTATGCGCCGATGGCCTTTACACAGGGTGTCACGGGCGCGCTGTTCCGCGAGTTCTCGCTGACGCTCGCCGGTGCGGTGATCCTGTCGGGCTTTGTGGCTTTGACGGTTTCGCCCATGATGTCCGCCCGCATTCTGAAGCCGGGTGGCGGGCGCATTCAGCATTTCATCGACAGCGTCTTCGAGCGTTTCAGCAACTGGTATGCGCGGCGGCTCGTGGGCTCGCTCAAGGTCCGCTCCATCACGTTGCTGATGGTGGCGGCTATCCTTGGCACCATGGTGTTCCTCTTCCTCAATACGGCTACCGAACTGGCGCCGGAGGAAGACGAAGGCGCGATGTTCTCGCTGATCACGGCGCCGCAATACGCGACGATCGACTACACGCAGCTCTATGTCGACGAAATCGCCGAAAAGACCGCCGACATTCCGGAACGACAGGCGTTGTTCTCGATTGCCGGCTCAGGCTCGGCCAATTCGGCCTTCTCCGGCCTGGTACTGAAGCCCTGGGCGGAGCGTACGCGCTCGCAGGCCGAGGTTCAGGCGGAGGTGCAGGGCCGTCTCGACAAGGTTGCCGGCGTGCAGGCCTTCGTGTTTGCCGTGCCGTCGCTGCCGGGAACGGGCGGCGGGCTGCCGATCCAGTTCGTCGTGCAGTCGACGGAACCGGCAGACCGCGTCTATGCGGTGGCCGAGGAGATCAAGAACCGCGCCATGGCGTCGGGCAAGTTCATCGTGGTGCAGAACTCGCTCTCCTTCGATACGCCGAAGGTGAACGTGGTCATCGACCGCAATCGCGCTGCCGCCCTGGGCATCTCGGTCGCCGAGATCGGCAACACGCTGACCTTGCTGGTCGGCGAAAACGGCATCTCGAAGTTCGATCGGGAGGCCCGCGCCTACGACATCATCACCCAGGTTCCGGAGAAGTACCGGCTCAATCCGGAAAGCCTCCAGACCTTCTTCGTTCGGTCGCAGGCGGGTGACATGGTGCCGTTGTCGGCGGTTGTCTCGATCAATACGGAAGGGTCCGCGCCGGCTATCGAGCAGTTCAACCAGCTGAATTCTGCGACGCTGGCCGCTCTGCCGAGACCGACGGTGACATCGGGCGACGGCCTCGCAGAACTTCAGAAGATTGCCAGCGCGTCGCTGCCACCGGGCTATTTCATTGAATATGCCGGTCAGTCGCGCACGGAACTCGAGACGGGCAATTCGCTGCTGATCGTCTTCGGCCTCGCCATCGTCGTCATCTATCTGGTGCTGGCGGCGCAGTTCGAGAGCTTCCGCGATCCGCTGATCATCATGATGTCGGTGCCGCTTTCGATCTTCGGCGCACTCATCCCGCTCAATCTGGGCTTGGCGTCGCTGAACATCTATTCGCAGGTGGGCCTGATTACGCTTGTCGGATTGATCACGAAGCACGGCATTCTGATGGTGGAGTTCGCCAACCAGCAGCGTGAAGAGCGCGGTCTCAACCGACATGATGCGATCGTCGAGGCGGCGCGCGTGCGTCTCCGCCCGATCCTGATGACGACGGCCGCCATGGTCTTTGGCGTGGTGCCGCTGCTGTTCGCGGAAGGCGCCGGCGCCAAGGCCCGTTTCTCGATGGGACTTGTCATTGCGACCGGCATGTCGATTGGAACGGTGTTCACGCTGTTCGTTGTGCCGATGTTCTACACCTACCTGTCCAGCGCTCATGCCAAGCGCGAGGATGACGATGAGGCGCCGGCCGTCTCGGGGACAACAGCACCCGCGCCGGCCCATTAGGGCCGGTCACAATAATCTTGGAGAGCGGCGCCTGCGGGCGCCGTTTTCTTGAGGCTGTCATGAAAGGCGGTACAGGCTATCGCCATGAATGAACCGTTGCCAACCACGCGCCCGATTGGCGCTCCACCAGCCGACAGCGCCGTACCGGCCGGGCGTGTCTTCCGCGAATTCCTGCGCCTCGGCCTGACGTCGTTTGGCGGCCCCGTGGCGCATATCGGCTATTTTCGCCATCGCTTTGTCGATCGCTTGAAGTGGGTCGACGAGGCATCCTTTGCCGATCTGGTGGCGCTTTGCCAGTTTCTTCCGGGACCGGCCTCAAGCCAGGTCGGCATGGCCATCGGGCTGGAAAAGGCCGGTCTTGCTGGCGCGCTCGCGGCGTTCGTCGGGTTTACGCTGCCTTCGGCCGTCATCATGGCGCTTCTCGCGCTCGGGCTCAGTTCCACCGGTGGACTGATGGATGCCGGCGTCTTGTCGGGGCTCGCCATCGTCGCCGTCGCGGTCGTCGCGGAGGCGGTGCGCGGCATGGCGCTGTCCCTCGCCACGGGGCGGCTGCTGGGCAGCATAGCGCTTGCGGCTATGGCATTAGCGCTACTCTTGCCTGGAAGCCTCGCTCAGATTGCAATCCTGCTGGGCGGCGGCCTCGTTGGATATCAGTTCGCCCGGCCGCCCGCTCGTTCCGCCGATTTCGCGTCCGGCGAGGATCTATCGAGACGCGTGGGCGTCGTGGCGCTCGCGCTGTTCGTCGTGCTGCTCATTGGCCTGCCAATCCTTGCTGCCGCGACGCATTCAGAAAGCGTCTCTCTGGCAAGCGGGCTGTACCGCGCCGGCGCGCTCGTCTTCGGCGGCGGACATGTCGTGCTGCCGTTGCTGGAGGATTCCGTGGTGGCGTCGGGGCTGGTTTCGCAGCAGGCTTTCGTCGCCGGCTATGGCGCTGCGCAGGCGATGCCGGGTCCCCTGTTCAGCCTGTCGGCCTATCTGGGCGTCGCGGCTGCCGTGCCGACGCCGATGATCGGCGGAGCGCTTGCGGTGCTTGCCTTGTTTGCGCCGGCCTTCCTGTTGGTCGTCGGCGTCCTGCCATTCTGGCGGCAGTTGCAGCGGGTCGAGGCAGTTCGCCGCGCTCTCGTCGGCGTTAACGCGGCGGTTGTGGGGCTGCTGGCGGCGGCGCTCTACGATCCGGTATTCACCACCGCAATCCATGGCGGGCGCGATCTCGCCTTCGCGGTCCTCTGCTATGCGCTGCTCGTGTTCGCGCGGATACCGGCCTGGTCGGTCGTGCTAATGGCGGCCGGCACCGGCTGGGTCATCGGCGGCTGAGGCACTTGCCGGCAATATTGCTGCCGTGCCGGCGCGCTCCTTCCTCAGTCGAGGGCGACGTGCTCCGCCGGGCCCTTTTGCGGTTTGTAGCGCATGAAGGCGAGCAGCGGGATCGTCGCCAGCGTGATGAACATCATCAGCTTGAAATCGTCGATATAGGCGATAAAGGTCGCGTCGCGGGTGATGACCGCGTTCAACTGTGCCAGGGCCTCGAGATTTCCCGCCGCTGCGTCGGCCGGCAGCGCCGGATTGAACGGCGTCACGTGGCCGGCCAGGACTTCGTGGTTCACCTGGGTGTTTTGCGCAAGCAGCGTCGCGACCAGCGACACGCCAATCGACGAACCCAGATTGCGGACGAGGCTGAACAGGCTGGCCGCATCCGTCCGCCAGTGTGGCGGCAAGGTCGCAAAGGCGATCGTCGACAGCGGTACAAAGACGAAGCCGAGGCCGAAACCCTGAACGACGCCGGTCAGCATGAACGGCCAGGAATCCATGACCTGCGCCCAGGTCGTCATCTCATAGAGCGACCATGTCGTCGCCCCGAGCCCGACAAGGATCAAGATACGCGGGTCGACCTTGCCCATCAATCGGCCGACGACGATCATCGCTATCATGGTGCCAACGCCGCGCGGCGCCAGGATCATGCCGGTGGTGACGACGGGGTAGCCGTAGAGGTTCTGCAGCATGGGCGGCAACAGCGCCATCGTTGCCAGCAGGATGATGCCGATGATGAAGATGAAGATCAGGCCGGTGACGAAGTTGCGGTCTTTGAAAATGTGCGGGTCGATGAAGGTATTCTTGGCCGTCGCCATGTGAATGGTGAAGACCCAGAAGCCGATCGCCATCAGCGCCACCTCGATCAGGATCTCGGGCGAGGCGAACCAGTCGAGCTGCTCGCCACGGTCGAGCATCATCTGCAAGGCGCCGATGCCGAGGCTCAGGAACGCGAAGCCGAAGAAATCGAACTTGCGAATACGCAGCGGTCCCTCCGGCATGAAAGCGCCGATGCCGAGAAAGGCGATGATGCCGACGGGCAGGTTGATGAAGAACACCCAGCGCCAGTTAAAGGCGTCGGTCAGCCAGCCGCCGAGGGTCGGTCCGATGATCGGGCCCACCATGATACCGGCGCCCCACATCGCCATCGCCTGGCCGTGCTTCTCCTTTGGATTGATATTCAAGAGTACGGATTGTGACAGCGGTACAAGCGCCGCGCCAAACAGGCCCTGCAGGATCCGGAAGCCGACCATCTGCGTCAGACTGCCGGACAGGCCGCACAGCATCGAGGCGAGGGTGAAGCCGGCCACGCAGGTCATGAACAGGCGCTTGATGCCGATCTGGTCGGCCAGCCAGCCGGTGATCGGCGTCGCGATGGCGGCGGCGACGATGTAGGAGGTCAGGACCCAGGTAATGGTGTCCTGCGCCGCGCCGAGCGAGCCCTGCATCGAGGGCAGGGCGACATTGGCGATCGTCGTGTCGAGAACCTGCATGATCGTGGCGAGCATGATCGACACGGTGATCAAGCCACGATTGTGGACCGTTGGCGGCGAAGTGGACGCGCTCATTCTGGCGACTTTCCGGGTCCCGGCGTCTTAGTTGGTCGCCGGGGTTCCCGCTGGAGCACTGGCGTCGGCGGCGATGGCGTGGCCGAAGCCAGGCAACGTCCGCTTGTATTCGGTATCGACTTCCACCGAGGCGCTGAGGCCCGTGCGAAGCGTCGAGAAGTCGACGGCGCCCTCAAGGCGCAGTCGGACCGGCACGCGCTGCACGACCTTGACCCAGTTGCCGGTGGCGTTCTGCGCCGGCAGCAGGGAGAAGGCGGAGCCGGTGCCGGCGTTGATCGATTCAACGCGCGCCGTGAACGGGCGGCCGGGATAGGTGTCGAAGGTTACGGTCGCCGTCTGCCCCACCTTCATGTGCGTCAGGTCGGTTTCCTTGAAATTCGCTTCGACATAGGTCGTGGCCGTCTCGACGAGGCTCAACAGCCCCATCGGCGCCATCGACGGATTGGTCACATACTGACCGACGCGGAGGCGATCCGTCTGCGACACGACACCGTCGCTGGGGGCGAAAACAGACGTTTCCTTCAGAGCCAGCGCCGCTGTCTCCTGCGCAGCGGTCGCCTGCATCACTGTCGGATGTTCATCGGTCTTGATGTCGGGATTGCCGACGAGCGCGGTCAATGCGCCGGCCACTCGCTCCCGCGATTGGGCGAGGGTTTGCTCGGCGGTGCGCAGGGTGTTCTGGGCGGTGTCAAAATCGGCGTTCGAGGCTACGCCACGCGCCAGAAGATCCTTCTGCCGCTGGAAGGCCTTTTGTTGATAGGCCAGGGTATCCTGGCTCGACGTCTGTTCGGCGAGCGCCTGCTGGTAGCTTGAACGCAACTGCTCGACCTGCAGCCTGGCGACGGCGACAGCCGCGTCTGCTTGGCGGAGCGCCAGCTTGTAGGGTTCGGAATCGATGCGGAAGAGCAGGTCGCCCTTCTTGACATGGTCGTTCTCGTGGACAGCCACTTCGACGATCCGGCCCGGCTGGTCGGCCGTGATGGTCACGCGATTCTGTTCGAGATAGGCGTTGTCGGTCGAGGCGTAGCGTCCGCCGGTAAGCCAGAGATAGCCGCCGCCCACCGCCAGGATGATCGGCAAAGCCAGCATCAGGATAACGCGTGAGCTACCGCGTTTCTTGGCCGGCGCGCTTTCAATGACGGCTAGTTGCGGGATGCGGGACGTGTCCTTGTTGGACCCCGGCGTTTCGCGCGCGTCTGCCTCGGCAGTCATATCTAGGCTTTCTGAGGGATCTTCGTAGCGAAGTTCTTCGTTGTCAGCTTCTTGGCTGCCGGATCCTTGGCTGCCAGATCCTTGGTAGCCGGATTGGGGCGTTCGCCATCGCAGATCGGGTCGATGACAATCGCGTCAACGCCCCGGCTTGCCATGTTGCAGCGCATCTTGCTGAGCAAGCGGATCAGCACCTCGGCTTCGTCCGGCGAAATTCCCTCAAGCGCCGTGTCGATCACCTGATTGCCGATGACCTTCATCTGGTCCAGGAGAGGGCTCACGCTTTCCGTCAGATGCAGGCGACGGGCCCGGCGGTCGGCCGGATCGGGAACGCGCGCGACATAGCCCATCGCTTCCAGCCGGTCGATATGGCGGGAAAGCGTGATCGGCTCGACGTCCAGCGCTTCGGCGACCGAGGCCTGGTTCGATCCCTGATTGTGAAAGAGATACGCTAAGACCTGCCACTGCGCCCGCGTCAGGCCGCAAGTCTGCCCCCGGTGATCGAACGCACGACGGACCAGCCGAGCGACGTCGTTGACCAGGAATCCGAGATGCTTTTCTGAGGGCGGAGTATTCATGCATCTATCTATAATAAGCTCCCTCATATTACGCAATGTGAGTCTGTTGTGGCGCGAGGTTGCCGAACCGCAGATAGGCTGGATTTCGTCAGCTGAGCAGGCTAAATCGTTTCAACCCGCCTTGCTCCCCATCCATCGGCCGTCCATGTTCACAGAATTCGCATTCTACGCCGCCGCGATCCCGGCCGTGGCCGTCGCGGGCTTGTCCAAGGGCGGCTTTGGCGGGGCCATGGGCATGCTGGCAGTTCCCATACTCGCCCTGGTGATTTCACCCGTCCAGGCGGCCGGCATCATGCTGCCGATCCTGCTGGTCATGGACGGGATCAGCCTCGTCTTCTACCGGCGCATTTTCGACCGGCCGACACTCGCCGTCATGCTGCCAGCCTCGATCCTTGGCATAACGGTCGGATGGCTCACGGCCGCCTATGTGAAGGAGGATTTCGTCCGCCTGCTCGTTGGCGTCATCTCGATCGTGTTTGCCGTAAACTACTGGTTCGGCGACCGACTGCGCGCGAAGCCCGCTGCGCCGAACGGCGCGAAGGGCTCGTTCTGGGGGCTCCTGGCCGGCTTTACGTCCTTTGTGAGCCACGCTGGCGCACCTCCGTTCCAGATGTATGCCCTGCCGCTACGGCTCGACAAACAGGTCTTCGTCGGAACGTCGGTGATCTTTTTTGCCGTAACCAACGCCGTGAAACTGGTCCCTTACTTTTTCCTGGGGCAGTTCGACGCCGCCAACCTGGAAACGGCGGCTGTGCTGTTTCCGTTCGCCGCGCTGACGACGATCGCCGGCATCTGGCTTGTCCGAGTGATCGACCAGACCGTATTCTACGGCCTCTCTTATTTGTTCGTCCTGATCATCGGCCTAAAATTGACCTGGGACGGCGCTTTGTCGGTTCTCGCACATTGATGAGCGGCTGGCGCCGCCGCATGCTTGCCTTGTTCGCTGGCTAGGCCGGCCCGGAATTTTGCAGTTCACATAAGCTGGGGTCTCGGGTGCATCGAACCTTGTCTACTTCCATGGCGCGTGATTATCGGATCGACTTTTTCCGAGGGCTCGCGCTCATCTCGATTTTCGTCAATCACATCCCCGGAAATCTCTATTCGAATTTCACCCACCGCAATTTCGGCTTGTCGGACGCGGCCGAGATCTTTGTGCTGCTCGCCGGAATCTCGGCGGCTCTCGCTTATTATCCGCGCTTCATATCCGGTCAGGCGGGGCAATCGGTCGGGCGGATCGGCAAGCGCATCGGCACGCTCTATGTCGCGCACCTGGCCTCGATCGCCTGCGGTTTCGCCATTTATGCCGGCGCCTCGCTCTGGCTCGATCAGCCTGGCCTGATGCTTCCGGACGAACGGCACTGGATCGTCGAGCAGCCCGTCCGCGCCCTGGCGGGCATGGGAATGCTCAGCTACCAGACCGGCAATTTCAACATCCTGCCGATGTACATGGTCATGATGGCGATGTTGCCGATCATCATGCTGCTGGCTCGCGTCCGACTCTCGCTGGTGCTCGCCGCCAGCCTGGCGCTCTGGGCGATCGCGAATGCCTGGCGCATCACGTTGCCCAGCTTTCCGGGCGAGGGGGGCTGGTATTTCAACCCGTTCACATGGCAGGTGCTGTTCGTGATCGGCTTTGTCGGCGGCATCCTTTTGCGCCGGGGCGACCGGATCCCGGTATCGCGGCCGCTCTATGGGCTGGCCGTCGCCTATCTGCTGGCCGCGGCGGCATTGGTCTTCGCGCATCTGTGGGATTATTTCCCGACGCTGCCGGAGTGGGTCTGGATTTCCGGCTTCAACAAGAGCTGGGTCGGCTTCTTCCGCCTGCTGCATGTCCTGGCCATGGCATATGTCGTGCTCTACAGCCCGTTGCCGGCCCTGCTGAAGCGTTGGCTCGACGAGGGAAACTGGATCGTCCGGCTGGGTCGCCACACGCTTCCGGTGTTCTGGACCGGCACGATCCTTAGCGTCACCGGCCACATCATCCGGGAGAGCGTCTTCGGCCTGCCGAACGATCCAACCTTTACGCCGTTCGGCATGCTGCTCGACACGGTGCTGATCGGCGTCGGGCTGAGCCTCTTGTTCGCGCTCGCCTGGTATCTCGACTGGACGCGCCCGTCGGCGCCCCGGTCGCGCCCGGCAGCCGACACGCAGGATGGTGCGTCGAAGGCCGCTCCCGGCATGGTCGCCGCGGAGTAGGGCGCCCACAAAGCAAAAGCGCCGCGATGACGCGGCGCTTCGCCTGACTATTTCCTCATCAATCAGTGAATGGTGTTTTCGACTTTCAGTCGGGCGATCTCGTCCTTGAGCTGCAGCTTGCGTCTTTTCAGGGCCACCAGTTCGAGAGTATCGGCACTGGGACTATTCGTGGCCTGGTCTATTTGCTTGGAGAGAGCCTCGTGGCGGCGCTCCAGCTCGGCAAGATGCGATTCGATGGACATTAATACTGCCTCCCTTCGTTGATCGATGACGGCACGCGGATCGTGCCATAGACGGGGGTTGCTGTGAACCGACTTCTGTCACAGAACGGTCATCCAAAGGCGATCGTCCTGTAACCCGGCTCAGTTTTGATCTGTGCCTTGCGGACGCCCGGTTCAAGGGGGGAAGGTGAGATAGAGTTCTCGCGCCCGCCGGGCCGAGCATGTATCGTCGCGTCTTCGGCGCCTTCAGGGGCCGGGCGGAACTCGGCAAGGTTGGGGCGTATGACCGAGGAAGAAGAGCGGGAAATCCGGTTTGAACTGGCGCGATTGCGGCAAGAGCACAGCGATCTGGACGCTGCCATCTCCGTCATGTCGGAAACCGGAAAGATTGATCCCTTACGGATCCAGCGGCTGAAAAAGCGCAAGCTGGCGCTGAAGGATCGTATTGTCGCGCTGGAGGATCAGCTCTTGCCGGACATCATCGCCTGACCGCAGGCGACGCCTTCGAGCAACAATGTGTCGGCAGTGGTGATCACTTGCTCGGCAATTGTGCCGGGTTCGATCATCACGACCGACGAGCGTGTTCCAAGGCCGCCCTTGGGCGCGGACGGAAGATCCAGCCCGGCGATGGCGCGTTGCAGTCCGAGGACGCGGTGACTGCAGTCGGCTGGGGTCGAATTCCACAAAGCTACGGCGAATTGCTCGTTGCCGGTTCGCGCCGTGAAGTCGCAGGAACGGATTCCAGCGCGAAGCGTCTCGCCAATGCTGCGCAACGCCCGATTCAGGCCACTCTGCCCCTGCGTATCCCGAATGGCGTCCATGCCGTCGATGTCGATCAGCGCGATGCCGCAGGTCATCGGATAGCGCGTCTGGAAGGCAATCGCCCGCTCGACTTCCCGCAAGAAGGCGCGACGGTTGAACAGCCCGGAGATCGGGTCTTCGGCGGCTTCGACTTCGAGGGCCGCGATGCGATGTTGGCTGGCATCGAGCGCCCGGCGCAGGGCCGCCACCTCTTCCGAAAGCCGCATCACCAGCGAACGCTGCTCGACCGGCAGGTCCGGCGAAAGACCGCCATCCTCTGTTTCGCGGCGACGCGCGATTGCCCTCGGATCGGCTCCGGTGACGCCAAGGTGTTGCGGCTTGAGGATGGGTGCGCTGGACATGGCGTGATTTTGCCCGCGCTTGGTTCAATTCTGGTTAACGGCGGGTAAGGCTGTTTCCGCGCCTTGCGGCGAGGACATCCCTCTCTATAATCCGCGCCTTCCCGCAATGTCGGAGACGAGAGCTTGGCAGAGACTACGGCGCCAATCGCCATCATCATGGGCAGCCAATCCGATTGGCAGACGATGCGGCACGCCGCCGAGACGCTGGATGCGCTTGGTGTCGCGCATGACGACCGGATCATCTCGGCGCATCGCACCCCCGACCGGCTGGTCGAATTCTCGAAGACCGCTCGCGACAGTGGCTTCAAGGTGGTGATTGCCGGCGCCGGTGGCGCAGCGCATCTTCCCGGCATGTGCGCGGCGATGACGTCGCTGCCGGTTCTTGGCGTGCCGGTCGAATCCAAGGCGCTTTCGGGGCAGGACAGCCTGCTCTCCATCGTCCAGATGCCGGGCGGCATTCCCGTCGGCACGCTGGCGATCGGCAAGGCCGGCGCGATCAACGCGGCGCTTCTGGCGGTCGCCATCCTCGCCCTCAACGATGCCGCGCTGGCGGATCGTCTCGATGCCTGGCGCGCCGCCCAGACGGCGCGGGTTGCGGAAAGCCCCTCTGATGACGTCTAGCAAAATGCTGCCGCCCGGTTCGACCATCGGCATTCTCGGTGGGGGACAGTTGGGCCGGATGCTGGCAACGGCCGCCGCGGAGCTCGGCTTCCGCTGCCACGTCTATTGTCCCGATGGCGAAAGCCCGGCGTTCGATGTCGTCGCGGCGCGGACCACGGCGGCCTATGAGAACCAGTCGGCGCTCGCCGCCTTTGCAGGCTCGGTCGACGTCGTCACCTATGAGTTCGAGAATGTGCCGGCGGACACCGCCGCCTTCCTCGGCGAGCAGGTCGACGTGCTGCCGAACCCGCATGCGCTCGCCGTGTCGCAGGATCGTCTTTCCGAAAAGGAATTGATGCAGAGCCTCGGCATTCCGGTCGCGCCCTTCGCGCAGGTCGACGACGTGGCCTCGCTGGAAGCGGCGCTTGAGACTCTTGGCCGGCCGTCGATCCTGAAGACCCGCCGTTTCGGCTATGATGGCAAGGGCCAGGTGGCGATCCGTGCCGGTGAAGACGCCTCGACAGCCTGGGAGGCAATCGCCGGCCGACCGGCGGTCCTGGAAGGTTTTGTCACCTTCGCCCGTGAGGTCTCGGCGCTGGTCGTGCGCGGCCGAAATGGCGAGACCGCCGTTTACGACATCGTCGAGAACGTTCATCGCAATCATATCCTTGCAACCTCAACCGTGCCCGCGCAGCTTTCGGCGGCGACCTCCGATGCCGCCCGTGAGATCGCGGCCAGGGTGGCAAGCGCGCTCGATTATGTCGGTCTGTTGGCGGTCGAGATGTTCGTCGTCGAGGAGAACGGCGCTGAGCGGCTGATCGTCAACGAGATCGCGCCCCGCGTGCACAATTCGGGTCACTGGACGCAGGATGGCTGCATCGTCTCGCAGTTCGAGAACCATATCCGCGCGATTGCCGGCTGGCCGCTCGGCTCGACCGAGCGTCATTCGAACGCGGTGATGACCAACCTGATCGGTGCCGAGGCGGACGACTGGGCGGCGCTCGCCGCCGAGCCCGGCGCGAGGCTGCATCTCTACGGCAAGGCCGAAAGCCGGCCGGGCCGCAAGATGGGCCATGTCAACCGGATCTCTCCGAAGGTCGGTTAGATCGAGAGACCCTCACCTAGCCCTCTCCCGCAAGCGGGAGAGGGGACGCCAGCCTGATGCAGACGTCGAGACCAATATCGGCGGAATAGCCGTCACCCGCTTGCGGGAGAGGGTGGGGTGAGGGGCTTCCTTGCCTTCCGGAAGACCGGCCATACCGGCCCCTTACAACCTCGCCAATCGCCTCCCATATCAGCGCTATCCCCCAGGGGTGGCGCGCTTGCCGCAAAGGCGCTATCGAAGGCGCCAATTTCCTTCCAGGAATTTTGTCAGTTCCGCCAAAGTAAAGACATCCGCCATGACCGAGCCGAAGACCGTCTATCCCGCCGCCGAGCCGTCGCCGTCGTTCCCCAAGATTGAGGAAGCGATCGGCGCCTGGTGGAAGGAGAACGAGATCTTCGAGAAGTCGATCGCGCAGCGCCGCGATGCCGGCGCGCCGGAATTCGTCTTCTATGACGGCCCGCCCTTCGCCAATGGCCTGCCGCATTACGGCCATCTCGTCACCGGCTTCGTGAAAGACCTGGTGCCGCGCTATCAGACGATGCGCGGCAAGGTCGTCGATCGTCGTTTCGGCTGGGATTGCCATGGCCTCCCGGCTGAGCTGCAGTCGGAAAAGGAACTCGGTGTCTCGGGACGGATCGAGATCCTGAAATACGGCATGGCGCGCTTCAACGAGCATTGCCGCACCTCGGTGCAGCAGTTCACGTCGGACTGGGAATATTACGTCACCCGTTCGGCGCGCTGGGTCGATTTCAAGAACGATTACAAGACGATGGATCTCTCCTTCATGGAGAGCACCATGTGGGCGTTCAAGCAGCTGCACGACAAGGGCCTGATCTATGAAGGCTACCGTGTCGTGCCCTATAGCTGGGCCGCGCAGACACCGCTGTCGAACTTCGAGACCCGCCTCGACAACTCCTACCGCATGCGCCAGGACCCGGCGCTGACGGTCGGCTTCCTGCTCGATCCGGTCGCCGGCGAGACGGTGCCGACGCGTCTGCTTGCCTGGACGACGACGCCCTGGACCTTGCCGTCCAACATGGCGCTGGCGATCAAGGCCGACGCCGACTACGCCGTGCTCCAGAAGGGCAATGAGCGCGTCATCCTCGGCGCGCCGCTGGTGGCGAACTACGCGCACGAACTGGCCGATTACACCGAGGTCGGAACCGTCTCCGGCGCCGACCTCGTCGGCCGCACCTATCAGCCGCTGTTCCCCTTCTTCGCCGACAAGCGCGAAGAGGGCGCCTTCCGCGTGCATGCGGCTGCCTTCATCGAGATGACCGACGGCACCGGTGTCGTCCACATCGCCCCCGCCTTCGGCGAGGACGACATGGCGCTTGGCCAGTCGAACGGCATCCCGGTCGTCGACCCCGTCGATTTCGCCGGCAATTTCACCGAGCTGACGCCGCCCTATAAGGGCGTCAACGTCTTCGAGGCGAACAAGGACATCATCCGCGACCTCAAGGCTCAGGGCGCCGTGCTGCGTCATGAGACCTATGATCATAACTATCCGCATTGCTGGCGCACCGACCAGCCGCTGATCTACAAGGCGCTGCGCTCCTGGTATGTGAAGGTCACCGCCTTCAAGGATCGCATGGTCGAGTTGAACCAGGGCATCGACTGGGTGCCCGGCCATATCAAGGACGGCCTTTTCGGCAAGTGGCTGGAGAATGCGCGCGACTGGAACATCGGCCGCAACCGCTTCTGGGGTTCGCCGATCCCGGTCTGGAAGTCGGACGATCCGAATTATCCGCGTATGGACGTCTATGGTTCGATCGACGAGATCGAGCGCGATTTTGGCGTGCGTCCGCATGATCTGCACCGGCCCTATATCGACGACCTGACCCGCCCGAACCCTGACGATCCGACTGGCAAGTCGGTGATGCGGCGCGTCGAGGACGTGCTGGATTGCTGGTTTGAATCCGGCTCGATGCCGTTCGCCCAGGTGCATTACCCGTTCGAGAACAAGGACTGGTTCGAGAGCCATTTCCCGGGCGATTTCATCGTGGAATATGTCGCGCAGACGCGCGGCTGGTTCTACACGCTGATGGTCATGTCGACGGCCCTGTTCGACAAGGCGCCGTTCCGCTCGGTGATCTGCCATGGCGTCGTGCTCGACGAGAACAAGCAGAAGCTGTCGAAGCGGCTGAAGAACTATCCGGACCCGATCGAGGTGTTCAACACCTTCGGCGCCGACGCGCTGCGTTGGTATCTGGTGTCGTCGCCGCTGCTTTCCGGCGGCGATCTCGCCATGCCGAAGGACGGCCGCACGATCGCCGAGACCGTGCGCCAGGTCATGCTGCCGATCTGGAACGCCTACTCGTTCTTCACGCTCTACGCCAATATCGATGGCATCAAGGGCCGTATGGTCACGACCGCCGAGGCCGAGCTCGACCGCTATATCCTTGCCAAGACCGGCGATCTGATCCGCGGCATCGACGCGGCGATGGAGAAGCTCGATCTCGCCGGCGCTACCGGCGCGTTCCCGCCCTTCATCGAAGCGCTGAACAACTGGTTCATCCGCCGGTCGCGTGAGCGCTTCTGGAAGGGTGACAAGGACGCCGACAAGCAGGCGGCTTATGACACGCTCTACACCGTGCTCGTCACGATGACGCGTGCGCTGGCGCCGTTCCTGCCGTTCCTGACCGAGCACATCCACCGCGCGCTGGTGAATGGCGAGAGCGTGCATCTGGCCGATTGGCCGGACGCTTCGGCGCTGGTCGATGACAAGGCGCTGGTCGAGCGCATGGATCTGGCCCGCACGGTTGCTTCGGCAGCGGCTTCGATCCGGACCGTCAAGAACCTGCGCACGCGTTTGCCGCTCCGCACGCTGACGATCGCCCATCCGGGCTTCGAGAAGCTGGCGCTGCTGAAGGACGTCATCGCCGACGAGGTCAACGTCAAGGAAGTCGTGCTGGCGGTCGATCCGTCCGCGTTCGGCCAGGTCGTGCTCGCCGTCGATCCGAAGATCGGCAAGCGGCTCGGCAAGGGTTTGAAGGACGTGCTGAACGCGGCGCGCGCCGGCGAGTGGGAAGACCTTGGCGGCGGTCGCTATGCGGTGGCCGGCCAGACGATCGAGCCGGGCGAATACGAACTGCGCTTCAAGGCCAATGAAGGCCTCGACGCGGTCGCCTTCGACGGCGCCGTCGGCGTGGTCGTGCTCGATACGCATGTCGACGAAGCGCTCGAGCGCGAAGGTGTTGCGCGCGATTTCATCCGCCTCGTGCAGGTGGCGCGCAAGGATGCCGGCCTCAACGTTTCGGACCGCATCCATATCGAGGTGAAGATCGCCAACGGCCTCGGCGAAGTGCTCGTCGATCATGCCGAGACGATCCGCGCCGAGACGCTGGCCGAAACCCTGCGCCCGACCGACGACCAGCCGGAAGGCTTTGTCTCGGAGACCAGCCTGCTCGACGAACCGATTGCGATCGGCGTTCGCGTCGCGCGCTAAGGTGCTGATATAACGAATGTTATCGCCCGGCCGACCTCGGCCGGGCGAAGTTTTTTCCGGCCTTTGCCGCATGATTGGGGATTGCCATGACGCCCTTGTCCATTCTCGAACTCGTGCGCGTGACGGAAGAGACGGATGCGAGGGGTGCGCTCGACAATGCCCGCGATCTCGCCGGCCATGCCGAGGGCTGGGGCTATAACCGCATCTGGGTGGCCGAGCATCACAACATGGCCGGCATCGCCAGCGCCGCGACCTCGATCGTGCTGGCCCATATCGCGGCCGGCACCAACACGATCCGGGTCGGCGCGGGCGGCATCATGCTGCCGAACCACGCGCCCTACATCATCGCCGAGCAGTTCGGCACGCTGGCGCGGCTGTTTCCGGGTCGCATCGATCTTGGCCTCGGCCGCGCGCCCGGCACCGATCAGATAACGGTTCGGGCATTGCGTCGTCCGCCGGGCAATTCCGACAATTTTCCGCAGGACGTATTGGAATTGCAGGCGTTTCTGGCGCCGGCCGGACCGGATCAGCGCATCGTGGCTGTTCCGGCTGCGGGCACGGAAGTGCCGCTCTGGATCCTTGGATCGAGCCAGTTCGGCGCGATGCTGGCGGCGGAACTCGGCCTTCCCTATGCCTTCGCCTCGCATTTCGCACCGGATCTGCTTTTGCCGGCGCTGGAGATCTATCGCAGTCGCTTCAAGCCGTCGGAGCAGCTCGACCGGCCCTATGCCATGGTCGGCGTCAACGTGATCACGGCGGACACGGACGCCGAGGCGACCCGCCTGGCGACGACACAGCAGATGTCGTTTACCGACATGTTCCGGGGCGCGCGCGGGCTTTCCAAGCCGCCGATCGACGATATCGAGACCTATTGGTCGCCGATGGAGAAGGCGCAGGCGATGGGCATGCTGGCTCGTTCGATTGTCGGCTCGCCGAAGACGGTCCGTGCCGGCCTGGAGGCGCTGGTCGAGGAGACAGGCGCCGACGAGTTGATCCTCGTCACCGACATTTACGAGCATTCGGCGCGGCTGCGCTCGGTCGAATTGACCGCCGCGCTGTGGGGGATCGGCGCCGGTTAACAGCGCCAATCCTGGTAGCGATCCGGTAGCGCTTCGTTAGCGCGCCGTCTGCATCAGCGGATAGGAGCGCCGCACCGTCTCGGCGATGACGGCGGCGACCGCCGCCTTGATCAGATCGCCCGGCACGAAGATCATCGAACCCTTGGTCGCGTCCCAGAGCGACAGCTTGGCGACCATGGCGAGCCAGGGGATGCCGATCAGGTAGACGATGCCGATGCCGCCAATGGCGGAGAACACGAAGAACCAGACCGTGTTCATCCGGCGCCAGTTCAATTCGGTCAGCCAGCCGGTGACGAAGGCGCCGATCGGCCAGGCGATGATGAAGCCAGCGGTCGGTCCGAAGAAGACGGAGAGGCCGCCATGGCCGCCGGCGAGCAGCGGCAGGCCGAGCGCGACCAGCAGCACGAAGAGCAGGATGGCGAGGGCGCCGCGCTTGGCGCCGATCAGCGAGCCTGCCAGCATCACGCCGAGCGTCTGCGCGGTGATCGGCACCGGCAGGAAGCCGATCTGGATGGCCGGCACCAGATTGATCGCCGCCATCAGGGCCGCGAACAGCGCGATATAGACGATGTCGCGGGTCGATACGTCCTTGGTCATCGGATGGGTCCCCTATCCCGATTTGGATGTCAGTTTAGCGCTCATAGCCGCGCGCCTCGATGGCGTCGGCGAGTTCATCGGCGGATTTCAGCGTGCGGATGACGAGCGGCACGATCAGCGCCAGCGGATTGGCGGCGAGCCCGCGCGCCGCTTGCGCCTCGCGGATATGGCGGAATTCCTCCGCGATCAGCGGCACGAAGCGAATGGCGAGCGCGATGGCGAGCCCAACCTTCTCCGGATTGACGCCAAGCGGCCGTAACGGCCGGAGGAGCCATTCGACCAGTTCCGCCATTTCCGAGATCGGCGTCGACAGCGTCACGGCGCTGGCGAGCAGGATCAGCGTCGCGAAGCGGGCGACCGCGAGTATGCCTTCGTCGATTGAGCCGAACAGCAGGTGGAAGACGAAGATGAGGCCAAGCAGGATCGCCGGCCCGCGCAGTTGCGCCATCAGTTGCCGAAACGGTGCGCCGGTAGAGAGATAGATCGCGAAGGCGACCGGCACGCTCAAGAACACGACCAGCGTCGACGGAACCAGGAAAAGCACGAGCGAGATGGCGACCAGCGCCAAAACCTTGGCGCCGGCGGAGGCGCGGTGCAGCGGCGAGTGACCGGGGTGATAGAGCCCGATCGTCATTGCATCCGCTCGCGATAGAAGGGCAGCACCTCGTCCGGCAGGCCATCGGCGGCGACGCGGCCATCCTCGATCATCAGCACGCGCTCGAAGCCGGCGATCAAATCGAGATCATGGCTGACCACGAGGGTCGGATGCGGCAGCGCCTCGATGGCTTCGGCGACGCGGTTGCGGTTGCGGAGGTCGAGCAGGGTGGTCGGCTCGTCGAAGACGACGATCTCGGGATCGGTGACCAGCACGGCGGAGAGCGCCACAAGCTGCTTCTCGCCGCCGGAAAGAAGATGGACCGGCCGTTCGCGCAGATGGCCGAGATTGTAGCGGGCCAAGGCGGCGTCGATGCGGCTGTCGATCTCGCCCTTGGGGATCTTGCGCGCCTTGAGGCCGAAGGCCAGGTCCTCGCCGACGATCGGCATGACGATCTGGTGGTCGGGGTTCTGGAACACGAAGCCGACCTTGCGGCGGATCGCCTTGACGTCCTTCCTCGTATCGGTGCCGTCGACCAGCACGCGGCCGGTCTTCGGCAGGACGAGGCCGTTCAGCAGGCGCGCAAACGTGCTCTTGCCGGAGCCATTGGCGCCGACAATGCCGATGCGCCGCTCGGGCAGCGCGAGGTCGATCTCGACCAGGACAGGCCGGCCATCGAAATCATGGCTGACGGCTTCCAGAACGATCATGGAACGTCGGCGCTCCTGCTTGCGGATTGTGCGCTGCCGCATGCGATAGAGGCTGCCTCGCGCCGGGTCAATCAGGCCCGTCCGGCATTGCTAGGTTGCGACTCTGTACGGAACGTGGGTCGGCGTGATGCCCTCGGCGCGCAGCACCACCTCGGCGGCGGCGCGCGCGTCTTCGCCGGCATCGTGGTGATGGAATTCCAGCCCGAGATGAAGCTTGAGGTGGGCCAGCCCATGCCCGCCATTGCCCTTCAGTTCGGGCCAGGCGATCCGGGCGACCTGGACGCTGTTGCGCCACGACCAGCTTGGCGCGATGCACCCCGCATTCGAGCAGGCGGCGGCAATGGCGCTGCGGTCGAAGCCGGAGTGCTGGTAGATGATTGCGCCGTTCAGCGCCGTTTCCAGCACGGGCAGAATCTCCATGAAGGTCGGAGCCCCGCGCACCTTGCCGGCCGTGATCCCGTGCAGGCCGCTCCAGAGCCAGAAGTCTGTCTCCGGATCGACGAAGGTCACCCATGTCTCGATCGAATGATCATGGCGCACGCAGGCGACACCGATCTGGCAGATGCTGCCGCGATCGTTGTTGGCCGTCTCGACATCGAGCGCGAAGAAGCGGAACGGTCCCTTCGGGAGGGCGTTACGGTAGAAACGGCGACGGCCGCGAACAGGCTTTCTTCGGTCAGGGACAAGGAAACGCTCCGGAATCGCGGGGACGGCGGCTTTGCCGGTTGCCGAATGCGATAGAGGCTGTGCTGCGCCGGGTCAATTTTCACAGGCGGCTCCGCGCGCGGTCGAAAACACCATCCCTTTCATTGGAAATAAATATGACCTATATTTTCTATGGAAAGGATAGGCAGATGCTGAAACTGCAACCCGCCGCCCGGCCCGAGGCCGGACCGGTCATCACCAAGGCGGTCATCCGCGCTGCCGACCAGCTGCGCCTGACCGCGCGCGTGCTCGCCGCCACGCTTGGCGTCAGCGAGGCGACGGTGTCGCGAATGCGGCGCGACGAGTTCCGGCTTGAGCCGGGCAGCAAGCCGTTCGAGCTCGCCGTCCTGTTCGTGCGCTTGTTCCGCTCGCTCGATGCGATCGTCGGCGGCGATGGGGCGGTCGCCAAGGCCTGGCTCGACAATCCCAATCTCGTCCTCGACGGCCGGCCGATCGAGAAGCTGCAAACCGTGAGCGGGCTGGTCGATGTCATCGCCTATCTGGACGCGCGTCGCGCTCTCGTCTGAGTTCCGCGGCTTTTCCGGGCCGTGCTGGCGTCTGGTCGAGGCGCAGCATCGGGTCTCGACGCTGAAGCTCACCGATACGCTGGCCGAGCAGGCGCTGCTGGAAGAGCTGATTGAGGACGCCAAGCCGGCGATCCCGCCGGATTGCCGCCATCTCGACTTCCTGCTGGCGACGCCGTTCCGCTATGGCGCGCTCTACCCCTATGGCTCGCGCTTCCGCCGCGCCGGACGGACGCCCGGCGTCTACTACGCGGCCGAGGATCCGAAGACGGCGGTCGCCGAGATGGCGTTCTACCGGCTGCTGTTCTTCGCCGAGTCTCCCGACACGCCCTGGCCGCGAGATGCGGCCGAATACACGGCCTTTTCCGCTGAGGTCGCGACCGGCCGCCTGCTCGACCTGACAGAGCCGCCACTTGCGGACGACGCCGGGATCTGGACCGACCGCACCGACTATCAGGGCTGCCAGGCGTTCGCCGATGCCGCGCGGGCGGCCGATGCCGATATGATCCGCTACCCGTCGGTGCGCGATCCGGCGGGTGGCAACAATCTGGCGATCCTGATGTGCCGCGCCTTTGCCCGCCCGACGCCCGTCGAACGCCAGACCTGGCGGATGCGCCTGAGCGCCAGCGGCGTGCAGGCGCTCTGCGAGTTCCCGCGCCAGGCGGTTGAGTTTCCGCGCGATGCCTTCATCGCCGATCCCCGTATCGCTGGGGTGATCTGGGAACGCCCTGGCGTTTCGGGGCGGGTGCGGTCGTGAGCTTGCGGACCACAAGGTCGAGACCCCGCCAATTCCCAAAACTCGATCATCATCCTGAGGTGCCCGGCAAAGCCGGGCCTCGAAGGAGGGTTCAGGGAATTCCCTGTTTCGTCGAATTCGGCCGTAGGGAGGAAGGGGCCTCCTGGAGCCTCCTTCGAGGCTTCGCTGGCGCGAAGCACCTCAGGATGATGGCGGAGGAGGTTGACGGAGCTCGAGGGACTGGATTGTCCGGAGGCTGGTACGGACCTCTAAGCGAAAGAAAGGCCCTCACCCAACCCTCTCCCGCACGCGGGCGAGGGCTTTTGGGCCGTGCCCTGCATGAACGTCCCACGCAGGGGAGAGGCGCAGGCCGGCTCCCTCTCCCGCGAGCGGGAGAGGGTTGGGGTGAGGGCTTTACGCCGGTTGCACTTGCCGGCTTGGCAGGGGCGGGAAGGTGAGGGCGATGGCGACCGCGCCGAGGCCGACGATCGACGAACCGATGAACAGCCAAGCATAGTTCTGGAAGGTGTCGAAGATCCAGCCGCCGATCCACGGCCCGAGCGCCATGCCGACGCTCGACAGCATCGTGGCTGCCCCCAACACCGCGCCGAGGTTCTTCTGGCCGAAATAATCATGCGCTAGCACGGCATAGAGCGGCATCACGCCGCCATAGGCGGCGCCGAAGATCAGCGCCAGCAGATAGAATTGCTCCAGCTGGGCAATGGCGCTGTAGGCGGCGATGACGATGGCCTGGATCAGCAAGCCCGCCACCAGCACCGGTTTTACGCTGAGCCGGTCCGCCGCGACGCCGAAAAGCACGCGCCCGCCAAGCCCCGCCAGACCCTCGACGCTGTAGATGCTGACGGCCGCCATCGGCGAGACGCCGCAGACGATGGCATAGCTGACCATGTGGAAGATCGGGCCGGAATGCGCCGCGCAGCAGGCAAAGAAGGTCAATCCGAGAATCCAGAACTGTGGCGAACGCATCACGTCCCGCATCGACATCCCGGCTTCCGTGGAGCCCGCATTCTCGACGGACATCGCCATCGCCGTCTTGGGAGGGCTTCTCAGCAGCAGCGTCGCCGGGAGCAGCACCAGCCATGCGCCGATACCGATGACCAGCATGGCGAAGCGCCAGTCATAGGCGGTGATCAGCCAGCGCGCGAAGGGGGAGATCGTCATCGGCGCCATGCCCATTCCGGCCGAAACCAGCGAGACGGCGAGGCTGCGGTGCGTCTGGAACCAGCCCGTAACGGTCGCGATGACCGGAGCGAAGAACGCGCTGGAGGCGAGGCCGACGAGAATCCCAAAGGTCAGCTGGAATGCGAGCAGCGAGGTCGCCCGGCTCGCCAGAACCAGCGCCAGCCCCAACAGCACGGTGCCGGCCAGTACGACGATGCGTGGCCCGAAGCGGTCGCTGGCCATGCCCCAGCCGATGCCGGCCACGCCCATGACGAGGAAGTTGAGGGTCATGGCGCTCGAAATGCCGGCCCGCGACCATCCGGTATCGTGCGACATCGGATCGAGGAAAACGGCGAGCGAGAACATCGCGCCGATGGCGACGCATCCCATCAGCCCTCCCGCGAAGACGATGAGCCAGCGATTGAAATTGGTCATGCTACCTCCCGAAAATTGATTGCGGGCGCGGTGCTTCCTGTCCGCCGCCAATGAAGCACGACGAACGCATGAACTCGATTTCGACAGGGGGCATGTTTTTTTTGGGGAGGTACAGACATTCTCGCAGGCCGGATTTCCAAGAGCGCCACCATCATCCTGAGGTGCCTGGCCACAATTCGAAATCGGGGAATGGTGCTTCAGATGGCGGGCGGCGGTCGTCCAAACCTCTGGGGCTTCCAGGCGATCGACCCGTTCCGCCATCATCCTGAGGTGCTTCGCGCGAGCGAAGCCTCGAAGGAAGATCCAGCGGGCACTCCGGTATGCAGACAAGTCCGGAAGTCCGGCATCCGCCCGCGATCAGGGGGCGTTCGCTGGACCCTCCTTCGAGGCCCGGCTTTGCCGGGCACCTCAGGATGATGGTCGAGTTAAGATCCCCCGTCGGGGAGATGGCGGCTCTCGGCCCCGCTTTTCTTCGGCGTCCGATCGAGATCGCTCTTCCGCTCCGCCAACCCATTGGCTAAAAGCAAATCATGACCCAGAACCTCACCGCTCTTCTCCCCATCGTGAAAGCTGCGCCGGTTGTCCCGGTGCTCATCATCGACGACGTCAAGACCGCCGTCCCGCTCGCCAGGGCGCTGGTCGCCGGTGGTTTGACGGCGCTCGAAGTGACGCTGCGCACACCCGCCGCCCTCGACTGCATTCGCGCCATCAAGGCCGAAGTCGAAGGCGCCAATGTCGGCGCCGGCACCATCCTCAATCCGAAGCAGTTCGACGAGGCCGTCGCGGCCGGTTCGAGCTTCCTCGTCAGCCCCGGCGCGAGCCCGAGGCTGATCGCGCATGCCGCCGGTTCGCCGGTGCCGCTGCTGCCGGGCGTCGCCACGGCCGGCGAGGCGATGTATCTTCTTGAGGAAGGTTATGGCGCCGCGAAGTTTTTCCCGGCTGAACAGGCCGGCGGTGCGCCCTATCTGAAGGCGCTTTCGTCGCCGCTGCCGGGCTTGCTGTTCTGCCCGACCGGCGGCGTCAGCCTGAAGAATGCCATGAGCTACCTGTCGCTGCCGAACGTCATGTGCGTTGGCGGATCATGGGTGGCACCGGCCAGCGCGATCGCTGCCGGCGACTGGGCGGCGATCACCACCCTGGCGCGTGAAGCGTTCGAGCTTCGCGCCGCCTGAACAAGACTCGCTTGTTCGCCTCTCCGATTAGCGGGAGGCGACCGGATAGTCTTTGCCGGCAAATATTGCCGGGCCTTGGCAGGCAAGACGACAGGTTTTGGGCCGCTTCTGCATAAGGCAGGGGCGGCCTTTTCATTGCGATATCATCCTGGCCAAATGTTTTTGTTGAACGGGACAGGCATCTTGCCTTGTCGCGGCAACGGGTGCTCACTACTTCCCCACTGCGTTTCATATGGTTTTTAAAACAGGGATGAGTGAGATGATCGACGGCAAGAGCATTCTCGACCAGCTACTCGGTGCAGCAACCGGGGCACGCGGCGGCCAGGGACAGGGCGGCCTCGGTGATCTCAGCCGGATGAGCGGTTCGCTCGGCAGCGGCGGCGGCCAGCCGGCCTCGGGCGCTGGTGCCGGCGGTCTCGGCGACGTGCTGGGCAACATCCTGGGCGGCGCACGCGGTGGCGCCGGTGGCGCGGCCGGCGGCGGCGGTGGCCTTGGCGATCTCCTTGGCGGCATGCTGGGTGGCAATGGCGGCGGCTCGGCCGCTTCCGCCGGCAAATCCGGCGGTGGCGGCATCGGCGACGTCGTCGGCAAGGTGACGGAATACGCCAAGCAGAATCCCGGTCTTTCGATGGCGGGCGCCGGCGGTCTCGCCGCTGTGCTGTTCGGCGGCAACGGCCCCAAGCTCAAGGCCGATGCGCTGACGCTGGGCGGTCTCGCCGCCATCGGCACGCTCGCCTACAAGGCCTACCAACAGTACAAGGTCAACAATCCGGACGAGCCGGTCGCCTCGTCGGCTCCGGTTGGCACGCCGGCAGCGCTTCCCCCGGCGGATTCCGCCTTCCATCCGGCCAATGCGCCGGGCGGCCAGGATGCTGTCGCGCTTTCGATCGTCACGGCGATGATCGCGGCCGCCAAGGCGGACGGTACGGTTGACGCGACCGAGCGCCAGAAGATCTTGGGCAAGCTCAGCGAAGGCGGCCTGTCGGCCGAGGAGCGCGATTATCTCGACCGCGAGCTGAACGGCCCGCTCGACCTCAACAAGGTGGTGGATTCGGCAACCGGGCCTGAGCACGCGATCCAGCTTTATGCCGCCTCGCTGCTGGCGATCGATCCCGACCATCCGGCCGAGCGCGCCTATCTCGACATGCTCGCCGCCCGTCTCGGCCTTGATGCCGAACTAAAGTCGTCGATCGAGCAGGCTATCGCTGCCGCCGGTCAGTAGACCCTCAGCGAATCCCTCTCCCGCATGCGAATGCGGGAGAGGCCGTGATGATGGCGGCGCTTGCTTCACCTCTCCCCGAGGGAGAGGTCGACGCACGCAGTGCGGCGGGTGAGGGTTTACTGCCTCACCTAGTCTGGCACCGCGATGCGATACCCCGATGGTTCCCTAAACCCTCACCCGGAGCTTCGCTCCGACCTCTCCCTCAGGGAGAGGTGAAGAGAGGTTCCTCTCGCCCTTAGGCCGCCTTGATGTTGGCCTGCAAAAACTCGTCGATGCGGGCGATCGCCTTGCGGATGTTTTCCGTCGAGTTGGCGTAGGACAGGCGAATGTAGCCTTCGCCATAAATGCCGAAATCCGGGCCGCCGATCGTCGCGACGCCGGCCTGCTCCAGCAGCGCCGAGGCCAGCGGCTTGGCCTTCCAGCCCGTCGCCTTGATGTTCGGGAACGCGTAGAACGCGCCCTTCGGCGTCGCGCAGGTGATGCCCGACAGCTTGTTCATCTCCTCGACAACGACGGCGCGGCGACGGTCGAATTCGGCGACCATGGCATGCACCGCATCCTGCGGGCCGGTGAGGGCTGCGAGGCCGGCGAACTGCGCCGGGGCGTTGACGCAGGACCAGCAATTGACCGCCAGCTTGCGCACCTTGTCGACCAGCGCCGTCGGCCAGACCGAATAGCCCATGCGCCAGCCGGTCATGGCATAGGTCTTCGACCAGCCGTCGAGCAGGATGACGCGGTCGCGGATCTCCGGATAGGACAGCAGCGACGTGTGCTCCAGCCCGTCATAGATCATCTGTCCGTAGATCTCGTCCGACAGGATCGCGACATTGGGCCACTTGGCGAGGCCGGCGACGAGCTTGTCGATCTCGGCCTTGGGCGTGACGCCGCCGGTCGGGTTGGCGGGTGAATTCAGGATGATCAGGCGGGTCTGCGGCGTGATCAGCGCCAGCGTTTCCTCGGCCGAGAAGGCGAAGGCGTTTTCCTCGCGGATCGGCACGGCGATCGGATTGGCGCCGGTGAACTCGATCATCGAGCGATAGATCGGGAAGCCGGGATCGGGATAGAGGATGTCGGCGCCAGGTTCACCGAACATCAGGATCGCCGCGAACATCGTCACCTTGCCGCCCGGAACCACCACGACATTGTCGGGCGAGATCGGCGCGCCGGTGCGCTTCGAGACATCGGCGGCGACGGCTTCGCGCAGCGGCAGGATGCCGGTCGCGGGCGTATAGCCGTGCTCGCCGTCGCGCAGCGCCTTCACGGCCGCCTCGACGATGTGCTCCGGGGTTTTGAAATCCGGCTGGCCGATGCCGAGATTAATGATGTCGCGCCCCTGACGGGCGAGATCGGTGGCGCGGGCGAGCACCGCGAATGCGTTCTCTTCGCCGATGCGGTCGAAGTTGGCGACTGTCTGGAACATATGTAGCCTCCCTGGGTATGTCCTTGCGGCGGCTGATTTTGTTGCGCGCCGGGATCAGACGATCCTTGATTTCGTATGATGTTTCAGCGCATCCTCAGGCCAAAATCAAATCCGATTTTCCGGGAGCCCTCTTATCATGTCGTCCAACACGCCGCTCAAGCTTCGTTCGCAGTCCTGGTTCGATAATCCGGGCAATCCCGGAATGACAGCGCTCTACATGGAGCGCTATCTGAACTATGGCCTGACGCGCAAGGAACTGCAGTCGGGCAAGCCGATCATCGGCATCGCCCAGACCGGTTCCGACCTGTCGCCGTGCAACCGTCACCACCTGGTGCTGGCCGAGCGCGTTCGCGAAGGCGTGCGGGAAGCCGGCGGCCTCGTCATGGAATTCCCGGTTCACCCGATCCAGGAAACCGGCAAGCGCCCGGGTGCGGCACTCGACCGCAACCTGGCCTATCTCGGCCTGGTCGAGCTGCTCTACGGCTACCCGCTCGACGGCGTCGTGCTGACGATCGGCTGCGACAAGACCACGCCGGCCTGCCTGATGGCCGCCGCCACTGTCAACATCCCGGCGATCGCGCTGTCGGTCGGCCCGATGCTGAACGGCTGGTACAAGGGCGAGCGCACCGGCTCCGGCACCGTCGTCTGGAAGCAGCGCGAGCGCCTGGCCGCCGGCGAGATCGACTATGAAGAGTTCATGGAGATCGTCGCCTCGTCCGCGCCGTCGACCGGCTATTGCAACACGATGGGCACGGCTTCGACGATGAACTCGCTGGCCGAGGCTCTCGGCATGCAGCTGCCCGGTTCGGCAGCCATTCCCGCGCCCTATCGCGAGCGCCAGCAGATCGCCTACGAGACCGGCAAGCGCGCCGTCGAGATGGTTTGGGAAGACCTGAAGCCTTCCGACATCATCACCCGCGAAGCGATCGAGAACGCCATCGTCGTCAATTCGGCGATCGGCGGCTCGACCAATGCGCCGATCCACATCAACGCCATCGCCCGCCACATCGGCGTCGAGGTCTCGGTCGATGATTGGCAGACCGTCGGCCACAAGGTGCCGCTGCTGGTCAACCTGCAGCCGGCCGGCAAGTATCTCGGCGAAGACTTCCAGCATGCCGGCGGCGTCCCCGCCGTCGTCTCCGAGCTGATGAAGCACGGCCTCATCCATGAGAATGCGATGACCGTCAACGGCAAGACGATGGGCGACAACTGCCGCAAGGCCGAGATCGAGCTGCCGGACGTCATCCGCACCTTCGATACGGCGCTGGTGCAGGACGCCGGCTTCATCGTGCTGCGCGGCAACCTGTTCGACAGCGCCATCATGAAGACCAGCGTGATCTCGAAGGAATTCCGCGATCGCTACCTGTCGAACCCCAGCGATCCGGAAGCCTTCGAAGGTCGCGCGATCGTGTTCGAGGGTCCCGAGGACTACCACGACCGCCTCGACGATCCGTCGCTCGAGATCGACGAGAACTGCATCCTGTTCATCCGCGGCACCGGCCCGATCGGCTATCCGGGTGCGGCCGAAGTCGTGAACATGCAGCCGCCGGCAGCGCTCATCAAGCGCGGCATCCTCTCGCTGCCCTGCATCGGCGATGGTCGCCAGTCGGGCACGTCGGGTTCGCCGTCGATCCTCAACGCATCGCCGGAAGCCGCCGCTGGCGGCGGTCTCGCGCTGCTGAAGATGAACGATCGTGTCCGCGTCGACCTGAACAAGGGCTCGGCCAACATCCTGATCTCGGATGAGGATCTGGCCAAGCGTCGCACCGAGCTCAACGCGACCGGCGGCTTCCCGATCCCGCCGAGCCAGACGCCTTGGCAGGAAATCCAGCGCGCCATGACCGACCAGCTGGCCGACGGCATGGTCCTGAAGCCCGCGGTCAAGTACCAGAAGGTCCACCAGACCTACGGTATCCCGCGCGACAACCACTAAGGACTTCGCCCGGAAGGCTTCGGCTTTCCGGGAGTTTTCCCCTCTGCTCATGACCGGCCTCGCGGCCGGTCATGTCGTATCCGGGCGGGCGCCAGAGCGTCTCGCTGGATCCTCCTTCGAGGCTTCGCTTCCGCGAAGCACCTCAGGATGATGGCGGAGGCGGTTGATCGGACGTTGAAGCCTTGCGGGCCGTGCCTCCGAAACTCGACCATCATCCTGAGGCGCCCGGCACAGCCGGGCCTGGAAGGAGGGGCCAGGGAACTCCACGGGGGCCTGCGAACCAGAGAGCCTCGCTGGGTCCTCCTTCGAGGCTTCGCTCCCGCGAAGCACCTCAGGATGATGGCGGAGGCGGTTGGTCGGTCGTTGAAGCCTTCCGGATGGTACCTCCGAAACTCGATCCTCATCCTGAGGCGCCCGGCGAAGTCGGGCCTCGAAGGAGGGTCCAGGGAACTCCACGAGGCCTGCGAACCAGAGCGCCTCGCTGGATCTTCCTTCGAGGCTTCGCTTCCGCGAAGCACCCCAGGATGATGGCGGAGGCGGTTGGTCGGTCGTTGAAGCCTTCCGGATGGTACCTCCGAAACTCGATCCTCATCCTGAGGTGCCCGGCGAAGCCGGACCGCGAAGGAGGGTGCAGGGAACTCCACGGGGGCGCCTGCGAACCAGAGCGCCTTGCCGGATCCTCCCGAGGCTTCGCTTCCGCGAAGCACCTCAGGATGATGGTGGAGGCGGTTGATCGATCTCGAAGGCTCCGTTTCGCGCGGGGCTTCGCTTCAACAGGTGATGGACGCGATTCCATCGCGCGGGATATTGCCGTAAATACCCCCTTTCCCATTCAACGGAGGTTTCCTTGCCCCATCTCAGGATTGCCCTGGAAGGCATTGGCGAGCATTTCTGGCTCGTGCCGGACAACAAGCCGGCCATTTCGATCGAGCCCGACGATCTGGAGCTTTCCGACGATCTGCTCGACCGGATCGAGGCCTGGAGCGACACGTTCGACGCCATCCTCGACCCCGTCGATCCGAAATCGTCGCAGTTTCCGACGCCCGAGGCTGAAATCGTCTGGCGCGCCGAGGGCCACGCCATCGCCGCCGCCATCCGCGCCGAGCTTGGTGATGAGTGGGAAGTCGAGGCGCGTTTCTGACGAGGGAGCGACAATGAGCAAGCTCAACCGTGCCTGGCATGACGCCCATCCGATGCCGGCCAATCCGACGCTGGACCAGCGCGTCGAGTGGCATCTTGCCCACACCGTCCATTGCGGTTGCCGGCCGATTCCCCGTCTCGTGCTCGAAGAACTCGCGCGACGCGGAATAGAGCCGCCGTCGCCCGCGAACTGAACCGCATCCCGTCGACATCGCGTGCCTGATCGCTAAGATCGCTATCGTCGAGGATGAGGGCTGACATGACATCGCTATCCGAACGGCGCGCTGCGTTTCGCCAACTGCATCAAGCCGGCAGCTTCGTCATCCCCAATCCCTGGGACGTCGGCAGCGCGCGGCTTCTGGCGGGGTTGGATTTCAAGGCCCTGGCGACTACCTCGGGCGGCTTCGCCTTCAGCCGTGGCCTGCCGGACGGCGCCGTGTCGCGCGACGCGATGCTGGCGCATGTCGCCGATATCGTCGAGGCCACCGAACTTCCCGTGAACGCCGATTTCGCCAACGCCTTTGCCGATGACGCGGAAGGCGTCGCCACCAATGTCAGCCTCTGCGTCGATACAGGGGTCGCCGGCCTCTCCGTCGAGGACATGGCGTCCGATCGTTCCCTCTATGCGTTCGACCATGCCGTCGACCGCATCCGAGCCGCGCGTGCCGCCATCGACGCGTCGCGGCAGGACGTGCTGCTGACGGCGCGCAGCGAGGCGCTGCTGGTGGGTCACCCCGATGCGCTGAACGAAGCCTGCCGTCGCATCGCCGCCTTTGCCGAGGCGGGCGCCGATGTGCTGTTCGTGCCGGGCAAGCTCGATGCCGCCGCCACCGCCGCCGTGCTGGCGGCCGCGGGCGGCAAGCCGATCAACGTCATCGCGCTCGATCCGGCCCAGCCGATCGCCGAGATCGCAGCCCGGGGCGTGCGCCGCATCTCGCTCGCCACCGCGCTCGCCCGCGCCGCCTATGGCGGTTTCCTGCGCCTGGCGCGCGAGGTGGCTGGCGCCGGTACGCTGACCGAGCTCGCCCATGCCGAGCCGGGCGCCGAACTGAACCGCGTCTTCGCCCCCTTTGCCAGAGGCTCCCAATCATGACGTCGCCTGAAGCCTATCCCGTCGGCGCGCTTGTCGATCCGACCCCGGCGCCGCGACCCCAGCGCGTGTCCCTCGAGGGACGCCATGTCCGGATCGTGCCGTTCGATCTCGCAGCCCATGGCCGGGAGATTTTCGACGCGTCGAGCGGAGCGGAGAATGACGGGCTCTGGGCCTATATGGGGAACGGGCCTTTTGCCGATTTCGAGACTTTTTCGGCCTATTACGCGGAAGCCGCGAAGAAGGAAGATCCGCTTCTCTTCGCCATTCTCGACAAGAACAGCGGCCGCGCGGTCGGCCATGCCACTTATCTGCGGATCGCGCCGCAGGATCGCGCCATCGAGGTCGGCAACATCCTCTATACGCCGTTGATGCAGCGCACGATCGGCGCGACCGAGGCGATGTATCTGATGGCCCGCCACGCCTTCGAGGATCTCGGCTATCGGCGCTACGAGTGGAAGTGCAACGACCTCAACGCGCCGTCGCGTCGCGCCGCGCAGCGCTATGGCTTTCACTTCGAGGGCATTTTTCGCCAGCACATGATCATCAAGGGCCGCAATCGCGACACGGCCTGGTTCGCCATGCTCGATAGCGACTGGCCGCGCGTGAAAGCGGCATTTGAAGCCTGGCTCGATCCGGCCAATTTCGACGCCCAGGGCAAGCAGAAGTCGCGCCTCGACGGTTCGGTGGAGATGGCGTCGTGAGCCAACCGCCGCCGCGTCGCGGTGGCCCGGACGATCGCGCCGTCATCGAAGCGTTGCAGCAGGCCGCGTATGCGCGCAACCGCGAGCAACTCGGCGTCGAGCCACTGCCGCTTCTGGCCGATTATGCGAGCCTGTTGGCCAGCCATGAATTCTGGTTGCTCGATGGTGCCGCCGCGCCGAGGGGGCTGCTGGTCCTGGAAAAGCGGCCGAAGGATCTGTTGATCTGGAGCGTCGCCGCCTCGCCGGTGGCGCAGGGGCAGGGCGTCGGTACCCGGCTGCTGGATTTCGCCGAGGTGCGCGCCCGGCAGTTGAACCGCTCGACGCTTCGGCTCTATACGGGCGAAAAGCTCATTCGGAACATCGCCTGGTATGAGCGACACGGATACGCAGTCGAAGAGCGGGAGGTGCTCGCCGATCGCGTCCTCATCCACATGGTCAAGACGATCAGCTGACAGATAAGTAACGGGAGGAATTTCATGACGGGACGTCTTACGGGCAAGCGCGCCTTTCTCACGGCGGCAGGAGCCGGCATCGGCCACGCCACCGCGCTCGCCTTCGCGGCCGAGGGCGCTTATGTCATCGCCACGGATCTGAAGCCGGAGCTGATGGCCAATCTGAAGGCTGGCGGCGTTGCCGAGACACATGCGCTCGACGTGCGCTCGACGGCGGCGGTCGATGCTCTCGCAAGCCAGGTCGGGCCGGTCGACATTCTCTTCAACTGCGCCGGCTTCGTGCATCACGGCACCGTCGGGACGACGTCGGACGAGGACTGGGATCTCTCCTTCGACATCAACGCCAAGGCGATGCACCGCACGATCCGCGCCTTCCTGCCGGGCATGCTGGCAAAGAGCGACGGCTCGATCATCAACATTTCCTCCGGCGCCAGCTCGGTGCGCGGTATTCCGAACCGCTATGCCTATGGCGCGTCGAAGGCCGCCGTCGTCGGCCTGACCAAGGCGGTCGCCGCCGATTATATCCGCCAGGGTATCCGTGCGAATTCGATCGCGCCGGGGACGATCCAGTCGCCGTCGCTTGATGGCCGCATCGAGGAGCAGGCGGAGAAGCAGGGCAAGACGGTGGAAGAGATCCGCCAACAGTTCATCGACCGCCAGCCGATGGGCCGTCTCGGCACGGCCGAGGAAATCGCCTCGCTGGCGATCTACCTGGCTTCGGATGAATCCCGCTACACGACGGGTCAGGTTTACCTGTCGGACGGCGGCTTCTCGCTGTAATTCTGGTGGTTTGTTGGGTGGGGCAGAAGACCCTCACCCCAACCCTCTCCCGCACGCGGGAGAGGGAGCGGTTGAATCTAGAGTAAGACCCACTGGGTCGATTCCGACTTTTCACCTCTCCCTCAGGGAGAGGTCGGCTCGAAGAGCCGGGTGAGGGTTTAGGGAACCATCCGGTGAGGCCGTAAACCCTCACCCGCGCCTGCGGCCGTCGACCTCTCCCTCAGGGAGAGGTGAAGAAGGATGCTCCAAAGCAGATTGATCTTGCTCTAGACGACGCCGATGCGCAGCAGGTCGTGCATGTGCAGCACGCCGACAGGCTTGCGGCCCTCGACGACGAAGAGAACCGTGATCTTGGCGCCGTTCAGCCGATCGATCGCCGCGCCGACGAGCATGTCCGGCTGGATGGTCTTGGGCGAGTGGGTCATCACCTCGTCGACCGTGCGCGACAGCAGCTCCGGCCCGATATGACGGCGAAGATCGCCATCGGTGATCATGCCGATCAGCGCGCCCTCGCCATCGACCACGCCAAGGCAACCGAGTCCCTTCGCCGTCATCGTGACGATCGCCTCGGTCATCGGTGCGCCGGAGGCAGCTACCGGCATCGACGCGCCCTTGTGCATGACGTCGCGGACGAAATGCAGGCTGGCGCCCAGCTTGCCGCCGGGATGGAACATCCGGAAATCCTGCGCCGTGAAGCCGCGCGTCTCCAGCAGCGCGATGGCGAGTGCATCGCCCAGCGCCAGTTGCATCACGGCCGAGGTCGTCGGCGCCAGTCCATGCGGACAGGCCTCTTCCGCGCGTGGCAGGAGCAGGACGTGGCTCGCCTGCCGACCAAGCGTGCTTTCGGCGCTGGAGGTGACGGCGATCAGCGGGGTGCGGAAGCGGCTGGCATATTCGACGACGGCGCGCAGTTCCGCCGTCTCGCCCGACCAGGACAGCGCCAGGATGATGTCGTCCCGGCCGACCATGCCGAGATCGCCATGGCTCGCTTCGGCGGCATGCACGAAAAAGGCGGGGGTGCCGGTGGACGCGAGCGTCGCGGCGATCTTGACGCCGACATGGCCGCTCTTGCCGACGCCGGTGACGACGACGCGGCCGCCATGGGCGCGGATCATGTCCACGACTTCGGCAAAGGGCGCGGCGAGGGGGCCGGCGAAGGCGGCGGCAAGGGCATCCAGTCCGGCGCGTTCGCTTTCCAGCGTCCGTATCGCCGAGGCTACCGACTGGCTGGCCAGATCCACGCTCGCCTCATCCGTAACCGCCATTATCCACTCCGCAATCTGTTGATCGGGGGGCTTTTAGCACGCCCCGTCACGACGCGCCGCCTGAAAACGGGAAAGCCGAAAGCGCCTGAAAAGGAGGAGGCCCGGCCGGGTTCCGAAACCTTCTCTTAACCAAGGGCCTTTACGATTGAGAAACCATGATTGTCGGGAGTTCACCGGCGCGATCTGAATTTGAAAGGCCATGGCAGGCGGCAATGCATTTTCCAGTCCGGCTCTTCCTGTCGGCGGCGCTTCTTACGCTCGCTTCGACAACGGCCGTCCGGGCTCAGGATAGCGCCATTCCGCTCGACCTGCTCGAGGATGCCGACGCCTTCGGCAGCCTGCGCGGCAGCGACAGCCTGGCATCGGTCGATCTGACGCTTCCAACCGAAACGCCCGGCACGGGCAGCAACGAACTGCCGACGACCGGCCGCGCCGTGCGTTCCGAACGCGTCGCGCCCATCATCGCCGAGGAGGACGAACCCGCCCGGCCGCGCAACCGCACCGCCGGCGCCCTCGACGCCTCGGCCTATGATCCGCTCGGCATTCGCCTTGGCGGCTTCATCCTGCTGCCTTCGATCGAACTGCGCGGCGGCTATACCAGCAACGCCGCCGGCGCCTCGACCGGCGGGCCGTCCGGAGTGCTGTCGGTGCTGCCGGACGTGACCCTCAAATCGGAATGGAGCCGGCATGAGCTCAACTTCCGCTTTCGCAGCAGCAACGATTTCTACACCGACGGCTCGGTAGCGGAGAAGCCGACCGTCCAGGCCGAGGCGAACGCCCGCATCGACCTGCCGCGCGACTGGGCCCTGCGCCTGCGCGCCGGCTATGACTACGAGACGCAGTCGCTTTCCAGCCTCGATTATCCGACGGGCGTCGAAAACCCGCCGGGCGTCAACACCTACGCCGCCGGCGCGACACTGGATGGCACGCTGGGCCGCGCGGTGCTGCAGCTTCGCAGCAACGTCGTTTCTACCGAATATGAGGATGGCAAGGCGGGCGACGTCACCATTCCCCAGGGCGACCGCGACAACACATGGGTGAGCGGGGCAGCCCGCATCGGCTATCAGGTGACGCCGGTTCTGACGCCTTTCGTCGAGGCCGAGATATCGGATCGCAGCTTTCGCCAGAAGATCGATTCAAACGGCTTCAATCGCGCCAGCCAGGGTGTGACGCTGCGCGGCGGCATCGCCTATTCGGCCGATCCGGTGCTGTCAGGCGAACTTGCCATCGGCTGGCATCACGAGCGCTACGACGACACCGCATTCCAGCCGCTCAACGCGCTGACCATCGACGCCAACGTGCTCTGGGCGCCGACCGAGTTGACCAAATTCACCCTGCGCGCGGCAACCTATGTCGAGCCGACCACCGATCCGAACTCGGCAGGCTCGATCGTCTATGATGTCGGCCTCAAGGCCGAGCACGCTTTGCGGCGCAATGTGACGCTCGAAGCGGACCTCGGCTGGCAGTACCAGCCCTATCAAGGCATCGACGTCGCCGACACGACTTATGAAGCCGGCTTCGGCGTGACATGGAAGATCAACCGGTCCGCGTGGGTTGTCGGTCGGTTGTCGCAGGAATACTATCAAAGCGCCCAGCCGGGCGGGAGTTATCCGACGACGACGGCCACCGTCGGGCTGCGTCTGCAACGCTGAATTCGGCGGGTTTCGTTTGCCGTGTCATCAACCCGACATGTAAAGCCGGTATGCAAAGCATCATGGCCTTCAACCATCGCAAAACGATCACTTTCCGCCTCGCCCAGACAGCGCGTGCCGCTCGCGGGCGCTCCGGCAGCCATTTGACGCGGATCGGGCTCCATCCCGGCCAGGATAGCGTGCTGAAGACGCTGTCCGAGCAGGATGGTCTCTCGATGAGCCAGTTGGCGCAATCCCTCGCCGTCCAGCCGCCCACCGTCACCAAGATGGTGAGCCGCCTCGCAGCCCAGGGCTATGTCGAGCGCAAGGCTTCGATGGGCGACGGGCGCCAGGCGCATGTCTACCTGACCCAGCAGGGTCGAGACACCATCCTCGCCATCGACAAGGGCTGGAAGCGTCTCGAGAAGGAAGCGCTCGCCGGTCTCGACGACAAGGACGTCAAGCGTCTGCGCAAGATCCTGCGCCAGATCGAGCGAAACCTGTCCGCCATCGCCGAAGATGGCGAGGATGACGTCGTCGACGAGCCGGAAACCGACGCCGAAACCGCCTCGAACGCCCCCGCGGCCGAAAATGTGCCCGAGAAGGCCGAACCCGTGGCTTGAGCCGGGCGGCGCTATCTGATTGATTGGGTAAGACTTGCTGATTGATTGGCAGGGCTTGCCGGGCAAGACCTGATCGTCGATAGCGCTTGCCCCTCTTCGGGCCTTCTCCCCGCCCGAGTTTCCGGAGTTCGGATGTCTTCCCCGTTGCCGCCCGCCGACGCGGAGGCTGCGCTGCGCCTGCGCGGCATCGCCTTGTATTCCCTCGCCATGCTTCTCTTCGCCGGCACCGATGCCTGCGCGAAATATGCGGGCCAGTTCGTACCGGTGATGGAAGTCGTCTGGGTCCGTTTCCTCGTGCAGGTCGTGCTGGCCGTGCTGGTGTTCCAGCCCTGGCGCGCGATCGCGCTCTACAAGACCCGACGGCCGGTGCTGCAATTCATGCGCGGCATGTTCCTGGCCGGGTCGACGATCTTCAACTTCCTCGCCATCCATCAGTTGCAGCTCGACCAGACGATGTCGATCGGCTTCTCGGCGCCGTTCATCACGGCCGCCCTCGCCGGGCCGTTGCTGGGCGAATGGGCCGGCCCGCGCCGCTGGGCCGCGATCCTCGTCGGCTTCGCCGGCGTGCTCATCATCACCATGCCCGGCTTCGGCACGCTGAAGCCGGCGATCTTCCTGTCCGTGGCGGCAGCCTGCTCGAACGCGTTCTACATCCTCTCGACCCGCCTGTTGACCCGCACGGACAGCAGCGCCGGCCTGGTGCTCTATTCGGCGCTGATCCCGATGCTGGTGCTTGCGCCGATCTCCGTGCCGGCGATGGCCGTGCCGCCGACATGGCTGATCGGGCTCTGCATGTTCCTGACCGGCGCGCTCGCCTTCACCGGCCACTGGTGTCTGGTCCAGGCCCATCGGCAGACCGCCGTGCCGGTGCTGGCGCCCTTCATGTATACCGGCCTGATCTGGATGATCCTGCTCGGCTATCTCGTCTTCGACGATGTGCCGGAGCCGCGCACGCTGGTCGGCGCCAGCATCATCATCGCCAGCGGGCTCTATCTGCTCTATCGCGAGCGGGTCAGGGAGCCGGAGCGCCAGCAGCCGGTGGACGTGCTGGACGGCTGATATCGCGATCGCAAGCCGGCGCGGCAGAAATGCCGCTGCCCGCGCTGGTGAAATGCTTTAAGAGATCGAGTTGCATCGCCCGAATGCGGATTTCGCCGGGCGGCTCCCGAACGTGCCTTCCCCCGGATACCCCATGGCCCTTCCTGCCAATCGCCAGGCGCGCTTTTTCGTCGCCCTCGCCATCATGGTCGCGCTGCTGAACAGCACCGCCGCATCGCCGCTCTATACGAGCTACCGGATGATGTGGTCGCTCGATGCGTTCACCGTCGCCTTCATCTTCGCGATCTACGCCTTCGGCACGCTGTTCGCGCTGGTCGTTCTCGGCCGCCTTTCCGACAAGCTGCGCGATCGCCGGTTGCTGATCATCCTGTCGCTTGGCGTGGTGATCGCCGGCGCGCTGATCTTCGCCTCGGCCGGCAGCCTCGCGACGCTGCTGATCGGCCGCCTGCTGGCCGGCATCGGCACCGGCGGCCTGACCGGCATCGCCAACGCCGCCCTGATCGAGCTCGACCCGAAGGCCGATGCCCGCGCCAACGCCGTGCTGGCGACGGCCGTCTTCACCGGCGGCTGCGCGCTCGGGCCGATGATTTCCTCCGCCGCGCTCCATTTCGACGCGTGGCCGTTGCAACTGCCCTTCATCCTGATTGCCGCGCTGGCGGTGATTGCGATCGTCGGCCTCGCCACCGCCACCTGGCAGCCTGCCGCCCGCGCCATCGACACGCCCCGGACGCTCACCGCCGCGATCATCCTGCCTACCGGCCGCTACACCGCCTTCGCGGTCGCAGCCGGTGCGCTGATCATCGCCTGGGCGGTCGGGTCGACCTTCGCCGGCCTTGGCGTCACCTTCGTGCATGAGTTGCTGAAGGTCGACAGCCAGGCCGCTTCCGGCGTCATCGTCGCCGTCTTCCAGCTCGTCGCCGGCATCAGCCAGCTGGCCAGCCAGCGGCTGGATTCGAACAGGGCGATGGTGATCGGCACAACGCTGATATCGCTGGCGATTCTTGCCTGCGCCTATTCGATCTGGGCCGCCTCGCCACTGCTGTTCGTCCTCGGCACAATCGGCAGCGGCATCGGCTATGGCGCGGCCTTTGTCGGCGCGGCCGGCGTCGTCAACCGCATCGCCCCGCCGGACCGGCGCGCGACGTGGGTCTCGACCTTCTACATCACCGGCTATCTCGCCAACGCCATCCCGGTCCTGGCGCTGGGCTTCCTCGGCGACAGGCTGGGTCTGTTTGGCGCGTTCCTGTGCCTGACTGTCTTCACGGTGGTCGGCACCGTCGTCGTCAACATCGCCGCCAAGCTGATCCTGCCGGCCAAGGGTTTGCGGAAGTAGGAGTCACATCCAGATCCATCTGATTTGAAGCACAGCGCTTTCCTCACCTCTCCCTGAGGGAGAGGTCGGCGGCCGAAGGGCGGCGGGTGAGGGTTTACGGCCTCACCGGATGGTTTCCTAAACCCTCACCCGGAGCTTCGCTCCGACCTCTCCCTCAGGGAGAGGTGAGGGGCCGGCTCTACCCATGACGCGCCGCCCTTGTCCAAAAGTGGAGATCCACGCGAAAGGCCGGGTCGTCTCAAATGCCTGCATACCATTCGTAGCCGCGGTCTTCCCAGAAGCCGCCCTTGCCGCCGTCGATATCGGCGTAATCGGCGACCGCCTCGATGCGCATGACGTATTTCGCCATCTTGTAGCCGAGCTGACGTTCGACCCGCAGGCGCAGCGGCGCGCCATGGGCGACCGGCAAGGTCTGGCCGTTCATCTCATAGGCGAGGATGGTCTGCGCATGTTCGGCATCCGGCAGGCCGAGGCTCTCATAGTATTTGGCGCCGCCGGCCAGCGTCTGGTCTAGCGTGTCGGCGCAATAGAACACGATGTAGCGCGCCTCCGGCTTCAGCCCGACCTGGTCGAGCAGCGTCTTCAGCGGCACGCCCTTCCATTTGCCGATGCAGCTCCAGCCCTCGACGCAATCGTGCCGGGTGATCTGGGTGCGCGAGGGCAGGGCGCGCAGATCGGCCAGCGACCACTCCATCGGCCGCTCGACCAGCCCACCCACTTTCAGCTTCCAATTCTTGAAGCTGTCGGCCGAGAGCGCGAGATAGTCCTCGTCCTGAGGATCGATGCTGCCGTTCGGCTTGAAGTCGGGCGAGATGTCCGCCTCGGTATATTCGCGCGCCATGTCATTGGGGCCGAGGATGGCGCGTTGCGTCGTGCGGGTCAGGGTCTCGGCCCGGAACAGCATGCGGCGAAACCAGTCGGAGCTCGAAAGCTGGTCGCAACCGGCAAGCAGCAGCGTGCCACCGAGCACGAAAACCCGCTTGAGAAAGCCACGGCGGTCAAAACCCTGTTTATCGCGCATCGGGCTTCTCCTTCGGCTCGATGGCGTAGTTGCCGGTGATCATCGAGCGCAGATTGTTGAAGACGCCGGAGACCAGCACCATCACGAGGTGGACGAGAATGAACAGCACCACCAGCGTCGCGCAGATGAAATGGATGGTGCGCGCCGTCTGGCGGCCGCCGAAGAGATCGACAAGCCACGGAAACGCGGCGTCGATGCCGGGCGACATGGTCAGCCCGGCCAGCACCAGCAGCGGCAGCACGATGATGACGATGCCGAAATAGGCGAGCTTCTGCAGCACGTTGTAATGCCGCGCCTCATCGCCTTTAGGGAAATGGAGCCGCATATGCTCCCAGATCGACCCGCCGATATGGCGCAGCTGGTCCCGGCTCGGCACCAGTTCGCGCAGATGGCCGGAGGTCAGGCTGTAGGCGAGATAGACGAGACCGTTGGCGACGAACAGCCAGGCGAAGAAGAAATGCCAGCGCCGGCCGGTGGCGAGATCCTGATAGCTCGGCAGCGTCGCCCAGCTTGGAAAACCGCGCTCGACCAACTCGCCATTTTCGCGCGAGACGCCGAGGACGCCGGTGGTGGTGAAGCCATGGCCGAGGATGGTCGTGACGCCGACCGGCTTTTCGTCACTTTCCGGCGCCTGGCCCATGGCCAGCACGGGGCTATCGAAATGCGAGCGCTGGCCGAGATAGAGGGCAGGGTGGGCGTTGAAGATCTGCATTCCGCTCATCAGCAGAACGGTGATGCACAGCACATTGATCCAGTGCGTGATCCGCACCACCAGCCGGTGGCGATAGATCAGGCGTCGCGTTGGGACGCCTTCTTCCGAAATCGCAGACATGGCCGGCCTCCACCGGCCCGGCATGCGGTCGAAACGGCCGCCCTTTTTCCGGGCCTGACCATTCTACGCCCAGAACGCTCGCGAAGTTTCGTCGATTAGGCAAAGAGCTCGGGAGCCCCTTCACCTCATCTGGAGAGAGAGTTGATTCCAAAAGCTCGACCCTCATCCTGAGGCGCCCGGCGAAGCCGGGCCTCGAAGGAGGGTCAGTGAACACTTGATCTAGTTCGCGCGGCGGATTTCGCCGGACTTGGTCCGCAAACCCCGGTGCTCCGCTGGCCCCTCCTTCGAGGCTTCGCTTGCGCGAAGCACCTCAGGATGATGGCGGAGCAGGTCGATGGGCCTGGGGGCGCAGAGGTTGGCGAATGGCTGCCCACCACATCAATCCAGGCCGGGGTGGTGGGCTACCTTCCGGCAGCCCACGCTTTCCCGAAGGAAAAGTTAGCCCTTCAGCTTGGTGCCGTTTTGCGCGGCGATGAAGTCCGACAGCATCGGCACGAACGTCTCACCTTGGCCGGAGGCGGCCATGGCGGCGAAATTGTTCTTCACCGCGTCGCCCAGCGTGTTCACCGCGCCAACCGAATCCGCCATCGAGGCGAGATAGCGCAGGTCCTTGTAGGCGTTGGAGATGGTGAAGGGATGGGCGTTCTCGTTGCGGTCGATCACGTAGTTCATGAAGGTATCGTAGAAGCCGCAGTGCATGCGGCCTTTGCTGATCACCGAATGGAAGGTGTCGGGGGTGATGCCGGACTTCTGGCCGATGGCAAGCGCCTCGGAATAGAGGGCCGCATAGCCGAGCGACAGGAAGTTGTTGATCAGCTTCATCTTGTGGCCGGCGCCGACCGGGCCGACATGGACGATCGTCGCCGCCCAGCAGGCGATCAGCGGCTTCACCGAGGCAAACACCTCGTCGCTGGCGCCGACAAGCGCCTGCAGCGTGCCGGCCGCGGCGCCTGCCGGCGTGCCGCCGAGCGGCGCATCGACCAGCGTCACGCCCGCTGCTTCCATCCGTCCCGAAAGACGCAGCGTCGAGGTCGGCTCGGCGGTCGAGCAATCGATGACGATCAGCCCCTTTCGCGCACCCGCCAGAATGCCGTCCTTGCCCTCGATCACCGTCTCGACATCGCGCGAGCCGGTCACGCAGAGGAAGATGACGTCGGCGCCGCGCGCCATTTCTGCCGGGGTCTGCACTTCGCTGGCGCCCTTGGCGACCAGCCGCTCCACGGCTTCGCGGCGACGATTCGCCATCACGAGCAGCGGATTCCCCTTGGTCAGGAGGTTGGTCGCCATCCCTTCGCCCATAAATCCGAGCCCGATGAAGCCGACGGTGCGGTTCGACATGGCAGCAACCCTCCCTGGGTGTTTGCATTTGATTTCATTCGCAGATTAGAGTGCGGAACCGGTTCAGGACAAGGCAAACCAGCAGCCGGTCCCAAGTGGATGCCACTCGGAACGCCACTCAATCGGAATGTTGGTTCGCACTTGCCGAAACCGACCGCCGAAATCATGTTATCGATCACACGGATCCGACGCCGGCGACACGTCAGCCGGGTTCGCGCACAGCCAGCCTCAAGGAGCTTCCATGTCTCGGCCAGAACTGCTCATGCCCGGCCGCATGCAACAGAACGTCAACGATGCACTCGACGCCAAGTTCACCGTGCATCGCCTCTATGACGCCAAGGATCCGGCAGCCCTGCTCGCCGAAGTCGCTCCGCGCATCCAGGCCGTTGCTGTCGGCGGCGCTGTCGATGCGGCGCTGATCGACAAGCTGCCCGCGCTCGAGATTATTGCCTCGTTCGGTGTCGGCTATGATGCCGTCGACGCCAAGCACGCCTCGACCCGGGGCATCATCGTCACCAACACCCCGGACGTGCTGACCGAGGAAGTCGCCGACACCGCGCTCGGCCTGCTGCTGATGACGGTTCGCGAGCTTTCCGCTTCCGAGCGCCACCTGCGCGCCGGCAAGTGGCCCGCCGGCAATTTCCCGCTCAGCGGCTCGCTGCGCGACCGCACGGTCGGCATCGTCGGCCTGGGGCGCATCGGCAAGGCCATCGCCCGCCGCCTGGAGGCATTCGGCGTTCCGGTCGTCTATCACAACCGCCGTCCGGCCGAGGACGTCTCCTACAAGTACTACGCCGACCTGACCGAGATGGCTGGGGATGTCGACACGCTCCTGAGCGTCCTGCCCGGCGGCGCTTCGACCGAGAAGGCGATCAACCGCGCCGTTCTCGACGCGCTCGGGCCCCGTGGCGTGCTGATCAATATCGGTCGCGGCACGGTCGTCGACGAGCAGGCGCTGATCGAAGCGCTCAAGGAGAAGCGCATCCTGGCCGCCGGTCTCGACGTGTTCGAGAAGGAGCCGCAGGTTCCCGCCGAACTGATCGCGCTCGAAAACGCCGTCCTGCTGCCGCATGTCGGCTCGGCATCGGTGTATACGCGCGACGCCATGGGCCAGCGCGTCATCGACAATTTGACCGCCTGGCTCGAAAACAAGCCGCCGCTCAGCCCCGTCTCCGAGACGCCGTTCTCGGGCTGGAAGGGCAAGTAGGCTTCTCGCTACAGCGTGATCCGGCTCTGTGAAATCCCCTCTCCCGCACGCGGGGGAGGGGGCAGGGTGACGGGCCTCCTTTGCCCGAAGCATCGCGTTCCCCATCGCAATCGGCGCGGACATCGCCTATATCAGGCGGCAACCCATTCCCCCTTTTGCGCGGGCTGATGTTCCGCGCCGGAGACATTTCATGACGGAAACCCTGATCCCGGTCACCGTGCTCACCGGCTATCTCGGCGCCGGCAAGACGACGCTGCTGAACCGCATCCTGTCGGAAAACCACGGCAAGAAGTACGCGGTCATCGTCAATGAATTCGGCGAGATCGGCATCGACAACGACCTCATCGTCGAAAGCGACGAAGAGATCTACGAGATGAACAATGGCTGCGTCTGCTGCACCGTGCGCGGCGACCTGATCCGCGTCGTCGAAGGCCTGATGAAGCGCCCCGGCGGCTTTGACGGCATCCTGGTCGAGACCACCGGCCTCGCCAATCCGGCCCCCGTCGCGCAGACCTTCTTCATGGATGACGATGTCCGCGCCAAGTCGCGCCTCGACGCCGTCGTCACCGTTGCCGACGCGATGAACCTCCTGACCCGGCTCGACGACGCGCCCGAGGCTGAAGAGCAGATCGCCTTCGCCGACGTCATCCTGCTCAACAAGTCCGATCTCGTCGACGCTGAGAAGCTGGCCGCCGTCGAGCGCCGCATCCGCGAGATCAACCCGCATGCGACGATCCACCGGACCGAGCGCTGCGCCATCGACCTCTCCAAGGTTCTGGATCGCGGCGCCTTCGATCTCGAGCGCATCCTGACGCTCGACCCGGAATTCCTCGAGGGCGAAGATCATGACCATGATCACGTCCATGACGAGAATTGCGGCCACGATCATCACGACCACGATCACGTCCATGACGAGAACTGCGGTCATGATCATCACGGCCACGACCATCATCACCACCATCCGCGCCACGACGAATCCGTGTTCAGCGTTTCGCTGCGCGGCGGCACTCTCGATCCGAACAAGTTCTTCCCCTGGATCCAGGAGATCACCCAGTCGGAGGGGCCGAACATCCTGCGCCTGAAGGGCATCCTGGCGATGGACAAGGACCCGCAGCGCTATGTGCTGCAGGGCGTCCACATGATCGTCGAAGGCACGCATCAGCGCGATTGGGCCGAGGGTGAAAAGCGCGAAAGCCGCCTTGTCTTCATCGGCCGCAAGCTGAACGAAGCCGCGCTGCGCAAGGCGTTTGAAGACTGCGTCATCGCCGCCTGAGCTTTGGCTCTCGCTGCCGCCATTCGGCCTCGTCATCCCGGCTTTCGCGGGGATGACGTTTCGCCGACGATGACGGCCCATAAAAGCGTCCCTTGGAAGAACTTGTCTTGCCCACCATCCAGTCCTTTCCTCTCGACGCCTTTGTCGTCGCCGCCGAGTTTCTGGGGCCTGAGCCCGTCTTCGCCCTGGGCGACGGCAATGTCGCGCTGGTCGATGGCGCTTCGGCCGAGAAGCACGCCGTCCATTCCGGCGGCCTGCTCGCCGCCGCCCGGACGCTCGATGGCAACCGGCTGATCACCACGGGCGATGACGGTCGCGTTGTCGCGATCGATGCCGGTGGCAAGATCGACGAAATCGCCCTGCAGCCAAAGAAGTGGATCGACCAGGTCGCCTGCGGCCCGGATGGCGTCATCGCCTATGCCAGCGGCCGCCAGGTTTTCGTGCGCTTCGCCAATGGCAAGGAGCGCGTGCTGGAGCATGAGCGCACCGCCGCCGGCCTCGCCTTCGCGCCGAAGGGGCTTCGCCTCGCCGTCGCGCGTTACAATGGCGTGTCGCTCTGGTGGATCGGCACCGACGCCAAGCCGACCGAATTCGAATGGAAGGGCTCGCATCTCGGCGCGACCTTCTCGCCCGATGGCAAGAACGTCATCACGACGATGCAGGAGAATTCGCTGCATGGCTGGCGCGTCGCCGATGGGGGCGGCCACATGCGGATGTCGGGCTATCCGGGCAAGGTGAAGTCGATGTCGTGGTCGGCCAAGGGCCGCTTCCTCGCGACATCGGGCGCGGAAATGGCCGTGCTGTGGCCGTTCCACTTCAAGGACGGCCCGATGGGCAAGCAGCCGCTGCAACTCGGCACGCGCGACCAGATCGTCACCTTCGTCGCCTGCCATCCGACCGAAGAGGTCGTGGCGATCGGCTACAAGGACGGCATGGTGCTCGCCGTGCGCTTCGCCGACAGCGACGAGGCGATCCTGCGCAAGCCGGGCGAGGGCGGCCCGATCAGCGCGCTCGCCTGGGACAAGAAGGGCATCCGCCTCGCCTTCGGCACCGAGGGCGGCCAGGCCGGCGTCATCGACCTCGCCAGCTGAGGCCCGCAGGCTCGCTCCGAGACTGGCGTTCTCACCTCTCCCTAAGGGGAGAGGTCGACGGCCGCAGGCCGGCGGGTGAGGGTTTATGGCCTCACCAAAGTTTTCCCTGAAGGAACGCCTCCGCCATCATCCTGAGGTGCTTCGCGTCAGCGAAGCCTCGAAGGAGGCTCCAGCTGGGCATTCCGACCTCGCCAGCCAGATCCAATCGTTCCCTGGACCCTCCTTCGAGGCCCGGCTGCGCCGGGCACTTCAGGATGACGGTCGAGCTTTTCGACTTGCGAGCGGGCAGCTCCAAGGGATGGCGGAGTGTTGCTCCCTTCAGCGCAGGCTGGGTGCCTTGCGGAAGATCGACGCCGCGAACAGCACCATGCCGATCAGCGTGATCAGCGATCCGAGGATGACGATCGGCTCGCCGGCAGGGGCGCCGCGCAAGGTCAGCACCAGGCCGGGGATCATGATCCAGAGGCCGACCGTCGACACCCAGAACTGGATCAGCGCCAACCGGCTGGCAGCCTTGGCGGGATTGGCGTTGTAGTAAAAGCCCATCAGCGCCAGCGATACCCAGCCGATCAGGTTGAGATGGGCGTGCGCGGGGGCAAGGGTAAAGTCCTGCTGGGCGCCCATGATGATGCCGCCGATCATGCCGACGATCACGTAGATCACGGCCGTGCCGATGAACATCTGGCTAATTCTTGGCATGTCGAATCCCCTCCGGAAAAGGGGCCGACTCATCCCGTTCGATTGCCCCCTGCTCGCGGTTACGACGTTACGGAAGGTAAGTCAAAACCATTCTAAACAAGCGGTTGCAGGCCGGGAATCCGCTGCGGCGGCGAGGGATCTGGGATCGGGCGCAAGGCCCAAAAAAAATGACGCCGGCGCGCGACCGGGAGCCGAAGGGGGAGGCTCAAAACACGGTCGCGTCTGCCGGCGTCTGACGCATGGTTTTGGGAGGAAAACCGCATCGCGTCTAAAGAGAAACGCCCGTCGGGGAGGAGGTCGACGGGCGTTTTAAAGTGGCGCGTTGCCGGGGAGGAGGTCAGCGCGGCGCCGATCGCAGGGGTCGGGAGGGGGAGGATGATCCCTGCGATATTCTTGAAGTCGTATCAGGTGTCGAAGGTATTAGTAACCAACTGCCTGCTTGGCAACGCGCTCGATTTCGCCGCGGTGAATGCCGAGGTCAGCAAGCTCGCGGCTGCTGAGACGCGAGAGCTCGTTGTAGGTCTCGCGGAACTTGCGCCAATTCTTGTAGGAAGCAACGAGGTTCATAGCCATTTTCGGATGTCCTTTAAATTCGGTCTGATTTCTGTCGAACCGGCGCCGGATTTCTCTGTCGCCGTTCTTGTTGACGTTGATATAGGCTCCTGCTGCCCGATTGAGCACTATGTAAAATCTCATGCCAGCGATGCGTTTAGCGCAGAGCAGCATTAATATTGCCGTCATATTGCGGTGCAGCATTAAGGGATATGGCTGGATTGCGGCACTCTGGTACCGATTGGGGCGGCGGCGGGGCGCCAGAACGGCCGAGGCATGACCGTGACGCATGCCCGAGCTCTTCCGGCCCTGCCTAATTCGCAGGCGTGCCTTCGTCCGAGCCACGCCTTCCCCTGGCAAGCGCATAAAAAAAGACCGGGCCAAAGCCCGGTCTTGATCGTTCTGCGGTCGTTGGCGCCGCGGATCTCGTCGCCCCGGCGAAGGTCGGGGCACATAGATGCTAGCTATCGACGCCTTGGCCGAGCCTTCTGGACAAGCTCCAGCACGTATGGATCCCGGCCTTCGCCGGGATGACGGTGGAGCGCGGGACTCGCTGCAGCAGCTAATCCCGCGCACCCGACAGAAAATCAGCCCAGATTGTGGACCAGAACGTTGCGGAACTGCCAGGGGTCGCTCTCGTCGATATCTTCCGGGAAGAAGCCCGGGCGATCGGTGAGCGGCGTCCAGTCGGTATAGATGCCCTCGACGGTGCCGAGATAGGGCTTCTGCACCTTCAGGCAGTGGTGATAGTCCATCTCGTCTGCCTCGACGATGCCGCGGTCCGGATGGGCCAGCGCCCAGGACATGCCGGCCACGACGGCCGAGGTCACCTGCATGCCGGTAGCGTTCTGGTAAGGCGCGTTCTCGCGCGCCTCGTCGATGGTCAGGCGCGAGCCATACCAGTAGGCGTTCTTGGCGTGGCCATAGAGCAGCACGCCCAGTTCGTCGCGACCGGCGAGAATCTCGTCCTCGCTGAGGATGTGGATCTTCGACTGCCGCTTGCCGGCGCGGCCGAACATCTCGTGCAGCGACAGCATGGCGTCGTTCGACGGATGATAGGCGTAGTGGCAGGTCGGCCGGTAGATCACTTCGCCGTTCTCGCGCATCGTGAAGTGATCGGCGATCGAGATCGCCTCATTATGCGTCACGAGGAAACCGAGCTGCGGGCCGGGCGTCGGGCACCAGGAACGCACGCGCGTATCGGCGCCCGGTCCGAGCAGGAAGATCGCCGCGCCGCTGCCCGTATCGTGGGTGCGGGCGTGGGCCGGAATCCACCGCTCATGCGTGCCCCAGCCAAGCTCGGCCGGCTGCAGCGCCTCGGAAACGAAGCCCTCGACCGACCAGGTGTTGACGAAGGTGTCGAGCTGCTTGGCAACGCGGGCGCGCTGCGTGTCGCGCTCGGCGATATGGATGCCCTTGACGCCCGTTGCGTGCATCAGCGCCGCCCATTCGCGCCGCGACGTCGGCTCGTCATGTTCGATGTTGAGATCGCGGGCGATGTCGAGCAGGGCCTGCTTGACGAACCACGACACCATGCCCGGATTGGCGCCCGAACAGGAAACGGCAGTCGGACCGCCGGGGTTGGCGCGCTTCTCGGCCAGAAGCTCTTCGCGCAGCGCATAATTGGAGCGCGAGGCGGGATCTGCCTTGTGGTCGTAGTAGAAGCCGGGCCAGGGCTCGATGACGGTATCGATGTAGAGGCTGCCCATCTCGCGGGCGAGCTTCATGATATCGAGGGACGAGGTATCGACGGAGAGGTTGACCAGGAAGCCCTGGCCGGTTTCGCTCGTCAGGAGCGGAGTCAGGACGTCGCGGTAGTTCTCGCGCGTCAGCGCCACTTTCACGTGCTTGACGCCAAAAGTGGCCATCAGGCCAGCGTTTTCGTCGCTCGGCTCGATGATCGTGATCTGGGGTCTATCCAGGGCGAAATGGCGCTTCAGCAGCGGGAGAAATCCGCGTCCGATCGAACCGAAGCCGATAATGACCACAGGGCCATTGATGCGACCATAAACAGGCCAGTTCGTCATCGCGAGACACTCCTCAAAGTCGAAATCAACAAGTGGGGTACCGTACCCTTCCTTCGTGACAAACAAAAAGTCGTGGATGGACGGGGGAATCCCTTCCATTCCACGACCTGTTTGAAGCGTTAAGCCTAGCGGGTTGCGTCGACGAGGTCGAGCCCGGACGGATTTGCCGTCCGGGGGAAGTCCGGCGTCGAGAGCGGCGGGACCGACCAGTCGCCGGTCGCGACCAGCTTTCCGGCGGCGCCGTCGAGCGCGCCTTCCTTGAGTTCCAGCGCCAGGAAGCGCTTGCGCTCCACCGGCCCCGGCATCATCAGGCTCTGCGTTGCCGCGGCCGAAAAACCGAAGCGTGCATAGTAATCGGCATCGCCGACCAGGATCACGGCGCCATGGCCGAACATGGCGGCGCGGTTCAGCGCGGCGCGCATCAGCTTGCCGCCGAGACCTTCGCTCTGCCGTTCCGGCGCAATCGCCAGCGGCCCGAGCAGCAGCGCGTCGCGGCCGCCGGCCGAGACGTTCCAGAGGCGGACGGTGCCGATGATCTCGTCACCGTCGCGCGCCACCAGCGCCAGGCCGGAAGCCGGCAGGCGGTTTTCGCGCAGGCGCTCGGACGTCTTCAGGTGACGATCCGGACCCATCGCGCGGTCAAGCAGCATTTCCCGGGCGCCGGCTTCGCCGGGCGCCTCCACATCAATATGCGTCATGAAATGGCGACCTTCAGATCACGAAGGATTCGAGCGGCTTGAAGCCGTTGAAGGCAACGGCCGAATAGGTCGTCGTGTAGGCGCCCGTGCCTTCGATCAGCACGTCGTCGCCGATCGAGAGCGAGACCGGCAGGTGATACGGCGTCTTCTCATAGAGAACGTCGGCCGAATCGCAGGTCGGGCCGGCCAGGATGCAAGCCGTCTTCTCGTCGTGATCATGCGCCGTGCGGATCGGGTAGCGGATCGACTCGTCCATCGTCTCGGCGAGACCGCCGAACTTGCCGATGTCGAGATAGACCCAGCGCAGGTCGTCCGCCGCGTCGCTCTTCTTCGAGATGAGCACGACTTCCGTCTTGATGATGCCGGCATTGCCGACCATGCCGCGACCCGGCTCGATGATCGTCTCGGGGATCTGATTGCCAAAATGGCGCTTCAGGGCCTGGTCGATCGACGAGGCATAGTTCTCCACGCCCGGAATCTCCTTGAGATAACGGGTCGGGAAGCCGCCGCCGAGATTGACCATCGACAGCTGGATGCCGCGCTCTGCGAGCGTGTGGAAGATGCCGGCGGCCGAGGCGAGCGCGCCGTCCCAGGCTTCGGTGTTCGCCTGCTGCGAACCGACATGGAACGAAACGCCATAGGCGCGCAGGCCCGAACGATGGGCATGCTCAAGCACGCCGACAGCCATCTGGGGCTCGCAGCCGAATTTGCGCGAAAGCGGCCATTCGGCGCCGGCGCCGTCGCAGAGAATGCGGCAGAACACGCGGGTGCCGGGAGCGGCACGGGCGACCTTGTCGACCTCGGCTTCGCAATCGACCGCATAGAGGTTGATGCCACGAGCAAAGGCAGCGGCGACGTCGCGCTCTTTCTTGATCGTGTTGCCGAAGGAGATGCGGTCCGGGGTCGCGCCGGCGGCCAGCGCCATGTCGATCTCGGCGACCGACGCGCAGTCGAAATTCGAGCCGAGCGAGGCGAGCAGCGCCAGCACTTCCGGAGCCGGGTTTGCCTTCACCGCGTAGAAGACGCGGGTATCCGGCAACGCATGCGCGAAGGTGAGATAATTCTCCCGGATAACATCAAGATCGACAACGAGGCACGGGCCGTCGGGACGTCGGGTGTTGAGGAAGTCGATGATGCGAGCGGTCATGGAGAATCTCCCCGTTGGCCTGCCAAGGCCAAATAAGCGTTACGAGCGAAGACGAAACCGGAACGAAATCGCCGCGCAAATCGCTATGGACGCGATCGGAACGTTGAAGACGAGCCGTTTTTGCCGGGGTTAGCCGGCTGTTTTCGCGGGTAGCAGTCGCAGCGATAAACGAGCGTTTATCGTGAGCGCTGCCTTCGCTTGGAACGGGGGAACCCGATCCGCACGCCCGGCAAGGATGTAGTGCCTCTTCAGTGACAACGGCCGATGGAGAGCCGTCCGAGACCAAAAAAGCCCGCTACGTCGTTGCTTCAAGTCGCGTCCTCCGCGGAGACGGAGTTCACCGGTTTCGCTTTCCGGCTGCCGACCTTCTCGGGATCTCTCCCGAACTCCTGGGACCCTCCTTACGGAAGATCTTGGGCGTCGCTTCGGCCTCTTGTCCGAAGCCCCACCGGTCGGCACGCAACCACAGGCACGTGCGATAATTGGGCAAGGAGGTAGGTAGGCTGAACGCGGTTAATATTCAAGCGGATTTTGTACCGAAAGCTCAAAATCCACGCATCGACCACCCCCAGCGGCCGAACATGAAGGAATCGCGACATTTTTGTGTCGGCTCAGGGGCTTGCGAGGCCCCTTTTCGGGCCAAAAACGGCCTACACAGCAAGCTTAACACGGCCGGTCCGGCCCCCATGATTCGCGCTTCCGGCATCGGGTGCTTTCGCCTATGCAGGAAGAGCAACAGGAGAGCAGCGCGTGAACGAAACGGTCGTCGGCGAAAAGGGCATGGTTGTGGCCCCCCACAGGGCTGCCGCGGAAGCGGGCGCCGAGATCCTGCGCTCCGGCGGCAACGCCATCGAGGCGGTGATCGCCGCCGCCGCCACCATCGCCGTGGTCTATCCGCACATGAACGGCATCGGCGGCGACGGCTTCTGGCTGATCCGCGAGCCCGGCAAGGAGCCGCGCTATCTCGAAGCCTGCGGCGCCGCCGGCTCGTTGGCGACCATCAAGGCCTATCGCGCCAAGGGCTATGACACCGTTCCGACACGCGGCCCCGATGCGGCGCTCACCGTCGCCGGCGCGATTTCCGGCTGGAACACCGCGTTTGAATTGTCGCAAAGTCTTGGCGGTCGGCTTGATCGCAACACGCTGGTCGCCAATGCCGTCGAGCATGCCAAGTCCGGCATCTCGGTGACGCGTTCGCAGGCCCGGCTTACGGCACAGCATCGGGGCGACCTGGCCGCCGCGCCGGGCTTCAAGGATGTGTTCCTGATCGACGGCAAGGCGCCCGAGATCGGCGCGACCATCCGGCAGGAACGTCTCGCCGACACGCTGGAGCATCTCGGCCGCGCCGGATTCTCCGATTTCTACAAGGGCGACGTCGCCAACGAGATCGCTGGCGATCTGGAACGCTTCCAGTGCCCGGTGACGCGGGAGGATCTCGCGGCCCACGAGGCGCGGTTGCGTGCTCCCCTCTCTGTCCGGCTGCAGGACGTGACCGTCTATAATGCGCCGCCGCCGACGCAGGGCGTCGCCTCGCTGTTGATCCTCGGGATTTTCGAACGCCTCGGCGTCAAGCGCGGCGAAAGCTTCGAGCATGTCCACGGCCTGATCGAGGCGACCAAGCGCGCCTTCCTCATCCGCGACAAGCACGTCACCGACCCGGTTTTCGCCGGCGATCTCTCCATGCATCTGTCGCCGCGTGTGCTCGCCCGCGAGGTCGCCGCGATCGACATGCAGCGCGCGGCTCCCTGGCCGCAGGTGGCAAAAAAGGGCGACACCGTCTGGCTTGGCGCCATCGACGAAAGCGGGCTCTCCGTCTCTTATATACAGTCGATCTTCTGGGAGTTCGGCTCCGGCGTCGTGCTGCCGGCAACCGGCATCACCTGGCAGAACCGCGGCGCCAGCTTCTCGCTCGATCCGCGCGCGCTCAATCCGCTGGAGCCCGGCCGCCGCCCGTTCCACACGCTGAACCCGGCGCTGGCGCGCTTCGACGATGGCCGCATCATGAGCTACGGCACCATGGGCGGCGAGGGCCAGCCGCAGACGCAGGGCGCGATCTTCACGCGCCATGCGCTGTTCGGCATGGAGCTTGGCGAGGCCATCGATGCGCCACGCTGGCTGCTCGGCAAGACCTGGGGTTCCGACCACGTCAATCTCCGCGTCGAGAACCGCTTCGACCCGGATCTGCTGATCGCGCTCGAACGGGCCGGTCATGAGGTGTCGGTGCTGGACGAAACCTATTCCGACACTATGGGCCATGCCGGCGCGCTCGTCCGCCGCAAGGACGGCCGGATTTTTGGCGCAAGCGATCCGCGTTCAGACGGGGCTGCGGTCGCTGCCTGAGCCGAACGGCCGCCGCCTTCTTTGGCAAAGAGCCAAGAAGGCGGTATGAATTCAACAGCCATCGACGCCGCGCCGGTGTCGCCCCGATGACCCCACAGGAAATCGATACAACCCATGCTGCTCGCCAATGATCCGGTCCATGCCTTCGTCGACTATCCCGCCGTCGAAGTGCCTTCGGCTCCTACCGGGCCGCTCGCCGGCCTGACCATGGCGATCAAGGACCTTTATGACGTCGCGGGCTACCCGACCGGCGTCGGCCATCCGCTGAAGCGCGCCGAAAGCGGCGACAAGACGGAGACTGCGCCCGCCGTGCAGCTCCTGCTCGACGCCGGCGCTCGCTTCATGGGCAAGGTTCATACGGACGAGTTCGCCTATTCGATGAATGGCGAGAATTTCCACTATGGCACGCCGATCAATGTCCGCGCCCCGGGCCGCATTCCGGGCGGGTCTTCGTCCGGCTCGGCAACGGCCGTTTCAGGCGGCCTGGTCGATTTCGCGCTTGGCAGCGATACCGGCGGATCCGTACGCGCGCCGGCTTCCTATAACGGTCTCATCGGCATGCGCCCGACGCAGGACCGCATCGACATGTCGCGCGTCGCCCCGTTGGCGGAGAGCTTTGACACGGTCGGCTGGTTCGCCCGCGACATCGACACCTTTTCCCGCGTCGGCGCCGTGCTGCTCGGCGAGGACGAGACCGATACCCCGCTGACGCGGTTCCTCGTCGGCGACGATATCCACGCCCTGCTGCTGGGCGAACTGGAAGAGGCCGCCGTCCGCTCGGCAACGCCCCGTATCGCCGCGCATCTCCAGCCCGCCGGCGCCGTCATCGTCGCCCCCGATGGCCTCGCCGCCTGGCGCATGATCTTCCGCACCATGCAGGCCTATGAAGCCTGGGAGGCGAACGGCGAATGGATCGAGAGCCGCCAGCCGAGCTTCGGCCCCGGCGTGCGCGAGCGCTTCGAATGGGCGAGCCACGTCACCCGCGAGGAATATGACGCCGCCGCCATCCGTCGCGCCCAGGTGCGGGCGCATGTCCGTGGCCTGCTCGGCGACAACACCGTGCTCGCCATCCCCACAACGCCCGGCGTCGCGCCGCGCATCGGCCTGGGTGGCGAAGAGCTTGAATCCTACCGCAACCGCGCGCTCTCCATGCTGTGCACCGCCGGTCTCGCCGGCCTGCCGCAGATCAGCCTGCCCTTGGCCGAGCACGATGGTTGCCCGCTCGGCGTCTCGCTGATTGCGCCTGCCGGTCGCGACCGCGCGCTGATCGAGCTGGCCGCCAAGATCATGGCCGGCTGACGATCATGGACACGCTCACCCGGATGAAGACCTTCATCGAGGTCGTCGAGGCAGGCAGCTTCTCCGCTGCCGCGCGAAAAATGGGCCGCTCCAAGGCGCTCATTTCCAAATATGTGCGCGAGCTGGAGGACGAGCTCGGCGCGCGCCTTTTGAACCGCACGACGCGGACCCTGTCCCTGACCGAAGTCGGCCAGGGCTATGTCCGCGACGCCTCTGACATCTTGCAGCGGATCGACGACCTGCAATCTTCGGTCGGCGATGCCCATGCCGCGCCGCGCGGCCGGCTGAAGGTCAGCGCCCCGCGCACCTTCGGCGATGGCGAGCTTGGTCGCGCCATCATGGAATTCGTCGTCAGCGAGCCTGAAATCGCGCTCGAACTCCATCTCGAAGACCGCTTCGTCGATCTGGTCGATGAGGGTTTCGACGTCGCGATCCGCATCTCGACCCTGACCGATTCAAGCCTGATCGCCCGTCGGCTGGCCTCGTTCCGCATCGCCATTGTCGCCAGCCCGGACGTGCTGGAGCGCTGGGGCAAGCCGGATCGACCGCACGATCTGGCGAACAAGCCCTGCATCATCGATTCGAATGTCGCCTACCGCACCAATTGGCCGTTTCTGATCGAAGGCGAGCGTGTCTCCGTGACGGTCAAGGGCCGTGTCGAGGTCGACAGCCCCAATGCGGCGCGTCTGGCGGCGATCGCCGGGCTCGGCTTCGCCGTCGTGCCCTATCTGGTGGTGAAGGACGATATCGAGGCGGGCCGACTGATCGTCGTGCTCGAACCCTATGAACCGGCCAGCGCCGCCGTTCACGCCGTCTATCCGCATCGGCGCCATCTTTCCGGCAAGGTGCGCAGCTTCATCGATTTCCTGGTGACGTGGTTCGACAAGAACGGCCCCAACGGCAACAACTGCTAGGGGCATGCCGCCACGCGCGAAACGCCGTGCGTCCGGCCACGGCCGGCCTCAAGAAACTGTGATGGGCGGACCGTTGCCGAAACGGATCCGCCTTTCCCGTCGACACGATCTGGCCGTACTTGTCTGGCCCCTTTCCCACCGCTCGCCCTCCGCAGAGACCCATTGCTCATGCTTCGATCCCTGATCGCCTTCGCCTTTGCCGCGCTCTTCGCGACCGCAGCCCAGGCGCATCCGCATGTCTTCGTCGATGCGAAGGAAGAGCTCGTCTTCAACGCGGACGGCAAGATCTCGGCGATCCGCCATATCTGGCAGTTCGACCAGGCCTTTACCGCCTTTGCTATCCAGGGCCTCGACGCCAATGGCGACGGCAAACTGTCGGACGACGAACTGCAGCCGCTCGCCAAGGTCAACGTCGATTCGCTGAAGGACTTTCACTATTTCACCAGGCTGAAGGTCAACGGCCAACGTGCGCCGGTCGAGGCGCCTTCGGAATACTGGCTCGATTTCCACGACAGCCGCCTGACGCTTTTCTACACGCTGCCCCTGCGGACGCCGACTGCCGTTGGCGCCAACACTGTTCTGGAAGTGTTCGACCCGGAATATTTCGTCGCCTTCAACTTCGTGAAGCACCACGCCATCACGCTCAACGGCGCGCCGGCCAACTGCAAGGCGCATTACGCGCCGCCGCATGAACTCGACGACAAGATCATGGCGCAGCTCGCCGCGATTCCCGCCGACCAGCGCGACCTGCCCGACGAGCTCGCCGACGCGGCTTCGAGCCTCGCGGCCCAGATCACGATCGCCTGTTCATGAATTCAGAAGCGTTTTCGAGCGAAGTGGACACCGGTTCGCGTGAAGAAAACGCGACCAGGCACGGGGTTAGAGCCTTGCGCCATTTCGGAGACATGGTGAAAGGCTCCAGCCGTGTCTGCCGCTGGATCGGCGCTGGCGTCGCCGGGCTGACACCGACGCTTGCCCTCGCCGCACCGAGCCCGTTTGGCATCGCGACGCCCGATGGCGGCGGCGTCGTCGGTTGGGCAGGGCCGCTTGCCCCCTTCTTCCAGTGGATCGCGCGGCAGCAGTCGATCTTCTATCGCGACCTGACCGACGCGCTCGCCAACCTTTCGCATAGCGGTCATGCGGCGGCGTTGCTGATCTCGCTCTCCTTCGCCTATGGCGTCTTCCACGCCGTCGGCCCCGGCCATGGCAAGGCGGTGATCGCTTCCTATCTGCTCGCCACCGGCGACCGGCTGAAGCGCGGCATCGTCATTTCCTTTGCCTCCGCCCTCGTGCAGGCACTGACGGCGATCCTCGTCGTCTCGGTCGGCACGCTCATCCTGAACGTTACCGCGATGACGATGACGCGGGCCACCGACGCGCTGGAAATTGCCAGCTACGCGCTGATCACGCTGTGCGGCGTCTGGCTGCTCTGGATGCGATTCTCGTCACGCGGCGCCCTTGAAGCCCAGTCAGGCAATCCTGCCGCGTCCGTTCAGGCCATTCAGGGCTTCGCCGGGCACGATCCCGCCACCTGCAATCACCCGCAGCACAGGCTCGGTCGAAGTTCCGCGTTGGGGCTCAACACGGCCGCCCCATCCATGGCGATGAGCTGTGATACCTGCGGTCATTCGCATGCGCCCGATCCGGCTCAACTCGACCGCCCGCTGACGGTTGGGCGAGCCTGGACCGCGATCCTGGCCGTCGGCGTGCGTCCGTGCTCCGGCGCCATCATCGTGCTGGTGTTCGCCATATCGCAAAAGCTCTACTGGGCCGGCATTCTCTCGGTGCTGATGATGGCGCTGGGGACGGGGATCACCGTCTCGGCGCTGGCAACGCTGGCGGTGAAGGCCAAGGATATCGCGCTGCGCTTTTCCGGCGGCGAGACCCGGACCCAGCTTCGCGTGGTCAACGGCCTGCAGATTGTCGCCGCGAGCGGCATTCTGGTCTTCGGTCTGCTGATGCTGGGCGGCGCGCTGGCAGCGATCTAGGCCGGCGTCGGCTTGAAAGACCCTCACCCAACCCTCTCCCGCTTGCGGGAGAGGGTTGGGTGAGGGTCTTGCTAGAAGTCCCTATTCGGCCGCGAGCAAATTCCGCGACGCGGCACGCGCCCGCATGGCCTCGCCGAATGCGTGGAACAGGCGGCCGGACGGCGCGTCCGTCGTCACCCAATATTCCGGATGCCATTGCACGCCGACGGCGAAGCCCGGTGCATCGCGGACGCTGACCGCCTCGATCGTGCCATCGGCCGCGACTGCCTCGACGACCAGCCCCTCGGCCAATTGACCGATCGCCTGCCTGTGCAGCGAATTCACCTCGATCGTGTCGCGCTCGACGATGCGGGCGAAGCAGCCGCCCGGCACGATCTCGACCGGATGACGGATGGCGAAGCGTTCGTCCGCCACGTCGGACACCGGCGAACGGTGGTCATGGCGTCCCGGCAGGTCCTGCACTTCGGAGATCAGCGTCCCGCCCAGCGCGACGTTGAGTTCCTGCTGGCCGCGACAGATGGCGAGCAGCGGCACGCCCTTGGCGATCGCCGCCCGGATCAGCGGCAGGCTGGTCGCGTCGCGCGCCGGGTCATAGGGTTCCGTGCGCGGGTCCGGCGTTTCGCCATAGAGCGTGGGGTGGACATTCGAACGGCTGCCGGTGACCAGCACGCCATCGACCCGTTCGAGCAGCGCGTCGATATCGATCGCGGCGCCCAGCGACGGCACGATGAGCGGAATGCCGCCGGCCCCGTCCACCACCGCCTTCACATAGGACTCGGGAGCGGCGTGCCACTGATAGCCGCCGAACTCGCGGACATCGGCCGTCACGGCGACGAGGGGCGTAAAATTCTTCAAATCCGTCATGATCCAGATCGTTTGCTGTGAAGCATGGCCCCTCTTTTACACCGGACCGTGGCAAAAAGCCGTCTTTTCGCCAATTCTGGTCCCTAGATCAAAGGCTCGGGAGACCTTTCTCCATATAGGCATCGCGGCGGGTGCCGGCAGCCCCGGCTTGCCCCGCCCGCCCGAAACGCTGATGTCGGCACCTGACAGCGCCGCCCGAAAACCAGGAGCTTGTCATGGGTGTGAAATACCTGGACAGACGCACGATCCTCAAAGCGGCAACGATCGGTCCCGGTATCGCCGCGACGAGCGGCGCCGGGAGCGCGCTGGCGGCGCCGGCGGTAGTCACCACCCCTCCCGAGGTGCACTGGCGGCTGCAATCGAGCTTCCCCGCGCAGATCGACACCATCCGGGGCGGCACCGAGGCAATCGTCCGCACCGTCGGCGTGCTGACCGGGGGACGTTTCCAGATCGAAATCGGCGAGCCGGGCGATTTCGTGCCGGCGGAGGAGACGTTCGACGCCGTGCAGGCGGGAAAGCTCCAGGCGCAGCAAACCTGCTCCTATTATTACATCGACCGGGATCCGGCCTTCGCTTTCGGCAGCTCCATGCCCTTCGGCCTGAACGCGCGCATGCAGAACGCCTGGATCGGCGAGGGCGGTGGCCAGCACCTGCTCGACAGCTTCTATGACCATTACGACATGGTCTCGTTCGTGGCGGGAAACACCGGCGTCCAGATGGGCGGCTGGTTCCGCAAGGAGATCCGCAGCCTGCCGGAGATCGCCGGGCTGAAGATGCGGATTGCCGGCCTCGGCGGCACCGTGCTGGAAAGGCTGGGCGTCCAGACGCAGGCAATGCGGATCGAGACAACCTATGCCGCCCTCGAACGCGGCACGATCGACGCGGCCGAATGGGGCGGTCCGTCCGAGGACGAGAAGCTCGGCTTCTATCGGGTCGCGCCCTATTACTATTATCCTGGCTGGTGGGATGGCGGCCCGGCGATCCATCTGCTCGTCAACAAGACCGCTTTCGAAGCCCTGCCGGAGAGCTTCAAGCTGGCCCTGAAGGCAAGCGCCGCGCAGAGTTCGCAGACGATGCTTGCCCGCTATGACGTGCGCAACAACCAGGCCATCCGCAGCCTGCTCGACAAGGGCGTTCAACTCCGCCCATTTCCCACCGATCTGATGCAGGCCGCCTACAAGGCGTCGTTCGAGCTGTATGACGAGCTCGCAGCCAGCCATCCCCATTTCAAGACGATCTACGGCCCGTGGAAGGCCTTTCGCGACCAGATCTATCAGTCGTTCCGGGTCGCCGAATATGCGTTCGACAGCTTCGGCTTCGCCCAGCAGGCCAAGGGGCTCTAGGCCCTAGCGGAAGATGATCCTGCCCTCGGGCTTCGGCGCGATCGTCTTCTGCGCGGTGACCATGTCGATGACGTCGCTGGCGATCAGCTTCGCGTCGACGGCGCTGACCAGCCGCGCCGCGTCCTTCAAGACGACATAGCCGTCGCCGCCGGCCGCCATATAGTCGTTGGTGGCGAGGGTATATTTGCGTTCGGGGTCGAGGGGCGCACCGTTCACCGTGACGCTCCTCACCCGCATTCCCGGCAATTGCTTCAGATCGACCTCGACGACGAGGCCGGAAACCTGCGGGAAGCGGCCGGCCGCCGCTTCGGTCAGGCTGAAGCCGGTTTCGAGCGCTGCCTGCAGCACCTTGCCGGTGACGGCGAGCTTCACCGTCTTGTTGCCGAACGGCATCTCGCTGAACATGTCGGCGCGCGTCAGTTTGGACCCGGCCGGATATTCGCGGTCGCCGCGGATGCTGCCGCCATTGACCAGCGCGATCTCCGAACCGACGGAAGCGCGCATGGCGTCGGCGATCAGATTGCCGATCGCCGCCTCCTCGCCGCGCACCGTGGCGCGGCGGCTGTCGAGCAGCGTCTCGGTCGTGCCGATCTCGACCTTCAGTTCGGCATCGAGCTTGTCCTGGTAGGATTTCACGACGGCCGCGATCTTCGGATCCGCCGTCACGGTGGCGCTGTCGATGATCTCGAAATGCGGCTGCCAGGCGACGCTGGTCTTGCCGTCCTTCTCGGTCTTGTCGATCGTCACCCGCGTTACGACGATATCTTCGGCCTGCGCGCCGGATTCCGTCAGCGCCGTCTTGCCGTCGAAGAAGGCGAGCAGGTGTTCGTCATGGCCGGAGAGCACCAGATCGGCAGCGCGGTTGCGCACCAGCGCCATGTCGATGGAAAGCGGCGTGTGGACGACGGCAACGACGAAATCGGCGCCGGCGTCGCGCAACGACTTGCCCTTGGCCTTGCCCGTCTCGATCGAGGATTGGAAGACCGTATCGCCCGCCGTCGCGACCACCGGCGTGTCTTCCGTGGTCAGGCCGTAGAAGCCGATCTTGAGGCCCTCGATCTCGACGATCTTCTCGTCGACCGTGTTTTTCGGCTGGCTGCCGTCCTTCTCGCGGATGTTGGAGGTCACGACCGGGAAGGTCGCCTCGCCAATCCGCGCGTGAAAAACGTCCGGGCCGAAATCGAACTCGTGATTGCCGGGAGTCATCACATCGACCTTCATCTGGTTGAGGATGTCGATGATGTGGACGCCCTTGTCGATGCCGGAGAGCAGCGACGGCGAGATGGTGTCGCCGGAATGGACGAACAGGGTCGGCCCCTTGGCGCGCTCGGCCTCGACCACGGCCGCGAGCTTGGCGAAACCGCCTCGTCCGTCCAGCTCCTCCATCCGGTCGATGTCGTTGGTCTGCACGAAGGTGATCGTCACCGGCGCGGCGAATGCCGGACCCGCAACGAGGGCCGCGAAGGCAACAAGGCCGATCCGAAGACTGCGCTGGCGTCCGAACATGGGGGATCTCCGATGCGAATGAGGCGAAGGCAATGGGTACCAGAATGCCAGCCTATTGTTGCAATGGCATAGCGGGAACCGGCAAGGTCGTCATTAGCAAGGGACGAAACGGCAGCAACGCGAAAGCGCCTTTCCCGCCCATGCGACAACGCGCAACGGACGAAAATGCACCCGGCCCCTTCGCGTCGGCGCGCAGGACGGCTAAGTTCCGGCCACAATGACCAGCCAAACCGCCGATATCGCCGTCCCCGCGACCCAGCCCGCCGACCACCCGTCGATTTCGATCGGCCGGGTTGGCGTGCTCCTCGTCAATCTCGGAACCCCCGATGCGACCGACTATTGGTCGATGCGGCGTTATCTGAAGGAATTCCTGTCCGATCCGCGCGTCATCGAAGTGCCGAAGCTGATCTGGTGGCCGCTGCTCAACGGCGTCATCCTGACGACGCGACCGCAAAAATCCGGCAAGAACTACGAATCGATCTGGAACAAGGAGCGCAATGAATCGCCGCTCCGCACGATCACGCGCGCGCAGTCAGACAAGCTCTCGACCGCGCTCTCCGGCAACCCCAGGATCGTCGTCGAATGGGCGATGCGCTATGGCACGCCGACGATTGCCGAGAAGATCGACGGCCTGAAGCGGGCCGGCTGCGACAGGATCCTGATCGCGCCGCTCTATCCGCAATATTCGGCGACGACGACCGCGACGGTCAACGACAAGGCCTTCGACAAGCTGCGCACCATGCGCTGGCAACCCGCCGTGCGCACCCTGCCGGCCTATCATGACGACCCGGTCTATATCGCAGCACTCGCCACCTCGGTCGAACGCTCGATCGCGGCGCTCGATTTTGAGCCGGAGATCGTGCTGGCCTCGTTCCATGGCCTGCCGAAGCGCAATCTCGAACTCGGCGACCCCTATCACTGCCATTGCGTGAAAACGGCCCGCCTGCTGCGCGAACAACTCGGCTGGCCGATGGAAAAGCTGCGCGCCACCTTCCAGTCGCGCTTCGGCAAGGCGGAGTGGTTGCAGCCCTACACGGACAAGACCGTCGAGGCGCTGGCCAAAGCGGGCGTCAAGCGCATCGCCGTGGTGACGCCGGGCTTCGCCGCCGATTGCGTCGAGACGCTGGAGGAAATCGCCGGCGAGAACGCCGAGATCTTCCGCCACAATGGCGGCGAGCATTTTGCGGCGCTTCCCTGCCTCAACGACAGCCCGGAAGGCATGGCGTTGCTGGAGCACCTGGTTCGCCGCGAACTGCTCGGCTGGGTGTGATCTCAGCCAATTGCGTGAGCCGAACGAAGTCCCTACACCTCCCCTGACATAATGGATTGCGACAGGGGAGAATGACGATGGGATTTTTCGGCTTCGACATCACGGTTCTGGTGATCGTCGTTCTCGTCATTCTGGTGCTGATCGCCGGAATCAAGACCGTGCCGCAAGGGCATAGCTACACGGTCGAACGCTTCAGCCGCTATACCCGCACCCTGTCGCCCGGCCTCAACCTGATCGTTCCCTTCATCGACCGCATCGGCGCGAAGATGAACATGATGGAGCAGGTGCTCGACGTCCCGACGCAGGAAATCATCACCAAGGACAACGCCACGGTCTCGGTCGATGGCGTCGCCTTCTACCAGGTGCTGGACGCGGCCCGCGCCGCCTATGAGGTAAACGGCCTCAAGAACGCACTGCTGAACCTCACCATGACCAACATCCGTACCGTCATGGGTTCGATGGATCTCGACGAGCTGTTGTCGCATCGCGACGAGATCAACGACCGGCTGCTGCGCGTCGTCGATTCCGCCGCCGCGTCCTGGGGCATCAAGATCACCCGCATCGAGATCAAGGACATCGTGCCGCCGGCCGATCTCGTCGATTCGATGGGCCGTCAGATGAAGGCGGAGCGCGAGAAGCGCGCCCAGATCCTCGAGGCGGAAGGCTCGCGCCAGTCGGCGATCCTGAAGGCCGAGGGCGAGAAGCAGGCGCAGATTCTGCAGGCGGAGGGCCGGCGCGAAGCCGCCTATCGCGACGCCGAGGCGCGCGAGCGGTTGGCGGAAGCCGAGGCCAAGGCGACCGAACTGGTCAGCAAGGCGATCGCCGCCGGCGACGTGCAGGCGATCAACTATTTCGTCGCCCAGGGCTACACCAAGGCGCTGGAAAAGCTCGCCTCGGCGCCGAACCAGAAGGTGTTGATGCTGCCCGTCGAGGCGACGGCGCTGATCGGCTCGATCGGCGGCATCGCCGAACTGGCCCGCAGCGCCTTCGGCGGCAATGACCCGGAACCGGCCCAGCGCCGCCGCCCGACCACCAGCGTGCCGCGCTCCGGCGAAGGATCGTTCTGATGATCGTCGAGGCGGTCCGGCAGCTCGGGCCCTGGAGCTGGTGGATCCTCGGTCTGCTGCTGCTTGGCGTCGAGGTGCTGGCGCCGGGCGCCTTCTTCCTGTGGTTCGGCATCGCCGCGCTGCTCGTTGGCACGCTGGCGATGATCGTGAGTTTGGGCTGGCAGGCGCAGGCGATCCTGTTCGTCGCGCTGGCGCTGGTGCTGGTCATCCTCGGAAGGCGCTTCTATTCGCGCGAGCGGCGGCCTGGCGACCAACCGCATCTGAACCAGCGCGCGGCGCGGTTCGTCGGCAGCGTCTACCCGCTGGCTGAGGCGATCCAGAACGGCCACGGCCGCATACGTATCGACGACACGACCTGGAGCGTCACCGGCCCCGACCTGCCGGCCGGCACCCGCGTCCGCGTCACCGGCTTCGACGGCGCCGTGCTGAAGGTCGTACTCGAGTAAGTTTCCCTTCCCCCGCTGGCGTCAGCGGGAGAGGGGGATGGGCTTGCTACTGGAAAGAGCTAAGAAACCCGGTCATCCCGCTCGACGGCCCAGCAGGCGACTTCCGTCTCGCCGTGCCGTGTCAGGACCGGCAGGTCGACACGGCATTTGTCGAAGGCAAGCGGGCAGCGCGGATGGAAGGCGCATCCCTTGGGCGGGTTGAACGGCGACGGCAATTCGCCCTTCAGCCGGATCCGCTCGCGCTGCCGATCGCGATCGGCCATCGGCGTCGCCGAAAGCAGCGCCTGCGTATAGGGATGCATCGGCCGCTCGAACAGCTTTTCACGCGGGGCGCGTTCGACCACGCGGCCGAGATACATGACCAAAATCTCATCGGCCATGTGGCGCACGACGGCGAGGCCGTGGCTGATGAACAGATAGGACAGGTCGAGGCTGTCCTGCAACTCGACCAGCAGGTTCAACACCTGCGCCTGCACCGAGACGTCGAGCGCCGAAACCGGCTCGTCCAGCACGAGGATTTTTGGCCGCAGCATCAGGGCGCGGGCAATCGCGATGCGTTGGCGCTGGCCGCCGGAAAACATGTGCGGATAGCGGTTGGCGTGTTCGGGCCGAAGCCCAACCCGCTTCAGCATGTCGAGCACCGCCGCCTTGCGCTGGGCGGCGTTCATGTCCTTGCGGTTGATCACCAGCGGCTCGGCCAGCGCGTCCAGGATCCTCTGCCGCGGATTGAGCGAGCCATAGGGGTTCTGGAAGACGATCTGCACTTCCGAGCGCAGCTTCTGCAACGCCGACTTGTCGGCCGTGACGATATCCGTCTTGCCGATCATCAATTCGCCGGCGGTCGGCTCCTCGATCATGGTGACGAGGCGAGCCAGCGTGGACTTGCCGCAGCCGGATTCACCAACCACGGCCAGCGTCTTGCCGGCACGCAGGGTGAAGCTTGCTTCGGCCAGCGCCCGGATCGTGGCGGTGGGCTTGAAGGCGCCGCGGCTGACGGAATAGAAGCGCGCCAGCTTGGTGGCTTCGAGGACGACGGGCGCGTTCATGCCGCGACCTCCCTGCCTTCGGGATGGGGATGGCCGATCGGCCGCCCATGCGTCAGCGGATAATGACAAAGGGCGAAACCGGCGATGGCGCCCTGGCGCGGCGGCACCTTGGTCCGGCAGCGGTCGGTGGCGAAGCGGCAGCGCGGCTCGAACAAGCAGGCCGGAGGCCGGTCGAACTGGCCCGGCACGACGCCGGGGATCGACGGCAGATGCTTGCCCGTCGCCCGTTCGGGCAGGGCTGCCAGCAGCGCCGCCGTATAGGGGTGGTGCGGATCGGCGAAGAGCGGGGCTACCGGCTGCTCCTCGATCTTCTGCCCGGCATAATGGACAGAGACCCGCTCGGCAGTCTCCGCGACAACGCCCATGTCATGCGTGATCAGCACCAGGCCGGTCCCGGTCTCGCGTTGCAACGAGACGAGCAGTTCGAGGATCTGCGCCTGGATGGTGACGTCGAGCGCGGTCGTCGGCTCGTCGGCGATGATCAGCTTCGGCCGGCAGGCGAGGGCGATGGCGATCATCACGCGCTGGCTCATGCCGCCGGAAAGCTGGTGCGGGAAGGCCGAAAGCCGGCGTTCGGGATCGGGAATGCCGACCGCCTCGAGCAGCTCGATCGACCGCTTGCGGCGCTCGCTCTTCGACAGGCCGAGATGCACCTTCAGGCTCTCTCCGATCTGGTAGCCGACCGTGAAGCACGGATTGAGGCTCGACATCGGCTCCTGGAAGATCATCGCCATGTCCTTGCCGACGAGCTTGCGCCGCTCGCGCGGCGTCAGCGTCAGCAGATCGCGACCGTCGAAGGCCAGCGTCTTGGCCGAGACGGTGGCGGTCCAGGGCAGGAGGCCCATGACGGCCAGCATGGCGACGGATTTGCCGGAGCCCGACTCGCCGACAACAGCCAGAATCTCGCCGCGGTCGACGGTGAGCGAAACGCCGTCAACGGCGCGGAACTGGCCGCCGCTGGTCTTGAAGTCGACGGTGAGGTCATTGATTTCGAGAAGCGGCATGGTCAGCTCCTCCGCATCTTCGGGTCGAGCGCATCGCGCAGCCCGTCGCCGACAAGGTTGATCGAAAGCACCGTGATCAGGATGGCGACACCCGGCGAGGTGACGATCCAGGGCGCGGATTGCAGGAATTCGCGCGCCGAGGCGAGCATGGCGCCCCATTCGGGCGAGGGCGGTTGCGCGCCCAGTCCGAGGAAGCCGAGCGCCGCCGCTTCGAGGATGGCGTTGGAGATGGTCAGCGCCGCCTGGACGATGATCGGCGCCATGCAATTGGGCAGCACGGTCTTGAACATGATGCGCAGCGTGCCGGCGCCGCCGACGCGGGCCGCCGTCACATAGTCGCGCGTCTTCTCCTGCATCGCCGAGGCGCGCACGAGGCGGACGTAATAGGGCAGATAGACCACCGTGATCGCGACGATCGTGTTGGTCAGGCTCGGCCCGATGATGGCGACGATGACGATGGCGAGCAGCAGGCTCGGCACCGACAGGATGACGTCCATCGCCCGCATGATGACGATCGAGGGCCAGCCCGGCGCGAAGGCCGCGACGAGGCCAAGCACGATACCGACGGCCATCGAGGCAACCACTACGGAAAGGCCGATGAACAGCGACAGCCGTGCGCCGAAAATCAGGCGCGAGAGCATGTCGCGGCCGATCTCGTCCGTGCCGAGCAGGAAGGCGCGGTTTCCGCCCTCGACCCAGGCGGGTGGAATGCGGGTGAATTCGCGGAACTGTTCGATCGGCGAATAGGGGGCGATGAAATTGGCGAAGATCGCCACGAAGGTGAGCAGGCCGAGAAGGATCAGCCCGACAAGCGCTGCGCGGTTCTCGGAGAAATCGCGGAAGAAGGAGGCGAAGGGGCCAGGCGGCGCTTTCGGCTCGACGATGGCGGCGGCGGTTCTCTCCGCGGGCATCCTGTCAACGGGCATGACGAATCCTCGGGTTGAGCACGCCGTAGAGCAGATCGACGAGAATGTTGATGACGATGACGATGCCGGAGACCAGCAGGATGCCGCCCTGCAGGACCGGATAGTCGCGGCGCTGGATCGACTCGATCAGCCACGACCCGATGCCCGGCCAGGAGAAGATGTATTCGGTCAGAACCGCGCCGGCCATCAGCGCGCCGACCTGCAGGCCGATCACGGTGACGACGGGAATCAGCGCGTTGCGCAGCGCATGGATGCCGACGACGCGGAACGGCGAGAGCCCCTTGGCACGCGCCGTGCGGACGTAATCTTCGCCGAGGATCTCCAGCATGGCGGAACGGGTCATGCGGGCGATGGTGGCGAGCGGGATGGTGCCGAGCACGATGGTCGGCAGGATCAGGTGCGACACCGCCGAGGCGAAGGCGCCTTCCTCGCTGGAGAGCCAGCTGTCGATCAGCATGAAGCCGGTGACGGGCTCGAAATAATACAGCAGGTCGATGCGGCCCGAGACGGGGGTCCAGCCGAGATCGACCGAGAAGAACAGGATCAGCAGCAGGCCCCACCAGAAGATCGGCATCGAGAAGCCGGTCAGGGCAGCACCCATCAGCGTGTAATCAATGTAGGTGCCGCGCCGGGTCGCCGCGATCACGCCGGCCGGAATGCCGAGGATCGTCGCGAACAGCATGGCGCAGATGGCGAGTTCCAGCGTCGCCGGGAACAGTGTCGTGAATTCGGTCAGGATTGGCGTCTGGGTCGAGATCGACGTGCCGAAATCGCCATGCGCGATTTGCCAGAGATAGTCGAGGAACTGCTTCCAAACCGGCTGGTCGAGACCCAGCTCGTGGCGGAAATGGGCCAGCCGTTCGGGAGAAATGCCGCGCTCGCCGGTTCGGGCCTCGACCGGATCGCCGGGTACGAGGCGGATCGCGACGAAGGTCAGGAAGGCGATGGCGAGAAAGGTCGGGATGACCAGTAATACGCGCCGGATGATGAAACTGAACATGGTGTTACCGCCTGAAGGCAAGGCGGGAGGCATCATCGCGGCCGTCATCCCCGCCAAGGCGAGGATCCATCCGCCCCTGTCGGGCCGGGTGAATTCCAGGTCATCCGGGGATCGGCCGCTTGTGCCAATCCCCGGAGTGCGTTGTCCCGGAACGACGGAGGAGTGGTGCGCCTCCGTCCTTGTCGCAACTACTAGTCGAGGCCGACTTCCGCGAATTCGCGCCGGCCGAGCGGGCTGACCTTGTAGTTCGTCACATTCTTGCGGATCGGCTCGTAGACGATCGAATGCGCCATATTGAAGACCGGCGCTTCTTCATGCGCGATCACCTGCATCTGCTCGTAGAGCTTGGTGCGCTCGGCAACGTCGAAGGTCGACTTGGCCTTCTGGAACAGCGCCTCGAAGTCCTTGTTGCACCACTTGGACAGGTTCTGGCCGCCTGGACGGGCGCCTTCGCAGCCGAGCAGGAAGAAGAAGTTGTCCGGATCGCCGTTGTCGCCGCTCCAGCCGAGCTGGCCCATCTGGTGCTCGCCCGCCTGCAGCCGCTTGCGGTATTCGCCCCACTCATAGGAGACGAGATGGGTCTTGATGCCGACCTTCTCGAAATCCGCCTGCATCAGTTCGGCGATGCGCTTGGCATTGGGATTGTAGGGGCGCGTTACCGGCATCCACCACAGGTCGCTCTCGAAGCCTTCGGCGACGCCGGCGGCCTTCAGCATTTCCTTGGCCTTGGCCGGGTCATACTTGTACGGCTCGATGGCGTCGTTGTAGCCCCAGATCGTCGGCGGAATGAAGTTCTTGGCCGCCTGGCCGGCGCCGCCATAGACGTCCTTGATGATCGTCGCCTGGTCGATCGCCATCGTCAGCGCCTGACGCACTTCCTTCTTGTCGAAGGGCGGCTTCGTCACGTTGAACGACAGATAGGCGATGTTGAGGCCCGGCTGCGACAGCAGATTGACGTTCTCATCCTTGCCCATGGCGGGGAGATCGGCCGGGTTCGGGCCGATCATCACCTGGCATTCATTCTTCTGCAGCTTGGCCCAACGCGCCGTCGGATCCTTGGTGATGGCGTAGACGAGGTCGTCGATCTTGGCCTTCGGGCCCCAGAAATCCGGGAACGCCTTGAAGCGGATCACGGCGTCCTTCTGGTAGGCGACGAAAGTGAACGGCCCGGTGCCGATCGGCTGCTGGTCGATGGTCTCGGGCTTGCCTGCCTTCAGCATCACATCGGCATATTCGGCCGAGAAGATGGTGGCGAAATCCATGCCGAGATTGGCGAGGAAGGGTGCGTTCGGCTTGGTCAGCGTGAACTTGACGGTGTGGTCGTCGATCTTGTCGATCGACTTCAGCAGCGTCGGCATCTCCATGTCGTTGAAGTAGTCATACGCGCCGCCGGAGACCTTGTGGTAGGGATTGTCTTCCTTCCACATCCGGTTGAACGAGAACAGCACGTCGTCGGCGTTGAAATCGCGCGTCGGCTTGAACGTCTTCGACGAGTGGAATTTCACGCCCTTGCGCAGGTTGAACGTCACCTCGAGACCGTCGGGCGACACAACCCAGCTCTCGGCCAGTGCTGGGCGGATCTTGGTCGTGCCGGGCTCGAACTCGACGAGCTGGTTGAACACCGGACGGGCCGCGTCGAACGACGTGCCGGTGGTGTTGATCTGCGGATTGAAATTCTCGGGACTGCCTTCCGAGCAATAGACGAGCGTCTTCGCCCCGGCAGCTGATGCAAGACCGGTGACCAGCATGGTCGCCGCCAAAAGGCGGGCAAAAGTCTTCATTCCTGAACTCCCCTGGCACGCGCTATTCAAAGCGCTTTTAGGCCCGCCGCAGCATACGGATTCCTTGCCGGAACCTCGTTGACGGGAAAGCCGCAGTCGAGCCGAGGCGCGGTCCGATTGCAAGAGGGATTTTTTTGCCGGTTGATCAAGGATTGAGCGCGCCGCGAACCTTGACAACGATCGCCGCCGAGGAACGCAGGTGGGATTCCAGCGTCAGATCAGCAATGCGCGGTGTCAGGATCAGATTGGGGACCGCCGCGTAGATCCAGCCGGCCTCGCTGTTCAGCGGCTCGGTCTCGAAGCCGTCGAAAGCCGCACCGCGCAGGCGGCCGGTCGAAAGCATGTTGGCGACCGTGGCCGCGTCGACCACGCCGCCGCCGCCCACGGAAATGAGGACAGCCGCCGGCTTCAGCTTCGCCAGCGCTACCGTGCCAAGCCGACCGAGCAGTTCCGGGCGCGCCGGAAGATGCACGCTCACAACGTCGGAACCGGAGAGCAGCGCGTCGAATTCGACACGCTCTACATCGTTCCAGACCGGGTGGGTCGGCTTCAGGAACGGATCCCAGCCGGTGACGCGCATGCCGAGCGCCTGGGCGCGAACGGCGGCGGCGCGGGCGCCGAAATCCAGCCCGACCAGCCCAAGGGTGCGGCCACCGATCTCGCGGCCGACGAGATGGCCGCGCGGCCATTTTCCCTGCATCACGTCGCGGGTGGCAAAATAGGCGCCGCGCGTCAGCATCATGGCGCTGGCGATGACATACTCGCCGACCGCGTCGGCCATCATGTCCGGCGCTCGCACGATCGAAACGCCGCGCGCCTCGCAGCCCAGCATGTCGATATTGTCGGAAACGGCGCCGACCTGGCCGATGACACGCAAATCCAGCGCATGGGCGATCAGCGGAATGTCGACCACCGTCCGGTCGCGGACGATCAGCGCCTTGGCGCGCCGCACCGCGCGCGACAGGCTGGGCAGATCGCTACCCAGCGTCGGCTCGTACTGAACCTCGAAGTCGCGGGAAAGATCCGCAACCGCGTTCTTGTGCATGAACTCGGAAATGACAATGTCGACCACGCCCGCCCCCGGACATACGCTCAGGCAGATGCTGTCGCGATGCCGGGGCATGCTAGCAACAGTCGGCCAGCATGCCCAAGCGTTTTCAGTCGATTTTCGTTAAATCAGGCAGGAGCCTTCCAGAGACGGCCGAGGTCGAAACGGGCCATTTCCTCCAGCAGCTCGACAAAGGCCTTCGCCTGGTAGTCGACCATCTGGCGGCCGCGTTCGGCGGTGGCGCGCGAGGCGTTGCCGACGGCGCCCTTCGGGTTCAGGTCCTGCGCCTTCCAGGCGGCGCGGGCCGGCGCGCCATGGAAACGCAGCCGCTTGAATTCCTTCAGCAGGTCGAGCTGAGACGAGCGGAAATCCTCCGATTTGGACATGTCGACCAGATCCGGCCGGAAATGCAGCATGATCGAGGTTTCGACGTCGCCGCCATGGATGCCGTAGAGATATTCCTCTTCCGGCACCATGCCCTCCGGCTCGCCGACGGCGGTCCAGCCGGTGTTGACGACCAGCATCTCGTGCTTGATGCGCAATTCGCGGGCGATGATCTCGCAAGCCGGCACATTGCCGCCATGCGAGGTGACCAGGACCAGCTTGCGGACGCCGGCGCGCGCGATGCTGTCGCCGATCTCCAGCCACATCCTGATCAGGGTTTCCCATGAGAAGGTAAGCGTGCCGGGCGAGGAGATGTGCTCGTTCGACTTGCCGATCGATTGCACCGGCAGGAAGGTCGCCGGCAGGCCTTCGGGCAGCAGCTCGACGACGCGCTTCATCATGCCTTCGCCGATGCAGGCATCGGTGAAAACAGGCAGATGCGGGCCGTGCTGCTCGATGGCGCAGACAGGCAGGATCGCGATCCAATCCTTTTCGCCGCCCTGGAAAGCCGGGGCCTGCATCTCGTGCCAATAGGGGCGGGGAAGGGTCATGTCGTCTCGTTCTTTCAGATGGTTCGCTGTCGGCGCCCTCTGCCTTGCGGGGAGGGGCGACCGGGTGGGGTGTTGATCCGGGTTTCGCGTTCGTCCGGTTAAGCGTCAATCCACCTTGGCGGCAACAGCCTCGATCTCGACCAAAAATTCCGGCCGGGTGAAGCCGGTCACGATGTAGAGCGTCGAGGCGGGAAGGGGATCGGTGACAAAACGGTCGCGCACGTTCATGTAGCGACGCATGTCTTCGCGCTTGGTGACGAAGGCGTTGAGGCGGACGATGTCGGAAAGCTCCATGCCGCCGGCAGCCAGGATCGAGCGGATGTTCTCGAAGCAGATTTCGGCCTGCTCCTCGATGCTGTCGGGGACGCTGTCGTCGCTGGAAATGCCGAGCTGGCCGGAGGTGAAGAGGAACCGGCTGCCGGCCGGCGCCTCGACGCCGTGGCTGTAGCGGCCGAAGGGCGGACGGATGTCCTGGGGGATCAGCGGGCGGTTCACGATCGGGTACTCCGGTTCGACTTGCGGGGGCAGGTCCATGAGCAGGCAAGACAGCAGGCGAGAGTTCTTCGGCAGGCAAGTGTCCACGAGCGGGCACGAGCCGTGGTTCTGTGGGCAAGGGTAGGGGTGTGACGGCTCCGTAGGCAAGGGCGGATCCGTTCCGCCGAACCTTGTCCGATCGGAAACGAGCCATGCGCGTTCCCTGCCATATCTCTCGTCAGAGTGCGTCGTTTGGTTTCGCGGGAGGCGCTCAATTTCCTGGCGTCTGCCGCTATCTTGGGCAGGGCTCGTCGCCTAATATGCCAGCACCGTCCGAGATCGGGCAGGCATGCCAGGGTAGGCGCGCAAGCGCCACGAGGCGCCTGCGTGGCATGCGTCTTGCGACTGGGAAGCGCGATTTCGGCCAGGAAGGCCACGGACCGACATACAGGTTCGGGAAAACAAGATCTGCGACCGCTGGGGCTGTCGCGACAAGGGGAAGGCGGAGTGCTTATGACATCCATCAGGACGAAGTTTATTGGTTTGACGGCCGGCGCAGCGGCATTGGCGTTTTCCGGCCAGGCCTTCGCGCTCGACGAAATCAGTTTCGGCACCAATTGGCTCGCCCAGGCCGAGCATGGCGGTTTCTACCAGGCTGTCGTCGACGGCACCTATGAGAAGCATGGCCTCAAGGTCACGATCGTGCAGGGCGGACCGCAGGCGGCCAACCGCCAGCTGATGCTGGCCGGCAAGACCACCTTCAACATGGCCGGCAACATGGTCGAGACCTTCTCGGCCGCCGCCGAGGAAATCCCGCTGGTCGAGGTCGCTGCGATCTTCCAGAAGGATCCCCAGGTCATCATCGCCCATCCCGATGTCGACACGTTCGCCGACCTGGCCAAGCTCGACACGCTGCTGCTGTCGAAGGACGGCTATGCCTCCTACTTCCAGTGGATGAAGTCGGCCTTCCCGGGCTTCCGCGACGAACAGTTCAAGCCCTACACCTTCAATCCGGCGCCGTTCCTGGCCGATCCGAAGTCGGCCCAGCAGGGTTACATCACCTCCGAGCCCTTCGAGATTGCCAAGCAGGCCGATTTCAAGCCGAAGCTGTTCCTGCTCGCCGATGAAGGCTTCAGCACCTATGGCACGCTGATCGAAGGCACGCAGGAATTCGTCGCCGCCAACCCCGACATCACGCAGCGCTTCGTCGATGCCTCGATCATCGGCTGGAACAATTATCTCTACGGCGACAACAAGGCTGCCAACGATCTGATCAAGAAAGAGAATCCGGAAATCACGGATGAGCAGATCGCCTATTCGATCGCCACGATGAAGGAATATGGCCTGGTCGATTCCGGCGACACGCTGGAAAAGGGCATCGGCTGCATGACCGATGCGCGGGTCAAGGACTTCCAGGAAAAGATGGTCAAGGCCGGCGTGATCAAGGCTGACCTCGACCTGTCGAAGTTCTATACGACGCAGTTCGTCTGCAAGAAGGTCGGAATGGACCTCAAGAAGTAGGTCTTCGGACCGATAGAATACGGAGCGTTTCGGCTCCAGGCCGAAAATACGGAGCCCTTGGGCTCCAGGCATTGCCGGGCTCGTCCCGGCAATGCCGTTGTTGAACGGTGGCGCGTTCCGCCCCGCAGTTGAGGAAACGGATTTCTTGTCTCTCGCAACCAGCAGCCCGCCATCCGCAGCGACCGGACGGCCCATCGTGCGCCTCGATCATGTCTCCAAGACCTTTTCGAATGGCACCATCGCGCTGAAGGACATGTCGCTGACGATCGGTACCGGTGAGTTCATCAGCCTGCTCGGCCCTTCGGGTTGCGGCAAGTCGACGGCGCTCCGGATGCTGGCGGGGTTGGGTGAACCGTCCTCCGGCAAGATCATCTGGCCGGATCCGGCCGACAAATCCGCGAACGACAAGAGCGAGGGCGAGATCGGTTTCGTGTTCCAGGAACCGACGCTGATGCCCTGGGCTACCGTTTTCAAGAATGTCTGGCTGCCGCTGCGCCTGAAGGGCATTTCCAAGGAAGCCGCCCGGCCGCGCGTGATGGAAGCGCTGGAGATGGTCGGGCTCGACAAGTTCGTCGATTCCTATCCGCGCGAACTTTCCGGCGGCATGAAGATGCGCGTCTCGATCGCCCGCGCGCTGGTCACCCGCCCGCGCATCCTGCTGATGGACGAGCCCTTCGCTGCGCTGGACGAGATCACCCGCCAGAAGCTCAATGACGACCTGCTGCGTCTGTGGGAACAGTTCGGCTGGACCATCGTCTTCGTCACCCATTCGGTTTTCGAATCCGTCTACCTGTCGAGTCGCATCGTCGTCATGGCCGCCCGTCCGGGCCGCGTCATCGACGAGATCGAAGTCGATGCGCCGCATCCGCGCGGCATCGGCTTCCGCACCTCGCAGGCTTACGGCGAATATTGCCGCCGGACTTCGGAATCCCTTCTTTCCGCCATCGGAACGGCCGACCACCTATGACCAGCATCGATCAAGGCCCTGCGACGGCCTCCGCGCAGGACGCTGCGCACGTAGATACTCCGATCGCTCCCGCGCAGGGCATGCCGGTCAGCGAGCGCGTGCTGCGCGTCCTCATTCCGCTCGTCATGCTGGGCGCGCTGATCGGGCTCTGGGCCTGGTATGTCGCCGCCTACAACATCCCGAAATACATCCTTCCGAGCCCGGAGCTCGTGGTTCAGTCGCTGATCAAGGACTGGCCGATCCTCGGCATGGCGCTGCTGGTGACGCTGAAGATCACGTTCGCCGCGCTCGGTATCGCGCTGGTCGGCGGTGTCGCGCTGGCGATCCTGCTCACCTCGTCGAAATGGATCGAACTGGCGCTGTCGCCCTATATGGTGATCCTGCAGGTGACGCCCGTCATCGCCATTGCGCCGCTCATTCTCATTTATGCGCCGTCGACCCAGTCGGCGCTGCTGATCTGTGCCTGGATTGTCGCCTTCTTCCCGGTGCTGTCCAACACGACGCAGGGCCTGAAGAGCACGGACCACAACCTGCTCAACCTGTTCGAGCTGTATGGCGCCAGCCGCTGGCAGACGATGATCCACCTGAAGCTGCCGGCCGCTCTGCCCTATTTCCTGGCGGGGCTGCGGATCGCCGGTGGTCTCGCGCTGATCGCGGCCGTCGTGGCCGAGTTCGCGGCAGGCTCTGCCGGTGCCGGCTCCGGTCTTGCCTTCCGCCTGCTGGAATCGCAGTACCGTCTCAACATTCCTCGCCTGTTCGCCGCCCTGATCCTGCTGTGCGGCACCGGCGTCGTGATCTATGGCGTCACCAGCCTGATCTCGCATCTGGCTCTGCGCCGTTGGCATGAGAGCGCCATCCGGCGGGAGAATTGAGATGACGAACGGTTTCGCGGCTGTCCCGGATACGGACCGCTACGTGCTCGCCAATGCGACGTTGCCCTCCGTCACCGTCGACGGTTTCGAGGGCATCGATGTCGGCGAAGGGCTGATGGTTGCCGACATCGTCGTGGCGGACGGCAAGATCGAGGCGCTGCGGCCGGCCGGCAGCGTTTCCGACCTGCCCGTCTTCGATCTCGACGAGGGCCAGGTCTGGCCCTGCTTCGTCGATATGCACACGCATCTCGACAAGGGCCACATCTGGGCGCGCGCCGAAAACCCGACCGGCAGTTTTGCCGACGCGCTGGCCGCCGTCGACGCAGATCGCAACGCCAACTGGACGACGGCTGATGTGCGGGCGCGGATGGAGTTTTCGCTCCGCAGCGCCTATGCGCACGGCACGAAGCTGATCCGCACGCATATCGATTGCGTGCCGCCGCAGTTCCCCGCTTCCTGGCCGGCCTTTGCCGAGGCGCGCGACGCCTGGGCGGGCCGCGTCGATCTGCAGGGTGTGGCTCTGTCGCCGATCGAACTCTATCTCGACGAGACAGTGCGCCATCGCCTTACCGAAACGGTCGCTCAATATGGCGGCGTGCTCGGTGGCTTCACCTACATGATCCCGGGGCTTGAGACGGCGCTCGACCATCTCTTCGCCATGGCGTCGGAAAACGGCTTCGACATCGATCTGCATGTCGATGAAACCGCCGACCCGAACGCCCGCTCGCTGGCGGCGATTGCCGAAGCCGCGATCCGCACGTCCTATGAGGGGCAGGTCACGGTCGGCCATTGCTGCTCGCTCGCCTGCCAGGACGAGGGCGAGGCGGACCGGACGATGGATCTTGTCGCCGAGGCAGGCCTGGCCGTCGTCTCGCTGCCGATGTGCAATCTCTATCTGCAGGACCGCCACCCTGACCGCACGCCGCGTTGGCGCGGCGTCACGCTTCTGACCGAGATGGAAGAGCGCGGCATCCGCACGGCGGTCGCCTCCGATAACACGCGCGACCCGTTCTATGCCTATGGCGATCTCGACGCCGTCGAGGTGTTTCGCGAGGCGGTTCGGATCCTCCATCTCGACCATCCGCTCGATGGCGCCGCTCGCGTCGTGACGACCAATCCCGCCGCCATCCTTCGCCGCCCCGACGTCGGCCGCATCCGCGTCGGCGACCCGGCCGATCTGGTGCTGTTCCGCGGCAGGACGTGGTCTGAATTCCTCTCGCGGCCGCAATCCGATCGCACCGTTTTGCGCTATGGCAAAGTGATCGACCGGACTTTGCCCGATTATCGCGAACTCGATTCCCTGTTTGGACATTGATCATGGCTCAACAATTCCGCAACGACCTCGAAGCGCTGAAGGCCGAACTTGACGGCATCGCCATCGAGGAAAATCCCGCGCTGGTGAAGCAGAAGAGCCGTGATTTCTTCTGGTACTCGCCCGTCCTGAAGGCGCAGCTTGACCACGTCACGGCCGATCTGGTCGTGACGCCGAAGGACGAGGCGGAGGTGATCCGCATCCTCAAGGCCGCCTACAAGCATGACGTTCCCGTCACGCCGCGCGGCACCGGCACCGGCAATTACGGCCAGGCCATGCCGCTTTCCGGCGGGCTGATCCTGAACCTGGCCGAGATGAACAAGGTCAAGGCGATCTATCCCGGCCGCGTCATCGCCGAGCCCGGCGTCGTCGTCGCCCAGCTCGATGTCGAGACGCGCGCCCATTCCGGCCAGGAATTGCGCATCCATCCCTCGACCGCCAAGACGGCGACCATCGCCGGCTTCATTGCCGGCGGTTCCGGCGGTGTCGGTTCGATCCGCTGGGGCGGACTTCGCGACCTCGGCAACGTGCTGCGCCTGCGCGTCGTCACCATGGAAGCCGAGCCGCGCGTGCTGGAGCTGACCGGCTGGGAACTGCACAAGGTGATGCACGCCTATGGCACCAACGGCATCATCACCGAAGTCGAGATGCCGCTGACCACCGCCTATGACTGGGTCGACGTGCTGGTCGCTTTCGACGATTACATGGACGCGGTGCGCTATGCCGACAGCCTCGGCAATGCCGATGGCCTGCTGCTGAAGGAACTCGCCACCGTCGCGGCGCCGATCCCCTACGACTACTTCCTGCGCCATCAGAAATTCCTGAAGCCGGGCCAGTCGCTGGCGATCATCTCGCTCGCCTCGCATGCGGTCGACGCCTTCGTCGCCTTCACCTCGCGCACCAAGGGAGAGATCGTCTTCCGCTCCGATACGGCCGAGGACCTGAAGGGCCTGCCGCCGGCCTATGAGCTCGGCTGGAACCATACGACGCTGCGCGCCATCCGCGTCGATCCGTCGATCACCTATCTGCAGTCGATGTATCCGCCGCCGCATCATCTCGAGAAGATCGAGACGCTGACCAAGCTTCTCGGCGATGAGGTTCCCGGCCATCTGGAATTCGTCCGCTTCGACGGCAAGATCACGCCGATGGGCCTGCCGATGGTGCGCTACACCACCGAGGCGCGGCTGGAAGAGATCATCCGCATCCACGAAGAGCATGGCTGCCCGATCTTCAATCCGCACCGCTACACGCTGGAAGAGGGCGGCATGAAGCAGACCGACCTTGCCCAGCTTGCCTTCAAGCGCGAGGCCGATCCGAAGGGCCTGCTCAATCCCGGCAAGATGATCGCCTGGGAAGATCCGGATTTCGACTTCGAGTCGACCAAGACCTTCCTGTTCCCGGGTCTGCAGCAAGCGAGCTGACATGCGCGTTCTGGTGCTCTACGCGCATCCCGTCGAAACGAGCTTCCAGGCGGCGCTGCACGGCGCCGTCGTGGCGGCTTTGGGGCGGGCGGGGCACCAGGTCGATGATTGCGACCTCTATGCGGAAGGGTTCGATCCGGTTCTGTCGCGACAGGAACGGGTCGATTACCACGACCTCGCGGCCAACAGGCGCAACGTGGACAGCTATGTCGAGCGCGTCATGCGGGCGGAGGCGATCATCCTCGTCTATCCGGTCTGGAATTTCGGCTTTCCGGCGATCCTGAAGGGCTTCTTCGACCGGGTGTTCCTGCCCGGCGTGTCGTTCCGGATGGAAGATGGCAAGGCCGTCAACAATCTCCGGCACATCCGCAAGATCGCCGCCGTCGCGACGTATGGCGGCGCGCGTTGGAAGGCGCTCGTCGTCGGCGATCCGCCGCGGCGAAGCGTCAAGCGCGTCCTGCGCGCCCAGATCCGGCCGCTCGCCTCGGTGCCCTACCTGGCCCATTACGACATGAACCGCTCGACGGAAGCGACGCGTTCGGCGTTTCTGACACGCGTATCGAAACAGATGGAACGTTTTTAGAAGCCATGCGCGCGCTTGTCGTTTTTGCCCATCCCGTCCCGGAAAGTTTTGGCGCCGCCCTTCGTGATATCACGGTCGAGGCGCTTCGTCGTTCGGGTCATGAGGTCAAGCTGCTCGACCTCTATGCCTCCGGCTTTGATCCGGTGATGCGGGCCGATGAGCGGCGCGTCTACAACGACCCGGGCGTCAACGAACTGCCGGTCGCCGACCATCTCGCCCTGATCAAATGGTGCGAGATCCTCGTCTTCGTCTATCCGACCTGGTGGTATGGCCCGCCGGCCATGCTGAAGGGCTGGCTGGAGCGGGTTTGGGTGCCGCATGTCACCTTCGTGATGCCGACCGCGACGCATGGTCCGCGACCGGGCATGACCAACATCCGCAAGCTCTCGGTCGTGACGACCTGCGGCGCAAGCTGGATGCTGTCGAAATTCGTCGGCGAGCCGGGCCGACGCATTCTACTGCGCGGCATCCGCACGCTTTGCCATCCGCTGTGCCGGACCAGCTATACGGCGCATTACAAGATGGATAGTTCGACGCCCGAGAGCCGGGCGCGCTATCTGCAAAAAGTCAGCCGCAAGATCGGCAAGCTTTAGGTCTGTTGTGCCTCGATCGAGCCGACGTGTCTCCGCTGGATCGATGCCCGCCTTCTTTCCGGCTGCCGAACGGTGCAAGCTGTCAGCGGCCGGCGTTGCGCCGGCCTCGTTTTTTGTCATCGCGAGGTGCTTCCCACGATGCTGTTCCGTTCCGTTTCCGGATTTTTCAGGCGATCGACAGCCAAAGGCTCGGTCGCCGTCGCTGCAACCCTTTTTATGGCGTTTGGCCTCATGACAGCATCCGCGCAAACCCCGTCCGCACCTCTCTTCGCCGCCGTCGAGCAGAATGACGAGGCCACGGTTGCGAAGCTGATCGCCGAGGGCGTGGCGATCGATGGTCGCAACGCAGACGGTGAAACGGCGCTTCTCGCCGCCACCCATGAAAACCGAGCCGGCATCGCCCGGCAACTGATCTTGGCCGGCGCCGACGTCAACGCGAAAGACCGCATCCAAGACAGCCCATATCTCTACGCAGGGGCGCGCGGTCATCTGGAGATCCTGAAGCTGACGCTGACGCATGGGGCGGATTTGAAGAGCACCAACCGCTATGGCGGTACGGCGCTGATCCCGGCGGCCGAGCGCGGGCATGTCGATACCGTGCGCACCTTGATCGACGCCGGCGTGGCGGTCGATCACGTCAACAATCTGGGATGGACCGCGCTTCTGGAGGCGGTTCTGCTTGGCGACGGCGGCGAGCGCCACGTCGCGATCGTCGGGATCCTGCTCGACGCGGGGGCGGATCCATCTCTGCCGGACCGCGAAGGCGTCACGCCGCTCCGGCATGCCAGGCAGCGCGGCTTTCAGCCGATGGTCGAGCTTCTGACCAAGGCCGGCGGCCGGGAGTAGCAGCTGGCGGCTGGCACAAAAAAAGGGCGAAGCGGCGTGGCCGCCTCGCCCTTTCGTCATTTGTCTCAGCGTGCCAGCAGCTTTTCCAGCTCCGGGCGGAACTCGTCCGCGATATCGGGGCGGTCGAGCGCGAAGGCGACGTTGGCGGCGAGGAAGCCGACCTTGTTGCCGCAATCATACGTCTCGCCGTCGAAACGACAGCCATAGATGTACTGGCGGTCCATCAGGCGCAGCATGGCGTCGGTCAGCTGGATCTCGTTGCCGGCGCCCTTCTCCTGCTTCGAGAGCAGGTCGAAGATCTGCGGCTGCAGGATGTAGCGGCCGTTGATGTAGAGGTTGGACGGCGCGACTTCCGGCTTCGGCTTCTCGACCATCGCATTGATGCGGAAGGCAGGGCCACCGACTTCGGCGCCGATGCCGACGATGCCGTACTGGTGGGTCTGCGACGGGTCGCATTCCTCGACGGCGAGGACGTTGCCGCCCCATTCCTCATAGACCTTGACCATCTGCTTCAGGCAGCCCGGCTGGCCCTTCATCAGCATGTCCGGCAGCAGCACGGCGAACGGCTCGTTGCCGATCATCTCGCGCGCGCACCAGACGGCGTGGCCGAGGCCAAGCGGAACCTGCTGGCGGGTAAAGCTGGTCGAACCCGGCTTCGGCAGGTCCTTGGTCAGGAGATCGAGCGCCTCCTGCTTGCCGCGGCCCGAAAGCGTGGCCTCGAGCTCGTACTGGACGTCGAAGTGATCCTCGATGACGGCCTTGTTGCGGCCGGTGACGAAAATCAGATGCTCGATGCCGGCTTCGCGCGCCTCATCGACGGCATACTGGATCAGCGGACGATCGACGACCGTCAGCATTTCCTTCGGCATGGCTTTGGTGGCGGGGAGAAAGCGGGTGCCAAGACCGGCGACGGGAAATACGGCCTTGCGAATCTTCGGGTTCATGGACGCCTCACAGATGCATCGATAGGGACAGCATATCGTCAGAATCCTAACAGGAACGCTAATGAAAAAGGTGAATATTTCAATGTCATCAAGACTTCGTTCACCTATTCATAGTTCATTAACATTACGAATCTGCTTGGAGTTTCGAAGTGGCTGTCTTGGTGACGGGTGGTGCGGGCTATATCGGTAGCCATATGGTGTGGCGTCTTGTTGACGGTGGTGAGGCAGTGGTTGTTCTCGATCGCCTGTCCACCGGCTTCCAGTGGGCCGTCGCACCCGAAGCCATCTTCGTCGAGGGCGACATTGCCGACGAGGCGCTGGTCGAGCGACTGGTGGCCGAGCATGCCATCGACGCCGTCATCCATTTCGCCGGATCGATCGTGGTGCCGGAATCCGTTTCCGATCCGCTCGGCTACTATCTCAACAACACCGTCAAATCCCGCGCCCTGATGGCGGCGGTGATTCGCGCCGGCGTGCGCCACTTCATCTTTTCCTCAACTGCCGCCGTCTATGGCGACACGGGAACCGAGCCGGTGCTGGAGAGTGCTGCGACCGTGCCGCAGTCGCCCTATGGCCGCTCGAAGCTGATGACCGAAATGATGCTCGAGGACGCGGCGCGCGCGCATGACTTCCGCTATGTCGCGCTGCGCTATTTCAATGTCGCCGGCGCAGATCCGCGCGGCCGTACCGGCCAGTCGACCAAGGGCGCGACGCATCTGATCAAGGTCGCCAGCGAAACCGCGCTCGGCAAGCGCGACGAGATCGAGCTCTTCGGCACCGACTACGACACGCCGGACGGCACCTGCGTACGCGATTACATCCATGTTTCGGACCTGGCCAACGCCCACGCCGACGCGCTCGCCTATCTGCGCGCCGGCGGCGACAGCCTGGTCGCCAATTGCGGTTATGGCCACGGCTATTCGGTGCGCGAGGTGCTGGAATCGGTGCGTCGCGTCTCCGGCCGCGAGTTTCGGGTGATCGAGCGGGAGCGCCGTCCCGGCGATGTTCCCGCCGTGGTCGCAAATTCGACACGTGCGCGCACCACGCTGGGGTGGAAGCCGGAGCATGACGATCTCGATTTCAGCGTCGCGACGGCGCTGGCCTGGGAAGAGGCGCTCGGTCGACGCAATCAGCGCGACTGAGGCTTGGCAATCCGGCATCGCTGCCGGGACGAGCCGGACGGTGGTCCGGATGGCATTTTGAGAACTGAGGAGACTTCCGAGAGATGGTATTCTTGAGCCCGCCCGTTTCCGTCGTACGGCCCTTCGCGGCTGCCGGAACCCGCGCAGCGCTGCTGATCCTGTTACTGCTGGCAGGATTGTTGCCCGCCATGGCGGATGCGGCAGGCGCGCGTTGGGTGGCGAGCTTCTGGCCCACCGCTCAGAAGGCCGGTATCTCGCGCAGCGTCTACAACAGCGCGCTCGGCAATTTCACCCCCGATCCCGACGTGCTTGCGAAGGCGAAAAATCAGGCCGAATTCGTCAAGCCGCTGTGGGAATATCTCGACGGCGCCATTTCGGAAAAGCGGCTGGAAAACGGTAGCGAGGCGTTGCGCCAGTATGGCCGGCAGCTTGAGCAGATCGAGCGTGCGTTTGGCGTCGACCGCAGCGTCGTCGTGGCGATCTGGGGCATGGAATCGTCCTACGGCCAGGTCCTGAGCAATCCGAAGATCGTCAAGAACACCATCCGCTCGCTGGCGACGCTTGCCTATCAGGGCGGCTCGCGGGCGAAATACGGTCGCCAGCAGCTGATCGCGGCGCTGAAGATCATCGAGCGTGGCGATGTCGATGCGCGCCACATGGTCGGCTCCTGGGCCGGCGCCATGGGCCACACCCAGTTCATCCCGACCACCTACCAGGCCTATGCCGTCGATTTTGATGGCGACGGCAAGCGCAACGTCTGGACATCGGAAGTCGATGCGCTCGCCTCGACGGCCAACTACCTCGCCAAGATGGGCTGGCGCCATGGCCAGACCTGGGGCTACGAGGTGCAGGTGCCGAACCGGTTCGACTGGCGTCACGCCGATTCCGGCAAGGCGCTGACGCTCGATCAGTGGCGCAAGCTCGGCGTCCACCGCGTCGCCAACCGGGCGTTCCCGGCCTCCAACGACAAGGCGACGCTCTACGCGCCGGCTGGCGCGGACGGCCCGGCCTTCCTGCTTCTGCCCAACTTCAAGGTCATCAAGCGCTACAACAACGCCAATGCCTATGCGCTCGCCGTCGGCCATCTGTCGGACCGGCTGCGCGGCGGCAAGGCGTTCGTCTCGGATTGGCCGCGCGACGTACGGCCGCTGGGGGCGGATGAGCGGGCCGAGGTGCAGACGCTTCTCGGACGGCGCGGCTTCTATTCCGGCGCCGTCGACGGCAAGATCGGCGCCGGCACCCGCCAGGCGGTTCGCGACTTCCAGGTCTCGCAGGGCCAGGTCCCGGACGGCTATGTCTCGACGGGACTGTTGCAGCGACTGCGGTCCGGCAGGTAAGGTGCTTTCCTCAAGGGAAGCCTGCTGGGCTCGCAGGCTTCCCGCCAGGTAGGGTCATGTTGGTTCGCTTCTTTCGTGCATGCGTCGCTGTCTTCCTGGTTTCCGTCGCGCTTGTCGGCGCGGTGGAACCGGCGGCTGCGCAATTCCGCAGCGGGGGGCCGGGCGGCTTCCTCGATCGCCTGTTCGGCATCGAGCGGCCACCACCGGAAGACATGCGCCTGCCGCCGCGCGACGTCGGTCGGCAGCGTCCGCCCTCGGCGCGACGGCAGCAGCAAACCGACGGCCAGGCGCCGGCAGTGCGCAAGAAGCGCCCGGCTACGCCGAGCGAGCCAATCTATCCGACGCTCGCCATCCAGCCGAAGAATCCTGACGCCCGCAAGGTGCTGGTGGTTGGCGATTTTGTCGCCGCCGGCCTTGCCTGGGGCCTCGACCAAGCCTTTGCCGAGGAGCCGCGCCTCACCGTCATCGATCGCGCCGACGGATCCTCCGGCTTTGTGCGCGACGACTATTTCAACTGGTCCGCCAAGATCTCCGAGGTGCTCGAGGCCGAGAAGCCCGACATGATCGTGGTGCTGATCGGCGCGAATGACCGCCAGCAGATCAAGACGCCGGACGGCCGTTTCGAGCCCGGTTCGGACGAATGGAAGAAGGCTTATCAGCAGCGTGTCGAGCGCTTCCTGCTCGCCCTGCGGACCTATGGCAAGCCGGTGTACTGGGTTGGCGCGCCGCCGCTGCGCTCGTCGGATGCGTCGGTCGACATGGCGCAGTTGAACACGCTGTTCAAGCAGCGTGCGGAGGCGGTCGGGGCTCATTTCATCGATGTGTGGGATGGCTTCGCCGACGAGAACGGCAAGTTCATCTCGCGCGGTCCCGATGTCGAGGGCCAGACGCGGACCTTGCGCATGAATGACGGAATCAACTTCTCCCGCGCCGGCAAGCGCAAGCTCGCCTTCTTCGTCGAGCGCGACATCCGCCAGGATAGCGGAATGGGCTTGCCGATGAGTTCGCTGGCGCCGACCAATCCGAACGCGACCATGGAAATCGGGCCGGACGGCAAGGAGCGCCAGGTTGGCCCGGTGCTGTCGCTGACCGATGTCGAGCCGGGTGCGGCCGACGCCAAGCTCGCAGGCGCCGCCGGCACGGCCGGTCCGGCCCCGGCGGCCGACAGCACCCAGTACAAGCTGACGGTCAAGGGCCAAGCCCCGGCGGCACAGCCCGGCCGGGTCGATGACTTCGCCTGGAAGCCGCCGCGTGACGAGGACGACAGCGCCGACAATTCGCACAGCATTGTCGACGGCATCGTCATCCTGCCGGCGCCCACCGCCGCCATGCCGAGCCGCGCTGGCACCGTGGAGTAGGGGAGCCCTCAGGGCCTCCAGGTAGTTCGACCTGCTCCGCCATCATCCTGAGGTGCTTCGCGCCAGCGAAGCCTCGAAGGAGGCTCCAGCGGGATGCTCCAGTATGCGGACGCACTCCGGATGTCCGGCGACATCTGGACCCTCCTTCGAGGCCCGGCTTTGCCGGGCGCCTCAGGATGATGGTCGAGGGAGCTGATCCGTTGGCATCCACGCGTCGCGTGGAATCCCCTTAGCTGCCGGTCGCGCTTTGCGAAGGTCGCCACCTCAGCACAAAAAAAGGCCCCCACCGCGCGCGAGAGGGGCCTTTTCAAGTGCTGATATGAGTGCGATCCGGCCTTACCAGGCGAGGTCGGTCGAGCCCATCAGGTGCTTGTCGATCGAATGGGCGGCCTGACGGCCTTCCCGGATCGCCCAGACGACCAGTGACTGGCCGCGACGCATGTCGCCGGCGGCGAACACCTTGTCGACCGAGGTCCGGTAGCTCTTCGTATCGGCGGAAAGATTGCCGCGCTTGTCGAGGTCGGCGCCAAGTTCGCTCAGCATGCCCTCGAATACCGGATGGGCAAAGCCGATCGCCATGAAGACGAGATCGGCGCGGATGATGAATTCCGTGCCTTCGATCGGCCGGCGCTTTTCATCGACGCGGGCGCACTGGACGCCCGTGACCTTGCCGTTCTTGCCGACAACGCCGAGCGTCGCGCAGGCGAACTCGCGCTCGGCGCCTTCGGCCTGCGAGGACGAGGTGCGGAACTTGGTCGGCCAATAGGGCCAGACCGTCAGCTTGTCTTCGCGAACCGGCGGCATCGGGCGGATGTCGAGCTGGGTGACGTTCAGCGCGCCCTGGCGGAACGAGGTGCCGACGCAGTCGGACGCCGTATCGCCGCCGCCGATGACGACGACGCGCTTGCCGGTAGCGATGATCGGCTCGTCATGGATCTCCTCGCGGCCGACGCGACGGTTCTGCTGGACGAGGAACGGCATGGCGTAGTGCACGCCCTCCAGTTCCGCTCCCGGCAGTTTTGGATCGCGCGGTGCTTCGGAGCCGCCCGTCAGCAGGACGGCGTCATGGTCGGCGACCAGTTCGGCCATCGGCTTGTTGACGCCGATATTCATGCCGTAGTGGAACGTCGCGCCTTCGGCCTCGATCTGCGCGACGCGCCGATCGATGAAGTGCTTCTCCATCTTGAAGTCCGGGATGCCATAGCGCAGCAGGCCGCCGGCCTTCGCTTCGCGCTCGTAGACATGCACGTCATGGCCGGCGCGGGCGAGCTGCTGGGCAGCCGCCATGCCGGCGGGGCCGGAGCCGACGACGGCGATCTTGCGGCCGGTCTTGACCGTCGGGATTTCCGGCTTGATCCAGCCCTGGTCCCACGCCTTGTCGGCGATCGACTGCTCGACCGACTTGATCGCGACCGGCGCGTTCTCGAGGTTCAGCGTGCAGGCTTCCTCGCAAGGGGCGGGGCAGACGCGGCCGGTGAACTCCGGGAAGTTGTTGGTCGAGTGCAGGTTGCGCGAGGCTTCCTGCCAATCGTTCGAATAGACGAGGTCGTTCCAGTCCGGGATCTGGTTGTGAACCGGACAGCCGGTGTCGCCATGGCAGAAGGGAACGCCGCAATCCATGCAGCGCGCCGCCTGCCGAACGACGTCCTGGTCGTTCAGCGGCAGGGTGAATTCCCGGAAGTGCCGGATGCGGTCCGCAGCCGGCTGATACTTCTGGTCCTGGCGGTCGATTTCGAGGAAGCCCGTTACCTTACCCATCTCTGTTCCCCTTACTCGGCCGCCACGCCGTAGCGTGCGCGTTCCATCTCGATCAGTGCGCGACGGTACTCGACCGGCATGACCTTGCGGAATTTTGGACGATAGCTTTCCCAGTTCTCCAGGATCTCCTTGGCCCGGGCCGAGCCGGTATAATGGAGATGCTGCGAGATCAGCCGGTGCAGGCGCTCGTCATCGAAGCGATTCATGTTCGACGTGATGTCGATCCGGCCCTTGTGCTCGATGTCGCCGCCATGGTGGTGCAGCTTTTCAAGCAGGTCGTCCTCTTCCTGGACAGGCTGGATCTCGACCATCGACAGGTTGCAGCGCTGGGCGAAGGTTTCGTCTTCGTCGAGTACATAGGCGATGCCGCCGGACATGCCGGCCGCGAAGTTGCGCCCGGTCTGGCCGATGACGACGACGATGCCGCCGGTCATGTATTCGCAGCCATGATCGCCACAGCCTTCGACGACGGCGATCGCGCCCGAGTTACGGACGGAGAAGCGCTCGCCGGCGACGCCGCGGAAATAGGCCTCGCCCTCGGTCGCACCGTAGAGAACGGTGTTGCCGACGATGATCGACTCTTCCGGCACGATGCGGCTGGTTTCGGCCGGGCGCACGACGATGCGTCCGCCGGAAAGACCCTTGCCGACATAGTCGTTGCCTTCGCCGATCAGGTCGATCGAGACACCGCGTGCCAGGAAAGCGGCGAAGCTCTGCCCGGCCGTGCCGCGCAGCGTGATCGCGATGGTGTCGTCCGGCAGTCCGTCATTGCCGTAGCGCTTGGCGACTTCGCCCGAGAGCATGGCGCCGGCCGAACGGTCGGTGTTGCGGATCGCGGCCTCGATCTTGACCGGCGTGCCGGTCGTGAGCGCTGCCTGCGCTTCGGCGATCAGCTTGCGGTCAAGAATGTGCTCGATCGGGTGATGCTGGCGCTGGGTGTGACGGATCTCTTCCGGGCCGGCTTCGACCTTGTGGAACAGCTTGGTGAAGTCGAGACCTTCTGCCTTCCAATGGTTGACCGCGGCGACCTTGTCGAGACGATCGGACTGGCCGATCAGCTGTTCGAGGTGGCGAACGCCCATCGCGGCCATCAACTGGCGCACTTCCTCGGCGACGAAGAAGAAGAAGTTGATGACGTCTTCCGGCGTGCCCTTGAAGCGCTTGCGCAGAACAGGGTCCTGGGTGGCGACGCCAACCGGGCAGGTGTTCAGATGGCACTTGCGCATCATGATGCAGCCGGCGGCGATCAGCGGCGCCGTCGAGAAGGCGAACTCGTCCGCGCCGAGCAGCGCGCCGATGATGACGTCGCGACCGGTGCGGAAGCCGCCATCGACCTGCAGGGCGATGCGCGAGCGCAGGCCGTTCAGGACCAGCGTCTGCTGGGTCTCGGCCAGGCCGATTTCCCACGGGCTGCCGGCATGCTTGAGCGAGGTCAACGGCGAAGCGCCGGTGCCGCCTTCGAAGCCGGAGATGGTGATGTGATCGGCGCGCGCCTTGGCAACGCCGGCGGCGACCGTGCCGACACCGACTTCCGAGACGAGCTTGACCGACACGTCCGCCGTCGGGTTGACGTTCTTCAGATCGAAGATCAGCTGGGCCAGATCCTCGATCGAATAGATGTCATGGTGCGGCGGCGGCGAGATCAGGCCGACGCCCGGCGTCGAATGCCGGACCTTGGCGATGGTCGCGTCGACCTTGTGGCCGGGCAACTGACCGCCTTCGCCGGGCTTGGCGCCCTGCGCGACCTTGATCTGCATCACGTCGGAGTTGACGAGATATTCCGTCGTCACGCCGAAGCGTCCCGAGGCGATCTGCTTGATCGACGACCGCATCGAGTCGCCATTGGCCATGGGCACGAAGCGCTCGGCTTCCTCGCCGCCTTCGCCTGTGTTCGACTTGCCGCCGATCCGGTTCATGGCGATGGCGAGCGTCGTGTGCGCCTCACGCGAGATCGAGCCGAACGACATGGCGCCGGTGGCGAAGCGCTTGACGATGTCGGCTGCCGGCTCGACCTCGTCGAGCGGCACCGGCGATGCGCCGACGTCTTCCGCCATCTTGATCTCGAACAGGCCGCGGAGCGTCAGAAGCGTCTTCGCCTGCTCGTTCATCGCCTTGGCGTAGTCTTCGTAGCGATCCCACGAGCCGACGCGGACGGCATGCTGCAGGTTCGCCACCGAGTCGGGCGTCCAGGCATGCTTCTCGCCGCGGATGCGGTAGTTGTACTCGCCGCCGATATCGAGCGTGTTGCGCAGAACCGCGCCATCGCCGAAGGCGGCAGCGTGACGGCGCACGGTCTCTTCCGCGATTTCCTTCAGGCCGACGCCCTCGATGGTCGTGGCGGTGCCGAAGAAGTAGCGGTCGACGAATTCCGAAGCGAGGCCGATCGCATCGAAGATCTGCGCGCCGCAATAGGACTGGTAGGTCGAGATGCCCATCTTGGACATGACCTTCAGGATGCCCTTGTCGATCGACTTGACGTAGCGATGCACGATCTCTTCGTCGTCGACCTCCTCGGGGAAGTCCTTCTTCATGTCGGTCAGCGTCTCGAAGGCGAGATAGGGGTTGATCGCCTCGGCGCCGAAGCCGGCCAGCACGCAGAAATGATGCACTTCACGCGCTTCGCCCGTCTCGATGACGAGACCGACCGAGGTGCGCAGACCCTTGCGGATCAGATGATGGTGCACGCCGGCCGTGGCCAGCAGCGCCGGGATCGGGATCCGGTCCGGTCCGACCATGCGGTCCGACAGGATGATGATGTTGTAACCGCCATGCACCGCCGCCTCGGCGCGCTCGCAGAGCCGCTCCAGCGCGTCGGCCATGCCTTCGGCGCCCTGTGCGATCGCATAGGTGACGTCGAGCGTCTTCGACTGGAACGGGTTGTCGTCCAGTTCGCCGATGGCGCGGATCTTCTCGAGATCCGGGTTCTCCAGGATCGGCTGCCGGACTTCCAGCCGCTTGCGGCGGCCGGCGCCCTGCAGGTCGAACAGGTTCGGCCGCGGTCCGATGAACGAGACGAGGCTCATGACGAGCTCTTCGCGGATCGGATCGATCGGCGGGTTCGTCACCTGGGCGAAGTTCTGCTTGAAGTAGGTGTAGAGCAGCTTCGACTTGTTGGAGAGCACCGAGATCGGCGTATCCGTGCCCATCGAGCCGACAGCTTCCTGGCCGGTCGTGGCCATCGGCGCCATCAGCAGCTTCAGGTCTTCGTTCGTGTAGCCAAAGGCCTGCTGGCGATCGAGCAGCGTCACGTCGGTGCGCGGCGCGCGCGGCGGCACCGGCGGCAGGTCTTCCAGCACGATCTGGGTGCGCGCCAGCCACTCCTGGTAGGGGAGCTTGGTCGCGAGTTCGGTCTTGATCTCCTCGTCGGAGACGATGCGGCCCTGCTCAAGGTCGATCAGCAGCATGCGGCCGGGCTGAAGCCGCCACTTGGTGATGATCTTCTCTTCCGGGATCGGCAGAACGCCGGACTCGGACGAGAGCAGCACGTCGCCATCCTCGGTCACGAGGTAGCGCGCCGGGCGCAGGCCGTTACGGTCGAGGGTGGCGCCGATGCGCACGCCATCGGTGAAGGCAACGGCGGCCGGGCCATCCCACGGCTCCATCAGGGCAGCATGATATTCGTAGAAAGCGCGCCGCTGCTCGTCCATGAGCGGGTTGCCCGCCCAGGCTTCGGGGATCAGCATCATGGCTGCGTGGGGCAGCGAGTAGCCGCCCTGGACCAGGAATTCGAGCGCGTTGTCGAAGCAGGCGGTGTCCGACTGCCCCTCATAGGAGATCGGCCACAGCTTCGAGATGTCGTTGCCGTAGAGCTCCGAATCGACCGAGGCCTGCCGCGCCGCCATCCAGTTGACGTTGCCGCGCACCGTGTTGATCTCGCCGTTATGCGCGACCATGCGGTAGGGATGCGCCAGGCGCCAGGACGGGAAGGTGTTGGTCGAGAAGCGCTGATGCACGAGCGCGATCGCGCTCTCGAAACGCTCGTCGTGGAAGTCGCAATAATATGCGCCGAGCTGCTCCGCCAGGAACATGCCCTTGTAGACGATGGTCCGCGCCGACAGCGACACGACATAGAAGTCGTTGTTCAGGCCGGAATAGGCCGCATAGATGCGGTTGGAGATCACCTTGCGGATGATGAACAGCCGCCGCTCGAAGGCGTCGACGCTCTCGAGGTCCTTGCCGCGGCCGATGAAGACCTGGCGATGGCTTGGCTCGGTCGCCGCGATCTCGGGCGCCTTGGACAGGGAGGAATTGTCGACCGGCACGTCGCGCCAGCCGAGCAGGACCTGGCCTTCGGACGCGACGACTTCCTCGACGATCTTCTCCATGCCGGCGCGGACTTCCGCGTCCTGCGGCAGGAAGAGGAAGCCGACGGCATAGGTGCCGGGCTCGCTCAGCGCGAAGCCGAGCCGCGTCGCCTCTTCGGAGAAGAAGCGATGCGGGATCTGCACGAGCATGCCCGCGCCGTCGCCCATCAGCGGATCGGCGCCAACCGCTCCGCGATGCTCGAGGTTACGAACGATCTGCAGGCCGCTCTGGACGATGCGGTGCGACTTCTCGTTCTTCAGGTTGGCGATGAAGCCGACGCCGCAGGCATCGTGCTCATTGCGCGGGTTGTAGAGACCCTCAGTGGCGAAACCCTGGACGCCTGTGCCGCCGGCCTCGTGGCGTGCGGCGGTGCGTTTGGCGGCGCGGGCCGTCGCCGCTGCTGCCATCTGCATTTCCGCTTCGCTTAAGACCTTCGGCATCTGAGTGCCCTCTCATCCTCTATGGTTCATCATTCGACGTTGAAACCGGCCGCTCTCCCGTCCGTTCTTTCGAACGTCTGGATGACCAACCGGCGCATCGCCGTATTCACTGTAAGACGCATCGCGTCCAAACCGCCGCCCTGCGCCCTCAGGCACAAGACCCCAGCCCGCATGACTGCATCCTATCGCAAGCAAGGATCATTCCGAACTTGCTTGTCCACTTTTGCAATTCGCAAAAGCGCCGTTTCGTTGCCGTCAAAATGGGACAGCAAGACTGTCCTAATTACGATCGCCAAAATGGCAGAACTCTTCTAATTCGGCAAGCACTCCTGTGATCACGCATTATGTTTGTTTCGAAACTAGCGTGGCCAACAAACTTTCGGTTACGAAACCGCCGTTTCGGCGCAAGAAAATTACGAAATCGATCCGGAGCGCTGCGTCAGGCGGGCGGCCGCGCCACACGGCGGTTTGCTTCTTTTCCGGCGAGATCCGCGCGACGGGGCTTCCTGGCGGCAGATTCGAAAAATATTCTGATTGCGGGGGATCGTCATCGCGGATCGCGTAGGGGCTTGCGCCCGGCGCCCCGCCACCGCGATATGGCGCCATGATCTTTGCAAGCGATAACTGGATGGGGGCGTCCGACCGGGTGGCGGCCGCGCTCGTCGAAGCCGCCGGCGGCCATGCCCCGGCTTATGGAAACGATCCGTTGACGGCGTCGGTCGAGGCCGATTTCGCCCGGGTTTTCGAGCACGAGGTGGCCGCGTTCTTCGTGGCGACCGGAACGGCGGCGAACGCGCTGGCCCTGGCGCAATTCGGAAAACCCGGCGGCGTCGTCTTCTGTCATCACGACGCGCATATCGCCGTCGACGAGGGCGGGGCACCGGAATTCTTCAGTGGCGGCGCACGCCTGCACCGTATTGAAGGTGCCGAGGGCAAGCTGCGGCCCGCCGATCTTGCCGCCGCGATCGCGCTTTATCCCGCATCCGCCATTCATCACGGCCAGCCGGCGGCGGTTTCGATCAGCCAGCTGACGGAAGTGGGCACTGCCTACACGCCGGCGGAAATCGCCGCGCTTGCTGAAATCGCCCATGGCGCCGGCCTGCCGCTGCATATGGACGGCGCGCGATTCGGCAATGCCGTGGCCGGGCTCGGCGTTTCTCCGGCCGAGACCAGCTGGCGCGCCGGTGTCGACGTGCTCTCCTTCGGTGGCTCGAAGAATGGCTGTTTCGCGGCCGAAGCCGTGCTGTTCTTCGATCCCGAAAAGAGCCGCGGCTTCGAGTTCCACCGCAAGCGGGCAGGGCACCTGTTCTCGAAGAGCCGCTTCGTCTCGGCCCAGTTCGAGGCGTATCTGGCGAATGATCATTGGCTGGAACTGGCGGCCCACGCCAACGGCATGGCGCGGCGGCTGGCGGTCGGCATCGAGGCGGTGTCGGGCGCATCTGTCGCCTTTGCGCCGGCTGGCAATGAAGTGTTCGCGGTGATCTCAAAAGCGGCAGATGTGGCGCTGAGGGAGGCGGGAGCCGCCTATTATGAATGGCCGTCGGGTGGACTGATTGCCGCACCTTTGGACAAGGGCTCCATTCTTGTGCGGCTGGTCACCAGTTTCCGCACCCAGGCCAGCGATGTGGACCAGTTTGTGCAAATAGTTTCGGCAAACAGAGCCTAAAAAATAGGCGCCCCACTTGCGTGGGACGCCGGTATCGACGAATCGATTCAGGCTTGGTGGTGGCCTTTTCAGGCTGCCTTGGCCTCGATCTGCTGGCTGGCGTTCTTGCCGCTGGCGATCGCGATCGTGCGCGGCTTCATCGCCTCGGGGATCTCGCGGACGAGATCGACATGCAGGAGGCCGTTTTCGAGGCTGGCGCCCTTCACTTCCACGTGGTCGGCAAGCTGGAAGCGACGCTCGAACGAGCGGGCGGCGATGCCGCGATACAGGACTTCTGCGTCCCGGCCTTCCTCGGTCTTCTTCTCGCCCTTCACGGTCAGCGTGTTTTCACGCGACTCGATCGACAGTTCGCTGTCGCTGAATCCGGCTACCGCCATGGTGATGCGGTAGTCGTTCTCACCGGTGCGTTCGATATTGTAGGGCGGGTATCCCGGCACGCCGGCTTCGACGCCGGAGGCCTGGTCGAGAAGGGAGAAAAGCCGGTCAAAGCCGACGGTGGAACGATAGAGCGGGCTCAGATCAAAACTACGCATAGGGTGTCCTCCTTGGAGCGACGGGTTCGAAGTTCACGCCGGCTCCGCCATTCATGGCCGGGGCCGCATGTCTCAGGCGCGGACCCGATTTCGGCATCCGCAACGGGGATGTGGGGACATCTTCGGCCGGGTTCAAGGGGATGGTCCCCGCCTGGCTGAACGCCATATGAACGACCAATTCGGATGGTGTTCAGGCGGCCGCGGATAGCTTCACCATCAATGCCGGCGATGAAAACGATCGTCCGGCCATCCGCAGGAGAGACATCATGATCAAGGGCATTCTCGCCACCTCCGCCTTGATTGGCGCGCTGATCCTGCCGCTTGCGGCGCAGGCTCAGGACTATCGCTTCGAAGGCGGTCGCGGTGGCTACAATGACGATCGCGGCTATCGGGATGATCGCAACTATGACCGTCGTCCCCCGCCGCGCCGCGAACTCGGTCCCCGTCAGATTTACCGGGTGCTCGGCCGCCAGGGTTACTCCCGCGTCGACATCATCAACCGTCGCGGTGACGCCTATATCGTCCGCGCCATCGGTCCGCGCGGCCGGGACGTGATCCTTGTGGTCGATTCCTGGTCCGGCGAGATCCTGCGTCGCCGCGTGGTCGAGAATGATTGGCGTGGCGATCGCGGCTGGCATGGCGGCTGGGGCAATGACTGGCGTCGCTGGTAACCCCGCTTTCCAAGCAGTCCCCGCTACTCAGTAGTCGGTCGATCTCGATCCGCCCCCCGCGCGAGGTCGGCCCGTCAGCCGGCGACATCTTCGGATGTCGCCGGTTTTTTGTTTCCGGAGAGCCGCGTGATTCCGCGCCTTGCTTGTCGGTCGGGAACGGCTCGGCTAAGACGCATGAGGGCTCCAATCGGGCCAGGCGCTTCAGAGCGGAACGACGCAGCGGATGAGCTTTCAATCCTTTCCTGACAACCCCGTCCCCGAGGGCGCCGTCGAGCAGACCGTCACGACCGCCGACGGGGTGAAGCTGCGCGCGGCCGTCTGGCGGCCAGCCGGGCCACGCAAGGGGACAGTCTGCGTCATCCATGGCCGCGCCGAATCGATCGAGAAATACTACGAGGTCATCGGCGAACTGCTCGGGCGCGGCTTCGCGGTTGCAAGCTTCGACTGGCGCGGGCAGGGCGGCTCCGACCGTCGCCTCGACAATCCCCGCAAGGGTCATGTCGACGACTTTTCCGAATTCGAGCGCGATCTTGAAGCCTTCATGCAGCAGGTGGCGCTGCCCGATTGCCCGCCGCCCTTTTTCGCGCTTGCGCACTCGACCGGCGGGCTGGTCTGCCTGCGCGTCGCCCGTCGCTCGCGCCAGACCTTTTCCCGCATGGTGCTGGTGTCGCCGCTGCTCGATTTCGGCGGCTTCGCGCCGTCGCGCGGCGTGATCAATTTTACCGCCGGCGCGTTTTCGCTGCTCGGCCTCGGCGATGCGTTTCCGCCTGGCTCGCGGATTGCGCAGGTCGAGGAGCGCGGCTTCAAGGGCAATCCCCTGACCAGCGATCTCCGCCGTTTTGAGCGCAGCGTGGCCGTCTCGAAAGCGCGGCCGGATCTGACCATCGGGCCGCCGACCATTTCCTGGCTGCATGCCGCCTGTCGCGCGATGAACGAGGCGTCCAATCCCGCCTTCGCCGCCAGCATCCGCATCCCGACGCTGATGATCGCGGCGGGCGAGGACAAGGTGGTGTCGCCGCTTGCCATCGAGCGGTTCACCCGCGAGATGCGGATTGGATCGCAGATCGTCATTCCCGGCGCCCGCCACGAGATCCTTATGGAGCGTGACCCGATGCGCGGCCTGTTCTGGGCAGCTTTCGACGCGTTCATTCCCGGCAGCGCCGAATAGCGTCGACGCCTAGCGCGGTCCCGTGCGGGCCGTGTCGACAGTTGACAGGCCGTTCGACTTCGTCGTGTCGAGAATGACCATGGTCGAGGTTTCGGCAACGCAGGGAATGGCCTGCAAGGCTTCCGAGATGAACTGCCGGAGCGCCTCGATATCCTTGACCCAGACCCGGAGCAGATAGTCGACGCTGCCGGTGACGAGCAGGCATTCGGTGATCTCCGGACGGTCCTCGATCGCGCTTAGGAATTGGCTGGCGGCGTCCGGGGTCTGCTTGGCGAGGCGAACGCTGACGACGACGCAGATCGAAAGGCCGAGCGCCAGCGGATTGATCCGCGCCGCATAGCCCTGGATGACGCCGCTCTCCTCCAGCCGCTTGATCCGCCGGCTGCAGGGCGTTGGCGACAGGCCAACCAGTTCGGCGACTTCGAGGTTCGACATGCGGCCGTCGGCCTGCAACGCGGCCAGGATCTTGCGGTCTATCGGGTCGAGTTCAATCATTGGCGTTTTTCACTCAAAGAGCGATTATCGGTAGCGAACTATCGCGCAATTATGATCGCCATGCCGAAAAATTGCACGGATTCGCTCGCCATTCGAGCGCTATTGTCTAGAAAACAAGGGAGACGACAATGCCGGCCTATGTGATTGTGACGATGGCGATCCACGATCCCGCGACCTACAAGAAATACACCGACCGCACGCCGCCGATCGTCAAGCGGCATGGCGGCCGGTTTCTGACGCGTGGCGACGAAGTGTTTACCGCCGAAGGCGCGCCCTTCACCGACCGCATGGTGATCCTCGAATTTCCGAGCAAGGCGCATGTCGATGCCTGGCGCAACGATCCCGATTATGTCGAGGCCTGCCAGTTCCGCTATGCTTCCTCGACCGCGCGGATGATCGTGCAGGAAAGCAGCGGCAATACGGAAGATCCCGACCCGAGGCTGTGAGGGAATTCTCCGCCGCTCCGCCCGCCGATTTTTCGCTCCTTCGAGGACCCTATGATGGCGAGCGCCAAGGCTAGGAAGTCCCGACCTGAACCGGCCGCATGGCTCAGGTCGAGCAACGACATCACGCAGCAATTCCTGGCCTTTGGCGGACGAGCGGATGTCGTGAGCCTGGCTGGCGGGTTGCCGGCGACCGAGCTCTATCCGGTGACCGACGTGCAGGAGGCAGCGCACGCGGCGATTGCCCGGCACGGCCCGGCGATCATGGAATATGGCCCGGTCGAGGGCCTGCTGGCCTTGCGGCAGCTGATCGCGGCGCGCACCTCGGCCGAGACGGGCGGCGTCTTCATGGCGGCGAACGTGCTTCTGACCACCGGCTCGATGCAGGCGCTGGATCTGATCGGCAAAGTGCTGATCGATCCGGGCGAACTGATCGTGGCGCAATCGCCGACCTATCTGGGCGCCCTCGACGCCTGGCGCCCACGTTCACCAAGCTATCTGCCGCTCGATTGGGATTTGACGGACCCCGATTTCGACGCCGCGTTGGCGCGGGCGAAATTCGTCTATTCGGTGCCGAATTATTCCAATCCGACCGGTGTGCTGGTTTCGCAGGCACGGCGGATCGCCTTGCTCGACAAGGTGGTCGAGGCCGGCACCTGGCTGGTCGAGGACGATCCCTATCTGTCCATGCAACTCGACGGTTCGCCCGGCCCCAGCATTTTGAGCCATGCTGTCGCTCGCTCGACCGGCAAGGGTCCGTATGACGGCCCCGTCCTCTATCTCGGCACCGTCTCGAAAAGCCTGGTTCCGGGCCTGCGGGTCGGCTGGGTGATCGCCGAAGCCGGGATGATCCAGAACCTTGCGCGCACGAAGATGGCGAGCGATTTGAGCGGGAGCCTGCTGACGCAGGCGATTGCGCTCGAGCTGATGGAGCGCGATTTCGACCATCAGCACACGAACGTCACCGTCCCGGTCTATCGCGAGCGCCGCGACGCGCTGTTGCGGGAAGCCAATCTGCTTCTGTCCGAATGGTTCGAGTGGGACGTGCCTGTCGGCGGCATGTTCGTCTGGATGCGTTCGAAAGGGCGCGCGATCGATACGGACGCGCTCTACAAATTCGCCGTCGAGGAGAAGGTCGCCTATGTGCCGAGCAGCGTCTTCGATTTTACCGGCGAGGACCGTTTCGCCATGCGGGTCAATTTTACCCGCAGCTCGCCCGAGGTGATCGCCGAAGGCGTACGCCGGCTCGCCCGCGCTATCGAGCACTATCTGTCGGCGCGTCGCCAGCACGACAGGGCCCGTTCCCTCTAGCTGAAGCGCAGACGCGCCAGCTTCCAGAGTTCTTCGAACGTCAGGACGTACAGACATGGATCTGAAACTTAGCGACAAGACCGCCCTCATCTTCGGCGGCTCGCGCGGCCTCGGCCGAGCCATCGCGGCCGAGCTGGCGGCGGAAGGAGCCAAGGTCGTCATCGTCGCCCGCGACGGCGCTCGCGTCGAGCGCGTGGCGGCCGAGCTTGGCGTGTTGGGACTGGCCGGCGACGTCTCAAAGCCCGGTGCCAGCCGCGCGCTGGTGCTTCAGGCGGCGGAACTGCTTGGGCGCGGCCCCGACATCCTCGTCACCAATACCGGCGGCCCGGCTCCGGGCAATTTCGAGGCGATCAGCGATGATGCCTGGCGGACCGGTTTCGACAATCTCTGGATGAGCTTTGTCGAGAGCGTTGGCGCAGCGCTGCCGGCGATGAAGGAAAAGGGCTTTGGCCGCATTCTCGCGGTCACGTCGGTCGCCGCCCGCGAACCGCAGCCGGGTCTCGTCGTCTCGAATGGTCTGCGCGCCGGCCTGCTGGGCCTGGTCAACGCGATCAGCCGCGACGTCGCTGCTTCAGGCGTCACCGTCAACGCGCTGCTGCCGGGCTACACCAACACCGACCGGATGAAGGAAGTGGGCGTCACCAGCGAGTCCATGGGCTCCAAGATCCCGGCAGGACGAATCGGCGAGCCGCATGAATTCGCCGCGCTCGCAGCCTTCCTTGCGTCCGAGCGCGCCAGCTACATCACCGGCCAGGCCATCGCCGTCGATGGCGGCCTGCTGCAGTCGATCTGACGGCAGGCAAGAGCTCTTCTAGGACGGGAGCGAACGGCTCACGCCTGCCGTTCGCTTTCTTCACCTCTCCCTAAGGGAGAGGTCGGAGCAAAGCGACGGGTGAGGGTTCAGGGAACTATCCGGGTGAGGCTGTAAACCCTCACCCGTCGGCCTGCGGCCGTCGACCTCTCCCGTGAAGGGAGAGGTGAAAGGATCTTCCGCGTCAGCCGCCGCGGTTGAGCGTCTCCAGGATCTGGTCATGCAGGCGGGCGTCGCCGCTTGCGACTACCCGACCGCCGGACGCGGCCGAGCCGCCGTCCCAGCTGGTGACGCGGCCGCCGGCGCCCTCGATGACCGGGATCAGCGCCACGATGTCATAGGGGTGCAGGCCGACCTCGACGACGGCATCGACGAAGCCCGCCGCCACCATGCAATAGGCATAGCAATCGCAGCCATAGCGGACGAGGCGAACCTGGCTCTCGACGCGGTCATAGGCCTCGCGGTCGGATCCCTTGAACAGGGCCGGCGTCGTCGTGAACATCACGGCGTCCGAAAGCTTTTCGCAGCCACGCGTCTTCAGCGCGCGCTCGCCCTCAGGGCCCTTGTACCAGGCCGTCTTGCCGTCGCCGGCAAAGCGCTCGCGGGTAAAGGGTTGCGCCATCATGCCGAGCGACGGCTTGCCGCCCGTGGTCAGGCCGATCAGCGTGCCCCAGACAGGCAGGCCGGAGATGAAGGCGCGCGTGCCGTCGATCGGATCGAGCACCCAGACATTGTCGGCGTCGAGATTTTCGTCGCCGAACTCCTCGCCCATGATGCCATGCGCGGGATAGTGCTCGTTGATCAGCGCGCGCAGCGCCTGCTCCGAAGCGCGGTCGGCGACGGTGACGGGATCGAAGCCGGTAGCCGCTTTATTCTCGACGGAATCGAGTGCTCGAAAATGCGGCATGATCGCTTTTCCGGCAGAATCGGCGAGCCGATCGAGGAAGGCAATCAGGGCTGGATCGGTCATCCTAAGGGCTCCAAAGGCTTTTGCATGCGTGCCGTGCGCGTTTTGCATAGCAGCTTCGTGGTCGAGGGCGGATATCTAACACGCTGATTTTAAATGTCTATTTCTTCAGGTCTCGGCCATTCTTTGTCGCCTGCGCGGGGCGTTGCGTAGGAGGAGGGTGGTTGAGGCCGGCCGCCACTCCAAAGCTCTTGATCTTTTTGCAGTGCAAGCGCAGTTTATTGCAATGCGGTAGCTCGATTGGCGTCGACCTACCGCTGCCCTTCTTGGGCGTTTCCTCCCTAGACTTAGGCCGTCTCGTTCGCGAGCGGCCTTTTTTTTGCCTGTGGTTTCGCTCCGACGCTGCGCTATTCCGCCGCCTCGGCCAGCGGATAGAGTGTGGCGTCCGGCAGGCTCGACAGCGCCGCCGCGAAGCGGGCGAGATCGGCGGCGAGCCGGTCATAGCCGGCATTGGGCTGTAGCGTCCGTTCGTTCATGTAGAGCCCGCGATTGATCTCGATCTGCAGCGCGTGCAGCCCGCGACCGGGCCTGCCGTAATGCTCGGTGATGAAGCCGCCGGCATAGGGCTTGTTGCGGGAGACGGCGTATCCGGCATCGCTGAGGATCGCATAGGCCGCTTCAGAGATCGCCGGCGCGCAACTGGTGCCGTAGCGGTCGCCCAATACGATATCGGCCCGCGCCCGGCCGGGCAGGGTGCGCACCGACGACGGCATTGAGTGGCAGTCGATCAGCACGCAATAGCCGAATCGCTCATGGGTCGTCGCCAAAGTCTGGCGCAGCAACTCGTGATAGGGCTTGTAGATCGTCTCGATCCGGTGGAGCGCCAGCGCGACCGGGATCGGCTCGGCATAGATCTCGACATTTTCCGAAACGACGCGCGCAATCGTGCCGAGCCCGCCGGCGACGCGCAGCGAACGCACATTGGCATAGGACGGCAAATCGCCGTCGAACATGCGCGGGTCCAGTTCATAGGGCTCGCGATTCACATCCAGCCAGGCGCGGGGGAAATGCGCCCGCATCAAGGGTGCGCCGAGCGGCACCACACAGGCGAACAGCGAATCGACGAAGGTGTCCTCCGAGCGGCGGATCGTCTTCTCGTCGAGCTTCGAGGCTTCCAGAAAGGCGGTCGGATAGACGCGACCGCTATGGGGCGAATTGAACACGAAGGGAATGCGCTGCTCGGCCGGGGCCATCACCTCGAAGGGGAGCGCATTCATGAAGTCCGGCGCGGCGTCGATGATCGCTCTCCTTGCAGTTTCGGCCGCTGGCTCGGGTTCTTCCAAGAGGGCCATGTTACGTCGTCCGGCGCGGTTCGGGCAGGGAACTTTCGCTCCATTCACCCGATCTTTACTTCGTTCAGCCGTAATTCGATAACCAAATCGCCCAGAGTGCGCATTGTCAGCGCTCTGCGAACGAAATCGACCGTCCAGCCATGGATTCCCTGATGAACCGCATCCTGCTTGCCGAAGACGATAATGACATGCGCCGCTTTCTGGCCAAGGCGCTGCAGAATGCCGGCTATGATGTCGTTTCCTTCGACAATGGCCGCAGCGCTTATGAACGCATCCGCGAAGAGCCTTTCACGCTGCTGCTGACGGATATCGTCATGCCGGAGATGGATGGCATCGAGCTGGCGCGCCGGGCCACCGAACTCGACCCGGATTTGAAGGTGATGTTCATCACCGGCTTCGCGGCCGTCGCCCTCAATCCGGATTCGAACGCGCCCAAGGATGCGAAGGTGCTTTCCAAGCCCTTCCACCTGCGCGATCTCGTCAACGAGGTGGAGCGCTTGCTGGCTGCCTGAGGGAGTTTTCAACAGGGTTGAAAAAGCGAGGCTTGAAGCTTCGGAAATCACCCTGTATACCCTCGCTCACGCCGCCGGTCCCGCCGGTCGCGTTGAAAAGGATGGGCGTGTAGCTCAGCGGGAGAGCACTACGTTGACATCGTAGGGGTCACAGGTTCAATCCCTGTCACGCCCACCATCCTTCTTCCTTGAAATCATTGAAATAATAGCCTTGGCGTTGGACGTAAGTCTGACGCCGACATCGGTTGCCGGAAGGAACCGACGCAGGCCAACCTCATTGGCTGGAATACGATCCAAGTCTCGGCAAGTTTGCCGTCTGCGGTACGGTAAGATTGCAGGCCTGGACTAGCACGAGCCTCGCCGCTCGTTGAATCTCTCCAATTCGTCGTGAAACGATACCAAGCGCGGTTTCCCCGAAAAGGCATGGTTGTAGACACGATACGCACGTCGGGCCTGTCCTCGCGGCGCTTGGCTAGTTCGGCGCCTAAGGCCCCCCCCTGGCGGTTTGATTGATGCGCTGCCATGTCGCGATGTCGGTTTTGAGGTTGGAAGTGGCATAGTTGCCTCCAACCGAGAGGCCAAAGAGGCCATCTGCCTTCGGCTCGGTCGCGATCGACGGCAGGGCCAGATTGTCTTCCGGACGATCCTGTGTGGCAAAGCCGAGATCGGCGAGGCCGCTGTTGTCAAAAAACGGATCGGTGCAATCCGCTGTCGCAAACACCGCGCGATGGCCGAGCGCGGGCCGCTGCAGCCCCCGTGCTGCGAGGTCGGCGACATCGCGAAAACTGGTCCACATATGCGTGCAGCGCTCATCCGTCACGGCCGGGCTGCAATTGCCGATGCGCAGCGATAGAGCGCTGAAGCCATTGGCATCCGCGAGATGCGCCACAGCCGCCTCGCCAAAAATCTTGCTGACAGCATACCAGCTGTCGGGGCGGGGCGGGTCGCTCTCCCGCACCAGCTCGTCCCGGGGATAATAGCCCCAGCCGTGATGGCTGCTTGCATAGACGAAGTGGCTGCCGCCTGCGGCGACGAACGCCTCCAGCAATCGCACGAGGCCGCGATAATTGCTGTCGATCGTGTCCTCGAAGTTGATGGTGAAGCCGTGAACGCAGGCGAGGTGGACCACCCCGGTAACGCCAACCATTGCTTCGGCCAACAAAGCGCGGTCGCTCAATTCGCCAACCACAATTCGCTCATTGCGTGCAACCGCCGTGGGCGCCGTGCGGTCGAGCAGCACGACTTCGGCGAACTGCTCGGCGAGGTAGGGCCGGATGCCGCTGCCGACAAGGCCGCCAGCGCCTGTGACGAGAATTCTCTCATGCTGTGTGGTCATGGTCTGATGATCCGTTACTGAAAATCCGCTGGGCTGCCTCAGGCGGGGAAGCGGAATGCGGCCATCGGTTCGGCGACGCCTGCCACCGATGACTGCAGCGCCAGCAAACGGCCCGATTGCGGGGCGTTGTGCAGCGTCTCGGTGGAGAGGCCCGATCGCGCGCTGGTGATGTAGAGCGTGGAAAGGTCGGGTCCTCCAAATGCCAGGCTCGTCGGTGTCGGCACCGGCAGTGGCACCACCCGTTCGAATTCGCCGTCGGCATCAAGCCGCACCACGCTCCAGCCTTCATAGGCGCCGACCCAAAGGCGGTCTTCGGCATCAAGCGCCAGCCCCATCGGCGCGCCCGTGGCCTCCGGCAGGCGACTGAACACGCGTTTGCGCCCATCGGCTTCGTTCATCACATAGATGGTGTTGCGGCCCGGCACCGCGGCATAAAACGCCGCGCCGTCGCTGCTGATCGCAAGGCTGGTGACTTCGCCGCTGAGCTCCCAAAGCGGCTCCGACGGGCCGGTCGGCGTCAACAGCCCGATGACCGAGACGTTGCGCTCGGTATTGAATTCGGCCACCCAGACGCGCCCCCGCGGGTCTGTTCGCACGGCACTGGCCTGGAATTCTGCGCCAAGATGCAGTCGCCGCTGGGTGCCATCGCGATTGACCAGTATCGCTACGCCTCGGGTCAGCAGCACGACCCCGTCGGCGGTAAGGAAGGCGCCGTCGATGCGACGGTCGAGTGTGTCCAGCGTGATCGACGTCGGGGTGGCGTCATGCCAGTGCACGGCCGGCCCAAGCTGGTCGATCCAGACCATCGCCGCAGTTCGCGCGTGCCACAACGCCGAGGCGCCGAGGAACGCTTGCGCCGTCGAAATGGTCGTCGCAGACGAAATGACACTGGTCGTCACCGCGCCAGTACGGTTCAACTCCTGGGAGATGCGCTGCGTGGCCGCCGCCAGTTCGTGCCCCAGTTGTTCGGCGCGGCGCTGGGTGACGCGGAACGTTGGTCCGGCGACGCTGATCGCCCCGATCGGCTGGCCCATGGCATTCAGGATTGCCGCGCCGGCACAGCGCGTGCCCTCAAGGATTTCCTCGTCATCGATGGCGAAGCCTCGCGCCCGGGCAATATCGAGTTGCGCCAGCAATTGGGGGACGTCGGTGATGGTCTTGTCGGTGAAGCGCTGCAGCGGCGGGGTGAGCAGGGCGGTGACCTGGGCGAGGCTGAGATGGGACAGCATCGCCTTGCCCTGCGAGGTACAATGCACCGGCTTGGTCACGCCAAGCGCCGCCGCCGAGCGGCGTGAATGGGCGCCGTCGAACCGCCCTAGCGACCGCATCGTGCCCTCGTGCATCACCGCCAGATAGGACGTTTCCCCAGTCATATCGCGCAGCCGGCGTAATTCGCTGGCGGCGACCGATACGAGGTCACTGGACGACCAGACGTTCTGCGCCAGTTCAATCAGGTGAAAACCGGGGGAGTAGGTCTGCCGGCCCGGGTCGGTGCGCACGAGGCCGCGCGCCTGCAGCGCCGCAAGGATCCGGTAGAGCGTGGCCCGGGGCATGCCGGTGCGATACGCCAGGTCAGCCGAATCGAGCTGGCCCGGCGCTTCTCCGATATGATCGAGCAGGTCAAACGCCTTCTGCAGCACCGCCGTGCCAGCAAGCGCTGGCTTTCCCTGGGGATCGGGGCTCCAATTGTCGTCAGGGACTCCGGACGACCCCGGCGGGGGAATTGCCACCATGCTACTACCTCACGCTACGCGACGCTGTGGGCGCGGCTCAGGCGGAGCGCCACGCCACGCGCCGGAAGGGAAGGATGTCGAGATCCTTCCATACGCCCTGCTGGTAGTAAATCTCGCTGGCGATCAGCGCGTCGAGCGCGGCGCGATCCGGCACATCGCAGAGCACGATGGAGCCGATCATCTTGCCGCTCTCATCAAGCATGGCCCCGCCATCAATAATCACCCCCTCGGCTTTCAGCGCGTGAATGCGTTCGAGGTGCAGGTTGCGGTTGGCCTGGCGCCGCTCCAGCGTACCTTCGGCGGTATCGTCGCGTGCTATGATGGTGAACTGCATTGCGGCCTCAATCGAGATCGGGGGTGGGCGGGTCGAGGTGATAGCCGCGCCCCGCATAGTCGAAACCGTGAAGGCTGTTGACGCGGTCGGCCTTGTTGACCGGGGACGCGTAATAGGCCCGTATCTCGATAATGCGCGTGATGTCGTCGTTGAAGATGTACCATTCATCGCCGCGCAGCACTTCATTGACGCTGGTCTTCCAGTGCGTCCACTCGATCACCGCCTCATGGCCATCGGCCCCGGCCAGCACCTTCTCGATGGTCCAGCGTGAGCCGAGTGTCTTGACGCACCACACCCAGCCATCGGCGATGGCTTCGGCGCTGCGCCAGGGCGCACTGGGCAGGCCTGGCGGGAAATAGTGCACCGCGTCAGGGGTGAAGCAATCGATCAACCCCGCCCGGTCAGCAGCGTTACAGGCCTCGAAATAACGCCGAATCAGGGCCTCGGCCCGAGCCGCCGGCGTAGTTGCGCCTGCGCTCATGTCGTCACCGGACGTGCGCGCCATTCGGCATATTCGCGCAGTGTTTCCTCGTTCGGCGGATAGGTGCCCCATAAGGGCGCGCCGGCGTCGATCTTTGTGAACAAGTATCTTTCGCGCAGTTCTTGCTCATAACTATCGTGGGCGACTTCTTCGGCGATTTGCCGTGGAACTACCACAACCCCATCGGGGTCGCCGACGACGATATCGCCCGGATAGACCGCCACACCGGCGCAGCCGATCGGTAATTGCATGTCGGCCGCGCGATGAAATGCGGGGCGGGTGGAGGCGGTCCGTCCGGCGCAGAACGCCGGAAACGCCATCTGGGAAATTTCGGTGCCATCGCGAAAGGCGCCATCGGTGACGGCGCCGGCTACGCCCTTGCGCAGCATCCGCGTCATCAGCATGTTCCCCGCAGAGGCGGCGCGCACGTCATTGCGGCTATCAATGACCAGCACCTGGCCGGCTCCGATCGCCTCGACCGCTTCCCATTGCACATTGTCCTCACCACGCTTGTGCAGGTCGCCTAGGTCCCAGTCGCGATCTTCGCGCGAGGGAATGAACCGCAGCGTGAATGCCTCGCCGGCAAATGATGCTGCATCCGGATTGAGCGGCGTGAGGCCGACCAGGAACTGCTGGCGAAAATTGCGCTTGAACAACTGCGTCGTGAGCGTTGCCGTGCTGCAAGCCTTCAGCCTGTCGAGCACACTCGTCGCCACGGGCTGATCCACCTTTGTCACCTCTAAACCTCCGATAACTCGGCGTCTGCTGCCCCGATGCGCGCAGTTCACCAATTCTCACCTGTTGAGGCTGCCTTCTGCTGCAACAGCATCTGTCATCCTCGAGTGCCCATCAACAATACACTCCGGTTGGTGGTGCGACAGCCCTCCCGCCATGGCCCGGCAAGTGACTTTCTCACATTGTAAGAATGCAAAGGGGAGCTTTCGCGACGTCCTATGGCCGCTGCCGGATTTTGCACATAGATTTCGCCGCACTGAATACTAGGGAGGGTGGAATGGCCAAGCAGTCACGCGAAACTACCTCGCGCAGTCAAAAAACGCGGGCTTATACAATCCGTATGCTGATGGTGGGAGTGGCAATTTCTACAGCTGTCGCGGTGCCGTCGGTCGTCATGGCGGACGGCGTGCAGATCAACGTCATCGACATCTCGGGGAATCTGGCGCTCACGCAGCCGGTGTTCGACAACTACCTTGCCGCAAATCCCGACAAGGTATCGCGCTTCACCTTCACCAAGGCGCCAGCCCCTGAACTCGCTGGCAAGATCCAGGCGATGCAGAACGCCAACCGCATGGACATTGATATCGTCCTGACCGGTGCCGATGGACTGGCTGCTGGCATGCAGCTCGGTCTGTGGGAGGATCTCGCTCCCTATACCGACGTGTTCGGCGACCCCAACGAAATCCTCAATCCAGGCGCTGTGACCCTTCAGTCTCTTGCCGACATGCAGGGCGTCGTCATCGCCTATTCGCAGCAGGGCCCGTTCATCGAATACATGCCCGACCGGGTTGCCGATGTCCCCAAGACTGCCGCGGAGCTGCTCGCCTGGTGCAAGGCCAATCCCAACAAGCTGATCTATGCGCGTCCCGCCAACTCCGGCGCCGGCCGCGCGTTCTTGATGGGGCTGCCCTTCATCCTCGGCGACAGCGATCCCAAGGACCCGATCAACGGATGGGACAAGACCTGGGCGTATCTCAAGGAACTCAATAGGTCTGACCACAATCTATGTCACTCACGACCAGGATGAGGCTTTGGCCATGTCCGATCGTATCGTGGTGATGAAGGAAGGCGTGATGCAGCAGCAGGGCGCACCGGAAGATCTTTATAACCGTCCGATCAATCTCGATGTCGCGGTCTTCATGGGCTATCGAAACCTACTTGATGTGAGCGCCGTCGCCCCACGCGCTGGCCAGGTCTCGGTCTGTCACAATGGCGTCGATCTCGCTGCCACCGCTTTGGTGGATATCGCCGATGGGCCTTTGATTGCGGCGTTCAAGCCCGATGATGTGACCTTCGCCGATCAGGGATTGCCCGCGACGGTCGACAGCGTCATCTATGGCGGCCGCGAGAGCATGGTGAAGCTCACCCTCGCAAGCGGCGGCCATATCCATGCCCGCGTGGCCGACAAGGTTCGTGCTGGTGACCGTGTGCACGTTGCGGTGCCGGCCGACCATCTGCTGGTCTATCCCCGGCCTGCCCATCCGATCGCGGGGCTGTGACCATGACCAGCGTGGTCTCTTCCACCTCCACAGCATCGCGCGCCGCCAAAGCCGAGTCTTCGGCCGTTGCCGGGCGCGATCTGCGCCTGCTGATGGTGGTGCCTGGCGTGGTGGTGATCGCCGGGCTGTTTATCTACCCATTCATCTATGGCTTCATTTCTTCGTTCAATCCGCAGGGCGAGAACGCCGGCTGGCTCGCCAATTACCAGCGCTTCTTTAGCGAGCCGCGCCTCTACGATACCGTCCGCAAGACGCTGTGGCTGGCGATGCCGGTTACGCTGTTGAATGTCGGGCTGGCTGTGCCGTTTGCCTTCATGCTGCGCACTCCCTCGCGCGGCCAGCGGCTACTGTCGACCCTGCTGGTCATTCCGATGACGCTTGGCACGGTTCTGGTCGCTGAGGGGCTGATGCTTTATCTGGCCCCCAATGGCTGGCTGAACCGCACCTTGCTCGAGTTTGGAATCTTGGGTTCGCCGCTGCGGCTGCTTAATAACTACTGGGGCGTGGCGCTGTCCCTGCTGATTACCGGCTTCCCCTTCGCCTTCATGATGATGCTGTCCTACACCACCGGCATCGATCCGACCCTGGCGCGCGCCGCCGCGACCCTTGGCGCAACTCCGCTGGCGCAGTTCCGGCGTATCTATCTGCCACTGCTGGTTCCTGGGCTCACCATCACCTTCTGCCTGACCTTCGTGCAGGCATTTGCGGTGTTCCCATCGGCCGTGCTGCTGGGTGCTCCGGCTGGGGCGACGCGTGTCATTTCCATTGCCGCCTATGAGATGGCCTACGAAGAGTACAACTGGTCGATGGCCTCGACCGTGGCGATGGTGATGGGTGCGACCCAACTGATCATCGTCGGCTTTGTCCTCGTCCTCCGCCAGCTTTCCTACCGTGGCCCCGTTGTTGGAGGGAAGGGATGATTGCCCTGATCCGCGATTCACTACTGCCCCTCGCATGGCGCTGGTTCGTCATTGCCTGCATGATCTTCTTCGTCGTCAACGTGCTGCTGATCATCCTCTCGGTGCTGGTCAGTTCGTTCGGCACCGGCTGGTTCACCGGCTGGCTGCCCGAGCAGTTCACACCCAAATGGTACGGCGCGGCTTGGAAGGAATTCCAGCTACAATACGTGCTGCTGGTGACGGTGCAGATCACGCTCGCGGTCGTGGCCATCTCGCTCATCGTCGGCGTCCCGGCGGCCTATGCCCTGGCGCGCCTGCAGTTCCGTGGCAAGAGCCTGGTCATGCTGATGTTCCTGGTGCCGCTGCTGGTGCCGCCGATCACTTACGGCATTCCGTTGGCGACGGTGCTCTATCAGGTCGGCGTCGGTGGCACGATGTGGGGCGTCATTCTCGCCAATCTGGTGCCCAGCGTGCCGTTCGCGGTGCTGGTGATGACGCCGTTCATCGAGCAGATTGATCCACGGCTGGAATCGGCGGCACGCGTGTTCGGTGCCTCGCCCCTGATGACGTTCTGGCGCATCCTGGTGCCGCTGCTGATGCCGGGAATCCTCGCGGCGGGCATACTGGTGCTGATCCGAACCGTCTCGATGTTCGAGTTGACCTTCCTGACCGCCGGTCCGGACAGCCAGACCCTGATCGTCGCGCTGTACTACTCAATGTTTGCATCAGGCGTTCGTGCGCAACAATCGGTCGACGCCATGGCAGTGATGTACATGCTGACAACGATGACCGGCCTGCTGATCGCCTTCCGTTTTGTCGATCCGTCCCAGCTCGTAGGGCGTGTTAAGAGCCAGAAGGTCTGAGCGTCCATGACTCGCATCAAGAGCATCTCCACCCAGATCGTCCGCATCCCGTTCGAGGATGGCGGACGCGGGGAGGGTATCACGCCGACGCGCTGGCACATGCTGGACAATGTCCTCGTCCGCATCGAGGACGAGGATGGCAGCGTCGGCTGGGGTGAGGCGTTTGGCTATTTCTGTGCCCGCGCCGTTGCCGCTGCCGTCGAAGACATGATCGCCCCGCAGGTGATCGGTCGCGAGATCGATGACATTGCGGCGTGGAACCGGGCCACCCAGCAGGCACTGCATTTGTTTGGGCGCTACGGCATCACCATCTTCGCCCTCTCGGGCGTCGATATCGCGCTCTGGGACCTCGAGGCCAAGCGGGCCGGCAAGCGCCTTGCCGAGCTGATTTCAGCGACTCCGCCTGAAAGTGTGACCGCCTATGCGAGCCTCGTCGCCTATCGTGATCCATCGCTGGTGGCGCATTATGCCGGCCGCGCCGTGGCCGAGGGTTATGCGCATGTGAAGTTGCACGAGATTGCCGCCGAGCCGATCGTTGCGGCTCGTGCCGCGATGGGAGCGGGGCCCGGCCTGGCTGTCGACGTCAATTGCAACTGGAGCCATGATCAGGCGATCGCCATGGTGCCGGTGCTGCGCGACGCCGATGTGATGTGGCTGGAGGAGCCGATCTTTCCGCCCGAGGATGTCGCGACGCTCACCGCCATCGAGGCGCACGGCATCCCGGTCGGCGCCGGCGAGAATGCCTGCACGGCCTTTGCCTTTGACGCCTTGATCGGGGGCATCACTTTCCCGCAGCCCAGCGTTACCAAGGTGGGTGGCATTTCGGTGTTCCTTGAGATCGCCGAGCGCGCCCGCGCTGCCGGTCGCGTGCTGATGGCGCATTCGCCCTACTTCGGACCCGGCTATTTCGCCACGCTCAATCTTTTCGCCGCGCTGCCGCCGAATGCGCTGTTCGAGTATCTCTATGTCACGCCCGAGGCATTTATCGGGCTCGATACCCCGCAGCCGCAGGAAGGCCGCATCGCGCTGCCGTCCGGTTCGGGGCTTGGCTTTGCGCCTGACCTGGCGGTGGTGGAAAAATATCGAGACCGATCGTAGATGCCCCGGTGAACCCTATCGGCGCAGCTCGTCGCCTCCGGGTTTGAGGCTGAGCTCGCGCCAGTCCTTGGCGGATGGCTGCAATGCTGCGTCAGCCGGCCGGCCAACGCTTGGTGGGGGCGGGGCCGCAAACCGAAGCGACGCGCTATTGTTCGTCTCGTGGTGCATGGCGCCGGCCAGCATGTCTGTCGCGACAGCCGCCACTCATGGGCCAAATGACTTCAACCTCGCCGCACGCGGCTGAGCTGATACCGGGACGCGCGTACTGGTGCCCGGCGAGACGAGGACCCGCACTCTCCATATTGCGGTCCGCTAGGCGCACTCACAGCGTGTGCAACGGCACGTCCTTGTGGACCTCGGCAATGTAATCCATGTCCTCGTGGCGCTGGAAGAAATCCAGCCAAAGATAGTGCATGCGCTGGCCCGGCGGCACTTCGACGCCGTGATCGGAGCCGAGTGGGATGTGGAGCAGCGTGCTGCCGCCAAGGGCATGCCGTTGCCCGTCGATCAGCAGCACGATGTCGTTTTCCGCAAAGCTGAAGAACAGTTGATCCAGCATCGGATGCGCGTGCGGTTCGATACGGTCCGGCCCAATCGATTCAACCGAGCCCATGCAGAACCGCGGCAGCACGTGCGGGCCGACCAGAGTGCGGCTGATGGTTTTCTCGCTCTTGAAGTAGTCGCGGTATTGCGGGCTATCCGCATAGGGCTGCACCATCGGAAATTGCCCGCCGGCCAGATCGACCCGCGCATAATCCTGTTCGGTCAGCGCCCAGTCCACCTCGAGTACTTCGGTGCTTCCGGTCGCCCTGATGACGATATCCTCGCCGGGGCGGGCCACGTAACAGGTCTTGTCGGCGAACTGCGCCGATGCGCTGCCCGACCGGATCGTCGCCGTGCCGGAGATCAGAAACAGTACGACCAGCTGCAACCGGTCGCCGCGCACCGTCAGCTCATCCTTCCCGACCCGATGGAGCTTGACCTGCACCCCCGGGATCTCGCCCGGCAGCAGCAGGCGTGAGCCCGTCGTCATACTATCGGCAACCGATTCCGAGGCAGGGGCGTCGGGCATAACACTCGGCATGGCGTGATCTCTCCAGCAATCAGAACCCTGCCTTTCTAGCACTTTACGCCGCAGGCAGAACGACGCCTGCCAGGGGACTCCTAAGCTGATCCACATGGTGGGAATAGCGGCCTGGAGACCTTATGGCGCGCTGGCTGCTGCCATATTTTCACGACCCGCCTTTTCCCAATAGGCTGTTGAGCTGAGCTAGCAGGGCGGCAACGTAATCAACAATTGTCCTCGTGAATTGGTGTTCGGCCGGAGCTTCTGCCGTGTAGAGGCCTTGGCGGTAGGCCTCGTTCTGGACTCACTTTGGAGTATCAGTGGACAGATCACTTGGCACAGCTTGGGTCGACTATTCGTGGAGAGTCAGCCTCGTCTTTGGGGCTGATGTCCTGCGGCGATCTTGTGGTTCTGTAAGCGCCGATGTTGGATGGTCTGTCGTTTGATCATTTCGCGTTGTTGATGAGGGCTGAGGCCTTGCCGATTGAAATCCTATTCCATAACGTACGGGGTCTGGTGAACCATTTTTGCACGTACGCATCGCGTCCAGGCAATACCCGTAAATTCAACGGATCAAAGGCCGGCTTTGCTTTCACAGTTGTACCGACAGTCGCGTCCGAGCACTTTGAAGCATTCCGAGGGACAATCGAATTTCATTCAAGCAAAGATTGAACCTTGTCGTCTCCTATGCGAAACAAGACTATTCCTCTTCGCTTGAGAGATACGCATGGAACGCACGACTCCGAGAAGCGTAAACCTACGCAGCGGCGTAAAGGTTTACGACAATGATTGGTATATCCGGCATGGGATGGAGCCGGATCAACTGGCCGATATGCTCGCCAGCTGGAACGTCAGTTATGTCATCGCCCAGAGCCGATACTTGCCGATGCAGGATTCGGCAGTGCCGAGCCGAGTGACGCGGGCCGACCTGGCGCGCTATGCGACGCTCGACGACGTCGCCGTCCGCAAGGCGCTGGCCGAACGCGGCATCGGCTATTTCTCCTGCCTCAATATCTGTTTCGACCCGGATTATATCGCCGCCCATCCCGAGCAACTGCCGATCGACCAGTTCGGTAAAATCGAGGAGAAGCAGGACTGGTATATCGGCGTGCCGCCGGACCGCGAGGCGAACCTTGCCCACAAGATCGATCTGCTGGAAAAGGGCGTCGCCGCGCTGACGCCGGATGTCGTGCATCTTGGCTTCATTCGCTGGCCGGGCCTCTGGGAGGCGTGGCTGCCGGGCGATCGGCGCGCGGACAAGCCGGAATATTGCTATGCGCCGCAGACGCTTGATCGCTTCGCCAAAGCGTACGGGCTGACGCTGGATGCGTCCGATCCGGTCGCGGCGGCAGCGACGATCGCGCGCAGTTATCGCGACGAATGGACGGCGCATAAATGCGCGACGACGGTCGGCGCGATCCGGCAGATCCGCCAGGCGGTCACGGCCGTGAAGGGCGACGTCGAGATATCGATCAATACGCTGCCATTCTTCGCCGATGATTTCGACCATTGCGTCACCGAGGTTTTCGGCCAGGACGTGCGCGCTCTCGCCGAGGTCGTCGATATCTTCGAGGTCATGGCCTACCACCAGATCATGGGTCGCGAGCCGGAATGGCCGGCGAATGTCGCGACCGACATCCGGGCGCGCAGCGGCGCGAAGGCGATCTGCACCGTGCAGGCGCGGGCACTCTATCTTGAGGGCATGCATGCCGGCCGTGGTCGCAATCCGGTGATCGATGGGCAGGAATTTACGCGCATGCTTGACGCGGTCGAGAAGAGCCCAGTCGAAGGCCTCTGCGTCTTCACGCTGAACGATCTGATCGAGATGCGCGGGACGTCGGACGGCTCCGCGATCCTCGATCGCCTGTCGCGCTTCCGGCGCTGAACAAAGGGCCCCGAAAGTTTTCACTTTTGGGGCCCTTTTTTGGCATTCGGATCGTGGCGCCGAATATCGGCGCGATGCAGAATTCAAGCCGCTGGCGCGTCCTGGCTGATCGCGGCGAGCAGATCCGCTCGGTCGAGGCCTTCGCGCGGTAACACTTCCTTGACGCGCCCGCCGACCATGATGGCGACGCGGTGGCTGAGGGCGAGGATTTCGTCGAGATCGTCGGAAATCAGCAGGATCGCCGCGCCTTCGGCAGCGCTCAGTTCCACCAGCTTGTGCAGCTCCCCCTTGGCGCCGATATCGACGCCGGCGGTCGGCTGGTCGAGGATCATCGCCTTCGGGCGGGCCGCGACGGCGCGGGCGACCAGTACTTTCTGGGCGTTGCCGCCGCTCAGCGTGCCAACCGTGCGCTTGCGGTCGGGCGGGCGGATGCCGAATTTAGAAATCAAGCTCTCGACCAGCGCACGCTTTTCACGGGCGCGGATGATGCCGAAGCGGGACAGGCGCGGCGAAAGCGCCGTCGCCGCCATGTTCTCCTCGATGCTGGAAGCGAGCGCCAGCCCGCTGATCTTGCGATCTTCCGGGACCATGACGAGACCGGCGTCGGCCGAGCGCTGCGGCGTGCGGCGCGGGAGATCCTGCCCGGCGACGCGCACGCGACCCTCGGAAGCGACGTCTCCGATGATGGCTCTTGCCAGTCGTGTCCGACCCGCGCCGATCAGGCCGGCGATGCCGACGATCTCGCCGGCGCCAATGGTCAAGTTGACCGGCGGGCGCCCCGCGACCGAGAGGCCTTCGATTTCGAGAAGCGGCTTGTCGACCATCTTGCGCGGCGTCGCATTGGCGGACGCCGAGGCGACCTCGTCATGGCCGACGAGCAGCCGTGCCAGTTGCGGTACCGAATAGGCGTTCGCGGCCCCTGTCCCGACGATCCGGCCGTCGCGCAGGATGGTCACGACATCGCAGACCTGGCGGATTTCTTCGAGGAAATGGCTGATATAGACGATGCCGACGCCGCGGCTCCGCGCCATCTGCCGCATGACGTCGAAGAGATGCTCGCGCTCGGCCGGCGCCAAGCGCGCCGTCGGCTCGTCCATGACAAGGATACGGGCGTTTTGCGAGCAGGCGCGGACAATCTCGGTCAGCTGCTGCTCGGCGACGCCGAGCTGGCGCACAGGCGTGTCCATCGGCAGTCGAATGCCGAGTGCTTCCGCTTCCGCGGCGGAGCGCTTGCGAAGTGTCGAATGCGAGATCAGGCCGGGCAACGCGCCGCGCGGATCGCGTCCGAGGCCGATATTGTCGGCAACCGAAAGCTCCGGGATCAGCGAAAAGTCCTGGTAGATCATGGCGACGCCCTTCTCGAGCGCCTGCTTCGGGGTGTGCAGCGAAACTTCTTCGTTGTCGATCCGGATGCGACCTTCATAGTCGGCGAAATTGCCGCCCAGCGTCTTCATCAGGGTACTCTTGCCGGCCCCGTTGTGGCCGACAAGAGCATGGATCTGACCCCGTTCAAGCTGGAAGTTGACGCCGTGCAGGACGGGTCCGGCACTGAAGCTCTTCCGGATTTCCTGCATGTCCAGCAGCATGATCGGGGTCCTTTCAGTCATGATCAGCCGCCCCAGGCAGCCGGATGCTGCTCGACATTGTCCTTCGTGATGATGGGCAGGTCGAGATAGTGGTTCGGCGAGGGGACTTCCGAGACCTTGCCGGCAAGGAACTTGACGGCGTCTTCGATCGCGAACTTGCCCTGCGGTGCCGGATCCTGGTTCACGGTGCCGAGGACGGTGCCCTTGATGATCGCGTTACGAACGTCAGCGGGATAATCGCCGAGGATGAACTTGACGTCGGTGCGGCCGCTCTCGGTCGCGAACTGGGCGCCGTTGACGCCTTCCGGACCCTGGTCGACGATCGCGTCGATCTCGCCCTTGGGATACTTGCTCAGGAAATCCTGGGTGATGGCGAGGGCCTTGGAGTTATCCCAGTCAGCGGCCTGCTTCTCGATGATCTGGATGCCGGGATGCTTCTTGAGGGTGTCCATCAGGCCAGCTTCGCGGGCGAGTTGGGCCGAAGTGCCGAGCTTGCCGAGGATGTAGCCGACCTTGGCGTTGTCGCCGACGGCCTGAGCCAGCAACTCGCCCTGCCGCTGTCCGAAGACGAAGTCGTCGACGCCGACATAGGTGACCAGCTTGGCGCCGGTGCTGGTGTCGGCCGTGGTGTTGACCGCCATGACGGGAATATTGGCGGCGGTCGCCTGGCGGATGACCGGCACGATGCCCTTGGGATCGCTCGGGGCGATCAGGATCATGTCGACGTCCTGGGCGATGAACTGCTGGACGACCGAGATCTGGGTCGCGAGATCGCCATTGCCGCTCTGGATGTTGAGTTCGACGCCGAGATCCTTGGCGGTCTGCTCTGCGGTCTTGATCAGGTTCGAATAGAACGGAACCGACGTGTTCCAGATCATGAAGCCGATCCGGGGCGCGTCGGCGGCCTGAGCGGTCGTGCTGCTAAGGGCGACCAGGGTCGCACCAGCCAGGCCGAGCATGAGGCGTCGGGTGATGGAAGTCGTCATGTCATTCTCCTCCTCTTGGTGGATAGTCAGCGCCGCTCGAGACGGCGGCGCTGATAGCTGTCGATGCCCACGGCGACGAGAATGACCGCGCCGGTGACGGCGGGCTGCCAGAAGGGTGAGACACCGAGCAGATTGAGGGCATTGGCGATGACGCCAAGCAAAAGGGTGCCGAGCACGGCGCCGCCGACCTTGCCGACGCCGCCGCTGAGCGGCACGCCACCAACGACAACGGCTGCAATCGCGGTCAAGGGCCAATCCGCCGCGCTGGCCGGCTGGCCGATATTGGTTTGGCCAAGCAGCACGACGCCTGCAATGCCGGCGAAAAGGCCGCCAAGGCCGTAGGTCAGGATGGTGACGCGGTCGACATTGATGCCGGCCAGGCGCGCCGCCAGCTTGTTGCCGCCGACAATGTAGATGTGGTGGCCGAAGGTCGTGAACTTGAGGATCGCCCAGGTCAGGATGGCGACCGCTGCGAAGATGATGGTCGGCACCGGTATGGGGCCGATGCGGCCGAGACCCAGCCACGTAAAGGATTCCGGCACGCCATAGACCGGCTGCGCGGCGGTGCCGACAAACATGATGCCGGTGACTAACACCTGCGTCGCCAGCGTGGTCACGAACGGATTGATGCCAATCTTCGCGATGAAGAAGCCGTTGATGACGCCGACCCCCATGCCGAGCGCCAGCGCCGCCACGATGCCGAAGGGCATCGAGACATGCACGATCAGCGCCGCCGCGACGACCGATGAGGCGGCGCCGACCGCGCCGACGGAAAGGTCGAAGCCGCCGAGGATGATCATGAGCAGCATGCCGCAGGCGACGATGCCGATGATCGAATTGCGCTGCAGCACGTTGGCGAAATTCGCCCAGGTAGCGAAGTGCGGCACCGTCAGGCAGAAAATGACGACCAGCGCGACGAAGATGCCGACCAGGGCATAGTTCGACCAGGATACGCCGGCCGGGAGAGCGAAGCGCCTCCGGTCCGCCTTGGCTTGGGATAGGGACATCAGGAAGCTCCTTCAATCGGGTCGGCGTCGGCGGGCATCTCGGTGGCGTTGCGGGCATGAAGCGCGCGACGCGCCCGTTCGTGGGCAAACAGGAGGGTGCCGAACAGCTCCGCCCGATCCCCGAGCGCGCCGGGGCGAATATCGACATGTTCCAGGGCGCGAGCGATCGCCGTTCGGCGCATGGCATCCTTCACGGCGTTGAGAAGGACGGGACCGGCGCGCGTCAGTTCGCCGCCAACCAGGATCAGGTCCGGATTGAAATAGTTGCAGAGTGCGCCGAGCGCGCGGCCGGCCATCGCGCCGGCATCGGCGACGACTCGGGCGGGGCCGGGGCTTCCCTCGGCGGCCAGGCGCAGCATCTCGATCGGTGCGATGTCGCGATGGGTCGGCTCCAGCGAGCGATTGAGAGCGTTGACCGAAATCTGCGCTTCCAGGCAGCCGCGGCTGCCGCAATGACAAAGCGGCCCATTTTCGTCGGTCACGACATGCGCCAACTGGCCAGCCATGCCGTAGGCACCGCGAAAAATCTGGCCCTCGATCACGATACCGAGGCCGACGCCGACCGAAAGCAGGACGTACAGCATGACACTGGAGCCAACCCCGCCACCCAGCCGGCTTTCGGCCAGCGCGCCGAGATTGGCGTCATTGTCCATGTAGACGGGCAGGCCAAGGCGCTCCGACAGCCTTGCAGGTACATCGGCGCCGACCCAGCTCGCGAGGATCGAGCCCGGATGCAGCATGCCGGTGGCAGCCTCTACCGGGCCAGGGACACCGATGCCAACGGCTTCGATCAGTCGCCGGTCGATGCCGTTGCGGGCGATCAGCGTTTCGACATGCTGGGCGGCGAGCGAGAGCGCTGCTTCGGCCGCCGTGTCGCTATCGAAGGCGCAGTCGATCTCGTCGATCAGGCGATAGTTCAGATCGGAGATCGCGACCTTGAGGCTGAGCCGCCCGAAATCGATGCCGACGAGGAAGGAATGACGAGCCTTGAGCGCCACCAGCTCGCCCGGCCGGCCAGCCGATTTGCGCGCCGTGGGGACATGCTCGTCGACAGTCTCGATGATGCCTTCGTCGATCAATTCGGAGATGGCGCTGGAGGCTGTGGAGCGGGCCACGGACAAAAGGCGCGCAATCTCGGCACGCGATCTCGGCGCATCTTCAAGCGCAGCCAGAATCGGCGCGCGAAGCCGATGTTGTGAACGAGCCTTGATCATTAGTCCTCCCTGAAAATGGCAGTGGCATAGTCTGAATAGTTTTGTCAATATTGGCTAAATAACGTTACCATTTAATCCGAAATCGAACAAATGGGATTCCCATGACCCTGACCCGGATTACCGCAGACCTGGTCCTGCTCGGCGATGATCTGACGCCATGCCGCAACGGCGCTGTTCTGATCGAGGCAGGGCGTATCATGGCCGCCGGCCCCGACGCTTCCGTCGCCAGGCCTCCGGAAGCCATTGCGATCGATCTCGGCGCCGCGACCCTTCTGCCCGGCTTGATCGACGCGCACATGCACACCTTCGGCATGCCGAGCAACGGGCTTGGCGCGCTCAATACCGAACGGGAGCCCTATCGGGCGCTTCGGGCGGCGGGCGAACTGCGGGAATTACTCCATGCCGGGTTCACCTCAGCCCGTTGCCTCGGATCGTCGATCGGTCCCGACCTGCGCCGGGCGATCGACGAGGGGCATGTCGAGGGACCCCGGCTCGTCGTCGCCGGGCAGTTCATCTCGTCGACCGGGGGCACCTGGGACGCGCCGCCGCTGCCGTCCTCCTGGGGGCGGGCCCAGACGGCAGTGGCAGACGGTGTTGATCAGATTGTCCAGGCGGTGCGCGAGCGGGCGCGCGCTGGCGCCGATTTCATCAAGCTCGGTCTCTCGAAGGGCGGGACGCAGGACCGCTATCACGCCTGGGGCGACGATCCGCATGCCCAGGTCACGACCTACAGCGTCATGGAAGTGCGCGCCGCTGTCGACGAGGCGCATCGCAACGGCATGATGGTGAGCGCGCATGCGATCGGCACGGCGGCGGTCAATCTCGCGCTCGATGGCGGCGTCGATATCATCGAGCACGGCTATGCCATTGACGAGGCAACGCGGAGCCGGTTGGTCGCGGAGCGCAAGATCGTGGTCACGACGATTTCGCAGCTCTTTTTCCACCGCGCCGCCTACGACGAATTCCACTATCCGGCCTGGGAGCGTGACGTCTATGAGCGCCACTGGGTGGCGATGCAGCGCGATTTCGAGCAGGGGCTCAAGGCCGGCATCCGCTTTGCTCTCGGCACGGACCTGATCGGAAAACCCACCCATCCGCTGGCAAGAGCGGCGAAGGAGTTCGAGCTTGCTGTCGAATGGGGCATGTCGCCGGACGCGGCGCTTCGGGCCGGCACGTTTTGCGCCGCGGAGGCGCTGGGCATTGCGGCGGATACGGGCAGCCTCGTTGCCGGCAAATCCGCCGACCTGATCGCGGTTGCGAATGCACACGAAGGCGTCATTGGCCTGAATGACCCCATACTGGTGATGAAGCAAGGCCAGTTGGTCAAGGGGGCGTGACCCTCATCAGCCATCAAGCTCTCTGCCGCGCTAGCGCCTGAGGCTGCTGGAGATTGCAGGCACTGTGGACGCTCGCCTTGTTGGTCTTGCGGAGTGCGATTTGAACAATTGATTGGATGTCGATCAAAAGAGTGAAATTGGTCGCTTATTCTCCCGTTGACTCCGCATATGATCCGCGCAATTATTTTTATATCGAGCAAATGCTCGTATGAATAAGAAGAGCGCAAAGCGCCGGCGGAAACGACCAAACGGAGGAATCCCATGAAACTTTTCAGAGGGTTGGCGGCGGCAACGCTGCTGGCGTCGATGACGCTTGCAACCGGATCGGCTCACGCCCAGGCGCTTGCCGGCAAGAAAATCGGTCTGGCGGCTCGTGAAATTACCAACGACTACAATCGCGACATCAACGCAGGCGCTACCGCGGTGCTGCAGGCGGCCGGCGCGGAAGTTGTCGTTACGGATGGCGGAACCGATCCCCGCAAGCACAATGAGAATATCGAAAGCCTGATCAACTCGGGAGTTGCCGGAATCATCGTCCAGCTCGGCGATCCGCAGCAGCTTGCGCCCGTGGTGGCCAAGGCGACCGCCGCCGGCATTCCGGTGATCACGACGTCGATCGGCTCGAAGACAGAAGGCGCCATCGCCGACGTTGGCGGTGACGAAAGCCTGATGGCTGCCATGCTGGCGCGGACGCTTCTGTCCAGCATCGACTATCGAGGCAATATCATTGGCTTCTGGGTGCCAGGCGCGCCACTGCTCGAAACGCGCAAGCGCGTGTTCGACGCCGTCGTCGCGGATTACCCGAATGTAAAGGTGCAGTGGGTTCCGACAGAACACAGCGCCGCCAAGGTCCAGACGCAGATGGAAGACCTGCTGACGGCAAATCCCGAGGCCGGAAGCATTGCCGGTGTCTGGGGCGCCTACGATCTCCTGGTATCGGGCGCCGTCGAAGCCGTTCGTCGCTCCGGCCGCGACGAGATCAAGATTGCCTCCATCGACGGCGACAAGGTCGGCTTCCAGATGCTGCTCGACGAGGGGAGCCCGTTCGTGGCGACCGTCGTTCAGGACGTGCCGGCGATCGGACGTCTCGCCGCGGAATCCCTCGTTGCCGCTGTCGGCGGCAAGAAGGACTTCCCGAGCGCGATCTTCACGGAAGTCTACGTGGCCACCCACGCCAATGGCGTTGCCGCGGCGGAGAAGCGCTGGGGACCCTCCTTCTGGGAAAACGGGATCGCTCGGGCCGATGTGGAAGGCCGCTGGCCGCAGGATGGCGAGCTCATCGTCGTACGGCCGGTACTCCCCTGACGACACCCGGCTGGAGCGGCGTACGCTGCTCCGGCCCCTCCCTGGCCTGAGGTGACTTCATGTCGATTGCAAGTTCCGCAGCGGCTTCCGCCGCGCCCATTCGCATGGCTGTCGAATGCCGCTCCATCCGCAAGGCGTTTCCGGGCGTTCTGGCGCTGGACGACGTCTCCCTGTCGATCCGGCAGGGCGAAATCCATGCCTTGCTTGGGCAGAACGGCGCGGGCAAGTCGACGCTGGTGAAGGTCCTGACGGGCGTTTACCAGCCGGAAGAAGGACGGATCTTTATCGACGGCAAGGAGGTCCGCCTTCGCGACGTACGCGAGGCCGAGGCCAACGGCATCGCCATCGTCCATCAGGATCAGCCGCTCATCGCTCAGTTCGATGTGACGAGCAACGCGTTGCTTGGCAACGAACTCGTTCGCATAGGTGGCCTGCTGGATCGCAAAGCCATGCGATCGCGCGTCCAGGAGGCGCTCGATCGCGTCCAGGCCGATTTCTCGCCGGACACGCTCGTCCGCGACCTTTCCGTCGCGCAGCGTGCGCAGGTTTCGATCGCGGCGGCGCTTTTGCGCAATCCGACCGCTCTCATCCTGGACGAGCCGACCGCCTCGCTGAGCGACAAGGAAGCGGAGCGTCTGTTCGGCATCATCCGAGCCCTGCGGTCGCAGGGCGTCACGATCATCTACATCTCCCACTATCTCGATGAGGTGCTGAATCTCGTCGACCGGATTTCGGTTCTTCGGGATGGCAAGCTGGTGGCGACGGTCTCCGTCAGCGAGGTCGCCCGCAGCGACCTTGTCCGAATGATCGTCGGACGCGACGTCTCGCAGCTCTATCCGAAAGAGAAGGTCGCCATCGGCGCGCCCTTGCTCGAGGTGCGCGGCCTGACACTCGGCTCGACGCTGCACGGCATCGATCTTACCGTTCGGCGCGGCGAAATCCTGGGTATTGCAGGCCTTGTCGGCGCGGGGCGCTCCGAACTGGCGCTGACTCTCGTGGGCGCGCTGACCCGCGATAGCGGGACGGTCACGATCGACGGCAAGCCGTCCAACCCGGCGGATCCACGGATCGCCAAGGAACACGGCTTTGCGCTGATACCGGAAGACCGACGCCACGAAGGCCTGATCGCCGACCTGGCGGTGCGCGAGAACCTTACCCTTCCCAATATTTCACGCTGGGCCAGGTTTGGCCTGCTCAACTGGCGGGCAGAGGCTGCCGCCGCCCGGGAATTGGTCACCCGTCTCGATATCCAGCCGCCTTCGATAAAGCCCCAGATCCGAAATCTCTCCGGCGGAAATCAGCAGAAGGTCGTCGTTGGCCGATGGCTGACCGGTGAATCGCGGGTTTTCCTTTTCGATGAACCGACAACGGGTGTCGATGTCGGCTCGAAGATCGAGATCTACCGGCAGATGGTGGAACTGGCGCGATCCGGCGCCGCCGTGATCTTCATCTCCTCGGACTTCGAGGAAATCTCGGCCATGTGCGATCGAACCATGGTGATGCAGAAGGGCCGCATCAGCAAGGTCATCGAAGATCAGCGGGAGGCGACGCCGGAGGCCCTGCTGTTCTGGGCTTCAGGCAGCGCGGAATCGGAAAAGGCAGAAAGAGCCGAGGCAGAGGACGCAAACACTGAAAAGGCGTCGAGCCGATCCGTCGCCAAACGGGCCCTGTCCCGCTGGGGAACCGTTATCGGAATGCTGCTGGTGGTCGGCGCGATTGCCGCGTTGGCGCCGCAGTTTGTCGCGCCTGGAAATATCTTCGACGTTTTGAAGCAGGGAAGTGTCCTGGCGTTCATCGCGCTTGGTTTGACGGTGGTGTTGATCGCCGGCGGCTTCGACATGTCGGCGGGCGCGGCGAGCCAGTTCGCCGCCAACATCGCCGCCGGCACTTTGCTCAGCGGATTTGGATCCGTCGCGGCGATTGCCCTGGGCGGTGCGTTCGGGTTCGTCATCGGCGCCATCAATGCCGGCCTGGTGCTGGTCCTGCGCATCCCGGCCTTCGTGGCGACGCTGGGCATGATGTTCGTCATCATGGGCGCGACCTTGCTGTTCAACGGTGGCCAGGCGCTGACGCTCAGCAACATGCCGGGCTTCTTCTTCCTGGGCCAAGGCTATGTCGGGCCCGTGCCGTTCGTGTTCATCCTTCTCGTCGCGTTCACCCTTGGGCTGCATGTGGTGCTCAAGAAAACCCGGCTCGGACTTCGCATGTACGCCGTTGGGCAGAATGCGGCGGCAGCGGCGCTGCGCGGTGTCGGCCAGAGCCGCTATGCCTTTGCCTCTTTCGCGCTCGGCGGGCTCGTTCTGGGACTGGCCGGTGTCGTTCTGGCTGCCTACAGCTACGGTGCCTCGGCGATGGCGACAGGCATCGATTTTCTGATCAGCGCGCTGGCGGCGACCTTCCTCGGTAGCACCATTTCCCGCGCCGGCGAACTCGACGTCATCGGCACGGTCATCGCGGCGATCTTCCTGGCATCGCTTTCCAACGGCCTGATCCTGATGGGCGTCTCCAATCAGGCGCTGCCCGGAATACAGGGCATCGTGCTCGTGTTGTCGATTCTGCTCGGTCTGTCGCGCAAGCGCGGCATCGGGCAGGTCCTGATTTTCTGAGGGGACGCCCATGCAATCCGCAACCACGGTGAGACGCGCCAGCGAACCGTTCCTGCTCGATCAGCTCCGGGCCTACGGGCCGATCCTCGGCATGATCCTGATCCTGGTCGTCTTCGCAATCCTGAAGCCGGCATTCTTGTCCGTTGCCAATATCGGCAACGTCCTGCACCAGAGTTCCATTCTGATCATCATGTCGTTCGGGCTCGCCGTCGTCATGGCGATGCGCGGCGTCGATCTGTCCATTGCCCAGATCGCCGACGCCGCCGGGCTTCTTGCCGCGGTTCTTCTTCTGCATGGTCAGCCGCTCTGGATTGTCTTTACCCTGCCGATCGCCTTCGGGCTGTTCGCCGGCTTGGTAAATGGCCTGCTGGTTGCCTATGCAGGCGTTCCCGCGATCATCGGAACGCTGGGAATGATGTTCGTCATCCGCTCCGGCGAGTTGTTGATGACCAACGGCGCCGAGCCGCAGATCCTGTTCACGCTGCCTCGTGGATTGACGCGCAACTTCTTCTTTGTCGGGCAGGGGTCGATCGGCCCCTTCTCCGCGCTCGTCCTGCTCGGCGTGGTGGTGTTTATCGCCATGATGGTGGTCACCCGCCTCACGACATTCGCCCGCCGCGCCCGGGCGGTTGGCGGCAATGCGCGTGCCGCCTATCTCGCGGGCATCAACATCCGAGCGGTATTCGCCGGCGGATTCGTACTGGCAGGCCTGCTCGCGAGCATCGCGGGCGTGGCGCTGGTCTCGCGCACCAGCATCGCGGTGCCGCGCGGGGCCGAGCCCTATCTGCTCGATGCCTTTGCCGCCGTCTATCTCGGCACGCTGCTGTCCAGGCGAGGCGACATCACGATCTGGGGTACGCTGCTCGGCGGCCTGTTCATCACCTTCCTCAGCAACGGACTGACGCTGCTGGGGCTTGGCGCTCCCTACCGTTTTGCCCTCAACGGCGGGTTCATCCTGCTCGCCATGGCCATCGGCGCCCTGAAACGAAACCACTAGGAGGAGACACAAATGAGCCTCATCATTGACGCCCACAACCATCTCGGCGATCGCCCCGGAGCTCGACAGACTGGCGCGGAACTCGTCGCGAAACTTGATGCCGCCGGTGTCGACAAAGCCGTCGTTTTCCCGTTTGTCGAAGGCAATTTCACCAATGATTTCGTCAAGAACGCCTTTGATGAGTTCCCGGAACGGCTCATCCCGTTCTGCGCGGTCAACCCTTGGGAAACCAACGCCGCCGACATCGTCAGACACTGCATCAGCGATTGGGGCTTCAAGGGACTGAAGCTTCATCCGACCATCAACGGCTATCACCTCGCCGATCCGGATCTGGTCGATCCGCTCTTCAAAGTCGCTGACGAACTGGGCTTTCCGATCATCGTTCACGGCGCGAGCGATCTTTTCAACAGCCCGCCCGAATTCGCCCTGATGGCCGCCCGCTTTCCGCGCGTGCCGCTCCTGATGGCCCATATGGGCTTCTTCTGGGCCGTGGAGCAGGCCATCGATTTTGCCAGCCAGTTCGAGAATCTGTATCTGGAGACGTCGCGAGCTCCGATCTTCGAGATCCAGACGGCGGTGAAGCGACTAGGCCCCGAGAAAGTCATATGGGGCACCGACTCGCCGTTCGTGGACTATGAGTTCGAATTCCAGAAGATGGAGCGGTCTACACCGGATCTCGGTGGCTATGGCTCGATCGTCGGTGGCAATATAGCTCGTCTTTTGAAACTCTGACGCCAGACATCGATCCGGCATCCGCACAAGCTGAAGGGTTTCTCGTGACGACGTCGATGGAACGGCCGGATCCGGCTGGAGAGCGAAGGTTGGACCTCGCCGCACGCGCGGCCTGGCTCTACTATTTCAAGAGCCGGACGCAGGAACAGATCGCAACCGAGCTCAATGTTTCTCGCCAAATCGTCCAGCGCCTGATCGCGCTGGCGAACTCCGAGCGATTGATCCGTTTTCAACTCGTGCACCCGCTGGCGGAGACAATCGAACTGGCCGAACGTCTGCGGGATCGATTTGAGCTGGTCTATTGCGACGTGTGCCTGAACGAAGGCGGCAGCACCGAGGACATCCCCTCTGTTGCTTCCCAGGCCACCTTCTACCTGGAGAACATTATCCAGCAAAAGGCTCCGCTGACCATTGGCATCGGTAGCGGCGGGGCGATGCGCGAACTCGCCCGCCGGCTACCGCCCATGGATCGTCCGCAGCATCGCTGCGTTTCACTGATGGGCAACCTGACACGGGATGGACGAGCAACCCACTATGATGTCGTTACGCGATTGGCCGAGCGGCTCAACGCTCAGTGCTATCCGCTCCCCATGCCTGTCGTTACCAATACGATTGAAGAGCGGGCTGTGCTGAAGGCGCAGTCTGGCTATGGCGTTTTGCGTTCTCTCGTGGAGGAGGCGACGTTGTTGATCATGGGGATAGGCTATTGGGGAGCGGACGCTACTTTGTATCGCGACGGCTTCATCACAGCAGCCGAGACGGCTCAGGCGATGGAAGCAGGTGGCGTCGGAGAATTGCTCGGCTGCGCCATCTCGGCGGAAGGTAAAATCGTCGATGCGGATTACCACGACCGGCTGACCTCCTTCATCCGGACGCAGCCCGCCGATCGACCCACGACGATCGTCGCTTCCGGCGTTTTTCGCGCGCCGGCAATACGCGCCGCCCTCAAGGGAAAGCTAGCAAATTCTCTGATCACGGACGAGAATACTGCAAGACTTATCCTATCTTCTGGCTGAGGTTAAGTTCCCTTTTCTAGATCAGCTGAGCCATCGCTGCGACCACTAGGGAAACGAGGAAACAGGGCTCCAGTTGGCCGCTTGCAGTCTAAAAAGCAATAGCTGCGCCGGCTGTCGCAACGGGCACGTTGACCTCCCAGTCTTGCTGTCGCCGAGTTGCAGCCAAAAGCCCGCGAAGTCGATTTCGGACCACTGAAGTTTGACAGCCTCCTCGCGCCGTAAACCAGTCAAGGTGATCAATTGCGTCGCCTGCACCGCATAGCTAAGGTTCCATTCCTTGAGGGAATACTGGGATGGATCGCTTTTCGACATGGCAGATGTTTGTGCGGGTTGTCGAACTGGGCAGCTTCACGCGCGCGGCCAAGGAGCTTGGGCTCGGTCAGCCCGCGGTCAGCAAGCAGATTGCCGCGTTGGAGGCGGACCTGGGAACGCAGTTGCTCAGCCGAACCTCGCGCGGATTTCATCCGACGGCAGCCGGGCTCGACCTCTATAATTCCGCCGTGCGTCTGCTCGGCGACGTGCAGGAAACGGAGAGCCGTGTCCGGGGCGCGAGCCGCGGCCCGGCAGGGCTGGTCCGCGTGGCAATGCCACCGGCCCTCGGCCGCCTGTATATCATCCCCCGGCTCCCCTCCTTCTTTGCGCAATTTCCCGAGGTCACGGTCGAGTTTTCGGTCTCGCAGCGGCGTGTCGACCTCATCCAGGATGGCGTGGACGTTGCCTTGCGTGTCGGGGCTCTCAGCGCTTCGAGCCTGACGGCGCGTCGCATTGGCAGCATGCAGATGATCACCGTGGCGACGCCCGCCTATCTCGCCGCGCACGGCACGCCGACGACCCCTGGCGAGCTCGTTCGTCACAATCTGATCACCGGCCAGACAGACGGCGCGGCCCTGGCGTGGCAGTTCAAGAGCGAAGATGGGCCGGCCACGATTGTTCCCTCGGGAACGATCCGATCGAATGACGGCGAGGACCTGCGCGCGGCGGTTCTGGCCGGGCTCGGCATCCTGCACGGCCCGAGCGCCTTGTTTCACGCCGATATTCAGGCTGGCACCCTCGTCCAGATCCTCGGGACTTTCGCTCCCGATGCAGTTCCCATCCAGGCGGTCAGCGCAAGCGGTCGCAAGATGGTGCACCGCGTCCGCGTCTTCGTTGATTTTCTCGCAGCCACGTTCAGCGCCGAGCCCGGCCTGCGGAGTAACTGACGAAGCCCATTCCCCGATGGAATGACAGCTAGTCCTGGCAATCGCCTACATCTCCCCGGCAACGCTGCCCAGATACAGACCGCCTCTCGAAAGGCGATCTGTAAGGTGATTGGAGCGATCATGTTGAATAATCAGGGCAATGTGCGTTTTGCAGACGATGCGGACCAGCTCGCCGTCGTTGAAGCCCTTTATCGGTTTGCTGCCGGGATAGACCTGCGGGACAAGGACCTTCTTGCGTCCGCCCTTGCCGATGATGCGGTATCCGATTTCAGGCCGGCAGCGGCAAAGGCCGGGTTCGACTATCCGGTCGTGGAAGGTCGGCAGTCGATTGTCGAGGCCCTCTCGAAGTCGCTGAGCCCGTTCGACACGACCCATTCCGTAAGCAATCCGCGCGTCACCATCGATGGCGACAAGGCGCATCTGGAGGCGCTGGTCGAGGCGCAGCATGTCCCGCGAAACGACCCCGCGCGCCATTACCTCATGAAGAACCGCTACAACGTCGAACTGGTGCGGGAGGGAGATGTCTGGCTCATTGCACGCAACACCGTCGACAACGTCTGGCGCTCGGGCGATCCAGCCGTCCTCGCGGGCGTCTAGGACCATGCCGAATAGAGAGGAGCCAAACCATAGGTGCTTGGTCGTCCCTCTGACCCATTGTTGCGGAACACAGCGGGCGACCACTTGAATGTTTGGCTTTGTGCTCTTGGCGTCGGAATCGTCCTGTCCGGTTCCGACCCTTTATAACGCAAATTTTGCCTGACGGCATTGCGCCCCATGTTGGTCGTTGTGATGGTTACGGCAGGTCCCCCAAAGCGGATACTCATCCTGCGCGCTCTGCGGCCTAGGTCAAAGCTGGCTGGATGGCCCGCACAATCTCGCGTGTGTCCTTCGAGGGAGGAAGGCCGAAGAAGCGGGAATACTCGCGGCTGAACTGGGTCGGGCTTTCGTAACCCACGCCGAACGCGACCGAGGTCGTGTTGCCTTCCCCCGCGATCAGCATCGACCGAGCATGCAGCAACCTTATCCGCTTCTGATACTGCAACGGACTGAGCGCGGTCACTGCCTTGAAGTGGCGATGGAAGGCGGAAATGCTCAGCGCCGCCATCGATGCCAGCGCCTCGACCTTGAGCGGGGTGGTGAAGTTTTCCCGGATCCAGCGGATCGTCACGCCGATGCGCGACAGCGCCGTGCCGGGAGCCGCTATATCGCGCAGCATCCAGCCATGCGGTCCCTGCAGGACGCGGTAAAGCAACTCGCGCTCATAGGCCGGCGCCAGCGCGGGGATGTCGTCAGGACGGTCCATCAGGCGAAGCATGCGGACCCATGCATCCAGCAGCTCATCCGTAACGGGAGCGACGGAGAAACCGGAACTGTATAACTCGCCGCCGGCAGGTTTGGGCAGGTCGGCAAGCAGATTTGCGACGATCGACGGCTCAAGCGTCAGGCTGACCGCGAGGTATGGCTCGCCGGCTTCCGATGGATGCACGGATCCCACCGCCGGAAGATCCACGGACATCACGAAGTAGGTCGCCGGATCGTACCGAAAGGTGCGGTCGCCGACCGTCATGGTCTTCGACCCGGTCAGAATGAGGTTGATCATTGGACTGTAGATGGCGGCGAGCTTGTGTTGCGGAATCTCGCCCTGGACCATGGCGACGCGAGGGATGCCGGTCGGCGTGGCTCGGTTCTGGGCGCGGGCGGCAAGCCGCCGCAACTCGTCGAGGCTGGTGTTCATGAACCCTTGCTTATCCCACTGGCGCGCAGGGACCAACCGGAAAGCAGGATCAGGCAGGTTTTGAAGAGGATCGGGTGGGTGCGCGATCGGGCGCCCGCCTATCTGCAATGCAGGCCGTGGCGACCGACAATATCGGATGTGGCGGCGGGTTCCCTTTGCGGAAATTGGAGTTGCTGACGTGACAAAATTGATGGTCTACGGCGCTGCCGGATATACAGGCCGGATGGCGGCAACCAACGCCCGGAATGCCGGCGTGGAGTTGGTGCTTGCAGGTCGGGTGCAAGATGAGGCGAAGTTCATCGCTCTGGCCTCGGAACTCGGCGTGGAATACCGCCTGTTCGCCGTCGACGATCTCGTAGCTGCCCAAGCTGCCTTAAGCGACATTGGCGTTCTGCTGAACTGCGCCGGGCCGTACATGCGCACGGCCGAGCCTTTGATGCGGGCGTGTATCGCCGCCGGCGTCCATTATCTCGACATCGCAGCGGAGCTGGACAGCTACCAGCTTGCCGAGAAACTGGACCAAGCCGCGACTGTGGCGGGCGTGATGCTCTTGCCGGGAAGCGGCGGCAGCGTTGCCATGCTGGGTTCTCTTGCAGCGCATGCCGCAAAGCGCGTGACGAACCCGCGCAGCATCAGCATTGCGATGCATGTAGCCGGTGGATTTTCGCGCGGCTCGGCGGTCTCGGCCAGCGAGAATCTCAACACCCAGCTTCTGCACCGTGTCGATGGCGAACTTGTCGTCCGTGGTCCCAACGGCGTTCGGGATTTCGATTTTGGGAACGGGCCTGCCACCTCGTTCCCCGTGACGTTGCCTGACCTCATCACCATCTGGCGGACGACGGATATCCCGAATATCGAGACCTACGTCTATCTGACGGACGGCGCCTTTCCGGAAGGCGATCTCGCCGCCATGCCCGATGGCCCGACGCCTGATCAGCGCGAAGCCAACCGCTATCATGCGGCCGTTGAGGTGACGGGCGAAGACGGCACCGTCGTCCGTTCGGTTCTCGAGACGGTCAATGGCTATACGTTCACGACGATCGCGGCTGCGGAAGCGGCGCGACGTGTTCTGAACGGGGAGGTTCGTCCGGGCTTCCAGACTCCGACAGGCCTTTTCGGTGCCGGCTTCGCCGAGACGATCGCCGACACCACCATCGTCGATCACTAGCCGATCGGGATCGTTCGGCGTCGGGCCCTGAAGCATTGCTTTGGGCCCGGCGCTGCGGCCTCGGCGTTGCTCCTGAGCTACCTCATGTCAGTGCTGCCAGGGCTTGTAGGTGAATTCCAAGCTGTAGCCGTCGGGATCCCTGACCTGAGCCGCGTAGTAGCGGGGGTCGTAATGATGCTGCGGCCCGGGCGGGTGGATTTCCGTCGCCCCGGCCGCCATGGCGGCGACGTAGGCCGCTTCGACCTCTTGCTGGCTCTTCGCGACGAACCCGACATGGGCGGCGCGGCCCTCGACGACGCCTTCGCGAAGCCAGAAGAACACCCGGCCGTTCGCCCCAAAGCCCTTGAGGTCAGGATGGCCGGGAGGGCCATCCTTGCCGTCATAATCGACCGCGTGAACGATGCCGAGCGGCGCCAGCGCCTTCTCGTAGAAGGCGATCGAGCGGGCGATATCCCTTACCGAAATGAAGACGTGATCCAGCATGACAAAATCCTTCGTCAGATGACGTAGCCGCCTGTGACTTCAATATTCTGGGCGTTGATCCAGCGGCTCTCTTCCGAAAGCAGGCTGGCGATGACGCCGCCGATTTCTTCCGGCTCGCCGACGCGACCCAGCGCCGTCTGCCCTGCCAGAATGGCTTCGAACTCGTCGGTCAGTCCGCCGCCGAGATCGGTGCGGATAGCACCCGGCGCGATGGAGTTTGCCCGGATCCCGCGTTCGCCGAATTCCTTGGCCATGTAGCGGGTGAGAACCTCCAGGCCGCCTTTGAACGAGGCGTAGGGTGCGACGCCGGCTGTCGCCACACGGCTGGTGGCGCTCGTCATGTTGATGATGTGGCCGCCGTGTTCCATGAGCGGAAGCAAGGTCTGGGTCAGGAAAAACGGCCCCTTCAAATGGACATTGAACAATCCGTCAAACTGCTCCTCTGTCACAGTCTCAATCGGATTATAGAGACCGTAGCCGGCGTTGTTGACGAGGAAATCGAAGGTCTGGCGACCCCAGATCGACCGCAGTTGCGCGCTGACAGCCTCGCGAAATTCGGGAAACGAGCGGCTGTTGCCGACGTCGAGCTTCAGCGCCACGGCCTTGCCGCCCTTGGCGGTGATCGCGCTGACGACAGCATCGGCCGATTGCGGATTGCTGTTATAGGTGACGATGACGCCCATGCCGCGCTCGGCACAATGGATGGCGGTGCTGGCTCCAAGGCCACGGCTGCCGCCGGTCACGATGACGATCTTCATGTCTCACTCCTTCGTGTTTGGTGTGAGACGAACCTATTCCCCTCGATTACTGCCCACTCACCCGATCCTCCTCCAAACTTGCCTGTTTCTGCTTCCTGCTTGTCGGCGCCTGTCGATGTGTCGAAAGGGGAGGTCCTGTTATGATGGGGGCGCTGCTCCGCCCACGAATGCGGCGGGTAGGCCAGAACCGGCCGGGGACGGCGGCAAAAGCATAGATCGAGGTCATCGCAGTGATGCCCAGCGTCCCCGGCTATTTGACGTCGGGCTCATACAATCGGTCAGGCACAGGTCCCGGCTACGATGTCAGCGTCTCGCTTGCGGAACGGTATTTTTCCAGAAAAGCCTCGACTGGCATGGCGCGGAAATCCGGCAGCACCTCACGCAACTTGTTGTGGCTCCAGTCCCACCAGCAAAGCGCCAGCAATCGATCGATCACATCGGGTGCGAAACGATATCGGATCAAGGATGCGCTGACGCCGCCCACTACGGCGAATGGGGCAACGTCCTTGGTCACGACCGCACCCGCCGCGACGATAGCCCCCGCACCGATGGTCACGTCCGGCTTGATGATTGCTCCGTGCCCGATCCAGCAGTCCGGCCCAAGCACGGTCCGGCGGGCGGCGCGGGCGGCAAAGAAATCGGCATCGTTCTCAACGTCCTCCCAATAGCTGGCGGAGCGGTAGAGGAAATGATGCTGGGCTGCATGCGTGAACGGATGGTCCGTCGGGCCGATCCGCGTCATCGCGGCGATGTTGGCGAATTTCCCGACGGTGGTATTGGCGATGTCGGCGTACTGGTCGCAATAGGCGTAGTCGCCGAACTCCGAGTTGAGGATGCGCGAGCCCTGTCCGATCTCGCAATAGGCGCCAAAGGTCGAGTTGTGCGAGGTCGCGCCGGGATGGAGCGTCGGCTCGGTGGCGGAAAGAAGAGGCATTGCGGAAGGTCCGGTCTGGAGGGGCGCGAGAGAAGAGTGCTGCGGTCAGAGATACAGCGGGTTGCTCCAGGCACGGCGCCCAGCGTGGTCCTGTATGATGAGGCGTGCCCATCGGCCGGCGAATTTTTCGAGTGGCAGCCGGGCGCGCGTAAAGTTTTCGCTCATCACGGCGGTGGAGCGTGCAGCATGGCCCACCAGCCAGGCACGGTGGATCGCGCTGGTTTCGATGTTGAGGTGGCCGGCGTCGATCTCCATGTGATGAATGGACGGGCCCTGGCTGGCGTAGTAGGCGCCGGACTTGAGCGCCGCGAGGATGGCCTCCGGCGTGTTTTCCGTCGCCTTGACCATCACCCAGCCCCGGCAGACCTCATCGCGGTAGCGATGGGCATCGTCGGTGGCGATGACGCCGGTGTGGTGACCGCGATCGAGCATCTGGTCGATCAGATAGTTGCCGTCGCCACGACCCGTCTCCCAGTCGCAGATGGAGTTGAACGCCTCGACGGCGTGAACGGTGGGCATCGCCAGCGCATCGTTCAGCGTCAGACCGTACCAGCCCGGATGCGCGATCGAGACGAAGGCGCCCGCGTCGAGCGCGCGCTGCGCAAGCTGTGCGGCAGTTTCACCCGGCGCGAGCGGGGCGAAGTCGAGCGGCAGGCCGTTGGCGACCATGTGCCAGATCTCGCCATTCTCCAGGCCATCGGCGTGCAGTTCGGCGCCGATCAGAGTCGTGAAATCGTCCGTGCGGAACGGGGTCGTGTCGACGACGGGAAAGCCGAAGCGCTCCATGAAATGGTCCGTCAGGCTGACGAAGTCGTAGCCGGCCTCGCGATAGAAGGCGCAGACCCGCGCGGGCGTCGGATCGCCGTCCGAACGCGAGGAATGGCAGTGGAGGTTGCCGCGATAAAAGCGGCCTGGCGCGGTGAACGCGGTGAGCATGGGCAATGCCTTCTTGGCTGAGATGATGGGGCGGATCGCCGGTGAACGCTGCCGGTGGGCGCCGGTGTCTTGGGATCAGGCAGCGACGGAAGACTGCGCGCTGCCAGGCTGCGGCATGAAGCAGAGCTTGCCGTCGCGGTAGATCGCAAAATTGTGCGCACTGAGCTCGGCGCGCATGCCGGTGGACCAGCCTGTGCCGGGTTGCGCCATGATCTTGAGCCTGTGTTCGCATCGGGTTTTGACTTCGATCGAAAGATGCGTGCCGAAATCGGTGACGCGCGTCACCTCCGCGCCACGGTCACCGCTACGTCTTTCGAGGGCGATGTCCTCCGGGCGGAGCGCCAGCGTTGCCAGGCCGTCTGCGAGCGTGACCGGAAGGTCGATCCCGGCGGCGGTCATCACGTTCGAGCGGACCGCGCCGCGCAACAGGTTCATCTGGCCGACGAAACCGGCGACGAATTCGGTCTGCGGCTGCCGGTAGAGTCTGTCCGGCCGGCTCAATTGCTCCAGTCTGCCGTCGCGCATCACGGCGATCCGGTCGGCGATGGCGAGCGCCTCGTCCTGCCCATGCGTGACGAAGACCATGGTGATCCCGACCCGACGCTGGATTTCGCGTACTTCCTCGCGCAGTCGTTCGCGCAGATGCTGGTCGAGGCTCGCAAACGGCTCGTCCAGCAGCAGGATTTTCGGTTCGAGAACCAGTGAGCGCGCCAGCGCCACGCGTTGCTGCTGCCCGCCCGAAAGCTGGGTCGTCTTCCTTGCGCCGAACCCTTCCAGGCCGACCGTCGCGAGAGACGCGTTCACGCGCTGGTGGATTTCGTCCTTCGGAAGGCGGCGCAGCTTCAGCCCGAAGGCGACGTTGGCGAAGACGTCCATATGCGCCCACAGCGCATGGCTCTGAAACACCATGCCTGTCGGCCGCCGCTCGGGCGGCACGCGCGTCACGTCCTGCCCGTCGATCAGGATCGACCCGGCAGTCGGCTCCTCGAAGCCGCCGATCATGCGCAGCACCGTCGATTTGCCGGATCCCGACGGTCCCAGCAGGCAGACGAGTTCGCCATCGCCGATCGTCAGGGACAGGTCGTCCACCGCGCGGGTGTCGCCGAATAGCCGGCTTAGCTTCTTGATTTCCAGTGTCGCCATTTGCAGGCTCCTCGTATCTTAGGCTCCGAGCGCGCGGCCGAGCGCCTGCGCTCCCAGAAAGCGGCGGACCAGCATGAGCAGGATGAAGGACGGGACCCACAGCAGCAGCGACAACACCGCGCCGTACTGAACCACCAGTTCGGAGTTGATGAAGCGGACCATCAGCAGCGGCACGGTGCGCACTTCGGGCGCGCCGATCAGCCAGGCGACCTCGGTCTCGTAAAAGGTGTTGACGAAGGTGAGCAGCACGGCCGCGGAGATGGCGGGAAGGACCTGGGGCAGGGTGATCGACCAGAACACGCGCAGTTGCGATGCCCCGACATCGCGCGCGGCCTCTTCCTGCCGCCGGTCAACGTTCTGGAACGCGGAAACAGGTATCCACACCATGAACATCAGTGTCGAGACGAGCTGGATGAGCACCACGCCCCAGAAATTGCCGATGAGGCCGAGACCCAGGAAGATCGTCGCGATGGTGATGTAGAGGCCGAACTTCGGAAAGGCGTAGACGGTCAGGAACGACATGAAGAACAGGTTGCGACCGGGAAAGTTCAGGCGCGCGAAAGCGTAGGACGCGGGCAGGCAGATCAGAGCCGACAATGCCGTCACGATCGCGGCCAGGGACAGCGACGTCGTCATCGCCAGGTGCACATCACCGCGCGACAGGACATCGGCCCAGAAGCGGAAGCCGAACTTCTGCGGGATCACCGCCGGGTAGCGCCATACTTCGGTGAAGGCCCAGATCGCGACGTTGACGAGCGGCGTCAGGATGAAGAGCGAGAGCAGGGCGGCAATGGCGATCCCGGCCCAGTTGGCGCGGATGCGGGAAGAGCCAATGCCGGCCAGACCCGCTTGGCGGAGTTCGCGAACGCTCATGACGATTGCTCCCGGCGGGTTCGTGCAATCGAGCGCACATAAAAGTAGGCGAAGGCTGCGCAGATCATGAAGCTGACGACGGCCTGCGTGCGCGCCTGCAACGGGTCGTCGACATCGATGATCGTGCGGCGCATGAACGGTCCCATCATCTCCGGAACCGCCGGACCCAGCAGGTAGGGCAGCGTGAACGCGGAAAAGAGGCCAAGAACGACGAAGGACGCGGCGACCAGCAGCGTGCTGCGGATGCGCGGCAGGATGATGTAGCGGAGCACCTGCGCCCTGTTGGCGCCGACGTCACGAGCGGCGTCGATCGAGGCGCTCGATACGTTGCCGAGGCCGGCAAGCACGATCAGAAGCGTCAGGGGAAGATTGTCCCATACCAGTCCGATGATCGGCCCCCAGATCGTCAGATAGGGAGATGCCAGCTTCGGCAGGCCGACGGCGTTGAGCAGGATGTCCACGGTTCCGTTCGGGCCGAGCGTGCGGATCAGCGCGTAGGCGAGCAGGATCGAAGGAACGAACAGCGGAAACAGCGCCAGCGCCTGAATGTATCCGGTGAGCCGGGACGTGGAAAAGCGCAGGTAGAGGGCGATGGTGAGGCTGATGATGAGCAGCAGCACGGTGCAGATCGCGGCCACCTGGATGGTCATCCACAGGTTGCGCAGGCTGAAGCCATCGGAAAAGAAAAAGCGATACGCGTCGAGGCTCAGCGCGACGCCCGAAGGCGTTTCGACGGTGAGCGTATCGAAGACCGACAGCGCTACGGGCCAGATGATCAGCAACAATACCAGAGATACGGGCGCGGCGATGAGGAGGAGGCCGAATAGCCTCCCCCCCTTCGCGTCCTGTCTTGTGGCTTCAGCGCGTGACATGGGGCGCTACGGTGCGGAACCAGCCGTCGCTGATCGCCGAAACCCACGGACCGCCGGGGAAGGTCGGGATCGAGGCAGGCTGCATCGCAGCGTATTTCGCGGCCAGGTCTTGCGGGAGATATTCCCACGAAATCGCCGGGAACGCGCCGATCTCGGTGACGACCTTGGTCTGGATTTCAGGCGACAGCACGATGTCGGCGAGCTTCATCGTCGCTTCGAGGTCGCCCGCATTGGTCGGGACGGTCATGTCGGCGAAGCCGCCGGCCAGGGCGAGGTCGGTCAGCTGCGTGAAGCCGGTGGTCTCGGGCAGGACGCCCTTGTTGACGGCGTCCAGCGCCATGTCGGACCAGACCGGCACCATGGTGACCACGCCCTGCGCGAGCAGCTGGATCGACTGCATGTTGTCGCCAGTGTAGGAGCCGGGTCCGTAGGTGTAGGGCGCGATCTCCTTCAGGAGCTCAAAGCCCTTGGCAAGCAGCTTGTCGCTGTCGCCGGCGACGTAGTTGTCGATCCGGAAGAGCGACGGGTCGCGGCCGTTGGCCTCGTGGATCGCGCGGCGGACGAAATTGCCGCCCGAACCGCCCGTGTCGGGACGGTTGTGGGTGAATTGGCCCGGATTTGCCTTCATCCATGCGACCAGTTCGGCCCAGGTCTTCGGCGCGTCTTCCGGCTTCAGCTTGGTGGTGTCGTAGGCGAGCACGACCTGCGTGCCGCGATAGGGCAGGCCGTATTTGGTCTCGATCGTGACCGGGTTGAGCTTGTCGTAGTTGGCGATGCCGGCCTTGGTAAAATCGACCCAGAGGCCCTTCTCGATAGCGCCCTTCGGCAAGTTCGGATCATTCTCGTCGAAGAGGTCGACCTGGGGGTCGACATTGCTGCCGAGCGCGGCAAGGGCACGATCGACGATCGGCGCTATGTTGTTGCGCGCGCTGACCACGTTGAGCGTGTATTGCGGATTGGCCTTCTCGTAGGCCGGCTTGATGATGTTGTTCCAGAAATTGATGATGTTGGAATCGCCGGTGATGTAGACGTCGATCCGTTTGGTGTCCGCCATGGCGGCGGCCGGCATGGCCAGCAGCGCCGCTGCGGCGATGGTGGAGCGGAAAAGATTTCTGCGATTCATGGTCATCTCCGGTTCGGGGCGGCAGCCGTCGCTCACCGGCCGCGAAAGGCCGGTTGCGATCCATTGCCTGAATTTGTGATGCGGGTTCGCGGAGCGGTTCGCCCGGCGAATGCGTGATTGCTACAGAATCGTCATTCGGATGCCGTTGTTGTCGATACCGTGCGGAGCGCGATCCGCTTCGGCCGTTGCCCGTTCTGAATAGGGGCTGATTGTGAAATACGCATGACAGCTGTAGGTACAGCTATCGACATATTTGATCGACGGATCTATTGCTTCGAGCCGGTCGGCAACTGGCAGGGAAACGCATGAAGTCGCAGTGGGAGGCGCTCTACGTCGAGCTGAGAGACGGCATTCGCAACCGCAAATATGCGCCGGGACAACGCCTGCCGACAGAACATGAGCTTTCGGCCAGTCATGGCGTCAGCCGCAACACGGTGCGGCGAGCGTATCTTGCCCTGTCGCAGGACGGCCTTATCCGCATCGTCAACGGACGCGGCAGCTATGTCATGGAGAACGGCATCGTCTACGAGATCGATGCCGTGTCGCGGTTCCGCGACGTGCTCGACCGTCTCGGCGTGGACAGCACCTCTCGGGTGATCCAGAGCGCCGTCGAGGCCGCCGTTGGAGAGGTTGCGGAAAGGCTGGAACTGGTGGAAGGCAATCTCGTGCTTCGCCACACGACAGTGATCCTCGGCGGCGACGTGCCGTTCATCCTCACCACGCGCTATTTTCCGTTCGACCTCATTCCCGACTTCGAAAACCGTCTTGCGCGCATGGGGGCGTTTACACCGCTGCTGCGCGAAGAAGGGTTGGGGGATCTCCACCGCGTCTCGACTACGGTCGGCGCGCGCATGCCACGGGATGACGAGGCTGCACTACTTGCGTGCCCTCACAATGCGCCGCTGCTCGACGTTTCCGCGCTGGGTCGTCTATCCGACGGCAGAGCTGTTGAATGGCAGCAGGCCGTGATGAACAGCCAGCTGATCCGGCTGTCGTTCTCGGCATGATGAAGTTGGCCAGGTTGGCCGAAGACCGGGAAATCTTGCGAGACTCGATTGAGTCCCCTGTTGACGACGTCACTAGCGCTCCAGGACATCAAGCCATTTCGTGACCTTTTCAATCGTCTGGCGTTCTTGGGGCGCCTGCATGGAAAAGCCGTCCACGCGGCTCGCATTCGGCGCATGCCGGGAAACGACTTCCAGACTGTCGCCGAGCCCGAATCCGCCATGCGTGACCAGCGGAACGATCGTCTTCCCCGCCAGGTCATGCCTGGCGAGGAAGGAGCGGATCACCGGCGGAGCGGTCATTCCCCAGATCGGGAAACCGAGGAACACCGTCGTGTGCTGCGCGAAGTCGGGCACCATCGCCTTGAGGGGCGGTTCAAAGCCCCGCTCCGTTTCGCTTTTGGCTTGCTGCACCGTCTCGAAATAATCGACCGGATAGGGATATTGCGGCTCGATCTCGAACAGGTCGGCGCCGAGGGCGAGGCTGACCCTGCCGGCAACAACCCGCGTATTCCCGCTGCGAGAAAAATACGCCACCAGCATCCTGCCCTCCGCGAGCTTCGCTGCCGCAGAGACGGTCGTCGCTCCCCCCGCCGCAAGCGACAGGAGCAGCGACGACAGGAGGATCTTCCGTCTCGTCAAATTCTCAGGGGTCATCGCTTGCCACCAGGGTTCGCTCAGAGGCCGGTCATCTTGAGCACTGCCTCGGGCAGACGCTCGCCCTGCACGGCGATCGTCGACAGCGCGTCGGCGATCTCGGCCAGATCTTCCGACGAAAGCAGCAGGTCGACGGCGGCAAGGTTCTCTTCCAGCCGATGCAGCTTGGTCGTGCCGGGAATCGGCACGATCCAGGGCTTTTGCGCCAGTAGCCATGCCAGCGCGACCTGGGCCGGCGTTGCGCGCTTGCGATCCGCGACGCCCTGGATCACCTCGACCAAGGCCATGTTGGCCCTGCGCGCCTCCGGCGAGAAGCGCGGCACCATGTTGCGGAAATCGCCCTTCTCGAAGGTCGTCGTCTCATCGATCTTGCCGGTCAGGAATCCGGCGCCGAGTGGGCTGAACGGCACGAAGCCGATGCCGAGTTCTTCCAGTACGGGCAGAAGCTCGGCTTCCGGTCCGCGCCAGAACAGGGAATATTCGCTCTGCACCGCCGTCACCGGCTGGATGGCATGCGCCCGGCGAATGGTCTGGACCCCGGCTTCCGACAGGCCGAAATGCTTGACCTTGCCTTCGGCAATCAACTCCTTCACGGCGCCGGCGACGTCCTCGATCGGGACGGCCGGGTCGACGCGGTGCTGATAGAAGAGATCGATGCGGTCCGTCCTGAGGCGCTTCAGCGCTGCCTCCGCAACCCCCCGGATATGCTCGGGACGGCTGTTGGTGCCGCCGCTTCGCGCGCCGGTCACCAGATCGATGTCGAAGCCGAACTTGGTCGCGATGACGACCTTGTCGCGGATCGGCTGCAGCGTTTCGCCGACCAGTTCCTCATTGGCGAAGGGGCCATAGGCCTCGGCCGTATCGAAAAAAGTGACGCCGCGATCATGCGCATCGTGGATGAGCTTGATCATCTGCGTCTTCTCGACGGCCGAGCCGTAGACGCCGGTCATGCCCATGCAGCCGAGGCCGAGGGACGAGACCTCAAGATTTCCGAGGGTTCTGTGCTTCATCGCCATATCTCCTTCAATTCCTTGGGGGCGCTTCGACGTTCGAGAACGCCAGGACGCTGTCCGGCAGGCGCTGGCCGCGTATCTCGATCGCCGCCACGGCCGCATTGAGTTCGCCGATCTCGGCGGGCGTGAAGCGGATCGAGGCCGCGCCGATGTTGTCGAGCAGATGCGCCATCTGCGTCGTGCCGGGGATGGGTACGATCCATGGCTTTTGGGCCAGCAGCCATGCGAGTGCGATCTGCCCTCGCATCATCTGTTTTCGGTCGCCCCAATCGCCCAGCAGTTTCACGAGAGCGAGGTTCGCCGGCAAATTCTCCGGCGAGAAGCGCGACTCGATTCCGCGAATGTCTCCCTCGGCAAAACGCGTCCGCGCATCGATCGCCCCCGTCAGGAAGCCGACCCCGAGCGGACTCCAGGGCACGAAGCCGATACCGAGCTCCTCGCAGGTGGCAAGCACATTGTCTTCCGGTCCCCGCCAGAGCATCGAGTACTCGCTCTGGACCGCCGTCACCGGCAGCGCCTTGTGGGCGCGGCGCAATGTGTCGAGCCCCATCTCGGACAGGCCCCAATGCAGGACCTTGCCCTGATCCATCAAGTCCTTAATGGCTCCCGCGACGTCCTCGATCGGAACTTCCGGGTCGACGCGGTGCTGGTACAGGAGGTCGATGCGGTCGGTACGCAGCCGCTTGAGCATACCGTCGACGGCCAGCATGATGCGCTCCGGGCGGCTGTTGAGCCCGGGGCGCCGTTCGCCCGTCTCCAGGTCAATATTCCAGCCGAACTTCGAGGTGATCACCACCTTGTCCCGGAACGGCACGATGGCCTCACCCAGGATGCGCTCGCATTCATGCGGGCCATAGGCCTCGGCTGTGTCGAAGAAGGTGACACCGTGATCATGCGCGGCGCGGATGAGATGGATCATCTCCGGCCGGGAGGGGACCGTCGTCTGGTAGGTCCGCGCCATGTTCTGGACGCCGAGGCCGATGCTGGAGACTTCAAGCGTTCCGAGCTTGCGGCGTTCACTGGACGAGGGAGCGTTGGGGCTATCCGCACCGTTCGTCTGCGCCAGGGCTTGCGAAGTGGCACCGGCGAGGATGGGCGCGGCTGCCAGCGTCGCGGCGGCCCCAAGGAAGCCGCGGCGACCCATGGCCGAAATTCCGTCTTTGCTCATCTGTGCCGTTCCTTCCAGATCAATCTGATTTGCCCAGCCTTCGACTTCCCGCCGGTTGTCAGGAAGTCGAGCCTGGCGCCATGAACCCCAACATAGGGCCTGTGGAAGTCTGCGATTAGCGGCTATAATTTGGACGAGGCATTAAGGAGCGCTAATCAATCCCGATGGAGAACTTCAACGATCTCGCGGTTTTCGCCGCCGTGGCCCGCGAGCGCAGCTTCACCCGCGCCGCGGCCAAGCTCGGCGTATCGCCATCGGCGCTGAGCCAGACGATCCGCAATCTCGAGGAGCGGTTGGGGATCCGGCTTCTGACCCGGACGACGCGCAGCGTCGCCTCGACGGAGGCCGGTGAACGGCTGCTTCGCACCCTCGCGCCGCGCCTGGAGGAGATCGAAGCCGAGCTCGCGGCCTTGAGCGAATTGCGGGAGAAGCCGGCCGGCACCGTCCGGATCACGGCGGGCGAACACCCGGCGATTTCCATCTTGCAACCGGCGCTCAAGCGCTTTCTCCCGGACCATCCGGATATTCAGGTCGAGATCATCATCGATTCCGGCCTGACCGATATCGTTTCGGGCGGCTACGACGCCGGCGTGCGGATGGGCGAGCAGGTGGCGAAGGACATGGTCGCGGTCCGGATCGGCCCGCAGATGCGGATGGCCATCGTCGCATCGCCTGCCTATTTCGAGCAGCGCCCGCTACCGAAGACGCCGCAGGATCTGATGGACCACAGGATCATCAACACGCGTTTTCCGACGCTTGGTGGCCTGTTCGCCTGGGGCCTGGAAAAGGACGGTCGAGAGGTCAAGGTGCGGGGCGAAGGTCAGCTCGTCTTCAACAGCCTGCGCATGCGCCTGCAATCCGCCCTGGACGGGCTGGGCGTGGCCTACATCCCCGAAGACCAGGTGCTTTCGCACATTGCCGAGGGGAGCCTGGTGCGGGTGCTGGAGGACTGGTGTCCCTCCTTTCCCGGCTACCAGCTTTATTATCCGAGCCGGCGTCATCCCTCGCCGGCCATGGCCCTACTGGTGGACGTTCTCCGCTATCGCGGTGCCTGACCTCGCCCTTCGCGACCAGCCCATGGCGTAGTAGGTGGCACAGATATAGAGGCTCGCAATCGCCACGCAGTGAACGAAAAAGCCGGCTACCGATTCCTCGAAATTCCACCAGTCGAGCGTCATCCGCATCGAAAGCTTCGTTCCGATCCCCAGCTCGAACGAGCTCCAGACGCCATGGATCGCCATGCCGATCGCGATGGCCCGCAGCATCAGCGTCCGCCCAAAATTCGGCTTGGTGATCCCGCCAAGCTTGCGCGCCACGCCCATGATCATCGGCCAGCGCAGGCCAAGATGAATCGATACGATGACGAGAACCCAATAGGCGGCCAGCGTATGGATCTGGCGCACGGTGAAGCCGCCATAGGCCGAGAGAAGGCCGGACAGCGCATGAGAGATCAGCACGCTGGTTCCGAGCAGCGCCAGCATGGCGAGCAACAAGGCAGCGGTGATCGCAACGTTGAAAAGGCCGCGCGCGTGTTTTGGGGTGTTGGCAACCGCGCCATACCAACGGCGGTTGCAGAAATTGTGCACGATGACCAGCAGGAACAGAAGCGTTCCTGCCAGTTCGTGTGCCGTGTTGCCGAGCCACCAATAGGATAGCCCGAACAGAAGCAGCCCGGCCGCAAACAGATCCAGCACCAGCCGCAGGATGAATGCCTTTTTCAACGATCCGCTTTCCGCATCATTCGACCGGGGTGCCGTCGAAGCGGGGGATGCGATAGCCGGTGAAGAGATAGTCGCTGCTCGCCTGGCTGCTGTGACAGGACTGGCACCGGGCGGTATTCTCATCGACACTGATCGATCGATCGGGCCAGAACCATTGGAACTGCCAGTCGCCCGTACGGCGGCCTTCCTCGTAGTCGTCGCCCCAGCCCGCGCCCCGCTCCATGACGAAGTACCGATAGAGCTCGCCATCCCGGTGGTCGACGAGCACGAAATGCGTGCCCGGCGGGATGGGATTGCCTTGCTTCACCGCCTCGATCGCGGCGGGCGTCGTCATGATGTGCTCTGTCACGTTACCGCGCCGGACGGTGGTGTAGTGGACGAGTTCGTCGAGGTTCGGAAACTGAACCCGATTGGGCTCGGCATGCACCTGCCATCCAACGGCAAGGACCGCCGCTCCGCTCAGCATGGCCAGGCAGAATGTATAGGCAATTCGTTTCACGTATGGCCCCGCGGGATAGTGGAATGGATTGGCATGGGCGTCGCTGGACTGTCGCGAGCCCATGCCTGGATAGGGTCGGTGCTCAGTTCGAATATTGTTCGTCGGAGACGTGCTCCATCCAGTCGACGGTTTTGCCATCCAGCGCTTCGGAGAACGCGATATGGCTCATGCCGTTGGTCGGTGTCGCGCCGTGCCAGTGCTTGACGCCGGGCGGAATCCAGACGGCGTCGCCGGGCCGGATCTGCTGCGCCGGACCACCCCAATGCTGGACCAGACCGACGCCGGCCGTCACGATCAACGTTTGTCCGAGCGGGTGCGTATGCCAGGTGGTGCGGGCGCCGGGCGTGAAGGTCACGGTTGCGCCGCCGATGCGTGACGGCTCGGTCCCCCGGAACCTGTCATCCACGCGTACCGCGCCGGTGAAGTTTTCAGGCGCCCCGGCGCTCGAAGGTTGTGAGCCGGCGCTGGTAACGACGACCTCGCCGCTGGCAAGCGCGGGGGCCGCACCGCCGAGAAGGGCGGCAGCCAATAGAATTTTCTTCATGATCGCCTCTGCGTCTGTCCGTACGGGGATTGGCTGTGCGAGCCGGGTTTGCGTCGCATCAGTCCTCGAAGACTTCCTTGGCGATCGCGACAGCCGACACGGCGCTCGGCCAGCCGGAGTAGAACGCCATGTGGGTGATCGTCTCCACCAGCTCTTCCTTGGTGACGCCGTTCTGGCGCGCGAGCTTGAGATGGGAGCGAAGCTGGTCAGGGCGATTGAGGGCGATCAACGCGGTGACGGTCACCAGGCTGCGGTCTCGTTTCGACAGGTCTGTGCGCTCCCAGATGTCGGCATAGAGAACGTCATCCGTCAGTTCGGCGAGCTTCGGGGCGGTGGCGCCCATCAATTGCTGCGCGCGCGACGGTTGCGCGGCAGGAGCCGCGTCGGACGCGGCCGGAGTTTGGCCTTGTGCCATAGCCATGGTGGTACCTCCGCAGAGAAGCAGGCTCGCTGTGACGAACAGAATTCGGGTTGATGTCTTCAATGTTTAGCTCCTGGGTATTGGCGAACCGGACGAGGTTCGGGCACTGGCTATGAGCGGCCAGACACAAGGGTGCGGGCGAAGAACGGCGTCAGCCTGCCCATCGCGGCGTCGACATATTCGGGAACCCAGTAGGTTTCGATGTGGGTAGCGCCGTCGATCTTGAAGAGTTCCTTGTCCGTCGTGCCGGTGGACTTGGCGAAGGCAGCCTCGCTCATGTACAGGCTGTCGGCCTTGCTTCCGGCGATCATCAGCAGCGGCTTGTCGATCAGCTCGATCTGATCGGTGGCATCCCAGCGCATCAAATCCAGCAAGCTGCTCGTGGTGTATCGACCATTCGAGTTGGGATGGACGTGGGTTCTGCCGTAGTAGACGAGCCCCTGGCGATAGAGTTCGAACGGCAAGGCAGCGATCTGCTCGTCGGTCAGCTGTACGTCGCCGACATAGGTAACCGCACCGCCAGCCGCCTCCTGGGCGCGGGCGTGCGATGCCTGCAGCAGGCGGTCTTGGATCGTCGCCAACTGCGAATCCATATAGCCGTTGCGACGGACCCGGCCGGAGTTGAACATGCTCAGGGTCGCAATGGACTTGAAGCGCTTGTCGGTCTTTCCGGCAGCCAACGAATAGCCACCGCCACCGCAGATGCCCAACAAGCCAAGGCGATCGGCATCCGCACCCGGATAGCGGGTGATGAAATCCGCCATGCCGTGGATGTCCTCGATGCGATAGGCGGGCTTGTCCATTTGGCGCGGCTGGCCGCCGCTGCCACCCTGGTAGGCGGCATCCGCAGCGATGGCGATGTAGCCCTGTTGGGCGAGATGCTGAGCATACAGGCCGGCGACCTGTTCTTTCACGCCACCATTGGGGTGCGCCACGACGATCGCCGGATATTTCTGGCTCGGATCGTAGTTTGCTGGCGTGTAGACATTGGCAACGATAGGCAGGTCATTCAGCTTGTAGTTGACCGGATGAATATTGACCTTGCCCGGCTCGTTCTTGGTGATGGCGCCTTCATAGACCAGCGTAAACGGATTCTGCTTGTAGTCGGCCGCGACTGCATGGGTCATGGACGTAATTCCCAAGGCTGCACCGGAGATAATCAGCGCGGAGGCGCCAAGGAATTCCCGCCTTTTCGTATTGATGACTTCGTCGTGCATTGTTGAAATCCAGTCTTTGTTCGGAGGAAGCGAGAGGTGCGCGGCATTGGCCATCCGCGCTGGCGGCCGATTCAGCTTCATCTCGGCATGGATCGGGAGACCTCATGCGGTCTCGAGACGGTTCAGGAAGTAGGTGTTGCCCGGCAGCCGATCGTCGTTCGGAGCACTAGCTTGGCGTCGCCGCATCGTTCCCATGAGGAGCGGCGTTGAGCGGATAGGTGCCGCCGGCGGCGAGACTGCTCCGCTCGTGGACTGTCAGAAGCCTGGGTTCCCCCCATGGCTCGACCATCACTTCGGTTGAGGCGAACTTGATCACCGATGGGAAAAAGGCAGCAGTGGGCCGTCGCCGAAAGTGCAAATTACCTATCCTTCTCAGTCTCTTGGCTTACCGAGGAAGATAGTTGAGAGGGTATCCGGTGATTAGATGTAAATGCCGGCATGGGTCTTGAAGCCTGGCTTCACAATTCCCGGCCATAGCTGTGTTCAGCCAGGGACGCAGGATTGAATGTGATCCATTTCTGGGATCGGTCACATAGTCTGTTTCCGGCACACTGCCGGCCCGGCGAATACCAATGGTGTCAGCTTTTGGGAGTGAGCCAACCACATCCAACGACCGACATGCGGCGCATCGCTGACACCAACGGTGCGGAAGTCGCAGCCGAAGCGCCCGACCTCCTTGCGCCGGTCTCCCCGAGCGATTTGAAAAAAAACTCCGGACGATTTGTCGAATTCCAGTTCGTCTCTCCGTCAATATGGCGAAGGCGGGCACAAGCCCGTCCGGAAACCGTCACAGGAGGAACCCATGGCGCAGTATCTGGTCGCGATCCACCACCCTGACGATTACGATCCGTTTGTGGCCGAGGACGAGGCTATGGCCAGCGATATCGATGCCCTCAATGAAGAGATGATGGCTGCCGGTGTCAGGGTTTTCGTTGGCGGCTTGCAACCGGCGGGCCGCGCGAAGTCGCTTCGGGTGAAGCCCGATGGTCATGTGCACATCACGGACGGGCCGTATCTGGAGGCGAAGGAGCACATAGGCGGCTTGTGGGTTTTGGAAGTCGCGAGCCTGGACGAAGCGCTGGCGTGGGGGCGCAAGGCAGCCATCGCCTGTCGCGCGCCGGTCGAGGTGCGCCAGTTTCACTGACAGAACCGATGCCGGGGAGTCGCCCATTCCGCTGCGCTTGTTGGCCAAGCCGAATACGTCCGCGAAGGCCGACCTCACTTTGGCTGCGGTCAGGAATGCCGATGTCCTTGTCGTAAGGCCCGGGGATGCGTATATCTGGATCTCGAGGAACGACCTCCCCCTATCGGGAACAATGTCCGGGACGGCCCGGCCCTTTTATGGAGGGCCTGATGGCCTGGGTTTATCTTCTCCTCGCGGGTGTGTTCGAAGTCATCTGGGCTTCGACGATGAAGCACTCGGACGGCTTCACCAAGCTCACACCGACGATCATCACGATCATCACTATGATCATCAGCTTCGGCCTGCTTTCCGTGGCGATGAAATCGCTGCCGCTCGGGACCGCCTATGCGATCTGGACCGGCATCGGCGCTGTCGGGGCTTTCTGCGTCGGCATTTTCATCCTCGGTGAAGCCGCGACGCTGTTTCGCATCGCCAGTGTCGCCCTGATCATCCTCGGGCTCGTCGGCCTCAAGGTGTCGACGCCTTAGGCTGTCGAAGGGGAGGTGCGGCCCGGCCTCGGGTTCCATCCAGCGAGGTTCAGTACTCGCCCCGGCCCAGGCAAACGACGGGAATCGTCTTCGCGAGAATCGACAGATCCTGCATGGGGCTCATCTGCCTCACATAAAGCGCGTCGAGGCGGCCTCGAGCATGATAGTCCGTCTCGGAGCGTCCGGAGACCTGCCACAGGCCGGTCATGCCGGGGCGGCAGAGATAATACGCCTCGAAGCGGCGCGTATTGTATCTGCCGGCCTCTTCGATCTCGCGGAGCAGGCGCGGCCGCGGCCCGATCAGGCTCATGTCGCCCCTGAAAACGTTGATCAACTGGGGCAGTTCATCAAGATTGAACTTGCGCAGCAGGCCGCCGAGGCGCGTGACACGCGGGTCCACCTTGAGCTTGTATCGCTTGGCGTAGTCGAGTCTGGCTTGGGGATCGGCCGCCAAATGAGCTTCCAGCCGGCGATCGGCGTCGGGCACCATTGTGCAAAACTTGTACATCTGGAACGGGCGACGGCTCATCCCCATGCGTGGCGAGCGAAAGAAAATGGGGCCGCCGCTCATCCCGATCAATCCGGCAACGACGATTCCAACCGGCAAGAGCAGAAGGAAGAACAGCGTCGCGGCGACCAGATCGAAGCCGCGCTTGGCCCGGTAGTCGCGGGTGGCTTGCCGGGCGCGACGTCCTTCGCGGGCAGGTGAAGCAAAGCCGTTTTCGAGGCTCTGTTGGCGCGCCGTCCCATTCAGGTTCCGATCCATCACTCACCTGCAACGTTGTGTTCAAAGACGGCCCTATCCCGGGATTTTCGGGGTGGAATGAAATGCCTTGTCGTCGGGTGTTCCCTTCGGCCGGCTGGCCGACCAGGCGAGGCGAGCGTCGCCGCAGCCGTTGCGAGAATGGTGTCGATGTCTGAAAACCTGGCCGAGAAGCCGAGGGTGCGTCGCGCCAGCGTGGGATCGGCATAGAGGATCGGTGGGTCGCCCTCGCGCCGCGGTCGCGCCACGATCGGAACCAATCTGCCGGTTCTGCGCGAGACGGCATTCACAAGCGCCAGGACCGAGATCCCCTGGCCCGAACCAATGTTCACGGCAAAGCTTTCGCCGCCGCGTCCAAGATGGTCGACGGCCAGAAGGTGAGCCTGTGCCAGGTCGGTGACATGGACATAATCCCGGACGCAGGTTCCATCCGGCGTCGCATAGTCGTTGCCGAAGATTTCGACACAGGGCAGGACGCTGTTGGCCGCCATCAGGATGCGCGGAACGAGATGGGTTTCCGGTGCGTGCCACTCGCCGAGCTCGCCATCGGGGTCGGCCCCGCAGGCGTTGAAATAGCGAAGGATCCCATAGCGAACGCCGTAGGCGCGGGAATAGTCCCGGATGATCTGCTCGCAGATCAGCTTGGTGCGGCCATAGGGGCTGACGGGAATCTGGGGCGCGGTTTCCGTGACCGGCAAAGTGTCTGGCACGCCATAGGTGGCGCAGCTGCTGGAGAAGACGAGCTGGTCAATGCCGGCCCTTCGGGCGGCGTCCAGCACCGCGAGCGTTCCGGCGACATTGTTCGAATAATACGCCGCAGGGTCCGTTACCGACTCGCCGACATAGGCGAGGGCGGCGAAGTGGATGATTGCGCGGGGGCGATGGTTGAGGATTGCGCTATCGAGCGCTGCGGAATCGCGAATGTCGCCCACGACCAGCGGTCCCCAGCGAACGGCTCGACCGTGGCCGCGCGAGAGATTGTCGAAGACTATGGGGAGGTGGCCGTGGGCTGCCAGTTGCTTGCAGGTGTGGCTGCCGATGAAGCCGGCGCCGCCCGTCACCAGGATTGGCTGCGGCGTCGTCATGCCACGACGCCGGGTTCAGGGCGTGCTTCTGCCGCGCGAACGGATTGTCTGAAGATCTGCAATGGAGCCCCCCGAGGCGTTCTCACTGGATCCGGTACATGCGTTCTGGTCGGTTCGTCCTTTTGGTTGTCAGTCCCTATGCAAATGGCGTAGCGCCAATTGGTCGTTTAAAATTCAGGACAATTTCAAGCTAATCTTTCGAGGTGGAGAGTCAAGGCCATCTCGATTCTCTCTCTAAGTCTGCCGTAGTTGTGTTAGCTAGGCGATGACGCCGTATCAAATGGATAGACATACGATTTAGGAATTTCTATTTGAAATGCTGTATATTTTGCCATGATGCCGTTGAGGAATGTCACTCGTCGACGGCATGGAAATCTGCCTTTCCGTCATGGTTTCGGGGACAGGTCTGGTCGAAATCGAATGTGCCGATCCCGACGCGGAGTCCGGCAAAGCAGCGATTTTGGGGCTCGCTGTCCATCTCGTTTGCCGGCAAGGCCCGGCGCGCGGGCGCGCCGAGCCGGTTCGTTGATGACTTTGCCAGCTACCAGTCGACGCGGGTGTTGATGGCCTGGGCCTGCTGCGCGGCGTGCATCTGCGCCTGCGTGAACTCCATCGCGTGGCGACAAAGATCGGTCGAATCCGTCCAGAGGTTGCGCCAGATGCCGAGGATGCCGGTCAGCGGCTCGCCGGCGACGGCCGAGGAGAAGGATTCGAAGCAGATCGGACCCTGATAGTTCGCCTTCACCAGACCGCGAAAAATCTTGGTGAAGTCGATCGAGCCGGTGCCGAGATAGCCGCGATGCGACTCGCCGGTGTGGAAATAACCGAGATAATCGCCGGTATCGATGATCGCTCGCTCGGCGTCGGCTTCCTCGATGTTCATGTGGTAGCAGTCGAGGTGAACCTTGACGTTAGCCATGCCGACGCGCTTGCAGAGCTCGACGCCCTGCGCGGCGGTGTTGATGACGTTGGTTTCGTAGCGGTTTACCACTTCGAGGCCGAGGGTGATGTTGCTCTTGGCGGCTTCTTCCGCGACGCGCTGAAGCACTTCGACAGCGCCGGCGACGCCTTCCGGTGTGGCGGCGGTGAAATATTTCTGGAAGCCGGAATAGAGAATGCCGGTGATATGCGTGCCGCCGAGATCGCGCGTGGTCTTCACCACCTGCATCAGATGCGCCTCGCCGCGGGCTTTCTTGCCGGCGTCGCCCGACGAGATATCGCAGCTGTCGTCGAGGCCAAGCGAGGTCGTGATGCCGAGCCCGCTCTTCTCCAGTTCCCTGCGGGTGAAGTCGATGTCGATCAGCGACGGATCGAGCGCGGGCGCTTCAATGTAGTCGTAGCCGATCGCGGCCGTGCTGGCGATCGCGCGCGCCGCTTCCTCATGGCTCCAGCCGCCGACCCAGACCTGCGCGTGAACGCCGAGCTTGTTCTTCATGGTTCTTCCTCCCTCGTATGGATGGGGCTCAAACGGCCCCGGTTGAAAACGAGTCCGTTGGTGAAAGGCTGGCCGTCGAGGCGCGGACCTTCAGCGTGCATTTGAGCTGGATATGCGCGGGCGGGGACGTATCGCCCTCGATCCGCGCCTTCAGCCTCGCCCAGATCGCCTCGCCGATTTCCTGCACGGGCTGGCTGATCGCGGTCAGCGGCGTGGCGCGCGCCCGCATCCAGGCATAATCGTCGAAGCCGATCAGCGAGATCGATTGCGGAATGGCGATCTGTCGTTCGGCCAGCGCCGCGAGCACGCCCAGCGTGGTGAAATTGGTCAGGGCGAGGATGGCGGTCGGCGGCGTGTTGTCGTCGAGCCAGCGCGAAAGCCGGGCGGATGCCGTCTCGAAATCGCCGCCTGTCTCGATGCGGCTGGCGGCGAGCCCCTGTTGCGCCAGGACGGCGGCGACCCCTTCACAGCGCTCGCGAATATTGCCGAGATCGAGCACCGAGGCGGCGACGAGGATGTTGCGGTGGCCGTTCTCGATCAGGTGGCGCGCGCCGATCGCGCCGGCGTCCTCATTGTCGACGGATACCGTGTCGGCCGTCGGGGCGCGGGTGATGCGGTCGGCGATGACATAGGGAATTTTCGCCTGCTCGATCCGTGATCGAGCCGGAAAGTCGTCGGAGCAGGGGAGGACGACAAAGCCGGCCGGGCGCCAGGCGAGCATGGCCGAAAGGCGGGATAGCTCGGTTGCCTCGCTGCCGTTCGAGCTGGCGACGATGATTTCGTAGCCCTGGTCGCGCAGGCTCGTTTCGATGGCGGAGACGACCGAGGTGAAGAAGGGATTGTCGAGGTCGGGGACGAGCACGGCGATGATGCGCGCCTTGCCCGTGCGCAGAAGCGACGCGGCCCGGTCGGCCTCGTAGCCGAGCGAGCGCGCCGCCTCGCGAACCCGCTCGGCAAGCGCCGCGTTAACCGGCTTGCGCCCGCCAAGGACGTTGGAGACAGTGGCGGGAGAAACGCCTGCACGCTCGGCCACGTCTCGAATGGAGGCTGGCTTGGTTGTCACGCGGCGGCTCCGGTTCGCTCGTTACGACCAAAAAAACGATTTACGGAAAATCGTTTTACAGCGGTGGCCGCGAGAGAGCAACGGGTGCCAGCGAGCTCTCTCCGAATACGTGCCCGGCGTCCAGAGTGAAGCGCTGGCCTGGAGAGTAGGCGGCAGGAAGGGAACCGCCGTGAGACGGCTAGTTGCCGACGAGATCGAGGCTGGCGGCGCGCTCGCGCAAGAGCGCCAGCAACTCGATGCGACGAGCTTCCGGCGTATCGACCGGCAGCACGAAGCAGAGCGTCAGCGTCATCGCTCCGCGCCCGTCTAGGATCGGCGCCGCCAGGCACCAGGTGAAGCGGTCGGCCAGCGCCGCGCTTTCGCTGTAGCCCTGCTGGCGCGCGAGTGCGATGGCGGCAAGGAATTCGTCCTGCGGGAGCATCCGGCCGTCCGGCAGCCGGTAATCCTCCGGCGGGATAAAGGCGCGAACGGCGTCATCGTCCATATGGCTTAGCAGCAGCCTTCCCGATGCGGTCCACGGGATCGGCACTTCGACGCCGACCTGGCTGGATATGCGGAATGGGCCGGCGGAATCGCGGCAATCGAGCACGACATATTTGTTGCCGCGCAGGCTGCAGAGCTGGACGGTTTCTCCGGATTCGGCGGCGAGGCGATCGAGCGTCTCGATGATGCGCGGATAATGCGCGTTGTGGTGGCTGTAGGCCCAGCCGAACAGGTGCATGGCGCGGCCGAAATAGACGTGGCCGTCGGTGCCGACGGTCTCCAGCATGTCCGCTTCGAGCAGGCGATTGACGATCTCGTAGGTGGTCGAGCGCGGCGCGCCGATCAGCCGGGCGATGTCGCCGACGCGCATCGGCGCGCGCTGCCGGAACAACGCCTCCAGAAGAATGATGACACGATCGATGCCGCGCTTTCGTTCGCGGACGGCTGCCGTAGCTGTCCCCGGCAGAATTCTTTCCAGAGTCGCAGATTCCGTCATGAGATGCCCGATTGTTCGGATTGGATCGGCCCCTCGCAAGACCCTTGCAAGATTTCGTGGCTCAGACTAGCCTTCATCTTGTCCGATATACAGGCGACGTGTCTAGTATATCGGACAAATAATGGGAGCCCGGGCGGAGCGTTCACGGCGATTGGCAGAAAGGCCGCGTCCTGGCGACGGCGGTGTACTGCCTTGTCGTTTCCCTGCGCGTCGAGGCAAAACCTTCCAGGGGAACAACATGAAGAAGTCTTCGCTTTTTGCATCCGCAAGCGTCCTCGGCCTCGGTATCCTTGTGAACGTTCTTGGTGCCTCGCAAGCAGACGCCGCCGCCAACTGCATCAAGGGTGACCGCAAGGCGCCCTATACGCTGGGCTGGGCCAACATCTACTCGGTGCCGACCTGGATGAAGCAGACCCAGGGCACGATCGAAGCCGAGGTCGAGCAGCTGAAGAAGGAAGGTCTGGTCGACAAGCTCGTCGTCACCGACGCGCAGGGCGACGCCAACGTCCAGATCCAGCAGATCCAGTCGATGATCGACGCCGATGTCGACGGCATCATCCTGATTGCTGGTTCCTCGACGGCTCCGGCCCGCGTCCTGGCCGACGCCTGCGCCAAGGGCATCGCCATCATCAATTTCGACAGCCTGGTCGACACCAATGACGTGACCGCCAAGGTCAATACCGACTCGCACCAATGGGGCGAGCAGGCGACCAAGTTCATGATCGACGCGCTCGGCGGCAAGGGCAAGATCCTGATCCTGAACGGCCCGGCCGGCGTCTCCGTCAGCGACGATCGTCGCGCCGGCGGCAACGACCTGCTCAAGGCCAATCCGGACATCCAGATCCTGGCCGAGACCAACACCGCCTATAATGTCGCGCCGGCGCAGGAGGCCGTCACCAGCCTGCTGTTCGCCAATCCCGAGATCGACGGCATCCTTTCCTTCGGCGGTGCGCTTTCGGCCGGCGCGGTGCTGGCGCTCGACAAGCAGGGCCGCGAGCAGGTTCCGATTACCGGCGAGAACGCCCGCCAGTTCCTGGAACTCTGGAAGGAGAAGGGCCTGAAGAGCTGGGCGACGATGCAGCCGAACTGGCTGGGTGCGTTTGCCGCCTACACCGCCGTGCAGGCGCTGGAAGGCAAGGATGTTCCGGCGTTCGTCAAGATCCCGCTGCCGGTCATCGACAATTCCAACATCGACGAGTACCTGGCCCGCGCCAAGGATTTCCCGGCCGACGGCTACATCTTCTCGCCGTATGACCGCGATCTCTTCGCCAAGCTCCTGGCCCAGAAGTAAGGCTAGTCGTCGTGGTGTCGTCCGCGCCCATCCTCGCCGCGCGCGGGGTGTCGAAGGCCTTCTTCGGCAATCCCGTCCTGCGCTCGGTGTCGATCTCTCTCGAGCCGGGCCGCATCCATGCGTTGCTCGGCGAGAATGGCGCGGGCAAGTCCACGCTGATCAATCTGCTGTCCGGCGCCCTGCGTCCGGACAGCGGAACCATCGAGATCGACGGCAGGGCGGTCAGCCGCCACAGCCCGCCGGAAGCACGCCGCGCCGGTATCGCCGTCGTGCAGCAGGAACTGAGCCTGACCAACTCGCTGTCGATCGCGGAGAATATCGGCCTCGGCGCCTATCCACGCCGCTTCGGGCTGGTCGACTATGCGGCGCTGGCGGCCCGGGCGAAGGCGGCCTGCGACCTCGTCGGCCTGCATGAGCCGCTCGCGACGCCGGTCGGCGAACTGTCGCTTGGCCGCCGCCAGATGGTCGAGATCGCCAAGGCGCTCTATCGCAAGCCGCGCGTGCTGATCCTCGACGAGCCGACCTCGTCGCTCTCGGCCACCGAGACGCGTATCCTGACCGCATTGCTGGAAAAGCTGCGCGGCGAGGGCATCGCCATTCTCTATATTTCGCACCGCCTCGACGAGGTGATGCAGCTTTGCCAGCACGTCACGGTGCTGAAGGACGGCACCTGTACCGCCGATCGCCCGCTCGAAGGCGTCACCGCGGCCGGGCTTGTGCGGCTGATGGTCGGACGCGATCCCGGCGACCTGTTTCCGCGCTGGGACAGCACCCGGACCGAGCGCATTGCGGTATCGGTGGGAAAATTCTCAGCCGGGCTCATGCAGGATGTCGATCTCGAGGTCCGCGCCGGCGAGGTGGTCGGCATTGGCGGCCTGGTCGGGCAGGGACAGGAAGACCTGCTGCTTGGCCTCTATGGCGCGATCCCCGCAAGGGCCGCGTCGGCGGTGATCAACGATGCGTCGGGGCTTCCCTCCAATGTACCCCAGGCCAATTCGCGCGGGCTCGCCTATGTGCCGGCCGACCGCAAGCGCGAGGGGCTGCACCTGATCCATCCGATCGTCACCAACCTGATGCTGCCCTCCTTTGCCCGCATGCCCGCGCTGAAATTGCGCAGCCGCGCGAAGGAGCGCGAGACGGCGATGGGGCTGGCGCTGCAATTCGCCATCAAGGGCGATCTCGGTCGTGCTGCCCAGGCGCTGTCCGGTGGCAACCAGCAGAAGGTCGCCTTGGCGAAATGGATGCCGCTCGACCCTTCCGTGCTGCTTTTGAACGATCCGACGCGCGGCGTCGATGTCGAGACTAAGCGGGAGATCTACGCGATGCTTCGCGCCTTCGCGGCTTCCGGCAAGGCGGTCGTGCTTTTGAGCTCCGATACGCCGGAGCTCGTCCATCTCTGCGACCGCGTCGCCGTCGTGCGCGACGGGCGGATCGTCAGCCTGCTGGAGCGCGGTGATCTGAGCGAGGAGGCGATCGTCGCCGCCGCGATGGGCGCCGAACGCGAGAGGCAGGCGGCATGAGCCACGCATCGGTTTCCTCCACGGCCAGGTTCGGCTCGCTCTATTGGGCGATCCAGGCCAAGCGCAATATCGGCGTGCGCGGTCTGTTCGTCGTCGTGCTGGCCTTCATGGTCGCCTATGGCTTCCTGTTCCATGGCCTGTTCACCGGTTCCGGCTTCGCCAAGTTCACCCAGAGCTGGTTCCCGCTCGCGCTGGTTGCCATGGCGCAGGCGATCTTGATGCTGACGGGCGGCATCAGCCTCGCCATCGGCGCGCTAGTCAGCCTCGGCGCGGTGCTGGCCGCCACCACCATGACCGGGCCGCTCGGCGTTGCCGGCGGCGCGGCGCTGGTCTCGCTCGTCGGGCTCGGTATCGGCGCGGTGACGGGCGTCATCGTCGTAAAACTGCGCCTGCCGGCGATCGTCGTGACGCTGGCCGGCTCGTTCATCATCGCTGGCGCGGCGCTGCTGGTTCTGCCGCGACCGGGCGGTGCGATCCCGCCCTGGCTTTCGGACCTGCTCGCGGGCAACACGCCCGCCGCCTTTGGCGTGCTGGTCGTCGTCGTGCTGCTCTGGAAACTCTATCTGGCAACGCCGCTCGGCCTCAGCCTCTACGCGGCCGGTGAGAACCCGGTCGGCGCCTATCGCTCCGGCGTGCCGGTCGATGCCGCGCGGATCGCAGCCTACGCGATCAGCGGCCTGCTCTGCACCGGCGCAGGCCTGTTCGTGGCGGCGCAGACCGGCTCGGGCGATCCGATCATCGGCAATTCGTTCACGCTGAACTCGATCGCCGCGGCAGTTCTCGGCGGCATCGGTTTCCTCGGCGGCCAGGGCACCATGCGCGGCGCGCTCGCCGGCAGCCTGCTGCTCAGCCTGATGATCTCGGTGATGTTCTTCCTCGGCTTCACGCCGGTCGCGCAATATGTGGCGCAGGGCCTGATCATCATCGGCGCGGTCGCGATTCCCCAATTCCGCATGAGGGCCCGATGAGCATTCGCGACGCCGCTTTCCTGTCCCGATCCCGCCTCCTGGCCATTGTCACCAGCCGGCCGTTCCTGACCTTTGCCATCGTCGCTCTGGTCTGGATCGTCGCCAGTTTTGTCACGCGCGGCTTCGGAGCCTACGGGCACCTGCGCTATCTGGTCGAGCTTGCCGCCGTCATCGGCATCGTCGCGGCCGGGCAGACTTTTGTGGTCATCGCCGGAGGTATCGATCTCTCCGTCGCGGCGATCGTCACGGTGGCCGCCGTGGGCCTGCCATTGTTCGCGATCGACGCCGACCCGACCGGCCTGACGCCGATCCTCGCCGTGCTCGCCATGACGACGGCGATCGGCCTCGTCAACGGCCTTGGCGTGGCGCTGCTGCGCGTGCATCCGATGATTATGACGCTGGCGATGGCGACTTTCCTGCAGGGGCTGCTGATCATCATCGCCGGCGGCAGCGCCGTTACCGCCGCCAACCCGCTGGTCAGCTGGGTCGGCAATGCGCGGCCGTTCGGAATTCCGGCCGGCATCCTCGTCTGGGTAGTCGTTTCGATCGTGGTGCTGGTCGTCATGCATGCGACGCCGTTCGGCGCGCGATTGTTCGCCATGGGCGCCGGGCCGCTGGCGGCCAAGCTCTCCGGCGTGCCGATCGCCAGCACCACCATGGCCGTCTACGGCATCAGCGGCTTCATGTCGGGGCTCGCCGGTATCATCGTGCTCGGCATGAACGGGCAGGGCTATGTCGGCATCGGCGATCCCTACCTGCTCGCCTCGATCGCCGCCGTCGTGTTGGGCGGAACCTCGATCCTCGGCGGGCTCGGCACCTATGCCGGCTCGATCCCCGGCGCGATCCTGCTGGTGACGATCACGGCGCTGATCACGGTGGTCAACGCCTCGCCCGGCTGGCGCAGCATCCTGTTCGGCACGCTGATCCTGGCCCTGCTGCTGCTCTCGGGCCGCGAGGCGGCGCGCCGGTAATTTGGCTGAGCGGCCCGTCTGGGGCAACGCGTCTCCCTTAAGCGCATAAAAGTGGTCGCTGATGAAGATGTCCGAAATTTAACCCTTCGGACATCCGAGGCTTCTGGCAGTAATTGCGCCGCGGCGATGGGCGGTCCAGTGCCTGGTAACGCTCTGAAACGCCTGACTTTTCCCGAACTGCGCCAGACTGGCTCGGTTACCGGGGAGATCGAGCTTCGCCAATCCCGGTCGGCCCATGCGCCTCCGTCCGGCGAGCGGAAGTTGCCTTCCCGTGACTGTGCGCCAGTTCCTCCACCAGGCCGGCGACGCTTCACGCCTGAAGCGTGCGGCGCGGGTCCGGCAGAATTGGAGGAAGATCATGAACCGGAAATTTGCTCTCGCGGCCGCCTCGGCGATGGCTCTCTTCGCTCTCACCGCTGCCGCTCCTATGGCATCGGCCGCTTCGGGCCACGGCCTGAGCTGCAAGTCCGGCTCGGAGCCGATGCGGGTCATGGAGAAGGGGAGGCATGTGTGGCGGTGCGAACCGATGGGTCATCACACCTCGATGAAGTCTCATGGAGCTATGACGCCGCAAGGTGGCGCGATGACACCGCAGGGCTCCGGCGCGACCGGTGGGACCAGCTACTAGCGGCCTCTGGCGTCGGAGCGCTGTCGCATTCGACGCTTCGGGCTCGGCCAACAGGCTTTCGGGACGGCGCGGGATGCCCCGCCGTCCCATCTCTTGATGCCGCACGATGCGCGCTTCAAGCGGCCCGGCGGCCTTCATATCTCGCAAGGCCGAGATCGTTCGACTGGATATCCGGCTTCTTGCCGTCGATCAGATCGGCCAGTAACTGTCCCGATCCGCAGGCCATGGTCCAGCCTAGCGTGCCGTGGCCGGTGTTGAGGTAGAGATTGCTGAACTCGGTCCGGCCGATCACCGGCGTGCCGTCCGGCGTCATCGGGCGCAGGCCGGTCCAGTAGCTCGCCTGCGACTGGTCGCCGGCGCCGCCGAACAGATCCTCCACAGAGTAAACCAGTGTCGCCTTGCGGGACGGCGGCAGGTCGCGATTGAAGCCGGCGATCTCTGCCATGCCACCGACACGGATCCTGTCGCCGAGGCGGGTGATCGCGATCTTGTACGTCTCGTCCATGACGGTCGAGACGGGGGCGCGGCTCTCGTCGACGATCGGCACCGTGATCGAGTAACCCTTGACCGGATAGACTGGCACGCGCAGCCCGAGCGGCTTCACCAGTTTCGGCGTATAACTGCCCATCGCCGCGACAAACGCATCCGAAGAGATTTCGCCCGCACTCGTCCTGACGGCGACTATGCGCTTGCCCTCGGTGCGGACGTCGAGGATATCGACGCCATAGCGGAAGACGACGCCGAGCGCTTCGGCTCGCTTGGCCAGTTCGTTGGTGAACTTGAAGCAGTCGCCCGTCTCGTCATGCGGCAATTGCAGCCCGCCGATGATCTTCTCCCGCACATGCGCGAGACCCGGCTCCGCCGCGATGCAGCCTGCCGCGTCGAGCACCGAGAACGGCACGCCATCGCTCTTCAACACGGCGATGTCCTTGCCGATGCCGTCGAGCTGCTTTTGCGTGCGGAAGAGTTGCAGCGTCCCACGGGCGCGGCCGTCATATTCGATGCCGGTTTCCTCGCGCAGCGCGATCAGGCACTCGCGCGAGTATTCGGCCACCCGCACCATTCGGCTCTTGTTGATGGCGTAGCGGGCGGAGGTGCAATTGCCGAGCATGGCAATTACCCAGCGCCATGTATCGGCGTCGAGCATCGGCTGGATGATCAAGGGGGCGTATTTCATGAACACCCACTTCATCGCCTTTTGCGGGATGCCGGGGGCGGCCCAGGGCGAGGAATAGCCGGGCGAGATTTCGCCGGCATTGGCGAAGCTGGTTTCCAGCGCCGGGCCGGGCTGGCGGTCGATGACCGTCACCTCATGCCCCGCCTTGGCGAGATAATAGGCGGACGTCACGCCGATGACGCCGGCGCCGAGAATGGTGATCTTCATGACTGCCCCTGTCCGCTCGCGCGGCTTGCCGGATATGCGTAATGCCGATGGTAGCGCTGACCCAGACGGGTCAGGATCTCGTAGGAAATGGTCCCCGCGTCGGCAGCGATCGCCTCCAGCGTCTGGTGCGGGCCGATCAGCTCGACCAGCGCGCCGGGCGGAAGCGCGCCGTCGGGGAGCGCCGTGATGTCCACCATCAGGCTGTCCATCGATACGCGGCCGAGGATTGGCAGCCGTTTGCCGTCGAACCAGGCGGCGCCCGAATTGCTGAGAGAGCGTGGCAGGCCGTCGGCATAGCCGGCGGCGAGCGTGGCGATCCGTGTCTCGCGCGTCGTCACATGCGCGCCGCCATAGCCGACCGCCGTACCGGCCGGCACCGTTCGGGTCTGGATGACGCGGATGTCGAGTCGGACGACCGGCTGCATCGGATTGGCCGCGCCGGAGGACGGCGCCGCGCCATAGAGCGCCACGCCGGGACGTGCGAGATCGCCACGAAAGTCCGGCCCGAGAAAGACACCGCCGGAATTGGCGAGGGAGATCGGCACACCGGGGAAACGCTCGCACGCCCCGCGCATGGCGGCCAACTGGCGGGGGCTCGCAGCGTTGTCCGGTTCGTCGGCGCAGGCGAGGTGGCTCATAATCAAGACGAGTTGGATACCGGCGAGGCCGGATAGGTCGGAGGCCAGCGTCTCCAGTTCGGAAGCCGAGAGGCCCAGCCGTGACATGCCGGTGTCGACCTGCAGCGCGGCCTCCAGGGTGACGCTCCGCGAGACGGCGAGCGCCGACCAGGCGCGCACCTGCTCCAGCGAGTTCAGGACGGGAATAACGCCGAGCGCGGCGCAGGCGGCTTCACCGCCGGGCAGCAATCCGTTCAGGACGAACAGCCGGGCCCCGGGAGCCAGAAGCGGCCGCAACCGGACCGCCTCGATCAAATTGGCCACGAAAAAGTCCCGGCAACCCTCTGCATGCAGGACGCGAGCGACCTTGGCCGCGCCCAGACCATAGGCGTCGGCCTTGACCACGGCGGCGACGCGTTCCGGAGCCGCCATCCGGCAGAGATGCCGATAGTTCCCAGCCAGAGCGGCGAGATCGATGGTCAGCATGCCGCCAGCGGCCGCCTCGTCCGCTTCAATCCCGAAACGCAGTGCCAACGCCTGGTTCATCCGCCCGCTCGCCCGCTGTTCCGATCGATTGAGTCTATTGCGTCATCGTGCGAACTTTCGAGCGAAGAGTGCGGGATCGTGCAATAGACTTTTCTGGATTGGTCGTTCCTGCGAAAAATTGAAAGAAAATGCATGTCGGGTCTGGACGCCATCGACCGCAACATCATCCGCCTGCTCCGCCTGAATGCGCGCACCAGCAACGCCAAGCTGGCCGAGGCGGTTGGATTGTCCGCATCGGCCTGTTTGCGGCGCGTCAATATATTGGAGCAGACCGGGGTGATCCGGGGTTACACGGCGCTGGTCAGCACCGGGGCGGCGGAGGAGGGGATCGCGGTGATCGTGCAGATCACGCTCGATCGGCAGACCGAGGAGTACCTCAACCGCTTCGAGGCGGCGGTGCGGAAATATCCCGAAATCCGCGAGTGTTTTCTGATGACCGGCGGCTCGGACTATTTTCTCCGGGTCGAAGTGGATGGCGCGGCCAATTTCGAGCGCGTGCATAAGGAGATATTGTCGGCGTTGCCGGGCGTCGCGCGCATCCATTCGAGTTTTGCGATCCGCAACGTGCTGTCGTCTCGCCGGCCGGGCTGATCTCGGTGGCTTTCGAGCCCGAATCGGCGACCTCGCTGCCATCGCACCAACGCCGCCGTGACCCTCCTGGCTTCCGTCTTGCGGACAAAAAAGGACCCGCCCTTTGCTGGGCGGGTCCATCGGTTCATTCATGCGATGGGCTAGCGCTGGCCGCCCTTGTGCGAGGGGTCACGATCCTTGTTCTGGGATCCGTGCGAACCTTGCTGTGTCGTCCTGTCGGACGCCTGGCTCTGCTGCTTGGCCTGTTCGCCGCCCTTCTTGCCCATTTCGGAAGCTCGTTTCGGATCGTTTGCAAAATTGCCGGATCCGCCGCGTTGGTCTTTGTTGGGCATTTCACTCACTCCGCTGAACCCCGTCCGGGTAAGAAACCTCTCAGCCCGGCAATCGTTCCGAACTTTGCCGCATAACGTTACGTCGCAGGGCGCAATCACCGGATTCTGGCCGCTTCGTGTTGACAAGGCAGGTCACCGCTGACTATGGTCCGGCCGAAATTTCGAGCGGGTGCCTTGGCGCTCGTGTCGTTCCCAGAACCCTTTCACGAGCGTTGCCGCCATGAAGATCAAGAATTCGCTCAGGTCCCTTCTCGGGCGTCACCGCGCCAACCGGCTCGTGCGCCGGAAGGGCCGTGTATTCATCATCAATAAGGTGAATCCGCGCTACAAGGCCCGTCAGGGCTAATTGGCGGGCGCGCTTCGGCGCGCCGTCCGGATATGATTTTGACGATGCCCGCATGACGGCTTAAACTGCCATCATGCGGGCATTTGTCATTTCTCTCTTTGCGTTGGCCGCTCTCTCGTCGGTGTCGCTCGCAGCGACCCCTGATTCTGCCGATTCCTCCGGGAAGGACGGCGGGTTGACGAGCCAGAGCATGGACCAATTGTTCTCGACTCTCGCCAAACCAGGCGACGACGCGACAGGCAAGGCCGTCGAGTCGGAGCTGGAGCGACGCTGGCGCGACTCGGGCAGCGATACGATCGAACTGCTGATGCAGTGGGCGACCGAAGCGATCGCCACCAAGAATTTTCCCCGCGCCTTGGATTATCTCGACGCCGTTACCACGATGAAGCCCGATTATGTCGAGGGCTGGAATCGGCGCGCGACGCTGTTCTTCCTGCAGGACGAATATGGCAAGGCGCTTTCCGACCTGGAGAAGGTGCTGGCGCTGGAGCCGCGCCACTATGGCGCCTTGGCCGGGCTCGGCATGATTCTGAACGAGATCGACCGCAAGAAGGAAGCCCTTCTGGCGCTGAAGAAGGCAATCGCCATCGATCCTTATCTCGACGATCAGGTTCGCGATGCCATCAAGACGCTCGAGCCGGAACTCGACGGCCGCGAGATCTAGCTGTCGCTACCCACGTCACTCGAAACCCCTCGGGCAGCCGCTCCCTGACAGAAGCGCAAAAAAAACACCGGCTCTCCGCGAGGAGGCCGGTGTTGTCATTTGTCATTGGCGAGGCGCGCCACCCTCCAGGGGAAAGGGCGGTCTCGGATGGCCCTGGAAGGACCGGGGAGCCGCCTAGCGGCGCCCCTCTTCAGCGCCGGTGCCGACATAGGCAATGCGCAGCATGTTGGTCGCGCCCGGCGTGCGCAGCGGAACGCCGGCCGTGATGATGATCCGGTCGCCGGGCTTCGCGAAACCTTCGCGATTGGCGATGAAGCAGGCGCGGTTCACCATGTCGTCGAGGTTGTAGGCGTCGTCGCTGACGACGCAGTGCAGACCCCATACGACCGAAAGGCGACGTGCCGTCGAGACGATCGGCGACAAGGCGATGATCGGCGTCTGCGGGCGTTCGCGGGCGGCGCGAAGGCCGGTCGAACCCGAGGCGGTGTAGCAGCAGATGGCGGCGAGGTTCAGCGTCTCGGCAATCTGGCGGGCGGCGGCCGAGATCGCGTCGGCGCCGGTCGCCTCCGGCTCGGTGCGCTGGGCGTGCATGATGTTCTTGTGGTTCGAATCGAGTTCCACCTGGGTGGCGATCCGGTCCATCGTCTCGACGGCGTCGATCGGGAATGCACCCGCGGCCGACTCGGCCGAAAGCATGATGGCGTCGGCGCCTTCGTAAACTGCGGTGGCGACGTCGGAGACTTCGGCGCGGGTGGGAACCGGCGCTGTAATCATCGACTCCAGCATCTGCGTCGCGACGACGACCGGCTTGCCGGCACGACGGCAGGCGCGGGTGATCTGCTTCTGGATGCCCGGAACCTGCTCCAGCGGCATCTCGACGCCTAGATCGCCGCGCGCCACCATCAGCGCGTCGGAGATCTCGATGATCTCGGCCAGGCGCTGGACTGCCTGCGGCTTCTCGATCTTCGACATGATGCCGGCGCGGCCGGCGACGATGTCGCGAACCTCGGCGACGTCTTCGGGGCGCTGGACGAAGGAGAGGGCGATCCAGTCGACATTGGCCTGAAGGGCAGCCGTGAGATCGGCGCGGTCCTTGTCGGTCAGCGCGCCGGTCTTGATCGTCGAATCCGGAACGCTGACGCCCTTGCGATCCGAAAGCTTGAGGCCGACTTCAACCGTGGTCAGCGCGCTCTTGCCATCCGTCGAGATGACGCGCAGGCGGACCTTGCCGTCGTCGATCAGCAGGCGATGACCGGGCTCGAGAACTTCGAGGATTTCGGGATGCGGCAGGAAGACGCGGCCCTCGGTGCCGGGCGTCGGGTCGCTGTCGAGCGTGAAATTCTGGCCGACGATGATATCGACGGACTTGTTGGCAAAAGCGCCCAGGCGCAGCTTCGGACCCTGGAGGTCGGCAAGAATTCCGATGGGACGGCCGACATCGGCTTCCACGTTGCGGATGATGCCCACGAGTTCGTTCAGCTTCTCGTGCGTCGTGTGGCTCATGTTGATGCGGAACACATCGGCGCCGGCCCGGAACAGGGCCTCGATCATCTTCTTGTCGGAAGACGCCGGACCCAGGGTCGCGAGAATCTTGACCTTACGCGACCGTCTCATTTGCGTTGCGCTCCTTGCTGTGCAGGTTCGTTGAGCTGGATGGTCCAGCTGGTTTGTTCGCCGGTATCGACTTCGAAGAAGCCGGAACGATTAAATCCACGCGGCACGCAATCTTCGGTGCCTTCAATGGTAAACATTTTGTCTTTCGTGCACATCACGTATTTGCCACTCCACTCGCCACCGTGGTCGTAGTCGACCGCATAGACGTAATAGTATCGTGACACGAGGGTGCCGCTGACGAGCGTCTCGCAGCTATTGACCGGGACGTTCCACCAGCCTTCGGTCGTCCAGACTTTCTTGTCCTTGTAGCCAATGGCGACGCCGACGCGACTGGGCGTCTTGTTGCAGAGGCGCAGATCGGCGGATGCCGGCGCAGACTGCAGGAAGAACGCCGCCAGCGCGACAACGCAAAGCAGTAGGGCCGAACGCGGCCAATGTCGAAGCTCATATGATCGCATCGATGAGGTCGCGAACCGGTTGAGGCAGGAGGCAGCTTTATGACGCTGCGGCTTTCCAGCTGTCAACCTTGGCGTGAGGGGAGCGGGCGAGGAAAATGCCCGCTTTCGGTGCGGGTTGGCCGCCAATGTCAGTCCGTTGGATTGCATTATTGTGATGTTCAAAATAAACGCGGCGGCATGATGGCTGAAACCCTTTCGTCAGCCGCCCCGTTGGGGGCGGGCGATGAAGATACCGGCAAGAATGAGCGCGCCGCCGATGGCCTGCGGCAGCGACACGGCCTCGCCGAGAAACAGCCAGCCGGCTAAACCCGCCGCGACCGCTTCCAGGAAGATCACCAACGCTGAGAAAGCGGCAGGCAGATGGCCGAGCGCGAAGGCAAGCATACCTTGCCCACCGGCATGGCTGATGAAAGCGAGTCCGGCCAGCGAAGCGGCACTCTCGATCGTGTCGGGCAGAATGCGCGGCTCCGTCGCAAGCGCGACGGCGAGAAGCACTCCAGCGGTGATCACCGTTGACAGGAAAGTGATTTTTCCGGCCGAGGAGCGGCGGCGTGCCACGCGCACGGCGAGGAAATAGCCTCCGAAGAAGAAGGAGGTCGCGATGCCGTAGAGGTCGCCGTCGAGATGGTCCGGTCGCACGCGCCAGCTCATGCCGACCAGGAAGGCAGCCCCCAGCAGGCAAAGCCCAAGGCCCGCCAGAACGCCGCGCCCGACTTTCTCGCCGATCAGGAGACCGGAGCCTAGCACCACCCATACCGGCGCCATGGTGGCGAGGAACGTAGCGTTGGCGACGCTCGTCTTCAGGATCGCCAGGTGCCAGAAGAGCAGGTCGGCAGAGAACAGGGCGCCGGCCGCCAGTATGGCGCCATCGATTTTCCAGATGGAGGCGGCCGAGGCTCCCGACCGGCGCGCCTCGACCAGCGCCCAGGCGAACAGTAGCGGCAGCGCGCCGCCGACGCGCCAGAATGCGCTGGCGAACGGGCCGACATCCGTCCATCGCACAAAGATCGGCGATATGCCCATCGCCATCGCGCCCAGGATAAGGGCCGGAATGGCGAAGGCGGCGACGGATGAGGGTGGCGATGGGGCGGGCGATGCGGGCGGCAAGGCAATCTCTACGGAAGAGGAAGCACATTCCTATGGCAGCCGTTCGGCCGGGTCACTATCATTTAGCCATGCATGACGCTCCAAATCCAAGCTTGGCACTAAATCCGGGTCCCGCACGCGACAACGGGGCCGAGGCCGTCTTCGAAATGATTCCAGGCGACGATCGCGCCGGGCTGATCCTGCTCTGCGATCATGCTTCCAGCCACGTGCCGGAGGAATACGGATCGCTTGGCCTGCCGCCATCCGAGTTCGAGCGCCACATCGCCTATGACATCGGCGCAGAGGTTTTGACGCGCGCGCTGGCCGATCGCTTTGGCGTTCCGGCGGTGCTGTCGCATTTTTCACGGCTGCTGATCGATCCCAACCGTGGTCTCGACGATCCCACGCTGATCATGCGGCTCTCGGACGGGGCGGTGATCCCGCGCAACGCGAAAATCGACAGGGACGAGCGCGAAAACCGGATTGCCCGCTTCTACCAGCCCTATGACGATGCGGTGAACCGGACCATCGAGGCCGGCATGGCGAGCGGCCGGATCCCGATGATCCTGTCGATCCATAGCTTCACGCCGCTCTGGAAGGGTACGCCGCGGCCCTGGCACGCGGGTATTCTCTGGGATGCCGATCCGCGGCTTGCCTTGCCGCTGATCGATGGGCTGGCGCTCGATCCGGCCATCGTCGTGGGCGACAACGAGCCCTATCACGGCGCGCTCAAGGGCGACACGCTCTACCGCCATGCGACGAAGCGCGGCCTCGCCCATGCTCTGGTCGAGATCCGCCAGGATCTGGTCGCCGATCCGGCGGGCGTCGCCGAATGGGCGGATCGCCTCGGCAAGGTTCTTGTCGATCTCAAGGTCGGCGAAGCGCCGCACAAGGTTGAATTCTTTGGCTCGCTCGCTGATTCCAGATAGCGGTTGCCGAGTAGCGGCTCACGGTAGCGGCGCCGGCCGCAGAGGCGCTGAAACGGACCTTCGGGTCGATCCTCCATCTTCGAAGGCAGGCTGTCATGACCACCGAACTGGACCCACAGACGACGATCGAGCTTGAGGCGGCGGCGTTTCGCAGCCTGGTCGAGCATCTGCGCGCGCGCAGCGACGTGCAGAACATCGATTTGATGAACCTTGCCGGCTTCTGCCGCAACTGCCTGTCGAACTGGTATCGCGAGGCTGCCGAGGCAAAGGGAATAGAGCTCTCCAAGGAGGCTTCGCGAGAGATCGTTTACGGCATGCCCTACGCAGAGTGGCAGCAGCTCAACCAACGCGAGGCGACGGAGGAACAAAAGGTGGCCTTCTCAACCCGCCAACCCGGCCATTGACGCACCGACACATCCTTTGTGGACTTGACCCCTTCGCCTAAGTCGGGCACTCACGCTCGCCTGTCGCCAATCTTTTGAGGTTCCCCAACATGGCTGAAGATGAAGTCCAGGGTGTCGCCGCCGCCCAGCTCAGGTCCATTGTCGAGCGGATCGAGCGACTCGAAGAAGAGAAGAAGGCCATCGCGGACGACATCAAGGATGTCTACGGCGAAGCGAAAGCCAATGGCTATGACACCAAGGCTCTCCGCAAGATCGTGGCGCTGCGCAAGCAGGACGCCAACGAGCGCGAAGAGCAAGAGGCTATCCTCGAACTCTACAAGAACGCGCTCGGGATGGTCTGATCAGACTGTCTTTCTGACGGGGTCGATCGGAGCGCTGCTCCGATCGCACGCCGCAGACTGGCTGGCCGACGGCCGACCAGAGTCGTTCATCGTTTCAGGGAAACTCTGAACGGCGTTATCTTCACGCGAACCGGTATCCACTTCGCTCAAAAACGCTGCGGACGGGCTACTTGCCCTTGTTCTCGGCCGGAAGATGCTGGCCGTAAGTGCGGTCGCGTTCGTCCCGCGTCCGCACCAGATCCTCATAAGCCTGACGGGCTTCCGCCGACAGCGACACCCGTTTTCCCGGCGACGCCTGCTTGCGCGGGGCTTTCTTGAAGCGGTCGTTCGTTTCGGTCATGGCGCATGCATCCTCTCGGCTGATACTGCAAGCTATAACAGCCTAAGGCCCGCGCCGACAGCGCCCAGCGCAGTTTTGCGTCCGGTGGCCGGTCGCTCGGCAATCTCCCGCCAGCGCTTTCCGCTTCCTTTCCCTGCCCTGAATCGAGCCGCTGTCGCTTGTCATGCCGTTGCGCGTTCCTTGCTTTCGCGCAAGTTGAAACAGGAAGCGAGAAGGCCGGTGTTCTTCGCCGGCAACCGCGCAACAAAAAAGCGCCGTGGCAGGTCGCCACGGCGCTTTTGAATGCTTGAAACTGGATAGGTCAGCGCTTCAGGAAGGCTGTCCGTCCGATTGTCTGAACCGGTGCAAACTCTGCCGTGCCAAGCTGGTGAACCAGCGGGCCGGCGAAGCGGTCGGTGCGCAGACCCTCATACGCGATGCGGCCGAAACCGAGGCGGATGGAGCGTTCCGGCGCCGTGAACAGTTCCGGCATCGAGAAGGGCTGCGGCATCTGCAGGTTGGCGTAGGTCTTCTGACGCGTCGAGCCGCTGCGGGTGACGAGTTCGATTGTCGCCGCTTCATAGGCAACCGGCGTCAACCGGGCCAGCGGGTCGTTCGATACCACCGGCACCGCGGCTTGCAGCCCTGGGGTGGTCCCCAGCGAAGCGAGCTTCGTGCTGCCGTTCGAAGCCTTGGCGACCGGCTTTGCGGAATGACCGGCGACAAGGGCGCCCGAGGCTGCATCAATCTGCGGCGCGGTGGCTTCGTCGAAAGTCAGCGGTGCGGCATAGGCCATCATCGCGTCGCTGGAGGACGTGTCCTTGCCCAAAGCTTCGGCGATGGCGTCTGCGGCCGTGCCGGTCTTGCGCAGGCTCGCCACCTGAGCGTTGGCCTTGGCCGACGCGGTGGCATCAAGCGCTGCCAACGTGTCGGTGATGCCTTCGCCATAGGCCGGAGCCGCCTGGATCGGCGATGCCTGCGGGATCGGTGCGACGCTGGCTAGCGCCATGACCGGTCGGACGACCGGCGAGCGGCGCGGGGCCGGCGGGAAAGCGGTGTCGATCTCGGCAGCGGCCACAACGACGGCTTCCGGTTCGCGGTTCGGGGCAGGGCGCGGCAGCGGAGCGGACGCCGTAGCGAACGGAACGGCCTCAGCCTCGGGAGCCGTCGTCTCTGCGACAGCGGCGACCTGAACGGCATCGACTTCGGCTTCGACCGCCGGGGCCTGGCTCGGCTTCGCAGCCGGTGCGGCGGGCGCCGGGATATCGTCCTCGTCGACGGAATCATTGCCGGTCAGGCGGCTGAACCAGGACTTGCCCTTGGCGGGCGAAGCGCTGGCCATCATGACGGCGCCGCCAGCCTTGCGGGACTTGTAGGCGGCGAGGGCCTGCTCATAGCCGGGCAGTGGCCGGCCGTCAGAAGGCACATGCAGCGTCTTGCCGTCCGGGAAGATGCGGACGAGCTGGTCGCGCGTCATCTTCGGCCAGTGGCGAACGCTGCCCGTATCCATATGGACGAAGGGCGAACCGGAGGTCGGATAGAAGCCGACGCCACCTACCTGCATCTTCAGGCCAATGGCCCGGAGCTTGGCGAGTTGCACGTCCGGCAGATAGAAATCCATCGCCTTGCCGAGCATATGCTGGCTCTTCTTGGCGACGCCGCGCGAACGGGACCGGAGTGCGCCGTTGGTGGCGGGCGAACGATAGCCGCTGACAACATGGATCGGTTGCCGCGAGCCGCTCTGCTGGTAAACGCTCCAGATCAGGTCGAAAAGCTGCGGATCCATCTTCGTCGGCTCGTTCCGGCGCCAGTCGCGCAGGAAATTGTTGAGCTTCTTGACGCCGCCCGCATCAAAGCGGTTGCCGCGCTTGAAGACGATCGTCGCGCTTTCCTTGGTATGCATGTTGTAAAGCGTCAGCGCGCGGTCACCCGCTGCGGCATCAGCCTTGTTCACGGGCGCCGTCACGACCATCGAGCCGGAAACAACGGCGGTGGCGAGGAGCGTGCGGAGAGCAATGCCACAACGACGCAGCAGGCCCTGGTCTCGCTGATACTGATCGATGTGCTTAATCAATGTGCTTCTGCGTCCCTGCCCGAAATGGGCCCCCGTAAAGGGCAGAATGCTTCATGAGTGTTAATGAGCATTTACCGTAATCGACCTTTTTTGCACCTCACCGAGGGGCATCACTTGCCGATCACGGCAATGTCATTCCGCAAAATTACGACGGAGATCGTGGCAATAGAAGGGCAAAAAGGAAACCGCGCCGGAAATCGTCCAGCGCGGTTTGGCATGTACCGACGGTTCTGTCGACCCTGCCTCACCAGGCAGGCCGAGCGGTGACGCTGAAGAAATGGCGGATTTCCGCGGCTAAAGGCCGAGCGCCTTCTCCACGCGAGCGTTGTAGCCGTAGACATCGGGGCGGGTCTGAACCACACCGTCATCGTCGACGAAGGCAGTGAAATAAGTCAGGTGGATCGGGATCCGATTCGGCAAATTGATCCATTTTTCCTTGCCGCCGATCATTTTCCGCAGCCGCTGCGACGACCAGCCGCCCTGATGCGACAGCAGCACATCGGCAAATTCCAGTGGGTCCTGGACGCGGACGCAGCCATGGCTGAGGGCGCGAAGGTCCCGCTTGAAGAAGCTCTTGGATGGGGTGTCGTGCAGATAGACGGCGTGCTCGTTCGGGAACAGGAACTTGACGCTGCCAAGCGCATTATCGTCGCCCGGCGGCTGGCGGATCATGATCTGGCGCGGGTTCACAGTGCTCCAGTCGACCATCTGGGGATCCACGGGACGGAACTTGCCACCGACATTGGCGAGCACCTGATAGCCCTTGCGGGTCATGTAGTTCGGGTCGCGGCGAACGGCCGGCAGCATTTCCTTCATCGTGATCGAGGCAGGAACGTTCCAGCTCGGATTAACGACGATCGATTCCATCGCATCGGAGAAAATTGGGGTCTGGTTCGTGATCTTGCCGACGACGGAACGCGTCGAGTGGACGACCTTGCCGTTGTCGACGACCCGAACCATGAATTCCGGCACATTGGCGATGACATGAAAGCTGCCGAGATCGCGCGGCATCCAGCGCCAGCGCTCCATATTGGCGAGGATCTCGGCGGTGTTCGACTTGCCCGTGCCATTGATGAAGGCGACCGTCGCACTGCCGACGATGCCGTCCGCCTTCAGGCCCTTGTCGGCCTGGAAGCTTTTCACGGCCTGGGCCAGCGTTTCGTCGTAGACTTCAGGCGCTTCGCTCGGCGCCGGCAGTTCGAAACGCGCCCTCAGAAGCGGCACGCGGGCGTCCGTGAAGCCGAGCTTGATCGACTTGCCCTCGGGCACCGACGCGTGAACCGCGGGGGCCTCGCTGGCGCGCGCCTTGGCCAGGGCCTGCTTGAGGCGAAGATAGCCCTCATGCTGCGGGTCGTAGCCGGCGAGCGCCTGGGCGCCGTCTGGCGCGGTAGAGACGGTGGTGAGAACCTCGATCGGATCGGGCAGGAGCGGCTTCATGGTGATCAGCTTGCTGATCGACGATGGGTCGAGGCGACCGGCATAGGCCTGTCGCGCATAGGTCAGCACGGCCTTGCTGAGCAGGGCATCGACGGAGGCGGCAATGTCGGGGCCTGCCGGCGTGCGGGAGCCGAGCGCTGCGGGCGGCAGCTTGTAGGCGGCGGGATCGAGCCCATCCTCGGCGGCGGCCGCGATCCGATCCATGACTTTGCGGGCCTGGACCGTGTAGACGCCATCGACCATCCAGACCGGCTGATAATCGCGCTCGGCATAGAATTCGACCATCGCGGCGTGGTCGCGCTTGTCGTTGAACGAGGCCTTGGCAATCGGGGTTGCAAGCAGCGCTTTCAGGGCGCGGGCCGCCGGATCGCTGGCGACATCGGCCATGGCGAGGCTGGCGGCACTGCCGGCGCGCTCGCGGAACGTCTTGCCTTCCGGCAGATACGCATGGGCCGAGCCGACCGTGAGCCCGATCAGTGCCACGCCAGCCAGGAGGGCCTTCGTCGCCTTCACCATCATCTCGCTCGAACCCTTCATGACTTCCGAACCTTTCGAGCCGTACCGGAGCGATCCGTCACGGTTGGCGCCTTGGCACCCATAGACATCAATTCAGCCGATAGCGCTGCGATCCACGTCACTCAGCAGCAATTTTTCCGGCAACCGTTTTCTCGCCCATCTCGGCAATGCCGAGTTCTTTGAGTTTGCGATAGAGAGTCGAGCGTCCGATTCCGAGTTTCCGCGCTACCGTTGCCATGCGGCCACGGTAGCGATCGAGCGCCAGTTGGATGAGCTCCGCCTCGATCTCGGCCAGCGGCCGCACGTCGCCGCCGGCATCGAGGGCGCGGAGGTTGCCGGGGTGTTGTGGGGTCTCCAGAGCCGGAGCAGGCGTCGCCGCGACCGGCTTGGCGAAATGGAGCGCCGTCGACGTTGCAATACCGGCCGGAGATTTGGGAGTGCCCCCGCCCTGTGCCGCAATCTGCGGAAACTCGCCCGGAGTGAGCATCGGCCCATCGGCAAGGGCCACGGCGCGGAAAATGACATTCTCGAGCTGGCGGACATTGCCGGGCCAGGCATGTGCCATCAGCAGGCGCAACGCCTCCGGCGCAATGGCGCGCAGGTCGCGCTTGCCTTCTTCGGCGACGAAACGGGCGGCGAATTTTTGGAGCAGTTCGGGAATGTCCTCGCTGCGATCTCGCAGCGGCGGCACGCGGATTGGAAAAATGTTGATCCGGTAAAAGAGATCCTCGCGAAAGCGCCCTTCCTTGACGAGGGCAATCAGGTCGCGGTCGGTCGCCGCGATCAGCCGAAAATCGACTCGCACCGGGCGGCGGGCGCCCACTGGCTCGAACTCGCCCTCCTGCAGGGCGCGCAGCAACAACGCCTGAACGTCCGGCGACAAATCGCCGATCTCGTCGAGATACAGCGTGCCTCCCTGGGCCTGTTGCATCCGGCCGAGATACAAAGCGAGGGGGCTCGCGTCAGCCCTGAGCTGAGTCGGGCCGGCGGGAGGCTGGGGTGAAGATCCGCAGAAAACATGGACAAACGGCTTCGATCTACGGTCGCTGGAGCCATGGATCGCACGGGCGATCTGCGTCTTGCCGACGCCGCTTTCCCCCTCAAGCAGGATCGGCATTGGCGAAACCGCGGCGCGCTGGCCAAGCTGGACCACTCTCGCCATCGCCGGACTCGCGGCGATCAGGTCGTCCAATGTCAGAGCGTCGGCCGCAAAACGTCGTGTCCGGACCAGTTCTTTTTCCAAGGCGCCGAGACGCAAAGCGTTCTGGATCGAGACTTCGATCCGTTCGGGGGATGCGGGTTTGACCAGAAAATCCGTGGCCCCTGCGCGAATGGCGCTCGATGCCTGATCGACGCCGCCTTGCGCCGCCTGGACGATCGTGGGCAATCGACGGCCGGTTCGCTTCAGGTTTTCCAGAACGCCCATGCCGTCCAGTTCCGGCATGACGAGATCGAGGATCATCAGGTCGAAACGTCCGCCATCGGGCGCGGCCAGCCGATCGAGCGCGGCGCGACCATCCGCCAGCGCGACTACATCGTGGCCGAGTCGGCCTGCCGCATCGGCCAGAAGCCGCCTCTGGGCGGGATCGTCGTCGACGATGAGGATCTGGGCGGGCATCACGGCAGTTGCGGTTCCGGCGGGGGCGGTGCCCGCGCGTTGCGGGCTCGGCCTGTGCGGGCATGATCGGGTTACCGCGTTAACGCCCTGTTACCCGTGCGGTCGATGATCGCCTTCTGCCCACCGTTCCAGCTCGCGGTGATGTCGCGGGTTGATCCCCATGGGGGTCGCCCCCTAAGTATGGACCACCTTTCTCGCGCTATCGGATCATCCATGCCCCTCATCAATGCGATCCCGAAGAGCTCTGCTCTCGCCACCCAGCCCGCCGACGCGGCGCTTGGCGCGCTGCCGGAGTGGAACCTTGCCGACCTCTATCCCGCGATGGATTCGCCGGCTCTTGTCGCCGACCTCGCCCGCGCGCTGACCGATTCGGTCGCTTTCGACGCTGCCTACAAAGGCAAGCTCGAGCGGCTTGCCCGCGACGGCGGTCTGGTCGAGGCGATCCTCGCTTATGAGGCGCTCGACGAATTGCTCGGCCGCATCATCTCCTATGCCGGCCTCGTCTATTCCGGCGACACCACCGATCCGGTCGGCGCCAAGTTCTATGGCGACGTGCAGCAGAAGATCACCGATGCCTCGACGCATCTGCTGTTCTTCACGCTGGAGCTGAACCGGGTCGAGGATGCGATCCTGGAAGCCGCGATGCAGGCCGATGCGAAGCTCGCGCATTACCGGCCGTGGATCGAGGACGTCCGCAAGGAGAAGCCCTACCAGCTCGAAGATCGCGTCGAGCAGCTCTTCCACGAGAAGTCGGTGACCGGCCGCGGCGCCTGGAACCGGCTGTTCGACGAGACGATGGCCTCGCTTCGCTTCGACGTGAACGGCGAGGAGCTGACGCTCGAGCCGACGCTGAACCTGATGCAGGACCCGGACGAGGCCAAGCGCAAGGCCGCGTCGGAAGCGCTGGCGGCGACCTTCAAGGACAACATCCGTCTCTTCACCCTGGTCACCAACACGCTGGCCAAGGACAAGGAAATCGCCGACCGCTGGCGCGGCTTTGAGGACGTGGCGGCTTCCCGCCACCTCGCAAACCGGGTTGAGCCGGAAGTGGTCGATGCGCTGGTCGCCGCCGTGATCGAAGCCTATCCCCGCCTGTCGCACCGCTATTACAAGCTGAAGGCAAAATGGTTCGGCAAGGATGCGCTCGACCATTGGGACCGCAACGCGCCGCTGCCAAAAGTGCCGGGTCGCACGATCCCCTGGACCGAGGCGCGCGACACCGTGCTCTCCGCCTATGGCCGCTTCTCGCCGGAGATGGCGTCGATCGCCAAGGACTTCTTCGACAAGAGCTGGATCGATGCGCCGGTGCGCCCCGGCAAGTCGCCGGGCGCCTTCGCCCATCCGACCGTGCCGTCGGCACATCCTTATGTTCTGCTCAATTATCAGGGCAAGACGCGGGACGTGATGACGCTGGCGCATGAGCTCGGCCATGGCGTGCACCAGGTTCTGGCCGCCCCGCAGGGCGCGCTGATGGCGCCGACGCCGCTGACACTGGCTGAAACCGCCAGCGTGTTTGGCGAGATGCTGACCTTCCGCGCGCTGCTCGACGGCCAGACGGATCCGATCCAGCGCAAGGCGATGCTCGCCTCCAAGGTCGAGGACATGATCAACACGGTCGTGCGCCAGATCGCCTTCTATTCGTTCGAGCGCAAGGTCCATATCGCCCGGCGCGAGGGCGAACTGACCTCCGATCAGCTCAACGCGATCTGGATGGACGTCCAGGTCGAAAGCCTCGGCCCGGCGATCCGCCTCGGCACCGGCTACGAGACGTTCTGGACCTACATCCCGCACTTCATCCATTCGCCGTTCTACGTCTACGCCTATGCCTTCGGCGACTGCCTGGTGAACTCGCTCTATGCCGTCTACCGGCAGTCGGAGAGCGGCTTCCAGGAGAAGTATTTTGACTTGCTGAAGGCGGGCGGCACCAAGCACCACTCGGAGCTGCTGGCACCCTTCGGCCTCGACGCCACCGACCCGTCCTTCTGGCAGAAGGGTCTTTCGGTGCTGGAAGGCTTCATCAGTGAGCTTGAGGCGATGGAGGCGTAGGTCTCCGCGCCATTCGCGTTTCTCGAACATGCCGCGCCCACCAGCGCGGCATGTTTTGTTTCATGGCGCTTCGTTTGCTTAAGGTCTCGATTCGAACTGTCGCAGCATTCCCGGACACCGCCCTCATCCTGAGGTGCCCGGCAAAGCCGGGCCTCGAAGGAGGTTCCAGGGAACACCGGCGGATCAGGCGGCTTCGCCTGCAAGTCGAGCTCCGCTGGAGCCTCCTTCGAGGCTTCGCTCACGCGAAGCACCTCAGGATGATGGTGGAGCCAGTAAGGGCCTCCTACAGGCTCGCCTGTGCCCGGTAGAGCCTCGCATAGGTGCCGTCGGCCGCGATCAGCTCGTCATGGCTGCCTTCCTCGACGATACCGGCCTCGGTCAGCACAAGGATGCGGTCGGCGCGCCGCACCGTCGACAGGCGGTGGGCGATCACCAGTGTCGTGCGGGTTCGCGCCAATGCCATCAGCGCCTGTTGCACGGCGCGTTCGCTTTCATTGTCGAGGGCGCTGGTCGCCTCGTCGAAGATCAGCACCGGCGCATCCTTCAGAATGGCGCGGGCGATGGTCAGGCGCTGCTTCTGGCCGCCTGAAAGCTTGACCCCGCGCTGGCCGATGTCGCTCGCATAGCCGGCTGGCAGCGCCACGATGAAATCATGCGCGTTTGCCGCCCGGGCTGCTGCCTCGACCTCGGCGTCGGTGGCATTGGGCCGGCCATAGCGCAGGTTCTCCATCACCGTGCCGGCGAACAGGTACACGTCCTGCTGGACGATGCCGATGTTGCGCCGGAGTGAGTCGAGCCGGATGTCACGAATGTCGCTTCCGTCGAGCCGGATGCATCCCTCCGTCACTTCATAGAAGCGCGGGATCAGCGAACAGAGCGAGCTCTTGCCGGCGCCCGAGGCGCCGACGAGCGCCACGAACTCGCCCGGTCGGATTGCAAGCGACAGGTTCCTGAGCACATGCGGGCCTTCCTCCTCGTAGCGAAAGCCGACGTTCTCAAACGTGAGCGCGCCGCGCGCCTGGCCGATGGAAAGGGCGCCGGGGCGGTCTTCGATCTCGGGCTGCGTTTCGAAAATCTCCATGACGCGCACGAAGCCGGTGAAGCCGCTCTGCCAGAGGCGGGCGAGATTGGCGAGGCGGTTGACCGGATCGACCAGCACGGCCACGCAGAGCAGGAAGGTCATCAGCTCGGCGATGCCGAGCGCCCCTTGCGCGACCCGGACCGCGCCGGCGACGATCACCAGGACCGTGACCAACTGGGGGAGAACTGTGGTGCCCGCCCAGAGATAGGCCTCGCTGCGATAGCCGATCCGCCGCCCTTCGAGAAAGCGCCGATTGGCCATATCGAAACGCTGGTTCTCTAGCGCCTCGTTGGCGAAGGATTGCACCACGCGAATACCGGCGAGCGAATCCTCGACGCGTTCGCTGACACCGGCGACCCGCTCCTTGACCTGAAGCATCGCCACATTGACGCGGTTGTTGAAATGGAGCGCGAAGAAGGACGCTGGCGGGATGATGGCGAGGATCATCAGCGCCAGCGGAACGTCGAGGACGAACAGAATCGCCGTCACACCGGCAAATTTGAGGATCGCGATGGCGAGATCCTCCGGTCCGTGATGATAGAGTTCGCCCACTTCGAACAGATCGTGGGTGATGCGGCTCATCAGCTGGCCGACGCGCTGGCGGTCGTAGAAGCCGAAAGAGAGCTTCTGACAGTGAGCGAACAGCTCTCGGCGTAGCGCTGCTTCCATCTTCGCCCCCATCATGTGACCCTGATAGTCGACGAAAAGCGTCGCCAGTGCCTGCATCACGAGCAGGGCCAGCATCAGTCCGCCCACAGCATAGATGGCGGGAAGCGTCGCCGACGGATCGTCGGTCGCGACGAGCAGGCGCGTCACATAATTGGCGCAGAGCGGCAAGAGCAGCGCCGTCACCGAGACCAGAACGGCGCAAGCGAGATCAAGCAGCAATAGCGGCAGATAAGGCCGGTAATAGCTAAGCAACTTGACGAGGCGTGCGCGCGTCAGCCGTGGTGTGGCGGACTCGGTCGGGTCTTCCGACAGGGCGCCGACGAGCGGAATCGTGCGTTCGGCTTCCGCGGTAGATGGAGTTGGGAGGGGGGGAGAGTTCGCTTTCGCTAGAGGCGTCGTCTCGCGCTTGAAGTTCCGGGGAACGTATAAGCATAGAGTTTCATGTCCTGGTGGCTTTCAAAGGCTTCCTTCTGGTTGGACATGAGGGTTCTCATCGGATGCTCCCAAGGCTCTCGTTTCGAGGAGCCGGCACTATGGTCCCGTGCGCCGTGCTGGACAATGTCGTGCCAGCGGAAACCGGCCGGCCGTTGCTTTTCGGCACTGGCGATGGCTTTCGGGCTAGCGATGTTATACATTTTGTACAACGGAGTGCGCGCCATGAAGCTTGAGATCAAGAAGATCGGTAATTCGATGGGTCTGATCCTGCCGAAGGAATTGCTCGCCAGACTTGCGCTGAAACAGGGTGAGTGGCTGCATGTCACGGAGAACGCGGACGGCTCGATCCGCCTTTCGCCCTTCGATCCGGACTTCGCCGAGGCCATGAGCGTCGTCGACGAGATCATGGTCGAGTATCGCGATACGCTGAAAGAACTGGCCAAGTGACGGAGCCGCGTTGGCTCACTCTGGAAGAAATCCTTGTCGCGCATGAGCGGCAGCTTGCCCGATTTGGCGGTCCGGCCGGGCTTCGCGATCTTGGCGCGCTGGAATCTGCGCTCGACCGTCCACGTAACAAGCTTGTCTATGGCGAGACGGAGTTGGCCAGTCTCGCGGCCGCCTACGCGTATGGGATTGCGCGCAATCATCCGTTCGTCGATGGCAACAAGCGTGCCGCCTTTATCGCGATGATGGTGTTTCTTCGCCTCAATGGCGTTCGGTTCGCGCCATCTCCAGCGGAGGCCACGAGTGCCATTCTCGGGCTCGCCGCCGGTGAAATTTTGGAGGAAGGCCTCACCCGCTGGATCCGCGCCAATCTTCCGCCAGCGACGGAGTAGCGCGGGGTGATCTTTGGGTAATGGCTTGCGCATGGCGGCAGGCACCGCATCTTAGGGGCACGCTTCCGAATGCGCCTGTCCTCCCCCAGAGAGCTCGCCAAATGTCCGATTCTGAACGCAACCGTCTTTCCGGCCGCCTGTCGCGCTATGCCCGCGTCGGCATGAATGTCGGCGGGGTCGCGGCCAAGGTGGCGAGCGCTCGGCTGTTCGGCAGTTCCCTCGACAAGGGCAAGAACGCGTCCGAGCTGGCGACAGCGCTCGGCGGCCTCAAGGGGCCATTGATGAAGGTCGGCCAGATCCTCTCGACCGTGCCGGACCTCGTGCCGCCGGAATATGCCGAGGAACTGTCGCAGTTGCAGTCGAACGCGCCGCCGATGGGCTGGCCCTTCGTCAAGCGGCGCATGCAGGCGGAACTCGGCCCAAGCTGGGAAAAGCGGTTTCAGCTTTTCGAACACGCACCCGCCGCCGCCGCCTCGCTCGGCCAAGTGCATCGCGCCATCGCGCGTGACGGCAAGGCGCTGGCGGTGAAGCTGCAATATCCCGACATGCAGTCGGCCGTCGAAGCCGATCTTGTGCAGTTGAAGGTGCTGCTCTCGATCTATCGCCGCATCGACAAGGCGATCGACACCAGCGAGATCTTCGAGGAAATCGGCAATCGCATCCGCGAAGAGCTCGATTATGGCCGCGAGGCGCGCCACACGCTGCTCTACAAGATCATGCTCGACGGCGAGCCGCTGGTGCGCGTGCCGGAAGTCGAGCCGGCGCTGTCGACCAACCGGCTGCTCGCCATGCAATGGCTCGATGGCAACCGGCTGCTCGACTATCGCGACCGTTCGCTGGAAGAGCGCAACCGCATCGCCAAGGCGATGTTCAATGCCTGGTGGGCGCCGTTCGCCCGCTATGGCGTCATCCATGGCGACCCGCATCTCGGCAACTACACCGTGTTTGAAAACGAGGCCGGTGAGGCGGCCGGGATCAACCTGCTCGACTATGGCTGTGTCCGCATCTTCCCGCCAAAATTCGTCGCCGGCGTCGTCGATCTGTTCCATGGCCTGCGCGAGAATGACCGCGACCGGATCGTCTCCGCCTATGAGATCTGGGGCTTTGCCGGCTTGTCGAACGAGTTGATCGAGGCACTGAATATCTGGGCGCGTTTCATCTACGGCCCGCTGATCGACGACCGCGTCCGCACCATCGCCGATGGCGTCGCGCCTTCGGAATATGGTCGGCGCGAAGCCTTCCAGGTGCATCAGGTACTTCGCGAAAAAGGGCCGGTTACCGTACCGCGCGAGTTTGTCTTCATGGACCGCGCCGCCATCGGCCTTGGCTCGGTGTTTCTGCATCTGAAGGCCGAGATGAACTTTCACCAGCTGTTCGCCGAAACCATCGAGGGGTTCGATCGCGACATGCTCGGCTATCGTCAGAAGGCGGCGCTCGGCGGGGTTGGCCTGGCGTGAGGTTTTCGGGGCTTCAGGGCAGGGCAGGGCCGCCTGCGACATTGCGTCCATAACCGTTTTTCGCGGCAGTTGGACGCCAGCGCTGCGTTGGTTGGTTTGCCCTGCCGAAGGCGGATTGCCCGCCTTGCCCAAGTGTTGTAAACGCCGATCACGTTTGGTTTGCGCTGAAGGATGGATACACCATGGCCGAAAGCCCGATGGACTACGCTGAGCACGAGAGAACCTATGCGTTCTTCACCGGCCTGACGAAATACGGCACGATCGCCTGCGTGGTGATCCTGGTGCTGATGGCGATCTTCCTCGTCTGAAAATCAGAATTGATCCGGTAGCGCGACTGCCGGATGTCGCGATACCCGACTACTTGACTGTGCGGGCGCATTGCGAGGCCCGCCACTCCATAGGGAAACGCCATGAAGATTGGTGTGCCGGCGGAGGTGGACGGGCTGGAAAGCCGCGTCGCCGCGACGCCTGAGACGGTAAAGAAATTCATCGCGCTCGGCGCCGAGGTGTCGGTGCAATCCGGTGCCGGTGTTGCCTCGCGCGTTCCGGATGCCGAATACGCCGCCGCCGGCGCGTCGATCGCGGCTTCCGCCGCAGACGCCGTTCGCGATGCGGATATCGTGCTCAAGGTACGCCGGCCGCTCGCCGATGAACTGCCGCTCTACAAGCGCGGCGCTCTCATCGTCGCGACGATGGATCCCTATGGCCATGAGCCGGACGTCGCCGCCATGGCCGGCGCCGGCGTCACTGCCATCGCGATGGAGTTCATGCCGCGCATCACCCGCGCCCAGGTCATGGACATCCTGTCGAGCCAGGCGAACCTCGCCGGCTATCAGGCCGTGATCGACGCGGCTGCCGAATATGACCGCGCGCTTCCGATGATGATGACCGCTGCCGGCACCGTGCCGGCCGCCCGCGTCTTCGTCATGGGCGCCGGCGTTGCCGGGCTTCAGGCCATCGCCACCGCACGCCGTCTCGGCGCCGTGGTGACGGCGACCGACGTGCGTCCCGCCGCCAAGGAACAGGTCGAATCGCTCGGCGCCAAATTCGTCGCCGTCGAGGATGACGAGTTCAAGCAGGCCGAAACCGCCGCTGGTTACGCCAAGCCGATGTCGGCCGAATACCAGGCCAAGCAGGCAGCCCTCGTTTCCGAGCACATCAAGAAGCAGGACATCGTCATCACGACGGCCCTGATCCCCGGCCGCGCCGCACCGCGTCTCGTTTCGGCCGCCATGGTCGCCTCGATGAAGCCCGGTTCGGTTCTGGTCGATCTCGCGGTCGAGCGCGGCGGCAATGTCGAGGGCGCCAAGCCCGGCGAAGTCGCTGTCGTCGATGGCAAGAAGATCGTCGGGCATCTGAATGTCGCCGGCCGCATCGCCGCGACTGCCTCGCAGCTCTACGCCAAGAACCTGTTCTCCTTCGTCGAGACGTTGATCGACAAGGCCGCGAAGACCGTCGCCGTCAATTGGGACGATGAGCTGGTCAAGGCGACGGTGCTGACGCGCGACGGTGCCATCGTGCACCCGGCGTTCAAGCCGAAAGAAGAGATCCAGGAAGAGCCGAAGCCGATTCTCGTTGCTGAGCAGGGGGCCAGCTGATCATGGCAAGTCTTACGCCCGAGCAGGCGGCCAGCGCCGCCAAGTCTGCCGCTGACGCAGCGACCTCCGCGGCAAGTGCTGCGCAGGAAGCGGCCGCCGCCGCCCAGATCTATGCCGAACAGGCCGCAGGCGGCCTCGGCGATGTCGCCGGCGCTGTCGCGCATGCCGTTTCCGGCGGCGCGATCGACCCCTTCGTCTTCCGCCTCTCCGTCTTCGTGCTGGCGATCTTCGTTGGCTATTACGTCGTCTGGCAGGTGACGCCGGCGCTGCATACGCCTCTGATGTCCGTCACCAACGCGATCTCCTCGGTCATCGTCGTCGGCGCGCTGCTCGCGGTCGGTGTCGATGCGGCGGTCGATGCGGCCGCTGCCTCCGGCCACGCCTGGGCGCAGGGCTTCGGCTTCGTCGCCCTTGTGCTCGCCAGCGTCAACATCTTCGGTGGCTTCCTCGTCACCAGTCGCATGCTCGCCATGTACAAGAAAAAGACGAAGTGAGGTCGCGCCGATGACAACCGCAAATATCACGGCGCTGCTCTACCTCGTTTCCGGTGTGCTGTTCATCATGGCGCTCCGGGGCCTTTCCAGCCCCGCCACCTCGCGCCAGGGCAATTTGTACGGCATGGCCGGCATGGGGATCGCGATCCTCACCACGCTCGTCCTCGCAGCGCCGAAAAGCGCAGGCGCCTGGGGCCTGATCGTGCTCGGCCTTGCTATTGGCGGTGGCGCCGGCGCGATCATCGCCCGTCGCATCGCCATGACGCAGATGCCGCAGCTGGTCGCCGCCTTCCACTCGCTCGTCGGCCTCGCGGCCGTCATGGTGGCGGCAGCGGCGCTCTACGCTCCGGCTGCCTTCGGTATCGGCGACATCGGCCACATCCATGGCCAGGCGCTGATCGAGATGTCGCTTGGCGTCGCCATCGGCGCGATCACCTTCACCGGTTCGGTCATCGCCTTCGCCAAGCTGAACGGCAACATGTCGGGCCGGCCGATCCTGCTGCCGGGACGGCATTTCACCAATGCCGGCCTGTTCATCCTGCTGGTGGCGCTGGTCGTCGTGCTGGTGTTCACGGAAAGCCATCTGGTCTTCTGGCTGATCGTCATCGTCAGCCTCGTTCTCGGCGGCCTGATCATCATTCCGATCGGCGGCGCCGACATGCCCGTCGTCGTGTCGATGCTCAACTCCTATTCGGGTTGGGCGGCGGCCGGCATCGGCTTCACGCTGGGCAATACGGCGCTGATCATCACCGGCGCGCTGGTCGGTTCGTCGGGTGCGATCCTTTCCTACATCATGTGCAAGGGCATGAACCGCTCGTTCATCTCCGTCATTCTCGGCGGTTTTGGTGGCGAGACGGCCGGTCCGGCAACGGGCGGTGCAGTCGAGCAGCGTCCGGTCAAGCAGGGCTCGGCCGAAGATGCCGCCTTCATCATGAAGAACGCGTCGAAGGTCATCATCGTGCCGGGCTACGGCATGGCGGTCGCCCAGGCCCAGCACGCGCTGCGCGAAATGGCCGATCGGCTCAAGGCGGAGGGCGTCGAGGTCAAGTACGCCATCCATCCCGTCGCCGGTCGTATGCCGGGCCACATGAACGTGCTGCTGGCGGAAGCGAATGTGCCGTATGACGAGGTCTTCGAGCTCGAGGACATCAATTCGGAATTCGCCCAGGCCGACGTCGCCTTCGTCATCGGCGCCAACGACGTGACCAACCCGGCCGCGAAGACGGATCCGACCTCGCCGATCTACGGCATGCCGATTCTCGATGTCGAGAAGGCCGGTACGGTGCTGTTCATCAAGCGCGGCATGGGCTCGGGCTATGCCGGCGTCGAGAACGAGCTGTTCTTCCGCGACAACACGATGATGCTCTTCGCCGACGCGAAGAAGATGGTCGAGAACATCGTCAAGTCGCTGGGCTGATCTTCAGCGGCTACGCAAGAAATCGAAAAGGCCGCCTCCGGGCGGCCTTTTTCTTTGACGGGAGTCCCTGGTCGAAGGATGGTTCTCCTGTCGAGGGAGTGAGCCGTGTCAGAGACCGCATTCAGCATTCGCCAGCTTCGCGCTGAGGATTGGGTCGCCTTCCGGGCGTTGCGCCTGAAGGCGCTGGAGACCGTACCAACGGCGTTCGGCGCCAGCCAGGAGGAAGACGCGGCCCTGTCGCCGGAAGCGCTACGCGAGCGGCTGGAGCGCGCGCCCAGCGCCGTCTTTGGCGCGTTCGCCGGCGATAGCCTGATCGGCATGGCGGGCTTCCACGCCCAGCTGGGCGCAAAGCGACGTCATCGCGGCCTGCTCTGGGGCGTATTCGTCGAGGAAGCGTATCGGGGCAGGGGATGCGCGCGAAGACTGGTCGAGCGCGTCATCCTTCATGCGGGCGAGCATGTGGTGGTGCTGGAAGCCGGCGTGACGGCGGGCAATCGTAACGCCGCCGCGCTCTATGAGAGCCTTGGCTTCCGGATCTCCGGCTTGATCCAGAAGGCGCTCCGAATCGACGGCGCCTTCCATGACGAGATCCTGCTGGCGCTGGATCTGGAAGAGCGGGCTAGCCCGTCCCGGGGCTAGGCCCCGAGAGCGATCAGGCGGCGGCCTTGGCGGTGCGACGCATGCCGTCGCGGGCAGGCGCGTAGCTCGGATTGAGCGTCTGGGCGCGGGCGAAGGCGTTGTGTGCCGCGTCGCGTTCGCCCAGCTTCTCGAGCGCCAAGCCCTGGTTGGTCCAGCCCTGGTAATTGTCCTTGTCGCGACGGACGACGATGTTGAAATCGTCGAGCGCTGCCTTGTAGTCGGCGGTGGCGAGATAGGACAGGCCACGGCCCAGATGCGGGGCGGGGGCATTCGGCGCGTAGGTCATCGACGCGGTGAAGTCGGCGATGGCGTCGTCGTGGCGGCCCTGGCCCTGGTAGATCAGGGCGCGGTTGTTATAGGCCTTGGGGTCCGTCGGCTCGAGCTCGATGCCCCTGGAGAAATCGGCGAGCGCCAGGTCGATCTGGCCCTGCGAGCGATACAGGTTGCCGCGCCCGACATAGGCTTCGTTGTAGCTCGGATTGAGCTCGATCGAGCGATTGTAGTCGGCGAGCGCCTGGCCGTTCTGGTTCAGCTTGCGCTGCACCAGCGCGCGGTTCGAATAGGCTTGGTAGAAGCCGGGATTGATCTCGATCGCGCGGTTGAAATCGGCCAGCGCCTGATCGTAGCGCCCGGCGCGGCCCAGCGCCGTGCCGCGGACATTGTAGCCCGACGCATCGCTCGGATTCTGGTTCACGACCGAGCTGAGCGACGAGATGTTCGCCTCGGAGCCCATGGCGCGGTCGACATTGTCGAAATCATGGGTGTTGGAAGCGGTCTGGCAGCCGGCAAGGGCCAGGGTGCCGAGCATTGCGGCCCAGAGCGGCGAGCGTCCCCGCGACAACAGCCTAGTCGCGACGCTGGTCGCGTTCGAGGTCGTGTCCGCGAGCGAAAGGCTGCCAAGCGCCATCATGGCGTTGCTCCAGAATAAGCGCCCATGACGATGAAGCGGGCGCAAAACCACAAAAGGAAACGAGCCCGAAACAACGGGCTCGTCACCTTGAACTTCAAAGCTAGAAAGCAGGCGAAAGCAGGGCGAGATGCCCTTGCTTATCAGCGCTTCGGCTTGGGAGCCGCAACGATGCCGCCTTCGCGCTGAGCGCGCTTGCGCGCCAGCTTGCGGGCACGACGAACGGCTTCCGCCTTCTCGCGTGCCTTCTTCTCGGAAGGCTTCTCATAGAAGTTGCGAAGCTTCATCTCACGGAAGATGCCTTCACGCTGCATCTTCTTCTTGAGAGCCTTAAGCGCCTGATCGACGTTATTGTCGCGAACGAGTACCTGCACGCGGGAGCGTCCTATCTTGATCCGGTCCGGATGAAATCTCGGGGGAGACGAGGCAGGGCGACAGAAGCCGCTTATCAACACCGTCCCAATTGTGGTCGCTCTCATAGCAGAAGCGGAGCGCCGATGTCAAAGAGGACAGCCGCCAAAACAAGGTAAATTCTCGTTTTCGCCGGACCAGCGTGGCTTTTCGGCCCGTCCTTCGCGGTCACAAGGCCGGAATCACGAGGCGCTGAATGCGACGTCATCGAGAATCTGAACAGAATCGGCCCGCCCACGCAACTCTATGCGACCGAGTCGCGGCACGGGATCACGACATGCGGAGCGGATGGCGGCGATGAGGTCTCGTCGGGCCGCTACGTTTGGCGCGTCGGAAGCGCCTGGGCGGCGCTGTGTGGAAGCGTTCCCTCGGCAAGACGGGGCCTCGCCACACCCTCTCCGGCGAGCGGGCCAATGCAAAAAAAAGGCCCCGCCCGGTGGGGCGAGGCCTTGGATCCTCTGGCGCCAAAAAGCGCCTGCGGGCGGGCTGGGCGGCAGGAGCCTCCCGGCGCTGCCCGGGCTTCAGCCTTCGTCTTCGTCCTCGTCGACGGGGCCCTTGAGCGACTTGAGCTTGGCAAACACCGCGTCGGCGTCCAACTCTTCGTCCTTGGGCTCTTCATGGCGATACGAGCGCATCGCGGCCGAAGCGAGGGCATCGGCGGCCGTCGTCTCTTCCGTCGGCAGCAGAACCTCGCCCTCGGCGCCGATTTCACGCGGCGGCGCGTTCTTGGCGGCCTTCTCGACTTCGAAATCGAGATCGATCTGCGAGCACAGGCCGAGCATGACCGGGTCGGACGGCGTCAGGTTGGTGGAATTCCAGTGGCTGCGGCCACGGATCGAATCGATCGTCGGCTTGGTCGTGCCGACCAGGCGCATGATCGCCGCATCCTTGAGCTCGGGATGATTGCGCAGCAGCCAGAGAATGGCGTTGGGGCGATCCTGACGACGCGAGACCGGCGTGTAGCGCGGGCCCTTGCGCTTCTGGACGGGAACGCGGACCCGCGTCTCGGCCATCTTCAGGCGATACTTCGAATCCTTCTGCGCGCGCTCGATTTCCTCGCGCGTCAGCTGGCCGGTCGTCACAGGATCGAGGCCCTTGATCGTCTGGGCGGCCTCTCCGTCGGCGATTGCCTTCACCTCAAGCGGGTGGAGCTTGCAGAAATCGGCGATCTGATCGAAGCCGAGAGAGGTATTCTCGACGAGCCATACGGCGGTTGCCTTTGGCATCAGCGGGATAGTCGACATAATTCTCTCCTGGTCGCTCTCCCGGTGGTCGGCCGGAGGAGCAAAGCAATCGTCTGAATGACGGGAATGGGCCGATATATAGACCGGTGCCTCCGGCGACGCAAACAATGCTTGTTCACGACGTCCGGCGTCGGCATCCGGCCGTTCGGCCTTCCTTCCAGCCAGCCCCGCGGCGCGCATTGGGCGGATCACTGAGTGAAGGACAAAAGCCGGATGCGACAAAGGTCGCATCCGGCAATCTTGTATTTGTGCTGCCAGCCCTTACGGGGCGGGGGTAGCGGGAGCCGGGGTCTCCGGAGCCGGGGTTGCCGGAGCAGGCTCGGGGGCCGGTGTTGCCGGGGCGGGCGTTGCCGGCGCGGGCTCGGGGGCAGGCGTTGCCGGAGCAGGCGCGGGAGCCGGGGTCGCCGGGGCGGGGGCGGGCGTGGACTGCTCGACAGCGGCCGGCGTCGGCGGCGCCACATGTGCGCGCGACTTCCACCAGAAATAAGCGATCACCAGCACGATGATGGCGACGACGACCCAAACCCAAGTATTTTGGCGTTGCATGTTACCCTCCGGGGTGCGTGTTGCACCAACGAACGCAATCTTACATCGAATCGACCCGATTTACGAAGAGGAAACGATGGGTTACGTTTCGTTGGCTCATGAAATCTACTGCATTGAGGCTAGGGCCGTCGCCATCGTGGCGAAGATCAGCCACCGTTCAGCCGATCTCGACAAGGGGCAGGCGAAATTTACGATGCTGTGTGCCTCGTCGCCGCCGACCCCTGTAGTGCAACGGCGTTCGGCCGTTCTGGTTTCACAACTTCGTCATTGAAACGAACCCGCTCGTGTCAAAGCGTGAGCACGATCTTGCCGATATGGCTTGATGCTTCCATGCGTCGATGCGCTTCCGCTGCCTGTGCCAGCGGGTAGGTCGCGTCGATGCGGGGCAGGATCTGGCGCTTTTCCAGCAGCGGCCAGACTTTTTCGCGCAAGGCAGCGGCGATGCCGGCCTTGAAGGCGACGGAGCGGGGACGCAGCGTCGAGCCGGTCAGGGTCAGGCGCTTGACCAGCAGCCGGGTGAAATTGACATCGGCGATCGGTCCGTTGAGGAACGCGATCTGGGCGATATGGCCGTCAAACGCGGCGGCCGAGAAATTGCGTTCGATATAATCGCCGCCCACCATGTCGAGGATGACGTCGGCGCCGTGGCCGTCGGTGGCTTCCTTCACGACGTCGACGAAATCCTCCAGGTGATAGTTGATCGCGCGCGTGGCGCCGAGGTCGACGCAGGCGGCGCATTTTTCAGGCGAGCCGGCGGTTGCCAGGACGGTGGCGCCAAAAGCCTTCGCCAACTGGATCGCCGTCGTGCCGATGCCGGATGTTCCGCCATGCACGAGGAAAACGTCGCCGGACTTCAATCCGCAGCGCTCGAAGACATTGTGCCAGACCGTAAAGAAGGTCTCGGGCAGGGCGGCGGCCTCGATCATCGAAAACCCCTGCGGCACGGGCAGGGCGTTGGTCTCGTTGACGGTGACATATTCGGCGTAGCCGCCGCCGGCGACCAGCGCCGTTACCGCATCGCCGACCGCGAAGCGCGTGCAATTGCGGCCGAGAGCCGCGACATGGCCGGCGACTTCCAGGCCGGGCAGGTCGGATGCACCCTTGGGCGGCGGATAGTGGCCCTGGCGCTGCGCGACGTCGGGCCGATTGACGCCGGCCGCTGCGACCCGGATCAGGATTTCATGCTCGAACGGGTGCGGTACGGGACGTTGGGTCGCCTGGAGAACGTCCGGCCCGCCGGGCTCGGAAATGGCCATGGCCGTCATGGACTGGGGAATCGAAGTCATCGACGTCTCCTTGCGGTTCGGCCCTGGCTGGCAAAGGCCGATTCAATTTTGCTATCTTTGTATCAGGCGGGTCTCAAACACGAGATGGAGCGCAGCATGGCCCTTTTCGACGACGTACCGGCGGAAAAGCCGGTGCCACACCGTATCGGCGAGGATCTTTCGCGTCTTTCGATCGACGAACTGACCGACCGGATTGATTTGCTCGAGGGTGAAATCGGGCGATTGCGCGAGGCGATCGCTGCCAAGACGGCCTCGCGCGCCGCCGCCTCGTCGTTCTTCAAGCCGTGAGCGCAGACGCGCTGGGGTTGGTGTTAACCATCCATTAAGCTTTCGAGCGCGTTAATCAGGAGATCCAGCGATCTGGATGTGAGTGATACTCCTCTGTTGGTCTCCTCCCTCTATCGCCTCCAAGAGCCGTTCTTCACGGCTCTTTTTTTGACTTCCGTCTCCGCAGCGGGCAAAATCCGGAAAAATTGCGCCCCGTTGGCACCCTGATGGGCAAGCGCGGCTGCGCAGCGGAATCGCTTTCATGACAGACGATAGCCCCAGGCCAATCGAGCCGCCGGTCGTTTTCGGCAGGCGGTTTGCATTTTCCGACACTTTCCGGGGACTCTTCCGGGAGGGGATGCAGCTTGTCGAAGAGACCGCCGCTTATCTCGACGGCGATGGTCGTGACGAGTCGCGCGACCTGGAACGCGCCGCCTCGCTCACCTACGCCACCGAATCGATGCGCCTGACCACGCGACTGATGCAGATCGCGTCATGGCTGTTGCTGCAGCGCGCCGTCAACGAAGGCGAGATGACGTTCGAGCAGGCGGGGGCGGAAAAGGCCAAGGTGCGTCTGCGCGGGTTCGGCACCATGACCGAAGGGCCGAACTGGGAAGATCTGCCGATACGGCTGCGCGAACTGATCGAGCATTCCGTGCGCCTGCAGGAGCGCGTCATCCGGCTCGACGACGCCATGTACAACGCCGCCAATGCCGAACAGCCGGCCGAGAACCCGGTCAGCCTGCAGCTTGGCCAGTTGGCGCGCGCCTTCGGCTCCGGCAGCGAATAGGGCGCCCTGCGCCTTCGCTGTCCTGCCGATCCTGCATCCAGAGCCTTGCTTGTCGGCGAGTGCTTTATGCGAACCGTGCCGCCGTCGCTCGAAAACGCCCCAGACAAACAAAAACCCCGGCCAAAGACCGGGGTTTTTTCATTCCAGTACTTCGAACGGGCTTAGCTGTTGCCCATGAAGCCCTTGAACTTGTTGTTGAAGCGCGACACGCGGCCGGCGCGGTCGAGCAGCGTCTGGTTGCCGCCGGTCCAGGCCGGATGCGTCGACGGGTCGATGTCGAGGTTCATGACCGAACCTTCTTCGCCATAGGTCGACTTGGTTACATATTCGGTCCCGTTCGTCATCACGACCTTGATCGTGTGGTAGTCGGGATGAATGCCATTCTTCATCGTCTGGTCCTCGCGGCTCGGTCCGTTGGACCGCATGGTCGTCGCTGCCGAAGCGGAAGCGCCGTCCTGTTCAATGGGGAAAACGGCTGCTTATGGACTGCCGTCCTGTGGGGCGACGATATAGCCTAGCGTTCTGACCGGCACAAGAGGCGGCTTGTCTTGAAACACTGCCGCGCTCAGTGCATCTAGGCGCCATCGAGGCGATCGCCTCCACGAATGACCGAGACGGGTGCCGATGGCGGACCGAGACGCGACAACGAGCGACGCCACAGGCGCTCAAAAAGCCGGGCGCCGCTCCTTGCGGCCGCTGGCCATGCTGCTTCCTTATGTACTGCGCCGCAAGCCGCAGCTGTTCGGGGCCATCCTGGCTCTAGTAATGGCCGCGCTTGCGACATTGACCGTGCCGCTCGCTGTCCGTCGCATGATCGACCACGGCTTTACCGCCGACAGCGCTGGAACCATCAACGTCTATTTCATGGCGCTGATCGGCGTCGTCGCCGTCCTGGCGACCGCATCCAGCCTGCGATTCTATTTCGTGACCTGGCTTGGTGAGCGTGTGGTCGCCGACCTGCGCGCCGATGTTTTCCGCCATCTCGCGGCGCTTGGCATCGACTTCTTCGATCGGAACCGCTCTGGCGAGATCGCCTCCCGGCTGACGGCCGACACGACGCAGATCAAGGCAGTCGCCGGCGCCAACATCTCGATCGCCTTGCGCAATCTGGTGATGTTCTTCGGCGGCGTGGCGATGATGATCGTCACCAGCCCCAAACTTTCCGGCCTGGTGCTGATCGCTCTGCCGATCGTCGTGCTGCCGCTGGTGGGTTTTGGCCGCCGGGTGCGGCTGCGCTCGCGCAAGGCGCAGGACATGCTGGCCGATGCCTCCGCCTATGCCTCGGAAGCGATCGGCGCGATCCGCATCGTGCAGGCGTTCACGGCCGAGGCGACGGTGGCGCGGCGTTTTGCCGACAGCGTCGAGGGCGCCTTTGTCGCGGCCCGCAATTCGACGGTGGCGCGCGCGGTGCTGACCGGCTTCGGCATCTTCATGGTCTTCGCCAGCATGGTCGCGGTTCTATGGTGGGGCGCGCAGGACGTGCTCGCCGGCAATATGACGCCCGGCACGCTCGGCCAGTTTCTCATCTATGCCGTGATCGGCGCCGGTGCTCTGGGCGAGCTTTCACAGGTCTGGGGCGACATCTCCAATGCTTCGGGTGCTGCCGAGCGATTGGCTGAAATCCTGGCGGAGCAGCCGTCGATCGCGGCGCCGGTGAATCCGGCGCGGCTGGCTGAGCCCGTGCGGGGTGCGCTAGCGTTCGAGCAGGTCGGCTTCCACTATCCCGAGGGCGGCCGCGGTGCGACACTCGAAAAGATCGCCTTCCGCGTCCAGCCGGGCGAGCGCATCGCCATTGTCGGCCCGTCCGGCGCCGGCAAGAGCACGCTCTTCAACCTGATCCTGCGCTTCTACGATCCGCAGCGGGGTCGCGTTACGTTGGACGGCGTCGATATCCGCGATCTCGATCCGGTGGCGCTGCGCAGCCATATCGCCATCGTGCCGCAGGATACGGTTGTGTTCGCCGCCAGTGCTGCCGAAAACATCGCCATCGGTCGTCCGGGCGCCGACCGCGCCGAGATCGAGCAGGCGGCCGTGTCCGCCCATGCGGACAGCTTCCTCAGCAATCTGCCCGATGGCTACGAGACGGAGCTTGGCGAACGCGGCGTAACGCTTTCGGGCGGCCAGCGCCAGCGCATCGCGATTGCCCGCGCCATCCTGAAAGACGCACCGATCCTGCTGCTCGACGAGGCGACCTCGGCGCTCGACGCCGAAAGTGAAGTCGCCGTGCAGTCGGCGCTGGACGAACTGATGGTCGGTCGCACGACGATCGTCATCGCACATCGGCTGGCGACGATCCTCAAGGCCGATCGCATCCTGGTGATGGATGGCGGCGAGATCGTCGAAGAGGGCACTCATGAAGCGCTTGTGCGCCTGGGCGGCCTCTATGCCCGGCTCGCCCGGCTGCAGTTCCGCGAGGATGCCGCCTGATCTTCAGTCCTGAAGCCTGCTGACTTGGCTCTGCCATCATCCTGAGGAGCTTCGCGTAAGCGAAGCCTCGAAGGAGGATCCAGTCTAGCATTCCAGTTTGAAGGCAAAGTTCGGCGGAATCCAGATCAAGGCGTTCCCTGGAGCCTCCTTCGAGGCCCGGCTTCGCCGGGCACCTCAGGATGATGGTCGAGGTTTTGGGAGTGCGGCCTGGGAGGATACCCGGCGACCGAACTTGGCGCACCTGTCGACTGCTAGCCGTCCCGGATTCGGCAGATCGCCCAGACTCGGCGTCATCCCGGGCTTGGCCCGGGACCCATTCAGCCGCGCGATCGGGAGGTTCGCTCCCTAAGCCTCAGGCTGCATGGGTCCTCGCCTCCGCGAGGATAACGGCGGCGTGGGAGGCGACCTCGGCGCTCGACGCGGCGTACGAAGTCGCCATGCAGAATGGAGCGTTGAGGGACAACGTCCGGTCGGCTGGTTTACCGCTCCGTGAGCTTCAGCTCGATGCGGCGGTTGCGCGAGTAGGCGGCGTCGGTCGAGCCCGCCTCTAGTGGCTGGAATTCGCCAAACCCGGCGGCGACCAGATGGATCGGCTGGACGCCTTGCTCGACCAGGAAGCGCACGACGGCGATGGCGCGCGCCGCCGACAGTTCCCAGTTGTTGCGGAAGCGGCCGGAGCCGGAGAGCGGTCGAGCGTCGGTGTGCCCGTCGACGCGCAGCACCCACGCGATCTCCGGCGGGATCTCGCCTTCCAGCACTTTCAGCGCTTCGGCCAGCTTGGCCATCTCGACCCGGCCCTCGTCGTTGATCTCGTCCGAGCCGGATGGGAACAGCACTTCCGACTGGAACACGAAGCGGTCGCCGACGATGGTGATGTCCGGCCGGTTGCCAAGAATCTCGCGCAGGCGGCCGAAGAAGTCGGAGCGATAGCGCGACAGTTCCTGCACGCGCTGGGCCAGCGCCACATTCAGGCGGCGGCCGAGATCGGCGATCTTGGTCTGGCTTTCGGTGTCACGCTTTTCCGAGGCGCCGAGCGCATCTTCCAGCGCGCCGATCTGGCGGCGAAGGGCGGCGATCTGCTGGTTCAGGATCTCGATCTGCGAGAGCGACTTCTGGTTGACGACCTTCTCGTTCTCGAGCGCCTTGGTGATGATGGCGATCTGGCCCTCGGCCGAGCCGGCTGCGGCAGTCTGGGTGTCGGCGGCGCCCTTCAGCCGGTCGCGTTCGGCCATTGCCGTCTGCAGGCTAGCCTGCAGATTGGCGAGCTGGTCGGCGCTGTCCTGCTTGCCGGCACGCTCCATGGCGAGCAGCTCGGTCAGCTCCGCGATCTGGCTGTTCAGGCGGTTGAGCACCGTGTCCTTGCCGGTGATCTCGCGGGTCTGCAGGAATTGCAGCAGCGCGAAGATGGACAGCAGGAAGATGAAGACGAGCAGGAGATTCGACAAAACGTCGACAAAGGCCGGCCAGACATCGCTCCTGGCCTCGCGACGGCGCCCGCGTACGGCCACGCCTATTCTCCGGCCGGCTGCTTGAGGGCCTTGGCGATCACTTCAAGCAGCTGCTGCATGTCGCGCTGCTGGTCGGCCTGCTGCTCGACCCAACCGCGCACGACCTGCTGCTCGCTGCGCATATGCTGGACCAGCCCCTGAATGCCCTCGGCCAGATTGGCCATGGCGGCGGTGGAGCGCTGAGTCGATCCGCCGGCGCCGCCACCACCCTCGTGCACCGCTGCCGTGAGCCGCTCGATGGCGACACGCAGGTCTTCGCCCGACGACGCGCCTTCGCGCACGTCCAGCATGCTCGGATCGAGATCGGTGACGGTGGAGAGCCAGTCTTCCAGCTCGGTGTAGAACTTGTTCTGCGCCTGGCCCGCCTGAAGATCGAGGAAGCCGAGGATCAAGGAGCCGGCGAGACCGAACAGCGAGGACGAGAACGCCGTGCCCATGCCCTTCAGCGGCGCTTCGAGGCCGGACTTCAGGTCCTCGAAGATCACGGAGCTGTCACCGGTGCCGACGTTGAGGCTGCGGATGGCGTCGGCGACGGCGCCGACCGTCTCCAGCAGGCCCCAGAAGGTGCCGAGCAGGCCGAGGAAGATCAGGAGGCCGGTCAGGTAGCGCGAGGTGTCGCGGTCTTCGTCCAGGCGCATCAGGATCGAATCGAGCACGGATCGCATCGTCTGCGTCGAGATCGACATGCGGCCGATGCGATCGCCGAGAATGGCGGCCATCGGCGCCAGCAGGACCGGGGCGCGGTCCATCTCGATCGAGCGGTCGGCGTTGCGGAAGCCGTTGACCCAGCGAATTTCCGGGAAGATGCGGATCACCTGCCGGAAGGCCAGCAGGATACCGATGAACAGGACGCCGATGATGACGCCGTTCAGGGCCGGGTTGGCAAGGAAGGACGAATAGACCTGGCGGTAGAGGATGAGCGCCACGAAGGCGGCAATGACCAGGAATATGGTCATACGCCACAGATAGACCTGTGGGCTGGCAAGCTTGTAAGGATCGAAGTCTCTTGCCATCGTTCTCCGCCGGATCACGCTGCGTCTCGTTTTGGTCAGCACGCCTTGGCCAGAAGAAATCAGTGCTGGCCGATAGCCGTGCCGAAATCCTGCTCAAGAAGCTGGTCTCGTTTGCGAGAGCCAGTCTTGTTCCAGAATGCGGCGCAACCGTGCCGCGCCGCATCCTGTCGATCAAGGTTTAACGTGATTTGACAGAGGATAGAAAGGCCCTAACGCATCGCGTCGCAACCATAGGGCGATTTCCCCTCTGTCGTTCGCACAGCGGTGTCAGGCGAGCTCGCGTTCTCTCTCCGTCGTCCACTGACCGAGCGAGGCCAGGCCGTTCATCTGGCAGCGGTGGAGGAAGGCGTTCTGGCCGGCGACGACGTTTTCCGCCTTGCCGCCCCATGCCTTGAGGGCAGCTGCCTGCAGCGCGCGGCCATAGGAGAAGGTGATGGCCCAGGGGCGGTTCGGAACCTGGTTGATCAGTGACAGGTTCTCGGTCGCCAGCACGTCTGCTTGGCCGCCGGAGAGGAAGGCGATGCCGGGAACGCTGGTCGGCACGGTGGCGTGGAACACGGCCACGGTGCGCTCGGCGACTTCCTCCGAGGTGGCGTGCTGGCCGCTGTCCCGTCCGGGAACGACCATGTTCGGCTTCAGGATCATGCCGGTCAGGTCGACGCGGGCCTTTTCCAGTTCCTCGAACACGGCGTGGAGGGTGGCCTCGGTCACCTTCTGGCAGGTCTCGATGGTGTGGGTCGCGTTCGGATTGTCCATCAGGACCTCCGGCTCGACGATCGGGACGATGCCGTTTTCCTGGCAAAGCGCCGCATAGCGGGCCAGCGCATGGGCATTGGCCGAAAGCGCGCCCGGGGTCGGCAGGTTCTCGCCGATGGTGATCACGGCGCGCCACTTGGCGAAGCGAGCGCCGAGCTTGTGATATTCGATCAGCCGCTCGCGCAGGCCGTCGAGGCCTTCGGTGACGGTTTCGCCGGGATAGAAGGCGAGGGGCTTGGCGCCCATGTCGACCTTGATGCCGGGGATCGAGTCGTTTGCCTGAATCAACTGGACCAGCGTCCGGCCGTCGCGGGCCGACTGGCGGATCGTCTCGTCGAACAGGATGACGCCCGCGATGTGCTCGCGCATCGCGGTTTCAGCGGAGAACAGCATCTCGCGATAATCACGGCGGTTATCCGCCGTGGATTCGAGAGCGATCCCGTCGAAACGCTTCTTGATCGTGCTCGAGCTTTCGTCAGCCGCGAGGATGCCCTTTCCGGGAGCGACGAGACGACGGGCAATATCCTGAAGGCTTTCGGTCATGCAGAACGATCTCTTCCTGAACGCGGACCCGGACTGTCCAGGCCGCCCGCAGGCTGCATAGCGCGTTGGGTTAGGTTTTGCACTGCAAAATTAAACGTCCCCGAACTTATAGAACTCGGGAGTTGTTTAATTTTACAGCGCAAAATATCGACAACAACGTAGCGTTGCTATCGTGCGGCGCGGGATACTCAGGCGTTCCGGCGCAGAACTTCGACGCCGGGGAGGGGCTTGCCCTCCAGCCACTCCAGGAAGGCGCCGCCCGCTGCCGAGACGTAGGTGAAATCTTCGGCAACACCGGCATGGTTCAGGGCTGCAACGGTATCGCCGCCGCCGGCGACCGAAAGCAGCTTGCCGGCCTTGGTGCGCTTGGCCGCATGACGGGCCGCCTCAACCGTGCCGCGATCGAACGGCTCCATCTCGAAAGCGCCGAGCGGACCGTTCCAGACCAGCGTCGCCGCATCGTCGATGGCAGAGTTGATGCGCTCGATCGACAGGCCGCCGACATCGAGGATCATGCCGTCTTCGGGAATGGCGTCGACGCCATAGGTCTGTGTCGGCGTATGCGCCTGGAAGTGATAGGCGACCGTCGCATCGACCGGCAGGATGATGGCGCAGTTGGATTCCTGGGCCTTGGCCATGATGCGGCGCGCGGTGTCAGCCAGGTCCTTCTCGCAGAGCGACTTGCCGACGGACAGGCCCTGGGCGTGCAGGAAGGTGTTGGCCATGCCGCCGCCGATCACCAGCGCGTCGACCTTGGTGACGAGGTTTTCGAGCAGGTCGATCTTGGAGGAGACCTTGGCGCCGCCGACCAGGGCGATCACCGGACGCTGCGGGCTGGTCAGCGCCTTCTCCAGCGCTTCCAGCTCGGCCTGCATGGCGCGGCCTGCATAGGCCGGCAGCTGGTGGGCGATGCCTTCGGTCGAGGAGTGGGCGCGGTGGGCGGCCGAGAACGCGTCGTTCACATAGAGATCGCCAAGCTCGGCGAGCGCCGAGGTGAAGATGGGATCGTTCTTTTCTTCGCCCTTGTGGAAGCGCGTGTTTTCCAGCAGCAGCACGTCGCCATCGGACATCTTGGCGATGGCCGATGCGGCGTCGTTGCCGATGCAGTCATTGGCGAAGGCGACCGGGCGGCCGAGCAGCGTCTCCAGCGCCGGCACGACGGGCGCGAGCGACATGTCGGCGACGCGCTCGCCCTTGGGGCGGCCGAAATGCGCCAGCAGGATCGCCTTGCCGCCACGCTTCGACACGTCGCGGACGGTCGGCAGGATGGCGCGGATGCGGGTGTCGTCGCTGACGATGCCATCCTTCATCGGCACGTTGAGATCGACACGGATCAGGACGCGCTTGCCTTTGATGTCGGCGTTATCGAGGGTCCGGAAGGTCGACATGCGCGCTCTCTCCTTGTGGGCATGGAATGCCCTCAGATGTGAAAATGGCCCGGAGTGCGTCCGGGCCATTCTGTTCTAGTGATCTGCTTTCGCCGGATCAAATCGTCTTTCCGGCGATCCCGTCGGGATCAGATGGTCTTCGCGAAATAGGCCGTCATATCGGCCATGCGGTTCGAGAAGCCCCACTCATTGTCGTACCAGGCCAGCACGCGGACGAACGTACCGTCGATGACCTTGGTCTGGTCGAGGTGGAACGTCGCCGAATTCGGGTCGTGGTTGAAGTCATGCGACACGTTCGGCTGGTCGGTGATCGCGAGCACGCCCTTGAGCGGGCCGGCGGCTGCCGTCTTCATCGCCGCGTTGATCTCGTCGATGGTCGTTGCGCGCTTGGCGACGAACTTCAGGTCGATCAGCGAGACGTTCGGCGTCGGGATGCGGATCGAGGAACCGTCGAGCTTGCCCTTCAGTTCCGGAATCACAAGGCCGATCGCCTTGGCGGCGCCCGTCGAGGTCGGGATGGCGGACAAAGCCGCCGCGCGGCCGCGGTAGAGGTCCTTGTGCATGGTGTCGAGCGTCGGCTGGTCGCCGGTGTAGGAATGCACCGTCGTCATGAAGCCGTGCTCGATGCCGACCGTCTCCTGCAGGACCTTGGCAACCGGCGCCAGGCAGTTGGTGGTGCAGGAACCGTTCGAGATCACCAGGTGGTCCTTGGAAAGGCCCTCGTGGTTGACGCCGAACACGGCGGTGTAGTCGGCGCCGTCGCAGGGAGCCGAGACGATGACGCGCTTGGCGCCGGCCGTCAGATGGGCGGCGGCCTTTTCGCGGGTCGTGAAGATGCCGGTGCACTCGAGCGCGATGTCGATGTCGAGCTCCTTGTGCGGCAGCTCGGCCGGGTTCTTGATCGCGGTGACCTTGATCCGGCTCTTGCCGATCACCAGCGTGTCGCCGTCGACGATCACTTCATGCGGGAAACGGCCATGGACCGAATCGAAGCGGAGCAGGTGGGCGTTGGTCTCGACCGGACCCAGATCGTTGACCGTGACGACTTCGATATCGGTCCGGCCCGACTCGATGATCGCACGAAGGATGTTCCGGCCAATTCGGCCGAAGCCGTTAATAGCAACCCGCACCGCCATATTCGATCTCCTTGAGGCGCGCGACGCGCCTTCGTCCGTTTCGGCCGGGCGCGTGCCCGGCCGTGGTTCAGTTCAAAAGTTCAGGCTCGGCTTACTTCAGCCGCGCCAGCGCCGCCTCGGCGGCGTGCTTCGCGGTGATACCGAAATACTCATAGAGCTGATCAGCCGGGGCGCTGGCGCCGAAGCCGTTCATGCCGATGAAGATGCCGTCGGTACCGATGAAACGGTCCCAGCCGAGACGGATGGCCGCCTCGATGCCGACGCGAACCTTCGAATTGCCGATGGTCGCCGCCTTGTAGGCGTCACCCTGCTCTTCGAACAGCTCGAAGCTCGGGACAGATACGACGCGGGCCGTACGGCCGGCTGCCTCGATCAGGGCCTTGGCGTTCACGGCGATCTCGACCTCGGAACCGGTCGCGAACAGCGTCACGTCCGCGGTCTCGGGGCCGGCGATCAGGTAGGCGCCCTTGGCCGACTTGTTTTCCGAGACATGCTCGGTGCGCAGCGTCGGCAGGTTCTGGCGCGACAACGCCAGGACCGATGGGTTGTGCGGGCTCTCGATGGCGATCTGCCAGACTTCCGCCGTCTCGACGGCGTCGGCCGGACGGAAGACGCGCAGGTGCGGGATCGCCCGCAGCGCCGCGACATGCTCGACCGGCTGGTGGGTCGGGCCGTCTTCGCCAAGGCCGATCGAGTCATGCGTCATGACATAGATCACGCGCTCGCCCATCAGCGCCGAAAGGCGGATGGCCGGACGGGCGTAGTCGGTGAAGACCAGGAATGTGCCGCCATAGGGGATGAAGCCGCCATGCAGCGCGATGCCGTTCATCGCCGCCGACATGCCGAATTCGCGGATGCCGTAATGGATGTACCGGCCCGAATAATCATCCGGCGTCAGCGGGATCTGGATCTTTGCCCGGGTCAGGTTGGAGCCGGTCAGGTCGGCCGAACCGCCGGCCAGTTCCGGCACGACGGTCGCCAGCATGTCCAGCGCCATTTCGGACGACTTGCGGGTCGCGACCTTCGGCTTGGTCTCGGACAGGGTCTGCTTGTAGGCGTTGACGGCGGCGTCGAGGCCAGCCGGCAGTTCGCCCTTCATGCGACGCTCGAATTCCGAACGAACGGAGGCGTCGACGGCAGCCAGGCGCGCTTCCCAGCCGGCGCGCGCGCCGGACAGCTTCGCAGCCGCGGCATGCCAATCGGCATAGACGTCTTCCGGGATCTCGAAGGGCGCGTAGGGCCAGCCGAGCGCCTCGCGGGCGCCGGCGATTTCCTTGTCGCCAAGCGCCGAGCCATGCGAGGCATGGCTGTCGGCCTTGGTCGGTGCGCCGTAACCGATGATCGTCTTGCAGGCGATCATGGTCGGACGGTCGGAATTGCGGGCGCGCTCAATGGCGGCTGCGACTTCTTCCGGATCGAGGCCGTCGACGCGCTCGGCGTTCCAGCCGCTCGCCTTGAAGCGCGCAACCTGGTCGACCGAGGTGGAGAGGTCGGTGTGGCCGTCGATGGTGATGCCGTTGTCGTCGAACAGCACGATCAGCTTGTTCAGCTTCAGATGGCCGGCGAGGTCGATCGCCTCATGGCTGACGCCTTCCATCAGGCAGCCGTCGCCGGCGATCACATAGGTGTAGTGATCGACGAGGTCGTCGCCATATTCGGCGTTCAGCATGCGCTCGGCGAGCGCGGAGCCGACGGACATGGCGAGGCCCTGGCCGAGCGGGCCGGTCGTCGTCTCGACGCCCGGCGTCACGAAGTTCTCGGGATGGCCCGGCGTCTTCGAGTGAAGCTGGCGGAAATTCTGCAGCTCGCTGATCGGCAGTTCCTTGGAGCCGAGCAGGTGCAGCACGGAATAGAGCAGCATCGAGCCATGGCCGGCCGACAGGATGAAACGATCCCGGTCGGGCCAATGCGGCTGGCTGACGTCGAATTTCAGGAAGCGCGTAAACAGCACCGTGGCAACATCGGCCATGCCCATCGGCATGCCGGGATGGCCGGACTTGGCCTTCTCGACCGAGTCCATCGCGAGCGCACGGATGGCGTTCGCCATGCGCTTGTGGGTGTCAGGAGCTGTCATCTTTGCTTCCACGCTTGTGGGCCAGGCCGCTGCTCACGGGTCAAGCAGCGAGCGGCCTCGTTGTTTTGTGGGGGTCTATACCCGGCCGCCGGACCGTCGCGGAAAGGCGCTGCGACAAATAACAGACCCCCTTTGTGAGTCAATCTCGTGACCGCGCGTCGCAACTTACGCGCGCCCCCGGAAATCACCGAAAATGTGCGTCGCCGGATAGGCCATTGACGCCCTGTTTCGGGCCTGCCTAATGTCCGGAACGATTTCTGACCGGCTGCATGAGGGAGATTCCGCCACAATGCGAGGGGCGTCGCCCATTGACGGTGCGTTGCGGCGCTTGAGCACGGCGCTGGACGGGTTGGAAGGCGCGGTCGATCGCCGGCTGAATGCCGGTGCGCGTCTCGGCGAGATCGAATCGGAAATGCAGCGCATCGGCCTCGACCGGTCGCGACTGGCGCAATCCGTCGACGCGGCGGAAGCCCGTTCGGAGCGCCTGGAAGAAGCCAACAAGGAAGTTTCCCGTCGCCTCGTCGCCGCCATGGAAACGATTCGCTCCGTGCTCGAACGGCGCGACGGCTGACGGGAGAGACCATGCCGCAAGTCAACGTCACGATTAACGGCAAGACCTACCGCATGGCCTGCGATGACGGTCAGGAGGCTCATCTCGAGGGGCTGGCCGACCGTCTCAATGAAATCATCGGCCAGTTGCGCCAGAGCTTTGGCGAGATCGGCGACCAGCGGCTGACCGTGATGGCCGCCATCACCATGGGTGACGACCTGGCCGAGTCGCGTCGGCGCATCGGGCTGCTGGAGGCGGAACTCGCCGCCATCAACGATACCAAGGCCGCTGTCATCTCGCGCTATGAGGAATCGGAAGCCGGGGTTGCCCGCGCCATTGAACAAGCGGCCGGTCGGCTGGAAAGCCTGGCCGAAAAGCTCGTGGCCGGCGTCAAACGCGACTAGTCCCGCCCGTCGGTCGGACGGAACCGATCCGCCGCTGTCGCTCCTGGATACGTAGCGAGCCCGGTCAAAAAAATCTTCCTGCGCACATTGCGTCGAGATCTCTGGCTATGCGGCCCGCGGTTCCCTATATTTGATCTCGGCGAGACTGCGCGGTGCGACAGGAGCTCACAATTCCCCGGGGCCTTATCGATCCAAACGGGGGCTGTCCCTGACTGGAGCCGTGGTTCCGGACATATGGCTCCCACCTACACTGTAGGTTCCCTGGGATCGATCACTCCATCGGCCCATCGTGGCTCGCCACCTTATCCTTCCTTCCAGCTTTCCGTTGCCGTGACGAACAAGAACCAGCTTCGCGCAGCCGCCCTTGTCCGACGCGACGCCGTCGGGCCGTTGGCACGCGCAGCGTTCACGACTGGCAGCCTTCGCAATGCGGGCGGCCTGTTCGATCAGCCCGGCCGGATCGTTTCCGGCTATTGGCCGATCCGCAGCGAGGCCGATCCGAGGCCGCTGCTGGAACAGGCACGTCTTGCCGGCGCTTCGATCGCACTTCCCGTCCTGCTCGATGCCGAGACCCTGCGCTTCCGCCGCTGGGAACCCGATTCGGTTCTGGAGCCAGCCGGCTTCGGTACGCTCGGGCCCGCCGCCCATGCGCCTTTCATCGTGCCGGACATCGTGATTTTGCCGCTCAGCGCCTTTGATCGGCGAGGGCACCGCATCGGCTATGGCAAGGGTCACTACGACCGCGCGGTGGCGCAGCTGTTCGCATCCGGCGCACAACCTTTGCTGGTTGGGCTTGCCTTCGCGGTGCAGGAGGTCGACAAAGTTCCCTTTGAGCCGCACGACATCCCCCTCGATTACATCCTGACCGAGGACGAACTGATCGCTGCGCCAAAGCTTGGCTGACCGATCGAAGGGAATTTGCGTGCGACTTCTGTTTTTGGGCGACATCGTGGGCCGATCCGGCCGTAACGCCGTTATCGAACGGCTGCCGGGCCTGATCGACCGCTACAAGCTCGATTTCGTCGTCATCAATGGCGAGAACGCGGCCGGAGGCTTCGGCATCACCGAGGAGATCGTGCGCGATGTGCTCGATGCCGGCGCCGATGTCATCACAACCGGCAACCACGCCTTCGACCAGCGCGAGGCGCTCGTCTTCGCCGAACGCCAGCCGCAATTCCTCCGTCCCGTCAATTATCCGCTCGGCACGCCCGGACGCGGCGCGAACCTGTTCATCGCCCGCAACGGCGCGCGTGTGCTCGTCGTCAATGCGATGGGCCGGATCTACATGGACGCGCTCGACGATCCCTTCGCCGCCATCGACCGCGAGCTTGCCGCCTGTCCGCTCGGCGAGCAGGCCGATGCGATCGTCATCGATTTCCACGCCGAGGCGACCAGCGAGAAGCAGGCCATCGGCCATCATCTCGACGGCCGCGTCACGCTTGTCGTCGGCACGCACACCCATGTGCCGACCTCGGATTGCCGGATTTTGTCGGGCGGAACCGCCTATCAGTCGGATGCCGGCATGTGCGGCGATTATGATTCCGTGCTCGGGATGGACAAGGAGGAACCGGTCCGCCGTTTCCTGACCAAGATTCCGTCCGGGCGGTTCCAGCCGTCCCATGGCCCGGCGACTCTGTGCGGCCTCGCCGTCGATGTCGATGACGCCACGGGCCTGGCTCGCTTCGTCTCGCCGCTTGCCATCGGCGGGGTCCTTGAAGAGCGGTTGCCGACCTTCTGGGGTTGACGCCGGTCGTCATTCCGTGATGGGAGAGGCAAACGCTTCCCCCAATTCAGATTTGCTCCGTCCGGGTGCGGTTCGCCTCGACACCGCCGGACGATGCTGCAGGAGTTTCCGCCATGGCCCGCTCGGCCCTTCTCAATGTCATGGTCAGCGCCGTCACCAAGGCAGGCCGTCCGCTCGCGCGCGACTTCGGCGAGATCGAGAACCTGCAGGTTTCCATGAAGGGCCCGGCCGATTTCGTTGTCGCCGCCGACCGCAAGGCTGGCCAGGCGCTGATCGCCGAACTCACCAAGGTGCGCCCCGGCTATAGCTTCCTGACCAAGGATCGCGGCCTGCTTCCCGGCAGCGATGAAAGCCATCGCTGGATCGTCGACCCGCTCGCCGGCTCGACCAACTTCCTGCACGGCATTCCGGTTTTCGGCGTTTCGCTGGCGCTGGAACGTGAAGGGCAGATCGTCGCGGCTGTCGTGTTCAATCCGGTGACCAACGACCTCTACGTCTCCGAGCGTGGCGGCGGCGTGTTCATGAATGACCGCCGCCTTCGTGTCGCCGGCCGCACGGCGCTTGCCGATTGCGTGGTTGCGACCGGTCTGCCGCATCTCGGCACCCCGGATCATCCGGGCGCCGTCCGCAAGCTCCAGGCTGTGATGATCGAAGTGGCCGGCCTGCGCTCCAGCGGTTCGCCCGTGTTCGAGCTCGCCTCGGTCGCCGCCGGCCGTATCGACGCCTATTGGCAGGAAGGCCTGCAGCCCTGGGACATCGCAGCCGGTGCGCTGTTCGTCCGTGAAGCGGGCGGCAAGAGCTCCGATCTCTGGGGCGGCGAGAACATGATCGATACCAAGACCATCTGCGCCGGTAACGAGAAGATCCAGGGCCGTCTGCTGACGGCGCTGACGACCGCTCGCGGCTGACCCCGCCTACCGCCGCGCGCGACGGCTTGAATGCCGTCGTGCTTTCGCCATAAGGCTGTGGCGTTTTCTTAAGCGTTGTTGAAAGCGATCATGGCCAAGAAGAAAAAAGCCCCTCCGCCAGAGCCGTTCGCGCGCCTCTGCCTCGTCACGCCGGCCGGCCTCGATCCCGAGACCTTTGCGCCGGTTCTCGACGAGGTGCTGAAGGCCGGCGACGTCGCGACGCTGTTCGTTGCGTCGGAAACGTCGAGCGCCGCCGAATTGCAGCGCATCGCCGAAGCGTTGGTGCCGGTGGCGCAGGCGAATGGCGTCGCGGTGATCGTGCCGAACGATACGCGCCTGTTCGGCCGCTCCGGCGCCGATGGCCTGCATGTCGATACCGGCCTTGCCGATCTCAAGGATGCCATGGAGACGCTGAAGCCGGACCATATCGTCGGCGCAGGCGGCGTCACGACACGGCACGACGCGATGCTCGCGGCCGAGGCGGACTGCGACTACATCTTCTTCGGCCGTTTCGACGGCGACACCACCGACGAAATCTTCGACAAGGCGTTCGACCTGGCTTCCTGGTGGTCGGCGGTGTTCGAGATCCCGGCTGTCGTCATGGGCGGACGGGCGATTGCCTCGGTCGAAGCGGCCGTCGATGCCCGCGTCGAGTTCGTCGCGCTGCGCTCGGCGATCTGGGACCATCCGGCAGGCCCCGTTGCCGCAATCACCGAGGCGACCCAGTTGATCGCCGCACGCCAGGCTGAAGTCGACTGATGACCGGGCAGAGAGCGATATCGACAATGAAGTCTGCGATTCTCGCGGCTCTTCTTGTTGCCGTCGCGCTGCCGGCGCAGGCGCAGCAGGCCAAGCCTCCCGCCGCGAAGCCCGCTCCTGCCACGACGGGGTCTACCGACAAGGCAGGCGCCGACAAATCGATCGGCGTCGCGCCTGTCCTTGGCTCGTCCGGCACGCTGGGCGTTCCGCCGCCTGCCGCCGGATTGCTGCCGAGCGCCGATGAACTGCTTAAATCGGGCCGCGCACTCACGGACGAAGGCGAAGGCGACCTTGCCTTCGGCGCCTTCCAGCGTGGCCTGTATCTCACCGCCTTCCAGATCGCGATGAGCCGCGCCCAGCGTGGCGACGGCGTTTCGGCAACATTGGTTGGCCGGCTCTATGCCGAAGGCCTCGGCGTCAAGCAGAGCGACAAGGCGGCTGCCGCCTGGTACCAGCAGGGCGCGCTTGGCGGCGATCCCAATGCGCAGCTGGCGCTGGGTCTTCTCTATCTCGATGGACGCGGACTGAAGAAGGATCGCGCCAAGGCGGCCGACGCGTTCGAGCAGGCGGCCGAGTGGAACGAGCCCCAGGCGCTCTACAATCTCGGTTTGCTCTATCTCGACGGCACGGCGCGGCCACGCGACGCGGAGAAGGCGGCCTCGCTGTTCAGCAAATCCGCCGGTCAGGGCAATATCGACGCGCAGTTCGCGCTGGCGCAGCTCTATGCCGAAGGCGAGGGCGTGCTGCTTGATGACGGTATCTCGACCATGTGGATGGCGAAGGCGGCCAAGTCCGGCCATGCCGACGCGGCAGTCGAATACGGCATCCGCCTGTTCAACGGCATCGGCACCAAGAAAGACATCATCGCGGCGGCCGGCTGGTTTCAACGCGCGGCAGAAGCCGGCAATGCGGTCGGGCAAAATCGTTATGCCCGGATTCTTGCCAGCGGCATGGGAGCGGACCCCGATCCAGTCGCTGCCGCCAAGTGGCATCTGATCGCCGAGAAGCGCGGCGCCAAGGACGAATGGCTCGACGAATTCGTCGAGAAGTTGCCCGAAAACGAGCGCAAGGCCGCCGAGATCGCAGCGGAACGCTGGCCTGCCGGCCACTGAGCCGACTTTATTTCGAGCCTTCTTGCCCCTATAAGCGTGGCGATCGCGCGGCCCGCGCCGCCATTTGCTTCAATAGGACGCCCCAGATGGCCGGACATTCCCAATTCAAGAACATCATGCACCGCAAGGGTGCCGCCGACGCCAAGCGCTCGAAGGCCTTCGCCAAGCTGGCGCGTGAAATCACCGTTGCGGCCAAGCTCGGCCTGCCGGACCCGAAGATGAATTCGCGCCTGCGCCTGGCCATCCAGAACGCCCGCGCGGAAAACATGCCCAAGGACGTTGTCGACCGCGCCATCAAGAAGGCGGCCGGCGCCGACGGCGAGAACTATGACGAGATCCGCTACGAGGGCTACGGTCCCGGCGGCATCGCCGTCGTCGTCGAGGCGCTGACCGACAACAAGAACCGCACGGCGAGCGCGGTGCGCTCCTATTTCACCCGCTCCGGCGGCGCGCTGGGTGAAACCGGCGCCGTGTCGTTCATGTTCGATCACGTCGGCCAGATCCTCTACAAGGCCGAGGTCGGCTCGGCCGACAAGGTGCTCGACGCTGCGATCGAAGCCGGCGCCGACGACGTGCAGAGCAGCGAAGAAGGCCACGAGATCCTCACCTCGTTCGAGACCCTCGGCGATGTCGCCAAGGCGCTCGAGGAGACGCTGGGCGAGCCTGAATCCGTCAAGGCGATCTGGAAGCCGCAGAACCTGATCCCGGTCGACGAGGAGAAGGCGGTCGGCGTCATGAAGCTGATCGACGCGCTCGACGACGATGACGACGTCCAGAACGTCTATACGAACTTCGAAGTCTCCGACGAAGTCATGCAGAAGCTGACCGCCGCCTGAGCTTGCTTCCTTCGCCGGCCCGGGACGCCCGGGCCGGCCTCATTCGTCGCAAGCCGGCTCGACTCTCGTGCCGCCCGCTCTAGTTGCTGTTCCGCGATAACCGCGTCCGGCCCTGGAGTGCATCATGCGACTGGTAGTTCTGGCTTCCGCTTTCTTCCTCGTCTTCGCCTCCGGCACCGCATTTGCCCAGCAGGACGCCATGCCCGATCGTGTCGGCGGCACGGTCGAGAGCTTCGTGGGCGACGTGCTGACCCTGAAGACCAGTGGCGGTCAGACCCGGGCTATTATTGTGCCGGCCGAGATCCGCGTCACGGCGCTGCAAAACCGCAAGCTGAGCGACATCAAGGCCGGCGATTATGTCGGCTCCGCCGCCGTGCAGGGCCCCGATGGCAAGCTGCATGCGCAGGAAGTGCACATCTTCGCCGAAGCCATGCGCGGCGCGGGCGAGGGCCATCGGCCGATGTCCGGCGCCAGCCGCTCGATGACCAACGCAACCGTCACCACCGTGATCGCCGATCCGAAGGGCCAGACGCTGCGCCTTACCTACAAGGGCGGCGAGCAGGATATCGAAGTCGGTCCGGACGTGCGCATCGTCGCCATCGTCCCCGGCGATCGTTCGTTGCTGAAGCCGGGCGCGGCGGTCTCCGTCCTCGTGATCAAGGGGGCGGACGGCAGCCTGACAGCCCGCGGCGTGCAGGCTGAAAAGGACGGCGTGAAGCCGCTTTGACGCGACGGGAGACCTGCGCGAGAGGCTGGCTTTCCGCTCGATGTTCCCCGAATGTTCTTCCCAATCGGGCGCGTGTCGGCTACGGATTCGGCATGACACATACGATTCGCATCATCGGCATCGATCCCGGACTCCGACGTACCGGCTGGGGCATTGTCGAAAGCCGGGGCAATGCGCTTTCCTTCGTGGCGTCGGGAACGGTGAAGGCGCAGCTCGATGGCGAACTGGCGCATCGGCTCGTCACGCTGCACCGGGGCCTGACGGAAGTCGTGCGCCAATACGTGCCCGATGAGGCGGCGGTCGAGCAGACCTTCGTCAACAAGGACGCCGGCGCGACGCTGAAGCTTGGTCACGCGCGCGGCATCGCGCTGCTGGTGCCAGCGCTCGCGGGGCTCTCCGTCGCGGAATATTCGCCCAACTCGGTCAAGAAGACGATCGTTGGCGCCGGCCATGCCGGCAAGGACCAGATCCGCATGATGGTGAAGGTGCTGTTGCCCAAGGCCGAGTTCGACACCGACGACGCCGCCGATGCGCTCGGCATCGCCATCTGTCACGTTCATCACCGCGTCTCGCTTGCCCGTATCATGCGGGCGGTGGGCTGACATTTCGTCTCGACGCATGACCCGGGAAGCCCGTCCCTTTCCGGTTGGTCGTTTTCGGAGGCTGGGGAAAGCATGATCGGCAAGCTCAAGGGTATCGTCGACTCCTTCGGCGACGACTGGGTGATCCTGGACGTCGGCGGGGTTGGCTATCAGGTGCATTGCTCCAGCCGGACGCTGCAGGCGCTTCCGGCCCCCGGCGAAGCGGCGCAGCTCGCCATCGAGACCTATGTCCGCGAGGACATGATCAAGCTGTTCGGCTTCGGCGCGGATGTCGAGCGGGAGTGGTTCCGCCTGCTGATGACCGTGCAGGGCGTCGGCTCGAAGGTGGCGCTGGCGATCCTCGGTATCCTGAAGCCCGCTGATCTCGCCAACGCCATCGCCTTGCAGGACAAGGCGCAGGTTTCGCGCGCTCCGGGCGTTGGTCCAAAGGTCGCGGCCCGTATCGTCGCCGAACTTCGCGACAAGGCGCCGGCCTTCTCGACAGCCGATCCCACCTATATCGCCCTGCAGAACGAACTGCATGACAAGCGCGCGCCGCAGCCGGTCGCCGACGCTGTCTCGGCGCTGACCAATCTCGGCTATGCGCAATTGCAGGCGAGCGCCGCGGTGGCTGCCGCCGCGCGGACGGCCGGCGAGGATGCGACGACCGAAACGCTGATCCGGCTCGGACTGAAGGAACTGGCACGATGAGCGACGCCGTCGCGCGGATTGCCTGGATGAAAGTCGTTTCGCCGTGATGGGGATTCGCGCGGCGCTGTTCCGGCGCTGGCCAACCATCGTGATCTTCATGCTGCTCGGCCCGCTCCTCTTCATGTTTTTCGACATGACCCTTGAGCAGATCAGTCAGTATGACGGGCTGACATTCGCCCGTCTGCGGAGCTGGATCGTCGAGGACATTTTCTTCGTGCCACGCCTCGTCTTCATCGTCTGCGCGCTGCCGGCCGGCCTGCTCGGCGCGCTGGTCGCCTGGCGCGATTCGCGTGGTCTCGAGTCCGCCCAACTGACGCTGATCTTGCTGGGTGGGATGGGGCTGGCGACGGCGATCTTTTTTGCCCGCAACCTGTTCGTCTTCACGCCGCCGCCTTTCGGCGCTCAACTGGGGATCGGGGGCAGGGCGTTTGTCAGCGTGGTCCTCGCGGGCGTCGTCTGCTACGGACTGAGCCGACCATTCGCGCGGCCCGTGTTGTCGCAGGAGAAACCATGAGCGACAGCCGTCTGATTGCACCGGAACCGCAGAGCGAAGACTTCGACCGTACGCTGCGGCCGCAGGTGCTCGCTGATTTCGTCGGCCAGCAGCAGGCCCGCGCCAATCTCTCGGTCTTCATCGAGGCGGCGCGTTCGCGCAAGGAAGCGCTCGACCACGTCCTGTTCGTCGGCCCTCCCGGTCTCGGCAAGACGACGCTAGCGCAGATTGTTTCTCGCGAGCTCGGCGTCAATTTCCGCGCGACCTCCGGCCCGGTCATCGCCAAGGCCGGCGATCTCGCCGCGCTTCTGACCAATCTGGAAGACCGTGACGTCCTGTTCATCGACGAAATCCACCGCCTGAGCCCGGCGGTCGAGGAAATTCTCTATCCGGCGATGGAGGACTTTCAACTGGATCTGATCATCGGCGAGGGGCCGGCGGCGCGTTCGGTCAAGATTGATCTGGCGAAGTTCACGCTGGTCGCTGCGACCACCCGTCTCGGCTTGCTGACGACGCCGCTGCGCGACCGCTTCGGCATTCCCGTTCGGCTGCAGTTTTATACGGTGCCGGAGCTGGAACACATCGTTTCGCGCGGCGCGAAGATGATGGGCATCGGCATGACGCCGGATGGCGCGACCGAGATCGCCCGCCGCTCGCGCGGCACGCCGCGCGTCGCCGGCCGCCTGCTGCGCCGCGTGCGCGACTTTGCGCTTGTCGAAGGACCGGGCACGATCAACCGCGAGGTTGCGGATGGCGCGCTGCTGCGGCTGGAAGTCGACAGCATGGGATTTGATTCGCTCGACCGGCGCTACATGTCGACGATTGCGGTCTCGTTCGGGGGAGGGCCTGTCGGTATCGAGACGATCGCCGCCGCGCTGTCGGAGCCGCGCGATGCGATCGAGGAAATCGTCGAGCCCTATCTGATCCAGCAGGGCTTCGTGCAGCGCACGCCGCGCGGCCGCATGCTGACGCCGCATGCGTTCCGCCATCTCGGCCTTTCCGTGCCGAACAGCGCCATCGTCGAGCAACCACTGTTCGACCTAGACAACTAGCCCGTTCGCGGGAAATCGACCCGCGTCGGTGCGTGAGCCGGCGTTGGCAGGAGACAGCATCGAATGAGTCCGAACGACGTTCCCGAAACCTATCCCGACCTTGCCGGCCGGCATACGCCGGATGGGCACGTCTTGCCGGTGCGGATCTATTTCGAGGACACGGACTTTTCCGGCGTCGTCTACCACGGCTCCTATGTCCGCTTCCTTGAAAGGGGGCGGAGCGACTATGTCCGCCTGCTCGGCGTGCATCATAGCGAACTGCACGCCGGCGAGACCGGCGAGTCGATCGCCTTTGCCGTGCATCGCATGGAAATCGACTTCAAGCGGCCGGCGCGAATCGACGACATCGTCGAGGTGCTGACGCGTCCGAAGGAGGTCCGTGGCGCGCGAATTTTGCTGTCGCAGACGATCCGCCGCGGCTCGGAAGTGCTGATCGAGGCGGTTGTCACCGTCGTGCTGGTCAACGCCGCCGGCAGGGCGCAGCGAATTCCCGACAGCCTGGCCAAACGCTTTGCTACAGCACCGAAATAACCATTGCTTAACCATACCGACGCTATAGAGAGAGCGTCGTGGCAGCATGGGCAAACTGGCGGAAACGCCCTCAAATGAACAAATTTGAGGGCGAGACACCCAGTCGGATTGTTGTACTCGGCCTGATGCTTGCAAGGACATGTTCCAAGGCGGGGATCGGCGCCAGGTGCGCGTCCTGACCTCGCTAGCTGCGAGATGCGAGAGATCAACTCCGAGAGGTTGTAAAGCGAATGAATCCGGTCGACGTGGGCCAGGTAGCGCTCGACGCGCCGGCAAGTTTGTCGCTTATGTCCCTATTCTGGCAGGCGCATATCGTCGTCAAGCTGGTGATGCTCGGACTGATTGTGTCCTCGATCTGGAGCTGGGCGATCATCATCGACAAGGCGCTGCTGTTCGGCCGCGTCCGTCGCCAGATGGATCGCTTCGAGAAGGTGTTCTGGTCCGGCCAGTCGCTCGAAGAACTCTATCGCTCGATCTCCAACCGCCCGGCCACGTCGATGGCTGCTCTGTTCATCGCGGCCATGCGCGAGTGGAAGCGCTCGTTCGAATCGGGCGCCCGTTCGCCGATCGGCTTGCAGATGCGCATCGACAAGGTGCTCGACGTGACGCTGTCGCGCGAGGCCGAGCGGCTTGAAAGCCGCCTGCTGTTCCTGGCGACCGTCGGCGCCGCCGGCCCGTTCATCGGCCTGTTCGGCACGGTCTGGGGCATCATGTCGTCGTTCCAGGCTATTGCTGCCTCCAAGAACACCTCGCTTGCTGTCGTGGCGCCCGGTATCGCCGAGGCCCTGATGGCGACCGCGATCGGCCTGTTCGCCGCCATTCCTGCCGTTATCGCCTACAACAAGCTCGCAAGCTCGGCCGGCAAGATCTCGTCGCGCCTCGAAGGCTTCGCTGACGAATTCTCCGCCATCCTGTCGCGCCAGATCGACGAGAGGGCTTGAACCATGGGCATGTCGGTCGGCGGACGGTCGGGAGGCGGTGGACGCGGCGGACGCCGGCGTCGGCGCTCGACCGGTGTCATGAGCGAAATCAACGTCACGCCCTTCGTGGACGTCATCCTGGTGCTGCTGATCATCTTCATGGTCTCGGCGCCGCTGCTGACCGCTGGCGTGCCGCTCGACCTGCCACAGAGCCAGGCCAAGGCGCTGACCGCCGACAAGGATCCGATCTCCGTCAGCGTCGACGCATCGGGCAAGATCTTCCTGCAGGAGACCGAGATTACCCTCGACGAGATGGTCCCCAAGCTGAAGGCGATCGCCGCCAACGGCTATGAGGAGCGCATCTTCGTGCGCGGTGACAAGACCAGCAATTACGGCGCGATCATGAAGGTCATGGGCGCGATTTCCAGTGCCGGCTATCGCAATATCGGGCTCGTCACTGAGGCGACGGACGGCTGATCCATGCGCGCCGGGCTCGCCTTTTCCGTCGCTGCCCACCTCTCGGTTTTGGCCTGGGGTCTTTTCGGGCTGCCTGACAGCAAGCCGTTCGACACCACTTCGGTCGAATCGATGCCTGTCGACCTCGTGCCGATTTCCGAGCTGACGAGCCTGCAGAAGGGCAAGAAGACCGCCGAGGTCAAGAACAAGCCATCTCCGAACAAGCCTTCGGAGAAGGAGACGCCGAAGCCGTCGCCTGCGCCGCCCAAGCCGGCACAGCCCTCGACGCCGCCGCCTCCGCCACCACCACCCCCGCAGCCGAAATCGGAACCGACGCCTCCCGCGCCGACGCCGCCTGAGCCGACGCCTGCCAAGCCCGAGCCGACGCCGCCGGAGCCCGCGACGCCCGAACCGGCCGAAGTGAAGCCTGAGCCTACTCCCGAGCCCGCGCCTGTTCCCACCGAAGCCGAGGCGACACCGCCCCAGCCCGCTCCCAAGCCGCGTGTAAAGCCGCAGCCGCCGAAGCCTGTAGAAACAGCCGAAGCACCGAAGAAGCCCGAGAAGCCAGCTACGCAGCCATCGCAGAGCACGACGCCGTCCGATTTCGATCCGGACAAGATCGCCGCGTTGCTGGACAAGACCAAGCCGACGGGCGGCGAGACGCGGAGCCAGGAGCCGGAATCCTTCGGCGCGGAGGAAGAGCGCAATCCAAGCGCGGTGATGACGCAGAGCGAGATCGATGCGCTGCGCTCGCAGATCCAGCGCTGCTGGAACATTCCCGTCGGCTGGACCGACCCGAAGGACGTCACGGTGACGATTCGCTTCAAGCTGAACCAGGACGGTTCGGTGAACGGCGTGCCTTCGATCCAGCAATATCCCGCCAGCCAGTACGGCACGGTCGCAGCCGACCGCGCGGTCGGCGCCGTGCTCCAGTGCGGCCCCTATCAGCTGCCGGTCGAGAAGTATGAACTCTGGAGCGAGGTCCAGATGCGATTCTCTCCGCAGGGATGATAATCGCCGTCGTCACCGCTCTGCCGTTATCTTCGGTCACAACCGAACCAGCACAAAAGATTTGGATTACAGGAACAGCACCATGACGGTTCACGCCCTCGATAATGGCGCCGCGGCCGGTCCGCGTCGCTTCACCCGAATGTCCTTCGGAGCGGCCCTGCTTTTCGCCGCTGCCTTCGTCGTGGCGACCGTCCCGTTCACCCAGCGCGCCGAAGCTCTGATTGAGCTCGATGTGACGCAGGGCAATGTCCAGCCGCTGCCGATCGCCATTCCCACCTTCATCGGCGGCACGCCGGCGGATGCGCAGCTGGCGGCGGACGTCTCCGGCGTGATCGCAGCCGATCTGAAGCGTTCGGGCCTGTTCCTGCCGCTCGACCAGGCTTCATTCATCGAGAAGATCACCAACGCCAACCAGACGCCGAACTTCCAGAGCTGGACGGTGATCAAGGCGCAGGCGCTCGTCACCGGCGGCGTCACCCGCCAGTCGGACGGCCGTCTTCGGGCCGAGTTCCGCCTCTGGGACATCTATGCCGGCCAGCAGATGGCGGGCCAGCAATTCTACACGACGCCGGAAAACTGGCGCCGCGTCGCCCATATCATCGCCGACGCGATCTATGAGCGGCTGACCGGCGAGCAGGGTTATTTCGACAGCCGCGTCGTGTACGTCGACGAGAGCGGCCCGAAGGACAAGCGCGTCAAGCGCCTGGCCATCATGGACCAGGACGGCTTCAACTCGCGCTATCTGACCCGTGGCAATGATCTCGTGCTGACGCCCCGCTTCAGCCCCGCCGCGCAGGAAGTCGTCTACATGTCCTACGGCTCGGATCAGCCGAGGGTCTACCTGCTCAACATCGAAACCGGACAGCGCGAACTGGTCGGCAATTTCCCCGGCATGACCTTCGCCCCGCGCTTTTCGCCGGATGGCCAGCGCATCGTCATGAGCTTCGAGGATCAGGGCAACGCCAACATCTATGCGATGGACCTGCGTTCGCGCCGGACGACGCGGTTGACCAACTCCGCCTCGATCGACACCAGCCCGTCCTATGCGCCGGATGGCTCGCGGATCGTCTTCACCTCGGATCGCGGCGGCAGCCAGCAGCTCTACGTGATGGGCGCGGACGGCGCCAACCCGCAGCGTATCTCCTTCGGCCAGGGCTCCTATTCGACCCCCGTATGGTCGCCGCGCGGCGACCTGATCGCCTTCACGCGTCAGTCGTCCGGCGGATTCGCCATCGGCGTGATGAAGCCGGACGGTTCGGGGGAGCGCATCCTGACCGAGGGCTTCCACAATGAAGGCCCGACCTGGTCGCCAAACGGTCGCGTGCTGATGTTCTTCCGCGACACGCCCGGCGCCAATGGCGGACCGCAGCTCTGGTCGGTCGACCTGACCGGCTACAACGAGTTCAAGGTGCCGACGCCGGCCTTCGGTTCGGATCCGGCCTGGTCGCCTCTGATCAACTGAGTCTGCGCTTGATCATCGGCCCCTGAGTGGGTAGTTTCCAGCCGCTGGCGCCTCGCGCCGGCGGCTTTTTTCATCGCCGTGCGTATTTCGGTAACGATGTTCCCGCCCCTCGTTAGGCATGTGGGAATCAAGGCCGGCCCTTGGTTTTTCCGGTACCGCTTCGCTCAAACGGCAGAGACGTTAACCTCCTCTCAACCACGTTTTTCAACCCGCACTTAACCAACGGGCTGCTAAGACCGCCTCATGTCCGAGTATGGTGGACAAGGAGTTATCTTCATGACGAATACTCACCCCATTCTGCGCGGCGCCAAGTTCGTCGTGTTCCTCGGTGCAGCGCTCGCGTTGGCAGCCTGCGCCAATAAGCCCGGTGCCGGCGGTGCTGGTGGTGCTGGCGGATTCGGTTCTGGCGTTGGTTCGGCGAGCCCGGGCAGCGCCCAGGATTTCGTCGTCAATGTCGGCGACCGCATCTTCTTCACGACCGACCAGACCGAAATTTCGAACGCCAACCGCGCGACCCTCGACAAGCAGGCTCAGTGGCTGCAGCAGTATCCGCGCTACCAGGTCACGATCGAAGGCCATGCCGACGAGCGCGGCACGCGTGAATACAACATCGCGCTGGGCGCACGTCGCGCCACCAACACCAAGAATTATCTCGCTTCGCGTGGCATCAACCCCGCTCGTATCCGCACGATCTCCTACGGCAAGGAACGGCCTGTCGCCGTTTGCAATGACATTTCCTGCTGGTCGCAGAACCGTCGCGCCGTCACCGTGCTGAACAACGCCGGCTCGTGATCTCGGTCCACCATACGGTTTGACGGAAACGGCGGCCTCTGGCCGCCGTTTCTGTTTGTGCGACGCCGCAATTTGGCCGAACTCGACCCGCCCAGATAGAGTGAGACGCGATGCGGCGGGTCCGACCCGCGACGATCCTCCAACGGATGGGCTGATGAAACACAGAATTCCAATCCTGACCGCGGTGCTGTTCGCAGCTGGACTGACCTTCGCCACGACGGGCCCGGCCGATGCCGGCTTGTTCGATCGGCTGAAGCGCGGCCCCGAAGAGCAGGTCCCGCCCGGCGGCGTCGGCGATGGCGGGGTTTCTTCGGCGCAGGCGTCCCAGAACGAGGGGCAGGCAGGCATGCGCATGGACCGGATCGAGCAGCAGATGCGCGACATGACCGGCCAGATCGAACAGCTGACCTTCCAGGTGCGCCAGTTGCAGGAGCAGCTCCAGCGTGCCCAGGGCGGCGCGGGCGATGCCGGCAAGCGTTCCGAGGCGCCGCCGCTTCGGGCGCGCGTTCCCTCTCGCGCCGCGGAGGCTCCGCCGCCAGCCGCCGCTGGTGGCGATCCGATCAGCGAGGCGATCGGTTCGACCGATGGCGAGATGGAAGGCAGCGTGCCAGTCGGGCAGGGGGCTCCGCCCCGCGCGCTTGGCCAGCTGTCGATCGACCCGAACGCGCCGATCGATCTTTCGCAGGGCGGCGGCGCGCCAGCCGGCGACGTTCCCCCGCCCACCGGCAGCGCGCGCGGCGACTATGACGCTGCCTATGGGCTCGTGCTCAAAGGCGACTATGACGTCGCCGAGACGTCCCTCCGCCAGTTTCTGCAGCAGTATCCGCGCGATCCGCTGGCGGCCGACGCGCAGTATTGGCTCGGCGAGAGCCTTTTCGCCCGCCAGGATTTTCGCGGTTCCGCCGATGTGTTCCTCGCCGGCTACAAGCAGTACCCCAAGAGCGGCAAGGCGCCCGACATGCTGTTGAAGCTGGGCATGTCGCTTGCCGGACTGAATCAGCGCGAAGCCGCCTGCGCCACCTATGCCGAAGTCCTCAAGCAGTACCCGAAGAACTCGAATTCGCTGATGCAGCGGATCAAGCAAGAACAGGCCAGTGCCAGCTGCTGAGACCTCGTCGTGGATTTCTGACACGGCACTCGAGGCGCGGTTCGCGCCGTTTGCCGAGGTTGGCCATTTGGCACTCGCCGTCTCCGGCGGCGCCGATTCCCTTGCCCTACTCCTCCTTGCCCAACGCTGGCGCTCCGCCCGTGCGTCCGGTCCGCAACTGCTGGTGCTGACCGTCGATCACGGCCTTCGTCCCGAATCGGCAGCCGAGGCGCGCTTCGTTGGCGAGGTCGCTGCCCGCTACGGGCTCGCATTCCGGTCACTGCGCTGGGAAGGCCCCGCGCCGACCGCCGGTGTCGAGGCGGCGGCCCGGGCCGCGCGCTATTCTCTCCTGCTGGATGCAGCGCGCATGGAGGGAGCCACCCGCCTCGCGACCGCCCATCATCGCGACGATCAGGCTGAAACATTCCTGATGCGGCTGGCGCGCGGGTCCGGCGTCTACGGGCTCGCCGCGATGAGCTCCGATGTCGACCGTGATGGCATCCGGCTGGTTCGTCCGCTGCTCGATGTGCCGCATGAGCGGCTGGTGGCGGTTGTCCGCGACGCCGGCCTGACCGCCGTCGAAGATCCCCACAATGCCGATCCCGGCTTTGACCGCGTTCGCTTTCGCCAGTTGATGCCGGTGCTGGCAGCCGAAGGGCTGGACGCGGCGACGCTCGCCGCTACCGCGCGCCGCCTTGGCCGCGCTGCGGCGGCTCTCGACACCTATGTCGGGCGATTGTTTGCTGAAGCCGCGGAGGTCGACGCCTATGGCGCGGTCCGCCTCAAGGCAGATGGCTTGTGTGGAGAGCCGGAGGAAGTTCGCCTGCGGGCGCTTGCCCGGATCGTGCGCGCCGTTGGTGGCGGCGCCTATGTGCCGAGGCTGGAAAGCCTCGAAGCCCTGGAGGCGGCCATGCGCCGCGCCGCGCAACCTCCTGGCGGGGGGCAGGGGGAGGACAAGCTTGTCCGTACCCTCGCCGGTGTGGTGATCGATCTCCGGAAGGGCAGCTTCCGCTTCCAGCGCGAGCTGGGGCGGGCGGGATTGGCCGAAATTTCCATGCAATCGGGCTTTGCGGGCGTTTGGGACGGGCGTTTTGCGGTCCGCGCCACGCTCGCGGGCGACGGCTCGTTTACCATCGGCGCACTTGGACCGGAGGGACGGCGACAATTTGCCATCTGCGTGCCGAAGGGTATGCCGCGCGCCATCGAAGCGCTGCCCGCCCTACGCAGAAATGGCGCAATCCTTGCGGTTCCGGGCCTTGATGTCGCTGCGGAAACAGCGGCGGGCGTCCGCTTCGAGGCATCCTCGCTGGTTGCAGCGCGGATGCTGGAACCGGCCCGATCGACCGATTGAAGAGCCGGATCTAAACCATTGCCGCATTTTCCGCGCTTTCATTGCCATAGCTCATATTGGCTTAAGCGGTCGGGCCACCTATCTTAGCTTTCAAATGAGCGGCACCTCGGCCGCAATCCTGCCCTTGAAGGGATTCTGATGAACGCGAATTTTCGCAACTTCGCAGTGTGGGTCATCATAGGCCTGCTGCTGATCGCCCTGTTCAACCTGTTCCAGAACCCGGGTCCGCGTGCCGCCGGTCAGGATATTGCCTATTCGCAATTCCTGAGCGACGTCGACAGCGGCCGCGTCCGCAGCGTCGTCATCGCCGGACAGCAGATCTCGGGTAGCTACACGGATAATGGCAGCTTCCAGACATTCGCGCCCAATGACGCGGATCTCGTGAAGCGCCTCGAGAACAAGTCCATCTCGATCACGGCGAAGCCGCCGACCGAAGGCGGCACCTCGCTGGTCGGCGTGCTGATCTCGTGGTTCCCGATGTTCCTGATCCTCGCGGTCTGGATCTTCTTCATGCGCCAGATGCAGGGCGGTGCCGGCGGCAAGGCGATGGGCTTCGGCAAGTCCAAGGCCAAGCTGCTGACGGAAGCCCACGGCCGCGTCACCTTCGACGACGTCGCCGGTGTCGATGAAGCCAAGGAAGATCTGCAGGAGATCGTCGAGTTCCTGCGCGACCCGCAGAAGTTCCAGCGTCTCGGCGGTCGTATTCCGCGCGGCGTGCTGCTGGTCGGACCTCCGGGCACCGGTAAGACGCTGACGGCTCGCGCCGTTGCCGGCGAAGCCAATGTGCCGTTCTTCACCATCTCGGGTTCCGACTTCGTCGAAATGTTCGTCGGTGTCGGCGCGTCCCGCGTGCGTGACATGTTCGAGCAGGCGAAGAAGAATTCGCCCTGCATCATCTTCATCGACGAAATCGACGCGGTCGGTCGTCATCGTGGCGCCGGTCTCGGCGGCGGCAATGACGAGCGCGAGCAGACGCTCAACCAGTTGCTGGTCGAGATGGATGGCTTCGAGCAGAACGAAGGCGTGATCATCATCGCGGCGACCAACCGTCCCGACGTGCTGGATCCGGCGCTGCTGCGTCCCGGCCGTTTCGATCGCCAGGTCATGATCCCGAACCCGGACGTCATCGGCCGCGAGAAGATCCTGAAGGTCCACGCCCGCAAGGTGCCGATGGCTCCCGACGTCGATCTGAAGACGCTGGCACGCGGTACGCCCGGTTTCTCCGGCGCCGATCTGATGAACCTGGTCAATGAAGGTGCCTTGCTGGCGGCCCGCCGCAACAAGCGCATCGTCACCATGGCCGAGTTCGAGGACGCCAAGGACAAGGTGATGATGGGCGCCGAGCGCAAGTCGATGGCGATGACCGCCGAAGAGAAGCGCAACACCGCCTATCACGAGGCCGGCCACGCGATCATCGCGCTGCTTCTCGCCGGTACGATCGACCCGATCCACAAGGCCACGATCATTCCGCGCGGACGTGCGCTCGGCATGGTGATGACGCTGCCCGAATCCGATCGCTACAACTGGACCTATGAGAAGGCCAAGTCGCGCCTGATCATGCTGTTCGGCGGTCGCGAGGCCGAAATCCTGACCTTCGGTCCGGAGAAGGTCACGACCGGTGCCTCGGGCGACATCCAGATGGCGACCAGCCTGGCGCGCTCCATGGTGATGGAGTGGGGCATGTCGGAACGTCTCGGCCGTGTGCGCTACCGCTCGAATGAGCAGGAGGTCTTCCTCGGACATTCGGTCGCCCAGTCGACCAATATCTCCGACGAGACCGCCAAGATCATCGACGAGGAAGTGCGCAAGCTGATCGAAGAGGGTGAGAGCGAGGCACGGCGCCTGATCACGGAGAACCGTGACAAGTTCGTCGCCGTCGCTGAAGCGCTGCTCGAATACGAGACGCTGTCGGGCGAGGAGATCAAGAACCTCCTCGAAGGCAAGCCGCCGCTGCGCGATACCGGCGACGATGTCCCGCCGACGCGTCCCTCGGTGGTGCCGACGACCCGTCGCCCGAAGGGGGGCACCGGTCTCGAGCCGCAGCCGCAGGTCTGATCGAACTCGCATGAACACAAAAAGGGCGGAACCTCGCGGTTCCGCCCTTTTTCTTTGCGCGGATGCGCGGCTCAGGCGGCCTTGTTGATGGACGCCCCGATCAGGGTTTCGGAGTCGGTGATCGTCGCGCCATAGATCGTGCGCAAATATTCGATCGCCGCCGCGTTATCGACGCCGTCGAAGACGCAGACGCCATCCGTCGGAACTTCGATGCCATGGCCGCGAATGAAGGCGCCATAGCTCGAATGGCGGACGCAGTAATGGGTGTGCTGGCCGACGATCACCACGTCGGTGACGCCATAGCCCTGCAGGATCTCATGCAGGCCGGTTTCGTCGAAGGCGCCATAGAAGCGCTTCGGTGACACGATCTCGCGGGCCGCGCCGATCGGCGTCAGCGCGTCGATGACGTCGGCACCCCGGGTGCCCGCCATGGCATGTGGCCCCCAGACTGCGATCTCGGCGTCGTCGGCGCGATGCGCATCGTTGGAATAGACGACCATCCACTCCGGATTGTTGCGCGCGTGATCGATCAGCTTCGCGATGACCGGGACGATCTTCTATGCGTGCATTTCATTCTGTAGGACGCCCGAGTAGAAGTCGTTCAGCATGTCGACGATGATAAGGGCCTTCATAACCTGCTCCTGATGCGGGAAAGGAAGCCCCCATTGCCATCCGGCCTGGCGCAAGGGAAAGCACATTGCGTATCCCGCTGAAATATTCGACTGCCGAACCAATTGGCATCCAGTTTTTACGAATTGCTCAATGAAAACTGAACCTTATGGTCAATGAATTAGGATGGGCCCCGTCGCTGCCGACGTCGATCGCGTCGTCGCGGGCGGGCTTGTAACAACTGCTTATGATTTTTGAACTGTTTCGCCGCAATGCTGGTTTATGACTGCCGGCGATTAGGAGACGAATACGCATGGCACGCAAATTTTTCGGTACGGACGGCATTCGCGGCAAGGCCAACGCCTTTCCGATCACCCCGCAGCTCGCGTTGCAGGTCGGGATCGCTGCGGGGCTGGCGTTCCGGAATGGCGGCCATCGCCACCGGGTGGTGATCGGCAAGGACACGCGCCTATCCGGCTACATGATCGAGCCGGCGCTGACGGCGGGCTTCACGGCGGCTGGCATGGACGTGTTCCTGCTGGGCCCGATGCCGACCCCGGCCGTCGCCATGCTGACGCGTTCGCTGCGCGCCGATCTCGGCGTCATGATCTCCGCGTCGCACAACCCTTATGAGGACAACGGCATCAAGCTGTTCGGTCCCGACGGCTACAAGCTCTCCGATGAGACGGAGGCCAAGATCGAGGCGATGCTGGAGGAAGACCTTTCCGGTCGCCTCGCCGCGTCGCCGGACCTTGGCCGCGCCAAGCGCATCGACGGCGCGCAGGAGCGCTATGTCGAGTTCGCCAAGCGGACGCTGCCGAAGACACTGGATCTAGCCGGGCTGCGGATCGTGGTCGACTGCGCCAATGGTGCCGCCTACAAGGTGGCGCCGAATGTGCTCTGGGAGCTGGGCGCCGAGGTGATCACCATCGGTGCCGAGCCGAACGGCTACAATATCAACCTGGATGTCGGCTCGACGGCGCCGGATGCCTTGCGCCGGAAAGTGCGGGAGGTCCGCGCTGATATCGGCATCGCGCTTGATGGCGACGCCGACCGCGTCATCATCGTCGACGAGAATGGCGAGGTCGTCGACGGCGACCAGTTGATGGCCGTCGTCGCCCAGTCATGGGCCGAGGAAGGGCTTCTGTCGCAGCCGGGCATTGTGGCCACGGTCATGTCCAATCTCGGCCTGGAGCGCTTCCTGGGCTCGCTGGGCCTGTCGCTCGTCCGTACCAAGGTGGGTGATCGCTACGTCGTCGAGCACATGCGCCAGCATGGCTACAATGTCGGTGGCGAACAGTCGGGCCATCTGGTCCTGTCCGATTTCTCGACGACCGGCGACGGCCTCGTCTCGGCGCTGCAAATTCTCGCTGTCGTGCGCAAGACCGGCAAGCCGGTCAGCGAAGTGTGCCGGCGTTTCGAGCCTGTGCCGCAGATCCTGAAGAATTTGCGCTTCGGTGGCGGCAAGCCGCTGGAGAATGTGAACGTCAAGGCGGCGATCGCCGATGGCGAGGCGCGCCTCGGCCAGTCCGGCCGCCTGGTGATTCGTCCCTCCGGCACCGAGCCGCTGATCCGGGTCATGGCGGAAGGCGACGATCACGCTTTGGTTGAGGCGGTGGTCGACGACATCATCGGTGCGCTCAAGCAGGTCGCCTGAGCGGCCGGCCGTCGCACTTTTTTGACGCGTGGCGGCGGAGAAGGCTGCCGCACGTTTTCGGCTTCGATGATGGAATCCTTTCGCCTGTACTTCATCGATGCGAGAGGCTGTTGCGGTGCGTCTTTCCTTGCCTTGCGGAAGGTCAGGTGAATGCCGCCGATTATGCTTAACCTTCCGTTGCAACGGAATGATTGTGGTTAAGAGTTGTAGTTAATCCGATGTTAAAGGGTTCTGGTTGAAATTCCCGCCATGAGAGTTTCGGGATCGCGCGCGCCGTGGTCCGACCTTCGATGGGGGATAGGATGACCAAATCTCGGATAGTGGCTCTGGCGATCGCCGCAGGCCTTGGTTGCGGAATCTCGGCCGGTGCGGCTGTGGCGGCGGACCTGCCCTATGTGGAGCCTGTCCCGCTGGCAACAGGCGGCTGGTATCTTCGTGGCGCGATCGGCATGAGCAACCAGCGCCTCGACAACCTCGAGTATCAGTATTTCGAGGCGCCCGGTTATGCGACCTCCTGGATCAACGAGGGCGACTTCTCTTCCGCCCCGACCTTCAGCCTCGGCGCCGGCTACAAGTTCAACGACTGGTTCCGCGCCGACCTGACCGGCCAGTATCGCGCCAAGGCCAATTTCAACGCGACGCAAAGCGTCGTGGACCTGCGCAATCCTTCTGTTCCGGTCTACTACACGGACGATTATACCGCGCGTAAGTCGGAATGGCTGTTCCTGGCCAACGGCTATGTCGATCTCGGCACCTATCGCGGGATTACCCCTTATCTCGGCGCCGGCATCGGTACGTCGCGCAACACGATCTCGGGCTTTCGCGACGTGAATCCCGAACTCGGTGGATCCGGCTATGCAGACTCCAAGTCGCAGTGGAACTTCGCCTGGGCGCTGCATGCCGGCCTTGGCTTCCAGGTGACGGAAAACCTGATCTTCGATCTCGGCTACAGCTTCGTTGATCTGGGCAATGCCAAGACCGACACGGCCTACAATTCCGACCCGCAATGGTCGCGTGCGAACGATGGCTTCAAGTTCAAGAACATCACCTCGCACGACGTGAACTTCGGCATCCGCTACCAGTTCAACTGATATCTTCGCCGTCCTGAAAAGGCGCTCCGTGGCAGCACGGCGCGCCTTTTTGCGTTTCGAAGGGCAGCTGTCTTTCTGCTAGGCTCCCGGAGCCCTTGTTGGTGGCATGGGGAGCGGTGAATGCGGCAGCCCTGGATCATTCCGTTCGTCGTCGCGCTTCTGGTCGCTGCCAGCCTTTCGTGGGTGACGGCGGCGGATGCGACCTCCGACGAGGCGCTGATACGGGCACGGCTTCAAGGCTGGGCCGATGCCTTCAACGCGCGCGACGCCGAGGCTGCCTGCGACCTGTTTGCGGATGACGTGATCGCCACCGTTCGCGGAACGCCCGACAGCGGCAAGGCGGAGATATGCGGTCGCCTGCGCCACGCGCTGGCCAAGCCCGACCAGACCATGTCCTACACACCCGACATAGCGGAGGTGCTGGTCTCAGGCGATCTCGCGGTGGTTCGATTGACCTGGACGCTGAAGGTCGTGCGGGGCGGCAAGGTCGCGTTCTCGCAGGAGAAGGGGATGGACCTCTTCAAGCGAGACGCAAGCGGCACGTGGCGCATCCTTCGCTTCATCGCCTTCGCGACCGAGAAAGACGATTGAGCCCATTTGTCGCGGTTTGAGCGCGCTCGGTCCGGCGCGGCAGCCCTGCACGGCCCCTGCAACTCCAATCCGGGGTGGCGTCCAAGGCGACGCCCGGCGGCTTGAAAGGTCGCTTGCATTCCGTCCGGCCGAGGCGTAAACGCGTCGGCGGGACACGCCTCCCCAACGAGGCGCTTACTATCTGTGAGGATAGACTATGGCTGACTTCGCTACGCCCGCCCGCCGGCCGGTGAACCCGAACTATTCTTCCGGCCCCTGCGCCAAGCGTCCCGGTTGGACCCTTGATGCGCTCAAGGATGCGGCCCTCGGCCGATCCCACCGGGCAAAAATCGGCAAGACCAAGCTTCAAAATGCCATCGACCTGACCCGCGACGTGCTCGGCGTTCCCGCCGACTATCGCATCGGCATCGTGCCGGCTTCCGATACCGGCGCCGTCGAGATGGTGCTGTGGTCGATGCTCGGCGCCCGTGGCGTCGACATGCTGGCCTGGGAATCCTTCGGCGAGGGCTGGGTCACCGATGTCGTCAAGCAGCTGAAGCTGGAAGACGTCCGCACCTTCACGGCCGATTACGGCAAGCTTCCCGACCTGAACAAGGTCGATTTCGACCGCGACGTTGTCTTCACCTGGAACGGCACCACCTCGGGTGTCCGCGTTCCCAATGGTGACTGGATCGACGCCGACCGCGCCGGTCTGACCATCTGCGACGCCACCTCCGCCGCTTTCGCGCAGGATCTCGCCTGGGACAAGCTCGATGTCGTGACCTTCTCCTGGCAGAAGGTTCTCGGCGGCGAGGGCGCCCACGGCATGCTGATCCTCTCGCCCCGTGCGGTTGAGCGGCTCGAGACCTACAAGCCCGCATGGCCGCTTCCGAAGATCTTCCGCATGACCAAGGGCGGCAAGCTGATCGACGGCATCTTCATCGGCGAGACGATCAACACGCCGTCCATGCTGGCGGTCGAGGACTATCTCGACGCGCTGACCTGGGCGAAGTCGCTGGGCGGCTGGAAGGCACTCGCCGACCGTGCCGACGCCAACCTCAAGGTGCTGGCCGACTGGGTCGAAAAGACCGACTGGATCGACTTCCTGCCCGTCGTCGAGAACACCCGTTCGAACACGTCCGTCTGCCTGATCATCACCGATCCGGCGATCAAGGCGCTCGACGACAAGGCGCAGGCCGCTTTCGCCAAGGCCGTTTCGACCGCGCTCGACAAGGCCGGCGTCGCCTATGACATCGGTTCCTACCGCGATGCGCCCGCCGGCCTTCGCATCTGGGCCGGCGCGACGATCGAGGCATCCGATCTCGCGGTTCTCACCGAGTGGCTCGACTGGGCGTTCGCATCGCAGAAGGCCGCCCTCCAGGCCGCCTGATTTTCCAGCGCTTTCTGGCCGGGGCAATACCCCGGCCATCATTCCCATTCCCCGTTTGATGCGCCAGCTTGTCCCGTTGGCGTCATCCCCGCGAAGGCGGGGATCCATACAGCCCCAGGCTTCGGCTGAATGGATCCCGGATCTACGCTTCGCTTCGTCCGGGATGACGACCGATGGTGACGGCGGCGAACCCGAAGGAACCATTCAGCATGGCACCGCGCGTTCTCATTTCCGACAAGCTTTCCAAGACCGCCGTCCAGATCTTCAAGGATCGTGGCGTCGAGGTCGACTACCTGCCGGACCTCGGCAAGGACAAGGAAAAGCTGCTCGAGATCATCGGCAATTATGATGGTCTCGCCATCCGCTCGAATACCAAGGTGACGGAAAAGGTCATCGCTGCCGCGAAGAATCTTCGCGTCATCGGCCGCGCCGGCATCGGCGTCGACAATGTCGACATCCCGGCCGCGACCGCCAAGGGCATCATCGTGATGAACACGCCCTTCGGCAATTCGATCACCACGGCTGAACACGCCATCGCGATGATCTTCGCCACCGCCCGCCAGATCCCCGAAGCCAATGCCTCGACCCAGGCCGGTAAGTGGGAGAAGAACCGCTTCATGGGCGTCGAAGTGACGGGCAAGACGCTCGGCATCATCGGCTGCGGCAATATCGGTTCGATCGTCGCCGAGCGCGGCGTCGGCTTGCGCATGCGCGTCATCGCCTTCGATCCCTTCCTGTCGCCGGAGCGCGCCATCGATCTTGGCGTCGAGAAGGTCGAGCTGGAAGAGCTGTTCCGCCGCGCTGACTTCATCACCCTGCACACACCGCTGATCGACAAGACGCGCGGCATCATTGATGCCAAGGCGATCGCGACGATGAAGGACGGCGTCCGCATCATCAATTGCGCGCGCGGTGGTCTGGTCGTCGAAAAGGATCTGGCCGAGGCGCTGAAGTCCGGCAAGGTTGCCGGCGCCGGCTTCGACGTGTTCGAGGAAGAGCCCGCGACCGAGAACGTCCTGTTCGGCCTGCCCAACGTCGTCGCGACGCCGCATCTCGGCGCTTCGACCACGGAAGCGCAGGAAAACGTCGCTCTGCAGGTCGCCGAGCAGATGGCCGACTATCTGGTCAAGGGTGCTGTTTCCAACGCGCTGAACATGCCGTCGATCACGGCCGAGGAAGCGCCGCGCCTGACGCCATTCATCAAGCTCGCGGAGCAGCTCGGCTCGTTCGCCGGCCAGCTCACCGAGACGGGCATCACGGCGATCAAGTTCGAATATGAAGGCGATGTCGCGAACATGAACGTTCGCGCGCTGACGGCAGCGGCGCTCGCGGCGGTTCTGCGCCCGCAGCTGCAGTCGATCAACATGGTCTCGGCCCCGGCAATCGCCAAGGAACGCGGCATCGCGGTTGAAGAAGTCCGCCGCGAGCAGCAAGGCGCCTATGAAAACTACATCCGCCTGACGGTGACGACGGAGCGCCAGCAGCGTTCGGTGGCTGGTACGGTGTTCGGCGACGTCAAGCCGCGCATCATCCAGATCAAGGGCATCAACATGGAGGCCGAGCTCGGCCCCCACATGCTCTATGTCACCAACAAGGACAAGCCGGGCTTCATCGGCCGCTTTGCCAGCCTGCTCGGCGCCGAGGGCATCAACATCGCCACCTTCAACCTCGGCCGCCAGGCCGCCGGCGAGGATGCGATTGCGCTCATCGAAGTCGACGAGGCGATCTCGGATAGCGTCATCGACCGCGTCAGCGCGCTCGAAGGCGTCGTACAGGCCAAGCGCCTGTCGTTCTGAGACACGGCTTTCTTATCGGAATGAAGAGGGGCGACGGGCAACCGTCGCCCCCTTTTTTTGTTTTGGTCGGGGGGGGGGGCGTCGGTGCAGGGGGCGCGATCGGCTTGGCCCAACCTCCGTCATCCTCGCGTAGGCGAGGATCCATACAGCCGCACCATCGGGCGTTTCGCGCGGCCGAAAACCCGGCTGCATGGATCCCGGGTCTCCGCCCGGGATGACGGCGAGGGTGGGGTGAGGACGGAGCAAGGCAACGCCGTCGACCGCCCCTCGACGAGAGCGGAATGACCGGCGACCCTACCGTCCAAACGACCGAATTCTCGCCAGGCTCAGCTGTGCCAGGGCGATGCCGCCAATGATCAGCGCGTAGCCGGCGCCATGATACCAGCGTGGCTGTTCGCCCAGAAAGAGGATGGCGATGATCGAGCCGAATACCGGCAGCAGGTGGAAGAACGGGCCGGAGCGGTTGGGGCCAATCAGCGCGACGCCGCGGTTGAAGAACATGTAGGCGACGACGGACGGGATCACGACGACATAGGCTAGCACGGCGAAGGTCAGCGGCGTCGCGTGCATGACCTTGCCGCTGGCGGCTTCCCAGACCCAGAAGGGCAGGACCATCGCCGCGCCGGCCGGAATGGTGAAGCCCAGCATCGACAGGTAGTGGATGCGCGGCCCCTTCTTCAGGAGCGCCGAATAGAAGCCGTAGCAGCTGATCGCCACCAGCATGATGATGTCGCCGACGTTCAGCGTCATGTGAAGCAGCACGGCCGGATCGCCCCGGCAGATGATCAGGATGACACCGCAGAGCGACAGGCAGACACCGGTGATCTGGGCTGCCGTCATGCGGTCGCGGAAGAGAATCAACGACCAGATGCCGATTACCAGCGGCGCGATCGACTGCATCAGCAAGCCGTTCAACGCCTCGGTATATTGCAGTCCGTAATAGGCGAGCGTGTTGTAGGCGCCGATGCCGGATGCCGCCAGCAGCAGCATGACGGCGAGGCTGCCGCGAATGGCCGGCCAGTCGCGCCTCAGATGCGGCCAGGCGAAGGGCAGGATGATCAGCGACGCGCCGGCCCAGCGCACCTGCGCCAAGGCGACCGGCGGGATCGTCCCGGCGACATAGCGGCCGAGCACGATGTTGATCGCCCAGAACAGGAAGGTCAGCGCGAGCAGGAGATAGGGCCGGTTGAACAGCCAGGCAAAGGCCCGCGATAGCAATGACATGAATGGGTCCCGGTCAGCAGAACGTCTGGATAGCCCTGTCGGGCCGTCGCTGCCAAGCGGGATCTGCCGGCCGTGTAGGGGAAGATCCGCCCGATCCGGCGTTTGCGAACTGGGCGGTTGGTGGATATGTCCTTTCGCAATCGAAGATGGAGGAGGCGGCTCGATGGCAGTTCCGGCCAGCAAGGATGGGCTTCTGGAGGCGATCCACAGCAGCTATGCGAAGCTGATGAAGGATCTCGCGACCGTGCCGGAAGATCGGACCGGAGAACAAACGCTCGAAGGCCATGCGCGGGATACGCAGATGAGCGTGCATGACCTCGTCGCCTATCTGACGGGATGGAACGAGCTGGTGCTGAAGTGGCACGCGGGGCGGGAGGCGGGTGCTGCCGTCGATTTTCCCGAGACCGGCTACAAATGGAATCAGCTCGGGCAACTCGCGCAGAAATTCTATGACGATTATGCGGACGTGCCGTTTCCACGGCTGCTGGAGCGTTTCGCGGCGGCCAAGGATCGTCTCGTCGATCGGATCGAGCGCTACGACGATGCCGCCCTGTATGGCGCGCCCTGGTATGAGAGCTACACCATGGGCCGGATGATCCAGTTCAACACATCCTCGCCCTATGCCAATGCGCGCGGCCGATTGCGCAAATGGAAGAAGGAAAACGGCATCGCCTGACCGTTTGGCCGCTGTTTTCACGCAATCCACGCAATTGTGGCGCGGCGATACCACAATCTCGCGTTATGCGGCAGGAACCTGCGCCGGCTGATTCATGGCTGGCGGCAGATCATCCTGCAGGGGAAGCCATCCGGCCATGAAGATCCTCGCCCTCACGCTCGCGGCCCTGGCCGCTTCCGGCGCCCACGCCTTCGCCGCAGACCTGCCCTTGAGCAGCCGCATCACCAGCGTCACCGTGCATCCGCAGGGTGCCGCCGTGCTGCGCGAGGCGGCGTTCTCGGTGCCGCCGGGTGTTAGCGTCCTGGTGGCGGATGACTTGCCGGCCGACATGGTCGCCGACAGCCTGCGCGTCGATGGGCTCGCGGTCGGCGGCGTCACGATTCGCTCGGTCGAGACGCGGCCGGGCAAGGTCGATCCCGAGGCCGATCCGATCCGGCAGGCGATCGCCGCCGAGATCGAGACTTTGCGCGACAAGATCGGCTCCCTCGACGACCGGTTGGCGGCGCTGGATCTCCGCGTCAAGTTCATCGACCAGCTGGCGGAGAGCGTGCCGCAGGGATTGGCGAAGGGTATCGCCGAGGGCAAGTCGATCGGCGACTGGGTCCAGACCGCGGAAGGGCTCGGGCTCGAGCGCGAGAAGATCGACCAGCAGCGTAGCGCGACCCGCATCGAGCGGCGCGGCGTCGAGAAGCGGATCGACGAGCGCCAAAGGGCGTTGGACGCGCTGCCGCCGGTGCTGCCCAAGCTGATGGCGCGAATCGAACTGATGGCCAATCAGGCGGCGACCGGCAATCTGAGCCTCGGCTACCGTACGTATTCTGCCGGTTGGAGCCCGGCCTATGACATTTCGCTGGCGCTGGGCGAGGCGGCGGATGAGCCGAAGATGGAGCTTATCCGCCGGGCCGAGCTGCACCAGGAGACGGGCGAGGACTGGGCGGGCGTGGCGCTGTCCCTCTCCACCACCCGGCCCGCCGAAGGCACGCAGGCGCCCGATCTCTCTGAAAGCGTGGTTCGTTTCGCGCCCCGCTTCGCCCAGGACGAGGCGAGCGAATCGATGCAGCTGGCGCGACCGGCGCCTGCTCCGACCGCGCGCTACAAGATGGAGGCGGAGGTCGGTGGCGGCGCGGATGCCGTCGTCCAGTCCGAAGCAGTCGCCGATTTTGGCGATTTTCGCGCCGAATACCGCATTGCCGAGCCCGTATCCGTCGCTTCGGGCGAGGGCAGCCGTTCGGTACGGATCGCGAGCGAGGCGGTTGCGCCTGCTATCGAGGTGCGGGCCGTACCGGCTGTCAGCGACTCGGCCTTCCTCACCGCGCGCTTCAAGAACAAGTCCGGCGCGCCCTATGTCGGCGGCAATGCGGTGCTCTATCGCGACGGCGCCTTTGCCGGAACGGTGCCGCTGGCCTTCACCGCTCCGGAAGCCGAGCTGACGCTTGGCTTCGGCATCGATGACAAGGTCGGCGTCACCCGCACGACGCTGGACCGCAAGACCGGCGAGCGCGGGCTGATCTCGTCGGAGAAGACCGACGAACTGCGCTACAGGATCAAGGTCGAGAACCGGCACGCGCGGCCGATCTCCATCGTGGTCCTTGACCAGTTGCCCGTTCCCGAGGCGAAGACCATCACCGTTCAGTCTCTGGCAGAGGCGACGCCGCCGACCGAGAGCGCCGTCGACGGCAAGCGCGGCGTGGTCGCGTGGCGTTATGATTATGCCGCCGGCGAAACAAAAGAGATCATTCATGCGTTCGCAATCCGCTGGCCGGCCGATCAGGACGTATTCTGGGAGAATTGAGGGGCTGACATGCTCTGCCGGGGGTCGCGCCGGCGGTATGGAGTCTATATAGTCCGCGCGCTTCGTCCTGGCAGTTCGCCGGGCCGAAGCCTATCGCTCGCCGCGTATCGCGGCATAAGCTGTGGCTGGACGTCGAAAAGGGAAGTTCTCAATGGCGAATGTAGTCGTCGTCGGATCGCAATGGGGCGACGAAGGCAAGGGCAAGATTGTCGATTGGCTTTCGGAGCGCGCTGACATCGTCGTGCGCTTCCAGGGTGGACATAATGCCGGCCATACGCTCGTCATCGACGGCGTCTCCTACAAGCTCAGCCTGCTGCCGTCCGGCGTCGTGCGTCCGGGCAAGATGGGCGTTATCGGCAACGGCGTGGTTGTCGATCCGCATGCGCTGATCGCCGAGATCGGTCGTCTTGCTGCGCAGGGTGTCGCGGTCTCGCCCGACAATCTCCGCATCGCCGAGAACGCCGCGCTGATCCTGTCGCTGCACCGCGACCTCGACGCTTTCCGCGAGAACAGCAATACCGGCACGCGCATCGGCACCACCAAGCGTGGTATCGGCCCTGCCTATGAAGACAAGGTTGGTCGTCGCGCCATCCGCGTGATGGATCTTGCCGACCTGCCGGCTCTGCGTGAAAAGATCGAGCGGCTGCTGGCGCACCACAATGCGCTGCGCCGTGGCCTCGGCCAGGAAGAAATCCTGGCCGAGACGCTTTACGAAGAGCTCGCATCGGTCGCCGACAAGGTGCTGCCGTTCATGGATTCGGTCTGGCAGCTGCTCGACCGCGAGCGTCGCGCCGGCAAGCGCATCCTGTTCGAAGGCGCCCAGGGCGCTTTGCTCGACATCGACCACGGCACCTATCCGTTCGTCACCTCGTCCAACACCGTCGCCGGCCAGGCCTCGACCGGTTCAGGCGTCGGCCCGGGCGCGGTCGGCTATGTACTCGGCATCACCAAGGCCTATACGACGCGCGTCGGCGAAGGTCCGTTCCCGACCGAGCAGACCGGCGAAGTCGGCGATTTCCTCGGCACGCGCGGCCATGAATTTGGCACGGTAACGGGGCGCAAGCGTCGTTGCGGCTGGTTCGACGCCGTGCTGGTTCGCCAGACGATCCGCACCTCCGGCATCACCGGAATCGCGCTGACGAAGCTTGATGTTCTCGACGGCCTTGAAGAAATCAAGATTTGCGTTGGATATAAGCTGGATGGTCGTGAGATCGACTATCTTCCGGCTTCCCAGGCCGCGCAGGCCCGGGTCGAACCGATCTACGAGACGCTGGAAGGTTGGAAGGATACGACCGCCGGTGCCCGTAGCTGGAACGATTTGCCGGCGCAGGCCGTAAAGTATGTTCGCCACGTCGAGGAATTGATCGGTGCGCCCGTTGCGCTCCTGTCGACCAGCCCGGAACGTGACGATACAATTCTGGTTCAGGATCCGTTTCAGGACTGAGGGTGTCGATCACAGGCGCCGGTTCGGACGTGTCAGTTAGTAGAATGAGACGATGACCGACTATTACGCGGTATTGAAAAAGGCGGTTTCCGGGTTCGAGAGCGAATCCGGAGATGCGCGTCGTTCAGTTTACGACAAGGCGCGCACGGCGCTGATCGGACAGCTGAAATCCATCGACCCACCACTGACGACCTCCGAGATTTCTCGCCAGCGCTTGGAATTGGAAGAGGCGATCCGCAAGGTTGAACGCGAGGCTAGCGCCGCGCGTCCGGCCCCTGCGCGCGTCAGCGCCGCGGCGGCCGTCGCCGAGGCGCTCGCCGTGCCGGAAGAACCGGCCGAGCCGGAATACGTCGACGAACCGGAAGACGATCTGGAAGAGGAAGTGGCTGTGCCCACGCCGCCGCCGGCTCCGCCGGTTGCCGCGGCCCGGCCGCGTCCGGCCGCCGCAGCACCGGTGCCGCCGCCGGCGCCGATCCCCGCGCCTCCGCCGATACCCGAGCCGGTGGACGATATCCTCGACAGCTACGACGACCACGCAGACGACGAGCCCGGGCGAGAGCCTGATTGGCACGAGCCGGAACCGCGCCAGGCGCCGCCCGTGCAGCCGCAGTGGCCGCAGGTATCGCCGACCAAGCCGACCGCTTATGATCGCGCCGCCCCGCAAGGCCGTCGCGAGCCGCCGATGATGCCGGCGACCCCGGTAGACGAACCGCGTTTCGAGGCGGATTCGGATAGCGATGACGTTCGTCACTTCGGCGCCGATGCCGATTGGGCGCCCGAGCCGTTGCGCGCGACGCCCATGAGCGGCGATGTGTTTGACGAGCCGCGCGAACGCCGTCCGACGCGCCGCGAGCGTAATGGCGATGCAGAGCGGCCTGCAGCAGCGTATGTGGAGCGGGCCAAGCCGTCTCGCCTGCCGACCCTGATCCTTCTGTCCCTGATCTGTCTGATGCTGGCTGGCATCGCGGCGTTGGCCTGGACCCAGCGCAGCGTCGTCAAGGACGTGATCGGCGATATCATTTCCTCGAATGACGGCGGCGCCAAGCCGACGTTGAGCGAGGATCCGATTCCGACCGCGCAGGCTCCCAGCAAGAATGCCGACCGCCTGGGCGGCGCGCCGGAAGAAGCGGCCAAGACCGTGCGCACGGTCGATGCCGAACCTGCCGCCGATGGCGAAGAAGCCGATCCGCTTGCCGGTGTGATGGCGCCGGAAGGGACGCGCTCGGTTGCCGCCGCACCTGAACCGGCCCCCACCACCGATGCGGAGGCTCCCGCAGCGTCGCCGTCTGCTCCGGCGGCCGCCGGAAGCGCCGATGAATCGCTTGTGGCCCAGAAGGCTATTCTCTACGAACAGCCGACCGATGGCAGCCAGAACGTCAAGGTGGTCAATGCCAACGTGACGTGGAAGTTCGTCGCAAACTCGCCGAACGGCCCCGAAATCCAGGCCAATCTGGAGGCCCCGGAAAAGGGCCTGAAGGCGACGTTGACCATCCGCAAGAACAACGACTCGGCGCTGCCGGCGAGCCATCTCGTCGAAATCGTCGTCGACACGCCTGCCAACTTCGCAGGCGGTGGCGTCAAGTCGGTTCCGGCGCTGGTGATGAAGCCGACGGAAGAATCGCGCGGCCAGCCGCTCGATGGCGCCGCGGCCAAGGTCGCCGACGGCTTCTTCTGGATCGCGTTCTCGAACGATGCAGGCCCGCAGGCCCAGAACGTCGCGCTGATGCGCGAGCGCAACTGGATCGACCTGCCGCTGGTCTACAACAATGACCAGCGTGCGATCCTGACCTTCGAGAAGGGGACGCCGGGTCAGCGCGTCTTCGACAAGGCCATGACTGCCTGGGGTAGCCAGTAGCAATCATCGTTTCATGGAAGCGCCGAACGCTGCCGGCGTCTTCGACGCCGTCAGGCCTTGAACGAATACATGCGGAAGAGGTCCGACGGCGCGGCGTAGACTTCCAATACGCTACCATAGCCGCTGCTATCCCCGAGAGCGCGCCAACTGGCGTCCGTCTCGGGGAAGTCCGCCGCGTGAACATGGTCCCGCATCGTGTTCCACTCCAGATCGTCGTAGGCTGACCACGTCGATCGCTGGCGGTCCCAGCGTTTCAGCCAGCCGTCGCGATCTTCTCCATCCGGCATCGTGTTTTCGTAGATCAGGAGCCGTCCGCCCGGCGCCAGAAGTCGACGGATCGTGCCCATGAACGCGCCCTTTTCCGCCGTGCGCAGGTGATGCAGGGAAAGTCCGATCCATACGATATCGACAGGCGCCGATCGGGCTGAGATCGAAGATACGAAATCGCCTTCCTCGAACGATGCCGGACAGGCGAGACGCCCGCACGCATCCCGCGCAAGCGCCAGAGCGGCTGCCGAGAAATCGAGGCCGTGATAGTGCGCGACCTGCGTCCCGACCAAGGCGCTGGCACTCGCGCTCGCATCGCCGCAGGCGATATCCAGGAAATCGAATGGGCGTGCGACGTCGCTCAAGAGGATCTCGTGCAGGCGCGCATAGGCCTCACGATGGAAGAGGAAGTTGTTGTCGACCATCTTGCGGTAGATCTTCCATTGGTCCTGGAAGAGCGCCTGCGTGGAGGAGGCGGCATTCATGTCAGTTTCATGCATGGCCTTTCCCCATTTCGAGAAGACACTTCTGAGACCGACTGTCGCCTTATCCTAGCAGATTTGGCTCCGGCGTTCACGTTGCCGCCTGAGCCGGCTTGTCGCTCCTCTTGCGTCCTCAGCCGTCCTCGGTCATGTTCCTTTCATTCCGAGGGGTGTTCGCGGACGCGAGCTGAGATGGCCTAGGGCCGAACCCTTCGAACCTGATCCGGGTCATGCCGGCGAAGGGACGGGAAGCTGGTTCACGACGTTTGCTCGTTCCCATTGCTATAGCGCATGGCCTCGTCCGTATTCCGGAGGAGCGGCTTCGCCATGGTGGCAAGGGCTGAGTTTGAGACAGAGGGCGAGCAGCGCGGCTGGATGGGCGGCGTCTTGCGCGGCGTCGTCGTCGCCGTGGCACTCGTGGCGATCTGGCAGGCTGTCATCCTCGTCTTCGCGCCGCCACCCTTCATGCTGCCGCCGCCGGCCCGCGTTTGGCGCGCCCTCGTCGAGCGGCCGGATCTCTGGCGCCGCGACGCCGTCACCACGCTGATCGAGACGATCTCCGGCCTGATCACGGGCTCGCTGGCCGGCATTCTCCTGGCGTTGATCATGACCTTCGTGCCGGCGATCCGCCGCATCCTGATGCCGCTGCTGATCGTGACCCAGGCCTTTCCGGTCTTCGCCATTGCGCCGCTGTTGGTGCTCTGGTTCGGCTTCGGCATCGGCTCGAAGATCGTGATGGCGACCATCGCCATCTTCTTCCCCGTCGCCTCCGCCTTCCATGACGGGCTGACCCGCACCGAGGCAGGGCTGATCGACCTGAGCCGCCTCTACCGGGCGAAGCGCTGGCAGGAAATTCTCTATTTTCGCGTTCCGGATGCGCTGCCGGCACTGGCGTCCGGTCTGCGCGTGGCGGCCGTCTACGCGCCGGTTGGCGCGCTGATCGGCGAGTGGGTCGGCGCGTCGTCCGGGCTTGGCTACGCCATGCTGATGGCGAACGGCCGGGCACAGACCGACGTCGTTTTCGCCGCGCTCGCGATCCTCGCCGCCATGGCCGTGCTGGTGCGCGCCGCCGTCGAGATTCTTACGCGCCGCATCGCTCCCTGGGCGCCCGAAACACTCCGCTAACTCACGACACTGCAAAGGAAATATGCATGAAACCCTTCATCCGGCTCGCGGCGCTCGGTCTTGCGATGTCCCTGGCGATCGGCCCGGTCCAGGCTGCGGACAAGCTGACGGTGCTGCTCGACTGGTTCTACAATCCCGACCATGCGCCGCTGGTGATCGCCAAGGAGGGCGGTTTCTTCGAGAAGCATGGCCTCGATGTCGAGATGATCGCGCCGGCCGATGCCAGTGCGCCGCCGCGCCTGGTCGCAGCCGGCCAGGCCGACATCGCCGTCACCTACCAGCCGGATCTCATGCTGCAGGTGAAGGAGGGGTTGCCGCTCACCCGCATCGGCACGCTGATCGAGACACCGCTCAACGCGCTGATCGCGCTGAAGGACGGGCCGATCAAGACGCTCGCGGATCTGAAGGGCAAGAAGATCGGCTATTCGGTCGCAAGCCTGCAGAACGCCTATATCGGCACCATCCTGCAATCGGTCGGCCTCACCGAAAAGGACGTTGAAATGGTCAACGTCAATTTCAACCTGTCGACCTCGCTGATGTCAGGGCAGGTCGATGCCGTCATAGATGGCTATCGCAATGTCGAGCTGATCCAGCTCGGCATCGAGGGCAAGCCGGGCATCGCCTTCTTCCTGGAGGAACACGGGGTGCCGGCCTATGACGAACTGATCTATGTGACGCGCAACGAACTGCGCGAGGATCCGCGCATGGTTCGCTTCCTTGCCGCCGTCGAGGAGGCGACGATCTTTCTGACCAACCATCCGGACGAAGCGCTGGCGATGTTCCTGAAGTCGCACAAGGATCTCGACGACAAGCTGAACCGGGAGTCGTTCTTCGCGACGCTGCCGCGTTTTGCCAAGCGTCCGGCCGCTCTCGATATCGGCCGCTATGAGCGGTTCGGGGAATTCATGAAGACCAAGGGTTTGCTCGAGACAATCCCGCCAATCGACAGCTACGCCATCGCGCCGCGCTAAGTCAGGAAAGTGAGGCCCTCACCCAACCCTCTCCCGCCAACGGGCGAGGGCTTTTGGGCGGCGGCGCTCGGGGGGCTCCCTCTCCCGTTCACGGGAGAGGGCTGGGGTGAGGGGCTTTCCAGCCTCTATTCCTCCGGCAAGCCGGCCAATCGCAGGCCTTCCATGTATCGCTCTAGCGGCGCGCCCGTCAGGTTCTGGATGGCGGCGCCAAGGCTGGCGACCGTCAGCCCTGGCGTCTCCGCCAGAAGCCGGCGCACGGCGCTGCGGGCCAGTGACGTCTGCCCTGAAAGGGCGGCCGAGGTTGCCAGCAGGCGATAAGCCCAGACCATGCCCGGGCGTCCGTGCAGGGCTTGGGCGGCCCAATGCGCCGCCTCGGCATAGTGGCCAAGCAGGAAGTGACAGGTGGCGAGGCCCGCGAACGCGTTGAAATGGATCGGATCTTCCGGACTCAGCGCGATCGCCTTTTCAAAGCTCTCCATCCCCAGTTCGGGGCTGCCCGAATAGGCCTGTGCATAACCAAGCCGGGTCCAGGCCCAGGCAAAGGTGGTGTCGAGCGCGATCGCCCGCTCGATGAAGAGCAGAGCGCGCGACTGGTCGGCATGCAGGATCGAGTATGTCGCGCCGATCGCCGTGAAGACGAGCGGGTCGGGCTCCGCCTGCTCGGCCGCTAGTTCGGCGAGGGCCAGGGCATCGGCCCGGTCACGTACCGGATCCTCTGACCAGAGATAGCTGATCTGCTGGCTCAGGCACCACGCTTTCAGGCTGAGCGCGGCGCCGGAGCGCGGGTCGGAGGCGAGCGCTTTCTCCAAAAGCCCCAGCGCAAGCGCATTGTCCTCGCGCCGATGGGCCCAGAAGTGCGGCATGGCGCGCAGGACCAGGTCGTGCGTCTTCAGCGTCTCGGCCGCCTTGCGGCGGGCGCGCTCGATTTCCGCGGTGCGGATGGCAGGCCGGAGTGCCCCGGCGACCAAGGTCGCCACATCGTCCTGCAGCGTCAGCGTGTCGTGCACTGTGCCGTCCTTGCGACCTGACCAGAGATGGGCACCCGTGTCGGCATCGACCAGCTGGGCGGTGACGCGCAGCACGTCGCCAGCCTGCCGAACGCTGCCCTCGATCACATAGCGCACGCCGAGATCGCGCCCGAGCGATCGCACGTCGGTCGGCTTGCCCTTGTAGGTGAAGGCGGAGTTGCGGGCGATGACGCGGATATCGCGGATGCGCGACAGGGTCGCCGTCATCTCCTCGACGACGCCATCCGCAAAGGCTTCATGGTCGCGGCGCGGCGACATGTCGTCAAAGGGCAGGACGACCGTGAGGGGGCGCAGTTCCGGCAGCTCCGCGCGCGGCAGGTCCGGCACCGCCAACGATCCCGGCGTCAGCATCTGGCTCGGCGTCGGCACGCGCGGCGGCAGGGATCGGCCCTCCGGCATCCAGAACCACGCATCGACGGGGTAGGGGACACTGCGCAAGGTGAGAAATCCCGCCGGCTTGAAGGCGGCCGCCGGTTCGCCGAGCAGCTGCCAGCGCACGGAATGGGTGATGGCGATGCCACCGGGCGGCGCTGCCGTCTGTAGCCGCATGGCAAAGCCGATCGCCGCGCCAAATCGATCATCGTCGGTGAGGATGATATCGGCCAGGACGATTGCCGCGCGGACTTCGATCGGCGGTTTATCCCGCGAGGCGTTGCGGGCGGCCATGCCGTTCTGGAACGCCATCGTCCATTCGACGGCGTCAAGCACGCTGGCAAACTCGATCAGACCGCCATCGCCCATCGTCTTGATGATGTGCGCGCCAAAACGCGAGATCGTCGGACGCACCAGATTGCGATAGATGGCGCGTACGTCGCGGATCGCGCCAAGCTCGTCCCGCTGGATCAGCTCGGAATAGCCAACCACATCCAGCGCAGCAATGACGGTCAAACGACGACGCGGGCGCGCCATGGCGACACCTCGACCTTTGTTTACGAGCCATGAAATCCCAACCCATAGCTTACGCTAGGGGAGGTCATCCAAGCCGCATACAGCATCGCCGGGATTTTCGCAACGGTTTCGTTTTGTCGCCAAGACGAACGTTCATCGCGTGGAGGTGAAAAAGTGGCGTGAGTCGACAGGCGCCCGCTGGACTCAGGCGTCTGTCGCTTCGAGTTCGTCGTCGCCATGATTGCGCTCGAGGTCCCGAGCGCCGCGCTTGACGGCCTTTTGTACCTTTTCGAAAGCGCGCACCTCGATCTGGCGGACACGTTCGCGGCTGACGCCGAACTCGCCGGAGAGCTCCTCGAGCGTCATCGGGTCTTCCGCAAGGCGGCGTGCCTCGAAGATGCGGCGTTCGCGTTCGTTCAGGACGCTCATCGCATCGCGCAGGAGCTGGCGACGATTGTCGGCCTCTTCCTGATTGGCGAGGATGGTTTCCTGGTTGTCGCTGTCGTCGACCAGCCAGTCCTGCCATTCGCCGCCTTCGACATCGGCGCGAAGCGGTGCGTTCAGCGATGCATCGCCGCCGAGGCGACGGTTCATCGAGATGACGTCCTCGGTGGTCACGCCCAGCTTGGTCGCGATCTGCTCGACCTGGTGCGGCTTGAGATCGCCTTCCTCCAGCGCCTGGATCTGGCTCTTCATCTTGCGCAGATTGAAGAACAGGCGCTTCTGGTTGGCGGTCGTGCCCATCTTGACCAGGCTCCACGACCGCAGGATGTACTCCTGGATCGAGGCCTTGATCCACCACATCGCATAGGTCGCGAGGCGGAAGCCCTTTTCGGGCTCGAACCGCTTCACGGCCTGCATCAGCCCGACATTGCCTTCGGAAATCACTTCGCCGATCGGCAGGCCGTAGCCGCGATAGCCCATGGCGATCTTGGCGACGAGACGCAAATGGCTCGTCACAAGGCGGTGAGCCGCGCTGCGGTCGTCATGCTCCTTGTATGCCTTGGCCAGCATATATTCTTCATCCGGCGCGAGCATGGGAAAGCGGCGGATGTCGTCGAGATAGCGTGAAAGTCCAGCCTCGCCGGACGCGATGACAGGAAGACTTGCTCTGGCAGCCATATGTGCCCCCTCCATTCTTGCCGGCATTGCCCGAAGGCCAATGCCGGTCGCGGCCATGTTGGCCCGCATGGGGATATATAGGCACGAAAGACAAGTTTAACAGGACCGATCGGTCCTGCCCGATCACAGTCCGGTGAAAGACTCGATCAGATTGGCCAGATCCTGCGGCGGTTCGCTCTCGAAATGCATCGTTTCGCCCGTGGTCGGATGTTCGAAGCCGAGCAGCCATGCATGCAGCGCCTGGCGCTGGAAGGCGGCGATCGCCGAGCGCGCCGGTTCTGGGATCAGGCTCAGCTTGGTGAGGAAGCCCTTGCCATATTCCTGGTCGCCGATCAGCGGATGCGACAGCGCCGCCATATGCACGCGGATCTGGTGCGTGCGGCCGGTCTCCAGACGGAGATCGATCAGGCTGGCGATCGGGTTCGTCTTGTCGCCGAAACGTTCCTGCACGGTGTAGTGCGTGATCGCTTCCTTGCCGCCCGTCTTCAGGATGGCCATCTTCAACCGGCTGGTCGGCGACCGGCCGATCGGCGCGTCGACGAGCCCGTAGGGTAGCGACGGTACGCCCCAGACGATGGCGCGATAGCCGCGCTCGAGCGGGCCGGTGCGGCCATGGTCGGCGAACTGGTTGGCGAGGCGCTTGTGGGCGCGGTCGTTCTTGGCGACCACCATCAGGCCGGTCGTGTCCTTGTCGAGCCGGTGCACGATGCCCGGCCGGCGGACGCCGCCAATGCCGGAAAGGCTGTCGCCGCAATGGGCGATCAACGCGTTGACCAGCGTGCCCGACCAGTTGCCGGCGGCCGGATGCACGACGAGACCGGCCTGCTTGTCGATGACGAGCAGGTCGCTGTCCTCATAGACGACGTTGAGCGGGATCGGCTCGCCTTCGGGCTCCGGCGCGATGGCCGGCGGCACGGCGACGCGGATGACGTCGCCCGCGTTGACCGACTTTTTGGCCTCGACTATGGTCACGCCGCCGATAGAAACGTGGCCGGCCTCGATCAAGGCCTTGAGGCGGCTGCGGGAAAGTTCGGCGATCGTGGCAGCCAGATAGGCATCGAGGCGACGGCCTGCCACGTCCGGTTCGACCACGAGGTCGACGATTTCCTCGCCGTCATCCGGAAACTGATCCATGATAAGCCCTACTTCCTCTCCGGTTTCAAACCCGCCTGTCCCGCCCCACGGACAGGAGACACCACTCGATCCTGCGGTCGAACGCGTCCGGCAAAAGCTGAAACGGCTGATTGTTGTGTCGAGCTTGACGGTGCTTCTTGGCTTCGTCGCCGTGCTCTTTGCCGTCATCTATCGGATCGGGCCGGGCGGAAGCAAGTCCGGTCTTGTCGCATCCTCGGCCGAGACCCGAATCGAGCAGGCAATTCCGGCCGGCGGTCGCGTCGTTTCCTCGTCGCTGAACGGCGATCAGCTGGCCCTGACGCTTGACGTTGGCGGTGTCACACGCGTGATAATCCTCAACATCAATTCCGGTAAGCTGCTGCGCACTATCACGCTCGGCACGACGCCTTAGTCGGATCGACCGTTTTCCGCGCTTTTCCTTCGTGTGACAAAGTTCTGCACAGGGAGTTTCAAAGAACCTTGGCAAGATGACTTGCCAAGGTTCCGATCAGCCGGTATATCGCCGTCATCCGCAGCAAACGGATATGCGCCCTTCGTCTAGCGGTCAGGACGTCGCCCTCTCACGGCGAAAGCAGGGGTTCGATTCCCCTAGGGCGCACCAAAAATTTGCAACCCCCTCCGAAACTGAATTTTTGTCCCTGACCGATCGCTGATCGCGATGTGCGTCTCGTTTTTTCGCTTTGTCAGCGAGCGATCGCCTTTCCGGCGACATAGGCACCGAGCCCGGCCACGAGATGGTCGAAGGCGAGCCGCATCCGCCGCACCGTGCGCAAATCCTCGTGCATCGCCACCCAGCAATCGAGGGGATAGGCGAAATCGCGCGGCACCAGCCGGACCAGATCCGGATTCAGCGCGGCCAGCGGACTTTGACAGACACCGACGCCAAGCCCGGCGCGGATGGCGGCCAGTTGCGCCGTGTCGCTGTCGGTGCGGATCGAAAACATCTCGCGCGTCAGCGGCAGCCCGAGTTTCTGCATCGCGCGGACGGCGGCCGTTTCCCGGTCGAAGCCGATCAGTGCGTGGCCTGCCATCTCGGCCAAGGTTTCCGGCGTGCCTCGCCTTTCGAGATAGCGCCGGTGCGCGTGCAGCCCCAGTTCGACTGCGCCGATGCGACGCGCCAGCAGGGCCGTCTGCGTCGGGCGGATCATCCGGACCGCGATATCCGCTTCCCGCCCCAGCAGGTCTTCGTTGCGGTTTGAAACGACCAGTTCGATCGCGATGCGGGGATGCTTCTCCTGGAAGCCGGCCAGTAGCGGCGGCAGGATTTCGACGCCGACGATCTCGCTGGCGGTCAGTCGGACCGTACCTCGATCCTCCTCGGCCTCGCCGGAGGCCGCGCGCACCAGCGCTTCGGCCGCCGCAGCCATGGTTGCCGCATGCGGTCGAAGCTCCAGGGCTGCCTCGGTTGGCGTCAGCCCGGCGCGGGAGCGGGTGAACAGCACCACGCCGAGCGATTGCTCCAGTTCGTCTATGTGGCGACCGATCGTGGGCTGGGTCAGGCGCAGGCTGCGCGTCGCGCCCGACAGGCTGCCGTCGCCAAGTACGGCGAGGAAGGAGCGAAAATGATCCCAGGATGGCGTCATCATACAAAAATGCATGACGACCATTCGAAGTTCAACAATTTAAAGCGAACCAAGATTGGACGATCTTTCCGTCATCAGCATGGCAAGGAGCCGGATCATGACGCAGGAAAAGATCGCATTGGTGGTTGGGGCTACGGGCGGTGTCGGCGGTGCGGTGGCGCGCGTGCTGGTCGGGCGCGGCTGGACCGTGCGTGGATTGAACCGCGATCCGGCCGTCGCAGCGACGAAGGCCGGCGGGGAGGGCATCGAATGGGTCAAGGGCGACGCCATGAACGCAGGCGACGTCGTTGCGGCGGCGCAGGGCGCCTCGATCATCTTCCATGGTGCCAACCCGCCCGGCTATCGCAACTGGAAAGGGCTTGCGCTACCGATGCTGGAGAGCACGATTGCTGCGGCGAAGGCGGTTGGCGCGCGTATCGTGTTCCCCGGCACTGTCTATAATTTCGGGCCCGACGTGCTTCCTTTGATCGATGAAGGTTCGCCGCAGAAGCCAACCACCCGCAAAGGAAAAATCCGGGTCGCCATGGAGGATCGGCTGCGCGAGACGGCGGCAGCCGGCACGCCGGTGCTGATCGTTCGCGCCGGCGACTTCTTCGGACCGCATGCCGGCAACAACTGGTTTGCCTCCGGCATCGCCGCAGCCGGTGCGCCGGTGAAGGTCATCCGCTACCCCGGCAAGCGCGATATCGGCCATGATTGGGCCTATCTGCCGGACCTGGCCGAAACGATGGTGCAACTGATCGAGCGCGCTGACGAATTGGCGCCGTTCGAGGTGTTCCATTTCCGCGGCCACTATTTCGAGCGCGGCGTCGATATCTCGAGGGGCGTCGCGGCGGCGATCGGCCGGCCGGAAATGAAGATCCGCGCTTTCCCGTGGTTCGCCGTCTATCTCGGCTCGCCGTTCGTCGAGATGTTCAAGGAACTGATCGAGATGCGCTATCTCTGGATGGAGCGGCTCGAACTCGACAATCGCAAGCTGGTGTCGTTCCTGGGCAAGGAACCGCACACGCCCTTGTCCGAAGCCCTGCGGACGACTCTCATCGGCATGGGGGCGATGCAGCGGGCCTGAGGCGTTTCAGAGGCTGCCGGCGTGCTGAAGGGCGCGGATACGGTCGGCCAGACCCGTCGGCGCCGCGTCTTCTTCTTCCGGCGGAGGTGGGGGCAACAGGGTGACAAGGCTCGGCCCCTCGTGCCGTTCCTGCGCCATGCGCGCCACGGCGGCGCCAAATTCGATCAGCTTGCCGCGCAGCAATGCCGTTTCTTCGGCGCTTGCCGTTCCCGCGTGCTGCTTGAGGGTGTCGATCTTGGTCTCGAGGGTGTGGTTCACGCCTTCCAGCACGGTAATCCGCTGTTCCAGGTCGCTTTTTTCGTCGCGCAGCGCCAGCCCACCCATCACGGCCGCTTCGGCGTCGACGAGGCGGAGGGATAGATCCTGAATCTTGGCATGGGCCTCCGAGAGGTCGGCCTCGCGAAGCTTCAGTTCGGCGATCGCGGCGCGCATGGTCGCCCCGCTCTCCGTCTCGCGCTCGCTCTGTTCCTCGATGCGGCGCCGCTCGATCGCCAGATTGGCCTTGAGCGTCGACATCTCGCTCTCGAAGCCGGCGCTCGCGACCTCATCCACGGTCGTCGTCATCTTCACGGCAGCCAGGGCGTCGCGCAGATTGTCGAGCTCGGTGTCGCGGGCGATGATCTCCAGCCGCTGTGTCTCGCGCTCGGCCGTCAGATCGCGCAGCGTCTCTTCGGCAACGGCCAGCTTCTGACGGATCTTGTCGAGGCGCTTTTCGTTGGTGGCGCGGTCGGTCGCGGCGGTGGCGGAGGCCAGTTCGGCCGCGGCTACCCGCGCTTCCAACTCGACGCGACGGGTTTCCAGCGCGACGATATCATCGGCGGAAAGCGTTCCCTGCGCGGTCAGATGGGTGATGACTTCGCGCTTGCGGTTGATGTCGATCCACTGCTCGGTCACCTGCGCCTTGAGGCGCTCGATCGTCTGGTCGTGGCTACGCGTGGAGAGCGCAAAGCTGGCGCGGATCTGGTCCTTTTCCGCCTGGATCTCGGCCCGCGTCATCGGCAGGGTCTGCTCGATATGGCGACGGGTAAGGCGGAGCGCCCGGCGCCAGATCGGGGGACCCACAACCAGAGCAAAGATTCCCGCCGACAAAAAGCCGAGTGCGAAATACATCAGAGCTGCAATCAACGGACCGTCTCCGGATGTCGGCTGCGCCTGGGGACATCCGGCCAGCTTGCCAGCGCCCGCCCGCGCGCATGCTTCCTAATGACATCGTCCGAAGCCGAGAGTCCAGCCACAAGCGTGTGTCGAAGGGTGACCACTATCGGTTCCTGCGACCGTGTTGCACCGCTGCCTTGCGGCTCCCGCCTATAGATCAGAAGGGGTTCCAGGTCTGGCGGTCGGTGAACTTCAGGTAGCCGACATTGAGACCGAGACGCGCGCCGAGGCCGGAGACGATCGGGACGATGAAGACGTCATCGCGTGAAAGCACCGTCATGCCGATGCCGCCGACCAGGAATGCCGAGCCGTTGACGCCGCCAAAGCGCGAATAGATCGCGTTGATGGAGGGCAGATTGTAGACCAGCATCATGACGCGCGAGCCTTCGCCGCCAATGTCCCATCCCAGCGACGGGCCCTGGAAGAAGACCTGATGCTGGCCGGCATTCTTGGTGTAGAGCGTGCCATTGCCATAGCGCAGGCCGGCGAACAGCGCGCCCGAACCCTGCTCGCCGAGGACATAGCCATTCGGCTGGCCGTATTTCGATACAGCGTGCTCGACGACGGAGGCCAAGCCGCCGGAAACCTCGCCGAAGAACTTGTGGCCGGTATTGACGAGCTCGTCCGAGGAATATTGCTGCGGGCTCTGCGCGAAAGCGGGCTGAAGGGCGAAGAGGGGCGCGGCCAGCGCGATCAGCGCGAGAAGGAAGGAAAGGCGCAGGCTGCGGGTCATGTCGGTCGGCTCTCCTTGGCGCGGCTTCTGTCATGGCACGGAACCGATCCCGATGGGCGGAAACCGGCGTTAGGCGCGCGAATCACTCCATATGAGTGTAATTCAAAAAAGGGCGGCATCTTGGCATGCAACGCCGCAACGGGTTGCTGTCCCAGCAATGGCTGGTGGTTGGGCTGGCGGTTGGCAGCATCGCTGGGCCGGTGTATCCCCAACGCTCCTTTTCCATGCGTTGATTCGTGCAAATCAAGGGGATGATGCGTCATGACCAATGAGATCGAACTCGAAGCCCTCGATCTCGCGGCGCTCCTCTGCAGCCGCGTGTGCCACGACATCATTTCGCCGGTCGGCGCCATCAACAATGGCCTCGAAGTTCTCGACGAAGAGACCAGCGAAGAGATGAAGGCCTTTGCCTTCGACCTGATCCGCAAGAGCGCCCGCCAGGCGTCCGCCAAGCTGCAGTTCGCCCGCCTCGCTTTTGGCGCGGCGGGTTCCGCCGGCGCCGAGATCGACATCGGCGACGCGGAGAAGGTGGCGCGTGGCTACATGGATGGCGAGAAGGCCGAGTTTTCGTGGACAGCGCCGCGCGTGCTGATGCCGAAGAACCAGGTCAAGCTGATCCTCAACCTGGTGCTGATGGCGACGGCTGCCGTACCGCGCGGCGGTTCGATCAAGGTGACCATCGAGGGCGAACCGACGAAGCCCGACGTCACGTTCCATTGCACCGGCCCCAGCGCTCGTATCCCGGCCGCCTTCGCGACGCTGATCCCCGGCACCATCGTCGACGTCAACATCGATGCCCACGCCGTGCAGCCCTATTACGCCGGCCTGCTGGCGCGCAGCTGCGGCATGAAGGTCGCAGCCGTGCTCGAGGGCGCGGACGTCATCATCACGGCGCGCTACGCCGAGCCGGCGCCCGTCGTGGAAGAGACTCCGGTCGAAGCATCGGCGCCTGAGACGATGCTCGCCGACGCACCGGATACGGTTGTCGACGCCGCTGAGCCGGTCGCAGTCGCCGCCGTGGCGGACGAGACCACAAGCCAGGCCTGATCGCCTTCCGGACGCGCTCGTCGCGTCCCTGTCGAACCATAAGAAAACCGCGCGGATCGGCTGATCGGCGCGGTTTTTTGTTGTCCGGATTTTGCCGGCCACAGCGAAGTTCGGCCTGGAAATTCGCGCAAGAAAAAAGCCCCGCCGAGGCGGGGCTTTTCAAGTTTCAGCCGGGGGAGGGCCGGCTTATGCGCTTGCGCGCATCTGGGCTTCATCGGGCTCGCGCAGCACGTAGCCGCGGCCCCAGACGGTCTCGATGTAGTTGAGGCCCTGGGTCGCCGTCGCCAGCTTCTTGCGCAGCTTGCAGATGAAGACGTCGATGATCTTCAGTTCGGGCTCGTCCATGCCGCCATAGAGATGGTTCAGGAACATCTCCTTGGTCAGGGTCGTGCCCTTGCGGAGCGAAAGCAGCTCCAGCATCTGGTATTCCTTGCCCGTCAGATGCACGCGGCTGCCATGAACCTCGACCGTCTTGGTGTCGAGATTGACCGTCAACTCGCCGGTGATGATGACCGACTGGGCGTGGCCCTTCGAGCGGCGCACGATCGCATGGATGCGCGCAACGAGCTCGTCCTTGTGGAAGGGCTTGGTCATGTAGTCATCGGCGCCGAAGCCGAGGCCGCGCACCTTGTCCTCGATTCCGGCAAGACCGGAGAGGATCAGGATCGGCGTCTTCACCTTGGCGACGCGCAGCGACCGCAGAACCTCGTATCCCGACATGTCGGGCAGGTTCAGGTCGAGCAGAATGATGTCGTAATCGTAGAGCTTGCCGAGATCGACACCCTCTTCGCCGAGATCCGTCGTGTAGACGTTAAAATTCTCGGACTTGAGCATCAACTCGATGCTCTGCGCCGTGGCGCTGTCGTCCTCGATCAGCAGAACTCGCATACCAATCCCCTCAATTGCCTATCCTGGGCTTGGCGCTCCGGCCTCGAAAACCGGTGCTTGGAAAACGGCTCACCCCGATTCGAAGGCTAACACTTAATGGTTAACAAATTCTGATTCGTGCTCACAAGGGGTTCAGGCGAATTATTCGGAAATCGCCCAAGCTCTTTGAGATTCCGAACGAATTGGGTGTGGATTGTACCCAAACGTTCGAATGCACCAGATCCGGTAACCAATTGGTCGGACTCACGGAATTAGGATGAAGGCACCGCAGATGGGTTTACCCACCCTTAAGCCCTCATGCGCCATGATTAACGCGAGACGTAAACGAAAGGTTAGCGCGAGGTCGTCGGCTTAAGGTTTTGACAAGTTTGATGGCCGTTAACCACAGCGGCGACGGAAAACGTCCCGAGGCCGTCGGCATCGCAGCGCGTCTACGTCTCAGGGTTCAGGGAGTAATGAGTATGAAGTCGCGTGATGGAATCATTCGGCTAAAGCGGTTCCAGGCCGAAGAAAAGCGGCGCCAGGTCAACCAGATCCAGACCATGGTCGCCGAATTCGAGCGGATGGCGCGGGATCTCGAAGACCAGATCAATGTCGAGCAGGATCGCGCCGGCATTCGCGATACGTCGCATTTCGCCTATCCGACCTTTGCCAAGGCGGCGATGGCGCGGCGCGACAATCTTCGCGCTTCGGCACAGGAACTGGAGGCACAGCTCGCGGCGGCGCAGGCCGATCTCGACCTGGCGCTCAGCGATCTCAACAAGGCCGAGCAGATGGCGGCCCGCGATCAGGAGCGCAGCGCCGCTGTCGACCTTGCCGTGACCCGTCGTCCGGCTCGCACGGCCACGGGTGCCGAGCGTCGTTCCTGGTAGGGGTTAACGGCGATCCCCGTCGTTAACCTTCTGTAACCCTTCCGCTGCCGGTTTGGCTCAGGCGGTGGTTTTCGATTCGATCAACGCGACATGCGGGCCTGCCGTTCGGGGCAGGTGGCCGTCGAGGCGCGGATCGGTCGACACCTCGATGGCGAACTTGAACGGGGTGAAGCCGGATCGCCTGTAGAAGCGCAGGGCGGCCGGATGGTCGAACGAGCAGGTATGGAGCCAGACGCGCTCCGTATCGCCGTCCCAGGCGACGGCAAGCGCCGCGTTCATCAATTCGCGCGCTGCCCCCGTGCCGGTCGCCTCCGGCACCACGCCGAACATCGCAATCTCGACATTGGCCGGTCCGCCTTCGCCGCGATGCAGCTCGGCCAGGCCGATCGGCACGCCGTCCTGTTCGAGGAAATGAATCTCGGTCGTCGGCTTCGCCAGGAGGGCGCGCAGCTCGTCGTCCGACATCACCGCCCGCGAAAACCAAAGCCAGTCGGTGCCGATGCGCCGGTAGAGATCGCGATAGGCGTCGAGGTCCGGCTTTTCGACATGGCGCACCGTGCGGCCGCTGTCCGAGTCGGGCGCCGGGGCAGGGCGAGCGTTCATTTCCAGATAGGTGACGACATTGGCGATCCGGCCGGGCGGCAGGTCGGTGTAGCCGTCGAGGTCGAGCGCGATCGTTTCGCTCATTCGTGAAAATCCCGGTCGAGCAGATAGCGGGCGGCCGCGATCAGAGTCGGCCGAATATTTGCCCGCGCGGCAAAAACCAGCAGCAGGGCTTCGTTCTCGAGGAAATATTCGAGCACCGCGGTCAGGAACCCCGGATCGTTGGCCGCGTCGCGCAACGTTTCGGGACCGAGTCCGACCAGCGCCAGGAAGCGGCCCAGCTCTTCCGGCTCGGAAGCCAGGAAGGCCAGTCCCTCGATCGCCAGCCTTTCCGCGCCCTCGATATCGAGCTGCGGTTCTTTTTGCCGGACCATCATTTGCCTTTCCGAAACGAATCTTCGCTAAATTACAGATCGATACCATCTAGTGGACGCCGTCGACGGGATCGAGGGCTGCAAGAAGGGCCGAATGGCAAAGACCGTTCTCGTCGTGGAAGATAATGAGCTCAACATGAAGCTCTTTCACGACCTTCTCGAAGCGCATGGCTACAATATTATCCAGACCCGCAACGGTCTGGAAGCGCTGGATCTCGCCCGCACCCACCGTCCCGACCTGATCCTGATGGACATCCAGCTACCCGAGGTTTCGGGCCTGGAAGTGACGAAATGGATCAAGGAGGATGACGAGTTGCGCGCCATCCCGATCATCGCCGTCACCGCCTTCGCCATGAAGGGCGACGAGGAACGCATCCGCCAGGGCGGCTGCGAGGCCTATCTCTCGAAGCCGATCTCGATCGGCAAGTTCATCGAGACGGTCAAAACGTATCTCGGCGACGCCTGAGGCGTTCTTCGCCCTATTTTCCGACAAGCGCAGCCGCTGGATTTCCGCGGCCATAGCCGTGCGCGCCGTCGCGCTCCATATATTGCGGAGGGAGTGAGGTCCTGGTTTCCGACGACCCGTCATGCGTACCGACCCCACGCAAAAAGCCCTGCGGAGCGCTCGGTTTGCCGCATCATCCGGGTCTCGCGGGGCTGCCCGGTCGGAGGAGTGCGTGGAGCCCTCCGGGCGCTGTTCCGGCCGGGTTATCTCTGGCTCACAGGCATCCAGACAACAAAAAAGGCGCCGAAACGGCGCCTTTTTCGAAACTTCCGAAACCGATCTTACTTGATCTTGGCTTCGCGGAACTCGACGTGCTTGCGAACGACCGGGTCGTACTTCTTGGCCGAGTACTTCTCGGTCATCGTGCGCGAGTTCTTCTTCGTGACGTAGAAGAAGCCGGTGTCAGCAGAGCTCACGAGCTTGATCTTGATCGTGGTGGCCTTAGCCATGGTCAAACCTCAAAATTGTTGCGCGCAGCGTAGCAAGAAATGGCCCGGCGCCTTTGTGCGCGCACCCTACGGATTCAGGAATGAAAGTCAAGAAACCTTCTTGGAGACTCCCTTGGAAACTCCCTTGGGAAGTCGCGCCAGCCCCATGCGAATGACGAGCATGGCAAGATAGGCGGCGAAGAACAGGCCGATGCCGATGGCGAAGCCATGCGGATTCCACACATCCATCGCGATGCCGAGCGTGGCCGGGCCGAGAAGCCCGCCCAGCGAGTAGCAGAAAACGAAGGCGCCATTGGCGGCGGCAAGGTCCGAGCCGGTGAAGCGCGAGCCGAGATGGGCGAGGCCCACCGTGTAGAGCGAGCCGATGACGCCGCCCCAGATCGCCAGCGCGATCATCAGCGGCCAGAACGAGGCCGCCACCAGCGGCAGGATCGCCGCGCCAAGCAGGCCGAAGGCGGCGATGATCATCAACAGTTTCCGCCGGTCCATGCGGTCCGACAGCATGCCCATCGGCATCTGCAGCAGGATGTTGCCGACGGTGACGCCGATGCCGAGCAGGATGACGAGATCGCGCGTATGGCCGACTCGCTGGCCATAGATCGGCAGCAGCGAGAAGGCGCCGGTCTCGATCGTGCCGAAGAGCAGGGCGGCGCCGGTCGCGGCCGGCGCCAGGAACAGGAAGCGGCTGAAGGAGTGCTTTTCGCGGCGATCGAGCTTTGGCGCGACCTTGAGGCCGCAGAGTACCGGGATGATGCCGAGCGCCAGCACGCACGAGCCGAGAACGAAGGGGAACAGGCCCTGTGTTCCGGTTATCGACAGAATCACCGGCCCGAGCGCGAAGCCGCCGGAAAGCACCGAGGCATAGATGCCCATGATGATGCCGCGTCGCGCCGGGGGCGCGGCCGAACTGATCCAGAATTCCGACAGCACGAAGGTTGTGGTGACGGCGGCGCCGGCGACGAGTCGTAGCAGGAACCAGACCCAGAACGGCGAGAGATAGAAGAGCGGCAGCGTGGCGGCGAGCACGAGAATCGCCAGCGCCAGCAACTGGGCGGTGCCGGTTCGCGCCGCCAGCTTCGAGACAAACGGGGTGACGGCGATCGCGGCCAGGCCCCAGGTGGCGGTGTTGATGCCGATCCAGGTCGACGAGATGCCACGATCTTCCAGCGTCAGCGCCAGCAATGGCAGCGTGATGGAGAAGCCGAGGCCAACCGCCGCCACCGATCCGATCGCCGCGACGAGGCCTATCGTGCCGCCGCCGTCGGTCCGTCGCTCGGTTGCCATCATCATGTATTCGCCTCGGGTACTGAAATGCAGCGCTGTGTCATGAAAGGACGGCGCCGTTCTAGACGCTGCGCCCGCCGGGGTCGAGAGGGGCAGGCCGGTTGGGGCCGGGTCGGATTGGTCATCGGGCAGCGATCATCTGCGTGGGTCTCACTCTTCACCTCTCCCCGAGGGAGATCTTCGCGCAACATCCTTGAAACGCGAGGCCTTGGTTCACTCAGGCGTCATCCCAGCGGAGGCCGGGATCCAGACACCCGGATTGCGGAGAAAAAGCTGCCCCCAGCCTGCCTTGCCCGCTTCGAGGTTGTGCAAGCCTCTCCGCGCCGGAAAGGTTGGGACGACATCATCCTCAACATGCTGAGGAGGCCCGAAGGGCTGCTTCGAGGCCCGTTCTATGGTGTGGATCGGATCAGGATGCGGCCAGAGTTTGTCCGAAACCGGGTCTAGCCGGATTCGGGTCGCCAGGCTTGCGGCGCCTGGTCGTCGGCGTCGCCCTCGGGATCGAAGCCGTGCATGTAGAGCGCCCATTGCAGGCCGACGATGGCGCCCTTGATCGGACGTAGCAGGCCGAGCGTCAGGACTGCCGTCAGCGGCAGCCACATCGCCAGATGCGTCGTATTGGAGAGATGCCAGCTCATTTCGACGATCAGCATCAGCGGCACGACGATGTGGGCGACGATGGTGATGGTGAAATAGGGCGGGGCGTCATCGGCGCGCTGGTGCGACAGGTCTTCGCCGCAGGAATCGCAGGCATCGGCCACCGCCAGATAGCCGTTGAACATCCGGCCCTTGCCACAGGCCGGGCAGCGGCACAGGAAACCGCGCGACATCGCCTGCCACAACGAACGTTTCGGACGCATGGTCGCTTCCGAACTGCTGATCCACTCGTTCATCGCGTTCTCCTCGACGCGGCTAATATCGCGCCTGCGGGCCGTGATACAAGCCGACGCGGCAATCAACCGCGTCCGAGAACGCCACCGCATCGATGCGGAGTCAGAGGGGATCTCGTGGGGTTGCCGTGTTCTCCAGGTGGCATCGGGTCGGGGGACGTGTAAAAGACGCGACGAACCGGCCTGTCCGTCTTGTCGCCCGGGGCTGAATTCAATATAGGGGTCGCTTCAATGAATGAGCTCAAAGCCAGTCCCGCCGCAGTGTTCGCGCATCGCCACCTGCTAGGCATTGAAGGTCTCCAGGCCGAGGAGATCACAGCCCTTCTCGATCTCGCCGAAGAGGCTGTCGAAGTCAGCCGACAGGTTGAAAAAAAGAAGGCCGTCCTGCGCGGCCGCACCCAGATCAACCTGTTCTTCGAATCCTCGACGCGGACGCAATCCTCGTTCGAACTCGCGGGAAAACGCCTCGGCGCCGATGTCATGAACATGTCGGTCGCGTCCTCTTCGGTGAAGAAGGGCGAGACGCTGATCGACACCGCGATCACGCTGAACGCGATGAACCCCGACATTCTGGTCGTGCGCCATCACGCCGCCGGCGCGGTGCACCTTCTGGCGCAGAAGGTCGGCTGTTCCGTCATCAATGCCGGCGACGGCGCGCATGAGCACCCGACCCAGGCGCTGCTCGATGCGCTGACGATCCGCCGTCACAAGGGGCCGATCCACGACCTGACCGTGGCGATCTGCGGCGACATCCTGCATTCGCGCGTCGCCCGCTCCAACATCATGCTCCTGAACGCGCTCGGCGCGCGGGTGCGCTGCATCGGGCCTTCGACGCTGCTGCCCAAGGGCCTCGACCGTCTCGGCGTCGAGATCTTTACCGACATGCGCGCCGGTCTGACGGACGCCGACATCGTCATGATGCTGCGTTTGCAGCGCGAGCGGATGGATGGCTCTTTCGTGCCGTCGGTGCGCGAGTATTTCCACTTCTTTGGCCTCGATGCCGAGAAGCTCTCCTTTGCCAAGCCCGGCGCGCTCGTCATGCACCCGGGTCCGATGAACCGGGGCGTCGAGATCGACTCGGCCATCGCCGACGGGCCGCAAAGCCTGATCCGCGAACAGGTCGAGATGGGCGTCGCGGTCCGCATGGCGGTGCTCGAAGCACTCGCCCAGAACCTTCCGAACGGATGAGGGCGAGATGAACCCGGATCGCCTCAAGAATAATGAACGCCCGCTGGTCCTGACCAATGCGCGCGTCATCGACCCATCGCGCAAGCTTGATGCACGCGGCACGGTGATCATCGCCGATGGCGTGATCGTCGCGGCCGGTCCCGAAGCCGACTCGGCTGCATTCCCCGAAGGCGCCGAGATCGTCGATTGCCGTGGCGCGGCGGTCATGCCCGGCCTGATCGACATGCGCGTCTTCATCGGCGAACCCGGCGGCGAGCATCGCGAGACCTTTGCTTCGGCCGGCCAGTCGGCGGCCGCTGGCGGCGTTACCACCGTCATCATGATGCCCGACACCGACCCGGTGATCGACGATGTGGCGCTGGTTGATTTCATCGCCCGCCGCACGCGCGATACGGCGCTGGTCAACGTCATGCCGATGGCTGCCATCACCAAGGGCCTCAAGGGCCGCGAGATGACGGAATTCGGCCTGCTGCGGGAGGCCGGCGCGGTCGGCTTTACCGATGGCCGCCATTCGATCACCAATGCGCTCGTGCTGCGCCGGGCGCTGACCTATGCGCGCGATTTCGGCGCGCTGATCATGCACCACCCGGCCGATCCGGATCTGACCGGCTCGGGCGTGATGAACGAAGGCGAGACGGCGACCCGGCTTGGCCTTTCCGGCATCCCGAAGGAAGCCGAGATCATCATGCTGGAGCGCGATATCCGCCTCGCGGCGCTGACGCGCGGCCGCTATCACGCGGCGCAGATCTCCTGCGCGGAATCGCTCGACATCATCCGCCGCGCCAAGAAGGCGGGCCTTGCTGTCTCCTGCGGCGTCTCGGCCACACATCTGGCGCTGAACGAGCTCGATATCGGGCCGTATCGCACCTTCTTCCGCCTGTCGCCGCCGCTTCGTTCCGAAGACGACCGTCAGGCGATGATCGAAGGCATTGCCGATGGCTCGATCGACGTCATCGTTTCCAGCCACGATCCGCAGGACGTCGACACCAAGCGCCATCCCTTCGCCGAAGCGGCGGACGGCGCGGTCGGTCTGGAAACGCTGCTCGCAGCCTCGCTTCGCCTCGTCAACAATGGCGATGTCGACCTGCTGACGGTGGCGCGCGCCTTGTCGACGCGGCCTGCCGAACTGCTCGGCCTGCCGGGTGGAAAACTGACGGCGGGAGCGCCTGCCGACATCATCCTGGTCGATCCGGCGATGCCCTGGATCTGCGACGGCGAGAGGCTGCGCTCGCGTTCCAAGAACACGCCGTTTGAAGGCGCGCGCTTCGAGGGCCGCGTGCTTCGGACAGTCGTTGCAGGCCGGACCGTCTACGCCTACGCTAGCGACTAGTCTTTCTTTTCGCGGTGCCGGGATTTCCCAGGCGCCGCGTCATTTCGTGAGTTCGGGGGAACTGCCATGCCACAGCCCGTCGGCTGGGACCTTACCGCGTCGCTCGTCGTGGCGGCGCTGGTGCTTGGCTATCTTCTCGGCTCGATCCCGTTCGGGCTGATCCTGACCCGCTTCGCCGGCCTCGGCGACATCCGCTCGATCGGCTCCGGCAATATCGGCGCGACCAACGTTCTGCGCACCGGCAACAAGAAGCTAGCTGCGGCAACCCTGATCGGCGACGCGCTGAAGGGCACTGTCGCCGTGCTCATCGCCGGCCATTTCTGGGGGCCGGAAGCGGCTATCCTTGCCGGCTTCGGCGCGTTTATCGGCCACATCTTTTCCATCTGGCTCGGCTTCAAGGGCGGCAAGGGCGTCGCGACCTATCTCGGTGTGCTGATCGGCCTTGCCTGGCCGATCGCGCTGCTGTTCGCCGCCGTCTGGATCGCGATTGCCTATCTCACCCGCTATTCCTCATTGGCAGCGCTGGTCGCCAGTCTCATCGTGCCGGTGGTTCTGCTGGCGATGGGAGATATCCAGAAGGGACTGCTGTTCGCGCTGCTGGCGTTGATTCTCTTCATCAAGCACCGCGCGAATATCGGACGCCTGCTCGGCGGCACCGAAAGCCGCATCGGCCAGAAGAGCTGATATGGCACGCGGGGAAAGCAGTTCTCCCCGCGACTTACTGAATGACGACGAGCGTATCGCCTGGCTCCGGCTGATCCGCAGCGAGAATGTCGGCCCCGTCACGTTTCGCGAACTGATCCGCCATTTTGGCTCGGCCACCGCCGCCATCCAAGGCTTGCCTGAACTCGCCGCCCGTAGCGGCCGGCGCGTCTCCGTCGCCAGTCGGGCCGATGCCGAACGCGAGTTGGCGCAGCTGGCAAAGCTCGGCGGACGCTTCCTGGCGATTGGCGAACCCGACTACCCCGCCTGGCTCCGGGCGATCGACGCCGCGCCGCCTCTGATTTCGATACGGGGCAGCGTCGACGTGCTGGCCCGGCCGATGATCGCCATTGTCGGCGCGCGCAACGCTTCGGTGGTCGGGTGCCGGATGGCGCAGAAGCTGGCCCGCGATCTCGGCGATTCCGGCTTTGTCATTGTCTCCGGCCTGGCGCGCGGCATAGATGCGGCGGCGCATGACGCGGCGCTCGATGGCGGTACGGTTGCCGTGTTTGCCGGAGGGCTCGACCGGCTGTATCCGCCCGAAAATGCCGCGCTCGCGGATCGCATCCTCGACGCCGGTGGCGCGCATGTCTCCGAAATGCCGCTGGGCTGGGAGCCGCGAGCGCGCGATTTTCCCCGCCGCAACCGGCTGGTGTCCGGAATGGCGTCCGGCACGGTCATCGTCGAGGCGGCGCAGCGATCCGGCTCGCTGATCACGGCCAGGCTCGCGGGCGAACAGGGCAGGGCGGTGTTCGCCGTGCCGGGATCGCCGCTCGATCCGCGCGCCGCTGGCGCGAATGCGCTGATCAAGCAGGGCGCGCATCTCGTCACCGAGGCTGCTGACGTCGTCGAGATCGTGGCGCCGATGATCGGCCGCGCCTTCGCGCCGCAGTCCGACTGGCTCGATAGCGGTGTGGAGGGCGGCATGGCGGAGCATGGTTTCGACGGGCCGGCGTTTCTCGACGGCACGGATGGAAAGGATGGAGCGGAAGACGGCCTGCCGGGCGACCCCGCCTCGACGCCGGCGGAGAAATGGGGACACGCGTTAGTTGCTGGGGATGGCGAGCATCGCAACCCGGATCTGGAGCCGTCTCCCGACGATCGTCAGCTCTTGATCGAGGCGCTCGGACCGGCGCCGACGGAAATCGACACCCTGATTCGCTTTACCAGGCTGCCGGCGGCGCTGGTGCATGTGCTGCTGCTGGAGCTCGATCTCGCCGGCCGGATCGAACGGCACGCCGGCCAGCGCGTTTCGCTGGTCGAATAGGCATTCTCAGCGTCGGGCTACCGCGGCGAATGGGCGGCGGAGACGATCCTGGCAATCCGCGCTCAGCCGAATTGGCGCAGGCGCTGGCTTTCCTTGCGGGCTTCCTCCTCGGCGATGGCGAGCAGATAGGACAGGAACTCCAGCCCCACGCCGGCGGACAGGCCGCGCAGCTCCTTCACCATGTCGGCGATGTAGACGGCTTGCTCGTGCCGCCGAATGGCTTCGGCGTGGCTTTCGGTCCCGCCATTGTTGGAATCGTCCAGATGCCGTCCCATATCCGTACCCCCGGTTGACACGAGTCGAACCATGATCCTCTTTTAATTGCAAATGCAACTTTATACAACCCAGTGGTGCGGGCGTGTTTGGTGTGGCCCCCTTCATTGACAGGCAGGGTGCTTTCCGGGATTGTCCAGCCCGAATGCGCCTGCTTCCGTGGGCCGGCGGGTATTCCGCCTTGTTCCAATTTTCGTCGGCGCGGGTTTTCGTGGCTCGTCCGGCCTTTTCGTAAATGGCATTGATGAATCTCGTCATCGTGGAATCGCCCGCAAAGGCGAAAACGATCAACAAATACCTAGGCTCCGACTATCACGTCGTGGCGTCCTACGGCCATGTCCGCGACCTGCCGTCGAAGGACGGCTCGGTGCTGCCGGACGAGGACTTCGCCATGAGCTGGGAGGCGGACCCGAAGTCCGCCAAGCGCCTGGTCGACATGGCCGCCGCCGCCAAGGCCGCCGACCGCATCATTCTCGCAACCGATCCGGATCGCGAAGGCGAGGCCATTTCCTGGCACGTCCTTGAGGTCCTGAAGCAGAAGCGGGCGATCAAGGACAAGCCGGTCGAGCGCGTGGTGTTCAACGCGATCACCAAGCAGGCCGTCCTCGAGGCGATGAAAAACCCGCGCCCGATCGACGTGGCCCTGGTCGACGCCTATCTGGCGCGCCGGGCGCTCGATTATCTGGTCGGCTTCACGCTGTCGCCGGTTCTGTGGCGCAAGCTGCCGGGCGCCCGCTCGGCAGGCCGCGTCCAGTCGGTGGCGCTGCGTCTCGTCTGCGACCGCGAAAACGAGATCGAGATCTTCCGCCCCCGCGAATACTGGTCGCTGCTGGCCACGCTCGCGACGCCGCGTGGCGACGAGTTCGAAGCGCGCCTGGTCGGCGCTGACGGCAAGAAAATCAGCCGCCTCGACGTCGGCACCGCCGAGGAGGCCGAGGCCTTCCGCGCTGCCCTCGATGCCGGCCGCTACACGATTGCCGACATTGAATCGAAGCCGGCCAAGCGCCATCCCTTCGCACCGTTCACCACCTCGACGCTGCAGCAGGAAGCGAGCCGCAAGCTCGGCTTCGCGCCGAACCGCACCATGCAGCTGGCGCAGCGCCTCTATGAGGGCGTCGAGCTTGGCGGCGAGACGGTCGGTCTCATTACCTATATGCGTACCGACGGCGTCGACATGGCGCCGGAGGCGGTGGCTGCCGTTCGCGACGTCATCGGCGCCGATTTCTCGGCCAAGCACCTGCCGGCAGCGCCTCGTCGCTATCAGACCAAGGTCAAGAACGCCCAGGAAGCGCACGAGGCGATCCGCCCGACCGACCCGCAGCGCCGTCCGCGCGATGTCGCGCGTTATGTCGATGCCGATCAGGCGCGTCTCTATGAGCTGATCTGGAAGCGCACCGTCGCCAGCCAGATGGAATCGGCCGAGATGCAGCGCACCAGCGTCGACATTCTCGTCGATGCCGGCGGTCGCAAGATCGATCTGCGCGCCTCGGGTCAGGTCATGACCTTCGACGGCTTCCTGGCTCTCTATAATGAGAGCAAGGACGAAGAAGGCGACGAGGACGAAGGCCGCCTGCCGCGCATGGAAAAGGGCGAAAGCCTGACCAAGAAGGCGATCGCCGCCACCCAGCATTTCACCGAGCCGCCGCCGCGCTATAGCGAAGCAACGCTGGTGAAGCGCATGGAAGAGCTCGGCATCGGCCGTCCCTCGACCTATGCCGCGACGCTGACCGTGCTGCGCGACCGTGAATATGTGCGGATCGACAAGAAGCGCCTCGTCCCCGAGGACAAGGGCCGCCTGGTCACGGCGTTCCTGCAGAGCTTCTTTGCCCGCTACGTCGAATATGATTTCACCGCCGATCTGGAAGAGAAGCTCGACCAGATCTCGGCCGGCGAAATCGCCTGGAAGGATGTGCTGCGCGAATTCTGGCAGCGCTTCTCCGCCGATGTCGGCGAGACCAAGGAACTGCGCGTCACCCAGGTTCTGGATGCGCTGAACGATCTGCTCGGGCCGCACATCTTCCCGGCCCGCGCCGATGGCGGCGATCCGCGTGCCTGCCCGTCCTGCGGCGCCGGCAAGCTTTCGCTGAAGCTCGGCAAGTTCGGCGCCTTTATCGGCTGCTCGAATTATCCCGAATGCCGCTTTACCCGCCAGCTCGTCGCTTCCGGCGACGATGCGACACCGGGCGAAAATGGCGAGAACGGTTCGGCGCTTGGCGCGGATGGTTCGAAGGTGCTGGGCAAGGACCCTGTCTCCGGCCTCGACGTCACTCTGCGCACCGGCCGTTTCGGTCCCTACGTCCAGCTCGGCGAGCCGGAAGGCAAGGAGAAGCCGAAGCGCTCCAGCCTGCCGAAGGGCTGGGAGGCGGCGAGCCTCGATCTCGAAAAGGCGTTGGCGCTGTTGTCGCTGCCGCGCGAAGTCGGCATCCATCCCGAGGATGGCAAGCCGATCCAGGCGGGCATCGGCCGCTATGGGCCGTTCATCCTGCATGACGGCAAATACGCCAATCTCGACAGCGTCGACGAAGTGTTCGTCGTCGGCATCAATCGCGCCGTCTCGGTCATCGCCGAGAAGGCTGCGCGCGGCGGACGTCCGGCGCGTGCCGGAGCCGAGCCCTTGAAGACGCTGGGTGATCACCCGACATTAGGGGGACCGATCACCGTTCACGCCGGCAAGTATGGTCCTTATGTGAAGCATGGTGCCGTCAACGCCACGCTGCCGAAGGCGCTGCCGCCGGAAACCGTTTCGCTCGACGAAGCCGTCGCCCTGATCGCCGAAAAGGCGGGCAAGACCCCGGTCAAGAAGACACGCGCGGCGGCCAAGCCGAAGGCTGCCGCAGCAAAGAAGCCAGCGGCCAAAAAGGCGCCAGCCAAGAAGGCAGCCGCCAAGGCGGCTGATGGCGACGACGTGTCGGAAGACGCGCCGGTGAAAAAGGCGCCCGCGAAAAAGGCGGCTGCCAAAACGACGGCGGTCAAAAAGCCGGCAGCCAAAAAGACCGCTGCCAAGAAGGCCGAAACCGAGGCCGACGCCGAATAGGCTGTCGCCCCGTTCCGCGATATCGAGGCCGGCTGTTGCCAGAATGGACACAGCCGGCCATTCTCATTTCTTCCCATGGGTGAGGTAGGGCCTCCAATCCGGCCGCCCCCCATTTCCAAACTGGACATTATTTACTTGGCCAAGAAGCCAGAAACTCCCCCCAAAGCCGCCAAGGTACGGACGCCCGGCGCGAGATCCGCGACGCGTTCCGCGGCCTTCGCCAAGGCCTCCGGCAAGCCGGTCGCCCCCGTCGCCCCGCCCGCCAACGGCATGCCGTCGCGCGAGGCGATCCTCGCTTATATCGCCGAGCATCCCGGCAAGGCGACCAAGCGCGAAATCTCGAAGCATTTCGGCATTTCCGGCGGCGCCCGCATCGCGCTGAAGCGCACGCTCAAGGAATTGAGCGAGGATGGCCTCGTCGAGAAGAACCGCAAGAAGCTGTCGCGTCCGGGCGATATTCCGCCCGTCACCGTTCTGCTGATCACCGAGCGCGACGAGCATGGCGAATTCGTCGCCCAGCCGGCGCTCTGGGATACCGATCACGGCCCCGCGCCGCGCATCCTGATCCGGCTGAGCCGCGGCAAGCCGCTGGTACCGGCCCCCGGCATCGGCGACCGCGTGCTGTCGCATGTCGATGCCGCCGATCTCGAAGAGACCGGCTTCGCCCATGTCGGCCGCCTGATCAAGGTGCTCGAAAAGCGGGCTGCGTCTATTCTCGGCGTCATCCGCATCACGCCCGGCGGCGCGCGCGTCCTGCCGGTCGATCGCAAGCAGAAGGAAGCCGAAGTCGAGGCCGAAGACCTGAACGGCGCCAAGAATGGCGATCTCGTTTCGGTCGAGGCCAAGCGGATGTCGCGCTTCGGCCTGCCGCGCGTTCGCGTCGTCGAGATCATCGGCGACATGTCGAGCGAGAAGGCGGTCTCGATGATCGCCATTCACGCGCATGACATTCCCTACATCTTCCCGCCGCAGGTGCTGGAAGACGCCGAGAAGGCCAAGCCCGCCAAGCTTTCCGGCGGCCGCGAGGATTGGCGTCAGGTTCCGCTCGTCACCATCGATCCGGTCGATGCCAAGGATCACGACGATGCGGTCTATGCCGAGCCGGATACCGATCCGGAAAATCCCGGCGGCTTCCTCGTCACCGTCGCCATCGCCGACGTCGCCTGGTATGTGCGGCCGAATTCGGCGCTCGACCGCGAGGCGCTGAAGCGCGGCAATTCGGTCTATTTCCCCGACCGCGTCGTGCCGATGCTGCCGGAGCGCATCTCGAACGATCTCTGCTCGCTGCGCGAGGGCGAGGATCGTCCGGCCCTGGCCGTGAAGATGCAGTTCTCGGCCGAGGGCAAGAAGAAGTTCCATTGGTTCCACCGCATCATGATGCGGTCGGCGGCCAAGCTCTCCTACCAGCAGGCGCAGGCGGCGATCGACGGTCGCCCCGACGACAAGTCCGGCCCGTTGCTGGAGCCGATCCTGAAGCCGCTCTGGGCGGCCTATGCCGTCATGAAGCGCGGCCGCGACAACCGCGAGCCGCTCGATCTCGACCTGCCGGAACGCAAGGTCGTCGTCGGCGCGGATGGCGGAATCGACAAGATCATCATTCCCGAACGCCTCGACGCCCACAAGCTGATCGAGGAGTTCATGATCCAGGCGAACGTCGCCGCGGCGGAAACGCTGGAGCGCAAGGGTTCGCCGCTCGTCTATCGCGTGCATGACCAGCCCTCGCTGGCCAAGCTCGAATCGCTGCGCGAGTTCCTCGCCACGATCGAGATGAACCTGCCGAAGAGCGGTAATCTGCGCCCAAGCAACTTCAACACGATCCTCGATCGGGTGAAGAACGGTGAGCACGCCGCGCTCGTCAACGAGGTGGTGCTGCGCTCGCAGAGCCAGGCGATCTACAGCCCGGACAATATCGGCCACTTCGGCCTCAATCTGCGCCGCTATGCCCACTTCACCTCGCCGATCCGCCGCTATGCCGATCTGATCGTCCATCGTGCCCTGGTGCGCTCGCTCGAAATGGGCGAGGGCGGTCTCCAGGACGGCATGGACAAGGATCTGGCCGCGATCGCCGAAGAGATCTCGACGGCCGAACGCCGAGCGATGGCTGCCGAGCGCGAGACGATTGATCGTCTCGTCGCGCATTGGCTGGCGGACCGCATCGGCGCGCAGTTCCAGGGCCGGATCGCCGGCGTCACCCGCGCCGGACTGTTCGTCAAGCTGGCCGAGACGGGCGCCGATGGCTTCGTGCCGATCGGCTCGATCGGCTCGGACTACTACCAGTTCGACGAAGCGCGTCAGGCCGTCATCGGCTCGCGCGATGGCGAGATGTTCCGCCTCGGCGACAATGTCGACGTCAAGCTTGTCGAAGTGGCGCCGGTCGCCGGTGCGCTGCGCTTCGAGCTTATGTCGGACGGCAAGACGCTGCCCAAGCATGAGCGCAAGGTTGCCGGCGGGGATTATCGTCCGCATGGCGGGCGTCCCATGGGCGGTCGACCGACGGGCGGCCCGTTCAAGGGCCGGCCGGGTGCCAAGCGGCGCTAAGCCTCAAGGAGAAAAGCGGAGATCCTGTCGCTGCGAATGAAGGCGACAGGACTTTGGGAAATCTCCTATCGTAGAGGCAAGACACCGGCGCCTTTTGTCCCTATTAACCTTGGCGGGCCATAAGGGACGCTGGCCAAGGACGGGGCAGGAGACGCATGGTTTCGCCGGATTATGAGACGCACGAAGTCATCAACCAGGTCGCGCACCGCGTTGGAGCGAACCTATATGCGTCCGACCCGGTGCTGGCGGCCCTTGTCGAGGGCTTGCCCCGACCGGTCGTAGACGGCCTGGCGGCGCATGGCGCGCAGTGGGGATCGACCGAAATGGCCGATCTGGCCCGGCTCGCCAACGCGGTGCCGCCGGTCCTGAAAACCCATGACGCGGCCGGGCGCCGCGCCGATACGGTCGAATTCCATCCCGCCTATCACGCCCTCATGCGGCGCAGCGTGGACGCCGGCCTGCAGGCGTCGATCTGGGATGCCAGCGGCGACGAGGCCAGCGTTCGCGCCGTGGCCCGTGCCGCCCGCATCTACATGACGGCGCAGGTCGAGGCCGGCCATGTCGGCGCCATGTCGGTGACGAGCGCCAGCGTGGCGGCTCTCGCCCACGCGCCAAAGCTCGCCGAAACCTGGCTGCCGATGATTCGCTCGCGCCGCTACGATTCGCGCGTCATTCCCGCCGCCCAGAAGGGCGGGGCGCTGTTCGCCTTCGCCACTACCGAAAAGCAGGGCGGTTCCGACCTGCGCGCCAGCTCGACACGGGCGGAGGCGTCGGGTGACGGCAGCTATCGCATTGTCGGCCACAAATGGTTCGTCTCGTCGCCGATGAGCGACGCGTTGCTGGTGCTGGCGCAGACGCTGGAGGGGCTTTCGCTCTTCCTGGTGCCGCGCTTCCTGCCGGACGGCAAGCGCAACCCGATCCGCCTGACCCGCCTCAAGGACAAGCTCGGCACGCGCTCCAACGCGGTCGCCGAGATCGATTTCCCGGGTACGACGGGGTACCTCGTCGGCGAGGCCGGGCGTGGCGTTTCGACCATCAACGAAACGGTGACGCTGACCCGCGTCGACAGCGCGCTGACGTCTGCCGGCATTGCCCGCGCCGCGCTTTCGGAAGCCGTGCACAATGCCCGCCATCGCAAGGCCTTTGGCGCGCCGCTGATCGACCAGCCGCTGATGACCCGCGTCCTGGCCGACATGGCGCTCGACGTCACGGCGTCGGCGGCGCTCGCGTTCCGGCTGGCCGAAGCGGTCGACCGCTCGCATGACGACCCGCTCGAGGCCGCCTTTGCCCGGCTGATGACGCCGGTGGTCAAGTACTGGATCACCAAGGTGACGCCGGCTGTCGTCGCCGAGGCGATCGAATGCGTCGGCGGCAATGGCTATGTCGAGGAAAGCCACCTGGCGCGGCTGTATCGCGACTCGCTCGCGCCGGCGCTGGCAGATGGCTCCGGCAACGTGCTCTGCCTCGACGTGCTGCGCATCCTGCGCCGCTCATCCGATTCGCTCGAAGCGGTGCTGCGGGTGATCGAGGATGGTCTGGGCCAGTCCGCCCGCTCGACGCTCAACGTGCTGCGCGCCGCGACGGCGGTGTCGCTGGCCGACGAGGGTTCGGCGCGCATCCTGGTCGAACAGCTGGCGATGACGGTGGCCGCCGCTGCCATGCGTCGCCACTTCCCGGCTGTGATCGCCGATGCGTTCCTGGAATCGCGTCTCGGCAAGCCCTGGCGCTCGACCTACGGCATGCTCGACGCGCGCTTTGATGCGCGCGCCTTCGTCGATTACATCTGCCCGAAGGGCTGATCCTCATCACGCGCGTCTGCAAGGTCGCGCGTGATCTTCTGCATGCGGTCGAGCGCGCCCTGCAGGATGAAGGCGGCCGCCATCTTGTCGACCAGCTCGCCGCGCCGCTTGCGGCTGGTATCGGCCTCCAGCAGCGTCCGCGTCACCGCGACCGTCGATAGCCGCTCATCCCAGAACGACACCGAGATATCGATCTTCGGCAGCAGGTTGCGCACGAAGGCGCGCGTCGCCTGGGCGCGCGGGCCTTCCGATCCATCCATGTTGAGCGGCAGGCCGATGACGATGCCCGCCACTTCGCGCTGGCCGATGATCTTGATCAGCGCCTCGACATCCTGGGTGAATTTCACCCGGTTGATCAGCACCAGCGGCGAGGCGATGCGCCGACCGAGATCCGAAATCGCCACCCCGATCGTCTTGGTGCCGAGATCGAGGCCGATCACGGCCGCCGCCGGCTTGAGAGCCTGCTGCAGTTCGGCCAGATCCAGGATGGTGCCGGGCATATCCGCGCCTTCAGATGTAGATGACGGCGACGAAGCCGAGGATGACGACGAGGGTGCCGACAATCATCACGGTGGAAAAATGCCGGTCGATCATGGCGCGGGCCTGCGGGCCGAAGGCGTAGAACAGGCCGGCCACCAGGAGGAAACGCAGACCCCGCGTGATGATGCAGGCGATGATGAAGGTCCAGAGGTTCAGATGGGCGACGCCCGAGGCGATCGTCACCAGCTTGAACGGGATCGGCGTCAGCCCCTTGGCGACGATGATCCAGCCGCCCCATTCGTCGAAGCGAAGCTGGAAGGTGTTGAAGGCTTCCTGCAGCTTGTAGAAGGCGATGACCGGCTGGCCGATCGCCTCATAAAGCCCGGCGCCGATGGCATAGCCGGCCAGACCGCCAAGCACCGAGGCGACCGTGCAGACGAGGGCTGCGATCCAGGCGCGATCGCGCCGCGCCAGCACGATGGCGGCCAGGATCGGATCGGGCGGTATCGGGAAGAACGAAGCCTCGGCGAAGGACACGGCCGCCAGCAGCCAGAGCGCATGCGGCCCGGCCGACAGTTCCATGACCCTGTCGAAGAGCCGCTTCATCAGTCCACGGCGGGCATTGGTCGGCGCGCTTGCTTCCATGTCCGTCAAAATTCCTCTGGTCGGTTATCCCGCCCTTATCGGGGATCGCGCCGCGCGCGGCAAGCAAGGTGCTTCCTGACGCGGCAAGATTGCGCGGCGTCGGGGCTGTTTAATCCATCTCCGACCGCCATATTGGGTCTGAAATTCGACAGAAGCATGGATCGCAAAACATGAAGCTCACCTGGCTCGGCCATTCCGCCTTTCGCGTCGAGATCGATGGCGCCGTCATCCTGATCGACCCGTTCTTCACCGGGAACCCCAGCTTTCCCGGCAATGCCGATGCCTGGAAACGCGGCGTCACGCACATCCTACTGACGCATGGCCATGGCGATCACCTCGGCGACACGGTCGCGATTGCGAAGGAGACGGGCGCCAAAGTGGTGGCCGATGCCGATCTCGCCGATTATCTCGCCCACAAGGGCGTTGCCAAGGTCGACCCGATGAATTCGGGCGGGACCACCGACCAGGGCGCGTTCCGTGTCTCGATGACGGTGGCGCACCATTCTTCCGCCACGCTGGACGAGAATGGCGTCTCGCATTCGCTCGGCCATCCGCATGGCCTGGTCATCGCCGCGCCGGGCGAGAAGACGCTCTATCACGCCGGCGATACCGACATTTTTTCCGACATGGCGCTGATCGACGAGATCTACCAGCCGAAGATCGGAATCCTGCCGATCGGCGATCGCTTCACCATGGGCGGCAAGGTGGCGGCGCTGGCGGCTCGGCGCTTCTTCCATTTCGACACGGTGATTCCCTGCCACTACGGCACGTTCGGCCTGCTCGACTCAACGGCGGACAAATTTGTCGAGGGCATGAAGGGCGCCGAGACGCAGGTTCTGGTGGCCGGAATCGGTGAGACGCTGACGCTCTGAAGACGGGATCGGTTTGGAAAAGCCAGCCTTCTTCACCTCTCCCTGAGGGAGAGGTCGACGGCCGCAGGCCGGCGGGTGAGGGTTTACGGCCTCACCGGATGGTTCCCTAAACCCTCACCCGGAGCTGCGCTCCGACCTCTCCCTCAGGGAGAGGTGAGAAGCACTGGCCCAGGCCACCTCGGCATAGCCGCGGGAAGAAGAAGACAAAAGAAAAGGCCGGCGAAAACGCCGGCCTTTTGTATCGTTTGACGGTCAACCGGAGAGCCGGCCGCCGGATCTACTGGCGATACTGTTGAATCCGCGTCGTCCGAAGCCCGGCAAGGCCGTGCTGGTCGATCGATTGCTGCCAGGAGATGAACTCCTCGACGGTCAGCGTATAACGCTGACACGCCTCTTCAAGGCTGAGCAGGCCCCCCCGCACCGCCGCGACAACTTCTGCCTTACGGCGGATAACCCAACGTTTCGTGTCCCGCGGCGGCAAATCTGCGATCGTAAGCGGACTACCGTCCGGTCCGATGACATATTTGACGCGCGGACGCATTTGATCGGTCATTCTACTCTCACACACTCAACCTGACCTTGTCGAAAGCGAGAATACGACGTGGGCTTTAAAAATTGACTAAGCCCTCGGCAACAATTCGGTAAGGTTTGCAAGGGCCTGCGGAGCGTGTGATCGGCAGGGATGCACCCTGCGTCAGGATGGGGCCGGTCGCGAATATCCGCCATTTCCGTGGCCTTGGCGGGGTGCGAGAGCGCGCTTGCGCCTTGAAGATGACGCGATCGCCGCTATAGTCCGGCCGTTAACGCGGCTCTGCCGCCTCATGCGTTTCTGCCGCATTTCAGAAATAAATCGCGCGGCATTCCGGCAAGGCCTACCACCATGCTCAACAGTCTCGAACTTCCCGGCCGCCCTGAAGACACGCGCATCGTCGTCGCGATGTCCGGCGGGGTCGATTCCTCGGTTGTGGCGGGACTGCTGAAACGCGAGGGCTATGACGTCGTCGGCATGACGCTGCAGCTCTACGATCATGGCGAGGCGACGCACCGCAAGGGCGCCTGTTGCGCTGGCCAGGATATTCACGACGCCCGCCGCGTCGCGGAAAAGCTCGATATCCCGCATTACGTGCTCGATTACGAAGAGCGTTTTCGCAAGTCGGTGATCGACCGTTTTGCCGAAAGCTACATCGCCGGCGAAACACCGATTCCCTGCGTCTCGTGCAACCAGACGGTCAAGTTCTCCGACCTCTTGACGACGGCGCGCGAACTGGGCGCTGCTGCGCTTGCCACCGGCCATTATGTCCGGAGCCGTTTGCAGGCGAATGGCCATCGCGCCATGTTCCGCCCGGCCGATCTCGACCGCGACCAGAGCTATTTCCTGTTCGCGACGACGCCGGAGCAGCTCGATTTCATCCGCTTCCCGCTCGGCCATCTGACCAAGCCGGAGACGCGCGAAATCGCCCGCGAACTCGGCCTGGAAATCGCCGACAAGCATGACAGCCAGGACATCTGCTTCGTGCCGAACGGAAGATATTCCGACGTCATCGAGCGTCTGAAGCCGGGTGCGGCCGAAGGCGGCGATATCGTGCATATCGACGGCCATGTGCTCGGCCGGCATGAAGGCATCATTCATTACACGGTCGGCCAGCGGCGCGGCCTCGGCATCGCATCCGCCGATCCGCTCTATGTCATCCATCTCGATGCCTCGCGCGGTCGCGTCATCGTCGGCCCGCGCGAGGCGCTCGCCGCCCGCCGGCTGGTGCTGCGCAACGTCAACTGGCTGGGCGACGCGCCGCTGGAAGCGATCGGGCCGGAGGGCATGGAAATCTACGCCCGCGTGCGCTCGACGCGTCCGCCGCAGCGGGCCGAGATCGTCCACAGGGACGGCGAGACGCTGATCTCGCTGCTCGACGGAGAAACCGGGGTCGCCCCCGGTCAGGCCTGCGTGTTCTACGCGGGCGAAGGGGAGGGGGCGCGGGTTCTCGGCGGTGGCTGGATCGCCCGCGCCGAACGCAACGCCGAGGCGGAACTGGCACTCCGCCGTTTGATCGTGCCGGAAGCCGTCGCAGCAGCTTGAGGGAGAAACATGCCGGAATTCTTTGAAGACGTCGCGCGCAAGTGGAAATCATTTGCGAGCAAGCGTCGGTCGTCGCATCGCATCGATGAAAACGCTGTCCGCGACACCTATGCCCGCTGGGCGCCGATCTATGATCGGGTGTTCGGCTATGTCTTCGACTCCGGCCGTCGCGCCGCCGTCAGCTTCATCAACGAGCTTCCCTCCGGCCGCATTCTCGAATGTGGCGTCGGCACCGGCATCTCGCTCCCACACTATAGCCGCGAACACCGCATCACCGGCATCGACCTGTCGCCCGAAATGCTCGACATCGCGCGCGAGCGCGTGATCTCCGGCAAGCTCGACCATGTCGAAGGGCTGGAAGTCGCCGACGCCGGCGATCTTCAGATGGCGGACAAGAGTTTTGACACGTCGGTCGCCATGTTCGTGCTGACGGTCGTGCCCGACCCCAAGGCCGTGATGGCGGAGCTGGCCCGGGTTACGCGTCCGGGCGGCGCTGTCGTGCTGGTCAGCCATTTTCCCGAGCAGAAGGGCTGGCGCGGCTGGATGGGCGAGAAGCTGGCGCCGCTGTCGGCGTCGCTCGGCTGGCACATGGATTTCGACATCGGCCGCATTCTGGGCCGTTCGGACCTGCGCCTGATCGACCGTCGCCGGGTCGGTCCGATCGGGTTTTTCACACTGCTTGTGTTTGAACGTGTTTGAAGTGCTGTCGATGCTTGACAGGCCTCGGCCCGGCTCCCTATAAGCGGGCCATTCCAGCCGGCGCAAGCGCCGGTCCTGGGGCGGAGTAGCTCAGCTGGTTAGAGCAGCGGAATCATAATCCGCGTGTCGGGGGTTCAAGTCCCTCCTCCGCTACCAACATCCCTCCTCACACGTTCGCCGGCGTTCAGCTCTATATAGAAAGCCTTGAAAAGGCTTGGCTCTATGTACATGCTTGTGTCTGGGCGTTCCCCCGCATCCCGCCGTTAGTCATGGTACGGGATATGGTATCGGGCCGTCCGCCGCGCTGGTGATACCATAGTGGGGGGATGCATGGCGCTCACGGATGCCGCTTGCCGAAACGCGAAGGCTTCGGAGAGAGACTTCAAACTGAGCGATTCCGGTCAGCTCTATCTGCTCGTTCGTCCGAATGGCTCAAAACTTTGGCGTCTGAACTACCGATTTAATGGTCGCCAGCGAACACTTTCACTCGGGTCCTATCCGAAAGTCAGTCTTTCGCAGGCTCGTGCCGTGCGTGAGGCGTCTAAGGACAAACTCGCCGCGGGATACGATCCCGGCCAAGTGGATCTCCCCGACGGGATGCTCTCAATCTCGCGGCAATTTAAAACCGTTGCGACAGAGTGGTTCAATGGCAAGTCGGTCAATTGGGTGCCCGCCCATGCCAGTCGAGTCTGGTCGCGCCTTGAACGAGACGTGTTTCCCGCTATCGGCTCGAAGGATGTTGCAGCAATAAACCCAGGGGAGGTGCTAGCCATCATTCGAAGCGTCGAAAGCCGAGACGCCTTGGACGTCGCAAAGCGGATTCGTCAAACTGTCAGCTCTATCTTCCGCTATGCCGTGGCATCGAGCCTGGCGACACTAGATCCTGCCGCCCCCTTAGTGGATGCGCTGCGTCCCAAGCCCCGAGTGAAGCATATGGCGGCCCTGCGCGAGGGGGACCTGGCTGAGTTTTTTGAGCGGCTTGGGTCTTATGATGGAAATCGGCAGACAGCACTCGCCATCGAACTCGTTGCTCATACGTTTGTTCGCACCAAGGAGATCCGGTTTGCGCGATGGCGCGAATTGGAACCGGATTTATGGCGCATCCCGGCGGAGCGAATGAAAATGGGCAAGGAGCACATTGTCCCGCTCACTCCCCATGTACGGACGCTGTTTGCGGCGCTTCGAGACCAATCGGACGGGAGCGACTGGGTATTCCCTGGCGAAAAGCCCGGTAAACCGATCTCCGAAAACACGATGATCTTCGGTCTCTATCGTATGGGGTACCATTCGCGCGCGACCATTCATGGCTTCAGATCCACGGCTAGCACCATCTTGAACGAGAGTGGTCTGTGGCGACCAGATGCGATTGAGCGGCAACTGGCTCATGTTCCGAAGAACGAGGTCCGCAGTGCTTACAATGCTGCACTCTATCTCAAGGAGCGCGCAGAAATGATGGAATGGTATAGCGCCTTCCTGATGGAGCGAGCCCAGGAACAAGGCCGATAAGCTCCGCGACCGATGTAACTGTGCATGGAACTCAGGGCAACGATCGCTCTTAAGTTGTGAGACGACCCTCTTCATATGCCCCCAAGGCATGAGCCGGAGGTCAGCGAGTGAACCGCGGCGATCTAGGCTCGTCGACATTGGAGGAGGCTAACATGCAGAAGGCAACTGAGGATCGATTCACATTCGACTTGGGCAGCTTGCCTACGGGCGAATTTGTGAAGCTGTCTGATGCATTGGATCTGGCCTTTTACGGCGGCATTCCCTCTGTCAGGTATGAGGGTCCATTTCGCCTACCCCCTGAAAACGACCGGGAGTACGCAATCACTAATGCAGGCGAGTGGGTCTTGATCACGGATGGGGCACAGCTTCTCGGACCCAAGGACGTGGATATAGCCAATCCTGGGGCCATCCTTTTCGGCATTGACGACGACTCCATCCCCGACCCGGTACAACTCGCCGCGGCCGACGATGCGTGTCAGGCGAGGCGCTACCAGATCTATCTGAAAAACGAGGCAGTCGTTTCAACTTCGTCCGGGGGGCGCCAAGCGGGCGAGCTTGCTGCACGAACTCCCCGCCGACTAGATGTCGCTATCATCGACGGGTTTTGGCAAGCAGAGATCGGACGCAGAAGGACCAAGTTTCTCAGCCAGCTGAACGCCGCGGCTCGAGCCGGGGACGTGCGATTCATGGGATTGCCTGTCGACGAAGCCTGGATACTGGAGCCGAGCACCTTCAGCAAAATGCCACAGGAAATTCCCACCGCTTACTTCGTCGAGGATCGAAACTTTGATGAGGACAGTTGCATCCATGCCATCGGCGAGGCCGCTCCAGAGCCGGACTACGATGGCTCCACGGAGAGCGGCCGATACGTGTCTTATCGCGATGTGGTCGTCGAGCGGGCATCTTACCTTCGCTTTCTGAACACCTACTATCCCGCGGTGTTGAATCCCGCTGTGGCCCACGAAAAATTAAAATCTCAAAATGCCATAAAGCGCCTCACTCAAGAACTCCGCGAGCGTCCCAAGTTGGCGAAGGCGGAAGCGGCCAACATCGTTGGTTGGGGAGTGCGCAGTCGTCCGTTCGACGTGATTTGGAAGAAGGCACGGGACGGGGCCGGCCTCGATCCTCTGGCCCCGCCCGGACGCAAGAAGCAATCAGCGCAGACTTAATCGACGCAGAATTTTAATCGACGCGGCTATTTCCAGCTACCGCGGTCGCTCATGTCTCGGTCGTTCAGACACATTCTTACGTGTCGCAACGAATGGGACGACCATGAACGCGAACATTTCTCGGCCGGCGGCCAACACGGTAGCGGAGGTTCTCCGCCGGGTCGGCATCAGCCGCACGAAGTTCTATCAAGAGATCAACGCCGGCCGGCTGAAGGCCCGCAAGATCGGCAGCAAGACCGTGGTCCTGGAGACAGATCTCCGGGCCTATCTGGACGCGCTGCCCTCCTACGATGGTCGCTCGGAGTAAAGCCGTGCGCTCACGGTCTCTCCCGCTCGTCCATCCCCTCCGCCCGTCGCCTGGAGAGTTGATCCTCGCCCTGGCGGAGATGGAACGCTTTATCCCGTGCGATGACGTGATGGGCATGAAGGAAGCGATCTCGTGACCGCTTCGCCCCGCATGCCGATCTCGGTTGTCGAAGAGTTGGCCGTAGCTTCGGACCTCACCGCTGAAGAATACGGCGCCTACATGCTGCTCCGCATGCATCAGTGGCAGTATGGGTTACTCCCCACGGATAACGATCGGCTGTCGCGGATTGCCCATGTCGCGGCTGACGAGTGGCCTCAAGTGGCCTCGGTAATCCGGCCCCGGTTTGGCCCGAACTGGCGTCACGAGGACACCCACCGGGCCCGTCAGAAAAGCGCCGCCACGCATGAGCGGCTGTCGAATGCAGGCAAGAAGGGCGGAAGCTCGAAGGGAACGGCAAAGCCCATCGCAAGCCCCGCTACTGCCCAGGCTGCAAGCCAAGGCCCAAGCCCGGCTTCGGCCGGGCTTGGGCCTGAGCTGAGCCACACCAGCAGCGAGGCTTCCTTGGTGGGGAAGGCGGGCGACAAGCCTCCCTTTCCCGCCATTGCTGATCCCAAGGCAGCCCGTGCTTGGCTACTTGAACGTAGCGTCTTTCCTGGCGACCTGGACGAACTCCAGCGGCTTCTCGTGGCAGGCAAGCTCACGCCCGCGATCCTGGCGAGCTCCGCGCCATGACGAATAAGCGCAGCAAGCGAGAAGATGCTTTGCCGATGCCGGATCTGTTCGATCTGCCCGTCCTCACGAAGCCGCCGGAAGAGAGCGGCACTGCGGTTCCGCCCGCGGCTCCACCCACGTCGGAAAAGTCAGAGAAGCGAGCTCGGAAGCCCTTCAAAATCTTCCATCCGCAAAAGGCCAAGCAGCATCGCAACTATAGCCGCAACCAAGTTCTGGAACTCTATGGCATCACCCGAAACACGGTGACCAACTGGATCAACGAGGGATTGATCACGGTACCCGGCTCTCCGGTCTTGTTTCGCGGCGAGGATCTGAACGCGTTTCATCAGGCGCGGCGTGCTGGGGCGCGGTGGAACTGCTCTCCCGGAGAATTCCTCTGCTTCCACTGCAAGAAGGTGTCTTCGCTGATCGGGCACGCAGCTGAAATGCGCTGGAGCAGCGACTGTGCCGGCACGCTCCGTTGGGTCTGCCCTTCCCCCTCCTGCGGCAAGCCGAGCGGCACTTATCAGTCGCGCACTCAGGTCCAGCTTCTGGAAGAGCTGGGAGTCAACCTGACCTCCAGCGAAGACGACTACTCTCCTTCTCGCCATCCCGGTGAGATTGTGCAAATCCACCCTAATTCAGAGGTCATACATGAACCCGTCGAATGAGCGGCTTCGGCACGACTATATCGCGCACCTGAGCGAGGCCAAGAAGCACGGTGAAAAGACCATCGATGCTGCCATGCGTCACCTGACCGAGCTTGAACAGTTCATGGGTGGCAAGAACTTTGAGAGCCTCACCAAGTCGCAGGCCAAGGCATTCACCGACCATCTGCACCAGCGCCCCTCCCAGGCTGGCGCCGAGACGCTTTCGGACTCTTCCATCGTCCATACGTTGTCCGACCTGAAGGTGTTCTTTGACTGGCTCACCACCATCAAGAATCGGAAGGTCGACCTGGAGGCGGTTGCCCGGCTCACGCCTTCTCGGCGCGTCGTGATGGGGCTCAAAACGCAGCCGGACAAGGCGTCGCCCACCGCAGATAAGATCCGCCAGATGCTCGCTGTCCTGACAGATCAGACGGTGTTTCAGCGGCGCAACCGGGCGTTGATCGCTTTCATCTATCTGACCGGCATGCGCGTTGGCGCCGTCATCTCGGTGCGCTGCAAGCATGTGAAGCTTGCGGACCGTCAAATTTTTCAGAACGCACGAGAGGTGAACACGAAGTTCGGCAAGAATATGCTCACCAGCTGGTTTCCGGTTGGCGAGGATATCGAGCAAATCGTGGTCGCCTGGGTCAAGGAGCGCCTCGAGGGCGGGACTGACCCTGACTCTCCTCTGTTCCCGGCCCGGCCTCGCTTCCGGCTCCCTGGGGACGCTACGCGGGAGAAGGAGGCGTTCTGGAAAACCTCGCAACCGGTGCGCGAGGTCTTCCGATCAGCCTGCGGGAGCGCTGGCATTGACTACATCAATCCACACTCTGTTCGCGCTACGCTGATGCTGCTGGGCCTCGATGCCTGCGCCACCTGGGAGGAGCTCAAGGCATGGAGCCAGAATCTAGGGCATGAGAAACTGGACACGTCGCTGGTTCACTACGGCAAACTAGATACCAACCGTCAGAACGCCCTGATGCAGGGCCTTGTGCGAACGGATCTGACGGTGCGCGAGGAGCAGGAACTTCTCATGCTGTACCGTCGCTTTCCGGCGAAAAAGCGGGCCTCGCTTCTGGATGTCCTGACAGTCGGTTAGCTACTGGACGGCCGCACGCAACTTCGTGGGCGGCGAAGAGACCAAGTAGATCCAGCGCCCGCATTCGCGGGCGTTGGTGTTTTTTAGCGGAAACGAAACGAAGGTCTGCATCGCGTCCGAGATTTCGAAAGCGCATGTAGGGACACTTACAGGACCTCGACACCGGCAAGGTTCTCACCATTGGCTACGGCCACAGCTCGGACGGCGACTATGTCGTGCAGCCGGGAGCGGTCATCAGCGAGGCCAAGGCCGAAGCGCTGCTGAAGCTGGATCTCCGCGAGGCGGAATCGGCCGTCTCGTGCTTGGTGAAGGTACCTCTCACCGATAACCAGTTCGCCGCGCTCGTCTCCTCCGTCTTCAACGTCGGGGAGGGGTAATTCAAGCGCCTCACCCTGCTCAAGAAGCTGAACAAGGGCGACTACGCGTCGGTGCCGTTCGAGCTTTTGAAATAGGTCAATTACAACGGCAAGCGCATGACCGGACTGGTGAACCGCCGCAATGCCGAGGGCTGGCTCTGGGTGAAGGGATCGTTCGTTTCGAGCGCGTCGGTCCCGGCCGAACCGCCGAATCCGAGCGTTTTGACGAAGCCGGAGATCCTGACGCCCATCGCGGGCGCGGCTGGCACCGTGATTGCCGCGGCGAACGGCCCTGGTCCCATCGCCTACCGCCCCCTGCCACCGCCGCCCTGCATCGTCGGTGCAAGGCTTCGGTTGAGCAGGTGCACGCCAAGGTGAGCAAGCTTGAGGAAGAGCGGGAAAATCGCAACCTATAGGCATCGTACCAATTTGGCTCTTCTGCTCCTAGTTCAGGCAGGTGCCTTGGCCGACCTATCGCAGCACGAAGCCAGAGCCATACTCGAGTGCCAAGGACTGAAGCTTTTCATTGAGCTGCTGGTCGGATTCAGGGTGATCCGGTAGGCGGCTACGGCAACGATCCACAGCCGCGCCGACATCCACAGGCTCACGGAACTCGACCGCAGTCATGACTTCGGAAATCAATAGCTCGGTCATCATCAACATTTCGGTCGACTTCAATTTTGGGTTGCGCATTGGCGGCCTGGTTGCCAGGTTCCGGATCTCGATCGCACAACGATGAGGAGGTGTATTTGTTCCCGCGTAAGCGAGGATCGGCGAATTGATACCTCACTGATATCAGCCTCCTCGATTTGTGCGGACGGGCAGAGATAGGCTCTGCCCGCACCGGTATTCACGCGCCGTCGGGGCGGTCCCAGAACCGCAGTGCCGCGCATGCCTGAACGAAGCCCTTCGCATCGGCGGGCTGAGCCAGCTTGACGAACCCCTTGTCGAGTTCCTTCGGCAACCCTGCCTTGGCGAATAGTGGCATCGCGGTCTGCGTGAACCCACAGAACTTGTAATGCGCATAGGCATCGGCGACGAAGTCGCGCGCCGGCGGAAGTTTTAGCAACGCCGCGACGCCCGCCTCGCTGACCAGGATCGCCACCGCGTCAAACAGCACCGATGGGCCGCCGTCGATCTTGCGATGCGCAGGCAGGTGCGTGCCGTCGCTCGCCTTGACACCACCCACTGTTGGCGCAATGCGTTCCACGGTGGCGCCAGCCTCCGTGGCGGCAGTCTCGACCGCCTTCAGCAGGCCGGTATCGACGCCATCGGTAATCAGGATGCCCAACTTGCGGCCCTTGAACTGCTTCGGACCGTTCTTGAGGATGCTCAACGCGTCGGACGGCTTCAGATCCATCTTTGGTTTGGCTGCCGGCGGCGCAGCTTTCGGCAGGGCGCCAAGGCCGAGGCCGGTAGCCACTGTCTGCGCCAGATCCGTATCGATATTGAGCAGGTGCGACACGACGCGTTCCCGGATCGCCAGCGTTTCGCAATTGCTCAGTTCGAATACCAATGCTGCACCGATATGCTTCTGCTCGACCGATGTCTGGCTACGGTAAAATTGTCGGGCTTGGCTGTAGTGATCGGCAAAGCTCTCCGCACGCAGCCGGACCTTGGGACCTTCCGCTTCCTGGGCGATTGTCTGGAAGCCCTGCATCGGCGCCTCGCGCGGTCCGCCGATCTCCGTTCCCCAAGAGTTTGGCTCGTAGTTGGCTCGTCCCTTGGGATTGGTAAAGGCCATGTGGCCGTCTTGCTGGAAGTGATGGAACGGGCACTTGGGCGCGTTGATCGGCAGATGCGCGAAGTTGGGCCCGCCAAGCCGCTTAATCTGGGTGTCCAGATAGGAGAAGTTCCGGCCCTGCAGCAGAGGGTCATTGGAGAAATCGATGCCGGGAACAACGTTCTGTGTCATGAAAGCGACCTGCTCGGTCTCGGCGAAGAAGTTTTCGGGCATGCGGTCGAGGACGAGGCGGCCGACCGGCGTCACCGGCAGTACATCCTCCGGGATCAGTTTTGTCGCGTCGAGAATGTCGAAATCGAAGCTGTCGGCGAATTCCTGGTCAAAGGTTTGAAGGCCCAGCTCCCATTCAGGATAATCGCCGCTCTGGATAGCGTTCCAGAGATCGCGGCGATGGAAATCGGGATCGGCGCCGTTGATCTTCACCGCCTCGTTCCAGACCACGGATTGCATGCCGAGCTTCGGCTTCCAGTGAAACTTGACGAAGGTGGATTGTCCCTCGGCATTGACCAGCCGGAAGGTATGCACACCGAAGCCTTCCATGAAGCGGAAGGAGCGCGGAATGGCGCGATCGGACATGACCCACATGATCATGTGCATCGATTCCGGCATGAGCGACACGAAATCCCAGAAATTGTCATGCGCACTCTGCGCCTGCGGGAAATCGCGGTCCGGCTCCTGCTTTACGGAATGGACGAGGTCTGGAAAATTGATCGCGTCCTGGATGAAGAACACGGGGATGTTATTGCCGACCAGATCCCAGTTTCCCTCCTTGGTATAGAACTTGACGGCAAAGCCACGGACGTCGCGCGCCAGATCGGCGGAGCCCTTGTTGCCGGCGACTGTGGAGAAGCGGACGAAGACCGGCGTCTTCTCGCCGGCTCGCTGGAAGATGTCGGCGCGGGTTAGGTCCGTCAGCGGCTCGTAGGTCTCGAAGAAGCCGTGAGCACCATAGCCACGCGCATGCACGACCCGTTCGGGGATGCGCTCGTGGTCGAAGTGGAATATTTTCTCACGGAAATGGGCGTCCTCCATCAGCGCGGGCCCGCGCGCGCCCTGTCGTAACGTATTCTGGTCGTCGGAGACGGGAGTGCCCTGTTGGGTGGTCAGGGTGTCGTAGCCCGCGTCGGCTGTCTGGTGTGTCTCGCCGCCCGCGCCGCGATTGACTGCTTGCTCGCCCAGCATGACGGACGAGTTCGAACGGCCCTTCTTGTCCATGACGTTCCTCCGAGTGGTGGTGCTTGGATGAATGCGCCGTGCGAGCAGTGTGGCGACGGCAACATACTAACGGAGGCCCACCACGATCTGTTCCCCCGTCTAGCGTGGTTGGTGGCACACCGGTCTGGGACAAAAGGGCTGCAGCGCCCGGCGTGTGAACTGCGTTGGCTGCAGAGAACAGCTAGACTTTAGAAGAGGCCCTGGCCGCTTCGCGCCTTTGTAAGGCTTCAGTGCCGAGTGGCGTCGGTCGATAGCAATTTGCCATCATGTGAACGAGCCCGTCCGCCAACAGCTGCTTGAGTGTTTCCCCATCCCGCAGAAGACACTCCTGCGGGTTGGCAATATCCGTCAGCGTTTGCCACTCTTGATCGGTCAGCTCGCGCATCCCCGTATCCCCTAAAATGGGGCGGGGCCCAAGGGCCCCGCACTCTGCTCAAACCAGATCGTTGTTCAGTCCGACGCGATCCCGCTGCGGCAACGGCGCATCCGGGTCGAACCTGGTCCACCCTGCCGTCTCGTAATCGCTACGACGGCGTTCTAGGTCGACAGCGCGTGCGTCATGCAGCACGCCGCGAGCGAGTTCAGCCTTCTCGTCAGCGACGCGGGCGGTCACGAGCGTGCCGCCGCGGCGAACGCCCTCGGCATATACATGCGCATCGCGCTCCGGCACGCCGGATTCCGTCAGGGCGCCGACGATACCGCCAGCTGCGCCACCGACGACCGCGCCAGCGGCGGCGCCGGCTGCGGTTGCGATCAGCCAGCCAGCCGCCACGACCGGGCCGACGCCCGGAATGGCCACGATGCCAAGACCGGCCAGAAGGCCGCCCAAGCCGCCAAAGGCGGCGCCAATGCCTGCGCCGGCGCTGGCATCAACGGCAACATCCGAAGCATCGACGTCGCCGTCGACATTAGAAGCCACCACGCTGATATCATCGCGGGCAATGCCCAGAGCCTGAAGATCGCGGACGGCGGCAGTAGCCTCTGCGTGCGTGTCAAACAGTCCGGAAACGGTCGTAGTCATGAGATGTCCTTTCAACTCGAAACTTACTTGCTGGTGACGTTGCCCTGGAAGTCGACGGCGACGTCCATCATGGCTCCGCCCTTCGATGCCTTGCCGCGCCAGATGCCTTCAGCATCCTTGACCAGCGCCGAAACATCGGTGTAGCCGGCGTCGGTGACGCGAGCGCGGGCCTGATCTTCGGTGAAGCTGTTCGCACCGGCCACCGGAGCGGCTGGGTTCGTCTGCTCACCAGCAACAGCCGGGGTCTTTGCTTCCTCCGCAAAAGCGGGAGCGGCGGAGGCAGCGATCAGAAGGCCGGCGAATACGAGGTTCTTCATGTTGGATCTCCAGATCTAGACAAAGCTCTCCCGGCCACGGCAAACCGTGTTGCAAAGGGCCGGGAGAAGGAAGAGCGAGGGGCGGTTAAGCGCGAGCGGCCGTGCGGCCTTCCTCGGCGCCGGCATTGACGCCAGCTTCGGCGATCTGCGTGAGCAACGCATCCGCCTTGTGCTCCTCCTGGAGCGTCTGATCGAGAAGCGTGGCGGCGTCCTTCATGCCAAGCTGTGTCGCCCAAGTCTTGAGCATGCCGTAGCGGGCAATCTCGTAATGCTCGATGGCCTGGCCACAGCCGATCAGGACGGCGTCAGCGGCGGCGGTTCCGCCGAAATCCTCCAGATCTTCTTCCATCTCGGCCGTGATACCTACCATGGCATCGCAGGTCTTGCCGCGTGCCGGCTTGCCGAGAATTTCGAAAACCTGCACCAGGCGTTCGACATGGCCCTCGCTTTCTTCGGCGTGGTCCGTGAAGGCCTTCTTCAGCTCAGGAGACTGTGCAGCCTTCGCCGACTTCTTGCACGCCTTTACAGATTGCTTCTCGGCAAAGTAGACATCCTTCAACGTTTCATAGAAAGCGTCGGAGAGATTCTTTTCTGTGGGCATGATTATCCTCCAGCACAATGACTTCTTCTTGGTGGTTATTTCTCGATTACTGGTATCAATCCCTTCGCCCGATGTTCGTTCCATAAAATCAAGACGACCAAGATAATCGTTCTGCACGGGCTTAATGCGTAGACTGAGGACCCTGAAGCGCCAGACGCACCTTTCCCGATCGAGCTTGCTCCTCTGCGTCAAGGGCAAAGGGGGCACGACCATAAAGTGCGAACTTCGCGATCCCCCGCTCGTGCGAGCCCTGCGGCGCATTCACTCTTTGGCCGATCCGCGATTGATCCAGTTTCGCGATTCCGCCGGGCAGGTCCGGCCCATCCATTCGCAGGAAATCAAAGACTGTCTGCGGAGGATTTCCGGGGCGGAAATTTCGGCGAAGGATTTACGCATGTTGGGCGCCAATGCGCTCGCTGCCGAGCATCTCCCACGCCTGACTCCTGCTTAGAGCGAGAGTGCGCTGCGTCGGCAACTCAACTCGGCCATGCGGCTTGTGGCGGACAATTTAGGCAATACGCCCGCGGTCGTTCGGAAAAGCTACGTTCATGTCAGCGTTGTTGAAGCCTTCGCCAGCGGGAAGCTGGCGGAGGTCATTGTGCGGGTTCGAGGCGGTCGAGCCCGGAATAGAGCTGAAAATCTCCTCCGAGCCCTTATCAGCGGCCAAGAGAGTGGTTGAATGTTGTAAGTTCTCTCTTTGTAATGACCAATGCGTTCCCAGCCCGTTGCATGCAAGGTGACTACGCCACGACAGGCAAAATCCCCCCATTCTGGATGACGGCAAGTTCGGTCAAAGCGAGACGAATGTCCTCGCTGGTGTCGCCATACGCCAGGCAGAGAGCAGAAATGCGAGTGCAGGCCATATCGACATCCAGAATGCGGTGGGCTTGAGATGCTAGAAGCACCTCGCCCAGGACAAGCTCGAGCATAAAGTTGGACATCTCACTTGCCTCATTTGGAGCGCCGGCCGCCTAGTCATCAGGCTCTAGTTATCGATCATAGCAACGTTGAAGAGCTGAAGCTCGTTCCCGCAAGAGGGAACCGCCGCCTGGTATGACGTGCAGAAGGCTTATCATGTGGCAGAAATGCCCGGCCGCGAATGAACTGCAAAATACGGTTTTCCCTGACGAAGCTTAGCCACCCCTAGCTATTGATCCCGAGCCACCGTCAACTCTACGCTAGGGAAGGGGGCTCGATCATGACACGTACCACCATTACACGCACGCTCGTCTACGCAAGCCTTATCGCCGCTTCGATCTTGCTGTGGTTGGCGCCGATAATGCTGGCTGTCGATGTAAGCGCGGCGTTTTAGTCAACCATCATCGCCTGCGGGCCTTTGCCGGGCATCTCGAAGACTATGAAGCCTCAGGCGGCATCTACTAACCATCAGAGCCCAGATCAATAACGGTGATATGATAGGCCTGTGGGGTAGCATCACACGGTCGAGCCACTTATCGTCGACACCTATCGTAAATGAGTTAAAGATTTCCGTCGAAGACGTAAATATAATCTATATTGGGATTACCAATTTTGAATGCTTATATTGCTGCGCCAATAGCGCTTTTGTGTTTAATTTTGGCAACGCTGATGGGGATGTGGATTCGAAGGCGTCTGCCCAATCATCACCTTGATGGCGATGCAAAGGATGTCATCAAGCTTGCGATCGCTATCATAGGCACATTGTCGGCCCTCGCTCTTGGGTTGCTAATTTCATCGGCAAAGGTCACGTACGAGAACGCAAACACCGAGTTGAAGACTTCAGTCGCGCGCGTCGTTCTGCTGGATCGAACGATGGCCAAGTATGGGGCTGAAACACAAGCCGCGCGGCACGACTTACGAAAACTGATTGAGGCACGGCTAACCTATGCCTGGGATCCGGACGCCTCCGAAGCTGCAGAGCGTTCCGCTCCGTCGTTAGAGCCGGTGGAAGACGCTCTGAGGGGCTTGGTGCCATCGACGGACACAGAGAGGAACCTGCAAACTCGGGCACTTGCGATTAGTTGGGAGATTGCCGAGGCCTACTGGGTTCAAACAGAGGCGGTAGGGGGCGGGCTTCCAAGGCCGTTTTTAATGGTATTGGTCTTTTGGCTCGCTGTCCTGTTCGGAACCTTTGGCCTGCTGGCCCCAACCAATGCAACCGTATTCATCATTTTGCTAACGTGCGCAGTGTCGGTAAGTGCAGCGATCTACCTGATTGTCGACATGGACCACCCCTATATCGGCTTTATCCACGTTTCAGACGCTCCGCTCAGAGCTGCCTTGGTCGAAATGGGCAAGCCCTAGATCGACGGGTCAGTGTCTATCGGTGCCACGTCCGTTCCCGCAGCGACCTTGAATTGGGACAGTACTCTGCAAGAGGGCAGAGTCCCCGGGTGTCGTAAGCAAGCTGCTCGACGCGTAGATTTGCGGTGGTAGACGCTCCGCCTTGCCTTGCCTGGGCGAGTACGGCACGACGGACACCCCCAATATTTCCCATAGCCAACCCGGCAGCCGAGGGTGGCGATCACCTTCCGCACCCGAACCTTAGCGCTCCCATTCGTCGCTGAAGGTGTTCTTCTCTCCGCGCATGAGGCATTTCAACTCCCAAGCGGTTGCCAGGCAGCCCCGACAAAGAGGCCGGCAGGGCTCGCGCTTGATGTTGTGCCGCATACACATGATCGCAGCGATCCGATCGCGGTTGGGATTGGCGAGATAGGCGCGCAACGCCCGAAGAAGGAGGTCGGCAGTATCGTGCGAGATCCGCGCGCCCTTCTGCTGACTCACCTTCTGCTCGAGCCGGGCGCAGACTGCCCATGGCGAGAGCGGGCGGTTTACGTCGTCACTGTTCATTGTTGATCTGGCAATCGGCCACGCACAAAGCCGTATGAAACGCGGCTGGCCCGAATATCGACCGCGAGAAGCAGCGTCTCGAGGGCCGCTCGTGCATTGCCATTGTGAGCCGCCAGCAAACTGTCGACGCGCTCGTCCAATGCGATCTGCGTCTCATCCGAAATAGGTATAGCGGGCACGCCCATCGAGGGTCTCCAAATTCGATGTTCTTATTTTGTTCTCATCGATCGAAGAGTCAAGCAACCTAGGAGTTGAATCCTATGCACCGTTTCGAACCAAGGAGGCAGGGGCTTCCTTTTCGCGACAGGCTCGGTAGGCTCAGGGCATGTGCAACCTCTATTCGATGACCAGAACCCAGGATGCCATTCGCGCGTTCGCCAATGCGATGCGCGACCACGCCGGCAATCTGCCGCCCCTCCCAGGCATCTTTCCTGACTATCCGGCGCCGATCGTGCGCAATGCGCCGGACGGGGTCCGCGAACTGGCGCTGGCTCGATGGGGTATGCCGTCTTCATCATTTGCTTTGATGGAGGCTACCAAGAAGCGCGCGGCCAAGCTTGAGGCGAAAGGCACGGCGGTCGACTTCAAGGAGTTGCTGCGGATGGAGCCGGACACCGGCACGACAAACGTCCGTAACGTTGCCAGCAAGCACTGGCAGCGATGGCTCGGCGTTGCCAATCGATGCGTTGTACCCTTCACCAGCTTCTCGGAGTTCAACAAGGCCGAGGGCGGCGACGTCTGGTTCGCTCTGTCCGAGGATCGCCCGCTCGCGTTCTTTGCCGGGATCTGGACCAACTGGACCAGCGTGCGGAAGGTGAGGGAGGGCGAGACGACGAACGACCTCTTCGCATTCTTGACGACCGAGCCGAATGAGCTCGTCGCGCTGATTCACCCGAAGGCGATGCCGGTCATCCTGACGACGCCGGAAGAGATTGAGGTCTGGATGACGGCGCCGGCGAACGAGGCGTTGGCTCTGCAACGACCCTTGCCAGATGGCTCGCTTCGCATTCTGGCGCGGGGTCAGAAACAGGACGGTGGATCGTCCGCTTTGCTAGGTACCGGCGAGCCGCTGCTGCTCTGAGCAAAGCATTCAAGCAGCAAGGCATTCGAGTCATGCCAGCGCGCAGCATAAACCTAGCCTGTGATGACTGCGTCTTAGCTATCACCGACATCTAGATCGTCTCAGAATGATCTGGCTCAGGGGCCGCCCCCACGGCTAACGACGCTCGGGCGCTCATGATCTGTGCGGCCGGTGGTGGGGCAGACCGAGCCGCCAACCGCGCGGTTTGACAGCCTGGAAAGTTTTTACTTGCGGCCCTGTGCGGGTCTCGAAGTTTTCTCCTACGCATCAAAGTATCAGTGTGAATCACGATTCTGAGTGAATTCTCGACGATAATTATTTCGATGATTATCCGTGAATCATCCACAAAATAACTTGCGTCGAGATCTGATATCAACCCGATTTAATTAGTGATCAATGGCCACGATTTTGGTCTTTCAAGCCGACTGAGATCACGAATTAAATCATCCGGTTGATTAATGACTATCGACACGAAGAATAAGCTAGCGTGCTCCATCAAGCTCAAGGAGCAATCATGAAGCGTCTGCGTCCTACACCGCTAACTCCAATCATATCGCTGGCAATCGCCGTGTTCGCCACGAGCGCCGGCGCGCAGAGTCTCGACAGCTTTGGAGTGTTGGCTGGCTCGACCGTCACCAACACCGGTCCAACGATCATCAACGGAAATGTCGGCGTCAGTCCCGGCTCGGCCATCACCGGGCTCGGCACCAATCCCAGCCCAGGAGAGGTCAACGGAACGTTGCACTCAAATGATCAGGTTGCCATCGATGCGCAGATTGAGCTTCAGACCCGCTACAACGAACTATGGGGCCGGCCTGCCACACAGGATCTAACCGGCCAGGACCTGGGCGGGCAGACGCTCACCGCAGGCGTCTATCGCTTCGACACAACGGCTTCGCTGAACACGCTGGGCGGGCCTTTGACCCTCGACGCGCAAGGCAACCCCAATGCGGTGTTCATATTCCAAGTCGGAAGCACATTAACCACCGGCAGCGCGTCCTCGGTTCAACTGATCAACGGTGCGCAAGGCGGCAACGTCTTTTTCGTGCTCGGGTCGTCGGCGACTCTCGGCACGACCTCTACATTCCAGGGTCAAATTCTTGCGCTCGCGGCCATCACGCTCACCACGGGCGCCAACATCAATTGCGGAGCAGCTTGGGCGCAAACCGCAGCCGTGACTATGGACAGCAATAACATCACGGTGTGCGTGCTCCAGCAGATGACCGCTGGCGAGGTGATCGGATCCGACGCCACGGACAACCAGGAAGCAGTGGCTGGGGCGATCGACGATTACGTAGCCGGCGGAGGCGTGTTGCCTCCCGGCTTCCAGGATCTTGTCGACTTCCTCTCGCCCGCTGAACTGGCGGAGGCGTTCACGCAGCTCTCGGGAGAGGTCGCGACGGGCGTGGCGCCGACCGGGATCCAGGCAATGAATTCTTTCTTGAATCTTGTGCTCCAGCCGGGTTTCGGCAATGGCCGACGGTCCGTGCCGGTCCCTGCGCAGGCACCAAGCACCGTGAGAGTACTCGGCTATGCGACGGCCAGTGCGCCCGTGGGCAATGCGGCTTTTGCTGCGCTTGACCAATCTCGACTCCTTCCCGACCCGCGTCGCTGGGAGTTCTGGGCGGCGGGCTATGGCGGCAACAGCAAGACGGACGGCGACTTCACCGTTGGAAGCCATGAGAGGACGACGAATCTTCGCGGATTCGCAGTCGGCGCTGACCATATGATTACCCCGGATACCGAGGTCGGGTTTGCGGTGGGAGGCGGCAAAGCCGATTTCGACCTGTCAAACTGGCTCGGAGGCGGACGCAGCAACATGGTGCAGGCGGCCGTCTATGCCCGAACGAACTTCGACAGAGCCTATTTCACGACGGCAGTCGCCTACGCTTATCACGACGTTTCGACCGACCGGTTCGTCACCCTCGCCGGGACCGATCAATACACGGCGGAATTCTCCGCGCACAACGGTGGCGTGCATATCGAAGCTGGTTACCACGCCGACTGGTTGACGCCATATGCGGCCTTGCGCGTGCAGGCCTTTCGCACGCCAGGCTATCGCGAGAGCACCGCGTCCGGCGCCTCGACTTTCGCGCTTGCCTACGACGCGAACACGACTACGGCCGCACGCGTGGAACTGGGCGCCAGGGCAGAGCATACCTTCGCTCTCGATCCGGGCACCGATTTTTCGCTCCGGGCAGGCGCAGCCTGGGCGCATGATTATTGGTCGAAGACTGAAATGGAGGCTTCGTTCCAGCAACTGCCGGGATCGCAGTTCACTGTCACTGGTGCCGAGCCAGCCACGGACTCGCTGCTGCTATCAGCTGGCGCGGAGATCGCATTCCTGAGCGGATTCGCGATCGGAGGTTCCGTATAGGACAGTTTGCCGATGGCTTCCAGTCCTATACGGGGAACGGGGAGCTGAGATACCGGTGGTAATCGGCCGGGCATCTCTGCCAGCGTTTCTCGTCGCCCTCGTCCTGGCTATGGTCCCGACAAGCTGGTCTTTTGCTGGTGAGCTCGTTGTCTTTACGGCCGGCGACCCGCCTGGAACGATTGTTGTCCGAACCGTTGAGCGCAAGCTCTACCTGGTTCTGCCTGGGGGGCGAGCTTTGCGATACATGGTTGGCGTTGGCCGGGTGGGACGCCAGTGGGTCGGGGTGTCTGCGATAGACGGCAAGCATCTCCGTCCCAACTGGGCGCCGCCCGCCGCAATCAAGCGGGCCCGCCCGAACGTGCCCGACTTCATTCCGTCGGGATCGCCGGCTAATCCGATGGGAGCCGCGGCGATGACGCTGGCGGGTGGTGAATATGCCATTCACGGCACCAACCAACCGGGCTCTGTCGGCGGATTCGTGTCCTTTGGTTGCATCCGAATGCACAACGAGGACATTCTGGACCTATTCGGACGTGTGAATGTCGGCACACCGGTCGTCGTGAGACGCTAGTCCAACTGCTCATCCGACATGCGCGCGCCTTCCAAGCGGCAGTGCGCAGGTTCGAGGCTAGCCGGCAAATCCTACGTATGGGAAACGGCGGATGCCCTCGACCACGTAGAAGGCGGCCGGTGGTTCGTAAGGGTCTATCCGCTCAGCGTGAAAGAGCTGCTGTTCCACCTGGTGAGCGTCACAGCCTACGCCCGAAAATAGGGCGGCTGGGCGGGTGACTTTGCCCGCCCGCACAACTATTCCGGGCGCCACCAACAGACGATAGACCAAAAGGCCGCGTCGCCACTCAAACGGTCTCGCTGGCGCCTCCTGGAGTGATCTGATCAAACTGCGCTCTAAGGAGCCAGCCATGCCATTCCGAAACGATGCCGATCCTCTGTGGGAAGCCCAGAACCTCAAACGGGCTCTTCACGCAGCCGGAGTGGCGCTTTGGGCGTGGGCAGTGGAAACCGACGACTTTGCGATGGACGAGCAGGGTTTCCAGCTTTGGGGGCTGCCTCCAAAGAGCCAGGTGACTTTTGAAGATCTATCGTCCCGTATCCATCCCGCCGATCGAGATCGCGTGCGCGCGGCTTTCACGGCGACGCGGGCGATCGTGGGCGCATTTGAGATCGATTTTCGCATCTTGATAGGTGAAGAGATTCGTTGGATCTCCGCTCGTGGCTTGGGCAACGATGAGGGCGTGCACAAGGGCCAAGCGTCGGGCGTTTTCCTTGACGTGACTGGCCGTAAGCAAGCTGAAGAGGGCAGCGAATTGCTGGCCGGCGAAATGAGCCACAGGGTCAAAAACCTATTGGCGATCGCATCGGGCCTGACCACCATAACGTCCCGATCATCTAATACGGTCGCCGAAATGGCCAAGGAGTTGACTGATCGCCTAACAGCGCTCGGACGAGCGCACGACCTTGTCCGGCCGCTGCCAGGCCACCAGGGGCGAGCAGCACTGCTAGGCGACGTAATCGCGGTGCTCCTGGCACCATATGATGACAGCGGTGCCTTCAGCAGCCGGATACGTGTCGCCGTCCCTCGGATGGGTGTAGGCGAGCAGGCGGCAACGTCCATTGCGCTCGTTATCCACGAGCTTGCCACCAACTCGCTTAAATACGGGGCGCTTTCGACCGGCTCAGGCTTGCTGGATATCTCTGGGACCAGCACTGAAAACGAGGTCTGCATCGTTTGGACGGAACAAGGCGGGCCGGCTGTCGAGCGCCCCGCGGATGAAGGCTACGGCAGCAAGCTGCTTCACCGCAGCGTGACCGGCCAGCTCGGCGGCACCATCAACATCGACTGGGCCAAAGAGGGAATTATCATCACTCTGACTTTGAACTCAAACCATCTAGCCGCTTAGACCGTATAAGGCGGCAAGCTAAGGCGCGAGCCTCGCTTGATCGTCAATGCCGGGATGGTCGTTCGCCACTTGATCGACCATGACGTCGGCTTAAGCGGAACGACACCATGAGCGAGTATACCATCAGAGAGATCGCCGAGGAATTTGGTCTGACGATGCGCACCCTCCGATTCTGGGAGCAACAGCAGATCCTTACCCCCGTCAGGCTGGGCTCATACCGGCTCTATTCGGCTGAAGATCGCGAGAGAGTGCGGGACATCATGAAGTGGTCAGAGGCCGGCTTTACTATTCGCGAAGTGGCTTCAATGCTGTCTATGACAGTCACGGGCCGTGCGGCATTTCTCTCGGAACGGTTACCTGAGCTAAGGTCCCACTTGGAACAAGACTACATCAAACGGTCCAACGCGATCGCAAGTTTGACGGCTTCGCTTCGCCCGACCGCCGATCCTGAGCAAGAAGCAAGACCCGCAAAAGTCCTTTCGATGTCCGATCGTTCACGAGGCCTGCCCCACCAAGCCTGAAGAGCCAAATCCTGCTCTCAGAAATCGTAGCAACCCTTTGCCGTCGGCTACCGTTCTTCCAACGGCACTAGGATGCCGATGGAGAGTGACGTGAAAGCGATCTTTGGTGGATTAGGGGCGAGCGTGATCTTTGCGATCGCGGCGCTGGTTCCTTTTCGAGCCGGCGCCGGACCTCCGCCCCGAATGGTCGAAACAAATCTCACAATTGATAGACCCGTGTGCGAAGACGCGCAATTCAGAGTTGCCAAAGAGCCATGTCGACGAATGGTCGGCCAAGCGCCTGTGATCGGGGACAAACCCAACGCCGCACGCCAGCCCTTCTACTATATGGGCTCCGGCAAGAACCATCAGCGCGGGCCGCTGTATGGCGAACCACGCCCCTAGGTCGTCGATATCCCAAGCGTAAGGATTATCATGCCAGGCAACACCCGAACGCTAACAGGCGCTCAATGGGCTCTCATGCACGCAATCGAGTTGGGCAGACTCGATCTTGAGACACTCGACAATGACCTGCGAGCACTCAGGCAGTTGGGACTGATTGAGTTCCAGAACGTGTGGCACCCCACGGAAGAGGGCAGACTGCTAATCGCGCTACGAAGGCATATATAGCGAGGTCAATCAATTAAGCCGACCGTGGATCGGCGGAACTGACTTCCTGCCACGTGCTTCATGCATCGCATCAACGAGCATTCGTGCAAGCTGCATTTCGCCTAGGTCCATTGCCTCAGCGGCTAGGTCCGCAAGCCCTGCGGCCATTACGTTGAGTCGCGCAATTCTATCCGCCAAAGTCGCATCCTCCGCGTGCCAATATTCCACTGGATGGGATCTAATGCAGGGATGCGCAGAATTATTTTCCTTGAGGTCGAGATTGCCTTTCGTGGTTGCACCGGCTATCGGCAGCACCCACGCGGCCGCTGTCGGCGCACGTTCTTTAAGCAGAGATTTGAAACTAAGAGTTAGGCGGAGTGTCCCAACGGCTTATGGTCCGCGCCATGACCAAGAATTATTTCGAGCCCGTGTTTGTCTGGGTTGGACCTGGGACGCGCCAAGGCATTAGTGACGTTGCGAGGGCATCCGAACTGCTGATGACCAACTGGCCAAAGGACTCTATGGCAACGCCCGCCCACATCGCTGCGAAAACTATCTGTCTCGCGTCGTGGGAAGAGCAAAGCTCTGCCGAAGGCGCTCGTGCCGCGTTTCTCCAAGCGGCTCGCGAGGCGGGTATTCTGACAGACGAATAGCTATTGGCGAACGACTTCGGCACCGCGAGATGATAAAGCCGCCGTCGGGATCAGCAGTTTGCAGGGCTGCCAGACGATTGACGTCGTTGCAGTTTTGTTGATGCGGATGTTTCGCGGTGTTTCATGCTCCAGCGCGCTCGCGGAGCGCAATTGCGCAGGGCGTTGAACCCGGCGGGATCCGCGCTATCGTGGTGCTGGCGGACACACCGCGTCCGCTCCGTTGGCGGAGGGCTCCATGGGCAGTTCGGATCGGGACGTCTTTGCCAGGGCCGCAGCGCATGCCATCGCCTTCCGGCAGGGGCTCGCGACCCGCTTGCAGCGCCCGGAGCACGGCTACGCCGAAGCCTTGGCTGACTTTGCAGGCCCTTTGCCGGAAACGGGCGCGGATGGCCGCGCGATCCTTGACGACCTGGTGGATCGGGCGACGCCCGGACTTCATGCTATGGCCGGGACGCGGTTCTTCGGCTGGGTGATCGGCAGTTCGCACCCTGTCGGCGTCGCGGCGGACTGGATGACGGCGGCCTGGGGCCAGAATGCCGGCAACCACGCCGCCGCGCCGGCGGCGGCGGCTTGCGAAGGCGTCGCGGCGCAGTGGCTTCTGGAATTGCTTGATCTCCCCGCCACCGCTTCGGTCGGCTTCGTGACCGGCGCGACCGTCGCCAATTTTGTCGCGCTCGCCGCCGCGCGCGGCGCGGTCCTGCGGCGGCTCGGCTGGGACGTCGAGGCCGATGGCCTGTTCGGCGCGCCACCCATCCGCGTGATCATCGGTGAAGAGGCACACAGCACGGTCTTTTCGGCTCTGCAATATCTCGGTCTCGGTCAGGCCCGCGTCACCAAAGTTGCGGTCGACAAGGAAGGCGCGATGCTGCCGGAGGCGTTTGCGGAAGCCATGGCGGCGGCAGCCGACGACGAGGCCGTGATAGCCATCACGCAGGCCGGGCAAATCAACACTGGCGCTTTCGACCCGCTTCCGGCGATCCTCCCTTCGGCGCGACGCCATTCCAATTGCTGGGTGCATGTCGACGGTGCCTTCGGTCTCTGGGCTCGTGCCTGTCCGGACCGCGCCTTCCTGGCGAACGGCATCGAGGGCGCGGATTCCTGGGCAACCGACGGGCACAAATGGTTGCAGACGCCCTATGACTGCGGCTTCGCCATCGTGCGGGACGCCCAGGCGCATCGACGGGCGATGACCATCGCTGCCAGCTATCTGCCCGCCGTGGCCGAGGGCGAGCGTGACCCGTCGCACTACGTGCCGGAATTGTCGCGGCGGGCGCGCGGCTTCGCGACCTTTGCGATGATCCGGCATTTCGGCCGCGCGGGCATCGCCGAAATGGTCGGGCGGCATTGCCGGCTCGCGCGCCAACTCGCCGATGCGCTGCGCGCCGAGCCCGGGGTCGCGGTCATGAATGACGTCGTGCTCAACCAGCTAATCGTCCGCTTTGGCGGCAACCGCTCGCGAGAGGAGAGCGAGGCGCTCACGCGCAAGACGATCGCCACCCTGCAGCGCGAGGGGCGGATCTTCGCCGGTGGAGCGCTATGGCGCGGCGACTGGGTCCTCAGGATCTCGGTGATCAGCGGCGGCACCTCCGAGGACGACATCGACGTCGCTGCCGAAGCCATCCTCGAAGCCTGGCGCGGTATTCGGAGTTGATGCGGAGGACGGCTAGGAGAGCGAGTCGCGTTCATTCTCCAGGGTTGCCAGCTGCTGTTAGAGCTTATTTGGGCGAAGACCCGTTTTCCGCGGCTCGGCGAGATAGGGCGCCCAGAGCTTGTCACCACGCGCACATATGTTCCCTGCCTGTCGGTCTTGGGGTGGTTTGCAGACTGGCAGCTTTCGGGTTTGGAGCGATAAAATGCCGACCTGCGTTCTGGCCTGCCGTGGAAGACTTTCGGAAGCTAACGGTGGTGCTGGTGATCGCCGTCGGCCCGCCGATCAAGATGTGTAGCCATTGCGGCGACCGCTAAGGTCTATGGACAGGCAACTGAGCCCCAACCCTACCCGCTGGTCTTGTTCCAACAAATCGGGGACGAAGGTCCGTTTTGGATCACAGCCGAGCGAAAAATATTGTCGGCAACTTCGGCGCTAATCCGGCGTTGCATCTGCCTGTAGCAGGAGAAGTTCAATGAAAGAACGGACAGACGACAATCCGAAAACGGCGGCAGAGGTGCAGGATCGCATTTGGGAACTCGCCAAGAAAATCGACATCTGCGCCTTCACCACCTGGGATGGCGAGCGTCAGAGAAGCCGACCGCTTTCAGCCAGGGTGGCGCGTGATGAGCACGCCATTTATTTCCTCGTAGACATCAAGGGAAACAAGAATGCGCAGATCGATCAGTTCCCCTTCGTCTCGTGCTTCTGGGCAAACAATAGCGATTACAAATATGTGCTGATCTCGGGAAAGGCTGTGCTCAGCAACGACCGTGCAAAGATCAAGGATCTCTGGGAGGTCGCCGATCGCGCTTGGTGGGAGGATGAGAATGATCCGTCGATCCGCCTGATCACTGTTACGCCCGAAGACGGTGAACTCTGGGATAGCCCGGGGAAGCCGGTCGCGCTTGCCAAGATGATCTTCGCCGCCGTGACCAATTCCGCTCCTGAGATGGGCGACAACGCTAAGGTTGACCTCTAACAAAAGGTCAGGTGGACTTGGGCCGACACCAGTCGGCCCTATTCTTTATTGGGCACTTGAGCGAGTGTATGGGACGCGAATCATAAAGTCATTGCCACGTTCGCGCGCTGAGTACTCCTCACAAGTTAACTCCGGCTATCGCATCGCTTCTGGAGCGGGTTGCTATCGGCGAGGGCTGGACGAGTGCGCCCCCTCGGCCAGCGGATCAGGCCTAGAAGCCGAGTTTCAGGGAGACGCTTCCCGACACGGAGGCATCCTCGGATTGGCCCGCTGCGGCATGAACCGACATGGAGAGCACCGCATTGGTGGCGATCTTCTGGTCAAGGTCGGCGCCGAACCGCGCCCAGTTGCGCGATACGACCTGTCCCGGCGTACTGAAGGAACCGAGACCCCCCAGGATCTCGCCGGTGACGGCTGGGCCGTCGCCGTCAAAGCGATGTACCCATTCGCCGCTGACGCGCAGGTCTGTTTTTGTGCCGAGGGCGACCTTCACCGCTGTGCCAAGGCGGCCTTCTTTTGTCGTCTGCTTGTAAGCATCGACTGAGATAGGGAAGCCGCCGCCCTCTTCGGTATAGGCGTCGACGGTGCCCCGGGTCTGTGTATAGGCGGCGTAGGGCGACAGCGAGAACGCGCCATAAGTGACGGCATTCAGCCAGTCGACGCGCGCCCGCACCGCCCAGGTATTGGCATCGGTGCTGCCTTTGCTGGTGTCGGTATCGACGCCGTTCAGGTAGTTGCGCGAGATGTCGGCGTTCCAGTTGCCGGTATAGCCGGTCAGGCTGGCGACGACACTGGTGCCGGGAATGGTGTAGTCGGCCTCGCCCAGGAAGTAATAGCCACTCATCCGGCCATCACCGCCAAACGCGAGATCCTGATTGACCTGGGTCAGTCCGAAGCTGCCGCCGATACGGAAATCGCCGATGTCAGTGCAGGCGCCGACCTCGCCGAGATACTGGTTGCGATCCTCTTCATTCTGGCGGGCAAGGTCGCCAGTCACCCAGAAACAGTGGCTGGCGGCGATGCCGTTGTCCGCGAGAATGCGATGATGCGCGCCCCACATGGAAAGGGTTGCCATGCTGACGGGGGTCGATAGCGATGCGGAGAGGCCGGAGAGGCTTTGCATGTAGTCGTCGAGACCGATCACGCCGCTGCCGGGGGGCGTCGGCGTGGGTGTTGGGGTCGGGGTCGGGGTCGGGGTGGGAGTAGGAGTAGGAGTAGGAGTAGGAGTAGGAGTAGGAGTAGGAGTAGGGGTCGGAGTAGGCGTGGGCGTGGGCGTCGTCCCGGCGACACGTGCGATATAGCGTTGGGCGGATCCGTTGATCACGCCATTGCCGACAACGACATTGCCACTGTCATCGACGCCCTCCGCCGTTCCGAACTGGTTGCTTCCGATGGAGACGCCATTGGCCGTGAGCCAGTCGCCAACCGATTGAAGCCCGCCGCTCTGGGTCCAGCGAAAGCCGATAACGCCAGCCGCCGACCGATCCGCATTGCCGACGATGACGCTGCCATCGCCGTTGATGGCATTGGCATAGCTGAGCGTCCCACCGGAAAAATAGCCGAGGCCGACCATGCCGGTCCCTGACGTCCAGCGGAACGCCTCCTGCACATTGGTTGCGGAGACCGAAACGCCGGCGATGACGGCGCCATCGGCGGAGACCCCAAACGCCCGGCTGCGCGCCGTCGCCGATTCATGCGCCGCCAGCACGCCCAACCCGACCATGCCGGTCCCTGTCGTCCAGCGGAACACTTCTTCCGAATGGGCGGCCGTGTTGCCATAGCCGATGATGACACTGCCGTCGCTCGACGCGCCGCGCGCCATGCTGGAATTGAAGCCGCCGCCTTGCAGATCCTCGGCGGCGCCATCGTCGACCCATCGCACAGCGTGGAATACGCCAGCGCCGGGCGAGAGGGAGAGCAGGCTCATGCCGGCAACGACATGTCCATCGCTCGAGACGGTATAAGCGAGGCTGTTATGGGGGGTGAGCAGGCCGTCTGCATGGGGCTCGAGATCGCCAAGCTGCGTCCGCACGCCCTCACGCCAGACCTGCGCCTTGTTGGCGGAATAGGGATCGGCCGACGTGTAGCCGGCGACGACCTTTCCATCGCCAGAGATGCCATATGCGTAGCCTACATCATCGCCACCAGGCATCGACAGTGCGGTCTTGCCGGTCAGGGTGAAGGTGTAGGGACGGTAGCTGGACACGCCGGTCCGGACAAAGCCGGCGATCGTGTCGCCATCCCCCGAAACGTCGGTAAAGCCCGCCCCCAGATTCCCGGTCGGCAAGGTGCCGGGTGTCGAATTGAGGCCGGTCACACTGCCTGCAGCGTAAACCAGCCTCGACCCCAGCAAAGAGATCATTGCGACGGAAACGAGAAGCCGCGACTTGCAAGGCATGAACTATCCCCAGGGTGAATTTCCGCGCAGACAGGGCCGAGCCCGCCCCGAAAGGACCGACCGATGAACGAGTTGGGAATTGGCCTGGAAGTGGCGCTGGTCGCAGATCGGTCCGGCCCGCTACGATGCTGGCTGGAGCGGTCGTGTCCCTGCTGCTGCTTTTGGCGTCCCCCGAGCCTCAGACTGCATGAGGCGCGAGGCCCCGGCAGCCCCTGTTCAGGGGGAGAAGCCGTCGATTTTCGGGAATTCGAGGATCAGCAGAGCCCGCGCCGCACAGCCTCGCGAGTCGCTTGCGCCCGTGTGGAAACGCTGAGCTTCTGGTAGATCACCTTGACGTAGCTTGCGACCGTTTGCGGCCTCAGCCCCATCCGCCCGGCTGCCTCGGCAACCGTCAGGCCCCGCGCCAGCAAAGTCAGCGTCTCGGTCTCGCGCGGCGTCAGTCCCGCGGCGTCGTCGGCCTTCGCGACCGGCGCGCGAAAATGCGCGAGGAGGCGATGGGCGATCGACGGCGACAATGACGGCTCGCCCCGATCGATCCGGCGCAGGATGCCGACCAAAAGGTCCGGTTCCTCATCCTTCAGCAGATAGCCGCGCGCGCCGGCGGCAATGGCTTCAAAGATATGCGCGTCGTCGTCATAGATCGTGGCGATAACCGGCATCACATTCGGCCATGCCTCGACCAGTTTTCGCACCAGATCGACGCCGGAACCATCCGGCAATCCAAGATCGATCAGCGCCAGATCGAACCCCGGCACGCCTGCTCCCTGGCGCTCGGCGAGCCACGCCATGGCCTCGCCCCGGCGGGCGAACGCAACCACGCCGATACCTGGAAAAGCTGCCGTGAGGACGCCAAGCAGCCAATCGCGGCTTCGCGGCTGATCCTCGACCAGCAGGCACAATCTTGCCGTTGTGATTTCCATCATGCCGTCCAGGATAGATCGCCCTTTGGCCCTGTCACCCCCTGTTCAGAGGTTGACGGCGCCGTGGCGAGCCCCAACGGCATCGAAAGACGAATTTCGGTGCCGCCAGAGCTCGACTGAATGTCGATCCGACCACCGACATCGACCAGACGTCGCCTTAGATTGCGAAGGCCGAAGCCTTGCGTTTCGCCGGCAAGCGCTGCTTCCGGCATGCCATCGCCATTATCAAGAACCAAGGCTTGAAGCCGGTCTCCGCCTGCGGTGATCCGAACTGTCATGCTCGTCGCCCGAGCATGGCGGATGACATTGCTGACGACTTCGCGGAAGGCGGATGTGATCGCCTTGTTCTGTCGATAGTCGAGCAGGCGTTCGTCGTCGTCTTCCTCGGAAATCGGCCAATCGAGGTGAATTTCGGCCGCCTCCAGCCGCCGCGCGGTCTCATGGCGCACTTCGCTGAGCAGGCGTTCGAGCGAGACCTGCTCGCCCGTCATGCCGCTGACGATGGCGCGGATATCCGACATCGCGGCCTGCAAGGTTGGTCGCAGGCGCTGGTCGGCCATGTGCAGCCCGGTCAGGAGACGCGCCCCGACATCATCATGCAGGTCGCGCGCAATTCGGGTTCGCTCCTCGCGCACGCCCTGGTCATAGGCCCGCCGGGCGGCAATCATTTCCTCGACCAGGCGATGGATCGCCTTTGCCATCTCCAGGTCGTTGCTGTCGAAAAGCCGGCTGCCCTTACCGGCGTAGCTCAGCGCCAGCGCATCGCCGCCCAAGGGCGAGGGAATTGCGAGGATGCGGCCGTCATCCCGGATTTCCGCGACCTCCGTGCGTGTGCCAGAGATTTCAAGCGGATCGAACTGCGCTGCCAGCGCATCGCGCCAATGCGCGGTCTGCTCGGACGGCTGGATGGCGAAGGCGACCTGGTTGGCGCCCCGGATAAGCCGCATGTTGTCCCGGTCGCGCCGACGTTCCGCCAGCCGCATCAAGCGTCCGCGCACCGGCATCCAGGCGAGCGCGACAAGCAGGACGGCGAAAGAAAGCGTCCATTGTTCGCCAGCCCAATAGACCAGCGCCATGTCGGCAACGAGGATCAGCAGCAGCACGATGACGGCGCGGACGACATGGACGGTCCAGTTGCCGAGATCGAACATGCGATAGCGCGTGATGGCGATGGCGAGCGCGAAATAGAACAGCAGGAATGCCGTCATCGCGATGGCGTCGCCGACCAGGGGCGGAGAACCCATCAGGATCGGTATGAAGTTGACGGCCGTGAACAGGCCGGCGCTGAGGAGCAGCGCCGTGCCGACCCAGGCGACCGAAGCGCGATGAACGGGGTCCTTGCGGGATTTCCATGCCTGCACCAGGACGAGCACGAAAGTCAGGGCAACGATGGCGATCAGTGCGATCACCTGTATGCCGAACACGTCGGCCCAGGCATCGAACAAGCCCGCCAGGCCCAGCCCAATCAAGAATACGGCCAGGAGCCCAACAGCGGTCCGGGACACGATCGGCAAGGGATAGACACCGAAGATCGAGACCAGCGCCCAGCCGAAGACCAGGGCCGAGATATGATTGGCCTGCAACAAGTACTGCATCCCCCAGCCGGGGGTCGCGATACTGCTCTGGATCACCAGCGCGATGGTAAGCGACGCCGCCCAAAGGGAGGCGCCGCTGATCGCAAACAACTGCGCCGTCAATTCGCGGGGCCGCAGAACCAGCACCCACAAGCCGCCGATCAGGGAGAGAAAGCCGACGCCGAGGGCGACCCAGGAATCGGGCTGCAGGTGAAAGCCGCTGGATGGAACCGCGAAGACGGGCAGGATGCGCCCATCCGGCAATTGGAGCGTGATGCCGGCTTCGGTCAGCAGCGTCGAACTCTGGTCTCGCCGCGCGAACAGGGCGGCATTGTCGGTCGGCGTCCCCCGCGCTTCCAATTCGCCGATCAGTTCGCGCAGTGACAATTCGAGCCGGACCTGACCGGTCTTGTCGACGAACCGGGCGGGCTGCTCGCGTGCCCCCGCAACAATGCCGTTGACGACCACGCTACCGCTGGATCCGTGGCGTGCCTGGATATTGGCGCCCGGCAACGTGCCGGCCAGGCCGCCAAAAAATGCGGTCAACACCAGGCCCGCCACGGCGAGCAGCGAAAAGATCGTCGTCGGGCGGTGTCGCATCACCGCCCGCAACTCCGAACCGATTGGCATCGACAGGCCCAGCCCCATCACACGCCAGGCAGGCGAATGATGCATTCGCCCGATTGCGCGCTATTCAACGAATGTAATTGCGTCAGGATACTGACGTAGAGAGCACCGGCGTAATGCTAGCCGATGGAGCAGGGTTCCGCTACGTCCACTTGACGCGGCATGCATTGCGCTTTCCGAGGCGAAAGGCAGGGCGTCGTCGAGGCCGCCAAGCCGTCGGGCCCGATGGAGCGGCAGCGTTCCGGCCTTCGAATTGTGGTGTGCAATCCCCCCTGAACAGGGGCTGTCAAGCAGGCCTGTCGCATGCACCGTGGCGTGCATGCTGACTTGCCGGCTTCAGAACGCATGGCTCCCTCGGGAGGCACATGTCACGTCCTCTGTGCCGCAGACCAACTGGGGGTTTAGGAAAGACATGATCCATTCATTGTTTCGCTCCGCCGCGGTGCTTGTTCTGCTTGCAGCCTCTGCAAGCGCCGCGTCGGCCTGTAACCGGGGTCGAGAGGCCTGCTCCTTCATTCTGTCCAATCAAACGAGCTACACGCTCAATTCGTTCTGGGCTTCGCCAGTTCGCGTCAAGAAGTGGGAAAATGATATCCTGGGAAACCAAACGCTCGGCGCCGGCAACGAGGCGACGGTCAACCTGTCGGATCGTCGTCGAGACTGTGTCTATGATTTCAGATTCCGTTTCGTCGATGGCGACGAGGTGACACGTGAGCGCATCAATATTTGCGAGTTGGGTCGCTACACGCTCAACGACTGAGCCTTCGGCGATCTCTGCTGGATCCGATCGATCCATCCGTACGAGCGGCTCCCCCTTCTGGCGGTTCTCGCCGGGCGGCGGCTTCATTCCCGTTGAACAGATCCCATGAAGAACGCTCTGGTTCTATTGATCGCACTTGCTGCGGCAACATTGGCGCAGGTCTGTCACGCGGAGGAGATCCGCGCGACATACGGGGATCTTGTTACGCCGGATCCGGACTTGCGGAAGGCGCTGGGGGAATTGCGGATACTGGCTGCCGCAGGCCGCGAGAGCGATATCCGGCGGGTCGAGAGATATTTCGCGACCGGCACGAAGACCTTTTCACGAGGTCTGGACCCGTTTGAGCCCTGGAGGCCCGGTCCGAAGTTGACACGAAACTATCTCGCCGGGGTGGCGGAGGTGATGGTGGAACAGGGCGAGTTCGAGGCGGGGCGACCGGTTCCCGACTACCGCCTGACGGCGATGGAACTGCTCGCCTCGATCCTTTCAGAGGACGCCACCTTTGGCACTTTGCCCGAGATGCCCGGCGCAACCTGCGCTCCCGCCGCATACAAGGTGGATCGAAAGGCTGTACGTGCCTTTGCAAGCCGCTTCGACCTCGATGCCCACAGCCTGTATTTCTTTGGCCATGACATCGTCCTGGCGAAGGCGCCGGCAAGCAAGCGCGGCCAACGCGTGCCAGCAAACACCCTGATGATCTCAAACTATGATCCTGGCACGCCCAACGGCTGGACGCGCGCCGAAACCGCGCGTGGCGTGAAGGGCTATTTCAAGGATGGCGATGACCCGCTCGGCCTTTCGCAGAGCCATGTCTGCTTTGCCAAGGTGAAGGGCAGTTACCGCATCACCGCGATCTTTGGCTACGGGCTCTAGACTCCGGCACGAAGATGGCGGCCAATCGGCTCGATGAAACCAACGGACCCGCTATGATCCGACTGCTTGTTGCCCTGTACATGGCCTTTTCGACAGGCGGATGCGTCTCGCGGATGATCATTGAAAGAGATGATGCCTATTGCCAAGCCAAGGGGACGACGCCCGGATCGCAATCCTACTTCCAGTGCCGCCTGCGAAAGGCGATCCACTAGCGCGGACTCGGTTGTTGTCGTTCGCTTTGGCCAGATCGGCTTTGGAACAGCTGTTCAGAGGAATGTCTGCATGTTTCCTCGTATCTTCCTTTCCGTCGCGACCCTGGTGCTGAGTTGCAATTCGCTTCTTTCCGCGGAGGTGCAGCTAGCGGACGACGATACAGTGCTGATTAATGCGCAGAAATTGCATTTGCACGGGATCGCCCTGCCGTCGGCGGATGAGGTTTGCACCACATCTGCCGGTCGCAAATGGCCCTGTGGCCGCTATGCTCGCGAACAATTGGTCAAGGCCGCGGCGCTTGATGAGATGGCCTGCCAGCCTGCTGAGCGAGGAACGGCAATATGTCGGATAGGGGGCCTCGATATCGGATCCCTATTGGTCAAGGAAGGACTGGCCAAAGCGGCTGGCGATTATCAGGATCTGGAAGATCGCGCGCGCGCGGCGAAAATAGGCATTTGGGAATAAAGGCGGCGCGCCGATGGCGTATCGTTCGATACTTTCGAGTGCGTCAGCGGGGCTGCCTCTAGTCGCCGCTGCGCCTGTCGAGTTCGTTGGCGAAGGCGGCCATTTCGGACCTGCTGCCGAAGGCGTGGAGGGGTAGGATCAGGACACGGTCGCCGACACAGACGAATAGGTGAGTCAGCGTCTCGATGACAGGACCGATCGTTTCGGACGCCACTAACGAGTTTACGCCCTGCTCCTGCCATTCGAGATGGTCCACCTGGTCGAGCATGGTCACTGCGACGGGATTTGGCAGGCGACGCGCCGCCCTATAGTACGCGCTGGCGGTCATCGCGACTACTGCCAGCCCATATTGAATGGCGATGCTCGTCAGGAAGAGTGCCCAGAACCGCCATCCGCCTTCGTCGCCTACCCAGTTCTCTGGGAGAAACGCCACAACCATGCCTCCCAAGCCGATCCAGACGAACAACAGGATGCGGCGCCAGCCAATGATTTCCCGCGAAAGCGTCTCGTAAGCCAAGGCATCGGCGCGCGTGAGCATGAAGGAGTAGCGTGAAAATGGCTGAGGCGGGATGGCGTTCAATTCATAAGGAGGCTTCATCGAGACCAGCGTGTTACCCGAGAGGTATTTTGATCGGCCATGATAAATCGTCCGGAATTCTAGGCAATTCATCCCCTGAACTGGGGGGCGTTCGAGATTTTGGAGAGGCATCGCAGATGCCCGGTTGATCTATATTTTCGCTGCGAAGAGCGCTCAGCGCGCGCCGAACGTCAAGACATGGTCCACACCAAGATCAAGAACACGGTGCGATATCTCGGTGTCGATGTAGAAGATGCCCTCGAGCTAGCCGAGGCGACAGAGGTATAACCCAACGCGGCCCCATCCTTTCGTGGAGCCGCGGAAGGCAAGCGCCCACAGCAGACTTTGCGTCTACCGCGGCGACGGCTCGAGGCGGGAACAGCGCAACGGCTTCTACGTCGCTGGGCCATTGGGCGCATGCTGTCCACCCCGAGACTGCGGGGCAGGGCGAGTATTCCCTGTTCTGGCGCGGCTCGGAACGGAGTTTATGCCCGCGCGGGAGGTACTCAGCATCGGCGCCCACCTGCACAACGGCATCGTGCCGCCTGAAAAATTATCGGTCAGTCCGGAGTCGATGAGGATCTCGACCTGAATATCCGGATGGCTGGGAGGAAGCGTTTCAGCGCTGGTTGCCGATCTTCGGTAGGTGCACGACCCTCCTCGTTGGACAGATATGCGCTGACGGGAAGGCTCATAAATCCAAAAGGCTATTCGGCTCGTGCGGTCCGGCTCCTCTCAACTTATCTGGTTCTCATGACAATCACCATTCGCGATGCTGCCGAAGAAGACACCCCTCCCGCGAAGTGGGTTGGTGCGGGGGGCTGCTCTGAAGCATCCAACCTCAGTGTCGTAGCCTCGGTGTTGCCGCACAGCGCGAATCGGCGCCAGTGAAGAACAGAACAGAAACGAACTTGGAGATTACGCGTTGACCGCTACCAAAGCCGCCATTGCTAGGTTGGAGGGAATCACTGTGCTCGCGGATGACGTAGCGAAGCTCGCTACCTTCTATCGTGACGCGCTCGGCCTTCGCGTTGACGTCACGGAGCAGAACTACGTCGCCTTTGGAGGCGAAGGCATCCGCTTTGCCATCTTCTCTAGGATCGGCATGAGCCCCAATACGCACGATCATCCTGATTACCGCACGCAGTTCACTGGCCAAGCCTTCGAGCTGAATTTCGAATGTGCATCGACCGACGATGTCAACGAACGGTTTAGCCACATCGTGGCGAATGGCGGGCGATCGATCGCCGCCCCCACGAGGAAGCACTGGGGACACTTTGCCGGCTTCTTTGCCGATCCGGAGGGCAACATCCACAGCCTCTTCGCCGTTCTAGCTGAGTAGGGTTCGTCATGCACTCCACTGTCGAATACAGGGCAAGCGCAGTCGGGATAGTAAAAATACCGTTATTTAGGGAAGTGCTCGACGTGCGTTTCGGCCGTGCGGCTGAAATAGACGACGCGGCGACCAATGAAGGAGACGAGATACCCCGCGCAACCTACGGCTTTCACCATCTGGCTGAAAGCGGTGTAGCTATAATCGGCAGGATTTGCCTGCGCCCAGCGCACCAGGCGCTCGACCTCTGCGGCATCGAACCCGCCGGCAACGGTGCCGGCTGAAGGCCACATCTCCATCGTGAAGCTGTCGCTGTTAGGCAGATAGTACGTCTGGCTGTTGCGGCGATAGTCGACCAGATATCCCTCAAAGCCGGCGGCGATGAGCTTTCCGACAATCTCGGGAAAGCTCAGACTTCCCTCGTGAGCGGCCTGCAGGCAGGCTTCGGCAATAGAAATCCGTTCCGTATCCAAGGCGATTTCCTTTCATAGAAAATTGACTCTGGCCGCTGGCCTCAATCCACCGGAGTTGCCTTCAGCTCACGCCGTTCGGCAAGAACCTTCAGGATTCGGTCAAGCGTGGTGTGCTCTTCAGTTGTCAAAACGCCAAAGAACTCAGCATCGTTGTTGTCAGCAAGTGATGCGAGGACCGGGATCTTAGCCCTGCCAATAGGCGTCAACGATAGGCTATGAGCGCGCTTGTCCGCGTCGCTCTCCGTCCGCTCGACTAGTCCCTTTGCCACCAGCCTCTCACCGAGCTTGCTGATCGCGCCCTTGGTCATACCCATCTTTTCGGCCAGAATGGACGGAGGCGTCGGCTCCAGATCGTAAAGAATCCGCATGAATGACCATTCGGCGACGGTGACATCTTCCCCCGATACCTTTCTTGCGAATTCCTGCGATACGGCGTTCGACACCATCCGCATCCAATACCCCGTATGCTGAGTCAGTCCCGAAGCTGCTGTCATAGCTCGCCCTTTGTTGACTAGGAAACTACTCAAGTTTCGTTTCCTAGTCAACAACATCAAAGCTACCCAGACGGGCGGCCAGTCGGCCGCAGCGGCGCAACAACTTGGAATTCGGCAAGCTGGTAGTGCATGCGTGCGGCCTACGCTCCGGGCCGTTGCTTTCGCCGGCCCTCCTTTTGTCCGCGTGGCTTCAATGCAGGACAATGTGCTCGCAGGGTGATCAGCTATGCTTGTCGCCGGTCAAACGGCGAATTTTTCATCGAGCCAATCGAAAGCCCGCAAATTGAAGATTGATCGGTTGCGCATTTCGCAATGGCCGTCAGCTCCTTCGACGGCAGTGAAGCGGATCAGCGTCTTGGGACATGTGAGCGCTTCATAAAATGCCGTTGCTCCGGCGGCGAGAGTATCGTTCTCGGCCATAGCGATTAGTGTCGGGCACGCAATGCGTTCCGCACGACCGCTCATTGTGAAAAGCTCGGCAGAGGCCAGGAAATCCTTGAGATTATCCACCCCGTGAGTCCAAAAGCCGCGCTGTACCACCTTCCAGTTCAGTTGCGCGTTGCCTCGGATAAACGCTTCCATTTTGGCGATAAGAGCAGAATCCAACTTGCCCATGTCGGCGACGTCCTGCGCCTTCAGGTTGAACATTCGCATCGCGATGGGCCGGAACCCGTCAGCTATGCCCCATGTCCCGGGATCGGCAATCAGCGCCGCAATCCGCGCCTCTCCCGAAGCACCGCGGGGCGCGAGATAGCCACCCAAGCTCGCACCGTAGAGTGCGATCCTGCTGGCGTCGACGATTGGGAGCGTCTCAACGAAATCAACAATGGCCCGGATTACCACTTCCCAGTCCGGCCGCAAGGGAACGCCGCGCTCATAAAGCATCGCTCCTTGACCAGGACCATCGAACAAAAGGGTGTGATATCCCCTCCGCGAAGCGGCAACTGCGGACAAGAAGTAAAGGTCTGTGACGGTGCTGTCATACCCGCCGTTCAGGATAACGAGCGGCCGGATCTCCGACTCAAACCCTTCGGCAGGGATAAAATAGCCAGGCAATGTCGTGTCGCCGAAGGGAATGGCAATCGGAGTGGCTGGATGCGGCCCCAGTAACAGGCCCTTCTCGAACGTGGCTATTTGCTTGGAGTAGACCGCCGGAATCCTAGCATCGACTGGAGCTCCATAGAGCGGATGGAAGGAGCTAGCATAGAACGCGCTTGCTCGAAGATAGAGCGACCGCGCGCTTCCAGAATGACCTCGTGAGAGCGACGCATCAGCCTCGCCGGTCAAACGGTCGCCTGCGGCCACCCAGGCGGAGTAGAAAGCGTCATTATCTCCGTCGGCCACCGCGGTCGCTACGGCCTGAATCTCGCCAAAATCAGCGCCGCCAAACGGAATATAAGCCAGCGGCCACGATCCAAAATCGTTATGCAGATCATCTTGAAATAGTCCCGCCAAAGCCCTCTCCCATGCCGACGGTGCACTATTGGACAGCTACATCATCTATGAAAAATCGTCTACACCAACAGGGTCCTCTTGTAGACGTCGCGGCACGAAGACCGCGCGCGTTAAAGGGTCGAAGATATACTAGCGGCCCGTGTCTCGGCCTTCGACTGCCGAGGCGCTCCGACGAGGTCAGACGCCCTACTTTGACGAGACGGGGCCGTCTTCGCCGTGCCTCGAGCGATTAGCACTTGAGGCGTGCATTCTCAGTCAAAGAATAGATCAGACCCACGCCGAGTTGACATTCGAGTCGGGAAGAATCCGGCTCCGCCTGAGCCCCTCGAATGATAGCCGCACCTAGCGGCCAAGTCCTCGCCGCTCGATGGCTCTAGCCCATCCAGACGCTGGCGGCAGATCACGTTGATTTATTCTGCGCTTGCTTCCTTGGCGATAACCCTCCATCGCGCTACTGTCTTCAGCGGGAGAGCATCTACGTCAGGTTAGAGTCAAGCTTTCTCATTTCGCGCCCTATCAAATAGATGCGCCGGATTGTCCGGGTAATTCTTGTTGTATAAGGGAGAATCTAAATGAATTTTTGGAAACTAAACGTCGCTTTATTGGCCGTCACGGCCTTAACTGCTGGGGAGGCTGCCGCCCAGAACAGCAGGCCAAATATCCTTATGATCATTTCTGACGACACGGGATATGGCGACCTCGGACCGTATGGTGGCGGAGAGGGGCGTGGCATGCCCACGCCTAATATCGACAAACTCGCCGATAGTGGAATGACGTTCTTTTCCTTCTATGCCCAACCGAGTTGCACGCCCGGCCGCGCCGCCATGATGACAGGGCGCATTCCCAATCGAAGCGGCATGACGACCGTCGCCTTCCAGGGTGAAGGCGGTGGCCTGCCGGCGGCAGAATGGACACTGGCGTCAGTGCTGAAGCTCGGAGGATACGATACCTACTTCACCGGCAAATGGCATCTTGGCGAGGCGGACTATGCCCTGCCGAACGCCCAGGGTTTCGACGTGATGAAGTATTGTGGCCTCTATCACCTCAACGCCTACACCTATGCCGACCCGACCTGGTTCCCCGACATGGATCCAAAGCTGCGCGCCATGTTCCAGCGTGTGACCAAGGGCGCTCTCTCCGGCAACGCTGGCGAACCGGCGGTCGAGGAATTCAAGATCAACGGTCAGTATGTCGACACCCCGACCATCAACGGCGCCGAAGGCGTCGTCGGTATTCCCTTCTTCGACAGCTATGTCGAAAAAGCCGCGCTCGGCTTCCTCGACGATGCGTCCGCAAAGCCTGACAAGCCCTTCTTCATCAGCGTCAACTTCATGAAGGTGCACCAGCCGAACATGCCGGCGCCAGAGTTCGAGCATAAGTCGATGTCGAAATCGAAGTATGCCGATAGCGTTGTCGAACTGGATACCCGCATCGGCCGCATCATGGATAAGCTCCATGAGACTGGCATGGATAAGAACACGCTCGTCTTCTACACAACTGACAATGGCGCCTGGCAGGACGTCTATCCCGACGCCGGCTATACGCCGTTCCGCGGAACTAAAGGGACGGTCCGCGAGGGTGGAAATCGCGTTCCCGCCATTGCCGTATGGCCCGGCCAGATCAAGCCGCGCAGCAAGAGCCACGACATCGTCGGCGGTCTTGATCTGATGGCGACGTTCGCCTCAGCCGCTGGCGTCGCTCTGCCCGACAAGGATCGCGAGGGCCAGCCGATCATCTTCGATAGTTACGACATGTCACCGATCATGAAAGGAACCGGCAAGTCGGAGCGCACGTCCTGGTTCTATTTCACAGAGAATGAGCTGTCGCCTGGAGCTGCCCGCGTTGGCAATTACAAGGCCGTCTTCAACTTGCGAGGTGACAACGGCGCCGACACTGGCGGACTGGCGGTAGATACGAATCTTGGCTGGAAGGGCGCCGAGAAATACGTCGCCACCGTCCCGCAGGTCTTTGACTTGTGGCAGGATCCGCAGGAGCGCTACGACATCTTCATGAATAACTACACCGAGCGCACTTGGACGATGGTGACGATAAGCGCCGCCATCAAGGATCTGATGCAGACTTACGTGAAGTATCCGCCGCGCAAGCTGCAGAGCGCCAGCTATTCGGGGCCGATTGAGATTTCCAGATATCAGCAGTTCCAATGGGTCAGGGATCAACTCGCCAAGGATGGCGTCGATATACCGATGCCGACCGGTAACTAGTCTCTCAACATAGGCTGTGAGATGGGGGCTTCGGCCCCCATTTTGCTACTGGCAGCGGAAGTGCGCAGTTTCAAGGACGGTGGTCGGTCCTGAGCGAAATCGCTGGGCGGCATGGGCCCACCTGAAGAAGCCAGGGCTCGCGCCCGCCGTTGAATGTTGTGGTCACCCGCAGATAACACGACATGGCTGGAGCATCCGCAGTGGTGACCTCAAATGGTCGACGCTTTGCTCGGGGG
>NZ_JAPKNH010000007.1 GCF_026344005.1 Kaistia terrae
GTGATGGATCCGCGGAACCGGCCAACCCGGACTTTCTGGCGCTGGCTCAGGGATCTCAGCCAGGCGAGGATGCACAAGGCATGGATGGCCGGTCATTTTCATGACCGCGCATGCCCAGTATGCACCACTTGGTACGGCGATAGCCTGAGTTGGGACGCTCGCGTTTCAACAGGCGCCCTGACCGAGCGCATCACGTGCACCCGCTGTCACAGCACCACCGAATGGATGCACGACGCCATGCTCCCACGATCCACCAAGGTCTGGCTACCGAGCGGCGTGGCCCAGCTATTGGAGCACCCCCATGAATAGCGCGAAAGAACGAGCCGTAGAGGCTGGGGCGCGGGCGATTGCGCGCTACGATCAGGGCAACGACATACACTGGCAGCTCTACACATTTCAGGCCGAGGCAGTTCTCCGCGCCGGCATAGCGATCGAGTTGGAGGAGTTGGCGCAAAAGGTGGAGCAGATGTATCGGCCGCATATTGGCCGTCATGAGATGGAAGAGCGCGCCGCCAAGGTCATCGCGGCGGCCCTCCGCGCCCGTATCCAGCAGATGGCGGAGGCGGAGCATGAGTGAGCAGACGAGTGACGTGAGCCACCTGATCCAGCCTCTCGACTGGACCATGGACCGTGACGGCGACGCCAGCGCGTACACCCCGTTCGGCTCATACCGGGTGACCTTCGTCGAAGGTCTCGGCTGGCGATGGGGCTATTGTTTCAGCGAATACTATGACGATGACGACTTCGGATGCAGTTGCCGCAAGGCGGGCATGGACGCCGCATGGGCGAACTGGGTCAAGCGCGTTTCACCGATCCTCACCCTCCCCGTCCCGCCGGCTGTGGCAAAGGAGGGGACATGAGCATGGATCTCGCAATCAAGCCGCTGAAATGGCGGGATATCGAGGACGACGAGTCAACCTGCTACGTCGCGCACACTCTGCTGGGCGAATTCGTGTACGGCACGGATGAGCTGGGGCAGCCATACTTCCAAGGCCCTCTCCTTGAACGAGATTGCGAGACGGAGGCCGAGGCTAAGGAAGCGGCCGAGGCATATTACCGCGACATGGCGAACGAGTTCTTGGTGGATGCATTTGGCGTCAGCCTCACGTCGAGGTGGCAATCCACCGAAACGCCGCTCCCGCCGACGGACACGAAACTGCTTCTCGCCGCCGAGTTTGCTCCCGGCGATTGGCGCGTCAAGATTGGCGAGTTTAGCGTCGAGGCGAAGTGTTGGCTGGTGGAGGGGGCAAGTTGGGAACCGACACTTTGGGCGCCAATCCCGGCCTTCCCCGCCAAAGCTGGAAAGGCCGGGGGTTTTGCTGGCCTCGCGGACGATCTAGTCCGCCTGATCGAACAGCGCCCCGGGCCCATACCCGACCGCCAAGAGGTTGTTGCTGAGATGCGCGCCCTGATCGCCAAATCGGCCGGCATTCCGGTCAAGGAGGCGGGGTGATGGGCACTTCGCTTCGGAAGACGCTCGACAGGCCCGCACGCCGCTTGCTGACAGCCATGGAGGCCGCCGCTTACTGCGGTGCGCCGTCCATCGTCAAATGGCGCGTGTCGTGCCCTGTGCGACCAATCTCGCTGTACGCTGGGCGGGACGGGTATCGGTATGACGTGACCGACCTTGACCACTGGATCGAGCGCATGAAAGGCTCGCTCCCCATGGCGGAGGACTGGCTGGCGGGGTTAGGCAATGGTGGTGATAAGAATGCGAGGCGTTAAGAAGTACACGCACCCTATCAGCCAAATCACGTACTACTACCATCGCAAGACCGGTGTGCGGCTGCTTTCAGAGCCTGGCACCACTGCGTTCAAGGATGAGTTGGACCGCGCCGAGGCGACACTACAGCCCGAGCCGTCGCCACAAAAAGGCACCCTCGGCCACCTAATGACTGCCTACCGAGGCAGCCACTACTTCCGAGAAAACAAGCCTCGTACTCGCAACGACTACAATGGGGTTCTCAACTACCTGTCGGTGATCGGTAAAACCCCGTTGAGTGCGATAGATGGGCCTTTTGTCGTCCGGCTCCGCGACAAGGTCTATGCCGACCGGAAGCGGCGTTTCGCCAACTATTGCCTATCCGTGCTGTCTGTCGTCCTGGAATACGGGATCGAACTCGGTGTCGTGAAGGTGAACGCCGTGAAGGGCATCAAACGCATTCGCCGCCGGACCGACGCGCCGAAGGTCAACCGACCGTGGACGCGCGCCGAGCGGGACACGGTGATGAACATTGCCCCACCGCAGTTGCTTCTTCCGATCGCCATCGCCCGGTGGACGGGGATGCGGCAGGGCGATATCCTGAAGATGCCGCCGACAGCTTTTGACGGCTATTCGATCCGCCTCATCACCAGCAAAGCCAGCGTGCAGATCGGCATCCCCGTAGCCGGGCCGCTCAAGGCGGTCATTGATGCAGCCATAGCGGCGGCTGGCGAACCGACACCAATCACGCTGTGCGCCAACTCGCGCGGCAAGCCGTGGACGGAATCGGGCTTTCGCGCGAGCTTCTTCAAGATGATCGGGGCGCTCGAGGTGGCCGGCAAAGTTGGCGAGGGCCTGACCTTCCATGGGCTCCGCCATTCGGTGGCGACGGAGCTTAGGGAAGCCGGTTTCGACTCGCGCACAATCGCTGACATGCTGGGCCAAAAGACAGCGTCAATGGCCGACCACTATTCGAGCGAGGCGGACCTGTCGTCGAAGCTAAAGGGCGTCGTCCGGAAGATGGAAAAGCGGAACAGCGCGCGAACAAAAACGTCTACAAATCACGGATGAAAGTGTCTACACGGCATCAGGCCATTTTGGCCGTCGTAAATCTCTCTGCAATTTCAAAGAGATGGTGGTGCCCAGACGCGGATTCGAACCACGGACACGCGGATTTTCAATCCGCTGCTCTACCAACTGAGCTATCTGGGCCCAGCGATTGGCGCCGAAGAGGTGGCTCAATCGCGAAGACAGCTGCCTTATAGGCGACGGTCCCAAACGTGTCCAGAGGCCGAATACGGAAGAATGCAGCCTGTGAACAACTCGACGCGGCGAAGCGCGAGGGGCTACCGGGAGACGGAGCCAAGCCGGCGCGAAACCGACGCCGGCTCAGTCGTCTTCGCTGCTGCCAGCGTCGCGCTCGATGACCGGAATGGCATAAGCCCCAGACAGCCAGCGATGCAGGTCGACATCCTTGCAGCGCTTCGAACAGAACGGATAGAAGGCGCGAACCGTATCCTTGCTGCAATTGGCGCAAGGACGTGGCGCGCGCAGCGGCAGAATTTCGGCAACCGCCGGCGTGTCGGCCACGAGCTTCCGCCCGGCGGGCTTTTTGGGTGCAGTCATCGTCTATCCCTCCTCAGGCCGGCCCGAGCCAGCCCTTGCGGACGGGGAAACCCTCTCCGTCCAGCATCGCGATCGTCTCGTAGAGCGGCAGGCCGACGACCGAGCTGTAGGAACCGACCAGCTTGACGACAAAGGTGCCGGCAAGACCCTGGATCGCATAGCCGCCGGCCTTGTCGCGCCATTCGCCTGAACCGAGATAGGTCTCGATTTCCTGCCGGCCAAGGCGTTTGAAGCGCACCTTGCTCTCGACAAGGCGCTGGCGGACCGCGCCATTCGGCGTCAGCAGGCAGACGGCCGTGTAGACCCGGTGCGAGCGACCGGAAAGCATGCGGATGCATTCCGCCGCCTGGTCGTGGAACTCGGCCTTGGGCAGGACGCGCCGCCCCACCGCGACGACCGTGTCGGCGGCGAGGATGTAGGCATCGGCGAATTCGGGCGTACGCGCCGCCATGGCGCGCGCCGCGTCCGCCTTGCTGCGGGCGAGCCGCTTGGCGAGACTGCGCGGCAACTCGTTCTTCAGCGGGCTCTCATCGACGGAGGTTGGCAGGAGACTGTCCGGCTCCAGGCCTGCCTGGGCAAGAAGCTGCAGCCGTCGCGGGCTGCCCGAGGCCAGCAGGAGTTTGGGAGTGCCTGTCATTCTTCCGTCCGGTCGATGGGTCTGAGGACGCCGCGAGGCGGCATGGCTGAAGCCGCGCGGCTTGCGGCGGAGCGGCGGAACGTAGCCGAATTGGCCGTTCAAGGAAACAGTGCGCGAGCGCCCTGCCCGGTCGTCGCGACGCTGCCCGGCCTCCCCTACCCGCCCGGAAGCGGGACCCAGCCGAAACGATCCTTGATGTGCCGGCGCAATTGGTCGCGCACGTCGCGATAGGCATCGAGGATCTGCTCGCGCGTGCCTTCGACCAGCGTCGGATCGGGGGTCGGCCAGTACTCGACCGTCACGGCCATGGTGCGCGTCAGCTCCAGCGCGCGGTGATGCGCCTGCGGCGACAGTGTCACCACCAGATCGAAATTCGTATCTTCGAGTTCCTCGATCGCGTGAGGCCGATGCCGCGCCAGATCGAGGCCGCTTTCCTCCATCACCACGGTGACGAACGAATCGCGCTCGCCTTTGCGCACGCCGGCCGAGGCGACATAGAGACGGGGAAACAGCTGCGCCGTGATCGCCGCCGCCATCGGCGAGCGGATCGCATTCATGCCGCAAACGAACAGAACCGAGGCCGGGGGCCGCGCATCGCGGGGCTGGAACACGCCCGGAGCATCGGCTTCGACCAAGGCTCAGCCTTTCCAGTGCAGCGCGCAGACCAGCGTAAACAGCCGTCGCGCCGTCTCGAAATCGACGAGGATCTTGCCGGCCAGCCGATGCATCAACAGATGCGAGCCGTCGTCATGCACGCCGCGCCGGCCCATGTCGATTGTCTCGATCTGGCTCGGCGTCGCCGTGCGGATCGCCGCGTAATAGCTGTCGCAGATGAGAAAATAATCGCGAACGATCTTGCGCAGCGGTGTCAGCGACAGCGCATGCAGGATCAGCGGCGCGTCGTTCTGGTCCCGTACATCGAAGACCAGCCGGTTTTCCAGAATGGCCAGATGCAGCCGATAGCCGCCGGAAGGATGATCCGGCAGCGTGAAGCGATTGTCCTCGACCAGATCGTAGATGGCGATCTGGCGCTCGTGATCGACATCGGCGGAAGCACGACCGAGCGTCGCGCCGTCGAGATCAACGGCAACGAGCTTGCCGACAATCTCGGGCTCGGGCGATTGGGCCATGTCGGGTTCCGCGTTCATCGATCAGCGGCTCGATCCTGCTACAGATTGAGCCGGATCGCCACCGAGCGCGCATGCGCGCCAAGCCCCTCGGCTTCGGCCAGCGCGATCGCCGCCGGACCGAGCACGCGAAGCTGCTCCGGCCCGGTACGCAGGATCGACGTGCGCTTCATGAAATCGAGCACCGACAGCCCCGACGAGAAGCGGGCCGAACGTGCCGTCGGCAGCACATGGTTGGAGCCGCCGACATAGTCGCCGATCACTTCCGGCGTCGTGCGGCCGACAAAGATGGCGCCGGCATTGCGGACCTTCTGAACCAGCGGCTCGGGATCGGCCACAGCGATTTCGAGATGCTCCGGCGCCATGCGGTCGGACAGCGGCACGGCATCATCGAGCGAGGCAACGACGATGATGGCGCCGAAATCGCGCCAGCTCGCCGCGGCAGTTTCTCCGCGCGGCAAGGTCTTCAATTGCCGCTCAACCGCCAGTTCGACCGCATCGGCCAGCTTCGGATCGTCGGTCATCAGGATCGACTGCGCGGCGGTATCATGCTCGGCCTGGGCCAGCAGATCCGCGGCGATCCAATCCGGATCATTGTCGCCATCGGCGATGACGAGCACTTCCGACGGACCCGCGATCATGTCGATGCCGACCGTGCCGAACACCTGGCGCTTCGCCGCCGCGACATAGGCGTTTCCGGGGCCAACGATCTTGTAGACAGCCCGGATCGTGTCCGTGCCATAGGCGAGCGCCGCGACAGCCTGCGCGCCGCCGATGCGGTAAAGCTCGTCGACGCCGGCAAGGCGGGCCGCGACCAGCACCAGCGGATTGATGACGCCGTCCGGCGTCGGCACGACCATGACCAGCCGATCGACACCGGCGACCTTGGCCGGCACGGCGTTCATCAGCACGGAGCTTGGATAGGAAGCGGTGCCGCCCGGAACATACAGCCCGACCGCCTCGATCGCCGTCCAGCGCGAACCGAGCTCGACGCCGAGCGCATCGGTGTAGCGATCATCGACCGGCTTCTGGCGGGCGTGGTGCGACTGGATCCGATCGCGCGCCAGGACGAGGGCGGCGCGTGTGCGGTCGTCGACGAGCTTGTCGGCCGCCTCGAACTCAGCGTCCGAGATGCGCATCGCGCCGGCGGTCAGCTCCAGACGATCGAAGCGCGCCGTATAGTCGAGCACGGCCGCATCGCCGCGCGCCCGCACATCGGCGAGAATACCGCGCACGGTGGCGTCGACGTCTTCCGACACCTCGCGCTTGGCGGCGAGCAGCGCCCGGAAGCGCGCTTCGAAATCGAGATCGGTTTGGGACAGGCGAATGGCCAAGACGTCGGCTCCTCAAATGCGAGCGACGTCTCTAGCGCGGTTCGGGCGGGCAGGAAAGGCCGCAGGCGCGATCCGGGTCTTGCGCAGCCTTTTGGGCCGCGCAATCCACTCAGGCGATCTTCTCGTCCAGGCTATGCTCGGGGCAGCACTGGGTAGCCCAGGCCGGACCGAGATCGCGGACCGCCGCCTCGATGCATTCGACATCGAGCGCGATGGCGCCGCCGCCAGCGAAGATCAGCGTGATGGTGCCGGCCGGTTCATCGCTCGCCTCAAAGCCGATGGCGAGAAGGTCGAGCACGGCGTCGGGTCGGCTGCGATCTATGCCGGTCGAACGAACAGCGAGTACGCGGTCAAAATGGAACCCGGAACGACGACGCTCCCAGTTCTTCTTGCGCGCATTGCCTTCCGGCTGCTTTTCCCAGACGAAACGATTGATGACGCCGGCAAAACGTTTCTCCTTCGGAATGAAGGCGATGTCGCCAACCTTCAGTACCGCATCCTGAACATGAGCGGATACGACGGCGAGGTCTTCTGCGTCGAACGCGGCGAGTTTAAGCTGATCCATGAGAACACCTGTCGGCCTGTTTACTTGAACCGACAGGTAGGGAGTGTGTGGCCCCAGCGCAACAGGTCAATTGCACCACGCCACTCCCAATCGCGATTCGCGCCGGGCTCAGCCGGTAATCCGCTCGATCGTCGCGCCGCAGCGCGACAGCTTGTCCTCAAGCCGCTCGAAGCCGCGATCCAGATGATAGACGCGGTTGACGATCGTCTCGCCTTCGGCAACGAGGCCGGCGATCACCAGCGACACCGAGGCGCGCAGATCGGTCGCCATCACCGGCGCCCCCTTCAGCCGCGGCACGCCGACGACGGTCGCCTTCTGGCCATCGAGATGGATCTCGGCGCCGAAGCGGGCGAGTTCCTGGACGTGCATGAAGCGGTTCTCGAAGATCGTCTCGCGAATCACCGAGGTGCCCTCGGCCCGCGTCACCAGCGCCATCAGCTGCGCCTGCAGGTCGGTCGGGAAGCCCGGGAACGGCTCGGTCGAAATATTGACCGGCTGCAGATCGGCGCCATTGCGATAGACGCGCAGACCTTCATTGGTCTCGGTGATCTCGGCGCCGACTTCGCGCAGGATCTCGATCGGCCGGAGCAGGCTGTCGGCACGCGCACCTTCCAGCAGAACATTGCCACCAGTCATGGTGACGGCCATGGCATAGGTGCCGGCTTCGATACGGTCCGGCATGACCGAATGGCGCGCGCCATTCAGGCGACTGACGCCCTCGATGCGGATCGTCGAAGTGCCGGCGCCCGAAATCTTGGCGCCCATCTTGATCAGGCACTCGGCCAGGTCGACCACTTCCGGCTCGCGCGCGGCGTTCTCGATGATCGTCTCACCCTTGGCGAGCGTCGCCGCCATCAGCGTCACATGCGTCGCGCCGACCGTCACCTTCGGGAAGACGACGCGGGCGCCCTTCAAGCCGTTTGGTGCCCGGGCAATCACATAGCCGCCCTCGATATCGATCTCGGCTCCCATGGTCTGCAGCGCCTCGAGGAAGAGGTCGACGGGACGCGTGCCAATGGCGCAACCGCCCGGCAGCGACACTTTTGCAAAACCTTCGCGCGCCAGCAGCGGGCCGATGACCCAGAAGCTCGCGCGCATGGCGGAGACCAGCTCATAGGGCGCGGTGGTGTCGACGATGGTGCGGGCGGTCAGATGCACCGTCTCGCCGGAAAGCTCGGCTTCGCCGAGGCGCTTGCCGGACACCGTCATGTCGACGCCGTGATTGCCTAGGATGCGCTTCAGCTGCGCGACGTCGGCGAGGCGCGGCAGGTTGGCCAGCGTCAGCGTCTCGTCGGTCAGCAGGCTGGCGATCATCAACGGCAGCGCGGCGTTCTTGGCGCCGGAGATCGGAATTGTGCCGTTCAGACGAGCGCCACCGACGATGCGGATTCTGTCCATGAGCAGCCAAGCCTTTCCGAAGCGAAGGGAGCGAGCGGCGGCGATCCGTGAAGATGTGCCCCACCCCGAATGGTCTGTCGCTCTAATGCAGGAATGAGGCCGATACAAGGAAAAGCCGGAGGCGGGGCGGTGTGATTTGGCGGGATCGCGCTATTCACCCTTGTGCGAGGCGCTATTCGCCCTCGCGAGAGGCCTTGGCGGCGGCCTTGCGGCGGGAAAGATTGGTGCGCAGCGCCGCCGCAAGCCGATCCTCGCGCGCCTTTGCGGCGCGGGCGACAGAGGCCTTGTGAGCCGCGTTCGGCTCGGCCGCTTCCAGACCTTCCGCCCTTTGGGTCGCGCTGTCAGGCTCTGGGGCCAAGGTCGGCACAGATGCTGTTTCGACCGCCACGCTGGCGTTCGTCGGAAGTGGCGTCTTGTTGGCAGGGTCACGGGTCATGGCAGCTCGGACTTGGATCTGGTCGCAATGCAAACGACATCAAAAGAGAGGTCTAGCGTTCATATAGGCCGCGACACCCGCTTCGTTCAAAGCCATTTCCGCCTAGTCTGTTTTTGAGACGCAATCGGCTCGTTTCGATCGCGTTTCGTGGCTGGTTGCCAGCATATCGAAGCCTGAGGCGGGGCTCGCAACGATGTGGAACTTCGCGAGATCCCGGCATACGAACGATAATCAAGGATCGAGCGTCGCCAATGTCGGCAGAAGTCGGGGGCGGCCAGCCCGAAACCACGTGCGGCCGGCACGCCCCAAGGACACACTCCAATACGAAAACTCAAATCGGTGTTTCGACGGCTTTGGGCTCGAAGCGGCGCGTGTGCCTGTGGATGACTTTGGTCCGGCGGGCCGTTTTTGGCACTTATTTGGTCGAATTCGCGTTTCCAGCACGAAAGGCTGGGAAGTGGAGCGCGAGGCGCTTGATCCCACCGCCCCACTGTGGCAGTAAACCGCCGTCCGGGAAATTCACCCGCCGGCGCTGCAGTAGCTCAGTGGTAGAGCACACCATTGGTAATGGTGAGGTCGAGAGTTCAATCCTCTCTTGCAGCACCACTCATCCCCTTGATTTTACATAAGTTATTGCCCCACAAGGGGTTCGGCCGTTCCACTTGGACACAGGAACGGTACACTATGGTGCTTCAGATGGCCCGCCCGTGGCGTGATCCCGACTCCGGAATTTTCTATCTCCGCAAGCGTGTCCCGCGCGCCCTACTGCCGCAGGTGAAGGGCACGACCGCGATGCTGCCGGTCGGCGATGAGCATGTCGCCGTGCGGGTTGGAGACATCACCAAGGCATCGCTGCGCACCCGCGAACCGAGCGAAGCGAAGACACGCTACACAGCCGCTTCCGCTGCCCTGTCAGCCCATCTCCAAGCCGTTGTGGCCGGTCCGATGCGACTCAGTCGGCGGCAGGTCGTGGCTATCGCGGGCACGGTCTACAACGACAATCTGGAAGAGCTCAGTAACGAGCCGGGAGAAGTCGGCATCTGGAGGCATGCCCTCAGATTGCACGCCGAAGCCCGCGCCAAGGGCAAGCTGGAGCAGTGGGTCGGCCCGCAAGTCGATCTCGAGTTGGCGAAGCTCCACATCGTGGCGCATCCCGAGTCCAGGACTGCCCTGATCGAGGAGATCGACCGCGCTCTCGTTCAACGCGGCGAACTCATGAAGCGGTTCAGCGAGGGGGACTTCCGGCCTGACCCGGAGGCAGCGCGTTTCCCGGACCCAGGTGCTGCACTTGCACCCTTGCGGTCCCCAGCGCCTACACCGCCCGGAAGCGCTTCTGCAAATCCTGCCAGCCTCGGCCTCAACATCCTCGATGTCTGGGCGAAGTTCAAAGCAACTATCACTCCTGCTTCGTCCACGGTCCGGCGCTGGGAGCCAGCCATCAAGGCCTTCGACGCCTTCATCGAAAGCCGTGGCATGGAGACGGTCACTCCCGGCGATGCAACGCTGTTTGCGGACCATCGCGTTGCAGCGGGTATCTCAGCGACATCCGCGAGCAAGGTTGATCTTGCAGCCGTGAAGCGCATGTTTACCTTCGCTCACAAGCGCAGCTGGTTGAAAGCAAACCCACTGGCGGGCCTGCGACGCGAGCGGAGGGGCACTGAGGAGGACCGGGACCGTGAGGGCCGAGACTTCCATCCGCCCGAGTGTCGGACGATCCTCAACACCACGAGGACCATCTACGCTGAGCCGGGAGGCCGGGGGGATGCTCTCCTGAACACTATTCGCTGGGTGCCATGGATCTGTGCCTACTCTGGCGTAAGGCCCGGCGAGGCGATCCAGTTGCGAAAAGAGGACTTCAGCAGCGAAGACGGCATCCCCTTTTTCCATGTCCGTGGCAGTGCAGGCACTGTGAAGACGGGCAAGGGTCGCAGAACTCCCATCCATCGCTGCCTCGTCGCTGAGGGCCTGCTTGACTTCGTCCGGAACGCAAAAGCGGGTCACCTCTTCGTCAATGTCACGGGCAACGACGCTGACGCTATAAGGCGAGGTATCGATACATCGCGCGGGCGATTGGGAGAGTGGGTGCGCGCAATCGGCGTGAATGACCCTGAGATCTCGCCATCGCACTCATGGCGACACACATTCAAAGCCATCGCCCTCGACGGCGGGATGACGGAGAAGGTTGCGGACGCCATCTGTGGGCACGCTCAAGCCACCCAAGGCCGCAAGTACGGCACCGTCTCGCTGGCAACGAAGGCGGCAGCGCTTGAGGCGTTCCCAGAATACGCGCTGGAAGCCCCCACCGCCGCCGCTCCAAAGGATGCACCCGGTCGCCTGTAAGTGGGATGAACCACCCTCAAGGGCTGCCCGGCCTGCCCATCATCAGCGTTAGCGTCTGGGAGGCGTCAGGAGACACCTTAGGACTCGTTAGCTGCGGGGCGTGGGTGCGCACCAGAAAAGCCCGCCATACCACTCTGCGAGCTCCTCTGAGCCCCGAGGCGCATGCCCGCAACCCTTGCCCGAGCGCGCTGATCACCGGGCGGGAGTCGGCGGGATCATTGCATCAGCATGAAGCGATGATCCCTGCGATGGACTAGTGCATGCCCACCTGCCCGATTCGTGAGCTTTCCCCGGCGTGTGCGCAGCTGTCAGGGAGTCGGGATCTTACGGGTCTTATAGGTGGTAGGAGGGGGCGGAGAGGGTCACGCCTGCACGGTGACCGGGATGCCCGTGGACGTGACCTCGCGAGATGCCACCTCCATCATCAGCCTCGCTTCATGAGCCCGTGAGCGGGCAACGAGAAGGCCGTCATGGAGGCCAAGAGCAACCAGCTTCTTCGCCTTCATCTCCTCCAGCACACGAACGAGGATCTGGCTCTCGGTGTGCATGAGCGTCAGGCCGAGGCCTACGCCGAAGCATGGACGAAGCGCCGGGTGTTTATGGAGGATGGCGTCCTTGGTCCGCTTGACGGTCCAGCCGGGCGGTAGGATGGCCGTTGCATCACCATCATCTGTGCTCGTCACCAGTTCCGAGGGCCATGTGGAGCGGTGAAAGTCGTCCATGAGAAGGCAGTTCACCGCCATCTTCACAGCCCTGCGGTGCCCCTCCAGGCCGGACATGGAATAGAGGTCGCCATCCGGCGCGGTCGCCCCGGCAGACGCATAGGCCAGCCGAGGGAACATGGAGGAGAAGTCGAGATTGGTGACCGACTCCCCCTCGATCCGTATCCCCTGCCTCCGGTCCGTCCTGAGGTTCTGCCAGAAGCCGCCGAAGAGCCGCCCATTACGGTCGAACCGGGGCTCTCCGTCACCGTCCACCAGCGTGAAGTAACGGGCCATGGCGCGGCTATGCGAGTCGACAGGACCATTGCCATCGTCGACGAAGGTGATGTCGGCCTCTCCAAGGAAGGCGTTCAGGCCGCGCACGGTATCCCGGATGGCGATGGACTCGGCCGTATCGTCGTAATCTACCAGCGTCCGGGCAGTCACCACTCCGTCGCTGACGCGTTGACGAGTCTTGCGGGACAAGATGACCAACTCCTCCTCAGCCTGACGACAGAAGTCAGCCAGATCAATCCCCGCTGCCCGCACCGTCCGCGAGAACGACTCTGTGGGGGCCAGAGAAGACGCCTCACGGCGTTGCGGAGAGTTCACCCACCGCACCACCCCAAGGTCACCAAGGCGGCTCAGGAGTCCCCGGAAGGGCTTGCCGAGGGCGGGGTTATCATAGCGCGTTCCGCCCTTCCTGCCGTTACCGGTGAGGATGGCCACACGGCCGGTGTCCGGGGGCATGACCACGGCATAGGCAAGGTTCGCGACAGTTGTTTCCACGGCGGCGAGGTGGTGCCGCAGATCGCTCTCGCGGCGTTGACGCGTGCGGCTTCCCGCTAATCGCTCGTGCTGATCGACAGTTGCCGTGATCTCGGCAACAAGCTGGCGCAGCGTGGGGCCTTGTGCGCCGAGCCAATTATCAAACCAGCGGTGTCGTTCAGGCGTCATGAGGTTCCTGCGGTGGCCGCATCGGAAACGGACCCTCGGAGTGCTGCCGGAAGGTCCTAGCGGGTGCATATGACGTGTGTCCTGGGGGCTGTCGAGGGCGTGCCCGATACGCCATGAGCAAAAGAACAGCGACAGGGGGACGAGCGCAGCCGCGGACGACGAATGCTCATCCGTGGGGACCATCGGTGGATGAATGTCGGCGGCGTTCCCTCTCGGTGTCACTGATAGTCAATGGGAGAGGTCCACTTGAGGTCCATCTATCGGGCATAGTCCACCATCATTCCCTCCTCTCCTCCCCCTATCTTCCCTCTCCTAGGGTGGGGGGTATTCAGTGGTCTATTGGTGGTGGGTAATCGGAGGTCTCCTCTTTAATGTATCTCGGATAGTCCATCGGAGGGGAAGCTCATGGAGAAGACCACCTCCATCAATCCCCCTCCTCTCATCTATCGTGCCCCCTCCTAGAGTGGTCCCTATTCAAGGGTCCATAGGTGGTCCCCAATCGCCTCAGGCATCCGCAGCGCGGTCCGCATATCGGCGTGAGCCGTCTCCCGAGCGGCCCCGTTCAGGGGATAGCCGCTTGGGTCCGCGATGGTCGGGACAACACCACCCGCCAGCCACGCGCGGAACTCCTCGGCCTGCGGCTTCGTCGAGGCCATGAGCAGCAGTTTCACGCCCTTGCGGGTCAGGAAGACTGCGGCCGAAGGCGACGCGGCTGCCGGGACCACTCAAACAATTTGTTAGAGAGCTCCCTTGAACGCGATGATATCAGCCAAGGGCCACCATCTCCCCGGATCAAACGGCCAATGCCGGGCACCGTGAGGTAACGGTTATTCGACAGGCCATACTTCGTGAAGAAACGGCGGGGGCGCCCACCACGCAGCATCGCCGCGCTCGCCCATGTCTCCCCAAAACTGGGGACACATGCGACCAAGCCTCAGAATACTGGACAACCCAAAATTGGATGATGCCTCGGGTGCGTCCGAGACCATCAAGTCGATGTCGTGGAGTAAGTACGCATGAGCTTCCCGAAGTACTCTGCCACGTCACGGCACTTGGTGAACACCTCGCCATGGCGGGAGAAGACGACCTGCCGCGCATAGCGGGCTGGGAGTGCAACGGGGGCGGTGGTCGTGTCGAGTTGGGGCACGCTTGGCCATGTCTCCTCAAGATTGAGGGCACGTGAGGAAGTGGTCGATGTCAGCGCGCCAATGTCCCGAAGGACGGCGCCGCTGGAAATAGCGGCCACGTCGCGGCTGTCGGCGAACACCTCACCATCACGGGTGAAGACGACCATCCGCGCTCAGGGCGCTGGGAGGGCAAGGGTATCTCCAAAATTGGAGACATCCGCTGTGCGGACGTAGAGGGCTTGCTCAAATTTGAGCACCCCCATCCCTCAGATCTGAGGAGCGGCCCGCTCGCGCTGATAAGGGAGAGGCCACGGACCTTAAGTGGGGAGTGACCCCACTTCATCCGCCAGCGCTCGACGTCGCGCGGGTACCTCTGGCCGTCCTGCGGGTAAACGTAGGGAGTCTGCGCAAAGATGCGCACACCCCCGCGACTACGGCCACGCCGTCACATTCAACACGCTACGGGCCGTCCCGCGTCCCCCGCGAGCTGTCGCGATGTAGGCTTCGTTGAGGGCCTTTGCGAGCCCGTTGGCTCTGGCCACGCCGCGTTCCCGCAGCGCTGCTATCGTCCCTGCCAGCCCGTCCGCGCGGTCCTGTGCGCCCTCCCTGAGCGCAGCAGCGGCAGCGTGATTGCCGAGGCCCGGAGATGGATCGCGCCGTTCGGATTGCCGAGCTTCACGCCTCGCGCCTTGGCCGCTGCAAGGGCCTCCTTCGTGCGCTGAGAGATGGCCTCGCGCTCCTTCTGAGCGACCATAGCCATGATACCCACGGCGAACTCCACGCCCGAGGCGACGGGCTCCGCGTGTTGCCGAAGACGCGATGCCTGCCTCGGCCTGTGGCAACTCCGGTGCTCACGCCAATACAAGCGGCAATATCTCGGGATCAAGCAGGGCAGTGCTAGCTGATAGGTTGCGTGAGGATCATGCGCACGCAGCACGAGCACTCGACGGAAGGAAGCTGGGCACTTTCCCCGACGTAGCGTTGCTACCTGGCGTTGCCACTTGCCACCTAAAGCTGCCTATGATTAGGAATTCACTGTTTAAACGCTCTCATGAAAGCTGGGCCAGTTCAGATGTTGAAAGTCATTGTCGCCATCGTAGCTATCGGTGCACTGAGCGGGTGCACGACTACAGAACGGGATCTGGCCGTTGGCACAGGCGCTGGTGCAGTGATCGGTGGCATCGCGGGCGGCGGCCGAGGCGCGGTGATCGGTGCGGGTGCCGGCGCGCTTGGTGGCGTCCTGGTACGCAACCTGCGGAACGGAGATTGCCAGTATCGTGATCGAAACGGCAACATCTACACTGCTCGCTGCCGCCGGTAAGCTGGCTTTCGTAGCCGCACGTCTTAGCCGGTGGCAACCTAGCGGCGCTCTTGGCCTAGCCGAGAGCGTCGACTTCATTGTATGCGAGAAGGTGCCGACTTGGTGAAGACGGGCCTGACTCAAAGGCTCGCCTAGCACGCGCCTGCGACGAGTGGGGCGGGGAGACTAGCAAGTGCCGCATAATGCCAGCCGTCCAGGCCCACGGTCAAAGCCTGATAGCCCCCCCCAAGCCCAGATCGAGTCATTCCGCTTTTCAACTGGCGCCGAGCCTATCGGGCTTCAGTTTGATGCGTGGCACGGCGCGATGGAGCAGACCATCGATGTTTCTCGACCGCGAGATGAAGGCGAGAAGCCAGGCTTTGCCGCCACCTTGCAAGCATGGGACGTGGGCGGCATCAGCATCGCTTCGATGACTATGCCTGGCCAAGGACATACCCGGACCTGGAGTAATGTCCAGCGACCCGCTGCGGACCATTGGTCTCTCATGATGCCTATTCGTGACGCCATCGGGAATGCCTATCAATCGCGCCAGATGGCGGTCTCATCACTGGGGCGGTCGTTCATGGGCTCCGGTGCGGATACGCATGTCGTCAGCATGTTCGTCCCGCGCGACATCTTCCGTGAGACCCCTGGGGTTTTGGATGCCGTTAAGGCACCGATTGAGGGTCATGGCGTCCAAGGACTGTTGATTGATTTCGTCCTCACACTCCAGACCCGGCTCCAAGAGGGGCTCCATGCGGATCCGGTCGCGCTACGGGATGCGTTGAAGGCAATGATGCTTCTCGGCCTGTCGCCCTCCCGCGAACGACTTGAACTGGCACGTCCCACTGTGGATGCGATACTGCTCGCGCGGATCCAAGAGTACATAGCGGCGAACGTCACATCTCCCGCCTTGAGCACGTCGGACCTGTGTCGCGCGTTCCACATTTCCCGATCCAGTCTCTATCGCCTGTTTGATGGACTAGGGGGCGTGGACGCGTACCTCCGGGGACAGCGGGTGGAAGCCGTTCGTCACGCTCTGGAAGCCGGAGATCCAAGACCTATCAGTGTGATTGCATCGGGCTTCGGCTTTCACGACGCATCAACGTTTTCTCGAACCTTCAAGTTTCATTTCGGCTGCACCCCCTCGGATGTTCGGGGCGCAGAAGGAAGCGGTGGACCCTCTCTTGTGGCCTTGCGTAGGCTGGGGCGGTTTGATGCATTCCTTGGAACCCTTGGAACTGATGAGCGCCTCAAGTCTAGCCTTTGATACGGATAGGCGTGTCGCACGTTGCACTACAGCCGCGCCATCACGTTCAGCACGCTACGGGCCGTCCAGCGCCCCCTCGAGGTGTCGCGATATGGGCATCGTTGAGGGCCTTTGCGAGGCCGTTAGCGCTGGTCACGCTGCGTTCCCGCAGCGCCGCTATCGTCCTGCCAGCGCGTCCGCATGGGCCTCTGTGCGCCCTCCCTAAGCGCCGCAACGACCTCATTGCCTGGGCAAAGGAGATGGCTCGCACCATTCGGGTTGTCGAGCTTCACGCCTCGCGGCTTCACCGCTCCGAGGGCCTCCTTGTGCGCTGGGAGATGGCCTCACGCTCCTTGTGAGCGACAATGGCCATGATGCCCACCGTGAACTTGTCGGCATGCGACATGTCACGAGCTGTGAACTCCACGCCAAGTTCTGGATCCCGAGGACGAAGCGGCACCGAAAGCGAGATGCCTCCCCGCGACCTGTCGCGCCTCCAGTGGATGGTGGATCTGATCTGCCGGCAAAATCATGGGGCCGAAGCCGCCTCTCTCACGATCCTATCGACCGTGCTGACACCGATACGGAATTCCTTGGCGATCTTCACCTTGCCCTTGCCGGCTGCTCTCGCCTCTAGCACGGCGGCATGAACGCTGGCCCATTCGGCCGCCTTCTTCCGGTCCTTCTCCGTTCCCTTGGCGGGGCGGCCCAGCTTGGCGCCGTTGGCCTTGGCGCGGGAGAGGCCAGCGTTGACCCGCTCGCGGATCATCTCGCGCTCGAACTCGGCGAACACGCCCATCATCTGGAACATCGCCTTGCCCGCTGGCGTCGACGTGTCGAGGCCCTGCTGGTGCAGGTAGAGGTCGACACTCTTGGCATGAAGCTCGCCCAGGAAGGTAAGAAGGTCGGTCAACGAGCGGCCGAGGCGGTCCACGCTCCAAGCGGCGATGATGTCGATCTCGCGGCGAGCCACTGCCTTCATCATGGCATCAAGTCCTGGGCGCTTGTCCCGCCCCTTGGCTCCCGAGATGCCGGCATCCTCGAAGGTAGCGCCCACCTGCCAGCCATGGCGCTGGGCGACAGCCTCAAGCTCGCGGCGCTGGTTCTCGACCGTCTGGCCGGAGGTCGAGACGCGGAGGTAGAGGGCGACACGCTTGGTCATGCTAGGTTCCTTGCCGGGGCACGGTGGCGTCCGTGCTGTGACCAGAACCTAGACGGCAACTCATACCAAAATCAAGTGTTTTACGTACGTGATGATTGATGCCTCGGAGGGACGGGATTGCCTAGGCTTTGCGACGGGTATTTCAGAGGGGTTTTCCGTATGCCCCTCGCATGACGTGGTTCGGCGACCTCGGGAGAAGACGTTCGGGCTGCTACTTGGGGTGTCGATCTGCGGCCGATGCGCGCTCGTCGGCCAGCGCCGCATCATCGCCATGGGTGCGCCCGACGACCCATGAAGAGCTCATACAACCACCGAGCCAATCGTGCCCCGCTGTATGGGGCCCGAGGGGCGGCATGGGGGGAGATACGTTTCGACGCGCGTCGAGGTGCAGGCTCACATTTCTCTGGGAAAAACAAAACCGAACTCATGCCGGCCTCTGGCGACGAGGCCACGACAGTTTGTGATGGGACGCGTTCAGCGGATCGCCGCCCCTTGGCGGTGACCTGGGTTACCTGCCCGGTTCCGGCACGCTAGCATCCACCGGCAGTCCTGCGACTATCCATGTTCCACACATCAGGAGGAATACCTGCTGCCGTAGCGACTGCCCGCCAATGTCTTGAGAAGGTAAAACGGTCGAACGGGCGACCGTCGCCTCTTACGACGAAAGGGCCTCTTCGTTCGGCTATCGCCAGAAGACAGAGCTCCACGAGCGGACACTCCCTTAAGTCACCAATCAGTTCCGCCTCGTCACTCCCTCGGACTAAGCGCTGCCCGTCGAGCATTTCGAAAGTGAGCCCGCCCCCCCAACGCTGGCGCTGAAAAATGATATCGCCCGGGCCAACCTCGCTCGCATTCCCAATAGGGGTCCACTCCCCGATAACTTCGGCCTGACGGAGGCCAAGCTCCGACTGACAAGCTTGGGCCAAGGCTATCCGCGCCTCTCCGACAGATAACGCGTAGTCAATAAAGCGTGACGCCAGCTCATAAGTCATCGGCTCGCGCCGTGCGACTTTCATGTCGAACTCGCGATCCATCGCCAGCTCGAAGAGGTGCACACATGGATCAACATTGGCCCCGGCACCAAACCGAAACAGTAACCTGAGTATTTGGATCCCCGAACTCGCGCGACGGTCACGCGGGGAAGCATCCGCAGCGACCGGGGTGCCCAGTTCCGTGAACCATTCCATGAGCAGGACACGATCAATCTCGGCAAGAGGGGTTGCGACAAACGGTGAGAGCAGCTTCAGCCAGCGCCTATAGGTCGCTTCGGTGCTTGCCTTGACCTGACGAAGGGGCGAGTCATTCGCCGTCTGGTAGAGATCGACCAGCGCACCCAAGGAACCTGGGATTGGCACTGTGGCATGGACTTCGCCGCCAGTAAGCCACGTCAATGCCTTTTGCTGCATGTCCCGACAAGCCGCGGCAATACGTTCAAAATCGCTCGGGTCGTTCCAGTTGGGATGCAGGCGGACCGACTTAGGGAGAAAACCCGCCGCGAGAGCGAGGGGAGGCGCATTCCAGATAACATAGGGCTCGCGACCTACCTTCCGATGGATCTTGAGGCCTGGCGCGTCCAGTTCAAGCTTCTGACCAGCCACAGTTACCGTTGCGAACTTCTTCATCTTCACTGCCGCAAACAAAAAAAGCCCGACGGATTTCTCCGCCGGGCCTTCGATAACTGACCCTTAGGTCAGATTACCAGGAGCGCTTCAGGAACAGGTTGAAGTTCCAGCCGCTACCATCGGTGTTGGCTACGTTGAGGTCATCGTCAACATTGACGTCGGTGTAAAACACGTCGCCGACGAGGTCGAGACCCTTGACCGGCGTGTAGACGGTCGTGAAGCCAACGCGCCAAGCGTCAAAGCTGATGTTGTCCAGGTAGTCGGAACCATCGTAGCTGGCGTAACCGCCCGAGAGCGACGACCAGACAGCCGGGGTCCAAACGTGCTTGTACGAAGCAAGCGCGCTCCAGCTGGTGCCGGGAGCTGCAGCGACCGTGTCGTTCAGGACGGGGCCGATGAAGCCAGCCACCGACGTGCCGCCGGCGATGCCGGTGAACGAGTTGGCGTTGTCGCCGTAAGCAGCCGACACGAAGAAGCGGTCGCCAGCGGAGACGTTGTCAAGAGCGAGCTCGAGACCACCACCGACAGCCCAACCCGACTGGCCATCATAGATGTCATCAGCCGGGACAACGCCGGTGAAGGAACGCTCAACTGCCTGGTTCGTGTAGGCAGCGGCAACCTTGGCGCTGAAGATACCCGAAGCGTAGGTGACGGCACCAACGACGTCAGGCGTATTCTGGGTCTCAACCGTACCCTCGAAGCCGAGGCCCGGAGCGAGCTGGCCACGGTCGCGCTGGTCTTCAACCGAGATCGCCAGACCGAAGCCGTTGACGGCATAGGTCAGCTGGATGTGATCGACGGTCGAGTCCGAACCGAACATGCCGGTGTCGTTGTAGCCGCGGCCGAAGTCGAACAGCGACGTGAAGTAACCAGCCTTGAGCGGTCCGAGCTCGAGGTAGGCGCTATCGACGTAAGCCGACTTCGTCGTGTTGTTGATGTACTGGTCGAGCGTCGCGCCCTGGCTGTTGCCCGGCGAGTTGCTGGTGGCAGCGCGCAGGTCGATGAAGCCGGTCAGGTTACCGTATTCGGTGACCGACGAAGCAGTTGCCTGCATGGAGACTTCCGTGAAGAAGTTGCCCCAGTTGCTGTCCGGATAGGCGCCGTTGAAGTTGCCTACCAGATTGAGGTCGCCCGAACGGTCGCCGAACGACGTACCGAACTTGACGTAGCCGCCGATCTTGATGCAGGTGTCCGTGCCCGGCGAGTAGAAGAAGCCAGCACCGAAAGCGTCGCAGACCTTCACGTAGTCAACCGGCTCGGCGACCGTGAGATCCGCCGCCTGAGCGCCGCCAGCCATCAGCATAGCTGCAGCAGAGCCGAGGAGAAGGGTCTTAAAGTTCATGTTCTGACCTCCAAAAAGGTAATACAAAGAGATTTAGCCATTCTTCTCGTCGCTACCGAGTAGACCCCGCAGGATCACCCCTTCTCGTCAGCCCGTACGAAGTCAGTCCTAAAGCCCGCTCAGCTACATCCGTTTTTTATTGGCGCCCACCCCAGGGCCGCCAGCAGAAGCAGCGGGAACCTCATCTCGCGATTCCTGTACTCACTATTACCGAAGGCAGGATCATGCGCTATGACAGAAATGCAACACCGTCGCGCAAGGTGACTCTGTCATTGTTAACGCCTTGTTAAGAGTTGGCTGCCGCTGCTGGCCTCGTAGAGGTTACCCCTAGATCAGCGCACTGGCCGCCACGCCTGAGCGGTGAGCCGCATCATCATGGATGAGGATACCAATCTTCACCCAACAGTCAGGACTGCAAAGGGCCTTGCCATACGGCCACCCTGCCAGTACACACGGCGTCGACTACGGCCGAAATAATGCTGTAAATTCAATGGGTAACGGCAACAATCGGGGAGTTCAATCCTCTCTTGCAGCACCACCTTTTCTTGATTAATTTCAAGAACATGAGATAGACCAGCCACTTACCAACTCCTCGCCTTCACACAGAAGGCTCACACACTTGGCTTTGGCAATGGCTCGTCCACTCCGACATTCCGCATCCGGCATCCTCCGTTTCAAGGTGCGAGTTCCTGCCGATGTCCTGCCCAAGGTGAAGGGCCGGAAGATCGATCTTCCTATAGGTCTGGACATGATCTCCACCACGGTCGGGGAATTCGTCGAGGCAAGCCTGCGAACCCGCGACCCCGCAGAAGCGAAGGCGCGGCACAGCGCAGCCTTGGCGACCGTCCTGCGGTACTGGTCAGCCGTTCGCGAAGGGCCGCAGCCCCTCACCCACAGACGGGCGGAGGCGTTGGCAGGCATCGTCTATCGCGACATTGTCGCCGGGAATACGGATGAGAAGCTCACGGAGCTTGTCGGCGAAACGGAACGCATGCAAAGCACGATCACGGCCGCCGATGGCTCCCCGGATAAGATCAAGACCGCGCTGCGCCACTTCGTCGATCAGGCAGGACTTGGCATTGTCCCGCTGCTCTACACCAAGGCGGAGTTCGCCAAGCTCGCCCCGAGCTTCGCCAACCTCACGCCTCCCGTCGACTGGTACGCCTTGCTTGAAGCGGTCTTTGGGAAGATGGCGGACAGCGTCCTGACGCGCGAAGGCATGATCGTTGACGACGACGGGCGTCGCCTCCTCCTGGACAGCGTGCGCGCTGCAGTGGTCGACGCCAACAAGGCCGCAGTTCGAAATGTCTACGGCGACTACTCCCCCGACCCCAAAGCCGGGCGCTTCCCGCCCAGCGAGGAGGCCAAGCCCAAAGCCCACGCAAAGCTCTCGGTAACAGACCTGATCGATGGGCATCTGGCGATACTCAAGGCAGGCGGACAGGGCGCTGCTGCCGAGAAGCGTTGGCGACCCATCGTGGCAAAGTTCGTCGCCTTCCTGAAACATGACGATGCGACCCGCGTGACCAAGTCCGACCTGATCGCTTGGAAAGACTACCGCCTCCTCGTGGAAGGGAGGTCACCCAAGACCGTGCGAGACAGCGACCTCGCCGCGCTGCGGGCCTGCTTCCAGTGGGCCGTCGATAACGTGAAGCTGCCGTTCAATCCCGTTGAAGGCGTGAAGGTCAAGCTGGCCAAGGGCGTCAGGACGCGAGGGAAAGGCTTCACGGATGAGGAGGCGCTGAACATCCTAAAGGCGGCGAACGAGTACCGAAGGCCCGATCAGGAATACGAAGAGACCGCTGCTGCAAAGCGCTGGGCACCGTGGCTCTGCGCCTTCACCGGGGCTCGCATTGCTGAGATATGCCAGTTGCGGCAGGAAGACTTCTCCGAACGCGATGGCGTCCCAGTGATACGCATCAACCCGGAGGCAGGCAGCGTCAAGAGCGGTCACTACCGCGACATCCCGCTCCACCCGCAACTCGTTGAGCTTGGCCTTTTGGCCTTCGTCGCGGCTTCCAAAGCCGGTCCATTGTTCCACCGGACGAAGCCCCGCAGCGCCCCCCGCAAAGGCCTTCCGCCATCACCCAAAGTCAACCCCGCCAATGCCGTGGCGGCTTCGGTGGGAGAATGGGTCAACGGCCTCGGGGTGATCGCAGGCAAGGTCGCGCCAAACCATGGCTGGCGGCACCGCTTCAAGACCGTGTGCATTGAGGTCGGCATCCAACCTCGCATCGCAGATGCCATCCAAGACCACGCGGCCCGCACCGCAGGCGAGGCTTATGGCGACGTGACGTTGAAGGCGAAATACGAGGCCATCAAGACGCTGCCGAAGTACGCGGCCTAGAGCCACCTCCAGAGGAGTCGTTGCGGGCGCAGGGAGAGTCACTGGCGGGCATGAACAGACTGCCAGCTACCCACTACCGATGCAGCACAAACCCCGCCTACAGCGATCCCAGAGTCTGCGCGCTGAACCAGCCAAAGCACTGAAAGAGGGTGCCGGGCGACCTCGCACTTTCGCGACGGTCAAGAGCGTCGGGCTCAAAGAAGCCGAGGGCTCATGGTCGCCCACAAGCCCCCAAACTTCGTCAGTGCCTTAACGCACGCATGAGCAAGCGACACGGCGACTGGTGCCGCTTGACCTGTTCCCTTGGATCACCAGGGCTGTCTGCCGTGACCTCCAAAGAAGCCACCAGTAGGCCCATCCTGACCAATCAACGCCATTTTGATAGCCGTGGCAGCACCCTCCTCAGGCGTGAGGACGCCCGTATTGTCGTTGAGGTCCGTCTGCACGTGCCCTGGCTCGACCGCATTCACCTTTATGCCGAACGCCGCAAGCTCCTTAGCAAACGACACGGTCACCGCGTTAAGGGCAACCTTCGAAGCGGTGTAAGCGAGCAGATTTACGCTCGAGTATATGGAAGTGGGGTCGGCAATGAGCGTGAGCGAACCGACGCCGCTGCCCATCATCACGACTCGCGCTCCCTCCGCCGCAGTCAGCAGCGGGATGAACGCCTGGGTGACCCGGATAGGTCCGAACAGGTTGACTTCAAAGGTCGCCTTGGCGTCCTCCATCCGGACTTTGCTAGGCGGTGCCGTTGGGTCAAGGATGATGCCAGCGTTGTTTACGAGAACATGCAGCGCGCCGGTCTCCCTACTAACTGCCTCCGCCGCCCGCTGGACGCTGACTTCATTCACCACGTCGATCTCTAGCAAGCGGACATCCAATCCCTCATCCAGAAGGTTTTGAATGGCAGCTTGGCCGCGAGAGCGATCACGTGTCCCTAACCACACTGACATGCCGGACTGCGCAAGCCCCTTGGTAATCGCCAGACCGATACCCTTGTTGGCACCGGTGACCAGTGCCTGTCGCTTGTTGGTCATAGCTGTCACTAGCTCGTGATGTTTTCAGCTGTCGTCGCCACATGGCGACTGATATCGCCGAACAGCCGAGGATCGACCTCGCGCGACGCAAAACGCCATGCCCCTTCATGCAACTCGAAGGTATCGAGATATCGCCCGGTCACGATCGGCTGCAACGGCAGGCCCGACAACTCTTGGTGGACAGTAAAATAACTGACAGACCGCGCAGTGGTGACGGTGTCGATCTCGATGAGAACATTCGACACCGAATGCCAAGTCCGAGGCGTGTCGTCGTCATGGTATTGAAGGTTGGTCTTCAGGAAGTGCGCCACGTCATCGCGGCCGCTGACGAAGGTATCGATGACTTTGAGCTTGGCATGCGCCAGCAGGTCGGCGTTTGCGTCGATTTTCCCAAAGTCGAGGTTGTGGACGTACGTGGCGAGAAGGCGGCGGATTTCGCTTTCGATCACGAGGCGTTCGAGGGCGGTTGGCTGTAGGGTGGCGTTGGTAGACATGACGATCCTTTCTGAGATGATGCGTCGGCTTGGGCTGCTTCAGCTTGCCGGGTGAATGCCAGCAGTGCTGTTCTGGGCTTGGAGACGTCGGCTGACAGTGCGCATTGCCAGGATCGCGGCGAAAAGCGCGATCACGGCAGCTCCGATGAAGGCGGCGGGCAAGCCCGAGCCAAACTGCCCGGGTACTGCGCCGAATGCGTAGATTGAGGTGATGACCGCGATGCCGAGCGCGCCACCAATCTGCTGATCCATTTGCAGCAAGCCGGATGCGGTGCCGGCATGCTCCTCTGGGACGCCATGCATTATCGCGACAGTCCCAGGCGCAAATACGAGTCCAATGCCGGCTGCATGGATGAGCAGAGGCACCAGAACTGCTGGAAAGTAGTCGCTGCGGTCACCGAGCAGCGCAAACCCGACGAGGCTTGTAGCGACCAGAAGGCTACCCGTTACGAGAAGCGCTTGCGCGCCGAAGACGTTCATAAGTCTCGGCACGAAGTGGCTGATGATGAAGACTGTCGCCGTGAGTGGCAGGTAAGCCAGTCCGGAGAACAGTGGCGTCCATCCCAGGACCTGCTGCAGGTACTGCACGAGCAGGAACACGACAGAGAAATGCATACCGACGATTAGCGCCATGACGCCAAGCGCGCCGACACGGCCACGATCTCTTAGAAGGTCTAGGTGGAGTAGCGGGGCTGCATGCTTCTTCTCCGTCCGGAAGAACAGGACGAACAGGGCCAACGCCAGCGCGAAAGCGGACAAGGTGGTGACATCTAGCCAGCCGCTCTCCGCCGCGCTGATAAAGCCGTAGACCAGGGCGACGGACCCGAGGGTGGCGGTGATGGCACCGACAACATCAAGGCGTGAGCGACGCGGCCGCGTCTCGGTGACGAGTCGACCGATCATAAAGATCACAACCGCGCCAACAGGAACGTTGATCAGAAGCGACCAGCGCCACGACAGGAATTGAGTTAAGAGACCACCCAAGATCAGGCCGGCCGAAGCGCCGACTGACGAGACGGCGATGAACAACGACATGCCCTTGGCGCGCTCTGCGTCGTTGCGAGCCAGGACCATAACGAGCGCGAGCACACTGGGGCCGGCAAGCGCTGCACCTATTCCCTGCACAACCCGTGCTGCCACCAAGATCGTCGGCGTTTGGGCAAGGCCGCCTAGCAGAGATGCAAGAACGAAAATGATAAGGCCGGTGCGAAACGCCCGGACCTGACCGAGTATGTCACCTAGTCGGCCCCCCAGGAGCAGGAGCCCGCCGAAAGCCAGTCCAAAGGCATTGGGCACCCAAGACAATGCCAATGGGTCAAAACCGAGGTCTTGCTGGATTTGTGGCAGGGCGACAATGACGATCAGGAAATCCATTTGCAGCATCAATTGCGCGGCAAGGATTGTCCAAAGGGCGAGCGTGCGCCGCCCCATGGGGGCGCCGTCGCTAGTGGAGCGTACCATTGCGAAGTCTCCGAAATCTCGTGATTAAGCGGCCGATCAGACCTGCGAAGCGCCGCCGTCGACGAAGAGTTCGGTGCCGTTAATGTAGCTCGCAGCGTCACTGCCAAGAAACGCGACCGCCCGGGCGATTTCTTCCGGCTGGCCGATGCGTCCAATCGTGCTGCGACCGTTGAGATAGGCCAGCGCCTCCTCGGCATGGTCGCCGAAGAAAGAGTAGAGCGAGGCGGTCTCTGTCGGACCTGGGCTCACGATGTTGATGCGAACGCCCGACCCCTTGATATCAACGACCCAACCCCGGACCATCGCGCGCAGCGCGGCCTTGGTACCGCCATAGACGCTTAGGCCGGGACCGGGCTGCAGGGAAGAAGTCGAACCGATATTGACGATCGCTCCGCCCTCACTCATCAGCGGGAGCGCCTTCTGGACCGAAAACGTCACGCCTTTCACATTGCCATCAAAAGCACGATGAAAGTGATCTTCCGAGATCGATGCGAGGGGCACGATCTCGCCTGCGCCCGCATTGGCGACCAAGAGATCAAGTCGACCAAGTTCAGCCTTCACATGGGCGTAGAGCCGATCGAGATCGACGAGGCTTGAGACCTCTGCAACCACGCCTTCGGCGCTGCCACCCAACGTTTTCAACGCCGCATCGAGCTTATTCTGGCTGCGACCGGTGATGATAACCTTTGCTCCCTGGGAAGCGAGTTCCAGCGCAATGGCGAGACCGATGCCCGACGTACCGCCTGTTACGATGGCGACCTTCTGATCAAACGACATATGGGAATTCCTAACTCTCGTGGATTGATGTAGCGATCACTATATAAAGGCCATCATCGGCGTGAGCAAGAAGTTTATAGCGATCGCTACATTAGTCGGGCTAGGCTTCTTGCGATCGCTGTAGGAACCGCTATAAAAATCGCCAGAAAAGGAACCCTGATGGTTACCAAAGCCCCCCGACAACGCCGGCCCGCTTTCGATCGAGAGCAAGGCATCGAGATCGCACGACGGCTTTTTCATGCGCGGGGTTATGATGCAGTCAGCATCGCCGATCTGACGCAGGCTCTCGAGATCAACCCGCCAAGCCTCTACGCCGCCTATGGCAGCAAGCTGGGACTATTTGAGCGTGTCCTGCAATCCTACTGCGTGACCGACTTTCTGCCGATTGGGAAGCATCTGAAAGCGGGCCGACCGCCAGCAGAGGCCCTCACCGAGTTGATGGTCGCGGCGGCTCGGCATTATACGCGCGACCCAGAACAGCTTGGCTGCATGGTCACTGAAGCGATGCAAGCGGATGACATTCAGGCACGCGAATTGGCCGCTACCTTTGCTAAGCAGGGGAGCAGCGCCATTCGGAACTATGTCGCTCAGCATGCAGCCAAAAAGGACGTAGACAGGATCACAGATTATGTCCTGCTAAACCTGCGCGGGCTTTCTTCGTATGCGCGCCTTAACTACACTCAAAGGAAGCTGGTCGATTGCTCGCGAACGGCAGGTCGCGCGTTTGAAGGCGAGTTTGGCGAAAACGCATGACTTAGCGTCGCGCTCTGCTACGCGACAGTGTGGCACTGCCTTTTGAAGGCCAAGTCCGAGGCCATGAAGACACTGCCGAGGGGTGCCGCCTAGATCAGATTCAGAGGACGTCTAGAAGGCCCGGAGCGAGCCTCTGACGGGCATGAAGAGACCGCCGGCTACCTCTCTACCAACGCTGCACAAACTCCGCCTACGGCCACCCAAGAGTCTGCCGCATTGATCGAGAGAACGCACTGTAGAAAGTAACCGAAGCGGACGGGAGGCTGTTCGTGACGCGTGCCTTGTGATCTGCGTTTGGAATGGCGGAAGGCCTGAAGTGATGATCGTTCTCTTGGAAGACTGAAGCGATCTCGCGCTTTGGCGACGGTCAGCTTTACCCCCATCGCTGCCCTCCCGTACAGCGCAGACGGCAGTCCGCCATGTCCCCCTTGCGATGCGACAGGTCAAGCAGAACGCCGCCCCGCCCGTCCAGGAGGAGCTTCTAGACGCTGCTCTAGAGGCGATCATGGACGGGACGGCAGCCGGAACTGAAGGCGCTCTGCGCCACCTGCATGGAATTGAGCAAAAAGCCAACTAGATGGGCGGGAATGGCGGGGCTCTGCCAAAGCCGCGACTAAACACCCTGCACTAGGTGCTAGCCCAGTTTATACCCCTATTCATTAGGTATGTAGGTAGGCTCTCTTAAGGCTCTGATACAGCATGTGCTGTAGGCTCTATCTCATCACTCCCTAGGTCTTGATGCAGGTATAGTGAGTGATGAGACCCTCCTCATGCAGGGCTGAGGGAAGAGAGGCCGAGATCAGGCCCCATGCCCGGAAGACCGTGGTCAAGATCGGGCCCCAACAGTCTCAGGGTCAGCGACCCAAAAGGTTTTCAGAATTTTGTCAGCCCGTATGATGATAAGAGCGCGCGAATTTTTCCCCATGCGCCACTAGTGCAGAGGCAACGCGGACGAGCAACGTTCATTCCCGTCTCCTTGCCGCCGCTGGTCTGGATGGAATGCAGCTCCTTCTCCACGCCGTCCTGCAGCTCCGCCTACGGCTGGCTTGCAGCTTGCCTCCTACCCTCTGGCTCCGCGCCCTGACCTCAGTCGACAGCATTGGGGATTGGCAGGGGGGGGGAGCTTGTACCGAGCGATAGAAGGAGTGCAGAGGCCATGCGTGACCCCGCCCAGACGTCCAGGAGGAACTGCTAGGCGCTGATCTGGAGGCGCTCCAGTCGGACCAGAAGGCGATCTGCGCAACCTGCCCCGGGGGCAGGGCAAGAAGCCAGCTGGATGCTAGGAAATGGCGGAACTCTGCCAAACACGAACTAACTACCTCGACTAGATACTAACCCAGTTTATACCCCTATTCATTAGGTATGTAGGTAGGCTCTCTTAAGGCTCTGATACAGCATGTGCTGTAGGCTCTATCTCATCACTCCTCAGGTCTTGATGCAGGCATAGTGAGTGATGAGACCCTCCTCATACAGGGCTGCGGGAAAGAGAGGCCGAGATCAGGCCCGATGCCCCGGAGGACCGTAGTCATCAACGTCGGGTCCCAAGAGGCCCGGGGTCAGCGACCCAAAAAGTTTCCAGAATTTGTCCGAGGGCATGAAGATAAGAGCGAGCGGTATCCCCCCCTGCGGCCCCGTGCCAGAGGGCAGCACGGGGCGAGCCGCGTGCATTCCGCCACCTTGCCGCTAGGAACCTGAATTGCATTCCGTCCAAGTGCAGCAAGTCGAAGCAGATATGGTTGGGCCTTGTAGGTATCGATTCGACATGACCAACCAGCCGAATAAGCATCACTTCCTGCCCGTATTCTATCTCAAGCGGTGGGCGGGGAGCGATCAACGTGTATGCCAATTCAGCAAACCGCACCGTGACAACGTCGTACCCAAGCGACAGCACCCCGACGCCACCGGCTATATCAAGCGACTTTATGCCATCGAAGGTCTTCCTGAAGAAGAGGCGGTAGCCTTTGAGCGCACCTTCCTCTCTCCGGTCGATAGCAGAGCAGCCGAAGCCCTGGAAATCATGCGCGACCAACACGCCGCCAGCACTTTCACCGCTAAGCAGCGCGAGGCGTGGGCCGGCTTCCTTGCGAGTCTCATGTCGCGCATGCCTGAAGACATTCGGAAGGTGAAGGAACACGTAAAGGGGGATTGGCTGGCAGGCGTTCCCGAGCTTCAGGAAAAGTACACGGAGGCGAAAGCCGCTGGAGACCCGGAATCGGTTCTTGAATACATCAGAAGCTCGGACGACCTTCTCTTTGAGAAGGGTGCCTTTACTGTTTTGCGACGGATCATGGATCACAAAACAGCCGCCCGTGCGATGGTATCGTTCCACTGGTCAGTGCTGAAAGTCGAGCACGCTCGGCTCTCGCTCCTGACTTCCGATCGCCCGCTGATATACACGCATCATATGATGGGCTGGGATTCTTGTATTCTCCTCCCTATCGGCCCTTATGAGATTTTCCTGGCGGTCAAAGAACGGGGCTATGCCGACCACATCAAGAACCGCTCACAAACCGAACTGGTTCGAAACATCAATCAGGCTGTGGTAGAGAATGCTGATCACTACATCTATGGCGTGGACGATCAGCAACTGCGATTCATACAGAATCGAATGGGGACCAACAAAGCCCCCACTCTCGTCGACCGTCTGAATGAAGTGCGCCGTAGGCGATCAGAAGCTCTAAGCTCGACTTAGCCAGCAGGCCTACCGCTGTCGCGCGGCACCGCTTGCCGTATGCACCACTCTGCTTTGAGTGCCCAATAGGTCCTGCCCCAGCGGACGTGTCCGCAAGCCCCCCAAAATTCGTCCAAATGAATGGGGTTGACATTTTGGACGCAATCCGACTCAATGGTCTAGACCCTTCTGGACGATCGGAGACTACCATGCTCGTCGGATATGCACGCACGTCGACCTCGGAACAGGAAGCTGGCCTACTGGCCCAGAAACGTGACCTTGAGGCGATTGGGTGTGAACGCCTGTTCGCTGAACACGTCTCCTCCGTCGCGCCCCGGGAGCAGCTCGGGCTCGCCCTGTCGTTCGCCCGAGAAGGCGACACCCTCGTGGTCACCAAGGTTGACCGCTTGGCCCGCTCCACAGTCGGCCTCTGGGAAATCGTGAAGGAACTCGAAGAGCGAGGCGTCGGGCTTCGCGTGCTGAACCTTGGAGGCGAGACGGTCGACACTCGCAACGCGACGGGCCGGCTGATCCTGAACATCTTCGCAGGCTTCGCCCAGTTCGAGCGGGAGATGATGTTGGAACGCCAGAAAGAAGGTATCGCCAAGGCAAAGGCCGAAGGGAAGTATCTCGGCAGAAAGCCTTCCGCCAAGCTCAAGGCGGACGATGTGCGGCGGATGCACGGCGAGGGGAAGACCCCGACCGAGATTGCAAAGACCCTTGGGATCGGTCGGGGGAGCGTGTACAGAGCACTGGAAGTCGCATAGAGGCGCGTACGGAGTCCGTGGACGGGCAAGCGCGGGTCGCCGCCACATCCTTGCAGCGAGCTGCCAATACCCGCCTATGGAGTCCCGCAGACGCTTCCTGCCAGAAGGACCAGCGCTGGTTCTCCCACCCACGTTCGACCGTCTGTTTTCTTTTTGGCCAGCTCCAAGCCCAGCCTCGGACCTTGCTAACCCGCTCGGGCAAACGACGATTGCTCCCCCTGCGACATAAAGTATGCTGGCCAGCAGAAGACAAACTCCGCCGCTGGTCGATAGTCACCCAAGATAGCAGGGCATTTCAGCGGAGCAGCGCGTCACAGAGCATTTGGTTGACGGCCGAGAAGCGCGGCAAGCGTCATCTCCGATTTAGTGGGTACGGCAAATGAGACGCGATTTGTGGGATGCTGGGTTTACGGCTCTGCCTAAATGGACCTGTCCGCAATGTGAAAGCGGCTCACTACTGACGATGCCCGACTTTCCAAGGTGGGAAGAAACCGAATATTCCAAAGAAGAGCAAGACCATCAGGACTCCGAGCCTGACTGGACCGTTGAACGTTTTGTCGCGCTTATGAAGTGCGAGGTTGCCACATGCGGAGAAATTGTGGTGGTCGGCGGCGATCGCCAGGCGTGGATGCAAGATGACTACGAGCGGAACACTCAGTCTTGGGAGAGCATACTTGTCTGCGGGTACGTTCGCCCAGCGCCCAACATCATTCCCATTTCTCATAATCTTCCGTCTGAGTGTTCGAAGCAACTGAAAAAGGGTTTCGAGCTGTATTGGGTGGACAAGGCTGCTGCTGCGAACAGACTGCGCATTTTCGTGGAGCGCTTGATGGACCATTTCAAGGTGCCGACGAAGGGCAAAGGGAAGAAAGTCAAAGTTCACACCCTCGACTTGTCAGAACGAATTGACGAATTCGACACAATGAAGCCGGGGCACAAAGACGCCCTAGATGCCCTGCGACATGTGGGCGACTACGGAAGTCACCAGGGGGAGGCCGATGCGCAGGCGCTGCTAGATTGTTTCGAGCTGCTGGAAGATGCGCTGGCGGAACTAATCGATCAGAAAAAGGCAATGCTCGCGGCAAAGGCTCAGAAGCTCATCCAAAACAAGGGTAAAGATAATTGGTAAGATGTCATCGGACGATGCCATCCTCTCAGACGCGTGAAATGTTTTTTGGGTGCATTGCCGTCGAAACCCATCGACCAAGTGAAGGGCAGCTTTCCAAGCGTGGCCGGCCGAAACCTGCCAATCCGCTCCCCGCCTAAGCACGGCCGTTCGCGGACCCTTGACACTCACACCCGATCTTCACACAAAGGATGTTCGCGAGGGAGAAAAAGCGCTGAGATATCAACGGGTGCTACACAAAAGAGGCCAGCTCAATCCTCTCTTGCAGCACCACCACAACTCCTTGAAACTAAACGACTATGGCATGATAAACTCGCCAGACAGCTGATCGACAGACAGCTTTTGGTAGTCATTTTGCCGTAGAGGCTGGCCAGACCGTCGTCGAATAAGGCCGAACGCCGCTGCTGTTCGGCTACGGCCTCTTCATCGCGCTGTCGCTTCGAAGCGGCGTTGTTCTGAAGGAAAGTCATCGCCTGACGCCGGCGCGAATCCTTACAAGCTGGGACGTCGAGAGCGCCCCCAACCGCCTAGAACGGGTTGACGTAGTTCAGGATTGCGCTCTGTCGGAGCACGACTTTGCGAATGACATGCGCCACCTGGACATGGTCGGTGTAGATGGCGGCCGTGCCCGTGCTTCCGGCGGGAAGGCTTAGGCCGATTGAAGGATCATCGAGCTTGAAGCGCACCACGAACGGAGCCGCTAGGATCTCCGATGGCGCCACGGCAAGCCCGCCGGGCTGCGATTGCCCGGTTGCGATGGCCTGGATTACCGTCTCAACCTTCCCGGAGAAAATCCGGCCGGGAAACATCTTGAACGTGACCTCGACAGGCTGGCCAGCCTCGATGTAGCGCGCGTTGTTCTGCGAAATCTCGGCGCCGAGGAGGGTGTCGGCCGTGTCGATGAAGGCCATCACGGGCGACTGGCCATTGACGCGCGCGCCTTTGCGGAGGGCAAGGTTGGTGACATAGCCGTCGGTCGGCGCGCGAACAGTCGTCTTGTCGAGGTTCCATTTGGCAGCGTCGAGTTCTGCCTGGAGCTGATCCCGCTGGGCCTCGCGCTGTTGCACATCAAAAGCCCGCCCGACGTCCTTGCTTTGGAGCTCGGAGAACTGGCTGAACCGCAACTCCGCCAGCTTGAGCTGAGCTTCGATGCCGCGAACCTGCGCCTCATAAACGGTGGGGTCGATGCGGAACAGAATATCCCCGGCCTTGAGCGGCGTGTTGGCGGTGACCGGAACGTCAATGACTTCGCCAGCCACCGATGGGATGACCTGGACGGAATTGCGCTGCACCGCCGCCGGTCCAGACGGCGCGCCCCATCCCATCGGAATGAACAGGCCGACCAGAAGCGCGAGCATCACGATGACCGGCGATACCTTCCAAAACAAGTTGAAAGGGATGAACTTGAGCCAGACGAAAAGGACAAGGAGAGCGATGTAGCCATTGAGAAGGACGACGATCACTTGGTCGCCTCCTTCTTTTCCGGGAAGTCGACATAGGCCCAGATCAACACCAGGGGCCAGAAGACAAATCCAAAGACCAAGCTCGCCCAGCTTCCGACGGCTACCGCCTGAGCCCATGGATGGCCGCGCCTTCGCGCTATACGACCTGGCATGAGCCCCAAGGTGACAATCACTGCCACGAGAGTGGCGATCACGACGAGCAGAACGATCCAGGCGAAAATGTCTACGAAAGACATGCTGCCGCTCCAAGAGCTATTGCGTTCAAACCTTGTCACATTCTCCACGCTGTGACGTCAATGCTTGCGCCGGCGTCTAGCCGGCATACTCAGAGTTGAACCGCAGGATCAGACCGGGCCTGCTGCGCGAGCTGTGGGTGCCGGTACGCAGTACCGAAACGGCAGGTCGTCATAGCAGCGTTTGGCGCATGGCAACCGCCTGTGGCATGGTCCCGCCATCGAGGCGCCGTGGAAAGGATTCACGGCCAATCGGGAGAGCCGATGTTCAGGAACCGCCGCAACTCGTCCTGGCCGCCGACCGGATCGATCGTGCTCGCCGTGCTGATCGTCGTGCTGACCCTGTTGCAGGCGGCGAAATCGCAGGGCTGGCTCTAGGCTCGGTCCTCGATCCGCAATGGGCCGCGATGGGCATGAACTGCGATAGGCATGGACCGTTGGCGCGCGTGCCCCTACACTGCGCGTCTCGGACGAACCGTCCACCCCTTGAGAGATCGCGCCAACCCATGTCCCGATTGCCGGATTCCGTCAGCTGATGCCATCCGACGACCCCGATAGTACCACCGCCCCCTCCCCGTTCTGGGCCAGGGGGCCAGCCCGATCCAAGCCAAGCTCCCTCCGCAGCCGCGGCATAGGCCGATCCGGCCCGCCCTGCGGCAGCCTCGCGCACCGCATCACGCGCAATCCCTTGCGCGAACGACGCCGTGCGCGCCACGCCGCCCGGACCGAGCTTCCGCACCGATCGTCGCCACCCTCATTGCACCGGACCGGCGCTGTCGCACCGACGTCGTGGCCATATGCCAGACTGACCGCCACAGCGCCTGCCGCTTCGCCGTCTCAACAGGAGGACCGGTCCTACCGTCCGGTCACGGGAACCCCTCAATGATTTTCGAATGGATGTCCGATCCGGCTGCCTGGGCCGGACTTGCAACCCTGATCGTGCTCGAGATCGTGCTCGGCATCGACAATCTCGTCTTCATCGCGATCCTCGCCGACAAGTTGCCGCCGCACCAGCGCAACCGCGCGCGCGTCATCGGCCTGACGTTGGCTCTGGTGATGCGTCTGGGGCTGCTCGCCTCGATCTCCTGGATCGTCAAGCTGACCTACCCGCTGTTCACGGTGCTCGGCTCCGACATTTCCTGGCGCGACGTCATCCTGATCGTCGGCGGCGCCTTCCTGCTGTTCAAGGGCACGATGGAGCTGCATGAGCGGCTCGAAGGCGACCACGGCGCCAAGTCGAGCAATGGCGCGCATGCCGTGTTCTGGCATGTGATCGTGCAGATCGTCGTGCTCGATGCGGTGTTCTCGCTCGACAGCGTGATCACCGCCGTCGGCATGGCCTCGCACCTGTCGATCATGATGATCGCCGTCATCGTCGCCATCGGCGTCATGATGCTGGCGAGCCGGCCGCTGATGGCCTTCGTCTCGCGCCACCCGACCGTGGTCATCCTCTGCCTCGGCTTCCTGCTGATGATCGGCTTCAGCCTGATCGTCGAAGGCCTCGGCTTCCACATCCCGAAGGGCTATCTCTACGCGGCGATCGGCTTCTCGATCCTGATCGAGGCAGCCAACCAGCTCGGCCGGCGCAACGTCGTCAAGCGCGTCACCACGGCGGATCTGCGTGACCGAACCTCGATGGCGGTGCTGCGGATGCTGCGTGGCGGCCACTCGGCGCCGCAGGCTTCGGAAGAAGTTGCGGCGATCGTCTCGACCGGTGGCGGCGGAAGCGCCTTCACCGCCGAGGAAAGCCTGATGATCGAGCAGGTGCTGTCGCTGGCCGGCCGGCCGGTGCGCTCGATCATGGTGCCGCGCGTCGATGCCATCTGGCTCGATGTCGAGGATGACCCGAAAGCGATCCTGGCCGAGATGCGCGAAAGCGGCCGCTCGCGCTTCCCGGTCTGCCGGGGCGATGTCGACCAGATCCTCGGCATCGTCCACGCCAAGGACCTCGTCGGCCGCGACGAGGACGACCTCGCGATCGAGACCGCCATCCGCGAACCGATCTATGTCACCGAGACGATGCCCGTGCTGACGCTGCTCGAGCGCTTCAAGGGCTCGACGGTGCACATGGCGATCGTGGTCGACGAGCACGGCACCTTTGAGGGCATCGTGACGCTGACCGACATCCTGGTCGCGATCGCCGGCGACATGCCGGAACTCGCCGGCGACGAGGAGCCTTACGCCACCCAGAGCGAGGATGGCGGCTGGCTGATCGATGGGCGGATGCCGATCGACGACGTCGAACGGACTCTGCAGACGGGCGACATGCAGGCCGACGGCGACTACACGACGCTGGCCGGCTTCGCGCTCGAGCATCTCGGCCACCTGCCGGAGGTCGGCGAGAGCTTCGCCTGGGAAGGCTGGCGCTTCGAGGTGGTGGCGCTGGAAGGCCGCCGCATCGACCGGCTGCTGGCGACGCCGGCCTGAGCCCAAACAAAAAGGCCGGCCGGCGGATCATCCGCCGGCCGGCCCGATCAGGCTTGGCCGCTTCGCGCTAGCGGCGCCATGCGCGCCGTCGCGATCAGTCGCGCAGCAGGCTGTAGAGCAGGTCGAAGAAACGGTCGGAATCGACCTCCTCGCAGACCTGGGCATTCGGCGGCAGGCCGCGCTCGTTCCAGTAATCGGCGACCGTCGCGCCGAAGGTGTAGGTGCCGGTCAGGTCGACGCCGATATGGGCCGGACGCGTCTTGACCAGCGTCGGGTCGATGATCAGCGCCAGCGCCAGCGGGTCGTGCAGCGCGCCGCCAACACCCATCGAGTCGCGGTGCAGCTTCTCGTAGAACTTCAGCCAGTCGAGCACGACGCGGCCGAGCTCGGTGTCGATCTTCTCGAACTCGCGATACTGGGCTTCCTCGACCAACACCTTCATGGTGACGTCGAGGCCGACCATGGTGATCGGCACGCCGCTGTCGAGCACGATCTTCAGCGCTTCCGGATCGCAGAAGGCATTGAACTCGGTCGGCGTGATGTATTCGCTCTTGCGCCAGAACACACCGCCCATCCAGACGATGTCCTTGATCTTCGAAAGAAGCTCCGGATACTTCAGGACGAACAGGCCGAGATTGCAGAGCGGGCCGGTCGCGACAATGCGCAGCGGCTCATCCTGCTCGCGCAGGGTCTTGGCGATGAAGTCGACCGCATGCATCGGCTCGACCTTCTTGGTCGCCTGCGGCAGGTAAGGCGAACCCTCCAGGCCGCTCGGACCGTCGGCGGTGCCGAGCACCAGCGGACGCGCCAGCGGGCGCACGCAGCCAGCCGCGACCGGCACGTCCTGCGCGCCGATGAATTCCAGGATGCGCAGCGTGTTCGAGACGGTTTTTTCCGGCTCGGCATTGCCGCAGGTGACGGTGACGCCGATGAGGTCGATCGCCTTCGAGCGATGCGCCATCACGAGCGCGATGGCGTCGTCATGGCCGGGATCGCAATCCAGCAGGATCGGCGTCGGGCGGATGCTGTTGATGTCGGTGGTCATGATCTTGCCCTTACGCCTTGGCCGTCTGGTAGCGGACGATCGTTTCCTTGAAGAGCTTCATGAAACGGCGACCGTCGATGTCGGTGCAGATACGGGTCGTCTTCGGACCGCCGCCGGGAAGCAGCTGGCGACCGCGATACGCGACCGTCTGGCCGCGCGCCACGCGACCGTCGAGCACGATGTCGCAGTACAGCGGCTCGGTCATGGTGCAGAGCGTCGGGTCGAAGGCGAGCGCGACGGTGATGATGTCGTCCATCGGGAAGCCGACGAGATCGAAGAACTCGCGCCAGATGTCGATATAGATCGGGAACGAATCCTGGATCATCTGGAGAACCGGATGATCGCCCTGATCCTTCAGATCATAGAGGTCGTCGCGGGTCAGCATGCTGGCGGCGGCGCGGTTGTCTTCGCAGACATCGAGCGGCACCAAGATGGTGTCGACGCCCTGGTTCAGCACGACGCGCGCTGCCTCGGGATCGGCCCAGATGTTGTATTCCGACAGCGGCGTGATGTTGCCGGGGGTGATGAAATTACCGCCGAGCAGAACCATGCGCTTCAGCGCCTTGGCGAGTGCCGGCTCCTGCAGGAAGGCCATGGCGGCATTGGTCATCGGGCCGGTGACGACCAGCGTGATCTCGCCGGGATTGGCCATCGCCGTGTCGATGATGAAGTCGACCGCGTGCTTGTCGATGACCTTCAGCGTCGGCGTCGGTGCCGGCGGGTTGAACGTCTTCAGCCGGTCGCCGAAGCGCGCCACGAGACGCTTCTCGAAATGCACCGGCGCCTGCATGTCTTCCTTGGAATTGCCGACGATCGGGCGCCAGGCGCCCTTGGCAACCGGCACGTCGCCCTTGCCGGCGAGCGCCAGCGTGTTGAGGACGACATTGGTCACCTGGTCGATCGGACCGGCGGCACCCGTGCAGGTGGTGATGCCTTCGAGCTTCATCGACGGCGAGATCGCCGCGAAGAGCACTGCAAGAATATCGTCGCCCGCGGAGTCGACGTCGAGAATGATACGTTCCATTTTATCCCCTCGTCACGGCTTGGAAGCGTCCGTGGCGGTAGCTGGTTTGATGGTGTTGGACTTGACGGAAAGAACGCGTCCCATGCTGGCGAGCGTCTCCTGGATCAGGCGGGGACGCGACCGGTAGGACAGCGCGAAGAGGCCGATCAGCGCGACCAGATAGGGCACGGCAAGCACGAGATAGGACGAGATGCCCAGCGTCTGCAGACGCAGCGACAGCGCATCGGAGAAGCCGAACAGCAGGCAACCGAGCAGGATCTTCAGCGGATCGCCGTTCGAGAAGATCAGGATCGCCACCGCCATGAAGCCGCGGCCGGAGGACATGTTTTCGGTGAACATCGTCGTGTAGCCGAGCGCCAGATGGGCGCCTGCGAGGCCTGCCAGCAGGCCGCAGAGCAGCGACGAGATATAGCGGATGCGGGTGATCGAGATGCCGAGCGCCTCGGCCGCTTCCGGCTTCTCGCCGACGACGCGGATATAGAGGCCGAGCCGCGAGCGGTTGTAGAAGAGGATCAGTACGGGCACGAGAATGAAGGCGGCATAGACCAGAGGCGTATAGCCGGAGATCATCTGCCCGAACCAGCCGAGATCCTTCACGTTTGGCAGCTTCAACGCCGGCAGGCCGACCAGGCCATGGCCGAAGATCGAGCCGCGCGTGCCAAAAATCGCCTTCATCAGCGACACGGTGAGACCGCCCGCCAGAATGTTGAGGGCCAGGCCGACGACAACCTCGTTCGCCTTGAAGCTGACGACCAGCAGCGCGAAGATCAGCGCCAGCGTCAGCGCCGCCGCAACACCGCAGAGCACGCCGAGCCAGGGCGAGCCGGTGGCGATGGTGCCGATCACGGCGAAGAAGGCGCCGACCAGCATCTGGCCTTCGAGGCCGATGTTGAAGATGCCGGCCTTGGTGGTGAAGGATCCACCCAATGCGACGAGCAGAATCGGCGCCGTCGTGCGGATTGTCGCGATGACCAGCGAGATGTTGAGGAGACGTTCTAGAACTTCCATCGACGCTCTCCCGCGGTCGAATCCGATGCCTTGCGGCGGATGGTGATCTGCGCCGAGACGGCCAGAATGATCAGCGCCTGGATGACGGTGATGATTTCGCGCGATGCGGTGGTGTCGACTTCCAGCAGGAGCGAGCCACTCCTGAGCGCACCGAAGAACAGCGCCGTGAAGATGGTGCCGATCGGGTTGCCATTGGCGAGCAGCGCCGCGATGACACCGTCAAAGCCGAAGCCAGGCGCAAAACCTTCCATGAAGCGGTGATGCACGCCCAGCGCCTCGACGCCGCCGGCGAGTCCCCCGACCGCGCCGGAGGCGATCAGGACCAGGAAGACCTGCTTGCGGATGTCGATGCCGCCATATTCGGCGAATTTCGGGTTGGCGCCCATCTCGGTGACGGCATAGCCGCGCGACGTGCGGGTGAAGAACAGATAGACGCCGATCGCCAGCGCGAGGCCGATGATAAGGCCCCAGTTCAGCCGCGAGAACGAAAACAGTTCTGGCAGATAGGCGCTCTCGAAGATCGGCGGCGTCTCGGACTGGCCGCCGGAGCGCTTGAAGATGTTGATGGTCAGATAGGAGGTGATCAGGACCGCGACATAGTTGGCGAGGATGGTCGAAACCACCTCGTTGGTCTTGTAGCGCGCCCGGAAGAAGGCGGGGATCGCGATCCACGCCATGCCGGCAATCACCGCCGCCGACATGGCGAGCAGCATGTGCAGGATCGGCGGCAGGTTGAACGAGAAACCGACCCAGGTGGCCCAGAAGCCGCCCATGAAGAGCTGGCCTTCAATGCCGATATTGAACAGGCCGCCGCGAAACGAGATGCAGGCGGCGATGCCGCAGATCAGGATCGGCGTCGTCTGCAGGAGCGTGCCGGCAATGCGCTCGGGGCTGCCGAACGCGCCATTGAGCAGCGTGACCAGCACCTTCATCGGGCTCTCATCCACGGTGAGGATGACCAGAGCGCCGAGGCCGAGGGCAAACAGGATGGCCAGCCCCTGGCCGAGAAGACTGTCGAAGCGGTCCGACATCATGCGGCCCCCACTTGGTTAGGACGAGGCTCAGGAACGACGCCGGCCATCAGCATGCCGATCTCTTCCTCGTCGACACGGTCGCCGGAGATTTCGCCCATGATGGTGCCGCCGAACATCACCAGGATGCGGTCGGCAAGCCGGATCAGTTCGTCGAGCTGCACGGAAATCAGCAAGATCGCCTTGCCGGCATCGCGCTGGCGCATGATCTCGCCATGGATCTGCTCCTGCGCGCCGATGTCGACGCCGCGCGTCGGCTGGTCGATCAGCAGGCAATCGGCGCTGCCGGTGAATTCACGGGCCAGCACGATCTTCTGGATGTTGCCGCCCGACAGGCTCTTGGCCGGCGATTCAGGCCCCCGAGTGCGGATGTCGAAGCGCTTGATCAGCGCCTGCGTCTGCTCCAGCAGGTAGCGTCGATTGATGATGCCATGCGTCGACCAGGGGCTCTGATCCTGGCGGCCCATCAATAGGTTCATCGAGATCGAAGCGTTGCGATCGACGCCGCGCACGAGCCGGTCGCCGGGAACGTGACCGACTCCGGCAGCGCGGATGTCGCGGGCGGAAAGGCCGGTGATCGTGCGGCCATTGAGCTTGAGCGAGCCATGGCTCGAGGGGCGCAGGCCGGAAAGCACTTCGGCAAGCTCGGTCTGGCCATTGCCAGCAACGCCCGCGATACCGACGATCTCGCCAGCCTTGACGCCGAAGGAGACGCCGCGCAGCGCCTGCAACTGACGTTCGTCACGGCACCAGAGATCTTCCACTTCAAGCACGGTCTTGCCGATGGTCGGCGTCCGCGGCAGGCGGTCGAAGGAAACGAGGCGGCCGACCATCAGTTGGACGAGATCGGACTTGGTCAGCTCCGCCGTTGGGCGCGAGGCGACATTCTTGCCGAGACGCAGCACCGAAACGGTATCGGAAACCTCCATCACCTCTTCCAGGTGATGCGAGATGAAAATGACGGTCATGCCCTGGGCGACGAAGCCGCGCAGCGTCTGGAACAGCTCGCGGCTTTCCTGCGGCGTCAGGACGGCGGTCGGCTCGTCGAGGATGATGATGCGGGCGCCGCGCACCAGCACCTTGAGGATCTCGATACGCTGCTCAATGCCGACCGACAGCAGCCCGACGCGCTCGTTGGGATCTACCTGCAGGCCGAACTGCTTCGAAAGCTCGGCGGTCTTCTTGATCTGCGCGGCGTGGTCGATCAGGCCGCCCTTGCGGATTTCCATGCCGAGGAAGACGTTTTCCGCCACCGTCAGCGAGGGAACCAGCTTGAAATGCTGGTGGACCATGCCGATGCCGGCGGCGATCGCCGCGGCCGGGTTGGGAAGCGACTTCTTTTCCCCATCGATCCAGATTTCGCCCTCGTCCGGCTGCAAAAGCCCGAACAGAACGTTCATCAGGGTTGTCTTGCCGGCTCCGTTCTCACCGATGATCGCGTGGATCTTGCCGCTTTCGACGGCGAGGTTCACGTCCTCATTGGCAACAAAGGCGCCGAACCGCTTGGTGATCGACTTCAGTTCGATCGCCAGGGGCGTGGCTGGGGTTACTGACATGGCAGATGTCCTTGGGACCGTTTCGCGCTGGTGCGCCCTTGGCGGAAGATCCGCGAGGCCGCACCACGGAGGCCGTTTCGGCGGACGGGCGGCAAGCGGGCGCGCGCACGCCGCTTATGGCATGCGTCCGTTCCGTCACCGCAACCCTCAAGCCGAAGCCAGTTTCGCCGGCAGCGGCCCTCCCCTCGAAAAGAGAGGGCCGCGTCCAGGCGGAACGCGCCTTACTGAGTGGTGGTCGCGACCTTGATCTTGCCGGAGGCGATGTCGGCCTTCAGCTCTTCCAGCTTCGCCTTGACGTCAGCCGGGATCTTGTCGGCGACATCGGGGCAGAGCAGCAGCTCGACGCCACCGGTCTTCAGGTTTGCCGTATGGACGCTGCCGGGCTCGAGCGTCTTGCCGTCGACGACGTCCTTGACGAGGTCGAATACGGCGACGTTGGCGTTCTTCAGCATCGAGGCCATGACATGGCCCGGGGCGACGTTGCACTGGTTGACGTCGACGCCGATCGAGTACTTGCCGGCGGCGGCACTTGCCTGCAACACGCCTTCGCCCGTCGGGCCGGCGACGTTGTAGACGATGTCCGAACCCTGGCCATAGAGCGCCATGGTCAGCTCGCTGCCCTTGGCCGGATCGTCGAACGTGCCGGCGAAGACGGCGTCGAGGCGAACGTCGGGAGCCGCGGTCTTGGCGCCCTGCTCATAGCCGACCATGAAATCGCGGATGACGGGGATGTCGCGGCCGCCGACGAAGCCGATCGCCTTGCCGTCGCCGAGACCGTCGATGTCGCTGCCCTTTTCGGCCATCAGACCGGCGAGAGCGCCGGCGAGGAACGAGCCCTCGTTCTGGGCGAAGTTGGCATAGACGACATGCTTGGAATCGAGAACGCCATCGATGAACACAAACTTGGTGTTCGGATAAGCTTCAGCCGTCTTCTGCAGCGCGTCGACGAGCTCCCAGCCCATGACGAAGACGATGTCGTACTCGCCGCCCTTGGCGAGATTGTTGAACTGCTCTTCATAGTCGAGAGCGCGGTTGCCGGTGTCGACCAGCTTGACCTTCACGCCGAGGTCCTTCTCGGCCTTCTTCAAGCCCTCGACGATGGCGACGCCAAAGCCCTGGGAGAAATAGCCGGAGATCGCCGCGACGTTGACGTCTTTGGCAAGCGCCGCCTGGCTGGCAAGCGCGATAACGGAGGCGCCGCACAACGCGACGAGACGACGAGACCAACTGGACATGATGAAACCGACCCCTGGAGAGAGAGAAAACACGTGTTCGTTGTCGACGCCCATCCCCGAAGTTTCACCGAGCCGATAGCTTTCCCTGCACCGGCACGCGGATATCGTTGATGGCCTAATGAGATTGCGGGGAACGCATGGCGCTGTCAATCCGCAAAGATGCCCCGTAATTGGCCAGCTATATCGGGAACGGCAGATCGAGGGCGCTCATCAACAGGATTTGAACCAACACCTCCAACTTGGATGACCACCAACAAATTTTGGCAGCCGAACCGGACTGCATGACGAAACACGACGGATGCGTGACGCCATGGCCTCCGGCGGAAGCTCCTCCGCTCCGATGCGCTACGCCCTCGCCCCAATGCCGGCGGATCCAACGATTTCATTCCGCATCAGGGGCGACCGAGTTCGGCGATGGCGGCGCGCATCGGCTCAAGCGAGGGCGTGACGACCCCCTCCGATGGCAACGCCAACTCGAGAATCATGAAAATTCCGCCGGCGACGGCGACAGAACAGAGGAAAAGCGCCAGAATTGCCGTGACATTGCGCGGCGCGAACAGGCCGAAGCTGGCAAACAGGATGGACAGCCAGAAGATCAGAAGAACCAGAAACGGCCCCGGCACGGCGCTCGTGTCCCGCTCGATCAGCAGCCAACGCGCATCCTGAATTTCGTTGACGAGCTGCACGGCCTGCGCCTGGATCTGGCGTTCCCGGTCGGTCGTCGGACGAAGGTCAAATATCTGATCGCTGACCCTTTCCAGCATTTCCAACGTCTGCATTCCCATCTCGTGCCGATCGACACCGGCCGACAATTCGCCAACCTTGGCCTGCGCATAGGTGCGAATCGTGTCTCGTATGCCGCTGGCGTCCGGCCCATAGCGGACCAGCGAGCGGTTCAGGCGAACGATATCGACGGACAGATTGCCGATGGCATTGGTGCGGGCGGAAAAGGACGTGCTGGCGGTCGATATGAGGAGACCGATCACCAGCGCGGACATGGTTCCCACAACCGCCATGGAAACGCCGACGGCGTTGCGCGTTTCGGCGCCGAGATGGTGCTCCGGCAACAACCGCGAAGCTGTGAGACCACACAAGACACCACCGAAGATCGCCACGAAGGCAACGAGACTAACCGCGATCGAATTCATCCATGCCCCCGGCAGAGCCTCATAGAGCGGCCCGCGCCGCGCCCCTGCTCGCGGCCCTTCGTCGTGACGCCCTCTAGACCTCGTCGACCAGGCTGCACGTGGCGCACTCCCGCAGCAGCCTTCGACGGACCAAGGCTCGCCATCCCGCGAAATGTTGTCTTCCCTGCAACGCTAACATGAAATCCGACCGTCTTCATCGGCCTTTCCGAAACGGCAATCGATGCCGTCTTCACAAGGTAAACCTGTGTTAATAAGAATAGTCGCGTCGTTTGAATTCAGGAGTGATTCTGACTGGATCGATGCTGTGGGGTTAGCGAAACAGGCATGATTGGATCCTTCGAGCGAAGTCTCGGGCGACCAAAGATGTTGCGCCTGTTTCCGTAGAGAACGAAGACGAGGGGAAAATGAGAGCATCCTGCCTGTATGTCCCGCTGGTGCTGGCAGCGATAGCCACTCCGGCCCTTGCTGCGGATCTGGCGCCGGTGCCAGTCGAGCCCGTGGCTCCGACGCAGGATTGGCGCTTCCAGGCCACCATTTATGGCTGGGCCGCGGGCGTCAGCGGCGATGCCGGCGTCCTCGGCCTGCCGCCCCAGAACGTCAACGTCACGCCGTGGGAAGCGATCGAGGAACTCAAGGGCGCCGTGATGGGGTCGTTCATCGCCGAATATGGCGACTGGATGATCGCCACCGACCTGATGTGGACCGAGGTCGGGCAGAATGACTCGGTCGGAGATCGGGGCGCTCATCTCGACTTCGTCCAGAAGCAACTGACGGCCTCGGCAATCGTCGGCTACAAGATCCCGCTCAACATCCCCAATCTCGATGTGAGTGCGACGGCCGGTTTCCGCTATCAGCGCCTCAACGTGTCGCTCGATTTCGACGCCGCCGACCCGGCCTTCTCCTTCGACGAGGACCGGACCAAGCAGTGGATCGACCCGACCGTCGGCGTCACCATGCACTATGATTTCAACGAGCGCTGGTTCCTCAACGCGCTCGCCGATGTCGGCGGCTTCGACGTCGGTTCGAATCTCACGGCTCAGGGTTTTGCCGCCGTCGGCTACAACTGGACGAAGACGATCTCGACCGCGCTCGGATACCGGGTACTCTACACGGATTACGAGAAAGACGGCTTCGTCTACGACATGACCCAGCAAGGCGTATTCACCAGCCTCGGCGTCCATTTCTAGTCGCGGCTCTGCATTGACCCCATCGTTTAGCAAAGGCTTTTCCATGTCGTTCCTTGCCTTCCGCACCATTTTGCCCGCCGGTGGCCTCGCCATTGCCGCGTCGCTGCTGTTTGCCCCCGCCACCATGGCGCAGTCCGAAACCAAAGTCGGCACGCTCACCTGCGATGTGTCCGGCGGCGTCGGCCTGATCCTGGTCGAAAAGCAGACCATGACCTGCCAGTTCAAGCCGGCACAGGATGCAGGACCGACCACCGGCTACACCGGCAAGATCGAAACCTTCGGCGTCGCGCTTGGCGGCATCGAGCAGGGTCATCTGATTTGGGGCGTTATCACCCAGACCAACAATGCGCCGCCGGTTGGCGCGCTTGCCGGCAAGTATGTCGGTGCCAGCGCTGACGCCGCCTTCGGCCCCGGCCTCGGCGCCAATGCGCTGGTCGGAGGCTCGGGCAATGCCTTTGCACTGCAGCCGGTTTCCGTCGAGGGCGAGATCGGCATCAATATCGCCGTCGGCGTGACGCAGCTGACCCTGGCCGCTGCGCCCTGATCGGGCAGACGCGAACCCTTCGGCAAAACTCTTCAGCGCGCGGCTCCAGGGCCGCGCGCTTTTTTCGTCGCGATGGAACCGCCTCCCTCGCGCAATCCTCGATGGCAAATCCGCCACGAACCCCGGCAAAATTCGGTCATGCCCGCCGCAAGGCCGATCAATGGCCGCATGGTACCCGCGCCCGCTTCTCCCCACTCGACGCGCCGTGTAACAGTAACGTCGGAACGTCCAGCAAGGCGCTCTCTGATCAGACTGTGTTGCGGGGGTCGTGTGTCGTCAGTTGCCTGTCTTTTTTCCAGGGCCGTCCTGATCCTCGGATTGGCGCTTGGACTTTCCGCGTGCGCCTCGCGGCCGCAGGGCGTGCTGACGCCCGTCAAGGCGAATGCGGCTGTCGCGCAAAAGGTCGACCTGCTGGTCGCCACCACGCGCGCCCCGGCCGAGGCGCCAGGCGTCTATTTCAACGGCGAGCGCGGACCCGATCTGACACTGAGCAACATCGTCGTCTCTATCCCCGACAAGCGCGCGGTCGGCTCGATCCAGTGGCCGAGCCGAGTACCCGGCGACCCCGCCCGCGATTTCGTCACCACCCAGGTGACGCCAATGCAGGTCGGCGAGGCGAAGGACTGGTTCAAGCGAACCTCCGGCAAGAAGCGCCGGGTGCTGATCTTCGTGCATGGCTTTAACACGCAATTCGCCGACAGCGTCTTCCGCTTTGCTCAGATCGTCCATGACACCGACGCCAATGTGGCGCCGATCCTGTTCTCATGGCCGTCGCGTGGCAGCGTATTCGACTATAATTACGACCGCGAGAGCGCCAATTATTCGCGCAGCGAGCTGGCAGCCGTCATCCGCGCCGCCGCCAGCAGCCCTGCCGTCTCCGACGTCACCATCATGGCCCACTCGATGGGCGGCTGGCTCGCCGTCGAGGCGCTGCGCCAGATCGCGCTGCAGGAAGGCCGCGTCCCGGCCAAGGTATCGAACCTCATCCTTGCCTCGCCCGATCTCGACATCGATGTCTTCCGCAAGCAGGTGCTGGAGATGGGGCCGAAGCGGCCGCACATCACCCTGTTCGTCTCGCAGAACGATCGGGCGCTTCGCCTGTCAAGGCTGCTTTCGGGCCGGATGACGCGTCTCGGCGCGGTCGACATCACCCGGGAGCCGTATCTGTCGCAGATGGAGACATCGACCGGTATCACCATCCTCGACCTGACGGCGCTGCAGAACGGCGACCGCCTCAATCACAGCAAGTTCGCTACCAGCCCCGAGGTCGTGCAGCTGATGGGCGACCGGTTGATCCAGGGCCAGTCGGTTAGCGATTCAAGCCTCGGCGGCCCAACCACGTTGGGAACGACGACGCTGGGCGCCGGCCAGGTGCTCGGTTCGGCAGCGGGCGCGGTACTGTCGGCCCCTATCCTGATTTTTGAAAGCGCCGCCCGGAAATAGCGGGCGTCGTTTTTGGCGCGGAACGCCGAAAGGCAGTTCTGCAGCACCCCATGTCCAACATCCTGAGGAGGCTTTCGAAGAAAGCCGTCTCGAAGGACGCACGACGGAAGGGCAGGATCTGCTTGGGTTTGCGCGACGGCTCTGCGTCCTTCGAGACGGCCCTGAGGGCCTCCTCAGGATGTTGAGGGCGGGGCTCTGCAAAGGTCTCCTCAGGGAGATCCACCGCCGCAGCCGAAGTTTTTCCCTAACCGCATCAACGCGCACAAAACGAAAAAAGGCCGCGGAGAACCGCGGCCTTTTTCGTTCAGCAAGCTTCCGACAGATAGCCGGCGCCAGCAAACAGAACTGCCGGCGCCCGAAGGCGCCGGCAGGAACTCAGGCCTTCGCTGCAGCCAGCGGAGCGGCGGGAGCAGTTGGAGCCGGCGCGCCCTCCTTGCCGCGATAGAAGGTCACGTAAAGCGTCGGCAGGAACACCAGCGTCAGGATCGTCGCGACGAGCAGGCCGCCCATGATGGCAAACGCCATCGGGCCCCAGAAGATCGTCGCCGCGATCGGGATCATGCCGAGAACGGTCGAAATCGCCGTCAGCATGATCGGCCGGAAACGCGACACCGTCGCCTCGACCACGGCATCCCAGATCGGCAGACCGCGCTTCCGCTCCGCCTCGATCTGCTCGATCAGGATCACGGCATTCTTCGCGATCAGGCCGAGCAGGGAGAGGATGCCGAGAATGGCGACGAAGCCAAGCGGCCGGTTGAACAGGAACAACGCGCCCACCACACCGATCAGGCCCATCGGCACGACGCAGAGCACGATCAGGAGCCTGCCGAAGCTTTGCAGCTGCGCCATAAGGAACGACACCATCAGGAACAGCATAATCGGCACGACCGCCATCACGGATTGCAGCGACTGGGCGCTTTCCTCGACGACGCCGCCGACGGCAATGTTGTAGCCCGCCGGCAAAGTGGCCCGCAGCGCTTCGACCGAATCCGTCAGCTCGGCCACCACCGCCTCCGGCGAACCGCCGGCGCGAACGTCGGACTGTACCGTGAGAGTCGGCACGCGGTCGCGACGCCAGATCAGCGGATACTCCTGGCCGAAGTCGAAGGTCGCGAACTGGCTCAGCGGTACGGTGCGGCCATTGGGCAGCGGCACCTGCAGCGTCTGCAGGTTGGCGAGCGACACACGCTGTTCGTCGGTTGCCCGCGCGATGACATCGACCAGATAGATATCGTCGCGAACCTGCGTCACCGTGGTTCCGGTCACGACGGCGTTGAGCGCCGAGGCCAGCGCCTGCGAGCTAAGCCCGAGAAGGCGCGCCTGGTCCTGGTCGATCTTGACGCGCACCATGCGCGCCGGCTCCATCCAGTCGAAGTTGACGCGCTTGGTGTCCGGGTTGGCGGAGACGATCTGGGCCAGGCGCATGGAGATTTCCCGCACCTGATCGACATCCGGACCGCTGACGCGATACTGCACCGGCCAGCCGACCGGCGGCCCAAGTTCAAGCGGTGCGACGCGCGATACCGAATCCGGGAACTGTTCCGCGAGCTTGGTCTCGAGACGCTTTTCCAGCCGAAGCCTGGCATCGACGTCCTTGGCGATCACGACCGCCTGGGCGAAGAACTCGTTCGGCAGCTCGACATTGAGCGGCAGGTAGAAGCGGATCGCGCCGCGACCGATATAGGTGCTCCAGCGCTCGACATCGGGGTCGTCGCGCATGATGTCGTCGAACCGGGCCGAGACGTCGCCGCTCTGATAGATCGACGCGTTCTGCGGCAGGCGCAGGTCGACCATCAACTCGGTACGGTCCGAGGCCGGGAAGAACTGTCGCGGCACATGCGGCATCAGCAGCAGCGCGCCGACAAAGGCCGCGATCGTCAAACCGATCGTGATCCAGCGCATCCGCATCGCGGTAAGCAGGATCGTGCGGAAAACCCGCACGATGATGCTGACCTTGTTCGGATCGGGCTTGTCCTTCGGCGCCTTGAGCAGCACGGCGCCGATCAGCGGCGAGAAGATCACCGCGCCGAGCCAGGACACGACCAGCGCGATGCCGACGACGGCGAAGATCGAGAAGGTGTATTCGCCGGCAGAGCTCTGGGCGAAACCGATCGGCACGAAGCCGGCCGCCGTGACGAGCGTACCCGTCAGCATGGCGAGCGCCAGCGTCTTGAACGTATTGGCCGCCGCGTCTTCCTTGCTCTCTCCTGCGGCCAGTCTCGATGTCATCGAGTCGACGGTCGTCATCGCGTCATCGACCAGAAGGCTGAGCGCGATGATCAGCGCGCCGAGCGAGATGCGCTGCAGGTCGATGCCGACGATGTTCATGACGGCGAACACCATCGCCAGCGAAATCGGGATCGCCAGCGCCACCACCGTGCCGGCGCGAATGCCGAGGCTGACGAAGCTCACCACCGCGATGATGGCGATCGCCTGCCAGAGCGAGGTGGTGAAATCGCCGATAGCCTCGTCGACGACGACGGCCTGATCGGCCACCAGCGTCGGCTGGACGCCGAGCGGAAGGTTGGCGGTGATCTCCGCCATCGCGCTTCGGAGGTTGTTGCCGAGGGCGAGGATGTCGCCGCCTTCGCGCATGGCGATGCCGAGACCGATCGCCGGCTTGCCGTCGACACGGAATTGCGGCTGCGGCGGGCTCGAATAGCCGCGACGGATTTCGGCGATGTCGCGCAGGCGGATCAACCGTCCATTGGCGACGACGTTGAGGCCAAGCAGGTCCTGCTCGCTCTCGAACGCGCCGGAAACCCGCATCGAGATGCGTTCTTCACCCGTCTCGAGCACGCCTGCCGGACTGACAACGTTCTGCGCCCGGAGCGCATTCAGCAGCGCCGTGCGGTCGATGCCCATCCCTGCGAGCTGCTTGGTCGAGAACTCGACATAGATCTTCTCGTCCTGCGCGCCGATGATCTCGATCTGCGAGACATCCGGCACCTGCAGCAGCCGCGAACGGGCGGCCTCGACATAATCGCGCAGTTCGCGATGGGTGAAACCGTCGGCGGTGAAGCCGTAAATGGTACCGAACGTATCGCCGAACGAGTCATTGAAGAACGGGCCGAGCACGCCGCTGGGCAGCGTCTGGCGGATGTCGCCCATGCCCTTGCGAACCTCGTACCAGACATCGGGAACCTCGGCCGACGTCACTTCCTGGCGCAGGTTGACGAACAGCGTCGTGCTGCCGGCGCTGGTCGACGAGCGAACGTCATCGACCTCGGGAATTTCCTGGATCTTGCGTTCGAGCCGCTCGGTGACCTGGTTGAGCGTGTCGTCGATCGTCGCGCCGGGCCAGACGGCATGCACGATCATCGTCTTGATGGTGATCGGCGGATCTTCGTTGCGGCCAAGGCTTATGAAGGATGCGATGCCCGCAACCATCACCGCGATCATCCAGTAGACGATGAACGAGCGATGGTTGAGAGACCAGGCAGAGAGGTTGAGGCCGCTCATTTGGCGGCCCCGAGCAGACGGACCTTCTGGCCCGGATGAAGCGCCTGAACACCGGCGGTGACGACGATGTCACCTGTCTCCAGGCCGGTGGATACGACAACCGTCGCCGGGTCGTGGCGGACGATCTCGATATTGCGCAGCGAGACGGTCGAGGCGACCGGATCGACGATCCAGACGGCCGGGTTCTGCTCGGAGGTCGTCAGCGCGGTCGCCGGAATGGCGATCACCGGAACCGAGTCCATGACCATCGTGCCGGTGACCGTCGAGCCGAGGCGGAGACCGGCCGGCGGGTTGTCCAGACCGACGCGGACGGGGAAGTTCCGGGTCTGCGCATCGGCCTGCGGCGCGATTTCGCGGACGCGGCCCACGGCGGTGACCGACGGATCGTCGGTCAGGCGAACGCTGACCACCGGATCGCTGGGGGCGGTGCGCAGCAACTGCGCCGGCACGTCGAAGACGGCGTCGCGGCCATCCTGGCGAGCGAGCTGGACGATCATCTGCCCGGCCTGAACCACTTCGCCGGGCTCGGCGCCGCGGGCGGTGATCGTGCCCGAGACGTCGGCCTTCAATTCCGTGAAGGCGACGCGATCGGTCGCGATCTCAAGCTGGGCCTCGGTATTGTCGACCTGCGCCTGCGCGGTCTGCAGCGCCTGCTGAGCCTGATCGTAATTGGCGCGGGTGGTAAAGCCGTTGCGCAGCAGATGTTCCTGCCGGCCATAGGCGTTGCGCGCCTGGACCAACTGGCCCTCGGCAGCGACATTCGCGGCCTGCGCCGAACGCAGCGCGTTCAACTCGTTGACGGGATCCAGCCTGGCGAGAAGCTGGCCGGCCTCGACACGGTCGCCGACATTGACCGGCCGCTCGATCATGCGGCCGCCGATGCGGAACGCCATGGCCGCTTCGTTCTGGGCCTCGATCTGACCGGTGAGAACAACCTTCTCGCCGGTCTTTTCGCGCGTGGCGAGGACGGTTCGGACGGGGCGCACTTCCGGCGCCTCCGCTTCGGTCTCTCTCTGGCAGGCAGCCAGGATCGGCGCCGCGGCAAGGAGAAGAGCCGCGACGCGCACCAGACCGCGCGTGCTCTTCCGACTATCGGCCGGTTTCGTCACGAAATACCCCTAAGAAAAAATGCGCGAGGAAAGGCGTCCCAATCGACAACCAGTCCCCCCGCGACCAACACGCCATCTGGCGCAGAACTAACGCTTGTCTGAGGCCGGACCCGCAGGCAGTCAAGGTTGAACTGACCCTTGTCGGCACAACCGGCCCTTGAGAACTCGCGCCCGTCGCCCGGTGCAGACCAGGCATTTCGGGAAATCTAGCGGCTTGCCAATTCGAAGGGATGAGCGAGGCATCCCAACCCTGTACGTCGCATCCCAAACGCCCCGTGCGGCCGCGTCGTCGCGCCGCGCCGACGACTGGCGAAACGCGGCGCGCCATCATGCGCAGAGCCGCCGGAGAACATCCCCGAAATCCGAGGCAGCGGGACTGAAAATAGGCACGATTCTGGATGGGATCGGCCGGCCCACCGCGGCGGCAAGGCGCGCTTCGCTCGGGCTATGTCCGAATTCCTGCTTGAAGGAACGGCTGAAGCCGGAGGCATCGCTGAAACCGAAGCCCTCGGCGATCTGGATGATTGGGCGCTTGTCGGTCACGTCGGAGAGCGCCGCATGCGCCGCGAGCAGCCGTTGGCGATGCACATAACGGGCAACGCCGCCGAAAGGCTCGAACATGCGGTACAGTCGCGAGCGGGAAACGCCGAGCGTCTGGCCGAGCTTGTCCGGGCCAAACGTGACCGAGCGCAGGTTCTGCCGGATGATGGTGCGGGCCCGCTCCATCAGCGTCGCGGCGATCGCGTCCTGGGCGACTTCCAAACGTTCGGCGTTCGGTCGGATGCAAGCGGCGATCATCGAGCGCGTTGCCTCGACGACCTTGGGCAAATCCGCAACGGCAATCCCGGGCAGTCTCGCCTCGAGACTGGTGAAGTAGTCACCCAACAGCGCGCCGATGCCGTTGTTGGAGACGGAGTCGGACACCCCGTCAATGCTGCTGAGTCCGTCGCCGAACATCTCGCGCGGCGCATAGAGACTGAGCACGCTTGTATCGTTGGCCGAGCCCTCGAATCTCTGGCCAAGCGAGCGAAAAAACAGCTGGCGGGAGCTCGGACCGCCTATCGGCGTTCCCGTGCTGTCATTCACCAACACGAAACACCAGTGATCGAGCGGATCCTTCTTGATGTGCTGCCAGAACCGCATTTGGCCATCGCCAGGCATTTTCGCGCGGGTCAGCGCGAATCCGCCGACGTCCCAGACGGTCTGCTCCGCGGCAAAGCCCTTTTCGCGGCCGCCTGGAATATCGAAGTCGATCGCCGGCGACATCAGGTGGCGCCACGCCTCGAACTGGTGGCGAATGGGCAGAGTTTTCGTGCTGAATTCAGAGGGCTTGATCAACGCGGCAGATGTCCCGGTATGCGCTTCCGTCGTCGATTGCAGAGCACGAATCATGCGTCCCCCTTGGCAGGTGCCGACGAGACAGTGCGGCCGGCGAATTGTACCCTCCCCGCTTGTAGGTGACAAATGATGCAGATCAATAACGCCGCGTAGCCTTCCGCGATGGAACGTTCGGCCCTGCCGTCGCGGCTCCTTCGCGAAAGGACGCGCATCCGCCGGAGGGGGGCGAGCGAGGATAGACGCCGGCCAGCGTGCCGCATGGCAGGCATACTATTTCCATCGCGTCATGGTTGCTATCGTGGGCGCGGCGGTCGCGCCGGCAATTATGATTCTGGCCGGCTTCCGCCGCGATCGTCCCGGCGCTCGCCAGCGAACGATCCTAAGCCCGCATGACGCAGTAAAAAGGTACCGGCCACAGTGACGACCGTTTCCGTTCCCGGATTTCTCAGCCTGACGATCGCCATCGTCGTTTTCTTCGTCGGTACCGGTCTCAACCGCTGGATCGCGCCGCTGCGGCGCTGGAATATCCCGGAAGCGGTGACGGGCGGCCTGTTGGCGGCTCTCGTCACGCTGATCGCCTACCGCGTCTTCGATATGAGCATCTCTTTCGACCTCGCGGCCCGCGACATGCTGCTGCTCTATTTCTTCACCGGCATCGGCCTCAATGCCAAGCTGGATGACCTGCTCTCCGGCGGCAAGCCGCTGCTGGTGCTGCTGTCGCTGACGCTGGTCTTCCTGGTCATCCAGAACCTGATCGCCGCCGGCAGCGTCGCCGTCCTCGGATTGCCGGAAGGCATCACCGTCCTGCTCGGCTCGGCGTCGCTGATCGGCGGCCATGGCACGACGATCGCCTGGGCGCCGATCATCGCCAACCAGTTCGACCTGCAGAGCGCCATGGAAGTCGGCATCGCCTCGGCGACGCTTGGCCTCGTTGTCGCCAGCCTCGTCGGCGGCCCCGTGGCGAAGCTACTGATCGCCCGCTACAATTTGAGCGGCCCGACCGGTAGCAAGCCGATGGTCGGCCTGCCGAAGAGCACCGAAGGATCCGACGCCGACGACCTCAGCCATATCAGCCTGCTGCGCACCATCCTGGTGTTGAACGTGGCCGTGCTGATCGGCTTCACGCTCGACGAGATCTTCGAAAAACTGGGCATTCGCCTGCCGCTGTTCGTCGCCTGCCTGCTGGTGGCGATCGTCTTGACCAACACCATCCCGCGCGTACTGCCCCAGCTCAACTGGCCGACCCGCACCCGCTCCCTGGCGGTGATTTCCGACCTTTCGCTGAATGTCTTCCTCGCCATGTCGCTGATGAGCATGCAGCTCTGGACGCTTGGCGACCTCGGCCCGTCGCTGGTCCTGGTTCTCGGCATCCAGACGATTGCCGCCGTGCTCTACATGCTGTTCGTCGTCTTCCCGGCGATGGGGCGCAACTATGAGGCGGCGGTGATCTCGGCCGGCTTCAGCGGCATCAGCCTCGGCGCGACGCCAACGGCAATCGCCAACATGACGGCCGTCACCAAGGTGCATGGCGCGGCGCCGATGGCGTTCATTATCCTGCCGCTGGTATCAGCCTTCTTCATCGACATCGCCAACGCCTTCGTCATCGGCTTCTTCCTCCGCTGACGAGGGTCGATACCTACGGATAAGGCCGGGCGGCGCCCCGAAGCGCCATCGCCGGCCGACCAACCGCGCGAATTCGGGACGTGAAGCCTCGCTTTGGGACTTTTGGCCCCTCGCCTGCCTGTATCGGCTCGCTATCTTGGCCTGACGTGTTAACGAGGCGGTTGAGTCGCACGGCGTGCGGCCGACCTCTATCCCACGGCACGGCCCCCACGACGTGAACCACCAAAGCAAAAAGGATCCATAAAAATGCTGTCTCGACGCTCCCTGCTCCGCAGCCTGCTGGCCGCAAGCGTCCTGATCCCGGTTGCCGCCGTGGTCGCGCCCGTCGATGCCGAAGCGCAAGGGCGCCCGGACAATCGTCCAGGCAACAACAACCACCGCCCCAACAATAACAACAACCGCCCGAACCGCGCCCCGCCGCGCTCGCGCCATGAGCGCCGGCCGCCGCCGCGCCGTGGCTATGTCTGGGTTCCCGGCCATTGGGTCTGGAGCCATCAGCGCCGGAATTACGTCTGGGTCGGCGGCCGCTGGGAGCGCAACCGCCCGGGCTGGCACTTCCGTCAGCCGGGCTGGGTCGTCCGTGGAAACGGTTGGGAATTCCATTCCGGCGGCTGGCACCGCTAGAACGAAACGATCCATTTAGTCTCAGCATGACGGGTGGATTGAGCCGTTTTCAATCCACCCCGCAATCTAGCTCTGCGTCGTCGGCAGCCCACCGGCGACGGCGCAGAGTCGTCCCATGCTTGGCCCCGCCGGCTAGCCCAGGGGCGCAGTCGTTGGGATTTGGGCTCAAACTCTGCCCCAACCGGTTCCCCAGAACGTCGAGACAAGTTTGAACAACCGTTTTTCAGCCAATCGGACGATGGTGCAAATCCGTCGATTTGAGGAAGCGGACCGTCCATCCCTGCGGGCCCTATTCCTGGCGACGCGTCGAGCAAACTGGCTTTGGCTGGACGATCGGGAATGGCGGCTCGAGGACTTTGACGTCGTGACGGAGGATGAGGAAATACTGGTTGCCGAGGAAAACGGGCGGCTTCTCGGCTTTGCGGCGATCTACCTCGCCGATGATTTCCTGCATAGCCTGTTCGTTGAACCGGAGGCCCAGGGCCACAGAATAGGCCAGGCCTTGCTCAAAGCTGCCCAAGGTACCTTTCGGGGAACAGGCTCCCTGAAATGCCTGGAGAGGAACGAGCAGGCTGTCTCATTCTATCATCGCAATGGTTGGCAAATAGCAGGCCGCGGAGATAGCCCAGACGGCGACTATCTGCTGATGCGGTATGAGCCGCAGCGCGGACATTGATCGACTGGCCGCAGCTTTCTGCAAAGCACACGCCGACGGGCTACCTACAAAGCGTGGCGACAGGATTGACGCCGGCCTGAATAGCTACCGGCCATTGCGAGGGCGTAACACGCCCCGCTGCCTCATCCTCGCCCTTGTGAGCAACACACTCTTCGCGGCTCTCAGCTTTTACCGCCAGCGTCGCCCCGGCATGCCCTAGCGGAATGTCAGGTGGCTGAACACGACTTTATGATCAAAATAATCTCGTCGAGTGGTAATATCCCACGCCGCAAGAAAAGCGACACCATCACATTCATCAATATTGCGCTGAGTTTCACATTTCTTCAAATGCGCAGGAATCGTGCACACTCAAACGTTTCTGGAGATGAAAATATGAGTGCCTTGCGAAAAATTTGCATCGGATTGCTAGCGTCTACTGTCTATGCTGCTTTACATGGGCCCGCGCTGGCGCAGGAAGCAAAGCCGAATATCGTCGTCATCATGGGCGACGACGTCGGCTGGTTCAACATTGGCGCCTACCACCGCGGGATCATGTCCGGGAAGACGCCGAACCTCGACCGGCTGGCGTCGGAAGGCATGATGTTCACCGACTATTATGCCGAGGCGAGTTGCACGGCCGGTCGCGCCGCGTTCATCACGGGCGAGATTCCGCTCCGCACGGGCCTGACGACGGTCGGCCAGGCGGGCGCCGATGTCGGCATGCCGGACAAGGCCGCGACGATTGCCTCCGCGCTCAAGGCGCAGGGCTATGCGACCGGGCAGTTTGGAAAGAACCACCTCGGCGACCTCAACAAATTCCTGCCCACCTTGCATGGCTTCGATGAATTCTTCGGATATCTGTACCACCTCGACGCCATGTCGGATCCCTACTGGTACTCGTTCCCGAATGACCAGTCGTACCGCGACAAGGTCGGGCCCCGAAATCTGGTCCATAGCTTCGCGACAGAGACCGACGACACCACTGAAATGCCGCGTTGGGGCAAGATCGGCAAGCAACGGATCGTCGACGAGGGGCCACTGGCGCCGTATCCCGACATGACCAACGTGCCAAACATGCACGACATCATGCCGAAGGCGAAATACGAGATGGGTACCTTCGATGAGGTGCTGGTGAAAGCGTCATGCGACTTCATGGACAAGGCGAAGACAGAGGAGAAACCTTTCTTCGTCTGGCACAATACGACCCGCATGCATGTATGGACCTTCCTGTCGCCGAAATATCAGGCCCTCATGAACGCAGACACCAATTATGGCCTTGAAGAAGCCGGCATGGCGCAACTCGACGACAGCGTCGGTTCAATCCTGAAATGCATCGACGCAGCCGGAGAGACCGACAACACCATCGTCGTTTTCACCACGGACAACGGCGCCGAGGTGTTCACCTGGCCTGATGGCGGCATGACCCCGTTCAAGGGCACCAAGGGCACCGTCATGGAAGGTGGCTTCCGGGCTCCGGCTATCATTCGCTGGCCGGGGAAAGTGAAGCCAGGCACCGTCGAAAACGGCATCTTCTCGGCGCTCGACTGGTTCCCGACGCTGCTGGCGTCGGCTGGCAATACCGACATCACCAACCAGTTGCTGAAGGGCGTACAGCTCGGCGACCGGACCTATAAGAACCATCTCGACGGATATAACCAGACGGATCTCCTCCTTGGGAACGGGCCGTCCGCGCGGCACGAGTTCTTCTATTTTGGCGGGCCGCAACTCGGTGCCGTTCGCATCGACAACTTCAAATACCAGTTCTACCAGCAGCCGGGCGGTTGGCCGGGAGCCAAGGTGACGACGGATATGCCGATCATGGTCAATATTCGCCAGGACCCGTTCGAACGCACGCCGTCGATTGGCGGACAGAGCCTCAACGACCTGGGGGGCGGCTACATGAACGACTTCTACGCGCGCGAGTTCTGGCGTTTCGTGAGCGTACAGGACGTGGTGGCCAAGCTTGCGATGACAGCCATCGACTATCCGCCCATGCAGGATCCGGCGTCCTTCAATCTTGATGCCGTGAAAAAGCAGATCGACGCCGCCATTCGTAACAAGCCTGGCAACTGAAAGGATCAGCGAGGCGGCTGACCATCGGCCATCCGCCTCCTGACGGTGTCCATGCGCCGACGCTACGGTGTCGGCGCGGTTTGCGAAGTCGACACGGGCGCCATCAGGCCTTCGATCCGCTCGATCAGGTAGGGGTAGAACGGGTTCGACGATATCCGCATCAGCGTATCGAGGCTGACGATCAGCGCCCCCCGCTCGCCACGCAAGGCAATCGCTCCCAGATTGATACCGAAATCGTCTTTCGGGTCTGGATTTGTGCCGTAAAGGCCGTCGCTGGTTGGAAACGGCAATGCCACATGCGAAAGCGAATAGACGTCCGTTGGATAGTACAGCCCGAGGCTTCGCTTCTGTTCGACGGTCTGGCCGGGCTCGACGGTCCTTGCCTCGACCTCGCCGGCGGCCGGCGAAATATTGGCGATCACCGTCGTCCGAAAGCGCCGCTCCGCCGGCGGCAGGATGCGCGCCAGCACCGTATCCGTGGACGCACTCAGCAACGGGCCAAGCTTGGCATTGCGATTGATGTCAAACAGAACCAGTTCGCTGCCGTTCGCCGGCAGGTGATCGTAGAGCGCGGTGATGACGGCTCGCGTGCTCACCGTGAAATCAATCACCGACTGGAAGGTCAGAATGGGTGCCAGCGTAGCGAGACGGCCTTCGCGGGCGAAGGTGGAGATGCGCCGCTGCAGGACATCCGTCAGCTCATAGGACTGGCGCGCGCCATTGACCGGGAATGAGTTGTACTTGAACGGATTGAATTCCGGCACGATCCCAAGCCAGGCCGACTTGGCGAAGGCGGGGAAGATTGCCGGCAGGCCGGCCAGACCGGCGAAGCGGGCAAAGCGCGTGACCCCGACCATCGGAGAGATCAGCACCAGCTTGTCCGGCCGCGCCAACGATTTATCCTCGATGGCGTCGAGGGCATACATCAGCGCCAGCGCGCCGCCATTCGAGAAGCCGATCATGTGCAGCGGCGTTGCCGGCCCGGCGAGGCGCCGCGCCTCGCGGGCAGCCAGTCGCGTCGCCGCCATCCAGTCTTCCCAATGGACATCGGTCAGGCCCGCCGGCACGGTGCCATGGCCCGGCAGGCGGATGACCACCGAAACGAACCCCCGTTCGCGATAGCGCTCGGCGATATGGCGCAGGCTGTAGGGCGAATCCGTCAGGCCATGCAGGAACACAGCGGCCCCGACCGGCACGCCGTCCGGCTGCAAGATGTAGGAACGGTTCCAGTCCTGCTTGAAATGGCCGGGATAGACCGGGCTGCCTTCGAAATAGCGATTGAAGGGCACCTGCTCGTCCGGGGCGAGCTTCTCCGAGACCTGGCTGCGGACGTCGTCAAAGATTGCCCCCTCGGCCTTCATGGAATCGGCCCAACTCGCCCGATCGAACTGCTTGACCGTCAGTTCGTGGGGAACGTGGGTGTGCCAAGGTTCCAGCGGCGGGCCACCCACCGTATTGTAGATGCGCGCGGCCAGCAGCGTCAGGGCGATGACGGCGACGAGGACGACCGCCCGTTTCAAATTCCGCAGAAACCAGCGTCCCATCGTTTCGATATCTTCCGTTTTTCAAGCGTGATTTTCATGCCCGACGCGCAGCGTCTGTTCCGCGCGGATCGCCCAAATCACCCGCCACCATCCATGCGCGACAACTGCATTTGGCGCAACCGCGAGCGGCATTTCGTCCCGGCCACAAAAAACCCGCCCCCGCATGGGGACGGGCATAGCATCGGAACATCCGAATGCGGGGCGACTTTGGGTTCGTCTAGTAATCGACCGCGTCGCGCGAGATCGGGCAGGTCATGCAGTGACCGCCGCCACGGCCACGGCCGAGCTCGGCGCCGGTGATGGTGATGACCTCGATGCCTTCCTTGCGCAGCAGCGTGTTGGTGTAGGTGTTGCGGTCATAGGCGTAGACGACGCCGGGCGAGGCGCAGACGAGGTTCGCGCCCGAATCCCATTGCGTGCGCTCGCGCATGTAGGCGTTGCCGCCGGTCTCCACGACGCGCATCTTCTTGAGGCCGAGCGCATCGCGCACGGTCTCGACGAAGGTGCCCTTGTCCTTGTGCAGTTCGACGCCGCCCTTGCCGTCCGGACGATACGAGAAGGCCTCGATGCCGTTGACGATATCGGGATAGAGCAGCACGCAATCGCGATCGGCGAAGGTGAACACCGTGTCGAGATGCATGGCGGCGCGCAGCTTCGGCATGGCGGCCACGATGACACGCTCGGCGGCTCCCTTGTCGAAGAGGGCCTGCGCGACCTGGCTGATCGCCTGGCGCGAGGTGCGCTCGCTCATGCCGATCAGGACGTTGCCCTTGCCGATCGGCATGACGTCGCCGCCTTCGAGCGTCGCAAGGCCATGATCCTTCGTGGGATCGCCGTACCAGACATTGACCTTGCCGGCGAAGTCCGGATGGAACTTGTAGATCGCGGTGGTGAGGATCGTCTCCTCATGCCGTGCCGGCCAATAGAGCGGGTTCAGCGTGACGCCGCCATAGATCCAGCAGGTGGTGTCGCGGGTATAGAGCGTGTTCGGCAGCGGCGGCAGCAGATATTCGTTGACGCCGGCCGCGTCGCGCACGAGCGCCAGCATCTCGCCGCCCAGCGTCTCGGGAAACTCCTCGGTGGAAAGGCCGCCGATCAGCGTTTCGGCCAGCGCGCGCGGCGCCAGCCCGTCGAGATAGGAGCGCACTTCGTTGACCAGTCCGAGGCCGACCTGGTTCGGAATGATCTGGTGGTCGAGAATCCACGCCTTCGCCTCGGGGATCGCGACCGTCTCGGCGAGCGCATTGTGCATTTCGATCACTTCGATGCCGCGATCGCGCATCTTGGTCATGAAGTCGAAATGGTCGCGCTTGGCGTTCTCGACCCAGAGCACGTCGTCGAACAGCAGATCGTCGCAATTGCTCGGCGTCAGGCGCTGATGCGCGCGGCCAGGAGCGCAGACCAGGACCTTGCGGAGCTGGCCGACTTCGGAGTGGACGCCGAACGGGATGTCAGTTGCCATGATGTGACTGCCTTTTCGTTCAAGGTGTAATGGCGCCGCTCAGCAGGCCGTAGGCTCCGATGAGGCCAGCGACCAGCGTGACGGCGAAAACGATGAGTTCGGTGGACGTGAACAGCTGGGCCTTCTGCTCGCGGCGGGCCCAGACGTAGAGAATAGTGCCCGGCACGAAGAGGACGGCAACGAGGAGCACATATTTGAGGCCAGCGGCCACGAACATGACCAGCGTGTAGAACACGGCGATCCAGGCGAAGATCTGGTCGCGACGGCGCTCGTTGGGGGTCGCCTCGTAGCCCTCGCCGCGACGGGCGAGCAGCACGCCATAGCCCGCAACCAGCAGATAGGGCAGCAGCGCCGTGACGCTGGTCATGTCGAGCATGAAGTTGAAGGCATCGCGCGACCAGTAGGTCGAGATGACGAACAGCGACACGACGATGTTGGTCAGCCACAGCGCGTTGGCAGGAACGCGGTTGCCGTTCTGGGCCGCGAACAGTTTCGGCATGTCCTTCGACTTGGCGGCGGCGAACAGTACTTCGGCGCAGATCAGCGACCAGGCGAGATAGGCGCCGAGCACAGAGATCAGCACGCCGATCGAGATGAACACCGCGCCCCAATGGCCGACCACCAGTTCGAGCACACCGGCCAGCGACGGGTTGGTGACGCCGGCGATCGCCGCGCGCGGCGCAGTCGCGTAGGGCAACAGCGTGATGGCGACCATCAGGCCGGTCACGCCGACAAAGCCCAGGATCGTCGCGGTGCCGACATCGGCGCGGGTCTTGGCGAAGCGCGAATAGACGCTCGCGCCTTCGATGCCGAGGAAGACGAACACCGTGATCAGCATCGTGTCGCGCACCTGCGCGACCAGCGTCTTCTCCGGCATGCCGACACCGCCGAAGAAGTTCTCGGAGAACTGGTGATAGTTGAAGGCGAAGATGAAGAGGAGGATCGCGACGAGGATCGGCACGATCTTCGCGATGGTCACGATCGTGTTGATGAAGGCTGCCTGCTCGACGCCGCGCAGGATCATGAAGTGGAACAGCCAGATGCCGGCGAGCGAAACGATGATCGCAGTCGGCGAGCTGCCGTCACCGAAGATCTCCGGGAAGAAGCGGCCGAGCGTCGAGCCGATCAGCACCCAGTAGAAGACGTTACCGAGGCAGCTGCCGAGCCAGTAACCGAAGGCGGACAGGAAGCCCATGTAATCGCCGAAACCGGCCTTGGCATAGGCGAACACACCGGAGTCGATATCGGGCCGCTTCTCGGCCAGCGCCTGGAACACGCGGGCCAGCATGTACATGCCGGTACCGGCGATCAGCCAGGCGATGATGGCGCCGAACGGCCCCGTGGCCGTTCCGAACCTTCCGGGCAGGTTGAAGATGCCCGCTCCAACCATCGAGCCGACGACCATCGCGGTCAACGCCCCGAGAGACAACTTGCCAGTCGTCGACGACGCCATCGCATCCCCCTCCACAAAATCCCGATAGCCCGAGATTCCTTATGCCTGCTTCCCGAAGGTGAGACATGAGCGAGGAATCCCAAGTCTAGTCTGATGGTACCATTGTAACGCCGCTTTACGTCTACGTCATATTGAATTCGCGCCATGGACGCTGCGCCGCGCAGAGCAACCTTGGATAGTGGTTGGCGGGCTGTCGCCCTTCGGTCCGTCCGGAGGCGCCTGCGCCGCTCAGAGAACGCGCAGATCTCGAAGCGTGGCGACGACCAGTTGCGTGCCACCCGTGGCAAGCAGGGTCACGGCAATCGCCGTCAACAGGATGCCGGCGACACGCGACAAGATCATCCGCATCCGCGGCGAAACACGACGATGCAGATGCCCGGCCATGTAAAGCGTGACGCCGGTCACGACGGCATAGGCCAGGCCGGCAAGCGTGAACCGCAATTCGTCGGCAAGGCCGTTCGAACGCGAGGCGAAGGCGACGATGAGGCCAAAGGTCGTTCCGCCGACCGTCAGCGGAAAGGTCAAAGGCGTAAACAGGACCGAGCGCCAGCTCTCCGACACCTCGGCCACATCCGGCGTTTCGGCCGCGACCTGCTCCAGCACGACTTCGTCCACACCGCGCATCATCGGAACGCCAGCATAGAGAAGCGCGATGCCACCCGTTACCGACAGCGCCGCCGTCGTGATGCCGAGCAGGCGCAGCAGGGGTTCGCCGATCCAGATGGCCGCGAGCACGAAGATCGCGACATTGACGGTCAGCCCCACAGCCAGGCGGAGCTGATCCTTGGGGCCGAAGGGGCCAACGACCGGCAGATAGGACGAAAGCGCCGCGAGCGGACTGTAAAGCGCCATGAGCGCCAGAAACATCAGCGCCGGATCATAAGCGAAGATCTGCATGTCGCCTCCCTGCGCTGACCGAATCGGCCGCTGGTTCAACGCATAGTCTGTCGCGGCAGCACCGCCTACAACCTCACCTTGCCCGGGAGAGCCGCCGCAACCGCCTGCCGCGACACCACCCGCAGCTTGCTTCGTCATGGCGTGGGACTTGCTTGGAAAGACCCGGCCGCGACGCGTGAAATCCCGCCACGCGTTCGGCTGCGTCGCATCCCAAGCCCCGGAATCCGCATGATTTTCGATCTCGTCCTGCGCAACGCCAGCCTGCCCGAATACGGGCCGGCCCTGGTCGATATCGGCGTGATCGAAGGCAGCATCGCCGCTATCGGCGCCAATCTCGGCCCCGCCGCGCGGAACGTGGAGGCCGGAGGCAGGCTGGTGCTGCCCGGCTTCGTCGACAGCCATATCCACCTCGACAAATCCTGCATTCTCGAGCGCTGCACGGCCAAGGGAGCGCTCTCCGAGGCGATCGCCGAAGTGGCGCGGCTGAAGCACGATTTCAGCGAGGATGACGTCTACGCCCGCGCCGAGACCACATTGGTGAAGGCGATCCTGCAGGGCACGATGCGCATCCGCACCCATGTCGAGATCGATCCGCGCATCGGCCTGCGCTCGTTCACGGCGCTCCAGCGCCTCAAGCGCGACTACGCCTGGGCGGTGGATCTCGAACTCTGCGTTTTTCCGCAGGAAGGGCTGCTGAACGACCCCGGCACGGAAGAACTTCTCGTCGAGGCCTGCGAAGTTGGCGCCGATCTCATAGGCGGCTGCCCCTATACCGACAGCGACCCGCACGCGCATATCGACCGCATCTTCGCGATCGCGGCGCGCTTCGACCTCGATATCGACTTCCACCTCGATTTTGATCTCGATCCGAGCTGGATGCATCTCGACGCCGTTCTCGACGCGACGGACAGGACCGGCTGGAGCGGCCGCGTGGCCGTCGGACATGTGACAAAGCTCTCCGTCCTGCCACCCGAGGCGCTGACCGCCATCGGCAATCGGCTGGCGGCTTCCGGTATCGCCGTCACCGTGCTGCCGGCGACCGATCTGTTCCTGATGGGACGCAAGCACGCCCACAGCGTGCCGCGCGGCGTCGCGCCAGCGCACCGTCTGGCCGAGTTGGGCGTCACCTGCTCGCTCGCCACCAACAACGTCCTGAACCCGTTTACGCCGTTCGGCGACGGATCGCTGAATCGCATGGCCAATCTGTATGCCAATGTCGCGCAACTGGGACGCCGAGCGGAGATGCTTTGCTGCCTCGACATGGTGACGGCGAGCGCGGCCAGGCTGATGCGCTGCACCGACTATGGCATCGCCATCGGCAACCCCGCCGATTTCGTCGTCATGGATGCGACCGACCCCGCCCATGCCGTCGCCGAAATCGCGCAGCCGCTGATCGGCTTCAAGCGCGGCATCCAGACGTTCGAGCGCGCCGCCGCGCGCCTGATCCGCCCCTGAGCGTGTCCTCCTCCCTCTCCCGATAGCCTCGCACATTGACAAGGCGGGTGGGCTCCTGTCCGATCCGGCGGGGACAGAACAGCGAGGCTTTCGTGGTCGGAGAAGTACGTCTGGGAACCATGGCGGCCATTTCGATGGTCGTCGTGCTGGCAAGCCTGGGGCTGGTCGATGCGCTCGATCGCTTCGGGGCATGGCCGGTGTTGCCGGCGCTGTTCCCGGTCGTGCCGCTGGGGATCGCCGCCATAGTGGCCATCGCCATGCGCTCGCTCGATTTCAACGACATCCTGCGCGGCGGCAACATCCATTCGTCGAGCCTGGGCTGGGCGCTGGGCGGAACGGCGCTGTCGACGGTCGTGCTCGTCGCCAGCCCCGTCGGGACGGCGCTCGGCGGCATACGCGGGCTCATCCTCATCGCCACCTTCGTGATCGGCCTCGCCCTGGCAACCTTCCTTGTCGCGCCGGCCCTGCGCGCCATGCGCGCGACGACGCTCGCCGAGGCATTTGGCGCGAAATATGGCGCACCGGCGCGGACACTCGTGGCAATCACCGTCGTGCTGATCCTGCTGCCGCTGCTCGCGGCCGAAACCTCGCTCGCCGGCACCGTTGCCTCGCGCATGCTCGGCCTGTCGCCGCAATTGGCCGAAGACATCATCCTCGGCCTGGTCGCCATCGGCTGCATCGCCGGCGGCATGCGCGCGGCCATCGCGCTCGCGGCCGTGCTGGGGCCGGTCGTCGCGCTGGCCTATCTCGTTCCGGTCGCCGCCGTATCGCTCGGCGAGACCTGGCTGCCCTTGCCGTGGATCGGGCTGCTCGAGCCTGAAACCCTCACGACGACGACCCGCATTCCCAATGTCGTCGCCCTCGCCTTCTCCGTTTCGCTGATTGTTGGCGTGGCGGTGATGCCAGCCCTGCTCTTCCCGGCCTGGACCGCTTCGAGCAAGCCCCCCGCCCGGCGAAACATGCTGTTTGGCGTGGCCTTCGCGGCAGTGATCCTGCTGGCAGCGCCGAGCTATGCCGTCTATGGCCGGCTGGCCGGTATCGATCCCGCCATCGATCCGCTTGGCCTCGTCGTCAATTTTCCCGACCGCGTCGGGCTACCCGCCATGCCGGCCGTCCTGCTGATCGGCGGGCTGCTCTCCGCCGCGCTGATCACCATCGCCATGGCGCTGGCAACCACCGCGACGACCCTGGGACACGATATCTATGGCGGGGTGATCGAGCGGAAGGCGCCGGCAGGGCGGCGCATCTTCGTCACCCGGCTCGGCATGATCCTCGTCGTCGGCGCGATCCTCGGCATCAACCGCATGGCGCTGGGCAGCGCCGCCATGCTGGCGGGAGTCTCGCTGTCGATCGCTGCCGCAAGCCTCGGCCCGGCACTGTTGATCGGATGGCGCCTTCGCACCACCACGCAGCTCGCGGTGCTCGCCGCCATCGCGGTCGGCCTGTGGCTGACGGTCGTCAACGTGCTGCTCGCCCGCTTCGCGCCGGAGTTTTCCGGTTCTTATCTTGGCATGGGCGTCGTGATGCCGACGGTTCTCGGCCCCACCGGCTGGTTTGGACTTCCCGTCGGCCTCTCCGGCCTGATCGGAATTGGCGGCGGACTGGCGACGCTGCTTGCCGTCTCCTGGCTGCCGCGTGTGCACTGGCCTTTGCTATGGCTGCGCGTGCGCTACATGGCCCGACGGCTGAAGCGGAAATTCCCCGCCCGCACACGGCCGCTCACCGCAACTGCCCCGGCCAACGTCAGCGCCGGACCGGAAGTGGCCGCAGCGCCCCCGCCGCCAGCCGCCGAGACACCGATGTTCGGGCCGTTCCCGGAGATCAAGGATTCGGGCACTCCCGATGATCCACGACCGACCCTGCGCCTTTCCGGAGTTTGACATGCCCCCCGATGCATCCGCCCAGATCCGCCTGCAATTGTTCCCCACCATCGAGCCCTATGCGGTCCACCGGCTCAAGGTCTCGGATCTGCACGAAATCCATGTCGAGGAATGCGGCAATCCCAACGGCAAGCCGGTGCTGATGGTGCATGGCGGACCGGGCGCCGGCTGCGGTCCCAACATGCGGCGCTATCACGATCCCGACGCCTATCGGATCATCCTGTTCGACCAGCGCGGCTGCGGCCGCTCGACGCCGCATGCGGAACTTCGCGAGAACACCACCTGGGATCTGGTTGCCGACATGGAGACGATCCGGGCCCATCTCGGTATCGACAGATGGCAGCTACTCGGCGGCTCGTGGGGCTCGTGCCTGGCGCTCGCCTATGCCGAGACGCATCCCGAGCGCGTCACGGAACTGGTGCTGCGCGGTATCTTCACGCTGCGCGAGCGCGAGGTTCGCTGGTTTTATCAGGAAGGCGCCTCCTGGCTGTTGCCGGAAGCGTTTGAGGCGTACCAGTCCATCATTCCCGAGGACGAGCGCGACGACATGGTCGGCGCCTATCACCGGCGCCTGATTTCCGGCGATGAAGCATCGCAGATCCAGTTCGCCCGCAGCTGGGCGATGTGGGAAGGCAACGCGCTATCGCTGCTGCCGGATCCGATGCGCGTCTCGGCCTTTGGCTCGCCCTACTATGCGCGCGCCTTCGCCCGCATCGAGGCGCATTATTTCGTCAACAAGGGGTTCTTCGACCGCGACGACTACCTGCTGGCGAATGCCGGCCGCATCGCCGACATTCCCGGCGTCATCGTGCATGGCCGCTACGATCTCTGCACTCCGGCGGCGATCGCCTGGGATTTGTCAAAAGTCTGGCCCAAGGCCGAACTCAACATCGTTCCCGACGCCGGCCATGCGATGTCGGAGCCGGGAAATATCCACGAACTGATCACCGCGACCGAGCGCTTCAAGGCCCGCTAGAGCAGGATCCACCTTCTTTGAAACATCCTTCTTCACCTCTCCCTGAGGGAGAGGTCGACGGCCAAAGGCCGGCGGGTGAGGGTTTACGGCCTCACCGGATGGTTCCCTAAACCCTCACCCGGCTCTTCGAGCCGACCTCTCCCTCAGGGAGAGGTGAGAAGTCGCAATCGACCCAGATGGATCTTGCTCCAGGCGGATCAGGTCTTGTTGTCGTCGGCTTCGCGCTTCATCTCGCGAACCATGCCGAAAAAGCGGCTCATCAGCTCCTCGCTGAAATTGAGCGCGCGATCTAGCTCGGGATCTCCCGTGGGCGGCGCGACAGCACGTGTTTTCATCCGTCCGTCGACGTCGTCGAGACGGGAGCGCAAGGCCGCGACCTCGCGCGACAGCGCGTCGACCTTGTCGCTGAGGGCGACGGCCGGATCCGGTCGGGAGAGCACATTTTCGGGGATGGCGGCGCAGGTCCAGACCGAGCCGGTGGTGGCGTCACCGCGGCGGCAATGGGACACCGTGCCGGTTTCCGTGTCGAGGCGGACAAAACCGCCCTCGGCCGGCACCATGGTGTAGCGGCCGGTGCGCGCGGAATCCGAAGGGCCTGGCGCAGATGGCGTCGTGGCAGGAGCCTGATTGGCGGTTTCCGCCAGCGCTGCCCCGCTCACCGGCAAAAGCGCCAGCCAGCACAGGATCAGTCCGGCGCGCCTGAGGGTGTCTGGTACCCGCATCGGCTTCCTCCTCGATTGTCCCCCGCGCCATGTTAGCACGCCGAGCGGACGGCGCGAACCCGGTCGGGAGGGCCCGGGTTCCAACGCCTGAAATCCGAAGCCCTGATTTCAAGGCCCGAATTCCAAGGCCGGTACCCGCGGGAGGAGATTTCCGGGTACCGACCTCGGTGGCGCGCCGAAACGACGGCGCGCCTGCCAACCTCTTTGCGGACCGCTCAGGCGGCGCCGGCTTCCTTCTGGCGGAGCAGCCCGGCAACGACATCCACGGTGCGGCGCAATTCGTCGAGCGCCTGCTCGATGTCGACCTTCTGACGCTCCAGAACGTCGATCTGCTCGTTGAACTTGCGCAGAGCCAAACGCATCTGCAGCACCTGGCCGTCCTTCAGATCGTAGAGATCGAGCATCTCCTTGATCTCGGTCAGCGAGAAGCCAACCTTCTTGCCCATCAGCACCAGCTTGAGGCGCGAACGGTCGCGGCGCGAATAAATCCGGTTGAGGCCTTCCCGGCGGGGGTTCAGGAGGGCCTTGTCTTCGTAGAAACGCAGCGTGCGAAGCGTGACATCGAACTCACGCGACAGGTCGCCGATTGTGAAGGTGGTCTGCTTGTTGCCATCCGAGGCGCCGGCACCGTCGAGATCATCACGGGAAATCCCCGCGAGGTGGGCCATGCTCATTGTGTCATCCTTATTCTAGATCGTCGTAAACCGGCGAACCGAGGGAAGGTTGCCGAAATGCGTTCCTCAGTCATGCAGGTGTCGCAGCGTCAGGTAAAGCGCTTTAGCGTCACCTAACGGAAATCTTGTTCCTCATAACTGTTAAGTGGGACTTCAAAAATGGCGAAATGCGCGACGAAAGCGCGCAATCCGGGGGAAATCGCCAATCTCGTTACCGAAGCCTTGCGGATCGCCATCATGGTTAACCCGTTGTTTACCATGATGCGCCGAAGCTCCATGGGACACGCGGGCGTGGAATCACCCGTCGCCGCAACCGGGTACGACGGCCACGGAAGCGGCGCGGTGATGACAATGGGGACGATGCTGGTGAGCCGGGCATCTGGGGGTCGGTATTCATGAAGACGGGCAGCAGGTCGGGCTATGGAACGGGCCATTCGGGCTCGGACGTGCCTCCGCATTCTGCGGCCGAGCACCCGCGCCGTGCGGAACCCGATGCGGCCGAGCGGCTGGCCGCGCTCTCCGCGCTCGTCGACAGCCTCTCCCAGCAGATCGAAGTCATCGAGGACGCCTCGACGCATCCCCAGCGTGCCGCCGCGCCCGTCGCCAAACCCGCGCCGTCCACGAGAGAGCCCGATCCGCACGCCGCACTTGAAGGCCGGTTCGACGCGCTCGGCCGCCAGCTTGACGACCGCCAGTCGGATAGGCTGAGCGGGATCGAGACCCGGCTCGCGGCGATCGCGTCCCAACTCGCTGCCGCCAAGTCGAATCTGGCTCCGACTGCCGCTCCCGCACCGGAGCGCCCTGCCACCCACCTTTCGACCGAGACACCGCCGCGCCCGCGCGCCGAACAATTGAGCGGCCTGCAGGCAGCCATCGCCGAAATTTCGAGCCGGCAACGGGCAATCGACCTCGAGACGAGCGCGCCGGCGAACCATTTCGACGCCATCGCCATTGAAGACGCCATCGCGGCGCTGCGCGACGACATCGCCCTGCTCGGCCGGCGCGTCAGCGCCGAAGCCCGCCGCACAGACGAGAGCAGCCAGACGCTCAAGAACGAGCTCGCCGCTCGCATCGAGGCTCTGGCAGATTCCAGGGCTCCCGCTTCCGACGTCCTCGGCCTGCTGCGGCAAGATCTCGCCGAGATCCGGCAGTCGCTCGATCTGGCCGCGCGCGAGACGACGCTCGCCAGCATTGAATCCGGCTATGGCCACATCATCGAGCGGCTCGACGACATCGTTCGCCGCGCGCCGGAAGCCGACCGCTTCGACCGTCTGGCGCATGAAATCGCTCAACTCGCCAATTCGATCGAAACCAGCGCGCCCTCGCGCGAAGTCGAGACCGAGCTGGAAGACATCCGCAACGCCGTCGCGTCGCTGTCGATTTCCCGCTCCGATGCGGTCAGCGCCGCGGTCGAGCGTCAGATCTCCAGCCTGCACGCCGCCATCGACACGCTGGCCTCGCGCCCGGCTCCCGCCATCGACCTCTCCAGCATCGAGCGCGAGATCGACGCCCTGCGGCGGGATATGGACGGCTTTTCGCGCGGTGCCGATCCGCTGGCGCTGATCCGGCTGGAAAAGCAGATCGCCGGCATTCGCGCGACGATCGACGACATCGACCCGCGCCCGGCCGGCCTCGATTCGACCGCGCTGTCGCGGCTGGAAGACCGGATCGATGCGCTGGCGGGCCGCTTTGATGCGCTTGCCGAACTGCCGACACTGCGTGCGCCGACGGCTCCCGACGCGCTGGACGGATTGCGCTCCGAAATCACGCAGTTGCGCGAAGACTTTGCGCGCCCTGCTCGCTTCGACGCCATCGAGGAGCAGATGCAGGCGCTTGTCCGCCGGCTCGACGCCACGACACGCAACGACGACAGCCAGGCACTGGCCCAGCTTGAGGCGCAGGTTGGCGCGCTCGCCGAGCAGTTTTCGTCGGCACCAGGAAACGCCGCGTTGACGCGCGTCGAGGAGAACCTCGACCGGCTGCAATCACTGCTCGGCAACACCCGCCAGGACACGATCGACGCGGCCCGCGACGCTGCCCGCTCAACCTTCCGCGAGTTCGCAGACACCCTGCCCGCACGCAGCGACGATTCGCTGATCCAGGCGCTGCGCGAGGATATGCGCCAGCTGCAGGAGGCCGCCGACCGTTCCGGCCGCCAGACGCATGACACGCTGGAAGCTGTGCACGACACGCTTGCCAAGGTAGTCAGCCGCATCGCGCAGCTGGAAACCGACGAAGCGCCGCCCAGCGCCTTGGCAGCGACGCGCGCGCCGGCGCCGCGCGAAACTCGTGCGCCCGCCTCTTCGCTCCCCGCCGGCCTGCCCGAAGCCGACCGCCCGCTGGCGCCCGGCTCAGGCCGGCCCGTTCTGCCGCCCATCGTCCAGCCCGATGCGAGCATTGCCCGCACCCAGACATCGGCCGCGACGCAATCTTCCCGGCCAGGCGACCGCAAGGCCGACTTCATCGCCGCCGCCCGTCGCGCCGCACAGGCAGCCCACAGCGAATCCGCCGAGACGGCGCCCGAAGAGAGCGACGGCCGTCCGAGCACGCTTTCGCGGATCGGCGATGCTCTGCGCTCGCGCCGCCGGCCGATCGTGCTGGCAATCGCTGCCATCGTGCTGGCCATTGGCGCGATGCAGCTGACGCCGCCGGCCTCGCGCCAGGCCCAGAGGGATACGACGCCGACCGACCCCGTCTCCACCGGTTCGATCCCGGCCAAGCCCGTCCAAGGCACGAATCCGTCGCCGGCTCTGCCTCCCCTGCGCACGCCCGGGCCGCAAGGCATGGTCGCGCCGTCGACCGACAGCACCAGCGCGCTGGCCTTCTCGCCGCCCGATGCCGAGGACAACCAGATCGCGGCGCTTGCCACGACCCCGCCATCGGCCTCCAGCTTCAACAGCGCGGTGTCTCCCGGTTCGACACTGCAGTCCGCGGCGGACGCGGGAGACCCGATCGCAGCGTTTGAAATCGCGCGCCGTTTCGCCGATTCGAGCCAGGGGACGCCGGACGTGCGCCTCGCCGCCGAATGGTACGAGCGCGCCGCGAAGGCCGGCCTCGCCATCGCGCAGTATCGCATTGGCAGCCTGTATGAGCGCGGCGAAGGTGTCCCGCGCGACCTTTCCGCCGCCCAGTCCTGGTATATCCAGGCAAGCGACAAGGGCAACGCCCGCGCCACCCACAACCTCGCCGTCCTGCTCAGCGAGGGCGCGACGGCGGAGCCAAACTATATCCGCGCCGCGCAGTATTTCACCCTGGCCGCCAATCTCAACGTCGCCGACAGCCAGTATAATCTGGGCGTGCTCTATGCCCGGGGCCTCGGCGTCAGCGTCGACCTGGTGCAGTCCTACAAATGGTTCGCGCTGGCGGCCCAACAGGGCGACCGCGACGCCGGCAAGCGCCGCGACGAAGTCGCCAAGGCGATGAAGCCGGAGGCGCTCGCCGCCGCTCGTGCCGACGTTCAGACCTTCAAGGCGAAACCGCTCGATACCACGGCCAATTCCGAGCCGGCTATCAAAGCGGAATGGAAGCCATCCAGCGCTCAGACGTCGCTGCGCGTGGTCCGACCGAGTGCCACGCGCGGGTAGCCAGCTGAATAGCGGACGGCGCGATATCCGCTGCCGCCGCAACATGCGTTGACAGGGCGGGGACAAGCGGCTTTATCGGCGCCGTTGGCTATGCTTCGCCATGGTTTCGCCAGCGACGCCATCTGTGGTCTGACCGGACAGTTGCCCGCTCAGACTTCCGGGCGGCCTTGACCTCCACGCCACCCTACTCAGCGGTTCTGTCGTCGTGCAGATCTACCTCCCCATAGCCGAGATGCCGGTGAACATGTTCATCATCTTCGGCATGGGCGGCGCCGTGGGCTTTCTTTCGGGCCTGTTCGGGGTGGGCGGCGGCTTCCTGCTGACGCCGCTGCTGATCTTTTCCGGCATATCGCCGGCGGTCGCCGTCGCCAGCACGACGGCGCAGGTCGTCGCCTCCTCCTCTTCGGCCGCGATCACCTATTATCGCCGCCGGATGATCGACATGAAGCTCGCCGGCGTGCTGGTCGCCTCCGGTGTCGTCGGCTCGTCGATCGGCGTCGGCATCTTCAGTTTGCTGCGGCGCTGGGGCCAGCTCGATCTTGTCATCGCGCTTTGCTACGTGACCTTCCTCGGTCTCGTCGGCGGGTTGATGCTGACCGAATCGATCCGCGCCATGATCAATGCGCGCAAGGGCCGCCCCGCCCCGCTGCGCCGGCCGGGTCAGCATAACTGGGCGCATGGCCTGCCCTTCAAGATGCGCTTCAAGCGCTCCAAGCTCTATGTCAGCGTCATCCCGATCATCGCCATCGGCGTCGGCATCGGCATACTGGGCTCGCTGCTGGGCATTGGCGGTGGCTTCATTCTGGTGCCTGCACTGATCTACCTGCTGCGCGTGCCGACCAACATCGTCATCGGCACCTCGCTGATCCAGATGACCGGCACCATGGCCGTGGCGACCGTGCTGCAATCAACCAGCAACCACACCGTCGATGGGGTTCTGGCGTTGATCCTGATGGTCGGCGGCGTCATCGGCGCGCAATTCGGTGCCCGCGTCGGCGCGCATGTTCGCGGCGACCAGCTCCGCGCCATGCTGGCCATTCTGGTGCTGGGCGTCGGCATCCGCTTTTTCGTCGATCTAGTGCATACGCCGGCGGAATTGTTCTCGCTGGCGACGCTGGCGGGCGACACGCGGTGACACGGCTCGCGGCCCTTCTGGTGTTCTGGGGCGTGGCGTTCGCGACTGCGCCGGTCCGCGCCGAACAGCTGATTGTCGCCCTTTCGGCCGAGGAGGTGCGGATCACTTCCAACTTCACCGGCACCAGCATCACCGTCTTCGGCGCGATCGAGCGCGATGCGGCGACCGTGTCGCGAGCGGAATTCTATGATGTCGTGGTTTCGGTGAAGGGACCGGCCGAGACCGTCGTCACCCGGCGCAAGGACCGCTTCGTCGGCATCTGGCTGAACAATGCCTCGCGCACCTTCGTCAACATCCCGTCCTTCTATGCGGTGAACGCGTCGCGGCCGCTTTCCGAAGTCACCACGCCGCAGATCCTGAAGCGCTTCCAGATCGGCTCCGACAACCTCGTCTTTCCGGTCTCGGCCGACGACGGCGCAGAGAGGGCCGGGCCGGACGACGATTTCCGCAAGGCCTTCATCCGGCTGAAGCAGCAGGACGGGCTCTATCGAAGCGAAGCATATGGCGTGAAGTTTCCCGGGACAGAGATCTTCCAGACAGCGGTGCAGATCCCGGCCAACGTGCCGGTCGGACGCTATGTCGTGACCGTTTATCTGTTCCGCGACGGCGCCATGCTCGCTTCCGACCAGTCGGAGATCCGCATCTCGAAAATGGGGTTCGAGCAGTTCACCTTCGACCTCGCCCACAATCAGGGCCTGATCTACGGCCTGATCTGCGTCATCCTTGCGGTCTTCACCGGCTGGCTCGCCGGCGTCATCTTCCGCAGGGACTGAGCCTCAGCACTGGACCGAAATCAGTTGCCGCCCTTGCCCAGATTGAGCAGGCGGATGACGATCCAGACCGGGATGACGATGACCGCGCCGAGCAGGAAATACTGCCAGACCCATTCGATCGCGCCAAAGCCCATGTTCCAGATGCGCCAGACCAGCTGCTGAGCCTTCTGGACGATGTCGTAGGGCGAGATGCCGAGCGCCGACAGCACGATACCGACGATCAGCGAGATGACGATCAGCCGAAGCAGAACCTGGCCGGGCGAGCCGCCCATGAAGCGTTGAAGGCCGTTCATCGTCATCTCCTGTGACGCCGCACCCGACACGGGCCCGGCGTTCGATTCGGTCGGATGATAGCGGATCAGTGCGGCGGGAAAACGGGCTAAAATAGCGGCTGTTGTTTCATCCCGCTTATGGCTCGAGCAACGCCTCCAGCGTCTCGATCCGGTCAGCCTCGCGCGGCGGCTTGTCCCAGCGCAGCCGGCTGACGCGCGGAAAGCGCATGGCGACGCCGGACTTGTGCCGGGTCGAGCGGTTCAGCCCCTCGAACGCCACCTCCAGCACCAGCCCGACCTCGGCATTGTGCGTCACCTCGCGCACCGGGCCGAAGCGGTTCAGCGTGTTGCGGCGGACGAAGCGGTCGATCTCGACCAGTTCCTCATCAGTGAACCCGAAATAGGCCTTGCCCACCGGCACGAGTTCATCGCCGCCCTCGCCCGCCTTCCAGACGCCAAAAGTGTAGTCGGAATAGAAGGACGAGCGCTTGCCATGGCCGCGCTGCGCATACATCAGCACGGCATCGACCGTGTAGGGATCGCGCTTCCACTTGAACCACGGCCCCTTCGGGCGTCCCGGCTCATAGACCGAATCCCAGCGCTTCAGCATCAGCCCCTCTATAATCGGGACCGGCGGCAGGCTGCGCTTCTGCATCAGATCGTCTGATGTCTCGTAGGCAACCAGCGGCGACAGGTCGATGCGGCCCGCCAGTGAGCCGGCAACCAGCTTCTCCAGCCGCGCCCGGCGCTCGCGAAACGGCAGCGTGCGGACATCCTCGGCGCCATCGACGAGGCAATCATAGGCACGGATAAAAGCGGGGTGACTGGCGATCAGCTTGCCGGAAACCGTCTTGCGGTTGAGGCGCTGCTGCAGTTCGGAGAACGAGCCCGGCTCGATCGCCTCGCCCTCGCGGCGGCCGACGAGCAATTCGCCGTCAATCGCGCCCTCGAAATCGAGCGCGTCGAGCATGTCCGGGAAGGTGTCGCCGATATCCTCGCCGGTGCGGGTGTAAAGCCGGCGCACGCCAGCGTCCGACACCGCCTGCACGCGGATGCCGTCCCATTTCCATTCCGCCGCATAGACCTCCGGCACGATGCGCGGCAGGTCGTTTTCCTCTAGTGGCTGCGCCAGCATGACCGGCCGGAACGGGCCGCGCGCCGAGGAGACCGGCTTTGCCTCCCGCCCCTCCAGCCAGGCGAACAGCGCCAGATAGGGCGGCTTGAGCCCGTGCCAGAGTTCCTCGATCTCGTTGACCTGCAACCCTTCGACCTTCTCGGCACCGAAATCGGCCAGGGCCTGCTTGGCGAGACGGGCCGAGACGCCGATGCGCAAGCCGCCGGTGACCAGCTTCAGCAACGCCCAGCGACCATCGGAATCGAGCGCGTCGAGAAAGGCCGCCACCCGCTTCGGCCCGTCGGCGCGCGACGAGGCGAGCAGAGTTTCGACAATCGCCGAGAGCGACGGAATGTTGCTGCCGGTTTGTGGGGCCGGGGCGGGGCGCATCGTCGGCCCGCCGCGCTCGTCCCAGACCAGCGCGATCGTCTCGGCGAGGTCGCCGACATAGTCATAGGAATAGGCGAACAGCACCTCGTCGATGCGCTCGGCCACCAGCGCCCGCAGCATGGCGGGCTTCACAGAGGGTACGTCGAGCCCGCCGGTCAGCGCCGCCAGCGCCCAGCCGCGATCGGGATCTGGGGTCACCCGAAAATACTCCGCCATCAGCCGCAGCTTGGCGTTGCGCGACGGCGTCAGGATCAGGCGGTCGAGGAGAGCGGCGAAATCCTGCATGGCGCCAATCTAGGTTTTGCCGTCGCCCACGAAAAGCCCCTGCCCCGACCGGGTTGCGATGACGCGGCCAAGCGCCTAAGTATCGGCGGCTCGGCCTTGCGGCCGGGACTCGTTCTCAGGGCGGGGTGTAACTCCCCACCGGCGGTAAGAAGGTCTCCTTCAAGCCCGCGAGCGCCTTTCCGTTCCAGCGGGAAGGGTCAGCAGATTCGGTTAAATTCCGAAGCCGACGGTCATAGTCCGGATGGAAGAGAACGGCGAAGACGATGCGAACCGGCCCCTTGCGGCCGGTATGCGCGTATTTGCTATGCCCTGATTTCGTGTTGTCGAACCCGATGGGAACCAACATGAGTCAGTCTACCCTCACAAAACCATCCGCTCTCGGAGCGCCCGTCGCAGGCGCCTTCTGGATGATCCTCGCCGGCGTCGCGTTCACCGGCGTCAACACGCTCGAACAGATCGCCACCGTCAATCTGCACCTGCCGGCGTCGACGGCGGCCTTCCTGCAATATGCCGTCGCCCTCGTCGTCATCCTGCCTTGGGCCGCTCGACGCGGCCTGCCCTCGCTCAAATCCCGCCGACCGGGCCTGCAGGCGCTGCGCGTGCTGCTCGCCGCCGTCGGCGTGCAGTTCTGGGTGCTCGGGCTTTCGCACGCCGTGCCAATCGGCCAGGCCATCGCGCTGGTCATGACCTCGCCCTTCATCGTCACGCTCGGCGCCGGGCTGTTCCTCGGCGAAAAGGTCTCGCTCGAACGCTGGCTCGCCGTCCTCGTCGGCTTTGCCGGGGGATTGATCATCCTCGATCCGTTCTCGGCCGAATTCACGACCTCCATCCTCTATCCGCTGGCAGCTTCGGTGCTTTGGGCCGGCGTTTCGCTGATCCAGAAGAAGCTGCTGGCCGTGGACAGTCCCGAGGCGGTCACCGCCTGGCTGCTCCTGCTGCTCGCGCCGGTCAATCTGGTGCTGGCGCTGCCGTCCGGCATCGTCATGCCCTCCGGTGATGCATGGATCGCGATCGTCGCGGTCGGCATCATGACAGCCGCGGCGCAAGGCTTCCTGGCGCTGGCCTATGCCAAGGCCGACGCAGCTTATGTGCAGCCCTTCGATCATATGAAGCTGCCGCTCAACGTGCTTGCCGGCTGGCTGGTCTTCGGCTGGGTTCCATCGAGCCAACTCTGGCTCGGAGCGGCGCTGATCGTCGGCGCGTCGATGTTCCTGCTCTGGCGAGAAACGCGACGCCAGTGAAAGCGAAACTGCGATTCTTCATCTCTCCCTGAGGGAGAGGTGAGAAAACCGCCCTATTCCGCCTCGTCCTCATAGCCGACCATGTGCAGGGGACGGGCGCGGATGCCGGCGAGTTCGCACCAGCGCACCAGCGCTTCCTCGCGGCCATGCGTGACCCAGACCTCGGCGGGAGCGATCTCGGCGATGGTCTCGGTCAGCTCGGCCCAGTCGCAATGATCCGAGATGATCAACGGCAGCTCGACACCGCGCTGCTTGGCGCGCTGGCGGATCGACATCCAGCCGGACGCGAAGCACGAAACCGGATCGGGGAAGCGCCGCGCCCAGCGATCGGCAAAGGCGGAAGGCGGCCCGACGACGATCGCGCCTGCAAAATCCACTCCGCCGCTCGACTTCCGCCCGGTCTCGACCGTCGCCTGCTCCAGCGGACCGAGATCGATGCCTTCTTCCTCATAGAGACGGCAAAGCTTTTCCAGTGCGCCGTGGATGTAGATCGTGCGGTCGTAGCCTTCTTCGCGCAGCCGCTTGATCACCCGCTGCGCCTTGCCGAGCGCATAGGCGCCGACGAGATGCGCCCGTTCTGGAAACGCGGCGAGCGAAGACAGCAGCTTGTGGATCTCGTGGCCGTCGTCGGGATGGCGGAACACCGGCAGGCCGAAGGTCGCCTCGGTGATGAACACGTCGCATTTCACCGGCTCGAACGGCGCGCAGGTCGGATCGCGCCGGCGCTTGTAGTCGCCGGAAGCGACGATGCGCATTCCCTTCGCCTCTACGGCGATCTGCGCCGAGCCGAGTACGTGGCCAGCCGGATGAAATTGCACGGTGACATCGCCGATCCGCACCGCCTCGCCGAAATGCGCCACCGTCTGGCTGCCGGCAAAGCCCTCGCCATAGCGGGCGGCCATGATCTTCAGCGTCTCGCGCGTTGCCATCACGGCTTCATGGCCGGGGCGGGCGTGATCGGCATGGCCATGCGTGATCAGCGCCCGCGCCACCGGTCGCACGGGATCAATATGGAACCCGCCGAGCGGGCACCAGAGACCATCCGGCATGGGACAGAGGAGGTCTTCGGGGCGGATCATCTCCTTAGGATAGGGATGGAAGCTGGCAATGAAAGCCCCTCGGCCGCCTAGATCTCCAAAGAGAACGAGGGAGTGGATCGGCCTCAAACGCCCTTCTTCTCTTTGCCGTTCAAACTCCACCCTCATCCTGAGGTGCCCGGCAAAGCCGGGCCTCGAAGGAGGGTCCAGACAACCCCGATGGCGGAGGGCGTGGCCGTACCAGTTCGCGCCCGATGGTCAGCACACTCGACTTCCGCCCTCGTCGCTCCTACCTCTACGTCGTGACCGAGAGCCTCGACGCCGGAACCTCCCCCGACCTTTTGCCCGCCCCCTTTCTCGACTGGTTCGCCCGTCGCGGTTGGGCGCCGCGGCCGCATCAGCTCGCGCTGCTGGAAAAGGCACGGGACAACCGATCCGCGCTGCTGATCGCGCCGACCGGCGCCGGCAAGACGCTGGCCGGATTTTTGCCGAGCCTCGTCGACCTCGCGACCCGGCCACCGGCGGGAAAAGGCGGGCGCGGGCCGCACACGCTCTACATCTCGCCCCTGAAGGCGCTCGCCGTCGACATCGCCCGTAACCTGGAAGCCCCGGTCGCCGAGATCGGGCTCAAGATCGCGATCGAGACCCGCACCGGCGATACGCCGTCGCACAAGCGGCAGCGCCAGAAGCTGAAGCCGCCGGAAATCCTGCTGACGACGCCGGAACAGCTGGCGCTGCTGATCTCCAATCCTGATGCCGGCCGCTTCTTCGGCGATCTCGACACCGTCATCTTCGACGAACTGCACGCTCTGGTGACGGCAAAGCGCGGCGATTTGCTGTCGCTCGGCCTCGCCCGGCTGCGGAAGCTGGCGCCGAACCTGCGCGCCGTCGGCCTCTCGGCTACCGTCTCGGAACCCGACGACCTGCGCGCCTGGCTGATGCCGCAGGTGGCCGACGCGCCGCCCCGGCTTGCCGACCTCGTCACGGTTGCCGGCGGCGCCAAGCCGGAAATCTCGATCCTCGACACGGAAGAACGCCTGCCTTGGGCCGGGCATTCGGCCGTGCATGCGATGGGCGAGATCTACGCGGCGATCCAGCAGAACGGCATGGTGCTCGTCTTCGTCAACACGCGCAGCCAGGCCGAGCGCATCTTCCAGGAACTCTGGCAGATCAACGAGGACGCGCTGCCGATCGCGCTGCATCATGGCTCGCTCGATGCCGGCCAGCGACGCAAAGTCGAGAGCGCCATGGCGGCGGGCAGCCTGCGCTGCGTCGTCTGTACCTCGACGCTCGATCTCGGCATCGACTGGGGCAATGTCGATCTCGTCATCAATATCGGCGCGCCGAAGGGCGCCAGTCGGCTGGCGCAGCGCATCGGCCGCGCCAACCACCGCATGGACGAGCCCTCGCGCGCCCTTCTGGTGCCGGCCAACCGTTTTGAAGTGATGGAATGCACCGTCGCGCTGGAGGCGAGCACGATTGGCGCGCAGGATACGCCGCGCCTCAAATCCGGCTCGCTCGACGTGCTGGCGCAGCATGTGCTGGGCATGGCATGCGCCGCGCCGTTTTCGGTCGACGACCTGCATGACGAGGTCGCCTCGGCCTCGCCCTACACGGACCTGCCGCGCGAAGTGTTCGAGCAGGTCATCGATTTCGTCGCGACCGGCGGCTATGCGCTGCGGAATTACGAGCGCTTCGCCAAGATCCGGCGCGGGCCTGACGATCTCTGGCGCATTACACACCCCTCGGTCGCCCAACAATACCGGCTGAATGTCGGCACCATCGTCGCCGATCCGATGCTGAAGGTTCGGCTCGCCTCGCGAAAGCGCGGCGGACCGCTCGGCATGGGCGGGCGGGTGCTCGGCGAGGTAGAGGAGTATTTCCTCGAGACGCTAGTGCCGGGCGACACGTTCCTGTTCTCCGGCCTGGTGTTGCGCTTCGAAGGCATCCGCGACAGCGAGGCGATCGTCAGCCGCACGATCAATGAAGCGCCCAAGGTGCCGTCCTACCAGGGCGGCAAGTTCCCGCTCTCGACCTATCTCGCCGATGGCGTGCGCGGGTTGCTCGCCGACGAAGGCGCGTGGGGTCGGCTGCCGCATCAGGTCTCGGACTGGCTCGCGCTACAGCAATGGGCGTCGGTGCTGCCGAAGCGCGACGAGTTGCTGGTCGAGACGTTTCCGCGTGGTGACCGCTTCTACATGGTCGCCTACCCCTTCGAGGGTCGGCTGGCGCACCAGACGCTCGGCATGCTGCTGACGCGGCGGCTGGAACGGGCCAAGCTGAAGCCGATGGGTTTTGTCGCCTCCGATTATGCGCTCGCCGTCTGGGGCCTCGGCGACATGGGCGCGGCGTTCGCGAAGCAGAAACCATCGGTCGGCGACCTGTTCGACCAGGACATGCTCGGCGACGACCTCGACGCCTGGCTGGCCGAAAGCCACCTGCTGAAGCGGACGTTCCGCAACTGCGCGCTGATTTCCGGCCTGATCGAGCGCCGTCACCCCGGCAGGGAGAAGACCGGCCGGCAGGTGACGATCTCGACCGACCTGATCTACGACGTGCTGCGCTCGCACGAGCCAGACCACATCCTGCTGCAGGCGACCTGGGCCGATGCCGCCACCGGCCTGCTCGACGTGCGCCGGCTCTCCGACATGCTGGCGCGGGTGAAGGACCATATCCGCCACCAGCCGCTCGAGCGCATCTCGCCGCTCGCCGTGCCGGTGATGCTCGACATCGGCAAGGAACCGGTCGGCGGTCAGGCGCAGGAAGAAATCCTGCGCGAGAATGCGGATGACCTGGTCCGCGAGGCGATGGGCGAGGTGGTGGAAAAATCAGCCGTGGAGTGAGGGTCGCGCGTAGTCTGCGGGCCTCTTCCCTCGCCCGCATGGCTCCCTGATCACCCCACCCTCGCCGTCACCCCGGGCTTGACCCGGGATCCATTCAGCCGGGCTTTTGGGAGGCTCGCACTGCCAGTGCTTCGGCTAAATGGATCCCTGCTTTCGCAGGGATGACGGCGAGGGTTTGGGGACGGCGGAGCCAAGGCATCCCCGTTCGCTTCCCGCAAGGATCAGCGGATCGCCATCTCCGGCGGAAACCGACCGCCCCTACTCCGTGACGGCAATCGTCCCCTTCATCATCGGGTGGACCCGGCAGAAATACGGGAACGTCCCCGCTTGGCTCAGCGTCACGCTGCCGGTCTTGCCGGCCGGCAGCTTCACATCGAAAGCCTTGTCGGTCGCGGTCGCGGTATGGTCGACGAAATCGGCGTTCGCCCATTCGATGGTGTCGCCGATTTTCGCCGTCACGCTGGCCGGAACGAAGGCGAGCTTGCTCACCTTGACGGTGATCGTCTCCGCCGATGCCGCGACAGGCAGAAAGACGCCCGGCAGCAGCAGCCCGCCGACGAGCGCCAACATGCACGCTCGCCGGCGTCCTTCGCCACCCGTCATTTCAACTTTCCGGCGACCATGCGTGCATGCTCCTCATGGCCCTTGAAGATCTTCAGGCCGGTGGTGAGAAGATCCTTCAGCTCCGCGCTCTGCGTCGCCGGGATCAGGGTCGTCTCCAGCGCGCCGTTGACGGCGTGGTGATAGGCGACCTCGTTGTCGACATAGGCCTTGTCGAAGGCGGCGCCCTTCAAGGTCGCGAGATGGGCCTGGGTGGCGGCGGCCTGCTTTGTGAGCGCCTGGCTGGTGGGGTTGTCCTCCGGCGTCACCTTGAGCTTGGCCACCAGCGCGAGCGCCTGCTTGTTGACCGCCTCATGGTCGCGGATCATGTTCTCGGCGAAATCCTGCACAGCCTTGGTCTTCGACGTCTTCAAGGCGAGTTTTGCCGCCTCGATATCGACGTTGTCGGCGGTGTAGGCGATGTGCGCGATCTGCGGATCGGTCAGCTTCGCCGTCTCGGCCGCCACGCCAAGGCCGGTCGTCAGCATCAGCCCGGCGAGGGCGATGCCCAATCTGTTCAGCGATTTCATGATCGTCTCCTTGTCGGTGCGCGGCCATCCGGGCCGTGACGATCGTTAGATGTCACCTCTCCCCAAAGGTTCCCGCGCTGGCGAGGATAGCGACGACCCGGTCCGCCATGCGTTCGCAACGGGCGCCGCCGAAGGGGAAGGCATCGCCAAGAACGTCGCCGACCTTGGCTTCCAGCGCCTGTCGAAGCAGCCGCCGTGCCCGGTACAGACGCGTTTTCACCGTCTCCGGCTGGAGCTCGAACAGCGCCGCCGTCTCCTCGACGGAAAGATCCTCGACCAGCCGCGCGATCAGGACGATGCGGAATGGCTCGGGAAGCGCGTCAATCGCGTCCTCGACCAATTGGCGGATTTCGCGCTGTGCCATGCTTCTCTCCGGATCGGGACCGGCTCCCTGCTGCGGAAACGGGATGATGTCGGCGACCGTTGCCGCCGCCTCCACCGCCTCGGTCCATTCGACGGTCGGATGGCGGCGGCGAAGACGGCCGAGCGCCTCGTTGATGACGATCCGGGAAAGCCAGGTGCCGAGGCTGGCGTCGCGACGGAAGCTGGCGAGCTTCGTGAAGGCGCGGACATAGGCCGCCTGGACGACATCCTCGGCCTCGTGATCGCTGCCGATCAGGCCGCGCGCCAGCCGAAACAGCCGGCGGTTGTTCTGACGGATGATCGTTCGCACCGCCTCTTCTTCGTGCCGGAGCGCCCGAAGGATCAGGTCGGCCTCCCCGAGTTCGATGCGTGCAAGTTCCTGACCTGCCATGGTTTGCCTCCTGGCTGCCTGCCCCGCGCGCGACGCGAGGGAAACGGCATCCATTGGACGCGGGCCCGACAATAGGGTTCCCGGCGGAAACGATTATATCGCGCTTTCCGGGGCCGGGTGCGGCGATGGAAACGTGAGCGCGGGGTTTCCGAAGCCGCTTGGGGTGCTAAACTGGCAATTGAATCGGAAGCTCGGGCGAAACGGCCCTTGAGACGAAGGCTGGAATGCAAAGCGCGGCAACGGCAAAGAGCGAAGCGGAAGGGGTGCAAGCCGGACTTTCGGTCGCCTCGGTTCGTCTCATCCCGCTCGTCGAGGGCGCGCTCTGGTGGCCGGACGAATCCACGCTCGTCGTCGCCGACCTGCATCTCGAAAAAGGCTCATCCTTCGCGCGGCGCGGCCAGATGCTGCCGCCCTATGACACGATCGCCACGCTGAAGCGGCTCGCCGCCGTCATGACCCTCCTGGCGCCGGCGCGGGTGATCGCGCTTGGCGACAGTTTTCATGACCGAAATGGCGGCGACCGGCTGAACGGGGCCGACCGCGCGACCCTTCGCGCCATGACCGCCTCGGCGGAATGGATCTGGATCGCCGGCAACCACGACCCCGATCCACCGCGCGAACTTGGCGGATGGGCAACCAGCGAGCTATCCATCGGTCCGCTCACCTTTCGCCACGAACCGCGTCCGGGTGACCAGCCGGGCGAGATCGCCGGCCATCTCCACCCCGCCGCGCGCCTTGTCGGCCGTGGCCGCTCGATCCGGCGGCGTTGCTTCGCTGGCGATGGCAAGCGACTGATCCTTCCCGCCTTCGGCGCGCTCGCCGGCGGCCTCAACGTTCTCGACATGGCCTTCCGGCCGCTGTTCGACGGGCGCGCCTTCCACGCCTGGATGCTGGGCGACACCGTCCACGCCATCGCCGGCCGCCGTCTCGTCGACGGCTGACTGGTCTTCTTGAAATGCAAAAGGACGGTTTCCCGCTTCTTTCCCCTATTCTGCTGCGCTCTCCCCGAGCCGGACATCTCGCGCGACACGGAGCCTGACCCGTCCGTCGCTACGGTGCCGAACCCTTGCCGACGACATATGTCGCGGCGGATCGGGCGGCGCCGACCCAAAACGAAAGGAACGCCACGATGCGCCAATGCGGCCTCATCCTGTCCATTCTGATTGCCGCCCTGCCCGGCGCAGCGCTCGCCACCGACGCCCGACTGGAGGCCAGCCTGCACGACCTCGATTCCGCGACGCGCCTGATTCAGGTCTGCGATCTCGCCGTGATGGACAAGATGTCCGGCAAGGAAGGCGTTGCCGACCGCGCCTTCATCGACGCGCTGCATCGTCCGGAAATCCATGGCGACGTGGCCAAGGGCGATGGCGGCTCGTTCCGGCGCAAGGGGGAATGGTTCGAGTTCTCCTATCGCTGCGCCGTCACGCCGGACCACATGCAGACGACCGCGCTCGACGTGCATGTGAAGCGCCATGTGCCGCACTCGGAATGGGCGAAGAAGAACTTCTACCCATGATGCCGCTATCGACGACGTCTTGCCGCCTGCGCCGCAGGCGTCCGAACGTGTATGGTGCCGGCGATTTTCACAAAACCATGGAAGCGCGCGCTTGATACCCTGGGTCCGGCTCGACACGGCAAATATTCCCGATGGCGGCGGCGAGTTGCGGCTGATGCAGCGCGGCGCCGAGTTCTCCATCATGATCGGCTCGAACGAGCTGATGAACAGCCGCCTGAGCGGATCGGAAGAAGCGCTCGCCTCGCTTTCGGCGGCGAAGCTCGCCGGCCGCGCGAAGCCGAACGTACTCATCGGCGGGCTCGGCATGGGCTTTACGCTGCGCGCGGCGCTCACCGAATTTGGCGCCGATGCCACGATCACGGTGGCCGAACTGGTACCCGCTGTCGTCGCCTGGGCGCGCGGCCCGATGCAGCCGGTGTTCGGCGATTGCCTCGACGATTCGCGGGTAGCGATCCATGAGGGCGATGTCGGCAAGCTCATCCTCGCCGGCCGCAAGGGTTTCGATGCCATCCTACTCGATGTCGACAATGGTCCCGAGGGGCTGACGCGCGAGTCGAATGACGGGCTCTATACGATGCGCGGGCTCGGGGCTGCCTTCGCAGCCTTGCGCCCCGGTGGCGTGCTCGCCGTCTGGTCATCCGGCCCGAACGCCGCCTTCACGCAAAGGCTGGGCAAGGCCGGCTTCACGGTCGAAGAGGTTAAGGTCAAGGCTCATCGCGGCCGCAGCGGCGCCAAGCACGTCATCTGGATCGCCGTCCGGCCGGGCGCTTGAGCGGCGGCCCGGCAGCCGTTTGGATGTCGCCCGTTGGACGTCCCTATCCGGCCAGGTGTCCTTTTTGTACGATCCCAACGCGGAATTCACCTCGACGGTGAGCGCAAGGGAAGTTGCGCCAACGGCGGTCCAAGCCGACGACGAGGCGCAGGAGGCGGTTCAGGGCGCGGGCCGGCAAGCTGGCGCGCCGACCGTTCCTGACCGTGATGCCGGGTTTTCTCCCATCGATGCGGCGCAACGATCAGTTGGAAGAAAGCGCGATAGCAGGCGAGCGACAGCAGCAGCCAATAGCCCGGCAGGAAAGGCAGGACGCCCGGCCGGCGCTTCTTGTGGCGCAGCCGCAATGTCGCTCGCGAAAGCAGCGCGAACGCGACATAGCCGGCAACGAAATTGAAGACATTCAGGAAGATCACCGCGGCGGCGAGCGGGCTGCCGGCCCGCCAGATGATGCCGGGGTCGAGCACCATGGCGAAGGCGGTGACGATATAAACCGGATGGATCGCCGCCGCGACGAGGGTGCCGAAGCCGGTCAGCAGGAAGCCGATCGTCCGCCGCGTACCGATGGCGCGCCAAAGGCGGATCGGATGACGGGTATGGACAAGGAATGTCTGCATCCATCCCTTTAGCCAGCGGGTTCGCTGCTTCAGCCAGAGCCACGTCGTTCGCGGCGCTTCCTCATAGGTCGGACGGGTAATCGTGCCGGAGCGATAGCCAAAACGGGTGAACCGGATGCCGAGATCGGCGTCTTCCGTCACATTGTAGGGGTCCCAGCCGCCGACCGCGCGCAGCGCCTCGACACGGAAGTGGTTCGATGTGCCGCCGAGCGGCAGCGGCATGTCGAGCGCCGCCAGGGTTGGCAGCACGCCGTCGAACTGCATGGAATATTCCATGGCGAAGAAGGCGGTCAGCCCGTTGACATCGTCATTGTCGATCAGCAGCGGCGCCTGGATGCAGGCCAGCCGGCTGTCGCCCGCCTCAAACGCGAGATACGCCTCCAGCAACTGGCCCGGATCCGGGCGATCCTCGGCGTCATAGACGGTGACGAAGCGACCTCGCGCCAGAGGCAGCGCGAAATCCAGCGCTTTCGGCTTGGTGCGCGGCGCGCGATCGGGCACCACGAGGATCTCGAAGCACGGCGCCAGATCGAGCGCTTCCAGCGCCCGTCGCGTCGGCCGGTCGCGTGCCTCGACGATGAACTTGATATCGAGCCGATCCTTCGGCCAGTCGAGGCGAGCCAGCGCCCGCGCCAGTTCCGCCACCATATGCGCCTCGTCGTAAAGCGGCACGAGGACGCTGTAGATCGGCAAGCTGTCGCGATCGACGTCGAGCGACGGTGCGGGGCGAAAGGTTCGCTCCAGCGCGACGCTGATCGAGAGCAGCCGGAGCATGACAAGCGCCAGGAACAGCAGGCTGGCGACGATGTTGAACACCTGCACGACCAGCCAGCCCGTTTGCCACAGCGCAATCCCGGTCAACACCAGCAGGCCAAGTCCGAAAATCGACTGCGCCGGGGTCAGCAGACGGCGCGCCGACCAGTCGGGATGCGCCCGGTCCAGGCCCGACACCGCCTGCTCGACCAATTGGGCAGCGCCCGCCTCGGTCAGATAGCGGCGGATGGCTGCCGGCGTCGTCACTGTCAGCCGCGACGCGAGATCCGGCGCCTGCGCCAGCGCGAGGGCAAGCTTGTCGGCATCTTCCGCGCGAGGGGCGATCAGGAGGCGGCGAGATGCGCCATTGTCGAGCATGGCGACCCGGCCGGCCCGAATGGCGGCAGCCAGTCTGGCAACGTCGCCAGCGCCTTCCTCATGCCAGACGACGGTCTCGACGTTTTGCTTTGGCCATGGATCGAATGGCAGCCGAAGGCGCGCGGCGAGGATCGCGTAGCGCAGCTTTTCATCCGACGCCGCACCGTATGGCGGATTTCTTGCGTTCTCCACCCCCGCCCCTGACTGTCCGGGGTGCCCGATTGTCCGGGTTCGTGCCCACAAACAATTCGTCTATAGTCCGTCCGCGCCACTTCCCATGACTTACGCCACGGAGGATTGGCTTACGTAACGGAAACCAAGAAACCAGAGTGATACAGGCATGCGGCGGCGATTAGCAAGCATCGCAATTCTGGCGAGCATCACGATGCTGGCGATACTTGGCGGCTTGCCCCTTGTGGCGAAGGCCGCCGGTGGCGCCGAAAGCCAGCCTTCCGCCAGTTTGCGAGCCGGTGCCGCGCCCGAATCCGTCGTCATTCCCAATCTCTGGGATCCGAACCGACGCCTCGACCGGCCGGCGACGACATCGCTGACCGGCATCCGGTTCACGACCACCGACGACTTCCCGCCTTTCAACTTCACCGGCCCGGACGGCAAGCTGACCGGCTTCAACGTCGATCTCGCCCGCGCCATCTGTCGCGAACTGAGCGTTCCCTGCACGATCCAGTCACGGCCGTGGGACGGGCTCGTCGATACGGTCGCAGCCGGCCGCGTCGACGCGGCGCTCGCCGGCATCGCGATCACGCCGGAAACCCGCGCAAAGCTTGATTTTTCAGATGTCTATCTGCGCTCCGCCGCGCGCTTCATCGGCCGCAAGGGCGAGACGGCCGCCCGGATCAACGCCGAAGGCCCGGCCAACCGGAAGATCGCGGTCGCCAAGGGCAGCGCGCATGAGGCCTACCTCGCCGCCTTCTTCCCGACGAGCCCGCGCGTCGCGGTCGACACTCTCGAGGCGGCCGAAGCTGCGCTCAAGGCGGGAACGGTCGATCTCGTTTTCGGCGACGGCGTGCATCTCGCCTTCTGGCTTCAATCGGAAACGGCGGCGGGATGCTGCGATTTTGTCGGCGGCGCCTATGTCGAGCCGCATTTCTTCGGCCAGGGGCTGGCGATCGCGCTACCGCCAGACCGCACCGACCTTCGCCTTGCGCTGAATTGGGCGCTCGACAGCCTCTATGACAAGGGCGTCTTCAGCGAACTCTATCTGCGCTATTTCCCGGTCGGATATTTTTAGGGACGAGCAGACGGCGGGTGAGGGATTAGGGAGCCATCCGGAGAGGGCGTCGACCCTCCCCCGGACCTTCGGCCCGACCTCTCCCCCAGAGACCTTTGCAGAACCCCGCCCTCAATATCCTGAGGAGGCCCGCACGGCCGTCTCGAAGGCCGCAGAGCCGTCGTGCAAACCCAAGTGAAACCTGCCCTTCCGTCGTGCGTCCTTCGAGACGGCTTTCTTCGAAAGCCTCCTCAGGATGTTGGACATGGGGTGCTGCAGAACTGCCTTTCGGCGTTTCGCGAAGGTCTGCTCAGGGAGCGGCTCTGAACTCTCTCAGAGCGTGCGGTGGCGGGCGCGGGCGCCGCGCTCGATGGCGGCGGCCGTCAGCGAATCCACGTCGAGCACGTCGCGGAGAAGTTCCAGGAACCGCAGTTCCTCCTGCTCAACATGCAGGTCCGCCGCCGCGACTTCGACAGCAAGCGCATAGGCCGTCTCGTGCAGCTTCTTCGGTAGCGACGTGGCAATTGTCGCCAGGATGGCGTGCAGGCCGTCATCCTCGCGGGTGATGGCGGCGCAAGCCTCGGCGATCTTGATCAGACGGTCCGTATCGAACCCGCCGAAGATCGGCAGCGTGTTGACGACGTCGCCGATCTTGCGCAATTCGCGGTCGGTCATCTGCTTATCGACAGCCGAAAGCGTCACCATTGCATAGATCAAAGCCTCCTGCGGGGAGACCGTGCTGCCTGTGGCCTTGTCCATGTCGATACGCTCCTGACGCGAACGGCGTTGCCGTCCATAAATGACGAGCCTTAGCGTAAGATCTCTTGGGCCCCCATTCAACCGGGCGGCATGGCGTTCTGCGACGTTCGAAGTCGCTCGCGACCATTGACGCGGCGCGGGGCGCTGCCTAGGGTCCGCGCCCACGCGCCTTTCCAACGTCCCCGCGCGGTTCCCCAAAGAGGTTTTCGATGTCGACCGGCACGCTTCCAGTTCTCGATCTTGCGCCCGAACTCGTTCAGGCAGCGCAGGTCTCGAAAGCGTGGCCGTTCGAGGAAGCGCGACGGATCGTCGAGCGGCTGAAGCGCCAGGGCCGCCCCGACGGCCCGGTGCTGTTCGAGACCGGCTACGGCCCGTCGGGCCTGCCGCATATCGGCACCTTCGGCGAAGTCGCCCGCACGACCATGGTGCGCAACGCCTTCCGCCTCCTGACCGAAGACAAGATCCCGACGCGCCTGCTCTGCTTCTCGGACGATCTGGACGGCCTGCGCAAGGTTCCGACCAACGTGCCGAACCAGGAGATGATGCAGGCCTTTATCGGCAAGCCGCTGTCCCGTGTTCCCGACCCATTCTCGAACGAATATCCCTCGTTCGGCGCGGCCAACAATGCGCGCCTGCGCGCCTTCCTCGATGGTTTCGAGTTCGAATACGAATTTGCAAGTTCGACCGACTATTACACCTCCGGTCGCTTCGACAAGGCGCTGCTGCGCATGCTCGAGGTCTATGATGAGGTGATGGCGATCATCCTGCCGACGCTCGGCCCGGATCGCCGCGCTACCTATTCGCCCTTCCTGCCGATCTCGCCCACCAGCGGCATCGTGCTGCAGGTGCCGATGGTCGACCGTAATGTCGAGAAGGGCACGATCACCTATATCGACCCGGACACGAACGAGCGCGTCGAGGTCCCGGTTACCGGCGGCGCGGTCAAGTGCCAGTGGAAGGCCGACTGGGCGATGCGCTGGTTCGCGCTCGGCGTCGATTATGAAATGAGCGGCAAGGATTTGATCGACAGCGTCAAGCTCTCGACCCGGATCTGCCGCGCGCTCGGCTCGGAGCCGCCGGAAAGCTTCACCTACGAGCATTTCCTGGCTGAGAACGGCGAGAAGATCTCGAAGTCGAAGGGTAACGGCCTGACGATCGAGCAGTGGCTCACGTATGCCGACAATGACAGCCTGGCGCTGTACATGTACCAGAAGCCGAAGACGGCCAAGCGCCTGTCCTTCGAGGTCATCCCGCGCACGGTCGACGAGTATTTCGGCTTCGTCGATGCCTATGGCCGCCAGCCGGTCGAGCAGCAGCTCGGCAATCCCGCCTGGCACATCCATTCCGGCCGCCCGCCGGCCGAGGCCTCGCCGATCCCGTTCGCGATGCTGCTGAACCTCGTCAGCGTCTCGGACGCCACCGACAAGGCCGTGCTCTGGGCCTATATCTCGCGCTACATGCCGCACCTGACGGCGTCGACGCATGAGAAGCTCGACCGCCTCGCCGGCTATGCGATCCGTTATTTCAACGACGTGCTGAAGTCGAACAAGCACTACGTCGTCCCGGAAGGTGCGATCCGCGAGGCGCTCGTCGCCCTCGACGCGGCGCTGGCCGAGATGCCCGCCGGCTCGACCGCCGACGAGATCCAGACCATCGTCTTCGACATCGGCCGCAAGTATTTCCCGGACCCCAACAAGAAGGGGCCGGACGGCAACCCGCCGGGCGTCTCGCTCGATTGGTTCCGCGGCCTGTACCAGGTGCTGCTCGGCCAGGATCAAGGACCGCGCTTTGGCTCGTTCGTGGCGATCTACGGCATTCCCGAGACGCGCGACCGCATCGCCAAGGCGCTCAAGGGCGAACTCGCGGCCGGCTAAGGCCTCAAGAACTGAGATCACGGTCCGTTTTTCTTGAACGGATCGTGATCGGATTTCCCGCTCGAGCGGGGAACGGTCGCCTCCCTGCCCCGTTTGCAGGCAGGAGCGATCGCGATGACCCGTTTATGGCCCGTTCTTGTTTGTGCACTCGTCGGTCCGACGCCTTCGGCGTTCGCCGACGAGCAGGGCTTCCTGAGCCGCTTCGCCGGCGACTGGTCCGGTGGCGGGCCGGTGCGCAAAAACGCGCAATCCCCCGTCATCAATGCCAGTTGTTCGGTGGCCGGCGATCAGGGCGCCAATCGCATGTCGGTTGATGGCAGCTGCCGGGGCGCCGTCGTATTCACCCGCAACATCGGCGCCAATGTCCGCTACGACGCGGCGACCGGCAGCTATCGCGGCACCTATGTCGGCGCGCGGGCCGGGCCGGCGGCGATTTCCGGCAAACGGACCGGCGACCGGGTCAACTTCACCATGACCTGGCCGAAGCCGGTCAATGGCAGCACCAAGGCGCGCATGACCATATTCAACAATGGCCATGGCGTGCTGCGCATCCAGGTGGTGAGCCAGCCCCAGCCGAACGGCCCGGTCACGACCCTCTCCGACCTCACGTTCCACAGGAACTGAGCCCCTACCCTGCATAGGCCGCCGCGGCGCGGTGCAGCAGCGCGTGGCGACGGGCTATCGGCTCGACATCCGCGCCATAGCCGCCGCCGATGACGCCAGCCAGCGGAATACCCCGCCCGCGCACCGCGTCGATCACCCGCTTGTCGCGCGCGGCAAGCCCGGCATCCGAGAGCGACAGGCGGCCGAGCCTGTCTTCCTCATGCGGATCGACGCCGGCATTGTAGAAGACGATGTCGGGATGGGTGCGGTCGAGCAGCGGCGCCAGTATCTCGTCGAGGGCAGAGAGATAGGCGCGGTCGTCCGTCTTGTCGGCCAGGCCGATATCGATCGTCGACTGGCGTTTTCGAACCGGATAATTCTTCTCGCCATGCAGTGACAGCGTCGTCACCGTCGCGTCATTGGCAAAGATCTCGGCCGTGCCGTCGCCCTGGTGCACGTCGCAATCGACCACCAGAGCCGTGCCGATCAAGCCTTCTGCCATCAGCACGCGGATCGCCACGGCAACGTCGTTGAAGGTGCAGAAGCCGGCGCCCTGATCGCTTCGCGCGTGATGGCTGCCACCGGCCGTATTGCAGGCAAGCCCATGCGCCAGCGCCAGCCGCGCGGCGAGGATGGTGCCGCCGGTCGCTGCCGCGGCGCGTCGCACCACCGTTTCGTTCATCGGCAGGCCGATCTCGCGCTCGATGGCCGGCGGAACGTTGAGCGACAACACCGCATCGACATAGGCACGGTCATGCGCCAGCGAAAGCTGCGCCGCCGTGGCCGGTTCCGGCACGACAAAGCCCGCCGGCGCCAATCCGTCGGCCGAAACGATCTCGGCCAGCCGCCTGTATTTCAACATGGGAAAGCGATGATCGGCCGGGATCTCTGCGGTGTAGTCGGGATGATGGACGATCGGTGGCAGCATGGGACGAACATAGGGATTCGAAAGGATCGCGTCGACGCCGGCATGGGAAGCGGCTATCGCTTCTTTCCCACACCACCACGCGCGAATTCATGACCGCCATCCGTCCGTTCGAAGTCACCCATCGCGGCATCCTCGCCATCGCCGTGCCGATGACGCTCGCCTATCTGACAACGCCGCTGCTCGGCCTGGTCGGCATGGGCGTGATCGGCCGTCTCGGCGACGTGGCGCTGCTGGGTGCCGTGGCGCTGGGCGCGGTGATTTTCGACTTCGTCTTCGCGACGTTCAATTTCCTGCGCAGCGGCACCACCGGCCTCGTCGCCCAGGCGCTGGGCGCCGATGACCGCGCCGAGATCCAGGCGACGTTCTACCGGGCGCTGATCGTCGCCTTCGTCGTCGGACTTGGCGTCATCCTGCTGTCCCACCCGATCCTGACGGTGGCGCTGGCGGCGCTCGGCGGCAGTCCCGCCGTGCAGGCCGCGACGACGGAATACTACTCCGTGCGCGTCTTTTCGACGCCGTTCGCGTTGGCGAACTACGTCATGCTCGGCTGGCTGATCGGGCTCGGCCGCTCGACGCTCGGCCTGTTCCTGCAAACCTTTTTGAACGGCCTCAACATCGTCCTGAACATCGTCTTCGTGCTCGGTCTCGGCTGGGGGATTGCCGGTTCGGCCTGGGGCACGACGATCGGCGAGGCGGTAACCGCCATCCTCGGCCTGACTTTGGTGGTCAGCCGGCTCGACCGCGCGCATCGCCCGTCGCTGGCGCAAATCCTCGACCGGACGCAAATCATACGCATGGTCGCGGTCAATCGCGACATCATGATCCGCTCGTTCTCGCTGCTGTTCGCCTTCGGCTTCTTTGCCTCGCGCGGCGCCAAGATGGGCGATGTCGTGCTGGCGGCGAACGCCGTCCTGATGAACTTCTTCCTCGTCGGCGGCTATTTCCTCGACGGTTTTGCCGCAGCCGCCGAGCAATATGCCGGCCGGGCCATCGGTGCGCGCTACAAGCCCGCCTTCCTGCGCTCGATGAAGCTGACGCTCGGCTGGGGCTATGTGCTGGCAACCATCGCCGCGCTCTGCTTCTGGTTCGGCGGCCCGTATCTGATCGATGCGATGACGGTGAACCCGGCCGTGCGCGAAACCGCGCGGCACTATCTGTTCTGGACGGCGCTGACGCCGCTTGCCGGCGTGCTCGCCTTCGAGATGGACGGCATCTTCATCGGCGCGACCTGGTCGGACGACATGCGCAACATGATGCTGCTGTCGGTCGTACTTTATCTCGCCGTATGGGCGGTGGCCGAGCCGCTCTGGGGCGCGCATGGCCTGTGGCTGGCCATGATCGTCTTCCTGTCGGCGCGCGGATTCACGCTCGCGTGGCGCTGCCGGGCCCGGACGCGGGCCGCCTTCGCCTGAGCCTCGCCGTCAGGACGACGGCGAGAAGCGGGCATAGCCCTTGACGAGGATCGGGCCGGTCGGCCGGCCGGTCGGTGAGCCGGGGCTCGGTTCCAGCGTGATCTCGTAGAGCTGTCCCTCATGCGGCAGCGGCAGGTCCGGTCCCTGCAACCTTGTCGCCGCCTGCCGCGAAAGCGTGCCGAGCGAGACGGGTCCGGTCTCGCGGTCGGGCAGCGTCCAGACCTGCAATATCTTGCCGTCCGGCACGTCGAAGCCGCGCAATGGCCGCAGCATGACGCTGTCGTCGGCATAGGCCTGCACGATGGCGCCGGGCATCGCATCCGACTCGTTGAGCAGGACGGCGAAAGCGACAGGTTCGGGCGGCGCTGCGAGCCTTGCGCCGGCGAGATAGCCGAGGCCAAGCGCCAGGACAGCGGTGGCAGCCATCGCCGCGAAGCGCCAGGGCGAGACGGTCCTGCGCGGTTTGCCGCCAGCGCGGTCGAAAGCGACGACATTGCCCGCCGCCACGGGGGCTTCCTGCGGCAGGGCTGCGATCCGCGTCTCGATCTTGTCCCACATTCGTTTCGGAATAGCGGCCGGCTCGGCCGTGTCGTCCAGCGCCTGCATCGTCTTGGCCAGCTTACCGACCATCGCGGCAAGAGCAGGATCGGCCTGCATCTCCGCCTCGAAACTCTGAGCCTCCAAGCCTTCCATCAGCCCGAGCACGAAGCGGCCGGCCTTGGCCATCTGTTCGTCGCGGCTCATGACAGGCACTCCTGCAAGGCGATGACGCCGCGCCGGATCCAGGATTTGACGGTGCCGAGCGGCGCTTTCATCGTCGCGGCCACCTCGCCATGGTCGAGGCCGGTGACGTAGCAGAGCAGGATCGCCTGACGCTTCGGCTCATCCAGTTCGCCGAGGCAGGATTTGAGCGCGTCGCGGTCGGAAAGCTGGTTCATCGCCGCCATGGCGTCAGCCGCGCGGTCGCCGATGGCGGCGACATCCTCGGCGTCGTGAAATTCGAGACGGGCATCGTTGCGGATCAGGTTGAGAGCGCGGTTGCGGACGATGGTCGTCAGCCAGGCGCGGGCGGTTCCGCGCTGCGGATCGAAGCGAGCGGCGGATTGCCAGGCCGAGACAAAGCCATCCTGCACGGCTTCCTCGGCCAGATCCTGCCGTCGCACAATGCGGCGCGCGATCGCGATCAGCCGACCGGCCTCAGTCTCGAACAGCCTGGCGAGGGCGCTTCGGTCGCCCCGCGCCACGGCGAGCATCAATCCGTCCGGTGTCTGATCCAGCATCGTTTCCTGCGGCATCGCTAGGGCGCTCATTCCCTTCATACACACGGCAGCGGCTTCGCGATGCAGGTCTGAGAATTATTTTCGTCCGCTGCATCCAGCCGCGGGGCTGGCGGGTAACGGACCTGCAGGGCTGCGACCCGCAGTCGTTCCAAAGGAGATGATCGTGCCCAAGAACCAGACCGCCATCCGCCTCGCCGCCACCGCCTTCGTTACCGTCGCCGGCTTGTCCGCCGCCTCGGCCGCCCCCGCCATCGGCCTGACCGGCGACAAGACGCTGGTGATGTTCGATACCGAGACGCGCAAGGTTTCCGGCTCCGTCGACGTCGCCGGCGTCGACAAGCTGCACGGCATCGACGTCCGCCCCGCCGACAGCCTGCTGTATGGCGTCGCCTCGGACGGCCGCATCGTCACGATCGACCCGGCTTCCGGCAAGGCGACCGACAAGAGCAAGCTTTCGCAGATGCTGCCCGATGGCGTCTCGGCGATCGTCGATTTCAATCCGGCCGCCGACCGTCTGCGCCTGATGGGCACGGACGGCACCAATCTCCGCGTCAATGTCGACGACGGCAAGGTGACGGTCGATGGCTCGCTCGCCTATGAGGCCGGCGACATGCATGCCGGCGAAAAGCCCGCCATCGTCGCCGCCGCCTATACCAACTCAGTCGGCAAGCCGGAAAAGACGGCGATGTTCGACATCGACGCCACCATCGTCGCGCTGATCCAGCAGACCAAGCCGAATGACGGCGAGCTGAAGGCGATCGGCAAGCTGAAGATCGATGCCGCGCCGAGCTACGCCTTCGACATCCATTCGACGAAGGATCTGGTCAATACCGCTTATCTGGTCGCCGGAGACACGCTCTACACGGTCGATCTCACCAGCGGCGAGGCCAAGTCGTCCGGCAAGCTGGAAGGCCTGACCGGTACGCTGCGCGACATCGCGATCCAGCCGTAACCCGGTAAAGGCGCGGCGAGACGGTCAGGCCGTCTCGCTGGCCCACTTCTCCGTCTCGATGCCGACGGCGTCGGCGATCGAGGGAATGCCTCGACGATCCAGAATGCGCGACAAGCCGGTCAGGATCGCAGCCGGCAGGCCGGGGCCGCCATAGACGAAGCCGGAATAGATCTGCACCAGGTCGGCACCGGCCGCGATCTTGGCAAAGGCGGTTTCGGCCGACTCGATGCCGCCGACGCCGATCAGCGGCAGATCGGGGCCGACCAGCTTGCGGAAACGGGCCAACTGGATGGTCGAGAGGCGGAACAGCGGGCGACCGGACAGGCCGCCCATTTCCTCTGCCGTCGCGGCATCGAGCAGCTTCGGCCGGCTGATCGTCGTGTTCGAGACGATGACGCCGTCAATCTTTCGCGCCAGCGCCACCTCGGCGACGTCGGCAAGGCCGGCCTCGTCCATGTCGGGCGCGATCTTCAGCAGCACCGGCACGCGCCGCGACTGGCTGTCGCGCGCCTCGAGAACGCGCGAAAGAAGCTCGTCGAGCGCGCCGCGCGCCTGCAGGTCGCGCAGGCCGGGGGTGTTGGGCGACGAGACATTGACGGTGAAATAGGAAGCGATGTCGGAGAAGGTCTCGATCCCAGCGACATAATCGGCCACGCGATCGACCGCGTCCTTGTTGGCGCCGATATTGACGCCGACGAGGCCGGGCTTGCCGCGCCGCGCCTCAAGCCGACGTCGCGCCGCCGCGTGGCCTTCATTGTTGAAGCCGAGGCGGTTGATCACGCCATGATCGTCGACGAGGCGGAACATGCGCGGCTTCGGATTGCCGGGCTGGGCCAGCGGCGTGATCGTGCCGATTTCGACGAAGCCGAAGCCGAGCGCCAGCAGCGGATCCGGCACCTCGGCATTCTTGTCGAGGCCGGCGGCAATGCCGAGCGGATTAGCGAATTTCAGCCCGAACAGGGTTCGCGACAGGCGCGGGTCGCGGTCCGGGCGGACGCTCGGGTGCAACCCCGATGACAGCACCTTGATCGAAAGGCCATGCGCCACTTCCGGATCGATCCGGAACAGCAGCGGGCGAACGAGGCTGCCGAAAACGCTCACGCGGCCAGCTCAGGGAAAACGTGCTGACCATCCGTGCCGACCGGCAGCGCCTTGGTCCAGAGCACGGCGGAGAAATCAAGCGGGCCGTAGAGATGCGGGAACAGCGCGCCGCCGCGCGAGGGTTCCCATTTCAGCTTGTCGCCCAGCATCTCGCCATCGACCGCGACCAGCAGCAGATTGGACTCGCCGTTGAAATACTTGTCGGCGGTCTCGCGCGCCTGCTCGGCGGTGGAGAAATGAATGTAGCCATCGGCGAGATCGATCGGCGCGCCGGTAAAGACGCCCGCGTCCTTGGCTTCGCTCCAAAGGGCGTCGGGGGCGATCTTGAAGATGACGGTCATGTGGATTCCTTGACGAGTTCGCGGGAAACTAGTCATGCCGCCGCCTCGGAACAAGAGCCCGCTTGCCGCAAGCGTCAAAATGCATCGATGCCGCTGGACAGGCCCCGGAGGCGGGGATAAAGCTAGTGGAAAGGGATTTATTCCTTTCCACCGTGCTCGAACGAAGCGCGGCACACAGCGGGCCAGGCCCGCATTCGCGGAGACTTCCGCCATGTTGTCGCACGAGCGGATCTGGGCGGCGATCGATCGTCTGGCCGCCCGCAATGAGTTGACAGCCTCGGGCCTTGCCCGCAAGGCCGGCCTCGACCCGACCACGTTCAACCGTTCGAAGCGGGTCGCCAGTGACGGCAGACCGCGCTGGCCGTCGACGGAAAGCATTTCCAAGATACTCGAGGCGACGGGCGAACAGCTCGATGCCTTCATGGGGCTGATGGTGCGGCGGACGACGCCGCCCGAGCAGGCCGGGCCGTTCCGCCATGTCCCCCTGCTCGGCTTTGCGCAGGCCGGCGACGGTGGCTTTTTCGACGATGGCGGCTTCCCGGTCGGACAGGGCTGGGACGAGGTCGCCATTCCCCAGACGGCCACAACCGAAGGCGTCTATGCGCTGGAAGTCTCCGGGGAATCGATGATGCCGCTCTATCGCGCCGGCGACGTCATCATCGTCTCGCCGACCGCGACCTGCCACCCCGGCGACCGCGTCGTCGTGCGCACGCAGGGCGGCGAGGTCATGGCCAAGGTGCTTGCCCGCAAGACGGCGAAGACCGTCGAGCTTCTCTCCATCAATCCCGAGCATCCCAACCGCGAGATCGCCGCGCGAGAAATCGAGTGGATGGCGCGGATCATCTGGGCGAGCCAGTGAGAACGGCGCTCGCCGCGCTTTGCCTTGTCGCGGTGATCGGCCTCGCCGTGATCGTTACCTCGCAGATCGGCGGCCTCGATGGCCGCGAACTCGCCGGACTGATGGGCGAGCCCGCGCCGGAACAGGTATCCATCCCGGCAGAGCCGGAGGGATTGCCTCGCTTCAGCGGTCGCGAGACCCGAGAGGAAAAAGGCTCCGGATCGAACGAGCCCGATTCCGAAATGCCGACAGCAGCGTCGGAATCAGCCCTTCCAGAGGTCTCGGCCGAACGGGTCGCCCAGGCGCCGCGCAATGTCACGGGCCCCGGCATGACCCAGGCTCCCGCCATCAACGGCCCGATCGAACGCGAAGCGGTTCCGAAGAAACCGCCTGCGCCGCCCCGCTGGAGAACCTATGCGCCAGTTGTCGTGCGGGAGGCAGGGCTGCTGGATCTCGGTGACCTGACCGTGCGCCTCGCCGGTCTGGCCCCGCTTTCCGGCGATCGCCTGTGCCATCCGGCCGAGGCTGGCGATCCGGCGGCCGAGGTCGCCTGCGCCAAGCTCGCGCTGACGGCGCTGCGCCGCCGCATCCGGGCGCTTGGCGTCGAGTGCCACGTTTCCGCCAACGACGCTGCCAACCCGATCATCGCGCCCTGCCGGATCGGCACGACCGATCTCGGGCTATGGCTCATCGAGCAAGGCTGGGCCGAAGCGGCGGCGAAAGCGCCGGAGGGCTACGAGCAGGCCGAGGCCGAAGCCCGTTGCCTTCGGCTCGGCATCTGGCAACAAGATCCCGCTCCCGCCGATTGCCCGCGGAACTAGGCCAGCCTCAGGCCGCCTTGCGCCAGCCTGCCGCCAGAATGCCCGCGCCGACCAGCAGCCCGCCGCCGGTCCGGTTGACGATGCGCTGGACGCTCGGTTTGCGAATGGTGCGCCGGGCGCCCGCCGCAATCAGCGCGTAGCTCGCCGCATTGATCGTCGCCAGCACGAGGAAGGTCACCTCGAACAGGATCATCTGCGGCAGCAGCGGCTCACTGGAGATGAGGAACTGCGGCAGGAAGGCGACGAAGAAAACGAGGCTCTTCGGATTCAACGCCGTCACGGCATAGGCATGCAGGAAGATGCGCAGCGGTCGCGCCTCGTTCGTCTGCGCTTCTGCCTGCTCGCCGACCGGCGCGCGCCAGAGCTTGATGCCGAGATAGATGAGATAGGCGCCGCCGACCCATTTCAGCACCGTGAACAGCGCCGCCGAGGCGGCGAGCAGCGCACCGAGGCCGAGCATCGATGCGGTCATGGCGGTGAAATCGCCCAGCGCCACGCCGGCGACGGTCGCACCGGCCGATTTACGGCCATGGCTCAGCGCATAGGAGATGACGAGCAGGACGGTCGGGCCGGGGATGGCGAGGATCACGGCCGAGGCGGCGGCGAAGGCCAGCCAGTGTTCGAAGGACATCAGGTACTCCCCTAACAGGAGGGTATCCATCCCTCAAAGTCGGGTTTCCGCAAGTGCGCATGCGCGTCCCGATTCAAGCCTCGATCAAATCCTGCGGACCGGCTTCGCCGACACATCCGATCCATCGCCTGGCAGCAGGCATTCCGGCGCGATATCGGGCCAGGACTGAACCTCGCAGCCTTGACGGCCACCGACTGAAACCTTGTCGAACAGGGTCAGGGCCGTCGGGTCCTTGGCGCCGCTGGTGAGGCTCATCGCCTCGTCGCCATAGGCCGTGATGCCGAGGGTGACGATCACTGCCGCGGCCAAAAGGCTGATGATGGTACGCGCATTGAACTTGGCCATTTCGATCCGCGTCCCCTTGGACGCCCCCTGGTTTCCGCTGCGAGCCCAACGCCGGCTGCCATGGCCTTCTTTCATCATGACGCTGGGGAAACGTCAGTGATGACCATCACAAAACCCGCTCAGACCGACACAACAACGCCCATCGCGCGCGGGACGCCCGGCGGGGTTTTCCTTTCCAACAAACACGGCATCTACAACATCGATTTTCTTGATCAAACTAGTCGTCATTCTGTCCAATGGGAGCACCCGGCAACCTGCCTGAGCTTCGGAGACAACCATGATTACACGTCGCCATTTCGGACTTTTGGCAGGAACCGGCCTTGCCGGCATCGCCGCCATTACCCTCACAGGCCGCCCGGCCGCCGCGACCGAAGCGAAGGCGCTGCGGATCGGCTACCAGAAGGCCGGCCTTCTCGCCGTCGCGCGTCGCGAAAAATCGATCGAGAAGCGGCTCGAGGCCGACGGCACGACCGTCACATGGGTCGAGTTCGCAGCGGGGCCGCCGCTGCTGGAAGCTCTCAATGTCGGCGCCATCGACTTCGGCTGGACCGGCGACGCGCCGCCGATCTTCGCACAGGCCGCCGGCGCCAATCTCGTCTATGTCGGCGCCGCCCCCTCTAACGGCAAAGGCGAGGCAATCATCGTCAAGGACGGCTCGCCGGCCAAGACCGTCGCCGACCTAAAGGGCAAGAAGATCGCCGTCACCAAGGGCTCCAGCGCGCATAATCTGCTGGTCGCCGCGTTGGAAAAGGCGGGCGTCGCCTTCGCAGACATCACCCCGGTCTATCTCTCGCCGGCCGACGCCGCCGCCGCCTTTGCCAGCGACAGCGTCGATGCCTGGTCGATCTGGGATCCCTTCCTGGCGCTGGCCGAAGCCCGCCAGCCGGTGCGCCAGCTGACCACCACGGCCGACACGGTCGCGGTCAACACCTACCTGCTCGCCAACAAGACCTTTGCCAACGCCAACCCGGCCATCGTCACCAAGACCATTGCCGGCCTGACGGACACGGCCGACTGGGCCAACGCCAATCGTTCCGAGATCGCGAAGGCGCTGTCGGAGATCACCGGCGTGCCGATCGGCCCGCAGACCGTTGCCGTCGAGCGCACCGTCTATGGCATCGAGCCGCTGACGGACGCGATCATCGCCGGCCAGCAGGTGACGGCCGACCGCTTCTTCAAGCTCGGCCTGATCCCCAAGCAGATTGTCGTGACCGATGCGGTCTGGGCCGCGCCGAAGGCCTAGGGCCTCCCACCAGGCGCCGTTCGAGCCGGACCTTCGGGCCATGGCGCGAACGGCGCAGTTCCGTTCCTGAATCCGTGTCACAAGGCCGCCGCCATGACCGTCACCACCACCACCGATCCGCTCAATTTCTTCTGGTTCATCCCGACCTATGGCGATGGCACCTATCTCGGCTCCGAGACGCAGCAGCGCCCGCCCGAGTTCGGCTATTTCAAGGAAATCGCCCAGGCGGTCGATCGCCTCGGCTTCGGCGGCGTGCTGTTGCCGACCGGCCAGGCCTGCGAGGAAAGCTGGGTCACGGCCGCCGGCCTTGCGACGGTGACGGAGAAGCTCAAATTCCTCGTGGCGCTGCGTCCCGGCGTCGTCCAGCCCGCCTATGCGGCGCGGCAGACGGCAGCGCTGGACCGGCTTTCGAACGGCCGGCTGCTGCTCAACGTCGTGGTCGGCGGCAACCCGGTCGAGCTTGCCGGTGATGGCGTGTTCCTGCCGCATGACCAGCGCTATGAGCAGGCGGCAGAATTCCTCAAGATCTGGAGCGGTCTTGTCGCCGGCGAGCGCGTCGACTTTTCCGGCAAGCATTATCGCGTCGAAAAGGGCCGGCTCGATTTCCCGCCGGTGCAGAACCCGCCGCCGCTCTATTTCGGCGGCTCGTCGGAGGCCGGCATCGATCTCGCCGCCGAGCAATGCGAACTTTACCTCACCTGGGGCGAGCCGCTGGAAGCGGTCGCCGGAAAGATCGAGGCGGCCCGCGCCCGCGCGGCGGCCCGCGCCCGCAAATTGCGCTTCGGCATCCGCCTGCATTTCATCGTCCGCGAGACCGAGGATGAGGCCTGGGCCGCGGCCGACAAGCTGATCAGCCGCATTTCCGACGAACAGATCGAGATCGCCTACAAGCGCTTCACCAAGGAGATGGATTCGGTCGGCCAGCGCCGCATGGCGGAACTGCATGGCGGCCGCCGCGACAAGCTGCTGGTGGCGCCGAACCTCTGGGCCGGCGTCGGTCTGGTGCGCGGTGGTGCCGGCACAGCCCTGGTCGGCACCCCGAAGCAGGTGGCGGACCGGCTGCGCGAATACCAGGCGCTCGGCATCGATACGGTGATCGGCTCCGGCTATCCGCATCTGGAAGAATCCTACCGCGTCGCCGAGCTTCTGTTCCCCGAGCTCGGCATCAACGTGGCACGGCGCGGCGTCAGCCGGGCGATCCAGAACGAGTTCGGCGTCGACGAGACGGCGCGCAAGCTCGCCTCGGCCTCTTGATGAAGATCCCCCGCGCGCTCATCGGCTGGATCCTGCCCGTCGCCGCCCTCCTTCTTTGGGAGCTGCTGGCCCGGATCGGCTTCATCCCGGCCAATGTGTTGCCGGCGCCGACCGCCGTCGCCATCGCGCTCTGGCGGGTGCTGCAATCGGGCGAGCTGGTCGAGAACATCCGCGTCAGCTTCTGGCGCGCCAGCATCGGCTTTCTCATCGGCGGCGCAGTTGGCTTCGCCTTCGGGCTCGCCAATGGCCTGTCGCGCTTCAGCGAGGCGCTGACCGACACAACGCTGCAGATGGTGCGCAACGTGCCGCATCTGGCGCTGATCCCGCTCGTCATCCTGTGGTTCGGCATCGACGAGCAGGCAAAACTCCTCCTCGTCGCGCTCGGCGTGTTCTTCCCGATCTACATCAACACGCTGGCCGGCATCCGTTCCGTCGACCCGCAGCTGGTCGAGATGGGCAAGACCTATGGCATGAACGGCAACGATCTGTTCTGGAAGGTGATCCTGCCCGGCGCCCTGCCCTCGATCTTCGTCGGCGTGCGCTTCGGTCTCGGCATCATGTGGCTGACGCTGATCGTCGCCGAGACGATCGCCGCTTCCTCCGGCATCGGCTACATGGCGATGCAGGCGCGCGAGTTCATGATGACCGACGTCGTCGTGCTGACGATCCTGATCTACGCGCTGCTCGGCAAGCTCGCAGACACCACGGCACGGATCCTGGAGCGGCGGACTCTGGCCTGGAACCCGGCGTTCCAGAATGTTTGAGGGAAGCAACGCCATGTTCGCCGATACACTCGCCTTCATCGAGACCGCCAGCCGCACGCCGCCGCGCGATTTGCCCTCTTCCCGGCAAATCCCCTTCGAGGTCACGGATGAAGCCGATGTCGGGACACGCGGCATGGGCCTTTCCATTCGCGGCCTGGTCAAGGCGTTCGACGGCCCGCCGGTGATCGATGGCATCGACCTAGAGATCCCCGCCGGCCAATCCGTTGCCATTGTCGGCAAGAGCGGTTGCGGCAAGAGCACGCTGCTCCGCCTGATCATGGGGTTGGAAACGCCGACAAGCGGCTCGATCACCCGCGTCGGCGAAAACGCGGCGACGTCCGCCCGCTTCATCTTCCAGGAGCCGCGCTTGCTGCCCTGGGCCAGCGTCGCCGGCAATGTCGCCGTCGGCCTTGGCCGCGCCGGCACGGCGAAAGCGCGCCGCGAGGCAGCGCTGAAGGCGCTGGCCGACGTCGGGCTCGACGGGCGCGGCGACGCCTGGCCCTCCGTGCTTTCGGGCGGCCAGAAGCAGCGCGTCGCGCTTGCGCGCGCCCTGGTCTCGCGGCCGCGCCTGCTCGCCCTCGACGAACCGCTCGGCGCGCTCGATGCCCTGACGCGGATCTCGATGCAGGGGCTGGTCGAGCGGGTCTGGCGGGCGCAGCGTTTCACCTCGATCCTCGTCACCCACGACGTCTCCGAGGCGATCGCGCTGGCTGATCGCATCCTGCTGATCGAGGATGGCCGCATCGCGCTCGATATCGACGTGCCGCTCGCCTGGCCGCGCCAGCGCGGCACACCGGCCTTCGCGAGCCTGGAGAAGACGGTGCTTGATCGGCTTTTCGACGGTTTCGAAGGCGGCGCAGCAATCTGACGCTTTCGCATCCACGACGCGATCCATACTATGCCGGTCCAATCGAACCTCCGGCAGGCCCATGATGACCGAAATGATCCAGACGATCCGCCCGCGCCTCTTCCTCGACAGCGCCGACAGGGCCGCCTGGGACGAATGGCTGCCGACCGGCCTCTTCCACGGCATCACCACCAACCCGACCATCCTCGCCAATGCCGGCGTCGCCAACACGCTGGCCGAGTTGAGCCGGCTGTCGCACATCGCCTTCGAGGCCGATGTCGCCGAATTCCAGGCCCAGACCTGGGGCCGCAGCAGCGAAGCGCTGATCGACAATGGCCGCGTCATCGCTGCGCTCGACCCGCGCATGGTGGTCAAGGTGCCGATCACGCGGGAAGGCGCCATCGCCGCCGCGACGCTGAAGGCGGAAGGTGTCCGCATCACCATGACCGCCGTCTACGCCGCACACCAGGCGCTCTCCGCCGCCGCCATCGGCGCCGATTACGTCGCGCCCTATCTCGGCCGCATGAACGATGCCGGCCGCGACGGCTATGGCGAGATCGCCGCCATGCAGGAGATCATCCGCGCCTCCGGCAGCGAGACCCGCGTGCTGGTTGCCAGCCTGCGCGCCGCCGACGACCTGGTCCGGCTCGGCCGGCTCGGCCTCGACACCTTCACCTTCTCGCCCAAGGTCGCCGCCTCGCTCTTCGCCGAAGAGCTGACGGAAGCCGCCGCCGAAGTGTTCGAAAAGGCCGCGGAAGGCTGACGCTTGCCCCGATGGCGTCCAGGACCTGCACGTCCTCCAAAGCTCCCGGCACGCAGGATCTCGGCCTGACGTCGCAGACCGCCACCGTCGGCGTGAACTGCCGCTGCTGATCCATGCAGGATACTTGGAAAGCCCCCGCCGAACGCTCGACGGGGGCTTTTTTTGTTGGCGAGGAACGACTCCGGAAGGGACGGCATGCCCCGGCCGACACCCGGCCTGATGATTGGCGTGGACAGAGTCGCCAGCGTGGATTGACTCCTGCCGCCATGAGAACAAAATAGGAACATAGACCTATGGAGTTTCAGCGTGATGGCCGAACCAGCCCACCCCGTCGACCCAGCGCAGAGCGCGCTGGACCAGCGCGTCGATAGTCTCCTGGCGGCGCATCAGGGCGATGCGCACGCCGTCATCGAGACGCTTCTGATGGCAATCGACGCGCGAGCCTCCCGCATCTCGTTCGGTTTCGTCCGCGGTCGCCTGCCTGGCAGCGACATGAACGGCCTCTGAGACGGAGCGAACACGGGCCGTATCCGCGATGACAGCAAGGAAGCGTGTCGCGAACGGGAACGAGCCTTGCGCGACGGCGTTATCCTCCGTTCGTAAAGGAGGATCCGGAAATGGACGCATCGAGCGATCTGAACGGCAAGCTGCAGAAAATCTCCGCCCTGATGGGGTTGCTTCGATCGGACATTCTGGAGCTTTCACAGGCCAAGGACACCATGCAGCGCATCCCGGTCGTCGCCCATGTGAACTGGATCGCGGACCAACTCGACGCGGCGAGCGCCACCCTTTCCAATCCGCCGGACGCGCGCGGTCCCGGCGCGAAACGCAATCCCACATCGGCTCGTGCCAGGACGCCCGACGCCAGGCGGCGCGCAAGCTCCCATTCCGCGGATCGCGATACGAAGCACAAGAATTCGGAGGACAAGGATACCGCCCGGCGGAATACGGCGCATCGCGACACGAAGCTCCATGGCAGCGGACCCGGTGCACCGCAACCCGACCATCTCCCCGGCGACGACAAGACGGCGATTTCGTCGAAATCGCATGACATCAAGCAGCCCGATGATCCGCGCCAGCCGGATGTCGGCTCGAACGGCCTTCCCCAGTCCGACGCAGCCCCCTTTGTGCCGCCGATTCCCGATGTGCCGAAGCCCGAGGAAGATCCCTCCCGCTAAGGCCAATTTCGGATGGGTCGCCGCGAAGCGAACAGCCATCGACCCGCGCCGGTTCCGCAGAAAACGGTTGGCCGGAAGCGATGGTGAGAACCTTGCCGGCGTCGAAATAGGCCTTCGCGCGAAAGCCTCGAACCGTTTGACCATGGCAATGCCATCGCCCGAAACTACGCGGGTCATGCCTTGTCTCCAGTGATGATGATCGATTCGCAAACAGTGTTGCCCCGTCGCCATCGACGGCGAGGGGCGGCGATGTCAGGTTACGGGCGTCAACATGCCAAGGGGGCCTGATATGAAGAAGACTTACGAAAAGCCGACGCTCGACAAGTCCGCTCTGTTGCAGCGCATTGCCGCTGAGCCGATCGCGATCAGCGGCGTGCCTCACGTAGGGTAGCTGCTACAGCCCGCTGGCCCCTGCCTTGCAGGGCTGCCGGCGGGCGCCAAGCCAGCAGGATATGTCCTGCCCCCGGTGATGTGAGACTAGTAAAGGTCCGCCGCGACGAACAGCGTGTCGATAGCGTCGTCATCGAGTGACATCTCGAGGCCCAGCGCGGAGACGTAGGGTTGCGTCCGTTCCCATACGTTGGCGTCAGCGAACCAGATGCGAACAGCGCGGACAGGGTGCGCGGCTGTCATCGCCTCGACGGCATCGAGCAGCTTTACCCTGCCGACGAAAACGCCCTCTTCGACCTCTTCCCCCGGAACAGTAATGACGGCATCCAGCGCGAGCTTCGCCTGAGCGGCCGATACTGAGGCCGGGACGCAGGGGACCGGTCCTGGAAGGCCGTAGGCCGCCAGCACATCCGTCAATTCCGTCTCGTCGAAAATGCGCGTACCCCCCGCCCCGCCTGGCAGGGTTTCGAACACAAGCCCTATTCAGCGCAGGGCCTGTCCAACCGAATGCGAGATTGGTGCGACGAAGCCGGGCTGCCGCAGTGTTCCGCCAATGGCCCCCGGAAGGCTGGCGCAACCATCGCCGCAGAGAACGGTGCGACCGAGGCGCAGCTCATGGCCATCTTTGGATGGACCTCGGCGAAGCAGGCCTCAATGTACACAAAAAAGGCCAACCGAAAGAAGCAGGCCGGCAAGGCAATGGTTGATCAAGATGGGATAAAGCGGGTACAAAGTGTCCAACTTTCCGCGAAATCGTCGTTCCAGTTGGACTTTAACGCGAAAAGATAAGTGATCTCAGTCACTTAAAATGCGGGTGTAGTTCAGAGGTAGAACGTCAGCTTCCCAAGCTGAATGTCGTGGGTTCAATTCCCATCGCCCGCTCCAATTTTCCAACAAAACAAGAACTCGCAGCGCCTCCTTGGCGTGAGCGGGGATAGTGCCCAGCAAACCGGGATCGATCCTGGCCGAGCCCTTCTCGTCGTCGGCATTGTTTGCTACGCCGGACCGGGGCAGGCCTCTTCAACCAGCATGAAAGCCAGACGGGAATGCTAGCGCGACTTCTCCTGATCGCATCGACGATCGCCATCACTTCGGCCACCGCTCATGCCGCCAGCTGCGAGCAGAACTTCAAGGTGAGTGGCGTGCCGTTGGTGACCGCCGTCAGCTACAAGACTTGGCAGGAATTTCCGAAGCTCAAGGTGGATGTTGCCCTGAAGCGGATCGCCCAGGAGATGGCCGCCCAGGGTTTTTCGGGTGTCCGGATCAACAAGCAATTGTCCAGTGTCGACGCCCATCAGGAAACGACCGGTTCGGGCCGGGTCCAGACGTTGCGGGCCGTCGCGCGTGCGCGGGGCACGGGCACGCGCGTGGACGCTGTCTTCAACATCCAGGCGCGGCAGGTTACCGACAAGAACATCGTTCGCGCCGGACTCTGCGACATCGTCCGCGCCGCCGCGAAATAGGCGCGGCTGGGCCAGGACCAGACGCCCTTCGGACGGAGCGCGCTAATCGCGCCACGATGAAGTCGAGGAAGCCTCGCCGGTGGCACGCAATGCAGACGGGCCCGGGGAACGGATCTCTGCCTGTGACGTTGGACACCACCACGGGCAGTTTTATCCGTCATACTGATCATCAGTTAGTCTAAATCTAAGCTCCTTATCCATCTGTTGGATCTGGGTCTTGAGCGCAGTCTTGGAGCAGAGTCGTTGCCGATCGGCGCGAACAGAGCTTCAAGCGCGCCAGGCGGCGTCATTCGAGAAGGAAGTCAAATGGGTTTGAGCCGAATCAGTTCTGCCGCCATGGCGCTGGTATTTGCCGCCACGGCATTGCCGGCACAGGCAGCGCCGTTGCTGCGCGTCGATCCGGGCGCGAACCAGTCGTCCAATGTCATCCAGATCCAGGACCGGCGCTGTCCGCCGCAGGGTTGCCGACCGGGTGATCGGCCGGGTCGTCCGAACCATGGCGGCCCGAACCGTCCCGGTAATGGCGGTCCGAACCACGGCGGCCCCGGCTGGGGTGGCAACGGCGGTCCCGGTCACGGCGGCCCGAACTGGAACCGACCCAACAACCGCCCGGGCTACTGGAATGGCCATCGCGGCTACAACGGTCCGCGCAACGGCTATCGTCGCGGTAACGATGGCTTCTGGTATCCGCTGGCGGCCTTTGGCGTCGGCGCACTGATCGGCGGCGCCATCGCCAACCAGCCGCGCGAAGTCGCCCCGCCCAGCCTGTCGTTCGAGCACCTGCGCTGGTGCGAGGATCGCTATCGGTCGTTCCGCGCCTCGGACAACACCTTCCAGCCGAACGAAGGGCCGCGCCGGGCCTGCGTCTCGCCCTACTACTAGGCGAACCGTTCGAAATCAAAGAGAAGCCCGCCCTTCGGCGGGCTTCTTGCTGTCTACTATCCAATCACGCGTTCCGCGGTCTTTCGGCCATAGCGCATGAAGTCCTCAGTTCCGCAGCACCACGCAGGCGCCGCCGAGCTTCTGCAGCGAGTTACAGATCTGGTTGGCCTTGGCGAGCGTATCGGCCGGCAGGCGCACCCGGTAAAAGGCGCGCCGGCCCCGGCCGGCGATGCGCGAGCCGAGGATCAAAGTCGGCTTGCCTTCCAGCAAGGACGGATAGCGGGCTACCTGACGGTGATAGGCGTTGATGGCCCGGCTCTTGGAGAAATTGCCGGAAAGCTGGACGCCGAACGGCGCATAGGCGCCCTCGATCAGCGACGGCCGATAGCTGCGGATCATCGCCACCAGCGTGACGCAATCCTTCGTCTTTGGCCCCGCCTTGGCGGCGGCAATCATTTTCTTAGCCGGATTCGGATCCGCGTTTCGCGCCTCTGCCGGGCGCGCATCCCATGGTCGCGGCTCCGGGGCATCGGCGTCCGCCTTATCGGCCAGCTTCGGCGGATCCAGAAGCTCGATCTTGCCCGTATTCCACTCCTGCACGCTGCGGCCGGTGACGAAGGCGACATAGTCCTCCGTCTCTGCCGGCAGATAGCCGCCGCGTTCGATCCAGCGCGCCAGCCGGGTCGGCCCGGCATTATATGCTGCAGCTGCGAGACCGAGATTTCCAAACCGATCTTTTAGACCTCTCAGATACTTAGCTGAGGCGGGAATGGCGAATTCCGGATCGAACGGGTCATCGAGCCCTTGTTCGTCGGCGGTGCCGGGCATGAATTGTGCGATGCCCTGTGCGCCGGCACTGCTAACCACATGCGGGCGAAAACTGCTCTCGCGCCAGATCAGCCGCGTGAAGAAATCACGCGGCAGGCCCTGCGCGTCGGCCGATGTTTCGATCAGCCGACAGATCGTCTGCACCGTCGTCTCTTCCGCTCGCACGGAGGACGGCAGGAGCATCGAGCCAACGAGGAACAGTCCCGCGAGGCAGGAGGGAGGAAAACGCATCAAGCCGCTCTCCCCGCCTGGTTAGACATAGGCGGAAGGATGCTTTTGCGCGAAGCCGAGATGGTCGCGCAGTTTTTCCAGAAGATCGGCCGCCGCTTCCGTCACCGGCGTGCCGGGGGGGAAGATTGCCGCCGCGCCGGCCTGCATCAGCGCCTCGAAATCGCCCGGCGGAATAACGCCGCCGACGACGATCATGATGTCGGGGCGCCCCTGCCGCGCCAGCTCGGCCTTCAACTCGGGAACGAGCGTCAAATGGCCGGCGGCCAGCGACGAGACGCCGACGACATGCACCTTCTCCGAGATCGCATGCGTTGCAACCTCTTCCGGCGTCGCGAAAAGCGGGCCGATGACGACGTCAAAACCGATATCGGCAAAGGCGGTGGCGATCACCTTCTGGCCACGGTCATGGCCGTCCTGGCCCATCTTGGCGACGAGGATGCGCGGGGCCCTGCCCTCGTCATGCGTGAATTCGGAAACCAGCGCGGAAAGCCGCTCGATCGGCGCATTGTGCTCGCCAAAACCCTCGCGATAGACGCCGGAATTGACCTGGATCACCGCCTTGTGGCGCTTCCAGGCCGTTTCCAGCGCCGACGAGATCTCGCCCACCGTCGCCTTGGCGCGGGCAGCGTCGACCGCGAGCGCCAGAAGATTGCCCTCTCCGGAGCGGGCCGAACTCGCGAGCGCCTCAAGGCTGGCGGCCACGGCTGTCGAATCCCGCTCGGCTTTTAGCTGGCGAAGTTTCTCGATCTGCTGGGCGCGGACGGAGGAATTGTCGACCTTCAGCACATCGATATCAGCCTCGTCGTCGAGGCGATATTTGTTGACCCCGACCACCGTCTGCCGGCCTGAATCAATGCGCGCCTGCGTCTTCGCCGCCGCTTCCTCGATGCGCAGTTTCGGGATGCCGGCCTCGATCGCCCTGGCCATGCCGCCGAGCTTTTCGACTTCCTCGATATGCGCCATGGCGCGCTCCGCCAGTTGCGCGGTCAGCGCCTCGACATAATAGGAGCCGCCCCAGGGATCGATGATCCGCGTCGTACCGCTCTCTTGTTGCAGGAAAAGCTGGGTGTTGCGGGCGATGCGGGCGGAAAAATCGGTCGGTAGCGCCAGCGCTTCATCGAGCGCATTGGTGTGCAGCGACTGGGTATGGCCCTGCGTCGCCGCCATCGCCTCGACCGTGGTGCGGACAACGTTGTTGTAGACATCCTGCGCCGCCAGCGACCAGCCGGAGGTCTGGCAATGGGTACGCAGCGCGAGGGACTTCTCGTTCTTCGGATGGAACTCGCGCACCAGCTTTGCCCAGATCAGCCGCGCCGCGCGCATCTTGGCGACTTCCATGAAGAAGTTCATGCCGATCGCCCAGAAAAACGAAAGACGCGGCGCGAACTGGTCGATGTCGAGGCCCGCCGCCAGACCGGCGCGAATATATTCGACACCATCGGCGAGTGTATAGGCAAGCTCGAGATCCTGCGTCGCGCCCGCTTCCTGCATGTGATAGCCGGAAATCGAGATCGAATTGAACTTCGGCATATGCTGCGAGGTATAGGCGAAGATGTCGGAGATGATCCGCATCGACGGTTCCGGCGGGTAAATGTACGTGTTCCGGACCATGAACTCCTTGAGGATGTCGTTCTGGATCGTGCCGGAGAGCTTTTCGGGCGGCACGCCCTGTTCCTCGGCGGCGACGATATAGAGCGCCAGGATCGGCAGCACCGCCCCGTTCATCGTCATCGACACGCTCATCCTGTCGAGCGGGATGCCGGAGAACAGCGTGCGCATGTCGTAGATCGAGTCGATCGCCACGCCCGCCATGCCGACATCGCCGGCGACGCGCGGATGGTCGCTGTCATAGCCGCGATGGGTGGCGAGATCGAAGGCAACAGAAAGCCCTTTCTGGCCGGCGGCGAGATTGCGCCGGTAGAAGGCGTTCGAATCCTCGGCCGTGGAGAAGCCCGCATATTGGCGGATCGTCCAGGGCTGGTTGACATACATGGTCGGATACGGCCCGCGCAGGAACGGCGCGGTGCCGGGAAAACTGTCGATCGCCTCCAGCCCCTCGCGGTCGGCGGCGGTATAGACCGGCTTGACCGCGATTTCCTCCGGCGTCAGCCAAAGCGCGCCATCGCCCGGTGCTTCGAGCGGCGCGTTCGCGAAGGATACGGTCGTGAAATCCGGAATCCGGGTCATTTGGAGGTCTCGATCCGGTCAAGTATCTGGGCCGGATAGTCGGTTATATCGCAGCCCGCATAGAGGAATGCCTCGATTCCGGCATGGCGATAGGCGGTTTCGCGCTCGCCCGGCCGGCCGGCCAGGACGACATGCGCCATACCGATCCCAACGAGCCGCCGCGCTGCTTCCTCGGCAAAGGTCTCGCCCTCATAGACGGCGTGGCCGGTCTCGCACTCATAGACCTCGTCGGACGAGCAGAAGCAGGCGGCAACCGCGCCCGAGGCGCGCGCGGCTTCCAGAAGTTCGTCGAGCGAAGCAAAGCCTTCTGAAATCGACGCCTCGATGCCGGACGCCTCGAACACGCCCTTGGCGAAGCCGGCGCGGGCGCTGAAGGAAGCCGTCTTGCCGAGCGTGACGAGGAACACTGCCGGACGACGGCCGGTCGCAATAGCAAGCGCATCGGCGCGGTCACGCAGTCGCTCGAACGGCTCGGCTGTGCGACGCGAAACGAGACGCGCCGGGCTGTCTCCCGCGATCGGCAAGGGCGGCGCGGGAGCGAGGATTTCGACCGGCGCCTCGGCGAGATTGGGGAATTCGCTGGTGCCGGTGATCGGCAGCTTGCGGCGGCGCACATCGCGCTCCCGCTTGTCGGCGACAACGCGGATCTCGCTCGCAACCCAGCCCGAGGCAAGAACCGCCGCAAGTCCGCCCTGCTGCTCGACATGCTGGAAGATCGCCCAGGCCTTTTCGCAAAGCGCATCGGTCAGCGCTTCGAACCCGCCCGCTCCCGCCGCCGGATCGAAGACATGGCCGAGGCCGGATTCCTCCAGCAGAACCGTCTGCGTATTGCGGGCAATTCTACGCGCGCTGGCGTCGGCCAGGCCGAGCGGCAGCGTGAAAGGCAGCACCGTGACGCTATCGGCGCCGCCAAGTCCGGCCGAAAATGCTGCAATCGTGTTGCGCAGCATGTTGACGTGCGGGTCGTGCCGGGTCGTCATGCGAAAGCTGGTTTCGGCATCGAGCTGGATCGGCTTTGGAGCGAGGCCGCAGGCAACTTCCACCCGCGCCCAGAGCCGCCGCAGCGCCCGGAATTTTGCGATGCCAAGAAACTCATCGGCATCGGCGGCGAGCAGGAACGAAACCATGTCTCGCGCCCGCTCCAGCGCGACGCCGCGCGCTTCAAGACCGCGCAACCCCGCCACGGCAGAGGCGATCGAAAACGCCAGCTCCTGCGCTTCCGAAGCGCCGGCATCGTGGAAAACCCGGCCATCGGCGCGCAGAAAGCGCGCCTTCGCGCTCGCGCCAAACGACCCTGCCAGTTCGACCGCTTCATCAAGCGCGGCGTCGATCCCGTCGCCCCCCTCGCGCGCGAGCACGGAGAACGGGTCGATGCCGAAATCGAGGCGTAGGCTGTCGAGATCGAGCCCCTGGCCACGCACCAGCGCCACGACGGATCGCGCCGCTTCGACCGCCGATCGTCCAGCCTCGATACGCAGCGAAACGAGATCCAGCATCACGCCGTCCAGCGCTGCGGCGATCGTCGGTTCGTCGGCTGCACGAAGACCAAAGCCGCGTGCAAAAACGGCGTCGGCGAAAACGAGCGCCAGCCCGCTCGCGCCGTTGTTCAGATCCTCAAGCGCTTGCGTGCGCGCCGCGTCTGGCTCGGGCAGGTCGATGCGCTGGACAACGCGCCAATCGCCAAGTTCGGCGCGCGCAGGCCGGGCATGGCTCCCTTCCGCCTTTGGATAGAGCGGCTCGATGCGGATGTCGTCGGCGGTGCGGGAAACCAGCTTTGCCTCGAAATCCGCGCCCTTGATTGCCTTCACGGCCAGTTCGCGCCAGGCGGATTCGCTCGAAGGGCGGAAGTCGGTTGCCGATTCTGGCCTGGTCATGCTTCGATCCTTGCCGCTGGATGGCGTGGCGTCGCCATCGCAGGCCGCCCGGTCCGCTCATGGATAGGCTTGGTCGCGTCCCGGTTCAACGGGGGAGGCGTTGCGACCCTATCTCCGGTTGGAACGAATCCAACTTTCGCGAATTGGATGCGCAATGAGTAAGTGCGCCTCGATAGTGACCCTGTTCGAAAGGATGGTATCGCCTTGACCCGTATCTTCGCGAAACTCTGCGCTGGCACGCTTGCCATCGCGTTTCTGGCCTCTGTGCCGATTCCGGCAATGGCGGCACCGATAATGGCGTCACCCATGCCTGCCCTTCCGGACTCCACCAGCAACGTCATCGACATTCGGCATGGTGGCCCGCACCGGGATTATGTCCGTCGTCCCGGTTATCGTCCCGGCTACCACCCTGGTTACCGGCCCGGCTATCGTCCGGGCTACCGCCCAGGTTATCGGCCGGGCTATTGGAACGGCCACTATGGCTATCGCTATCAGCGGCCCGGCTATCGCTACTATAATGGCTGGTGGTATCCGCTTGCCGCCTTCGGCGTCGGCGCCGCAGTCGGTTCGGCGATCGCCCAGCCCTCTTATGGCGGCGGCTATGCCAGCGCCCATTATCAGTGGTGCGAGGATCGCTACCGTTCGTATCGCGCCTCGGACAACACGTTCCAACCGAACAACGGCCCGCGCCGCCAGTGCGTCTCGCCCTACTAGAGTAGATCTGTCTGGGTCGAACCCGACTTTTCACCTCTCCCTCAGGGAGAGGTCGGCTCGAAGAGCCGGGAGAGGGTTTAGGGAACTATCCGGTGAGGCCGTAAACCCTCACCCGCCGACCTCTGGCCGTCGACCTCTCCCTGAGGGAGAGGTGAAGAAGATGGATCTTGCTCCAGCAAGACGCACCGCCCGATACGACAAAGCCCGCCGATTGGCGGGCTTTGTTTTGGGATGCTTCGTAGCGAAGGCTGGTTCCTACACTTCGCGATGCGATTCCAGGAACCAGAGCGACTTGTCGAGGCTGCGCGAGAACGCGGTCAGGATGTCGGCCGTGTCGGCGTCGCCGATATCCGCTGCCTTGTCGATGCCCTTGCGGACCTCATTCGCGACCTGGGCATAATGCTCGATCAGCTGCGCCAGATGGTCCTTGATCGCCGAAATATCGGTCGGATAGGGCTTGAGCTTCGTCGCCGAGGCGACCGCCTGCGTCGTTCCGAGCGCGAACCCGCCCAGCTGCACCGCCCGCTCCGCGACGGTATCGACATGACCGTCCAGATCGGCGCGGAACGTGTCGAGCATTTCGTGGATGGCGATGAACTGAGGGCCCTTGAGGTTCCAGTGCGCCTGCTTGGTCACCAGCGCCAGATCGATGCCATCGGCGAGAACCGCATTCAGCAGTTCGATCGCGGCGGTCTTGGTGTTGGACTTGAGATCAATCGCTGTTTTCCGGGGCGGCATCGCCATCTCCATTATTGAATTTAGCAGTCATATATCGAGCAACCGAAGCGAGAGAACAAGTATCCCGCACGCACAAATGCGCCCAACAGGGTTCCCCTGCAACTGCTGCCTTCAACGCACGAGCCGGCCTTTGGCTCCCTCGATCGCCATTCCCGACTGGCCGCGGCGATCCGGCTGCGCTAGGACCATCGCGACTGGGGAATTTGTCGAAGAGGACTGTATGAAAAGCGTGATCTGCGTGGAACCGGGACGGCTGGACTATGTCGAGCGGCCCGCTCCGGAAGCACCCGCCGCCGGTTGGGCGACCGTCGACGTCAAGCATGTCGGCATTTGCGGCACCGATTATCACATCTTCGAAGGCAAGCACCCCTTCCTCGAATATCCGCGCATCATGGGCCATGAGCTCTCCGGCGTCGTCTCCGCCGTCGGCCCCGGCGTTGCGCTCAAGGTCGGTACGCCGGTCGTCGTCAATCCCTATATTTCCTGCGGTCATTGCGTCGCCTGCCGCAAGGGCAAGCCGAACTGCTGCACGGCGATCAAGGTGCTCGGCGTCCATACCGATGGCGGCATGGCCGAGCAGATCGTCATGCCGGAAGGCAATCTCTACCCGGCCGAGGGCCTGTCGCTGCGCGACGCGGCGATGGTCGAGTTCCTGGCGATCGGCGCCCACGCCGTTCGCCGCGCGCAGCCGGAGGGCGGCCGCGCGCTCGTCGTCGGCATCGGTCCGATCGGCCTTGGCGTGGCGATCTTCGCCCGCATCGCAGGGCTTGAGGTAACGCTGCTCGACTCCAGCGAGGAGCGGCTCGCCTTTGCCCGCGACACGCTCGGCTTCAAGAACACGGCCCTGACCGGCCCGGACGCGCAGAAGACGCTGATGGCGGAGACCAACGGCGACGGCTTCGACGTCGTGTTCGACGCCACCGGCAACGGCCAGGCGATCGAGGCAGGCTTTGCGATGGTCGCGCATGGTGGCGCCTATGTGCTGGTCTCGATCGTCAAGGACCGGATCTCGTTCTCGGACCCCGAGTTCCACAAGCGCGAGATGATGCTGATCGGCAGCCGCAACGCCACCAAGATCGATTTCGACCACGTCGTCGCCTCGATCAAGGCCGGTCTCGTGCCGCTCGACGCGCTGGCAACGCACAGCACGACGCTCAACAAGCTGACCACCGACATGCCGCTCTGGAGCCATGACAAGCGCGGCCTGATCAAGGCGATCATCACCATCTGACCGTTTGCCGCGTAGCCCAATTCCGCTTTGACAGCGCTGTCCCAATGCAGGACGGTGCTGTCAAACTTCAGCGGAATCACCGCAACGGCAATGGAGCGGACGATGGAATATCGGCAACTCGGCAATTCGGGACTGTTGGTCTCCGTGCTCACCATGGGCACGATGACCTTCGGTCGAAAGGGCGGCTTCGCCAAGGTTGGCGACATCACCGAGGTCAAGGACGCGCAGCGCCAGATCGACATGGTGATCGACGCCGGCGTCAATCTGCTCGACACCGCCAATGCCTATTCGGGCGGCGAGTGCGAGGAGATCATCGGCAATGCGCTGGGCGGCAAGCGCAAGAACGGCGTCCTGCTCGCCACCAAGGCGCGCTTCGCCATGGGCGACGGTCCGAATGATCGGGGCCTGTCGCGCTACCACCTGATCCGCGAATGCGAGGCGAGCCTGCGCCGCCTGAAGACCGATGTCATCGATCTCTACCAGGTCCACCAGTGGGACGGCTTGACGCCGCTGGAAGAGACGCTGGAAGCGCTCGACACGCTCGTGCGCCAGGGCAAGGTCCGCTATGTCGGCTGCTCTAATTTCTCCGGCTGGCACATCATGAAGGCGATGGAAATCGCCCGCCGCGACAACCGCATTCCCTTCGTCTCGCAGCAGATCCACTACACGCTGCAGGCGCGCGAGGCCGAGCAGGAGCTGGTGCCGATCACCATCGACCAGAAGCTCGGCATCCTCGTCTGGAGCCCGATCGCCGGCGGGTTGCTGTCGGGCAAGCATCGTCGCGACAAGGAAACACCCAAGGACAGCCGCCTGTCGCAGGGCTGGACCGAGCCGCCGATCCACAATTGGGACCGCCTCTGGGACATCGTCGACGAGCTGGTTTCGATTGCCGACGCGCGCGGCGTCTCCGGTGCGCAGGTCGCGCTGGCCTGGCTGCTTGGCCGTCCGGGCGTCACCTCGGCGATCATCGGCGGCCGCACCGACGCGCAGTTCAAGGATAACCTCGCCGCCGCCGACCTGAAGCTTTCGGCGGAAGAACGCGCCCGGCTCGACAAGGTCAGCCAGCAGCCGCTGAACTATCCCTACTGGCACCAGGCCGCCGCAGCCAGCGATCGCCTCGGCCCCGCCGACCTCGCCTTCCTGCAGCCCTATGTAAACGGCTGAGACACAGCATTTCGAACCCGAAAAAGGCCCGGCATGACCGGGCCTTTTTTTATCTGCAACCGTCACGCCCTGCTGACTGATCGGAACACCGGAGGTGTCGAGCACCGGGACGGTTTCGCCGCGGTCGACAAACGATCTTTGCAGCCGCCGCACGGGCAGCTACCCTGCGCCAGGCGGCAATTTGCAGGTTGGCCCTTGATGAGCGACCCGGTCCTGAAGTCCTTCGTCCCGATCCTGTTTGTTCGCGACGTATCCAAGAGCGCGGAATTCTACCGAGGGAAGCTCGGTTTCAAGATCGACTTCCTCTATGGCGAGCCGCCATTCTACGGCTCGGTATCGCGCGGGGCGGCTGCCTGCCTCCACCTTCGCTGCGTCCATCAACCGAACTTCGCGGAACTTGCGGCGCGGGAATTGTCCTTGATCCTCGCCACTGTCGAGGTCTCCGATATCCAGCGGCTTTTCGAGGAGTTCAGGGCGCGCGACGTGGAATTTGCCCAAACGCCGACCCGACAGCCTTGGGGCGGAACGGACTTTCACGTCCGCGATCCCGACGGAAACGTGATTTCCTTTGTCGCGTACGACAGGATCTAGCGCGCCTCTGCGGGACGGTGGACTTCCACGCATCCCGCGATGGGTTCAGAACTTGTAGTTCAGGCCCGCCTTGACCGCGTTGGTGGTCACGCCGACATCCGACTGCGCCGGTGTGCCTTCGAAAACGGTCTTGTTGCCGAGATCGACATAGTCGTATTCGAGACGGCCGGTAAGGTTCTTCGTGAAGCCGTATTCGACGCCGGCGCCTGCCGTCCAGCCGACCGCCCACTTGCTGTCCGAGCCGAGCCCGGCCTGTGTGGCCTCAAGGTCGCCATAGGCGACGCCGCCCTTGCCGTAGAACAGCCACTTGTCATAGGTGAAGCCGATGCGCCCCGTGGTCGAGCCGATCCAGTTCAGGTCGATCGAGGCAGGGCCGGCCGTGTCGCTCAGGCCGCTATAGGCGATATCCGTCTCGAAGCCGACCAGCCACGGATTGGCCTGGAAATTATAGCCGACCTGCGCGCCGAAGAGGCCGCCGCTCAGGCTGTCGAGGAAATCGGCGTCCTTGGTGCCGCTGCCCCAGCCAAAGCCGCCATGCACACCGGCGTAAAAGCCGTTCCAGTCAAAACCGGCCGGAGCCGCGGGGGCGACGGGGAGAGGCTGCTCATACGAAATGTCGGCAGCCGAAGCCGCGCCCGAAAGCGCCAGCAAGGCGGCGCCCGCCAAAAGTAGATGCCTCATCACATACCCTCTCGACCAAACTTCGTCGAACACGCCACCCGGACCCAGACTGCCGCCGAAAGAAGGCGTCATCTTGGCTCTTGGAGTCCAGAGATCGGTATCGGCGACGCTCTCGTCAAGACAAGCAGCCGTGAGGGTGACGAAGAGTCATCCATAGCGGCATCGCTGCAACAGAAGTTCGATCGAATTTCGAACGATCCGGACAGTCGCGAAGACGCTCAGCGAATGAGGATGGCCCGGAAATCATTGACGTTTGTCAGCGTCGGGCCGGTGACGACGAGCCGGTCGAGCGCGTCAAAGAAGCCATAGCCGTCATTGTTGGCAAGGCGGGCGACGGGATCGATTCCCTTCGCCTTCGCCTCGTCGAGAATGCCCGCATCGATCCAGGCGCCGGCATTGTCTTCGGAGCCATCGATGCCGTCGGTATCGCAGGCAATCGCCGCGATGCCCTTGTGGCCGCCAAGCGCCACGGCCAGCGCCAGCAGGAACTCGGCATTGCGGCCGCCCCTGCCCCGCCCCCGCACGGTGACGGTGGTCTCCCCACCCGACAGGATCACGCAGGGCTTTGCCACCGGCTGGTCATGCGCCGCCGCATAGGTCGCAATCGCCGCCAGAACGCGCGCCACGTCGCGGGCCTCGCCTTCCAGCGCATCACCGAGCACCAGCGGCGTCAGGCCGATGGCGCGCGCCGCTTCCGCCGCCGCATCCAGCGCCATTTTGGGCGTTGCCAGCATCTCCACCGCGCCACCCTGGCCGGCCGCGACCGCGTTGGCGCGGATCGCCGCCTCGATGCGCGGTTCGATCGCGATGTTGTATTCGGCCAGAATCGCCAGGGCGCCGTCCGGGTCGGAGGCCTCCGGAATGGTCGGGCCGGAGCCGATCGCGCCGGGATCATCGCCCGGCACGTCGGAGATCAGATAGGTCACGATTTTCGCACGCGACGCCGCGGCGGCCAACCGGCCGCCCTTGATGGCAGAAAGCGCTTTGCGCACGCGGTTCATCGCGCCGATGGGCGCGCCGCTCTTCAGCAGGGCCCGGTTCAACGCCTGCTTGTCCTCTAGCGTCAGCCTGGGGGCTGGCAGCGCCAGCAGCGACGACGCGCCACCTGACATCAGGAAGACGACGAGATCCTCCGGCCCTGCCGAGCTGGCGATATCGAGGATGCGCTGCGCGGCCGCCATGCCGGCAGCGTCGGGAACCGGATGCGAGGCTTCCACCACCTCGACGAAGCGGGTCGGCGCGCCATGGCCATAGCGGGTGACGGCGAGACCTTCCGGGGCCGGATTACCGGCCGCTTCCCACGCATCCTCGAACGCCCGCACCATCCGCGCCGCACCCTTGCCGGCGCCCAGCACGATCGTCCGGCCCTTTGGCGCCACCGGAAGACGTCCTTCGAAGCGGCCATCCGGTAGGGATGCCGCCAGCGCGGCGTCGAATAGAGCCTGGAGAATGGCCCCGTCGGGCGAATTCGTGTCGAGCGTCATCACATGCCTGTCTGCGAAAGGGCCGATTGCAGCGAGTTCATTCCGTCTCAGCGGTCACGACCGACGTCCATCACCGGACAGGCTCGATCCGCAAAGTGCCGACCAGCGCCTCGAACAGCGGAAGCGCCCTGTCGATTGCCGTTGCGGTCGTGGCACAGGAAAGGCTGATTCGATAGGCCGGGGTTTCCGCGATGGCGACGTATTGCCGGACATGAGCGTGACCGCGACCGAAACGGGGCGTCGTAAGGGCCGCAACGCCGCGCAGACCGCCACCAAACGCGACCGGCTCGACGAAATCGATATGGCCCAGCAGGCCGAGCGACGAGCGCATCGACTGCATCTGCCGATCGATCATCTCCGGCGCGATCAACGACGCCTGGTCCAGCGCCTGAACCTCGTCCGGCTGCGTCTTCAGCCCGACGCCGCACAGGTTCTTCGACGTTCCGGCGCGGGGAATTTTCTGGCTGTCGACATCGATGACGAAATCATGCCCATGATGGCCGCGCCGCTTGCCGACGACGAGCAGCGACGGCGCCGTGAAGGCAAGCCCCGTCGCTTCGTCGTGAAAATCCCGATTGACGGGCGGTGAGGGAATTTTGGCCGCCATGGCGACCGTCGCACCGGCGCCGATGCCAACAGCAAGCAGCGCCGTCAGGACGGCGCCGCACCGGCGGGCGCTCAGCAACACGATCCCGCAAGGGCTATCCGCGCGGATCGACAAGCTAGTCGCGCACGCCGACGACATAGTCCTGGATCTGATCGACGATGGCGCCGGTCATCGGGATGGCCGCGTCGCTCATCAGGAACAGCGCCAGACGGGCCACGTCTTCCGGCTTGATCAACCGGCCCCAGGGCATCATCGCCTCGGCCTCTTCCAGCCAGCCCTCGCCCTTGCCGAGCTTGACCGCCTGCATCTCGCGCTCGCCCGGCGTATCGGCCCAGCCGAGATTGATGCCGTTGACGCTGATACGGTCGAAACGATGCGAATGGGCGGCGTTCTTGGTCAGGATCGACAGAGCCGCCTTGGACGAGGCATAGACGCCAAGCTCCGGCGTGCCGCCATAGGCGTTGACGGAGAGGATGTTGACGATGGTGCCGGGCGCGCCGCGGCCCTTCAGATGCCGGATGACGCCCTGCATCAGGAACATCGGCGTGCGCACATTGGTGGCGAACACCGTGTCGAAGAAGTCGATGTCGGCCTCGGCGATCGAGCCGCGATCCGTGCTGGCAGCGGCATTGACGAGGCCGTCGACGTGATCGAAGCGATCGAGCGTCGCGTCGATGACGATCTCGGCCGCATCGGAATCGGAGAGATCGACCGAGACGAAGCCACCGCCGACGCCAAGCGCCTCCAGCTCGGCCACGACCGCCGCGCCGCGCTGCGGATTGCGCCCGACCAGCATCACGCCTTCCGCGCCGGAGCGCGCCGCCTCCAGCGCCACGGCCCGGCCCACGCCCTGCGTGCCGCCGGTTACCAGAAGGATCTTGCCGTCTACGCGCGCTTCCATCGTCTCTTCCCTGCTCGATTTCGCCGTTGGCCAGCGGATTTCGTTGTTCAGACTTGCCCGTCCATAGTTCAGACTTGCCCGTCCATAGTTCAGACTTGCCCATGGCGCGCCGTCGCGGCACGCTGAGCCGAAGGGGCGAGAACAAGATTTGCGCGCGATCCTAGCCGGGCTCGTCCGGGCTATGCAACTCGTGCGCGACAGATCTCCCCCTGCCTGCCGTCATGCCTCGCAAACGAGATCGCCATGCCCTCTGCTTCCGCCCCGCCGCTCGACCAGGCCGCCGACATGATTGCGGCGGCGCGCATCGGCCGCGCGCCGCTCGACCTGCTGCCCGAGGCGATCCGCCCGGCCGACGAGACGGGCGCCTATGCGCTGCAGGCCGCCGTGCACCAGCACCTCGCGAAAGACCGCTATGGGCGGCGGATCGGCTGGAAGATCGGCTGCACGACGCCGGTGATGCAGACCTATCTCGGCATTCCCAACCCCTGTGGCGCCGGCCTGTTCGAGGGCACCAAGCATCGTTCCGGCGCGACGGTTTCGGCGGCGGACTTTTGCCATGTCGGCATCGAATGCGAGATCGCTGTAAAGCTCAGCCGCGACCTGCCGGCGCAGGCGACGCCGTATCGGGCGGAGGATGTCGCGGGCGCGGTCGAGAGCGTGATGGCGGCGATCGAACTGGTCGACGACCGCTATGCCGACTGGCGCAAGACCGATACGCCGACGCTGATCGCCGACGATTTCTTCGCCGCCGGCTGCGTGCTCGGCGAGCCCTTGTCGCCGGCGGATGCGCCGGATCTCGCCGAGGTCGTCGGCGTCACGACGATCAACGACATCGAGGTCGGCCGAGGGCGGGGCGCGGATGTGCTCGGCCATCCGTTCGCGGCGCTGGCCTGGCTCGCCAACAACCTGTTGGCGCAAGGCGAGATGTTGCGAGCGGGCGAGATCGTGCTGACCGGAAGCCTGGTCGAAACGCGCTGGCTCAACGCCGGCGACCGGGTCGCGATCGCGATCTCCGGGCTTGGCGAGGTGACACTGACGGTTTCGGAATAGCGGCAGACAATGCAGCCCCTTCACCTCTCCCTAAGGGAGAGGTCGACGCACGAAGTGCGGCGGGTGAGGGTTTAGGGAACCATCCGGAGAGGCCGTAAACCCTCACCCGGAGCGTCGCTCCGACCTCTCCCTCAGGGAGAGGTGAAGGAAGGGCGCTATCCGGCCACCCTACCGGAAATGTTTCGAGAGCTTCAGGCCCTGGGCCTGGTAGTTGGAGCCGAGGTCGCTGCCATAGAGCTTGGCCGGGCGTTCCGACATCGTCTCGTAGACGAGACGACCGACCGTCTGGCCGTGCTCGAGGATGAACGGCACTTCATGGCTGCGTACTTCGAGCACCGCGCGGCTGCCGGCGCCGCCGGCTGCCTGATGGCCAAAGCCCGGATCGAAGAAACCCGCATAGTGAACGCGGAATTCGCCGACCAGCGGGTCGAAGGCGACCATCTCGGCGGCGTAATCCGGCGGCACATGCACGGCTTCGCGAGAGACGAGGATATAGAACTGATCGGGATCGAGGATCAACTCGGCCTTGCCGCGCACCGGGATCGGCTCCCAGTAATCGAGCACGTCGCAGGCGGCGCGGCGGTCGACATCGACGACGCCGGTGTGGCGCTTGGCGCGATAGCCGATGATGCCGTTCGAGCCTTCGAGGTCGATCGAGAGCAGCAGGCCGCCCGACGCGCGAAACGCGCCGTCGACGAGCGGCTCGCGGGCGTTGAGCGCCGAAAGCTCCGTGTCGGTCAGGTGCGTGTCACCGCGACGAAACCGGATCTGCGACAGACGCGAGCCGGTGCGGGCGACGATCGGGAAAGTGCGCGGGGAAACTTCCAGATAGAGCGGCCCCTGATAGCCGGCCGGAATCGTGTCGAAGGATTGCGCCCGGTCGGTGATGACGCGGGTGAAGATGTCGAGCCGGCCGGTCGAGGATTTCGGATTGGCCGAAGCCTGGATATCGGCCGGCAGCGCCAGCCCTTCGAGCAGCGGCACGATGTAGACGCAGCCCGTCTCCAGCACGGAGCCATGGCTGAGATCGATCTCGTGCAGGGTGAGTTCGGCGAGGCGGTCCTTCACCAGCACGTTCGGGCCGGGCAGGAAGCTGGCGCGCACACGGTAGGCGACGGCGCCGAGGCGAAGATCGAGGCTTGCCGGCTGCACCTGATCGGCATCGAGCGGCCGGTCGATGAGGATCTGGCCGGCCGCGAGGCTGGCCCGGATCTGCTCCGCCGAAAGAATTCCGATTGCTGCCTTGTCCGTCATCTCACCCGTTCCCCAACTCTAGTCAGCAATCCGTTATGTCTTCACCTCTCCCTGAGGGAGAGGTCGACGGCGAAGCCGGCGGGTGAGGGTTTAGGGAAGGCTCCGGTGAGGCCGTAAACCCTCACCCGGACCTTACGGTCCGACCTCTCCCTCAGGGAGAGGTAAAGAAACCTGCGACACTCGGCTCCGAACGGTTGTCCTCCTTATCCGAACTGCCCGTTGACGCCAAGCCGCCAGAGGCATATCAAAAAACACATCTACCGTGGTCTATTTGAGCCGACCGGCTTGCCGCCACGTTAAACAATGTCGCTAAAAGGTCGGTTGCCGGAAATCCGACATCCGATTTTTGCCCGACCTCGCGTCGGGTTTTTCTTGATCGGGATAAGAAAAGCATGTCCGAAGCCAAGTCCAAACGCCCCCGCCGCCCCGCCACCGACCTCGTGCATGGTGGCGTCCTTCGATCGCAATTCGGCGAAATGTCCGAAGCGATGTTCCTGACCCAGGGCTTCGCCTACGACACCGCCGAAGCCGCGGAAGCGCGCTTCACGGGCGAGGATCCGGGCTTCATCTATTCGCGCTTCTCCAATCCCACCGTCGCGATGTTCGAAGAGCGGATGCGCCTGCTGGAGGGTGCTGCCGCCGTGCGCTCGACCGCCAGCGGCATGGCCGCCGTCACGGCCTCGCTGATGTGCATGCTGAAGGCCGGCGACCACGTCGTCGCCGCCAAGGCGCTGTTCTCGTCCTGTCTCTACGTCGTGGAAGACCTGCTGCCGCGCTTCGGCGTGCAGTCGACGCTGGTCGACGGCACCGATTTGAACCAGTGGCGCGACGCCGTGCGGCCGAACACCAAGGCGTTCTTCCTCGAAAGCCCGACCAACCCGACGCTCGAAGTGCTGGACATCGCCGAGATCGCGAAGATCGCGCATGAGGGCGGCGCGCTGCTGATCGTCGACAACGTGTTTGCCACGCCGATCTGGCAGCAGCCGATCAAGCTCGGCGCCGACGTCGTCGTCTATTCCGGCACCAAGCATATTGACGGCCAGGGCCGCGTGCTCGGCGGCGTCATTCTTTCGGCCGATGAAGCCTATGTCACCGACCACCTGCACAATTTTCTGCGCCAGACCGGCCCGACCCTGTCGGCCTTCAATGCCTGGGTTCTGCTGAAGGGCCTGGAGACGCTGGATATCCGCGTCCGCCGCCAGACCGAGAGCGCGGCGAAGATCGCCGACGTGATCGCCGCCCATCCGAAGATTGCGCGGCTGATCTATCCCGGCCGCGCCGACCACCCGCAGGCCGACGTGGTCAAGAAGCAGATGGGCGCCGGCTCGACGATGATCGCCTTCGAGGTCGATGGCGGCAAGGAAGCGGCGTTCCGCGTCGCCAGCGCGCTGGAGGTCATCACGATCTCCAACAATCTCGGCGACGCCAAGAGCCTGATCACCCACCCCTCGACGACGACGCACCAGCGCCTGACCGAGGAAGCCCGCCTCGGCTTCGGCATCACGCCGGGCATGCTGCGGCTTTCGATCGGCCTGGAGGATCCCGCCGACCTGATCGAGGACATCCAGCTGGCGCTCGATCAGGCCTGATCGCGCTCGGATCCCTATCCAAAAAGCCACCGGAACGCGCCCGTTCCGGTGGCTTTTTGACATCCGGACAAGCGCTGGAGCCGCCTCCAGATCAGAAAAGTTGCAAGATGCGCTAAATTGCGCAGTGGCGGCGCAGACATGTCCATGATTATTGACGCCAAGTTGACTGCCGCCAAGCCAGACGCCGTTGGACTCGCTTCGATTCTTCGGATAGTTTGGAATTCATCCAGGAAGCGGGCGCTGCTGATGGACTATCAATCTTTCTTCGTGGACGCGATCGACGCTCTCCACTCCGAGAAGCGCTACCGCGTCTTCGCCGATCTCGAACGCATCGTCGGTCGTTTTCCGCACGCGGTCTGGCGCTCCGAGCGCGGCGCGCGCGAAATCACCATCTGGTGCTCGAACGATTATCTCGGCATGGGCCACCATCCCGACGTCGTCCGCACCATGGCTGAAACCGCGCAGGGCCTGGGCACCGGCGCTGGCGGCACGCGCAACATCTCCGGCAACAGCCATCCGCTCGTCGAGCTGGAAGCCGAACTGGCCGACCTGCACGGCAAGGAAGCCGGCCTCGTCTTCTCCTCCGGCTTCGTCTCCAACGACGCCGCCATCTCGACCATCGCCAAGCTGCTGCCCGACTGCCTGATCCTGTCGGATGAGCTGAACCATGCCTCGATGATCGAGGGCATCCGTCGCTCCGGCGCGCAGAAGCGCATCTTCCGCCACAACGACCTCGAGCATCTCGAAGAGTTGCTCAAGGAAGCCGCCCCCGGCCGCGCCAAGCTGATCGTCTTCGAAAGCGTCTACTCGATGGACGGCGACATCGCGCCGGTCTCTGGCATCTGCGACCTGGCCGAGAAATACGGCGCCATGACCTATATCGACGAGGTCCACGCGGTCGGCATGTACGGCCCGCGCGGCGGCGGCATTTCCGAGCGCGACGGCGTGATGCACCGCATCGACGTCATCGAGGGCACGTTGGCCAAGGCATTCGGCACGTTTGGCGGCTACATCACCGCCAGCCGCGCCGTGGTCGACGCCGTGCGCTCCTATGCGCCGGGCTTCATCTTCACGACGGCGCTGCCGCCGGCGATCGCCGCCGCGACGACCGCCTCGATCCGCCATCTCAAGGCCTCGCAGGTCGAGCGCGATCTGCAGCAGAAGCACGCGCAACTGACCAAGTCGGTGCTGATCCATGCCGGTTTGCCGGTGATGCCGTCCGAGACCCACATCGTGCCGCTCTTTGTCGGCAACCCGGATCTCTGCAAGCGCGCCTCCGACATGCTGCTCGAAGAGCACGGCATCTACATCCAGCCGATCAACTACCCGACCGTGCCGCGCGGCACGGAGCGGCTGCGCATCACGCCGACGCCCTGCCATGATGAAAAGCTGATCCTCGGCCTGCGCGATGCGCTGGTCGATGTCTGGCACCGCCTCTGGCTGCCGCTCGGCCGCACCGCGCCGGCCGATGCCGGCCGCATGGTCGCCAATGGCGGCAACTCGCGCTTCGACCTGTTCCCGCCCGCCGGCGGCTGAACGGATCTCCTTCGACATAAAAAAGGCCCGCCGATCGCTCGGCGGGCCTTTTTGCTTAAGATGAAATCACTGCAGTCGCTTGCCGTCACCTCTCCCTGAGGGAGAGGTCGACGCACAAAGTGCGGCGGGTGAGGGTTTACGGCCTCACCGGAAAGTTCCCTAAACCCTCACCCGGAGCGTCGCTCCGACCTCTCCCTCAGGGAGAGGTAAAGAGAGGCCTCTAACCCAGGAGCAAGAACCGATGGACTAGGCGGCGACCTCCGCCGCCTCGCTCTGGCCGATGCGGCTGATGTCGAACGGCACCGTCTGGTAGATGTCGTTGATCCAGTTGCCGAACAGCAGATGCGCGTTGCCCCGCCAGTTGTTGACCGGCGGCTGCGACGGATCATCCTTGCGGAAATAGCCGGCCGGAATCCCGACCTCGACCTTCGCCGCCACGTCGCGGAAATACTCGTCACCAAGCGAATTGGTGTCGTATTCGAGATGGTTGAACATGTGCAGGGCGCGATGGCGGGGGTCGGCGAGCAGACACAGCCCCGTCGCGTCGCTCTCCGCCAGCACGATCACGCCGCTGTCGCGCGGGATCTCGCTCTTGCGCACTTCCGACCAGCGCGACACCGGCACGGTGAACTCATCGGCCAATCCGCGCAGAAAGGGCGAGGCCGAAGCCGAGGCCGGAACCTGATGCGGGAAGATGCCGAACGCCTTCGCCGGCAGATCATATTTCTGCATGCCGTGGAAATGATGCACGGCCGCCTGCGCGCCCCAGCAGATGTTGAACGAGCGATGCACATGGGTCTGCGTCCAGTCGAAGATGCGGCGCAGCTCGTCCCAGTAGGTCACTTCCTCGAACGGCATCCGCTCGACCGGCGCACCGGTGATGATGAAGCCGTCGAAGCGCTCGTCCTTCACCTCTTCCCAGGGGCGGTAGAAGGAAAGCATATGCTCGGCCGACGTATTGCGCGGGGCGTGATCGGTGATCTGGACAAGCGACAGCTCGATCTGCAGCGGCGTCGCGCCCAGCAGGCGCGCGATCTGCGTCTCCGTGCTGATCTTGTTGGGCATCAGGTTGAGCAGGCCGATCTTCAGCGGCCGGATATCCTGGCGCATCGCATCCGCCGCGCGCATGACCATGACGCCTTCGGCTTCAAGCTTGCGGCGGGCTGGCAAATCGTCGGGGATCTTGATCGGCATTTCGGCATCGTCCTGTCTGGAAGAGCCGACGCTTTTGTGTGACTGGGTCCGTTTGGTTGCCGGATCGGCCACATCCTCCCTTGCGGGAGTGCCACCTTGCCCGGAAAGGCAGGTTGGCGTCGGGCGTCGGCCCAACTCTTGATGTAGCTCATGATTTATCCGAGCCAAGGCCCGTTGGCAACAGGGTCCAGCAACGGCTGCCATCGAGACGATCGCAGGGCGCGGTCGGGATAGAGGCCTGGGATGAAACGCGAACTCAAGTGCGGGCTCGGCTTAGCCCACACGCTCGCCGTCATCCTCGCGAAGGCGAGGATCCATACAGCAGCGCCCTGTCCCGACAACCAAAAGTCTTCGCCACCGACGCTCAACAACCCGGATGCATGGATCCTCGCCTTCGCGAGGATGACGGCGGAGGGAGTCGAGACGTTTTGGGCGAAAGCCCTCAGGATGCTGGAGGTGGGTGTCTGGCAAGACCGCCGGACACCCAAGCCTGAAGCCAAAGACCCTACTTCGCGAGCCAATCCGCCAGACGGCGCGTCGCTTCGCGCAGTTGGTCCGGGTTGCGGAGATAGCAGAGCCGCATGAATCCCGCCCCGCCTGCGCCAAAGGCATCGCCCGGTGCGAGACCGACATTGGCCTCATCGACCAGCTTCAGTGCGAGCTTCCGCGTGTCCGGCTCGCCGTCGACGGCGAAGAAGGCGTAAAACGCGCCGGCAGGCCGCACGAGGCGGACGCGACCCGTCTTTTCGAGGCCGGAACAGACGATCTCACGCGCTTCCTCGGCCCGCTTGCGCTGGAAATCGATGAAGGCGTCGCCCTGGTCGAGTGCTGCGACAGCCCCGCGCTGCAGGAATTTTGGCGTGCCGGAGCTCGAATACTGGATGAGGTTTTCGATCACCTGGCCGAAGGCAGGCGGCGCCGACAGCCAGCCAACGCGCCAGCCGGTCATCGCCCAGTTCTTCGACATGGTGTTGACGTAGAGGATGCGGTCGTCCGGCTCGGCGATGTCGTAGAAGGAAGGCGAGCGCTCGCCCTCATAGAAGAAGCGCGTATAGACCTCGTCCGAGACGATCCAGAGGCCCTTAGCGCGGGCGAAATCGAGGATCGCCTGAAGCTCTTCGCGTGTCGCCGTCCAGCCAGTCGGGTTGCACGGCGAATTCAGGAACAGCGCCTTCGTCCGCGGCGTGACGGCGTCGAAGTAACGGTCGAGATCGAGCGTCCAGCCGGCATTGCCATAGGTCAGCGGCACCTCGACGACCTTGGCGGCGCCGACTTCCGCGGCGGCGGCGAAATTGGGCCAGGCCGGCGTCGGCACGACGACTTCATCGCCATGGCCCGCGACCATGCGCAGCGCGATCTGGATCGCCGGCATGCCGCCGGACGTGACGAAGAAGCGCTCGGCATCGAACGGGCGGCCATAGAGGCGCTCGTGATAGCCGGCCAGCGCCTGCCGCAATTCCGGAATTCCGCGCTGGTGGGTGTAGAAGGTCTCACCGGCCGCCAGCCCTGCCTGCGCCGCTTCGCTGATGAAGGCGGGGGTCGAGAGGTCGCCCTCGCCGACCCAGAGCGGGATCAGGCCTTCGCGGTCACGACCGTAGTTGAAGACCTCGACGATGCCGCTTTCCGGAGCTTCGCTTGCTTCCGGGCGCAGCGTATTCAATGCGGAATGGACTGACACGCACGTTTCCAGTTTTGCAGGCGCCTGTCCGGGAGACCCAAAGTCCTTCAGATCAAGGCGCCGTTTCGGAGGATGTCGCGAATTGGCTCGACCGGGCGTTTCGAGCGCCCGACCAAAAGCTTCTAAAGCTCAACCAAGAGCTTCTAGATCTCAATCGAGAGCTTGTAACTCCCAACCAAGACAAAACGGCGGCCAAGGGGCCGCCGCATGCTGCGCCAGATGGCGCTATCGGTATGCCGCTGATTACCTCTTGGCGAGCAGGTCGCGGATTTCACGCAGCAGCGCCACGTCTTCCGGCGTCGCCACCGGAGCCGGCTCGACCGCCTTCTCGCGCTTCAGGCGGTTCATGCCCTTGACCAGCAGGAACAGAATCCAGGCGATGATGATGAAGTTGATCACCAGCGTGATGAAATTGCCGTAGGCGATGGTCGCGCCAGCCTTGCGGGCGGCTTCGAGGTTCGTCTGCGGGTCGCCAGCGAGCTGGATGAACTTGTTGGAGAAGTCGATGCCGCCCGTGATCACGCCAACGATCGGCATGATGAGGTCGTTGACGATCGAATTGACCAGGCCGCTGAAGGCGACACCAATGATGATACCGATGGCCAGGTCCATCACGTTGCCCTTGAGGGCGAACTCCCGGAATTCCTTCAGCATTGAACGTTCCTTCTCGCCAGGCCGGCGTTTGCAATAATGATCAACTACAACTGCGACTATAGCGCACGTCTTCGTGCAACGGAATGTGCAGGTCGGATTGTCGATGGCCTACTCGCGCGGTACGGCGAGCTAACCATGCGGCGTCACGCACGATTGACGCCCCGCCTCGCTTGGCGTTATGAGCCACGGAACATTTTCGAAAAGAGCGCCGATGTACCGAACTGTCACGCGATCGATCCAAGTGACCGTGCAGCCGAGTTTCGTCGAGGACGATTCGTCGCCCGGCGAAAACCGCTACGTCTGGGCCTACACGATCGAAATCGTCAATCTGGGGCTTGAGAACGTCCAGCTGCGCTCGCGCTTCTGGCGGATCACAGACGGCAAGGGCCGCACGGAAGAAGTGCGCGGCGTCGGCGTCGTCGGCAAGGAGCCGTCGCTGAAGCCGGGCGAGAGCTTCGAATATACCAGCGGCTGTCCGCTTTCGACGCCCTCGGGCATCATGGTCGGCACCTATCAGATGCAGACCGAGAGCGGCGAGTTGTTCTCCGTCGAGATCCCGGCCTTCTCGCTCGACATCCCCAACGCCCGCCGCGTTTTGCATTAGGGCAAGATCCATCTTCCTTGAAGCATCCTTCTTCACATCTCCCTGAGGGAGAGGTCGACGGCCAAAGGCCGGCGGGTGAGGGTTTACGGCCTCACCGGATGGTTCCCTAAACCCTCACCCGGCTCTTCGAGCCGACCTCTCCCTCAGGGAGAGGTGAAAAGTCGGGTTCGACCCAGATGGATCTCGCTCTAGTCTAGGGGCTCCGAGGTTCGCCTCGACGCGAATGCCCGCCTCCGCCGTCATCCTCGCGAAAGCGAGGATCCATACAGCGGGGGTTTTGGGCATTGATGGCTCGAACTCTCGGAAATTCCCGAGGCTTCGGATGGATGGATCCTCGCTTTCGCGAGGATGACGGCGAGCGAGTTGCGATCACGACGCGTCGGTAGCCAGCAAGGCATGAAGCGCAGCCCCGCCCCCTCGCCCGCTTGCGGAAGAGGGACGGGGTAAGGGCTCTTACTCAGGCCCTCAGCCCAAGAATTCCTGCGGGTCGAAATCATACTTCGCGCCGCAGAATTCGCACGTCACCGAGATTTCGCCATCCTCGATGCTGTCCGTGATCTCTTCGGCCGAGAAGCTCGACAGCACGCCCTGGATGCGGTCGCGCGAGCACGAGCACTTTTCACGCACCGGAATCGGGTCGAAGACCCGCACGCCGCGCTCATGGAACAGGCGATAGAGCAGCCGTTCCACCGGGACCTCGGGATCGATCAGCTCGTGATCCTGCACCGTGGAGACGAGAGAGACCGCTTCGGCCCATTCGTCCGCTTCCTCGCCATCGGCATCATGGCCTTCCGGGGCGTCGCCGCCCGGCAGGTCGCGCTGCACGCCGATGGACGCCTGCGGCAGGAACTGCACCATCATGCCGCCGGCGCGCCAGCTATGCGCCGTCCCGCCGTCTTCGCGGGTGATCATCTCGGCCACGCCAAGGCGGACGAGGGTCGGGATCTGTTCCGACTGCGCGAAATAGATATGCGCCACCTCTTCCAGGCTGACGCCGTCCAACTGGACGATGCCCTGGTAGCGGCTGCTGAACTCGCCCTGGTCGATGGTCATCGCCAGGATGCCCTTGCCGAGCAGCAGTTCGGGCTTGGACAAGCCATCCTTGTCCATCTCGGCGACCCGCTCCTTGTTGAAGCGGGCATAGGCGCGGATGTCACCCGACGTGCGGTAGTCGACCACGAGCATGTCGACCGGGCCGTCCGTCTGCGTCTGCAGCAGGAACTGGCCCTCGAACTTCAGCGACGAGCCGAGCAGCACGGCGAGCACGACGGCCTCGCCGAGCAGCTTCGACACCGGCAGCGGATAGTCGTGGCGCGCCAGCAGGGCCGACAGCGCCGGCCCCATCTGAATGGCGCGACCGCGCACGTCGAGACCGTTGACCTCGAAAGGCAGAACGGCATCGTCGCCCGCCGGATCGATCGATCCCGGGCCCAAAGTTTCGATATCAACCATCAAAGCGCCTCCGGGCCGCCCAGGCACCAGGCCAGGATGCCCTTCTGTGCGTGCAGCCGGTTTTCGGCCTCGTCGAAAACGACCGATTGCGGTCCATCCATGACTTCGGCCGTCACCTCCTCGCCGCGATGGGCGGGCAGGCAATGCATGAACAGCGCATCCTTCTTGGCGCGCGACATCAGGCGGGCATTGACCTGGTAGGGCTTCAGCAGATTGTGCCGACGCTCGGCCTCGCTGTCGCCCATCGACACCCAGGTGTCGGTGACGATGCAATCGGAATCTGCTGCCGCGTCCTCGGCATCCTCGCCGGCGATCACCTCGCCGCCATTCGTCCGCGCCCAGTCGAGCAGCTTGTGCGGCGGCGCAAGCTCCTCCGGCGTCGCGATCTTCAGGCGGAAATTGAAGCGCGCGGCGGCGTGAACCCACGACGCCATGACGTTGTTGCTATCGCCCAGCCAAGACACCGTCTTGCCGGTGATCGGCCCGCGATGCTCCTCATAGGTGAGGATATCCGCCATGATCTGGCAGGGATGCGAGCGGCGCGTCAGCCCGTTGATGACCGGCACGGTGGCGTTGGCCGCCAGTTCGGTCAGCGAGTCATGGTCGAGGATGCGGATCATGATGCCGTCGACATAGCGCGACATGACGCGCGCCGTGTCGGCGATTGTCTCGCCGCGGCCAAGCTGCATCTCGGCGCCGGTCAGCATCAGCGTCTGGCCGCCAAGCTCGCGCATGCCGACATCGAAGGAGACTCGCGTACGGGTCGAAGGCTGCTCGAACACCAGCGCCAGCACCTTGCCGGCCAAGGGACCGACGCCGTCGCGCGCACCGTTGCGCGTCGACTTGATGCGCTTGGCGCCTTCCATGATCTGTCTGAGCGTGGCGGAATCAAATTCCGTCAGGTCGAGAAAATGCCGAACCATGATGATGTGTCCCGTCCGCTCAGGCGGATTGCCGTGCCGCATTCGCGGCATCGGCTTCGATTGCGGAAAAGGCAGCGTCGAGCTTGTCGATCGCCGCGTCGACCTCTGCCTTGCCGATATTCAGCGGCGGCAGCAGGCGCAGGACATTGTCGCCGGCGCCAGCGACCAGCATGTTCTGGCCTCGCACCGCCGCGACAACCTCAGGGATAGGCTTCAAGGCACGCAGGCCGATGAGAAGGCCCTCGCCACGGATCTCGTCGATCACACCCGGATGGCTATCGACCAGGCCGCCGAGGCGCTGGGTCAGATAGCGCGCGGTCTCGCGGACATGCTCGAGGAAGCCATCGGAAAGCACGGTGTCGAGCACGGCATTGCCGACCGCCATCGCCAGCGGATTGCCGCCGAAGGTGGTGCCATGCGTGCCGGGCGTCATGCCCTTGGCCGCTTCGTTGGTGGCGAGACAGGCGCCGAGCGGAAAACCGCCGCCAATGCCCTTGGCCGCCGTCAGGATGTCGGGCGCTATGCCGGTCCACTCATAGGCGAACAGCTTGCCGGTCCGGCCGATGCCGGTCTGGACCTCGTCGAAGATCAGCAACATGCCTTCGGCGTCGCAAAGGGCCCGGAGCTCGCGCAAAAAGTCGTTCGAGAAGGTGCGGACGCCGCCCTCGCCCTGGATCGGCTCGATCATGATCGCCGCCGTGGCCGGCGTTACCGCCGCCTTGATCGCCGCCATGTCGCCGAACGGCACCTGGTCGAAGCCGTCCGCCTTCGGGCCGAAGCCGTCGAGATATTTCTGCTGCCCGCCGGCGGCCAGCGTCGCCAGCGTCCGGCCGTGGAACGCGCCCTCAATGGTGAGGATGCGGAACCGCTCGGGCTGGCCGTTGACATAGTGATAGCGCCGGGCCGTCTTGATGGCGGCCTCGTTCGCTTCCGCGCCCGAATTGGCGAAGAAGACGCGGTCGGCGAAGCTGTTCGCCACCAGCGTATCGGCAAGAGTCTCCTGGCCCGAAATGCGGAACAGGTTGGACGTGTGCCAGATCTTGCCGGCCTGTTCGGTCAGCGCCTTCACGAGGATCGGATTGGCATGGCCGAGCGTGTTCACCGCGATGCCGGCGGAGAAGTCGAGATAGGCGTCTCCGTCTCGCGTAAAGACCCAGGCCCCCTCGCCTCGCTCGAACTCGAGCGGTGCACGCGAAAAGGTGTCATAGAGGCTGGTCGAGGTCTTTTTGACGCTGGTATCGGGGGCGCTCATATCCCCTCCTTCGGATAAAACCACGGAAACGGGTGCTCAAAAATCAAAGGTGCCACCCGAGGCCGACGCGCCGGGCAGCACCTTTATGCGTTGCCCTTATATCACGGCGGTGACGATTTGTGTCAATCAAATCGCCGCTGGATAGGGCGCCTGCCGGCTAAGCGCTTGACGAGACTCACGGATCGGGCGTCCGACTCAAGTTGGGGAAAACAGCCAGATCCGCCCCTCGGGAAACCCTCCGACTCTTGTCACCGAGTCACGCTATATAGTATCTTAATTTTCGTTAAGACACGAAATATCGAGCAGGTACCTCCCCCTGACCCATGTATGGCGTTCTCGGTCGTCCGGCATTCCGGCTGACGACTGCGACAGGATTCCGGGTATCGCTCCGACCGACAAGGACACGCTATGACTTGGACGGACGAACGGGTTGAGTTGCTCACGAAGCTCTGGGCAGACGGTCTGAGCGCAAGCCAGATCGCAGCCGAGCTTGGCGGCGTAACACGCAATGCGGTCATCGGTAAGGTACATCGGCTGAGTCTGTCGGGTCGCGCCAAGCCGGCGTCGACGCCGGCCGCCCGCACCCGCAAGCCGGCGACGGCGAGCAATGGACGTTCCGTGACAACGGGCCGCCCCAATCCTGTCAGGCCCCTCGTGGCCGGCAACACCGTGCTGAAGCCGATGACCCAGATCGCTCCCGAGCCGCGGCGCATGCCCCGGCCGGTCGGCTCGGACGACGTCGTCGTTCCGATCAGCCTGCACGCGACGATCCTCACCTTGACCGAGCAGACCTGCAAATGGCCGATCGGCGATCCGAGCACCGAGGATTTCCACTTCTGCGGCCAGCGCTCCAGCTCCGGCATTCCCTATTGCGAATATCATTCGCGGGTCGCTTACCAGCCCGTGCATGACCGTCGCCAGAAGAAGGCCGTCGGCGCCTGATCGCGCCGACCCATCGCTGGTCTTTGACATCCGTTTGCCTGCGATCCGCGCCCCCGCGCTTCGCCTGAAAACGCTTCAGCGCTCCGCGCGCTGACCAAAGCCAGTTCAAAAACCCGGCCGTGTCGCCCTCCTCCCGAGGCGCGCGGCCGTTTTTTTTGTTTTTGTCCTGGCTGTCTCGCGAGACTGGTAGCCGGGCGCGCCGTCAGGCCGGGCTAAATCCAAAGGTCTCGAGAAAACCGCTGGCGCCGGCGGGCGTAACCGCGATGGCGCGGCTGTCCTTCACCCGGTCGATCCAGCCTTTCCGCAGCAGATGACTGCACAGCGCTGCGCCCAGGCGGCCGGCGAGATGCGGCCGGCGCTCGCTCCAGTCGAGGCAGGTGCGGCAGAGCGGCCGGGCGCTATGGACCACGGTAGCGCCAAGATCCTGAACCGCCCGCTTGCCCGCGCCCTTGCCCGACCGTTGGCCCGCCCCCTGGCCGAGATCGATGCCGAAATCGCACAGGAAGCGATTGCCCTCCGGCGTCACCAATCCCGCGCCATCGGCAAGACGGACCCAGTCGCGGGAAACAAGGCTGTCGGCGATGGCGACGCCAAGCCTGCCGGCGAGATGATCGTAGCAGGTGCGCGCCGCGCGCATCGCCTCGTCGCGCGGTCCGGTCGGCCGGTGCCGCTTCGGGCCCTCGGCCGAAAGCGACATCAGCGCTTCGAGCGCCGCCGCGACCGAAGGCGAAGCGAGCCGGTAATAACGATGACGTCCCTGCTTCTCGACGGCGAGGATCTGCGCTTCCGTCAGCTTGGCCAGATGCCCGCTGGTGGTCGGCGCGCTGACGCCGGCATGAAAGGCGAGTTCGCCGGCCGAAAGCGCCCGCCCATCCATCAGGGCCGACAGCATGTTGCCGCGGGCGACATCGCCGATCAGGGCGGCGACTTCCGCGATGGTGGTGCCGGAGACGAGATTGCTCATGACGGCAGAATAGCCGCTCGCGCCCGCGCGGTCATCGAAGGACGTTTCGGCCACGACCGAAATGTCGGCCGGCGTCCGTGTTGGGGATTGCAGAAGCGCCGTGCGTCCTTCGAGACGGCTTTCTGCGAAAGCCGTCTCAGGTTGATGCACATCGAGCGGATTGCCCCTTACCTCTCCCTGAGGGAGAGGTCGGAGCGCAGCTCCGGGTGAGGGTTTAGGGAACCATCCGGAGAGGCCGTAAACCCTCACCCGCCAGCCTTTGGCTGTCGACCTCTCCCTCAGGGAGAGGTGAAGAAAGGGCATTTCGGACCGCGCCAGTGGGGAGGTTGAACACTGCCTGCTCCCTTCAATCATGTATTACGGGCCAGACCCTAGGAGGCCTCCGGAGAAGGCCGTCTCTAAGGACGCACAGCGCTGCCGCTGCGGGAACGTGCCCCCTCACTCGATCCGATCGCAGTCCCGAAGCATCGGCGGGATGAGGCCAAGGTCGCGAGCGACCATCACCAGCTTCACATCGCCAAGCGGAAAGGCGCAAACGGTGGCATCCCTCGAAATCGCCGCCGGAATCGTCCGATAGGAGCCGATCATCAGGAAGGCGATCGGCCGGTCGGCGGCCTTGGCCCAGAGCGCCGCGATGGTCTCGCGGTCCGGGTCGAGGGCCTCGAAAGCCACTCCATCCGCAGCACCGGCATAGTGGCGCAGCGCCCTTTCGACGGGCGGCGCATCGGTCAGGATCGTCGTATCGCGAACCCCCTTGTCGTGCAGGAAGTTCGCCACCGGCCGCCAATCGAACTTGCGCGGCGACACCAGCATGTCGAGCGCCTGCAGCGACAGCCCGACGAGCAGCAGCGCCAGCGTCGCGCCGACAGCGATCCGCATGCCCCGGTCGGCCAAGAGCGACGCGACACCGGCAGCGGCGAGCAGGAGGGCTGCCGGCAACATGCCGATCAGATAGCGCCCGGCCGTGGCGGAAAATGCGCCAACCACCAGGAACACCAACGGCGTCAGGAAGGCAGAAACCGCCAGCATGCGATGCGTCGGTCGGTTGCGGTTGGCGATCAGGCCGATTGCCATCAACGCCAGGAAGGCGAGCGCCAGCGGCGTCGCCCAATCGGCCGGCAGGAAACGATCGACATCGCGCGGCACGACAAGGCCATAGGTCTCGCCAAAAGCCTCGCGAATGCGGGTCGCGGAGGGCAACTCGCTTTGCCATTTCATCAGCCCGACCGGCTTTTCCGCCTGTTGGCGGACGGCCGGAACGAGAAAGGAGGCGGCAGCGGCGATGCTGGCCCAGGTGACGACGATGTGCCGGATCCAGAGGCGCTTTTCGCGCGGCGCGAAGCTTTTGAAGCCGCAGGCGAACAGCGCCAGATGCTGCATGGCGACCGAAATGATGCCGGCGGGAAGCGCCAGCGCCGCGCCGATCGTACCGATGGTGGCGAGGATCGCCTGCCGGCCGGGTCGACCGCCGCCCATAAGCAGGCCCATCTGCCCGGTGATGGCGAGCGCGAGGAAGAAAAGCATCAGCGCATAGGGCCGCGCTTCCTGGCCATACTGGATGAGGGCCGGAAACAGCGCATAGAGCAGCGCCGCCGCCACCGCGCCGATCCGGCCGGAAAGCTTTTGCGCCACCAGCGCGATGAGACCGCCGGCAAGGCTATCGAGGATGGCGGAAGGCAGGCGCAGCCAGAATTCATCCGCCCCGGCCAGCCCCAGCGCTTTCAGAATCGCGAAATAGGTCGAGAAATGACCGTTGGCGAGCCGGTCGGCGACGAGGTTCGGCCAGGTGCCGGCAATAACATCCGCCGTGATCGTCTCGTCAAACCAGAACGCCAGATGTCCCAGCGTCGAAAGCCGGATGGCAAGGCAGAGCCCGAAGGTGGCGAAAAAGATGAGAGCGCGATGATCCATCGCTTGGCGCATATCGGGCTCGCGCGCGGATCGGTCATATGGGGCGGGATCTTGCGGGGATCGGTCTTGGCTTGGCGACTGGGCGGAAATGCTGGTTGTCCTCTTGATCGGCGCGATCATGGCCGCGCCGCCTCCATCTGGCAATCGGCGGCGTGTCCGGGCTACCGTGTTCGCGCGATTGCATCCACGCTTGTCGCGGGCGTCGCTAAAGGTTACGAGCCCGCAGCCATGACGGCCGGTTGCTGCACCGTGTCCGCCGACAAGCCCCACGAGGCACCATGCACCTGCTCGACGACGTCCTCTACGAAGCCCTGATCGAAACGACGCTCAAAGCCGGGCGCGTCGTCATGCAGGTTTATGACAGCGCCTTCGCCATCGAGCACAAGGGCGACGCCTCGCCGGTGACCGAAGCGGACCGCCTGGCCGAGATCGTCATCCTCGAGGATCTCGCCCGTCTCGTGCCGGACGTTTCCGTTGTCGCGGAAGAAGCCTGTTCCGGCGGGCATATACCGACGGTTGGCGGGGCATTCTTCCTGGTCGATCCGGTTGACGGCACGCGCGAGTTCATCAGCCGCAATGGCGATTTCACCGTCAATATCGGCCTGGTGCAGGATGGTGTGCCGATCCTCGGCCTCGTCTACGCGCCGACGCGCGGCGATCTCTATGCCGGACGCGCCGGCCATGGCGCCGAACACATCTCCATCGTCGACTTCCAAAAGGGTGCGCGCCGCGCGATCCACGTCGCCGATCCGGCAAGCAATCCGCCGCGCATCCTCGCCAGCCGCTCGCATCGCACGCCGGAAACGGACGATTTCATCGCCCGCTTCCCCGGCGCGTCGCTGGTCGCGGCCGGTTCGTCGCTGAAATTCTGCCTGATGGCGGCGGGCGAGGCCGATCTCTATCCCCGCATGGGACCGACTATGCAATGGGACACGGCAGCGGGCGACGCCATTTTGCGGGCGGCGGGCGGCGCTGTCGATACGATCGAGGGCGTCGCGCTCGGCTATGGCCCGGGTGCCGGCGTCGGCGTTTCGGCCTATGCCAACCCGTGGTTTGTCGCCCGCGGCTCGCTTGCGTGGATCTAGCGAAACACGACTAAATCCATCAAGTTTGCTGAAATCAGGTTGCGAGATTCGGCCGGATCGCGCCAAGGATTAAGCCAACGCTGTCGATATACGCTATGATGGTTGCTTGAGGCACGGGGGGTGCCAGACTAGGTTTCGGGCTCCAGTCCGGAGTACTTCATGCCGTCACCATTGCAGCCGCATCTTCGCCGCCTCGAAGCCGAGGCTATCTTCATCCTTCGGGAGGTCGTGGCGAATTTCGACAACCCCGTGATGCTCTATTCGATCGGCAAGGATTCGTCGGTCATGCTGCATCTGGCCATGAAGGCCTTCTATCCGGCCAAGCCGCCCTTCGCCCTGCTGCATATCGATACGACGTGGAAATTCCGCGAGATGATCGCGTTCCGCGACGAGACCGCGAAGCGGCTCGGCATCGAACTCCGGGTCCACACCAATGCCGAGGGCAAGGCGGCCGGCATCAATCCGTTCGATCACGGCTCGTCCAACTACACCCAGGTGATGAAGACCGAGGCGCTGAAGCAGGCGCTCGACGCCGGCGGCTATGACGCGGCCTTTGGCGGCGCGCGCCGCGACGAGGAAAAGAGCCGCGCCAAGGAGCGCATCTTCTCGTTCCGCTCGGCCAATCACGGCTGGGACCCGAAGAACCAGCGGCCCGAGCTCTGGTCGCTCTACAACACCCGCATCCAACAAGGCGAGACGATCCGCGTCTTCCCGCTGTCGAACTGGACCGAGCTGGACATCTGGCAATACATCCTCGCCGAGGAAATCCCGATCGTGCCGCTCTACCTTTCGGCCGAGCGGCCTGTGGTCGAGCGCAATGGCCAGTTGATCATGGCGGACGATGCCCGGATGCGCCTGCTCCCCGGCGAAGTCCCGCAGAACCGCCGCGTCCGCTTCCGCACGCTCGGCTGCTATCCCCTGACGGCGGCGGTTGAATCCGACGCCGACACCCTGCCCGAAATCGTCCGCGAAATGTTCCTCGCCACCACGTCCGAGCGTCAGGGTCGCCTGATCGACCATGACGAATCCGGCTCGATGGAGAAGAAGAAGCGCGAGGGATATTTCTAATGGCCGATATTTTTTCCGCCCCGACCATCGCCGAGGACGAGGGCACAAGCAGCTTCCTCGCCCGACAGGACGACAAGGGCATCCTGCGCTTCCTGACCTGCGGCAGCGTCGACGACGGCAAGTCGACCCTGATCGGCCGCCTGCTGTTCGACACCAAGAAGCTTTTCGAGGACCAGCTGGTCACGCTCGAAAAGGATTCGAAGAAGTTCGGCACGGTCGGCGACGACATCGACCTTGCGTTGCTGGTCGACGGGCTCGAGGCCGAGCGCGAGCAGGGCATCACCATCGATGTCGCCTATCGCTTCTTCGCCACCGAAAAGCGCAAGTTCATCGTCGCCGATACGCCCGGCCACGAGCAATACACCCGCAACATGGCGACCGGCGCCTCGACCGCCGATGTCGCCGTGCTCCTGATCGATGCCCGCAAGGGCATTTTGACCCAGACGCGCCGGCACGCCACCATCGCCTCGCTGCTCGGCATCCGCCATGTCGTGCTGGCGATCAACAAGATCGACCTCGTCGACTACGACCGCGCCGTCTATGACGCCATCGTCGCTGCCTTCGATGCCGACGCCGACCATTACGGCTTCGCCACCCGCGTCGCCATTCCGCTCTCGGCCCGCCGTGGCGACAATGTCAGCACGCTCAGCCCCAATACCGACTGGTATCGCGGCCCGACGCTGATCGAGCATCTGGAGAACGTCGAGCTGGAACCCGGCACCGACCGGCCGTTCCGCTTTCCCGTGCAATGGGTCAACCGACCGGATCTGACGTTCCGCGGCTATGCCGGCACGATCGCCAGCGGCACCGTCCGCCCCGGCGACGAACTGGTCGTCGCGCGCAGCGGCCAGCTGGCCAGGATCGAACGCATCGTCACCTATGACGGCGACCTCGCCTCTGCCGGCACCGACGATGCCGTAACCCTGACCCTCGACCGCGAGATCGATGTTTCACGCGGCGATGTTCTGGTTGCCGCCGAAGCGCGGCCGGAGGTGTCAGACCAACTCGCCGCCCATCTGATCTGGATGGCCGAAGAGCCGATGCTGCCCGGCCGGCCCTATCTGATGAAGATCGGCACCCGCACCATTGGCGCGGCGGTGACGGAACTGAAGCACCGGGTCGAAGCCGACACGCTCAAGACGCTCGCCGCCAAGACGCTGGAGCTGAACGACATCGGCTTCGCCAATCTGTCGCTTGCCGAGCCGATCGCCTTCGACGCGTACGAGGACAACCGAGCCACCGGCGCGTTCATCCTGATCGACCGCTTCACCAACCAGACGGTGGCGGCCGGCATGATCCGTTTCGGCCTGCGCCGCGCGACCAACATCCATCGCCAGGCGCTCGACATCGACAAGGCGGCGCGCGGGGCGGCCAAGGGCCAGAAGCCCGGCGTGCTCTGGTTCACCGGCCTTTCGGGCGCGGGCAAATCGACCATCGCCAATCTGGTCGAGAAGAAGCTGCACCTGATGGGGCGGCACACCTATCTGCTCGATGGCGACAACGTCCGCCATGGCCTCAACCGCGATCTCGGCTTCACCGACGCCGACCGGGTGGAGAACATCCGCCGCGTCGCCGAGACAGCCAAGCTGTTCGTCGATGCCGGCCTGATCGTGCTGGTCTCGTTCATCTCGCCGTTCCGCTCGGAACGCCAGCTGGCGCGCGATCTGGTGGAGGAAGGCGAGTTCATCGAGATCTTCGTCGATACGCCGCTTGAAGTCGCCGAGGAGCGCGACGTGAAGGGCCTCTACAAGAAGGCGCGCGAAGGGCTGATCAAGAACTTTACGGGCATCGACAGCCCGTATGAAGCGCCGCTGGCGGCCGATATCCATCTGGATACGACGACCGGCGACAGCGAGGCGCTCGCCGATCAGATCGTGGCGTATCTCGTCGCCAAGGGTTATTCGGCGGGTTAGCTCGTCAAGGAAGCAAGCCCCTCACCCAACCCTCTCCCGCAAGCGGGCGAGGGCTATTTCGGCCGCGCCCCTGCATCGACGCCGTGATTGGACGCCGTGATGGATTGCGACAGGCTGAAGGACCGGGCTCGGTGAGCCCCCTCTCCCGCATGCGGGAGAGGGCTTGGTGAGGGTCTTCCCCTACTTCAGGACTTCGATCCGGACCGACTTGATGTCGACGGCGGTGCCGTCGCCGGGAATGCCCGGCTCGATCAGGACGGCGTCCGTCTCCGGGCCGCCGCGCTCCTTCGGCACCGTCCAGACCGACGAGAGCGGCGCATAGTCGGGGCCGAGCGCTCCGTCATGCCAGGGACTGAGGCTGCGGCCGTTCTGAAAGGCGAAGCGCAGCGTACTGGCCGGGTTGGTCTTCGCGCCGCGCGCCACCACGACGAGGCGGATCGTCCGCCCGGCCAAGCGTTCGTAAACGCCGCGACCGACCGTGATCCGCGACCCCGTCGAATTCGTCGAGGATGAAACGCGTGCAAAACCGCCCTGCGTATCGCCCTCGAAGCGCACGGGATTGGCCGGCGCCGATTGGAACACGCTGGGATCGCGGCCGTCGAACAGGTTCAATGTTTCGAGAGCCAGCGCTCCAGCCGCCGCTTCCGGCGCCGGGGCAGGCGTTGCCGCTCTTGGCTCGGCCGGCGTCGAGCCGGGCTGCGCAGCCGGGGCCGGCACAGGCGTCTCCGGCGCCGCCTCGATCATGCCGGCGATATCGGTAGGTCGCGTCGAAACAGGCTCGGAAGTCTCGGCCGGGCTTGCGGTCGACGCGGGCGTCGGGCTGCGCGAGAACAGATAGACCGCGCCACCGCCACCGACACCGAGAAGCAGGACGACACCGGCGAGGATGGCGATCATCCGGCCGCTGATCGCTTCGCTCATCTCGCGCAGGCGCTCGCCAAGCCCCCGGCGTGGCTCTTCCTCGTCCAAATCGAGCCGATCCTCGTCAACCGGCTCGTCGGTGCGATCGTCGTTGCCATCGTCCGCGACCGCGACCACGACGCGATCGTCGAAGCGTTCGCGGTGATAGCGAAGCACGTCCTCCGCCGACAGCCGGTCGGGCTCGTCCCTGTCCGCGTCCAGATCGTCGTCGGCGAGCCCGTCATCGGGCGTTGCTTCCTCGTCTGGATACTGCGAGGCGTCGTCGTCCAGGTCCTCCTCGACCGTCTCGTCTTCCTCGACAGCGTCGTCTTCGTCCGGCGCCGGATCTTCCGGCGAAAGCTCGTCGTCGCGCACGTCGAACAGCAAATCGTCCAGCGTGTCGGCGCTGCCCTCGTAGGGATCTGCTGCGTCGGGATCTGTCGCGTCGGTGTCGAAATCGTCCTCGTCCGCCCGCGGCGTCGAACGTGCCTCGCCACCGATATGGACGGCCGAGCGCGCCGCGACGGGTCCTGCGGCAGTCGCTGTCGACCGCTCGCTGCCGACCGTACTGTCGAAGGCGGCAAGCGCCGCGATGGCGGCGGCGTTGGCGTCCGGCACGGCCGGAGGCGCGATCCCGTCGCGAGTCTGGATCGTGTCCGGGATCTTGTTCGTGTCCGGCTTGCCGGGCGTTGGCGAACCGATCTGCGACAAGGGCTGGAATCGGGGCAACTTGCGGATCGGCTCACGCGGCGGCAGCGCGATGCTGGCGGAGAACGGCGCAGGTTCGGCTGCGTCGCCGACTTCCGGTTCCAGCGCTTCGTCCGCCTCGGGTTCCGGCGTGATCAGGCTCGAAATCGCGTTCGCATCGCCGTCAGAGACAGCAGATTCGGCTTCCGAATCGGGCACTTCCTCAAGGATCGCGGAGACGACGCTGTCGAATTCCTCGATCTTGCTGTCGATCTCCTTCGGCGTCAGCGGCGGGTCATACGACCACAGCAGCCGGATCATGGCTTCGCGCGCACTGGTAAACATGCGTTCGCGACCGTCGTGATCGGACGGGTCAAGATGCGCGACGGAGCGGCGCAGGACCGTTTGAAGTTGGCTCATATCGCTCGGGTTGACCGGAAAAGAGTGAACGAACCGTTGATAACACTGCCAGAAGGCGAAACTTCGGCAAGGTTACGCCGCCTTCAGGCGCGAGTTCTGGGACCCGCCGCCTGAAGGAGGCTGTTCGTCGTCAGTTCTTTTTCAGAAAGCGCGGGCCGGTTCCCAGGATCAGCGGATCGGGTTCGCGCACGACATCCTTGTCGCGGCCGGGATAATCGATCTTGCCCAGCACGTGGCGGATGATGTTGAGGCGGGCGCGGCGCTTGTCGTTGGCCAGCGCGACGATCCAGGGCGACTTGTCGGTGTGCGTCTCCTCCAGCATGGAGTCGCGCGCCTTCGAATAGTCCTTCCACTTGCCAAGCGCCGCATAGTCCATCGGCGACAGCTTCCAGATCTTGAGCGGATTGTGCCGACGCTCGTGGAAGCGCTTCAACTGCATTTCCTGACCGATATCGAGCCAGAACTTGAACAAGATCGTGCCGGCATTGATCAGCCCGGCCTCCAGAAGCGGTGCCTGCTCCAGGAACACCTTGCGCTCCTCCGGTGTGCAGAAGCCCATCACCGTCTCGACGCCGGCGCGGTTATACCAGGAGCGGTCGAAGGTGACGATCTCGCCGGCGGTCGGCAGTTTCTCGACATAGCGCTGGAAATACCACTGGCCGCGCTCGGTGTCGGACGGCTTCGGCAGGGCGACGTCGCGCGCATTGCGCGGATTGAGATATTGCCGGAGCGCGAAGATCGCACCGCCCTTGCCGGCGGCGTCGCGGCCCTCGAACACCATCACGACCCGGAGGCCCTTCTCGATGACGTGGTGCTGCAGCTTGACCAGCTCGATCTGCAGCGCGGTCAGCTCCTCTTCATATTTGTCGGATTTCATCGACTTGTCATAAGGGTAGCCGCCGGATGCAAAGGCGGCGTCGCTGACCCATTCGGGCAGGACCGGATCATCGAGATCGAAGCTGCCCAGCTTGGTTTCAATCGGTGCGGCGTCAACGGTCGGTTGCAGTTGCTTCGGCAGCGGCGCCGCCACCTTGGCGTCGTCCTTCTTGCCGTTCTTGCTGGATTTGCTGTCGTCGCTGTCCTTGGATTCCTTGCTGGATTTGGGGTCGCTGCTGTCCTTCGCAGGCTTGCTGTCCTTGGCAAGTTTGGCGTCCTTACCAGGCTTGTCGCCCTTGCCAGGCTTGTCGTCCTTGCCGTCCTTCGGTTCGTCGAGCTTGCTCAAGTCTGCCCTCAGGTTCCTGACCTTGGGCTTCTTCTGGTCATCATTCGCCATGTCGATCCCGATCTCTTACATAGGAGCCGCTGCGCGTGAGATTGCCACGCTGTCATCTGCTTGTCCTGTACGACATGCGATGATGAGCCGGCATAGTCATGACGGATCGGCATCTTGGGAACGGAAGACGGAATGAGCGACGAAAATCGGTCCGGGATCGACGAGGAAATGCCGGGTGACACGAAGCATGGCGTGATGGCGCGACTGGTCGCCGCGCGCGCTTTCTTCGTGATGACGGGCGCTCTTCTGCTTCTCCTCGTGCTGATCGACCAGCTCAACCCGATTGCCGCCGGCGTGCTGCTTGCCACGATGGTCGCCTTCTTCGCCGTCTTCACCCAGCGGCCCGAAATGGCGCCTGCCCGGCGAGCGATCCGTCCGGCGAAGTCGATCTGGCCCGAAACCGGCGTCAAGCGGATGGCGGACGCGCTGCCGGACCCCTGCGTCATCCTCGATCGTCGCGGTGTCGTGCGCTATGCCAACAGCCGCGCCGAGGCGACCTTTCCAATCCGGCCGGGCGATCCGCTGACCTTCCGCCTGCGTAATCCCGATTTCGTCGGCGCTTTCGACCGCGTCGCCACCGGCGGTCCGGCCGAGCGGGTCGAATTCATCGAGCGCGGCCCGACCGAGCGCTGGTATTCGGCGTGGTTCTCCGAGCTCGAGCCGGCCGGTAGCGACAATGATCGCGCCGGCTTCATCGTGCTGATCTTTTCCGACCTGACCGAGCAGCGGGTGAGCGAGAAGATTCGCGTCGACTTCGTCGCCAACGCCAGCCACGAACTCCGCACCCCCCTCGCCTCGCTTTCCGGCTTCATTGAAACGATGCAGGGACCGGCGCGCGACGACACCAAGGCGCGCGAGCGCTTCCTCGGCATCATGCATGATCAGGCGACTCGCATGAGCCGGTTGATCGATGACCTGCTGTCGCTGTCGCGCATCGAGATGAAGGCGCATATGCGACCCGAGGCACCGGTCGACCTGACCGGCGTCATCCGCGGCGTCGTCGATGCGCTGGAGCCGCTTGCGCGCGACCTCGGCGTCACCATCGAGACCGAGCTGCCGGAGACGCCGCTGGTGGTGCCGGGCGATCGCGACGAACTGGTGCAGGTGTTCCAGAATTTGATCGAAAATGGCTGCAAATATGGAAAATTGGGCCAGCGCGTGCAGGTCACGGCGTTGTCGCCGCCCGGCGGAAGGGGCGGCCCGGTCATCACGGTGCGCGATTTCGGCGCCGGCATTCCGGCCGAACACCTGCCGCGTCTGACCGAACGATTCTACCGCGCCGACATCCAGGCAAGCCATGCCCAGCGCGGCACGGGACTGGGCCTCGCCATCGTCAAGCACATCCTGAACCGGCACCGCGCCCGGCTGCTGATCGAGAGCCGTCCTGGGGAAGGGTCCAGCTTCACTGTCGCATTCAATACCGGATTCTCGACATCCAAGGCACCCGACCCGGATATTAAGCCAGCAAATTCATACAGTTAGACTGTCATAAAAGGGTGATGATACCGTCATAGAACCATTACCTGCGGTGGCTAGGTTCCGCTCGCGTCCCGGTCGCAATGGCCGGTGCAACAGATCGCAAGTTCCGGTAACCCGTCAGGGAGACGTCAGGTGAAACTCAAGAACATCGCACTCGCAGCAGGTATCTTTGTCTCTGCGCTCGGCATCCACGCAGCCCAGGCAGCGGACATTTCCGGCGCCGGCGCGACCTTCCCCTATCCGGTCTACGCCAAGTGGGCGGACACGTATAAGAAGGAAACCGGCGTCGGCATGAACTACCAGTCGATCGGTTCCGGCGGTGGTATCAAGCAGATCAAGGCGAAGACCGTCACGTTCGGCGCTTCCGATGCGCCGCTGAAGCCGGAAGAGCTCGCCGCTGCCGGCCTCGTCCAGTTCCCGACCGTCATCGGCGGCGTTGTCCCGATCATCAACGTTCCCGGCCTGAAGCCGGGTGAAGTGACCCTCGACGGCCAGACGCTGGCCGACATCTTCCAGGGCAAGATTGCCAAGTGGAACGACGAGGCGATCCAGAAGCTCAACCCGTCCGTCAAGCTGCCGGAGACGGCCATCGCCGTCGTGCGCCGCTCGGATGGTTCGGGCACCAGCTTCGTGTTCACCACCTACCTTTCGCAGGTTTCCAAGTCCTGGGCTGACGAAGTCGGCGCGGCTTCGGCCGTCGAATGGCCGGTCGGTCTCGGCGCCAAGGGCAATGAAGGCGTCGCCGCCAACGTTGGCCAGACCCAGGGTTCGATCGGCTACGTCGAGTACGCCTTCGCTGCCCAGAACGGCATGTCCTACGCCAAGCTGATCAACAAGGACGGCCAGACCGTCGCTCCGGATGCAGCCAACTTCGCCGCCGCCGCTGCGAACGTCGATTGGGCCAATGCTCCCGGCTACTACGTGATCATGACGAACGAGCCGGGTGCTACCTCCTGGCCGATCACCGCCGCTACCTTCATCCTCGTGCACGCCAAGCCGGAAAAGCCGGAAGACGTCGCATCGGCCCTCAAGTTCTTCGACTGGGCCTATGCCGAGGGCGACAAGATGGCCGAGGACCTGCACTACATCCCGCTTCCCGACTCGGTCGTGACCCAGATCAAGGCGACCTGGGCCAAGGAAATCCTTGGTGCCGACGGCAAGCCGGTCTTCACCCCCAACTAAGTTTGGTCGGACGGGAGGGGGGCGCGTCGCCCCTCTCCCTCTCTCTCCAGCAAATGGCTCCCAATGCGGAACCGGGAAAACAACATGGTCGATGCTGCGATGACGGGCGTGATCAGCGCCGGCATGGATAGTGCCAAGCTGAAACGCATGCGACGGTTCCGAGCCGGGGACGCCACGTTCCGCGGATTGACGCTGGGCGCCGCGCTGCTGGTGCTGCTTCTCCTGGGCGGCGTCATCATCTCGCTGATCCACGGGTCAATCCCTGCACTTTCCACCTACGGCTTCGGCTTCCTGACCACCCAGTCCTGGAACCCGGTCACCGAGAAATTCGGCGCGATGGCGCCCATCTACGGCACGATCGTCACCTCGTTCATCGCGCTGCTGATCGCCGTTCCCGTCGGCATCGGCATCGCCATCTTCCTGACCGAGCTGTGCCCACCCTGGCTGAAGCGTCCGATCGGCGTCGCCATCGAACTGCTCGCCGGCATACCCTCGATCATCTACGGCATCTGGGGCCTGTTCGTTTTCGCCCCCTTCTTCCAGACCAACATCCAGCCCTACCTGATCTCGTTCTTCGAGCCGATCCCGATCCTCAACAGCTTCTTCGCCGGCCCGCCCTACGGCATCGGCATCCTGACCGCCGGCTTCATCCTGGCCATCATGGTGCTGCCCTTCATCACCTCGATCACCCGTGACGTGTTCGACACCGTGCCGGCGGTCCTCAAGGAAGCGACCTACGGCCTCGGCTGCACGACATCGGAAGTGGTCACCAAGGTGGTGCTGCCCTACACCCGCGTCGGTGTCATCGGCGGCGTCATGCTCGGCCTCGGCCGCGCCCTCGGCGAAACGATGGCTGTCACCTTCGTCATCGGCAACGCCCACAAGATCTCCGCCTCGATCATGGCGCCCGGCACGACCATCTCGGCCTCGATCGCCAACGAGTTCACCGAAGCGGTCGGCGATCTCTACACCTCGTCGCTGATCGCGCTCGGCCTGATCCTGTTCGTCATCACCTTCTTCGTTCTCGCCGCGGCCCGGTTGCTGCTGATGCGCATGAACGTCAAAGCCGGCAATTGAGGCGCGCGATCATGGCAAGCACTCTCGGCAACCCCACTTCACTCGGCAATTCCGCCGTCTCCAGCCCGACCGCCCAGGCGATCTACCGCCGTCGCCGTCGTGGCAACACCGTCCTGCTGTCGCTCTCCATCGGCGCCACCATCTTCGGATTGGCCTGGCTGGTGCTGATCCTCGGTGCACTGCTCTACCAGGGCTTCAGCGGCCTTTCGCTGGCGGTGTTCACCGAAATGACCCCGCCCCCCGGTTCGTCCGGCGGCCTGCTCAACGCCATCTGGGGCAGCCTGATCATGACCTTCGGCGGCGTCATCATCGGCACGCCCGTCGGCATCCTCGCCGGCACCTACCTGTCGGAATATGGCCGCGGCAACAAGCTGTCGACCGTCGTCCGCTTCATCAACGACATCCTGCTGGCGGCGCCTTCGATCGTCATCGGCCTGTTCGTCTATGAAGTGGTCGTCGTCCGGATGGGTCACTTCTCGGCCTTCGCCGGTATGGCGGCGCTCGCCATCCTGGTGATCCCGGTCGTCGTCCGCACCACGGAAGACATGCTCAACCTGGTGCCGAACCAGCTGCGTGAAGCGGCCGCGGCGCTTGGCCTGCCGCGCTCGATCATGATCCGCCATGTCGCCTACAAGGCGGCGATGTCGGGCATCGTCACCGGCGTCCTGCTGGCGATTGCCCGCGTCAGCGGCGAAACCGCTCCCCTGCTCTTCACGGCGCTGAACAACCAGTTCTGGAGCGCCGATCTGAACGCGCCGATGTCGTCGCTGCCGGTGACCATCTTCCAGTTCGCCCTGTCGCCCTACCCGGACTGGCAGAAGCTGGCCTGGACCGGCGCGCTGCTCATCACCTTTACCGTGCTGGCGCTCAACATCGTCGCTCGCGCCTTCCTCAGCCCCAAGGCTCAAAAATGACCCAGACCGCGATGAACACGGCCGGCATGGCCGAGAAGATCTCGATCCGCAACCTGAAGTTCTTCTACGGCGACAACCTGGCGCTGAAGACCATCAACCTGCCGCTCTACGAGAAGAAGGTCACCGCCTTCATCGGCCCGTCGGGTTGCGGAAAGTCGACGCTGCTGCGCGTGCTGAACCGGATGTACGACCTGTATCCGCGCCAGCACGCCGAGGGCGAAGTGATGTTCGACGGGCAGAACGTGCTCGACCCGAACCAGGATCGCAACATGCTGCGCGCTCGCGTCGGCATGGTGTTCCAGAAGCCGACGCCGTTCCCGATGTCGATCTACGAGAACATCGCCTTCGGCATCCGCCTCTACGAAAACCTCTCGCGCTCCGAGATGGACGGCCGGGTCGAGGCGGCGCTGACGCGCGGCGCGCTCTGGAAAGAGGTCAAGGACAAGCTGAACTCCAGCGGCCTCAGCCTTTCCGGCGGCCAGCAGCAGCGCCTCTGCATCGCCCGCACCATCGCGGTGCGGCCGGAAGTCGTGCTGCTCGACGAGCCCTGCTCGGCGCTGGATCCGATCTCGACCGCCAAGATCGAAGAGCTGATCGACGAACTGACGACCGAGTACACGATCGCCATCGTCACCCACAACATGCAGCAGGCGGCCCGCGTCTCCGACTACACGGCCTTCATGTATCTCGGCGAGCTGATCGAGTTCGACGAGACGACGAAGATCTTCACGTCGCCGTCCGACAAGCGCACCCAGGACTACATCACCGGTCGCTTCGGCTAAGGCCGGGCCACGGGTAGGAGCACGACATGTCCGAACACATTGTTACCCGCTACGACGAAGAACTGAACGACGTCGCCCGTCGCATCGCCGAAATGGGCGGCATGGCCGAGCGGCTGGTTGATGTCGCGGTCGGCTCGCTGATGCGCGTCGACACGGCGACGGCCAAGACCGTCATCGCCGACGACAAGAAGCTCGACATCCTGCAGCGCGAATGTGAAGAGCGCGCCATCATGATCATCGCCCGGCGCCAGCCGATGGCGATGGACCTGCGCGAAGTCATCGGCGTGCAGCGGATCGCCAGCGATCTCGAGCGCATCGGCGACCTGGCCAAGAACATCGCCAAGCGCGTCATGGCGCTGGACGGCCAGTTCCAGTCGAAGCGCTTCAACACCGGCGTCGAGCACATGGCCCAGCTGTCGCTGGCCCAGCTCAAAGACGTGCTGGACGCCTATGCGACGCGCGACGTCGAGCAGGCGTATCAGGTCTGGAAGCGCGACGAAGAAATCGACGCCATGTACACGTCGCTCTTCCGCGAGCTGCTGACCTACATGATGGAAGATCCGCGCAACATCACGTTCTGCACGCATCTCCTGTTCTGCGCCAAGAACATCGAGCGCATCGGCGACCACGCGACCAACATCGCCGAGACGGTGCATTATGTCGTCACCGGCCAGGTCCTTGCCGAAGATCGCCCCAAGCAGGACGAATCGAGCTCGACCGCCGTCGCCTACGAGAAGAACTGACGCCTCGTCGGTCCTTGAGCGTATTCGGGCGAACTGGATACCGGTTCGCGTGAAAAAGCGCGAATAGACAAAGAGTTGGAGCCTTTCACCGTCGCGGTGAAAGGCTCACTATCGGGATAATCGTGAATGACGCCACGCGTTATGATCGTCGAGGACGAGGAGGCACTGGGCCTCCTCCTCCGCTACAACCTCGAAGCCGAGGGCTATGCTGTCGAGGTAGTGACGCGCGGCGACGACGCCGAGATGCGCCTGCTCGAAACCGTGCCGGACCTGCTGCTGCTCGACTGGATGCTGCCCGGCATATCGGGCATCGAACTGTGCCGCCGCCTTCGGGCGCGCGACGCCACCCGCACCCTGCCGGTGATCATGCTGACGGCGCGCGGCGAAGAGCAGGAGCGCATTCGCGGCCTTGCCACCGGCGCCGACGACTATGTCGTCAAGCCGTTCTCCGTGCCGGAACTGATGGCCCGCGTGCGCGCCATGCTGCGCCGCTCGAAGCCGGAAGTGATCGCCTCGCTGCTCAAGGCCGGCGACATCGAGCTGGACCGCGAAACCCACCGCGTCCGCCGCTCGGGCCGCGAACTGCATCTCGGCCCGACCGAGTTCCGCCTGCTCGAATATCTGATGAAGAGCCCCGGCCGCGTGTTTTCGCGTGAACAGCTTCTGGATGGGGTCTGGGGCCGCGACGTCTATGTCGACGAGCGCACCGTCGACGTCCATATCGGCCGCCTGCGCAAGGCGGTCAATCGCGGCCGCGTCAAGGATCCGATCCGCACCGTGCGCGGCTCGGGCTATTCCTTCGACGACCAGTTCGCGATGGCCTGAGGGCTTTTTGGGGCCGTCTAGAGCGGGCTGCCTCTTCTTTGAAGCATCCTTCTTCACCTCTCCCTGAGGGAGAGGTCGACGGCCGCAGGCCGGCGGGTGAGGATTTACGGCCTCCCCGGATGGTTCCCTAAACCCTCTCCCGGAGCTGCGCTCCGACCTCTCCCTCAGGGAGAGGTGAAAAGTCGGAATCCACCCAGGTGGATCGTGATGCAGGACGGGCTGCATTCCGATCGTGCGTCCTTCGAGACGGCTTTCTTCGAAAGCCCCTCAGGATGAGGAACGGGGGATTTGGCAGAACGGTCGGGGAGATCAACCTCGCGACCATTATGCCAATCCTTCCCGACTTTATGCAGCCACCGTCCTCAACATCCTGAGGAGGCCCGAAGGGCCGTCTCGAAGGACGCACCACGGCGGTGCGTGAGGGCCGCGACAAAAGCCAAAGCAAGCCCCTCACCCAACCCTCTCCCGCAGGCGGGCGAGGGCTTTTCCGGCCGGTGTGGTGTCGGCATGGGGACCGGGCGCGATGCGCCCCCTCGCCCGCCTGCGGGAGAGGGTTGGGGTGAGGGTCTTGCGCTCCCTCGACAGCGGCTAACGCTCCCCCTCACCGCCCCCTCGCCGTCATCCCTGCGAAAGCAGGGATCCATACAGCCGAGGCGTCCACTTCCAGGAACGTCTCGAAACACATTTCGTGGCGAAAACGAAAACGGGCGCCAGAATGGCGCCCGTTCGCGTTGAGTACCGTTAAAAAACGCCGGCTTACTTCAGCCCAGCCGCGTCGGTAACCGCGTGCGTCCAGGCGCCGGTCGGCTCCTTGGTGATGACGGGCGATTCACCGCCCGCTGCCAGCAGCGTCGCGACGGTGCGCTTGTAATCGGCTTCATTCAGCGCGCCGGTCGTGCCCTCGGTCAGCTTGTTGACCTCGCCCATCATGAACTTCTGGTGGGATTCGGTCTGCGCGCCGGTGTCGTCGTTCTCGAGCACGATCTTGGCGGCTTCGTCGGTGTTGTCACGGGCATAGGCCCAGCCCTTCATCGAGGCGCGGACGAACTTCGCCATCTTCTCGACGAAGGCCGGATCCTTGAGCTTGTCTTCCATGACATAGAGGCCGTCTTCCAGCGTCGCGACGCCCTGGTCCTCATACTTGAAGACGATCAGCTCGCTTTCCGGAATGCCGGCGTCCAGCACCTGGCCGAACTCGTTATAGGTCATGGTCGAGATGCAGTCGGCCTGCTTCTGGATCAGCGGGTCGACGTTGAAGCCCTGCTTCAGCACGGTGACGCCATTCGGGCCGCCATCGGTCGAAAGGCCGAGCTTGGCCATCCAGGCGAGGAACGGATACTCGTTGCCGAAGAACCAGACGCCGAGCGTCTTGCCCTTGAAATCATCCGGCGACTTGATGCCGGTATCCTTGCGGCAGGTCAGCATCATGCCCGATTTCTTGTAGGGCTGGGCGATGTTGACGAGCGGCACGCCTTTTTCGCGCGAAGCCAGCGCCGCCGGCATCCAGGTGGTGATGATGTCAGCGCCGCCGCCGGCGATCACCTGCTCGGGGGCGATATCCGGGCCACCGGGCTTGATCGTCACGTCGAGGCCCTCGGCTTCATAGAAGCCCTTTTCCTTGGCGACGTAGTAGCCGGCGAACTGGGCCTGCGGGACCCATTTCAGCTGCAGCGTTAGCGCATCAGCCGCATGGGCCGAGACGCTGGTCATGAGCCCCGCGGCAACCGCGAGCGCTCCAATCATAAGCTTCTTCATTGACCCCTCCAGGTTCTTCGTTGGTTCTTGCTTAGTCGCGTTTTCCCCGCGAACCGGTAACCACTTCGCACGAAAACGCTCTGGCCCCGCCCTCAGGTGCGGAAAGACGGATGCCAGAAGGTCGAGGCCCGCTCGATGAGCGCGATCACCCCGTAGAAGACGGAGCCGGCCAGGGCCGCCACCGCAATTTCCGCCCACACCATGTCGATGTTCATGCGCCCGACTTCGGTGGAGATACGGAACCCCATGCCCACGATCGGTGTTCCGAAGAACTCGGCCACGATGGCCGCGATCAGAGCCAGTGTAGAATTGATCTTGAGTGCATTGAATATGAACGGCAGCGCTTCGGGAAGCCGAAGCTTGAAGAGTGACTGCCAATAATTCGCGGCATAGGTGCGCATCAGGTCGCGCTGCATCGGTTGCGAGGCGGCAAGGCCGGTGACGGTGTTGACCAGCATCGGGAAGAAGGTCGCCACGACGACCACCGCCGCCTTGGATGGCCAGTCGAAGCCGAACCACATCACCATGATCGGCGCGATGCCGATGATCGGCAGAGCCGAGACCAGATTGCCGACCGGCAGCAGGCCGCGCTGCAGGAACGGCACCCGGTCGACCAGGATGGCGACGAGGAAGCCGGCGCCGCAGCCCATCACATAGCCGGCGATGACCGCCTTCAAGATGGTCTGGCGGAAATCGGCAACAAGGATCGGTACCGACGAGGTCAGTTTCAACCAGATCGCCGAGGGCGGCGGGATCAGCACGAACGGCACCTGGAGGGCGATGACGTTCACCTGCCAGAAGACCAGCAGCCAAGCGCCAAAGATGAACGGTATGGCGAGCTTGAGCAGGAACCCGGCCGGGCCGGCGCGCGGCTTGATGGCGGAAAGCTGCGACACGAGTGCCCAGGCCAACAGCCACGACGTCAAGAGCAACGCCCAGAAGCCGGGGCCGGCATGGCCGGCGAGGCCGGGCAGCCTATCGAGAGCCAGCCATGCGCCGACGCTGGAGGCAAGCGCCAGCAGGATGGCGGTGACAGCGCTGCGCTCCGCCTTGACGGCGGCATAGGCGGCGGCGGCGAGCAACAGAATGACCACCCAGCCGCCGAGCCCTTCGCGCGGCAGCAACCGCTCGACATTGGCCGCGTCGAGCGGCAGCGCGACCGCCGCGAACAGGCCGAGAAAGGCGATCCAGGGCTGGAGATGTCCTCGATGGTTTCGAGAAATGGTGGAACTCACGCCTGCGCCTCCCGGTGCTCAAGCCCTCGCCCGCTTGCGGGAGAGGGTTGGGTGAGGGTCTTGCTTGCGATGCGGGTGGGGACAAGAAAGCCCCTCACCCCCGCCCTCTCCCGCAAGCGGGCGAGGGAGCCGACCGATATCCTGTCGTTCATCGGGCCATCCCCATCCGCTTGAGCACGATGCGATTGGCGAAGCCGACGATCGCCACCAGCACGGCGGCGAGGATCGAGGCGGCCAGGAGCGCTGCCCAGATTTGAACCGTCTGGCCATAATAGGAACCGGCCAGCAGGCGCGCGCCAAGCCCGGCCGATGCGCCGGTCGGCAATTCGCCGACAATGGCGCCGACAAGGCTGATGGCGATGGCGATCTGCATCGAGGTGAAGAGATAGGGCAACGAAGACGGGAAGCGCAGCTTCCAAAACGCCTGCCAGCCGGTCGCCGTATAGGTCCGCATCAAATCGAGATGCATCGGATCGGGCGAGCGCAGGCCCTTCACCATGCCGACCGTGATCGGGAAGAAGGACAGGTAGGTCGAGATCATCGCCTTGGCGAGGAAGCGCGACGTATCGGTCGAAAGGCCGAGTTGGCCGTTCATCAGGTTGTAGCCGACCACGACGATCATCGGCGCGATGGCGACAATCGGGATCGTCTGCGAGGCGACGACCCAGGGCATCAGGCTCTTGTCGAGGCTCGAGACATGGACGATGCCGACGGCGAGCAGCAGGCCGAGCAGCGTGCCGATGACGAAGCCGGCGAGCGTCGCCGAGAGCGTCACCCAGCCGTGATAGACGAGACTGCGCTTGGAATTGATGGCGTAGCCGGTGGTGCTCTTCCAGAGCTCGGTCGCGACCTGATGCGGCGCCGGCAGCAGCGGCCGCTCCATCGACATGGTGGCATCGACCATCTGGCTGATCGTCGGCTCGACCTTCTGGCGGGCAAACACATCGCGGGCGAGCTGCGCGTTCAGGAAAAACGCGCCGACATACCAGATGGCGAGGATGGCGACGACGACGACCGTCACCGGAAAGACATGGCCGGGCTTTTTCAGAGAGCGCGGCCGGGCGGCGATGAGACCGGGGGCAACAAGCGTGGTCATGCGGCCACTCCCTCCCCATATCTTCCGCTAAGGTAAGGCGAAGATGTCATCAGACGAGGGGAAACGAGATGAGCACGACAACCGCGACCAGGCCGACCTGCCGGATCATCCGGCCGAACGAGAGCTATGCCGGCAAGCAGGGCTTTTCCTACCTCGACGGCATCTCGGCCCAGTCGGTGGGATCGACCGGCCTCTGCATGGTCCTGCTGACCATCCCACCCGGCGGTCGCGCCAGCGCCCACAAGCATGAGCACCACGAGACCGCGATCTACATGATCGCTGGCGAGGCCGACACCTGGTACGGCGAGCGGCTGGAGCACCATGTCGTCGTCAAGGCGGGCGAGATGTTCTACATCCCCGCCGACATGCCGCATCTCGCTGCCAACCGGGGAACTGAGCCCTGCGTCGCGGTCATCTCCCGGACCGATCCGAACGAGCAGGAAAGCGTCGTCCTGCTGCCGGAACTGGAAAGCCTCGTGCCGCGCTGACGGAAGGCTAACGGAGGGGTAACGCGCCGGGTGCGTGTTAACCCCCGTCCGGAACGTGCCGGTCTCGTCAGTCCTCATAGGAATGCCCTGCCCTCAAACCATTGCGGACGCGGGCGGCGACCTCCAGGAATTCCGGCGTTTCGCGGATATCGAGCGTCCGGTCGCGGGGAAAACCGCAGTCGATGATATCGGTGACGCGGCCGGGGCGCGGCGACATCACGACGATCTTGGTCGAGAGGAACACGGCCTCGGGGATCGAGTGGGTAACGAAAACCACCGTCTTCTGCGTCTTGGCCCAGAGCTTCAGCAGCTGTTCGTTGAGATGATCCCGGACGATTTCATCAAGCGCGCCAAAGGGTTCGTCCATGAGCAAAAGCTCCGGCTCGACCGCCAGCGCGCGGGCGATCGAGGCCCGCTGCTGCATGCCGCCGGAAAGCTGCCAGGGATACTTCTTCTCGAAGCCGGCGAGATTGACCAGCGCGAGGTTGTCGGCAATCCGCCGTTCCCGCTCGGCCTTGGGCAGGCCCATGATTTCGAGCGGCAGAGCAACGTTCCTGGCGATCGTCCGCCACGGATAAAGGGCTGCCGCCTGAAACACATAGCCATAGGCGCGGGCCTGCCGCGCCTCCTCCGGCGACACGCCGTTGACGGTGATCGAGCCGCCGGTCGGCTGCTCGAGATCGGCGATGACCCGGAGCAGCGTGGTCTTTCCGCAACCCGATGGCCCGATGAACGAGACGAACTCGCCCCGCTTCACGTCGAGATCAATATTGGACAGCGCGTGAACCGGCCCGTCATTCGTCTCGAAAGTGAGGGAAAGCCCCCTGATATCGATGACGGATGCGGCGTTTTCGGCGTTTGGCTGACCGTCGGCTCTATCCTCGTAAGGTTTGAACACGGCGCTCATCCCCGCCTCAAACGCCAATCGGCATATGCTCGGGCGAACGGGTCACGGCACGCGGCGCCGTGACTTCCTTCCACTTCGAAAGGGCTGCATTCACCGCCGGGAACGGCTTGCGCTTGATGAATTTTCCACGGCCGGGCTGCGGCTGCGAGTTCTGCCCGTCCGCCCAGACGATCTCACCACGCGACAGCGTGTAGCGCGGCAGGCCGTTGACCGTGAAACCCTCGAAGACATTGTAATCAATGATGGATTTCTGGTTGGCGGCGGAAATTGTCTTCGACAGTTTGGGATCCCAGACGACGAGATCGGCATCCGAACCCGGCAGGATCGCGCCCTTCTGCGGGTAGATGTTGAGGATCTGCGCGATGTTGGTCGAGGTCGCGGCGACGAACTCGTTCGGCGTCAGCCGGCCGGTCTCGACGCCCTTGGTCCAGAGCACGGAGAGCCGGTCCTCGACACCGCCGGTGCCGTTCGGAATCTTGGTGAAATTGCCAAGGCCAAAACGCTTCTGCTCGGTGGTGAAGGCGCAATGGTCGGTGGCGACCACCTGCAACGACCCGGCAGCCAGACCTGCCCAGAGGCTGTCCTGGTGGAGCTTGTTGCGGAAGGGCGGCGACATCACGCGGCGAGCGGCATAGTCCCAGTCGCGGTTGAAGTATTCGCCTTCATCCAGCGTCAGATGCTGGATCAGCGGCTCGCCATAGACGCGCATGCCCTTCTGGCGGGCCCGACGGATCGCCTCGTGGCTCTGCTCGCAGGAGACGTGCACGATATAAACCGGCACGCCGGCGGCGTCGGCGATCATGATGGCGCGGTTGGTCGCCTCGCCCTCGACTTCCGGCGGCCGCGAAAAGGCATGGCCTTCGGGGCCCGTCGTGCCCTCGGCCATGTATTTCTGCTGCAGCGCCGCGACGATATCGCCGTTTTCGGCGTGCACGAGCGGCAGCGCGCCGAGTGCCGCGCAGCGCTGGAACGACGCGAACATCTCGTCGTCATTCACCATCAAGGCGCCCTTGTAGGCCATGAAGTGCTTGAAAGTATTGATGCCTCGGTCCACCACCTTGGCCATGTCGTCAAAGTGCTTCTGTGACCAGCCGGTGACGCACATATGATAGGAATAGTCGGAAGATGCCTGCCGCGTGGCCCGGCCTTCCCATTCCTCGAGTGCCGCCAGCATGCCGGCCTCGCCCGGAATGACGAAATCGACCACCGTGGTGGTGCCGCCGGAAAGGGCGGCGAAGGTGCCGCTTTCCCAGGTTTCAGCCGCCGTCGTGCCCATGAAGGGCATTTCCAGATGGGTATGGGGGTCGATGCCGCCGGGGATGATGTAGGCGCCCGACGCATCGACGACCGTGTCGCCGGAAAGATCCGGACCGATCGCCTTGATGGTCTCGCCTTCGATCAGGATGTCCGCTTCGTAGCTGCGATCCGCCGCCACGATCGTTCCGCCCTTGATTACCGTCGACATGGTGATTTTCCCTCTGGTCCCTCGGCCGACTTTGCCAGCCATTTATTCTTTTGTCCGAGGTTAGAGCCTTTCACCGTTTCGTTGAACGACGAAACGCCCTAACGCCTTGAGTGGTCGCGTTTTCTTCACGCGAACCGGAATCCACTTCGCTCGAAAACGCCCTAGCCGGCGATTTCAGCGGTCTCCAGCACGGCGTGGAACAGCACGTCTGCACCGGCCGTCGCCCATTCCGGGCTGATTTCCTCGGCCTCATTATGCGACAAGCCGCCGACGCATGGGCACATGACCATGGTGGCAGGCGCAACTTTCGCCGCCCAGCAGGCATCATGACCGGCACCGGAAATGATGTTCATGTGGCTGTAGCCGAGCCGCTCCGCCGCGCTGCGCACGCGCTCGACCAGTGTCGGGTCGAAGGTGACAGGGTCGAAATGACCAACCGGCTCGATGGCGCAGCCGACGCCAAGCGCTTCGGCGATCTCGGCGGCTTCCGCCTCGATCCGCGCGCGCATGCCATTCAGCTTGGCGAGGTCCGGCGTGCGGATGTCGATGCTGAAAACCACTTTGCCCGGCAATACGTTACGCGAGTTGGGCGTGAAGAACATCTGGCCGACGCCGCCCACGGCACCCGGCTGGCTGTCCATCGCAACCGTCTGCACCATCTCTAGGATACGCGCCATCGCGAGCCCGGCATTGACGCGAAGGTTCATCGGCGTCGAGCCGGTATGCGCCTCGCGACCCGTCAGCGTCACTTCAAGCCACCACAGCCCCTGGCAATGGGTGACGACGCCGATCTGCTTCGCCTCGGCCTCGAGGATCGGGCCCTGCTCGATGTGATACTCGAAATAGGCGTGCATCTTGCGCGCGCCGACTTCCTCGTCGCCAAGCCAGCCGATCCGCTTCAACTCATCGCCAAAACTTTTGCCGTCAGGATCCTTGCGATCATAGGCATATTCCAGCGGGATCGCGCCGGCGAACACGCCGGAGGCCAGCATCGCAGGCGCGAAACGGGCGCCCTCTTCATTGGTCCAGTTGGTGACGACGATCGGATGCTTGGTGCGAATGCCGAGATCGTTCATCGAGCGGATGATCTCGAGCCCGGACAGAACGCCCAGCACGCCGTCATACTTGCCGCCGGTCGGCTGGGTGTCGAGATGGCTGCCGACATAGACGGGCAGCGCGTCGGGATCGGTGCCGGGACGGGTCGCGAACATCGTGCCCATCTTGTCGACGCCCAGCATCATGCCCGCCGCCTCGCACCAGGACTTGAACAGGTCGCGCCCTTCGCGGTCGCTGTCGGTCAGCGTCTGGCGATTATTGCCGCCGGCAATGCCCGGCCCGACCTTGGCCATCTCCATCAAGCTATCCCAAAGGCGTTCGCCATTGATGCGGAGATTATCGGTCGGACCGGTCATGCGTGCTATCTCTCGTTAGGAAGGCTTTCAGCCATCAGCTCGGGCAGAGTCAGGCAATTTCCGCGCCACACCCAGCCGACGAAAGATCCGACCGGACGCTCCCCCGCCTGAGCGGGGGACGCGGCAACAAGATATTGTCCCGACAACAGCTTAGCGTCACATCGTCGGGAAATTGAAGACCGCGCCGGACTTAATTCCGTCCGGCCAGCGCGTCGTCACCGTCTTCAGGCGCGTATAGAAATGCACGCCTTCCGGACCGTAGATGGCGTGATCACCGAAGACCGACCGCTTCCAACCGCCGAAGGAATGATAAGCGACGGGGACCGGGATCGGCACGTTGATGCCGACCATGCCGGCCTCGACCTTGTCGGCGAAGGAACGCGCGGCATCGCCATCGCGGGTGAAGATCGCGGTGCCGTTGCCGAATTCATGATCATTGATGAGCTGAAGTGCCTCGGCATAGGTCTCCGCCCGCAACACCGCGAGCACCGGGCCGAAGATCTCCTCGCGGTAGATCGTCATGTCCTTGCTGACATTGTCGAAAAGCGTGCCGCCGACGAAATAGCCGTTCTCGTAGCCTTGCAGCTTGAAGCCGCGACCGTCGACGACGAGCTTGGCGCCTTCCTCGACGCCCTTGTCGATGTAGCCGACAACCTTGTCCCTGTGCTGCTTGGTGACCAGCGGCCCCATTTCAGCGTCACGATCCGTGGCCGGGCCGATCTTCAGCGCGCGGACGCGCGGCGCCAGCGTCTCGATCAGCGCGTCAGCCGTCTTCTGGCCGACAGGAACCGCCACCGAGACCGCCATGCAGCGCTCGCCGGCCGAGCCGTAGCCCGCGCCCATCAGTGCGTCGGCAACCTTGTCCATATCGGCATCCGGCATGATGACCATGTGGTTCTTGGCGCCGCCCAGCGCCTGCACGCGCTTTCCAGCCGCCGTGCCGGTCGCATAGACATATTCGGCAATCGGGGTCGAGCCGACGAAAGAGACAGCCTTGATGTCGGGGTGATGCAGGATCGCGTCGACGACTTCCTTGTCGCCATGCACGACGTTGAGCACGCCCGGCGGCAGGCCGGCCTCGTTGAGAAGCTCAGCCACCAGCAACGCCGCGCTCGGATCGCGCTCAGACGGCTTCAGGATGAAGGTGTTGCCGCAGGCAATCGCCACCGGATACATCCAGAGCGCCACCATGCAGGGGAAGTTGAACGGCGTGATGCCGGCGACGACGCCGAGCGCCTGGCGGTCGGAATAGGTGTCGATCGCGGGGCCGACATTCTTTGAATACTCGCCCTTCAGCAGATGCGGGATGCCGCAGGCGAACTCGACCACTTCGAGGCCGCGCTGCACTTCGCCGAGCGCGTCGTCATGCATCTTGCCATGCTCGGCCGAAATCGCGCGAGCGATCCGGTCGGCGTTCTGCTCCAGCAGGTCCTTGAACTTGAACATCACGCGCGCCCGCTTCAGCGGCGGCAGATTGGACCAGGCCGGAAATGCCTTCTTGGCCGAGGCAACGGCAGCGTCCAGTTCGGCAGCCGTCGAGAGCGGCAGCGTCGCGACGGGCTCGCCGGTCGCCGGATTATAGACGGGCTGGCTGCGCGTCGAGGTCGAAGGCGACGGCTTGCCGTCGATCAGATTGGTAATCGTGTTCAAGGTGATGGCGTCCATGGTTTCCTCCGCGAGCCTTAATCGATCTGCTTCAGCACGCCCGAAAGCGTGTCGAAGATCTGGTCGATGTGGCTCTTTTCAATGATCAGGGGCGGCGACAGAGCGATGATGTCACCGGTCGTCCTGACCATAAGATTGCTCTCATAGGCCTTCAGGAAAGCCTGGAAGGCACGTTTTGTCGGCGCGCCCGGGATCGGCTCCAGCTCGATCGCGCCGATCAGGCCGAGATTGCGGATGTCGATGACGTGCGGCAGGCCCTTGAGGCTGTGCAGGCCGTCTTCCCAATACTGCGCGATCTCGGAAACGCGGGTCAGCAGGCCCTCTTCCTCATAGACGTCGAGGGTTGCGAGCGCCGCGGCGCAGGCGACCGGATGGGCCGAATAGGTGTAGCCGTGGAACAGCTCGATCGTGTTTTCCGGCGCGTTCATGAACGCTTCGTAGATCTTGCTCGAAGCGAACACGGCGCCCATCGGCACGACGCCGCTGGTCAGGCCCTTGGCGGTGGTGACGAGATCCGGAATGACGTCGAAGTAATCGACGGCGAAGGGCGTGCCGAGGCGACCAAAGCCGGTGATGACCTCGTCGAAGATCAGCAGGATGTCATGCTTGTCGCAGATCTCGCGCAGGCGCTTCAGATAGCCCTTCGGGGGAACCAGCACGCCGGTCGAGCAGGCGACCGGCTCGACGATCAGGGCCGCGATGTTGGACGCATCATGCAGCGCGATGACCTTCTCCAGATCATCGGCGAACTCGACGCCATATTCCGGCTGGCCGCGCGTGAAGGCGTTGTGCGAAAGGTCGTGCGTATGGCGGATGTGATCAACGCCGGTCAGCATCGTGCCGAAGGTCTTGCGGTTGCCAGAGATGCCGCCGACCGAGATGCCGCCGAAGCCGACGCCGTGATAGCCGCGCTCGCGGCCGAGCAGGCGATACTTGGTGCCGTTGCCCTTGGCGCGATGATAGGCGAGCGCGATCTTCAGCGCCGTATCGACCGATTCCGAGCCCGAATTGGTGAAGAAGACATGGTCGAGCGGCGACGGCATCATCGCGGCGAGACGCGCGGCCAGTTCGAAGGCCTTGGGATGGCCCATCTGGAAAGCCGGCGCGTAGTCGAGCTCGGCGACCTGCTTCGAGACAGCCTCGATAATCTTCGGGCGGCCATGGCCGGCGTTGACGCACCAGAGGCCCGCCGTGCCGTCGAGGATCTGACGCCCATCCGCCGAGGTGTAGTGCATGTCCTTCGCAGCGACGAGCATGCGCGGATTCTGCTTGAACTGGCGGTTTGCCGTGAACGGCATCCAGAAGGCGTCGAGATTGTTCGAGTACTGGGCACTTGTCATTTTTTGGGGACCCTCATGCAGCCGATTTCCATGCGCGGCCGATCATTTTTATGAACGTAGCGGCAGGGTCTTGGCCGGTCAATTCGTTGCGCCCGTTAAGAATGTTCTTTATATTGAACAGATGAACGTTTCGAATTTTGATGTCGATGTCGGCGCCCGACTGCGCGAATTGCGTATCCGGCACGGCCTGTCGCAACGGGCGCTGGCAAAGCGCGCCGGAGTCTCCAACGCGACCGTCTCGATGGTCGAGGCGAACCGGATGAGCCCGTCCGTTTCCGGCCTGCGGCAGATCCTGTCCGGCATTCCCTACAGCCTGTCGGAGTTCTTCGCCGAGGCGAGGCCGGCCGTCGAACAGGTGGTTTTCCGCGCGAATGAGCTGAAGGAGATCGCCGGCGGCAAGATCTCGTTCCGACAGGTCGGCGTTAATCTGGAGGGCCGCTCGCTGCAGATGCTGCACGAACGCTACAAGCCGGGCGCGGTTTCCGGCAAGGCGATGCTGTCGCACCAGGGCGAGGAAGCCGGGCTGATCATCCGCGGCCGGATGGGACTGGAGGTCGACGGCCAGCGTTATGAACTCAACCCCGGCGATGCCTATTTCTTCGACAGCCACAAGCCGCACGCCTTCAAGAATATCGGGGACGAGGACCTTGAACTGGTCTCGGCCTGCACACCGCCGAGCTTCTAGCTGCCGCGCACCTGCCGAACCCATTGAAATCGAGGCGGAATCGACCGAAAGTTCCGTATCGATCGCAAGACGGCGTCGCGATACGCCATGCAGACAGGCCGGTATCGGCCGGACACCCTGACGCGGGATGGCAAACAAACGGGAAAGTCGACGACCGTCATGACACCTGCGAACACCGCCCGCGCCGGCCAGACAAAGAAGCGGACGCGCATCCAGGAAGAGAATGAGGAGCGCATTCTCGACGCCGCGCTCGAAATCTTCTCGACCTATGGCTTTCGCGGCGCGACGGTCGACCAGATTGCCGAGCTGGCCGGCATGACAAAACCGAACCTGCTGTATTATTTCCGACGCAAGGACGACATCTACCTCGCCATCCTGCGCCGGACGCTGGAGCTTTGGCTGCAGCCGCTGGAATCGCTTGGCCATGGTGACGATCCGGTCACGGAAATTCGCGCCTATATCGACCGCAAGCTGGAAATCTCGCGCGAGAACCCGAAGGCGTCGCGGCTCTACGCCATGGAAATCCTGCAAGGCGCGCCGGTCGTCGGGACCATCCTCAACAGCCGGCTGAAGACGCTTGTCGACAGCAAGACGGAGGTCATTCGGCGCTGGATCGACGAAGGGCGCATGGCGCCGATCGATCCGTACCACCTGCTGTTCATGATCTGGGCGACGACGCAGCATTACGCGGATTTCGACGTTCAGGTTCGCGCCATGCTCGGCGACGAGGCGGACGACAACCGCCACTTCGCGACGGCGACGCGGACGCTCGAGGACCTGTTCCTCAAGGGCATTTTTCGCAGCTGAGGCGGTAGAAACCCTCACCCCAGCCCTCTCCCGCAAGCGGGCGAGGGAGCCGGGCGGCGCCTCTCACAAATTTACGGACTCGATCTCTGGAATCCCCTCTCCCGCATGCGGGAGAGGGGCCGGGTGAGGGACTTACTCTGCCGGTTCGACGACCGCGGCGGCTTGCGCCATCGGGTTGTTCTTGTGCGTCGTCCAGTTGGCATACTCGTTCGAGATCGGCATGCCGGTACGCGGATCGACGCCCTCGGTCATCTGCTCCATCGTGATGCAGTTCTCGACCGGGCAGACACTGACGCAGAGGTTGCAGCCGACGCATTCGGCGTCGATCACTTCAAAGTGGCGCTTGCCGTCGAGCATCGAGGTGATCGCCTGGTGCGAGGTATCCTCGCAGGCGATGTGGCAGCGACCGCACTTGATGCAAGAATCCTGATCGATGACGGCCTTGGCCACGTAGTTGAGGTTCAGGTACTTCCAGTCGGTGACATTGCCGACCGCGCGGCCGACGATCTCGTCGACCGAGGTGAAGCCGTGCTTGTCCATGTATTCGGACAGGCCCGTGATCATGTCCTGCACGATGCGGAAGCCATAGGTCATGGCGGCGGTGCAGACCTGCACATTGCCGGCGCCCAGCGCCATGAATTCGACCGCGTCGCGCCATGTCGTGATGCCGCCGATGCCGGAGATCGGCAGGTCGCGGGTCTGCGGATCGCGGGCGATCTCGGCCGTCATGTTGAGGGCGATCGGCTTCACGGCCGGGCCGCAATAGCCGCCATGGCTGCCCTTGCCGTCAACCGTCGGGATCGGCGCGAAATTGTCGATGTCGACGCCGATGATCGAGTTGATGGTGTTGATCAGCGACACCGCGTCGGCGCCGCCACTATGGGCTGCACGGGCGGGATTGCGAATGTCGGAGATGTTGGGCGTCAGCTTGACGATGACAGGCATGCGCGTGTGCTGCTTGCACCAGCGCGTCACCATCTCGATGTATTCTGGCACCTGTCCGACGGCGGCGCCCATGCCGCGCTCGCTCATGCCGTGCGGACAGCCGAAATTCAGCTCGACGCCATCCGCCTCGGTCTCCTCGACCTTGGCGAGGATGTCCTTCCAGTAGTGCTCCTCACAGGGGACCATCAGCGAGACGACCAGCGCCCGATCCGGCCAATCGCGCTTGACCTCCTTGATCTCGCGCAGATTGATCTCGAGCGGCCGATCGGTGATCAGCTCGATATTGTTGAGGCCGATCAGGCGGCGGTCGTTGGAGTGGATCGCGCCATAGCGCGGGCCCGAGACGTTGACGACCGGCGGGTCCGTGCCGAGCGTCTTCCAGACGACGCCGCCCCAGCCGTCCTTGAAGGCGCGGACGACGTTATAGGCCTTGTCGGTTGGCGGCGCGGAGGCCAGCCAGAACGGATTCGGAGATTTGATGCCGACGAAATTGGACGCGAGATTGGCCATGGGTTCCTCCTAGGCCGCGACTGACGAGAGCGCGCGATGGATGGACTCGGCGGCAATGCGGCCGTCGGCGACGGCAGCAACCGTCAGATCCTCTCCGGTAGCGGCGCAATCGCCGCCAGCCCAGACGCCCGGAAGCGTCGTGCGTCGCTCGTCGTCGACGCGTATCTTGCCACCATCCAGGGCAATCGTCTCGGCCGATCCGTTCAAAGCTGCGGGAACGAGGGTCTGGCCGATGGCCTTGAACACGGTGTCGGCGGGGAGCGTGAAGGTCACGCCCGTGCCGACCAGCCGGCCGCCATCCTCCAGCGTCTCTTCGAACTCGATACCGGTGACGCGTCCCGCCTCCGTGACGAGGCTCTTCGGCTTGGCGTTATGGCGGATGACGACGCCGTCGGTCTGGGCGAGATCCTGCTCATAGCCCGACGCGCCCATCTTCTCCTGGCCGCGACGATAGACAAGAGTGACGTCCTTGGCACCAAGACGCTTCGACTGCACGGCGACGTCGATCGCCGTCATGCCGCCGCCGACGACGACGACGCGGGCGCCGACAGGCAAGGTCGAGAGGTCCGTGGCCTGGCGCAGGTCGGCGATGTAGTCGACCGCGTCGGCAATTCCGTCGAGATCCTCGTTTTCGAGGCCGAGCGCATTCACGCCGGCCAGCCCCATGCCGAGGAAGACGGCGTCATAGCTGTTGCGCAGGTCAGACAGGCTGACGTCGCGGCCGATGGCCTTGCCGTGCTCGACGGTAATGCCGCCGATGGAAAGGACGAAATCGACTTCCTTCTGCGCAAAATCATCCGGCGCCTTGTAGGCGGCGATACCGTATTCGTTGAGGCCGCCAGCCTTTTCGCGGGCGTCATAAATGACGACGTCGTGGCCATGCATGGCGAGGCGGTGGGCGGCGGCAAGGCCGGCTGGCCCAGCGCCGACAACGGCGACGCGCTTGCCGGTGGAGTCAGCGCGCTCAAACGGCTGCTCGCCGCGCTCGTCCATCAGGACATCGGTGGCGTAGCGCTGCAAGAGACCGATCTTCACCGGCTTGCCTTCGGCTTCCTCGCGGACGCAGGCCTCTTCGCACAATGTCTCGGTCGGGCAGACGCGCGCGCACATTCCGCCGAGAATATTTTGCGACAGGATCGTCTCGGCCGAGCCGATCGGATTGTCGGTCATGATCTGGCGGATGAAGAGCGGGATGTCGATCGAGGTCGGACACGCCTTCACGCAGGGCGCGTCATAACAAAAGTAGCAGCGATCCGCCTCGACGACGGCCTGGTGATGGTCGAGAGGCGGATGGATATCGAGAAAATTGGCGGCATATTCGTCGGGCGAAAGACGGCCCGATGCGATCCCCGGCAGATGCGACGGCATTCGCTGATCCCTCCCTACCGGCCAAGCGTGGCCCTGGGTTCCCATGGTCCGGCGGACGCTCCGCCCACCGGTCGACAACTGCGCCGCGACCACCCCTCATATTTTTGATTTTTGGGGTCGCGGCTCAAAAGCTTGATCATTTGGACAAATTCCAGAAATTTCGTCAAGGCTTGATTTGAGCCATTCCAAAGTGTGCACTGCACAAGGCGACGCCACTCGCCACGACGCGAGGGCGCGCTGGAGAAAGCTGCCTCCAAAAGGCGCAATGCGGTTCCCCGCCAGCAGACCACCCCAACCGCCAAAATCATCAATTGCCTATTTGTTAGACAAGCCTGTTAGTTGAACAGACTCTGAGCGCATGCGCCGACCGTGGATCCCAGAAAACAACTCGAAAATCGTTGGAATTCCGCCGCTGGCACGCGACTTGCCACTCTCTCCGCAAGCTCAATCGGAGACGACGATGGCAAGACCCGCAGATCTTGAACTAGCCTCGGTCACGAAGCGCTATGGCGATACGACCGCCGTCGATTCGATCAACCTCAAGATCAAGGCCGGCACCTATTGCTGCCTGCTCGGCCCGTCTGGCTGCGGCAAGTCCTCGACGCTTCGCATGATCGCCGGGCATGAGGCGGTTTCCGACGGCGACATCGTGCTCGGTCACGATATCGTCAACAAGCTGCCGCCCGCCAAGCGCGGCACCGCAATGATGTTCCAGTCCTACGCCCTGTTCCCGCACCTTTCGGTGCGCGACAACGTCGCCTTCTCGCTGAAGATGAAGGGTGTCGGCAAGGTCGACCGCTCGATCAAGGCAACCGAGGCGCTGAAACTGGTCGATATGACTCGCTATGCCGAGCGGTTGCCCGCACAGCTTTCCGGCGGCCAGCAGCAGCGCGTGGCGCTCGCCCGCGCCCTCGTCACCGATCCGCAGCTTCTGCTGCTCGACGAACCGCTTTCGGCGCTGGACCCCTTCCTCAAGATCAAGGTCCGCGCCGAACTGAAGCGCTTCCAGCGCGAGCTTGGCATCTCCTTCATCCATGTGACGCACAGCCAGGAAGAGGCGATGGCCCTCGCCGACCTGATCGTCATCATGAACAACGGCAAGATCGAGCAGATGGGCACACCGCGCGAGATCTTTAACGCGCCCTCGACCGAATTCGTCGCCCGCTTCATCGGCGGCCACAATGTCATGCCGCTGGAAGGACGCTCGATCAGCGTCCGCGCCGACCGGCTGAGCCTTTCGCCCGGCGGCGGCGACGGCGTCGCCGCTTCAGTGCGCGAGGTCGAGTACCAGGGCACCGCCGTCTATGTGAGCCTCGCCACCGACGCCGGCATCGAGATGACCGCGATCGTGCCCGAGCGCGCCTTCTACCAGCAGCCTTTCGAGACCGGCGACACCGTGACGGTGCACTGGAATCCCGACGATATCCACGAGCTTTCTGCCTCCGCCTGAGCGCGCGGATCACTGCAACAAACCAGAGGGGAACAGGCAATGAACGACAAGACCAAGAACGGTATCAGCCAGAGCGGTATTTCGCGCCGCACGCTGCTGAAGGGCTCGGCCATCACCGCCGGCTTCCTCGGCACCACCGCCGTGACCGGCTTCCCGGCTGTCCATGCCGATGAGCCGATCACGCTGCGCTACCTCTCGACTGCGACCAACCAGTCGGCCGCGATCGCCGCCAAGGCGAAGGAAATCACCGGCATCAACATCGAATACGTCACGGTCACCACCGATGACGTCACCAAGCGCATCATCACGCAGCCGGACTCGTTCGACCTGGTCGACACCGAGTATTTCTCGCTGCGCAACCTGATCCCGTCCGGCAACTTCCAGGCGATCGACGCCAACAAGGTGAAGCTGGTCGACAAGCTCGCCACCGCGATCACCAAGGGCGAAGTAGACGGCAAGAAGATCGGCCATCAGGGCACGGCGCCGCACAAGGTGCTCTACCTCGAGAAGCAGCGCGGCAAGACTTTTGCCAACGAGCAGACCGAATGGCTGACGCTGATCCCGACGACCTACAACGCCGATACGCTCGGCATCCGCCCCGACCTTATCAAGCGCCCGATCGAGAGCTGGGCCGAACTGCTCAACCCTGAATTCAAGGGCAAGGCCTCGATCCTCAACATCCCGTCGATCGGCATCATGGATGCCGCGATGGTCAATGAAGCCCTCGGCACCGTGAAGTACGGCGACAAGGGCAACATGACGAAGGAAGAAATCGACAAGACGATCGCGACCCTGATCGAAGCCAAGAAGGCCGGCCAGTTCCGCGCCTTCTGGTCCGACTTCAACGAAAGCGTCAACCTGATGGCCTCGGGCGAGACGGTCATCCAGTCGATGTGGTCGCCGGCCGTGACCGCCGTCCGCCTCAAGGGCATCCCCTGCACCTTCCAGCCGCTCAAGGAAGGCTACCGCGCCTGGGCATCGGGCTTCGGACTGCCGAAGACGCTGAAGGGCAAGCAACTCGACGCGGCCTACGAGTTCATCAACTGGTTCCTCGACGGCTGGGCCGGCGCGCATCTGAACCGCCAGGGCTATTACGCCGCCGTGCTCGACACCGCGCAGGCCAACATGGAGCCCTTCGAGTGGGCATTCTGGATGGAAGGCAAGCCGGCCGAGAAGGACATCCTCGGTCCGGATGGCGGCCTGCTCGAGAAGGCCGGCTCGGTCCGCGATGGCGGCTCGTACAACACCCGCATGGGTGCCGTCGCCTGCTGGAACTCGATCATGGATGAGAACGCCTACATGATCCAGAAGTGGAACGAGTTCATCGCCGCCTGATCGGCCTGACCTCCTTTTTCCCGCGGGTGGGCATCTCGCCCGCGGGTTCTGCCGCGCACCTCTCCCCTTGCCTGCCTAAACAGCCGCGCCGTCTTGAAGCAGCGAGCTTGCCCTCCCAAGGCAACCAGACGCGCCCCTCTTCCATCGACACGGAGCCCGCCCGACCATGCTGGAAATGAAATCGCGCTGGGCACCCTATTGGCAGGCCGCGCCGCTCGCGATCGTGCTGCTGATCTTCTTTGTCCTGCCGCTGCTGGTCACGCTTGCCGTCAGTTTCTGGACCTATACGGGCTATTCGATCGAACCGGCCATGGTCAGCGATAATTACGCGAGCGCCTTCGACAAGTGCCTCGCCTCGCTGCCGGACCTGTGCACCACCTTCCGGACCTATCTGTCGACGCTGAAATTCTGCCTGATCGTCTGGCTGATCACCCTCGTTCTGGGCTTCACCGTCGCCTATTTCCTCGTTTTCGAGGTCAAGTCGAACAACATGCGCCTGATCCTGGCGCTGATCACGACGATCCCGTTCTGGACCTCGAACGTTATCCGCATGATCTCCTGGATCCCGCTGCTTGGGCGCAACGGCGTGGTCAACCAATGGCTGCTCTCGGTCGGGCTGATATCCGAGCCACTCGACTGGCTGCTCTATTCCAATTTTTCCGTGGTGCTGGCGCTCGTCCACCTCAACACCGTGTTCATGATCGTGCCGATCCTGAATTCGATGTCGCGCATCGACAAGTCTCTCGTCGAGGCCGCCTACGACACGGGCGCGTCGGGCTGGCAGACGCTGTGGAACGTCATCATCCCGCTGTCGAAGACAGGCATCGCCATCGGCTCGATCTTCGTCATCACTGTGGTGATGGGTGACTTCATCTCGATCGGCCTGATGGGCGGCCAGCAGATCGCCTCGGCCGGCAAGGTGATCGAGAGCCAGATCAACGCGCTGCAATTCCCGATCGCCGCCGCCAACGCGGTCGTCCTCCTGGCCATCGTGCTGATGATCATCTGGACGCTGCTGCGCTTCGTCGACATTCGCAAGGAGCTCTGATCATGACCGAAGGACGCTCCCGCACATTCTACATTCTCGCGGCGGTCTTCGCCCTCTATGTGCTGTTCCTCTACGGCCCGACCATCACCATCCTGGTGCTGTCCTTCCAGGGGCCGAACGGCGGCATGACTTTCCCGATGAACGGGGTCTCGCTGCACTGGTTCCACAATCTGTGGGCCGGCATCGGCGTGCCCAACGTCGTCGGCGCGCTGATCAGTTCGCTGAAGCTGGGCCTCGTGGTGACGCTTGTGACCGTGGTGATCTCGGTGATGGCGGGTTATGCCTTCCGCACCAAGTTCAAGGGCGCGAACCTGCTGTTCTTCGCAGCGATCGCCAGCTTGATCCTGCCGTCTATCGTCGTATCGCTTGGCATCGCGCTCGAGTTCCAGCTTTTCAACCAGACCATCACCGGCGTTGGAGACTATCTGGTCGAGAACTACGTCGACATCGACGCGCCAACGATATGGACGAACTTCCTCGGCAATATCGGCATCCTGATCCAGGACAATTTCCAGACCCTGATGGGCCTGTTCACCTCCGGCCTCGGCGCGCATCTGACCTGGACCCTGCCCTTCGGCCTCTTGATCATGTTCGCCGTCTTCAATCGCTTCAATCCGGCTTATGAAGAAGCGGCGCGCGATCTCGGTGCCTCGTCCTGGCAGACCTTCCGTCATGTCGTGCTGCCGATGATCCTGCCCTCGCTGGTCGGCGTGGCGCTGTTCGGATTCACGCTGTCCTGGGATGAAATCGCGCGTTCCAGCCAGACGGTCGGTTCGGTCAATACCTTGCCACTGACGCTTCGCGGCCTCACCACCACGGTAACGACGCCGGTAATCTATGCGCTGGGCACGGTCACGACCGCGGTCTCGTTCGCGGCGATCGGACTCACCATCGTCCTCATGCTGGTGGTCCAGCACCGCCGGAAACGACACGGCTCCGACGCCGGCAAGGGCACAGCCTGACAGGGAAGCCGCGCCACCGACGGCCCCAATTGTCCCAAAATTTCCGCCGCGTCCGGTCCTCCGGCGCGGCGGCGTGCATTTTAGCCACAGGCCAGATCACGCCTCGATCCCTCTGGAACCATTGCCGATTTGGCTCGTTCTCTGAATGGGTCGCGTTGGAATAACCAGGATGAAAGCAAATGATCGCATATCAAGGATATGCCGGCTTTTGGCGGCCCGGAGACATTCTCGCCGACAAGGTTCTCTCCGATAGCCAGAAGGCGGAAACGCTGCTGCACTGGCGACGAGCCGTCGCGCGACTGGCTCCGCTTGCATCTGCCGAGGAGCGGGAAGCTTATCAAAAGCTAACCATGGAATTGTCTACCGCGCTGGCCGATATCGACAACTCGGCTCCCACACCGCATATACTTCCCCGTAGATCTCTCAAGTCTTCGCAGACCTGAGCAACCCACAGGAGTGCCAACATGGTCACCAAGACAGACGGCTCCGACCTCTCGGATCAGGTGAAGGCCATCCAGGCCGAATTGGCTTCGCTGACGGATACGATCCGTAAATTCGGCTCCGAGCATGCGAGCGCCAGCGCGGACGCGCTGCATAATGCTGCCGATCGGGCTGGCGAAACCTTCCGCGCCTCGGCCGAGGAAGCACGCCGCCGTGGCCAGAGGGTTGCCGAAGACATCGAAGGACAGATCACCAACAATCCGGTTCCCGCCGTTCTGATCGCCGCCGGTATCGGCCTGTTCATCGGTGCGCTCATAGGCCGGCGATGAGTGGCCTGTTCCAGGCCCTGACAAGCGTGGCGGCAGCGGCCGCCACGCAAACCACGGTTCGGACCCTGAAAAAGGTAGGCCTCCTGGCAGTCGCGGGGGTCTTCATCATTGTTGGCGTCTGCTTCGGCGTCGCGGCGGGCTATCAGGCGCTGGCCTTCAGCTATGGCTCACTCGTCGCCAAGCTGGTCGTCGGCGGGGCGTTCCTTGTGCTCGGGCTGATCATCCTGCTGGTCGCGAATTGGCGCAGCGGCCGCCGCCAGCAGCAGGAGGTCGGCACCACCAGCGTTGCCCTCGCCTTCGCCATGGGCCTTCTCGGAGGCCTGTCGCGCAAGCGCTGAGGCACACAGGCGCTCTAGCGGCCCTATGGCCCCGACGAAACAAAGGAGCCCTCGAGGGCTCCTTTTTCATGGCGGAACAGCCGGCCGATCATCCCTGCGCCCGCTCTCCATGCATCGGACAAATCAAACCAGGGCGTGGCTTGAGGGGATGCAGATCTCGCACACCACTCCGCCCGGCATGAACTCGAGCGTGACGGTGCCGTCCAGCGCCTGACCGACGCTGCGCTCCAGCAGGGTGACGCCAAAGCCCGTCTTCTCGGGCTGCTGCACAAGGGGGCCGTTGGTTTCTTCCCACCGCAGGTGCAACTTGTCGCCATTGCGGATGCCCCAATTCAGCGAGATCTTGCCGCCGGGAACCGACAGCGCACCATATTTCGCCGCGTTGGTGGTCAGTTCATGCAAAGCGAGCCCGATATTCTGAACCGCATCGGGCCGGAGGCTGAGCATCGGCCCCTCGATGACTAGCTGGTCAGATCCCGGATCGATGGCCTGGCCGAGTTGGGCGTTGACCAGATCTTTCAGGATCGCGCCGTGCCATTCACGAGCGACAAGCAGATCGTGCGACGCCGCCATCGCGCGGAGGCGGGCCGAAAAGCGCGTGACGAAGGTCTGCGGATCATCCGAGCGGGCAGCTGTCTGCCGCGCCATCGCCTGGATCACGGCGAGCAGGTTCTTGGACCGATGGGTCAGTTCGCGCATCACCAGGCGCAGATGTGCCTCCTGCTGATGTGCCTCGGTTGTATCGACGGCGACGCCCGCCAACCCCCGAACGGTACGGTCGGGGCCGAGGATAGGCTCGATGCTGAGCTGGAAATGCCGGTCCTCGCCGCCGATCGACAAGGCGATTTCACCGTGCTGCGCCTCACCGGACGCGACCGCTGCTTTCTTCATCGCAATGATCGGGAAGCCGCGCTCGTCCGGCCAGAATTCCTCATCCGTATGACCCAGCATTGCATCGGCGCTCAAGCCGATGGCCGGGTTGTAGACCCAGTTGTAGCGCAGGTCGCGGTCGTGGCTGAACACCATGATCGAGGAGCCGCGCAATGCCAGGTCGAAACGGGCATTGGCTTCGGCGAGGCTCGACGTGAGTGCGGACAGGCGCGTTTCGTAGTCATGGCGTTCGGTCATGTCGACGACTGCCGAGGTCAATCCGATGATCTCGCCGGCGCCGTCGCGCAGCGGCTCGATCGACAGGCGCAGATATTGCGACGCGCCATCGTCGGTCTGAACCACGACGTTGAGCGAGGTGCCCTTGCCGCTTTCCGTCACGCTGCGTTTGGCGTCTGAGACCGATGGCGCGACATCGGCGGGAAACAGATCGGCATCCGTCTTGCCAACCACTTCCTCCGGCGTCAGGCCGCGCCGCGGGTCGTAGGCCCAGGTGAAAACGAGATCGTTGTCCTGGTTGAAGACTGCGATGTCGGAACCGGAAAGGGCTGCCTCGAACCGCTGCTTGGTCGCCGTCAGTTCGCGTGTCCGGGCTCGGACCTTCTCCTCCAGCTCGCTTCGAATGTCGGTCAATTGCCGCATCGTATCGATATGCGCGTCGATCTCGGACTTGAGGTGACGATTGTTGCGCTCGAGAAGTCGCGGCGACGGCAGAGCGAGGAGCTCCGGCAGGACGAAGCGGATGAGAAACACGGCGACCAGCGCGCTCAACGCCGCGACGATCTCGATCATCCGGGAATAGACGGCGGGCGCCAAGAGAGGGAAAGCCGCCATCAAATAGTTGAATGCGACGCCGAGCAGCAGAAGGACGAAGGAAAACGCGACGCGCCGATAGATGGCTGGCAGGTCGCGACGCCGCCAAAGGAAGGACAGCGCAGCCACGGCGATCGCAAGCGTGCTGAACGCAATGACCAGCCTTGGAACCGGCCGCCAGATATCTCCACCCAGCGCATCCGACGCTTGAGAAAGGATGTTGAGCAGCCAGTCCATGTGACGGTCCTTTTGCGCCGCTGGAATCGAGGATGACCGAACGAACCGGCCCTCGCCCTACAACAGCTCATTTGGGAGGCGCGACGCAACCTTAGCCTGGATGCGCGGCAAGCTCGCCCAGTGTCGAGGAGACAGCCAGGAGAGGCGGAAGCCGAGATCGAAGTCGATGAAAAAACCGCGGTGAGCAACGGCTCCGCGAAAAAGGCCCGGCTTGTGGCCGGGCCCTTGTTCTAGGCGGCGATCGACGCGGTCGAGTTGAAGAACAGCGCCTGGCTGATGGCTGCCTTCACGGTTCGCGGATCGAACGGCTTGGTCAGCAGGAATGTCGGCTCCGGCCGCTCGCCGGTCAACAGACGCTGGGGGAACGCCGTGATGAAGATCACGGGAAGCGAGAAGCCCGCCAGGATGTCCTTGACGGCATCGATCCCGGACGAACCATCAGCGAGCTGGATATCGGCAAGCACCAGGCCGGGCTTCTCCCGGAGGGCCGCCTCGACGGCGTCGGTACGGGTGCGCGCCACGGCGGCAACCTCATGCCCCAGTTCCTGGACGATGCCGGAAAGATCCATCGCGATCAGCGGCTCATCCTCGATGATAAGAACGCGAGTGCGCGTCTGGCGATCGATTTCGGCCAGGGCTTCCGTCAGCAGCGGCTGGATGCGGTCGCTCGAAATACCCATGACAGCGGCGGCGTCTTCATCGGAAAACCCTTCCATCGTCGTCAGAAGAAGGGCCTGCCGGCTTTCCGGCGTCATGTCGGCCAGACGTTGTTGCGCGGTCATTTCCTGCCGGCTCAGGCCATCGATGGCCTCATCGCTACCCAGCTGCGTACCCGACCAGATCGCATGAAAGAGACGATAGAGAGCAATCTTGGGATGTACGCTTCGATCCACAATGCCGGGCGCGTTGACGATGGCCTGCAGGCAGGCCCGCACATAAGCATCGCCGCTGACCTGACCGCCTGTGAGAGCACGCGCGTAACGCCGCAAAAAAGGCAAATGCGGTGCAAGCGCCTGCGACAGACTTTCGGGCATAGTTTCCCCCTTCTAATCCTGATCTCGATATCAAAACGTGCTCGGCGCAATTCGGTTCCAAAACAAGGAACCTTTTTTCAGGTGCTGCATTTGCCTCCCGACGAGACGCGCCGCAGCTAGGATCGGAGCGCAAGTTGGGCACAGCCAGGATTAGAGACGTGGATAATAAAGACAGCAACGCGAAAGGCGCCGAGTTTCGCTCGGCACCCGCTGGCGTGAACAGCCAAGGCGAAAAAGAGGACTGGATCGGCCGGCAGTTGCGCCGGGTCTTCGACAATTCTCTGAGCGAACCCTTGCCGGACGACATCATGTCGCTTCTTGACCGGATCGACGACGAACCGTCGTTGTCCGACTCAAAAGCCGACAAAGGCGCCGCATGAGCCTGCGACCGCACTTCCTGCAACTGCTTCAAGGCACCAGGTGCCCCGGAGACAGACATGAAAAATGAACTGGTCGAAGCCTTGCCAATGTTGCGAGCCTTCGCACGTTCGCTGAGCGGCAATCGCGATCGTGCCGACGACCTCGTGCAGGAAACCGTCATGCGAGCCCTTGCCAACAAGGACAAGTTCCAGGTCGGCACAAATCTGCATGCCTGGCTCGTGACCATCCTGCGCAATCAATACTATTCGGAAGGACGGAAGCGCCGTCGCGAGGTCGAGGACGCCGAAGGGACACATGCTGCCCGATTGTCGGATGTCGGCGCGCAGCACGGCCATCTCGAGCTGGACGACTTCCTGCGCGCGATGCAGCTGCTTCCGGACGAACAGCGCGAAGCGCTGGTCCTGATCGGCGCCAGCGGCTTCTCCTACGAGGAAGCGGCGGAAATTTGCGAAGTGAAGGTCGGCACGGTCAAGAGTCGCGTGTCTCGCGCTCGCGCCCGGCTGGAAGAAATCATGAGCGGAGGCGTCCCCCTGCCGCCGCCCGATACCGCCAAGCGTTCGGCCGACGAGATCGAGCAGGCCATGGCGCTGCGCACAGGCTGAGCGCTCCCGCCGGACGACCAACAAAAAAAACCCCGCGATCCAGGATCGCGGGGTTTTTTTCGTCCGTGTCGTTCTCAGGCCCGTCGCAACAGGTGCAGAACACCGGAGATCAGGAACAGCACGATAGCGACGACGAAAATGATCTTCGCAATGCCAATCGCTGTGCCGGCTATGCCGCCAAAACCCAGCACGGCAGCGACAAGCGCGACGACGAGAAACAGTATCGCCCAGTTCAGCATCAAACCCCTCCATGGGTGGACGCGGCCTCAAACCGCTCGTCAAACCAACGCGCTAGCGCAGGAAGAGGTTCCATTCCCGAGGTAGTGGCGGCCAAGAATTCTCCGCCGGCTATTCGCCAGTGATATCACGGCCCGTGATGGCAATGCCGAAGCCCTGAAGGCCGACATACTGGCGCTCCTGCGACGACAGCAGGCGGATGGATCGTACCTTGAGGTCGCGCAGGATCTGGGCGCCGACGCCGATCTCACGCCAGCGCTCCTTGCGCTGCCGCGCCGAGAAGTGCCGCTCCTCGCCATCGCCAGCGGCCGACCCGTCTGGCCGGACCACTGCCGGATCGCGGATCAGCACGAACACGCCGCGATCGGCTGCGCCGACCTTGCGCAGCGTCGTCTCCAACCATCCCTTCGAATCAGGCCCACGCGAAATCAGATCCGAAATCGGATTGGCGCGATGAATACGGACCAGCACGTCCGACTGCTCGGCCACGTCGCCGAAAACGATGGCCAGATGCTGCAGCGGATCGAACGGGGTCTCGTAGACAAAGGCGGTCGCGGTGCGGCCGCCGACGGGGACCTGGAAGCTATCGACGACCTTGACGAAGTTCTCCGTGCGGGCGCGGTAGGCAATCAGATCCTCGATCGAGATGATCTTCAGCCCGTGCTCCGCGGCGAATTCCAGGAGTTCCGGCAAGCGCTTGACCGTGCCGTCATCGTTGACGATCTCGGCCAGCACACCGGCCGGCTCCAAACCGGCCAGCCGGGCGAGATCGGTCCCCGCCTCGGTATGGCCCGAACGGATCAACACGCCGCCCTCGCGCGAAATCAGCGGGAAAATGTGGCCGGGCCGAAGGAAATCGGACGCCGTGCAATTGTCGTTGGCGAGCGCCTGGATGGTGTTGGCGCGCTCCTCGGCGGAAATGCCGGTCGTGAGCCCGACCTTGTAATCGACGGAGACGGTAAAGGCGGTTCGCATCGGATCGCGATTGTTGGCGACCATGGGCGGCAGGTGCAGCGCCTCGGCACGATCGGCGTCGACCGGCACGCAGAGGATGCCGCTGGTATGGCGAATCATGAAAGCGACCCTTTCGGCGGTCGCCTTCGAGGCAGCCATGATCAGATCGCCCTCGTTCTCGCGATCCATATCGTCGACGACGACGACCAGTTCGCCGGCAGCAATCGCGGCGACGGCTTCTTCAATCGTATTGAGGGCCATGAACCATGTCCGTAAGCGGGGAAGATCCTGTTCTTATAAGCGATCGAGGACGGAGCGCCACTGCAAGCCCGTTCAAAACGGGTTGTCTGATGACCCGCTGCCCCTTACCAGTATCGCCACCGTAGAGGCGGCGTTGTTCGGACGCGAACAGAGGAAGAGAACGAGAATGGCAGATAATCAGCGTTTTTCCGGTCGTGGAGCGATCGTGACAGGTGGCGCTTCCGGAATCGGCTTCAAGACGGCGGAGCGGATTGTCGCCGAAGGCGGAACAGTCTGTATCTGGGATGTGGATGCAGCGCGCATCGACGCGGCCAAGGCAGCCCTCGGCCCGAAGGCGCATGGCGTCCAGCTGGACATTTCAAAGCCTGAGCAGGTCGAAGCCGCCGCCAAGACGGCCGAATCCCATCTCGGCAAGATCGACATCATGATCTGCTCGGCCGGTATCGCCGGCAAGAACGCCCTCGTCGTCGATTATCCGATCGAGGAATGGCAGCGCGTCTTCGAGATCAACGTCCACGGCCTTTTCTACTGCAACCGCTTCGTCGCGCCGCTGATGCAGAAGAACGGCTATGGCCGCATCGTCAACGTCGCCTCGATCGCCGGCAAGGAAGGCAATCCGACGGCATCCGCCTATTCGGCGGCCAAGGCGGCCGTGATCGGCTTCACCAAGTCGCTCGGCAAGGAACTGGCCAAGGACAACATCACGGTCAACGCCATCACGCCGGCGACGATCGACACCCCGATCCTGAAGCAGGTCAGCCAGGCGCATATCGATTACATGCTGTCGAAGATTCCGATGGGCCGCTTCGGCACCGTCGAGGAAGCGGCTGCCATCCTGACCTGGCTCGCCAGCGAGGAATGCTCGTTCACCACCGGCGCCGTGTTCGACCTCTCGGGCGGCCGCGCGACCTACTGATCGGCTCCACTCGAATTGAGCCTCCGGCCGGGCATATCGCGCACCGGCCGGAGGCTTTTTTCGTTTCAACCGGCCTTGCGAAAGCCGAGCGCTGCCTTGCCGGCATAAACGGCATCGGCGCCAAGCGCTTCCTCGACGCGCAGCATCTCGTTCCACTTCGCCATCCGCTCGGAGCGCGAGAAGGAACCGACCTTGAACTGGCCCGCGTCCCAACCGACCGCGAGATGGACGATGGTGACATCCTCCGTCTCGCCGGAACGCGCCGAGACGATGGTGCCAAATCCGGCCTTCTTGCCGGCGTCCAGCGCCGCCTTGGTCTCGGTGATCGTGCCGGCCTGGTTCGGCTTGACCAGCACGGCGGTCGCCGAGCCCTTCTTCGCCGAAGATTCGACCCGCGCAGCGTTGGTGACGAGGAAATCGTCGCCGATCACCTGGCAGCGGTCGCCATAGCGCTCGGTGAAGGCGAGGAAGCCCGCCTCGTCGTCTTCCGCCACCGGATCCTCGATCGACAGGATCGGATAGGCGTCGAGCCAGCGGCCGAGCAGGTCGATCATGCCGCCCGTATCGAGTTCGCTGTCGTCGAGCGCCAGCTTGTAGCGGCCGTTGCGACCGAATTCGGACGCGGCGATGTCGAGCGAGATCCCGATATCAGGGCCGGGCGTGAAACCGGCGTCGGCGATCGCGCCGACCAGTTCGTCGAGCGCTTCCTCGTTCGAGTTGAAGGCCGGCCAGAAGCCGCCCTCGTCGGCGACGCCCTGCAACTTGCCGGCCTTCTTCATGCGCACCCCGGCGGCGCGATAGACTTCGGCGGTCCAATCCAGCGCCTCGGCGAAGGAGCCGGCGCCGGGGCAGATGAGCATGAAGTCCTGCACGTCGACACGCCGGGCCGCATGGGCGCCACCGCCAAAAATCTGGATTTCCGGCACCGGGATGCGGACTTTGTTGCCACCCGCCAGATAGCGCCAGAGCGGCTGGTCGGCGCCGGCAGCGGCCGCATGAAGGACCGCCATCGAAGTGGCGATCAGCGCGTTGCCGCCAAGGCGCCCCTTGTTCGGCGTGCCGTCGAGGGCAATCAGCGCCGCGTCGATGCCTGCCTGGTCGGAAGCGTCCATGCCGGTCAGCGCCGTGGCGATCTCCCCCTGCACCGCCGTCACCGCCCGAACCACGTCGTGGCCGCCAAAACGCTCGCCGCCGTCGCGAAGATCGACGGCCTCACCGCTGCCGGTCGAAGCGCCCGCCGGCGCAATGGCGCGGCCGATGGCGCCCGACGCCAGATGGATCTCGGTTTCGACCGTCGGCCGGCCGCGCGAATCCCAGACACGGCGGCCAAGAACTTTGCTGATTGTCGTGTCGGTCACTTCAGGAGTTCCTCTTCCCATGCGTCGCGGATGACCGCGAGAGATGTTGGCGGTGTTGCGATCAGCGGGCGCGCCACCCGGCGCACGCGGTCGCGGTCTTCGTCATTCGTGATGTATTCGGCCGGCGACTTGCCATCGACGCGCGCCAGGAAAAGGCCCGGCAGCAGGCGGGCGACCCGCGCCTCGACCTTGTCGCGAGGCTCCCAGTCGACAGCATCGAGATAGGCCCCGGCGAGCGCATCGAAACAGGCGAGGTAGGCTTCACGAGACGCGGGTACCCAGAGGCATTTCAGCAGCAACTGGTTCAGGCAAAAAGCTGGATCGAAGGCCGGGTCGCCATACCAGGCGCATTCGGCATCGAGGAAGACCGGCCCCTTCGGGCCGACCAGGATGTTCTTCGGGCTGACATCGCCATGCACCAGCGCGATCTTGGTCGCCAGCGTTTCGCGCGACAGCGACATCAATTGCGGCGCCAGATCGGGATGGGCTTCCGCCGTCGCTTCGAGATAGGGCTCAAGCCGGATCGAGTGAAAGATCGTGTCCGTATCGAAACGAGCGGCAAGCGTGTCCGAATACGCCGTCGCGCTGTGGATGGTGGCGATCGCCCGGCCAACCGCAGCGGCGAAGACCGGATCGGCGCGGCCGGCCCGCAGTTCGGCCTTCCAGACCGGATGATCCTCCGGCCGCAGAAAGTCCATGGCGAAAGCACCGATCGACGCGTCATGCGCCAGGACATGCGGCACGGCGCCCGGCACGATGCGCCCGGCTTCCAGCAGCCATTCCACCTCGGTGCCGTTGCGCGAAACCGGCGCGCGCCAGTCGCGCGCCACGCGCATCTTTGCCAGCGCGCGCTTGACGGCGAAGGTTCGGCCTCCTGCCTCGACACGCCAGATATCCGACGCGACACCGCCGGTCAGCGGCTCCGCGAAAATCGTGTCAGGGTCGTCGACGAGCCCGGCATGCGCCAGCCACGCCGCCAGTTCGCGGTCGATTGTCTCCACGCGTTGCCTCCCCAGGCATCGTCTCCCTTTCCGCCCGGTCCGAAGGCCGTGCGAAGGCTCTTTGTTTAGGCGATTTGCGGATGAAATACACCGTGCCGATGTGGAAGCTGCGCGCTGGCTGGCTGACTTCCGCGCGCAGGAAATCGCCTGACATGGCGCACCGGTCCGCGCCTCGCCAAGGCGGGGCCTTACATCGGGCGCATTCGGCACCATCTCTCCTGTCGACCCTGCGTTTGTCCGGGGACGCTGTGACGGATTTACCGCAAAAAGGCGGACTCCAAAGAAAATCGACACGAAGTCACCGGGGCGTGTCTTGACTTAAGGGCAGGCCAGTCGCATCTGCTGCGAGCGAACATTCATTCGCAAGCATATGGATGCCCATGACCGCTGTAGTCCAACCGGATCCGATCGAACTCACGCCGCGCGAAAGCGCGCAGGATGCGCGACGTTCCCAAATTCTCGACGCCGCTCGGACCTGTTTTGCGCGCTCGGGATTTCGCGGCGCTTCGATGCAGGAGATCTGTCTGGAGGCGAAGATGAGTCCCGGTGGGCTCTATCGCTACTTCCCGTCCAAGGAAGCGATCATCGAAGCCATCGCCCAGGACGAACGCTGCGGCGCGGCCGAACTGGTCGAGACGATGCGCGGGACCGGCCCCCTGCTTGACCGGATGATCGGCTGCGCCATGGGCTATTTCGCCTATATGCGCGATCCCGGCGCCTGCGAACTAATGGCCGAAATCAGCGCCGAAAGCCTGCGCAACTCCGAGATCGGCAAGCGCTTTGCCAAGATCGACGACAGCGTTCGCGACGTCATGCGGGAAGTTCTCACCGAAGCGATCGAGAAGGGCGAAATGCCTGAGATCGCCGATCTGGATGCCACGATCGGCGTGCTGCAGGCCGCTGTCGACGGCATCGCGCTGCGCCAGATCCATGATGCAGACCTATCACTGGACCGGGTGGAACCGCTGCTGCGGCGGCTCGTCGCCGGTCTGTTGGGAATGAAAGCCTGAGCGGCATGACGGCGGCGAAAGACCGCCCGTGCCTGCCTGACCAGAGGAGCCGCCGAGGCGGCTGGATGAACATGAAGCGTATGACCCGTCTCGCGGCCTCGGCCGCCTTTGTCGCCGCCATCGCCGCGGGAGCGCTCGCGCTGCCCGAATCGATGTTCCCTGCCGTGGCGGAGGAGCCGAAGCCGGCTGCCGAGGCTCCGAAGCCGCCGGCCATCACCGTCGTTCCCGCCGTTCGCAAGGAGGTCGTACAGACCGCCATCGTCGTCGGCTCGCTGGTGCCGCGTGAAGAGATACTTGTCGGCGTCGATCTCGACGGCTACCGGCTGACCGACCTCTCGGCCGAGGAAGGCGACCACGTCAAGGCAGGGCAGGTGCTGGCGCGCCTCTCGACCGACATGCTCGACGTCCAGCTTGCCCAGAACGAATCCTCGCTCGCCCGCAATGACGCGGCCATCGCGCAGGCCAAGAGCCAGATCGCGGAAGCCACCGCCATCGAGGCGATGGCGATCGCCGCCCTTGATCGCGGACAATCCCTCAAGACCAAGGGATTTGTCGCCCAGGACGCGCTCGACGCACGCGAATCGACCGCCAAGACGGCGGCCGCCCGCCGCGACGCCGCGGCGCAGGGCCTGGCGCTTGCAGAAGCCGACAAGACCCTGACCGAGGCCCAGCGCCGCGAATTGCAACTGCGCGTCTCCAAGACGGAGATCAAGGCCCCCACCGACGGTCTCGTGCTGTCGCGCTCCGCCCGCATCGGCGCCATCGTCTCTGGCGGCGGCGAACCGCTGTTCCGCTTGGCTGAAGACGGCGCCATTGAGCTCGAAGCGCAGGTCCCGGAAGCCGAACTGGCGCAGATCGCCGTCGGCCAGCCGGTGACCATCACCGTCCAGGGTATCCCGAACGGGATCAAGGGCACGGTACGCCTCGTCTCGCCCAAGATCGACAACACCAGCCGCCTCGGCCGCCTGCGCGTGGCGCTGCCGCCCGACGTCAAGGTCAATGCCGGAGCCTTCGCGCGCGGCACGGTTGAGCTCGCCCGGCATGAAAGCGTGACGATCCCCGTCTCGGCAGTGGTCACCACCGCTGGCGAAGCAACGGCGCAGATCGTGGTCGACGGCAAGGTGCGGACTCGGCCGATCCAGACCGGCATTTCCGGCAAGGGCCTGATTGAGGTCGTCGAAGGCATTTCCGTCGGCGACTCCGTGATCCTGCGCGCCGGCACCTTCGTGCGCGACGGCGACGCCGTCACCGCAGTCGAAGCGCCGAGCGAGGGAGCGAAGGGATGAGCTGGAACTTTTCCGCCTGGGCGATCCGCAATCCGGTCCCGCCCATTCTCCTCTTCGTCGTCCTCTGCGCCTTCGGCATCATCTCCTTCATGGGACTGCCGATCACGCGCTTTCCCAACATCGACGTGCCCGTCATCTCGGTGACGGTCACCGACGCCGGCACCGCGCCGGCCGAGTTGGAGACGCAGGTCACCAAGAAGGTCGAGGACGCGGTTGCCGCCATCACCGGCGTCAAGCATGTCAGTTCAACCATCACGGACGGCCAATCGTCGACCGGTATCGAGTTCCGGCTCGAGGTCAACACCGACCGTGCGCTGAACGACGTCAAGGATGCCATCGCCAAGATACGCGGCGACCTGCCCCGCACCGTCGACGAACCGATCATCCAGCGCATCGACGTCGAGAACCAGTCGATCATCACCTACGGCGCGCTGGCGCCGACCATGTCGCCGGAGCAGCTTTCCTGGTTCATCGACGACAGCGTCATCCGCGATTTGCAGGCGCTGAAGGGCGTCGGCCGCGTCGAGCGCATGGGTGGCGTGACCCGCGAAATCCAGATCCGCCTTGATCCCGACCGCCTGATGGCGCTGGGCGTCACGGCGGCCGACGTCAATCGCCAGCTCCAGATCACCAATGTCGATCTCGCCGGCGGCAAGAGCGAAGTCGGCAGCCAGGAACAGACCATCCGCACCCTTGCCGGCGCCAAGTCGATCGAGGATCTCGCCAATGCGCGGATCGTCATCTCGGGCGGCCGCGAGGTCCGTCTCGGCAATCTCGGCACAGTCGAGGACCATTGGGAGGAGCCGAAATCCTTCGCTCGCCTCGACGGCAAGCCCGTCGTCGCACTGGCGATCTACCGCGCCAAGGGCGCCAGCGATGCCTCTGTCGCCGATGTCGTCGACGCCAAGATTGCCGAAATCGGCCAGACCCATCCCGACGTCACCTTCTCGGTGATCGACAACACCGTCCACTACACCTACGGCAATTACGAAAGCGCGATGGATACCCTCTATGAGGGATCGGTCCTCGCCATCCTCGTCGTGCTCCTGTTCCTGCGTGACTGGCGCGCGACGCTTGTCGCGGCGATTGCCTTGCCGCTGTCGGCGATCCCGACCTTCTGGGCCTTGTCGATGCTGGGCTTCTCACTCAACCTCATCAGCCTGCTCGGCATCACGCTGGTCACCGGCATTCTCGTCGACGACGCCATCGTCGAGATCGAGAACATCGTCCGCCATACCCGCATGGGCAAGAAACCTTATCGGGCGGCGCTGGAGGCGGCCGACGAGATCGGCCTCGCCGTTATCGCGATCTCGGCGACGATCATTGCGATCTTCGCACCGGTCTCCTTCATGGGCGGTATTGCCGGCCAGTATTTCAAGCAATTCGGCCTGACCGTCGCCATCGCGGTGTTCTTCTCGTTGCTCGTTGCCCGCCTGATCACGCCGATGATGGCCGCCTATTTCATGCGCGCGCCCTATGTCGGCGACGGCTCCGATGGCGAACCGATCTATGGCGGCTTCCTGAACGATCTCGGCCGCAAGCTCAGGGCCATGATCCCCATCGCCGTGGTAATCGGCCTCGGTGCGCTCGTGCTGCAGATCACCGGCGAGGCACTGACCGGCGTACCGTTGCTTGGCACCCTGGCCGAACGCGTCGTGTCGATCGGCTGGACCAAGATTGCGCTTGGCGCCCTGGCGCTCGCCGCCGGCTTCGCCCTCGTGCGCGCCTGGCTCGGCCAGCCGCATCCGATGGAGGAGCATGACGGCCTGATCATGCGGATGTACACCGGCCTGCTCCGCGGGACGCTCGCCCGCGGCATGCGCTGGGTGACGCTTGGCGCTGGTATCGCCACCTTTGCCGTCTCGATCTGGGCGATGGGCCTGCTGCCGTCGGAATTCATCCCGGAAGGCGATGAGGGCCGTCTCGCGGTTTCCGTCGAACTGCCGCCAGGAACCGGGCTGGCCGAGACCACTGTCACCACCGACAAGATCGCCGCCGCACTGGGGCAATTGCCGCAGATCCGCAACGTCTTTGTCATGGGCGGCACTTCGCCCACCGGAACGCTGGAAACCCGCCGCGCCGCCGTCATCCTCGAACTGGTGCCGAAGGCGGAGCGCACGGTCAGCCAGAAGGACATGAAGCCGCTCGTCGCTTCCGTGCTTTCGACCATTCCCGACATCCGCTTCTACGTCGTCAACGAACGCGGCGACCGCGAAACGACCATCGCCGTCACCGGCCCCGATGGCGACGGCGTCGCCAAGGCCTCCGGTGATCTTGAGGCGGCGATGAAGGCCGATCCGATGTTCCTGAACCCGGTCGCGCTCTCCTCCTTCGCGCGTCCGGAAATCCGCATCGTGCCGAAGCTGGACGAGGCATCCGCGCTCGGCATCGCCCCGGATCGGATCTCGGAGACCATCCGCGTCGCCACCACCGGCGACGCCGACGCCAACTTGGCCAAGTTCACCGTCGATGGCCGCCAGGTGCCGATCCGGGTCGAGTTGGATCGGATTGCCCGTTCCGATCTGTCGATCCTGTCGGCGCTGCGCGTGCCGTTGCCGGCCGGCGGTTCGGTTCCGCTCGCCACCGTCGCCGATGTCAGCTTCGGCCAGGGCCCGGCGACGATCGAACGCTTCGATCGCGAGCGGCTGGTCAAGGTCGGCACCGACATGGCCAAGGGCTTTACGTCCGGCCAGGGCACGGAGCGGATCAAGACGATGGACGTCGTCAAGAACTTCCCGGATGGCGTCCGGCTGCAGGAGACGGGCGATTCCGAGGCCCAGGCCGAGGTCTTTTCCGCCTTCGGCGTCGCCATGGGCTCCGGCATTCTGCTGGTCTTCGTCGTGCTGATCATCCTGTTCAACAGTGTGTTCCAGCCGCTCACCATCCTTGCCTCGCTGCCGCTCTCGATCGGCGGCGTGGTGGCAGCGCTGCTCCTGACCAACAACGCCTTTTCCATGCCGGTCATCATCGGCATGCTGATGCTGATGGGCATCGTCACCAAGAACGCGATCATGCTGGTCGATTTCGCGGTCGAGCAGGTCAAGCACGGCATGGACCGCAAGGAAGCGATCATCGACGCCGGCCGCAAGCGCGCTCGGCCGATCGTGATGACGACCATCGCCATGGGCGCCGGCATGTTGCCGGCGGCGCTGGCATTCGGCGAAGGCGGAGAATTCCGCGCGCCGATGGCGATCGCCGTGATGGGCGGATTGTTCCTGTCGACGATCCTGTCGCTCGTCTTCATCCCGTCCGTCTATACGATCATGGACGACCTCTCGCGGCTCGTCGCGCACCTGTTCCATTGGGCCTTCGCGCCGAACGAGGTCGACGAAGACGAGGCGGATACCGGCCACAAGCCGACCGGCGTCTTGCCGCCGCTCAGCAAGGAACTGCGGATCGCGGCGGAGTAACGTCGCTCAGGGCTTTGAAAGAGCCTCACCCCAGCCCTCTCCCGCACGCGGGAGAGGGAGCAGACGGCGCCTCGACCTGCCATACGAGGCTCGGCGCCGACATCTGGCCGGCCGAAAAGCCCTCGCCCGTTCGCGGGAGAGGGTTGGGTGAGGGTCTTGCTTCAAGCCCCGCTCGAAACAGGTGACGTCTGGCCTCCCGACGGCCTATCCTGCGGGCCACGGAGGAAACCAAGAATAATGATCACCCACTGCGTCTTCATCAATTACCGCGCCGACACCACCGCCACGACCAAGGTGGCCATCCTCGACGCGCTGCTCGCATTGCGCCCCCGGATTGACGGACTGATCAACATCATCGTCGGCAACAACATGAGCCCCGAAGGCCTCGACAAGGGCTTTTCGGAGGGCTTCATCGTGACCTTCCGCGATGTCGCGGCGCGTGACCAGTATCTCGTCGACGAAGAGCACGCGAAGGTCGGCGCCGCCATCGTCGCGGCGGCGGAAGGTGGTGTGGACGGAATCCTGGTTTACGACCTGGAGCACTGACGGGTTCAGTCCTCCCCGGCGAGATTGCATCCCGCCGCTGGAGCTTCGCTCGACCTCTCCCCCATGGGAGAGGTGAAGGGCAACGCCGACAACACGCTCCCCTGAGCGCTCCGAAACCGGATGCCCCCCACTCGGTCGTCATCCCTGCGAAAGCAGGGATCCATGTCGACGACCGCACGGGAGCCCCACGCGGCGCGCGATCCGGCTAAGTGGATCCCTGCTTTCGCAGGGATGACGAAGAGCGTGTGACGGCCGTCATCGCGCGGGACCCACGTTTTGCTTCGCTCTTCCCTCAATGAAAATCACGCGATTTCGGGATGATGCGGACGTTGCGCGGATGGCTGCCGGGGTGGCTCGGGCGACTCGGATGGGCGAATTCGTCGGCGCGGGCAGGATCTAGCCTCGGCCGGCGGTCCTCGGCGAGATGATCGAGATCGCCGGTTCGATCGACCAGCCTCTTTGCCACCAGATGGACGATCCCTTCCGGGCTCTTCTGGATCTGGCCCTCGACCAGCACCAGCTTGGCGCCGATGATGGTGCGGCGGAACTCGTCGAACAGCCGCGTCCAGACCACGACATTGACGATGCCGGTCTCGTCCTCGAGCGTCATGAACACGACATTGCCCTTGCCCGGCCGCTGGCGCACCAGCACGACGCCGGCCGTCCGCGCCCACTGGCCATCCCGAAGCGCCGTGATCGCGGCGGCCGACAGGATCCGCTCGCTGGTATAGCGCTCGCGCAAGAAGCTCATCGGATGCGCCTTCAGCGAAAGCCGCAGCGTCTGGTAGTCGGCGACGACATGCTCGGAGAGCGGCATGATGGGCAGCGGCATGTCCTGCTCCCGACCCAGTTCGGCCGCGTCGGCGGCGGCGAAGAGCGGTAGGATTTCGGCGCTCGGCAGGCGGCGCACTTCCCAGAGCCCCTGCCGCCGGTCGAGGCCGAGCGAACGCAGCGCATCGGCGTCGGCGAGTTTTTCATAGGCGCGCCGCTCGAGCTCCGTGTGGCGGACGAGATCGTCCATCGCCGCGAAGCCGGCGCCGCGCCGTGCCGCGATCGTCTTCGCCCAGTCCTCGCGGAAGCCGTCGATCTGGCGAAGGCCGAGGCGCAGCGCCAGCCCCTTTTCCGTCGGCTCCAGCGTGTTGTCCCAGAAGCTCGCATTGATATCGACGGGATGGATCGGCACGTCGTGATCGGCGGCGTCGCGCACGATCTGCGCCGGAGCGTAGAAGCCCATCGGCTGCGAATTCAGCAGCGCGGCGGCGAAGGCGGCCGGGTGATGGCACTTGATCCAGGCCGAGACATAGACGAGGCGGGCAAAGCTCGCGGCATGGCTTTCGGGAAAACCATATTCGCCAAAGCCCTTGATCTGCTCGAAGCAGCCATGGGCGAAGGCGGGATCATAGCCGCGCGCGATCATGCGGCCGACCATCTTCTCCTCATAGCGATGGATGGTGCCATTGTGCCGGAACGTCGCCATGGCGCGGCGCAGTCCGTTCGCCTCGTTGCCGGTGAACTTCGCAGCGACCATGGCGAGCTTCATTGCCTGTTCCTGGAAGATCGGCACGCCCAGCGTCCGGGACAGAACCTCCTTCAGTTCGTCGGGATGGCCATGCTCCGGCGCCGGTGACGGATAGGTCGCCTCTTCCAAGCCAGCCCGTCGTTTCAGATAGGGATGCACCATGTTGCCCTGGATCGGACCGGGCCGGACGATCGCCACCTGGATGACGAGATCATAGAATTTTCGCGGTTGCAGGCGCGGCAGCATGTTCATCTGCGCCCGGCTCTCGACCTGGAAGACGCCGATCGAGTCGCCCTTGCAGAGCATGTCGTAGACGGCAAGGTCTTCATTATCGATGGTATGGAGCTCGTAGCGCTTGCCACCCATATCGGCGATCAGGTCGAACGCCTTGCGGATGCAGGTCAGCATGCCGAGCGCCAGGATATCGACCTTCATCATGTTGACGGTGTCGATATCGTCCTTGTCCCATTCGATGAAACTTCTGTCCTTCATCGCTGCCGGGCCGCTCGGCACCAGGTCGTTCAAAAGCTTCTCGGTCAGCACGAAGCCGCCGACATGCTGCGACAGGTGACGCGGAAAGCCGCGCAGTTCCATCGCCAGTTTCACCGCGCGCTCGACCTCCGGATTTCTTGGATCGAGGCCGGAATCGCTGATATGCTTGTCCTGGATGGCCGAGCCCCAGCCGCCGCCCCAGACCGTGCCGCCGAGCGCGACGATGACGTCCTCCGAGAGCCCCAGCGCCTTGCCGACCTCGCGAATGGCGCTTTTCGTCCGGTAGGAAATGACGGTAGCGCAGATCGCGGCGCGGTCGCGGCCATAGCGTTCATAGATGAACTGGATCACCTCCTCGCGCCGCTCATGCTCGAAATCGACGTCGATATCCGGCGGCTCCTCGCGCTCCGACGACAGGAAGCGCTCGAACAGGAGCTGGTGCTTGACCGGGTCGACCGAGGTGACGCCCAGGCAATAGCAGACGGCGGAATTGGCCGCCGACCCCCGCCCCTGGCAAAGAATGCCGACGCTGCGGGCGAAGACAACGATGTCGTGTACGGTAATGAAATAGGCGGCGTAGTTCCGCTCCCGGATCAGCGCGAATTCCTTGGCGAGCGTCGCGCGGACATCGGCCGGGATGCCATCCGGATAATGGCGCTCCGCCCCCTGCCACGTCAGGATTTCCAGATAGTCCTGCGGGCTCATGCCGGGCGGCACCGCCTCGTGCGGATATTCGTATTTTATCTCGTCGAGGGTGAAGGTGATCCGCTTCAGGAAGCGCATCGTCTCGCCGATGGCGCTCGGAAAATCGCGGAACAGCCGCGCCATCTCGAAGCCGGGCTTCAGATGCCGCTCGGCATTCGCCTGCAGCAAGCGCCCCGCCTTCTCGATCGTCGTCTTCTCACGGATACAGGTCAGGATGTCCTGCAAGGGACGACGCTCCGGCGCGTGATAAACCACGTCGTTGACGGCGATGAGCGGCAGCCGGCTCTCGCGCGAAATCTCCGTGAGGGCGGCGAGCCGGCGGCGATCGTCGCCCTTGCGGTAGAGCACGGCGGCGATCCACGCGCGGCCCGATGCCAGACCGGCGAGTTTTCGCGCCGCGGCGGCAAAATCAGCAGGCACCCGGGCGGGCGGCATCAGGATGAACAGCGAGCCTTCCGCATGCGCCGCGAGATCCTCGAAATCGAGATGGCATTCGCCCTTCGGCGCACGACGCTTGCCGAGGCTCAGAAACTGGCAAAGCCGACTATAGGCGGCGAGATCCACGGGATAAGCGAGGATATCCGGGGTGCCATCGCGAAACACCAGCCGGACGCCGACGACGAGGCGAAACCCGGCAGCCCGCGTGTTGCCATAGTCCTCGCTGGACCACGCATCATGTGCCCGGACGATGCCGGCAAAAGTGTTGCGGTCGGCTATGCCGATGCCCTTCAGCCCCAATCCATGCGCCTGCACGATCAGCTCATAGGCATGCGCCCCGCCCTCCAGGAAGGAGAAGTTCGACATCACGGCGAGTTCGGCGTAGGCGGTCATAGCGCCTCCGTCATCATCCGTGCCCTGCCTTCGCACAACGGTCTTGTCGACCTTCGACCATCATCCTGAGGTGCCCGGCAAAGCCGGGCCTCGAAGGAGGATCCAGCGAGCGCCGTACTGCCTGCATTCGTCTGCACATTGCGGCGTCCCGCTGGATCCTCCTTCGAGGCTTCGCTGACGCGAAGCACCTCAGGATGATGGCTGAGGTTGATCAGCAGGGGTGAGGATTTTGTCTGCCCCTTCACGCAAACAATCCATGCAAAAACCAGCGCGGCTGCGGCCGGTCCGCCGCATAGAGCCCCTCGCGAAAGAGCCAGAAGCGGCCGCCATTGCGATCCTCGACGCGGTAATAATCGCGGTCCGGCGTGTCGCCGCCACCACGCCACCACTCCGGCGCGATCCGCTCCGGCCCCTCGGCCCGGGCCACCTGATGCAGCACGCGACGCCAGCGGAAGGAGAGCGGCGGGCCGTCCGGCACTTCGCCCAGCGCCTCGACCGGTTCGGGCGGGTTGAACAGGCTCAACGGCCGCAAGGGCGGCTCGCCTGTCTCCAGTCCACCGCCCCATACCTGCGGTCGATCGCCGATGGAAAAGACCGGCACCAGCTTCGCCCGCTGCTCCGGAATATGCGTATCGGAGGAGACAAAGCCCTGCACATGCTCCGGCCCGAAACGGGCGCCGAGCCGATCGACGAGATCAGCAACCGCCTCGTCATCGAGCGCGTGGCCGTCCAAGTTCGCCTGCGCGGCGAGGAAGGGTTCGGTATGGAAGGCGCCAAGGCGGATCAGATCGAAACCGAAGCCGGCATCGAGCGGATCGGAGAGCGCATCCATCTTTTCGTGAAACAGCCGGGCGATCGCCTTCGGCGAGCGATTGGGCCGGGCCGTCGCGACCGCGATCCGCCGCACCGCGCCATCGACCCGGTAAAAGCTCGCCTCGAAATGGCGGCCGCCTTCGCCGCGCGCCTCCAGCAGCGAGGCGACATCGACGGCGAGGCGGGCGAGCGTCGCGGCGATATCATCGGTGAGCGCGATCGGCTGGAAGAAGATCCGTTCGGCCAGGGCCGCCGGCACCAGCCGGCGCGGCGAGATCGGATGTTCGGCAATCCCTGCCAACCGCTCCAGCCGCTCGACGCAATCGGCGCCAAAGCGGGCGGCAAGCGGCGCGCGCGGCCGATCGATCAGGTCGGCGACGCATTTCAATCCGGCCCGCCGCAATGCCTGGACGCGCGCCGGATCGAGGCCGAGCGCGGTGACGGGCAGCGGCCGCACCGCTTCCGCCTCGCGCCCCGGCGGCACGATGACCGGTTTCCTGGAGCGCGCCAAGGCGCGGGCGGTGGCTGGCGCTCCGGCGATCGCGCCAAAGGCGGTCAGGCCAAAGCCGGCCAGCCGAGCCAGCAGGTCATCCAACAGCGCCGCCTCGCCCTTGAAGAGATGGGCGACGCCGGTGATATCGAGCATCATGCCGCGTTCGCCATGGCGCGCGACCAGGGGCGTATAGCGGTCGCACCAATCGGCGATGTGCTCCATCAGCGTCTCGTCGGCGGTGGGATCGTGATCGGCGACAGCCAAGTCGGAGATGCGTGCCCGCGCCTCGGCCAGCGACAGGCCGGGGGCAAGCCCCTGATCGATCGCCGCCGGATCGGGCGCGGCAAGCACCAGCGCGCCCTTCGCCTTTTCGACGATCAGCAGCGGCGCATCAGCCGGCAAGCCGGAATGGGGCGCGTTCGGCAGGGTGCGGAGCCGGTTCGATGCGAGAAAGGGTAGCCGGATCGCGCAATAGCGTCGGGCGCTGGAAGCATTTTTCATCGCGGTTCCACTCCAGCCGCCACGGCCCGCCGGGCGGTCCATGGCGATGGCGCAACAAGGTCAGATCGAAAGTCGGATGGCCGGGCGCGTTCATCGCCATCGGCGTCGCCGGGCTGGAAGCAATCTGCCAGCGGGTCTCCGCCCCGCCGGGCATCGGTCGCGCGCCGGGGCGCAGCAAAAAGACGGTGACGCCGGAAATCTCGGCGGCGAGCGAAAACCGGCGCTGCGTCGTCAGGTCGAGCGCCTTCGGCTCGCCCCAGGGTTCGATGATGACGGCGCCGAGCGCGCCGCAACGCGTCGCCTCGCCGCCGGCACGCAGCACCGCGAGCGGATCGCGCAGTTGCACCAGGATCAACGCGGCAGGATCGAGGCCAAGCGCCTGCAAGCCATCGGCGTGAAGCTCGCCGCCCTCCTTGGCCGCATAATCCTGCCGCACCCAGACGATCGTCCGCCCGGCGGGAGCAGCGGCAAGCGCCAAGGCCAGCGAAAAGCCTGAAGCCGCGATGTTGTCGGCGCCGGAGGCGGCATGGATCTCATGCAGCGCGCCGCGCGCCAGCCCTCCGCCCAAAGTCAGGTCGACCTCGTCCCGATCGAGCGCGATGCGGCCGGCGCGCGACGTCGATATGGCCGGCGCGGACCCGCTCGATGCCGCCTCGGCCGGCGGCACGGATCGCGCCGTCGTCTCGATCGCGGCAATGCGCTGTCGCAATGCGGAAAGGGTCGCCTTCGCCGTGCTCATCGTCTTCAGTCGCTGTCCGATCCAACCGTCATTGTTCCTGTTTTGTTCTATCTAATACGACTCCAAATCGAGCAAGAGTCAATCGCGCGACAGGCGAACTTCCCAGCCTTGCGACATGCCGCTGCGGCGGCGACCCATGGCGAGAAAGAGGCGCAAGATCGACCAGAATTGTTTCCCGAAGCCCGCGTCGAGCGAATTTAACCTTCGGCGGCCAATAGAACGGCAATACGGCTTAAGAATCGCCACAAATCAGGCTAGCATCCTTTCTCAACGACGCCCGGGCGCGTTTCCCCTGCCTGGACGCGTTCATCGCCCCGCTTTTGCGCCGCGACGTTCGCCCCGTTTGCACCCACCCGCCTGCCGTCGAGATCATCATGTTCCGCTATTTCGAAGAACGGATTCCGGCCACCGATCGTGGCATGCCCGGAGAGCCGCCCGATCGGCTTGGCGCCTTCTACTGGTTCTTCATCCGCCAGGTGCGCTGGTATTTCGTCGCCCTGCTGCTCGCCGGGCTGACCGTCGCGCTGCTCGACGCCACCATCCCTTTCTTCATCGGCAAGCTGGTGACGCTGCTCAGCCAGACATCGCCCGACGTCCTGCTGCGCGAGCACTGGCATGTGCTCGTCGGCATGGCGCTGTTCATGCTTCTGGTGCGCCCGGTCGCGATCTTCGTGCAGAACCTGATCACCAACCAGATCATTGCCTCGGGCTTCACCAATCTGATCCGCTGGCAGAGCCACTGGCACGTGGTGCGGCAGAGCTGGTCGTTCTTCCAGCATGATTTCGCCGGCCGCATCGCCACCCGCGTCATGCAGACCGGCGTTTCGGTGCGCGACAGCGCCGTCTCCTCGATCAACGCGGTCTGGTACATCGCCGTCTATGGCACCAGCGCGCTGATCCTGCTCGGCCACAACAATCCCTGGCTGATGCTGCCGACCGTGTTCTGGTTCGTCTGCTACGCGACGCTGCTTCGCATCTTCGTGCCGCGCCTCAAGGGCCGCTCGGTCGAGATGTCGGAAGCGCGCTCGCTGATCACCGGCCGCATCGTCGACAGCTACACCAACATCATCACGGTAAAGCTGTTCGGACGCGCCCGCGAAGAGGACAACTATGTCCGCGAGGCCGTCGACTATCACACCAACGTCTTTCGCGGCCAGTTGCGGCTGATCACGATGTTCGGCCTGGCGCTGGCGCTCAACAACGCCATCCTCGTGGTCTCGACCGGTGCCATCGCCGTGCGGTTGTGGTCGTTCGGGCTGATCGAGGTCGGCATCGTCGCCATGGTGCTGCCGCTGACCTGGCAGATCGCCAATATCGCCGGCTTCGTCGCCCAGCAGGTGACGGCGATTTTCGAGAATATCGGCGCCGTGCAGGAAGGCATGATGTCGATCGCCAAGCCGCTGCGCCTGACCGACCGGCCCGGTGCCGAGCCATTGAAGGTCGCCAAGGGCGGCATCGTCTTCGACCACATCAACTTCAACTATGGACGCTCCGGCGGCATCATCGACGACCTGTCGCTCACCATCAAACCGGGCGAGAAGATCGGCCTGGTCGGCCGCTCCGGCGCCGGCAAGTCGACGCTGGTCAACCTGCTCTTGCGCTTCTTCGACCTCGAAGGCGGCCGCATCCTCGTCGACGGCCAGGACATCGCCCGCGTCACCCAGGAAAGCCTGCGCGAGCAGATCTCGGTGGTGACGCAGGATACCTCGCTGCTGCATCGATCGATCCTCGACAACATCCGCTACGGCCAGCCGCATGTGACGCTGAACGGCGTCGAGGAAGCAGCGCGGCGGGCGCATGCGCATGAGTTCATCGGCGATCTGGAAGATTGGCGCGGCCGCACCGGCTATGAAGCGCATGTCGGCGAGCGCGGCATCAAGCTCTCCGGCGGCCAGCGCCAGCGCATCGCGATCGCCCGCGTCATCCTGAAGAACGCGCCGATCCTGATCCTCGACGAGGCGACCTCGGCGCTCGATTCCGAAGTCGAGGCGGCGATCCAGGAGCAGTTCGAAAGCCTGATGGCCGACAAGACGGTGATCGCCATCGCCCACCGCCTGTCGACGATCGCACGCATGGACCGGCTGATCATCCTCGACAAGGGCCGCATCATCGAGAGCGGCACGCATGAGGAACTTTTGGCGCTGAACGGCCACTACGCCTCGCTCTGGCGTCGGCAGTCGGGCGGCTTTCTGGCAGAGGAAGCGGCTTAGTCCTCTCGGTCAAAGGCCCTCACCCCAACCCTCTCCCAGAGGGAGAGGGGGCGGATCGTGTCTTGGCCCGAAGATGTGGCCTTCCCCCGAAGAAAACGCTCTTTGCTGCCACCACACTGCGCCCGGAAAACCCTCTCCCTCTGGGAGAGGGTTGGGGTGAGGGCCTTGCTTTCCTTCAGGCTCTCGCCCCCTCGCGCCAGTGCTGACAAAATGTGGCACCATGGCGTGAGAGGAGTTTTCAAAATGTCCCGTTCGCAACGCCTGCTCGACCTGATCCAACTCCTGCGCCGCCACCGCCGGCCGGTGAGCGGGCAGGTGCTGGCCGGCGAACTCGGCGTCAGCCTGCGCACGCTCTATCGCGACATCGCAACCCTCCAGGCACAGGGCGCCTCGATCCAGGGCGAGGCCGGCATCGGCTACATCCTGAAGCCCGGCTTCATGCTGCCGCCGCTGATGTTCTCCGAGGATGAGATCGAGGCGCTGGTACTCGGGTCGCGCTGGGTCTCCAAACGCGCCGATCCCCGGCTGGCTCTGGCGGCGAGCAATGCGCTCGCCAAGATCGCCGCCGTGCTTCCCGCCGATCTTCGCGAGGATCTCGACAGCTCGACGCTGCTGGTCGGCAGCAGTTCAACCGAGACGCCGGGCGTCGACCTCGCGCTGGTCCGCGCCGCGATCCGATCGGAGCGCAAGCTTTCCTTCGCCTATACCGACGCCGTCGGCGCCGGGTCGCAGCGAATGGTCTGGCCGTTCGCGCTTGGCTTCTTCGAAAAGGTCCGCGTGCTCGTCGCCTGGTGCGAAACCCGGCAGGATTTTCGGCATTTCCGCACAGAGCGGATCGCCGACCTCGTCGTCACCGAGACCCGCTATCCGCGCCGGCTACAGGTACTGCTCAAGGAATGGAAGATCGCCGAGGGCATCAGCCATCCGACACTGCTGCCATAAACTGACAGCAGATCAGCATAGTCTGCCTTCATCGACAACGGAGGCAACACCATGACGACCACCCCGAACATGATCCTGCTCTATGTGAAGGATACCGCGGCCAGCGCCGCCTTCTATACCGACCTGCTCGGCCAGCCGGCGATGAACGCGTCGCCCAATTTCGCCGCGCTGCCGCTCGACAACGGCCTGACGCTCGGCCTCTGGGGTCGTGCCCAGGCCAAGCCCGCCACCACCGCCACGGCGAACGGCGCCAATGGCGAGATCGTCTTCATGGTCGAGAACAAGGCGAAGATCGAGGCGCTCTATGCCGACTGGCAGCAGCGCGGGCTGCCCATCGAGCAGGAACTCGTCGAGCTCGATTTCGGCCCGACCTTCGTCGCCCTCGACCCCGACGGCCACCGCCTGCGCGTCTGCCTGCCGGACGCGTGAGTAGGCCAAAAAACCCCTCACCCCAACCCTCTCCCGCCAGCGAGAGAGGGAGCTGACGGAGCATTCTTTTCCGAAAGCGGAGCCAAAACTCTCCGTCATCCCGGGCGAAGACCCGGGATCCATTCAGCCAGATTTCCCGGCGTTTCGCGCGGGCGAGGCTTCGGATGCATGGATCCCCGCCTTCGCGAGGATGACGGCGAGCGTGGGACAGCGATCGCGCTTGAGCGACAGATGCCGTCCCTACTTCCACATGCCGCGCATCTTCGCCGCGATGTCGACGGGGATGCGCGGCTGGGCTGCCGCTCCTTCGACCTCGCTCGGCGCCGGCGGCCATATCACCTGCTGGAACAGGCCGATGATGACGGAGGGGATGAAGCGGGTGCGTGTCGCGTAGACGTGGCGGTCGCCGCCGCGTGTCTGCTGGGTGACGAAGAAGCGCTGCGGCATGACGAGGTGCAACTCGTCCTTCGCCCGCGTCATCGCGACATAGAGGAGCCGCCGCTCCTCCTCGATCTCTTCCGCCGTGCCGGTCGAGAGGTCGATCGGCATGCAGCCGTCGACGACGTTGAGCACGAAGACGGATTTCCACTCCTGCCCCTTGGCGGAATGTATGGTGGAGAGGATGAGATAATCCTCGTCGAGCAACGGCACCCCCGCCTCGCCGCTGGTCGCATCCGGCGGATCGAGCGTCAGCTCGGTCAGGAAGCGTTCGCGCGACGAGAAGCCGGCGGCGATCTGCTCGAGTTGCACGAGGTCGGCGAGGCGCACCGTCGCGTCCTCGTGGATGCGCTCCAGATGCGGCTCGTACCAGTTTCGCACCGCCTCGATCTCGGCCGGCCAGCCCATGCACCGGGTCCGCAGCGCGCCGATCATCTCGACGAAGGAAGGCCAGTCGGCCGCCGTCTTCTGTGGCGGCTTGAACTCGGCCAAAGCTGCGACCGGATCGACAGCCCCGGCCATCGATTCCAGCATCTTGCCGGCCGTGCCCGGCCCGACGCCCGGCAGCAATTGCGCGACGCGAAAGCCGGCGACGCGATCGCGCGGGTTCTCGACGAAACGCAAGACCGCCAGCAGGTCCTTCACATGCGCCGCATCGAGGAACTTCAGCCCGCCAAACTTCACGAAGGGGATGTTGCGCCGGGTCAGCTCGAACTCGAGCGGGCCGGAATGATGCGAGGCGCGGAACATCACCGCCTGTTCCTTCAGCGCGACGCCGCGCTCGCGCGCCTCCAACACGGTCTCGACGACATAGCGCGCCTGCTCGGCCTCGCCGCGTACGGTGACGAGCTGCGGTTTGTCGCCGCTTTCGCGCTCGGTCCAGAGGTTCTTGGTGAAGCGCTCGGTCGCGAGAGAGATGACGCCATTGGCGGCGGCGAGGATCGGCTGGGTCGAGCGATAGTTGCGCTCCAGCGTGACGATCTCGGCGGCCGGAGAGAAATGGCCGGGAAAATCGAGGATGTTGCGCACGGTCGCGGCGCGGAACGAATAGATCGACTGCGCGTCGTCGCCGACCACCGTCAGCCCGTCGCCCTTCGGCTTCAGCCCGAGCAGGACGGAAGCCTGCAGCCGGTTGGTGTCCTGGTACTCGTCGACCAGCACATGATCAAAACGGGCGGCGATCTCGGCCGATATGGATGGCTCGGCCATCAGATAGGCCCAATAGAGCAGCAGATCGTCGTAATCCAGCACGTTCTGCGCCTGCTTCGCCTCGACATAGGCCGCAAACAGCGCCTTCAGCTCGTCCTTCCACATGGCGCACCAGGGGAAGACCTTGACCAGCACCTCGTCGAGCGTCGTCTCGGCATTGACGACGCGGGAATAGATAGCGAGGCAAGTACCCTTGGCGGGGAAGCGGCTCTCCCTCTTCGACAGGCCCCGCTCGTGGCGGACGAGGTTCATCAGGTCGGCCGAATCCTCGCGGTCATGGATGGTGAAAGCGGGATCGAGGCCGATCCACTGCGCATGCTCGCGCAGGATTTTTGCGCCGATGCCATGAAACGTGCCGGACCAGGCGAGCGCGTCGGTGAGCACGCCGCCCTTGGTTCCCAGAACACCGGCGGCGATCCGCTCGACCCGCTTCGCCATCTCGCTCGCCGCGCGCCGCGAGAACGTCATCAGCAGGATGCGGCGCGGATCGGCACCGTTCAGGATCAGGTGCGCGACCCGGTGCGCCAGCGTATTCGTCTTGCCGGAACCGGCGCCGGCGATCACCAGCAACGGGCCGCGCTCCGGCGTAGTGACACCGAATTCGACGGCGCGGCGCTGGTCGTCATTCAGCCTGGCGAGATGGGCAGCCGTCATGGGAGATGGATCGTTCCGTCGAATCAAAGGCAGGATCGTCCCGGATTGGAGCATGTTTCCCGTTTTGTTCGCAATGCGGGACGCAGCCGCAGCCGCCAGCGTTGACTCCATATTTCCGTTACGTCACCTTGGGTTGTGCGATCGATCGCTGCATCCCACCACCGGCACGAGATGAGCGCTTTGTGGCGGGCGATGCTTGGGCAGCAGATCTGGTCGGCAGGCTTGGGCGGGGAGATCAGATGTTGCACGGCGGGGGCTTGCGCCTTGCCTCGGATGACGGCTGGCCTACCGGCGATCAGCCGGCTTCCGAACGTCTTCCGCTTCCCGGTCCCGAGGCGCTCGATCCGTGGCGGTTCTTCAAGATGCTGCGCCGACAAGCCTGGTTCGTCCTCGCCGTAATCCTCGCCTTCAATCTCCTGACCCTGCTGGGGCTGTCGCAGATCCCACCGATCTGCAAGACATCGGCGCTCGTCATCGTCGATCCGTGGCAGCAAAGCATGCTGGATGCCGACCGCAGTGTCCCAAGCCAACCGGCCGATGCAGCCCGCGTCGAAAGCGAAGTCGAGATCCTGCGATCGCCCTCCGTTCTCCTCGCCGCGCTGCGCAAACTCGAGCTGGCACAGGACGCGGAATTCGCGCCGAGGCCCGGATGGGGTGCAAGGCTTGCCTCGCTCGTCGGAATCAAGGCGCCACCGCTCTCGCCGGAGCAGGCCGCGAAGCTGACGCTGAAGAAGCTCGGCTCGTCGGTCGCAGTCACGCGGCGCGGCGCGACCTATGTGATCGAGGTCGCCGCCCGCTCGAAAGATCCCGACAAGGCCGCCCGGATCGCCAATGCGCTGGCCGCTGCCTATATCGACGCACAGATCCGCGCCAAGGTCGACTTCGCCGCCAGCGTTCGCAAACGCCTCGCGATGCAGCTGGAAAGCGCGCGCGAAACGCTGCGCGAACTCGACCGCAAGCTCGATAGTTTCCTCGACGATCGCATCGTCCAGATCGAACCACCTGAACTGCGCGCCGAATTGTCCGAGATCCGCGCCGCCATCCGGGAGCAGGAGGCAAACCGGGTGCGCTACGACGCGCTCGCCGGTCGCGCACGCGAACTTGCGCGCAAGCGCGACTGGGAAGCGCTGATTGCCGAGCTGAACTCTGAACGGATGGTGCGCCTCCATGCGCAATATACGGCAATCCGACGCGGGTTGGGTGCCGGTCAAAAGGATGATACGCCGACGCGACTGGCCCAGATCGACCAGCAGATCGACAAGGAAGCGCAGGCGGTTATCGGCAGGATCGCCGCGGAGGCAAGCGCCGCGCAGCAGAGCGAAACCGAACTTCGTACCCGCCTCAGCCAGCGGCTGGCCAACGCCGACGCGCCCGCTGAACTCGTGAGGCATTTTCGCGAGGTGGAGAGCGACGCGGCGGCCCTTCGCCTCGTCGTTGACAAGCTGACGACCAACTCCACCACCGCGACCGCGGAAATCGAACTGCAGCTTCCCGACAGCCGCGTCGTCTCGGCGGCGCTGTCGCCCGCGACGCCGGCCTATCCCGACAAACCGCTGATCCTCGGCCTCGCCGGAGCGCTATCGCTGATCCTCGGTGTCGCCGCAGGGATTCTTCGTGACCACGTCTCCGGGGGCATCGCCGATGAGGACGAGTTGGAGCGGCTTTCGAACGTTCCCGTGCTTTCCGCCCTGCCGACGATCCCCGCCCGCGCCGATCGTCCGGGCGAAAATCCGGCGACCGAGGTCCTGAACCATCCCAACGACGCTTATGCCGAGGCTGTCCGGCGGCTTCGGCTCGGCCTCGACCTCTCCCCCGCCGGCAGGCGCGCGAACAACTCGGGCCGAGTCGTTGTGGTGACGGCCGCCCTTCCCGGCGAAGGCGCGACGCTGGCGGCGATCTCGCTGGCCCGCTCGCTGGCGCTTTCCGGCCGCAGGACGCTGCTGATCGACGGCAATCTCCGCCAGCCGGACCTTCATGAGATTTTGGATCTCGAGCGTCGACATGGGCTGGCAAGCCATCTCGCCGGGCGTGGAACGGCCCCATCGTCGGACGGGCTGATCGTCGACATTGGCCCGCACCTCTCCGTGGCCGCCGGACCGGCAGATCCGCGCCTCAACATCGATGTCCTGATGCAATCGAGCCGTCTTGCTGCCCTGTTGCAGACGGCGCGACAGAATTTTGAGCATGTCGTGATCGACAGCCCGTCCCCGCTGGTCGCGATCGATGCACTGCAGTGGAGCCCGCATGCCGACGACATCGTGATGGTGGTCGCGGCTTCCACCCCGCCGCGCGATATTCGCGCCGGGCTGCGGACACTGGCGCGTGGCGGACACGGCACCGCCCACCTCTGGCTCGCCCTCAATCACGCCTCAGGTCGCCAGCCAAACCGCGACTATGCCCCTCGCTCTCGGCCCGCCAAACCCACGCCGCGCAACCATTCGGAAAGAATGTCGCCAATCGAACGAACCGAGTCGAACTCTTGACGGGGCTTGCACGTTGAATTGGTAACCACCGCCATGCAAGATCCCGGCAAAGCGGGTGGCACCCCCGGCAAAAGCGCATGAAAGCGCGCGCAGCGTTTGAGAGGCTATGACTATGGCAGGTTCGAAGATTGTTCCGGTGATACTGGCGGGCGGATCCGGAACACGCCTCTGGCCGGTTTCGCGCGACAGCATGCCGAAGCAGTTTCTCTCCCTCGGTTCGGAACGCACTTTCTATCAGGACACGCTGCTGCGCCTGCCGCCCAAGAGCGGCGGCGGTACGGATCCGATCGTCATCACTGCGGACGCCTTCCGCTTTTTTGCCCGCCGTCAGGCCGCCGAAATCGGCATTGACGCCACCATCATTCTGGAGCCCGCACGCCGCGATTCCGCTGCTGCCCTGATCGTGGCGGCTCGCTACGCGCAGAAGCTGCATGGCGATGATTGCCTCGTGCTGGCGCTGGCCGCCGACCATCTCGTCCCGGATGTGGCGCTGTTCCGGCAGGCCTGCCTGGATGCCGCCGCCGCCGCCGAGGAAGGCCACATCGTTACCTTCGGCATCACCCCGACCGAACCGCGCACCAGCTATGGCTATATCAAGCCGGGCAAACCGCTCGGCACGCCGGGCGCCTTCGCCGTCACGTCCTTTGTCGAGAAGCCGGACCGCGAGACCGCCGAGCGTTATGTTTCCGAAGGCTATCTCTGGAATTCCGGCAATTTCATCTTCCCGGCCTCGCTGATGCTGACAGAGGCTACGAAGTTCGAGCCCGAGATCGCCGCCGGGGCCGAGGCGACGATCGCCGGCGCCCATGAAGATCTCGGCTTCATCCGCCTGGAAGAGAAAAGCTTCGTGGCGATGCCGGCGAAGTCGATCGATTATGCCGTGCTGGAACGCACCGACCGCGCCGCTGTCATCGAGGGGCGCTTCAGCTGGTCCGACATCGGCAGCTGGGACGCGGTGCGCGACAGCCGCGAGGCCGGCGAGCATGGCAATGTCACCTCCGGCCCCGTTGCGCTGATCGACAGCCACAACGCCTTCATCCACTCCGAAGGCCCGCTGATCACCGGCATCGGCCTCGACAACATGACCGTCGTCGCTTCGGAAGATGCGATTCTGATCATGCCGTCGGACCGCGCGCAGGACGTCAAGCATCTGGTCACCAGCCTCAAGGCGGAAAAGCGCAACGAGGCCAACGAGCACATCAAGATCCACCGCCCCTGGGGCACGTATCAGACGATCTGCCGGGGCGACCGCTTCCATGTGAAGAAAATCGTCGTCGAGCCCGGCGCCAAGCTGTCGCTGCAGAAGCACCATCACCGGGCCGAACACTGGGTCGTGGTGCGAGGCACGGCCGAAGTAACGCTGAACGACACCATCAAGACGGTGAACGAGAACGAGTCGATCTACCTGCCGCTCGGCGCGATCCACCGCGTCTCCAACCCCGGCAAGATCCCGCTCGAACTGATCGAAGTCCAGACGGGTTCGTATCTCGGCGAGGACGATATCGTCCGCATCGAGGATATTTACGCACGGGTTTGAGGGCGCCGTTTCGGTCGCCCTTGCCCCGGTGGCGTGGCGCTCCCACGCCACCCACTCAGTCGTCATCCCGGGCGGAGACCCGGGATCCATTCAGCCGGGTTTCGCCCGCGCAAAACGCCCAAAATCACGGCTGCATGGGTCCCCGCCTTCGCGGGGATGACGCCGGTGGAGTTGGAAGCGTGGAGCCCCTCGCCGCCAACGTCGCATTGCCATCGAGGGGAATTACTTCTCCAGGCGCGCGAGCAGGCTGGACGTATCCCAGCGTTTGCCACCCATGGCCTGAACGTCGCCATAAAACTGGTCGACCAGCGCCGTCAGCGGCAATTTCGCGCCGTTGTGGCGCGCCTCGTCCAGGCAAATGCCGAGGTCCTTGCGCATCCAGTCGACGGCGAAGCCGAATTCGAACTGGCCGGCATTCATCGTCTTGTAGCGGTTTTCCATCTGCCAGGACTGCGCCGCGCCCTTCGAGATCACTTCCACAACCGCCTCGACATCGAGACCGGCGCGCTTGCCGAAATGCAGCGCCTCGGCCAGGCCCTGGACGATGCCGGCAATGCAGATCTGGTTCATCATCTTGGCCAACTGGCCGGAGCCGACCGGCCCGAGCAGGCGGCAGGCGCGGGCGTAGCTCTGGATCACCGGCTCGGCGCGGGCAAACGGCTCGGCATCGCCGCCGCACATCACCGTCAGCACGCCGTTCTCGGCACCGGCCTGGCCGCCCGAAACAGGCGCATCGATGAAGGCGAAGCCGCGCTTCTCGGCTTCGGCATGAAGCTCGCGCGCCACTTCGGCCGAGGCCGTCGTGTGATCGACAAAGACAACACCGGCGGCAAGCCCGGCAAAAGCGCCGTCTGGGCCAATCGTGACGGCGCGCAAATCGTCGTCATTGCCGACGCAGGCAAACACGATGTCCTGGCCCTCTGCGGCTTCCTTCGGCGTCGCGGCGGCGCGTCCGCCAAACTCGGAAACCCATTTGGCGGACTTGGCGGCGTTGCGGTTGTAGACGGTCACCTCGTGACCCTTCGCCTGCAGATGCCTCGCCATGGGATAGCCCATCACGCCGAGGCCCAGGAACGCTACCTTCGTCATCTCGATCTCCGTCAAAACGCATCATGCCGGCATCGACCTGCGACACCCCGGCCAAGGCCTATCATGACGCTCGCGTCCTGACACCCCGCGCCTGCCACAAGATCAGTGGCGCGAGCTCTTCAAAAACTCGTTCAGGCGCTGGCTGCGACCCTCGCCGAAAATCTCCGAAGGTGTGCCTTCCTCGGCGATCCGGCCCTGCTCCATGAAGACGATCCGGCTGGAGACTTCGCGGGCGAAGCGCATTTCATGCGTGACGATCAGGAGCGTAGCGCCGTCATCGGCGATGCTCTTGATGGTCGTCAGCACTTCCTGCACCAGCTCGGGATCGAGCGCCGAGGTCACTTCGTCGAGCAGAACCAGCTTCGGGTTCATGGCAAGCGCACGGGCAATCGCGACACGCTGCTGCTGGCCGCCGGAAAGCTGGCTCGGATAGTGATCGAGCCTGGGGCCGAGTCCGACGCGGATCAGCCATTTCTCCGCGATGGCGAAGGCTTCTTCCTTGCCAAGCTTCTTCACCTTGCGCAGGCCGAGCATGACATTGCCGGCGGCGGTCAGATGCGGAAACAGGTTGAAGCTCTGGAACACCATTCCAGTCATGGCGCGCTGGCGCGACAGCTCGGCATCGCGCAGCCGGGTACGCTTTGCGCCGACCGTCTTGTAGCCGATCGTCTCGCCGTCGAGGATTATGTCGCCGCCCTGGAATTCCTCCAGCAGGTTGACGCAACGCAGCAACGTGGTCTTGCCGGAGCCGCTCGATCCGATGATCGAGACGACATCCTTCGGCTGCAGGCTGAGATCGACGCCCTTGAGGATCTCGACGGCGCCGAAATTCTTCTTCAGGCCCCGGATGTCGAGCAGCGGGCGCGCGGTATCAATCTTGGTCATAGGCGAGCTCCGAGGCGGCGTTCCAGTGACTTGCCGAGCAGGTCCAGGGTGACATTGACGAGCAGATAGAGAATGCCGGCGAAGACGTAGAATTGGATGGTCATGAAGTTTCGGCCGATCACTTCCTGCGACTTCAACAGAAGCTCTCCGACGCCGATCATCGACAGCAGGCTGGAACCCTTGATCAGTTCGACGCCGGTGTTGATCCAGGGCGGCAGCGAGGTGCGGAGCGCCTGCGGCAGCAGCACATTGGCGAGGATCTGTGGGAAGGTGAGCCCGATGGAGCGACCCGCCTCGATCTGGCCGGGTGGGATCGCCTGCAGCGACCCCCGCACCAACTCACCGATATGCGCGCCGGCAAACAGGCCGAGCGCCAGCGTGCCGGCCTGCGCCGCCGAGAGCGACAGCCCCATCACCGCCGGAATGTAGAAGGCGGCGAGGATGAGGACGAGCAGGGGCGTACCGCGCATGATGTCGACATAGGCGCGGAACGGAAGGCGGAGCCAAAGCGGCGCGAAGACAAGCTGGATGCCGACGATGCAGCCGAGGATCGTGCCGAACACGATCGCCCCGACCGAAATGCCGATCGTCATCAGGAAGCCGTCGAAGAGCGGCCATCGGGCGATCCAGAGCTGGGCGAGAAAAGCGTCCATTGGATAGGTTTGACCCGATCAGAATTTGGGGAAACGACGCTCGAGCATCCGCAACAGCGCGGCGATCGTGAAGCAGGCGGCGATATAGAGGCCGCTCGCGACCGTCCATGTCTCGACGACGCGAAACGTATCGACGTTGATCTTGCGGGCTTCAAAGGTCAGTTCAGGAATGGCGATCGCGGCGGCGATCGAGCTGTCCTTGAACATGCCGATGAAGGTGTTGCCGAGCGAGGGCAGCGAATTGCGCAGCATCACCGGCATGACGACCGAGATGTTGGTCTGCATCCGCGTCAGACCGATCGCCCTGCCCGCTTCGACAATGCCCTTCGGCACGGAAAGCAGACCGGCGCGAAAAACCTCGGTCAGATAGGCGCCGGCATAGAGCGCCAGCGAGCCGATGAAGCTCTCATATTTATCGAGCCGGATGCCGGTCTGGGGCAGCGCGAAATAGACGAGCAGCACCAGAACCAGCAGCGGGATGTTGCGGATCAGCAGGACATAAGTCCCGCTGATCCCGCGCAGCAGACGCGACCTGGACACGCTGGCAAAGGCTGACAGCAGGCCGATGACGGTGCCGACCGCGACGGCGGCGACAGCAAGAGCCAGTCCGATGGCGAGCCCGCCCAGAAGATGGTCGAAGCTCGCCCAGACGGCACCGAAGTGCAGCGTGTAGTTCACGGTGTGAACGGTCCAGGCTTAGCGGAATTCAGCCGGGAAGCCGATGGTCGGATCGGACGGCGACGTGCCGAACCACTTCTCGTAGGAGGCCTTGTACTGCGGGAAGGTGGTGCCGGTCATCGACTCGCGCAGCGCGATGTTGACGAAGTTCAGCCAGTCGGGATCGCCCTGCTTGACGATGCAGGAATAGGTCTGCGGGTTCCAGCTGAAGCCCGAATCCACGTAGCGACCTTCGTTCTGCTTCATATAGTAGGCGAGCGACGAGGTATCCGTCGCGGCCGCGTCGGCACGGCCGGAATTCAGCGCCTGGTACATGAGATCGACGCTCTCGAACTGGTCGACCTTGGCTTCCGGCAGGGCCGCATGGACCATGCCCTCGGCAAAGACGTTCTGCAGGACGGAGACGGTCACGGCGTTGCCGGCAGCCTTCAGCGCCGCATAGTCGGGATACTTGCCGCCGGCCACCATCATCAGGCTGACGCCCTCGCGATAGTAGGGAACGGTGAAGGCGACCTGCTGGGCGCGGGCTGCCGTCACGGTGATGAACTGGCAGGAAATGTCGACCTTGTCGGTGACGATGTTCGGGATGCGGGCGTCGGACGCCTGGTTCACGAACTCGATCTTGGTCTCGTCGTCGAACAGGCCCTTGGCGACGATCTTGGCGACGTCAATGTCGAAGCCGACCAGTTCGCCGGATTCATCGCGGAAATGCCAGGGCGGGTTGGTGCTGCCGGTGCCGACAACCAGCTTGCCGCGGCTCAGGACGTCCTGGAGCTTGCCGGCCGAAGCGGTCTGCGTGAACGACAATACCAGCGAAAGGGCGCCAAGACCCGCCGCGACCTTCAATGCAGTAGCGCGCATTTTATTCCCCTCTTTGAGGTAGCGCGACATATCCGAAGATATTCCCTGCCGCGCCACGATTAAATTAGATCGGGCGGCGAATTAAACTTCGCCTGCCCAAGCTTTCCCGACGATACTGCCAACAGAACCTCGGCGCGAGGGCCGTCTGTCCTGTCGCCGTTTCGATCCTGCGGTGCACAACGTCCCTCGCCGCAGAGTGCAATGCAAGGCGACAGCGTTTCACCTGATGGAATTTTCAACAACCGCCTTGCGAGCTTTTTCGAGCAAGGGGTGGGGCGGGTTCGCTCGAAGGAACTGCGAACCCGCGAGGCTCAGGCTTCAGAGCCCTAGAGGATGCCGCGTTCCCTAAGTTCCGCGACAGCGCCCTCGACGGCCACCAGAGTCGCGTCGACAACCGCTTCGTCATGCGTCACCGACATGAACCACGCACCGCGCTCGAGGGCACGGACGCCGCGCTGAAGCAGCGCTGTGGTGAAGGCGACATAGGCCTTCTTGTCGGAACGGGCGAGATCGCGATAGTCGTGTGCCGGGCCGTCAATGCCGAAGGCGACATGGAACACCTGCGGATAGCCGGTGACCACCGCCTTGACGCCGACCTTCTCGAACACCGCGCGCATACCCTCCATGAGCCGCGTGCCGTTGCGGTCGATGGTGGCATAAAGCTCCGGCGTCAACGACTTCAACGTCGCAACGGTCGCCGCCATGGCGAGCGGCTGCGAATTATAGGTGCCGCCATGCACCACGCCGCCCGACACGAACATGTCGAGCAGGTCGGCGCGGCCGGCAATGGCCGCGACCGGGAAGCCGTTGGCGATGGCCTTGCCGAAGGTGGCGAGGTCGGGCGTCACGCCGAAATGCGCCTGCGCGCCGCCGGCGCCGAGACGGAAGCCGGTGATGACTTCGTCGAAGATCAGGATGGTGCCGGCCTTGGTGCAGGCCTCGCGCACGCCTTCCAGATAACCAGCCGCCGGATGGATGGCGCCCGCGTTGCACATCGAGGCTTCCATGATCACGCCGGCGACGTCGCCCTTGGCAAGACGCTGCTGAAGAAGCTCGAGATTGTTCCAGGGCAGGACTTCCAGCCCGTCGATCGACTGCGGCAACTGGCCCTTGCTGCCGGCGAACGGCACCGGCTTGTCGGCAGGGCCGGCTGCGTCGAGCGGCGGCGCGGTCGACCACAGGACGTTGTCGAACCAGCCATGATAATGGCCTTCGAACTTGATGATGATCTGGCGGCCGGTGGCAGCACGGGCGAGGCGCAGGGCCGCCTGGTCGGCTTCCGAGCCGGACGAGGCAAAGCGCATGCGCTCGGCGCAGGGCACCATCTCGCAGACCAGACGGGCAGCCTCGGCCTCGACCTTCGATTGGCCGCCGAAAAGGATGCCGTGCTTCATCTGCTCGGTGACCGCGTCGCTCAGCGCCTGCGGATTGTGGCCGAGGATCATCGGGCCCATGCCGAGGTAATAATCGATGAGCTTGTTGCCATCGACGTCGAACAGATACGGGCCCTCCGCCTTCTCGAAGACGAGCGGCGTCGGCGAGATGTTCATGCGGAAATTGCTGTTGACGCCACCGGCGATCCACTGGGCGTTACGGCGGATTTCCTCCGCTGAACGCTCGAAGGTCAGCGGCTTGGACGACTGGGCGGTTTCGGTGGACGTGCTGGCCGCCTGGTTGTGGATGGTCAACGCTAGCTCCTGTGCTTGGTATAACCGTACCAAGCCAGAAGGCCCGTTTCATGTAAACGAGCGCTTGTTTCGCGTGACGGAAAAAAGCTAGATTCCGGGCGACGGAAGCAGGAATGGATTGCAGGAACATGAGCACGGAACCGGACGACCGCTACATTGTCGGTCCCGTCTTGAAGGCCCTCAAGGTTCTCGACGCAATCGCCCAAAAAGGCCATCCGGCCTCGCTGACGACGATCGCCACGGAACTCGGGCTGCCGAAGACCAGCGTCTTCCGCTATCTGCGCACGCTGAGCGCCGCCGGCTTCCTAACCTATGACGCCAATCGCGACCGTTACAGTGTCGGCATCCGGTTTCGTGCGCTGGCAACGGCGGACAAGAGCATCCAGCGCCTGCGCGAATGCGCCATGCCGGCACTGGCCGAAATCAATCGCGAGTTCAACGAGACGACCAATCTCGCCGTATTGGCCGAGAACCACGTCGTCTATATCGACATCATTGAATCGACCCGCGCGCTGCGCATGCAGGCGCGCATCGGCAGTCGCGATCCCGTTCATTCGACAGCGCTTGGCAAGGCGATCCTGGCCCGCCTGCCGCTCGACGAACGAACACAGTTGCTCTCCGACGCCCTGCCGCAACGGACGCTGCGCACGATCACGCAATTGAAGACGATCGAGAAGCAGCTTGCCGAGGCGGCGACGAGCGGCGTTGCCATCGAAATCGGCGAGAACGAGGAAGGCACGATGTGCATGGGCGTCGCCATCCTCAACGAGACCGGCTATCCGGTCGCGGCCATCAGCATCTCGGCGCCCGAGCGGCGCGTCACGACAGAGATCCGTCCGCGCATGATCGCCAGGCTGCAGGAGGCGACGACGCAGATCTCGCAAAAGCTCGCCTCGTCGCAATTGCAGCAACTGCCCGTCGACTGATTCGACCACCTCCCGGCAACACCTCTTTTCTCGACAGGCCGCTCGACGCTCCTTTGTGGGCCGTCGTCACGCCGGTGCTCGAACGTGCTTTCGCGGCAGCGGCGTGCTGTTCATTTTTTTGTTTCGTGCCGAAAAGACCGGCGACAATCCTCGCTTCGCCCATTCCCGCCGCCGTCAATGTCACGCTAGACTGCCAGCTCAGTCGGCCTGCCGGCCGCATCAAGATCCGCCCAAGCGGACCGACGCACAACGGAGGACTTCATGCTGAAATCAATCGACCCGCGCCTCAATGCGGATGTGCTGTATGCCCTGAGGGCGATGGGTCATGGCGACGAACTCGTCATCTGCGACACCAATTTCCCCGCTGATGCCGTGGCCCGCGAAACCGTGCTGGGCGAACTGCTGCGCATCGACAATGTTTCGGCCGCCGAAGCCGCGAACGCGATCCTCTCCGTGATGCCGCTCGACAGCTTTGTCGACCAGCCGGCGCTGCGCATGGAGATCGTCGGCAGCCCCGATCAGCTCCCCGACGTGCAGAACGAAGTTCAGGCTGAGATCGACGCTGCGGAAGGCCGGTCCTGGCCGATGGGCTCGGTCGAGCGCTTCGATTTCTATGAGCGCGCCAGAAGCGCCTATTGCGTCATCCAGACCGGCGAGCGCCGCTTTTATGGCTGCTTCATCCTGAAAAAGGGCGTCATTCCGCCCGACGCGCGCTAGGGCGTCTTGCCGGGTCGCGTCTTCACGCAGCCCGGCTTCCCACTTTGCTCGAAAACGCTCTAGGCCGGAGACACAACATGGCGGATAGCAGGCGCGGCGTCGCCATTCTCGGCATCTTCGTGGCGGATCTCGCCTTTCGAGCCGGACGGATGCCGGCAGTCGGCGAGACGATCGCCGGCTCCGGCTTCAAGATGGGACCGGGCGGCAAAGGCTCCAACCAGGCCGTAGCGGCGGCGCGAGCCGGCGCATCCGTCACCTTTCTCTCGAAGATTGGCAAGGACGCATTTGGCGCCGTCGCGCTCGACACGTGGAGCGCCGAGGGAATTTCCGCCCGCGTCACCCAGATGGAGGACGAGCCGACGGGCGCCGCCTTCATCTATGTGAACGAGACCTCCGGAGAAAACGCCATCATCGTCGTTCCGGGCGCGGCAGCGACCATCAGCGCCGCCGATGTCGACGCAGCAGCGGATGCGATCCGCGAGGCGGCCGTCTTCATCACCCAGCTTGAGCAGCCGGTCGCGGCAGCGAAGCGAGGGCTCGAAATTGCGCGGGCGGCAGGCGTCATCACCATCTTCAACCCCGCCCCGGCGGAGGCGTTCGACGACGCACTCTATCCGCTTTGCGACTACGTCACGCCGAACGAGAGCGAGGCGGCGTTCCTGACCGGTATCGCCGTCACGGACCTCGACAGCGCGCGAAAAGCGGGGGATGCGTTTCTCGCAAAGGGTGTCGGCACCGCCTTGATCACGCTGGGCGAGGCGGGCGCGCTGCTGCATTCGCGAGCCGGCTCGATCCACGTTCCCGCCGTCAGCGCCGGTCCGGTCGTCGAGACGGCCGGCGCGGGGGACGCGTTCAACGGCGGCTTCGCGGCGGCGCTGGCGCGCGGCGCCGATCCCATCGAGGCGGCCCGCTTCGGCTGCGCCGTCGCCGGAATCTCCGTGACGCGGGCGGGCACGGCGCCGTCCATGCCGTATCTTGCCGAAGTCGAGCCCCTGCTCGAAACGACACGGACATGACGTAGAGGCTCCAGCGCCCCCCTCAACAGGGGCGCCTTGAGGCCGCTCCGGATTGATAATGCGCCTCTAAAATAGCTGAGGCACACAGAACATATGCGCGACGTTTGATTTTTTACCTGTGAAAAGCATACTGCAGGGAAGAAAAACTTACTGATTGACGCAAGCCGAAATTGTGGCTCTTGTTGACTCCCTGTGGGGCTGACGCATACTTCGCGCGGTCTTCGCCAGAAGGGGATTGCACCGCTGGAGGGTGGTGCGGAGAACGCTGGATGCGCGATTTTCGCGGATCCAGGGTGGATGTGTGCAGGCGCGCCAGATGAGCCGTAAAACGGTCCGGCGATGCTGCTGCAAAAGCCAAAATATCATCGAAATCGGGAGGATTTTCATGAAGACGCAGGACTACGATCAGCATTCGAAGTGGCAGGCCAGCCGTCGCGGCGTCCTGAAGGGCGCCGCCGGCCTCGGCGCGCTCGCTGCGACCGGCGCGCTCGGCATGGGCGGTGCCAGCCTGTTCGCCCAGCCTGCCCTGGCGCAGGCATCCGACCTTCGCGCCCAGTTGCTGGCGGTTCCCGGTGTTGGCAAGGGCTCGCCCACCGACGCCGACTGGCAGAAGGTCGGCGAGATGGTTCTCGACGCGACCAAGAAGAACGTCAAGGAAGGCGAATTCGCCGGTGTCGAGCTGACCTTCATGGGGCTCAACAACCAGAACCTGCACAACATGCTGTTCCGCGGCTTCCTGAAGCCGTGGGAGACCTATACCGGCGCCAAGATCAACTGGATCGATCTGGCCCAGGCTGACTATAACGCCCGCCTGCAGCAGTCGATCGCTACCGGCACCGTCGATTTCGACGTCATCGAGATGGGCGCTCCCTTCGAGGGCGACGTCTGCGGCAAGGGCCTCGCGTCCGAAATGCCGGACTGGGTCAAGGCCCAGATCGAGATGGACGACTATGTCGGCTACCTCAAGGCGCCGGTCGGCACCTGGAACGGCAAGACCTATCGCGTCTCGATCGACGGCGACTGCCACACCTTCAACCACCGCACCGACGTGTTCGCCGATGCCGACCTCGCCAAGGCGTGGAAGGAAGCCGGCAATACGACCGAGTGGGAGGTTCCCAAGACCTGGCAGCAGGTTCAGGCAGCGACCAAGTTCCTCAAGGGCAAGAAGCTCGGTGGCCAAGACCTCTACGGCTATCTCGACGCGCCGAAGGCATGGGGCGGTTTCGGCTTCTACTTCCTCGGCAGCCGCGCCACCGCTTACGCCAAGCATCCGGACGACAAGGCCTGGCTGTTCGACGCCGACACGATGAAGCCGCGGGTCAACAATCCGGCCTGGGTGCGCGCCATCCAGGACGTGATCGACGCGCTGCCTTCGGAGCCGGCCGACCAGATCAACGCCGACCCGAACACCACCGCCTTCCAGCAGTTCCTCGGCGGCACCGGCTCGATGGTCTCCTGGTGGGGCGATGTCGGCTCCAACGCCAAGACCAGCGACACCTCGGTCGTCGGCGACGTCACCGGCTTCTCGATCCTGCCGGGCTCGGACGACGTCTACAACGCCAAGACCGGCCAGTGGGACAAGCTCGCGAGCGGCCCGAACTACGCGCCGAACATGGCCTTCATCGGCTGGGGCGTTTACGTCATGTCCCGCGTCGACGCGGACGAAAAGAAGAAGAAGGCGGCCTGGTCCGCTGCCGCCCATCTCGGCGGCAAGGACATCGGGCTCTGGATGTCGGCCTATCCGTCGGGCTTCCAGCCTTACCGGAACAGCCAGTTCAACATCCCGGAATGGGTTGCCGCCGGCTATGACGAGGCGTTCATCACCGCCTACCTCAACGCCAACAAGGACAGCTACAACCACCCGAACGCGGCGATCGAGCCGCGCATCCCCGGCATCTTCCAGTACTACTCGATCGCCGAGGACGAACTGGCCAAGACCTTTGCCGGTCAGGGTACCGCCCAGGAAGGCGCCGACAAGATCGCCGCTGCCTGGGAGAAGCTGACCGACCAGATCGGCCGCGAAAAGCAGATCGAGCTCTACAAGGCTTCGCTCGGTAGCTGAGCCAACGGACCCCGGCCGGCCTTCGGGCTGGCCGGCCTCTGCCGGGGCTGCCCGATGGAGGCAAGGTCTGGGGATCCTTCAGGGCTGGCGGCGCGAAGGCGTCGCCAGCCGGTTTTTTCTGCAGTGTCGTTTTCGACGCTCCTTGATGAGCAAACCCCATGCAGACGTCCCAAATTGCCGCGCCGCAGGATTTGATCGCGACGCACGACATACCCCCGGCACGTCGTTCGGCCGGCAAATGGCTGATCACGCTGGCGACCCTCGCGCTCGCCGCGATCGTGCTCTATCAGGGGCTTTATGCCGCCGGCCAGACGGAAACGGGCTTCGCCAACTGGCGGCCGGTTCTCTATGCCTATCTCGCCTGGGGCGTCGCGCTCGGCTGGGGCCAGGTGCTCATGCGCGGCGAAGGCGGCAAGCGCGCGCTGTTCGTGCTTCCGGCGATCCTGTTCACCGTCGCCGTGGTGATCTTCCCGACGGTGGCCGGGCTCTACATCGCCTTCACCGACTGGAACCTCGCCTCGTTTGACGGCCGCTCGTTCAACGGCCTCGCCAATTTCTGGGCGTTGATGCACGACAGCTACTTCTGGAACGCCCTGCGCAACATGGGCTATTATGTGCTGGCCGTGCTGGTGCAGTACGCCATCGCCTTCGGCCTCGCGCTTCTCCTCAACGCCGAAATCCGGGCGCGAAAGTTTTTCCGCGTCGCCTTCCTGATGCCGTTCATGCTGAGCCCTGTCGCCGTCGGCTGGATGGTCGGCAAGTCGCTGATGGAATATCGCTTCGGCCCGGCCGCGACGCTGGCCCGCCATCTCGGCTGGGAAAACCCCGCCTTCTTCGCCTCGCCCTGGATCGCCCGCTTCTCGATCATGGCGATGGACGCCTGGGTCTGGATCCCGTTCGTAATGATCCTGCTGCTGGCTGGCCTGCAGGCGCTGCCCAAGGAAATTCTGGAAGCCGCCAAGGTTGACGGCGCCAATGGCTGGCGCTCGTTCTGGCAGATCATCTTCCCGCTGATGCTGCCGGTCTCGATCACCGCGATCATCATCCGCATCATCTTCCAGCTGAAGCTCGCCGACATCGTCATCACCGTGACCTCCGGCGGCCCCGGCGGCTCGACTGACACCGTCTCGAGCTTCATTTTCCGCGAGTATCGCGATCGCTCGAATGTCGGCTACGGCACCATGGTGGCCGAGTTCTACTTCATCCTGATCGCCCTGTTCGTGGCGCTGCTGCTCTGGGGTTCGAGCCGCTGGATGAAGCGGGTGACAGGCTGATGGCTAGTACAATGAAAGCACAATCCGGCATGGCCACCCGTCCCTACACCTACCGCGAACCGCAGAGCGAGCTCGCCAGCAACACCAAACGCATCGCCGGCAAGGTCGCGATCTACACGCTGCTGATCCTGTGGACCTTCATCGCGCTGTTCCCGATCTACTGGACAATCACGACCTCGTTCAAAGTCGCGGTTGATGTCACCCAGGGCCATATGATCCCTTGGGTCGACTACACGCCCGACTGGCGTGGCTGGCGGTCGATCGGCTTGTCGCCGGACACCATCTTCAGCACCTCGACGGTGCGCGAAGAGTTCATGAAGCGCTTCCTGAATTCGGCCATCATGGCCATCGGCGCGTCGCTTCTGGCCGTCATTCTCGGCTCGCTCGCTGCCTACGGGCTGGTGCGGTTCGACTACAAATTCGCCATCTGGCGCAACCGCGACATCTCCTTCTTCTTCCTGTCGCAGCTGATCCTGCCGCCCGTCGTCCTCGCCATGCCTTTCCTCGTTCTCTACAAGGAACTGGCACTGCTCGACACGCGCATCGGCCTGATCGTCGTCTACACGCTGATGGTGCTGCCGATCGTTATCTGGATCATGCGCGACCAGTTCCGCGGCATCCCGGTCGAACTCGAACAGGCGGCGCTGGTCGACGGCTGCTCGACCTGGGGCGCGTTCATGCGCATCGTGCTGCCGATCTCGCTGCCGGGCATGGTCGCCGCCTTCATCCTGTCGGTGGTGCTGTGCTGGAACGAGTATTTCTTCGCAGCGCTTTTGACCTCGACCAACGCCAATACCCTGCCCGTCATGGTGGCGAGCCAGACCGGTTCGCAGGGCATCAACTGGTGGTCGATGGCGGCGCTCTCGACGGCGGCGATCGCCCCGCTCGCCATCGTCGGCATCTTCCTCGAGCGCTACATCGTCAAGGGCCTCACGGCCGGCGCGGTTAAGTAGACCGGACCGCTCAAGCAAGCCCCTCACCCCACCCTCTCCCGCTCGCGGGAGAGGGCTTTTCGGGCGGCGGGCTTCATCGACGTCGAGCCCAGTCAGGCCCGCAATGCCTCCGACATTCGCGCGAGCGAAGCCTCGAAAGGAGATCTAGCGAGGCACACAGGGGCGAGAGGCGTGTTCCCTGAACCCTCCTTCGAGGCCCGGCTCCGCCGGGCACCTCAGGATGATGAGCGAACTTTGCCCTTCTTCCCAGCCGCCGCGCCAAATTCCAGCGGCTTGGCCGCCTTGCGGAAATCAGCCCAAGGATCGACGCCGAGCGAGGCGAGCCGGGTCGGCAAATTAAGGACTGTGAAGTAGTTGGGACCGACGCCAGGACTCAGTTCGTCCCAGGCGAGAGGCGCGGAAACCGGAGCACCGGCCCGGGCGCGCGTCGAATACGGCGCCACCGCCGTCTGGCCACGTTGGTTTCGCAGATAGTCGATCAGGATTTTGCCGGGCCGCTTCGCCTTGCTGATCGTCGCGACGTAGTGGTCGGGACTGTCTGAAGCCATCGCGTCGGCGAGCCCCTTGGTAAAAGCCTTGATCTCAGGCCATTCCGCCTTCGGCGTCAGCGGCGAAACGACATGCAGCCCCTTGCCGCCCGACGTCTTGACGAAGGCGGCGAGCCCGGCGTCCTCCAGCCGTTGCCGAACTTCCTGCGCCGCGTCGATCACCGTCTGCCAATCGACACCCTCGCCGGGGTCCAGATCCATGATGATCATGTCCGGCTTTTCCCAGGCATCGATCGTCGAGCCCCAGGGGTGGATCTCGAGCACGGCCGATTGCACCAGCGCGATCAACCCGTCGAGATTCTCGATGCTGATCAGTTGTTCCACCGCATCCGTCGAAGGATCGTCGACCAGCACGATCGCCTCGTTCAGGCCCTTCCAGGCGTTCTTCTGGAAAAACTGTTCGCCGGTGATTCCGCTCGGACAGCGCAATAACGACAGCGGCCGATGCGTGATGAACGGCGCGATATGCGGCCATATCTCGGCATAGTAGTCGGCAAGCCCCTGCTTGGTGACGCCGGCATCCGGCCAATAGATCCGGTCGGGATGCGTCAGCTTGACGGTGGAGTTAGGCTCCACCTTGAGCCCCCGTTTCCTCGACGGTTTCGCTTCCATGGTGGGCGCCTCCCGTATGATCTCGCTGGCCGGCTTGTCTTCGCGCAGCCCCCGGAACGAAGCATGGCGGAGATGACCGTCCGCCGTCCAGGCGCGGAACTCCACCTCGGCCACCAGTTCGGGCCGGACAAAGCGAACCTGCCGCCTTTCCTCCGCCGTCAGCGGCTTTTCAAACGGACTTTCACTCACCCGCATGCGCTCCAGCGTCTGGAACAGGTCTTCCGCCAGCCGCGCGGAAAACCCGGTGCCGACACGACCGACATGCTTCAACGCGCCGTCCTCCTGCACGCCGAGCACCAGCGAACCGATGGCCCGGCGCGAGGTCGAGGAAGGCACATAGCCACCGATGACGAATTCCTGCCGATCGGAGCTTTTCGCCTTCAGCCAGCTTTTGTTGCGGCCGGATCGATAGGGAGAATCCAGAACCTTCGAGACGATGCCCTCAAGCCCAAGCCGCTTGGCATGGCGAAAGACGACCTCGCCGTCTTCTTCGAAGTGCTGGCTGACGCGGAGGAGCGGCGCTCCATCCGCCACGATCTGCGCCAGGACCTGCTTGCGCTCGGAAAGTGGCAGTTCACGAAGGTCATAGCCATCGAGATAGAGCAGATCGAAGACGTAGAAGGCGAAGCGATCGGAACGCCCCTCGCTCAGATCCGCCTGCAGGGCCGAAAAATCCGACGCCCCACTCGCTGTCTCGACCACGAGTTCGCCGTCGATCAGCGCCGTGCCGATGGGCAGCGCCTGCAACGCACCGACGATCTCCTTGCCGAACTTTTTGGTCCAGTCGAGACCGGTGCGGGTCAGAAGCTTTACACGCCCGGCCGCGACATGCGCCTGCAGGCGATAGCCGTCGAACTTTATCTCATGGATCCAGCGCTCGCCGGCGGGCGGCGCGTCCGTGAGCGTCGCCAGCGCGGGCTCGACGAAAGCCGGTTGCGGGCCCTTCGTCGCGCCCTTCAGTTTCGCGGGATCAGGCAACGGCGGAGACGGCGCCGCCTCGATAGTCGGCTCCGGCTTGTCGGTGACCTTTACTTTGGCCGCCGACTTGGCGACTGGCTTGGCCTTCGGAATCTTGCCGGTTTTGGACGACCAGCCCGGCGCCTCGTTCTCGACATCGGCGATGGCGCGGCCGGTCTTCACCGAATCCGGCATTTCCTCGAGGATATCCGGCGCGCCGGACGAGCGGGCTTCCTCATCCTCGGCCTTGATCAGCAGCCAGTTCTCGCGCTTTTCGCGTGGGCGCCCGTGCATCTTCACCAGATGCCAGCGGCCATGCAGCTTCTCTCCCTTCAGTTCGAATTCGAGATGGCCCTTGGCATAGCCCTTGTGCGGGTCCCCGACCGGCTCCCAGACGCCGCGATCCCAAACGATGACCGTGCCGCCGCCATACTCGCCCTTGGGAATGGTGCCTTCGAAGCCGCCATATTCAAGCGGGTGGTCCTCGACATGCACAGCGAGGCGCTTCTCTTCAGGATCGAGACTCGGCCCCCGCGTCACGGCCCAGCTTTTCAGGACGCCATCCATCTCGAGCCGGAAGTCGTAGTGCAGGCGGGTCGCATCGTGTTTCTGGATGACAAAGCTGGGCCCGGCCTTTTTGGCGACTTTCGCAGACCTGGTCGCCTTGATCGTTTTGGCGCCGGCTGGCTCCGGCGTCGTCTTGAAGTCGCGCTTGCTGCGATAGGCTTCGAGCGGCGCGGCCATATCAGCTTGCCTTGCGCCGTGGCACTACCGGCTTCGGATCAGACTTGGCAACCTTCTTGGGCGCCGCCCTCTTGTCGCCTGCCGCCTTCATCGCCCCGGCGCTTTCGCGCAACGCCGCCATCAGGTCGACCACCTTGTCGGTCTTGCGCGGCGGTGGCGGTGCGAAAGTCTTGCCCTCCAGCTTCGCCTTGACGAGATCGGCGAGCGCCGCTTCATAGCGGTCGTCGAAAGCCGCCGGATCGAATGTCCCGCGCTTGGTCTGGATGATGTGCTGCGCCAGCTCCAGCATCTCGCCTTCGATCTTCAGCTTCGGAATACCATCGAAGGCTTCCCTAGCGGGGCGGACCGCATAGTCGAAGCTCAGCGTCGTGGCGACAAGGCCATCGCCTTCGGCGCGGATCAGAACGCTGCGCATCCGGCGGAACAGCACTGCGCGGGCGATGGCTGCCGCATGGCTCTTGCGCATGCCCTCGCGGATCAGCCCGAACGCCTCTTCCGCCGCCTTGTCGCTCGGCGTCAGGTAGTAGGGACGGTCGAAGAACACGTCGTCGACCTCGTCGCTGCGGACGAACGCCTCCACCGCCAGCGTCTTGTCGCTTTCCGGCGTGGCGGCGGCGATCTCTTCCGGATCGATCTCGACATATTCGCCGGCGGCGATCTCGTAGCCCTTGATCTGGTCCTCGGTTTCAACCGGCTTGCCGGTATCCTGATCAACATAGTGCCGGCGGACCCGGTTGCCGGTGGCGCGGTTCAGCGTGTGGAAGGTGATGCGATCCGACGTCGAGGCGGCCGTGTGCAGCGCCACGGGGCAGACAATTTCGGCGACCTTGAGAAAGCCCTTCCAAACTGCCCTTGGAGCCATTTGCCGTACTCCTACGCCACGAAACGCGTGTCCCGTACCCATTCCTGACGGGCACGGACGAGGAGTCCAATGACGTTCGCGCGATTCCGTTCCGGCGGATAGCGCCAAGCCGTAATCCGGATGGTGGCGGCGCCACCATCCGGATCGCCATCCACTAGACGAACGGCGTTTCGTCCAGGAAGCGCTCCAGCACGTTCCAGGTGATGCGCGAGACGTTGTTGTCATAGTCGTTGTGCAGCAGCGAGCCGCACCAGGCGATGGAAGACGTAGCGAACAGCGCGCCGCCCGAGGGCGTCTCGCCGAAGGCCAGATCGGCGTGGACGCGCTCGTTCTGGTCGCCGCCGAGATTGGGCGGCACGACGCCGAATTCCTCGTTGACCAGCATCATCATGGCGCTGTGACCATCCGACGAGGCGAGCCGCAGCATGTTGGGCGGACCGCCGAGATTTTGGGAGATGCAATCGAGCTCGATGCCAGCCGCACCACCGCCAACCAGGCCGAAATCGCCGATGATCTCGTCCGGCACATCCTTGAAGATGAACGCCGCACGGGGATTATCCGCGTCGGGCGCGCGCCGGTAGAAGGTCGAAACATCAAAGCCCTGGGCGATGAAGCCGACGCCGGCCATGACGTTGGGCGCGCGGCCGATGCGGCGCCAGAGGCCGCCGAACTCGCCATTGAACGACTGGTAATATTCGCCGGGCTCGGCCGCCCAGGTGCGGATGCCATCCTCGGCGCGGCGCACCTCGATAACGCCGGGCTCGGTCTTGTGGAAGCCGATGCGCCAGTACCAGCCATTGCCGCCCATATACATCAGCCGGCCGCCGCGATCGATCCACGCCTTCATACCATCCCACATTGCCGTCGAATGATATTCTGGATGGGTGCCGGTGAGAATGACGCGGTAGTCGGCGAGAAGGTCGTAGCCTTCCTCGTGCAGGTCCTCGTCGGTGATCAGGTCGTAGTCGACGCCCTTGTGGTCGAGCCAGTCGAACAGATGCGTATCGGCATTGTACTGGTAGAGCGCCGAGCCGGGGCCGCCGAGCCAGGAATGATAGCGCGGCGAGAAGTTCAAATTCGGCCGCAGCCGGCTCGAATAGCAGACGCCCGAGCCATCGGCATGGGTGTCGTATTGCGAGCCGCCAAGCTCGGGGTGGTCGTACATGTAGAGATCGGCATGGCCGAAGGTGAGAAGCCGGCCCATCTGCCGCTCGGCGCCCCGCGCCGTAATGTGTTCGGCGTGGTTGCAATAGGAGAGATAGGACATGGTCGGGGCCAGCACGAGGACGGACGGGCGCTTGCCGCGCTTGGCCTTGTCGCGCGGCGGGCGGACGAAGAACGGAATGTAGGTCTCGCGCGTCGCGGTTTCGTCGCTGTCGCCGGCTGAGGCGTGCAATGCATAGGCGCCGCTCTTCAGATCGTCGGGGATCGTCAGCGAGACCGAGGTCTCCCAGCCCGCGTCATAAATGTCGTCATGGTGGAAATGCACCGCGCCGTAATGCTCGGGCTTTCGCGGCCAGGCCTGCTCCTCGCCCGTCCAGTTATGCCCCTTCATGCCGCGCGCCGGCATTTGCATCAGCTTGCCATGCCGGCCGAACGGGCCGATATCGACGGCATCGACGCTCTCGATCTCGCGGGAGAAATCCCACTGCGCGATCCGCGCCGTCTGCACATCGCGCGGAGCGATGCCGGCGAGCAGGCTGTCATGATCGGCATGGCTGCGAATGCCGGAGAGCAGGATCGGGCCGTCGATCTTGCCGTCGAAGTGCCGGCCGATGGTGCCGTCCGCTTCCGGGCGACCGGCAAGATAGAACGGCAGTGCCGACGCCTTGACGCCGAGCCGGATGCGGCCGCGGAACTGGCCGTGATCCCGGATCACGGCGACCGGGATCAAGGGGCGCTGGTCGAGCGTGACCTCGCCGCTGGCCGGGTCGAAGGTCACGGCGAGCTGATACCAATGTCGTTCCAGCATGGCGTGTTCGACGCGCACCGTTTCCGTCTCGCCCGAGCCATCGCCGATCGTCAGCGAAAGCCGGCCGTCATCGCCGATGCTGATCTGGAAGCCGGCCTGGGTGGCCGCATCCCATTGCGCGGCGATCACCTGTTCGTCGCGCGTCGGCATTGTCGGCCAGACGAAGCCGAGAAAGGAGAAGGGCTGCGCGGCAACGGCCGGCATGTCGGCGGCAATCATGTAGGAGCCGGCGTCGATGCGCTGCGGCTTGCCGGCATGGATGCCGTCGATTTCGGTCGGAATGTGCGGAAACTTCAGGCCGGGACCGGCCGGATTGCAGTCGCCGTTGACGACGCGGACCAGCCGGGCCTCAAACGTCTCCCCCTCTTCTAGCGAAAGCTTGAAGGCGATCTCCTCGCCAGGGGCGACGCTGTAGCGCTCGGGATAGCCGACGATCTTGAGCATGGAATATCATCCAGATTGGCGCATGAAACGGGATCGCCGTGGCGGCGACCTGCTGTTCGAACGGGAAGGCTCAGTCGCGGAGCGGCCGATTGATGCTTTCGCCTGTCAGAAGGCGCCAGCGGCGACGGAAGACTTCCCATTCCGCCTCTTCGATGTCGGTGAAGACGGGCCCGTCCTCGATCGCGATCGGCTCGCGCCGATCGACCGGCATCAGGCCCAGCACCCATTCCTCGAACGGGCGCTTGCAGACCAGCACGACCTGCTTGCCCGAAGGGTCGTGGCGCATCGTATTGAGGAGCCGTTGCAGGCCGGGGCTATGAGCACCGATCGGCTTCTGGCGGAATTCCTCGATGTAGTGTCGATCTATCTCTGGATCGATCTTGTAGACCATGAAGCACTCCCCCTGAACTCTACAACGGAAACTGAAGCAACTCCGACAAGACAAGACCCGCCGCGCCCAGAAGCGCCGCGCGATCTTCCGTCTCCCCAATCGCGAAGCGGATCTCCCCCCCGCTGCGCGATGGTACGAGCGCGCGAACGTGTCCGGCAATCGCCTCGGCCATGATTTCCCCGCCGCCGACGACATCGCCATGCAGAATGTAGAAATTCGGCGCCACGGTCTGCTGCAGATTGGCAATCCCCACGGCGACATTGCGCGCATAGAGATCGAGCAGGCTTGCCGCCCCCGGCACGCCGGCGCCTGCCAGCGCCACGAGGCGGGCCGAATTGATCGCGTCCGGCGCGTCGATGCCGATCGCGCGGGCCTGACGGCGCAGCCAGCCGACCGTGGCGATCGTCTCCCAGCAACCGCGCCTGCCGCACGCGCAGAGATCGCCATCGACCTGCACAAAGGTGTGGCCAAGCTCGCCGCCGGCGCCGCTCTGGCCGCGATAGAGATGGCCGCCGAGATAAAGCGCCCCGCCCAGAACCTCTCCGGTATAGACGGCGGCGAAATTCTGCATGCCGCGTCCCTTGCCGAACCAGCGGTCGCCAACGAGCAGTGCGCGCGGATGATGGTCGAGCAGGGCCGGCAGGCCGAAGCGCCGGGTCAGCATGTCGCCAAGCTCAAAGCCGTTCATCACCGGCGCGAGATTGACGGCGATGACGGCGCGGCGATCCGTGTCGACCATGCCGCCAACGGCGACGCCGATGCCGAGCGGCTCGCGATGCGCGGCGGAAAGGGTTTTTTTCGTCGCCTGCTCGATGGCGCGCGTCACCTCGGCGAGGGTCGGGTTTTCGGCGGGAAAGCGCACGCTTTCCTCGGCCGATATCGTGCCGGCGAGCGTCACGAGGCAGGTCTGGACGGCGTCGGGCATCAGCATCATGCCGCAGATCGGCCGCGCCTCCGGCGAGAACCACAGCGGACGCGCCGGCTTGCCGCCCGCCTCGCTCGGCCGGATCGGCTTGCCCTCGACGAGAACCTGCTGGTCGAGCAGAGGCTGCACGATCCCGGAAATGGTGGTGCGATTGACGCCGGCGAGCCGCGCCAGCTCCGCCCGGCTCGTCGGGCCCAGATCAAACAAGGTCTGCAGCACGCGGCCACGATTGGCCGAGCCGACCATCGAAGAGGAAAGCAGCGCACGCCCCGGCCGGGCGGTGCGGACATCGGCGGGAATGTCTTCCTCGTCCATAGGCCAACGCTGCGGGGAAGTTTCGCGCTCCAATCTGTCCTCGTCCTGCTTGCGGACGGCCAGGCGGCCGGTCTTGCGCTTCCTATACGGAATGTCGGCTGGGTGCGCGCGCTACCAGTCCGACCTCCGAATTAATTCTTAGCCGAACATCGGGTCGTTGACGAGTTAAAATGTTTGTGCGAGCCTCATACTAACAAGACGATCGAGACGCCACGACAAGCTTCGTCGGGAACCGAAGCTGTTGTTCGCACCCATAATTGCGTTCGTCATTGAAGAACGAGCTCCAGGCATAGATCTGGCGCCGAAAAACCTTCCAAGAGGAGAGTGGGAACATGAAGTCTGGATTCGATTTCAACCTTTCCCGCCGCGGCCTGCTGAAAAGCGGCGTGGCGCTGGCCGGAACCGCGGCTATCGGCGGAGGATTAATGCCCCGCCGAGCCATGGCGGCCGACAAGACTTTGCGGGTTTTGCTTGCCGGCGACCCCTTCTACTATGCAATCGAGGGCCTGAAGGGCCAGTTCGAGCAGGAAACCGGCATCAAGCTGGCAATCGAGGCGATTTCGCTTGAAGCGCTGCAGGCTCGCCTGACCTCATCCTTCATCAGCAACGAGCCGGACGCGGACGTCATCTCCGTCGACCAGATGTGGCTTGGTCAGTATCTCGAGAGCAAGTGGATCACGCCGCTCAACGAATTCATCAAGGCGGATAGCGACACCAACATCGAGGACTACATTCCCGAAGTCCTCTATTCGCTGAATACGTGGCGCGGCCAGGTCGGAACGCTGCCCGTCGCGGCCTATGGCCAGATGGTTCTCTACCGCAAGGACTTTGCCGAAAAGGCCGGCATTGCCGTGCCGGAAGACGGCAGCTGGACCTGGGAACAGTATCTCGCCGCCGTCCAGAAGATGCACGGCCAGGATTTCGACGGCCAGAAGATGAGTGGCACCGTGCTGGCCGGGCAGCAGCCAGCGCCCGTCGTCCACATGTATTCGCAGCTCGCCGCCAGCATGGGCACGCGCTGGTTCAAGGACTTCCCGGCCGGCACCCCCTGGGATTTCCAGCCGACCATCAACAGCCCGGAAAATCTCGCCGCGCTGAAGATCTTCTCCGAGCTCTACAAGAATGCTCCGGCTGAATCGGTCGGTTACAACTGGTTCGACGCTGGCATGCGCTTCGCCAAGGGCGATGTCGGCATGTTCTACTGGTGGACGCCTTATGCCTACCTTTGCAAGAAGGACGGCTATATGAGCGGCAAGGACTCAGTCGTCGCCGACAAGCTCGGCATGGCCCGCCTGCCCAAGGGTCCGGGTGAACAGGTGGTTTCGCTCGGCGGCCACAGCCTCGGCATCACTGCCAACTCGGCCAACCGCGATGCTTCCTGGCAGTTCGTCAAATGGGCGACCTCCGCCAAGACGCAAAAGGCGATGGGCCTCTACGACAAGTATGGCCACCAGTTCTCCGACTTCGCCCGCAAGTCGCTCTACAGCGATGCGGAACTCTTGAAGATCTATCCGCATCTGACCGCCCAACTCGGCGATCTCGAGCGCGGCAACGGCAAGATCGTCCGTCCGCCGGCCCCGGTCTACACGACGCTCGAGGGCATTTACGGCCTCAACCTCAACAAGGTTCTGACAGGGCAACTGACGCCGGAAGCCTGCCTCTCGGATACCTCGACCTATTTCGAGACGATCCTGAAGGGCAACTTCCTCATCCCGTATCAGCAGGCGTCCTATGCCGACACGCTGGACGCGACCAAGAGCCTGCTGAAGTCGCTTAGCTGAGTTTGGCTAGGAGCCGACGTCTTCATATCGAAGAGATCGTCGGCTCCGGGCCACGACTAGAGCAAAGAGTCCCAAGATCTTTGCTCGACTAGAGCGGACGGGGTGCTCCCTCCCCGCCCCGTTCGCTCTCTCTTTTCAATTGGAGCGTCCATGTCCGCAGTTTCCATCGCCGCGCCGCCTCGGGCGCGACGGCGCTTGCCCGACTATACGCCGTGGCTTCTCATCAGCCCGTCGATCCTGCTGCTGGTGGCGCTGATCGCGTTCCCGCTGCTGTTCGCGCTGAAAAACAGCTTCTACTTCTGGAACCTGCAGATGGGCCCTGCGCCGATGGGTTTCATCGGCCTCGACAACTACCGCATGGCGCTGTCGAACGGCATGTTCCTGGAATCGCTGCGGACGACGCTGCTGATGACGGTGGTCGGCACGACCGTGCAGTTCAGCCTCGGCCTCGCCATCGCGCTGCTGCTGTTGCGCCGGTTGCACGGCATCAAGATGACCCGCGTGCTGCTGATCATGCCGACGACCATCGCGCCGATCGTCGTCGGGTTCCTGTTCCGCTACATGTACGATCCGAATGGCGGGCTGATCCCCTGGCTGCTGACCTCGGCCGGCATTCCGCTTCCCGCCGCCGGCCTGCTCGGCTCGCCGTCGACGGCGCTCTGGGCAGTGTTGTTCGCCGATATCTGGCAGTGGACGCCGTTCTTCGCGATCGTCCTCTATGCAGCGCTGCTGGCTGTTCCGGGCGAGATCGTCGAGGCGGCGAAGATCGACGGCGTCTCGCCCTGGAAGCAATTGCTTCACATCAAGCTGCCGCTGATCCGCAAGACGGCGCTGATCATCGTCATGCTGCGCTTCATGCAGATCTTCAATACTTTCGATCTCGTCGTCGTGCTGACCAAGGGAGGTCCCGGAACGTCGAGCCGGACACTTGGCTACAGCCTTTATCAAGCCGGCATGGTCGATTTCAACATAGGCGTTTCCAGCGCCATGACGTGGATGATGGTGATCATCGTCAACGCGATCATCGGCCTGTTTGTCTTCTTCGCGTTCAAGGATTGGGATTGAGATGGAAGGCTCGGAGAGCGTCGCGGGCCGTCTGCTCGGCTATGCAGCCATGGTGCTGTTGCTGCTGGTATTCATCGGCCCAATCATCTGGTTCGTGCTGCTGGCGATCCGGCCGGCCGAAACCTACTTTTCCATGCCGCCCGTTCTCTCGTTCAAGCCGAACTGGGAATCGATCCGCTACACCTTCTTCGATCCCGGCAACAACGCGCCGCAGCTGCTGAACAGCCTGATCGTCGCCGTCGGGGCGGTGGCGCTGAACCTGCCGTTCTCGTTTCCGGCCGCCTATGCGCTGTCGCGCTACAAGATCCGCGGCCGCAAGCACATCATGCTCTGGTATCTCGGCCTGCTGATGGCGCCGCCGGTCGCCTTTCTCATCCCCTACTCGATCCTCGCCAGCCTGGCGGGCGTCAAGGGCACCTACTTCTCGATGATCCTGATCTCGCAGACTCTCACCATTCCGTTCTCGGTCTGGCTGATGCGCTCGTTCATCGACGAGGTGCCGATCGAGATCGAGGAAGCGGCCCGCATCGACGGCGCCGGCACGACGACGATCCTGCTGAAATTCATCCTGCCGATGGTGATGCCGGGCCTGATCGTCACCTCGATGTTCGCCTTCGTGTTCTCGTGGAACAACGCGGCCTTCCCGCTGGTTCTCGCCAATCGCAGCACGACGACGCTGCCGGTCGGCACGCTGCAATATTTCGGCACCGCCGGCGTCACCTGGGGCTTCATCGCCTCCGCCGCCGTCGCCGCCATGATCCCCCCCATGCTGATCTTCCTCGTGCTCGACCGCTATGTCGTCCGAGGCCTGACTTTTGGTTCCGTGAAAGGATGAAACGGAAATGACGTCATCGCGTAAAATTCGCTTCGGCGTAGTCGGGGCGGGCCTCTGGGGCTCGTTCCATTGCAAGACCCTGAGCGCCATCGACGGCGCCGAGCTCGCCGCCGTCTGCGATCTCGACCCGGCGCGCGTCGCCGACATGCAGAAGCAGTTCGGCGCGGCCAAGGCCTATACCGACTATCGCGAGCTGTTGGCTGACCCCGACATCGACGCCGTCACTGTGGCGACGCCTGATTTCGCCCATGGCGACATCGTGCTGGCGGCGATCCAGGCCGGCAAGCATGTGATGAGCGAGAAGCCGCTGGCGACGACGCTCGCCGAAGCAGAGGCGATCGCCGATGCCGCGGATCGCAGCGGTCGCAAGGTGATGGTCGATTTCCACAATCGCGTCAGCCCGGCCATCGTCGCCCTTCGCGATACGATTGCCGCCGGCGACATCGGCTTGCCGCTACATGGCGCCGCGCGCCTCTCCAACACGCTGTTCGTGCCGTTCGAGCTGCTTTCCTGGGCCAGCAAATCGTCGGCGCTGTGGTTCCTCGGCAGCCACTCCGTCGATGCCTTGCGCTTTGTCATGGGTTCCGAGGTCAAGCGCGTCCAGGCCATGGTACGCCGCGGCTTCCTCGCCTCGCAGGGCGTCGACACCGCCGACGTGCATGTCGCCGTGCTGGAGTTCGAGAATGGCGCGGTGATCTCGCTGGAAAACAGCTGGGTGCTGCCGAACGACATGCCCAACATCGTCGATTTCAAGATCGAGATCGTCGGCGAGAAGGGGCTGGTCCAGGTAGAACCGACCCAGGCAGGGCCTTTCCGGAAGTTCACCGGACCCGGTCTTCGCACGGCCGACCTCTTCGGCGTCACGCCGGCTGCCGGTGGTCGCATCGGTGGCTTCGTCATGGAAGCGATTGCCCGCTTCATTGACGCGGTCGCGACCGATGCGCCGGTCATTGCCGACGCGCGCGACGGCCTGCAAGTGACGCGCGTACTGGCAGCGATCGAACAGGCAGCCGCGTCCGGCACGACCATCACTCTGTCCGACGGCGTCGCCTGACCGTCCGCAGGCCTATCTCATGGAAAAGGGCGGCGGCGCGTTGCTTCGCGCCGCCGCTTCAACGTCCTTTGGGCTTGGTCTCCGAGGCGATGCTCTTGCGCAGGGCGTCGAGGATGCTGACGACATTGCCCTTCGTCTCCGGCGCAGCCTTGCGCGCGGCCGGCTTCTTGCCCTTTTTCTTGGCGGCGATGATCTCCAAAAGCCGATCCTGCACCGGGTCGGTGGCCATGGCGGGCGACCACGGCTTGGTGCGCTCCTGGATCAGGGTCTGCATCATCTCCATCAATTTCGGATCAGGCTTCGCCTCGCCAAGACCCTCGAAATAATTGGTCTCGTCGCGGATCTCGTCGCCATAGTGCAGCGTCCAAAGCTCGATGCCGTTTTCACGCGGCTTCAGCATCACGGCACGCTCGCGTCGATAGAGCACAAGCCTTGAAATCCCGACCGTCTCGGTTGCCGCCATCGCGTCGCGAATGACCGAAAAGGCCTCTTCGCCGACTGGATCGTCCGGCACCAGATAATGCGGCTTGTCGTACCAGATCCAACCGATGTCATCGCGCGGCACGAACATCTCGATGTCGATAGTGCGCGTGCTCTCGAGGGCGACGGAATCGATCTCGTCATCCTCGAGCATCAAATACTCATCCTCGCCGCGCTGGTAGCCCTTGACCTGCTCGTCGTCCTCGACGGCCTCGCCGGTCGCGCTGTCGACATACTCGCTCACCACCCGGTTGCCGGTGGCGCGGTTCAGCGTGTGAAAGCGGACCTTCTCGTTGTCGGTCGTGGCAGGGATCATCGCCACCGGGCACGTCACGAGCGAGAGCTTCAGATAGCCCTTCCAGAACGAACGCGGCGCCATGATGCGGCCTCCGTTGGGTTGCAACGGGGGACCAATGCATCAGGCGGGCCGGAGGTTCCGGCCCAGCCCGAACCGGTCAGGCCGTCTCTTCGCAGAGTGCCGTATAGACCTGCTCCGGCAGGCCTGCCTGGCGGATCGACTTCACGACCTTGGAGGAGCGCAGCTTGCGGGCCATGCTGGCGAGCACGTTCAGATAGCCGCCGGAGTTCTGGCCGGGCATCAGGAGCAGGCAGACGATGTCGACCGGGATATCGTCGATCGATTCAAAATCGATCGGCTTCTTCAGCCGGGCCACCATGCCGAACGGGACTTCGAGTCCCGGAACCGGCGCATGCGGGATCGCAACGCCCTCGCCGACACCGGTCGAACCCAGCTTTTCGCGATTGTAGATGGCCTGGAAGATGTCGTCGGCCGGAAGGCCCAACATCAGCGCGGCCTGTTCCGACAGGCTGCGCAGCAGCTTCGTCTTGGAAGGCGCCGGCAAATCGATCATCACGCTTTCGGGCTTGATGAATTCGGAAAGATTCATAGTCTCACTCGCATCGGCGCCACGTAGCGCATCAGATCCAGGCACAACCCGTGCCAATTTCGTTCACTCGACTTCGCGCAACCGATAACCAACCCCGGTTTCCGTCGTGATGTATTCCGGCTGATCCGGCTTACGCTCAATCTTCTGCCGGAGCTGTCGTACATAGACCCGCAGATATTGCACATCCGTCGATCCGCCCCAAACCTGGTTCAACAGGTATTGGTGCGTCAGGACTTTTCCCGCGTGCTGTACCAGAATTCTCAGGATGTCGTACTCTTTCGGTGACAGTTTGATTTCCCGCTCGCCGAGTTTGACGATCCGCTTGACCAGATCGACGGATAATTCGCCCGTCTGGAAGATCGGCTTCTCGCCCTGCTGCTGCAGCTTGTGGCGGAGGGCAACGCGAATCCGCGCTACCAGTTCCTTCATGCCGAAGGGCTTGGTGACGTAGTCGTCGGCGCCGAGTTCCAGCGCCCGAACGATGCCGCCCTCATCGGTGCGGCTGGAAAGCACGACGATCGGCAGTTCCAGCAATTCGCTCCGCCAGCGGCCGAGAAGATCATGGCCGGGCATGTCCGGCAGGCCGAGATCGAGCAGGATCAGGTCCGGCCGCTCTGCCTTGACGTGCTCGATCGCGTCGCGGGCATTGGTCGCTTCATCGACGCTGAAGCCTTCCGACGTCAGCCCGACCCGCAGCAGCCGACGGATCGGCGGTTCGTCATCGACGACCAGGATCTTTACCGTTGGACCGGTCATGACAGCTCTTCCAGCGTGGCGATGTCGGCGGACACCGGCATCCTGATCGTGAACACCGCGCCGGAACGATCCGCTCGGTTTTCGGCCTGGATCGTGCCGCCCATCGCCTCGACAAAGCCGCGGCAGATCGAAAGCCCGAGCCCGGTTCCAGCCCGCACCTGATCGGACTTGCGCACGCGATAGAAGGTATCGAAGACGCGTTCAAGGTCGGCGGGCGGAATGCCCGGCCCCTCATCCATCACCTGCAGCAGCACAAAACCGCCATCGGTCCAACCCTGGATCCGGACTGTCGTGTCGTCCGGCGCATATTTCGCGGCATTGTCGAACAGGTTGAACAACACCTGTTCGAACAGAACAGGATCCAGCCGCACCATCGGCAAATCGGCAGGGATCGCCACCTGGACCTCGTGTTGCGCCAGGATCTTGGTGGCGCGGCGAAGCGCCGTGCCGACGACATCGCCGACATAGTGGGGCGAGGCATTCGGCTCCATCGCGCCGGATTCGATCCGCGTCATGTCGAGTAGATTGGCGATGAAACGGTGCAGCCGCTCCGACTCGTCAATGACGGTCGAGAGCAGTTCGACACGATCTTCCTCGGGGATCGCCTTCGGATAATCGCGCAGTGCCTCTGCCGCGCCCATGATGGCGGCGAGCGGCGTCTTCAGGTCATGCGAGATTGAGGTCAACAGCGCCGAGCGCAACCGATCCGCCTCGGCAGCGAGCCTTGCCCTGTCGACATCGGCGACCAGCTCGATCCGCTCGATGGCGAGCGCCGCCTGGTCGGCGAGCGAGTCGAACAGCCGCTGCTCCTCCGGCGTCAGCAGCGGGCCCTGCCCGTCATCGTCGAGGCCGACGACGCCGACGGCTGTGCGTCCGGTGCGCAACGGCAGATAGAGTCGCCTGGCGCCGGGCAGCGTATCGGCGCCGCGACCGGCCGGGCGATTATGCTCCCAGGCCCAGCGCGCGGCCGCGATGTCGGCGTCGACCAGCGTATCGTCCGGTGGGTACCCGGCGCGAACCGCGATCGTGCCGTTTTCCGGCAGCAGCACGACGACACGCACCTTCAGCATCGAGGCGATCTGGTAGACGGTCGCCCAGAGCACGTCCTCGAGCGTACCGGCGCCGGCCAGCTTCTTGCTGAACAGATACAGCCCCTCGGTCGTGCGGGCGCGCTGACGCGCGGCGGCGGCCTGTCGCTGGACGCGGGCGGTCAAATTGCTGGCGATGACCGCGACGCCGAGGAAGAAAACGAAGGCGATGACGCTTTCCGGGTCGCCTATGTCGAGCGTGTAGAGCGGCGGCAGGAAGAAGAAGTTGAAGGCGAGCGCCGATACCACCGAGGTGAACAAGGCCGGCCACAGCCCGGCCGTGACGGCCGATGCCAGCACCGCCATCAGGAAGACCAGCGCGAGATTGCGCACATCGAGCACGTGCAGCAACAGCATGGCGAAGGCGAGCGCGATGCCAACATAGAAGACACCGAGCGCATAGGGCCGCGGCTTGAACCGGGAAGGCGTGGCCAGCGCCACCTCGCGCGCCGGCGGGGCCTCGCGATCGTCGCCGGAAATGACATGGACGCTGATGTCGCCGGCAAGCCGGATCAAATCATGCGAGACAGAACCTTCGACCGTCTCGCGCCAGCGCGACTTGGTCGGCTTGCCAACGATGATGTGCGTAGCGTTGGAGGCCATCGCGTGGCGGACGATGTCGCGCGCCACATCCTGGCCCGGCAGCGTGATCGCCTCGCCGCCCAGTTGTTCGGCCAGCCGCAACGTCGCGGCGACACGATCCTTCGCCGCCTCCGGCAATCCGGCCGAACGCGCCGTCTCGATGTAAAGCGCTGCCCAGGGAGCCCGCAGCCGGTCCGCCTGCCGCCGCGCATAGCGGATGAGCGACGCGCTGCGGGGCTGCTCGTCGATACAGACAAGCACGCGGTCGCCCGCCGCCCAGGGGCCTGAGATGGCATGGGCCTGCATGTGGCTGACGAGCTGCTCGTCGACCCGCTGCGCCGTGCGGCGAAGCGCAAGCTCGCGCAGCGCGGTCAGATTGCCGGGCGAAAAATAGTTCTCGATTGCCCGCTTGGCCGTGCCGGCGAAATAGACCTTGCCCTCGTGCAGGCGCTTGATCAGGTCGTCCGGCGTCAGGTCGATGACCTCGACGTCATCGGCGCGGTCGATGATCGAATCCGGCACGGTCTCCCGCACCCGGATGCGGGTGATCTGGGCGACGACGTCGTTCAGGCTTTCGACATGCTGGATGTTGAGAGTCGTGTAGACGTCGATGCCGCGCGCCAGGATCTCCTCGACATCGAGATAGCGCTTGGGGTGGCGGCTGCCCTCGGCATTGGTATGCGCCAGCTCGTCGACCAGCACCAGCGCCGGCCGCCGCGCGAGGATGGCGTCGATGTCCATCTCTTCGAGCACCCGGCCGCGATAATCGACGATTCTGCGCGGGATGACTTCAAAACCTTCGACCAGCGCTTGGGTCTCCGCCCGGCCATGCGTCTCGACCACGCCGATGACAACGTCGACGCCGTCTGCCTTTCGGGCGCGGCCGGACATCAGCATCTCGTAGGTCTTGCCAACGCCCGGCGCCGCGCCGAGGAATATCTTCAGCCGGCCGCGCGTCTCGCGTGTCGCGCGCTCCAGCAGGGCGTCCGGCGATGGCCGGCTCGGCGCGTCTCGACTGTCGTCAGGCATCCAATCGTGACCCATCTGTCCAAACGGCCGGAACCGGCGCCAGAGCACAGGTTCCGACACTCCCTGTCATTGCGCGCCGGCAGCGTCCAGCGCAAGGTTCAAGGCGAGTACGTTGACGACCGGCTCGCCCATGAAGCCGAGTTGCCGGCCTTCGACATGGCTGTCGACCAACGCCTTGACCGTGACTTCGTCCAGCCCGCGCGCCTTGGCGACGCGGGGCACCTGGAACAAGGCAGCCTCCGGCGAGATGTCCGGGTCGAGGCCGCTGCCCGAGGTAGTGACGAGGTCGATCGGCACGGCGGCGTTCGGGTTTTCCGCCTTCAGCTTTTCAACATCGGCCTTGATGCGCTCGATCAGGGCCGGGTTGCTCGGGCCGAGATTGGAGCCGCCGGAGGCGGCCGCGTCATAGCCCTTGCCGGCGGCCGAGAGACGGCCGTGGAAATAGCGCTCGGAGGTAAAGTTCTGGCCGATGAGTTCCGAACCGATCACCTTGCCGTCTTTCTCGATCAGGCTGCCATTGGCCTGGTGCGGGAACAGCGCCTGGGCGATGCCGGTCATGCCCAGCGGATAGATCAGGCCGGTGATGATGGTGAGCGCGACGATCATGAAGATCGCGGGGCGAAGCTGTTTCAACATGGGAATATCCTTCAGACGAGGCCAAGGGCGGTGATGGCCATGTCGATGGCCTTGATGCCGGCAAATGGCACGATGAGACCGCCGACCCCGTAAATCAGCAGGTTGCGCGACAGCAGGGCTCCGGCGCCGACGGCCCGGTATTTGACGCCCCTCAGCGACAGCGGGATCAGCGCGACGATGATCAGCGCGTTGAAGATGATCGCCGACAGGATCGCGCTTTGCGGCGTTGCGAGGCCCATGATGTTGAGCGCGCCGAGCTGTGGGTAGAAGGCCAGGAACATCGCCGGGATGATGGCGAAATACTTGGCGACGTCGTTGGCGATCGAGAAGGTGGTCAGCGCGCCGCGCGTCATCAGCAACTGCTTGCCGATCTCCACGATCTCGATGAGTTTTGTCGGATCGCTGTCGAGATCGACCATGTTGCCGGCTTCTCGCGCCGCGACGGTACCCGTGTTCATCGCCACGCCGACATCGGATTGCGCCAGCGCCGGAGCGTCGTTGGTGCCGTCGCCGCACATCGCTACCAGCTTGCCCTTGGCCTGCTCCTCGCGGATCAGCGCCAGCTTCATCTCGGGCGTCGCCTGGGCGAGGAAGTCGTCGACACCCGCCTCGGCCGCGATGGCCGCCGCCGTCATCGGGTTGTCGCCGGTGATCATCACAGTGCGGATGCCCATGCGGCGAAGCTCGGCGAAACGCTCCTTGATGCCGCCCTTGACGATGTCCTTGAGGTGGACAACGCCGAGCAGGCGACCATCCCGAACCACGGCCAGCGGCGTGCCGCCCGACTTGGCGATGTCGTCGGCGATCGTCTGGATCTCGCGGATCGTGCTGGCGCTTGCCCGGTTGCCGCCGGTGGCGACCGTTGCCAGGTCGACATGCTTCAGCACCGCCTCGACCGCGCCCTTGCGGATCGACGAACCATCGAAATCGACGCCGCTCATGCGGGTCTGCGCCGTGAACGGCACGAAGGTCGCATGCAAACTCTGCATGTCGCGGGCGCGGATGCCGTATTTCTCCTTGGCGAGCACGACGATCGAGCGGCCTTCCGGCGTTTCGTCGGCGAGCGAGGCCAGTTGCGCCGCGTCGGCCAACTCCTGCTCGGTGACGCCGCGCACCGGGCGAAGCTCGGTCGCCTGGCGGTTGCCGAGCGTGATCGTGCCGGTCTTGTCGAGCAGCAGCGTGTCGACATCACCGGCCGCCTCGACGGCGCGGCCCGACATGGCAAGCACGTTGAAGCGCACCAGCCGGTCCATTCCGGCGATGCCGATCGCCGAAAGCAGCGCGCCGATGGTCGTCGGGATCAAGGTGACGAACAGCGCCACCAGCACGACGACCGGAATATAGCCGCCGGCATAGTTGGCAAAACTCGGGATGGTGACGACGGCGAGCACGAAGATCAGCGTCATGCCGGCGAGCAGGATGTTGAGTGCGATCTCGTTCGGCGTCTTCTGCCGTTCGGCACCCTCGACCAGCGCAATCATCCGGTCGATGAAGGTCGAGCCGGCGGCGGCGGTGATGCGGACGCGGATCCAGTCGGACAGCACCTGCGTGCCGCCGGTGACGGCCGAGCGGTCGCCGCCGGATTCGCGGATGACGGGGGCGGACTCACCCGTGATCGCCGCCTCGTTGACCGAGGCGACGCCCTCGATGACCTCGCCATCGGACGGGATGATGTCACCGGCCTCGACCAGCACGACATCGCCGACTTTCAGGCTGGTGCCGGGCACGAGCCGGAATGCGTCGCGCTCGCTGCCGGAAAGCAGCTTGGCCTGCGTCTCGGTGCGGGTACGGCGGAGCGATTCCGCCTGCGCCTTGCCGCGCCCTTCGGCGACGGCCTCGGCGAAATTGGCGAACAGCACCGTGAACCACAGCCAGATGACGATCTGCAGCGAGAAGCCGAGATTGGCGCCGCCGGTCAAGAGATCGCGCAGGAACAGGATGGTTGTCAGCGCCGACACGACGGCGACGACGAACATCACCGGGTTGCGCGCCAGGCTGCGCGGATCGAGCTTTTTGAACGCGCCGCTAATGGCAGGAACGAGGATGCGAGCGTCCATGATGCTCGCGGATTTGGACTGGCTCATAGGAGACTCCAGCTTGGTGTTCCGGTGACAGGCGGTCCGAGCTTCAGCTCGCCGCGATCGACCGGATGAAAAGTTCAACGACCAGCGCGACTGCGAACAGCGCCAGGGTCAGCCCCAGGATGAGGGTGGACGCGCGGGGTGCTCCGCCCTCCCCCCGCGCCAAACCGGCGCGAGGGGAACGGAGAGACCGGACGAGGTGCGGAGTGGCTAGCCACGAACGATAGCTCATGGTGTCTCCTCACAGTCCCGGTGCCTGGATCATGGCGAGGTGCTCGACGATCGGGCCCAGCGCCAGCGCCGGGAAGAAGGTCAGTCCGCCGACGATCAGGATGACGCCGACCAGCAGGCCGACGAAGAGTGGCCCATGCGTCGGGAAGGTGCCGGCGGAAGCGGGCGAGACCTTCTTCGTCACCAGCGACCCGGCGATCGCCATGGCCGGGATGATGACCAGGAAGCGGCCCATCAGCATGGCCAGGCCGAGGGTCAGATTGTACCAGGGCGTATTGCCCGACAGGCCGCCAAAGGCCGAGCCGTTATTGGCCGCCGCCGAGGTATAGGCATAGAGCACCTCGGAGAAGCCGTGCGGACCAGGATTGGCGATCGAGGCAAGGCCGGTCGGTAGCACGATGGCGATGGCCGTGAAGCCGAGCATGGTCAAGGGCAGGCAAAGCACGGCGAGCATCGCCATCTTGACCTCCTTGGCCTCGATCTTCTTGCCGAGATACTCTGGCGTACGACCGACCATCAAACCCGCGACGAAGATCGCAATGATGATGAACAGCAGGATGCCGTAGAATCCGGCGCCGACGCCGCCGACGATGATCTCGCCCAGCATCATGTTGATCATCGGGATCATGCCGCCGAGCGCCATGAAGCTGTCATGCATCGCATTGACCGCGCCGCAGGAAGCCGCCGTGGTCACGACGGCGAACAACGCCGAGAGGACAATGCCGAAGCGCGCCTCCTTGCCCTCCATGTTGCCGCCGTCGATGCCGAGGGCATGGACAAGCGGATTGCCTGCAGCTTCCGCCCAGTAGCAGATGACGACGCCGGCGATAAACAGCACGCCCATGGCGGCGAGGATCGCCCAGCCCTGCTTCTCGCTGCCGACCATGCGGCCGAAGACGTTGGTCAGCGCCGCGCCAATGGCGAAGATCATCACCATGTGGATCAAATTGGCGAATGCGGTCGGGTTCTCGAACGGATGCGCGGCGTTGGCGTTGAAGAAGCCGCCGCCATTGGTGCCGAGATGCTTGATCATCATCTGCGAGGCGACTGGCCCCTGCGCGATGGTCTGCTGCGCGCCTTCGAGCGTGGTGGCGACAGTATAAGGATTGAGGTTCTGCGGCACGCCCTGCCAGACCAGAACCAGCGTGCCGACGACGCAGATCGGCAGCAGCACATAGAGGGTGGCGCGGACGAGGTCGGCCCAAAAATTGCCGAGCGTCTTGCCCGATTTGCGCGAGAAGGCGCGGATCAGCGCGATGGCGATGGCGATGCCCGAGGCGGCGGAGACGAAGTTCTGGACGTTCAGCCCCGCCATCTGCACGAGATACGACATCGTGCTTTCGCCGCCATAGTTCTGCCAGTTGGTGTTGGCGACGAAGCTGGTGGCAGTGTTGAAGGCGAGCTCCGGCGGCACGGCGCCCATGCCGGCCGGGTTGAAGGGCAGTGAGCCCTGTACCCGCTGCATCACGTAAAGCAGCAGGAAGCCGGCGAAATTGAACAGCAGGAACGCGCCCGTATAGGTGGTCCAGTGCTGCTCCTCGCGGTCGCTGGTCCCGGCAAGCTTATACAGCCCGCGCTCGAGTGGCCCGAAGATGATGGAGAGTATCGTGCGCTCGCCGTTGAAGACGCGGGTCATGTAGCCGCCGAGCGGCTTCACGAGCGCGATGATGATCCCGCAGAAGACCAGGATCTGTATCCAACCGTTGACGGTCATTTGACGTGCTTTCCGAGAATGGCGCCTTGAGAGGGAGATCGCGCGCCGGCGATCAGAACCGTTCCGGGCGCACCAGCGCGTAGGTCAGGTAGATGAGCAGGAACACCGTGACGGCGCCGCCAAGCATGTAATCAACAAACATAACTCTCTCCTCCGGCTATAGAATTTCGCAGAGGCGGACGTAGAAGAAGGATATGGCGAAGAAAACGACGCCTATCCCCACGACGATAAAGTCCATGATCATGGCTCCTTGCAGTTTTCGCATCGTCTCGACGCATCGCGTGCGCCCCGACGACGATCGATAGCGGCAAGGACCGGCGCATCGACTGCGCCAGGCTCTGCCACCTTGATGAAAGTCTGCAGGGAATATGGCCTCGAACCGCATAGGCGTTCGAGAGCGGCCAAGCGGCTAAGATATAAAAATCTTATAGGAATTGGCGGGAATGCCCGGACATCCCCAGTCGGTGCCCAGCCATAGAAGGCAGGCATGACCCGACTACCTCCCGGCAAGAATGCCTCGGGTGCGATAGGCGGTTGAACATCGATCGGTCCGTCGCCAAACTGTAAGCCAACGGAACCAACGGGAGGATTTCCATGTCGCACGAGTTGCAGTTCTATATCGATGGTGCCTGGGTCGACCCGGTCGTTCCGAAGGTCATCGACGTGATCGACCCCTCCAACGAGGACGCCTTCGCGCAGATCTCGCTGGGCTCGAAGGCCGATGTCGACAAGGCCGTCGCCGCCGCCAAACGCGCCTTCGCCACCTTCGGCTTCACCAAGCCGGCCGAACGGCTGGAGCTGCTGCGCAGCATCCTTTCCGTCTACAACAAGCGCGCCGACGACCTCGCCTATGCCATCTCTCGCGAGATGGGCGCGCCGCTTCCCTTCGCGCTCGACAGCCAGGTCGGCATCGGCCGCGCCCATCTCGAGAAGATCATCGAGGTGCTGAAGGACTTTTCGTTCCAGCACGCCAAGGGCACCTCGCTGGTGGTGAAGGAGCCGATCGGCGTCGTCGGCCTGATCACGCCATGGAACTGGCCGCTGAACCAGATCACCTGCAAGGTCGGGCCGGCGCTGGCCGCTGGCTGCACCATGGTGCTGAAGCCGAGCGAGATCGCGCCGCTCGACGCCATCATCTTCGCCGAGATCCTCGACGAGGCCGGCGTCCCCCCCGGCGTGTTCAACCTCGTCAATGGCGATGGCCCGACGGTCGGCGAGGCGCTTTCGAGCCATCCCGACATCGACATGATGTCGTTCACCGGCTCGACCCGCGCCGGTATCCTGGTGGCCAAGGCCGCAGCCGAAACGGTCAAGCGCGTGGCGCAGGAACTGGGCGGCAAGTCGGCCAACATCCTGTTCCCGGATGTGGATTTCTCCGTCGCCGTGCCGAAGGGCGTTGCCAATTGCTTCGGCAATAGCGGCCAGTCCTGCAACGCGCCGACGCGGATGTTCGTGCCGCGCGACCGACAGGATGAAGTCATCGGCTATGCCCGCGAGGCGGCCGAGAAATTCGTCGTCGGCCCGGCCGATGCGCCGAACACCAAGCTCGGCCCGGTCGTCAGCCAGGTGCAATACGACAAGATCCAGAGCCTGATCGAAAGCGGCATCGCCGAGGGCGCGACGCTGGTTGCCGGCGGTCCCGGCCGCCCGGCCGATCTCAACCGCGGCTACTACATCCGCCCGACCGTCTTCGCGGACGTGACTCCGGACATGCGGATTTCTCGCGAAGAGATCTTCGGGCCGGTGCTTTCGATCCTGCCCTATGACAGCGTCGAAGAGGCGATCGAGGAAGCCAACAACACGGTCTACGGCCTCGCCGCCTACATCCAGTCGGCCGATCTGCAGACGGCGCGCGACGCCGCGACCAAAATGCGGGCGGGCGCCGTCCACATCAACTATCCGGCCTGGGATTCGGGCATCCCGTTCGGCGGCTACAAGCAGTCCGGCAACGGCCGCGAATATGCCGAATACGGCCTGGAAGACTTCCTCGAGACCAAGGGCATCCTCGGCTACGAGGCCGCCTGACTTAGAAAGGGAACCGGCGTCGCCGCCGGTTCCCTTTCTCGCAACACCAGTTCTGCCGGAGTGCGTCTGCCCGGCGCGGCAGATCCCAACCTGATGTTGGCCGACAAACCACCGTGATCGTCGACCGTCGCCACGCCGGTGCTCGCGCGTCCTTGCGCGCCGACCGCCGTTCACGGCCACAATGATCTCCGCGACGCGACAACAAGAGAATGGCGTTTCTTCACTGCCTGACTGGCAGTTCTAAGATTGTCTCGAATTTGATGCTGCCTTTGAAAATTCCGGCCGCGCCACGGGACGATAAAAATGACATCAGCCAAGACCTTGCCGACTCTCGACATCTCCCGCTTTGACGCCGGACCGGCTGAACGAGACAAATTTCTCGAAGAACTTCGCGTAACGGCCCGCGATGTTGGTTTTTTCTACCTGACCGGACATGGAATTTCCGAAAATATTACTCGCGAGATTGTAGAATTGTCGCGACGCTTCTTCCAGTTGCCCGATGAAGACAAGCTGGCGATTGAAATGGCCAACTCGCCCCATTTCCGCGGCTATACGCGGGTTGGGCTGGAGGTGACGCGCGGCCAGGCCGATTGGCGCGAGCAAATCGACTTTTCATCCGAGCGCGATGTGCTGCCGCGCACGCCGGGCACGCCGGACTGGGCGCGCTTGCAGGGACCGAACCAGTGGCCGGCGACGCTGCCGGAACTGAAGCCTGTCGTGCTCGAATGGCAGCGCCAACTGACCGATCTCGGTATCCGCGTGCTGGAAGCCTTCGCTTTGGCGCTGCGGCAGGACAAGGACGTTTTCGCGCCGATCTACGAGACAGGCGCGATCCAGCACATCAAGCTGATCCGCTATCCCGGCCGCGACGCCACCGGCGGCGACCAGGGCGTCGGCGCGCACAAGGATGGCGGCTTCCTGACGTTGCTGTTGCAGGATGTGCAGGGCGGCTTGCAGGTCGAGGCCGATGACGGCACCTGGATCGATGCGCCGCCGGTCCCCGGCACCTTCATCGTCAATATCGGTGAAGTGCTGGAGATGGCCTCGAACGGCTTCCTCCGCGCTACCGTCCACCGCGTCGTGACGCCACCGGCCGGCAAGGACCGGCTCTCGGTCGCCTTCTTCCTGGGCGCCGCCCTCGACGCGCATATCCCGCTGCTCGATCTCGGCGCGGATCTCGCGGCGCAAGCGCTCGGCCCGACCGCCGACCCACTCAATCCGCTCTTCCGCGAGATCGGCCAGAACTACCTCAAGGGACGCCTGCGCTCGCATCCCGACGTGGCCGAGCGCCACTACGCCGATCTCATCGACGCCAAGGCCAAGCGCGAACCTGCCTCGGCCTACTAGTCCCTCCATCCAAATTCCCTCGGCAGCCGGAGACGCACCATGACCTTCCAGCCGACCAAATTCGAGACCAAGCGCTTCGAGACCATCGCCGTGCATGGCGGAAGCTATCGCGCCGATCCGGCGACCGGCGCCGTCGCCGTGCCGATCTACCAGACCACCTCGTTCCAGTTCCAGGACACCGACCACGCCGACCGGCTCTTCGCGCTGGACGAACTCGGCTACATCTACACCCGCGTCGGCAACCCGACGCAGGACGCGCTGGAGCAGCGGATCGCGGCGATCGAGGGCGGCGTCGCGGCGCTGGCGCTCGCTTCCGGCCAGGCGGCTTCAGCCTATTCGATCCTCAACCTGACCCGGCCGGGCGACAACATCGTTTCCTCGACCGGCCTCTATGGCGGCACCTATGCGCTGTTCAACGCGACGCTGAAGAATCTCGGCGTCGAGACGCGGTTCGTCGATCCGTCCGACCCGGAGAATTTCCGCCGCGCCACCGACAGCCGCACCCGCGCCTATTACGCGGAATCGCTGCCCAATCCGCGTCTCGAAGTGTTCCCGATCGCCGAGGTCGCCGCCATCGGCCGTTCGTTTGGCGTGCCGCTGATCGTCGACAACACGGCGGCACCCCTCACCATCCGTCCGCTCGATCATGGCGCGGCGATCGTCGTCTATTCGGCAACGAAATATATCGGCGGTCACGGCACGACGATCGGCGGGCTGATCGTCGATGGCGGCAATTTCCCCTGGGCGGACCATCCGGAGCGCTTCCCCAATCTGCACGAGCCGGACCCGAGCCATCACGGCGCGACCTGGCTGGAGAAGGCAAAGCCGCTGGGTCCGATCGCCTATGTGCTGCGCGCCCGCGCCGTGCTGTTGCGCGATATCGGCGCGGCGATCTCGCCCTTTGCCGCCTTCCAGTTCATCCAGGGGCTGGAGACGCTGCCGCTGCGCATCCGCCAGCACAATGAAAACGCCATCAAGGTCGCAAGCTTCCTCGAGGCCCATCCCAAGGTCGAGAAAGTGATCTTCCCGGGCTTGCAGAGCGGCGTCGCCAAGGAACGGGCCGATCGCTACCTGAATGGCGGCAAGGGTGCGCTGGTCGGCTTCGAGGTCAAGGGTGGCCGGGATGCCGGGCGCGCCTTCATCAACGCGCTGCGGCTCTTCTATCACGTCGCCAATATCGGCGATGCGCGCTCGCTCGCCATCCATCCCTCGACGACGACCCATTCGCAGCTTTCCGTCGAGGAGCAACTCGCGACCGGCGTGACGCCCGGCTATGTGCGCCTCTCGATCGGCATCGAGCATCCCGACGACATCATCGCCGACCTCGCCCAGGCGCTGGACCGCGCCTGACCCACCACCCTTTCAGGACATTGCCACCCCCTTTTCAGGAAATCGCCATGAGCATTCTCGACGGAAAGAAGCCTTCGCTGTTCGGTCGCCGCATCTCACGGCGCACGGCCCTGACAGGGGGCGGCGTGCTGGCCGGCGCCGCCTTCCTCGGCGTCGCGCCGACCTTCTCGGCCCGCGCCGGCAACCGCACCAAGATCCGGCTCGCCTGGACCGAGTTTGCCGCCTGCCATTCGCCGATCGCCTTCGGCGTCGCCAAGGGCATCTACGAAAAGCACGATCTCGATGTCGAGCTGTTCTACCAGGGCGCCAGCGGGCAGACGCTGGTGCAGGCACTGGCGACCGGCAAGGCCGATGCCGGCGCCGGCCTGCTGCTCGACTGGGTCAAGCCGCTGGAGCAGGGTCTAGACGTCAAGCTCTTCGTCGGCTCGCATGGCGGCTGCACCCGCCTCCTCGCTTCGAAGGCATCCGGCATCACCACGCTGGAAGGGCTGAAGGGCAAGACCATCGTCAGCTATGACCCGGCCAGCCCGCCGAAGCACTCGTTCCAGATCGCGCTCGCCCGCGCCGGCATCGATCCCGAGCAGGACGTCAACTGGAAGGCCGTGCCGTTCGATCTCGTCGGCGCGACGGTCGATCGCGGCGAGGCGGATGCGCTCGCCCATCTCGATCCCTGGGCCTATTCGCTCAAGAAGAAATACGACCTGGTCGAGATCGCCAACACCCAGACCGGCATCTTCGCCGACAAGGTCTGCTGCGTGCTCGGCGTCAACGGCCCGTTCCTGGAAGCCAACCGCGACGCCGTTCGTCGTCTGGCCGAGGCCAATATCGAGATCCACGAATATACCGGCAAGCATCCGGAAGAAGTGGCGAAGTGGTATCTCGAAAACCTCAAGCCCGATCTGGAACTGGCCGATCTCTCCGACGATCTCGGTTCCTTCGTCTATCACATCCACCCGATCGGTCCGGAACTGGTCGAGCAGGTAAAATGGGCGGCCGAGGATCTGCAACTGATCAAGGTGATCGACGCCTCGACCGACCCGGCCGAACTGGCACAGCGCGTCACCGCCAATCTGCTCGCCTGAGCGAGACATGGCCGACACCACGCAAACAGCCGGAGGCGCGCTCGCGTCTTCGGCACTTTTTGGCGACATCTGGCGCAATGGCCTGTTGGCTGCGGCAAGCTGGTTACTGGCGGCGGCCGTCACGGTCGGCTTCACCGATGTCGTGCCCTGGGGCCAGACGAAGCTGTTCGCCCTGCTGCTGGTGATCGGCGCCGGCGCTTTCCTCGAGCTCGCCTTCACCGTCCATCGTCTCGGCGCCATCGGCCGCAAGCTGGTCCATTACGGACCGTGGTGGATCGCGCTCGGCCTCTGGCTGGCCGCCTGGGAGGTCTCGACCGCCAAGCTCGGCTGGCTGCCAAAACCGTTCTTCTCGCCTCCGCAGGGGCTGCTGCATGTCTATCTGACGGACTGGGACCGGCTGCTGGTCTGCGTGCTTTATTCGCTGCGCCTCTGGGGCCTCGGCTTTTTCTCCGGTATCGCCATCGGCTTCATCGTCGGCGTCGCGCTCGGCTGGTCGAAGCGCTTCAGCTATTGGGGCATGCCGCTGCTGAAACTGATCGGACCGGTGCCTGCCAGCGCCTGGATCCCCAGCGCCTTCTTCATCTTCCCGACCACCTTCGGCGCGTCGATCTTCCTGGTGGCGCTCGCGTCGGGCATTCCGGTGATCATCCTGACCGCCTCCGGCGTCGCCTCAGTCAACCGCTCGCTTTACGACGTCGCCCGAACGCTCGGCGCCGACCGGCGTTTCCTCGTGCTGAAGGTGGCGATCCCGGCGGCGCTGCCCAACGTCTTCGTCGGCCTGTTCATGGGCCTCTATTCCTCCTTCGCCGTCCTCGTCATCGCCGAGATGCTCGGCGCCAAATACGGGCTCGGCTGGTATCTGCAGTTCCAGACCGCCTATTCGGCCTATGCCAATGTCTATGCCGCGTTGATCCTGATGGCGCTGCTTTGCTCGGGGCTGGTCAAGCTGCTCTTCGTCGGACGCGACCGCCTGCTCGGCTGGCAGAAGGGGATCGTGCAATGGTAGCGGTCCTCGCCTCGGCTCCTGAGCCTGTCACGACCGGCCTCGCCATCGAACTGCGCAACGTCTCGCACGCCTATGACCTGCCATCCGGCCGGCTGGCGGTGCTGGAAAACATCGACCTCGTCATCGAGCCGGGCACCTGCGTGGCGCTGCTCGGTCCGTCCGGCTCCGGCAAGTCGACGCTGTTGCGCCTCGTCGCCGGGCTCGAACAGCCGGAGACGGGCAGCGTGCTCGCCGATGGCGTGCCGGTGGAAAAACCCGATCCATCCCGCGTGCTGGTTTTTCAGGATCCGACGCTGTTCCCCTGGCGCACTGTTCGCCGCAATGTTGCGCTCGGGCTTGAGGCGCAGGGCCGGCTCAAGACGGAAGGCCACCGCATCGACGAGGCGATCGCCCGCGTGCGCTTGACCGAATTCGCCGACGCCTTTCCGCACCAGCTTTCCGGCGGCATGGCGCAGCGTGCGGCGCTTGCCCGCGCGCTCGTCAACGATCCGCGCCTGCTGTTGCTCGATGAACCGCTCGGCAAGCTCGACCAACTGACCCGCCTCACCATGCAGGGCGAATTGCTGTCGCTCTGGCAGCAATCCGGCTTCACCGCGCTGCTCGTCACCCATGATGTCGAGGAGGCGCTGCTGCTCGCCGATCGCGTCATCATCTTTAGCGATCGGCCGGCCCGCATCCTTGGCGAGCGGCGCGTCGAGCTTCCCCATCCGCGCCATCGCGGCGGCGCCGAGCTGATCGCGCTGCGGCGCGAGATCCTGCAGCTTCTCGGCGTCAGCGAGGCGATATGAGCCAGCGCGTTTCCCGGAGCGATGTCGTTGCAACGACGCTACTTTTCGCCGGGATCGTGTCGCTCGTCGTCGCACTCGCCTGGTGGGGTCTCGTCTTTGGCAATGTGGCGGCGAATACCAGCCTTTCGATCCAGGCGGCGGTGCCTTGCCTCGTCAACACCTCGGACCTTTGCTCGCTCGCCATGTCGCTCTGCGGCGCAGGTCACTGGTTTGGCATCACCCGCTACTGGGAAGGACTGTTCTGGGCCGGAGCCGCGCTGACGATGGCCGCCGCGGCATTCCAGTTCGTCGGGGCGAGGGCGGGAACAGGATCGCAACTGGGCGGGAAGAATTGAAATGGATTTTCCTGCATTTTGCCCGTTTCGTGAGCAGCCATGCTTCGCCATTCATCGATGTTGATGGAATGATCATCGAAGTCTCGCGGGGCTGAGCCGCACGGTTTGCAGAATAAACAACAATTGATTGAACCCAGACGGGCATGGCCCGTTCGAGGAATGATGAATCATGGCGATTTTTAATCGAAATATTGTGACGAAGACTGTCGCTACGCTTGGCGCCTTGCTGGTCTCGGCGTCGATGCTGGCTGGTGCGGCGCAGGCCGGCGAGACGCTCGACAAGATCAAGTCGCGCGGCCAGATCAAGGTCGGCGTCGGCACGCTGCCCGGCTTCTTCTCGCCCGACAGCAACGGCAAGTGGCAGGGCTTCTTCATCGATTTCGGCCGTGCGCTGGCGATCACGGTCTTCAACGATCCGGACAAGGTCGAGTTCACTTCGTCCTCGCCGCAGCAGCGCTTGCCGGCCCTGCAGGCGGGCGAGTTCGACGTGCTCCTCTCGGGCGTGACGCAGACCATCACCCGCTCGTTCAAGCTCGGCTTCCATTTCGGCCCGATCATCTTCTATGACGGCCAGGGCCTGCTGGTCGCCAAGTCGCTTGGCGTCACGAAGGGTTCGGAACTCGACGGCGCCACCATCGGCGTCCAGAGCGGCACGACCGGAGAACTCAACATCGCCGACTTCTTCCGCAAGAACGACAAGAAGTTCACGCCTGTCGTCATCGAGGACACCAAGGAATTCGTCTCGGCGCTGGAGACCGGCCGCGTCGACGCGCTGACGCAGGACGCGTCCGATCTCGCGCTGAAGCGCGCGCAGTTTGCCAAGCCGGATGAATTCCTGCTGCTGCCGGAGCGCCTGTCGAAGGAGCCGCTGGCGCCCGCCATCCGCGCCGGCGACGACCAGTGGCTCGAAATCGTCAACTGGACCGTCTATGCGACGATCCAGGCAGAAGAGTTCGGCATCACCAAGGAAAATGTCGACAGCTTCCTGACCAGCGAAGATCCCGCGATCAAGCGCTTCCTCGGCGTCGATCCGTCGCTTGGCGAGGCGATCGGCCTCGATCCGAAGTTCGCCTACAACATCATCAAGAACCTCGGCAATTACGGCGAGATCTTCGAGCGCAATATCGGCAAGTCGACGCCGGTCGGCTTCGAGCGCGGCTACAACCAGCCCTGGACGCAGGGCGGCCTGCTCTATTCGCCGCCGTTCCGCTAGGCGCAAAGGGTCCATGACCGCGATCGGCCCGGACGCTACGGCGCCCGGCTCTCCTCTCCTGAAGAACCTTCTGGGTGAGCGTCCGCTCACCCAGATCTTTCTGTTTGTGGGCGTGCTGGCCGCCTTCGGCTTCCTCGGCCAGACCATGGCGACCAATATGGGCCGCGTCGGCATCACGCCCGGCTTCGCCTTCCTTTCGCGGCCGTCGAATTTCGAGATCGGCGAAACGCTGATCGCCTATTCGTCGCAAAGCAGCTTTGCCCGCGCCATCCTCGTCGGCCTGCTCAACACGCTGCTGGTGTCCGCCGTCGGCTGCATTCTGGCGACGATTCTTGGCGTTTCACTCGGGCTCGCCCGCATGTCGGAAAATCCGCTGCTTTCCGGCTCGGTCCGCGCCTATGTCGAACTGATCCGCAACACGCCGCTGCTGCTGCAGCTCTTCTTCTGGAGCGCCACGTTTCACGCCCTGCCAGCCGCGCGAAAAGCCTTCGAGCCGGTCGCCGGCGTCTATCTCTCCAATCGCGGCATCTATATCCCGGCGTTCCGTTTCGAAAGCGGCGCGGCCGAGGCGATCGCCCTGATCAGCCTCGCCGCGGCGCTGCTTTTGCCTCTGCTGCGACGCCGGTTCGCGCTGTCCGGCCGCATCGTCGCCACGCTTTCCTTAGCCGGCTTCTTTCTGGTCATTTTTACCCTTGCCTCGACAGGAAATCTGCGCGCCGAAATCCCATCGCTAAAGGGGTTCAACATCACCGGCGGCCTGTCGCTGACGCCGGAGTTCGCGGCGCTGCTGGTCGGGCTGGTCGTCAACGCCTCGGCTCTGATCGCCGAAATCGTCCGCAGCGGCATCCAGTCGGTTCCCCAAGGCCAATGGGAGGCAGCGCGCTCGCTCGGCCTGCATCGGGGCCTGATCTTCCGCAAGATCGTGTTGCCGCAGGCAATGCGGGTGATCACGCCGCTGATGACATCGAGCTATCTGAGTCTGACCAAGAATTCGAGCCTGGCGGTCGCCATCGGCTATCCCGATCTCGTCTCGATCATCAACACCGCCGCCAACCAGACCGGCCAGGCGCTGGAGACGATCTTGATCATGGCGGCGGTCTATTTGACCATCAGCTTCGCCGTCTCCTTCGCCATGAACCGCTACAATACGCGCTATGCCCTGAAGGGGCTCGGGCGATGACGATGGCGCTGTCGGAATCCATCCGTCGCTCCCCCGAACGCAATCGGCTCACCGGCTCGGCGCGTTGGGCGCTCTGGCGGCGCGGCCTGTTCGGCTCGCCGGTCAATCTGGCCATCACGCTCGGCTTCGTCGCTTTCGTGCTGTTCGTCGTCGCGCCCTTCCTGCGCTGGGCGCTCATCGACGCCACCTGGTCCGGCACGGCCAAGGATTGCGCCGAACGCTCCGGCGCCTGCTGGGCCTTTATCGCCGAGAAGAGCCGCTTCATCCTGTTCGGCCTCTATCCGAACGACCGCGATTGGCAGGCGGCGATCGCCGTGGCCCTGGTGGGCTCGCTTGTCGTCGCCACCGGCATGCCGCGCTTCTGGAACCGCCGCCTCGTCCTCGTCTGGATTGTTGTCCTCGGCGCGGCTCTTGCGGTTATGTCCGGCGCGCTCACCCGCCAATTGGTCCCGACCGACAAATGGGGCGGCTTCCCGTTGACGGTGCTGCTCTCGGTCATCGGCTTTGCCGGCGCGTTTCCGCTCGGGATCGCGCTGGCGCTGGCGCGGCGGTCGAAGATGCGGCTGCTGCGCTGGATGGCGGTCGCCTTCATCGAGGTGATGCGCGGCGTGCCGCTGATCGCCGTCCTTTATGTCTCGACGCTGATCTTCCCGTTGATGCTGCCGGCCGGTGCGGCGATCGACAAGCTCGCCCGGGCGCAAATCGCCATCATCCTGTTCGTCGCCGCCTATATGGCCGAGATTGTCCGCGCCGGTCTGCAATCCCTGCCGGCTGGCCAATATGAAGCGTCTCGCTCGCTCGGGCTTTCCTGGGCCACGACGATGCGGCTCGTCGTCCTGCCGCAGGCGCTGCGCGCGGTCATTCCGGCCTTCGTCAATCTCGGCATCGGCCTGTTCCTCGATACGACGCTGGTGATCGTCATCGGCCTGTTCGACTTCCTGAATACAGCGCGAGTGGCAGCGACCGACGTCAACTGGAACGGCTTTTATAGCGAAGCCTACACCTTCGCCGCGCTGATCTATTTCAGCCTGAGCTACGCCGCCTCGCGCTACAGCCTCTGGCTCGAAAGCCGGCTGCGGGTAGGCCATGCCAACCGCGAAGGCACGCGCCACAGGACGCGCTCCGCTTGAGAAGAGACGAGTGCCCGAACTGAGCTCAATTGACTTCAACGAGCATGTGGCTTGGCATAGAAGATGGAAGCCGCGACATCGCAGGCATGCGCCCGCTCGGCGTTTGACTTTGCCGACAGCAATCCTCTTGATGGATTGCAGGGCGGGCGTCGGACAAGCCTTGTCCGGTCGGCCCGCACTGGCGCCCGCACGTTGCCGACGGCGGAATGAAACCGAGGAAGAAAACGATGTCGTCAGACAGGCCCCGTCGCCCCCAGGATCCTTTCGCGGCCGCAGAGGCGATGTTCGCCAAGAAGAAGCGCGCACCGGACATCAAGCCGAGTGCGCTCCCGAATGTCAGAGAACCCGTCTCGCTCAGGATAGATCGCGACGTGGTCGAGCATTTCCAAGCCGACGGTCCCGGCTGGCAGGATCGAATGAACGACGCGTTGCGCGCCGCGGCTATCGCCGATGGTCTGGTCGCGACATCCACCGACGCCGAGACTTGACCAAAGGCGGGATAGCGCTCTCGATCTGCAGATCAAAGTCAGTCCTGGGAACATTGCGACGCGGATGGCGGTGACCTACCTCGGATCACTCGGGATACGTCTCAACCCCGTCCGGCGTCGACTTGTGGAAGAGAATGAAAGCTAAGGGATTGCCGGGCTCTGCCATTGCGTCGCTACGCAGGCCTGCGACCTCTCCGGCTACGCTGCTCGTATATTCAGCAACCACTTCGCCGAAACTGTTGCGCTGAACGGCCACCTTTTGTCCGGCTTCGATCTTGTCGTTGAGCTTGACCAAAAGCTCGACCAGGCCGCCTTGGGTAGCGAGGATCGGAAGCGCACTGTTGCCGATAAAGACTCCCACATCCTTGCCGGTACGTCCCATTGGCCCGGCCAGGATGCCGTAATGCTTGAGGACGTTCATTGTGCCCTCCACGAACAGGGAGGCCATTTCGAGGTCCAGCACACGGGCAGCGCCGATCTCCGGGCAGAAGGCCGGGATGCCTGCGTCGACAAACGCATTGTGCAGGACGCCCGGATAGACATGGTTGTCGAAAACCTGGCCGACCGGGTACAGGTCCACCATTGCCTTGATCTCGGGCACATCCATGCCGGCAATATTGAATGCCGAGACTTCGAATCCTGTTGTCCCGGTATGGAAGTCGATTGCGGCGTCGGCGTTAGGCCGCAGCAGTCGGTTGAACAGGAGGCCCGCGTGCCGGCTCGGCGCGGTGATACCGTTCTCGTTCCCGGGCCACTCCCGATTCATATCGATCAGATCATTGCCCCTGCCAAAATTGGGCCATCTGCGCTGCATGTTTTCTAGCGCCGGGCGGGCGACGTCCGTGACGGCCATGACCGTGCCCGACATCTGTGCCGGATCGAGCCCATTCATCACCGACTGAACCGTATGGATGGAACTCATCTCGTCGCCATGCACTCCGCTCACCAGAACGACGCGCTTGCCGGGCTTTGCCCCCCTCGCGACAGCCACCGACACATACCAGAACTGCCCGGTCTGCATCTCCACGCCCTGAAAATACAAAAGATGCTTCTGCCCGGGCTCCAGGTCGTTGACGTTGAGGGTGCTGACGACCTTCTTCCCCTGAATGGCGTCGCCTGTGAAGACGGTGCCATGCGGAGCAGCAGAGGCCGTCCCGTCCGCCGGCGGTGTAGCGTCCTGAGCGTTAGCGCTGCTGGCGCCAGCCGCAGTCGCGCTCACCGCAGCAAGGGAGGCAATCATGAAATCGCGCCGATCAAGGCCTTCATTGGGTTCGGTTGGCATAACGGACATTCCTCCTGAGCCGCCGAATCCGGGCGGTCGCACTGTTGAACCATAACAATACATAACGTCCCCGCGTTGCGACCACCGCCGAGCCTTCCCGGCCTCCCGTTCGGAACGCTGAAGGACGCCAGGTCGGCAGTCCGGCGTAGGCCGGAATGCCGTTTCCCGAGTCAGGCGGAGTCGATGGCCGTGTCTGCTCGCGGCCGCCACCTGAGAACGGCTAGCCCCCGAATTCCCGCTAGCAAGCTCCGTAGGCCATTTCTGCCTGATGTGACTTTTGGCTCGCGCGTGTGCATGTACGCGCACGCGGCAACTGCTCGGTCTTCTATCAGCCCGGCGTTCTTATCTCATTCGAACACCATGATATGGTTGACGCGACGACATGGCAGGGCGACCTCTTTAGTTCGTCCAAAGAAGTCGGGGTATCCGCGAAATCGCCAAATTCAACCCCGATCCACTTATCCCGCGCCAAAATATGCAGCCCATTAGATAGGACGTCGTAGCTAATCTGGCTTGATCTGAAATATTCAAAATGAACTACATCAGACAGTATCAAGTGAACTGTGCTCCATCCGCTATCCATGGCCTCAAGATCAATAGTGTCGATATGGATATCAAAAAACGGGCTAGATCTGTTTAGGCCGATGCGCCATCGCCTCACTACCCCATCATTGAACGAGTTAAATCGCTCAAGCCAATTTGGAATTTCTTGAGTACTTAGTTCTCTCACGGTCGAAGGCTCCGTTGAATTCAGTTCGCCCAGCTAGACGCCGGAGCGGTCAATTGGCACAAGACCTTCGCTCTCGATGAGGGAAAGCATCTCCTTCGCGATAAGGCGGACATCGGCCATGGCGTGGTGCCCAAGAATCGCTTCTGCAGGCCCCAACTGTGGGACCTTTTGGACAGCGATGTTCAGCTTTCGAGCAAGGGCGAGCATCTGAAGGGAAAGCTGATCAGTGCCACGGCCCGTGTACAGGATTTGGTCCAGTCTGGAGTTGTCGAAAGTCGCAGTGAGAGCCTCTTCGAAGCTGGACATTTCGCCGCGGCCGTTGCCTGCCCAAACACGCTCCTGATACTCCGCGTCGGCAAACTCTTCGAGCCCCCAGATCAAGGCGCTCCGCGCATGGGTCAAATGATGAGTGTTGCACACATCGCTCACCGGAACGGATGACCAAGCACCATGGAAGAGGCTTTCGTGGCGACATAGGGAGTATCATGACCATGGGTCCCCGCCGGTATGGAAGTGCTTTGCTGCATCATAAGCGGCGCCGGAAAGAGCTCCATCAACCCATCCTCCGCCGGTGACCTGTACGCGCTCGTCGCAGGCATTGCACCAAGCGTCAGGTCTCGCGTTGTCTGGGTTCAAATCCGTTGGCAATGAAGCCAATGCGCTCACGAACTCTCATGCCATCGACTATGTGCTGACAAACGAAGGCGTCCTGCTGCATCCCATGAATGCCACATCGAATTGACACGCCGCTCCCCCTTCGCTGCCTAGCAAGCTGATCGCTTGGCATTCGCCCCTTGCCACCAGTGCGAGCATGAGCCAGAAGCACCCGCGACATAAGGGCTCCAACCTAGGATCCACGCGGATATGGATGATCCATGCAAATCTTCGTCCCCGCGCTTGCGCGCCATCACAGCCTTTGCCTGCCGGCGGAGCGGAACTGGTTTCCCTGCATCACTCCAACTCAGCTTGTCCGTGACCTGCGACGGTCAAAGGATTCATGACCATGATTGCTAGGATCCAGCTCTCTCACTTGCGTGAAATCGGCTGGTCTCTGTGGGACCCGATTGGCTTGGGCGAAGAGTGGAGAAATAGCGGCGGCGCCGACGAGTACGACAGCTATATCCTTCATGCTGCAGAGCTTCTTGCGAGTGACGCCGGTCTGGATGAGTGCGTGCAGTATCTTGCGAGCATCGAGGTGGAGCACATGGGGATGGACGTATGCGATGATACCCACGAGCGAGCAGAAAGGACCGCCCGCGCTATCGATCAATATCTCGCGTCGCTCCAGGGCGTCCACTAAGGGACGGAGGCTAGTGAATGAAGGTTCTGAATTCGACCGCAGAGGTCTGCAACGGAATCGACCTATTCGAGTTAGAAACTCGCATGGGCGCCGATAGGGAGCGCGTAGCCACTCTACTGGAGGAGGTTGGTGCGCTCCTCAAGACGATGGGCTCATCCTCAGCTGCTGTTGAGGCGCGGGATAGTGACTAGCACGCCCAGCCACCGGGCAACGATCCTGAATGATCTGGTCTTTCTATTCGTCGCCGAGATGCTTGACATCGCTCCCGGCCTTCGTGGTCCGCACCAGGAAATGATCCGCTATTGGGCGCCAGATGAACCTCCAGCAACGACCCTCTTGGCCGCGTTGGGCGACCGCCTCGTCGAAGATTTCGACAGCGTGAGTATGGCAACTAACGAAGCGCTCTTCGGCGCCATAGAAAATGCGCTCAGCCAGACCGATGAGTATCTGGCAACCGTCGTGGCGACGGGCATGATCGAAGCCATGGTGACAACCACCGACCGCCTCGGAAACTGGACCAAGATATGGCCAATGTTCGGCCCCATGTCCTTGGCTCACGCCAGGGCGTGGCGTGACTTTGGCAGCTAGGACGATCAACGATAGAGCCTAGGCAAAATTCATAGATTCTGCCGTACATTGCAAGGCATCGACGGATGGGGTTGGCATGAAAGTGAACGCCAAGCAGATGGAAGCGGTGCTAGCTTTGCCCGGTCCTCGGCGCTTCGAGCACTTCGTGAAGGTCGTGGGCGACTGGCAGCAGGTGTGGGGCCTCTATCGGGACGGTTGGGCACTAACTGCTGTGGAAGACAACGCGTCCGTCTTTCCGCTTTGGCCGGCCAAGGAATATGCGCAGATCTGCGCCGCTGGCGAATGGGCCGGCCATGAGCCAAGTGCAATCTCGCTCGACACTCTCATGGATGAACTACTGCCGGCGCTCAAGCATGACGGCGTCCTCGTTGGAGTGTTCTTTACGCCATCGGGCAAGGGAGTTACCGTCCCTACTGAAGAGTTAGCTGCCGCGCTCGGGGTTGAGCTGCAGAACTACCAATGACCGCCGATGAGGCGTGACCAGGGTTACCGACATGGAAGCGAAAATAAGAGCCCAGTTGCGGGAGATTCTGGAGAGCCGAGGTTTGGCGTCGCATATGAACGACACCAAATGGCGAGAGCTGTGCGCAGGAATCGATGAACTCCCGTTTCCGCCAGCCTTACAACGCAAGAACTTGTTTGAAGACGAGCCTTACCCTACGAGCATTCCCCTCGCCACCACCTACTGGGGCGACTGGGGGAAAACCTACGAGGGGGAACTCGGAATCTGGATTGAGTGGATCAAGGTAGCCCCCCAATACAAGCGTCATATTGGAATGCTGGTTAGCCCGGCCATCGAGGATTGCTCAAACGAGTTGCGAGAGCTCCTCATAAGAATTCGCGTACCATATGTCGAAGAAGATGGGTTCTTCACTATCTACGGCCACGCCGCTGGGGTTCAGTTTGACAACGCTTGATTGAGAATAGACCCAGCTTGGTCGAGCCGAGAGCCAAATCCGGACATGGAATGACGCTGTTGCGTCGCAGGACAGGGGGCAGAAGATCCGGCAAGCCTAGCAGTTCCGACGGATGCTTGTGAGAATCCAATCTACGACCCGTCCGTAAGCCTCACCAGCCTCAGGCTGTGGACCAAACTGTAGTCGGGTCCGCCCCGCCTTTCTTCCGATAGGTCATCACCCGCCCAGGCAGGCGTCATCAGGTGCAGGTGGTCGATACGGTCTCGGAGAGAGGTCAGCTTCCTGATGAGAATCTCCAGCCCCTCTGAATCAAAAGCAATTACCACCTGAGGATCGGCGTCGCGCATCATCTCTACAGTTAGTGTCATTTTCCGTCGGCTCCCTGAAGACGAATTCAATCAGCTGACCAAACCAAGGATTCGCCCACAGCCGCAGCTACCGCAGACGCAGCCTCTTCGAAAGAGTCAAATCCTCCTCCGCCAGCATGGAAAACACCCTTCTCGTAGGTCGAGCCATACTCAACGTAGTAAGTGGCAATTTGGACATCATCCGAAATCTCCGGCGGGTCTTCGTAGTCGCCAGTTCCATATCGAGTGGGGCTGAGGACTATTCTCACTTCTGTGGGATGAAAGCCGTCATAGAGAAATGAGCCGCGCCGTATTGTCTCCAACAGGTCCATTTGGCGCTTTTGCCTACTGCTCGACCAGGTCCGCAATCATTGCGTCTCTGACGTCCACTTCGGTGTAGAGATATTGTCCCGGAGCGTCCATCAAGTCGACTCCATTCAGATACATCACGCCCGCCCAGATGCGTTCCGTGTCACGTTAGGGGGAAAAGGTCAGGGTTCGGACCTCGGCCGCTTGCATCACACAACGTGCCCAACGGTCGGCCTCCTCACGGGAGATTTTGCCGCTCAGAACGTCTTCAAAGACTTGGCCAGCCTTCGCCACAGCGCCTGGGCGGCAGGGACGACCAAGTCTTCACGGGTCAACGCCTCCCGACATACCATCCGCCTTGCAGGGGCCATCCCAAGGATCCGCTGATCATCGTACGGCTGTCGCTTGTGACCAGACGACCATCCACTGCCCATCGCGGTGCTCATACGCATCGGTATGCCAGTACTCGCTCAGGGGGACCTTGTGGCCTCCGAAGACGACCTCAAGACGGGCACAATACCGAAGGATGGCAGCGCCTTCATAGAGACGTACTGCTATTTCGTTGGGGTCCCAGGTGAGATACCGAATCTGCCCCGTCGCAATAGCTCCCAGATACTCGTCTCGGGAAAGAGGTGCGCCGATAGGGGGGATTAGCTGAAAATCGGGGGCATGGAGTTTCTTAGCCCCTTCGATATCGGCGGCCACCAATGCTCGTAGCCGGCCGCGCTCTGTCTCGCGGAGCGAGTCAGCCTGACTTGAAGAAGCAGCGCTAGTTGAAGTGGTGGCCATGCGGGTCTCTTCCATCGGATACGATTCGCGTGCGGATCGCTGCTATCTAGCCGATTTCGGAGCCTCGGCGCTCCTGCATATCCCGAGAGCCGCGTCCGCGACTTCAGCGCGCCCGGCAATCAGCTCGAGTGGCCAACGTCCATTCCCCGCAATGCGCGCGGTCGCGCTCACGCATCCTTGTCATCATGGCGTGTGATCAGTCGCGCCCCGCGGCCACCAGTGGCATGGGCCCATAGCCAATTGAGCGCCACGGCGATGCGATTGCGAGCACCTATCAGGAAGAAAATATGAGCGATTCCCCAGAGCCACCACGCCAGCCGCCCCTTGAGGCGCAAATGGGGAAAGTCGGCTATGGCTGCTCGGCGACTTACTGTGGCGAGGTTGCCTTGATGGCGGTAGCGGAACGGTTGGGGCGCTTCCGTTTGGCCGCTTAGCCGCCTTCGGATTAAATGGCCGACATATTGCCCCTGCTGTTTCGCCGCTGGGGCCAAGCCCGGCACCGGCTTACCGTTGCTTTGAACGGCCGCAGTGTCTCCGATGACCCAAATGCCGTCCGCGACGCTGAGGTCCGGTCCGACCACCACCCGCCCGGCACGGTCGGAGAGTGTATCCAGCCACTTCGCTGCAGGAGAGGCCTGCACTCCCGCGGCCCAAAGGACCGTTGCGGCCTCAATGGGCTCGTCACCTCTCGCAATGCCTTTGGCATCGACATGGGTGACCGCTACCCCGGTCAGAATCTCGACCCCCATTTGAGCCAGCGAGCGTGTCGCAAAGGCCGAGAGAGGCTCTGCAAAAGTCGCCAAGATCCTCGCATTTGATTCTACCAGGATAACGCGAGACGATTGCGGGTCGAAAGCTCGAAACTCCCCGGGCAAGGTTCTCCGCGTCAACTCTGCAATCATGCCGGCGAGTTCAACGCCCGTGGGGCCCCCGCCCACAATCACGAATGTCAGGAGTGCGGCGCGCTTTTGAGGATCTGACTCGAATTCCGCCCGCTCGAACGCGACAAGAATCTTACGGCGAATGTTCGTTGCGTCATCGAGGTTTTTCAAGCCCGGCGCAAATGCTTCCCACTCGTCATGCCCGAAGTAGGCGTGCCTGGCTCCGGTCGCGACAACGAGGAAATCGAAGGCAATGGAGTTCCCGTCATCGAGCCGGACGATCCGTTCCCCGCGGTCGATGCCAATCACCGTGCCCAACAACGTGCGGATGTTTCTGTGACGGCGAACCAATGAGCGGATGGGCCATGCTATGTCGGACGGACCTACGAGAGCCGTGGCGGCTTGATAGAGCAGAGGTTGGAAGAGATGGTAGTTTCGCTGATCGATCAAGGTCACTGCGGTCGCCGCACCCCCTAAGCTCTTTGCACAGCTGAGCCCCCCGAACCCGCCACCTATAATTACCGTTCTTGGAAGCGGCATCATCTCTCCTGGCTGGCTTAGGCCTTCAGAAGGTAGCGCAAAAGCGTGGCTTCTGCGATGGGCAGACAAGGGCCGCATCCTGGCACCAGCTCTTCATGAGCCGCACCAATGATCAATGCGACCGGCCTTCGCGGCCTTCCCTGGTCGGCAGGGCGCTGCCAGCCCTCCTGGATCAGCACCGCACCTCTACGTCCCCATCCGCCGCCGTGAGGTTCGCCAACGTGCGCCCATAGCGGTCCCTCCGCCCGAGCGCTCGATATAGACCGGGGCGCCGCAAAGGAGCTTGGCGTGATCCATGCGGCGTCATCTTGACTTTTGCGCACTCTTGGCGAGTCGCAGACATGACCTTTGAAACTTGACTGCTGTGTTCATGAATTACGATAATGCAGCGTGACTCGTGAGGCCTCGCCTGGCTCGCCCCTCAACCCTGAGAAAAATATTGACCGACATATTGCAGACTGTTGCCGCAAAAGCCCTCCCATCTGCTTCCGAGGTGCTCGAAAGGCTTAGGGCGCTCGACAGGCTGATGCTCATCACCACGGGAGGCGGGGTTACGCACGAGCGGATCGGTCGTCTCGACAAGGTAACGCTGAATGAAGGAACGATCGTTTGTATCGGTCCCGATCATGACGCGAGCATCACGCAGTCGGCGATTGCCGACATGCGGATCGACCGCCGCCGCATGAACGGCGATAAGGCGTATCCGCGTGTTGATTTCATCGATAACAGCGGTCGTACGATTTTCAGCGCTGTCAGCTTTGTCGGGTTGGAACCCTTTGACGCCGCGCTTGAGGGCTTTGATATCGCCCCGTTGGACGGAGACCCTTTTAAATTCAGCTTGCCTGATGACGAGATCAATCCACGGGATCCGGGCTTGACGGCACTAGAAGCGCTTGCCGCATCCAACCGCCCCGTGACCGTTACGGTCGAACGCGAAGCCTACAGGCAAAACTGGAAGGGCGTTGTCGAAAACATCGTCGCGCGGAATGGCTTCATCAACATCATGGTCGAGAATTTTCACTTTCATTTGCGGGCGGGCACCGTCGCAGAATGGAAGCAAAGCGTTGATGACGACCATCTCACGCTGGTTGCCGTGGACGATGATGGGAAACAAGTCGGGCTGAAGCTATGCGTTGAAGGTACTGAACCGTTGATCGTGGCAGCTCTCGCGTACTGAAATCCCGACGACGAAAAAGCTCACGCGGCAGGCGTGTGCCATACACTTTCAGTGTGTGAGGCGCAGGAACTTGTCGTGCTGTACCGTCGCCTTCCGGCGAAAAAGCGGGCCTCGCTTCTGGCGGGAAGATTTGGCGGCATTGGGCCAAATCTTCCCGAGATCACCGATCGTTCGCACCGATCTCAGCCGCTGACCGCCTGGAAAACGAACCGCCCCCAACGACGTATCGGCCCGAGTGGTCGTCCCGGCCCCTCCTCCCACGCGCGGCCAGACAGCAGTCATCACCCGGGGCTCCCGACGTGACAACCGCTGGCTGATGCAGTCCAACTCAGACGACGTTGACCATAGTTCCAGACCGACCCGAGGCGAGCATCGCTTCTACGACCTGGACCGAGCGCAGGCCTACCAGCGCGTTGCCGCAGTTTTCGGTCGGCGCGCCGAGACAGATGTCAACAAAGGCCTCGACCGGCGTGACGCAGGTATAGGCTCCGGCACCGGGCTCGATCGCCATCTCCTCGTCCTGGCCGTCGAGGCGACGCAGCCACAGCCGCTCGCGCTCGACATCGAGCAGCAGCATGCCTTCCGTACCGAACAGGCGGATATCGACCTGGAACGGGGAACCGGGCGGCACGGAAGCCGAGCCGGAAAGCGATCCGGTCGCGCCGCCGGCGAAGGTCACGGCCAGCGCGTTATGGATGTCGGTGTCGATCGCCGACTTGCCGAGCAGCGCGAACACGCCCTCCGGCTGCAGGTCCGTCACGTAGAACAGGCCGCCCAGCATGTGGACCAGCTGGCCCCAGCCATAGCCGCCGGTGCCGGGATGGGCCCAGGTGGCGCGCTCGGGGCGGAACATCTCGTTCTCGGTGCCCTGAAGCTCGCCGCCGGAGACGAGGTCCTCGATCGGCGTCGCCATTTGCGCCGAGACGTGGCGGATGCGGCCGATACGGCCCGAGGCGACCAGTTCGTGCGCCCGCTTGAAATAGGGCTGGAAGCTCCAGCCATACGGCACGAGGATCTCACGGCCTGCTTTTTCCGCAGCCGCGATCAGGAGGCGGGCATCGGCCGCGTTCGTCGCCATCGGCTTCTCGACCATGACGTGGCTGCCCTTGGCCAGCGCCGCCATCGCCTGTTCGGCGTGGAGATGATGTGGCGACGCAATGATGACGCCATCCATCTCGACGTTGGCGAGCAGTTCCTCATAGGTCTCGTAGGCGTGCGGGAAGCCGAAGGCCTCCTTGACCCTGGCGAGCTCGGCGGCTCCCGGTCGCGCGACGCCGACCAGTTCGACGCCCGGATGGCGCTTCAAGATCGGCAGATGGTTGGCGACGGCCCAGGAGCCGGCGCCGATGATGCCGATGCGCGCCTTGCGTCCGGCCAGGGCTGTCTCAGCCATATGTGCTCCTCCCGGGGCGATCAGCGGCGCTTGGCGCCGGGGACGAAGGGCTCGCGGTCGAGCCACTTGCGGTACATGTCCGGCACGGCGCATTCCGGGTCGTTGAAATAGGCCTTGTAATCAACGCCGCCGACGAGCGCGATGTTGCCCCAGGGGTCGAGCGCGCCGGAGCGGACGATGACCTTGGCCTTCTGCGCCAGCGGGCCGACCGTGTCCTCATAGGTGACTGCCTCGAAGTCGCGCTCGTCGAACCAGGTGGTGAGCGAGCGGTAGAGGGGCTTGTTGTGCTCGGCGACCTGGGACGCGAACATCACCTTCTCGACGATCAGTTCCGGCGCGATCACCGAATAGAGCTGGTCGAGCGTCGGCAGGTCAGCGCTGATGGCGAGGTCGATGCGCCAGGCGTCGGCGGGGATCGGGAAGCCCGCATCGACGATCATCATGATGTCGCCATGGCCCATCGTGGCGATGGCTTCGGCGAGTTCGGCGTTGAGAATACCGGAGCGCTTCATCGTTTATTCCTTTGCTATGCCGCGCTGATCGCGCGATCGAGTTCTGCATGGGTGACGTCGCGGACGATCTCTTCGACGACCTTGCCGTGCCGGAACAGCAGGATGCGGTCCGACAGGCGGGCGAGTTCGAGCGAGTCCGACGAGGTGAAGACCACGGCGGCGCCGGAATCCGCGATGCCGCGCAGGATGTGATAGATCTCGGACTTGGCGCCGATATCGACGCCGCGCGTCGGGTCGTCGAGCATCAGCACCTTGGGTTCCATGACGAGCCAGCGGGCGATCAGCGTCTTCTGCTGGTTGCCGCCCGAAAGCGACGTGATGCGGTTGAGGATCGAGGATGTGCGGACCGAAAGGCGCTTGATCGCCGCCAGGGCCTTGCGCCGGCGCGTCGTCCCGTCACTCGTATGCATGGCTTCGTCGGTCGCCTCGGCGTTCCGCAGCACGCTCATCAGCGGCAGGATGCCTTCACGAAGCCGGTCGGCCGGAAGATAGGCGACGCGGCTGCGGATGGCGGCGCGCGGCGTCGAGCGGCCGATCGGCTTTCCAGCCACGGCAATCGACCCCGAGCTCGCGTGGTCCATGCCGAAGATGTGGCGCAGCAGCGACGACGGCCCCGAATCCGGCAGCCCGGCCAGAGCGACGATCTCGCCGGCGCGCACCTTGAGCGAGGCGCCGGCCAGTTCGCGGCCATGTACATCAGCGACGTCGAGCAGGACTTCCTGGGTCGGGCGCGGCTTGACCTGCAGCGGGAAGATCTCGGCCGGCTGGCGGCCCAGCATCGCGTCGACGACCTTCTCGTGGTCGAATTCGGCGACCGGGCGGGTGGTGATCAGCGTGCCGTCGCGGATGACGGAGATGCGGTCGGCGATCGAGAAGATCTCGCCCAGCTTGTGCGAGACATAGATGACGGTGACGCCGACGGAGCGCAGATGGCGGATGCGCTCCAGCAGGCGGGCGGCTTCGGCCGCGTTCAGGGCCGAGGTCGGCTCGTCGAAGATGATGACCTTCGCGTCCCAGGTCAGCACCTTGGCGACGGCGACAAGCTGCTTGTCGGAGGACGAGATGTCGCCGACCCGCATCGAGGGAAGGATTTTCTGTTCCTGGAGTTCGTCGAGCGCCTTGCGCGCCCGCGCCGCCATCTTGTCCTTGGACGGCTTGACGAAGCCGCTGTCATCGATGCCGAGCGCAATGTTTTCGGCAACCGTCAGATTGTCGAAGAGGTCGAGTTCCTGATGAACGACGCCGATGCCGCAGGAGAGCGCGTCGCGCGGCGTCTTCATTTTCAATTCGGTGCCGAGGGGGCCGATGATGGCCCCCTCGCTGGGATTGTAGACGCCGGCAATCAACTTGATCAGCGTCGATTTACCCGCGCCGTTTTCACCGACGAGCGCATGAACCTCGCCTTGCTTGAAGTCGATGCTGACTTTGCGCAGCGCCCAGAAGCTCCCGAAGGACTTTCCCAAGTCGCGAAGCTGAAGCATCGAAGTCATCGGCGGATACTCTCGTTCTAGATCAATTGGCAGGGCAGGAAAGCAGCAGGCTTACTCGGCCTGGTGGTTTTCGACGTTGGACTTGTCGATCACTTCGACGCCGGTGTCAGTGTGCGTCGGCGGCATCTTGCCTTCGGCGTAGATCTGGTTGAGTACCAGCACGGCGTCATGGCCCTGGCGTTGCGGGTTCTGCGTGATGGTCGAGGTCAACGCGCCCGAAACGATCAGTTCGCGCGTCTGTGGCAGCAGGTCGGAACCGACGACCGGGATCTTGCCGGCCATGCCATTACGCTCGAGATACTGGCCGATGGCCGGGAACGAGCAGCAATCGAGCGAAATGATGCCGGTGATGTCCGGGTTGGCCAACACGGCGTTCTCGATCGCGGCATAGACCTGCTGCGGCTCGTTGGTGGTGTTGACCAGGCTGGCGACCGTGATGCCGGGGTGCTTGGCGAGCGCCTGGCGGGCGCCGTTCTCGCGATCCTTCGACCATTGGGCGGCGGCGTCGACCGTGAAGATCAGGATTTTGCCCTTCTCGCCCATTTCCTTGACCAGCGTCTCGCCCATGACCACGCCGGAGTAGACGAGGTCCTGGCCGACGAAGGTCAGGCGCTGCGAGGCCGGATTGTCGGTGTTGAAGGTGACGACCGGAATGCCGGCGGCAAGCGCCTTGTTGATGACCGGTGCGAGCGCGTCGGTCGAAGACGAGGAGACGGCGATGCCGTCGACGCCCTTGGTGATCCAGTTCTCGAGCTCGGCAACCTGCTTCTCGGCGCCACCGCCGACAGGGCCGGTGAAGAGCGCGTTGACGTTCAGTTCCTTGCCGGCAAGCTCGGCGCCCTTGCGCATCGGCACGGCAACCGACAGCGCCGGGTCATGGTAGGACACGACGAAGGTCGGCTGTTCCTTGGCTTCCGCGCGAGCCTTGATCGTCGGCGACAGCGTGAAGTCGGCGGCAACGGCCGGGACCAGCATGGCGAGCGTTGCAAGGCCCGCATAAAGTGAAGCGCGTATCATGACATTCTCCTCCCAGTGAATTTTGGTTCTTCGAATTTTCAGTCTTCGAATGGCTATTTCTTCGACGTCAGTCCGCCGATCAGCGCCGCCGTCAGCACGACCGCTCCGATCAGGGTCGTCTGCCAGAACGGCGTGACGCCCAGCAGGATGAGGCCGTTGCGCACGACGCCGATCAGCAGCACACCCAGCAGGGTTCCGGCGATGGAACCCTCGCCGCCTCCAAGCCGCGTGCCACCGATGATGACCGCGGCGATGACGTCCAGCTCCAGGCCGATGCCCGTGACGGGCTGAACGTTTTCGAGAAATCCGAAATTGATGATGCCGGCGAAGGACGCGAGCAGGCCGGCGATCGCAAAGGCGATGATCTTGGTGCGCGAGACAGGCACGCCGACGATGCGCGCCGCGCGGTCATTGCCGCCGACGGCGAAGATGTGGAAGCCGAAGGTCGTCTTGTGCAGCAGGAAGAAGCCAAGCGCTGCGACGACGATCAGAACCAGCACCTGGTTGGACAGGTTGCCGATCAGGCTGCCCTGCGCCAGCGCCGTCAGGATGGGGGCGGCACCCTGGCCATGCGGCAGGGAGACCGGCATGCCGTTGCTCATCACCAGAGTCGCGCCGCGTATCAGATAGAGCGTGCCGAGCGTGGTGATGAAGGAGGGGATGCGGCCGGCAACCGTGATGGCGCCGTTCATGGCGCCGATGGCGAGGCCGAACAGCAGCGTGATCAGGATCGCTGCGACTTCCGGCACGCCGCTGACGATCAGCAGGCCACCGACCATGCCGGCGAAGCCGTAGAGCGAACCGACCGAGAGATCGACCTCGGAGATGATCAGCACATAGGTGGCGCCGATCGCCAGCACGCCGAGCAGCGAGATCTGGCGCAGCAGGTTGAGGATGTTCTGGCCGGTCAGGAACACAGGGCTCGCGATGGCAAAGACGATGCAGAGCGCCAGCAGCGCCCCGAAGACGCCGGCTTCGCGCGTCAGCAACAGCCCTCGGGCCGATTGCATCCATCCGCTCTGCGAAGCACTGCCCGTTGCGACGTTCGTCATCATCCTATCTCCCTCGCATCGTCGCTGCTCAGTGCGCGGACGATTTCGTATCCGATGGTCCACGAGACAGGGCGCGGCGAAGCGGCCCGGCTCGCAGGTTGTTCAATCGATTGAAAGCTTGGTGCGCTGCCACTGCCGGCATGCGCGGAAGGACGGGTCGGCGGGGTGAGGCCGCCGACCGGCCGATTACTTCAGTTCGCCGGCGAACACGGTCAGCTTGATGTCCGGCAGGATGGTCGCAAGGTTGTCCTTGCTGACGGTAAGGATCGGAAGAACGACTTCCTTCTCCGTCTTGCCGCCTTCAAGCTTGGCAATGACGCTCTCGCCCGCCGTCTTGCCCATCAGGTAGGGCTGCTGCATGCCGCTGGCGACGATCGAGCCGTCCTCGATCATCGGCAGGAATTCCGGCACGCCGTCAAAGGCGCCGATCAGGGTTTCGCCGCCGCGACGCATGGCGTCCACGGCACGCTTGGCGCCCAATGTCGGCGAGTCGGTCTGGACAAAGATGCCGCGCATTTCGGGATGGGCGGTCAGCATGTCCTGCACGAAGCGATAGGTCTCGTCGGCCGTATAGGTCTGCATCTCGTTGCGGGCGACGATCTTGTTGCCGGCCTCTTCCATCGCCTTGACGAAGCCGTTGGTGCGCTTGACGCCGTTCTGGCGCGCCTGGGAGATGGTGACCATGCCGACTTCGGCATTCTTCCAGCCCTTGGCTTCGAACGCCTTGGCGAGCGCCTTGCCGACGTCATAGGCGCCGGCCTCGTCATTCGAGGTGACGAAGGTGACAAATTCGCCCGAAGTCGTGCCGATGCCGGCGAAGCTCACCGGGACGCCCGCCTTCTGGGCGAGACCGAGCACGGCCGGCGCGGTCGAGGAGTCGGTCGGCGACAGGACGATGCCGGTCGCGCCCTTGACGATCGCGTCCTGCGTGTTCTGCAGCTGGGTCTGGGTGTTGTTGCGGCTGTCGAGCGCGACGAAGTCGTAGCCGTGCTCCTTCGCGGCCGCTTCGACGCCCTTCGACACATAGCGCCAGAAAGGCGCGTCGAGACCGGCCGACAGATAGACGATCTGCTTGCCTTCGGCATGGGCCGCCGGCATCGCGACAGAAGCCAGCAGGCCGAATGCGCCTGCCAGAGCGATGAACTGACGCTTGGTATAGGTCATGGTTATTCCTCCCTCATCGACGGCGGCGTTCGCCGCCCTTCCTCTCGCGCCTAGGGCGCGCCGATAACACCCTCCGAGATCAGACGATCGATCTCCTCGGGGTTGAAACCCGCGGCACCCAGAACCTCGCGACTATGCTCGCCGACCAGCGGCGCGCCTCTCTCCACAGTCGACGGGGTCTTGCTGAAGCGGATGGGGAATCCGGGGGTCTTCAGGTGCCCCTCGGAGTGATGTTCGTATTCGACGAAGCTGCCGTTGAACTTTACCTGCGGATCCTCGACCGTCTTGGCAAAGTCATTGACCGGGCCGGCCCAGAGGCCGAGCGCCAGCATCGCCTCGATCAGTTCGGCCTGCTTCCAGTTGGCGCTGTGCTTGGCAACCAGCTGGTGGATCAGGTCGCGCTGGGCGAAGGAATCTACGTCGTCGTTCATCGACAGGAAGATCGGCTCGTTGAACAATTCGCCGAGCTTGGCAAGCTGCGGGAAGGCGAGCGCGACATAGCCGTCCTGCGCCTTGAACACGCCATAGGGCGCGCGGATGTAGACGTGGCCGTGCGGTTCCTGCGTACGCTGCTGCGGCTTGCCGTCGATGGTGAAGACGGAAAGCTCCTGCATCTGGAAGGAGATCGCCGCGTCAAGCATGTTGACTTCGACCAACTGGCCCTCCCCGGTGCGCTCGCGGTGCAGCAGCGCCGCCAGCGCGCCCTCGAAGGCGGCATAGGCCGTAGTCGCGTCGACGACATACTGGCCGATCGGCTGGGGCGGTCCGTCCGCCTGGCCGGTCGAATACATCGCGCCGCTCAGCGCCTGCAGCAGCAGGTCCTGGCCGGGGCGCGCCGAATAAGGGCCCTCGGCGCCATAGCCCGAGATCGAGACGTAGATCAGGCGCGGGTTGATCGCCTTCAGCGTGTAGTAGTCGACACCCAGCTTCTTCGCCACATGCGGGCGATAGTTCTGCATGAAGACGTCGGCATCCTTGACCAGCTTGTGCAGGGCGGCCTGGCCCTCGGCTGCCTTCAGGTTGATCGCCAGGCTGCGCTTGTTGCGGTTCAGCGACAGGAACGAGGCGTTGATCTTGCGATCGCCGCCGCCCGCCGGCATGCGCCGCTGCCACTCGCCCTCAACCGGCTCGATCTTGATCACGTCGGCACCGATATCGCCCATGCGCTGGGCCGCGAACGGGCCCGACATCGCAACCGTGCAGTCCAGCACGCGGTAGCCCGAAAGGATCTGGGCCTTGTTCCGCTCTTCCTGGCTCATTGCCTCTTCCCACTCTTGTCGTTTTCGCCGCCTTCTGGCGGCGTAATTTGTTCACGATTGTGATAGCGCTAACAAGTTGCTATGATTTGTTAGCGCCAACATGGGAAGCTGTCAATGCGTCGCAGACGATTTGGAAATGCTCCAGCCGGGACTGGCGTCATCACGATGTCAGATGTCGCCAACCGGGCTGGCGTCTCGTCGCAGACGGTATCGCGCGTTATCGGCCGGCCGGAGATGGTCACCGAGGAGACCCGCAAGCGCGTCAACGACGCGATTCGCGAACTGAACTACATCCCCAACGAAGCAGCGCGGAACCTCGCCTCCAATAGCAGCCGCGTTGTCGCGGTCGTCATCCCGACTCTGTCCAGCTCGGCCTTCGCCGCGCAGGTCAAGGCGACGATCGATACGCTCGAGATGCGTGGCATCTCCGTCATCATCGGCAACAGTGAATACTCGGTCCTGCGCGAGGAGCAGATCATCCAGACGCTGCTGGAACGCCGGCCGATGGGCTTCATCCTGACAGGCCTGCACCATACGCCGCGCGCCATGGACCTGTTGCGCCAGAGCGGCGTACCCGTGGTCGAGACCTGGGATACCGACACCGCGCCGCTCGATTGCGCCGCCGGCTTCTCCAACATCGCCGCCGGCCATGACGTCGGCTCGCTGCTGGCAGCGCGCGGCTCGCGGCGCATCGCCTTCGTTGGTGGCGCGGCGCATCAGGATTCGCGCGCGAATGGCCGTTTCATCGGCCTTGCCAAGGCGTTGGAAGAGGCGGATCTGCCGCCACCGCTGCGGATCGAACTGGTGCTGCCGATGAGCACGCAGGACGGCATCGGCGGCCTCGACCAGGTGCTGCAGCGGGCGCCGATGACCGACGCGATCTTCTTCTCGGCCGACAGCCTGGCGCTTTCGGCGCTGCTGGAATGCAACCGGCGTGGCCTGCGAGTACCGGAGCAATTGGCGATTTGCGGATTCGGCGATTTCGACCTCGCCTCGCTGGTGACGCCGGCGCTGACCACGGTGAAGATCCAGCCCGACGTGATGGGGCGCACCTCGGCCGAGCTGCTGCTGGCGCGGCTCGACGGCGACGACAAGCCCGCCAGCGTCGTACTCCAGCACCAGTTGATCCGTCGCGGCAGCGCCTAACGTCGCCGCGACCTTTGCCCATTCGCTTCAAAGGGATAACGGCTGCCCGCCATCCCTTGAAGACACACTAGATCCGGTACCAGCCCTCGGCCGTCGTGCGGAACAGCTGGCGCTGCTCGTCGGCGGAATAGCCGGAGACGATCTCGCGATAGGCGTTCACGACGGCCGGATAATCGCTGAACAGGCCGTCCAGTGGCCAGTTGGTGCCGAACATGCAGCGCGACGGGCCAAAGGCCTCGATGCAGACCTCGATCCAGGGCCGGATCGTCTCGACCGTCCATTCGTGATCGACCATGGCAAGGCCGGACAGCTTGCAGGCAACGTTGGGCGCCTTGGCGAGATGCTGGATGCCTTTGCGCCACTCGTTGAAATAGGGAACGGTGCGCTGCTTCGGGAAGCCGCAATGGCCGAGAATGATGGTCGAGCGCGGAAAATCCCGAGCAAGATCGAACGCCTTGCCCATCTGCGGCCAGCCGGCATCCATGTCATAGATGAGATCGCGCTTCTGCAACGCGTTAAAACCACGGCGAAACGCTGGATCGTCGAGGAAATCGAGACCGATGAAGGAGAGCATGCGCACGCCGCGGAAATTGGCGTATTGCATGTGCCGGTCCAGTTCGGAAGCGGCATTGTCGGCGGCGAGATCGACGCGGGCGATGATGCCGTTCGGCATGCCATGCTCATCGGCGACCTTCTGCAGCCATTCTGTCTCGCGCACCGTATCGATCTCGCCATCGGCGGTCTCGATATGCACGGACTTGATCAGGTTGACCGGCGCGCCCTCGCGTTGCAGGTCGGTGACCAGATAGTCCTTCATGATGGCGGAATAGTCGCCGGAAGGATGGCCGTGGAAAGGCTTGTCGGTCAGCCAGCCATAGCGGATCCCGCTTTTCAGGTCCCAGAGATGATGGTGAGCGTCGACGAATTCGAATGCTTCGTTGGTCATTGCTTCCTCCCCGTAGGTGTCAGGCCGGTCGCGCCAGGACCATGGTCGTAAACGCGCCCGTCTGCACGATCTCGTCGTTCTGGTTGTGGACGGCGATATCGCGCACGATCACGCCGCGATCGCCTTTGCTGGTCCGGCGCGCGCTCGCGACGGTCAGCTTCAGGCGGATCGTATCACCGAAGAACACCGGCTTTTTGAACTGCCAGTTGACGCCGAGCAAGGCCACGGCGGTCCCGTCCAGCCCACCATCGCGGTCGGCGAGGCCGGCCGAGACGATCAGCGCCAGCAATCCGTGCGCGATCGGCTTGCCGAACGGCCCCTTGGCCGCAAACTGATAGTCGGTGTGGGCAGGGTTGTAGTCGCCGGACAGGCCGGCAAAGGCCATGACATCGGCCTCGGTGATGGTCCGACCGGGCGACCAGAGTTCGTCGCCCTCGTGAAAGTCGTCGAAATAGCGGGCCATTGTCGTCCTCTAACAGAACCTATATTTCGCCCAAAACGCCATAAATTCCACGACGAAGAGCTCGCTATGGTTAGCGCTATCAATGTCGGACTTCAAGTAGCCACGCAATTCGGCGGGTTCACCCGCGAAGCCATCACCATCCGGATCAAGCAGAGGATCAACTCGTGTCGCACCTAGGCCAGCGGTCCGTGCCGGATCACTACCTCGGCGAGGGCCTTTAAGAACATCTATGGTGTTCGACACGGTGCTGACGCTAGGTCGCGACAGCACGGTCCATCCGGGAGTTACCGAATCCTGATCGTCCTCCGACGATGGCAGGATCTACAAGCCGGCCATCCCCGAAGGCCTCGTCTGCCATGACGGCTCGGCCTTCGACACCGCTGCCGCCGAAATCAGCATCGTCCAGTCGACTGCACCGGTGACCAACAATCCAAACATCTCAGTAGAGGGCCGATCACCTCGACTTCAGTCGACGGCGCCCACCGTGACACTGCATCTCTCCGAGCCGTTCGGGCCCCTGCCCTCGCTGGTGGCCAGCATCCAAGCGTCGCTGGTTTGCTCGACTTTTTCCCGCAGAACACACTCCTGCGGGTTGGCAACATCCGTCAGCGTTTGCCACTCTTGATCGGTCAGCTCGCGCATCCCCGTATCCCCGAAAATGGCGCGGGGCCCGAGGGCCCCGCGCTTTGCTCAAACCAGATCGTTGTTCAGGCCGGCGCGATCGCGGCGCGGAATTGGAACGTCCGGATCGAAGCCGGTCCAGCCTGCCGTTTCATAGTCCGTGCGCCGGCGCTCAAGGTCGACCGCACGGGCGTTATGCAGGATACCGCGCGCCAGTTCCGACTTGTCGTCGGCGACGCGAGCCGTGACAAGCGTGCCGCCCCGACGAACACCTTCGGCGTACACATGAGCATCCCTTTCCGGCACGCCGGAGTCCGTGAGCGCGCCGACTATTCCGCCCGCCGCACCGCCGACGACAGCACCGGCGGCAGCACCTGCCGCCGTCGCGATCAGCCAGCCAGCAGCGACCACCGGGCCAACACCAGGGATAGCGACGATGCCGAGGCCGGCCAGCAAGCCGCCGAGGCCACCGAAGGCGGCGCCCAACCCTGCACCGGCGCTGGCATCGACGGCGACGTCCGAGCTATCAGTATCCGCGTCGACATTGGAGGCGACGACGCTGATATCATCGTGGGGAATACCGAATGCTTGAAGATCGCGAACGGCGGCGGTCGCATCGGCGTGGGTATCAAACAGTCCGGAAATGGTCGTAGTCATAGGGGTATCCTTTCGCTCGATGCTTACTTGCTGGTGACGTTGCCCTGGAAGTCGACGGCGACGTCCATCATGGCTCCGCCCTTCGATGCCTTGCCGCGCCAGATGCCTTCAGAGTCCTTGACCAGCGCCGAAACATCTGTGTAGCCGGCGTCGGCGACGCGAGCGCGGGCCTGATCTTCGGTGAAGCTGTTCGCACCGGCCACCGGAGCGGCTGGGTTCGTCTGCTCATCAGCGACAGCCGGGGTCTTGGCTTCTTCAGCAAAGGCGGGAGCTGCAAAAGCAGCGACCATGAGGGTTGCGAATACAATCTTGTTCATGATGGTCTCCGAATTTGGACTTAGGTTCCCCGTTCACGGGCAAAGCGTGTTCGATCGGGACGGGGGATGAGACGGGTCTGCGGCCTCGGTCAGGCTCTCGCGGACTTGCCGGCGCTTTGGTTCTCTGCTGCAGCATTCACACCCGATTCAGCGATCTGGGTGAGAAGAGCGTCGGCCTTGTGCTCCTCCTGGAGCGTCTGGTCGAGCAGCTTGGCCGCATCTTGCATTCCGAGCTGGGTAGCCCAGGTCTTCAGCATGCCGTAGCGGGCAATTTCATAATGCTCGATCGCTTGGCCGCAGCCGATCAGGACAGCGTCTGACGCGGTCGTGCCGCCGAAGTCCTCAAGGTCTTCCTCCATCTCGGAGGTGATGCCAACCATGGCGTCGCAGGTTTTTCCACGGACCGGCTTCCCGAGGATTTCGAAGACCTGCACAAGCCGATCAACATGACCCTGGCTTTCCTCGCCATGATCCGCAAAAGCTTTTTTGAGCTCGGTCGACTGTGCAGCCTTAGCCGATTTTTTGCATGCTTTTACAGATTGCTTCTCGGCAAAGTAGACATCCTTCAACGTTTCATAGAAAGCGTCCGACAGATTTTTTTCTGTGGGCATAACTATCCTCCAGAACGAAAATTTATTCTTGGGGGGTGATTTCTCGATTACTGGTATCAATCCCTTCGCCCGGTGTTCGTTCCATAAATTCAAGACGGCCAGGACAATCGTTCTGTATGGCTTAAGGCGTAGACTGAATTGTTGCCGAGGCAGAATTGGCCCATCGGGGCTCTGCGACCCATCATCGTGGCCGGCATTTCCGCGTTGAATTGAAAGCGGCAAGGCGATTGGCCGGTATCGAACTGGCCTTGTTGCACGTTTAAACTGAAGCACGGGAACGGTGAGAACTCAGTGGCATTAGATGCCCATGTCAGATCTATCCAAACCGCCCAGCGAGTCATCCGCCATCCGTGCCGGTGGCCTTGTCATGGTCTCGGGCGAGGATCTCGATATTCGACGACGACGTTGCGGGACGGGGTTCATCTATCTGGATCCTCGTGGGGTCCGCATCCGGGAAGCTTCCGTTATCGCGAGGATAGCTAGCCTCTCCATTCCCCCAGCTTATACCGACGTCCGGATCGCAACTCGCAAAAACGCGCATCTTCAGGCCATCGGTCGGGACGCTGCAGGCCGATGGCAACACCGCTATCATGATGGGTGGCAAGAGGTTCGGGAGAACCGCAAGGTCGAGCGGTTAACTCTGCTGGTCGCCGCCCTACCGAAGCTGCGGGCCCAGGTCCGGCGCGACATCGCCCGGCGCCAGTTGGATTGCACCAAGGCTCTCGCCTGCGCTGTGGCCATTATCGACCAGAGCCATATCCGCGTCGGTAGTGAGGTCTATGCCGCAACCAGCGGCGCTCGAGGCGCCGCGACGCTCCTGAAGCGCCAGACGCGCCTTTCCTCCTCGAGATTGCTCCTCTGCTTCAAGGGCAAAGGGGGCACGACCATAAATTGCGAACTTCGCGATGCCGCACTCGTGCGAGCCCTGCGGCGCATTCACTCTTTGGCCGGTCCGCGATTGATCCAGTTTCGCGATTCCGCCGGGCAGGTCCGGCCCATCCATTCGCAGGAAATCAACGACTATCTGCGGAGTATTTCCGGGGCGGACATTTCGGCGAAGGATTTACGCATGTTGGGTGCCAATGCGCTGGCCGCCGAGCATCTCGCACGCCTGACACCTGCTTCGAGCGAGAGTGCGCTGCGTCGGCAACTCAACTCGGCCATGCGGCTTGTGGCGGACAATTTAGGCAATACGCCCGCGGTCGTCCGGAAAAGCTACGTTCATGTCAGCGTTGTTGAAGCCTTCGCCAGCGGGAAACTGGCGGAGGTCCTTGTGCGGGTTCGAGGCGGTCGAGCCCGGAATAGAGCTGAAAATCTACTGCGCGCCCTTATCGGTGGCCGAGAGAGTGGTTGAAGGTTGTCAACTCAATATCTGCCATAACCACAGCGCGCTCAACGCGTTGGCGGCGCTAATCCGCTGTACTGGGCAAAAACACATAACCCGTCTTTTCAAACCTCGAAGGAGACATCGATAGAGCAGCCTGGCGGCATGGAGTACTCAATCGAAGCGCCGAGGCTGGCGGCCATCGCGGTGACGATGCGCCCTCCGACGCCAGTTCCGCGAGGCTGATCGGCAACATCCCGGCCGATGCCATCATCTTGAACCGCGAGGGTAAGCCGGTTCACGGCATCCTCCCGCAAGATGACGCGGATCTCGCCGCTCATCCCGTTTGGATAGGCGTATTTGAAGGCGTTGATCACCAGCTCGGTGACCAGGATGCCGATGTTCACCGCCTTGTCTGTCGGGACGGATACGGGATCGATATGACAAAGCGTCGTTGAGGCATGCCCCGAGGCCTTCATCGTCGTTTCGAGTTCGCTGACCAACCCGACGAGATAGCTGTAAAGATCGACCGTCCGCACGTCGTGGGACGAATAGAGCCGGCGGTGAACGCCAGCGATCGCCGCGATCCGGCTTTGTACCTCGCCCAGCGCCTGCTTTACATGGGGCTCGGCGATGGCCGTGGCCTGCAGGCGGATCATCGAGCCGACAATGGCAAGGCTGTTGGCGACGCGGTGGTTGACCTCATGCAGCAGCACTTCCGCGCGCTCCTTGGCAACCCGTGTCTCCTGTTCGGCCAGGTCGCGCGCCCGCTGCAGGCTCGCTTTCTCGACGGCCTGGTCGATGGCGCTGCCCAATATCTCCAGGAATTCGTCGCCGACCGCCTTCGGTACATAGTCACTGGCGCCGGCCTTGAGCGCCGCGACGATCACTGCCGTGTCGCCGGATGCGGTGACATAGACTACCGGCGGACGATCGGGCATCGCGCCGAGTTCGCGCAGGAAATCGAGGCCCGTGCCAGTCGGCAGGTAGTGGTCGAGCGCGATGACGTCGATACCCCCCAACGCAAGCCGCGCCAGTCCGCTTTCACCCGTCGATGACGCTTCAACCAGATAGCCACGGCGTCCCAACGCCTTCTGCACCAGGCGCGTCAGCCCCGGATCGTCGTCGATATAGAGGATAGAAATCGGCCGGTTCGGCATCGCTTACTCGGTTTCCGGCACTTGCATGACCGCAAAGAACAGCCCGAGCTGTCGGATCGCGTTGGCGAAGCCTTCGTAGTTGACGGGCTTGGTGATGTAGACGTTGGCGCCCAGATCGTAGCAGCGCTGGATTTCGCGGCTGTCGTCGGTCGTCGTCAGCACGACGACCGGCGAGCGGCGCGTGTGCTGGTTCGACTTGATCTTTTCGAGGATGTCGATGCCGGTCATGTCCGGCAGGTTGAGATCAAGCAGCACGAGGATCTGGCGGCCAGCGCTTTCGATGCCCGAGCCGTCGGCGCCGAGAAGGTAGCGCAGCGCATCCGTGCCATTGGTGAACGGAATGATTTCGTTGCTGACGCCGGCACGGCGAATATTCTTCTCGATCAGGCGGGCATGCCCCTCGTCGTCTTCGATCATGACGATGAGGACTGGCTTGGCTTTCTGGTTCACTTATGCAGCTCCAATGATTTTGTGCAGGTCGCGCGCGAATGTGAGTTCAAAGGTCGAACCGGTGCCCAGTTCCGACCGGACGACGATATCGCCACCGATATTGCGGGCCATCGACCGGACATGGGCTAGCCCGATGCCTTCGCCGGGCTGATCCTGAGATCCTGACCGACGGAACAACTCGAATATGCGCTCGTGGTCCTGGATAGCTATGCCGCGCCCATTGTCCGCGACTTTCACCACGATCGTGTTGCCCGGGCCCGTGGCGGCCTGGATATGGATGCGCAGCGGACGCTGGGGCGCGCGATACTTGACGGCATTGTCGAGAAGGTTGCCGAAGATCTGTTCGAGAGTGAGGCGGTCGGAAAGCGCTGTCGGCGGCTTGCCTTCGATGATGAGTTCGCCGCCCGCCTCGACGATCTGGTGACGCACGGCATTCCCGGCGTTTTCCAGCAGTGCTTGCAGATCGACGCCCTCGGGCTTCAACGTGCGCCGTCCCTCGCGCGATAGCTTCAGGATCGCATTGATCAGAGCATCCATCTTGCGGGTCGAGGACCGGATGAAGGTGATCGCTTCGGGCAGTTCTTCGAAGGCGGCCAGGCGCGCCGCCTCGCCCTTCTCATCCACTTCCCCATACGGCGTGGCCTTCTCCATAGCGGGCACGGCCTCGCCGATATAGGCCTGCAGTGCCTCCAGGCTGGCCTCCAACTCGCTCGTAAAGCCCATAATGTTAACCAGCGGTGCGCGAAGGTCATGCGTGACGATATAAGCGAACCGTTGGATCTCTTCGTTGGCGCGCCCAAGATCGGACGTTCGTTCGGTGACACGCTTTTCAAGGTCGGTGTTGAGGATCGCCACCTCACGCTGTGCCGCGACGAGCTGCCGTGTGTACAGCCACACTGTCCAGGCCGATCCGCCGACGACGACAAGGATGACCAAGGCACCGAAAAAGGTCACCCATCGCAGCAGGTCGATGCCGCGCTGCTGTCGCTCGATGCTGGCAATGACACTCTGGTCGGCTCGCTCGATGGCGCGCTCGAAGAATTGACGGGCTTCGTCCATCAGTTCGCGACCACTATCAGCGTCGACAATGGCGAGCGCCGCGTCGCGCTGCCCGCTCTTGAACAACTCGATCGTCCGCTCCAGCTCGGCAAATTTCGCCGTCAGCGTTTCGCGCAGGCGGGCGGTCAGACCGGCTAGTTCAGGGTTGTCGGCAAACGCTGCCTGAACTTTGTCCATCTGCTCCGGGAACTTGGCTCGAGCATCCTCGAATGGAGCGAGATAGAGCGGGTTTCCCGTCAGCAAATACCCACGCTGGCCGGTCTCCGCGTCCTGACCGAGACCTCGCAGGGTGATGAGTGACGACCGCTCGGAACGCGCCTTGATCAGATTCTTGGAGTTGACGTCTGTCTCGCCGACGAGCCAGAACATCGCCGCGACAATGGCCAGAAGCGCGGCCAGGCCGAGCAGGATGAACAGGACAGTCGAGCGGACCAGAGCATTTTTTGAGATCGGCATGGGATCACTTTTTAGGCCCAGTCGGTGGCTGGACATCTTGGCCCGCACGCTATCGTTGGGGCCCGAGGACAGCAAGCTGCGAATAGCGCCGCGGATCTCCCACAGGCTCTTGCCCATCCGGAAGTGCGCATGGCGCGTCGACTGGAATTTACGAGGTGGGTCCGTCAGCCAGCCCCCAGACCGCTGCCGTCTTCAGTCCCGCCCCGCCATCCCGACGAGGTCGCCTCGCCCTCATCGCAGAACCACCGCTCGATGGTGCTCTGGCGGGCTGTCGTCAGGCTGGCGATGGACATCAATGCGGTGTTCTAGAGCTGGCGGGATTTCAGGATGTCTTCGATCTTCTTGAGCGCGGCGGCCGAACGGCGTAGTGCCGCGGATCCCTTCTTCATGGACGTCTCCAAACGACGCTCGATCGTCGGATCGACGGTGTTGTCCGTCCGAGCTTCGTCTTCCCCCGATTTGTGAATCTTCAATTCCAACCCCGCCTCCTCATGCCCATCCAGGGCACTTACGCAGCGGGGATGCGTTAAGTTTCATGGGGGTCATATAATACGGTTTGATACCCATTTCGTCATAACGCTGCCGACCTTGCTCGCCGTCTGGCGGTCATTCGGCTGCTGGTCGGCATCAGCGCGGGGCTCCAACCGCCCCTCATCGTCTGCGACCCTTTCCAACGTGGATTCCAGGCGGTCGAGGATGACGGCGGAACGCTCCAGGGCCGCCGCGCCTCTTTCAAGCATCTTCCTTTGAGACTTCGTACGTCCTGCCTCTGCGAGAGCGCGGGTAGAAAGATGCTTCATTTCGCGAGCTTCCAATTCCTGGTCGATCTTGGGACGGGACAACAGGTGGGTCAGCTAGGAAGGGACGGCACTCGTTTCTACTGCCTATTCGAGCAGTTGACGACAATCTGCACCAAGTCGCAGGCCAAGGTATTCACCGATTATCTGCACCAGCGCCTCTCCAAGGACGGCGCCGAGACGCTTTCGGCCTCTTCCGTCGTCCATACGTTGTCCAACCTGAAGGCGCTCTTTGACTGGCTCACGGCCATCAAGAAGCGGAAGGTCGACTGCCGAGCCTTATTGTGACGTTCTTTGTCCCTTGGCTCTCTCTTCCGAAGCCAGGGCTAACTGGAAGCACCGCTCACTTGGCTCGTTGTGGCACTGCTCTCCCCATGGCTCATATTGAGCTGTATGGCGGGTGGTCCGCAGTGGAAACGCTACGGTTCCAACTAGGAGCATCGTTCCTTCTACTGCCACTCTTCGTACATAGAGAAGAGGCAAGTCGTAAGCCGATCAACAGGCTGCGACCTCAAAATAAATCCCAGTTGACTTCAGCCGAAGCACGGCCGAGCATTTCTTGTGGGAATATGAGCCGACGAGTCCGGCATCATTCTTGGCGGAGCAGCTCATGTCATGGTGGAGTAGCTCAGTCTCCCTACCGCTTGCATCGACGGGCGAAGGGACCGAGGACGGCAGCGCAAGTGAGGCCGGTGCTGACGATATTCGATCACAACTCGATCGAATCCTGAGAAGCCCGGATTTCGACGTCACCGAACGGTCGCGAAAGTTCCTGACCTACGTCGTCGAGGAGGCCATCGCGGGCCGTGCCGACCGTATCAAGGCCTATGCGATCGCAACCGATGTCTTTGGGCGCGATGCTTCTTTCGATGCCCATTCCGATCCTGTCGTCCGGATCGAGGCGGGCCATCTTCGCCGTGCGTTGAACCTCTATTACGTCACCGGCGGTATGTCGGATCCGTTGATCATCTCGATCCCGAAGGGGAGCTACGTCCCGAAGTTTGACGCGCGTCCGACGGCGCGAATGGCAAGTCCGAGCGTCGCTCCCTCCCTCTGGCCGCGCGCGGCGGGAGTTGTAATCGCTTCCGTGCTAGCGCTGGCCCTCTTCACATGGCTGGCGGTCGATTGGACGCGGAGCGCGGCGGTCCAGGCGCCGGCGCTGCCTCGCCTCACGGTCATGCCCTTCGACGACCTCACCGATGTAGGGAATTCGAAGGCGATCGCGCGCGGGCTGACGCGCGAAATCATCGGTCAACTCGCCAAGTTCAAGGACATCGTCACCATCGAGGGCGATCCACAAGGGGCACCTGCCGGATCCACGCCGGAGGGATCGCGCTACATCCTGGCCGGGGACATCAACCTGGCCGACAACCAGTTTCATGTCCGCGCCCGCGTGCTGACGCGCGGCGAGAATTCGGTGATCTGGGCGAACAGCTATGAGGGCGATTTGCAGGCCTCGAAGCTTATCGGGATCGAGGCGGAGATCGCCCGCCAGGTCGCGACCGCGCTGGGCCAGCCCTATGGCGTGATCTACCAGGCCGATGCGTCGCGGCGGCAGGACAACGCCCCCGACGACTGGCAGGCCTATGCCTGTACTCTCTCCTATTATGCCTACCGCGCCAGCCTCGACGCCAAGACGCATCCGGCCGTTCGCAAATGCCTGGAGGACGCCGTCCAGCGGTTTCCAAACTACGCCACAGCCTGGGCGCTGCTTTCCCAGACCTATGTCGACGAGATCCGCTTTCGCTATCCGATCGAGCCTTCGTCATCGCCGGCGTCGATCGACAGGGCGCTGGAGGCCGCCCGGCGGGCCGTCGAGCTGGACCCGGAAAACATCCGCGCGCTCCAGGCGGAGATGTTCGCGCTTTTTTTCCATGGCGAGTTCGCCGCCGCGCTGAAGGTCGGCGAGCAGGCCTTCCGCCTCAATCCGAACGATACGGAGCTGGTCGGCGAATATGGCTTCCGCCTCGCGCTGGCCGGCGAGTGGACGCGCGGCTGCGCGATGATCGAGGGCGCGCGCCAGCGCAATCCGGGGCCGCTCGCCTATTACGAGGCGGCGCTGGCGCTTTGCGCTTATTTCCGCAGCGATTTCAACGAAGCCGAGATGTGGATCACCAAGACACCGGCGCCCGGGAACCCCAACTATCACATCATCGCCGCGGCGATTTACGGCGAGAGCGGGCAGACCGAGAAAGCCGCCCGCGAGCGGGAATGGCTGCAGGCGCATGTGCCAAAGCTGCTGGCCAACCTCAGGCCCGAAATCGCGATCCGGGTGGTGCGTCCCGAGGACGTCGAGCACCTGATGCAATCGCTGCGAAAAGCCGGCATAGCCCCACCTTCCAGCGAGAGCCCCATTTCCAACTAGGACAGGGACGCAAGCCCCTTCATTTTTCGTCCCGCCTCAAGCGTTCGACCGAGGCCCGCGCGAATGGGTCTGCACCCTTGCTGCCGTCTGGAACAGCATCGCCTTCATGCGTCCTGGGCCGAGAGCGTTGCTGAAATTGCGGAAGGCGAAGAATGGGATGAGGGCGACAAAGAGGATCACGGACACGCAGGCGAGGCCGGCAATGCCACCACCGCCAATGGCCGGAAAGCCGATGGTCTCGCCCCTGACGAGGCCGACGATCATTTCTTCGACGATATGGAAGAGGATGAACAGGACCGCGAACAGGCCGGCATCACGCAGGATAGTGAAGATCAGCGGCCTCTCGTAGAACCGCCGGCTGAGGTTGATCTCCTCCAGCACCAGCATGACCTTGGCCAGGATGAACGCGTTGATGATCGCGAAGCCCTGGGCCCGGAAATTGATCCCGTGCTCCTGGAGAATGATCCGCTCGTTGAGGACGAAAAGGCCGAACAGGATCCAGAGATAGAGGAACAGGACGAGGAACCGCTTCACCTCGTCGACGGCGCGCGTTTGCAGGCGCCGGAGCCGGCCTCTCTGCTCAGGAGCCTCGCCGTCGTCGCGCGGGGCGGGATCGAGGGTCACGGCTGGCCGATCCCGCGGCGTTCGCTGGAGCTCAGCACCAGTTCCTCCGCCATGATCGGAATGGCGAGATTGCAGGCCTGCACACCCTGCGCCACGCAGAGCTTCAGCACCTCCATGATCTCCTCGACCGTCGCCCCGAGCCTCAATGCCGCCTTGATGTGCCGGCGCGTGCCGGGCGCGTACATGTGCGTGAAGGAGGCATCGAAGGCGATGCTGAGCAGTTCGACCAGCTTTGGCTCCAGGACGCCGCTGGCGTAAATCGCTGCGCCGACGGCCATGAACTCGTCGGTCCAGACGGGATCGAGCTCGAAGAACGGGTTCCAGGCCTCGTTCCATTGCCCGAGCTCGCGCATCCGGTCGCAGGCGGGTGTTGGAGGCGCTGGTCCCTCGCGTGGTGCCGGCTGCACGCCGGCGGCTCGAGCTTCCTCGAGCAGGATGGGGGCACCCAGGCTGCAGCTATGGATCGAAAGCACCGACGCCATCTTCACGATCGTGAGGATTTCGTCGCGGCTGGCGCCCGCCGCCAGCGCCGAGTGGATATGCCGGCGCGTGCCGTCCGCGTTGAGATTGGTGGCGGCGGCGTTGATGGCGAGGCTGATGAGCTCGACCGTTTTGCGCGGCAGGACGCCCGATCGCCAGGGGTTGGTGCTCATCCGTTCGCAAGCATCGGCCCACGCCGCATCGCCCAGGCGCAGCTGTTCAAGGGCATGACTCCAGGGGCCCGTGGTCTCGCTGGCAGGTTCAACCTGCGCGGAGGTGTGTGGCATGGTTTCAGCCCTCCTCAATCGGGTTCCGGCATCGGAAACGCATGCGCGTCCGGCTGCCAGATGGCGAACATGTTTCCGGATGGATCGGCGAGGACGGCCACCCATGCCGTTCGCGGAACAGCGGTCTTCGGCCGCATCACCCTGGCGCCCATCTTTTCCGCAAGTGCGAGCGAATCGTCGATCGAGTCGACATCGACGAATTGCAGCCAGCCCTTGGGGTCGGCTTTCGGCCGGTAGGTGAGGCCCCCGCCGACGCTCTCTGGCTCCTCCGGATCGAGGTGCATGCGCCAGTATTGCAGGCCTTCCAGCTGCTCCATCCGCCAGCCGAAAAGCGTGTTGTAGAACGCGGAGAGCTTCTCCGGCTCGTCGCCATAGATTTCGAAATGGGTTATCCGCCCGGCCACGCTTTTCTCTCCCGCGCTTGCCCTGGAACGGGCGGCCCGCGCCGGAGCGCAGACCGCCACAAGAAGCGAACCATCTGCCGCCTACGCAGTCGCAAGCTTCAGTTTTGCCTGCGCGGCGCGCACCGGCGCCGGTGCGATCATGCAGGCGGCAATCGGATGGGAATCGCCGCCGACGACGGCGGGCTTGAGCTTTCCGTCCGTCGGCCACGTCAGGAAGCCCGGGTGGAAATCCGAGGGGCTGGGCGGCATGCCGTTGTTCTGCAGCGTCTCCTCGACGCTGTTGTACCAGGTGCCGACCTTCATGATCCTGCGTGCTTCCTCGGCGGTCGCGACCTTGCGGCCAAACTCCTTGGAAAGGCGCACCACGCCCTGGACCTGCTCGACCGTGGTCTTCCGCTTGCGGTCCGCGCCCCAGATGTTGTCCTCGATGCCGACGCGCACATGCTGGCCGAGCACGAGAGCCATGGCGGATATCGAGATCAACCCGCGCATGCTCGTCCAGAACGTGTTGACCGAACCCTGCGGCACGCGCTGCAGAAAATGCATCCAGTCGAAGGGATTGCGATACATCGTGCCGCCGCCATAGCCGCAAAGCGCCATGTTCAGCGGACCCATGTAGATGCCGGCGCGGATGCAGCGCTCGATCAGGTCCCATTGCTGGGTGCCACAGGGCACGAAGTAGGGCTGGATGCCGTTCTTGCGAAGACGCTTGAGGTGTTCGACGTAGAAGGCCGGCGTCGAATCCACCACCATGCCGGCCCATGCTGCCTGCACCTGGGGATCCTCCATGTGGGTGCCCTTGATGTCCTCGGGCGTGAAGGTCGAAGCAATGTCCCAGAGCGACGTGCCTGTCGTGACCGTCACGAATTCCGGCTTCGGGTCCAACTCGGTCAGCATATGGCGGGTGTCGTAGTCGAGCCACTTCGCCTTGGCGCCGTCCGTGTGCGGCGAGAAGGAGATCGAGCCGCCGACCTGGATGATCATGTCCGGCACAGCTTCCTTCACGCGCTTCAGAAGGTAGTTGTACTCGTCGAAATTCGTCGAACCCATGCCGGTCGCCGGGTTGCGGACGTGGAAGTGCAGCACGGTGGCGCCGGCTTCGTAGCAGTCCACCGCGACCTGGACCTGCTCGTCCCAGGTCAGCGGAATGTCGCTCGTATCCCCTGGCAACCATTGGGGTCCGTAGGGCGCCGCCGTGATGATGAGCGGCTCCATGTTCTCAGGCAGGATCGAATTGTCGGTGTAGTACATGTCAAACCTCTCCCTTGGATGGTGGTGTCATCACGGCGGCTGCTTCGCTCGGCAGTCGCGCCGCGGGAAGGCGTTGGCTCTTCCCTAAGGTCTTCGTTTCGAATGGCCGGGCCAGTCGATATGGATGACGTTCGCGTCGTTCAGCGCCCTGGCGATCTCGGATGCGAGCCGCTCGATCGAGGCGCGCCATTCGGCCGCCCTTTGGCTACGAAGGTGGCCAGGCAGGCGCTCGACCGCCAGCAACGCCATCTCCGCCTCCGCCAGCTCTTCGCACATGTCGCGAAAGTCCTCGTTCTGGGCCGTCAGAGCCTCGATCGCTCGATGCTCGGCCGGGAACCGCCGCAACACGGCCGCCCTGCCAGCTCCTTCGTGCTCGTCGCTGGACATGGATGCCGATCCCGTCGTCGCGTCGTTCTTGCTTGCACCGAACTGTGCACGGATTGGCCGAGGGGGTGCGTAGTCTACGCAGGTAACACGGGGTGAGACGGCAACGATGAGGCGTGCAGACGGCAGCTGTCGGACTGTTGGTAAGGTGACCGGGCCTGCCGATTCAGCAAGCCGGGCTCAGCCTTGCGGCCAGTGCCACGCATTCGGACGGGCGGGACCCGGGGGGCGACAGCAGCGGTCCGGATGATGCGATGGGTGGCGAAGTTTCGGAAATGCGATGATCTCGGGCGAAGGCAATCGACCAGCGATCGACTGTTCTTCGCCCAGTCCTGCACAGCCTCACCAGAGCCGCGCTTGAGCCTACTAAAGTCCAGCGGTTCGATCCGCAGTAAGCGGCGGAAGCAGGAACCGGCCAGGCAGATGTCGGTATCTGCCCCTACCCCTTCACAGCGCCGGCGGTCAGGCCAGATACGATGTGCTTCTGGGCAATCGCGAAGGCGATCACGGTCGGCAGGATGGTCAGCGTCAGGAAGGCCAGGATTTTCTGCCAGTCGGCGGAGTGGTCCGAGACGAAGTTCATGATGCCGAGCGGCCAAGGGAATTTGGAGCCGTCATTGAACATGATGAGCGGCAGCAGGTAGCTGTTCCAGCTTCCCACGAAGCTGATGATGGCGACGGTGGCGAGGATCGGCCGCGACAGCGGCAGGGTGATGACGAAGAAGGCGCGCGCATAGCCGGCGCCGTCCATCGTCGCCGCCTCGTAGATCTCCTTCGGAATGTCGCGGAAGAACTTGCGGAAAAGCAGGATGCTCATCGGCAGGCCGAAGGCGACCTGAGGCAGGGCGACGCCGAAATAGCTGTCGAGCAGGCCGAGGTCGCGGATCCTAAGGAAGAGCGGGATGATCGCGGTCGCCGCCGGAAACATCAGCCCCAGCAGGAAGTAGTTGAGCAGCATGTCGCGACCGAAGAAGCGGGCATGGGCGAGGGCGAACGCCGTCATCGAGCCGAGCACGAGCGTGGTGAACACGGTGATCAGCCCGATCGCCAGCGAATTGGCGAGCATGCGCCAGTAGTCGCTTCCCGACAGGATCTGCCAGTAGTTCTGCCATTCCCACGCCTGCGGCAGGCCGAACGGATTGGTCCGCAATTCGCCGAGCGACTTGAAGCCGCCCATCGATGCCGCCAGCAGCGGGAAGAACACGATCCCGCCGACGAGCAGCAATGCGGCATAGGAATAGAGGCGGTAGACGAGACTGACGGCGCGCTCGGGTGCCGGCGCCGCGGATGCACTACTCATCTTTCAGCACCATTTTCTTGTAGGCGAAGGCAAAGGTGGCGCACATAAGGAACAGAACCACGCCGACGGCGCTGCCGAAGCCGATCTTCATGCGGCTGATGCCGAACAGGTACAGGAACGAGACCATGGACTGCGTGCTGTTGGCGGGCCCGCCCTGGGTGAGCGGCATGATCACGTCGAAGGTCTGCAGGGCGCCGAGCACCGAGAAGAATACCGAAAGCGCGATGGTCGGCTTGAGCAGGGGCAGCGTGATGTGGAGGAAGCGTTGCCGGCGCGAGGCGCCATCGATTTCGGCCGCTTCGTGATAATCCGGCGAGATGCCCTGGAGCCCGGCGATGAACAGCATCATGTGGAAGCCGAAATACTTCCAGACGATGACGACGAGGACCGCGTAGATCGCCCATTGCTTGTCCGCGAGCAGGAACGGCGGATCGAAGCCCAGCGCATGGCCGAGGCTGGCGACGAGGCCGTAATTGCCGTCATAGATAAAGCTCCAGATGATGCCCGCGGCCACATCGGCGAGCACGAAGGGCAGGAAGAACACGGCCCGAAAGAACACCGCTCCGGCGAAGCGTCGCGAGACGAGCGTGGCAAGCCAGAGCGCCAGCGGGATCTGCAGCACCACGGACACGGCGATGATCAGGCCGTTGTTGCGCAGCGCCGTCAGGAAGACCGAGGATCCGAACAGCTGCTGGAAATTGCGCAGGCCGACGAAGTTTTCCGGGACGCCATAGCCGTTCCAGTCGAAGAAGCTGTACCAGCCGGCCTGGATCATCGGCAGGATGACGAGGGTCGTGAACAGGACCAGCGACGGCGCGAGGAAGACGACGAGAAATCCGGTCGCTCCCAGGCTCGGGCTTTTCGGCAGTCGCCGCAGGCTGCTGGCCGGTGCTGGCGTTGATGGTGCGAATTCGCTCATTTTTGAAACCTGAACGGTGGCCGCGGCGGCGCGCCGCGGCCACGAGGAAGGCTATTGCAGGTCCCAGGCGTCCTGGATCTGCTGCGCGGCATCGGCAGGCGAGATTTCGCCGGTGACCAGTTCGACGACCATCTGGTTCACGACGCCCCAGCCGACATCCGGGCCGAGATCCTGGTCGAGGAAGTTCTGGTGGAAGGGCGACTTGCCGACCGATTCCGCAGCCGATTTCAGCAGCGGATTGGTGATCTCGGACGCAGCCGAGGCGACCACGGGAATATCCGCGTTCAGCGCTGCATAGCGGGCCTGGTTCGCCGGGCTGGTCGCATAGCGCAGGAAGTCGACCGCCTCGGGCTTGGCGTCCTTGTAGACGAGCCAGGCATTGTTGCCGCCAAAGGTCTCGGCCGGATCGCCCTTGCCGCCCGGTACGGATGGGAAGGCGAACATGCCGATCTTCTCCTGGCCGATGCCCTTCTTGTCGGTGGCGGAATCCGGCAGGTTTTCCGGCGTATCGGAGAAGCCGAGCACCATGGCGGCGCGGCCGTCGGCGAAATCGGTCAGGGTTTCGCCCCATCCCGCCGCTTCGAAGCCGCGCTGGAACGGCGCTGCCTCGCCGAGCTTCTGAAGCAGCTCGCCGGCCTTGACGAACGAGTCCGACTTGAACCCGTCGCCGCGCTTCGCCTTGGCGTCGATGAAGGACTGGCTGCCACCCTCGCGCAGCGCGAGATAGGCCCAATAGAAGTGGACCGGCCACTTGTCCTTGGCGCCGACCGCGATCGGCGTGATGCCGGCGGCCTTCAGCTTGGCGATCGCAGCAAGGAAATCATCCCAGCTGCGGATCGCGTCGCCATCGACCCCGGCTTTCTCGAACAGGTCCTTGTTATAGTAGAAGTTGATCATCGACAGCTTGTAGGGCACCGCCCAGACCTTGCCGTCGAAGGAGAAGGCGTCGACCGCGGCCGGGCTGTAGCTCTTGCGCCAGGCGCCGCCATCGGCATCGAAATCGGCAGTCAGGTCCTTGATCGCGCCCGTCTGCGACAGGGAGCGCATCACGCCACCGCCCCAGCTGAAGAAGATGTCGGGGGCCGCCGACGAGGAAAGCATGGTGGGCAGCTTCGCCATCATGGCGTCGCCCGACATGTACTGCTGCTCGATCGACACGTCGGGATGGGCGGTCTGGTATTCCTGGATCACGCTTTCCCAGAAGGCGTTGATCTTGGGGTTCTTTTCTGGCGTGAGCATGCGGACTGTCGTCTGCGCCGAAGCGCCGAGCATGCTGGCAAACGTCATCGCGGCTGCCGCGATCGCAATCCTGAAGCGCATGGTGTTCCTCCCTCTGCCGTCCGGATGCGAACCGGCGGCATCTCATTTTGAGATAGCCATCTTTACTTAATGATCCAAATAGTGTCAATCATGATGCATTCGAGATGAGATGCATCATGAAGATCGCGGATTTCAGCAGAATTTTCCAAGTTTATGATGCAAAAAGTATCATTTCGAAGGGAGCCAACCCACATATAGGAGGCGAGGGCTTTCGGGTCCTTCGAGTTTACGCATGGAACGACACTTCAAGATCGGCACGCAGGCCTACGGGTGGTCGCAGATCGCCGCCCGGGACGGCAGGGATTGGGGAAGCTCACTGGAGTGGGCGCTGGATCAGGCCGAGCAGGCCGGACTGACGAGCTGGGAGCCGCTTCTGTCGTCTCCCGTCGAGGTGCGTCCGATCGCCGAGGCGGCGCGCCGGCGCGGGCTGGAGCTTCATTCCGTCTATATGGGCGGCATCCTGCACGACCCGGAAGTGGCGCCGAAGACGGTCGCCGACATGACGGAGATCGCCCGCCGGGCCGCAGAGCACGGAACACGACTGGCGGTCGTGAACCCGAACCCGATCGACTGGAACAGCAAGGCCGACAAGTCCGACGCCCAGCTCGCCTACCAGCTCGAACGGCTGAGCGAGCTCGCCGAAGCGCTGGCTTCCACGGGACTGATGCTCTGCTACCACACGCATGATGCGGAGATGCGCCAGGGCGCCCGCGAGTTTCACCACATGCTGGTCGGAACCGATCCAGCGCGGGTCAAGCTCTGCCTCGATCCGCACTGGATCTATCGCGGCGCGGGCAACAGCCAGCTCGCCCTGCTCGACATCATCCGGCTCTATGGCGCGCGGATCGAGGAGATCCACATTCGCCAGTCGCAGAACGAGATCTGGGACGAGACCGTCGGCGCGGGCGACCTCGATTACGCGCTCATCGCTGCCGAAATCGCCCGGCACGGTGTCCGGCCGTTCGTGGTCGTCGAGCATGCGCTGGAGCCCGGCACGCCCAACCGCCTCGGCAATGTCGAAGCTCATGCCCGCAGCCGACGCTATTCCGAGGCTGTTTTCGCGCCTCTCTTCGCCGCTTCTTGAGGGGACGGTCATGGTCCGCATCTATCTGATCGGCGCAGGCGTCATCGCCCGCCATCATGCCGACGCCGCCCTTCACCTCGGCGAGCCGGTCGAACTGCACGTCTTCGATCCGAGCGCCGAGGCGATCGCCGCCTTCATGGCGCGGGCTCCCGACGCCATCGTCCATGAGGACCTCGAATCGCTGCTGTCGGGCGAGCCGCGTCCCGACGACATCGTCATCGTCGCGACGCCGCCGCGCAGCCATGCCGCCCTGGCGATCCAGGCGTTCCAGTCGGGCCGCCATGTCCTTAGCGAAAAGCCGCTCGGCATGTCGGCGGAGGAAGCCCGGGAGATGTTCGCGGCGGCTCGGGCTGCCGGCAAGCATCTGGGCGATTGCAGCATGCGCTTTCTCGGCTACGAGGCGGAGGAAGCGATCCGCAAGTCTCTGGACGAGGGCGAACTCGGCGAGCTCTACCACGTCACCTGCCGCCATCGCGTCCAGCGGGGCCGCAGCGGCATCGAGTATCAGCCGGAAGCGCGATGGTTCCTCGATCGTTCGCGCAGCGGCGGCGGCGTGCTGATGGACTGGAGCGTCTATGATCTGGCGACGCTGTTCGATCTGCTGCAGCCGGTCAGGATCGAGATTCGCGACGCCTGGACGGCAAAGCCTGAAACCAGCGCCGATCCGGCCGATGTGGTTTTCGACGTTGAAACCCATGTCGGCGCGGCGATGCGCCTGACCCTGGCGGACGGCCACACGGTGGCGCTCAGCTACGAGCGCGCCAGTTGCACGCACGGCACGCCCGGCATGCTGCTCGAACTCGAGGGACTTCGCGGCGCGGCGACGTGGCAGTGGCTGCCCTATCTCGATAACTCGACCACGGTCACGCTTCGGCGCGATGCGGGCGGAACCGAGGCGGCGGATAGCTTCCCGATCGACGGCTCACCGAACTGGCACCATCGCCCGCTCGTCTATTTCCACCGCAGCCTGCGCGGCGGAAAGGGTCCGCTGATCTCCGATGAACGCGCGCTGTTCAACTTTGCCGTCATCCAGGCGATCTATGACGTCGCGGCGGATGGCAAGCCCGTGACGGTCACGCTGGGCGAACGGACCCCGGCCACAGCCGCCGCCTGATCGCGATGCGGCCGGGCTTCTGCCCCTGCCTGCGGGCGGGATGGACCGATGCCCGGCCCATCCCCTCATCCCGTCAGCCGCTCACAACAGCTCGTCATCGGGAATGTTCTCCCGGCAGATGATCTGGAGGCGCAGGGGATGGGAATTCCACGGCAGGCCCCTGTCGGCACGCACCAGCTGTTCATAGGCCTCGCGGACCTGAACGCGCGGGTTCTGGTCGATGACGAAGTTCATCTGGCCGGAGAGCAGGGCCTGCTTGGTGTAGGAGGTCAGGTCGTGGCCGACAAAGGCGATGGTGTCGCCGCACCCTGAATCGGCGAGGGCCTGCACCACGTCGCGGTTACCGCTCGACATGTTGTAGATCACGCTGAGATCGGGATGCTGGGCGATGAGGTCGCGGGTAATGGCGTAGTCGTGGCCGGGATCCGGCTCTGTCTGGCCAGCGCCTGCGATGACCAGATCGGTCTGTTCGCTGAGAAAGTGGCGGAAGCCCATCTCCCGCTCTTCCTGGCCGCGAAACGTCACCAGGCCGTGAATCACCCCGACCTTGTGCTGACCCTTTCCGACGATCGTCGAGGCGAGATAGCCGGCCAGCCGTCCGGCACTCCGGTTATCGATGCCGACATAACCGATCTTCGGGACGCTCTGGATGTCCGAGACGAGGGTGACGACCTTGACACCCCGCTGTGCCAGCGTCCGGATCGCATCGCGAATCAGCGGGTGGTCCATGGAAATCAGACCGAGGCCTTGGGCGTCCGACCGGATATTGAGCAGCGCGCCGGCGATCTCGGTCGGTGACGACCCGGCGACGTCATGGATCATCAGGTCGACATCCCCGCGGCTGGCCGCCTGCCGGCTCATCTCGTGTCGAAGCGTCATGAAGAACGCGTCCTGCGAAACCGGCATCACCATGTCGATCCGGACGGAATTCTCCCTCGGATCGGCTGTCTGCGAGGGACCTGGTCCAGCGGCGGCGCTTAGCCGTGCGACGGCATCCAGCACGGCCTGTCGCGTCTGCGCGCGCACCTGGCTTCCCCGGTCGTTGAGAACGCGATCCACCGTCGCGCGCGAGACGCCGGACTCCTTGGCGATGCCGTCCAGCGTGGGGCGATAAGTGGTCGGTCCACGGGAATGCGCCATTGAGATCTCTTATTTTGTGGAAAGTACCGCAGTATGATGCATTTTGCGTCATCAGATCAACCCTGAAAGAGACTTGCGTCCCCTTCCGGAACAGGCTGAAGGTCCGTTGCTACGGCGGGCGAAGAGCATTCGATCAGGGCTCCCTGCGCCTCGATCAATTCGATGTGAGTGACGCTATTCCCGAAACGAAATGACGATCGCACCCGTACAGGCTTCCGGGTGGAGGGATGGTCCCGCGCCTTGCGGAGGATTTGCGACATGCTGACTCGTCGACATATGCTTCAGGCGAGCGCCGCCGGCCTCGCGGCCATGATGGTCCCCAGCCTCGGTGCATCGGGTCGCGCCCACGCGGCAGCGACGGCGACTTTCGAGGTGATGCACAGCGAGGCCGAGTGGCGCAAGCGGCTGACCGACGACCAGTTCGCCGTGCTGCGCCAGGAGGGCACCGAGCGCCCCTTCACCAGCGCGCTGCTGCATGAGGAACGCAAGGGCCAATTCGATTGCGCCGGCTGCCAACTGCCGCTGTTCGCCTCGGAAACCAAGTTCGACAGCGGCACCGGCTGGCCGAGCTTCTGGAAGGCGCTGCCGGGTTCGGTCAACGAGATCACCGACAGATCCTACGGCATGACCCGCACCGCGGTGAACTGCCATCGCTGCGGCGGCCACCTCGGACACGTCTTCAAGGACGGGCCGGCGCCGACCGGGCTGCGCTACTGCATGAACGGCGTCGCCATGACCTTCGCCCCGGCCTGAAGCCCTGTACTATTGGCGTTACCAAACCCGGGCCATGGTAAGGCCATTCTCCCGTCCTGGAAATTGAAGGCTTCGATGGACAAGGCCCTGAAATTCGCATTCGGCAGCCTGGTGGTCAGCTTCGTCGTTCTGGCGATCAAATATGTCGCCTTCGCCGTCACCGGCAGCCTGGCGCTTTATTCCGATTTCCTCGAAAGCATCATCAATGTCGGCACCTCGGTGGCCGCCATTGTCGCCATTCGCGTGTCCGCCCTCCCTCCGGACCCGGGTCACCCGTTCGGGCATCACAAAGCCGAATATCTTTCCGCGGTGCTGATCGGCGTCATGATCATCATCGCCTCGCTGCTGATCCTGGACGAGGCGTGGAACGGCTTTCTCAATCCGACACCGATCGAGGCGCCGGCGCTCGGCCTGGCGGTCAGCATGGGCGCCACAGCCCTGAACGCCGTCTGGGGGCTGCTGATCATCCGCTTCGGCAAGCGGGCGCGCTCGGCCTCCCTGGTCGCGGACGGCAGGCATATGATGGCCGACGTCATGACGTCGATCGGCGTTCTTGTCGGCGTCGTTCTGGTGGTCGTGACCGGGATTGCAGTGCTTGATGCCGCGATTGCCGGACTGGTCGCCCTGCATATCCTCTGGAGTGGCTTCAGCGTCCTGCGCGAAAGCGCCAGCGCCCTGCTCGATGAATCGGTTCCGGCTGAAACGCTGGAGACGATTCACTCGATCATCGCCAGCCACGCACCGGAGGCTATCGAAGCCCACGACCTTCGCACCCGCCATGCGGGCAAGGCCACCTTCATAGATTTTCATCTGGTCGTCGCCAGCCAGATGACGATCTCCAGGGCACATGCGGTATGTGACCGCCTGGAGGCTGCCTTGGAAAAGGCCATTGAGGGTGCTTTGGTCACCATCCATATCGAGCCGGAGAACAAGGCGAAGCACAAGGGAATCGTGATCCACTAGTCCCTATCTGCCGCCTGCCGCTGGCTGCCCACACAATTGGCTTCATTCATGACCAAATTGCTGACTGGACTGACCCGACCGACAGACTTGTCCTTTCAGGACAGGCTCGCCGTTGCAACGGAACTCGCAGTGCGACTGTACGAAGCCGGCCACATCCGCGCGGATCGCTTGCAGGATGCTCCGCATGACATTGCCACCTATGGCGACTTCACCAAGGATGGTCGCGAACTGGGCCGTGACCTCGCGAGGTATGAGGCCTGGCGATGCGGCGTGCGGAGTTCTCGACGATTATGGCCGGATGCTTGCCGAGCGACTCGATGCGCTGCAGATACGCTGGGCCGCCGACAATGAAGTGCATGCCCGTTTCCGCGTTGGGGACCGGGTTGCGTGGCCCAAGGTCAGGGGTCAGGACAACATCGGCACCGTCATGGCGATCGAGCCCGGCGGACGCTATTCGGTGATGCACGACAGCGCCGCTGCCAGCGGGTCGTCCATGCGCTTTCTGGTCGATTTCGAGGCCTGTCGGGCCGAGGGCGAACCGGTGGCTTCCAGCCTGAGTTCGCTCAAGGGCCTGCCCCGCAAGGTCTGGGCGGCGATCTCGGCCCTTCTCGCGCTGGAGGCCATGGACTTCACGATGCGGGTCGGCCTGCTTCTGCCATAGCCGCGCTGTTGCGACCGATTATCAGAAGCAATTCAACGAGTTAGTTATCGTTTGACACGGCTGTCCCCAACCCGTAAGTGGCCTGCATCGGGGAGTAGCCACCATCGACGATGGGGCCGCGTCAACATCCTCGCGCATCCGCGCGTGGCGCGGCCGGACGCGGATTGCGTCTCGGCAAGACCGTGTCGCAGGTCGTTCACAGGGCGGAACGATCGGTCGCGACCGGCCTCGTCCTTGAGCTACTCCATGTCTCCGTTCGCAATTCTCATTCTCGCCGTCGGCATGTCCGTCGACGCCCTCATCGCATCCGTTGGCCGGGGAGCCGCCGCGCCACGGCCAACGATCACCACCGCGCTGCGAACCGGCATCGTCTTCGGCGTCGTCGAAGCGATCACGCCGCTGATCGGCTGGCTTCTCGGCATCGCCGCCAGCCAGTTCGTGCAAGCGATCGATCACTGGATCGCCTTCGGCCTGTTGGCCGCGGTCGGCGGCCGCATGGCGCTGCATGCGATCCGACGTCCGGCCGACGTCGCTGCTGAAGAACGAAATGGCGGCTTCGGCACCCTGCTTGCCACGGCCATCGGCACGAGCCTCGACGCCATGGCCGTCGGCGTGTCGCTCGCCTTCCTGGATGTGAACATCATCGTCATCGCCATTGCGATCGGCCTGGCCACGACGGTGATGTCGACGGGCGGCATCCTTGCCGGCCGGTTCATCGGCGTCCGGTTCGGCCGCTATGCAGAGATCATAGGCGGATTCGCCCTGATCGGACTGGGCGTCATGATCCTGGTCGAGCACCTGACCGCGTAGTTATTGGCCGCAGGCTTTCCTGACTCGCCCTATTCTGCAGGCATCTATGTCGGACCTCACTCCATGGCTGGCCGTGTCGCACTGGGGTTGCTTCGGACCAAGGAGCGCTATTCATCCTGCTGCGTTCCATGTACCACGATTTGTGGAGATCGCGCTGGGCCGGATCAAGGATGACACAGGACACCGGCCGATTAGCATCACCTATCCGCCGCAACGCGTGCAGCGTCAGAGCTGCGGCGGCTATCGCCTGAGCGCGGACAGGGGGCAACAGAAATGACGGCGAGCATGTACGACGCGGCCGAGTGGATGAACGAACCGCCAGAATGGTCCGTTCAGTCCGACATTCTCAAGGTCACGACAGCGGCCGAGACTGATTTCTGGCAATCCACCTTCTACGGCTTCCGGCGGGACAACGGCCACTTCCTGCGCAGGCAGGTCGAGGGCGACTTCACGGCGCTGGTGGAGTTCGAGGGCCAATATGAGACGCTCTATGACCAGGCTGGACTGATGCTGCGGCTTGATGAGCGCAACTGGATCAAGCTTGGCATCGAGCATTCCGACGGCATCACGAATTTCAGCCTCGTATGCACGCGCGACGGCCTGTCGGACTGGTCGGTCACAGCACGCCCTCTGCTCGCAGGGCCGCAGGCGGTACGCCTGACCCGCGTTGGTGGAGCGGCGATCGCGCATTACCGTGATCCCGAAGGCGGCTGGCAATTGATGCGGCTATGCCCATTTCCCGAGACTTCAAGCTTGCAGATTGGTCCCATGACTTGCTCGCCGCAACGGGCCGGGTTTCAGGTCCGTTTCACGCGGTTTGAAGTTGGCCCGCCGATCGCCAACCCGCTGCACGGCTGACCCCTCGCCTGCATCCCAAGTGACAACGCACACACGGAGTGAACTACCGCGCCGTGACACCAACGCGTCCAGAGAAAACCCAGGAACCCGATGTCGACTCCGCCCTAAGCGCTCGACCTGCTTGCCGCCAATAGCGCTCCAAGTTTTCGTTCAGCGCGGTGCCATTGTCTCAAGGGGGCCGCACTTTTGAGCCAGTTGAGGCTTCCGCTACGCCACGATCACGGAGGCGCCGATGGGAACGCGATCGTAAAGATCGATGATGTCCTCGTTGATCATTCGAATGCAGCCGGAGGAGGCCTCCGTGCCGATGGTCCATGGCTCCGAGGTGCCGTGGATGCGGTAGAGCGTGTCGACGCCATCGGCATAGAGATAGAGCCCTCTCGCGCCCAGCGGGTTGGCTGGGCCGGGCTCGATGCGGCGGGGCAGGCCCGGCGTCTGGGCATGCATGTCGTCGGTCGGATGCCATGCCGGCCATTTCGCCTTGCGGCCGACGACGGCATTTCCCTGCCATGCGTGACCTGATGCGCCGACGGCCACGCCATATCGCATGACCGTAGCCGCGTCCTCGACGAACAGGAGATGCCGGGCCTTCGTATCGACGATGACCGTCCCCGCGGGCTTGCCGGTGGCAAGCGGCACGCGCGCGGGCCGGTAGGCGGCTGCGAATCGGCTGCGGTCTACGGGACGAACCGGAAAGGGCTCATTGGCGTAGCGCCCTTCGGCGACGGGCTGTCCGGGCTCGGTCGTCGCGCAGGCCGCCAGCAGCGACGACGCCGCGCCAAGAAACACGGCGCGTCGCGAAAGCGTACCGATGGCAAAACGCTGCCCCTCCTGGTCGGAGGGGCAGCGCGAAGGGCCGGTTCCGGGAGACGCGGGACTTACCACTGAACCCGCAATCCAGCCCTGCCGCTCAATTCCACACTGTCGCCGAAGGAGGCGAGCGAGGTGCTGGCCGCGACATCCCCATAGAGCGAGTAGCGGTCGGAACCCCAATTATAGGTGCCGCCCAGGCCCAGTTCGCCCCACAAATCGTCGTTCTTCGAGGTAAAGCCGGTGCCGGCGACGTTCACCTGCGTTCCGTCCAGGAATTCGTAGTGGAGGTTGCCGATCGCATGGAACGAGGCGCGCTCGACCTTGCCATCCGCGTTCTTCCAGCTGTTCTGATGCTCGACGGCCAGGCCGAAGCGGCCGGCCAGGCTGTCGGCCTTGTCGAGCGAAACGGCTGCGCCGCTCGGGTCCGTGAAGCTGTCGAAATCGACACTCGAATAGACAAGCTGGGCCTGCGGCGTCAGCGTCCAGCTTTCGCTGATGCCGATGCGCTTGCCGCCTTCGATCGAAAGGGCATAGCCGAACGCGCGGTTGTCATGCGCCAGCTCGCCAAGGATGTCGGAGGAGAGGTCGCTGCCAAACCAGGTCAGCTGTGCCTGGCCATCCAGATAGACGCCGTTATTGCCATACCAGGTCGCCGTCGCGGCCACGCCATAGGCGTCGGTGTCGATACTGCCATTGCCGAACAGCGAGGTGACGTCGGCCGAGGCATGGCCATAGTGGCCATTGATGCCGGCGATCAGGTCGCCCGAAGCACCTTCATAGGCAAGGCCATCGAAACCCGCCCGCATCCGCCAGCTGTTGACGTCATAGTCGGTCTGGCTGGTCGTCACGTCCGGGCTGAATTCGGCATGCGTGCCTTCGATGAACCCCCAGATGCCGTTCTGGTCCGTCTTCGTGCCTGACTGGCCGTCCTGGTAGTAGCCTTCCTGCTCGCGCGTCACGGCGCAGCGGAAGTTCTGGCTCGCGTCCTTGCAGAACACGGTTTCGGTCGGGGCGGAGGGCTCGTTCCAGTAGCGATTGCCGACGCGCTGGTTCAGGGTAGGCAGGCCGTTGAGGCCGAGAAGCACCTGCGGATAGGCCTCGTAGATCGGGACGCCGGGCTGATAAAGCGGCGTGCCGTCGTCTTCCCAGAGTTGGGAGCGGAGATACCAGTCGCCATCCTGCGGATCGGCCACGCCGTTCTTCCACAGCGTGTAGCCATAGGCGCCGGCGATGACGGCCTCGCGGCCCTCGATGACATAGTCGCCGACGAGGTTGAACTGCCCCGCAGAAGTTCCGTCGACCTGGATGATCTTGATGCCGTCCGCCAGCGTCTGCGCGCCGCCGCCGCCCGCATTGCGCACGACCACATTCGAGGTGCCGGCGGTGTCTTCCGTCACGATCATCAGATCGGTCGAGGAGTTGTCGTCGCCGAGAACCGTATTGAAGATCATGGTGCTGCCGGCCGTGCCGGCATAATTGTCGGTGGTGAGCGTCTTGAAGCCGTTGAGGGACGGATCGGCGAACTCGATCACCCCCTGGTTGCGCGTCGTGCCAAGCCCGGCCTGCTCATAGGTGAGCTCGCTGGGCGGGCAATCCTCCTGGCAGTAGGGGTAGGTCACGACCTTGGTTGCGATCGAGGAATCCGTGACGAGCGAATCTGCCGTGACCAGCCAGCGCGAACTCGCGTCGACGACGACCTCGCTGGCTCGGATCGCTGCGCCCTGCCAGTCCGAATTGTTGAGACTGACGACAGCGACGCTGTCACCGCCTGCGATGGGAATGTCGAACGGACCGAAAACGGGAGTCAGTCGCTCGTCCGCCTCCTCACCGGTCTCGGCGTAGACGTCGCCGACAACAGTGACATTGGTGAAGTTGGCGTTGATCCTGCCGAACACGGCGGCGGCGCCCTCGGTGGCGGTGCTTGCCAGCGAGCGGACGATCATGCCGCTGCCGGCGACGATCGTGCCGACATCCGAAATGTTGACTTCGAGATTGGCGCCGTCGCCGCGGATCAGGTCGCCTTGCTCGGAGACGAGGCTGCCGCCCGAAACGGTGATCCGGCTTCCCGGTCCCGCCAGGAGATCGGAGAGGTTCCGCGTTGTGACGCTTTGCGACAGCCAAGGATCGTCGCTGTTGAAAATCTCATCCCGGGACTGCGGCATGTAGTTCGAATTATAGCCCATGATCGCAGCGGCCTTCGCGCCCTGCGTCCGGATGTCGACATTGGTCGCGGTGATCTCCGAGGTTATCGCGCTGGTGCCGGCGCCTGTCATCACCACCAGGCCGCCGGCCCATTCGCCGCTCGTCGTGATGGAGCTGTCTTGCAGCGTTATGCTGCCCGCTCCCCACACGGACGCGCCGAAAGCGGCAGGGTAGTAGCCGGGAACATCCCCGTAGCACTGCCCGTAGGCACATCCGCCCTCGGTGACGATGTTCAGGTTGCGGCCATCGATGGAGCCGCCTTCGTAGACGAGAAGGCCTGCGGCCCCATTCCCCTGCGTATGAATGCTGCCACCATCGACCTGGATTTCGGCGCCCGCCAAAGCAAAGACGCCGACGCCGTCGGAATAACCTCCGACGGTCGATATTTCGACATTGGAAAAGTCGGTCGACACCGGGTCCTGACAGTAGATGTTTCCGGAGCCTGCCTCTGCGGAATTGCAAGCATTGGCTGCTGTCGGAAGGAAGGCTGCTCCGAGCGCGAGCGGCGCTGCGACGTAGAGCGAAGAAATCAGGGGCAAGGCCGAGGCGGAACGGAGCAGGCTGAGGCTGGACAGTCGCATTGTCATTCACCCGGAAATGGGAAGGTTGTCGTTATTTTCCTCGGCGCGCCAACCCTGCCGCAGCTGATCGCGCGCTGATGATGCTGTTTGACGCACAGGATGCTGCGAAATAGTCCAAAGTTCAATGTAGTTTATGATCTGTCGAGAAGATCACGAATATATATCCGTGTAATGACACTTCATGACACTTCATGACACTTTGGCAGCTGCTCGGTGGCCAAATAATACTTTCTGATGAAGAAGGGTTAGACAAGCCCAAGCGGCAGGCGAAGCTCGCGACGTTGTTCCGGGGAACCCAGCCCGATCGGCCGGTGGTCGTTCTCGACGAACAGTTGCTGCCAGCGTCCGAGCAGCGGAAATACCGCAACACGATCGAGCAGCCGGTGAAAGGCGTCGTCACGAAGGCGAAGAAGCTGCTCGTCCAAACCCGCAGCGAAAAGCCCGAGACCACCGGATCGGTGCTCTGGATATTTAACAATGGCTATACTGCGCTCGACCATGGAACGCTCGAGGCGCTCGCTATCAACCCCATTCGGCAGGACACTCGCAATATCGACGGCGTGATCGTCTCGGGCTGCTATTACCACAGCGACGGGTACGACAGCTTCTTCCTGTGGCCGTACAGTTACGTGCCGATCCGCGTTGATCATCCTTATCAACCGCGCGTTTGCTTAACCTGCCAATGAGTAGGAGCTACCCACGACAGGGACGAAAGGCATCGAACCCGGCTGCTTGATCGGCAGAGAAAGGCTGAAGGTCGATCCGTTCGCGTCGCTGGCGGCAAGGGTGAGTTCGCCTCCATGCTGGCGGGCTATCTCTCGCGAGATGTATAGCCCTAGACCCGATCCATGCGCCCGCTGACCCGCTGGGCGGTAATATTTTAGGAAAATAAGCGCCCGTTGCTCGAGCGGAACACCGGCACCGTGGTCTGTCACGTCAATCCGCACCATTCCCTGATCCACCCAGAGCCGGACGGTCACCGGAGCGGCCGCTGCAGAGTATTTCAGGGCATTCTGGATGAGGTTCTGAAGGGCTACTTCCAGCAAGTACCGATCCCCACTCACTTGCGCCTCATCGCCAGGAGCAAAGGTGACGCGACGGATGGCATTGTCATCCAGCACCGCATACGCAATCCGCAGTATCTCGTTCAGGTCGAACGTCTCGACTACAGCCAGCGGCTTCCCTGAGGCGTCGAGCCGATCCCCAGCCAGGACGTTCTCGATCAGAATCCCCATCCGGTTGACGGTTCGGCGGATCTTGGCCGCGCGCGCCTGAATGTCGCCAGAACCCTCAGCCTCCGAATGCGCCAGATTGTCGGCGGTCGTGGCGATCACGGCCAACGGACCGCGAAACTCGTGCGTGACTATCGCTAGGAACTCTCGTTGCTGGACCAGGGCTTCGTTGACGGAATCCAGCGATTGCCTGAGCCTCACCTCAAGCAATTGACGCCTATCCATTTCCGCCTCAAGCGATGCGTTGCTTTCTGCCAGTTCTGCCGTCCTCTCCCTCACCTTGATAGTCAGGTCGCGCTCGGCTGCCTGGGAGATAGCGATCACTCGGTCCTTCTCCTCGTTCAAGCTGCGCTCGGCGAACCGAGCGCGTTTGGCGACGGCTGCGCTCAGCAACACCAAATGAAGCAGGGTTCCAACGGCCATGATCCTGGCAAGGGAGCTGTCAATGTGTAGAGGATTGCTGCCGGTGTACTGCATCTGCATCACCAGGCTGATTACAAGAACACTCGCGAAGGCAAATGCGGAAAGAAGATACTGATATTGCCTGCGAATGATCAGCAGATAGAGCACAAACAAGGCAATGAATATGAAGGACAATTGTTGCAGTCGGGAAACGAAGAAGCCGACTTCGCCATAGCGACCTAGGAGGGCATAGACCAACGCAACACCGTTGAGCAACGCGATTATCTGAATGGTCCGCCAGGCCCAGATCCAGTGGCGGCGAAATTCGAAAAGGCGGCCCAGAAACCACACCATGACCACGCTGTAGAGACAGACGATGACGCCCCAGCCGCGATAAAGCTGTGTTGGTCGCAGGAAATGAAATAATTCGGAGGCATAGCCCATGTGAAAAATTGGTATGAGACCCGACACCAGCAGAACGAACGCATACAGAATGTAGAGAGA
>NZ_JAPKNH010000008.1 GCF_026344005.1 Kaistia terrae
GGTGATGCGAGCTGGTAGACGACCGTCGCAGGCAAATCGGAAATGATTTCCGTTTTGGTTTCGAACGCCTCGGCCGCCTGCATGTAGTTCCGAGCGGTGCGATCCGTCCAGCCGAACTCGGCGGCCAGCCAGGCGGTGAATCTGCCGTGGCCCAGCAATTCCTTGGCGGCGAGCAGATTGACCCCGGTGCCGATCATGTAGCGGATGGTCGTTTTCCGCCAGGAACGGATCTGAGCGGCGGCTCCACGAAGGCGCTGGGCGTCTTCTAGGTCGATGCTCGCATAATCGAACGATGCCCCCTCGGCGAGCGTCAACTCGTGATGGGGAAGCGCATCGATTCCGCTGGCGGTCTGGATTTGCGCATTAGTCATGCGGAACCTCCGCAAGCTGTTGGAGCCCCGCGATGAGGGCGAGAAGATTGGCGCGACCGACGATACCTATCCTGTGGTCACTGCCATCAGACGACCACCGCTGGCTGATATTCACGCCACCATCCAGACCCGGCTCAATATCCGTTCGGTCCTGCTGATGGATCACTGGGGTTCGCTCTGTCACGATATTGCTCCGTTTTGCGGATCCGGCTGGGCAACTACTGCTGCTGATGACTGTCGCATCGATCATGCTGCGTCCCCGTCCGGCCGAAGGTCATGAAGGGTATGGCCGTAGAGGGCGCGCTGAACGGATTCAGTGAACGCCTGGATCTCGCGGTCGATTTCGGCGGCGTCGATCCCAGCCGCAGTCATCTGTCGGGTCATGTCGGAAACCGTCTTGGTCCAGTAGACCTCGGCACCCTTGCCGGACCGGCCGGACAGCACATCGACCACGCGGCGGATCTTGCCGATGCGACGCTCGGTCGGGAAGGCGATGACGCGTGCAGTCGGGGGCGTCCAACGGAACAGCGGAAGGTCGTTAGCTTCGCGCATGGCGTGCCTCGCACCAATATCTATATAGGATTTCGGAATCCCGAAATATTAGAACCCTTGGTTTCTGCGGGTTTCCCGGCGCCCTCATGGTCAAGACGCCTTTAATATTTCGGAGTTCCGAAGCGGCAATATTTCGGAATCCCGAAGTGGGGTTTTCTTTTTGCGACCGACCTTGCCGCGTATGGTGGCCGCCTTCTTTCGGTCGACCTCCGACCACTGCTTGCACCTTTCGGGAGAGCAGCGGCGCCACTCGCCGGTTGGCGCCGCCCCCTCGAAGTCGCCGAGATAAGTAATCCTGAATACGTTCGCGTGCGGGGTGCCGATACCGGCGCGCCCGCGATCGATCTTGATCAGGCCCTTGTACTCAAGCTCATCGATGGCATCGGCGACGTATTCCCCAGTGACGCCGTAGTCCGAAAACTGGCCATGGGTTACCACCAGCTTGCCGTTCTTCAGCCCGCTATGCATCGTGTGTTCTATAACCACGCGGAAGAACGCCTTAGTCGCGTTCCCGCTCAATGATCGGAAGGCGACGGACTCCATTATCTCGATAGTCAGCCAGGCCCAATTACGGCTGCTATCTACCCCCTTGTCGAAACCGTCACTTTTGCGCGGCGGGCTTGTATGCTTCCGCACCATGTTGAACGTCTTGCCGCCCGAGGTGCGGCTCTTGTCGCGCGCGTTGAAAATGGCGTTACTCATGCGCACCGCCGACCCACTCGGGCAGGTCGCCATAGAAGCTCCTGCACGCTGCAGCAAAGGTGCGGTAGGTCGGGCGGGCGTTCTGCCAGTCCCAGAACCAGGTAGCACTAACCGGCTTCAGCCATTCGATGCCGGCGACGCGCCAATCGTCATGTGCCGATACGGCGTAGAAGGCCGCCGCTTCGAGACAATCGATTTCGGCCTCCGCGAGGTGTTCGATAGCCGCAGTCAGCAGCATCGAAAGCCCGGCCGCCGCAACCTCGGGCGGGGCCTGCCACGACTTCGTGCTTTCCATGGCGTGTTCGAGGACGGGCAGGAACGCCGCCGCTCGCCGGTCCCATGAGGGATGATCCAGAGCGAGCGTCACCCAATTCTCCAGCGGCTCTTCAATGCCGTGTGTCTTCGGCATGTTGGTATAGGCCGGCTGCTCGGGGCGCGGGATGGCGACATGGGGAACCTTCTGCCCCCCATGGTCGAGGAATATCTGGAAGGGAACGCCGCCCCTGCCCATCGCCTCGCCAAGGACCTTTTCGCAGCGTTCGCGGTTGTGCTTACCGTGGATGCCGGCCATGGTCATGCAGCCGTCGAGTTCGTGGTGGAACTCGTCCTCGCCGCCGCCTTTGTCCCGATAGACAGCGATAGGAACGCCATAGGGCGATGGGATGTGGCCGAGCTTTGTCATGCTCATGCTGTACCCCCAAGCTTGGTCGCGTCGATGACCGTCCAGTTGGTCCAGAGGCCGGCGATGCGCACAGCGTCCGCTCGCGACCGGCCTTCCCAGATGCGGGTATGGTCCTCGCCCGTGACCATGCTGACGAAGTAGTGGCTACTGGCCAGGCTCGGATCGGTGGACGGGCCGGCGATAGTGCCAGCCTCGATAAGAATGTGCCGCTGCTCTGGCTCGGCTTGGGGGAAGGCGACGACGTTGCTCATGCCGCGACCTCAAGGCTCAGCACCTCGACCGTGGACCGAAGGAAGTAGCGGCCGTGCCGTCCGCTGAAAGCGCCATCATGCGGCTCATCCACGGTCTCTATGTTCAAGCCGGCTTCCCTGGCTTTAAACACATAGTGGCTAATCCTGGGCGCCGGGCTCTCAATGCTGGTTGTGCCTCGTGGCCCGGCCTTGATCAGGCGGTCCACCATCCAAGCGACACGGCCCTTCAGGACCAGGATGCGGCCGTCGTGCCCGCCGACGCGGATCTCAAGTTTGGTGACATTGCTCACTAGCGCACCTCACGCATGGCGAGGCCGGCGCTGATGGCCGTGACCGTCGCGATTGATTCCGACAGCCCGAAACGCTTCTGCAAGCGACGGCTGGCTTGATGGAGTGAAGAGGAAGGGGTAGCTTCCGCGCCGATCAGCTCTGCAAGATGATCGATTTTCGAAGGGCCGTGCGCTGTGCAACCAGCCACGGCTTTTCTCGTTTCAGGGCTTGGGAATGGCGCCGGCCCTCGTTTGGGCGGTGTCTGTATTCGGACGACAATTGTCATGACTGAACCTCTGCGGCTTTGCGCCAGAGGACGGTCGAGGCTATGCTGAACAAGCGAAACTGATAGCCTACGGCCCCGTCCATTGCGGCGGGGCTTTTTCTTAGGCGGCGCGCTGGACGCGGCTAGACAGCCACTGGCCGATGATGCTCTCCGGCCAAGCAATCGCACGCTTCGACAAGTTCACCGGGCGCGGGAACGTGCCATCCTTCATCTTGTCGTAGATGGTGCTGCGGCTTAGGCCAGTCGCGTCGATGACGGCGGGCAGTCTCAGATGCTTCTCAACCATGTCGGTTCCTTTCGGCAGGCGTTGGACACTGTCGAGAAGTTGCCGAAAGGCGTGCTGATCAAATAGTCTGCACGATTAAAATACCGTATCGATACGGCGTTAGGATTTCGCTGAGCGACGGCCCGGCCTCTTCAATTCGGGCGCGGCATCAGTCGCTTGTTTCCAATGGCGGTCGAATTGACGAGCTGACATTTCGGGGAAAAGTGCTTCCTTAATCTCGTCCCGCGTCATTGATGCGCTGCTGCGATAAAGCTCAACGATCATGTCCTTGGGCGCCCGGTCTTCCTGCCTCGCTTGCTTTTCAATACTTTGGGGGCGCAGATCGGCAAAGAATTCGTCAATCCATTCGGACGGCGCCATCACAGTGCGCCCCTCGTAAGGGCTCATCATCTCCAGAATTGACGCAGCGGACCCGATACGGGTGTCCACTCCCCGCGCGAAACTGCGGCTGCCCATCTCGATTCCAAGGGCAGCAAACCCCGCATTTGCCTCGTAGATCAAACTCATTGACTTCGCGAACAGTCGAAGCTCAGCGAGCGATATCGTCGAAGTCTGCCAATCCACGATTGGCGTGTAGCGGGTGATGTCACGGACGCTCGGAATGAGGCGGCGTTCTCTCGGCTGGAAAACCTTAGTTGTTAGAAATGCGGAATGCCAATATTCGGAACGAAGAGATTTCAGCCCGAAAATGCCCGCGCCTGCGGCCGCCCATCGCCCGCCGAAGAATTCCACCCGGGCTTTCGAGAATGAAGCATCGACTTCCTTCGGGGCTTCATTCGGGGCGTCTTTCGGTGCATTGAGGTCTTCTCTCGGGTCTTCCTTTGTCTCTTCTGCGGGCTCCAAGAGTCTTGGGTCAAGCTTCGCGCGCGTCCCATCCGCGCTAAGCATAAATACACCTTGGCCAGCCACCCCGGTCGTACATCTGAAAAACAGGTCATAGACGAGAAACTTTGCCGCGATAGGTACATTTGACTGATGGCCAGTTACGGCCCTCCAGCCCCCATCCTGCTCCAATTTCTGGCGCTTCTGCTGAAGTCTTAGCCGAATTGATCTCTGAGCAGCCGCGTAAAACTCCGTTAGCGGGCTGTATCCCTCAACCGAAATCATGCCCCAATCCTCACAACATTGTTGTTGCCGCGCTCGGCCAAAAAGCTTGCCCAGGCGTCCATCATCTTCCGTCGCTTCTCGAACACGTCAGACCGCGCATAGGCTTGTTCAACAGCATCGCCGACCGCATGGGCAAGCGCCGCCTCGGCGACCTCGCGCGGGAATGTTGTCCGCTCTTGCGCCCAAGTGCGGAACGATGTCCGAAAGCCGTGAACGTCGACAGGAAAGCCCAATTCCTTGACCAGTTTGGAAAGGGTCATATCGGAGAGGGGTTTTCCTGCTTTCGTGCCGGGGAATACCAAGCCAGACCCATCGTCAAGCGCCTTGGCCTGATCGAGCAGCGCAAGCGCACGGCTGGATAGTGGGACGCGATGCAGCCTCTTCATCTTCATGCGCTCGGCCGGGATTTCCCAAACTTTCGCCTTCAGATCGAACTCACTCCACGCTGCCAACCGCACTTCCCCCGACCGAGACGCGGTCAGCACCAGCAACTCCAGCGCCGCCTTTGTCGCGAGCCCCGCACCCGATGCCTTCACCGCCTCGATACAGCCGGCCACCTCGGCATATGGCAGCGCCTTCCGGTTCGCCTTCGCCGTCTCGGCCTTCGGCAATGCCCGCGCGATGTTCTCCGCAGGGTTGTCCTGACGCCAGCCCTGAGCAATCGCCCACTTCATAACTGTGCCGATACGCTGGCGAACTCGCCGCGCCGTTTCGGCTTTCTCCACCCAGATGGGACTTAACACCGCCAGTACATCCGCCGTCGTCACCTCAGGAACCTTCAGCCGGCCCAGCCTCGGAAATGCGTATGTCTCAAGTGTCGAAATGAACTGTGCCGCATGCTTGGAATTCTTCCATGTTGGCGAATGCATCTCATGCACCTTGCGGGCGGCATCCTCGAAAGAAAGGACTGCAGCGGCTTCCCGCTTGCTCGCCAGCGGGTCGCCGCCCGCGCGGGCAAGCTTGCGGTTGTCGAGCGCTATGGTTCGCGCTTCGGCCAACGATACGAGGGACGGAGACCCGAGTCCTAGTTCGCACCTCTTTCCCCGGATGGTGATGCGCTGGACCCAGAACCGTGACCCGTTCGGCTCCACCCGAAGATAGAGCCCCTGCCCGTCGAAATACTTGCCAGGCTCTTGCGCGGTGCGGACCAGCAACGCCGTCAGAGCCTTCTCGGGTCGCCGACTACTAGGGTGCACCAATCCATTCCCCCATTCCTTCCCCCACCGAATGACAGAAGCAGCAGAACATTACCGGAACATTCTGGACAATGGAAGGGCCGAAAAATGAGGGTTACTCACGGAATCCCGGATGTTCCCGGATAATCCCGGATATGGCGGAGGCGGACGCTCCCTCCGCCATTAACTAACTGATTTTTATGGATTTTATACCGACTGCGCGCGGAAGGTAGTAACCTGCCGCCTCAGCACCGTGCGGTTGGGCGCCGATCGTCATCACATCGTTGCCGCAGACGATCGCGTCCACATTGGCGCGATGCAGGAGCAGCCATTGCCGCCCATTCCAGGCCCTGCTGAGCAGCGAAAGCGCCTGTATCACGGAGTTGGATAAAGCAGGAGAGATGATACGACCAATCATCGAACGGGAATTCGAAGGCAAGACAGCCTTCGTCGTGAGGGCTGTTGCGGTATCGGCCTGACGTCCGCCACGGAAGACGGCTGAAATGGACAGGGGCCGATGGGGCGGCCTATAGGGTGTGGCCGGCGATCGCCAGGCGTGACGATCCGGCGAGAGACAGGAGCCCCCCGATGTTCGATACGACGCCCATTGCCCCCACCGACAACAAGCCCGTCTTCTACCGGGAGCTCGATCAGCAACTGGCGTCGCTGTTTGAAGGCGAGCATGACGCCGTTGCCAATGCCGCCAACATGTCGGCGCTGCTGTTCATGGCAATGCCAGAATTGAACTGGGCCGGCTTCTATTTCCTGCCGGAGGGCAAGGACGTTCTCGTCGTCGGCCCGTTCCAGGGCAAGCCCGCCTGCGTCCGCATTCCGATCGGCAAAGGTGTCTGCGGCACGGCGGTGGCTCGACGCGAAACCATCCTTGTTGCCGACGTTCACGCGTTTCCCGGCCACATCGCCTGCGATGCCGCGTCCCAATCAGAGCTGGTTGTGCCGTTGATCCGCGATGGCAAAGTACTGGGCGTTCTCGATCTCGACAGCCCGCGCGCCGGTCGCTTCGATGCGGACGACCAGGCAGGCATTGAGCGTCTCGTTGCGCGTTACCTCGACAGCCTGGCCGGCTAGCTCAGCCCAACACACCACCTTCGGAAAATCTGCGCCACCTCAATCCAGGGCTCGGGCAGCGTCGGACCATACCCAAAATTCCGCAAGGGAAACTGAATAAAATCGAAAATAATTTGGATGGATACAAACGACGTATTGCGACTATATTGCATTAATACAAAATTCTCATTCCAATCTACGCACATAGGAATGAGGAACAAGGCATCCTTCCATCGAAGTGACGATACGAACCAGCTTTAGCACCGCGAGACGCCGCTCGAAGCCTGCGGGCGACCTCGCGACGCCGGGGGGCAGTGCCGATGACGGGTCATCGCAGCCGAATCCTGATCACCGGCGGTTCTGGTTTCGTCGGGCGCGCGCTCGTCCGCCTTCTTTCCGCCGAGCATGAGGTTCTCGTCTTCGACGCCCTCACCTTCGGGAGGGATCGTTTCACGCCAGCGGAACTCGGGCGGATACAACTGGTCGAGGGCGATGTGCGCGACACGCTTGCCGTCGCGCAGACGATCGCGCGCTTCGCTCCCGAAATCCTGATTCACCTCGCAGCGATCCACTTCATCCCGCATTGCGAGCGCGACCCGGCAACAGCCCTCGCGGTCAACGTGGCCGGCACCGTCAATCTGCTGACGGCGGCGCCCGCCGGGTGCCGCTTCGTGCTGGCCAGCAGCGGCGCGGTCTACCGCCCCGACGAAGCACCGCATAGGGAAGATGTATCTGCACTAGCGCCCAGCGACATCTACGGGCTGACCAAGCTGCAGGCGGAGCAATTTCTGCGGCATTTTGCCGGCGCAAGAGGGATTGCTGGTGTTGCGGCCCGCCTGTTCAACGTCGTGGGCTCCGGCGAGACCAACCCCCATCTCCTGCCCGAAGTGGCGATGCAACTAAGGACCGGAGATCGCGAAGTCCGGCTCGGTAATCTCTGGCCGAAGCGCGACTACATCCATGTCGAGGACGCCGCCGCCGGGTTTGCCGCACTGGCTCTCCGGGGCGACGTGGCGCCAGGCGAGATGCTGGCGGTCAATCTCGGCACATCGCACCAGCACTCCGTCGCCGAGATGCTCGACCACATGCGGCAGGCCGCAGGCTTCGATTTTCGCGTCATCCAGGATCCGGCGCGTACGCGGTTGGTTGATCGCCCTTTTCTAGCTGCCGACATCGACCGGATCAGCGAGCGCTTCGGCTGGCGGCCGACATGGTCGATCCAGGAAGCGGTGCGCGATCTCTGGCATCATCCCGACTTCAGCCCTCGGCTGTTTGGGCCTGCGGCCGGGCCGGTCGTGGCAACATGATGCGGATCGCGCTTCTCACCGAACTCTATCCGCCCAGTATCGGGGGCCAGGAACTCTTCTTCGAAGGCCTCGGCCGGGCGCTCGTCGAGCACGGTCACTCCGTCGAAGTCTTTTGCGTCGGCCATGCGGCGGGATTGCCGGCGCGGGAGATCGTGCACAACATCACCATCCATCGCTTTCCCTCGGACCCTCACTACAAGACGCCGGCCAAGGCCTGGATGAAGCGGGCCTGGCCTTCGATTTTCCGCTATGCGGCCTGGACCCGACTCCGTCTCCAGCTGGGCGAATACGACTTGGTCGTGCTCAATCAGTGGCCGCTGTTGCATGCCGTCACCCTGCCCCGCGACCTGCGTCGGCGCTCGGTGCTGCACTGGTGCGAAATCCGCGAAGGCCGCTTCTATGGCGCTTTGCAGAAATGGCTTCCCCGCCTCGTCACACACAACGCGGCGATCAGCGATGGCGTCGCGAGCGAGATCCGGCGGACGTCCGGCCGCCCGATCTTCACAATGCCGAGCGGCCTGCGACTGGGCGACTATGGCGCCGCGCCGCAAGATCGTCGGAGCGGCGTTCTCTCACTCGGCCGGATCGTTGAACACAAGAACCTGCCCTTGCTCGTCAGGTGCTTCGACGTCCTGAAACGACGCGGCTATCCCGGCGGGCTGACGATCGCCGGCGAGGGTCCGACAATGCCCGACCTGCGCCGGACGGTCGCGGCATCGCCATTTGCGGCCGACATCGCGCTCCTGGGACCGGTCAGCGACGCGGAAAAGGCCCAGCTTCTGGCGCAGAGCGATCTCTTGGTCCTCACCAGCCAAAGAGAAGGCTTTCCGCGCGTCGTTGCGGAAGCGATGGCAAGCGGCCTGCCGGTTTTGACGGCGGCCTATCCCGGCAACGGCACGAAGGAGGTGGTTCGTGAAGCCGGCTGTGGCCTCGTTGCCGAACCCCTGCCGGCCTCTTTGGCAGACGCTGCCCAATCCATCCTTGATGCATGGGAAACCTTTTCCCATGCCGGAAGCCTCTATGCGGAAAAGCTCGACTGGGGCGGAATTGCCGAGAGGCTGGAGCAGCAGGTCGGCTGGAAACCAGCGCGATCCATTGCCCTTCCAGGGGCAGATCCCTCGCATGCCTGCTAGTCCCCGCCGTATCCTGCAAATCTTGCCGGATGGCAGCTCTGGCGGCGGCGGCACGGCTGTACTGGGCCTCTGTTCGGATCTCCGTGCTGAGGGAAGCTGGGACGTCGCGCTGATAACGGCTCCCGGTTCGCGGGTGGAGCAACAGGCGGCGCGCGACGGCATCACCATTTTCCCCATCGACTTCTTCACGTCGCGGCTCGATTTCCGCGTCACTAGCCGACTGGCCCATCACATCGACGAATTCCGGCCCGACCTGGTGCATGCCCATGGCGCACGGGCTGCCCTCCCCTTCTGCTCCAGGAAACTCCGCAATGGGACGCGGCTCGCCTACACCGTGCATGGCTTTCACCACACCCGGAAATCGTTCCCGCTGCGCCAACTCGGAAGATTGGCAGAGCGCCACATCGCAACGCGCGCCGATGCCGTGATCTTCGTCTCCGAGGGCGACCGGGAACAGGCTGTCCGTGAACGCATCCTTCCCCGCGACAGTCGGAAGGGTTCAATCGTGGTCAACGGCATCGATCCCTCTGATTTCAAAGCGATAGTGCCCTCGAGCGAGTACTTCGATCTGATATTTGCCGGGCGCGCCCATCCGCAGAAGAACCCGCTCTTCATGGTCGAGATCATGGAGGCGCTGCATGGTTCCGGCATTCGACTGCGAATGATCTGCGGAGGCGAACTCGAAGAAGCGCTAAAAGCACGAATTGCCGCCAGCCCGGAGAGCGATAGCATCTCCTTTACGGGCGCATTGCCTCGCGAAGAGGTCCTGAGCGCCTTCCTTTCGGCCAAGCTCCTGGTGATGCCCTCGCTCTGGGAAGGACTGCCGATCGCGCCAATCGAAGCGCTCTATTGCGGCTTGCCGGTCATTGCCTCGAACATTCGCGGTACGGATGAAGTGGTGATCGACGGCGTCAATGGCCGGTTGATCGACGGGTTCGACGCGATGGCCTACGCGAAAGCCATTCGCGAAATTCTGGGAAATGACGCGCTTCGCAGGCGCATGGTCACAGAGGGGCGGCGTCGGGTCGAAGACCACTTTTTGCGCTCAGCCAGCTCTGTCCGCCACGAGGCGATTTACCAGTCGCTTCTGCGTTCATCCTGAACGCTTTGCGGTCAGCGGCCAGACGGCCGAGCCTGAATGCCATGCAAACCTCAGGGCGCTAAAGACAATGCTTCGCGCCAAGAGATAGTACATTTATCCTTCTACGGAGCTTGTTCGCGAATCGCCTGCGGAGAGCTTTTTCCAATACAGAATAGAGCGCCCTGTAGTCCGCCCGGAATTCTCCGCCCATGAGCAGCAAGATGCCCGACAGCCCCGGGGACGCCACGAAAGCAAAGGGGCGCGACGCCAATCCAGTCCGCTTGAAGGACGCCCCAAGGGCCATTGCACGGACGCTCGTCTACGCCGGCCTCATCGCGGCCAGCATCGTGCTGTGGTGGGCCCTCGGCAGGCTCGTCCTCGGCTAGGCCAATTGCGACCGAGCCTCGCGCTCGGACGGGACCGGAACGGCGACATTACGGCGGAAACCGGCCACCAGGCACAGCAGCGCTGCCCGCAGGTTTTTGGCGACATCGGCGTTGAAATCATAGCGAAGCCAATTGTCGAGCAGACCCGACATGAAGCAATGCAGCGTCGTAGAGGCCGTGGCCGCGGTCCAACCTTCGGCCAGGAGGCCTGCCTGCTCGGCCCGCTCGAAGGCGCGACGGAAATTCTCAACCATCGTGTCGTGCATGGATCGCTGCAGGGTGAATGCCTCCTGCATCTCGCTGAGATACTCGCAGCGCGTCACGATGATCTTATAGACCATGCGCGTGTGCTCATCGGTTCCGAACAGTTCGATCACGTTGAGCGCCCAGTCGAGCACCACCTGCAACGGATCGACCGCATCCTCGAAGCTGCGCGCCAGAACAGCCACGTGCAGGTCGTAAACCCGCGCGAAAATTGCCGTCAGTAGCTCCTGCTTGTTGGCGAAATGCCAATAGATCGCGCCCCGGGTCACGCCGGCCTCTGCCGCGATCCGATCCAGCGACGCCTTCGAGACCCCGATCTCGATGAAAACGACTTCCGCGGCATCCAGGATGCGTTGCCGAGTTTCCTCAGACTGAGATTTTGTACGTCTCACTTAGCAGATTTCCTTTACATACATCGATGAATGTATATATGCTGTGCCGCAATAGATCCAGTCATCTCTTTTTGCGGTGCAATGCCATGCGTTTGCCCTTCCCCTCCCGCCGGACCATAGCAGCACTGCTCATGGGCACTAGCCTGCTCGCCCTTCCGGCGGCAGCCATGGCGCAAGCGCCGGCCGCCCCGCCGCCGCCCAGCGTCGAGCTGACCACCCTCAATGCCCGAGAAGTACCGTTGAGCTACAGCTATGCGGGCCGCATCTCGGCTTTCCGCGAAGTCCAGGTCCGCGCCCAGGTGGGCGGCATCCTGATGGAACGTGCCTATATCGAAGGCGCGCGCGTCAAGGCCGGCGACGTGCTGTTCCGCGTCGATCCGAAGACCTATGAGGCCGAAGTGGCCAGGGCCGCGGCGCAGCTGCAGACCGCCGAGGCCCAGCTCGCGCAAGCCACACGCGACAAGACGCGTGCGGTCGAGCTGTTCACGCGTCAGGTCGGATCGCAGAAGTCGCGCGACGATGCGCTTTCGGCTGTCGATCTCGCCGAGGCAGCCGTAGCCGCTGCCAAGGCGCAGTTGAAGGCGGCACAGATCAATCTCGACTATGCGACGGTTCGCGCGCCGATCGACGGCATCACCAGCCTCGACGTCGTGCCGGAAGGCAGTCTGGTTGGCGTCAGCAGCGGCGATAGCCTGCTGACCACCATCACCCAGCTCGATCCGGTCTACGTGAACTTCTCGTTCACGGATGCGAACGCGGCCGAGCTGCGCCGTATCGCCGATGCCCAGAAGACGCATACGGCCGATACCAAGCTGACTGCCACCATCACCTTCGGTGACGGCCGGGTCTACGACAAGCCGGGCGAGATCGACTTTACCTCGGCGAGCATCGACACGCAGACCGGCACCATCCGTTCGCGCGCCATCTTTGAGAACCCGGATTCCTACCTGATCCCGGGCCAGTTCGTCCGCGTCACCATTTCCGGCATGTCGCTCGCCTCGGCGATCGTCGTCCCGGAGATCGCGGTCCTGCAGGGTCCGCAGGGCAAGTTTGTCTATACCGTCAACGAGCAGAATGTCGCCGCCATGGCGCCCGTCACCCTCGGCCAGTCGGTTGAAGGCGGCTGGATCGTCACCGACGGCCTGAAGTCCGGCGACCAGGTCGTCACTTCCGGCGTCATCAAGGTCCGTCCCGGCGCGCCGGTCGCGGCTTCGAAGACCACTGTCCAGACTGCGCAGGCGAACTGATGAACCGCTTTTTCGTCGATAGGCCAGTCTTCGCGGCCGTCATTTCGATCGTCATCGTGCTGGCGGGCATCCTCGCCATGCGCGCGCTGCCGATCGCCCAGTATCCCGAACTGACGCCACCGCAGGTGGTCGTCACCGCTACCTATCCCGGCGCCAGCGCCGATGTTTTGACCCAGACCGTCGCCGCGCCGCTCGAAGAGCAGATCAACGGCGTCGAAGACATGCTCTACATGCAGTCGGTCAATTCGAGCTCTGGCTCGATGCAGCTGACCGTCACCTTCGCGACGGGAACCGACGCCGACCAGGCGACCATCAACGTCAACAACCGCGTCCAGCGTGCGGTCTCGGCGCTGCCTTCGGAAGTGCAGCGGCTCGGCGTCACGGTCAACAAGCAGTCGAGCTCGATCCTCGCCGTCGTCGCGCTGACCTCTGACAACCCGCAATATGATTCCGTCTACCTGGCCAACTACGCGCTGCTGAACGTCATCGACGAGCTGAAGCGGACGCCGGGTGTTGGCCAGGCGAACCTGTTCAGCCGCGAGAACTACGCCATGCGCGTCTGGCTGCGGCCGGACAAGCTCGCCCAGTTCGGCTTGACGACGGATGAAGTCGCCACGGCCATCCGCGAGCAGAACCAGCAATACGCGGCCGGCCGCGTCGGCGACCCGCCGACCGATGGCATGCTGACCTATTCCTACGCGGTGACCACGGACGGGCGCCTGCCCGACGCCGAAGCCTTTGGCAACATCATCCTGCGCTCGGATTCAAACGGTTCGACGCTGCGCCTGCGCGACGTCGCCCGCATCGACCTTGGCGCCCAGGACTATGGCTTCAAGGCCATCCTGAGCGGCCAGCCGACCGTCCCGATCGGCATCTATCTGCAGCCGGGCGCCAACGCGCTCAACACGATCGAAGCGGTCAAGGTCAAGCTGGACGAGATCCAGACGCGGATGCCGGAAGGCGTCAGCTACAAGATCCCCTATGACACGACCCTGTTCGTGCAGGCCTCGATCGAGGAAGTGATCAAGACCTTCATCGAGGCGCTTATCCTCGTCGTGATCGTGGTCTTCGTCTTCCTGCAGAACTGGCGGGCGACGCTGATCCCGCTGATTGCCGTGCCGGTATCCATCCTCGGCACCTTTGCCGGCATGTATCTGCTCGGCTTCTCGATCAACCTGCTAACCCTGTTCGGCCTGGTGCTGGCGATCGGTATCGTCGTCGACGACGCCATCGTCGTGCTCGAAAACGTCGAGCGCATCATGACGACGGAAAAGCTGCCGCCGCGCGAGGCGACCATCAAGGCGATGGGCGAAGTGACGGGTCCCGTCATCGCCATCGTGCTGGTGCTGGTCTCGGTGTTCGTGCCGGTGGCCTTCATGGGTGGCCTGGCGGGCGAAATGTATCGCCAGTTCGCCATCACCATCGCCGTCTCGGTCACGATCTCCGGCATCGTCGCCCTGACGCTGACACCGGCGCTGTGCGCCCTGTTGCTGAAGCCGGGCCATCATGAGCCGATCCTGCCGTTCCGCCTGTTCAACCGCTTCTTCGACTGGTTGACCCGCGGCTACACCGCCGGCGTGCGTTTCTTCCTGAAGCGCGCCCTGCTCGGCATCGCATTGTTTGCGATCATGATCGGCGCGATGGGCTATCTCGCCATGAAGATCCCCGGCGCCCTCGTGCCGGAAGAAGACCAGGGCGTCATCCTGACGGTCGGCATCCTGCCCCCGGCAGCTGCCCTGTCGCGCACCGCCGAAGTCATGTCGACGGTGAGCGAGAACGTGTCGAACCATCCGGCGGTCCAGAGCGTCCTTGCCTTCTCGGGCTTTGACCTGCTCGCCGGTTCGCAGTCGCCCAGCGCCGGCGCCGCCTTCGTCAAGCTGAAGGACTGGTCCGAGCGCAAGACGCCAGATCTCGACGCCCGCGCCATGCCAGGCCAGGTCATGGGCATGAATGCCGGCATCCAGGACGGCATGGTGCTCGCGTTCAACCCGCCGCCGATCCAGGGCCTGAGCACGACGGGCGGCTTCGAGCTGTACGTCCAGGACCGTGCCGGCTCCGGCACGCCGCAATTGCTGGCAACGACGCAGGCGCTGGTCGACGCGGCAGCCAAGAGGCCGGAACTCGCCGGCGTCCGCACGACGCTGACGACCAACGTTCCGCAGTACAAGATCAATGTCGACCGCGAGAAGGCCAAGGCCCTCGGCGTGCCGCTGACCTCGATCTTCGCCACCATGCAGGCGACCTTCGGCAGCCTCTATGTCAACGACTTCACGCTCTATGGCCGGAATTTCCAGGTCAAGCTGCAGTCCGAGGCAAACTTCCGCGAGAAGCCGGAGGACCTGCGCCAGGTCTTCGTCCGCGCCGACAGCGGCAGCATGATCCCGCTCGACGCGCTCGTGCATGTCGACCGGACGATCGGACCAGACCTGCTGGAGCGCTTCAACAACTTCCCGGCGGCGAAGGTGATGGGTAACCCGGCGCCTGGCTATTCCTCGGGCCAGGCTCTGGCTGCCATCCGCGCCGTGGCCGCGGAAGCGCTGCCGCCGAACTACACGGTGGCGTGGACGGGCTCGGCCTACCAGGAAATCGCCACCGGCGGTTCGGGCCAGCAGGCTTTGATCTTCGGCATCATCATGGTGTTCCTGATCCTGGCCGCCCAGTATGAGCGCTGGTCGCTGCCGCTCGCCGTCATCCTGGCGGTGCCGTTCGCGCTGTTCGGAGCCCTCGTGGCCATCTGGCTGCGCGGTCTCAGCAATGACGTGTACTTCCAGATCGGTCTGGTGACGCTGATCGGCCTGGCTGCGAAAAACGCGATCCTGATCGTCGAGTTCGCGGTGATCAAACGCGAAGAGGGCATGAGCGCCTTCGACGCGGCGCTCGAGGCGGCGCGCCTGCGCTTCCGCCCGATCGTGATGACGTCGCTCGCCTTCATCCTCGGCGTGGTGCCGTTGGCCATCTCGACAGGCGCCGGCTCCGCCAGCCGCCATTCGATCGGTACCGGCGTCATCGGCGGCATGCTGGCGGCAACCTTCATCGCCATCTTCTTCATCCCGCTGTTCTACAAGCTGATCGGCGGGGGCAAGGACAAGAAGGTGGAAGCCAACACGCCGGCAGTACCGGCGGCGGCAGCGCACCAGGAACCGGCCCACTAGGGGCCGGCCAGAGGCGCCAGCGCCTCAACCTGATCAACAAAAAGGGGCGACGCCATCGGCGTCGCCCCTTTTTCATGCCTGGATCTTGCGCCGTTTACAGCGCAACGATCGTTCAGATGTAGCGCGGATAAGCGTCCGCATCGGGGGCATTCGCCCAGCTCATCAGCGTCTGGCCACCATCGATCAGCAGTTCCGAGCCGGTGACGTGGCGGGCATCGTCGCTGGCAAGGAAGGCAACCACCGCCGCGACATCTTCCGGCTGGCCGATGCGGCGCAGCGGAATGCGATCGGAAAAGCGCTTTGTGCTCGCCTCGAAGGCCGCCAGATCGGCAGCAGGCACGCCGAGAGTCGTCTGGATGACGCCCGGGCAGACGGCGTTGACGCGGATGCCATAGCCGGCGCAATCGAGCGCCGCGACCTTGGTCAGGCCGACGACGGCGTGCTTGCTGGCGGTATAGGGCGAACCGCCCGACAGCACGTCCCAGCCGGCCATGGACGAACCCATGTTGACGATCGCGCCGCCCTGCTTCTGGGCAATCATGATGCGAACGACGGCCTGCTGCACGATGAAGATGCCGCGCAAATTGATGCGCAGCACCCGGTCCCATTCCTCCAGAGCCAGCTCGGGAATGGGCGCCGGCGTGCCGGAAATGCCGGCATTGTTGAACAGGATATCGATCCGGCCAAAATGTTCGACAACGGCGGCAAGCGCCACGTCAACAGCGGCCGGATCCGTGACATCGGCGGAAACCGCAAACGCCCGGTCGCCAAGCTCCGCCGCAAGCGCCGAGGCGCGCGCGCCGTCCTGGTCGAGGATCGCGACGCCCCGCGCACCGTCATCCAGGAAACGCCGAACCGCCGCCTGGCCGATCGCCCCCGCGCCGCCGGTCACCAGGGCGATCTTGTCTGCAAATCTCGTCATGGGGATCTCCGATCAGGTTGCCGGGTATTCGCGCCAGGAATGGCGGGGCTCATAGCCCAATGTCTGGCGCGCATTCTCCAGATCGAACGTGCTGGCGTAGCCCGGAAGGGCGCCGCGCTTCACCTTCGGGAAATGACGCTCTGCCAGATCCGCTGTCGGCTCGTCCATGTAGCTGTCGGCGGCGCTGATCATGACACGGGCATGCCCCTCGACCGGCGCTTCCAGTGCCAGCAGGAAGGCATCGGCCGCGTCGCGCGCGTCGATATAGGACCAGAGATCGCGTCCGGCATCGCCCGAGGCGCGGCGCGGGCCGATCTGGGCGGCAAAGCCTTCCGGCGTCTGCACCCATGGCATCCGCAGGCTGACGGCCGTAAAGGCGCCGCGGCGCACGGCTGCCTGCACCATCTCCTCGCCCAACCACTTGGAAAGCCCGTAGGCATCCTGCGGGCCGGCCGGATGGTTGTCATCAATCGGCAGATAGAGCTGATCCGGCCAGTTGGTGAAGAACGGATAGCCGAAGATGCTGAAGGACGAGGCGTAGACGACCCGGCCAATACCCGAAAGCGCCGCCGCCTCGATGACGTTGTAGGCCAGCGCCATGTTGGTCTGGAACACCTCTGCCTCGGCCCGGCCAATCGGGCGCGGGATGGCGGCGATGTGGAACACGGCATCGGCATTGCGCACGAGCTGCAGCGCGACACCGAGATCGGTCAGATCGGCGGTAATATGGCGCCAACCGCCCTCTGTCGGCGGCGCGGTGTCGATGCCGAGCACGTCATGGCCGGCGGCAACGGCTGCCGCCGCGACATGTCGGCCGAGCAGGCCACTGGACCCGGTGATGACGATCCGCATCAGTTCAACGCCTTCGGCCGGGGCGGCAGCGCCTGGATGATGGCCTGCGCCAGCTTCAGATCTTCCAGACCGCCTTCGAGCGCCGTAAGCGGCTGGGTACCATTCTCGATGCAATCGATGAAGTGCAGCCATTGCTGGCGGAACGCCGTGTCGGGCTTGCCGGGAATGACGGTCTCGGACGGACCATTGCCGCGCGGCTCGCGGATGGTCACGAATGCCGCCGTGTTGCGGACATAGGGATTCTGGAAGTCGACGCGCACTTCGTCATGCTTGCCATAGGCTGCGATCCATTCATCCCACCACTCATACTGGGCGCCGAACGACACTTCGAACACGCAGGGTACGCCATTGGCGAAATTGAGCAGCGCGAAAATGTGGTTGGGATCGACCGCCTTGGCGTATTCGACGCTCTCGGCGACGCCGAAGGCGCCGCGCAGGACGGCGAGGTTATGGCTGCCGAGCATCAGCAGCATCAGATAGGTGTCCTTGTAGCCGGCGTGATCGGGGCCGAGCGAGGCCTCGATGCGGGCGTCGGCCGAAGCGCGGCCGGCGGCGAGGCTCGCCGGATCGACATCGGTGCCGCGAACCTGCGTGTACAGGGTCTGATAGCGGTCGAAGCGGCCTGCGAAGTTGTGGACGTGGATCTGCTTCAGCGCCTCGATCGACGCCATCCGCTCAATGCCGAGTACATAGCCGGGATCGTAAAGCTTCATGTAGCCGACAAGACCGAGCACGCCCCTGGCCTTCGCCTTCTCGATGAGCGGCGCGGCTTCTTCGGCCGTGAAGGCGAGCGGCTTCTCGACGGTGAAATGCTTGCCGGCGGCGATCACGTCCTCGATGATCGGGCCGTGGTCGTAGGTGCAGATCACCACGACATCGACGGCCGGATCGTTGATCAGGTCGTGATGGTCGGTGTAGCGGCCGGCGACGCCATAGGCGTCGCCAAGGCTGTCGACGACCTGACGCGACAGATCGCACAGCGCCGCGAGCTCGAGCTGGGGCAGTTCCTTGATGATCGGCAGATGCATGAGCTGGGCAATCTCGCCGCAGCCAACGACGCCGACACCGATTTTACGCTTTGTCATTCTCAGGCCTTCACTGCGCCGGCGGTCAGGCCGGCAATAAACTGCCGCTGCATGAGCACGAACAGGAGGATCACCGGCAGGGTGGTGATCATCAACGCTGCGAAATAGAGATTCCACATGGAGTCGTACTGTTGGAAGAAGTTGACCAGCCCGAGCGGGATGGTCTGCACCTCCGGCTGCCGAAGCAGCAGGAAGGCTAGGAAGAAGTCGTTCCAGACTTCGATGAAGCCGAAGATGATGATCAGCGCCATGCCCGGACGAGCGAGCGGCAGCATGATCCGGACGAGGATCGCGACCCGCCCTGCCCCGTCGACGCGCGCGGCATCCTCCAGGTCGAACGGCAGCGACATGAAGAAGCTGCGCATGATGAAGATCGAAAGCGGCATGATCGACGCGGCATAGATGAACGAGATGCCGACAGTCGAATTGATATGCCGAGGTCGCGCGCCACCATGAAGAGCGGGATTGCCAACACCTGCGGCGGCACCAGCATCGAGCCGACGACGAGGCCGGTGACAATGTTGCGGCCGGGGAATTTGAGCCGCGCCAGCGCGTAGCTGCAGGGCGTCACCACCAGGATCAGGATCGCCAGCGACAGCAACGTGACGGTGACGCTGTTGACGATGCGCGTTCCCATCTCGGCCATCTGCCAGGCCTGGATATAGTTGTCGAGGACCGGGCTTGTCGGCGGGCCCCAGACATTGTTGATCAGCTCGGACTTGGTCTTCAGCGAGCCGAACAGCACCCAGATCAGCGGATAAAGCGTCTGGAACAGCACGATGGCGAGCGCCGCATAGATGCCGATCCGTTCCAACATGGCGCTGAATGAACCGGCCGAATCCGGCGGCGCTCCGTGCGTGGATGATGTAGCCATCAGACCTTGAACCTCGTACGTCCGAGCAGATAGACGAGCGCCGCGCAAAGGGCGCCAACCAGAACGAACAGCGCGTAGCCCATCGCTGCCGCATAACCCATCTGGCTGTTGGTGAAGGCCGCCTTGACCATCGCCGTGATGACGACTTCGGTGGCGTGGTTGGGGCCGCCCTGGGTCAGGACGTGCACGATGTCGAAATTGCGGACGAAGGCACCCGATAGGCTCAGGATCGTGTTGATGAAGATCACCGGCACCATCAGCGGCAAGGTAATGTGCCAGAAGCGCCGACGCGCATTGGCGCCATCGATGCGGGCCGCCTCATAGAGCTCGGAGGGAATGGTCTGCAGGCCGGCCAGATAGATGACGGCATGGAAACCGAGCCATTTCCACACATCGACGACGATGACCGCATAGAGCGCGACATTCGCGTCGCCGAGCCAGCTGCGCTTCCACGACGCCAGGCCGACGAAATCGAGCCCGGCATTGAGCAGGCCGAACACGGGATTGTAGATCCAGGCCCAGAGCAGGCCGGCGGCGACGAAGGAGATCGTCACCGGCACGAACACCGAGGCGCGGATGAAGCCGCGCATATAGGTGACGCGGTTCAAAAGCAGCGCCAGCGCCAGACCCAGGATGTTCTTGGCCAGGATGCTGACGACGACGAAGATGAAGCTGTTCTTCAGGGCGAGGAGAAACACCCCGTCCTTCATCAGCCGCCAGTAATTGCCGAGGCCGATGAAGCGCGGGTCGGAAAAGCCGTCCCAGCGATGAAAGCTGAGCCAGAAGCCGCTGACGAAGGGCCAGAGGAAAAACAGCGCAAACAGGATGCCGGCCGGCAACATCATCATCGCCGCGACAAACCCGTCGCTGCGCCCCAGGCGTCTCGCAAGCGAGACGCGCGGGGTCGCCGACGCGGGCGTGATGGATGTTGCCGACACCGACATGATCAGCCCTGCGCGCCAGGCGTCAGCACGAGGCCGAGCGTGTTCTTCAGGTAGTCGATGCTCTCGAGCGTGCTCTGCTCGGCGGTCTTCTGCGAAGCATCGAGCTCGACGATGGCGAGACCGGCATATTCGGAATCAAGCAGGACCTTGGTGATACCCTTGAGATCGACGACGCCGGCGCCCAGCTCGCAGAACGCGGCGTAGCGGTCATAGCCCTTGAGAGCGGGATCGACCTTGGTGTCCTTCAGGTGCATGTAGCGAATGGCGGAGATGTAGGTCTTCACCGCGTCGACCGGGTCGGAATAGGTCTGGGCCAGATGGGCCGGGTCGATGCAGAGGCCGGCGACCGAGGTGTCGAGCACATCCATCAGGCGATCGAGCTGCTCGCGCGTCTCGACGAAGGTGTCGAGATGCGGGTGATAGACCGTGTCGATGCCAAGATCCTTGGTGCGACGGCCGATATCCTCGAGCGAGCGGGCAAAATCGCGGTAATCCTGGGCATCATGCGCATTGCCGGAAGCGACCGACGGTCCGCCACCCAGCACCAGAACGGGGGCATCGAAGCCCTTGAGCAGGCGGGCGAGCGACAGCAGCACGTCGCGCTCATATTCCCAGGCGACCGGATTGACGAAGACCGCGTTAACGTAAAGCGACGACAGGCGGATGCCGAGCTCGCTCTGCGCCTTCGACAGGATGGCGTAGCGGCGCAGGATGTCGGTGTCGGTCGTGACGCCCATGGGCGCCTGGTGACCGAGCTGCATGTACTTGCGCGCGAACTGATCCGACAGGCTGGTGAAGGCCAGGATCTCGAACCAACCAAAACCCTGATCGGCCAGGAACTTCAGGGCCGGCTGCAGCGGCAGGCCTTCGAGGTCCCAGCTATTCAGATGATAGCCGATCGAGAAACGCTGCGGCTTCGAGCTCAGGGTCGTCATGGTCATGTCCTTATCGGGATGCGGATCGGGGGGCGTCAGTCCGGCGCCGGACGGGTCAACCGCCCCGGCAAACGGAATGGTCGACTGGCCTTGATGGCGGAAGACCGGGCCCGCTACGGAGCCCGGTCTTCCTATTGAGTGCGAGGCTCAGTCCTGCGGCGGCCAGTTGCCCTGGGCGACGAGGTCGTCATAAACGGCCTGCACGGCGTCGGCCGCCTGCTGCGGCGTCAACTGGCCACCGACGACGCCGGCGATCGACGACGAGACGGCGGTCGCGACTTCAGCCGGCCAGACCCAGTCGAGGAACTTCACCGTGTTCGGGAAGGCGCTGACGCGCAGGTCCTTGGCGTAGGCGTCCTCGACGACCGGAACACCCTTGACCGAGGTGGCGAGCGGCTGCTCGGGCTCGAGATAGAGCGTCGCGACTTCGGGCTGGGTCAGGTAGGACATGAAGGCGACGGCGGGCGCGACCTTTTCGGGCGCGATGGTCGCCGACATGCACATGCCGTTATCCGCGCCGCCGCCATGCTTCGGCTCGCCGGGAGTGCCGGCCATCTTCGGGAAGGCGAAGGTGCCCCACTCGAAGCCCTTCACGCTTTCCTGCAGCGACGGGACTTCCCACGTGCCGCCGTAATACATGGCGCTCTTGCCGCTGGCGAAGGCCGAGCGCATGCCATCCTGGTCGACCGCGAGCGAATCCTTCGAAAGGATGCCGTCATCGACCCACGTCTTGATCAGGTCGAAGGCAGCGACGCCGTCGGCGTCATTGAACTTCGCCTTGCCGTCGAGGATCGCCGTCGTGCGGCCGATCGGATCGCCGGAGGCCTGCGAGAAGGTCTCGAAGTACCACATCGGCCACATCGGCGTGTTCGAGCCCTGATGCAGCAGCGGGATGATGCCGGCAGCGGCGAGCTTCGGCGCGGCGGCCTTCAGGTCCTCATAGCTCGGCGGAACCGGGATGCCGAGATCGGCGAAGGCCTTCTTGTTGTAGAAGATCGCCGAAGTCGACATCGTCGTGATCGGAACGGCGTAGACTTCGCCGCGGACGGTGAAGGCGCCGATCGCCGGCTGGTCGAGATTGGCGGAGAACGCCTCGATTTCCTTGGTGATCGGACGAAGCAGGCCACGACGGACATAGGCGCCGTTGGTGTAGAAGGCCGAGCACGCGATCAGGTCCATTTCCTGATTGGCGAGACGCGCCGTCATCAGGCGCTGGACGTCGTTGGCCTGCGGGCCCTGGGCGTCCCACTCGACGGCCTTGACCTCGGGGTGGGCGGCGAGGAAGCCGGCGATCACCTTGTCCTGAATGGCCTTCTGCACGTCAGGAGCCTGACGCGGGGCCAATTTATTGAGCGCCGATCCACCGAACACCTTGAGGGTGACACCCTCGGCACTGGCAATCGACGGAGACAAGGCAGCCAGAACGGTCATGGCGCTGGCTAGCATCAGGCGCGAAACGGTTCGCTTGCGAATGAGCATGGAAGTCCCTCCAATCAATGACGAGAACAGGTCCCCTCGACCCCTCCATTCATTGATAGTCATACAATAATCTGATCGAATCCCGCCCTTTGTCAATGCATCTTGAGGCGCGCCGCTCATTTTCGGAATCTGCATTAAAATCAGTCAGATACGACTCCACTGTGATTACCTTTTGCACAACTTGATCCGGTTGACACAAGGCTGCTAATATACTTACTAGCCAAATAAAGTTCGTAGCGCCGAGGGCGTGATGGATCCCTGCCGGGGCGCAGGTGATGCAGCAGGACCCGCATGGAGGATCATATGAGTGCTGACGTTTTCTCGGATCATCGCCATGGCGAGACCCTGACCCTGGACAAGGGCCGCACGGCCGTCATCGTCGTCGATATGATCAATGAATTCTGCAAGCCGGGCGGCGCCATGGTGTTGCCGGGCTATGAGAAACTGGTGCCGCAACAGCTCGAAGTGATCGAGGCCGCCCGCGCCGTCGGCGCACCCGTTTTCTGGGTTCACGACGTCCACCGCGCCAACATGCGCCGCGACCGTGAATGGGTGAAGCGTACCCCGCATTGCGTCGAGGGCAGCTGGGGCACCGAGATCATCGAGGACCTGGGCGCGCGGGATGACGAAATCCACATCATCAAGCGTCGCTATTCGGCGTTCTTCCAGACCGATCTCGACATGACGCTCAAGGACATGCAGATCACGCAGCTCGTGGTCTTCGGCGTCGTGACGAATATCTGCGTCCGCTCGACCGTCCACGACGCGTTCTTCATCGGCTACGACGTCGCCGTTCCGCAGGATTGCTGCGCCGCAACTGGAGCGCGCGAGCAGGAAAGCACGCTCTATGACATCGCGACCCATTTCGGCGTTGTGACTAACGCTGCCGACGTGGTTGCATCCCTCAAGGATGGTCTTGCGCTGCGTCAGGTTTAAGGATTGTCTGAACGCCAGCAGGGCAAGGGGCTACACCTATTGATTGAAGACAAGAGCCAGGACAGCGAGGCCGGCCACGAGCCCGCTGCAGGCACCAGCTATAGCCGGTCGCAGATCGCGGACATGATCGCCGCGACCGGTTACGATCTGGATCACCATCCGGCCCACATCATCCGGAAGGTTCACCAGCGCGCGACGACCTGCTTTCAGCAGGTCATGGCGGGCGAAGACCTGACGCCGACGCAATTCGCCGCCCTCGCCACCATTCTCCGGCATGGCGATGTCTCGCAGAACCACCTCGGCCGGCTGACGGCCATGGATCCCTCGACCATCAGCCTGGTCGTGCGCAAACTGCGCAAGCAGGGTTTTGTCACGCGTGGCACGTCGAGTACCGACCAGCGGATGGTGATCATCACGCTGACTGACAAGGGCGTCGACTACACGCTCGAACGGCTGGGCAAGAGCGCCGAGGCCGGCACCCGGCTGTTGGCGCCGCTTTCCGCCGCCGAACAGGCGCTGTTGCTGGAACTCTTGCAGCGCATCAGCGACGACTGAAGCCCGGCCTCATTCGGCGATCTCCTTCAGCAGCCAATCGCGAAACTGCATGAAGGCCTCTCGCTGCTGGCTGCGATGGGGATAAATCAGCGTGTAGGGCTGGTCGCCGATCAGCCTGCGCTCGGATGCCAGCACCAGGTGTCCCGCCGCCAGGGCCGCCCGCGCCACAACCTCCGGCACGAGTGCCACGCCGAGGCCGGCGATGGCCGCGTTGACCACCATGTCGAAATGCTCGAGGCGGGCACCGCGCAGGATGGTTCGACTGTCGAGGCCGGCATCGCGAAACCAGTCAAGCCAGAGCGTGGGACGCGTCGATTGCTGCAGCAGCGGCATGTTCGACAGTTCCTCATCGGCCAGGATGCTCCGGCCCGCGAGCAGCGATGGCGCAGCCAACACGACCAGTTGCTCCTGCATCAGGACGTCCACATGCGAGCCCGGGACGCGGTGATCGCCGCGCTGGATCGCCGCGTCAAAACCGTCGATTTCGAAGTCGACGACATCGAGACGGGCTGAAATGTCGAACGTCATATTGGGTGCCACACTGCGATAGGCCGCCAATCGTGGCACCAGCCAGGTGCTGCCCAAGGTCGGCAGGACAGCCAGCCGCAACACGTCGGCATGGCCGCCAAACGCCATCACCGTCATCGCCGCCTGCTGAAGATCCTTGAGCAGCCGGTCGACGTCACGATGCAGCGCCCTTCCCGCGTCGGAGAGGATCAGGCGCTGCTTGACCCGGTGGAACAGGCGAACCCCGAGACGCTCCTCCAGTGTGCCGACGGACCGGCTGACGGCGCTTTGCGTCAGGCTCAGCGCCAGTGCGGCCCGCGTGGTCGCGCCAAGCCGGGCGCAGGCGGAGAAGGCCTGCAGCTCCGTGATGGTTGGAATATAGCCTTCACGCATAGGCGGTCGCTCACCGTGCTATTATTACCATTACTCATCAACTTCTTTGAAAGCCTTGTTATCGCGTGCAGAGCCGATTTGCTAGTTTTAAGGCCAATGCACGGCGCCATTCCGCCATGCGCTCTCCCGATTTCGACTACAAAGGTGACAGCCATGTCCGCTCAAAACCCGACCTTGAAGGCCAAGGATCAGCCGGCGCTGTCGCGCTTCGCCTGGGAAGACCCCTTCCACTTCGAAGCACAGCTCGACGATGAAGAGCGGATGATCCGCGACACGGCCAAGGCCTTTGCCGCCGACCGGCTGATGCCCCGCGTCGAGAAGGCCTATCTGGACGAGCTGACCGATCCCGAGATCTTCCGCGAGATGGGCGAGATGGGCCTGCTCGGCGTCACCGTGCCGGCGGAATATGGCGGCGTCGGCGCTTCCTACGTCTCCTATGGCTTGGTGGCCCGCGAGGTCGAGCGCGTCGATTCGGGCTATCGCTCGATGATGAGCGTCCAGTCCTCGCTGGTTATGTATCCGATCTATGCCTATGGCAGCGAAGCGCAGCGGCAGAAGTTCCTGCCGAAGCTCGCGACCGGCGAATGGATCGGCTGCTTCGGCCTGACCGAGCCGGATGCCGGCTCCGATCCGGGCGGCATGATCACTAACGCCAGGAAGACCGAGGGCGGCTACGTCCTGAACGGCGCCAAGACCTGGATCTCGAATTCGCCGATCGCCGACGTGTTCATCGTCTGGGCAAAGTCGGAAGCCCATGACGGCGCCATCCGAGGCTTCGTACTGGAAAAGGGCATGAAGGGTCTTTCCGCGCCGAAGATCGGCGGCAAGCTATCGTTGCGCGCTTCGATCACCGGCGAGATCGTCATGGCCGATGTCGAGGTTTCGGAGGATGCGCTCCTGCCCAACGTGTCCGGCCTCAAGGGGCCGTTCGGCTGCCTGAACCGCGCCCGCTACGGCATTTCCTGGGGCGTGCTCGGCGCCGCCGAGGATTGCTGGTTCCGCGCCCGCCAGTATGGCCTCGACCGCAAGCAGTTCGGCAAGCCGCTGGCCGGCATGCAGCTTTTCCAGAAGAAGCTCGCCGACATGCAGACCGAGATCGCGCTCGGACTTCAGGCCTCGCTGCGCGTCGGTCGGCTGTTCGACGAGGGTTTGGCCGCGCCGGAGATGGTCTCGCTGGTCAAGCGCAACAATTGCGGCAAGGCGCTCGACATCGCCCGCCAGGCCCGTGACATGCATGGCGGCAACGGCATCCAGATCGAATACCACGTCATGCGCCACGCCCAGAACCTCGAGACGGTCAACACCTATGAGGGCACGCACGACGTCCACGCGCTGATCCTCGGCCGGGCGCAGACCGGTATCCAGGCGTTCTTCTGATGCAGGCGCTCGAGGGACTGAAGGTCATCGAGCTGGCGCGCATCCTGGCTGGCCCCTGGGCCGGCCAGACGCTGGCCGATCTCGGCGCCGACGTCATCAAGGTCGAAAGCCCGGAAGGCGACGATACCCGAACCTGGGGACCGCCCTTCATCGAGGATGGCGGCGAGAAATCCGCTGCCTATTTCCACGCCTGCAATCGCGGCAAGCGCTCGATCGTCGCCGATTTTCGCACGCCCGAGGGCGTCGAACTGGTCCGCGCGCTGATCGCGGACGCCGACGTCGTCATCGAGAACTTTAAAGTTGGCGGACTGAAAAAGTACGGGCTCGACTATGAGAGCCTGAAGGCGATCAATCCGCGGCTCGTCTATTGCTCGATCACCGGCTTCGGCCAGACGGGGCCGTATCGCGAGCGCGCCGGCTACGATTTTCTCATCCAGGGCATGGCCGGGATCATGGACCTGACCGGCGACCCCGCCGGCGAGCCGCAGAAGATCGGCGTTGCCTTCTCCGACATCTTCACGGGCCTCTACAGCGTCATCGCGATCCAGGCGGCACTCGCCCAGCGCTCCCGCACCGGGCTCGGCCAGCATATCGACATGGCTCTGCTCGATACCTCGGTCGGCGTGCTGGCGAACCAGGCGATGAACTTCCTCGCCACCGGCAAGCCGCCGCGCCGCCTCGGCAACGCCCATCCGAACATCGCGCCCTACCAGACCTTTGCCGTCGCCGATGGCCATCTCATTCTGGCGGTCGGCAATGACGGCCAGTTTGCGCGCTTCGCGGCAGTGATCGGCAAGCCGGAACTTGCCACCGACGCCCGCTTCCTGACCAATTCGCTCCGCGTCGCCAATCGCGTCGCCTTGACGGCGTTGATCGCAGGCGAACTGGCAAACTGGCAGCGGGATGCGCTGTTGGCGAAGCTCGACGTGGCGCATGTGCCGGCAGGGCCGATCAACACGCTGGAAGACGTCTTCGCCGATCCGCAGGTGCTGGCGCGCTCGATGCGTCTCGACCTGGATGGAATTCCCGGTGTCCGTTCGCCGATCACCATGTCCGGCTCCGAACTGGCGCTCGCCAAACGGTCTCCGCGCCTTGGCGAACATGGCGACGAGATCCGGGCCGAGCTGGCGGCCAAGGTGTGACCTTCGGCAGTGGGCAAAACGCTGCCCTCACCTCTCCCTGAGGGAGAGGTCGACGGCCGAAGGTCGGCGGGTGAGGGTTTACGACATCACCGGATCGTTCCCTAAACCCTCACCCGGAGCTTCGCTCCGACCTCTCCCTCAGGGAGAGGTAAAAGCGCCCAACATCCCGCAAACAAAAAGGGCCGCTGCTTGCGCAGCGGCCCTTGGCCATTGAGGCTATGCCAGACCCGCCTACTGGCCGATATCTTCCTTGCGCATGCCGCCGACGCGGGCCAACGGCCGGCCGGAATCGGTGACGGCAATCGCCACCACCATCTCGTGCTTCTTGGGAGCATCCGGGATACGGATTTCCATGGCATCGAAATGGCTGCGGACGCGCGCATGATCCTTGTGGCCAAGCGGCACATCGATGATGGCCCCAATATTGGCGCGCTTCTTCGCCGATGGGATCAACGCGTCGCCCTTGCCGAGCACGGCCCGGAACGGCGCGCCGAGCTTCGGATGCATGATCGCGGCCGCGTGCTCGAACTCACCCTCGGCGCCGACGATGACCGCCTTGCCGAAGCTCTCGACCTGATCGCCGGGAATGCCGAGCAACGCCACCGCGCGACGCGGCAGGATGTCGCCGAGCTGCTCGCCCAGATCCATCAGTTCGCTCAGATCCTCGACATAACGGCCGGAGCCGGCGTTCGAGACGACCGCGACGGCCGACACCTTGCGGAAGGGATGCGGCAGGACGACGTCGCCCTCGATCAGCGTCTCTTCCAGCGTCGTGACGATCTTGCGGATGACGCTCATCGCAGGCCGTCCTCGCCCTTGATCTCGGAGACGGCAAGGCCGCCGACGCGGGCATGAACGCGCGAGCCCGTCGTCATCGAAAGGATCAGCACGATCTCGTCGGCGCGGGGCGCGTCGGGAACGTTGACTTCGATGGCGTCAAAATGGCTGCGCACATAGGAAGCGTGGATATGCGTGATCGGGATGTCGATGTTGGCGCCGACGCCGCCGACCTTCTTGGCCGAGGGAACGATCGCCTTGACGTCGCCGAGCAGAGCCCGCATGGCGTGGCCGCCGGGCATGTGCCAGAGCGCACCATGTTCCAGTTCGCCCGCCTCGCCGACGATCGCGCCCTTGCCGTAGCCCTCGATGACGGACTTGTCGCCGCCGAGCGCATTGAGCAGGCGGGTCGACATTTCCAGACCGAGCGGCTTCAGGTCTTCCATCATGCCAGTGATGTCTTCGACATAGCGACCGGCATAGGGGTTCTTGACGACGGCCATGATCGTGCCGCGGCGCGGCGGATTGGCGGAAACGGGTCCGCCCTCATGGAAAATCTCTTCGATGCGGATGAGGAACTTCCGGACGACGACGTCGGTCATTTCAAACTCCTTGAAGGGGCGGATCAGTTGCAGATGAAGGGCAGGCGCTCGGCCGGCGGTGTATTGCGGCTGCGACCGGAGCGGACGATGCCGTCGATGACGACCATACCGACGCCGGGCAGATCGCCAAGCTGGATGCTGTCGAGCATGTCGCGGCCGGCCGAGTGCATCGCCTTGGCGAGGAACACGAAATCGGCGGGACGGCCGACTTCGATCAACCCGCTGTCGAGCGAACGCATGCGCGACGTGTTGCCGGTGGCAAAACAAAGCGCGATTTCGGCCGGCACATCGCCGAGCGACGACAGCAGCGACACCATGCGGAGAATGCCGAGCGGCTGGACACCGGATCCGGCTGGGCCGTCGGTGCCGAGAATGACGCGCTCCATCTCGCCCATTTCGCGGGCGATGCGCAGCGCATAGAGAGCGGCGCGCTCATTGCCGTTATGGACGATCTCGAGGCCGGCCTTGCAGCCTTCGCAGATGCAGCGGATCTCAAGGTCCGGCAGCGCTGTGTGGCCGCCATTGATGTGGCCGACGACATCGGTGCCGGCCGCCAGCACGACGTCGGCGCCAATAAGGCCCGAACCGGGAACCGAGGGGCCGCCCGTATGGATCGTCGACTGGATGCCGTATTTACGCGCCCAACCCACCATCTTGCCGGCGGTCTCGCCATCCTTGACGCTGCCGAGGCCAATTTCGCCGAGCAGGCGCACGCCGGCATCCGCGAGGTCCTTGAAGTCCTGCTCGACCATGCCCTGCTCGATGATCGGGGCACCGGCGTGGATCTTGACGCCGCCGGGACGGAAGTTGGTGAAGGTGCGCTGCGCGGCAATCGCCAGCGCCTTCAGGCCGACGATGTCGGTCGGGCGCCCGGGCGTATGCACTTCGCCAGCGGAGATCATGGTGGTAACGCCGCCATGCATGGTGCTGTCGATCCAGCCCATCTGATTTTGACGCGGCGTCCAGTCACCAGCGACGGGATGGACATGGCTGTCGATCAGCCCCGGCGCGAGGGCGGCCTGGTTGGCGTCGATCACCTGATCGGCGTGATCGGTATCAACATCCTTGAAGCGTCCGATGGCTGCGATCCTGCCGTCCACGACAACGACCGTATCCGCCTCGATGATCGGATTCTCCATGGCGCCGCTGAGCACCATTCCGATGTTGCGGATGACCAGCTTGCCCTTCGGCTGCGCCGAGACGGGATCGTGTGACATCGCATTTCTCCATAGCGTCCGATGGGCAAGGTTACCTTCATCCACTACACGCGAATTCATATGAGTTCAAACAATAATGACTCACCATTCGTCATTAACAACAACGCCTTTGTCATTCGTCTTTGGAGGTAGACAAACGGAATTGGCAAGGCAGAATTGACCATTTGAAGGTTCGGGATCCAAACTTTCGCCTGTTTTTCAGCCTGAGCCGAGCGATCCAAGCGGCCGGAGACACTGAAGCAGCCTTTCCGCCGCTGGCGACAGCCCCATCCGCGCCCGCGTCACGATGCACAGCGTCCGCTCCAGCGCGAGATCCGCGAGGGCAACCTGGCAGATTTCGGGGCTCTGGATCACCGACGCCGCCAGCTTCGGAATCAGGGCGACGCCCATACCCTGCGAGATCATGGTGAGTTGGGCAATCGTCCCGTGCGCGCGCAGCCGCCCCTTGAGAAAGGCCGGCGGAATCCCGGGGGCGGCGGCGATCAGCTTGCCGGTGCCGGTATTCTCGTTGAGCGCGATCACCTCGTCCGCATCGATCTCGTCGAGACCAATTCGCGCCCGCCCCGCCAGCCGGTGCCCGCGATGGCAAACGAACACAAAGGGATCGATGTGAAACGGCTCGTAGTCGAGCTGGTCGGTCTGGTGCCAGCGCTCGGCGATGCCGAAATCCGCCACCCGATCCAGCACCAGCGAGCCGATCCGCTCGGCGACGTCATCATAGACAGTGATCTCGACCGCGGGGTGGGCGGCGCGAAACGTCGCCAGCGCCGGTGCGAGATGAAAGAGCACGACGGAGGGCGCGGCAGCCACCTTGACCGCGCCGCGCTCGATGCCGCCGACGCGGCGGAGATCGTGCAGCGCCATCTCGAAGTCGGAAAGCACGCGCTGGGCGGTAACGAGGAACTCGGCCCCCGCCTCGGTCGGCGTCACCGGCCTTGCCTCTCGGTTGAACAGGAGGAGGCCGCAATCCGCCTCCAACTGCTTGATCGTCTCCGTCAGCGCCGATGGCACAACCCCAAGGGCATCCGCCGCGCGCGCAAAGGACTGCTCGCCGGCAAGCGTCACGGCGGCGCGAAAATGGCGAATTCCTATGTTCGTATTTTTCGAATGTTTCTTCATTTCATTCTAATGTTACGAAGTCCCGGGTCATGGTTCAAGGAGAGCCCCGAGAGGTTCTTTCCCAATGCTCCATGCCAGCGCCGCCCTGACACCCCGCCTTCCATCGCCGACCGCCTTCGCCAGCGCCCTGCGCAAGGCCGGGTTCGCCGGCGACATCGCCATGGATCACGCTGCCCGGGCCGCGATGGCGACCGACAACAGCGTCTATCAGGTAGAACCCGACATCATCGTCGCGCCGAGAGACGCCGCTGACGTCGCGACCCTGATGGCCGTCGCCGACCGGGCGGAATTCCAGAGCCTGCCGATCACGGCGCGGGGCGGCGGCACCGGCACCAATGGCCAGAGCCTCAATCGCGGCGTCATCGTCAATTTCCAGCGTTTCATGACGCGCATCCTCGCGCTGAACGAGGCGGAGGGCTGGGTTGAAGTCGAGCCGGGCATCGTGCTCGACGAACTGAATGCGGCCATCGCCCATACCGGCCTGTTCTTCGCGCCCAACACCTCGACCTCGAACCGCTGCACCATCGGCGGCATGCTGAGCACCGATGCTTCCGGCAAGGGATCGCGGATCTACGGCAAGACCAGCGACAACGTGCTCGGCCTCGATCTGGTCACGAGTGGCGGCCGGACGATCCGCAGCCTCGAGCCGTCGCCGGCCTGGGCAGCACCCATGCTGGACGAGATTGCCGCTGCCTGCGACGCCGGGCGGCAGGCACTGGTGGAAAACACGCCGCGCATCTCGCGCCGCTTTACCGGCTACGATCTCGAACGTGCCCGCCCGGCGACGGACCAGCTCGAATGGTGGCGGCTGCTGCTCGGCGCGGAAGGCACGCTCGGCCTCGTGACGAAAATCCGGCTGAAGCTGGTGCCGCTGCCGAAGCACAAGCGCCTCGTCGTCGTCGCCTTCGACAATTTCGCCGACGCCCTTGCCGCGGGCGCGCCACTGCTCGACCACGAACCGCTGGCGATCGAAATCATGGACGACTGGGTCCAGCGGCTTGCCCGCGAGGCCGGCCTGATGGACAGCCTGCCCGTCGGGATCCGGGGCGAGGCCGAGGCGAGGATCTCGTATCTGTTCGTCGAGTTCGTCGGCGAGGATGCCGACGCGCTGGCGCGCTCCGTCGCCCGGTTGACCGAGGACGCGCAGCGACTTCGCGGCGTCATCGGCACCTATTGCGCCCGCGACGCCGCCGACAGCGCCCGCCTCTGGTCGACACGCGCCGCCGCCGTCGGATTGCTCGGCAAGCGCGAGGGCGCGAGGCGGCCCGTCGCCTTCGTCGAGGATTGCGTCGTGCCGGTCGAAAACCTCGTCGCCTTCGTCGACGGATTCGACGCGATCCTCAGGGGGCACGGCCTGCGCTATGGCATCTACGGCCATATCGACGTCGGCTGCCTGCATGTCCGCCCGGCGCTCGATCTCGACGACAAGGCCGATCAGGCGACCTTCAAGGCAATCTCCGATGCCGTCTATTCGCTCTGCACGAAGCATGGCGGCATCTTCTGGGGCGAACATGGCAAGGGCATTCGCGGCGCCTATCTGCCGGACTATGTCGGCCCGGTCGCCTATGCCGCCTTCCAGCAGATCAAGCGCGCCTTCGATCCGCAGGAGCGCTTCAATCCCGGCAAGCTCGTCACGCTCGATCGCCATCGGATCGGCATAGTCGACCTGCCGTTTCGGCAGGGCAATGCGCCGGGCGACCTGGCTTTCGAGAAGGCCTTTCATTGCAACGGCAATGCCTCCTGCTTGAACTACAGCAAGACCGTGCCGATCTGCCCCTCCTTCAAGGCGACGCGTGACCTGCGCCAGTAGCCGAAGGGACGCGCCGACGCCGTGCGGCAATGGCGACAGGCACAGGCAGCGCAGGACCCAGAACTCGCCGCGATCGGCCGTGACACCTATTCAGCGCTCGACAGCTGTCTCGGCTGCAACGCCTGCGGCAGCGCCTGTCCCGCGCATGTCAGCGTTCCGGCCCTGAAGTCGCAGTTTCTCGACGCCTATCATGCCGGCCATCGCCGGCCACTGCGCGACCATGCGGCGGTCGCGGTCGAAGCGATGGCGCCGATGCTGGCCAGCATCCGGCCACTGGCACGCCGGCTTATGCCGTTGGCAAGCGGCGTGGCGGCGCGCGCCCTCGGCTTCATCGATCTGCCTGAAATCTCGGGACGCGGCCTGCGCCAGCTTGGCCATCCCGTTGTCCGCCACAGCAGGATCGGGACGATCGCCACGGCCGAAAATACCGTGCTGGTTCTGGAGGATGCCTTTACCGCGACCTTCGATACCGGAGCGGTTCAGGCGGTCTGCGACGGGCTGGCGGCGCTCGGCTACCATCCACTGATCGTGACGCTCCCCCCCGGCTCCAAGGCGGCGCATGCCAAAGGCATGCGCCGGCGCTTCGCCCGGCTGGCCGGACGGCAGATCGCGGCGCTCAACGAGTTAGAGAAGATCGGCCGCCCGATGATCGGAGTCGATCCCGCCTTCGTGCTGATGACCCGCAGCGAGTTCCGCGAGGTTACGCCCTCCGTGCCGAAGGTGATGCTGGTGCAGGAATTCCTGCGCCAGCGGCTTGAGGCCGGCGATCCGTGGCCACAGGCCGCGCCTGGCACGAGTGCGCCAAGACTGATGGTCCATTGCACCGAAGCTTCGGCGGCGCCGCAGGCGCTCAGGCAATGGCAGGAGGTGTTCGCCGCGCTTGGGCTGGCGGTGCGGCCGACCCAGACCGGCTGTTGCGGCATGGCGGGCCTGTTCGGGCATGAGCAACGCCAACAGACGGTGAGCCGAACCCTGTTCGACGCTTCCTGGGCCCCGGCCCTTAAGGGCGAAGCCGCGGTGCTTGCCACCGGCTTTTCCTGCCGCTGCCAGGTCGAGCGCCTGTCGGAGACCACGGCCACGCACCCAATGGCCGCCATCGCCGCCGGCCTGAAAGCCGCCTAGGTCAGCGAATCTTGGGCGCGGCGATCGAGCTGCGCAGCAGCACGTCGCTGCCGAGCATGATGCGGCGCGGCGGCACGTCGAGGCCCTTCAGCCGCTCAAGCAGCAGGCCCGCCGCCTGACGCCCGACCTCGACCATGTCGCGGTCGATGACGGTGATCGGCGGATAGACCAGTTCGCCCAGCAGCGCATCGTCGGCGCCGACGAAGGAGATATCGTCCGGAATCGACAGGCCGAGCAGCCGCACCGCCTTCAGCGCGCCGTAGAAAATATCGCTGCCGGCGGCGAGGATGGCGGTCGGCGGATTGGGACCGGTCAGGAGATCATGCGTCTCGGCCATGCCGCGCTCGGCGCTCTGGGTTCGCGCGCGGATCAGCCAGTCGTCGATCGGCACGCCAGCCTTCTCCAGCGCCCGCTTGAAGCCGGCGACGCGGTCGCGGCCGGGGCGGATGTTGTGCGAGGCGGTGATCAGGCCGATGCGCCGGTGGCCGAGTTGCAGCAATTGCTCGACCACGGTCTCGATCGGCTGCATGTGCTCGCTGTAGACGACGTCGGCCTCGACCGGAATTTCGCGATCGAGCACCACGACCGGAACGCCCATGCGGGCGATTTCCTCGATCGTGCCGGTGGCCGTCTCGTCCGAGAGCGTCACGATCAGCCCGTCCATCTGGCGCTGCCGGGCCGCCTGCAGGAACTCGATCTCGCGCGCCGGCGAGCGGTTCGACGAGAAGGCGAACAGCATGTAGCCTTCCGGCGCCAGTACGGTCTCCGCGCCCTGCGCGACGCGGGCGAAGACCTGGTTGGTCATGTCCGGGATCAGGAAGCCGATCGTCATGGTCTGGTTGGTGCGCATGGCGCGCGCCGCCGCATTCGGCTGGTAGCCAAGCTCGGCCATCGCCGCCAGCACGCGAGCGCGCGTCTCCGGCGCGACGCGCGGGCTCTCGCTGGCGACTCGCGACACGGTTCCGATCGAGACGCCCGCCGTCGCCGCCACTTCATGAATGGTCGGCTGGCGTCGGCCACCCGGCAATTTCCCTGACATAACGTTTACATCCCTACCCTGTCTTCTTGCGGATCAGGGGCATGGACCGGCGATCGCATGCGCGTTTCCTCTGGCCCACAAGCTGCCATCGCCCCCATGGACAAGCAAGGAATATCGCGCAACTTGATGTGAATTGATGGATATCGAAACCTCGGCTCGGGTGCCGTGTTGACGTTTACACGATCCTGCCATTCTATGGGCCGGCTCGCCATCAGGCCCTTCGACGCACGCCTGCCTGTCGGCCGATATCGGCACGGATGAGGCAGCTCGGCGCAGGTCATGGGCGAGGCCGCGAAAGGGAGAGAGACCATGGATCCATTCAAGCGCCGACAACTCGGCCGCACCGACGTGATGCTGCCGCAGATCGGCTTCGGCGCGGCGCCGCTCGGCGAACTTTTCACCAAGGTGTCGGACGCCGATGCCGAGACGACGCTGAAGACGGCGTGGGACGCGGGCGTCCGCTATTACGATACCGCGCCCTGGTATGGTCGCGGACAGAGCGAGCACCGCGTCGGGCGCTTCCTTTACAAGCAGGATCGTGGCGAGCTGATCCTTTCGACGAAGGTCGGCCGTATCCTGCGCGCACCGATCCAGAAGCCCGACGAGTTCGACACCGGCTTCTGGTCCGGCGGCCTGCATTTCGATCACTATTTCGACTACAGCTATGACGGCGTCATGCGCGCCTATGAGGACAGCCTCCAGCGCCTGGGCATGAACCGCATCGACACGCTGGTCATCCACGATCTCGACTGGTGGCATCGCGGCTCGGAACCCATGGTGCAAGCCGGCTTCGCCCAGCTCGCCAATGGCGGTTTTCGCGCGCTGGCCGAGCTGAAGGCGGCCGGGCGCATCCGCGCCATCGGCGCCGGCATCAACGAACTCGGCCTGATCCCGCGCTTCCTCGAACTGTTCGACATGGACTTCTTCCTGCTGGCGCTGCGCTATACGCTGGGCGAGCAGGAGACGCTGACGGAGGAGCTGCCGCTCTGCGTCGAGCGCAATGTCGGCATCGTCATCGGCGGCGTGTTCTCGTCAGGCCTCTATGCCACCGGCCCGGTGCCGGGCGCGAAGTACAATTACTTCGAACCGACGCCGGAGATTTTGGAGAAGGCCCGTCGCATCGCCGAGGTCTGCCAGCGCCACAACGTGCCGCTGCCGGCGGCGGCCCTGCAGTTCCCGCTGCACCATCCGGCCGTGACCTCGGTCATTCCGGGCGCGTTCAAGCCGGAGCAGGTGACCACCAATCTCGACCTCGTCCGCATGGAGATCCCTGCAGACCTCTGGGCCGAACTGAAGCATGAAGGCCTGATCCGCGCCGACGCGCCGACGCCGTAGGCGCAGGACTCAGGCGTACCCCCTCTCCCGCGAGCGGGAGAGGGCTGGGGTGACGGTCTTCTTGAAGTTTCGCCCCGTCGCAATCAGAAGCAAGCAAGCCCTTCACCCTACCCTCTCCCGCGAGCGGGAGAGGGGAAGCAAGGACAGCCCGGACTAATAGGTCGCGCGGCCGCCCGAGAGATCGAAGGTGGCGCCGGTGGTGAAGGAATTCTCCTCCGACGACAGGAAGCAGATCATCGACGCGGCTTCCGAAAGCTCGAGCATGCGGCCACGCGGGATCTTCGCCAGGATATAGGCCAGGAATTCCGGCGCCTGGCTCAGCGCCATCGTCGTCTTGGCGACCGCCGGGGTCACGGCGTTGACCGAGATGTTCTGGGTCGCCAGTTCCTTGCCGAGCGACTTGGTCAGCGCCAGCACGCCCGCCTTGGTCGAGGAATAGGCGACGGCATTGGGATTGCCTTCCTTGCCGGCGACCGAGCTCACATTGACGATGCGGCCATAGTTGCGCGCCATCATGTGCGGGACGACGGCGCGGCAGCAATGGAACGTGCCGGTAAGGCCGATATGGACGACGTCGCTGAAGGCCTGCGGCGGATATTCCCATGTTGGCGCGTTCGGGCCGACGATGGCGGCATTGTTGATCAGGATGTCAATCTGGCCGAAATGGCCGATCACCGCGGCCGTTGCCGCCTCGACCGAGGCGAGATCGCCGATGTCGACGGCGCGACCCTCGACATTCGCGCTGCCGATCTCGGCAACGGTCTTTTCGAGCAGCGCCGCGTCGCGGTCCCAGATCGAGACCTTGCCGCCGGAGGCGAGGATGCGCTCGGCGACGGTGCGGCCGATGCCCTGGCCGCCGCCGGTGACGATGGCGACGCGGTCCTTGAAATCATAGCTGTTCATGATGGCTTCCGTTGCGACGGCGCGCGGCTGCGGCGGGCTCGCCACAGCATGTGGGGGTGGATATGACAATGCCCGCGACGGGCCGAAGCGCATCGCGGGCATCGAACCTGGACGAGAGCTTAGAAGTTGAAGTCGGCGATGTTGGTCTTGTCGAAGGTGGTCAGGTCGGCCTGCGTCTTGATCACGCTGTCCTTCTCGACGGTCACCTTGCCGAGGCCCGGCACTTCGAAGACGGTACCGGCTTCGTTCTTGATCGTGCCGTTCTTGACGCCGACGGCGAAGTTGGCGGCGAGCAGGCCCTGATTGTAGGGGCTCCAGAGCTGGAACGCCTCGACCGTGCCGTTCTCGATGAAGCGGCGCATCTGGTTCGGCGTGCCGAGGCCGACGACCTTGACCTTGTCGGCCTTCTTGGCCGTCTCGACGACCTGGGCGGCGGCGGCAACACCGACCGTGGTGGGCGAGATGATGCCCTTCAGGTTCGGGTAGTTCGCGAGCAGGGCTTCGGTCTCGGTGGTCGACTTCTGCGGGTCGTCATCGCCGTAGGCGATGGTGACCAGCTTCATCTTGGCGTATTTCGGATCCTTCTCGAGGGTTTCCTTCATCGCCGCGATCCAGACGTTCTGGTCGGGCGCGTCGGTGGTGGCCGAGAGGATGGCGATCTCGCCCTCATAGCCGATCTGCTTACCCAGCAGCTCGACCTGCGACGGGCCGGTCTTGGTGAAGTCGACCGGCAGGATGGCGGCGTCGCGGTGCGTCTCGTTGCCGGGCATGTCGGAATTGACCGACAGGATGATCGTGCCCTTGGCGCGGGCGCGGTCGAACACCTGGTTCAGCGCATCCGGGCTGTTGGGCGAGATGGCGACGACGTTGACGCCGCGCTGGATCTGCGCGGTGACGAACGGGATCTGCGAGGTGGCTTCGGCCGAGGCCGGAGCGACGGTGGTGAACTCGCAGCCGAGTGTCTTGCAGCCGTCCTCGAAGCCTTTGATGATCGAATCGAAGTACGGATTGCCCGTGTTCTTCGGGATGTAGACGATCGAGACCGGGTCGGCGGCATAGGCCGCTCCGGAGAGAAGCGTCGCACCGAGTGCGACGGCGAGCATCAGGTTTCTTCTCAGCATTTTCAGTTCCTCCCTGTTAGTGCTGCGTTAGCGCCCGTTAGCGTTGGCTACGGGCATAGATCGCGTTGGTGGCGATGATCGAGACGATGAGCAGCAGACCCATGATGGTGAGCTGCGCGTTGATGGCGATGTTGGCGACGGTCATGCCGGTGGCGATGATGACGAGCAGCCAGGCGGCAAGGAACGTTCCCAGGATCGAGCCGCGACCGCCGAAGATGTAGGTGCCGCCGAGCATGACGATCAGCACCATGGTCAGCTCGCCGCCGGTCGCGAGATCGTAGCGGACCGAGCCGAGACGCGACGCGACCATCAGGCCTGCAATCGAGCTCGTCAGCCCCGAGGCGATGAACAGGCCCATCTTGATGCGGCGGACGCGGATGCCGGCATGGATGGCGGCGATCTCGCTGGTGCCGATCTGGTAGATCTGGCGGCCATAGATGGTGATACCGAGGAACAGGCCGAGCAGGATCGACGCGGCGATAAAGACCAGCACCGGCACCGGCACGATGCCGACCATGCGGTAGTCGATGCCGACGAACCAACCCGGGAAACCGCTGATCGACTTGTCGCCGGCCAGCACCTGCGCCAGGCCGCGATAGAGGATGAGCGTGCCGATGGTGACGATGATCGACGGCAGCCGCAGCACGGTGACGAAAAAGCCGTTGAAGGCGCCCATCACCAGGCCCGACAGCAGGCTGACGCCCATGGCGACCGGGATCGGCGCGCCGGCCTTGAAGGCGGTGCCGAACAGGCAGGCGGACAGTGCCATCTGGGCGGCGGGCGACAGGTCGATCTCGCCGGAAATGATGACGATGGTCAGGACCAGCGCCACGATGGCGAACTCGATGTAATAGGTCGAGCTTTCCAGGATGAAGCCGAGATCGGCGAAGAAGGGCGACAGCCGGGTCGCGACAATCGCTGCGATCACCAGAAGCAGCAGCGTCACCACTTCCGGCCGGATCAGCCAGACCTGCCAGCGCGGACGGGGTGCCGCGGCCTCGCGAACGATCACGCGCGGGGCGACGGGGTTCTTGTCGATAGAAGTCATGCGCCACCTCGGGCAAGCAGGCCGCGAAGGCCGCCCTGGCGGACGGTGCGGTCGATGACGAGGGCGATCAGGATGATGCCTCCATAGATGGCGTTCTGCCAGAAGCCGGAAACGCCGAGGATCGGCAGCGCCACCTGGACGGAGCCGAGCAGCAGCACACCGAGCACGGTGCCGAGCACCGAGCCGACGCCGCCATTGATCGAGACACCGCCGATGACCACCGCCGCGATGACGGTGAACTCGAAGCCGACGCCGGTGATGCCGGGGTTCACATAACCGAAGCGCGCCGCGTAAATCAGGCCGGCAAGGCCCGCCAGCGCGCCCGACAGCGTGAAGACGAGGATCGTCACCGGCATGACACGGATGCCGCGCAGGGGTGCCGCCACCGGATTGGAGCCGATCGCGTAGATCTGGCGGCCGATCTGGCTATAGGTCAGGAACAGCCAGGTGGCGAAGGCGACGCCGAAGGCGATGATGACGATCCACGGAATGTCGATCGGCGAGGTCTGCGCCATGCGGATCAACGGCTCGGGAATATCGTTCGGGTCGATCTGCTTCGAGCCGGACAGGATGAACAGCAGGCCGCGATAGAGGCTGAGCGTGCCGAGCGTGACGATGATCGACGGCAGCTTGAACACCGTCACCACCAGGCCGTTGACGAAGCCGAGCGCCGCGCCCGACAGCACGCCGACGGCGAAGCCGACGAAAAGCGGCAGCTCCGGATGATCGCGAAACACCATGCCGGCAGCGATGGCCGAGAAGCCGAGGATCGAGCCGATCGAGAGGTCGACGTGACGGGCGACCAGCACCATCATCTGGCCCATCGCCGCGACCAGAATCAGCGGCACGGCGAGCAGCACGATGCGCAGCGTCTCGGTCGAGAAGAAGCGCGGCTGGATCAGGCTGACGACGGCCACGAACAGCACGAGCATGACGAGGATGCCGGCCTCGCGGGCGCGGAACAGGCGGGCGATCTCGCTCATGCCGCTGCTCCCGAAACCGTATGGCGGCCGGAACGCGGCACGGCGGCATGCATGATCGTCTCCTGGCTCGCCTCGGCGCGCGGAATATCGGCCGTCAGCTTGCCTTCGGACATGACGAGGATGCGGTCGGACAAGGCGAGCAACTCGGGCAATTCGGAGGAGATCAGCAGGATGGCGCGGCCACCGGCGGCGAGTTCGCCGATCATGTCGTAGAACTCGGCCTTGACGCCGATATCGATGCCGCGCGTCGGCTCGTCGAGGATCAGGATGTCCGGCTCGGCCAGCAGCCAGCGGGCGAGGATCGCCTTCTGCTGATTGCCGCCGGAAAGCTCGCCGATCGGCTGGCGCACGGAAGCAAGCCGGATCGAGAGCTTCTCGACCGATTCCTTCGCCAGCGCCTTCTCGACCGTCCGGCGGATGATGCCCTTGGGCGCGATCCGCTTCGGGACGGCGGCGGTGATGTTGGTCTCGACCGGCAGCGTGCGGAAGATGCCTGCGATGGCGCGGTCTTCGGACACCAGCGCGATGCCGAGGCCGATGGCGTCGGTCGGCTCGTTGATCGTCACCGGCTTGCCGTCGATCTCGATCACACCCGAGGTCGCCGGCGCGACGCCGAAGATGGCGCGGGCGACATCGGTGCGGCCGGCGCCGACCAGCCCGCCGAGGCCGACGATCTCGCCCTTGCGGATGTCGAACGAGATGTTCTCGAACCGGCCCGGCAGCGTCAGCGCCCGCACCGAAAGCGCGACCTCGCCGACATGGCTGGTGCCGCGATGCAGGTAGTCGGCCACAGGACGACCGATCATGCGACGGATGATGTCGGCGTCGGTCAGGCTCGCCGTCGTCGCCGTCTCGATCTTGTCGCCATCGCGGAAGATGGTGACGCGGTCGCAGATGGCGCGCACTTCTTCCAGGCGATGCGAGATGAAGATGATCGTCCGGCCTTCCTCGCGCAGCCGGCGGACGATCTTGAACAAGGTCTCGACCTCCTTCGGCGTCAGCGCGGCGGTCGGCTCGTCCATGATGATCAGCCGGCTATCGGAGGCGAGCGCACGGGCGATCTCGACCATCTGCTGGTCGGCGATCGACAGGCCGCGCATTGGCACGGTGACGTCGATCGGCACGTTCAAGAGGCCCATCAGGCGGCGGGCTTCCTTGGCGAGTTCGGCCCAGCGGACGCGGCCGAGCGGCTTGGCGCCGACCTGGCCGATGACCAGATTTTCAGCGACCGACAGATCCGGGAACGAGATCGGCTCCTGGTGGATCAGCGTGATGCCGAGGCGCTGGGCGGCGATCGGAGACGCGATCTCGACGGGTTTGCCGCCGAGCTCGATCGTGCCGCGCGTCGGCCGGTGCACGCCGGCGAGAATCTTGGCGAAGGTCGACTTGCCGGCGCCGTTCTCCCCCAGAAGCGCGTGCACTTCGCCCGGCATCAGGTCGAGGTCGACATTCCTCAGAACCTCGACGCCGCCAAAGGATTTGGAAATGCCGCGCGCGGAGACGAGCGGCGCAGAAACTGTCATCGAGCCGTCTCCAGCCGATAGAAGCGGACGGCATTGTCGCGCCAGAATTTTTGGCGCTCGGCGTCGGAGGCCGAGGCGAGGACGTCGTCGAGAATGGCGACCCAGCGGCGGAACTCGATCGCCTGCACGGCGACCGGCCAGTCGCCGCCGAACATCACGCGGTCGAAGCCGAAGGCGTCGATGGCGACCTGGACGTAGCGCTTCAGCTCGTCCTCGGTCCAGTTGGCGTGATCCGCCTCGGTGGCGACGCCCGAGATCTTGCACGAGACATGCGGCAGCTCGGCCAGCTGGTGCATCTGGGTCCGCCACGGCTCCATCAGGCCATCCGCGATCGCCGGCTTGCCGATATGATCGAGGATCATCGGCACTTCGGGAATCTGCGCCGCGAATTTCAGCACGTTCGCCATGTGGCGATGATCGACGCAGATATCGAAGGAGAGGCCGAAATCGGCGAGCGTGCGCACACCCTCGATGAAATCGGGCCGCAGGCAGAAATCGAGATCCGGCTCAAACTGGATAATGCGGCGGATGCCGCGCAGGATGTCGTGGCGGGCCAGGCACTCGATATCAGCAGCGACAGCGGCACCCTTTTCGAGCGGCGCCCAGGCGACCATGCCCTTGATGCGCGGATCGATTTTGGCGAGGCCGGCGACCCACTCGGCTTCCTGCTCATACTGCGCGGTATCGACCTCGCATTGCAGGAAAACCATGGCTTCTACGCCAAGGCCTTCGGTCGCCTCATTGTAGCGGTCGAGCCCATAGGCCTGGTCGAGCACGGCATTGCCGTCGAGCCACGCATAGCGCAGCCTCTTGGGATCCCAGAGATGGAGATGCGTATCGACGATCGGACCGCGCGACATCAAATGTCTCTCGCCCGAATAGCCACGACCATAGCTCCGCCGTCGTTGCGCACGCGCTTCCCCTCCCCTTCCACGGCATTCCTCAACGCCGCAAAGGCGCCTCCACCCAGCGCCTTTTCCTCATGTAAACGTCAACATGCCATGCCGCGCACGTCAAGCGACATTCGGCATACGCAACAGGGATTTCACGCAACGCTGTTTGAGCCGAGATCCAACAAACCGTTCATATGCCTCCGCTTCTGCTCAAAAATGCGCCGTGGTGAAATCCGGGCAGGCCTTCAGCGATGAATGGAAACGTTGCTCATCCCGTTTCCGATTGACGGCGCGGCACTGCGCCCGAATGTCCGGCTGGACAGGACCGGGCCATATGGTTGTATAATGCAACTATCGAGACAATGAGGTTCCCGCGTGTCCAGTGTCGCCTTGGTTGATGAAATCCGTTCCGCATCGCGTGGAATCGTCCGTGAACTCGGCTTCATGGACCCGACGCTGGCCGGCACCGCCTATTCCGCCTCGGCGGTGCATGCGCTGCTGGAGGTCGAGCGCCGGGGATCGATGACCGCCGCCCAGCTCGTTCAGGTCCTGAAGCTGGAGAAATCCAGCATCAGCCGCATGCTCGGCAAGCTCATCGGCGCGGGCGAACTGATGGAGGCTGCCGGCGACGAGGACGGTCGCGTCAAGCCGCTGATGCTGACCGCGCAGGGCCAGCGCACCGTCGCCGGGATCCATGCCTTTGCTCGGGATCAGGTGACAGCGGCGCTCGCGCATCTGAACCCGGCCGAGCAACAGGCGGTGGCGCTGGGGCTTTCGTCTTACGCACGCGCCCTGGCGGCACGTGATCCGGCCGCTGGCGAAGCGGCGGCGCCGCCCATCGAAATCGTCACCGGCTACCAGCCCGGATGGATCGGGCGGGTGGCCGAGATGCACGCCACGCACTATTCGCGGCACTGGGGCTTCGGGCAGTTCTTCGAGAGCACGGTGGCCAGCGGCGCAGCCGAGTTTACCAACCGGCTCGAAAATCCACGCAACCAGGCATGGGCCGCCATCCAAAACGGCCGGATCGTCGGCTCGATCGCCATCGACGGCGAGGATCTCGGCGACAACCAGGCGCATCTGCGCTGGTTCATCCTCGACGAGGTTTGTCGCGGCGGCGGCGTCGGCCGCCGGCTGCTGAGCGAGGCCGTCGCCTTCTGCGATCAGGCCGGCTTTGCCGCGACGCAGCTCTGGACCATGAAAGGCCTCGACGCGGCGCGGCGGCTTTACGAAGCGCATGGCTTCGAACTGGCGAAGGAATGGCTCGGCACCCAATGGGGCGCCGAGGTGATCGAACAGCAGTTTTCGCGGCGGCGACCGGGCGGAGGGGCGTAGGGCCGGCAGGCCCAGCCACCACGAAGGGTCCGATCGATGGCAGCGACCAAACTCGACCATCATCCTGAGGTGCACGGCAAAGCCGTGCCTCGAAGGAGGGTCCAGAGAGCGCTCCGCTGGACCCTCCTTCGAGGCTTCGCTGACGCGAAGCACCTCAGGATGATGGCAGAGCGATTCGATAGGCGTGGGCGCTCGGAAGCCTCAGTGGCCCTTCATCAGCGCCATGAATTCGGCCTCGAAGCGCGGGCGGTCGACGGTCATCGCGACATTGGCGTTGTGGAACGGGATCGCCGTGCGGCGGCGGTCAGCGACCGTCGAACCGCGCGTCAATTCGCCGTTGAGCTCGATGTCGACATACATCCGCTCCAGCCCGACGAGGCTGGGATCCTCGGCGACGGCGACCGCCAGCGGATCATGCAGGCCGCAGCCCTGGATGCCGGGATACATCGTCTTGTAGGCGTCGACATAAAACGAAGTGATCTTCATCAGCGTGCGGGCGGCATCATCACCCTCGCGCGAAATCTCGTCCATCATGTCGGTCGAGAGCAGCGTCGTCATGGTGACGTCCATGCCGACCAGCGTGACATTGGCGCCGGCCTGCAGCACGATGTGCGCGGCCTCGGGATCATTGGCGAAATTGGCGTCGACCATCGGCGCGATCGGGCCGTGGATGCCCGGATGCAGCACCGTCGAACCCATGACGACGATCTCCTTCACCAGCTTGGCGATCTCGGGCGCCTTGGTGATAGCGAGCGCGACATTGGTGATCGGGCCGACCGGGCAGAGCGTGATCTCGCCGGGGTTCTCCTTGATGACGCGGATCATCAGGTCGATGGCGTGCTCGTCGGTCGCCTTGATCTTCGGCTTGGGCAGTTCGACATCGCCGAGCGCATTGGAGCCGTGGATGTGATCGGCCATGCGCTTGTAGGGGCGGATCAGCGAGCGGCCGACGCCCTGCGCCACCGGGATCTCGGGACGGCCGAGCAGTTCCAGGATCTTCAGCGTGTTCTCGGTCGCGATCACCGTGTCGGTGTTGCCGAAGGTGGTGGTCAGCGCCTCGAGCTTTATGCCCGGGCGGCGGACGGCATAGAAGATCGCCATGGCGTCATCGACGCCGGTGTCGACGTCGAGGATCATGCGGCAGGTTTCGGTCATGGCGTGGTTCCCCGGTTTCGTGGAATAGGCGTGAAAAACGATCAGGCGTGCGCGGTGATGGTTTCCGTGGCGCGGCGCTTCAGCCGCTTGCGATGGCTGAGCGCCAGCGCCAGCAGCGTCACCACATAGGGCACGATATCGGTAAGCTGGTTGGGCAGGCCCTGGCTCTGCAGGCGGACGGAGAGCGCATCGGCGACGCCGAACAGCACGCAGGCGAGCGCTGCCCAGAGCGGATGGTTGCGTCCGAGCATGACGGCGACGACGGCAATCCAGCCGCGGCCGGCGCTCATGTCTTCCGAAAAGATGCTGACCGTGCCGAGCGAAAGCTGGGCGCCACCAAGGCCGGTCAGGCCGCCGGCGAACAGCACGGTGAGCACGCGGTAGCGGGTGACGTCGATGCCCATCGTGCCGGCGGCGCTCGCATCCTCGCCGACGCCGCGCATCCGGAGGCCGAGCGGCGTGCGGAACATCATGATGGTCACGGCGGCGGTCAGGATCCAGGCGAGCCAGGTGATCGCGGTTTGCCGTGAGAAGATCCAGCCGATCCAGGGAATGGTATTGATCGCGTCGATGCGGATTTTTGTCAGCCCGACAATGCCGGGGTCCGAAAAGGTGCCGGAGACGCCGAACATCTGCCGCAGCAGATAGGCGGTAAGCCCGGCGGCCAGCAGGTTCATGCCGATGCAGATGACGACGCTGTCGCCTTTGAACACCGTCGCGCCATAGGCGAGGATCAGCGAGAACAGCACCGTGAAGACGATGGCGAATAGAACGCCGCCGAGCGCGCTGCCGGTGGCGTAGGAGCCGACGACAGCGGCAAACGCGCCGACCAGCAGCTGGCCCTCCATAGCCATGTTGAAGACGCCGACCCGACCACAAAGCGTGCCGGCGAGCGCCGCCAGCAGGATCGGCGTGATCGACTGGACCGCCGAATTGACCAGCGACGGCGTGATGAAGCTCATCAGGCTCATGACGATTTCCTGCCCACGCCGTGGCGTATCGCGAGGAACAGGATGATGACGGATTGCAGGATCATGGTGAGCACGCGCGGGATCGCCGTTTCGCGCTGCATGGCGAAGCCGCCCGTCTGCAGGCCGGCGAAAAACAGCCCGGCCGCGATCGCGCCGAGCGGCGCACCGCCGGCAAGCAGCGCCGCCATCAGGCCGGACCAGGTGTAACCGGGGGTCAAAAGCGCACCGTCCTGGTAGCGATAGAGCGAGCCGAGCACGAGGATGGCGCCGACGAGGCCGGCGATGGCGCCAGAGGCAAACATGACGCGCACCTGCTGCGCCGCCAGGCGGACGCCGCCATAGCCGGCGAATTTCGCGTTCAGCCCGCGCATGCGCAGCTCATAGCCGCCGACCGTGCGGCGGTCATAGAAGACGACGGCAGCAGCGACTACGATCATCAAAATCAGGCCGATATTGAGCGGGCCGGAGATCACCGGAAGCCTCGCCGCGTCGGGGATCATCCGGGTCTGGGCAAGGCCGGTCGCCATGTCGCGTAGCGGGAAGCCGACGAGATAGGAGGCGATGCCGATCACCGGATAAGAAAGCAGCAGCGTCGAGATAAGCATCGGGATACCGAAGCGCGTCTCGCCCCAGGCGGCGAGCGAGGCATAGAGGCCCGACGCGACCATGGCGCAGAGGATCGAGGCTGCGATCAGCAGCGGCCCCGGCAGCGGCAGATAGAGGGCTGCCAGCGCCGCGACGAGGCCGCCGATGACGAGCTGGCCGTCGCCGCCGAGATTGACCATGCCGCCACGCAGCGGCAGCGCCGCCACCAGCGTCATGCCGACCAAGGGCACGGCCCAGTTGAGCGTGTTCGGCCAGTTTTGCGGCGCCAGGGCGCCGATCAGGATCTCGCGATAGGCGGCGATCGGATCACCGCCCGAGGCCAGCACCAGCAACCCGCCGATCAGAATGCCGATGCCGATCGCCAGCGGCACGGCCGGGATACGCGGAAACCGGAAGGCCCGCACGCTACGCTCGCTCATGCGGCCTCCGTTCCGTCGAGATGCGCGTCGCGGACGCGGCCGGCCATCAGCAAGCCGAGCGTCTCCTCGTCAGCTTCAGCCGCCGGCAGTTCGGCCAGGATGCGGCCATCGAACATCACCAGGACGCGGTCGGAAAGCGCCAGGATTTCGGTCAGCTCGGCCGAGACCAGCAGCACGGCGCTGCCGCGGTCGCGCTCGGCGACCAACTGGCCGTGGATGAACTCGATGGCGCCGACATCGACGCCGCGCGTCGGCTGCTCGGCGATCAGAAGCGGCGCGGCATGCGAGAGCTCGCGCGCGACCACCACCTTCTGCAGATTGCCGCCCGACAGCGTGCCGACGGCAAGCTGCTCGGAGCCGATCTTGACCCCGAACTTCTCGATCAACCTTTTCGCATGCGCCGTGACGGCGTTGCCATCGAGCAGGCGGCCGTTCGAAAGCGGTGGCTTGCGTTGGAAACCCATCGCCAGATTGTCGGCGGCGGAGGCGGCCAGCGCCGTGCCCGTCGTGGCGCGGTCCTCCGGGATATAGGCAAGGCCGGCGTCGCGATGGCGCTCGACGTCGAGGGCAGTCACGTCGGTGCCGTGGATCGAGACCGTGCCGCCATCCGGAATGCGCAGGCCGGTCAGCGCCTCGATCAGCTCGGTCTGGCCGTTGCCGGCGACGCCGGCGATGCCGACGATTTCGCCAGCGCGAATGGAGAGATCGACATGGTCGACCACCGGCTTGCCGCCATCGGTGGCGACGGTGAGGCCACGCGCTTCGAGCACGACCGCACCCGGATTGCCGGGGCTCTTCTCGACCGTCAGGTTGACCGCCCTGCCCGTCATGGCGCGGATGATCTCGCGCGCCGAGGTCTCTGACGTCACCATGCGGTCGACGACCTTGCCGTCGCGCAGCACGGTGACGCGGTCGGTGATCGCCATCACTTCGTGCAACTTGTGGGTGACGAACAGGATGGTGCGGTCGTCGGCGGTCAGGTTGCGGATGATGTCGAACAGGCCGTCGCGCTCCTGCGGCGTCAGCACGGCGGTCGGCTCGTCGAGGATCAGCACGCGGGCGTCGCGATAGAGCGCCTTCAGGATCTCGACACGCTGGCGCACGCCGACCGAAAGCTGGCCGACGATGGCGTTGGGATCGACCCGCAGGCTGTAGCGCTCGGCCAGCGCCGCGACGCGCTTTGCCGCCTCGCGCCGGTCGATGAAACCGAAGCGGGTCGGCTCCATGCCATAGACGACGTTTTCCCAGACAGTCAGCGAATTGAACAGCTTGAACGCCTGATGCACCATGCCCATCCCGGCGCCGATGGCGTCCAACGCGGAGCGATAGTGCATCTCGGTGCCGCGTAGAACGATGCGGCCGGCATCCGGGGTTTGCATGCCGTAGAGGATCGACATCAGCGTCGACTTGCCGGCGCCGTTTTCGCCCATCACGGCGTGAACCTCTCCGCGCAAGACGGAGAGGTCGATTTGGTCATTGGCGACGAGCGGCCCGTAGCGCTTGACGATGCCGGTGGCTTCGAGCTCGATCGTCGACATATCTCAGAAAAACCGCCTGCTTACTTCGCGAGCTGCATCGGATCGGCGACCTTCACCGTTCCAGCGACAACCTCGTCGCGCAGCGCCTTCACCTTGGCGATCACGTCCGGGAATTTGGCGATCAGGCAGCCCGAATCCTCGATGCCCGGCTCCAGGCTGGTCAGCGTCATGCCGCCCTCGGCGAGGCCGTAGGTGGCGAAGGCCGGCTGGTCGCCCTTGAACAGGCCCGCGACGCCCTTTTCAATGACGATGTCGGTACGCTTCTGGACGTTGTCCATGACAAGGCCGGGAGCCTGCGGGCACTGGTTGCTGTCAACGCCGAAAGCGGCGGCGCCCGGAAGGTCTTCCATGGCCTTGAAGATGCCGCCATTCGAGCCGGCGCCGCCGGCCATGATCCGATCCGTATTGTCGGAGACCATGATGCTGGCGCGCTGCTGGCCGCGAGCCGGATCGGAGAACGGGTTGTTGCCGCCGATCCAGAGCGTCGGGGCGATCTCGATTTCCGGCTTCACATGCTTGGCGCCTTCGGCGAAGGCGTCGGTGTAGCGATGGATGAAGGGGATATCGAGCGCGCCGATGGCGCCGACCTTGCCGGTCTCGCTGGTCAGGCCCGCGACGGCGCCGGCCAGGAAGCTGGCTTCATACTCGCGGAACACCGAGCAATAGATATTGGCGACCGGCGTCTGCGGGCAGCTGTCGACGAGCAGGAATTTCGTGTCCGGATAGGCCTTGGCGACTTCCGGCAGCACGTCGTTGAACTCGAAGCCGACAGCGATCACGACCTTGGCGCCTTCCTTGGCGGCGGCGTCGAGATTCTGGCGGATCGTCGTCGGGTCTGTGCTCTCATAGATCTTGGCGGTGGCGCCCGCGGCTTCCGCCGCCTTCTCGGTGCCGGCCTTGGCGAGCTTCAGGAAGTCGTTCACGCCAACCGGATTGGGCGAGACGAAGACGACCAACGGCTTGGCGTCCTGCGCCTGAGCCGTCGTCACCGCCATCAGCGCAGCCGCGCCAGCCAAAAGACCCCGAAGCCTCATCTGCAATCTCCTGCATGTGGAATGGCCGGAAGATATCGACTCAAGGATGGCGCCACAACTACGATTGACCGCATATCGATCATGCCTATTCTGCGCGCAGGCGATACCGCTGCGCGTCCAGTGACTTGCCCTGTGTACTGGCTTTAACGACCCTCTGCCGACGATTGGATTCTCGATGTCGAAATACGTGACCCGCCGCCCCGACAAGGCCCTGCCCGTGCGCAAAGGACCGGTTTTTCCGATCCATGCCGGCAAGGGCTTCCTCGTCACAGGCGGCACGGGCGGCATCGGCCGATCCATCGCGGAATTGCTGATCGCGCAGGGCGCCCACGTCGTCATCGCGGATCTGAAGCAGGCAAGCGTCGACGCCACGGCTGAAGCGCTGGGCGGCGCGGCCGGCGGCTGTTTCGGCATCGCCATGGATGTTGCCTGGGAAGAGGCGGTCGCGGAAGGCGTCGCCAAGGCGATCGACCTGCTCGGCCGCGTCGACGGCCTCGTCAACTGCGCGGCAATCGTGCTGCACTCAGACCCGCTGGCGATCTCGCGCGCCGACTGGCAGAAGCAGTTCGAGATCAATCTGTTCGGTGCCTATGACATTTCGCGCCTCGTCGCCGCGCACATGATCGAGCACGACATCCAGGGCGCCATCGTCTCGATCGCCTCCGAGGCCGGCAAGAAGGGCCATGTCGAGTCGCTCGCCTACAGCGCCTCCAAGGCCGGCATGATCTCGATGACCCGGATGCTGTCGGAAGCCCTTGCGCCCTACGACATCAACGTCAACTGCGTCTGCCCCGGCGGCGTGGCGACGCCGATGCTGAAGGAGGTCTCGGAAGCCTATTCGGAATTCACCGCCGAGCCGGCGCCGGCGATCTTCGACAAGATGCTGTCGGCGCAGCTGGTGCGCCATCTGCAGCCCGTCGAGGTGGCGCGGGTCACGTCCTTCCTGCTCGGCGACGACGCCATGCTGGTGCGCGGCCAGGCGATCAACGCCGACGCGGGCGAAACGCCTTATTGAGGGAAGCAAGCCCCCGGCACTTTTCCCGACAAAGCTCGACCATCATCCTGAGGTGCCCGGCAGAGCCGGGCCTCGAAGGAGGGTCCAGCGAACCGCCTGATGGAGAAATCGGGGTCGATCTCGTCGGACTTCCGACGCTCGCCAGAGTGGAGTGCCAACTGGACCCTCCTTCGAGGCTTCGCTTGCGCGAAGCACCTCAGGACGATGGTCGTGCCGGCCGACCGGCTCAGAGCGGCCAAGACGGCTCTCTTGCTATGGCACAGGCTGGCACGTGGGAACGGCGGACCTCGTCTCCGCCTCACCCCGCCCAAACACAACATAGCTCGCCAGCGCCAGCAGCCAGACGGCGAGGCCGCCATAGAGCAGGATCCAGCCGAAGCCCTGCGTCAGTGCCTGATGCACGATCGCCGGCGACAAGCCGCCCTCGGACGGAACCGTCGCGCCGGCCGCGATCTGCTGCGCCAGCTGGCGCAGCGTCGCGCCATCGACGTCGCCCGGCAGCGCCGACTGAAGCGATGCGCGTACGCCCTCGACCAGCAGGAAGCCCATCAGCGCGATGTTGATGGCGAGCGAGATCATCCGCGCGCTCATGTCGATGCCGGACGCCATGCCGGCCCGGTTGGCGGCGACCGCGCCCGTCGTCGTGTTGGTGACCGGCGTGTTGGTGAAGCCGAGGCCGATGCCGGCCAGCACGCAGCCGGGCAGCATGGTGAGCCAGCTCGCCGCCTCGACGCTGCTGCCCCACTTCATAGCCAGGAAGCCGGCGCCGATGAAAAACAGGCCGGCCGGGATGACGAGGCCGGGGCGGTAGCGCAGCGACAGGCGCTCGGCCAAAGGCGGCACGACGAGGGTCGGCAGCGTGTAGGCGAGCAGCGCGGTGCCGGCGGCGACGCTGTCATAGCCGAGGCCGGCCTGGAACCAGATCGGCAGGTAGATCATGAACGGCCAGAAGCTGACATTCATCGCGGCCGAGCCGATCACCGCGCCGGAGAACGGGCGGATGCGGAACACGGAAAAATCGAACATCGGTCGCGGGCTGCGCTTCTCGGCAACCAGGAAGCCGAGGAAGCTCGCGATCGCGACGGCGAGGATCGCCAGCGCCGCCCGACTGGCAAAGCCGAGATCCGGGCCCTGGGTGATGAAGAAGGTGAGCGCGAACACAGACAGCGACAAGGTCAGGATGCCGGCGAGATCGAGATGCGTCGCCTCGGGGTCACGCGATTCCTCGACGCCGCCGAGCGCCAGTCCCAGCGTCACCAGGCTGAGCGCGACATGGACGAGAAACACCCATTCCCAGCTCCAGACCGCGACGATGGCGCCGCCGACGATCGGGCCGAAACCGAGGCCGATGCCGAAAATGATGCCCCACCAGCCGAACGCCATGCCGCGCGCGCGGCCGTAGCGGAACTGGTGCGACAGCACCGCGACCTGGCAGATCAGCATGACGCCCCCGCTCAGGCCCTGGACGAAGCGGGCGGCAATCAGCACCGAGACGCTCTCCGTCAGGCCGCAGATCAGCGAGGCCAAGCCGAAGGCGGCGATGCCGATCAGGAAGACACGCTTGCGGCCGTAGCGATCGGCCAGCGTGCCGGTCGCCATCAGCACCGTCGTCACCGCGAGGGTGTAGGCGTTCATGATCCATTGCAGCTCGATGAAATCGGCATGCATCACCTTCTCCAGCGTCGGCAGGATCGCGGGCACGCTGGAAATCTCCAGGCCGAACATCAGCGAGGAAAGGCAGACGGCGGCAAGCGCGACAAGGGCGCGACGCGATGGGGATGGGGAATGGGACATGCGGTCGGCTTTCGACAAGGTTGCGACGGCTCCAGCGGGAGGGTTGGCGTCGCGAGGGATTCGGCGGCGACCTTAGCCGGAGGTTGACGACAGCAAAACCGGATGGATATCTATTTCAGAGACAACAAATCCGGATACACTCCATGACCGTGCTGGATGTCGAGTCGGTTCAGGCCTTCGTCGCCATTGCCGATTTCCAGAGTTTTACCCGCGCGGCGGAGGCGCTGGGGACGACGCAGGGGGCGATCAGCGTCAAGCTGAAGCGGCTGGAAGACAAGATCGGCCAGCGGCTGATCGAGCGGACGCCGCGCGCGGTGCGGCTCTCGGCGCAGGGCGCGCTGTTCCTCGACGGCGCGCGCGGCTTCCTCGCCGCACATGAACGGGCGCTGGCGGGCCTCTCCGATTGCCGCCGCCGCTTCACGCTCGGCATCGCCGCCCATGTCGCCGGGCCGGAAGTGCCGACCCTGCTGGCGCGGCTCAATGCGCATGATCCGGGGCTGACGATCGAGGTACGGCTCGACAATTCGCGCACCCTGCTCGACGCCTTCGACCGAGGCGAGCTCGACGCCGCCATCATTCGCCGCGAGGACGATCGCCGCGATGGCGAGATCATCGGGCCGGAACATTTCGGCTGGTACGCCGTGCCGCAGTTCGAGCACCGCCAGGGCGAACCGGTGCGCCTCGCGGCGCTTGCCCCCTCCTGCGGCGTGCGCGACATCGCCACCCGCGCGCTCGACGCCCGCAACATTCCCTGGACCGAAGTGTTTCTCGGCGGCAGTTCGTCGATGGTGACAGCGGCGGTCTCGGCCGGCCTTGCCATCGGCGCGTTCTCCTGCCGGCTGGCGCCAGCCGGTACGGTCGAGATCGGCCCGCGCTTCGGGCTGCCGGAACTGCCGTCGTCGGAAATCGTGCTGCATTCGACGCTGACCGACGCCAAGTCGCGCGGCGCGCTGCGCACGCTCGCCGCCGCGTTCCGCGAGCATCGCGGCGCGACGATGACGGGCTGAGGCGCGAAAGCAAGCCCCTCACCCTACCCTCTCCCGCTCGCGGGAGAGGGTTTTCGCCGGCGCGCTTCCTCGATTCCGAAGCTTGCACCGGCGCGCGACCGACATCTTCGCGCCCGCCTCCACACACTCCCTCCGCCCCGCCGCCACGCTCCGGCGGCCAGCCCCTTCGCGACTCCGCTTGCAATATAAAATCGATGTGATTTAATCCGCCTCAGCTGCCGCAGGAAACGCGGAGCGGAAGAAGAGAGACGGCGCCACAGCCGTCCGTTCGAGGAAACACCCACGGGAGATTTCATGATGCGCTTGCGTCTTTGCACCGCGTTGCTGGCATCCGCCGCCGCGTTCGTCGCCGTCACTGCCCATGCCGACAATCTCGTCACCAAGGACCGCGTCGGCCCTGCCGATGCGCCCAAATCCTTCACGCTCCGCCTGACCAATGACGGCCCGACCAGCACCGATCCGGTCTGGGCCGAGGGCTACCAGAAGCTGTTCAGCGAGTTCATCCAGCGCCATCCGGGCTGGCGCATCGATCTCGAGCGCATGTCCGACAATATCGGCCAGGAACAGGCCCGCATGCTCGAGCAGGCGAAGTCCGGCAACGGCCCGGATTGCGCCGCGGTCGACAGCTTCGTGCTGGCGTTGTTCAAGGGCGCCAACGTGCTGAAGCCGCTCGACGAATACTTCACCAAGGAAGAAGTCGCCGACCTGTTCCCGTTCATCCGCGAAGGCATCACCGGCCCGGATGGCAAGATCTACGCCTGGTGGTGGAACACCGATCTGCGCGTGCTCTACCGCAACAAGGAAATCGTTCCGGATGCGCCGAAGGACTGGGCCGAGCTGAAGGCAGCAGCCCTCGCTTCCAAGGAAAAGGGCGGCGAAGGCGTGCTGTTCAATGGCGGCCGCTGGGAAGGCACCACCTTCGACTGGCTCGCCAATTTCTGGGCCCAGGGCGGCAAGCTCGTCGACGACAAGGGCAAGCCGATCTTCGCCGAGGGCGAGAACCGCGAGAAGTTCCTGAAGGCCGTCAACTACTTCAAGGATCTGGTCGATTCGGGCGCTGCTCCGAAGCGCGTCGCCACCATCGTCAATTATGACGAATTCAACGCGGCGGCGGCAGCCGGCACGGCGGCGCTGTTCATCGGCGGCAACTGGCAGTACGGCCAGCTCAAGAACACGCTGGAGCCGGAAGAGTTCGCCAAGTGGACCTTCTCGGAGATCCCCGGCCCGACCGCCGACCAGCGCTCGACCGGCACCGGCGGCTGGACCTTCGGCGCCTTCTCCAACGATCCGGAAAAGGTCGCCATGTGCGCGGCCGTGATCAAGGAAGTCTATGCCGGCACCGGCAATGCGCTGCAGCAGCAGCTGCCGACGGCCGCCGCCCTCTACGGCAAGTACGACGTCTTCAAGACCGAGGCGAACGAGACCTTCGCCAAGGCGCTCGTCAACGGCCAGGCCCGTCCAGGCGTGCCGATCTATCCTGAGATCTCGAACCAGATCCAGGTCATGATGGGCGACGTGCTCTCCGGCACGAAGACGCCGGAAGCGGCGCTCGACGCCGCCAATACCGCAGTCCAGGCCGCCTTCGCGCGCCTCTGACCCCGGCATTCGCGACAGGGCCCTGTCCTTCTCCCCCCAGGACAGGGCCCTTCCCCTCCGCATGGCGCGAGGGGCGTTCAAGGAGTGACCTCATGCCGACGACAACGGCGGCCGCCATCGGCGCCGCGCAACGCCGCGTGGCCGGGCCCAGCCTCGCACGACGCATCGAAGCAAACCCGTTCACCTGGCTGGTGCCGGTCGCCGTCATGCTCGGCGTGTTCTACCTCTACCCGATCCTCGACGTGTTCCGCCTCGGCCTCACCAATGCGAGCCTCGTCGGAAGTGACGAGCGCTATACGCTGGTGACGCTACGGGCGATGTTCGAGAACCCCGCGCTCCTCGACATCCTCAAGACCACCTTCGTCTTCACCATCGCCAGCGTCATCGGCCAGCAGGTGTTCGGCCTCGCCATCGCGCTGATTGTCATGCGCGGCGAACGCCGCAAGCTCCGGGGCATGGTGGCGCTCCGCACCATCGTGCTGATCGCCTGGGTCATCCCCGGCATCGCCAACGGCCTGATCTGGCAGATGCTGTTCAGCGAGGCGCCGTTCGGCGCCATCAACTCCGTGCTGCGGATGATGCACATCTCCCCGGTGGCGTGGCTGTCGGACCCGAACATCGCCATGCTCTCGGCCGTGATCTCGAATGTCTGGCGCGGTACGGCCTTCTCGATGATCGTCTTCTACGCGGCGCTGAAGGCGATCGATCCGACCCTTTACGAGGCAGCCAGCGTCGACGGCGCCGGTCATCTGCAGAAGCTGCGCTTCATCACGCTGCCGCAACTGCGCGCCGCCATCCTAGTCAATTCGATCCTCGTGACGATCCAGACGCTCAACACCTTCGACGCGATCATATCGCTCACCGGCGGCGGCCCCGGCCGCGCCACCGAGGTGCTGTCGCTGTTCACCTTCAACACGGTGTTCCGCAATTACGACCTTGCCGGCGGCAGCGTGCTGTCGGTGCTGATGCTGGTGATCAGCCTCGTGCTGGCGCTGTTCTACGCTTCGTTCATGCCGCGCCGGGAGGCTTCCGAATGACCCATGTGCGAATGACCCACGAAGCCCGCGAAAAATGGGGCGATGCGTTCACCTATCTGTCGGCAATCGTCATTGCCGCCTTCTTCCTGACGCCGCTCGCCTGGCTCCTGTCGCTGTCGCTGCGGACGCGACAGGAAGTCTTCCTCGGCGCCAGCCGCTTCATCCCGAAGCGGCCGACGCTCGACAATTTCGCCCAGATCCTCTCGGATCCGACCTTCCTGCTCTATCTCTGGAACGGGCTGAAGCTGTCGGCGCTGGGCGGGCTCGGCTGCCTGCTGGTGGCGGCGCCCGCGGCCTATGCCTTCTCGCGCTTCTGGTTCTCCGGCAAATCGGCGCTGATGATGACCATCCTCGCCTTCCAGATGATCTCGCCGCTGGTCATCCTGGTGCCGCTCTATCGCTACATGGCCCGGCTCGGCCTGCTCAACAGCCATTTCGGCGTCACCATGGTCTACATCGCCATCGGCGTGCCGATGTGCACCTGGCTGGTGAAGAGCGCCATCGACAACATCCCGAAGTCGCTGGAAGAAGCCGCGGCCATCGATGGCTGCAGCCGCTTCGGTACCTTCTGGCGCATCACCCTGCCGCTCGCCGCCCCCGGCCTCGCCTCCGCCTTCATCCTGATCGTGATCCTGAACTGGTCGCAGTTCCTGATCCCGTTCCTGCTTTTGAACAAGGATGCGCAGCTGCCGATCTCGGTCGCGATCTTCAATTTCGCCGGCACCTCCAACGCCTCGTCGACCCAGGTGCTCGCCGCCGCCTGTCTCGTCGCGGTGGTGCCGGCCATCATCGCCTTCCTCCTCCTGCAACGCATGATCGTCGGTGCGCTCACCGCCGGTGCCGTCAAGGGCTGAGGCAAACCCAACCCCGCCCTTTCCATTGATCCATACCCCTATCCGAGACGGAGAATTCCCATGTCCCTGACCCTCCAGCAGCGGCTCGCCCGCATCGACGTCCGCGTCGAGGAACTGGGGTTCTGGCGCGAGCGCGAGACGCTCGCGGTTGAAAACTGGCAGTTCGAGGGCGCGCCGATCGCCATGGGCGGCTTCTGGCCCAAGAAGGACGGCACCGTCACCTTCGACACGGAAGCCTCCGTCCCCGAGCATTGGTCGCTCGAGGATGTGCGCCTTCTGATCGATGTCGGCGGCGAGAGCCTGATCACGCTGACGCCCGTCGGCGCAGGCGCTGAAAAGCGCTTCGGCCTTGACCCGTTCCACCAGGAATTCCCGGTCCCCGGCCGCCGCTTCAAGATCCATGTCGACTCCGTCGCCCGCCTGCCCTTCGGCGAGCCGGTGCGCGAGCCGCGCCTGACCCGCGCCCATCTGGCCTGGATCGACCAGCCGGTGCATGAACTGGCGCTGCTGCTGCGCCAGGTTTCGGAAGCAGCCCACTTCCTCGGCGCGCACGAGGTCGTGCCGCACCTGATCACCGCGGCCGAGAACACCTTCGCAGCGCTCGACTGGCCCTCGGCGACGCAGGACTATGTCGCCCGCACGGCGCCGCAGCACGGCCAGCAGAAGATCTGGCAGTTGCCGCCGCTGAAAGCCAATCCGGAAGGCCTGCGCCAGGATCACCGCGCCAGCGTCTCGCGCGCACTCAAGGATCTGACCGAAGCGCTGAAGGGCCTGAAGGCGCGCTATCCGCAGCAGGGCAAGCTCGGCATCACCGGCCACGCCCATATCGATCTCGCCTGGCTCTGGCCCTATGACGAGACCCGCCGCAAGGCGCGCCGCACCTTCAACACGGCTTTGCGCCTGATGGAGCGCTTCCCCGATTTCGTCTTCAACCAGTCGACCGCCGCCTATTACGCGCAGATCGAGGAAGACGACCCCGCGCTGTTCAAGGAGATCCAGGCTGCGGTGAAGAGCGGCCAGTGGGAGACGATCGGCGGCATGTGGGTCGAGCCCGACACCAACATGCCGACCGGCGAAAGCTTCGTGCGCCAGATCCTCTACGGCCAGCGCTATTTCGAGGAGAAGTTCGGCGTCCGCCACCGCGTCTGCTGGCTGCCGGACTGCTTCGGCTTCTCGCCGGCCCTGCCGCAGCTTCTCCAGCAGGGCGGCATGGACTCCTTCTTCACCATCAAGGTGAACTGGTCCGAGACCAACAAATTCCCGCATGATTTGTTCTTCTGGGAAGGCCTCGACGGCAGCCGCGTCATCGCCCACACCTTCGACAATCCGGTCCGCGGCTATAACGGCTCGACCGAGCCCGAGGCGCTCCTCGGCACCTGGGGCAATTTCGGCGCCAAGACCATCCATGACGAGAGCCTGCTCGCCGTCGGCTATGGCGATGGCGGCGGCGGCGTGACGCCGGAAATGCTGGAGCGACAGGCGCAACTGGCCGATTTCCCGGCGATCCCGACGCTCTCGCCCGTCCGCGTCGAGGACGTCTATGCCCGCATGCACGCCATCCCCGCCGCCGAGATCCCGGTCTGGCAGGGCGAGATCTATCTCGAGCTGCACCGCGCCACGCTGACGACGCAGAGCCATACCAAGCGCCTGCACCGCCATGCCGAGCGTGCGCTGATCACCGCCGAGACTGTTGCCTCGCTCGCCAACCTTTTGGGTGGCGCCCGGCCGGAGAACCTGGAAATCGCCTGGCGCAAGGTGCTCAAGAACGAGTTCCACGACATCCTGCCCGGCTCCGGCATCCGCGAGATCTATGACGATGCCGAGCGCGAGCTTGGCGAGGCGCTCGCCACCGGTCACGAGGCGCAGCAGGCCGGTCTCGCCGCGCTGGTCGGCCAATTGCCGAAGGGCGAGGCGAAGAACGCGCTCGTCGTCGTCAATCCCGACCTGCATGCCCGCCCGGTCCGGGTCGAACTCGACGGAAAGGCGATCTCCGTCGACGCGGTCGTGCCGCCGCTCGGCATCCTCGTGCTCGACGACAAGGATCTGGCGCCCACCGCCGGCCTCAGCGTCTCGAAGCAGAAGCTCGAGAACAGCCTGGTCCGCGTCACGCTCAATCCCGACGGCACGATCGCCAGCCTGTTCGACAAGCGCAGCGGCCGCGAGGCGCTCGCCGGTCGCGGCAACCAGCTCTGGGTCTATCCGATGGACAAGCCCCGCAACTGGGACGCCTGGGACCTCGAGGACGACTACGCCAAGCATGGGCTGGAGCTGACCTCGTTCGAAAGCTTCGAGGTGACCGAGTCCGGCCCGCACCGGGGCTCCATCCGGATCGTGCGAAAATTCCGCGACTCGACCATCACCCAGACGCTGCAGCTCTTCGCCAACTCACCGCGTCTCGACATCCAGACCGATCTCGACTGGCATGACCGCCGCGTTCTGCTGCGGACGCTGACGCCCGTCGATATCCGCTCGGATCTCGCCACCTTCGAATGCGCCTTCGGCGTCGTCCGCCGCACCACCCACAACAACACCTCGTGGGACGAGGCCAAGTTCGAAGTGCCGGCGCATCGCTTCGCCGACCTGTCGGAAACCGGCTTCGGCGTGGCGCTGCTCAACAACGGCAAGTATGGCCACAGCATCAAGGGCAATGTGCTCGGCCTCAGCCTGCTGCGCGCGCCGATCTACCCGGATCCGCTGGCGGACGAGGGCGAGCAGAGCTTCGTCTACTCGCTGCTGCCGCATGCAGGGGCCTGGCACGAGGGCGGCGTGCGCGAGGAAGCGCTCGACCTGAACCAGCCGCTGCTCGCCATCCGCGCTTCCGACATTGCGACCGGCGCGCATACCCCGATCGCCGTCTCCGGCGTCGCGGCCGGCCTCGGCGGCCTCAAGGCCAGCGAAGACGGCAAGGCGCTCGTTCTGCGCGTCTATGAGCCGGCCGGCGGTCGCGGTCGCCTCGACATCACGCCGAAAGACGGCTGGCTGCTGTCCGGGCCGATCAACATTCTGGAAGAGGCCGTCGATCGCGCCGCCGGACCGGACCTGAACCCGTTCGAAGTCCGTAGCTGGCTCATCAAGCAGAGGTAGGCTCCGGTCATTCTTGACAAGTTAGCCAAGCTTGCTCTCTATCCGCCGGCGGAAGATCAACCATGATCTCCGCCGGCGGCCCTGACATCCCTATGAAATCAAAGACGGCTCCAGGCGACCTCGCCGGCTCGAATTCCGGGCTGGCGGCGAGCCATAACCAGGCGGTGATCCTGCGCACCATTCGCTGGCACGCGCCGATTTCCCGCACCGAACTCGCCGCCCGCTCCGGCCTCAGCAAGCAGGCCGTCGCCCGCATCACCGAGAAGCTGATCGATGACGGCCTCGTCGTCGAGGCGCGCCGGCGCTACGGCATGCGCGGCCAGCCGGCGATCGAGCTCGAGATCAACCCGGAAGGGTGCTTCGCCGTCGGCGTCGGCTTCGGCCGCGATCACCTGACCATCGTCGCCGTCGACGCCGTCGGCACGGTGCGCGACCGCATCCACCGCGAAACCCGCTTCATGCTGCCGGACGAATTCTTCGCCGAGATGAAAGAGGCGCTGAAGACGTTCCGCCGCCGCCACGCCATCGACGAAACGCGCCTTGCCGGCATCGGCGTCGCCTTTCCCGACTGGCTCGGCGAAATCCCGTTCATCGGCATGCCGGAAGCCTACCGGTCTTGGCGCAGCGTCGACGTGCGCGAGCGCTTCGCCCGCATCACCAGCCATCCGATCCTGATCGACAACGACGCCACGGCGGCAGCGATCGGCGAGCTGACCTATGGCCTCGGCGTCGAGATCCGCAGCTTCTTCTACATCTTCTTCGGTTCCGGCCTCGGCGGCGGCCTGGTGCTCGACGGCGCCTGCTATCACGGCACCACCGGCATCAGCGGCGAAATCGGCTGGCTGCCAGTCACCCTGCCGGACGCGCCGGCCGGCCAGCGCGTGCAGCCGCTCGGCCAGGTCGTGTCTCTGTTCATCCTCTACGATTACCTCGCCAGCCACGGCATCGCCGTCGAGCGGCCGCAGGAACTGTTGACGCTCGACGCGCGCGGCAAGCTGCTCCTGACGCAATGGCTCAGGATGGCGGCCGGCCATATCGCGGAAGCGGCGATCGACATCGGCCTCTTGATCAATCCCGACGCCGTGCTGATCGGCGGCCGCATCCCGGTGACGATCATCGACGAGTTGCTCGGCTATGTGCGCGAGGCACTGTCGCGCGACCTCCGGCCGACGCCACGCATCCACCGCGCCGTCGGCTCGGAAGACGCAGCAGCGCTTGGCGCCGCCACCATGCCGCTGTCGCACGCGCTGCGGCTCGAATCCGCCGACCCTGCGCAATTGACCCGCTCGCCGCTGCGCAGCGACGACACAAGGCCGGGTCGGGCGGCGGCGCCCCTCCTCACCTCTCCCTGAGGGAGAGGTGAAGAACTCCACGGCGCGACGCTGCCTTTAGGGCCGGAACGGCCGGCGCGGATCGGGCAACAGGAATTCCAGGAACGGCATCGCCGCGATCCCCAGCAGGACCGCGTCCTGCGCGAGGGAGCCGCGCGCGATTTCGGGCAGCCAATAGGGCTGCGTCGGCTCGACCATGCGTTCCTGCCGGCCCGCGCCCAGCCGCTGCACCAGCGCGTCGATCCATCCGGGCGGCAGACGGCCGCCGACATAGATATCGCGCGGCGCGATGAAGGCGGAGATGGCGATGATCGAATCCATCAGATGGGCGCTGGTCTCCTCGATCCAGTTCGCGACCACGGGATGATCCGCGCCCTCCCCCTCCAGCCCCCGCAGAACCGCTGTCGAGGCGGCCTGATCCAGCAGGCGCCCGTCCTCGCCCGTCCGCATGGAACCAACACGGCCCGCCTTCTGGTCGACACCGTTGAAGACGGAGCCGCCGATGATCATGCCGGCGCGTGTCGAGGCGCCCAGCAGGATGTAGACGAAGCTGTCGCCGGCCTCGGCAACGCCGAACTGTCGCTCGCCTAGCGCGGCCGCGATGGTGTCGGGCTCGACGATGACCGGTAGCGGCGCCAGCGACGCGCGGACGGCATCCGCGCAATCCAACGCCGTAATCCCGACGCCCATGACACGCGCAGTCGTCTGATCCGCCAGCCGCTCCAGCGCCTCGGACGCCATATCAATCACCGTCGACGCCGCATCCCCGGCCTCGACGGGGTGCTCCTTGCGGAAAAGGACATGGCCGGCGAGATCGATGGCGATGAGGCGCGCCATGTCGTCGGTAACGTCGATGCCGAGCGCCACCGCCCCTTCCGCCACCATGCCGAAGCGGTTCGCGCGGGATGATTCGGCCGTTCCCTCGCGAACCAGGCCATCGGCAACAAGCTTGCGGACGATGTTGGTGATGCCGGGAACGGTGAGCCCGGTCAGCTTGGCCAGCTCCAGCCGGCTCATCGCCCCTGTGCGACGCAACCCCTCCAGCGTGACGCGCAGATTGTGGTCGGCGGCATGGACGAGGTTTTGCCCGGCAGGCGAATAACCCGCCCGCTCGGACGACGCTTCCGGCGCGGGATAGGGCTGCGGGGACGAGGTAGGTTCGGTCGTCATCATCCTGCTTCCACGGCGATGCAACGCCCCATCGGGCCGCCCTTTGCGAGAATTCGTCAAGGCCCCGCCCCTGCGGTCGAATCGATCCACCCGCGAAATCCGGCCCGGCCACCGGCGCGGGACCGGCTGCCCTCTTTTAGTGCATTTGGGATCTTGCCGCTTGCTTGACTTGCCCCGCGCCGAGAGGGCGGCGCAACATTTTCAAGATGGCTGATTGACCAAGACGTTAGCTCGATCCGCCTTGGCGGTTTTAGCCGGTATCAAGCAAATATATGGCGGTGCAGCGTAGATAATCAGATGGTTCGGATGCGTTGACACATTAATATGTTCATCTTAGAAAAAAAGAGGCGTCAGATCGCGGGGAAATGAACTGAAAGCCACAAAAAACAAGTAACCGCGCAAACCGGTCGCAAGTATCGGGCGGACCATCCAGGGAGAGAACCATGACATTCGCATTGAAGGCGAGCGCTGGTCTATTGACCTTTGCCCTCCTGAGCGGGACGGCGATCGCCGAGCCCAAAACGAATTTGCTGCACCAATGGGCGACCGGCTCCGATGCCGCCGCCGTCGCCAAGCTGGGCGAGATGTTCACCGCCGCCGGCGGCAAATGGGAACAGACCTCGATCGCCGGCCACACGGCCAACACCCTTGCCAAGCTCCGCGCCGACGTGATCGCCGGCAATGCCCCGCCCGCTGTCCAGCTCAAGGGTCCCGAGATCGTCGAGTGGAACGCGACGGGCATGACCGCCAATCTCGATGAGCTTGCCGCGGCCGAAGGCTGGGAAAAGGTCGTCGCGCCCGAACTGATCTCCGTGATGAAGCCGACCGGCAACTGGGTTGCCGCGCCGATGAACATCCACCGCATCAACTGGCTGTGGTCGTCGCCGAAGGTACTCAAGGAAGCCGGCGTCGACGCTGTGCCGAAGACCTGGGCCGAGTTCAATGCGGCCTGCGAGAAGGTCGTCGCGGCGGGCAAGATCTGCATCGCCCATTCGACCGCCGACTGGACCGATTCGACCGTGTTCGAAGTGGTCGTCTACGGCCAGGACATCGATCTCTACAAGAAGGCCTTCGTCGAGGGCGACGTCGATGCCCTGCGTAGCGAAGGTATGGTCAAGGCCCTGACCCAGCTTCGCCTGATGACGTCGAAATACATGGATCCCGGCATGGTTGGGCGCGATTGGGACACCATGTCGGCCATGGTCGGCAAGGGCGACGCCGCCTTCCACATCATGGGCGACTGGACCATCGGCCTCTTGACCGCGGCCGGCTTCAAGGAAGGCACCGACTACACCTGCAGCCAGGCGCCGACCGACTGGGGCAAGCCGGGCTTCATCCTGAACGCCGACTCGGTCGTGTTCTTCACCCAGAAGGACCCGGACTACGTCTCCGGCCAGCAACTGCTCGCCAAGACGATCCTGTCGCCGGAATTCCAGACCGCCTTCAACCAGGCCAAGGGTTCGATCCCGGCCCGGATGGACGTCGACCTGTCGTCCGGCTTCAACCCCTGCCAGCAGCTGTCCCAGAAGGATCTGCAGGCATCGATCGATGGCGGCACGCTGGTCCGCTCGATGGCCCACAACATGACGATCCCGCAGAAGTACCGCGGCGCGATCATGGACACGGTCACCGAGTTCGTGAACACGCCCGCCATGACGCCGGAACAGGCGGCCACCGCGATCGCGGATGCCGTCGAGGCCCAGATGTAACGACGTCTCCGGGCGCGATGCCTCGGCGTCGCGCCCGATCCTTCGTTGCATCAAGTCACATCGATCTTGAAACACCAGCGCCATTCTCACCGCTCGCCTCACGGGAGAGGTCGACGCACGCAGGGCGGCGGGTGAGGGTTTACGGCCTCACCGGATGGTTCCCTAAACCCTCACCCGGCTCTTCGAGCCGACCTCTCCCGCCGGGAGAGGTGATAGCCAGATTCACCAAGGTGGATACGGCTCACAACGGACAGGGCCAGTAATGTCGAGCATCGATACGGATGTCGGCCGGAGAACCGGGCAGGCCAATCCGGGACCCTCATGGCGCGAGCGCCTGACCAAGGCCTTGCCTATCTTCGTTCTCGTACCGTCGCTCGCGGCGTCGTTTGTCTACATCTTCGTCTTCACGAGCTGGACGCTGTACATCTCGCTGTCCAATTCGTCGCTGTTGCCGAGCTATGGCTTTGTCGGTCTCGACAATTACGCCTCGCTCTGGAGCAACCGGCGCTGGAACATCGCCTACAGCAACCTGTTCTTCTTCTCCGCCTTCTACATTGTCGGCGCCATGGCGATCGGCCTGGCCCTCGCCATCCTGATCGACCAGCGCGTGCGCGGCGAGGCGATGTGGCGGACGATCTTCCTCTATCCGCTCGCCGTCTCGTTCATCGTCACCGGCACGGTCTGGAGCTGGCTCTATAATCCCGTCGACGGCATCCAGATGCTGGTCAGGAGCCTCGGCTGGACGAATTTCAACTTCGCCCTCGCCTCCGACCGCAACACGGCCATCTACGCGATCATCATCACCGGAATATGGCAAAGCTCCGGCTTCGCCATGGCGCTGTTTCTCGCCGGATTGCGCTCAGTCGACCAGGACCTGATCAAGGCGGCGCAGATCGACGGCGCGTCGACCTTCCGCACCTATCGCAAGGTGATCCTGCCGGTGATTGCGCCGATCTTCCTCGCGGTCGCGGTGATCCAGATCCAGTTCGCCATCAAGACCTTCGATCTCGTCGCGGCGCTGACGCGAGGCGGCCCGGGCATCTCGACCACCTTCCCGGCGATCTATGTCTACGACCTGATGTTCCAGCGCGGCCAGATCGGCGAAGGCGCCGCCGCCGCCATGATGATGCTGGCCGCCCTTGCCGTCGTGCTGGTGCCCTACTCGTTCTACGTCGTCTGGCGTCACCGCAAGGAGAGCCGTCATGGCTGATGTCGCGCTCGACCGGGCCCATGACCGCGAGGCCACGATGGCCGGCCGGCGGCATTTTGCCAGCCGCGTGATCATCTATGCGCTGCTGACCATTTTCGCGGTCATCTACCTCGTGCCGTTGCTGATCCTCGTCTTCAACTCGTTTCGCGAGCAGCCGGAGATCGCCCGCAACGGCCTGATCGCCTTCCCCCGCAGCTTCCAGCTCACCGCCTGGGCCGACGCCTGGAGCACCTATTGCATAGGCGGCACCTGCGAGGGCATGCGCCGCAATTTCATGAACTCGCTCTGGATGGCGATCCCGGCGACAATCATCTCGACCATGCTCGGCGCCATGAACGGCTACGTACTGTCAAAATGGCGTTTTCGCGGATCGGATGTGCTTTTCACGCTGATGCTGCTCGGCGTCTTCATGCCGGGCCAGATCGCGCTGATGCCCTGGGCCTTCATCCTCGGCAAGCTCGGCCTGACCAACTCGACCTACGGGCTGATCCTCGTCCACGTCGTGCAGGGCATCTCATTCACCACCCTGTTCTGCCGCAACTACTACGTCTCGATCCCGGACGACCTGATCAAGGCGGCGCGCATCGACGGCGCCGGCTTCTGGCGGATCTTCCGCAAGATCATCCTGCCGCTGTCGCCGCCGATCCTGATCGTCACCGTGATCTGGCAGTTCACCGGCATCTGGAACGAATATCTGTTCGGCGTCGTGTTCACCTCGGGCCGCGAACAGCCGATCACCGCCGCCCTCGTGGCGCTGACCGCGAGCGGCACCAATGTCCGCGCCTATGACGTGATGAGCGCCGCCGTGCTGATCGGCGCCCTGCCGCCGCTGCTCGTCTACTTCCTCGGCGGCAAATATTTCGTCCGTGGCCTGACCCAAGGCGCGATCAAATGAGGCGCGATCCAGTGATCCGCGCGAAGCAAGACCCGGTCGCGACCCAATCGATGAGGCCTGCATGTCGTCCCTGACCATCCGCAATCTGCGCAAGAGCTTTGGGGCCGTCGAGGTCCTGAAGGGCATCAACATCGAGGCGCAAGCGGGCGAATTCATTGCGCTGGTTGGTCCGTCCGGCTGCGGAAAATCGACCCTGCTCGCCATGATCGCCGGGCTCGAAACAGTGTCTGAGGGCGAGATCCGCATCGGCGACCGGCTGGTCAATTCGGTCGCGCCGAAAGACCGCGACATCGCCATGGTGTTCCAGTCCTACGCGCTCTACCCCACCATGACCGTGCGCGAAAACATCACCTTCGGCATGGAAAGCCGGGGCGTGCCGAAGCCGCAGCGCGACGAGGCAGTGAAGCGGGTCTCCGCCCTGCTGCAGATCGAGCCGCTGCTCGGTCGCAAGCCCGGCCAGCTTTCCGGCGGCCAGCGCCAGCGCGTCGCCATGGGCCGCGCGCTGGTGCGCGACCCAAAGCTGTTCCTGTTCGACGAGCCGCTTTCCAACCTCGACGCCAAGCTTCGCGTCGATATGCGCACCGAGATCAAGAAGCTGCACCACCGCGTCGGCAAGACCACGGTCTATGTCACGCATGACCAGGTCGAAGCGATGACCCTCGCCTCGCGCATCGCCGTGATGCACCAGGGCCAGGTGCAGCAATTCGACGAGCCACAGACGGTCTATGACCGGCCGGCCAACATGTTCGTCGCCGGCTTCATGGGCTCGCCTGCAATGAACTTCATTCCCGCCGAAGTCGGCACAGACACGGATGGCAAGCCCGCCGTCTCGATCAAGACGGCAGGCGCCAGCACGACGATGCTGGCGCTGCATGAGGGTGTCAGCGGGATCTCCACCCGCAACGTCATCCTCGGCGTCAGGCCCGAGCACATCTTCCGCTACTCGCCGGAACTGAAGGCAGCGAAACCCTCCATCGCCAAGGTCGACGCTCCCGTCGAAATGGTGGAGCCGACCGGGGCCGAGACGATCGGCTTCATGCGCTTCGGCGATCTGGAGGTTGTCGGGAGATTCGACCCGGACGAAGCGCCGCGCATGGGCGAGACGATCACGCTCGGCATCGACATGTCCCATGCCTGCCTGTTCGACCCGATCACCAAGAAGCTCCTCTGAGACCCCACCGGACAGGCCAGCCTCCATGACTTTTGCCAACTACCCCAGTCTCTCCGGGCGCGTCGTCTTTGTGACCGGCGGCGCCTCCGGCATCGGAGCCGACATCGTTCGCGCCTTTACCGGATCGGGGGCCAAAGTCGCCTTCGTCGATATCCAGGAAGAAGCCGGCCAGGCGCTCGCCGCCGACCTCGCCGGCGCGGAACATGGCCCACGTTTCTTCCGCTGCGATCTCACCGACATCGAGGCGACACGGGCCATCATCGCCGAAGTGGGTCGCCAGTTGGGGCCGATCGGCGTGCTCGTCAACAACGCCGCGAATGACGACCGGCACGAGATCGACGATGTGACGCCCGAATATTGGGACTGGTCGCAGTCGATCAACCTTCGCCCGCAATTCTTTACAGCCCAGGCCGTGCGACCGCAGATGCAGGCGCTTGGCGGTGGCTCGATCATCAATTTCTCGTCGATCGCCTGGCGCGGCGGCGCGCCAAACATGCCTTCCTACACCACGGCCAAGGCGGCGGTGCTCGGCCTGACGCGCAGCCTGGCGCGCGCTTTTGGGGCCGACAACATCCGCGTCAACGCGATCGAGCCCGGCGCCGTGATGACCGAAAAGCAGCACGCGCTCTGGTATCCGACGCCGGAAAGCGTCGAGGCCATGGTCAGCCGCCAATGTATCCGCACCGTCCTTCTCGGCGAGGAGATCGCGCGCACCGCGCTCTTCCTCGGCGCCGATGACAGCCGGATGATCACCAAGCAATCCATCACCGTCGATGGCGGCCTCCGCTAAGTCGCACCGCCCGAAAGCATCCCTTCGCCAGATCGGAATCGCCATGCTGCAAGTCGGACTGAACCCGTACGGATTGACCTACTATCTCGGCCTGCAGGGTCACGGTACGCCGCGAGCCAACCCGGACGGGCGCGGGCTCGACGGGTTTGTCGACCTTGCCGAAGAGCTGGGTGCGAAAACGCTGGAGATCTTCGAGCCCTGGATCGCGCGCCTCGACGACAGCGAAGTCGCGGCGCTGAAGGCCCGGCTTGCCGCGCTCGGCATGACGCCGGTGATCAGCAGCGGCCTGAACCACGGCCCGCTCGACAGCGCGTTTCACTCCGCTGAAAGGCTGGATGCCAAGCTGATCCGCGTCTGCCTGACCTCGGTGCTCTGCGGCGACCGCAACGCCTGGGGCGAGAAATGGCATGAGCTGGTGCGCGGCGTGCATGCGTCGCTGGCGCTCTATGCCCCGCGCGCGGAGGCCGAGGGCCGTACGATGGTGATCGAAAACCATCAGGATTTCACCAGCGATGAACTGGTCGGGCTTTGCGAGGAAGCGGGACCCAGTGTCGGCATCTGCTACGACACCGGCAACACGCTGCCGGTCGGCGAGGCGCCGCTCGATTTTACCCGACGCATCGCGCCCTGGGTCCGGCACGTGCACCTCAAGGACTACAACGCCCAGTTCACCGACGAGGGCTTTCGCCTGGTCCGCTGCGCCATCGGCGACGGCGCGGTGCCGTTTCGCGACGTGCTGGCGATTCTGGCCGAGCATCATCCGAAATTGACCGCCGTGCTGGAGCCCGGCGCGCTCGATGTCCGCAATGTGCGGCTGCTGACGCCGGACTGGTGGAACGGCTATGCGCCGCGCGCCGCCCGCTCGCTCGCCGCCTGCCTTCTGGCTGCCCGGCGAAACCGTCTCGCCGACGACGCCGACTATCGCACCCCCTGGGAGCGCGGCGAGGACGGCGCTCTCGTCGAATACGAACTCGCCATGATCCGCAAGAGCGTCGCCAACATGCAGGCGCTAGGCGTCATGGGCTGAACCACGGGGAGGTCTTACACCGCTCGCCTCGCGGAAGAGGTCGACGGCCGCAGGCCGGCGGGTGAGGGTTTAGGGCCTCACCGGAGAATTCCCTAAACCCTCACCCGGAGCTTCGCTCCGACCTCTCCTTCAGGGAGAGGTGACGAACAGAACCCTCGCACATAACAGGAGCTCGCCAATGAGCAAGGAACTCGCCGGAAAAGTCATCTTCGTCACCGGCTCGGGTCGCGGCCTCGGCCGCACCATGGCCGAGAAATTGGCCAGCCTCGGCGCCGACGTCGCCATCCATGATCTCGAATGGACAGGCCCGGCCAAGTATGGCGAGGCGAAGGACATGGGCGAAGTCGCCGAGCAGATCGCCAAGCACGGCGTCCGCACCGTCGCCGTCACCGGCAATATCGGCGATCCGGAAGCCGTGAAGAAGATGAAGGCGGAGATCGAGGCCAAGCTCGGCACCGTCAACGTGCTGGTCAATTGCGCCGGCGGCGACATCGGCGCTTCCGGCAACAAGCCGAAGCCGAACGACGCGCTCAATATCTCGTTCGAGGACATCCAGGTCCTGACCAACAACAATTTGATCGGCACCATGCTGGTCTGCCAGGCGTTCGTGCCGGCGATGGTGGCGGCGGGCAGCGGCTCGGTCATCAACATCGCCTCGGCGGCGGCGCATATGGGGTGCTCGCCGGAAGTGGTCTATTCGACGCTGAAGGCGGCCGTCGTGCATTACACGCGCTGCCTCGCCAAGGAGCTCTATGAGCAGGGCGTACGGATCAACGCCGTCAGCCCCGGTCCGACCAAGTCGGCCCGCTTCCAGGCAACGCGCGTCGTCGATCCGGCCAAGATGGATTCGTCAGGCGTTTCGTTCAACCGCTACGCGGAACCGTCCGAAATCGCCGACGCGGTCGCGTTCCTCGCCGGACCCGGCTCAAAATTCATCAACGGCCAGGTGATCCGCGTCGACGGCGGTCTGACGCTGTTCCCGGGGTAAGGGTTTCGCTTTGGGGCGGAGGGTGGCCCCGGAAGGGTCACCCTTTCGATTGACCGGTGTCTTGCTCGACGCTAGCCCCGCGCTCGGCGTCATCCCGGCCCCCGAGCCGGGATCCATTCAGCCGGAGCCCCATTCCACGCGGACCTCCCGATGGCTCAGCGGCATGGATCCCTGCTTTCGCAGGGATGACGGCGGAGGGTGGGAATAGGTGGCAGGCCTGGCCGGTGAGGCCATAAATCCTCTCCCGCCGGCCTGCGGCCGTTGACCTCTCAGGGGAAGGCGACGACGTCGCTTAATAATCCCACTGCGCGCCGATGCCGATTTCGTTCGAGCCATCCGCGCCCGCCGCGCCCTGGATGCGGATGTTGCGGGTCAGGTCGACGTCGACCGTGACCTTGCTCGAATCCGGCGAAGTGCCTTGCTGGACGCCGACATAGATCTTGTCGTTCAAGCGCTTGCCGGCGCCGATCTGGCCGCCCTTGCCGGTCTCATCCGTGCCGATGCTCAGCGTATCGACGCCGAGCGAGCGACGGACGGCATCGACCACGCCGGGACCGCCGCCTGAGAACTGCGCCACCGTCTGCGCCACCTGCAGCGCCTGACCGGCGGTCAGCGTGCTGATCGAGCGTCCGAACAGCAGCCGGGCGATCACTTCGTCCTGCGGCAGGGTCGGCGTCGAGGTGAAGCTCACCTCCGGCGCCGAGGCATTGCCGGAAATGATGATGCTGGCAACGACATCGCCGCCAGACGTATCGGCCTTGAAGTTCAGTTCCGGATCGAGGCTGCCATTGAACGTGATCGTCCCTTCCGTGAAGGTGAGCTGGCGTCCGACGACACTGAACCGGCCGCGCTTCAGGTTGAAGCCGCCCAAGGTCACCATGTCTGCCGTCGTGCCGCGCAGGGTCAGATCGCCGCCAAATTCGGCGTCCATGCCCATGCCGCGCACGAACACGCCGTTCGGCGCCGAGACCTTCAAGTCGAGATCGGCGACAAAGGCGCTCGGTGGCGTCGCCTTCTTCTTGGCTGTCGCGCTGGCGCGCGCCTGCGCCTGGGCGCGCATGCCGCCCTTGACGGCCGTCGACTTGCCCTTGCCCGTATTGACGTGGCGGACGTCGAGCGGATCGAGACCGCCCGAAATCTTGTCGGCGATGTTGATGTCGAGGCTGCGGACGTTGATCTGGCCGGCGATCTTCGGCCGGGTCGCGACCGGACCCTGGATGTTGATCTTGCCATCGGCGACGAGGCGCATCAGGTCGCTGGAAACCAGCGTCGCCTTCTGCAGCGTCATCTCGATCGCGGCGGGAAAACCCTGAGCCGGGTCGAGCGCGACATTGCCCTTGCCGACAATCCGGCCCCCCTGCACCGTCTGGGCCGAGAAGGACGAGACGTTGATGGCGCGGTCGGAACCGGTCAGCACCGTCTCGATGTTCGAGAGCGCGATGCCGTTCAGCGAGTCGTTGTAGCTAGCACCGGAGACACGCACCGTGCCGGAGGCCCGCGGCGCCGAGGTCGGACCGCCGAGCGCCGCATCGATCACCGCCTTGCCACGCACATTGCCGCCCGAGGTGGCGAGCGCCGTGTTGGCGATGGCGAGGTCGATCGCACCCTTGATCTTCAGGTCCATGTCGCCGCTAGCGATCGGCACCGAGCCGTTGATCGTCAGGCCGGAGACGGAAGGCGCCTTGATGGTCGCCTCGACGCCGACGCGGCCGCCGCCGAGCTTGCCTCTGGCTGTGATGTCGAACGGGCCGAGGCCGGCCTTGGCAATATCGCCATTGGTGAGCTTTGCCACCCTGAGATCATAGTCGCCCGCCGGCGCGGAAGCCTTGCCGGTGACGCGCGCGGTGCCGCTCAGCGTGCCCTTCATGTCGAGCGTCGGCGCGACAAGCGAGGCCAGCGACAGCGGCAGGTTGCGCAGGTCGACATTGAGATCCAGCGTCTCGCCGGCCTTGCCGCTGATATTGGCGCGGCCGTCGCCGGTCGCCAGAGCCAGCTTGTCAATCGAGACACCGCCCTTGGCGATGGTGATGTTGGACGGCGCGGACAGCGTCACATTGGTGCCGGAGCGGGCGATCCTGAGCGTATCGAGGCGCACATTGGTCGCCTCGCCGGCCGGGGAGATCCGCGCCTTCGCGTCGATATCGGCGCCGAGCAGCGCCGTATCGAGCGTCACGTCAGTGGAAGTGCCGGCGCTCTTCGCCGTCACGGTCGCCGTCTGGATGACCTGACCGCCGGCCCGGACGCCCGCCAGGACCGCCTTGCCGTCGATAACAGGCGTGCCGAAGAGATCGGCGATGCGGGCGTTGATGTCGGCCTTGTCGACGCGGTTTCCGGCGACTTCAACGCCTTGCGCATTGGCATCGACCGCAACACGCTGCGCGCCGTTCGAAGCGTCGAGCACGATGGTCGCGTCAAGCTTGCCGGCGATATCGGTCAGGATCAACGCCGACAGATCGGCGAGGTTGGAAGCCGCGATGGTGATCTTGCCGTCGATCAGGCCGGTTGAGGCAAGAGCCGCTGCGCCCTTGGCGCGAACGCTGCCGATGGCAAGATCGAGATTGTCGAGACGGCGGCCGCCATCGGCGAGCGAGGTCAGTTTCGCGCCGCCCTTGGCGGGCTTGCCGGCCAGCTTGCCATCGAGCGCGAACGTGCCACCCGGAAGGCGGGTGAGATCGGTCAGGTCGACGGTCAGCGCCAGATTCTCGATCTTCTGGTCCATCGCCATGCCGGCAGGAATCGCGACCTTGCCGGTGAGGCCGAGCGCGTCGAGGCCGCCGGTAAAGCGGAGATCGGCGCTGGCGGCGCCCGAAACGCGAGGGTCGAGCTGCTTCAGATCGGCCAGCTTTACGCGAGCAGTCAAATCGGCGGCTGATTTCTCGATGCCGCCATCGATGGCGACGTCGAGGCCCTTGGCGGCGAGCGTCAGGCCGTTGACGGCGATGCGGCCATCCTCGGCCAGCGACACCGCGCCCTTGACCCGGCTTTCGTCAGCAAAGAAATCATCGACCTGCTTGATGCCGGTGGTGATCGCCTTCGACGTGCCATCGAGATCGACCGCGATACGGCGCGTCGACGGATCGGCGTCGATCTTGGCGTCGAGCACGGCGCTGCCGGAAAGCGGCCTTCCGGCGAGGCCGGAGAAGGCAGCGAGATTGAGACGTTCCAGCCGCAATGCGCCCTGGACGGATTTTGGCGCGGCGCTGCCAGCGAACGAGAGGTCGAGCGGCTCCAGCGTTACCTTGGCGTCGGTCAGCACGGGACCTGCGTCGCCGAGCGAGCCGGCGGCGGTCAGCTTCGCAGATTGGCCAAGTGCTGCCGAAACCTGCGGATCGGCGGCGGAAAGACCGGCTGCGCTGCCATCGACTGTGAAGGCTAGCCCGCCGCCATTGGCCGGCGTGGTCTTGGCGACGATTTGCAGATCCTTGGCGCCGTAACCTGCGCCGGCAAGATCTTGCGCGGAAAGCGTCGCATCAACGGACGGGGCGGAAAAGGCGCCATTGACGGCGGCGTTCAGGCGCCAGCCCGACCAGGTGACACCGGGCGCGAGCGCGGCGAAATGGGAGGGATCGCCGCCGACCAGGTCGAGCTTCAGATCGGCGGTCTTTGCCGTCGTGTCGAGCTTGCCGACCAGCGCCAGCCCGAAGCCGGAGGCGGTAGCGTTCAGCCCCTCGATGGCGATATGGCCTTGCTGTCCGACGACGGCCGAGCCGATCAGTGTCGTTTGCTCGGCAAAGAGCGGACGCACGGTGGCCGGAACCAGCCCGGCGATCTCGCCAGCGAGATCGAGCATGATGCGGCGGCCGTCCTCGACCTGCTTGACGGCGGCGGTGCCACCCAGATGGCCGGCAGCGCCCGCGTCGAGCGCGATCTGGCCGTCCCAATTGTCGAGTGGGGCATTGCCCTTGACGGAAAGCGACAGCGCCGGCAGACCCTCGATCTGCGCCAGCCGGGCGACGAGGCCGCCGGCCGGCTCGCTGGCCGTCACGTCGAGATAGAGCGAATCCGTGCCGTTGCCGGGCGCATAGCGGGCGCGGCCCTTGATCTCGCCGGGCGCATCCTCGCGCACCAGCGCGAAATCGAGCGACAGGCCCTCGGCCAGATCGACGAGACGGGCCGATGCCTGGAGATTGAGCGTCGCTGCCATGCCGAGCACCGGCTCGCCGAGCTCGATCTTGGCAATGTCGAGCCGGTCGAGCGCCACGCGGATGAACGGAATTCCGCCGCCGCTGGACGTGCTGGGCGGCGAAGGCGGCAAGACAGGCTTGCGCGAAACCGCGACACGGTCGGCGGCGAGATCGGTGATGGCGACCTTGCCGGAAATCAGCGACAGCGGATGCCAGGCGAGGTGCAGGTTTTCAACCTGCGCAAACGGACCGGTGGTGTCGGCGACGTCGATGCGCGCGATGCGCATGTTCGAAGGCACGAAGCCGGAGATGCCATCGATCTTGACCGTCAGGCCGTCGCTGCTGGCGAGCTTGCTGCCGAGGTTGGCGAGCGTGCGCAGGCCGGGACCCGTCTGCAGGAAGCCGAACAGGGCTACGAGCGCGATCAGGACGGCGAGGAAACCGACGCCGAACCAGCGCAGAATGGTAAGGGCGCGAGACATCAGAACGACTGTCCAAGGCTGATATAGACGCCATAGCCGGCATCGTCTGGCTCAGGGTTGAGCGGGATCGCCACATCGAGCCGGACAGGGCCGATGGCGGTATAGTAGCGCAAACCGAGACCCGCGGCATAGCGCAGGTCGCCCAGATCGGGAACCGAACCCTCCGAGGCGGAGCCGATATCGAAGAAGGGCACGACGCCGATCGTATCGGTCACCTTGATACGCGCCTCGACCGAAGCGGTGACAAAACTCAGGCCGCCGATGATATCGCCATCGGCATTGCGCGGGCTGGCCGACTGGTAGTTGTAGCCGCGCAGCGAGCCGCCACCGCCGACATAGAAGCGGCGCTGCGGCGGCACGTCGAGCAGGTCGGCGCCAAAGATCGTTCCGGCCGAGATCTTGCCGGCGAGAATGTAGCGCTTGTCCTCGTCGAAGGCGCGGTAGCTCGACAGCGAACCCTTGAACATCATCGGGCCGGCGCTGGCCTGGCCGAGATAGGCGAAGGGTTCGAACGTGCCGCTGGCGCGTATGCCGGACGAGGGATCCAGCGCATTGTCGGTGGTGTCATAGGCGACGTCGATCGGCACGCCGACGATGGTGTCGTCGCGCGAACCATTGGCGTCCTGGACATGCGACTGCTCGAGATCGAGACCGACCTGCACGGAAAACTGGTCGGAATAGTTGCGCCGGATGCCGGCCGTCAGGGTGGCCGCCTCGCGGACATAGGCGTCGGTAACCTCACGCAAGATCGCCGCCTGGGCGACGAGATCGTCGATCGGCGTCAGAATGCCGGGCTTGCCGAAGGTCGCAGCGAATCGATAGCCGAGCGGATTGGCGTCGGGAACCGCCTCGGACTTGCCGCCGAACCACGAAACCTGTCCGTCGAGGCGCAGCGTCTCGGCGCCGCCGAACAGATTGCGATGGCCCCAGAAGGCGTTGATCGACGAGCCGTCGGTCGACGAATACTTGGCGCCGAAGCCGACATAGCGCGGCTTGCGCTCCGTCACCTCGACATCGATCGGCAGGCGGCCATCGGCGTCGAGCTTGTCGCCTTCGCGGATGCGGACGCCCGAAAACGCCTCGTAGCGCAGCAGTGATTTGCGCGTGTCGGCGAGGCGCTGCGGCGAGAACATCTCGCCCGGAATGATGCGGACCCGTTCCGCGACGAAGGACGGGCGGACCTTTTCCGTGCCGGAAACGGTCACCTGGCCAAAGGCCACGGCGGGACCGGGACTGACGACATAGGTGACGTTGACGAGGTTGGCCGCGTGATCGGCGACCACGTCCTTGTCGACAACCTTGGCGAAGGCATAGCCTTCCTTGCGGTAGAAGTCGGAGATCCGGCCCTCGGCGTCGAGGATGGTCGACGACTTCGCCTCGTCGCCCGGCAGGATGCGCAGGCTCTTCAGCGTCGGCGCCAGCGGCAACGGCCGGTGATGCTCGGCATCGACCAGCGTGATCTCGCCGAAATGGAAAAGCGGGCCGGTGGTGACATCGACCTGAATGGGAACCGGGCCCGCGGGCCGCGCCGCCTCGATCACCTGCAGAATGTCGGGCGCATCGAGATCGCGGCCGGCGATGGTGATGCGGATCGTACCGGCATAATAGCCGTTGGTGTAAAGCGCGGCGGTGATCTGGTCGATGTCGGAGCGCGCACGGCGCAGCAGGCCGGCCGCACCCGATGGCGGCGACTTTCGCATCGATTGCAGATTGGAAGCAGCGGTGATCGATTTACGCAACGCACGCGGCGCGTCGATTACGTTGATGGTCGTCTTGTAGGGCACCGCGTCGGCGACCGGCTCTTCCTTGGTCTTGCCGAAAAACGACCGGACGCCGTCGAAAAAGCCGCCATCCTGCGCGTAGCTCGCAGTGGAGCCAACCATGATCATGACAAGCGCCGAAGCGAGGGTCTGCTTCAACCGGCGCCGCAAGCGAACTTCGCGCGGCTGGAGGAGAGGGACTTTCAACGGCACTACACCCATACACATCGCCGGCTACGCTACTTCGGCTACTACACTCCTGTCTCTATGAGACTATCCTTAACATTTACCATACAGGAGCCTGGCGCCACCACCGCCCGTTCGTAGAATCCTCTCTCTGCAACCATGCGTAACGAGAGGAAAGCGTCTCCGCGGCGACGTCAGGCGGGGCGGAACTCGGCAAGCAGCGTCGGCAGAAGCTCCGAAACGGTCGGGTGGATATGAACGCCACGGCGCACCTGTTCGAACGGCCGCTTGGCATACATGACGTCGATCAGCGAGTGGACGGCCTCGTCGCAACCGGTGCCCAGCAGAGCCGCGCCAAGGATTTCGCCGCTGTCGGCGTCGGCGACAACCTTCATGAAGCCCTGCGTCTCGCCCTTCTCGATCGCCCGGCTGACACGCGTCATCGGCCGGGTCGAAACGAGGATGTTCTTGCCGGTTTTCTTGGCTTCCGTCTCGGTCAGGCCGACCCTTCCGAGCGGCGGATCGATATAGAGCGCATAGACGGGAATACGATCGCTGACGCGCCGGGGATCGTTGTCGAGCAGGTTGGCGGCGACGATCTCGAAGTCGTTATAGGCGGTGTGGGTGAAGGCGCCTTTGCCGTTGCAGTCGCCCAACGCCCATATGCCGTCGACATTGGTCTTCAGGGCGTCGTCGACGATGATGGTGCCATGTGCATCGAGCGCGATACCGGCCTTGTCAGCGTCGAGGTCGTCGGTGTTGGGCCGGCGGCCGGTGGCGACCAGGAGATGCGAGCCGGTGACGGTCTTGAGGCCATTGGAACCGTCATGGCTGACCGCGATGCCGCCATTCGCCGCCTTGGCCACGGCGAGGTTTACCGCGCTGACGACGATATCGATGCCCTCCGCCGTCAGGATGTCCGACACCGCCTGCGAGATATCCTCATCCTCGCGACGGATCAGGTGCGGGCCGGGTTCGAAGACTGTGACCTTTGCGCCAAACCGGCGATAGATCTGCGCGAATTCGAGCCCGATGTAACTGCCGCCGAGAATCAGCAGGTGTTCGGGCACGGCATCGAGATCGAGGATCGTGCTGTTGGTGAGATGCGGCACGTCCGCGAGGCCCGGTATCTCCGGCAGGATCGCGCGGCCGCCGACATTGATGAAGATTTTTCCCGCCGTCAGAACCTCATCGCCTACCTGGACGCGCTTCGCATCCAGAAAGCGCGCATGGCCGCGAAAGACGGTGCAGTTCTCCATGCCGCCCAGCCAGTTGCCTATTCCATCGCGGGAGGCGCCCGAGACGGCGTCGGCGCGTGCCTTGACCTTCTTCATGTCGATCTTGACGGGACCATCCAGCACGACGCCGTAATCGGCAGCGCGACGGGCCAGATGGGCGGCATAGGCGCTGGCGACGAGGGTTTTCGTCGGCGTGCAGCCGGTGTTGACGCAGGTGCCGCCAAAGAGGTTTCGCTCGATGATGGCGACCTTCATGCCGGCGGCGGTCAGCCGGCCGGCAAGCGGCGATCCGGCCTGGCCGGTGCCGATGATGATGGCATCGAAAGAGGGCATGCGTATCTCCGGTCAGCTGGATTCAGTCGGTGACGAGATCGGCATATTCGGGGTGGCGGACGATATAGGCGTGCACGAAGGGGCAGAGCGGATGCAGCTTGGCGCCCCGGCCGCGGATGTTGTCGAGCACGGCGCGCACCAGCTTGGTTCCGACACCGCGGCCAGCGAGTTCCGCCGGCACTTCGGTGTGGACGAGTTCGATGACGTCGCCCTGCATCCGGTAGAGGATGAAGGCGACATGCCCGTCGACCTCCATCTCAAACCGCGTCGGCGTGATCAAAAGGTCCGGCTTGTCGCTCATGCTCGCCCCGCCCGGCGCAAAATGCGCGCAGTGAGGCTAGCAGGTCATAGCCCCGGCAAGAAGCCGCAGAATCGCGCAGTTTTGCCGGCTTAGCCGGAATTTTGTGCTCGCCGATGCCGACACCGCAGGGTTGTGGAACGCATCGCCGTGCCCAAACAGGCATCAATCTGCCGAATTTACGGCTCTTGACGAAACGTCGCACTTGTAGAAATGATCAGATGTCAGACCAATTCTAGGCGCCTTCGGGCATGCAACGGGACGATCGCGTGATCCAGGCGAGCCGGTTTCTTGACGCTGCGAACGACGCATCCCGCGGGGTGCGGGCGTGACGCTTTCCGTTCCCGGCCTGTCGCCGCTCCCCGCTTCCGATCGCGCCGGCACCGTCATGAAGGCGCTGGCCGACTACATCGCCCAGTCCAACCTGCGGCCGGGCGAGCGCCTGCCGACCGAGCGCGAGCTGATGCAATCGCTAGCCGTCGGCCGTTCGACGGTGCGCGAGGTCATCCGCCAGTTCCAGGCGCTCGGCGTCGTCGAATCGCGAAAAGGCAGCGGCACGTATCTGCTGCGCGGCATCTCCTCCGACACCATCCACATGCCGCTTTCGATTGATGCCGGCACGCTGCGCGAGGGCCTGCTGGCGACGCTCGACATCCGGCGCGGGCTGGAAGCGGAAGCCGGCGCGCTGGCGGCGCTGCGGCGGACCCAGGCAGATCTCGACATCATCGAGGAGAAGCTCGAGGCGATGGAGAAGGTCCATCTCGCCGAAGGCACCTCGGGCAAGTACGACCTCGCCTTCCACCTCTCGGTCTATGACGCCTCGCACAACCCGATGTTCGGGCAGTTGCTGGAGCAGATGCGCGAGGCGTTCGAGCGGTTCTGGACCAAGCCGTTCGACCGGCCGGATTTCGCCGGTCGCTCCTTTCCCTTCCACCGCACGCTGTTCGAAGCGATCGCGGCCCAGGATCCCGAGCGTGCGCGCCGGGAAACACTGACCATCCTCGAAATCGTCGAGGAAGACATTCGGGAGATGTCGCAGGACACCGCCCGGCATTCCGACAAGGTAGAGACATGAACGACTTCACCGCGGCCTTCGAGCACGCCTCCCTCATCGCCGCCCATGACGACGTCAACGCCTATGACGCGGTGGTGCCGCCGATCGTGCAGACTTCGCTCTTCACCTTCTCGTCCTATGCCGAGATGGAAGAGACCTACAAGGGCAACAAGGTCCGCCCGGTCTACAGCCGCGGCCTGAACCCCACCGTCCGCATCTTCGAGGAGAAGGTCGCCGCGATGGAAGGCGCCGAGGACGGCCTCGCCTTCGGCAGCGGCATGGCGGCGATCTCGTCGACCGTGATCACCTTCGTCAAGCCGGGCGACCGCGTCGTCTGCGTGCGCCACGTCTATCCCGACGCCTACCGCCTGTTCGAGACGCTGCTGTCGCGCTACGGCGTTGCCGTCACCTATGTCGACGGCCGCGACGAGGCGGCGGTCGAGGCAGCGCTGCCGGGCGCCACGCTTTTCTACATGGAAAGCCCGACCAGCTGGACGATGGAGACGCATGACGTCCAGGCGCTGGCGGCGATGGCGAAGCGCCACGGCGTCATCACCGCGATCGACAACAGCTGGGCCTCGCCGGTGTTCCAGCAGCCGATCAAGCTCGGCGTCGACCTGGTGCTGCACTCGGCCTCGAAGTATCTGGGTGGACACAGCGACGTCGTCGCCGGCGTCGTCGTCGGATCGAAGGAACTGATCGGCAAGATCCGCTCCGGCACGCTGCCCTATCTCGGCGGCAAGCTGTCGCCCTTCGACGCCTGGCTGCTGATCCGCGGCCTGCGCACCCTGCCGATCCGCATGAAGGCGCATGAAGCCGCCGCCCTGCATGTCGCGCGCCGCCTGCTCGACCACGACACCGTCGCCTCGGTCGAGCATCCCGGCCTCGGCAACGCGCTGCCGGCCGGCCTTTCCGGCACGTCGGGGCTGTTCTCGTTCACCTTCCGCGAAGGCGCCGTCGACATCGCCAAGTTCACCGACGCGCTCGGCCTGTTCAAGATCGGCGTCAGCTGGGGCGGCCATGAGAGCCTGGTGGTGCCGGCGCAGGTCGTCCGCGTCCAGGCAGCCGGCCCCAATTCGGCAATCGACTTTGGCGTCAGCGCCAACATGGTCCGCCTGCATGTCGGCCTCGAGGGGGCCGACGCGCTCTGGAACGATCTCGCCGCGGCCATAGATACGGCCCGGCGCGCATAGCACTGCAGTCAACAAAAAGAGGGAGACAACCAATGTTCAGGAAGATCGCCGCAGCCGCCGTCATGACGGCGCTGCTCGCAGGCTCGGCGCTCGCCGACACCAAGCTGAAGCTCGTCGAGGTCATCACGAGCCCCGAGCGCACCGAGACGCTGAAGGGCATCGTCAAGACCTTCGAGGCCGCCAATCCCGGCACGACGGTCGAGATCATCTCGCTGCCCTGGGGCCAGGCCTTCGAGAAGTTCGCGACCATGGTCGCCGCCGGCGAGACGCCCGACGTCATGGAGATGCCGGACACCTGGCTGTCGCTCTATGCCAATCGCGGCATGCTCGAAAACCTCGAGCCCTACATCGCCAAGTGGGACGAGGCTTCCGACCTGAACGACCGCGCGCTTGAGCTCGGCCGCTCGGTCAAGGACACCGCCTACATGCTGCCTTACGGCTTCTATCTGCGCGCGATGTTCTACAACAAGAAGCTGTTCGCGGAAGCCGGCGTCACCGAAGTTCCGAAGACGCTGGTTGAGTTCGAAGAGGCCGCCAAGAAGGTCTCGGCACTGCCGGGCAAGGCCGGCTACTGCCTGCGCGGCGGCCCCGGCGGCCTGAATGGCTGGGTCATGTTCGGCGCGATCGCCAATGGCGACAACACCTTCTTCAAGGAAGACGGCACGTCGACCTTCGCCGATGCCGGCTGGGTCAAGGGTCTGACCTTCGTCACCGACATGTACAAGAAGGGCTATGCCCCGAAGGACAGCGTCAACTGGGGCTTTAACGAGATCGTCGCCGGCTTCTATTCCGGCACCTGCGCGATGCTCGACCAGGACCCGGACGCTCTGATCGCCATCGCCGAGCGGATGAAGCCGGAAGACTACGGCATCATGACCATGCCGAAGGGTGAGAACGGCAAGACCTTCCCGACCATCGGCTATGCTGGCTGGTCGATGTTCTCGACGAGCCAGGACAAGGAAGCCTCCTGGAAGCTGCTCGCGGCGCTCGAAGGCAAGGAAGGCAACATCGCCTGGAACAAGAAGACGGGCGCGCTCCCGGCCCGCAAGTCGGCCGAGACGGACCCCTTCTACGCCAGCGAGCAGTTCAAGGGCTGGTTCGCCGAACTCTCCGACAAGGACGTCGTCCCGACCGTGATGCCGACCTACCTGCCCGAGTTCGCCTTCTTCAAGGACTCGCTGGTCATCAAGTCGAGCCAGCAGGCGCTGCTCGGCGAGATCACGCCGGAAGAGCTTGGCCAGGAGTGGGCCGACTACCTGACCAAGAGCCAGCAGAAGTTCCTCGCCACCAAGTAAGCCCTGGCTGCGAGTTACCGAGCTGCGCCTGAGCTTCGGCCCGGGCCACCGTCGGACCGGCCCTCCCCATGCGGGGGGCCGGGACCCGGCAGAAACGGTTGCGGGAGGGGAACGCCCCTCGACGGGGCTACAGCGCCTCCCGAAACCAAGTTCCGCGACTGCGACCTCCGCCAAGAGAGGTTTTAACAGCTGCGAAGAGACCAAAGGGATCGACTTCCGATGACAGAGGCCGTGAGCGCCCAATATGGGCGAGATCGACGACCGTTCTTGCGGCGACTCGCCATTGCGAGCGAGCCCTATCTTTACTCCGCCCCGGCGCTGATCCTGATCGTCACGGTGATGCTGGTGCCGCTCGCGATCGGCATTTCCTACGCCTTCCGCGACATGACGCTGCTCGATCCGTTCTCCGGCGGGTTCATCGGCCTCGACCATTTCCGCGCCATCGCCAAGGACAAGACCTTCTGGCTGGCGCTGAAGAATACCGTCTACTGGACGGGCTATTCGGTGGCGCTCCAGTTCGCCTTCGGCCTGATCCTGGCGCTGCTGCTCGACAAGCCCTTTTACGGCCGTGGCCTCGCCCAGGCGCTCTGCTTCCTGCCCTGGGCCGTGCCGAGCTTCCTGTCCGGCCTGAACTGGGCCTGGATGTTCAACCCGGTCGTCGGCCCGATCCCGCATTGGCTGTATGGCATCGGCCTGATGAGCGCGCCGGACAACATCCTGTCCGACCCGGATCTCGCCATGTGGGGGCCGATCATCGCCAATGTCTGGTGGGGCATCCCGTTCTTCGCCATCACGCTGCTGGCGGCCCTGCAGTCGATCCCGCGCGACCTCTATGAGGCGGCCGCCATCGACGGTGCGACGCCGTTCCAGCGCTTCCGCTCGATCACCCTGCCCTTCCTGGCGCCGACGATCGCCATCACCGTCATGCTGCGCACGATCTGGATCGCCAATTTCGCCGATCTGATCGTCGTGATGACCAATGGCGGCCCTGCCGACAAGACGCAGATCGTCGCCAGCTACATCTTCACCCAGGCCTTCCGCAGGCTCGATTTCGGCTACGCCTCGGCAATCGCAATGGTGCTTCTGTTGCTGCTGATGGTCTACTCGCTGCTGATCGTGTTCCTGCGCCAGACGCTGCTCAAGGAACGCTAGACCATGATCCGACCCAAGCGCCTTGGCATGACGATCGCCCACCGGGCAGCCATCCTCGTCTACGTCGCCTTCGCCCTGTTCCCGCTCTACTGGCTGGTCAAGGTCTCGGTGACGCCGAACGACCTCCTCTATTCCGAGGGCGTCAAGATGTGGCCGTCGCGCGCCACGCTCGACCACTTCGCCTTCGTGCTGGAACACAGCGACTTCCCGCTGTTCTTCCGCAATTCGATGATCGTTTCCGTCTCGACGGCGTTCATCGTCACCATCCTGTCCTCGATCGGCGGCTATGCGCTGTCGCGCTTCACCTTCCGGGGCAAGTTCTGGATCGTCGGGCTGATGCTGCTGACGCAGATGTTCCCGCTGGTGATGCTGATCGCGCCGATCTTCAAGATGCTGTCGCCGCTCGGCCTGACCAACAGCCTCTCGGGCCTGATCCTGGTCTATGTCGCCTTCAACGTGCCGTTCGCGACCTTCCTTATGCAGTCCTTCTTCGACGGCATCCCGAAGGATCTCGAAGAAGCCGCGATGATCGACGGTGCCACCCGCTTCATGGCGTTCCGGCAGATCATCCTGCCGCTGACGCTGCCGGGCATGGCGGCGACGCTCGGCTTCGTCTTCACGGCGGCGTGGAGCGAGCTCTTGTTCGCGCTGATGCTGATCTCCGGCGTCGACGCCAGCACCTTCCCGGTCGGCCTCCTGAGCTTCGTCTCGAAGTTCTCGGTCGATTTCGGACAGATGATGGCAGCCGGCGTGCTCGCGCTGATCCCCGCCTGTATCTTCTTCCTTCTCATCCAGCGCTACCTCGTGCAGGGCCTCACGGCCGGCGCGGTCAAGGGCTGACGGAGCATCGCAATGGCATCCATCGATATCACCGACGTCCGCAAGGCCTATGGCAGCACCAAGATCCTGCATGGCGTCGACCTGACCATCAAGGACGGCGAATTCGTCGTGCTGGTCGGCCCGTCCGGCTGCGGCAAGTCCACTTTGCTGCGGATGATCGCCGGCCTGGAGGACATCTCGTCCGGCGAGATCCGCATCGGCGGCAGGATCGTCAACGACCTCGACCCGAAGGACCGCGACATCGCCATGGTGTTCCAGTCCTATGCGCTCTATCCGCATATGACGGTCGCCGACAACATGAGCTACAGCCTGCGCCTCCGGAAAACGGCGAAGGAGAAGATCGCCTCCGCCATTTCGGGTGCCGCCGCCAAGCTCAGCCTGACGCCGCTGATGGAGCGGCGCCCCAAGGCGCTCTCCGGCGGCCAGCGCCAGCGCGTCGCCATGGGCCGCGCCATCGTGCGTTCGCCCAAGGCGTTCCTGTTCGACGAGCCGCTTTCCAACCTGGACGCCCGCCTGCGCGAGCACATGCGCGGCGAGATCAAGAAGCTGCACCAGGACCTCGGCGCCACCTCGATCTACGTCACCCACGACCAGATCGAGGCGATGACGCTGGCAGACCGCATCGTTGCGATGAATGCCGGTCTCGTGCAGCAGGTCGGCAGCCCGCTCGATCTCTATGACCGGCCGGCCAATCTGTTCGTCGCCGGCTTCATGGGTTCGCCGGCCATGAACATGTTCGAGGGCACCTACCGCGCCGCCAATGGCGGCACCGTCGAACTGGCGCAGGGCGTCGTCGTGCCGCTCGCCGGCCCGGCCCCGACCGCCGACGGCACCAAGCTCACGCTCGGCATCCGCCCGGAGCATGTCCTTGTCGGCAAGACCGGGCTGGAAGGCATCCAGGCGCTGATCGACCTGGTCGAGCCGACCGGCTTCGGCACCATCCTGCATGCCAGCGCCTTCGGAGCCGACGTCAAGGCGTTCTCGCTGGAGCGCGGCGTCGCCGTGCGCGGCGATACGGTCAGCGTGTCGTTCCCGGTCGAGCGCATCCATCTGTTCGATACCGCGACGGGCTCGCGCATCGGCTGAGGCAAGATCAGCAGGGATGGATCCGCCATCCCCGCTCCCCATCATCCTGAGGTGCTTCGCGTGAGCGAAGCCTCGAAGGAGGGTCCAGCGAAGCTCCTCGCGAGCGTCGGTCCAGACGGACGCAAGGAGCCGTCTGGCCCCTCCTTCGAGGCCCGGCTGCGCCGGGCGCCTCAGGATGATGTTCGTGCGGTTTGCAGCTAGCGACACGATGCTGGACCGGGCGTCGCGCCCGGTTCATTCTTGATTGATGGATCGATGGAGGATCGTCCCGTGAGTTCGCCCAGCACCACCTCTCCGGCTTCCGACCGCCTCGCCCTTCTGGCGGAGCTCGAAAAGAAGATCCTCTGGCTGGCGGCGTGGACCATCCACAACGCCAACCACCTCCGCGACAATGCGGAAGGGATCAAGGTCGGCGGCCACCAGGCCTCGTCCGCCTCGCTCGCCACCATCATGACGGCGCTCTATCTCGACGTGCTGCGCCCGCAGGACCGCGTCGCGGTCAAGCCGCATGCGAGCCCGATCTTCCACGCGATCCAGTACCTTCTTGGCCGCCAGACCCGCGAAAAGCTCGAAAACTTCCGCGGTTACAAGGGCGCGCAGAGCTACCCCTCGCGCACCAAGGACATTGACGGCGTCGACTTCTCGACCGGCTCGGTCGGCCTCGGCGTGGCGCAGACGCTCTTCTCCTCGCTTGTGCAGGACTATGTCCGCGCCAAGGGCTGGAGCGGCGAGCATCCCGAAGGCAGGATGATCGCGCTCGTCGGCGACGCCGAGATGGACGAGGGCAACATCTTCGAGGCACTGCTTGAAGGCTGGAAGCACGGCCTGCGCAACACATGGTGGATCGTCGACTACAACCGCCAGAGCCTCGATGCCGTCGTCCGCGAGGGGCTCTGGCAGCGCTTTGAAGCGATCTTCCAGAACTTTGGCTGGGACGTCGTCGTCCTCAAATACGGCGTGCTGCTGGAAGCGGCCTTCCAGGAGCCGGGCGGCGAACGCCTGCGTGACTGGATCGACAATTGCCCGAACCAGCTCTATTCGGCGCTTTGCTTCCAGGGCGGCGCGGCTTGGCGCAAGCGCCTTCTCGACGAGATCGGCGACCAGGGCGAGGTGACGAAGCTGGTCGAGGCGCGTTCGGACGAGGAACTGGCCAAGCTGATGACCAACCTTGCCGGCCACGACCTGCCGACGCTGCTCGACGCCTTCGCCAAGGCAGGCCAGCATGACCGGCCGACCTGCTTCATCGCCTACACGATCAAGGGTTTTGGCCTGCCGCTCGCCGGCCACAAGGATAACCATGCCGGGTTGATGAACCCGACCCAGATGGACGCCTTCCGCACCGCGATGAACGTCCGTCCCGGCCATGAATGGGAAAATTTTGAAGGTCTTTCGGCCAAGCCGGACAGGCTTCAGGCCTTCCTCGACGCCGTGCCGTTCAACAAGCGCGAGAAGGCGGCGGTCTCGCCGCATATCGACGTTCCCGCCGTGCTGCCGACACCCGGCGTCGCCGGCAAGGAGCTTTCGACCCAGGCGGGCTTCGGCCAGATCCTGAACGAGATCTCGCGCGAGGATTCCGACTTTGCCAACCGCATCGTCACCACCTCGCCGGATGTCACCGTCTCGACCAATCTCGGCCCCTGGGTCAACCGGCGCGGCCTGTTCGCGCTCGAAAGCATGGCCGACACCTTCAAGTCGGAGCGCATTCCCTCGACCTTCAACTGGGAATTCTCGCCCTCGGGCCAGCATCTCGAACTCGGCATCGCCGAGATGAACCTCTTTCTCATGCTCTCGGCGCTGGGGCTTAGTCACTCCATCAATGGCGAACGGTTGCTGCCGATCGGCACGCTCTACGACCCGTTCATCTATCGCGGTGCCGATGCCCTCAACTATGCCTGCTACCAGGATGCACGCTTCATCCTCGTCGCCACCCCGTCCGGCATCACGCTGGCGCCGGAAGGCGGCGCGCACCAGTCGATCGGCACGCCGCTGATCGGCATGGCGCAGGACGGCCTCGCCGCCTTCGAGCCGGCCTTCGTCGACGAACTCGCCACCATCCTCCGCTTCGGCTTCGACTACATCCAGCGCAATGGCGAAGGCGACCCGGACGAACGGACCTGGCTGCGCGACCAGACCGGCGGTTCGATCTATCTGCGCCTCTCGACCCGGCCGCTCGAACAGCCTGCCCGCACCATCGACGACGAGTTGTCACGCGCCATCGTCGATGGGGCTTACTGGCTGCGGAAGCCCGGCCCGAATGCCGAGGTGGTCATCGCCTATACCGGCGCGGTGGCGCCCGAGGCAATCGAGGCGACCGGCCTGCTGGCCGAGGACCGCCGCGATATCGGCCTGCTCGCCATCACCTCGGCCGACCGGCTAAATGCCGGCTGGACCGCGGCGGGACGGGCCCGCGAGCGCGGCCTCGTGCACGCGCAGTCACATGTCGAACGACTGTTCGCCGACCTGCCGCATCATTGCAGCCTTGTGACCGTGCTCGACGGCCATCCGGCGACGCTGGGCTGGCTTGGCTCGGTCGGCGGCCACCGCACCCGTTCGCTCGGCGTTGAGCATTTCGGCCAGACCGGCACGATCGCCGATCTCTATCGCCACCACGGCATCGACGCCCAGGCGATTGTACGCGCGGCGCTGGCGTTGGCGCCGGAACGCCCGGTCCGCTATCTGCGCGAGGCGTCTGGACCGGGGGTTTAGGGAGGTCGAGCCCTCCTCTCGCATCCCTTGGAGAGGCTGAAGGGAAGGCATGTTCGAAACGCGATCATCATCCTGAGGTGCCCGGCAAGGCCGGGCCTCGAAGGAGGGTTCAGAAGGTACGTCTGTACGCGACAGCACCCACTGGATCCTCCTTCGAGGCTTCGCTCACGCGAAGCACCTCAGGATGATGGTGGAGCGGTTCGATCTACCATGAAGGCTCGACCGCCTCAGACGATCGTCTCGGTCGAGGCGCCGGCCTTTTCCAGCAGCGCGACCAGGCCTGCCTTCATCTGCGGTGCGCCGCCGGCGATGCGGTTGCCCTCCAGCATGCCTTCGCCGGCGAGGAAATCGTTGTGCCAGCCGCCGGCTTCCTTGATCAGGCAGAGGCCGGCCAGGCAATCCCACGAATTGATGTGCTGCTCGTAATAGCCGACGAGCCGTCCGCAGGCGACATAGGCGAGCATCAGCGCGCCGGAACCGTTGCGATAGAACATGCCGCCGGCTTCCAACAGCACGGTGACGAAGCGGCCGACATCTTCCGGCGGGATGCGGTGGTTGCTGCCGAAGCCGAGCAGGCCGTCCTCGATGGTGCGCGACGGGGCAACCGTGATCGGCACGCCGTTCAGGAAGGCGCCGAGGCCCTTGGCGCCGGCGAAGAACTCGTCGCTGACCGGGGCGAAGATGACGCCGATCTCGGCCTCGCCTTCGACCGCGACGGCGATCGACACGCACCAGTGCGACAGGCCGTTCAGGAACGGGCTGGTGCCATCGATCGGATCGACGACCCAGAGCACGCCGGACTTGCCCTCGACCAGGCCATCTTCTTCGCCAAGCACGCCATCTTCCGGGAATTTTTCCGCGATGCGGGCGCGGATCAGAACCTCGACCTCCCGATCGGCGATGCTGACGACGTCCTGGCCACCATGCTTGAATTCAACGGCGAGCGTCGAAAGCCGCTCGAAATAACCGAGCGCCAGCGCTCCCGCCTCGCGCGCGATCTCCTGGGCCAGGGTGAAACGGGCGGTGCGGTCTTCGATCGAAAGGGTCACGAGTTTTCCATTCAGGCAGGGTTGCGCCACGACACTAGAGCGTTTTTGGCGCGATGTGGGTAGCAGTTCGCGTGAAGAAAAACGCGACGCGGCAAGCCGCTAGCACGACAGCATGACGGCGATGCAACGGTCGGACGTCTCCAGCCGGATGGTTTCACGTGGCACGGAAAGCGTCGGGCTCATCGGCCACCGGTTCAACCGGCGTAGCTGCCAGCGGCAGGGTGATTTCCTGAACGAGGCCACCTTCCGCGCCGTTGCGCATGATGATCTGCCCGCCGAGACGCTCGACGATCTCCTTGGCAATGGCAAGGCCGAGACCCGCGCCGGGCACGGACTGGCGTCGCGCCGGATCGACCCGGAAGAACGGCTCGAAAGCGCGCTCGATCATGGCCTGGGGGATGCCCGGCCCCTGATCGACGATGCGGATCACGGCGACGTCGCCCTCGCGCGAAAGGCTGACGGTGCCGCCGCCGCCATGGGTGGCGGCGTTGATCATCAAATTACGCAGCGCCCGGCTCAGCGCCAATGGCGCGGCGGACACGTGTACGGGTTCAAGCGCCCCCGCATCGATCTGGCGGCCCTGCGCCGCCAGCTCCGTCGTCAGGCGGCGGACCAGCACGTCGAGCTGCACCGGCTCGCGCTCGCCTGCCTCCACTTCCTCGCGCACGAGGCGGATGGCGCTGTCTGCAATCCGGTCGAGCTCGTCGAGATCGTTCAGCCAGTTCTGCCGCTCGCCCTCATCGAGGAATTCGGCGCGAAGCCGCATCCGCGTCATCGGCGTGCGAAGGTCGTGGCCGGCGGCGGCGACGAGGCGCATCCGGCTTTCCATCGCGCTTTTCAGACGCGCCGACAGGCGGTTGAGCGCGCCTGCGGTGGCGCGTGTCTCGGCCGATCCGGTTTCCGGCAATGCCGGAAGCACGCCATCGGCGCCGACCGAGGCAATCGCCGCCTCGATCATCTGCAGCGGCTTGGTCAGCCGGTTGGCGATCACCAGCGCGATGCCGGCCGCGCCCAGGATGATCGCCAGCATCCAGCCGATCAGGATGACCCAGCCGGCCTGGGGCGGGGTCGTGTTGGATAGCGGCACGGCGATGTAGCCGAGATTGTTGATCGGGATCGACACGATGGGCGGAGCATGGGGTCGCGGCTGGGTGACGACGACATCGCGCGGACGGCCGACATGCTCGAGCACTTCGCGCAGCGCCTCGGTCAGATCTTCATGCACGGGACCGCGCGCCGGCTTATCGCGGATGCGGATTCCGAGATCCTTGCCGCGCATCGAGCCGCGCAGCACCTCGCCATCGCGAAAATCTTCGGGATGGCGTTCGACGAGCTGGGCGATCAGGTCGATCTGGATGGCGGCGGGGCCGATCAGCCGGCGCGGTCCAGGCTCGCCGATAATGCTGACGGCAGCCAGGGTAGCGAGCCCGACCACAGCGACGATCGCGCTGATGACCAGCAGGCCGATCTTGAGGCGGAGCGAGTTCACGCCTGCCCCTCCGTCTCGACCTTCACGGCCAGCTGATAGCCGCCATTTCGCACCGTCTTGAAGATCTGGAACTTGCCGTCATCGCCGAGCTTGCGACGCAACCGGCTCATCAGCACGTCGATCGAGCGGTCGAGCGGGTCGGCCTCGCGGCCCTGGGTCAAATCGAGCAACTGTTCGCGCGATAGTACGCGGCCGGGACGGTCGAGAAAAACGATCAGCAGGTCGAATTCGGCACCGGTCAGCACGATCGCGTCGCCTTCGGGATCGATCAGCGAACGCGTATCCGGCGCGGCGACGAAGCCGGCAAACCGATAACTCGTCGTGGCGGGCGGCGCCTCGGCCACATCGGCGGAGCGACGCAGCACGGCGCGGATGCGGGCGACCAGTTCGCGCGGGTTGAACGGCTTGCCGAGATAATCGTCGGCGCCGATCTCCAGCCCGATGATACGGTCGACATCCTCCTTCAGCGCGGTCAGCAGGATGATCGGGATGTGCGGACGGCGATCGCGCAGTTGGCGGCAGATGTCGAGGCCCGACCCGTCCGGCAGCATGACGTCCAGCACGATCAGGTCGATCTGCTGGGTCGCCAGCTTCTCCTCCAGCTCGCGCTTGTCGGCGGCGAGCGTGACACGCAGGCCCTGGCCATCGAGATAGCGGCCGAGCAGCCGGCGGATTTCCAGATCGTCATCGACAACCAGTATGTGCGGCGCGTTGGGCATCAGTAACTCGGCCTCTTGAACCTTATTGGAAGGCGGTCGGCGGAAATTCTCCGACCACCGCACTAGATCGTAGTCAAAGCTCTACCCGCTCAACTTCCTGCCGGGGCGGTTTTTTCGTAACCGAGCGTCTCAAAACGACCGATGGAAACATTTCGAAACAAAATCGTTGATCGCAGACACGCTGGGAAACGAACCGACCTACCGAGGAAACAGCCGCTCCCTAGCTTCGGATTGTGTCCAGCGTAGCCATTGGAGATTTTCGATGAAGCGTACTCTCGCAGCTCTCGCCATCCTCTCTCTCGCCAGCGTCTCGGCCGTCGCCGTCGCTCCGGCGTTTGCCAAGTCCGAAGCCAGCGCCGAAGCCTCGACCCAGAGCGGCGACCGCGGCGAAATGAAACGCGGCCCGCATGGCGGCAAGCACGCCGGCAAGCATGAAGGCCGCGGCCAGATGCGCGGCCATGGTCCGCACGGCCCCCGCGGCGAACGCATGCAGATGTGGCTCGCCCAGAACCTGAATGCCGCCGAGACCCTGATCGGCATTCGCGCCGACCAGCACGATGCATGGCGCGACTACACCAATGCCCTGCTCGCCATGTTCCAGCCGCCGGCACGCCCGGCGCCGCCGGCCGCCGGCGCTGCACCGGAAGCCAAGCCCGCTCCGCAGGCCTTTGCCCGCGAAGAGCGACTGGTCCAGCGCGCCACCGAGCGCGCCGCCAAGGCTGCCGAGCTTTCCAAGGCGATTGACGCGTTGAAGGCCAAGCTGACGCCGGAGCAACTCGAGAAGCTGGCCCAGGCCGACCTGCGCTTCGGTCCGCCGATGGGTCCGCGCGGACACGGTCGCGACCGGGGTCCCGGCCATGGCCCGGAGCGTGGCCAGCAGGAACAGGGCCAGCAGGACAACGGACCGCAGGATGGCGCGGCAGCGCCGGACGACGGTGACGCCCCGCAGGCCGAGTAGACGCTGAAGCCTCCGCTTCACCGGTAGCGCAACAAGGCGAACCACTTGTGGTTCGCCTCCCCTCTCAACACAGGGTCGAACCCATCGACCGGGAGACAGTAAAATGCGTAACCTCATCCTTGCCGCCGCATCCGTAGCCTTCCTCGCCTCGGGCGCCGCTGCGATCGCAGCCGAAGAGACCGAAGGCACCGTGACGAACGTCAATGTCTCGACGGGCACGCTGACCTTGCAGGACGGCCATACCTACAAATTCGCGAACGGCAACCAGCTTCTCGGCGTCCTTCCGGGCCAGGTCGTTGGCGTCTCGCATCAGGGCAATACAGGCATCGCTGCCTTCAACCCCCACCCCACCGACGACTGATCTGCCCTAACCGTTGCATCCTCGCCCGACCGGAAGCGTTCAAAAAAAGGGCGCCCGGTTCAAAGGACGGGAACCTTCGGCTTCCTCCCACATTGACCAACCAGACCTCACTTGTTCTTGAATAAGTTCTGACTTCTGACCCCCCAAATACGGCCCCGCCCTGAACCCCAGGGGCGGGGCCTTTTTTGTTGCCTGTGAGCCAGTCGCCCGCAACGTATATTGCACGCGATATGCGTTCGTGCTTACATCTCCTTCGCGAACGTCGGACTGGTGGAGCAGGCCGCGTTGTCGCTGAGGGAGGACATCATGAATCACCGCCACCATGGCGCGCGCTTGCGCGCCCTGCCGTTGCTTGCTGCCGCTTTGTTCGGACTGGCCGGCGCCGCGCACGCATCCGACAACAAGATCGCGCTCATTCCGGGCGGCCCGCATCCGTATTTCGCCCCCTGGGAACAGGCCGGCAAGGACGCGGCGAAGGACTTCGGTATCGCCGCCGTCGACTTCAAGGTTCCGGCGGAATGGAAGCTCAACCTGCAGACCGAGCTCGTCGAGAGCCTCGTGACCCAGGGCTACACCGCCTTCGGCATCTTCCCTGGCGATGCTGTCGGCATCAATTCGACCGTCGAGGAACTGACGGCCAACAACATCCCGTCGCTGGCGCTCGCCGGCTGCGCGCAGGACCCGACCAAGGTCTCGTTCTGCTTCGGCACCGACGTCTATAATTCCGCTTATCTCGGCACCAAGGCGCTGATCGAAGCGCTCGGCGGCAAGGGCAAGATCGTCCATCTGGCCGGCCTGCTCGTCGATCCGAACACCAAGCTGCGCATGGATGCCGTCGAAAAGGCAGCCTCCGAGACCAACGGCGCGGTGACGGTTGTCCAGCACATCACCGATACCGATGCGCAGGAAGCGGCCGACCAGAAGATCAACGCCCTGCTCGGCGCCCAGAAGGACGAGATCGACGGCCTGATCTCGACCGCCTACATCCCGTCCGTCGTCGCGGCCAAGTCGCTGCGCAATCTCGGCGACAAGCGCATCAAGCTGGTCGGCATCGACGACGACCAGATCGTTCTCGACGCCATCAAGGACGGCTTCGCAGCCGGCACGATGGCGCAGAACCCCTACGGCCAGGGCTATGTCGGCGCCTACGCGCTCGACCTGCTCGCCAGCGGCACCTGCACGGTCAAGGCCGATGCTCCCTTCGTGAAGACGCCGCAGACCGAGCGCTTCATCGATTCGGGCACGCTCCTGATCAGCAATGCCAACGCAGCGACCTACAAGGACGATCTGAAGAAGATCACGACCGAGATCCAGACGTCCTTCAAGGACAAGTATCTCGACTGCAAATAAGCGGTAGTCGCTTAATCTGCATTCTTGGGATGATGGCGGATATCAAACGCCGCCATCATCCTGAAATGCCGCGCAGCGGCCTCGAAGGAGGCTTCCGCCTGCCGAAACCTCTGGATCACCCTTCGAGGCTTCGCTGACGCGAAGCACCTCAGGATGATGCCGGTAAAAATCCGGTCAAGGCGCCGTCTGCCGCGTCTCGCCATCCTCACACATGGCTTCACCATGACCCCATCCTCCGATTCCCGTGCGCGGCCTTCCTGGCTGGCGGAACAGTCGAATTTGATCGGCCTCGCGGCCATCATCATCCTGTTCTGGTTCCTGTTCACCAGCCTCGCCCCCGGCTTCGTCTCGTCGTTCAACCTGTTCGCCCTGTCGCGCTCGCTCGCCGTCGACATCGTGATCGGCTTCTCGACCATGGTCGTGCTGGCGACCGGCGGCATGAACCTCGCCATCGGCTCGATCGGCGTCTGCGCCGTGATGGCGTCGGGCTATCTGATGCAGACCATCGGCCTGCCGATCCCCGTCGCCATGGCGCTGGCATTGTTGCTCGGCGCGTTCCTGGGCTGGCTGAACGGCTTCGTCATCGTCCGCTCCGGCGTCAATTCCTTCATCATCACACTCGCCAGCGCCAGCCTGTTCCTCGGCGGCATGCTCATCCTCTCCAAGGCGCAGACGTTCAACGCGCTGCCGCCGGAGATCGCCGCCTTCGGACGCATGCGCTGGGGAGGCTTCGTGTCGCCGCTCCTGCTGGTGGCGCTTGCCATCGGCGCCGCGCTCGTCGTGCTGTTCCGCTTCACGGCGCTGGGCCGCGAGATCCTCGCCGCCGGCGCCAATCCGCGCGCCGCAGAGCTTTCCGGCGTGCCGGTCGGCCGCGCCATCATCATCGCCCATACGCTTTCCGGCGCGTTGGCGGCTTCCGCAGGGCTAATGCTGGTGTTCCGGCTCGGCGCCGCCATGCCGTCGATCGGCCAGGACTGGCTTCTGCCGTCCTTCCTCGCCCCCGTGCTCGGCGGCACGCTGCTGGCGGGCGGTTTCGTCTCCGTCGTCGGCACCATTTTGGGCGCGCTTCTCGTGACGACGCTGCGTTCGGGCCTGCTCGTGATGCAGATCGGCAATTTCTGGCTGCAACTTTTCCTCGGCCTGATCCTGCTCGCCGCCGTCATGATCGATCGCTATCGCGGCGTCTACGCCGAGCGCCGCAGCCTGGGCCGCAAGACGAACCTTGGTCGCAAAGAGTCAGGACGCCGCGCATGAGCCAGAACCGCAACCTGACATTCGGCCAGCGTTTTCTCGCCAATGAATGGTCGGCGCTCGCCGTCGCCATCGTCATCGGTCTTGTCACGCTGGCGACGCTGTCATCGGCCTTCCTGACCGAGTTCAATCTCTATGTGATGCTGCGCTCGTTCTGCGTCGTGCTAATCGTCGCCTTCGCGCAGATGCTGACGCTCGCCGTCGGCCAGATGAACCTTTCGGTCGGCGCGCTCGGCGGCCTCGTCGCCATCGCCGTCGGCGGCATGATGGAAAAATGGGGCTTTCCGGTCCCGGTCGCGATCCTTTGCGGCCTCGCCATCGGCGCCGGCGGCGGGTTGATCAACGGCCTGCTGACCGTGCGCACCGGCATTAACGGCTTCATCATCACGCTGGCGACGGCCTCCGCCTTTACCGGCATCAATCTCGGCATTACCGAGTCGATCCCCTTCTACAACCTGCCGGCAAGCTTCGTTGCCTTCGGCACCGGCCGCATTTCGGCCCTGCCCTATCTGCTGCTGCCGCCAGTCCTGATCGCCATCGCGCTCGCCTTCTTCCTGGCTCGCACCGTGCCCGGACGGCAATTGCTTGCCGTCGGCGGCAATCCGCAGGCAGCCGAGCTTTCCGGCATCCCGCGCGACGGCGTGATCGTCATGGCGCATACGCTGTCGGGCCTGCTCGCAGGCGCCGCCGCCATCCTCGCCGTCGCCCAGCTCGGCTCGGCCCAGCCGTCGATCGGCGTCGACTGGCTGCTGATGTCGTTCGCCGCCCCGATCATCGGGGGCGCGGCACTCGCCGGCGGCCATATCTCGGTCGCCGCCACGGCGCTCGCCGTCGTGCTGATCGTCATCATCCAGAACGGCATGGTGCTGGCCAAGGTCGACCCTTACTGGGTGCAGTTCCTGCTCGGCGCACTGATCCTCGCCGCCGTCGGCTTGAACCGGCTGCGTGCCGTCCGCGCGGGAGGCGCCTGATCATGCGGCTCACCATTGAAGGCATCGGCAAGGATTTTCCCGGCGTCACGGCGCTTGACGACGTCTCGTTCGAGATCCTGCCCGGCGAAACCCATGCCCTGATGGGCGAGAACGGCGCCGGCAAGTCGACGCTGATCAAGATCATCACCGGCCTCTATCGGCCGGATCGCGGCCGGCTGCTTGTCGACGGCAAGCCCGTCGACTTCACCTCGCCGCGCGACGCGATCGCCGCCGGCATCTCGGCCGTGCACCAGGAGCGCAACCTGATACCGCGCTTCACGGTCGGCGAGAACATCATGATCGAGCGGCCGCCGACGCGGAACGGCGTCATCGACTTCGACAAGGTGCATTCCGAAGCGCGGCGATTCCTCGACATGATCGATCCGACGATCGACACCCGGACGGAAGTCCGGCACCTGTCGGTGGCGCAGATGCAGATCGTCGAGATCGCCAAGGCGCTGTCGCTGGAAGCCCGCGTGCTGCTGCTCGATGAGCCGACCGCCTCGATCACCGGCCATGAGGCCGACGCGCTGTTCGCCGTCGTCCGCCGCCTGCGCGACGAGGGCAAGGCGATCGTCTTCGTCTCCCACAAGCTCGAAGAAGTGATGGCGATTTCGGACCGCGTCACCGTGCTGCGCGACGGCCGCATCGCGGCCGCCGGCCAGCCGATCGCCCAGATGGATCGCGGCAAGATCGTCACCGCCATGATCGGCCGCGAAGAGCGCGTCGCCGAGATGGGGACGCGCAGCGTCGACCGCACGAAGACCGTGATGGAGGCGCGCAACGTCGCCACCTCGCTCGGCCACAAGAATGTAAGCTTCCAGCTGCACAAGGGCGAGATTCTCGGCCTGTACGGCCTCGTCGGCGCCGGCCGCACGGAGCTGGCGCGCGCGCTGATCGGCGACGCCAGGATCGTCTCGGGCGAACTGCGCCTGAACGGCAATCCGGTCACGATCCCGGACGTGCCGACGGCGATCCGCCGCCACCGACTTGGCTACATCTCCGAGGATCGCAAGGCCGAGGGCCTGATCCTCACCCATCCGATCCGCTCCAACATTGCCATCTCGGTCTGGCGGCGCATTGCCTCGGCGCTCGGCCTGATCACCCGCGCCGACGAGCGGCGCATCGCTCATCCGCTCGTCGAAAAGCTCGAAGTGAAGACGCCGTCGATCGAACAGGCGGTGGGCAAGCTTTCGGGCGGCAACCAGCAAAAGGTGTCGATCGCCAAATGGCTGGCGGCGGGCGTCGAGATCCTGATCATCGACGAACCGACCGTCGGCATCGACATCAAGACCAAGACGGCGATCCACGAGCTGATCGGCGAGATCACGCGGGAGGGACTTTCCGTCCTGCTGATCTCCAGCGACATGCCGGAGATGATCACGCTCGCCGACCGGATCCTGGTGATGCGCGACTTCGCCATCGCCGGCACGATCGAAAATACGCGCCGCTATGAGCCGATGAGCCGCGAGATCATGGGCCTGATCCATGCCGGCAGCGCCGACGCTGCCCCGGCCGCCGAGACGGCGCATGGCTGAGACGCTGCCGACCAGGGCCGCCGCCATTTCGGGTGACGGCTTCGGTTCGGCTGGCCGTGAGGAGAACACGTCGCGATGAGCGCGGTTTCCGAGACCGGCGATGCCGGGCTGCCGCTCTATGAGGTGATCTATCGCGTGTTGCGGCAGCACATTGTCGACGGCGTCTTGCCGGATGGGCTCGTCGTCGGCGAGACAGCGCTAGCACGCGCCTTCCAGTCGAGCCGCATCCCGGCCGGTGCCGCGCTAAAACGGCTGGAGGACGAAGGACTCGTCACCCGTTTCGGCGGACGCGGGCTGATGATCGGCGGCGATGCCACGGCGCCGCCGCTGCGCCTGGACCTGATCGACGCCGGGCTGACGCTGCCACGGACGCGGATGCTGGAGCCGAAGACCCGCAACCGCCGCGCCGCGATCTATCCCGAGATCGAGCATATCGTCGCCTGCTGCCTGCCCTATGGCCGCTTCCAGCTGAACGAGAGCCTGCTGGCCGACTATTACGGCGTCAGCCGCACGGTCGCGCATGAGGTGCTCACGCGCCTCGACCGCGCCGGCCTTGTCACCCAGGACGTCAATCAGCGCTGGTATGCCGGCCCCCTGACGCCGGAACTGCTGCGCGAACATTTCGAAGTGCGCTGGCTGCTTGAGCCGATCGCGCTGGAACAGGCGCTGCCGCATCTCGACCAGGCCGACCTGCGCGTCCGGCACGAGCGGATCCGGCGCGTGCAGGCGGGAACGCGCACGCCGGCCGGGCTGGAGCAACTCGAAAACGACCTGCATGTCGAAACCGTGCTCCGTTGCAGCAACAGCCAGCTTCGCGATGCGATCCGTCGCAGCCAGTTGCCCCTGATCGCCATGCACGAGACATTTCAACGACACCGCGACACCGACGAGATCGAGATCATGCTGGGCGAGCATCTGGAGGTGTTCGAACAGTTGCTGGCCGGGCGGCCGGCGCTGGCGCAGCAGGCGCTTGCCGGCCACCTGAAGCGCTCGGTCATCTCCAACCTCGAACGATTGACGAAGCTTGACCTGCAGGGGCGCCGGCACCGCGTTCCCTTCCTGATCGCCGTCGGCTGAGACAATCACGATCCCGCTGGAACCGAACTCGCACGGGCGTGTTTTCTCGATGAGACACTCGAGGAGACGCAGCATGTCGACGCCTTATGACAAGGAAAAGCCCGGCGGCAACAGCAGCTTTGGCAATCCCAACCGGCCCGCTGACATCCAGGGCGACAAGCCCGACAAGCAGGCCGAGCCGCACGACCCGGCGAAGCCACCGGCTCCGACCGACAAGACGCCGCCCGGCGTTCCGCGCCAGGATGGCTGATCACTGACGCCTGACACAGTTTCGGCCGATGCGCAGTCTGACCCGTCGGCCCGAAGGCGACGGGCCCGAATTCTCCCCCGATTCCGGCCCGTCGCCATCTGTATCGCGCGTGCTCGCTGAAATCAGCCCGAGCCCGGAGCGTCCATCCCCTTGAGAACCTGCGTGAAAACATCCGGATTCGTCGCCTGAGCGGCGCATCCTTCGTGACGGCAAGGGTATCCTTGGCTAGATTGCCGCCACCGCAAGCGCAGGTTCTCAGGAGGAACGGCATGTATCTCGAAAAGCTCCGTCTGGACGGCAAGGTTGCTCTCGTGACGGGTGGCGGCCAGGCCATCGGCCTTGCCAGCGTCGAGGCCCTCGCCGAGGCGGGCGCGAAGGTCATCATCGCCGATCGCGACGGCGCCATCGCCGAGACCGGCCGCGACAGCCTGAAGGCCAAGGGCTACGACGTCGACATCGCGATCATGGACGTGACCAATTCGGCGCGCGTCAACGAGGTTGCCGACGAAGTCATCGCCAAGCACGGCCATATCGATGTCCTGGTCAACAATGCCGGCATCGCCCGCAGCATGACCCCGGCCGAGACCGTCACGGACGAGCATTGGCTGAACGTCATCGACGTCAATCTGAACGGCACGTTCTGGTGCTGCCGCGCCTTCGGCAACCACATGTTGAAGGCGGGCCGCGGCTCGATCGTCAACATCGGCTCGATGTCCGGCTTCATCGTCAACAAGCCGCAGGAGCAGGCCTTCTACAATGCCTCCAAGGCCGGCGTGCACCATCTGACCAAGTCTCTGGCGGCCGAATGGGGCGCACGTGGCGTCCGCGTCAACGCCGTCGCGCCGACCTATATCAACACGCCGCTCAACGCCTTCGTGAAGACCGACGCGAAGATGTATGACGCCTGGATCGGCGGCACGCCGATGGCGCGCATGGGAGAAGTCGAGGAAATCGCCTCGGTCGTTCTGTTCCTCGCCGGCGACGCCGCCAGCCTGATGACCGGATCGGTCGTCGTCGTCGATGGCGGCTATACCTGCTGGTAGTCAGGCCGCGTTGGCGAACGCGGCCACCCGCCGCAGATCCTCGAGAAAGCGCGCGTGCTCGCGCGCTTTCATCGCCTCGTCCGGCAGCCGCAGCAGGTAGGACGGATGAATCGTCGCCAGCAGCGGCGCACCCTCCAGCGTTTCCAGCCTTCGCTGCCGCGCCACTTCCAGCGTCATTGGCTGTCCCGTCAGGCTTCGCACCGCCGTCAGGCCCAGCGCCACCACCAGACGCGGCCGGAGAATGTCCAGCTCCTGTTTCAACCACCAGCGGCAGGCCTGGATTTCCGAGACATTCGGCTTCTGGTGCAGGCGTCTTTTGCCGCGCGGCACGAATTTGAAGTGCTTCACCGCATTGGTGACATAGACGCGGCCGCGATCGATGCCGACCTCTTCCAGCGCCGCGTCAAACACCTTGCCGGCGGGGCCGACGAAGGGCCGCCCGGCCAGATCTTCCTGATCGCCCGGCTGCTCGCCGACAAAGACGATCCCGGCGTCCTCCGGCCCTTCGCCGAATACGGTTTGAGTCGCCGGCACCCCCAGCGGACAGCGCCGGCATCCGGATGCGGCCTCGCGCAATGCCTGGATCGAGCCCAGAGGCTCCACCACCGATGCGACGGGAATTTCGACCCGCGTCCGCTGCGGGCGGGGGTTCGGCGCGGTGGCCGCGAGAGCAACCATATCGACGCTTCGGCGCTCCGCCTGGTCGATCAGCGGCTTGATGAGCGAGGCTTCCGGCAGATTGCGCCAGTATTTTTTCGGCATCTCCGACATCATCGCCTGCACCTTGAGCCGGGCCGGATTGAAGATCGCCGCGTAATAGCGCCGCCAGAGATCTTCCAGCTTGTCCTCGGTCGGCGCTTCGCTGCGCTCGACGCCCTCCGACAGTCGGAGAATCTCGCCGTCCCAGTGGACGCTGCGCTCCGGCGTCAGGATCGACCAGCGCATCGACGCGAACCGGCGCGCGAAGAACGGCGCCGCCGCCTCGACGATATGGTGTTCCGGCTCGAACCAGGCGACGAAGCACTCGCCCGCCTCGGTCTCCACAGTTCGAAAGCGCACGAAGGCGTGCATCTTGTGAATGTCGCGCCGGACTGACCTTGCAAGACCATTTAGCCGGACGACCAAGGGATCCACGCTATCCTCAAGTGCGTCATGATTATCCTTGAGCCGGCAAATCATCTGGTAGAGCAGCGCGAAGCGTTCGGGATCGCGGTGCAGGATGACCGTTTCGGCGAGACCCAGAAAGGCTCGCGGCACGGAAAAGGCCGGGCCTTCCGGAGCGGACGACGCCTGCGGCGAGGCAGGCAACCCGCCGAAAAGATCCGACTCGGCCGCGCCCTCGACCACCCAGGCGATATCGGCGGGATCGACATCTTGCCGCGCCAGCCGCCGGGCCGCCTCGCGCCACCCCCGGATGTTGGTCGGCCCTGTGAGCGCGATCCGGTGCATCGCTAGAACGGCAATTGCATCTGCGTCGGCTTCGGCCGCAGCAAGGCGGAGAGGCGCTCGGAATCGAGCAGGCCGGACGGCTTGTGATCGCCGAGCACGACGAAGGGCATCAGCTTGGCGAGCGGCAGGCGCAGTTGCACCAGATCGTCGCTGCGGATCGTCCGGTAGCGACGCGCCGAAATCAGCCGCTCGACCGTCTTCGACCCGAGCCCCGGCACGCGCAAAAGTTCTTCGCGGGGAGCGCGGTTGAGATCGACGGGAAAGCGGTCGCGATTGGCCAGGGCCCAGGCGAGCTTCGGGTCGATGTCGAGATCGAGCATGCCGCCCTTACCGCCGATTTCCGAGACCTGGAAGCCGTAGAAGCGCAGCAGCCAGTCGGCCTGATACAGCCGATGCTCCCGCATCAGCGGCGGCGCCTTGGGCGGCAATTTAAGGCTTGAATCCGGGATCGGGCTGAAGGCCGAATAATAGACCCGCTTCAGCCGGTACGAGCCATAGAGATTGGCCGAGAGATCGAGGATCGACCGATCGGTCGAGGCGTCGGCGCCGATGATCATCTGCGTGCTCTGCCCGGCCGGCGCGAAGCGGCGGGCGTGCTTCAGGTGCTTTTCCGACTTCGCCTCATCCAGCTTGAGACGTAAACGGCCCATCGTGCGGCGAATCGAGGGAATGCTCTTTTCCGGCGCAAGGGCCGTCAACGCCGCCTCGGTCGGCAATTCGACATTGATCGACAGGCGATCGGCATAGAGCCCCGCTTCGGTGATCAACGCCTCGCTCGCCTCGGGGATCGTCTTCAGGTGGATGTAGCCGTGAAAGCCGTGATCGAGCCGCAGCGATTTCGCCACCGCCACCACCTGCTCCATCGTGTAGTCGGGGTTTCGGATGATGCCCGACGAGAGGAACAGCCCCTCGATATAATTGCGGCGGTAGAAATCCAGCGTCAGCTTGACGATTTCGGCGACCGTGAAGCGGGCGCGCGGCACGTTGGACGAGGCTCGGTTGACGCAATAGAGGCAATCGAAATTGCAGGCATTGGTCAGCAGCACTTTCAGCAGCGAGATGCAGCGGCCGTCGGGCGCATAGGAATGGCAGATGCCCATGCCTTCGGTCGAGCCGATGCCCTTGCCGGCGGCGGCATGTTTCTTGTCGGTGCCGCTAGAGGCGCAGGACGCATCATACTTGGCGGCATCCGCCAGGATCCCAAGCTTTTCCAGCATATCCATCGTCGCGCACCCTCATAGTGTTCACGATATGTTCTAGGGCTATCAAGCGATGACGACAAGGGCCTGCCGGTTGCAACGGCGGCAAGCCGGGCGCGAGTTTCAGGGTTGCAGCGGCGGGTCGCTTTCGCCGGGGACCAGTTCCATCGGCCAGATCTTCTGCACCACGCCCTGCGGATAAAGATCCTTGTAGGCCGGCATGGTGGCGAGCAGGGATTGCGCCAGTTCCACGCCGACGTCGTGCAGCGACAACCGGTGACAGGTTAGCGTCGGCGACAGGAAGCGGGCTTGCGGGCTCTGGCGGAGACCGATGATCGCCATGTCCCGGCCCGGCATCAGCCCGGCGTCATGCAGGCGGCGATAAATCCCGATCGCGAGGCTCTCATTGACGAGCACGACCGCCGTCGGACGGTCCGGCAAGGCCAGCAGCTTGTCGCAGATGGCGTAGCCGCCGCGCTCGGTAATCTCGCCGCGAATGACGATGTCCGGATCATAGGCAATGCCATGCTCGGCCAGGGCGCGGCGGTACGAATCCTCGAAAATGTAGCTCAGATTGATGCCGCTCGCCGTGTTGGCGAGTGCGATTCGGCGATGGCCGCGCGCCACCAGCCGCGCCACCGCCCCCGTGGCGACGCTATCGAAATCCATGTCGATCCAGGAGTGTTCGCCGCCCGACTGGCTGCGTCCGAGAGTGACGAACGGAATGCCGCGCTCGATCAGGAAATCGATCCGCGGGTCGATGCGCTGGGTCGCCGAAATGATCAGCCCATCGGCGAACTGGCGCGAGACGACGCGGCGGACATGGTCGAACGGATCGTCTTCCGACGAACAGGGCAGCACCACCAGGTCGAGCTTGTGGCGGGCGAAGACGGCCTGCACGCCATCGAACACGCTCATGAAGAACGTGTCGCCCTGCGACTTGGTCTCGACATTGGTCTCGATGGTGAAACCGATGACGTTGGTTGTTCCCTGGCGCAGGCTGCGGCCGGACTGATTGGCAACATAGCCCATGGCCTCCGCCGCGGCGAGAACGCGCTTGCGGGTCTCGGGATTGACATCGGCACGCCCGTTCAGCGCCCGCGACACGGTGCCGATCGAGACGTTCAGATGCTGCGCCAGTTCCTTGATGCTCAACGGAGCGTCTCCTCCCATCGCCAGGCCGACCTGCCGAAGCGGAACGCCTTGCGTACATCATTTTCAGCGGGGCGTGCACCCAGCCAGCACACATCGACCGCAGGTTGCTTCGTTCCCCACACTTGACAAGCGTACCTCAATTTGGTGTCATCGTAAACGTTTACGGCCTTGTTGCACCGCACCGTAAACGTTTGCGGTGCAACGATTGAGGAATTGGCCGTGGGAGGAAAATCGGAATGCAACGTGCCGTATTGATCGGTTGCGGAGCGATGAGCCGCGCCTGGCTCGCCGCCGCCAAGACCATCGACAATCTCCAGATCGTCGGCCTCGCCGACATCAACCCCGACGCGGCCCGTGCCCGCGCGGCGGAGTTCGAGCTTGGCGATATCGTCATCGCCACCAACATCGAAGACCTGATCGCCGAGGCCAAGCCGGATGTCGTCTTCGACGTCGTCATCCCCGGCGCCCGCCATCACATCGTCTCGACTGCGCTCGCCGCCGGTTGCCATGTCCTCTCCGAAAAGCCGATGGCCGAGACCCTCGACCAGGCGCGCGACCTGATCGCCCGCGCCAAGGAAGCCGGCAAGCTGCATGTCGTCGTGCAGAACCGCCGCTATCTCGAAGGCGTTCGCCGCATCCGCAACGCCATCGACCAGGGCGCCATCGGCGACGTCACCTCGATCCATTGCGACTTCTTCCTCGCGCCGCATTTCGGCGGATTTCGCGAGGAAATGGACCATGTGCTGCTGCTCGACATGGCCATCCACACCTTCGACGCCGCCCGCTTCATGTCGGCCAACGTGCCGGAAGCCGTCTATTGCCGCGAATGGAACCCGAAGAACTCCTGGTACAAGCAGGGCTCCTCGGCCGCGGCGATCTTCGAGTTCGGCGAGGGCGTGATCTTCAACTACCGCGGCAGCTGGTGCGCCGACGGGCTGATGACGAGCTGGGAATCAGCCTGGCGCATCGTCGGCACCAAGGGAACGCTCGTCTGGGACGGGCACCAGGACATTCGCGCCGAGATCGCCGGCAAGGCGATCGACGGCCTCTTCTCTGAGGTGGCTGCCAGCGAGATCCCTCCACTCGCAGAGTCCGACCGGACCGGTGGCCACCTCGGGGTCATGCAGGATTTCATCGCCGCAACGCGCGGCGGGCCGGAGCCGGAAACGGTCGGCCACCAGAACATCAACAGCCTCGCCATGGTCTTCGGTGCGATCGAAAGCGCCGAGACCGGACGTCGCGTCGAAATCACGATCTGACCCTTTGCCGGGTCGCGTCTTGTTGACGCGAACCGCACCGCACTTCGCCCGAAAACGTTCTAGGGAATGATGTTTTGACCAATCCGCTTCTCGACATCCGCATCGGCACGATGATCAAGGGGAACATCCCCGATCCGGCCGCCTACGTTAAGCAGATCCTGCCGCTCGGCTTCGAGTCGATCGAGCCCTTCTTCTGGCAGACCATCGGCGGCAAGGACATTCCGAAGCTCGCGGCCGAGCTCAAGGAAGCGATCGGCGACGCCGACGTGAAGATCGACACACTCGGCATGTTCGGCAACCCGCTCGAGACCACCGACATCGACCAGCAGACGCTGGAAGGCTGGAAGACGCTGATCGACAACGCGCATCTGTTCGGCGCCAAGACGATCGCCGGCTTCACCGGCCGTATCCGCGGCAAGTCGATCGAAGAGAGCCTGCCGCGCTACAAGGAGGTCTGGAGCGAACTGGCCAAGCGCGCCGCCGACAAGGGCGTCCGCCTCGCATTCGAAAACTGCGCCATGGACGGCAACTGGGCGACCGGCGACTGGAACATCGCCCACAACCCGGACGCCTGGGAGCTGATCTTCAACGAGACGCCGGACGACAATATCGGCCTCGAGTGGGAGCCGTGCCATCAGATGGTCTATCTGATCGACCCGATCCCGCAGATCCGCAAATGGGCGCCGAAGATTTTCCACGTCCACGGCAAGGACGCGACCATCCGCTGGGACGTCATCCGCGAAAGCGGCGTGTTCGGCAAGCATCCCTTCGTGCAGATGCGTTCGCCAGGCTTCGGCGACAGCGACTGGACGCGTGTCATCAGCGAGCTGCGCCTCGCCGGCTACAAGGGCTGCATCGACATCGAAGGCTGGCATGACCCGGTCTACCGCAACGAGCTGGAGATCACTGGCCAGGTCAAGTCGCTGAACTATCTGAAGGAAGCCCGTGGCGGCATGTCCTTCATCGCGAACCCGACCTGATCCCAAGGGGCTGTATCCCCCGGATCGGACATGAATACCCCGCCGGATTGCCGGCGGGGACTGCCGGGGCCCTGCCCCACGCCACGCGGAGGAGCGTGGGTTTGATTTGCTCGCCACCAAGGAGGAAACCGATGGCGAATTTCACCAAGACCCTGTTGCTGGGCGCCGCTGGCGTACTGGCCATGACCGCCGCCGCTACGGCGGAGCCCGTCGAGTTGAACGTCTGGACGATCGATCGCCAGGCTGACCCGGGCTACAATTACGTGATGGCGGATGAGTTCATGAAGCTCCATCCGGAAATCAAGATCAACATCAAGCGCGTCGAGTTCGCCGATTGGGCGAATGATGTCATGCGCGCGGTTGCAACGGGCACGACGCCCGACGTCGCCTATGTCGACAATCCCAACACGCCGTTCCTGTCGGCCAAGGGCGCGCTGCTCGACCTGACGCCGTATCTGGCTGAATCGAAGATCGTCGACACCTCGAAGATCTTCCCGGGCCCGCTCTCTTCCGTCACCTGGGACGGCAAGATCTACGGCCTGCCGCGCGGCTCCAACACCATCGCGCTCTACTACAACGCCGACATGTTCAAGGCCGCCGGCCTCGATCCCGAGAAGCCGCCGCAGACCTGGGCCGAACTCTACGAGACGGCCAAGAAGCTGACCGACCCGGCGAAGAACGTCTACGGTCTCGCCTTCTCGGCCAATTCGAACGAGGAAGGCACCTTCCAGTTCCTTCCCTGGGCCCAGTCGACCGGCGCCGATTTCGATCACATCGCCGATGACGGCGCCGTCCGCGCGCTGGAAGTCTGGCAGAAGATCATCGACGAGAAGCTCGCTTCTCCCGACACGCTGATCCGCGGCCAGTACGATTCGATGGCTTCGTTCAACGCACAGAACGCCGCCATGGGCATTTCCGGCCCGTGGGAATTGCCGCGCATGTCGAAGGACGCCAAGTTCGACTTCCGCGTCGCGCTGCTGCCGACCGAGAAGGCCGGCGACACCCGCGCCTCGGCGCTGGGCGAAGGCAACAACGTGATCTTCGCCAAGTCGAAGCACCCAAAGGAAGCCTTCCTGTATCTCGAGTACATGTACTCGCAGATGCCGCGCGTCTGGAACGAGTTCGGCTTCCTGCCGTCCTATCCGGTCGAGGCCAAGGATCCGAAGTGGGCCGATCAGTACGCGGTCTTCGCGGAATCGATGAAGTATGCCCGCGTCCGTGGTCCGTCGCCGGATTGGGCGAAGATCTCCAAGGCGATCTCGACCGGCATCCAGCAGGCGCTGACGCACCAGGCTGACGCCAAGACCGCGCTGACCACCGCGCAGACGACGATCGACGGCATCGTCAAGAAGTAAGCGCCCTCCCAAGCGCACCGCCGGCACGCTGCCTCCCCCTCCCTCGGGGCGGCGTGCCGGCCTCTCCAATTGGTCAAGGCCGCGCTTGCGCCGCCATGCCAATGGCGACAATCCTCACCTCATCGGCAGCATGCGAACGCGCGCACCCCTCGCCCGTTCCAGATCCTGGAGATAGCCAATGTCGGCGCTTCTGCGCAGCCTACGCGATGGACGCGGTTTCGACGTGGCACTGGCCGCTCTCGCGCTCGCCTACCTGCTCGTCTTCTCGGCCTTCCCGCTCATCTACAACATCGCCATGTCCTTCCAGGAAGTGGACATGTTCTCGCTCGGCGACCTGGTTCGGCCGTTCGTCGGCCTCGCCAATTACCGGACGCTGTTCGCGACGCCGGAATTCTGGTCGATCATGAGCAACACGGCGATCTTCGTCATTCTCTGCATCGTCTTCCAGCTCGCCATCGGCTTCGGCCTGGCTCTGTTCTTCCAGCAGGATTTCATTGGCGCCAGCTATCTGCGCGGCCTGTTCCTGGCAGCCTGGATCATCCCGGCGCTGGTCGCCGGCGCGATCTGGAAGTGGATCTTCGCCGGCGATTTCGGCGTGCTCAACTACATGCTGATGTCGACCGGCATCATCGACGAAAAGATCTTCTGGCTGTCGACGCCGGCGATCTCGCTCTATTCCGTCATCATCGCCAATATCTGGCTCGGCATCCCGTTCAACATGATCCTGCTCTCGGTCGGCCTCGCCGGCATTCCGAAGGACATGTATGAGGCGGCCGCCCTCGACGGCGCCGGACCCTGGGGCCGCTTCTGGCACATGACTCTGCCGATGATGCGCTCGACGATCGGCGCGGTGACCTGTCTCGGCGTCATATTCACGCTGCAGCAGTTCGACCTGTTCGCCTCGCTGACGCAGGGCGGCCCGGCCAATTCCTCCAACGTGGCGCAATACTGGTCCTGGCAGCTTTCGTTCCAGAACTACGACATCGCCACCGGCAGCGCCGTCTCGGTGCTGATGCTGGGCTTCGTCATCGTCGTTGCGTTCTTCTACGTCCGCTCGACCCGCCAAGAATACCAGGCCTGAGGAGCGCAACATGAAACGCTATGTCCTGCTCGTCGTCGCGCTGTGCTTCCTGGCGATCTACCTGTTCCCGCTCTACTGGATGTATCTGACCGCCTTCAAGCCGTCGTCGGAGACCTTCACCTATCCGCCGACCTTCTGGCCGGCCGATCCGCAGTTCAACTTCCTGCAGGTGTTCGTCGACAAGAAGATGGACGTCTATCTGTGGAACTCGCTGGTGGTGGCCTGCGGCACCACGGTGATCGCCGCGCTGATCGGCACGGGTTGCGCCTATGCGCTGGCCCGCGTCCGCAATGTCTGGATGGATGTCGTTCTGTTCCTGATCCTGATGATGCAGGTGCTGCCGCCGTCGCTCATGGCGACACCGATCTTCGTGCTGTTCAACCAGATCGGCCTGATCGCAACGCCGCGCTTCGCCGTCATCCTGGCGCAGACGGCCAAGGTGCTGCCGCTCTACATCGTACTCTGCCGGACCTCGTTCATGCAGATCCCGAAGGAGCTCGAGGAGGCCGCGCGCGTCGACGGCGCCTCGCGCATCACCGCCTTCTTCCGCATCATCGTGCCGCTGGCGCGCAACGGCATCCTCGTCACCTCGGTGCTGATCTTCCTGCAGTCGTTCGGTGAGTACGTCTACTCGCGCACGCTGATCTCGCAGGAAGATCTGCAGACGGCGACGGTGGGCCTGATGAACTTCATGGGTCCGAACACGACCGACTGGAACGGTATCATGACCTATGCCGTGATCTATGTGACGCCGATCGTGCTCGTCTTCATGCTCCTGCAGCGCAAGATCGTCAGTGGTTTGACGGCCGGCGCACTGAAGTAGGCGGCTGAAAGCAAAAGGCCCCGCTTCGGCGGGGCCTTTTTTTGTATGCTCTGCATGGCACAGCCCCACCGCGTACCCCCCGACCATCATCCTGAGGTGCCCGGCAAAGCCGGGCCTCGAAGGAGGGTCCAGGAGACGCGCTTGCTCGATCGGGACCGGACTGAAAGTTGCGGTGCTCCGCTGGAACCTCCTTCGAGGCTTCGCTGCGCGAAGCACCTCAGGATGATGGCGGAGCGGGTGGATGAGCCAGGAAGGCCGCCCCTACTTCACCTCGGCCACGGATCCCTTCGCGACCCAGCCATCCACCGTTTCGGCGTCAAAGCCGAACTCGCCGAGGATCTCTCGCGAATGCTCGCCGATGCGCGGCGCCGGGCGCTCGATCTCGGACGGCGTTTTCGACATCTTCACCGCCGGCGCCACCACCTTGACCGTGCCGGCGGTCGGGTGCTCGTAGCTGGTGATCGCGCCGATATGCTTTACCTGCGGATCCTGTTCGGCTTGGAGATGCGTCTTCACCTCGCCGCACCAGATGTCGACGGCCAGCAGCGCGTTCATCAGGTCGGCCGTCGTCCAGCCCTTGGTCAGCGCCGCGAGCTTTTCCCAGACCTCGTCACGCTTGTCGAACAGGTCCTTCGGATTGTCATAGACGAGCAGGCTGTCGTCGCCGAGCACGCCGACGAAGCGCTTGAACGGGCTCATCGCCACCGTCACCCAGCCATCCGAGGTCGGATAGACGCCGAAGGGCGCATCCATGCCGGGATGGCCGATGCCGGAGTTCGGCCGCACGAAATCCTGCTGGAAGTTCATCGCCATCAGCATTTCCTGGCCCTGATGCGCCAGCATGGCCGAGAGCAGGTCGACCTTGATCTCCTGCCCCTCGCCGGAGCGCTCGCGCCAGTAGAGCGCCGAGAGGATGCCATAGACCATGTTCATGGCGCCGACCTGGTCGGAGAAGCCGGAGCCGACCGGCACCGGCGGGCCATCGCCGCGGCCGGTCGCCGCCGCGATGCCGGTCAGGCCTTGGATCAGCATGTCCTGGCCGGGACGCGCGAGATACGGCCCGCTGTCGCCATAGCCGGAGCCCGAGCAATAGATGATGCGCGGATTGACCTTGGCGAAGTCGGCATAGCCGAAGCCGAGCCGCTCCAGCACGCCGGGGCGGAAATTCTGCACCACGACATCGGCCGTCTCGGCGATCTTGTAGAGGATTTCCTTCGCTTCCGGCGCCTTCAGATCCAGCGCCAGAGACCGCTTGTTGCGGTTCCAGGCGAGGAAGTTCGGGCTCTCCGCGCCGCCGACCCAGCGATTGTTGAAGGTCAGCGTGCGGAACAGGTCGCCCTGCCCCGGTCGCTCGACCTTGATGACATTCGCGCCCATGTCGGCAAGCAACTGGGTGGCGAAAGGGCCCTGCAGGAGATGGCTCAGATCGAGGACGGTGACGTCCTTCAGAGCCTTGGCGGCGGTCATGGTCGGTTCCTCACACTCATCTTGGCGAGCGGCCCGCCTGGCGGACCGCCCTGGTTGTCTAGTCCTGGGTGGTCTGGGTCTGCCGCCAGAGCGGCGTGCCCGTCGTGTCCGTGTCGATCTTCGTGACGTGCCAGCGGCCGAGATTGGCCGTGAAAAGGGCCGCGCCATCGAAGGCGATATTGGTCGGATGGGCCAGCAGATGCGCCGTCGCATCCTCGATGTAGATCTCGGACGAACCACCGCCGGCCGGGATGCGCAGCACGCGCGACGGCTCGTAGCAGCCGACGAACAGCGCGCCGGAATCATCAAACGCGAGGCCATCCGGTAGACCCGGCAGATCGTCCGACCAGGTGGTCGCCTCGCCGGCCGAGCCGTCCGCCGAGATCGCGATCCGGGTGATGCGCCGGGCAAACGTCTCGCAAAGGAACAGCGCATCGCCCTCGGGGGCGAGCGCCATGCCATTGGCATGATCGAACGGCCCGCCATGCCAGATTTTTCCAGCGCCGCTTTCGAGGTCATACTGCCAGATCGACGGGCCGGGATCGCTCGGCGCCCGCGTGTCGGAGACATAGAGCCGGCCACGAGCGCGGTCGACAACCGCGTAGTTCGGCACCTCGATGCCCGGCGCGGTGAAGCGTTTGAGCGAACGGTCCGCGAGGTCGAGGCGGAATACGGCGCTAGCCCTGGAATCGCAGACGAACAGGGCCCGGTCGCCATCAAAGGCGAGGCCGAGCAGGAAGCCGCCCGTCGAGGCGACCTCCTCGATCTCGGACCCGTCCGGCGCAATCCGCAGGATCTGGCCGTTTTCGCTGCCGGCCCAGACCCAGCCGTCCGGACCAACCGCGACACCCTCGGGGTGCTGCAGGCGCGGGGCGGAAAAGTTGCCGTCGAACAGGACGGATGCGCGTTCGGCCGGCAGGACCGTTGTCCCGCCGGTTGAAAAAGCGTGATGGATGGCTCCCGACATCAGGCGCCCCGCGTCAGGAAGTTGGCGTCGTAGGGCACCGTCGCCTTGCCGCCGGCCTCGTCGGAAAGCGCTAGTTCGGATGCCCCCGCCTCGACCGACGCGACCCGGGTCCAACCTGCCGGCAGCGCGACGCCGCCGATGACGTTGCGGACTTCCACTTCGCCGGCCGGATCGAGCGTCAGCGCCGTCGGGATACCCTCTTCGGTCCACGGGTTCGGGTTGATCGACGCCTTGTGGCCAAGACCTGCATAGGTGCGACCTTCCTCGAGACCGAGCACGCCGACATGGCGGCCATTCCACGGCGCGTAATCACGGCCGCCATTCGAGAACCACATCATGGTGATCGGGTAATCGGCCGGGTTCTTCAGCGTCAGGAAGATGTCGCGCTTGTCCGGACGAACGGCGGCGGCCCAACCGAGCGAATTCTTCGGATCTTCGATCAGCGACAGGAAATCCTCATGGCTCGAACCGAACGGATAGCTGGTCAGGTCCGCCGTGCTGCCATCGGCGCGCGGCGCCTTGATCAAGTCGGTGAAGCGCGAGGGATAGGCCAGCAGCGAACGGCCCTTGGCCGGGTCGGGCTCGATTGCGGTCGCCGGCGTGGTGGCAAACAGCTTTGGCGAGAAGGACAGCCGACCGCCGGCATCGAAGCGGGTCATGCCGTGATTGGCAACGGGGATCGCGCCCTCGCCGCCAACGAAAATGTGGCGCTGATAGAGGAAGGGATGGCCGTCGCGGACGGTGAATTCCTTGATCAAGGTGGCGCCGAGAACCCGCTTGTCGAGCTCGTAGCGGGCGGTCTGGCCGCCCTCGGCATGGGGTTCGACGCCGAGCAGCGTCCAGCGCGAATTGCCGGGCCAGCCATGCGGCGGCGCGGGTTCGACGTCGCTGGCGGAAAACGGCGCGCAGAAGAAATCACCGGACAGGAAGCGGAGATTGGCGTCGAGGCTCTCGTCCTCGTAGATCGCCTTGTCCTCGACCCAGGGAGCGGTATGCAACGGCTCGATCGTGCGGCCGTCCTGCTCGGTCGCAAAGACACGCACGTGTCCGCCGCGCAGGTCGAGCGTCGCACGGACGCCCTTGGCCTCGATCGTATGAAAATCGCTCTCGTTCATTCCGCTTCCTTCCCGTGATGATTGCCGCGCGTTACTCGCCCCTGACGACCAGGCCGCCATCGACGCGCAGGATTTCTCCCGTGATGAAGGAAGCCCGATCGCTCGCCAGGAACAAGACCGCTTCGCCAACTTCCGGCGCTTCTCCAAAGCGGCCGAGCGGATGGGCGTTGTTCCAGCTCGAAATCAGGCCCTGCGGATCGGGATGGGTGGCAAAGATCTTTTCGTTGAGCGGCGTCATGATCGTGCCGGGCGCCACCGCGTTGACGCGGATGCCGTGCGGGGCGAGGTCGATCGCCGCCTGCTGGGTCAGCGAATTGATGCCGCCCTTGGCAGCCGCATAGGCGGCCCAGCCCTTGAAGCCGGCGAGCGACTGCACCGACGACATGTTGACGACGGCGCCCTTGCCGCGCTTGCGCATTTCGGGGACGCAGACGCGCATGCCGCGCCAGACGCTGGACAGGTTGGTCGAAATGACCGTGTTCCAGCTATCCTCGTCGATCTCGTCGACGACGCCGCCAATGGCGCGGGCCGCATTGTTGACGAGGATGTCGATGCCGCCAAAGGCCTTTACCGCCGCCGCCGCCATCGCTTCCATGTCGGCCATCACCGAAACGTCGGTGCGCACGAAGATCGCCTCGGCGCCGGTGGCGCGCAATTCTTCCGTCGTATTGGCGCCGGCTTCGGCGTCAAAATCGGCAACGACGATCGATGCGCCTTCCCGCGCCAGCGCTTCGGCCGAGGCGCGGCCGATGCCCATGGCAGCGCCGGTGACGACGGCAACCCGTCCCAAAAGTTCGCTTCCGCGCATCGTCATATTCCCTTGAACACCGGATCACGTTTGTCGAGGAAGGCGTCGATGCCTTCCTGGCCGTCCGCCGTGCCGTAGAGGCGGAACAGCACTTCCTGCTCGAAACCCTGCGCCACCGGCAGCGCCGCATCGGGCCCCTGCCGGATCAGCCGCTTCATCTCGGCCTGCGCCAGCGGCGCGACCTTCAGCATGGCACGGGCGCGGCCGAGCACGGTTTCCGCCAGCGCCTCGTCGGCGACGCATTCGGCCGCGAGGCCGAGCCCAAAGGCGCGCTCGCCGGTGATGCGGCGCGCCGCCAGCATCATGTCGGAAGCGATGATGCGACCGACGGCCCGGGTCAGGCGCTGCGTGCCGCCGCCGCCGGGCGACAGGCCGAGCAGCCCTTCCGGCAGGCCGAGCCGGGCGCTGGTGGCGCAAAGGATGACATCGCAGCAGAGCGCGATTTCAAAACCGCCGCCGAGCGCATAGCCACGGATCGCCGCGATGGTCGGCTTGGGGAGGGCTTCGAGCTTGTCGAAGACGCGCCGGCTTTCGAGCTGGTAGGCGATGAACGCGGCCTGGCGGTTGCCGCGATATTCGGCGATGTCGGCGCCGGCGACAAAGGCCTTTTCACCCGCGCCTGCCAGGACGACGACCCGCACGGCTGGGTCGATGGCGATCGCATCCAGATGCGCCTCGAATTGCTGCATCAGCGGCGTCGACAGCGCGTTCAGCTTGTCGGGCCGGTTGAAGGTAAGCCGGACGATGCCGGGCTCGATCTCTTCGCGGATGACGAGGGGTTCGGACATCGATCAGCCTTTCACGGCGCCGGCGGTGAGGCCGGCCACGAACTGGCGTTGCAGGAGGAAGAAGATCGCGATCACAGGTACGGAGATCAGCACCGAGCTTGCCATCAGCTCGCCGTAGCGGATGCCGTACTGGCCGATGAAATCGTTCATGCCGACGGGAAGCGTGCGCATGTCCTTGGTCGAGGTGAAGGAGAGCGCGAACAGGAACTCCTGCCAGGTGACGATCAGCACGAACACCGAGGTGGCGACGATGCCCGGCTTGCACAGCGGCAGGATGATCAGGAAGAAGATCTTGAACGGCCCGGCGCCGTCGATCGCCGCCGCCTCTTCCAGCGCCACCGGCAAGCGGGTGAGGAAGCCGCGCAGCATCCAGATCGCCACAGGCAGCGTCACCGTCACATAGGCGAGGATCAGCGAGGTGTAGGTGTTCAAGAGGTTCGCCGACTTCATCATCTTGTAGATCGGGATGATGATGGCGCTGGCCGGGAACATCTGCGCCACGATGACCAACACCATCAGCACCGAAATGGCGCGCATCTGCGTGCGGGTGAACGAATAGGCGGCGAACAGCGCCAGCGTCACGGTGATCACCACCGTCGACAGCGACACGACGACCGAATTGAAGAAATAGGTGCGGAATTCCGGCCGGAACGCCGTGACGTAGTTTTCCAGCGTCGGGTTATCCGGCCAGAGCCGGGCCGGAATGGCGAAGGGCTCGGCGGCCGGCTTCAGCGAGACCGAGACCATCCAGAAGAACGGCAGCAGGATCACGATGCAGAGGCCGAACTGCAGCAGCATCAGGCCGAAGCGGGAGGTTTTGGAGGGAGCGACGCTCATGATGCAGCCTTTCGACCCGAGCCCTGGGCCAGGAAATAGAGCGTGATCAGGAGGGCGAGGATCACGATCGAGACGACGCCGTAGCCGGCCGCCTCGCCGAAGCGGAACTGGCCGAAGCCGAGCTCGTAGATCTTGGTCGGGAAGATATGCGTCGAGTTCTGCGGCCCGCCGCGGGTCAGGACCCAGATCATGTCGAAATAGTTGAAGGTCAGGATGGTGGTCAGGATGAAGTTGATGGCGATCACCTCCTTCATCGACGGCAGCACGATGTGCCAGAGCCGGCGAACCGCGCCGGCACCGTCGATGCGGGCCGCTTCCATCTGCTCTTCCTCGACGTTCTGCAGCGCCGCCAGATAGACGATGGTGCAGAAGGGAAAGCCCTTCCAGACGGCGGCGATGACGACGGCGGCCATGGCGGTGGATGAGTCGGCAAGCCAGGCGAGGCCCTGATCGCCGAAGCCGGCGCTGATCAAGAACGAATTGATGAGGCCGAGCTGCGGGTCGTACATGAAGCGCCACAGGATGGCGGCGACGACGCCTGGCAGCACCCAGGGCAGCAGGATCAGCGACCGCATCAGGCCCTGGCCGGGAAGTTTCTGGTTGAGCAGCAGCGCGCAGAAGAAGCCGAAGACGTTCTGCAGCGCCACGACGGCCAGCGTCCAGACGCAGGAATTCCAGACGATCTGCAAGAAATCGGCGCTGCCGAAGATCTTCTGGTAGACGGCGAGGCCGACGAATTTCGGCGTCGGGTTGATGAACGAGGTCGAGTAGAAGCTCTCGATGACCGTTCCGATCATCGGATAATACATCATGACCGCGACCAGCAGGACGGCGGGCGTCACGAAGATCCAGGTGAGCCAGCGATCGCGTTTCAGCATGAGATCTAGTTCTTTTCAAAAGGGACGCCGCACGTCGTATTGGCGTCATCCCGGACGCAGCGAAGCGGAGATCCGGGATCCATGCAGCCTGAGGCGTTTCAGACCTTGATGGATCCCCGCTTTCGCGGGGATGACGGAAGAGGCCCTCACCCAACCCTCTCCCGCAGGCGGGAGAGGGCAAGGGCTTAGGTTTAGTTCAGGCCGTCGATGGCGGCGCAGGCCTTGGCGGCGGCCTCGGCGGCGTTGGCGCCGGAATAGACGTCCTGGGCGAGTGTCACCTGGATGTCGGAGACTTCGAGGTAGCGGGCCGAGAGCGGACGCGGCTGGGCGTTTTCCAGATGCGTCATGATCTTGTCGGCGCCCTTGCGGTTCGCTTCCAGGAAGGTCTTGGCCGCCTTGACGTTGGCCGGGATCAGATCGACGACCGCGCCATTGACGTCTTCACGCGTCAGGAACTGGATGAGCTTCCAAGCCGCGTCCTGGTGCGGCGACGACTTGTAGACGACGAGGTTCCAGCCGCCATAGGTGCCGACCGGGGTCTTGCCGGCGGGCGCGGTGCCGTTCTCGAAGCCCCAGTCGATCTTCGACTTCTGCAGCGTCGGCTGCTCCAGCGCCGGCCAGAACTCGACACCGAGCGAGCCGTTCAGGAACAGTTCGCGCATGTCGCCCGACGAGGCGTTGAGGATGCCCTTCGGCGCAAACGGCACCAGCGTCTGCAGGTATTCGAGCGCGCCGACCGCCTCGGGGCTGGTCAGGGCGCACTTGCCGTTCTCGTCCAGCACCTTGCCGCCATTCGAGAATATGAAGCTGTCGAGCACGGCGACGGTATCTTCGCCCTTGTGGCCGAACAGGCCGACGCCATACTTGCCCTTGGCCGGATCGGTCAGCTTTTCCGCCGCTGCCTTCAGGCCTTCGAAGGTCGAGATCGAGGCCGGGTCGATGCCGGCTTCCTTGAACAGCGCATTGTTCAGGAACGAGAACTGCCAGACGTCGACATTGAACGGCACGCCGTACAGCTTGCCGTTGTAGTTGGCCGAGTCCCAGGCGCCCTTGAAGAAGCCGTCCTTGGTCAGGCCGGCAGCCTTGGCCTGCTCGTCCAGCTCCACGATCGCGCCGGCTTCGGCGAAAGCGCCCTGCCAGATCTGGTCGACGGTCGAAATGTCAGGCGCGTTGCCGCCCTGCACGGCGGTCAGCAGGCGCTGCTGGAATTCCGGGTAGGGAATGGTCGTGACTTCGATCTTGATGCCGGGATTCTCGGCCTCGAAGCGCTTGACCGCTTCCTGCTGGTACTGGCTCAGGCCGGATTCGGTCTGCTGGTTGTCCCAGAACTTCAGCGTGATGGTCTCCTGCGCGAATGCGGCAGGCGTCAGTCCCGCGAGCATCGTCGCGGCGAGAAGCAGTTTCTTCATGGTACCCTCCCAGTTCTTCTTCAGTTTCTGTAAGTGTCCGGCCGATCAGGCCTTCCGTCTGTCCGCCACGGACCCTCCGGTCCGGGGCGCCGCCATCTCCTCCGGCTCCTCGTCGGCCAGCGTGATGCGCGTGGCCATCGAGGCAAAGGCGAGCCGATCCGCCGGCAGCGAGGCGGAATCCGTGATCAAATCGTCGATCGAGCCGAGCGCCACGATGCGGTGGCTGGCCTCGACCCCGACCAGCGAATGGTCGGCCATGACGACAACCTCGCGCGAGGCGTCGACGAAGCGCTTGGCGGCAAGCGCCAGCCGCTCGTCCGTCGCCGAGGCGCCGAAATGCGGCGAGATGCCATCGACCGACAGGAAAGCGCGATCGACCCGCATCGTCTCGAACAGCGCGCCAAGGCTGGGGCCGACCAGGCAGCGATCCTTCAGCTGATATTCGCCGCTCGTCATGATCAGCTTCAGACCCGGCCGGCCGGAAAGCCGCTCCATCACATCGACCGCGTTGGTGACGATGGTGATGTTGGCGCGGGTCATCAGTTCGTCGGCCAGAAGCGTGGAAAGGGTGCCGCTGTTGATCAGGATGGTGTCGCCATCGCGCACCAACCGGGCGGCGCTTTTCGCGATCAAGCGGCGGATCGCCGCGATCTCCCGGGCAATGCCCGATTGCGGCGCCGCGATCTTCAGCTCGAAGCCAAGCGCCTCGGCCCGCTCGCGCATGGCGCGCGCCATGTTGCGATACCAGTCATGCGCCGGATAATGCGGCACGAAGCCGATGGCGCGGCGCGGCCCGACCGAACGCACGAAGGCCGGCCGCTCGGTCGCGCCAAGGATCGACGCCTCCGCTTCGGGCGCCAGGCCCCAGCCCGCGCCGGATCTCCGATAATATTGGTCGAGCGTGTCGGGGGTGATGACGACATGCGGCGTGCGGATTTCGTCCGGCATGGCGCTGCCATGCAGGGCGCCCGCCAGCGTCTCGACCGCGCGGATGCCGACGATTTCCGGAAACAGCGCGCTCGCCGCCTTCAGTTTTCCGCGTGAAGCAAGGGCGTCGAACAAGACGCCGCCCTCGCCGCCGACGGAGAAGGCGCTGACTTCGGCGACGCCCGCCGTATCGGAGGCCTCGATTGCTGCCAGCACGGAGTGATCATTGACGCCGAAGATCACATTGATGTCGGGATAGGCGGCGAATGCATCCAGGCTTGCGCGCAAGGCAATGCGAAAACTGCCCTGCCCATCGACGCGCCAGGGGCGAACCGTGCCGCGAAACGTCTCGCCAAATCCCTTGATGAAGCCGTCGCAGCGGGCGCGGGTGTTCGGCAGCGTCTCCAGCGAGACCAGCAGCACGCGCGCCTCGTCGATCGCGCCGGACATCATGCGGCCGGCGGCGCGGCCCAGTTCGCGCCCGGCGGTGAAATTATCCGGTCCCAGATAGACGCCGCCTTCCTGCGGCGAGGATTCGGCCAGGAATGGAATATGCCGGCGCTTCGCCAGCATGCGCAGCGTATCCGCGCCGCGCCCGCCGATCGGCGGCAGCACGATGGCGTCGACGCCCTCGATCTCGTCCTGCAACGCGCTGTCGCGCGATGCCGGAGGCTCGTCCCCCTGGGCCGAGGTCGCCTGCACCAGCGCCCCGCCATGCGTGCGCTCGACCCGGCCCTCCTCGGCCAGCCGAACGATGTCGCGCCGGATGGTGACGCTGGAGACGCGGCCGATGCGCTGCGCGATTTCCAGCACGGAGACTTCCTCGCCCGCCTGGGCCAGAATCTCGATAATGCGCTGTTCGCGTTGCGATTTGATCATATTGATCGCTTTTCCTGATGTGCTGGTCATTATCCAGAACGGCTTTTAGCAAGCAAGTCTGCAAACTCGCATCAGGAATATTGATCAAGTTGATCGAAATGGACTTAAGATGCTTGCCGATCGATCGCCTTGACCATTATCTGGCAGGTCTTCGAGGGGCAGCGGAAAAGCGGCGACGAAAGCCGCGCCCCCTGTTCAGATCGGCAAATCTGTCCGATCTTGCCGGCCCCTCCGGGCGCCGATCGCCCGAGGCAGAAGAACGGGACGACTTGCCGGCCCGCCAGAACGATCAGGACCCAGAATGACAAGCCCGAGCACCGCCCCCATCAAGGTGATCTACGACACAGACCCCGGCATCGACGACGCCATGGCGCTGCTGTTCCTGGAATATGCGCCGGAGATCGACCTCGTCGGCATCACCACCGTGCTCGGCAATGCCTCGATCGACACGACGACCCACAATGCGCTCTACCTGAAGCAGTTGTTCGACATCGCCGCGCCGGTGGCGCGCGGCGCGGGCAAGCCGCTGGTCGTGCCGATGGTCGAGGAGCCGCATTTCGTGCACGGCCGGAACGGCCTCGGCGAAGTTCCTATCCCCGACACGCTGTCGGTCAAGGAACATGAACTGCCGGCGCATCGCTTCATCATCGACATGGTGCGCAAGCACCCGCACGAGATCGTCATCGTCGCCGTCGGCCGCATGACCAACCTGGCGCTGGCGCTGCGCGAAGATCCCGGCATCGCCGAGTTGGTCAAGGAAGTCGTCATCATGGGCGGCGCGTTCGGCTTCTACGGTCATTCCGGCAATGTGACGCCGGTGGCCGAAGCCAACATCATCGGCGACCCGCACGCCGCCGACGAGATGTTCGCAGCCCCGTGGCCTGTCGTCGCCGTTGGCCTCGACGTGACGCAGGAATGTGTGATGACCACCGCCTACATGGCAGAGCTGCGCGAGAAGGGCGGCAAGGCCGGCCAGTTCTTCTGGGATATCTCGCGCTTCTACGAGGACTTCTACCGCCGCGCGACTGGCATCGACGGCATCTTCGTGCACGATTCCTCGGCGGTCGCCTATCTGCTCGATCCGACCCTGTTCAAGACCCGTCCCGGCCCGATCAAGGTGGTGACCGAAGGCATCGCGATCGGCCAGACGATCCAGCAGCCGACGACCCGCTCGTTCCCACCGACGCCCTGGGACGGCTTGCCGAACCAGAAGATCTGCATCGCCGTCGACGGTCCGCGCTTCCTCGACCTCTACTTCAAGGTCATCGTCGAAGGCGCCGCCGCACGGGCGTGAGGCGTCTGGGTCGGGCGCCGGCAAGGCCCTCACCCTACCCTCTCCCGCAAGCGGGAGGGGGTTCCGGCCGGTGCTCGCCATCAATGACGACAAGCAGTCGAGATCCCCCTCTCCCGCGCCCCACACTTGGCGTCATCCTCGCGAAGGCGAGGACCCATTCCGCTGGGTTTTCGGGCGTTTCACCCGGAAAAACCTCGGCTGAATGGGTCCCGGGTCAAGCCCGGGATGACGGCGAGCGTGGACTGACGCCGGAGGTAAGATTGGGAGCAAAGTTGGGTTGGAGGTGGAGGTGAAGCTGGCGCCGGCGCCGACGAACAACTCCCTCGTCAGAACTCTCCGTTTCCCCACCCTCCCCGTCATCCCTGCGAAAGCAGGGATCCATGCAGCCGAAGGCTCCCCGTTTGAGCCCCTCGCTCCCGCCTCCTACACACGGGCGTCATCCTCGCGCAGACGAGGATCCATGCAGCCGGGTTTTGGGGCGTGCAAACCTCACCACGCTACCGCTGAATGGATCCCGGCTCGGGGGCCGGGATGACGACGAGCGTGAGCAGATGCCGGAGAGCAACTTCGGCAGCCGGACCTCTCCGTTTCCCCACCCTCCCCGTCATCCCTGCGAAAGCAGGGATCCATGCCGCCGAAGGCTCCCCGTTTGAGCCCCTCGCTCCCGCCTCCCACACCCGGCGTCATCCTCGCGCAGACAAGGATCCATGCAGCCGGGTTCTGGGGCGCGCGAACCTCCCCACGTTACCGCTGAATGGGTCCCGGATCTTCGCCCGGGATGACGGCGAGGGTGGGGTGCGGCCGGCGCTCCTCATCGTCGAAGAGGCGAGCCGCGAATGCAGCCGCGCACCCTCTCCCGCTCGCGGGAGAGGGTTGGGGTGAGGGGCTTGCACGCCTCGCATGACCCTCAGATCGAACCTTTGGCAACCACCCCCACTCCGCCTTGACTCTTCCCCAGCGACAGCCTATCCATTTCACATAAGTGATCGCGCCTCACATTTGTGAAAGCCATGCCGAGCGTCGCCACACCAGCGCCACCGACCCGTGATGAGCAGCGCGAGCACCGCATGGTGCAGGTCGCGAAGCTCTATTACGACCTCGAGCGCACCCAGAGCGAGATCGCCGAGGAAGTCGGCCTGACCCGCTGGCAGGTGAGCCGGTTGCTGCGCGATGCGCGTGAAACCGGCATCGTCCGCATCGCCATCGTGCCCCGAGCGCAACGCCTGCCGGCGCTGGAATCCCGGCTGCAGAAGGCGTTCGACTTGCGCGAGGCGATCGTCGTGCCCTCGATGGGCGATGGCGACGTGGCGCAGGACGCGGTCGCGCAGGCGGCCGGACAGTATCTGGCCAGCCTCAGCCCGCGCCCCGGCCTTATTGGCGTCTCCTGGGGCCGGACCATGGCCTCCGTGGCGCACTGGCTGGCGCCCGGCTGGAACGATGGCGTCCGGATCGTGCTGATGAACGGCGCCACCAATCTGAAATCCGCGACTCTGAAGACCAACACCGTCGCCGAACGTTTCGCCGAGGCCGGCAATGGCACGGCGACTCTGCTGCCGGTGCCCGCTATCGTCGGACGCGCCGAGACGCGCAACGTCATCGAGGAAGACCCGGTCATCGCAAGCGTGCTGACGCTGGCCGGCGAGGCCCCCGTCGCCTGCTTCGGGCTGGGCGGCATGGCGGGATCGGTGCATGTCGAATCCGGCTACCTGACCGCCGAGGACGTCGACGGCCTCGCAGCCAAGAACGCCGTCGGCGACGTGCTCGGCCGCTTCATCGACGCGGACGGCGCCATTGCCGACCCGGCTCTCGATGCCCGCACCATCGGCCTCGCGCCCGAGAGACTGCGCGACAAGACTCATTCGATCGGCGTCGCCTCCGGCAAGGCAAAGCACGCCGTCGTCCTCGCCGCCCTGAAGGCGCGTTACGTCAACGTCCTCGTCACCGACGAGGCGACCGCGCTTCATGCCTTGTCCGACTACGCCACCAACGAAAAAACCCTTTCCGAAGACCGGGAGAAAACCCATGCCGGCTGACGGCTCCACGGAGCGCAAGACTCCGTCCACATCGAATGCGCCGCCGCTATCCAACGCCCTGAAGCGCAATGACGGCACGCCGTTGCAGGTTGACTGGTTCGAAAGCGCCCAGGTCAACACCTCGGCCGCCGAACGCCGCGCCGCGACGCTTTCCACAAGGCGGACGGTGAAGAAGGAATATCAGGCGGCCTGGCTGATCAAGGCCGTGACGCTGATGGACCTGACGACGCTCGCAGGCGACGATACGCCCGCCCGCGTCCACCGGCTCTGCATGAAGGCGCGCCGGCCGTTCCGCGAGGACCTGGTCGAGGCGCTCGGGCTCCAGGCCAATCCGCCAAAAGTCGGCGCCGTCTGTGTCTATCCGACGATGGTCGCGCCCGCCGTCAAGGCGCTGGAAGGCTCGGGCATTCCCGTCGCCTCGGTCGCCACCGGCTTCCCGGCCGGCCTGACCCCTCTGAAGCAGCGGCTGGAGGAGATCCACTACGCCGTCGGCGAGGGCGCGCATGAGATCGACATCGTCATCACCCGCGCCCATGTGCTGAACGCCGACTGGCAGGCGCTCTATGACGAAGTCGCCGCCATGCGCGAGGCCTGCGGCGAGGCGCATCTGAAGGCGATCCTCGCGACCGGCGATCTGAAGACACTGCGCAATGTCTACAAGGCGTCGATGGTCGCCATGCAGGCCGGCGCCGACTTCATCAAGACCTCGACCGGCAAGGAAGACGTCAATGCGACGCTGCCGGTCAGCCTGGTGATGTGCCGCGCCATCCGCGACTACGAAGCGCTGACCGGCTTCAAGATCGGCTTCAAGCCCGCCGGCGGTCTCAAGACCGCCAAGGACGCCATGTCCTGGCTGATCCTGATGAAGGAAGAGTTGGGTAATGCCTGGCTCGAGCCGGACCTGTTCCGCATCGGCGCCAGTTCGCTGCTCGCCGACATCGAGCGGCAGATCGAGCATTTCGTCACCGGCCGCTATTCGTCCACCATCCGTCACGCGCTCGCCTGAGGAAAACGAACATGGCACTCGTCAAGGACATCCTCGTGAGCATGGATTACGGCCCCGCTCCGGAAGTGAACGAACCCGTCGTCGGCTGGCTCGACCAGCACAAGGACGGCTTCAACCATTTCATCGACGGCAAGTTCGTCGCGCCGTCGGAAGGCAAGCGCTTCCCGGTGTTCAACCCGGCCTATGAGACCGAGCTGGCGCAGGTCGCCCAGGGCAACGCCGCCGACGTCGACAAGGCCGTCAAGGCCGCGCGCAAGGCGTTCAAGTCGTGGTCGGCACTCACCGGCCATGATCGCGCCGTCTATCTCTACGCCATCGCCCGCCACATCCAGAAGCGCGAGCGCTTCCTCTCCGTGCTGGAGACGATGGACAATGGCAAGCCGATCCGCGAAACGCGCGACATCGACATTCCCCTCGTCGCCCGCCACTTCTACCACCACGCCGGCTGGGCCGAACTGATCGAGAGCGAGTTCCCCGGCGAAGGACCGGTCGGTGTCTGCGGCCAGATCATTCCGTGGAACTTCCCGCTGCTGATGCTGGCCTGGAAGATCGCCCCGGCGCTGGCCGCCGGCAACACGGTCGTGCTGAAGCCGGCCGAATACACGCCGCTGACGGCGCTTGCCTTTGCCGAGATCTGCCGCGAGGTCGGTCTGCCGGCCGGCGTCGTCAACATCGTCACCGGCGACGGCGTCACGGGTAATGCCATCGTCGAGCATCCGGACGTCGACAAGATCGCCTTCACCGGCTCGACCGAGGTCGGCCGCATCATCCGCGAGAAGACGGCGGGCTCCGGCAAGAAGCTGTCGCTGGAGCTTGGCGGCAAATCGCCCTTCATCATCTTCGAGGACGCCGACCTCGATGGCGCCGTCGAAGGTGTGGTCGATGCGATCTGGTTCAACCAGGGCCAGGTCTGCTGCGCCGGCTCCCGCCTGCTGGTGCAGGAGGGCGTCGCCGAAGCCGTCTATGCCAAGCTGCGCACCCGCATGGCCAATCTTCGCGTCGGCGATCCGCTCGACAAGTCGATCGACATGGGCGCCATCGTCGACCCGGTCCAGCTGAAGCGGATCAAGGAGCTGGTCGCCAAGGGCGAAGCCGAGGGCGCGACGCTCTTCCAGGTTAACAAAGGGTTACCAGCGAAGGGCTGTTTCTTCCCGCCGTCGCTGTTCACCAATGTCGCGCCGGCATCGACCATCGCCGAGGTCGAGATCTTCGGACCCGTGCTGGTCGGCATGACCTTCCGCACCCCCGACGAGGCGGTGGCGATCGCCAACAACAGCCGTTTCGGCCTCGCCGCTTCGGTCTGGTCGGAAAACGTCAATGTCACGCTCGACATCGCAGCCAAGCTGAAGGCCGGCGTGGTCTGGATCAACTCGACCAACATGTTCGACGCCGCCTCCGGCTTCGGCGGTTATCGCGAGAGCGGTTTTGGCCGCGAAGGCGGGCGCGAGGGCATGGCTGAATATCTGAAGCCGGTCACCGACAAGCCCTTGAAGGCAGACGAGAAAGTCGCTGCCAAGCTGTCGCCGCTGCCGGTCGCCGATGACGAGATATCGGGACTGCCGTCGATCGACCGCACGGCAAAACTCTATGTCGGCGGCAAGCAGGCTCGGCCGGATTCGGGCTATTCCTACACGGTGCTCGGTCCGAAGGGGCAGCCGATCAGCCAGGCCGGCCTCGGCAACCGCAAGGACATCCGCAACGCCGTCGAAGCGGCCGGCAAGGCCGGATCGTGGGGCGGCGCCACGGCGCATAACCGCGCGCAAGTGCTTTACTACGTTGCGGAAAATCTCTCTTCCCGCGCCAAGGAGTTTGAAGCGCGGATCGTTGCCATGACCGGTGTCTCGGCCAAGGCGGCGGCGGAAGAGGTGGCAGTCTCTATCCGGCGGACCTTCTGGTACGCGGCCCAGGCCGACAAGTTCGACGGCGCGGTGCATGCCACCAAGTCGCGGCATGTCACGCTTGCCATGAACGAAGCCTTTGGCAACATGGGCATTCTCTGCCCGGACGAGGCGCCGCTGCTCGGCTTCGTCTCGCTGGTGATGCCGGCTATCGCCATGGGCAACCGGGTCATCGTCGTGCCGTCCTCCAGCCATCCGCTGGCGGCGACCGACTTCTACCAGATCCTCGACACTTCGGATGTGCCGGCCGGCGTGGTCAACATTGTCACCGGCGAGCGCGACGCTCTCGCCAAGACGCTGGCCGAGCACGACGACGTCGCGGCACTCTGGTATTTCGGCTCCAAGGCCGGCAGCGCGCTGGTGGAAAAGGCTTCGGCCGGTAATCTGAAGCCGGTCTGGGCCAACCAGGGCATTCCGCGCCGCTGGACCGAGGCTTCCGCGCAGGGCCGCGAGTTTCTGCGTCGCGCCACCCAGGTCAAGAACATCTGGGTCCCTTACGGCGAATAGCCGTTTGCCAACAATCTCCTCCGCTTGGTCGACCTGTCTTTTCCGGGCGACTGAGCGGAGGAGACACTTTTCCGTCCGCTCTTGAGCCCGGGCCCGCGATCGACCATGCTGCGCCGCCAGCCGTGGGGGAGCCATTGGTTCGGCGGGAGAGGGCATGAGCAACCGGTTCGAATCCGAGGCGTTTCGCTGCGAGGAGCCTGGCGGACTCGACGACGCCACGCGCACCTATGTCGAGGCGGCGGGGCCCTGCTTCGAGGATTTGCGCGCCGTCACGGCGCAGCTGGGCGGCCTGCTGCTGCTCGCCGCCAGCGGTGCGCGCTCGGCCGGGCCCCATCATCCCATGCTCGCCGTCGCAGCGGATCTGTTGGAGAGCGCCCGCGATGCCACGCTTCGCCTGACGCCCCGTTCCGCCAAAACCCGCCATCATCACGACCATCTCGTCGCCACGGCCACGCGGCTGACGGAAACTCTCGCCCTCATCAGTGCCGCGCCACTTAGCCGCGAAGGCGTCACCGAACCGAAGCGGCTGCTCGACGCCGCCTGGGCCGAACTCGGCGCCGCGTCGAGGGCGCTGCCCGGTTTTGACCTGATCGATCTCACCGGGGCCTGCTGCGCGATGCACGCGCCGGGCCTCGTCACAGCCTGAAACGCGGCCGGGAGGGCCCATGTCCATCTATTCGATCTGGGTGCTGGAATACGCCTATATTCCGGAAATGCCGCTGAGCGCGCTGGTCTATGGCGAGCACAACAAGGGCACCTGCAAGCTTCCCTATGCCTACACGCTGCTGAAGAGCGACGACCACACCATCCTGATCGATTGCGGCCATGACGACGCCGCCTATGGCAAGTTCCTCGCCGATCGGTCGGGGGTGGTGAACTGGGCCTCGCCGCGCGACGTCCTGGCCGAAGTCGGGATGACGCCCGAGGATATCGACCACGTCATCATCACCCACGCCCATTTCGACCATATGGGCGGGCTGGCGCTATTCCCGAACGCGAAATTCCACATCCAGGAGACCGAGCTTTCACGCTGGATCTGGGCGATGTCGCTCGACCGGCGCTTCCGCTGGCTGATGCGCACCACCGACCCCGCCGACATCCTGCGCTGCGTCGAACTCGCCCGCGACGGCCGCCTCGTCTCGGTGAATGGCGACCGCGAGGATGTCTTTCCCGGCATCGACTTGAGGATCGCCGCCGACACGCACACGCCCGGCTCGCAATTCGTCGTCATCCGCAATGACGGAAGGCGCGCGAGCGAGGACAGTTTCGTGATCACCGGCGACCTCGTCTACCGGATGGAGAACCTGCATGGCGGCGAACCGGCGGACCCGTTCTACCGGCCGGTCGGCATGGGCATCGGCAGCCAGACCAACATGGTGTTCGCGCTCGACGCCATCGTGCAGGCAGCCGGCGGCGACCTCGGCCGGGTCGTCCCGCCGCACGAGGCGCGCCTGCCGGAAATGTTCCCGTCGCGTCGGAGCGAGGGGGGCCTGCAGGTGATCGAAGTCGCGCTGGCGGATGGAGCTACGAGTTTTGTGAGGCGGTAGGTTGTTCAGGCAGGCGGCATGCGCCCCTGCTGACAGAGCTACTCCCAGCCCACCCCTCCGCCGTCATCCCGGGCTTGACCCGGGATCCATGCAGCCGGGGCATGGGGAGGTTCTGGCGGCGAGGAAAATAGCTGAATGGATCCTCGCCTCCACGAGGATGACGCCGCGTTTGAGGCGACACCGTGCTTCACCCCAGCCGAAATCCGGCTCGGCTACTCCCTACACCTCACCCCAGACGCGCGGGAGCGGGTCGCCGGCCGTGGGGCGGCCGCCGAGGACGGTCGTTGCCCGGGCGCCGGCTTCGACGCCGCGATGCAGGCAGGCATCGATGCCCTTGCCGGCAAGATGGGCCGCCAGGAAGCCAGCGAGAAACGCGTCGCCCGCCCCCGTCGTGTCGGCGACCTCGACCTTGGGCGCGGGTGCCTTGAGGCGGACGGAAAGATTGGCCGCTTCGGCCCCTTCGGCGCCGCGCTTGATCACGGCGAGGTCATAACGCGCCGTCAGGAAACGGATCTGCTCGGCCGTGTTGCGCGTGCCGGTGAGACACAAGGCTTCCTCGGCATTCGGGAAGATGATCGAGGCGTCGCTGGTCCAGCCGAGGAAATTCGAAGGGCCGACCTCTTCAAGAAAGCCGACCGAGGCGGGATCGACGGTCACCGTGATGCCGCGCGCCCGCGCCACCGCCATCAGCGCCATCACGGCCGCCCGCGGCCCCGGCGTAAACAGCGAATAGCCGGAGACATGCACGAGATCTATCTGGTTCAGCATCGAAAAGGGCAGATCCTCGGCCGAAAGCCCGTCATTGGCGCCGCGATCGGTCAGGAAGCTGCGTTCGCCATCCTCCGAAAGAATGACGATCAGCATGCCGGTCGTGCGCTCGTCATCGGCGGAGAGCACCGGAACAACGCCGGCATCCCGCAGCGCCTGCTCCTGCTCGGCCAGATCGCGACGGCCGACCCGGCCGGCAAAGGCGACGGGAATGCCGAAATGCGCCAGCCAGGCCGCCTGGTTGCAGCCCGAGCCGCCCGGATACAGGCCGATCTTGGCGCGCCGGTCGGAGCCCACGACCAGCGGCCCGTCCGGTCGCACAATGACATCGGTCATGACATCGCCGACGACGAGCATGCGGGGACGGGGCGGAGCGGAGGCAGTCATGGCGAAACTCGAATCGGACAGGAGGTTGGTCTCTCTCCTATAGAGAGGAATGAAGCCGGCATTAAGCTTGAACCGCGCGGCCGATGGCTCCATGTCTGGGCCAGCTCATTCTCACCGAGGCCCGCATGACTGTCGACAATCCGCTTCTCGCGCCCTGGAACACGCCGTTCGGCGTCCCGCCTTTCGCCACCATCGATCCCGACCACTATACCCCCGCCTTCCAGGCGGCGATCGCCGAGCATGAGACGGAGATCGCGGCGATTGCAGACAATGCCGAGGCGCCGAGCTTCGACAACACGATTTCTGCGATGGAACGCGCCGGCCGAAAGCTTGACCGCGTCGCCAGTGTCTTCTTCAACCTGACCGGCGCGCATACCAACGACGCGCTGGAGACGATCGAGCTCGATCTCGCCCCCGTATTGGCGCGGCACAGCAACGGCATCTACCAGAACGCAAAACTGTTCGACCGCATCGACACGCTGTTCAAGGCCGGCAATGACGGGCTCGACGCCGAGCAGGCCCGCGTGCTGGAGCGCTATCACACCAGTTTTGTGCGCGCCGGCGCCGGCCTGCCGCCGGAGGCCAAGACCCGGCTTGGCGCCATCGCCGAAAGACTGGCGACGCTCGGCACCAATTTCGGCCAGAACGTACTCGCCGACGAGAAAAGCTGGAGTTTGACGCTGGAAGGCGAGGACGATCTCGCCGGCCTGCCCGATTTCCTGCGCGATGCAGCATCACAGGCGGCCAGGGATCGTGGCCTCGACGGCAAGCATGTTATCACGCTGTCGCGCTCGTCGATCGAGCCGTTCCTACAGTTTTCCGCCCGGCGCGACCTGCGCGAGAAGGCGTTCGCCGCCTGGACCGCGCGGGGCGAAGCCGGCAAGACCGATAACCGCGCCATCATCGCCGAAACCGTCAAGCTGCGCTCCGAGCGGGCGAAGCTGCTCGGGTTTGCCACCTTCGCGCATTACCGGCTCGACGATTCCATGGCCAAAACGCCGGAAGCGGCGATGGGCCTGCTCAAATCGGTATGGAAGCCGGCTCGCACACAGGCGATCGCCGAGCGCGAGGCGCTGCAAGCTCTGGCGCAAGCGGAAGGGGGCAATTTCAACGTTGCCGCCTGGGACTGGCGCTACTATTCGGAGAAGCGGCGCAAGGCCGAGTTCGATCTCGATGAGAGCCAGCTGAAGCCCTATCTCCAGCTCGACAAGATCATCGAGGCCGCCTTCGACACAGCGACGCGACTGTTCGGCGTCACCTTCACCGAACGCTTCGACGTGCCCGTCTACCACCCGGACGTTCGCGTTTTCGAGGTGAAGGATCGCGACGGCAACCCGGTCGGCCTGTTTCTCGGCGACTATTTTGCCCGTTCCTCCAAGCGCTCCGGTGCATGGATGAGCGAATATCGCGGCCAGGAGAAGCTCACCGGCGATATCCGGCCTGTCATCGTCAACGTGATGAACTTCGCCAAGGCGGCAGAGGGCCAGCCGACGCTGCTGTCCTTCGACGACGCCCGCACGCTGTTCCACGAATTCGGCCACGGCCTGCACGGGCTGCTATCGGACGTCACCTATCCGATGATCGCCGGCACCAATGTGGCCCGCGATTTCGTCGAGTTCCCGTCGCAGCTCTATGAACACTGGTTTGAGCAGCCAGAAGTGCTGGAGCGCTTCGCGCTGCACTACAAGACCGGCGAGCCGATGCCGAAGGCCCTGATCGAGAAGCTGATGGCGAGCCGCACCTTCAACCAGGGCTTTGCCACGGTCGAATACGTGTCGTCAGCGCTGGTCGATCTCGAACTGCATTTGCTCGACAACACCGACGGCCTCGACTCCCCCGCCTTCGAACAGAAGGTGCTAGATGACATCGGCATGCCGGAGGCGATGGTGATGCGGCACCGCTCGCCGCATTTCCAGCATGTCTTCGCCGGCGACGGCTATTCCTCGGCCTATTATTCCTATCTCTGGTCGGAAGTGCTCGATGCCGATGGATTTGGTGCCTTCGAGGAGGCTGGCGACCTGTTTGCGCCAACCGTCGCTGCCAAGCTTCGGGACTACGTCTATTCGGCCGGCAATCGCCGCAAGCCGGATGAGGCCTATCGCGCCTTCCGCGGACGCGACCCGGAGCCATCCGCTCTGCTGAAGAAGCGCGGCCTGCTGGAGGCGGCGGAATAGCCCATCCCTACCGCTTCGGCGTCGCGATTTTCGCGGCGCCCGACGGGCTTCACCAATTCGCGGCGCAGCGCTAGTCTTGATGGGATTAATCGCTATTGTCCGCGGCTAATCATTGAGAGGATCCGTGCCATGGCCGTTTCGAAGACCGACCTGAATCAAATCGAGCTGAAGACGCTGGCCCGCGTCGCGCGTCCCGGCCCCTATGTCGGCCTCAACGGCAAGGCCGTGCAGAAACTGATCGAGTTGGGCCTCGTCCGGACGCGCGTCGCCGGCTACGTCCTGACCGAAGAAGGCATCGGCATCCTGCGCGCCGACGCCGAATAAGCACGCCTCACCCAGTAAAAAGCCCCCGCGCGAAGAGCCTTCACCGGGGGCTTTTTTAATTGTGAACCGACGACGTCCGTCGCCTCAATCCGGCAGGACGACACCGATCTTGGCCAGCAGGCCGCCGTCGACCTTGTATTCGCCGCCGGTGCAGAAGGCGGCCCGCGGGCCGGCCAGGAAGGCGACCATCGCGCCGACATCCTCGATCCGTCCGACCCGGCCGATCGGATGCGCGGCGCCCCACAAGGCGATCACTTCATCCTCCGTCTTGCCGTCGAGATTCTCGCTCGCAGCGAAACGCAGCATCGGCGTATCGATCGAGCCGGGGCAGACCGCATTGACGCGAATGCCGTCCTTGGCGTGATCGAGCGCCATGGCGCGGGTCAGCGCCAGCAGGCCACCCTTCGAGGCGACATAGGCGGCGACATTGGTCTGGCAGGCGATGCCCTGCACCGAGGCGATGTTGACGATCGCGCCGCCGCCGTTCTTGCGCATCACCGGAATGGCATGGTGGGCGGTGAGATACGTGCCCTTCAGATTGACGCCCAGCACGCGGTCCCAATCGGCTTCGGACATGGTTTCGACGGTGCCATAGGGCTGGATCGCGGCGCTGTTGACGATGATGTCGATGCGGCCGAATTTTTCGACCGTCTCCGCCACCATGGCCGCGACCGACGCATTGCTCGAAACGTCGCCGACAATGCCATGCGCCGTCGCGCCTGCGGCCTCCAACGCCGCGACAGCCTTGTCCAGCGCGCCCTTGTCGAGCCCAAACAGCACGATCGTCGCTCCGTCAGCGGCCAGCGCCTGCGCGCCACCAAAACCGATGCCGGTAGCCCCGCCGGTGACGATTGCCACCTTGCCTGCCAATTCCACCATTCTTGTCTCTCCCCGAATTGTTTTCCGGCAGGGTGCGGCGCTTCGCGCCACCCTCCCCCGCTGCCGGTCGTACCGCGCCAGCCTCGGCGATCTGTCCGATGCGGCCAAGGTGCCATTCCCGCCGGCCAAGCGCCATGACCTAGCATGCGAGACACGCGAATTTCCGCAGCCGTTGCTACCGACGCCCGCGCTCGCCAGCCAGCAGCACAGCAACAAAGCGCACCAGGCTGTGCTGGACATGCTCGGCGACGTCGCCCACGGGATCGAAACTCCACCAAAGCAGCGAGCCCTGCCACTGCGACGCCATCAATAGACCGATATCCGCCGGCGCGGTCGCCGTATCGACGAAGCAGGCGTCGAGAGCCTCGGCTAGCGCCGCCCGCCAGCGCGCGCCGCGGGCCCGAAGCAACGGGTCGCGCAAATCCTCGCGCAGCACCAGCAGGCCCTCCGCATAGGCTTCGATCTCGCCATAATCGGAAAGACCGACCAGCAGCGCGATTGCCCCGGCGGGGTTCCTGGGCACAGCGGCGGCAAGCGCCGCTGTCCTCTCGTCGAGCCCGTCCCAGGCGCGCAGCAACGCCGCCTGCTTCAACGCCGCTTTGCTGCCGAAACGCTGGACGAGCGTCGAGCCGGATAGCCCGCAAGAGCGCGCCAGATTCTCGAAGGTAAGCGCCTCCGGCCCGCGCTCATGCAGCAGCGCCAGCGCCGCCTGCAGAACAGCTTCATCCGACAAGGTCTTCCGGCGCGGCATGTTGACATCCATTTATAAGCGAATATTTGTTTATATACGAATCGAACCACCCGGACCAGCGCGCCGCGCGGCAAAAGGAAGAGAAAATCATGACTTTGAAAGGGAAAGTGGCGCTCGTTGCCGGCGCAACCCGTGGCGCCGGGCGCGGCATTGCCGCCGAACTCGGCGCAGCCGGCGCGACCGTCTATGTCAGCGGCCGCACGACGCGCGACCGTCCATCGGAATACCAGCGCGCTGAGACGATCGAGGAGACGGCCGAGTTAGTGACCGCGCTTGGCGGTCGCGGCATTGCCGTGCCGACCGACCATCTCATACCCGACGCGGTCCGCGCGCTGGTCGAACGCATCCGCCGTGACGAGGGCAAGCTGGATATCCTGGTCAACGACATCTGGGGCGGCGAAAAGCTGTTCGAATGGAACAAGCCGGTTTGGGAGCACAATCTCGAAAACGGACTGCGCCTGCTCCGTCTCGGCATCGACACCCATCTGATCACCGCGCATTTCGCGCTACCGCTCCTGATCGCCAATCCGGGCGGACTACTGGTGGAGATGACAGACGGCACGGCTGACTACAACGCCACGCGTTACCGGCTGTCGCCCTTCTACGATCTCGCCAAGACGGCCGTGAACCGCATGGGCTGGTCGCATGCCAGGGATCTGGCGCCACACGGTGCGACGTCCGTATCGCTGACGCCCGGCTGGCTGCGCTCCGAGATGATGCTGGAGGCGTTCGGCGTTCGCGAGGACAATTGGCGCGATGCGATCGCGGCCCAGCCCCATTTCGTCATTTCGGAAACGCCGCGCTTCGTCGGGCGCGCCGTCGCGGCTCTGGCGGCCGACCCCGACCGCACCCGCTGGAACGGCCAGTCGCTTTCCAGCGGCGGACTGGCAAAAGCCTACGGCTTCACCGATCTCGACGGCTCGCAGCCGGACGCCTGGCGCTATCTGGTCGAAGTGCAGGAAGCCGATAAACCGACCGACGCGACCGGCTATCGCTAGGCTGTTGGCCGTTGCGAGCCGGGGCATGGCTATATCCACCGGCATCCGGACACGAGAGCGATGAAATACCGGCGTCATCGACGATGATGGCGTGTCCAAATGGCGTTTACTTGTCCGTAGAAGCTTTGGCGTATCGCTTTGGGTTCACAACAAAGAGGAAACGCCATGCAGATCACTCGAATCAGCAAGACAGCACTCGTCGCGTCGATTGCCTTCTTCGCGACACTGGTCGCCTTCGGCAACATCACGGACTATGGCTCGAACTTCGAGTTCGTGCGCCACGTCCTGATGATGGATACGATCTTCCCGAACGCCACCATCCACTATCGCGCCATCACCAGCCCGACGCTGCATCACGCCTTCTACATTCTGATCATCGCGGCCGAGACGCTGACGGCGATCCTGTGCTGGATCGGCACCTTCGCCATGCTCGGCCGCCTCGGCGCCGACGCCCGCTCCTTCAACCGATCCAAGAAGTGGGCAATCGGCGGCCTCGCCTTCGGCTTTCTCGTCTGGCAGGTCGCGTTCCTGTCCGTGGGCGGCGAATGGTTCGGCATGTGGATGTCGCAGACCTGGAACGGCATCGAATCGGCGTTCCACTTCTTCATCACCATCATCGCGGTCCTGATCTTCGTCTCGATGCCGGACACCGAACTGAACGACTGACCAATAGAGCACCAGCGTCAGGATTCCCGACGCTGGTGTCTCCGCATGAGTCAGGCACGGCGTTCGGACCCGCTGTTTTGCGAGGCGAAATTTTCGCGCACGGGTTGTGACGGCGGTCATACTGTATTCAGAGCAGAAACGACTAGGCTGCGGCGTCAGCCAGCAATATCGCTGGCGAATTCGCAGGGAACTGAAATGAAGAAGCTGCTGGCTTTGTCCCTTGTACTCGCCGTCGCCATGTCCGGAACGGCGATGGCCAAGGTAAAAAAAGGCAAGATCACGCTCTTCCCTGACGGCACATGGGGCTGCGTCGGTCCCGGCGGCGAGATCATCCCTCAGAACAGTTCCGGCGGTTGGATTGTCGTCAACCCGCCCAAGGCTATCGGCGGCGGCTGCACTGGCGGCGCCCTAGTGCGCGGCAGTTCGACAAGCTTCAGCCCAAAGCCCGAGACTCCCGTCGGGACCAAGAATCTCAAGGCTCAACCCGACGCAGCCGCTCAGGCTGCCCCCGCGCCAGCCATCAAGAAATAGAACCGCAGACTTCAGGGGTGCGCATCTTGCGCGCCCCTGGCTCTAGGCGGTGATGCACTTAGCCATCCGGCCATAGCCGGCACGGGCTCACTCCCAAGCCGAGCAGAGGGCCGGCCGCCGGCCCCTCCCTTCTTGAAAAGCCCCAAAACAGATCGCAAAATCTTCTTTAAAAAATACCGACCGTTCGGTATGTTTAAAGCATGACAAAAGCCCACGAACGCAAGAAGCAACCGGAACTCGTGCGTCGCGCCCTGCTCGACTGCGCCGCGAATCTCGCCGTCGAGGGCGGCCTTTCCGCGGTGACAATCCAGGCTGTCGCGGATGCCGCGAATGTGACGAAGGGCGGGTTGTTCCATCACTTCCCCAGCAAGGAGAAGCTGATCGAGGGGGTCTTTGACGACCTGCTGCGAGCGCTGGACGACGAGATCGAAGCGCTGCTGGAGGATGACGCGGTCGTACAGGGTCGCTTCACCCGCGCCTATGTCATCTCGGCGCTGCGGTTGATCGAATCGAAGGCGCCGAGCCCATGGCGCGCGCTCTCTATCTCGATGATGGCCGACGCCAATCTTCGCAAACTTTGGTCCGGCTGGCTGCGCGGACGATTAGAGCGGCACGCCGATACGGATTCCAGCCCTTCGCTCGAGATCGTCCGCTACGCGGCGGACGGCGCTTGGCTTGCCGACCTGACCGACGTGGATATGGCGCTGCGGATGGATCGCGGCGTACTGCGCGAAACCCTCGTCGAGATGACCATGAAGAGAGACAGGCCATGAACCCGGCCCTTGCAACCTACGCTTCGCTTGGCGTCGCCATCGCCCTCGAGGTGATCGGTACCACGCTATTGCAGCAATCGCAGCAGTTCACCCGGCCGTGGCCTACCCTCGGCATGGCGCTGTGCTATGGCGCGGCCTTCTATTTCCTGAGCGTCGTGCTGCGGACGATGCCGGTCGGCATTGCCTATGCGATCTGGAGTGGCCTCGGCATCGTGCTGATTTCGACGATCGGGGTCGTACTCTTCCGCCAGACGCTCGACGCCGCCGCGCTTATCGGCCTCGGCTTCATCATCGTCGGCGTCATCATCGTCAACGTCTTCTCCAGTTCGGTTTCGCACTGAAGGCGGCACTGACGAAATCGGGGCGCGCCTGGAAGGCACGCCCCGAATAGGAAAGCCGCGATGCCGTCTACGCTCAGAGGGCGAGGCCGATCACCATCAGGCAGTAGCCGACGAGGGCGCAGTTCACGAGGGTGAAATAGAGATGCGGCTTCCGCGCCTCACCCTGGAACAGCAGGAAGTTATGGAACAGCGTCGTGGCGCCGATCAGGAAGAGGATCAGCAGCGCGGCGCCCCAGCCGGGCAGGATGCCGAGCGTGACGGAGAGACCACCCACCAGTTGTGAGGCAAAGCCGAGTGCCACCACCGGCGCCGGCAGCTTGAAGCCGTAATTGGTCTCGGATGCGCTGGCCTTGGCAAAATTCAGGAAATTGCGGATGCCGGCGATGACGAAGAACAGGCCGAGAATGATGCGGCCAATCAGGATCAGTGTCGCTGCGAATGTCATGATATCCCCCCACTTTCCCAACTGACCTAACGGATCAGCAGCGAATAGGAAAGAGGGAGCAGCGGGATCAATCGCCCCGGATTCGGACATCGGCAACCGGGGCGACGCCATGAGGCGCATGAACAGCCTCCAACTCGCGCAATCACCGCCCTCACTATTTGATTTTGACGACGACCTTGCCTTTGGAGCGGCCGGCTTCGATGAAGGCGAGAGCCTCGTTGACCGCCTCGAACGGGAATATGCGGTCTAGGACCGGACGAACGGCGCCGGCCTCGATGAGGCCCGCGATTTCGCTCAGCTGTTCCCCATTGGCCCGCATGAAGAGAAACGAGTAGCCGATCCGCTGGGCTCTGGCCTTCTTCCGGATTCCGAAACTCAGCAGGCCCACGACCTGCCGCACGACCCAGTTCAACCCTTGTTCCCGGGCGAATGTCGGGTCTGGTGGACCGGAGATCGAAATCAGCTTTCCGCCGGGCTTCAGCACCGCCAGCGACTTCTGGAGCGTAGCACCGTCCAAGCTGTTGAGGACGACATCATAATCGGACAGGATCTTTGAAAAATCCTGTGTCTTGTAGTCAATGACGACGTCGGCACCGAGATTTTTTACCAGGTCGATATTGGCCGTGCTGGTCGTCGTCGCTACGGTCGCACCGAGATACTTCGCCAGCTGGATGGCGAACGTGCCAACGCCGCCGGAGCCGGCATGGATGAGGACCTTCTGCCCTCTTTTCAGCTGAGCCCGCTCCACCAGCGTCTGCCAGGCGGTCAGGCCGACAAGGGGAATGGCAGCCGCTTCCTCCATGGTAAGGTTCTTCGGCTTCAACGCCACGTCGGCTTCGTTCACGGCGATGAATTCCGCGAACGCACCCATCCTGCCGTCGCGCGGCCGGGCATAGACCTCGTCGCCAGGCTTGAAGCGCCGGACGTTCGATCCGATCCGAACGACGGTTCCGGCCAGGTCATGGCCCAGGATAAGAGGCAGGTGATACGGCAGGATGAGCTTGAAGTCGCCATCGCGAATCTTTGAATCCAGGAGATTGAGCCCGGCCGCATGGATCTCGATCAGAACGTCATCCTGCGCCACCACCGGGTCCGGCATCTCGCCGACGCGCAAGGCTCCCTTCTTCTTGTATCTGTCGAGGATGAAGGCCTTCATGGTGGGGCGTCTCCTAGTCTTTGCGGCAGAAGCTCCTAGCTCTGCCGCAGCCGTACGATATCAGGTTGAGGGGCGATCGAGCCGCTGCCTGGCTTGGCGCGAGGGCGACGTCGATCACTCCTGCCTAGGCGTTCCGATAGCGTTCTGCTGCATGAGCCTGGCCGAAGCCCGGGATCATCTGCTGGCGCGCGGCCTGATAGGCGTCCCATTGGCCTGCATCCGGAAGCGGCGGGATGGTAATCGGCTCACGCCGATCGAAACCAACCAGAGCGGCATCCACCAGTTCGCCCACTTCCATCACGCCCGGGATCGTATTGACGTCGACGCCTGCGCGCTCCCAGATCTCGGTGCGTGTCGCCGCGGGCAGCACCGCCTGCACGTAGACACCCTTCGGCGCGAGTTCGAAACTCAGCCCCTGCGACAGGTAGAGGACGAAAGCCTTGGTGGCGCCGTAGACCGTCTGGCCGAACTCCGGCACGAGCCCAACGACCGACGCGATATTGATGATGGCGCCCTCGCCTGCCTCGACAAAACGTGGCGCTACAGCGCTGGCCAGCCGAACAACGGCCGTCGTGTTGAGGGTCACGAGCCGTTCGACATCATCGACCGGCTGCTGATCGAAACCGCCCGCCAGGCCCGCGCCCGCATTGTTGACGAGGATCCCGATGCGGGCATCGTCGCGCAACCGCGCCTCCACGGCCGCCAGATCGCCGGGTTGCGTCAGATCGGCCTGAAGAATGTCGACGGTGACGCCGTTGTCGGCTCGCAGACGGGCCGCGAGCGTCTCCATACGCGCCTTGTCACGGGCGACCAGCACGAGATCGTGCCCGCGACGCGCAAAGCGATCCGCATATGTGGCGCCGATACCGGTGGACGCGCCTGTGATGAGGACTGACGGAAGGACAGCCATGGCGTTGCTCTCTCTAGTGATTAAACCTATATTCATGATGATGATCATGAATGAGCGCCAAATATGATGACCATCATGAAAATGTCAACGACTCGGACGGAGATTTCAAAAATGCGGGTAACTCGCGAGCAGATGGCGGAGAATCGCAGGCGGATCCTGGACGCTGCCAGTCACCTGTTCCGCGAGAAGGGGTTCGACGCCGTCAGCGTGGTTGAAGTCATGAAGGCGGCGGGCCTGACCCACGGCGGCTTCTACGGTCATTTCACGTCGAAGGATGACCTGATCGCGCAAGCCATTGCCCACGTCCTCACGGGGGACGCGAAGGGTACGGGCAATCTCCAGGCTTTTCTCGACACATATCTGTCACCCCTGCATCGCGACAATGCTGCCGGCGGTTGCCCGACAGCAGGCCTGGCTTCGGATATCCGTCATCAAACGACGGCCGCGCGTTCAGCCATGACAGAGGGCGTCCGATCGCAGATCAACCGGATTGGCGCTGCGCTACCCGAAGCGAGCGCGACAGAAAAGCGCCGGGCGGCGATCGGCAGTTGGGCGGCCATGGTGGGGGCTGTGATCATAGCCCGCGCGATCGAGGATGAGGCGCTTTCAAACGAGGTGCTTGATCAGACGCGCGCCTGGATCGACGCCGGAATTGGCACCCTTAATAGCGAGACGACCTCAAGCGCCGAGGATGCATAACTCCGATCGATTGCATCTTCGACGCTGTGGATTTTTCGCCGTCGGCAACCAGACTCCCGCTTGTCGCAGAGCTTCGCTGCAAGGCACCAGCAGGCGCATGAAACGCCGAACCCATCGATCTCCATGACCAGCTATTCCGTTGATAGCCGCCATTGGCCGCAGTTTTTTGCCAGCGATTTCGATCACCCCGAGCCAGAATGTAAAAAGCGCCCCAGAGGGCGCCTCGAATAACCGTCTGATGATTTCCGGCGTATCGATGCTCGGCTAGTTACAGCCGCACGGCCTATCTGATTCCCGCGCGCATGGTGCCAGTCTCAGCATTTTTCTGATGGCTATCGCGACTCGTGATGCACGTAAGCCAAAACAATTCCTCTGCGGAAGCGAACGGCACAGCCGCGATGACCGTAAGTTTTTCGGAACCAATTCTAGGCCATTCCGTTTATTGATTACTCGGTCGAATAGATCGACTGATTGATCGGCCCGTAGGGTGGATGTTTTATTCTGCGCGGCCTGGCAAATCGGAGGAATAAATGACTATTCTTAAATATACCGTAGCCACCGCTGCCCTTGTGCTCCTCTTCGCATCGCCGGCGATGGCACAGTCTACCGACACCCCCGCACCGGCGGCGCAAGGCGCGGCCCAGAGCGGCCAGACCAGCGGCACGGATGCTCAGGTGCAGGTGCCAGATACGGATGTCTTCGGGTATGACATTACTCAGGGTGCAGCCAATTTGACGCCCGAGCAGCTGACGGCCGCAAAGAACACCTGCAATCAGAATGTCACAGCAGAACCGCTGCGCTATTCGTCGGCGGTGAAGGCTTTCTGTACCTCGCTCCAGTAATCTCCGTCTCTAGCAGTCGATCGTGGCGATGCCCTGCCCTCAGCGGGGCATCGTCCTTTGGCGAACGGTCGAAAAGGCAACCAGTCCTGTGCGGAAAAGAGAGACGTGATGGCAACGCCACCCCAGGCGTCGTTCACCACACTGCGAAGGAATTATTTGGGCGAGGACATGGCCATCCGATCAACCAACCCTATTTGCACTTGAAACACGTCAAATCACGGGCCGATTATCATGCGCCAATCGAGTGCCATACTCTTTTTGATAGCGGGCCTGTTCGGCCTCGGTGGCTGCACCAGCGACCCGAACTCGCCGGCGATCAAGGCGATGCAGCCGGTCAATGCCTGCGGCCCCGGCGGCACGCCCGACATCAATGCCTGCTCATCATCCGGGACGCGCTGAGTAGCCAAGTTGACCGGGCAAAGCGTCGATCACGACGGCGAATAGCCTTGCCCTCACACCTCCGCCAGCATGCCGGCCTTTTCCGCCGCCTCGACGGACGCAGCGCGGGCGGCCCTGCAATCCATTCTGCAGGGCTAACTCTACCGCTTATCCATACGGACGCGCAGGCAACCCTAGTTGCCCGCCCAAGGCTGAGCCAAAATGCAAAAAGCGCCCCGGAGGGCGCTTCGGCAAGTCGTTGATTTTCTTGAAGTAAATGGCGCGCCCGAAGAGATTCGAACTCCTGACCCCCAGATTCGTAGTCTGGTGCTCTATCCAGCTGAGCTACGGGCGCCTGTCGCTTGCACCGCCCTGGATCAAACCCCCGGGGCGCCGCGCCGACCCTCAGGCCGTCGACGAGGGGATTGCTACAGCCTCATTCCTCCGATTGCAAGCGTCGAGTTGGAGCTGCCTGTGGAGAAACATCCGACGACCTAGCCGACCCGGGCGCGAGCCGCCAGATCAAAGGCAATCGGCCGATCGGGCAAGGAGATCTCGAACACAGCCCCCGGCGCGCTTTGATCCAGCAGTGCTATCGCGCCGCCATGGGCGCGCACGATCTCGGCCGTGATGGCAAGGCCAAGGCCTGCCCCGCCCGGACGAACGCCGCCCTGGAAGGCCTGGAACAGGTGCTGCCGCGCCTTGGCCGAAACGCCGGGGCCCGTGTCGCAGACCCGAATGACGACGACGCTCCCCTCCCGCCGCGCTTCGATGAAAAGGCGACGCACGACGGCCGGATCGCCCTCGCCATCCATCGCCTGCACGGCGTTGCGACAGAGATTCAGCAACGCGCGAAACAGTTGGTCGGGATCCGCATCGACCTCGAAATTGGCCTCGATACGATTGTCGAAGACGATGGTCGCATGCTGCTCCAGCCCGAGCACGTCGGCGACTTCGTGGCAAATCCGGGCAAGATCGACGAGGCGGCGCTGCGGCTCGCGCTCCCGCGCCCGACCATAGGTGAGCGTCGTCTGGCAATAGTCGATGGCGCGACCCAGGGTAGCGATCAGCTTCGGCGCAAAGCGCTGGACCGCCGGATCCGGCAAGGCAGCGATTCGATCGGAGAAGAGCTGCGCCGAGGCGAGCAGGTTGCGAAGGTCGTGATTGACCTTCGACACCGCCAGGCCGAGATCGGCGAGATGGCGCTTCTGGGCCAGCGATTCGGTCAGATGGCTTTGCATCGCGGCGAGCTTGTCCTCGGCGATACCAATTTCGTCCGAGCGCCCGCTCGGCTCGATGATGCGCGACTTGTCCTCCGGATCCTCCGAGTAGCGCACCATCGCCTGGGCCAGCCGACGCATCGGCCGGATCAGCAGACGCTGCAGGCTGAAATAGATCAGCGTCGCCGTCAGGATCGAGATCACAGCGGAGAGCAGGAGGATGTTGCCGGCGAAACGGATCATGCCGGCGCGCATCGTTCTGTCGCTAATGACGAGCTCCAGGCTCTTGCCGTCGCGCGTCGGGCCGATCACGCGCAGAGTGCGGGGCGTCCACGCCGTCAGTGTCGAATAGGCGGCAGCGGCCGCGCGCAGCATCGACGTGTCGCGCAGGTCCGCCACCTCGTCGACGGTTGGCGGCATTTCGACGGCGGCGAGAAGGCGGGTCGCGTTGCCGGTGCGCAGCACGATGGCCGTGGCGCCGACGGATGCCAGCAGCTCGTCCTGGATCGACCGCGGCACGTCGGCCCAGGCCGATGAGCCGAGCAGAACGCTTGCCGCTTGTGCCGTGGCGAGCTTCTCTTCGAGAAAGCGGGTGCGATAGCTCGAGACAGAGGGAACGAAGGCCGCGACTTCGCTGACCATGACGAAGACAATGGTCAACAGGATCAGCTTGATCGACAGGCCAAAGCCATGCCGACGCGGACGCGCGGGTGCAACGTCCGGCACAGAAGCCTGGGCGTCGACACCGGGCTGCAATGGTTCTGCTTTGACGTCCATCACCTTAGCGATATTCAATCGGCACTCCTCGTGACCGACGAGCGTAGCATGATGCCTCTCCCGGCCTTGCCGCGTCAAACGCGCCCTCGCGCCAAGCCGTCGCGGCAGTTTGATACATTTCGCCCGTGACGCCGGCTGCGCCCTGGCATATGACGTCGCGATGCCGGACTCGCGTTGACTTGGGTTTCCCTAGTCCGTATAAGCCGGGCTCACGAGAGCATGCTTTCCGTCGTGCCATGGCAATCGTCGTGGCATGGGTCTTGTACCACCGGAAAGGCTCGCTCATCCGATGATAAACATTCGAATTCGAGGGGCCGCCCCAAGCGGTGACGACGCATGAAGCGCACGTATCAACCTAGCAAGCTCGTTCGCGCCCGCCGCCACGGCTTCCGTTCCCGTATGGCCACCGTTGGTGGACGCAAGGTCATTACGGCTCGCCGCGCGCAGGGCCGTAAGAAGCTCTCTGCCTAATCAGGCCGAGGGAAAGCCGGCCGGCGTCCGGAAGGGCCTCCCATGGATCACGTGAAGACCATGGATCGTCTCAAGAAACGCGCCGAATTCCTTGCCGTCGCCGGAGGGCCCCGAGCCTCCCGGCGCGGCTTTGTTTTGCAAAAACGAAATCCGCGCGCGGATGATCCCGTTCATCCGGCTCGCGTGGGTTATACGGTTACGAAGAAGATGGGCAATTCGCCCGAGCGCAACCGGATTCGGCGGCGCCTGCGTGAAGCCATCCGCATCGCCGGTGCAGAGCACGCGGTTCCGGGCACCGACTATGTTCTGGTCGGCCGCCGCGCCACACTGTCGCTGCCCTTCGAAACTCTCGTGACCGATCTTATCTCCGGCTTCGACGCGTTAAAGCGTCCGTCGTCCGGGCCGCGGCAAAATGAGCGCGGCAAGGAAACAGCCCGGCAGCCGGGCCAAGCGACCTCACCCGAAAGACGTGAACGATGACCGATAACCGCAATCTGATCCTAGCCGTCATCCTTTCAGTGGCGGTCGTCTTCGGATGGCAGTATTTCGTCGCGGGCCCGCAGCTTGAGCAGACCCGCCAGATTACGCAGACGCAGCAACAGCTGGACGCGGGCAGCACTGCCGCGGCCAACGCCAACTCTGCCGCGCCCGGCGCCGCTCCGGCGCAGCCGCCCGTCGGCGCGCTCCTGACGCGCGACGCCGCGCTTGCCACCAGCCCCCGCGTCGCCATCGACACGCCTTCCGTCACCGGCTCGATCAATCTGAAGGGCGGCCGCCTCGACGATCTGCATCTCGACGGTTTCCGCGAAACGGTCGAGCCGAACAGCCCGACCATCATTCTGCTGTCGCCCTCCAACGGGCCGGACGGCTTTTTCGGCGAGTTCGGTTGGGTCGCTCCCGCCGGCGTCGTCGCACCGGGACCGGACACTCTCTGGACCGCGCCGGCAGACGCCAAGCTGACGGTCGAGACGCCCGTTACCCTCTCCTTCGACAATGGCGCCGGCCTTACCTTCACCCGGACCATCTCGGTCGATCGCGAGTTCATGTTCACGGTCAAGGACGAGGTCGCCAACGCGACAGGCGCTCCTGTCACCATGTCGCCATATGGCCGCGTCACGCGCCTCGGCGAACCGCATGTCGCCGGCTACTACATCCTGCATGAAGGCCCGCTGGGCGTTCTTGGCGAGAAGGGCTTGCAGGAGTTCACCTATAAGAACCTTCGCGAAGACGGCCCTTCCAGCTTCCAGGGCATCACGGCGGGCTGGCTCGGCATCACCGACAAGTATTGGGCTGCCGCCGTTGTTCCGCGCGGCGCCAAGACGTTCGACGCGAAGTTCAGCCATGTCGGCGGCGCGACGCCGTTGTACCAGACCGACTTCCAGAGCGCGCCGATCACCGTCGAGCCCGGCAGCACGGCGACGGCCGAGGGCCTGTTGTTCGCCGGCGCCAAGCAGGTGTCGGTGATCCAGAACTACCAGACCAGCCTCAACATCGACCGGTTCGACCTGCTGATCGACTGGGGCATGTTCTACTTCTTCACCAAGCCGCTGTTCTACCTGATGGACTATTTCTTCAGGCTGTTCGGCAATTTCGGCGTCGCCATCCTGCTCGTCACCGTGGTCGTCAAGGCCGTGTTCTTCCCGCTCGCCAACAAGTCGTACAAGTCGATGAGCGCGATGAAGAAGGTGCAGCCGGAAATGGCAGCCCTGCGCGAGCGCTTCGCCGACGATAAGGTGAAGCAGCAGCAGGAGCTGATGGCGCTCTACAAGAAGGAAAAGATCAATCCGCTCGCCGGCTGCTGGCCGGTGCTGATCCAGATCCCGGTCTTCTTCTCGCTCTACAAAGTGATTTTCGTCACCATCGAAATGCGGCACGCGCCGTTCTTCGGCTGGATCCGCGATCTGTCCGCGCCGGATCCGACCACGCTGTTCAACCTGTTCGGCCTGATCCCCTGGACGCCGCCGCACATGCTGATGATCGGCATCTGGCCGTTGATCATGGGCGTGACCATGTGGGTCCAGATGCGCCTCAATCCGGCTCCGGCCGACCCGGCGCAGCAGGTGATCTTCAACTGGATGCCCGTGATCTTCACCTTCATGCTCGGCACGTTCCCCGCCGGACTGGTGATCTACTGGGCCTGGAACAACACGCTGTCGATTGCGCAGCAGTGGGTGATCATGCGGCGCCAGGGCGTCGACGTGAACCTGCTCGGCAACATCATGTCGACCTTCAAGAAGAAGCCCAAGGACGGTGGCGACAAGACCACCGTACCAACAAAGGCCAAGAGCTAATGCCGGAGATCGATCAGGAAGAGATCGACCGTATCGAAGCGGGACGACTCTTCTTCGCCAAAGCCTGGGAGTTCGTGATGAGCGTGCCCACGATCGGGCATCTTCCGCCGATCGACGTGGCGGAAATCGCCTTCTCGGGTCGTTCGAACGTCGGCAAGTCGTCGCTGATCAATGCGCTGACCAACCGCATCGGCCTGGCTCGCACGTCGAACACGCCGGGTCGCACGCAGGAGCTGAACTTCTTCACCTCCAATAGCGGCCTGTCGATCGTCGATATGCCGGGCTATGGCTATGCCGAGGCCCCGAAGAAGCTCGTCGATGCGTGGAACCGGATGATCCGGGACTACCTCCGGGGGCGGGTCAGCCTGCGCCGCGTCTATGTGCTGATCGATTCGCGCCATGGGCTGAAGGCGAACGACATGCTGACGCTCAATCTGCTCGACGAAACGGCGGTCTCCTACCAGATCGTGCTGACGAAAGTGGACAAGCTGAAGACGGGCGAACTCGCCCGCGTCAAGGCAGCGACGGAAGTGGCCATCGCCAAGCGTCCTGCCGCCTTTCCGATCGTCATCGCCACCTCTTCGGAGACAGGCGAGGGCATGGATCTTCTGCGCGCCGAAATCGCCCAGCTCGCGACCTGACAAAGATGCGCGGCGAGCCGCCGCCGTCATTGTTCCGCCATCGCGAAATCGCTATAGAGCGCTGCCCTTGTGCAGCGGAGCGGAGATTTGAGGATGGATATGCGGGTTGAGGACAGCACCGACCCCGTGCTGACCGCACGACTGATCGCCACCGCGCTGCCTTACATGCTGCGCTATGACGAGAAGACCGTGGTGGTCAAGTTCGGCGGCAATGCCATGGGTTCGGAAGAACTCGGCAAGGCCTTTGCCGAAGACATCACACTTCTGAAGCTCGCCGGCATCAATCCGGTCGTCGTCCATGGTGGCGGTCCGCAGATCAATGCCATGCTCAACCGACTCGGCATCAAGTCCGAATGGGCGGCCGGCATGCGCATCACCGACAAGGCGACCGTCGAGGTCGTCGAGATGGTTCTTGCCGGATCGATCAACAAGGAGATCGTGCAGACGATCACCGAAGCGGGCGGCCGCGCCATCGGCCTGACCGGCAAGGACGGCAACATGGTGACGGTAAAGCGCCTGACGCGCACCGTCATCGACCCTGATTCCAACATCGAACGTGTCATCGACCTTGGCTTCGTCGGCGAGCCGACGCGGGTTCGCACCGAAGTGCTGGAAGTGCTGGCCAAGTCCGAGATCATCCCCGTATTGGCGCCTGTTTGCGCGGGCGAGGACGGCGAGACCTATAATGTCAACGCCGACACCTTTGCCGGCGCCATTGCCGGCGCGCTCGACGCGACCCGCCTGCTGTTCCTCACCGACGTCCCCGGCGTGCTGGATCGCAACAAGCAGCTGATCAAGGAACTGTCGGTTGCCGAGGCGCGGGCGATGATCGCCGACGGCACCATCACAGGCGGCATGATCCCGAAGGTCGAGACCTGCATCGAGGCGCTCGACCGCGGCGTCGAGGGTGTCGTCATCCTCGACGGCAAGACGCCACATGCCGTCCTGCTTGAGCTCTTCACCGAGCGCGGCGCCGGCACGCTGATCAAGCGCTGATCGGTCGGATGTCCGAAAACCCGCTGTCGACGGACCCGGCGCTCGCCCGGTTCGCCGACATCCGCTCGTGGGTTTTCGACCTCGACGACACGCTCTATCCAAGCCATAGCGGCCTGTTTGGACAGGTCAGCCAGCGCATCCTTCTCTATCTGCAGGGCTTTCTGGCCATTTCGCCCGAGGCGGCAGCGCTCGTGCGGGCGGATTACTACCGCCGCCATGGCACCACGCTGCGCGGGCTGATCGTGGAGCACGGCATCACGCCGGATGCTTTCCTCGATTACGTCCACGACATCGACCATTCGGTGCTGACGCCCGATCCCGCGCTTGTCGCGGCAATTGCGCGGCTGCCGGGCCGACGCTTCATCTTCACCAATGGTTCGAGGAGCCATGCGGAACGAATCCTGAGCCGGATCGGCTTCGACGCGCCCTTCGACGACATCTTCGACATCGTCCGCGCTGGCTTCGTCCCCAAACCACATCCCGACACCTATGCTCGCTTCCTGAGCGACAACGACATCGATCCCGCCTCGGCCGTGATGTTCGAAGATCTGCCGCGCAATCTCGAAGTGCCGAAATCACTCGGCATGGCAACGGTTCTCGTGGTTCCACGCGGCACTGGGGCCGTTCCCGTCGAAGCGTGGGAAGCGGCCGCCAACACCGGCCACATCGATCATCTGACCGATGATCTCGGCGTTTTCCTGGGCCGAATCGCTCCCCGCCCCTGATGGCCTGGCGGCCGATCACCGTGGCAGAAGCGCCACAGTCCTGCCTGCATCCACCGTTTTCCGCTGATGGCGCCATCCCTCTGCCGTGAGCCGCATTCGTGAAATGCCTGCCAGGTCCCGGCTCGCGCCTCCCATGGGCAAGCGAGCCCACCGCTGCGTCAAGCGTTCCCGAAACGCTGCGTCAGCACAGATCCGAACTATACTAATAATACTTACAATATACCACCCAACCTTTGAACAATAATAGATCATAATTCCGTCAATTCGTTGACTCGCGTCAGCCGTCGCCATAATCAGCGCCACACCTGCCAGCAGCCAGCGACTTTAGATTGAAAAGCCAGCAACTGGTCTCCCCTATTTACTGATGGAGGCTATTTTGCACCCTCACGCTGTGAGTGTGGCACACCTTTTGTTGTCCACGACAATCCTCGCGACATCTTTGACGTTACTCCCTGGCACCGTTGCCTATGCACAGAGCGCGTCAGCAACGACGACGGCTGCCGAACCGGAGGACACCAAGGAAGCTGCTGCCAGGAAGAAGCGCGAATCCCAGGGCCAGACTGTGCTGGAGCCGATCACCGTGACGGCCGGATCGGTGATGGATGCACCCTACATGACACCAGGCGGCGTCAGCGTCGTCGACGGCGATGTCGTGCAGGAAAAGTTCGGCGGCGACGCAAACGCCATCATCCGCTCAATCCCCGGCACATTTACGCGCATCACCTCGAGCCAGCCGGGTGTCGCGGTCAACATCCGCGGCTTCGAGTCGGACGGCCGCGTCAAGACGATGATCGACGGCGTGCCGCAGACCTTCCGCAACACTGCCGGCCACGGCTCGTCCGGTGGCGAACTGCTCTACATGGACACCATCCTGCTGGCCGGCATCGGCGTCGAGCGCGGCGCGGTCAACGGCGCCAATGGCATGGGCGCGCTGGCAGGCGCGGTGAACTTCCGCACCCTCGACTTCGAGGACGTCGTCCTGGATGGCCAAAACGTCGGCGTCATGACCCGGCTCAAGACCGGCAGCAACGGCTTCGGCTTCTCGAGCATGATCGCCGGCGGCGCCCGCGCCTCCCTGCCGGATTTCGGCACTGCCAGCATCATGGGCGCGCTGTCCTACAGCGAGCATGAAAACTACCGGCGCGGCGACAACGGCGTCATGAACACGCCCGACGCCAGCAACTCGCCCACCTCCGGCCTCGTCAAGCTGCACTATCAGCCGAATGACGAGCATGATCTGAAGCTCGGCGGCCGCTGGTACGACAACGCCTTCATCGTCTCCGGCTATGACTGGGGTGTGAAGAACGCCACCTACACGGCCAACTACCACTACGATCCGGACAGCAACTGGATCGACCTGAAGATCAACGCCTTCTACAACAAGACCGACATGGTCTACGACCCGACGTTCGGCGGTTCCTATCGCTTTCGCGAGACCGAAGCGGTCGGCCTCGGCTTCGATATCGCCAATACCAGCCGATTCAACCTGACCGACACGATCGGGCTGAACTGGACCTATGGCGGCGCCTATACGTCGGACGACTACACCGTCAACCAGTACCGCGGCGCCAACCCGCCGGGAACCATGGAGAAGGCGCGCGCCTTCACCGATGTCGGCCTGAACTGGGGCATGTTCGAGCTGAACGGCGGGCTGAACTACGACTATTGGACGCTGTCCGGCCACCAGAGCCCGTGCACGGCAGGCGTCGGCTTCTGCCCGGACACCGGCGGCAATGTCGACGTCTCGCGCGACGGTAATTCGCTGAACCCGAAGATCACCTTGTCCGCGAAGCCGTTCGACTGGCTGCAGCCCTATGTCACCTATGCCCACACTTATCGCCCGCCATCGGCGCGCGAGGCGCTCTGGGCCCTGGTGCCGATCGGCGCCGGCGTCGGCGGCGGCCAGTACTCCAACTTCTATCTGGAGCCCGAGACCAGCAAGGGCTGGGAAGTCGGCGCCAACGTGCTGAAGAACGACCTGCTGCTGGAGAACGACGCGCTTCGCTTGAAGGTCAACTATTTCGACATGGCGATCGAAAATTACATCGTCAACGACCTGCTGACGCTGCCAGGCGATCCCTACCAGCGGGCGATCTGGGTCAATGTTCCGGGGACGACGCACTCGCGCGGCGTCGAGATCGAGGGCGGATACGACGCCGGCTTCGCCTATGTGAACCTCGGAATGACCTTCTCCGACATGAACCAGCCGGTTGGCTGGGGCGCCGGCATCGGCAATGGCGACAGCACCTTCCTGCCGGAGGACTATTCGACCGTCGATATCGGCATCCGCTTGTTCGACAAGGCGCTGACCATCGGCGGCAAGATGAACCGTGTCAGCGGCAGCCGCTTTGCCACCGGCTTCGGCGATACGGGCGAGAAGGACGGCTACACGCTCTACGACCTCTACGCCTCCTACAAGGCGAGCGAGCGTGCGACCGCCTTCGTCAATGTCGAGAACCTGACCGACGTCGCCTATAGCCCTGCCGTGTCCGGCGACTCGACCGACCAGAATGGTCGCGGCCGGACGATCGTCGGCGGCGTAACGCTGCAGTTTTGACCGAACGTCCCTGCCGGTCGCCCCTGCCGGCAGGGACCGCTTCTCGACCAACTCCTTCTTCCTCACGCCCAGAGCCCTCTATCGGCCACCCGGCGCGCGAAAACAGCCGCCTCCACGCCTTGCGCGTTGACTTCCCCCGATTGCCCGATATCGTCCGGCCCGAACCGTTCCGGCCGCGCACGCGCCGGAAGATGCTCGTTGCCAAGGAAGAACGATGACCACGCACGACCTCGCCGCCCTGAAGTCCACCGTCGAAGCCGCCTTCGAGGATCGCGCGAGCATCAGCCCCGCGACGCAGGGCGCCATCCGCTCGACGGTCGAGACCACGCTCGGCCTGCTCGATCTCGGCCAGGTTCGCGTCGCGGAAAAGATCGATGGCGATTGGGTCATCAATGACTGGTTGAAGAAGGCTGTGCTGCTCTCCTTCCGCCTGAACGACATGGCGCCGGTCCCCGGCGCGCCGAACAACTCGACCTGGTGGGACAAGGTGCCGACCAAGTTTGAAGGCTGGGGCCCGGACGAGTTCACCAAGGCTGGCTTCCGCGCCGTACCGGGCTCCGTCGTCCGTCGCTCGGCCTATATCGCCCCGAACGTCATCCTGATGCCGTCCTTCGTCAATCTCGGCGCCTACGTCGATTCCGGCACCATGGTCGACACCTGGGCCTCCGTCGGCTCCTGCGCCCAGATCGGCAAGAACGTCCATCTTTCCGGCGGCGCCGGCATTGGCGGCGTGCTTGAGCCTCTGCAGGCCAGCCCGACCATCATCGAAGACAATTGCTTCATCGGCGCCCGTTCCGAAGTCGTCGAGGGCGTCATCGTCGGCGAAGGCTCCGTCATTTCGATGGGCGTGTTCATCAGCGCTTCGACCAAGATCATCGACCGCGAGACGGGCGAGATCCATATCGGCCGCGTACCGCCCTACTCCGTTGTCGTCTCCGGCTCGCTGCCCGGCAAGAACCTGCCAAACGGCCAGCCCGGCCCGTCGCTCTATTGCGCCGTAATCGTCAAGAAGGTCGACGCCAAGACCCGCTCGAAGACCAGCGTCAACGAGCTGCTTCGCGACTAGTTTATTTCGCCGTTTCACCAAACGATGAAATGAACTAGCTCCCTGTTGGTTGGCGTTCTCTTCACGCGAACCAACACCCGCTTCGCTCGACACCGCTCCAGCAGGACCCAATGCCATGGCCAGCGACCCCATTCGCATCCTGCAAGACCTCATCCGCTGCCCGTCGGTGACGCCGGCTGAAGGCGGGGCGCTCGCCTATCTGGACAGCGTCCTGACCGAAGCCGGATTCACCGTCGATCGGCCGGTGTTTTCCGAGGCCGGCACGCCGGACGTCGAAAACCTGTTCGCCAGCATCGGCAGCGGCGCGCCGCACTTCGTCTTTGCCGGCCACACCGACGTGGTGCCGCCCGGCGACGAAGCGCATTGGCAGCATGGCCCGTTCTCCGGCGACATCGTGGACGGCATTCTGTATGGCCGCGGCGCGGTCGATATGAAGGGCGGCATCGCTGCTTTCGCGGCGGCGGCGCTCGATTTCCTCGCCGAGGACAGGTTGCAGCAGGGAACGATCTCGCTGCTGATCACCGGCGACGAGGAAGGTCCTTCGATCAACGGCACGGTCAAGCTGCTCGACTGGGCGGCCAAGCGCGGCCATCGTTTTGACGCGGCGATCGTCGGCGAACCGACCAACCCGCAGGCGCTCGGCGATGCCATCAAGGTCGGACGGCGCGGTAGCCTCTCCGGAACGATCACCGTACAGGGTCGTCAGGGCCATGTTGCCTATCCGCATCTGGCGATAAACCCGATCCCGCAACTGATGAAGCTGATCCGCCGGCTGACTGCGGAAGCGCTCGATCACGGCAATGAACGTTTTGATGCCTCGAATCTCGAATTCGTCGGGCTCACCGTCGACAACACGGCATGGAATGTCATCCCGGCCGAGGCCAGCGCCCGCTTCAACATCCGCTTCAACGACGAGTGGAACCGCGACACGCTGGAAGCCTGGCTGCTGAACCGGCTCCAGGACGCGGCCGGCAACGAGATCGTCTTCGAACTCGATCTGGTGCCGACCGGCAGCGCGTCGTTCCTGACTCATTCGGAGAAGCTGATCGGCACGCTGTCGGACGCGGTCGAAGAGACGACCGGCCGCCGCCCGGCGCTTTCGACCAGTGGCGGCACATCGGATGCCCGCTTCATCAAGGATTATTGTCCCGTGGTCGAGTTCGGACTGGTCGGCCAGACCATGCACCAGATCGACGAGCGGGTGGCGGTTGCCGATCTCGTGGCGCTCACGGCAATCTATCGCGGCTTTCTCGACCAGTATTTTGCGTGACGGCGGCAGCCCGATGATCAGCCCATCCGCCTCCAGCGCGCTGATCGGCGCGCTCGAGTTCTTTCTCGGCCGGCGCGACGGGCTGCGGCGTTTCGATTTCAGCGTCGACGGTTTCTGGCGCTCGTTCGGCGCGATCCTCTACATGCTGCCCTTCTTTGCGATCAGCATCGCCGTCGAGCATCGGCTGCGCCCCGAAGACGTCACCATCGCCGGACCGACCGACGGGATGTTCATCGTGTCGCGCGGCCTCGACCTCCTGCTCGACTGGACCGCCATGCCGGTTCTGCTGGCGATTTTCGCCAAGCGGCTCGGCATCGCGCGCAGTTACGCGTCCTATATCGTCGTGCGGAACTGGGCATCGGTCATCATGGCGGCGCCGCAGGCGCTGATCGCGCTGCTGGCGGGGCTCGGCGTGGTGCCGATCGAGTTCGCCGCCATCGTCTCGCTGGCCGTGATCGGCGTCATGCTGCGTTATCACTACCAGATTGTCGGCGCGACGCTCGGCGGCCCGGTCGCCTTCCGGATCGGCCTGGTAGGCGCTGACCTGGCGCTAAGCCTCATCCTCAGCGGCATCTTCAGCAAGCTGTTCGGTGCCTGAGGCATAGTCCACGCGGACCAGATAGAGACCACCTGCCGGGGCCACCGGGCCACAGGCTTTGCGGTCGCGTGCTTCCAGCACTTCGGCGACACGGCCGACGGGCCAACTGCCCTCGCCCACCTTTTTCAGCGTGCCGACCATCGACCGCACCTGATTGTGCAGGAACGAGCGCGACGAGACCTCGAACAGGATCTGGTCGCCCTCACGCCGGACGTCCAGCTTGTCCAGCGTCTTCATCGGGCTCAGGGCCTGACAATCCGTCGAGCGAAACGTCGTGAAGTCGTTCCAGCCAAGCAGCGAGTTGGCGGCTTCCTGCATCGCGTCAATGTCGAGATGCTTTCGCACATCCCAGACCCGGTTGATCTCGAGCGCCGCCGGTGCGCGTCGGTCGATGACGCGGTAGACATAGTGCCGCTTCACCGCCGAATAGCGCGCATCAAAACTGTCGTCGACCGGCTCGGCTTCAAGGATCGCGATCGGCGCAGGACGCAGCTGAGCGTTCATGGCGTCACGAATCCGGCGACCGGTCCACTCGCCGGAGAGATCGAAATGGCCGACCTGCCCCGTCGCATGCACGCCGGAATCGGTGCGCCCGGCGCCAAAGGTCAGCACATCCTCGCCGGTAAACCGCTTGATGGCGGCTTCCAGTGCCTGCTGCACGGAGGGGGCGTTTTTCTGACGCTGCCAGCCCGCATAGGGCGTGCCGTCATATTCGATCAGGATTTTGTAACGAGGCATCGGCTAGCCGATGAGAGCACCGGCTTCGACCGATGCTCCGCGCAAGAAATCAGTAGCCCGCAACGGCTTGCCGCCGGCGCGCTGCACCTCGACCAGCCGGACAGCGCCTTCGCCACAGGCAATGGTCAGTTGCTCGTCCAGCACCGCCCCAGGCGCACCAGAACCGGTTGCCAGCGTCGAGCGCAGCACTTTTACGCGTTCGACCTTGTCGCCAAAGGTCATTTCGCACCAGGCGCCCGGGAACGGCGACAGGCCTCGGATGTGATTGTGAACATCCGTGGCAGGCTTCGACCAGTCGATCCGGGCCTCGGCCTTGTCGATCTTCGAGGCGTAGGTGACACCCTCTTCCGCCTGCGGCACGGCATCGAGGCTGCCGCGCAAGGCGGCGGCGAGCGCCCGAACCATCAAATCCGCGCCGAGCCGGGCGAGCTTGTCGTGCAGATCGCCTGTGGTGATGTCGGGCGCAATGGCAATCTTCTCGGCCATGGCGACGGGGCCGGTATCGAGACCTGCCTCCATGCGCATGACCATGACGCCGGTCTCGGCATCGCCGGCCATGATGGCGCGGTGGATCGGCGCGGCGCCGCGCCAGCGCGGCAGCAGCGAGGCATGCAGGTTGAGGCAACCTTCGCGCGGCGCGTCGAGGATCGCCTGCGGGAGGATCAGGCCATAGGCGACGACAACAGCGACATCGGCGTCGAGCGAGGCAAAGGCCTCCTGCTCGTCGGCGCCCTTCAGCGATTTCGGCGTGAAGACGGGGATGCCGAAGCGCTCCGCCGTCTCGTGCACCGGCGACTTGCGCTCGGCCATGCCACGACCGGCCGGGCGCGGCGGCTGCGAATAGACGGCGACGACCTCGTGTCCCTGGCCGATGATCTCGACCAGCGTGGGCACGGAGAAGTCGGGCGTGCCCATGAAGACGACGCGGAGGCTCATATCCGCCTCACATCTCTTCAGGCGTATGCGACTTGAATTCCGGCCGGATGCCCGTCTTGGCAGCCTTGACGAATTTCTTGATCACCATGTCGCGCTTCAGGCGGGACAAATAATCGATGAACAGCTTGCCATCGAGATGGTCGACTTCATGCTGCACGCAGGTAGCGAGGATGTCGTCGGCCTCGATTTCCTGCAGCTTGCCGTCGCGATCGAGATAGCGCAGGCGCACGGAAGCGGGGCGCTCGACCTCGGCATAATAATCCGGGATCGACAGGCAACCCTCTTCATAGACCGAACGGTCGTCGGAGCTCGTCACGATTTCCGGATTGATCAGGAACAGCGGCGCGGGCTTGCTGCCCTCCTCGCGGCCGGAGACGTCGATGGTGACGATGCGGCGCGGCACGCCGACCTGGATCGCGGCGAGGCCGATGCCCGGCGCCTCGTACATCGTCTCCAGCATGTCGTCCATGAAGCGCAGCAATTCGTCGTCGATGCGCTCGACCGGCTCGCTGACGAGCCTCAGCTTCGCGTCCGGCAGTGTGATGATGTCGAGTAGGGCCATGAAAACCTCAGATTAAGCCGTTTCAGATAAGAGATGCAGCCGGGTCGGTCAACGAGGAATGATGGGGCACGGGCGTATCGATTGCGCCCATGTTCTTGTTTTGATCTCGTCTTGGCACGCGAATCTGCTATGAAGGGGCCATGCAGGATGTCCTCTTCTCCGTCGGCGATCGGCCGATCACCGTCGCCATGCTGGTGCTGGCAGCCGCCGCCCTTGGCGTCGCGCTGCTCTTCTTCGTGCTGATCGTGGTCTGGCGCGGCATGAGCCGGCGCGACGCGGCGGAGGCGGAACAGGCGATGCTGGGCGGCGAATTCGAACGCCGGATCGGCGAACTGGTGCGCATCCAGAGCGAGATGACCGGCCGGATGCAGACCATGGCGGAGGTTTTTGGTTCGCGGCAATCGGAGCTGCTGCACGGGCTGTCAAACCGCATGGACGGGCTTGGCCACCGCATCGGCCAGACCATGGTCGAATCGACCCGCAACACCCATGAAAACCTCACGAAACTGAATGAACGCCTCGCCGTCATCGACACGGCGCAGCGCAACATCACCGAGCTTTCGAGCCAGGTGGTCGGGCTGCAGCACATCCTCGCCAACAAGCAGACGCGCGGCGCCTTCGGCCAGGCGCGGATGGAGGCGATCGTCCAGGACGGCCTGCCGATGGGCGGCTACCAGTTCCAGGCGACGCTTTCGAACGGCAACCGACCGGATTGCGTCGTCGCCTTCCCGAATGGCGCGGCCGGGCTGGTCGTCGACGCCAAGTTCCCGCTCGAAGCCTGGAACGCGATCCGCGCCGCCGAGGGGCCTGAGCTGACGCGCGCCGCCGAGACACAGTTCCGCCGCGATGTTACCAAGCACCTGAAGGACATCGCCGAGCGCTATCTGATCCCCGGCGAGACTCAGGACACGGCCTTCATGTTCGTGCCGTCCGAATCGATCTTCGCCGACATCCACGAGCGCTTCGAGGATCTGATCCAGGGCGCACACCGGTTGCGCATCGTCATCGTCTCGCCGTCGCTGCTGATGCTGTCGATCCAGGTCATTCAGTCCGTGCTGAAGGATGCCGGCATGCGCGAGCAGGCGCATCTGATCCAGGGCGAGGTGATGAAGCTGATGGAGGATGTCGGCCGGGTGAACGACCGCGTCCTCAAGCTGAAGACGCATTTCGACCTGGCGTCCAGGGATATCGACGACATCCTGATCTCGACCCGCAAGCTCAGCGCGCGCGGCGCGAAGATCGAGGCGCTGGAATTCGGCGACGAAGGTTCGCCCGCCTATGACCGCCAGCCGGATCTCTTGGCCGGGGAGTAGGTCATATCTGGCTGGTGGTGAACCTGATTGTCGAGTTCAGTCCCTCACCTCTCCCTGAGGGAGAGGTCGGAGCGAAGCTCCGGGTGAGGGTTTAGGAAACCATCCGGTGAGGCCGTAAACCCTCACCCGCCGGCCTTTGGCCGTCGACCTCTCCCTCAGGGAGAGGTGAGGTATGTCCCCCGTTCGAGTGTGACACAGCTTCCTTTAGTACCCGCGCCCGTCCTTCAAAAACTCAATCTCTTCCGGCGTCGAGGCGCGGCCGAGATCGGCGTTGCGGTGCGGGAAGCGGCCGAAGCGGCGGATCAGGTCGCGATGCTTCTCGGCGTAGTCGACGAACGAGCGATAGGTCTCCTTCTCGGCCTCCGGCACCTCGGCCAGAAGGGCCTCGAACAGCTCGACCGAAAGATCCTGGTCCACCAGTTCCTCGCTGTGCTCGAACGACAGATAGAGGAAGACGCGCTCGATCGGCGTGAACCGCGCGACCCCGCCGGCGATCAGCCGCCGCACCGCCGCCCGGGCGCGTGCGTCATAGGCATAGGCGCGGCCATCCTCGCGAAACAGGTTGCGCGGAAACTGGTCGAGGAACAGCACGAAGCCGATCCCGGCCGCCGGCGGCAGCGTCTCGAACGGCCAATCCGTCTCGGCGACGGCATCGAGATGATCGCCAAATCGCACGCGGCAAGCGTCGTCGGTGGCGTCGCGGCGCGAAAACCAGACCTTCACCCGCTCGGCCGGCGCATCGACGCCGGCAACCAGTTCCTCGAACCAGAAGCGGTGGGCTTCCAGCAGAATGGCGACGTCGGGTATTTCGGACGGCATGCTCGTTCCCCCGTGATGACAAGTGGCTATCCCGCCCCCTCTACGGCAGCGGGCGAGAAAACTTCCGTGAAAGCGGCCGCCTTAGAAAGGCGTGCGGGCGCGGATGGCGGCGGCGAGCGTGCCCTCGTCGAGATAATCGAGTTCGCCGCCGACCGGAACGCCATGCGCAAGTCGCGAGACCTTGACCGGTGTCCCGGTCAGGCGGTCGGTGATGACGTGCGCGGTCGTCTGGCCGTCGACGGTGGCGTTGACCGCTAGAATCACTTCCAACACCTCGCCCGTCGAACACCGTCCGACCAGCGATTCAATGTTGAGATCCTCCGGCCCGACGCCGTCGAGCGGCGAGAGCGTGCCGCCGAGCACATGGTAGCGCGCCTTCATGGCGCCGGCCCGCTCCAGCGCCCAGAGATCCGACACATCCTCGACGACGATGATCGTCTTCGAGTCGCGTGTCGGATCGGTGCAGAGCGTGCAGGGATCTGCCGTATCGATGTTGCCGCAGACAGAGCAGGTCAGGATACGCTCGGCCGCGACGGTCATCGCGCCCGCCAACGGCACCAAGAGCTGGTCCTTCTTCTTGACCAGCGCCAGCGCCGCGCGCCGGGCCGAACGCGGCCCAAGACCGGGCAGTCTCGCCAAAAGCTGGATCAGGCGTTCGATCTCGGGACCGGCAGTGCTGCGCGACATTTTTCTACTTGGCTATGCGGAACGAAAAGGACGAAAGCCGATGCATTCGCCCCTTCTCCGTCAGACTAGAACGGCAGCTTGAGACCAGCCGGCAGGCCGAGGCCGCCCGTCAGGGCTTCCATTTTCTCAGCCATGGTGCGCTCGGCCTTGGCGCGCGCATCGGCATGGGCGGCAATGATCAGGTCCTCGAGGATCTCGACGTCTTCCGGCTTCAACAGCGACGGATCGATGGTCAGCTTGCGCAGGTCGCCCTTGGCGGTCATCACAACCGTGACGAGGCCGGCGCCGGCCGAACCTTCAACCTCGATGTTGGCAACTTCGGCCTGCATGTCCTGCATCTTGGATTGCAGTTCCTTGGCCTTGCTCATCATGCCGAGAATGTCGCGCATGCGGGTTCTCCTGGTTCGAATGGATGGAAGTTCGACGGATCAATCGTCGTCGGGATCGGGCGCTTCGTCCGGATTGTCGACCGGAACGGCCGGCGACGGCAGGCCCTCGGGCTCTTCGGCGCCGCGGATCTGGATATCGACGATCTTGGCGCCCGGAAAGCGCGACAGCACGGCGGCGACCAGCGGATCAGCGGCGGCGTCCGAGCGCGCCTTGTCCTTGGCGAAGGCACGCGCCTCAGCGATCGTCGGCTCGGTCGCACCACGGCCCAGCGCCACCACCCAGCGGTCGCCGGTCCAGTCGGTCAGCTTGCGGCCGAGATCCTGCGCCAGCGTGCGCGGCGCATCCGGCGTCGGCTCGAATTCCAGCAGGCCGGCCTCGAAGCGGATCGGCTTGACCTGCTGTTCGAGCGCCAGCTTCAACGGGATGTCGCGCTTCAGCCCGACATAGGCGACGAGATCCTCGAAGCGCTGGAAGCGGATCGCCGGCTCGGCCTTCGCCTGCGGCGCGCCCATCGGCTGCGCCATGGTAGCAGCCGGCATTGGCGACGTGTTGGTGATGGTGCGCATCTGGCCGACCGGGCCACCGTTCGAACCGCCTGACGATTGCGGCGCGGAAGACGGTTGATGCGAAATCTGCGGCGCAGCGCCGCCCGGCGAAGCGGCCGAGAACCCCCCACTTTTCAACAGGCGCAGCGCCTCGTCCGGCGTCGGCAGGTCGGCGGCATGAGCAATGCGAATGAGAACCATGTCGGCGGCGGCCAGGGGCCGGCTCGAGCTTGACACTTCCTCGATGCCCTTCAAGAGCATCTGCCAGGCGCGCGCCAAAACGCGGAGCGAAACGACTTCGGCCAAGGCCCGACCGCGAACCCGTTCTTCCTGCGGCAGAGCGGCGTCCTCGCCGCTATCCGGCACGACCTTGAAGCGCGTCACAGCATGGGTAAAGGCAGCCAGATCCTGCAGCACGACGGCCGGATCTGCGCCAATGTCATATTGTTCCTTGAGCAGCGCCAGCGCTTCCGCGATGCGGCCGCCCATCAAAGCCTCGAACAGGTCGATGATACGGGCGCGGTCGGCGAGGCCGAGCATGCCCCGCACGTCCTCGGGCGAGATCGCGCCGGCACCATGGGCAATCGCCTGATCGAGCAGCGACAGCGAATCACGCGCCGAACCTTCGGCGGCGCGGGCGATCATAGCCAGCGCGTCGTCGCCGATCTCGACCTGCTCCTTCTCGGTTATCGAGCGCAGCAGGCCGATCAGCCGATCCGATTCGATCCGACGCAGGTCAAAGCGCTGGCAGCGCGACAGGACGGTAACGGGAACCTTGCGGATTTCGGTCGTAGCGAAGATGAACTTCACATGCTCGGGCGGCTCTTCGAGCGTCTTCAGCAGGCCGTTGAAGGCAGCACCGGACAGCATGTGCACTTCGTCGAGGATGTAGACCTTGTAGCGCGCCGTGACCGGCTTGTAGCGCACGGCCTCGATGATCTCGCGGATGTTGTCGATGCCGTTATTGGAAGCCGCATCCATCTCGAGCACGTCGACATGGCGGCCTTCCATGATCTCGGCGCAATGGACGCCAAGGGTCGGCATGTCGATGGTCGGGCGGTCGACCTGGCCGGGAATGGAATAGTTCAGGCCACGGGCGAGAATGCGGGCCGTCGTCGTCTTGCCGACACCGCGAACGCCCGTGAGCATGTAGGCCTGCGCGATGCGGCCGGTCTCGAAGGCGTTCTTGAGGGTGCGAACCATCGGCTCCTGGCCGACGAGATCGTCAAAGCTGCGGGGCCGGTATTTGCGCGCAAGCACGCGGTAGGCGCCGTTCGCGCCGTCCTTCGGGTTGCTGGAAAGATCACCGCCGTCCATGCGTCGCCCGCTACCGTCCTGTTGTCCAAGCCCATTTCGCGCTGCCCTCGCGGGCATGCTTTCCCGACCTTAGCACACCCCGAAGGGCGCGCCGTCTGATCATCGAGATGACGCGATGGCTGGGAAAAAGGTAGGAGGCTGGCACGCGACCCGTGCCGTGGCTCGTTGGGGCTGCTTCCTTCCGGACCTGACCCGATTGGCGAGTGGCTCGTCCACCACCAACCTCCCGCGGAGACATATCGTCGTTCCCGATCGAAATGGCAAGCCCGAAGCTTGATCGGGGCTATCGCGGATAAGGGGTCTGTGGCGTAATCACCAGATTCATGGGCGAGTCCAAGCTCGTCGACCACCGATCCCGCACATCAAGCAGCACCATGACCCGCAATTTCTTTGATCGCTTGCCGCCTGTCGAGCCCAGCACGACTGTCGGTTTTTCCGGCAATTCGCTCGACCGCCGCAGCGAGGGGCGCAACGAATCGACCTATGCCGCTGCCCTCGCCGATCCGAACCTGCGCGTCTTCCTGCTGCGCGGCGATGAAGCAATGATGCGCGCCGGCGGGACTTCGGAAAGCCTTTTTAGCCTCAAGGAGGCCAAGGCGCTCGGCGCCCTGATGGACGACGCGATCCTGCTCGGTTGGGAAGGATCTTCGCCCCGCATCGCCGCGATCGTCGGCAACGAAACCTCGTTCGACGTTGACGCCTTCCACGCCGTGCCGCTGCGCACGCTGGCGACCGCCGCCTATTCCGGCGGCATCCTGTCGGATACGGTCGAGCCCGGCACGCTCGGCGCGCTGGCACAGGCGCGCGCGCTGCTGCACTGGCATGCCGTGAACCGGCATTGCGGCCGGTGCGGCACGCGCTCGACGATGGCGCAGGGCGGCTATCGCCGCGATTGCCCGAATTGCGGCCTGCAGAAATTCCCGCGCACCGATCCGGTTGCCATCATGCTGGCGGTCGATGGCGACCGCTGCCTGATGGGCCGGCAGGCGCGATTCGCGCCCGGCACCTATTCCTGCCTGGCCGGCTTCGTCGAACCGGGCGAGACGATCGAAGACGCTGTCCGCCGCGAGATCCAGGAGGAAGCGGGCATCAAGATCGGCCGCGTCGCGTATCACGCCAGCCAGCCCTGGCCGTTCCCGATGTCGCTGATGATCGGCTGCATCGCCGAGGCGATTTCGACCGACATCGTGCCGGACACCGAAGAACTGGAAGATTGTCGCTGGTTCTCGCGCGACGAGACGCGGGCGATGCTGGACGAAGACCATACGGACGGCCTTTCGACGCCCCCGCGCATGGCCATTGCCCACACGCTGATTCGCGCCTGGGTCGAAGCGGGCTGAACGGACGGAAGGTCCCTCACCCCACCTTCTCCCGCAAGCGGGCGAGGGCTTTTTTGGCGGGCGTTCTTACGCTTCAGGGCGATCGACCGGCTCCCCCATCATCCTGAGGTGCTTCGCGTGAGCGAAGCCTCGAAGGAGGATCCAGCGGGCACTCCGACTTGTAGATGAAGTCGGGAAAATCCCCCGTGGTCTCCGTCAGGGGCGTTTCCTGGACCCTCCTTCGAGGCCCGGCTGCGCCGGGCACCTCAGGATGATGATCGAGGACTCCCTCAAAATAGTCGGCCAGCGTCGCGCAAACCTCTCCCTCAGGGAGAGGTGAAGAAAGCTCCCTCGCCGGCTTGCGGGAGAGGGTTGGGTTGAGGGCCTGAGGCCCGCCTCAGAATGAGGCAGCCCTAGTCGTGCGGCTCAACGACATCGGCGCGGAACGGGGCCGCCGCGTAGACGCCGAGAATGCGCAACTCCGCCGAGAAAAAGGCGAGCTCTTCCAGCGCGCGCGCCAAAGCCGGGTCCTTCGGATGGCCCTCGACATCGACATAGAAGCGCGTCGCCGAGAAGCGGCCGTCCAGCTGGTAGCTCTCCAGCTTCGTCATGTTGATGCCATTCGTCGCGAAACCACCCAATGCCTTGTAGAGCGCGGCCGGAATGTTGCGGACGCGGAAGACGAAGGTGGTGATCACCGGACTGCCGTCATGGGCGGCAGGTGCCGGTTCGCGCGAAAGAATGACGAAGCGCGTCGTATTGTGTTCCGCGTCCTCGACATTCTCGGCCAGGATATCGAGGCCATAGATCTCTGCGGCGAATCGCGGCGCAAGCGCAGCGCGCGTCAAATCGCTGGTCTCGGAAATGATACGGGCAGCACCCGCCGTGTCGCCGGCGACGACAGCGCGATATCCATGCTCGCGCAGGATGCGGCGGCACTGGCCCAGCGCATGGACATGGCTTTCGACGGTCTTGATCGTCTCCAGCGTCGCGCCCTTGAGCGCCATCAACTGGAAGCGAATCGGCAAGAAGTACTCGCCGATGATGTGCAGGCCCGAATCCGGCAGCAGATGATGGATATCTGCGACGCGACCGGCGAGCGAGTTCTCGATCGGGATCATGGCGAGATCGACTTCGCCGCGCGTGATCGCCTGGAAGCAATCCTCGAAGGTGGCGGCTGGTATGGCCTCATAGTCGGGATAGACGTCGGCACAGGCGATGTGGGAATTGGCGCCAGGCTCGCCCTGGAACACGATCTTCTTCATGGGATTGAGACTTCTGTTCAAGATTGCTGGCGACTCGAGCGTTTTCGAGCGAAGTGGGTTCCGGTTCGCGTGAAGAAAACGCGACCAGACAAGGAGCTAGCGGCCGTGGGGAGCGGCAAGCAGGCTGCGCGCCCTTTCGAGATCGGCGGGAGTATCGACACCGAGCGGCACGGCGTCAACGAGGGCGACGTCGATGCGCATCCCCGCCTCCAGCGCCCGCAATTGCTCCAGCTTCTCGCGCTTTTCCAGCGCGGACGGCGGCAACGCGACATAGCGGTCGAGCGCGGCGCGGCGATAGGCGTAGAGGCCGATATGATGGAGTAACGGCCCGTCACCCCAGGGCGCGGTGGCGCGCGTGAAATAGAGGGCGCGCAGACGATTCGCAGAAAGCGGCGAACCGACGATCTTCACGACATTCTCGTTGGTGCGATCTTCGTCGCGATCGATCAGCGCCGCGATGGTGGCGATATCGACGGCCGGATCGGCGAGCGGTGCGAAGCAGGCGGCGATCGAAGCCGGCTCAATCGTCGGCAAATCGCCCTGGACGTTGACGATGACATCATAGTGCCGTGCCGAATCGACGATACCCGCCGCCTCGTGAATACGGGCCGAGCCATTCTCGTGATCGGTGCGGGTGATCACCGCCTCGCCGCCGGCAACACGAACGGCGGCGGCGATATCGTGATCGTCGGTGGCGACGACAACCGGCCCGATTTGCGCCTCAAAGGCCCGGCGCCAGACGTGAACGATCATCGGAACGCCGTGAATATCGGCCAAAGGCTTGCCCGGCAGCCGCGTCGCAGCCATGCGAGCGGGGATAAGCACCAGGGCCTCGGAGGCGGAACGCATTGGGTTTTCCTCGATTTTTGCCCGATGACAGGCATGCGGGTGTCAAAACGTCTCAATCTGGAAGCGTTCATACGTATTGCACCCAACACTGGAAAGCTTGTAGTTTCCGCGCCATATGCGGGGGACATGGCGCCAAGGGGGCTGCCGGCCCCTATAGCCTTTTCGAAGCGTCTGGGGCCAAGACCGATGGATTCTTTCGAGCTCAACAAGATCGTCGGTGCGATCCTGTTTACGCTTCTGGTGGTGATGTCTCTGAGCATCTTCTCGGGAGTGATCTATTCGCCGGCGATTCCGGCCAAGCCGGGTTTCATCATCGAGGTCGCTGAACAGACTTCCGAGGGTGGTCCGGCTGCGGCCGTTGTGCAGGACCCGCCGATTGCGACACTGCTCGCCAGCGCCAATGTCGACGCCGGCGCGGCTGTCGCCAAGAAGTGCGCGGCCTGCCACAACTTCGTTGAGGGCGCCGGCTCCAAGGTCGGCCCGGATCTCTACAATATCGTCGATCGCGGCATCGGTTCCGTCGACGGCTTCAAATACTCCGCCCCAATGCAGACGGCACACGGCGAAGGCAAGAAGTGGACCTATGAGCACCTCTACCACTTCCTGAAGAGCCCGAAGGCCGACATGCCCGGCACGGCGATGGGTTTTGCTGGCCTGCCGAAGACCGAGGATCGCGCCAATCTGATCGCATATCTGCGCTCGCTGTCGCATGATCCGGTTCCGCTGCCGACCCCTGAAGCCGCTGCTCCGGCAGAAGCAGCGCCGGCCGCCGCCGAAGCACCGGCCGCTCCGGCGACGGATGCCGCTCCGGCTGCTCCCGCAGCACCGGCAGCCGAGCCTGCTCCTGCAGCACCGGCTGCGGAGCCTGCTCCGGCAACGCCTGCACCGGCGGCACCTGCCGATGCTGCGCCTGCAGCCCCGGCCGCGCCCGCGGCTCCGGCTCCGGCTCCGGCAACCCCGGCCGATCAGCCTGCCGCGCACTAGGCGACACGCATTCCTGCGACAAATTGCAAAAGGCCGGAGATCACTCTCCGGCCTTTTTCTATTGCGATGACGATTCAGTCGATCACGCAGGAGTTGCCCTTCGCGCGATCCGCCTTAGTAATGAGTGTAGCCAGCCGGAGAATCGCGTCCATGAAGTTTGTCGCCGCCGCCCTGTTCAGCCTTTCGCTGCTGCTGCCTGCGACAACCGGCGCGATGGCCGACGACGTCTGGCGGTCCTCGACCTCGCTGATCGGGGCGCCGAAATACGAAGACGGCTTCAAGCACTATGACTATGTCAATCCGGACGCGCCCAAGGGCGGCACGCTGAACCGAGCCGCCGTCGGCACGTTCGACAGTCTCAATCCCTACATCGTACAGGGCACGCCGGCGGCCGGCTTTGGCGCATTTGGCGGCGGCCTGCTCTACGACACGCTGATGGAACAGGCGACCGACCAGGCCGGTACGAATTACGGCCTGATCGCCGAAGCGCTCAGCTATCCCGATGATTTCGCCTGGGTGAAATTCCGCCTGAATCCGAAGGCGCGCTGGCATGACGGCAAGCCGATCACGCCGGAAGACGTCATCTGGTCGTTCGAGACGCTGAAGGCCCAGAGCCCGATGTACAACAAGTACTACGCCAATGTGGCCAAGGCGGAGATCACCGGAGACCGCGAGATCACTTTCACCTTCGACAAGGCGGGGAATCGCGAGCTGCCCAATATCATGGGCGACCTGGCGATCCTGCCCAAGCATTGGTGGGAAGGCTCGGACGCCAGCGGCAGGAAGCGCGACATCTCGAAGTCGACGCTCGAGGCGCCGCTCGGCTCCGGCCCCTACGCGATCGAATCCCTCTCGCCCGGCCGCCAGATCGTCTGGAAGCGTGTGGCGGATTATTGGGGCGCGGATCTGCCGACCCGCGTCGGCCGCAACAATTTCGATCGCATCAAGTTCGACTATTACCGCGACCCGAACGCCGCCTGGGAGGCCTTCAAGAAGGGAGGTCTCGATGACTACCGCCAGGAGAACCGCATCGGTCGCTGGACGACCGAATATGATTTTGACGCGGTCAAGCGCGGCAATGTGGTCCAGCGCTCCTTCCCCTATCACGCCGCCGGCCGCATGCAGGGCTATGTGCTCAACCAGCGCCGCGACAAGTTCCAGGACCCGCGCGTCCGCGAAGCGCTCAACTACGTCTTCGATTTCCAGACGATGAACCGCACGCTGTTCTTCGACAAATACAAGCGCATCGAGAGCTACTTCGCCGGCATCGACCTCGCTTCCAGCGGCCTTCCGGAAGGCAAGGAACTGGAAATCCTCGAAACGGTGCGCGATCAGGTTCCGCCTGAGGTCTTCACCACGCCGTTCAAGCTGCCGGTGAACGACACGCCGCAGGCGTTCCGCGACAATCTGCGCAAGGCTCTCTCCCTGCTCCAGGAAGCAGGCTGGGAGTTGAAGGGCAACCGACTGGTCAACGCCAAGTCAGGCGAACCCTTCACCATCGAGTTCCTCGAGAGCGACCCGTCCTTCGAGCGCGTCGTCGCGCCTTACATCCAGAATCTCAAGCGCATTGGCATCGACGCGCGACTTCGCGTTGTCGACACGGCGCAATATGTCGCCCGAACCAACGATTTCGACTTTGACGTCGTCTCGACCGTGATTGGCCAGTCGCAATCGCCCGGCAACGAGCAGCGCGAGATGTGGGGCTCGGCCGCCGCCGACGCACCCGGTAGCCGTAATCTGATGGGTATCAAGAACCCGGCCATCGACAAGCTGATCGACCGCGTCGTCTTCGCCACCAACCGCGAAGACCTCGTCGCCGCGACCCACGCGCTCGACCGCGTGCTGCTGTGGAATTATTATGTCGTGCCGCAATGGTACAGCGACACGATCAACGTCGCTTACTGGAACAAGTTCGGCATTCCGGAAAAGCAGCCCGACTATGTCGGCATCGACACCGATTCCTGGTGGATCGATCCGGCCAAGGAGAAGGCCCTGGGGGCCAAGCCTTGAGCAAACGGGCCTTGAACGACCCGCACCGCGCATCTGGCCTGACGCGCCGCGCCCTGCTCGCAGGCGCGGCGGCGGGGGCGACCGCTCCATGGATCGGCCTCTCGGCCCCGATCTCCGCCTCGGCGGCCGAAGCGACCGGCGCGCACGGGCTTTCGATCTTCGGCGACCTCAAATATCCGAGCGACTTCAAGCATTTCGACTATCTGAACGCGGATGCGCCAAAAGGCGGCAGCTTCATTTTCTCCGCGCCGAGCTGGTACTACAATCAGAACGCCTACACCTTCAACACGCTGAACGGCTTCACCTTCCGGGGCGACGCGCCGCCCCGTATCGAGCTCTGCTTCGACACGCTGATGGCCGCGGCGACCGATGAGCCCGGCTCGGCCTATGGCCTGATCGCCGAGAGCGTCACCGTTTCGGAAGACCGCAACATCTATGCGTTCCGCCTGCGCGACGGCGTGACGTTTAATGACGGCTCGGCGCTGACGGCCGACGACGTCGTCTTTTCGTTCCAGACACTGAAAGAGAAGGGCCATCCCGACATCTCGCAGTCGATCCGCGAGATGGTTTCGGTGACCGCCGAAGGACCGCGCGACGTCAAAATCGTGTTTTCCGGCAAGCAGAACCGCAAGGTGCCGCTGATCGTCGCCTCGACGCTGCCGATCTTCTCCAGAGCCTATTATGCCGGTCGCGATTTCGAAGCCTCGACCATGGACCCGCCGCTCGGCTCCGGCCCCTATCGCGTCGGCAAGGTCAGCCCCGGCCGCTCGATCGAATACCAGCGCGTCGCCGACTATTGGGGCAGGGATCTGCCGGTCGCCGTCGGAGCCTATAATTTCGATCGTATCCGGGTCGAATTCTACCAGGACGACGAGGTGCAGTTTCAGGCCTTTGCCAAGGGCGAGATCACGTTTCGCGAAGAGGTCTCGTCCAAGACCTGGGCAACGGGCTATGATTTTCCCGCCGTTCGCGACGGCCGGGTGCAAAAGCCATCCTTCCCGGCAGAGCGTCGGCCAGACATGTATGGCTGGTTCTTCAACCTGCGCCGCGCCAAATTCGCCGATCCGCGCACCCGCCAGGCGATCGGCATGGCGCTCGACTTCCCCTGGACCAACAAGAACCTGTTCTTCGGGCTTTATGTCCGCTCGACCTCGTTCTTCGAAAAGTCGGACTTTGCCGCGACCGGCCTGCCCAGCCCGGCCGAATTGGCACTGCTCGAACCGTTCCGGAACCAGCTTCCCGCCGAAGCATTCGGTCTGGCTGTTATGCCGCCGGAGGCCGATGGCAGCGGTCGCGACCGCAAGCTTTTGCGCCAAGCCTCCACCCTGCTGACCGAGGCGGGCTGGCAGCGGAAAGGCAATGACCTGGTCAATGCATCCGGCGAGACGCTGGCGCTGGAGTTCCTCATCCAGTCGCAGGCCTTCGAGCGCGTCTTGTCGCCGCTGATCGCCAATCTGAAGGCAATCGGCGTCAAAGCCTCGATGCGGATGGTCGATGCGGCGCAATATCAAAGCCGCAAGAACGACTTCGATTTCGACATCATGGCGCATCGCATCATGTTCGACGCCACGCCGATCGATGGCATCGAGCAGATCTTTGGCTCGGCAAGCGCGGATGTTCCGAGCGGTTCCAATCTCGCGGGCCTGAAGCATCCGGTGGTCGACGCCCTGGTGGCGCGCGCGGCGAATGTCAGGGATCGTGCCGAACTGGAGACGTTGATGCGCGGACTGGACCGCGTGCTCAGATCGCTTCATATCTGGTTTCCGGCCTGGCTTTCGACGGCGCATCGCGTCGCCGTCTGGGATATGTTCGGCTGGCCGGATACAAAACCGGACTTCGGCTTCTCGCCGGAATCGACATGGTGGCAGGATAACGCCAGGGCTGCCGCCATCGGCAAAGCCGGCTAGGGATACAGATGGCAGCCTATATCTTCCGACGCATTCTCCTGATGATCCCGACGATTTTCGGCATCATGGCGATCAGCTTCATCATCATCCAGTTCGCACCGGGCGGACCGATTGAGCGCGTCATCGCGCAGCTTTCCGGCAATGATGTCTCGGCCACCAGCCGGATCGGCGGCGGCGGTGGCGCGGATGCCGGCATGGGCGGTCAGGATCGAACGCTGGGCAGCGCGCCGGTCTCGTCAAAGTATCGCGGCGCGCAGGGTCTCGATCCCGAATTCATCGCCAAGCTCGAAAAGCAGTTCGGTTTCGACAAGCCGCCGTTGGAGCGCTTCGGCCTGATGCTTTGGAACTACATCCGCTTCGATTTCGGCCAGAGCTATTTTCGCGATATCGGCGTGCTGGAGCTGATCAAGGAAAAGCTGCCAGTCTCGATTTCACTCGGGCTCTGGATGACGCTGATTTCCTACGGAATCTCGATCCCGCTCGGCGTCGCCAAGGCCGTGCGCGACGGCGCCCGCTTCGATGTCTGGACCTCGGCGGTCATCGTCGTCGGTTATGCGATTCCGGGCTTCCTGTTCGCCATCCTGCTGGTTGTTCTGTTCGCCGGCGGCAGCTTCTTCGACTGGTTCCCGCTGCGGGGGCTGACCTCGGACAATTTCGCCAGCCTGTCGCTCGGCGGCAAGATCGTCGACTATTTCTGGCATATCGCGCTGCCGATCATCGCCATGTCGCTCTCGGCCTTCGCGACGACGACGCTTCTGACCAAGAACTCGTTCCTCGACGAGATCCGGAAGCAATATGTCGTCACGGCCCGGGCCAAGGGGCTGTCGGAGCGCAAGGTTCTCTACGGCCATGTCTTCCGCAATGCGATGCTGATCGTTATCGCCGGTTTCCCCGGTGCGTTCATCTCGGCCTTCTTCGCCGGTTCGCTGCTGATCGAGACGATCTTCTCGCTCGATGGGCTCGGCCTGCTCGGCTTCGAATCCGTCATCAACCGCGATTATCCGGTCGTGTTCGCGACCCTGTTCATCTTCTCGCTGATGGGCCTCGTCATCGGCCTGCTCTCCGATCTGACCTACACCTGGATCGATCCGCGCATCGATTTCGAACGGCGGGATGTCTGACGTGACCGATGTCTCTGTGCAAGCCCGCGAAATCGAGCCGCGCCGCATGGCGCTTTCGCCGCTCAACCTTCGCCGCTGGGCCAATTTCAAGGCGCACCGGCGCGGGTATTGGTCGCTCTGGCTGTTCCTTGCCCTGTTCGGGCTGACGCTCGCCTCCAACTTTATCGCCAATGACCGGCCGCTGCTCGCTTCCTACAAGGGCGAACTGCTGCTGCCGGTGTTTGCCGATTATCCGGAAGAGAAGTTCGGCGGCTTCCTGGCGACGACCAATTTCCGCGATCCGTTCATCCAGGAAGAGATCAACGCCAATGGCTGGATGATCTGGCCGCCGATCCGCTATTCGTTCGACACCGTCAATAACGACATGGCGACACCGGCGCCCGCCCCGCCCTGGTGGATGATTCCGAAGGAAGACCGCTGCCGCGCCTATCCGCTGGGCGACGCCGACCCCAATTGCACCATCGGCAATTTCAACTGGATGGGCACAGACGACCAGGGCCGCGATGTCGTCTCGCGCCTGCTCTATGGCGTTCGTCTCTCGGTTCTGTTCGGCCTGGTGCTGACCATCGTCTCCTCGGCGGTCGGCATCCTCGCCGGTGCCGTGCAGGGCTATTTCGGCGGCTGGCTCGACCTGATCTTCCAGCGCTTCATCGATATCTGGACCTCGCTGCCCGAGCTCTACATCCTGCTGATCATGGCCTCGATCCTGGTGCCGAGCTTCTGGGTGCTGTTGGGCATCCTGCTGCTGTTCTCCTGGGTGAGGCTCGTCGGATTGGTGCGCGCCGAATTCCTGCGGGCGCGAAACTTCGAATATGTCCGCGCCGCCCGGGCGCTTGGCGTCAAGAACCGCACCATCATCGTGCGCCACGTCCTGCCCAACGCCATGGTGGCGACGTTGACCTTCCTGCCCTTCATCCTGAACGGCTCGATCACGACGCTGACCTCGCTCGACTTCCTCGGCTTCGGCCTGCCGCCCGGCTCGCCGTCGCTCGGCGAACTTTTGGCGCAAGGCAAAAACAATCTTCAGGCGCCCTGGCTCGGCCTGACCGGCTTCTTCGTCATCTCGGTGATTTTGAGCCTGCTGGTCTTCATCGGCGAGGCCGTGCGCGACGCCTTCGACCCCAGAAAGACGTTCGGCTGAAATGATGGACAAGACCATGACAGCCGAGACAGGCAAGACTCCATTGGACAAGCCGCCTCTCCTCTCCGTCGAGGATTTATCCGTCCACTTCCATCAGGGCGAAACGCACACCATCGCCGTCGACCGGATCTCGTTCACGGTCGGGCGCGGCGAGACGGTCGCGCTTGTGGGTGAGTCCGGATCCGGCAAGTCGGTGACGGCGCTCTCCGTGCTGAAGCTGCTGCCCTACCCCTCGGCCGAACATCCGACAGGCAAGATCCTGCTCGACGGCAAGGATCTGCTGACCGTCAGCGAGCGCGAGCTTCGCAAGGTGCGCGGCAACGACGTCACCATGATCTTCCAGGAGCCGATGAGCTCGCTCAATCCGCTGCACACGATTGCGCAGCAGATCGGCGAGATCCTGACGATCCATCGCGGCATGTCAGGCAAGGCAGCCGAAAAGCGCATTCTCGAACTTTTGGCCGAAGTCGGGATCCGCGACGCCGAAAAGCGCCTCAACGCCTATCCGCACCAGCTTTCGGGCGGCCAGCGCCAGCGCGTCATGATCGCCATGGCGCTCGCCAATGAGCCGGACCTGCTGATCGCCGACGAACCGACCACGGCACTCGACGTCACCGTGCAGGCGCAGATCCTGAAACTCCTGAAGGAAATCCAGACCCGCACCGGCATGGCGCTGCTGTTCATCACCCACGACCTCGGCATCGTGCGCAAGATCGCCGACCGGGTCTGCGTGATGACCAAGGGCAAGATTGTCGAGCAGGGGCCGACCAGGCAGATCTTCGACCACCCGCAGCACAGCTACACCCAGCATCTGCTGGCAGCCGAACCCAAGGGCGCCCCGCCGCCGGCCGACGAGACGGCCCCCGTCGTTATCGAAGCCCATGACCTAAAGGTCTGGTTTCCGATCAAGCGCGGCATTTTCCGGCGCACGGTCGACAACATCAAGGCGGTCGACGGCATCGACGTCGGTGTGCGGCGCGGCCAGACGCTTGGCGTGGTCGGCGAATCCGGATCCGGCAAGACGACGCTCGGCCTCGCCATGATGCGGTTGATCAGTTCCAAGGGCGCCATCGACTTCAAGGGCGAGCGCATTGACGGGCGCGGCTTCCAGGCCATGCGGCCGCTGCGCCGGCACATGCAGATCGTCTTCCAGGACCCGTTCGGCTCACTCAGCCCGCGCATGTCGGTCGGTGAAATCGTCGCCGAAGGACTTCGCGTGCACGAGCCGCAACTCTCGTTCCGCGAGCGTGAAAAGCGTGTGGCGCAGGGGCTGGAGGAAGTCGGCCTCGACCCGGCGACCCGCCACCGCTATCCGCACGAATTCTCCGGCGGCCAGCGCCAGCGCATTGCGATTGCCCGCGCCATGGTGCTGGAGCCGCAATTCGTCATGCTCGACGAGCCGACCTCGGCGCTCGACATGTCTGTCCAAGCGCAGGTCGTCGACCTGTTGCGGGACCTGCAGAAGCGGCACGGCCTCGCCTATCTGTTCATCAGCCACGACCTGAAAGTCGTGCGCGCGCTCGCCAACGAAGTCGTCGTCATGCGCGGCGGCAAGGTGGTCGAGCGCGGCACATCGGAACAGATCTTTACCGCGCCCGAGACCGATTACACCCGCGCCCTGATCGCAGCCGCCTTCTCGATCGAGACGGCCCCGGAAGGCATCGTTTCGCAATGACCGAGAAGACCGTTCTGCCGGGCGTCCTGATCGCCTCCGGCAATTGGGCGCCCGAACCATGGGCTGTTCCCTTCGCCAGCGAACCGCATCGTCCGGTGGCGACTTGGCCGAACGTGCCGGACCGCGAAGCGATCCACTATGTGCTGGCCTGGCGCCCGCCGGCAGAAGCCTTTGCCGATCTGCCCAACCTCAAGGCCGTGTTCTCGCTCGGTGCCGGCGTCGATCACGTGGTTGGCAACGAAGCCTTGCCGGACGTGCCGATCGTCCGCGTCGTCGATCCCGACCTCACCACCCGCATGACCGAATGGGTGACGCTGCAGGTCTTGCTGCACCATCGCCAGCATCTCGCCTATGCCCGCCAGCAGGCCGCCCATATTTGGCACGAACTGCGCCAGCCTGTGGCCAACGACGTCCGCGTCGGCATCATGGGGCTGGGGGAACTCGGCCGTGATGCAGCGGAAGTTCTGGTTCGCCTCGGCTTCCAGATCGCGGGCTGGAGCCGGTCGGCCAAGGACATTCCCGGCATCGAGACTTTCCATGGCGAGGACGGGCTGACGGCCATTCTGGGCCGCACCGACATACTCGTCGCGCTCGTACCGCTAACGCCGGATACGCGTGGCATGCTCAACGCGTCGGTCTTCGACCGGTTGGCCAAGGATGGCGCGCTCGGTGGGCCCGTGCTGATCAATGGTGGTCGCGGTGGCCTGCAGGTTGAAGCCGACATTCTCGCGGCGCTTGACGATGGCCGGCTGATTGGCGCCAGCCTCGACGTTTTCGAGCCGGAGCCGCTAGGCCCCGACAGCCCGTTCTGGAATCACCCTCGCGTGATCCTGACACCGCATGTCGCCGCCTCCAGCGAAGCCAGCGTGCTTGCCGACAGCATCCACCGCCAGATCCTCGACTTCGAGGCCGGAAAGCCGCTCGGCAATCTGGTCGATGTGTCCCGCGGGTACTGAGCGAAGAGATTACGGCGCCGCTCGCGGGCCGAAAAACTAGGGAAGCGGTCGCCGGACCGACGTCACGGCGATTCCTGCCCGGTTGTAGCGCGCCAGCACATCGGAAAGCGGCTCGGAAACGACCGCCATCTGAAACCCGCTCGCATGCAACAGCGTCGCCGGGTCGCGCAGAATGCCGACATGGCCATTCCAGAAGAGCAGGTCGCCACGCCGAAGTTCGCCGTCGAGACCGCTCTCGACCTGTGAGCCAATCGCGCTTTCCTGCAGAGCGGTGTCGCGCGGCACAGGGACGCCTGTTGCCGCGAGCGAAAGCTGCACAAGGCCCGAACAATCTAAGCCGAGGCTGGAGCGGCCGCCCCAGAGATAGGGCGTTTCCAGGAAACGCTCGGCAACGCGAACGAAGTCCGAGTCAAAAGCCTCGTCCACTGCCGTGACATGGCGCGCAACGACGGCGCCGCTGAAATCCGCCAGCCAACGATATTGCGTGCCGCGCGTCTCCGCTTCCTGGCCAAGCGCCAGCAGGCTGCCCATGGACAACGCCGCGACCGGCGGAAATTTCAAGTCGGCGGCCGAATAGACGAAGGTGCGCAGTGCGGTCACCCGGTGTGTCGGCACCGGATCGACCGGACCCAGCGCGTCGGACGAGACATAGCCGACATAGGCATCGGTCTCGAGTTGCACCCAGGCCCAGCCTTCCGCCGTCTGCTCGAACACACGCACCAATTCGCCCATCAGCGCTTCGCTGTCGATCAGCGCGTCGGAACGGGGCGCGCGACGCATCGGTGTCGATGGCACCACAATGCGACGCAAATCGCCTTCGACGAAACGCTCGGCCTCGACATGGCCCCGAAGCCGGGCATCGGCGAGATCGGGCCGGAAAGCATTCTCGCGAGCATCGAGGGTCAAAGCGGCAATTCCCTGTGTCGGGCGATGACAAGGTCGCCAAGACGCTCGACGGCCAGCGCGCCGGCGACAGTCCTTTGGATCACGACATTGCGGCGATCCTTGTCGTCGCGATGGCGGCTGACAAGACCGAGCCGGCCCATCGTGTCGAGCGCGCGGGTTATCGCCGGCTTGGTGACACCCAGCTTGGTCGCCAGCCCCCGCACCGTATGCGGGGGCATTTCGAGATAGACGGTCAGGAGCACGGCCATCTGCCGGGCCGAAAGGTCATGCTCGCCGTCGCGCACCAGATCGAAAGTGACGTCATGCCAGAGGCGGAGCGCCTGCGTCGGACGCAATTCGATGGGCATGGACGGCTCCCCTGAAACATCCGTGATCGTTTCGGACCCGTTCTATTTAAGCCTTCGCCTCACACCTTCACAAGTCGCGTGTTTTTCTCCAGCCGCTATGTCGTCATCCCAGCGCCGAATGAGAGCGACGCCGGAAGCTAGGTCCGCACCAGACCGGACTGGTGAGCTAGGCAGTTCCAAACCGTTCTTCGATCAACGAGAACAGCGCACGGATCGTCTGCGCTTCGCCGCCTTCGGGCTTGCCGGGCTTGCCCGATGGGTTCCAGGCGTAGATATCGCCATGCATCCAGGAGATCGACTTGGGAACGAAACGATCGAGGAACAGCGCCGCCGTGATCGAGCCGGCAAAGCCGCCGGCGCCGGCATTGTTGATATCGGCGATCTTGGAATCGATCATCGCCTCATAGGGTGCCCAGAGCGGCAATCGCCACAGCGGATCCGAACGCAGCGCCGCATGGCGAGCGAGATCGGCAGCCAGTTGCTCATCATGCGTGAAGACGGCGGGAATTTCCGGGCCGAGCGCGACACGGGCAGCACCCGTCAGCGTCGCGAGATCAATCAGCAATGCCGGGTTATCTTCCGCTGCGACGGCCAGGGCATCAGCGAGGATCAGCCGACCTTCGGCATCCGTATTGCCGATCTCGACCGTGACGCCGGCTCGCGAGCGCAACACATCGCCGGGCCGGAAAGCGGGACCGGAAATGGCATTTTCCACGGTGGGCACGAGCATGCGCAGCCGAACCGGCAGCTTGGCGTCCATGATCATATGAGCCAGGCCCATCGTATTGGCGGCCCCGCCCATATCCTTCTTCATCAGGAGCATGCCGCTCGACGGCTTGATGTCGAGCCCGCCCGTATCGAAGGTAACGCCCTTGCCGACCAGCGTGACCTTCGGATGCGATGGATCGCCCCAGACCAGATCGACGAGGCGCGGTTCACGATCGGCATCGGCCGCGCGACCGACCGCATGGATCATCGGCAGATTGGCCGAGATCAGCTCCCGCCCGACTATCTCGCTGACCGAGGCGCCGAAACGGGCGCCGAGCGAGTGGATCGCAGCCGACAGTTCGGCAGGGCCGAGGTCGCTCGCCGGCGTGTTGATGAGGTCGCGAACCATGCTGATGGCACGCGCCATGCCGCGTGCCCGCGCACCGTCGGCGCCTTTGGGCAGCACAAGACGGGGGACCGGCGCGGGATTGGTCTTGTAGCGCTCGAAGCGATAATTGCCGAGCGCCCAGCCAACGGCGCCCAACGCCGGATCCGGCAGGTCGCCGACGAATTCATAGTCGCCCTGCGGCAGGATCATCGGCAGCTTGCCCGTGATCAGCGGTGTCGAACGGCGGCTATCGGGACGACCAAGCCCGAACAGCACCCTTCCGATGACGCCGCTGGCATTGGCGATGATAGTCACGGCACCGGCCGCGGCATCGAAACCGGTCGAGCGCGCCCAGGCCGCCTCGACATCGCCGATCGACGCCAACAAAGCCTCCAGCCCGTCCGGCTGTACGGCGTGGATGGGGATCGCGACGTCGGAACGGTCGATCAGGCTGTCGATCACGGTATTCACCCTTGATAGCTTCGATTCGCGATGGGGCCGATCATGGCCTTGCGCCTTGCCGGGATCAATTGCGCCGCGATGACGCTGTCATGGCAGTGCGCCGGGAAGCTCTGTTCCCTTTCTCAGAAGGTAGCTGACCTCGGCAATTATCGGCTAAGCTGGCGCGGCGCGATATTCCCGCCGGCCACCAAAGGACATCATGCCACCTGCAGCCGAAGTTCTCCTCGACGATCGGGCCGGATCGCCCCGCGACACCATTATCCTGGACGGCTCGGCACTCCGCCTTTCAACCTTGTCGCTGATCGGCCGGAACCTGCTGCATGTGGTGCCATGCGAAGTGCGACTGGTCGAAGTCCAGAAAGCCTTTGAGGCGGTGCGCGGCGCCGTCGAGGGAGGACGATCGCTCTATGGCGTAACGACAGGCGTCGGCGCCATCAAGGATCGCTCGATCGCTCTGGCGGCCTCGGCCGACCGAACCGATCTGGTTCGCGCTCACCATTTCGGCGTCGGCGAACCGTTGCCGCCCGAAATCGTCCGCGCCGGCATCGCCATTCGGGTCAATACGGCGCTTTCCGGCATGGTCGGTTGCAGCCCGGAACTGGTCCGCGCCTATGTCGCGGCGCTCGACGCCGACATCGTCCCCGTCGTTCGCCGGCTCGGCTCGATCGGCGCCGCCGATATCGGGCTGATGAGCCAGGTCGCGACCGCCCTGGCCGGCGAGGGCCAGGTCTTCCATCACGGCGTGCTGAAATCGGCCGAGGAAGCCCTGCGCGCAGACGGGCTGACGCCGCTGGTATTTCGGCTGAAGGACGCGCTTTCCGCCGTCAGCACCAACGCTCTGACGGTCGCCAGCGCTGGCGCGACGCTGATCGAGGCGGCACAGTTGGTCCGTGTCGCCATGGCAACCGGTTCCAGCGCCGCCGCGGCGCTGCGCGCCTCGCCGGAACCCTGGCGGGTGGCGATGCGCATCGGTTCGCCGCGCGAGGCCGCCGCCGGCGCGGTGCTGACCGCGGTCGCGGACGCGTTTCCCTGGGCGCCGGCCACCCATCTGCATGACCCGCTCAGCCTGCGCATGATGGCGCAGATCTTTGGGGCTTCGGCCGGCGTCGTCGCCTTCGCGGCAGCCGCCGTGGAAGCTGCGACAGCGCGACCAGACGACAATCCGGTCGTCATCGACGGCATTCCGATGACCTCAGGCGGCTCGCTGCCGCTCGAACTGGCGCTGACGCTGCAATCGGTAGGACCTGGCCTCGCCCATCTCGCCCGCAACATCCTGAACCGCGTCATCCTGATCGCCAATGGCGGGCGTGGCGTTCTGCCGGCCAACCTCGTTTCGGAGACGACCGACGCGACCGGCTTCGGACCCCTGGTCAAGCTCGCAGGCGACCTCGCCAGCCGCGTCATGGCCGAACTGGCGCCGGTTTCGACCATGCCGCTGCTGATCGCCGGCGGCATGGAGGATGAGGCGATGTTCGCGCCGTTGATCGTCGAGAGACTGAACCGGCAGATCGAGGCGTTGAAAATGCTGACTGCCATCGAGGCCCTGCTGGCAGCACAGGGGCTCGACATGCAGGGCTTGAAGCCGACTGGCCTGGTGGCGGTGGTTTATGACTCCGTCCGCGCCGAAGTCGCCTTCCTGGACAAGGACCGCGCGCTATCGCTGGATCTCTTGACCATCGAGCGCAACCTTTTCCAGCCGACGATCTTGGAAACAGTCAGGAATTTCTACGAATCCATCACAACAGACGAATTGATTTTCTCGCGCTGACGTTGGCGCAACCGTAAGAAGAACGAGACCCGCCAGATCCACCGACAATAGAGGAACGTCATCATGAAAGCCTTGAAGACCCTTGCGGCCGCCGCCGCGCTCCTCGCCTCGCTGGGCGCGGCACAGGCGGCCGATGTCGTCGTTTCGTCCAAGATCGATACCGAAGGAACGCTGCTGGGCAACGTCATTGCGCAGGTGCTCGAAGCGAACGGGATCACGGTCGAGGACCGCATCTCGCTCGGCGGCACACCGGTCGTGCGCAAGGCGATTGCGGCCGGCGAGATCGACATCTATCCGGAATACACCGGCAACGCGGCCTTCTTCTTCAACAAGGCGGACGACCCGGTCTGGAAGGACGCCGCCAAGGGTTTCGAGACGGCCAAGACGCTCGACTATGACGCCAACAAGATCGTCTGGCTGTCGCCATCGCCCGCCAACAACACCTGGGCAATTGGTCTTCGCGACGACGTCGCCAACGGCAACAATCTGAAATCGCTCAGTGATTTCGGCAAGTGGGTCGCCGGCGGCGGCAAGGTGAAGCTGGCCGGCTCGGCCGAGTTCGTCAATTCGGCAGCAGCCCTCCCCGCCTTCCAGACCGCCTATGGCTTCGCGCTGAAGCCCGAGCAATTGCTGGTTCTCTCTGGCGGCGACACCTCGGCGACGATCAAGGCGGCGGCTGAACAGACAGACGGCGTCAACGCCGCGATGGTCTATGGCACGGACGGCGCGATCCAGGCAGCCGGCCTCATCGTGCTTGACGACGACAAGTCGGTACAGCCGGTCTACCAGCCGGCGCCGATCGTGCGCGAGGAAGTGCTGAAGAAATTCCCGAAGATCGAGGAAGTGCTGAAGCCTGTCTTCGCCTCGTTCGACCTGAAGACATTGCAGGATCTGAACGGCCGCATCCAGGTTGGCGGCGAACCGGCGAAGGAGGTTGCCAAGGCCTACCTGACCCAGAAGGGCTTCCTGAAGTAATCGAAGCGCCCGCATCGAGCTTCACGTGAAACCCGGATGGCGCCCGAGCGGCGCCGTCCGGCACTGTTAACAGCCTGTCGCGCTGTTAGCCCTCCGTTAACCTTGCGGTACGCCGAATTGGCTTTAAGCTCCGAACCAACCGAAGGGAGCTATCCGGCGTGACGGAAGCCAGCCAGACCGCAGCCCCAGCCCAGACCTCCCGCCTCGACCGCGTCGGCATCGTCGTGGCGGCGATCGCCATCCTCGGCATGGATTGGCAATCCTTCGCGACGCTGAAACCGAACCGCCTGATCTCCGGACAGGGGCTGAGCCTCGGCGCCTCGCTGCCGACCTTGTGGGCGGCGATCGGCATCGGCTTCCTGTCGATCGCCACCATCGTCGCCGTGTTGCGCACCGGCGCCTGGCTCCGACTGGCGGTCGGGATCGGATCGCTCCTGGTTCTTGCCGTGCTGATCGGCATCGTGCCCGCGACGGTCGTCCCGCCCGAAAATACCTTTGCCCGCGTTTCACCGGCCTCCGGCTTCTGGCTGATGGCGTTTGCCTTCGCGGTGATGACCACCGACGCCGTCGCCAAGCTGCAACTCGGCCCCTTGGCCAGGATCGCCATGCTTCTGGGCGCAGCGGTAGCGGTGGCTGTGATCCTTGGCTCCGGCCATTGGGACGGACTATCGATCCTCAAGGAATACGCTACCAACTCGCAAAAATTCTGGCGCGAGGGGGCGAAACATATCGAGCTGGCGCTGGGTTCGCTCGCGGCCGCGATTGTCATCGGCCTGCCGCTCGGCATCGCCTGCCATCGCAACGCGACGCTGCGCGGCATCACGCTGCCTGTGCTCAACGTCATCCAGACCGTGCCGTCGATGGCGATGTACGGGCTAATGATCGTGCCGCTCGGGCTGCTCGCCGCCTGGTCGCCGCTCGCCGCCTCGCTCGGCATTCGCGGCATCGGCACGGCGCCGGCGCTGATCGCGCTGTTCCTCTATTCGCTGCTGCCGGTGGTCGCCAACACGGTCGTCGGTCTCGGCGAGGTCCGCCGCTCGGTGGTCGAGGCGGCCGAAGGCATGGGCATGACCAAGTTCCAGCGCCTGTTCCAGGTCGAGCTGCCGCTGGCGCTGCCGGTCATCCTCACCGGCATCCGCATCGTGCTGGTGCAGAATATCGGCCTCGTCACCATCGCCGCCCTGATCGGCGGCGGCGGTTTTGGCACCTTCGTGTTCCAGGGCATCGGCCAGGCCGCCACCGACCTCGTCCTGCTCGGCGCGGTTCCCACCATCGCGCTCGCCTTCACCGCCGCCATCCTTCTCGATGCGGCCATCGAGCTTTCCGAAAGGCGCCGGCTTTGATCGAACTCGAGAATGTCAGCCGCCGCTTCGGCGACCAGGTCGCTGTCGACGACGTCTCCTTCACCGTCGAGCGCGGCACCATCACCGTCATCGTCGGCACGTCCGGCTCCGGCAAGTCGACGACGCTCAGGATGATCAACCGCCTGATCGAGCCCTCCTCCGGCACGATCCGGATCGACGGCAAGGACACGGCTTCCGTCTCCGGCGAGGAGCTTCGGCGCGGCATCGGCTATGTCATCCAGGGCAACGGCCTGTTCCCGCACTGGACGGTCGCCCGCAACATCGCCACCGTGCCGACCCTGCTCGGCTGGGATTCTTCCAAGATCGCCAGGCGCGTCGACGAACTCCTGTCTCTCTTCAGCATGAAGCCGGAGGATTTCGCCAAAAAATTCCCGCACCAGCTTTCCGGCGGCGAACAGCAGCGCGTCGGCGTCGCCCGGGCGCTGGCGGCCGAGCCCGGCCTTCTGCTGATGGACGAGCCGTTCGGCGCGCTCGACCCGATCATCCGCGCCAAGGCGCAGGAAGACCTGCTCGCCGTGCAACGGCGGCTCGGCATCACGGTCGTGCTGGTGACGCATGACATGGAAGAGGCCATCCATCTCGGTCACAAGATCGCCGTCATGGATGGCGGCAAGCTGCTGCAATATGCGCCGCCGGCGGAAATCCTCGCCAAGCCGGCGCATGGCTTTGTCGAAAAGCTGGTCAATGGCGTCGACCGGCCGTTCCGGCTGCTGTCGCTAGCCCCGGTTTCGTCCATCGTCGAACCCGGCACCGCCGAGGGCCCGCCCATCGCGGCAACGGCGACGCTGCGCGATGCGCTGTCCGAACTGCTCTGGCACCAGCGCGAGGCACTGCCGGTAGCAGGCCCGGACGGCGCGCTGGTTGGCCGCATCTCGCTCGCGTCGCTCCGCGCTCATGCCGGGGTGCCCGCGTGAGCCGCATCATCGGTCCCCTTTTCCGATTGGCGGCGCTGGCGCTGCTGCTGGCGCTCGTCCTCCGACCGGAGTGGTTCGAGCCGATCCTAAAACCGTTCACCGAGAACAACGCGCCGGTCATCTACAATCAGGGCAGCCTGCTCAGCCTGACGCTCTATCATCTCGGCCTGGTCGCCGTCGCCAGCCTGATCGGCGCCGCGCTGGCGCTGGTGATGGGCGTGTTCGTGACGCGAAAAGTCGGCGAGGAATTCTTGCCGCTGTCGCGTAGCCTGGTGAATATCGGCCAGACCTTTCCGCCCGTCGCCGTGCTGGCTCTGGCAGTGCCGGTGGTTGGCTTCGGCCTGAAGCCGACGCTGATCGCGCTGGTGCTCTACGGCCTGCTGCCGATCTTCGAGAACACCATAACCGGGCTCAAGGAAGTGCCTGCGAATGTCGTCGAAGCGGCGCGCGGCATGGGCCTCAACCCAACGCAGCAGCTGTTTCGCGTCGAGTTGCCGCTGGCGCTGCCGGTCATTCTCGCCGGCATAAGGCTTTCGGTTGTCATCAACATGGGCACGGCGACGATCGGCTCGACGGTCGCGGCGAAAGGGCTGGGCGAGGTGATCATCGCCGGGCTTTTGACCTCCAACACCTCGTTCATCCTGCAGGGCGGCATCATCGTCGCGCTGCTGGCGGTGCTGATCTACGACGCGTTGTCGATCATCGAGCGCCGGGTCGCCAAGCGGACGGGTAGGCTGGCCGAGGTTACGGGGTGATGGCGGCCTCTCCCTCGCTCCGGCGTCATCCCGGCGAAGGCCGGGATCCAGGAACACCGGCCTGGGACCAGACGGCAGGGACAGAGGTTATGGACCCCGGCCTTCGCCGGGGCGACGGCTATGTATGGCCCACAGGCTTCCTTCGAGACGCGACCTTCCGGCCGCCCCTCAGGATGTTAGGGTTGGGCGCTTTGCTGGGTTGGCCTTCTATCTAGAACAAGATCCATCTGGATCGATTCCGACTCTT
>NZ_JAPKNH010000009.1 GCF_026344005.1 Kaistia terrae
AAAAGTCGGAATCGACCCAGATGGATCTTGCCCAAGAGGAGCCTCCTGAACCCTCCTTCGAGGCCCGGCTTCGCCGGGCACCTCAGGATGAGGATCGAGTTTGGAAGGTTCTTCTGAATGTGGGCGCTTCACGTGCGGATCGGCGCGGTCCAAACACTATGGACCCGACACTCGGGATGTCGAATTCGCGGCAAAGCGCTTCGACATCCGTCATGGTTCAGTTGGCGGCCGGATGCTACCGCATGCGTTCCAGCCGCCGGCTCATGGGATCAGCCCTTCAGGACTTTCTTCTCGGCAACCGTCGAGTCGGCATTGAGGCGGTAGACGATCGGCACACCGGTCTCCAGCTCGCGCTCGAGGATCTCGGCCGGCGTCAAACCTTCCAGCGCCATGATCAGGGCGCGCAGCGAATTGCCGTGCGCCGCGACGATCACCTTTTCGCCGCGCATGACGGGAGGCAGAATGTTGAAGATGTAGTAGGGCCAGACGCGGGCGCCGGTATCCTTGAGCGACTCGCCGCCGGGCGGCGGTACGTCATAGGAACGGCGCCAGATCTTCACCTGCTCCTCGCCCCATTTTGCGCGGGCGTCATCCTTGTTGAGGCCCGAGAGATCGCCATAGTCGCGCTCGTTCAGCGCGACGTCGCGGATCGTCGGCAGCTCCGGCTGGCCAAGCTCGCCGAGCATGAGCTTCAGCGTGTGCTGGGCGCGGCTCAGTTCCGAAGTGAACGCGAGGCCGAAGGAGAGGTCGAGCGCCTTTAGGCGCTTGCCGGCGGCGGTCGCCTCGGCGATGCCCTGCTCGGTCAGTTCCGGGTCGCGCCAGCCGGTGAAGAGGTTCTTCAGGTTCCAGTCACTCTGGCCATGGCGCACAAGCACGAGAAGGCGATCCATACGGAAGGCTCCTTTTGGGGTCAGTCGGTGAAGCCGAGCACGTCGGCCATGGAATAGCGACCGGGTTTGCGGCCGTGGGCCCAGAGCGCCGCCTTGATGGCGCCGCGGGCGAAGAGGGCGCGGTCGGAGGCGTGATGCGACAGGGTGATCATCTCGCCCTCGCCGGCAAGCATGACGGAATGGTCGCCGATGACGCTGCCGCCACGCAGGCTCGCGAAACCGATGGTGCCGCGCTCGCGCGGACCGGTGATGCCGTCGCGCACGCGGACAGAGTTTTCGGCGAGGTTGATATCGCGACCCTCGGCGGCGGCCTGGCCGAGCATCAGCGCGGTGCCGGAAGGTGCGTCGACCTTGTGGCGATGGTGCATCTCGAGCACTTCGATATCGAAATCGGCGTCGAGCGCGCGCGCCGCCTGCCGCACGAGTTGCGCCAGCAGATTGACGCCAAGGCTCATATTGCCGGACTGCATGATGACGGCATGGCGCGCGGCGGCGTCGATCGCGGCGTGGTCCTCGACCGAAAGGCCGGTGGTGCCGATGACATGGACGATGCGTGCCTGCGCGGCGATTTCGGCAAAGGCGAGCGTCGCAGCCGGCGTGGTGAAATCGAGCACGCCCTGCGCCTTGGCGAAGACGGGCAGCGGATCGTCCGTGATGGTGATGCCAAGCGCCGGCAGGCCGGCGACCACGCCGGCGTCCTGGCCGACGAAGGGCGAGCCCTCGCGTTCGATCGCGCCGGCGACGGTGACGCCTTCGGTTTCTGTGACCATCCGGATCAGCGTCCGGCCCATGCGGCCGGCGGCGCCGACGATGACGAGACCCATATCGGTCATGGCGAGTTTCCCCCGGTTTCAGAGCGCATATAGCAGGCGGATGACGGATGGGGGAGACTAGATTGCCGAGGCGGTCTCGATTTCCGAGAGAATGGCCTTGGCGGCCGCCTTCGGATCGGCCGCTTCGATGATCGGCCGGGCGACGACCAGATGGTCGGCACCGGCGCGAATAGCGGCCGCCGGCGTGGCGATCCGCTTCTGGTCGCCGACCATGGAGCCAGCCGGCCGGATGCCCGGCGTGACGATGGCCATCCCGGCGCCCACCACGGCGCGCATGGCACCAGCTTCTTCCGGCGAGCAGACGATGCCGTCCATGCCGGCGGCGCGCGCATCGGCGGCGCGGCGGGCGACCAGCTCGGCCGGTCCGACGGCATAGCCGGCCGCGGCGAGGTCGCTGTCGTCCATCGACGTCAGGACCGTCACGGCGAGCAGGCGCAGGTCGCTGCTGCCCTTGCCCTGCACAGCGGCGCGCATCGCCTTCGGGTAGGCGTGGATGGTGCAGAAATGCATGCCGAGCTTGGCGATGTTCTGGACGGCGTGCTCGACCGTATTGTCGATGTCGAGCAGCTTTACGTCGAGGAACACCTTCTTGCCGCGTTCGACCAGCCGCTCGGCAAAGGTCAGCCCGCCGGCAAAGGAAAGCTGCAGCCCGACTTTGTAGAAGGTCACCGTATCGCCCAGCGTCGCGACCATCTCTTCTGCCGCGTCCACGGTGGGAACGTCGAGGCCGACGATCAGGCGGTCGCGAATATCGAGCAGGGGCATGGGTCGGGCCTTATGGTTCCGCCGCTATGCGCGGCTTGTCGGATCAATTCGTGCGGCAGCGCCAGCTTGGCAAGGATCGGCACACGTCGCGTTGCGCACGTTCGCGCGACGAGGCGATGCTGGCCGGTTTTAGGCAGGTCGGCGAAAAGGGCAAGAGGCTGCTGCGAGGAAGCCGGTCAATGGGTCCGGCGATAGACCCAGACGCGGGCCGGCGGCACGTTTTTCATGACCCAGCCGGTATGAGAGGTCGAAAACAGCGCGGGATCGGGCGGAACAGGGGAATTGAGCCCGTAGGAAAACTGGATGAACGGACGGCCCGGAGACAGGCGGGCAAATGCGTCGCTGATCAGCGTGCTGCGGCGCTGGGGCGGCTGAGTCAGGAGCGGCAGGCTGGAAATGACGGCTGCAACCGGCCCTTCGACGCATCCTGCCAAGGCCTGGTCGAGGGCATAGGCGTCGCCCTGAATGATCCGAATGCCGGTGAATCGCTTTTCCAGAAGCCGGCAGAAATCGGGGCTGTATTCGATCGAAACGATCCGCTCGGGCGCCACGCCGCGCTCCAGCAACGCCTGGGTCACCACGCCGGTGCCGGGGCCCAGCTCGATGATCGGCAGCGTGTCGTCCGGGTCGACGAAGCTGGCCATCAGCTTGGTCAGCGCCTTGCCGGAAGGGGTGACGGAACCCATCGACAGGGGCTTGCCCATCCAGCTTCGAAAGAAGCGGACTTCGTCCGCCACAAGCGCTTTGAACTTTCGCTTCTGGATTGAGGACATTCAGCACCCGATCGTTGAGACAGCGGATTATGCACGCGCCTTCGCGGCAATCCTGTGACTTCCTATCGTGTCAGGTGCCACCGAAAAAGTCTCGGATCCGGGCGAAGAAACCTGCCGATTCCGGGTTGGTGTCTTCCGAAGACGCCTTCTCGAATTCTTCCAGCAGCTCGCGCTGGCGGCGAGACAGGTTGCGCGGCGTTTCCACCACAACCTGGATGTACATGTCGCCCATCTGGCTGGAGCGCAGAACCGGCATGCCCTTGCTCTTCAGGCGGAACTGCTTGCCGGTCTGGGTGCCTTCGGGAACCTTGACGCGCGTCTTGCCGCCATCGACCGTCGGCACGTCGAATTGGCCGCCAAGCGCCGCTGTTGTCAGCGAAATCGGCACGCGACAGAAGATATCGGCGCCTTCGCGCTGGAACAGGCTGTGCGGCTTGACCGACAGAAACAGGTAGAGGTCGCCGGTCGGGCCACCGCGAAGTCCGGCCTCGCCCTCGCCGGAAAGGCGGATGCGGGTGCCATCCTCGATGCCGGCCGGGATGTTGACCGAAAGGGTGCGCTCCTGCGTCTTGCGGCCGGAGCCAGCGCATTTGTCGCAGGGGTCGGAGATGATCTCGCCGCGACCCTGGCAGGTCGGGCAGGTGCGTTCGATCGAGAAGAAGCCCTGCGCCGCGCGCACGCGGCCATGGCCTTCGCACGTCGTGCAGACCTTGGGGTGCGATCCGGGCTTGGCGCCGGAGCCATTGCAGGCGTCGCAGGCGACCTTGGTGGGAACGTGCACTTCCGCCGTTTTGCCGGCGAAGGCTTCTTCCAGCGTGATTTCCATGTTGTAGCGCAGATCGGCGCCGCGCTCGCGCCCACCACCGCCGCCGGAACGCTGGCCGCCGCCACCGCCGCGACGACCGCCGCCCATGAACTCGCCGAAGATGTCGTCGAAAATATCGGACATCGAGGAAGAGAAATCGCCGGAGAAGCCGGGGCCGCCGCCGCCATTCTCGAAGGCAGCATGGCCGAAACGATCATAGGCCGCGCGCTTCTGCGGGTCCTTGAGCATCTCGTAGGCTTCGTTGATTTCCTTGAACTTGCCTTCGGCAGTGTGATCGCCCGGATTCTTGTCCGGATGAAACTGCATCGCGAGCTTGCGAAAGGCGACCTTCAGGCCCTTGTCGTCGCAATCGCGCGCGACGCCCAGCAACTCATAATAATCGACTTTTGCCATGCGGTGCCCGTGGTGCAGCGAGCCGGAACTCAAGGATCTGAGTCGGGCCTTCAGGTGAAGGGCACAAGCCTGTGCCCTATAGTTTAGAGGCCCGGCGCGCCGCGCCGGGCCTCTTGGTTCAGTCCAAACGTGCCTTAGGACGACTTCTTCTTGTCGTCGACTTCCTCGAAGTCGGCGTCGACGACGTCGTCAGATCCGGCAGCTTCGGCGTTGCCGTCTGTCGGGGCGCCTTCAGCATTGGCGTACATCGCCTCGCCGAGCTTCATCGAAGCCTGGGCCAGCGTGTTGGTCTTCTGCTGGATCGCTTCCGGATCGTCGCCCTCGAGCGCGGTCTTCAGATCGGCGATGGCGGTCTCGATCGTCGACTTGTCGGCGGCCGAGATCTTGGAGCCGAACTCGCCGAGCGACTTCTCGGTCGAATGGACCAGCGCTTCGCCCTGGTTCTTCGCCTCGACGACGGCACGACGCTTCTTGTCTTCAGCCGCGTGGCTCTCGGCGTCCTTGACCATCTGCTCGATGTCGGCGTCGGTCAGGCCGCCCGAGGCCTGGATGCGGATCTGCTGCTCCTTGCCCGTGCCCTTGTCCTTGGCCGACACGTTGACGATACCGTTGGCGTCGATGTCGAAGGTGACTTCGATCTGCGGCACGCCACGCGGCGCCGGCGGCAGGCCGACGAGGTCGAACTGGCCGAGCATCTTGTTGTCGGCGGCCATTTCGCGCTCGCCCTGGAAGACGCGGATGGTCACGGCCGACTGACTATCCTCAGCCGTCGAGAACACCTGGCTCTTCTTCGTCGGGATCGTCGTGTTGCGTTCGATCAGGCGCGTGAACACGCCGCCGAGCGTCTCGATGCCGAGCGACAGCGGGGTCACGTCGAGCAGCAGAACGTCCTTGACGTCGCCCTGCAGAACGCCGGCCTGGATCGCGGCGCCCATGGCGACGACTTCATCCGGGTTGACGCCCTTGTGGGGTTCCTTGCCGAAGAACTGCTTCACGATTTCCTGGATCTTCGGCATGCGGGTCATGCCGCCGACCAGGACCACTTCGTCGATCTCGGCTGCCGACAGGCCGGCATCCTTGAGCGCTGCCTTGCACGGCGCAACGGTCCGCTGCACCAGATCGTCGACCAGCGCCTCGAACTTGGAGCGGGTCAGCTTGATCGCAAGGTGCTTCGGGCCCTTGGCGTCTGCCGTGATGAAGGGCAGATTGATTTCGGTCTGCTGGGCCGAGGAAAGCTCGATTTTGGCCTTTTCGGCGGCTTCCTTCAGGCGCTGCAAGGCGAGCTTGTCGCCGCGAAGGTCGATGCCCTGCTCGCGCTTGAACTCGTCGGCGAGATAGCTGACGAGGCGCATGTCGAAGTCTTCGCCGCCAAGGAACGTGTCGCCATTGGTCGACTTCACTTCGAAGACGCCGTCGCCGATCTCGAGAATCGAGATGTCGAACGTGCCGCCGCCGAGGTCATAGACCGCGATCGTCTTGCCGTCGTTCTTGTCGAGGCCGTAGGCGAGCGCTGCCGCCGTCGGCTCGTTGATGATGCGCAGGACTTCGAGACCGGCAATCTTGCCGGCGTCCTTGGTCGCCTGACGCTGGGCGTCGTTGAAGTAGGCCGGAACCGTGATGACGGCCTGCTCGACCGGCGTGCCGAGGAAGGCTTCCGCCGTCTCCTTCATCTTCATGAGGATGAAGGCGGAGATCTGGGCGGGGGAGTACTTCTCACCCTCGACTTCGACCCAGGCGTCGCCGTTCGGACCCTTGACGATGTTGTAGGGGACGAGGTGCTTGTCCTTCTCGACCATCGGATCGTCATAGCGGCGGCCGATCAGGCGCTTTACCGCGAAGAAGGTGTGCTCGGGATTGGTGACGGCCTGGCGCTTGGCCGGCTGGCCGACCAGCTTTTCGCCGTCATCCGTGAACGCGACCATGGACGGCGTCGTGCGCGCGCCCTCGGCGTTCTCGATGACTTTCGGCGTCTTGCCGTCCATCACGCTGAGGCATGAATTCGTTGTTCCGAGGTCGATACCGATGACCTTAGCCATATTCTCTCTCCTTTTGGCGGGCCGTGCGGACCCTCATCGAGGCTTCCGCCGTGCCGGGCAGGTGCCCGTACGGCCCCCATGAACACTGTGATTTGCGCGGTATCGGCAAAACGTGCCGGCCTACGCAGGTTCTGCGCGTATATAAGAAGATGCCTAAACGGTCGCAAGGCGGCTCTTTGCTGGATTGCGGTCGATCTACGTTTCCAGGGGAGACAATGCAAGGAATGCCGGTAATCGAACCGCGCTCGGCGCCCTTGGAAGGTTTTCGTCTGCTGCCCGGCCGCTTCGATCGCGCGGCGCAGGAAACGTTGCGCGATGCGATCCGGTCGGTTGTCGCGGTGGCCCCTCTCTATCGTCCCAGCATGCCGCGAACCGGCAAGCCGTTTTCGGTCCGGATGACCAATTGCGGAATCCTCGGCTGGGTCTCGGACCAGACCGGCTATCGCTACCAGCCGACCCATCCGCTGACCGGCGCACCGTGGCCGGACATTCCTCCGATGTTAGTCGATCTCTGGCAAGAGGTGGCTGGATATCAAGATCCGCCCGAAGCGTGCCTGGTCAATTTCTACGAGCCGGATGCTCGCATGGGGTTGCATCAGGATCTTGACGAAAAAGAGTTCTTGGCGCCCGTGCTTTCCGTGTCCCTCGGTGACACCTGCCTGTTCCGCATCGGCGGTACGAAGCGAGGCGATCCGACCCGGTCGCTCCGGCTTGCTTCGGGGGATGTGGTGCTGCTCGGCGGCGAGGCAAGGCTCGCCTTCCACGGAGTCGACCGAATCTACCCCGGTACTTCGACGTTGCTGTCGCAGGGCGGTCGGATCAATCTCACCCTGCGCCGGGTCACGAAACCGACGGATGCTATTCCCCGCTCCGCTTTTCTTGGTTAACTAAGGCCGTCAAACGTTCTTAGGCGCCCAAAGGCGTTGTTGTGCCAAAAGGACGTTGTTGTGCCTGAGAAGGAAATGTCGTGGCTGAATCGAACAGTGTTCTGATCGTTACCGATATTCAGAACGATTTTCTGCCGGGCGGCGCGTTGGCCGTGTCGGACGGCGATGCGATCATCCCTCTGGTCAATGAACTGGCACGGAGCTTCCAGAACGTCGTAATAACGCAGGATTGGCATCCGGCGGGTCACATCTCGTTCGCGTCCAGTCATGCCGGGCGCAACCCGTTCGAGACCATCGGCCTGCGCTACGGGCCGCAAGTGCTCTGGCCAGACCACTGTATCCAGGGCTCGGCAGGGGCCGCGCTTGCTTCAGGCCTCGACATTCCCCACGCGCAGATGATCCTCCGCAAAGGCTACCACGCCCACACCGACAGCTATTCCGCCTTCTTCGAAGCGGATCGCAAGACGCCGACAGGTCTCACCGGCTATCTGTTCGAGCGCAGCATCGATCGGGTCTTCGTCGTCGGCCTCGCCACGGATTTCTGCGTCTCCTGGACGGCGCAGGATGCTCGCGCCCATGGCTTCGAGACGACGATGATCGAGGACGCCTGCCGGGCCATCGATACCGAGGGTTCGCTGGCCGCCGCCAATGCGATCATGGACCGAATTGGCGTACGCCGCGTTCATTCGACGACACTCTCGCTCTGAAACGACGAGCGCGGAGCCGCCTGGCTTCCGCGCCGCGTCTGAGCAAGTGGAAGCCGGTTCGGCACCGGCTACACCGCGATCAGCGTGACGAAGTCTGGGGAAGGTCGCCTGCTGCGTCTGGCGTGGCGATCAAGCCGGCGAAACGGTCCGGGTTGTCTCTCACGAAATCCGGCAGGTTCTGCAGCGTCTCCAGGCGCGGAAATTGCGGAGCCTTGTTGAGGCTGGCCTTTTGCAACAAATCGTCGATCTGCTTGGCGATCGCAGGCACGGACTCCATGTCCGGGTTTATGTGCGAATAGGCCATCATCTTCTCGCGGACGGCCGCGGGGCCGTTCATCGACGTGAAGTGCCAACCCGCATTGGGAACGCGTACCCAGGGACGTGGACGTACGCCAAGCGTCATCCGCTTCCACTGCCGCAGCACGGAAAGGATGCGCCGCTCCTTCGGCGCCCATCCCGGTCCGCCGGCGCGGAGCGCCTGGAGCTTGCGCACGTCGCCGTAGCGCGCCATCCGCGGCTTGTCCCAACCAGACGCGACGGCAAGGTTTAGAAGGAAGATGTAGTAGTCCATCTCCAGCAGATGAACGCATTTCGGTCCATCGGCCCGAACGATGGCCTCGATCGTACTGGCACGCGGGATCTCGTCGATATCGCAGAGGATGACGAAATCGTCGGGTGCGGCATCGCGCAGGCCGCGTTTCAGCGCGTTACGCTGAAAGCGCTCCTTCTTGAAGTAGTCCCGCTCCTTGTTGCCACCGCCGAGCGGCAGATCGTCGACGACGACATGCTCGATCTTGGGTAGGAACCGCGCGAAGCGCGCGCGGTTCTCTTGAAAGACCAGAGGCTTTGGCTGTCCCCTGAATGTGTAGGGGGATTCGCACAGCACAAAGCGGTCGACGACGGCGTCGAGTTCGTTCAGACGCACCTCCAGCAGGTCGAGTTCGTTGAAGAAGGTGAAGCAGTCAAAAACTCGCGGCATTCATCACTCTGTGGTCTTGGGGCAGGTGTCGCAGATCGTACTCAGCCGCCGACATTAAAGGCGGCCAGCGCCGCCATGTTGACGATATCGCTGTCGCGAGCGCCGAGTGACAGGATCTGCACCGGCTTGTCGAGACCGACAAGCATCGGGCCAATGACCGTTGCACCACCGAGTTCCTGCAGCATCTTGGTCGAGATCGAGGCTGAGTGGAACGCCGGCATCACCAGCACATTGGCCGGGCCCGACAGGCGGCAGAACGGATAGGCTGCCATCGCCTTCGAATTCAGCGCGACGTCCGCCGCCATTTCGCCGTCAAACTCAAAGCTGACGCGGCGCTGCTCCAGGATCTGCACCGCTTCGCGCACATGGCGCGAACGCTCGCCTTCGGGCTGGCCAAAGGTGGAATAGGCCAGCATGGCGACGCGCGGCTCGTAGCCGAGACGCTTGGCGACGCCGGCCGCCTCGATCGCGATCTCGGCCAGTTCCTCGCCCGACGGCATGTCGTGCACGGCCGTGTCGGCCACGACGACGGTGCGGCCGCGCACCAACGCGATCGAGACGCCGATGACGCGGTGACCGGGGCGCGTGTCGATCACCTTGCGGACATCGTTGAGCACGGTCGAATAGTTGCGCGTCACGCCCGAGACCATCGCGTCGGCATCGCCCAGCGCCACCATGGTGGCGCCGAAATAATTGCGGTCCGTGTTGATCAGGCGCTGGCTGTCACGATGCAGGTAGCCCTGCCGCTGCATCCGGGCATAGAGGAAGTCGATATAGGCCGGATTGCGCCTCGACAGACGGGCGTTGTGGATTTCCATGCCTTCCGCGAGCTCGATGCCGGCATTGGCGGCCGTCTCGCGGATGATGTCCTCGCGGCCGATCAGGATGGCGGTGCCCAATTCCTGGGCGACAAAGCTCGCGGCGGCGCGGATCACCTGTTCTTCTTCGCCCTCGGCGAAGACGACCCGCTTCGGATTGCGGCGAACCCGCTCATAGATCCGGGCCAGCGTGCCGACGATCGGGTCGCGGCGTGCCGAAAGCTCGATCTTGTAGGCGGCCATGTCCTCGATCGGCTTGCCTGCGACGCCGCTGTCCATCGCCGCCTGGGCGACGGCGGCCGGGATTTCCGACAGAAGCCGCGGGTCGAACGGCACCGGGATGATGTAGTTCGGACCAAAGCGCGGACGGACGCCCTGATAGGCGGCGGCAACCTCGTCGGGCACGTCCTTGCGGGCAAGGGCGGCCAGCGCCTGCGCGGCGGCGATCTTCATGTCCTCGTTGATCGTCGTGGCGCGCACATCGAGGGCGCCGCGGAAGATGTAGGGGAAGCCGAGAACGTTATTGACCTGGTTGGGATAATCCGACCGGCCGGTTGCCATGATCGCGTCGTCGCGGATTTCGGCGACTTCTTCCGGCGTGATTTCCGGATCGGGATTGGCCATGGCGAAGATGATCGGATGCGGCGCCATCGAGCGGACCATGTCCGGCGTCAGCGCCCCCTTGGCCGAAACGCCGAAGAAGATGTCGGCGCCCTTCATGGCGTCTTCGAGCGTGCGGGCATCGGTGGGTGAGGCATGCGCCGTCTTCCACTGGTTCATGCCCTCGGTGCGGCCCTGATAGACCACGCCCTTGGTGTCGCAGAGCAGCACGTTTTCAGCCGGGACGCCCATCGCCTTGACCAGCTCGATGCAGGCGATGCCGGCGGCACCGGCGCCGTTGCAGACCAGGCGGGTGGTCTTGATGTCTCGCCCGGTCAGATGCAGCGCGTTGATCATGCCGGCGACGGCGATGATCGCGGTGCCGTGCTGGTCATCATGGAAGACGGGAATGTCCATCAGTTCGCGCAGGCGGCTTTCGATGATGAAGCAGTCCGGCGCCTTGATGTCCTCGAGATTGATGCCGCCGAAGGAGGGGCCGAGATAGCGGACGGAATTGACGAAGGCGTCGACGTCCTCGGTATCGATCTCCAGATCGATCGAATCGATATCGGCGAAGCGCTTGAACAGCACCGCCTTGCCTTCCATCACCGGCTTCGAGGCGAGGGGGCCGAGATTGCCGAGGCCGAGGATGGCCGTGCCGTTCGAGATCACGGCGACCATGTTGCCGCGGGTCGTATAGTCATAAGCCTTGGACGGGTCGGCGGCGATCGCGTGTACCGGCACGGCGACGCCGGGCGAATAGGCGAGCGACAGGTCGCGTTGGGTCGCCATCGGCTTCGTCGGCGTGATTTCGAGCTTGCCCGGCCGTCCCATGGCGTGGAAGTCCAGCGCCTCCTTGTCGGTCAGCGCGGGGCCGCTTTTGGCGGGAGGTTTGGTGTCTGTCATGGATGAGGGCTCGGTCAGGGGCGTTTCCAAGGCGGATGGCATTTGCCATCTCGATTGCGGATGCGGACGATATCACCGGTTTCTGTGATCTCAAGCATGCCGATCGCCGACGCGAGGGTGAAACACCTTCAACGTTTTGCTAGCGTCTCTCCATGCTTGATCCTCACCCCGCCCCCGATGCCGCCGCTCCTCGTCCGACGCCCATGATGGAGCAATTCCTTGAGATCAAGGAAGCCAATCCGGGCAGCCTGCTTTTCTACAGGATGGGCGATTTCTACGAGATGTTCTTCGAGGACGCCGAGATCGCCTCGCGGGCGCTCGGCATCACCTTGACCAAGCGCGGCAAGCATCTGGGCGACGACATTCCGATGTGCGGCGTGCCGGTGCATGCCGCCAATGACTATCTGCAGAAGCTGATCTCGCTGGGGCATCGGGTCGCGGTTTGCGAGCAGCAGGAAGATCCGGCCGAGGCGAAGAAGCGCGGCGGCAAGTCGGTGGTCAAGCGCGGCGTCGTGCGCCTGGTCACGCCCGGCACGCTGACCGAGGACACGCTGCTCGATGCCGGCCGCAACAACTACCTCGCCGCCGTGGCTCGTCTTCGCGGCGCGGCCGCCGATGGCAGCGACCGGTTCGCCATTGCCTGGATCGACATTTCGACCGGCGACTTCCGGCTGGCGGAAACCGACCAGCTCCGCCTTTCGGCCGATATCGCCCGCGTCGACCCGCGCGAGCTTCTGGTTCCCGACAGCTTCTTTGCCGATGACGCTTTGGGGCCCTTCGTTCGCGAACTCTCCGTCGCCGTGACGCCCTTGCCGGGCGCCTTTTTCGACGGTTCGACCGCCGGCGCGCGGCTTGCCGCCTATTTCGGCGTCAACACGCTGGACGGTCTGGGTTCGTTCTCTCGTGTGGAGCTTTCGGCGGCGGCGGCGGCGCTCGCCTATGTCGAGAAGACGCAGATCAGCGAACGCCCGCCGCTTTCCCGACCGATCCGCGAGAGCGACGGCGCGGTCATGCTGATCGACGCGGCGACGCGCGCCAATCTCGAATTGACCCGCACGCTGTCGGGCGAGCGACGCGGCAGCCTGCTCGCCGCCATTGATCGCACCGTCACCGGCGCCGGATCTCGTCTCCTGGCCGAGCGGCTTTCCAGCCCTTCGACGGACCCGGAACTGATCGAACGTCGCCTCGACGCGCTCGATCACATGCTGAAGCTCGGTCGCCGCCGCACCATTATTCGCGAGGCGCTGGGCGCCAGCCCCGATCTGGCTCGTGCGTTGTCGCGGCTGTCGCTCAATCGCGGCGGACCGCGCGATCTCGCCGGCATCCGCTACGGCCTCGACGCGGCCGCGCGGCTCGCCGCGGTGCTGGGCGAGGACGGAGCTGCCCTGCCGGATGAACTCGTCTCGGCCCATGCCGCGCTCGTCGATGCGCCGCACGACCTCGCCGCCGAACTGATGGGAGCGCTTGCCGATGAGCTGCCGCTCCTGAAGCGCGACGGCGGCTTCGTTCGTCCAGGCTATGACGTCGATCTCGACACCACGCGGGCGCTGCGCGACGAGAGCCGGCAGGTGATTGCCGGGCTACAGGCGACCTATGCTGTAGAGACCGATATCAAGCCGCTGAAGATCAAGCACAACAATGTGCTCGGCTACTTCATCGAGGTCCCGCAGCAATATGGCGAGCGCCTGCTCGGCGCTGATTATGCCGGCCGCTACATCCACCGCCAGACCATGGCGGGGGCGATGCGTTTCATCACGACCGAACTCGCCGATCTGGAGGCGAAGATCGCCTCGGCCGGCGACCGGGCGCTGGCAATCGAGCAGGCAACCTTCGACGCGCTGCTGGCGCATGTCGTCGGGGTCTCGGATGCACTCCGGGCAGTGGCGGCGGCGCTGGCTGTCATCGACGTGACGGCGGCTTTGGCGACCTTGGCCGAGACGGACAATTATGCACGGCCGGTCGTCGATCATTCGCTCGCCTTTGCCATCAAGGGCGGTCGCCATCCCGTCGTCGAACAGGCGCTGAAGCGCGAGGGCAGCGTCGCCTTCGTCGCCAATGGCTGCGCACTGGGCGCCCGCACCGATGGCAAGCCCGGCCTGATCTGGCTGATCACCGGCCCGAACATGGCGGGTAAATCGACCTTCCTGCGCCAGAACGGCCTCATCGCCATCCTCGCCCAGATCGGCTCCTACGTGCCGGCGGAAAGCGCCCATCTCGGTATTGTCGACCGACTGTTCAGCCGCGTCGGCGCCGCCGACGATCTCGCGCGCGGGCGCTCGACCTTCATGGTCGAGATGGTCGAGACGGCGGCAATCCTCAACCAGGCGACGGATCGCTCGCTGGTCATCCTCGACGAGATCGGGCGCGGCACCGCGACCTTCGACGGCCTTTCGATCGCCTGGGCGGCCATCGAGCACCTGCACGAGGTCAATCGCGCGCGCGGCTTGTTCGCGACCCACTATCACGAGCTGACGGCGCTGTCGCAGCGCCTCGACCGGCTCGAAAACGCCACCGTGCGCGTCAAGGAATGGAATGGCGACGTCGTCTTCCTGCATGAGATCGTCGCCGGTGCCGCCGATCGCTCCTATGGCATCCAGGTGGCGAAGCTCGCCGGCCTGCCAGCCTCCGTGGTGGCGCGGGCGCGCGACGTGCTCTCGCATCTGGAGGAAACCGACCGGAAATCTCCTGCGGCGACGCTGATTGACGATTTGCCGCTTTTTGCCGCTTTGGTGGCAAAACCGCAGCCTGTCGTAGCGGAAGATCCCCTCGGCCCCGCCCTGGATGGTCTGCAGCCGGACGAAATGACCCCGCGCGAAGCGCTGGAGGCGCTATACCGGCTCAAGGGGCTGCGGCCGCGTCCCGCATGACGCGGCGCCCTCTATTGGCGCGCCCATAAAAAGCGGTTTACGGTCCGGCCATACCGTCACGCCCAAGGCCGCTGCCTCCATGACCCGATCCGACTCCACGCTCCTCGACCGCTCCTCCCTCGCGGCGGAGTTGCACGCGCTGGCGCCGGGGCGGGACAAGTCGGCTTTGCGCTCGGCCGTGCTCGCCCATCTCAAGCAGGTTCTGCGCGAGGGCCGCGCGAGCGCCGAGGCGCAGCTGATCGCCGATGGTCTCGGTAGCGCTTGCGCCCGAACCCTCTCTGCGCTGCAGGACGAGGTGATCGGTGCGATCTACACGGTTGCCATCCGGCATATCTACCCGGCCGAAAACCCGACCGCGGCCGAGCGGATGGCGCTGGTCGCGGTCGGCGGCTATGGCCGCGGCATGCTGGCGCCGGGATCCGACATCGATCTGCTGTTCGTGCTGCCCTACAAGCAGACGCCCTGGGGCGAGAGTGTCGTCGAATTCGTGCTCTACATGCTGTGGGATCTCGGCCTCAAGGTCGGCCACGCGACCCGCAATCTCGACGAATGCATCCGTCTGTCGCGCAGCGACATGACCATCCGTACGTCCATCCTCGAAGCCCGCTATCTCTGGGGCGACGAGGGGCTGTTCAATGACCTGACCCGGCGCTTCGATACCGAGGTGGTCAAGGGCACGGGTCCTGAGTTCATCGCGGCGAAGCTGGCCGAGCGCGACGAGCGCCATCGCCGGCAGGGCGCCTCGCGTTATCTGGTCGAGCCCAACGTCAAGGAAGGCAAGGGCGGCCTGCGCGATCTGCACACGCTGTTCTGGATCGCCAAGTATTTCTACCATGTTGGCACGGGCGACGCGCTGGTCGAGGCCGGCCTGTTCTCGCGCTCCGAGCTGGCGCTGTTCCGCAAGGCCGAGGACTTTCTCTGGTCGGTACGCTGCCATCTCCATTTCCTGACAGGACGGCCGGAGGAGCGGCTCTTCTTCGACGTCCAGCGGGAAATGGCGGTTCGCCTCGGCTACACCTCGCATCCTGGCCTGAAGGATGTCGAGCGCTTCATGAAGCACTATTTTCTGGTCGCCAAGGATGTCGGCGACCTGACGATGATCTTCTGCGCCGGGCTGGAGGAGGAGAACGCCAAGCCGGCGCCACTGCTCAACCGCTTTTTCAATTTCGGCTCGCGCCGCCGACATCGCAAGATCACAGGATCGAGCGATTTCATCGTCGAGCATGACCGCATCAACATGGCGGATCCCGATGTTTTCCGGCGCGATCCCGTCAATTTGATCCGCATCTTCCATCTCGCCGACAAGAACAACCTTGCCTTTCATCCCGACGCGATGAAGCAGGTGACGCGCTCGCTGAAGCTGATCGATGGCAAGTTGCGTGACGATCCCGAGGCGAACCGGCTCTTTCTCGAACTGCTGGCCTCGCGCAACCAGCCGGAGACTGTCATCCGCCGCATGAACGAGGCGGGTGTGCTTGGCCGCTTCGTGCCGGATTTCGGCAAGGTCGTGGCGATGATGCAGTTCAACATGTACCACCACTATACGGTGGACGAGCATTTGATCCGCTCCGTCGGCGTTCTGGCCGAGATCGATGCCGGGGGGCGCAGCGAGGAACATCCGCTCGCCGATCTGGTGATGCCGACAATCCAGGATCGCACGGCGCTCTACGTGGCGATGTTCCTGCACGATGTCGCCAAGGGCAGGCCGGAGGATCACTCGATCGCTGGCGCAAGAGCGGCGCGCAAGCTCGGACCGAGGCTTGGTCTGACGCCGGCGCAGACCGAAACCGTGGCCTGGCTGATCGAGCACCACCTGCTGATGAGCATGACCGCGCAATCGCGCGATCTCGGCGACCGCAAGACGATCCAGGATTTTGCCGCTGTTGTGCAAAGCCTCGAACGGCTGAAGATGCTGCTCGTCCTCACCATCGCCGATATCACGGCGGTCGGGCCTGGCGTGTGGAACGGCTGGAAAGGCCAGCTTCTGCGCACGCTCTATTATGAGACCGAGCCGCTTCTGACCGGCGGCCATAGCCAGGTCTCGCGCGATCAGCGCGTCGGCGCCGCCAAGGCCGAATTGATCGATGCGCTGAAGGATTGGCCGCAGGCCGACCTCGACGCCTATCGCGACCGGCATTACCCGGCCTATTGGCTGCGAGTCGATCTCCCGCGCAAGATCGCCCATGCGTCGCTGATCCGGAATGCTGATCGGTCCGGCCAGACGCTGGCGACGGCCGTCTCCACGCACGCCTTCGAGGCGATCACCGAAATCACCGTGCTGGCGCCGGATCATCCGCGCCTTCTGTCGATGATCGCGGGCGCCTGCACGGCGGCTGGCGGCAACATCGTCGACGCGCAGATTTTCACGACGACGGACGGGCTCGCCATCGACACGATCTTCATCGCCCGGGAATTCGATACCGACGAGGAAGAGATGACCCGCGCGCTGAAGGTCGGCTCGCTGATCGAGCAGGCCCTGTCCGGCACCGTTGCGCTGCCCGAGGCGATCGCCAAGAAAGCGAAGCCGCGCGCCAAGATCAAGGCGTTCACGGTCGAGACGCGCATCCTGCTCGACAATTCCTGGTCGAACCAGTTCACGGCGATCGAGGCTTCGGGGCTCGACCGGCCGGGCTTGCTTTACGACCTGACGCGCTCGCTCTCGGACCTCAATCTCAACATCGCTTCGGCGCATGTCGTGACCTTCGGCGAGCGCGCGGTCGATGTTTTCTACGTAACCGACCTGACCGGCCGGAAGGTGATGAACGCCAATCGCGAGGCGAGCATCCGCCGCCGCTTGCGCCAGGCCTTCGAGGGCGCCCCGCCGGTGGACAAGACGCCGGCCCGCAAGGCCGGCTGACGCGGCCCCGGGCTGGAACGCCGTGTTGCTGATCGTTCGTTCTCGATACAGGTTGCCGGCGGGTTGTGGTGTTCGGCTGGTGGCCTTCGCTTGGCCTTGATTTTGAAGCAACCAAAGGTCTAACTCGGCCCGCTCGCGGACGCGGGCGTTCCTTTGCTTCATCCCGATCCTTCCAGGTGGCAATGTCTCTTCTGAAAAACTTTGTCACCGTCGGCGGTTCGACGACATCGAGCCGGCTTCTCGGCTTCGTCCGCGACATGTTCATGGCGGCGGCGCTCGGCACCGGGCCGGTGGCGGACGCGTTCATGGTCGCTTTCCGCTTTCCCAATCTGTTCCGCCGGTTGTTCGCTGAGGGCGCATTCTCCTCGGCCTTCATCCCGCTCTTCGCCGGCAAGCTGGAAGCTGAGGGTCTCGACGAAGCCAAGCAGTTTGGCTCCGAGGCGCTGTCGGCGCTGTTCGCCTTTCTTATCCTGCTGACGGTCGTCGCGCTGATCGCGATGGTGCCGCTCATGTATGTGATGGCGCCCGGCTTCGTTTCGGACCCGTCGAAATTCGATCTTGCCGTGCTGTTGACGCGGATCTCCTTCCCCTATCTGACGCTGATCTCGCTACTCGCGCTCTATAGCGGCGTGCTGAACGCGCAAGGTCGTTTCATGGCGGCGGCGATGGCGCCGGGCCTGCTCAACGTCGTGCTGGTGGCGGCGCTCGCCTATATCCTGTTCAACAAGCTCGAGAATACCGCCGAGGCCGGCATCCTGCTTTCCTGGGCAACGTTGATCGGCGGCGTGTTTCAGTTGGCTGTCGTCATCTTCGACGCGTGGCGCAGCGGCCTGCTGCTGAAGCTGCGCTGGCCGCGCCTGACGGCCGGCGTTCGCCGCCTGACCAAGCTCGCCGTACCGGGGCTGATCGCCGGTGGCGTCACCCAGATCAACATCGTCATCGGCACGATGATTGCCTCCTTCGCGCCCGGCGCCATCGCCATCCTCGGCTATGCCGACCGCCTGTATCAGCTGCCGCTCGGTATCGTCGGCGCGACCATTGCCGTCGTCATGCTGCCGGATCTGTCGCGCCAGGTCCGCGCCGGCCGGACGGATCTCGTCCATTACACGCAGAACCGCAGCCTCGAATTCGCCATGACGCTGACGCTGCCGGCGGCGATCGCGCTGTTCGTGCTGGCGAAGCCGATCGTCCAGGTCTTGTTCCAGCGCGGCGAGTTCGGGCTCGACGATACGCTGGCAACGGCCCACACGCTGATGGGCTTTGCCGTCGGCCTGCCGGCTTTCGTGCTGATCAAGGTGCTTTCGCCAGGCTTTTTCGCCCGCGAGGACACCAAGACGCCGATGTGGTTCGCGGGCGTAAGTGTCGTCGTCAATATCGTCGGCTCGCTGGCGCTGTTCCCGTCCTTGACCTATGTCGGCATCGCCATCGCCACGAGCCTCTCGGGCTGGGTCAATGCGCTGCTGCTTGGTTGGGCGCTGCACCGTCGCGGCCATTTCCTGTTCGACGACAAGGTGAAGCGCAACATGCCGCTGGTGCTGGTCGCGGCGGCGGCGATGGGGCTTTCCGTCTTTCTCGCGGCCTGGTGGGCCGAGCCCTATTTCGCCGACCAGCGGATCCTGTTCCGCGCCGTGGCGATGGGGACCATCTGCGGCATCGGCCTGATGCTGTTCGCACTTTTCTGCCAGCTGGCGGGCGTCGTTCATTTCGGCGCCATGATCGGAAAGCTGCGCAATCGTGGCCGCCGCTGAATAGCCGCTGATCGAATACTTGCGCGCTACGGCGCACCGCGCGATAACGCGCCGGAAAAACGGGGTTTCTGATGACCGAATTCAAGACGCGCATCTTTTCCGGCGTCCAGCCGACCGGCAATCTGCACCTTGGCAACTATCTCGGCGCGATTGTCAATTTCGTCGCGCTGCAGGAAGCCAATGAGTGCATCTATTGCGTCGTCGACATGCACGCGATCACCGTCTGGCAGGACCCGACCGAGCTGACGCGTCAGATCCGCGAAGTCACGGCTGCCTTCGTCGCCGCCGGCATCGATCCGGTGAAGCACATCGTCTTCAACCAGAGCCAGGTTTCCGCGCATGCGGAATTGGCCTGGATCTTCAACTGTGTCGCGCGCATCGGCTGGATGAACCGCATGACGCAGTTCAAGGACAAGGCCGGCAAGGACAAGGAGAACGCCTCGCTCGGCCTTCTCGCCTATCCGAGCCTGATGGCCGCCGACATCCTCGCCTATCAGGCGACGCATGTTCCGGTCGGCGAGGACCAGAAGCAGCATCTCGAACTGACGCGCGACATCGCGCAGAAGTTCAACAATGACTACTCGGAATCGATCGCGGCGCATGGTTTTGGCGACGCTTACTTCCCGATCACCGAGCCGGTCATCACCGGTCCCGCCACCCGCATCATGTCGCTGCGCGACGGCACCAAGAAGATGTCGAAGTCGGATCCGTCCGATTATTCGCGCATCAACCTGACCGATGACGCCGACGGCATCGCCCAGAAGATCCGCAAGGCCAAGACCGATGCCGAGCCGCTGCCCGGCGAGGTCGAGGGCCTGAAGGGCCGTCCCGAGGCCGACAATCTCGTCGGCATCTATGCCGCGCTGTCCGGCCTCACCAAGGACGACGTGCTGCGCGAATTCGGCGGCCAGCAGTTCTCGGGATTCAAGCCGGCGCTCGCCGACCTGGCGGTGGAGAAGCTCGGTCCCGTCGGTGGCGAAATGCGCCGCCTGATGGCCGACCCCTCGCACATCGACGCGATCCTCGCCGATGGCGCTTCGCGCGCCGATGCGATCGCCCGGCCGATCCTCGATGGCGTCAAGGACGTCGTCGGCTTCATCCGCCGCAAGTAGCAAGCTTTTCGGCGGCTTGCAGCGCAGGCCGCCGAATGGCAGCATTGCACCATGCTGATGAAGCGCAAGAGTACGGAAACAGGTCACCGCCGCAAGTTTTTGGCGGTGATCGATGACACGCCCGAATGCTCGCGCGCCGTCATCTATGGCGCTCGCCGCGCCGACCGCACCAGCGGTGGCCTTGTCCTGCTTTATGTGATCGAGCCGACCGGCTTCCAGCATTGGATCGGCGTCGAAAACATTATGCGCGCCGAGGCGATGGACGAAGCCGAGACGACGCTTGGCCGCTTCGCCGATCTTGCCCGCCGACATTCCTCGATCGAGCCGGAAATGGTGATTCGCGAAGGCACCCGCGCCGAGCAGATCACCGCGCTGATCGAGGATGACGAGGATATCGCCATCCTCGTCCTGGCTGCCGGCACCGATAAGGAAGGGCCGGGTCCGCTCGTATCCTCCATCGCCGGCAAGCTTGCAGCGACCTTCCCGGTACCGATCACCATCGTCCCCGGCACGCTTTCCGACGAAGACATCGCCGCCATCGCTTGAAACTTGACCCTGAGACTACGATTTTAGGCGTCAGGTCGTGATTCCGCTTGGACGGACCCGCGACAATGACTAATATGCGTTTCTAGAAATATTCTAAACAAGATCGCACGGAGCCCGCATCATGTTCATCCAAACCGAAGCGACGCCGAATCCGTCGACCTTGAAATTCCTGCCTGGCCGCCTCGTGCTGCCGGAAAGCACGGCGGATTTCCGCGACTCGAGCGAAGCTGGACGTTCGCCCTTGGCCGAGCGCCTGTTCGCCGTCAACGGCGTCGCCGGCGTGTTCCTCGGCCACGACTTCATCAGCGTGACGAAGAAAGAGGGCGAGTGGCAGCACATGAAGCCCGCTATCCTCGGCGCGATCATGGAGCATTTCATGGCCGGCGTGCCGGTGCTGGCAACCCTGAAGCCGCATACGGCGGATGAGGGTGAATTCTTCGATGAAGGCGACGCCGAGCTGGTCGAAACGATCAAGGAACTGATCGAGACGCGCGTTCGCCCCGCCGTGGCGCAGGATGGTGGCGACATCACCTTCCAGGGTTTCCGGGATGGCGTTGTCTACCTCAACATGCGCGGTTCTTGCGCGGGCTGCCCGTCCTCGACGGCGACGCTCAAGCACGGCATCCAGAACCTCCTGCGTCATTTCGTGCCGGAAGTTCGTGAAGTTGAAGCGGTTTCCTGATCCGCAGCGCTCGACAGGCCCGCTTTCTGGCTCTATCCGGGTCTCATGACCCTGCTTGCCATCGATACCGCCCTTGAAAATTGCTCCGTTGGTCTTTCGACCGGCGGGGCTGTCTTTTTGCGCGCGCAGACCATCGGCAAGGGCCACGCCGAATTGCTGATGCCGGAGATCGCCGCGCTGTTGGCCGAGGCTGGCCTGCCGGCTGCCGCGATTACCCGCCTTGCCGTCTCGGTCGGGCCCGGCTCGTTTACCGGCCTGCGCGTCGGCATCGCTGCCGCCCGGGGTCTGGCGCTGGTCAATCGGATCCCCGTCGTGGGTGTTACCACGCTGTTGAGCCATGCAGCCCTGGCTGCAAGCGAGCGACAGGCCGGGCGCGACCGACCGATCCTGGCGCTGCTGCCGGCGCGTGGCGACGAGCTCTACGGCCAGCTCTTTACCGCCGCGCTCGAGCCGGTCGGTGAGGCGGTTCTCGCTTCCATCGAACATTTCTCGGAGATCGCGGCGCAGTCCGACGCCGATCTGGCAGGCGCCGGCGCGACGCGCCTCGATCGGCCGGACCGGGTCATTCATGCGCGGTCGGCCCCGGATATTGGGATCCTGCTCGAGTTGGGCGCGAGGCTGGATCCAGCCGCGCACCCGCCAAAACCGCTTTACATCAAGCCGCCTGACGCCAAGCCGCAGCTTCACAAGGGAATTGCGCGCCAATGATGGATCTCTTGCTGAGACCCCGCACCATCATCAACGCCGTTGATCCGGCCGATATCGACGCCCTGGTCGAGATCCACGCCGCCGGCTTCCGCCGGGGCTGGAGCGCCGACGAGATCGAGGAGTTGATCGTCGACGAGACGGTGACGAGCCACGTGTTGCGGCGCGAATCGCTGTTTGGCGCCCGCCGCCCGCAGGGGTTCATCCTGATCCGCACGGTCGCCGGCCAGGCCGAAGTCCTGACCATCGCGGTAGCGCCCGCCGCGCGCGGACGCGGACATGGTCGTGCGCTGATGGAAGAAGCGCTTCGATCGCTCTATCGCGACCTGGTGCCGGAAATCTTCCTCGAGGTCGATGAGAACAATGCGAGCGCGGTATCCCTCTACCGATCGTTGGGATTTGTCGAAGTGGGACGCCGAAAAGGTTACTATGGCGAGGAACACGGGCCGGGCGGCACCGCGCTGGTGCTGCGGTTGCAGCTTCGTTGATGGCCATGGTTTGGGTTGAAGGGGGCAGGAGATGAGCGTGACGCCAGAACTGCAGCATCAAACGAGCCTCGAAGATGCTTGCGTCGAAAAGGGCATGCGCATGACCGAGCAGCGCCGCGTTATCGCGCGCGTGCTGGATGCCGCCACCGATCATCCCGATGTCGAGGAAGTCTATCGCCGCGCCTCGGAGATCGATCCGCGTATCTCGATTTCAACGGTCTACCGGACAGTGAAGCTGTTTGAAGATGCCGGCATGATCGAGCGCCATGATTTTCGCGATGGCCGCAGCCGCTACGAGGCGGTTTCCGAAGAGCACCACGATCACCTGATCGACCTGCGCAGCGGTGATGTCATCGAATTCCGCAGCGAAGAGATCGAGGCGCTGCAGGAACTGATCGCCCGGCGGCTCGGCTATCGCCTGGTGGATCACCGGCTTGAACTCTATGCCGTGCCGATCGACGACAAGACGCCGAAGGCTCGTTCTTGATGCGGCGGCTCCGGCTCGCCGCCATCCTGGTGGGCCTGCTGCTGACAACGCTGATCCTGTTGCCGGTCCAGCTTTTCGCCATTCGCTTCCGCCCTTCGCTCGCAGCCCGCGTGCCGATGTGGTGGCAGCGTGTCGCGGCGCGCTGTCTCGGGCTTCGGGTCCGGATCGAGGGCACGCCCGTCACCGACCGTCCGCTGCTGATCGTTTCCAATCACGTTTCCTGGGTCGACATCGTCACCCTCGGCAGCATCCTGCCGGTCTCCTTCATCGCCAAGAGCGAGGTCGGCGGCTGGCCGGTGGTCAAATGGCTGGCCAGGCTGCAGCGTAGCGTCTTCATCGATCGCACCCGTCGCACGGCGACCGCCGCCTCCAACAGCGCCATCGCGGCGCGGCTGGCCGGCGCCGAGGCGCTGGTGCTGTTCGCGGAAGGGACTACCGGCGACGGCATCACCGTGCTGCCGTTCCGCAGCGCGCTGGTGGGCGCGGCGCGCGAGGCCAGCGGTGCCGACCAGCCGATCACCATCCAGCCGGTCGCAATCTCCTATGTTGGCTTCCAGGGCCTGCCGATCGATCGTTCGCGCATGGCCGAGATCGCCTGGCATGGACACATGGATCTGGCGCCGCATCTGGTTTCGCTGATCGAGATCGGCGCGGTCGACGCGGTGGTCGCATTCGGCGCGCCGATCGTCTTCGGCCCGGACGCCGACCGCAAGCAGGTGACGGCTGTGGCCGAGGCTGAGGTTCGCGCGTTGGTACGCTCGATCCGTTCGCGCGGCCTCAAGAACATCACGGTCACCACAACGTCACCGGACGCGGCTATTCTCAGCGAGGCAGAAAACGGATAGGAAGAGACAGGCGACGGTGGGTCATCCACCGGAAGCGATCGTGCCAAGCCGAACCGTGGCGGTAGATAACCGGATCAATGACCGGAACCCAAGAAAAGAAGCGCGTCTTCATCAAGACCTATGGTTGCCAGATGAACGTCTACGATTCCGATCGTATGGCGGATTCCCTGGCAAGCGATGGCTACGAAGCGACCGACCGGGTCGATAACGCCGACCTCATCCTCCTCAATACCTGCCATATCCGCGAGAAAGCGGCCGAGAAGGTGTATTCCGAACTCGGACGCCTGCGCGTGATGAAGGAAGAGGCTGCCCGCAACGGCAGGAAGCTGACCGTCGGCGTGACGGGCTGCGTCGCCCAGGCGGAAGGCGCCGAGATCGCGCGGCGCGCGCCGGTGGTTGATCTGGTCGTCGGGCCGCAATCCTATCAGCATTTGCCGCAGCTGCTGCGCGATGTCGCCGACGGCAAGCGGGCGGTCGAGACCGAATTCGCACTCGCCGAGAAGTTCGAGCGTCTGCCTCCCGCCACCAGGGAGCGGACGCGCGCCCGTGGCGTGACGGCCTTTCTCACGATCCAGGAAGGCTGCGACAAGTTCTGCACCTTCTGCGTCGTGCCGTACACGCGAGGCGCCGAGGTTTCGCGTCCCGTCGACATGATCGTCGCCGAAGCGGCCCGCCTGGCGGATGCCGGCGTGCGCGAGGTGACGCTGCTCGGCCAGAACGTCAATGCCTGGCACGGTGTCGGCACCGATGGCCGTGAATGGGGGCTGGGTCAGCTGCTCTATCGGCTGGCCGAGATCCCCGGCCTCGACCGGCTGCGCTATACCACCAGCCATCCGCGCGACATGGACGACGCCTTGATCGAGGCGCACCGCGACCTGCCGGCGCTGATGCCCTATCTGCATCTGCCGGTGCAATCCGGTTCCGACCGTATTCTCGCGGCGATGAACCGCAAGCACACGGCGGACGATTACCTCCGCCTCGTCGACCGCATCCGTACCACACGCTCCGATATCGCCCTTTCGTCCGATTTCATCGTCGGTTTTCCCGGCGAGACGGATGCGGATTTCGAGGCAACGATGCGGCTGGTCGAGACGGTTGGCTATGCCGCCGCCTATTCCTTCAAGTACAGCCCGCGTCCCGGCACGCCGGCCGCCGGTCATGGCGGCCAGGTCGACGACCGGCGGATGTCGGAAAGGCTGCTTCGCCTTCAGGCCCTGATCCTCGACCAGCAGACGGCGTTCAATCGTTCGCGGGTCGGCACGGTGATGGATGTCCTGTTCGAGAAGGCGGGCCGGATGCCCGGCCAGCTGATGGGCCGCTCGCCCTATCTGCAGCCCGTCCTGGTCGATGCGGACACCAGCCGCATCGGCACGATCGGCCGGGTCAGCATCGATAAGCTTGGTTCCAATTCCCTGTTTGGCAACTTGGTCGATCCGGATGTCCGGCCGGCCGCGACAACAAGCACCGTGGAGGTCATTACGTGAATGCACGCTCCCATACGCCGCCCGGTTCGCCGGTCGGTCGCGCCGCTGACATGTCGCACGCATCCGACATTACCCATGTCGTGATCGCCTTCGACGACAATCGGTTGGCGAGTGAGCTCCTTGGCCAGTTCGACCAGAACCTCGCCATCATCGAGCAGAAGCTCGGTGTCGAGGCGGTCGCGCGCGGCAATCAGGTGACAGTCCGGGGCCGTCCGGAAGCCTGTGCGCAAGCCCGCCTCGCGCTGGACCTTCTCTATGTTCGTTTGCAGCAGGGCCACGAAGTCGGTCCCGCCGATGTCGAGGGCGCGATCCGGATGGCCATTGCCGACGACGAGCAGATGAGCCTGCCGAGCCTCGAGCCGAAGGGCAGGCTGGCGATGGCGCAAATCTCGACCCGCCGCCGCACCGTCATGGCCCGCAACCCGGCCCAGGACGCCTATATCCGCGCCATGGACCGGGCCGAGCTGGTGTTCGGCATGGGTCCGGCCGGCACCGGCAAGACCTATCTCGCGGTTGCCTATGCCGCCGCCCTGATCGAGCGCGGCGACGTTTCCCGCCTGATCCTGTCGCGGCCGGCCGTCGAGGCGGGCGAGCGGCTCGGCTTCCTGCCGGGTGACATGAAGGAGAAGGTCGATCCCTATCTCCGCCCGCTCTATGACGCGCTTTACGACATGATGCCGCCCGACAAGGTCGAGCGCGGCCTGACCTCCGGCATGATCGAAGTCGCCCCGCTCGCATTCATGCGCGGCCGGACGCTGGCCAATGCCGTCGTCATTCTCGACGAGGCGCAGAACACGACATCGATGCAGATGAAGATGTTCCTGACCCGTCTGGGCGAGGGCTCGCGCATGATCGTCACCGGCGATCCGACGCAGGTCGATCTGCCCCCGGGCCAGATTTCCGGCCTTGCCGAGGCGAGCGAGCTTCTGCGCGACGTCCCCGGCATCGTCCAGATCAAGTTCACCGATGTCGATGTCGTGCGCCATCCGCTCGTCGGCCGCATCGTGCGCGCCTATGACAAGGCACCGCCCCGCCCGGTTCAGCCGTCGTCGCGCGGCCCTCGTTCCGGAGTTCAGGCATGAGCGTTGACACGCTGCCGATCGCGATCGACCTTCTGGTCGAGGCGGGTGACTGGCCTGATGAAGGCCAGCTTGCCCGTCTTGTGGCGCAGGCGGTCGAGGCGAGCTTCGCGGTCGGCCAACTGCCTGCCCTCAAGGGATCGGAACTGTCGGTTGTTTTCACCGACGACGAACATGTTCGTCAGCTGAATGCCGACTATCGCGAAAAGGACAAGGCGACAAACGTCCTGTCCTTCCCCGGCTGCCCGCCGGACTCGAAGCTCTTCGGGCCGCTGCTCGGCGATATCGTCGTTGCACGTGAAACAGTGGTCGCGGAAGCCGCCGAGCTGGGACTGGCATTCGAGGACCATCTGACCCATCTGGTCGTGCACGGCTTGCTTCACCTGTTCGGGCATGATCATCTGGAGGATGACGAAGCGGAACGCATGGAATCTCTCGAAACAGAGATTTTGGCCCGCCTCGGCATCGCCGACCCCTACGCCGAGCCTCCGCTCTGATGGCGCCGGCGCCCCATGGACACTGACAAACGACGGACGATGAGTGACACTGAGACGCCTGGTTCGAGCGCTGAATCGAACCCCGAACCCCCGAGTAGTCAGGCCTCCGCGCCGGATCCGCGCGAGGTTGAACGTGCGCCGGAAAGCTGGCTGGATCGTATCCGCCATGCCGTCGGCCTGAAGGTATCCGGTTCGCTCCGTGACGATATCGAGGATGCCCTCGACGCAGGCGAAGCCGACGACACCTTCTCGGCCGAAGAGCGCCGCATGCTGCGCAACATCTTGAAATTGCGCGAAGTTCGCGTCGATGACGTGATGATCCCGCGCGCCGACATTCTGGCCCTCGACGTCGAACAGACGATCGGCGAGGCCGTCATTGCCTTTCGCGATTCAGGGCATTCCCGGATGCCGGTCTATCGCGAAACCCTCGATGATCCGATCGGCATGGTCCACATCAAGGACCTGATGGACTACATGATGTCGGCCGCCTCGGCCGAGGCAGGACTCGACCTCACCCGGATCGACCTCCAGGTTCGCCTTGGCGAGACGACGGTGGTCCGCGAGGTGCTGTTCGTTCCGTCCTCCATGCCGGCCGCGACCTTGCTCGCGACCATGCAGGCGAAGCGCGTCCAGATGGCGGTCGTCATCGACGAGTATGGCGGCACGGATGGACTGGCCTCGCTCGAGGATGTCGTTGAAGTGGTCTTTGGCGATATCGAGGACGAGCATGACGACGAAGCGCCAATGATCACGCGCGAAGCGGATGGTTCGTATCTCGCCGATGCGCGCGCCGATCTCGACGACCTCGAGGCTTCGCTCGGCACCAGGCTCGACCTTGGCTCCGAGCATGACGATGTCGACACGCTGGGTGGCGTGGTGTTCACCCTGCTTGGCCGGATTCCGGCCAGCGGCGAGCGCATCGATGTCCCGGGCGGCCTGGAATTCGAAATCCTTGAATCGGACCCGCGCCGCGTGAAGCGACTCCGGATTCGCCGGCCCGACGCCGCGGCGGCTTGACCGCCGGGCCGGCCTCCCGCATCCCTCGCTACCGTGCTTTTGCACGTCGATTCACGCTTCGGGGGATTATGGCCTTTCGTTCGAACCGTCTGGCGGTTCCCGATCTGCCGCGCACCAGCCATCTGGCGCGCGGCTGGCGGCGGGTCGCGATCGCCATTCTCGCCGGCGCCGGTTCGGCGCTGGCTTTGCCGCCGCTCGGCTGGTTTCCGGTTCTCTGGATTACGCTGCCCGTCCTCGTCCTCCTCCTGGACCGAGCCCCGGTTCGCGCGGAAAAATCCCGTCTTGCCCGATTTTGGCCAGGCTTTCGCGTCGGCTGGAGTTTCGGCTTCGGCTATTTCGTCGGTGGCCTCTGGTGGATCGGCGCAGCCTTCCTGGTCGATGCTGCGGCTTTTGCCTGGATGATGCCGGCCGCCGTGCTCGCCTTGCCGGCAGGGTTGGCGCTGTTTTGGGGGCTCGGCGCCGGTGTCGCGCGGATCTTCTGGTCGAGGGGATGGCCCCGCATCGTGGTGCTGGCCATTGCCCTGAGCCTGGCCGAATGGTTGCGCGGCCATGTGTTGACTGGCTTCCCCTGGAATGCCTTCGGCTACACCATGATGCCCGTGCCGCTGATGATGCAGGTCGCGTCGCTGATCGGCATCTGGGGCGTCACCTTCTTCGCCTTTCTCGTCGCCGCCGCGCCCATCCTGTTGTTCAGCCGCGAGCCCCGTGCCCGCTTTGCGGATCGCGTGGCGTTCTTCGTGCTGGTGGCCTTGTTTGCGGCCGATCTCGGTTTCGGGGCGGTGCGTCTCGCAACGGCGGACGGCGCGATGGTGCCGGATGTTCGCTTGCGGCTGGTTCAGCCGATGATTGCGCAGGATGAGAAATGGGCATCGGGCCAGGACGACGAGATCCTCGGCCGCTATCTAAGCCTGAGCGCCACCGGCATGGAGGACGGAAAGCCGGCTCCGTTCACCCATTTGATCTGGCCGGAGACGGCATTTCCGTTTCTTCTGGCTGAACGACCGAACGCGCTCGCCTCGATCGGTGCCTTGCTGCCGGAGGGCACAACGCTGATCACCGGCGCCGCCCGTGCCGAGGCAGACCCCGACGAAGACGTCGAAGCTCGTGTCTTCAATAGCCTCTATACTATCGACGCGGATGGGTTAGTTGTTAATACCTACGATAAGGTTGATCTGGTACCGTTCGGAGAGTATCTGCCCTTCGAGCATTTTCTGCGCGGTCTAGGCCTGCGCCAGCTGGTGGCGCTGCCCGGTGGTTTTGACGCCGGCGACCGCCGCCGCACGCTTGCCATCGCCGGAGCGCCCGCTTTCGGCCCACTCATCTGCTATGAGATTATTTTCGCAGGCAGCGCCATTGATGCCGCAAATCGGCCCGGTTGGCTTGTAAATGTGACCAATGATGCCTGGTTTGGCGATACGCCCGGCCCCTGGCAACACCTGCATCAGGCGGTTATCCGCGCTGTCGAGGAGGGACTTCCGGTGGCCCGCGCGGCAAATTCCGGTGTGTCCGCAATCATCGACCCGTATGGCCGCATTTTGACACGGCTCGGCGTCGATTCTGCCGGGGTTGTCGACGGCCCGCTTCCTGCCGCAATAAGGGGCACAATCTATTCGAAGTATCGAGACAGTCTTTATTTCGTGTTGATCATACTCGCCGGCGTTGTCGCCTTTACTGCGGTTTTCACTCAAACTAAACAACGCAATTGACAGGCAGATTGCGCGGCTGCATTTTGCGCGAGGGGTGGGTTTATTGGATCGGCGGCAATGCCGCCGAATGCGGATGCCGGCACCAGCGATTAGGCCAGGCCGATCGGTTCCGCATGTCTAGGAGAGAAAGCCCTTGATGGCGAATAAGAAGCAGCCCAATCCCGTCGATACCCATGTGGGTGGGCGCGTACGGCTCCGCCGCATGATGCAGGGCATGAGCCAGGAAAAGTTGGGCGAAAGCCTCGGCATCACTTTCCAGCAGATCCAGAAATACGAAAAGGGCACCAACCGGATTGGTGCCAGCCGTTTGCAGAACATCGCGCAGGCCCTGGAAGTGCCGGTTTCCTTTTTCTTCGAGGATGCCCCCGGATCCTCGACCGAAACCGGCTTCGCAGAATCCCGCCCGGCCGCTTTCGTAACCGACTTCCTGACCAGCACCGAAGGCCTGCAACTGAACAAGGCCTTCGTTCGGATCAAGGACACCAAGCTGCGTCGTCGCATCGTCGACCTGGTGCGGGCGGTTGCCGGTGAGGAAACGGACGACTAAACCGTTTTGCCGGTTAAGCCCGCAAGAGGCGTCGACCGACTAGCGGCGTCTTGCGCCGATCTGGCCTGATGGAGAACTTTGTTCTCCGTCAAGCCAGTTCATTGGCAGTTCCGCGCCAACATGTCCTTTGCGGCTTGACCCACTGGCTCGACTGGCTAAAAAGCTCTTTGGTATTGCCGGAGCACCTGCTCCGGCCATTTTCTGCACGGGGTCCGTTGCGGTGTCGAGAACGTCTTATCTGTTCACGAGTGAATCAGTCTCCGAAGGCCATCCGGATAAGGTCTGTGACCGTATCTCCGACGAAATCGTCGATGCCTTCTTCCGCATCGGACCGGAGCAGGGTTGGGATCCCAGCCATCTCCGCGTCGCGTGTGAAACGCTGGCCACCACCAATCGGGTGGTGATCGCCGGCGAGACGCGCGGCCCGGCGACGATCACGCGGGATCTCGTTTCCCATGTCGCCCGTCTGGCGATCAAGGATATCGGCTACGAGCAGGACGGCTTCCATTGGGAAACCGCCGATGTCGACGTGCATCTTCATGCGCAGTCGGTCGATATTGCCCAGGGTGTCGATTCCGCCGGCAACAAGGACGAGGGTGCCGGCGATCAGGGCATCATGTTCGGCTATGCCTGCTCGGAGACGCCGGAACTGATGCCGGCGCCGATCTTCTACGCGCATCGCATCCTGAAGCGCCTGTCCGATGCACGTCGGTCGGGCGAGACGGAAGCGCTCGGCCCGGACGCGAAGAGCCAGGTCACGGTTCGCTACGAGAATGGCAAGCCCGTCGAAGTCACGCAGATCGTGCTTTCGACCCAGCATCTGGACGAGCACCTGAGCTCGCAGGATGTTCGCGCCATCGTCGAGCCCTACATCCGCGAATCCCTTCCCGAGGGCTGGATCAGCCCTGACACGATCTGGCACGTCAATCCGACCGGCAAGTTTGTCATTGGCGGACCTGATGGCGACGCTGGCCTTACCGGCCGCAAGATCATCGTCGACACCTATGGTGGCGCAGCCCCGCATGGCGGCGGCGCCTTCTCCGGCAAGGATCCGACCAAGGTCGACCGTTCCGCTGCCTATGCGGCGCGCTACCTCGCCAAGAACGTCGTCGCCTCTGGCGCCGCCGATCGCTGCACGATCCAGCTTGCCTACGCCATCGGCGTGTCGCAGCCGCTGTCGATCTATGTCGACCTGCATGGAACGGGCAAGGTCGAGGAAGCTCGGGTCGAGCAGGTGCTGGCCCAGGTCATGGACCTGTCGCCGCGCGGCATTCGCGAGCATTTGAGCCTGAACCGGCCGATCTACGCCCGGACTTCGGCCTATGGTCATTTCGGCCGTGCGCCGGAAGCAGATGGCGGCTTCTCCTGGGAGCGGACCGACCTCGTGGAAGCGATCCGTAAATCACTGTGACCTCTGCTGAGCACGCGCTGCGGCGCGATTCCTTCTATGGCCGGCGCAAGGGACACACCCTGCGCGCCGGTCAGGCCGAAACCCTCGCCGAGATTCTGGCGCGGCTGAGCGTCGACGTCTCCGGACCGACGCCCGACGCCCTTCCGTCTCTGTTCGAAGCGCCCGTCGGCGATGTCGTGCTGGAGATCGGTTTCGGCGGCGGCGAGCATCTTATCCATCGCGCCACGACCGAGCCGGATGTCGGCCGCATCGGCGTCGAACCCTTCGTCAACGGCATGGCCAAGGCGGCCTCGGCAATCGATACGGGTGAACTGGCCAATGTCCGCCTGTTCGACCGCGACGCGGCCGAACTGCTCGATTGGCTGCCGACGGCAAGCCTCGCGGCGATCGACCTGCTTTATCCCGATCCATGGCCGAAATTCCGTCATTGGAAGCGGCGCTTCGTGTCGGAAAAGAACCTGACCCGCTTTGCCCGCGTGCTTCGTCCCGGCGGCCAGTTCCGCTTTGCCTCCGACATCGAATCCTATGTCGAGTGGACGCTTCTGCATGTGCGCGATCACGCTGATTTTACGTGGGAAGCGCGCGATGCCAACGACTGGCGGCAGCCGTGGGCCGGATGGCCGGGCACCCGCTACGAGCAGAAGGCGTTTCGCGAGGGCCGGCAGGGCAGCTATCTGACCTTCCAGCGTCGCTGATCGGCGTCGGAGCTGCCCCTGGCGGGCTCCGGCGGTCGATGCGAACGCGGTTCAACCGCTGTTCAAGCCAGTTTTGCTTGCATTCACGCGGCTGTAGGCCTATACGCCAATCATTCATCTCAAACGATCGGTTCGTAAGAGAGAGTGGACCCCCGGGCCCGCTCCGGTGGAACGCACCTTACGATATCTTGAACGGAGCATGCCTTTGGCGGACGTCGCCCTGGAAAACGAAGCACGCATCGTCACCGAGACGGGGCTCGACGCCCGCGTCGCTGCGATTGTCGAACCCATCATCGAGGGGCTCGGCTACCGGCTGGTGCGCGTCAAGATTTCTACGCGGAACGGCCAGACGCTGCAGATCATGGCCGAGCGGCCCGACGGCACGATGACGGTGGAAGATTGCGGCGTCATCAGCCGCAACATTTCGCCGGCTCTCGACGTCGAGGACCCGGTCTCGAGCGCCTATCATCTTGAAGTTTCCTCGCCCGGCATCGACCGGCCACTGGTTCGCCGCGCGGATTTCGTGCGTTGGGCGGGCCATGAAGCCAGGATCGAGCTCAGCGTGCCGATCGAAGGGCGTAAGCGCTATCGTGGCATTCTGATCGGCCTCGATGGCGAGACGACGGGTGTCAAGCTCGCCGATGCGCCGGAAGGCGCGCCGGACCGGGTTTGGCTGCCGCTCGACACGATTGCCGATGCTAGGCTTGTCATGACCGACGCCTTGGTCGCCGAGACCCTGCGCGATGCGAAGCGCCAGCGTCCCGACGATATCGAAGACGCCGATGCGCAAGTCATCGACGAGAACGACATAACAGACGAGACCAGCGACGCTTGATCGCGACGCCGTCATCAGGTTCAGGTTAACGGAGACAGGACGATGGCAGTCAGCGCCAACCGCCTCGAACTTCTGCAGATCGCCGACGCGGTAGCCCGAGAGAAGGTTATCGACCGGCAGATCGTGATCGCCGCCATGGAGGATGCGATCCAGAAGGCCGCTCGCTCGCGGTACGGTTCGGAAACCGACGTGCGCGCCGAGATCAACCCGAAGACGGGCGAGATCCGGCTGCAGCGCCTTTTGCAGGTCGTCGAGCAGGTCGAGAATCCGGCCATCGAGATCTCGCTTGAACTCGCGACCGACCAGAACCCGGCAGCCCGCGTCGGCGATTACATCGCCGAGCCGCTTCCGCCGATGGATTTCGGCCGCATCGCGGCGCAGTCGGCCAAGCAGGTGATCGTGCAGAAGGTCCGCGAGGCCGAGCGCGATCGCCAGTTCGACGAATTCAAGGATCGCATCGGCGAGATCATCAACGGCTCGGTCAAGCGCGTCGAATACGGCAATGTGATCGTCGATCTCGGCCGTGGCGAAGGCATCGTCCGTCGCGACGAGATGATCCCGCGCGAAGCGTTCCGCTATGGCGACCGCATCCGCGCATATGTCTATGACGTGCGTCGCGAACAGCGCGGCCCGCAGATCTTCCTGTCGCGTACGCATCCGCAGTTCATGGCGAAGCTGTTTGCCCAGGAAGTGCCGGAGATCTACGACGGCATCATCGAAGTGAAGTCGGTTGCCCGTGACCCGGGTTCGCGCGCCAAGATGGCCGTGATCTCGCGCGACAGCTCGATCGATCCGGTCGGTGCCTGCGTCGGTATGCGCGGCAGCCGTGTTCAGGCCGTCGTCAACGAGCTTCAGGGCGAGAAGATCGACATCATTCCGTGGTCGCAGGACGCCGCCACCTTCATCGTCAACGCACTGCAGCCGGCGGAAGTCGCCAAGGTCGTGCTCGACGAAGACGCGTCGCGTATTGAAGTCGTCGTCCCGGATGACCAATTATCTCTTGCGATCGGTCGTCGCGGCCAGAATGTCCGCCTCGCCTCTCAGTTGACCGGTTGGGATATCGATATCCTGACCGAGCAGGAAGAATCCGAGCGTCGCCAGAAGGAATTCCAGGAGCGTTCGGCGCTGTTCAACACGGCGCTTGATGCCGACGAAGTCGTTGGCCAGCTTCTCGCCTCCGAAGGTTTTGCCTCGCTCGAAGAAATCGCTTTTGTCGAGCCGGAAGAACTGGCTTCGATCGAAGGCTTCGATGAAGAGACCGCCGCCGAGCTGCAGCAGCGTGCGCGCGACTATCTCGACAAGCTCGAAACCGAGCATGACGAGGAGCGCAAGACGCTTGGCGTCGCCGACGAGCTCAAGGAAATTCCGGGTCTCACGAGCTCCATGCTCGTCGCGCTCGGCAAGGACAACGTCAAGACGATCGAGGATTTTGCCGGCTACGTGCCGGATGACCTGGTCGGCTGGGCCGAGCGGAACGAAGGCGAGACCACCCGTCACGGTGGCGTGCTCGACGGCTTCAGCCTGACCCGCACCGACGCCGAGAACATGATCATGACAGCCCGCGTCAAGGCAGGCTGGATCACAGCGGACGAAGCTGAGGCAGAGCTCGAAGCGAGCGCCGAAGCGGATGTCGAAGGTGAAGAGGCCGAGGCCTGAGGGCGTTCGGACCGCGGAGAGTAGAGATTTGCCGCGTAAGAGCGAACCGACGGAACGAACTTGCATCGTCACCAGAGAGACGTTGCCGACCGAAGAACTGATCCGGTTTGTCATCGACCCGGAAGGAAAGGTGGTTCCGGATCTCCGGCGCCGTCTCCCGGGCCGGGGTGTTTGGATCAAGGCCCGCGCCGATTTGGTGGCGCTGGCCGAGAAGAAGCGGCTTTTTGCCCGCGCCTTCAAGGAAGAGGTTGTGGTCGAGCCCGGTATGGCCGGCCGCGTTGAGAATTTGTTGGAGGACCAGGCCCTTTCGGCTTTGTCCTTCGCTCGCAAGGCCGGTGAAATCGTCACCGGTTTCGCCAAGGTCGAATCCGCGATTGCCAAAGGCGTTTGCGGAATCGTGCAGGCGAAAGAGGCGGCCGACGACGGCCGCGCGAAAATCGAGGCGGCCCTGAAACGCCGCTTTGGCAAGCCTGGCGCAGTCCCAATCATCCGTATGTTCCGATCGGAGCAATTGGATTTGGCATTGGGACGGTCAAATGTGATACATGCTGCTCTGCTCGTGGGCCGGGCGAGCGAAAATGTGATAGAGCGTGTCGCCGCGCTCGCCTGTTTTCTGGGTGAAGACGGGCTCGTTGCTCTCGGCGATGACGTTGGCGCGATCGATGCGCCGCAAGTGCGTGAACCGAACGTGTCGGCAATGGCCGAAGACCCCGCAGGACAGAAGACCACCGAATGAACGATACGAACAATAGCGGCGACAAGGATCTTGGCGGCGCGAAGAAGACACTGAGCCTCAAGGCCCGCGATCCGGAGCGCGGTACTGTGCGCCAGAGCTTTTCGCATGGCCGGACCAACACCGTTGTCGTCGAGAAGAAGAAGCGGGTTCTGGTGCATGGCAAGGGCGAGCCGACTTCGGCTGCGCCGGTTGTCGCGCGCCCGTCGCCTGCTCCGGCTCCGACCTCATCCGTGAAGCCGATCCAGTCCTCCGCGCCGACGCGGCAGGGACCGGCGGCTCCGACACAGGCGCCTCGTCCGCAAGGCGGTCGTTCCGGCATGGTGTTGCGTCAGCTCTCGACCGACGAGCTCGGCGCCCGCGCCAAAGCGCTGGCCGATGCTGTCGTTCGCGACGCCGAGGAGCGCCGCCAGGCCGAAATCGACGCGATCCGTCGCGCCGAAGAGGAAGTGCGTCTCGCCAAGGAGCGGGAAGAGGCTGCCAAGCGCCAGGTCGAGGAAGATGCTCGTCGTGCCGCTGAGAACGCCCTGCGCGAAAAGACCGAGGACACGGCGCGCCGTCGCCTCAACGAGGCCGCCCCGGCGGCCGCAGAGCGCAAGCCCGCAGCCGCTCAGCCGGCTGGTGGCGGACGTCCCGCGGCTCCGACGCAGCGCGATCCCAACGCAACCGAAAAGCCGGTGCAGCGCACTTCGGCTCCGGGTGCCCGTCCTGCCGCTGGCCGGCCCGACGAGGAGGATCGCTCCGGCGGTCTCCGTCCGTCGACCGCCAAGCGTCCCAAGGCCGTCGATCCGAAGCCCGTCAAGAAGGAAGAAGGTAGCCCGCGCGGCCGCCTGACGCTTTCCAACGCGCTGAACGATTCCGAGCGCGAGCGTTCGCTGGCGTCGGTTCGCCGTCGCCGTGAGCGTGAACGCAATCGTCACCTGTCGCAGGCTCCCCGCGAGAAGGTTTCTCGCGAAGTCATCCTGCCGGAGACGATCTCGATCGGCGATCTCGCCAATCGTATGGCGGAACGCGCCGTCGACGTGATCAAGTTCCTGATGAAGCAGGGCCAGTTGCTCAAGGCTACCGACGTGATCGACGCCGATATGGCGCAGATCATCGCCGAGGACATGGGCCACACGGTTCGCCGCGTCGCCGATTCCGACGTCGAGGAAGGCCTGTTCGATACGGCTGAGGAGCAGGGCGAACTCGTTTGGCGCGCCCCGGTCGTCACGATCATGGGTCACGTCGATCACGGCAAGACGTCGCTGCTCGACGCCATCCGCAAGACCAATGTGCAGACGGGCGAGGCCGGTGGCATCACCCAGCATATCGGCGCTTACCAGGTCGAGCAGAACGGCAAGAAGATCACCTTCATCGACACCCCCGGTCACGCCGCCTTTACGGCGATGCGTTCCCGTGGCGCCAAGTCGACCGATATCGTGATCTTGGTCGTTGCCGCCGACGATGGCGTGATGCCGCAGACGATCGAGGCGATCAACCATGCCCGCGCCGCCAAGGTGCCGGTCATCGTGGCGATCAACAAGATCGACAAGCCGTCGGCTGATCCGACTCGGGTTCGCACCGAACTGCTGCAGCACGAAATCTTCGTCGAATCGATGGGCGGCGAGACGCTGGACGTCGAAGTTTCGGCCAAGACCGGCGAGAACCTCGACAAGCTGCTCGAGACCATCCTGCTGCAGTCCGAAGTGCTCGACCTCAAGGCCGATCCCAATCGTACGGCTGAAGGCACGGTTATCGAAGCCAAGCTCGACAAGGGCCGTGGCCCCGTCGCGACGGTCCTCGTCCAGCGCGGTACGCTGCGTCCGGGCGACATCGTCGTCGCCGGTTCGGAGTGGGGCCGCGTTCGCGCGCTCCTCGACGATCGGGGTGTCGCGATGTCCGAGGCAGAGCCGTCGACGCCGGTCGAGGTCCTGGGCTTCCAGGGCGCGCCGGCTGCCGGTGACCGCTTCGCGGTTGTCGAGACCGAGGCCCGTGCTCGCGAGATCGCGGATTACCGTGCCCGTCAGAAGCGCGAGAAGGCAGTGGCCCGTCAGACGACGGCTCGCGGCTCGCTCGCCGAAATGATGAACCAGCGCAAGACCGCTGGTCTCAAGGAATTCCCGCTCGTCATCAAGGGTGACGTGCAGGGCTCCGTCGAGGCCATCGCCGGTGCGCTGGAAGCGCTCGGTACGGATGAGGTGCAGGCTCGCATCATCCTGTCCGGCGTTGGTGGTGTCACCGAGTCCGATGTCACGCTCGCCGCGACGTCGAATGCGGCGATCATCGGCTTCAACGTCCGTGCCAACAAGCAGGCGCGTGATGTGGCCGACCGTGAAGGCATCGAGATCCGCTACTACAACATCATCTACGACCTCGTGGATGACGTGAAGGCAGCGATGTCCGGCCTGCTCACGCCGGAACGGCGCGAGACCATGCTGGGCAATGCCCTGATCCTGGAAGTGTTCAACATCTCCAAGGTCGGCAAGGTCGCGGGTTGCCGCGTCACCGACGGTACGGTCGAGCGCGGCGCCAATGTCCGCCTCATCCGCGACAACGTCGTCGTTCACGACGGCAAGCTGTCGACGCTCAAGCGCTTCAAGGACGAAGTCAAGGAAGTGCCGTCGGGCCAGGAATGCGGTATGGCCTTCGAGAAATACGAAGACATGCGCGCTGGCGACGTCATCGAGTGCTACCGCGTCGAAGAGATCAAGCGGTCGCTCTAACAGCGGTCGTCTGGGTTATGTAGTGCGGGATGAACGCGCCCCTCGCGGGTGTGTTCATCCCGTTCGCAATTGGATCGGTCCGACCTATGTCGCGATCTGAGGCGGATCCGGTATTCGAACGGACCGCACGCGCTGCCTGAAGGCGCGATGGAGTATTTCCGAAATGGCCAGAACGGCTGCCAATGGTAAGAAGATCGGCGTCGCCGGCCAGCGCCAGCTGCGCGTCGGCGAGCTCGTCCGCCATGCCCTGTCCGAAGTGCTTTCGCGCGGCGATCTCAACGATCCCGCGCTGGACGGCATCATCGTGACGGTTCCCGAAGTCCGGGTCTCCAACGATCTCAAGATGGCGACCTGCTATATCATGCCGCTTGGCGGCAAGAATGCCGACGCGGTCGTCGCCGCGCTCGACACGCACCGCAAGTATCTGCGCGGCGAAGTTTCGCGCCGGATGGAAATCAAGTTCGCTGTCGATCTGAAATTCGTGCTCGACACCTCGTTTGCCGAGGCTGCGCGCATCGACGCCCTGCTGCGCCATGATCCGATCGTCCGTCAGGACATCGAGACCGCGCGCGACGACGACGATACCGACGAGAAGTAGATCATGGGCCAACGCCAGAAGAAGGGCCGGCCGGTTTCCGGCTGGCTTAACCTCGACAAGCCGCTGGGCATGACCTCGACCACGGCCGTAGCGGTGGTCAAGCGCCTGTTCGGCGCCCAGAAGGCCGGCCATGCCGGCACGCTCGACCCGCTGGCGACAGGCTGCCTGCCGATCGCGCTGGGCGAGGCGACCAAGACGGTTCCCTTCGTCATGGATGGTCGCAAGATCTACGGTTTTACGGTTCGCTGGGGTGAGGAAACCACCACCGACGACGCCGAGGGCCAGCCGGTCGCCACCTCCGACGTGCGCCCGGGCCGCGACGAAATTGAAGCAATTCTTGGCGAGTTCACCGGCGAAATCATGCAGGTGCCGCCGGCATTCTCCGCGATCAAGATCGACGGCGAGCGCGCTTATGATCTGGCGCGCGAAGGCGAGGAGGTCATCCTCGAAGCCCGGCCGATCCAGGTTCACCGTCTCGATCTGGTCGACATGCCGGATGAGAATACCGCCATCTTCTCGGCCGAGTGCGGCAAGGGCACCTATGTTCGGGCCATCGCCCGCGACATGGCTCGCGCGCTTGGCACACGTGGCCATGTCGTCGGTTTGCGCCGTCTTCTGGTTGGCCCGTTCGAAGAAGCCGCGATGATCAAGCTCGACGATCTTCGTGCCGCGCATGAAGAGGGCGGCGTCGAGGGCTGTGACCCGCTGCTCGACCGTGTTGAGCTCGCGCTGGGCGATCTGGCTGAAGTTCGGCTTTCAGAGACCGACGCCGTAAGGCTTCGCAACGGCCAGAGCGTGCTTCTGCGCGGCCGTGATGCGCCCGCCAATGGCGAGACGGTGTTCGTCACCGTGGCCGGAACGCTGATCGCGATCGGCGAGGTTGAGCGCGGCGAATTCCATCCCTCGCGCGTGTTCGTCGGCGGCTGAGCCAACGGCCGTTCAAGTTTCCACTGGCTATTACAGCCCAATTCGGCCATATAGGCCGCGCTCCCGGATGGTCTTCTGCCATCCGGGCGAAGTCGCTTGGAGCGACGACCGTGCTGGACGACATCCCGGCACTGGCCGTTGAACGAGCGGCGACCGCGACGGTTTCGGCTGTCCGGGAACGTCGAGATCGGATCGCCACCTGGCGTCCGGTTGATTTTTCTGCCGGCGCAGTGCCGGAGCTAGAGCCCATGAAAGGGATAACCGATGTCGATCACCCCTGCCCGTAAGGCGGAACTGATCAAGGAATACGGTACCGTCGAGAACGATACCGGATCTCCGGAAGTGCAGGTTGCAGTGCTCACCGAGCGGATTGTCAACCTGACCGAACACTTCAAGGGTCACACCAAGGACAATCATTCGCGTCGCGGCCTGCTCAAGATGGTCAGCCAGCGTCGCAGCCAGCTCGATTATCTGAAGAAGACGAACGAGCAGCGCTACAAGACGCTCATCGAGCGCCTCGGCCTGCGTCGCTGAGATAGGCGGGCTTCGGCCCGCCTCCAAAGACGCCTGTACGGCGCGGCGGCATGGGGCTGCCGCGCGAATTGCCCGCGGATCAGCGGTCGAGCCATGGCAGGATCGCCGGATGCTTTTTCACCTGTTGGTCGAAAGCCTCTAGCCGTCTTGCTCATGGCTCTTTTGGCGCATCCGCGCAGGAAAGGAATTTGCCATGTTCGATGTCCAACGCGTCGAAATTGAATGGGGCGGCCGTCAGCTCGTCCTCGAGACCGGCAAGATTGCCCGCCAGGCCGATGGCGCCGTGCTTGCCACGTATGGCGAGACCACCGTGCTGGCGACCGTCGTCGCCGCCAAGCAGGCCAAGCCGGGTATCGATTTCTTCCCGCTCACGGTCAACTACCAGGAAAAGACGTTCGCTGCCGGCAAGATCCCCGGCGGCTTCTTCAAGCGTGAAGGCCGTCCCTCCGAGAAGGAGACGCTGACCTCGCGCCTGATCGATCGTCCGATCCGCCCGCTGTTCCCCAACGGTTTCCGTTGCGAGACGCAGGTTGTCACGACCGTCCTCAGCCATGACCTCGAGAACGATCCCGATATCGTCGCGCTCGTTGCCGCTTCGGCAGCCCTGACGATCTCCGGCGTTCCCTTCATGGGCCCGGTCGGCGCGGCACGCGTCGGCATGATCGAGGGTGAGTTCGTCCTCAACCCGCTGCTCGACCAGCATGAGAATTCCAAGCTCGATCTCGTCGTCGCCGGCACGCATGATGCCGTGCTGATGGTCGAGTCGGAGGCTCAGGAGCTCTCGGAAGAGACGATGCTGGCCGCCGTCATGTTCGGTCATCGTGGCTTCCAGCCGGTGATCGACGCGATCATCCAGCTCGCCGAGAAGGCCGCCAAGGAGCCGCGCGACTTCCAGCCCGCCGATCTCTCCGCGATCGAGACGGAAATGCTCGGCATCGCCGAGACCGAGCTGCGCGCCGCCTACAAGAACACCGTCAAGCAGGAGCGCTACGCTGCTGTCGACGCCGTCAAGGCGAAGGTCACGGCGCACTTCTTCCCGGAAGGTGCTGAGCCCCGCTTCGACAAGGAAAAGATCGGCGCCGTCTTCAAGGAACTCCAGGCGAAGATCGTTCGCTGGAACATCCTCGACACCGGCAGCCGCATCGACGGCCGTGATCTGAAGACGGTCCGTCCGATCGTTTCCGAAGTCGGCGTTCTGCCGCGTACGCACGGCTCGGCCGTGTTCACGCGTGGCGAGACGCAGGCCCTGGTAGTTGCCACCCTCGGCACCGGCGATGACGAGCAGTTCATCGACGCGCTGGAAGGCACCTACAAGGAAACCTTCCTGCTGCACTACAACTTCCCTCCCTACTCGGTTGGCGAGACGGGTCGCATGGGTTCGCCCGGCCGTCGCGAAATCGGTCACGGCAAGCTCGCTTGGCGCGCTGTCCGTCCGGTTCTGCCGAACCATCACGAGTTCCCCTACACGCTGCGCGTCGTTTCCGAGATCACGGAATCGAATGGCTCGTCGTCGATGGCAACCGTTTGCGGCACCTCGCTGTCGCTGATGGATGCCGGCGTGCCGCTGAAGCGTCCGGTGGCCGGTATCGCCATGGGCCTGATCCTCGAAGGCGACCGCTATGCGGTTCTCTCCGACATTCTCGGTGACGAGGATCACCTCGGCGACATGGACTTCAAGGTCGCCGGTTCGGAAGCGGGCGTGACCTCGCTCCAGATGGACATCAAGATCGCCGGTATCACCGAAGAGATCATGAAGGTCGCTCTGGATCAGGCGAAGGGTGGCCGCGAGTACATCCTCAACGAGATGGCGAAGGCGCTGACCACCGCGCGTCCGTCGCTCGGCGAGCATGCTCCGCGCATCGAAGTCATCCAGATCCCCACCGACAAGATCCGTGAAGTGATCGGTTCGGGCGGCAAGGTCATCCGCGAGATCGTGGAAAAGACCGGCGCCAAGATCGACATCTCCGATGACGGCACCGTCAAGGTCGCTTCGTCGGACGGCAAGGCGATCACCGCCGCGCTGAACTGGATCAAGGGCATCGCTGCCGAGCCGGAAGTTGGCGCCATCTATCAGGGCACCGTCGTGAAGGCCGTCGATTTCGGCGCCTTCGTGAACTTCTTCGGCGCCAAGGACGGCCTGGTCCACATCTCGCAGCTGTCCAACCAGCGCGTGGCGAAGACCCAGGACGTCGTCAAGGAAGGCGACAAGGTCTGGGTCAAGCTGCTGGGCTTCGACGAGCGCGGCAAGGTCCGTCTCTCGATGCGCATCGTCGACCAGACGACCGGCGAAGAGATCAAGGAAAAGACGGAAGCTGCCGGCGAGTAATCGCTGCTTCTTCTGCGAAACGAGAAAGGCCCGGCGAGCAATCGCCGGGCCTTTTTCTTTTGGAGACGAAAAGACGGCTCAGCGGCCTCGATAGAACTCGACCGCCTCGACTTCCGTCGCGCGAATCCAGGCCGACTTGGCGTCGGTATAGGCGTGTGAATCGCTAGGGTGGCGGTCGCGGCTGCGTAGCTTCACGGCTTCATACTCGCGAGCCTTTTCGGGGTTGGCGCGCAGGTAGTCGCGAAACGCCAGATGGCGCTCGATATGCCGCGAGCCCTGTTCAAAGATATGGAGCTGGATGCAGCGCTGGCCCGTCGCGCCGTCGGTGAGGGTCGCATAGCGGCGACCGGCCATGCCGTACTCGCCCCACCATTCATAGCCGAGGTCGAGCAATATCGATCGGCAGGCGTCGAAGGCGGTGATCGAGAAAACGACGGGGATCAGGTCGAGGATGGGCTTGGCGACGATGTCGGCGATCGCGGTCGATCCGATGTGATGGACGACGATCAGATGCGGGCCGAGGGCGTCTGCGAGGCGTTGTGCCTCGTGCTCGGCAGCGGGCTGCCAGGCGGGCGAGTGTGGCTGAAGGTCGACCGGGATCGGCTGTGGCACGAAAAGCTCCCAGGCTGCTTTGCGACAGCCTGGGAGGGTAGCGAAGGCAACGCCCTTCGAAAAGGGACGTTACGAGATCAGGCGACCATCGCGCCGGGGGCCGCGGCGGTCACGGTGGCGTCGACATGGTCTTCGAACTTTTCAAAGTTCGTCAGGAACATGCCGACCAGCTTTGCCGCCTGCGCGTCGTAGCCGGCCTTGTCAGCCCAGGTCTTGCGCGGGTGCAGGATGTGCGGCTCGACGCCGGCCACGTCCGTCGGAACCTGGAAGCCGAAGGTGCGGTCCGTGTAGAAGCGCGCATCGTCGAGCGAACCGTTCAGGGCGGCCGTCAGCAGCGTGCGGGTCGCCTTGATCGGCATGCGACGGCCGGTGCCATAGGCGCCGCCGGTCCAGCCGGTGTTGACCAGCCAGCACGAGACGCCATGCTCGGCGATCAGGCTCCGGAGCAGATTGCCATACTCAGCCGGATGACGGGGCATGAACGGCGCGCCAAAACAGGTCGAGAACGTCGCCTGCGGTTCGGTAACGCCCTTCTCCGTACCGGCGACCTTGGCGGTGTAGCCGGAAAGGAAGTGGTACATCGCCTGCTCGGCCGTCAGCTTGGCGATCGGCGGCATCACGCCGAAGGCATCGGCGGTCAGCATGACGATCGTCTTGGGGTGACCGGCCCGGCCCGTTGCGCTCGCATTCGGGATGAAGTCGAGCGGGTAGGCGGCGCGGGTGTTTTCCGTCCGCGAAGCGTCGTTGAAATCGATCTCGCGCGTGACGGGATCGATGCCGACATTCTCCAGCACCGTGCCAAAGCGCTTGGTGGTGGCGAAGATCTCCGGCTCGGCCTCGGCCGAGAGCTTGATCGTCTTGGCGTAGCAGCCGCCTTCGAAGTTGAAGACGCCTTCCGGGCCCCAGCCATGCTCGTCATCGCCGATCAGCGTACGCTTGGGATCGGCGGAGAGCGTGGTCTTGCCGGTGCCCGACAGGCCGAAGAATACGGCCGTGTCGCCATCCGGGCCGACATTGGCCGAGCAATGCATCGGCATGACGCCCTTGGGCGGCAGGGTGAAGTTCAAGTAGGTGAAGACAGCCTTCTTCATCTCGCCGGCATAGGACGTGCCAGCGATGAGGATGATGCCACGGCTGAAATCGCAGGCAATCATCGTCTCGGTCCGCGAACCGTGCCGCTCCGGATTGGCCTTGAAGCTCGGCAGGTCGAGGATGGTGAGTTTCGGCACGAAGGATTTCAGCGCAGCCTGGTCCGGGCGGATCAGCAGGTTGCGGATGAACAGCGAGTGCCATGCTTTTTCGGTGAAGACGCGCACGGCGACGGTCTCGGCCGGGTCGGCGCCGCCTTGCAGATCCTGCGCGAACAATTCGCGGCCCGACGCATGTGCGAGCATATCGGCATGAAGGGTGTCGAAATGGGCCGCGGACAACGGCTTGTTGTTGTCCCACCAGACCGCGTTCTCGGTCAGCGCGTCGCGGACGACGAACTTGTCCTGCGGCGAGCGGCCGGTATGGACGCCGGTCTCGACGGTCAGCGCGCCATCGATCGACACCTTCGCTTCGCCGCGGCGAAGCGACTCCTCATAGAGAGCCGGTGCCCCATAGTTCCAGTAGAGACCGGCCAGCCACTTCAAGCCGAACTGATCGGCGCCATGGGCAGGGTTGCGAATGCCGTTCTCGGTCACTGGTCTTCTCCTCTGAGAGACTCTCGCTGTTCTTGGCGAGGCCTCGCTCCGGGAAAGGGTGCGCCGCATCAGCGATGCGCACCGGCTCTGTCGACAGCGAGTGCTGCCGACAGGCCGGAACGTAGAGGATCGCATTTCGCTACTGCAACAAAAACCGCATCGCTCCAGTTATCGTGATCCGATTAAATCGATTTAATCGACATGACGTTAAGCAACGAGAGCGTTGTTGCTAATATTTTGACGTCCAAACAAACGGAATATTCTAACTGTTTGTGAAATAGTATTATTGTTCCAGGGATCTCGCTTGTTTTGCGAAGGATTTCAGGTAGCCGCCGGCCTCGCCAACGGTGGTTGCGCGGGTCGGGAAGGGCAACCGCGCGCGCTGCGTGCTGGTGGCGATATCGATGCCCTCCGGATCGCAGCCGGTCATGCGCCAGGCGCCGCCCGGCAGGCCCAGCAACTTGATCGCGTAAAGCGCGATGGCGTCGGCGTGATCATCGTTCATGTGCTCGACGACCATCTTCTCGCCGTCGAGAAGGTCCTTGCAGTCGGAGAGATCCAGAATGAGGTCCTTGGCCGGCACCTGCGCGATGTTGCCGAAGCCGGCGACGAGATGCGAGCTGACCACGTTCATCACATAGTGATGGAAGCCGGGCAGGGCGGAAGCGCGAGCGGCCTTGCCCTGGTGCAGCGCATAGCGCCAGGCGGCATGCTCGTCATCGGTGCGCTCGACCGTACCGACCAGGGTGATGCGCGCGCCGGCCAGCGGGTTGCCTGTCTCGCCGCCGGGGGCGACCAGCAGCACCGAGGCGCGCGGATCGCGCTTCAGATTGTGGGTGTGGACGGCGAGGTCGGAGAGGCTGAAAATCGGGCGTCCGTCGGTCATGGTCGCCATGGTGGCCAGCGTCGCGAACGGATTGCCGGCTTCATCCAGGGTCGCCAGGCTTCCTGCGATGGTGCTGCGGATGACGGCGCGACCGGTTGCGACCGGATCGAAGGGAGTATTTTCGAGCATCTTTGCCTTCCTAAAGAGTGGCGAACTGAAAAGCTGATTACCATCTACATGTTTCTATGTCTCTCATGGCATAGAACTTTTCCGCGCCATTGGCGTAGCGGGTTTAAATCCGTTAGGCTGCACGCCATATTTTCTGCGTATTCCTGCGACGTTTAGGCGGGGCCGGCGGCTCACGTGACACCCTCTGCCATCCGTCCGGTCAACGCCCATCCGGGGCCGCTTTCGGGAGAAGCCCATCTATGCCGACGATCGCATTGGTCGACGACGATCGAAATATTCTCGCCTCCGTGTCGATCGCACTGGAGTCCGAGGGATATCGCGTCCAGACCTACACCGACGGCGCCTCCGCCCTTGACGGGTTCCAGCAGTCCCTGCCGGACCTCGCCATTCTCGATATCAAGATGCCGCGGATGGACGGAATGGAGCTGCTCCGTCGCCTGCGCCAGCGCACCGATCTGCCGGTTATCTTCCTGACCTCGAAGGATGACGAGATCGATGAATTGTTCGGGCTCAAGATGGGCGCGGATGATTTCATCAAGAAGCCGTTCTCGCAGCGCCTGCTGGTCGAGCGCGTCAAGGCTGTCTTGCGCCGCTTCCAGCCGCGCGAAGCCGTTGCCTCCACCACCAGCAAGGTTCCGGATGCTGCCCGCAATCTCGATCGCGGTGCGCTGTCGATGGACCAGGAGCGGCACACCTGCACCTGGAATGGTCAGCCGGTAACGCTGACCGTCACCGAGTTCCTGATCCTCTATGCGCTCGCGCAGCGCCCGGGCGTCGTCAAGAGCCGCAATGCCCTGATGGACGCCGCTTATGACGATCAGGTCTATGTCGACGATCGCACCATCGACAGCCACATCAAGCGGCTGCGGAAGAAGTTCAAGGTCGTCGACGATGACTTTGACATGATCGAGACGCTGTACGGCGTCGGCTACCGCTTCAAGGAGGCCTGACGCGAAGTCTGGCTGAGTAGAGAGGCATGACGATCAGCATCGAGGAGCCGACAGTAGCGCCGCGCCGGCGACCGAAACGCTTGCGCCTGCGCATGATGCGTCGTTTTCTCGGCCGCATGGTGCGCTCGATCGGGCCGCACGCCTTCTCCAGCCTGACGCGCCGGATCATCATCCTCAACCTTGCGGCGTTGATCGTCCTGGTTTCAGGTATCCTCTATCTGAACCAGTTCCGGGCCGGACTGATCGACGCCCGGCTGGAAAGCCTGCTGACGCAGGGCGAAATCATCGCCGGCGCGGTGGCCGCCTCCGCGACCGTCGAAACCAACAATCTGACGATCGATCCGGACAAGCTGCTGGAACTGCAGGCCGGCGAAAGCCTGGTGCCGGGCGAAAGCTCGATCGAGGGCCTCGACTTCCCGATCAATCCCGAACGCGTCGCGCCGGTGCTGCGCCGTCTGATCTCGCCGACCCGGACGCGCGCCCGCATCTATGATCGCGACGGCAGCCTGGTCGTCGATTCGCGTCATCTCTATTCGCGCGGCCAGATCCTGCGTTTCGATCTGCCGCCGGCGGATGAAGAGCCGGCGCTGTTCGATCGCATCTGGCAGTGGTTCAATGTCCATCTGCAACGTGATGATCTCCCGATCTACCAGGAGCTCGGCGGCTCGAACGGGCGCGGCTATCCCGAAGTCGCCACCGCACTCGATGGCGGCCCGTCCTCGATCGTCCGCATTACCGATGGCGGCGAGCTGATTGTCTCCGTCGCGGTGCCGATCCAGCGCTATCGCTCGGTGCTCGGTGTGCTGCTGCTCTCGACGCAGGGCGGCGACATCGATCAGATCGTCCATGCCGAGCGCATGGCGATCGTTCGCGTCTTCCTCGTCTCGGCCGGCGTCGTCGTGCTGTTGTCGATCCTGCTGGCCAGCACCATCGCCGTGCCGCTGCGCCGGCTTGCCGACGCGGCCGACCGCGTCCGGCGTGGTGTCACCGCCCGGCCGCAGATTCCCGACTTCTCCAATCGTCGCGACGAGATCGGCCACCTGTCCCTGGCGCTGCGCGAGATGACCGGCGCGTTGTTCAACCGCATTGAGGCGATCGAAAGCTTTGCGGCCGATGTCAGCCATGAACTGAAGAATCCGCTGACCTCGCTGCGCAGCGCTGTCGAGACGCTGCCGCTTGCCAAGACGGCAGCCTCCAAGAAGCGGCTGAACGATATCATCCAGCATGATGTCCGCCGTCTTGATCGCCTGATCAGCGATATTTCCGATGCGTCGCGGCTGGATGCGGAACTGGCTCGCCAGGACTCGGCGCCGGTCGATGTCGCCGCCGTGGTCGAGGCCGTCGTCTCGATGGCGCGCGACACCACGCCGCCGGAGGGACCCCGCATCACGCTCGAGATTGCCGAGGCCGAGGAGGCTGACGCTTTTGTCGCTCTCGGCCATGACAGCCGGTTGGCGCAGGTCTTCACCAATCTGATCGATAACGCCCGCTCGTTCTGCCGCCCGGATGGCGCCGTGCGCGTCCTGGTGCGGCGGAGCGGCGGCTCCATCGATGTCGTGGTCGAGGATGATGGTCCCGGCATTCGCGCCGAACAGATCGAGCGCATCTTCGAGCGGTTTTATACCGATCGCCCCGAGCAGGAGGCGTTCGGCCAGAATTCTGGGCTCGGCCTGTCAATCTCCAAGCAGATCGTCGAGGCGCATCGCGGCCGGATCTGGGCGGAAAACCGGTCCAAGGGCAAGGCGACGAAAGCGGACCGCGCCGAGATCGTCGGTGCCCGCTTCACGGTGCGGTTGCCTTCGGCGACATCGTGACCACGGAGATTTCCCCAACCATTCATGGCGGCGCCGTCTGGGTCGATGGCGCCGGCGTTTTGGTGCGCGGGCCATCAGGGTGTGGAAAATCGTCGCTGCTGTTGGCGCTGTTGATGGCCGATCGACCGGCGAGCCGGCTGGTTGCGGACGACCGCGTCGTACTCGCCGTCACCGACGGCCGGCTGTATGCCGGCGCGCCCGAGATCCTGGCCGGGCTCTTGGAGATTCGCGGCCAGGGCCTTGTAACTGTGCCGTATTTGTCGCCAGTCTCGATCGATCTTGTCGTTGATTTCGAACCACCCGAGCAGTGTCTTCGCATGCCCGACGCGGCGGATCAGACCGCCTCGATCGAGGGCATCGCGCTCCGCCGGCTGGTCCTTCCCATAGGTCAGGCCGACGGTTGGATACGGGTTCGCGCCGCATTGGCGTTCCGTTCAGCGATTGTCTAGTATCGTTCTTGTTCGTATGGAGAGCGCCCTGCTTTTTTCTTGCGTTGCGGTAGGGTTCGGTCAAGATGCGGCGCCATGGCCGATCCTGACCGGCCGCCGGGAAAAAGCGGTCTCGACGTCTTTCAGGGCTCCCGTCGGGCTCGAACTGAGAAAAGCAGGTATTCGAAGGGCATGATCGGGCTCGTCCTTGTTACCCACGGCCAGCTCGCGACCGAATTTCGCGCGGCTCTGGAGCATGTTGTTGGCCGGCAGACGCAGATCGAAACGATCGCGATCGGCCCCGAAGACGACATGGAGCGTCGGCGCCAGGATATCCTGGAAGCTGTGATCAGTGTCGATGACGGCAGTGGCGTCATCCTGCTCACCGATATGTTCGGCGGCACGCCCTCCAACCTGGCGATTTCCGTGATGGAAGCCGGCCGGGTCGAGGTCATCGCCGGCGTCAACCTGCCGATGCTGATCAAGCTTGCCAGCGTCCGCATCGAGAAACCGCTGGCAGATGCCGTCACCGGCGCGCAGGAAGCGGGCCGAAAATACATCAATGTGGCCAGCCAGGTTCTGGCAGGGCATTGAGCAGCATGATCGACACCGAGACTTCCGAGTTCTATCGCGACCTGCCGATCGTCAATCGCAAGGGCTTGCATGCCCGTGCCTCGGCCAAGTTCGTGCAGTGCGCCGACGCCTTCGAGGCGTCGATCACCGTGTCGAAGGACCAGAATACGGTCGGCGGTACGTCGATCATGGGACTGATGATGCTGGCCGCCGGCATCGGCTCGTCCATCCGCGTCGCCGCCGAAGGCCCGGATGCGGAAGCGGCGCTCAATGCCATTGCTGCCCTCGTCGCCGACCGGTTCGGCGAAGAAGAATAGCGCCGCGCCCGCTGGCTTGGTCCGAGCGCACATAAAGACATCTTTATATCCTGATTGCTGCCCGGCGTTGTCTCGGCTATAAGCGCGACAAACTCAACGCATGGAGATAGCCAAGATGGTTGCCGCCAACGACTTCGCGATCAAGGATATCGGCCTCGCCGACTGGGGCCGCAAGGAACTCTCGATCGCCGAGACCGAGATGCCCGGCCTGATGAGCGTTCGCGCCGAATTCGGCCCGTCGCAGCCGCTGAAGGGCGCCCGGATCGCCGGCTCCCTGCACATGACCATCCAGACCGGTGTGCTGATCGAGACGCTGAAGGCGCTCGGCGCCGACCTGCGCTGGGCCTCGTGCAACATCTATTCGACCCAGGACCACGCTGCCGCGGCGATCGCGCAGTCGGGCGTTCCGGTGTTCGCCATCAAGGGCGAGAGCCTCGAGGATTATTGGGAATACACCCATCGCATCTTCGAATGGCATGATGGCGGCGTTCCGAACATGATCCTCGACGATGGCGGCGACGCCACGGTCCTGGTCCATCTCGGCCTGCGCGCCGAGAACGGCGACACCGCCTTCCTCGACAAGCCCGAGAACGAGGAAGAGGAAGTCCTCTTCGCCGCGATCAAGAAGCGCCTCGTTTCGAAGCCCGGCTGGTATGGCGAGATCGCCCGCTCGATCAAGGGCGTCACCGAAGAGACGACGACGGGCGTGCATCGCCTGTACGAGATGCAGAAGAAGGGCACGCTCCTCTTCCCGGCCATCAACGTCAACGACTCGGTCACCAAGTCGAAGTTCGACAACCTCTATGGCTGCCGCGAGTCGCTGGTCGACGGCATCCGTCGCGGAACCGACGTGATGATGTCGGGCAAGGTCGCCATGGTCGCCGGCTTCGGCGATGTCGGCAAGGGTTCTGCCGCCTCGCTGCGCCAGGCCGGCTGCCGCGTGCTGGTTTCCGAAGTCGATCCGATTTGCGCCCTGCAGGCGGCGATGGAAGGCTATGAGGTCACGACGATGGATGACGCCGCTCCGCGCGCCGACATCTTCGTCACCGCTACCGGCAATGTCGACGTCATCACCCTCGACCATATGCGGGCCATGAAGGACCGCGCGATCGTCTGCAACATCGGCCACTTCGACAGCGAGATCCAGATCTCGGCGCTTCGCAATCTGAAGTGGAACAATGTGAAGCCGCAGGTCGACGAGATCGAGTTCGCCGACGGCCACCGCATCATCCTTCTGTCGGAAGGCCGCCTGGTCAATCTCGGCAACGCCACCGGCCACCCGAGCTTCGTGATGTCGGCGTCCTTCACCAACCAGACGCTGGCGCAGCTCGAACTCTGGACCAAGCCGGGCCAGTACGAGAACAAGGTCTACACCCTGCCCAAGCACCTCGACGAGAAGGTCGCGGCGCTGCACCTGGACAAGATCGGCGTCAAGCTGACCAAGCTCAGCGACAAGCAGTCCGCCTATATCGGCGTGGCGCCGGCCGGCCCGTTCAAGCCGGACCACTATCGTTACTGACGGATTAATTCGGGTCTGACGATCGGCCGCAGCGGGTCTCTACCCGTCGTGGCTAGCCAACAGGGTGAGCGCTATATTTTGAGCGCTTGCCGACTTAACTGCCGGTTAACCACGATCATCTGATAATCCAAGGCCACGCGGGTCCCCCGCGTGGCCTTTTTCTCGTCGTCATCGGCTTCACACCGGATTCACTCAGCCGCTACATTGGCGGAGTGATTCGCATGAGAGCCGGAGTTTCCAGTCGGCGCCGGGACGGGTCGATTTCTTTTCTCTGACGCGGAAGGGCCCTGCCGCATGCTTTGGCATCGCAGGAATTTGGATGGGACTCGCGGTGGAAGCCGCTGGAGGTCCATCCTGCCGACACTGCGACGAACCATGCTCACGGCGACGTCGCTGACCGGTCTTGTGCTGATGACGGGGCGCGCGACAGCGGCCGAACACTCAGTAGGTTTGCTGAACGCGGGCAAGACCGCGATGGCGAGTGCCCTGTTGGGCGTGCTGGCCTTCAGCGTGCTGGGCGCCGTGGCGTTGCTGCGCGCCCGCAACCGGGCCGAAGCCGAAAATGCCTCGCTGAAACACAGGCTCGCCGATCTGAAGGCCAAGGCCGATAGGGCCGAAGCGCTCGTCGACGCCGAGGATCAGCGCCTTGTTGCCTGGAGCGCCCCGGGCGAACCGCCCCTGGTCATCGGTCGGTTGCCTGAATCCTGTGGTGCGCCGGAGGAGCGGGCGGCTTTCCTGGCCTTTGGAACCTGGCTGGTTCCGGCTGCAGCGGGTCGTCTCGATGGCGCGCTGGAGAAGCTCCGCCGGAACGGCGAGACCTTTGCCGTCGCGCTCGAAACCAGGAATGGCAGTTTCGTAGAGGCCGCGGGACGCACCGCTGGCGGTCGCGCCGTGGCGCGGTTTCGCGATCTCTCTGGCGACCGGCTCGCTCTGGCGGCGCTCGAAGCGCGGCATCATCGCCTGACCGAAGAGGTTGAGGCGATGCGCGCCCTTCTCCAGGCGACGTCGATGCCGGCCTGGATTCGCGGCAAGGACGGCAAGCTTTCCTGGGTCAACAACGCGTTCGCGCGCGCCGTCGAAGCGCAGGATTCCGCGGACGCCGCCGCTCGCAATCTCGAATTCCTCGATACCGCCGGTCGCGAGGCGATCGGCGTCGGTCATGATGCCCAGCCCGTATTCGAGCGCCGCCTGCCGGCGATCGTCGCCGGCTCGCGTCGTATCTTCGACGTGGTCGATGTCGTTTCCGGCACCGGCAGCGCCGGCATCGCGATCGATGCGACCGAATTGGAAACCGTCCAGAACCAGATGAAGCGCCTGGTCGAGTTCCATGCGCGAACGCTCGACCAACTGGCGACCGCCGTCGCTGTGTTCGGACCGGATCGCCGTCTGCGTTCCTACAATGCTGCGTTCCGCTCGCTGTTCAGCCTCGACGCCAGTTTCCTCGATACCCTGCCGGACGAGAGCGCCGTGCTGGAGCGCATGCGCGCCGGCCGCAAGCTGCCGGAACAGGCGGACTTCAAGAGCTGGCGCAACGACCTGCTGGTCGCTTACCAATCGCTGGATGCGCGCGAGCATTGGTGGCATCTGCCGGACGGGCAGACATTGCGGGTGCTCGCCAATCCGCATCCGCAGGGCGGCATCACCTGGATCTACGAGAACGTCACCGAGCAGCTGGAGCTGGAAAGCCGCTACAATGCTCTGTCGCGGGTGCAGGGCGAGACGCTCGATCATCTGGCGGAAGGTGTGGCGGTGTTCGGCTCGGACGGCCGCCTGCGCCTCGACAACCCGTCCTTCGCGCGGATCTGGCATCTCGATCAGAAGTTCCTGGCGACGCATCCCCATATCGGCGAGATCGAGCGCGCCTGCCGGCGCCTGCACGACGCGCCGGAGGCCTGGAAGCGCTTCACCACTTCGGTGGCCGGTCTCGACGAGGGCAGGGCGCCGACCTCGGGCCGGATGGAACGCTCCGACGGCCGCGTCATCGATTATGCCACGGTGCCACTGCCCGGCGGCCAGACCATGGTCACCTTCATCGATGTCAGCGACACGGTGCAGGTCGAACGCGTGCTGACCGAGCGCAACGACGCGCTGGAAGCGGCGGACGGCCTGAAGAACGCCTTCATCCAGCACGTGTCCTATGAGCTGCGCTCGCCGCTGACCAACATCATCGGCTTCACCCAGCTGCTCTCCGACGTCTCGATCGGTCCGCTGACGGACAAGCAGCAGGAATATACCGGCTACATCCTGTCCTCGAGCGGTTCGCTGCTCGCCATCGTCAACGACATTCTCGATCTCGCGACCGTCGATGCCGGCATCATCGCGCTGGATCTCGGCGAGGTGGATGTCGAGCGCACCGTCGCCGCGGCAATAGAGGGCGTGCGCGACCGGCTGCAGGAATCGCAGCTGGTTCTGGAAACCAATATCCCCGGCGGCATCGGCAGCTTCGTCGCCGACGAGAAACGCGTCCGCCAGATCCTCTACAATCTGCTCTCTAATGCCGTCGGCTTCTCCTCGCATGGCAGCTCGATTGTGCTGAACGCCAGCCGCTCTGCCGACGCGATCATCTTCAGCGTCCAGGATCAGGGACCGGGCATTGCGCCGGAATTCCTCGATTCTGTGTTCGACCGCTTCGAGAGCCGTGCCGCCGGTTCGGCGCGTGGTGGCGCCGGCCTCGGCCTTGCCATCGTCAAGAGCTTCGTCGAATTGCACGGCGGCACCGTCAGCATCCGCTCCGAGGAAGGACGCGGGACAGAGGTCAGCGTGCATCTGCCGATCCGGCCGACCGAGCTGGCTGTTGCCGCTGAATGAGTGCGCTGGAGCCGATCCGGGTCGAGTTGCCCGACGAGCAGGCGACCATCCGACTGGCCGAGGATGTCGCGGCCAAGCTCGCCATTGGCGATGTCATCGCGCTCAGGGGCGATCTCGGCGCCGGTAAGACCAGCTTCGCCCGCGCTTTGATCCGGGCCGTGGCGGCGGATGCCGGCTATGAAGTGCCGAGCCCGACCTTCACCATCGTCCAGACCTACGACACCCGCCTGCCGATCGCGCATTTCGATCTCTACCGGCTTGGCTCCATCGACGAGATGCAGGAGATCGGCTTCGACGAGGCGGTGAGCGAGGGCGTGGTACTGGTCGAATGGCCGGAGCGGGCTGAGGGATATCTGCCGGCCAACCGGCTGGAGATCGCGCTCGACATGCATGGCGCCGGGCGGATGGCGACGCTTTCGGGCGGTGGCGACTGGCCGCAGCGCCTGCAACGCACGCTGGCGATTCGCGCCTTCCTCGATCATGGCGGCTTTGCCCTGGCTTCCCGCCGCCATCTGCAGGGCGACGCCTCGACGCGCGCCTATGAGCGGGTCGAGACGCCGGATGGCGCTCGCGCCGTGCTGATGGACGCAGCCGAACGGCCGCCGGGCCCGGCGGTTCGCGACGGCCGCACCTATGACGATCTCGCCCATCGGGCGACCAATGTCCGTCCCTTCGTGGCGATGAGCGACGGCCTGCGCGCCGCCGGCTTCTCGGCGCCCGCCATCCTCGCAGCCGACCTGCCGGCGGGGCTGCTGCTTGTCGAGGATCTCGGCAACGAGGGCGTGCTTCAGGATGGCGCGCCGGATGCCGAGCGCTACGGCGTCGCCGTCGATGTTCTGGCGGCGCTGCACGCCGCGCCACGTCCGCGCGACGTGCCGCTGCCGGACGGTACGATCCATACCGTGCCGCCCTTCGATGCCGATGCGCTGATGATCGAGGTCGACCTGCTGCCAAGCTGGTTCGCGAAGCATCTGACCGACGCGCGCCTGTCGGCCGAGGCGGAAGCCGAATTCGTCGCCGTCTGGCGCGAACTGTTCGTCCGGTTCGACGCGGCGGAAAAGAGCTGGCTGCTGCGCGATTTCCATTCGCCCAACCTGCTCTGGCTGCCGGAGCACGAGGGCCTGCGCCGGATCGGTATCCTCGACCATCAGGATGCGATGATCGGCGCCTCGGCCTATGATGTCGCCTCGCTGTTGCAGGATGTCCGCGTTTCGGTCGAGCCGGCTTTGGAATCAGCCCTCGCCGATCGCTATGTCGCGGCGCGCCGGGCGCTGGGTGCGTTTGACGAAGCCGCCTTCCGCGAGGCCTACGCGATTTCGGGCGCGCAGCGGGCGACTAAGGTGCTGGGCGGATTTGCACGACTGGCGGTCGCCGCCGGCAAGCCCCAATATCTCCGTCACATTCCCCGTGTAAGGGGCTATCTGAAGCGGTGCCTGCGCCATCCGGTTCTTTCCGGACTGGCACTCTGGTATGAACGATACCTGCCGCTCGACGATTGACGGCGCGCCCCCGGGGCGGCCGACGAGAGCCAAGAACAACGGAATTGCCCGAGACCGATATGCCAACCTCCCCCTCCAAGACGCCGATCCATCCGAAGCGCGCCATCGTGCTCGCCGCCGGTATCGGCAAGCGCATGCGGCCCGTCACGGCAACGGTTCCCAAACCCCTGATCGAGATCGCCGGCCGCTCGCTGATCGACCACGCGCTCGACCGCCTCGCCACCGCTGGCGTCGAGGAAGCGGTGGTGAACGTCCACTACCTCGCCGATCTCGTTGAAACCCACGTGAAGAAGCGCAAGGCCCCGAAGGTCATCGTCTCGGACGAGCGCGGCGCGCTGCTGGAGACCGGCGGCGGCATCACCAAGGCGCTGCCGCTGCTCGGCGACGAGCCCTTCTATGTGATGAATTCGGACTCGTTCTGGATCGAGGGGCCGCGCCCCAATCTCGATTGGCTCGCCCGCGCCTGGGACGACAGCAAGATGGACGCCGTGCTGATGCTGGCGCCGACGGTCACCGCGATCGGCTATCCCGGCCTCGGCGATTTCATCATGGAGAAGGACGGCCGGCTCGCCCGTCGCGTCGAGCGCACTGTGGCCGCCTTCGTCTATTCCGGCACCGCTATCCTGTCGCCGCGCCTGTTCGCCGACGCGCCCGAGGGCTCGTTCTCGCTCAACGTGCTGTTCGATCGGGCGATCGAGGCCGGCCGCCTGTTCGGCATCCGCATGGACGGCACCTGGCTGCATGTCGGCACGCCGGAAGCGATCCGCGAGGCCGAGATGTCGGTTTCCGAAAGCGCAGCCTGAGGCACGATGACAAGGTCGGACCCGCGCGTCTTCACGATCCCGCCGGGCACGCCCTTCCTGCCGACCCTCGTCGACGCGCTGTTCTCCGGCCGGTTCGGAGCCATTCCGAATCCGGCTAAGGATCCGCTGGCGCTGGCCGATATCACCATCCTCGTGCCGACGCGCCGCGCCGCGCGTTCGCTCCATGCCGAAATCCTCGAGCGTCTCGGCGGCCGCGCCGCGATCCTGCCGGCGATCCGGCCGATCGGCGATGTCGACGAGGAGGACCAGATCCTCGAGGCCGCCGCCGACGATCCGGACGGCCGGCTCGTCCTGCCGGAGGCGATCTCGCGGCTCGACCGGCTGCTGGTGCTGACGCGCCTGACGCTCGCCTGGGGCCGCGCGGTCCGGCGCGAATTGCTGTCGCTGTCCGAAGATGATCGCGTTCTGGTGCCGGCCTCGGCCGCCGATGCGTTCCATCTTGCCGGCGACCTCGCACGGCTGATCGACGACATCGAGACAACAGGCATCGCCTGGGAGAAGCTGGAGACGCTGGTCCCCGACGATCTCGCCCGCTACTGGCAGATCTCGCTCGATTTCCTGCGCATCGTCGGCGAGCAATGGCCGGCTTTCCTTAGGGAGCGCAGCCTCGCCGATCCCTCCGTCCGTCGCGATCACCTGATCCGCGCCGCCGCTGCCAGGTTGGAAGCCTCGCCGCCGCGCGGCCTGGTCATTGCCGCCGGCTCGACCGGCTCGATACCCGCCGTCGCCGAGCTTTTGTCCGTCATCGCCCATCTGCCGAACGGCGCCGTCGTTATGCCCGGCATCGATACCGAGCTCGATGCCAATGGCTGGGTGGCGATCGGCGGGCTTTCAGCGCCGGCTCGTTCGGCGCCTGGCCATCCGCAATATGGGCTGAAGCAGCTGATCGAGACGATCGGCGTCGAGCGTGACGAGATCGTCTCGCTCGGCGCCATGACGCCGGACATGGCCGAGCGCGTCCGCCTGATCTCGGAGGCGATGCGCCCGGCCGAGACGACCGAGGACTGGGCCACCGCGCCGCCCGTCGCCGCTTCGGCCATCGGCGATGTCGCGCTGGTCGTCGCCCGCACCGAGCAGGAGGAGGCGGTCGCGATCGCGCTCGCCATGCGCGAGGCAATCCGCGAGCCGGGCCGCACGGCGGCGCTGGTGACGCCGGATCGCCGCCTCGCCGGCCGCGTCGCCATCGAGCTCGGCCGCTTCGGCCTGTCGGTCGATGATTCCGCCGGCCGGCCGCTGATGACCTCGTCGCCGGGTACGCTGGCCCGACTGCTGGTGGCGGCGGCGAAGTCGAATGGCGCGCCGCTCGACCTGCTGGCGCTGGCCAAGCATCCGCTCGCCTCCTTCGGTCTCGGCCGTCAGCCCTGCCGCGCGGCCATCGACATTCTCGACCTCGTCCTGTTCCGTGGCCAGCTGCTTGCGGATGGGCTGGAAGGGTTGGTCGAGGCTCTGGACCGTGCCGAAGCGGACCTGCCGACCGCTCGATATGCCCCCTCGGCGGTCAAGCGACTGGGCCCGTCCGAATGGCAGGCGGCGCGCGATCTTGCCGGCCGGATGGCGGAGGCGATCGAACCGCTTAGCCGACTCATGGACGGCGTGAATGCCTCCGACGCCAAGGCGATGACCGCAGCCGTCGTCGAAGCGCTCAAGCTGGTCGCGGCGCGCGAGGATGGCAGCGACGACATCCTTTGGGCCGAGGAATCCGGCCAGGCGTTGGCGACCCTGCTCGCTGGCCTGATGAGTGACGACGCCGAAGCGCTCGACATGGCCGGCTATGAATATCCGGGCTTCCTCGATGCGACCATGGCCGGCGTCGGAGTCCCGGCGCGGCCGGGCTCCGACCCGCGCCTGTTCATCTGGGGAACGCTCGAGGCGCGGCTGCAGATCGTCGATCTGATGGTGCTGGGCGGGTTGGACGAGGGCGTCTGGCCATCCGAGACCCGGACCGATCCATGGCTGTCGCGTTCGATGCGGGCAGAGCTGGGTTTGGAAGCACCGGAGCGCAAGCTCGGCCAGTCGGCGCATGATTTTACGAGCGCCTTGTCAGCCGGCAAAGTAGTCGTCACCCGCGCCGAACGCCGGGGCGGCACGCCGACGGTGGCCGCGCGCTGGTTGCAGCGCCTGCTGGCCCGACTCGGCAAGAGCGAGGCGAAGGCGCTCGCTGCCCGTGGTTTGCGCTATGTCGACTGGGCGCGCGCGCTCGATCGCACGGCCCGGCCGGTGCCGATCCGCCGTCCCGAGCCGCTGCCGCCGATCGAGGCTCGCCCGCGCCGTCTTTCGGTGACCGAGATCGAGACGCTGATCCGCGATCCGTATGCGATCTATGCGCGCCGCATCCTGAAGCTCGATCCGCTCGATCCGATCGGTGTCGTGCCGGACGTGGCGCTGCGCGGCACGCTGATCCATGACGCGCTGGGCGATTTCATCCAGGAATGGAAGGGGCCCTTCGACGCCTCGGCGTTGACGGCACTGACGATCATTGGCCGCCGGGTCTTCGCCCGGATCGAGCCTTTCCCCGCTGTCTATGCGCTGTGGTGGCCGCGCTTCGTGGCGATCGCCGAGTGGTTCATCGGCTGGGAGGCCGGCCGCGATGCCGTTGCCCGCCGGCTGGCCGAGATCGGTGGTGCCTGGGCATTCCCGGCGCCGGCCGGCGAATTCAAGCTGACCGGCCGCGCCGATCGCGTCGATATCCGGCTCGATGGCTCGCTGGAAATCCTCGATTTCAAGACCGGCTCGCCGCCGAGCGCCAAGCAGCTTTCGACCGGCCTCGCGCCGCAGCTGGCGCTGGAAGTGGCGATGGCGCGCGGCGGCGGTTTTCAGGATGTCGAGGCAGGCGTCTCTGTGACCACGCTCGGTTGGGTCGGGCTCGGCAAGGTCGGCAAGGGCGAGCCCTTTTCCTCGGCCGTGACCAAGGACAAGTCCGCCGACGAACTCGGCGACGAGGCGAAGACGCGGCTGTATTCGCTGATCGAAGCCTTCGACGATCCGAAGCGCGCCTATGTCTCGCGGGCGCGGCCGATGTTCGAGACACGCTTCGAGAGCCCCTACGATCATCTCGCCCGCATCCGCGAATGGGCGCTGGGCGACGCCGAGGAGGGCGGCGAATGAGCAGCGTGATCTCGGTCGATGCCAGGACGAAAGACACGCAGGCGCGGGCGACGGATCCCGAAGCCTCGGCCTGGGTTTCGGCCAATGCCGGCTCCGGCAAGACCTACGTTCTGGCCCGACGCGTCATTCGCCTGCTGCTCAACGGTGCCGATCCGGCCTCGATCCTCTGCCTGACCTTCACCAAGGCGGCGGCGGCGGAAATGTCGAGCCGCGTGTTCGAGATCCTCGCCGGCTGGACGACGATGCCTGACGCCGAACTGTCGGCGATCCTTGCCGATTATCAGGGCGAGGCGGTCCTGCCCGCGAACCTCGTCACGGCCCGCCGGCTGTTCGCCCGGGCGTTGGAGACGCCGGGCGGGCTGAAGATCCAGACCATCCACGCCTTCTGCGAAAGGCTGCTGCACCAGTTCCCGTTCGAGGCGAATGTCGCCGGCAGTTTTGAAGTTCTGGACGATCGCGGCGCGTCGATCCTGATCGCGGATGCGCAACGCCAGGTGATCGCGCGCGCCTCGCTGGAGGCCGATACCGCGCATGGCCGGGCCTTTGCGCGCGTCCTGGAAGCGGCGAGCGATCAGGGCATCGAGGCGGCGCTGGCGGCGATCGTCTCGTCGCGCGACGCGGTGCGCGAATTCATCGTCGGCGCCGGCGACCTCGTGAGCGGCCTGCGTGATCTCCGCCGCGCCCTCAGTCTCGGCTCGGGCGAAACGGCGGAAAGTCTGCGCGACCGCCTCGGCTCGGAAATCCCGCTCGACGATGCCGAGCTTCGGCAGCTGGTCGACAGGCTTTCGGCCAGCGGCGCCAATGACAAGAAGAGCGCGGCGCGTCTGGCGCCGATCCTGACGGCGGAGACGATGGAAGGCCGGGCGACCGCCTGGCTCGCCTATCTGATGACCAGCGACGGCCGCAAGCTGCGCGAGGTCAGCGGCCTCGCCGCCAAGGCGATCCGCGACGGCTGGCCGGGGCTGGAGGAAAATCTCAGCGACGAGCGCGACCGCATCGAATTCCTGCTCGACCGCATCGCGTCTGCCGAGGCCTATGCGGTGACGAGCGCCCTGCTGACGCTCGGCGACGCGGTGATCGGCGAATATGAACGCGCCAAGCAGGTGCGCGGCGCGCTCGATTTCCAGGATCTGGTGGTCAAGACCGCCAATCTGCTGTCGCGCTCGGATGCTGCCGCATGGGTTCATTACAAGCTCGATCGCGGACTCGACCACATCCTCGTCGACGAGGCGCAGGATACCAGCCCGCGTCAGTGGCAGGTGATCGAGCGGCTGGCGGGCGAGTTCTTCTCGGGCCAGAGCGCGCGCGACATCATCCGCACCTTCTTTGCTGTCGGCGACGAGAAGCAGTCGATCTATTCGTTCCAAGGCGCGGTTCCCGCATGGTTCGCCCGACAGCGCGAGACCATCGGCCGGGGCGCGCGCGAGGCTGGCGCGCTGTTCCATGAACTCGAACTGCAGCTCTCCTTTCGCTCGACGCCGGATGTGTTGGCCGCGGTGGACGAGATCTTCCGTACCGAGGACGCGCATACGGGCCTGACACAGGCGAAGGCGGCTCCGGTCCACGCGGCGGCGCGCCGGCTCGATCCCGGTCGTGTCACCTATTGGCCGCCGATCGAGGCCGACAAGCCGCCGCAGCCGGACGACTGGCACACCCCGCTCGATCGCCTCGACGACAAGAGCCCGGAAGTGCGGCTGGCCGAGCGCATCGCCGAGACCGTCGCCGGCTGGAAGCGCGACAAGGCGACGATCGCCGCGACGGGTAAACCGATCCGCGAGGGCGGAATTCTGGTGCTGACGCGCAAGCGCGGGCCGCAGACCGACGCCATCAACCGCGCGCTGAAGGCGGCCGGCCTCTCCGTCGCCGGCGCTGACCGGCTGGCGCTAGCCAGCCATATCGCCGTGCTCGACCTGCTGGCGCTGGCCGAGATCCTGCTGCAGCCGCGCGATGATCTGGCGCTGGCCGCTCTGCTGAAGAGCCCGCTGATCGGCCTCACCGAGGAGCAGCTGTTCGAACTGGCGCATCCGCGTGGCGGCTCGCTCTGGTATGCGCTCGACCGCGCGACGGATCCGGCCGCGATCGAGGCTTCCGCCCGGCTGAAGACCTGGCGCAGCCGGGCCGAATTCATGAGCCCCTACGCCTTCTTTGCCCGCATCCTCGGCCCGGATGGTGGCCGCAGGCGGCTGCTGGCCCGGCTCGGGCCGGAGGCGGACGACGTGCTGGACGAGTTCCTGGCGCAGGCGCTCGCGCATGAGCAGGCCTCGGTGCCGTCGCTGCAGGGCTTTGTCGGCTGGATGCGGGAGGCGGCGACCGAGATCAAGCGCGATGCCGATCTCGCCCGCGACGAGATCCGCGTCATGACCGTGCACGGCGCCAAGGGGCTCGAGGCCGACATCGTTTTTCTCGTCGATACCGGCTCGAAGCCGGTGCATGCGAGCCATGACCCCAAGATCGTGGCGCTGGCCGACGATCCCGACGCTGCCGATGGCGCGCCGCTGGTCTGGGTCGCGCCGGGCGCGAGAAAGCCGCAGATCGTCGAGGATGCCCTCGGCACGCTGCGCGACAAGGCGCGCGAGGAATATCGCCGGCTGCTCTATGTCGGGCTGACGCGGGCCCGCGACCATCTGATCGTCTGCGGCACGGTGAAGGCGAATACCGGCGCCGACCTGCTCTGGCATGAACTGGTCGGCAAGGCGCTCGGTGTCGATGGTCGTACGGTGCCGGTCGAGCTTCCGTCCGAGAGCTTTGACAGTGTCGAGTGGCGGCAGGACTGGAGCCGCGCCGCGGTGCCGCCGCTTGCCGATGCCGCCGATGCGGGCGAGCGCGCCGTCGAGCCGCTGCCGGATTGGCTGGCGGAAAATCCACCGCCAGCGCCGCCGATGCCGAAGCGGCTGACACCCTCGGCCGCCGTCGGTTTTGCCGAGGCGGAGCCGGCGTTTCCGCCGGTGACGGCGCTGGATGCGCGGCTCGATCCCGCCGCGCTGACGGCGCTCGATCGCGGCCGGATCATCCACCGGCTGCTGCAGGCGCTGCCGGACCAGCCGCCGGCGCAGCGGGCCGGCATCGCGGCGCGCTATCTGGAAGTCGTCGGCAAGGACTGGAGCGAAGCGGAGCGTCAGGCGCTGGTCGATCGGATCCTGCCGGTCCTCGACGACGACAGCTTCGCCGCCCTGTTCGGACCGGAAAGCCGGGCCGAGGTGCCGATTGCCGGTGAAATCGAGACCCGGAGCGGGATAGCCTCGATCTCCGGCCGCATCGACCGGCTCGTCGTGCTGCCGGACCGGGTCGTCATCGTCGACTACAAGACCAACCGGCCGGCGCCGCGCGAGCTTGCCGATGTGCCGGAGGCGCATCTGGCGCAGTTGGCGCTCTATCGGGCGCTGCTTTCGACGCTCTATCCCGACCGGCCGATCGAGACCGCGCTGCTCTGGACCGAGATCCCGCTGTTGATGGCGATCCCGTCGGAGTTGCTCGATAGTCGCATGGCTGCCATTACCGCTGCATGAAATCCCTTTGCCTTGACCGGCAAGAGACGGGTTCCTACCTTAGAACCACTCTCCTCCATCCCATTTGAGGCTTGCCATGGCGACTGCCAAAGTAACGGATAGTTCCTTCGACGCCGACGTTCTGGGGGCATCCGGCCCGGTTGTCGTCGATTTCTGGGCGGAATGGTGCGGTCCCTGCCGCATGATCGCGCCCGCGCTCGAAGAGATCCAGACCGAGTTGGAAGGCAAGGTGACCATCGCCAAGCTGAACATCGACGAGAATCCCGAGATTGCCGTGCGCTATGGCGTGCGCTCGATTCCGACGCTGATCCTGTTCAAGGACGGCGAGCCGGCTTCCATTCAGGTCGGCGCCGCGCCGAAGAGCCGCCTGTCCGACTGGATCAAGGGCGCGATCTGATCGTTTCCGACATCGTCCGAATATGGAAACGGGGCCCGCTGGGCCCCGTTTTCGTTTGGGTCGAGGATGGGGTTAACGGCCGGGTTAACAACGGCCGTTTTCGATCACGCTGGTAGCGTTCCGTTAGCCGCCAGCACCGTGCCGCCGAGATAGAGCGAGCCGCAGATCAGAATTCTGGGCGCGATGCCGGGCGGCAGCATCTTTTTGATCGCAGCCAGCGCTGCCTCGACGCTCGGCGTCGCCTCGGCGGAGAGCCCGGCGGCCTCGGCGGCGGCGGCAAGCTCGCCCGGGTCGCGACCGGCATTTGAACCCTCGATCGGCACGGTGAAGACGTGCTGCGCCAGTCCGGCGAAGGGGCGGAAGAAGCCGACCGGGTCTTTCGTCACCAGCATGCCGGCGATCAGGTAGAGCGGCCGCGAGACTCGTTCTTCCAGATCGGCCACCGCCTCGGCGATGACGGCGCCGGCGCCGGGGTTGTGACCGCCGTCGAGCCAGAGCTCGGCCTCGGCCGGCGCCTGGTCGACCAGCTTGCCGCTGGTCAGCCGCTGCATTCGCGCCGGCCATTCGACGTTCTGCAGACCCGCCTCGATCGCGGCAACCGGCACGTCGAGGCTGGAGCGGCGCAGCGCCGCGATGGCGGTGCCGGCGTTGACGAACTGGTGCCGGCCGGGCAGGCGCGGCGGCGGCAGGTCGAGTAGCCCGTCCTCGTCCTGATAGACCAGACGCCCGCGCTCGGCATGCGCCACCCAGTCCTGGTTGCCGATGAAGGTCGGCGCCTTGAGACGGGCGGCGTCGCGCTCGATCACGTCGAGCACGATCCCCGGCTGCGGCGCGACGACGACCGGACGGCCGAACTTGATGATGCCGGACTTTTCATGCGCGATGCCGTCGAGGGAATTGCCGAGGAACTTCTCATGGTCGACCGAGATCGGGGTGATCACCGCGACGTCGGGATGGTCGATGATGTTGGTGGCGTCGTAGCGCCCGCCCAAGCCCACTTCCAGCAGCGTCACATCGGCCGGGTGGTCGGCAAACAACTTGAAGGCGGCGGCGGTGGTGATCTCGAAATGGGTGATCGGCGCGCCGTCATTCAGCGTCTCGATGGCGAGCAGCGTCTCGACCAGTTCGTCCTCGTCGACAAAGCGACCGCCACCCTTCTGGCCCAAGCGGATGCGCTCGTGGAAGCGGACGAGATGCGGCGAGGTGTAGACGTGGGCCGTCAGTCCGGCCGCCTCCAGCATGGCGCGCAGGAAGGCGGTGGTCGAACCTTTGCCGTTGGTGCCGGCGATATGGAAGACGGGGCCAAGCTTGGTCTCGGGCGAGCCGAGCTTCGCCATCAGCGGCTTCAGCCGGTCGAGGGAGAGGTCGATCTCTTTCGGGTGGAGCTGGAACAGGCGCTCCAGAATGACGCTGCTGCGATCCATGAGGCGATCCATAGAGCAAGACCCAGTTTAGCCGGAATCCCGCTTCTTACCTCTCCCTGAGGGAGAGGTCGGAGCGAAGCTCCGGGTGAGGGTTTAGGGACCATCCGGTGAGGCCGTAAACCCTCACCCGCCGCACTGCGTGCGTCGACCTCTCCCTCAGGGAGAGGTGAAGAGTGCTTCAAACCAGATGTAGCCTGCTCAAGCCGATCCACCGGGCGACTTTTAGAGGCATTGCCCCGTTGTGAAGGCGGCGGCCTGAAGGCCGCCGACTGTGATGGTTGTGTTGCGTGCTACGCCGCGATCAGGACGCCAGCGCGACGTCCTGCGCCGGCTTGGCCTTCGCCTTGCCGGCGTCGACCTTGGCCGGCTTCACGGCCTGGGGCCCGAGAATGCCGCAGAGCCGCGCGATGGTCGAACGCAGTTCATGGCGGTGGACGACCAGGTCGACCATGCCGTGCTCATGCAGGAATTCCGAGCGCTGGAAGCCGGGCGGCAGCTTTTCGCGGATCGTCTGCTCGATGACGCGCGGGCCAGCGAAGCCGATCAGCGCACCGGGCTCCGCGATCTGGATATCGCCCAGCATGGCGTAGGAGGCGGTGACGCCGCCGGTGGTCGGATTGGTCAGCACGACGATGTAGGGCAGCTTCGCCTCGCGCAGGGCGAGGATGCCGACGGTGGTGCGCGGAAGCTGCATCAGCGACAGGATGCCTTCCTGCATGCGCGCGCCGCCGGAGGCTGCGAACATGACGAAGGGCTGCTTGCGCGCCAGCGCCGCTTCCATGCCCGCCACCACGGCTTCGCCGGCGGCCATGCCGAGCGAACCACCCATGAAGTCGAAATCCTGCACGGCGGTGACCATCGGCACGCCTTCGACGGTGCCGGCGCCGACGAGGATGGCGTCCTGCAGGCCGGTCTTGGTCCGGGCGTCCTTGAGGCGGTCGGTATAGCGGCGCTCGTCGCGGAATTTCAGCGGGTCGATGGCGACGTCCGGGACGGGGATCGACTCGTACTTGCCCTCATCGAAGAAGTAGGCAAGCCGCTTCGGGGCGCTCATGCGCATGTGATAGCCCGAATTCGGGATCACATAATGGTTGGCCTCGAGGTCGCGATGGAACACCATCTCGCCGGTCTCGGGGCACTTGATCCAGAGGTTCTCGGGAACCTCGCGCTTGTTCAAGAGGCTCTTGATCTTCGGACGAACGACGTCGTTGATCCAGTTCATCGCTTAATCCTTGTTCAGGCTGCGACCGATTTCCGGGAAGCGCGAACGCCGCCCGAAAGTTCGGAAACGAGGGTCAGGACGGCGGGTACGGTAGCGGCCGTGGCGCGGCCCTCGCTGTCGAGCGAGGCGGCAATGGCCGAAACGATGGCCGAGCCTACCACGACGCCATCGGCATTCGCGCCGATCGCTGCTGCCTGTTCGGCTGTCCTGACGCCGAAACCGACGGCAACCGGTAGATGGGTGTGACGCTTGATCCTTGCAACGGACTCGGCGACGCGCGAGGCGTCGGGGGCTGCCGAACCGGTAATGCCGTTGATCGAGACGTAGTAGACGAAGCCCGAAGTGTTCTCGAGCACGGCGGGAAGCCGCTTGTCGTCGGTGGTCGGCGTCGCAAGGCGGATGAAGTTCAGCCCTGCCTTGAGCGCCGGAATGCAAAGCTCGTCATCGGCTTCCGGCGGAAGGTCGACGATGATCAGGCCATCGACACCGGCCGCCTGGGCGTCGGTGACGAAGAGTTCCGAACCATAGCTGTAGATCGGATTGTAATAGCCCATCAGGACGATCGGCGTCGTGTCGTCGCTCTGGCGGAAGGCGCGGACGATGTCGAGGGTCTTGTGGACCGTGTGGCCGCCCTTGAGGGCGCGCAGGCCTGCGGCCTGGATCGCCGGGCCATCGGCCATGGGATCGGAAAACGGCATGCCGAGCTCGATGACATCGGCGCCGGCGGCGGGAAGCGCCTTGAGCAGCGCCAGCGTCGTGGCGGGGTCCGGGTCGCCGGCGGTCATGAAGGTGACGAGCGCCGGCCGGCCCTCGGTCTTCAGCGCCGCGAAGCGGCGATCGATACGGGTTTCAGTCATGACAATGGGCCTAGGCTCGATGCATTGTGACGTCAAGACGACGTGGAGACGTTGCGATGGACAGATTCAAGGCAAGGGCACGTGCACTGCGATCGTCACAAACCTCCGCGGAAGCGCGGCTCTGGTATGTGTTGCGCGGCCGGCGGCTGCTCGACTGGAAGTTCAGGAGGCAGCAGCCAATCGACCGGTATGTCGTCGACTTCGTGACATTCGCCGGCAGGCTGATCGTCGAAGTCGATGGCGCTACCCATTCCAGCGACGGGGAACGGCAGCATGACGCGAAGCGCAGCGACGTCCTGACATCGCTCGGGTTCCACATCCTGCGCGTGACGAATACCGACATATACGAGGATTTGCCAGGCGTTGGAGAAGCCATTCTGCGTGAATTGGCGACAGACCGCTTTTCACCTCTCCCTGAGGGAGAGGTCGACGGCGAAGCCGGCGGGTGAGGGTTTACGGCGCTTCCGGAGAGGGCGTAAACCCTCACCCGGCCCGTTGGGCCGACCTCTCCCTCAGGGAGAGGTGAAGAAAGCGTCGTTTGCCTCGCCCGCAGCATCAATCAGACATCCATACCGAGCAGCTTGCCCACAGTGTGGACGTCCTTGTCGCCGCGGCCGGAGAGATTGACGATGATGATCTTGTCCTTCGACATGGTCGGCGCAATCTTGATCGCCTGCGCGATCGCATGGGCCGATTCCAGCGCCGGGATGATGCCTTCGACACGCGTGCAGACCTGGAAGGCGTCGATCGCCTCCTGATCGACGATCGGAACGTAGTTGACGCGGCCGGTGTCGCGCAGCCAGCTGTGCTCCGGTCCGACGCCGGGATAATCGAGGCCAGCCGAGACCGAATGGCCTTCGAGGATCTGGCCGTCGGCGTCCTGCAGCAGATAGGTGCGGTTGCCGTGCAGCACGCCGGGGCGGCCGCCGGTCATCGAGGCGGCGTGGCCGTTCTCGAATTCCAGACCATGGCCGCCGGCTTCGACGCCGACGATCTCGACGTCCTTGTCATCCAGGAACGGATGGAACAGGCCGATGGCATTCGAGCCGCCGCCGACAGCGGCGATGATCATGTCCGGCAGGCGACCTTCCTGCTCCAGAATTTGTTCGCGGGCCTCGATGCCGATCACCGCCTGGAAATCGCGCACCATCTCGGGATACGGGTGCGGACCGGCCGCCGTGCCGATCATGTAATAGGTGTTCTCGACATTCGACACCCAGTCGCGCAGCGCCTCGTTCATCGCGTCCTTCAGCGTGCCGTTGCCGGCGGTGACCGGATTGACGGTCGCGCCAAGCAGCTTCATGCGGAAAACGTTCGGTGCCTGACGCTCGACGTCGGTGGCGCCCATGTAGACGACGCAGGGCAGATTGAAGCGGGCAGCGACGGTGGCGGACGCCACGCCATGCTGGCCGGCGCCGGTTTCGGCGATGATGCGGGTCTTGCCCATCCGCTTGGCGAGCAGAATCTGGCCGAGGCAGTTGTTGATCTTGTGGCTGCCGGTGTGGTTCAGGTCTTCGCGCTTGAAGAAGATGCGCGCGCCGCCGAGATGCCGGGTCAGGCCTTCGGCGAAGTAGAGCTTGGAGGGCCGGCCGGCATAATAGGTCGAGAGCGACTGCAACTCGGCCTTGAAGGCCGGGTCGGCCTTGGCGTCGTCATAGGCCTGCTGCAACTCGAGGATCAGCGGCATCAGCGTCTCGGCGACGAAACGTCCGCCATAGATGCCGAAATAGCCCCGCTCGTCCGGGCCGGTCTTGAAGGAATTGGGCTCACCGGAAACGGTCACGACGAAATCCTCTCGCCGGCGATGATCCGGCCTTGGTCAGGGTTGGGTCGAAAGCCGCGGATCGCGGCGATGAAGGCTCGGATCCGGTCGGGATCCTTGATTCCGGGCGCGCTTTCCACGCCCGAGGATGCGTCGATCCCGAAGGGGCGCGTCAGCGCGAGCGCCTCGGCGACGTTGTCGGCGTCGAGCCCTCCGGAAAGCATATAGGAAAGGCCGGGGTCAAGCGCATCGAGAAGATGCCAGTCGAACGAAACGCCATTGCCGCCGGGAAGCGCCGCGCCCTTCGGTGGCTTGGCGTCGAGCAGAAGGCGGGAGGCCACGCTGGCATAGTCGGCTGCGCGCGAAACATCCCCGGCGTCGCGAATGCCCAGCGCCTTCAGCACGGGCAGGCCAAAGCGGGCGCGAACCTCGGCGACACGCTCGACACTCTCGCTGCCATGCAGTTGCAGCCAGTCCGGCTTTACCGTGTCGACGATCCCGGCGAGCGCGGCATCGTCCATGTCGACGGTGAGCGCGACGATCTCGGCTTTGCCACGGGCGCGGCTGGCGAGAACGCTGGCGCGTTCGATCGAAACAGCGCGCGGGCTTTTTGGAAAAAACACAAAGCCGACCATATCGACGCCGGCGGCAAGCGCGGCGTCGAGGGTCTCTTCGGTCGATAGACCGCAGATTTTCACGATGACGGTCATGGTGTCACGGTTCTGAGCATTTTTTCACGGTCGAACTTGCCGGAACGTTTGGCACGAAAGTGAGGCCAAGTCCAAGAAAAGTCCTGATTTGCCCTGCTTCGCGCGAGGGACGGCGGGCCGACGCGCGGCCGTCCCGTGCGGGATGGGCCGGTCGTGAAGGCAGGGGCGGCGCAGAGGTCGCGACGAGCGGATCAGCCGCGCGGCGCGGGAAGCGTCGTGCCCGGGCTTGTCGCGGCGCGGTACTGCGTGTTCTCGCGCTTGACGTCCCGAACCTCGTGCCGGAGGTGGCGGGCCTGGCGGCGCCATCGGCCCTGTCCGAGCCATGTGCCGACGCCGCCGAGCACCACGCCGACGGCGATGGCGCCGAAAACCAGCACGAAGAGCGGCATGGAAATGGCGACGGCCGGATCGACGGAATTGAACGGATCCAGCGACAGCGCGACGGGGTGGCGATTGGCCACCGAAAGCGCCACCGCGATGATTGCGACCGGAACGAGGATGACGATCGCAAGAATCTTTTTCATCAGTACCGCCTCAAGCAGGGCGCCGGAAGTCCGTAGCCTGTCCGGTCAAGATCATGCGCCAATAGAGCGCTCGAGTCACGTTTGGTTCAATCGAAACGGACGCGTCGATTGAACCAGCCGCGATCTACTCGTCGTCGTTGAGACGCTCGCGCATCTCTTTGCCAGTCTTGAAGAAAGGCACGTATTTTTCCGTAACTTCGACTTTCGAACCGGTGCGCGGGTTTCGCCCCTGTCGCGCCGGTCGGTTCTTGACGGAAAACGCTCCAAAACCACGGAGCTCGACCCGATCGCCACGGGCCAACGCATCGATGATCTCGTCAAGAATCGAGTTCACGATATGCTCCACATCCCTTTGATAGAGATGAGGATTTTGTTCGGCGATCTTCTGCACCAGTTCGGACTTGATCACCGCGGCGCCCCCTCAGCGTCGTTCAGACCCGATGGAGCGTGCCAAACGGATAGGAGACCGTCAAGCTGGAGTCTGGATGGCAGTAAGCCGGCGAGGCCGGAAGCCTGCAGCAGCTCAGGCGAAAAGCCTGCTTGGCGCGCCAGCCAGATGAAGGCGGCGCTGGAAAAGGAGAAGGGGCTGGCGCTGCTCGCGGGCTCCCAGTCGATCACGCGCAGCTCGGCCGTGACGCCTTTTTTCGTCGTCAGCCAGCCGATCGCGGCTTCCTCGCCGCCGATCTCGTCGATCAAGCCGGCCTCCAACGCCTGGCGGCCGGAATAGACGCGGCCATCGGCAAGCAGCAAGGCCTTGGCGCGGTCGAGGCTGCGGCGCTCGGCGACGATGTCGACGAACCAGTTGTAGGTGTCGCGGATCATGTCATCGATCACGGCCAGCGCTTCCGGCGTCGGCGGTGCGAAGGGGGAGGGCGCGGCCTTCAGCGGCGACGACTTCACCTCGGTCAGCTTGATGCCGAGCTTTTCCATCGCGCCACTGACTTCGGGCGACTGGAACAGCACGCCGATCGAGCCGGTGATCGAGGTGCGATAGGCGACGACATGGTCGGCGGCGATGGCGCTCATATAGGCGGCCGAGGCGCCGACGGTGCGGATGGCCGCGACGGTCGGCTTTTTGGCGGCGAGCTTGCGGATCGCCTCATAGAGCGCTTCGCCGCCCGCGGTGGCACCGCCGCCGGAATTGATCGAGACGATGACGCCCTGGACGGCGTCGCTCTTGCCGATCCTGTCGATCAGGTCGAGTTCGGCGCGGTTTTCCGAGATGAAGCCGGAAATGGTCAGCCGCGCGATGTGCGGGCGAGACTTACCGGTGAGGCCGTCCGGGCCGACGGCCAACAGGCCGCCGCCGACGATGGCGAGGGCCGCCGCCACGAAGGCGAGCACGCGCCAGGTGGTCAGCTTTCGCCGCAGGCGTCGGCGATCAAGGATCTGGTCGGCGTCGATGCTCATCCAAGCGCTCCCGGTCGATCTCGGCCTCGAAGACCCAGTCAGTCTCGAGGACCTGGAACGGGTTATATGTTTTGCACCACGAAATCAAACAAGTCCGTGCCAAGCGATTGTCTGGACAGGCGATTTCGCAAAAACACCGCCAAAACGAAAACGCCCCGGACGAGCCGGGGCGTTTCCTTATTCGTTGGGCGGTGACGATTACTCGTCGGTGCCCTGACGTGCCTTGAGGGCTGCGCCGAGGATGTCGCCGAGCGACGCACCCGAATCCGACGAACCGAACTGGGCAACCGCTTCCTTCTCTTCGGCGATTTCAAGCGCCTTGATCGAGACGGCAACCTTGCGGGCCTTCTTGTCGAAGTTGGTGATGCGTGCGTCGACCTTCTCGCCAACGGCGAAACGCTCCGGACGCTGCTCCGAACGATCACGCGACAGATCGGCGCGACGGATGAAGGAGGTCAGGTCGGAATCCGCAATCCGGACTTCCAGGCCGCCTTCGGTCACAGCCGTGATCTCGCAGGTGACAACGGCACCCTTGCGCAGCTCGCCGGAAGCTTCGACGAACGGATCGCCGCCAACCTGCTTGATGCCGAGCGAGATACGCTCCTTGTCGATGTCGACGTCGAGAACCTGCGCCTTGACGATATCGCCACGGTTGTACTCGTCGATGACCTGCTCGCCGGGACGGTTCCAGTCGAGATCCGACAGGTGAACCATGCCGTCAACGTCGCCGTCGAGGCCGATGAACAGACCGAACTCGGTCTTGTTCTTGACTTCGCCTTCAACGATCGTGCCGATCGGGAACTTCTCGGAGAAGCTTTCCCAGGGGTTCGACAGGGTCTGCTTGAGGCCGAGCGAGATACGACGCTTAACCGGATCGACTTCGAGGATCATGACCTCAACCTCTTGCGAGGTGGAGACGATCTTGCCCGGATGAACGTTCTTCTTCGTCCAGGACATCTCGGAGACGTGGATCAGGCCTTCGATGCCCGGCTCCAGCTCAACGAACGCACCGTAATCGGTGATGTTCGTGACGCGGCCCGAGAACTTGGCCTGAACCGGGTACTTGGCTTCGATGCCCGACCACGGATCGGCCTCGAGCTGCTTCATGCCGAGCGAGATGCGGTGCGTCTCGTGGTTGACGCGGATGATCTGCACGCGGACGGTCTGGCCGATCGAGAGCACCTCGGTCGGATGGTTGATGCGGCGCCACGCGATGTCGGTGACGTGCAGCAGGCCATCGATGCCGCCGAGGTCGACGAACGCACCGTAATCGGTGATGTTCTTGACGACGCCTTCGATGATCTGACCTTCTTCGAGGCTCTGGACGAGCTCCGAACGCTGCTCAGCGCGGGTCTCTTCAAGGACGGTACGACGCGAAACGACGATGTTGCCGCGACGCTTGTCCATCTTGAGGATCTGGAAGGGCTGCGGCGTGTGCATCAGCGGGCCGACGTCGCGCACGGGGCGGATGTCTACCTGCGAACGCGGCAGGAAGGCGACGGCGCCGTCCAGATCGACGGTGAAGCCACCCTTGACCTGGTTGAAGATGACGCCCGTGACCTTCTCGTTCTTGTTGAACTGCTCCTCGAGGCGGATCCAGCTCTCTTCGCGGCGAGCCTTGTCGCGCGAGAGAACGGCTTCGCCGAGGGCATTTTCAACGCGCTCGAGATAAACCTCAACCACATCGCCGACCTTGAGCGCGTTGTCGCGACCCGGGCCGTTGAATTCCTTGAGAGCGACGCGGCCTTCGGTCTTGAGCCCGACGTCGATGACGGCGAGGTCCTTCTCGATGGCAACGATCGTGCCCTTGACGACGCTGCCTTCAAAGAGGTCTTCGTTGGCGAAGGACTCTTCAAGAAGGGCGGCGAAATCTTCGCGGGACGGATTGGTAACAGCCATAAATTCTCCTGGTGCCATTTCTGGCGTGCGTCGGCGGTTGGCGTTGCTGAAACCCAAGATCACGATCCTGCCCATCGACGGAAATCGGGGCAACCGCATGAGGCGGACCGACGCTTCCGGACCGGGATTCGGGTGTTTTTCCATGAAATTTCAGCGCCGACGCCACATCCGGGGATGCGTGCCAACGCCAAAACGTCACAGACGTGGCGCTCTATATAGCTTCAGGGCCGTTTCGGCAAGGTAAAACTGGCCGGTTTCCGCCCTTCCGACGACGAGAACCGATCAATCACTCGTGTCCGGCCTCGACGATCGCCAAGGCGGCCTGGAAGGCGGCTTCGGCGTCGAGCGCCGTGGTGTCGAGCCGGACGGCATCGTCGGCCTGCCGCAGCGGCGCGGCCGAGCGGTGCGAATCCCGTTCGTCGCGTTCCAGGATCTCGGCCAGGATCCGCTCATAGGGCACGTCGCGGCCCTTGGCGTTCAGCTCGTCGGTGCGCCGGCGGGCGCGGACTTCCGGCGAGGCGGTGACGAAGATCTTCACATCGGCTTCCGGGCAGATCGCCGTGCCGATGTCGCGGCCGTCGAGCACGGCGCCGGGCTCCGCGCGGGCAAAATCGCGCTGGAAATCGACCAGCGCGGCGCGGACTTCCGGATGCACGGCAACGCGCGAGGCGAGCTCGCCCGCCTCGCGGCCGCGCAGGTCGGCATGGTGCAAATCCTTCGGCGTGAGCTTTCGCGCGACTTCGCCGGCCTGCGCCGCGTCGTCGAGGTCGAGTCCCTGTTCGGTCATCAGCCGACCGATGGCGCGATAGAGCAAACCGGTGTCGAGATGGTTCAGCCCGTAATGCTTCGCCAGTTTCAGGGCGATGGTGCCCTTGCCGGCGGCGGCCGGTCCGTCAATTGCGATGATCATGCTGCGGCGGGCCCCGCCCTTTCGAAATGCGCGCCAAGCCCGTTCATCAGGGCCTGGAATTCGGGAAAGCTGGTCTGGATCGAACCGAAATCGTCGATCGTCACCGGCGCCTGGCCGGCGAGGCCCAGTACGAGGAAGCTTGTGGCGACGCGGTGGTCGAGCCGGGTGGTGACAGTCGCGCCGCCGCCGATCCGGGCGGCGCCGCCCGTGACGGCGAGCGATTCCGGCCCTTCCTCAACGGTGACGCCATTGGCGAGCAGGCCGGCCGCGATGGCGGCAATCCGATCGGATTCCTTGATCCGCAATTCGGCCAGGCCCTCCATGACCGTCGTGCCCTCGGCGAAGGCGGCGGCGATGGCGAGGATCGGATATTCGTCGATCATCGAGGGCGCGCGTTCCGGCGGCACGGTGACGCCGCGCAGGCGGCTGGCGCGGACGCGGATGTCGCCGACCGCCTCGCCGCCGACCGTGCGACGATTGTCGATGGCGATATCGCCGCCCATCTCCACCAGCGTCTCGATCAGGCCGATGCGCATGGGGTTCAGCAGCACGGCTTCGATCGTCAGGTCGGAGCCCTCGATCAGCAGCGCCGCGACGATCAGAAAGGCGGCCGAGCTCGGATCGCCGGGGACGACGATCTGCTGGGCCTTCAGGTCGCGCCGGCCTTCCAGGCGGACGATGCGCTCGCCATCCTCGTTGCTGTCGATTTCGATGGAGGCGCCGAAAGCGGTCAGCATGCGCTCGGTGTGATCGCGCGTCAGCGTGGGCTCAACGATCGTCGTGATGCCGGGCGTGTTGAGCCCGGCGAGCAGGATGGCCGATTTCACCCGCGCCGAAGGAACGGGCAGGCGATATTCGATAGGCAGGGTGATGTCGGGGCCCTTGATGGTCAGGGGCAGCCGGTCCTTGGATCTGGCCAGCACCTGCACGCCCATCCGGCGCAGCGGATCGAGAATGCGCCCCATCGGCCGGCCGCGCAGCAACGCGTCGCCGGTGAAGGTGGCGGATATCGCCTGGCTGCCGACGAGCCCGAGAGCGAGGCGGACGCCGGTGCCGGCATTGCCGAAGTCGATGGCGTCCTCCGGCTCGAGAAAGCCGCCGACGCCGACGCCCTTTATGCGCCAGTGGCCCGGCTCCGTCCGCGACACAATGGCGCCGAAGGCGCGCATGGCGGCGACGGTCGCCAGAATGTCGTCGCCTTCCAGCAGGCCCTGGATCGTCGTCTCGCCGATTGCCAGCGCCCCCAGCATGAGCGCACGATGCGAAATCGACTTGTCGCCCGGTACGCGGACGCGCCCTTTGAGGGGGCCGGTTGCCGTCGCGGTCAGCGGGACGGGCGAAGGACGTTCGGACGGCATAGGGTCGGGCTCCTCGGGCATTCGGCAAGGGCGAATTCGGGGTCGCGCATGCGGGCTCAGAGACCAGAATGGACGGTCGTCGGATAGCACGGCTGTCCCTCGCCGTCACCCAAGTTGCGTGCGAAGGGGGCGGCGAGCGGATGGCAAGTTGGGGCGCGGCTCAGAATTGCTTTTGACAGCGCCGATTCTACTCATTATGGGACACCGGCTCTTTTAACCGATGAGGCACGACGTGGCGAAAGCGGAACTCGGCACTAAGCGGGTCGACCCGGAGACGGGCAAGAAGTTCTACGACCTGAACAAAGATCCAATCGTCTCGCCCTTCACGGGCGTTTCGTATCCCCGGTCGTTCTTCGAGTCCGGTCCGGCCAAGGCCCGTCCGGCCAATGTGAAGGACGAAGAAGAAGAAGAGGTCGAGGACGAGGTCGCCAAGGGCGCCGAGTTCGTCAGCCTCGAAGAAGCCGATGAAGAAGCCGCCGGTGGCAAGGTTGCCGTCGAAGGCGATGACGACGACGACGTCGAGATCGCCGATGACGAGGCGGATGACGTCTTCATCGAGGACGAGGAAGAGGATGGCGACGACGTGGCCGATATCATCGGTGGCGTCGAGGACGAAGAGTCCTAAAGCTATCCACAGGCACCGGTTCGATTTTTTGAATTGGCGCTTGATTTGAAAAAGAGCGCGGCTTAAGAGTTGCGCCGTTCCGGGGGGGTCCCAACCCCTCCGACTTCGAGACAGTGGGGCCATAGCTCAGTTGGGAGAGCGCTTGAATGGCATTCAAGAGGTCGTCGGTTCGATTCCGATTGGCTCCACCATCCTCCCCTTCAGGAAACTGAAGTGAACGAAAGCCGCCCCTCCGGGCGGCTTTTCGTTTTTCTAGCCCCCACCAGGGCGCGCCCCACGTTCACGAACATCGCTCGACCTGCCGGCGGACTCGCTCGCGCCGCATTGGCAACCCGCGTCTCAAAACTCGCGCCTCGTGAAAAGGGCTGGAACCGTTGTTGCGTGCTGCCGTTTGCGCTGACAGGGGGGAGCGGTTTTGCCGACAGCACAATTTTCAGCCGTCCATTGGACCCGTCGCGTTCTGGCCCCTTCCGGCACAGGCCATCGTGCCGGGGCGGTGGCGGCGCGATGATCTCGTTCGATTCCGAATCCGATCCCGATTCTGGCGGTGGGGGAATCCATCCGGTCCGGTCCGGCGCGGCGCCCTGGCGGAAGCCCGAGACAGAACTGGCCACGATTCACCTTTCGGGCGGCACCGCCTGCGACGTCCTGATCGTGGGCGCCGGCATCACCGGCGCGATGACGGCCGAGGCGCTCACCCGGCAGGGCCTTTCCGTGCTGGTCGTCGATCGCGCCATGCCCGGTCGCGGCAGCACCGCCGCCAGCACGGCCATGCTGCTTTGGGAAATCGACACGCCGCTGGTCGAACTGGCGGACCTCTATGGCTTCGACAAGGCTGCATCGATCTACAGGCGCAGCCTGGCGGCGGTTCATGATCTTGGCGCGCTGGTGGAGGGGTTGGGGCTCGCTTGCCGCTACGCGCCACGCCCGTCGCTTTATCTGGCCGAGCCGTCCGCCGCGCCCGACAGCCTGCTGCCCGAGCTTTTGGCGCGGCGGCGCGCGGGGCTGCCGGGGGAGGCGCTGGATCGAGGGGCGCTGATGGCGCGGTTCGGCATCGATCGCCCGTCCGCGCTGATGGCCGGCGGCGCCGCCGAAGCCGATCCGCTTCTCCTTGCCCATGGCCTGCTGTCGCGCGCCTTCGAGCGCGGCGCCCGGTTCGTGGCGGATGAAGTGGTGGGATATGACCGGCTTTCTCGGGGTGGCGCCGCGCGGCTTGCCTCCGGCGCTTTCATCGAGGCTGGCACCATCATCCTGGCGACCGGCTACGACATGCCTGATTTCGTGGCCTCGGACCTGCACCGGATCGTCTCGACCTGGTGCATCGCGACGCCGCCGCAGGACGCGGCGCGGCTCTGGCGCGACCGGGCGCTGATCTGGGAGGCCGGCGAGCCCTATCTCTACGCCCGTCTCGACGCGGAAAACCGGCTGATCGTCGGCGGCGAGGATGCGGAAATTCTCGACGCGGCGGAACGGGAACGCCGGATGCCGGAAAAGGCGGCGGCGCTGGTCAAACGGATGCGGACGCTGCAGCCGCAGCTCGCTTATGAGGTTTCCAGCGCCTGGACGGCCGCCTTCGGCGAGACGGTGGACGGGCTGCCCCTGATCGGCCCCGTCCCCGGCGCCCCGGGCATGCTGGCCGCCTATGGCTATGGCGGCAACGGCATCACTTTCAGCTTCATGGCCTCGCGCATGATCGCGGCGATGGTCGCCGGAGAGCCGCGCGCCTGGTTCGAGGATTTTGCCCTCGATCGCTGATCCGGGCAGACACTTGGGTCCGCGTTGCTTCAGCGCCATCGCACCGCGAAGAGCGCCAACACGGCGTTTCACAATCCCTTGAGATTTTCTGGTGCTTCGGTCGAAAGACCCCATCTTGACACCTGTCGCCTGGCAATGGGCGGCAGGGGCGCTGCCAACTCAAGTTGGAGAAACGTCGTGAAAAAGAACCTGCTCTTCATCCCACTCGCCGGCCTTATGTTTGTGTCCGGCACTGCCCTGGCAGCGGAGACCTACAATGGTGTGGTCGCGCGGACCGACCCGAACAGCGGTCATGTTGAACTGTTGGGCGGTACGACGTTCCAGGTCAGTGAGCCAAGCTTGCTGCGCGGATTGGCGCCGGGCGAGCATGTCATCGTCACGATCAATGAGAACAACTCCGTCGGCATCCAGGAAGATTCGTCCTATGCCGGAGCTGGTGACGGCGGCTATTGATACGATCCCGCCTGTTCCTTTCGTGACGACAGCTTGTCCTGACCGATCCTTGATTCCCGGGACGGATGTGCCGTCCGCCCCGGGGCGTCGTTTACCTCCCCTCAAGGCGTCGTTTCTTTCCCCCAAGTAGACCCGCAAGTAGAATTCGGTTGAATTCGCCATCCAAAGCAGGGATGAGCGATGTCACCGCCTGACTCTGCGGCAGGCAGGCGGCGCCATTCCGGGGGGATCGCATGACATCGTCGACGGCGCAGAAACTGTCGCTGCCCAATCTGAGCGCCATGGTGGTCGGCTCCATGGTCGGGGCGGGCATCTTCTCGTTGCCGCAGACTTTTGGGCGGGTCACCGGCGGCTTCGGGGCGCTGATCGCCTGGGCGATCGCCGGCACCGGCATGCTGATGCTCGCGCTGGTGTTCCAGAGCCTGTCGCGCCGCAAGCCTGACCTCGACGCCGGTGTCTTCGCCTATGCCAAGGCCGGCTTCGGCAATTATCTCGGCTTCGCGTCGGCGCTCGGTTACTGGACCGTCTGCTGCCTCGGCAACGTCTCCTATTTCGTGCTGATCAAGTCGACACTGGGGGCGCTGGTGCCGGCCTTTGGCGAGGGCAACACGATCCAGGCGATCGTCAGCTCGTCATTGATTCTCTGGGTGGTGCATTTTCTCATCCTGCGTGGCGTCAAGCAGGCGGCCGGCCTCAACACCATCGTCACCGTCGCCAAGATCATCCCGATCCTGATTTTCCTCGTCTTCGTCGGTTTCGGCTTCAAGGCCGATATCTTCGCGCTGAATTTCTGGGGCGGTGAGGCGGCGACCGTCGGCAATGTGTTCGCGCAGGTGCGCGGCACCATGCTGGTGACGGTGTTCGTCTTTGTCGGCATCGAGGGCGCCAGCGTCTATTCGCGCTATGCCAGGAACCGGAACGATGTCGGCGTCGCCACGGTGCTGGGCTTTGTCGGCGTGCTCTGCCTGCTGGTGCTGGTGACGATGCTCTCCTATGGCGTGCTGCTCCGGCCCGATCTCGCGGCGCTGCGCAATCCGTCCATGGCGGGCGTGCTGCAGGCGGTGGTCGGGCGCTGGGGCGCCGTCTTCGTCAGCATCGGGCTGATCATCTCGGTGCTCGGCGCGTATCTCTCCTGGTCGCTGCTGGCCGCCGAAGTGCTGTTTTCCGCCGCGCGGATGGAAAGCATGCCAAGGTTCCTCGCGCGCGAGAACCGCAACCAGGTGCCGTCCGCCGCGCTCTGGCTGACCAGCAGCCTGATCCAGCTCTTCCTCGTCTTCACCTTCTTCGCCGAGGAAGCCTTCCTGCTGGCGCTGAAGCTGACGAGCTCGATGATCCTGCTGCCCTATCTGCTGGTGGCGGCTTACGCGTTGAAGCTGGCCTGGACGCGCGAAACCTACGCCACCGACCCCGCCGCCCGCCGCCTCGATTTCTTGCGCGCGGCGTTGGCGACGCTTTACGCGGTCGGCCTGATCTATGCGGGCGGGCTCAAATTCCTGCTGCTATCGACCGTGATCTACGCGCCGGGAACGATCCTGTTCTGGATCGCCCGCCGCGAGCAGGGCAAGCGTGTTTTCACGCCCGTCGAATGGGGGCTTTTCCTGCTTGCCGCAGCCGGCGCCATTACCGCCATCTACGGGCTGGCGACCGGGGCGATCGGGGTCTGAACCCAGCTTCTCCGCCGATTTTCGGGGCGTATCGAAATAGGAGTGCCGGCTCCATTATATGGATGCAGGATTAAAATTTGTTCATGATGATCCGGACCGATTGTCGATCCGTCGCGCCGCGCCATGTTTCATTCGTGGGGCAAACAACGGATGAAAATGATGAGCAAGATCTTGTTCCTTCTTCCCGTCGCCGGCCTTCTGGCCGTTGGTCCGGCGCTGGCTGCCGAGACCTATGGTGGCGTGGTCACGAATGTGAATCCTTCCGCCGGAACGGTCTCGGTGCAGGGTGCCGGCACCTTCGCGGTTAGCCAACCCTCCTTGCTGCGGGGCGTCTGGGGCGGCGAGCATGTGATCGTCACCAAGAATGACAATGGCAGCATCGGCCTCCAGGAAGACAGCAGCTATTCGGACGGCGGTGGCCAGACCAGCCAGTAACCTCCAGCCTCAGCGAAACACGCTGACACACGCGAGCAAGGCCGCCTCCGGGCGGCCTTCTTGCTGTCGAGAGGCTCCTTTCGCGCGCCGCCACGAAAATTCTTCCCGTCCGATGTCGCGCATTCCCTTGACGCGGGTGGCGGAGAGCGTGGAACCTGTCGCCGCGAGGATGGGGGCGTGTTCGCCACAGACGGGCGCGCGCCGACCGGCGCTGTCGCCGCCTGATGGCAGCCTTTCCCCGCGTTCCAAAAAGACAAAGGGAATGAAACGCCATGGCACTTGAAACGCGGCCGCTCGGACGCACGGGGATTCCGGTAACGACGCTTGGTTTCGGCTCCGCCCCGCTGGGCGACCTTTTTCACCGGCTCGACGACAACACCGCGCGCGGCGCGGTCGAGGCAGCGCTCGAGGCCGGCGTCACGCTGTTCGACACCTCGCCTTTCTACGGCCACGGCCTGGCCGAGCACCGCATCGGCACCGTGCTGCGCGGCGCGCCCCGAAAGTCCTACACGCTATCGACCAAGGTCGGCCGCTGGATGGACCCGCTCAACCAGCCGGCGGATGGCAATACCCAGCCGCCGAACTTCGTCGGTGGTCAGCCGCATCCCGCCCGCCTCGACTATTCCTATGACGGCGCCATGCGCTCGCTGGAGCAATCGCTGATCCGCCTCGGTGTTGACCGGATCGAGATCGTGCTGATCCACGACGTCGACGTCTATTCGCATGGCGCCGATGCCGTCGAGGGCCATTTCAAGGCGGCGATGGAGGGCGCCTACAAGGCGCTGGAGAAGCTGCGTTCCGAGAAGGTGATCGACGCGATCGGCGTTGGGCTGAACGAGGCCGACATGTGCGAGCGCTTTGCCCGCGCCGGCGATTTCGACGCCATGCTGCTGGCCGGTCGCTATTCGCTGCTGGAACAGCCGGCGCTCGACAGCTTCCTGCCGCTGGCGCAGGAAAAGGGCATCGGCATGATGCTGGGCGGCGTGTTCAATTCCGGCATTCTCGCCACCGGCCCCGTGCCGGGCGCCAAGTATAACTACCGCGATGCGCCGCCGGAAATTCTCGCTCGCGTGGCTGAAATCCAGAAGGTGTGCGAGGCGCATGGCGTAACCCTCGCCGACGCGGCGCTGAAGTTCCCGCTCGGCCATCCGGCGGTGGCGTCGCTGGTGATGGGCTCCGTCTCGGCCGAGGAAACCCGTCGCAACCGCGCCGCGTTCGACCGTCAAATTCCGGCGGCGCTCTGGTCGGATCTGAAGATGGCAGGGCTGCTCCGCCCCGACGCGCCGACACCGGCCTGACCCATGCCACCCGCAGGGCATTTTTGCCTCTGCTCTGCGGGTCTGGGCTGGAGCGCTTCGAGCGAAGCGTGCGGTTCGCTCGCACCCAATCAGCGAGCCGGAGCCGCATTCCCGACGATCGATGTGGCTCCGCTCGGGAAATGCGCTCTACGTGGCCTTCGGCATGGTGGACGTAAAGGTGGCCCGTGTGATCGATACCGACACGCCGGTCGGGCTGTTTTCGATCTTCAACTGGGCATCAAGCTGGCTGACCAGCGCCTGGACGATGATCGTGCCCAGACCGCCATTGGCGGCGGCGGGTTGGTCGCCTGGCGGCTTGCCGACACCATTATCGGAGACTGTCAGCCTCCAGTCGGCGCCATCGATCTCGTAGGTGACGAGTATCAGCGCCGAGGTGCGGCGGACGGGAAACGCGTATTTGATCGCGTTGATCACCAGCTCCGTGATGATGAGGCCCAGACTGACGGCCCTGGCAGACTCGACTGTCCCGGCTTGCGCGATGACCCGGATTTCGATCGGCTGGCTCTCGCCGATCATCGATTCCCCCAGGCTGGAGCAGAGCGTCGACAGATAGGTGCTGAACTCGATCCGGTCGATACCGTCGGAGGCATGCAGATGCATCTGCACCGCGGCAACCGACAACACGCGCTGGCGGGCATCCTGGAGGTGGAACCGGGTTTCTTCCGACGTGACGGCCTTCGCCTTCAGCATCAGGATGCTGGCGATAATCTGCAGACTGTTGGCGACCCGATGCCGCATTTCCTGCAGCAAGACGTCCTTTTGCTGCAGCAACTCCTCCGCGCGAGCGAGAAGAGCCGCCTTTTCGCGGTCGAGGGCGCGCGTCACGGTGATATCCCGAAAGGCCATCAGGATCGTCGTCGCGGGGCTGTCGTCATAGAGAACCCTGCGCGCATTCAGCAGCATGACCCTCCAGCCAAGGCCGGGAAAGTCGTGCTCGACCTCGAAATCGTTCATTTCCGTCTGCTCGGTAATGATCGTCTCGAGTAGAAGCCGAAGCGCGGGAATGTCCCACTCGCCATTGCCCAGCGCATAGAAGGTCGAGCCCAGCGTCAGGTGAGGCTCCGCTCCAAACGTCTTGTAGAATGAGCGGCTCGCCGCCAACACGGAAAAGTTCTCGTCCAGCACCAGGAAGGGCTCGGGAATCGTGTTGACGATGGCTTGCGCGAGCGTTTGAGCGTCAGCGACATTTTTGAGCGCGTTCATCGCGGAATGAAGCGCTTTCGCGAGCGGAAGGGCAAGTCGCCGGTTGAGCCGGATGGCTCTTCATCCCCGGCATCTCCGAGCGAAAAGGCCCGTTTTGGCTGGTTTATCTTCCCTCGTTCCTAGCTCCGACTTCACAGTTTTTTGGTCGCGTCGGCGTCGGAACGGATCCCCTCGGATGGGATTGATTCAGGGGCGCCGGCGCAACGCCGCGTTCCCGAAGGGAGACCGAAGATGACCCAGTTGACCGAACAGGAAATCGCGGACGAGGCGCACCGGCTCTGGCTGGAAGAGGGAAGTCCGGAAGGTCGGGCGGCCAGCCACTGGCAGCAGGCTATTGAAAATCTCAAAGCTCGCCATCCGGAGGCGGCCAAGAGCCAGAGCGCCGTGGCGGGCGAGCAATCCTCGCCCGAAAAAATCGCCTCGGAACTCTGATCGGAGCGGCTGACATTCCGTTCAAGGCGCACGGCTCGCGGCAGGCTAGCCTTCCGGCGCTGTGCCCGATCTCCGATAGTAGCGCGGTCCGTTCCTTCACCTCTCCCTGAGGGAGAGGTCGACAGCCAAAGGCTGGCGGGTGAGGGTTTACGGCCTCTCCGGATGGTTTCCTAAACCCTCACCCGGAGCTGCGCTCCGACCTCTCCCTCAGGGAGAGGTGAGGGGCAAGGCGGCTCGAACGAGGCAGGGCAAGCCCTCGTGCGGACCTACGTCCTCAGGTCGCCGTGGCCTCGCCGTCGACGCGATAGAAGGTGGCGGCGTTGGTCTCGAAGATCTTCGCCATGTCCTCGATGCCGAAATGAGCTTCAAGAAGTGTCCGGGCAGCGTCGTTGACCTCGCCATAGCTCGCGGCAAGTGTCGCCACCGGCCAGTCGCTGCCGAACATCAGCCGTTCCGGCCCGAAGACCTTGGCAACATGATCGACATAGGGGCGCAACTGCTCCAGCGTCCAGCCGTCAGGCGAGGCCTCCGTCACCATCCCGGACACCTTGCAGGAAACGTTCGGAAACGCCGCGATCTCGGCGATGCGCTCGCGCCAGGGATCGAGATTGCCCGCCGCGATCTCCGGCTTGGAGATGTGATCGACCACGGCACGCAGCCCCGGCGTTGCCGCCAGAGCCTTGGCGACATGGGGCAGGTGTCGCGTGAAGGTCAGTATGTCGAAGGCAAGCCCAGCCTCGGCGACAAGGCCGAGATGCTTCAGCACGCGCGGCCGTAGAATGTAGGCGTCATCTTCCAGCCCCTGCAGCATGGGGCGAAGACCAACGAAGTAAGGATTTTTCCGATAGTGCGCGAGCCGCTCGGGAAAGGCCGCGTCGTCCATGTCGAGCCAGCCGACGACGCCGGCGATGAAATCCGTGTTCGCCGCCAGATCCAGCAGGAAATCGGTCTCGGCTTCTGTCTCGGCCGCCTGCACGACGATGGTCCGGGTGATGCCGGCTTTCGCCATCAGCGGGCGCAGATCGTCGGGCAGGAAATCACGCAGCAATGGGGCGACATGCGGCCCCATCCAGCCATAATCGCCACGCGCGATTTTCCAGAAGTGCTGATGACTGTCGAGCATGGCGGGCGCCTTCCTGTGCGGAGATGGAAGAACAGCCGCTCCGCTTCGTCCGGAGCGGCTGTGGATTTCAGGGACGCAGCACGCCCTTGCGCAGCAGGACGTTGCCGTACAGGCGACGCTCGCCGCTTGCGATGACGGCATAGGCGTCGCGCGTCCGCTCGACGAACGCTGCCGGATCCATGATCTCGATGCCGATCGACCTGCCTTCGGCATGGTCGGCGCTGGCCTGGAAAGCGTCATACATGGGCTGCGTCTCCGCCGGCGCCTGCATGACTGCCATGGGCTGCTCGACGAAATCGTCGAGCGGGAAGACCGTCAGAATGGCATCGAGCAATTCCGTTGCCGAGGTGCCGGGCAGGTCGACCAGGCGCGTGGCAACGTTGTCGGCACCAAAGTTGGCGTCGGTGATAACGATCTCGTTGCCATGACCCATGTCGTCGAGGAGCGCGAGAAGGGTGCCGTTCAGCAACGGATGGATGGATTTCAGCATCAGAACTCTTTCAATCGTCGGAAGGTATCGAAGCGGACTAAACTTTGGCGCCAGAGGTCAGAGCTGGGCGCGGGTCTTGCGGCGGGTCCAGACCACCAGGGCGACGCCCGTTATCAGCAGGGCCGCCCGTACGATCTGACGCTGCGAGTCCGTCCAGCCGAGCAGGGCCGCGCCGCTGAGCAGGGACGCCAGGAGCAACACGCCGACGAGGGTGCCGATCACGTTGGGCTTGCCCATCTTGAGCGCCATGCCGCCCAGAAGCACCGCGGTCAGGCCGTCGATGAAATAGGACGCGCCGATATAGGGCTGGCCCGAGGAGAGATCGGCGGCGAGAAACACGCCGGCGACCGCGGAGAGAACGCCCGAGAGACCATAGAGAAGAAAGAGCAGACGGCTGGCCGGAACACCCGCCTCGACCACCGCTTCGCGGTTCTGCTCCATCGCATAGATGTAATGGCCGAAGGTCGTCCGGTCCTGAAGCACCAGGGCGAGCCCGTAGAGAGCGATGACGAGGATCGCAAGGACCGGCACAATGTCGACATTGGCATTCAGGACGATGCCGACGAAGCCGACCGAGTTGAACGGAATCGACGTGCCCTTGCCGATCGCCGCGGCGATCGAGCCGGCGAGGCCACCGGTCGCGATGGTGATTACCAGCGCCGGAAGACGCATGACCGCGACCAGCAGGCCGTTGAGGCAACCGAAGACGAGGCCGAAAAATACCGCCACGGCCGAAGCCAGCGGCCAACCGGCTCCCGTCTGGATCAGCCCCGCGACGATCATCGTGCCGAGGGCTGCCACCGACATGAACGAAACGTCGATCTCGCCCGCCGCGATGATCCAGGTGAGGCCCAGGAACATGATCGCCGAGATCGAGGCCGTCCGCAGGATGTCGTTGATGTTGGCGGCGCTGGCAAAGCTCGGACGCATCCAGGAAAAGGCCACGACCAGCGCGACCAGCAGGAAAAACAGGCCGTAGCGAACGAGGAAGCGACGCGCATCAAATCCGCCGCGCGGCGGCCGGGACGCAGTGGAGGACAGGACGGCGCTCATGACCGCACCTCACGCAGGGATGTGGATGCCAGAGCTTTCGGCGAGCGGGCCGGGCGCAGGCGCTTGAGAGCCGCGCTCACCTTTGGATCGAAGGCGGCGATGGCGACAATCAACACGGTCGAAACGATCGCGTCGGAATAGAAATATGGCACTGCCATCAGGGTGAAGCCGTTCAGCATGGCCGACATCAGCAGCGTGCCGGCAATGGTGGCCGGGACCGAGGCCGCGCCGAACAGCGCCGCGCCGAGATAGACGGCGGCGTAGGCCGGCATCAGCAACTGGCTGCCAGCCGTGACATTGGCCGCTCCCGAGGATGCCACCAGCAGCGTGATGGCGAGGCAGGACAGCGCACCGCAGATCGCGAAGGCGGCCAGCACATAGGCCTTGACCCGGATACCGGAATAGACGGCCGAAACCCGGTTCTCGCCCGTCGCATAAAAGGCGCGGCCGAAGCGCGAACCATGCAGTATCAGCGCCGCGATGGCGGCCGTCAGCGCCAGGATCGCCACCGGCGCGTCGAGGCCGAAATACTTGGCGTCGTTCAGGTCGAGGATTCCCGACTTGAAGAAGTTTTTCGAGATCGAGGTGCCATTCGAATAGAAATAGGACAGGCCAATAGCGAGGCCGCCGGTGGCGATGGTGGCGACGATGTCCGGCAGGCGCAGATACGAGACCGCGATGCCGTTCACGAGGCCGCAGGCAAGACCGACGGCGACCGCTCCGGCAATGCCGGCCCCGACGCCGAAATTGCTGGCGATCAACCATCCGAGCGTCATTGCGCCGAGCGAGGCGACGCCTGGAAACGACAGGTCGAACTGGCGCACGACGATGACGAAGGTCAGGCCGAGCGCGGCCAGTCCCTGCACCGCCATATGGCGCAGCAGGGCGTGGATGTTGTTGCTGGAGAGATAGGCCGGCGTCAGGCTCTGGAAGATCGCCGCCACCACGGCCAGCAGGACGACGAAGGCGAGGATGCGAAGATAGATCGGATTCTTTGCGAGCGTTTTCATGCGGCGCGCGCTCCCATAATGCCGGCGGAGAGAAGTTGATCGCGGCTGGCGTTCCAGCCGCCTGTCTCGACGGGGCGGCCCTTGTAGAGCGCCATCACCCGGTCGGCGAGGCCATGGACCTCGTCGCAATCGGACGACATGACGATGACGCCGGCCCGGCGCGAGAGCTCCCGGATCAGCGTGTAGAGCTTGGCGCGGGCACCGATATCGACGCCGACGGTCGGCTCGACGAAGATGTAGATGTCGGAATCGCGGAACAGGCCCTTGGCGATGACGATCTTCTGCTGGTTGCCGCCGGAAAAGGCGCTGACCGGCCGGTCGAGCTCAAAGGGCTGCAGGCCGACGTCGCGGGCGAGCGCTTCGGTATCCAGGCGGTTGCGGCCGAATTTCAGCAGGCCGCCCAGGCGAGACGCACGGCCGAGATGGGCGACGGTGGTGTTGAACACCACGTCCTGCGTCATCGCCAGCCCCTCGGTGCGGCGGTCGCCCGGCACCAGGAAGATGCCGGCCTTGAGCGCATCATGGGGACCGCGGAAGCGAACGGCCTTGCCCTTCACCTGCATCGTGCCTTCATCGGGACGGATCGCGCCGAACAGGGTCTTGGAAAGCTCATCGACCCCCGAGCCGACGAGACCGAAGATGCCGAGGATCTCGCCGCGCCGCAGTTCGAAATCGACGCCGGAGAACAGCCCGCTGCGGCCGAGTCCCTTCGCCTCGAGCAGGACGTCGCCGTCGGCCTTGCCGTCGCGCTCGGGAAAGAGGTCGCCCGCCTTCTCGTCAAGCAACAGCTCGGGGATCGAGATGCCGCGTTCGGTCGCTTCCTGCGAGGTCAAGGTCGCCACGTTGCGGCCGCCTCGGAAGACGGTGAAGCGGTCGGCGATCTCGAAGACCTCTTCCAGCCGATGGGTGATGTAGATGATGGCGATGCCGGCCGCGCGCAGCGAGCGCATAAGCTGGAACAACGACGCCTTCTCGCGCTCGGTCAGCGTCGAGGTCGGCTCGTCGAGAATGAGGATGCGGGTGTTCTCGTTGCGCAGCGCGTGCAGGATCGCGACAATCTCGCGATCGACCGCCGGCATTTCTCCAACCCGAGCCTCGAGATCGATCTCGATTGGAAAGCGCTGCAGCAGCTTCTGCGCCGCGGCGCGCATGGCGGTGCGGTCAATGCGGGCGAAGAGGCCGGGCTTGCGACCTTCATGGCCGAGAAAGATGTTCTCGACGCCGGTGCAGTCGGGAACCAGTTCCGGATGCTGCTGGACGGTTGCGACGCCGGCGAGGATCGCGGCGCGCGGCGAACCCAGTTCCACGGGCTGGCCGTCGATCTCGATCGTGCCTTCATCATGCGTGTAGACGCCCGACAGGATCTTGATCAGCGTCGATTTGCCGGCTCCGTTGACGCCGAGAAGCGCATGGATCTCGCCGGCCTCCAGCTCGAAATCGACTCCGCCCAGCGCCTTGACCGGCCCGAAGCGTTTATGGATGCCGAGCATCCTCAAAACATTCGCCATGTATCGCCCTCTTCGGGAATAGGGGCGCGGCGACTGGCAGCCGCCGCGCCGGTAGATCAGAGGACGCGCTGCCAGCCGAGCTTGGCGGCTTCGCCGGGCTGGTCGTAGTTGTCCGGGATCTCGATGTCGGCGAGGCTCTCCTGCGTGACGGCATAGGACGGCGTGACGACGAAGCGCGGCGCCTTGCGTCCGGCGATGACTTCATGTGCGTAGAACGCATTCATGTAGGCCATCTCGTAGAAGCTCTGCGCCATGGTCAGGGCGAAGGGCGAGCCTGCCTGGATGTATTCGAACGACTGCTGGCCGCCGTCGATGCCGGTGATGAAGGTGTCGCGGCCGGCCGCCTTGATCGCCAGCGTGCCTTCCGATGCCGCGCCGTCCCAGGCGCACCAGATCGCATCCAGTTCCGCATTGGCGGTCAGGATGTTGTCGACGACCTGGCGTGGCGTCGTCGTGCCGCCGAGCGCGAAAGCGATCTCGTAGACGACCTGGATATCCGGGTAGCGGACGAAGACGGACTTGGCGCCCAGCGTGCGCTGGTCCCACGATTCATTGGACGGCAGGCTGACGAGGGCGACCTTGCCCTTGCCCTTCAGGCGATCGACGATGTACTGCGCGCCATAGGCACCGAGGCCGAAATTGTTCGACATCGCCGTCGAGGTGACGGTGGTGTTCGGCACATAGCTGTCACCGCAGAAGATCGGCACGCCGGAAGCGACCGCTGCCTGCACGGCCGGCGCAATGGCGGCGGCATCGGCCGGGGTGATGAAGATCGCGGCCGGCTTCGACGCCACGAAAGCGGCGATCTGATCGGCCTGCTTCTTCACGTCGTAATTGGCGTCGGCGATGGTCAGCGTGCCGCCGAGACGACTGATCGCGTCCTGGTAGCCGTTGACGATGTGGCGGCCCGATTCCCAGACCGTCCAGCCGAGCGACGCGCAGAACTGCGCATCCTGAGCATAGGCGCGGCCCGGACGGGCGAGTGCTGCCGCGACGGTCAGGGCGGCGGCGCCGCTCAGGAAACCGCGGCGGGAGAGACGCAGGCGGGCTGCCTGCGGGCTGTTGTCGTCTTCCAATGTCGTCATGGTCTCTTCCTCCCAGGGATTGAGATCGGAACCGGTCTCTTCAGGACCGGCCCCGGGTTCAGGCCACCGGACGCTCAGCGCGACTGGTGCATCAGTTCGAGATAGTCTTCGCGGCTGGCGATCCGCGGATTGGTGCCGTGGCAATGATCCTTGAGGGCCTCGCCGGCGACGCGCTCCATCATCGCTTCGGTAACGCCCATGGCATCGAGGCCGGACGGCAGGCCGATCGAAGCCGAAAGCTCCGCCATCACGACATCCGGTTCGCCGCCAAGGATTTCCGCCAGCACGTCCCACTTCGCGCCGATCACCTCGCGGTTGAAGCGCAGCACGGCGGGGGTCAGCACGGCGTTGAGCGTGCCGTGATGCAGGTTCAGCTCGCGCACCGCGCCGAGCGGATGGGTCAGCGCATGGACGGCGCCGAGGCCCTTCTGGAAGGCCATCGCGCCTTCCAGCGCGCACATCATCATTTCCCAGCGCGCACGACGGTCCGAACCATCGGCGACGGCCTGGCGGATCGCGCCCATGCCGCGCTTGAGGCCATCGATGGCGATCGCGTCAGCCGGCGGATTGATCGACGGGGCCATGTAGGTTTCGAGGCAGTGCGACAGCGCATCCATGCCGGTCGCCGCCGTCAGATAGGGTGGCAGGCCATAGGTCAGCTCGGGATCGCAGAGCGCCACCGAAGGCAGCATGTGCGGGCTGACGATGCCGAGCTTGCGGCCCTCGGCGGTGATGATGACCGCGGCACGGCCAACCTCCGAGCCGGTGCCCGAGGTCGTGGGAACGGCGACCATCGGACAGATATTGCCGTGGATCTTCGCAGCGCCGCCCTCGACGGCGGTATATTGCGCCAGCGGGCCTTCATGACCGGATAGCAGTCGAACCGCCTTGGCGAGATCGATCGACGATCCGCCGCCGAGGCCGACAATGCCGTCGCAACCCGCTTCGCGATAGAGATCGGCGGCGGCAAGCACCGCCGTTTCGGTGGGATTCGCCGGCGTATCCTGAAAGACGGTGGGGCGCGTCGGAAACAGCGCCAGAACCCGGTCGATAAGCCCGGTTGCAACCAGCCCGCGATCGGTCACGATCAGCGGACGCGCCACCTTGAGTCCTTCCAGAATCGCCGGAAGCTTTGCCACCGCGCCTTCGTCGAACTCGATACGGGTCAGATAGGTGATCAGGGCCATCGCGGACGTGCTTTCGGGTGCTGGAATTCTGGATAAGCAAACCCGTTCGCGGCACAGATGGGCCGCGTCGGGTACTGCTTCATGTTGGGATTTGGTGCGCCGGCCACTGGGCACGACGCGTCCTTCAGCCCGGCGGGATGCCGGTCCGTTTCGTGTTTCCTCCGTCATTTCGGTTTTTGTCGAAGCCTGGCAAATGGCGGGATGCGACAGGGACCGACTCGCTCCAGTCGTCTCTCCATGCCCGCCGTGAAAACGCTCTTGCTTCACCAACCGATATATGAGTTATTGAAGCCAGACTAATTCCACGATGTCAACACCCCCTGAAAACTCAGGGAAAACCAATGAATATCGGGAAAAACCCATTGAATCCGCCAAAAGAGTCCAACGATCGGCCGATCCAGAAAGCCGAGCAGATATATGGGTTGCTGCGCGAAGCGATCGTTCGCCTAGCGATGGTGCCCGGTGCCGCGATCTCCGAAAAAGAGCTCTGCGCGCAGTTCGGCGTGTCGCGGACCCCCGTGCGTGAAGCCCTGAAACGTCTTGTCGACGAGGATCTCGTCGACGTGTTTCCGCATTCGGGAACCTATGTCAGCAAGATCTCCTACGAGGTGGCGGAGGAGGGTTTCGTCATCCGCCGGGCTTTGGAAATCGAGAGCATTCGCCGGGCGACGCAATTCGTCACCGATCCGCAGATCGCCCGCCTCGACGCCCTCATCGCCGAGATGCGCGACATCCTGCGCCGCGATGCGCTCAACGATTACATCATCGTCGACGACGCCTTCCACGCGACCATTGCCGAGATCAGCCGCTATCCGCGGATGTGGAAGTTCATCAATCTGGTCAAGGCGCATCTCGACCGGATGCGCCAATTGAGCGCGCCGGTACCGGGCCATCTGGCCGAGGTGACGGAACAGCACGCTGCCATCGTCCGGGCGCTGGAGCGGCGAAACGCCGATCAGGCCGAGCTTGCGATGAAGATCCACCTCGACGCGTCCTTTGCCGTGATGAGCGCCATGTACGAGGACGGCAAATTCTTCAAGCGCAAGGAACTCTGATGCTCGATACCCCCTCTGGCATCTCGCCTCTGATCCGGCTGCATCCCGCCGACAACGTCTCGATTGCCCGGCTGACGGTGGACCCGGCCCAGACACCCGTTGTCGACGGCATCGTGGTGCTGGATCGCATCGGCCAGGGGCACAAGATCGCCATGCAGCCGATCGCCAGGGGCGCCCCGGTGACGAAATATGGCCAGACCATCGGCTTTGCGCGCACGGATATCGCGCCCGGCCAGCATGTTCACACGCACAACCTCGCCATGGCCGAACTCGAACTGCGCCACGAGTTCTGCGCCGGCGCGGAAGAGCCGGATTTTGTAGCCGAAGCCGAGCGCGCCCGCTTCATGGGCTTTCGCCGCAAGGACGGGCGTGTCGGCACGCGCAATTTCCTCGCCATCGTCTCGTCGGTGAACTGCTCGGCCACCGTCTCCAAAGCGGCCGCGGCACATTTCGCCCCGGCGACGGGCCGTCTCGACGCCTTTCCGAATGTCGACGGCGTCATCGCGCTGACGCATGGCGGCGGTTGCGCCATCAATACCGAAGCCGAGGGCTATAGCTACCTGACCCGCGTGCTCGCCGGCTATGCGACGCATCCCAATGTCGGCGCCGTGCTGATGATCGGCCTCGGCTGCGAGACCAACCAGATTCCGCTGCTCCTGAAGCGGCACGGGCTGGAGCCGGGAGAGGCGTTCCGCACGCTCACCATCCAGACCGAAGGCGGCACCCGCGCCACCATCGCCTCGGCAATCCAGGCCATCGAGGCCATGCTGCCGGCGATGAACGCGATGGAGCGCACATCCGAACCGGCTTCGCACATCACGCTGGCGCTCGAGTGCGGCGGCTCGGACGGCTATTCCGGCATTTCCGCCAATCCGGCGCTGGGCTTCGCCGCCGACCTGCTGGTCCGCCATGGCGGCACGGCAGTGCTGGCCGAAACGCCCGAGATCTACGGCGCCGAACACCTGCTGACCCGCCGCGCGGCAACGCCCGCCGTCGCGCAGAAGCTGCTCGACCGGATCGAGTGGTGGCGCGATTACGCCACGCGGGGCAAGGCCGAGCTGAACAACAATCCGTCGCACGGCAACAAGGAAGGCGGGCTGACCACCATCCTGGAAAAGTCGCTGGGAGCCGTCGCCAAGGGCGGCACCTCGCGCCTCAACGCCGTCTACGAATATGCCGAGCCGATCGACCAGAACGGCTTCGTCTTCATGGATACGCCGGGCTACGACCCGGTCGCCGTGACGGGCCAGGTCGCCGGCGGCTGCACCATCATCTGCTTCACGACGGGGCGCGGATCCGTCTCCGGCTTCAAGCCGGCGCCCTCGCTGAAGCTCGCGACCAACACGCCCATGTACCAGCGCATGCGCGACGACATGGACATCAACTGCGGCACGATCGTCACCGGCGACGAGACGATCGAAGCGGCCGGCCAGCGCATCTTCGAGATCATCCTGGCGACCGCCTCGGGCGAGAAGACGCTGAGCGAAATCCACGACTACGGGGACAATGAATTCGTGCCCTGGCAAGTCGGCGCCGTGATGTGAGGAGAAACTTGGAAGCCGGTCACCACACCAACCAGAGCCGGCATCCAGGGAGAGGAAAAATATGAGCGATCTCAAAGACAGCTACGACATCGTCATCATCGGCGCCGGTGTCGGCGGCGGTGCGCTGGCCAATACGCTCGCAGCCCCCGGCCGCAACATCCTGATGATCGAGCGTGGCACCCGCTTGCCGCGCGAGTCGGACAATTGGAGCGTCGACGCCGTCTTCCACAAGCGCAAATACGCCGCCAAGGAACAATGGCGCGACAAGAATGGCGCGTTGTTCAACCCCGGCACCTATTACTATGTCGGCGGCAACTCGAAGTTCTTCGGCGCCGCGACGGTGCGTTTCCGCAAGGAAGACTTCGAAGACCTGCAGCACGAGGCGGGTGTCGCCCCGGCCTGGCCGGTCTCCTATGCCGAATTCGAGCCCTATTACGCCCGCGCGGAAAAACTGATGGGCACCCATGGCCAGGCCGGCCTGGATCCGATCGAGCCGCCGCGCAGCGGTCCCATGCCCTTTCCGGCCATCGGCCACGAGCCCGAGATCGCTTTCTTCGAGAAGAAGCTGCGCGAAAAGGGCCTGCATCCGTTCCCGCTGCCGATCGCCATCGACTATCACAAGGGCGGCAGCTGCATCCGTTGCGCCACCTGCGATGGCTTCGCCTGCAAGATCGGCGCGAAGGGCGATGCCGAAGTGCGGCTGGTCGATCCGGCGCTCGCCAAGGGTGGCGTGACGCTGGTGACGGAGAGCTATGTGCGGCGGCTGATCACCGATCCGTCCGGCAAGCGCGTCGTCTCGGTTGAGCTGGAGCATGAGGGCCAGATCCGCACGATCACGGGCAAGATTTTCATCTCGTCCGCCGGCGCGATCAATTCCTCGGCGCTGCTGCTGCGCTCGGCCAATGAGAAGCATCCGAACGGCCTCGGCAACAACACGTCCGACCAACTCGGCCGCAACTACATGGCCCACAACAACACGGCGATGATGGCCGTTTCGCCGTTCAAGAAGAACCGCGTCACGTTCCAGAAGTCGATGGCGATCAACGACTATTATCTCGCCAACAAGGAGCGACCCTATCCGCTTGGCAACGTCCAGGGGCTGGGCAAGCTGCAAGCCGGCATGCTGACGGCGAACCTGCGCTGGGCACCCGAGGCCCTGATGGCGCTATTTTCGGAACGCAGCGTCGATTGGTGGCTGATGTCGGAGGATCTGCCCGATCCCAACAACCGCATCAGCGTCGATCCCGACGGCAAGATCCGCGTCGCCTATACCGAGAACAATCTGAAGTCGCATGGCGAGCTGGTGAAAATCTGGACCCGCCACATGCGCTCGCTCGGCTATCCGATCATCATCACCCAGAAGATGGATATCACGGTGGCGATGCATCAATGCGGCACGGCCCGCTTCGGCAAGGATCCCGCGACCTCGGTGCTCGACACCAACTGCAAGGTCTGGGACGTCGACAATCTCTATGTCGTCGATGCCTCGTTCCTGCCGTCCTCGACCGGCTTCAACCCCTCGCTGACGATCGTCGCGCAGGCGCTGCGGACCGGCGAGCACATCCTGAAGGAGCTCGGCGAGACCGTTCCCGCCGCGACGCAGCCCACCGCCGACGGAAGAGCCGCCGCATAAGGCGCCCACCCGAAAAACATTGCCTCTGGAGGAAACAACCATGTCCGCAAAGCGGGACTACACGCGCCTGTTCGACCTCACCGGCCGCAAGGCGATCGTCACCGGCGGTTCGCGCGGCATCGGCCGCGCCCTGACCGAGGCCCTCGCGGCGCAGGGCGCCGACGTCGCCATCGTCGTGCGTTCGTCGATCGACCTGGCGCAGAGCCTTGCCGACGAGTTGAACGCCGAGGGCGGCGACAGCTTCGCCATCCAGGCCGACGTCTCGGTTCCCGCCGACGTCGAGCGACTGGCGGCCGAGGTCGCGGCGCGCTGGGGCCGGGCCGACATCCTCGTCAACAATGCCGGCATCGTGCTGCCCGGCAATGCCGAGGACTATCCGCTGGAGCAGTGGCGGCAGACGTTGAACGTCAATCTCGACGGCGTCTTCCTCGTCAGCCAGGCGATCGGCAAGATGATGATCGCGCAGAAGAGCGGCTCGATCATCAATATCGGCTCGATGTCCGGCCGCATCGTCAACTGGCCGTTCCGCCACGCCGCCTACAATGTGTCGAAGGCGGCGGTCCACATGCTGACGAAATGTCTCGCCACCGAATGGGCCGAGCACAACATCCGCGTCAACGCGCTGGCGCCGGGCTACATCATGACCGAACTGACCGAGGAAGTTCTGCGCGAGCATCCCGACGTCGTCGCCAACCATTGGGCCAAGGGCGCGGTCATGAACCGGATCGGCACGGTCGACGAGCTGGCCGGCTCGGTTGTCTATCTCGCCAGCGACGCCGCCTCGTTCACCACCGGCGAAATCGTCACCGTCGATGGCGGATTGACACTGCGCTAGCGCGGGAACTCCCCCCGCCGGCTGGCCTGTCGGGCCGGAAGTTCCCTCCCACTTCCGGTCCGACTCCTTCGAGACGTCTCAAAACACTGAAATCACTGGAGTATTCGCCATGTCTCAACGAGGCTACGGAGGACCGCTGCGCTATGTCCAAGGCCCTGGTGTCATTGCCGATATCGGCCGCTATGCCGCGCCGCTGGGCGATTCCGCGCTCGTCGTCATCGACGGCTTCTTCTGGGACAGCCTGCGGCCGACCCTCGAGGCGAGCCTGACGGCGGCCGGCGTGAAGGTCGATTTCGTCCGCTTTGGCGGCGAATCCTCGGAAGGCGAGATCGAACGCTGCGTCGCGGCCGGCAAAACCGCCGGGGCGAAGGCTGTGATCGGCATCGGCGGCGGCAAGGCGCTCGATACCGCCAAGATCACCGCCTTCCACATCGGCGCGCGCATCGTCACCGTGCCGACGATCGCCTCGACGGATTCGCCGACCAGTTCGATCGGCGTCATCTATTCGCCGGATGGCGTCTATGACCGCGTCGTGCGCTGTGGCCGCAATCCGGATGTCGTGCTGGTCGACAGCGCGCTGATCGTGCAAGCGCCGGCGCGCTTTCTCGTCTCGGGCATGGGCGATGCCCTTTCCACGTTTTACGAGGCGCGCTCCAACATCGAATCGCGCTCGCGCAACTATATTGGCGACGGCTATGCCGCGACCGTCGCCGGCTATGGCGTCGCGCGCTCCTGCCATGATGTCCTGATGCGCGATGGCCGCGCCGCCTTCGCCGCCGCCAAGGCCGGCCGGCTGACCATGGCCGTGGAGAACATCATCGAGGCCAACACGCTTCTCTCCGGCCTCGGCTTCGAGAATTGCGGCGTTTCCGCCGCGCATGGCGTGCATGATGCGCTGACGGTGCTCGAACCGACGCATCATTTCTTCCATGGCGAAAAGGTCGCCTTCGGCGTGATCTGCCTGCTCGTGCTGGAGAACCGGCCACCGGAGGAATTGAAGGAGGCGCTCGATTTCTGCATCGATCTCGGCCTGCCGACGACGCTGGCGGATCTCGGCCTGAAGGACGTGACGGCGGCCGAAATGGCTGAGGTCGGCGAGGCGGCGATGGACCCGGCCAATGTCATCCATTCGGTCCCTGTCGAACTGTCCGCGACGAAGATCACCGATGCGATCTGGACGGCGAGCGCGCTGGCCGAAACCCACCGCCGTCAGCGCGTCTGACGCCTTCCACCTTCCAAAATCCGCGGACCCAAGGCCCGCGGCCCAAACGACGGATCCCCGGTCCTGACTGCTCTCGACCGGGGCAGGGGTTCCCGCCCATATCGGCCCAAATTGTCAGGCTGATTGCCGTCGCTCGCCTCGTGCCCCGGGTGCCGGTCAGCTCGGGGCCGTGCTCGGCGTCATCCCCGTCGAGCACGACCGGCGCCTGCAGCCCGCCGCCTGCGATCGCGCCTGCACCTCACCATGCCGGAAAAAGCGCCCGTCGGTCGGGCCATGGCTAACCCAATCGATTGTGCCGCTGGCGACCATCGGTGCGGTGTGCCGCATGGCGGCAGCCGCCACAGCATTGTCGAGGCATGTCCGCGCCACGCGCCGATGCTTCTGGCCCTTGGTTCAGTATGAAATAGAGCCAGTATTGAAGAATATTCAATTTCTGCTACGTCACCTGGGCATGAATTGGGCTCGACCGCCTTAAGAAGTGGCTTGATTACGTCTATTTTCTCTGTGATGATTGAAGCGCTTCAATGATCGAGGATGAAATGCGACGCAAACGGCCAACCATTTCTGACGTTGCAAGTGCCGCCGAAGTCTCGGTCGGGACGGTGTCGAACTATCTGAATGGCACCGCAAACGTACGGCCGGCGACAAAGCTTCGGATTGATGATGCCGTTCGTCGGCTCGCCTATCGCCCAAGCGCGTTTGCCCGGTCGCTATCGGCAAACAGTCCGGCTCGGCCCCAGGTGGATCGGGCAGCGATGCCGCGCCTCATCGTGGTTGGCTACATCAGCGTTGATTACATGTGCCGTGTCGACGTCTTGCCGCATCGCGATGATCGCATTACGGCCCATCACATCGAGAAGGGGCTCGGCGGTCCCGCGGCCAATCTGGCGGTGGCGGCGGCTGGTATCGGCGCGAACGGCACATTCGGCATGGATGTCGAACTGGCTACCGCGCTAGGCGACGATCCCGACAGCGATTGGGCGATCGCGGAGTTGTCGGCCAAGGGTGTTCATGCGCTCGCTATTCGTCGGCCGACCAACAACAGGCTTTCGCGCTGCATCGTCTTCATCGAGCCGAACGGCAGCCGCACCATCGTGAACGAGCCGTTCGAATTGTCCGAGATGGACTTGACGGACTATTTCGCCATCGAGCGTGCCGACCGCACCTCGTGCCTGCATATCGAAGGCTATCACTACGAGCGCCTGCGAGGCTCGATTGATCGCTTTCATCAGGAGGGATGGAAGGTTTCCCTTCATTCCGCCGGCCTGCCAGGCAGCGCGCGTACCCCCTCCGGCTTTCTGGAGGTCATCGAGCGGCTGGATCTCGTCTTCGCCAGCGATGAACTCGTGCGCGACATCTTCGATATCCGCGCCTCCGGCCAGGATCTCGTCAATGCGGTGGGCGCGCAACTGGCGCAGATCGGCACGCGCGGGCATTTCGTCCTGACCCTCGGCCCTCTCGGCGCTGTCGTTTTCCCGGGAGATGGCCAGGTTCCTTTCACTGTGCCGGCCCTGCCGGTTCGACCGGTCGACACCACGGGCGCGGGCGACAGCTTTGCCGGTTCGTTCCTCGCCTACTGGTTGAATGGCGCCTTGCTCAGCACCGCGGCCAGGCACGCGGCGGCGAGCGCCAGCTTGACGGTGACGGCCGAGGGCGCCCAGGGCCGGACATCAAGCCATGAGGAACTGCTCGAAGCGGTGTCCGATTTCCAACTGCAACAAGCGTCGTGACACGCCAAGACCCTGCAAGAGAAGGACTGCGTCATGGTTTTTAAGATGATCGGAATCGTGAAGCGCTTCGGTGGGCTGACCGCGCTCGACCACGTTGATTTCGAAGTGGGCTCTGGCGAGGTCATGGCCCTGGTCGGCGACAATGGTGCGGGCAAGTCGACGCTGATCAAGACCATGTCGGGCGCCCATGCCCCCGACGAGGGCACGATCGAGATGGAAGGCAAGCTCGTCCGCTTCCGCTCGCCGCAGGATGCGTGGGAAAGCGGCATCGCGACGATCTTTCAGGAGCTCGCCCTGGCGGGCAAGATGACCGTCGTCGACAATATTTTCCTGGGGCGGGAAATCCGCAAGCCGGTCCTCGGCATTCCGTTCCTGGACCGGCAGGCCATGCGAAAGCGCACCGGAGAACTGCTGCAACAGCTCGACGTGCATGTGCCAAGCATCGATTCCTGGGTTGAATCGATGTCCGGCGGCCAGCGTCAGGGCGTGGCGATCGCGCGTGCCCTCAACATGGATGCCCGACTGATCATCATGGACGAGCCGACGGCTGCCCTGGCCGTCGCCGAGGTCCGGAAGGTCCTCGAATTCATCAAGACGTTGCGGACACAGGGAAAGTCCGTCGTGCTGATCTCCCACAATATTCAGGACGTCTTCGAGGTGTCCGACCGTATCTCGGTCATGCGTCATGGACGCTGCATCGCGGTGCGAGAAACCGCGAAGACAACCCCGCAGGAAATCATTGGCCTGATCACCGGTGCCCACGAAGTGCGCGCAGCCGCCTCGTGAGCGCGAGAAATCCAACGGACGCCTAAAGCGGTCCGCCACGATGCAACGACATCAACCAGAGGGAAAACCAGAATGAACAGGATTTTGAAGAGCAGCATACTCGGCCTCCTCGCCGCGACGGCGTTGGCTGTCACGGCGTCGGCGGCGGACAAGGTTCGGGTGGCCTTTGTCCCGCAGATCCAGGGCATCCCTTATTATGTTGCGATGGAAGAGGGGGCGAAGAAGGCCGCGGCAGCCTTTGGCGTCGAGTACATCCAGCAGGGGCCGACCAGCACGAACTCCGCCGACCAGCTCAGGATATTCGAGAGCTTCGTCAGCCAGGGCGTCAATGTCGTGGGCGTATCGCCCGTCGATGTCGAAACGCTCAAGCCGGCCATCGCAAGCGCCCGCGCCAAGAACATTCACGTCATTACCTCCGATGCCGATGCCGTCGGCAGCGAGCGGGAATTCTACGTCGCTCAGGCGATGGATCAGGATCTCGGCTTCACGATCCTCGACGAAATGGTCGAGCGGATCGGCGCCGAAGGCAAGATCGCGATCATCTCCGACGCGCCGACGATCGCAAGCCTCAACGCCTGGATCGCGGCGATCAAGGAGCGCGCCACGACGAAGTATCCCAAGCTTCAGATCGTGTCGGTTGACCACACCGATGGTACGGCCTCGCGCGCCTTCCAGTTCGCAACCGACGCGATGACCCGCACCCCCGATCTCGGTGGCATCATCGGCATCGCCTCCACCACCTGCCCAGGCATCGGCCAGGCCGTGGAAGCCGCCGGCAAGCAGGGCCAGATCGTCACGGCAGGGTTCTGCTCGCCGAACACGGTCAAGGACTACGTCATGAGCGGCGCGATGACGTATTCGGTGCTGTGGAACCCGGCCGACCTTGGCTATCTGACCGTTTGGGCAGGCAAGCAGGTCGCTGACGGCGTGGCTTTCGAGGAAAGCCCGAAGATCGAGGGTCTGGACGCCAAGGTGCGCTGGTTGAAGGACGAGAAGATCCTGCTTCTCGGTGACCCGATGGTCTTCACCAAGGAAAACATCGCGCAGTTCAACTTCTAGGTCTTCGCGACTTCTGAACACGAAATCCCGAGCCGCCGTGCATTCCTGCATGGCGGCCGGCCCTCTCGCAAGGATCTCACATGGCTTCCGTGGCGGATACGCGGCCCGCGCTGCGCTTTGTATCTCCGACCGCATCGCGCGAACTGGCCCTCATCGCGGCGATCATTCTGGTCTGCACCGTCTTCACGGTGGCTTCCCCCTATTTCCTGAGCGTCAACAATCTCGTCCAGACGATGCGCGCTGGCCTTGAGCTCTCGATCGTTTCGGCCGGCATGACGCTCGTGATCATCATGGGCGGCATTGATGTCAGCGTCGGGGGCATCGTCGCCGTTTCGGCGATCGTGATCGGCAAGGCCTATCAGGCCGGCCTGCCGGTCTATGTGGTGACACCGCTGGGTCTGATGGCGGGAACGGCGCTGGGCGCGTTCAACGGCTTCGTGACGACCAAGCTCAAGGTCCCGCCGATCATCGCCACCCTCGGCTCGATGTATATTTTCTCGGCGATCATGTTCCTCGTCATCGGTGGCGCATGGATCTCCGGCTTGCCTGGCACGCTTTCCCCGCTGGTCAATGGCTGGCTGGGCTTCTTGCCGGCATCGGCGCTGGTGATCGCCGTCGTCTATGCCATTGCCTGGGTCTTGTTGCGCAAACTGCCCTACGGCAACCATCTCTACGCCATCGGTTGCAGCGAGCCATCGGCCCGCCTCGTCGGCATCAATGTCGACCGCACCAAGATCCTGACCTATGCGTTTCTTGGCCTTCTCGCGGGCCTCGCCGCGCTGCTCTACGTGGCGCGCATGCGCAATGTCGAAATCAATATCGGCACGACCATCGCGCTCGAAGCCATTGCCGCCACCATTCTTGGCGGCACAAGCATTCGGGGTGGCGTCGGCAGCCTGCTTGGCACGCTGCTGGGCGTCGTCTTCATACGCATCATGCAGAACGGCCTGGTGCTTATGGGCATCTCCTCTCTCTGGGAAACCGTCATCATCGGATCGCTTCTGATCTGCGTGCTGACCGCCGACGCTCTGCGCAATCGCAACAATCCGAGGGCCCAATGATGTCACGCCTGGCCGGACTTCGTGCCGGCGACCCCTTGCGGGCCCGCCTGTTCATGCTGCTCGCCTTGTGGCTCGTCGCCATTGTGGTGATGAGCTTGCTATCTCCCTACTTCCTGCGCGCAAGCACCGTTCCCTACCTCCTGCAATATGTGCCGATCCTCGGCCTGCTCGGGCTCGGGCAGACCCTGGTGATCCTCGGCGGTGGGCCCGGTATCGATCTTTCGGTGGGCTCGATTGTCTCGCTCGTTGGCGTCGCGGTCGGTGGTCTTTTCGTCCTCGGCGTCGACATCTGGCTCGCCTCGGCGCTCGGCTTGATGCTCGGCGCGCTGCTTGGATTCGTGAACGGCGTTTTGGTCAACGTCCTGCGTATTCCCTCCCTGATGGCGACGCTTGCGACCATGTTCGCGTTTGGCGGGTTGGCCCTTGCCACGACATTGGGCAGTCCGATCGGCGGATTGCCCGCCGAATTCGGCTGGCTCGGGCAAGGACGGACGCTGGGCCTGCCGAACGCCTTTCTCTTCGTCCTGCTGCCGGTGGCCGTCATCCTGCATGTCATGATCACGCGAACCACGATCGGTCGCCATATCGTCGCTTGCGGCAATGACGATCGCGCAGCCCATCTCTCGGGCTTGCCGGTCGTCCGAATTCGCGTCGGTCTCTATGTCCTGTCCGGTGTGCTCGCAGCACTCGGCAGCATCATCGCCATGTCATGGTTCCTGGCGGCGCGACCGGACGCGGGCAAAGGCATGGAGCTGCTTGCCGTGACGATCGCGGTTCTGGGCGGTACCCATATCTTCGGCGGAACGGGCGGCGTTCCCGGCACGATCATCGCCATCCTGATCGTCACCACCCTGCAGATCGGCCTGCAGCTCGCCAATATTTCCGCAGCCTGGCAACTGGGTCTGATCGGCGTTCTCCTGATCGTGTCCGTATCGCGCTTGTCGCTATGGCGCCGGGTGAAAGGCGCGAGAGCGTAATGTCCATGATCGATGTTCTGTGCATCGGGGATCTCGATGTCGATATGTTCATCTCGGTTCCGGAAATCCCCGGCTTCGACCAAAAAGTTTCTGGCCGCAATCGCGGCCAGATGCCGGGCGGCATGTCCGCCAATTGCGCGGTCGCCGTCGCGCGCCTCGGCCTGAACAGCAGGCTGCTCGCGGCCGTTGGCAGGGATGCGTCCGGAGCTTTCGCTGTCGGCAAGATTCGGGGCGAAGGCGTCGATGTCGATCATCTCGTCTATCGCGACGACGCCGATACCTTCATGTGCGTCGTCATGCTCTCGCCCTCGGGCGAGAAGTCGCTGATCAAGCTTGAAACCGATGCCTACCTGCCGCGTCCCGGCGAGGTGACGGCGGATGCTTTCGAGGGTGTGCGCCATCTCCATTTGACCTATGGCCAGCCCGAGCTTGCCCGGGTCGCGCTCAGCATGGCGGCCGAGCGGGGTATTTCCACATCGCTCGATCTGGAGCCGCCGGACATCGTGCGCAATCCGCACCTTCTCCGCTCGATCCTGCCCATGGTCGACACGCTGTTTCTCAACCGCGAAGCACTCGGCAAGGCCGAGAGCGCGCTGGGCGAAGCGCTGGTTCCGGCTCATCTGCGCCAGAACGGCGAAATCATCGTGACGCTCGGCGCTGGAGGATGCCGGCGGCTGGCGACCGGCAGCGTGGAGGAGGTGCCCGGTTTCGAGGTTCGCACCGTGGACACGACCGGTGCTGGAGACTGCTTTGCCGGCGCGTATCTCGCAGCGCGGCTGACGGGCGTGGAGCCGGTGGACGCCATGACACGCGCCAACGCGGCCGCCGCCCTGGCGACGCTTGAGGTGGGTTCACAGACCGGGATGCCGGACCGCGCGGCGGTCGAGGCATTCATGCAGGAACGGATCGGCCGTTCCCGCGAGACGTCAGCCGAGACGTCAGAATTGAGTGGAGAATTGCATGCCTGAGCGCCGCTTCGACCATATTGGCGAGCTCGAACTGCTCGGACTGACGCCGCCCGACGAGACCACGATGCACTTTCTCTGGCAGATCGTCGACGAGGGCGTGCTCGGCGCGAGCCGTCACGTTCAGCTAGCCAACCAGCTCATCCTGCACCTGATTGACAGCGGCGATGACGGCGTGCGGCGCGCAAGGCTGGTCGCGGATTTTATCTCGCGAACGAGAGGCCATGACACGCCGGTCATCGGCAATAGCCTCCGTATCCTGCTGGCGGGATTGGACGACATCCCCGCCGACCGGCAGGCGGAGACCTTGAGGACGCTTGTCGCCAATTGGGATCAAGCCGCGGCCACCCGCAAGAAAACGCTGGTGGAGACGGCGGTGCGCCATCTTTCCGATGTGCGCGGCATCATGGCGTTCGACTATTCGAGCACGGTCTCCGCCATCGTCATCGCTCTTGTCGAGCACAGGAGCGATGTGCGGATCGTCGTGCCTGAAAGCCGGGCCATTGCCGGCGGCGCGCGCTATCTCGAGGAGTTCCTGCCGCACGGCTTGCCTGTCGATTTCATCCCGGATGCCGCCATTGAGCATGGTTTGATGCGGTGCGACGCGGCCCTGTTCGGCGTCGAGACCCTGCGCGCGGATGGGAGCTTCCTCAACACGATCGGCAGCCGCATGATCGCTCGCCTGGCGGCGGCGATGGGTGTCGAGATCTACGGCGCGACGGATCTGATGAAGCTGGATCAGCGCAGCTATGGCGGCCACCGGCCGACACCCGCCTTGCGGAGCTACGATACGATCCTCAAGGGCGGACTCTCGATCGACGGGCTGGAGCGCGCGACCACCACCGCGCCCGAGCTGGACGTTGTGCCGGCAGACCTCACGACCGCTCTTTTCACGGAATATGGCGTCGTGCCCCCGTCGGCAATCTGGTCCCTGGGCCGTCTGACATTTGGAATCGGCGAGAACTCGCGATGAACACGATGATGAAGAACGAGATTGCGGCGCAGGCGGACCTTTTGCCAGGTCTCCAGCCGCTTCTGGCTGCGGCTGCCGATGCGTTGCCCCGTGCAAAAGGCCGGATTCTGGTGGGCGGTTGCGGAGATTCCGCCTTTGCCCCCGAGGCGCTGCTCGAGGTCTTTCGGCGCTTTGGGATTGCCATCGAGCCACGCACATCGATGCAACTCGCCCATTTCACGCGCTTCGAGGAGAACGACACGGTTGTGCTCTCGTCGATCTCGGGTGGCACAAAGCGGACCGTGGAAGCGGCAGATGTCGCCAGGGCAAGCGGAGCCCGTGTCATCGCGGTCACCTGCAATGCCGAGAGCGCCCTCGCGAAGGCCAGCGCGGCCGCCGTCATCCTGCCGTTTGCGCCGCTATCCAGAAAGACGCCGCACACGCTGGACTATGCCATTACGCTGCTGGCGCTCGCCGAAATCGGACGAAGCCAGGCTGGCCTGCCTGCGGACACCTTGGCGTCAAGCGTTGCCGATATCGCCGCGAGACTTGCGCAAGCCGATACCGCGGCTCGTCCCATCGCCGACGCATACCGGTCGGAAGGCAAGATCTTCTTTCTGGGTGCAGGAGAGGATCGAGGCACGGCCGATTACGCCGCTGCAAAATTCCATGAAGCTGGCGGGCTGGTTGCCATCTCGGCGGAGTCTGAGAATTTCGTCCACGGCATGAATTTCATGCTGGAGCCGGAAGATACGCTCGTCGTCGTTGCTTCGTCACCTGCCGCCAAGAGGCGTGGCCGCGAAATCGTCGAAGCGTTCGAGACGCTGTCGACGGCCTTCTTGCTGACGGTTGGCGATGAGGAGCTTGCCAAGGCGGACGATGCTTCCGTGGCATTCTCCCAGCTCCTCGATCAAACCTTCACCCTGCAATACGCCTGCCTCCACGCTGCAAATCGCCTGGGATTGAAGCTGGAAGAGCCGCGAGCGGGCTGCCAGAACGGAAAAATACATCTGGCCGCCCAATCGAGAGCAATGGAAAGCTGAAATAGAAGGCCCTTCAGCGCCTTGCCGGGCCCGGAGTTTCCAGCGGGGGGAAGCGCTACCCGACGATGTGCGCCACATGCTTGTCAACGCAGCGCGCGAACGCGGGATCGGTCCGTCCGAGCTGAAGCGTTCTGCCTGTAGGCGTTGAGCTCTTCTGCCATTTCTACCGCGGGGACCATACCCGAGAGGAACATTGTCCCTCTTGGGCCACCGCGGGGGCGTCGACCACAGAAGCGGTCCTCAACTCGAATTGGAGAGCCTGATAGCGGCGTATTTATACGCTGTGGGCGCCCGGGTTCCGACCCTTCGAAATGCGCTTCGGCGTCGCTGGGACGGGTGGATCCCAAAAAGCAAAAGCCCCGCATCCTATTCGGAATACGGGGCTTTTTGCAGAACTGGTGCCCAGAAGAGGATCGGGCATATCCGCCATCAGTACATTGAAATCATTGAAGAATTTCGAGAGTCCGATGACGTCTGTATAGCAGTCGTGTTGGGCGCGAGCAACAGTCCGAAAAGACCCGCCTCCCGGGGGGGCTTTCATTGGAATGACTTTTGTCGCGCCGGTCAGAAGAAGCTGGCTTTGCGCTAGGGACGCCGTGGACGAAGGCTCACGTGTGAGCATCATCCAACTGATCCACCGGCTTTTGGATTTGCCGGTGAGGTGCTGGATCCAGCAGAATGTCGATACGGAGCGTCGAGTACGCATGCCGGCAGTGGGGCAGGGGATACAGGGGCATGGCAGGCTACGACGTTATTGGGGACATCCACGGCCATGCGGATGCTCTGCAACGGCTTCTCGGGGCTATGGGCTACGAGCGACGCGATGGCGTCTATCGACATCCCACGCGCACGGTGGTGTTCGCGGGAGACTTCATTGACCGGGGCCCGCAGCAACGAGAGGTGTTATCCGTCGCGCGGCCGATGGTGGAGATGGGCTCCGCTCAAGCCGTCATGGGCAATCACGAGTTCAATGCAATTGCTTGGGCGACCGCTGACGGGAAGGGCAGTCACCTTCGGCCCAGAACTCCCAAGAACAATCACCAGCATAGCGTCTTTCTGGAGCAGGTCGGGGCCGGCTCAAGCGCCCACGCTGAGGCGGTCGCATGGTTTATGACTTTGCCGCTGTGGCTGGACCTGAACGGGCTGCGCGTGGTCCACGCTTGCTGGCATCAAGCCTCACGGAAGGCTCTGGCCGGCTGCGTGGATGCGCAGGCTCGCTTGACGGAGCAGGGTTTGCATGAAGTCCACGACCGGGGGAGTGCCGCTTATCAAGCGGCAGAAGTTCTTCTGAAAGGGCCCGAAGCCCGGCTACCAGAAGGCCATACCTTCCACGATAAGGATGGGCACCTTCGATACGACGTGCGGCTGCGCTGGTGGGATCCATCCGCAATTACATTCCGGTCCGCTGCTTTGGGGATGGAAGGGCGCGAGGCGGACCTGCCCATGAGTCCTGTCCCCACCGCCTTCCACTATGCAGACGAGACGCCCGTCTTGTTCGGTCATTACTGGATGTCGGGCGAGCCGCGTATTCTCAGCCCGCGAGCGTCTTGTTTGGATTTCAGCGTGGCCCGAGATGGGGTCCTTGCCGCTTACCGCTGGTCTGGTGAGGCCGAGTTACAGTCCGAAAATTTGATGTGGGTACAGCCTGAAGCTCCATGAAGCCGTTGGCTCCACCGAAGCTAACCCATCACCCCATGGCAGTGATCGATTTGTATCGGCAGAAAAATCTCTTAGCTGACCTCGATGAGTAGCGTTCCTCCGTCCCCCCGTACCCCGCCCATGGATCACGTGAAGCGTTCCTCTTGAAAGGCGGACACTGCGTTTGTTGGGGGGGGGCGGCTCCATCGCCGACATCGAGAAGCTGGATCGCAGCCAGACGAGACTGCTCTTCGTACCCATACGGAAAACCCGTACATTGTCGCGTGCCTGAAGCCGAGGAAATGTGCGGTGTTCAGGAGGGCCGATTTGCCATACGAAAATCAGTTGATTTCAGTATGAGGCGCCGCCTAGACTCCTGCCATTGCATGAGCACCATCGTGCCCGGTAAGGAACCCCAAGATGCCAAAGCGCGTCGCCCTCTACCTCCGCGTCTCGACCACCGGCCAGACGGTCGAGAACCAGCGGCACGAGCTTGAGGCGGTCGCACAACGCCATGGCTGGCAGGTGGTCGCCACCTTCGAGGATGCCGGCATCTCGGGTGCCAAGGGACGGGACAAGCGCCCAGGCCTGGATGCCATGTTGAAGGCGGTCGCCCGCCGCGAGATCGACCTCATAGCCGCCTGGAGCGTGGACCGCCTCGGTCGCTCGCTGACCGACCTCCTCACCTTCCTGGGCGAGCTTCACGCCAAGGGCGTCGACCTCTACCTGCACCAGCAGGGCCTCGACACGTCTACGCCGGCCGGCAAGGCGATGTTCCAGATGATGGGCGTGTTCGCCGAGTTCGAGCGCGAGATGATCCGCGAGCGCGTTAACGCTGGTCTCTCCCGCGCCAAGGCCAACGGCACAAAACTCGGACGTCCCGCCAGAGGCACCGAGAAGGACAAGAAGAAGGCGGCCGAGTGGTCCCGAGTTCATGCCGCCGTGCTGGAGGCGCGCGCGGTGGGCAAGGGCAAGGTGAAGATTGCCAAGGAGCTGGGCATCGGCGTCAGCACGGTCGACAGGATCGTCAGGGAGGCAGCACCGGCCGGGTGATGCCGTTTCACCGGCGGATCTAGATCCGTCCGTATCCACCGGAGTTGCCACAGGCCGATGCGAGCTAGCCGCCAGCGGCACATCCTCCGAACGTTGCCGCCGGGTTTTCGACGGCCCGTATTGACCGCAGCACATACATCGCAGGTAGGCCGCCCTCCGCTAGGGGAGGTCGCACAGGACCCCTGATCCATCGCAGGCAACGCTTTCGGCATATCGAGCCTCGTCAAGCCGGACAGATGTCGACGAGTGATCGCGTCTCGCGGATATACCGACCGTCCCTCCCCATGGAATTCTAGCGGGCGTCGCCCTGCCGATCCGTTCGCGCTCCCGTGTTCGGCCATAGGCACTGTTTGTTGGCGCGCCGGACTCGGACCGAATGCGAGGCAGTTGCAAAGAGATAAGCTGCAACTTCTTGGTTAGGGACCACCCTAGGAATTCTCACAGGCGGACAGCTTCCGCTACGTGATGGATTTCTGCGGCTCCGCGCTTCCGTGAGCTGTCACCTCCCGCTCCATCTGCCCCACGGGCGTTGCGCCCTCATCGACTCCCGCTGACTGCACGACCCGTGACTTGCATTGAGCGGATCTCGCTCGGCCGCCGTCAAGCGCGCCAACACGCCCTTCGGAACCTCGATCTGGCTGCCGCTTCCGGGCTGCAAGGCCGATTACCCCCCACCCTAGCAAACCTCACAACGCGAACCTGCGCCCCGCAGGTCGAACAGGAACATTCAAATGAACGCCTTCACGCAGATCTCCACCTCCAATGCCATTGCCCTGCCTGTCGTCATCGTCCGCGATGGTGGCGTCTTCGCCAACAGCCGTGACGTGGCAGACTACTTCGACAAGCGGCATGCTGACGTCATTCGCTCTATTGACGATCTGCTCATGGCGGCTCCTGCAGCAGAACGGGAATTTGCGTTTTGCCCGTATTCTGCAGTTTCCGGCGGCCGCGAGTACCGCTCCTTCGACCTGACACGGGACGGCTTCACGCTCTTTGCGATGGGCTTCACGGGCCCGAGGGCGCTGCACTTCAAGCTCGCCTATATCGACGCATTCAATCAGATGGAGGCGCTGCTCCGGTCCGAGCGGTCGGCAGTGCCTGCTATCCCGACCACGCTGACCGAGGCCCTGCGTCTCGCTGCCGACGAGGCGGAGAAGCGCGAACGGACCGAGGCCGAACTGCAACTGGCCAATGCGGAGCTGGAACACATGGCGCCGAAGGCTGACGCCTTCGATAGCCTGATGTCGGCGGAAGGTACGTTCAGCTCGACGGAGGTCGCCAATCACCTCGGCTTCCGCTCGGCTCAAGCCCTGCACACTCATCTCCATGCCGAGGGCGTGCTGCGCAAGGGTCGGCGCGGCCAGTGGCTGCTCCGAGCCGCCTTTGCTCGAAGCGGCTACTTCAAGCTGATCACCCAGCGGTACGGCAACTCGGTCCGGACGCACACCGCCTGGACACCGAGCGGCCTTGCTGGGCGAACGACTGCTTCAATCAGAGCCCCGCTCTGGAGTTGGCCTGGCTGTAACGAAACAGACGGGAGGGGAGCACCGCGCTCTCCTCCCAAAGCACGGGAACCTCCCGTGTACTCACGCAAACCACAACCTGAAATTACCGCCCACCCTAGGAGCACACAGGCCCGGTCAAAACGGTCTGCAGCGCTCTACCGCCGGGTCGATGCCCGCTCCACGTTTCGAGCGCACGCGCGCAACCACCCGTAGCTGTTCCTGGTCGGTTCAGCCGCCTACCCATCATCACCCCATCCCAACAAGAACGAGATCACTATGACCAACCCAGAAATGAATGCCGGACTGTCCTTCACCGGCCAGGAGATGAGAGCCGGTGGCCTCCACGCCTCCCTTGAAGAACTGAACGGGCGCGCGCCGCTGAGCGAACACGAGGAGATCAGCATCGAATATGATCAGGAAGAAGACGTGTTCCGGATGTATCTCACGGCGGTGACGGCCGACAGTGGTCTGCGCACGTGGGCACGTTCGGTGGCATTCCCGGCAAAGCTCTTGCTGGAACTCGCCGAGCGTCGCTGCCTCAACGCAGAAGAGCGCGCTTTCTATGCGCGGGAAGCGGCGGACGCGGCCGAGGACGATGTTGAAGAGGAGGACATCTATGCCGCCGAGGAGCCGATGACGGACGCTACCCGGCGTTGGCACCTGCTTCGCCTTCACACCCTCCTGGGCGACGCCCGCAAGCAGCTCGTGGAGGTCGGCATGGAAGCTGCCGCCCTCGGCCTCACCGATGAGCTGGTCTCCTTCAACCCTTAGCTCTCCCGTTACCTTCGTCATTTCATCGCGGCCCTTCGGTTCACTCCGAGGGGCCGTTTTCTTTTCCGCAACAATCCGAGCGAGAACGACCCATGCTTCCTCAGAAACTCGAACGCCACCGCTGGTTTGACGACTGGCGAGGCGCAGAGGGCCCAGCGCTGTGCAAGCTCGTGGCCGATATCACCACGGCCCTCGACGGCCGCGAACAGTCAGCAGGAACCCGCACCCGGAAATTCAGGGAAATCGATCAGCGTCACCATCTGTCCGCCGTGGAGACGACCGTGGCGAACCTAGCCCACGCGGTCCTTGTGCCACCGGAGACGGGACGGCTGGCCATCCTCACCGGCAACGGAAGAAGTGGCCAGACCCGCTATGACAATCCCGCCCTCGGCAAGCCCTTCCGGACGCTCCTGCACGGCCTCGATGATCTCGGGCTGGCGGCATGGCGGAACTCCCCGCAACGCCGTGAGGCGTCGTCTCTGGTGCCTACAGAGTCCTTTGCAAAGGCCGTGAGGACTGCCGGCATCACGCTGGCTGACTTCGGTCGTCAGGCGGGTGAGGAGGTCGTCATCGCCTCCCGCAAGACCCGTCATCGCTTCAGTGATGGACTGGTAGTTTCAAGGGAGTTGGTCGACTACACCGACACGGCGGAGACCATCGCCATACGCAACACCGTGCGCGGAGTGAACACCTTCCTCGGGGAGGCTGACATTGCATTCATCTATGATGGTCACGGCCCTGTCGATCCTCATAGCCGCGCCATGGCCCGTCACTTCACGTTGACGGACGATGAAGGGGCCCCTCGGTTCGACCGCAACGGGCGGCTCTTCGGCGGCTTCTGGCAGAACCTCAGGAAGGACCGGCGGCAGGGAATACGGATCGAGGGAGAGGCCGTCGCCAATCTCGACTTCTCTTCCATGTTCCCACGGCTGGCCTACTCTCATGCTGGCGTCTCTGCGCCGGATGGAGACCTTTATGCCATCCCCGGCTTGGAGGGACACCGCAGGGCTGTGAAGATGGCCATGAACTGCCTGCTCATGGATGACTTCCACCGCTCTGCTTGGCCGAAGGAACTCGTAACGAGCGCCGACGACAGCGACGCAACGGCCATCTTGCCGCCCGGCTGGACCGTCAAGCGCACCAAGGATGCCATCCTCCGGAAGCATCCCGCGCTCCGCCCGTGCTTTGGTGCAGGTATCGGCCTGATGCTCATGCACACCGAGAGCCAGATCCTCATTCATGTGCTGGAGGAGATGAAGGCGAAGAAGCTGGTTGCTCTCGGCCTCCATGATGGTCTGCTCCTTCCCCGTTCAAGGGCTGAGGAGGGGAGGATGATGATGGAGGTGGCATCTCGGGAGGTCACGTGCACGAGCATTCCCGTCACCTTGAAGGCCTGACCCTCTCCACCCCCCTCCTACCATATATAAGACCCGTAAGGCCTCGGTCTCGGGAGCCGGTTCTGAACGACACGTCACGCGCCGGTATGTGCCCCACGCCTCGGCATTGTTCGCGATCTGCAGGCTTCGGGCGATCAATGCTTGGAGATCAGATCTTCGAGAAACTCCGAGCCAGGGGCCACACCCGACACGAACAATCGGTCCCTGGCTCGCGTGGCTGCCACGTAAAGCAACTGTCGTTCTGTCGCTATGACTTCGTCTAGCTCGAACTCGTCGGCTACGTCTTCCACACGAGCCGCCAGCGGAAGGGCGCCCTCGTCACAAGCAATGATGAGGACTGCCCGGAACTCCAATCCCTTTGCCAGATGCATGATGCCTACGAGAGCCAGAGCGTCGTCGCCGGGCTTCTGTGCAGCCACGGTTCGAAATGGCAGGCTTGCGGCATCCGCTATGGCCCGAGCACGGGGCAGCAACTCTGGAGACCGAACGAAGATAGCTATCTGCTGCGGGGCGATGCCATCAGCCAGTGCTGCCTTGAGGAAGGCTGCGGCAGCTGCGCGCTCGGCCTGCGCGTCTTCGGCAATCACGACAGTTGGGTCCAGTCCGTCGAAAACCGATATTGCACCCCGCCGGTCGTCCTCTAGCCCGTCGACATCGCGGATCATCTGCGGCAGCAGTCGGTCGGCCATCACCCGAATCTGTTGCGATGTCCGATAGTTGACCTTCAACGTGAAGGATCGCCCCCGTACATCGATGCCAAGCTCTTTCCAGGAGAATGGCTGCTGGAAGATGCGCTGACCGATATCGCCGGCAAAGAATAGGGCATCGGGCTTGTCTGGAGTTATCGCCGCAAGGAAACGAAGTTCTGGAACGCCGAGATCCTGCGCCTCGTCGACAATAACATGGGTGAAGGGTTTGTCCGAGCGTGCGGCGTAGGTTGTCGTGACAGCCTCGAACAGCGATGCCAGCGTGAACAGCGCGCGTTGTTTCAACGCCTCCCGTACTCGCGAGAATACCTGCCACAGCACTTCGCGCTGTTTCTGACCTAGTCGGTTCTTGCGGCCCATGCGGGGCACTTCGGCATAACCAGCGGCGTCGCCGATATGCCAGGCATCAACGACATTCTCCCACTCCGAAGCCAAAAAGCGGGAGGTAAAGCCTTGAACACCAGCATCCTGTCGGGCCTTCTCGATCAACTCACGAACTTGGTCGCGGTCGGCGATATGAGCTTTGCGGCCTGTGGTCAGCGCATAGAGCTCCTCGCAGATCCGACGGAACGAAGCCACGGTCACACGGCTTTCGAGGCTCTGGTGATCGACGGAAAGAACCGCCAGCTTTCGTCGAAGCGCCCCAGCCAGCGGGTCGGAAAAAGTCGTCAGCAGAATGTGGGCGTTTGGATCCGTCCGGAGAATGCGCATAACGCGGTGGAGAGCAACCACCGTCTTTCCAGTCCCTGCTGATCCGGCAATGCGGGCCGGTCCCGAGTAATCGCGCTCGACCACCCCGCGCTGGAGAGGATGAAGGAAGACGGCCCATTTTTCGAACGGCGCATCGAGGGCTGCCTGCAACTCGTCGACCCCCTCCAGAACGCGGAAGCGACGCATTGAGTCTGGATGCGCCATCGGGTTGGCTACGGGCGCTGCCGCTCTTTGCAGGATCCCGGTCGCCGCATACTCCAGCAGTGCTTCCGATGCTTCCTGAGGCAGATGACCGGCGAGTACGAAGAACGATTCTTCATTGGCTCTGGCCACGTCGGAGAGCCAATCCTGCGGCACGCCAACGGAAAGCAGATCACCCGAAGTCAGCTTCTCGAAGAGTGGAGGCGCAGGTGGAGCCACCCTCGTTTTGACAATCTCGAAGGGCAGGCTCTCTTGGGAGGCTTGCGCGGGCGGCGCGACCTCGATGCGTTCGCGCACTTCGACGATCTGGACGGCACCCGTCGTCGGATGCGTCTCGATCCGCCGTCGCTCGGCCCATTTATAAGCTTCGTCGTGGTGGCCCACGTAGGCCAGCATCAAGCTGTCGCCCGACTTGTGCACGATGAGGCGGAGGTCGCGGCTGACGCGTACCGACCAGAAGTTCGGGTCCTTCGACTTGTCAATGCGATGGAACTGAAGGCTCGGCTGGTCAGGATTGGTCTGCAGATCGAACGCCGTTAGCTTCGCCTGCTTCTGCTCGTCATTGGCAAGGCGGGCGAGGGAGGAAGTGAAGGTATCGGCGAGGATGGTGGGCATCAGGCCTCAGCCTTCTTGGTCTCGACATACCGAGCCAGATTCATGCCCTTTCTGATTTCGGTCGCATAGTTGACAGGAATGCCGGCGCGCGTGGCTAGTTCTTTCAGAGGCATGCCATCAAGCTGTGTCGCGAACGTTATCCCGCACAGATGCACGGACAGGGCCTGTTCCCGATTGGGGATGCCTTGGTGATACATGCGGGCCAGCTCTGTCGCAGCTTCATCAATCGTCATTTTCACCTCTCCCGAATAGTTGCGAACATTGTTCAAAACGGTTCGTTGCAGAGACTGGTCTAAGCTCAATCGGGGAAGCCGAACGCTGCCCGGTGTGTCGCTAGGAACGTCTGCATCCTAGCTGTCAGCTTCCGGGATAAGTGCATGCCCCGCTGCAGCAGATCGGCGTGCCCGTCCATTTGCCGTGCTGCTAGAAGCAGACCTTCATTGTCGAAGGAGATCAGCCCGGCATCGAAGAGAGCATCGAGTGTAGCAACCAGCGGCAATCCATTGTCGGGATCGAGCCGCTCCTCATTTGTTGCGTCCCGCCACGGCAACACATGAGAGGCTCGGATCACGGTGGCCAGCGAGCATCCAGTCACGGCACACTTTCCATCCCAGCGAGCCAGGACCTCTGTTCGGAACTTTCCTTGACCCAATCGTGCGAGGACCAATTGCTCCCGCTGGGTTACGGAAATAGAGTTGTTCGCCTCAACGGCCGCAATGTCGGAGAAGATAGAACTCTCTGACGGCCTCAGTGCCTCAAGGAGCGACTGCTTTGGGCGCACTGCAACGATAAAGCCGTCCCTGTTGTAGACGAAATCAGCGACATTCTGCCCGTCTGGCCCGACGAATTTCAGACATCCACCGTCCATCGAACGACGCGCCCCGCTGCTATCAAGGAACCTATAAGGCACTGGGACATCTCCGATTTCGCTAAAAATACGAACGAGATGGCGCTTGAAATAGTCTGTGCGGGGACCGGTACCAGCGCCGTCGCTGCCAAGCGTTTCTCTTTTGAATAAGTCGTGCGAAGACTTGGAGAACGGAGCTGAAGCCCGAGACCCATCCGGTTTAAAATACTCAGGAATGTCCACTCGAAGTGGTGCGAAGTCTGGCTCGCCCTCAAGGAAATCCCTCAAGGACATTCCGGAGTGGCGCTCGATCCAGCTTTGAGGACCACTCACGTTACCGTCTCTGATTACGCCAGCGGCCCGACTAGGACTGCTAAACGTGTGGTCGTCCGCGAAACGAAGGAGGTTAGCCTGGGTCGTGTCTAGCAGGATTCCTTCTCGTATCAGGGAGTCGCGCGCCTCTCGATCCCGTTTATCGCTGGCTGAACTATCTTTCATGGCGGTAGAGCCCGCGAGCACCGCAAATCTGCCGTCGGGCAACACCCGTCCACTCGCCAGCGCGTCACGAGATCGAAACCGGAAGGTGAGATCGGTTACTGCCGGGTCAATTGGCTTCGTTGCCTTGGCCATTGTACTCAAACCCCGAACACTTTCAGCACTTCGTCGCCGAAGTGGTTGATCACCTTGACCGCGATTCGTCCCGTCTTCGGCCTCGGGAACGGGCGGGAGGTATCGGAGTAGAGCGTTGCCCAGGCTTCCTCGTCGATCTCGGCCTTCAGCGCTGTCTTCAGGGACTTGTAGGGGTCGTTGGCACCGAGGAAGTAGGCGTGGCGGACGAAGAAGCTCTCTTCGTTATAGTCGGTGTCGATGAACCAGGCGGCGATGCCCTTGACGTCGTCGGAGCGGATTTCGCCTGTCGAGGGGTCGAAGATGTCGACACCGTTGACCTTCACCTGCAACTCGCCTTCCGCCGTCTCGATCAGGTCGACGTCCGGTTCGCCGAATACGACGAAAAGGTTGCCCTTGCCGGTGTTCTTCAGGTCCTCGGCCATGTGCAGGTCGGGGTTCATGCGTGCTTTCAAAATTGCCAAGGGTCCCAGTCTGTTCAAGTCGGTCGCCTGGGCCTCGAAGTTGAAGGCGCAGGCAATCAGCGCGTCGAAACGGGCATCGGAGGCCTCGCGGGCGGCAGCCGTGATCTGGCTGCGCGTCAGCGTGCCGAATTCCGGGCCGATCAGGATGCCGGCGCGCTTCTCGCGGCCGTCGCCATCCGTGTAGCGCCCCTCGGCGGCGAGGAAGTTGCCCGGCCAGGGCTCGACGGAGTTGAAGCGGATCGTGTCGCGCTTCTCCTGCTGGTGCACGCCGGTGGTGCGCAGATTTTCGAGAACCATCTGGCCGAAGTCGATCTCCGGCATGTTCTTCGGCGCAGGCTGCATGGTGCCTGTTGCGGCTGCGAGCTCCTGACCAAGTGTGTCGTCGCGCGCGGTGACGACGCGGTGCGGCGAAAGGCTCTCGACCGTGAAGGGACCGGCGACGCGCACGCGGCCCTTGTCCTCATAAGGGCGGTCGTAGAGCATCTCGACATCGGCGGCGCGGGCGATGGAGGCGTCGATCTCTTTCTGCCGCGCGATGCGGGCATCCCACCAGGCAGCGTGAAGCCGGATCGCTTCCTCGTCTGTCCACGGATCAAACGGTTCGTCGGGCAGGTCGTCCAGCGTCAGAACGCGGTCTAGGGTACGGTTGATGATGCCAAGCGACTTCTGTCGTGTTTGTGGCAAGGCAGATGTATTTCGGGCTCTGGGCAGCTCTTCGGCAGCCGCTTTCGGCCATGGCGTTCGGGGGAGGCGCGGGATTTCCCACTCCTGCCATTGCGCGTTCATGCGCTCATTCAAGGCCGCGCGCAGCGGTTCCAGCGTCTGCTGCCACGTCTCCCAGATCACGTCGATCTCGGCATTGTTGGCGATGTCTTTCAACATGATGTGCGGCGCGCGGTCGTAGACAAAGCCTTGGCGTATATCGCCGGCGGTTGGCGTCTGCGGCTGGATCTTTCCTGAGACCTTCTGCTCCCGCGCGCGCCCGTCGAGACTATCGGCGAGCAGATAATAGGGATACCGAGCAGCCATTAGTCGCGTGCGAGCGAGCGCCAGCGCTACACGCGACGTGTCAATGGTTATCCAGCGCCGACCCCATTGCTCGGCCGGCCGTTGCTGTTGTGCCGGAACCGCAGGTTGGGTCGATCACGAGGTCACCCGGATCGGTGGTCATCAGAATGCAGCGTTGCAGGACTGCCTGGCTGGTCTGAACAACATAGGTCTTGTCAGAGCTTCCAGCGGTATCAGTCCAAATATTCGTAACAGGATAGGCGGCGAAGTCATCTACGTAGCGGACGTAACGAAGCGTCTTTCCGGCTTTGCGTATCCTGTCGGCCTTGAGCAGTTTCCCGAAACCGCGTTCGCCCGTTTTCCAGTATCCACCGCTAGGGCCAAACGCTTTGCCCTGATAAACGACCGAGAAAGATCCTGGCGGTCGGTTCGAGGTCAGGCTTGTCAATTGGAATGCTCGGCCGTCCTCGTTGGTTTGATCATACCGTGCGCCACTTCCGTGGCCGACTCCGAGTTCCTTTGTGTAATATAGACGCCTGAATTTCGCCCTGATGACGTCACGAGCATACCAGAGTACATAGTCCTGTACTGCCGGCAATAGATCGCTCGTTTGCCCACCTGTCTTTTGGAAGGTGATCTCATTGACAAAATTCTCCTGTCCGAACACCTCATCCATCAGCGCCCTGACCCGATGGACATTCTCGTCGCCGATCTGGACGAAGATCGAGCCGCTTTCGGTCAGCAGTTCTCGGGCGACCATCAAGCGGTCGCGCAGATAGGTGAGGTAGGAGTGAATGCCGTCCTTCCAGGTATCGCGAAAGGCCTTCACCTGTTCCGGTTCGCGCGAAACGTCTTCCTTCTTTCCGTCCTTTACGTCGCGCGATTGTGTCGAGACCTGCCAGTTCGAATTGAACTTGATGCCGTAGGGCGGGTCGAAATAGATGCATTGCACCTTGCCGCGCATCGCCTCGCGCTCCGCAAGGCTCGCCATCACCTGCAGGCTGTCGCCGAGGATGAAGCGGTTCGTCCAGTGCTGCGAATGCTGGTAGAACTCGGCCCGTGCCTCCGGGTCGGCCAGACCGTTGAAATCGGCAAACAGGTCCGGCGCGTCGCTGTCCGCCTCGCGGCGCGCATCCGAGCGGCGCTTCAGATCGTCGATGATCGCCTTCGGGTGCACCTTCTCCTGCACATAGATCGGTGGCACATTGACCACGAGGTCGGACCAGTCCTGTTGATCCTTGCCGCGCCAGACCAACTGCGCATCGCCAATCTCGATCTCGCCCGTCTCCGCCAGTTGGCGCATCTGGGCCTTGGTGATCTTGATCTTCACCCCATTCCAGACGATCTGCGGATCGAGATCGCCATCGCGGTCGCGCACCTGGCCATGCGCCAGCGGCCGGGGCCGCGCGAGCCGCATCGAGCGCTCGTCCTCGCCCAGGATCTCCGCCTGCTGCTCGTAGAGCGAGGCCATCTCGGCAGTCGGATTGTTGAGACGCCGCGCCGCCTCATGCGTGAGGGCATCGATCTCGCGAGGGGATTTGGCCATTATATCAGTTTCACCTTGGCGAGCAGTTTCGTGAATTCCGCCTCGGCGTTGGCTGCGCGCTGCAGCGCTGCCTCGATGGGTGCCATCGCCGTTTCGAGTTGTTGATCCGCCAGCGCAGCCGCTACTGTTCGCGCATCCAGGCTGCAGACCGTATAGAAATTGCCCGCGTCGCTCAGGTGGAAGCCGTGCGTAACCATGATTTGCGCATGCTCCCTTGCCAGCGGCTTCCATTTCCGGGCGCCGGTCTTCTGACCGAACCATAAGCAAAGCTGGCCACCAGCAACGCCAACATAGCGGGACAATGCATGGTACGGCTCCTGCCCAACGCCTTCTCCGGTGTCGTCAGGGCCGTTGTCGGGATAGAACCACGCTTCACGCTCTTTGTCGGCGACCCAATTTTTTGGCGCGACCCAAGGATCGTCCTCGTCGGAGGATCCTCGCCAGCCGCGACCCATGGCCCAATTTTCGAAGGTTTCATAAATCTGTTTCCAGATCTGGTCTCCCAAGGCATCGACGCGCTTGGCGGCTTGGTCGAGGTCCAGCAGGTTCTCTACGATCAGCTTGTCGAGCTCGGATGTATCGGTCATTTGCCGCCTCAATGAAAACGAGAAACATGGGCAGCGAACAGCAGCGCCAGCCTTGTTGAGAGCGCGTCCGGCTCCCGATGACGTGCCACGGACTGGATCGACCGCGCGACATCCTTCCACCGAAGTGGGATACATTTTGAAGGAGCGGCAGGTGGTGTTTCAGAAAGATACATAACAGCGTGGTGCTGCTTACCCAGGCTGTCCGCCTTGATCTTTGCCAGCTTGCCATACTGCTCGATCTGACCCGATTTGGTTTCGCCGGCATTGACCTTGACCTCCAGGAAGATGACAAATTCCGCGCCTGTGATCTCGATGTCGATGCGATGCTCGCCATTGCCGATAGGGTAGTTTTCGCGCACTACGCGTTGGATGCCCCGCATGGGAAATCCTGCCTTGGTCGTGCCGGAAATACGATCCCAGAGCTCAACGAGATAGGCGTCACCAGCGCCATGGGAGCCATGTGGATCGAGCAACCACGTCAACACTCTGGAATTGCGCACCTCATTGTGCCCCAGGCCTGCCACCGACCAGATATCGACGGCATCGCCCTGTTGACGCGTACGCCCCAGCATCGGCGCAAGATTGCCAAGAGCTGTTGTGAGACGGGCGGGAGTGATGGCTTCGACGTGGTGCGCGATGGGAGCGTGTCGCGCCGCTTCCAAGCGTGGTCTTATCTGGGCCAAAGCCTGCCGCAAACTCTCGGCTTTGGAGGGCGAGCTACCTCGGGACGTCCGCCATGCATGCAGAAAGGTCCTGAGCCGATCCAACTGGAACGCATCGGCAACTGGTAGGCCTAGGCTGAGGTCAAGCACTGACCAACCCTCTGGCAAGCCGTGCCACGACTTTCTGGTACTCTTCTTCAATTGCGAAGGCGTCCCGGAACTCGGCAAACGCCCATCGGCCGAAGGTTTTTAGATTGTTGACGCCCGGCACCCAGAGCGTTTCCATCGTTTGGGCCTTGAGCTGCGCGTCGAGTCCCCGGAAGCCCTTGATTTCGACTACGAGGTTCAGTGGATCGTCCGGGCCGTTACCGTCGTCGAGTTGGACGATGAAGTCCGGCAGGTAGCGGCGCGACACCGAGCCTGCGAGATAGGGCACCTCGAAGCCAAGCGCCTGGTTCTTCACGTAGGCAAGCGTCGCCGGATGCGCCTCAACCACACGAGCGAACTCGGCCTCCCAGTCGCTGTCGCATACCACGTAGTTGATGTGCGATTTGTCCGGCGCGGTCGTCCAGAGGTTGGCCTTGCTCGTGTTGAACACGACGAAGTTTGTCGTTCCGCGAGGATTGTAGGGGTCGAGAATCGCCTTGACGATGGGTGCGCCATCCGCGCTCGCCTCACGCACGATGCCGGCGTAGATCAACTGGGCGGCCTGCTCGGCGATCTCTGCGTAGGTGAGCATGCCGAGCTTCGTGCCGCCTGTGGTCACGACGTGGTCGCGGAGCCAGCGGCGCGTGATGGGCTGAATCTGGTTGTAAAGATGGTATGGCGGATCCTGGTCGCCCTCGCGGAAATAGAGTTCCACGAGCCGCTTCGTCAGATGGAAGCCGACTGTGTTCGGGCGCATCTCGTCCAGCGCATCCGGCGAGATATCGTGGCCTTCGCCGACGAGGCCCTCAAGGCGCGTCACGCAAGGGCCAACCAGTTCGGGCGTCACGCGCAGAGTCGAATCAGCGTTGAAGGTGGCCGCAATTCGGTCCGGCGGCAGTTCTGTGCGGTAGCCTGCGACACGCGGGAAGCGGATGGCGAGGCGCTCACGTTCCTTAACCGCCTGCACCCTGGTGATCGGCTTCGGTGGCGTTCGAACGACCTTCTGTGGCTCTGTAGCGAAGTCGAACGGAATGCCGAGGATGTCGGCGTATTCCGTGTTGAACAGACCCTTGTCGTTGAGTTCGTAGGATTGGCGGCGCAGGCCACGGCCGATCACCTGCTCGCAGAGAAGCTGTGTGCCGAAGGCGCGAACGCCGAGGATGTGCGTGACCGTGTTGGCATCCCAACCTTCCGTCAGCATCGAGACGGACACCACGCAGCGGATCTGCTCGCCGAGCCGGCCCTTCTGGCCGACGGTATTCATGACTTCGCGCAGCAACTCGCTATCGGAGATGTTGCCGGCCGCGGCTCCCTCGCGCTCCTGCTTCTCGAGCCGGAACAGATCGATCTCGGTGGCGGCCATCTGCCGAAAGCTCGGATCCAGGGCGTCGCCTGATTCGATCTGCTCGGAATCGATGAGCAGCGTGTTCATACGAGGGAGGGGATTGCCGTACTCGTCGAAGTTTCGAAACTTCTCAAGGTGCCCACGATGAATCATCTGCAACGAGCCTTCTCGCTCACGCTGCCAGCCAGAGATCCATTCGAACACGAGTTTTGAGGTGGCGGTGTTGTTGCAGACGACGATGAAGACGGGTGGCACGCTGATGCGCGCGCGCTCCCACTCCTCGAACTCGAGCTTGTAGTGGCTGTAGAGGGAGAGCAGTGCAGTCTGCAGCTCTGGTGGCAGGGAGAGCGGGTCGAGGTCGCCGGACTTCGCGGCTCCCTTCTTCGGCATCTGTTTGCCGATATGGTCCCACAGGTTCCTATAGACCGGCGCTTCGTTGTTCACCGAATTGTCGGCAACGGGTACGCGCGGCAGCTTGACGATGCCGCATTCGATGGCGTCGACCAGCGAAAAATCGGAAATCACCCAGGGAAACAGAGTCCCCTCGTCATAGCCGGATCCGCGCAGAAAGAACGGCGTTGCGGAGAGGTCATATAGAGCACGGAGGCCGACCTTGCGCTTGAGGGCTTCCAAACCGGAGATCCAGAGACGGGCGGCATCATTGTTCTTCTTGGCCTCTTCCTTCTCTTCGCCCTTGACCTCGGCTTCCTCGTCGGTTCCGGGCCGCTCGCGATAGCAGTGGTGCGCTTCGTCATTGATGACGACGACATTCTTCAACGTCAGGAGCTCGCCGCAGGCACGCTGCAGCATTTCTCCTTCAGTCTCCTGCTTTTCGAGGGGCGCGCCAGTGCGGCCCTGCATCAGGCGCTCACCGACAGGATTGAGCTCATGGGCCTTCCGGCGCTGGAAGGCGTGATAATTGGTGATGACGATCTTGGCCTTGCCGAGATCAGCCATCATGTCTGCAGGGACGAGTTCGCGCGTTCTGTAGTAACTGTCCGGATCGGATGGCAACAGGACTCGGAGACGGTCGCGAATGGTGATGCCGGGCGCGACCAGGAGGAAGCCTTTTGAGAACAGCGAGGAGTTCGGTTGCCTGGCGGCGTTGATCGCCTGCCAAGCGATGAGCATCGCCATCACCGTGGTCTTGCCGGCACCCGTGGCTAGCTTGAGCGCCAGCCGGAAGAGCTCAGGATTGGCATCCTGGTTCGCCTTTTGCAGATGCCCGAATAGCTGGGCATAGCGAGGGCGCCCGCGCGCAACCTCGGTGAGCCAGATCACCGTTTCTGCTGCCTCAACCTGGCAGAAGAACGGACGGGCCCCCGAGAACGCATCGGACCGCCAGTGCTGCAGCAATCGCTGGGTGGTCGGAGTTACGCCCCAATCATTTGGATTTGGGAGAGATCGCCAGGACTCGAGGTGTCGCCTGATCTCATTGACCAGCGCATTGGGCGTGTACCGGCCGGAATCGTTGCCAGCGCTGTCGAGATCGAGCGTCTCTTGTTTGGAGGCCTTGGCACGTCGTCCACGAGGCACAGGCACGAGGTATTTGGATGGGCGGCGGCCCTGAATGGCCGGATGATCCAACGGCTGGCCATCTTCGCCCAGCGAGTGATGCCGCGTCGGCACAAGGTACGGCGAGTTGAGGATCGGCTCCCCGTAAAATGGCTTAGTCATCATCCCCCCGGAAGCATGCGCTTGCAGCTTGAACCAGTCCGCTCGTCAATATCAAGCGACGCCTGTTGGCTAGGACGCACTTAGCTCGGAATTGACGCGAAATTCTTGCTCAACCGATAAAAAATGGGTAGATCCGCACGCGGTCGAGAGGTCACTCGACTAGGTATCTCGGCAGCTTGTCGATGGCGTTGGACTTCGCGATGATCGAGACCTCGCCGTACTCCTCGGCGACGCTGCGCGCCGCGTGGCCCTGGATGGCGTCCCGCACCCCGGCATCGATACCCATGTCGCGGCAGACGGTCTTGAAGCGGTGACGCCAGCCGTGATTGGGCGCGACGCGCGGGTCGGTGAAGACTTCGCGTACGAACTCGGCCAAGCGGTTCTTCACGCCCTGCAGCGGGCCCAGGACATCGCCATCCTTGGCCGGAATGAGGAAGAGCGGGCCCGGTTTTGCCTTCGTGACAAAATCAATGAAGCCCTGCTCGATGAGGTGAGCATGGAGCGGGACATCCCGTGCCTCGTCGGTCTTCACGGTTCCGGCGTCTGGAGTGATGTGAAGGATCCATCGCCCCGCCTCTTGCCGAATGTCCTGTTTGCGCAACTGAGCCAGCTCGCCCACACGGCCGCCCGTATAGGCGCAGAGCCACGGTACCCAGCGCTTCGCCGCCGCCGTCGCGGGACGTTCGCTGCCGCGCTGGTAGGCAGTTGCGTGCTTGAGGATGACGAGCGCCTCCTCGTCGGTGAAGCCCGGACCGCGCGTCCGTTTGGTCTTGCCGAGCTTCAGCGTGACCTCCGAGGCCGGATTGAAGCCGAGCTTCCGGTTTGAGACGGACCAGTCGAACACGACCTTCAGTCCTGCCAGGTCGCTGCCCTTGACGGTCTTCGGCGAGATGGGCTTGCCGTTCCTCGGGTTGATCTCGGCGAGACGGGCGTCTTTGAAGCTGATGACGTCCTCCGGCGTGACGCGCGATGCATCTTCGTGCCCGAGGTGCTTGATGAGCCGCTGCATCGTGTTGCGGTAGCTCTCATGCGTGCTGGGTTTGCGTCCCGTTGCCTTGGCCTCGGTCCACCATCCCTCAACCAGCGCCGTGAGCGTGATCTTGCCTGTCTGGACAGTTGGCTTACTTGGAGCCGGGAAACTGCGTGTAGCGGGCGGTTCAGGACGCTGCCAGTCAGGATAACGCGCGTCATTCGGGTCCGGGCTGTAATCGCCCGTTGCGCGCACGCTGAGCAGCGAGGCGGCCTTGAACAGGGCGCTGGTGAGCGCCTGGATGAAGGCGTCGCGGCTCGTTCTGGCCAGCGTCACGCCTTCGGATGTCAGGAATGCGTCGATGTCGAACACCGCAGCGAGGGCGCGCTCCGCCGCTCGCGGCTCATAGAGAGGGCGGGTTTCTCCGTCTGCATCCGGATCGAGATACTCGGCCGCGTCCGCGATGATGGATCGGAGCATCGCCCAGTCACTCGGGCGTCCTGGGTCGTCTTCGTTATCGGCGATGAGTCGTCGACGGGCGAGGCCCGCGAGCGCTTGGATCTGCTTGAACGAGAGATCGAGCGGTCCCGCGCGTTCCGCCTTGAACAGCGCTTCGACCTGAGCCAGCGCGGCGGCATGACGCACGGTGGTGAGCGATTTGTCTGAAGTCTGCAGGGAGAAGGCGATGTGGACGCCAGCCTTGGCGCGGACCGGAAGATCCGGCTTGTCGATCTCGCCGCTCGGAAGAGCGAAGCTGAACGTCCGGCCCTTGAGCCTGTCCAGGAGATCAGCCGGAATACGGCGTACGAACTGATTGTTTAGAGACCCGGGCCGTTTGGTAGATCTGGCCATCTGCAGCACCATGTATGGCACCCCTGTATGACAGTCGGGGTGGACTAAGTCCCTGATATCTCGAAAACATCAGGGACTTCAACGGTACTGTTGGGAAATGGTGCCCAGAAGAGGACTCGAACCTCCACGACTTTCGTCACACGGACCTGAACCGTGCGCGTCTACCAATTCCGCCATCTGGGCGCGGACGGATGAATAAGGGGACCCCGGTGCCTTGTCAATCATGAGACGGTGCGAACGCCCGGGATAATGCGAGGCTGGGGAAAACTTCTGCGCCGCCTATGCCGTCCGACTCAAACGCACGCCTTCTCCATCGCGCGCTTCGCCCTCTGCCCGTCGCGCCTGGCTTGCGCAAAGCCTCCCTTTCCTCGCCTCACCGTCTTGCCCGTCGAGTTTCAGTGCCGGTGACGGCGGCGCGCGGCAACCGCCGCGCACTACCCTCTCCCGCAGGCTGACGAGGGCTTCTGGCCGGCGTTCTTCCTGGATCTGGATTGCCGCACAACAAGCCGCAATTGAGCCCTTCGCCAGCTCGTAGACGGCGGAGGGGAGGGCCCATCAGCTCAAGGGCTCAATCGGCCCGTTTCGAATGCCGGGCCGGTTGTTCAAAGAAGCCTACAGCGCGTAGCCGGATTGCCGCGCCAGATCGATCAGCGAGGTCGCGGGGCGTGGGCCCATATGGTTGATCACTTCGCCTGCTGCCAGCGAGCCGAGCGCCGCTGCCGTCTTCAAATCAAGGCCCTTGGCCACCGCATAGAGGAAGCCCGAGGCGTAGAGGTCGCCGGCGCCCGTCGTGTCGACGACGTTCGAAACCACCGTCGCCGGCACGTGCTCGATGCCATCCGGCGTCACGACATAGGAGCCCTCGGCGCCGACCGTCACGGTGGCGATACGGCAATCCTCGCGCAGCGCCTTCAGCGCGGTGTTGAAGCTCGACGTCTCGTAGAACGACTTTAGCTCGACCTCATTGGCGAACAGGATGTCGATCGTGCCGTCGCGCAGCAGGCGCATGAAGTCGCCGCGGAAGCGGTCGACGCAGAAGGCGTCGGACAGTGTCAGCGACACCTGGCGACCGGCGGAATGGGCGATGTCGGCGGCCTTGAAGAAGGCGTCGCGCGCTGTCGGCGCGTCCCAGAGGAAGCCCTCGAAATAGGTGATCTTGGTGTCGGAGAAAAGCGCGGGATCGATATCGTCCGGCGTCAGCGCGTGGCAGGCGCCGAGATAGGTGTTCATCGTCCGCTCGCCGTCCGGCGTGACGAAGATCATGCAGCGGGCCGTCGGCGCTCCATCGACAAGCGGCGCGACGTCGAAGGTGGCGCCGATCGAGCGCATGTCGTGGCCATAGACGGCGCCCAACTCGTCATCGGCGACCTTGCCGACGAAAGCGGTCTTGCCGCCCAGCGAGGCGACGCCGGCAACCGTATTGCCGGCCGAGCCGCCCGAGGCTTCGATCGCCGGGCCCATGGCGGCGTAGAGCCGCTTCGACTCGGTCATGTCGACGAGCCGCATCGAGCCCTTGGAAAGCTGCTGCTCGACCAGGAAGCTCTCTTCCGCCCGCGCCAGAATGTCGACGATCGCGTTGCCGATGCCGAGAACGTCGTAGCGGGCTTCCGTCATGAGAAAATCCTGAAAATCGGCCATCCGGCCAAGGGGAGAGACGGAGGCGGACTATACAGTCGGTCGTTCGCGGTGCAACCATCATGACGGCTGCCGCTTTGCTGGGTCAAGATTGGCGCCATGCGCCGCATAGCGGCGAACCCCGGCAGCCGTCAGTTTGAGCCGGACAATTGCCTTGCGAGGAGCAAGCCCCCATCCTATCTGCGACCGTTGATTGGGGGATCCAAAAATGCTGTCGGCCGCCTGGCTTGCTCTCACGGATATCTGGACGCCGCCGTTCCGCGCCGTGCTCTGGAAGACGCTGGGCCTGACTTTGGTGCTGTTGATCGGCATCTGGTTCGGCCTGCAGGCGCTGGTCGTCCATTTTGCCGATTGGCCGAGCTATCCCTGGATCAACACTTCGGTCGCCATCGTCACCGGCTTCGGGCTGATTGTCGGGCTTGGCTTCCTGATCGCGCCGATCTCGGCGCTGATGGCGGGGCTGTTCTCCGACGATATCGCCAAGGTCGTCGAGACGACGCACTACCCGCAGGATCCGCCCGGGAAGGGTCTCTCCTTCGTCGATGCGATTGTCTCGACGCTCGGCTTCACCGCGACGGTGATCGTCGTCAACATCATCTGCCTGTTCCTGTTGCTGATCCCGGGCGTGAACCTCGTCGCCTTCTTCCTCGGCAATGGCTATCTGCTTGGCCGCGAATTCTTCGAGGCGGCGGCGTCGCGCTTCCGGCCTGTGGCCGAGGCGCGGGCGCTGCGGCGGCAGAATGCCGTCACCGTATTGTTCGCCGGCTTCGTTATCGCCGGCTTCCTGGCGATCCCGATTTTGAACCTGCTGACGCCGCTCTTCGCCACCGCCTTCATGACGCATGTCCACAAGCGGGTGACGGGTTCCCGTCCCGCTGAAATCACGGCAGGATAGCCCGCCGGTTCAGGGTTCCACGCCATGGGGACATCGAAATGCTCGTCGATCTGCTGCTTGCCATCGCCCATTTCCTGCTCGTCTTTGCCATCGTCACGGTGCTGACCATGGAACTGATGCTGCTGAAGCCGGGGCTTTCGGGGGCGGCGCTGGAAAAGCTCGGCCGCATCGATGCGATCTATGGTGGCGCGGCGATGCTCCTGGTTCTGGCGGGCTTCGGCCGGGTGTTTCTGGGCCTCAAGGGAGCCGGCTTCTACATCGGCAATCCGGTGTTCTGGGCGAAGATCATCGCCTTCGCGGCCCTTGGCCTGATCTCGATCCAGCCGACCACGCGCATCCTCGCCTGGCGCAAGCAGGCGAAGGCCGATCCGGGTTTTTCGCCGACCGCGGCCGAGATCTCCGGCGTGCGGAAACTCGTGCATGCCGAGACGGCGGCGCTGGTGCTGGTCGTCATCTTCGCGTCGATGATGGCGCGCGGGATCGGGATGTAGGCTCCTTACGCCAGCGTCTTGTCGGGAAACCGGCAGAGGTCATTGATGATGCAGACCGCGCAATCGGGCTTGCGCGCCTTGCAGACATAGCGGCCGTGCAAGATCAGCCAGTGATGCGCGTGCAGCATGTATTTTGCTGGGATGATCCGGTTCAGTTCCTTCTCCACCGCATCTACGGTCTTGCCGGGGGCGAGGCCCGTCCGGTTGCCGATGCGGAAAATATGGGTGTCGACGGCGATCGTCGGATGACCGAACGCCATGTTGAGCACCACGTTCGCCGTCTTGCGGCCAACGCCTGGCAGCGCCTCCATGGCGGCGCGGTCGTCCGGGACTTCGCCACCATGCAATTCGACCAGCATCTTTGACAGCGCGACGACGTTCTTCGCCTTGGTGCGGAACAGGCCGATCGTCTTGATGTAATCGCGTACCGTATCCTCGCCGAGCGCCAGCATCCTGGCCGGCGTGTCGGCAACGGCGAACAGGGCGCGGGTCGCCTTGTTGACACCGCTATCTGTCGCCTGCGCCGACAGCACGACGGCGACCAGCATGGTGAAGACGTTGACATATTCGAGCTCGCCCTTCGGCTCCGGCTCGCGCGCCTCGAAGCGGGCGAACATCTCCGCCACCTCGGCTTTGCTGAAGCGCTTGAGCGGACGGGGAGCGCGGCGAGGCGGCGCGGAAGGCGGCAGAGGCTGTGCAGTCGACATACATCCTCTATACTGACGAGCCATGACCGACCGCAACGTCGAGATGACGCAGAACGTGCCGCAACCGGCGCCGGACAATGTGTTGTTCCGGGCGACGCTGAAGCCCTATCGCTCGCTGACGCCGCGCGGCTTCGCGGCGCTGATGATGGTCATTGTCCTTACCTGCTTCGGCAGTGCGTTGCTGTTCTGGTCGATGGGAGCCTGGCCTATCGCCGCCTTTTTTGGCCTCGATATCCTCGCCATCCATCTCGCCTTTCACCTGAACTATCGCGCGGCGCGGGCCTGCGAGATCGTCGAGATGACGGAAGAGCACCTCACCGTGCGCCGGATCGCGCCGAATGGCCGCTCGGAAGCGTTTGATTTCAATCCCTACTGGGCCCGGCTGGAAGTCGAGCGCGTGCCGGATTGGGGCATCATCCGCATGGCGCTCGCCTCGCATGGCAGGCGGCTCGCCATCGGCGGCTTCCTCAATCCGGACGACCGTGAATCGTTCGCGACCGCGCTGACCAACGCGCTCGCTTCCGTCCGTACGCCGGAACGCGCGTGAAGCAGTCCCTGCACATCTAGGACTTGTACGTCCGCCCACTTCGGCGATAGATCGCCTCTCCCCAACCGGCGCGGCGGAGATCAGCATGACCGAAAAACACCTCTTCCTGTTCGGGCTTGGCTTTTCCAGCCAGGCTTTGGCGCAGCGCGTGAAGGGCGACTACGCCTCGATCGGCGGTACGGTCCGCACCGAGGAGAAGGCGGCGCGTCTGCGCGAGGCGGGCATTGACGCGCTGGTGTTCGACGGCGAAAGCGCCAGCGACGCGGTGATCGCGGCGACGAAGCGGGCGACCCATATCGTCCAGTCGATCGCGCCCGGCACGGTCGGCGATCCGGTTCTCGGCCTGTTGCGCGCGGCGCTGGTCGAGGCCAGGAACCTGGAATGGATCGGCTATCTCTCGACGGTCGGCGTCTATGGCGATCACGGCGGCGCGTGGGTCGATGAGGCGACGGTGCCCAACCCGACCTCCGGCCGCTCGGTTGAACGCGTGCGGGCCGAGACGGAGTGGCGGCTTCTTGGCGAAGAGCTCGGCGTGCCGGTGGCGCTGTTCCGCCTTTCCGGCATTTATGGCCCCGGCCGCAACGCGCTGGTGCAGATCGCGGAAGGGACCGCGCGCCGTCTGGTCAAGCCGGGGCAGGTGTTCAACCGCATCCATGTCGCCGATATTGCCACGGCGGTCGCCGCCGGTGCTGCGCAAAAAGCCTCGGGCGTCTTCAACGTCACCGATAATGAGCCGGGGCCGCCGCAGGATGTGGTGTCTTTCGCAGCCGAGTTAGCCGGCTATCCAGCGCCACCCGAGATCGATTTCGCCACCGCCGATCTGTCGCCGATGGCGCGCTCCTTCTATGGCGAGAACAAGCGCGTCGGGAACCAGCGCCTCGCCGCCGATCTCGGCGTGACGCTTGCCTATCCGACCTATCGCGAGGGGATCACCGCGCTCTGGCAGGACGGCAGCTGGCGCGGCTGATCAGCCGCCATAGCGTTCCGTCCTGACGCTGGCGAAGGGCACGCCGGCATCGAGGACGAAGGTCGAAGCCGCGCTGACGAACCGGTTCGAGCCGCAGACAAAGGTGGTTTCCGGTGGCGCGGGCAGGCTCGCCAGCGCGGCGTCGAGCAGGGCGCGGTCGATGCGGCCAAGGCGAGCGCCTTCGATCGGGGTCGTCTCGCGGCTCAGCGTCGCCAGCAGCGTGAAATTCGGATCCTGCGTGGCGCGCCGAAACAGTTCGTCGCGCCAGATCAGGTCTTCGTTGCGGCGGGCGGAATAGATCAGCGTCGCCGGGATTTCCGGCGCGGCGAGGGCGCGGTAGCGCAGCATCGACATCAGCGGCACCAGCCCGGACCCGCCGGCGATCAGCAGCAGCGGCCCACCATCCCCGGCGCTCCAGATGAAATGGCCACCGATCGGGCCGCGCAGCTCGATTTCGTCGCCGATCTCGACCACCTCGTGGAAGAAAGGCGACACCTCGCCATCATCGATCTTGTCGATGGCGAGATCGATCATGCCGGTGCCATCCGGCGCCGAGGCGATGGAAAAGCTGCGCTCGGCCTGATAGCCGTCCGGCGCGGTCAGCCGGATGTCGACATGCTGGCCGGCGGTAAAGCCATGCCATTCGGCCGGCCTCAGCCGGAAGACTTTCACGCTCGGCGTTTCGAGCGTGATGGCGACGACGGTTGCCTGTTGCCAGACCAGCCGTTGCGGCTGCGGCGCGATATCGGAAAGGCTGTTCAAGGCGGTATCAATCTCCCGTAAAGCGCTGCTCGCGCCACGGGTCGCCGCGCATGTGATAGCCGCGCAGCTCCCAGAAGCCGGCTTCGTCGCGGTTGGTGAATTGCAGGCCGTTCACCCATTTGGCCGATTTCCAGAAATACAGATGCGGCACCAGCAGCCGGGCCGGGCCGCCATGATCGGCGATGATCGGCTTGCCATCAAAGTGGGTCGCCACCATCGCCTTGCCGTTGATCAGGTCGTCCGTCGGCACGTTGGTCGAATAGCCGTCATAGGAGTGGGCGAGGGTAAACTCGCTCGGCGCGGCGATGCCGGCTTCGGCGAGGATGTCGTCGATCATCACGCCGGACCAGGCGGTGTTGAACTTCGACCATTTCGTCACGCAATGGATGTCGCGGGTCAGCTTCGACTGCGGCAGCTGGTTGAAGGCGTCCCAGTCCCAGCGCATCACCGGCCGCACGCCGTCCTTGAGGGTGAAGCTCCAGTCCTTCAGCGCAACGCGCGGCGTCGGGCCGGCCGAGAGGACGGGGAAATCATCGGTCCTGTACTGGCCGGGCGGCAGCCGCTCGCCTTCGCCGTCGGTCGGTCGTCTGCCAAGGAAACCACGCGTCGCCATGTCCCGCTCCCATTCGACTCGAGCCTGCCGGTCTTGCGCTCAGGCGATCGCCTCGACCGCGTCGATCAGCTTTTTCAGATCTTGCGGCCGCGACAGGCGGTGGCCCGCATCCTTGATGATCGTCAGCACAACATCGTCCTCCGCCAGTTGCGCGACAAGGTCGATGGAAACCTGCCACGGCACTTCGTCGTCGAGGACACCCTGGATGATATGGACGGGCGCGCGCAGTGCAACCGGCCTGTGGGCCAGCAGATGGGTCTCGCCGTCGTCGATCAGCTTCTTGGTGATGAGATAGGGCTGGTCGGAATAGGCGCTGGGCTGCTTCAGCGCGCCGGTGGTTTCCATCTCGTGCCGTTCGGCCGGTGTCATGCGGGCGTAGATGAGGTCACGCGTCATGTCGATGGCGGGCGCCAACAGCACCAGGCCGGCGATACGGCCGGGCTCTTTCGCGCCGACTTCGAGCGCCAGAAGCAGCGCGATCCAGCCGCCCATCGACGAGCCGACGAGGATCTGCGGGCCGCTCGTCGTATCGAGCACGGCGCGCGATTCCTCCAGCCAGCGCGTGATCGTGCCGTCGACGAAGTCGCCGCCGGAGATGCCATGGCCGGAATAGTCGAAGCGGGTCAGCGCGCGACCCTTCGCGGCCGCCCATTCATCCAGCGCCTCGGCCTTGGAGCCCATCATGTCGGACATGAAGCCGCCGAGGAAGATGACGCCGGGGCCGGAGCCGGGGCGGGACAGGATGGCGATGTCGCGCGCGTCGCTTCCCGTGCCAACGGGGATGGTTCTGTGTTCTGGCTGCATCAATTCCTCATCCGCCACCTGAAATATGCCCCGATCCGACATGCGCCGGAGCGGAATGGCGGCTTTCTGTTGACTTTCCCGCCTGCTTGGCCGAGGTTCGCAGGGCTGTCCGGGAACTTTGACCCCGCGTGTCCGCTGTTCGTCTCGCCACCTAGCTGGGGCCTCGACAAACAAGTGGACCGTACCCATTTAGTCAATCTGGCCAGATTCATAAACGTTAGAGGAGAGTGCCCCCATTCGCCGTCCGTTCAAAGCGCAGGAACCCACTAAGGATGGGCCGCGTATCAACCGCGATATTCGTGGTGTCCGTGAAGTTCAGTTGATCGGTGAAGACGGCCAGAATGTTGGCGTCACCCTGATCCAGGACGCCTTGGCCGCTGCCCAGGAAGCAGGCCTCGATCTCGTCGAGATCTCGCCGAACTCCGAGCCGCCGGTTTGCAAGATCCTCGACTTCGGCCGCTTCAAGTACCAGACCCAGAAGAAGGCCAACGAGGCTCGCAAGAACCAGAAGGTCGTCGAGGTCAAAGAGATCAAGATGCGCCCCGCCATCGATGACCACGATTACGAGGTCAAGATGAAGGCGATCAAGCGCTTCTTCGAAGAGGGCGACAAGGTCAAGCTGACGCTTCGCTTCCGTGGCCGTGAAATGGCCCACCAGCATCTTGGAATGAAGCTGCTCGAGCGCGTGCGCGACGAGACGGCCGAGATCTCCAAGGTCGAGGCGGAACCGAAGCTTGAAGGCCGCCAGATGATCATGGTCCTGGCTCCGCGTTAAGCGAAACGCGGCCGAGACCGACGTCCGACAGGATGTCCTCGATGGCTTGGTATAATGGCGGACCGGAATCTTCGGCCCGCCTCCCTCATATGGGATCTTGCCACATCCATCCTCTCCCGCTATAGATCCGCCGTTTCCGAGCCGCCCGGCGCGAGGAACGTCAATTCGTTGACGATTTTCTCAGGGCATGCCGCGTCGGCTCACGAATGCTTCCATGCCGAAGCGACCCTTGAACGCCCGTTGCAAGACGGGTGGTGGGGTTCTCATCTCGGCAGCATGATTAAGGATGAGCAAAATGCCCAAGTTGAAGACCAAGAGCGGCGCCAAGAAGCGTTTCAAGCTCACGGGTACCGGACGCGTGAAGGCAGGCCAGGCAGGTAAGCGCCACGGCATGATCAAGCGCACCGCGAAGTTTGTCCGTAATGCACGCGGCACCACCGTGCTTTCGGATGCGGATGCGAAGATCGTCAAGCAGTTCCTGAACGGCTGAACCGTCCCCCTTTCCCTGGAGTTTGAATCATGTCGAGAGTTAAGCGGGGCGTAACGTCACACGCCAAGCATAAGAAGGTCCTGAAGCGCGCCAAGGGCTTCTACGGCCGTCGCAAGAATACCATCCGGACAGCGAAGGCAGCGGTCGACAAGGCCGCCCAGTATTCGTACCGCGATCGCAAGGCCAAGAAGCGCAACTTCCGCGCTCTGTGGATCCAGCGCATCAACGCGGCCGTCCGCGAAGTCGCCGAGAACCTCACCTACAGCCGCTTTATCGATGGCCTCGCAAAGGCCGGGATCGAAGTCGACCGCAAGGTGTTGGCCGAACTGGCAATCAGCCAGCCGGTCGCCTTCAAGGCGCTGGTCGATCAGGCTCAGGGCGCTCTGCAGCAGCAGGCCGCCTGAGTCGGGCGGCCGCCTTCGGGCGGCCACCCACCGGACTTTCCGGGGCCGGAACGCAACCGCGCCGCCGCCGCTTTATCGCGGCTGCGGCGTTTGGCGTGATCCGGCGAGCATTCCTCTTCGGATCGAACTGACGATGATCCGGCGCTGCACTGGCGCCCATGAGGAATGACATGTCCGATCTCGAACTTCTCGAACGCGACATCCGCGCGGCCATTGACGGCGCTTCCGACGAAGCCGCCATCGAGACAGTCCGCGTCGCCGCCCTTGGCAAGAAGGGCTCCGTCTCCGACCTGCTGAAGGGCCTCGGCGCCATGACGCCGGACGAGCGCAAGGTCATGGGACCGGCGCTGAACGGACTTCGCGATCGTGTTTCCGAAGCACTTCTCGCCCGCCGCGCCACGCTGAAGGAGGCCGGTCTCGCCGCGCGCCTCGCGTCGGAAGCGGTCGACGTCACGCTGCCGCTGCGCGCCAGCCCGCTCGAGCAGGGCCGCATCCATCCCATCTCCCAGGTGATCGACGAGATCACGGCGATCTTCGGTGATCTCGGCTTTGCCGTCGCCGAGGGGCCGGATATCGAGACCGACGACTATAATTTCACGGCGCTGAATTTCCCCGTCGGCCATCCGGCGCGCGAAATGCACGACACCTTCTTCTTCAATCCTGACGAGCAGGGCGAACGCCTGCTGCTGCGCACGCACACCTCACCCGTGCAGATGCGCACCATGCAGACGCAGAAGCCGCCGATCCGCATCATCGCGCCCGGCCGCACCTATCGCAACGACAGCGACCAGACCCATACGCCGATGTTCCATCAGGTCGAGGGCCTGGTGATCGACACGTCGAGCCATATCGGTCACCTGAAGTGGCTGCTGGAAGAGTTCTGCCGCGCCTTTTTCGAGGTCGAGAAGGTCGAGATGCGCATGCGCCCGTCCTTCTTCCCGTTCACCGAGCCGTCGATGGAAGTCGACATCCGCTGCAAGCGCGTCGGCAACGAAGTGCGCTTCGGCGAGGGCGACGACTGGCTCGAAATCCTTGGCTGCGGCATGGTTCATCCGAACGTCATCCGCTTCGCCGGCCTCGATCCCGACGTCTACCAGGGCTTCGCCTTCGGCATGGGCATCGACCGCATCGCCATGCTGAAATATGGCATGCCGGATTTGCGCGCCTTCTTCGACGCCGATCAGCGCTGGCTGAATCATTACGGCTTCCGTCCGCTGGACCTGCCGGCGCTCGTCGGCGGCCTGAGCTCGTAAGGAAAGACCCATGAAATTCACGCTTTCCTGGCTCAAGGAGCATCTTGAGACCACCGCTTCGCTCGACGAGATCACCGATGCGCTGACCCGTGTCGGCCTCGAGGTCGAGAGCGTCGAGGACAAGGCCAAGCTGCTCGCGCCCTTCACCATCGCCTATGTCGTCTCGGCCGTTCAGCATCCGAATGCCGACCGCCTGCGCGTCTGCATGGTCGATACCGGCTCGGGCGACCCGGTGCAGGTCGTCTGCGGCGCGCCGAATGCCCACACCGGCATGAAGAGCGTCTTCTCGCCGGCCGGCACCTACATCCCCGGCAAGGACATCACCTTGACGGTCGGCACCATCCGCGGCGTCGAGAGCCACGGCATGCTGTGTTCGGCCGCCGAGCTGGAGCTGTCGGAAGACCATGACGGCATCATCGAACTGCCGGCCGATGCGCCGGTCGGCATGGCCTATGCCGAATATGCCGGCCTTGGCGATCCCGTCATCGACATCGCCATCACGCCGAACCGCCCGGATTGCCTTGGCATCCACGGCGTGGCGCGCGATCTGGCGGCCGCTGGTCTCGGCCAGCTGAAGGATCGTTCGGTCGCTCCGGTCGAAGGCAAGTTCCCGTCGCCGGTCGACGTAAAATTCGAGTTCGGCGATACGCCGGCGCTGACGCCCGCCTTCGCGCTGCGCCTTGTGCGCGGCGTCAAGAACGGCCCGTCGTCGGAATGGATGCAGCGTCAGCTGCGCGCCATCGGCCTGCGCCCGATCAACGCGCTGGTCGACATCACCAACTTCCTGACCATCGATCGCAACCGTCCTCTGCACGTCTTCGACGCGGCCAAGGTCACTGGCGATCTGACCGTGCGCCGGGCCAAGGAAGGCGAAAGCCTGTTGGCGCTCGACGGCAAGACGTATGCGCTCGACCCGTCGATCGTCGTCATCTCCGATGACAAGGGAATCGAGTCGCTTGGCGGCATCATGGGCGGTGAAGCTTCCGGCTGCGATGAGAACACGGTCGACGTGCTGATCGAATCGGCTCTTTGGGAACCGCTGAACATCGCGCAGACCGGCCGCAAGCTTGGCATCAACTCGGACGCGCGCTATCGCTTCGAGCGCGGTGTTGATCCGGCCTTCATGCTGCCCGGCCTGGAGCTTGCGACCCGTCTGGTGCAGGAACTCTGCGGCGGCGAGGCGAGCGAGATCGTCGTCACCGGCACCGTGCCGGAGCCGCATCTGACGATCGCCTTCCCGATCGCCGAAGTGAAGCGCCTGGCTGGCATCGATCCGACCGAGGATGAGATCCGCCAGGTTCTCACGGCGCTCGGCTTCCAGGTCTCCGGCAACGCTCCGTCGCTGACGGTCGGTGTGCCGTCCTGGCGCCCGGATGTCGACGGCAAGGCCGATCTGGTCGAGGAAGTCATGCGCATCCTCGGCGTCGACCGCGTGCCTTCGACGCCGTTGCCGAAGTCGGACAATGTTTCGAAGCCGGTGCTGACGCTGGCCCAGACCCGCACCCGTCGTTCCAAGCGGGCGCTGGCGGCGCGCGGCCTGGTCGAGGCGGTGACCTGGTCGTTCGTGGCGAAGTCGGTGGCGGAAGCCTTTGGCGGCGGCAAGCCGGAACTGGCGCTGGCCAATCCGATCGCGGCCGACCTGTCCGACATGCGGCCGAGCCTGCTGCCCGGCCTGCTTCAGGCGGCCCAGCGCAATGCCGATCGCGGCGTCGCGGATCTCGCTCTGTTCGAAGTCGGCCAGATCTTTCGCGGCACCAAGCCTTCCGACCAGCTGACCGCTGCCACCGGCATCCGCCGCCTGAGCGCGACGGTGAACGGCGCCGGTCGTCATTGGCAGGGCAAGGCGCCGGCGGTTTCCGTCTATGACGCCAAGGCCGATGCGCTGGCGCTGCTCGACGCGCTTGGCGCGCCGGTGGACAAGTTCCAGATCGTCGCCGGGGCGCCGGCCTGGTTCCATCCGGGTCGTTCCGGCACGATCCAGCTGGGTCCTCAGAACATCATCGGCTGGTTCGGCGAACTGCACCCGTCCGTGCTGGAAGCGCTCGACGTTTCCGGCCCGCTGGTCGGCTTCGAGATCATCCTCGACGCGATTCCCGCGCCGCGCGCCCGTCCGACCAAGACCAAGCCGCCGTTGGAACTGGTGCCCTACCAGCCGGTGACGCGCGACTTCGCCTTCGTTGTCGATCGCAAGATCGAGGCCGCGAAGCTGGTCAAGGCCGCGCAGGGTGCCGACAAGGTCCTGATTTCGAACGTCTCGGTGTTCGACGTCTTCGAGGGCGCGTCGCTTGGCGCCGACAAGAAGTCGATCGCCATCGAAGTGACGCTGCGCCCGACGCAGAAGACGCTGACCGACGAGGAGATCGACGCGGTCGCCGCGAAGATCGTCGCCCAAGTCGGCAAGGCGACGCAGGGCGTTCTGCGCTCGTAAACTTGCTGCTTTCAACAAAAAGCCGCCCGGATGTGAGTCCGGGCGGCTTTTTTTATATCTTGGCGTAGGCCTCGGGTTTGGGGGCTGTTCTCTCCGGCGGCAATCCAAAATCTCGATCATCATCCTGAGGTGCCCGGCGAAGCCGGGCCTCGAAGGAGGGTTCAGGGAACGCCACGGATGGAAAAAAAGAAATGGATCTCGTCTGAAAACTGGAGGCTCCGCTGGATCCTCCTTCGAGGCTTCGCTGCGCGAAGCACCTCAGGATGATGAGCGGGGGCACAGCAGCCGGCCACCTCTTGCCCTCCAAAACACAAAAGGCACCGGATGTTCCCACACAGGAAGAATCCGATGCCCAGCATCCGCGCTCAAATCCGGGGTGCCCGAGGTCCCGTCGGGGGAGGCCGACGGGGCAGGGGCTGGCAAAAAGCCTAGTGCAGGCTCACCGCTTCCAGATCGTTTTCGTGCGCGTTCATGACGACGGCGTCGCGGCTGTCGGCAATCATCAGCGGCGTGCCGCGTGCGTCGAGCAGGGCCCAGAACTTCTGGCCGGCTGCGATTTCGGGCGCGTCCGGGAACAGCGAGCGGATATCTTCGGAATTGACTGCCTTGACGAAGGCAATCTGACCGTTGCCGAGACCCGCGAGGATCTCCGGCGAAATGGCGATACGTGCAGACATGATATGTCTCCTCATTGACGAGCGAGAAAGACCGGCGACCTTAGTCGCGAACGCCGATCTCGATCTTGCGAACGACCCGTTCCGGCGTCGGCCGGGCGAGATCGATGGCAAGCAGTCCATCTTTCAACTCCGCCGAGATGATCTCGATCCCATCGGCCAGCACGAATGTCTTCTGAAACTGTCGTGCCGCTATGCCGCGGTGAAGGTAGATCCGCTCACGGTCGTCGGATTGGCGACCGCGAATGACGAGTTGATTTTCTTCCACGGTTACTTCGAGTGCCTCGCGGCAGAAGCCGGCCACGGCCAGCGTGATCCGCAGGCACTCGTCGCGCGCACCGTTTTTGGTGACCCGCTCGATGTTGTAGGGCGGATAGCCGTCGCCCGATGCTTTCGCGACTCGATCGAGTGCTCGTTCGATCTCGTCGAATCCAAGAAGCAGCGGACTGGAGAACGCAGAAACGCGCGACATCCACAAAGTCCTTTCACTAAGCGACCTTGTAACCGGACCCTCCAAGAGGCGTCCGTCGGGATCATTCCCGTAGCCCAATATGGTCGTGCGGGGCGGCCGCTTCAAGAAGCCGCCCGCCGATCCCTCACACATCGCTTATAGGGCCTAATTGCTAAGCCTTTCCCGTGGTCTACGGGGCTTCCCACGTCCCGGACCGCTCCGAGCGGAAGAGCGCGTCGAGCACGGCCATGTTGGCAAAGGCGTCGTCGAGCCCGTAGTGCCACGGCCCCGTCCCACGCACCGCGCGCGAAAACGCTTCGGCCTGCAGGGCGTATTGGTCGACGGGCGGGAAGGTGATTGTCTCGGCCGCCTGGCCGGAGCCGTGCAGGTCGAGCAGGATCTTCGATTTTTCGTCTGTCGGCGCCGAGAACGGTGTCTCCATCGCGATCCGGCCTTCGGTGCCGACGATGCCGACGCGCTGATGGCGAAACGCCTGGGTCGAGAGGGTTGCCGAAAACTGCCGACCGCCGCCGAAATCGGCTGTTATCGAAGCGGAACGGTCGGTCTGCATGACCGGGTCGCGATCGATCAGCGCCATGACGCGCAGCGGTTCGGCATCGAAGATCAACCGCGCCGAGGCGATCGCATAGCAGCCGATGTCGAGAATGGCGCCGCCGCCCGTCTCGGGCCGGTTGCGGATATTGGCCGGGTCGACATTCAGGAAGGCGAAGAAGGTCTGGACGGCGCGGACATCGCCGATCCGGCCGGAAGCGATGATGTTGCGGACTTCGTGCCATTGCGGGTGATGGCGGATCATGAAGGCTTCGCCGATCAGCACCCCGGCCGGGACGTCCTTCAGTCGGAGCGCGTCGGCCAGATCGAGGCCGATCGGCTTTTCGCAGAGCACATGCTTGCCCTTCGCGGCGGCGGCGAGCGTCGTCTCGACATGCAGATGGTTGGGAAGGGCATTGTAGATCGCATCGATCTCGGGATCGTCGATCAGTTCCTGATAGGAGCCATAGGCCTTGGGAATATCGAAGGCCGAGGCGAAATTGCGGGCATTGTCGAGGCTGCGCGAGGCGACGGCGTCGACGCGGGTCGACGGACTTTTCAGCATCGCCGGCACGACGCGCTGGCGCGCGATGCGGGCCGTGCTGAGAATGCCCCAGCGGACCGGATCGGTCGCGGGCTCGCCTTCGAGGGTCGTCATGGTTGTATTCCTCCGTCCGCGCGGCCCTATGGCTGTGACCTGCGTCATTGCAGAAGTCGACATGCTTCGTTAGGAAAACGCAAACGCGTCCGACATCCGAGGATTTTAGCCTATGACGATCCGCCTGCATCGCGGCGATCTGCCCGATCTTTCGAATTATGGCGCGTCGGTCGCGATCGATACCGAGACGCTGGGTCTCAATCCGCACCGCGACCGGCTTTGCGTCGTCCAGCTGTCTCCGGGCGACGGCACGGCCGATGTCGTGCAGATTGCACCGGGCCAGCGCGAGGCGCCGAACCTGGTCAAGCTTTTGACCGACCCGGCCGTGACCAAGATTTTCCATTTCGCCCGCTTCGACGTCGCCGTGCTCGGCCATGCCTTTGGTGTCACGGTCAATCCGGTCTATTGCACCAAGATCGCCTCGCGCCTGACCCGCACCTATACCGACCGGCACGGCCTGAAGGATCTGGTCAAGGAACTGCTCGACGTCGATCTGTCGAAGCAGCAGCAGAGTTCCGATTGGGCGGCCGAGAAGCTGACCGAGGCGCAGCTCGCCTATGCCGCCTCCGACGTGCTCTATCTGCATGGCCTGAAGACACGCTTGGACGAGCGCCTGGCACGCGAGAACCGGACCGAGTTGGCCGAGGCCTGCTTCCGCTTCCTGCCGACCCGCGCCGCGCTCGATCTTGCAGGCTGGCCGGAACAGGATATCTTCGCGCACGCCTGAACCGTGTGGCGACGTTGCGTCGCGCACCCCTTGGTGGGCGCCGCGGAATATCCATATTGGAAGCGCACTCGCAACTGATGTGACAATGTGATGTCACAAGCGAGACGGAATGGCGTGGGCGGGAATAGAGACATGAGCAAGCGGAGATCGCATGAGAGCGTCGCCTGACCCGATCGGGTCAGCCCAGGGCCTTGGCCGCCAGTATGTCGACACGCGTGGCGGCGTCGATGTGCGCTATCGCGCGGCCATGCGCCACAGCCGCTTCGTCCGCTTCCTCAAATTCGCCCTGCCCACGGTAGCCGTTTTCGCGGCCGGCCTCTTCTTCGTCTTCACCTATTTTGTGCCGCAGCTGCCGGAAGGCGTTTCCTTCGGTTCGATCGACGTGACCAACAACGCCGTGGTGATGGAGAACCCGCATGTCTCGGGCTTCACCAACAATGGCCGCGCCTATGAGTTGAAGGCCAACCGGGCCGAGCAGTCGCTGAAGGACACCAAGGTCGTTACCCTGCAGGATATCGGCGCCACGATCGGCATGGACGATAGTGGCGGCACGGCCAAGGTGGTGGCGACGACCGGCACCTACTATGCCGACAAGCAGCGCCTGTTCCTTGACAAGGCGATCCAGCTCTCGACCTCGACCGGCATCGCCGGAACGCTGCAGGATGCCGATATCGACATGAAGGCTGGCACCATGCGCTCCGGCAAGCCGATCGATTTCACGGCCCAGGGCAGTCGTATCCAGGCCAACAGCGTTGAAGTGCTGGATCGCGGCAAGCGCGTTATGTTCAGGAATGGGGTAAAGGTGACATACTCTGCCCCAGCCGACTCGTCTTCCCCGCAGCCCGCCGCACCTTCGGTGATCGAATGACAAGATTGTCCCACCGCCTGCTCGTTGCGCTCGCCTTCCTGCCGATGGTCCTCGGGGCCGTCGAGGTGCGCGCGCAATCCTCCGCTGATCTGTTCAAGGGCTTCCAGACCGGCCAGAAGGGCCCGGTCAATGTCGAGGCCGATTCGCTCGATGTGGCGGAAAAGGACGGTCAGCGGATTTCGACCTTCACCGGCAACGTCACCGTCACGCGCGGCGACAGCGTGCTGAAGGCCGGCAAGATCTCGATCTATTCGGCCGGCTCCAAGACCCCGGCCGCCGGCGCCGACGGGAAAGACGCCAAGCCTGCGGATGCCAAGCCTGCGGATGCCAAGCCTGCGGACGCCAAGCCCGCCGCTGCAAAGCCTGCCGCGGCCGATCCGTCGCTGGAAGGCAGCCTGCCCGGCGCCGGCTCGTTCACGCGCATCGAGGCGAGCGGCAAGGTCTATGTCAATTCCGGCGAGCAGACGGCGACCGGCGACACCGCCGTCGTCGACATGGTCGGCAAGCTGGTGACGCTTTCGGGCAATGTCGTGTTGAGCCAGGGCCCCAACGTCATCACCGGCAACAAGCTGACCTGGGACATGACGACGGGCCGCGCCCGCGTCGACCAGAAGCCGGGCGCCCGCATTCGCGGTATCTTCACGCCGGGCGCGGCGCCGGGCAGCAAGCCCTAAGCCAGCCAAAACGGCGTCCTCGGGCGCTCATGGCAAGCAACGGGGCGTCGAACCGACGCCCCTGGGACCCATCCGGATTTCCGCAAGGAACCTCCGCCGGATTCCCGATGATAACCGCAGCCGGCAGCGCCGGGGCATCGAACGGAGCGCCGGTCATTTTGTCGAGCCTTTTCAAGAGCCGGGGGTCGGTAGCGGCGGATCTCGCCGCAGCGCGAGCCGACGAGCCGCAAGTGACCCGTTATGCCAAGGATGCCGGCGGCCCCGGCTGGCTCGTCGCGCACGGCATCGGCAAGAGCTATCGCCGCCGTCGCGTCGTCAATTCGGCAAGCCTTGCCGTGGCGCGGGGCGAGGCGGTCGGCCTGCTCGGACCCAACGGCGCCGGCAAGACGACGATCTTCTACATGATCACCGGACTGGTGCAGGCCGATCACGGCCGCATCGAGCTGGACGGCAATGACGTCACCCACATGCCGATGTATCGCCGAGCCCGTCTCGGCATCGGCTATCTGCCGCAGGAAACCTCGATCTTTCGCGGCATGACGGTCGAGCAGAACATCAAGGCCGTGCTGGAAGTCGTCGAACCCGACCGCCACAAGCGCGAGGAAGAGCTCGATTCGCTGCTGGCCGAGTTCCACATCAGCCATCTGCGCAAATCGCCGGCCATCGCGCTTTCCGGCGGCGAGCGGCGGCGCTGCGAAATCGCGCGCGCCCTCGCCAGCCGACCCGCCTTCATGCTGCTCGACGAGCCGTTCGCCGGCATCGATCCGATCGCTGTCGGCGACATCCAGGTGCTGGTCCGCCACCTGACCCAGCGCGGCATCGGCGTGCTGATCACCGACCATAATGTGCGCGAAACGCTCGGTCTGATCGACCGCGCCTATATCATTCACGCCGGTGAGGTGCTGATGGAGGGCCGGCCGGACGATATCGTCGCCAGCCCCGAGGTGCGGCGTCTCTATCTCGGAGAGCAATTTACGCTTTGACGGCGACGCCGCTTGCGATACCAAGGGGCGAACCAAGCAAGTCTTGGGCCATCGGGCGGGTAGCCTTGCGGGCCTGAGGCGAAAAAAGCCTTGGACCACACGCCGGGATTCGCTGCCGAAGCATGGCTCTTTCTCAAAAACTCCTGCTCCGGCAGAGCCAGTCCCTGGTGATGACGCCGCAGCTGATGCAAGCCATCAAGCTGCTCCAGCTGTCCAATCTCGATCTGGTTGCCTATGTCGACGCCGAGCTTGAGCGCAACCCGCTGCTCGAGCGCGACGAGCGCGACGATACCGCCGGCATCGCGCTTCCGGCGGAGGGCGCCTCGGATGCGGCCGAGGACCGCGACGTCGCCGGCGATCTCGCCGAGGAGCGGCCCGACTGGCTGGAGACGCGGCTGGAGGTTTCGCCCGACGCGATCGCCGAACGGCTTGATACCGACCTTGCCAATGTGTTTCCCGACGATCACGGCGCCGCGGCGGGCGAGGGCGCGGCGATGCCGCCGGTCGATCCCTGGGCGATGCCTTCCGACCGCCATGCCGTCAGTAGCGACGATTACAATCTCGAAGCCTTCGTGGCCGAGGAGAAGTCGCTGGCCGGCCTGCTCGGCGACCAGCTGGGTCTGGCCGTCACCGATCCGGTCTTGCGGTTGATCGGCCAGGCGCTGATCGACGAGGTGGACGAGGCCGGATACATGCGCGGCAGCCTGGATGCCGTCGCGGCGCGGCTGGGCGCACCGCTGGCGCGGGTCGAGCATGTGCTGGGGATCCTGCAGGGGTTCGAGCCGACGGGCGTCTGTGCCCGCGATCTCGCCGATTGCCTGGCTATCCAGTTGCGCGAGCGTGGCCGCTACGACCCCGCCATGGCCACGCTGCTTGCCCATCTCGATCTCGTCGCGCGCCGCGACATGGCGGCGCTGAAGCGGCTTTGCGGCGTCGATGACGAGGATCTGGCGGAGATGCTGCGCGAGATCCGCGCCCTAAATCCGAGGCCGGGCAGCGCCTTCGGCTCGGTGCCGATCCATCCCGTCGTGCCGGATGTCGTCGTGCGCGCCGCGCCGGACGGCAGCTGGCGCATCGAGCTGAACACCGACACGCTGCCGCGCGTGCTTGTCAACCAGAGCTATTATTCCAACGTCGCGCGGCAATCGAAGGGCGAGGATCGCACCTATCTGAGCGAGTGCCTGCAGACCGCCAACTGGCTGGTGAAGAGCCTCGACCAGCGGGCGAAGACCATCCTGAAGGTGGCGACCGAGATCGTCCGCCAGCAGGACGCCTTTTTGGCGCATGGCGTGGCGCATTTGCGGCCGCTGAACCTGAAGACCGTCGCCGAGGCGATCTCGATGCACGAGTCGACCGTGTCGCGGGTTACCTCGAACAAGTACATGGCGACGCCGCGCGGCGTGTTCGAGCTCAAATATTTCTTTACCGCCTCGATTGCCTCGTCCGAGGGCGGCGAGGCGCATTCGGCCGAGGCGGTTCGTCACCGCATCAAGGCGCTGATCGACGCCGAAACGCCCCAGGATGTTCTTTCCGACGATACGCTTGTCAAAATGCTGCGAGACTCGGGAATCGACATCGCGCGGCGTACCGTCGCCAAGTACCGCGAAGCGCTGCGGATTCCCTCGTCGGTCCAGCGCCGTCGCGAAAAGCAAGCCCTGCTCGCGACTTAAAGTTTAGGCGGCAGCCCTTGCCTTAGGCTCTAAGGAGGGCCAGCTTGATGACATGGTGGCTGCTGCCGGGGCCTATTTGTTGACTTCCCGGCATGCGGTCACTAGAAGGGCGCGGCGCCAATGGCGGTCCGATGCCTCTGAGCCGAGAGGAGTTCGGCTCGACGTAGGCAGGCCTTGGTGACGCCGGAAAGCGACGTGCCCGACGGGGCTGCTTCACGCCAAGGCGCGAAGCGAGCCTCGGTCCGCAACGACGACCAAGGGGTACGAGAAATCCATGTCTCTGCGCATCTCCGGCAAGAATATCGAAATCGGCGACGCTTACCGCACTCATGTGGAGGGCCGCGTCGGCGACGCGATCGGCAAGTATTTTGCAGGCGGCTTTTCGGGCCGCGTCGTCTTGGAACGTGATGGTACCGGCTATCGCGTCGATTGCGCCTTGCATCTCGACAGCGGGGCAGACCTGCATGCCGAGGGCCGTGGGCACGAGATCTACCCGACCTTTGACCAGGCGGCAGAACGGATTGAAAAGCAGCTGCGCCGCTACAAGCGTAAGTTGAAGGACCACTATCCTCGCAATGGTGCGCAGGATATGGATGCGAATTATACGGTTCTGGCGGCGACGCCCGACGAAGACGAAGAGCTGGAAGCCGATTACAAGCCGATGGTGATCGCCGAGGAAACGAAGTCGCTGCGGACGATGTCCGTATCCGGCGCCGTCATGGCGATGGACCTGGCCGAATCGCAGGTCGTCGTGTTCCGACATGCGGGGCATGGCGGCGTGAACATCGTCTATCGCCGTCGCGACGGTAATATTGGATGGATCGACCCGGCGCAGGCCGGCAATAGGGATTCCGTCAACGGTTGATTCCGCGTACACTCGGAATGGATCTTTCGGCGCGCTCGGGGAGTGCGCCGAAACGGCGGGTCTTGGAACGATGGTTAGAACCGAGGCATTTTTGAACCAAGCCATGGATCTCAGCGATATCATAAGCCAGGACGCCATCGTCCCGGCCCTGAAAGCCAATGGCAAAAAGCAGGCTCTTCAGGAACTGGCCGAAAAGGCCGCGAAGCTGACCGGCCTCGATGAACGGCAGATTTTCGACACCCTGCTTCAGCGCGAGCGCCTGGGCTCGACCGGCGTCGGCAACGGCGTCGCGATCCCGCATGGCAAGCTCTCGGCCCTGACCCGCATCCATGGCGTGTTTGCCCGGCTGCCCAAGCCGATCGATTTCGAATCGCTCGATGACCAGCCGGTGGATCTGATCTTCCTGCTGCTGGCGCCCGAAAATGCCGGCGCAGACCATTTGAAGGCGCTCGCCCGCATCGCGCGCCTCCTGCGCGAACCGGGGCTCGCCAACAAGCTTCGTGCTTCCGGCGACCAGTCTGCGCTCTATGCCGTGCTGACCGAAAGCGCCGCTGCCGCCCAGGTTGGTACACCGGGCTGACGAAACCGGAAAAGTCGGGCTACACTGTCCTTGGCGCGGAACTAGGGCGCGTGCCGGGGGCCTTCCCATGAAGATCGCATATCCTCTCGTTGTCCTGCTGGCATTGCTGGTTGCCGGGTCGGCCGGGCTTGGCTCGGCCAGCGCCACCGAGGCAGGGCAGACGCTGGAAGAGGCTTTTCGCGGCCAGGCCACCGGTGTCGGTCGCTTCAAGAGCACGCTGGCAGGCGTCGATCGCGGTTTCGTGGTCACCACCAAGGGGCGCGGCACCGGCGGCCAGTTCGTGCTGGAGCAGGTCTTCCGCTTCGACAATGGCGCGCTCGACCGCCGCACCTGGCGTTTTCGCAAGACCGGGCCCAAGACCTATGTCGGCACCCGCGAGGATGTCGTCGGCCTTGCGAAGGTGCGGGTCGATGACGACGCCATCCGCATGTCCTACGATCTGATTACGCGCGGCAAGAACGGCAGCAAGCTGCAGCTGCACTTCGAGGATACGATCCGGCGCTCCGGTCGCGATTCCATCGTCAACAAGGGCGTCATTTCCATGCTCGGCATGAATGTCGGCTCGGTCGATGTCGCTTTCAAGCGCCAGAAATTGGCCCGAAAGCGCGGCAAGGCCGGCGTGGAAGAGATCGCCCGGCAATAGCGCCGGCGGTCGTCAGCGTCTCCCCCTCACGCCAGCGCCAGCAGGCCCCTCCGCAATCGATCGGCCTCGCCGTCGCCGAGCGGCGCCTCGACCTCCTCATGCGTCCGCTGCCAGATCGGCACGGCGGCGGCCAGCACGGCGCGGCCCGCATCGGTCAGCGTCAGCAGGCGGCTGCGCCGGTCGGCCGGATCGACGGATGTCACCAGGAAGCCCTGCCGCTCCAGCGGCTTTAGGTTGGCCGTCAGCGTCGTTCGATCCATGGCCAGCAACGCCGCCACCGAGCCCATGGAGGGTGGGTGCGGGCGATTGAGCGACATCAGCAGCGAAAACTGGCCGCTCGTCAGGCCCGCCGGTCGCAGCGCTTCGTCAAAACGCCGCGCCAGCGCCCGGGCTGCCCGCTGCGCCGCCAGGCACAGGCAATGATCGCGGACATGCAGGGTCGTAGAGAACGGCACAACGTCGATATTTGACATGTCTTCTTTATGTTGATATCAACCTAAATTGTCAAGTGAACGAATGACGGGGGCGGCCGTTGTCCACCGGTGTCGCGTGCGTGGTTTGCGCGGGAGAAGCACCTCAGTCCGGACACGGAAGGAACCCGCCCGGCAACGCAGGAGGAGAGATAGCATGGCCTATATCGAGGGATTCGTGGTGGCAGTGCCGGCCGCCAACAAGGAGGCCTATCGCGAAATGGCCGCCAAGGCCGCGACGCTGTTTCACGAGTTTGGCGTGACGCGCCTGGTGGAAAACTGGGGCGATGACGTGCCGGATGGCAAGGTCACGGATTTCAAGGGCGCCGTGCAGGCGAAGCCGGATGAGGTCGTCGTCTTTTCCTGGTGCGAATATCCGGACCGCGCGACGCGGGACGCCGCAAACCAGAAGATGATGAGCGATCCCCGGATGAAGGAGATGGGCACGTCGATGCCCTTCGACGGCCAGCGGATGATCTATGGCGGCTTCGAGACGATCCTGATCGACAAGGGCGGCGACGAGCCCACGGGCTACATCGATGGCACGCTGATCGCGGTGCCGAGCGCCAACAAGGAAGCCTATCGCGCCATGGCGGCGAAAACGGCGCCGATCCTCCGGGAACACGGCGCGACGCGAGTGGTGGAAAGCTGGGACGATGACGTGCCGGACGGCAAGGTCACGGATTTCCGCCGCGCAGTGAAGGCGACCGACGACGAGAAGGTGGTCTATTCGTGGATCGAATGGCCCTCCAAGGAAGCCCGCGTAAAGGGCTGGGAGAAGGTCATGGCCGACCCGCGCATGGAGTTCACCATGCCGTTCGACGGCCAGCGCATGATCTTCGGCGGCTTCCAGCCGATCCTCGACGTCTGAGGTTCTCGCGGCGGCTGCGGCCCTCCGCAGTCGCCGCATTCTCGTTTTACCCGAAGGCGGTGAGACGGCGCGGCATCGATGTCGTGCGTGACCTTCGCTATGGCCCCTGCGAGAGCGTCGTCATGCGGATGGCACTCTCTCCACCGAGTCTTCCCGTTCTACAAGAATACGGTCGATCAGCCCCCACTCCAGCGCCTCCTCGGCGGTCAGGAAGCGGTCGCGATCCATCGCGTGCTCGAACGCTTCATAGCTTCGGCCGCAATGCTCGGCGTAGAGCCGCGTCAGGCGATGCTTCGTTCGCTTGATTTCCTCGGCATGGATCAGCATGTCCGACGCCTGCCCCTGGAAGCCGCCCAATGGCTGGTGGATATGCAGGCTCGCATTGGCCAATGCGGCGCGCTCGCCGGGCTGGCCGGCCATCAGCAGGAATGATCCCATCGACCGGGCCGTTCCCATGCAGAGGGTGTGCACGGGCGCCTTGATGTAACGCATGGTGTCGTACATCGCGAGGCCGCTGGTAACCACGCCACCGGGGGAATTGATATAGAGCTGAATGGGTCGCTTGGGGTTCTCGGCCTCAAGGAACAGCAGCTGCGCGCAGACGAGGGCGGACACGGTGTCGTTCACCTCGCCATTCAGAAAGATGATCCGCTCGCGCAGAAGGCGGGAATAGATATCGAAGGACCGTTCGCCGCGGCTGGATTGTTCGACCACCATAGGGACGAGTTGCATCGCTTCGCGCATGGGCGAATTCCTTTTCTTCCGAAATTGGCTTGGATAGTCCGGTGCGTCAGGCCGCGAGCATGCGACTGGACCGATTGCTGTTCGCGGCCCGTTGCGGGCGACGCTCCAGCCGAGCGTCTGACAACCCGTGGACAATTCTCAACCGGGTGCCGCCCATTTCATTGGGACGGAGTTGAAACGTCACCACGCTTTCGAGGAAGGGCGGTTCGGCGTCCCGCATTCCATAGCGAACTTCCTCGCCCGGGGTCGAAGAGACCGGCTCCGCATCGGCCAGGCTACCCTCCGGTAGCCATTTTTCGCGAAACTCGGGGATGCTGATCGCCCGCCAGACTTTTTCCGGTGGCGCATCGAGTTCGTATTCGAGCACCAGAGTCTTCATCTGCGCCTTGGCCTCGATGTCGCTCATGGGTCCATGTCCTTCAGCAATAGCTTCAAGGCGTCGATGCGCTCGGGCCAGTAGGCGCGATATCTTGCAAGCCATCCGGCGATGAGCGCCAGGCCCTCGGGATCGACCTCGTAGTTCACGAAGCGGCCCTGCCGCTGTTCCCGCACCAGTTTCGCATTACGCAGAACCGAAAGGTGCTGGGACATGGCCGGCTGGCTGATCGCCATGCCTTGCCGCAGGGCACTGGCATTCATGCCGCCAGCCGCCAGCTTTTCGAAGATGGCGCAACGGGTCGGATCGGCCAGGGCCTTGAAGATGGCGGTCTCAATCATGCTGATACATAAGCGCATGCTTATGCGATTCGCAAGCGCTACAAGCGGCGTCGGCTTTCGGCGCCTAACCGGTCTGACCTCTCGGGTCTATGTCCCTAGTCGCTCAGCCAGCGGTCGTAATCCGCCACCAGCAGGTGCAGAGGCGCGGCGTCTTCCTCGATCTCGGCGAAGCGGCCGACCGGATCGGCAAAGATGTTGTCGGTTCGATCGTCATTGACGGTCGAGACCTCGCCGATCAGAACGTCGGCGCCTTCGCCCCAGAAGGAATGCCAGAGGCCGGGTCTCAGCGTGATGCTTTCGCCTGGTTCCAGCTTCAGCTTGCCGCCGGCGGGCAGATGGCGCTGGACACCGTCGGTCATCATCGTCACGTCCGCCTTGCGGTCCAACTGGCCGTTTTCGTCGGAAGCGAAGAGTTCGAGCGTCAGCGTGCCGCCGCCGCGATTGATGATGTCCTCGCCCTTGATGACGTGGCGATGCATCGGCGTCACCTGATCCTGGCGCGCGATCATGATCTTTTCGGCGTAGAGCAGGCCGCGTCCGATGGCGAGATCGGCCGGATTGCCGTTGCGGACCGTGAACAGGAACAGGCCGAGCGTATCGAAATCGCCGGCGCCGAAATCGGTGATGTCCCAGCCGAGCCGGGCGTTGACGATGCCCTTGGCCTGCACCTTGCGGGCGCGAAGCTCTTCCGGCGCCCAATAGGCGAAGGGCGGCAGCACATAGCCGAAGGAGCGGATGAACTCGTCCCCCTGCAGCATGATTTCATTGACCCGCGATCGCTTCATCCCGGTCTCCTCCACCGTGGCGGTCCTGCCCTAACGGCAAGACTAGGCGGAAGGCGGATCCGACGGAAGACGCGACAGCGTTGCAACCGGCGATAACAGCCGGGAATCGGGTGACGGGCCTAGCCAGAAGAACTAGCGCGGAAAAAGCCGCCAGCGATGCGGCCGGAAGGTGACCTGTCCACCTGGGGCACGGCTGTGGTCGACGGGCATGTCGATCTCGACGCGGTGCTTCTCCGTCCCCACTTCAAGCTCGAGCCGGCGGGCGCCACCATGCCGGCGCTCGGTGACGATTGTGCCGGTGATGGCGGGGCCGCCATCTTCGACGATCGAGACGTCATGCGGGCGGAAGCCCAGCGTCGCCTCGCCATGCGGCGAGCCGAGCGCTGCGAGATCGAGCGACTGGCCATCAAGCTGCACGGCGCCGTCGACGACGGTGACCGGGAGGAACGAGGATTCGCCGATGAACTCGAACACGAACGGGCTTGCCGGCGCGTCATAGATTTCATCCGGCGTGCCGACCTGCTCGATCCGGCCCTTCGACATCACGACGACGCGGTCGGCAAGCTCGAGCGCTTCTTCCTGGTCGTGCGTGACGAAGAAGGTGGTGTGGCCGGTGCGGTCGTGGATCTCGCGCAGCCAGCGGCGAAGATCCTTGCGGACCTGCGCATCGAGGGCGCCGAAGGGTTCGTCGAGCAGCAGCACGCGCGGCTCGATCGCCAGCGCGCGGGCGAGCGCGACGCGCTGGCGCTGGCCGCCCGAGAGCTGCGAGGGATAGCGCTTGTCGAGGCCGGTGAGCTGGACGAGGTCGAGCAGATGCAGCACGCGCTTGCGGATCTCGGCCTTGGGCGGCCGTTCGCCGCGCGGGCGGACCGTCAGGCCGAAGGCGATGTTCTGGAACACCGTCATGTGGCGGAACAGCGCGTAATGCTGGAACACGAAGCCGACATTGCGCTGCTGCACCGAAAGGCCCAGCGCGTCGTCGCCGCCGAACAGCACGCGGCCGGCGGTCGGGGCATCGAGGCCGGCGAGGATGCGCAGCAGCGTCGTCTTGCCGGAGCCGGACGGGCCCAGCAGCGCCACCAGTTCGCCTGCCTTGACGTCGAGCGAAACGCCGTGCAGCGCCGGCGTATCGCCAAAGGCCTTCTGCACGTTCTCGATGGTCACGTCGATGGGGGCGCCGAGGGCGACAGACACGCCCGCCTCGATCGGAGTGATCGCGTTCATTTCAGTTACCTTAGTGGCGGCGCGTCGCGGCGATCTCGTCGGCATAACGCCATTCCAAGACCGACTTGACGACCAGTGTAAAGAGGGCAAGCACCGCGAGCAGCGACGCGACGGCGAAGGCGGCCGCGAATTGATACTCGTTGTAGAGAATTTCGACATGCAGCGGCATGGTGTTTGTCAGGCCGCGAATATGGCCGGAAACCACGGAAACCGCGCCGAATTCACCCATCGCGCGTGCGTTGCAGAGCAGGACGCCGTAGAGCAGCGCCCATTTTACATTCGGCAGCGTGACGCGAAAAAAAACCTGGAAGCCGGAGGCGCCGAGCGACAGCGCCGCCTCCTCGTCGCCGCGACCCTGTTCTTCCATCAGCGGGATCAGTTCGCGCGCCACGAAGGGAAAGGTGACGAAGATCGTCGCCAGCACGATGCCCGGCACGGCGAAGATGACCTGGATGCCCTCGCTCTTCAGCCAGGGGCCGAGCAGGCTCTGCGAGCCGAACATCAGCACATAGATCAGGCCCGCGATCACCGGCGACACGGAGAAGGGCAGGTCGATCAGCGTGTTCAGCAGCGCCTTGCCCCTGAAGTCGAACTTGGCGATCGCCCAGGAGGCCGCCACGCCGAAAACGAGGTTGCACGGCACCGAGATCGCGGCGACCAGCAGCGTCAGCCGGATGGCGGCGGCGGCGTCCGGCTCAAAAATCGCCTCCGCGAAGGCGGGCCAGCCGCCGCGAAACGCCTCGACGAAGACGGCGAGCACCGGCATGACCAGAAACAGGGCGAGGAACGCCAGCGAGATCAGGATCAGCGCGAGCCGGACGCGCTTGCGCTCCATGGTCACCGGCCGGAAGTGAATTCCGGAAGCGCCATGCAGGCGGGCGGTGGTGAAGGCACCGTCAGACATCGCCATATCTCCGCCGGCTCCAGCTCTGGATCAGATGGATCGCGAGCAGGACCAAAAATGACGCGATCAGCATCAGCACGGCGATCGTCGTCGCGCCGGAATAGGAAAATTCCTCCAGCTTGATGACAATCAGCAGCGGCGCGATCTCGGTTTTGTAGGGGCTGTTGCCGGCGATGAAGATCACCGAGCCGTATTCGCCGACGGCGCGCGCGAAGGCGAGCGCGAAGCCGGTGAGCAGCGCCGGCATCAGCGCCGGCATGACGACGCGGCGCACCGTCTGGCGGCGATTGGCGCCGAGCGTCGCCGCGACTTCCTCGACCTCGCGGTTGAGGTCTTCCAGCACCGGCTGCACGCTGCGCACCACGAAGGGCAGGCCGATGAAGATCAGCGCGATGATGATGCCGGTCTGCGAATAGGCGATGCGGATGCCGAAGGGCTGCAGCCAGGCGCCGATCCAGCCATTCGGCGCGTAGAGCGTCGTCAGCGCGATGCCGGCGACGGCGGTCGGAAGCGCGAAGGGCAGGTCGATCACCGCGTCGATCAGGCGACGGCCGGGAAACTCGTAGCGCACCAGGATCCAGGCGAGGATCATGCCGAAGACGAGATTGACCAGCGCCGCGATGAAGGACGTCGTGAAGGAAAGGCGCAGCGCGGCGATCGTGCGCGGATCGGTCGAGATGCGGATGAATTCTTCCGGCCCGCCGCTGGCCGAGCGCCAGAAGAGCAGGGCGAGCGGGATCAGGACGATGAGGCTGAGATAGGTCAAAGTGACGCCGAGCGCCAACCCGAAGCCCGGGATGACGCTCGACTTCCTGACCGTGGCGATGGTCGTGGCGGCCATCTTTTTCCGTTCAGTTCGGCTTGTAGATCTGGTCGAAAATGCCGCCGTCGCCGAAGTGTTCCGGCTGGGCCTTGGCCCACCCGCCGAACTGCGGGTCGTCGATGGTCACGAGGTCGATCTTCGGGAAGCGCGTCAGCAGCGCGGCGTCGACCAGCGTCGGCTCGGACGGGCGGTAGTAGTTCTTCGCCGCGATCGTCTGGCCCTCGGCCGAATAGAGATAATCGAGATAGGCCTGGGCGACCTTGCGGGTGCCCTTGGCGTCGACATTGGCATCGACAAGCGCTACCGGCGGTTCGGCCAGGATCGAGAGCGGCGGCACGATGATGTCGAACTTGTCGGGGCCGAGTTCTTCGAGCGCCAGGAAGGCCTCGTTTTCCCAGGCGAGCAGCACGTCGCCAATGCCGCGCTGGGCAAAGGTCGTGGTCGAGCCGCGGGCGCCGGTATCGAGGACCGGAACATGCTTGAACAGCTCGGACACGAATTCCTTGGTCTTGGCCGGATCGTTGCCGAACGCCTTGTTGGCATAGGCCCAGGCGGCCAGATAATTCCAGCGCGCGCCGCCGGAGGTCTTCGGGTTCGGCGTGATGACCTCGACGCCGTCCTTGATCAGGTCGCCCCAATCGTTGATCGCCTTCGGATTGCCCTTGCGGACGAGGAAGACGATCGTCGAGGTGTAGGGCGAGGAATTATGCGCCAGGCGACCGCGCCAGTCCGGGTTGATCTTGCCGCTTTCCTTGGCGATGGCGTCAATATCGGCTTGCAGCGCCAGCGTCACGACATCCGCGTCCAGGCCGTCGATCACCGAGCGGGCTTGCTTGCCGGAGCCGCCATGCGACTGCTGGACGGTGACGGTCTCGCCTCCCTCGGCCTTCCAATGTGCGGCGAAGGCGGCGTTGTAGGCCTTGTAGAGTTCGCGCGTCGGATCGTAGCTGACATTCAGCAGCGAGACGTCGGCCAGCGCCGGCGTCACGACCATGGCGACACCCACGGCCAAGGCGGCGAGCGCGGGGCGTATACGGCTTGCTATCGCGGATATCGGGCGGACCATCATGGGCTCCTTGGTCGATGACCCCACTATCTCGACATAGGCGCTCGACAATTTCAAACCAAGGAACGCCTTCTGCGCGGGGGTAACTAGAAAATCCTTCCTAGATATGCCCCTCAGCAGAAACGATGTCGCGAGATATGTCCAGATCCCCCGGATCGGCCTTTTCGCCCAGCGCGTCCGCCAGCGTCGTCGCCTCGAAGGCCTGGAGCTGCGTTTCATACGGGCCGGCAAACATCCGCCGCACGGCGCAGGCCGCCTCATCCGGGCAATCGGCACAGGGCTGGTAGGCGGTGCGGGAAATGCAGGATAGCGGCGCGATCGGTCCGTCGATGGCGCGCAGGACCTGGCCGATCGTCACCTCGCCGGGCTGCTTGATCATGACATAGCCGCCCGCGCGCCCGCGCCGGCTGGCGATGATGCCGCGATGCTTCAGATCGAGCAGGATGTGCTCGAGAAACTTGCGCGGCACGCCGGCTTGGCGAGCGATGTCGTCGATCTGCGTCGTCTCGCCATAGGGTTGCTTGGCGAGGTGGATCAGCGCCTTGAATGCGTATTTGGCCTTCTGCGAAATCATCCGACGTCCAGCATTCCTTGCGCGCCGGGGCGGCGCTCTTCGTGTCATAGCGGATCGCCGCGCGGAAGGAAACGAAAGCGCGCGAAAAGCGGGCCGGAGCCTTTGTTGGCGGTCGAAAATCAGCTAAGTCGGTATCCATGAAAATGCTCATCACCGGTGCGGCGGGATTCATCGGCTCCCAGGTTGCGAAGGCGGCCTTGGAGCGCGGCGATGCCGTGATCGGGGTCGACAACCTGAACCCCTATTATGACCCGGCGCTGAAGCACGCCCGGCTTGATCGACTGACGGCGCATCGACATTTCGAATTCGTCGAGGCCAGCGTCAGCGACATGGCGGCGATGGAACGCCTTGTCACCACCCATGCCGACATCGAGACGGTGGTGCATCTGGCCGCCCAGGCCGGCGTCGCCTATTCGATCGAAAACCCGCTCGCCTATGCCGATGCCAATGTTTCCGGACAGGTGGTGATGTTCGAGGCAGCGCTTCGGTTGCCGCGCCTGCGCCACGTCGTCTACGCCTCGTCCTCGTCGGTTTACGGGCTGAACGAGGATGTGCCGTTCCGCGAGACCGACCGTGTCGACCGGCCCGCCTCGCTCTATGCCGCGACCAAGCGGGCAGGCGAGTTGATCGCCCATTCCTATGCCAATGTGCAGGGCGTCGCGTCGACGGGCCTGCGCTTCTTCACGGTCTATGGCCCCTGGGGCCGGCCGGACATGGCGCCCTGGCTGTTTACCAGCGCCATCCTCGAAGGCCGGCCGATCACGGTCTTCAACAACGGCGCCATGCAGCGCGATTTCACCTTCATCGACGACATCGTCGCCGGCGTGCTCGGCGCGGTGGACCGGATGCCGGAAAGGGCGGAAAGCCGCCTCTTCAACCTCGGCAACAACAAGCCTGTGGCGCTGATGGATTTCATCGCGACGATCGAGCGGGCGACGGGTCGCAAGGCCGAGATCAACTTCGCGCCGATGCGCAAGGCCGATGTGGAGACGACCTTCGCCAATATCGACCTGGCGGCAGAGACCTTTGGCTTCGAGCCGAAGACATCGATCGACGAGGGCATCGACCGCTTCGTCGACTGGTATCGCGGCTACAACGCCAAATCTTCCTGATCCGGGCCTTGGGCGGCTAGGCCAGATCCATCTGGGTCGAATCCCACTCTTAACCTCTCACTGAGGGAGAGGTCGGCTCGCAGAGCCGGGAGAGGGTTTAGGGAACCATCCGGTGAGGTCGTAAACCCTCACCCGCCGGCCTGCGGCCGTCGACCTCTCCCTCAGGGAGAGGTGAAGAAGGGTGTTCCAAAGACCCACCCCGATCCGGCGCGCTCAAAAGTCGCTGGCGATGCCCTTGTTCTCCCAGTCTCCGTAGCGGATCGGCTCGGGCCCGGATCGGCCGAGGATCTCGCGCGGACGCCGGGAAGCGGCGTCGATCTCGGCGCGGCGGGCCTTCGCTTCGTCCAGCGCGCGGCGCGCGGCATCGCTCAGCGGTCGGGCGGATGGGGCGGCTGCGGTTTCGTCGGGCATCGTGTTCTCGCGTATTGGACGCTGAAAGGGCGCAAAAGGACGGCTTTCCGCGCCTTCGGCATGCGCCTCGGCTTGCAGGCAGGCCTGCACCCACCCATCATATAGGTCGAAACTGACAAGGTCGAACCTTGCGGTCGATGCAACGCATCGACCTGCGACTGTCTTCGGCACAATGCTTGGAGCCAATGATGAACATCATGCGCACGGCGATGCTGATCGCAGGCCTTACCGCCCTCTTCATGGGCATCGGCTTTCTGATCGGCGGATCGAGCGGCATGCTGATCGCTTTCGTGATCGCCGCCGGCATGAACGTGTTCAGCTACTGGAATTCCGACAAGATGGTGCTGTCGATGTACGGCGCCCATGAGGTCGACGAACGCAGCGCGCCGGAGTACTACGGCATCGTTCGGCAGCTGGCGCAGCGCGCGAACCTGCCCATGCCGAAAGTCTATGTGATCGATTCCGCCCAGCCCAATGCCTTTGCCACCGGCCGCAATCCGCAGAACGCTGCCGTTGCCGCGTCGACAGGCCTGTTGCAGGTGCTCTCCCGCGACGAGATCGCCGGCGTGATGGCGCATGAGCTGGCGCATGTGAAAAACCACGACACCCTGACGATGACGATCACCGCGACCCTGGCCGGCGCGATCTCGATGCTGGCCAATTTCGCCTTCCTGTTTGGCGGCAATCGCAATCGCGAAGGTGGCGGCGGAATCGGTATCCTCGGCACGATCGTCATGATGGTCGTCGCGCCGATGGCGGCCATGCTGGTGCAGATGGCGGTGAGCCGGACGCGCGAATATGCAGCCGACCGGATGGGTGCCGAGATCTGCGGTTCGCCGCGCGCGTTGGCGTCGGCGCTTGCCAAGATCGCCCGCGGGGCGCATCAGATCCCCAACGAGACTGCGGAGGCCAATCCGGCGTCGGCTCATCTCTTCATTATCAATCCCCTATCCGGGCAGCGCATGGACAATCTTTTCTCGACACATCCGGACACCGAAAACCGGATTGCGGCCCTGATGGCAATGGAGGCGGAGCTTGGTGGCTCCAGCGGCTCCGGCGGGGGCGCGCGTTCCGACGCCCGCGTCGACCTGCCGGGCGGCTTCAGCCGTCCGAGGGCCGCGCCGCGCGGCGCCTCGGGTAGCCCCTGGGGCAATAACAATCCGGGCAACGGATCCTCCGGCCGGGGGCCGTGGGGTTGAGCAAGAAGACAACGCCAGCCGGCACCCGTCCGAACCGTAACGCGCCGCGTGCGCCGCGCCTTGCGCCGGGCGTCGCCGCCCGCCTCGCCGCGACCACCGCGCTGATGGCGGTCCTCGTCGACCATCGTCCGCTCGACAGCGCCATCGATGCCACCGACGGCCCGTTCGAAACCCTCGATCCGCGCGAACGCGGCCTTGCCCGCGCCATTCTCGGCATCGCACTGCGCCGTCGCGGCCAGATCGACGATGCGCTCAGCCGCTTCCTCGACAAGGCGCTGCCGCGCAAGTCCGGCCCGCTGCCGGCGATCCTGCATGTTGCCGCGGCGCAGATCCTGTTCATGGATGTGCCCGACCACGCTGCTGTCTCGATTGCCGTCGAAACCGCCGAAGCCGACCGCGACGCGCGCCATTTCAAGGGCCTCGTCAACGCCGTGCTCCGCCGCCTGACCGAGCAGCGCGACGCCATCCTCGCCTCGCAGGACGAAGTTCGACTCAACATCCCCGACTGGCTCTATGAGCGCTGGGTCAAGGATTACGGCGCCGAGACCACGGCAAAGATCGCGGCCGCTCATCTGCTGGAGCCGTCGCTCGACCTGTCGGTCAAGTCCGATCCCGAGGGTTGGGCCGAGAAGCTCGGCGGCATCGTGCTGCCGACCGGCAGCGTGCGCCTGATTGCGCACGGACCGATTGACGCACTGCCGGGCTTCGCCGAGGGCCAGTGGTGGGTGCAGGACGCGGCCGCGGCGCTGCCGGCCAAGCTGCTCGGCAATGTCGAAGGCAAGGACGTCGCCGATCTCTGTGCTGCCCCTGGCGGCAAGACGGCGCAGCTCGCCGCTGCCGGCGCCAAGGTGATGGCCGTCGACATCTCCGAGCCGCGCCTTCAGCGCGTGCGCGAAAATCTCTCGCGCCTCAAGCTGCAGATCGGCACCATCGCGGCGGATGTCGAAACCTGGGATCCGGGTCGGCTGTTTGACGCCATCCTGCTCGATGCGCCCTGTTCGGCGACCGGCACGATGCGCCGCCACCCCGACGTCGCCGTGCTGAAGCGCCCGTCCGACATCAAGTCGCTGGCGAACCTGCAATCGTCGCTGATCGCGCGGGCGACCTCGATGCTCGTCTCGGGCGGAACGCTGGTCTATTGCACCTGCTCGCTGGAGCGGGCCGAGGGCGAGGATCAGGTTGCGCTTGCCCTGGCCAGCCTACCGCTGGTTTTGGAGCCGATCCGGCCGGAAGAGGTCGGTGGCCTCGAAGCGATCTGCCGCGAGGGCTTCCTGCGCACCCTGCCGTCCGACCTGCCGAATGACGAACCTCGGCTTACCGGCCTGGACGGCTTCTTCGCCGCCCGCTTCCGGCGCCTCTAGGCGCCGGGAAACGGTTTCAATTTGACCGAATCCGCAATTAGATTGCTCGAATCGCCCGTCGGCTGATTCGTTTCGAGTCGTCGACGGTGCGGCATTACGCATTCAGCAGCCAATGAGGGAGCGAGAGAGTATGGCGTTCGGAGCAGGATCCGGTCGGGGTCGGCTCGTCCGCTTCGCACTCGCGTCCGCATGGCGCCGAGCGCGCTATGCGTTTCACGCGAGCTCGCTCTATCGCTGGAAATATCTGGGCCAGGTGCCTGACCGGCTGCTGATCGCGCCGACCGATCTCAGGACCGCCGACCCCACCATCGCCAACGATATCTATGCCGGCCGCTTCGTCTTTGCCGGAGAAGTCGTCGATGTCGCCGGCTTCTCCGTCTTCGAGATCGAGGCGCCGTCGCGCGCCTGGGCCGAGCGGCTGCACAGCTTTGGCTGGCTGCGCCATCTGCGCGCCTCGGATCTCGCTGTCTCGCGATCCAATGCGCGCGCTCTGCTCGACGAGTGGATCCGGTTCCAGAACAGCCATGATCCCGTCGCGCGTGACCCCGATGTCATGGCGCGGCGCATCCTGTCCTGGCTGGCGCAGACGCCGCTGGTGCTGGAAGGCTGCGACCATGGCTTCTACCGCCGCTTCATGCGCTCCTTGACCAAGCAGGTCCGTCATCTGCGCCGCGTGGCGCGCGATGTGCGACCCGGCCTGCCGCGCCTGCGCGTGATGATGGCGCTTTCCGCCGCCGGGCTGTCGCTCTCCGACCAGCCGCGCTTGGTTCGACAGGCCTCGCGCTGGCTCGATCAGGAACTGGCGAAGCAGATCTTGCCGGATGGCGGTCATGTCGGCCGCAACCCGGGCACCGTGCTTGAAATCCTCGTCGACCTGCTGCCGTTGCGCCAGGCGTTTACCGCGCGTGGCCAGCAGCCTACGCCGATACTGCTCGGCGCGATCGACCGCATGATGCCGATGCTGCGCTTCTTCCGGCTTGGCGACGGCTCTTTCGCCAAGTTCAACGGCATGGGCGAAACGCAGCTCGGCCTGCTGGCCACGGTGCTTGCCTATGACGACGCGCGCGGCGCTCCGGGCAAGAATGCCCCCTATGCCGGCTATCAGCGCCTCGATGCCGGCGACACGGTGCTGCTGGTCGATACCGGCCCGCCGCCGCGCCCCGGCCTGTCGCTCGAAGCGCATGCAGGCTGTCTCTCTTTCGAGATGAGCTCCGGCCGCCAGCCGATGATCATCAATTGCGGCGTGCCGGGACCGGGCGCTCCGGCGCTGCGCCGGATGGCGCGCACCACGGCGGCGCATTCGACCGTATCGCTCAACGATTCGTCCTCCTGCCGCTTCCTGCATGGCACCTACCTCGCCGACAAGCTGGGCGAGGCGATCCTCTCGGGCCCGACCCGCGTCGAGGTTTCGCGTCAGGACAATCGCGGCGAGACGGTGCTGACGGCCGCTCATGACGGCTATGTCGTGCGCTTCGGCATCAGGCATGAGCGCAAGCTGGTGCTTTCGACCTATGGCGACCGCATCGACGGCATCGATTCCTTCACCACGGCCAGCGGCACCCCCATTGCGCGCAGCGGTCGAGACGCCTTCGCGCTGCGCTTCCATCTCCATCCCGCCGTCGAGGCGACGCGCATCAAGAACGGCAATGCCGTTTTCCTGGCTCTGCCGGATGGCTCGGCCTGGGAGTTCGAGACGCCGGATCTGGAAGTGCTGCTCGAGGAAAGCATCCGCCTTTCCGATATTCGCGGCAGCCGACGCACCGATCAGATGGTGATCTACGGCCGGGCGCTGCATCAGGCCTCGATTCCGTGGGTTCTGCATCGCGTCGTCGAGCCGGGCGGCCACGTCCGCAATCACGACGATCACGACGACGATCTGCCGCTCGGCGCGTAAACGGGCTGCATCCGGCGGAAAATCGTGCTATCGCGCGGGCCTCACCTTCGAACCCCGCGAGGACTCCATGGCCGTACCGCCGTCAAAGGTCGCCCTTCCCGAACTCGTTCCGATGAAGCGCGCGCTCTTTTCGGTGTCGGATTCCACCGGCCTGATCGACTTTGCCCGCGCCCTGCATGAACGTGGCGTCGCCCTCGTCGCCACGGGTTCGACCTGCAAGGCGCTGATCGACGGCGGCCTGCCGGCTACCAATGTCGCCGACGTCATCGGCTTCCCCGAAATCCTCGGCGGCCGGGTCAAGACGCTGCACCCGATGATCCATGGCGGTTTGCTCGGCATCCGCAACGATCCGGTTCATGCGGCCGAGATGAAGGAGCACGGCATCGAGGGCTTCGATCTCGTCGCGGTGAACCTCTATCCGTTCGAGAAGACCATCGCTTCCACCGAGGATTACGCCACCGCCGTCGAGAACATCGACATTGGCGGCCCTGCGATGACGCGCGCCGCCGCCAAGAACCACGGCTTTGTCTCGATCGTCGTCGATCCCGCCGATTATGCCTCGGTGCTGGAAGCGCTCGACGCGAATGACGGCGCCACCCCGCTCGCCTTCCGCAAGCGCCTCGCCGCCAAGGCTTTTGCCCGCACGGCGGCTTATGATGCGGCCGTATCGAACTGGTTTGCCCGCGTGCTCGAAGAGCCGACGCCTGCCTGGCGCAGCTTTGGCGGTTCGCTGCGTGAAATCATGCGCTACGGCGAAAACCCGCATCAGCAGGCGGCCTTCTACACCACCGGCGAAGTGCGCCCCGGCGTTTCGACGGCGAAGCAGCTGCAGGGCAAGCAGCTCTCCTACAACAACATCAACGATACCGACGCGGCGTTTGAACTGGTGGCCGAGTTTGATCCGGCCGAGACGGCCGCCGTCGCGATCATCAAGCATGCCAATCCCTGCGGCGTTGCCACCGGCGCGACGCTGGCCGAAGCCTATGACAAGGCTCTGCGCTGTGACCCGGTTTCGGCCTTTGGCGGCATCGTCGCGCTGAACCGCACGCTCGACGCCGAAGCGGCGAAGAAGATCGTCGAAATCTTCACCGAGGTGATCATCGCCCCGGACGCCACCGACGAGGCGATCGCCATTGTCGCCGCCAAGAAGAACCTCCGCCTACTCGTCACCGGCGGCCTGCCGGATGTCTCGGCCAAGGGCATGACGGTCAAGACGGTCGCGGGCGGCCTTCTAGTGCAGGATCGCGACGCCGGCCGGATCGAAAAGTCGGACCTCAAGGTCGTGACCAAGCGGGTGCCGAGCGATGCCGAACTCGACGATCTGGTCTTCGCGTTTCGCGTTGCCAAGCACGTCAAGTCGAACGCCATCGTCTATGTCAAGGACGGCGCCACGGTCGGCGTCGGCGCCGGGCAGATGAGCCGCGTCGACTCATCGACCATCGCCGCCAAGAAGGCTGCGGATGCGGCTCGCACCGCCGGTCTGCCGGAAACACTGGCCAAGGGTTCGGTCGTCGCTTCCGACGCCTTCTTCCCGTTTGCTGACGGTCTGCTGGCCGCCGCCGAAGCGGGCGCGACTGCGATCATCCAGCCGGGCGGCTCCATGCGCGATGACGAAGTGATCGCCGCCGCCGATGAGGCCGGCCTCGCCATGGTCT